>CAVVMN010000001.1:0-551692 GCA_963749305.1 uncultured Acidimicrobiaceae bacterium
TCGCGGGCCGACTCCCGGCTGATCCGACGCCCGGGGCTGATGAGCACCAGCTGGCACAGTCGCCGGGCGCTGGGCCGAGGCCACGAGCACATACGCCGGTCTCCCATGGTCACGGCAAACCGCCCAAGTAGTTGGACGTTGATAGCCAACGGTCTCCCGTCTTGCTGGGCGCGCGTCGCCGCCACGCTGAACATTGTCTCACGGTGGAGCCCTCAGGCCTCGGGTGGGCAACCGATTGCCGAAATGTCTTGCCCGCCTCGCTGGCAGACGACTCGCGCGAACCGCAGTGTCCAGACTTCGGGCAATTCAGGCTGGTCAGCCCTGCTGTATTTGTCCATCCGTCGTGCGCGATCCGTGCGCGAAGCATCGGAAAACAGGGGTACAAACGGGTCTACGGCGGTCCCTGACGGCCAATCGCCAAATCCCACAATTTTTGACAAAACAGCAGCTAGAGGGCCAGATCTGCTGCTCACGAATGGAGCCCCCTGTCGGAATCGAACCGACGACACCAGCCTTACCATGGCTGTGCTCTGCCGACTGAGCTAAGGGGGCAGCCCCGGTTTGCCGACCGGGTGACCGCCCAATAGTAGTGGGCTCGGTCTCTGTTCGCTTTAAGCGGCGGCCGCGCCGACTGAACGGGAATGGCCCGTCCCGAAGTGCGCAAGCTGGCCCGACCGCAGGCTCCAGCCGGCCGCCGCCTCCAGACTGGGCGCGAAATGGCGACTTGGGACCGGGAACTGTTGTGCAGCAACACCTCGGCGACCCAAGTCACGCGATAGGCCCCAGAACGCCAAGTGGGGCGTCCCGGCCACCCGCCCCAGATCTGGTCCAGATCTGGCCATTTTTGTCCCCTTTTTGGGCGCACTTTAGGCTTTCTGGGCGTGATTTCTGCTCGGTTTCGACAAAAGTCGCGCCGAGTTCGGCGACCCGCGCCCAGAAGCAAAAACGTCGCCGAGAAAGCCCACGACTCCCCCCTTCGCCGGCCTCGGCGACCACATCAGCCCTACTAGCGGCGGTCGACACCAAACGCGGCCAACGTCCGGCGTCGATCTGGCGGTCCAACCCGGGTCTCGTGGCCAACCCGGGTCTCGTGGCCAACCCGGGTCTCGTGGCCAACCCGGGTCTCGTGGCCAACCCGGGTCTCGTGGCCAACCCGGGTCTCGTGGCCAACCCGGGTCTCGTGGCCAACCCGGGTCTCGTGGCCAACCCGGGTCTCGTGGCCAACCCGGGTCGTGGCCAACCCGGGTCTCGTGGCCAAAAGGCAAACTTGTGGCAGAAAGTGCTGTCCTACGACACTTTTGGCCACAAGAACACCGAACTGCGACGAGATAGAACTCCGCCACCATGGCCCCCAGGTAGCGAGGCGCCGGCCTCGCCGGCGGGTCAAGGTTTAATTCGATCTGGTAGCAGAAAGGCAAACTTGTGGCAGAAAGTGCTGTCCTACGACATTTTTGGCAACGGGAACACCAAACTGCAACGAGATCGACCGCGCCGTGCGGCGCCGGCCTCGCCCGCCGGCCGCGCCGTGCGGCGCACAGCCGGCGGCGACCCCACCCCCCCACCGCTCGCTCAAACCGACTCACCTAATCTGGCAGGCCGTGAGCACTACGCGTCATGAGAGTTCTCCGAGCCAGATCCTGCCGGCCGCCGGCGACCCACCGGCCGCGCCCGCCTTCAGGCTCGAGCCCGCCGGCACTGCCCACGCCGCCGGCATGCTGGCCATCTACAACCGGGAGATCGAGTCAGGCACGGCCACCTTCGACATGAGCCCGAGGTCGCTCGAAGACCAGCTCGAATGGTTGGCGGGGCACTCAGGCGCCCACCCGGCCGTGGTCGCGGTGACCACCAATGACGAAGGCGAGGACGTCGTCATCGGGTTTGGTTCGCTATCGCCCTATCGGCCCCGGGCCGCCTACAGCACGACCGTCGAGGACTCGGTTTATGTGGCGGAGGGGTCCCAGCGGCTGGGCATCGGGCGGGCCATCCTGGACGAGCTGCTCCGCCTGGCTGAAGCGCATGGCTTTCACGCCGTCATGGCCCGGTCGGAGGGCACAATGACGCCTCCGTCGCACTGCACGAGTCGTGCGGGTTCGAGATGATCGGCACGGAGCGCGAGGTGGGCCGCAAGTTCGGCCGGTGGCTCGACGTCGTGTGCATGCAGCGCCTCCTCGGTGAGGCGCCACCCAGCTAGCTAGCGGCGGACAGGGCGACCAGCTCTTCGTGGGCCGGAGCAGGGGGCAAGCCTTTGCCGTCCAGCGTGTGCACGCGGGTGAAGCGCATGCTCGAAGAGAGCCAGACGCCGTCCGCCTCGAACAGCTCGTGCACCTTCAGTTCCTCCCGGGCTACGTCCCAGCCGGCAGCCTCGGCCGCGCTGAACAGCCGGGCCACACTGATGCTGTCCAGTATCCCGACCGAGGCGGGGGGGCTAACCAGGCGCCCTCCATGGGAAACCACTACGCCCGAGTTGGCGCCCTCCCACACCATCCCGTCGCTACCCACGAAAATGGCGTCGTCCGCGCCCCTCGACTCCGCCCACCGTTTGGCCGCCATATTGACGGCGTACGAGAGGGTTTTGGCCCCGAGCAGCAGCCAGGGTGCCTCTGCGCCGAGCCCGCTCGGCATGCCCCGGGCTACGGTGACTACAGCGACGCCGCCTTGACGCTGGCGCGTGACGCTCGGGCTCAGCTCCTGGCCGAGAACGTAGGCGACGGGCGGCCCCCCGTCCTCGGGCCCCTGGTGCAGACGAGCCGCATCGACCATTCGTCGCCCCCCGGCCACGCCTCTATGGCGACAGCAACGGCCTCCCTCCAGGCGTCGGCGCCCGGCGCGGCCAGCTGGACGCTGTCGGCAGAACGGGCCATGCGGGCCAAATGGTCCTCGAAATGGCGTGGCTGGCCACCGATGACCAGGAAGCGCTCGAAGATCCCGTCGCCCCGCAAGACGCCGGTGTCATCGGCGCGAAGAAAGGGAGCGGCGGGTGGGCACAAACCCGGCCCCCCTGGATCCAGCCGGACCAGTACCGCTGCGGGCTGGTCCATCGAAGCTGAGGGTCTCACGTCCACCGAGAGGCTCCTTTCTCCTCTTGGCCTCGATTGGGAAGGCTAGCCTCGGGGGTTGTGGAGCAGCGTCACGCCGAATTGCTGTCTAACCTTCGCCAGGACCTGGACGACGTCGAGGCCGCCATGAGACGCCTGGAGGACGGCACCTACGGGCAGTGCGAGGTATGCGCCACGCCCCTGGCTGTCGAGCAATTGCAGGCCCGGCCGGCGGACCGGCGGTGTCCCACCTGTAGCTGAGCGGGCGCGTCCGCAGCCAGACAATGGATCTTTCCGCCTTCCAGGAACTCATGCAGGCCACCTACGGCCGGCGGGACTCGGCCCGCGGGAAGGCGGCCACCGTAGCTTGGCTAGCCGAGGAGTTGGGCGAACTATCGCAGGCGGTGCGCAAAGGCTCGCCTGAACAGCAGCTCCACGAGCTCGGAGACGTCCTGGCCTGGCTGGCCTCGCTGGCCAACCAGCTGGGCCTTTCGCTTGAAGAAGCGGCGAAACGCTATGAGCAAGGATGCCCGAGCTGCCACCAGATGCCTTGCGTCCTGCCCCACGAGCGGCCTGAAGCCTCAGGCCCTAACTGCGCCCCGGTCCATCAGGGCCTCGGCAATCTGCACGGCATTAAGAGCGGCCCCTTTGCGCAGGTTGTCACCCGCTATGAACAGGGCCAAGCCCCGCCCGTCAGGTTGTGACTTGTCTTCGCGGACCCGGCCGACAAGGCAGTCGTCGATGCCGGCGGACGCCAACGGGGTCGGCATGTCGACGAGGCGCGTGCCCGGCGCCGACTCGCAAGATTTCCTTGGCCCGACCCGGGGAAATGGCTTGTTCGAAACGGGCCAGCACTGACAGGGAATGACCCGTGAAAACGGGCACCCTGACACAGGTGACCCCGACCGCCAGATCCGGTATGTGGAGGATCTTGCGGCTCTCGTCGCGCAATTTGTGTTCTTCGTCGGTCTCGTCGTCGACGAGATTGCCGGCGATAGGCAGGATGTTGAAAGCCAGCGGCCCGGGGAACACTTTTTGATCGGGGTACGGCAACGCCGAGCCGTCAAAAGTGAGCGCCGCCGCTTTCTCCCCGACTTCATGGACCTGGCCGGCCAATTCGTCGACGCCCTTGCGCCCTGCGCCGGAAGCGGCCTGGTAGGTGGAGACGACCAGCCGGCGCAGGTTCGCCTCATCATGCAGCGGCCTCAGCACGGGCATGGCGACCATCGTCGTGCAGTTCGGGTTGGCGACGATACCTTTATCGATCTGTGCGAGGTCGTCCACATTTACTTCGGGAACTACTAGCGGGACCTCAGGGTCCATCCGCCACGCCCTTGAATTGTCGATGACGACGGCGCCGGCGCCGGCCACTACCGGCGCCCATTCGCGAGACGCCTGTGCACCCATACTGAAAAGGGCGATATCTATGCCCTTGTGGTCGGCGACGGCCACGTCCTCCACCACCACCCCGTCAAGCAATTGACCGGCGGAGCGCTGTGACGCGAAAAGGCGTAAACGGTCGACCGGGAACTCCCGCTCGGCCAGGATCTGGAGCATGACGCCGCCGACCTGTCCAGTGGCCCCGTAAACCCCTACTGAGAGGCCCATCAATAACCAGCCTCCCGGTCGAGCCCGAAACGCTTTGTGCAGGGCCACGACGGCCCGGTCTGCGTCGGAGGCCCGGACCACGCAGGTCAGGCGAATAGCCGACGTGGAGATCATTTCAATGTTGATCCCCTCTGTGGCCAGCACCTCGAACATGGTGGCCGACACGCCGGGGTGAGTCCGCATCCCCGCCCCAATGATCGAAACCGTGGCTATCTCGGGGTCGGCGTACGTACCGGTCGCCCCTATTTCGCTTTGCAGGTCGCTGGCTATTTGTTTGGCCAGTTCCAGGTCCTCGTGCGGGACGGTGAAGGATATGTCGGTGGTCCCGTGCAATGACACGTTTTGCTCGATCATGTCTACGTTTATGAGCTGGTCGGCCAGTGCCCTGAACAACTTGGCGGCTATGCCCGGCCGGTCGAGGACACCGGCCACGGTCACCTTGGCCTCCGATTGGTCGGCGACAACGGCCGAAACGATCGCCTGTTCCATAGCGCTGCCTTCCTGTTCGACCCACGTGCCCGGCTCCCAGGTGAAGCTGGACCGCACGTGC
The DNA here is from genome assembly GCA_963749305.1 of uncultured Acidimicrobiaceae bacterium. Taxonomy (GTDB): domain Bacteria; phylum Actinomycetota; class Acidimicrobiia; order Acidimicrobiales; family Palsa-688; genus Fen-671. The sequence goes on from CAVVMN010000001.1 coordinate 5,194, forward strand.
AGGCGCACCCCGTGCGCCCGCGCAAATTCCACCGAACGCATGGTCGGCTTGGGACAGCCGGCGGCGTTCATCTCCAGCATTTCCTCGTAGCTGACCTTTGCCAGCCGGTGCGCTGACGGGACGACCCTCGGGTCGGCGCTGAAAACGCCCGGGACGTCGGTGTACAGCTCGCACGCATCAGCGTCAAGGGCCTTGGCCAGAGCCACCGCCGTAGTGTCCGAACCGCCCCGTCCCAGGAACGTGACCTCACGATCGACCGACACGCCCTGGGCGCCGCCCACTACCGGCACTCGCCCCGCCTCCATGGCAGCACGGATCCGAGTCGGGGCGCACCTCGAGGATTTTCGCCTTGGTGTGCTCGCCGCTGGTCACCAACCCGGCCTGGCTGCCGGTGAAACTGTCCGCCGCTACACCCAGGTCGTGCAGCGCCATGCAGAACAGCGCCATTGCTTTGCGTTCTCCCGCCGTAACGAGCATGTCCATCTCCCGGCCCGGCCGGGTACGCGACACCTTGCTGGCGATGTCCATCAGGTCATCGGTTTCGTTCCCCATCGCCGAGACCACTACGACGGGTTGGTCGCCCCGCCGGCGTACGCGCGCCACGTAGTCCGCCACGTTGCGCATCCGCTCAGCATCGGCAACGGAGGACCCGCCGAACTTCTGGACCAGCACTGCCACGGCTTGCAGGGTACCAGGTGCCTTGAACGAGCCCAGCCCCGGCCCGAGCACGAGCCGCGACCGCAACCGCCACCCAGGCGGCGACGAATTCGACTACCATGCGCCGCCGTGCCGTCGGATAAACGTGTGCGTCAACAAGCCAACAAGCACCGCATGGACCAGCTGCGCCGGACCCAGATGCAGCGTAAGCCGGAGGCAGCGGTTCTTCCTGGGCGGGGCGGTGGCCGCCGTGGTGATCGCCCTGATCGCGGTACTCACCGCCGTCTTGTCCGGTGGCGGGGGCAAGACGGCTGCGGGCACCACAACGGTGAGCTCGGCGTCGACGACCTCGACGACGGCGCCCACCACCACGACAGCCCCGCCCGTTTCCGTGCCCCTCGTCAGTGCTCCCGCCAAGGTGGGCTGCCCCAACCTGAACGGCACCTCGAAGCACTACACCCACTTCTCATCGGCCCCGCCGATGTGCATCAACCCGGCCAAGGACTACACGGCGACGATGGTCACCAACGCCGGGACGATCACCATCAAGCTCCTGGCGGCGCAGAACCCGACCACCGTGAACAACTTCGTGTTCCTGGCCGGCTACCACTTCTTCAACGGCACCGCGTTCCACCGGGTGTGCACCGCCTTCGTCAACCAGGGCGGCGACCCGACCGGGACCGGTACGGGCGGCCCCGGTTACTCGTTCAATGGGGGAGCGCCCAAGAGCGCCAGCGTCTATACGGCGGGAGCGCTGGCCATGGCCAACTCGGGCAGCCCGAGCAGCGACGGCAGCCAGTTCTTCTTTGTCGTGGGCGACGGGGGCAAGGAGCTCTCGCCCAACTACAGCTACTTCGGGCAGGTGACGGCCGGGATGAGCGTGATGAACAAGATCAACGCCGACGGCTCGTCCGCCGCCACCACCAACGGCAGCTGCCCACCGAAGATCGTGCACAAGATCGTCAGCGTGAGCATTACCGAGTCGTAAGCAAGGCTCGAGCCGCCCCCGGGACCAGGCTCAGCCGATGGCGATCAGGACACCCAGGAAAACTGCATAGGCGAAAATCAGAACGCCGCCGGCGCGACGACCGAGGCCCCCGCCTCTGTACGCCAGCAGGATGGCCAGCGCCGTCATAGCCAGGTAGGAGGCCCCGGCGAACACCGTGCCACCGCCCAGGTGGGCCACGGCGAAGCCAGCGATCACCGCCGGCAGCGCCAGCCCGCCCACCACGTTCACGGTGTTGCTGTTCATAGCTACTGACAGAGTCGCCGCGCCCTTGCCCGCTCGGGCCAGGTAGACGGCCGCCACCGCGTTGGGCAAGCTGGTCACCCCGGCCAGCACGACGGCGCCCAGTACGATCTCGGGCACCCCGAGGGCAGCACCTCCGACCGAGGCGGAGTGCTCCATCAGGATGCTGGCGCCTACAACGACGAGGACCGCCACCCCCGCCGTCGCCGCCGCCAGCCCAGTACTTGCCCTCCAGAACGGGCGATAGGCGTCCTTGGTCTCTTCCACTTCTTCTCGCAATGCTTCGCCCAGCCACTGCTTGGACGCCGTCGGGAGGGGTAAGCGTTCGGTCGGTACGGCGGCTATGGCAACGTAGGGGACGAAGAACACCAGCGTCAGCACCAGGACCGGCACCGGGTCGAGGGCCCCGCTGACGGCAGCCACACTGGCCACGGCGACGCCGATTGCCGCCACTCCCTCCATAACTACGACCCTCTGGTGGAACCTGACCCGGTCGGCCAGGAACGGGCTCAGCCCGAGCAGCGCAGCGATATTGAACACGTTCGAACCGAACAACACACCGAGCCCGAGCGCATGCTCACCCGAAAGCAGCGCCGTTACGGTGCTGGTCAGCTCCGGGCCGTCCGCGGCGACAGCGGCGACCAGGCCCAGCAATACCTGCGGGGTGCCGAGATCGGCGCCCAGCCGTTCCAACGCCTTGACCAGCTGGTCGCTGGCGAGAAGGCTGACGGCGGCGGACGCCAGGAAAGCCGGGATAACCCAGACGGGCAACCGAAGCCCTTAGTTCCCGGCCCGGTTAGGGCGTGGTGGCGCTATCGACTGAGGCCGTACCGGCCGCGGTCGCTCCTCCGGGACCAGGGCCAGACGGCCCCACGGGCTCCAGCGTTCCTGAAGCCAATGCCTCCAGGCCCACCCGACGGCCATCGAGCCAGATCGTGACGCCCCCTTCACCGGCCTGACGCCATTGCCCGTCCGGGGCGCGCACCAGCGCCGTCCTCTCGTCGATGGCGGCGATCCGCAGGCCCCTGGAGGCCAGCCTGACAGTACGGTGCGTCTTTTCCTCGGACCAGTTGTTGGCGTGAGGCAGGACGGCGAGCTGAGGTAACAGGCCCAGCCCGAGCGTGAGGGCGCCGCCTCTGGGGTCGACCATGGCGTCGCCCAACACCATCGCCCCGGCCGACGACCCCGCCAGCACGGCTCCGCTTGTCCACGCCTCGACCATGGCGTCCCAGACCGGCGAAGCCTTCAATACCGAACGCAAGTGGAGCACCGAACCCCCCGCCACGTACACGAAGCGGGCGGCGCGAACAGTCCCGGCGTTCGCCTTGTCCTCGGCGTCGGCCCGGCGCAGCACCATGCAGGCCTTGACCGAGGCCCCAAAAGCGGAAAAATACGAAGCGGCAGTGGCCACCGCCCGATCGGGATGCCAATAGGCGGCAGCAGTCGGGAGGACCAGGACCTCACTTGTCCCTGAGGCCTGAAGGAGGTCCTGATCGAAGCTCTCGCACCCGGCTGACCACTCCGATCCCCCCACCAAAGCGAGGTGGCCTGGCCCGCCCGCACCTCCCTGCACGCGCTCAGCTCCTGGTGAGGGGAACAATGGGGGCTCCGGGTCGTCTGTCATTGGGGCCAAGGGATGCTCAAAGTCGCGGGGACAGTATTGCACGGGCGCCCGCCGCTCTGGACGGACCGGCTCACCGGCTAGTAAGAACTAGTCAGGATGCCCGCTCCAAATGACGCTAGAAGGCCATAGCGCGGCTATCCGCCCTACTCATACCTTTGAGGGAGTTTCGCACGATTAGGAGGTCACCCGCCCATGGCCGAGCAACAACAGGCTGACTCTCTCCTCACGCCCGCCGAGGTCGCCTCGCTTTTCCGGGTCAACCCCAAGACAGTCACTCGCTGGGCTCGCGCCGGCAAGATCACTGCCATCCGTACGCTCGGAGGCCACCGCCGCTTCCGCGCCACGGAAATCCGTCGCTGCCTGGACCAGGTCGACCTCGAACACTAATTTCTGGCGCAGTTGCGCACGTGCCCAGGGACGGGCTGGAGCTGGGTCAACTGAATTTCGGCCAAACACTACCGGGAGGAAGCGCGTCCTGTCGGCGGCGCCGGACAACGCTAGTACTGGTGACCTGGTGATGGGCGGAGCGTGCCCCGAGCACGCTCCTGGACATCTTGGTGGTCGGAGCCGGCGTCGATCCGGCGACCTCGCACTTTTCAGGCGCGCGCTCTACCAACTGAGCTATCCGACCGCGGACCTGACGGGATTTGAACCCGCGGCCTCCGGCTTGACAGGCCGGCGTGCACTCCAGGCTGCACCACAGGTCCCAGTTTCACGGTGCACCGCCTCGCCCAATGCAGCACGACGGCACGAGACAGTATAGATGGTGCCAACCCGCGGGATAACAACCTGCGCCAGACGTCGACGAGAGGAGCGGTATTAGGGATGCGCACCGTCCTGTCGTCTGGCTGCCGTCGCCCCGGCGGCCGCGCCAAGCCGTGGTGGCGTTCATTTCAGCTGATTAAACGGGCACTTCCACCCGTCGTTTTGACTGCCGCGGCCGGGGTCACTTTTGTTCTGGCTCCGGTGCCCCCGGCCAGCGCCGCTCCCGGCGCCCAATTGGTGGCACTGGAGGGTGCCACTCCTCCGGCGCCCTCGGCCTTTGGGGCCAAGCCTCAAGGTCCGGCCCCAAAGTCGGCCTCGACGTCGTTCCAGGTCTATTTCCAGCCCAACAACGCCGCGCAGCTGGCCGCGCTCGGCTACCGCCGTGTCCACGCCTGGCAGTGCGTCGTACCACCACTTCCTGTCGGTCTCGCAGTTCGCCGCTCGTTTCGGCCCGAGCGAGCAGGCTGTGTCGGCTCTCGATAAGTACTTGCGCTCAGAAGGCCTCTCGGTGGGCAAGCTCTCGGCCAACCGTCTTGCTCAATACGTGACCGGCACTTCGGGCCAGCTGGAAGGAGCTTTCCACGCCCCCTTGGTGCGGTTCAGGACAGCCGAAGGGGCCGAGGTCATCGGATTCGACGTCGAGCCCCGAGTTGCCGGCTGACCTGGCCGGGTCGGTCGCCTTTGTGGACGGGCTCGACCCCTGGGCTGTCCCCCACAACAACCTGGTCCGTCTTCCGTCGCACGGTGTCCCAGTTCGCACAGGCAGGCCAGCATGCGGGCCGCCGCACCAACCCCGGCCGCGACCGGCCCACGGGGCGGCTCGCGGACCGCCGCCACGCAGACGGGTACGCAAGCGGCGAGCGCATGTTCCGGGATGAGCAAGCAGGGAATGACCCCGTCCCAGCTCGACAGCGCCTATGGGCTCACCAGCTTCGACCAGCGAGGCATAGAGGGACAGGGGGAGACGATCGGGCTCATCGAGTACGCCCTGGCCGACACCGGTGCGATCGCCGGTTACGAAGCATGCACCGGGGGCATCTCTGTCCATCGACTACGTCCCTACCAGCGCGCCTCCCACGCAGACAGACACGGAGGTGGCGGCCGACCTCGAGGTGATAGCCGCCCTGGCGCCAAAGGCGACCGTCGTGGTCTACGAGGCCTCGCAACAAGGCACGGACCTCGCTCCGTGGGACCTGGCCGTGTCGGGCACGGCGGACGGCGGGCTGCCCGAGGTCATCAGCGATTCATGGGGCTCGTGTGAGCAGGACACCGGCATGACCAGCGCCTACTACCAGGTGGAGGAAGGGCTGTTCGAAGAGGCAGCCGCCCAGGGCCAGACGGTCCTGGTTGCCTCCGGTGACGACGGGTCAGAGGGTTGCCTCGACCAGACCCAGGGCAAAGAGTTCGCGGTCTACGACCCCGCCACCGCCCCGTTTGTAACCGCGGTCGGGGGGACGGCGAGCAACACGCCGACGGGCCCTCAGTACATCTGGAACAGCCGAAAGGCTAAGGGCGAGCAGTGCCTTGACAGCGGGTGCGACCTGTAAGGAGCGTCCGGCGGTGGCTCCAGCACGGTATGGGCGAGACCGGCTTACCAGCCGGCATCGCTTCCACAATCACCTACGTGCACCCTGGCCCAGGGCTGCCGGGAGATCCCGGACGTGTCGGCCCTGGCCGGCGACCCTTACGCCCAGTACTGCACTCCGAGCCTTTGCGGTGCTGGTGGAGGCGCCTGGGTCGGGTTCGGCGGCACCAGCGTGGCGGCGCCCTCCTGGGGCGCGGCGGTCCTGCTGTCCGACGAGGCGTGTTCGACGAAAATCGGTTTCCTCAACCCCCTCCTCTACAAAGAAGCGGCCCTCCTGACCGGCCCGATCAGGAGCGGCAACAACGACCTGGACCGGCACGCACGACGGGATGTACGAGGCGTACGCGTCCGGCGGCTACTCGATGGCCGGCGGCCTGGGTTACCTCGGCGGCGGACGAACTGACCGCGGGCCAGCTGTGCGGCCCGAGCGGCGGTGCGGCCGGGCCCGGCAGTGCTCCCGGGAGCGCCGGCGGCGGCAGCGGGACGACGAGTTCAACGAGCGGGTCGACCACCGGGTCGACAGGGTCGACTACGGGCCCAACCGGCACCGGCCCGGGCTCCAACCACAGCCCGGCCCGAGGCCTCAATTGCGTACAGCCGGTCAACCAACCGATGCCAGGCAGTCCGGACGCCCTGGTGGCCACAGACGACTCCAATGATTGCGCCGGGTACCTGGTCGTCACGACGAGCGGGGCGGTGTCGGCGTTCGGGGCAGCCGTCCTTTATGGGTCATTGCAGGGCCGCCATTTGAACGTCGTCGGCATAGCCGTCACGCCGGGCTCCGAGGGTTATTGGCTGCTGACCTCCGATGGGGCGGTGTTCGCCTTCGGGGACGCCAAGTCTTACGGGGCGCCCGGCAACTTGAGCGCCAGCGCACCCGCCGTCGGGATTTCTGCCACCCCTGACGGAAAGGGGTACTGGGTGGTGACCCGGGCGGGCGCTGTATACGCCTTTGGCGACGCCGCCTCGTACGGCTCTCTGCTCGGGCAGCCGGCTCAACCAGCCCATTGTCGGGATGGCGGCCACTCCCACCGGGGACGGCTACTGGTTGGCCGCCGCCGACGGCGGAGTGTTCGGCTTCGGGGACGCCATCTTCCACGGGTCCATGGGCGACAGTCACCTGAAGAGCCGAGTCATCGGTATCACCGCCAACCCCAACGGCAACGGGTATTTCCTGGCCACGGCGAAAGGAGGCATATTCTCCTTCGGTACCACGTTCTATGGCAGCAGCGGCGCCAACCCGCCCCCCGCCCCGGTGGTGGCCATTGCCCCTTCCCTGGACAGAAAGGGCTATTACCTCATCGATTCGGGAGGCCAGGTTTACGCCTACGGCGATGCTATTTATGGAGGCAACGCCACCAAGCCGGTGAAAAGCGGTAAGCACTGACGGCGCGCTCGGTGTGGTTTCAACCACGGCCGTTTTACATGGCTTTAAGGCCGGCCGGCATTTCCTCAGATGCCGGTGATGGCAGGGATCACCTTTTTGCCGATGGTCTCGAGGACGCTGGGATCTGAGACCCGGGGGGCACTGCCTATCGCCACCTGGGCCCCGAGCTCGGACAGCTGGTGGAGGTCTTCGACGATCTGGCCCGCTCGTTCACCCTTTTCTCCTACGTCAAAGTTGTACAGGACGGTCTTTTCGATCTCGTCGTAGTTGCGGCCCACCGCCTCGCAGTGACCCCGCAATACGTCCAGCTTGCGGGCAAAGTCGGGGCCGCCGAATATATTGCAGGACTGAGCGTATTTGGCCACCAGGCGAAGCGTCTTCCTCTCTCCCGAACCCCCGATCAATATGGGCGGATGAGGCCGGGACAGGCTTTGCGGGCTGTTGAGAGTCCTGGCCAGCTGGTAATAACGCCCGTTGTACGGGCCGTCGTCGTCGCTCCACATTTGCAGGCAAATTTGCAGGATCTCTTCCAAACGCTCGAAGCGTTCGGCCAATGGTGGGAAGAACAGGTCGAGGCCGCGTGCCTCGTCCTCGTTCCAGGCGGCGCCGATGCCGAGCCACGCCCGCCCACCGGAAAGCACGTCAAGAGTGGTGACCATCTTGGCCAGCATCCCCGGGCTGCGGTAGGTCGAACCGGTGACGACGGTCATGAGCGACAGGCGCCGTGTCCGAGCCGCGAGGTACCCGAGCGCGGTGTACGCCTCCAGCATTTCGTGCTCGGGCGGCCCGATCACGTGGATCTGCCAAACGTGGTCCATAACTGAGAGGCGGTCGAAGCCAACATCCTCGGCGAGCTGTGCAATTTCCGAGAGTTTCGAGGCCAGCTCGGGCGGGCCGCCCGGCCACGTGAAATCGCTGACGTGAAGACCTAGTTTCATGACCGCATCGTAGGACCGTGCCTCCCCTTATGCCCTTATATGCAGGCTGACGCCGATGGCTCCAGGCGCAAGTTCGCCAACGGGACCGCTACACCAGCAAGATGCCTACGCCAACAAGACGCCTACACCAACAAGATGACCGCTACCGCCGTGCCCACCACGACAACGGCCGTCCGCAGTGCGGTCGCGGGAAGCCGCCGGCCGAGCCTGCCCCCCACCTGGCCACCCACAGCGGCTCCAATGGCCAGGAGGCCGGCCGCCTCCCACGACACGTGACTGCTGAAGGCGAAGATCAGCCCGGCAACGAGGTTGGCCAACATGGCCAGGAAGTTCTTTACCGCGTTGAGCCGCTGCAGCTGCTCGTTGATAAAGATGCCCAATACGGCGATCAAGATCACACCCTGGGCGGCCCCGAAATAGCCGCGCGTATATGCCAGTAGCGAACACGGCCACGTACAAGAGCTGCCCCCGGTGGCCGAACCGGCGCGGTCGGTGCCTGTTTGGGCCGCAGCCATTTCGTCAACCAGGGCTGGAGGGCGACAAGGGCACACGCCAGGAGGATCAAGTACGGGACGACGCGCCGGAACGAAGTCTCCGGCAACCTGAGCAGTAGCAGCGCGCCAATTACGGCGCCAACGGCCGAGAAAAGGCCGAGGAAGGCGGCCCGGCGGCCCTGGCCCGAAAGTTCCCGGCGGTAGGCGTGGACACCGCTCAAAGACCCCGGCACCAGCCCGATGGTGTTGGAAACGTTCGCCACTAGCGGCGGGTAGCCCACGGCCAGCAGCGTCGGGAACGTGATCAAGCGTCCCCGAGCCGACGATCACGTTTATGGCCCCGGCGGCCAGGCCGGCGCCGGCGATGGCCAGGGCCGAGACCGCGTTCACCTCAACGGGGCGCCTCTGCCGGCGCCAGGCCGTCCATGACCAGGTCGACCACCTGGCGAGCGAAACGGTCGTTGAGAGGCAGGTGGCCGTGCAGGAGACGGTGGTACGCGGCCCCGAAGATCAGGTCGAGGACGACGTCGGCGTCCGTGTCGGGCGGGATCTCGCCCCGCCTGAGCCGCCCTCTCCACCAGGGCCTTGTGCTGGGCGCGCAAAGGGTCGAACACCCGCTCCCGCCACGCCGTGGCCAGCTGGGGGTCTCGTTGCGCCTCTGCGATGAGGCCGGCCAGCATGCGACCGGCGCGCGTCTTGCTCACGGCGCGGGACCAGGACCGGAGGGCGACCAGAAGGTCGCCACGGAGGGTGCCCGTGTCCGGGAGCGGGAGCTGGCTCCGGAACTCCGACATGAACGCGTCGAGCGCCAGCGCGCCACGCGACGGCCAGCGCCTGTAGACCGTGGCTTTGCCGACGCCGGCACGGGCGGCCACCTCCTCCATCGACATACCGGCCAAGCCGCGCTCGGCCAGGATGGCGGTGGCGGCCTCGAGGATGGCGATGTCGGCCTCGGCACTTCGCGGGCGGCCAGCGCTGCGGGGGCCGGAGGCTGTCCCGGCGTTGGCCAGCTCGAGCGGGCCGGCGGGGCTCTTGCTCACTGGAATAATCTCTTCTTCGTCCCGGTTCCAAGCTATGGTAGGGTTTTGAAACGGATCGTATCGTATTTGAGAGAGCTAATTGAGACGGGTGCAGTTGAGATGGGTGCGGTGAGATGGCTGCGGTGACCGAAGGACAACTGAAGACGCAAGTGGACCAGGAGGAGGGCCCAAACGCCGGCGTAGCGCTGCGGGAGGGCTACGGCACGGCTGGGTATGGGCGGCTCCAGCTAGCTCTCATACTGACGGCGATTTTCATGGTGGTCCTCGATTTCAGCATTGTCAACGTGGCCCTGGCGTCGATCGAACGTGAGCTTCACTTCGACGCCTCTTCGGTACAGTGGGTGGTCACCGGGTATGCCATCACCTTTGGTGGGCTGCTGGTCCTGGGTGGGAGGGCGGCCGACCTGTACGGCCGGCGCCGCCTGTTCAGGAGCGGGATGGTCCTCTTCACGGTGGCCTCGCTGGCCGGGGGCCTGGCGCAGGACCCTGTGCTGCTGGTGGCGGCCAGGCTCTTCCAGGGCGCAGGGGCGGCCATGGTGGCGCCCGCCGCTCTGTCCCTAATTACCACGGGCTTCGCCGAAGGCCAACCCCGCGCTCGCGCCCTTGGCGCGTACGGGGCCACAGCCTCACTCGGCTTCGTGGCCGGCCAGGTGCTCGGTGGTTTCCTGGTCCAGCTCATCAGCTGGCGAGCGGTGTTCCTGGTGAACATCCCGGTCGGCCTGGTGGCTATTTTCCTGGCCCCGAGGCTGCTGCAAGAGTCGCGCCTGGCCGGGCGCCACGCCCGCCTGGACGTCGGCGGTGCCATCCTCATTACGTTCGCCATCGCGTTGTTGGTATTGGCCGTTTCCGAAGCTGGGCTCAACGGGCTCCTGTCACCGGTGGTGCTGGCGGCGCTGGCTCTGTCAATAGTGTCGGCCACAGCCTTTGTCTGGGTGGAAAGGCGCCACGCCGACCCGTTGGTGCCGTTGAGGTTGCTCCATCTGCCGGGGCTGCGCAACGCGGGCGCCATGATGGTCCTCGTGGGCCTGTGGAACGGGGGCGAACTTCTCGTCCTGTCTCTGTACCTGCAGCAGGTCCTTCATGATTCACCCCTTGTTAGCGGGTTGATAATCGCCCCGCAGGGGGTGGTCGGGTTCGTGGCCGGCGTGTACGGGGCCAGGTTGATGCGCCGTCTCGGCCTGCAACGCTTGACGCTGCTCACCAGCGCGGCCGCCATGGTCGGGTTCATCATCCTGACCCAATTGCCGAGCAGTGGCGGCTACAACCCGATATTGGCCGCCGTGATCCTGGTCGGGTTCGGTACGGCCGGAGCGTCCTACGTGAGCATGATCGGTGCCACCAACGGGATGGCGGACAGCGACCAGGGGTTCGTCGGCGGGGCCATCAACACCAGCCGGCAGATCGGGGCCGCCGTGGGTGCCGCATTATTGCCGGCCATCGCGGTGGCGGTCAGCCCGGGCACCGGGGCGGCCAGCGTCAGGGGCGACCGGGCCGCCATGCTGGCCGGTGCCGTCGTCGCCGGCCTGGCCATCGTCGTTTCTCTGCGCGTCGGGATGGCGGCCCGAAGGGCGAGCGTCAAGGTGGAGCTCGACGAGATGCCGACCGGCCCGGTCGAACTGTGCCACGCCAGCTCCTCGTCGTAGTCCCTGCTACTCCTACTCGCCTATTCCCACTCGCCTATTCCCACTCGCCTATTCCCACTCGCCTATTCCCACTCGATGGTGCCCGGCGGTTTGCTCGTTACGTCGAGAACTACCCGGTTGACCTCTTCCACCTCGTTGGTTATCCGGGTCGAGATCCGGGCCAGCAATTCGTACGGCAGGCGGGAAAAGTCGGCCGTCATGGCGTCTTCACTGGTCACCGGGCGCAGGACGACGGGGTGCCCGTAAGTCCGGCCGTCCCCCTGGACCCCTACCGAACGGACGTCGGCCAGCAGCACCACCGGGCACTGCCAGATTTCCCGGTCAAGCCCGGCCCGGGACAGCTCGTCCCTGACGATGGCATCGGCCTGACGGAGCACGCGCAACCGTTCCTCCGTCACCGCTCCCACGATGCGGATAGCCAGGCCCGGCCCCGGGAACGGTTGGCGCCAGACGATCTCCCTCGGCAAGCCCAGCTCCTCACCGACGGCCCGGACTTCGTCCTTGAACAGCCGGCGGAGGGGTTCGACGAGCTCGAAGCGCAGGTCGTCCGGCAAGCCTCCCACGTTGTGGTGGCTCTTGATGTTGGCCGCCCCCTCGCCGCCCCCTGACTCGACGACGTCCGGGTAGAGGGTGCCCTGCACGAGAAAACGGACTTCGTCCGGGCGGCCGGCGGGACCACCACGGATTATCTCTTGGGCCGCATCCTCGAACACCCGGATGAACTCCCGCCCGATGGCCTTGCGCTTGGCCTCCGGATCGGCCGGGTCAGGCAACGCCACCAGAGCGTCCAGGAAGCGGCGGGAGGCGTCCACGGTGTGCAAACGGACGCCGGTTGCTTTTACATAGTCCTGCTCGACCTCTTCCCGCTCCCCCTCGCGGAGGAGGCCGTGGTCGACGAACACACAGGTCAACTGGTCGCCTACGGCGCGCTGGACGAGAGCGGCCGCCACCGCCGAGTCGACCCCACCCGATAAGCCGGCGATCACCGGGTGATGCCCGACCGTCGTCGCGATGGTCTTGACGGACTCTTCGATGATGTTGCCTGTCGTCCAGGTAGACGAGATCCCGGCACAACTATGCAGGAAGTTCTCAATAACCTGCTGGCCCAGCTCCGAATGTGCCACCTCAGGGTGCCACTGCACCCCGTACAAACGCCGGCCGGTGTCCTCGAAGGCGGCCACGCCGGCGCCGTCGGTCCATGCCGTCCGCCGAAAGCCCGGGGGCACTTGCACGGCGGCGTCGCGGTGCGACATCCATACGCCGAGGCGAGGGGGAAGCCCGGCCAGCAATTGCGAGGCGGGGTCAGTATGTGCCTCGGTGCGGCCGAACTCGCCTTTATCGGTGCGCCCGACGACGCCGTCCAGGGCCACGGCCATGGCCTGGAGCCCGTAACAAATCCCGAGAACCGGTATGCCGGTTGAGAAAAGAGCCGGGTCGGCTTTGGGGGCACCCTCGGCATAGACACTGTCGGGGCCGCCGGAAAGGATCAAGGCGCGAGGCCGGAGGGCGACGATCTCGGCCACCGGGGTGGCATGCGGCACGATCTCGCTGTAGACGCGTGCCTCGCGCACTCGCCGGGCGATCAACTGCGCATATTGAGCCCCGTAATCGAGTACGAGAACAGGGCCAGTCGCTTCCTCGAGCGACGGGGATGAAATGTGTTCAGGGGTGCCCGTAGCCACGGTCATCAGCCCCCGGGACGACTGGTCGCCAACGCCAGGCTCATCCACTCAGCCTACAGCCGCGCTATTGCCGTCCTGCCCGTCAGCAAATCAGCGGGGCGTCGCCATTGAACCGGCGTCCCCGGCGAGTGGCGACCAGGAAGCGCCCTCGGGGTTCTGGCCAGCCGGCGGGGTGACTGTGCTGAAGTGTGCCGTCCCGTCAGGGGTGGAAAACTTCCAGCCGGCGCACAACATCGGGCCGCCGTACTGGAACTGGTCGCCCTCCGCTGCCAATCTCCCGATGAGCGCGTAATCCGGGACCACCCGGGCAATTTCTTCCCTGATGCCGGCCGGGCCGGCGAAATGGGCCAACTTAGCCAGCTCGGGCTTGGCCCGCTGGGCCAGTGCGGTGAAAACCTCCCATTCCGGGCGGGCTTCGGCGATCCTCGGGCCACGGATCTCCGGGCTAAATATGACCCTCCGCTCGGTCGAAGTCTCCGTGACGCCGCCCTCCATCTCGTAACGGGTCTGGACGGGGAGGAGCACTACGGTGTCGGCCGGTTCCACGAACATCTGCGCCGAGGGAGCGATGTCGAGGTGGACGCGCAGGGGCAATTGCGCCAACGCTTCTTTCACATAACCGGGGTCGGGCGAGACTTCGAGGAAATTCCCTCCGGAAGAGACCAAGACGTCCAGGCGCCCCTCGTGGGCGGCATCGACCATCTCCGGGGCCGTGAGCCCCGGGGCCGCAGGGACAGGGAAGCCCCAAAGCCGGGACAAACGCTGGGCGTTCTCCTCGTTTACCGCCAGGCCCCCCGGGAACGCCGTCGCGTAAGCGCCCATATCCACCCCGCCGTGGGTGCCCGAATGGCCCCCGATGGGCATGAGGCCGCATTTTTCCCGTCCTACGTAGCCGCGCGAAAGAGCGAGGTTGACCACCGCCCTTGCTGTGTCTTCACGAAAGCTGTGCTGGGCCACGCCCATGCTCCAGACGAAAACGGCCGTCTTGGCCTCGCTCAGCATGTGGGCCAGGCCGAGCATCTGCTCACGAGAAGCGCCGGACCCTCGTTCCAGGCTTTCCCAGCTCTGGGCGGCCAGCTGAGCGGCCGTCTCGTGACAACCCGACGTGAACCCGTCGATGAAGACGTGGTCTTCCCACCCTTTTTCGAGCACGTACTTGAGCACGCCGTTGAGGAAGGCAATGTCACCCCCCACGCTCACGTCGAAAAAACGGTCCGTCATCTTGGTGCCGAATATCGCGCTTTCGAGGTTTGAGGGGACCCAGTAGCGCTCCATGGCCGCCTCACGGTAGCTATTGACCACAGCTACCTTCGTGCCCGCTTTTCTGGCGTGATAGAGGTATTTCATCATCATCGGTTGGTCCTGGGCCACGTTGGAGCCGACGAAGACCACGAGGTCGGTACCGATCAAATCGGAATAGCTACACGTCGCCGCCGCCGCTCCTACCGCCGTTTTGAGGGCCAGCGTGCTCGGCGCGTGGCACAGCCGGGCCGCGCTGTCGATTGAATTGGTCCCGAGCGCCCTGGCTGCTTTTTGCGCCGCGTAGTAGTTCTCGTTCGGCTCGCCTCTGCTGGTCATGTAGACAGCGAGGCGCTCGGGAGCGCAGGCCCGCAGGCGTCTCGACACCAGGTCGAGGGCTTCGTCCCAGTGGACGCGCTTGAAGCCGGCTTCGCCCCGCCGGCGCAGCATCGGGTAGGGCAGCCGGCCCAACTTGTGAAGCTCCGTGTCCCTTTTTCCGTCCAGTTCCCTGACATCGGCCAACAGCTCCACATCCATCGCCGGGGCCGTGTTCAGGCGCAACACATCGAGCCTGACATGGCACAGATGAACCTGGTCCAGGGTCCAGTCCGCCATCCCCGTGGCGCCGAGGGAGCAACCGTCACACACGCCGTGGTTCAGTATCCGCCAGGCATAAGCAAGGTTGTCGCGGTTCTCGGCTACGGCATCGACGATCGAGCGGTAGTTGTCCGGCTTACCTTCACCGATCCCGAGCGGCTTCAGGCTGGCCCACAAAGAAGGGCGGAGGAACTTTTCTTTCTTGCGCGCGGCCCCCATTGGCAGTCCCCCCGAGGTCAGTCCAGGGCCCGGAACGACATGGCCCGGCCCCAAGCGTGTGCTCCCTTGCGCGCCGGCGCGGAAGCGTTGGCGGCAACCGCCGTCAGTGAAACCAGAGCGCCGACCTCGCTCTCCGCAGGCGCATCACTACCAGGTGCGGCGGCGAACTTGGCGGTCGAGGTCATGGCGTCCACAAAGCAGTGATGCTACCGAGGCGTTTGCCCTAGTAGCCGGGGCCTTACAGGTGCCTCGCTGGCTGGGGCCGAGGCCCGTCAACACGCGGCGCCGGCTCGCCAGGTCCCGGGGCGGCTCTTAGACTGAGGGGCTGTGCCTGGCATGAGCACGGGGCTCAACGTCAACAACCCCACGATCGTCTCTGCTTTTTACAACGAATTGCTCCGCCAGGGCCTCGTCGTGGCACTGATCGTCTTGCTCGTCGGTGCGGCCTGGAGCATCTCGAGATCCGCGCAGTTACGGCGGGCGGCGATGGGCCAGCGGGGCGAGGTGGTCGTGCTACCCTCCGCCCCGGCGGAAGCGCCATCCAGGCGGCTGCTCCGGGTCTCTTTCGGCCTGCTCTGGGTCTTCGATGGCATCCTCCAGGGCCAGGCGTCGATGCCCCTCGGCATGGCGCCTCAGGTGATCCAACCGGCGGCGGCCACCTCGCCGGGCTGGGTCCAGCACGTCGACAACGCCATGGCCACCATCTGGAGCTATCACCCGGTCGCGGCGCCGGCGGCGGCCGTCTGGATCCAGGTCGGGCTCGGGGTGTGGCTGCTGGCTGGGTCCAAGGGCACGTGGTCTCGCGTCGGAGGCCTGGCCACCGTGGCCTGGGGCTTGATCGTGTGGATGTTCGGCGAAGCTTTCGGGCAGATTTTCGCTCCGGGCCAGAGCTGGCTGTTCGGGCTCCCGGGTTCGGTCCTGCTGTACTGCGCCGCCGGGGCGCTTATCGCCTTGCCGGAGACGGCCTGGAGGTCGCCGCGATTAGGCCGATTGATCCTCGGGACGACCGGGGCCTTCTGGGTCGGCATGGCCTTGTTGCAGGCCTGGCCGGGGCGTGGCTTTTGGCAGGGCCAGCCCACCCGGCATTCGACGCCGGGCACCTTGGTGACCATGGTCCAGCAGATGGCCAGCACCCCGCAGCCTCACTTGCTGGCATCCTGGGTGCGGGCCTTCGAGCGGCTGGTCGCCACTCACGGTTGGGGCGTGAACCTCTTCGCCGTGATCGCTCTCGCCTTGATCGGTGCCCTGTTCATAACCGGCCGCCCCAAGCTCGTCCTCCCCGCCGCCGTGGCCGGGACGGTGCTCTGCCTGGCCGATTGGGTGCTGGTACAGGACCTCGGCTTCATGGGAGGGGTGGGCACCGACCCCAACAGCATGCTCCCTATAATCGCGCTGGTCTGGGCCGGGTACCTGGCTCTGACCAGGGCACCAGCCCATGCCGCAGCCCAGGCATCGGCTGGTGCCGACGGCGTTGAGACTGATTGGATGGAGACTGGCCTCGCCGGGCTGCCGTGGCGGGAACGGCTGACCGCCAACCCCACCTACGCTTTCCGGACCGCCGCCGCCGTCGGAGCGCTCGCCATCACGCTGGTAGGCACGGCACCGATGGCGGTGGCGGCCTCGGACCCCCATGCGGACCCCCTTTTGGCCCAGGCGGTCGACGGGGCCCCGGAGGCATTCAACTTCGCCGAGCCGGCTGTCGGCCTGGTGGACCAGTACGGTCACCCGGTCACGTTGGCCAGCCTGCGCGGACGGGCCGTCGCTCTCACCTTCCTCGACCCCGTCTGCACTTCTGACTGCCCGGTCATCGCTCAGGAGTTCCGGCAAGCCAACGGCGTACTGGGCGCGGCGGCCCGGCGGGTCGACCTGGTGGCCGTGGACGCCAACCCTCGCTACATTGCCCCGGCCTACCTCACCGCCTTCGACAACCAGGAGGGCCTCCAGCGCACGCCTAATTGGCTCTTCCTGACCGGCACATTGCCTCAGCTTCAGCATGCCTGGCGGGCCCTGGGTGCGCTGGTCCAGTACGCACCAGGTGGCGCCATGATCGACCACAGCGAGTTCGCCTACGTGATCGACCCGTCAGGACGGGTCCGTTACGATCTCGACACAGACCCGGGCCCGGCTACGACGGCCACCGAGTCGTCTTTCGCCGTCACGTTGGCCAATACGCTGAAAAAGGCGTTGGAAGACAAGTGACCCCGGTGGCCCCCAGCACGCGGACTGTCAGGAAGGTCGGCAGGAAGAGCGGGCTGACCCGGCGTGGTGGGGCCGGTCGTGCAGGGCGGCGCGTGTTCACCGCGGGCACAGCCTTGCCTGTGTTCGTCCTCGGTGCCGGGTTCGTCCTTGGTGCCGGCGGCGCCACGTCAGCTACGGCCCAGGACCGAGCTTCCGGGGTGGCCCGAGCTTCCGGGGTGAAAGGTGAAGCACTCTCTGTCCCCACCCCTCTGGCCACGTCGGTCCGGGGCAGCGGAGGGACCTGGGCCACAGTAGCCATGGGCGACCTGGGCCAACCGCTGAACACGTTCTGGCAGCTAATGTTCCGCCCCGATGGCTCCGGCAAGTGGACGGACCACGTCGAGGCCACCGCCACCGCCACCAATGGCGGGCTCGTGTTGGCGGGGGGCGGAGGCCCGCTCATCGTCGGCGTGCGCCCGTCCAACGACCTGACGTTTTCTCCGCTGATTTCGACCACTAACGCCGGTCGTTCCTGGTCCAATGGCTTGCTCGACGAGGGCCTGGCGTCCCGCCCCGACGCTCTCGCGGGGGCCCCGGCGGCCGTGCCCTCGCCATAGTCGAGGGTCATGGTGGCGCCGAAGTGGTGCGCAGCAACGGGAACCTCACGACATGGCAGCCGCTCATGACAGCCCGAGCGCTGGCGGCCGTCCCGTCCGGTCGTACCTGTGATCCGGCGACCATCACGTCGGTCGGGTACCTGGCCGGCGCGGCTGTACTGGGGACGAGCTGCGAGCGGCCCGGCCAGACCGGGATCTTCGTCCAGCAGGGGGGCACATGGCACCAAGCTGGCCCGCCCCTTTCTTCCAGCTCCGGCCCCTACCAGAGGGGCCGGGCCGAGGTCCTCGGTCTCATGCCTGAGGGCGGCGATCTGGCTGCCCTGGTCGGGCTGGCGCCGACCGGGACAAAGGAGGGGGGCGCAAAGGAGGGGGGCGCAAAGGATGGGGGCACCGCCACCACCCTCGACCCCGGCTTCGTCGTCGCGTGGGCCAGCACCAGCGGGATATGGCGCACTTCGCCCGCATACAGCCTGGGCACGGGCCACCACTTGGCCTCGTTCGGGGCCACGCCGGCGGGTGGGGTCTTCGTCCTCGGCCAAGGCCCGAGCGGCGGCATGGACCTGGCCGTCGCTGGGGGCCCGGGGCTCAGCTGGCGTGCCTTGCCGGCCCCTCCCAACAGCACGGCTACCGTTGCCTTCCTTCCCGGGGGTACGGTCGACGCGTTGGCTGTTAAAAGCACCATTTTGACCGTCTGGGCACTGTCTCCGGGCACTACCACCTGGGCCAAGGCCCAGGTGCTGGACGTCCCCGTCCAGCTAGGGTCTTCGAGTTAATGGCGCCCTCCCGCCGGCCTCGGAGGCCCTGATGCCGGGGATGCACGAGCAGCCGTTCAACATGCACACGGCTCTAACGGCCTGGCAATCAGGCCCGTTCTCGATTGTGGTCGCGGTGACGTTGGTCGGCTTGGCCTACTGGTACCTGCGGGCGGATTGGCGCCTGGCCTCACGTGGACGGCGCTGGCCGGCGGGGCGCACGCTTGCCTTCATGGCCGGCCTGGTGGCGGTCGACCTCGCCCTGCAGTCTCCCGTCGCCACCTTCACCGGCTCCTATTTCGAGGCCCACGTCACCCAGCACCTCCTCCTCATGGTCATCGCACCGCCGCTGCTGGCCCTGGGCGCCCCGTCGACCCTGCTGTTGCAGTCCTCGAGCCGTGCGGTCAAGACCAGGTGGCTGTCCATCTTGCGCTCCCGGCCCTTCGCCATCGCCACCTATCCGATGCTGGTTTGGTTCTTCTACTTCGGGGTTATGTTCGCCTTCTTCCTCACGCCGCTGATCAACTTCGCCATGGAGCACATGGCGGTCATGGACGCCTTCAACCTGGCCTTCCTGCTGGCGGGCTGCCTGTACTGGTGGCCGGTGGTGGGCGTGGACCCGATAGTGCACTGGAGGATGGGCTACGGGACGAGGCTGGCCGCCCTCAGCGTCGGCGTCCCCTTCGAGGCGTTCCTGGGGGTGGCGATCATGAGCCTGCACACACCCATCGCTTCGATGTACTCGCTGAACAGCACCCACTCCGGTGGCGCGCTGCTCTGGGCGGCAACGGAGCTGGCCATTTTCATCGGCTTGATCCCCATCTTCGTGCAGTGGATGCGCGCCGACGAGCGGGCCGGCGCAAGAGCCGATGCCCGGGCGACCCGGGCGGAAAGGGCAAGAGAACGCGCCCAGATGGAACCGGCCGAGCCGGTCTCGGCTGCCCTCTCCGGCCCGGTCATGGGCTCGGGCTCGGCCACGGTAGAGCGGTTCCGGCCGCTGTTCCAACCGGGCAATAGCAGCTGGGAGGAGCTCTGGAAGGCGAAAGCGGGTTTCGTGCCGTCAACGTCCGGCCGACCAGGCGCAGGCCGGGGTGGACCGCCTCAATCGGCCAAGAACCCTCGCGCCCGCCAACCCGGACAGGGCCCGCCGGCCTGAGCCTGCTCAGCGCGCTTCTTCTGGGCCGGCCGGCGAAATGCCGTCGGGGTCGAGGACCATGACCTCGACCCGTTCGCCAGCGGCCACGCCATACCCGTCAGGGAGGAAGGCCAGGGCGTTGGCCGTCGCCAGAGCGCGGAGTTGGTGCGACCCCTGACCGCCGGACGGCCGGACGGCCAGGGAGCCGTCAGCCCGGACGAAGGCCACCACCCGGGCCAGGTGCAACCGCCCGTCAGGCTGCCGGGACAGGCCCACCTCGGCCGTGGCCGCCATCCTGGGGCGGTCCAGTCGGGCGTGCCCCGACATGAAGCGCAACGACGGGCGGGCAAACAACTCGTAGGAAACCAGCGCAGAAACGGGGTTGCCTGGGAGCCCGAAAACGGGCGCCCCGTTGGGCGGCAAGGTAGAAAAGGCGAAGGGTTTACCCGGTCTCACCGCCACCTGTAGCCATCGGGCCTGCTGGCCGCCGAGCTCCTCCAGGACGAGTTTCACGAAGTCGCGATCGCCCACGCTGACCCCGCCGCTGGTGAGCACGGCGTCGCAGCTCTGCGCCGCCTCCTTCAGGGTCTGGGCCAGCGTCCCGGGTTCATCACGGACCAGACCGAGGTCCAACCCCACAAAGCCGTCGGCCCGCAAACGGGCCAGGAGCGAAGCCCGGTTGCTGTCCCGGATCTTGCCTGGAGGTAGGGGCCCGGCCCGTCCACCAGCTCGTCGCCGGTGGAGATTACGCCCACACGGGGACGCGGGTAAGCCGTGACCTCCTCCACGCCGAGGCTGGCCAGTACCCCGAGGTGGGCGGGGCCGAGCCGCACTCCCTCGGCGAACACCTCGGCGCCAGGGGCAATGTCGTCTCCGGGGAGACGCAGGTTTGTCCCTGAGGTAACGGCGTCGTCGACCACCACCCAGCCATCTTCTGAGCGGGTGCGCTCCACCATGCAGACGGCGTCAGCTCCCGCCGGCAAGGCAGCTCCGGTCATGATCCGCACGGCTTCGCCTTCGCTGACAACTATGGCGCCCGGGGTCATCGCCGGCCATTATCTCGGCCACCACCCGCAGCCTGGCCGGGGCGTCCCGGACGTCGCTCGAACGGAGGGCGTAACCGTCCATCGACGAGTTGGCAAATGGCGGTACCGGGACCTCCGAACGGACCGCCTCGGCCAGGACCAAGCCCAGAGCGTCCCTGACGTTGGCCGGCGCCGGCGCCAGTTTGTGGCAGCTCGACAGCACGAACTGCCGGGCCTCGGCCACGGTGATCATGGCTGTCCGGGCGCCCGGGCCGTCAGTCCCCCTCCGTACGCGGCGCCACGGGCCCCATGGTAGTGACCATGCCGGGAACGCACCGTGGTGCCAACGCGCCGTGATGCCGACACGTCGTCGTGCCAACACGGCGTCGTGGCAGCAAGCCGAAGGCCCAACGCTTGCACCGGGACGATCGCGATTTATTCCGGCGCCACGGGGTATGGTCCGATGAACCGAGCACCGGGAGGAAACGCAGCTTGAGGTCACTGTTCCCCGAGCAGTCCGAGCGGGTCAACCTCGTGGAAATGTATTCGCGAGGAGTGGAAGTACCCGAGGACCGGTCGTTCGTGCGGGTAAACATGATCTCGACCCTCGACGGGGCCACCAGCTTCGCCGGGCGGTCAGGGGGGTTGGGCGGGCCGGGCGACAAGCTGTTGTTCTCAGTGCTCCGCTCCCTTTCGGACTTGGTCCTGGTCGGCGCCGGCACTGCTCGGGCCGAACATTACGGACAGGCCAAACTGCCGGTCGAAGTGCAGCGCATGCGCGAATCGCGGGGTCAGCGCCCCCTTCCCGCTATAGCCGTCGTGACTCAGTCCCTGACTGTCGACTGGGACTCGCCTCTGTTCAGCGGCGCGTGATCCCCGGCCGATCGTCATCGCACCGGGCAACTCCAGCGCTGACGCCTTGGCCCGGGCCGGGATGGTGGCGGACGTCCTAACCACCGGCCTGGGGGCCGTGGACCTCCGCGCCGCCCTCGAAGCCTTGGCTGAACGGGGCATGCGCCATGTCCTCTGTGAGGGGGGGCCGAAACTCAACACCAGCCTGGCCGCGGCCGAGCTGGTCGACGAGCTGTGCTTGACTCTTTCACCCAGACTGGCGGGGAGCGTCGGTGGCGGCCTGCTGGGCGGTTGGATCGGGAGCGGGGGCCGCTGGATTTCTCACCACGAAGGCGCCGGGGAAACCATGCTGAGCGATCAACCGTTCGTCCGGTTGCTGGCTCTAAACCTGGTCCATGTCCTGGAGGAAGACAGTTTCCTGTTCCTCAGGCTGCGCCCCGACTACAGGGGCGGTTCTGCCGCTCCCTGAGCACCTAGCCCGCCGCCGGCCGCACCGGCGGCATCACCGGGCACGGCCGCCTCCGGCGCTCCACCGAGCATTTGTGCTGGCTGAGGAGGCATCACCCGGAAGGTCGTCCGGTCCATCTCGCGCCCATCGATGCGGACGCTGAAGTAATAGGCGCCCAGTTCCGGCAGGCCCAACCCGAACAGCGGGATGGCCATGGGCATGCTCCACTCGTCGTTGGGCAGCATTTCCGCCGAGCGCGGGGCCACAAAGTAGGCAATGATCATGCCCCTGTCGGCCGGGTCCCCACCCTCGGGGAGCTCGTCGGTAAGCATCACCCGTGTCTCCATGCTGGTACCGACGTGCACCAGCTCGATCGTCATCTTGTGCTGTACGTCGGTGTCCGCGGGCGTGATCAAACCCAGGACGGCGAGGGTGATATTGACCCGGTACGGGACAGTGGGTGTACCGCTAGCGAGCAGCGCCAAGCCGGCGCCGGAAATGAACAATTTCCCCCCGCTGACTTCGGCGAAATCACACATCACGACCTTGGCATCCATGCCCAAGAAGCTACGTTGCCGGCCGCTCGCCCGCCAACCCGGTCCGGCGCCAGGTCGAGCGCGGCTCCCGCCGGAGCCCTAATGTAGGCATCGGCGCCTGTCGCGCGCCCTCAGTAACCCGCTGACCACTGATCGAACAACAGGGGAGGCCATGTCTACTGTCACGTCACCGGGCATACCGACCGGCACGTCCAATGGCAACGCCGCCCTGCCCACGCCCACCATGCCCATCGAGATGGGGGCGAGGCGCCGACTGAGGAGGCGGGTCGGGCCGTTCGGCCTGACAGCCTTTTCGGTCGGGTCGGTCATAGGGGCAATGTGGCTGGTCGCCGGCCCGACGGCGGCTCGCATCGCGGGGCCGCGTCTCTGGTGTCCTGGGCCATAGCCGCGTTCATGTTGCTGTTCATCGCTCTCGTCTACGCCGAACTGTCGGCCACCTACCCGGTATCGGGAGGGACAGCGCGGTACTCCTTTTTGTGCTTCGGGCCGCTGGCCGGGTTCGCGGCAGGATGGGCATCCTGGCTACAGGCGGTGACGATCGGGCCGATCGAAACCGAGATTGCCATCAACTACCTCGAACCCCAGTGGAGCGGGCTGGTGAACAGTTCCGGCCTGCTGACGGCAAAAGGCGTCGGCGTTGCCATCGCGTTCATGGTGTTTTTCACGTTGGTGAACCTGGTCGGCATCCGATTTTTGGCCGGCGCCAATCATTTGGCCGTTTACTGGAAAATAGCGGTACCGCTGATCACGGTGGGCGCTCTAGCCGCCACTCATTTTCACACCGGCAATTTCTACAGCGCCGGCGGGGGTTTCTCCCCTTTCGGGGTACAGGGGATTTTGAAAGCGATCCCCCTCGGCGGGGTCGTGCTGGCGTTGTTCGGGTTCGAGCAAGCGGTCCAGGTGGGGGGTGAGGCGCGCGAACCCAGGGAGCACCTGCCCACGGCCATTATTTCGTCGTTGCTCATCGCCGCCGTCATTTACCTGTTGCTACAAGCGGCCTATATAGGAGCGTTGGACCCCCAGAACCTCACGAACGCCGTCCAGCTGGCTCCACCCCCTGAACGGGCAAGGGGGGCCATACGGCCCGTACGTCGAGCTGGCCACTTCCATGAGCCTGGGCTGGGTGGCGACGCTGATCTACATAGACGCGGTGGTCTCACCGGGCGGAAAAGCCATGCTGTACGTGGGCTCGACATCCCGAATTACGTATTCGATGTCCAGGGCGCACACGGTCCCGCGCCCGTTTCGAGCGCCTCGATAACCGCGGCACCCCGTGGCTCAGCATCGCCCTCGCCACCATGGTCGGCGTCCTTGTGTTCCTGCCATTTAGCGGGTGGTCGAGGCTCATCGATTTCCTGGCCGCCGCCACTGCGTTTATGTACGCATTTGCCCCCGTCTCGCTGGCCGCCCTGCGCAGGTCGGACCCCGACCGCTACCGGCCCTTCAAGGTCCCTGCCGCCGGTGTGTTCGCTCCCGTCGCCTTTGTGTTCGCCAACCTGATCATTTACTGGACAGGCTGGCCGACGGTATGGCGTATTGCCGCCGGTATCGGTATCGGCGGCGTCCTGTTCATTGCCGCCCACCTGGTCACGCCCTCGGCCCACCGAAAGCCCTTGAAGCTGCGGTCTGCGGCCTGGGTACTGGTTTGGCTGATAGGCATCATGGCCCTCGACGCTCTGGGGCCGGCGTACGTCGCCGGTGTCCGGCACGTGATCCCCTTCTGGTGGGACATGGGCGCCGTCGCCGTGTTCAGCTTGGCCGTGTTTTTCCTGTCTCAACTGCTGGCGTTGCCCTGGAACCCGGTCGAGGACAACGTGGCCGAGGCTGACATGTGCACCTCAGAGGAGGACGTAGACTTCGGAGTCGGCGGCTAACTTCGACCTAGTGCCGCTGGAGCTCAATTTGGCCCGGTTGTCGTCAGTGGGACCTGTGCGGCGGCAATTATCCCCGGCCACGACAACGGCGCGTTTGCCGGGAGGGAAGAGGTTCTTGCTTTTAGTGCGGCCGTCCGGCGCATTATTGGACGAGCGAGGCCCTTCCTGGCCACTTTTAGCGGTAAGTGAGCGAGAGGCACGCAGAGCGCTCGTTGTGCTCCACAGTAGGGAGCTGGCGTCCGCCGAGGCGGCACAACGCGGTTGACCATGGACGACCTGCTCGTCAGGCCCGGCCCTCGCCCCGCTGAGGCGCCGGAACGACATCGTCAGTTGCCCTCGGACCGCCCCGCGGGCGGCGGTCCCGGTGGCTGGCGGTGGAGGCGGTGGACCGGTCCGGCCCGCGGCACCTGGGAGCGTCTGTCGGCCTGGGAGCACTTCGACGTCGTTTTCTTGCTGGCGTTGGTGGCACTCGCGCTCGGGCTGCGCTGGCGGACCATGTGGACGAGCTACTGGGGCGATGAAGCCATCGCCATCGGGATCGCCGCCCATCCCGTCGGCTCCCTCCCCCACTACCTGGCTAACGACGGATCTCCACCGCTCTTCTATCTCATGCTCCACTTCTGGATGGAGCTTTTCGGGCGGTCCAGGCCGGCCACTCACGCCCTGTCAATGGTCGCTGGCCTGCTGGCCATCCCGGCCGCGTGGTGGTCGGGTGACAGGCTCTTCGGACGGCGTGCCGCCCGCGGCGCGGCGGCCCTGGTGGCGATGTGCGCCTACCTCGACTACTACAGCACCGAGACCCGGATGTACTCGTGGCTGGTGCTGGCCGCCATCCTGGCCATTACTTGCTTCCTGCTGGCCTACCGAGGCGCCGGGCCAGGCTATTGGGTGGCTGCCACCGTACTGATGGCTGCGGTCCTCTACTTGCAGTACTACGGCCTGTACCTGCTGGCGGCAACCGTGGTCGTCGGCTCGGTGGCGGCGGTGCGAAGCCAATCACCGGCCCGCCTGAAGGCCACGCTGTTGTACGGCTTGGCTTGCGCGGCCGCCTTCGCTCCGTGGGCACCCCAGTTCCTGTACCAGCTCTACAACACCGGCGCACCCTGGGCCCCGCACCCGACGGTACTGGACTTCTTCGGCGACACGTTCAATGCGCTGGCTTCGGCCGCGTGGGCGACGGTAATCGTCGCCATAGCCGTCGCGGTGCTCGGGCGCCGCCGCGCCGGCTCCGTTCCCGCCAAACGTACTGTCTGGGCCTCATCGCCCCTGGCTCTGGCGTCCCTCATTCCCGTCCTGACTGTCGTGCTCGCCTGGTGGGTCGGCCAGTTCGTCAACTCCTGGAACCCCCGGTACCTGGGTATCGCGGTGGTCCCCGCCCTTATCCCCTTGGCCGCGGCGCTGGCGCGGGTGCGGTGGGGCTCGGTCGTCTTGTACGGGACAGTTGCGGCGTTTGCCTTTACGTCCATCCCGGTGGTTGTCGACCGTTCCGTCACTGTCGACACCTCGAAGAGCGATGCTGCTTACTTGCTAGCTAAGTTGCGGCCCGTCCTGCGCCCTGGTGCCCTGGTGATCTCAACCGAGGTGACGGACCTGCCGGTACTCTCGCTGGACCTCGGCCGCGGGTTCCGCTATGCCACGCCCTTTGGGCTATTGAAGGACCCTCTGGTCGTCGACTGGTCAGATCTGTCCAGGCGCCTGAAGGACAGCAGCGCAGCCTCCGACCTGGGCCCGCTACTGTCGGCTCTCCCAGTCGGGGGTCAGGTGCTGGTGGTGAACCCCACCACGTGGGACCGGGGCGAGACCCCCGAAGCTTATGCAGGCCCGGTAGAAGCCGAAGCTATTGCGGCCAACCAGGTGATCCTCGAGGACCCGCAGCTTCGGGCCGAGGTGAGCGAAGGCGTGCCACGGTACTCCCGACCGATGTACCCAATGAGGGCGAGCCTCTTCGTGAAAACGGCCGCGCCCAACGCCGCCGGCTGAATCCCGAGCGACGCTAGGCCTGAACGCGCCTCGGCCGGCGAGCAGGTCCAGCGCAACAGCGTCGTCCGGTTAACACCTCGGCCCCGTCCCAAGCACTAAAGCAGTGGCTTCACCGTAGAGGCCGGTGGTCGGCCGGGATCAGCGGTCCCCTCTGGGCAGGGTGGTAGCGGTGAAGGACGTCGTTGTCGTGCTCGACGACGTCGTGGTCGGCGGGTCGGTGGTCGTGGTCGTCGAGCTCGTCGTGGTTGTGGGACACCCCGTCGGCGTGGTCGTCGTGGTCGTGCTCGTCGTGGTCGTGTCCCGGTCGCGGCGACTAACAGTCGTCGAAGGGTCAGTAGTGGTCGTCGTGGAGGCGCAGACCACCGTGGTGGTCGTACTGGACGAAGTGGTCGTGGGCTGGGTCGTCGTCGTGGTGGGGTGCGTGGTTGTCGTAGTCGGGCGCGTCGTAGTCGTGGTGGGGTGGGTCGTGGTCGTGGTGGGGTGCGTGGTTGTCGTAGTCGGGCGAGTGGTCGTCGTAGTGGGATGAGTCGTTGTTGTAGCGGGATGGGTCGTTGTTGTAGCGGGATGGGTCGTTGTTGTAGCGGGATCGGGTCGTTGTTGTCGGGCGGGTCGTAGTCGTGGTGGTGCACACAGCCCGGTCAGCGGCCCGGGTGGACGTCCTCGTCCCTGCGGCACTGCCCGGCCGGCCGGCGGCGGCTGTCGTCGTAGTGCAATTGACCGGGTGCGTCGTTGTCGTCGTTGGCCTGGTCGTTGACGTGACCGCTCTGCCGGTTGTCGGGTTCGGACGGGCCGTGGTGACCGGCGGCTGAGTCGTCGTTGGCGACGATGTTGTGGTCGTCCCAGCCGGGGTTGCCGGCACCGAGGTGTGCGTCGTGGCCGTGGTCAAAGGGGGCACAAGCGGGACCGCCGGCGCCCCGGTCGTGCGCGTACGGACGTGGTGAGTCGTGGTCGTCCGGTCGGGGTGCGTGGTACTCGTTGGTGCCCGCCGGCCCCTGGTAGTGACCCGGGCCTTGCCGCCTCGGGCGGTCGTAGCAGTGGCCCCGGTCGTGACTGGAGCTGACGGGCTCGTACTGCTGACGTGGCCCACGACCGGGACGGCCGGTTTCGACGAGGTGGGCGTCGTCGCGGCGAACTGGGTTCGTGTCAGACCCGTGCTCTTGGCATGGGTGGCCGGCGGCTTTGTTGGCGTGGTGGTCGGGAGAGCTGAGATCACCGGGCCCGGCGTCCTGGTGTCCTTCAATCGCGCCGGGTCTAGCCCAGCCTTTTTGGTCGTCGGTGTCTCCGGGGTAGTGGTCACGGACGTGTGCCGGCGCGATGTCGGCGCCTCTGGCCGCCTCCCGGGGCGGGAAGGCGCCGTTGTCGGGCTCGAGGTGGTGGCAGGGGGGTCCCGGCGAGCAGACGAGGGTGCTTTGCTCCCGGCTCCCGTGCTTCCGAACGACGGCATCGGCACGGCCGGCAATGTGGTGATGGCCTGCCCGGTCGGCGGTGGAGTGGCGGAGCCGGCTGGGGCGACAGTGCCGGAGCTGTCGATGCCGACGGCAGAAATGTGCTTGGGCGAGCTGGAACCGCCCACGACGCTGTAGACCCCGAACCCAATCAGGCCCACGAGCGCCAAGCCGGCCACAACGTACAAAAAGATGCGGTCAAATTCCCTGATACGGCTTATCACGTGAAGTTCTCCTGAGCGTTTGGTACCGGCCGCGGTGGCGCGCCAAATGGACGGTCGCCTGCACGGCGCCCGCGCCATCCCATACCGCCGATGATCGGATCAACGCCTATGCAGTCTGTATACCCAGTTCCCATCGACTAATCGCACCAACGCGTGATCTAGTCGTGTACCTGGTGGGCGTGTCAGGAAAGGTTCATCTACCTGCCGCTATGGGAGGCCAGACGCCTACCCGGCGCGGCCAAATTTGGGGAGACCGGCCCAGTCCGACCGCGCTCCCATAGCCGGTGGGAAGGTACAGGCGATCGTCGCGCCACACCGCTAGCGGGTATCAGTGGCAACATCACGACTTGCGGAGAGGGAGGGATTTGAACCCTCGGACGGGTTTTTCTCCCGTCAACTCATTAGCAGTGAGCCCGATTCGGCCGCTCTCGCACCTCTCCTTGCGCTTCTCGACCAGCGTAGCCGAGCAGCTTGACCCGTGGTTAACCCGGTGCCGACAGTCACACCTAGGATCATTGGCCAGCCTCCGAGCGACGGAGCAGGGAAGACAGGAGCCGACCCGCTCGGATTACACGGTCAAAGAGCATGATCGCTGCATCGAGCACACATGAAGCCCACGCTACGGTCGGTCTCGACAAGCTCACCCCCGGCAACTTGATGCCTTCTACGCCGACTTGCTGGGCCGAGGCTGGCGCGGACATGTGGTCAACTCATCCGAGCCAGTTTTCCGACCCGGGCGTCAATTGAGCGAGCTCGGCCCACAGCTCGTCCGGGACTGGATAAGCGGCCAAGTCCAGCGCCGCGTCGTAACGATCGGGCCGCGACATCCCCACAAGGGTGGAAGTGACCCGCGGGTCCCGAACGGAAAACTGCAAAGCAGCCGCCCCCAGCGGGACGTCGTACCGTCGACAGGCGGCCTCTATCGCCGCTAGCGCGCTCAACACTGGGCCACTCGCGGGCCGGTAAGCGTATTTCTCCGAGCCAAGCTTGCCTTTGGCCAGGATCCCGCCACCGAACGGTGCGGCGTTGAGTGCAGCTATGCCGGCCGCAGCGCAGTCGTCGAGCAACGGGCCGGCCGATCTGTCGAGCAGAGTCCAGCGATTGTGGGTAAGGACGACCTCGAAGATGCCGGTGTCGGCGAAGCGGCGAATGAGGTCCACGGGACCACCGGCTACCCCGAGGTGGCCGACGAGCCCTTCAGCCACGAGGTCCTGCAGCGCTGGCACCGGTCCAGATGGGCTCATTGCTTCCTCGAAGGATATCTTTTCAGGGTCGTGAAGATGGAGGAGAGGGAGATAGTCGACCCCGAGGCGCTCCATGCTCTCATTGACAGACTCCCTTACACGTTGACCGTCGAAGGGGCCGCCGTCTTTGGGGTCTACCTTGGTCGCCAATAGCATCCCGTCGGGGACGCGGCCTAGTTCGCGTATGACCACACCGAGGCGTTGTTCGGAAATGCCGTAGCCGTTGGAGGTGTCCAGAAAGGTCAATGGACCGGCAAAGGCGCGGCGCGCGGTCGCCAATGCGAGATCATCGGGAAGGCCCACGCCATACACCGGGATGTTGCCAAGCTCGCCGGTACCAATGCACAGCCCGGTAACAGACCAGCCTGTACGGCCGAGGGCGCGACCCGCGAGCACGTCGACTGTCACTGCGGTTGTCCCGAGAGGGGCAACTCTCGAGCCCATTTCTTCACGACTCTGCAATGGCCTTGCTCAACTGCTCGCGCAAAGGCTCGCGGACCGCGCAGTTCGCAAAAGAAAAGGACTCCGCCAGAGCAACCAGCTCGTCATCGGTCAGGCCGTCGAAGACAGACGCATACTGTGGCGCCAGCGCCTGGGCCACGGTTATGTTGAGCAGCAGCGTCCGTACCCAGTCGAAGCGGCCCCACGGGTAAGGCTCGAAGCTGGGGGGCCTCACGAGCGATGAGCTCTTGGACCGGTCGGCTGACCTCGCGAGGGCCCTCCCCGTCGGTGCCCCACTGATCGGCGGCCAAGCGGTTCTTTTTGGCGATGAAGCCGCCAAAGCGCTCGAGGTACGGTGAGCTCGGGTGCCACCGTCACCAGGCCCTTGGCGTCCCGACGTCCTTATAGGTCCACAGCGCCCACCCGGCCGCGTACTCATCGATATATCTCTAACTGGTCGGCAAGGATCTGCCTGCGTTGCGCATCGACCGCCTCGTCCCCCGTATAGAGAGGCCCGAACTCGCCGACGTACAAGGGGGTGCCGGTCTGGCGCGCGTACTCAGAGCGCTTCAGGAAAGTCTCCTCGACTGTCGCCCTGTCCACATAAACGCCATCAGTGAGGCCCGGGTATGGGCCACCTCGCCCCAAGCCCGAGCGGACGTAGTCGTGGCACGTGTAGACCGTGTTGTCCCACTGTTCCTCGAAGATGTCGAACTCGGTCGCGTACGTGTTCCCGTCGACGAACAGGACGTGGTGCGGGTCCACACGACGGATAGCCTCGGAGCAGCTGTGCGTAAAAAGGCCCGATCGCTTTGCGAGACTCGTCTGCCGGCTCGTTCAGGAGGTTGTAACCCGCCACCCACACCTCGTCCTTGTAGTGGTCCGCGATCGCTTCCCACAGGTGTACCGCCCGGTCTTGGAACTGGCGCTGCTCCCAGAACAGCGCCCGGTGGGTGGCGTTGTCCGAGTGCCAGTGGTGGTTTTGCGACCCAGGCACTGCGTGCAGGTCGATTATCGAAAAGATGCCGTTAGCGGCGCAGGCGGCTATGGCGCGGTCCAGGTGGGCGGAACCCCTCTTCCTTCACTACGAACGGGTTGGCATCGTCTTCCAGGTGCCTGTAGTTGAGCGGGATCCGGACCGAGTTGACCCCGATGGAGGCAAGGAAAGCAGCGTCGTCGTCGCCGAAGAAGTTTGAAGGAAGGCTCTCGAAGAACAGTCGTATAACGCTCTCGGCCCAAGACGTCCAGTACGCCCGACCGCATCAGCGACTCATTGGCGGCGAAACCCGTGATGAAGTTCTCCATGTTGAGCCATCCGCCGATGCAAATACCTCGCAGACGAACTGGCTCGCCGTCTGTCCCGATAATAGTGGTCCCCCTGGTGTGCACGAACTGAGCGGACGCGCTCATGAAGCCCTCCTTACGGTGCGTGGCGGTGGTGCCGTGCTCTCGCGCACCACCAACGTGGTAGCCAACTCGACGCTCCGGTCTTCTTTGCTCCCCTCTTCCCAATGAGAGAGGACAAGCTGGACCGCGGTGCCCGCCATCTCGGCCAATGGTTGGCGGACCGACGTGAGCGGCGGGGACATCCAGCGCGACAACGGGATATCGTCGAAGCCGACAAGGCTCAACTGCGCTGGCACTTGCAGGCCACCGAGGCGAGCCGCCTCCAATCACGCCCATCGCCTGCAGGTCACTGCCGGCGAATATCGCCGTCGGGCGGTTTTCCATTGCCAGCATTTCGGAGGCGTGCTTGAACGCCGCTTCGACGTGGAAGTCCCCCCAGCGCATCAGATCGGGGTCGACCGGCAGGCCAGCGGCGCCCATCGCCGAACGGTAACCGTCCATCCTGGCGTGGCTGCAGAACAAGTCACGAGGGCCGGAGATGATGCGCGATCCGCTCGTGGCCCAGCTCGGCCAGATGCCGGGTCGCAGCATATGCACCCGACCAGTTGGTGGCACCCACAGTCGGTACGCTCGGGTCAGGCTCCCCCCGAGGGTCGATCACTGCCAAGGGTATGCCTCTCGACCGCAGAGCCGCTTTCTCTCGGTCGCTAAGGCGCGCCAACAGCACGATCACGCCCTTCGTGCCGCGGGCGGAAATGTCATCAAGCCACGTGCCGTGCCCACCAGTGTCGGGTAGTGACGTGCACGGCAACAGTCGCGTGCATCCTTCTGGCCGCTTCCACCGCTCCCGCGATTATCTCGATGGCCCAGGGGTTGCTCACCTCGCGCAATACCAAGTCCACGATCGGGGCGGGCCCTGTACGTGCCGCCGGCCGGCGCTCATAATTGCGCTCCGAGAGCAAGTCCTGCACACGACTGCGCGTCTCTTGTGAAACTCGGTCGCTACCGTTCAGCACCTTGGACACCGTCGCCACTGACACGCCAGCTTCGGTGGCTATGTCGCTCATGGTCACCCGCCTGGGAGTCATGCTTTTACCCGACCCGCCATGAACTCTGCTTCAACCGATGAGCCGCGTCCGCCCCGGCAACGCCCCTTACTGTCCACTACAGCGTCGCCCACGAAGCAGACACTTCCCGTGCGGCGTGGCAGGCGCCTACGAGCCGGTCCAGCACGGCGTCAACCACGTGGTCTGGCCCGGCTACGTCTCGGTGCTCCCGGTACCAGCGAGCGAGGCGCAGCGCTCCGCGCTGAAAGGTCAGCTTCGGGGCGAACCCCGGAACGAACCTCCGCACCTTCGCGTTGTCGAACACCGCGCTATGTGAGAGGTCACCCACGATCAGGTCCGACCAGAACCAGTCCGGGGCAACTACGGGGAAAAGCTCAGACGCGAGGTGCACTAGTTTCGCTTTGGCCCCCAACGCTTCCGCGACCACCGTGTAGATCTGGTCCCAGGTGAGGACGTCGTCGCCTGTGATGTGGAAGATCTCGCCTACCGCCGCCGTGTTGCCGAGCAGGCCCACCAGGCCCTGTGCAAAGTCCTCCGCGTGCGTCAGCGTCCACAGCGACGTACCGTCCCCGTGCACCGGGATCTCGGCTCCACGTACCATCCGGTCCACTGCCGTCCAGCCTCCCGGGAGCGGCGGTTGCGCGTCATCGTACGTGTGGGAGGGCCGCACTATCGTCACCGGGAAGCCTTCCTCCGAGAACGCGAGCTGAAGGGCGCGCTCGGCCCGGAGCTTGGCGCGAGCGTACTCCAAGAACTTGTTGTGCAGCGCCGTGGACTCCACGATCGGCGTACGCAATACGGGCTTGCCGTAAACCGACGCCGAACTGATGTGCACGTACTGGCGAGCCCGCCCGCGCAACAATGCCACCCAGCGGCACGCGTCTTCCGCGTCGTAGGAGAGAAAGTTTACCACTGAGTCGAACTCCACCCCATCAAGGACGGCCCTCACTGACTCGGCGTCGTTCACGTCGGCAACAAATTGAGCCACTTTTCCAGGCAGTTCCCTTCGGGCCTCGTTACGCCCGCGGTTAAGCACTGCCACCTCCATGCCCGACTCGACCGATAGGCGCACGCAGGAAGTGCTAATAGTGCCAGTGCCGCCGATGAAAAGCGTCCGCAACGGAGCCTCATCGAAACGCATCACCATGGCGTCCTCCCAGTCCGCCCGCCACTAGAAGGCATTAGCCTGGCTTCTCCTTTCCGTTGGTGTTCGGCCGGTATGCACTCTCGCGCCAGTAATCGTCCCGAGTTAGGCCTCCGTTTTAATAACCGATTGAAAGTACAGATAACCGATCACCTCTGGCCAGGCCGCGCTCACGGCCAAGGCTCCCTCTAACCATTGTTGAACATACGGGGTGGCATGCCTCCAGCCCCGCAAAGCGAAACTAAGCGTAACGTTTGCGAAATTTGGTGTCAAGTACGACCACCGCGCCAGGTCGCCACCTGGGGACCTGCGCGCCCTCCCCGGGGCCCGTCCCGAGGTTTCATTAGTTGCGAAAGTTGCCCTCTCCAGTGGAAAGAGCCCCAGGTCCAGAACTAGGTTCGGCTGCTATTGACGGTGGCCCCAGGCGGCGGTAAAGTACGACCAGAACACTGCGAAAATTTCGCAAGAGGAAGGGGAGGGACACTATGATTCGCCGACGCAAGTCCAAGGCGCGCCCGCTCGCGCTAGCTGTACTGTGCCTTAGCTTGCCGCTCGTGGCCAGTGGTCCAGCAGGAGCAACTCAGGTCCATCCGGCAACGGCCAAGACCGCAGGGTCAATCTCGGCCACCATCAACTGGTGGGGATGGACGCCAACCGATTCGGCCGAGGCCACCTCGGAGATTGCCGCCTTCAACAAGGTCTACCCGGACATCAAGGTCAACTTCAAACTGATCACGATCGCTAACTACATGACCGCGATGCGGCCCGCGCTCGTCTCCGGAGAGGGGCCGGACCTGTTCGAACTACAGCCGGGTGCCTATGTGACAGAGTTCAACTCCTTCGCCACAAACATGGCCCCTGTCGCGGCGCAGGCCCTCGGCGGCAACTGGAAGTCGAAGATCGCGCCCAGCGGTATCAGCGGCTTCACCTACAACGGCAAGCCTCACCGCGCTACCAGTCGGTTCGGTGTACGCCGGCACCCTGTGGGTCAACGAAGATCTGTTCAAGAAGTACAACCTCTCGCCGCCGTCCACGCTCGCCCAATGGGTGAGCGACTGTAAAGCGTTCAAGTCGCACGGCGTCGGTTGCTTCGTGCAGGGGAACTCCACCGAGGGGTTTCTCCAGGACACCCTGCAATCGATCGCCAACTCGGTGCAGCCCGGGCTGTGGACCGCCGCGTCCATGGGTGACGCTAAGTGGAACAGCCCTGGCATCGTGAAGGCACTTACGATCTGGAAGGATCTCTTCTCCGACGGCATCATGGAGCCGGGCTCACTCGGCGTACAGCAGTACCCTGACGGCAACAACGACTTCCTCACGGGCAAGTACGCGATGATCATGATGGGGACCTGGTACACCGCGAACGTGACGAAGAGCGGCATGACCTCAGCGTTGCAAGCGGCGGGGGTCAGCAACCCCAAACCGTTCCCGATCCTGCCCGATTGCGTTCCCGAACGTCGGCGGCCACCCGAGCGCCATGTACGGCGACGCTGACTACGGGCTAGCGGTGTACAACAAGTCGAAGAACACCGCCGCGGCGGAGACATTCGCCAAGTGGCTGGCGACCTCGACGGCCGGCCAGCAGTACGTGGCCAACCAGCTCGAGGACCTGCCCTCGCTCAAGTCGGTGACGCCGAACTACGCCGCGGCGGGGATCGTCGACCCCAGCTTGCAGCTGAGCGCGGTCAAGAACCTCGCCATCACGGCTGGCAACGCCGGCGAACCCCGTGAGTCCCTGCTCAGCACTGCGATGCAGAACGGCAATGGCGGCATCCTGTCGGCGGCGCAGGGGGTGGCCACCGGCTCGGAGACGCCGCAGGCCGCCGCCAACGCGCTGCAGGCGGCGGCCGTCGCCTCCGGCGTCAAGTTCAAGTAGCGGCCGCAGGGCTGAGGGCATCAACTAGAGAAAGCGGGCGTTTCGTATGGCCACGGTCCAACAGGGCCTCGGCGATCGTTCGAGCGAGACGCCCGCTTCGTCGGTGCATGTTCGCCCGCACCGGCCGGGAGGCGTGGTACCGCACAGACGTGCGGCGGTCAGAGTGGCCTCCGGCCTGCCGTGGATCCTCCCCGCGCTCGTCCTTTGCGTCGGGCTCATCTACTACTGCATCGGTTACACGGGGCTGATCTCGACATGGAAGTGGGACGGGATCAGCCCCAATCCGCAGCATGTCGGCTTCGGGAACTACACCCAGCTGTTCCACGACCCGCTGTTCTGGGGTGCGGTGCGCCACACGGTCGTGTTCTTCGCCGTCACGTTCACGGTCCAGACGTTCCTCGGCCTCACCTTCGCCGTGCTCTTGCACTCGCGGATCCGGCTGGCCGTCGTCTACAAAGTGATCATTTTCATCCCGGTGGTCCTGGCCCCAGCGATCATGGCGCCGGTCTTCCGGTCGATGCTGGCGCCGGAAGGCCAGTTCAACCAGCTGCTTCAAGCAGTGGGCCTCGGGTCGTTGGCGCAGCCGTGGATCGGGCAGACTTCGACGGCTCTGCCCGCGCTAATGGCCATCACCATCTGGCAGTTCACCGGTTTCACTTTCGTCCTTTACTACGCGGCGATGAGCCAGATCGAGCCGTCGATGCTCGAGGCGGCCCGCCTCGACGGCGCCGGCAATTTGAGGGTCATCACCAGCATCGTCTGGCCGAGCGTCGCCGGCACGACCTTCGTCCTCGCCATCCTCAGCGTGATCGGGGCGCTCAAGACCTTCGATATCCCGTGGCTCGTCACCGCGGCCGGTCCCGACTATGCCACGAACTTCTTCGGGACGTACATCTACCAGCAGATCATCCAGCTCGACAACGTCGGCTACGGAGCGGCACTTTCGATCATCCTGCTCGTTGTCGCCGTGGTGTTCGGGGTCGTGCTCCAGCTGTGGCGCACCAAGAAGGCTGTGCAGTGATGTTCGAGGTCAGCAAGCGCTGGAAGCGGGTCCTGATCCAGGTCGTCGTCACCGTAATGGTCCTGCCGTACCTGTTCCCGCTCATCGTGATGCTGCAGGGGTCCCTCGCCGGCCAGGGTTTCGAGAACTACGAGGCCGTGGTCAAAGTGCCGGGGTTCGCTCGCTTCTTCATCAATAGCGCCATCATTTCGGTCGCGTGATCGTTCTCGTCTACATTTGCGCCATGCTCGCCTCCTACGGCTTCGCCAAATTGAGGCTGTTTGGGCGCGAGGTCTACTTCTGGATGCTGCTGGCCTGCCTGACGCTGCCCGAGGTTGTGCTCCTCGCCCCGCTGTTCACCACCAACCAAAAACTCGGGCTCTACAACACTTACTGGGCCGTCATTCTCCCCCTTGCCGCCCTCCAGATCCCATTTGCCGTCCTCTTGACACGCAACTTCATCAACGGCCTGCCTGACGAGCTGTTCGAGGCGATCCGCGTCGACGGCGCCAGCCCCGTACGGACCTTCAGGCACTTGATCATCCCGCTCACCCGCCCGATCGCGGCCGCCGTCATAATCTTTACCCTCATCGCCGCCTGGAACGACTACCTGATGCCCCTCGTCTTCTTGCAGTCAACGAACATGCAGACGATCACCCTCATCCCGCAGTTTTTCGTCGGCGAGTTCAACGACGACCAGACGAAGATCCTCGCCTCGGCCGTAGTGACGGCGATCCCCGAGATCGTCGCCTACCTCCTCCTACAGCGGCTCTTCGAGCGCGGGCTGACGGCCGGCGCCATAAAGTGACCTGACGCGGCGAAGGACGTCAAGCATGCTGGCGGCGAAGGCGAAGGCGCGTCGTGACGCGCAGCCACGACTACACGACGTATCATGCCGAACCTTGCTCCATCAAGCCGTAGCTTTCTGGACGACGGTCCCTAACCGGGTTGTTGAATGCGTTCCAGGTTCTGGCTCGTCGGGCGGCCTCAACGTCAACGTCAGCAAACAGCATCTCGGTTTTCTCCCTCGAGGCTGGGCCGCGAGCGGCCACCCCGTGTAGTTGACGATCACGCTTTGGCCGATGAACTCCTGCCCTCGCTCGACCCCGACGCGATCAGCGGCGGCCACCACGACCCCATTTACATGCGCACTTGCCATACAGAGGTAGGTTGCCATGGCCGGCGCGGTTGGGTCTTGACCCGGTATTGGCACCCAGTTGGTGGGGATGCAAACAAGGTCGGCACCGGCCAGCACGCAGGCTCTGTAGCTCTCAGGGAACCAGCCGTCATAGCAAACAAAGGTGGCGATACGGCCAATGGGCGTGTCGAACACTGGAAAACCGAGGTCTCCCGGCTCGAACACCAGATTTTCGCGGTCCCAAAGGTGCACTTTGCGGAAGCGGCCGACGAACTCGGTCGGCCCGAAAACAGCCGAGGTGTTGAAGAGCCGCTCTCCGTCGCGCTCAGTCATCCCGATGACGACATAGATATTGAGGTCGCGAGCCAGTGAGAGGAACCGGGCTGACGCCGGGCCGTGCGGCACTTTCTCGCCGAGCGCCAACGCCTCTTCGCGTGATTCGAACACATACCCAGTCGTCGCCAGTTCCGGAAGGACCACCAGCGATGCTCCTTCTCTCGCCGCGTCCGCTATCGCATCTGATGCATCCTCCACGTTCATATGCACATCACCGATCGTGGGCTTCAGTTGAGCACAGGCAATGCGCATGTCAACCCCTCTCTGCGTTTGGTGCCTCGTTGCATGACGTGGACGCTCGCACCACCAGCTCCGGAGAGATCGCTACGCGCTGGAACGGCCGGCGCGACCGGTCTAGACCCTCACTGAGCAGCCGCAAGGCCTCGCGTACGATCGCTTCGAGCGGCTGGCGCACGGTGGTGAGCGACGGAGTGACCAGGGCCGCCGCAGGCACATCGTCGAACCCCGTCACGAGAACGTCGTCAGGCACCCGCACGCCCGCCAGGGTGAGTTGGCGCAGAACTCCAGCCGCAATTAGGTCGTTACCGCAGACGATACCATCGGGTAGCTTGTCGCCGTCGAGTAGGGACCGTCCGGCGGCCAGCCCCCACTCAACCGTAAATTCGCCCAGCAGGAGTTCCTGACGCTCGAGGCGGCGCGCCTCGACGGCGGACGAAAATGCGTCGAGCCGAAGGCGAGCGGAAGAATTGGTGAGGGCACAACTGACGAAGGCGACCGTGGAAGCTCCGGCAGCGGCGAGGTGCGATACGACGAGCTCCATCCCGACGGCATCGTCGACTCCCACCCAGTCTGTCACCTCGGCCGAGACGCGTTGGTCCACCTGAACGACTGGGACTCGCAGCGCGGCGGCGCGTACTGCGTCGGCCGACGCCCTGACGTCGCACGGTATGATCAAGATTCCGTCGATCTGGCGGTCGAGCAGGGCTTCCAGGCGACGCGCTTCGATGTCGGCGTCATTGTGCGAGTCGCAGAGCAGTAACTGGCGTGTACCGGATTGGAGCTGCCAGTCGACGTGCTCGACCAACGCAGGAAAAAACGGGTTCGAGATCTGCGGTACGACTAAGCCGATGGTGTCCGTGACTTGTCGCCGTAACGAACGCGCCAGCCTATTAGGGCGGTAGCCAAGGCGGTCCGCCGCGTCCATGACAGCTTTCGCATTGGCATCGCCGACCCGTCGACTGCGCGACAGCACGCGAGATACCGTCGCCACCGAAACTTGCGCACTTGCGGCCACGTCTCGGACGGTAACTGTCATGCGTCGTTCTCCTCAGCGCCTTACGCCGCTATTGCGTGAAGGAATAGCTGCGTCTAGCTGCCCGAGCGTTGGCAGGCCGGCTGCGACACCGGACTTGGTAACGCAAAAAGCGCCTGCCCGCATGCCGAGGTCGATCGCGTCCGGCAGCTCGAGGTCGGCAGCGAGAGCGGCGACTAGCCCGCCGTTGAACGCGTCCCCCGCGCCCGTCGAGTCGACCGCGTCGACCGGGTAAGCATCGAACCAGCGGTACACCAGCAGCCAGTTACGTGCACGGCGCCTCGTGCGCCAAGCGTGACAATGACCTGACCCACACCACGGCTGACCAATGAGCGAGCGGATTCGATTACGAACTCGTCGTCGAGCGGACCATCTTCGGGGTCGTCCGAACCCACGAGCACGGCGAGTTCCGTTTCATTGGGTGTGAGTACGTCGACTAGCTGGCAGGCGTCGTCATCAAGCACTGCGGCTGGAGCCGGGTTCAAGATCGTTGTTAGGCCACGTTGCCGAGCCCATTTGGCCACATCTCGGAAGAGTTCAAGCCGGCACTCCAGCTGGCACAGCAGATGACTTGTCCCGGACAGAAGTGCGCTTGTACGGACCAGGTCGCCGAGATCGAGCTCGGAATTAGCCCCTGGCGCCACTGAGATCAGGTTGTCCCCGTGTGCGTCCACCATGATCAGGGCTACACCGGTATGCTGCTCCCCTTGAAGGACCCCGGCGGATGGCAGCCCTTCAACCGCAAAATGCGACCTGGCCGCAGCGCCAAAATCGTCCTCACCGACCTTTACAAGGAAGGTCACGTCGGCTCCGAGCCGCTTAGCGGCTATGGCTTGATTATTTCCCTTTCCGCCAGGGCCCATATCGAAACCGTGACCCAACACGGTTTGACCGCGTTGTGGAAGCCGTTCGCTGAACACCGTGAGCGACGCATTGTAACTACCAACGACCAGGACGGCTCCCAATTATGACCCGCCGCCGATCGCCCAACGAACGATCCCGTTCCAGAGCTGCGCATAATCAGGGGCGCGGAGATACGCAGGGGACGCCCAATGTGGGCCGCAATCGCTTGCATAGGCGAATGCTCGACCAGCCCCGACCGACCACGTCACCAATAGCGGGTCATCGCCACAGCGAGCGACAACCTCGGTACCGGGACGAGATTGCAACCGGTTGTAGCCCAGCAATGGCCCAAGCACCCGTGCGCCGCCGAGAGCAGCATGGTCTGGTTGCTCCACAACGGGGTCTACGCCTTCTGGAAGCTCGACCCGGTCGTCAAATGGCGAAATAGTCACCGGGAGGATCTCCTCAATCGGCGTGGCGTGGTAATGGGCTTTACCGTCGAAACCGCCGAAGGACAGGTAGCCACCGATCATCCCGAAGGCGCCCCCGGAGCGGACTCTGTCGGCGATGGCGACCAGGGGGTTGCCGCGGCGCTCGCCGGCAACAAAGGTAGTAGGAGTCAGCAAAAGAGTGTTCGCTCCTACATCGGAAAGCATGACCAGGTCGAAGGTCGCCAGGTTGTCGGGCCAATGAGAAGGGACAAGATGACTGGGGAGATGGACAAATTCGTGGCCTCCATCCTCGATCGCTGCCTTCAGCCACTGCGTACCTTCCTCGTAGCCGGCGTGGGTGTAGTTATCGAAGCCCTTTATCTCTACCGTGTAATGGAACCACGACTCGCCTACGAGGAGAACGCGAGCCATTAGCTCCTCCCCCGCAATTGATTATCGTCCCCGGCCGCAGCCGCCAGCCTGGCGCCGTTCGACGACGGGGACTGGAGAGGTGGGCCATTGGCGGCGCGTTCCTCGAGGTAGTCAGGCTCGGTGATCCCGAGCCGGCGCATGGCAATGCCTGTTAGCCCTTCGAGGACGCAACGGTGCGCAAGCAGGCAGGTGATATTGTTGCCGGCATCATAAGGGGGACTGACCTCTACAATATCCATTCCGACGATCCCGACTTCGGCCGCGAGGCGCCTAATGGCGCGCAGGATCTCGTGACTGGATAGGCCACCTGGCTCGGGCGAGCCCGTCCCGGGAGCGGCAGACGGGTCGACCACATCAATATCGACCGAAATAAATAGGTGGTCTGCGTCATCGAGGGCTTCATTGATCGCTCGCTCGAGCACGGTATCAAAGCCGTGGCGCTGAATTTCGGCCATGAAATGGGTACGCATCCCCTGTTGTTCCATCCAAGAGCGGATGTCAGGCCCCGGCCAGTAGCCACGCAGGCCGACCTGCACGAAGTTCTTGCCCTTCACCGCGCCACTCTCGATGAGACGACGCATCGGAGTGCCGTGACTAGCCAGGACCCCTTGCAGGTCGGGCGCTGTATCGGCATGGGCATCGAAGTGCACCACCCCTAGTTTCCCGAAGCCCCGGACGTCGGCGATACCGGTGACGTTCGGCCACGTGACGCCGTGATCGCCGCCGAGGATAACAGGGACGGCGCCGGTGCCGGCGATGTCAGAAACGAAGGATCTGATGTTGGCGAACGTCCGCTCGGTGTCGCCAATGACTATGTTCGCATCGCCATAGTCGCAAACCCTCAAGTGCTCAAGTGGGTCTACCCCAACGTGCAAGTGCGGCCGCTCCAGAGGCGGCGTCGGGTGGTAGTCACAGGAACGTATGGCTTGGGGGCCCATATGGGCGCCGCTGCGGGTGATCGCGGTTCCGTCCCACGGGGCGCCACATATCGCCACATCAATTCTTCCGGCCTGAAGGTCAGAGGGCGTTAGGCACACCGGGAGCTTGAGGAAGGTCTGGAACCCGAGCCACGCAGGCTCCACCTCGTACCGGTTCAAACTGATCGGGCCGGGCGGACGCTGTGCACCGGGAACACCCGAGGCTGCGTTAGTCATATTTGCTCCTCGTCTTGTCTGTGATCACTTTGAGCCCCTACCGCGTTTCGATAGGCCGTCATCTTGTCTGCAAGCGGACCTCGAAACTGTCCCGCAAGCCGTCACCGACAAAGTTGATGGCAACGACTGTAAGCAGGATAATCAGCCCTGCAGGATAAATCTCCCACCAGTAGCCGTCAAGCAGGAAGTTCGTCCCGTTCGAAAGCATCCCGCCCCATGTGGCTGCCGGCGGCGGCAGGGAGAAGCCGAGGTAGCTGAGGAGGGCGAGCCAGATTATGGCGTCGGCCACCTGGAACGTGGCGTTCACGACGATAGTGCCCATTGTGTTCGGCAACACGTGGCGCACAATGACGCGCCGAGGACGAGCGCCAAAGGCGCGTGCAGCTTGCACGTACTCGCGCGTCCGTAGTGAGAGTGTTTCGCCTCTCACGAGCCGCGCTGGTCCGAGCCATGAGAGCAGCGCCAGCACGAGGATGAGCAGAGGCACGGTCGGTCTATAAAGCGTGGCCAGGAATACGAAGACGAGCACGACTGGCATAGCCAGCACGATGTCGACGACTCGCATCATGAAGGCGTCGAGTGGGCCGCCAAACCAACCGGCGAGGGCGCCGTAGATGGCACCAAAAGTTGTGG
Organism: uncultured Acidimicrobiaceae bacterium; assembly: GCA_963749305.1. GTDB lineage: Bacteria > Actinomycetota > Acidimicrobiia > Acidimicrobiales > Palsa-688 > Fen-671. The sequence continues at coordinate 47,759 of CAVVMN010000001.1, forward strand.
CCAGCAAAGCAACTGCGAACCCGATCTCGAGCGAGTTTTGGCCGCCCGCCATCAGCCGGCCAAGGACATCGTAGCCCAGGTTGTCAGTGCCCAATGGGTTCTGGTTGCTCGGGGGGTTATTTACGGCCAGCAAGTTCGTCTGTACCTGGTCCGTGTGGTAGAAGAAGGGCCCGACGAACGAGAACAATGCGATCACGATGATCAGCACGAGCCCGGCGACGGCGAAGCGGTTTCCGGCAAAGACGCCGAGCCGCCTTCGCCACGTCGCTGTTTGGGCAAAGCCTTCCACATCTGAGCCCACATTCTCCGGAGTTTTGCCTACAGCCTGCTGTGGGACGACCGCGCTCATCTGGCCGCGCCATATATGCGTACCCGCGGGTCGAGTACTGCGTAAGCAATATCAGCGAAAAGACTGCCTACGACCGTCGCAATCGCGACCAGCACCGTGATCCCAAGCTCAACTGGGTAATCAAGATTTTGAGCTGCATTAAAGAACGACAGACCAAGGCCAGGAAAGTTAAATACGATCTCGACTATTAGACCATTTGTAATGATGCCCGGTAGCGCCAAACCCAATAGGGTCATTACCGGTCCGAGGGAGTTACGCATCAGGTGCCGGCTGTACACGCGAGACGTCGGGACACCCTTGGCCTGTGCCGACCGTACATAGTCCTGAGCCGCCTGCTCGATCGTGGAACCACGAACATACCGGCTGAAGAGGGCATAGTTGATGAGCGTGAGAGTTGTTATCGGGAGCACCAGCGCTTGGGGGTCAGTGACGATCGCACCGAACGACGTCGCCTGAGGGGCCTCCGATGGGAACAGGTGCAACGAGATCGAGAAGCCACCGATCAGCAGGAGGCCCAGCCAGAAGGCCGGCATCGAATAAAGGCCGAAGGCCACCGCCGTGCCGAGGTAATCGGTGGGACGGTTGCGCTTAGCGGCTTGCCACATCCCCACGGGTACGGCGATAAACAGTCCCAGCACAATTGACGACCCCACGAGTAACGCGTCCTTCGGCAGGTCCTGGAGCACGATGGCGTCGACGCTCTCGTTCTGCTTGAACGAAAAGCCCAGGTTGCCGTGCACCAATTGCCAGAGAAAGGCCAGGTACCTGACCGGCAGGGCCTCATCGAGGCCATACTCGTGGACAAACGCCGCGATTTGAGCAGCATTGGCGCGAGGACCAAGGAGGGCGTGCGCCAGGCGCGGACCGCTGGCGATCAGGTTCTCGAGTATGAACGCGATCATCGTGACCCCGACGAGGACGATCACCATCTGGGCTGACCGCCGTGCCAGAAATCCTGCCATCTATCGTCCGCGCTCCTGTTTTGCTAAGGACTGCAGTTGGCTGGGTTGCCCTGCGGCCTCTCCACCATCGATCTGGCCGCTAACTTCAGGCAGGGCAATGTTCACACTCGATCGTCAGAGCGAACCGCCGAACCGGGAAGTCCTCAGCAAAGAACGGCGGGCACTCAACTAATCCCATTCGCGGTCACGCCCTTGGCGTATTTAACCCTGTCGCCTTACTTCGTGTAGTACCAGTCCTCCGGGAAGATGTTGTAATAAATGTTTTGCGGCGCGACGCCCTCGAGGTTCGATTTGATCTCGCTGACTTCATAAGGATTGGCCGGCTGCCAGATGAACGGCACTTGCTGGGTGATGTAATTCTCGTATTGCTCGTAAGTTGCGGGCGTCGCTCCAGTCCGTGTCGTCGCCAAGACGAGAGCGTTCGCTTTCTGGTTGACATAATTGCTCGTGTCCCCGCCGGCACCGATGGCGAACTGCGTCTCCCCGGTCGGGTAATAGTCCGGCTGGTAGAGCCAACCTTCGCCCCAGTCGCCGATCTGCCAGGTGCAATCGCTCTGGCCAGAGGTACAGGGGATGGCCAGCCCGCTTACGGCAGTGAACGACTGCGTCGACAGATTGTACTGGATGCCCGCTGCCTGCTCGGCTTCCGACTTGTACACCTGGACGGCTTCGGACAAGGGGACGCTGGTATTGGCGTAGACGAACTTGAAGCTCATCGGAGCTCCCGCCTTGATGCCGGCACCGCACTCGTTGCTCGCGGTGCCGGGCCGGGCACAGGTAGTCAAACCGCCGGGGACGACCTTCCAGCCGTGGCTCTTCAAGAGGCCTACCGCTTTCGTCGGATTGAAGGAGTACGGACAGCTTTTTTCGTAACTAGTCGCGAATAGGTCCCCAGGGGTCAGTGGTGCAGGCCCGCACGTCGGGTTAGCGACTCCGCCGTAAAATGCTTTGATCACCCCGGGCTGGTCGATCAGCATCTCCACTGCTTGGCGCACGTAGAGTTGCTGAAAGATTGGCCCGACCGTCGGGTTGTGCTGGTTCATGGCGAAATAGTTGAAGTAGAAAGCGTTCCACGGCACAAACTTGTACCCAGCTGATGTGAGCGCCGACTTCTGGCGCAAGTCCTCGTAAGGCAGGTAGCCAACGTCGACCGCCCCCGAGCGCAGGGCGTCAAGTTCGGCTGCGTCGCTTGTGAACGGCAACTCTATGAACTTCGATACAGACGCCTTGACCGGCCCGGAGTACTTCGGGTTGGGGACGAACTCGGCGCGCCCCGTCACGCTGAAACTCTGTAATTCGAAGGGACCGTCGACCACCTTCCACAGGGGGTTACTGGCGAAGGTGGTCAGTACCTTTGACTGGCCGCTCAGGTAGTTCCATACTTTTACGGCGTCCGCCGGTGTCTCGTCGTAGCGCTTGACGGGGCTCGTCTGCGAGACCTTGTCCATTGTCTGGATGGGTAGCGGCGTAATCTGGCCCAGTTCGTTCGGCGTAAACCAGGCTGGGTTCACGGCCGAGCTCAGGTGGAAGACGATCGTCGAAGGGTTCGTCACCTTGAAGCTAGTTATGTTGTCTGGGTAATAGCCGGGCGTGTAGTCCGCCCAGTTCGCCTTGTTTGCTTTAACCAGATTCTGCCAGAAGGCAATATCGTTAGCCGTAACTGCCGTGCCGTCGGACCACTTGTACGGCTTGAGCTTGACCGTTACGGTCTTGTCTCCGTCCGAGTAGACGGGCGGGTAGGCGATGCTGACGGCTTGGTTCAACACGGGGCTGCTGCCTACGCCGTACATGTACAGTGGCCGCCACAGGATGTACTGCAAGAACTCGATATTGTTGAAGGCGTAGTATTCGAGCGGTTCGAGCGGGAAGATGTAGTCGGGCGGTGTATTTGGCAGTTCGGCGAACGTTACGGTGCCGCCGTCGACCTTGTTCGCCGTCGCAGCGACGGCTTGTGGCAACGGCTCGATCACTGCCGCGGTGGTCGCGATTACGCCAACCGCGCATAGGGCACTGGCGACGCGGCGCCCTAGGCCCGCGCCTTGTGCAGCCTCTCTATGTTCTGGGCTCCTTCTCATGAGGCCTCTTCTTTCTCCCGATGTTCAAATGAGCGAATTGTTGTATGTGATGGCTGATCGTCGACCTTGAAGGCTCACATGACGACAGTGCAACCATCCGAGCCGAACCACACCACGTCTTCGAGCTTGACGCCATAGAGGTGGTTGCCAAAGAAAGGCTCGATCGCCCACGCTTCCCACATTGGTGTCGTATTGCGGGCGTCTATGTACCCGAGGTCGTAGGAGGTACCGCGGCCTATCGAGTGACCAATGTTGCCGAGCCGGTCGAGTGGCGTGACACCGTATTTCTGGCACTGCTCGAAGAACACGGCGTAAAGCTCGTTGGCCGGGATGCCAGGGCGGGTCGACTCAAGGACAAGCCGGTGCACTTCCTGCATCTCGGACAGCATTTCAGTATGTGGCTGGTGACCACCTCTGGTCAGCGTCCTTGTGCAGTCTCCAAACCAGCCGTCTGCAGTGATGGGGTGGACGTCGACGTGGCCAACGTCCAGGTTCCACAGCGGGCGATCACTCGGGAGCTCGGTCGGGAAGCATCGCAGGGAACCCTCTCCGAACCCGACCACGGTGGGGGTCCAGAACGACAGAGCACCGATGGTCCGGGCGTGCCACTCGGCGACGCGGGCCAACTCCTTCTCGGTTGTACCGGGTAGTGCGTGGGCGGCGGCCGCTTCGGCAGCGGCGATAGCGATCCGCTGGGCGCTGACCAGCCCACTTGGCGGTGCTGCAGCAACATTCATGGCTCACCTCTGGCTTGTACCGCACTCGAAGGAGACGACCTGACCCAGGCTTTGTGGTAACCGATTTCCAACCTCTACGGTCGTAGTCTTAGACCCACTCAGGCCTCCTTGTCAAGGGGCGTTTGCGCAGGCCATCAGACACCTGACCTCATCTAGTCGATGGACAGGCACCGGAGGCCAAAATTGCGACAACTGTTCAACGATGGCCAAAATCTGGTAATGGATTACAAGACCATGGGAGACTGTGGTTAACGGGGTCCCGTCAGTTACTCCAGGGAGTATTGGCCAGCTCGGGGGAGTATTGGCGCCGCCGCCGAGGTTGGAATGAACATGACGGTGTTGACCGCAGCTCAAATCGAATACCTGGCCGGCCAGCGATTAGGCCGTATTGCCACAACTGGGGCCGACCGCAAGCCGCACGTGGTCCCCACTTCGTTCCGCTACAACCAGGAGCTCGGCACGATCGACGTAGGTGGCCTCCGTGTGGCAACGACCAAGAAATACAGGGACGTCCAGGCCAACCCCTGGGCGGCGATAGTGGTTGACGACCTGGCGTCCACCAACCCGTGGAGCCCCCGGATGCTCGAGGTCCGAGGGCGGGCCGAGACGGTGGCCAGTGGAGGGTCCGACCTGGGCCCCGGGTTTGGGGACGCTTTCATCCGGATCTACCCGGAAAAGGTGAACAGTTTCGGCATCGAGTGAGCCTCGGGAGGTCGTTGGACGCCGTCGTCGGGCCCAGTAAGGCGGTCGGTCGCTCGGTCCGCTTTGAGGACCGCGGCCGGCGAAGGCATGGAACAAGGGCGGCGATCTCAACGGGCAAGATAAGAGCCATGGGCAATGGCCACGCATCGGCAGGTACGGGTATGCCGCCGGCGGTGCGGCATCTGCCTCATAGCCCAGGGGTCTACAGGTTCGTAGACGCTCGGGGCCGGGTGCTGTACGTAGGCCGAGCCGTCGACCTGCGGCGCAGGGTCGCCTCCTACTGGGGGGACCTTCGCGACCGTTGGCACCTTCGGGGCATGGTCTCGACTGTAAGACGGGTCCAGGCCGTGGTGTGCGCCTCGGAGCACGAGGCGGCATGGCTCGAGCGCAACCTGCTAGAGGCGCACAAGCCACGCGCCAACCGTTCCCCCGGCGGTCAGGAGGTGCCGACGTTGATCGCCCTGAGCCTTGACGGCAACGCCCCCCGCCTCAAAGCGGTCTATAGCCCAAGTGCAGGGTTGTGGCGGTACTTTGGCCCGTACCTCGGAGGAGACCGGGCCCGATTGGCCCTCTCGGCCTTCCACCGCGCCTACTCGCTGGCGTATAGCGGCGACGGCCTCATCGGCTCAGAACGGGACATGGCGCGGGCACGGGGTGTCACCGCCACGAGCCGGGCTGACAGAGTACGGGAAGTTTCCGCCGTGCTAGAGCGCCAACCTGACGCCGTGGCCCGCCTAGAGTCGGAGTTGAAGAGCCATCGTGACCGGGCGGCCGGTGCGCTGGCCTTCGAGCTGGCGGCCCGGGTTCGAGACGAGATCGCGGCGGTCGACTGGGTCGTGGCGCCGCAGCGGGTAACAGCTCTGCACCCTTATGACCTTGATGTTTACGGCTGGGACGGCGGGCCGCTCGTCCATTTCTCTGTCCGCGGGGGGCGGTTGTCGACCTGGAGGGAAAGGACGGCGGTAGACACCCGGCGTGCGGCGCGCCTAACCGGCGCGACACCGCGCGAATGGGTTGAGTTTGCTCAAGAAAACGCTGCCCTGGCGGCCCGGCTGGCCCGGGCCGCTGGCGGATGAGAACGGCGCAGAGCGCCCAAACTGGCCACATAAGGCCAGCCCCACTCTGCTCCACGCCGTGCCATCGGGACCCGCTGGATTACGGGCGTTGAAGCCTGTACTGCTGGGTAGTCCAGCCCCGGCGACGGTGGTACCACGGGATCAGCCAGCCGTGCAGGAGGGGGTGCCCGGGCCAATTTAGCCGCCGCCTGGCGCGAGGCTTCATCGTCCAAAACCACCGCCACAGCGGGGAGATCGTCGCCCAGCCGGTGCCCCCGAAAGCGGCAGGGGGCGACCTTGACCGAGGCTGTGTGGCGCAGCCGTTTGCCTTTGCCCGAGACGTCCCATGTCCTGAAAAAGGCGACGTCGCCCTCGGCGACGACGTGTACCGGTGTGCTGACCGGCTCGCCGGTGCGCCGAAAGGTCGTTAATAACATGTACTTGCTGGTTGTGAGAGCGGCAAAATAACCCTTTACTTCCGTAGGTTTTGCCGTTGCCATGTCGCCTCCTCCTCGCGGTTTCGGTACCGAGCTCCCTGGCGCCCGGCCAGAGCGGCGTTCAATGCCGCCAGCTTGTCGGGATTGGCCACTACCCTTACGCCGCACACGAGCCCATCGGCTACATCCAGGACTACGGCACTGAACGCAATTCCCGTCTGCACGGCCACGAACCCCGGTTGACCATTCAGGTTCACGTGCAGGATTTCCGTGGCCGGCGGCGTTTTGCGGGCGACACCTATCAAGAAACGAGCTGCTTTCTCCGCCCCCACAAGCGGCCGAGGCGCCGCCACCGCCTTGCCTCCACCATCGGTCCAGACGACTACATCCTGGGCCATGACGGTGAGCAACGCATTGAGGTCACCGCCGGCACAAGCGGCCAAGAACCGGTCGGCCAGCTCGTTGGCCAATTTTTGGTCCGCATCGAAGCGCCGTCGCCGGGCACCGAGATCCTTGCGCGCCCGGGCCACGAGCTGGCGGCAGGCGGGTTCGGCGCGCCCCAAAGCTCTGGCGACCTCGGGGTAGCCGTAGCCGAAGACGTCGTGGAGCAAGAAGGCGGCCCGCTCCGCTGGGGTCAGTTCTTCAAGAAGCACAAGGAAGGCGAGGGATAACGAATCGGAAAGTTCACTGGCCTCGGCCGGGCCCACCTCGTCGGTCAGCAGGGGCTCGGGCAACCAGGGCCCGACATATGTCTCGCGGCGGCGCCGAGCGCTGGTCAAGGCGTCGATGCTGAGCCTCGCCACCACCGTGGCCAAGTACGCCCTCGGGTTGGAGACATCGTCGCGCGGGGCCGAGCGCCAGCGCAGGTAAGCCTCCGCCACGACGTCAGCGGCGTCAACGGCACTGCCGAGCATCCGGTACGCGAGACCGAACAGTTCGGGCTGCCATTGCTGGAAAGCCCGGTCATCCGCACTGGTGCGTTCAGCTGGCTCAGTCGTGGTACCCACCTCCTTACCGAATAAGACGGCACAGGCCGATGGACTGTGACACAACTTTGCACCGTCGGCCGGCTCAGGTCGCTCGGGGCCCTTTCTGACGGTTTTTGCATACAAATCGTCCCAAGCGGGACGGGCCTCTAGCCTGTGGAGGATGCAGGGTCACGCACGACGCCGGCGATGACGGTGGTGACCACCTTTTGGACGCCCAGGGCTTCCGCCGGCGTGCCCTTTCCTCCGGCGAACAAAAGGTGGGCGGCCCCAATGAGGGCCGGGGCCAGCGCGTCGACGTTCGCGTCTGGCGCGACGCGGCCCAGTTCGCGCTCGCCGGCGAGATAGGAGGCGATCATGGCTGCCGCTTCCGTCAGGATAGGAACACCCGTCGAGCCGGCCAGGCGCAACCGGGCGCGCAGGCCGTCCCGGGAGATGAAAAGGCCGAGGATAACCTGCGCCAGCGGGCCGAAGAGCTCTTCTAGCGCTCGCGTGAGGTTGCCAGCCACGGTGCCCGTCCCCGTGGCGTCGCGCAGAGCGACGGCCTGGCGGTCGACCCGGGCCGTACGGTCCAGGACAAGGTCGGCGAGGAAGGCGTCGAAATCACTGAAGTGGCGGTGCAGGACACCCTTGGCGCAGCCAGCCTCGGTGGTCACCGCGCGGCTGGTCAGACCGCTCAGACCGTCCCGGAGCAGTACCCGTTCGGCGGCGTCAAACAATTGCTGGCGGGCGTCGCGCAGCGCTACTCCCGTGGGCATTTACACCTCTCCTTTGCGCGGCCAGACGGCAGCGACTGGATGAGTGGGCGTATGCCCATTTATAGTGGGCACATGCCCACTATAACACCGGAGCCAGCGCCCTTCTCCGCCAGCGAGTCTCATAAGGCCCGGCAAATGGCGAAATCTTTCGGCTTGGACGCCGAACGCTACGACCGGGCACGGCCCAGCTACCCCCCGGCCATGGTGGGGCAGATCATCGCCGCCAGCCCCGGCCGAGATGTGCTCGACGTCGGCATCGGTACGGGCATTTCCGCTCGACCTTTCCAGGCGGCCGGGTGCCGGGTGACCGGTGTCGACGTGGATGACCGGATGGCCGAGTTCGCCCGGCGCCAGGGGTTCGAGGTTGAAGTGGCCAGCTTCGAGGAGTGGAGACCTGGTGGACGGATGTTCGATCTAGTCATTGCCGGACAGGCCTGGCACTGGGTGGACCCGGTAGCCGGCACCCTCAAGGCGGCCCAGGTGCTTCGGCCGTCCGGGCGGCTGGCTGTGTTCTGGAACGTGTTCCAGTTCCCAGCCGGTCTATCGGAGGCCATCGCCGCGGTATACCGGCAGGTTCTCCCCGGCTCGCCGTTCTCCCGAGGGACGTCCGGGGGCCTGGCCGCGTACTCGGGCCTAGCCACCAAGGCGGCCGACGGTATACGGGAAGCGGGCGGGTTTGGCCCCCCCGAACAGTGGCAGTTCGACTGGGAGCGGCTCTACACCCGGGACGAATGGCTAGACCAGGTCCCGACGTCCGGTGGCCACAACCAGTTCCCACCGGGCAAGCTGGACGAACTGCTGGCGGGCACCGGCGCCGCCATCGACGCCGTTGGAGGCCGGTTCACGATGAGCTACACCGCCGTGGTCGTCACCGCTGCGCTAGCCGATGCCTGACTCAGACCGCACCATCCAGCGGTGGCCGAAGGGGTCCCGCAGGACCCCCATCCGCCCGTAGGGGTAGTCAGCCACCGGCCGCTCCAGGCTGGCACCCGCCGCCGCCGCCCGGGCGGCGGCCTCGCTGGCGTCGGCCACTTCAAGGTACAGAGTGACCGAGGCCTGGCCGGGGACTGGGGCACTCACGCCGATCTCGGGGTGTTCGTCGGAGAGCATGATCAGCGCCCCGCCTATTTCCAGTTCGGCGTGGCCTACCCGGCCATCGGGCATGATCACGGGCTCACGGGTCACGATGGCGGAAAAGGCTTCGATGTACCAGTCGATGGCGTCACGGGCGCCGGCAACCGCCAGGTAGGGCGTGATGGCCCGGCGCTCGGCGCGAAAAACGGGGGTCTCAATTACCAGGTCGCTCACGGCTGCTCCTTTAGGTAGGTCCAGCGCCCGCTCAAGACGGGCGCGCAATCGTTGGGAAAAGGCCGAGCCGGGGTCGACGGCTCAGGTGTTTTCGCTAACCCGGACGACTCTGAGCGTGGCCGTTGCCGCCCGTTCGGCCGCGCTCCGCTCGACGCAAAAGTCGTTGCCTTCGGGGTCGGCTAGCCAGACCCATCCCAGGCCCTGTCCCGACGCGTTGCGGTGGTCCTGCACCACTGACGCCCCCAGTTCGACGAGGCGAGCGACCTCCTCGTCGCGAGTGCGATCGCCGGGGACGATGTCCAGGTGCACCCTGTTTTTGACCGTGCGCGGCTCGGGCACCGGGATGAAGAGCATGGTGGGCCCTGGACCGGCGGGAAAGAAGGTGCCACCAACACCTCGGGGTCGTCGTCGAAGTAGACGTTCCATCCGAGCACTGCGGCCCAAAAGCGCCCAAGCGCCAACGGGTCGCGGCAATCTATGGTTATGTTGCGGAGCGAGCTAGTCACGGGGCCCGCCATTTACGTGCTAAAGGTCGCCTCACCACTTCCCTGAGCGTAGCCCGAGGCAGTCACGGTGGCCTCGAGGCACCACGTCGCCGGGGTCAGCGACTCGAACGTGACGGACACCTGGCCATTACTAGCGGTGGTGAAGGTGCCAGATGCCGCTACGGCCCCACTGCACGAAGCGCCCTGGTAGACGTCGAGGTCGGCGCGGGCGCCACTTATCCCTGCATTCGAGCTGGCATTTACGGCGGCCACAGTGACAGGCACGACGTAATCGCGGCCGCTCCGCAACACGTTCCCGGCAGTTACCGTCACGGTCATAGTTGGGGCCGGCGGCGTCGTGGTCGATGTCGTTGTGGTTGAGGTCGAAGTGGTCGAGGTCGAAGTGGTCGAGGTCGTCGTGGTTGTACCCCCGCCGCCGCTAGCTGGGGCTACAAACGCAGTAACGCCGTTCGGGTAGCCGAGCCCGGCCGGGCCGTTGTACCCGCTGGCCAAGCTGTCAGCGGCATTGCAGAGGTAAGCCTCACTGCAACTGCCGTTCGACCCGCTGGTCACCGGCACGAGCCCCGGGGTTGCCTCGGTGCCGCCGGAGCTATCTACGTAGAGCTGTTGGGAACTTGGCTCGTACGTCCCCGCCGTGGAGGCAAGGGCATAAATGGCGCCAATAATCTGGGTGGAGACGCTGGTGCCGCCAAAGACGAGCCATCCGCTCTCACCATATGTGTCATAAACGGCGACCCCGGTGTCCGGGTCGGCGACAGCTGAGACATCAGCGACCTGACGGCCCTGGCAGGTGCCGGTGGTGTAGGCGGGTGCTTCCTGCCACGACGGCATCGGCTCGTCACTCGAGCAACCGCTGCCACCGCCGGACCAGACAGTCTGCGACCAGGACGGGCTGGACGTCGTACCCGTGAAGTCAAGGCTGGTGCCGCCTACTGCGGTGACGGTTGGCGACGCGGCGGGGAACTCGACCCCATAGCCGTCATCACCGGCGGCCGCGGTTATGGCCATTTTCCCCCCGGCAGAATAGACGCTGTTATACGCCGTCTCGGAGGTTTCCTCGCTACCTCCGTAGCTGTTAGTGATCACCACAGGGGCAAAAGTCTTCGCCTCGTTCACTGCGTCAGCCAGGTTGGCCGTGCTCGCACTGGACGCTTCGACGAGCACGATGTTGCAGTCCGGGCACACGGCGGAAATCATGTCCAGGTCAAGGGAAATCTCTTCGGCCCAACCCGAATTAGCGCGCGGGTAGGAAGTCCCGCCGCTCTGGTTCACCCTGGTAAAAGTGATACACCCGCTGGATCCCGGCGAGCTGCACACCGGCGGGATGGGCGGGTCGACTAAACCCGTGCTGGTAGAGGTCGCCCCGGCCATTGCCGCCCGATAAGCACTGAGGTTGGAGGCGGCATCGGGGTCGTCATAAGCATCCACGATGGCTACCGTTGGCGCCCCGGAGCCGGTCGACATACCCGCCGCAGTAGCGGCGACGTTGTACGCGCTCTGCACGTCGGCCGGGTAATAGCCAGAAGTCGGAGGGGCCGGTGACTGGTCCGGGCCATCGCCGCCGGGGCTTGACGGCACCCCGTGGTGGGCTCGGGGCCCGCCGACCAGTACTGCGACGGGGACGTCAATCGGATGGCGTGGCAACTATCGAACCCAGCTCGCACTGTCCCGCATACTGAGTTCCAATAGGACGGCCAAGGCCGGGGCTGAGCTGAGCCTTGCGGCCCGTAGGACGGAGCGGCCAGCGCAACTCCTCCGACGAGGATGGCGGCAGAAAACACGGTGACCGCCGCGACGGTCTTCGGACGAGTTAGCATCTGCCCCTCCCGGTCATGGTGACTCGCACGCAACAACGCCAGGTTCAATCGTAGGAACCGGGTTTTGCCACTGCAACGGAGAAAGGTGCAAAACCGGTGAAAGTGGCTAAAGACGGAAATGATGCCCCGACAGCAAAGAAGTGTCCGGTCGCTCGCTGAGTATAGTTTTTAGCTGAAATACAGGGAAAACTGCACCCGACGACGCTCAGAAAAGGTGTCTGGGTGCGGTTTATAGGGTCGGGTGCCGTCGAGCCCATGGGTGACGTCTCGCGCTCAGGGGCCTGGTGGCGTCAACGACAACAGCGCATCGACCACGGGGTTGTGGCCAGGCCCGGTCGTACGGAGCGTCAACAATTCGGTGCGGTGCACCAGTTGCGGACGGCGTACCGAGACCCCGACAACACGGCTGGAGCCCACCAACGCCCAGTCGGGGAGGAGGGCGGCGCCCAGGCCGGCCCCGACGAGTTCCAGCATGATGCCCAGGTCGGCGCCTTCGTAAAGCATCGGCTCCCGCCAGGGCGCCGCACGGTGTTGGCGAGCGGCACGTTCCTCGACCAGCGCCGGCGCCGCCACCCACGGTGCGTCAGCCAGGTTTTCGAGGTCGAGATGGTTACTGGTGGCCAATGGATGCCCAGCCTGAAGGGCCACGACCAGCGGCGCCTGGGCGACCCAGGTGGCCGTCATCAAACCGGCATCGGCAAAATGCAGCGGTTCGTTAGGGCCAACTATCCCGTCCACAAGAGCGGCGTCGGCGGCACCGGTAGCGACGGCGGCCACGGCAGAAGTGGCATTGAGAGACCTGACCCTGACCCTCAGCTCGGGACGGCTAGCCCTGACCAAGCGGAGGGCGGTGGCCAACAGGCGCGGGGTGGCCAGGGGCGATGCCGCCATGCGGACCTCGGAGGGAGCACGACGGTAACGAGCCAGCTCGCTTTGGGCCACGTCGAGTCGTAACAGGACATGAGAAGCGTGCTCAGCCAACCGAAGACCAGCGGGCGTGGCCTTTACGGGACGGCGCTCGACGAGTTGCTGGCCGAGCTCCGACTCGAGGGCCGCCACCTGCTGCGAGACAGCCGACTGACTGAACCCGAGTTGTCTGGCGGCCTCGGTGAACGAACCGCAGCGCACAACAGCCAGCAGGGCACGCAGGTCCCGGACCTCCACTACATAAGTATTACTTATGCGGAGATGATGGAATATCGCTTGACCTTCTGTCGGCCAAAAGGCACCATCCATCTATGACCGCTGACGAGCCCCCTGCGCCCTCAGTCTCGGGCCCCGCACTTTCGAGCCCCGCACTTTCGAGCCCCGCACTTTCGAGACCCGCACTCTCCGGCCCTGCACTCTCCGGCCCTGCACGGTCCGGCCCCGCCTTCGCCGACATCGCCCGGCCGCCTCGTTTGGCTTTGGTGGGCGACCGTTCGCTGGACGTGCAAGCCCACGCCCGCATCCCAAGCATCATCGACTTCGTCAACGACAGTCCCGGCGACCCGATCGAGGTGTATTGGCTACATAGCACCTCTGTGACGCAACCCGGGGACGTGGCCGGCTTCGACGGCGTGTGGGTTGTCCCCGGAAGCCCGTACGAGAGCATGACCGGTGTTCTCCGAGCCATCGAGGGAGCCAGGACGTCGGGTATACCGTTCCTGGGCACGTGTGGCGGCTTTCAGCACCTGCTGCTCGAGTACGCCCGCAATGTTTGCGGGCTCGGGGACGTGGCCCATGCGGAGGTGGACCCCGACGCAGACGCGCAACTCATAACGCTCTTGGACTGCTCGCTCCTGGGCGAAGAAGCCGCCGTGGTCGTCGAGCCGGGTACGCGGGCGGCCGAGGCCATGGGCGCCGGACCGATAACCGAGCGCTACTTCTGCCGCTTCGGGCTCAACGTCGATTACCTGCAGGTGTTGCTCACTAACGGCCTGGTGTTCAGTGGGACGGACGAACACGGCGACCCGCGCATAGCGGAGCTGCCCGGGCACCCCTTCTTCGTCGGTTCGCTGTTCCAACCGGAGTTGTCCTCGGGAGCGACGTGGGCTCACCCCCTGATTGTCGCCTTTGCGGCGGCCGTGAGGGAGCACGCCAGTTCGTCGTCAAGGGCCGTCGTTGTGGCCAGCGGGGTGCCGGCGTGACCCTGGTCCCTGACACCAAGGATTGGACGTGGGTGCTGCAAAAAGCTTGCCCCGAGTGTGGTTTTGACACCCAAACAGTCACCCGTCAGGGCCTGCCCGGGATGCTGCGCCAAAATGCCGTCGCTTGGGGCCAGGTGCTGGCGGGCGAAGGAGACGCGGCGCGCCTCCGGCCCTCACCAGACCGGTGGTCGAACCTCGAGTACGCCTGCCACGTCCGTGACGTGTTCCGCAAGTTCGACGAGCGTTTGCAGCTCATGCTGTCCGAGGAGGATCCGACCTTCCCCAACTGGGACCAGAATGAGACCGCCGTAGCTGACCGCTATAACGACCAATCGCCTCAAGTAGTGGCCAGCCAAGTAACGTCAGCAGCCGACACGTTGGCGCACGGGTTTTCTGAATTGGCCGAAAGCCAATGGGGACGGCGCGGGTCACGCAGCGATGGGGCCAAGTTCACCGTGGAAACACTGGGGCGCTACTTGATGCACGACCCGGTGCATCACCTCTACGACGTCGGAGCTCCCAGCTACAGCAGGGTCGTCCAGGGACAAGCGCTCTAGCCCCTCCACAGAGGCAAAAACTGCCTTACCCGTGTTGTTATGCGGCTGGTGCCAATGCCAAAAAGTGCGCTTCGGCCTGGCTAATGTGGGTCACGACGCGCACCGACCGGTCAATTGCGGTCAAGTGCAGCGCACGCCGTACTGAAGGGCGCGGCCGGCAGAGGATGGCATCGCCGCCGTTTTCTCTGATCCGCCTGATGGCCCCAATAAGTGCGCCCAGCCCGGCGGAATCGACGAATAGGACGTCCTGCAGGTCGAAGACCACGTTATGGCCTGGCGGCAGACCAGCCATTACAGCTCGAAAACCGACCACACTTTCGCTCTCCAGATTGCCATCGACATGAAGGATGAGGGCCGTTTTAGCGTGGTCAATAATGGTTTGCATAATGCCTCCTTTAGTTGGGCAGTTGTTTCTGCAACCGGAGGGCCAGGACCGGGCAATGCTTGATGGCCCGTCGCGCATCGGCGAGGTGCTCATCGGGGATGGCCCCCGGGTCGATGACCGGGTACCCCCAGTCGTCCAGCGTGATGTGCTCCGGGAGCAGCTCGGCGCAGATGCCGTGGCCCTCACACGCGATGGGGTCAACAGTCAAGTGCGCACTCATGGCCAAGGTTCCGGCATTGGGGTGGGCAGGAGGTTGCGCTGCGGGCGGGCGCAACTGCCAGCGAGATGCTCATGGATCTCGTCAGCGAACACTTCGAAGGCGCTCCGCAGAAAGCCGACCGCCCCGTCGGGCAGCCCGCACGCGCCCCGTCGGTCGATCATCTGCGCCCAGCGCAGCAGTCTCGCCGGCCCAGTGGAGTCAGGATGGTCGGAGGCGAGATTGGCGGTGCCGTGGGCCAGGTCGCGCAGGCCCCACGTACAGGCCCCGCACTGGCCAGCGCTGTTGGCCGCGAACCAAGCGGCGACCCGGGCCGCCTCGGCGATGGCACAGGTTTCGTAGTCGAGCACGGCGATCACCCCGCACCCGAGGGACAACCCCGGGCGTCGAAGCGATCCCGCGTCCAGCCGCAGCGTCTTTATTTCCTGGCTATTGGCCCACCGCCCGTAGTACCCCCCCAGGAGGACGGCCCGCGGCCGGTGTGCGCCGACATGGGCAAGGACATCCTCGAGCCGCCAGCCATGAGCGACCTCGTACACACCGGGCTGGCCCACGCTTCCGCTGATGGTCACCAATGTGCTGCCCGGGTCCTCTGCGGTACCTACTTCTCGGTACCAGTGCGCGCCGTAACGAGCGATGAGCGCCAGATGAGCCAGGGTCTCGACGTTGTCGACCAGCGTCGGCAACCCATCGACACCCCGCTCGAACGGCCGGCCCAGTGTTGGCTTGCCCCGGCCGCCATTGATGAGGTCGACCAGGGCGTTCTCTTGACCTGACACGTAGCGACGAGGCGTGGCGAAGACCTCGACCCCTTCTTCACCTCGCTCCAACAGAGCGCGGCGGACCGCCACCTCGACGGTCGGGTTGCCGCTTTCAATGCACACGACGCGGCGGGTGGCACCTACCAGGTCAGCTGCCAGCGCCAGGCCGTCGAGGACCAGATGAGGTGAATTCGTAAGCAGGACCTTGTCCTTCATGGACAGCGGTTCGCCTTCCGTGCCGTTAGCGACGACGACGGCTCTCACCCCTGTCGAAGCCACAGTGGCGATTTTGCGCGCAGTGGGGAAACCTGCCCCTCCTCGGCCTTTGAGGCCCGCCGCGGCCAGGCTTTCGAGGACTTGAGCGGCGGGCAGCCGGAGCGGGCCGAACCGGGCCAGATGGCTGGCCAGGTCGGGGGCAGCGGACAACAGCCTCGGTAGGGCCGGGCCGACCTGCGTGCGGAGGGCCGGCGGGGCCAATGTGGCCGCGCTCATGCCAGGCTCCCTGAGGTCGCGGCGACGGGCGCCGGCGAAGCGCTTTGCGACATTGGCGTTCCTGGGCCAACTCGGGGTGCCGACGCCGCCGGAAGGACAGGCCCGGGCCGGCGAGCAGCACCGAGCCGAGGGTGGGCCGGCGCCCGGCGGACCGCGCCTGCCCTGGCGGCGAGGCGAACGGCTATGGCGCCGGCCACAACGAGAACGGCAAGTACATAAATGACGGTGGACCAGGCGTGGCCGGTGTCCACTCCGTTCCCGGTGCCGGCCCCGATGGAATGCACCAGCGCCGTGGGCCAGGCCAGGTAGGCAAACCAGTGAACTGCTTTCCAGGCGCGACGGCTGAGACGCTCACGCAAGAGGCTGGTGACGATCAGGGCCGCCATAACGTCGAGCGAAACCGCCCCGATGCCGACCCACAGCGGGTCGTACCCGGAGAGCCCGGGGACAACCGCCGCCAGTACTGGGATGCTGACGTATTTGTCGCTGACCGCAGTCGCGATATGGACGGCGAGGAAGACCACCGCCAGCAGGGAGGCGTTGCGGTGGACGAGGGCGGCGGCGGCCCGGGTCCAACGTCCCCGCTCCCAACGAGCCACGTTGGCCACTCCGAGGACGAGGGTAATGGTGAGTAGACCGAAGGCCACGAAGCCGCTGGCCCGCATCAGGTACCAGGCCGCCTTGGCGCCGAGGAGGGCGCTCATGACGCCACCTCCGGGGTGGCGGCGGCCAGCCGATGCGCTGGAGCGTCTCCGGAACGGTCCTCAGTGCCGGCGGGCCAGCCACCGACGAACACGACCTCTTCGTCGACGCCGACGAGCCGGGCGTGCGCGCCGCGCCGGGACAGCCATTCTGGAGCTGGTCCGCCCACTACGACGGCGGCCGTGGAAGCGACATTGGCTTCTACGCAATTGGCCGCAGCCACGCTCACGGTGCGCCATATTTCGATCGCTGGCCTGGCTGTGCGGGGGTCGATCAGGTGGTGGCGCACCTGCCCTTCCTGGGCCCAGCGTCGAGCCGCCACTCCCGAGGTGGCCAGACCGCCTTCACGAATAGCGATTGTCTGCCCGGGCCCGGAGGCCGGGTCAAGGTCGGCGCGGTCGGTGACCCGGACGGCCCAGCCGTCGTCGGGGGCCTGACCGGCCACGGCAATGTCGCCTCCGAGGCTGACCAGGACACCGCGGTCGCTGACGATGCTGGCCCGCTGGGCCGCCCGGTCGGCGCACAGGGCTTTCGCGGTAGCACCCAGGTCCAGGCGCACGCCTAGAGGAACGCGCGCCTCTAGCCTCCGCACACTTACGTGCTCCCAGGCTGGCGCATGTGTGGCGCGCACGATGAGAGGCTGGTCCGGGGTGAGCAATTCGAAGCTCCGGTCGTAACCGAGGTCGATCAAGCACTGCCCGATGGTCAGATCGACCAGCCCGCCGGTGTCGCGGGCGGCCCGGAGGGCTGTGGCCAGAGCGTCGGCCAACCAGGGCGACACCGCCACCTCTACTCGCCTGCGGCCGGGGTCGTTGAGCCGCATCAACTCGCTGTCGTCCCGAAAACGGCTGCAGGCCAAATCGCATTCGGCCACCTCGGCCATTACTTCGGCCATCACGGACGACATGAGGGCGGCGTCGGCGACGCCGACTACGGCCTGGCAACCGAGGGCCTGAAAAGGCTCGAACGCGGGGGCGGCGCTCACGACGCTCCCGAACTAACTGACGCCGTCGACGTCGTCGTAGTAGGTGCTGCAGTGGTGCTGGTGGTAGTGCTGGTCGAGCTGGACGCTGTCGTTGACTCTGACTGTTTTGTCGAGGCAGAGCGGGCAACGCTCGACACCACCGTGGTCGGCGTAGCTCTTGTCGACGACACAGTGGTCGACGCCGCGGCGGTCGAAGAGGGCCCGGCCGACGAGCTCGCTGTCTGAATCGATGCGCTGGTCGGAGACCCGGAGGCCAGGACCGTATGGCCCGCAACCTCCGTCAGTCCGAGGGTGGCCAGTAGCGACCCACCAGCCAACCAGAACGTAACGGCCCGGGCCTTGCGCATCCCTCGCCTGCGGCGGGCACCCGGCGAGCGCTCAGAAGACGCCATGACGGACCGGTGATGGGAGATTGATCATGAATATGAGGATGGGGCGTCACGCTTTGAGCTTTCTCAGCGGTTCCTTGGAACATCCTCCATCGCCAAAGGACGGCGACTAACCGGCACCGGCGACGTCCCGGGCCCAATCAATATTCAGGTTTGGCCCGACGAGCCCGTTCCCTAATGCCTCTTAGAAACCCGATTACTTAGCTTCAGGGGAAACTCAGGATTTGGGCCTCATCACTGAGGAAATGATGGGCAGTTTATTTGAGCAGGCCGGCGCCTGGCAGGGAAGCCTTTACCCTGTGCCGGGCGCGGCCTCCAGCGCAGGTGCGGGCCCGACGTCGGGGGCCTTGGCGTAGGTCCCTTTGACCATGCCCCGCTTCCAGATGAAGTATGTCACGAGGCCGACGAAAATTGGCGGGAAGTAAGTAGTTACGCGCCAGATCATGTCGGCCGCCAACGCCACGCTGGAATTTGCCCCCAGGGCTGTGAGCATGCCGATGAAAGCGGCGTCGATAGTACCCAGCCCACCCGGCGTGAGGGGAATGACGCCGACCAAACGGGCTACCGCGATGGCCAGCAGCACCTCCAGGTCGCTCACCTCTTTGGGAGTGATGCCAACGGACCGGGTACAGAAAAAGACCAGCACTATAACCGAACCCTGGCTAACCAAGACGGCCAATGTCAGGAGCCAGCCGCGCTGGCGGATGATGTCGTTGGTCTCGTCCCGGAAATGCAGCACGCTCTGCTGTACCCGGTCCGAGCGGGGTTTGTGAACGAAATGAAGCGCCCAGTTGACGAACCCGTCACCCAGGCGCCCGAGCCAGAGGGCGGTGGCGGCGCTCCGGAACACCAGCCATAGCAACAGCCCGCCGACAACAATGACCACCACGCCAAGGACGGCGGCCCCCGCCGCTCCGGCTGTGTTTTGGCCGGTCACGCCCACCAGCGCGACGGCCAAAATAGGGAAGCCGAGCTTGAAGGACATGATCCAGACGCCGGTGGTGACTACGGCGGTGCTGATGGCCACGGGCGAGAACCCAAAACTACCGAACATCTTGAAGGTCATCCCGATGGCTACCGCACCGCCGGCCGGGACTGTATTGGAGATGGCCGAGGTGGTTTGGGTCTCCATAAACCCATGGCGGTAGCGAAGATGAGGGAGCACAGCCTGGTACGGCCATACATAGGACATCTGGTTGACAACGGTGGCAATGCCAAGGGCAACCCACCAGCCGGGGCTCATCTTCTGGATGGCGTCCCACGCCTCCGAGTAGTTGGCGAACTGCGGGATGACCCCCAAGAAGATGACCAGGATGAGGCCAACACTTATGACGAGCCCTACGAGGCGCCGCCCCAGGGGCTTACGCTTGGCCGCGGCAGCCGGCACTCCCAGGCCGGCTTGCGCACTGATGTCCTCGATGGATGGGGTGTCCTCTACGGATGCGGTGCCCTCTATGGATGGAGGCGATATCGACGCCGCCGACCCATCGGATACGAGGCTTTCCTGCAACTCGGAGCCAGAATGGTCGGTGGCATCGGGCACAGGACTATTCTGCACCCCCCGGCCGCCGCTCGCCCGTCCGTCGTAGCTCACAATGGGAGTAACGCGCGCCGCGCTGCTGGTGAAACCTTAAACAGCCCCTCTAGCTTCTGGTGCAGGTTACCGATAATCAACTAACGCACCTCCCTTTCCCGACGTAGGGTGCCACCTTGCTCGCCTCCGCCGGGCCCCACCGATTGGGTCATCCGCTTGGCCCATTTGCCATGCAGTCGCAACGCTGGCTGGCGCCACCGGACAAGAACAGAATGGACGTAAACGCGTTGGGCTCCCTGACGGAACGAGGCCAATCGGCACAAGTGGGCGAATCGTCTCCGCCCCCTATGCTCCTGGCCAGGGGCGGAGATCCACTTCGGCCGTACCGGCGGCGCACTCGCAGGAGCGGGGCCCTACGTCGCTACGAGCTGGACCGTTGGGCTCTCCAGTGGCTGCTCGAGCGCGGCTCGGTCGGCATCGATCTCTAACGTCAACGTCAGCGGCGTCGCGTCACCTTAGTCACCAAGTCTTCTGTTCGACGTCTTCGATCAGGAGCGGCCCGGCTTTTCGGGCCGAACGGCGAGATTCTACGCTGTGACCAAGCCCGGGGGGTACGAGCGGCCATCGGCCTCGCCGGCCACCCAAAGCTGGCCGCTCAGGCGGCTGAAGGGCGCCAGCGGGCAGCTATAACGCTGGCCACGCCCAATACGATTATGGCCAGCGGGAGCGGGCACCACCAATGCTCCCAGAAGACGCTCAAGGTTCCGTGACTGCTCTCGCGCCCAGTCCAGAAGACGCCTAGCACAATCAGTACGACCCCAGCCACGAACCCTATGCGCCGCAGGACCGACGTCACGACCAAAGGTTACCTCCGGCGGGCCATGGACGGGCTGGCCCGGGCTTAGGTTTCGATAGCGCCCGTCGGCGCCGCCCACAGGTTCAGACGAAATTCCAAGGTTGAGCGGAGGGGCGGCAGAGCCTTCACCCGCATGATGACATCGTGACCTGGATAATTATCTCAATGCCCATAATGCTTCTCGCCATCGCCATCGCCGTGCTGCCGGTCCTGCTGACCTCGATCAGTGAAGCCCGCCGGAACTTCGAGCTCCCGGGCGACCTTGTGTCGGCAGGGCAGACGGCCTCGGCGATGGCCGCCCACACCAGCAGTGACACCGGCGGGCCAGCGGAGAAGGCGGCCTGAGGCGTCCGCCCTTCCCATTTGCCGGCGCTGGAGATGAGCCGGCTCTGGTGATGGCCGGCTCTGGTGATGGCCGGCCCTGGAAGACGCCGGCCAAGGGTGATCGCCGCCCTCGTCATCGAACCGGGCACTGCAGCCGGGCTGGATCACGGGACTGGTACCGGGCGCATGAGCCTGAGGGGTTTTGGGGAGAATCGCGGCCCCTCACAGGGGCCGCGATGCTACACAGATCGAGCCCGCAGCCGGTTCCCCCGCCCCCAGCGTGGCCATGATGCCGGACGTGGCATTGCGCTCGTGGGTGGGGCACTGCGGCCTGGTGCTGGGGAGCGGCGCCCGGCCTGACACTCGACCTAGCGCCAGGACGGGCTCCTCTCCACCCTCTGTGTGTTTGTATGGCAGGTCGGATGACTCTTCCGAGCGCCGGCAGCGCCCAAGACGGTAGCGGCGAGGCTGGCCGCCGATGGACCATACGGCGCTGGCTGCTGGCCGTCGCCCTGGTGACATTGGCAGTAGTGGCTGCTGCCGGCGTATACGCCGTCCTGTCGAGCAGCAACAGCGCCGTGACCGACCCGCTCGTCGACCGGACCGACCGACCCGCACCTGCGTTTTCGCTCCCCGAATTACTCACACCCGAGCGCACGATGACCCTGGCCGCATTCAACGGGAAACCGCTCGTCGTCAATTTCTGGGCGTCGTGGTGCTTCCCGTGCCAGACCGAGATGCCGTTGCTCGAGTCGGCGTACCGGTCCAATCATGGCTCGGTGCAGTTCCTCGGCATCGACACAGACGACAGGCGCGGCGCGGCCATCAGGTTCCTCGCCCGCGTCCACGTCACGTACCCCTCGCTGTTCATGCCCCAACGTGGCCCGGTAGCCACTTCCTACGACCTCGTCGGGCTCCCTATCACGGTCTTCATCTCCGCTCACGGGACTGTCGTGGGACGACATGTGGGACAACTGAACGGCCCAACCTTAAGGGCGGCACTGAAACTCGCCTTCGGGCAACAGGCTGCCGGCTGAACACACCCGCTTTCGACGCTTCCGCCCCGTGCCACATCGGTAAGGGACATGGGGGCTCCTCCCATGTGACCGTGGCGCGGCCAGCCCTCGACTGTGCTTGACGGGAGGCGGGCCGTGTCCCTAGTGTCTTAATTCGTCTTGGTTCGTTAGTACCTAACACTATTGCCAGCTAGTGGTTTCCCGACCGGGGATCGCTATAGAGTCCGGGCGGGGCCAGGGGGGTCGTTGCATGACTCGCTCCGCCAAGATTGCCGTGCTCGGCGTGCTGTTCGCCGTGTGCCTCGGCTTGGTGGTGTTCACGGCGGTGAAGTACTTGCGTTCCAGCCCGCCGACTGTCGATTTCGCGTCAGGCCACACGGCGGGACAGCCGGTCGACATGACCATCCAGACCGTCGGCTCGATCGGCTTCGGCGCTCACACTACGTGGGTCTCCTACCTGACCCGCACGCCAGAGGGCAAGTGGGTCCACACCACTCTCTGGGACCTTCCCGCGCATACGAGGGTGAACGTCACCGATCTCCAGTACGACACGGGCAGCCCCCTCCGAAACCAGTACTTCGGACTGGTCAGGGGCACTGTCGGCGGGACGATGACCCTCAACGGGCATGTCGTCTCACTGATCAACTCCAACGCCGGCTTCGGCCTCGCTCACACGTTCACCGCTTCCAACCTCGGGATCAGCGTGCCCCTTTACGGGGTAAACCCGAACTCCAACAAAATTTGCGGGGCAGCTCCGTGCACGCCCAATTACATCCATAATGTGGTCCAGTTTTCCTTCATCACCCCGGGGCCTGGCCAATACCCCTGGCAGTGCTTCATCCCCTGCGGGGCAGGCTTCCTCTACGGCACCGGTGGCCCGATGCAAACACTCGGCTATATGACGGGTTTTTTAAAGGTCGTCGCCTGATGTCCCCGGGGGGAACGAAGTGACCCACACCACTGAGCCCGGCGCACCATCTCAGCGGTCGTTCGAGCGACATCCCTTCGTGATGATGTTCGTGATCTGGGCCGTTTTGTCCATAGCCGCTGACCTGGTGCTGTGGTTCGTGGCTGGGCCGCATGTCCCGCCCGGCACGATGACCTCGAGCGCCGGCGGCCAGCAGTTCGACTTCAACGTGCTGATCATGATGGCCGTTCCGGTGATCCTGGCCGTCTGGGTGTACGGCGGCTACTGCCTCTGGGCCTGGCGAGCCTCTCGGGGTGGCCCCGAGCCTGTGGCCGGGCCCTACTCGCGGGGCAATCTTGGCCTGCAGATCGGGTGGATTTCCGCCACCACCGCCATCGTTATGGGGTTGTTCATTTTTGGCACCTACGAACTTGCCTCGTCGGCCGGAGCAGGCGGCGGTCAGGGGCCGAACCCGCTGTGGACGCCCTCGTCGCATAAGGTCCTGCCGATCCAGGTCATTGGCCAGCAGTGGGCGTTCACTTACCGCTACCCGACCTTCGGCGGTTTCGAGACTTCAGACCTGGTCATCCCGGCGAACACATGGATCGCCTTCCATGTGACCTCGCTGGATGTGATCCACAGCTTCTGGGCTTATCAACTTGGCGTCAAGGCTGACGCCAACCCCGGCTACGACAATGTGGCTTTCACCAAGACGACGGACCAGGTGGGCCAGTTCACCGTCCGGTGCGCTGAGCTGTGCGGCATCTGGCACGGAGCAATGTTCGATACGGGCCGGGTGGAGACGATGCCGGCGTTCATGGCGTGGGCCACGGCAACCGAGAAGAGCCTGAGAGAAGCGACGAAGCTGT
The DNA here is from genome assembly GCA_963749305.1 of uncultured Acidimicrobiaceae bacterium. GTDB lineage: Bacteria > Actinomycetota > Acidimicrobiia > Acidimicrobiales > Palsa-688 > Fen-671. The sequence continues at coordinate 71,574 of CAVVMN010000001.1, forward strand.
TGCCGCCTTTTGCGTGGACTTACATCCCCGACGCCAACGGGGCGGATGGCGGCTATTACCCCGACGACAAGGACCCCTACAGCCCTGTTGAAACCTACGGTGCGCAAAAGGTTGTGAACCCGTGAAAAGGAGCTGTGACCCCGTGATCAAGGATTTCACTGCCGCATCCCCGTCCGGAGCCGAAAGTCCCGGCCCGGTCCGGTACGACAGTCCCTTTTCCAAGAGGGCGCCCAGATGAGCATCGACAGCAGTCCCCGCCACGCCGCTGAAGAGGGCGAGTACACGCCGGCCACCACGATCGGAGACAGCGGGGCCGACCGGCCGGCTGGCGCCTCGAGACCCCGGGTCAGGTCACCGTGGCTCGGGCACAGCGTTGTGACGGCTGTAGCTGGTGGAATTGTCGGCTACCTGCTGGGCCACTGGATCGGCAATGTCATCGCCAGCGGCTATGCAGACATCCAGTCCAACGGCCAAAACGACGTCGCCATCTCGCTCGGCCTCTCGCTAGGGGTGCTCGGCTGGCTGGCCGGCATCGGGGCGCTTAACTACCCTCTGGCCAAGCTCATCGGCCGCGAGCCCGTCCCCGAAATTCCACAACAGGGCTGGGCGCGTTACTTCAAGTTCACGATGGACCACAAGGTCGTCGGCATCCAGTACCTGTTCGGGGTGCTCACGTTCCTGTTCACTGGCGGCCTTCTGGCCATGGCCATACGCACCGAACTACTTACGCCGACCAACCACGTCTTCGGCCCGGGCACTTATATAGCAGTGGTCGGCGAGCACGGGACGATCATGATGATGATGGCCTCGTCGGCAGTTGTAGGGCCGCTCGGCAATTACCTTGTCCCGCTCATGATCGGCAGCCGGCGAGTGGCTTTCCCGCGGGTGGAGGCCGCTTCCTTCTGGGTCTTTGCGGCCGGCTATTTCGTGATCCTGACCGCGCTCCCGCTGGGGGGGTTCCCGACTGGATGGACTGGCTACGCTCCCCTCCAGACGCAGGGTGCCGGCGGTATGGACTCGTACCTGATCGGTTTCGCCACCATTGGGCTCGGGATGATCCTGGCCGGGTTCAACCTGGCCGCCACCATCATCCACTACCGGGCCCCGGGTATGACGTGGGGACGCGTCCCCATCTTCGTCTGGTCGATCTTGGCCACTGCGGCCTTGCTCACCCTGGCCACCCCGACGCTTTTCGCTGCCGGGCTCTTCGGGATCCTCGACCGCACCGCCCAGACGGCGTTCTTTGTAAACGAGCACGGTGGCAGCAGCTTCTTATGGCAAAACCTGTTCTGGTTCTTCGGCCACCCCGAGGTGTACATCATGGCCTTGCCGGGGTTCGGCATCGTCGGCGAGATCCTGCCTGTGTTCTGCCGAAAACCGCTGTTCGGCTACCGGGTCGCCTGCGCCGGCATGATGGGCGTGGCGCTGTTGTCGTTTTTCGTGTGGCAGCACCACCTGTTCCAGAGCGGGATAAACCCCGACATGCGACCCGCTGTTCATGCTCACCACGGAGCTGATCTCGATCCCGACGGGCTTTATTTTCCTGGTCGGCCTGGGGACGCTGTGGAAGGCAAAGATCCGTTTCGGGTCGCCAATGCTGTTCTCCCTTGGGCATGTACTTCAACTTCCTGATAGGTGGCGTCGCCGGCGTCTTCCTGTCGGACGTGCCGGTCAACGTCACGGTGCACGGAAGCTTCTTCGTCCTGGCCCACTTCCACTACATGATCATGGGTGGGCTCATCTTCGCCCTGTTCGCCGGGATCTACTACTGGACGCCGAAGATGACCGGCCGGATGATGGACGAGAAATGGGCGAAAGTCCACTTCTGGATGATGTTCGTCTTCTTCAACCTGACGTTCTTCCCTCTGTACATCGTTGGGCTGCTCGGCCAACCCCGGCGCGTGTTCGAGTACGCGGCCAACCTCCAGACGCTCAACGACTTCTCCTCGTTCAGCGCCTTCCTGCTCGGCGCCTCGTTCTTGATCTTCGTGGCCAACTTCTGCTGGAACGTCATCATCAACCCCGTCAAGGCGCCGGCCAACCCCTGGGCGTCGAACGGCCTCGAGTGGCAGACCCCCAACCCGGTCCCCTATTTCAACTTCGAGCGGATCCCGGTGGTGCTCAACGACCCGTACCACTACGGCGACCCGGTACCGGCGCCGGTAGCGGACCTGGGCTCCGGGCTGGCCGTGGCCGGCGTGCCCCCAAGTCCGGCGCCACCGGCGGGCGAGTTCGACCCGAGGCCTCCGCAATGACGACCCACTTCGGTGCAGACAACCTCGATGAGCGGCTATTCCCCCAGCTCACCGAGACCCCTGAGGAGATCGAGTACGAGCTGCGAGCCCAGGAAGGGTCTCTCTGGACCGGCAGCCGCCTGCTGATCGGGATCGCCGGTTTCGCCTTCGCGTCCCTGGCCTTTTGCTTATTTCTATCTGCGTTCATCCAACAATGAGAACCTCTGGCGCCCGCACAACGTGACCGCCCCCACGGGGTTGGGAGCGGCCATCTTTGCCCTCACCGTTGCCGCTGGAGCGCTCATGATGTTGGGGAGCCGCCGCTTGCGCCAAGGCTTCCGCATCGACTGGCAGGTGGCGGGCTGGACGGTGGTCCTCAGCGGGCTCACTATCGTGTCCCTTCAGATATGGGAGTTGATGAGGCTCAGTTTCTACCCCGGGTCGAGCGGCTACGCCTCCTGCTTTATCGCCTGGGCGGTGATGAACATAGCCGTAGTCCTGGTGTCGACGTACTGGATCGAGACGTTGTTGACACGGTCGATCCGGCTCCACCGGGCGCTGGCGGAGGAGGGCGCTCGCGGTGCCGCCTTGCCGGCGGAGCGCCTGTTCCGAGCCAACGCCGACGGCTGCGCGCTGTTCTGGATATTCGTTTCGCTGGTCGCGCTACTGTTCTGGCTGTTCTTCTACGTAGTCTGAGAGGGCCGATGATCGCCGACACCAGCAACCCCTACATCGGCCCTCAGGTACTGACCCTCGCCATCCCCCTGGGCACGTTCTTCGTGGCCCTGCTGCTGGGGTATTTCGCACGCTACCGGCGACGCTGACTCCGGGGCCCATAAGGAGGCCCGGCCCCCGGCAACTTTTGGCTGTCCCCGCCACGGCGTTTGTGGTTTTGGTCCTCGTCCCGCCCCTCGGACCGGCCGCCCGGCGTTACGACTGGGCCGAAGCGCTCCAGTTCATAGTGCTGGCCCTTGTCGCTCCCGGGCTGTTCGTGGCGGCCGCACCGTGGGTATGGGTTGGTCTGGGCCACCCATCCTTGGCGCTCGCCCAGGCCCGCCGGCGGCACCCCGAGCGGCTCCGAAGCCTCGTCCTCGTGGGTGCCGCCTTGGCGTGCATGGTGGCCTGGCGCCTCCCGACCGCCGTCGACAGGTTGCACTCGGGTGGGTGGCCATTGGCGGTGGAAGCAGTCAGCCTGATCGTGGCTGGGACCGTCCTGTGGCTCGAGTGTGTGACATCGCCGCCACTCATCCCTCGGGCTACGCGGCCGATGCGCATTGCGCTGTGCGCGTTGAGCATGTGGACCATCTGGGTGCTGTCGTACCTGGTAGCGATGTCGAACGGCGACTGGTACCGCGCCTATGACTACGCCACCGCTGGTGGCCTCAGGCCGGCGATAGACCAGCAGATCGCCGCTGGCGTGATGTGGGGCATCGCCGGCGCCTGTTTCATCCCGTTGATCTTCTGGAACCTGCTGCAGTGGCTCCGCAGCGAGGAGGACCCCGACCAGGAGCTGCACCGCCTGGTCCGCGAGGAGCGGCGTCGCGCCCTACCTCCGCACCCGACCCTCTGACTCGGCGCCTTCTTCGGGCCGCGAGCCCGACCCTTGCGCGGGATTGTGCACGTAAGCGCAACTAGCGCGCAAAGGTCGCGGCCGGTGCACCGAAATGGACAGACAATGTGCCAGCCAGAGCCACGAAGAGTGCGCCGCGCAGGCACCCGGGGAGGCCGGCGCACGCCGGAGAAGGGCCGCTAAGAAGCGCTACGAGGCGGGCACCGGCACCTGCGTGAGCTGCAGCGCCGGCAATTTCGCCTGTAACAGTGCGTCCGCCGCCCCCAGCTGGGACTCGGCCCGGGAGCGGTCCTGGGTCAGCAACTGCTCCTGGTGGTCGAGGAGCTGCTTGGCGGCCCCGTCGGCCGGGTTGGAGTCGAGGGCCTGGATCTCTTCGATGGCCGAGAGAGCGTCCGACGTGGCCCACAGGGTGACGGTGCTCACTACCTGTCCTACGTCGCGGCCCGATGCCGAGCCGGGGACGTCAATGGTCGAGAGCTGGTAGACGCTGTCATCGGTGAACGAGCAGGCCGCCTGGTCGTCGCGTAGCAGCCCGGGGACCTGCCTGGACTGAGCGGGCGTGAGCGTGTGAGCCCTCAGGTCACGATAGATCGTGATGGACTCGCCCACGGCGTAGCTACAGGGCCCGACGTCGGTGTTGAGCTGCGTCATCACGCTCGTGTCATCTGTGATCTGGCCCGAACGGGAGGAATGCTGAGGCAGGTCGGTAAGCACCGTTACCCCTACCACCAGGATCAGGGCCACCGAGACGAGCCAGGCCCGGCGTTTGTACCAGGGGGAGCCCTTGACCGGCCCACCGGCCCCGCCGGCCCCTCCGGCGCCGTCTGCTCCGTCTTCACCCCTGGTGGTGAGCGACGCCGGCCCGGACGTGGTCATGCTGGTCCCCCTAAGAGGGCTTTGGCCTGAGCGGCGATGCCAGCCGCCCAGGTTGCCTCAGTGCCCACGGGCAGGCTGGAAACGCGTGAGGTGTTCTCGTCTGCGAACGGTGTGGCCCGGAACTGCAGCCGGCCGGAAGGGTCGATGAAGTACAGGAAATCATTATGAGAGACGAGGCCGGTATCGCGCTGCACATCGATGGCGATCCCGTACGAGCTCCAAACGGCGTCGAGGCGGGTTAGGGCGCCGGTAAGGAAGTACCACGCCACCGTCGAGGGGGCACGGGCTAAGTCTTCAGCCGGACGGGCCGCCGCGGTGCTCAGCGCCAGCGGGTCAGTATTCACCGTCAGCATGGCCACCCGGCCGGAGTCGCGGCCAAGGTCCAGATCCGCCTGTGACAGCTCCCTCTCGAGTACGGGGCATATGTCGTCGCAGGCCGCATCGAAAAACGACAGCACGACAACCTTCCCCCGGAAGGTGGCCAACGAGACGACCCGGCCGTGCTGGTCAGTCAGGGAGAAACCGGGCGCCCGGGCGGCGTTCAATCGTTGCAGGCCCATGAGGGCCGGAGCGGACGCCGGGAGTTGGGGAGGGGCCGGCAGGTTGCCTGTCCTGCTCTGAGCACCGGCGCCAGTCGCCAGCTGAGCCCCGGCCGGTGCCGTCTGCAGCGGCGGGGGATAATTGGGGGCAAGCGTTGTCGTCGTCGAAATGCCGACAGGACCGGGGAAGAAATGGTCGAGGGCCACACCGCCCAGGCCGAGCATGGTGACAGCGATGACCGAAACGACTATGACTGTCCGAGGGATCTTGCTAGGACCGGCGGCAAAAGCGGCGGCTCTGTCTGTCGTTTTCTCGGCCGACCGGGGCCCAGGGCAGGCCCGACGTAGCCTCCGCCTGGTCGGCCGGCCGGCGCCCCCCTTGACCGTCAGCCGGGCCCGTCGACGGGCCTGCCACGGTACCGTCTGGCGCTGCTCGCCCCGCCGCCCGATCGACCTCGGTCACGTGCCAGTCACCTGCCAGTCACCTGTCCGGCCACCTGTTGGCCACCTCTCAGCCACGCGTCGGCCGGCCCGCCGGCCCGGAAGCGTGAAGCATCTTGTCCACCAGGGCACTGGCGCCGCCCTCTTCCGCCATCGCCCGCCTGAACAGCACCGACAATGTCGGTAGGGCCCAAAAGTCCCCGCAGACCCACAAGATGGCGGCACCGATCTGTTGGCTGGCGAAGGGCGAGAGCGTGATACCCGGGAGGTGGTCATAGACCGGGTAGAGCGAGTGATTGGTGAAGATACTGAGCGCCATGGCCAGGAAGATCATCACCACATTGGTGCCCAGGATCGCTCCTATCTGAGCGCCGGTCCCGAGTTTCGGTTTGATCGGGTGGGATGGGATAATCTGCAGCCAGAACAGCACTCCGGCGATGAAGAAACTGGCGTGCATCAGCCAGATATGCACGTACTGGTTGGTCTCCGCCAGGTCGAACAGCGCCGGCAGGTGCCACACGACCATAGCCAGGTTGAACAACACTATGGCGACCCAGCCGCCCGTGATGAAGCGTCCGAGTGCCCGTAGCGGACGGGCCCAATTATCCAGCAATACCGCCCGCATAACCCGCCGTCGTATACCCACGGGGAAACCGTGGACCAGTGGCAACCACGGCGCCCCCGCCACGATGAGGATGGGCGCAAAAAACATGATCAGAATGTGCTCGATCATGTGGGCGAAGAAGTAGTAGCCGGCCCAATAGTCGATGGGGGACACGACAGCCAGCAGCAAAACCCCCAAGCCGGCATAGAAAACGACCGAACTAATTCGCCGGTTGCGGGTCTTCTCGGGTCGCGACCTTCGCTTCAGGTTGGACAGCCCGCGCTCGTGCAGGACCACCACGAAGGCAACCACGACGACGAACGGGTCGAACGACCAGTGGCCGGTGATGTAGCTCAAACTGTGCCCATCAGGCTTGACCCGTCCGCAGCGCGCTGTCCAGCGCCTTGGCCAGAGTGACGGAGAAGGACGACTTGGTAGCTTCGGTGGCTGGTCCGGGGTCCGCGTCGAGGATGAACCGCGTGAACCCGCGGGGGTCGATTACATAGGCGATGTCGCTGTGGCCGATCATGGCGCCGGCCGGCTCGTAAGCGACCTGGACCCCGAAGCTGGCCCAGATGTGCACCAGCTGGGGCAGCGACCCCGTCAAGTACAGCCAGTTGGGGACGTTATCCAGGTTTTCCTGATGGTCGAAGGCCAAGAGATAGGCCGGGGAGGTGTAACGGGGGTTGATGTCTACGGCTACCAGCTCCGTCCGCCGTCTCGCCGGCCCGAGCATGCTGTCCGCGGCCCGGAACTCCTGGGCGATGACAGGGCAGTCGGAGGTGCACACGGGATCCAGGAACGTCAACGCTACCGCCTTGCCGCGGAGCGCACCCAGCGACACCGCCTGGCCGTACTGGTCCACCAGGCTGAACGCGGGTGTGGGGGTGTCAGTGGCATTTGGCGTCCCGTCGATGGCTTCGGCCAGGATCGGGTCGGCCTGGGCGCTGGTCAGGGCTAAAGCCATGGGCACCACACCGACAAGCGTGATCCCTACGGCCCCGACAGCGGCAATCGAACGAAAAGCGTACACAGGGTCGGCGCTCAGCTGCTCCCACCATCGACGACCGCGGCCGCTCAGCGAAGCCCTCTCAGCGGCAACGGGCGCCAAACCCCGTAGGACGGGTTGCTCTTCACCGGCGGTGGCAACCGGCACCCGGGTCATGGCCACATAGCCGGCCACGATCAGCAGGAGCATCGGGATCATGCTGTTCGGGTCGGTGCCCACTCCGCCCACGAAACCGAGGTCTTCAACCAGGATCCAATCTGCCAGGCAGAGGACGACCGCGGCCAGTACGGCCCACCTCACGACTCGGGGCACGCCCGTGAGGAAAGCGGCCCCGATCAACGCCAGGGCCAGGACGGCAAAGAGGTTGGCGGCCCAACCGTGGGCCGCATCGAACGCCCCGAACGCCGTTACCCACGACGAGAACAAATGGGGTTGAGGAGTCCGGGCCATCTGCTGGACCATGGCCGTGAGCGTCCCGGCCTGACCGCCCGGGCGTATGCCCTGCCAGAAGCCGCGCCCCGGCCACGCTTGAAGGATGGCCATCCCCGACGAAGAACAGGCCAAGAACCCTTATGATCATCCCGCCCAGTCGCGGAGTGGCCCAGGCAGAAAAGGGAAGTGCGATCAGCACCCCCGCCACGCAGTAGAACAAGACGGCTCCGGGGGCTCCGAAGAGCCAGGTAAGACCGGGAGCGAAGATCCCGCCGAAGGCTTCGCCGAAAACCCACACCACCAGTCCCCACCCGACGCTGGCCACACCCGCCAGCCGTGATAAGTCGCCCCTGGCCGCCGCGATCAGCCACACGCCGATACCAATCTGGATCCACACGGCGGCCGCCGGGGCGGCGATGGGGTGGAAGCTCCATATGGTGGCCATGTCATTGTCGAGGCGCTGCACCCAGCCCGGTGAGACGGCTGCCGCCGGGCCGATCACCTGAGGGGCCATGCCCAGCGGCATCGAGGCTTGTCCTTGCAGGATGCCGTCGAATATCCAGAGAAGCCCGAAGGAGACCCTGAGGAGACGGCGCCCCGGTGCCTCTATGAAAGCCGTCACTACCAGCGGCCCGGCTGCCGGATGGCCGGAGTGGTTGACCTTGTCGCCGGCTGCGCCGGCCGCATTGGCTGCCAAGGACCGCCGTAGCTGTACTCCGCGCAGGACGTTCCACGCGATAGCCACGAACAGCAAGATCAGCAGGACGACCAGGAGCTGGCGCAAGAGGGCAGCGTGGAAGGCAGAGACAATGGTGGGGTCGTTTTCATTGAGCCCTGTACCCATGCCAGGCATGACGGCCTATCCCCTTGGGCTTACCGACAGCCACTGGCCAATATGAAGAACAGGACAGTGGCGCGGCCACCCGCTCGATCTTCGCGGACTGAGCTTACAAGCACGTGCATAAGGCCGGGTAAACGCCCATGCATGTCGGCCGGACGATGGCCATCATAGGCTTGACCGGTTTCTGGTCAGGGTTTCTTGACTGGGCTGCTTGATTGGGGACAGACATCTTTCGGCCCGCAACCATGCCAGCGTGGCCTGTGGTGGCAACTAGAAAGGAGGCATCTTGGCGAACCCCTTAGTTCATGTTGGTGTCGAGGTGGGTGATGGGATCGTGGCCCGGTTTGGCGACGCTCTTTTGCTGGTGGTCGAGCCGGCCCAGAACCGCGAACGGGCCGAGGACTTGCTGGCCGCCGTCGAGGCCGCCGTGTCGGAAGCGGTCCCGCCGGGCGCCAGCGTCGCCAATCGCCTCGCTGCTGTCATCGCCGGTCGCCCCCCCGGGGCCACTCCTCCCTTTGGCGCAGTGGCCCCTTTGGCTGAGGGTTATGTCGTACTGCTACACGGCCCGGTTTCGGCCGAGATCGCCAGCCCGTTGGGGGTAGTCCAGCTGTCCGGGGACCAAGCCGTCACGTGGGTGGACTATAAGGTTGAGGTGGCGGTGGACCGCTTGAGCGTGACCAGCGGCGAGCACCCCGTCCAGGTGGACCCGTTGTCGGACCTCCGAGCCGGCCTGGTGCCCGGGAGTGGGTTCGTTATCACGGCGGGTATGGCCACAGCGCAATCGAACGCCACCGGCACTGATGCCGGCAAAACGGCCTCGGGCGGTACCGATGCCGGCGCAACGGCTTCCTCGGGCGGCCGGCCTGCGACCGCCACCCTCGAGCCTCAACAGCTGGGCGACAGCGCTCCGGCTCAAGCCGCCACGTCCTCGGCCCGCCCAGCCCAGCGCTCAGAACGGGCCACCGAAGACTTGAACCAGCCCGTCGGCCATCTGTTGGCGGCGGACGGGTTGCGCATCCCTCTCGACCGGGCCTATGTCGTGGGCCGCGAGCCCGAAGCGGACCCCGCCGTTGTGAGCGGGGCGGCCACTCCGGTCCGGCTGTCCGATGATGAAAACCTGATATCGCGAGTCCACACTTACATCGCCGTCGAAGATGGCCGGGTCTCGCTCCGCGACGCCGCGTCGGCCAATGGTACGTACATGGCCGCCCCCGGGGACGAGTCCTGGACACGGGTCGGTGAGGAGCCCACGGAACTTCCGCCGGCGTGGAGCCTGCGGGTAGGGAACCTCGTCTTCACCCATGTGGCCGCCACGGCCGCACCATAGGTGACGAGAGCCTCAGGTGGCGAGGCGTGAGTACCAGCGGTAACGAATGACCAGCGGTGCTCTCGCCTACCTGATCGCGCGGCCCGGCACGGACGACGAACTATCGGTCCCTGTCCTGGACCACCTGTTTGTAGGACGTGAGTGCCACGGTATCGACGACGAACACCGGTTCGTCATTGAAGACGGTTCGGTTTCACGTAACCACGCAGAGCTTTACCTCGACCCTGCCCAGGACCAGGCGTGGCTGGTGGACCGCAGTACCAACGGGACCTGGCTCAACGGGGCGCGGATGGAGCGGTCAGTGCCGGTCCAGATAATGTCGGGCGACCGCGTACAGGTTGGCCCCGTCGAGTTCCAGTTTTTTTCGCGCCAGTTCTCAGCGCTCGCCGAAGTCGACCCGAGGCGGACCGTGCGTAATGTCCAGATGACCGAGCTGGTGATGGCGGTCGGGGACATTGTCTCGTTTTCGACTGTCTCTGAGTACACGGACGGAGCGGTGCTTCTCGAGAGCATCGACCGCATTTATTCAGGCCTCCGCAAACTACTGAGCGCTCACCGGGGGACGCTCAGTAATTATGTCGGAGATGCGTTCTTTGCCACCTGGGAGACGGCCGGCGCGCTCGATGCCACCACTGCGGCAATCGGCTTTGCGCTAGACGCCGCCGCCAGCGTCCGAGAAATGGCGCCATCGCTGCCTTTGCGGGACCCGGCTGGAGAACCTCTCCGAATGGGGTTCGGTATCGGGCTGGGCCGGGCCGCTGTCAGCATGATGGCGGGGGCGATAGTCACGGTATTCGGGGATGCAACGAACGTTACCTTCCGGTTGTCCGGGATCGCCTCCCGGTCAGGCTGGCCCGACGTTGTGGTAACCGACATAGTGCACGATTTGACCGCCGGACAGTTTTCTTTCGCCGGACCGGCCGAAGTGGAAGTAAAAGGGCGGGCGAGCAAGGTGAAGGTCTTCGGTGTAGCTCGGGCGGGCCAGGGGGTCAGCCTGGGCGGGACCACCGCCGTCGGCCATGGCGGTCCTTGAACGTCGGCGCGTTACCCCACTTGAGCGCGGCTGGCCGCGTTGAGCACTGACAAATCGCCTCCCCGGAGCGCGGCCAGCGACGCATCGCCCATGTAGGTCCCCTTCTTGACCGCGGCCAATATGGCCGAGAAATCCTCGGGATGATGGCCGAGCACCAAACCGCCGACCAGCTTGCTGTCGGAGATCACCATGCGCCGGTAGGACTGGCGCGAAGGGTTGTCAATGACAACCAGTTCGTCGTCGGGCCCGGGCTCCACTTGACCGATCGAGGACAGCTCGATCCCCGCCCCTTTCAGGATGCAGGCGGGGATATCTGACTGGAGCCGCTCGTCCCCGCCGAGAGCATTGACCGCCGCCACCTCACCCTGTTTGGCCGCAATCGGCCACAACCCGAGCACCAGCCCACTGTGCTCGGCGACGTCGCCGGCAGCGAACACCCCGGGCACTGATGTCTCCATTCGGTCATCGACCAGCACACCGCGGTTGACGGAAATGCCGGCCTCCTTGGCCAGTCCGATGTTCGGCCGAATACCGATGGCCCCGAGGAAGAGCTGGCACGGCAGCTCCCGCCCGTCTTTAAGGGCCACGCTCTGCAATGCGCCATTGCCCCGCAGCGCAACGGTTTCGGCGCCGTACAGGACCTGCATGCCGATCCCCTCGAAGTACCTGTGGACCAACTCGCTGCACCGCGCATCGATCTGGCGGGACAAGAGCCGGGGCCCTCGTTCCAGGACGGTGACTTCCAGGCCGAGCTCGTACAGCGAGTAGGCCGCTTCCAGGCCCAATAAGCCCCCGCCCGACACGACCGCCTGGCGGCATCCGTTCCGCTGTACATAGGCCCGGATGGCGATGGCGTCACCCGCTTCTCTCATGACGAAACTCCCGGGGCACCCGAAGCCCTCAACGGGCGGGGCGGTGCTACTGCTCCCCATGGCCAGGACCAGCCGGTCGTAGGACAGCACCTCGCCGGTCCCGAGGAAGACCTGTTGGGCGCGGAGGTCGATACGGGTGGCAACCGTGTTGAGCCACGCGGTTATATTGTGCTCGTCGTACCATTGCTCGGCTAGCAAGAAAAGCCCCTGCATGGCCGAACGCCCATAAACCAGACGCGGAGATCCCCATACGGTTGTAAAGCACGTGAGACTCGGCTCCGACCAGGTGGATTTCACAGTCGGGGTGGCCCCGGCGAGTGAAGTCGGCGGCCGTCACACCGGCGATACCGTTGCCGATAACGACGACGCTCGCAATTGAGCGGTCGAACTCCTTTGGTTCTTCCTCGCTTTGTTCTCCCGGCTGGGGCTTGAGGGTCATTGCCACGGGCCCCGACTTGAGGCGCGCACAGCACGCCATCCGGGTGTTGCGGGCAAAACCCAACCGGCGCAAGGTGTTCAGCTCCTCCTCCTCTGGAGCTGACAAGCAACTGGCGCCATCAAGAACAGCGATGGGGTCCGCCCCGCATACGCCCATCCGGCAGCCGGCTTCGATAGCCTGGCCGTTCCGTTCAGCCACCTCGAGCAAGGACAGGCCTGCTTCAGCGCCCACCACTCTGCCTTCGGGCTCGAACTTCACCTCGACGTCGTCACCCGATGGCCCGGTGCCTTTTTCCTTATCGCCGCGTTCTTTTTCCGCTCGCAGCGCCCTGGAACCCTTGACGCTGAGCTGGACCGGCTGGGGGAGGGGGGCGGACTCCTGTTCGAACTGCAACTCCACCACGCGAGTCCGAGCCAGCCAGAACAAGGCCAGCCCCCAAACCACGAACCTTATCGGCCAGCGGGCCCACGGTACCGCGATCCCGGTAACGGTCTTCCACGAGTCGGTCAACGTTACGCTGGCGTACCAATAAAAAATACTGATGGCCACGGACGCGTAGAGGGCAGTCAACATGGCCACGCTGAGGGGCAACAACGCGTCCAGGGCGAAGAACGACCCGATACTGGCCACGAAATAGAGGACCAGCCGCTCGTAAATCTGCAGCGTCGTCAGGTCAGTACTGGCCACCAGGGTGAAAAAACCCAGCACAAAGCCCGGTAAGGCGGCGGCGAACAACTTTCGCGGAGAGCTCCAACGGGGGTCAGGGTCATGCAAGTCGGCCTGGTAGGCGACTCGGGGCTTAAAGTCGTAGCAGTTCTTAGTGCAGGCCACGCACGGCTGGCAGTGGCTATTGGGAACGGTTACGAACGGCGTCTGCCCATAAACTCGCTGCAAAGGGAGCAGAGGGCAAATACTGCTGCACCAGCCGCTTTTGCCTTTGAAGTACAGACCGGCCGCAAATGCGTTGAGTATGGTCAGCGAGAGCAAGATACCCGTGGCCCTGGCCCCCACGTTGAAAACGGCAAGACGGGCACTGGTGATACCAAAGAACAGCACAATGGCAACGACATAGCCGTAGCTGCGCAGCCATTGGGGAGGTGTGAAGCCACGCGTGAAGCCGAGCACGCGCGGCGCCTGGTTGGAAGCGGCCAGCGGGCAGACGTTGCGCCAAAGGCCCGGGGCCACAAAGAACGTGATCGGGAGCAGGGGCACCACTACTTTGAAAAACCAGAACAACCCGCCCGCCGGGCGGACGAAGAGAGCGACGCACAGGGCGATGTACGCGCAGACGCTGACGACGCGGACCACGTGCCACACGCGGATAGGGATGTGCCTGCGGATCTCCATGTAGTTGGGGAAGACCGGTTGCCCCCGCCTGGTGGTAATGCCGAGCGCCCGGTCCAGCCATTCGCGCGTCCACGACGGCTCCTCGACGACCGGGGCGGGCGGCGGCGGCTTGGGGACGGGGACTTCCTCGACCGGACGGGCAGTCACGGTTGCCCGGGCCGGGATTACCGGGCCAGGAGCGACCGGGCGGCTGACCACCACGATGTCCGTGCTCCCCACACGGACGATATCGCCCGCCTGCAGGCTGGCGCGGCCTGATAGCGGGTTGCCGTTGACCAGAGTGCCGTTGCGGCTACCCAGGTCGACAACGGAGAGCGACGTCGGGTTGGGGACCAATTTCACATGGCGGCGCGAGACGCCCGGGTCGGACACGACCTCGCCGTCGCAGTCGCGACCGACCTCAATGGCGTGATCGAGGACTACACGGCGGACGGCTTCTCCCGGCTCTCTGATCTCGATGACGGGCTGGTCAGGCATCAGGCACCTCCGCTAAGGGTCGCCCCGGCGCGGCACCACCGGGCACCATCGTCCAGCACGCAACTCCAGACCTCGATGTGAAAATGGGGCGCGAAATACGAAGGGGCGGTATGTCGTCAACACAAGCGCCCTCTATCCAGAGCCCTGGGCCCGTCGCAGGCGCTGAGCCAGGATACGCCCGAGGTCGAACAGGATCTGAAGACCCAGCCGGGGATCTTCTTCGGCCAGGGCATCAAAGTCATCCAGCCGTAACTCAGCCAGCTCCACTGGGGTTGTGGCCCGGACGAGGGCCGAACGCTGCCCACTGTCAAAGAACGACATCTCGCCGAGGACACTGCCCGCGCCTACTGTGATCACGGGCCGCGACCGTCCAGTTAACCGCCCGGGCCCTTGAGGCCGCACTTCGAGAGTGCCGTCCACGACGAGGTAAAGCGACCGTGACGTCGCGCCGGCGGTGATGACGGCCTCGCCGGCGTCGAACTGCCGGCGCCGGCAATGTCTCAATAGCACGGACCAGTCGCTATCTGACGCTTCGGACAGGAACACCTCAGGGGCCTGTTCTGCGGTAGTGGCCCTCTCGGTGCCGGGGTAATCGAAGAACGTCAAGAGGGCCCCTTAGCTCGTCAGTGCGTTGACTTCACGGCCCGGTACGAACAAATATGGCGCCGTTGCCAGGAAAGGGCGACGGCGGCCCACCGGCGACCGAAGGCGCACTGCCTCTGGCGGTCTTCACGTCGAGAATAGTAGTGCCCTCCGGAGGGCTGACTCGTTTTGGCTAGAGCCACAACTGCCGCCGCACCGCCATATCGCCAGAGCTACCCGGACTGGCTGCGGAACGAGACCACACTCTTGATGCCCGTAGTCCGTCCGAATATCAGGTCGTGAGCCTCGTCGACGGGATGTCGGCCAGCGATAAGTGAGGTCGTCGACCCCGGCCAACGCCGGTCGAAATTCTCCAGGTCCACGAGGGCAGCCGCGAAAGCGTCCCGCCCGGCGTTCACCGTGCCCAGCAAAACCTGGTTTTTCAGGACCAGCTGCCTCATCAGCGACGCGGGGTCGGACTGGACGAACGCCTCCATCCCCGGCACGCCGGTGAGGATGAAGATCCCGTTTTGGCCCAGCACCCGCAGCGCCGCAAGCGCAAAATCGGAATGGCCCACCGCTTCATAAATGAGGTCGATGTTGCCCATTTCCTCGCGAAGGTCAGAAAAGGTCATTTCTTGCGAGGAGACATAAGTGGCGCCCAACGACGTCACCAGGTCGGTACGGGGGCTGGGGGGAAGTTCTCTGGAATAGACGTACGTGTGGAAGCCGGCCACGGCCAGGGCCATGGCCCCGAGGAGCCCCACGGGGCCAGCGCCGAGGACCAACGCCGACAGGTCACGGCCTCGTTGGTCAGGAGCGGTCTCGGGGCTGAGCCACGGCGGGCGGTTTTGCATCAACCAGAACACCTGCGCCAGTGCCTTCTCGGCGATAGTGAGTGGTTCGGTCAAGACCGCGAAGTCGGCCAGGCCGGGTGGCACGGCGACCATGTAACGTTCTTGGTCGACCACGAGGCTGGTCATGTAGCCGTGAGCTTCTTTTATCCCTCGTTCCGTAAAGTCCCCCGTGTAGCAATAGTCCTGGTGGCCGGCGACACAGGCGCGGCAGTCCTTATGGGCACACGGGCGGCGCACAGTGGGCACGACGAGGTCCCCCACGCTCAGGTGCTCGACCGCCGGCCCGACGTCCACCACTTCCGCCAGAGCCTCGTGCCCGATAACCAGGTAGTCCTGCCCCGGTGGCGGCGAGCCGTACTCAAACGAGCAGATCTCCTTGTCCGTGCCACAAATGCCAACGTCCAGCATTTGGACCATTACGTCGTCGGGCTCAGCCAGCCGTGGCGGCTCGAAGTCAATCACCTTGACCTCTTTGCTTTTCGGGAAAACGGCCAGCGCTTTCATGTTCGACCTATTCCTCCGTGCTCCCTGGTGTAGGGAGCCGCAACGCCTGAGCGACCGGGCGAGCGGCATTATTTTCGATCGATGGCGCCGCGATGAAGCCAGAGTAAGTCACCATGTTGGGCGGGAAAACGAGGCCCAGCGCCCAGTCACTGACCACGCCCAACCGGCGGGAGGCGCCGGGCACCTGGACCAGATGGACGCCGCGCGCGGCCAGCCAGCCGGGAAGACCCCGTAACCGTATGCCCCTGATGTCGGCGATCCCTTCTTTTCGGCCCAAGGTGGCGACCTGGCCGAGAGACCGGAAACGGTAACTCCCCAGCGGCCTACCGGCCCGGGAAGCCTTGAGGTTCTTGACCAGCTGCTTACCTTGACGAAGAGCGTGCTGGCTGGTCGGCGGGTCGACCTGGCCGGCGTTAGCGGCATTGGGCACGGCGGCGCAATCGCCCAGTGACCATATATTTTGCCGGCCCTCGACCTGCAACGTGGGGCCCACCCTGGCCCGGCCCCGGTCGTCGAGAGGGAGGCCAAACCGGGCCACCACGGGGTCGGCCTTGACTCCGGCCGTCCAGACCAGCAGGCCGGTGTCGAGCTCGGTACCGTCGCTGAGAGTAATTCGCCCGTCCACCACCTTCTCGAGCCTGGTACTGAGGCGGACGTCAACGCCGCGCTGGAGCAGGAGGTCGTAAACGTAGTGGCCCAGCCGGCTGGGGATCTCGGCCAGGATCTTGGGGGCTGCGTCTACCAGCACCCACCGCTGAGGCACGTCCACCAATGCGGGGTAGCAGCGCAGCGCATCGTGGGCCAGGTCGCGCAGCTCTGACAGCGTCTCCACGCCGGCGTAGCCGCCGCCGACGAAAACAAAGGTGAGGTGCCGCCGCCTGCGCTCGGGGTCCGGGTCGACGGCCGCCGCCGCCAGGAGCCGCAGCACCTGGTTCCGCAAGTAAAGGGCATCGAGGACCGAAGTACAACCAACGGCGTGCTCGATGAGCCCGGGGACAGGAAGGGTGCGAGGGACGGCGCCCACCGCCACCACCACATGGTCGTAGGTGATGCTCATATGCAAACCGCCGTCGGTCTTAACCTCGGCCCGGTTGTCATCGAGGGCGAGGTCGGTAACCCGGCCCTCAATAACCTCCGCGTGCGGGCACGCCATGGCCAAAGGCGTCATGACATTGCGCACTTCGACGACGCCGGCCGCCACCTCGGGGATCATCGGGGTGAAAAGCATGGAGTTTTGAGGGTTGACGATCGTGGCCCCGTCCTGGCCGAGCAACCGGCCGACGGTTACCCCGCCAAATCCTCCACCCACTACCAGCACCCCGCCGCGGGCCTACGCGTGATGGTCACCGGGTTACCACCTTCACTGCCTGGCGTCATGGCCTGGCCGTCCCTAACTGGCGGGTCACGCCTCGTAAGCCACTGCGTGGCGCGGCTGGTAAACCATTACGTCTCCCGCGCCCGGCACCTTCAACATCGTCGTCAGCCCAAACCCCTGGTCTTTGACCTCTTGCGTGAACTGGGCCCCTCTGGCCTCGAGTTCGGCGACGGTGGCGTTGATGTCGTCGCACATAAGCGTGACCTCGTGATGCTGCCAGACCTGCCACGCCGTCCCTTCACTACCTTGGCCTCCCGAAGTGGGGTGGACGCCCAGCTCGGATGGCCCCGTCCGGAAAATCAACCAGCCCCCGTGGACGTCAACATAGGGCCATTCGAGGACGTCGCGGAAGAAGGCCCTGGCCGCCTCCGGGTCGTCGGCATAAACGAGAGCGTGGACACCAGTGATCATGCCCAGAAAGTAGCTCGGTCGCGGCCTTCTGGCCAGAGCCCCGGGCAGCCGAAGGGCCCGTGACCAAGGATCCCTGCCTAGAGGGCCGCCCGCCGGCCGGCCCACGGGAGGGCCTCCTCCAGCTGGGCCGCGACGCGGAACAACTGCGCCTCCTGCCACGGGCCGGCCACCAGCTGTACGCCGATGGGCAACCCGCTCGGCGCCATGTGCGTGGGGAGGGAGATGGCCGGTTGGCCGGTCATATTGAAGCCGGAGGCAAATATGGCCATCTGCAGCACCTGGATGGGAGTGGCCTTCGCCTCATGTGCAGCGGCCAACACCTCACCCGCCCTCGGGGGCTCGATACACATAGTCGGGCTGACCAATATGTCGAAATCGCGACCCCATTGAGCCACAAACTTGCGGCTCCAGCGCTGTAACTCGTAAACCGACCGTTCGTAGACGAGGCTGTCGACCGCGTGCGCCGCCTGGCGCGCCCCGCGGACATGAGGCTCGGTCTTTTCCCAGTCAACGTCGTAGCCCCCAAGGTCGGAATTGACCACGTTCAGGAACGCCACCAGGACCTCGTCCGGTACCTGGTAACCGACGCGGTCGACCGGGTGGCCATGGTTTTCGAGGGCGGCTGCGGCCTCTCGGACGGCATCGATGCAGGGCTGGTCAACGGGGAACCCGAGCGGGGCCTCCTCCATCAGGCCCACGCGGAGCCGTCCCGGGCTAGCGCCGACCTCCTCTATAAAGGGCCTCTCCGGTGGCGGAGCGTTGTACCACTGGAGCCGGTCGGGCCCGCAGATCAAATCGAGTACGGCGGCCGTATCGGCTACGTCGTGAGTGAGGACACCCGGGACGGCGGCTCCCTCCCAATGGTTCACCAATGTCGGCACCCGGCCGCGGCTCACCTTCAACCCCACTAGCCCGCAACACGACGCCGGGACGCGCAGAGAGCCCGCTCCATCTCCCCCGTGCGCGATAGAAAAGAGCCCACCGGCGACAGCGGCGGCGGCGCCGGTTGAACCACCGGGCGTTCGGTCGAGGTCCCAGGGGTTGCGGCTGATGCCGTAGCGGTCGTTCTCGGCTACTGTTAAGAGCCCGAACTCCGGTGTATTGGTACGGCACGTCAGCACGAACCCCGCCCGCTGAAGGGCCTCCACTACGAGGTCGCTTGTTTCCGAGGGCGTGTCTTGCGCACTCCATGAGCCGTAGGTCACCGGCCAGCCGGCCACCTCGGACAGGTCCTTGATCGGGATCGGCACCCCGTGAAAAGGAGGCAGGTCGCCGACGTCCGAGTTGACGACAATGTCACCAGCCACCCGCGCTGCGTCACGAGCTTCTTCGTCGTTGCGCCATATCACCACGTTGAGCGCGTCGTTCACGGCGTCGACGCGCGCCAGGCAGGCATCGAGCACCTCGAGCGGGCTGACCTCTCGCCTTCTTATGGCCGCGGCTGTGGCCCGAGCGGTCTGGAAAGTGTCGAAGTCGTCAGGCACACGGCGCACCCTAGCAGCGGCCGGTTCCGGGGCACCCGCCGGCGTAGGCGTCCGCCGGCGCAGGCGCCGGCCGTCAGGTAGCCGGCCCGAACAGGTCGAGTTGCGGCTCCCTATCGGGCTCCTTGCTCTCGGAGGCCTCGGCCGGTTCGCGGCGGAAATGCTTGCTGAGAGTGTCTATCTGGCCCTGATAATTGGAGCCGATGTCGTCGCCATAAAGTTTCGACGGCTCACACACCATGCGTTCGAACGTGAGCTTGCACACGTGCTGGCCATGGTCGATCACGAACGGAACATCGTGGGCGCGCACTTCGAGAGCGGCGCGCGAGCCTTTCAGGGCTCCTGTGCGCCTATAACCAAACCCCGGGTCGAAAAAGCCGGCATAGTGCGACCGCAGTTCGCCGCTGGTGGGGTCGTAGGCGATCATCTCGCACGCCAAGTCCGGCGGCACCTGCACGGCTTCTTCGGACAACAGCAAGAAAAACCGGTCCTCGTCGAGGACCACCCCGCCGCCCCGTTCGGCCCGGACGGTCTCCCAATAATCCCGGCTGCGGTACTCCCCCACCTTGGTCATGTCGAGCAACGGAGCGTGCCGTTTAGCGCAGTAGCCGACCCAGCCCCCGCGCGCCCCCTTCAGGTCGAGGCTCAAGAAAAGCCCGTCCGAGGTGGCGAACTCGTCCCTGCCGGCTGGGCGTCCATCGACGTAAAGGAGGGGGCGGTTTTGGTGCACCTCCCACAACTCTTCGTCCGATAATTTCGAACGTCCCGCCACCAGGCGCAACTGGTTGAGAGCCAGGCCCGTCTGCACCCGGACGGCGAACGACAGCGGGACTATCTCGACCCACAACTGGCCTTTGTAGCCCGGCGCGATCTCGTCGAACCGGTAACTTCGGTCGGTTATGACGCGCGTGAAAACGTCGAGCCGGCCAGTGGAACTTTTGGGGTTAGCCTTGCCGCGCACGAAGGCGGGCAGGTTCAACCGCTCGACCAACGGCACCAGGTATGGCCGCCTGATCTCGAGTACAGCGCCACGGCGCAGGTCGACTTGCTCCACGGTGAAGTCGGCCAGCCTCTGAGCGACGGTTTGCTGCCCGGGCAAAAAGCTGTACTGGGTGGCGTAGGCGTGGTCGCCCAGTCGCAAGTCGATGCTGCCCGGTTGAATATTTGCCTCCGGTACAGGCAGATCCCCGCCATCGACCCACCCGGCCTTTACGGCTTCGGTCAAAAGCTGGCTCGGGAGGACCCCCTGCGCGCCGGTCTCGAGGTCGGCCAGGCTTGCGCTCATCGGCCCAGTCGTAGGTGTGGTGGTCGGCATGGCAGGGCCCATGGTAGCGGTCTGTGGTAATCGTCTGGGCCGCCGGCCACCAGGCCGAGGCGGTAACCTGCCGATCGTGGCCAGTGATGGGATGCGCCCGGGTAAGGCCGGCCAGGGCAAGGGAGCCAACCTCAAGGTGCTCAGTCGGGCTCTCTTCGCCGTAAGCCTTGCTGCGCTGGCGGCAGTTATCGTGAGGTTGAGGGGTAGTGGAGGGACCCCGCCTCACAGAGGTGGGTGGCGGGAGCTGACTGAGGCGGACCTTGAGCAGGCGGACAAGCGTTAGGTGAAAGCCCTCCTGGTGGGGCTGGGCGCCGTCGGTGCTCGTAGCGCCCGCCAATTGCTTTCGTCAAAAGCGGTTAGCGACCTGGTGGTGTTCTCCAGGAACCCGGCCAAGGCGGGGGCCAGGCTGGCGGCGCTCGGGGGCGGCGGCGCGCTTACCCTGGAACCGCTGACGGCGCCGGCCTTCTCGGAAGCGCTGGTCGGGGCGGCAGTTACTCTCCTTACCACGCCCGGGCCGTGCCGATGGGAGGCCGAGGCCAGTCTGGCCGCCGGAGTGCCAGTGGTGTCGACCTCCGACGACCCTCATGAAGTGCGGTCGCTACTGGCACTGGGGCCGGCGGCCACCAGCGCCGGCATCCCGGCGGTCGTGGGAGCCGGGATGGCCCCGGGGCTCTCATGCCTGCTGGCGGCGTGGGCGGCGGCGCTTATGGACGAGGTCACCGAGGTCCATGTGGCGAGCCTGGGGACCGGGGGGCCGGCGTGCGCGAGGCGCCACCATGCCGCTCTCCGGGAGGGGGTCGACGAATGGCGGGACGGCGCCACCGTCCACCGCGTGGGCGGGTCGGGCCGAGAGCTGGTTTGGTTCCCGGACAATGCCGGCGCCGACTGCTACCGGGTGAACCGTCCCGACCCTCTGCTGCTTACCAGGGCCTTCCCAGGGCTCAGGTCAGTCACGACGAGAGCAGCGGCCTCGCGTCGCGACCGGTTCACGTCCTGGTTGCCAATGCTGCGTCAGCCTCATCCGGAAGGAACGGTGGGTGCCCTCTGGGTCGAGGTCCGCGGGCAGAGAGCGGGAGCGGCGGAAACGATCGTGGTCGGCTCGAGCGGGCGGCCCGCTCTGTTGGCCGGCGCGGTGGCCGCGGTGGCGGCCGTCAAGGCTGCCGGCGGGCACCTGGGCCCAGGTGCCGGCGGGTTGGCCTCGCTGGCCAGCGCGCCCGGTGGGTTCTTGACAGAACTGTCGGACCGGGGTGTGCCCCTCATGACTTTCGGGGGCACCGGGATCACATCTGCCAGCCAATAAGGAGCTAGGCCAACCAATAACAGCTTAGGCCAAATGGTGGGGCCAGGGCAGTTGGCATGCTAATGATGGGCTCGTGAGAGGCGAATGATCGACGTGCCGGTGCCCGCCACCGTGGACGACGCGCTCGCAGAGTGCCTGAGACAGGGCCTCGAGGTCCGCTCTTCTCGCCCGATGGCCGGTCGTCCCGGGAGCCACCACTATCACCTCGCCCGCCCGGGCCAGCCCGGGACGCTCGAGCTCAGTGAGTGGCAGGGCGAAGTCTGGTTCTCGGTCAATGAGCGCCGGGACTGCGGCTGGGTCTCGGACTTTGCCCGGGCGACGGCCGCCGTTTTAGCCTCCGCACGCAACTCCTGACGTATTTCAGGGGGGGCCGGCCAGCCCTCGCAGTCAAGGCTTGCGGCGGTGCTTCCAGCTATAGGGGTCGGTCCAACCGACCGCAGCCAGGGCCCGGTTGACCAGACCGAGGGCGGCAGTGGCCTCGAAGTCATCTGAGCGCTCTTGAATGCGCCGCACCAGGTCTTTTTGCGCCCCCTCGAGCCCCGGCCGGTCGCCGCTCTCGGCCAGCTTCTGTACGGCAGCTTCCAGGGCCTCGCTATTGCTGTCGAGCGTGCCGGCCAGTACTACGGCCTCCTCAGCCAGGGGGTCGCGTGTCGCCATGTGGGGTGACAGTAGCCGAGGAACGCCCTTTGGCGCCCGCCGGCCGGCGCGCCTAACCCGGCTCGCCCAGGCTGGCCCGGCTAGTGCCCCTACGCTTGCCGGAACTGGGGCCGATCCGACGACTTGGGCCTCCGAGCTGTTGCAGCGCAACGCCTATCGGTCCCAAGTCACGCTTCCGCGCCCAGATCGAACGGCTATCAGCGCTCTGGCCGCACCCACTGCCCAGCCGGAACTGGGGGCCTGGCGGAACTTTGTGGCAGTTAGGCGACCTTGGGGCCAAGAGTGCTGCTGTGCGACACTTTGTGCAACAAGTTGACCGACCAGATTGCAACCAGTACTGAGCTAAATAGGTCTCAATCAGGCGCCGGCGCTTGGCGAGAACGCCGCCGGCCGAGGAAACGGACGAAGGGGTTGTACTCGGAGTCGACGACCCGTTCCTTCATGGGGATAATGCCGTTGTCCGTGATCTTGATGTGCTCGGGGCAAACCTCGGTGCAACATTTGGTGATATTGCAGTAGCCGAGGCCCTGCGAGTCCTGGACGAAGCGCTTCCGGTCGACCCCATCATTAGGGTGCATGTCGAGCTCGGCGTAGCGGATAAAGAACCGGGGCCCGGCGAAGTACTTTTTGTTTTCCTCGTGGTCACGGACCACGTGGCACGTGTTCTGGCACAGCCAGCATTCGATGCACTTGCGGAACTCCTGGGAGCGCTCCACGTCGGACTGGTACATCGTGAACGGAGCTACTGGCTGCTGGGCAGTGGGCGTGAACGCCGGCACTTCCCGGGCTTTTTGGTAATTGAAAGAGACATCCGTAACCAGGTCCTTGATAACGGGGAACGTCCGCAGCGGGGTGATCGTCACCGGCTCGCCCTCTGGGAGGGCGGAAAGTCTCGTCATGCACATCAACCGGGGGATGCCGTTGACCTCTGCCGAGCACGAGCCGCACTTCCCCGCCTTGCAGTTCCACCGGACGGCGAGGTCGTTGGCCAGGCTGGCTTGCGCCCAGTGGACGACGTCCAGGACGACCTGGCCCTCTTCAGCCGGGACAACGTAGTCCTTCAGCTCACCGCCGTCCCCGTCCCCCCGCCAAATGCGCAGCGTCAGGTCGAAGCTCAATGGACGTCCTCCAGTAGCTCGCCCAACTCGGCCGGGGGCTTCGGCAACGGCTGGCGCTTGACGGCAGCACCACTCCCGTCGGGGCCGGCCGCCGGTGGCTTCAGCTCAACGACCACATTGAGCCCGCCCCAGTACGGGTCGGTCATCGGGAAATCTTCCCGAGTGTGCCCCCCTCGGCTTTCCTGGCGTTCCAGGGCCGCCAGTGCGACGGCCTCCGCCACGAGGATCATGTTGCGCAGGTCAAGGGCGAGGTGCCAGCCGGGGTTGTACTGCCGGTTGCCCTCGACTGAGACGGCTGCCGCCCGAGCCCGCAAGACGGCGATCTTCTCGAGCGCATCTTTGAGTTCGGCCTCGACCCGGATTATGCCCACAAGGTCCTGCATAACCTCTTGAAGCTCCTGGTGGACGGCGTACGGGTTCTCACCGCCGGCGGCGGACCGGAACGGCGCCAGAGCGACCTCAGCTGCTCGGGTGATATCTCCCTGAGCAGGCAGCGGCGGTTTCTCACCCACCCCTTTGGCGTACTCGGCGGCGTACTCGCCGGCCCTCTTGCCGAACACGAGCAAGTCAGAAAGAGAATTGCCCCCCAGGCGGTTGGCCCCGTGCATCCCGCCGGCCACCTCGCCAGCGGCGAAAAGACCCGGGACTATCGTCGCCTGGCTGTCGGCGTCGACCTCGACACCGCCCATGACGTAGTGGCACGTCGGCCCGATCTCCATCGCTTCCTTGGTGATGTCGACATCCGCCAGCTCACGGAACTGCTGGTACATGGAGGGCAAACGTTTCTTTATGAAATCGGGCGAGCGCCGGCTGGCAATGTCCAGGAACACCCCGCCATGAGGCGAACCCCGGCCCGCTTTGATCTCGCTGTTTATGGCCCGGGCCACCTCGTCCCTCGGTAACAGTTCGGGTGGACGGCGGTTGTTGCGCTTGTCCTCGTACCAGCGGTCAGCCTCTTCGATATTGTCCGCCGTTTCCGCCTTGAAGAACTCCGGGATGTAGTCGAACATGAACCGCCGGCGTTCCGAATTTAGGAGCACCCCACCGTCGCCGCGCACGGACTCCGTCACCAGCAAACCCCTGACCGACAGAGGCCAGACCATGCCCGTTGGGTGGAACTGGACGAACTCCATATTGAGCAACGTGGCACCCGAACGCAGGGCCAGGGCGTGGCCGTCGCCCGTGCACTCCCATGAGTTCGACGTCACTTTCCATGACTTGCCGATACCTCCGGTCGCCAGGATGACGGCCGGGGCTTCAAGGACCACGAAGCGCCCAGACTCGCGCCAGTACCCGAAGGCGCCGGCAACCCTGTTGCCGTCTTTCAGCAAATCGGTGACGGTGAGCTCCATGAAAACGTCCATCTCGACCGAAACGGCCCGCTGCTGCAGGGCGCGGATCATCTCGAGCCCGGTCCGGTCCCCGACGTGAGCGAGGCGGGCGTAGCGGTGGCCACCGAAGTCGCGCTGGCTGATCTTGCCGTCGGCGGTGCGGTCGAACAGAGCGCCCCACTGCTCCAGCTCGTAGACCCGTTCCGGCGCTTCTTTGGCGTGCAGCTCGGCCATGCGCCAGTTGTTGAGGAGCTTGCCGCCCCTCATGGTGTCCCGGAAATGGACCTGCCAATTGTCCTCGGGCCAAAGGTTGCCCAACGTGGCCGCGATCCCGCCCTCGGCCATAACCGTATGGGCCTTACCGAGGAGGCTGCGGCAGATGAGCGCAGTTCGCGCACCAGCGTCGTGAGCGGCGATGGCGGCCCGTAACCCGGCACCGCCTGCTCCGATCACAACGACGTCGTAAGAATGGTGTTCGTATGTTTCTTCAGATGACATATTAGAAAAACCTCGGGTCGTGCACCCAGCCCACCGCAACCAACCGTATATAGAGGTCGGTCAGCGCCACGAACACCAGGCTCACCCAAGCGAACAGCATGTGCTTGGCATTCAGTTTGGACACGTAGCCCCATAACTTGAAGCGCACCGGATGGCGGGAGAAATGCTTGAGCCGGCCGCCTATGACGTGCCGGCAGGAGTGACAAGAAAGGGAATACGACCATAGGAAGACGGCGTTCAGCACCAGCATCAGCGTGCCGAACCCGGCGTGGCCCCATCCGTTCGGCCAGTGAAAGGCCTCGACGGCGTCCCAGGTCAGGATCCCGTTGAACAACAGCCCCAGGTAAAAGAACCACCTGTGGGCGTTTTGCATGATGAGAGGAAAACGCGTTTCACCCGTATAACGCTTGCGCGGTTCCCTGACCGCACACGCAGGGGGCGACAACAACAACGAGCGGTAATAGGCCTTACGGTAGTAGTAACAAGTAAGGCGGAACCCAAGCGGCACCACCAAAACGATTATGGCCGGCGAGATCACCCACCACGGCCCGAACAGCCCGACCATCGGCGGGTGCGTAACCGTGGATCCCGCCCGGGCATAACCGCAGCGGGCGGCCAAACAAGGTGAGTAGAACGGCGAGAGATAGGGCCTGACGTAGTAGTTGGCGTTCTGGAAGGCGGCCCATGTCGCGTAAGCGATGAAACCGATCAAGACGCTGGCCGTAATCAGGGGTTGAGCCCACCAGCGGTCCTCCCGGAGAGTCGGGACGTCTATCTCAGCCCGCCGTTTCGGCGGGGCTTTTTCGGCCGGGCTAGCAGTCGCTACCGTCATACAAGCACCGTTGTCCTCCGAGCACCGTGCGTCTCATCGCCCCCACGTTAACCTGCCCGGGCCAGGAAGGGCACGACAGCGCGGCACGAACGGCAAGCATCGTCTAGAAACGATGGGCCGATGCTTAGAGCTCCTTCGCACCCGCCGTACCTCGCCGCCGGGAGCCCGTCCCGACATATGCCTTGCCATCAGCCGGCCGCGCCCGCCGGGTCGAGCTACTCAGGTCACGCTCCTGGCGAGCGGCGCGGTAGCCAAGCCAACCCGGCGGGCACGGCGGTCAGTGGCAGCTCCTTATGGTTGGGTGGTGGACAGAACGATCGTGGCGGTCGGGATGGAGGTCGGCAAACCAGCAGCCGAGTTGCTGACCAGTGTGAGCGGCCACCCGTAAGTCCCGCCGCCGGTTTGGCAGGCTGGTGAGTTCTCTGCGTCGTAGTTGCTGACAGTGCCGCTGATCGCCTGGGACGAGGTGCTACTGACCTTGACGAACCCTTGGGGAGTCCAAAAGAGCTGGTTCGGGTTCATGTAGTCCCCGGTCGCATCGTTGCCGTCATTGAGGTACATGCTGCCACCGCTCCCGCACGATGCCACTGTGTAGTAGATGTACTCGGGGTCGCCAACCGTACCGTTGAACTCGAAATCGACTTCGTAACCGGCGCTAGTCAGGACGTTTACTACGTCCTCACTATCCCCGATGACCTGCCCCAAGGAAACGTTGCTCGAGTCCCAGGCCTGGAGGCTGGAGCCGGACCCAGAAGCACCTTGAGCACCCTGAGCACCTTGTGCGCCCTGGACGCCGTTGGCACCTGTCACGCCCTGGGGACCGGTAACCCCAGTGGCCCCGATCGCTCCGGTCACCCCAGAAGGGCCAGTGGCGCCGGTGACGCCGGCGCCCGTGGGGCCGGTGACACCAGTGACGCCGATGGCACCCGTAACCCCAGTCACCCCTGTGGGACCGGTCGCGCCAGTTACGCCGGTGGGGCCAGTGGGGCCAGTGACACCTGTGACGCCGATCGGCCCCTGCGCTCCCTGCGCTCCGGTGACACCCTGGGGCCCAAGGGCTCCCTGAGCACCTTGAGCGCCGTTGGTGCCGGAGGCACCTTGAACGCCTTGGGGTCCCTGAGAACCTTGCGCGCCCTGCGCACCTTGAGCACCCTGAGCACCTTGTGCGGCTGCCGCCCCCGGAGCGCCCTGCGGCCCGACTGGACCAGACAAAGCAGGGCCTGTGACCCCTTGGGCACCCTGGGCACCCTGGGCTCCATTAGAACCCTGAGCACCTTGCGGGCCCTGGGCTCCCGGCGTGCCCGGTATGCCCGGTACGCCCGCTTTGCCCATTTTGCCCTGGGGCCCCTTGGCGTTCCACGAAAGAAGTACTTCGTTCTTCGAGCAGTTCGCGCCCGATTTTATGACCCGGAGGTCACCCGTATGCTTGTTGTAACACGCGTAAATAACCCCGTTGTCGGGTGTCCCCGCCAGGGCCACAGACGCCCCTATCGTACCTGTTACGGCTGCGGTGGTGGCCAGGCCGGCGCCCATCGCGACCCGTAGCCCCCGCCTTGCTCTTTTGCCGGATTGGGTGGCCAATCGTCTTCCTTTCTGCTTGCTTTGCCTATACGAGAAGTGCTGGCTTCTGTCGAGGATAACTGGCAATCCTCAAGCCAACAAGAGGCCGCCCTGCCGCGCTCCGTCCTTTATGGCTATTAGGTTGGCGTACACGTAAGGGATCATTTGTTCCTCATGCCATGCCGAGGGATAACCAGTGTGGAGCCGTGAGAGCTGAAGGCGACAGTTTAGTGGCTTAATCGCAAAACGCATATCTGAACGCGTGAGGTACCAAAAGCTGTTTTCGTTCCAAAACGACACGTGGCTGGGGTCTTGGAAAGCGCCTCGCCCGTCTGTTGAAGGAGTCTGGGTTATTATAAGGCCCCCGTGACGCAGGACACGGAAGCACTCATTGAAAAGTGCGGCACGGTCGGGCGCTCGTTGTAGAAAATCGATTAGCTTGATGACGCCGACACTGTTGTCTGAGTAGGTCAGGACCGGCTTTTCCGGGTCGAGCACAATGAGGTCCTCATGGACAGTCTCATCGATGGGCGGTGAAGTTTCAGTGATCAGACGGATCTGCGCCAAGCCCTTCCGGGCGGCCCACGCCGACGCCAACGGCCTAATGGTCCGGTCGTAAAGCGCCACCGTATCGACTTGTATCTGCGCGTTAGTCTTCGGCGAGGACTGCGTGTTCTTGGCGTGGACCCTCTGGAGATATAACAGCCGGTCAATGTGCAGGAAGTCTCCGACCTCGTACAGGCGCGCCATTAACTCCTGATCGTCGAGCACACGCAGATCGGCGTTATACCCGCCCACCTCCTCATAGGCCGGCCGCCAAAAAGCGCGAACGTGATTGGGCGCGTACCAGATGTAGCCGACATTGTGTGGGTAAGGCGCCATCGCATGACAACGCAAATATGTTGTCCCGTCGACTACCTCGTCGGTGTAGCCCCAGCCGACGCCGGCGTCGAAACGGTCCTGGTTGGGCGTGCCGTCCACGTTGAATTGGGCGAAATCTGAGTACACCAGTGCGGGTGCCGGGTGAACCCCAAAAGCGGCAGCCACCTCGCTCAAGCAATTTGGGACGAGCTTGTCGTCATGATCGAGCTCCAGCAGGACATCGCCCGTCGCCAGCTCGCAGGCGAACCTCTTCAGCGCGCCGACACCGGCGAGATGGGTCGGCGCTCTCACCACCCTTACCCGGTCGTCTTTGTCAGGGGGGCGCCACGCGGCGGCGGCGCGATTGAGCACCACCACCCATTCCCACTCCGAGTGCGACTGAGAGACTAGAGAACGATAGCAGTCACCCAGGTACCGGCTGTCGTGGCTCGGTGTGAAGACAGAGATGTCCATGCGCTGCGACTGCCCGTGAAGCCTCTTCTGCCACTTCGTCCTGGGGCGAGCGTGCGCCCGTCCCGCCATTCGGTCACCCGGTGTCTTTGCCAGGGCCGATCAGCAACTCTAGCAAGCGACACGAGGTGGAAACGGCAAAAAGTATCTCGCTTCTCTCGGTTCCGCCGGTTTGGGAGCCATCGAGCCAGGCCGGAAGCGACGAGCCGAGCGGGATAAGATGCCTGGTCGGCGCACCTCGCTAGGGGACGTAGCTCAGTGGCTAGAGCACCTGCTTTGCACGCAGGGGGTCGTGGGTTCGAGTCCCATCGTCTCCACCACAAAAGGGCAGTTCAGAGGCCATACGGCGGATAGCGAGATCGAGGCCTGACAGTGTCGTGCGCGCTGCGTGCGCGATCGCGCAGTAGTATCTCGCGCAGGCCCGTCGTCATTTCGGCAGTGTCCGCAAACTTCCCTCCGGTCGCTGGCAAGCCTCGTACTGGCACGACGGGCGCCGGCATGTCGCCACTGAGACGTTCCGCGCCAAGGGCGACGCACTGGCGTGGCTCGCCACCAAGGAAGCCGATATCGTCCGAGGAACCTGGGTCGCACCGCCAACAGGCAAGGTCACTTTTGGCGACTACTCGCTGACCTGGTTGCAACGACAGGGTCACCTGCGTCCGCGCACGCGCGAACTCTACGAGTTCCTCCTGCGAAAGCACATTGACCCAACCTTTGGATCGCGTTCCCTGACGGCCATCGCCAACTCCGAGGTGGTGGCTTGGTACCGAGGTCTCAGCGCCAGAGTTCCAGGGACGGCACCGAAGTGTTTCCGGTTGCTGCGTCAGATAATGGCGGCGGCTGTGGCCGACGGTTATCTTGTCAAGTCTCCCGTCGTCATCAAGGGTGCTTCGCGAGAGCACGTCGAAGAACAGGCGATCCCGACGCCGGCCGAGGTAGACGCGCTGGCCGAGGCCGTCGACCCTCGCTACCGGGCCATGATCTGGCTCGCCGGCGCCTGCGGCCTTCGCTTTGGGGAGCTGGCCGCTCTGCGGCGTGATCGTGTCGACCTGCTGCACAAGGAAGTCAGGGTGGCGGAGACGATCACCGAGCTGGTCGGAGGAGAGCGCTTCGCCGGACCGCCCAAGACCGAATCCGGCCGACGAACTGTGGCCATCCCCTCGAGCATCGTCCCAATCGTCTCTGAGCACCTTGAGATGATCGGCCCAGAGCCTGACACCCTTCTCTTCCCCGCACCTGAGGGGGGCTATCTCCAGCGCCACAATTTCCGCCAACGTGTATGGGTGCCGGCTCTTACCGCTACTGGGCTCAACTATCGGTTTCACGACTTGCGACACTCTGCGATGACATTGGCGGCGGCATCGGGCGCGACAGTTGCCGACCTCATGGCGCGAGCCGGCCACTCCAGCCCGCGTGCCGCTCTTATCTATCAGCACGCCAGCCGGGAGCGCGACCACGCCATCGCCGAGGTAATGGCAAAAGCACTGGCAAAGCCATCGAAGGTCAGTTAGGCGGGCCGTCGAGCGGGGGACGCGGCCCCGTCGATCGCTCCTGAGCCGCCGACCCGTCTGCCGTCGAGCCAGGCCGCGATGTCATCGGGGTCAAACCGAACCAGCCGGCCGACTTTCACGAAAGGGACACGGCGTTCGGCGACAAGTCGACGAACGTGACGGGGAGTGGTACCCAGACGTTCTGCGAGCTGCCCGATGCTGAGCAAACGGGGAAGTCCTTCGGTCTCAGGCATGGCTGCTACCTCCTTGCTCACGAATTACTCCCCAATTGTGGCATGGAAGTCAGTCACCGGAAGTATTCCATAAACGCCCGCAATTGCCTGTTACTGCCCACCTGTGCCATTTTGTGCCACCGACTGCCATCTGCAGCCGTCTAGTGACACGAATATTTTTTTTTCTTCTTGTGCAGCTTCGAAAGAACAGCAGTCGAGGATGATTGTCGCGACGGCTGACGCAACGCCTTAAGCCCTAAGACGGCTGCAACCCGGAATTGTCCTGCTCGATTCCTTTGACCGTTACTGACCGCTACTTACTGGTCACCAAGAAACCACCCCGCACCTTTCGGCAATACAGATATAAAAGACAGAAGCAGAACACGATTACAACCTTCGGTTGTGACGTTGTGGGTGAAGTCGATTATGGGGAGGTGGTACCGGCTTGGCTTGGATGCGCATGATGGGCGCCGAGTCGGTCGGGTACCACGAACACACCGTCCTCGAACGCGGGGACGACCCGGTGGCCAACGCGCTCGAGTATTACGCCTCCCGCGGTGAAACGCCCATGGTGTGGGGCGGGGCCGGCGCCACGTCGCTCGCCTCGATGGCGAAGTCGGCGTCCAGGAGTGGAGAGCGGTGTTCGGTGCCGGGGGCGCTCGCCAACCCGAAAATGGCGAGCGGCTCGTGCACTGCCTGCGGCCGGGGATGGAGCTGGTGGTATCCCCGCACAAGTCGGTGGCCGAGCTGGGCGTGATCGGCCGGGCCGAGGACATGCACTTGGTCCTGGATGCCGAACGAGACGCCACTATGGCTCCCTGGACGAGGTCGTACACCAGCAGGGTGGGCGGCGGGGCCGGGCGCAGGTACGGATGCCGACCGACGGCCTCACGTGGGCCGTGTCCCGCCACGCCACTACCAGGGCCGGCGACCCTCAAGTCCACGAACACATCCTGGTAGCCAACATGGTGCCGATGGGGGACGAAAGGGGTGGCTGGAAAGGGCTCGACACGGCCTTGTTGCGTGACCACCTGCACGCCGCCACCGCCATCGGCCGTATGGCGGCGGCGGCCAAAGCGGTGGAGCTCGGCTACGGCATCGAGGCTGACCCCGGGCCATCGGGCCGTCTCGGGGGCTGGGCCATTGCCGGCATCCCAAAAGAAGCGTGGGAAGTCCACGCCACTCGCGCCGCCCAGATCGACGACGCCGTCGGGCCGGAGGCCTCCTACCGGTCCCGGGCTATCGCGGCCCGGGCCACCCGGGACCGAAAAAGCCATGACCGGGTTGAGGACCTGGTGCCCCGTTGGCGCGACGAACTTGCCCGTGCCGGTTACCCCCGCTCGAGCTCGCAGCCGCGGTGGACCGAGCCGGGCTCAAGTATCGACCGCCTGAGCAAGACGTCGACGACATCGCCACCGAGGTGCTGTCGCCCGGTGGCCGTCTGGCCGAAGAAAAGACCTTCACCCGACGCAACGTCATCGTGGCTGTCGCCCCGTACCTGCACGGACTGCCAGTCTCGATGTTGGACGAGGCCGTGGATAAGCGTGCTTTCCCACGAGCCGGCGGTGCCGTTGCCCCTGTGGCGGGCGCCAGGGAGCCGGTATGGTCGGCGGCCTGCGTGCTGGAGGACGAGCGGCGCATCGCCGAGCTGGCTGACGTGCTGACCCAAAGGGAGGGGCCGCGGGTTGACGAGAGCGCCGCAGTTGCGGCCATCCGGCAAGTAGAGCTGTCCCGGGGCATGCGTCTCACCGAGAGACAGTCCGAGGTGGCCAAGTCCTTGCTAATTTCCGGCCACGCCCTGGACCTGGTGATCGGGGTGGCCGGCTCGGGCAAGACGAGCACGCTGTCGGCGGTGCGAGAAGGCTTTGAAGCGGCCGGCTACCACGTGATCGGGGCCGCCACCTCGGGCCAGGCGGCCAAGGCGCTGGGCCAAGGCGCGGGCGTCGCCTCCCGTACGGTGGCGTCGCTTACCTGGCGCCTGGAGCACGGGCGAGAGGCCCTTACGCCTCGCCATGTCTTGGTCCTGGACGAAGGGGCTATGAGCTCCGACGCCGACGTCGGGAGACTACTGGCTGCCGTGGAGGCCTCAGGGGCAAAGTTGGTCGCCGTCGGTGACTACCGCCAGCTCGGCTCGGTCGGCCCCGGGGGCGCCCTGGAGGCCCTGGCTTCCCGTCACCCTGGCCACGTATGGGCGCTCACGGACAACCTGAGACAAGTTGACCCCGGGGGAACGCCACGCCCTGGACCATCTCCCGCCGGCCACGTCCCGGCGCGCTCGACTGGTACGTGGCAAATGGCCGGGTACACCCCGCTCCCAGCCGGGAACAAAGCCATGTACGAAATGGTGAAGGCGTGGGCGTACGACGTGGCCGACGGCCGTGACGCCCTGCTGCTTGCCTACCACCGTGACGCGGTAGAGAGATTGAACCGGGCGGCTCGCGGAAGTGCCGGAAAGCTGGGCCTGCTGAGCGGCCCCGAACTGGAAGCCCCCGGAGGCCGGCGCTACCGGGCCGGGGACCGGGTTATCACGCTTTCGCCTGGACCGACGGGGCGTGGACCACTTCGAGCGCGCCGTCGTCGTCGCCGTCGACCCCGAGCACAGGTCGCTCGTAGCCGTGACGCCGGAAGGGGCCGAGCTGCGATGGGCGCGAGACCTCGGGGCAGACAAGCTCGGCCACGCCTACGCCACCACCGCCCACCGGTCGCAGGGCTCGACAGTGGACGTCACCTACGCCCTGGAGGACGGCGGCGGCCGAGAGTTGGCCTACGTGGCCATGAGCCGCGCTCGCCATGAGAGCCACATTCACGTTGTCGCCCCCAGCGTCGCCCATGCCGCCGAGCGCCTGGCGTGGGCCTGGGGCCAGGAACGCCGAGAGGCCTGGCCCTTGACCGCCAAGCGGCCAAGTCGCTGGCCGAGCTGCACCACGAGCGGGCGCAGCTGGCCCGGTCTATCCCGCCTGACCGCTCGGGCGAACTGGCCGACGCCAGGCGCCGTTTGTCGCTAGCCGAACAAGACCGCCAAGACTTGCGCCAGGGCACTGGCCGTTGGGCCGGCACACCGGCGGGCCACGCCGCCCAAGCCGCTTGCGTCGCCGCTCTCGACTACCAACGAGCATCGGAGGCGGTCAAGATAAATCGCTCGGCCCGTGGGGCAGGCACAAGGCCCGCCGGGAGGTGCGGGAAACCGGCGAGCGCTTCGACCAAGCGCTAGAGGCGTGGCGGGCGGTCGGCGAGCCATACGAGCGCTCTCTGGGACCTCACTACCAACGACTGGAAGCCGACGTAGCCCGCCTGAGCGGGCCGAGCAAGCACGGGACCAGTTCTTGGCCGAGGACCCCTCGGCTCTCGAACGACTGGCGGAGCTGGCCGCGCTCAAACGCAAGAAACCTCGAGCGCAGCGCCATTGGCACCTTCTTCACCAGCCCGGGCACAGCACCCCTTCCATCAGGGCCACGACCTCGGGCGCGACCGCGGTTTCGGGATGGGTCTCTGACTTGGCGACCTCGTTTCCCCTGCTCTCCACCGTCAGTCGTAAGCCGGGGAGTTTGGCGGATCGGCAAGGGCCGTGGTCAACAGCTCCCCCTGCCGGGGGAGCTGTCCAAGAGTGCCCTCGGCATCCTCCGCCGGTCAACCCGCTAACCGCCGCCCTCCGCCCTCCACGGGTACCGGCGGCACGTCGCCATCCCGGCTGCGGGCAGGTTGAGGGCTCGCGATGAGGCCGCTGAAGGAAGCAGACCGTGGGGGTTTACCTCGGAGGGCGGACGCCGACGTTCTCCGACTGGCGAATCGGTGCCTGGCCGTTGGCCCTCAGACGACGATGAAGGTTTGTTGGGCCGCCTTCGGCCTCCTCGTTATAGCTGAGCGCAGACCGAGCAATCCGCCAGCGGGCGATCGGACCGGAAGCGTATTCTTGGCGTATGAGCCGATCTCGCTTTCAGCGACCTCGAGCACGTGGGTTTCACGGTGTCGGGATGGAGCGGCACATCACTGCGTATTCTGCTCAGGATGTCATCTACGGTGGCGCCCAGGGACTCTCTCGGTCTATACGCGGCGCAAAGAAGTTCGTAAATTCTCGTCGCCGCTTCCACGACCGGATGAGCCTCCGTCGGCTCCAAGCGCGCAACTTCGACGACTAGGGCGTCGATACCGTTTCAGCTCACGCTGTGCCCTTCGTTCCGCGGGGTGGGGGGGCTAGGCCCACCGGACGGTGCCAGACGTGGCTGTTTATCACGTTGTATCTACCCGGAGCCGAGTCTTTGCCAGCTCACTGAGCCTGGCAAGCAGGCCGGGCGCGACCTGGGTCCCGCCATAGCCATTGACTCGGATCGCCGTGGGCGGATTTCCAACGAGCTTGACCGTCTTTGAGGGTTGGAGCGCTAGGAGTAGCTTCTGGATCAGTGGCCATTCGTTTAGGGCGATGACCGCTCCGTCGTCAACGGGTAGCAACTCGAACTCGTAGAGGTCGTGTGAGCCGATACCTAACCGTAGCGAGGGCGCCAGAGCTGGACGGGTGCGATTCCTGTAACACAGCACCCGCAAACTGCATGCGCTGTTTTGACCTTGCTCTTTGAGCGCATCACCACCCGAACGGTAGCCTTGGTTGGCTCTCGAAGGGGACGGGCTCATGAGCAGCATTTCGTACTGGATGTCCGAGAGCGTCCTCCGGCCCGGCTCCCTAGAAGACGCGCTCGAACTGACTGGACTGACTCTCGAGCACGAGGAGGGCGACTGGGTGCTTTTGCTGCGCGGGTACCCACGTGAGTGGCATGCGTCGGAGGAGTCTGCCCAAGCCTCGGTGGCAACGTGGAGTCACATGGAGCCTTCAGTCGTGCATGTCCCGGGAGGTGCCTGGCTCGTCATGGCTGGTGATCAGTATGTCTTCTCGTCCCCTTCGAGGCAGGCAGCGGAAGGCTTCATTTTTGGGGTTGTCGCTGGCGAGAGAACTGCAGCGGATCGGCGTCGCCGGGAATAGCGATTCGTCGGCAACTAGGAGCGGTCAAGGCCGGCCGCAGGCCGCCCGGAGGGGGTAGCCTTGACGGCTCCGCGAAAGCGCCGCGTCACAAAGCTGCCCGTAGACCAGTACCCCGTGGTCCTAACGGACGCCGTTGGCCCGGCAACCAGACCCAGACGTAGTAGTTGTCCGCGCAGGCAAGCTTGGGGCGGAGTCCGACGGGAAGGAGTCCTCGTCCAGCCAGTCGAGGTCGAAATAGGCGGCACCACCGTGGTGCAGGGCCAACGCCCTCGGGGGCGGGAATGCGTAGGGCTCCACCGTCTCGTGCGGACCATAAAAATGGCCGACGCCGAAGCCGAACGTCCTGTGAGCCAAGGTGTCAACCGTTGGGTAGGGGAACCCCTTCAGCGTGCAGACCCGGGGGACAGGTTGGTCAGCTCGACCATGGCGTCTTCCTCGCTGGAGAAGCCGTCGTCGGAGGCGACCGACGCCCCCAGCTGGGCCGCTTGGCAGGTCCTAGCGGCCTTCTGTCCAGTCAGCAGTTGCACGCGAATAGCCACCTCAAATAGCGCCAAGGTGCTGACGCCACGATGAAAACCATTAGCCACGCCGCTGGGGTAAGTGACCGGACAGGACTGACTGAACGCACATGAACCCCCTCATACAACTCAATGCAGGACTGTAAGGCCCGGCAATTGCGCCGCCTGGCTTTGCCGCGGGCTCGTCGCTGGGAAGATCTCCGCAAGACGTATCGGACCGCTCTGTCGCCCGGCGGTAGTGCGTAGTGCCCCGGGCCGGGCCTCAAGCGACTAGGGCGCTGGACCAGGCGGTCAAAGCGCAAGAAGTTCTCGAACTCCAGCGCTATCGGCACCTTCTTCACCAACGCCGGCAGCATCTGCAGTTCCAGCACGGCCACGACCTCGGACAGGGCCTCGGTTATGGGGTGGACCTTTGAGGGGCAACCTTCGACACCTGGTCTCCCCCACTCCGGTAGCCGACCTTCGGGGCGGCAATACCTGCCACGACGCAGCTAGGCCCGGGTCACTCAGCTCCCCCTCCGGGGGAGCTGGTCAAGATTGCCGTGGTGGCGCCCCTCCCGACCGTGAACCGCTAACTCCCTCCACCATCGATGGCTACGGACGGCATCTCGCCATCCCGGCTCGCAGGTTGACTGGCTCGCCTTGACGACTGTCGGAAAGAAGCCGACGTGGGGGTTCGCGTCGTTGGGGGGATTGCACCGTTGCGGACACGAATTACGCTGAAATCTATTGCGCGATTCGTACCGGAGCGCGGGCTTGACAAGACGAGCTCGCGTAAAGGTTCCGAGCGGCGTTTGCACAGGGGCTAACCGGCTTCTGCGCGTATTCTCGCAAGGTCGCGCCTTGCTACGCCCGCCGCCCCGGACGCCTCCTGCCACCACTCGGCGACTCCTTCGGGCATCCGATAACCCATTCGCGCCCCCTCTCCCCAACCTTGACGAGCGCTCATTGGCCAGATCTTTCGTCCAAAAAGTCGTCGGCATGCCTTTGACAGCGCGCCAAGCTCGGCTCTAAGCGTCGCCGAGTCGATCCTCAGGGAGTTCGTTATTTCATCGGATGTGACCGTCGCTGGCGCACGTTCAGCCACCACTGAGACGGCCTTTCCGGATATGGAGGAACCCACCTCCGCATAGAGCCGGTCGACCATCGCCCTCGACCAACACCCGTTCTCGTGGTCGACCTCAATCGTGCCTGGGCGACCAGGCCGGCGAAATGCAAGGCCACACTCACTGCAGTGGTAGGCACCGCCCGCGGCGAGGTACGCCGTCGCCCCACAATGGACGCAAGCGGTCTCTTCCACATCTTCCCCGAGCGTCGCTGGACGACCGGCCTCACTATGCATGAGCTCGGCGAGGAGCTCGTAGACCGCCGCCAAGTGTTTCTGGGGCACCGGAACCAAAACCATGCCTGACGCGGCGCTATCCAGTCTTGGCTCGGTCATTTCACTTAACAGTCTACAAAGGCCCATGTGCTAGCGCCTAGCGGCTGTGGATAACCGTCCCGCCGAGAGATAGACTGGACCTAGGCTAGAGATAGCCGATCAGACCAGCTTCGCTCAGTCGCTGGCCATCCAAGAACATCTAAAGGCATAGGAGGTGATGAAATGGCAGGTCGTCACACGAGTGCTCGAGCTGCGAAGGCGGCTTCGCGTGTGCTCCGGAGCGGCTCGACTGGCAAGGCCAGCAAAACCGCTGCGGGCTCGGCATTGAGCCAGCGAGCGGGAACCCGCAAGCGCAAACGATAGTCCCCTACGCCACTAGGGCTAAGTCGGGAGGCCGCTGCAACGGCCTCCCGACCCCAGACTCGGACACCACGGTGGTGGGTCACAAATGCTACATGTGTGATTCTTCACTACCGCAGGTCGACAACGCAAGTATTAGTGACCTTTCAGCGGAGGAATCGCATGGTATCAGCCAGCAAAAAGGAGAGCGCGACTCGCTACCTCGCGGCGTTCCTGGCACCGAAAGGCGAGAGGAAGGAACGCGAGTGAACCTCAACCAGCGCTTCGGCGCCCTAGACGACAACCTGAAGATCGACGCCGAGCAACTCAAGCGAGCGCGCGACCTGCACCGCCAAATAGGCGATTACCTTATCGAGGCCGGCATCGCCACGGGCTCGAGGCTTCAGGGAAGCTTGGCTAGATCAACTATGGAACCACCGCTTCATGACATCGACAAGGTGATCGAAATCAACCCGAGCCTCGCCGACGAACTTGCGGGGCAAGATGGCCCGGAGCGAGCCATGGCGATCATCCGGAACGCTGACAGGCCATCTGCCCGGTGCCTTCTTCGAAGTCAAGAAGCACGCTTTGGCAATAACTGTACCGGGGGAAACGTTCGGTTTCGACTGCGTCCCCGCCTTCGCCACTGGAGGCGACGACAAGTGGATCTTGATCGCCGATACAAAGGAGCGACTGTGGAAGCCCTCGAACACATATGAGCTCATAGACAGCATCGCCAGCCGTAACCAGCTCTGCCTGGGCAAGTTCGTTCGCCAGGTGAGAATGGTGAAGCGGGTCGTACTCCCACACGCAGGTCGAGTTGCCAGGGCTCCACGTTGAGACCTTCTGTTACGAAGCAATTGCCGGTCCTGCCGACCACCCCGAGGCCGTCGCCGCCGCATTGGCCGCTGGAGCCCGACTGCTCACGTTCTCGTTGTGCGAGCCAACGGGTGTGGACCGAATCTCTGATCGTTTGGACGCCTGGACGAAGTCCTCGGCGTGCCAGGCATTGAGCCACCTGGCCACCCGAGCGGCCGACGCCCTCAACAAGGTTGACCAACATGACGAGGAAATTGCGTCAGAAATCTGGGCCAGCTTGTTCGGCAACGATTGCTTCCCTCGGCCGAGCGCTGATGAGAAGTCGTTCCTGGCCCGCTTATGGACTGGCACTGCGGTTGCCTCCGCTCCCGCAGTCTTCGCGGCCCATGCAAACTACGCGTGCCTGGCGACCCTGATGGAGGACGCCGCGGCCCGGGGCAGTTTTCAGTACTTTTACGCGAGCCAATTGCTTGCGCTGACTGGCTCAGTCGCGTCCTATTCCGAAACGGCATAGCAGTCGCTCTACGCGTACCACGATCCCGCGTGCGTCATTTTGGACGTAAGGTTCGCACCTCCGCCTCCTGAACACCTAAACGGCTACCCGGAAGAGCGTGTCCGCGTGAACATTTTGGCCCACGGTCAGGTGGGTGCCGTGCCGGTCGCTGCTGAGAGACGACTTTGGTGCCACCGGTACCCATACATAACGCCCAACGACGCAGCCCAACGACCTCAAGGACATAAGGGTACAGATCAAGTCCTGGGCCTCTCTGCCTCGATTAGCCCAGCGACCCGTCGCACCTTCGCTGGCAGTCGGCAGGACGGGCTGGACATGTACCTGCGCATCGTCCAGCGTCATTTGTGGTCCGAGGAATACTGGCGTCGACACGGCCATTGGCCCGTAGAGGACGTACCCCACGGCGAAAGGGCTGATGGCCAACGACACCCAATTCTTACGCCAGAGCTGCGATGCGCTTAATTGTTATACTTGCCGCTGCGGCGAGGCCGGCTGTGGCAAGTTCTCCCAGTAGCTCCTTGTTTCACACCGTCTTGACCCTTGTTTTGCTGCCAGTGCTGGTCGCCGGGCTCACCGCCATCGTCACTTTGCTGGTCACTAGGGCCAGCGAAGCGACAGCCCGCCGCCGTGATCATTACGCCCAGGCTGTGAAGACCCTAGTTGCATGGAGCGAGTTGCCATACCGTGTGCGGCGCCGGACCGATGACGACCCGGCCACGCTCTCTGCTTTGGCCAACCTCGGCCATGACCTGCGGGACAGAATAGCGTGCCACGAAGCATGGATCGCTGCCGACCATCCGCGTCTGGCCCGCAGTTATGCCACAGCGAGAGCGACAGTTTCAGAGGCTGTGGCACCTGCGATCAGCGAGGCTTGG
Organism: uncultured Acidimicrobiaceae bacterium; assembly: GCA_963749305.1. Taxonomy (GTDB): domain Bacteria; phylum Actinomycetota; class Acidimicrobiia; order Acidimicrobiales; family Palsa-688; genus Fen-671. The sequence goes on from CAVVMN010000001.1 coordinate 111,909, forward strand.
AACAGTCCGCCTGTCACCACTGCTCGCCAGATGAATCTCGGGAACTGGGGTCCTGGACCGGTTTGCCGTGCCGCAGTGACGCAGCTTCAGGCAGAAATCGGCTCAGGCTTTGGGATACGCCGTTTGCGCCGCCGGGCCCGGTAGTCACTCCCAGGAGCACAGGACTATCAGCGGTACCCCTGACGACAAAACCCCTTGCGACGTAACGGTCGACATGGCATAGGCGACGAGTACCAACTACGTCTGCGGCGTGGATCATATACTGCTTTCGCTTGATGGGGTCGGAGATCGGGCGCTTGAGCTTTGCCGGCCTTCTGGATCTTGTTTTGCCGCAGCAGAAAATGAAAACAACCGCCGCCGACCGTGTACCAGACTCAACTAAGACGTAACCGGGAGTGGACGTCGAAATCCAAATCATCTAGCCGAACAGTACGTGACCCTGACTTACTTCGTGGGCGCTGATCCCGGGCCTCCACCGGGGGGTAGGTGCGCAGTCCGGCACCGCAGCGTCGGCGCCATCGCGCCCGAGTCCGGCAGCGTTCTGCACTATGTAATTCTTTCGCAGAAAGCGCATAATGCGCGCCCAGAACGACTATTAGCGCCGAAGCTCCGAGTTCGTCGGTTGAGGTCTATGGGGGGAATGAAGCTAAAAACGTTGAGCAAGAGGGCGACTAATTGGCGTGCAGTGCTGGGGAGCGTGAGCCGCGTAAGGTTTAGAGCGTCGGGTCGGAGCGCCACCGCTGAACAGCTCAAGCAACTCGGTCCCGTCCATATCGGGACAGCTTTGGGATTGGGGCGTTACCGGCCGGATCAGTTCAGGGTCGTCGTTGAGAGCGCTATTGACGGCGGTGCTCACATCATGGCACCTGAGGAGACCTGCCCGCCGGGGATGCAAGGGCACGTCGAGGTTGGGGCAGGAGTGGCTCGGGGCCGAGCCACTCGTCCCACGCCTGTGGGACTAAGACGAGGGGCACCTGGTGGCACCAAAGTCAGAGCGCCTAACGTCGGCTATTAAACGGGACCTTGGACATGCTCTGCCGACCATCGCCTGCCGGCGGTCGGCGGCCGCTGTTGGGGCTCAGGCTCGGTACCGCATTACGACAGATGACGAGGCCTTGAGGCCAGTGCGAAACAGGTCGTGGCGTTCGGGCAGGATGTGGCGTCCAAGCTCTCAACCCCGTTCGGCCCTCCCAAAAGGGGGGTACTCCGCCAGTTCACCGGCGGCAGGATGGCCCCGAGCCCGGTGCACTGGGACCCTTTTTGGTGGGTGAACAGCACTTTTATGGTTTTTGAACCTGCATTGGATCCGTGTCGGAGGGGGATTACACCGTTGCGGACACGAATCCAACTGCGATTTTCCCGCTGTGGGTCCCCAACACTTGTTGCGGGAACCCCTTTGACGACAGTCTGCCAACGGCTGGCTGCTACACGATCTGGTACAAGCAAAGCGGTTTCATATATGCGGGGATGGCGGGGAGGAGACTGACAAGCGAGCAGATCGTTACATCGCGCGACAACCCACAGGTCAGGATCACCGGCCTCAAGCGATCGCCTCAACGCCCATCGACAAGGTCGCGGCCCAGTGACCAGTTCGGCGTATACGTTTTCGACCGCTTCGTGCTCGGACAGCTGTCGACCGAGGCCATCGCATCGGTCCTGGCCGGCGAACGGCGGTCCGAACAAAGTGATCAATCTGATCGTGACCGGCGCCTACGTCGCAGGCCATTGATCGCGGTTCCCACGCTGACAGGGCACGGTCATGACCGGATGCCTCCTGGACCGGTCGTATAGCAACCTAGCTAATTCAAGCACCGTGCTATACTTGTCTCAAATGCTTGACAATGTAGTTCGTGACCTTGAAGGGCTGGGCGCCCAGGTGACTGTGGCCGAGGAACCGGCCCAGCCCTGGTTGGACGCTATTTTCGACCTCCGCATTGACGACCATACCGCTCGGTTCGCAGTAGAGCAGAAACGCCGCTGCCCCTACCCGGGTGAACTCAGCCAGCTGCTCGACCGGGCCGTCCTCACCCGGGGGGCACTGCCCATGCTGGTCGCTCCGGGCGTGACCGCCAGCGTGGCCGAACGACTCGTCGGTGCCGGCTGGTCATGGGCTGACGGCGAGGGGAGCTTTAACCTGCGCGCCCCCGGCTTGCGCCTTCGGCAACAGGCCGTACAGCGACGCACTGACCATCCCGCCCCCACGACCCTGCCCCGGGGGCCGGGCAGCTGGGGTGTCATCCGCTCCCTTATCGCCGCCCCAGGACTGGCGGTCGAGGCTGCGACCTTGAGGAGCCCGCGTCACATTACGGCCGGACGCACGTACCAGGTACTGGAGAAGCTCACCACTCTTGGGCTCGTCGAGCCTGCCAAGCGGGGGTTCTGGCGGCCCAACAAGGAGAGCCTCTGGACCGCTACTTAGCGGAGTACCCCGGCCCCGGCGGCTCAGTCAGCTACCTCTACAGCCTGGACGAGCCGCTTGAGCTGGCCCGTCGGGCCTCTGACTCTGCGAGCGTGGTCGTCATCTCGGGCGACGTCGGCGCCGACCTCTTGGTCCCCTGGCGCCGGCCTGACCACTTGGTGGCCTATAGCGGCCCGGGTGCTTTCTTAGACAAGCGCCTCGGCGCCACCCCGGCCCACGGCCGCCATGACGCCAACGTCACCTGGCGGGTACCGGAGGACACCAGCATCTTCTACCTGGCCGGCCCGGTCACCATAGAAGGCGACGAAGTGATGGTCGCCGACCCAGTGCATCTCATGTGGGAGCTGAGCGCTCTGGGGGGCGACGACCGGCTCGAAGCCGCCGAGAAGCTACGCACGTGGCTATTGTCCCGCTGAACCACCTTGTGCTCGGGGCAGCTTCCGTCGCTGACGACCTCGGGTTTGTCGCCCTGGCTGATGTGGCGACCGCCTGCGAGGGCACCGAGGCCCTGATCATCGGCGGTCACATGGTCCAGCTGCATGTCTACCGCTGGGGCCTTGGAGCCGAACTGTACCGCCAGACTCAGGACGCCGACTTGGGCATGAGCCGCCTAGCCGCCCAAGACCCCGGCGTCACCGACCGCCTGAAGGAACTCGGCTACGAGCGCATGGCTGGGAACATCTTCGAGCGGGACGTTCATGACATCCCTGTTGCTGCCCGTGACGGCCGGTCCCACCGGGCCGTAGTCGAGGTGCTGGTGCCCGCGTACACGAGCCGCGCCCGCCAAAACCTCCGGCTCGGTGACCACCTCACGACAACGGAGGTCCCCGGCCTCGCAGAAGCCCTCAAACGCCCTGCAGTCACCTGCCAGCTCCGCCTGGCTCGCCTCAACGACCAGGTTCTGGAGACCACCATCTCCCTGCCCGATGAGGTCTCGGCCCTCGTGCTGAAGGTCCTTGTGCGAGGCCAACGGCTCGAAGACCGCGACGCGGTCGACATCTGGCGCTGCACCGAGGTGCTCATCGCCGCGGGCCTTGACCTTTCGTGCCTGAGCGGCAAGACGGGCGACTCAGTGCGGGGCTACCTGCAAAGCTCTGCGGCTGACCGCAACGGCCAGTTCATCCGGAGCATCGTCCGATACAGGGCCCTGTCGGCCGCCGCTGGGGATGCCCTCCATACCCGCCTGCGGGCCACTGTCGCCCGTCTGACCGGAGCCGGCGGGGCCTAGTCCCGAACATCTCTGACCAAGCCAACGCTCCTATGACACCCGCTGACTCCAGCATGCAACCTTCAAACGCACTATTCCGCGCTGAACCTTGGTCTGCATGCTTCGGGAAAGAAACATCCGAACATTGATCAAGGAGGCCAAAAAATAGTCGTCGGCTAGCTGTCGGGCAAAACTGCTCTCCAGGTATTACCCTTCGCCAAGGCGTCTGCACGCGAGCAACTCACGTGCCCCAAAAGCTACTCGACACGGCGGCTAGCCCGGACCACGTATTCCGTGTCGACTGATTCCTCCACTTCGTACCCGAGATGCCGCAAAAAGCAAATCGCGCGTTCTTTCCCGCGTACAGAGTCTGCCTCCCAGACATAGGCTACCAGGTTGCGGTTGCCTTTAGTACTAGCTCTTTCGGCAGCGAAACCTTCAAGTGCCATACCGAAGCCACGCCGGCGATACGGCGGCCAGATAAATAGATCGCCGATAGAAGATTCACCAAGTTCGTGAACGATAATCCCCACGCCGACGCGAACGCCTTCGCGCAACTCAAGCGTCAGTACCTCGGCTGGCGCCTCGGATTGAAGGCTCCACGTCTCGAAACACGAAAATTTTACCCGACCCTCTGGTAACGTTTTGAACTCGGAGAAACTCTTCTGGGTGTCCGCCACAGGCGGAGAAACTCTTGCGGGTCTGACGTCTGAAGGAGGGTTTCCGCAGTGTTGCCCAGCGGGCCGCGATTCCACGGACGCGATAATTGAGCGCCCGTCCCATATTCATCAAAGAAGGAGCGCGTCATCTTTGCCGTATGGTCCGGTGTCCAGCCTGACCATGCATCAGCTACAACCACTGTCTCGCTATCGATGACTCTCAGCACACTGGCGGTGTGCCTACCGATAAAGCGCTCGGTCGACGACGGTGTGGGGATGAAACCATCAACGGGATTGAATACCGAGGAGTACGCGGCGAAATCTACCAAGAGTGACCCTATCTCAAGTTCCGGTAGTCCCGATCGGCGCGCCCGATCCATCATGAGGGCTGCAACGCCGATATGGTCAAAATCCGCTAACTGCTCATAAAAGTCCACTGGCTGTGATGCAAAGTGAAAGTTTGTGGTCCGAGGAAGGAACAGGTTGTAGGTCCACTCGCCACCCAGTTCGTCGATCTGCTTCGTCAAGGCCCAGACATCAAAAGGCACTCGGAGTTCCTGTGGCAACTCCGAGGGCGGTGCCCACGGCTCATAAGTATGGTGCTGTCTCGCGCGAAACGTTATCCGATCCGCCGCTTTACGGGTGGGCGACGTCGAGGTGACTGGTCGGGCTCCCGTTCTTTAGGTTCGGCATCAGCCTCCTCAATGATGAACTCTGCCACTACATTCTCCGTCTGGGGATCGCGAATGATCAGAGTCTTAGGTCGGCGTTCGTTACCAGAGCGTCTGAAGCGGCGTCGTAGGTTTTCGACGATTATGCCCAATACGATCTCCCAACCCTCGTCCTTAGAAAATCGACGCTTGGTAGCCAAATGTGTAATACTTCATGCCAAGTTACTCCAGCACCGTGCTGATCGTCGTACGCGACGCCTATAGGCATTCTAAGAGATTGTCGAATTTCTTCAGCCAATTGAACTAGGTCGTCGGCCGTCATATCGAAGGGATTGATCGTTTCAAGAACCAGCAGCCCTTGATCGTTTTGTAATTCGGTCATATCGATCGCTCCAAACACCGAGTCGACGTCGTGGTAATTGAAGATTCTGACAACTTGCCAGTGCCACCAAGTTTAGAACGTTGTGCGGCCAAACTGGCGTGCTAATGCACGTGCATGGAACTCGAAGGCTCCCTCCGAAGGTTGGAGCAAGCTGCCAACGGCGGCGGGCTCCGCTCTTCAGCGGCCGGCCTTCTGCGTCGAGCGTCGACCCACTGTGTTGAAGGTTCATTTTCGCCCGAAATCCGCACCGGAGACTTTAGGCAACCGTTCGAGTGGCCACGCGCTCCATATGTGTGCTTCGTGCTCACGCCAGGTCCCAGGTGCGGGAAGGTCTCGGGACAATCGGCACCGCGATCGGCCACGTGACCTCCTCGTCACCAACCGAGGCCGGCTTGGCCGGCCGAGGGCGGTAGCACCGCCCGTTAGGGCGGTGTGCCTTTCTTCCGGACGCCGAGCGGTTCGACGCCCCCCAGCTGCCGCCGCCCCCCCACCGGGGGGGCGTTAGCGTCAGATTGATTGGGCATGTCCGCGGTTGGTTGCGAAGCGCTAACGCGTCGCGGCCGTCCTCTACGAATTGGTGGCCGGCCACACGCCAGGATTCGATGTCAGGTCGGAGCCATAGCAAGGGTCGGTTCGGGCCGAGGTCAACGACCGGTCGGGGCATGTCGACGTAGCGGCGTTGGTACCCACTAACGGCGTTGCGGTGTGCCAGCCCAATGATCTGCGCCACCTCTTCCGCGTCGATGAATCCTCGGTTTTAACCACGGGCATATCTAGATATTGTACAGCTGGACCGTTTTAGTCACACCCATCTGCTAGAGTACATGTGTACAAAATAAGTGGCCCGGGCGTGCTACGAACACCCCGGGCCTGGCCGGAACCTTCAAGGAGGTCCGACGTGGCTGAGCCTATGGGCAGCCGACATTCTCGGCTCGACGGCAAGCTGACAATTGTCGCGAACAGCGACCTCGCGCTCATAACCCCAAAGGCTGCGTCCGTTTTACTTGAGATGCTGCACACGGCCACAAGAGGCAAAACGGGCTCCTGCGAGGCCTTCGCGCGCCATATGGTCAAGGCATGACTCGCTTCGCCTTCTACGGTCGAGTGAGCACGGAGGACCAACAAGATCCCGAGTCCTCCAAGCAATGGCAGCTGCACCGCAGCCGCGAGCTGATCGAACCGGCTGGCGGGTTCATCGTGGCTGAGTTCTTCGACGTCGGCCAAAGCCGGTCACTCCCGTGGAAGCGCCGACCCGAGGCTGCGAGGTTGTTATCGACCCTCGCTAATGCCGACCGCGGCTTCGACGCCGTCGTGATTGGCGAACCCCAGCGCGCCTTTTACGGCAACCAGTTCGGCCTCACCTTCCCGGTGTTTAGTCACTACGGCGTTGGGCTGTGGGTGCCGGAGGTGGGTGGAGCGGTGGACCCCGGTTCCGAGGCTCACGACCTCGTAATGACTCTCTTCGGCGGCATGTCCAAGGGCGAACGCACTCGCATCAAGACCCGGGTCCGTTCCGCGATGACCGCCCAGGCCGCGATCGAAGGGCGGTTCCTTGGTGGCCGACCACCCTACGGGTTCCGGCTCGCTGATGCCGGTCCGCACCCGAACCCCGCCAAGGCGGCCGACGGAAAGCGACTGCACGTGCTCGAATCGGACCCGGAGACCGCGCCCTTCGTGAAGAGGATCTTCGAGGAATACCTGGCTGGGCGAGGCTGCTTCGCTATTGCCGAGCGGCTTACCCGGGAAGGTATCCCGTCGCCAAGCGGACACGACCGGGACCGCAATCCTCACCGGCACGGCCTCGCCTGGGGTAAGTCGGCGCTGCGAGCGATCCTGCGCAACCCCCGCTACACCGGATATGAGGTGTGGGCTCGTCAACGTCGGGACGAAGTACTCGTCGACGTGGAAGATGTAAGCGCCGGCCACGAGACGGTCATGCGGTGGAACTCGGAAGACTTGTGGGTATGGTCGGCGGAGCCCGTACATGACGCTCTTGTCACCCGAGAGACCTTCAACGCCGTCCAGGCCCGCCTCGCCGGTAGGACCGCCGGCAAGGGTCCACGTCAGGCTCCGAGAAAGAACCGCAGCTATGCGCTCCGCCACCATCTCCGTTGCGGCATCTGTGGCCGCTATATGCAAGGGGCCGTGAGCGGAGGCCGCACCTACCACCGCTGCAAGTTCCCTTCCGAGTACGCGCTTTCAGCGGAGATTGGGTACGCCGAATCAGTGAACCTCCGCGAGGACGACCTACTCCCCACCTCGACGCCTGGTTAGCGCACACGTTCGGCGCTGACCGCATTGCCGACACGTGCGCCGTCATGGCCAGCGTGGGAGGAGCCAACGAGGGAGCAGACACGGCGACCATCAAAGCAGCCATACGCGAGTGTGACCGGAAGCTTGACCGCTACCGCCAAGCGCTCGAGGCCGGGACAGACCCCACGATCGTCGCAGCCTGGATAAGCCAGGTCACAAAAGAGCGCACTGCCGCAGAGGCACGCCTCTCCAAGGCCGAACTCCGCGCCAGCGAATCGATCACCCCAGCCGAGCTCCGCGCCCAGATCGAAGCCATCGGCGGTCTCCTACCGCTGCTCGACGCAAGCGACCCCATCCTCAAAGCACGGTTCTACGACGAGGTCGGCATCGAGGGCGTGTACGACCCGAAGACCCAATCTGTCGCGGTCGAAGCTCGTGTCCTTAACGGCCGTGTCGGAGGTGGGACGCGCTCGTTCTGGTACCAGGCACTGGCGACTGGGTTCGTGGGTAGCCTCGTGAGGTCAAGGTAGGGTCAAGCTGTGTTCCGTGACGAAGACACAGTTGGGTCCGGACTGGCAGCGCTGACTGGGGATGGCCGCCGAGCGTTCTTCGCCCTGCTGGTCAAGGACCTGTCCATCACGGTCCGAGCCCTCTACGCCGACGCCCAGGGAAACGGCGTCGACATTAAGTCGGCAGTTGCTGGTGTAGCAGAAGTATTGCACACGATCGGGAACCAATTGGTCGCGGATGCCGGATTAGGGGCTGCGCCCGGTGACGAGGAGTTCCTGACTTCGCTCGTTAGCAAGGCCGACTGCTGGGGGCTCGGAGGCGAGGTCCGACGGGCAATACAAGACGCCGCCAGAAGAGCGGGCTGAAATAGGAACAGGAAACAGACTCGGCTTCGTCGGCATCGTTCGTTGACCGGTGTCGGAGGAGCGACGCCAACGATCTCCGACTGGCGCTGAGTACGTGGCCGTATTGCGGAGGCCGTACGAGCCTGAAAGAGACCGCGAAGGACCTACTCGGACTGCCTCAGGGCTGCGGTGGCGCGTTCCGCGCCGAATCGGGCGAGGGTCGGTTCCGAAATGGTGTCAGTTGTTCAAGAAGCCCGGGGTCGCGAAGAAGCGCACCAAGGTCGCTTCTGGTTAGTCGGAGGCGTACTACGGTGACTGAGGATGCGAACGCGTGAAAGACGCTGTCTTGAAAGATCATTGCAAAGTGCCTGAACGTGCTCCGGGTGTACGACTTCAGCCACCAGCTTGACCATGGGCTGTTAAAGAACTCGGCGACTCCACCGGCCACAACCCACTCGTGGACCAAGGGACGGGGAATGGGGAGCAAGGTCCGCCCTTCCTCGCTTGGAGGGCCGAGGAACGCCCCGGCGCAGCCTTGCCACCGAAACACAAGTAGGCGTTGATCCTTGTCGCGGTAATCCGCCTTGGTGACAAGGAGGGCCTCGCCCTCGGTTTGGAAAGCAACTGGGTCGCCGTAAATGGGCAAACGGACGCCGAGGTCCAATGGGACGGTATACGGGAGGCCCTGTTCTCGGAGAGCCTCGCGATACCCGTCGGCTAAGTCAAGTCGGGCCGCCTTGGCTTCCGCCGATAGACCGCCATGGCGCGCCTCCGCCTCGTCTACCGCTACTTGGAGATCGTTTAGGCGCGAGGCCTCGGTGGCGTCGTCTCCGGTAACGGGCATGGTGCAAGCGTATCTGGGCTTGGCGGGTGCGCCCCCTGTAACACAGCACGTGACGATGTCGGCGGAGGGACGCCCACATTCTTCGACTGGCGACTGAAGCCGTGGCTGTGAGCCGCTAAGGCTGAATTTCGGGGCTCAAGTCGATGGGTTGAAGAATGAGGTCCTCATTGCCCTCGTCACCGAACCACATGTGGAGCTTGCCCGCCCGCACGGCGGCGTGGGCAACAGGCGGTGCGTGTTGTCCCGGCCATGGCTCGGTAGATTCCTCGTCGACAAAGTCCTGCAGGTCGTTGAGGGCAAACTCGGCGGCCGTGGCCACTCGCCAATCCTCCGGGGCGTCGACCTTGTCCAAAAAGTCCCGAACGGAAATCCTAGTGCTGCCCCCCCAGAACCCCAGCCCCTCGTCAAGAGTGAACCGAAGCGTGTCCCCTTCAACGTCCACGTGGAAACCCTCGGGCACGACGGTTTGAAAACAGTTGGCCAGCAGCTTGGCGAACGTAAAGCTGTCCATGGCCAAACGCTAGAACATAGGCGGGTGCGTCCCCTGTAACACAGCACCTCCGAACTGCAGGCGGTTAGGGGGGCTGCCGGGTGAGAAGGGGCCGTCAAGGCGACCTCCGCTGCCTCGTCGGCGGGTTCCTGCGGGCAGCGGCGGCCCCCCGGCGGCGAGCACAGCGAGCGGGGGCCGCATGGTCGCAACGGCCCCGGAGGCTCGCCCTGCAGCCGGTGGGTGCCAGCGCTTGGCACTGGCCAGGCATATGCTGGAAGCTGTGCCTAGACGAGTGGGGCCGACCTGGGCGGAGGTTGGTATTCGTAACGCCGGTTTCAGGAAGACGGTAAATGCCTTGCAGTTCGCGCTTTCGTGGGGCCTCGCCACTGCTGAGCTGGGCCGCGAACCGGCGACAGTGGACGAGTTCGCCCAGGTGATGAAGGTAAGCCGCCGGACCGCGTTCCGGGACCAGGAGCACTTCAGGGAGGCGTTCCCGTCCGAGACGACCCCCAGTCGGATGAACATCCTGACGGGGGCGCAGAAGCGTTACGACGAGGCTTACAAGCGGCTCAAAGAACTAGGTGCTGCGGAGCGAGCGTCGGAGCACGTGGCCTTCCACGTAGGCGCCTCTCTGGCTGACGTCTAGGGTGCGAAGCGGCCGCCGAGCGCCCGAGGTTCGAGGGCCTGGCGGTCGCTTAGCGCCCGGGCGGGGTGCCGGAAGGCCGTGCTTGGAGCCGGTGCAACAAGTTGGCACCCGACCCTGCTACAGTGCCAACTTATGTCACTGGGGTGCAGGGGTTCGCAGACATGGCGGAGCTGCAGCCCAGTTCGTCTTCACTTGACCTAAGCACACAACTCGGGCAAGGGTCGGGAAACGAGGCCGAGTCCGGCTGGCGCTTCACGAGTTGGCCCGAGTGCTCCGAGGCGTCCTTGGCTTGGGTCTCACCGCTCGCAAGCTACGGGGAAGGAAAGGCCGCTCGTCGCCTGCGTGCGGAGCGGCAAGCGAGTGAGCAGGGTGCTGGCTCGTCTCATCTGAGGGAGCTTGTGGAGGCTGAGGAGCTTTGGGCGGCTGAGGCAGAAGCGCTGACCTGGGCGCAAGCCAACGGCCGGGCTGCGTCCAGGTCCAGGCGTTACTTCGTCCGCAATGCGCTCCGTTACATGTGGGTCCTCGCCTTCGCCACGAGCCGTCGTGAGCGCCGGGCGGTGATGTCGGAGGTGTCCAGTTCGCCCGCCGCTTGCGAAGTGCTCTCGGGGCTGGCTTCCCTTACTGGTACTCGCCCGAATTGCACCCGGGCGGTCACGGCTGGCACGTGAACTTCTTCGTCCCGCAACGCATCGAGCACTCCGTCGTGGAGCGTGTTTGGGCGCAGGGCTTCGTTTGGGTCACGGACTTCGTCCGGGGACGGCATGGGCCTAAGGGCGAACCTCTAGGACTTTGCCCAACTCCTCGGGAGGGTTGGCGTCGAGCAGCCCGTTATGGGTGCAAGTACGCCCAGAAAGACTGGTCGGCCGAGCATGTCGGACGGGATAACCACCGCTACGAGGTGGCGCAGGGTTATGGGCCAAAGAACGTCGGGTTTTGGGTGCAGGGCAAGGCTCACGCAGAGGAGCTAATTGCGCAGATCGTGATGCCCGAAGAGCGGAAATACTTGCAGGTTTGGGACTCGGCGGACATGGCGGAGTGGGTACGGCCGCCTGTCAAGACATGGCGGTGGTAAGGCAATGGGTGACGGGCGGGACCTCTCCCGGGTGGCGAAGGTGATGCTGAAAGTGCGTCAACGGCTGAAAGAAGCGGCCGAGGAAAAGGAGGGCAGGAATGGGCCAGACGGTGGCTTACGTGCGAGTGTCGACGGAGGACCAGGTCGAGTTCTCGCCAGACGCCCAAGCAAAAAGGTGCCGAGAATTAGCCCGGCTACGTGACCTTGGCTCGGTCCGGGTGCTGTCCGACGAGGGTTGGTCGGGCAAGAACCTCGACCGGCCGGCGATGCGAGGCTTCTCACCTCGTGCGCTCGGGACAGGCCGAGCGCGTAGTGATTTGGCGTTGGGACCGCCTGAGCGGGACCAAGGTGATTTCTTCAACACTGGTCAAGCTATTCGAGCAGCATAAGGTAAGGTCCACTGGGTCAACGAGGGCGAGCTCGACCCGGCAACGGCCTCCGGCAAGATGCACAGCGGGGACCACGGCGTGTGTCGCTCAATACTTTCGTGACTCGCTGGTGGAGAACGTGAACATGGGGATGCGACAAGCCGCCGAGAAGGGACGCTGGTTGAACCGGGCCCCAACGGGCTACGACATGGTGAACGGGGAGCTGGTCCCTAACGAACTGGCGCCACTGGTGGTCCGGGTTTTCGAGCTGCGGGCCGAGGGCAAGAGCTATTTGGCAATTGAGTCCGAAGTGGGCTTCAAGTACTCGACGGTGCGCCACATCTGCGAGAACCGGGTGTACCTGGGCAAGACGAGGCTGCGGGACAAGTGGGACCCCGGTGACCATAAGGCACTGGTGACGTTGGAGCAGTTCGACGCGGCCGAGAACCGGGGGCATGTCGCCGGCCGGAGACGCAGCAAGGACCTTCTGTCGGGCAAAGTGCGGTGCGGCCTGTTGGGAGCGGGTGGCGTGCATCGAGTACAACGAGCGCAACGAAGGGCTCTACCGGTGCAAGCACCACGGGAAGGGTTGCGCGCAGCCCGGCCGGTCCGCCAATGGCCTTCTCCGGGCTGCTGTTATCGGCCTGCGGGCGGTGAAGGACGACCAGGACCTCCAGGACGCCGTTGCGGGAGGAGCTGACCGCTGGTGGGCCGGGAGCCGGCCCCGGCGGGGCCGTCGGTGACATGGGCCTTTGGTCGCCATGAGGAGGAATGTCAGAGGCTGGTGCGCCTCTCTCGCCGACAAGATCAGCGAGGACACCTTTAGAACGGGAAAGAGGAACGGCTGAGCACTCCAGATAGCCGCCTTGGAAGCGGAAGCCGACCCAACACCAGAGGGCCGACAAGGAGAACAAAGCTGGCGGAGCGCTTCGAGGACGCTACAAGAAGTGTTCGTCTGGCTTTGACCTGGACGAGATCTGGGACGAGGCGACTACGGATGAGCGCCGGACAATGATCAATGTTGTGACTCGGTGCTGTTGCCCGGACCAACTGATCATCTAAAGTGCTGGGTGCTCCGCCGATCCTCGTCACCCTCGAGGAAACCGGTCTTCGAGTTGGTACCGAATATCTTGTGTCGGAGGGGGGACGCCCAGTCCCCGACTGGCGTCTCCTGGGCTGGCCGTCGCGAACGGAGTCTCGTAGCGGTCCGGGGACGTTGGATTCGTGCGGCCACCGGGACAGATGAGCCACTCTGGACACGTGCTCAGGAGCGGCGAAGAAGTACCCCGAGTACACCCTTGATGGAGCCTCCTTTGACGACCTCGCAGGCTTCTTTGAGGCCGTTACCGTCGCCCTCGGCACAGGGAGGTGGCGAAGAGACGTGGGCGCCTTCAATGACATTCTCAGCGGCGGCTTCAGAATTACCGAGTGCCGCTTACGTGCTCCGATGGGTCGACTCCGGAACCTGCAACTCAACGGCTTGGTTGGGACGAGACGGTTCGTTGGATACAGCACAAGCTGGCGACGTGCCACCCCGACAACGTTGCCAGCGTGCGAGCCGATCTTGCGGCCGCCGGCCGGCACGAAGGACGGACGCTTTTTGACATCATCGTCGGGATCATCCAGAAACATGGCCCAGGCGGGCGGGAGGCCGAGGACAACGTGCATTTGATACTGGCCTGAACCGGGCACAAGACGCAGTCTGTTTGTGAGGCGGGTGCGCTCCCTGTAACACAGCACCGTTCAGAATACGTGTGGCGGAACTTGCGAGGGAACAGGTGGGGTCAACAGGCGTAGGTCGACGGTCTGGTACCTGAGCTACGAAGACCAGCCGGCAACACACCACTCGGAGGCCATTGGCGTCCCTTTTAGCGACGTGGACCTACGTTGGCCACACGGTTGGTCGGTCAGGTTGGAAAGTAAGACTTTCTGATTGTATCATCGACTCGTGGCACGGACGACTCTGAGGGCCAAGGGGCAGATCACGCTGCCGGAGGATATTCGTAGGGCTGCTCGCCTTGAAGAGGGTGACCTCCTCGAAGCAGAAATCGCGTCCGAGGGCATCCTGTTGCGTCCGCAGAAGCTGATCGATGCCACCCAGGCTTGGTTCTGGACGCCCGAGTGGCAGGAAGGCGAGCGGGAGGCGACATGACCTCAGCCGCGGGGCACACCGAGCTCTTCGAGTCTGATGAAGCGCTCGTTGAGGCTCTCCGTCGACGGGCTGAACGCCGACGAGACGACCGGCGTAGCCCGCCTTGCCGACGTACGCCTGGTTCGCCCGGTTCGCCCGCGAGTTCGCTCGCTAACCCCTCCCCAACAGGCGGCCTTTCTAGTGGCCGTAACGAGTTTGTTGAGGACCTTCTGCGTGGAAGGGTTTCGCAAAGGGCTCCGAGTCAAAGGCGTCGAAGGGGCCGCTGGCATCTGCGAGATGACCTGGGCAGCCGATGGACGAGCCACGTTCGAGTACGGGGAGCCGGTCCGAGAGGGAGAGGCGCACATCGTCTGGCGTCGCATCGGGACGCACGCCATCTCACCGAACCATGACCCAATTGCTGCTCTCGCCCGGTGTCTCCTGCGTCCGCGATCCGTCCACGATCCGTCCGCGAAGCAGAGGTCAAGAGCGGTCACTAGGTGTCAGCAGCTGGCACTAAAAGTCCAGTTCAGAAGGCTAGTCGCGGAAAATTACCAGCGTGTAGCGCACGCCCGGTCCTGCTTTGCACGCAGGGGGTCGTGGGTTCGAGTCCCATCGTCTCCACCCGTTTGACCAGGGCTTATACCTTGGAGAGCGGGTCCGAGGGAGTTCTGAGCGGGCCCTCATCCCACATCTATCCCACGTCCGACATCCCACGTCCGCACAGGTGTCAAGTCCCTACCGGGACTTGACACCCACGTCCGTTACCGTCCGATGCGTCGCCGACGGCTTCCACACGAGTCAGCGCCGGCCCCCCGACTGCAAGCGAAGCCAGCCTGGGCCGGATGGTCGCAACGGCCCCGGAGGCTCGCCCGGCAGCCGGTCGGCCATTGGTTGGCACTGATTGGCACTGACGCCCCAGCGCCGGCCACTGGGCCGCGGCCGGGTTGTCGTCGGTGACAGAAATGAGCGCGCAGGGCCTCGCACACGCGTGACCTATCCGATGCCTGGCTCTGTGCCGGCGCCCTCCAGGAGCCGGCCGTCTGAAGCCCCTCCAGCGCCGACCTGTGAGAACTTCCTTCACTTATGATCAAGGCGCTGCACGCGCCTCAGACGCGTCTCCGGCAATCGATAAGTGAGAAAATCTCACAGTCCGGCAGTAGAACGGTGAGAAAGTGGCAAGGACGACACTAAGAGCCAATGGTCAGATCACGCTCCCGGACGACATCCGTAAAGCGGCGCGCCTGGAGGAGGGCGACCTTCTAGAGGCCGAGATCACGCGGGAGGGCGTCCTCCTCCGCCCTCAAATGCTGACTGACGCAACACAGGCCTGGTTCTGGACGCCCGAGTGGCAGGAAGGCGAGCGAGAGGTCGATGCTGATCTGGCCGCGGGGCGGGTCGAGCGGTTCGAGTCTGATGAGGCTTTCATGAAAGCCCTTCGCGACCGCGCCAAGCCCCTGGAGTAGCCAGCCCTGCCGACGTACAGCTGGTCGCCGAGGTTCACCCGCTAGTTCGGCGCTTTGACCCCCATGCAGCAGGCGGCCTTTCTAGCCGCCGTGAGCCAGTTTGTTCCGGATCTGCGAGCTCAGAAAGGCGCATTGCACTGTCGGAGCGGGGGGACAAGGGTTGCGAGTGCTGGCGGTCTTGGCTAAGGATGCAGAACGAAGGCCAAATTGGGGGGGCCTGATGTCCGGCTACGACGCTCCCGGAACGCCTCGCGCAAGGTCAAGAGCGGTGTCGGAGGAGCAGTGCCCACGATCTCCGAGTAGCGGCTCCGTCAGTGAAATTGATAATAAAGCGTCAAGTCATCAACTACAGGAGATAGTGCTGAGTGGCCGCTTGGGGCGCAGGGCCGTTCGAGAACGACAGGGCCTTTTACTGGGCGGTTTATCTGAAAGATTCGTCTGACTTCGAACCTCCGCGCGAGGCGATCGTGCGCGTGATGGAGGAGCCGTACGTCTCGACGAACGAAGGGTTTAGGGGGATTGCAGCTTGCGAAGCCGTAGCCATCGCCCACGGTGCGTTCCCACCCCCTTCTGAGCTGGTGCCTGAGGAAGTGTTCGACTGGGCCAAGAGGGTGAGTGTGCGCCAAGACCTCGAGCTAGTCAAGATGGCCGTTCAAGCTCTCGAGCGAATCGAGGGAGAACAGTCTGAACTGCGAGATATATGGCACGAAGCCGATGATCCGAGTTGGGCGTTAAAGAACCTAGAACTCCGCGGGCGACTTCAACTTCTCTTAGCGCCTCAATAGCCCACGCCAGCGCAGGACGAGCCTCCGAATGACCCGCCTCTTGGACGGGTGAAAGCGTCGAGTGCTGCTGCAGCGCTCCGAGAACTACACTCAAGTAAGTAGACAAACGATCAGGAGGTGACCACGGCCGTTCGGGATCTGCGCTTCGATGTTCCGCTTTACACACCCACTGAGGCAGCGCGCGCGGTAGGGGTCAACCCCACAACCCTCGCCGCCTGGGCGAAGGGTTACGCCCGGCCACGTCCAGGTAGGCGAACGGTGAAGGGGGCCCCGATTGTGACGTCGTTGCCAAGCGAGCACCGCGGCCAGCCGACTATCCCCTTCATAGGCTTGTCCGAAGCGCTCGTGCTGGCAGCAGTGCGGAACTCGGGAGTGCCGCTTCAGCGCATCCGGCCCGCGCTCGAAGTGCTGTCCCGAGACCTCGGGATCGATCACGCGCTGGCTTCGCGCCGCTTGTACAGCGATGGTGCTGAACTCCTCTTCGACTACGCCGAGAGGTCCTCAGACCCCGACGCCCCACTAGTCCGGCAACTGGTCGTCGTCCGTAACCAGCAACGGGTCTTCTCGGATGCGGTGGAGCAGTACCTCCAGCTCATTGAGTACGCGGACGATGGTTACGCCCGCCTCGTCCAGCTCCCGGGGTACCGCGACGCCAAAGTCGTCGCTGACGCGGACCGGGCGTTCGGCCAGCCGATCTTTTCCCGGGGGGGTGCCAGGGTGGCCGATGTCCTGGAGCGCTTCTGGGCCGGTGACGACCTGGACACGCTCGTCGAGGAGTTCGGGGTGCCAAGGGCCGAGCTTGAAGACGTAGTGCGTGTCGCATCCCGCCGGGCTGCCTGATCTATTTATCGACCGCAGCTTGGGCCGCGTCCAGGTCCCAAACTTGCTGAGGGCGGCAGGGCTGAGGCTTACAACACTGGCCGAGCGCTACGGCGTACCGGCCGATGAAGCGGTCAGAGATATCACCTGGCTCAGGGAGGCGGGTGAACGACGAGAGGCTGTCTTCATGAAAGACAGCCGCGTCCGCTACAACCAGGCAGAGAAGTATGCCGTCCAGGCCTTCCGGGCCCGGGCGTTCTGCCTAGCCCGCAAGAACCTGACCGCGGCCACTATGGCACAGCTGTTTTTGGGCAACATCGATGCCGTCACACGCGCATGTCGTGAGCACGAGCATGGGTTGTTCGTCGTCACAGAGTCGGGCCTTAGGCGCGTCCCCTTATAATTTGGCGCGCACTCAATTGTTGGTCGAGCGGTAAAACCATTTCTTTCGAGAAATGGATGAGTTATCCCACATCTATCCCACATCCGTCGCCGTTCGCAGCCGTCGACGGTTACACCACACCCCGTCTCACCTGCACTATTCGTCCGCCAACGTTCGGGAGGATCCGGCTGGCCCAAGTTTGCACGTAGGGGGTCGTGGGTTCGAGTTTCATCGTCGCCACCCAATGGTCGAACACCGCCAGCGGCTCATCGAGCGACCGGCCCAGGGCGGTCAACTCGTACAACGTGGCCGTCTCAAAGCGACCGGCGTCAAGGTGCCGAGCGATCAGGCCGTCACGCGCCGCCTTCCGCAGAGCGTCGGTGAGCACCTTGTGAGCGATCCCCCCGGCCTCTCATGGAGATCCTGATAGCGACGGCCGCCACCGGCAAGCTCGGCTAGCAGAGCCAAGGCCGATCGGCCCCTAAGCAGTTCGACCCGCTTCGGCGCGAATCGATAGGTGTCCCCGGCGCCGTCGTCGACGACTGATCCTGGTTCATCGGTCACTGCCTGCAGCGGGGGGTCGGGGTCGCTGGCTATGTCGACGCGCCTCTCTGCCATCACACGTCCCGGCGGTCCAGCAACATCCAGGCGATGGCGTACACGATGGCGACGAACAGGCACATGACGCCGAAGCCGGGCCAGGGCTGGAGGGTGTGGGCGGAGTGGTAGACGTTGACGAGCTGGCCCCCCGCCTGGGTGGGCCAGAACTCGGTGACCGGGTGGCGCCACGAGTCCGGCAGGGCCTGAGCGATGCCGGGGAGGACGAACAGCACCGCCACCATGCAGGTGATGGCGGCGGCCGAGTGGCGCAGCAGGGTGCCGACGGCCACCGCCAAGATGGCCAGGGCGGTCAGGTACAACCCGGCCCCCCACCACCGCCCGGGCCACGCCGGGATCGCCCAGCGCGGCGCGGGGGCGTGACCGTTGATCAGCGCCTGCCCTAGGAAGAAGGCCACGAAGCTGATGACCTCACCCACGATGAAGGTGACCGCGGCGTAGACCAACGACTTGGCCGCCAGCACCCGGCCTCGCTTGGGGACGGCGGTCAAGCTGGTGTGGATCATCCCGGTCGAATACTCCGAGCTGATGTAGAGCACGCCGAGCACGGCGATGGCGAGCTGGGCGATGGCCAGCCCGGAGGTGCTGAGCGAGGTGGGATCCCAGGTGAGCTGGTCGGCGATGCTCTCCTTGGCGTAGCTGTGGGCGGCCACGGCGGTGATGGCGGCCCCGAGGCCGATGCCCAAGACCACGGCTAAGGTCAGGGCCCAGAAGGTCGACCGGACGGAGCGCAGCTTGGTCCACTCCGAGCGCACCACGTCCCCGAAGGTGGCGGGGCGAAAGGTCGTCCGGGTGCCATGGCCGGCGGTGGCGATAGAGGTGACGGTCATCGGTTCGACCCGTTCGCCTGGTACTCCACGCTCTGTCGGGTCAGTTCCATGAATGCCTCCTCGAGTGACGCCCGGATGGGGGTGAGCTCGAACAGGACGATGCCATAGGTGGCAGCCAGCGTTCCCACAGTGTCGCTGTCCATCCCAGTGATCTCGATAACGTCGGGGCCGGTCCCGGCGTCCGTGTCGGCCAAGGGTGCGCTCGCCACCCGGGAGGTGCTCCCGGCCCGGACGTTGGCACCGGCCTCCCGGCATCGGACGGCTAACTCGGCCGCCTGGGGGCTGCGGACGTGCACCGACTGCTGGGAACTGGACTGCACGAACTCGTCCACGCTGGTATCGGCGATCAGCTGGCCCTTGCCGATCACCAGCAGATGGTCGGCGGTAACGGCCATCTCGCTCATCAGATGGCTGGAGACCAGCACGGTGCGGCCTTCGGCGGCGAGCGCCCGCATGAAGGTCCGGGCCCAGTGGATGCCGTCGGGGTCGAGGCCGTTCACCGGTTCGTCGAAGATGAGCACCGCCGGGTCCCCAAGGAGCGCCGCGGCGATACCGAGCCGCTGACCCATGCCTAGCGAGAAACTCTTCGCCCGACGCTTGGCCACGTCCTCGAGACCGACGATGCGGAGCACCTCGTCCACCCGGCTGCGGGGGATGTCATTACTCTGGGCCAGGCATAGTAGGTGGTCGTAGGCCCGGCGGCCACCGTGCAGCCACTTGGCGTCGAGGAGAGCGCCCACCTCGCGCATGGGTGCCGGCAGGTCGCGGTATCTGCGGCCGCCTACGGTTACCGAGCCCTGCGTCGGCGCGTCGAGGCCCAGGATCATCCGCATGGTGGTGGTCTTCCCGGCGCCGTTTGGGCCGAGGAAGCCGGTGACCATGCCAGGCCGGATGGAGAAAGAAAGGTCGTTGACGGCCACGGTGGAGCCGTAGCGCTTGACCAGGTCCCGGGCTTCGATCATCGCTCTATGCGAAACGGCACGGCGAAGTCGCGGTAAGGGGCGCTCGTCTCAGTGATCGGTCCGCTCGCGAAGTAGGTGATCCGCACCCCAAGATCTTCGAGCTGAATTTCCGGTTCGATACCGTTCTCCTCCGCCCAGGCACGCAACGCCTCCGACGCGATCTGCAAATGCACCTCGGGGTTCCCACCCGGGCCAGCCGGTAGCGTGTCGTTCGGTAGCGCGACGTAGGCCTCGCTATGTGCGGGTTCGGTCCGCAAGGTCAACTCCGGGTAGTGCGACGCAAGGGCCCGCGTCTGACCCGGGGATGGGTTTGCACATCTCGACCGGGCCGTCGCTATCGACGCTCACCTCACCCCAGAAGATGGAGAACATCGCGCCTTCTCTCCCCTCCATCTTCGGCAGCGGTCGCTCGCGCAGGATGGCGATGAACTCCTTACCGAGCGACCACGCGCCCTGTTCGTCGACATTGCGCTTCAAGCACAGCAAGCTCCGCTCGGGTATCTCGCGGGTAGCGACTTCGTACATGACGGACCTCTTTCCACTCAGTCGGTTCACTAGGTAGTCGGCGAGCTCGCGGCGCGCGTCGTGCGCGGACTCGACCTCCCGCCAGTGCGCCGCTACCCGCTCAGCGGCATCAACCGGATCGCATCCAAGCAGTTCCTTGATCGCGGCAAGCGGCAACTGCAGCTGACGCAACATCACGACAAGGCGTGCCTCATCGACCTGACCGACGTCGTAGTAGCGATAGCCAGAGGCTTCGTCAACGCGCGCGGGCACCAGCACACCGAGTTCGTCGTAGAGACGGAGTGCCTTGATCGACAGACGCGACCGCCGTGCGAACTCGCCAATGCTGACTTCTTCCACAACTCATACTCCCTCGCCGTCGAGCCGGACAGCCCGACACATCGAGTGTGCGCCCTCCCCAAGGGGGAGAGTCAAGGCCGTCGACCGCCAGCCATCCCAGGAGCGAAAGGGGGCTCGGCAACGGCGGGGCCCGCTGGGCGCCCAGCGACTTTAGGGACGCTCAGCGGTGACGAGGTCGAGCTTTGGGTGGTCCAGTGCTCCGGTCATCTCACGCCAAGAACGCGTTCTCGTGGTTCGAGGAAGCTTGAATAGGAGATCGTCCTCTCCACTCGTTTGACCAGGACTATTGCCCTCGGTAGAGACTGCGGAAGAGCCCTCCGAGGGCCTCCATCCCCACATCCATCGCCGGCCGGGGGCGTCCCCAGCGGCGAAGAGTTCTCACCTTCAGTGGAGTTCGCCAAAGCGCAAGCCGCACCGGCCGGCAGCAACGACCGGGGGCAGCTCAGCCTTGGTTTTACTGCTGAAACCGGTCGGACCGGACGCGTCCCTGGCCCCCCGTCCATATCGGGAGCCCGGCGCAGCGCCCACATTAGGTTCCAAATATTCAATGGTGTTTACGGCTCTCGTATTAGTGCGCTGGTGTTTAGTCAGAACCATTCAATGTTCCCATGATTAGAAGCCAAGAGCCAGAAACCAGGAAACAGAAATTAACGATGACTGCTATTGCACCAATGTATATTCCGGTTCGAGAACCAAAATAGAGTACTAATGAACCTATAATCTGCGCAAAGTAACAAGCGCTTCCACCAGCCACACGAACGGGGCTAAGAGCGTAGCGGCTACCGGATAACCTGAATCCCTGAATATAGCCATTGGTGTTGATTGCAGCAGCCAATAGGGACACAATCAACCATTCGATACCTAACGTTCGGTACGTCTGCTGCCCCATTAGCGCTAGGGAACTTATGATGAACACGGAAGTGAAGCCAGAGAGCATGTTGATGGCCCTATATCTGTGCGTCGCGTCCTTGGCTATACCCTTTACATTGATGGACAAACCGACAAACACAAGCCCCGTGAGCGCAGCAGACCCAGTGCCTACTAAGACGAAGAAGTTGTTCCATTGCTCAGGATTATAGATTTCTGATCTGACCACCAGCCGATGCTAACAGAACGGAGCGTCTGGCAAGGTGTTTCGTGGCAATGCCAACAACTATTGTTGGGCTCGTCGCCAACTTCATTTTCTCGCTTGAAGTCGAGGTACTCAGCCGGCGGACGACCGGACAAAAGGACACCTTGAATCATTATATTATTCACTGTCTTTGGGGGGGCGAGTGGATTGACACAGCCGATCACAGCCGCGCTCCCGCCCTCCCCCTCAACCTGCCGGTCGTCCTCGCCGCCCAGGTCGAAATCGCTGCGCCTCGAACTGAGTAGGCACTGCGAACTCGGGCCACGGGAACGGGAAGGTGGCCGCTCCGCGGTGGTGGGAGCCCCGGCCTCGAGCGCTGCTCAGCGCCCGCTGGTCGAGTTGCCCCTCGTCGGCACCTATCCACCCCACGCCACGACGGTCCCTCTAGGCTCGACAGCCCACCTGACCGCACATCGTCAAAGGAACCTCATGCACGACAGCCAACTGATCGGGGTCAGATCGCCCGAGTTCCGCGAGCTCTTTGAGCGGGTCAACGTGGCTACGCGGCTTTCCGCCAAGCTCAGTGCCTACTGCCTGGACGAGACCGAATCGATCCGAGAGGCGTTCGAGGAGTTGACCGGCAAGCCCGTCGGTGAGCCGTTCTATCTCATTCCTCCCTTTTATACCGATTACGGCTTGAACATCACCGTCGGCAATTCCGTCTTCATCGGTTACGAGTGCGCGTTCACCGGCCACGCAGCCATCGACATTGCCGACCGGGTCATGATCGCCCACAAAGTCAATCTGGTCACAGCAGGTCACCCCGTAGAACCAGACCAGCGGCGGGCCTACATCACCGCCGAACCGATCACGATCGAAACGAACGTTTGGATCGGAGCGGCGGCCACGGTCCTGCCCGGCGTGACCATCGGAGCCGACTCTGTCGTTGCCGCCGGCGCGGTCGTGACCCACGACGTGGCACCGGCAACCCTCGTCGGAGGCGTCCCGGCGACGGTTATCAGGAAGCTATAAGCGCAAGCCGAACGCTTCCTCCCCCCGTCGACGAACCCAGACCATAAGCAATGCCAAACGAGACGTTCACGGAAATCCTGCCGTGGGTCTCTCAAAAAAAGGTGTGTACCGCGGCGATGGGCAGGCCCATTCCCCCTGCTTGCGCCACTCCCGATGGTGGCCGTGGCCCGGGGGCCGCCGGGGAGAGCGATAGCTCAGTCAGGCGCTGAGAGCGCCGTACGCTCAACGTGTTTTACAGCTAGCTCGGTTGCTGTCGGCCTCGGCGTGAGATCAAGACGAGGATGGCCAGGACGATGGCGCTGCCAATCACCAGCATGTTGACCTTGCGTATGTCATCGCGGGCACGCTCGGCGGCCTCTTGCGCCCTTTCGGCCACGACCAGCACACGACGAACGTCGTCGAGCACCGTCTGCACCTTGTCCAGACGCTCCTCGGCCACTTGCAGCCCGCTGTCAGTCTCGCTCATTGGAATTGCCCTTTCCCGTCTCCCGGCCGTGCCCGTGGTGCCAACTGCGTTGGGCCGGCCGAACCGGCGTGGCGTGCTTTGCGAGGGCGGGGTCGTCAGCTCAAAAAGCAGACAACCTTCCCCTCGAACCTGGGGGTACGAAAAGCACTCTAGCCATTTGGAGGGTGACGAGACGGAGGAGCCTCGGGGAGTTCCGGCCGGCTACGGGCGGAACGGTCTGGGGCCCGGGTGCGTATTGCGGCCGTGAAAAGGATTATGGTCCCTGGACCAGATAAGGCAGCGTGCCCGCGACGGGCAGCGCCACCCTCCGTCTCTAAACGACGGGCGCTCGGTTAGACAGGCATGGCGGCACCCCAACTCGAGGAGCCCGAAACTCAAGGGCCGGTTCGCTCGAGCTAACGCCGACCGGCGGCCGCGTTCGCAGCCGTCTCCACCGCGGGCACTTGTCATCTGTTCCCCTGAGTAAGTCCGGGGCCACGACCCGCAAACCCCCGCCGGCAGTGTCATGGGACAACAAGGGGGCTTTTGGGTCGTAGGCCCCCGCTTTACCTCGCCCTCGCTAGATCTGAACGAGTTGGAGGCAAGAGCGGAACCCGTGTACCGCGACAGCTAACCATTTGACCGTCACGCCCCGGTGGAGGTCAGCTGGAGCCGGCGTGGAGATGTACCTCCAAGCCGAGCAGTAATGCCTCAACGGCGCCGTCCGAGGGCCCAATAAAACACCGAGTTTCCCGGGTTCATGCTGATGAACAGACGCCAGAGATTTTTACTGCCTCGGACCTGGCCGTCGTCGCGTCGCGCCAGGTCGCGCCAAGCCAACGTCGCCGCCACCAATTCGATCACCGCCAGTCCTGCCAGCAGGACTTTTTTCCGGTTTGCGTCCATAACCCAGATCTATCGCGTGACGGCCTATACCCATGCAACGCTCTCGAAAGCTACGTGACCTTCGAACGTGCGTTTGCCGCCTAGCCCGTGACCACTACCTCTGCCACCTCACCCCCAGGAGCACGACATCATCCGCGGCGCCGTCGGGCACGAGCGTGGACAAGAGATGGTCGATCAGCCCTTCCGGTGACAGTCCCACCGAGGCGACCCTACGCAGCCGTTCAATACTGGCCGTGATCGGCTCATCTCTGCGCTCGACCAAGCCATCGGTGTAGGACAGCAGGGTCGTGCCCTTGGTGACAGGGATCGTCATGGCCGCGTACTCATCATGGTTGAGGCCGATCGGCGGCCCTACATCGGTGGCAACGACTTGCGCCCGCCCCTCTGCGATGAGAAGGGGGTTGACGTGGCCCGCGTTCGCCAGTGTGACCTTTCCCTCCCGGCTGTCGTACAACCCGCAGAGCACCGTCGCAAAATGGCCGTGCTCGCTCATCTGGATAAGACGCCCGAGCCGCTTCAAAACGGTTGTTGGCTGGGGGTCCTCTGCGGCGTACGCGTTTATGGCAAAGCGCAGTGACGCCATAAGTGCCGCCGCCTCTACCCCCTTGCCGGACACGTCGCCAACGGCGAAGAACGAACGACCTTCACCCGCCACCCGCAGGTTGAACCAATCGCCACCAACATCGACTCCGTCGACCCCGGGAAGGTAACGAGCGGCTATATCAAACTCTGGCGGCGTGGGCAGGATCTGCGGGAGCAGCGAATGTTGCAGCGTTTCTGCGATCGTGCGTTGCTGGCGAATCTCGTCTGATTGCTTACGGGCCCGTTCCCTCATGAGCTCGACATTGGTACCAAGCGAGGAAATCTCTTCGGGCCAAATGCCTCTACTT
The DNA here is from genome assembly GCA_963749305.1 of uncultured Acidimicrobiaceae bacterium. Lineage (GTDB taxonomy): Bacteria > Actinomycetota > Acidimicrobiia > Acidimicrobiales > Palsa-688 > Fen-671. The sequence goes on from CAVVMN010000001.1 coordinate 136,976, forward strand.
CATGGTCGACGTCACCCGAGGCGACCATGCTGACTTCGCTCTCGAGAAGCCGGATCGGGCGGATAACCCACCGCCGCGTCAGGAGCCACCCAAAGTAGGAACCCAATAATACGAGCACTGTCATGGCGACGATTAGCCACAGCGTGTCGTCTTGCAGGGAGCGGGCGTGCGTAGTTAGGGCTTGTTGTTCGACGCCTATCCGAAGGCTCAGACCGCTCATGCTCTGGCGCAGCGAATCGAACAACTCGCGGCCCTCACCGGTCTTTTCGATAGCAACCGCAGCCGCCGTGTTACCGCTCGTTACTTCCCTGATTTGCGGGACTGCGAAGGTGTGCAGCCATGCCTCATAACGCACGTCCACCTGGGCGAGAAGAGCCAGAGCAATTTTGTGCCCAACGAGCTCTCGCTCGAGGGTTGCGATCAGTCCCGGCGCCTCTACCTGACCGAGGTCGTAGGGTTGGAGGAACAAACGGTCGTCGGTAATGACGAACCCCCGCTCACCGGTTTCCTGGTCGACAACGTCAGCCAACAGCTGGTTAGCGGTGGTGGCGGCTGGGAGAAGAGTCTTTAGGGCCGTGCGCGAGGCGTCGCTCGACCGTACGGCGAACGAGATACCCAACGCCCCCGCTATCACTGCGAGGAAGGCGCTGACCAGGAAGGCAAGGGTGACACGACGCGAGACCGAAGCAGGCACCGCGCGTCTGCTCCTACCAGTCCGGTCGTTTCATGAGCTAGATAGCTTCCCTCGTCGGGTGGGTGCGTACAAGTCGACTCGAGGAGTTGAGCCAAGCGCTGAAATGGCCGCCACAACTGGTGGCAAAAGGCTTGCTCCGCCTGCGCTCGAGCCTCAATATGGGGGCCATGCAGTCGCCCAAAACCTTCGAAGCTCTGGTGGCCGAGGGAGCCTCCGAACCGGTCGAAGGGTGGGACTTCTCCTGGTTCGAGGGAAGGGCGACCGAAGAACGCCCGTCATGGGGCTACGCACGAGTGCTAGTCGAGCGGGTCGGCCGAGCGAACGCCGTCCTCGACGTCCAGACCGGCGGTGGCGAGGTGTTCGGCGAGGTGCTAAGCCAGGTGGCGCGTCTACCTTCGAGGTCGGCGGCAACGGAGCAGTGGCCGCCGAATGTCGAGATTGCGGCTCGCAACCTGGCCTCGTTCGGTGTTTGGGTCGTCGAAGCGGCAGAGGACGGGGCGCTGCCCTTTGTCGACGAAACCTTCGACCTCGTGGTCAGCCGGCACCCGGTGGTGACGATTTGGGATGAGGTGGCCCGAGTACTGGCTCCCGGGGGCTCATACCTGTCGCAACAGGTGGGGACGGGCTCGAACGGCGAGCTGATCGACTTCATTATGGGGCCTCAACCGCCGAACGACGCCCGCAGCCCTGGACGGGCGGTGAAGTCGGCGGAAGCGGCCGGCCTTGTCGTCGTTGACCTGCGCCACGAACAATTGCGTGCCACGTTCAATGACGTCGGCGCGGTTGTCTACTTCCTGCGTAAAGTCCTGTGGACTGTTCCCGACTTTTCCGTCGAGAAATACCGTCAGCGCCTTGGGGCGCTGCACGAAAGTATTGAACAGGAAGGTCCTTTCGAAACCAGCGTGTACAGGTTCCTCATGGAGGCGAAGAAGCCCGCCTGACCAAGATGGGCGTCCCCGGCGGCGGGTCGACGGTGGTCGTGGGAGGCAACCGGCCGCACCCCCGGTGCCGGTTCGTCCGGTCCGGCGTCCTCGGCTTCCGTGCCCGCTTCGTCGATTGTAACGTTCGTTTGGTCTCACTCCAGCCCGATAGGCCATGCCATTGAACGGGTACTACAAGACCACCAGTCGTCGATCAAAGGGGGCAGCTGTGGGCAAGCCAGTACATCGAGGCATCAGGAAGGGTTTCGCCATAGCCGGGCTTACGGCGCTGTGCCTTGGGCCGGGCATCACGCTGGCGCCTGCGGTGGCGTCCGCGAGCACGTTCTCATCCCTCGCCGAGGCCTTCGACAACGTCGGCATCACGGCTCCGGCCGCCCCGAGCCTGGGCAATTTTGACGGTACCGGCGACAGTTTTTCCGCCACCGGGTTGGCCAGCGACGCCCTCGTGCCGGGCGCCGGCTTGCTGCATGATGGCCTTGACCTGGACTGGCCGGACGTCGCCCCTGGCGCGCCCGACAACGTGGTCGCCGACGGTCAGACCGTGGACATCAGCGGGCAGGGGTCCGTCCTCGGCATTGTTGGAGCGTCAGCGTACGGCTCGGCCGGCGGCCCGTTCACCGTCACCTACACCGACGGCACTTCGACGACCGCGCCCGTTACTTTGGCCGACTGGGTCGACGAGCTTCCGGCCTCAGGTTCCGACTTCCTGGCCACTACGGGCGGCTGGGACCCGGGCGGCAGCATCCCCGTGAGCCTGTCGTACGCCGCTGTACCTATCGACCCCACGAAGGCGGTCGCTTCGGTCACCCTGCCTGCCGTTGGCTCCAGTGTCGTCAGTGGCACCAATGCCATGCACATATTTGACCTGGCGATCGGCACGACAGGGGCGGAGGCGGCCGGCGCGCCCGGGTCGGCGTCGTACTACGACGAGGCCCGCAAAGACTGCGTCGGTACCGCGGCGGACACGGTGTCCAAGGTCTGGTACACCGTCGCCGACGGCACCCTGTCAGACACTTACGCCCCCACCATCGACAACACCGACGTGAAGAGCCTCGAACCGATCGTGACGGGCCCGGGGTTCACGGCGCTGCAGCCGCGCGACATGACCTATACGGTGAACGAGCTGGGCACCACCGGGATGGCGTGCCGGGTCGTTGCCCTTGACGCGGCTGAACACTTCGCCATCGTCAGCGACTTCATCACGGACCCGTTCAGTGAGTCGGTCGTTATCCAGGAAAGCCTCGTCGCCCTCCCGGGAGCCCCGTCGAGCCTGCGCCTGTACCTGCGCTTCAACCCGTTGCTCAACGGTCACGGCGGGGGTGGGTCGGACAACGCCGGCGGCGAATCTGCCACCATCGTGGCCACCCACCGCGGCCCGGTCCCTCTGTCGTACTCGACCAATTCGATGACCGAGGCCACCAACCGTACCTATGCCACACCTATTTACGCCGCTCTGACGGCGGCCAGGCCGTTCGCCGGCGTCGAGACTGGCTTTGTGGGTGCGACGAGTGACGGGCTCAACGAGCTCGATACGTCCGGGGCGCTGTCGGCCGGCGCCCCGGACGCCGACAACGGCAACGTCGTGCAAACGGTCGAACTGTCGCTGGGAAGGCATGGGGCCTTCGATGAAACGCCGCCGGCGGCGGCCACGGACGGTATGTCGGGAGGGGTAGGAGCTTACGGCGACAACTCGAACTTCTCTGCCGGGACCGCTGGCTGCGGCCCAGCGCGCAACTCGAGCTGGCGGCCACAGGGCTCTGAGGAAACGGAAGGTGCGGGGAGCATTTCTCCGGCCGGCATCGCAGCATCGGTGGCCAAAGCGGCCAACCTGACGGCTCCATTGTCCCCCGCCGCCGTCGAGAGCCAGACGGTAGCGCTCGGCTTCGGCGGGACCGAGCAGGACGCTCTGGGCGCCGCGCTCACCTCCTCGGCTGCACCGTTCGCGGCCACCTTCGCCGCTTATCAAGGCCAATGGGCGGCATACGACAGCCACCTGTGCGCACCCGGTTCCGGGAACGTCGGGCACTCGTCGGCAGGGTCGGAAGGTGCCTCGACAGCCAGCCGGGCGGCCAACGACCCCGCCGCCGTCGAGAGGGCGTACTGGCTCTCCGCCAATGTGATCAAGGCCAGCGAAGACAAGACTTTCCTCGGCGCCACGGCCGCCTCTCTTTCGAGCCCATGGGGCCAGGCCGTGCCGGCCGGTCAGTTCGGCACTGACGACTTGGCGCCGTACTTCGGTTCCTACCGGGAGGTCTTCCCGCGCGATGCGTACGAGGCCTTCACCGGGTTCCTCGCCGACGGCGACATCACTACCGCCAGGCAGATGGTCTACTACTTCTTCGATGACATGCAGCTGGCCAACGGCTCGTTCCCCCGCAACGGCCTGCTGAACGGCGAGGCGGCTCCCGACACCGGCGGCCTGCAGCTCGACGAGACCGCGGACCCTATCCTCATGGCTTATGAGGCCGGCCTGTCCGGGGACAACAGCCTCTACGTGGACCACATCAGACCGGCGGCCGACTTCCTGGTGGCTAACGGGCCGGCGGACGGCAACGAACGCTGGGAGGAACAATCGGGCTTCTCTCCCTCGACCATGGCCGATGAGGTCGCTGGCCTGGTGGCGGCGGCCACGTTGGCCAAGGCCCAGGGCGACACGGCATCCGAAAGGTTGTTCCTGGCTACCGCGGACGACTTCCGCCAGCTCCTCCTGTCCACGACGGTGACCACCAACGGCCCGCTCTCGACGAGCCCTTACTTCATCAGGGTGGACAAGACGGGCAACCCTGACCAGGACGCGATGTACACCCTGAACAACGGCAACACGACCGAGGTGGACCAACGCACCGTCATCGACCAGGGCTTCCTGGAGCTGACCCGGCTCGGAGAACTGGCGGCCAGCAGTCCCCTCGTGACCAACTCGCTGGCCGTGGCCTCGGACGCCATTGACGTCCCGACGGCGTCCGGGACCGGGGTACTTCGCTACAACGGCGACGGGTACGGCGACTGCGAGGCGGGCACAGTGAGCGACCCCGTGAACCACACCACGAGCACCTGCAGCATTACGGGCGAACCGTGGGCCACGACCGACACCGGTACCGGGCACCCCTGGCCGGTGCTATCAGGCGAAAACGGTGAGTACCAGGTCCTGGCCGGCAATTCCTCAGCGGCGCAGTCCGACCTGCAGTTCATGCTGGCATCCGCCTCCGGCATCGGGCTGGTACCCGAACAGGTGTGGAACTTCCCCGACGTCGCTCCGTCACCGTACGGCTCCGACCCCACCACTGCTTCCATCGGCTTCGTGAACGGCCAAGCGGACGGTTCGGCGGCGCCCTTGACATGGGCGCAGGCCCAGTTGCTGCGCCTGATCCGGGACATGGGCGCCAACAGGTTGGTTGACCAGCCCGACATTGTGGCCAAGCGCTACCTCAGCAGCCCACCGGCAGTGGCCCCGCTGACGGCCACGGCGTCGTCGCTCACCGTCAGCGGGGGGGACATCCCCGTCAACCTGAGCCGGCCGTCGGTCACGGTCGACTCCAGTTCGCCCGGTGTAACGGTCAGCGGCAACACCGTGGGGCTCACCGTCACCGCCACTACCGTCCCCCGTGCCATGGTCGACGTGGCCGTCACAGGTACGGCGTTGGGGAGCGCCACTCCGACGACGACCATTACCCCGGTCCGGGCCGGGGCCACAGGAGAGGTTTCGGCACAAGTCGACCTGCAGCCGGGCACGAACTCCATAGAGGTGGCCGCCGCCGCACCGGGCGCCACCAATGAGGCGATATTCAACGTGGTGAACCTGATAGTCCCCGGCACTGTGGTGCTGAACGTGCCCGGCGCCCCGGGCGGAGGTTACGGTCCCGGCACTTACGGCTACCCAACGGCGACCAATTCGCCCGGGGCCCCTACGTTCCCACCTGGAGCCTTCGAGCTGAGCGGGCTGACCGTCACCGACTCCGGCCCGACCGTGACCTTCCAGGTCGGCGTGGCCAACCTGGTGCCGACGTTCGGGCCGCTGGACGGCGCCCAGCTCGTTGACCTCTATATCCATGCCCCCAGCACCAGCACGACCGAGTTCCAGTCGACGGCGGCGGCCAACCCGTGGAACTACTCGATCGACCCGGCGGACGCCTGGAACCAGCTGATCGAGGTGGATGGATTTGGCACCGACGACTGGGTAACGCCGTCGAGCACCACCGCCGGCCTCGGCCAGTCCTCGAGCGTCGGCACGCCGCAGATCTCGGTCGCCCAGCTGAGCGTCACCAGTTCTGGTGCCACGCCGGGCGTCATATCGATCACCGTGCCGGCGTCCACGTTGGGCGCGCCGGCCAGCGCGGCCTCATGGAGCGGCTGGACGTTCACGGTGGCGCTCACAGGCCAGGACGGCTTCGGCTTCGACGATGCCCGCCAGTTCACGCCCACACCCGGCGGGTACAGTTTCGGCGTCTGCACGCAGGCAATCGCCTCCGAGGCCAGCCCACCGGCCATCTGCGCCTACAACCCGAGCAACGTGCCCTACGTAATGGACACCGTCCCTCCGACTTCGGTCAATGTGCAGACGGAGCTCGACCCCACGCTCCACTCCGTTGTCCTGCAGGGGGTGACCGTCCCCTGAGAGGGCTCTAACCAGTCGAGGACTAGTCCACCAGTTCGCCGTGCAGGAAGGAGTCGTAGGCTGAGAGGTCGAGCAGGCCGTGGCCCGAGTAATTGAAGAGGATCACCCTGTCACTTCCCTCTTCCTTGGCCGCCAGGGCCTCGTCGATCACCGCCCTGATGGCGTGGCCGGTCTCGGGCGCCGGGACGGTGCCCTGTGTCCGCGCCCAGGTCACGGCGGCCTCGAACGTCTTCGACTGAGGGTAGGCCAGCGCTTCCATCCGGCCCGAACGCACCAGGGCCGAGATGATGGGCGCGTCCCCGTGGTAGCGCAGGCCGCCGGCGTGTATGGACGGCGGGACAAAGTCATGGCCGAGCGTGTACATGAGCAGGAGGGGGGCAAACCCAGCGCTATCGCCGAAGTCGTACTCGAACTGACCTGCAGTAAGGGTGGGGCAGGAAGTGGGTTCCACGGCCACGAGGCGGACGTTCCGGTCGGGTACGAACGGCAGGCTGATGCCGCCCAGGTTGGAGCCGCCGCCGCAACAACCGACCACGACGTCAGGCCCCTTCTCGCCGGCCAGGGCCAACTGCGCTTTGGCTTCCTGGCCGATCACCGTCTGGTGCAGCAGCACATGGTTGAGGACCGAGCCGAGCGAGTAGTGGGTGTCGGCGCGACCGGCAGCGTCTCGCACGGCGTCGCTGATCGCCGTGCCCAACGAACCGGGGTGCTCAGGGTCGTCCACCGGGCTGGGCACTACGTTCCCTCCCCAGGTCTCCATGAGCACCCGGCGGTAAGGCTTCTGCTCGTACGAAGCGCGGACCATGTAGACCTTGCATTCCAGCCCGAACAGGGCGGAGGCAAAGGACAGAGCACTACCCCATTGGCCGGCCCCCGTCTCGGTCGTGAGGCGGTTGATGCCCTCGGCTTTGTTGTAAAAGGCCTGGGGGACAGCCGTGTTGGGCTTGTGTGAGCCGGGTGGGGAAACGGACTCGTCTTTGTAGTAGATGCGGGCCGGCGTGCCGAGGGCAGCTTCGAGACGAGTAGCTCGCACTAGCGGTGTGGGCCGCCACAACCGGAGGACGTCAAGGACTTCGCCAGGTATGTCGACGTAGGGCTCGCCGGTCACCTCCTGGGCGATCAGGGCCATAGGGAAAAGAGGCGCCAGGTCATCGGGGCCCAAAGGTTCTCTCGTGGCCGGGTGGAGCGGTGGCTCCAGCGGCGAGTCCAGGTGGGGGACGACGTTGAACCACGTCGTGGGCAGATCTGCTTCAGGCAGGTTCCAGCGCATTCTTGTCCCTCTTTTCTGACTACCCTCCCCCGGTAGGGGGGCCTGGCGCGAGCTAGAGCATCGCACACGCTGTTCTGACCGTGCCACGCCCGTGTAGCTGGGCATAACGCGGCCTACCCGGCTCTGCCCGTATCGTTGGCTAGTGCCCGCCAATATGTAGCCTCACCATGAGGAGCCGGCGGGCGCTCGGTTTTAGGCGCACTCAGGAGGGTGATATGGACGACACGGACATCGTGCACCGCATCAACGAGCTGACCCAGGAGGAACACGGCCTGGAGAGGGCTCACGAAGGCCAGGAGCTTTCCAGCCAGGAGGTCGAGCGGCTGCACCAGATCGAAGTGGCCCTCGACCAGTGCTGGGACCTCTTGCGCCAGCGCCGCGCCCGCCGCAACGCCGGCCAGGACCCGGACGATGTCGAAGTAAGGCCCGAGAGCATCGTTGAGGGTTACCGTCAATGATCGCGAGCCGGTGAGAGCTCTGCTCGACGCCCAACCCCGAGGCGTGCTCACCATGGTGGGGGTAATGAACCGGGCTCATCCTTTCTCACCGTGAAGAAGCTGGCTGACTACGGCCGAGACGACCATCCCGCCGATGACCCGGAGCGGGCCCAGCTGGCCTGGGCCGTCGCTGCGCTTGACGATTGCGACTCTTGCAACGACCTTCGGGTCGAGTTGACGCTCGAGGAAGTGGGCCGGCCCGGGGCTGGTCTTGTAGCCCACCTCTCACCGTCGACGGCGCGGCGCATCGCCCGCGCCATAGAGACAGCTCTGCGCGATATCGGCGAGAGCACCTAGGGCCCGCCCCGTGAGGCGCCATCTGTTTGTCCTTATCAGCGCCGGTTTAGTGGCGGCATCCGTCGCCGTCTTCCCCGGCCAGGCGGCCATGAGCTCATTAGTCCCAACCGGTCACACGGCCGCCGCCGTGGGCAGGGTCGGCAACCAGCGCCGTCCGCTGGCCTGCGCCAATAACCTGGCCGAGAGGCTAAGGGCGACCGACGGGGCCGGCCAGCTCATAACCGTGGAAGCGGACAGCTTTCAGACCAGCGTGGCCGAGGTGAGCCTCTGGCAGCGCGACGGTTCGTGCTGGGAGCAGGCGGGAGGCCCGTGGACCGGGCTCATCGGCGAGAACGGTTTCTCCAACCACCATCGCGAAGGCGACGGCACCACCCCCACGGGTATCTACCGGATCGGGCCCGTCGTTTACGGCAACGCTCCCAATCCTGGTTTTCGGGGCCCGTACCACCGTCTCGTATGTGGGGATTGGTGGGACGAAGACCCCACTTCGCCCGGCTACAACACCTTCCAGCACGTGCCGTGCGGCGCTTCGCCACCGTTCGGCGGGGACAGCGAGGCTCTGTGGACCGAGACGACCTACTACCCGAGCTTTGCCGTCGTCGAGTACAACGCTCATCCGGTGGTCCCTTACGCGGGCTCCGCCATTTTCGTCCACGCCGACACGGGTACCGCTACTACTGGCTGCGTGAGCATCCCGCTGTCCGAGCTCGACGTGTTCCTCAGGTGGCTCGACTTGTCGCGGCTACCGACCATAGCCATGGCCCCGGCCAGCGAGTTGGCCAGCTTTTAAACCTGGAGGCCCCCTTCAGCGGCGGGACCGCCGCTTAAGGCTTAAATCCGCTCAGCGGGTAGACATAGGTATGACCACACCTTGCCCGGCCCCCGACGGGTCCAGCCAAAAGCTTCAGCGCTTCGACGGCCCGCCCCCGATGTGCATCGATGCCGACAAGCGCTACAGCGCGGAAATGGTCACATCGAAGGGAAACCTGGTCATCGCGCTGGACCCCGCCGCCGCGCCCAAAACGGTTAACAATTTCGTGTTCCTGGCCCGGTACCACTATTACGAGGGCATCGTGTTCCACCGCGTTATCCCGGGGTTCGTCCTGCAAGGCGGGGACCCCACGGGGACCGGTAGGGGCGGCCCGGGTTACCAGTTCGAGGACGAGCTCCCCAAACCTGGCCGCTACGAGCTTGGCTCCCTGGCCATGGCCAACGCCGGGCCGAACACCAACGGTAGCCAGTTCTTTGTGATCAGCGGCCCGAGCGGAGTGCGCCTCCCACCCCAATACTCCCTGTTCGGCAAGGTCATTGATGGTCTGGACGTCGTGGCCACTATTGACGCTTTGGGGACACAATCCGGCCAGCCGAAGGAGCTGGTGACCATCGGTTCAGTGACGATTAAGGAAGACAGTTGAGTTGGCGAGGCATCAGGGGATGACGTGCACCGGCAAAACGAGCCCCTGACCAGCCGCTTTGTGCCGTCGAGGTTCCCGGGAACTCCCTTTCGGGCCATTTCAAAGAGTCTCAGGACGGGCTCAGGCCGTTCACAGGTATGTCGTATTGACTTAGTGAGGTAAACGACAGGTCAGTTAACAGACGGAGGCAGCAACAGCCATGAGCGATCACGAGACTTGGCTGAACGATCAGGACAAGACAGCGCAGTGGCCTACCACCCCGCCGTACGGGCTGGGGTCGTCCGAGGGCGAACACACAGAACCTCTTGGCGTCGCCAGCAGCGACGAGTCGAGCGCACCAAACTTCGCCCCTCAGGCAGAGGGCACCGCCGCTGAGGCGCAGGCCGCACCGGCCCAGCCAGGGACAACCCCCGTAGCAGAGGAGACCGCCAGCGGGCCCGCCCTCGGCCAGCCCTCTTTTGGCCAGTCACAGTCTGACCAGACGGGCGCAGCACAGGCCCCGGTCGGGGCACCCGCTTACGGTCAGCAACCGCCCTATGCCCAGCCCTACGGTCAGCCGACTGAGGGCCAACCCCCTTATGGCCAGCAACCGCCCTACGGCCAGCCACCTCCGTACGGCCAGCCCCCGTATGGCCAGCAACCGCCCTACGGCCAGCCACCTTATGGCCAGCCCCCTTATGGCCAGCCCCCGTACGGGCAACCCCCTTACGGTGAGCCTCCGTACGGCCAACCGCCGTACGGCCAGCAGCCCCCAAGCGGCGGGCACACAGGGCCGTCGCGCCGGTCCAGAGGGCTGCGGTCCGCCGCTGCCGTCCTGGTCATAGCGGCCGCCGCGCTGGCGGGTGCGGGAGTCAGCCGCATCGTCTCGTCCTCGGGCCAGCCCGTGAACTCGGCCGCCGGGAGCACCACGCCGACGACGGGCGGGTCCGGGAGCAGCGGGAGCTCCGGTGGCTACCCCTTCGGCGGCAGCTCCGGGCAGCTCCGGCAGCTCCGGCAATTCCGGCAGCTCCGGCAATTCCGGTGGGTTCTCGTTCCCGTTCGGCAACGGCAGCAGCGGTTCCGGCAGCAGCGGTTCCGGCAGCAGCGGCTCGGGGAGCAGCGAGGGCGCCGGCGGGCCATCAGACGTCTCGGCCATCGCGTCCAAGGTCGCCCCCGATCTCGTCGATGTCAACGTGGACTTCAACTACCAGGATGTCTCGGGGGCCGGCACAGGTATCGTCCTTACCTCGGACGGCCTGGTCCTTACCAACAACCACGTGATCGACGAGGCCACCAAGGTCAGCGTTACCGACGTCGGCAACGGGAAGACCTACCCGGCGACGGTGCTCGGCTACGACAAGACCCATGACGTAGCCCTCCTCAAACTCCAGGGCGCGTCTGGCCTACAGACCGCCAAGCTGGCCACTGGGGGCGCCTCGGTCGGGCAGGCCGTGGTCGCTATCGGGAACGCCGGCGGGACGGGTGGCACGCCGACCAGTGCTGGCGGCTCTATTACCGCTCTTGACCAGGCGATCACGGCAAACGACGAGCTGAGCGGCGGCAGCGAGCAACTGTCCGGCTTGATCGAGACCAACGCCAACATCGAGGCCGGCGACTCCGGTGGGCCACTGGTCAACGTGAACGGCGAGGTGCTCGCAATGGACACCGCCGCCTCCCAGAGCTTCACGTTCTCGGCTCAAGGCAACCAGGGTTTCGCCATCCCGATCAGCGAAGCATGGACGATCGCCAAGAATATTGAGACCAGCCACGGCACGGCGACGGTCCACGTCGGGTCCACCGCCTTCATCGGCCTCCAGATCAGCCCCAACAACAGCTCCGGGCTCGGTTTGGGCTCGGGCTCAGGCTCGAGTTCAGGCCTCGGCTTCGGCCAGACCCCGACGGCCAATGGTCTCGACGTGAGCAATGTGGTAGGTGGCACCCCAGCCGCGAAGGCGGGCATCGCCGCCGGTGACGTCGTGACCAAGTTCGACGGCCACACCATCACGAACGACAGCCAGCTGACAGACCTGCTCGTCCCCTATCACCCGGGGCAGACGGCAACTATCACCTGGGTGACCCCGACCGGCGAGTCGCACACCGCGTCCATAACGCTGGCCAGCGGCCCGCCCGCCTAGCCGAACACTGCCAACACCGGCCACGGCCGGCCCGTCTGCGGCAATCTCCGATGACAAGAGAGAGGTCCTGAGGGACAGCTCTTATCGGGGGGCCGGTCGGACGGGCCGGCCGGTGTCGTCTTGGCGGGCGCTTTGGCTCGTGACGTGGCTCCGGCGAGCCGGACAGCGCGGCTCTGACCCGCTCGGCCGCCACCACCGCCCCCGCTCCTGCCACGTCGTGCTCCCAGAGCCGAACGACGAGCCAACCGGCGCTGGTCAACTTGTGGTCCGTGTCGAGATCCCGCCGCCGGTTGCGGTCGATCTTCGCCGGCCAGTACCAATTGTTGACTTCATGGCGCCGACGACCGTGGTCCGGGCAACCGTGCCAGAAACAGCCATCAACGAAGACGGCCACACGCGCCGGCCGGAAAACAATGTCCGCTTTGCGCCGCAGGCCCGGTAGGGGCGCCTGATGAAGGCGGTAGCGCAACCCCAGTGCATGCAGAGCCTGACGTAGTGCCACCTCGGGAGCAGTGCCTTCGCGGCGCTGCCGGCTCATCCTGTCGCGGACAGGCTCACTCGATGCGAAAGGCTCCCGCCACGGTTCAGCCACGTCGGCGGGCCTCAGCCCCGCCACATGGCAGGCGCAGCTGCCGGCACGAGCTAGCCAACCTGTTCAGGGAGCGCCTGCACCACGACGATAGCCACGTCATCAGGGGTAACACCTGCTTGGTGCTCGAGCACGGCAAGTTCGATGCGTTGGGCAACCCAGGCCGCCGGGCGCCCAGCGCACCCCACCAGGACGTTCGCCAAGCCGTCGGGGCCGAAAAACTCGCCGGCCGGGTCGCGCGCCTCCGTAACGCCATCCGTGTACCCGACCAGCAGGTCCCCGGGCGCCAGCTCGACGTCGCGTTCCTCGAGTGTCACCTCGTTCAACAGCCCGAGGAGCGTACCATGGATGTCGAGTTCCTCGACCCAACCGTCGGCCCGCAACAGGAGCGGGTAGGGGTGGCCGCCGTTGGCGATCTTGACCCGCAATACGTCGCCGTCCGGCCGTAATTCGCCGTACAGCATCGTGCAAAACCGGTCCTGCAAACCAAATCGGACAAGGGTCTCGTTGAGCTGCGACAGGATTTGAGCCGGCGAGGCACCCTGGGAGGCGAGGGCCCGGACGGCGTAACGAGCAATACCAGTGAGAGCCGCCGCCTCGGGGCCTACGCCCGAAACGTCGCCCATGATCAAACTCCAAACGCCGGGCCGCACCTCGAACATGTCGTAGAAATCCCCACCCACGAGAGCCATGGATTTGGCCGGGCGGTAGCGGGAAGCGAAGTCCACTCCGGGGATTTCGGGGAGTTCGGGAGGCAGGAGCGTCTGCTGCAGGGCACGGGCGACACCCGAGCGCTCCTGGAATATGGCCAGGTTGTCGAGGCTCGCTCCGAGGTGAGCCGCCAGCCCCTGGACCATTTCCTCTTCCCGGCCCCGAACGCCTGGGGGCAATGATGGGCGATAAACAGCCCACCAAGCGCATCGCCATAGCGAGCCCGAACCGGCGCGCCCACCCAGCTGCGGAACGGCTTGCCGTCCGAAAAGCGCCCGTACCCTGTATTTGTGGCGTCGGCCTGGAGGGCGTCGTCAAGGCGGACCGGCGACACCCGCCACAACGTCCCCGCCAGGATCGGCACTCTCGACGGCTCGGGCACCTCGCCCAGGGAGCCGGGTTCGCAGATGACTGTAGGTTGGCTGACGGCGGCCAATTCGGTGGGTACGAACATGGCCAGCGTGGCGCTGGTGAGATCTCGAGCGGCTTGGGTCACGCCCTGGACGACGCCCTCGGCGTCGAACTCGGCGGCGAGCGCCCCGAGGCGGATGACGAGCGACTCGAGGCGGTCGCGCTCCGCCTCCAGACGAGCAATGGTCAGCTCCGCCGTCTTCAGTTGCGCGAGCGGGTCAGCCGGCAATGTCACGTAGGCGAGTTTAAAGCCCCGAGCACAGCCAGGTCCCGGCCGAGAAGCCAGCAATGCCTCTCGTCCTCATCCGGCACTGAGCCTGCTAAGCCCAGGGAGGCCACGACGTAACCACCATGACGCGTGTTGACGGCCGCAGCCGTGCGGCGCCCCGGGGGCCCTTACGGTCCGTCGTCGGTTGTGCCCCAGGTAGCAGGGTAGTGAGCCGGGCTTCGCGGTCGGTTCCTGGTCTAGACCATTGACGAGGGTGGTCTAGACCTAATAGGCTCACGGCCCTAGGCTCGATTGGTCTAGACCAAAAGCAGGGAACTTTACGGCGACTCTGCCGGCCGCGGCGCAACCGCGCAACGGCAGAAGAAACAGAAAAAAGGGAGGATTGCTGTGAGGCCACATCCGGTGAAACGGCTTGCCGTCTGCTCCGTGGCGGCGGTATTGCCCGTGTTGCTAGCGGCCGCGCCGGCAACGGCGACGGTCACGTCCCGCTCACCCAACGACAGTTTCCAGAACAACGCCTCACAGAAGCTCGAAATGGGGTTCTTCGAACAGTGGGGCATATATGGCCGGGGCTTCACTCTGGCTTCAGCGGACCACGAAGGCGAGATCGCCGACCTCACTGACCTCGACTACGCCTTCGGTGGTGTGGAGCCTCTCGACGGCGCCACGCACAACTCCGCCGGAGTGCTAGCGGTGAGCAACGATCCCATCCAGCCCGACCCGGCCCAACCGAACTACAACCCGGTCGAGTGTTCCAGCCTCGACACCTGGGCGGACTACCAGGATCCGTACCTCACCGACGTCAACGGTGGCTCGGGCGTGGCAGCCTCGGGGCTGGCCGGCAACTTCGAGCAGCTGGCAGAACTCAAGGCCAAGTACCCGGACCTCAAGGTGATCATGTCCTTGGGGGGTTTCAACGGTTCCGCGTTCTTTTCGGCGGCGGCGGCCACCCCCGCCTCTCGCGAGGCTTTTGTCTCGTCGTGCATCAACATGTTCATAAAGGGCAATGCCCCGGCCGCGAGCGGGCTCCCGGTCACGGGCACGGAGAAATCGATGCTCCCGGCTGGCGCGGCGGCCGGCATATTCGACGGGTTCGACATCGACTGGGAGTACCCGGCCGACAACAACGGGGCGTCGGGCAACCTGTACAGCTCCTCGGACACCGAGAACTTCGTGCTCCTGCTCCGAGAGTTCCGCACCCAGCTCGATGCGCTTAGCCGAACGACAGGTGAACGGTACACACTGACGGTAGAGATGCCCGCAGGGCTGCAAAACGCTCAATACCTCGAGCCGGCGGCGATGGCCCGTTACGTCAATGACGAAGTGGTAATGGACTACGACTTCCAGGGACCGTGGGACTCGACGGGGCCGACAAACTTCGAGTCGAACCTGTACGAGTCGCCTAATGCGCCAAACACCGTGGCCGAGCCGCTCATTAGTGACTCGAGCACAGTCAACTATTACGAGCGCCAGGGTGTCCGGCCACGCCAGCTAGTCGTCGGACTGCCTTACTACGGCCATGGTTGGGCCGGAGTGCCAGCTGGCTCGGACTACGGGCTTTATCAAACTGCGACCGGGCCGGCCACGTCGCCTGATATCAACTCGCTCGGCGATAGTGTGCCGGCCCTGGACGGCAGCGACCCGGCGGGCACCTCGGATTATTACGAGCTCGCCAACCAGGCCGGCTATTCCTGGCATTTCGACCCGGTAACCGGGGCAACCTGGCTCTACAACCCGTCTACTCAGGTGTTCTGGTCGATCGAGAACCCGGCCGAGGTGTTCGAGAAGGCGCTCTATATCGACCGAGACGGCCTGGCTGGCGCCTCTGTATGGGCTCTCGAGGGCGATTCTCAAAACGCGTTGACGAGCGCCCTTACGGCCGGTTTGCAACAGGGCAGTTCTTTACGGCCCTAGCCCTAATCAAACTCGGGGCGGCCATCGGGCTCCTGTGCGAGGGCTGAACAATGGGGTACCCGTCGCCCGGCGCATTAGCGCGCCGGGTGCGGGGCCTGAGAGAACTTATTGACAAACGCGCGAAGCAGAGGCCCAAGAACTTTAAAGGACAACAAGCACTAAAAGAAGTATTGGGTGCGCTGATTGCGCGCAGACCGCCACAAACAGTACTAACCAAACAAAGCGGGCACGACGTCCAAAGACACCAATGGCGCCCCGAGGGGGCGCCATCGGCGGAGCAGATCGAGCGGCGGATCTCGGATCCGCTCTTCGGAGCAGGCGGCGGGTTCCCGCTCCGAGCATGAGAGTACACGTTTAGGGAGCCCTTGCCAAGTGGTCTCCGGCTTTTTACTTTAAGCCCATGAACTGCGGCTCAACCAGTCTCAGCCGCGTCCTCGGCGCCTTTGAACGTGGGCAATTTAGCGCTCTGAGTGCCGGAAATCGCAGCATTTCGGGCGGGCCGCCGCTCGTGCCGTGCTCAGCTGGCGAGGACTAGCATTGGGAGGCGAAAGCAACGCACCCAGCGAGCGTCGTACAGAGGCAGTACATCAGCTTCCCAAGCTGAGAACGCGGGTTCGATTCCCGTCGCTCGCTCTAAGCGTTTAGGCTCGTCAGAGACCCGTCTGCTTCTCTGCGGACTGGCCCTGCGGAGCAAGGTTGCGTTTGATGCCGGCCGCAGTCGTTCCCGCTTGGCTGCCGCCTCAGCCTTTTCGTGGCCTCCATCGCCGCCTCGCCGCTCCCTTTGTTGCTGGCTTGGCCGGCGGGCCCTGCACCGTGGCCCGACCTCGACCGTGGCGCGACCCGCATAAGTGTTAATGGGACCTCCGTGAACGGAGCACTCACCTTCGACGACGGGCGCGCCGGGCTCGAGCGGCGGACGGAGCTGGCACCGGTTGGGGCTCAGCCCGAGCTAAAAGAGTGACGGCCGGGAGGTCACCGGCGCCGGTTTGGTTCACTACGAGCACCTGAAGACTGGCCTCTCCGACGACAGTTGACACTCGTGGTCAACGCCGCGATGGCTCGTGCCTGTCTCAACGACCGCGCAAGAGGTGAGCGGCCCGGGGCCGTCTCTCCGTGCTTCCAGGTGGATTTGCAGGCGCCACCTTCGCAGGGGGAGACGGAGCCGCCGCGCTCACGCACGCCGGCAGATGTTACGGCAGGCGACCGTAGTGGCCCCGCCGTCCAGGGAGCTCCCGGGGCCAAAGCGGCAGGTTTTGAGTGGCGCCGAACACACGCCAGAGCCTTATCGCCGCGGCAATGGCTCGCTATGAGAGGTGCCGGTCGGGGTGGCCCGGTGGCCTCAACATCGAAAAACGGTGAGGGTGCTCGCCTAAGGGCGGAGCCGATGGCCGGCCACCGGGTCGACCTCCGAAAACAACCCATATGGGGCTTGGCGGAAGCACGCGTGACCGGTACCGTGACCTGTGCCTTGGGCGACATCAGAATTCGTTCGCTCGGCCTCGGACCTGTCGCAGCCATCACCATCTTCGTGAAAATTCCAGATGCGATCCCGCGCAGCCACATCCCTCTTCGTATTGGTACCTCCTGCGCATAGGAAAACGTGATTGCCTTTGTCTACTTTCATGCGACCGTCTAAACGACGCGGTCTCGGCAAATGGCCAGAGCCGCTTTGGAAGACATGGTTGCGCCCATCTTCCGGGGCGGGCGGTCGACGCCGAGCACCGAGTGCCGCCAGGAGCGTGACTACCAACCTCGGTCGGGCGGGTCGGGGCCCTCTCCTATTCAGGTCCGGCCAGGTCCTTCTTTTCACCACGATCGGGCTGATCGTGACGGGGACGGCTCTGCTGGCCCTGGGTATCGCCGGCCATGCCAGGCCATTGGTTTTCGGGTCACTTCTGTGCATCAGCCTGGCCGTGGTCCCCTTGGTGCTGTTTTACGGGTCAGGGCGGCCTAATGTCGGCTCGGGTACTGTACGGGCGGCGGCTGGCGCCACCAAAGGCCCGTTGGTCACGCCCCGCCCTGGCAACTCTCGCCCTGCCATGGCCAGCGATGAGTGCGCGCTCCCATCACCCTGGCCCGACGCAAACGTGGGCAGCCAAATCGCGTTTTCATTCAACTATTCAAACAGTGCTTTTCCCGTGAACCTCCCCGGCGATGACATGTGGGGGACTTCGGAACAATTCAAAATGGCCCCGGCCGCCCGGGTCAAGATGCGGTACGCGTCCAACACAAATATCTCGGATGGGAGCTGCAATTTCCCTAACGCTTCGTTGAAGCTGGCTCGGCACGGTAACCGGTTTACGACGTTGACGTCGCCCGAGTGCTCTGGCGAGAACGGGGCGGGCTCGGCTCCCGTGGCCATGACTGACGACTCCGTTATCGGCCTGTTCGTTACGTCCCACAACCTTGGCCTCCTCGGTTGGGCTGCGGCGACCACCGTCCCCGTGGGTACGCGGTGAGACTGTGAAAATAGAGTGTTCGTGGGGGAATTCTCATGACCGCCGGCACCTCCCGTGGCCTCCTCCGAAAGATGCCCCGTCGAATACGAGCGAGAAAAGGGGCAACGGCCGGCGCGGCCATCGTTCGCTCAGCCTGGAAGCACACCGTGACAGCGCTCCCGCAAGCAGAGGGGGCATAAGCCCTGCTCGCGGTAGGAACCTGAGCCGCCGCCGTTTTAGCCGAAGACGCCGAACACTATGCCAAGAGGCCACTCAGCTGCGGTGGGCGACACACATCCGATCTCGAGGGAACCGACATCGAGGTTGTCCCGGGCAAAATTGAGGGTCGTGGGTGCCTGGAAGGGCTGGCCCTCGGTAAGTTGCTCTGGGTGATCGGCGCCGCCCATTTGTTCGACGCCCCGATCGGGTTCACTGTCGAGCCCGAGTCCCGGTAAACACCAGCCCGGTTTGGCCGCCGCCCCGGTTTGGCAGGGGCCGGCGGAGCGCCGACCCGGTTCGGCCGCCGCCACGGAGGGGCCGGCGGACGGCGGGGCACGAGGGCAGCGCCGGGGGTTCAGGACCGATCTGTGTAGCATCGCGGCCCCTGAGGGGCCGCGATGCTCCCCAAAACCGCCGGCGGCAGCGGTCCCGTCGGCTCCCGAGAGGGACCCCCAGCGGCTAGTTAGCCCGGGTCCTCTAAAAAGCAGGGCTCCTCTGAAAAGCAGGGCTTTTTGGGCGCGCTAACCCGTTCTGGGCGTAAAAATCGTCCACTTCCTACAACAAGCGCGCCCGAGAAAAGGAAGTGTCGCCCAGAAAGCGGTCCGCAGCCAACAGGTGGGCCAGCAGAACCCTAAAATAGGGAGTAATACGGAGCTCGCCCAATTAGAGCCTCGAAAAACGGTCAAATTAGGGCTGTTTAGCGATAGTACGGCGCTGGATAAAGTCCTTTATGTCGTTGAAGCTGCCCATTCAACGACGAGGAACCGTTAGACCAAGGAGGAAACATGGAACTCGTGCTTGAAGAAATGGAGCAGGAGACTATCGAGCTGCTCCCGCCTCGCCAGGTTACGTGTGGCTACCGGCCTTGTTGTGGTTGCGGTGAGCTCGAGGTCAACGTCGACGTCGAAATCTGCATCGGACTGTGGGTCGGCTGTCCGACCTAGTTGCTTAAGGGGAGTGGGCCGGCCGTCCATTCTCTTATTATTGCTCTTGCGCTGCTTTCGCATAAACGGCACGATGTCGATGACGCCCCATTGTTAGCGAGTGACGGCCGAGGCGATCGAATAACAATGTCCACTGTCACGGGTACTGAGCCACTGCCGAAGCTTCGATTGGTCGACCGCTGTGAGCTTCTGGGGCGCTACGAGAGTGCCGCCTTTGAACAGCCGCAATACCTCATTCGGCGGGCGGGCGACCGGCTGGTCAGGTCATCCGAAGTCCTCTATCTTCTCGCCAGCCATCTGGACGGCAGTAAGGATGCCGGTGAAATCGCAGAACAGATCAGCGCTGACCTCGGTCGCCTGGTCAGTGCAGAGAATGTCTGCTATTTGGTCAAGCACAAACTCCAGCCCAACGCCTCGGTCGCTGGAACCGGGGCCGTGTCGGCCCAGCAACCACGCGCCAGGCCGCTCCTGGCCTTGCGCTTCCGGGCCAAATTGCTGCCAGAACGGGCGCACCGCGGCGTAACCCTAGCGCTGAGACCACTGTTATGGCCGCCGGCCGTGGTTACTGTGCCGGTTGGTCTGTTCGGGCTTGACGTCTGGCTCTTTGCTACTCGGGGTACGGCGCTGTTCGGCCTGACCCGGCAAGTTATAGCGCACTCTTTTCAGTTCCTGCTGCTCACGGTGCTGGTGATGGCGGCTTGCGTGTTCCACGAGTTTGCGGCACGCCAGCGCGGCCCGCTACGGCGGTGCCCGGCCCGGGACCATCGGCGTTGGCCTTTATCTGGCCTTCCCAGTCTTTTACACCGACGTCACCGACAGCTATCGACTGGACCGCCGTGGGCGCCTCCGCACCGACCTCGGCGGCGTCCACTTCAACGCAATCGCTGTCGTGGCCGCAGGCGTGGCGTACTTTGCCACCGGTCTCAAGCCCGCCAAGCTGAGATGCAGGTTCCCCTCGGCGCGGTTCCCAGGTGAAATCAACTCAAGGGAATTGGCCGTAGCAGATTTTTGAGCGGCACATGCAGGTTTCCACCGAAATGAGGGCAATCGCACGGCCGGCGCCATCGAGCTTTCCGGTGGCGACCGACTTTTACGCACGCGAGGTCTCGGGCCTGCCGGCAGAGCTACGCCGGCAGGTCCGAATTCCGCTGGCTTGGGCCGCGCTATCAAGGCTTATGCAAACCGGTTGAAGGAGAGCCCGGTCCAACGAGCCTCAATTTTCTAGCCATAGCTACGGCTTCGAGCTGGCTGTGGGCGCCCAGTTTGCGCAGCACGCTCTTGACGTGACCGCGGGCGGTGTAAATGCTGATCACCAGTTCGGCCGCGATCGCGGGCGGGCTGAACCCATTCGCCAACAAAGACAGCACCTCCAATTCACGACGCGTTAGATCTGTAACAACCTGACCGGCAACTTCGACCTGTCGAGCCTGAGCCGGCCCAGACAGCGATGTCGGATCCACGAGCATGGTGTCGGTCGTGTCGGCTCGGACCGCTTCAGCGAGGTCGCGCACGTGAGCGTTCAACGACAAGCAGGCGGCCGCACCGGCCTCGGCCGCCTCAGCCAGGGCCTGCACGCTCAGTTGCCCTGTCAGCATCACCACCCGCATGACCGGGTCCTGTTCCTTGAGGCGGTCGATGGTGCGTATGGTGTCCGCGTCCAGCCTCGGCACGTAGAAGACGACGCCGTCAGGCCGCCGGCGACAAGTGACATCGAACATTTCGGCTTCGGTTGTGACTGTGCAAAGGACCTCCAGGCCGGGCTGGGCGGCAAGAGCGGTCCCCAGCGCCTCCACGATGGTGGTGGAGCTGCCGGACACAACGATGCGCCGACACTCCGACCGAGCTGGCGCTCGGCCCGCGCCACCTGGCTGTTGTGGGACGCCGCGGTCGTGAATACGTCGGAATTGGAACGGGTCAGATGGGAACTCCAGGCGTTCCACGCTCAAACGGACCACCCGCCTCCGAAAATACTCAGCCCACGCGTCGTCACGTGGGCCACCCCGGCAATAACGGTGCTTGAAAGGACAGCCGCGCTCTGTATTGGCCCTTGAGCCGAAACCGCGCCCGTCGATGTCGTGTGGGGCGACAAGCCCGTGGCGCCGGCCGGGAACTCGAGCGTCCATCCGGCATAGATGAGGTTCGGGCTGACCAGTTGGCCGCCGGGTTCGGCCCGGCCGCGGTTCAGGTCGAACAGCTCGCTCCAGCGGTCGGGGTTACCCAGGTGCGTGGCGGCAAGGTCCCAGAGGGTGTCACCCGGCTGGACGACGTACAACGTTTCCCTCGACGGTTGCATTGCCGGCTTCGGCGAGAGATTTGCCCCATGTGTTGGGAAATCCAGCGTCCAGCCGCGGTAGATCAGGTTGGGGTCCACCAGCCTGCCGCCGGGTTCGGCCCGGCCGCGGTTCAAGTCGAACAGCTCGCTCCAGCGGTCCGGGTTACCCAGGTGCGTGGCGGCGATGTCCCAGAGCGTGTCATGGGTCTTGACGACGTACACCCGGTCGGCCCGGCCGCGTTTTGGAGCCTTTTGGAGCGGTGCGCCCGCCACTTCCGGCGGGCGTCCGCCCCGGCTGGCAATCGAGCTCCGGCCGGCGGTCCTTACCGGTGGGCTGGTATGCGCCGCTTTGGCGCCCCGGCCGGCGCTCGCGTGTTGCGTTGAAACCGGGGTGGTGGGCGGTACCGGCTTATGGACAGGAACGGTGCTCCGGGCAGGCCGCGATGGCTGGCTGGTTGAAGTGGTGAGGGCCCGGGAAACCGGTGCCGTCAACGGTACGGTTTGCTCGGGAACCGTCGTTTGAGGCACCGCCGCGGTAAGCGGGACGGTTTGCTCGGACTGGGTTGTTTGAGGCACCGCCGTGGTAGGCGGCACAGTTTGCTCGGACTGGGTCGGTAGAGGCGACGCCGGGCGAACGGTCGGAGAAACCGCACGGATGGCTGTCGTCAGTGGCGTCTGGGGGGACGTCGAGCCCAGATGGGCATACTCCCCCACGCCGATCCCTAGCAGCATCACGGTAAGGGCCGCGAGGGACCAAACGATCTTGGTATTGCGCATGTGATTTGTCTCCTTGAAAGACGGTCGTCGTTACTGGTCAAGCGCTATGGGGCTTGACAACCGCTTCGAACGCGCTGCGTCAGACGGCAGCGCCGCGGTCAGACCGCCGCGGCATTGGAACGCAGCGCGGCAGCTAGTCCTGGGAGACTGCGGGACTAGCCGGGCCGCTCGAGGAGCGTAAGGAGACGCACCGGATGGCAGCTGTTCGGTCCCTCGTGCACTCGGCACGACAGCCAAGACCCGAAGGTCAAATGCGGCGATCCCAGCGCAAAGGAGGGCCCGCTGCCTGATGATCCGGACGCGGAAGATGAAGGGGCCGGTCCACCCGATGCCGGCGGCAAAGGTGGAGACCCAGGGGCCTGCGGCCCCGAAGGGTTGCGCGACGACCCACTATTCGTTGGCGTGATGAACGCCGTAGGAGCTGAGCCTGGGTGAGTAACGGAATTGTCGTTTATTGACGCGGTGTTCAGCGTGGCGAGCTCGCTCGCAGTGGCCGGCGAGACCGCTCCCGGGGCGGTTGGCGGCGGAGGCCGGAACTGTGCCAGAGGGAACTCCGACGCGCCAGGTGGTACAGATGCAGGCGCGCTTGGACCGGGAACAAGACCAGTGCGTGAGGCGGACGGAAGTTGCGGGTGAAGAACCGTGGACG
Organism: uncultured Acidimicrobiaceae bacterium; assembly: GCA_963749305.1. Classification (GTDB taxonomy): domain Bacteria; phylum Actinomycetota; class Acidimicrobiia; order Acidimicrobiales; family Palsa-688; genus Fen-671. The sequence goes on from CAVVMN010000001.1 coordinate 159,969, forward strand.
TTGCCGGGGTCGAGGCCGGGACGGACTGCCTGCTCGAAAGGCTCGGTTGTGCCGTCGGTTTTGGACGGCTCGGCGAGTTCGAACCGGGGGGGACGGTCGGAGCGTTGCTGATATGAGGAGAAACGTTCGACTGCGAGAGGGGTGCTAACCCGGGCGAGGGACGGCTGGTATCCGGTGGCCGAAGCGCCGGGCTCGTTACCTCCTTTACAGCACGAGTGGTCGGAAGGCCAACGATATTCGTGGGTGAACTGGACGACAACGAAACGGGGTTTGCAGTCGTCAGGGGAGGCCGGGCGGCAACTGGAATGGTTGGTCCGGTGGAAAAAGTTGGTACGGCAACAGGATTTGAGCCGCCCGATGAGCGTGGAGCGGAGGAGCCAGTGGAACTGACCACGTTGGAGGAAACAGCTTGAGAAGAGGGCTGTGCATCGCCGACCGATGGGGCGACGGACGACAAACTCGGTAGCGGTCCCGGCGGCAACCCAAGGCTTCCGGTGCCGATTGCCGGGAGAGTGACCGACGGAACTGTTATGGACGGCAATGAGACCCCGGGGAGGCTCACTGCTGGGACGCTGATCGAGGGCAGGCTCACCGAGGGCAACGACAGTGCGGGGGTGCTGATTGCCGGGAGAGTGACGGACGGCACCGTTATGGACGGCAATGAGACACCGGCGAGGCTCACTGCTGGGACGCTGATCGACGGCAGGGTCAGCGCGAGTACGGTCACCGAGGGTACGGTCACCGAGGGCAACGACAGTGCGGGGGTGCTGATTGCCGGGAGAGTGACGGACGGCACCGTTATGGACGGCAATGAGAGACCGGGGAGGCTCACTGCTGGGACGCTGATCGACGGCAGGCTCACCGAGGGCAACGACAGTGCGGGGGTGCGGATTGCCGGGACGGTCACGGCCGGGAGGGTGACGGAAGGCAATGACCCGCCCAGCAAAGTGCCAGACGGGAGTGAGACCTGCGGAAGGCTGACCGGCGGGACGCTTACGGACGGCACCGTCACCGAGGGCAGCGTCAGTGCAGGCGTGCTGATTGCCGGGACAGTCACGGCCGGGAGGGTGACGAAGGGCAACGACAGAGCCACCGTGCTAATTGCCGGGACTGTGATCGGCGGCACCGTAACGGATGGCAACGGCAAGGCGGGCGTCGTGATTGCTGGGGTAGTGACGGACGACAGCGGCAGGGTAGGCAACGACAAGGGCAGGGAGGGCAGCGGCAGGGGTACAGCCGGTAGCGACGGCGACGGGCCGCCGACCGTCGGAGCGCTAGCCGTCGACAGCGCCAAAGCCGACGACGTCCCAAGAGCCGAGGACAACACGCTCGAGGGAACGGGGACGACCGATTGGGCCGCAGAATCCAATCGAAGCCAGCGCGTTTGAAGCGGACTTCGTGGCTACCGCCGCGGCCGGAGATATCGAAGTCTGTGGAGGAAGGATTGGTCCTGTAAGCGAACCAGATGGGCTCGAAGGAGTGGCAGAGCTAACCGCCGTCGCCAGAGATGGCGCAGTGTGCGCCGCCACGGAAGACAGCACGCTGGTGACGAGGGTCGATGCGCTCGATGGAGTAATCCCGGGGGCGGGATTGGTTGATGTGCTCGCTGGGGCTGACGTGACAGGTACCGGCGCCGGAGCAACCGCCGGTATGGGAGCGGCCAGAGTCGCCGGCGGCAGGATCGACTCAGCCGCCTTAGCCGCACCAAGTGCGTCGGCTACGGGCGAGAGGGCCGTCGGTGACGAAGTCCTCGTTTGTGTAGGAGATGCGACAGGCACCGTCGTTAGCGAGCCTGCGGAACTCTGTCCGGCAGCCAACCCGTCGGTGACTGCCGGCAACGAGCTCAGCAAGCTTGCAGCTGCAGACAAGGGCGAGGTCGAAGTCGGCGCCGAGGAAACGGGTTGCGTCACCGGGACGGACGCGCCGGACGGGGCGAGGAAGGTTGTCGATACACCTACGGCGACACGAGAGGCTGCGACAGAAGCAACGGCGGCCAGCGTTGATACCGAAGGTGGCTTGCTCGCCAGAGTCGTAGCGGAGGGCGTCGTCGTGGCCGACACCGGAGGCAGCGCCGTCACCGGGGTCGACGACCGAGTGGCGTTGGGGACTGACGCCACGGATACTGGCGTCAATTTGGCTACAGAAGTCACAACCGATGAGGCGACCGCCGAAGCTGCTGTCGTCGTGGTGGAGATAGCTGGCGCCGGGGCGGCAGTAGTCGGAGTCGTCGACGGCTCGGTCTTCGAAGTCGTACCGGTCACGGCAGCCAACGCGTTCGTCACTGGAGCCAACGCGCTCGACGACGTTGAGGTAGTCGGAGTTGTCGACGGCTCGGTCGTCGAAGTCGGTGTCGCCGGCGCAACTGCCGTTGTCGTCACCGGAGCCGCGGTCGTGGAGGTCGTAGCTGCGGCCACAGATGTCGTTGACGTTGCCGATGGCGCGGTGGATGGAGCCGTACCGGTCACGGCGGCCAACGCGTTCGTCACTGGAGCCAACGCGCTCGACGACGTTGAGGTGGTCGGAGTTGTTGACGGCTCGGTCGTCGAAGTCGGTGTCGCCGGCGCAACTGCCGTTGTCGTCACCGGAGCCGCGGTCGTGGCAGTCGACGGGACCGACACGGTAGGAGCTGGGGTCGACATAGCCGGAGCCGATGTCGTAGAGGTCGTAACTGCGGCCGCAGATGTCGTTGACGTTGTCGACGGCTCGGTCGTTGGAGTGGCACGAGTCACGGCAGCCAACGCGTTCGTCACTGGAGCTAACGCGCTCGACGATGTTGAGGGGGTCGGAGTTGTCGACGGCTCGGTCGTCGAAGTCGGTGTCGTCGGTGCGGCTGCCGTTGTCGTCAGCGGAGCCGAGGTCATGGCTGTCGACGGCGCGGTCGTCGAAGTCGGCGTCGCCGGCGCAACTGCCGTTGTCGTCACCGGAGCTGGGACAGCCACCGCGCTCGACGTCGCAGCGGTGGTCGGAACTGACGCGGTGATTACCGGGCTTGATGGCGTTGATGCGCCAGAGGTAGCGGCCGTCGACGTGATGGACGCAGGAGACGCTGACACGGGAGGCGCCGTTGTGGCGGGGGATGCCGACGTCGTAGTGGTCGCCGAAGCCAAGACCGATGGAAGGGTGATTGGAGTGGGGACGGTGACCGCAACCGCCGTCGTGGGTGGAAGTGTCTGAGCGCCGGCTGTACCCGCCGCGCTATTTGCCCACCAGGCCCAAAGGAAGAGCACGAAGAGCCCGCCGGCCAGGACCAAGAAAAGGCGCGTTGACCAGCGCATCAGCACACATTCGCTTCGTACGCCAATCGGGCTCAACGTTGTCGCCGTTCCCCTAGAAGTGGTCCATTTGAGCGTTAACACCTTCGTCTTGTTGCCGCATTATTACCTTGGGGGTCAAAAACAAACACCCCAAAATGGGCTGATTTTGGGAAGAAAGTGCGATATTTCCGAGCACGAGTAACGGTTATATGACCACTTTTTGTGTCAAGTCGCTGCGCCGAGGCAGCAAAACGCTCAGAGTGCTTCCGGCAACACTCGAGCCATACGACTGACCAATTCAGAGAGACCCATTCAGGGTGTTAGACACCGAAAAGGTCGTTCAGTGTGACGATACAGAGCCGCTCGACGACCCATAAAGGTCATATTTTCGTCCGCCTAAAGGTCGGAAAAAGGCCCCCGAAAGGGGTCACTACGAGACCTTACTCAGCCAGTTCTGAGTCAGGAACCTCATCGGATTGGGCTGATTCAGGTACTCGTCCAGGGCGGGCATTTCGCCCCGATACGCGCCGGTTGTAGCCCGGTCCACTCAGCTCAGCGGCATCTACGTCCAAAAGTTCGGCCACCTGGGTCAGGTCGAAACCGAGCCGTTGCAGCTCATCTAAGGCCATTGTCAGCGCATCGGCAGCTTCAGTGACAGCCAACTCTGCTGCATTACGCCGGGCCAATGCGTCGGCGGCTTCGAGGATCAATGTTTCCTCGTGGCTCCTCCGGTCGCGTAGTCTTTGGGCAATCTGCTGGCGGGAATGTCCGGCTACCCGCGGTCGACGTGGGCTCATAAGCGAAACTCTAGCGCAGTGCAAAGCACAGGAAGGGCGTGTGGAGCGCAGGCTACCCACCGCTGATTCATACTGGATAGGGAGGTTCAATAGGGCCTTCCTTGGCCCGGCTGAGCGCCCACGAGCGGACCTGCACCCCATCCGGCTCGATTATGCACCGCAGGTATAAGCCTCGCAACTACTCATTTCGGAGTAATACGGCCGCCGGAGTACGAGCGGCGATACGACCTGGTATAAACGCCACCATGTTGGCCAATACGATGGCCAAAACACAGGAAAGGGCGATTGGCCACGCGGGGACGGTGGCCCGAGGAACGGCATAAATCTTCTCGGCGAACGTCCGCCAGAAGGCTTGACCCAGGAGCACACCGACAGGCACACCCACCGCCACACCGACGAGGACGGTGAGAGAAGCTTGCCACGAGATGATGTCCGACAGTTGCCTGGGCACAAAACCGAGCGTCTTCAATAAGGCCAAATCCCGCCGGCGGCGCCGGACAGATGCCACCAGGGTGAGACCAAGCGCCACCACCGCCCCGAAGGCCAGACCAGCGGCCAATATTACAGGCGTGTCACCCATGGTGCGGTAGTTCACTATCTCGGCGGGCTGCTGGACGGGCAGTACGACGAAGGTGCCCCCACCCGTCTGAGGATCCTTGTCCACAACGGCAGAAGCGGCGGCGGCCACCCGCTGGAGCGAGGCCAAACCTTTGACGGGGCTGACCCCTTTTTGCAATCGGATGACGACTACGTCCGGCCCGTTCTGGTTCGGATCCGGGTTCGTTAAGGCCCGCTTCATCGCGGCGGGCTCGATCCCTTCGGAGAGTATTGCGCCCGTGCCCATCGACACGTGGAGCGTCCCCGGGTTGCCAATAGATGGCAGGGTGGCTATCCCCACGATGCGTAAACGGGTCGGAGGGACGAACACCGGAGCATTCTTGGGCGAACCATAACTGACCACCACCGTGTCACCAAGGCGTTTGTGTAACTGCGCCATGGTCAGCCCCCCAAGCACAATTTGGTCCGGCTGCTGCACACCGTGACCGGAGACGATCGGTGGGCCGAAAGGCGCGCCGGCGGTCTCGAGGAGGATCGGGATGGTCTGGCCACCTATCTGAGCGTTGGCGAAGTCGAACCCGGTCCAGGCGGTTACGTACTTGTCTGTGTCAAGCAATCGACCGGTGACCGGAGGGACGGAACCCCCGCCAACCTCGTCAATTGCATAGCTCCAGTTCCATCCGTAGAGAGTGGGGTGCGACACCAGAGTGCCAAGGCCGCTGGCAAAGGTGAACGTGGTCACCACCACCGCGACGGCTATCGCCGCCCCAATCAGTGCAGACCCGACTGGCACTGTGTCCCTACCCTGACCTCGTTCCACCGCAAAACGCGCCCCCATCACCGGTACTGGAGGGAGACCGGAGCGGACGGCTGCGTTGACCAGAAATGAGGGACGCTGAGCCCCGGCCTGGTTCTCGCGGTCGCCAGGCCGCCAGCGGAATGTCCTGTAACTAAAGCCCACAGTCACGGTGACCAACCCGGCCACGAGCAACCCCGTGCCAACGCCGATTACAGTCCAATCGAAATCCAGGCCCGCTGATGGGTCTATTTCACGCACGACGCCCAGTGGCGAAAGCGGCGACAGAGCCAAGCACACGACGATGGCGAATAACGCTCCGGCAACGATCGCCCCGACCATCCCGAGGAACGAATCGGCCGCCGACATCACGGGGTCGGCTCCTAAAGCGCGCAGGATGAAAATGTCCGAACCGTTGGCGCGCAGACCGCGGTTGATCGCCTGACTGACGATTATGAACGCAGCCAAAAGGGCGATAACGGCGAAGGCGCCCAGAGCGATGGACTCTGGTTCGGCCGCCCGCTCGACTTCACCTTCTGCCACCGACGTGACATTGAAACCGTAGGTAGAGCCCCGCGGGAGCATGGCGATCACCTCACGCTCAACCGCGCCGACGCCGGCTGGCCCATGGTCGAGGCGGAGGTAATAGTTGGTGAAACCGGCGGCGCCGGCAGACAGCAAGCGGTCGGTCAGGGCAGGGGTCATGATCTCCAACGCGGGGTAGGCGTCGACCTCATCGTTGACCACACTGCTCTCGCCCGCCACAAGGCCAACGAGCCTGTCGTTGACCCGGAGTAGCCACTTGGCGGGCGGCCCGGACGTGGAGGCGAATAGCTGGGACAGGGTATAGAAAGCCAGCGGGACCACCTGGCCGACGTGCCAATGCAGGAGCTGGGCGGCCTCCGCAGAAATGGCGAACTCGTCCGCACGCGCCGGGTTGGGGAGCCGCCCCTGGTCGGCGACGAGGCGGTCTTGCTTGTAGAAGAGCCCATCGACCGGTCCCACCATGTCGATCTCGTTGTTGGCCAGCGGGGGCGGCAGGTACGGTTTGCCATCTGGCCGGAGCGGGGCGGCAAATACGGTCACCGCTGCGGCGACGCTGCGCACCCCCGGGAGCCGAGCCATCTGACGTGTGAAAGCAGGCGAGTAAAGCTGAGCGGCAGCGGAGTTGATGTCGATGTGAGGGTCGAACTGTAAGTCCGGGGCGTTGGAACTACTGAGAAAGGTGGGGTAGGCCGACTGAGTACGCCGGGCGGCCACCATGGCCCCCATGGCGAGACCGCCGATGAGGCCCAGCAACAAGACGACTACGAGGTAACTGCCCCAACGGCTGCGTAGCGTGCACCGCCACCGGTACCAGCCAAGCCTTCTTAGTGACCTATCCACGGCAAATGCCGAAGGGGGCGGCACGGCTCGCCGGCTCGTACCTCTTCATATATGTACGGGCGTCGCTCGTGGACAAAAGTGTTACCTTCGCCCGCTACCGGGGCAAGGTTGTTAGCTGGCCTTTTCTTCATCGTGCTTACACCCTCACCCCGGGCCCAGACGCTCAGAACAGAGCGTGGTTAGTGACGCCTTGCGGCGGTTGCACGAGGGGACTCGCCAGTTGTAGGGCCCCGGCCGAGGCCTCGAGGCGGTGAGCTAACATGAGCGCCACCAATCTGCAGGTGGACAGGTCTCCCGACCTCGCAACCGGAGGCTGAACTTATATGCGACGGACAACGGAACGGCTGTCCCTCCAGTCTCGCGACGGCGAGCCGACGGGCCACGGCGAAGTAGCAACGCAGGCCAGGGCGCGTACCGGCTTCCTGCTAGTCGCCTTCGCCGCCTTCTCCACGGCTGGGTTGCTGACACCAGGAGCGGCCAGCGCGTCGACGAGAGCTGTGCAGCCCTCAGTGAGCGTAGTGCTGCCACCGGCCACCGTCCGGAACGCACTACCGCCTGTGGTCGCACCCTCGCCGGCGGCAAAGCCCTCCCCGGTGGCAAAGCCCTCCCCGCCCGCTCAACAGGTGTCCACGAAGGTGCTGGCGGCAACGCCAGCCCAGGGCGCGACCAACGTAGCTATGGGCGAACGCATAACCATTAAGCTTTCGGCGCCGCCCGCGCCTGGGGCGCCGATGCCGACCCTCGAGCCACCTGTCGCAGGCAAATGGTGGGTGAACGGCAATACGCTCACCTTCGTGGCCGCCACGGGCTATAGCCCCTGGACCACTGAGCACGTCACAGTGACCCCGCCTTTGGCGGCGACGGACAAGTTGGAGTTCACCGTCGCACCCGTGTCAGTCCTGCGGGTACAAGAACTGCTGGCCGAGCTGGGTTACCTTCCGCTCAACGTAGACGTTAAGAAAGGTCAGCCCTTGCTGTCCGAAGAGCCCAAGCGGGCGGCTCTGGTGCCGACAACCGCCCTACCAGGCAACTTCACTTGGCGGTTCCCCTCTTCACCTTTGTCCATGAAGTCGTTGTGGTCACCGGACCAGTACACCGTCATGACCCAGGGAGCCGTAATGGAGTTCGAAGGGGCGGTGGGCCTACCGACGGACGGGGTCGTAGGTCAGGCTGTGTGGGCCGCCCTCACCTCAGCGGTTGCGGGCCGGCACCTCGACAAGGCCCCGTACGACTACCTGGTGGTGAGCGAGTCTTTGCCCGAGAGCCTGGTCGTATGGCAGGACGGCAAGGTGACATATCAGACGCCTGTCAACACGGGCGTCCCTGGTGCCGTCACTCCGTTCGGGACATGGCCCGTCTACGCCCGCTACGTGACCACGACCATGGCCGGTACAGACCCCGACGGCTACCAGTACGACGTGTCGGGGGTGCCCTGGGTGGCTTACTTTATGGGCGGCGACGCAGTGCACGGCTATTGGCGCTCGTACTACGGCTACCCACAGAGCAACGGCTGCGTGGAGCTGCCTGTCTCCAACGCTCAGGTGGTGTGGTCGATGGACCCGATCGGGACGCTCGTCACAGTTTCCTGAAGAGCAAGGGAACGAGAGCACGGGCTGGCCCGGTAAGGCAACGCAGGCTTCCTGAACGTTATGGCCACCCTTAGCGAGATCGCCCGGCGCGCCGGCGTATCTGTGTCCGTGGTGTCCCGGGTCCTCAACGGCGACCCTACGGTGCGCACCAGGCTGGAGACGCGCCAGCGCGTGCTGCGGGTGGCGAAAGAGCTCAACTATACGGCCAACTTTGCCGGCCGGGCCCTGCGCCTGGCCCGCTCCAAGACGCTCGCTCTGATCACCCCGGCCGTGAGCAGCCCTCTATTTTCAGACCTTCTGACCGGTGCCACGGATGCCGCCGAAGCCGAGGACTACACGCTTCTGATCGGGTGGTCCGACCGCATCACGCAGGGAAGCGACACCCTGCGACGCCTGGTAGGTGAGGGCCGGGTGGACGGGTTCGTATTGCAGCGCACTGACGACTTGAGCGACCAGGCACTGGAGAACCTGGTGGCCAACGACGCCCGTGTGGTCCTGGTCACGTCTCGCACCCCCCGCCGTCAGGGGTCCGTCATCCTGGACGACGTGGCCGGGGCCAAACTGGCCACTGAGCACCTGATCGCCCTCGGGCACACCCGTATCGGCCTCGTGGGTGGCATACCCTCCAGTGACATTGCCAGGCGGCGAGAGCAAGGCTATGCAGAGGCCCTCCACGACGCCGGCCTGAGGCGCCGCGAGAACCTGGTCCGTCGCATCGGGTACTCCCCGGAGCTGGCCGCGGTGGCAATCGAGAGCCTCATCGGGACTGACCGTCGTCCCACGGGGGTGGTCGTCGCCAACGTCAACGGCGCCATCGGCGCGCTGACGACGTTGCGCCGCCTCGGGCTGCGCGTCCCCGAGGACATCTCGGTAGTGGCTTACCACGACGTATGGCTGGCTGAGCACACGTGGCCTCCCCTGACGACGGTCAAGATGCCGTATTACGAAGTGGGGGTGCAAGCCGTCCGTTCGTTGATAGCCCAGTTGGCCGGGAGCCCGGGCCAGGACGTCGTTGTGCGTGAGCCGGCACCACAATTAATCTTGAGGTCATCCACGGCCCCGCCTGTCAATGGGGCGGGCTAACTGAAAAAACGTTTGCTCAAATACCATCCGTTGCGCTACAGTGTCGTAACGACGCCAGGGCGACGTTCTCCTGCTTGTGCAGGCCTCTCCTGCGACCGGTATAGCTCGTCGCGTCTCCTGCGTCATCGACCGATGAGAGTTGGGACAGACGACGGTGCAGAGTGGCATTGGCGAGAGTTGAAACAGAGACCGCACCGGCGTCTAGTGCCTCCGAACAGGGCCACAAGGTAGGTCTACCGAGCCACACTTCCGGTGAGCAGGCGGCGGCCGAGCACCGGGCGCGGTTGGGGCGGAGAATGCTGGCTACCCATCACCAGCGGCCCTCCAGCCGCGCCCAGCTCGAGGCCACGGGCACTGAACCGGTCCCCAGCGCGGCGACCACGGCGAGCACATCGCGCTGGCTAATTTTCGCCATTGTCTCGATTGCCCTATTTATGTCATCCCTCGACGGGACAATCGTGGCCACCGGCCTCCCGACCCTGCGCAACGCTTTGCATGTGGGGATCAACTGGACGGCCTGGACCATTATCGCCTACCAGCTCGGCCTCGTGGTTGCCTTCCCGATCGCCGGGCGGGTCGCCGACAGCATGGGCCGTAAGACAGTGTTCATGGCCGCCGCGGTGCTGTTCACGACCAGCTCGCTGCTCTGCGGCTTCGCCGTGAACATCGGGATGCTCATTGGCCTCCGAGTGGCCCAGGCGGCCGGCGCCGCTGCCTTCATGCCGTCTGCCAGCGGCATGGTCATGGACGCCTTCGGGGAGCACCGCCAGCGTGCCCTAGGCCTGTTCTCCAGCATCTTCCCTCTGGGCGCCCTCGTCGGCCCCATCGCCGGCGGCATCATCCTGGCCACGTGGTCATGGCGGGGCATGTTCTGGGTCAATGTGCCGATAGGGCTGGCCTTCACATTGCTGGCCTGGCGCTTCCTCCCCTCGTCAGCCGGTCAGGGAGGCCGGCCCGACTTCCTCGGCGCCGCCCTCCTCGGCGGAGGGGTCCTCGGGTTGATGCTGGCCATCACCGACGCAGGCAGCCGCACCGTGGGCATAACGTCACTGGCCTGCGCCGTGCCGCTGTTGCTCTCGGTCGTCTGCGGCTGGGCCTTCGTGCGCCACTGCACCCGGGCCACCAACCCCTTGGTCCCCGTACACCTGCTGCGAGGACGGGTGTTCGCCGCTACTAACGCGGTCAACGTTGTTTGGGGCGCGTGCGCCATCGGGTTCGGGTCTCTGGTGCCGCTGTTCGCCGAGGACCGTTACGGCCTCACTCCCCTCGCCTCGGGCACGCTGCTGACCGCCCGCGCCGTAGGCGAAATAATGCTGGCCGTGTTCGCCGCCGTCCTCATCCACCGCACCGGGTACCGCATCCCCATCATTTTCGGGATCGCGCTCATCTCCGGAGGCCTGGCTATGATCGCCACCCGGGCTGAGCTCGTCTCGCCCTACGTCTGGCTCACCATTGGGGCCGCCATTACGGGGCTCGGCACGGGGTTGTCGGCGCCGGCGGCCAATAACGCCTCGATAGAGCTGGCGCCCGACGACGTGGGGTCGATCACCGGGCTGCGGGGATCATCTCGCCAGGGCGGCGCCATCATCGGCATTGCCTTGGCCACCTCTGTGGCCGTCCATACCGGTCACGAGGTCCAGAGCCTGACGAAGGCTTTTTTCGTGCTGGCCGCGCTGCTCCTGTGCATGGTGCCGGTGGTGTTCCTCGTGCCCGACGGCCGGCGGCGCTCGGCCGAAGCCGGCGCACTTTCGCCTCAGCCCACCGCCGCCTGATCCTTCCGCCCCGCGCAACAGCTCCCCACCCCAGGTCACCTTCCCGGCCCCCGTTCTCCTGCATTAACCCCGGTTTGCCCCAACCCGCGAAGGCCGAGGTTTCAGCACCTTTTCGGCTAGTTCTCAACCCGCTCTAAGCCGGCCTCCCGACTCTTCATCTAAGCGCTCTCCTGGGCCGGCAAAGAAACGAGGAGCTAAACGCAAACCCTGGTGCCACGATAAGCGGTCTTCGCCCGGCCGCCCAAGAACGGCGAACGCCCTCGAGGTGGCCCCGATATCGCGGCTGGCGGCCGAATAGGTGAAGCAATGTGCGGAACATTTGGAGGATGGCTGCGGACGGTCCTGCTACCGCGCACACCTAAACGACGGAGCCGGGCGATGCGTGCCGGCACAAAGGCCACCGGCGCCTGCCTCTTGGCCCTGGCCGTCCTCGGTGGGTGGGCCCCGCCCTTAGCGCCGCCGTGCCGCCTCCGGCCGTCGAACCGGGTCTCGCCGCCGAGATAACCGTACAGCCCCAACCGGTGGGCACCATCAGCAAATACCTCTTCGGGGCCAACCTCTTATGGGCTTACAACGAGGAAGGTGCCTTCGACCCGACGACAGACGCGTTTTACCCGGCCTTCGTGTCCAGCCTGCGCCGGCTGGGCATCACCAGCCTGCGCTACCCGGGAGGCACTGCCTCCGACAGCTTCGACTGGCTGCGCGCCGTCGGCCCCAAGACCGAACGTCTGGCCAACGAACCTTACGGTATGCAGTACACCCGGGTTTCGAGGATCTGCTGCGACCTGGACGGGCCGGATGCATCGTCAGTAGGGCCGGACGAGTTCGGGCAGCTGCTGGACCAAGCCGGTGCCATCGGCAACGTCGTCGTGAACTTCGCCACCGGCACAACCCAGGAAGCGGCCGATTTCGTCGCCTATATGACCGCACCTCTAAGCCCGCAGCGCTCATCCAGCCCGGCTGACGCCAGCTATTGGGCTGAGCTACGGGCGAAGAACGGGCATCCCGCCCCCTACGACGTGCCCTACTGGGAAGTCGGCAACGAGCAGTTCTTCCCGGGCCAATACGGTTGGCGGTCCGGCCAGGTGGTGAGGATAGGGCGCCATACCGCACCCTGCCCGCCTGGGCAGACGGCGACGTGCCTCTACGCGTTCGGAGGCACGACCTATTTCTCGCCCCAACCAGTGGGGACTTTCGCCAACGACCTGGCCTCCGCCTCTTATTCAAGTGGCGCCGCCGGCCAACGCTTTTACGTGTACTTCCCGCCGGTGGTGCCGAAAAGCGTGACCGTCTTTGTCAACGGGCACGCCTGGACCGAGGTCGACGGCCTCGCCTCGGCCGGCCCGCGTGCGCACGTCTACGAAGTCACCGCAATTAACGGGGAAATTGCCTTCGGGAACAACGTTCATGGGCAAATACCCCCTAAAGGAGCGAAAATAAGCGCCAGCTACGATTCTGGCCCGCACGGTGGGTTCGTCCAGTTTTACGCAGCAATGAAAGCGATGAACCCCCACATCCAGATCTGTGAGACAGAGGAGACGAACAGCGCCTTCCTGCAAATCATGGGCCAGAAGTACCCCTACGACTGCGTAGAACTACATGAGTACGCCAAGCCTCTGGACGTCCACGCCCCTATGACGCAGTACGAGGAAGGCCTGATGGCCGCCCCGGTCACTGAAGGGGCGGTCCTGGGCACCTTACAGGCCGAGATCCAGCACTACTCGGGCCGGGACATCCCGGTAGTAATGACCGAGTACGGCCAACTGGTCACGCCTATGCCGACGGCCGACCCGCGGTTCAACCTCTCCCTCGACGAGGGGCTGCTCGTAGGCGCTCAGCTGGAAGAATGGGCCACGCACGGCGTGCCTTTGGCCGAGAAGTACCTCCTTGATTCGGTGCCCTTTCTGGCCACTTACCCGTACATAGGCCTGAGCACGTACAGCGCCATGCTCGCCGGTCCTGGCCCGAACTTCCTGGTCGAACCCACGGGCCAGGTCCTCGGGTTGATTTCTCGCCTCGCCGGGATGCAGCTGCTGCGGTCCGAAACCATAAACAACCCCGAGATCGGCCCGGACATCAACGCGCCCGACCTTTGGGTTATGGCCGCCGCGGCCAAGGCAGGGGGCATAGATCTGCTGGTCATAAACGCCAGCCCGGTCAGTGCCGTCCGCGCCCACCTTGCCATCGAAGGAGTGCTCCACAAGAGCCGGGTGCATGTCCTGCTGCTCGACGGCCCCAGCCCGACCGCCTACAACACGCCGGGATCGCCCGACAACGTATCGACATTGGCCAGTAGCGCCGAGGTGGGGAACGGAGATTTTTCCTGGACCTTCCCGGCCCACTCCATCACGATGCTCCAGTGGTCACCGCAGCCACCCGAGTTCTTGGCCGCCGGTGGCCGTCAGGCGGGCACCCGAACGGGAACACCCGGTAATTTGTCGCCGCCTGGCTCTCAGATTTCCTCGTAAAGTGCCTCGCCGCGGCGGAGCCGGGCGGCGATACGCACCACTTGGGCCAGCTCCCGCCGGGTCGGGGTGTGGGCAGCCAGGAAGCGAGCCGTGCCGGCCAGGATGAGCGCCACCTGTTCTGAACCCGAAGGCCATGCGTCAGCCTGGCGCACCGCCGCCTCATAGGTCTGGAACCAGTGGAACTCGGCATCCTCGGCCAAGAGGGCGGAGCCAAGAGCCCGGACCACCGAGGCGGCGTCGCCGCCGGACTGGAGCCAGCCATAAACAATGGCCCCGGCCTCGTCGACCATTCCTTCCTGGTTGAAGCAGCTACCGAGTTCGGCCAGGTCCGGGCGGCCCGTCCCGTGGACGCGGCCCCGGGCAAGCGGGCGGCAGGGACGTTGAGGAAGCGGTCGAGAAAAACCTTCATGGCTCCTTGGTAAATGGCGCGCGCTAATTCCGGCGTCGGGTTGCGACGGACCATCTGGTGGACGGCGTTGGCGGTCGTGAAGCCGTGATGGACGACATCCCAGTCGCCGTGGTCATTTTGAACATGGAAGCGAGTGAGGCGAAGGGCGGCGGCGTACGCTACGGCCCGAGCCAGTTCCTCGGCGGTGGCGCCTACCTGGGCGCTCTTGTCGAGCGCCGCCAAGATGTCGGCCGGTTTGTCCCCCAGGACGGCCCAGGCCAGCGTGTCCACCGCTTCCGTGGGGCGGGCGGCGGCCGCCCCTGTCCCTGCTTGCCCGTCCCACCCGTCGGCGGGCCGCTCCTGGACGTCCTTTAGTAGCACCGCGATGTCGTCGGGGTGACGCCACTCACCCGTTTCTTCCGCCCTCCCGGCCCGGGCCGTCCCGTGGGCCAGAGTCGGGAGCACCTCGCCGGCATGCTCCCATCCGAGATGGTCGAGGACCTCGAAGGCCTTATTGGTGAAGTCGATCGTGTGCCCTCCGTCGAGGAACAGATGGTCCGTCGCCGCCGCTCCCATCAGGGCCGCCATCTCTTCGGCTTTGGCGCCTTGCCTCGTCGCCGTGGCCAAAACGCGTTCTGACGCATCGCCGTTGCGCGTTTCGACGAAGCGCCGGTACCACGACAGCAGCCGGTCGTCCGGGACGGCCGCGTCCAGCGGCGCCAACGGGAAGCGGGGCGGCCGGCCCCGAGTGTCCCTTGACACGAAGGCCAGCCCGTGGACCAGCGCCAGGGCCCGGTCATCCGGGTCAAGGCGGGGCAGCACGTTGGCCATCGCAGTCAGCACGGTCAGGCCCGCGCCCCAGCCCGCCTCGCGGTTGCGGACACCGAAGACGACCCCGGCGCGGATGGCCTCGACGGCGGCTGGTCCAGGGCCGAGCACTTCGGTCAGACCCAGCACCGCTTTGGCCATGACCAGGGTCAACCCCTGCTCGAGGCCTTCTTCCAACCTGCGCAGGTGCCGGGCGGCGGGGTCAGCGTCAGGGCGCAAAACGACCACGACCTCGCGGCCGTCGACCTCGACACCGTGCGCCCGGACATCGTCGGCAAAGGGGTCCAGGGTGCCCCCCGAGACGAGGTCGAAGCGAGCGTGGTGCCAGTGGCAGGTAAGTAGGCCATTTTCTACCGTCCCGCGGTGAAGCGGGAACCCCATGTGGGGGCACCTGTCGTCGACGGCGTACGCCTTGCCGTCGCACATAAAGACGCACACCGGGGTAGAGCCGACCTTGCCGGCGAGGTAACCCTTCGCCTGCAGTTCATCGAGCGACCCGATGCGCTCTCGTGGCCCGGAGGGCTTGACGTCTCCTGGCCCGCCGTTTGGCTGCACCGTTCCTCCCCTGCTGATGACGCGCTCGCTGTCCATGGCCTTACCATAAAACATGAAGTTTGCTTGAGGTCAAGGCTCCATTAAGTTACGAAGCCAGCACCTCGTCAAGGAAGGCAACGGCTCGCGGGTATGCATCGAGCTTGTTGCTGAGGCGGACGAGGCCGTGACCCTCGTCCTCGTATATGAGTAGTTCGTAGCGCACGTTGTGCTCGCGGAGCTTGGCCGCTAGCTGCTCGGTCTCACTTACGGGGACGCGCGGGTCGTTGCGGCCATGTATGACAAACAGGGGTGCCCGGATGTTGCCGGCGTGCCGCAAAGGCGAGGCGGCCTCGAGGAAGTCGCGGTCGTGCTCGAGGGAGCCGTACTCGCGCTCCCGGTGCGCCCGCCGGTAGTCCGAGGTGTTCTCCAGGAATGTCACGAGGTCGGAGACGCCGACCACATCAACGCCGGCGGCCCACAGGTCCGGTTGGAACGCCAATCCCGCCAGCACCATGTACCCGCCGTACGAGCCCCCCCACAGAGCAGCCCTGTCCGCCCCCAGCCCCGACTTGGCTATCCAGGCGTGGACGGCAGCCAGGTCCCGGACCGAATCGAGGCGGCGAGTGGTGTCGTCAAGGGCGGCGTAGCGCTTCCCGTACCCCGTCGAACCGCGCACGTTCGGCACGATAACCGTGTAACCGGCGGCCACCAGGCCCTGGACGACAGGGTCGAACAACAGCTGGGCCTGCGACTCGGGCCCACCGTGGATCTTGACGACTACGCGGCCGTCTCCGTGGGGTTCGGATGGCCGGAAAACAAAAAGCGGGACCTGTTCACCGTCGAAACTCTCGATTACGGCGTGCTCGGGGGTGACCAGGCGTTCGGGGGCCACCTCACCTGGAACGGATGTAAGGGGTCGCGCCTGGCCCGTGTGCCGTTCGTAGACCCAGACGCTCTCAGGGCCCGGGGCGTGGACAACGTAAAGAAAAGGCGGTTCCCGTCTTCCGAAAGGACCGGCCCCGGGATGAAGTAATCAGTAACGACTCCCGGCTCTGGGAAAGAGACTCCAGCGCCGACGCTCCAGTCATATGGGCCGAAGATCCGCACCTGGCTGGCGCCCTCCTGGTTCGTTATAACCACGAGCGCGGTGCCGTCGTGGCTCGAGAGCACCTGAGCGTCGTGGCCTGCGCCAGTCCCGGGCAGGGTGAGGCTAACCCCGGTGCCTAGCTTGTACTGGACGATGGCGGCGAAATCGCGGCCTACGTTGGACGATGCGTAGAACGTCGTAGCGTCGACCCATGCCGGGGGCCCACTTGGGCGGCCTCGTCCGGGTGAGGCAGCGGGTTGGTGACCTCACCGGTGGCCGGTTCGACGAGCAGCAGGTCATCGTCGAGCGGGCGGGGGCCAGGGCGGTTCACCGAGACGAAGCGCCCGTCAGGAGAAAAGCCGGACGCCGGCCGGCACCAGCCGCCGCTGGCGAACACGCATTTGTGATCGCCCGAACCCAGGTCGCACACCCACAGGTCGAAGTCGACCCCGTTGGCCTTGTTGGACACGTAGGCCAGGAGCCGGCCATCGGGGGATATACCGGCAAACTGATGGCCGTATTTTGGTTGGTCAGTCAATGGCTTCAGGTCTCCAGGACCAGCCGGGCGACTGGCGCCACGCTCGTTGCCAGGGCCGAGGTCCAGCAGATAGAGCTGATGGCGCTCGTTGCCGCCCGAGTCGACGGCGATGACGGCCTGACGCCCGCCCGGGACGTAATTCGCCGTGGCGACCGGTTCTGGCAGTTCTGTAACCTGGCACAACCCTGAGCCCTCTTCGAACTCGTACAGCTGCATCGTCCCCGTCAGGTTGCTCCGCACCAGCAGGCGCTCAGGCGGCCCGACCCCAGGTCGACGTCCGACAGGACGGCCGCCTTGGCCTGGAGCAGTTCAGTAATCAGCTCATACATGCCGACCATTTTGCCTGCCGGTGGCAGTCTGCCGTCCGGATCTCGGGGCGCGACGGGTCTTGGGCCCGCCCGGGCTCGAGCCGTCGGCTTGGGGGCAGCCGGGTCTTGACCACCCGGTCTCAGTACCCGCCTGTGCGGCGGTGCAGCTTGGCCAGCACTGGAAGGTGGGCCTTTGGCCCAAATGAGCTGGCCTCCATTAGACATGGAGGTTGTGGACTTTCATCACCTGAACCCTCCTGCCCTGACTGGAGCGCCATGCTCTCGGTAAAAGCTGTCATTTCTACATACTGCTTCGTGGAGTCGTCCAGCGGCCTCGCTCAGGTCCTGTGGTTGGACCTCGAGAGCACGGAGGACGACGACGTCGAGGTGTGGGTAGAGGGGGCGCGGGTGGCGTGCCCTGTGCGCTGGCAGGGCCGCCTGGCCGCCGGCGCCACCCAGCGGGCCGAGGTGGCCGTCATAGCTCCCGAGGGCACCGGGAGAGCTGACACCATACCGATCGAGGCCGTGGCCCGCGGGCGTCAGGGTGAAGCGCGCCACGGGGCCGATCTCGAACGGCGCCAGCCCGGCTGGACCATGTACATGGTCTCGCATTTCCACTACGACCCCGTGTGGTGGAACACGCAAGCGGCGTACACCTCAGGATGGGACGACCTCGTATGGGCGCAGGACAGACGGGACACGTTCCAGCACACGGGTCTGGTGCTCGTCGAGGCCCATCTCGAGCGGGCCAGGTTGGACCCCGACTACAAGTTCGTGTTGGCCGAAGTCGACTACTTGAAGCCGTTCTGGGACCTCTACCCGGACCGGCGAGAAGAGCTGCGCCGGCTGATAGCCGAGGGCCGGCTGGAAATCGTCGGGGGCACCTATAACGAGCCCAACAGCAACCTGACGACGTTCGAGACGGCAGTGCGCTGTGCTGTTTATGGTGTTGGCTTCCAGCGGGAGATCTTTGGGGCATCGCCCGAAAGCGCGTGGCAACTCGACGTTTTTGCCCACGACCCTTCCTTTCCAAGCATCATGGCCAGCTGCGGCGTCACCTCGAGCTCGTGGGCCCGGGGGCCGTTCCACCAATGGGGCCCCAAGCACCACACGGGGTCGACGACGTGGATGCAGTTCCCGAGCGAGTTCGAATGGCTGAGCCCCGACGGCCAGGGGCTATTAACCAGCTACATGCCCGACCATTATTCGGCCGGCTGGCAGCTCGACCTGGCCACCACCCTCGAAGAAGCCATCGAACGCGCCTACAGCCTTTTTTGTGACCTCGCCGCCGTCTCGGCCACCAAAGCGACGCTGCTGCCAGTGGGCACGGACTACACGCCTCCCAACAAATGGGTGACGCAACTGGCCAGGGAGTGGTCGGAGCGCTACGTATGGCCTCGCTTTGTCCCTGGTTTGCCGAAGGAGTTCTTTGCTGCGGTCCGGGCCGAATTGGAGGAGTCGGGCCGGACGCCATCGCCGCAAACACGGGAAATGGGGCCGATCTATACGGGTAAAGACGTCTCGTTCATCGACACCAAACAGGCCAACCGCCAGGCTGAGGCCGCCCTCGTGGAGGCCGAGAAATTAGCCGCTTTTGCCCTCGCACTCGGCCACCATTATCCCGAGCGGACGGTAGACAAGGCGTGGCGCCAGCTAGTTTTCAACTCGCACCATGATGGGATAACAGGTTCGGAGTCAGACCAGGTCTACCTGGACCTGCTCGGCGGTTGGCGGGAGGCCTACGAGCTGGCCGCTGACGCCCGCGATTCGGCCCTGAAAATCATCTGTTCTCGCATCGCCACCGGGAACGGCGGCCAAAAGCTGGTGGTTTTCAACTCACTTGGTTACCAGCGCAGCGAACTGGTCGAGACCATCGTCTCCGTCCCCGACCGCGGCGCTCGCAGCGTCGTGGTGCGCGACGGCGCGGGGGATGAGGTGCCGGCCCTCACGAGTGCGACCGCCTACCACGCCGACGGGACAGTGGCAGAGGTAAGAGTGCAGTTCATGGCGTCGGAGGTGCCGGGCTTGGGTTACCGGTCCTATGACATCGAACGCAGCGGCCAGGCGGCGGCAAACTGGGTGCCCGCGGAAGGATTGTCCGTTGCGAACGAACGCTTCCTCGTCGAAGCCGACCCTGCCCGCGGAGGCTGTCTCAGCAGGGTGACCGACCGCCGGACCGGGCAGGCCGTGGTACAGGCCGGAGAGGTCGGGAACGAGCTGCTCGTGTACCCCGAGTACCCGCAGCACCCAGAAATGACTGAGGGACCGTGGCACCTTTTGCCAGCCGGCCCACCGGTCCGGTCCTCGGCTCGGGCCGCACACGTACAGGCACAGAAATCCCCCCTGGGAGAGCGTCTCGTAATTGACGGAGAAATGGACGTCATGGCCTATACCCAGGTGGTGACGCTATTTTACGGCTCTGACCGCGTGGACCTGAAAACGTACCTGCGCGGCTTCTCCGGTGTTGACCGACTGGTCCGGCTACGCTTCCCTGCTGCTGTCAGTGGCGGTACTCCGCTGGCTGAAGTCGGCAACGCCGTCGTGGCCCGCAACTTCGGCTTCGTCGACGCCGATGCGGCCACGGCGCCCTGGACGCTCGATACCCCGGCACAAGGCTGGGTCGGGTTGGGAAGCACGTTAGCCGTGAGTTTGGTGGAAAACGGTAGTGCCTTCGGGTCCAGGGCTCTAGGTGTGGCCGAGGTCGTTATGCCGTCGGAGGCCGCCGGAGAACTGCAACCGGGTTTACGCGCCTTGTTGATTGCGTTAGCGGGAAAGGGCGTTACCGCTTCGTGCACCGAAGCCAGGTCCAACCGGTACGGAGGGCTGCTCGGTGACTCCAACCTTCCTGATGTCCGCATAAGCCTCGGCCGCCCAGAGGAAAACGAGCTCACCGCCTCGGTGCTCGAGAGCGCGGGGCCAGCCTTCCGCACTGACCTGGAGCGGCAGTTGGCCGAGCGGGGTACGGCCCGGCTGTGGGTACCTGCGGCCCGGCCGTTCGACGAGGTCTGGGCGCCAAACGCCGACGTACGAGGTCCGCGCGACTTGCCCGTCCTGATAGTGGCCGCGTCCAACACGGCCGCTCTGCAAGCTGAGGTCACTGCCCTGACCAGCGAAGTGCAGGAGGGGCGCCTGGTCGTCACTCAACCGCCGTCGCTCACGGCCGGCAGCGGGGACGCGGAGCGAGATGGCGCAGCCGGTTCCACCGTTGCCATTTTGAACCGGGGCACCCCTGGGTTCCTCGTTGACACTCAGGGCGCCATTTATGTATCTCTGCTGCGCTCTTGCACCGGCTGGCCCTCAGGGGTCTGGATCGACCCACCTCGGAGAACGGCCCCGGACGGCTCGAACTTCGAGCTCGAGCACTGGGACCACCATTACGAGCACACGCTGGTGGCGGGGAGGGGAGACTGGAGGGAAAGCGCCTGCGCCTGGGAGGCACACAGTTTCAACACGCCCATGGTCGCCAGAGTCGAAGAACCCCACCCTGGCGACCTGCCGGCCACGGGTGCTTTCTTGGAGGTGGACGGCCCCGACCGGCAAGTGGTCCTGAGCGTGCTGAAGCGAGTGGGCAACCCGTTGGCAAAGGGAGAGACGGGCGAGGCCGAGGAAGACGAGTTCGGCGCAGACGGGAACGAGGGCGGCTCCGGCGAAAGTACTGTCGAGCTCACCGCCCGCTTGTACGAAAGCGCCGGCCGGGCCGCGTCCGCCACGCTTTCCGCCGGTCTTTCCTGGACCATCGAGTCAGCCTGGGCCGCCAACCTGCTCGAGGAAGCGGCCGAGCCGCTCGACTGCGCTGAGGGCAGGCTCACCCTTGCCTTCGAGCCGGCGCAGACCCGGACTGTACGCCTTCTGCTCCGCCGCGCCGACGGAGGGGCAGCAGCGTCTCCCGGGGAGGCAAGGACGGCGCCAGCGAAGGAGTTGGCGCAACCCACGTTTAGCCGGTACTGGTTGCACAACAAGGGCCCGGCCCCGATGGGCAACCAGCTCCTGGCCGCGCACCTCGGGCCTACGTCGGTCCGCATGCGCCGGGAGGGCGGTGCCGCTTCGTTGGTGGCGACGGTATCCTCAGGCGCAGTCGAGGAAAAACAGGCCGGGAACCTGGAGATCGTAGCCCCTCGCGGTTGGGAAGCTGACCCGCCTTCAAGGCTGTTCAACCTGGCGCCCGGTGCCTACACCTCGCTGGCATTCCGGCTCTCACCTCCGGCCGATGCTAAACCGGGCCGGTTCTTCGTGGCCGCGCGTGTCACGGACGCCGCCGGCCAGGTCCAAGAAGATGTGGCCACAGTTGACCTTTTGCCCGTTGACACCCTCGGGCCTATAGGGCGGCCGGAGACGGGGGCGATCTGACGCCGGCGTTCGACCATCCCTCCACACAAATCGGCGGCGAACTCGAGGCCAAACTGTCCAAGGATGGTTTGGTGCTGGCCCCCGGCTCTTTCGGCCAGCTTGACCTGGTCCTGGGCAACCGTACTTCGAGCGAGCTTCGTGGAGAGGCCCAATTGGTCTCCCCGTTCGAAACCTGGCCGTACGCAGAACCGTGGACGCAGGGTTTTGCCGTGCCCCCGGGCGGGCAGGCCCAGGTGCCGTTCGCCATCACGGTCCCGGCCGACGCCGGTCCCCTTTCTTCGTGGCTGCTGGTAAAAGTCATGTACTTTGGCCGGCTCTGGTATTCTCCCGGCAGTGCCCTTCGAGATCCGCCGATGACGGTGGTGCAGGTGGGCGAGACCGTCGGATGGGTTTTCGGCGAACCCGTGACCAAGGAGATGCTGGCTGCTTTCCTCGAACATCACGCCCCTCCCGCCACCGTGGGCGATGACCCGGCGGCCGCGTCCAGGTGGGCGGCTCGAGCGGTCATGACCGCCATGCTGACCAGTCAGGAAGCCGGCCGACGGGGGCTAGCCACCGAGAGCGAACTGCCAGCGGCCGTGGCAGACGAACTGGTGGGCAATGGGGCCCCGTCGGACGCCGAAGTTCAGGCTTTTTTCGAACGCAACCGCCAACGCTACGATCAGCCTGAGCGCCGTCGCGTGCGTCATGTGCTCTGCGAGACGAAGGAAAAAGCCAGTTCCGTAGCTGAGAAAGCGCACTCCGGGCAGGCGCTGAGCGCATTGGCGCAACAGTTCTCCATCGACGCCGGTTCGCAGCGAGCGGGCGGCGACCTTGGCTGGCTCAAGCGAGGTGAGCTGGCCGGACCGATCGAGGACCTCGTCTTCGACGCCGCCATTGAGCAAATGGTCGGCCCTGTACGCAGCCCGTTCGGTTGGCACGTCCTGGTGGTCGAGTCCATCCAGCCGGCGCAAGCGGGAGACCTGGCCGTCGTGGGCGAGCAGATCGTGGCGGAAATGGCCGCCCGCCGCCGGCGTGAGGCATACGCGGCCTGGCTCGAGCGTCGAGCTCTCGACGGCATCACGATGGCACCTGGGTACGAGCACCCGTTCCGGCCCAGTTTCCTGGAATGGGCTCACCGGCACTGAATAGCGGGTAGGGAGGAGACCGTGCCGGCGTGGACGTGCCCGAAATGCCGGCGCCAGTTTGGGCGACGGGGGCAGTCCCACGAATGTACCCGCGCCATGTCGCTCGAGGAGTATTTCTCGACCGGGCCAGCTAACGAACGCCCAGTTTTCGAGGCGGTCATGGAACATATGCGCCAGGTCGGCCCGGTGCACGTAGAACCGGTGTCCGTCGGCATTTTCTTGAAGCGTGCCCGCACTTTTGCGGAACTGCGGCCTACGACGAAATGGGTGGCCCTTTCGTTCTCTCTACCCCGGCCCACGAGGCACAAGCTGATCAAGCGGAAGGTGGTCAATTACAACGGCCACTATTACCACGTGGCCAATGTGGCCGGGCCGGAGGATCTGGACAGCGACCTGCTGGGCTTGCTGACGGAGGCGTACCTCAATTCTCCAGAATGAGGTATGGCTAGGCGGACGCAGCCGGCGCAGCCGGCGTGGGCGGCGGGAGGCGGAGGCGGCCCGGTAGTCGTCACCAGAGGCTCGTAACCTGAGGCAAGTGCTGTACTTGCACAGGTCATCGCGAGCCGACCACCTCGTAAGCGCTTTGGGGGACATACTCCTCGAGCCGCTGCCCGACCCCATGGGGCGCGAGGTCGTGGCTGTCCCCACCCGTGGTGTCGAGCGCTGGTTGACCCAGCGCCTATCCCACCGGTTGGGCGCCCGGACCGGCGAAAGCGACGGCGTCTCGGCCAATATTGACTTTCCCTTCCCCGGGACATTGATCGCCGCCACCATGACGGCCGTCGGCGGGCTCGGCGCCGAACGCATGGTGCCGGTGGTTATGGTGCCGGCAGGCCCGGCACCCACCCCGATCCCTGGTCGCCCGAGCGCTCGGTCTGGCCCCTGTTGCAACTTGTCGACGACCACATTGACGACCCCCTCATGCGCCCGCTGGCCGCTCACCTCCGGGCCTCCTCGCCGGCCGAGCCAGACGGAAAGCCTCGTCGCTTCACGGCGACGCGGCACCTGGCCGACTTGTTCGACCAGTACGCCGTCCACCGGCCGGCCATGCTCCTGGCCTGGGAACGGGGCCGCGAGGCTGACCTTCGTTCCGCCCGCCCGGACGACATGGCCTGGCAAGCCGAGCTTTGGCGGCTGCTACGCCGTCGTCTCGGCGTCCCCAGCCCGGCGGAGCGCTTCGACGCGGCACCATCGCGCATCGAAGCGGAGCCAGATCTCCTCGACTTGCCGTCGCGCATCTCGCTTTTCGGCCTCACCCGCCTGCCTTCCAGCCACCTCAACGTATTGAAAGCAGTCGCCACCCACAGAGACGTCCATCTCTTCTTGCTCCATCCCTCGGAGGCCCTTTGGCAAGAAGTGGCCTCGAAAGTGCCCCACCCGACGGCCGGCATGCTCAGGCAAGACGACCCTACGTCCCGTCTACCCAATAACCCATTGCTGCGCTCCTGGGGCCGCGACGCCCGCGAGATGCAGCTTGTTTTGGCCTCGCACGGGGTCACCGGCGGCAGCCACCTCCCGGTCGATGCCCGGCCGAGAGCGACCCTGCTCGGTCGTATCCAGGCTGACATTCGTGCGGACCGGTCGCCCCCGGGGCCCAGGGCCCCGCCGACACCGAGGACCCCCGGCCGCTGCTGGAGGAGGACGACGACAGCCTGCGGATGCATTCGTGCCACGGCCGCGCCCGCCAGGTGGAAGTCGTCCGCGAGGCCGTGCTCCACCTGCTAGCCGACGACCCGACGCTAGAGCCCCGGGACGTCATAGTGATGTGCCCCGATATCGAGCTCTTTGCTCCACTGGTCAACGCCACCTTCGGAGCCGCCAACCTGGCCGGCACGCCCGAGCTGCGGACGCGATTGGCCGACCGGTCATTGCGTCAGACCAACCCGTTGCTGGCCGTGGCCGCCCATTTGCTAGAGCTCGCTGGAAGCCGGGTCACCGCGTCCGAGGTCCTCGATTTTGCGTCTCGCGAACCAGTGGCGAGGCGGTTCGGTCTCGACACGAGCCAGGAGGCCCTTTCCCGGGTCGAGCATTGGCTGGCAGGCACCGGTGTTCGCTGGGGCCTGGACGCGACGCACAGGCAAACCTGGAAGCTGGGCCGCGTCGACACGGGGACATGGCGGGCCGGTATCGACCGCCTCCTGCTGGGTGTGGCGATGGCGGAGGACGAGCGGCTATTCGGGGGCACGCTCCCCTTCGGCGACCTCTCGAGTGATGACATCGACCTGGCCGGCCGGCTAGCCGAACTGGTCAGCCGGTTGGAGGTGACGCTGGACGCCCTGGCCGGGCCCAGACAGCGCAATGCTGGGCCAGGGCGCTGGTCGAGGGCACAGCCAGGCTTTCCGTTCCGGCGCCCACGGGTACATGGCAGGAGGAAGAGCTTCGGCGCGCCCTCGAAGACATAGCGGGCGCACCGTCGTGGGAAGAGCAGGACGCCGGCGGCGTAGCGGGCGACGGGGCCGTCGAGCTGGACCTGTCGGAGGCCCGGGCGCTCCTGGCTGACCGGTTGCGGGGCCGCCCCACCAGAGCCAACTTCCGCACGGGGGACATGACGATCTGCACCTTGGTGCCCATGCGGTCCGTGCCCCATCGCGTGGTCTGCTTGCTCGGGCTGGACGACGGCCTGTTCCCCCGGCCTGGAGACCAGGACGGCGACGACCTGTTGCTGGCAGACCCCCACGTGGGTGACAGGGATGTCCCGAGTGAGGACCGCCAGCTCCTCCTGGATGCTCTTCTTGCGGCCACCGAACACCTGGTCATCACGTTCGAGGGCCGAGACCAGCACCTCAACCAGCGGCGCCCCCCGGCCGTCCCGGTCGCCGAGCTCCTGGACGTGGTGGACAAGACAGTGCGCCTACCTGACACCGGCCGGGCGGCACGAGACGTGGCGGTCGTGAGGCATCCGCTGCAACCCTTCAACCCGGCCAACTTCGCTCCCGGCAACCTCCACGAGCGCGATGCCTGGCGGTTCGACGAGGCTTACCTCGAGGGGGCCAGGGCAATGAGCGGGGCGCGGGGACCACGGGAGAGCTTCCTGCCGGAAAGGCTCCCGCCGGCAGCGAGCGCGACTATCCAGTTGAGCTCTCTTGTCCGTTTTCTGGAGCATCCGGTCAGGGCCTTTTTGCGAGAGCGCCTGGGCTATTACGCCGGCGACATCCCCGACCAACCGAGCGACGCCCTGGTGGTGGAGATGGGCCCGCTCGAACGCTGGGCGCTCGGCGACCGTCTGCTCGAGGCTCGACTTGGGGGCGCCGACCTGGACAGGGTTCTGATGGCCGAACGAGGTCGGGGCCTCCTACCCCCTGGCCCACTCGGCGACACGGCACTGGCAGACGTGAAGGTTGTGGTCGAAGCGCTGGTAGCCGAGGTAGAGACCCTGCCCTGCGGCCACACTGACCCGGCCCCGGTCGAAGTCGACATCGAGCTACCGGGCGGGGGCTCACTGGTGGGCACGGTGCCCGGAGTGCGGGGCAACACGGTCCTGCGCTGCACGTACTCCAAGCTGGGGCCCAAGCACCGGTTGAGAGCCTGGGCGATGTTCCTGGCTTTGAGCGCCGCCTTCCCCGAGATGGCCCCCTCCGCAGTCACCATCGGCCAGGCGGGCGGGAGCTCGCTGGGGCGGCCGCGCCTCAGCGTGTGCACGCTGACCCCGCTGGCGGAAGACAGCGAGACGCTACGGGCGGGAGCTATGAGGTTGCTCGAGATCTTGGCCGACCTCTACCGGCGGGGGATGCGAGAGCCCCTACCGATGTACTGTGCCACGTCGGCCGCCTGGGCTACGGCCCGTAAGCAAGACGAGAACCCCTACGAACCGGCCCGTTCGGCGTGGGCCTCGTCGTTCGATGACTTCCCGGGCGAAGACGCCGAACCCGAACACCTCGCCGTCCTCGGAGCGGCCATCCCCTTTGAACAATTGCTTCAATGCCCACCGGCGGACGACGAAACGGGGCGGGGGTGGTCGACAACCGACTCCAGCCGCTTTGGCCGTCTGGCCATGAGGCTCTGGGGCCCGGTGCTGGGCCACGAGCGCACCAGGGAGCATTGACCAAGTGCCTCCGGAACCGCGCCATTTCGACATTTGCGGCTCGTTGCCGGGACCAGGCGTGACCATCCTCGAAGCCAGCGCCGGCACCGGCAAGACCTTCACCATCGCCGCACTGGTGGCGCGGCTGGTGGCCGAGGGCGCGGTACATCTGTCTGAGATCCTGGCCGTGACCTTCACTCGCATGGCGACGGGCGAACTGCGCGACAGGGTACGAGAACGACTGGTAACGGCCGAACGAGGCCTGAGCCGTGTCCTCGACGCCGGCGAGGAGCCGCCTGGCGACGACCTGGTGCTTGGCCTGCTGGCCGCGGGCAGCCAAGAAGTCGTGGCGCTGCGCAGGCGCCGGCTGGCCGATGCACTCGCCAGTTTCGACTCCGCCACAATCACGACCACTCACGGCTTCTGCCACATGGTCCTGGCCGCCTTAGGGGTATGGGGAGAAGTGGCATCGGGAGCCACTCTTCTAGAGGACCCGACTGACCTGGTGGAAGAAGTGGTCGATGACTTGTTCGTGCGCCACGTTCTCCGCTCCGGGTCAGCACCGTTCCGTCGGCGGCAGGCGCTCGAATCGGTGCTGGCCGCCGTCCGGACCCCGACGCGCCACTCGAGCCGAGCGCGGACCCACGCGACACTTCGCCTAGCGGGCTCCGACGTCGTCTGGGCGCCGCCGCTCGTACGGAAGTCCGGAGCCGCTTGCTCGACGCCAACCTCCTCACTTACGACGACCTCCTGGTCCGCCTGGCGGACGCTCTCAAAGACGGCGAACGGGGGCCAATCGCCTGCCAACGGCTCCGCGAACGGTACCGGGTCGTGCTAGTGGACGAGTTCCAGGACACCGACCCGCTCCAGTGGGACATTGTGCGACAGGCCTTTGGTGACGGGCACACGCGGTTGGTCTTGATCGGTGACCCGAAGCAGGCCGTCTACTCGTTCCGTGGTGCAGACGTCTACGCCTACCTTGACGCGGCCAGGGCGGCTGAGCCGGAGCAGCGGTTCACATTGGGCCAAAACTGGCGATCAGACGCCGGACTGCTCCAGGCCTATGACGCTCTCTTGAGCCCGCTCCACCTGGGTCATCCCGAGATCGTGTACCGCCGGGCCTACGCCACCCCGGCCCACCAACTGCCCGGCCTATCTGGGGCCCCAGTGAGCGCGCCCCTTAGGTTCCGCCTGGTGCAGAAGGGCGACCCTGGGCTCGTTCGCACCCGGACAGGGCTGTTGCAAAAGGACGCGGCGGTGAAGTTCGTGGCTCAGGACTTGGCGGCCGATGTCAGGGACCTGCTCCGCTCGTCGGCAACGCTCGTGAAATGGCGTGAGGATGGTGAGCCGGAGGAGCCCGCACGCGCTGTCGGCCCGGGCGACATCGGAGTGCTCGTGCGCACTAACCGGCAGGCCGCCGTCGTCCAGGCTTCGCTACGGGCGGCAGGGGTACCGGTGGTCGTAGCTGGTGCACTGAGCGTCCTGTCGACCCCGGCGGCCCGGGACTGGCTCAGGTTGCTCGAGGCCCTGGAACAACCCACGAAGCGGTCCCTGGCCGTTGCTGCTGCGTTGACACCTTTTATTGGCATGAGCGCGCGAGAGCTGGCCGAGGCCAACGAGCAGACCTGGGAGACTCTCCATGCGCGTCTTCATCAATGGGCGGCGCTGCTTCGACGAAGCGGGGTGGCCACCCTCTTCGACCACATCCGCGTCAGTGAGCGGTTACCGGCCCGACTGCTCAGCCAGCTCGACGGAGAACGGGTACTAACGGACCTTGGCCATGTGGCCGAGCTCCTCTACGCTCAGGCCACCGAAGCCCAGCTTGGCCTGGCCGCCTTGCGGGCCTGGCTGGCCCGCCGTATGAGCGAGGCCGGCTCGGAGGTGGCCGACGCGGAACAGTACACCCGCCGGCTCGACTCTGACTCCGATGCCGTGGAGATCCTTACCGTCCACCGGGCCAAGGGCCTGGAGTTCCCTGTTGTTTACTGCCCGTTCCTGTGGGACTCCGCCGTCCGCGTTAACAGAGGCGGGCCGGTCGTTTTTCACGACCCGGACGACAGTGACCGGCGCAAACTCGACGTCGGCGGGCAAACCGGCGACCCCGTGTACGAGCGGCATTATTCGACCAGCCAGGCAGAGGACCGGGGTGAGGATCTGCGTCACCTGTACGTCGCCCTCACCCGGGCCAAGCACCAGGCCGTCATCTGGTGGGCAGGTGCAAACGGCTGCCAGTTCTCAGCGCTCGGCCGCCTCTTGCTGGCCAAGAGCCAGAGCGGCGACGTGAAGACTGAGCTGAAAGCGAGCGAAGCCAAAGACGCCAGGGTCGCAGCCGAACTGCAGCAAAGGGCGGCAGAGGTGCCCAACCTCATAAGCATCGAGCGCTGCACCGGCTCACGGCTGGGGTTGACGGACCAGCCCGCGACGGACGAGCCGGAGCTTGGCCTGCGCACCGCATGGTTCGGCCGTAACCTCGACCTCGGATGGCGGCGCAGTTCCTATACGAGCATCACGGCCGAGGCGCATGGCTCGGTCAGTGGTCCCGAGCTGGTCGGGAGCGAACCTGAAGAGACCGGGACGAGCGACGAGCCCGCCGGCCCGGCGGCCCCGGGACGAGATGAAACAAGCGCCAGCGGCGCCGAGGCCAGCCCTGGTGACGAGGAGGTGCAGAGAGGGGCGACCTCGCTCCTTTCGGAGTTGCCGGCCGGAGCCACCTTCGGCACCTTTGTGCACCGGGTGCTCGAAAAGGTCGACTTCACCGCCCCTGACCTGCGTTCGCTACTTCTAGAGGCGATCAACGCCGAGCAAACGGGTTACCCGGAGGGGACCACCGGAGATCCAGCCCAGCTGGCCATAGGCCTGGAGGCTGCGATCTCGATGCCTCTGGGCGGGCTGGCGGGCGAGTTCCGGCTGCGCGACCTGACCACCGCGGACCGCCTCGACGAGTTGGCCTTCGAGCTTCCACTGGCCGGCGGGGACGACCCCGTCGGCGACGTGCTGGTCACAGACTTGGCGAAATTGTTTTCCCGGCACGTGCGGCCGGGGGCGCCCCTCGCCGCCTACGTCACGGACCTGAGCAGGCCAAATCTCGCCGCCAACCTGCGGGGGTACTTGACGGGCAGCCTTGACCTCGTTTTCAGGCTCCGTACGGCAGGCGGCCCGGACAGGTTCTTCGTTGCTGACTACAAGACCAACTGGCTTGGCCGTCCTGGCGAAGAGCTGACCACCTGGCACTACCGCGCCCTCGCCATCGAGGCCGAAATGCGCCGAGCCCATTACCCGCTCCAGGCGATGCTCTACCTCGTCGCGCTGCACCGCTACCTGCGCTGGCGGGTACCGGGGTACGACCCGGCGGTCAATCTGGGCGGTGCTTTCTACTTGTTCTTGCGGGGCATGGCTTGCCCTGGCCCGGTTACGGAAAAGCCTGGCCGGTACGGCATTTTCGCCTGGAACCCTCCTTCCGCGCTCGTGACCGGGCTGTCGGATCTTCTGGCTGGCCAGCCCGAAGCGGGAGCTGTCGGATGATCGGCGGCGAGCCGGGGTGGCGGATAGTTGAACACCCTCCGCTTGGGACGATTTGTGTGCAAAAACCGTCAGAAACCGTCCCCAGCGATCTGGAGGCTGGCCGAAGGTGCGAGGTTAGAGGGTCGAGGGTGACCGGGTTCGAGGCGGTACGCGTCGCGGGGGACGGCAGCGTGTCTGGCCGGCAATGACGGACGACGGGTTTGACGCCGAACTGGTGCTCGGGCTGGACGCCGGCAGTCGCCTCGGGCAGTTCAACCGGGCCGGGGTCCTGGTCGCCGCGGACGTCCACGTAGCGAGGGCGCTGGCCCGCCTGGGAGGCGACGACGACGAGCTGGTGGCGCTGGCGGTCGCACTGGCCGTCCGGGCGCCGCGTGTCGGGCACGTGCTGGTCGATTTGGCGACCATACGCAAGACCGCCGTGGCCAGCTTCGAAGAAGAGGCCGACTTGGCCGGCCTGCCGTGGCCGCCGGTGGAGATGTGGCTCGACCGGGTTAGCTCCAGCCCCCTCGTGACACCGGGCGACGACGGGCGGGACGACCGCCCCCTCAGGTTGGCCGGCACTTCCCTGTACCTCGACCGCTACTGGCAAGACGAGCAGGACGTGGCCGTGCGGCTAATGGCCCGTTCTAGTGCACCGCCCCTAAAAGTAGACGACGCCGTCCTCACGGAGGGGTTGGCCCGTCTATACCCGGACGACGCGTCCGGCCTGCAAAGCCGAGCGGCAGACATCGTCCTGCACCAGCTCCTGGCCGTAATTGCCGGCGGGCCGGGTACGGGCAAGACGACGACTGTCGCCCGGGTGTTGGCACTGCTGGCGGAGCAGGCCGCGCACGCTTCGCGAGCATTTCCCACCGTCGCATTGACGGCCCCTACCGGTAAGGCGGCCGCCCGAATGGCCGAGGCCGTCCACGACGCCGCCCGGCGGCTGGACGTAGACGATGAGCTCCGAGCCTGGCTGTTGTCGCTCGACGCCTCGACCGTGCACCGCCTGCTGGGCCGCCGCGCCGGCACGGAAACGCGCTTTCGCCACGACCGCCACAACCACCTTCCCTATGAGGTGGTGGTGGTGGACGAGACGTCCATGATGTCCCTTCCCCTTATGGCCCGGCTGTTAGAGTCCGTGCGCCCGGACGCCCGCCTTGTCCTTATCGGTGACCAGGAGCAACTGGCCTCGGTCGAAGCCGGCGCCGTCCTGGGCGACATCGTGGGGCCGGCCGCCTTTGCCGGGGGCTTCGGCAACACCAGGGCTACGGCCGGCGCGGTGGGGGCCGGCGGGATGGAGGCCGGCGGGGTAACAGGCCAGCGCGGTGGCAGCCAGAGCAGTAGAGCCCGGTCCCGGGGCTGGAAGCCGCATGGGTGACTGTATAACCGTGTTGCAGGCGAACTACCGCTTCCGCGGCCCCCTGGCGGAACTGGCGCAGGCCGTGCGCAGCGGGGACGCCGATGCCGCGGTGGCCATACTGTCGGCCCCTCGCGACGGCACTAGCGCCAGTAGCGTCCGTTGGCTGGACGTCGACGTAGCCGCGGCCTCACCAGCCAGTCTCGAACCCGTCCGGTTTGCCCTCCTCAAGGCACATCGGCCCCTGGTCGAGGCCGCGGCCGCCGGCGATGGCCCGACCGCCCTTGACGCCCTGGGACGGCTGCGCCTCCTCTGTGCACATCGCGACGGGCCGGCCGGCGCCGCCACCTGGAACGCCCGAGCCGAGCAATGGTTGGCCGACCTCGGGGAAGGCCCGCCACCAGAGGGAGGCTGGTACAGGGGGCGACCTGTCATCGTGACCGAGAACGACTACGGCCTCGGCCTTTTCAATGGGGACACCGGCGCGGTGATCGCTCATGGAGAGGGCGATGAGATGGGGGGCAGCCTCAGGGTCGCCTTCAGGCGGGGAGCCGGCGTGATCACGGTGAGCCCCGCGAGGCTGGGAGCGGTCGAGACCGCTTTCGCGATGACGGTGCACAGAGCGCAGGGGTCTGAGTTCGACGAAATAGTGGTCCTGCTGCCCGGCGCCTCTTCGCGGGTCCTCACCCGTGAACTGCTGTACACGGCAGTCACCCGCGCCCGTCGGAGCGTCGTGCTGGTTGGCACGGAAGGATCGTTACGGGCCGCCGTCGACCGTCCCATCGCCCGCGCCTCTGGCCTGACATTGCGTCTCTGGGGAGATTGCCCATAAGGAAGGCCCAATAGCAACGCGTCGTCCTCGGCGGCCCGCCGGAGGGTACGGTGCGTGCTGTGACAAATCCCGGGCCCATAGAAAGGCCAGCGGGCGTGGCGAAGCTAAGCGTCAGCTGGGCACGCCTGTGCGCAGATGGCAACTTACTTGGTCGCGACTGGAGCCGAGCGGCGCAAATACTGGTGGACGACTGGTTGTCTCGTGCGTTCGACCGGGCTATCGCCGGCACAGGTCAGGACATGGTTAAGGCAGGGAGGGCTCGGACGCTCGGCGGTCTACGCCCCATGCGAGGTCGGGCCACGGCCAACGGGCCAGAAAAGGGGCTCGTCCTCGTCGCCGTGGGAAGCCTCGGGCGTGGCGACCTCGTACCTGGTAGTGACTTAGACCTGGTCATTGTCCACAACGGGCGCCCCGACGTCACACAGGTGGCGGACCGCTTGTGGTACCCGATCTGGGATGACCCGATGCAACTCGACCACAGCGTGCGCACCCTTTCTCAGGTGGGCGAGGCCGCTGAATCTGACCTGAGGGTGGCCCAGGGCCTCGTTGACGCCCGGCCTTTGGCCGGCGACTTCGAACTTGGCTCACGCCTGGTCGGACTGGCTAAAAGCCTTTGGGAGAAGCGGGTGGGCAAGTGGCTACCGTCAGTGCTTGACGCTCGGGCGCGGTCGCAGGACAGCCACGGCGACGTCGCGTTCTTGCTCGAGCCAGACCTGAAGGAGAGCCGCGGCGGAGCTCGGGACCTTCAGCTCCTCTCGCTGATGGCGGCTGTCACTCCCGTAGTGGGAGCCGTCGTCGGTGATGAACGGTTGGCCCCGGCCGGCGACTTCCTGCATGCGGTACGTATCGAGCTTCAGCGGCCGGACGGACGAAGGAGCGACCGTCTGACACTGGAGGACCAGGACCGGGTGGCCGAAGCTCTCGGGTTGGCGAGCCGTGAGGATCTCGCCCGCCAGGTGGCACACGCCGGGCGCACGGTGTCCTGGCTCACAGAGGACGCATGGCGGAGAGCCCGCTCATGGCTGGCCGGCCCTCGGGGGCGAGGTGGTTCAGCCGACCGGCCGTTGGGGCCGGGATTGGTCCTGCGTGACAACGAAGTGGCTGTACCGCTGGCCTCTTTGGTGGCCGAGGATCCGACGCTGGCTCTGCGGGCGGCCACAGCCTCTGCCGAGCTCGGCGTGCCACTGTCCAGGGCGGCGATGGCCCGCCTGGCCCAGGAGGCACCAACGCCGGGCGCGCCGTGGCCAGATGAGGTGTTCCGGGCCTTCATCAAGCTCTTGTCGGTTGGCCCTCCCGCCATCCATGCCATCGAGACGCTGGACCAACTCGGGATCTGGGAACGCTACTTGCCCGAGTGGCGTCACGTCCGCAACCAGCCCCAGTTCAACCCTTACCACCGCTGGAGTGTCGACCGGCACCTTCTCGAGGCGGTGGCCAACGCGGCCGCCCACGTACGGGACGTGCACCGGCCGGACCTTTTGCTCCTCGGCGCGCTCTTGCACGACATCGGGAAAGGCACGGGCGTCGACCACTCAGAAGCGGGCGCGGCGGTAGCGGCAGGAGCCTCCGAGCGGATGGGTTTGACCAAAGAAGACCGCCAGATCCTGGAGAAGCTGGTGCGGTACCACCTTTTGCTGCCCGACATCGCCACCCGGCGCGATCTCGAAGACCCGGTCACCTGGAGGACTGTCGCAGACGCGGTCGGCGATGAGCCCACCCTCGAGCTGCTGCGAGTGTTGACGGCGGCTGACGGGGAGGCGACCGGGAGTTCGGCCTGGAGCCCGTGGAAAGCGGATCTTGTCAACCAGTTGGCTGATCGGACCGCCGCCGTCCTGGCTGGCCGACCCGTCCCCCCCGGCCCGCCGTTCCCTTCCGAAGACCACCGTCGCATAATGGCGGCCGGCGGCTTGGAGATCCTCCCCAGTGCACGCGAACTCGTCGTCATCGCCCCGGACAGGCCTGGGTTGTTCAGCGCGGTGGCCGGGACCCTGGCGTTGCACAACATCGGCGTTCTCCAGGCCCGGGCCCACAGCGAAAACGGCATGGCGTTGGAGGTGTTCGCCCTCGACCTTTTGGAACACGCTGACCCCCGTTGGGAACGAGTGGTGGCGGACTTAAAAGCGGGCATCGAACAGCGCATCCATGTCGGCGAAATGCTGGCACGCCGGCCGCCGCCACGCAGGGCCAGGCGGGTCTTGCCTTTGCCGAGCCCAGGCGTTGTGGTACTGGTGGACAACGAGGCCGCCACCAGCGCCACTGTCATCGAGGTGCGCGCCCCTGATTCCCCAGGGCTCTTACATCTGGTGACGGCGGCCATCTCGGGGCAGGGGCATGACATCATCTCCGCCCGGGTGGCGACCCTTGGCAACGCGGCGGTCGACACCTTCTACGTTCAGGCCGGCGGGGCGAAGGTACCCTCGGGTGAGCGAACGGACGCGCTCCGTAGAAGTATCGAGGACACGCTGGACAGCGGGCTCCCAACGGTGGGCACTCGTAACAAAACCGAAACGTAACAGTCGCGACCCGGAAACAAGCGCCCTCTACGGTCTGGAGAAGCCTGCGGCAGGTTTAGCCGCGAGGCGAGACACTACCAAGGAGGGCTCTTGCATCTATTAGTGCACTTGCAGGCTGCCGCGCCGGTGCCGATCAGTTCATCGGACCAGGCGTGGCTGGACACCGGCGACAACGCCTGGCAGCTGACAGCCGCCACGTTCGTCGCTCTCATGAGCGTCCCGGGCCTGGCCGTGCTCTTTGGGGGATTGGTCCTGAAGAAGTGGGTCGTCAACACGATCCTGATGACGTTCGCCGGCTTCGCCGCCGTACTGATCGTCTGGGTTCTGTGGGCCTACCAGATGGGCTTTGGCACCCCGGCGTTCCACCCCGCCAACTGGACGGCCAGCAGTTGTGGTATCTGCAACTTCTTCCACAACTTCATCGGAAAGCCGGGTACCTCCATTAGCGCCGTCGGGCTTCAAAGCCAGGCCAGTATCCCGCTGGTAGACCCCGGTATGCCGCCGTTCAGGCTGCCGCAAGCCAGCGTGGTCTATTTCCAGTTCGTATTTGCCGCCATCACGCCGCTCCTGTTCCTGGGGGCTGTCCTGTCCCGGATCAAGTTCAAGGTGTGGCTAATTTTTGTGCCTCTATGGACGTCGTGCGTCTACACCGTGAACGCCTTCCTGCTGTGGGGCGGCGGTTACTGGGCGCAGCAGGGCGCCGGGGACTTCTCAGGAGGCTATGTGATCCACCTGGCCGCCGGAGTGAGCGGATTTGTCGCTGCGGCTATGGTCGGGCCCCGCTTGAAGAGGGACAGGGAAAAAGCCTTGCCCCACAACTTGCCACTGGTGGCCATCGGAGCAGGGATCGTCTGGCTGGGTTGGAACGGGTTCAACGGAGGTGACCCTTACTTCGCCAGTGCCGACGCCGCCGCGGCCGTCATCAACACCAACATGGCCACGGCGGCGGCACTGCTCACGTGGGTGCTCTGGGATATGTACCTGGGACCGGCCAAGAAGCCCACTTTCCTCGGCGCTGTGAACGGCATGGTCGTCGGGCTGGTAGCCATCACGCCTTGCGCTGGTTATGTGAACGGGGCCGGCGCCATGTTGATCGGAGCCATCGACTCGACCATCGTGTGGATGGCGTGGACGTACCTGTCCAGAGCGAACTTCATGAGGAGGGTCGACGACGCCATGGGCATCATTTACACCCACGGGATCGCCGGCTTTGTGGGTGGCATCCTGCTCGGCGTATTTGCCGACCCGTCGGTGGTCGTTTACCACTACGTAGCGGGGGTCAAAGGGCCTGTCGCCATTACCGGCGCCCTTTACGGCCACCCGAAACAGATCCTCATCCAGTTGCTGGCCGGGATAACCGTCATCCTTTGGGACGCCACCGTGACCTTTATCATCTTGTTCGTGATAAAACGGGTCATGCCGTCGCACAAGTTGAAATACGACGACGACATCCTCGAGGTTGGTGACCTGGCCGTCCACGACGAGGAGGGCTACCCGGAGCCAGAGGGGGCCACCCGCGTCCTGCCCGGCTACTCCGAGGGACCCCACATACCGATCAGCGCAACCGGAGCGGCAGCACCTATGGGGGCGGGGGGTGTTCCGTCGTGATCCTCGTTACCGCCGTTATTAAGCCGTTCGCGCTCGACGCGGTCAGGGAAGCACTCTCTTATGTGGGTATTGCCGGCATGACGGTGTCTGAAGTGAAAGGCTTCGGCCGTCAAAGAGGTCACACTGAGATCTACCGCGGGGCGGAGTACAAAGTGGAGTACGTGCCCAAGGTCAAAATCGAGGTGCTCACCGCGGCGGAGATGGCCGACGATGTCGTCGAAGCCATCTCCAAGGCGGCCCGGACAGGCAAGATCGGCGACGGGAAGATCTGGGTGACGGCTGTCGACAGCGTCACGCGGATCCGCACCGGAGAGACCGGGCCTGGCGCCATCTAGTGACGTCCTAAGATCTGCCTCAATGGCTCGTGGAAAGTACGAAGCAAAGAAGTTGGTTACCGGCCACCCCTCCGTCGAGGTTGACGGCGGGGTGGCTCATGGTTCGGTGCTG
Source organism: uncultured Acidimicrobiaceae bacterium (assembly GCA_963749305.1). GTDB lineage: Bacteria > Actinomycetota > Acidimicrobiia > Acidimicrobiales > Palsa-688 > Fen-671. Next base: position 197,111 of record CAVVMN010000001.1, read on the forward strand.
AGCCCGTCGGCGCCCTCTCCGTCATCATCAAGACGAGCCGGGGGCGGCGCGGAGCCGACTCTCGGCATCGTCGTCATGTCCCCCTGGGGTTGGCGCATACTTACCGTTTTCGCCATGTTCGCCCTCGGGCTATGTATAACGTTTTTCCTTGACGGCCACACCGTTATCGGCGCCCTCTGGGTCGTTATCGCGGCGGCCTGGGGAGGCTTCGCCTACAAATTGTGGCGCCTCCATCTGGCCTGGGACGCCCCGGAGACGTAGTGTCAGCTGGATAGGGCAGCGCCCCAACAGATGTTGACCCGACGGGCCTCGTAGCCTAGGGTTCTGCCACTACCTGATTGTGGTTCTCACGTGATGAGGAGCACGGGAGGGGCGATGGCATCCGAAGTGCGCGTGTACCTGCTCGACGGTGGGACACTGGTAATTGACGGCTACCACCTGTACTGGAACGCCGGGCCCGGCGGCGAGGTCCGCTTCCCGTGCTACAGCGTGCTGATCGACCATCCCGAAGGAAAGTTCCTCTTCGATACTGGCTATGACCTGGACCACGTCAACAAGGTCCTACCATTCGAGAAGCCACTCCAGTCCGCCAACCAGACAGTTCCCGCTCAGCTGGGGACCGTCGGTCTCACGCCCGAGGACATAACCCATGTCGTCAACTCGCATTACCACTTCGACCACGTCGGCGGGAACAAGTACTGCAGTAACGCGACGACCATCGCTCACCGCCTCGAGCTCGAGGCCAGCCACAATTGCCAGTCTTTCGAACGCCTGGGCTACTCCGACCTCAGCTTCGACGAGATCGGCCCAAAGTACGAGCTGATCTCCGGCGAAGCCGAGATCGCCAAAGGCGTTACTCTTATTGAGTCGCCGGGACATACAGCCGGGCACGTCAGCCTTCTGGTAGAGCTCAACGGGCGCCGGCCCATGCTGTTCACGGGGGACGCCGTTTACACGCGAAGAAGCATCGAGCGCGAGGTCATCTCGGGTTTCCACCTCGACCCAGTAGCGAGCGTGACATCGATGCGGAAATTGAAACAGCTGGCCGAGGAGCAAGACGCCGAGCTCTTCTTCTCGCACGACGGCGAGTCCTATGCGGACTGGGTCAAGGCACCCGGCTTCTACTCCTGAGGTGCTCACCACTGAAATGCCTCTACCACTGAAATGCCTCTACCACTGAAATGATCCCCCCGTCGAGCGTCGGAACCGACTGGGTTTCCGCGGAGGTCCCGGCCTCCGCCGGCGGCATCTATGACATCCTGGAACGAGACTTCAGCCGGCCCGAAAACCGCTACCTCAATACCCCTCTGGTACGGCTCATCACCTCCGGCCGCCTGCCCAAGTCAAGGCTCAAGGACTACGCCGTATTGCGGTGGCCGTTCCAGGCCCGGGCCGACCTGGCGATGATGATAAGTCACGTCGCCTACCTCGAGGGAGACGACGCGCACCACTTGCTGGAGAACGCCTTCGACGAGATACTGCGCCCGGCCGGCGAGGGTGACCACCCCGGCCTTTGGGTGCAGTTTGCACGGCGATTGGGGGCGACCCAGGCCGAGCTGGATGAAGCCGCCGCCAACCCTCTGGCCGAGGTGGCCGGCTTCCCCCTGACGATGACCTACTACTGCCGCCGCAGTGCAGAGGAGGGGCTCGCTTCCTGGTACGCCGATGAGGAACAGCTGCCCGAGGTCCACGGAGCGACGGCGCTAGCCCTGCGGAAGTACTACGGGTGCGATGACGAAACAATTGAGTACTTCCTGGAGCATGTTCGGGCAGATATCGTCCATTCGGATGCCAACGAGGGCCTACTTTCCCGGTATTGCGACACGCCGATCAAGGTGGCGCGCGCCCGGCGGGCAGCGGCCGCCACGCTTTGGGCGTGGCGAGAGATGCACCAGGGCATCCTCCGCGAGCTCCGCCGGCGGTACACGGACGTCCCGTCTCCGTGAGCCGCCCGACTTGAGCCAGACATTGTGTTTTGCGAGGCTTCGACCCGGTCGGGGCTGATGATCGAAACTTCTTTGGCCTCGCCCGCGGGCCGCTGTTCGCGCTCGAGAGCGGCGAGGGTGACCTGGTCGTGTTCCTACACGGGGTGACCGCCAACGCCTACGTCTTCGTCCCGCTGATCGAGCTGCTCGAGGCCCGCCACCATGTGGTCGCCATCGACCAGCGTGGGCATGGGCGTAGCCCGGCCCCACCAGACGGCCGTTACGGTCCAGCTGAATATGCCGCCGATGTAAGCGCCGTCATACAGTCGCTGGGTTGTGGGCCCGCGGTAGTTGTCGGCCACTCGCTCGGGGCGCGCAACGCGGTGGTGGCCGGAGCCGAGTTCCCCTCGCTAGTGGCGGCGATCGTCGCCGTTGACTTCACCCCTTTCATAGCGCCGGAAATATTTGACGCCCTTGACGCGCGAGTGGCCACGGGGGCAAGGAACTTCAATAGCAACGAAGAACTTCTGGGATATCTCGCCCACCGTTACCCTCGCTTGCCGCCCGAAGCTCTCGAACGACGACGCGGTCTACGGCTATGCTCCGGCCGGCGACAACACGCTACGCCCCCTGGCGGGTGCCGAGGCGGTGGCCGCCACCTGCGCCGGACTGCGAGCGGACCTGGAACCGTACGTGCTGTCGCTCGAAGTCCCAGCGTTGTTTGTGCGCGGCGCCGAGAGCACTTTCGTGACGCCCGAGGCCTTCGAGGGTACGAAGTCCCTCCGGCCCGATCTGACGGCCTCAGTTGTGGAAGGCGCCGACCACTACGTGCCCGAGGAGCAGCCCGAACTGCTGGCCGAGCTGATAGAGAACTTCTGGGCCGGCGTCGGCTCGCCGCCGCCGGCCCGGTTGAATTATGAAGGAAGGATAAGCGCGAATGGCTGATGGCATCGAGTTCTCTGCAGCCGTGGCCCTGACCGTGGGGGCTGACGGCCGCCTTTTGGCCGAGGTGCCGCGTCAGGTAGCGGAGCGCCTGAGCGCGGGCCCTGGCGATGTGTTGTGTTGGACTGGCTTCGAGTCGGGCACGATCGAGGTGTGGTCCGTAAAAAAGAGCCCCTACGCCTCGCTCGGTTCAGACGGGCCGGAGGAAGCGCCATGATGATCGAGAGCGCTCCGGCGGCTGAACTACTCACAGCCGACAACGCCGAGCCCTGGGCGGATCTATGCCAGCACCCGGTTATCTCGAGCGTGCGGGAGGGCAGGGCGCCGCTACCACTCGTACGCCACCTCGTGGCTGCGCTCTACCCGGTGTTCACGGGGCGGGCGCGTTATATCCTCGCCGCCAAGGTGTCTTTCCTGGATCTCGACGACGGGAAAACGGTCTTCGAGGACCTGTATCGTTCCTTGACCGTTGCCGACGCCGATGCCGACCGGGGGTTCGCCAGCCTCGCCAGCGCACTGGGGTTCACGAGCGAGGAGGTCCTGTCGCTGCAGGCCCGTCCGTCGGCTATCGCTGAGGACCTAGTGGCGATTGTGCGCGAGCACGGCCACCGATCGGCTCATCAGGGTGTTGGTACGGCCCTGGTGTTGGACCGCCAGTTGCCGAGGCTTTTCGGGGCCATCGCTGATGCGCTGGCAACGCATTACGGCATACCGGAAAAATCGTTGGCCCACCTGCGTTACCGCGCCGCAGAGGCTGACGCCGCCGAAGCACGGGTGGTGGCGCTGACAGCAAGTTACCTTTCTGGACCGTTCGAGGTGTTCGAAGCGCGCCGGGCCGGGCGCGAGGTGTTATGGGACCTAACGGCTTTGATCGACTCAACTCTGATGAACACAGGACTGCCGAGCACAGGCCTGACCGACTCAGTGGCCGGGCGATGAGCGACGGAGGGCTGGCATCGGCGCTGCGCGACCTGGCTCGTGCCCACCGGATCCTCGACCTCGAGGGCCACAACGATATGTCCCTCGGCCATCTCTCCTTGCGTGACCCGCTCGGGCGAGGGCTCTGGCTGAAGCGCGGCAATATCGGCCTGGAGGAGGTGATGGAAGCCGACTTCATACTGATTGACTACGACGGCAACGTCCTGGAGGGTGACGGCATCCGTCACCTGGAGTGGCCGGTCCATGCAGAGATCCTGACGGCACGCCCGGACATTAACGTCGTGGCCCATACCCACCCGTTCCACGCCACGCTGCTATCGGCTACCGACGTCGAGATCGGCCCGTACACCAACGAGGGCGTCTGGTTCGAGAGTGGCGTGAGGCACTTCAAATTGACCAGTGACCTGGTTAACACCCCCGCCCTCGGACGAGAGTTGGCCACCGCACTTGGCCGCTCAGAGGCCGTGCTATTGAAGAACCACGGGGTGGCGTTCGTGGGGCAGTCGGTAAAAGAGGCCACTCTGGCTGGAGTTTTCCTGGAGAGGGCGGCCCGGGCGCAACTCACGCTGGCCGCTTCATCGCTTGGTTACTCACACCCCGGCCCCGAGGAGATCCACCAAAAGCGCCGGACGATCTATCCGCAGCCAGCCGTCGAGAATTTTTGGCAGTACTACAACCGCAAGCTTGACCGAGTGGAGGCAGCACAGCGATGAAAAACGTTGCGATCATCGGGACCGGCACAATGGGGCCAGGCATGGCCGCCACCCTGGCCAGAGGGGGCATGGACGTCGCTTGCTACGATGCCAGTGAGGCGGCACGCGACAAGGCTCCGGGTGAGGTGACAACGGCTCTGGCCGTGCTCGAGCGAATAGGCGGGCCGGCGGCGGCAACGGCCGGGGCCGTGACCATGCAAGCCGACCTGGCCGACGCGGTGACAAATGCAGACCTGGTGATCGAAGCCGTACCTGAGAACGCGGAAGTCAAGGCCACGCTGTTCCGGGAGCTGGACCGGCTCTCGAAGCCCGATGCCATCCTGGCCAGCAACACCTCGGGGATCCCCATCTCGAAGATCCAACAATCAGTGAGCGACCCTAGTCGCGTCGTCGGCATGCATTGGTCCAACCCGCCTCACGTTATTCCCGTCATCGAAGTCATCGCCGGCGAGAAGACCGCGCCTGAGGTCGTCGAGCGCCTCCGCCAGCTCGTCGGGGACCTCGGCCTCATGCCCGTGCGCGTCCTTCGCGACGTTCCCGGCTTTGTGGAGAACCGTGTACTTTACGCCATCATGCGGGAATGCCTGTCGCTGGTCGACAAAGGCGTGATCTCGGCTGAAGAACTCGATACGTGCGTCCAATGGGGGATCGGTTTCAAGCTGGCCGTGATCCCACCGCTGCAGCTCCTCGACGTGGCCGGGCTCGACATATACAAGGCTGTAGCCAGTTATTTGAACGCCGACCTCGACGACAGCAGCGGTGTGAGCGGCACGGTCACCTCGCTCGTCGACCACGGCGATCTCGGCATGAAGACAGGCAAGGGTCTCTTCGAGTACACGCCCGAACGCGCCGCCGAGCTCCGCAAAGGGCGGGCCGCAAAACTGGTAGCCGTCCGCCGGGCCATCTCGCAGGAGTGAAGCCAACTTGGCCTCGGAAGGGTACACGGTCCGAAAACTCCACACGATTATCGACGAGGCGCGCTCAGAGGCAGGCATCGTCGACGACCCACCATTGCGAAAGGTAGCCGTCGCTGCAGTGATCACCAACCCTCATGCCGGCTCGCACGGCGGCGACCTGGCGGAAATGATCGCGTGGGGGACCTCTCTAGGGAAATGGCTAGGCGAGACGGCGGTGTCAGCGCTCGGTACCCCAGTGATTGCATACGGGAAAGGGGGCATCGCCGGCACCGCGGGCGAGCAAGAACATGTAGTGGCCCTCTTGACCACGTCCTTCGGCGACGCTTTGCGCGAGGCCGTCGGCGGGGGCAAGGCATGGATATCCTCGGCGACGAAGCGAGGAGCAGCCGGCACGGTCATCGACATCCCGCTGGCGCACAAAGACGCCCTCTACGTGCGGGACAATTACGACGCCCTCGAGGTAAGGGTGCCCGACGCCCCCCTACCCGATGAACTTGTCATTGTCGCCGTCGTCGCCAACCGGGGCCGGCTATTGGCCCGTTGCGGCGGGCTGTCCGGTGACGAAATCCAGGGAAAGGACGGTTTGCGCTGACTAGCCAACACGCAGCTAGCCAAAACACGACTGGCCAACACACGACTGGCCAACACACAACTGGCCAAAACACGACTGAGAGGATCTCTTGACGAGCTTCGACGGGCGGACGGCGATCGTCACGGGTGCCGCCCAGGGCATCGGGTCGGCCATCGCCGGCCAACTGGCGGCCGAGGGGGCGACCGTCGTCGTAGTCGACATCAACGGCGCAGGCGCGCTGGATGTTGCCGGGCGTCTTGACCACGGGTCGTTTGCGGTGGTGACCGACGTGGGCGATCCCGACGCTGTGGCCGCGCTGCATGCCGAGGTAATAGCGAGGACCGGTCGTATCGACGCCCTCGTAAACAACGCTGCCATCGTTCCCTTCACACGCTGGGACGACGTGGACTTCGCAGAGTGGAGGCGGATCATGCGGGTCGACTTGGACGGGGTGTACCTGATGAGCAGGGCCTCGTCTGACCACATGCGCCAACGAGGCTACGGGCGGATCGTCAACATCGCCTCGAACACCTTCTTCGCTGGAACACCGAACATGGCGGCGTACGTCGCCGCCAAGGGTGGTGTGATCGGCTTTACCCGCGCCCTCGCTACTGAGCTCGGCCCCTACGGCATTACCGTCAACGCCGTCAGTCCCGGGCTCGTCGCCTCTGAGGGCGTAATGGCTAGCCCTCACGCCGAGGCCTTCGACTTCGTCGGGGTTCTCCAGGCGTTAAAGCGCCAGGGCCTGCCCGCGGACATCGCACCTGCCGTCGTCTTCCTCGCCTCCGAGGAGGCGGGATGGGTCACGGGCGCCACGTTGAACGTAGACGGTGGCCACGTCCGCCACTAGGCACCACGGACGGCGGCACACCACTGGACCGTTGCTCACCTTCATCTGGGTTTTGTAGCTAGGACAGGCCTTTTTTGAAGTAGCGCTTTACTGACGAAGCGAGCGCACAGGAGCGCGTGACGGGTCGCGCAGGTCCACTTCCGGGAGGGGGGCCCACCGGTCGTCTTCGTCGGGAGCATACGAGCCGTCGACGAGGGAGTAACCCTTGAGTGGCGCCGAATCAAGATAACTTTTCAAACCGTCGACCAGCCGGTCCACATCTTCGGTGACAGTGCCGATCCCGACGCTGGCGCGTAGGGCGCTCCTCCCGGCGTTGATGCGGTCGATCAACGGGTGGGCGCAGAACTTCCCGGCCCGCACTCCGATGCCGTGCTCGCTGGCCAAATAGGTCGCCACTAGACCGGGCTCGTGGCCCACGACCTCGAATGCCACCACCCCTACCGCGTCTGTGCTGTCGTCCCAGATGCGCAGCTGCCGGACCCCTGGCAGCGAACCAAGCCCGGCCACAACCCGCCGGCGGAGCGCGTCCTCGTGCGCTGCAAGGGAGCCGTCGGTGAGGAGCTCGTCGAGGACGATGCTCGCTTCGGCCAGCGCTATGGCACCTATTGCATTAGGGGTGCCTCCCTCGTGGCGGTCTGGCGCGGACGCCCAGTCGGTGTGCTCGACGGTTACGCGTTCGATTGCCCCGCCGCCAGCGAGATGGGCGGGGGCTTCGTCGAGCCAGTCCCTCCGGCCGACGAGGACACCGGCACCAAACGGGGCGTAGCACTTGTGCCCTGACAAAGCCAAGTAGTCGGCGTCCAGCGCGGAGAGGTCGATGCGTCGATGGGGCGCAAGCTGCGCGCCGTCGACTGCGACCCGGGCCCCGTGGGCGTGGGCCATCTGGACCACAGAGGAAAGGGGCACCGTTTCGCCGGTGACATTCGACGCGCCTGTAATGGCGACCAGCGAAACCGGGCCTTTTTCGAGCGTGGCCTCGAGCCTGTCCAGGGTTTCTTTCAGTGTCCCGCCGGCGATAACGCAGTGATTATCGCGACTCTGCCAGGGGAGCAAGTTGGCATGATGCTCGATGTCCAGATAGACGATCTCGCCTCCCTTTGGCCCGCCTCCCTTTGGCCCGCCTCCCTTTGGCCCGCCTCCCTTTGGCCCGCCTCCCTTTGGCCCGCTGCCGTTTGGCACCGCCTTTGCCAACAGGTTCAGCGAATCAGTGGTATTACGGGTAAAAATCACGACATCATCAGTTCGCGCGCCCAAGAACCGGTGCAACGTCGCTCGCGCTGACTCGTAGAGCGAGGTGCTTACCAGGGACAAGTACCCCGAGCCTCGATGGACGCTCGAGTACCAGGGCAGCACTTCGGCGACCCGGGCGGCCACTTGCGCCAGGCTGGGGGCACTGGCTGCATAGTCAAGGTTTGCGTACCGAGCTTCGCCCCCGTGTACGAGGGGAACCGAGAGACCGGCGCCTACTAGCTCGCGCAACGGGTAGCGGCCGGCGTCGCCTGGTGTCCAAGAGGACGTCACGGCATCGTCCACCACTGAGCGAGGTTAGCGATCTTCTGTGCGCGCCGGACAGCGCCGCCCCAGACCGATGTACCTCGGGTTGCTGCGCTGGTAGAAGGGCTCATTCACACTACAGTAGTCATTTCCGGCCTAGCTCTGCTAGTAAATCTACTGATATAGTCTGTTTCAGCCCGGTGAAGCCGCCACCCGATAACTCTGCCCGATCTTTGCCGGCGTCGGGTGAGGCAACCGAACCTGACCTGACCGATAGCCTTTATCAAGAAAGCACTTACTGAGGGAGGACAAAAAAGTGCAGATAACCGGGAAGAACCCACTCACAAGACGTGACCTGTTGAAGTACGGCATCGCTGGCTCGGCCGTCACGCTGCTCGGTTCGCTCGTCACCGACCCCGCATCCGCCAGCCCACGCGGTGCGCTGCGGGCCGCGGGGCGCGCCCTCGCCAGCGCAGGTGCGCCCAAAAGGGGAGGCACGCTGCGCTTTGCCCGGAGTATTGGCCCGACCACTCTCGACCCAGCCAACACCATCATTGCCGGCGACATCTACACGCTCGACAAGATCTTCGAGCCACTGTTCATAACGAGCCCCGCCGGCCAACTTGTCCCCTGGCTGGCTTCCAGTTATACGGTCAGTTCAGACCACAAGACGTTCACCTTTAACCTGCGGCCGGGGGTCAAGTTCTCTGACGGCAAACCCCTAGTGGCCGAGGACGTGGTCTTCTCGATAAACCGGTCGCGCACTAATTCGGCGGGGCCCTTGTCGTTCCTTGACTTCGCCATCGCCAGCATCAAGGCACAGGGCAACAATACCGTGGTGTTCAAACTGTCCCAGCCGTGGGCCCGTTCCTCTCCGACATTTCCGTGTTTGCCAACGCCATACTGCCCGCTAATTTCGGGGGCCTAAGCGAAAAAGCCTTCTTCAGCAACCCCGTGGGCACCGGCCCGTTCACGCTGTCGGGCTTTACTCCGGACGCCAGCTCGCTGACCCTGAAACGAAACGCCACCTACTGGCGAACCGGCCAGCCCTACCTGGACTCGGTGGAGTTCCTCTACGTGGACAACGACAACCAGAGGGTCTTGCAGGCCCAGGGAGGCGAGGTGGACATAATCGACACGGTGCCGCCCGCCAACGTCTCTTCTTTGCGCAGTAGCTCGGGCCTGAACGTCCAGCTCTTCCCGGCCTGGCAGGTTGACCTGCTCGTGATGAACGAAAAGTTGCCTCAGTTCGCTGATCGCCATGTCCGTCGGGCCATAACCTATGCCATCAATAGGCCGGCACTCGTCCACGCGGCCAGCTTCGGGACGGCGGCACCCGGAGGCTCGTTTTTCCCGCCCAGCCTTCAATATTACTCTGCCCACACACCGGTGCTGGCCTACAGCCTCCAAAAGGCCAAGGCCGAGCTGGCACAATCGAAGTTCCCGAAGGGCTTTTCGACCAAGCTGCTGATTGACGGGGGCGTCCAGAAATGGAACACCTTTGCTCAGATCATTAAGGCGCAATTGCAGCCGCTCGGCATCAATGTTGACATTACTCCACTTGACCACTCGGCGTTTGAGGCGACGTTCCAGAAACTCGACTACGAAATGTTCATCGACTACGCCATCAACGACATCAGCGACCCGGACGAGATGGCCTCTTTCGAGGTCGACGTAAAGAACGGCGGGTCCCAGTCGTACTGGTCGAACTACGATGACCCAACTGCTATCGGGCTCGTTCACCAGGCCGAGGCCGAGTACAACAGCTCCAAACGGGCCAGCTTGTACGCCCAGATACAGCAGATCGTCGCCGAGGACGCTCCCTTCGTACCCCTCGATTACCCTCCCTACATTTATGCCGTGTCAAAACAGGTGAACGGCTTCGCAGTCAACCCCGGAGGCGCCTACCGGCTCGAGAACGTCTGGCTAACCTGAGGGGACGATGCTTGGCTACACCGCTCGACGAGTACTGTCAGCGGTGCTCGTCATTTTCGGCGTAACGCTCGCCACTTTCCTGCTCATGCATGTCGAGCCGGGCGACCCGGCGCGGTCAGTGCTCGGGATACGCGCCTCCCCTTCCGCCGTCGCCGCCCTTCGGCGCCAGTGGGGCTTGGACAGTTCTCTGCCCGTGCAGTTGGGCCGGTTCCTGGGCCAGCTCTTCCAAGGCAACCTCGGCCAGTCGTACATTTACCATGTTTCGACGGCCTCGCTCATCGTGAGCCGGGTGGGTCAGACGGCGGCGCTGGTCGCCGTAGCTTCAGTCTTTGCCGTCGCCATCAGCGTCCCCATGGCGACGCTGGCCGCGGCTCGCAAGGAGGGAGTGGCCGACCATCTCGTCCGTGGCTTGTCCGTTGTAGGGCTCGCGCTCCCGGCCTTTTGGTTCGGCATATTGCTTATCGAGATCTTCGCCGTGCACCTGCACGTGTTGCCCGTCGGAGGAGCGGGGAGCGGTTTTGGTGGGCACCTAAAGGCGCTCGTGCTCCCCGCCTTCACCGCCTCCCTCGCCATTGCGCCGATCCTGGTGCGCAGTCTGAGGGTGGGGATGATCGAGGTTCTCGACTCCGAGTTCGTTGCCGTGGCCCGGGCCAAGGGGCTCGGAGAAGTGCGGGTCTTGTTCGGCCACGTAGCCCGCAACGCCCTCTTGCCCACGGTTACGCTGCTCGGCCTCAACATCGCATTTCTAATCGGCTCGACCGTCATTGTTGAACAAGTGTTCAACCTCAACGGCCTGGGATCGCTCTTGTTGAGCTCGATCCTGAACCGGGACTTCCCGGTCGTGCAGGCCACCACGCTGGTCCTTGGCGCCGGAGTCGTAGTCGTCAACCTGGGCACGGACCTGCTGGCCGCCCGCCTCGACCCCAGGATCCGCCTGCGATGACAACTGTCCTGACCCCGGATGAGGCTCCGCTAACAACCGTCGAAGAGTCGCGCTCCGGATCGGTCTTCTTTTATAGAGCCAGGCACAGCAAGACCTTTATTGCCGGCACGGTGCTCACCGTTGGCCTGGTAATGGTGGCGGTCCTTGCTCCGGTCCTCAGCCCGTACCCTCCAAATCACCAGGATCTGTACGACATCCTCGGGGGCTTTTCGTCCAAGCACCTCCTCGGCACGGACGAACTGGGTCGCGACGAGCTGTCTCGGCTTATCTGGGCCACAAGGACTGACCTCCGGCTCGGGTTCCTCGCCGTCATCTTTCCCTTCTTTTTCGGCACCATCGTTGGCACACTGGCCGGCTACCACGGCGGGTGGTTGGACTCCGGGGTGATGCGCGTCGTGGAGGTACTCATCGCTTTTCCTTTCTATGTGCTCGTGATCGGGCTGATCTTCGTGGTAGGTACGGGGACGACCGGGATCATCGTCGCGTTTGCGGTCGTCGATTGGATCATTTACGCCCGGGCCGTGCGCTCCACCACGCTCGTGGTGCGTGAGTCCGATTACGTGGCCGCGGCCAGGTCGGGCGGCCTGCCCACGTGGCGCATCCTTTGGAGGCACGTGCTGCCTAACACCGTCACACAGTCCGTCGTGTACCTGACCAGCGACATCATCCTTGTGATAGTGGCCGTCGTGACCCTCGGGTACCTGGGGCTGGGGGTCCAGCCTCCGACTCCCGATTGGGGCGCCATGATCAGCGAAGGCCAGGAGTTCCTTACCACTTCTTGGGCGCTGGCCACGATCCCGGGTGTGGCCGTGGTCATTACGGGCCTGGCCCTTTCCCTGCTCGGCGACGGCCTGGCGGATGTTCTCCGGCCCCGGTAACCTGTGCGCCCCCGAATGAACTGCACTGACGTCCAGCCGGCAGGGCTGGCGCAGACGGACCACCCGTGACTACCTCTGTGCTCGCTGTGCGGGACTTAGACGTAAGTGTGGCCCGGGGCCCGCGCCGCCTTTTGGCGGTGGATGACGTCGGTTTCGAGATCCCGGAGGGGGGTTCGTTAGGGATCGTGGGTGAGTCCGGGTCGGGGAAGAGCCTCACATTGAGAGCTCTGATGGCTCTGCTCCCGCCCGCCGCACGGGCCGAGCGCGGCGTCCTTGAGCTAGGGGGCCAACCTCTACCGCTTAGTGGGGCAGACGCCCGCAAAGCTCGGCGGCGGCGTCTAGCCATGGTTTTCCAGGACCCGTTGAGTGGGCTCGACCCGGTTAAGAATGTCGGCGTACAGGTGGCCGAGGTGCCGCGCCGAGTCTTGGGTGAATCCCGCACAGCCAGCTGGCGGCGAACGATCGAGCTGCTGGGGCTGGTCGGCCTGCCAGATCCAGAAAGGAACTCGCGCTCGTTCCCGCACCAGTTGTCGGGAGGTATGCGCCAACGAGTGGTGATCGCCATGGCGCTCGCTACCGAGCCACAGGTGCTGCTCTGTGATGAGCCAACCACTGCTTTAGACGTGACTGTCCAGGCCCAGGTACTAGACCTCCTCGCTAGCCTGCGTAGCCGGCTGGGGCTGGCCATTGTGTTCGTGAGCCACGACCTGGCCGTTGTGCGCCAAGTCTGTGATCAGCTGGCCGTAATGTACGCGGGCAAATTCGTTGAGACGGGCCCCGCGTCAGAGGTGCTCGAGCGTCCTGCACATCCCTACACCGTTGGTCTCCTCGAGGCTGTCGTCGACCTCGACGAGCCGAACCTCGCCCCCCGGTCGATCCCCGGCATGCCGCCCGACTTGGCCCATCTCCCGCCTGGCTGCCCTTTCGCGCCTCGTTGCCGCTTCGAGACCGTGGACTGCACCATGGTTAGGCCCGCGCTCAGCCCGTTCAAATCCGACGGTTCCCCGCGGGCCACGAGGTGCATCCATCCCGAGCGGTTGGAGCCTGGGCGGTTGGAGCCTGATCGGTTGGAGCCGAGCCGGGTGAACCTCGAACTCGGCTCGCCGGCTGAGCACCAACGCGACGGGCTGCTCTCCCCGGAGCGCGCCGCCACAGACGCCGGCCACATCCCGGCCGAAGTCTTGCTGGCTGCCGACCAACTCCACGTGTCGTTCCCCTCGGGTGGCGGCCCGAGGGTGACTGCCGTCGAGGATGTCTCTTTCAGCGTTGCCGCCGGCGAGACCCTCGGCATCGTTGGCGAGTCCGGCTGCGGGAAGACGACCGTCGCTCGATGCTTGGCGGGGTTACTGCGCCCGGATTCCGGGACGGTTTCCCTCCGGGGTTCGCCGCTCAGTACTCGGCGCACACGACAGGAGCACCGCGCTATACAGCTCGTCTTCCAGGATCCTTACTCGTCGCTGAACCCCCGGCTCTCGGTTAGGTCGGTCTTGCGGGAGCTGCTAGTGGCTAACGGCCTGGCCCGAGGCGAAGGCTTGGAGCGTCGCTGCCGGGAACTTATGAGCCTGGTGGGGCTGCCGATTGGGGCGCTCGACGGCTATCCCTCGTCATTTTCGGGCGGTCAACGCCAACGAATCGCCATCGCCCGGGCGTTGGCCGTCGAGCCTCAAGTCATCGTGGCGGACGAGCCAATCTCGGCCCTCGACGTCTCCGTCCAGGCCGCCGTACTCGCTCTTTTCACGGAACTGAGAGATGAACTCGGGATCGGCATCGTCCTCATATCCCACAACCTGGCCGCCGTCCGCCAGGTGTGCGACCGGGTGGCTGTCATGTACCTCGGCCGGGTCGTCGAGATAGGACGGCGCGATGACATCTTCGATGACCCCCGGCATCCCTACACAAAAGCGCTGTTGGCGGCGGCTCCCCGCCTTAGGGCGCGAGGCCAGGGGCCGGCGTCGCGCCTTAAAGGAGAGCCCCCGAGCGCGGCGTCCAGGCCTAGCGGTTGTCCGTTCCATCCCCGCTGCCCAAGGGCCGAGCCGATATGCAGCGACCTTTTGCCCGCGCTGTTACCTGCCCCAGCCGGGAGCGACCGGGTAGCCGCATGTCACTTCCGAGAGGAGCCGAGTTGAGCGACGCACTGATTGGCGATGCCAGCTTTTTGCTTGACGTCCCTTTGGTTACAGCCTCCGAGTACGCATCCATCGAGGACCGGTGCCGCCAGGTTCTGGAGACCGAGCGGGCAACTTTCGTCTTCCAGGGCGAAGCCATCGTCGTACTCGAGGCGGCTGCTCGCGGCCTGGGCCGTCCCGGTGTGGCGGCGCTCAACCTGGTACACGGTCCGTACGGCGGCTTTTTCGGCCAATGGTTGTCCGAAGCGGGCGCTCAGGTCGAGGACCTCGTGGTCCCGTTCGATCAAGCAATAGGACCAGAACTGGTCGAGGCCGCACTCGACCGGCTAGGCCGTGTGGAGGTGATCAGCGTCGTGCACGCCGAGGCCGCCACCGGCGTCAGGAACGACCTGGCTGCGATAGCCAAGATAGCCAAATCCAGGAACGCTCTGATCGTGGTCGACGCGGTGGCCTCCGTGGGGGCGGAGCCGCTCCCCATCGACGACTGGGACCTGGATCTCGTGGTGACCGCCCCCCGCAAGGCACTGGCCGGGCCATCTGGGGTAACGATGGTGGTGGTCGGTCCCCGAGGTTGGGAATCGCTCGCCTCGCATCCCTCGCCCTGGCGAGGTTCGGTGTTGTCGTTGCTGGATTGGAGGGACATGTGGGTGGAGACCGATCGTTCCTCCTTCCCTTTCGTACCCAGCCATCTCGAGACAAGGGCACTCGGTGCCTGCATCGACAGGGTGGCGCAGGAAGGTATGGAGAGGGTGATCGCCCGCCACCGTGCGGCCGGGGCGGCGGTACGGGCGGCGCTGTCCCCCCTCGGCCTCCAGGGTTGGGCCCGGCCTTCCGAGGCGGCATCAGTCGCCACTTTGGTGCGCCCGCCCGCTGAGGGTTCTCATGCCCTGGTAACGGCGGCCGTGGCCAATTTGCCCCAGGGCCCGGCGCTTATCAGCGTGGCGCCCCCGCCGCTGGCGAACGAGGCCATAAGGGTCAACCACACTGGCCTACTGGCAAACCTCGGCGCCGTTTTCGGCGCGGTAGAGGCCCTCGCTAACGGTATGCGTACGCTCGGTCACGACGCCGACCTGGGAGCGGCGCTGGCGGTGGCCGGCGAAACCTGGTCCGCCAGCGAGGCGGGCGATTTGGGTTATTGACCCGCCCCGGCATCACCCTGTCGGCGGCCCGCCGCCCGTTGGTTCCTTCCCCGAGACGATCACGTCCGAGGTGTCGGGCACCAGCTCTTCCCAGGTGTTACCAGGGGTAAGGGTGATCGTTGTCCCGTCCGCCTCTTTGAAAATTGCCGGTTGGCTGAGGGAGCGCCGCGTCCAGGTGCCAGTCAGCTCCACCCCGTTGCGGAAGACCCACGCCGGCCCGGTCCCGGTCAGCGTGAGCTGGTTTTCATGGGCGCCCGTCTCGTCCTCCACGTACGGGGTGGGATATTCGACGACGTGCAATATGACGACATTGGCGGCCGAGACGACCACGTTGTCCCCCTGGACGGCCGGGCCGGTGTCGGAGTACGAGCGCACCCACCGCCCTGTTTGAGGATCCCAGGTCCAGCTCGTGACATCGAGAGGGAAACCGATATGGACGGCGCTCACTTGCTTGCCGCCGGCCGGCAGGCGGCCGTAGGCAAAGTAAGGCGGGGGCACCTTTTTCACCGAATAGCCCAGCTTTTTGGCCGCCGCATAAAGGGCTGACGTCGAGGTCTGAAGGTTGTGCGGCGCCACCCTGGCGAAGTCGACCGAATAGGCCTCGGGCGCCTTGTTGTCGCTGACGTCTTCCAGCAACGAGGTAGATGAGTCGATGTCGTCGACCACCGGCGTGATAGCGCCTGAGTAGGCGAAGAGGATCTTGCCGAGGGGCTGCAGTATGTCCGGGTCGACGAAGCGAGCGGAACGTACCGGCTCGATGCGGTCCGCCGTCTGGCATTGATAAACAGCGATAAACCGGGTGATGCCGCCCTCGACCGGTTCCTCGAAGACGATGTCGGCCGTGTCCAGGCCGTACTGAGGCCGGGCCTGGGGCAAGTTTTCGACCTTCACGGCCAAGGCGGCACGTTGAGGGACCTTGCCGGCGGGCGCCGGCGTGTGGGTGAGCGGGCACAGGGGGACCGGGCGAGCGGTGGTCGTCGTGGGAGCGACCGTGGTGGTAGTGGTTGACGGCGGAGGGGCGGCGTCATGCTTCGAATGGCCGCAGCCGCTAACCAAAGCCAGCGCGGCCGAGGCAGCGAGGACAGCGGACACCCGGCGTGCGCCAGGCGGCACTCTCATCCCTGGGAGACGCTAGTGGCTGGCCGTGCCCGGGTGGGCGACACCCGGCGGGCGCATAATGGCCCCGGCCAGGCCTTTAGGCTCGGTCAGTTTCAACCCGCCGACCGGGGCCGGGCGACCTTGCTAGCGGGCCGAGCTACGCCAGCCGACCCAAGCCAGCCCAACCAAACCAGCCTGAGCTAGGCGCGCTGACCTTGCCGGCGGACCGCTTCGGCGGCAGCGGCGATGGCCTCCGGGTCCCCCAGCCAGCGGCCACCGGCTTGGAGAGGGGCCAAGCCTTTGTCCAGTTCGTAGACGATCGGGACCCCGGTCGGGATCTCGAGCGTGGCCACGTCCTCGCCGCTCATCTGGTCGAGGTGCTTGATGAGCGCCCGCAGGCTGTTGCCGTGGGCGGCGACCAACACCACCTTGCCGGCCAGGAGATGGGGGGCGATGGCGTCGAACCAGTACGGGACCATACGGACCACAACGTCCGCCAGGCACTCAGTGGCGGGGACAACTCCCGGGACGTAGCGAGGGTCCAGAGAGACGTCGTATGGGCCGCCTGCCTCCATCGGGGGCGGAGGTACGTCGTAACTGCGCCGCCACAGACGGAACTGCTCGTCGCCATAGCGGTCGCGGGTTTCGGCCTTGTCCAGGCCGGTCAAACCGCCGTAGTGGCGTTCATTGAGCCTCCAGTGGCGGTGCACCGGGATCCAGAGCCGCCCCGTCTCCTCCTGGAGGATATTAAGGGTCCGGATGGCCCGGGTGAGCAGGGAGGTGTGGGCCACGTCCGGGAGAAGCCCTTCGCTGGCCAGCAGACGTCCGGCCTGACGGGCCTCTTGTTCACCGGCGTCGGATAGGTCGACGTCCCACCATCCTGTGAAGCGGTTTTCGAGGTTCCAGGCGCTCTGGCCATGGCGGACAAGCACAAGCGTCGACATGAAATCGAGCCTACCCGGCCCGCGATAACCCCCGGCTCGCTAGGATGAAGAGGTAACTTTCTTGACAATAAGACACTCAAGTTTGCTACACTAGGTAGCAGAGCGAGCGGAAGGGCCGCTCATCAGGTGTATCCCAAACCAACATGGGCCGGGCAGCTGTGGCTCGGCCTACCTCAAGGAGGCTGTTCATGGCAAAGGCTGTCGGTATCGACCTCGGTACGACCAACTCAGTAGTCGCCGTACTGGAAGGCGGTGAGCCAACCGTCATCGCTAACGCCGAGGGGTTTCGGACTACGCCCTCGGTCGTCGGTTTCTCCAAGTCAGGCGAGGTGCTGGTGGGCGAGGTCGCCAAGCGCCAGGCCATCACCAACCCCGAGCGCACCGTGCGCTCTGTCAAGCGCCATATGGGCGACAACTCCTGGCGGATCAACATTGACGGCAAGGCCTACTCACCCCAGGAGATCTCAGCTCGCATCCTGCAGAAGCTGAAGAGGGACGCCGAAGGCTA
This sequence comes from uncultured Acidimicrobiaceae bacterium, assembly GCA_963749305.1. Lineage (GTDB taxonomy): Bacteria > Actinomycetota > Acidimicrobiia > Acidimicrobiales > Palsa-688 > Fen-671. Next base: position 215,033 of record CAVVMN010000001.1, read on the forward strand.
CCTGGGCTCTACCGTCAGCCAGGCCGTCATTACCGTCCCGGCGTACTTCGACGACGCCCAGCGGACGGCGACCAAGGAAGCCGGCCAGATTGCCGGCCTCGAAGTTCTGCGCATCATCAACGAGCCGACGGCAGCCGCCCTGGCCTACGGTCTCGACAAGGAGGAGGAGCAGACGATCCTCGTCTTCGACCTTGGGGGCGGCACCTTCGACGTCTCGGTGCTCGAGATAAGCGAGGGCATTTTCCAGGTCAAGTCGACCAGCGGCAATACCCACCTCGGCGGGGACGACTGGGACCAGCGCGTCATCGATTGGCTGGTCAAGACGTTCAAGGACACCGAGGGCGTCGACCTGTCCAACGACAAGATGGCCCTGCAGAGGCTCAAGGAGGCGGCCGAGAAGGCCAAGATCGAGCTGTCTGCGGTGCAGGAGACCAACATCAACCTGCCCTTCATCACGGCCACCAGCGAGGGGCCGAAGCACCTCGATGTCAAACTGGCGCGGGCCAAGTTCCAGGAGATGACGGCCGACCTCGTGGAGGCGTGCCGCGGTCCCTTCGACCAGGCCATCAAGGACGGCGGCCTCAGCAAGGACAAGATCGACCACGTCGTGCTGGTCGGGGGGGCAACCCGCATGCCGGCCATCCAGGAGCTCGTCCGCACCCTGTCTGGTAAGGACGCGCACAAGGGTGTCAACCCCGACGAGGTAGTGGCCGTTGGCGCCGCCATCCAGGCCGGTGTGCTCAAGGGTGAAGTCAAGGACATCTTGCTGCTCGACGTCACCCCACTGTCGCTAGGTATCGAGACCAAGGGTGGCGTGATGACGAAGCTGATCGAGCGCAACACCACTATCCCGACCAAAAAGAGCGAGGTGTTCACCACGGCCGAGGACATGCAGCCCTCGGTCCAGGTCCACGTCCTCCAGGGCGAGCGCGAGATGGCCATGTACAACAAGACCCTCGGCAAGTTCGAGCTGGTCGACCTGCCCCCGGCTCCGCGAGGCGTACCTCAGATCGAGGTGACCTTCGACATCGATGCCAACGGCATCGTGCACGTGTCGGCCCGCGACCGAGCCACCAGCAAGGAGCAGTCGATGACCATCACCGGCCAGTCCGCCCTCAACAAGGACGAGATCGACCGGATGGTCCACGATGCCGAGGCGCACGCCGAGGACGACAAGCGGCGCAAGGAGGAAGCCGAGATCCGCAACAACGCCGACTCGCTCGTTTACCAGACCGAGAAGATGCTTCGGGACCAGGCCAGCCAGGTCAGCGGGGCCGAGAAGGAGCGGGTCGAGTCCGACCTCAAGGCCCTCAAGGAAACCCTGACGGGCAGTGACAACGAGGCGATCAAGAGCGCCACTGAGCGCCTGGCCGTTGGTGTCCAGGAGCTGGGCAAGCGCCTCTACGAGGCTGCGTCAGCAAGTTCCTCTGCCGGCGGGCCTGCTGGCGGTGACGGCGGCTTTGGCAACGCGGCCACCGACAACGGTGCCAGCGACGACGAGGTCGTCGACGCCGAGATCGTGGACGAGGGTGGTCAGGCCTAATGAGCCACGACAGAGATGAGGTACGCCCCAACCCGGCGACCAGTCGAGAGACCGGGCCAGAGCCCGCCGAGCCAGAACTCGGCGGGCAGGGTTGGCCCGGCCCGTCGGGGCTGGGCGGGCCCGGGAGCGAGGAGCTGCCGGCAACACAACAGACGGCACCGGGGCAACCTCAAGCCCGAGGGGCCGGAAATACGACGGGCCAGCCCGGACCGGCCGGTTGGCCGGGTGCCGGGCGGGCCAGCGGTACCGGCCTGACTGAGGACGGGGCGACCGGGGAAGCCGCGCGCGAACGAGACGAGTACCTCGATTCTTTGCTCCGCCTCCAGGCCGAGTTCGACAATTACCGAAAGCGCGCGCAGCGCCAGCAGCGTGAAATCCAGGAGAACGCGGCTGCTTCGTTGGTCAAAAAACTGCTACCCGTACTGGACACGGCCGACCTGGCTCTGGCCCACGGCGGTGGCGAGGACGTGAAGCAGGTGGCAGGCGCGCTTTTCGACATACTTTCCAAGGAGGGCCTCGAGCGCATCGACCCGCAGGGCCAACCTTTTGACCCCGCGCACCACGACGCAGTGGCCCATGAGCCTGTCGAGGGGCAAGGGGCGCCCGAACTGCCCGAGGTCAGCGAAGTCCTGCGAGCCGGCTACCTCTGGAAGGGGCAAGTCCTGCGGCCCGCAATGGTAAAGGTAAGAGGCTAGCCCGTGGCGGTGCAGCGCGAGTGGTTGGAAAAAGACTATTACAAGGTCCTTGGCGTGGCAAAAACCGCCACTGACAAGGAGATCGCGCGCGCCTACAGGAAACTTGCGAAGCAATACCACCCCGATGCCCACCCGGGATCAGACGAGCGCTTCAAAGAGATCTCGGCCGCCTACGACGTGCTGGGCGACCAGGCCAAGCGTAAAGAGTACGACGAGGTCCGCACTCTGTCTGAAAACGGGTACGCCGGCAACCCGTTCGGCGGCGCCGGTGCCCCAGGAGGGCAGACTGGCTTTACGAATTTCCGCGTGGACGACCTTGGCGACCTGCTTGGCAATATTTTCGGGCGGGGCAGCCGGCGCTCCAGGCAGGGCGCCACTGCGGCCGGGCCGGAGCGCGGAGTCGACCTCGAGACCGAGCTTCATCTTTCCTTTGCGGATGCTGCAAAAGGTGTGACTACCACCGTCAACGTGACGTCGGACGCGGTTTGTTCGGCCTGCGCCGGGACCGGGGCCGCACCCGGCACCGCGCCTACGGTCTGTCCTGTATGCGGTGGGCAGGGCGTTATCAACGAAAACCAGGGGATGTTCTCTTTCAGCCACCCGTGCGTCGCCTGCAGTGGTACCGGTATGCAAATCGAAGTGCCATGCCCTACGTGTAACGGCAAGGGCACCGAGCGGCGCGCCCGGCAGGTCAAAGTGCGTATTCCCGCCGGCGTGGAGGGCGGCCAGCGGATAAGGGTCCCGAAGAGGGGCGGTGCGGGTCGCTTCGGCGGTCCCCCGGGCGACCTCTACGTCATCGTGCACATCGCTCGGCACCCGGTTTTTGGTCAAAAAGGCAAGGACTTGACCGTCAGAGTGCCCATCACCTTCGCTGAGGCCGCGCTCGGCACCACTGTCTCGGTCCCTACCCTCGACGGCAAGCCGGTAACGGTCAAGGTGCCGGCCGGGACCCGGTCCGGGCGTGTCTTCAGAGTGTCGGGTCAGGGTGTACACGCGGCGGGCAAGAAGGGCGACCTGCTGGTCACGTTCGAAGTGGACGTCCCGGCGAAGCTTTCGGGCGACGAGAAGCGGGCCGTGGAGGCACTGGCCAAGGCTTCTCCAGAAGCGGGCCACAAGTTGCGGGAAAAACTGGGGACTGAGAACGAATGAGAGCTGAACAGGAATTCGGCGCTTCGCCGGCCGCGCCACGCCGCGCCGCGCGCCGCGTCGCCGAAAAAGACCAAACAATGGCGGTGTACGTCATCTCGGTGGCGGCCGAGCTGGCCGGTGTCCACCCACAGACCCTGCGTATTTACGAGCGCAAAGGCCTGCTCGGGCCGGCCCGGACGCTGGGCGGCAGTAGGCGCTACAGCGATAAAGACATAGCGCTCTTGCGCCGTATCCAGGAACTGACGTCCGGAGGGCTAAACCTCGAGGGCGTCAAGCGGGTTATCGAACTCGAACGTGAAGTGGCCCGCTTGCAGCAGGAACTAATTCAGGCCCGGGTCGAGATCCGCGAGGCGGTGGACAAGGTGCACCGCCACTACCGACGGGATCTCGTCCCTCTCGACACGAACCCGGTGAGGTGGCTGCCGAACCGGTAATCAAGGGCCGGGTGAAGTGGGGCCGGTGGGCAAGGCCGGTGAGCAAGGGCCGGCAGGCAACAACGTAACGAACTCAAAGGGCACCATGCCGCTTCCACTACCGGCGGCGGCAATAGACAGGAGACAAGGACATTGGCGATCGACCCAAATCGCTGGACACAGAAAACCCAGGAGGCCTACAGCGCCGCCGTAACCAATGCGCGCGGGCGCAGCAACCCGGAGGTAACGCCGGACCATCTTCTGCTCGCTGTGCTGGGCCAGGAAGGGACGGCGGTGCTGCCTATACTGGCGCGCGTCGGGGTAGCCGTCCTGCCGTTGCGCAACCGCCTCGAGGAGTCACTTTCCAAGCTCCCTCACAGTTACGGCGGTGAGGGGCCGGCCTTGTCGCGGGACTCGCAGGCCGTCCTCGAACAGGCCGGCCGCGAGCGCGAGGGGCTCGGTGACGAGTACCTCTCCGTCGAGCACATCCTGCTGGCCATGGCCAAGCGGGTCGGCGTGGACCATGACGACCTGTTCAACGCGCTGCGCGAGGTGCGCGGAAGCCACCGGGTAACGAGCCAAAACCCGGAAGAGAGCTACCAGGCACTGGAGAAGTACGGCCGGGACCTGACCGAGGAAGCCCGTAAGGGCAAGCTCGACCCGGTCATCGGCCGGGATGAGGAAATCCGGCGCGTCGTCCAGGTCCTGTCGCGGCGGACGAAGAACAACCCCGTGCTCATTGGCGAGCCCGGGGTGGGCAAGACAGCCATAGTGGAGGGCCTGGCCCGCCGCATCGTCGAGGGAGACGTGCCCGAAAGCTTGCGGGGCAAGCGCCTTTTGGCCCTCGACCTTGGGTCCATGGTCGCCGGCGCCAAGTACCGGGGCGAGTTCGAGGAGCGCCTGAAGGCGGTGCTGAAGGAGATAACTGACTCCGGTGGCGAAGTCATCACGTTCATCGACGAACTGCATACGATCGTGGGGGCCGGCGCGGCCGAAGGTGCCATGGACGCAGGCAACATGATCAAGCCGATGCTGGCACGAGGCGAGCTGCGGATGATCGGGGCCACGACCCTCGACGAGTACCGCAAGCACATCGAAAAGGACGCCGCTCTCGAGCGCCGCTTCCAGCCTGTTTATGTCGGCCAGCCCTCGGTCGAGGACTCGATAGCCATTTTGCGGGGCTTGAAAGAGCGTTATGAGGTCCACCACGGTGTCCGGATAATGGACTCCGCCCTAGTGGCTGCCGCCGTGCTCTCCGACCGCTATATCTCCGGCCGGTTCCTGCCCGACAAGGCCATCGACCTTGTGGACGAAGCCGCCAGCCGGCTGCGCATCGAGATCGACTCGCTACCAACAGAAATCGACGTGGTCGAGCGGCGGATCCGCCAGCTAGAGATCGAACGCGTCGCGCTGGCCAAGGAGACCGACGACGCCTCCAGGGAACGCCTGGCCAAGTTGGACGAGGAGCTAGCCAACCTGCGTGAGTCGGCCGACGGCATGAAGGCGCATTGGCAGGGCGAAAAAGATGCCATCACTGCCATAAGCAACCTGAAAGAGGAAATGGAGGCGCTGCGCGGTGAGGCCGAGCGCTTCGAGCGCAACGGCGAGCTGGCCAAGGCGTCCGAGATCCGGTACGGCAAAATACCCGAGGTTTCCAGCCGCATCGATGAAGCGACCAAGCACCTCGAGGAGCTCCAGGCCGTCAACAAGATGTTGAAGCAGGAGGTCGACGAGGAAGACGTCGCCGAGGTGGTGGCCAAATGGACGGGCGTGCCCGTGAGCCGCTTGCTCGAAGGCGAGGTAGCCAAGCTGGTGCGCATGGAGGATGTCCTCCATCAGCGAGTGGTGGGCCAGGACGAGGCCGTGCAGGCCGTGGCCAATGCCATTCGACGCTCGCGCAGCGGCCTGTCCGACCCGAACCGGCCGATCGGCAGCTTCTTGTTCCTGGGGCCGACCGGCGTGGGTAAGACCGAGCTGGCCAGGGCCGTGGCCGACTTCTTGTTTGACGACGAGCGGGCCATGATCCGTATCGATATGTCCGAGTACATGGAGAAGCACTCGGTGGCCCGCCTCGTGGGCGCTCCTCCCGGTTATGTCGGCTACGAGGAAGGTGGGCAACTCACCGAGGCCGTCCGCCGGCGCCCGTACTCGGTCGTGTTGCTCGACGAGATCGAAAAAGCTCACCCGGACGTGTTCAATATCCTGCTCCAGGTCCTGGACGATGGGCGCCTGACAGACGGGCAGGGCCGGACGGTCAATTTCACGAACACCGTCCTGATCATGACGTCCAACTACCGCGGCGACATACGCGAAGCGTTCAAGCCCGAGTTCTTGAACCGCATCGACGAGGTCGTCTATTTCCGGGAGCTCACGGAAGCGGACATCGCTCAGATCGTGGGCATCCAGCTGCGCGAACTCGACAAGCGCCTGGCCGCCCGGCGCCTTAGCCTCGTGGTTACTGATGCGGCCAAGGCCTGGCTGGCCCGACGGGGTTACGACCCGGTCTACGGCGCCCGCCCGCTGAAGCGCCTCATTCAGCGCACCATTGGTGACAACCTGGCCCTCGCACTACTGGAGGGGAAGTACACCGAGGGTGACACGGTAACGGTGGATGTGGCTAGCGAGACGGGTGGGGGTGCCGGCGTGGAGGGCGATGCCGGCACCGATGCCGAGGCCGGCTCGGGCGCTGGCCTGGCCGATCTGGTCCTGCGCTAGGTATTACTGAGGGAGCTAGGCATTACTTGGGCCGCAGTGGAAGTCGGGAGGGAGCATGCCGTCTGGGCGGGCGCCTGCCGGCCCCCCGGCGCCTGCTTGCCTGTGGGCGGAGCCGGCCTGCTTGCCGGTCAAGCCCAGCTGTAGGTCCAATCTTGTAGCAATAAGGTCAACTTGTAGCCAAAAGTGTTGTGGGACGACACTTTCTGCCACAAGTTTGCCAAAGTGCTACGAGATTGGACGGGCCATCTGATTGCGGAACGAGCGAGGGCATCCCGTCACCTCGCTCGCACGCTCCATACGTCCGCTCTCCTAATCGGTTCGCCCGAAGGCTCCGGCCCTGATCTGGGACCGATCGCGTGAATTGGGACGCGCAACTGTTGCTGAACAACAGTTTTCGGTCCCAGGTCACCCAAAACGCCCCAGATGACGGCCCGGGATGGTCGGAGGTCGTCGGAGATGGGCCATCCCGGAAGTCTCAGGGGCCCCAGTAGGCCTCAGGAAGCCTCAGCAAACCTCACGAAGCCTCGGCAAACCTCGCGAAGCCTCGGCAAACCTGGCGAAGCCTCGGCAAACCTCACCAAGCCTCACGAGATGCCCGCCGCTTTGCATTCAGCGGCGGTGGCATAAGGCGCAGCACACAGCTGAGTGGCCCGCACGAAGCCGTCGGCGATCACCGTCGAGTCCATGTTGGTGGTCGTAACCCACTCGGGCGTCAGCAGGGTCGACGGGACTTGCTTGTTGCTGATCGTGTCCTTGGTCTGCCCATTGACCAGAGTGGCCGTAGGCGTCGCCCCCGCCCGCAGGTAGACGGCGAGCGCCACCGCCGCTTGTGCCTCCTCGTAGATCGGCTTGTACACCGTCCCGCATTGGTAGCCAGCCAGGACGTTCCCGAGGCCTGTCAACGTGGCGTCTTGGCCGGTGACCGGCAGAGTGTCGGCCTTGATCCCCTTTGACTTCAAATACGTGATGACCGGCGCCCCGTTTTCGTCGTTGGGCATGAGGATGGCATTGATGTGCGGGTTGGCCGTGTAAGCCTGCTCGAACTCGGTCAGGGCCACACTGGGTGTCCACGTCCCTGCGGGCCGGCCGGCGAGCTTGTAGGTGCCCTTAGAGAACAACGGGTTGAGGACGCCGTCGTACCCTTGGGCGAACAAGGTGGCGTTGTTGTCCGTCACCGCTCCGTGCATCACCAGCACGTCCGGGCTCTTCACGTGCCAATCGCTAACGCAGCCGACCAGACCCTGGCCGAGGAGCTGGCCTACGTGGACATTGTCGAAGCTCACGTAGTAGGCCCGGCTCCCGCCAAGCGTGAGGCGGTCGTAGTCGATCACCTTGACGCCATGAGAGGCGGCGTACGACTCGATCTTGGCCCCGGTGCCGGAGTCGAGCGGGTCCAGGATGATGACTTTGTCGCCCCGGGTGATAGCAGCCTGTGCGTCCGCCAACTGAGCGGCGTCGCTGCCATGGGCGTTGACCACCGAGATCTGCGTCGAGGTGAGGCCGGCCAGCCGCATGGCCCGGGTGAGGTAAGGAGCGTCGAACTCCACATAGCGGGTCGACGACACCGTGTCCGGCATAATGGCCCCGATCCCACCGCTGCCCTTGGCCACGATGGGCCTGAGCTCCGCCATGGCCGTGAAGTTACGGTTGAACGAACCCACTGAAAGGCCGCTCGACGGCCCTTTACTGGTCGACGTCGTGCTGGCTACCGTCGTGGTGGTGGCGGCGGCCGTAGTGGTGGTGGCGGCCGTCGTGGTTGTAGCCGCCTTGGTAGTCGGACTACTGGACGGGCTCCCTCCTCCGCACGCACCGAGCAGCGGGGCCGCCACCGCTACCGTCGCAATCCCGCCGGTCCACCGGGTGATGAACCTCCGCCTGCCCTTCATCCAGACCCTCCTTGTTTTCGAGCGACGAGCTCGCTAGCCAGGAACTTCCACTCCGGCTACTTTTACACCTTTACCGCTAAGCGAGCGTGACCGGCCCCGCAGAGCGGTCGGAGCACGCAGCGCAGCGTCCCAGGATGGCGAAGTGGTGGGGGTCGATGGAAAAGCCCAACTTGCTCTTTACGGTCTTTGACAGGCCCTGGAATAGCTGGTCAGGCGCTTCTAAGGTCACGCCGCACACCTCGCAGATGAAGTGCCCGTGCGCCAGTGATGCCAGTTGGTATGTGGCCGGCCCATGCCCCAGGTGCGAGTGCACGACGACCCCGAGACGCTGCAGGTCTTCCAGGTTGCGGTAGATGGTCGACATGTGCACCTCAGGCGTCCTGGCCTGGACAGCCACGGCCAGCTCTTCGGCGCTCAGATGGCCGTCCGCTTCGAATAGCACCTCGAGCAACGTGCGCCGTGGCGGAGTGGCCCGGCCTCCCCTGGCCCGTACGAGGGCCAGCACTTCGTCCACGGAGGACAGTTCTCGCCCTGCATCGGCACTGCTGGCAGCGAGCGGTTTGCTCACTTAACAAAGGATAGGGCAGACGGCGGCGACTGACCGGCGTCTCCATCGTCGTCGCCTCCATCGGAGTGGCGTCACCCGACCCGAAAAGACGGCGATTTCCGCCGCACTCAACAGCAATCCGGGCGCCGGCGGCCCGGAAGCCCACCGGCAGGGCCACTTTCGTTTGGCGATATGCTCGTGCCTGCCGCCACTTCTTAAAAAGGAGCGCACGCGTGCCCGCGACTGTCCTGGTAGGCACCCAGTGGGGTGACGAAGGTAAAGGAAAACTGACCGACCTGCTGGCCAAAGACATGCAGGTCGTGGTGCGGTACCAGGGAGGGCACAATGCCGGGCACACCGTCGTCGTGGACGGCGAGAGCTTCGCCCTCCAGTTGCTGCCGAGCGGCGTGCTGTACCCCGACACCATTCCCGTGATCGGCAACGGCGTGGTGGTGGAGCCGAAGTTCCTTATCGACGAAATGGACTCCCTCGAACGGCGGGGCATCGATTGCTCCCGTCTCGTCATTTCGGGCAGCGCCCACCTCGTAATGCCCTACCACCAGGAGATGGACGCACTTATCGAGCGGTACCTGGGCAAGAACAGGCTCGGCACCACCAAGCGCGGTATCGGCCCCGCCTACGCCGACAAGGCGGCCCGCATCGGCCTGCGCGTCCAGGACCTCCTCGACCCCAAGATATTCCGCCAGAAATTGGACGTCGTCCTCAAAGAGAAGAACCTCATACTGGCCAAGATCTACAACCGGCTGGCCTTGTCGGCGGACGAGATCGCCGGACGCTACCTGGACGAGTACGCCCCGCGGCTGGCGCCTCATATCGGGGACGCCGTCGGCCTCGTCCACGACACGCTGGCGACCGGCGGGGGGGTGCTCCTCGAAGGCGCTCAGGCCACTTTCCTCGACCTCGACCACGGGACGTACCCGTTCGTGACTTCCTCCAACCCGGTAGCCGGAGGTGCGTGCACGGGCGCTGGCATCGGGCCTCGTTATATCGACCGGGTGGTCGGAGTGGCCAAGGCCTATGTCACCAGGGTGGGCGCCGGCCCGTTCCCGACCGAAGTCTTCGGCGAGCTGGCCGACACACTCGTGGAAAGAGGCCACGAGTTCGGGACCAATACCGGTCGGCGGCGCCGTCCGGGATGGTTCGACGCGGTAATGATGCGCCATGCCGTTCGTCTCAATTCGATCGACGAACTCGCCATCACGAAACTCGACGTCCTCGACTCCTTCGAAACGGTAAAAGTCTGCGTGGCCTATGAGGCGGCCGGAAAACGCTACGAGAACCTGCCCTGGCACCAATCCGTCCTCTACGACGTGACACCGGTGTACGAGGAGTTGCCCGGGTGGAAGACGGAGACGACCGGGATAGCGGGCAAGGAGCGGCTACCGCGCGAAGCCCGCGACTATATCGACTTCCTGGCCGCGCAGGCCGGCGCCCCCGTCACCTTCGTCGGCGTTGGCCCCGGCCGCGAGCAAGTCGTGAGGCTGGGCGAACGGTGACCGGGAAGTGACGGGCTACGAGTGAAAGTTTGCGTCGTAGGCAACGGGGGCCGCGAGCATGCGCTGGCTGCGGCCCTCTCGCTGTCCAACCAGGTGGTGGTGGCGCCCGGCAACCCGGGCATGACCGGCATCGAGTGCGTCCCCGACCCCCCCGAGAGGGTGGAAGCCGACCTATGGGTAATAGGACCAGAAGCGCCGCTCGTTGACGGGCTGGCCGACCGCATCAGAGCGCGGGGTGGGCTCGCTTTCGGGCCCGGAGCCGACGGGGCTCGCCTCGAGGCCTCAAAAGCATGGATGAAACAACTGCTTGTGTCGGCCAAAGTTCCCACTGCGAGCTACCAGCTTTTTGACCAAACCGGTCCCGCCCTCCAGTACCTCCGAGCCACGCCCGGCCCGTGGGTCATAAAAACTGACGGCCTGGCCGCTGGAAAAGGCGTCCTGGTAACCAGTTCTCCGGAAGAAGCGGAACTGGACGTGCGGGCCAAGCTCTCGGGTCGCGCCTTCGGCGACGCCGGCCGCAAAATATTAATCGAAGAAGCGCTGACGGGAGAAGAACTGTCGGTTATCGCGATTTGCGACGGGAGGCGCGCTTATCCTCTGGCCGCGGCGCAGGACTATAAGAGCCTGGGCAATGGCGGGACGGGGCCAACACCGGCGGCATGGGCGCCTATTCGCCTGTCCCTTTTGCCGGGGACGACGTAATCGGTGAGGTAATGGAGCGGGCTATTTTGCCGACATTGCATGCCCTGTACAAACGCGGCATCAACTATCGCGGTGCCCTTTATGCGGGTGTGATGTTGACGGAAGAAGGGCCAAAAGTACTGGAGTTCAATGTCCGGTTCGGCGACCCCGAAGCGCAGGCGCTGCTTCCGCTATGGAGCGGTGACGTGACCCCCACTCTCGTGGCCGCCGCGTCCGGCGCTCTTTCGGACCACAACGCCCCCAGTTTCTCTGCCGAAGCCGCCGTGTGCGTGGTGCTGGCGTCCCCAGGGTACCCCGAGAAGCCTGAGACCGGTGAGCGCATCGAGGGCCTCGACGACGCCGAGGCTGTTGCCGGGGCAACGGTGTACGCCGCCGGGGTCGACCTCGAACCGGGCCCCGGCGGCGGCGGCCATCTGGTCACTGGCGGCGGGAGGGTGCTGGACGTGGTCGGGCGGGGGGAAGACCTGGCCGAGGCCCGGCGGGTTGCCTACAGGGCCGCTGACGTGATTTCTTGGCCTGGTATGTTGTCCCGTTCTGACATTGCCGAGGGTGTCTCGTGAAGGTCGCCGTGCTCATGGGTTCCGCCAGCGACAAGGCCAAGATGGCCCCCGCGCTCGAGATGCTCGATCAGCTGGGCATCGAGGCCGTTGAGGAGGTCATGTCCGCTCACCGGACGCCCGACGTGGTCTCCAGCTTCGCCGCCGAGGCCAAGGAAATGGGCTTCCGTGTCATCATTTGCGGGGCGGGCATGGCCGCTCACCTGGCCGGTGCGGTGGCGGCCAGGACCACCCTGCCCGTTATCGGCGTCCCACTGTCGGGGAGCGCCCTTTCGGGTGTCGACGCCCTCTACGCCACCGTTCAGATGCCGAGGGGTTTCCCGGTCGCTACCGTGGCCATCGACGGGGCGGCCAACGCCGCGCTACTGGCAGCCGAGATCCTGGCCCTTCAGGACGAGGGCGTGGCTGAACGGTTGACGGCTTTCCGGGCTGGCTTCGCCCGCCGTTAGGACCAGCGGGGCGCAAACCCGGCCCTAGCTACTGTCCCGTAACTAGCTACTGTCCCGTAACTAGCTACTGTCCCGTGTTAGCTGCTGTCCGGGTCAGCCCCGGGCCACAGACCGGCCTTTCGGCACGACCGTTGGGCCTGTACCGCCACCGGGCCGGTGCCTTTGGATTCTGAGGCGCACCAGCTGCGAGCGTCGTCCCCGCAAAACCGCACGGTTCCGCCACCGGTCGAGCTGGCGATGACCGCGTTCACGCAAGGCCCCTTCGGGGTCTTGGCCCCGCCCAGGCCGGCCACCGCCCAGATGCCCAACCCGAGGCCGATCACGAGCAGCACGGCTCCGAGCACGAACGGCCCTTTCCGTTCGTTCCTCGTCAGCGGCTCGCCCTGTTGTTGGCGGTAGTTGGGCGGCATGCCCGCGTCAGCTTACCGAGGCAGTTGACGCCAGCTCCGGTGGCCCGGCCACCACGGGACCTTGTACGGTGGGCCGGGAGGAGGCAACCCGATGAAGCATCTTTATTCCGGCAAAGTCCGTGACATCTACGAGATCGATGACGAGCTCCTGCTGTTCGTGACCTCCGACCGGATCTCCGCTTTCGATGTCGTTATGGCCGAGCCGATACCCGGCAAGGGGAGGGTATTGACCGCCCTCACCGCCTTCTGGGCCGGTCAGCTGGCCGACGTCGCCCCCACCCACCTGGTGCGCCTGGGCGTGCCGCCCGGCGCCGACCTGGCTGGCAGCGGGATTGACCTCGGTTTCGCCGAGGGCCGTTCGATGGTGGTGCGCCGCGCGGAGATGCTGCCGATCGAGTGCATCGTGCGCGGGTACCTGTCGGGCTCGGCGTGGGCCGAGTACCGACGCTCCGGCACCATGCACGGTCAGGCGTTGCCCGCCGGCATGTCCCAGTCGGAAAAGCTGCCCGAACCCGTGTTTACCCCGTCGACCAAAGCTACGGTGGGCCACGACGAGAACATCTCTTTCGAAGACGCGGTTGGCCTGATAGGCGATAAATTGGCGTCCGCGGCAAGGGAAATCTCTGTCGAGGCTTACCGTCGAGGCGCCGAGCACGCCGCTCGGCGGGGCATAATCATCGCCGATACCAAGTTCGAGCTCGGCCTCATAGATGGCGAGCTGGCCATATGCGACGAGGTTCTGACCCCCGATTCATCACGGTTCTGGCCGGAAGACCTGTGGCAGCCCGGCGCCACCCCGCCGTCTTTTGACAAGCAGCCATTGAGAGATTGGCTCGAGGCCACGGGATGGGGGAAAGTGGCGCCGCCGCCGGCTCTACCGCCCGACGTGGTCGAGGCCACCCGTGTCCGCTACGCCGAGGCCTATGAACGCCTGAGCGGGCTCAGCTTCGCCGACTGGCCCGGGACCGACGACCAGCACACGCCTTGAACCATGGGCCGCTTCGAGGCTTTGGTCGAGGTCCAGCTGCGGCCCGGCATATCCGACCCTCAGGGGGCCACGATCGAACGGGCCTTGCCGGCGCTCGGTTTCAGCGGGGTAAGTGGTGTGCGCGCCGGTAAGGCATTTCGTCTTTATGTCGAAGCCCCGGACGACCAGGAAGCCCGCCATATTGTCGAGGAACTATCGGAACGGTTGCTGGCCAACCCGGTTATCGAGGACGCTTTTGTTTCGATAATCAATACCCAATGACCGAAAAGGCCCCGGCTCCCACGTACTTTCGGCGGTGAACCGGGGCCTCGGGTGGGCTCAACCGTTCGCTTTTGGGGTATTGCGTTTGGGCTAACCGGTGGGGGCCAGTTGGCCGATCGGGGCTATTGCCCGTTACCCCCTCGGGGCGGGGTCAACCCAAATGGGTGTTGCCTGGTGCCCGGGGTAAAGGAGACTCCCCGGTATACGGTGCCGTACCTCGGCGCCTCGACGACCCTGAAGCTCTCGTTGGCCGGCGGTGAGGTGGCTTTGATGTTGTCGGTGACCGACACCAGTTCGTTGGGGTCGGCCCCCTGGTCGCCGCTACCGCTCACGGTCGAGGTGGCGGCCCAGATGGTGACCGTGCCGTTCGGGTTGACCTGTCCCGTGAGGTTGCGCAGGCCGTCTGTGGCCGGCGCCCACGGAAGCCCTGTCCCCGCATCGGCTGTCGGGTTGATCCCGGTCGGGTACCCGGGCACCGTGTAGGGCTGGCCCAGGTTGAGCCCCGACTGGATGGTATAAGCAAGGTCCCATTGCCCGGTCGACGAGTCGAAAACCCATTTCTGCAAACCGGCCGTGGTCGAAGCGGCGGCGGCGCTGTAGGTCCCGTTTGACGTCAACGATGCCGTGGTGTTGGCATTGTCGCCCGAGCCCTCGTCGGCCACGTACAGCGTGTCCGGGTTGGCGAACCAGATGCCAAAGGGGTAGTCGCTGGCATCAGTGGCGTTCGCCGCCAGCGCGGTCGGGAAACCCTTCAGTATGCACATGTTCTGGGGAGAAAGACCGGGGTCCGTCTTTTTCGAGGGGAAATCGACGACGGAAAAGGCCGACGTGGTCGGCAGCTGTGCTCCCGCCTGGGGCACCCCCACACCCCCGGTGGTACAGGCCTGGCCGGTGGTGTCGACGAAATAGACAGTATCGACACCGTTGCTCCCGCTCCCCTTGGTGTAGTACACGACGTTGTTGTACACGGTTAAGCCCCGGAAATTGTCGTCCTTGGCGGACTTGTCCACCGCGTCACCACTGAGCTGGTTGATGTTGAAGCTCCCCACCGGTGTAGGCACATCCGACGGGTCCTGCGCCGATTCCGGCGAGTCCGAGGGCTGGATGAGCTGTGCGCCGGCCCCCAGGACGACGCCGTCAGGTTCGGGGTTGCTCCCGTTCCCGGCGTTGCCTGCGGCATAGAACACGTTGGCCCCGTTCTCGTCGTTCAAGATGGCAGCCCGCCCGTTATCGCCACTAAAGGCGTTGGTCTCGGTGAAATGGAAGGCGCCGTCCCGGCCGAGCTCGGCCACTACCCGGTAGTACGGGTTGACCGTAGGGTTGGTCGGGTCGACCACCCCGGGCGTGTTGGCGTTCGACACGTCAGCGGTATCGGCAGCGGCGTTATAACCCATAAAGGTCACGTAGTCCCCGTTGGTGGAAAGGTTGATGGACAGCTCGGACTTGGACGAGAAGCTGGTGACCATCTGGTCGTCACCCGCTTTTACCCACGGTTCCGTGCTGTTCGGGACCTCCAGTAAGCCGAGCGGCCGGCCCCACGGGGTGATCTCGTCCAGGAAAATCGGGGAAGTGACGCCGAAACTGCCGTCGACGGTGTCGTTGTTGAAGACGTACGGGTAGTCACCGTTGGCGACGGCGTACATGCAGTTGGCGTTCGTCGAGCTGGGGTCGGTGCAACCCGGCGGGAGCCCGGTCTGACCGGCAACGATGTTGGGGTCGTTCCGGTAGATGCTCGTGGTCACGAGGAGGTTCCCCGGGACCAGTGGCACGTAAGGCCCCGGGTGGCCAAAAGGCGGGCTGGCGGGCCCGATCGGGTCGGCGGCGACGGGCGTCGCCAGTGCCAGCAGGAGCACGGCTCCGGGTACTGGCGCGAGCCGGGATAGGCGCATAGTTCTCCTGTTTCGGCGCGGCTTGGGCATTGAGCCTCCTGTGTAGAGGTGAAGAACCGGGGACGGCCGGTCGATCACGTCCGACCGGACCGAGCAGAGCCTCCCAACCCCGGTTGAACGCCCGGCAACAGAGACGGAAACTCGAGGTGAATATTTCGGACGCCCTGGGCGCGCCGCCCCCGTCGCCGGGCCCTCCGCCGGCCCCTCGCTCGCCAGGCCACCGCTGGTATCGTGACCTCGTGACGGTGCGAGTAGGGGTTGTTGTTTTCCCGGGGACGAACTGTGAGCACGACGTGGTCGAGGCGTTCGAGGAGCTGGGCGCCGAAGCCGAGCTGGTTTGGCACGGTTCAGCTTCGCTGGACGGGCTGGACGCAGTGGTCCTGCCCGGGGGTTTCGCCCACGGGGATTACTTGCGGCCCGGCGCCATCGCCCGCTTTTCACCGGTGATGGCTGCGGTACGCGACTATGTCGCCGCTGGTGGCCCCGTGGTCGGTATTTGCAACGGTTTCCAGGTCCTCACCGAGGCGCATCTATTGCCCGGGGCGCTCCAGAAGAACAAAGGCCTGGCCTTCTTGTGCCAGATGACGGAACTCGAGGTAACCAGCGACCGTTCGGCGTTGACGTCCGGGGTTGAAGTCGGCCGGCGCCTGTCCGTGCCGGTCAACCATTTCGAGGGTAACTACACCGCCGACCCGGCGACGCTACAAAGGCTCGAAGACGAGGGGCGCGTCGTGTTGCGCTACGTGGCCAACCCCAACGGGTCGGCGCACGACATTGCCGGCGTGTGCAACGAGGACGGCAACGTGGTCGGGCTCATGCCCCACCCCGAGCGGGCCAGCAGCGCCCTCCTCGGGTCGACCGACGGCCGGGTGCTGTTGCGCGCTTTGTTGGCGTGGGCGGGAGCACGCCTGGAACCGGCCGGGCAGGCGAGCTCCTCCACCGCATAAACGCCGGACCGACCGTCGCGCCCCGAAACCCGGCCGCCGGCGTACCGTTATGGCATGACCGTTGTGTTGCACCGTGAGCTCGGGCTGACCGACGAAGAGGCGGAGTCGATCGAGCGCATCCTCGGCCGGGCGCCGAACCATCTGGAGCTGGCCATGTACGCGGTCATGTGGAGCGAGCATTGCTCGTACAAATCGTCTCGCGTCCACCTGCGCCGGCTCCCGACCGAAGGGCCGGGCGTGCTGGTAGGGCCGGGCGAGAACGCCGGGGTGATCGACGCCGGCGACGGCATTGCCGTAGCCATCCGAATAGAGAGCCACAACCACCCGTCCGCCATCGAGCCCTACCAGGGGGCGGCCACGGGCGTGGGCGGCATTATCCGCGACATCTTCACCATGGGCGCCCGGCCTGTAGCGCTTATGGACCCGCTCCGCTTCGGCCCCCCGAGTGACGCCCGCAACCGGTGGATCGCCAGCGGAGTGGTGAGCGGCATTTCCGGTTATGGCAACGCCGTCGGCGTCCCGACCGTCGGCGGCGAGCTCGAATTTGCCAGTTGTTACGCCGGCAACCCGCTCGTCAACGTTTTGTGTTGTGGCCTGCTGCCGAAGGACCGCCTCGTATTTGGGCGGGCGGCTGGCGAGGGCAACCTGGCCGTCCTGCTGGGCTCGACGACCGGACGAGACGGCATCGGGGGTGTGAGCGTGCTGGCTTCCGCCGCTTTCAGCGACGATGCGGACGCCGAGGCGGCCAAACGCCCCAACGTCCAGGTCGGCGACCCCTTCGAGGAAAAACGTCTCATCGAGGCCACCCTCGAGCTGCTCGACCAGCACCTTGTGCTCGGGATCCAGGACCTCGGTGGCGCCGGCCTCACCTGCGCCACCAGCGAGACGGCATCACGCGGCGGCGTCGGCATGGACGTGAACGTGGATGCCGTGCCGCTCCGGGAGCCCGGCCTGGCGCCCTTCGAGGTCATGACCAGCGAGAGCCAGGAGCGCATGCTGGCCATTGTCACCCCGGAATCCCTCAGTTCGGTGCTCGAGGTTTGCCAGCGATGGGAGGTCCGCGCCACGGTAGTGGGCAAAGTCACCGGGACCGGCCGCTTGCGGGTACTGAAGGGCTGGGAGGGTGAGGTCGTGGCCGACGTGCCGGCCGCCAGTTTGCACGAGGACGCCCCCATTTACCAACGCCCGATGCAGCGCCCGGCCCGGCCCGAAGCCGGCGCCCGCGCCGACTCCGAGCCCGACGTCGGGCCCCGGAGCTGGCGCCACCGGCCTCTCAAGAAGAGCTCACCCGAGACCTGCTGTCTCTACTGGCTGACCCGTCGTGGGCCTTCGGCCAGTACGACCATCAGCTGTTCCGCAATACGGTGGTGGCCCCCGGGGCGGACGCCGCCCTGCTGCGGCTCTCGGCCCCGGGGGTTCGCGCCCCCGACCGGGCCCCGTCCCGTGGGCTCGCGCTGTCGACTGACGGTAACCCCCGTTGGTGCGCTCTGGACCCCCGCGCTGGCACCCGGCTGGTCGTCGCGGAGTCAGCCCTAAACGTGGCCTGCGCAGGAGCCAAACCGGTGGCACTGGTCAATTGCCTAAACTTCGGCAACCCCGAGCACCCGGAGATCATGTGGCAGTTCTCAGAGGCCATCGACGGCATGGCCGAGGCGTGCCTGGCGCTCGGGATCCCCGTCGTGGGCGGCAACGTGAGCTTTTACAACGAGAGCCGGGGCACGGACATAGACCCGACTCCCGTGGTAGGCACGCTCGGGCTGGTCGACCGGCTGGAGCCGGGCACCCCGACCCCGGGATTTGCCGCTGGCAGCACGGTGATGCTGTTCGGCCCGTCGGGCCCGTCGGCTGTATCGCTGGCCGGATCTCGGTGGGCGGCGCAATGCCGGGGGGCGGCCCAGGCCGGAGGGCTGTTGCCGGCCCTCGACCTCGAATCGCATGGCCGGCTGTTGCAATTGGTAGCCGCACTCGTGAACGAGCGCCTGGTCGACGGCATCCACGACGTCTCTGACGGGGGCCTCGGCGTCGCGCTGGCGGAGATGGCGGTAAAAAGCGGGGCCGGGTGCCGGGTGAACGGGCTGGCCAGTTATAAGGAGCTTTTCGGCGAGGGCCCGTCCAGGGTGCTTATCAGCGTGCCACCGGCCACCATCGAGCTGGCGATGGGGATGGCCCAGGCGGCGGGTATCCCGGTCATCGCGCTCGGCACGGGCGGAGGCGACCGCCTGGTCGTGGAGGGCCTGCTCGACATCGCCGTGGCCGACGCGGTGGGGGCCTGGAAAGCGGCCTTGCCGGCGCTGTTCTCTGCCGTCGACGGAGCCGAGGCGGCCGCCAGCGGGCCTGAGCCCTAAGGCGCGAGCAGCGACCGCCAGCCACTGGGGGCCGGCGGGGGCGGGTCCGGCTCCGTGCGCAGGTCGACGCTTATGCGCATCCCGTCGACGGCAATAGCGTCAGCCACGGCTGCCGTCTCGCGGTCCACACCCGGGGAACGAGCGGCCTGGAGCACGTCCCGGTACTCGTCAGACACCTTGCTGACACCGGTCAAGTGCCCCGTCCCCTCACCTTTGGTGACGTCGTCGGCCCACTCCTCGACTTCGTCGGCCACCGACTGGAGCAGGTCAGCCAGGGAAGCGGCCAATTCGGGCGCCACTCGGGGCGCGGCGCCGGCGTCAGCCAGGACTCTGGCTATCCCTCGTGTCGACCGCTCGACGGAGGCGAAGGTCTGGACCGCCGCCAGCAGCCTCACTGCCGATGGGCGGTCGCGGTAGCCGGTCGGGCTCCAGCGCGTCGCCGTCAACGTTCGTTGGACCACGAGGGTTACGGTTTTGGCCTGGTTGTCCAGTTGGCGAGCCCGCGCCAATGAGCCGGCGAAGTCGGCCTCTGGCGTCATGAGGGCACGGGCGAGGTCCCGGAGGACGGCCGCCGTGCCCATGCCCAGGTCTTTCAAGCCCGCTCGAGCCTCGGGCAGGTGGGTCCGGGGCCCGAGACCAAGCTCACGAGGATGCCGACGGCGGCCCCCAGAGAGGTGTCGACCACCCGGTCGAGGGCATAGCCGGTGGTTGACGCGCCCAGCACCAGGACGAGCAACGCGCTGACCGGGACCTGGACGGCACCTTGCTGCCCCAACCGAAGCGCTTGCCCGGCCACCCACGAGACGAACACAACCAGCGCCACTGACCAGACATGGATCCCGAGCAACCTGGCCAGGGCGTAGGCGAGGAGCACTCCGACGATCACCCCCAGGGCCCGTTGGAGGCCCCGCGAGACAGAGTCCCAGACCGTCACCTGGACCGTGAGCACGGCCGCCAAAGGAGCGAAGACCGGAAGGTTGTTGCCGATTAGATCGGCGGCGAAGAACCAGGCCAACCCGGCCGCGGCCGCCGTCTTGGCCGCCTGGACCAGCACAGGGGCGAGCGTCTGGAGCGCTGTCAGCAGCCGCGTTTTCACCGGGACCGGGCCCCAGCGCCCTCGCCGGACTAAACCGGAAGCCTGTCCTTGAGCGCTCCTAGAGCACTGTCAGGCACGTGCAAGTCCCCACGTCCGGTGCCGACCGAGAGGTCGGGTTTGTAGGTGCCATGGTGGTCGGAGCCACCGGTGATGGCCAGGCCCGCGCGGGCCGCCATAACCGCCAGGGAGGCACGCTCTTCCTGGTTGTAGCGCCCGTAAATGGCTTCGAGGCCGACCAGCCCGGCCTCGGCCAACTCGCCCACCGCACCCTCCAGTTGGCTGGGCGACAAGCCCATGGACAGCGGGTGAGCCAGCACAGGGAGCGCCCCGGACTGCAGTGCCAGTGCGATGGCCGGCATCGGGGCCAGCCGTTCCTTTTCTACGTAAGCCGGACGACCCTTGGCCAGCCAGCGGTCGAAGGCATCCTGCACCGAGGTGGCCACCCCTTTCCTCACCAGGATGGCGGCCACATGAGGCCGTCCGGCCCCACTTCCTCCCGCTTCCTCCTCCAGCTCCTCGGCCGTCACGGGGAGGCCGAGCTCGGCCAACCGGGCGACGAGCAGCTCGTTCCGGTTGTCCCGGGCAACCTGCAGCCTGACCAGCTCGTCTTGCAGGGGGCCGTCTCCGGGCTCGAGAAAGTAGACCAGCATGTGCATAGTGGCTGGGTGCTGGCAGGAGATCTCGGTGCCAGCCACCAACTCGATGCCTGCTTCGGCTGCCTTTTTGCGGGCGGGCGCCACGCCATCCTGACGGTCATGGTCGGTCAGGGCAAAGGCGGACAGGCCGGCGGCGGCGGCGAGGTCCACGAGCTCTTCTGGTGAATCACTCCCGTCGGAAACGGTCGAGTGGGTATGCAGGTCGATCACAGCGCCACCGTACTGTGCCGAACGGCGGCTTTACCTCTCGACGCCGTAGCACCGGGGCCGACCCGGACCAGCACCGCCGTCGTATTGTTGAGGCGTGGAAGCCGGATCTCAATAGGCCCAGACCGCGCCGCACGAGTGGGTCTTAGCCGACAAGATGGGAAGGACGCTGGCTGGGCTGATCAAAACGGAAGGCTCAGGCGTCGGTGAGGCGGGCGAGTACTACATAAAGAACCAGGCCGAAGACCGGCTGGTTAAGTGCTCGAGCCTCAGGGAGGCGCAAGAGATAGCCGAAGCCCTGGCCGACGCAGACGCTTAAAGTCGGACGCCCGAAGCGCCGGTCAACGTTCCACCGGTTGCCCTCCAGCGCATGAGACAATGGTTTAGTGAGCGGGCCTGTCGAGCACACCAGCCCGCGCGAAGCTTGCGGGGTTTTTGGCATCTACGCCCCCGGGCGCAACGTTGCCCCCATCGTCTTCGACGGGCTGTACGCCCTCCAGCACCGGGGCCAGGAGTCGGCCGGGATGGCCGTTAGCGACGGCACCACGATGATGGTCATGAAGGACATGGGCCTCGTGACCCAGGTGTTCAACGATTACAAACTGGCCGGCCTGGTCGGTTACCTGGCCGTCGGCCACAACCGCTACTCGACGACCGGGTCCTCTTCGTGGCACAACGCCCAGCCCATGTACCGCCAAGCAGGTGGCACCGAGTTCGTCATAGGCCACAACGGCAACCTGACCAACACGGAGGAACTGGCGGCCTCTATGGGCATGCTGCCCGGGATGGTCACTAGCGACTCGGACCTGATCGCCGAGCTCGTAGCCCGGGAGCTCGACCTCGTCGCCAGTTCGGGGCCGGCCAGCCCGGTTCTGGCCAGCCCGGTTCCGGACAGCCCGGGCCCGAACGGCGCCGGCGCGCTGGCCGGCGTCCTGCCCGATGTGCTGCCGCGGCTAAAAGGCGCCTTCTCGCTCGTCCTGGCCGACCGGGCCAGCCTGGTAGGCGTACGAGACCCGAACGGCTTCCGGCCTCTTTGCCTCGGGAAGCTGGACGATGGTTGGGTCCTGGCATCGGAGACCCCCGCCCTTGACATCGTTGGAGCCCACTTCGTGCGGGAGGTAGAACCCGGGGAAGTGATCGTGATCAATGCCGACGGGTGCAAGAGCCTCCGCCCCTGGCCGCCCGAGCGCATCCAGCCCAAGCTGTGCTTGTTCGAGTTCGTGTACCTGGCTCGTCCCGACAGCCGGCTGTACGGCCAGGAACTGCACGACGCCCGCGTCCGCATGGGCGAGCTACTGGCCGAGCAGGCTCCCGTGGCGGCCGATATGGTTGTGGGGGTGCCGGATTCCGGCATGCCGGCGGCGGAAGGCTACAGCCGCCGCAGCGGCGTGCCCTTTGGCCACGGCCTGGTGAAAAACCGCTATATCGGGCGCACGTTCATCAACCCGGACCCGCGCCAACGCGCCCTTGGGGTACGCCGAAAACTGAACCCGCTCCGGGAGGCGATCCGGGCCAAACGGCTCGTCGTCGTCGACGACTCGATCGTGCGGGGCACGACGACCAGGGCCATGGTGGCCATGCTGCGAGAGGCCGGCGCCAAGGAGGTCCACCTCCGCATCTCCTCGCCGCCTTACCGCTGGCCTTGCTTTTACGGTCTGGACACGGGCAGCCGGTCCGAACTGATCGCCGCCGACCTCGAGGTGGGGGAGATCTGCGACTACCTGGGGGCCGACAGCTTGGCCTACCTGTCGCTCGATGCTTTGAAGAAGGCGACCGGCGTCCCGGGCGCCGGGTTTTGCGACGCCTGCCTCACCGGCAATTACCCGGTACCGGTCCCGGACCGCCTGTCGAAGTCAGTACTGGAGCGGCCGCCAGCTCGCGCCGCTGCTCCCGCACAGGAGGCGTTCATCGCCCCGCTGTCCAACGGCGCCGGCAGCAGCCGCGCCGGCAGCACGCCGGCCGAAAACTGAAATGCCCGGGGAAGCACCCCTCACTTATGCCGCCGCCGGCGTTGACATCGCGGCCGGCGAACGGGCCGTCTCGCTCATGAAGACGCTGGTGGCGAGTACGGCTCGCCCGGAAGTAGTCGGCGGGCTAGGAGGGTTTGGTGGCCTGTTCCAGATGCCAACCGGGTTCGTGGCCCCTGTGCTGGTCGCCACCACCGATGGCGTAGGCACGAAACTGGCTGTTGCCGTCGAAGCCGGGCGCCTGGACACGATCGGCGTAGACCTGGTGGCAATGTGCGTCGACGACCTGGTCTGCCAGGGCGCCGAGCCTCTTTTCTTCCTGGACTACCAGTTGTGGGGGCACCTCGACCCCGAAGCTGTGGCCGAGGTAATGACCGGCATCGCCGCTGGCTGCCGGCAGGCCGGGTGCGCCATCCTCGGGGGAGAGCTGGCCGAACACCCCGGTCAGCTGGGCCCGGGCGAAATGGACCTGGCCGGGTTCGCCGTGGGCGTGGTGGAGAAAGACCGTCTTCTCGGCCCCGGAGGGCCCAACGCCGCCCCGAGAGGGCGACGCCCTCGTTGGGCTGAGGTCGGGTGGCTTGCGTTCCAACGGCTACTCACTGGCCCGGGCCGCCTTACTGGTGAGGGCCGGCCGCCAGCTCCAGGGCCCGGCCTGGCCGGGCGCCGCTCATTCCCTGGCCGATGAGCTCTTGCGCCCGTCCCTGATTTATTCGCCGGCCGTGCTCTCGCTGCTCCCCCGGTTCGAGGTCCACGCCGTGGCGCACATAACCGGCGGAGGTTTACCAGGCAATTTGCCCCGAGCGCTACCGCCTGATCTCGACGCCATCGTCCACCCCGGGGCGTGGCCGGTACCCCCCATCTTCGCTGAGGTCAAGAAGGCCGCAGGTGTGGACGACGCCGAGATGTACCGCACCTTCAACATGGGCCTGGGCATGGTCGTGGCTGTGCCACCGCACGAAGCGGAGGCGGTGGTGGCCGCGCTGGCTGACCTCGGCTTCCCGGGCAGCGTTGTGGGCGAAGTGGTCAGCGGCCAGGGACGCTGCCTGCTCGAGTAGTCCCCAGCTAAGTCCCTCGTTGTCCACAAGTCATCCACATCGGGGGAAAACTGTCCCCGGCCGGGCGCCGGTACGCCACCACCGACCCGAAAAGCGCCAATCCGCCGCTCCGGGCGGGACCGAGCGTCTGATCGTCGTCCGCAGCGCTTCTTCGACGGCGAGCGCGATGGCCTGTTCCTCCGCCGGCGAGGGCGGGCGCGCCTCATCCGTCAGGTTGACCTCGACCCGGAGCGCTGGGCGGGAACCGCCGCCGGCGGTGGCGCGAGCGGCACCAGCAGCGTCAGGCCGGCGTGCGGTCACAGCGGGACGTTGCCGTGTTTGCGGGCGGGAGGGCTCTGGCGCTTCGTGGCCAAAACCTCGAGGCTCTGGGCCAGCACGCTCCGGGTGTTGGCAGGGTCGATGACTTCGTCGAGATAGCCACGTTCGGCGGCCATGTACGGGTTGGCGTAGTCCTGGCGGTACCGCTCGACCAATTCCGCCCGCCGTTCGGGCGGGGCACCGGTGAGCTGGCGAGAGTAGAGGGTATCAACGGCGCTGTCAGGGCCCATTACCGCTAGCTCGGCGCTCGGCCAGCCAAACGCAAAGTCCGCCCCGAGCGATTTCGAGCTCATGACCACGTAAGCAGCACCGTACGCTTTGCGGATAATAACCTGAATTTTCGGTACGGTGGCCTCGCAATAAGCGTAAAGCAATTTGGCCGCCCGGCGGGCCAGGCCGCCGTGCTCCTGGTCGGTGCCCGGCATAAATCCGGGGACATCCACGAACGTCACGACCGGGATATTGAAACAATCGCACGTCCTGACAAAGCGAGCACCCTTTTCGGCCGCGTCGATGTCCAGCACGCCCGCCAATACCTGCGGCTGGTTGGCTACCACCCCGACCACCCGTCCACCGATACGACCGAACCCACAAATGAGGTTCAAGGCCCACAGGTCGTGGTACTCGAGGAAATCGCCGCCGTCCAATACCGCCCGCACGACTTGCTTCATATCGTACGGCTGGTGGGGAGACGCCGGTACGAGGTCGGCCAGCTCCGGCGCCGGCTCGGCCGGGTAATAGCCATCGTTCCCCACAGGTGGGTGCTCGAGATTATTGGCCGGAAGGTAGGAGAGCAGCAGGCGGACACGGTCCAGGCACGACTTCTCGTCAGGCGCCACAAAGTTCGCCACTCCCGATTTGGTGGCGTGCGTAAGCGCTCCGCCGAGCTCTTCGAGCGAAACATCCTCACCCGTCACGGTTTTCACGACGTCGGGACCGGTAATGAACATTTGCGCCGTCCCTTGCACCATGAACACAAAATCGGTAATGGCGGGGCTATAGACGGCGCCGCCGGCGCAGCTCCCCATGATGACGCTTATCTGCGGCACTACCCCGGAGGCGGCCACGTTGCGCTTGAATATCCCGCCGTAATAATGCAAAGCCACCACGCCCTCCTGGACCCGGGCGCCCCCGCCATCGTTGATCCCGATCAAGGGCACGCCGAGCGACGTGGCGAGGTCGATGACCTTATGGATCTTTTCTCCCGACACTTCGCCCAGCGTGCCCCCGTTGACCGTGAAGTCCTGAGAGAACAGGCACACCTTTTTCCCATCGATAGTGCCGAACCCGGTGACGACGCCATCGGTATAGGCCCGCTCCGCCTGAGCGGGCCCCTCGGCCCGGCTGCGGGCCAGCATGTCGAGTTCCTGAAAAGACCCGGCATCGAGGAGGTAATCGATGCGCTCGCGGGCCGTCATCTTGCCTCGCGAGTGCTGGCGCTCGACGGCCGCCTCGCTACCGGCGTGCAGGGCGGCCTGGCGCCGGCGTTCGAGGTCCTCCAGTTTTTCTTGCATCGATTGGTCGCCCACGGCGGACAACGCTAGCGCTCACCTGCGTCTCTCATGGCAAGCCCTCCCCATCGGCCCCGCCCACCAGGCGGGCAAAGGCCGTGGTAGGCCTATACGGGAGAGGTAAGGAGGCGAGGTGAAACCGACGGGTCCCGGAGTGGCCGAAGTTATCGAAGGAACTGAGGAAACAAAGGCGAATACCTCACGAGAGATTGGCTCACTGGAAGCCGACTACGTTCAAGATCTAGCGGGCGGTTTTGAAGAACTGGTGGGAGCGGCCCGCCCCGCATTGCTCCGTGCCGCGCACAACGTCACGGGTCGCCACGAAGACGCCGAGGACGCAGTTCAGTCCTCTTTGCTGAAAGCGATGCGGGCCTGGCAGCGGGTGGCCGGGCAGGAACGCTGGCGCCAGCAAGCTTACGTACGCCAGATCGTCGTCAACACCTGCCGGTCGGGGTGGCGCAAATGGGGCTCGCGGGTGGCCATCGGCGATGTTCCCGAGGTCGTTAACGCACCCGAGACCGACACCATCGACGACCGGGAGCTGTTGCGCCAGGCCTTGGCCCGGCTGCCGGAACGCCAGCGGGAAGTGCTCCTGCTGCGCTACTACGAGGACCTGACCGAGGCGGAGATAGCCAAGAGGCTGGGCTGCGCCCCCGGGACGGTGAAGAGCTCGGCGGCGCGTGCTCTGCGATCTCTACGCGACATGCTGCCGGAGGGCGCCGCCAATCGCATACCAGCGCCGGGCACCGGTGCCACTGCCGGTGACATCACAGTGGACGAGGTCGGAGAGGTCGAGACGTCGCCGTCACCAGCGCCGGCCAAAGCTGACCCGGCCGCGGCTGGGGCACTCAAGTCCGCTTAAGCTCGCCGGGACCGGGGTCAAGCGTCACCGCTTGGGACTATTTCTGACGGTTTTTGCATAGAAACCGTCCCAAGCGGTCCCGGGTTCAGAGCCGCTCAGCCCCAACCGGGCCGGAGCTGGGCACCAACCGGCCGGCAAAGGGCAAACTGCATCCGTGGAGCGCCCCATCGAGCTACCGGCCACGGAATGGGCCTTCCCTTGTAGCGCCGGCGCCCAGGAGGCAGTAGCGGGGACCGGTGAGGTGGTGGGGATCGGTGCTGACCTGCAGCCGGGCACGCTAGTGGCCGCTTACCGCTGCGGGTTGTTCCCGATGCCGGTGGCCAACAAGTTGGCCTGGTGGTCGCCCGACCCGAGGGGGGTCATCCCGGTGGACGGGCTGGTCGTCAGCCGTTCGCTGCGTAAATCGTGCGGGCACTACGAGGTCCGCTTCGACAGCGCATTCGAACAAGTCATTGCCGCCTGCGCCGACCCAAAACGACGGGGGGCGTGGATCGACAAGCGCATGAAGGGCGCCTATCTGCGCCTGCACGAGCTCGGGTGGGCGCACAGCGTCGAGTCGTGGTCAGCAGACGGCGAGCTCTCAGGCGGCCTGTACGGGGTGGCTGTAGGAGGGCTGTTCGCCGGCGAATCGATGTTCTATCGTCAGCGGGACGCGTCCAAGGTTGCTCTGGTGGCCCTGGTCGAGGCCCTGCAAGGGGGAGGTGGCACCCTGCTCGACGTGCAGTGGCTGACGCCGCACCTGGCCAGCCTGGGTGCCGTCGGGGTCAGCCGGAGGCGCTACCACGAGCTCCTGAGGGAGGCGGTCGACCGGCCACAGCTCTGCCTGGGCCTTAGCTGACCCCGGGCGAGGAAGACGGAGCCCGACGTGCAGCCAGCTTGCGGGCCCGCTCCAAGAGTGCCGGCGCGTCGAGGCGCTGGCACATAGCCTCGAACCCGGTTTCCGGCCCGTGCCACTCGAGGCTGTCAAGCGCTTGCGGGCCAGCAGGCAAGATGCCGCGGTCCACCACGCAGGTGGCCAGTTTCTTGAACAACAATGCCAGGTCGTGGTCGGACCGGAGAGTGGCGGCCAAAGAGACGGTGCGCGCCGTGGAGAGCGTGGCTATGTCCCAGGCCGTTGCGGAGGCGGGGATGGCTTCGATCGAGCCGTAACGAGCCAGGACGATGCTCGTCGTTTTGGCCCCCCAACCGGCCAACCCCGGGTACCCGTCAGCGCTGTCCCCTACCAGTGCCAGCCAATCGGGCACGGACCCGGGGCCCACACCAAAGCGCGCCCGGACCGCCTGCTCATCGACGATGGCGCCTTTGCGCCGGTCCAGGCATACCACTCGCTCGCCCCTGACGCACTGGCCCAGGTCCTTGTCCGGCGTACAGATCAGCACCTGAGAGAGCCGGTCGTCGTCAGCCAGGACGGCGGCGCCGGACGCCAGCGCGTCGTCGGCCTCCAATTCGGTCATCGGCCAGACGACGAGGCCCATGGCCACCAGCCCGTCTTCCAGAAGAGGGAACTGGCTCAGCAGGTCCTCGGCCACCCCCGCCGAGCTCTTGTACGTGGGCCATGCGTCGTTGCGCCAAGATTCGATGACGTGGTCCGTGGCGACGGCCATATGGGTGGCGCCGTCTTCGAGCATGCCGAGCAGCGAGCCCAGGACGGCTCTGGTGGCACCCACCTGCTCACCGGCGGAGGTCCGGTGCGGGGGCGCCCCGAAGTAGTGGCGGAAGAGCTCGTATGTGCCGTCTACCAGGTAGGCCTTCACGGTGCCGCGGCTTCCGGCGCCGCGCTCCCCCGCCCGCCTGAACAGACCTGCCCGCCTGGACAGGCCCGCCCGCCAGGGCAGACCGGCGAGCGTCTCGAGTTGTGTCCCATGTGCCTATCGTGCCCCAGGACGGGGCGCCAGGACCACCCGCCGGCCCCGTCGCTTCTAGCCGGCAGCCTCCGAAATGGGGCCGGCCCGCGTTGACAGCTTCAACATCGCGTGACTAGCTTTGTCTGTCAGACAAAGTTAGTTTTAGTTCAGGCACCACAAAGGCATCGCAGAGGCACCGCAGAGGCATCAGAGAGGGACCGGGGGGGGACACCATTGCCCGCACGTCGATCACGACGGCCAGAAAACGGATCGGAAGGGCTGGGCGACGACCAGCTCTCCCGCCAGGGCATCCGGCGCGGCGACCGCCAGCTGATGGTCGACATGAACCGCAACCTGGTCCTCAACGTGCTGCGCACCGGGGCCGCCTCGCGAGCTGAGGTCGTCAGGACGACGGGACTGAGCCCGGCCACGGTCTCTCTCATCGTGTCTGAGCTGATCGAGAGCGGCCTGGTCAACGAGGTGGGAGAGGGCAAGTCGAGCGGCGGGCGGCCGCCTCTGGTGCTACGCCTCGACGACGAACGCAACTACGTCGTCGGCGTCAAATTGATGCGTCATGTCATCTCGCTGGCTGTCACCGACCTCCGCGCCGAGGTCGTTTACTCCGAGGTGGTCGACCTGTCCCCGGACGCGGTGCGACCAGGTTCCGTGCTGGACGCTCTGTGCGGCGCCGTCGAGGACACCGCCCGTAAAGCCGGCGTGGCGTTGGACCAGGTCGTGGGCATCGGGATCGGCCTGGCCGGGCTGGTCGACGCCGACACCGGCGTGTGCCGTTACTCGCCGTCGTTCGGCTGGACCGACGTCCCCGTGGCGGAGCCCATTACGGAGAGACTCGGACGGCCGGTGCTGGTTGACAACGACGTCAACACGCTCACCGTGGCGGAGCAGTGGTTCGGCCGGGGCCACGGCGTAGACGACTTCGTTGTGGTCACGGTGGGCGAAGGCGTGGGCGCCGGCATCGTGGTCGAAGGGAGGCTCTACCGCGGGGCCAAAGGAGCGGCCGGCGAGGTCGGCCACATGCGCCTCGACGGCGAAGATGCCCCGTGCCGCTGCGGAGCGCGGGGTTGCCTCGAGGCGGCCAGTTCCGACGGTGCCGTGCGCCGCTACCTGGCCGAAGCCGTCCGGCGAGGCGAGGCCAGCGCGATCCCAAGCGATAGCACCTCCTCAGTTACCATCGCCGCGGTGCGGGAAGCAGCCGAGGGGGGCGACGAGGTTGCCACCCGGGCGCTGGTGCGGGCCGGTCGCAACCTGGGGCTGGGCATAGCCAACCTGGTCAACCTGCTCAACCCGAGGTTGGTGATCCTTTCAGGCGAGGGCGCCCAAGCCGGGCCGCTGCGTCTTGACGCCGCCCTTGCGGCGGCCCGCGAACGGGCCTTTGGCGGCCTGGCGGCAGACGCTGAGTTCGTAGTCGACACCACCGACGACCTGGCCTGGGCCGAGGGGCGGCGTGCGTCGTCCTGGGCGAACTGTTCAGCTCGCCCATCCACAGGTCCGTCGACCTGGCCCCCATCGCCCGGCGCGAACCGCGTGCTATGGCCGGGCGGAACTGACCGATGGGCGCCGAAAACCTTGTGGGCCGGTCGCCCCAGGGCCCGACAAGCGCCGACCATGCCGGAACCGCGGACGGCGGGCCGGGCCGTCGCCTGGCCTTGTCCAGCGTGAAGTCGATGCTCTCGCACCAGGTGGAGTCGGGCGCCTTTTTCGCTTCTATGGACTTCGCTCCCTACCGTTACTGCTGGCTCCGGGACGGTTCCTTCACCGCCTTTGCCCTCGACCGGGCAAGCGAACAGGAGGCGGCCGAGAGGTTCCACCGGTGGGCGGCGGCCGCGGTGAGCGGTATCGCCCCGACGGTCCGCGCCGCTACCGAACGGAGGCTGGCCGGGGGGACGAACGACGCCGCCTCGATGCCGCCGGCGCGCTACACGGTCGAGGGGACCGTCGAGCGCGACAGCTGGCCCAACTTCCAGATCGACGGCTACGGGACATGGCTGTGGGCCGTCTCCGAGCACGTCGAACATTGGGGGGCGAAGACGCTTATCGACGAGCTAGGCGAGAGCCTGGAGCTGGCCTGTAGCTATCTCGAGGCGGTCGACCTCGACCCCTGTTACGACTGTTGGGAGGAAAACGGCCAGGCCGTGCATACTTCCACGCTGGCCTGCGTTTATGGTGGCCTCTCAGCCTCGGCCGCGCTCCTGGGGCGCCCGGCGGCGAGGCGAAAGGCGGACGAGGTCGGCGACTACATATTGTCGCGGATGCGTAGCGGCCCCGGTTCGCCAAGTCCAGCACCGACTCCGGCGTCGACGCCAGCCTCCTCTGGTTGGCTGTACCTTTCGGCGTCGTCGACCCGGGCGAGCCCGAAATGGCCGCCACGGCCGCCGACGTGCAGGAGAGCCTCGACCTCGACGGCGGCATCAGGCGCTACGGCGCCGATACCTACTACGGCGGTGGGGCCTGGCCGCTGCTCACGTCCTGGCTCGGCTGGTACCGGTCCAGCACCGGCGACCGGTCTGGTGCGCAACGGTGCGCGTCGTGGGTGGAGCACCGTTACGACGGTGCCGGCCACCTGCCCGAACAGGTCGGCGGCGAGCACCGCGACCCCGAGTCGTACCGCAAGTGGGTCGGCCAATGGGGCCGCCCGGCGGCCGACCTCACGTGGTCGCACGCCATGTACTTCGTCCTGTGGGACGAGCTACAGAGGCTCCCGACCATCGAGGCTCCGGGAGAGTCTCCATGACCCTGAGCCCCTTCCCTATCTGTCCACCAAACCAGCGGGCAGCAGGCCCGCCGCTGGCGGCGACCACCTCGCCGCCAGGGCGGGTGCCCCTAACCCTCCCAAGCAAGCAAGCCACGGAACCCTCGACCAAACGAGGGGCGCTCAGAAAGAAAGAAAGGGGCTGAAGTGAAAGCTACCAACAGGCCAGCCAACCGGAAGAGGCCCATTTTCCGGGCCTCGCTATTAGCGGGCGTCTGCGCCGCGTCTACCTTTACCGGCTTGGCCGGGACCGGGGTGGCGTCGGCGTCGGGCACCGTGAACCTCCAGTTCTGGAACGCCTACAACGCCACAGACAAAGAGGCCTCCACCATGGCCAACGTCGTCCTGCCTCAGTTCGAAAAGGAGAACCCGGGCATAAAGGTGACCTCAGTCGTCGTCCCCTACTCCCAGCTCCTGCAGAAATACGTTGCCGCCGTCGCCGCCGGCGACCCCCCGGCCGTCCTGCGTTCCGACATCATCTGGGTCCCTGAGCTGGCCTCTCAGGGCGCACTGCTCAACCTCACCCATCTGGGCTGGTTCCAGCCCATCAAGAACGACGCCCTCCCCGGCCCGCTGTCCACCAACTCCTACAAGGGCAGTTACTACGGCATGCCTGACGACACCAATACGCAGGTGCTGTTCTGGAACAAGGCCGACTTCGCCGCCGCCGGCCTGTCCGGCCCGCCGACCACCGAGGCCCAGCTGTTCGCCGACGTACCGAAGTTGACCAAAAAGGCCAAGGGCCAGTTCGGCCTGGGCGTCGACGGCACTGACATATGGAACGTATCTCCCTATGTGTGGAGCGGCGGCGGTTCTTTCACGAACTCGGGCGCCTCGACAACTAGCGGGTACATGAACGGGAATGCCACCGAGTCGACCCTCGGCCAGCTGCTCAGCCTGTACAAGGCGGGCGACGTCGGCACCGACTTCCTGGGCGGTTCCGGGGCCATCTCAGGCGAGACCGGGTTCCCGAAGGGCCAGTACGCCATGTACATCGACGGCCCATGGGCGGTGCCCACTTACCGGCAAGACAAGTTCTCGAACTACGGCGTAGCCCTGTTCCCCAAGGGCTCGGCCGGTTCGGTCTCGGTCGTCGGGGGCGAGGACCTCGTCGTGGCCAGTAACGTCCAGCACCAGGCCGACGTCGTGAAACTGGCCCAGTTCCTTACAGGCCCGTTCGCTCAGCTGCAGATGGCCAACCAGGGCGACCTGGCCACCTACAAGTCGGACTCGACTGCCGAGGTGAAGCAGCAGCCTTACCTCAGCACTTTCGTCCAGCAGCTGGGGACGGCTGAAGCCCGCCCGGTCAGCCCCGTGTACACCAGGATCGACACCGATTTCTCGAACGAGCTCCAAGAAGCAGTAGCCGGGAAACTCCCGCTCGGCAACGCCCTCAACGCGGCCAGCGGGCAGGCCAACGCAGCCATCTCGGGGAGTTGATCGCCACTAACACGATCGAGCGACGCCCGGCGGCAGTCTCGCCGGGCGTCACCTCGCGCCGGTCCGGCCGCCGTTACCGGGCCCGCAAAATGGCCACGCCGTATTTGTTGCTCCTGCCCGCGGTGGTCGTGTACGTGATATTTACCGTTTACCCGATCTTCCGGCAGTTCGAGATCAGCTTTTTCAATTGGCATATTTTCCCGGGGGCGGCCAACCCTTTTGTCGGGTTCTCCAATTTCACCCAGATATTCCATGACCCGGTAGTCAGGACGGCGGCCCTCAACTCCTTCCTGTACATCGTCATCACCGTGCCGGCGCAAATGGCCATCGGCCTGTTCGCCGCCGCCTTCCTCACCGACCGGCTGCCGGGGGGGATGTTGTGGCGGGGGGCCGTCTACATCCCCGTCGTCACCTCCTGGGTGGTCGTAAGTTTCATCTTCGCTTATATTTTCAGCTCCGAGGGCGGGATCATGAACGCCATTGCCGGCTTTTTCACCGGCCATACCGAGACGATCCCGTGGACGGCGCAGACCTGGACCGGCAACGCCGTCATCTGGATCATCGGCATTTGGAAGGGGGTCGGCTGGTCGTTCATCATCTTCCTGGCCGCCCTCGACGGCGTCCCCCGCCAGTTGCTCGAGTCCGCCCGGATCGATGGCGCCACTGAGCCCCGGGTCTGGCGCCATGTGGTCCTGCCGTCGATACGCCCGGCGTTCATATTTGTGCTCGTCCTGCTGGTGATCGGCGCAGCCCAGGTGTTCACCCAGATATACCTGGTGACATTGGGCGGCCCGTACAACTCCACCCAGGCCCTTTTGCCGTATATGTACCTGGTGGCGTTCAAGGACTTCGAGTTCGGTTACGCGGCGGCGATGGCCTCTTTGCTGGCCCTGGTCCTTTTCGCTTTCAGCGCCGCTGAGATCCGCATCCTCCGCCAAGAAGTGTAAGGAGGCACTCGTGGCCGTCGCCGTCGGGACAGTTCAATCATCGGGTAGTGGCCGGGCCGGAAGAGGCCCGGACAGGAGGCCGCGGCAAGAAGACGATATCGACCCACCGGGCCTGTTCGGCATACGGAGGATGAACAAGACCCGCCTCACCATGGGCATTATCCTCGCCCTGATATCCCTTTTCCCTCTCCTGTACATGTTCTCGCTGTCCTTCCAGCCCAATGGCGGGATTATCGGGTCGACGGCGCTGATCCCGACCCACCCGACCACCAGTAACTACGTGCAGGCCTGGACCCAGAACAGTTTTGGCCATTACTTCTTCAACAGCCTTTTCGTCGCCATCGCCACGGTCGTAATTACCGTGACCTTTGCCGCGCTGGCCGCTTTCGCCTTCGCCCGTTACTCGTTCCCGTTGAAAGAGTTCATCTTCTACGCCTTCCTGGCCGCGCTGGCCGTGCCCGCGCTGTTGCTCATCATCCCCCAGTACCTGCTCCTCGAACGGCTGCACCTGATCGACTCGCTGATCGGGTTGACGTTCCTGTACGTGAGCAGCAACCTGCCGTTCACGATCTTTTTCCTGCGTGGTTTTTTCCAGGGCATCCCGCGCGAGTACGAGGAGGCGTTCCGGCTCGAAGGGGCGGGGACCATGCGGGTGATCAGCCGCTTGATCGTCCCCCTGTCGGTACCCGCACTGGCCGTCGTGTCGATATTTACCTTTAACGCCGCCTGGGATGAGTTCCCCGTGGCGACGACGATGCTCAACACCCCATCGCACTTCACCCTCCCGGTGGGACTGGCCGATTTCATCGGCGCCCACACCACCGCCTGGGGCCGCTCTTTGCCGCGTCTGTCATCGCCACGGTGCCGACCATCATCGTTTTCATCCTGGCCATGCGCTGGTTCCGCAGCGGGGTGTCCCTCGGCGGGCTGCGCTGAACACGGCCGCGGCTGAAGTCGTGGAGTTCCCGGATGCCATTTGACGACCTGCGCGCCTTTTACCCCACCGGGGCCGAAATTGAGCTGGGACAGCTGCCTGCGGGGACTGCTCGCGTCGTGGCCCGCCGTGCCACCGGTGCCGCCGTCGAGGCCAGGGTAGATGGGACCGCCCGTCTGGCCGGCCTGGGGCCGGGTACGTACGCCGTGGAAGCACAGGCCGCGGACGGGACGCTGCTGGCGGAGGAGCTGACCACCGTGGCCACCCACGCCGGTGAGCGGCCGGTGCACGGGTTCGCCACTTCCTTCGACGACGACAGCACCCCGGCGGTGCTGGAGTGGCTGCGGGCGCTGCGCTGCACGGTGGTCCAGATCTACGACTGGATGGCCACGTACACGGCGCCGCTTGGGCCGCCCGGCGGCTGGCCGGACCCCTCCGGTCGCCCCGTCTCTTTTGACGCATTGCGTGCCCTGGCCTCCGGCATCCGGGGCCAAGGTGCAGTCGCCCACGCGTACGCGCCCGTGTACGCAGTGGACCTGCCCTTCGCGGCGGACCACCCTGAGCTGCTCATGTACCGCAACGACGGGGCGCCGCAAAGCTTTTTCGATTTCATCCAGCTGGCCGACCCGTTAAATCTTGAATGGCAGCGCCACTTCGCCGACGCTTACGGGCGGGCGGCCGACGCCGTGGGCTTCAACGGTTTCCACATCGACACCTATGGTTACCCGCGCCAGGCCACCGACCGCAATGGCCACCGGATCGATATGGGGGCCGCCTACGAGTCGTTCCTCTCGTTCTTCCGTTCCCGGCGCCCGCACGACCTGGTCAGCTTCAACCAGGTAAATGGGGTGCCGTCGGCCATCGAGCTGGCGCCAGGGCCGCGCTTCCGCTACTGCGAGGTGTGGCCCCCCAACGGCGCTTGGCGCCACCTGGAGGGCCTGATGGACCGCAGCGCCGGGGTGGCCGGGCACCTGGGGCCGTCGCTAAAGGACGACGTCATGCGGGGGACGATCGCCTGCTACCCGCCGGTCTGGGGCAGCGAGGACGGCCCGGGCGCCCTCCGCACCGTCGTCCTGACCGAGGCGGTGGCCACCTGCCTGGGCGCCAGCGCCCTGCTTTACGGGGACAGGACGGCGGCGCTGTGCGACCCGTACTACCCAAAACACCAGCGCCTCTCCTCTGACCAGGCGGACATGGTGATGGCCTGGCACCGGTTCGCGCTGCGCTGCCGTGACCTGTTCATCGACGGGGAAGACACCAGCTGGTACGAAATCGACGACGAAAATGGGGCCGTCGCCGTCGACTGGGACGGCCCGGTGCGCCCCGAACCGTTGGGCGGGACCGTCTTGGCCCGGGTCGTCCATTCGGAGGGTCGCGTGGCGGTGGGGGTGGTCGACCTCAGCGGCAGCCGCAACGGGCTGTGGTCCGAGGCGACCGCCCCCGGCACGTGCCGGTCAGTCCGGGTGCGAGTGCTCCTCCCCGCCCCCGAACAGTGGGACGCCACCGCGGCCGTCTTGGGCACCGGTGGGGGCCGGTTCATGCCGGTACCGTCCACCGTCGTCCCGCACCGGCAGGGCCGCGCTTTGCAGGTGGAGCTGCCGGTGGCCGCCGGCTGGTCGGTGCTCCGGCTGCTAGGACCGCGCCCCTAGGGCCAACGGTGGCTACTCAAACCGCCGAGGTGTCGGGGCCGGCGAGGGCGGCAGTACCTTCCACAGGTTTCCGGCCCCGGCCCCGCCGGGCCTGTACGTCCGCCGGGCCCTCTTTGCCTTGGTCGTCGCCTTCCCCTTCGTCTTCCTGGTCGCGTTTGCCCTGTACCCGCTGGTCCAGCAGGCCATCGGCAGTTTTTTTCACTGGTACGACTTCCGCCTGAGCACGTTCGCCGGCCTCAGCGACTACATCCAGGCTCTACACGACCCGGTCGTCCCCTCGGCCGCACTGCACAGCCTGGTGTACGTGGGCTGCACCGTCCCCGTCGAGTTGGCCATCGGGCTGGCGGCGGCCTGGGCCACGCTCCGGCTGCGCCGCTTCCAAGCCGTTTTCGCCGCCATCGTCGTGCTGCCTCTCGTGGTGCCGTGGCCGGCGGCGGCCGAGCTGTTCCTGGACCTGTTCGCCAACCAGGGCGTGGTCAACGAGGTAATGGGCCGGCTGGCGGGCGGGAGCGGGGTCACCTGGCTGCAGGACACCCACGGCGCCTTTGCCGTCATCGTCCTGCTGGGGATCTGGAAGGGGGCACCATGGTGCTACCTGCTCCTCGTCGGGGCCCTCATGGCCAGCCCGCCCGACATCTTCGAGGCGGCCCGGGTCGACGGCGCCAGCGGGGCTCGGTTTTGGCGGCACATCGTCATTCCCAGCGTGCGGCCGATGCTCGTGTTCGTATGCATATTCCGGGTGCTGGCGGAAGCACAGATGTTGACCTCAGTGGACCTGCTCACTCAGGGCGGCCCGGTGAACAGCACGCAACTGGTGTCCACCTACAGCCAGACGATGGCTTTTCAATACTTCGAGTTCGGCGCCGCTTGTGCTTTGGGCACGCTGCTCGGAGTGGCGTTGCTGTTGATCGCCGGCGCCGGCTGGGCGGCCAGCAAGCCGGGCGCATTCAAGCGCTTCGCCGGCATAACCCGCCCCATCAGTTCCGCCTTGGCCCCCCTCGAACGGGGCCGGGCGGTTTGGCGCCAGCGGTGGGCCGGGTCGAGGCCGGGGCCCAGGCCAGGCGTCGCGGCAGACGGCTCGCCATCGCCCACTTCGTCGACTTCGAGGGTGCCGCCCTGGCTGTCGGGCTGGCGGCGAGGAGCGCTGGTCCTCGTATTGTCCTTGCTGGCTTTGTTGCCGCTGGCCGGCGCCCTGCCCAGCGGGGCCGAGGTGCCTGACACCAGCCTCAACTGGCGGGCGGTCGAGACCCCCCTGTGGAACAGCGTCCTCATCACCCTGGTCACTCTGGCCGGCACCCTGGCGCTGGCCGTGCCGGCGGCGTACTTCCTGGCTCGCGTCCGGTCGCGGTGGCGGGGCTGGCTGTTCGCCCTCGTCCTGTTCTCGCTGGCCATCCCGGGCGTGGTCTTGTTGCTACCCCAGTTCCAGGAGGTCGCTTGGCTCGGGCTCATCAACACCCGCGCTGGCCTGGTCCTCCTTTACATCGCGGCCAACCTCCCCTTGGCCGTGTTGTTCCTGCGACCGGCGTTTGCCAGCGTTCCCGAGCCGCTGGTGGAGTCGATGCGGGTAGAGGGCGTGTCCTCCTTCGGCGTGGTGTGGCGGCTATTTCTACCCCTTTCCACCAGCACGTTCGTAGCGGTCACCGTCTTCGTAGTCGTGCAGGTGTGGGGCGAGGTCCCTTTGGCCGTAACCCTGTTGAACAGCCCGTCACGCTTCCCGCTGTCCATTTTCCTGGCCCTCAATTTCGGCGGGACCGGGGCCATCACGATCGGATGGCTGTCGGTCCTGCCCCCGTTGGCCCTTTTCCTGGCGTCGCAACGGAGCTTCCGAAAGGGCGCCCTCTACAGCTCCCTGCTATGAGCCGGCCGCCGCTCCGGTCCGCTCAATGGGCGCGGCGAGGGCGTCGGCCCTGGTACTGGACGTAAACTGCCTCGCCATGGCGGGACGAGGCAACCGTTGTTGAGTACCCTGAACAAATGGCGAACCAGCCGGACGGCCAGGGCACGAATGCCGTGAGCACGGTCGGGACCTCGACACCTGTCCTGGAGGTGGACGACCTCCGGACGGACTTCCATCTGCGGACGGTCAACGTGCGAGCAGTCGATGGCGTCTCGTTCTCGGTCCGCTCGGGCGAGTGCCTTGGCCTGGTCGGCGAGTCGGGCTGCGGCAAGACGACTATCGGGTTGTCAGTGATGAAGTTGCTCCCCAACGTCGGCCATATTTCGGACGGGCACGTCCGGCTCAACGGCCGCGACCTCGTGGCCCTGTCCGAGCCCGAGATGCGCAAGGTCCGCGGTAACGACATCGGGATGATCTTCCAGGACCCGATGACGTCATTGAACCCGACCTGGACGATCGGGCGCCAGATCGCCGAGCCCGTCCGGCTCCATCAGGGAGCCACCAAAAAAGAAGCGCTGGACAGGGCGGTCGAGGTCCTCGGCTTGGTGGGCATGCCCCGGCCCGAGGAACGCCTCCAGCACTACCCGCACCAGTTGTCGGGTGGTCTGCGCCAGAGGGTGATGATCGCCATGGCCCTGGCCTGCCAGCCCAAGCTGCTTATCGCAGACGAGCCGACGACGGCGCTGGACGTCACCATCCAGGCTCAGATCCTCGACCTCATCGACGAGCTCCGCCAGCGCCTCGACATGGCGGTCTTGCTAATCACGCACGACATGGGCGTCATCGCCTCCCGCACCGACCGGGTGATGGTCATGTACGCAGGCAAGATCATCGAGGGCGCCAGCACGCCCGACCTGTTCCAAACGATGAGGCACCCGTACTCGGAGGCCCTGTTCGAGTCCATCCCTCGGCTCAACCAGGACCGGCGAGAACGCCTCTACTCCATCCCCGGGCTGCCCCCTGACCTTGGGCGTCACCTGGTCGGATGCCGGTTCTTGCCCCGGTGCCGCTATGGGACCGAGGAGTGCGCCCAGCACGAGCCACTCCTGGCCGCCGGGCCCGGCCCGAGCCCCAGCTCAGATGTGGCGTCAACGGAGGCGGCGCCTGACGTCCTGCTGTCGGTTGGCGCCGGCGAGCACCTCTTTGCCTGCTTCCATCCTGTAGCGGCGACCCCTGGCGAACGCCTTTCCTTCCAGCGCGGCGGCCAGGAGAGCTTGGCTGCAGCCCTACCCGCCATGCCGACGGCTGAATCGGCTCCTTCTCCGGAGGAACTGGCGGCGGTAGGTGCCGTCGAGGCGGCCGCCGGCGGGCCACCTGCGAGCGGCGTGAGCGTGCGGGGCGCCGGCCCGGGACCAAACGGTCGAGGCGAAGCCAACACCCCCGAGGTCGCCCTCCATCTCGACCACGTAGCGAAGTTGTACGACGTCACTGCCGGCGCCGTCCTCCAACGCTCCATCGGCACAGTGAAGGCGGTGTCCGACGTTTCGCTCTCAGTGCGCAGGGGGGAAACCTTTGGCCTCGTGGGCGAGTCCGGCTGC
Source organism: uncultured Acidimicrobiaceae bacterium (assembly GCA_963749305.1). Classification (GTDB taxonomy): domain Bacteria; phylum Actinomycetota; class Acidimicrobiia; order Acidimicrobiales; family Palsa-688; genus Fen-671. The sequence continues at coordinate 254,737 of CAVVMN010000001.1, forward strand.
GGCAAGACCACGATCGGGCGGCTGGTGGTGGCGCTCGAGCGGCCCACCGCCGGGAGCGTCAACTTCGAGGGCGAAGAGATCTCATCGCTAAAGGGAGGAAAGCTGCGCCAGCGCCGCCGCGAGCTGCAGCTCATGTTCCAGGACCCCTACGCCTCCCTCGACCCCAGGATGCGGGTACGTTCCATCATCCGCGAGCCGCTCCGGATCCAGGACATCGGGACTCACGACGAGCAGGACAAGCGCGTTTCCGACGTCCTGGCCGAAGTCGGGTTGCAGCCCAAGGCGGCCGATTTGTACCCGCACGAGTTCTCCGGTGGTCAACGCCAGCGCATCGGCCTGGCGCGTGCTTTGGTCCTTCAACCAAAGCTGATCGTGGCGGACGAGCCCGTCTCCGCTCTCGACGTCTCGATCAGGGCGCAGATCCTGAACCTCATGCGCTCACTGCAGGAACGCCACGACCTCACGTACATAGTCATCTCGCACGACTTGGCCGTCGTGAAATACCTGGCCGACACGATCGGGGTCATGTACCTCGGAAAACTGGTAGAGATCGGCCCGAGCGAGGAGCTCTATACCCACGCCGCCCATCCCTACACGCAAGGGCTGATCGACACCATCCCGGTCCCCGACCCGTCAGCGGGCAAGCCGCGGGCGGCGGCCGTAAAAGGCGAGCTCCCATCGGCCATTTCACCGCCCAGCGGTTGCCGGTTCCGCACCCGCTGCCCGTTCGCACAAGACCGCTGCGCCGTGGAGGAGCCACTCCTCCGGCCATTTGCGCAGGGCCACCAGGCGGCCTGCCATTTCCCGCTCCAGACACCGTTGAGTGAGGACCTGTCGAGCGTTAGCGCCGCCTCTGCATGAGGTGGGCCGGCGGCGGTCTTTGCCGGCGGTCACGGGGGTTCGCCGCGGGGCCTCTTTTGGGTGCAGTTCGTGGTTCCCGGCGCGACTTTTGCCGTTTTTCGACTTGGATTTCGGCCAGGATCAATTAGCGCGCCCAGAAGGCGGCTCGCACCACGGGCATGACCTTTGGAGCTTCGTGCGGGCGGGCATGGGGGTTATGGACCAGCGCGGCGGAAGCAGGCTTTCTCGGTGCAGAACCGGCTTCTCGGCGCCATTGATGTAGAAATTTTCCAATTATCACGCCGAGAAAGGGATCAAATAGTTGTGCGGCCGGCCCGAGACCCCAGAGGGCCCGGGGCCGCGCCCCTTTAGCGGCGCTGCAACCGGACGTCGAGGCTGTCCCGAAGTGCGTCGCCGATGAAGTTGAACGCTACGACGGTCAGGACGATGCATATCCCGGCCGGGTACAGCTGCCACCAGTACCCGTCGTAAATAACGTTGGTGCCGTTGGAAAGCATCCCGCCCCACGTCGGCGTGGTGTCGGGGAGGCCCAGGCCCAGATAGCTCAGAGCGGCCAGGGCGAGTATGGCGTCGGCGATAAGGAACGACGTGTTGACCATGATCGTCCCGATGGTGTTCGGGATGATGTGCCGGACGACAATGCGGCTCTGCTTGCCGCCGGCCACCTTCACCGCTTGCACATATTCACGCGTGCGCAGGCTGAGCGCTTCCCCCCGGACCAGGCGAGCAGGCCCCAACCAGGCGATGAAACTGAGGACGAGGATCATGAGCGGCAGGTTCGGGCTGAATATAGCGGCCAGAAGGATGAGGATGAAAAGCGTGGGCAAGGAATAAAGGGCATCAACGAGGCGCATCATCACCGTGTCGACCGGCCCGCCGGCAACGGCCGACGCCGCTCCATAAAGGGTCCCGAATATCGCCGCACAAAGTCCCGCCGCCAGGCCGATCTCGATCGAGCTCTGACCGGCGATCATTAGCCGGCCGAGCACATCAAAGCCTTCGGCGTCGGTGCCCAGCGGGTGGGCGGAGCTGGGCGGGAGGTTGGAGATGGCCGGGTTGACGGTGTGCTGGTTGGTTACGTAAATGTGGGGCCCCACAAAGGAGAACAGGACCAGCAGCACGAAGAGGCCCAGGCCCAGAAGGGCCACTTTGTTCTCGATGAACGTAGCGACCGTCAGCCGGAGCGGGCTCCCGACCGACCGCGCTTCTCCGCCGTCCAGCTCAGGTTGGGCCGCCGGGGGTGTGCCGACGGCGAGAGCGCCTATCGCCGCCGCCTCGGCCCCCGCCGGGTAGAACTCCTGTTGCTCCAGGGCTTCGACTCCCCCTTCGGGCGGTCGGATCACATCAGCCACCTTTTCACGCTCCTTTCCGGTAGACGCGAGTCGGCTAACAAATCAGTACCGGATCCTCGGGTCGAGGACGGCGTACCCGATATCGGCAACAAGATTGCCAATGATCACCCCAATAGCGGCCACCAGCGTGAGGCCCAGCAGGACCGAGAAGTCCTCACTGGTGGCCGACTGCACGAACAACAGCCCGACGCCGGGGTAGTTGAACACAGACTCGGTAATTACGGCGCCGCTGAACACGGCCGGGATCGAAAGCCCGATAAGCGTGGCCATCGGGATAAGCGAGTTGCGCAGGGCGTGGCGGAAGAGGATGGCCCGCTGGCTCAACCCCTTCGCTTTGGCGGTGCGAATGTAGTCCTGGGCCAGGCTGTCGATCATCGAAGACCGCATGTACCGGCTATATGACGCGATGCTCACGAGAGCCAGCGTCATCACCGGCAAGATCAGGCCTTGCCAGTCCGAAAGGATGGCGGTTACGGAATCTCCAGAAGGCGCCGTCGGCGGCAAGATGTGCAGGCTTATCGAAAAAATCTCTATGAGGATGATGCCGAGCCAGAAGGTGGGGAAGGAGTACAAAACGAAAGAGGCGCCCGTAAGCATGTAGTCGTCGACCCGGTTGCGCCGGACCGCCTGGTACACCCCGAGGGGGACTGCGATGACAACGGCAACGATGGTGGCCAGCGTGAGAAGCAGGATCGTCTTCGGAAAACGCTGGTCGAACAGCAGCGCCACAGACGCGTTCTGGATATAAGAAAAGCCGAGGTTGCCATGGAACAAATGGTCCAGGTAAACCCAGAACTGGTACCAGATCGGCCGGTTTAGCCCCTGCAGCTTGTCGAAAGCCGCCACCGCCGCCGGTTGGGCTTTCACGCCGAGCTCGGCCCGGGCCGGGTTGCCCGGGAGCAGATGGAACATGATGAACATGATCACGGTGACGAGCAGCAGGACTACGACGGACTGCCCGAACCGCTTAAGGATGTAGCCGGTCAACTGTTCATCTCCTAAAAGGAGGTTCTATCAGCCCAATGACCAGGCCGCCAGCGGAGAACCCGCCAGGGCCTGGTCATTGATGCTCTTACCCAGTACGCGAGTTACTTAGTGAAGGACCAGAAGTTCGGCTCGATGTAGCCGTACTCGCCGGTGAACTCGCTCGTCATCCCGTAACCAGTGAGGTTCTTCGCGGTGGCGAAGATGTTGTCCGGTTGCGGTTGCCAGATCCAGGGCTCGTCTTTGACGATGAGGTCCTCGTACGCCTTGTACGTCGAAAGTGACTTAGCGGTCGAGGTCTCGTTGATGAGGTTATCGACGGTCGGATTGGAGTACTGCCCGGCGTTGAAGGCACCGCCCGTGTTGAGCAGGCCCTCTCCGCTCGGATAGGTCGACAAGCTGATGCCTCCGTACTGGCCGAGCTGCCAGTTGCAAGTCGGGGTGCCCTTGCCCTTGGCCGTGCACGCCTGAACCTGGGAGATAACGGTGTTGAAGTCGGCCGTCCTCGGGTTTATCTGCACCCCGGCTTTGCCGGCGTCAGATTGCCAGAGGTCGGCGTCCTCCTGAAGGATCGTGCTGCCGCTCGAATAAAGGAAGTTGAGCGATAGCTTCTGACCCTTGGTCACGCCGGCACCGCAGCCGGTGGGACCGGCCACCTCGCATACGTCAACCTTGCCCGGGTTGACCTGCCACCCGTGGGCCTTCAGCAATTTCTCGGCCGCTGAGACCGAATAGGGGTACGGGTTGGTCAGCTCGGACGGGCTGACGAAGGGGTTGCCCTTGGGGTAGACGGGCGTGGGCCCGTACACCGGGGTCCCGTAGCCGGCCATGAAGTGCTGGATCATCGTCGTCTGGTCGACGAGGTGGGCGAGCACCTGGCGCATGTAGGTCTGGCTCAGGATCGCCCCTACTTGCGGGTTTTTCTGGTTCGGGATGGCGTACTGGAAGCCCCAGACCGGAGAGGGGGTGATGTTGTAGCCCTGGGACTTCACCGACGGGATGGCCGGGATGTCCTGGTCCGGTACCAAGCCGTAGTTCAAGGCGCCCGCTTTGAGCGAGGTGAACTCGGCCTCGTCTGTAGTGAAGGGCAGTTCCTCGAACTCAGAGGCCGAGGGTTTGGTCCCGCCAAAGCTCGGGTTCGGCACGAAGATGTCGGGCGAGCTGGCCCCGCCGAAGGTCTGAAGCTGCCACGCCCCGTCGATCACCTTCCACAGCGGGTTGGAAGTGTACGTGGTCGTGTTGGAGGCCTCCTTCTGGAGGAAGGCCACCACCTTGGCCGCGCCGGCCGGGGTCATGTCGTAGTTGCCTACGGGCCCGTTGGCCGATTCCTTGTCCCAGGCGTGCTGAGGTATCGGGGTGATGTAGGAGAGCCCGTTGTCGTCAAAGAACGTCGGGTTGATCGGGGCCTTGAGCACGAACTTGACCGTGTTGGCGTTGACGGCCGTCCAGCTCTTCAAGTTATAAGGGAACTGCGTCGGCCCCCCGTAGTTGCCCCAGGTGGCGCCCATCGCTTGGCCGAGGTTGATGTAGAAGACCACGTCCCGAGCCGTAACCGGAGTACCGTCCGACCATTTGTAGGGCTTCAGCGTGACCGTCACCTCAGTGTCGGTGCTGTTCCAAACCGGCGGGTTGGCCATCGAGTGGGCGTAGTCCAGGGTCGGTTCGTTGGGCGTGGGCAGGTACATGAGCGGCCACATCAGGTTGATGAACTGGCTGTTGTTGTACAGGCTCTGGTTCGCCGTGCTGGTCTCCGGGAAGATGTAGTTCGGCGAGCCAGCGGGGATTTCGGCGAACTTGATCACGCCGCCGCTGACGTCGTGTACCCGTGCGCTGTGGCGCACTTTCGACGCGCTGGCTACTCCAGTGAGACCAACTGTTGCCGCGCCCACGAGCACGGCGCTAGCGGCACCAATGGCGACAGGTAACCGCCAGTTACCGGATCGAAACATGAATGCTCCTGTTGTCTTGGCCGGGCACGCCGGCTTAGGGTGGTTTAACCGGGCCCGGCCTTTTTGCCGGCCGGAACTTCGGCTTGCTGCTCGGCGGGGTGTCCCAGCCGCGTCTCGCGAGGACGAATGGCTCAGGATAGCGCGGTTAGGCGACACAATTTACGCGCCCCCCCGGATTGGTCTACCTCGTCACGTCGTCGCTCTCGGGGTGGTATGCCCTCGTAACGGCCATTTCTCGGAGGTGTAACGTTCGCACAACCCGGTTCAGCTAACCTCCCGCCGGCCCTCTAGCGCCCGACCCAACGTGAGCTCGTCGGCGTACTCGAGGTCACCGCCGACAGGCAGCCCAAAAGCGATGCGGGTCACCTTGACCGGCAGGTGCTTGAAAAGGCTGGCGATGTAGAGAGCCGTGGTGTCGCCCTCGATGTTGGGGTTGGTGCAGAGGATGACCTCGTCCACCCCTTCGGTATCGATTCGCGCTAGTAGCTCCCGGACCCGCAACTGTTCGGGGCCGATCCCGTCGATCGGGCTGATAGCCCCCTGGAGCACGTGATAGCGACCGTGGAACTCGCCCGTCTTTTCGATGGCAATTACGTCACGGGGTTCCTCAACGACGCAAAGGACCGAAACGTCCCGGCGGGCGTCGGAACATATGTTGCACTCAGCGCCGGCCTCGCCTTCTGCGACATTGAAGCACCGCTGGCACCAGGTGACCCTGGTTTTGGCGCCATTTATGGAGGCGGCCAAGCGGGCGGCGTCCTCAGCCGGCGACTTCAATATGTAAAAGGCGATGCGCTGGGCCGATTTCGGCCCGATGCCGGGGAGACGGCCGAGCTCGTCGATGAGGTCCTGTACCGGGGCGGCGTACATACCTCAGCCGTCGAGCACGGAGCCCGGGAACGCCTGGAGTATGCGTTCTTCGACCGGGACGATGGCGACGGGCGGAGCCTCAACGGTGTCGACCAGGTCGTCGAGGTCGTAGCCATCTGTTGGGCCTGGGGCAGGCGGTGGTGGGCTTTGGGAAGCCGCAGCGCCCTTATCGGGTACGAGGCGGAAAGGGACCTCCCGCCCGAAGTAGGCCGCCAGCGCCCTCTCGGCTTCGCTCTGGTGGCCTCTGGCTCTTTCCAGGATGCTGCCAGCGGGTAGGGCGAAGACAGCGCCACCACCCGTGCCGGGCTCGACGAAACGGCCGTTCGATAAAAATAACTTGGCCCCTTGCGAGAGCTTCTCCAGCACCGCGTCGCCCCAAGCCTTGGTCAGCTCATCACGGCTGGGCCATGCCGGAGCGCCCGCCTTGACCATGGGGACGTGAGCCGACAGCCCTGTGCCCGGTACGCCGGCGGCCGGTACTCCGGCTGGCGGTACTCCGGCTGGCGGTACTCGGGCGGCCGGCACGCCGGCTGACGGGGGCTCTATTGGCGGTGAGGGCTCGTCCGCCACGTAAGACGGGGCCGGCGCCGCCCCTTCGTGCTCGGCGGCCCGAGGATGCGGACCGTTTGGTGCTGGTGTGGTGGGAGGGCTGGTCGCACCGGCCTGAGGCCCTCCCCCGGGGCGAGCACCTCCACCGCGGAGGACGGCACCGAGCGCCACTCTGGCCTGGGCGCTGCCATGCGACGGTTCTGGCTCGGCGGGCCGAAGTCCCTGGCCGGTGGGGTCCTCGGGAGGTGGCCCTTGGGGGGCCGGTCCCTGACGAGGCGGCCCCTGTTGGGCGTCACCGGTCCTGGTGGCCGGTGCTCCGCCGGGAGGGGCCGGAGATGGCGCTCCTTTTTCCGCTATCGCTCGTTCGAGACGCTCGATGCGTTCCAGCAGGGCGGCCGGGCTGGCGTCCACGGCCGGGGAAGCGAGGCGAATGAGCGCCACCTCCAGCGTGACCCTTGGGTCGGCCGAGTCGCGCATGTCGACCAGGGCCTGGCCGACCATTTCCATGGCCCGAACGAGCGCCGCCAGCGTCATGCTGCGAGCGCTGTCCGCCAACTTTTCCACGGTGACGCCCGGCAGAAGCACCAACGACGGCGCCTGGACGGCAAGGAAGGCGTTGCGCAGGTACTCCAGCAGGTCGTTGCCGAGGCGGCGGGCATCCTTGCCGGCGGCGATCCCCCCGGCCACCGCCTGCAACGTCCGGCCCGTGTCGTGTTCGGCCAGGGCGTCGACCAGCTCGGCCAGGGGGCTGGAGTCATCTTCGCCGCCGCCAGCCGCAGCCAGTTGTTCCAGGGCGGACTCCGCGTCTCGCGCCGAACCCCGTCCCCGCCGCACGGCCAGCCGGACCGCATCGGAAGACAGCCCCAGGCCGGCGGCCTGGTTGATGTCGCTGAGGAGCTCAGTTAAAAGGTCGCCGTCAAGCAGCCGGAACTCAAAGTGCTGCGTGCGCGACAGGATCGTCGGCAGGACCTTTTGAGGGTCGGTGGTGGCCAGTACGAACACGACGTGACGCGGCGGTTCTTCGAGCGTCTTGAGCAGAGCGCTGGCGGCGTCCGATGTGAGCTGGTGGACCTCGTCGACGATGTATACCTTCCAGCGACCCGGGGAGCCGAGCGCCACGCGAGAGAGCAAGTCCCGCATCTCGTCGAGCTTGCGGTTGGACGCGGCGTCGAGCTCGAAGACGTCCATGGACGAGCCCGACCGGATAGAGACGCACGAGGCGCACGTGCCGTCGGGTTCCCCACCAACCGGCGCCTCGCAGTTGAGCGCCATCGCCAATATGCGCGCCGTCGACGTCTTGCCCGTCCCACGAGGGCCACTGAAAAGGTAGGCGTGCGCCACCTTGCCCTCCTGCACGGCATTGCGCAGTGCCCGTGTGACATGCTCCTGGCCCAGGACGTCGGCGAAACGCTGGGGCCGGTACCGCCGGTATAGGGCCTGGTAGGGCTCGTTCTCGTTGAAAGATGGCTCTTCTTCGGGCACCGTCCCAGACTAGGTGGTACGCGCCCGGGAACATCCTTATTGAAGTTGTGCCGCGACCTGGTGATCGTCAAGGCCGCCGGTGTGATGGGCCGTTACGGCTCTTCCTAGCGCAAGCTCCGCCCTGTTACTGGGACCGTCCGGGCACTTCCGCCGGGTGCCATTCGAACTCCCCCCCGACCAGGCGGTGTTTGTCGTTCCCGGCCTGGCCGCCGACCCAGAGCTGGCGGACGAGCGGTCCTGCGCTCCCTCCTTCGCAGCCGGTGCGGTCACAAACGGGGCGATCCTGAGTGGCGGCGCCGCCGACGAGCCTGGAGACAGCGACCCTGCCGATGCCGGCGCGGTCTGGGCGTTGGCAGCAGTGGCCGGCAAGGAGCCCGCGGCGCTGTCGGCGGCAGCTGTTTGCCCGACCGGTGACGGACTGTGACCGGCAGTGGCCGGCGGGGCGACATTCGGTGACGCAGCGGCAAAGTCCCGCACGAACTGCAGGAGGGTGTCGGCCCAGTCTTGCGATGGGGCAGATATGCCCAAGCCACTGGTTGGCCCGGCCACGTCAGCACCGTCGTTCGCCTGGCCGGGTGCCGCCGCCACCAGGCAGTCGCACAGGCCATCGCTTCTTCCGCAGACCGGGCAGAGCATCGCCGTCCTCACTTCCCTCACATCGCCGTGCGCAAAAGGGCTTCTCTATAACATCGGTCGCGCCACCTTCCCCTTGACCGATGGGGCCACTTTCGGCGGTTGGAGAAAGGCTCCAGCAGTTCGTTCGAGCCCAGGGAGGTACGCAATGGACGGCCAGACGAAGCAGGCCTGGTACCCGGCGCGACGGTCAGGTTTCCTGCGGCACACGCGGTAGTCCGCTGAGGGCTGCTGCCGTCAGGCCCTGACCCGGTTTGCGGCACCCCGTTGCGCAGGGCCCGGCCGCCGCGCCCGGTACCAGGCCGCAGCATGGTCCAGCGTAGCCGGCTTCGTCAGGCTAGCCTGTCTCGACGCTGGAGGGGTGCGAGAGCGGCCGAATCGGCACGATTGGAAATCGTGTGTGGGGAAACTCACCGTGGGTTCAAATCCCACCCTCTCCGCCAGCTTTGGGCAGCTCAGGTGGGGTGCTCTTGCTCAAGTTCACGGAGAGTGGCCGCCCACCACAGGCGTTCGACCTACTAACTGACCTACTAACGGACGGCTCGCTGCGTGCTTCAATTCCCCTTCCGGGCGCGCCGCGAGTTCTCCAATGCACGGTCCATTGCCTCCGCGGCGTCTCGCATGAGTACTGGCATCACGTGGGTATAGGTGTCCATAGTGAGCGCGAAGGGCGAGTGGCCGAGGACCTCCATCACCACTCTGGGCGCGACGCCCTGGGCGAGCAAGAAGCTGGCGGCCGTGTGCCGGCAGTCGTAGAGCCGGTGGTGCGCCACGCCGGCTTGCTCCTGGAGCTTCGAGAAGCGCCGGGAGACCTCGCTGCGATCCAGGGGCGTCCCGGTGGGCGTGCAGAACACCAAGTCGCGGTCCTCCCACACCTCGGCGCTCCGTCGCTCGAAGAGTTGGCGGTGGCGGTGGGCCATGAGCTGCTCGGCACACACCCTCGGCAGGGGTAGGTCCGCCGGCTGGTGCGAGATTTGGGCTCCTTGAAGGACCATGTACTCCCGTGCCGCTCCAGGACACGCTCTACCCGTAGGGTGCCAGCGGCAAAGTCGATGTCGCCCCACTTGAGGCCCAGCGCCTCGCTGGGCCGCAGGCCGACGGCGAGGGCGACGGTGTAAAAGGCGCCGAGACGGTCCCCGGAGGCGGCCTCGAGGATGGCGTCGACCTCCTGCGGGTCGAACGGCAGCGCAGGCGCGCGTTTCACCGATACCGGCTCCACGAGAGTAGCGACGTTGCGGGCGACCAGGCCCCACCGTGTTGCAACGCCCAGAGCGGCACGGATGGTGGCATGATGTACTGAACCGTGCGGGGTGCAAGGCCTTCCTCGCGCTTGATGTTGACAAGTGCCTGGATGTCTGCCGGTGAGAGCTTGGCCAAGGTCCTCTTGCCGATGACTGGGACGATGTGGCGGCGCACGTTGACCTCGTAGCCTTGCCAGGTCGCGTAACCGCGAGCGGGCTTGACAACTTCGTCGAGCCAGGTCTGCAGGAACGTCGCGACGGTCACGCGTGCGTCCATGACCGGCAGGCCGTCGCCGAGGCTCCGCTTCAGGGCTTGGAGATTCTCGGCAACTTCGGCCCTTGTCCGGCCATAGACATACTTGCGCTGGCGGCCAGTCCCGTAGACCGAGACCTCTGCCGATGCTTCCCACCGGCCGTCGGAACGCTGCTTTACGCTGCCGTCGCCGCGCCCTCTGCGTCTCGCTTTCATGGCGCCCAACGGTACAAGCTGGCTGAGACCCTCACTTCCACAGCCGCTGCTGTCCTCGGCCGTTTCTAGAGGCAACTGCGCCTTCGGCCCCTTCGCTGTTGCCCGCGAGGCGATCTATGTACCGCCGCAGGCCATCAGCCGGTACGCGTCGGGAAGCACCGATGCGAACCGATGGCACGTCGCCGGTCGCCATCAGCGCGTAGAGGGTTGAGCGGCTCACGCCAAGAGCATGAGCTGCCTCGACAGGCGTGTAGAGCAGCTTGTCAACGGTGACGGCCTTGGCCATGTATGTGCTCCTTTGGACGCTGCTGGACTCTTACCTGTAACCGGGCCACGAGATGGCCGAAACGAAACAACACTTCCTTCGAGGATCCCTTGCTCTGGTCGGGTCCGGGCTGGGCTGGACGGCTGTGCACCTCCACCTACCTCTTGGGCAGCGCGGCGTCCGAGCTAACACGCCGTACTCGACTCGTAGAGCCCCGAGCGCCTGCACTGCTGGCGGTCGTGCCAGTTGCGAGTTGGGCGATGTAGCGGCGAAGGCCTTCTGCGGGGATGCGCCGGGAAGCACCGATGCGCAGCGATGGCAAGTTGCCGCCCGCCATGAGGACGTAGATGGTCGAGCGGCTGACTCCGAGGGCGTGGGCCGCCTCGACCGGGGTGTAGAGCAGCTTCTCGACGGTTGGACTGTTGGTCACGTTGGCTCCTTTTGGATCGATGGACTCTCTACTCCTCAGGGGCCGAGCTGGCGATGTCCACGAACGTGCTGGTCGGCTCCGTTGTCCGCGCCTCCACCGCAATGCCCCGCCGGACCCGAGTCATCGCGCATTTATGTCGCCCAGGTTGACCACAGTTGCCGGGCGCATCGCCGTCTAATTGTGTTGATGGAGCAATCCACCAAGGCGCTACGGCTGAGCCGTAACGTCGAGAGGTCCGATGGGCTGGCTCAATCCGCCGTCTGCCGGCCAGAGATGGCTTGGCTTCCGAACGAGGTGCCAACCTGTCGGGCCTCATCGTGGCGTGGCTGATAAGAGGCGCGAGCGCCGTTGTCCCTGTAATTAGACGTGCCCGCCGCGTGCCAACTTCCCCTGTCAACTAAGGAGTCTTCCATGGCAGTGACGATCGGTATCGACCCCCACAAGGGCTCGCACACTGCTGTGGCCCTTGACGAGCACGAGGCGGCGCTGGGCCAGCTACGGGTTCGTTCCGGCCCCGACCAGCTGGCGAGGCTTTTCGAGTGGGCCAAGGCCTGGCCGGAGCGCACCTGGGCCGTGGAGAACGCTTCGGGGCTTGGCTACCTGCTGGCCCAACAGCTCGTCGGTGCCGGCGAGAAGGTGCTGGACGTCCCGCCCAAGCTCGCCTCCCGGGCACGCCTGCTCGACAACGGCGACGTCAACAAGAACGACCCCAACGACGCCCGCTCTGTCGCCGTGGCCGCGCTGCGGGCCAAACGCCTGTCGGAGGTGGCAAAAGAGGACCACAGCGCGGTCATGAGGCTGTGGGCGCGCCGTCGCAAAGAGCTCACCAGCTCGCGTACCCGCGTCGCCAACCGCCTCCACGCCGTCATCTTGGAGCTCGTCCCCGGCGGCTACGCCGGTGAGATCTACGCCAGCAAGGTGGCGCGCCTGCTCGAGGCGTTCGAGCCCGCCGGCGCCGTTGCGGCCGCACGCAAGGAGATCGCTGAAGAACGACTGGGCGACCTCCGCCGCCTGGACGCCCAGCTGGCCGAGATCAAGCAGCGCCTGGCTGCCGTCGTGGCCGCGTCGCGCACCACGACGACCAAGATCTTCGGCGTAGGGCCGGTCGTGGCGGCCATCACCGTAGGCCTCACCGGCGACGTCGGTCGCTTCGCCGACAAGGACCACTTCGCCGCCTACAACGGCCCTGCCCCGATCGAGGTCTCCTCTGGGCCGAAAAAGATCTACCGCTTGTCGATGCGGGGCAGCCGCCAGCTGAACCATGCCCTGCACATGGCCGCCGTCACCCAGGTGAGCCACCGCCACAGCGAAGGGCGTGCTTATTACGACAAGAAAGTCGCCCAGGGCAAGACCGGCAAGGAAGCTCTCCGGGCGCTCAAGCGCCGCATCAGCGACGCCCTGTTTGCTGCGATGGTCGCCGATGCCCGGCGCGACCGCCAGGCGGGGTCCGCCGCAGGTGGCCCCGGAGGGCAGACGGGGAACGGCTCAGTAGCCTGCGCGGCCGGCTCTCACCCCGCGAAACCGGCTCTTCGGCCAAGCCACTCCCGGGCCAAGCCCAAGGCTAGGCCTTCCCGCCAGGCTGCGCGCTGCGCCGACGTCCAGGAAAATCAGAAGAAGATCCGCAAAGCCTCTTGACATCCCGCACAAAGAGGACTCTATCGGCATGTCCGGCATGGTCAGGGACCACGTCGCTGGGCAGCGCGAGATGGAACATTCGGGCGATAGCGGGCGAGGGAAAGCCGCACGAGGGGGCTGAGCCCGTGCCGGCCCCTGCTTACCTGGAAGTAGGAAATAACGTGCATGTTGGGCCCCTGTTACCGGGTAGGCGTGATAATCGGCACATGACCAAACCCGGACCGCTCAAGACCGGGTTCGCCGGCCTCGTCGTCGTTGGGCTCGCGGCCCTCCTTGCCGCCTGCGGTAGCTCGCCGGCCAAGGGCGTGGCCAGCCTCCCTACCACAGCGACGACCTCCGCCCGATCGAGCGCGCCGGCGGCCACAGGTGGAGGCGCCGGTGGGAGCGGAGGCCCCGTCGGCGCAAGCGGTGGCGGGTCGTCGCACATGGTCATGGCCGGCGGCAACTATTCCCAGATGCTCAAGTTCGCCAAGTGCATGCGTTCCAATGGCGTGGCCGACTTCCCCGACCCGAGCGGCAATGGCACCATCTCGGTCGACGGCCTCAACCCCCAGTCCTCACAGTTCCAGGGGGCCGCCAAGGTCTGTCGGAAGCTGCTGCCCAACGGCGGCCAGCCCAGCCCGGCGGAGCAGGCGGCGGCCCTTGCCCAAGCCCTAAAGCTCTCGCAGTGCATGCGGGCCCACGGCATCACCGCCTTCCCTGACCCTAAGACTGCCCCTGGCGGCGGGATCAGCATGAGCCTGAGGTTCACCCCCGGCAGCGACCTGAACCCTGGCAGCCCCCTGTTCGTCGCCGCCCAGAAGGCCTGCCACAGCAACCTACCTGGGCCTGCGGCATCGCCTGCCGGCTAGCCCAACGGGGGCCTCGCTGGCCCCGAAAACTAGGCACATTGGCGCTGGCTCCGGCTCAAGCAACAAATTGGAACTCGCTCTCAGGCGCGGTCCTGTCACGGGTGGCGCCGTGCTCGCAGCACACAATCCCGTCGCTATGAGTGCGCGTCGAGATCCTTCAGGGCGGGAAGTGGTTGCGCCATAACGGGCGATAGGCGCTTACTTGCTTCTATGTCGCAAGCGTTTCGCCCGAGGTCAGCTGCTGCCAGACTTCGCTCTGGGCTCCGTACCAACGCTTCGTCGTCCACTCAACGCGGGTGATCACCCAATCCTGGTGCCCTGTGCCAGCACATGCACTGAGGACCGCAGTCGTCGCGACAGACATCGCGGCCTGCGGACTTGCCCCTTCGACAATTAGGTCAGCGGACCACTGCGAATCCTGGCTTTCGGACTGACGGCGACGCTTCTCGGCAAGAGCGTCCACCAGCTCGTGGAGACGGTGGTTCCGACGGCCCCATGGCCGATGGTCCCTGCGGGACAGATGTTCCCAGAGGGCGTCCTCTTTGGCCGATCCGTGAACGATGGAATGACACACCGGGCCGAGCGCTAACTCGATGCCGTTGAGATCGTTCCTGTTGGCGCCACCGGGCGCGAGCCCCTCCATGAGAACGTGATGCGCCACGGGTCAAGTATGTCCGTCGAGCGCGTAACGATCCGTACCGAGCAGGCCATGGCCCCTCCCACTCCGCCCGCGGAGGGCGAATATTCGGCTTGCTGTTCGACCACCCCGACGCCTTAGTACTGGCTGGCCCGCACCTGTTCGTGGCCAGCAACGGCACGGACGGCACCTACGGTTCGCTCACCGAACTCGACGCCGCCACAGGCGCAATCGGGCGCCAGCTGTCCGGGGCCGCCTACGGCTTCTCCAACCCGAGGGCCATGGCCGTATCGGGGGACGACCTTTTCGTGGCCAACGCCGGCTTCGGCTTTGGCTCGGTCACCGAGCTCAGCATTTCCACGGGGGCGGTGGTGCGGTCCATACCCGGGGCCGGCGGTTCCCCGGTCGACCTGCTGGTCGACGGCGACCGGCTGTTCGTAGCCGGCCTGAGCATGTCGGCGCCCCTCAGCGAGCTCAGTACCACGACGGGCTCGTTGATAAGGGCGTTCCCCGCCGGGCCTTACGGCCTGTCTATGCCAAGCGGCATGGCCTTGGTGGGGCAAGAGGTGTGGGTGGCCGACCCGTTTACCAACCACCTGGTGGCGGTGCGGGCCGCGACCGGCGCCCTGGTGCAGTCGCTCTGGGGCTCTGCGTACCGCTTCGACAAGCCGGCGGCCATGGCTGCATGGGGGGACGACCTGTTCGTGGCCAACGAGGCCGGGAACTGCGTAACCGAGCTCAGCACCGCTACGGGAGCGCTCATCCGGGTCATCTCCGGGCCCCGGTTCGGCTTTGGTTACCCTGACTCGCTGGCCGTGGCCGGCCCGACCTGGTGGTGGCCAACAAAGGGTCGTTGGCCAAACCGGAGGGCTCGCTCACTGTCATCGACGCCGCCACCGGCGCGTTGGTGCGGACCCTCGCCGGCACTTACCTCATGGGGCCCGGGGACCTGTTGAGCTCGGGTGGCGACGTCTTTGTCGCCAACACCTTCCAGAGCCCCGGGTCGGTCACCGAGCTCGACCCGGCTACCGGACAGGTGCTGCGGACCTTGGCCGGTGGCCCCTACGGCTTTGGCGACATTTTGGCCATGGCTGTCTGGGGGACCGACCTGTTCGTCGCCAACCTCGGCTCGGCCACGACCGGGAGCTGGGTCAGCGAGATCGACCTTGCCAGCGGGAAGCCGGCTCGTACCCTGCTCAGCTCGCCCATATCCGCCGGCCTCCCCGAGGCGATGACGACCTCGGGGGGCGACCTGTTCGTTTCCTACCGGGGTGCGAGGTCCGGCTTTGGCGGCGGATTTGGCTCAGCCGCTGGAGGTTCGCTGACCGAGGTCGACGTAACCTCCGGCGCAACATTAAGAGTTCGTCTCGGGCTCCAGTTACCACCTGGGTGACGGAGGCGCCATGACCCTATTTGGTCCCAGCCTCTACGTCGCGAACAGCGACGGCGGTTCGGTGACCGAGCTCGACGTCGCCACCGGCGCGCTCGTCCGGGTGCTCAGTGGCCCCGGCTACGGCTTCGCCACACCCGACGCCCTGGCGGTGGCTGGCGGTGAGCTGTTCGTCGCCAACGGCTCGGATGGGTCGGTCACCCAGCTCAGCGCGTGACCCCTACTGCAGAGGGACGCCACTGGGGATTGGACATGTCTTCTCGAGAGCGCCAGGGCCATCCGGGCGCGCTTTATGACCCGAGGCCCCGCTGGGACGGAAGAGCTCCGACCCGTCGATCGGCGCCTCTGACGGGGGGCGAGGAGCTAAATGCGGGGCAGCGCAAGATGGAACAATACGCGAGGCACGTCCAAGGGGGCTCTATCTTCGGCATCCACGTCGCCCGGCGCGATACTTCGTCCATGTCACTGCTCATTGCTTTGCACCGCAGGTACGTCCGTACCTGTCGTGCTTGTGGCTACGGCTGGCTGGTAGGCCGCGCCCTGGCTAGCGGCTGGGCTGGGGCCCTCAAAAGGACCTCGGACAGCGCGTGTGGCAGTCGAGACGTTCCGGCCCGGAGCCGTTGGGCCGGAGTACGATGACCCCGGCCGAGGCTCCTGGGGCTGCCCGGGTCACTGAGGTGACCGGGTGGGACTGCGCTCTCCCCCTCGTGCCCGCGTCTGGACGCGTACGGGACCGCCTCCCCTAAGGTGGCCCCTGTCAACGCCGGGCTGCGTACCGAGGGGGCGTGCCATGTTCTCGCTGATGACGGACCTCCCAACCGGCGGGTCCCGGTGAACGGAGCGCTCCTAAGCGCCCGTATGGTCCTCGCCGTGGTGTTCGCCGTTGCCGGGTTGGCCAAGTTAGCCGACCCCGCCGGTTCGCGACGGGCGGTACGGGAGTTCGGGATCCCGCAACCGCTCGCTCCCCTCCTCGGGATCTCATTGCCGCTGGGGGAGCTGGCGGTCTCGGTCGCACTGGTCGTGCGCGGTTCCGCACGCTGGGGGGCAGTCGGCGCCCTCGTGCTGCTCGGTGGGTTCATGGTGGCCATCGGCTCTGCGATAAGGCGCGGCCGGGCGCCTCGTTGCCACTGTTTTGGCCAGCTCCGCTCGGCGCCTGCCGGCCCGCTGACGCTGTTGCGTAACTCGGTGCTGGCAGGCATCGCCGGTTTCGTAGTGGTCGGCGGCTGGGCCAACCCCGGGACCAGCGCGACCGGCTGGGCTTCTCGGCTCAGTGCCGGTGCGCTCACCGGCATCTGCGTGGGCGTTACCGTGGTCGGCGCACAAGCGTGGTTCTCGTGGCAGTTGTTGCGCCAGCAGGGACGGCTTCTCGCGCGCCTTGAGGCGGTCGAAGCCAGCCAGGGGACCAACACGGGTGTGGCCGCGGCAGGTTTGCCGGTCGGCGCCCCCGCGCCCCCGTTCGCGTTGCCCGCGGCGGACGGAGGGTCAGTCACGCTCGAGCGCCTCCTCGACTTCGGGCAACCAGTAGTGCTCCTCTTCTCCGACCCGGGTTGTGGGGCGTGCGCTGCCATCCTGCCCGAGATCTCCCGATGGCAGCGAGAGCACCCTTCGCGGGTCACCGTAGCGGTGCTCAGCCGCGCCAGTAGCGACCCCAATGGGCCTACCAGGGCGGACCTCAGTGCCCTCAACGTTGGGTGGCAAGTGGGCAGTGAGGTCGCCCAGGCCTATGGCGTACCCGGGACGCCCTCGGCGGTCCTGGTCGGCGCGGACGGGCGGATAGCCGGCCCGCTCGCACCAGGCCGTGACGCCATCGTCACCCTTTTCGAGCAAGTGCTCTCCCAGGTGGCCGAGGCGTCCGAGCGGGGCCGCAACTTTCCCCCCGTGGCGGGAGCCGCGCTCGCCCTGACGCTGTCTGATGACGAGCGCCTCCTCAATTCAACCTGAGCTCCGGAAAGTGAGGGACCGAAGATGAGCTACCTGAGAAGGGGGAGGCTCGGCGACCAAGCCGATGCCCCAGGCGCCGGCGCCGCGCCCGCGGTCTCGCTGCACGACCCCGGGGCGCAGCGCGTGCTGCGGCTCTTCACCGGCTCGCCCGGCCTCACACGCGCCATGCACGCGGTCGGCGCCGCGGTCCCCGGCTCTAGGCATGGCAACAATTCCGAAATGCTGGCAGCACTCGAAGACGTCGTCGACCAGTCGCGCGAAGTCAGCGCCCAGGTACGGCTTGTCCACTGCCAGACAAAGGACGGGCGAGCTGGCCAGCAGCTAGCGCTCCACGCTCTGGCCTTGGCCGAACAGGCGGGCGGCTACCTCCGGGCCGGCCTCTCGACCTCTGACCCCGACAAGACCAAGGCAGACCTGTCTCAGGGCGCGACATTGTCCAAGGCATCCCTCGACGCCGGGGCGCAGGCCGTAAAGCTGCTATCGAAATGACGGCCACGAGCGGGCCGAGAGGCTGGTTCGACAGCCTGGCAAGAGCGGCGGCGGGCGGGACGGACTCGCGTCGGCAGCCGCTCGACAAGGCGGCACCTGCCGGCCCACAGACCAACGCTGTGCCGCTCGGCGAGCTCAGTGCGCTCGCCGACCACCCGTTCACGCGTCGGACCGGTATCAAGATGTTCGCCGGAGCCGTAGCCGCCTTCTTGACCGCCGACCTCCCGTTTGCGGCCACGAGCGATGCGGGGCCCGTGATCAGCAAGAACTGTCTCGCGAACTGCAGGGGCTATTATTACGAAGCGTACAAGAACACAATTGGCAAATGTGCGGTAACCTTTGGCCCCTTTGCGTTTTGGTGCCCCTACGCCGCCGTCGCTGATTTTCTCTACGCGGCCGAAGTGTCATGCCCGGACCAGTGCGAACCGCCGCCGCCGCCGACAACGGTCCCGACGACGGCGGCACCGCCACCGCCAACCATCGCCCCCACGACAACGCCCTCGTCACAGCCAACCTGCCCGCAGGGGTACACACCGTGCACCCCTCCTGGGGCCGGCGTGACGTTCTGCCTCCCTCCCACTGCCGTCTGCTGCAACGTTGGCACGGCCCAATACTGCTCGGTTGGTGAGATCTCGCTGCCCCACCTCCAACATGTGCGCCCTGAGCCCCTCGCTATGCCCTAACTAAGGCGGGTGGTGGTCAGCCGTCCCTTCTCCGCTTAGCCACGCCATGTCTTCGTCCTCCAAGTGCACTGCGAGCGCCGCCACGTCGTCAAGGATCGACTGGGGCCTCGTCGCCCCGGGGATCGGGACGACGACAGGGGACTGTGCCAGCACCGAGGCTATGGCGAGACGGTGCACGCTCACCTCGTGCTTGGAGGCGAGGGACTTGAATCGTTGGCCCACAGGGCCGAGGTCGTCGACGCGACCAAAGCCTTCAAGTGGGCCCCATGGCAGGAAAGCGATGCCGAGCTCGGCACACCGGTCCAACTGGGGCCTGTTAGCGAGGAACGCCGGCGAGAAGCCGACGTTTGGCACTACTCTCCCGCACAGTGGGAGCGCCGTAATGGATAATCGGTGCGCCACTGCCCCGTTTCCAAGAACTGGCGAACTGCGTACAAAATCGGCGTTATGGCTGGTCAAAGCCCCTCTCGAAGGCGCCGATAACATCAGCGCATAACGCCGTCAGGGGGCTTTTGAATTACGCGTTTAGAGGCTCTTCAGCCCTCGAGGCCACTTTGCGAGCCCGGTCAAACTGCCCCAGCCACGATGGCGAGGTGTCGCCCTCAGCCATGGACGGCGCAGGGCGACGGTCAGCGGTTTGACCGGGCGGGGGAGCGCCACCGGGCACCCTGGCACGGCTCCCCCGCCAGGGGGACCGGGGGCCCCGGCCCGCTACCGGTCGCACCGGGAGCGTGTGCTGGCATAACGCCCGCCGGGCCAGCGGCCCGCGTACGAAGGCCCCGGGATGGCTCAAAGGTCTATCCCGTAACCCAGGTCGGGCTCGAGGTTGTGGCCTCGATGGAACTGCCGGGCCTGTTCCCGCTGCCTGAGGAGCTGCAAGCGGCGCATGTCCTCCAGCTGTTCCCGGGCTTCGATCGAGCGGTTGAGGTCCGAGATGCGGCCCGGCAGGTCGGGGTGCTCGGCCAGGAAGGCCTCACGGGCGTGTTGCGCTTCCTCTAGGCGGGTGACCTCGGGGGCGACCTGGCGTCGCCGGGCCTCCAGGAGCTGCGCCTCGGGCTCGCCGACGGCGCCCCATGTCTGCATGGCAAAGTCGAAACGGGCGCCGGCGTCTTTCAGCTCGCCCCGTGCCTTGCGCCTGGCCCAGCGGCTGAGGCCTTCGTCCCCGGCCACCGGCTGCGCCCGGTCGTAAGCGATGGCTGCTCCCCGTGCTGAGAGCGCTGCCTGGCCGACGGCGGTGCCTGCCCAGCGACCGGTCCCGTCGTGAAGGTCGCGTGCGTCCTGGTCCAGACGCGTCAGCTGGTGCCGGTACCGCTCAAGCTCGGCCGACACGTCGCGCGGGACCGAGGCGGCCAGGCGGCCGCGCTCGACGTACAGCTCCGCCAGCGTCCTCTCCGGCTGCCGGTCGAGTGCCCAGGTCTGGCGCTTCTGCTGCTCCCAGGACCAGGCCAGCCGCTCGGCCGCGTGAACCGCGTCCGGCGCCACGACGTGCACGTGGCTCTCGTGGCGTGCCCGGCTCATAGCGACGTAGGCCAGTTCCCGCCCACCGCCGTCCTCCAGGGCGTAGGTGACATCCACGGTGGCACCTTGGGACCGGTGGGCCGTGACGGCGTAGGCGTGCCCGAGCTTGTCCGTGCTGATGTGCTCGGGGCCCATGTGCAACTCGGCGCCTTCAGGGGTGACAGCGGTCAGGGCCCCGGCTTCGATGTCGACGGACGTGACGACGGCGCGCTGCGAGGTGACCCAGGCACCGCCAGGACCGGGGGCCAGGGTGACCACCCGATCGCCGGCCCGGTAACGCCGCCCTCCCGGCGCCTCCAGCTCAGGCCCGGACAGCCGGCCCAACCTCCCCCACACCGCCCGCGCAGCCCGGTTCAGCACCTCGACCGAGTCGCGGTGGTAGGCGACCATCAGGGCGTCGCGCCCGCCGAGGGCGTCCTGGGCCCAGGCCATGACGATGTCGTGCGTAGCCTGTTGCCGGCTGGGGGCAGGGTGCAGCCGGCCCTGGCCGAGGTACCAGTTCACAGCGGTGGGCACGTGGCCTGCCCGCAGGTGACCCAGGGCGTGGCGCTCGGCCGGGTCCACCTGGCGCAGGTTGTCCCGGAGCGCCCACACGTGCCCGGGGTGACGTTTGGACAGGGCTTCCAACGCGCCGCCCGGCCCGACGGCGTCGAGCTGGCGGTGATCGCCTACGGCGATGAGCTTGGCGCCCGAGGCCTCGACCGCGGCCAACAGCTTGCCCACGTCGGCATCGGACGTCATGCCGCTCTCGTCGAGGATGAGGACGTGACGGTGGCCGAGCACCGCCTGGTGGTGGTCGAGACGCCAGGTGAGCGAAGCCACCGTCCGAGAGTCGATCCCTGACCCTTCGCCCAACTGTCTGGCCGCCTGGCCCGAGGTGGCGGTACCGATGACCTTGTAACCGGCTGCCTCGAAGCCGGACCGCACTGCCGCAAGGGTGGTCGTCTTCCCTGACCCTGCCACACCGACGACCAGGTCGAGGGAGTGCCCCGAGCTGAGCAGGCCGTTGGCCACCTCGGCCTGCCTGTCGCTGAGGCGCACGCCCCTGGAGAGCTCCAACTGCCGGACAGCCAGGAAGGCGGCCTGGCGGTCGATGCGCGGCCCTTCCCTCTCGACCAGCACGTCGGCCAGGGTGGCGATCCGCTGTTCGTCCTCCACGACACAGGCAGCGGCCCACACCGGTTCGCGAGCACCGGTCACCAACGGCAGGGCCAGCGCCTGTTCATGGGAAAGGACACGGTCGACGCCCCTGTCCAATACCGAGACAGGCAGGCCGTGCAGCATCGGGGCGACGGCCACGATCACGTCGCCGCGGGTGAAGGTCTTCTCCGTGGCCAGGCGGCCACCGGGCGACAGCAGCTCGTCGGCAATGTGCTCGAGCACGTCCAGGCCCGGCGGTTTGTAGGCGAGGCCGGCGCGTTCGACAGCAGCGCCCAGCTCGACGGGCGGGTAACCGGCCCGGGCCAGCTCGTCCCGCCAGCGCGCCATCAGGTCGTCCACGGGCTCGTGGACCTTGCGGTCCCGGGTGGCCCGAGCCGCCACCGATCTGGACTGGTAGGAAGCATCAGGGCCGACGGCTTCGTCGATCTGGGCCGACCGGTTCGCGTGGACCTCCCACGCCTCCCGCGGGATCCCGGCAATGGCCCAACCCCCTAATGGGGGTCGCCCCGAACGACCGGGGTCCGCCTCGATGCCGTAGCCCAGTTCGACGGCCTTCGCCGCCGCCGCCATGCGCCCGACAGCAGTCGCGGCGTGGAGGTGGTCACGAAACAACCCGGTGTCGAGGCCCTTCCAGCCGCCTCTTTCGTCCCCCATGCGGACGACGTTGGCGACCAGCACGTGGTCGTGCAGCTGGGGGTCGCCACTTCTTGTTGTCGCGTGGCGGGACACGGCCCAGGTGAGCCCGCCCGTTGGGGTACGCACCTGCGCCCGGCCTCTTCTGCCGCCCTGCTCTCTTGTGACTCGGTTGAGGTACTCGAGGGTGGCGGCGGTCTCTGCGTCCAAGATCGAGTGCATTTCCTCGACTCGGCCGATGACGCCGAGCTCGGCCACCGACTTCCCCGGGCTGACCACCAGCTCCATGCCTGGGCGCAGGCAGGCCACCAGGCGCTCCCCGCCCCCGGGGTGGTGGGGGCCGCCGGGGCCGAACAGTGCGCGCCAGTCGGCCATGTCCACTTCTCCTTCGAGGCCGAACTGAGCCGCCCCCGAGCCACCCCAGGACATGGGCGTCTCACCCCGCGAGGAGTAATAGTCGAGGGCGTTGGCCACCGGGTCGTCGCCCCGGCTGGCCACGGTGTGCTCGTGGTAACCGACCGAGCCGACGCCCATCATCCGCATCCACGCCACCAGCCACCACCACCTTCCCCGATATCGCCGCGGCGGCCACGTCAATTGTTCGCAACCACCGGTTGCAAACGTGTTGGAGGCCTTTCAGTCTTTTATACAGGCCTCGCGGCGTGGAATGTAAAGGGGATTTTGCTGAGCGGTCAGGAACGGTCAGCAACGGTCGTAACAGTCAAACGAGCCGCTGAAAAGTAGTTGGAGGAGATGGGTTTTGGCTCACGTGGGACTCGGGCATAACTGCATGGTTATCGTGGGACGCATTAGCACATGTAGGGACATTAGCGGATGGTCGGAATATGTTCTTGACGCGTGTGGACGGTGACGGACGGCAATAAGGTCGTCACGAGTAGAAGGCAAAGCTTCATCAGCGAGTGGCCGCGATGTCGCTACGAGCTTGGAGACGCGCCGCCAGCTCAGAGGCCTTCGCCGAGCAGCACCAAGCCGTGGTGCTCAGCGAAGTCGGAGAAGTCCTTCTTATTCATGGTGAGCAGCGGCAACCGATGCCGTAGGCAGCACGCGGCGACCCAGGTGTCGTTCTGCGGTCTGGGGCGGCCTCGCCCTCGGCCGCCAGCCGAGAGGAGCCCCCACTGGCGGGCTACGAGGTCGTCGCTCGGGACGACGGGGCGCCGAGCGATCCAGCGTGCCAGCTCGTCCCGGTTCCGTTCACCCCAGTTACGGACTTCGGCCCACTTCCAAAGCTCACCAACCGTTACGAAGGTCACCCACACTCTCGCCCCGATGATGTAGCGGTTCACCCATGGCGCGGTCCGCTGCTTCTGGATCAGCGATGCGACGTCTGTGTCGATGACGACATCGGGGAAGCGGGGATCAGCCAACCGAGGAGTCCCGCGACTCCCTGTGGTCGGCCAAGAACGCGTCGAGCTCCTCGTCCGAGCCCCATATGTCGGCGACCAACTCCGCAGGATCGGCAACGGGTTCCGCGTGCTGGCGCCTGGCCAGCTCAGCCAGTGTCAATGGGGATTCGCCCCGAGCGTCCGTGTGGTCAAGCTCGCTCACGCGCCCAGTGTACGACAGACCAAACTGCCACGGTGAGTGGTGGGCGGTTGTATGGCCACGGGCGAACTCAGCCACTCAGCCGACCGGCAGGAGGACGGGAAATGGCGGCTCATGACATTCGCAACCGGTCTTCATGACCGCACCGTCCGCAAATGCAAGTTTTGACCTACTATCTGACCTACTACGGGACGCACTTAGTAGGTCAGCTGTGGACACCGATGGAGCCAGCACCCCCTCTGACCACCACGTATGCACGGCGACGGACATGCTCGGACGGCCCAGACGAGATTGGAAATCGTGTGTGGGGAAACTCACCGTGGGTTCAAATCCCACCCTCTCCGCCAAGTAAAGGGGCAGGTCAGGATACAGGTTGTTTCGAAGGAGCCGCCTGGGGTCTAGCTACGCCGGCGGCGGGGTCGAGGGCCGGAGGCCATCGAGCACCATCCCCAGCAGCCGCTCACCCTGCTCGACGGTGAGCGTGCTGTTCATGCACATGGGCGACACGAGTTGCATGAGGTCCTGGCCGTCGATGTCAGAACGGGCCTGCCCCGCTTCCTGGGCCCGACTGAGCACCCGGTTGCAAGCAGCCCAGATGCGATCGCGGGACGCCGGCTTCAGGTCGGGGTTCTTCTCGAACGCCTCGTGCAGCTCGTTAAGGAACGTGCGCTTGGCCCGGCCGTAGTCCACGTACGCCCGCAGCCAGGCTTCAAGTGCGGCCCACGGGCCAAGTTCGGACAACCCCCGGTCCGCCGAACCGACCAGCTGGTCCACGTCGTCCCGGTACACGGCTTCGACCACGTCGATCCGCCTCGGGAAATGTCGATAGAGCGTGCCCACGCCGACACCGGCCTGCTTCGCGATTGCCTCCATCGATGCCCCGCCGCCCTGGTCAGCGAAAACCTTCCGAGCCGCGTCCACCAGGCGCTCGTAATTGCGCCGTGCATCGGCCCGCATTGGCCGGCCGGCTGGCTCCTCGTCGACGTTTTCTCCGTGCTGGCCTTTCACGGCCCTCACACCTCCACGAACCCTGGTGTCCAAAAATCTCTAGCCGAAAATTGCTTGCAAAGCGGAGGCACCCTCCGTATACTAAGTGGAGGAAGCTTCCGGTTCCCTTCTCAGAATACCAGCGGAAAGGCCGAAGTCAATGGTCGAAGTGTCAAATCTCCGGGGAGCGGCGAGCGGATGGCGTCGCCACCCCTCCGTGCTCCTCGGCGTCATCCTCACAGCCCAGCTGATGGTGGTGCTCGACGCCACCATCGTCAACGTGGCCCTGCCCCACATCCAGCGGAGCCTGGGCTTTTCAAACTCTTCGCTCTCATGGGTGTTGAACGCCTACGTGCTTACCTTCGGCGGCCTGCTCCTGCTGGGGGCCCGATCGGGCGACCTGCTCGGCCGGCGCCGGACCTTCTTGGCCGGGATCGCCCTGTTCACCTTCAGCTCGCTGGCTGGCGGCCTCGCCACCGCCAGCTGGATGCTGCTAGTCGCCCGAGCCCTGCAGGGGGTGGGGGGCGCCCTGGCCGCACCGGCTGCCCTGGCCCTGCTGACCACCATCTTCGCCGATGGGGCGGCCCGGGTGAAGGCCATCGGGCTGTTCACCACCGTCTCCGCCGCCGGAGGAGCCACCGGTCTGGTCGCCGGCGGGCTGCTCACCCAATGGGCCTCGTGGCGCTGGGTAATGTTCGTCAACGTCCCCATCGGCTTGGCTGTGCTTCTCGTCGGAGGGGCGGTGTTGGTCGAGACCGAGCGCCGGCGCGGCCGCTTCGACGTGGCTGGCGCGGTGACGTCCACCGCCGGTATGACCGCCGTCGTTTTCGGCCTGGTAGAAGCAGGGACGGCCGGGTGGGCCGCGGCCGCTACCCTTGTACCGCTCGTCGCCGGAATAGGCCTGCTGGGCCTGTTCGTCCGCATCGAGACCACGGCGACCGAGCCCATCCTGCCGCTGCGCATCCTGGCCAACCGGACCCGGGCCTCGGCCAACGTGGCCCGCGGTTTCGGCTACGCCGGGATGTACGGGATCATCTTCTTCCTCACACAGTTCCTGCAGGACATTCAGGGGCACTCCGCCTTGGTCACGGGCGTCGGTTTCCTGCCTACCCCGATAATGGTGTTCCTATCGTCCCAGCTCACGAGCCGGGTCCTGGTCTACCGTCTGCCAGCTAAAGCGCTGATGGTCATCGGGACGGCGCTCTCCGCCCTCGGGCTCCTCTTGGCCACTCAGCTCGACGCCGGGGCCTCGTACCCGCAGGTCCTGGTCAGCCTCGTACTGATCGGCAGCGGCATGGGCGTCTCGTTCGTGAGCCTCACCACCGCCGGGTTGTCCGGGGTAGCGCCATCGGACGCGGGCGCAGCCTCAGGTCTTATCAACGTGATGCAGCAGCTCGGCGCCGCCCTCGGTCTCGCCGTCCTGGTCACCGTCTTCGACAGCCTCACCTCGGGGGCGCATGCGGTCGGGCTCAGCCAAGTGGCTGGCCTCGGCGGCGCCGCCGGCGCGACGGCCCGGGCCGCTCTAGTCCACGGGATGGACCTGACCTTCGCAGCCGGCGCCGGCTTCGCCTTGGCCGCCCTGGCCATCGTGGTCCTGTTTGTGCGTCCGCCGGCTCGGGCCGCCGTCGAACTGCCGGTCCCAGAGCGGTCGAGTGAAGAGCTCGAGGCCGTGGCCTGACAGTGGTGGCGAGCTAGTTACCCGGAACGGTGGCCCTAGCGCCGCCACTCGTCGTCCGCCTCGTCGGGTGTTGAGGCCGCGCTCCTCCCTCCCGAGGTAAGGCTCTGATCGCGTAAGAGCCTTACCTCGGGACGCCACGACTTGGACGGTAAACCTGTCAGCGTTGTCAATGCGGTCACGAGAAATGTTCGACGGTTACGGGTCTGCGTCGACAATTGCGCTCTACGGTGCCTGCAGGGGGTTTTCAACTCCTTCCGCGAGCGGATGCCTGGGCAAGCTCCATTTCGTGAGCCGCTCTTGAGCACTTTCGGTCCGCCAACACGCCAGTCTCGGCCTTTACGCGGCATACCCAACGCTGGTACGAGAGCTGATCGCTAACCAGCGTAAGCGCGCCCGAATATCGCATCTGAGTGCGGCCGATCGGTTGAACACGCAAGGCTCACCCAGCGCATAGCGAGGGCTATTTCTCCGTTTTTTCTGTTCAACCGAATGCCGCGCACATCTACAATGTCCGCCTCGCAAAAAGTGGAGGGGCGGTTCACGCCTACCGTGCCGAGCAATGTCATGTGGTCCGGTGCCTCTTCTAAAGTGGGGCAATGGCTGTAGGAGAAAACGATGAGCGGCCCTGGGGACGGTACGTCGTCCTGGACGACGAGGCCGGGCACAAGGTAAAGCGCATTACGGTGCGAGGAGGGGCGAGGCTCAGTTACCAGCGGCATGCTCGACGCTCCGAGCATTGGTTCGTCGTGACCGGCACCGGAGTGGTTGTCCTCGACGACGACGAGTTGCCGGTCTGCGCTGGGTCGGCCATCGACGTGCCTGTCGGGGTAGCCCACCGTGTCCAAAACACCGGTGAGGACGACCTGGTCTTCATCGAGGTCCAACGTGGCGACTACTTCGGCGAGGACGACATCGTCCGCCTAGACGACGATTATGGAAGGCATATCTGAAGGTCTGATGACCAAGGGCCAGCCAGGCGTTCGAAGCAGAACAGCCGGGAGGTAGAGTGCCTGCCCGAGTCTCATGAGCTGGCCCCAGTCTTTAGGGGCCAGCTCAAGTGGAACACTCACTGGGGCCCGGTCAAAGTGCTGAGGAGGTTTCCATGTCAATGCCGAAGACATATTCGTCCGAGCGTTCCACGCTCGGGGATCTCAGCGAGGAGCGCGTAACCGAGTTCCGCCGCGACGGGTGCACGGTGGTCCGAGGGCTGTGCTCGAAGGAAGAAGTGGGGTGCGTTCGTTCGAGGATCGCCGAGGCGGTCGCCGATCAAAGCCAGGGCGTTGCCGCGTTGTCCGAGAGATCCAGCACCTACGCACGCGCGTTCCTCCAGGTCGAGAACATATGGCGGACCGTCGATACCGTTCGCGACTTCACGCTGTCCCCCCGCTTTGCCGAAGTGGCAGCCCGTCTGGTGGGTGTGCCCGGCATCCGCCTTTACCACGACCAGGCGCTGTTCAAAGAGCCAGGCGGCGGGGTTACGCCCTGGCACCAGGACCAGGGTTACTGGCCACTTCGGGGTTGGGGGCCCGTGACCATGTGGATGCCCCTTGTCGACCTGACGGCCGAAATGGGCGGGAGCATGAGCTTCGCTCGTGGGAGCTGCCACCTCGCCTTGGAGGATTTCGAGATCTCGGATAACTCGCAGACTGGCGGCGAGCAGCTGGTCGACGAGCACCGTCTCGACGTGGTCAATTACGGCCCCCTGGCCGCGGGGGACGCCACCTTTCACGCCGGCTGGACGATGCATCGCGCCGAGGAGAACACCAGCCGTGCAATGCGGGAGGTCATGACCGTCATCTATTTTCCTGACGGCATGCGAGTGGGGGTGCCGGAGAACCGGCGTCAGGCTAGCGACCTCGCTCGCTGGCTGCCTGGTTGCGCGCCTGGAGATCTTGCTGCCAGCGAGCTGAACCCGGTCCTCTACCACGAGACGGATGGACCGCTCCACAGCGGGCAGAAGTCCAGAGATGACGCTTGAAGGCCCGGGTGTGGTCACTTGCCCATGTGGGCAGGTGAAGACCTGACGCGTGAGCAGAGGGTATTGCTTTCCACGAATACCTCGTGCGGCTGGTTGACGGGCGGCGGTCGAGGCATGAACGTTGGCGACATTGTGAGGGTATTACCGAACGTGCGACCTGACCGTTTTGCCGGGAAGACGGGGACGGTCTGCGAAGTGAACGACAATGAGATCGCGGTGGATCTCGGCGGAGACGCGCGGGTCTGGTTTCATCTCGACGAGCTTGAGGCAGTTCTGTTGTAACAAGATCGTGCGTAGACATGGTGACGCGACGAGCCAGTGGCAAAAACTGAGTAACTACGCCGGCAACTAGCTTTTCGACAGAGAAGGCCGACTATAAGGACCGCGCCACGTGGGCCCGGTCGATGCCTCCGTCGGGTACGCCGAGTGACCGTCACCGTGCGTCTAACCATGACAAGCTAGCCCGGTTTGCGTGGAGCCCTCGTTGAGGTGCTCGCCGGCACGCGACGTGGCCATGAAGTGGCCGGCTTTGGGTCGACGCCCCCGCCACCCCAAGAGAGGCACTTAAGACGGGGAACCGTCTACCTGAACGTTTCCTAACAAGTCCCGCTCAAGGTGCGCCGTGATTCCCCCGATAGGTCCGGGACGGACTTTGTGAGCGCCGTCTCAATCCCCTTCTATCTTTAGGAGCCTCTTTTTGCCATGTCAGTAGTCAGCAGGATCACCAGCAACAAAAGGGGGCTGATCGCTTCCCTGGCTGCCGTGGCAGCATTGGGCTTGACCAGCACCTATACCCTTGGTGGCTTCAGCGCCACCGTTGCCAACTCGAGCAGCACGTTTTCCTCGGCCACCATTCAGCTCGAGGAAGGCAATGGCACCACCACGTGCTACTCGACCGGCACCGGTTCCGGTGGGGCGGTCAACGCCGCCAACACCAACTCCACCTGCAGTATCAACGTCCTAACCGGGACGCTCGACCAGGTGCCCGGGGGAACGCCCCTGACCTCGACCATCACCCTGACCAACGCCGGCAACAAGGCCGCCAGCCTGGCCAGCCTGGTGACGGGGGCGTGCTCCCAGGGCACGGCGTCGGACGCCAACGCCTACGTCGGTACTGACGCCAGCTTCTGCGGCAAGGTCGACATCACCATCGCCAATACCACGACCGGCGCCACCGACAAGTGTGTCTACCCGACCCAGGCCACCGTCTGCCCGTCGCTGTCGAGCACGTACACGCTGTCCACCCTGGCCAACCAGACCTTCGGCACCACGCCGATGACAGCTCTGGCTGCGGGCGCTTCAGCGACCTATGTCATTTCCGTCCAACTCGACTCGTCGGCCACCAACGCCGACCAAGGCCTGTCCGCCACCGAGCCCTTCACCTGGGCCATCAACCAATAGGACCGGGTGGGGTGCCCCCGATGATGTGGGCACCCCACTCACCTACACCCATGAAACCTGGCCTGCTGATGAACGCCATCCGACCAGATACCGAGCCGGCCCCTCGCCGACGCCTCGGCCCCTTTTGGAGGAAGGTCGCCGCCGGTGGTGTTTCGCTCACCGTGCTTTTGAGTTTCGCCGCCCCCGCCGGCGCGACGGGTTTCAACGCCACTCTCACGGCCGCCAAAACGACAATCTCGTCGGGGACGCTGCAACTAAAGGCCACCACCGGCACTACAAGTTGCTACTCAACCGGGACCGGGTCGGGTGGCTCCGTCAGCAGCAATTCCGCCACCTGCGCAGCGGGCTCACCGACCGCTAGTGGATCTTTGTCGGCGTCAACGGCGTCGTCGGCGACGACCACTCTGTCGTCGGCCGGGACGGCCAACGCTACTGGCGGGGCCATTACGTCCGCATCGTGCGGCGTAGCTCAGTTGTCGGACATCGTGGGCGGGGACACCGCCTTGGCCTTTGGTGGTCTTACTTACCAATCCTCGGGGCCTCTCGGGCTCTCAAGCGGTAACGGTCGACGGTTCGACCGGGTGGGCCGAGACGACCACCTCGTATAACAATCCCGAGAGTTTTTCAGTTATTGTCTGGTTCAACACCACCAAAGCCACTGGCGGCATCATGGGTTTTGGCTCCCAGGTCAACCCTACGACGGGAACTCCGGCCGACCACGACCGCCAGCTGTGGATCGACCCCAGCGGCAAACTGGTGTGGGGCGTGTACTCCAACGCCGTTTACCAGCTGACGAGCACGTCCCCCGTCGACACCGGTAACTGGGTCATGGCCGTCGCATCGGTCGGGGCCGCAGGGACGGCTCTTTACGTCAACGGGGCACAGGTCGCCTCCTCGACCACACCCACAACCGCCCAGAACTACGTGGGATGGTGGAGCCTCGGCTATGCGTCGATAGCCAACTGGAACGACGTCCCCAGTAGCTACTATTTCTCGGGGTCTTTGGCCCAAGCAGCGGTCATACCGACCCAGCTCACCGCCGCCCAGGTCTCCAGCCTTTACGGCGATACCACGCTGGCCAGCTACACGGCCGGCGTCGAAGCCCTCAGCCCCACTAATTACTGGCCCATGAACGACTCGGGCGCCATCCCTTACGAGGGGTCAGTACCAGGCGCCACCGCATCGACGACTCTGGCTGATTATTCGGGGAACTCGGATACCGGCACTGCCGAAGGCGCGATGACGCTGGGCGCTTCCGGCCCCACCACCCTTACGGCGAACGCCGTTACGCTCAGCGGCGCCTCGGGCTTTGTGGAGACAGCAAAGTCGTACACCAACCCCCAGAGCTTTTCCGTCATGGCATGGTTCCAGACCACCTCCTCCTCGGGGGGGACGATCCTTGGTTTTACCAGCTCCCAGGCCAATACCACGCCCACCAGCTCCGACCGCACCTTGTGGCTGGACTCGGCCGGGAACCTCGTCTGGGAGGTGAACGGCGGGACGGTCAGCGAGCTGGTCTCGCCCAGTACCTACAACAACGGGCTGTGGCACTTCGTCGTCGCCGAAATTGGCTCAGCGGGGCAGCAGCTCTGGGTAGACGGGGTCAAGGTGGCCAGTTCCACTACCCCAACATCGGCCGCCAACTACACGGGCTACTGGCACCTGGGGTGGGGTTACGAGTCGGGATGGGCGAATGCGCCGGGCAGCTCTTACCTGACCGGTTCCCTGGCTGAAACGGCCGTTATACCGGCACAGTTATCGGCCTCGCAGATCTCGGGCCTCTATGGAGCCAGGAGCACAGCCGGTTTAGCACTGGACGTCTCTCAACTTTCTCCCACTGCCTATTGGCCGCTACAGGATTCAGCATCGAATGTTTGCGGGACAGTCGAAGCCACGGTCCAGGAAACGGTGGGCACGACAAACACATGCATCTACCCGGCGGCGGCCGGCGCCTGCTCTGGGCCGAGCGCCAGCTACCTCTTCCCGGGGTTGGGCTCGCACTCGATAACGGCGCCAACGGCGGCCGCCCCGGCCACGATCACGATAACCCTGGAGGAAAGCGCCACGTCTGGGACTACCATCGCCGGCTTGCACATGCTCCCTTACATCGGCTTCGGGACAGCCACTTCCGCCGAAAGTTGGTCGGCGCAAGTCGCCTTCCCTTATGCATCGGTGCAGCTATGAGCACGGCCACTCTCAGCCCCGCCTCCGCTGATCAGCAGCAGCACACCTCCGCCACCGCGCCCGGCGGGCCGAAGCGAAGGAACGTAGGCCTGTTGGCTCTCATCGCCCTCGTCGTCGTCGCCATTGCCATTGCCGCCGCCTTCGCTTGGCGCCTGGCGGGCGGGCAGTTGTACGTAATGGGGACGCCCTCGATGTGCCCTTCGGTATGTGTCGGTTCCCTGATCGGCGACAGAGCGCTGACCGGCCCACTCCACGTCGGCGAGCTGATCACTTTCCACCCGCCTGGCAGCAAAGAGCTGTACACCCACAAAATATCGGAGATCTTTTCGAACGGGATGATCCAAACTCGGGGCGTGGCCAACCCCACCCACGACCCGTGGCTCATTACCCGTTCCAATATCGTCGGCCGAGTGGTGTGGACGGCCTGGGGCCTGGGGTGGGCCTTGAAAGCCCTGCCCATGCTGGCCGTCGGCGTGCTGGCGTGGATCCTGGCCCGGGCGCGCATCTCGCCTGTTTCAAGGCGGTCATGGGACCGCCTTTGGTTGACGGCATTGGCCATTATCCCGATCTGGGTCCTCGACCCCCTTGTCCGGGGAGTGATGGCCGAGGTCACCGTAAAGCGCGGTCACGCCCACGAGGGCCAAGCCAGGGTGGTTAACACGGGCCTGCTGAGTGCCGCATTTCACCCCGCGCATGGCGGTCGCAGCCTCGAGTTAGCATCCGGGCACATCGGCGTGCTTTCGGGTGGGCTCACGAACCACAGTGCTTTCTACGTTCGAGAAAGCCTCGCTTTACCCTCATGGGGCTGGGCCGTGCTTGTGCTCATCGTGATCTCACCGTTGCTGGGGTACCTGGTGCACGTTTGGCGCAATGACGAAGCCGAAACGACGGCGGCTCTGGGCGATCTTCAGCCAGCCGAATAACGACAGAGCCACCATCGGCGGCTCGTGCCGACGCCTCCGTACGGCGGTGGCGCGTCGCGGTACGGGCCGTCAAACTGGACGCCGTGGAGAACCGGTACGTCGCCCTGGCCGGCTGCCGATGGTCCGGGCAGGGCAAAGCCACTGACCTCTACCCCGACCCCGACGCCGGCCCTCTTCAACAGGCGCTTGCGCAGTTGGGTGCCCGCTCGGAACTCGTGGCGTGGGACGACCCCGGTGTGGACTGGGGTTCGTACACCCACGTCCTGATAAGCAGTACTTGGGACAGCATCGAGCGGGCGGAGGAATACCTTGGCTGGGCTCGCAGAGTGGCTGATGTCACCATCTTGTTGAACCCGCTAGCCGTCATAGAGTGGGGATTCGACAAGGTCCACCACCAGGAACTGGCTGCTGCCGGGGTGCCGGTGGTGCCGACCACCTGGGTAACCCCTGAATCGCGGTGGACGCCTCCCGCCGAAACTGATTTCGTGGTCAAGCCTTCGGTCTCGGCCGGTGCGCGGCGAACGGCTCGCTACCGCGGCGGGGACCACAGCGCCGCCGGCCATGTGCTCGATCTGCAGTCACTTGGGCACACGGTAATGGTCCAGCCATATATTTCGGGGGTCGAGGACGAAGGCGAGCTCGACCTCGTTTTCTTTGGTGGCATTTTCAGCCACGCCGTGTTGAAGAGAATGGCTCTGGTCCCGGGTGAGGGCGTAATCGACCGCCTATGGGAACGCATGTCGTGGGCCGGCCTTATGACACCGACCCCAGCGCAACTGGAAGTGTCTATGCAGGCGCTGGCTTTTGTGGCCGACCGTCTGGGTGGCCAGTTGCCTTACGCCAGGATCGACCTTATCCCCGGCCCACATGGCGAGCCTCTTGTATTGGAGGTCGAACTGATCGACCCCTACCTTTCCCTGGACCTGGAACCGGGTGCGGCCAAGCGGTTCGCGGAGGCGCTCTTGCAACAAACGGGGTAAGGCGCTTGCCCCTTCGGGCACATCCGCCGCCGGGCCCCTCCCGCTCCCCTGACCGGCGGTCTGGGGATGGCGGGGAAGGTCCCGGCGGGCCGGGCTCCGGGCTACGGCGTAACGACGGCGAAAGTACCGAAGGGAGTACTGATGCTCGCCCCGTGAGCATCCCCCGAGCTCATGTCCTGGCTGAAAAAGTACAGCGGGTGCCCGTTATATGTCACCTGGAAGGTGCCGTCCGCTCGCTGGATGGTGCCAAGCGCCCCGCTCAGCCCCGTCCCCGCGGGCGCCGTGCTCGTCAGTACTGGCGGCCAGAACCGCGCGCACGTGCCGGTGCAGGTGCTGGTGCCCGGCACCGTGTCGGCGCTGAGGGTGTAAACGGTGGCGCTGGAGTTCCCCGGATTAAGGGCGGTCGATGTGGCGGCCAACAGCCCGCCGACGCTCGCCAATGTGGCCGTGCCGGGGTTGGGGCCGCCCTGGGGGGCGACCTCGTACCATACGCCGTCAGCCATATTGTCGAGCAGGTACTGGCCGTTGGTAAGCCCGGCGGCGGCCCCCGGGGCAAGGTCGGCGAAGTAGACGTAAACGGGCCATCCGCTGTACGTCACCTGTGTGGTGCCGTCCGGTCGCCGGAGCTCGCCGATTAACCGGGGGTCCACTCCAGGCCCGGCTGTCGGCCGCCCGGTTGTCAGTAGCGGTGGCCACACCGCCATGCATGGGCCGGTGCACGTGCTTACAGGCGGCCCGGAGCTCGCCCCCGACCAGCCGGAGCTTGGGCCCTGGGTGTCCAATGAGAGCAGGTACAGGGTCCTGACCCCCGAGCCTGTAGTGGTCGAAACGGCAGTCCCCGATGGCGATACCTCGGTCCCGACTTTGGCCACGCCCGCGTTGGGCCGGCCGTCGCGCGAGGTCAACCAGAAGATACCCCCAAAGGCGGCAACGTCCTCCCCGTTGAACGTACCCGCGGTGTCCTTTATAAACGTGTAGAGCGGGTGCCCGAAATATTCCACCTGCCCTGGCGTAAATCCCGACCCAGCAGTGGCCACGCTCAAGCCGTCTTGGCTGACGCCCCGCCCAGCCGCCAACGCGCCAGTGGCCATAAGCGGGGGCCATGGCGTAGTGCACGGGACCCCACCTGTCCCGGTGGTGAAGCGCGTTGTGGTGTTCGAGGCCGTGCAATTGAACTGGAGCAGTGCCACTGGTGGTTCGGGGGCAGGGAAGGCATCACCGCTGAACTCGTAGAGGGCCAGTCCTGCCCCAGCGGTGGCGCCCGGACCGGTGACCAAGACCCGGCCTTCTGGGCTGGTGGCGAGCTGGACGGTTGCCGGGACCGACAGCCAATGCGGCCTTTCACCAGCGAATGTAGGTGTGGCCGACGCCGTAACTGTACCGGCCACGAGGAGCGCGGCCACCAAGGGGCCAACGCCGTTTCGAGTGCGCATTACTGTTTCCTTCCTCGGACTTAAACGACGAGTGTTCCTCCTCAGGACGTGAAGGCACCAGATATAACTGGTGCCACCCGGATTATTCGCTGGCTGTCGCCGCCGGCACGCACGGGTTATCGAACAGAGTGCCTCGCAAGCGGAGACTTGTCTCCGGTCCTCCTGGAGCCCAAGTATTGCGCCGGCGACGAGGGCGGTCAAGGTCGGCGAACGTCCAATACCCTGTCTGGGGAGCACGATTATCTGAGGGCGGGGCGAAGCGGGCTAATGAAGTCGTTTGTTCCGAAGAAGACTTGGTAAGCGCCGGTCTGCCTGGCGGGCACCACGCTCTAACCCGTTTCGGGCTAGAGGCCGGTGACGATCTCGGCGGCGGTGGCAAAGACCGGGTCGCCGCTCAGCCGGGAGCCCCGCCGGCACGCTTCGACCAGCTTTACCTGATGCGGGTCAAGGCTGGCTTCAGCCGCTCTGGCCAGCTCCCGACCGGGCGCTCCATCCGGCTGGGGCGAGGCGGCCTGGCGCGCTCCCGAATACAAGGCCAAATGCTCGGCCTGGACTTGCGCCAGACCGCCGGCGGCAGCTTCGGGAGGGATATGGGGCGCCAGTAGCTCGACGGCCATGGCCCCGGTCACGCCATGCAGGTGGAAGATGTTCGGTTCGGCCACGTAGTACCCGGCCCCGTTCGCCGCGGCCGCCACTACTGCGGCCTGGACGTCGGCCACCTCGGGCAGGTCGCCGGCCGGCTGGCCAGGCCGAAAGCGGGCGGCCCAGTAGCCAAGTGCCCGCGCTAACTCCTGGCGGCGGGCTGTGGTGTCGGCCGCACTGACGGCGCGTACGGCATGTCCGGCTCGTATAGCCCCGTGGAAGAGAGCGGTGGCCAGTGCTGGCATGAGCCGCGGCACCCATACCCCGACTACCGCGCGCCATCCTTTTCCCTCTATTTCTTCGGTAAAGTAGCCCACCCACTCCGGAAGTTTCCGGTAGTCACCGAGGGCTTCGGCCCAATCGAACGTGCCCGGAGGCACCGGCTCCATCGCCGGCCCGGCTACTCGGGCAAAGCGCCGCGCCCAGCCGTCGAGCTCGTCTTCAAAGCCAAGCGCAGCGAGCGCTTCACAGGCCATGGCACCGTGGTTGACAAAGCCGTTGGGCAGCTCGAAGCCGGCAAAAGCCAGGCGTTCGAACGCCTCGTCGAGAGCGCTCGAGGCCTCTGCATTGTCACCGGGCACAGGATTCTATGCTCACCGGACAAGCGCCCCCCGGTAGCTGTTGGTTACTTTTGTCATGAAATCAGCCTAAGACCTCAAGTGAAGTTGAGGTCAAGGGGCTTTGGGCCAGTAGTTTGTTTCCGCAATTGCCCGAGAGGGAAGGGAGCAGCAAAGTGGCACCCACCGCGCCAAACCCGGAGACGCCGTACCTGGACTACACCGGCCTGGGCGACGTCCTCAGTGGCGGGGCCCGCTCGATCTCCATCGACACTCCGAGAGGTCGTTACCGGGTCTGGACGAAGCGGACGGGGAACAACCCGCACCTCAAGGTCCTGCTGTTGCATGGCGGCCCGGGGTCGACGCACGAGTACCTCGAAGCCTGCGACAGCTACCTGCCGGCGGCCGGTATCGAGTACTACTACTACGACCAGCTCGGGTCAGGCTTCAGCGACCAGCCGGACGAGCCCTCGCTGTGGGAGCTCGACCGTTACGTAGACGAGGTCGAGCAAGTCCGCCGTGCACTTGGGTTGGGCAGGGAGAACCTCGTGTTGTACGGCCATTCTTGGGGCGGCCTACTGGCCGTCGAGTACGCCTTGCACCACCAGGAGCACCTAAAGGGGCTGGTGATATCCAACATGATGTCGAGCGTCCCGGCCTACGATGCTTATGCTCACAACACCTTGATGAAACAAATGGACCCGCGAGCTCTGAAGGAAATAAAGGCGCTCGAAGAAAGCGGCGACGTCGACAACCCCAGGTATATGCAACTCCTCAACGAGCACCACAATGTACATCACGTGTTGCGCATGCCGGTGGAGGATTGGCCCGACCCCGTCGTGCGGGCGTTTGCTCATATAAACCCTGACATCTATATCCCGATGCAGGGCCCGAGCGAGCTGGGCGTTGGTACCGACGCGAAGTTAGCGGGCTGGGACCGGACAAATGAGCTCGCTTCAATTCGAGTACCCGCTCTGGTCGTCGGCGCCCGGTACGACACAATGGACCCGGGCTACATGGAAATGATGGCCAGCCGTCTACCCGCAGGCCAATATCTTTATTGTCCTAACGGTAGCCATTTGGCCATGTATGACGACCAGGCGGTTTATTTCGATGGTCTGGTGAAGTTCCTCCGTGAAGTGGCGGCGCCCTGAAACCACTCGACCGTTAGTCTGGCGGGGGTGGGAAGGACACAATCCGAGCGGGGCACAATTGCCTCACAACTCGAAGACGCCGGCTGTGTGGCTCCAGAGGAAGAAGCTGACGAGCTCATGGAGGCGGCCCGGGGGGACGGGGCGCTGCTCGAGCGGCTTGTTGCCCGCCGGGTAGCTGGTGAACCCCTGGCCTGGGTCACGGGTTCAGCCGGTTTCGCCGGGTGCCGGGTCAGGGTCCACCCCGGCGTCTACGTTCCTCGCCGCCAAACCGAGGCGCTCGTCCTCCGGGCCATCGAATTGCTGCCTGAGGACGGCCTGGCGGCGGACCTATGCACCGGCTCGGGCGCTATCGCCATGGCCCTCGAGCGGGGGCGACCTCGGGCACGTATCGTAGCCAGCGAGCTTGACCCTGTGGCTTGCCGCTGCGCGCAAGACAATGGCGTGGAGGTCTTCGCCGGCCACCTCGGCGACCCCTTTCCTGCCGGGCTCCGGGGCCGCTTTGATGTAGTCGTCGCCGTCGTCCCCTACGTACCCAGCGACATGTTCGCCTACTTGCCGCGCGACGTCCGGGATTACGAGCCCCGTCTCGCCCTCGACGGCGGCCCGGGTGGCACCCGAGTGCTCGAACAGGCCGTCTGGGCCGCCGCCGGCCTCCTTCACCGGGGCGGGTCGCTACTGCTCGAGGTCGGCGGCGAGCAGGACGATGCCCTAGGCCCGGTACTCAGCGCCGCCGGCTTTGGCCCGATGACGCGTCATTATGACGATGAAGGGGACCTGCGTGGCGTCGAAGCTGTCCTGCAATAGAGCTAATTGAGCGGGCGCCAACAAGGTTCACGAATGGCCCAGGATGGGCACATGAGAATGCTAAAGGCATCTGGGCGAGGCGGATCCGGCTCTCTGTGGTCGTTGTGGTCGGAGGATTCAGTGCTGTCGATCGCGTCAAAGGGATCCGTCCTTTCCATCGGGTCACTGGGGTCGGCCCTGTCGATCGGATCGGTCGGCTCGTTCCTTTCGGTCCTTTCGGTCGGATCTGCGGGATCTATCGGTTCTCTGCTTTCGGCCGGGTCACGGTGGTCGGCCATGTCCTATCGCTCCGCCAAAGCGGTCCTGAGCGGGCCTTCGCGAAAAGACGGCTGACATCGGCCGCCCAGCCGCGCCTCGCTAGCGCCGCGGCGTGACGGGCTAGAGTCCGACCATGAGCGGGTACGTCATGCCGGGAGTGCTCGAAATCGACACTTTGCTCGGCGGTTGGGAGCGGGTGACTGCCGGTTTCCTTATCGAAGGCCCGGCCCCCGTCCTGGTCGAAACCGGCAGCCAGAGCTCGGTGCCCGTACTTTTGCAGGCCCTGGCCGAACACGGAGTCGGCCCCGAGGACCTGGCCGGGATAACTGTCACCCACATACACCTCGACCACGCCGGGGGTGTCGGCGACGTCACCAAGGTTTTCCCCAAAGCCGTCATTTACGTCCATCCCCGGGGAGCCAGGCACCTGGTCGACCCGAGCCGGCTCATTGCTTCCGCGGCCACCGTGTACGGAGACGCCCTCGACTCGCTCTACGGCCGCCTGGAACCTACGCCGGCGGACCGCGTGAAAGCGGTGGAAGACGGTACTGAAATCGACATCGGAGGAGGGCGGGCCCTGACCGTCGTGCACTCGCCAGGGCACGCCAAGCACCACATGGCGCTGCACGACAGCGACAGCGGCTTGCTCTTCGTGGGCGATTCGGTCGGAGTGCGCCTGCCGGGAGCCGGGCCACTTAGGCCGGCCACCCCGCCGGCTGATTTCGACCTGGCCCAGGCCCTCGACAGCCTCAGGCGTTATTCCGAGCGAAGCCCGAGCGCTCTGGCCCTCGCCCATTACGGTGTGTTGCCCGACGACCCGGGCCCGGCGCTGGAAAACGCCGGGGACGTCCTGCAAGAGTGGGCCGGCGTGGCCAGCACAGCCTGGAACACGGGCCACGACGTGGAGGAGGCCTTGCGCGACCGCTTCGGCGCTGAGCTAGACGGCCTTGCCCCAGGAAGAACGTCAGCGCATAGAAACGCTGAACGGCATACATAGCAACGCCGAAGGGCTAAAGCTGTGGCTGGCGTCCAGTGGGGATGCGGCCGGGCCGGCCACAGCCAACAGCTAGCCGAGGCGGGCGCGCCGCGAACAGCCAAACCGGGCCGCCACCAACTCCTTTATCCCGCTCGGGAACCTGCCAGCGACAAAACGATGGTGAGGCAACAGCTCTAGCTGGGACCCGATATCGCCGGCGAAGGCAGCTGCGCACAGCTCCGGTTTGGCGTTAGCCAACGCCAGGATGGCGCCGGCGCAGCCGACAGCTCCGGCGTAGGGCAGGAAGGCCGCCGAACCGCAATACAACGCGCCGTCCCAAGATGAGGCGGTCTCGGCCAGCCGGGCCGGGTCGGCACTGGAGTCCTTCAAGCCCGACACGGGTAGCTCCGCCAGGGCCGCCAGCGGGATACCGGGGGCCGAGACGTTCGGGTAATGATAGGCAAAAACGGGCACTGTTCCCGCCGCTTCGGCCACTGCCGCGTAGTAGCGCTGCGGCTCAGCGGCGCCAGGGGGAGAAAGCGCCAGAACGGCATCTGCTCCGCCATCTCTGGCCGCCTGCGTGTACCTGACGGCCTGCCGAGCTGACGGTGCCCCGGTGCCGGCAATGACCGGTACGCCGCTTCCCTCGGGGATTGCCTTGCGCACCGCCACCAGCAGCTCGGTCCGCTCCTCCGGGTCGAGAGAGGACGCTTCTCCCGTGGTGCCGCCGACCACGACGGCCTTGACGCCCAGCTCCACGAGCTGGGAAGCCAGGTCACTCGTCGCTGCTGCGTCCAGCTCCAGGTCTTCGCCGAAAATCGTCACCAGTGCCACACCTACGCCCGTGAACAAAGGTTTAACTTGCACGGCCATCACACTATCGTCGGGCGTTGGTGGCCTGCTGAGCTGCCGGTGGCGATAGGAACCGGCCCGCTGGTCGGGGAGGCCACCTGCACGCCGTTGGCCCCGGGGGTGCGGCGCGGTGACTGAAGGGTACACCGGCCATCCCGACGGATTGCTCGCCGCCACCCGGACCTTGCTCGAGTGGGCCGACGGACAGGGCCGACGGACAGGGGCTGGAGTGGGACGTCACTTTTACAGCCGATGGCGACCGGTGGGGGCGCGGCTGGAAATTTATAAGACCGACGGCCCCGACATGAGCAAATGGGAAACTGAACTAGCCTTCAGGTTAGCGGGCAACTGAACGGCGCCACACGGGCGGCGCGACAGGAAGGCCCAATTGTCCCCTCCCCAGAGCGGCAGGGGACAATTGGCGTAGGAAATTCGCATGAATTTAGCGCTTGGCCAATCAGTTATTCTGCGCATTGATGCTGCCTATTTTGCCCAGAGGTACCGCCAGCGCCAGGAGCGAGGCACCCGGGCCGGGATCTTCACCTCCACCGGACGTGCATCAGGCTTAATCTGACGACGGGCAATGGCGTTATAGGCCTCGTCTTCGAGATCGAGGCGGTGGTAGTAGGTCACGTACATAGCAAGTGTGGGCTGAATAAACATTACGACCTCCATCGGTACAGCCGCGCCCGCAGGCGCGGCTGGAGATTGATTGCAACGCGTTCCCGGTAGTACCGGGAGTTCGAACCTCTAGCGAGCTGAGGTGCGAACGCCCCGGCGACGGCCGGTCACGAGAAGGGTGGAATTGAAAACTGTGTTCACACGTACCTCCTCGCGGCTCGATGGGCGGACACACCCATTAGAGCCGACGGCTGTCGCTCGCCGCCACTGATTTATTTCTTGTGTATTGCGAGGACGTCGGCCGTGAGCCCGGTGGCCCTGGCTCGTCGCCTGGCGACCGACCCCAATCTGGTGATCGTGGGCTCTACGAGCTGCGCCGCAACCCCCAGGGCGGTGGCGAGCGGGCCGGTCAATTCCCCTGCCAGCCGGCCCCGGTGCCATAATCACGCGATGGGACTGGTTGGCATTCACCACGTGTCGATCAACGTCGACGATGTCGATGCGGCACTCGCCTTTTACGTCAACGTGCTCGGCTTGAGCGTGCGCCGGGACCGGCCCGAGTTCAGCTTTGGCGGCGCGTGGCTGGACGCGGGTGGCCAGCAGGTCCATCTCATCGAGGCCATACCGCCTGACAACCTGGGCCAGCACTTTGCCCTGGCCGTCACCGACCTTCCGTCCCTTGTAGCTTCGCTCCGCGATCGGGGGCTCGAGGTGACCGAGCCGGTGCGGTCAGGTACGAGCCTCCAGTCGTTCATCAGCGACCCGGCGGGGAACCGCGTCGAGCTCCATCAGCCGGGCGCCTTCGCCGTCGCTCAAGCCTGATGAGGCGAGGCCCGGACAGGCACGGCCAAACGGCCCGCTAGCCGTTCGGCATGGCCAGCGGCCGGACCATCTGGGCCGACCTCCTCACTGACGAGGAGCGGGCGGTACTCGCTGTCGGCTCCCGAAGCCAGCCCCAATCCCACCCGGACGTACTGGTCATAGGCGGCGGCGTGCTGGGCGTGACCACCGCTCTGGCTTGCCACAGAGCCGGGCTGGGCCAGGTCGCCCTCGTCGAGGCCGGAGAGCTCGGTTCGGGCTCGACCGCCGGTGCCGCCGGCCTGCTTATCCCCGAAGCCCATCAAGGTTCTGACCCGGAGGCCTTTGTCGAGTTAGCCCGGACCAGCCTGGGCCTTTGGCGGGAGTTGGAGTCCGGCACTCCTGGAGGCGTTGGCCTCAAGGAGCTCGAGTGGATCGGCTTCGCACCCCTGCCGGCCGGCTTCCTGGCCGACCCCCCTTCATCGGTGGAGTGGTTGAGCGTCGACGATGTCGCTCAGCTGGTCCCCGGCCTCGCCCTGGAGACGTCGGGAGCGCTCATACGGCACCAGGGGCGGGTCAACCCACTCCGGGCTGTGAGCCGAATGGCTTCTCAGCTGCCCCACGTCGTTACGGGAGTCAAGGCCACCCGGTGTGAGGAAAAGAGCGGCGTGGTCGTCGGCATCTCCACCACGGAAGGGCCCATCTCGCCAGGCTCTGTCATATTTGCCACCGGCGGGCCACCGGCGCTGGCCGGCCTTGACGTCGGGGTGCCGTCCGACTTCGTCAAAGGTCATCTGGCCGCCACGGCACCGGTCTCGCTCACGCTGCCCGGTTCCGTTGCCCAACTGGCCACCCAGATAGAAGATGGCCGCCTGCTGGTGGGCGGGACCGTGGACACCGACGACCGCACCCCCGGGGTAAACGCGGAGGTCCTCGAGGGCGTGAGACGGCAACTGCTAGCTACGTGGCCGCAACTGCGAGACGCCGCGCTTACCCATCAGTGGTGCTGCTGGCGGCCCCACCACCCGGACAGCTTGCCCGTGATCGATCGGGTGCCGGGGCTCGAGAACGCGTGGTTCACCAGCGGCCACTACCGCACCGGTATCCTCATGGCCCCTGTCACTGCCCGCCTTCTCTCCGAGTGGGTCAGTACGGGACAGGCGCCCGCGCTGGCCGGCCCGTGGGGTATAAAAGGACGCTGGCCGTCCTGAGCCGGCGGCGCCCCCTGACAGCAGCCGAACTGCGGGACCCGCCGGAACTGGTTGACCTAAGTAGGTCTCAGTCCGGTTGGCCGTCCTCAACCAAACCTCGTTTGAGGTGGGCGACGAAGGGTCACATGTGGAAAGTGAACATTTTGTCCGCATCGATGTGCGCCCCGAGGGCATCGGCCTGGTCCAGCCAGGACTCGAACGCCGGCCCCAGCTTAGGCAGGTAGTGGTCGAGCATCGCCCGGCGTAAATCGCCGTGGACCGGGTCTGAAAGCTCGAACAACTCAGCCCGACCGTGAACGCTCACCGCCAGCTCCTCGCCGGGTAGGTGCACGGCGCTGACGGCTGGACGGATGGCCAGGTGGCGCATGCGTACCGAGTCCCGCCCAGAGCTGAAGTAGAAGGACCCGTGGAGCAAATAGCCGTCGACCGGGCCTGATAGCGGGCGGCCGTCGGCAGTCACGGTCGAAAGCACAAGCAGGCGCATGCCTGGCAATTTGGCGCATAGCTCTCCGGCGTTGAGCCGGCGGTCATCGGTGATGATGCTGCGCAGGTGAGGGCCGGCGCCGGCCGCACTCTCGTCGAGGAGTTGTTGGAGCCGGTGCAGCTCGTCGGGCGTTTCGTACATGGCCCGATTTCATCACGTCTCCCTTGAGGCCGGGTTACGACGGCGTGACGCGGCGGCTGATGAGGCATCGCGCCGGCCGCGCTACGTCAGCGCCGTGCGGCGGGAGCCTCTCCCCCGCCGCCATGCGTCTGTGGCGCACTGCCTATGAGGTCGACACCAGGGAACTGGGCGGGAGGGCGATCTTGCCGTTGTACGTCGTCACCGGCGCGCTACCGACATCGGTCACCTCCACTCGGGTTAGGGGGACGACACCGATCCAGCTACCCGTCGGGGTCACCGCCGGTGCCGCGGTTGTCGTGAGCTTGACCACCTCGGCCCCCTGGAAACCGTAATGGACGCTGCTCGAGTACGAGAGCGGGACGAAGCCGGGGGTGACGAAGTTCTTGCCCGATTTCTCGATAGCGGAAATCAGGCCCTGGCGAGTGAGGTTTTTGCCCGCCGCCTGCAGCGCCTGGACGAAGGTCAAGGCCAGCGCCACCCCGTACGTGGTGTTGCCGTCCAGCCCCACCTTGGCATAAAGAGCCGGTGCGTAGTCCTTCAGTAGCTTGGCCTCGACCTTCACCCAGGGGTTGGCCACCTGCGACTCCGGCGGGAAATAACTATCACTGATGACGCCGTTCAATAACCCTGCGGCCGCCTTTACCTGTGTGGCGCTGCCATGGCCGGCCTTGGTTAACGCTTCCAGCAGTGGGCCTACGGTGGGGGCGTCCGAGCCGACGTTCGAGATGACGTATTGAGGGAAATAACCGATTGATGACGCCGGTAGCATGGTCAACGCCGTCGCGGCCGGGATGGTCGCCATGGCCACGACCTGTGCCCCGGCTGCTTTCAAGGCCGCCACCTGGTTGGAGAGTGGGCCAGACAACGTCGCCGCGTCGTAGGTTTGCTGCGACACCACCATGGTCTTGGCCAGTTCCATGTTCAAGCCGGCGACGAAGTCCTGCCCGAACTCGTCATCCTGGTACAAATACCCGACCTTCTGCCCGCCGAAGTGCGAGG
This sequence comes from uncultured Acidimicrobiaceae bacterium, assembly GCA_963749305.1. Taxonomy (GTDB): domain Bacteria; phylum Actinomycetota; class Acidimicrobiia; order Acidimicrobiales; family Palsa-688; genus Fen-671. Next base: position 299,384 of record CAVVMN010000001.1, read on the forward strand.
CAATATAGGCTCCCAGGATCTTCCCCTCAACCGTGTACGGGGGTTGCCATCCGAAGCTCTCCGGGTACTTCGGGTTGCTCCAGCAATTGCACCCGGATTCGATGAACAGCTGCGGGACCTTCTGCGAGTTGAGGAACGCCTGTACTGCGGCTTGAGTCGGGGTCCCCAGCGAGCCGACGTCAGCGAAGATGTTGTCTTGCAGTATCAACTTTCGAGTCAGAGTGGCCGTTTCTGCCGGGTTGTACTGGTCGTCAAAGTATGTGTACTTGATTTTCCGGCCGTACACACCACCATGGGCGTCCGCCCAGGCGAACACGGCGTCCATGGCCGGGGCAATTTCGTCGTAGCCGGGAGCGGCCGGTCCCGTAAGCGGGACGGTGGCCCCGATGTTTATCGTCGTTGCGGTGACCCCTGGGGCTTGCGCGGACGCCGCTGGTGCCAGCACGCCCACTGCCAGCGCACTGACCATAGGCCCGGCCACAGCCACCCCAAACCAACGCTTGGTCGATTGCCATCTATTTTCTTTCATTACTGCTCCCTTCATTCGTGCAACGGACGGTACGCCGATGTGTGACTCATGATCATTCGGTATCCGGACGAAGGTGTGGTGAGGCCGTTGATGGGCGCGCCTTCCGAATTCGGGCCGCCGGCCACTCCTTTCCCACATACTCCCATACCCGGCGGAGACCCCCCTGGATGCCGGTTGGGGCGGCGATCATCACGACGATCAGGACGACACCGAAAATGATAGTGGCAAGGTAAGCGCTCGTCCCGGCACCGAGCCCGAAATCACCGGACAAAGAAGTGGACCACTGAGGCACATAGACCAGCAAGATGGCGCCCCACCACATCCCGAACAAGCTCCCCGATCCGGCCAGGACCATCGCTGCCAGTAGTTCGATCGAGAGGGTGAGCGGGAACTCACCGGTGCTGACCACTCCGGTTGACAGACCGAGGAACGCACCGGCCAGCCCGGCGCAGGCCGCGCTCACCACGAACGCCACCACCTTGGTCCGAGCGACGTGGACCCCGGAAAGCGAGGCCGCGATTTCGTTGTCACGGACGGCTCGGAAAGAGCGCCCGAACCGGCTGGAAAGAAGGTTGGCCAACAAAACGAGAGTTATCAACGCCCCCGCCAGCTCAATCCACGCCAGCCACAACTCAGGGTTGACATTGCCGGGCGCAGCCGGCACTGTGGTCGTCAGCCCCTGGTCACCGCCGAACGTCGTGCTCCATTTATCAGCGATGGGCGGTAACGCCAGCGCTAACAGGAGAGTCACGCCGGCAAGGTAAGGGCCTTTAAGGCGGGTGGCCGAAATACCAATTATAAGGCCCAGGATGGCGGCCGACCCGATGGCGGCCAGCAACTCGAGGACAAAGTTCATCTGGGTGTGTGTCATGAGCAAGGCGACCGTATAAGCACCTACGGCCATAAAAGCGCCCTGGCCCAGTGAAATCTGCCCGCTGGTCCCGGTCAGGAGGCTCAAGCCGGCCAACGCGACCAAGTACAGAGCGATCTCTCCCACCAGGACGTTGTTATACGCGCTCAGGGCGGAGGTGATGAAGTAGAGGACGACCGCTCCGCCGGCGGCCAGCAATAGATGGCGGACCAGAGGTTGCCTGGGGAGGCGGGCCCAAGGCGGCCGCGATGGGTACCGGTTACCGCTGGGCGCCGGGGACGGCGTACGGGCCATGTCGGTGGGCAAGACCGGGGTCACTTCATACCACCCGGGCCGACGGCCGGGAGAAGATCCCCTGAGGCCGGGCCATTAGCGTCACCATCAATAAAGCGAGAGCGCCGAGCGGCTCGAGACCCGAGCCCAGGTAGCCTCCTACATAGGAAATACATAGCCCGGTTATCAACCCACCGACGAGTGCGCCGACGGGGCTTTCCAGACCGCCGATTACGGCGGCGGTGAACGCGTAGATCAGGTCGAGGTCCATGAAGTACGGCCCGAAGGAACTCGTGGGGGCGGTCAGCAAGCCCGCCAGCGCGCCAGCCACGCCGGCGAGAGCCCATCCCAGCGTGAGAAGCCGCCCTACCCGGACGCCGAGCAATCGTGAGACCTCTCGGGCGAAGGCCGACGCCCGCATACGAAGGCCGAGCGTCGTAGCCCTGAACAAAACCAGGTTGGCGCCCATAAGGAGGAGGACGGCTACTGCGATAAACACATCAAAATGGGAAAAGGCCACCTCGGTATGCCCAAACTCGAGCCCGCTCTGCGAAAAGGCAGCCGGGAAGCCGCGGCTCGAGTTGCCGTAGATGGCACCGGCCAGCCCCTCGAGCACGATCACGAGCCCGATAGTGACGATGACCGGGTTGAGCTCGGGCTTGCCTTCCAGCGGACGGACCAGGACGCGTTCGACCACGGCTCCGAGCAGGAACCCCATGACCAGTGCCAGCAAGAAGGCCCACCAGTACCCCAGTCCTCGATTAAGAAGGCTCGATGCAACAAAGGTCGTTATCATCGCCATCGCGCCCTGTGCGAAGTTGATTATCTTCGTGGCCCGGAAAATAAGGACGAGCGATAGTGCCAGCGCCGCAAAGATCAAGCCCTGCGTCAACCCGTCCAGGGTGATATTCATGAACAAGCTCATCTGTGCACCTCAAAAACCAAGATAATGCCGGCGTAACTCGCTATCCCCGGCGACCTGCGAGGCCACATCATTGGCCACCACTTCGCCCAGGTTGAGCACGACGGCTCGGCCGGCGATCGACAAAGCGCTGCGGGCGTTCTGCTCGACCAGGACTACCGCCATGTCCCTGGCCCCGGTCTGTTCCAGGAGGAGGGTCATCAGCCGTGCCGTGACCAGCGGGGCCAGGCCAAGAGAAGGCTCGTCTAGCAGCAGGAGCCGGGGTCGAGTGATCAGCGCCCGTCCCAGTGCGAGCATTTGCCGTTCCCCCCCCGATAGTGCCGCGGCATGACGGTGACGTAACCCGCCCAGCCGAGGGAACAATTGAAATGTCGCTTCGATGGCGCTCTGGCGTTCCCGGGGCCTCAAGCACCACAGCGTCGCGACGCGGAGGTTCTCCTCGACCGTAAGCTCCTCGATAACGCCCCTTCCTTCAGGCACATGAGCAACACCGCGCCGGGCGATAGCCTCGACCGAATTTCCCAGGAGCTCCTGGCCAATAAAGCGCACCGACCCGTCCTTGGGTTTGGTCAACCCGCTGATCGTGCGCAGTAGCGTCGTCTTCCCGGCCCCGTTCGCGCCCAGTACAGCTGTGATCTGGCCCCTTTCCGCAGTAAAGGAGACCGAACGAAGCGCATTGATAGCCCCATACGCAACGCTCAGGTCCTTGATTTCAAGCATTCCCGGGCTCCTGCGGCGACGGGCCAATAAACCCCGTTTCGACGTCGGCTCCGAGATAAGCGGTGGCGACGTCGGTGTTAACGCGGATCTGGTCCGGTGTCCCGTCTGCGATCACATGCCCGAAATTGAGCACGACAATGCGGTCGCAAACCGCCGTTACGAGGTCGATACGGTGCTCGACCAGAACTATGCCCATGTCCTTTTTGAGATCCTCGATCAATGAAGCCAAATCATCGATTTCTTGGTCCGATAGGCCGCTGGCTGGCTCATCGAGAAGGAGCATGCTGGGCGCCGCAATGAGAGCGCGGGCCAGAGCGGTCCGCTTCTGGATCCCGTAGGGGAGGGCGGCCGGGAACCGGGACGCGTAAGCATCTATGCCTAGCCGCTCGAGCAGCTGGCGTGCGCCGGCGGCGAGACGACGCTCCTCGCCGCTCGATCGCCCGAGGCCCAAAAACGCTGAACCGATGTCGCTTCGAAGCCGGGCCTGGGCTCCCAGCATGACGTTTTCCAGTACGGTCAGTCCGTTGCACAGCCCGACGCCCTGCAGCGTCCGGGCCAGACCGAGCCTGTTCAGGTCGTGGGGACGGGCATTTTCCAGCCCTACCCCGTCAAACGCGATGGTCCCGGAACGGGCACGGGTGAAACCGCAGATGACGTTGAACAATGTCGTCTTTCCGGCCCCGTTTGGCCCGATAACCCCTACAGTTTCACCGTAACCAGCGGACATCGACACCCCGTCCAATGCCAAGAGACCGCCAAATTCAACTATTAGTTCATGGACGACCAGCTGTTTGCCCCGGTCCGCAGTGGCACCGGTCAGGCCGGGCGAACCGGTCGGAGCTACCGGGGTCGTCGACGCGCCGAACCCGCCAGGTTGTTCGAGGCGCCGGCTTCCCCTTTTTTGGTCAGAAAATATCATCGCAGTTCAATCAGACCCCGAGCAGCCAGCTCGTGCGCGCTCGTGCCCCCCGTCCAAGCTGCCCTTCTTGCTGAACCCCCTTGTCTGGCGTTACCAAGACAGTCCCACTCTAGCTAGGCGGATTGCCCGCCGTCGACTACAAGGGTGTGGCCGGTGACATAGCTAGACGCGGAGGAAGTCAAGAAGGCGACCGCTCCTTTCAGGTCGTCGGGGCCGCCAAAACGGCCCAGGGGGATCCGGTTGAGGAACTCGTCGCCATGCCGCTCCAGGAGCACCTTCGACATGTCGGACGGGAACCAGCCCGGCGCGATGGCGTTCACGCGGATGCCGTACCCCGCCCACTTCCACGCCAGGTCCCGGGTAAGGGTGATGACCCCTCCTTTGCTGGCCGAATATGCCACGGCGTCGAGCATCCCGGGTGGTGAGCCCTGAATACCGGCCACCGAGGCGATATTGACAATGGCACCGCCGCCGCCCTGCGCGATCATCCGGCGGGCCACGGCCTGGGTCATAAAGAAAAGGCCCGTCAGGTTCACGTCAATTACCTTTTGCCACCCCTGCAGTGGGGTGTCCTCGGCCGGAGCGCCCCACGTCGTGCCGGCGTCGTTGACAAGCACGTCCACCCGGCCGAACTCCTGGACGGTCGTGTCCACGACAACTTGCGCATCGCCCGGCTGTCTCAGGTCGCAACGCAATGCCAGCGTCCTAACCCCAAGTTCTGCCAGCTCGGCCGCAGCCTGCTGGCAACGCTCGACGTTGCGGGCGCAGATGACAACGTCGGCTCCAAGCTCGGCCAGCGCACCAGCCATCTGACGACCAATACCGCTACCGCCACCGGTCACGATGGCCGTCTGTCCCGAGAGGTCGAACAGTTCCCGCACGCTCTTCTCTACTGATGACGGCATCGATGTGAGATGGTAGTGGGCATGACCGTCGTTTCGACCACCTCTGCCAGGCAGGAAGCGCTGCGTGAGCAGTACCGGTCGTTCATGGAGGAGCACATCTACCCGCACGAAGAGACGCTCTCGCGGGAGGACGATGCCGCCGGCTCGCTCTTGGTCACACTTCGAGCTCGAGCCAAACAGGCCGGGCTCTGGGCGCCCCACCTGCCGCCGGAGGCAGGGGGCACGGGCGAAGGCTTTATGGTTTACGCCGGGCTCAACGAAGAAATCGGGCGAGTGCCATGGGCCCAACTAGTTTTCAACTGCCAGGCTCCGGATGCCGGGAACGGGGAAATCTTGCACCTCTTCGGCTCTGCCGAGCAGAAGAGGACCTGGCTCGCTCCCCTTGTCGAAGGCGACATCCGATCCTTTTTCTCCATGACCGAGCCCGAGGTCTCGGGAGCAGACCCAACCGGCCTTCGCACCACCGCCGTCCTCGACGGGGACGAGTGGGTAGTCAATGGGCACAAGTGGTTTTCCTCCGGGGCGGAGGGTGCGGCCTTCGGCATCGTGATGGCGGTCACCGATCCCGAAGCCCCCCCGCACGGGCGCATGAGCCAGATCATCGTGCCGGCAGAGACCCCCGGCGTCGAGATAGAGGCTGTCCCGGTGCTCGGCCACCGCGGCCGTGGGTGGTCGACACACTGCGAGGTTCGTTACCAGGACGTGCGCGTTCCCGCCTCGTACCTCCTCGGCGAGCGCGGCGCCGGGTTCAGGATCGCCCAAATGCGGCTCGGCCCCGGTCGCATCCACCACGTCATGCGGTGGCTGGGCCAGATGCAGCGCGCCTTTGAGCTGATGTGCCGGCGTGCTCTGGAGCGAGAGGCATTCGGCGGCCCACTCGCTGACAAGCAAACCGTGCAAAACTGGGTCGCCGATTCAGCGGCCGAGATCCAGGCTTGCCGCCTGATGACTTACGAAGCGGCGGAAAAAATTGACCGAGGGGCGGACGCTCGGGTCGAGATCTCGCTGCTCAAGTTCTACGCCGCCGGAGCGCTCTCCAACGTGATCGACCGGGCCGTTCAAGTGCACGGCGGGTTGGGGCTGACCGACCGCTCGCCGCTGTCGTACATGTACGCCTTGGCCCGGGCCGCCCACATCTACGACGGCCCCGACGAAGTCCACCGAATGGTAGTAAGCCGGCGCATCCTCAAAGAATTCGCGGACGGCGGCCGCTGGACCTTTTCCTGACGTGCCCCACAGTCTGGAGCCTGACGTCGTCCAGACGGCGAGCGAGGCGGCCTCTCTTTCGCGTCCGCCGCTGCTCATCATCGAGCGTGTAGCTGGTTTCCTCGACGACTATGGGCTCGGCTCCGGGCCGGTCGTTGCCTCCCGGGTGGGCGAAGGAGGAGGTTCGAACTTCTCGTTCCTGCTCGAACGGGGCCGCGAACGTTACGTCCTGCGCCGGCCTCCCCGGCCGCCCCTGCCGCCCTCTGCTCACGACGTAGTGCGCGAGGCGCGGCTGCAACTGGCCCTGGCCCCGCTGGGCATCCGGGTGCCGCGCATTCGCGCCGTGTGCGAGGACGAGCGGCTGCTCGGGGTGCCGTTTTACGTAGCGGACTACATTGACGGCGTCGTCATAACCGACAAGGTGCCACCTGGCTTGGGCGACGGAGCTTCTCGGCGGCGCCTGGCCGAAGACCTGGTCGACGCTTTGGTCGAGATCCACCGAGCCGATATCCGCACCCCGGCGCTGGCTGCGTTCGTGAGGCCGGGTAATTATCTCGAGCGCCAGGTGCGGCGCTTTTCGCAGCTTTGGGAGGTGAACGCCACCCGCCCGCTACCGCTCGTGGGCCAGCTGGGCGCCAGGCTGGGCGCTGCCACACCGGTACCGCAAGCTCCGGTCGTCGTCCACGGTGACTACCGGCTCGGCAACATGATCGTGGGACCAGGCCGTCCCGCTCCTATCGTCGCCGTGCTTGACTGGGAAATGGGCGCCATCGGCGACCCCCGTGCCGACGTCGGTTACTTGCTGGCCACCTACTCGTCGCCCGGTGCGGAACCCAGCCCGTTGGGCACTTCGCCGGTCACGGCTACCCCAGGCTTCTTAACAAGCGCGGAGCTGGTAGCCCGTTACGTCGAGCGCAGCGGGCGCGACGTGGAGCCGCTGGCCTGGTTCGAGGCCCTGGCCCTGTGGAAGGCGGCCGTGTTCTGCGAGGCGATCTATGGCCGGTTCCTCCGGGGCGAGCTCACCTCGGACGACAACCGGGCGGCGGCGTTCGAGACCGTCGTGCCCGCGCTGGCTGAGACAGCCTCGCAGCGGTTGGCACAGATGCACCCGCCGGCCTGAGGCTGTCGGCCCAGCGCCAGCTCGGCCCCAGCGCCAGCTCGGCCCAGCCCCAGCTCGGCCCAGCCCCAGCTCGGCCCCAGCGCCAGCTCGGCTCGGCCCCAGTTCCCCCAGCCCAGCCCCGTACGCTCCAGTCCAGCCCTAGCCCACTCCACACTACTCTTGACAGGTGACTCTGTCAGGGGTACTCTAAATCGAGTACCCGTACAAGTACCTCACTCATCGGCTGGAAAGGCCCTTTGGACCGAAAGGGAGGCCATGGCTGCTCGCAACCGGAGTAACCCGCTGGCCCTAGCCGTACTGATCTGCATTGCCGAGCGCCCCATGCACCCCTACGAAGTGGCCACCATGTTGCGGCAACGACAAAAGCACGAGAGTGTCCGCCTCAACTACGGCTCCCTTTACGCGGTGGTTGCGTCCCTGGAGAAACGGGGCCTGATCGCTCCTATGGAGACGCGGCGGTCAGGCCGGCTACCCGAACGAACCGTCTACTGTCTCACCGATGCCGGCCGCATCGAGGTGCACGACTGGCTGACAGACCTGCTGTCCACGCCGGTCAAGGACTACACGAATTTCGAAGCGGCGCTTTCGTTCCTGCCTGCGTTGCCGCCCGACGACGTCGCCGACCTGCTTCGGGAACGGGCGGCCCGGCTCGAGTTCGACCTGGCCGAGTCACAGGGTTCTCGCGAGCTGATCGAGAAGAAGCATTTTCCCCGCCTGCTCTGGGTGGAAGAAGAGTTCCGCATGGTCCTGCGGGAAGCCGAGCTGGCGTACGTCCGGAAACTGGTCCGCGAAATCGAGGACGGGACGCTCGAAGGGATGGACTGGTGGAGAAGGGTGCACGCGTCCGGTGACGAGCCGGTCCCGAGCCCGCTTCCGCTAACGAGCGGGCTCGAAGAAGAAGAAACCGGGCCCTGACGCCCGTCAGGAGTTCCGTGCCCGCGAAGGGAAAACGAAAATGGACAGCATTATCTCGACCAAGGATTTACGAAAGTCGTTTCGCTCACAACGTGGAGCGGTGGAAGCGGTCCGGGGCGTAAGTTTCGAGGTGAACAGGGGCGAAATCTTCGGGTTCCTCGGCCCCAACGGCGCCGGCAAAACCACCACCCTGCGGATGTTGACCACGCTGCTACCCATCGACTCCGGGTCCGCCGTTGTGGCCGGGTTCGACGTCGGCCGCCACCCGAAGGAAGTCCGGGAGCGGATCGGTTATGTGAGCCAGCTCGGGGGGGCGGACAACCTGGCCACGGGCCGGGAAAACCTGGTCCTTCAGGGCCGGCTCTACGGCGAAGACCTGCAGACGGCCACAAAACGAGCTGAGAAACTAATGGAGATCCTCGACCTGTCCGAGTTCGCCGACCGGCGAGTGAAGACCTACTCGGGCGGCCAGCGCCGGCGACTGGACATTGCATTGGGCATCGTGCACGAACCAGAGGTCTTGTTCCTCGACGAGCCCAGCACCGGCCTCGACCCTCAAAACCGCGCCAATTTGTGGGACCACGTCCGTGCTTTGCGCGAACAAGGCGCCACCATCTTTGTCACTACTCACTACCTCGAAGAGGCGGACGCCCTGTGCGACCGGCTGGTGATAATGGACCACGGCGACATCGTGATCGGTGGCACGCCGCGTGAACTAAAGCGCCAGGTAGCCGGGGAATCCGTCGTATTGAGCCTTCGCGAGTACGACGGCGTGGCCAAACGAGCCTCGACGCTACTGGCCGCCCAGCCGTTTGTGCGCGAGGTAAGCGCCGAGGACAACCAGGTCCGTCTGTACGTAGAGGACGGGGGGGCCGCCCTGCCTCAGATCCTGCGGCTGCTCGATGCAGAACAGATCGGCGTCAGGTCGATGAGCCTCTCCGAAGCCACACTCGACGACGTCTTCCTACGCCAGACCGGTCGCTCGCTTCGCGACGCCGGTGCTCCCGCCGAACAAAAGAGGTCAGCATGAAAACGGCCCGTGACACCAGGCTCCTGTTCCAGCGCTACACCTTGCAGTTGCTCCGCAACCCCGTATGGTTGTTCGTCGGCTTTTCGACCCCCGTGCTCTATCTCCTTCTCTTTACCCCTTTGCTGAAAAGCCTCCCCGGTGTCAAGGGTTTCGCCACCGGTAGCGTGCTACAGCTGTTCCTGCCCGGCATCCTGTCGCTGTTGGCATTTACCAGCGGGGCCGGGGCCGGGTTCAATACGATCTTCGAGTTACAGTCAGGGCTTATCGAGCGGCTCCGGGTTACCCCGGCCAGCCGGTTGGCCATCCTCGCCGGCCCGATCGTGTCCGGATTACTGATGATGACCCTTTTCGATATTGTGGTCATCGCTATTGCGGTGGCCTTCGGGTTTACCGTCCATTGGGCCGGGCTATTAGTGATGATCGTCCTACTCTGGGCGCTCGCTACCCTGATGGCCGCCTTTTCCACAGCGACCGCCCTTGTCACCAAGGACATCAGCAGCTTCGCTGCCCTTATCAACGGGATGAACCTACCCCTGCTATTGCTGTCCGGCGTCCTGTTGCCGATCGCGCTGGGACCGCTCTGGCTGAGAGTGCTGGCCCATTTCAACCCGCTTTACTATCTGGTGGTGGCGGCACGAGCCCTGGCTGTCGGCCACTTCTCAGGTTCCGCCGTCTGGCAGGCGTTCGCTGTGCTGATACCCCTGTGCGCCCTCGTGTTGACGTGGGCGACAAGGGTCTTCCGCCGGGCCGTGTCCTGATCGCCTTGTAGAGCCGCCGGCCCAGCGCCGGCGGCGTACGAGCCGGCGGTTTACGGGCCAGCGGGCAAGCCGCCGGGCCGGCCGGTAGACGGCCGCACGGGCGGGCAATTCGGTCGACCCTTGCGCGGAAATGTACCGATGGCGGCGATTAGCGCGCAAAGGTCGCAACTTTCACCGAGCGTTAGGGACATTTCCTCCACGACGAAGCGAATTTAATGGTTGCGCCTCGCCATTTGCCCGTCTCGAAGTTCGGCGTGCATTTCCCACGGGGATTGCGGTAAAGCGTGGCCGGTCTCGAGGAGCGACTTGAGGTTGGCCATTACCGCCGGCCACCCCGTCGAAAGCGCCTTGTAGTTGGCCTCGTCAGGGATGTTCTCATGAGTGACCGTCACCCGCACTATTTGTTCGTACGGCTCAATGTCGAAGGTGACCTGGGTCGGAGGGTCATGTGGTTCGGCAGGGCTGTCGAACGTGAGCACCAACCGTCTGGGAGGGTCCACCACCAGTGCCTTCCCGATGACGTCGGCAATGCCGGAGCCATCGGTCCGCCGATGCTCCCACGTTGACCCCTCCTGCCAGTCCGAGATGTTGCTGTGGCCCCAATACTCGGCCGTCAATTCGGCGTCGGTCAGTGCGTGCCACACGCGCTCCGGGCTGCTCTCGATATAAGTCACATACACAAACGTTGGTTTGTCGGCCATTTCAGGCTCCTCTGCTCGGTGTTTGAGTTCGCTCAGCACCCTCAGGCGTGGGCCCTCGAACTTGTAGATCCAGCGTTCCTGGATCTCGTGGATGGGGACGGCGTTGAGGTAATGCAGCTTTTCCCTGCCCCTCCTCCGCGTTGACACAAGGTTGGCCGCTTCGAGCACTTCAAGGTGTTGTGTGACCGACTGACGTGCCATGTCCAATCGCGCGCACAACTCGCCCAGGGTTTGCCCGTTCTGCTCGAACAGCCGGTCCAGGAGGTAACGCCGGGTCGGGTCAGCCAGAGCCTTGAACACCCTGTCATCGTCACGACCAACATCCACACCTCCATTATGCAGGCATTCACCTGCATAATGCAAGAGCGTTCGGATGCGAAAGTAGGTTGTGGCAGCCAAAGTCCAGCAGTGCTTTTTGAGGGGAGTGGCATGCCGGTAGCACTGGTTTCGGGGGCAACCCGCGGTGTTGGCCGTGGGATCGCCCTGAGCCTGGGCGCCGCGGGATGGACGGCCTGGCGAGGACCGAGGGCGTGGTCCAGTTCCGGGACTACCTGGACTTCAGCGCCTCTCAGTCGCCAGAGGGCGTCGGACGCGTGGTGGCGGCGCTGGCCGCCGACCCGGGGCGTGGCCGGTTCAACGGCCAGGTCGTACAGGTTGCCGCGCTGGCTGATGAGTACGGCGTGGACCTGGCTTGAGGTGGCGCCCGCCTACCAGGCGGTGCCCGAGCCTGGAGCGCGACGCAGCGTCACCCGCGTGCCTGGACGAGCCTGGGCGCAATCAGAAGCGGCGGAACGGTCGAGCACCGCGATCACCGGGTAGCCGCCCGTAGTGGGATGGTCCGCCAGGAAAACCAGGATCTCGCCGCTGTTCAGCAGCTGCACCGACCCCCAGACGATGCCCTCGCTGGGCAACTCCTCACCCACGCGGCGTTCGAGCGGCTGACCCGAAAGCCGGAGCGCGATGCGGTTGCTCACTGGCGACACGCGATAGGACTGGGCGAACAGGTCGACCTTTCCTTGCTTGGTCAACCAGTCATGCCGCGGTCCCGGGTGAAGCGGCAACACCAGTTCGCTGGCCGGCAGTCGGTAGGGAGCGAAATCGATGGCTGGTGGCGGGCTATGGGGCGACCCGAGCGCGAGGCGCTGCCCGGCCCTGAGCACGGGAGGCCCGAGGCCCGACAGCAGGTCAGTCGACCGGCTCCCCAAAGTCGCGGGCACCTCGAACCCGCCGGCGACGGCTAAGTACGAACGCACGCCCACCTCAGCGGCGCCCACATCGACGACGCTGCCGGCCTTCACGTAAACGGGCAGGCTCCAAGCGGACACGTGACCGTCGACGCGCACCGTTGCCCTCGCGCCGGTAACGGCGATAACGGCCGGATAGCCGAAGCGCAGGCCAACGCCATCGACGGTCGACTCGAGGACGGCCGCGCTCTCCATGTTGCCGACCAGCCGGTTGGCCAGGGCACACGCATCGGCGTCGAGCGCCCCGGATGCCGGCACACCGAGGTGGGCGAAACCGGGGCGGCCGAAGTCCTGCACCGTCGTCAACGCTCCCGGGCGCAGCACCTCGACGGGTTCGGCGGGCGAGATACCCCGGGTCATGTCGTAGCCGGTACCTGGGCGCGGACGTCCCGGACCGGGCTACACAGGTACAAAGCGCACCGTCGTCCCGGGAGCGAGCAGTGCCGGGGGGTCGCGGCCGGCGTCCCAGAGCAAAGCGTCGGTGTGCCCGATTATCTGCCATCCTGCCGGCGAAGAGCGCGGGTAAATGCCTGAGAACACCCCGCCAATGGCCAGGCTGCCGGCGGGGACGCTAGGGCGGGGAGACGGGCGGCGCGGCACCTGCCAGCGCTCGCCCAGGCCGTCGACGTAGGCGAAACCGGGCGCGAAACCGCAGAACGCCACCCGGTGGGACAGCGAAGTATGGACGTCCACGACCTCCCCTTCCGTCACCCCCCAGTACTTGGCCACGTCGACGAGGTCCGGGCCGTCGTAACGGCAGGCGATGTCCACGCTGCTGACGGGACCGCCGGTCAACTCAGGTATGGACCAGGCGCCGATCTCAGCTGCGACACCATCGGGGTCCACTACCCCGTCGATGAGCACAGTCGTGGCCCCCGGCACCACGTCGACAATTGTGTCGCCCCACCCCTCTTGACGCTGGCGGTCGAGCTCGGCCGTTAGCGCAAAGACCTCATCCAGGTCCTTGACCTCGATGAGCACCGCGGACGGTCCGGCCGGGAGGAACCTCAAGGCTGAGCCGTGGGACCGTTGGGCTGGGGACGGTCCACCACCCCCGTCAGGATGGCGGCGCTGTCTGGTTGCTCGTAAACAGCCAGCAACTGCCGCTCCGCATCGGTGAGGTAGTCGTACAACTCCTGCTCGGCCTGTTCGCCCCGGCCGGCATCCACGAGCCCGGCTATTTCGCGGTTGCGCCCCAGGTACGGGCCGTGGAACTCCTCGGGGTCGGTCATGGCGTGGAACACCAGCCGCAACTCGGCTAGCGCCCAACGCATCATCTCGTCGACCCGGGGGCTCTGAGCCAGGGCGCCAATAGCCTGGTGGAAATGAAGGTCGGCGGTGCGGACCTCCAGCCAGGCCCCGTCGGCGGCGGCCGCCTCTCCGTCCTCGACCGCGGCCGTGACCGCCCTGCGCAACGCCATCGGAGCAGCCCCCGCCAGCCGCGCCGCTCCCCCTTCGAGCATTCGGCGCAGGCGGTAGAGGTCCACCACGTCGGCCTTGGTCAATACAGAGACGAAAATGCCCCGGTTCATCTCGTGGACGGTGAGCCGTTCGTGGCACAGGAGACGGAACGCCTCCCGCAAGGTGTTCCGCGACACCCCTAGGGCGCGGCCGAGCACCTCTTCGGAAAGCCGGCTACCCGGCGGGAACAGCCCCTCCATGATGCGGGTGCGCAGGATCCCGGCCACGCGTTCGGCGGTGCTGGACGAGGCCAGCTCGCTCCGGTCGCCGGCAAGTACGGCCGCTATCTCGTCGTTGACGGCGACAACCACTTTGTTCCTCCGGGACACCAGCGAAGTCGGTTCACACGATGTTTACAATCGTCGTCTTGAAGGATTGTAGAACAAGAGGTACGATCCTGGTGAACTCAGTGAGGGGGCAGCTGATTGAGTGGAGCGCAAGATGACGTGCACCGTTCGTGCCGAATGCCCCTTTCTTCGCGACGACAGGCCCCGGGCCCACCGGGAGCCCCGGCTCTCGCGCCAGCGTGGCGCCGTACCCCTTGTATGCCGCGGTCGGCGAACTCTCCATGCTCGTGACAGAGCGCCCGCCAAACGCGCCGTGGACGCGCCTGCAGCACGACCGCCCCGCCATTGACCGTCGAGGTCGGTGTCGCCGGCGGCGCAGGGGAATATTTCCCAGGCCGCCGAGCCCGCTGCGACCGTCTGAGCGAGCCCTACCGCAACAAAACGTCACCGGGACGTCATCAAACGGGGACCCACCGGAACGCTCCTTGAAGGGACCCGTGCCCAATCAGAGCTATCAGAGGAGGAATGCCTGATGAGGTACCTACGAGCCAGATCGTACGCAGCCGTGCTCGTATCGGGCGCGCTTGTGGCCGGCCTGGTTACCAGCCCCGTCGTCACGTCAACGGCGGGGGCGGCGACCAGCGGCGTAACAGCCACGCTCGCCGAGCCACCGGGGACATACCCCAATTACATCTTGCCGCTGCTCACCGGTGCTTACTACAGCGTGGCGAATATCGAACAGTTCCAGCGTTTGTCGTACCGGTCACTATTTTGGATCGGCGATCACGGCAAGCCGGTCGTCAATCCCCAGCTCAGCCTGGCATCAACACCCGTCTATTCGGACAACAACACGGTGGTCAACCTCACTCTGGGCAAGTGGAACTGGTCAGATGGCACACCCGTTACCTCGCGTGACGTGACCTTCTGGATCAACCTGCTCGAAGCCAACAAGAAAAACATTGCCTTTTACATTCCGGGAGAATTCCCTGACAACCTGAAGAGCTATAAGGTCACCGGGCCCGAGTCCATCCAGCTAAACCTGACCGGGCCGGTCAACCCGACGTGGTTCACCTATGACCAGCTCTCGCAAATAACGCCGATCCCCCAGCAAACCTGGGACAAGACCTCGGCTTCGGGCGCCATAGGTAATTACGACCAGACCGCAGCCGGCGCCGTCCAGGTGTTCAACTTCTTAACGGCGCAGTCAAAGGACATTGCCACTTACGGGACAAACCCTCTATGGCAGACGGTCGACGGCCCGTGGGCGCTCAACCAGTACCAGTCCGACGGCTACGTGCGGTTCAAGGCCAACCCGGCCTACTCCGGACCGGACACCCACGCCATCGAGTACTTCGTGGAGGAGCCTTTCACCACCGACACGGCCGAACTAGACGTGCTCCGTTCCGGCAATAGCATCACCTACGGGTACCTGCCGTTCCAGGATGCCGCCCAGCAGCCCGCCCTCAATTCTGAGGGCTACCAGCAATACGTTTGGAACGACTGGGGGATCAACTACTTTGTCTTCAACTTCCACAACCCGACCGTAGGGCCGATCTTCTCCCAGGCCTACTTCCGCCAGGCCATGCAGTCCCTCATTGACGAGCAAGCCTTCATAAAGGGCCCCCTCAATGGCTTCGCAGTCACCGACTACGGGCCAGTGCCGGCGGTACCGGCGACCTTCGCCACCCCGCTCGAGGTCAAAGGCCCGTGGCCGTACGCTCCCTCCAAGGCGGTGAGCATGCTGAAGGCGCACGGCTGGGACGTGAAACCTGGTGGAGTGTCCACCTGTGCCACCCCTGGAACGGGGGCGAATGAATGCGGAGCTGGTATCACAGCCGGCGCGAAGCTGGAGTTCAACCTCAACTACGCGTCGGGCTTGGTGTACGTAAGCGAGGAAATGCAGGGGCTCAAGTCCGACTTCGCGGCGGCCGGGATCGACGTCAACCTGGCGTCGGCCCCGTTCGACACCATCATTTCCCAATCCGCGCCATGCAAGTCATGCTCGTGGCAGATTTCCAACTGGGGGGGCGGCTGGCTCTACGGCGTTAACCCCTACCCGACGGGCGACCAGATCTTCGGGACGGGCTCGGGTTCGAACTTCTCCAACTACAGCAGCGCAACGGCTGACAAGCTGATCGACGAGACAGTGCACGGCACTGCATCGCTCGCCGCGTACGAGGACTACCTGGCCACCCAGATCCCCGTGCTCTGGATGCCGCACCAGGCCTACCAGGTATCCGAGGTCAGCACCAAGCTGCACGGGGCACTCCCGGGCAGCCCGATCCTGGAACTCAACCCTGAGAACTGGACGCTCTCGAAGTAGGCCCGCGGCCGTGGGAAAGTGCCACCATAAACAGTGATGGTTGAACCGCGCCGGCGCCGGAGGAGAGGCAGGCTTTGACTGCCTATCTCCTCCGGCGGACGGGCCAGGCGCTCGTGGTGGTCCTATTCGTCACGATGATCGTCTTCGGCCTGGAGCACCTGCTGCCGGGCGGGCCGGCGCGGGCCATCCTGGGAGTACACGCCACCCCGTCCAACATCGCCGCCTTCAACCGGCAAAACGGTCTGGACCGCCCGCTCCCCCAGCAGTACTGGACCTGGCTGACACAAGTGCTACAGGGGAACTTTGGCTACTCCTATGTGCTCAACGAGTCGGTTAGGTCCCTTCTGGCCCAACGGCTGCCGAAAACGATCTTCCTGGCCGGAGCGGCAACGCTGATTGCCCTCCTGATAGCTATCCCGATCGGACTGCTGCAGGCGGCCAGGCGCAACAAGCCCGATGACATCGCCGTAACCACCGTCGTATTTACGCTCTACTCAACGCCGGCGTTCTGGTTAGCCATCCTTCTAATCGAGTTCCTGGCCGTCCGTAACCACATATTCCCGCCTGAGGCCCCCCAGGGGAATTTTAACGCCGTCCTGGACAACTTGCCCGCGATGGTGCTCCCCGTAATGACGATCGCGCTGGTCATAATCGCGGCGTTCACGCGTTATATAAGGTCGGCGTCACTCGACCAGCTGAGCCAGGATTATGTGCGTATGGCCCGCTCGAAAGGGGCGAGTCAAAAGCGAATCCTCTTCGGCCATGTTTTGCGTAACTCGATATCGCCCGTGGTCAGCCTGCTCGGGGTGTACCTGCCGTTTATCCTGTCCGGCACGCTGATCGCCGAGGAGGTGTTCAACTTTCCCGGAGTTGGGCTGCTGTTCTTCGACGCAGCGACGAGCCAGGATTACCCGACACTGCTCGGTGTGATCCTGGTGGTGGCAGTGGCGAGCGTCGTCGGGTCGTTGCTCGCCGATATCGGTTACGCCATGCTCGACCCCCGGGTCCGCTATACGGGCGCCCGGAGCACGGCCCGATGACCGTCCAGGAACTCACCCTCGGCACCGAGGTTCAGGGGACGGCGGCCACGGACGAGGGCCAACGGCGTGGACGCGCCTACCTGTCCGCCTTCGCCGAGAACCGCCTGGCCCTCGTCGGCCTGGTCATCATCGTCGGGCTGTTGCTGTTCTGCTTCGTCGGGCCGCATCTCTACCACACGAACCAGATCACGACGAGGCTCGCATGGAGAACCTCCCGCCTGGGCCGGGCCGGCCACTGGGCACCGACAACGTCGGCTACGACGTTTTGGGCCGGCTGATGGTGGGCGGGCAGACCTCGCTCGAGGTCGCTTTCGGAGCCGCTGCATTCGCAGTGGTGCTGGGGGTCATCTGGGGCGCAGTGGCCGGGTACTTCGGCGGCCTGCTCGATAGCTTCATGATGCGCATTGTCGATGCTTTCCTTTCCATCCCGGTCCTTTTCCTGGTCCTCTTCCTGGCCACGATTTGGCGGCCGAACGTGCTGATGCTCATCCTCGTCGTAGGTTTCGTGTCCTGGCTGGTCCCCGCTCGACTGGTGCGGGGCGAGACGCTGTCGCTGCGGACGAGGGAGTACGTCCAGGCGGCCAAGACCATGGGTGTCCGCTCCCCGACCATCATCTACCGTCACATCGTCACCAACAGCATCGGGACGATAATGGTAAACGCCACATTCCAGATCGCCGACGCCATCCTGCTGGTGGCCGCTTTGTCGTTCCTTGGGCTCGGGATCCCCCCGCCCGCCGCCAACTGGGGTTCGATGCTCTCCGACGGCCTCAACTTCGTGTACTCCGGCTACTGGTGGCTTATCTACCCGGCCGGGATCGCCATTGTCGTGACCGTAGTGGCGTTCAACCTGGTCGGCGACGGGCTGAGCGACGCGCTGGGCGTAACGCGGCGGCGCCGGTGACGGGCCCGTCGCCGGGCCAGGGGGCGACAGGGACCGAATTTGAAGGCGGTAACACCAACTCCGGCGGCGGGGCGGGACGCCAGCCAGTCCTGGTCGTGGAGGACCTCAGCGTTGACATAGGTCTGCCGAAGAGCACGGTGCATGCGGTAGACAGCGTCTCGCTGACCATTGCCCCGGGAGAAAAGGTCGGGTTGGTGGGCGAGTCGGGCTGCGGCAAGTCGACGTTGGGCCTGGCCATTGCCGGGTTGTTACCAGGGAACGCTCATGTCAAGGGGAGCATCAGCCTTGACGGCCGGGAACTGGTCGGCCTCGACGAGCACCAGCTGCGCCGCGTCCGCGGTGCCGAGGTGGGGATCGTGTTCCAGGACCCGATGACCTCGCTCAACCCGACCAAACGGATCGGCGCCCAGGTGGGCGAGGCCTTGCGCCTGCAACGCGGTGCCAGCAAGGCGGAGGCTCGGAAGGCGGCGCTGGAGATGCTGGACCTGGTCGGCCTGCCCCAGCCGGCAGACCAACTCGACCGCTTTCCTCATGAGCTTTCCGGTGGGATGCGCCAACGCGTCGTAATCGCTTCTGCACTGGTATGCCAGCCAAAGCTGCTTGTCGCGGACGAGCCCACCACCGCTCTCGACGTCACCATCCAGGGCCAGATCCTGGAACTGTTTGACCGGCTGCGCAACACACTGTCCATGGCCTTGCTGCTCATAACCCACGACATGGGCGTCGTCGCCGGCCACACGGAACGGGTGCTGGTCATGTACGCGGGCCGCGAAGCGGAGGTCGGCCCCACCGCCGACTTGTTCGGGCATCCCCGCCACCGCTACACCGAAGCGTTGCTCGGCTCGGTGATCCGCATGGAGTCACCATGGCGGACCGGCCTCAACACCATCCCCGGCCAGCCCCCCGATCTGACCGCACCGCTCACGGCGTGCCCTTTCGCCCCCCGCTGTGTGGCCGCCGACGGGCCTTGCCACACGGACCGGCCGCAGGCCTCGGGCACCGACCAGCACCGCTACTTCTGCCACCACCCCGGGGAAAGCGCGGCCATGGTGGACGTACCGGTCATGAGCTCCGCCGCCTCGCCCACCTCCCATGCGGGGCCGGGGGGCACTGAATGAGCGCCAGTGATGCCGTGGGCAACGGCAACCCCGTGGGCCATGGGCAGCCAGGGACGTCGCCGTCTACCGGTACCCGCGAAACCATCCCGGCCGGCGCCCCCCTGGCCGAGTTCGTCGGTGTGACCAAGCACTTCAGTGGCTCTCGGCTCTGGGGCACCGGCGGTCCCCCCGTACAGGCTGTGGCCGGCGTCGACATTTCCGTCCCGTCGGGGCGGACGATCGGGGTGGTGGGTGAGTCGGGGTGCGGGAAGTCGACCCTCGGCCGGCTGCTCGTCGGTCTCGAGCACCCTACGGGTGGGCAGATCCGGCTGCGGGGCCGGGACCTTTCGTCACTGAGCCGAGACCAGCGCAAGGCGGCCCGCTTCGACGTACAGATGATGTTCCAGGACCCGTACGCCTCCCTCAATCCCCGCATGTCGGTCTCGAGGATCATCGAAGAACCGTTGCGAGCGCGAGGCGGGATGAGCCGTGGAGAGCGCCGGGCCCGAGTGACGATGCTGACTGGCGAGGTCGGGCTGTCTACCAACCAGCTGGACCGATTTCCTCATGAGTTGTCCGGAGGCCAACGTCAACGAGTGGGCCTGGCTCGCGCCCTCGCCACCAACGCGGCGCTGATCGTGGCCGACGAACCCGTTTCCGCCCTCGACGTTTCAGTGCGTTCCCAGATCCTGAAGCTAATGACGGCGCTCCAGGACGAGCTCGGGTTGGCCTACCTGATGATCTCCCACGACCTGGCCGTGGTGCGGTGGATCGCGGACCACATCTTCGTTATGTACCTGGGCAAAATCGTGGAGTCCGGCAACCGGGACGACCTGTTCGAGCGGCCCGCCCACCACTATACAAAGGCGCTGATCGATGCCGTCCCCGAGCCCGACCCCACTCACCCGCCCACCGGACCGCGCATAGCCGGCGAACTACCATCGGCCGCCAACCCGCCCTCCGGCTGCCGGTTCCGCACCCGCTGCCCCGCCGCCCAACCGTTGTGCGCGGAAGAAGAGCCGCCCCTGCGTTCTTTTGGCGGTGTGCATCGCGCCGCCTGCCATTTCCCTTTGACGGCGCCGGCTATTTCGCCCCCGCCCATTCCGCCTGGCGGACCATCACCAACCGGGGCCCCTTGACCCCGGGGACAGTGGGCCGGACCTGAAAGGAGCCTCGTTTTGACCCAACAGCAAGGGACTGGGACCGTTCCCGGCCGTACCACAGGGCAACTGTCCATCGACCTCAACAGCGACATGGGGGAAGCCTTCGGCGCCTACCGGATGGGACCGGACGCGGAACTGTTGCAGTACGTCACCAGCGCCAACATCGCCTGTGGTTTTCACGCTGGAGACCCACGCACAATGGACGCCACGGTGGCGGGCGCCGTCTCTGCCGGCGTGGCCATCGGTGCCCACGTGTCGTACCCCGACCTGGTCGGGTTCGGCCGCCGCCACATGAAGGTAGGGGCCGAAGAACTCGTCACCGACATCCTCTACCAGATAGGTGCGCTGGAAGCGTTCTGCCGCCGGCACGGCACTGCGGTCCGCTACGTGAAGGCACACGGGGCGCTGTACAACGACCTGGTCGACGACGAGGCACTGGCGGGCGCACTGGCAGATGCCGTCCTGGCCTACGGTGGCGACCTGTCGGTGCTGACCCTCGGAGGCAGCCTGTCGGCAGAGCTCCTCGAAAAGGCCGGTGTCCCGGTGGTGCTGGAGGGGTTCGCCGACCGGGCCTATACGCCCGGGGGCCGCCTCGTTTCCCGCAAGGAGGTTGGGTCGGTAATAACAGATCCGGCCGTCGTGGCCGACCGGGGACGGCGCATGGCGCTCGGGGAACCGATCGAGGCGTCAGATGGACACCCGCTGCAGGTCCACGCCGACTCGATCTGCGTCCACAGCGACACCCCGGGCTCGGTGGCCCTGGCGGCCGCGCTGCGGGAAGCGCTCAGCGGAGCCGGTGTCCAGATCCGGGCGTTCGCATAATGCCGGCCGTACCTCTCGACCAGCAGGCCCGCTCCGAGTTGGCCACGGAAGTAATCGGGACGACCAGTCGCGAATACCCCCACATGCTCATACAGGAGTTGAACTCCGACGCCGACGTCGTGCCTCCTCGGGAACTGAACCCCAGCTTCTTCGGGAGTTACGACTGGCATTCGGCCGTGCACTCCCACTGGACGCTCGTTCGCTGTCTTATGGCGGGCCTGACCGACAACGTGGCCGTGGCGGTGGTGAGACTGCTCGACGAACATCTGTCGGAAGAGCGCCTGCAAGGCGAACTGACCTTTTACGCGGGGCCGGGGGGGCGGGTGGCCGAGCGACCGTACGGATGGGCCTGGCTGGTCATGCTGCACGCTGAGTGCCGGCGGCTCGCCGGCTCAGAGGCTGGCTCTTCCCTGACCAGCGCCGGGGTGCGCTGGGCCAGCGCTCTGGGACCGCTCAATTCCCTCCTCCGCGACCGGCTGGTGGGCTACTTCTCGTCGCGGCTGGCGTTTGCCATCCGTGCCGGCACCCACGGGAACACGGCGTACTCGTTGCAATTGCTGCATCAAGCGGCCGGGGCCACCGAGGACAGCGAACTGGCAAGTGCGGTGGCCGCCGCCGGTCGGCATTGGTTCGCTGACGACGCCGCTCTGCCGTGGTCGGTCCCGCCATCAGGCAGCGACTTCCTGGACCCGTCCTTGGTAGAGGCGGCCTTCATGGCCGATCTGCTCGCCCCCGACGAGTACCTGGAATGGATGGCACAGGTGTGCCCCGCCGGCATCGTACCTGACTGGTCCCCGGCTCGATTTATCCCCGACGGAGCCGACCCTTACACAGTGCACCTGGAAGGCCTTCATGTTTCGCGTGCCTGGTGCTTGGACCGTGTCGGCCGCGCCCTTGAACCGGGGTCTCCCCTGGCTTCTGCTGCCCTGGCCGGCCGAGACAGCCATCTGGACGTCGTTGCGACTATCGACCCGTTCGACGGGTTTAACCGGGCGCATTGGTTGCCTACGTACCTCGTGTACCTGGAGGGGTGGCTGGCCAACTCGTTATAGGTCAGCGTAAGGCGTCGGTCAGTGGACCAGAAGCGGCCCGGACGGAGGTCCGGCCCTTGGGGCCAGCCAAGACGCCTCGTGTGGCGATTGTCCCGAGGCACCGGCCATCCGCCTGGCTACCTGGGATCGACGAAAGGCCGGGGGCGCAATCGCGCCGTTTGAAGCAGAGCGTCGCTGCGTGCCGCTTGCGCCATCCTGTTCCTTGCGCCCTCAGCCTCTCAGGGACGACTATACCTCAAGCCAATCGCAACACGATAGAAAAAATGCGACGCCTCGGAAGTGGACCGCCGGTGAAGGAGAAGCCTTGGTCGCTCCCTCGCCGAGTTCCCGAACTGGCGCGTCCATGCACAGATCGAGCGTCTCGGTTGTCCGGCTCTTCGGTTGTTCCGTTGCCGGCCTGGTCGTGTCCCGGCCTAGAGGGCGCGCAGCGGCGGGAACCCTTCCTCACGGAAGCGGCGAAGCTCTTCACGATGGAGAGTCGAGAGCCCGGCCAACTTGTTCTCCCCGAGCTTGGTGAGCACCAGACGCTGCCGGCGATGGTCGTTGGCGTCGGGCACCCGGCGCACAAGCCCGCTGGACTCGGCCCGATTGACCAGCTCGACGGCCGAGTGGTGACGCAGCTTCATCCAGTCGGCGACGTCGCCGATTGTGGGTGGCTCGTCAGTTTCGGCCCCTCGAACGGCCAGCAGGAGCTGATGCTGGGACGGGGTCAGACCGGCCGCCCGTGCCGCTTCTTCCGAGAAATACAAGAACGACCGCAGCGCACGCCGAAACTGCGCCAGAGCCCGGTACTCGGCATCTGTTACCGGGCCCCGCGGGTTCCAGTTTGGGTCGCCGTAGCCATATTCGTTCTCCTTTGAGTGATACGTCCATCATGCCAGCGACATACCGGCTACGAGGTGGAGGCCAGGTGGAGGTTCGGATGTCGAGGTAACGAGTTCGTAACTTTTCAAACGGGGAAGCGCGGCGAGATAAGGCGGTCTGCGTGGTCGCAGGCCCGTTCTGGAGCGGTTCAGGAGAACCCCTTCCTTGGTCTTCTGGAAGCCAGTGCGTCGTGGCAGGTACGGCAGGGCACGACCAGCGCCGCTGATGTCTGCTAGTCCGGGTGAAACTTACGTCGCACATCGACTTGGTTTTCGACGTACTGGACCAGTCTGTTGGATCATCGTGATGTGGCGCGAGGGCCGTTTGCCCCGCCACCCCTCCGGGAGCAACGTTCCCGCTCAGCGGGGAGAACGTCATCTTCGTCGGGCGGCGAGCTAACAGAGGCGCCACTTTCCCCGCCTCCTGAACGAATTGTCGTGATGTGATAAATATCAGTAGCGGCTACATGCAGGCAGGAGAAGTGGGCCGTTGCCAGCGGGCCTTGGCGGCCGCGCTGGTCCTGGCCAGTTGGCGGACCACGATCGTACTGTGGCGAACATGGCTGACTTCGTAGGCGACCCGAAGGGCACCCGGTTCGAACGCATCGACCTCAGCGGCGCCGAGTTCCGCGCCGTCAAGATGGTCGACACCCGTTTTCGCGGTGTGGAGATGAACCGTGTCGTCATGCGCGGCGTCGAGCTGGTAGACGTCGACATCCACGGCGAGATCGCAAAGTTGACCATCAATGGGATTGACGTCGGCGCACTGGTGAACGCGGAGCTCAACCGGCGCTACCCCGAACGGGTCAAGATGCGCCCGACCGACGTGGCCGGGTTCCGAGAAGCATGGGACGTTATCGAACGGCTGTGGGCCGGGACCGTCGAACGCGCCCGCCAGCTCAGCCCGGCGCTGCTGCACGAAGCCGACCCACTGCCAGATTTGGGCACCCATGGAGTGAAGATCCAGGACGATTCGTTCGTGGTTTTGCTGAACGCCCAATGGGACCCCCTGCCCTTCGTGCTGCCAGGCGGTCGCTTCGGGTCTTTCTGGGCACCGCTCCTGCAAACAGGGGCAAAACGAGACACGACACCGTGCGCGGCCGGGTCGCTCCTTATAGTGCAGGACCGCTCGTTAAAGCTTTGGCGCCGCCACAAAGGCGGTTAATGACGGCAAGCGTCGAATGAGCACGACGGCGATGGGTACGTTTGTTTGGAGCATAACGGACTAATTGGTCACGGGATGTACGCCTCTTCCCCAATAGGAGGACCGGGTTCGAGCCGCCGCCAAGGTTGGTGCGGCGCGTTATTCGTCTCTGGTGCCAGCCGGGTGTCGAGGCTGGCACGGGCCAGATATTCTGCCCGAACAAGCTTGCGAGTCAAACGTTCGTTCGATTGGCGAGCGCGGTACGGAGTCGTGGAAGTCACCAACCTTCTGATCCGTAGTTAGTTCGTTAGTGTCGCACCGTGTCGCTCCCCGTCGCGATTTGTCGCATTTTCGCTCGTCGGGAAAGACGATTGCCCGGTCCGGTGAGACGAGGTGGGGACACCGTGCGACACGGAGAGACGGGTTTGTTTGGCTTAAATGTTGGGTTTTCGGCGTTCAGCGCGGATCCAAAAAACGGCCAGCGCGACGCGGACGGAACGGGGGTTCATGTCGGAGGGGGAACTTGGTACAGTACCCTACGGCGCATCGGCGAAATGGACCTTTGGCTGCCGGCGGCATGACCGCATCCCGACCGACCGGGCTCCCCGCTGGACTTGGTTGTCCAGCCCTCCCCTACTGACGAGAGAGTCGACCCCCGTGATCCACATCGCGGCTAACCCTGACTGCACCGCCGTCAATGCTGGCGCGTGAGCCGGACCCGACGAGGCTGCACAAAACGTAAGGGTTATTGGATACCTGGATGACGACCTCGCCAGAAAAGGCAGCCGTCCGAGCCTTCAACTACAAGCCCGAGGGGTAACCGCGGTCGGCCCCAGCAGGTCGGGCGAGAGCTCGCCAGAGCCCGCCTGTTGGCCTCGCGTACTCACCGGAGGCCACCATCCTGGCGTGGACGCCGAGGGAACCATTATTGACGAACATTTGGCCGTTGACCTGTCCGGGATGGGCCCGGCTCTCACCGACAACCCAAACGCTTCGAGGGGCAGGCCGCGGGCGCCTACGGCCTTGGCCCTCCTTGAGAAGGAGCCGTGGCTTTCCAGAGATCTTTGGCGACGATCTGGACCATACCTGCCACGGGGATCGCCACTAGAGCAGCGGTAAAGGCACCGAAAACCCCACCCAGCCAGTTGCCGATGCCCGCTCCGACGAGCACAGACACCAAGACCAGAAGCGGGCTTACTTTTACCGTCCGGCTCATGATAACGGGGTTCAGCACATGGTTCTCGACCTGCTGGTAAACGAGGAACACAACAGCCGTGACAATCCCGGCCGTGAGAGAGTGCCCGACGGCAAAGAGCACTGTCGGTATCCCCGCCAGCGCCCCCCCGATGGTCGGGAGGAAGTCGACCAGCGCCACCCAGAGAGCCCACAAGAGGGCATAAGGGACCGACAGCGCCGTCAGTGTGACGAACACGACGACCCCGGCAATGAGCGACGTCAGGACGTCACCGAGGACGTAACCGGACACCGACCTGGTGATCTCGTTACCGAGCCGTTGGTACCTGGCCGAACGAGCTGGGGACATCAAGCCGAGCACCCCTGAGCGAAGCTTCGGCGCCTCGAGCAAGAGCATCGTCACCAGTACGAAGGTGGTACCTACGAAGAACAAAATCGACACCGCTCCCTTCCCGAGCGCCAGTGCGGGTTGGCCCAGGCTCTGAGCAATAGTTATCAATTTTTGGGAGTTCTGCTGAGCCCACGCCTCGAGGTGGTACCGGCGTATGAGCTGGCCTACCCATCCCCTGCCATGCTCCGCGTCGCGTAAATAGGCCGGCAGGCTGTGCGCCAGGTGGGTGACCCCGTCGACCAGTGGGCGCCCGAACAGGATCACCAAGCCGATGAAGACGAGCACCCCCCAAAAAAGGACGATCGCTACGGCGAAGCCGCGCCTGTGTACCTTCCAGTTTTGAAGGGCCGCAACCTGGGGGTTGAGAACGAGCGCGATAAACCCGCTGACCAACAAGAGCATTACCACATCACGCAGAAGGTAGAGAAGCTCGCCGAGCAGGTACGCCAGGCCGACCAGCCCTATGGTGACCAGGATCGTTTCGAGGGGGATGTGCCTCGACGCAGCGGCGCGGAGGACCCGGTCCCGTCTGGTCTCAAGAGGAGAGGCTGCGACTGTGCTGACTTCCCCAGAGGTTGGGGCCGGCGTCGCCCCGGGAAGGACCAGCGGGCCCGATGTGGGCGCCTCGTGGCTCCCCCCGTCCTGCTCGGCCGTCGGTCCTGGGACGCGCCCTTCGGAAGTCCCGCGGGCTAAGGCATCGCTCTGCTCGTCCACAGACAATCTCCTGCGACGCCGGCGGCACCTATGGCCCCTGTGCGCGAGGTCGATGAGGGACCAAGTGCCATCGCCCCCTTATAGTACGTTCCTACGCTGACCAGCGAGGTCCGTCGTGAACCGCTCCGAGCAGAGATGTGCGACCGTTTGCTGCCCGGCAGCTTGGCGGTGATGTCCACGACCGTTACAGCCCGAGCTCGCTGTCGGAGCGCTCCGCGTAGGTGTTCCTGATGATTCATCACGAACCTGATTGTATCTCTCAGTAACTGACGTACCCAAGGGGGAATGCGAGACAGTAACCAGGCAGGAGCGATTTGGGGAACAGGGCGCAGTGCTCTGAAGAGGTCCTCGAGAGCCTGACGGCCCTTTTGGGTCACGGTAATTTGGTTTCTCCTCTGCAAGCGCTTCGCGCATCACGTACTCACTGCGGAGCAGAATAATAGTGGTGTTGACAGCCGAGCGAGCGACCGGACTTTTACGCACGATCAGCGCCTCCCGTTTGCAGGGTGCCAGGCGTGAGCGCCTCGCCCGCGGGTCCTCGCCTCGGCGTTGGGAGACCACTACGAGGCGCTCTATGGGTGATGAGGCGGCACATGAGCGCAGAAAGTAAAAGAGCAAGGGAATTTGGCCAGCTCGAGGAGGGACTGTTGCAGGCCGGCGACTGGTACCTATGGGGCCCGTACCTGAGCGAGCGTCAATGGGCCACCGTCAGGGAAGACTACAGCCCAGACGGGGCTGTCTGGGAGTCCTTCCGCACGACCACGCTCGCTCACGCGCTTACCGCCGGGGCGAAGACGGTATGGCAGGCTTCAGCGACGTGGAGCAGCGGCTCTGCCTGGCCCTCGCGCTGTGGAACGGGCGGGACGCCATCTTGAAAGAGCGCATGTTCGGGCTCACCGGCAACGAGGGCAATCATGGCGAGGACGCCAAAGAGTACTGGTGGTACCTGGACGGCGTGCCCAGCCATAGTTGGAACAAGTGGCGCTATCACTACCCCCCAGGCGCCGTTCCCGTACGAGGACCTTGTGCGTGTGAACAGTCAGCGCGACCGGCACCAGCCCGAGTACGAGCCAGTCGATACAGGGGTCTTCGACGAAAGTCGGTACTGGGTAGTCGACCCTACGAGCTCCAAACCGGCGAGTTGCGCTCCTCGGTCCACTACGAACCGGCCGAGCCCACCACTTCCATGTTCGGCGGGAACTCCACCTGGCGCGGCCCCGTGTGGTTCCCGCTCAATTACCTGGTGGTAACTGCCCTGGAGCAGTACCACCAGTTTTTGGGTGACCGACTGGAGATCGAGTACCCCACCCGGTCCGGTCGAAAAATGCCGCTTGACAAGATAGCCAAGGATCTTCAGCAAAGGTGGATCTCCATTTTCCTCGCTGGCCCTGGTGGCCGTCGGCCTTGCTTCGGGACCGTGGCTCTTTTCCAGCGCGACAGTGCCTGGCGGGACAACCTGTTGTTCAACCAGTATTTTCACGGGGACAACGGCGCGGGTCTCGGAGCCTCGCACCAGACCGGCTGGACCGGGGTCGTCGCGGACGCCATCCGCCGGCGCTACCTGACATTTCCTGTGCTCGGAGAGGTGCTCCGGGGCGGCGGGCGGGTCACGGCGCCCGCAACGCAGGGCAAGGCAATTACAAGCACAACAAAGAGCTCGGCCGGCTAACCCTCGCCGTCACGGGCGCGATGGGCTGCCTGCCCAGAACGGAGGCACTGTGTGGGTCGACCATTCCATCTCATCGTGGCCCGACCGCGAGGTGCTCGTTGTCGAGGTGGTGCGGGACCTGGGCCTGGCCGCGCTAGCGTGCTCCAGGGCGGCGCGGCGCGAGGCCGTCCCTCACCAGAGCTGCGCCAGGTTGGCTGGTGCGAGAGCGTCGTCGTACCAGTCGGGTACGTCCTTCGCCGGACGAAGACTTGCCGCCAACTTCTGACCACGAAGCCCGGGCGGCCGGGTCTAACCGCCGAGGCTCGAAGCCGCTCACGGCCAAGCGCCTGATCGGCCGAGCGCTCGTCGTCGGCGTCGCCGGGGTCGCCCTTTACGTCGTCCTGCCGAGCCTGGCCAAGGTGCTCGGGGCGTGGCCGCGCTTGTCCTCCCTCAGCCCCATCTGGATGATCGGTGCATTGCTGGCGGAGTCGGCCAGTTTTGGTTGCGCATTCGCCCTGCAGCGGCTCTTCTTGAGGACCGATAGCTGGTTCGCCGTTGTCTGCGCCGGCATCGTAGGCAATGCCGTCACTGACATCCTGCCGGCCGGCGACGCGGTCGGGGGCGGTGTGCAGTTCGAAATGCTGCGGGCAACCGGCATAGACGCCGACAGCGCCGCCGGTGGCCTAGCGGCGTCGTCGATGCTGGGCATTGGTGCCCTTCTCGCCCTTCCCATCTTCGTTCTTCCTGCCATCCTCGGCGGTTCCTCGGTCAATCGAGGGCTGCAGCGCACCGCCTTCGTGGGGCTCGGTGGTTTCGTCTTGTTCGCCATCTGTGGTCTGATAGTCCTCGCCACGGACAAGCCCCTGGCGACCTTCGCCCGGATAGCCCAGCGCGTCTGGAACACCCTTGCCCGCCCCAAGAGACCGCTGCAGGGATTTGACCGGCGCTTGCTGGGCGAGCGAGACGCCATACGGACGGCCCTCGGCCAAAAGTGGCGCCAGGCCGTCCTGCTCACGACGGCACGCCTGGGCTTGGATTACGGGAGCCTGCTGTTCGCTCTCCGCGCCACCGGGAGCGACCCTCGGCCCTCGCTCGTGCTGCTGGCCTACGCCGCCACAGGCATCCTTGGCTTCTTACCCCTGACCCCCGGTGGGCTCGGCATTATCGAAGCCGGTCTGAGCAGCATGCTGATCTTGGCCGGGGTCAGCCCCAGCAAGGCCTTCCTGGCTACCCTCGCTTACCGCTTGTGCTCCTACTGGCTCCCCCTGATGGCCGGCCCGGTCGCCTATTTTTTATTCCGGCGGCGCTACGGGATGAGAGCGGGGCCGCGACATACCGGTGCTCCCCCGTCCGGGACCAGTAAATGATGGGTACCAGAATGCTTTTTGCCGGCGCTAGTGCGGTTTTGGTCTTTTGTCGAGCGGAGCAGGCCGGCCGCGTCGGCTTTCGGCCCGTCACTCTACCGACCGGCTGGAAAGCGAAGACTATCGAGGAGCGTCAAGACCTCACCTCTACGGCGCCACGGTGGCCGCTTCGAGCTGCCGTCGGGCTAAGAACTTCCCAGCTTCCCACAGCGCGAGCAGCACGACGACGGGTACCACCGCCCATCCGAACTGCTTCAGGTCGAGCTCGGTAGTGCCGAGCAACCGGCGCAGGACGTCGGTCTGAGTCGCAAGGACGCCCAGGAACACCTCACCGACAATCACCCAGTTCATCTCATCGCTGTCGAAGGTGCTTGTCGTGAAGACGGTGGCCGTCTCGCTCCGGCACTCCAGGGCGGCCACGATCAGCATTAGGGCAAAAGATGTGAAAGCTATGGACCGGCCCGTTTGAACGCTACCGTAGTGCGCTTTGCCCAGTTCGATCAGGGAAAGGAGCATGATGGTCATAGCTAGCCCGACAAGACCGACCGTTACGACCATGCCCCGAGTCAGCACTGGTTCGCCGCGCGGCCGCGGCTTCCTCGACATAAGACCGGGGGTCTCGAGGTCGAAACCCAGCGCGAACCCGAATGGCGCGTTCACTAAAAAGTGGATCCACAAGACCTGCGCCGGGGTGAACGGTTCGCCGGCGGCAATGTTAAAGATTGTGGCGCCAAGGAACGTCAGGACGAACACGACCAGCAGCACGAGGACGTAACGGATGTACTTCGTGAGGTTGTCGTAAATCTTTCGGCCTTGTTCGACCGCATAAACGATGGTGGCGAAGTTGTCGTCGGAAAGGATCATGCGACTGGCATTTTTGGCGACGTCGGTGCCGCTGCCCATGGCGATCCCGATGTCGGCAGCCTTTATGGCCGGCGCGTCGTTGACACCGTCTCCGGTCATCGCCACTACGTCTCTCTTTTCTTAAGCGTGTCCGCCAGTAAGACTTTGTGCTCGGGGGCGACGCGGCCCAGTACCCCGATGTCATCGATACGGGCCAGTCTTTCTTCCTCGGAGAGGGCGGCGAAATCGGCACCCAGGATGGCCTCGCCCTCGATCCCAAGCTGCCGGGCGATAGCCGCGCCGGTGGTCACATCGTCGCCCGTCACCATGCGGACCCGGATGTGGGCCGCTTGAGCGCTTTCTACGGCGCCCTCGGACTCGGTGCGAGGCGGGTCGACCATGCCGACCAGGCTGGTCATCTGCAGGTCGCTGACATAGCGGAGCAAGTCGCTGTTAGGGTCGAAGTCGCCCGGCTTGAGGTCGCGTACCGCCGCGCCCATCACGCGTCGGCCGGCGTCCTCCATTCGTTCCATTTCGCCGCGGACCTGTTCCGCCAGCTCGGGTGTCCACGTGATGGTCCTGCCTCGCGAGAGGGCCGTGGACGCCAGCGCCATGACGGCGGGCGCGGCGCCCTTCACGAAGCAGCGCACAACCGGCGGCTCCGGCTGGTCGACGACCGAGTTGAAGGTGGCCATCAGTTTGTAGGTAGGGTCGAAAGGCAGCGTGGCCAAGCGGGGGAACTTCTGGCGGGTAGATTCGGTGTCCAGGCCCGCCTTATGACCGAGGACGAGCAATGCACCCTCTGTAGGGTCGCCCACGACTTTGCCCTCTACTAGTTTGGCGTCGTTGGCCAACAGGTACGGGAGGATGGCGTCTTCAATGGTGGCCGACGTGCCGGCGGCGCGCTGGATCCCACCCTCGAGGCTATAGCCCGTGCCCGAGACTGTGTAGTGGTCGGCCGGGCCCACCACCTCGACAACAGTCATTTGGTTCATGGTGAGCGTGCCGGTCTTGTCGGAGTTGATGACAGAGGTGAACCCCAACGTCTCGACCGAAGGGAGGTCCTTCACGATGGCGTTGTGTTTGGCTAGCTCCACGCTCCCCAGCGACAGGATGACCTGCGTGACAGTCGGCAGCGCTTCCGGGATCGCCGAAATGGCCAAGGTGACGGCGCTCACGAAGAGAGCGTCCCAGGCGAGGCCCCGGTAGCGGCCGAGCACGAACATCACGATCATCGTCAAACCAGCCGCAGCCGCGATCCACAATGTCAGCGTGTTCATCTCCCTGCTCAGGGGGGACTCCTCCTTCTTCGTCGTCGACAGCATCCCGGAGATCCGCCCGACCTCGGTGCGAGCGCCGGTGCCGGTGACCAGCACGGTCCCGCTGCCGTGGGTCACCGGGCAGTGCATGAACGCCATATCCGTCTGGTCCCCGGGCGCCAAGTCGTCGCCGAAGACCGTGGCCGCGGCCTTGCCGGCCGGCGTGCTCTCGCCAGTTAGCGCCGACTCATCGATCTGGAGCGCACTGGCCGTCACGACCCGGCCGTCCGCCGGCACCTGGTCTCCCGCTGTCAGCAGGACCACGTCTCCGACGACCAGTTCCTCGGCCGGGATGACGGACTCGTTCCCGTCACGCCGCACTCTGGCCGTCGTCTTCATCATCGACTTCAGCGCGTTCATGGCGCTTTCGGCCTTTCCTTCCTGGCGGAGGCCGACGACAGCGTTTAGCACAGTCAGGAAGACGAGGATGCCTGCGGTGCTCCACTGCTTGATGGCCAACGAGACGACGGCCGCGACAACCAGGATGATCTGCATGTAGCTGCGGTACTGGTCAAGGAACCGTCTCCATCCTGGCGGTGGTTTCTCTTCTGGCAACGCGTTCGGCCCGTCGCGGGCCAGCAGTTCGGCCGCTCGCGCCCTTGTCAACCCCGTGGCGGGGTCGGCTCCCAATAGCGCCGCTACCTCCTCGGCCGAGCGCGAATACCAAACTCTGTCCATGTCACTTTGCTGGGCACCCGCTGCGACCGTGCTCAACGAGGACCCCTCGTCGGTAGGGCGGGACAGGTTCGGGCTTGGTCGTCTGGCCCCGTTGCGCCATGTACACAGGGATACCTAGCAGGAGCGCGACACCAGCCAGAAAAAAACAGCGGCCAGTAGACCCAAAAACTGTGCCCTGAGGCGCTGCCTATCATCAGTGCCACTGCCTGTATGGTACCGAGGCCTGTGCCTGGCGGGTTGGGGTCGGACTTTAGTGCAGGGTGGCCCAGCTTCTAGCCGTGTGCCGCTTCCTTCATCTCTTTGGCGATCTCGTCTGTGGTCGCGTCTACCGTCTCCTTCACAACTTTCGATGCCCGGGTGACGGCTTTGTCGAAGCCCTTTTCCAGGGTGGGCTGTCCGATCATGATCAAGCCCACTTGGCCGGCGCTGAGTTCGGCAGCGGCCGCCTTCAGCTCCTTGCGAGAGAGGGCCCGAAGCCGAGGTCCTCGGGGATTACCCGCACGGCGGGACGGTCCAGGCGCTTGACGATGTGGGGCTTTCCATTCTTTTGGTCAATGACGGCGGCGTCGAACACACCGATAAAGTCGTCCTTGTGCAGGTCTTCGATGGCGTCGAGGTCGGCCTCCGCGTCATCCACGTTGTCATAGATAGCGGTGAATATGGCGAGGTCTCGTTCCTTCGGCACAATGGTCTCCCTTGATTAGGATGAGCCGCTCCTGGCTCAACGGGTATTTTTATGTGCAACCCTCATCTGTCAACGGAGCGAGGGTCGCCTGTCGTGGCACCAATGCGACATGTGCGGCGTCTCGTCCGCCAACATGGCCTTAGTCTCTGCCGTGGGACTGGGCTGTTTGTAGAGGCGAAAGTCCCATCACGATAGTTTGCTGGGTCGCTTCGGCCGGCAACTGCTTCGGGGTGGGGTCGGTGAGCGCCCACCGCGACCTGGCGCCATGGGTAGCTTCCATCACCTGGTCCAGTGCCTCCCTGGGGACGTCGAGGTAGACGCCTCCGGGGCGCCTTGCTCACCGCGGCGCGGATGGCCCGCGCCACGCCAAGGCCGATGTCCTCGACAGAGCCGATCCAGTACGCCACTTTGGTGAACGGGCGGGCCGCGGCCAATTGGTCGAGTTCCTCGCAGGCGCCATTACAAGTCGACCAGGCGGAGCTCGCTGGACCCCGAGATCTGAACTATCGGGAACGGTTGGTGGTGGTGTCAGCCAACGCAACAAGCCCGTTTAGCAGACCCGGCGCGGAGACAGTCAGGCACGAGCCGGGCATTTTGTTACGAAAGGCGGCGGCCGCAGCCGCGTGGCCGGCGCTCCGGCTCGTGGCGGAACCCGATGTACCGGATAGCTGAGACCTGCGCCAGCCGAGCCAGGTCGGTGACCGGGATGCCAACAACACCATCGATCGTCTTGACCTCATTTAGCTTCAGGCTCCACCAGCAGGTGGAAGCCATCGGTCAGAGGTGCCGGTGTTCCAACGGTTGCTCCAGGACTGCGGCGGCTTCACTAATGCGCCGGTGCCGAACGAGCGTCCAGATTCGTCGCTAAAGCTCGGAGCATCATGTTGGCGTGCTCCGAAACTCCTTAGTTCAGGCCACGACTTCAAGTCGCTGAACGAACGTTGCCTGCGGGTGGGGACGGTGAAGAACAACAAGCCGCCGATCCTTCCAGTCCGTGGCAGGGCAGCTTGGGCCGAGGATGGGCGCTAAGAGCTTTCCGCCCCGGGCAGGGGCAGCCGGGCGAGGCGCCGTGCTTCGCTGGCGCGGAGCCCAAGCAGCCGCAGGCAGGCCTCGGCCAGCTCGTCGACCGAGCTTTCGGCCACACGCCCGGGATGGCGCTCGTGCAGCCGCAAAAGGCCGAGGAGCCCCCCGGCTACGGCGCTCAGCGCGATCTCGGCGTCCGAGACGGTGAAACGGCCGGTGGCCTGGCCGGCGCGGATGTCACGAAGCGCGTAGGGCGCCAGGCCGCGGGGTGCGTCAAGGAGGGCCAAGCCCGAGCCGGTGATGAAACCGGCGATCTCCGGGTGCGCCCAGGCGAGGCGGCCAGAGATCCGCAGGGAGACAGCGAAGACCTCGGCGGGGTCGTGGAGACCGGCGCAAGCGGTGTCGATCATCTGCCCCCAACGCTCGAGCACCTCTTCCGACGCGGTCTGGAACAGCTGCTCCTTGCTGGCGAAGTGGTTGTAGAAGGACCCGAAGCCGATGTCGGCCGCTTCGGTAATCTCCTGGATGCTCGCCTGTTCTCCCCGTCCCTCGGCGATTAACCGGACGGCGGCGTCGATGAGCGCCTGCCTCGTGCGAGCCTTCCGACGATCGAGCCTGTTAGCCGGTACAACACCGTTTGCCGACGCCGCGTCCACGTCCTCTCCTCTTCCCAAGATGGCTTTATCAGCAGTGATCAGATGTTACAGAACGGGTCCTCAGGCGGGCGGTCCACGGCGGGCGCCTGCTTGGCGCCCGCCGGGCTCTGCCTACAACCGGGGGCCAACCGCTCAGGCCGCTGCCTTCGTCTTCGTCGGCGCGACCAGGGAGTGCAGGGTGGCGTTGGCCCGGCGAAGCTCGATGCCCCGTACGAGCATCCAGCTCCCCGAGACCAGGTTGAACAGGCCGAACAAGAGAGCGAGAGAGATGGCGCCCATACCGGGGTGGGCGAAGAGCACGACACCAAAGGCCGCCGATACGAGGCCACCTAGGATGTACATTGCACGCGTCCCGGCCTCTTCGCCGCTGCGGAAGGCGGCGAAGATCTCAAGAGTGCCACTGACGATGGCCCAGCTGGCAACGACCAACACGAGCACCAGGGCGGTGGGCCGGCCAGGCTAGGGCGACGATGCCGGCGGCCAGGTCGACCAGCCCGAGCAGCAGGTGCCCGAAGACCGGGCCGGCCGTGCGGCTGCTGAACGCCTGCAGCGCCTGCAGGCCAGCCGCGATAAATGCATAGACGGCGAAGACTACGACGAGAGCAAGGACGGTGACTCCCGGCCAGGCCAGGGCTACGGCCCCGATGCCGAGGGCGAGCAGGCCCCGCAGGACCAGGGAAGTGCTGAGTGACTTAACCATGACGGGTTTCCTTTCTTTCGGAGATGTGGGTGTGGGGAGCCGCTGTCTGTATTGATTGCAGCCCACAGAACTGATGACTCATCACAATACTGATTATACGTCTATCGCTCGGCTTGTCAAGGGCGACAGCCAACCGTCCGCACCAGATTCCCGGCCGCTGGCG
Organism: uncultured Acidimicrobiaceae bacterium; assembly: GCA_963749305.1. Lineage (GTDB taxonomy): Bacteria > Actinomycetota > Acidimicrobiia > Acidimicrobiales > Palsa-688 > Fen-671. Next base: position 335,031 of record CAVVMN010000001.1, read on the forward strand.
GTCCGCGCTCCGCTGACTGAAGCGGAGACACCTCGAATGAAGTGGGTTGGCTAGATGGTGACCTTGGCCTTCGCCGCTGCGGACGCAGCTGTTCGTCGAACTTCAACTTATCGGCACGGCCAGCCTGGGAATGATAAGCCCGGCGCGGTCCCCCAATCAGCTCGCCTACTACCTGGCCACCCAGAACGGTAATTTCAACTATGCCGCCGCTATCTCGGTTTACCTACCGGTACTGGGCCTGATGGCGACCGCGCTGCTCGTCTTCCGTTCAAAGCGGTTCGAGATCGAACAGGACCGACGGAGCAGCCCAGGTAGCGGCCCCACGCGCCGGCGAGACAGCCCCGTGCGCTGTCGCGCCTGCGCGTGCACGCCGGGCGAGCGACGTATTGCGACTGCTGGTCGCTTCCCGGTTTCCCTTACGTGCGGTTGATTGTTTGAATGGCCCCGTCGGGGACCACCCCTAGCTTGTTGGAGTCGTTTCAGCGACTCCACGACCGTGGGTTGCTGCGTGAACACTGACGCGCTGAAGTCGCCGTTGCTGTTGGGCGCCAGCCGGCTGTGCTGCCTTTGCGGACTTGTCCCCTGCGGGCGGCATGATAGGCCACACTGACCAAGTCGGGGAGGGCGGCGTCACGAAAGCCGAGGCGATATAACCCGTTCAAGGCCATCCGCAAGCACAATGCCGCCTCGACATTTCCCTGGAGGACCCGGGCCTTCCAACGGTTACTCCAGGACTGCGGCGGCTTCACTAATGCGCCGGTGCCGAACGAGCGTCCAGATTCGTCGCTAAAGCTCGGAGCATCATGTTGGCGTGCTCCGAAACTCCTTAGTTCAGGCCACGACTTCAAGTCGCTGAACGAACGTTGCCCTGCGGGTGGGGACGGTGAAGAACAACACGCCGCCGATCCTTCCAGTCCGTGGCAGGGCAGCTTGGGTCGAGAAGCCCGCTAAGAGCTTTCCGCCCGGGGCAGGGGCAGCCGGGCGAGGCGCCCCCGGCCCGCCTCGCAGGCGATCAGGTAATCGACGTCGTACGTGTGAGCCGTCTGCGCGCCTGAGCGCCCTGGGTCGGGGACGCTAAGTCCGAGATTGTCGTACACGCCACCGGCGGTGAGAAGGAGGGCATGCCTTTCGCCCCGTTCGCCGGGGCGCGGGCGGAACGTGCCTGGGTCGAGTACGGGCGGCCCGGCTACCGTCGCCCCAACTCACTTCTTCGGCGTGGAGAGACCAAGCTCCGAAGTGTCGTCTACGGTTCTTGGAGGCGCCTGCTTCCGCTCTAACCACGATGTCATGATGTGGTCGTACATCGCGCCGGCCGCCGCGTCTGCGTTACGTTGGGCCAAATGCTCGTAGATGGCAACGTGGCCGGCGTGCGAACGCTCCACGTCGATCCGGCGGGCGGGACCTTTGTACCGGCTACTAAGGCGAGCGTGCGGGTGGACGGAGCGGATAATAGACCGCGCCAGCCCATTGCCCGACAGACGATGTATGACGTCGTGGTAGTCACTGTCTGCCGAGAAGTACTCGAGGGGATCGTCGCGGAGCCGGCCCAATGCGGCGAGCGAGCGCCGGAGCTCTTCGATGCCGGCTTCTCCGATGGTCCCTGCGGCCCGACGAGTCATCTGGCACTCGAGCGCTACGCGCACCTCGATGAGGTCGTCCAGGATCTTGAGGCTTTCGTCATTGCGGATGGCCTCGTCTAGAACGACCGGGTCGAGCAGGTCCCACTGCTCGGGCGACGTCACGGTCGTCCCCTGCCCTTGCCTGACCCGGACGAGGCCCTTCTCCTCTAGCACTTTGAGGGTCTCCCTGATCACCGTACGACTGACGCCGAAGGTCTCGCAGAGGACCGGCTCGGTCGGGAGGGCTGTGCCCGGCGCGAACCTCCCACTCACGACCTGATCGGCCAGGGCCGCGAGTACGGCGGTGCCGAGGCGCGCCGGCCGTCGCGGCCATGGGGTTGAAATCAGGGCATCGGACGGTGTGCTCATCGTGAACCTTACCTTGTCAGCGCCGTGCGACCGGAGCGAACAGACGCGCCAACTTGATCATATCCTCCTCATGAGGGCTTGCACATACGACAGGCGTATGTCATCATATGAATGCCGTACGATGACATCAGCCGACAGTCGTGGGGCATGAGGTTGCGCCCTGGGGGGGACATGAAAATTACCGCTGCCGAGAGCTTCAGCGTTTTTGCTGCCGGGCCTCGTCCTGGCTTCATCTGGCGGAAAGGCCTGCAAGGTAGCCCGCCCGACGGTCAAATCGCCGTGCTCCGTATCCGGACGGACGAGGGAGCTGAGGGGGTCGCAGTTGCCAGCCGCAGGGGGAGTGACGTCGTGGTGGCGGACGCTTTAGACCGCTATCTCCGGGACGAGCTCATCGGTGCGGACCCGCTCCAGCGCGAGTGGCTCTGGCACCGGATGTGGGAGCTCGACCGCACCGAGGAGATGACGATCTACCTGCCCGGCTTGGTGGACGCCGCCTTGTGGGACCTCGCTGGCCGTCTCACCGGCATGCCGACGTGGCGGTTGCTGGGAGGGTTCCGGACTGAGATCCCGGCCTACGCGTCGACGACGACGTTCGCCAGCACCGAGGAGTACCTGGAGGTCGCCGACCAGTGCATCGAGCTCGGCTACCCGGCCATAAAGTTGCACGCCTGGGGGAATGCCCGCCGCGATGCCCAGCTATGCGAGGCGCTGCGCGGGCACGTCGGTGACGATTACCCGCTGATGTACGACGGCTCGGCCGGGTTCGACCTGTCGGATGCCGTCTACGTCGGCGACGCGTTGGCCGACGCCGGTTACCTCTGGTACGAGGAACCGATGCGCGAGTTCAGCGTCACCGCTTACAAATGGCTCGCCGAACGGGTCCGGGTACCCCTCAATATTGCCGAAACATCGGACGGCGCTCACATGAACACCGGCGACTTTGTCGCCACCGGGTGCGCCACGTTCGTGCGGGTGAGCGTCGAGCTGCGATGCGGCTTCACCGGTGCCTTGCGCACGGCCCACCTGGCCGACGCCTACCGGTTGCGAGCCGAACCGCATGGGCCCACCTTGACGTCCCGGCACTTGTGCATGGCCATCTCAAACTGCACCTACTACGAGTCGCTGGTCTGGGGTAACCCCGTACGCCGGGAATGGGGCATCGACAAGTGCGGGATGGTGCCCGCGCCGACTGCTCCTGGTGTCGGCCTGCCGGCCGGGCCCGAGTACCCGGAGGTGCTCACGCCCTTTGTCGTCCCCGATGTGGACTGAGCGCCTGGACCGGTCTAGGCACCTGGACCCCCTCACCTGACCAAGCCCTAACAACCAACAAACAGGCCCTAGCAACCATACAAAAAGGAGGACAATGAGAGACAAATCAACCTCGCGGCCCCATAACCTATGGGTGCGGCGCCGATTAACTACGCTGGCAGCAACCGGGCTGGCCGTGTCGATGGCCGTCACCGGGACCGGCGTCGTCAGTGCCGCCCCCGCCCAGGCAAGCCAGGCTCCGATCGTAGTTTTGGTCGACAGCCTGCGCCTGCCGATGGTCAAGGCCTACGAAAAGGCCAACCCCAGCGTGAAGCTCGACGTCGAACTTGGCGACGCCGGCGCTAACGGCGATGGGAGCATCGAGAGCAAGGTAGCGCTGGCTAACCGGGTCGGCCATGGCTGGCCGGACATCGTCTTTTCCGCCGAGGCAAACGACGTCCAAAAGCTGGGCGCTCCGCCGTTCAATTTCCCGGCAGTGCTCAACCACGGGCTCGTCCCGAGCTCGGTCATCAACAATTACGCGACCGGTGCACTGAGCCCGTGCATGGTGGGCGGCAAGCTCGAGTGCCTCCGCAACGACCTCGCCTTCGACGTCCTGTGGGTCAACGTGCCGCTGATGAAGAAGTGGGGCTATACGGTCCCCACCACCTGGCAACAGTGGCAGGCGATCGGCGAGAACGTGGCCAAGAACCACCCCGGCTACGTGATCGGCTCCATCGGCGACTCGTTTGACGACTCCATCTACCTCCAGGCCGCCCAATGCCCGATCAACGACGAGCTCAACCAGTACACGCTGCTCGACAACCCGGCCGACCCTCATTGCACGGGGATGGCCAAATTGCTCGACCCGCTCCTGAAGGACGGCGCGCTAACCACAACCTACGTCTTTGCCAGCACCTTCGGGAAGCAGTACGCCGGCAAGGTGCTCATGATGGTCGGACCGGCGTGGTACTCGGGTGCCATATTCCAGTCTGCCACTGGCCTTAACAGCCCCAAGGGCACGATCGCCGCCTATCCCCCGTTGACCTGGGCCGGGCAGTCCAAGGCCTACACGGGCGACGTGGGCGGTGGCCTTTGGATCATGTCGTCCCACACAACCCAACCACAGGCCGTCGCGAAGGTGCTCGTCGGGCTGGCCACTTCGACAGCGGTCCAGGACATCTCGGCGGGCTACCCGGGGTACGTGCCGGCGGCGAAATCATGGATCGCCGAGCAAGACACGAGCGGGTATTTCGCCTCTCCCCTGGCGCCGGCCTTCGCCACAGCCGCCTCGGAGGTCTGGACCGGCTGGTCAGAGACCCCTTGGGACGTGTACGGCATATGGGCCAGCACCGTCCTGCCGAACCTGACATCGGGCCAGAGCTTCTCCTCCCAGCTGGCTGGTTTCGGGGCGCAGATCTCGGACTACGCCCAAAGTGCCGGCTTCCAAGTCGTCACCAAGCCGTAGTCCACGACATTGAGCGGCACCATCAGCCTGCCCGTCCCGGTGCGAGCCCAAAGCCGCGCCCAGCGCGGGCGGGTTGGTGGTCGCCAGCGCGCCGGCTACGCCTTCGTGGCCGTGTACATAGTGCTGCTTCTGCTGTTCGGCGTCGTACCGACCGCCTATGCCCTCTACCTGGCCTTCACCAAGGCAGGCGGCCATTGGGCCGGGCTTTCCAATTTCTTCTCCACTGGGAGGGATTTCCGGTTCCTGCCCGCCTTCGAGCACATCGCGATCTACTTGGTGATCTGGCTCGTCGTCCTGGTAGTCCTGGTGCTGTTCCTGGCTCTGATGCTGCACGGCGGGGTAAGACGGATGGCCTCCTCTTTCCGTTTCGTTTTCTACCTTCCCGGTGCGTTCGTCGGCGCGGCGAGCGTGCTGGTCTGGTGCTTCATGCTCGACCCCGATGTCAGCCCTTGGCATTTCGCGCTCTCGTCGTTCCATTTCTCCAGCCTGGCGCAAACTATCTACACGCCGCACTTGCCTGCCATCTTCGTGGTGATCGCTTTCTGGACGGGCGCGGGCGGCTGGATCGTGGTAATGAACGGGGCCCTCAACAACATCTCTGACGAAGTGGTCGACTCTGCCAAGATCGACGGCGCCAACGCCTGGCAGCTCGCCGTCCGTATCAAGCTGCCTCTGATCAAGAGGTGGGTCGTCTTCATGTTGATCCTTGCCTTCGCGGCCGGGACGCAGCTGTTCGTCGAGCCTCAACTCGTCGGTCTAGCCAGCCAGGGCATGGTGAGCACCTCGTGGTCGCCCAACCAGCTGGCCTATTACTTCGCTACCCAGAGCGGCAACTTCAATTACGCCGCCGCGGTTTCGGTCGACCTCCTGATCGTCTGCTTGATGGCCGCCACCCTGCTCGTCTTCCGCTCCAAGTTGTTCGAGATCGAATAAAGGCGCGTCGACCGTATGGCCCACGCAACTGCGCAGCCCGTGAGAAGGCAGCCGGCAGCTCGCACTTCGTTAGCTGTGGCGCCCGGGCCACACGTCGTCGACGCCACCGCCTGCGGAGCCGCCGTGCCGGGGCGTTGCTGGCGTGGTTCATCGTGATGCTGGCCTTCACGGCCTTCTTCGTCGTCCCGGTGGTCTGGGTCCTCCTCGCTCCCACCAAAACGGACCACCAGTTGGTTTACGAGAACCCGATGGCGTTCGGGTCCTTGCACACGTTCCTCCGGACATGGGACCACATCTATAGCTTCCAGGGCCACGAACTGCTGACATGGCTGGCGAACTCGGCCCGGTACTCCGTCGGTGGCGTTGTCTTGGCTGTGGGCTGCGCGGTCCCGGCGGGCTACGGCTTGGCGCTAACGCAGTTCATCGGCCGGAGGGTGCTACTCAGCATCACCCTGATCGTGATGATCATGCCGGCCAGCGCCCTGGTGCTACCGCTTTTCCTGGAGATGAACCTCCTCCGCCTCGGTAACACGGCTTGGTCGGTGGTGCTCCCGTTTGGCTTCTTCCCCTTCGGGGTCTATCTTTCCTACATTTTCTTCTCTTCAGCCATCCCCAAGGAGCTCATGGCCGCCGCCCGAGTCGACGGCTGCAGCGAGTGGGGGGTATTCCGGCACGTGGCGCTGCCCCTGGCCCGGCCCATAGTGGTGCTCGTGGGGTTCTTCGCCTTCGTCGCGGACTGGACCAATTTTTTCCTCCCCTTCGTGATGTTCTACAACGACAAGCAGTACCCGCTCCCGGTCGGCCTGGACTACCTCATTTCCGCTACGTCCGCGTTCAACCCGACGATGGGGGGCGTAAGCCCGGTACAACGGCCGGAGCTGGCGATGGCGACGCTCGTGGCGATCGCGCCGGTCTTTATCGTTTTTCTTTTCGCACAAAGGGCGCTGGTTACCGGCATGCTCGCCGGTGCGACCAAAGAATGACAGAGTAAGCGCCTCGAGAGCGCCGTAACGCTTCTTTAGCCACTGCAGGAAAGCATGGTCATGGCGGTGCAATAGCAGTCGGGAGCATGCCAGGCATACAGCAAATGCTCGTGTCCAAGTGGACGTTTTCGAAGCTCGCGGCACTGAGGCGTTCCATCTCGGCCTGCAGGCGCCGGACTTCGTCTTGGAGCTGCAGTACCCGTTTGATACCGGCGATGTTGAGCCCGCCGTCGATGAGGGTGGCGATCTCACGCAGCCAGGTCACGTCATCGCCGCTGTAAAGGCGTGTGCCGCCGGCGCTGCGCCCAGGTTCGACTAGCCGCTCCCGCTCGTAAATCCGCAATGTCTGGGGGTGCAGGCTGGAAAGCTCGGCGGCCACCGAGATGGCAAACACGCTTGAAGCCGAAGCCCTGCTCGTTGGCCGGGCGAGTCGCCCCGCCCCGAAGCGGCTATACCGGCGCGCCGTAAATGGACATATCGAGCGTCCTCCCTCACTTACGTTGAGTTGTTGCGGGAAGCGCGGAACCGGCCGATACGGGAAACCCGGAGGGGGATTGGCACTTTCGACGGCCCGAGCAGTCTCTGTCAATTTCGCTCTGCGCAAGTGCGGTCCAACTGGCGACGGCTTTCTTACGCCCGAACGTCGCGCACCGAGTCGCGCTCGCGTAGGGGCATTGGGACGAGGTATGTTCCGGCACCGGCGCTGGAGCGCTGAAGGTCGCCGTCGAGCAGCACCTCAATTGCCTTTCGGCCGAGGTCGTAATGGGGTAAGGCAATGGTCGTCAATTGTGGTCTAAGCCAGGACGCAACCGGTTCGTCGTCGAACGACACGACAGAGATCTCCTCTGGCACCTTGACTCCAGCCTCCTGAATGGCCTGGTACGCCCCGACTGAGAGCCGGTCGTTGAAGCAAATAAGGGCACGCGGAGGGGGCGCGCGTTCGAGCAGCTTGCGGGTGGCCTCGTAACCGTCCGACGGCTGCCAGTGCAGACGCCCTGCCCCGCCCGCCAGCTGGATTCCCGCAGCGGCCATTACTTCCTTTATGCCGCGGAGCCGTTCGACCGCGGCGAGGCTGTCTCTCGGCACCCGGCTGGTCTTTGGGTCGGCACCGATCAAGTAGATGCCTTCAGCGTGACCAGAGCCAAGGAGCACCCGGGCCGCCGTACGCCCGGCCTCAGTCTCGTCCGGTAACACCGAGGGGACTGCTGACCGCCTCGAGGGTACCGCATTGAGAATAACGCTGCGGCCGTCCAGTAATGCGCCGGGCACGTTCACTTCGCGCGTGTACATCGATGCCAGGACAATGCCATCCACGCGACGGTCTTGCATTGCCTCAATGAGCTCCTTCTCCAGCTCGGGGTCGCCCTCGGTTTCAGCGATGAGGAGCAGGTGGTCGTGCTCGCGCGCCGCGTCCAGCGCGCCCCAAATGAGATGACCCGCAAAGGGCGTCGTGGCCACGGTGTCAGAGACAAAGCCGATGGTCTGGGTTGTCCCGGTACGCAAGCTCCGAGACACCACGTTCGGGCGGTACCCCGTCTCCCGCACCGCACTTAGGACTCGGGCCTCGACGTGTGCCGATATCCGCATTTCTTCGCGCCGGCCCGACAGCACGAACGAGGCGGTGGTCTGGGAGACCCCGGCCCGACGGGCCACTTCCGCCAGGGTCACCCGCTGTGGCACGGCTCGCCTCGGCGGTGTCTAGTGAGGGCCGCGGGGCGGTCTCGGGCTCCCGCGTCGCCGGTACGAAGCCTCGCTGCTACGCTCGGGCCAGCCACGGCGTTACACACGACGTGGAGCTTACATGGGGGCATGCTTTAGGGGGGTTACAAGCGTAGGCGGCAGGGTTGCGTCAGCCAATGGTGCTTGGGGGAAATGCAGTGGTCACAGTACCTGACGTGCTGAAGAGGCCTTGACACCATCCTCTGACCGCGCCATCATGTTACTGTAGCTAATTCGAATTAGCAAACACCAAGAGGGGTAATTCAGCGCAGAGGCCCAGAGCCTCCTTGCCGGCTATGGATGCCGACGTTCGAGTCACTGGCTGAAGTGGCATCTGCACTGCGGACAGAGAGGAGGACCAGATGTTGAAAGTCCGGGACCAGTTCACCAGGCTGCGATCGGTGCCCTTGAGTCGTTCATCAGCGCTAGCCGGCGTAATGGCTGCCGTAATGGCGGTGACCACCACAACGGGGGCGGCCGTTACAGGAACGCCAATTATAGGAAGCTCAGCGGCGTCGGCCGCCCCGGTGCCCGACGACGCCAGTTTTGCCGCCAACTGCGGTACAAAACCAGTAACCATGCAGGGATATTTCGAGACCGGTTTCCCCGACATAGTCGACCTAACGCAATTGTTCACGAAGCAGTACCCGAACGTGACGTGGAAGATCAAGGAGGACGCCTTTGCCGTCATAACCCAAGATGCTCCGCTTGTCCTGTCCGGGCCTAACCCTCCCGACCTCATGCGTATGCCCCAGATCACCGGGCTCGTGAAGGACCACGTCCTGAAGAACCTGGATGGCTACTACAACACCTTCGGCTGGTCCAAGTTCCCCGCCTCCGACCTCGAACAATTGAGGGTCGCCCCCAGTGGCAGCCCCCAAGGGGTCGGCCCGCTGTGGGCAATGGGGATCAACTACAGCATGACGGGAGTGTTTTACAACAAGGCACTGGCTACCAAGATCGGGATGACGAGCCCTCCGGCCACGCTGGCCCAGCTCGACGCCGACCTGGCCAAGGCCAAGGCAGACGGGGTCCTACCCGTGGAGCAGTTCGACAGCGCAGGGAATGGCGGGCTCATCTTCCCCCTCCAGTACCTGATGGCCGATTATACGATCGCGGCCTCGGGCTCGGTCCAACCCATCAACGCCTGGGTGCTCGACCAACCTCACGCTACCGTGGTCACAAAGGCCAACCTCCAGGCTGTCGAGCACTTGGACCAATGGATCAAAGACGGCTACTTCAATACTGACGCCAACGCCGTTTCCTATTCCACCATGATGGCCAGGTTCACACATGGCCAGGGCCTTTTCATCTTCGACGGCGACTGGGAGTCCGGCAATTTCGACCACAACTTCGCGAGTAAGTACGGCTTCTTCCTCTTCCCGCCGCTGGCGGCAGGAGGTAAGCAGGCCGCCATGTCCGCTCCGCTCACTTATGGCATCTCCGCCACCGCCAAGCACGCGGATTGTGCCGCCTTCTTCCTCAACTGGGTCGAGACCAACCCGGCGGCCCGGGCCCTGAACGTCGCGATGGGTGGGTCCAACCCTGGTGGTCCCCCTAGCCTGGCGATCCCGGCCGTGAAGCCCGGGACGGTGACGGCCCAAACCCTCGCCGCCGGGCAAGTCATTGCCAAGGAGGACGGGGGTATGGGCTTTATCGCCAACGCTACTGGCCCCATCGACGCCGAAGCTTGGACGCCCGCGGTCGAGAAGCTCTTCGGCGGGCAGACCACGCCTTCCAGTGTGCTCCAGACTGTTCAAGCCGACTACTTGCAAGAGCTACACACCCCGTAACCTAACGGGTTATGACCAGCGCGACCTCGTCAGTTCGGTCTTATGACGCGTCGCATGCGAAGTCTGCGCCGCGGGCCGTTGCTAGCCGCAGGGCCCGTGGCACTGACATCCGAGGCTGGGCTTTTGTCATCCCGGCACTGGCGGCCTACGCCGTGTTCGTCCTCTGGCCCATAATCCAAACGTTCAGGTACTCGTTTTACAACTGGGACGGTGTCACTCGTCCGCAGTGGGCCGGCCTGCAGAACTTCAAGACCGTCTTTACCGACCAACAACTCGTAGGTGTTATTGGCCACGCCTTCGAGCTGATCTTGTTCTTCAGCGGGATCCCTGTCGTACTCGGCTTGGCCATCGCCACCGTAATGCGCCGGTTTGTCACCGGCCGGATGAGCGTAGTGGCCAGGACCGTGCTGTTCCTACCCCAAGTCGTCCCGCTCGTCGCCGCCGGCATCGCCTGGAGCTGGATGTTGTCAACCACTGGGGCGGTCGACGAAGTCCTCACCCATGTGGGCCTCGGCCATTTTGCGCAAGCGTGGCTGGGGGACTTCAACACCGCTCTACCCGCAGTGGGGGTCATTGGCGCTTGGGTGCTCCTCGGGCTGTGCACGGTCCTGTTGCTCGTGGGTATGGCCAAGATCGACCCCGTACTGTACGAGGCGGCCCAACTGGACGGGGCGGGGCCGTTCCGTGAGTTCGTGTCGATCACACTCCCTTCGCTACGCCAGGAGATCGGCGTCTGCGTGACTGTCACTGTTATCGCCGCCCTGTCCGCCTTCGACATCGTCTATATCTCTACTCAGGGTGGCCCAGGCAACGCCACTATGGTGCCAGGCCTCGAGATTTACCAATTGGCCTTTTACAACCGGCAGGTCGGGCTGGCCTCCGCCCTCGCCGTAGCCTTGATGGTGCTGGTCCTAATCTGCATCCTGCCGGTGCAGTGGCTCACCCGTCAAGGAGCCGATAAATGATCATCGCTCGACGCAATTCTCTCATTGGCTGGGGATTGCTGGCCGCCATAATGGTGGTGACCTTGCTGCCGTTCGTCAGTATGTTCACGAGTGCCCTCGCCCCCTCTGGGAAGCTACCCTCTCGGGGTTTCATGGCCGGCCCATCCCCAATGGGGAAATTTCGTCCAGGCTTTCCAGGCCGCCGACATGGGCGCCCTGCTCCAGTCGAGCACGGCCATTGTCGTCGGGGTCGTCCCCGTATCGGTGCTTATCGCCACTTTGGCGGGGTTCGCTCTAGGCCACTTACGGGTACGAGGCGGTCAGGTGGCGTTTGTGTTGTTCCTGCTCGGGCTGACGTTGCCGTTCGAAGGCGTCATCGTGCCGATTTACTACGAAATACGGCATATGGGTCTGCTCGGAAGCCGCTGGGCCATTATCCTGCCGCTGATCGGGTTGTTCATGCCCTTCGGCGTCTACTGGATGCGGGCCCATTTCGTCAACGCGCCGAACGAGTTGTCGGAAGCCGCTCGTATCGACGGCGCCACCACCTGGCAACTGTTCTGGCGGGTGCAGGTGCCGCTGGCCCGGCCCGCTCTCGTATCGCTCGGGATCCTGCTGTCAGTATGGACCTGGAACCAATTCTTGCTGTCGATAGTGCTCGTCGACGACCCTACCAACAGGACCATGGCCGGCGCACTTGGAGCTTTCCAGGGTCAATGGGGTACCAACATCCCTCTCTTGTCGGCGGGGTCATTGCTCATCCTGGCGCCCACCCTGCTTCTTTTCGTCATTTTCCAGCGCCATTTTGTCACCGCCCTCTTGCAAGGGTCATTGAAAGGCTGAAGATGCTCTACTCGACAAGCCACGCCGGCGCGCGCTAGTGCCGTTCCGCCTGCCCGACAAGTGGGTCTGGGACTTTTGGTTTGCCCGCCAGGACGGCCAGCACCATATTTTCTACCTGCAGGCGCCGCGCGCCCTGGGTGACCCGGGCCGCCGTCACCATAATGCAACCATCGGCCACGCAGTCTCGGGGAACCTGCGAGACTGGCATGTCCTACCCGACGCCCTCCACCCGGGTGCGGCCGGTTGCTGGGACGACCTGGCCACCTGGACGGGCAGCGTAATCGACCACGAGGGCCGCTGGTACATGCTTTACACTGGTGTGAACCGCGCTGAACAGGGTTCCGTCCAGCGGGTTGGATTGGCCACCTCCGATGACCTCTTGCATTGGTCCAAACACCCGGCTAACCCCGTCCTAGAGGCCGACGCCAGGTGGTACGAGGTGATGGGGCATGGCCGCTGGCACCACCAGGCCTGGCGCGACCCATGGCTCTTCCGGTTACTGGACGACGGGTTATTCCACGTGCTGGTCACGGCTCGTTCCCCGCACGGCGCGCCGGACGGCGCGGGTGTGGTCGGGCACGCACGTTCCGGCGACCTCGTTGACTGGGAGGTCCTGCCACCGCTTACCGAGCCGGGCGAATTTGCTCAGGTCGAGGTCCCCCAGCTTGTCCGGGTGCAGGGCGGTCATACCATCCTCTTCTCCTGTCACGCTGAAGACCACTCGTCTCAACGGGTGAAAAGGCTCGGAGCCGACGGTCAAGGCGGCACCTTCGCCCTGCGGGCGAAGCACTTCTCGGGGCCTATGTCGCCAGCGACACCCCTATCGCACCCTTCCACGCTGGCCTGGGTGTCCTTTACGCGGGAAAGCTCCTCGAAGGTCACGCTGGCGAGTGGAATTTTATGGCCTTCTGCGGCGACGCAGACCCTGATTTCGTCGGAGAAGTTGCGGGCCCACTCGCCGTCCAACAAGGTGCGGATGGCGAGCTCGTGGTAATTGCCGGTCAATCGGCGGTCAGTATCGCTGGCACCAAGCCGCGCTCGGCCCCGATGAGGCCTGACCGAAGCTGCCTACCAAGTCCAGTCGGCAGGAAGTGTGAGCATGCTGCTCGCCGCCTAGAAGCCGCCAAACTCTTGTGGTCAAGCACGAACTGCACCATCGAAGCGTCGTCGGCCACACCCGCAGGAGCACAACCTCAAACGGCGGCAACTCGGTCGACGGTCCCGCAGGTCCGCGCTCCCAGTGAGTCAGCCGCCTGAGTATAGTTTGTAGACCCCACCGCCCTGAGCCACGAGGGTGGTCAGCCCCGGCTCGTCGGTGGGCACAAGGCTGGCGCCCGCCGGACCATCACCAGCGAGACGGAGGGGGGTGGCGCAGCGTAGCTTGACCGATTGTGCCCGTGGCAGATCCAGGCAGACCTCCGTTACCAGGCCGGCCTGCCAGCTTATGCCAACCAATGAGCCCCCTCGGGCGCGGAGGCCAAAGACCTCGCCTTCTGGCCAGGCCGGCGGCAACGCGGGCAAAAGGTCAATGATGTCGGCGTGGCTTTGGAGCAACATTTCTGCGATGGCCGCACAAACTCCCAGGTTGCCGTCTATCTGGAACCAACCCGGAGGATGCGATCCGAAGAGATTATCGGCCACGGACTCGTCGAGGAACTTCCTCAAATGCTCCCATGCCCGGTGCCCCTCGAGCAACCTTGCCCACAGCGCGATCACCCACGCCCGGCTCCAACCGGACTGGCCCCCACCATTCGCCAACCGGTGCTCTAGGGAGCGCCGCGCCGCCTCCCCGAGATGAGCCGAACTCCTAACCTCCTCACCTGGGTAGAGACAAAACAGGTGCGACAGATGACGATGCCCGGGCTCGGGCTCGCCGAAATCCTCCCACCATTCTTGTAAACGTCCATCCCTGGCCACACGAGGCTCATACAGCCTTTCCACTGTGCTCGCCAGCTGTGTTCGCAGGTCTTCGTCCAAGCCGAGGATCTCGGAGGCCGCCATGCAGTGACGGAATAGATCCTTGGTCAGCCAGACATCCAGGGTAGATGCCGCACTAACCGCCGCCTCGTTGCCCTCGGGGGTAAAGAAACTGTTCTCCGGGGATGTCGACGGGCAAGTGACCAAGTCCCCATCGGGCCCCTCCACCAAATAGTCCAGCAGGAAGACGGCCGCCTCGCGCATGGCGGGGTAAGCCTGCCCGAGGAACCCTCGGTCCTCAGAGAAAGAATAATGCTCCCATAGGTGCCGGCAGAGCCACGCCCCGCCCATTTGCCAGTTCACCCAGTACGGGTGCATTCCCCCGTTGCCAACCGGCCACGTGGACCGCCAGAGGTCGACGTTATGGTGCGCGGCCCAACCTCTACACCCGTAGAAGTCCTGTGCTGTGCTGACGCCGGCGCGCGACAGGTCGGTTATCAGCGCCATGAGCGGCTCGTGGCATTCGGCCAAGTTCGTCGTCTCTGCCGGCCAATAGTTCATTTGAGTGTTGATGTTCGTCGTCCAATTGCAGCTCCAAGGGGGTCGGACCAGATCGTTCCAGATTCCTTGCAAGTTGGCCGGTTGGCTGCCCGGGCGAGAACTGGACATCAAGAGATAGCGACCATAGTGGAACAGCAGCGCGCACAACCCGTCGTCTGCACTGCCGTCGCGCATGGCTTGGAGGCGTTCGTCGGTGGGGGCCTTGATAGCGCCAGTACGTCCGAGCCGAAGCCAGCACCGGTCGAATAGTGCCTTGTGCTCCTCCGCGTGCCTTGCCCGGAGGAGCGGATAGGGCTTGGAATGCAGACGAAGCAGGACCCCGCGGCAGATGTGCCGCAGCATCACCGGGTCTTCGACGAGGCGCCGGTGGTAGGCGGTGTACCCAGTTGCGGCGGCCAAGAACAAGGTCAGCTCCTCCGCACCTTCCACTCGAAGAGACCCGCCCGCTGCTCGCTCTAGTGCTCCGCCCACAACGTTGAGGCCCACGCCGGCCACAAACCGCAAACCAGATCGTTCGTCATAGACGACGGCCGGCTCCTCTGGCCAATAGTGAGGTGCTACGTGGGAAGGTGCTCTGCCTTCCAACCATAAAGTCCCTTCGTCGTCGTACGAGCTTACGCTTGGATGCTGGCTCCCCAATGCGATCTCCAAGTTCAGCCTCTTCGGCCCGCGGACGCTCATGTGAACAATAAGAGCTCGGTCAGGCGTGGAAACAAACGCCTCTCGCTCGTACCGGCTCCCGCCGACCTCGTAGCGCACCGCAGCTACGCCCTCGCTGAGATCGAGCGACCTTTCGTAGTTGTGAGGTCCAGAGATGCCGTCGAAGTCGACGGTGAGCCATCCCAATGGTTGGTATGCCTCATTGAACGGGCCCTGGAGGCCATGGACCAAAGCGTCTGCTTCAACATAGTCACGACGCTCAATCACCGCGGCGCGCAACTCTGCCAACAATGCCTGAGAGTTCTCGATGGCGGCCACCCTAGGACCGCCCGACCAGAGCGTGTCTATGTTCAGGTCGGCCCTCTCCTGGAGGGCCCTCCCCACAGCATGGCGCCTATGGTCCCATTGCCTAGCGGGAGGGCCTCGAGCCACTGGCGCGCCGGCTGCCGGTACCAAAGGCGGGTCTCTCTATCAGGATCCACTAGGTATCCCCTACTCAAACGGTGCCTTCAGGATTTTGGCCGGTGGAGCACGGAAGAGCGAACAGAATCTCGTGGTAGCCCGGACCAGGGGCTGGGCCTCCGAGCATTACTCAGGGACACGAAGAGCCGCGGCTTTGTATGTCACAGTTGCTGCCACTGCCACGATCGAGCGCTGTGAAAAGGGAGTTACCGGCCCAGTGATGTCGACGGTTGCGTGCTGACGGATGTCCGCAGATGAGGCGCCGACTGAGAAGCGGAAAAGGCCGGGCTCAACCACAAAGTGCATGGCCTCATCATAAAATGCAAGTCGACTGGGGTGGACAACAAAGGTCACCCGCGCCTCTTCGTCTGGGCCCAGGTGGGCCCGGGTGAAGCCAATTAGGAAGGCCCGTGGCCGGGATACCGACGCTACCAAGTCTGATGCGTACAGCTGGACGACCTCGTCGCCCTCCCGGGCTCCGGTGTTTGTCACAGTCACCCCGACCGTTGCAGGAGACGAAGTACCAGTGGCATCCACGGTCAGGTCGGAGTAGGCGAACGTGGTGTACCCAAGACCGTGCCCAAAACTGAACAGTGGGGTGCGAGCGCAATCTGTGTAATCCCCGTAGAACTCAGAACGAGCTCCTCGGGAACGATGGCCACTGTGCAGCGGGATCTGGCCAGTAGCCCGGGGAAGGGTGACGGGTAACCGACCTGTGGGCTCGCACCGGCCTAACAGGACGTCAGCTAGAGCACCGCCCCCCTGCTCCCCGAGCGGCCAGGCGACCAGGAGGGCTTGCACGTGGTCGATGACGTCGCTCAGCACGTGAACCCTCCCACTCATGACGACGAGGACCGTCGGAGTACCTGTCGCGGCCACAGCAATGAGTAGTTGCTCCTGAAGACCCGTCAACCGTAAGTCCGTCGCGTCGCGAGCTTCTCCTACGGTCGAGCTCTTGTCCAACCCGGAGCGGCCGCCCAGAATAACCACAGCCAGATCAGATTGCGCCGCCGCTGCCACCGCCGCCGGGAAACCACTACGGTCGCACCCCGCTAGCTCGCAACCCTTCTCATAAAGAACTTCAACGTCTGGGGTGAGCGCAGCCCTGAGCCCTGCCAGAGGAGTGACATGCTCGGTATAGTACGGCCCCGGCTCGAGCGTTCCTCTGGCGATAGGAAAATAAAAGGGGTCGGAGCCGGCGTTATCCGAGCCGTTGCCCGACTGGCTGGGAGCAACCTCCAACACGGTGCCCACTCTCTTGTGGGCATCCGCCAGTGGAGGGACCTCGAGCGCTCTCGTACCCTTGCTTTCAAGGAACATTTCTTGGTGCGCTGGGTAATGGTAGTCACCTTGCAGCAACCGACGGTCATCTGCCGCCGGCCCTATTACAGCCAGCCTTGATATTTGCCGTGAAATAGGCAGTATGCCCTTGTTCGCCAAAAGTACAATGCCACTGACGGCAGCCCGTCTGGACAATCTTGAACTCGCCTGGTCCGTAAATACGGCTCGAACCCGGTCGAGGTCTGCGTACGGCGACTCGAACAGACCTAGGCGCATTTTCGTCGTCAACACACGCCGGACAGCCGTATCGATGGTGCTCATTGGGAGTTTTTCATTGGCCACGGCGGCTTTGAGGGGCTCACCAAAGCAATCAAGGGCAGGTAACTCCAGGTCGAGGCCCGCTGAGATCGCCTTCACGGCAGCCTCGCACCGGTCAGCGGCCACCTGGTGGTAGGTCATCAAAAGGCTTACCGCGAAATAATCCGCTACTACCAATCCTTCAAAACCGAGCTCTTCACGTAGCAACCGGGTCAAGATCTCTGCCGACCCACTGCCTGGAAGCCCGTCCACGCAACTGTAGGAGCTCATGACAGAACCTAATCTTGCATCCCTTATGGTGGCCGCGAACGGTTCTGCATAAACTTCTCGCAACTCCCTTGGGCCAATTTGCACCGGCGCGCGATTGCGCCCACCCTCAGAAAGGCCATGAGCGACGAAGTGTTTGCCGGTAGCGAGCACACCTTGCAGCTCAAGTCATCGGTCTGCATGCCTCGGACATAGGCGGTCCCCAGGACCCCTGAGAGCACAGGGTCCTCGCCGTAGGTTTCTTCCACTCGCCCCCACCGCGGGTCTCGGGCCACGTCGAGCACGGGCGCCAGGCTCTGCCTGGCCCCGACGGCCAGTAGCTGCCGCCTAACTCTGTCCGCCACCTCGCTGGACCAGTTGAGGGTCCCAGCTCGAGGCCAGAGCTAGCGCTTGAGGGAAGACGGTGGCGCCCCGGGCGCAATAACCCCCGAGGGACTCTTCGTGGACCATTATCGGGATCCCGGGCCGGGTGCGTTCGAGCACGAGCCGCTGCAGCTGGTTGTAGAGCCGGGCGCTTTCCCACGGCATCAGGCTTGTCGTCGCGCCTATGCGCGTCACTTGGCCGATGCCGTGCGGGATTACCGCCAACGCCGCATCCTCGTCCAATCGTTCGCCGGTGATCAAGTCTGGGAGGCCGACTGCTCCCAGCTGAGCTAGCTTTTCGTCGATGTCCATGCGGCCCATCAAATCGGCGACCCGGTCGTCAACCGGCAGGGCGGCGTTCAGGTAGGCGGGCGTAGTCATTGGGGTACTTTCTCATAGACGACAGCGGCAGTCCTCGGGGTTGAGGCTCCGATGGCCATAACTGGATAGCTTCGGGTCAACGCAACGCGAAGCCGCCAATGCCTTGTACAAACTGGCGGCGGAGGCCTATGTACAAAACCAGCAACGGCAGCGCAGAGAGGACCACGACAGCCATCACAACCGGCACGTTGAGGGCGTACTGGTCGCTCGAGGCGAATTTGTACATCCCCAGCGGCAGCACCGTGTCATTATTGGACTGCGTGAGTATCAGGGGCAAGAGGAAAGCGTTCCAGGCCCCTAAACCGGCGTAGATGCAGATAACGGCCAGTACCGGGCGGGCCATGGGAATGACCAGGCGGGTGAACGTCGTCCAGGGGCCGGCGCCGTCGACCGCCATGGCGTCGTAAAGTTGCCGTGGTATCAAGCGAAGGTAATTGACCATCAAGAGCACGGCCACCGGGATGAGCGACGCCCCCAGGACGAGCACGAGGCCGTACATCGTGTCGTAAATATGGATCTTGTTGGTTATGAAGTACAGAGGTATGACGATCGCCTGGATAGGGATGGCGATCCCGAACAGAATGAGCCGGAACGAAACTGCCGAAAAACGTGATGCTCGCCGGACGATCCGGTACCCAGCCGCCAAGGAGAGCACGACGACCACCACGATGGTACCCACCGCCAGCTCGGCGCTGTTACGGAAATACGTCCCGATCCCGGCGCTGTCGAAGACAGCGGAGTACGAGGACAGGGTCAGCCCACCGGTCGGCAGCCAGGCATTGGCCGTGAGGTACTCAGCGGGCGACCGGAAGCTGATGAGGACCATGTAGTAGATGGGGGCCAGCACGAAGACCAGCCAGATCGTCCCGAGGACGAAGGCCGCCAAGCGGGAGGCCTTCGACCTGCCCCGGATACCGCCCAGGGTCGACGCCCGAGCCGACACCCTCGCCGAAGTGCTGCGGCTGGCTGCCGGCCGCCCCGGGGCCTTGGCGACGGTGGCTACCATATGCCCTCCTGGGTCCCTTCCATGGAACCAAACCCGCTGAACCTGACGAGAAGGATGGCCAGGAGGATCCCGATGAAGCCAAGGACGGTGGCGATGGCGCTGGCGTAGCCGAACTCGGTTTGGTTGAAACCGATGTTGTACATGTCCATCGCCAGCACCCTGGTGGAGTCGCCGGGGCCGCCTTGGGTCAATATATAGATAATGTCGAAATACGTCAACGACCCCACCAAAACGAGGGTTGACGATACCACGATGCTGTAACGCAACTGCGGTAGCGTCACGTGCCAGAACGACTGTCTCATCATCGCGCCGTCGACACTGGCGGCGTCGTAGAGCTCAGCCGGTATAGCTCGTCTCCCTGCTTGGAATATGAGCGTGTGGAAGGGCACGAACTGCCAGGCGATTATCACGACGATCGTATAAAGGGCAAGGTTGGGGCTGCCCAACCACTCCCGGCTGAGGAAGGCCATGTGGGCATGGCGCCCGAGCCAGGCCAACCCGCCGTACTGAGGGAAAAGGACGTCCTCCCACATCAGGGAAAGCCCCGCCGTGGAAAGCAGTAGCGGTACGAGGTAGATGGCGGCATAGACGGCACGGTAACGCTGCGTCCCGGCAACAAATATGCCGAGGGCCATACCCACCGGCGTCTGGGCCAACCAGCTCAGCGCCGCCAGTTCAAGTGTGACCAGCAAGGAGTGATAGGAGACGGGGTCCGAGAAGAACTCGCGCCAGTTGGCCAGCCCGGCCCACTTTATCGGCCCGTCGACGTCCCAATGGGTAAAGCTCAGGAAGAGCGCAAAGACCGTCGGGACGATTATGAACGCTCCGTACAAAGCCATAGTCGGAGAGATCCCGACCAGGTCGGCGAATAAGCCCCGCCGGGCGGGCGTGTTAGCCGGACGTGAAGCAACCACCTGGTCGCGGTTGAGAACTGCCGAACTAGCTGCCATGAGCCTACCTCGTGCCAGTCGGAGCCCGGCTCCACGCCTACGACGTGGGGCCGGGCTACCGGTCCTGCTTTGTCAGTACCTCGGCCGCAGCACTTATTGGTAAGTGTTCATGATCTTGGCAAACTGCTGAGGCGTTTCGGTGAGCCCGAAGACCTTTTGGAGGTTGTTAGTCATGGGCGTCGCCTTTGTGGGCCCCAGCGCCTGGTCCCAGGAGTACTGGAAGTACGGCGCTTTTTGGACGGCGTCGTAGATGGGTACCAGGTACTGCTTCAACGGGGAGGAAGCGAACAGCTTTTCCGAGCCGGCGATGACCGGCACCAGGCCCTCGCTGACCTCGAACTTTGCATAAGCGGGACTGGCACACAGAAAGGCCGCGAACTTCTCCGCGACGTAGGTCTCGGCCGGCGAGATGTGCGCCGCCAACTCGAGGTAATCGGTCGTGTTCCCCTCGAGGTCAGCAGGGTTGCCCTTGCCACCGGGCACACTCGGGAAGAACCCGATACCCATGGCGCCACTGGCGACCCAGCCGGGGAAGTAGCCCTGCATGTTGCCGATGTCCCAGTCACCCATCAGCTGCATGGCTGCCGTACCGCTGTGCACCAGCGCATCGGTGAACCCGGTGGGCCAGTCGATCTGGTTATAACCCTGCTCGAAAGCACTGTCCTTCACCAGCGTCTGGATATCGGTGAGGGCCTGGATTATGGCGGGGTTGGACCAGGCGCCTTTTTGCCCGGCCTGTATGTTGAGGAAAACCTGGGGGCCTCCGATGCGGTCCGTGAAGTACTCGAGGTACATCAGGCCCTCCCACATACCCAGGTTGCCGAGGGCGATGGTCGTGACGTCCTTCTTGGCCAGGGTCTTGACGTCAGCCAACAGCTGAGTGACCGTGGTCGGGAAGCTGAGGTGGTACGTCGCCATGGTCTGCTTGTTGTAGAAGAAGAAGACGGGCTGCGTCCCGCCGACGGGGATCCCATAGAGCTTGTTGTCGAAGGTCACGGCCCCGAGGCTGGCAGGCACGAAGTCGCTCTTCCAGGATGGGTTGCCGGCGTCGCTCTGGCCTGCGTCGCCGATAGGTGCCACCACCTTGGCATTGATGTACTGCAGTTCCCGGCCCCCGCCCCAGCCAAAAGTAAGCGCAGGGGGGTTGTTGCCGGCCAGCGCAGCTGCGGTCTTCGGGTTGTAGGCGCTGGCCGCCGGGAACTCGACGCTGATGGTATCGCCCGGGTTGGCCTTATCGAAGGCTTTGGCTTGGGCCACCCAGTAGTTGTCTACCGGTGTGCCGCTGGCCTCCATCCAGACGCTGATGCTGGCTGTTGGCGCGGACGACGTCGTCTGCGCGGAGGATGTGACCGGTACGGCGACGATAGCGGCGGTGCTCACTGACAGACCGCCCGCCAAGACAGCGGCTGTCCGGTGGGACACCCGTGGACGTTTGAGCGATGCTCGGGTCACTTTTCTTCCCCTTCGTGTCGCCCTTTCCAGGGCTGGGCGAACTTGGCTCGCCTTCTTAAAAGGAGGGCGTGGCACAACCCCCCTCTTCCCCGAACGGCTCCGTCCCGGTCAAACGTGCCACCGAAACTTTACGAGCCTTCCCTTTGTGTGTTACGAACGAACATACATCTGGCCGGGGCGGGCGTCAAGGCAAGTGATCGACGAACTTCGGCACTGAGGGCTAGAGATGTGCCGGCCTGAGCGCCCGTCTGTCTCTACCTTGGTTCCTGCTCAACCAGTCAGGGCCGCATGTTGGCCCTTGCCCGCGAGACGCTTGCTCCCTAACCTTAAGCGGTGGGACCGAAACATACCGCTATCATTGTGGCAGTATGACCAGTGCGGACGTCTACGCTCACACCATGCCAAGCGAGACTGGGCGGACCTCGCCCGAGGCCCAGCGACTCCGGCGGGCGTCACCAGAGCATGCCACTCCTCGACGTCGCCGAGCGGTCACGATCGCGCAGGTCGCGGCCGAGACCGGCCTGTCGACCGCGACGGTCTCAAAGGTCCTTAATGGCAAACCGGACGTATCGCCGAGCACTCGCGTCCTGGTGGAGGACGTGCTTGTGAAATCGGGGTACCGTAAACGAGGTAACGGTGAGCCGCCACCCCTCATCGACATCGTCTTCAACGACTTCGATAGCCCTTGGGCCACCGAGATAATCCGGGGCGCGGCGGCGGCCGCTCAAGCAGAAGGGCTCACCGTCGCGTTCACCGCGCTCTCCGAAGGAGACGAACGGCGAATATGGTTTGACCACATCACTTCACGCGGCACCCGCGGGATCATCCTGCTGCTTTCTCAGCTCACCGAGCGCCAAAAGGGAGAGCTTGTCGCCCGCGGCCTGCCCTTCGTGGTGATCGACCCCACTGCTGAGCCGGGCCCCGAAGTTAGCTCGGTCGGTGCTACCAACTGGTCCGGTGGCTTGGTGGCAACCAAACACCTAATCGACCTCGGGCACCGGCGGATCGGGATAGTGACGGGGCCTCCAGAACTTCTCTGCAGCCGGGCTCGCTTCGATGGCTACCGGGCCGCCCTCGAGAGGGCCGACCTATCGGTGGATGACACTCTTGTTAGGTCTGGCGATTTCAGGGTCAAGGCCGGGTACGAGCAGGCAAAGATCCTCTTCAATGTGCGGCCGCGCCCCACTGCTATCTTCGCATGCAACGACCTCCACGGCCTTGGCGTCTTGCGGGCCGCGCGCGAGGCAGGACTTCGGGTCCCGGAGGAGCTGAGTGTCGTAGGCTTCGACGACATCCCACTGAGCGCGTGGAGCACTCCCGCGCTGACGACGGTACGCCAGCCGCTGACGGAGATGGCCGCCCTAGCGGTACAAACTTTGTTGGAAAGCGCAGAAGGCGGGGGTTCGTTGACCCGTCGCGTGGAACTGGCCACGGACCTCGTTATCCGCGAGAGCACGGCGCCCCCCAGTGCTTAGGGGAAAGCCGTTCCGGCCCGCCGTTGGGCGGCAGATTAGGCTGCCTCCTCCAGGAAGATTTGCGGGCCTTTAGAACTCGAATTCATCATCGGGTTGGACGACCGCCAGCAAGGAAGAGCGGTCGAGCTCACCCGGCTCGACGACCCCTTCCCGCGCCGCAAACGTGTCTGGATGGCCCGATCTCTACCGGCTGGCCACTGAGAACCCGGCCGGCGCCCAAGACGGTCGCGTAGTCAACAGCCCGGCCTATGGTGCAGCACAGATGCCAGCCATCAACGGGTACCGAAGCCTCCCCGGGCGATGGCCGATTTTTGCCATGCGCTATCGACCTGGCAAGTTATCAGTGCCCGAAAAGTCACGCCCCTGGCAGCAGAACGCCACGCACAGACATCGAGGCGTCCGTCGCCGTGCTCGGTCGGTGCGCCAGGAAGGTGCCTGGCTTGCTTTGCCCCAGATCAGGTTCTTATGCGTGCTCTTCTGGTCGAAAGCGCTTGAGGCTTGACAAATTCATAATTGTTATGGCCTCACTGGCCATATCGGTCGCGCACATGATGCGCTGCATAATGCTCGTGCAAATGCCCGGCACCGACATCCGCTGAGCCCTGCCGCACTGGCGTTGCGGAATGTGGCGGCTCCCTCACCTTCGCGACCTCGGCGAGAAACCTCGCCGCCTCGGGCCCCAGGACGACCGGACAGCGCTCCCATTGTCGTCTTCGGGGGGTTGCCGAGCCACCGGGCACACCAGAGCACAAGCCACCACACGGTGGCGGTCAGAACCCTGAGCCTCGATGTGGGCCATCCATCGGTCGAGCAGTTCGTTGACGGTGGGCCGGCCTTCCTCCCGGTGGCCGCCCCGATCAACTTCGGTGATCAGTTGGGCAGCGGCTCGTTAGGCGTCCCGCTTGGTGCCCTAGACATACCGCCCGACGTAGCGTTAGCGGCCGGTCTCGGGGTCACGTCCGAGTGAGACCGGCGCCACAGCGCCCTCTGCTACCTCACGCCGGACGAGTACGAACAACTACACTCACCCCAACCCCACGCCAAATTGTCGTAAGACGTGGTCCACTAATTAGGGTCAACCGCAACCTGCGGAGGGAGTGGGATTTGAACCCACGGGGAGCTTGCACTCCCAAGGCTTTTCAAGGGCTTCGGCGCTTGTGGCTGGGATCGGCTGCACCGGGCCTGAACGGGACTTTTGTGACGGGGCGGCTGGCTCCCGGTGGCCTGGACCGGCCTGAGTAGGCTCGAAATTATGGCCAAGTTTATGGCCACCCGAGTTCGGTGATCCTGCGAGCGGTCTAACGGCCGGTGCGAGCCGGATTTGTCCGAACAGTACCCCGGTTTGCTGTTACCCGCACGCAGCGAGCGTAATCACAGGGACCACAGTCGCAAAAGCCAGAGCCCACCCGCTGGATTGCCCAGCTCGTGAACTTCCAGACCTTACCCTCATGCTCACGGCACCCTTGCTTGACGGGTAGCAGCAACGTGATGTTCGGGTTATGCCCGCTCCGCAGCTCCGGCGGCACTGCCCTCTGGCTGGCCCGGGAGTCAGATCAGCCGTTGAGGATGCGGGTTTTTTCCTGATCGAATTCTGCCTGAGTCAGCACACCCGCCGAAAGCAGCTCGCCCAGTTGTTTCAACTGGGCGAGCCGGTCACTCGCGCCGGCAGCGTGCGCGGAGGCGGCTGGAACCGGTGCCGGCGCGGGTTCCACGTAGGCTGGCTGCGGCTGTGGTGGTGCGGCGTACTGCGCTGGCGGCGGGGCAGGCGCAACTCCCGTAGCGGCGGGGTCCTGCGCGGCCCAACGGGCTTGCTGACGGCGCTGGACCCGGCCGTGCACGGAACTCGCAACTGCAACGGTGGCTGCGGTCTTCAAAAGTCCCACGTTGACCTCCTCGGGGTCGGCTTCATCGCCGAGCTAGACAGAATTTGACAGTAGAGGGCCAGGCTCAAGAAGACTCGGCCGCATCCAGGGCAGCGACAATGTCGCCGGCGGGTAAACCTCCGCTAGCGATCAGCCTCGCCCCGTCACGTCGCCAGGCGTCGGCGAGGCCGAGAGCCCACAGGTTTTCATATATCACCACAACTGCGACACCTCCAGGCTGCATGGCGGCAGAAATCTCAGCCACGTCCGAGTCGTCGAGCAAGCCGGAGGATGCACCAGCCCAGGCGCTCAGGTCGACACCTTCAGGGACGGCGAAGTCCCAGGAGTCAATTTTCTTGCCGTTGCCGCCGGCGTCCTTGGTGATGAACTCCATGTCCAGGATGTCCACGACGCGCTCGGTCAGCCAGACTGAGCAGCTGTTCGAAGCCCGGAGCGGTGAGTCGGCCGCCGGGGAACTCGATGGCCAGAAAATCGACTGGTCCCAGTTTGTCGTCGTCCGAAGCCGGCTGCAGGGGTACCGCCGTCATAGCTAACTCCGTTCTGAAGCATCGAACAGGCCCTTTGGCCCCCGGTGAAACGAGAATCTAGCAACTCACGAGATAAGACACGTACCCCAACCGACGCGGAGGCCCGAGGTCGGCGTCGTGGCAAGGTCCGCGGCCATGAGAAGGTCTTCTGACCGCTCTCTCGCTTCGTCAAGTCTGTCCGTTCGTGCGAGAGAGGACGCCGTACGCCACGAGGTCCTCGGGATGAACCCATGCGTCAGCAAGCGTGACCCCGCCGGCACCCCGCACGGCGTCCCTCAGGGGTATCGCCCACCGGTGCTCTAGGAGGGCCACCACGGCGATCGTGCCGGGCGGGATGACATCGGCCACTACCCACGTCGACGCCTCACCACCCAGGAAAGCCCGCGCTTCGCCAACCGAAGCCCCGACCTCGGCCCCGGCCCCTATGCCATCCTCCCCGCCCAACCCGAGGCCGACCAGGGCACCCGCAATGGCGCCCAGCTGAGCCGACTCGTCCTGGGTCAGGTCGCTGGCTTGTACACCAACGAGGTCACCGTTCTCGCTCTTGGCCACCACCAGCATATCGACGAGGCGGATGACTTCTAAGTCACGGAGACGTTGTAGCTCCGGTGTGATATCGCCTTTGAAGTTCAAGTTATTGAACCCGATCACGACGATCTGGACGGGCCCGAACTCTTGCCGTTCGGACTTGGTGAGAGCTACTCCCCGGCGTAGGGGACGGACCTTGGTTGTCATCTAACCTTTCCTTTCTATATTGGGTCGACCTACCCGCCCAACGAGGCCGGTCCTGCGCCTAATTGACCGTCGGGCGCCGGCCTATCGATAGCCGCGTCACGTTGGCGCTCGCTTGTCTCGCCGTTTTCCGTTGGCCGACGGGTCACCGTTCGGACCATGGCCTCAATTCGCAGCTCGGGCCGAGGCGGCACCGTCCGCGTCCGCCCGGGCCAGGACCGCGTCCAAGACGGCGTACTCGGCTTCGTCAATAGCTGCGCTGGCGAAGTCGACGGCGTACGCGGCGTACGCCTCGGCGTCCTCAGCCTGTACCTCTAACTTGTCGGCGCCGAACTGCGACTTCTTTTCGCCCACATCCTGGCGGACCTTGGCCAAATGCGCCCTCCATTGGCCCTGTTGCTCCCCCCACCATGATGAGACCTTCTCGCCAGTGCCCTGGGCCTCACTTTGCAGCTCCGACGCTTTCGCTTCTGCCGCGGCCCGGGACTCGGCGACGGACTTCTCCAAATCGGAGCGAGCCTGCTGGTTGGCAGCGGCGACCTTGTCCTGGGCCTGCTTGGCCCGCTCGGACAGCTTGGAAATCTCTTCAGTCGAACTCATTTAGCGTCTTCTCCTATTAGTAGGTACTACGGTGTCAGTCGAGTTGGCGCCGCTCCTCAGGGCGTAGGCCCAGTTGTCCAAGGACCTGTCCGGTTCAGTTCAACCGTTCCCCATTTGGCTGAACCCGATTTTGCGCCCGTTCAGGGGTTGGACAGGGCGGGTATTGTTGGCATACCCGCCATAGTTCGGGAAGTGGGAGATGGCCCGATGGAACCGGCTTACGGCCCTCTGTGACACTTGGCCACCGTTCCTCATAACGACCCAACGCACACCCTCGGTGCAGCCCGGCGTAGTGAGCGACCCTTCATAGGTATAGAAATTCCCTACGTGATAATTGCCAGTGCCGGTAAAGTTGTCCGGCAAAAGGTCAGCCGGGTTGGCCTCACCGCCCGTCACCGTCTGACCGGCCACCGCAGGAGCTGACAGGAGTATGTGGTCCAGTACTTCATTGGGGGCCGGGCCAACGTTGTACAAGACCCCGAGGACGGCGCTCTCGCCCGAGCTGGTGGTGTGGACGAAATGGGCTTCGAGGTCGGCGAGGCGGCCATTGACCCGGTGCTCCGACGGGACGTGGAAGTGGTACTGGACCAACGGGTAGGTCACGCCATTTGCCGTCATGGTGTTGGTCACGCCTTCGGGCATCACCACCTCGAACACGTGGCCGGTGTTCTCGATCTCGAGCTCGGACTCTTCGTAGTTGAGGGCAACCGACGGCCCGGTGTAGGGCTCGAACGCATAATCCACGATATTGATGGGTGACTGAGCCATGCCGTTGGCACACACCGGGTAGCCAATGGTGCCCCAGTGGAGCGGCCCTGTGGGAGAGGCTGGGTCGTGGTTCCAGGGCGGCAAAGCGGTCGCAGACGGGACACGAGACGCGGACGCTATCGCAGACCACACCCCAGGCACAGCGAGTGCCCCGGCCCCAATGCCAGCATATTTCAAGAGGTCGCGACGATTGATTCTACGCTGGGACAATTGTCCCACCTCTGTCATTGCCCCCTGTGGCTGTTGATCTGCACTTGTCAAATTCATCTCCTTGCTGGGCTCACGACCTGTGTCTAAGCGTCGACGCCGGCTATTTCCGTGTTAACACCGAGAGCGCGTTTCGCTTCGTCAACGTGGCAGGGCCAGAATCCGCCTAATGTCGGCACCAAAACGGCATCAGCTGGCGAGCCCCTCGGGTACCCCGCAAAAAAGCCAAGTCAGAACTCGCACACTTTAAACAGGGTCGATCAGTTTATGCACCGGTCAGCCTCCCGCTCCCGAGCAACCCACTTCCTGGGAACGGATCCTGAAGGCCGTATACTCAGATTGTGCGCCGGTATACCGCATGTGTCTACACCCGATTCGGGTCTAATCTTCACCCGGTTCGGGTGCAAGTTCGTAGCTACCTTGTCAACCGAGAGCCTTTCTAATACGATTGGCCTTACCTCGAGCCTCCCGCAGTATTTACTGAGGTTATGGCGCGAGAAGTTCTTGCCGCCATCCGCCAGGTCCCAAGCACCCAGAGGCAGACAATCACCCAGGAGGCGAGATATGTCAACAGGCCGTACAAACCAGACAGTCTCACAGACCAGATCGGGCACAGCGTCGACAACCCCGTCACTAAGACTGGCTTCGATTTCACCGCAGTGCTCTACGACGTGCTGAGCACCGTCGGTGTCAGCGTCGAGGACGCGGAGGGAAGGTTCGCTTCTATGGCGAGACCGGGCCGTTAATCACCAGCCCGTTCCTGTTCGCGAATGAGGCTGCGGTGGCGCTCGCTGCCAAGGGTGTTGCTGCGTCAGCGGTCTGGCGCGAACGCGGCGGCAACGACCAGGACATCGCCATCGACGTTCGGAAGGCGTTCAAGCGGTTCACGGGGTTCCAGGATGGTCACCCCTGGCTGGCAACGAAAGGTCGTAAATGTTGTGCTCGTGTACCTGATAGGCCTGGACGGCAAGATGCACGATCGACAATTAGAGGCTGCCCAAACCCAAGAGCAAGCTTTCCGGCAGTATGTCCAGGAGAACTGCTTCGACGTGCCCGGCCAGCCCAGCCGACGAGGTTCTAAGTTGGCCGACCTTAGAGACCGAGCGTCCCTTGGCGACGTCGAGCTTTAGCAAGACAAGGCCAAGGCCCTCGCCCACCGATAGCGCAACCGCGATCATTGAAAACGAGAGCGTGAGCCTGGCCTGCAGCTAACGTCGTCTCGAGCCCGTCCTCGTAACCATCGGGGCGATGGAGGTGCCATGGCAGGTAAGGAGAACGTGCAAGGCGCTGCTGCCAACCTGGAAAAGATCGACCATGTCGTGGTCCTGATGTTGGAGAACCGGTCCTTCGACCACATGCTGGGGTACCTCTCGCTTACGGGTAGACGTCCCGACATCGACGGCCTACGCCGCGGGTTCGCCAACCAGTACCAGGGACGTGCCTACCAGGTCCACCATCTCCAAACCACGGCGGTCGGCATGGACCCTGACCACAGCGCGAGCGGTGTCGACCAGCAGGTGGCAAGCGGAAGTATGGGCGGCTTTGTGGCTAACGCGGCCGCCACCCTGACCAGCCATCACGTCGAGGACGGCGACCCAGCCTGCGTGATGGGCTACTACGACAGCTCTGACGTGCCCGTATACGACCACCTGTCGGAAGAGTTCGCAGTCTGTGACCGCTGGTTCAGTTCCGTCCCGGGCTCCACCATGCCCAACCGCCTCTACGCCCTCTGCGGCGGGGCCGCCGGGAGCCGAGACAACAGGCCCTCCTACGTACCACCCTTGTACCACCAGCCCTCGTTCGTCCGTCACCTCGATGCTCATAGCATCTCCTGGCGCTGGTACTCTTTCGACCCCGGTTCGCTACGCCTGGCTGACGTCCATTACCGGTTGGGCCATCACCACCGGTTCGGCTACGTCACCAAAACTGGTCTGCCGTGGCGGGCAATTCTCGACGTCACGGTCAACCCGAATATCCCGAGTTTTCTCGAAGACGCGGCCAGCGGCTCGCTGCCCTCGGTGTCTTGGATCGACCCGGCGTTCACCAATTTCAACCCCCTGGGGTTCCCGGTCAATGACGACCACCCGCCAGCGGACATCAAAGACGGCCAGGACCTGGTACTGGCGGTCTACGACGCGTTAGCGGCCAGCCCGCAATGGGACCGGTCGCTACTGGTCATCGTCTACGACGAGCACGGCGGTTTCTTTGACCACGTCACCCCACCCACGGCCGAGGACGATGATCCCGGGACCTTCGGCCGGTACGGCGTGCGGGTACCAGCAATGGTCGTTTCGCCGTGGATCGAGCCGCGCACCGTTTGCAGCACATTCTTCGACCACACTTCGGTCATCAAAACAATACTGATGCGCTTTTCCCCGGACACATTGAACGAACCGGCGCCCGGCCCGAGAAGCCGACTGAGGGTGGGCTATGGCCCGCAGTCCCCGGGTCGACGGGTAGCCCAGGCCAACCATCTCGGCGAACTCCTGAGCCGCCCCAGCCCCCGGCCAGCTCCGCCGCGCGACACCCTTGTGCGCCGAGCCGCAGCCAGAAGCGCCCAGGCTGGACGCATTACCCCGAGGCCCTCGACTGGGGTTTCTGAGCCAGCGACCAACGACCTGGAACGAAGCATAATTGCGGCTACGCACGAGCTGAGAAGCCGTGGTCACCCCGCCAACACTCCTTAAGAACTTTCATCCAGCCAAACGACTGCCTGACATATAGGCGTGGCGCTCAAGACCGGTGACGTCGTCCGTTCGGAACGTGCAGGGGGATCAAGAAGAACAGAGCGACCAGGAGGTACCCGATTACGGCGGCGACCGGGGCAAACAGCCCCACGACGATGAGTAGTACATAGCCGGCGAGGCCGGGGGTTAGGCGGCGCGTAAGGAGGGTCAGCTCTTCGTCTTTGGCGTCGGGGCGGACAAGCCGAGCGTGTAATGCATAGCGCCAAAGCACGGAGAGAAGAACGCCGGCGATGAGCAGGGTGAGCCCGGAGAACGTGGTCGCCACTTTCTCGGCCTGATCCGTGTTGACGTACTCAGAGACGAGCCGGGTCGGGAAAGGAAGAAAAGAGACGAAGAGCAGCAATAGAAGGTTGAGCCTCAACAGGGTCACGTCGGCGCGGTTGAGGTAGTCGGTTATGGCGTTGTGGCCGAGCCATAGGGCGCCTACGGTGGAGAAACTTACGATATAACCGAGATAGCCTGGCCATTGCTCGGCTATCGAGTGCAGTAAATGTTGCTCCGAGTATCGGGTTTCTGGTACCGCCAAGTCAAGGACCAGCAGGGTTATGGCGATGGCAAAGACCCCGTCACTGAACGCCTCCAGACGGGCAGTACGTCTCAGGCGACGACTTTCCGGCGCCGTCACGGCGTCGTCCTCGCTCACGCTTTCGCACAACCAACTTCGCTGCGACTTCTTTGGTGTGCGGTCAACAGTCGCTAGTTTTGCGGTCGACGTTGTTGACAACGATTTGCCTGTCCGCCCGGGCGCGGCCAGGTCGGACGGGTTCCCCGTTATGGAACGCTGGGTTATTGTTGCGCGCCATCCGACCTCCTGCCTCGCTCGCTTGTTGCGCACGAGTCAGCGCCGTGATCTTGACCGAGTTCTTCGAAGGCCCCAAGACGCAACTCCCACACGTCGGAGGGTTGAAGGCGCTCAGCGCTTCGGTTGACGGCAGGCCGCAAGCCCAAGGTCGGTATGCCTCATCGGCCGGACCTGGGCAAGTAGCGAACAATGCCGTCGGCGGTTCAGTTTGTCGCGAAGGGCCACATATGAAGAATGTTGCCTGTACTCGCGGCCAAGTGTCTACACCCGATCCGGGTAGATTTTGGACCCTCGTAGGGTCGTCCATCGTCCACGTTTCACTCGTGGTTTCCGCTCGTGGAGCCACCTCGTCGTTTGTACACCGCTCGTTAACAAGGCCGCTAACTCGAGGATACTACCTTGCCAAAAACTGTCGGACCACTCTCGACAAGGCTCAGCGGGATGTGCCCTCAGTCTGCTCACGGGCCGCCTCAACCCGGCTTCGCCGCTTCTGTGATGCTCGCCATTCGTTTGGCTATTCGCACCTGTCGTGAGGGTAACCGGCGACCCTTCGAGCTCACCAATGTTGTGACGAACGCCGAAAAGCCACACCCGAACCTGGAAGCCCGGGACACGCTGCCCTATGCGTCATCACGGACACGCTGCGCACTTTCTTCGCTTTGAAAAGGAAAACACCCGAATCGGGTGTAGCGCCGCGACCGGCACCCTCGTAAAGTATGCAACAAGGGAGGTTGCGTTTGGCATACGAGGTAATAGCTATCGGCCCGGCGGAAGGACGGCTATGGGAGACCTTGACCGAACGTTTTGGTGAGCAATCGATCAGCTCGGGGCGCGGGACAGTCACATTGTTGCTCCCCGACCAATCGGCGCTTGTAGCTGTGGTGGGCCAGCTCCACGACCAGAACGTAACAATCGACGCTGTAAGGCGCATCGAGGAGAAGTAGTTCAAGCAAAGGTAATGTGCCTCTGCTTGACGACGGTCTAAAGCAGCCCTGCCGCCCTGGCCACTTCCACGGCTTCGTTGCGCGTCCCTGCATCGAGTTTGCGATAGATGACCTTTAGAGCCGATTTGACCGTGTTCACGGACAGGTACAGCTCTTTGCCGATCTGCGCGTAGGACAGGTGGGTTGGTAGCAGTCCCAGAACGGAATTCTCGCGATCGGTCAGCTTGGGAAGGCTTCCGGTTTTGGGGGCGGGCGTCCTGGTCATCTCCGCATCCCAGGCCGCGGCGAGGAGGGGATGGAGCTGACGGACGGGGAGGCGACGCAATTGCTGCTCAATAAAACTATCGTGGCCCAAAAAGGGCGACACCCAGCCAGATTCGGCCCCCTCAGCCAGAGCTGAGCTGAACCGCTCCGTCGAGGCCGCTGGGGCCTCCGTGGCGCCGAGTACCACTTCGGCCTCGAGGCGGAGAGGCAGAGGCCAGCTGGTCCTTCTAGCCAGGAGCGTTGCCACTAGGTCCGGGGCCGAAGCCGGTCCGAGGAGGCGGGCCAACAAAAGCTGGCGACGGGGGCCATCCGCCAGCCTGTCCACCACAGCACGAGCCTCCTCGACTCGACCCCCGGCGACCAAGGCAACTGCTTGGGCCTGGTCTAGTTCGGTGGCGAAGTAGCTTCCAGGCTTGGCCGCCAATGACTGGCGAAGGTCGCCCAGCAGGGTGAGAGCCGGCACAGGGCCCAGCCTCAAGCGACGAAGTTCAGTGGCCACGAGCCCCGCTCGAAAGACGTCCCAGCCCCAACCGAGCAGGTCTGCATCCAGTTGGGCCGCGTCAACTGTCCGCTCCGCGGCAGCAAGGTCGCCCGCACCTATGTGGCACCAGGCGGCGGTCACGAGGCCGTCGAGGGCGCCGTGGTGGGGACGCAGGTCATGGCTGTCGGCCCACTCACAGGCGGCCAGGGCAAGCTCGGTGGCTCGGGCTAGGCGTCCGCGGGTGAGTTCTAACCACGCCTCTAGGGCCGGCAATATGACCGCGGGCACGTAGTCGGGGCCCTGGGGGACTTGGCTCGCCTCAGCCAACGCTGCGCTTCTGCGACATTGCCCAAGGCCAACATGACTCGGGGCCGGAGAGTATCCATCAGCCGCTCAAGGGGGTCAACGTCGCCTGTCTTCTCGACAAGGTCCTCATGAGCAGAGATGTGCTCGGCCGCGGCGGGGAGGTCTCCGGTCATCAACGACAGCAGGCATCGGACAGTGTGGAGGCGGAGCGCAAACGGCGCGCCCTCGTCGCCCAACTGCTCCGCTTGCCGGCACCAGTTCTCCACGTTGTCCCGCCTCGAGGTGTTGTACCAGGCTGCTGCCAGGTCAAGAGCCAGACCGGCGTCCTTCACCTCGAGCGACCGCGGCATGGCGCTTACCAAGCGGGCCACGCCGGCGTGGTCACCCTGGCTGACCAGAGCGTACACCGGCCCCATCACAAGGTCGCTGGCCCCTTGATGGTCGCCAAGGGCCATCAGATGCCGGTACGCAGTGTGGAGGTCACCTCTGTCGGCCCAGAGCACGGCGGCCCGCCTATGCAGGCTTTCATAGGCAATCGGGTCACGGAAGCGGAGCTCCTGCTGAAGGAGGAGACGGAACAGGGCGTGATAGCGCATAGCGCCTGGACGATCTTCGGCCGAAGCCACGAACAGGCGGTACCGAAGCAGGTCCAGGACAAGCTCTGGGGCTTCGGGCCGATCAGGTCGCGGCAAAGACCGAGGTCGAACCAGTCGAGGACCGACAAGCTGAGGGCAACATTGCGCTGGCGCTCGGGCAAGCGTTCCAGGACCTCGGAGACCAGGTAGTCGCCCAAGAGGCGTTCGGACCCGGCCAAAGTTCGCGCCGCCTGCCGAGGGTCCGGGTGGTCGCTGACCGAAACGAGGGCCAGGTGGAGAGCGATCGGCCAGCCGTCGACCCTCTCGTTGAGCTGGGTCACGTCTCCCTCAGACAGCCCGAGCTCGCCGAAGGTGCCCGCGACGGCCAGCGCCTCTTTGTCGGTCAACCGCAGCTCGTCCTCGCGGACATCGGTAACCCAGCCGTTGAGCCGCCAACGGGAGAGCGGCAAACGCGGGTCTGAGCGCCCAGTCACTACAAATCCCAGCTTCTCGCCCACCCGGTCGACCAGAAGGGAGACACCTTGGAGGATCGACGGGTCGTTAATGCGACCAAAGTCATCTAGGACAATGGCGGCGCGCCCTGGCTGCCTGTCTATTTGCGCCATCAAAACCGCCAAGACTAGGGGGTCGGCTCCGCCGCGCTCAGCCAGCACGAGCTCCGGCTCCTCTTCCATCTTGGGCCATACCGTCCGTACGGCATGGAGAAAATGAAGCCAAAAGGCCTCGGGGTTCTCGTCCAGGAAGTCGACTGAAACCCAGGCTGAGGGCTCGGTAGTCCCGTCGATCCATTGACGAGCGGCCACTGTCTTGCCGTACCCGGGCGGGGCCACGACCAATGCCACTCTTTGGCCCGAGGAGAGCCGTGACATGAGACGCGCTCGCCGTACTACCTCGACAGGGATTTCGGGCAGGCCCAACTTGCCCTTGAGGATAGGGATGGAGCTCGCCCTTGACGCGACGTGGCTCGTCACAAGAGAGATCGTACTGGCTGCCGTGGCGACTGTCGCATGGGACCGTGAGGCTCGGGAACTGAACCGTGATTGCCCTTCCAACGGCCGCGCCCACCATGCAAGGCGGGCTTGATGCGAAAGCCGACGTGCCACCGTCTCCAGCCGCGCTCCCCCCGGTCAGAAACCGGTCTCGGCCTTCAGGCTTCCTTTCTCGACTGCGGCCACCAGGCGCACATGGTGGCGCTCGTTTTGGTCGGCATAGGCTACGGCAAAGTTCGCTATGGCCCGGTCGAATACATCACTCTGTCCGAGGTAGGCGGCAATTGCGACCCGCTCCCCGGAGCGAGCATGCGCCCGCGCCCGCGTCCAGCCGCACGGCCGGGCGTAAGTGGCAATACCGTTGGGAAGTCGCGCCTCGACTTCGACTGAGCCCTTCATATCGCGGAGTTGGCGCACGTGATAGTCCTGAGACGAGCCATCGTTGGGGGCTGCCACCCGCTCCCAGCCCAGGAAAATGTCACTGGTAGTTTGCATGAGACGTTGCCCAGCCACAACACGCTGGCCGTGGTTGTTGTACTCGCTCTTGCGGACGAAGCGTTCGAGGACCGACTCCTCGGCTTCCTTGGCCTGCAGGACGATCGCGTCCTGGCCGGTCCGTCTCCAGCGTCCGGCGGTAAGTGCGGAGCAGCCGCACGACCTGCTGCGTGATGGCCTCCTCGTCTACTCCTTCACCGATCTATGCACCGACGGGCTGTTTAACGAGGCACCGACGGAACAAATGTTGGTTGTGATGGGAACGGACAGTCGGGTTCATCGGCTCGTGGTTAGCCACGCCTTGATGTCCTCCACCGTTTCTTGCAGTTCTTCGTACGCACGGCCTCGGGTTAGCCCGGGTCTTGGATTAGCTGAGAACTCTCACAACCAGAAGACCTCTTTGCTCGTCAAGGCCAAGTACAGAGTCCTTGCCATGGGGCTTGCTGGCCTCATGAGGATCCAGAGGAAGGTCTCTAACGGCTGAGAATCAAAGAAGATCGCATTCTCGCCGACTGACGCGATCTGAGCTTTCCGATAGGTCGCAGTTCCGAACGTTGACCTGTAAATCAAGGGCGCCGATCTGGGGCAGGGTGAGCGCCAGAGCGGTTGATATGGATGGCTCGGGCCACTGCCAGGCGGCGGGTTCTGTATGGCCGTTCGGCGCCGGCGTCGAGGCGTGGCAGATTTCTCCTCCTCTGCGGCCGGCCGTCACTAGGCGGACGTAACGTGCGGCTGTGCCTCGACTGTCCTATTTCTACGGGATCGCGATCTACATTTACTGGGACGACCACAACCCGCCGCACTATCACGCTGTGTACGGAGAGCATGAGGCCTGGATCGTGATCGCCGGAGCGTCGGTGCTGCACGGATAGCTCCCCACCCGGGCGCTCCGACTGGTACGCACTTGGCACCGGCTGCATCAGCACGAACTGAAGGCGGCCTGGGAACTGGCCAAGGCGAACCAGGCCCCCGGTACCATAGAGCCGTTGCCATGAAGACCAACTACCGGATCCCGCACGTCGAAGAGGTGGAAGTGCCACGCGCACATGTATTGCGCGTCACATTTGACGACGGGCTCGTCCGAGAGCTCGAGTTCCTGACCGGATCGCACCAAGGGACGGTCTTCGCCCCGCTTGACGATCCGGCCTACTTCGCGCGGGTCCGGGTCAACCCCGAGAGCCGAACGGTGACCTGGCCGAACGGGCTGGATCTCGATCCGGCGGTGCTGCGTGGCGACTTCGAGCCAGCAGGTGACCCCCATTTTCGAGAAGTGGCCGCTTGGGGCGAGCGCATCGTGGCTCCCTGGAAATAGCCCGGACGGACCGACGTCTCGTGGGTAGAGGCCAATTTGCCGTGGCCCCGGAAGGGATGCGCCGATGCCGGCACGTGAAGAATTGTCCGCCGGCAACAACGCCTTCGTCATCCTCGATGCCACGCACACCTTGTCCCCTGTCAGGCCTGAAAATGAGTCCGACGTCATACCTATTCAGCAGTCGCTCGATCTGGGCGCAGCGAGGATGGATGCGAGCCTCGCGGATGCGATCCGCACTCCGACTCGAAAGACGGGGGTCAACAAACTCTCAGCCCGTGTCTCGTAAGTGCCAAAAGAAGTCGGGCGCGCGGGAGGACGGTACTGTTGCCGAGAACCCCCAATGCAAAAGCGGCCTGGACTCCGAGGAGCAGCCCGGGTCCCTGAGCTCGGCAACTTCCGTCCGGCACATCCCAGCGTCGCCGCTGTCATCCTCGGCGAGTGACACGGCGAGGGGAACGGTCCTTCCCTCCCGCGCTCCTTGCCGCGCCGACGTACCGTTGGCTGAGAGGGTGGCCCTCAGCGTCGAGGAGGCCGGCGCACTGCTCGGGATTTCCCGTGATCTTGCCTACGACTTGGTGGCACGTGGAGAGCTGCCGTCCGTCCGGCTCGGTCGGCGGCTGGTGGTCCCCCGCCGCGCCCTCGAGGAAGCGCTGGACCGGCTCTCGGACAGCGGGATAGAGATCGGCCATAGCCTTCCCCATTGCAACTGCCGCTTCTCTGTCAGCGGTGTCGAGGAAGTGAGCGTAGGTCCGGAGCGTGATGCCCGGGTTGGCGTGGCCAAGGCGGCCGGCAATCGTGCGTACACCCACTCCTTGTCCAGCCAGTGTGGTAGCGGAGAAATGGCGAAGAGCGTGGAACGTCACGTGAGGGAGATTGAGCTTGTCTCGAAGCCAGACGAATGCCCCGCTCACCCGGTCGGGACGGTACGGCCTGGAGGCGTCAAGCTCCTGGGACCAGACGTACGAGGACGCTCCAAGGGTTCTGCCGGCAGCCAGTGCCCGCTCTTCCGTCAGCTTCAGGTGCTGGCGGAGCACGTCCACGGTCGAGGGATCGAGCGCGATCCGGCGCGCCTGGTGGGTCTTGGTGTCCTTCTCAGCGACGATCTTGCCAGCATCGGAAATGGAACGCGCGATCGTCAGAGTCGCCAGGTCCATGTCGAGGTCGCCCCACGCAAGCCGCACAGTTCCCCGCGGCGGGCTCCGG
Source organism: uncultured Acidimicrobiaceae bacterium (assembly GCA_963749305.1). Lineage (GTDB taxonomy): Bacteria > Actinomycetota > Acidimicrobiia > Acidimicrobiales > Palsa-688 > Fen-671. Next base: position 372,899 of record CAVVMN010000001.1, read on the forward strand.
TCGTGGCCGCGACGTAGATCAGGCTGCGCAGGTCAGGGTTAGTGTCGCATGCCTCTAACAGGCTCGCGAGCTCGCCGGGTGTCGGGGGATGAATTTCCCGTCTTCGGAGCCCGGGAGGCGAGGCCCGGTCCACGGGGTTGCCGTCGAGCCACCCTCCACTTCAGTGCCTGGTTGAAGGCTGCTGAGAGAATGGCGTGGCTCTTGCGGATTGTGAGAGGGGACACACCAGTTTTGGCGAGGTCCGTATAGAAGCCGTCGACGTCGGCCGGGCCGAGCTTGGCTATGCCGATAGAACCGAGGCGGGGCTTGATGTTTGCCTCGATGGCCGAGCGATAACGCACCAGCGTCGACATGGCCCGGCCCTGGCCCTCGATGTGAGCGAGCCACCGGTCGAGCAACTCAGCGACTGTGTGCCGACCACCCTGCGCCCGGTGCCCACCCCGCTCGACTTCGGCGACCAGTTGCGCCGCGGTTCGCTCGGCGGCGCGCTTGCGGCCTCGAACCTCACGAGAAACATAGCGGGGCCGTCCATTTTCGGGGTTGCGGCCGACGAGCACGCGCACCTGCCAACGGTCCGGGCCTCGTTGCCTGATGCTGCCGCGCGCGATTCGAAACGTACACCGTTCTATGTACCAAATATGGACCAACCGCCATTTTGAGGTCCTTCAGGGGCATCCTCGAGAAACCCAAAAAGTGCCTCTGAGCTGCGGAGGGAGTGGGATTTGAACCCACGGGGAGCTTGCACTCCCAAGGCTTTTCAAGAGCCTCGCATTCGGCCGCTCTGCCACCCCTCCATGCTGCAACCCGATCTTAACCGGCCTAGGACCAGCTCGTCCCCTGCCTCGAGCGGACGATACAGCCGGGCCATGCACAACGGTTCAGCTCAAATGACGTCGGACACCCTGGATCCAGTGGTCCGCGGCCAACCAGGCGTGTGTGGCAGCCTGCCGGCGCTGCTCGCCGTCCTCGCCGGCGGCAGGGTACGACCCGAGGAACTTCACTGCCGGCAACGTGGCGTGCAGGTCTCGAAGGCAGTCCGCCACCACTTCGTCTGCCACATGGCCCTGGACGTCGATCACAAAGCAGTACTCACCGAGTGCTTTCTTGGTCGGGCGCGATTCGAGCTTGACCAGGTTGAGGCTCCGGGCCGCGAACTGGCCCAGGATGGTGTGCAAGCTGCCCGGGTGGTCTGAGGACTGAAAGCAGACGATGCTCGTCTTGTCATGACCCGTTGGTGCCGGGATGCCCCATTCCGGCCGGCCGACGAGCACGAAGCGCGTTGTGTTGCCGTCGTGGTCTTCGATGTCTGACGCCAGCACTTCCAACCCGTAAAGGGAAGCGGCTCGTCTGGTGCCGATGGCGGCAACGTGAGGGTCCTGCGCCTCAGCCACCCTCCGGACGGCGTCAGCCGTGGAGGAACTGGCCTCCTCCTCGACTCCGGACAGATTGTGGCTCAGCCAGGTGCGGCACTGCGCCGTGGCCACTGGCATCGAGACGACCTTCTTGACCAGCCCGAACGGCACTCCGCTCAGACCGACCAAGCACTGCGCCACCTCGAGCTCCATTTCCCGGACAATCCAGAGCTCGTGGGCAAAAATAAGCTGGTCGAGAGTTACGTTGACGGTGCCCTCGATCGAGTTCTCCAGGGCCACAAGCCCGAGGTCAACCTGCGCTTTGTCGACAGCTTCCAGGACCTCCCGGAAGCTCCCTAGTGGAACGCGCGTGGCCCCGGCCAGGTCCGCTTGGCCTACCAACGCCTCCTCCGTGAACGTGCCTTCCGGGCCGAGGTAAGCGACGGTCGTGGTAGGCGAGACCTCCATCACGTAAGCATAGGTTGGCCGTTGACGGTGCCCTGGCGAGATTCGGAAGAAGCCGGGAGCCCTGACGGTCACCTCTCGGCGCTCAAAATGTCATGGCCGTGGTACGAGTCGCCTTCTGGGCGCGCTAAGAGGTTCTGGGCGTAATCCAGGTCGAAAAACGACAAAAGTCGCGCCGGGAACCACGAAGTGCTCCCAAAAGAGGCCCCTCGGCGAACTCGCCCTCCACTCAGCGCCTACTTACCGCCACTCACGAAAGAAAGGCTGGGTGGGCGTTGCCGCTTCCCGTGGAGCCGGCCTACGGAACCGTGGGAGAGCCGGAGACCGTGCGCCGGCGAGGTAAGCAAGGCCGGCGGGCCAGTGCCGGCGAGGTAAGCAAGGCCGGCGGGCCAGTGCCGGCGAGGTAAGCAAGGCCGGCGGGCCAGTGCCGGCGAGGTAAGCAAGGCCGGCGGGCCAGTGCCGGCGAGGTAAGCAAGGCCAGCGGGCCAGCGCCGGCGGGGGGCCAGGAAACAGCAAACGGCGCGCCGGCTAACCGACGCGCCGTCGACGGCAGGGCAACCGTCTAGCTCAAGCTCCACTCACAGCCAGGGCGGGCTCCTCGGCGGCCAAGTCACCACGTGATGCCCTCACCAGGCTGCCGGCCACTATGACCGCAACCAGAAGGATGGCGGCGCTGACCGTGAAGCCGACCGTGTAGCCGTGGACCAGGGCCTGGTCGGCGTAGGCCGGGTTCCCGTGATGAGCCAACAGGTAGCTGGCTGTAGCCGAGGCAGCAACGGTATTGAGCAATGCCGTCCCGAGAGAGCCACCCACCTGCTGCGTGGCGTTGACCAGAGCGCTGGCCACGCCGGCATCATGCGGCCCCACTCCGATCAGTGCCGTACTGGTGAAGGGGACGAAGGCGAACCCCAGACCGATGCTCACGACCAGCTCGGCCGGCAGCACGTGCGTCACATAGCTCGTGTGCACGCCGATCTGTGTGAACCACGCCAAGCCGATGGCGCCCAGCAGGAGGCCGAAGCACATCAAGGCCCGCGGGCCTACTCGTGGCAGCAGCGAGCTCGCCATGGTAGCCGAGAAAATGATGCCGGCCGAGAAGGGCAGGAAGGCGAAGCCGGTCTTCAGGGCCGAGTAACCCAGCACGGCCTGCATGTAGTACGTGAGGAACAGGAAGGTGCCGAACAAGGCGATCCCGACCAGCAGTGAGGCCAGGAACGAGCCACCCCTGTTGCGGTCGAGGACGACCCGCAGCGGCAGCAGCGGGATCCTCGAACGCTGCTCGATCAAGACGAAAGCGATAAGCAGCGCCACACCGACGAACAGCAGCGAGAGGGTGATAGGAGAAGCCCAGCCGTCAGTTTCGGCCCGGGTGAACCCGTAGACAAGGGACAGCAGGCCGACGGTAGACGTGAGGGCACCGGGGATGTCATAGCGGCTTTCGCCCTCCGCCTTGCTTTCATGCACCAACCGGGTAGCGGCCACAGCAGCCAGGATGGCGATGGGGACGTTGATGAGCAACGTCCAGCGCCAAGAGGCGTACTCGGTCAGGAGCCCTCCCAGGACCAAGCCGATGGCCGCTCCTCCTCCGGCGATGGCCCCGTACACGCCGAAAGCACGGGCGCGTTCTTTGGGCTCAGTGAACGTGACGGTCAAGAGGGAGAGCGAGGCCGGCGCCATTATGGCGGCGAAGGCACCCTGTAAGGCGCGGGCGCCGAAAAGCATGGCCGAGTTTTGGGCCAGGCCACCGAGCGCCGAGGCGGCGGCGAAGCCAAGCAGACTGATTATGAACATCCGTTTGCGGCCCATGAAGTCCGCCACCCGGCCGCCGAGAAGGAGCAAGCCCCCGAAGGCGAGTGTGTACGCCGTGAGCGCCCATTGCCGGTTAGCGACCGAGATGTGGAGCGCCCTTTGGGCCGAAGGTAGGGCGATCGTGACGACGGAGGCGTCAAGAACGATCATGAGCTGGGCGACCCCTATTACTGCCAGGGCCCGGAACCGTTTGGGGTCCTGCTCAGGCTCACCTCGACTGGTATGTGTCGTCGGTTCGATAGATGCGGTTGCCATTTGGGACTTTCCTCCGAGGTCCTAATTCGCGTATTTCGTCGTTAGGCCATGTTGACCAGGCAAAGTGGCCATCCAGTGGCCTCATTACGTTCGCTTCAGTAGTTCATGTATGATGTGGAACGGAGCTTCCGTTTGTTAGTATACGGAGTGATGGTTCCGTTTGTCAACGAAATTATTCTCAGGCTGGGGGGAGGCGACAGCCACGACACCCGTTGAGCAGCAGGTTGAGCAGGACCACCAAGTGGACCAACAAGTGCGGGACGAGCTGTGCCCGCTTGGCCAACTGCTTCGTCCCCTGAGAGCGGACGCCCGGCGCAACCGCGCCAAGGTGCTCGCAGCGGCCGAGGAAGTCTTCGCTTCGGAGGGCCTGGCTGTCCCCATTGACGAAGTGGCCCGCCGCGCCGGGGTCGGAGTGGGGACGGTTTACCGTCATTTTCCCACCAAGGAAGCCCTTTTTGAGGCTATCGTCGTGGCCCGGCTGGAGGCGCTGGTCGAGCGGGCCGAGGAGCTGGCAACATCCGATGACCCTGGCACGGCCATGTTCACTTTCATCTCGGAGCTCGTTGACCTCGCCGTCCAAAAGAAGGACTTGACCGAGGAGCTGGCCCGGGCCGGTGTCCAGAGCGAGCAACTCATCGCCGGCGTCAAGGAACGCCTCGAGCAGGGCTTCGAGACACTTCTGCGTCGAGCTCAGGCGGTCGGCGCCGTGCGCCAGGACATCAACCGGACCGATGTCAGTGCACTGGTGATGGGCACCTGCATGGCGGCCAGCCAGCACGGGTGCAGCAGCGCCACACAGCGCTTGGTCGGGGTCCTGTGCGACGGGTTCCGGGCCCAGGCTAACTAACTGAGGGCTCGCTAGCTCAGGGCTAACTAGCTGCGGGGCCTGCGGGACTCCCGGCCCGACCCTATGCAGGCACGTAGGCGAGCCCTCAAAACCATGGCAGCATGGGGAACGTATGGACGAAGCTTCCCTCTACCGCCTGCTCGGTGAGCTCCAGGACGGTTCTGTAAGCGCCGACGAGGTCGTGCGCCGGCTCCGGCGCCTCCCCTACGCCGACCTCGGGTTCGCTCGCGTCGACCATCACCGCGCCCTGCGGCAAGGGCTGCCCGAAGCGGTCTACGGCCCGGGAAAGTCCGTCGACCACTGCGTCGCCATCGTGGGCGAGCTGCTGGCCGAACCCGACGGCGGACCGGTAGTCCTGAGCCGGGCCAATGACGAACAAGCCACGGCTGTCCTGGCCGCTCATCCCGAGGGTGAGCGCTCCGGGCCCACCCTGGTTTGGCGCCCGGCGGCACCTCGAGCGGAGCAGGTAGCAGTGTTCGCCGCCGGCACGGCCGACCTGCCTGTCACTGAGGAGTGCGCCGCCACCTTGAAAGCGCTCGGCTTCCAGCCGGTCTTGATCACCGACTGCGGCGTGGCCGGCGTTCATCGGCTCCTGGAGCACACCGGCCTGCTCATGTCGGCCGACGTGGTGGTGGTCGTGGCCGGGATGGAGGGGGCGTTGGCCAGCCTGGTAGGCGGGTTGACGCCGGCGCCGGTGGTGGCCGTCCCAACGAGCACGGGGTACGGCGCGTCCCTCCAGGGCGTCACGGCTTTGTTGGCCATGTTGGCCAGCTGTGCCCCGGGCTTGTGCGTCGTCGGGATAGATAACGGCTTCGGGGCGGCCTGGGCCGTCGCCCGTATTCTCGGGCAAAGACAAGGCGGCCAACCGCGAGGCAAAGACCCGCAGGGCGTGACCGCTCGGCAGCGCGACACCGAGGTGGACCATGAAACAGTGGGCGCACATAGGTGAATAGAGGCAAATGACCCGGGTCGCCTGGTGGCACTGCTTCTCCGGCATCGCCGGCGACATGGCTTTGGCCAGCTTGCTGGACGCCGGTGCAGACCTCGACATGGTGATGGGGGGGCTTGACGAGATCCCCGTCACGGGCTGGCGCCTCCAAACGGCCAAAACCTGGCGCAGCGGGCTGGCGGCCACTGAGCTACGAGTCGAGGTCGACCCGGCGGCGGACCGCGGCGAACGTACGTGGGCCACTATCCGCGCCGTTCTCGACAAGGCTGACCGCTTGCCTGAACGTGCTCGCCAGCGGGCGCAGTCGGTCTTCGCCCAGCTAGCCACAGCCGAGGGCCGGGTGCACGGGGTGCCGGCCGAGGACGTCCACTTCCATGAGGTGGGTGGACTTGACGCCCTGGTCGACGTGGTGGGGACGTGCTTGGCGCTCGAGTCGCTCGACATCGGCTCGGTCTGCTCGAGTCCCGTCGCCCTCGGGACGGGCACCGTGAACACCTCGCATGGCGTGCTGCCGGTGCCCGCGCCCGCTGTGGTCCAGCTGCTGAAAGACGTACCGGTTTACGGCTCCGGCCAATCGGTGGAACTGACCACCCCGACGGGTGCCGCGCTGCTGGCGGGGCTGTCAGATTATTTCGGGCCGATGCCGCCGTTGGTGCCAACGGCCAGCGGTTACGGGGCCGGCGGCCGCCAACTCGACGGCGTCCCCAATGTGCTCCAGGTAGTGGTGGGCGAGATGGAAACCGGAGCCCGGCACGGCCCAGGCCGGCGCCGGGAGCTGGTCGTGGTCGAGGCCAACGTCGATGACGTCACCGGCGAGGTGCTCGGCCACACTGTCGAAGCCCTGATGAGCGCCGGCGCGCTCGATGTCTGGCTTGTCCCCGTCGTAGCCAAAAAGGGCCGGCCGGGCCACGTCGTTTCGTTCCTGGCCGAGCCGGCGAACGTTTCCGACCTGGCCAAAGTGCTCGTTGAAGAGACCGGCACGCTCGGCTACCGGGAACACAGTGTCATTAGGTCAGCCCTGGAAAGAGAACTAGTGGAAGTTGTGGTCGGGGGCCTGGCCGTCCGGGTCAAGGCCGGCCCCCACCGGGTGAAAGCCGAGTACGAAGACTGCGCCCGCGCCGCTACCGAGCTTGGCTTGCCCATAACCGAGGTGGCTCGCTTGGCCGAACAGGCGGCTCGGCCACCCCTGCAGCCCGACCCCTTTGAAGCCGATCCCAAACAGGCCAGCCCGCTGCCAGCCGGCGCCTGACACTGGCGCCTGACACTGGCGCCTGGCACTGGCACCCGATACTGGCACCCGATACTGGCGAGCCCCGGAGACCACACTGAGATGAGCACCGACCTTGAACTGGCCCTGCTCGCCGCCGATACGGCCGACGGGGTCACACTGCCAGCCTTCCGCCACCCTGCCCTTGCCGTTGAGATAAAGGCGGACCAGACTCCGGTTAGCGAAGCCGACCGGGGAGCTGAGGCGGCCATCCGCCAGCTGCTAGCGCAGGAGCGGCCGGCCGATTCCGTGTTGGGCGAGGAAATGGGCGAGGAAACAGGCGAGGCCGGCGGCGGTTCCCGCCGGTGGGTGCTCGACCCTATTGACGGCACGGCCAACTTTGTCCGGGGTGTCCCGGTGTGGGCCACGCTTATCGGGCTCGAGGTCGACGGGGCGATGAAGATTGGTGTGGTTTCAGCGCCGGCGCTGGGGCGCCGGTGGTGGGCTGAGCGAGGGAAGGGCGCCTTCGCCGGCCGGGCCCGCAATTCCGGGGAGCGGATAAGGGTTTCCAGAATTACGCGGTTGGCCGACGCCACCGTTTCGTCGGGGAGCGTGGCCGATTTCCGCAACAAAACAGGCTTTTTGCAATTGATAGCCGAAATAAAACGCGACCGGGGCTTTGGCGATTTCTGGTCCCATATGCTCGTCGCCGAGGGAGCCTGCGAGGCCGGGCTTGACCCTGTGGTTTCCCTTTGGGACGTGGCCGCGCTCCAGGTCATCGTCGAAGAAGCGGGAGGAAAGTTCACGGATTTCTCTGGAGCGGCCCGCCTCGATGGGGGCAGCGCCATTTCGAGCAACGGCCTGGTCCATGACACCGTAATGGGCCTACTTTCGGGTGGGAGGCCAGGCGACCAGTGAGCTCTACCAACCCGCCTGAAGACGAGATCTTTATGCGCATGGCCCTCGAGTTGGCCCGCTCAGCCGGTGAGGCCGGCGAGGTGCCCGTAGGCGCCGTAATTACTGTCCAGGGGGAAGTCGTGGGCACGGGGGCCAATGCCCGGGAGGCTACCGGAGACCCCACCGCCCACGCCGAGCTAGTGGCCCTCCGTCAGGCGGCCCAGACGCTTGGCACCTGGCGGCTCACTGGCGCCACTATGTACGTAACCCTGGAGCCCTGCCCGATGTGCGCCGGCGGCCTGGTGGCGGCCCGCGTGGGCCGGCTGGTCCTCGGTGCTCCCGACCCCAAATCGGGCGCCTGCGGTTCGCTGTACAACCTTTGTGCCGATCCTCGGCTCAACCACGAATTGCCGGTAGAACGCTGGGTATTGGCCGACAGTGCTCGTGACTTATTGGTCGAATGGTTCTCGGCCAAACGAAGCCCCGTCAGCTCTTAACGGCGGACCAGGTGGCCCCGCCATCATCAGTTACTACCAACCGGTTGGTCGCCGGCCCGTCAGCGGGCTGTCCTTCGATGGCAGCCCCGAAAGACGGAGTCGAAAAACCAATGTCCGTGAGGCCGGCGCCGCCATCGTCGAAAATGCGGGCATCCCAGGTGCGGCCTCCATTATCCGAGCTGTAAACGTCGCTCGCTCCTGATACAGCCGTCACGTAGACATTGTCGTGGCCGGCCGCCGCAATTCCCTGCGCCAGCCCACCCAGGGGCAGGTAACTGACGAGGCGGGATGTCGACCCGCCGTCGCTCGAAATCCTGAGCGATTTGCCCTCTTGCCCGGCCCCGGGGTTCCCCGCGCACAGCTCGAAAACAACGCGGCCACCGGGCGACGCCAGGCCAGCCAGGTCCGTCGCCTGCGCCGGCTGGTAACACGAGTCCGGCAAGCTGTGCCATTTGGCCCCGCCGTCAGCCGTCGTCCAGATCATGGCCGCCCCGTGGTCCCGGGGCGCCATCGATACCCAGGCATTGGCGCCATTTACGGCAATTATCGCCGACGTCCCGTAGCCAGAAATACCCGGGACAGGTGCCCACTTCTGAGACCCTACGACTGACCGTTCCAACCGCAATGCCGGGCCCTGGCAATTAGGGGCTCCGGGCGAACAGCTCCCCACTAATGCATAAGCAAAGTGGCCGGAACTGTTCAGCGAAAGTACGGGGCCACCGAGGTCCACCTTTTGCCATGTGTGGGCGCCGTCGTACGTAGCCCAAAGCGAATTGCCGTACGCCCAGCCATCCGAGGGGCCGGCAAATACAACCTGGCTGACGGACGCGCCGCGGCGCCAGCCCGTGGAGGCAAACGAGGCGCCCGGTGCCGCCACCGGTGCCCATGCCTGGCCACCGTCCGATGTGGCCAAAACGGCGGTGCACGGCGCGTGGCCGCAGGGCGAGGTGCCGAGCAGAAAGCCGCGGGAGCCAGAGACGAAACTGACAGAACCGGCCTCGAAATTTGCCGGCACCGGGGCGGCGGCGGCTACTTGCGCCAGGCCAAGAAAAGTGATGGCACCGGCCAGCACCGCCGTACATGTGTTCGTGAACTTCATCATGCCCCTATAACTGCGACCTGGGGAGGGCGGTTCCCGCCTCGGCCGGGGAACCCTCGCCACACCAACCCCAGGTCACTCGGTCCCGTTGGGCTCACGGCCGGGACGGTCCGGCGTTTCCCTTTCTTTGTCGCCGGGCGGCACCCGGCGCCGATGGAGGACCATCAGGAGGGCATAGGGGTCACCCTCGGGGTCTTGAGCGCTCATGTACTCCTCCGGTCCCGGGAAGCTGTCGATGAGCACCCGCAACTGGCCAAGGAGTTCGTCCAGTTGTCTCGGCCCGAGCCGCATCGGCATCCTGACGCCCTCGATCACGGCGTCGGGGCCGGCCTCGTCGATCTCGGCGGCGACGGCTTCGAACACCGCCTTCAGACTGCCGCCGCTCGACAGGCCGTGGTCCAGCTGAGCGGACTTACCGGTGGCACGGTAGGGCTTTTCGGTCGACCCTCGTGGCCCCCGCCGCCAGGGCTCCTCCCTCAGGAAACCGGTGGCCAGGAGAGTACGGACGTGATGGAGCACCGTCGCCGGGCGTTCGCCCAGAGCGGCGGCCAGCTCCTTATTGGTCTGGGCTTCGTCGAGGCAGAGCCGCAGGATGCGTAAGCGCAGCGGGTGGGCCAAAGCCCGGGCTTCCTGGAGCGTGGGCGGCCGCCCGGGCTCAAGGCCATTGGACGGGCCGGGCCCTGTCACTTCGAGCCCCGTCAATTCGGGCGCCGTCAATTCCGGCCCCATCGATGCCAGTCCCTCGCGTTTGGCCACTCATCTAGCATAACCAGTTGACAACTCCCAACTAGTCAGTAATACTCAACCAGTGGACCGAGCCCAGTCCCCCGCCGGCCGCGGCGCAACCGAAGATGCGGCGTCGGACGGCCCTGGCCATGACGGCTCAGGCCCAGACGGCTCAGGGCCAGACAGCTCAGGCCCAGACGGCCCGGGCCCAGACAGCTCAGGCCCAGAGAGTCGGGACGGCCGGCACGCACGCAGCGGACGCTTGCTGGGCCACCGGGGGTTCCGGCGGCTCTGGTTCGGCCAGACGGTGAGCGTCTTCGGGAGCCAGATAACGGTGCTGGCGCTCCCCTTTACCGCCGTCAGCTTGTTGCACGCCTCCACTCTTGCAGTGGGCCTGCTCACGACGGCGGAATACGCGCCGTTCCTGGCCATCGGCCTGCCCACGGGCGTTTGGGTCGACCGGATACGGCGGCGCCCGATAATGGTCTCGGCAGACGTCCTGCGAGCGATTGTGCTGGCATCGGTGCCTCTGGCGTACGCCCTGGGGTTGCTCACCCTGGCCCAGCTCTACGTCGTCGCCGTGGCCCAGGGCGTGGGCACAGTGTTTTTCGACGTGGCCTATATGTCGTACCTCCCCGGTCTGGTTGGGCGGGAGCACCTGGTCGAGTCGAACGCCAAACTGGAGGTCAGCCAGTCAGCGGCCCAGGTCAGCGGCCCTACCGTCGGCGGTTTGCTCATTAGCCTGCTGTCCGCGCCTATCGCCTTCCTGGCCGATGCCGCCAGTTTCGTCGTGTCGGTGGCCTCCCTGATCGGGATACGTGACGACGAGCCGGCGCCCGTCCCCAACCCGACGCCAAACCTCAAGGCGGAGATAGCCGAGGGCCTTCGTTTCGTGGTGGCCCATCCGGTGTTACGCATGATCGCCGGCGCCACGGCGACGGGGAACCTGTTCGGGGCCACCTTCTCGGCCATAAGCGTCGTTTTCCTCGTCCGCCAGGTTGGCTTGAGCGCGGCCACCATCGGGGTCGTCACGTCCACCGCCGCCGTAGGAGGTGTCATCGGCGCGTTCAGTGCCACGTGGCTACGGCGGTGGCTCGGGCCAACCAGGGTCATCTGGGTCTCCCTCACGTTCACCGCCCCTTGCGCCGTCCTGGTCCCACTGACGTCGCCGGGACCGGGCCTGGCCTTCTACGCCGCCGGCCTGTTCATGACCAGCTTCGGGATCGTGGTGTACAACGTGAACCAGGCCTCGTTCCGTCAGCTTTTGTGCCCACCTCACCTCCTCGGCCGTATGAACGCCACCATGCGTTTCCTGGTCTGGGGGACCCTGCCCCTTGGGGGGCTGCTCGGCGGCGTGCTCGGGTCTTGGCTGGGTGACCGCAACGCCATATGGGTGGCGGTAATAGGCGAAGCTCTTACGCCGATCTGGCTGCTCCTATCACCGCTCTTCCGCCAGCCGACGCTTGGCCGGACCGATGCATAACTGGTGACTACGGAGCAGTCCGGGGCTCCGACAGGTTGTTGCGGATCTTCTTCAATGAGTTGACCAGGGCGGTGCGCTCGCCCACGGACAACGATGCCAGCGCTCGCTCGTTGAGCTGGTCCATCTCCCGCCCGATCACGCTCTCGAGGTCCCGGCCCTTGTCGGTTAGCACGAGGCGGACCAGGCGACGGTCGGTGGGATGGGGTTGGCGCTGCACCAAGCCGGCGGCCTCCATCCGCGTCCCGGCCCGGGTGACCGTAGGGGTGGAAAGCCCAAGTCTTCTGGCCACTTCACCGGGTGCCAGCCCGTCCTCTTCCCAAAGGCAGCGGAGGATGTACTGCTGGCCTTCGTAGACCCCGTGCCCAGAGAAGGCCGCCATCGAGGCCACGGCCAAAGCGTGCTTGGTCTCCCAAAATACGGACTGGAAATCATCTCCGGTTTTTTTGGCCACGGTACGGACAGAGTACGCCCAATGAAGAAGACCGGCACAAGGACCGGGTGACGCGACGGCAAACGTCGATAGATCATTGTGCGGCTAAAGTTATCCGGCTAAGGTTATGACCGTTGCCTAGCTAACGATGGAGAGCCACCATGAAAATTGGCATATCAATCACGAACTTCTCGTGGCCGGGGCCACGCCAGACATCGGAGCGCGGGTGAGACAAATCGCCCGATCTGCGGATGAGGCCGGGGTCGACAGCGTGTGGACGATGGACCACTTCTTTCAGATCCGCATGAGCGGCCAACCTCCGGAGGCCCCCATGCTGGAGGCGTACGCCACGCTGGCGTACATCGCCGGGCTAACCCAGCAGGCCCGCCTGGGCGTGGCCGTGACATCGGTGTCGTACCGTCACCCGGGTGTCTTGATAAAGGCGGTAACCTCCCTCGACGTCTTGACCGGCGGCCGGGTAACCCTCGGGGTGGGGGCGGGGGCGCCCTGGAACGTCCCACCTCCAGGCTTGTCGACGAGGGATTTCGAGGCTTCCGGCCTGGGCATCCCGTACCCCTCGCTGGCGGAGCGCTTCGAGCGGCTCGAAGAGGTCCTCCAGATCGCACATCAGATGTGGCGGGGCGACGAAGCCCCCTTCATAGGGCGGCACTACCAGCTGGAACGGCCGCTCAATGCGCCCAATTCCGTCCAGCGGCCGCACCCCCCGATCCTCATTGGCGGCAGCGGCGAGCAGAAGACCCTTCGCCTCGTGGCCCGCTATGCCGACGCCTGCAACCTCTTCGACCTTCCGGGGACCGCCTTTCGCGACAACCTGGCCCACAAGCTGGAAACGCTCCGCCGCCGCTGTGACGACGTGAGCCGTGACTACGGGGAGATCGAAAAAACGGTGGCCAGTTTCCTCGACCTCGGGGACGACGTTGACGCCGGCCTTCACGGTTGGTTGGAGCACCTGGCCGAACTGGGCGAGCTCGGGATCGAGCACGTAATCGTCGCGCCACGGGGGCCGTGGGATGTGGCGTCGCTGGATGCGGTGTGCTCAGTCCTACCTGAGGCCCACGCCATCCAGGCGAAGTCGTAGCCGGTCTAGCATGAAAGGGGGGATATGAGCGTTCACAATCGGTGGCGGCTGAGTGCGATGGCGGCCGGCCTGCTCGGTATGGCGTTGATCGTGCCCGCCGGTGCCAACTCAGCCGCCGGAGCATCCCCGGCACCGGCCAAGACAGTCCCCGTACCCAGCTATGTGTTCGTCCACGACCCGAGTATGACGAAAGAAGGCCACACCTGGTACCTGTTCTCTACCGGTGACCCCCAGGGCGTGGTCGATGGCGGGAACATCCAGATCAGGGAGTCCACGAACCTCACGAGCTGGCGGCTGATCGGTTCAGTGTTCCAGAACATGCCGTCCTGGATAGGGCCGAAACTGGGAGGGGCGGTCCCGAACCTCTGGTCGCCCGACGTCTCCTACTTCTCGGGCACTTACCACCTCTATTACGCCGCGTCCTCGTTCGGGTCCAACAATTCCGTGATCGCGCTGGCCACCAGCCCGACGCTTGACCCGGCCAGCCCCCATTACCACTGGGCTGACAAGGGAGCGGTATTTTCGTCAACCACGGCAGACAACTTCAATGCCATCGACCCCGCCCTCGTTTCCGGCGCCAGCGGGGCAAAATGGCTTGTGTTCGGCTCGTTTTGGAGCGGGATAAAAATGCTTCAATTGAGCCCGGCCACGGGAATGCCTGTATCGACGCCCAAATTATTTTCTCTGGCCGAGGCACCTGCTCCCGACCCGGAGGAAGGCGCTTACGTTGTGGCGCACGGCCGCTATTACTACCTGTTCGTCTCCAGCGGCGTCTGCTGCAAAGGGATCGGTAGCACTTATGAGGTCATCGTCGGACGGTCCTCGCAGATAACCGGGCCCTACGTCGACCCCAACGGGACGCCGATGACCCAAGGTGGGGGCATGGAACTGCTCGGCAGTGACGAGGGCATGATCGGGCCGGGCTCGCCGTCGGTCTATGTCAGCAGCCGTGAGGACCTCATCGACTACCACTACTACGACGCCTGGGACGCCGGCAACCCGTGGGCCCAGGTGCGCCCGCTGCTGTGGACGCCCGCCGGCTGGCCCGTTACCGGGCCACCGATAGTCCCGGTGCCGGGAGCGCCTGTGGCTTCTCCGTCCGCCCCGTAACGCCCGCAAATCCAAGCGGCCGAGGGGCTATCAGACCCGGGCCTCGTCCCCGACCTCTTCGCCCCCACCGGTAGCCGGCACGAGAGGTTGAGCCCGCCCGCCCTCGCTGTCGAGCTCGTCCAGCCAGGCCGGGGCGTGACGTTTCGCCCAGGCTCGGCTGATCCGGCCGAACAGCATCGCTTTCAGGGCATCCCGGTCGGCCAGGGCCATCACCACGTGGCCCGTTATGACGACCACGAACAGCAGCGCCAGCCAGTTGTGGACGAAGGTCGCCCCCGCTCGCCAGGAGAGCGGGAAAGGCCGGTACCAGCGCAGTAATAGGCCACTGGCCAGCATGACGAGACCGCCTCCGGCCGTGAAGGCAGCATTGAGCTTCTGGCCGGCGTTGAACTTCCCGGTGCGCAGCTGGGCCCGGCTAAGGCGCCGTCGCGGTTGTTCCTGGAACATGACTCGCAGCCAGCGCCGGTCGGCGTTGCTCCAGCGGTTAAAGCGCCGTATATCGCGTCGCAGAGCCTGGCCCCAGCGACCGGACAGGGCGAGGATGAGCGGGATAGGCAGCGCGATACCGGCGTATAGATGGATGCGCTCGACGAGTTCGCGCCGTCCGACGAAGGCAATCAGCGGCGTCAGGTACAGCGCGGCGCCCGTGAGGACGAGCACGGCGAAAAGGAACGCATTGGTCCAGTGGACGGCTCGCTCCACCTTGTCAAAGCGGGCCAGCAACCCGCCGCCCCCACCGCTGTCCGCGCCCTGGGCCGTCATAGCCCTTTCCGGATCTGTTCGGGATGGCTGAACGAAGAAGGCGGGTGGCCGGCGATCCAGGCGTTCACGGGGTACCCGTTCAGCTCCCAGTAGCCCAGTTGAAGCTGGTCGGTCAGCGTGATGCGCGAGAGCCACTTGATCGACTTGTAACCGAACATGCCCGGGACATAGAGGCGGACGGGACCGCCATGGTCCCTGGTGACGGGGGCATCCAGCATGGAGTAAGCCACTATGGCCCCGCTTTGTTCAGCCTGCTCCATACTGAGGCTCTCGGTGTAGACGCCATCGAACGAGGTGAACCAAAACGCTGACGCTTTCGCACTGGCGCCGGCGTGTTTGGCCAGGTCAGTAAGTCGTACCCCGACCCAATGCACGTTGGGGACTTGCCAACCCGTCACGCACTGGAAGTTGTGGTCAAGGCGGGTGGCGGGGAGGGCCTCGAGGTCGGCGACCCCCAGGCTGAGAGGATGGTCGACCATCCCGTCGACCGTCAGGTGGTAGTCGGGTGGTGCGGCCGGGTAACCACCGGTCACCGTGTAGAGCACGAAACCACCCCCGCCGGGCACGAGGTTCGCCAGCCCGCTGCTGCGCAGCGGGGTCAGGACGGATGTGATGCCGTTCTGCACCCGTTCGCCGAAGGCGATGCCGAGCGCCCCGACCCCGAGGATGGCCAGCACCGCCCGCCGGCCAATGGGTTTGTCCCCGTCCCCAGACGAATGTTCCGGCGGCCGTCCGGACGTCGAACGGCCTGCGGGCTTCTGGTCGGCGCGCGGCGACCCCTGGTACGGCTTCGGCTTGGCCCGGCCCGGCCGTCCGAGGCTCGTCGGAGGGCCCTCCTCGGGCGCTATCGGGGCGCCCTCGTCAGGCGCCATCAGCTGGGGCTCTTCACCGGCCGGCGCCTGATTTTCACCGCCCAGGCCAGCAAGCTGAGCCCGAGCACGAGGGCTACCGCCCCGAGCACCGCGTACTGGCTATGACCCGTCATGGACGAACCGTGCATGACACCAGTGCCCTGGAAGATCCACACACCACCGAGCACGCACAACGCTAACCCGATAATCCCGCGAGCCCACATGATGTTCCTCCGGTCTCCCGTGCAGACCACGATACCCTCGCGACCTGGCCTGTTGGTACCTACGGGCGGGTAGCTCCGAAGGATTGCGCCGAAACCGGGCCCCGGGCGGCTTCAATGAAACCCGGGTCCTTCACTGAAATCCGGAGCCGGATGGCCCCAAAGACCCCTAAAGCTTGTAACCAAGCGTCCGTAAGAGCTTTTTGCGGTCGGTGATATCGTCGTCGCTCTCCACGCCTGCGGGCGGGCCCCCGTCGATCACCCCGAGGATGCCCCGCCCCGCCTCGGTCTCTCCCACGACCACCGACAAGGGGTTGGCCGTGGCGCAGTAAATATGGCAGACCTCCGGCACCTGCTTGATGGCGTTGAGCACGTTGACCGGGAACGCGTCCCGTAGGAACACGATAAAAGAGTGACCGGCGCCGATGGCTAAGGCGTTCCTTATCGCCAGCTGTTCGAGGTCGTCATCGTTACCGGAATGACGCACGAGTCGCGGCCCGGACGACTCGCAGAAAGCCAACCCGAAACGGGTCCCGGGTGACGAACCCACCAATACTTCGTGGAGGTCCTCCACTGTCTTGATGAAGTGGCTCTGCCCAAGGACAAGGTTCAGCTCGCCCGGGTTTTCGACCGGTACCACCAGCAGTTCCATGGGGCCATCCTCTCACGGGACCGGCGGCCCAGTCGGTGGGCCAGTCAGCGTGAGCAATGCGGCTGCGGGTATGACCGGCCGCAGTGCCAAGATGGCCCTGTGCAGGCGCTCACCTTGACTTCGTTCGGGGGCCCGGACGCCCTCGGGTTCGCTAACTTGACCGAGCCAGTCGTGGGGCCGGGTCAATCGGCGGTCAGTGTCCGGGCCGTCGCTTTGGGGCCATGGGACCTTCGGGCCACCGAAGGCTATTTCGTCGCCATGGGCGGCTCAACCGTGTTCCCTCAGGTCCAGGGCTGGGATTTCGCCGGGGAGACCGACGACGGGCGCCGGGCCCTGGGTTTTGTCGCCCAGCCCTGGATGGGTGTCGGGTCGCTGGCGGAGCGGATCGTGGTCCCCTCACAAGTGCTGGCCGAACTACCCGACCAGCTGGGATGGGCAGAAGCCGAGCGCGCTGCCCGTCTGTGCCTTGGCGGCGCGTCTTCTGGTCGAAGGGGCAAGGCTGTCCAACGGTGATGTAGTGGTGGTGACCGGAGCGGCCGGTATGGTTGGGGGCTTCGCCGTCCAGCTGGCTCGAGCCGAGGGCGCCAGGGTTATAGCCGCGGTACGCGGTAGCGAGGCCGAAGAGGCTCGCCGGCTTGGGAGCGACGAGGTGGTCAGCACCGGGCCTGACATGGCTGACCTCGTGCGGGGCCTGCACCCAAGCGGCGCCGATGCCTGCCTGGACACCCTCGGTCTGGGCGCGTCGGCGCTGGAGGTCGTTCGTCCGGGTGGCCGCTTCCTGACCACGGTCCCGGAGGCGGTGCCGGAGCCAGCCCGAGAGGTCGCACCTGAAGCCGTTCAAGTGCAGCCCGACCCGGAGTCCCTCGGAGACTTGGCCAGGCGCGCCGCTGGAGGCGAACTTACCGTGCGAATAGCGGAAACTCTGCCCTGGAAGGACTTCCGCCGCGGTTATGAACTGCTGGCCGGCGGCGGCTTACACGGCAAGGTAGTGCTGACTCTCTAGCAAGTTAGGGCCGCCAGCAAGTTACGCGGGTTATGGCCGGCGCCCGAGGTCGCAGGCGAACTCCGTCTGTTGGACATACGGGCCGTCACCGGCGACCTCGACCAGGCGCTGGTGAAGGTCGGCCTCGAAATTTGCGGCCTGGTCCCCGAGCACAGCGCGGGGCAAGATCGACGTGGAGTAGACATACCCGACCACGCTTTCGAAGCTCCACTCGAGAGTTACGGGTTCGCTGAAGCGGCCCAGGATCTCAAAGCCCGCCTCGCGTAAGACATCGAGGTCCGGTTTCGACATCCGGGCTTCCTCCCATCCAGGCGGGATCCTGTCGCTGGCCCCGGACTCAGCCACCCATGAATCGCGGGCGGCCGACACCACCTGTTGCCACTCGGCGTCTTCCTGCCAGGGTGAACCGCCCCACAACAGGGCGAAACATCCATGAGGGCTCAACCACCTGTATGCCTTGGCCGCCATCAACTGCCTGGGCAAGCGATGAAAGGCGTTGCCCACCGTGACCAGCTCGAACGACCCCAGCGGAGCAGTCAGTGCCTCGACCGGCCGGTTGAGCCAGCGGATATTGGTTGCACCTATACGCGCCGCGGCGGACCGTCCGACGCGGACCATGTCGGCCTCCTGGTCGACGGCCCAGACTTCCTCGAAATAGGACGCCAGCCCTAACGCCACCTGACCGGTCCCGCACGCCAGGTCCAGCAGACGACCACCGCCGGTAACTCTCGCTTCGTCCACCAACCGGCGCATTAACCCCGCCGGGTAGCGGGGTCGGTAGCGGTCGTAATAACCCGCCGTGCCGCCATAGAGGTCGGGGCGAAAGCGAACCTCGTCCACCATTTCTAAATCACACTTCCCAAACGGATAAGCCGGATTTGCGGAAGGTTACAACTATTTCGTCATCCGATGCTCAGGGCCGAGGTCCCAGAGGAGCCGGTAGTAACGGGTACGGTCGGGGTCGTCACTGACCCCGTACGCGGCCAGCAATTGGCCCTCCCAGCCCGGGCCGTAGTTCCACCCGGCGCTCCAGGTGGTTATAGCCAGGTCGGCCCAGCGGTCGGCGGTGCCCATGGCCCCGAGGTCCACGTGGCCGGACCATTGACCAGCGTCGGACAAGATCGTGTTGGGCGCACAGGCGTCGCCATGACAGACCACCAGCTCGTCGACGGGAGGCGGGCTGGCCAGAAGGTCGAGGGCCTGGTCGACAGTAAGACCGCTGTGATCAGGGTGCCAGTGGTCGGGGGACACAAGCCCCATCGCGGCCCGGTGGCGGGCATCCGCTACCCGCTCCTCAGCCGACCAGGTGAACCGGCAGCCTTCGACCGGGAGCGAACTATGGAACGAGCGCAACCCCTCGCCGATCGCTCGCACCGCTGACGCCGGATCCGCCCGCCACCGGGCCGCAACTGCGGACTGCCCCGGTACCTCGGTGGTGACCAACCACGCACCGTTCCCGTCCTCCCCGCAGTCGATGACTTTCGGGACGGGCGTGAACAGGCGGGCCCACTCCATCCGTACGGCCTCGGCTCCGAGGTCGACGCTCGTCCCGGCCGGCTGCCACTTCACGAACACGGTGGCGCCGTCCCCGGTCATCTTGAACGTGAGGCCACCGACCTCGTTTTGCCAGACGGGACGCAGGGTACGGCCGGCGGACACCTCGAGCACGGCCGCTGGCACCTCGACCTGGTCAACAGAGCCGCTGGCGGGCATAGGCCAAGTCTCGCGCCCGGCTCCGTGACCGTGTCACAAGCAGGGCCGTGTCACAAGAGGGCCGTGTCACAGAAAGACCGGCGGTTTTGTCTTTAACGACCAAGACATACGGAGATATACGGCACCGGGCCTGAAGTCCCCTCACATAACCACGAGGAACGAGGGACAAAATGTTGACGCTCAAATCAACGATCACGCATAACCAGGACCGAAGCGAGCGGGCGCCTGGCCGAGGGCAACAGTCCCAAGGACGGCAGTCCCAGGGGCAGCGGTCCCAGGGACAACCGTTCCAGGGGCAACGGTCCGCTGACGGCTCGGCTTCCAATGTCGTGCCTTTGGCCCCAGGTCGCAGCGGGCGTAGCGGGCGGACCTCGCGGTCCGTGCCGGCGTGGGCTCCCCTGGCCGTGTGCTGCCTGGCTCAGTTCATGGTGGTCCTGGACATCTCAATCGTCAATGTGGCGCTACCACGTATGAAGACCGGCCTCGACCTCTCGACAGGTGGGCTGCAGTGGGTCGTCAACGCTTACACCCTTACCTTCGCCGGCCTGCTCATGCTGGGCGGACGAGCAGCCGACCTGTTCGGCCGGCGCCGGGTTTTCCTCCTCGGCATCGGGCTGTTCACCTTCTTCAGCCTGCTCGGAGGGCTGGCGCAAAACGGGGCGTGGCTCATTACGGCCCGAGCCCTTCAAGGTGCGGCGGGGGCCGTCCTCGCACCGGCAACTTTGAGCCTGCTGACCACCACGTTCCCTGGCCCGTCGGAGCGGCGCCGGGCACTCGGGGCGTGGTCCGCCACGGCCGCGAGCGGCGCGGCTGTAGGGGTGCTCGCCGGCGGGCTATTGACCGAGCTGCTCGATTGGCGCTGGGTGCTGTTCGTCAACGTCCCGGTTGGCCTTGCCCTGCTCGCCGGAGCGGTATGGACGCTGTCCGAGTCCCGGGCCGTCGCCGTCTCTCGTCGTCTCGACCTCCCTGGCGCGGTGACGCTGACGGCGGCGATGACAATGCTCGTCTATGGGATCGTGAGCACGAACACGCACCCATGGGGCTCGACCCGAACTGTTTCTGTCCTGGCCATCGGCCTCTTCTTGCTCGGGGTGTTCGTCCTGATCGAAGCCCGGCTGGCTGAGCACCCGCTCGTGCCTCTCGGGGTGTTCCGACGCCGGTCGCTCAACGCCGCCAACGGAGTGGCGCTCACGGTGGGCGCGTCGATCTTCAGCTCGTTCTTTTTCCTGTCCCTGTACCTGCAACAGATAAACGGCTACACCCCGCTTCGGGCCGGGTTGGCCTTCCTGCCGATGGCGCTGGCTACACTCGGCGCCGCGCTGTTGGCGGCCCGCTTTGTGGCCCGCCTCGGAGCCCGCCGCCAACTGGTGTTAGGGCTCTTGTTGGCCGCCACCGGCTTGGCCTGGATGGCGCAGTTGGCGCCCGGCGACGGCTTTTGGTCGAGCTTGTTCTGGCCTGAACTCCTGGCCGGGACCGGGTTCGGCCTGTCATTTGTCCCCATGACCCTGGGCGCTACGACCGGGATCCCGGCGCACCAGGCTGGCCTCGCATCCGGCCTCCTCAACACCACCCGCCAGATGGGCGGCGCCATCGGGCTGGCCGTCACCGCAGCTGTCGCCGCCACTGTCCACCCTCACTCATCCGCGCATTACGCGGTGGCCGCCGCCTTGACCAGCGGTTACGACCGGGCTCTGGCCGTGTGCGCCGGGGTGCTGGTCGCCGGGGCGCTGGTGGCCCTGTTCTTCCCCGCCCGGCCAAAAAAGACCCGGGCTCCGGTCACAGAAAGCGAGGGCCTCCGGTCCTCTATGGAAAGCGGTCAAAGCCCCGCAGTTGTCGAGCCCCAGCCCGCATTTGACCTCGTCCAAGCGCGTGCTGGCAATTGACCACCGTTACAACCCCGACGCGATCAGACCACTCACCGAAAGGAGCAACCAAACGATGAGCAGCACCAAGGAGTACAAGCACGATATGGCGATGATGCTCGCCTTCCACGACGCCCTCCGCCGTGAGCTCGGGCACATCGCCCGGGTGGCCGCCTCCAGGACCGACGACCCCCGCCGGGTATTGGCGACGGCTGCGGGCTGGCAGATGTTCAAGTCCAACCTGCGATGTGCACCACGGCTGCGAGGACGACGTGCTCTGGCCGGCGATGGAGAAGACCCTGGCCGACAGCCCCGACGACCTCGCCCTCCTGGCGGCCATGGAAGCCGAGCACGCCGCCATCGACCCGCTGCTCAATGCCATAGACGCCACCCTCGCCAACCCGGCCAGCCCGCCCGAGCGGCTGGGCGACCTGACCGATGCCTTGGCCAGCACGCTCCACGCCCATTTGCGCCACGAAGAGGGCGAGGGCCTGCCGCTCATCGACGCGACGGTGAATGATCAGCTGTGGCAGGATTTCGGCCAAGAGCACGCCAAGCGGATTGGCCCCCAAGTACCTCGCGTGTTCCCGTGGATGCTGGATGGCCTGGACGAGGACAAGACCGATCACATACTCGGGCTCCTCCCGGAGCCTGTGCGGGCCATGTACCGCGACCAGTGGGTGGGTGCTTACCGGCAGTTGGACCTTTGGGGCGGTTCCTCGGGGAACACGGAGACCAGGGGAGGATCGTGAGCGATGGATGCGCCCCCGCTGAACGACGAAACCAACCTTCGGCCGCTCCTGTTCTCGATCGCCTACCGGATGACCGGCAGCGTGGCCGAGGCCGAGGACCTGGTCCAAGAGGCGTTCTTCCGGATGGGGCGCGCCCGGCAGAGCGGGGTCGTGGTCGAATCACCCAAGGCGTACTTGACGGCGACCACGACCCGGCTAGCCATCAACTACCTGGGTTCGGCCCGCGTCCGCCGGGAGTCGTATGTCGGCACCTGGTTACCGGAGCCGGTCGTTTCGGACCTGCACGACAGTCCCGAGCAAATGACTGAGCTGTCCGACTCGCTCTCTATGGCTTTCCTCTTGCTGCTGGAGAGCCTGTCGCCGGTCGAACGGGCGGTGTTCTTGCTCCGCGAGGTGTTCGATTACCCCTACGAGGACATCGCCAAGATCGTCGACAAGAGCGAGACCAACTGCCGCCAGATCTTCGCCCGCGCCCGCCAGCGCATTGGTAGCCAGCAAACCCGGTACGAGGCATCGCGCCAGCAAAGCGAGGCCTTGGTCCGGTCGTTCCTGGCTGCGGCCCAGAACGGCGACCTGGACCAACTCGTCGACCTCCTGGCCGCGGACGCGGCCTTCTACGGAGACGGTGGCGGCCAGGCCACCAGCACTGCGGTACCCCTCTTTGGACGGGACAAGGTGGCCACGTTCGTGGTCGACGTGTTCACAAGCGCGCAGAAGCGGGGCATCACGTTGGAGCCGGCCCTCGTCAACGGCGGCCCCGGCATCATCACTCACGACAGCCAGGGCAGGGTGGTCAGCGTTGTTTCCCTCGAGGTCATCGACGGTCTGGTCCAAACGGTGCGAGGCATCGTGAACCCTGACAAGCTGCAGCACCTGGGCGTTGTCTCGGACCTCCTCCGTATCCGTCACGACTAGATCCCGCGGGGAGGTCGAGGAAGGCCTTCTGGTACAGGGCTAGTTAGTCTCGCTTACGGCCATCTCATTGAGTGGTGACCAGTCATCCTGGGGAACGGTCACATTTATAATGCGCGGAGTTTCGAGGAGATGGGCCGGCACGGTCTTTTGTGCCTCCCGGAAGTGCGCTGAGCCTACATGAGCGCCGGCCGCCTCGTTGTCACGAAACGCCTCCACAAGTACGTACTCATTGGGGTCATCGATGCCGCGCGCCCAATCGAACCATAGACACCCTGGCTCAGACCGCGTTCCCTCGGTGAACTCCTTGATGATCTCGGGCCAGCGGTCAGCGTCATCCGGCTTGACCCGGAACTTTGCGGTGATGAAAATCACAGCGCTCCTCCAGTGGGCAGCTCAGCAGAATGCAGCAGAATGCTTCGACTTAGACCACCTCAACGTAGCCCAGTTATGCTGCGCGCATTGCAAGGGCTTCAGGCCACGATTTGGGCACGGAGGCCGTCAGGCTGAGCAAGCGTTTGTCGTGGTTGTTGCGACATGGCGCCGGTGAAGCCGGACCTATGGACGAGGCCGGCTGGTCCGAGGTCGAGGATGTGGTGGCTATCGTGGGCAAAACCAGTGCTCAACGCGACCTGGCCGTACGAAATAACGACAAAGGACGGTTGGCCGTCGACGGCAGCCGGGTACGAGCGGGCCAGGGCCACTCGCTGGCCAACGTGCCTGTGGCCCGGGAAGCCCTGGAAGCAAGCTGGCAGCTCGTCCACCCGTCGGCGTCTCTTTGGCGCGGCACCATAGTTCCGGCAATCGAGGGAATCGCGAAAGACGGGATACGCGTACCCCGAGGCGAGGTGCAGGCTTTCTGGTACCGTTCGGGATCGTTGGACTCCTCTCAATAACTGCTAAATAACCATGCACAAGGTCGGCTTTCGGGACCCTCAGTGAGCGCTGCTAAAGACGCTCCACTCGGCCTGTACCCCCTTCCCGATGCAGAGGGTGGGTGGCGGTGCGCGACGACCCCGGACCTGGTCCGCGACCTCGCTGGCCTTGACCCGGACAAGCTTGCCCTCGCGGCGATTGCTCAAGAGGGGAATTTCGGCGGTAGCTCATGGGCTATCTGCGTCATCCGCCATGGCGTCCTGGGGGCTGAGCTGACTTCGTACAGCGGTTCCGGCATCGCTCGGTTCGACGTCGCCTCCGTGACCAAATCGTTCACCAGCCTGGCCTTCGGTATGGCCTTCGACGACCCCGTCTGCAAGGACCGGCTTACGTTGGAGGCGAAAGTCTACGACTTCATACCCGACGGGCATCCCCTGACGGACGAGCGCAAGGCTGGGATCACCGTCGGGCAGGTCCTTTCCATGACAGCCGGGTTCGCCGGCGAGGACCATGGCGCGTTCGGCGCCACCACGCGCCTCGGCGACGGGCTATTTGAGTACGTGGTCGGTAAAGCGAAAAGCCGCAACGGCGTCGATGTTGGCCACCTCATAGCCGACCCGGGGTCATATTGGGAGTACTCCGATCCCGGGTACGCTCACCTGGCTCTGGTCTTCGCCGAGGCCACCGGGCAGGAGATCGACACCTATCTCGACGAACGGTTGTTCACCCCGATAGGCGTACCGGCCGTCTCCTGGTCGCGTTCTGGCGGGGGAGAACTGCTGGGCCCGCACCCCCTTGCCTTCTCCGGTCTCGTCCTTTCTGCCCGTGAACTGGCCCGATGCGGGTACCTGCTGTTACGGGACGGCCTCTGGGACGGCCGGCGGATCGTCAGCAAGGATTGGATAGCAACGGCGACGGTGCCGTCGCAGCCATTCAACCCGCACTATGGCTATGGCATGTGGGTCAACACGACGGGGACGTTGTGGCCACAGGCGCCGTCGGACGCCTTCGCCATGATGGGCTTTCGTGGGAACCGCTGCTGGGTCTTCCCCTCGCTCGAACTGGTCATCGCTCGTGTCGGCACCGGACCTCTCGTACTGGACGACCGCTATGTACCAATACAACTTCTGAAGGCGTTGCTCTGAGCGAACCACTCCTACGGCCGCGGTTGGGCGATGAGTTTCCCGCTTTGGCTGGCGTAGAACCGGTTGGGCTCGGCCGGGGCCCCGAGGACGGACGACTACCACCAAAGGCCGCCTTTAAAATTGTTACGTCTTCTTTGTTGAGTGGGTCGACGGTAATTGCTTCATGCGAAGTCGCTACCGCGAGCGCCATGCGGCCTTTTGCGCGCTGATATGAGCAGACATGCCGGCGCCGGGCAGCTGCCAAGGCCCTTTCGCCTAGGTTGTGGCGTTCGGGTCGCTCTGAAGGCTGTGATGACCATTCATTTCGGTCGCTTCAGGGCCGTGGCGAGGATGGCGGGGGTCGTCGGGGGGACGAACGCCCGCTTGCCTCGTCCGTCCACCAAAGCCCAGCCCTGATAGGTCTTCTGGTAATGGTGGAACTTGCACAGCCGGTCGAGCAGGTCCAGCACCGTGACGTGGGTCTTGGACCAATCGACCCGGTGGTCGGACTGGAGGTGCGCGGCGCGCGTCCCGCACCCTTCGGCCGCACAGGACGGGAACAGCCAGTCAAGAGCGCTCTGCTGGGCGGCGTTGGGGCGCCGGCCCAGGTGGGTGACGCCCACCACGTCTTTTCCTTTGGTCACCACCGCTTTCAAGATGGGGTCCCCAGAGCCGATGGCGTCGGCTACCGCCTGGGTGCTGACCGGCCCGAACCCGGGGATCTCGCACACCTCGCCATCGAGGGGGTAGCCCCGGAGCATGACCTCGTGGTCCACCCGGAACAGGACCTCGGCCCGGGGCGCCTGGGCGCCCCCGGCGCCGGCCAAGGCCACCAGCCCGTCGAAGGCGTAGGCCTCGGGCCGCTCCCGCCGGCCGTCTTTACGGGCCGCCTCGAACGCCCGCTCAGCGAAGGGGGCGATGGCGGCCATGACCAGGGCGACCTGTTCCGGTGTGCCCTTGGCGTGCAGGTGGCTGGTACCCGAGGCGTCGGTGTAGGGGCGCAGGCCCCGGGCCCGGTACACGGCTTGGCGGCGGGCTTCGAGGTCCTGGTGGGCGGCCCGGGCCCGGGCGGCCCCTTCGCACAGCTCCCCCAGCGAGCCGCCCTGAGCCAGGGCCAGCAACTCCGGGGCGGCCCCCGAATTGACCGCCACCGCCCCCGCCACCAGGCCCAGCTGGGGACGGGACAACTGGCCGGCCAGTGCGGCGGCCGCCACCTCGGGCTGAGCCTCTAGCTGCTTGGCCGCCTGCAGCGCTCTTCCCGCCTCGAACAGCGACGTGCCCGAGGCCTGGGCCAGGTCCCGCGCCGCTTGCCGGCCGGCGGTGGCCGCCGGCCCGCTCCCCGCCATCCGGGCTGCAGCCAAACAAGCCACCGTGGCCATCATCTTCTCGATGGCGCCGGCGTCCCGCAGCACCTGGGCCAGTTGGCCCGGTGGGACCAGAGCGGGGTCGAAGCGCCGGGCCAGGCTGGCCGCCGCCTGCCTCAGCTCCGACAGCGTTTGGCACATGGGCAAGCTCCTATGCGTGGACTTGAGCTACATAGGCCAGCCCGGAGCTAGCGAGAAACTCCCTCAACGGGAGTGGAACACTTGCTCGAAGGCTAACACCCGCCACTGACGAGAACTCTCGCCGAGCGGCACCGGCGGCCATCTGTACCACCAGTGCAGGTGACAGCTGGGTCGCATCTGCTGGCTAGCCCGGTCTAGTACCGATGACGGGCGTACACTGCCGGGCCAGGTTGCGCCGGGACCCCACGAAGCGGGGACTGGCTGGCCCATGGCTGGACTGCGTGTTGGACCAGCCTAGCCCCCACCCTTCACGAGGGCGCGACGTGAGCGGTAATACCTGTCAGAGGGGACTTTTTCGGGACGCACCTCCCCTTGGACAGGGGGCAGCCATGTCGCCGAGGCGTTCCATATCGTGGGAACTGACAGGAGAACTAGCACCGCGTGACGCAACACGACGCTTATCGTTTATTTTCCGGGAGGCCCTTGACGAATGTGCGGAAGGCGTAAGCCTACCTAAGTACTCCGGCCGTAAACCCTCGCGCAATATGGCGCTGTAGGAACAAGTAAAGCCCCACCGGGATAATGGAAAAGATAAGACCGGCAGCAACCGCCTGGTCTGCGCCGCCGATGAACTCGGCCATCCCGAGCCCAGACGTATAGAGGTTGATTTTCGTGATAAGGGCGGACGCGAAAAGGTAGTCGTTCCAGCCGGCGAGGAAGGCCACAACGAGCGAGGCCACAAGGGCGCCACGCGATAACGGCAGGAGCACCCACCTGAGTGTCCCCAACGGGGTACCGCCTTCGATGAAGCATGCCTGGACAAGTTCAGTCGGGACGTTGTCAAATGCAGTTTTGAGTATCCAGCAGCCGAGTGGTGCCGTGAAAGCGGCGAAGAGCAGGCCGAGGGCGAGCAAGTTGTTGGTCCAGTTCAAAGTTCGGTACCACTCAAGCTCGGGACGATGATCAACGCGCCGGGGAGGAGCTGGGTGAAGAGCAGCAACCAACCAAAGGCAGTCCGGCCCCGCCAGCGTAATTGCGACAACACGAAGGCACCGGGTACAACAAGGACCGCAGTTACCGCCACAGTCACGGCCGAAACCTCGATCGAGTGCAGCAACCACGTCGCCAGCGGCGCGTACTTGAAGATGGAGACGAAGATGCCAAAATTGACGCCGGTAAAGAAAAACGGGGGAGGCCACTTGAGTGAGTCGCCGGGTGGTTGGAACGTGTCAAGGACCATCCAGGAGATCGGGAAGAGCACGACAACGAGTACGAGCACCAGCGTCGCGTAACGAAGCGTACGTTTCACCTGCTTCCTGCGCCGCATGCCGGGTAGGTATCTTAGGGCCGCGCGGAGGTCGTGGGCCTTGGCTGTGCCCGCCGGGTAGAAACGCGCAATGACCGGTTGTGCGTGCGGACCAAGATGTTGTTTCTGGTTGCGGCGCCACAACTTCGTCCTGGATCTACCACGTTAGCCACTGGTCGATGCACGGCTCGCAAGCCGGCGGGCCTTTAGTGAGGCTCGAGGCGACGTCGAAGGCCGAGCCCCCGCAGTTCGAGGCGCCGGCCGTCGCACGGCGAGACCTCGCCGGCCGGCCCTGCCCGAAGACGGTGGCCAGTGCGGCGCCGTCCCCAGGCACGAAGATAAATCGACTACAAGCTGGCCTTGTCGGTTGCGTCGAGCACGCCTTGACGGTCCTTGTGGCGGCGTTCGTAGTCTTGCACCTTGCGGGCAAGGGCCTCGTCACCGGCGGCGAGGGCCTTCCGGATCTCGACGACGGTTTGGTCGTCAAAACCGGGCCACGGCTCTTCCCCGCGCAACGAGGCTACGCGGTCGATGATGGTGGAACGGTTGGCGTTTTTGCGCTCATAGGCGTCGACTTTGGCCAGGTCGGCCTGTGAAAGCGATCCGAGCTTGGCAGTGATCTCGGGCGCCGTCATTTCGTCGTAGTCCCTGATCGGGGGGCCGCCCTCTGCGACCTTGCCGACTATCTCGGTTGTGCGGTCCGAGATTCTGCTGAGGGCCTCTTCGGTGGCTACGCTTCCCCGTTCGGCGGCCCGCGACGCGGCCGCGGCCCCGGCGTCACCCACTTGCCTGGTCGACTCTGCGACCTGGTCCGTTACGTGCCTGGCTGACTCACGCACCTGGTCAGTCACCCGCTGGACCTGGGGGCGGCCGAAGAGTTGACGGGCGCGGTTCTCCAACTGCTCATAAGGGCCTCGGCCGGCGCGGGAACCAAGCACGAACCCGACGGCCCCACCGACCACCAACGGCAACTTCCACATAACCGCCTCCTTTCACAGCTACGCGCGCTTCGGCATCAGGCTACCGTCGCCCGTGCGGATCGCAGGATTGGCCGCCAGATGCGTCCCGAGAGGCGCCTCGTCAGCTAATTAGTGCGGACGGTGGGGTCTAAACGGAAGATGACTTGGATCGACTCGCTGACATCATCAACGGTCAACGTCAGCGTACACAGACCCTCAACCGGATGAGTAATACGAAAGGTAATAGGGATAAATGTGCGCGCCTCCCAGCCCGACGGCAACCCGGCGTGTGGTTGGTGCGTAAACTCCCCTGTCGTCACCGTCAATGACGACGTGTCAGGCCCGAGCAATTCCATACGGGCTTGATGTGGTTTGGCATCCGGGAGGAACGCCACCCGGCCGACGAACTGGACCTCGAGGGGCAATTGATGAACCAGCACCGTGTCCCCGCCGGCGCCATAGATGTTTGCGAGACCGGTAGGCGACATTTCCAGCCTCTCACACATCATCAACCACTCAATTCGCATAGTTACTACCTCCTAATTGTCAAGCCCTCTAGGTAGGGGACTCGATCTCCGATCAGGTTCTATTGCGCAGCCTGCGACCCGCCAACCGCCTGAGCACGGCTCGTAGGGAACCTCTTTGACAGGCTTGCTGGGCCCATCAACCCTGGGCTGGACTTCCTGGCGATAGCTGCTACTTCGGGTGGCCGCCAATCGTGGCGGTCTCCAAACGGGTTGAAACACAAGCAGGGTCATACCCACCTGATCTGGCCGCCGAACGAACCGACGCAAAGGGGAGCTGGAAGGCACGGCGGTCGTCTGTTGCCGACGGCGGGGGTTCGACCGCATCGTGACAATGACGCCACGATCGGAGGGGGCAGTGTCGTGTTGGAGACGCAGCGCGGACCGATGCAACCGGAACTCCAACGCAACCAGCCGAGCACCTACCCCACCTCGTGGCGGGAACGTGGCGGCGGTCCTCGCCGTCGCAGCGACTAATTGTTTTTTTCTTGCGTACCGTCATCCAGCCGGGGCCGTGGGCCCGAATACCTTTTGGCTAAACAGTTCCCTGTCACGTTCTAGAAGGAGCACCTTATGCCTGCTATCTCCCGCCGCCGCTTCCTACGCGACGCCACATTGGGGGCGGCCGCCGTGGGCACCCTAGCGGTTGCTGGGCCGAAGGCCTTCGGCATTGGTACAGCGTCAGCGCAACCCACTACCTCGAGCGGGGCAGCGGCCGCGCCCCTGGCCAATGACCATGGCCCTGCCTCGACGTTGGCGCCGGGCACTGAAGTAATGGCCCACGTTGTGAACGACGGGTCCGGCAGCATCGCCATTTACTCGGGTACGAGGAAGGTGACTTTGCGGGACCAGGCGGTCACCGAAGCACTTTTGAAGGCGCTGCGGTGACCTCGACGACGTCACCCCGACTTTTAACGACCACGACGAAAGAGAACTGAGGAATGTCATCACACCGAGAAGCACCGGGCACGTCAAAGGATCCGGTAATTGACAGCACCGACCTCTACGCCTTCGTCAGCCCCGACAGACCGGACACGGTTACCGTTTTGGCCAATTACGTGCCGCTCCAGGACCCCGCCGGCGGGCCCAATTTCTTCGAGTTCGGCGACGACGTCCTGTACTCGATCCATATCGACAACAACGGGGACGGCCTGGCGGAATGGACGTACAATTTCAACTTCAAGACCGAAACGGTGGACCCCAACACTTTCTTGTACAACACGAGCACCATCAAACCGCCGTCCCTTGGTAGCACGGCGTACGCTAACCTCAACCGGCCTCAGTTTTACCGCGTTTCATTGGTCGATTCGTCGGGCAGCAGTGCCATCTTGCAGGCAGGCCTCCCATGCCCTCCGTGCAACATTGGCCCTCGTTCGACGCCGGACTATCACGCACTCTCAGCCGCCGCCATACGTAAGCTGCATACAGGCGAGGTAGTCTTCGCCGGCCAGCGAGCGGAAGGCTTCTTTGTCGACCTGGGCTCCATTTTCGACCTGGGCGGCCTGCGCCCCCTGAACAGCCACCACTTGATCCCATTGGCCAACGCCACCGGCATCAACTCTCTGGCGTCGAAGAACGTCCACACCATCGCCATCCAAGTGCCGATCAGCAAGCTGACGTCGTCTGGGTCGATGCCCACCAGCCCGACTGACCCGGCGGCAGTGCTCGGGTTCTGGACCACGGCGAGCCGCCAGACAGTCAAGAGGCTAACTCCTGGCGGAACGGCGAGCGACAGCGGCCCTTATGTCCAGGTGTCCCGCCTGGGGAGCCCGTTGGTCAACGAGGTAGTCGTGCCTGTCAGCCTGAAGGACTATTTCAACAGCCAGCCCCCTGTAAAGGACAGCCAGTTTGCAGCGGCAGTGGCCAACCCCGAACTCGCAAAACTAATCCCCGCGCTGTACCCAGGGGCCTTCCCTAACTTGGCCGCCTACCAGGCGGCGGGCAAGACGCGGCCCGACATCGAAGCCATCTTCCTCACTGGGATCCCGAAGAACATCCTGCCAAGCGCCCCCACCAATGTCGGTGGCAAGGCTATGGCCGAGATGCTCCGGCTCAACGTGGCCGTGGCGCCTACGACTCTGGGGAGCAAGGGTTACAGCCCCCTCGGCGTCATCGGCGGCGATGTCGGCGGTTTCCCTAATGGCCGGAGACCCCAGGACGACGTAGTGACCATCGAACTGAGGCCCTGGCCGGGGCCACCATCCCCTTGGTCGACCCGAGCTACAAGGTCGACGCCGTCGTCAGCGCCGTTACTGACGCAGCGCCGTCAGAACCAAGCTGCTACCAGCCAGGCTTCCCGTACTTGGCCGATCCTCACGACGGCTACAACAACCCGGTGGCGACCCCGCTCGCCCACCCGGACACCCGGTAAACGGCCGAAATGCGCCTCAAAGGGACCGGCTGGGAAACGGGGCCAAGCGCCCTGGGGGAACAGCCCTACGAGGGCCCGGCGCCCCGCTCTGGGCCACCGGACGCACTCGTCTTGGACATCGGCGACGAAATCGGTGCCCTCGTCCTTTACGCGGACGAAAGCTGCCTCGGGTCGGAGGTCGACATCACCCCGGATGGTGGACCCCGAAGCCATGACACCCACACCATGATCAGGCGCCGCCGAGCCACGGGCCGGGATGTCGTTGCCGGCCTCTACCCCGAGCTGCCGGCGGGCACGTACACTGTGTGGGGACTTGGTGGCACGGGGCCTATCGGCCGGGTGACCATCGTCGGTGCTCAGGTTACCGAGTTCTACGCCGGCAACTGTCGCGCCGTCACAGCGAACTAGAAAGAACAGGTTGGTAATGCTAGCCAATATCCTCGGGTCAGACACCCTCATCGTCCTCGTCATCGCCTTCGTTGTACTGTTCGGCGGGAGCCAGCTCCCGAAACTAGCCAAGAACCTGGGCGCGGCTAGTCATGAGCTCCGCAAAGCCCAACACGAAGCAGACACCGACCATATAGAACCTGGGACTGCCCCAGCCATCCCAGAGGTGGCGGCGCCATCTGCCCTCCCCGTGACGAGTGGCGACAACGCGACCAACCTTCGGTAGCGCTGAACTGACGCGAGGAAATGCAAAGGTCAAGCGCCAAAAACATTGCCCACAGGATTAAGGCTGCGATCCTTATCTGCCCAGAAACCTGACCTGGCGCATCGACGTTAAGGTCGTGCCATATCCTCTAAGTGGCACGCCCTACGGTCACCCATGAACATGAAACGCTTTATAGAGCCTGACGAACCGCTCTAACCCAGCGGTTCCGTGGGGCGTCCTATATAGAGACACAACCATTTACCCCGGGCGCACCACTCATCAAAATAGCGATCGGTCGCACGGCAACAGTCTTGTCGAAAGAGACGTCACCGCTTTAGGAACCCGTCGGCGCGGCGCTCCTTTCACAGGCGAGAGCAGTCCGAGCGTGCGAGTCAGATTGTCCCTAACGAAGGCCCGGAGCTCGCGCCTCGTCGAGCACACACAAGCGAACTGTGCCCGTCCGCACGATCCCGTTCTGCTGGACGGGAATAACCACACGACCCTCCGGCTCAGCGACGACAAGTCGGGGCCGGCTTCCGAACTACGAGGGGTGCAAGCCCGCCAGAACGTACTTCCGGCCTACGAAATGAGCGAGTTATTTCCGCGGCCACCCGTTTGCCCGCGCCACTATTGCTTCGGCGACTTCCCCTACCGAGCGACCATCGGTGTCGATGCGGACGCCGCCGAGGGCACTGTCCTCCAGGTCTTCGGCTTCGCTTGCCGCCTTCCCTGCAGCCGCGGAAAGGCTGGCTGCTGCCAGGCCCTTCAGCGGGTCTCCTGGCTCAAGCCAGTTCCGGCCCTGTCCCCTCAGCATTACGCGCTCAGCGAGCACGGCGGCCGAGGCGTGGAGCCGGCAGAGGACCACCGTGGCCCCCTCGAGGGCACGGCGGTACAACTCGGCCGCAGCCTGGTTATCCACGGAGCCGACCACGACCAAGCACTCAGCGCCAGCCGCCCCGAAGGTCCCCCGCAGCGCCGCCAGGTTGGCCGCCTTCACTTGGTGGTCATTGGGGTCGCGGGCCCGAGCTGGCCGGAGGAACCCAAGTTGGCCGAGGTCGACGAAAGCCGCGCGCAGCCCGGCGCGCCTGGCCCGCTCGTAGAGTTGCCAGCCGACCGAGGACTTGCCGACCGCCGTTGGCCCGCATACCAGCAGGACTGGCACCCTCGGCGGCGGCCCCTTGGGCCTCGGGTCGCTCCGTGGCCCTTGTCCTCCGAACCTCGTGGAGACCCAAGGGGGCCAGCGCCCCAGGCTCTCGCAAACAAGGTCGGCCGCGGCCGAGACCGCCAGTCCCGTCGTGTCTATGGATAGGCCGGCCGAGAGGCCCGTTTCGATGGCTACCGCCTCAGTCAGCCTCGCTTCCACGGGCTCGGGCTCTGCCCCCCGGGCGACGAGCCGCCGCCTGAGCTCGTCTGGCTCTGAGCGCAGCCGGCAAGCGGTGACCATCGCATGCGGCAACTGGCCCCGGTCCAGGCCATGGACGTCATCGACCACACCCGAGACGATGACGCAGCGAGCGCCAGCCAAAGCGAAGGTGGTGGCCACCAGGTCTGCGTTCCTCGCCTTCATTTGGTGACGGCCCGGGTCGGTACCAGGAGCCGGGTAACAGATACCGAGCTGGTCGATATCGACATAACCGACTTCGACCCCGTTACCCGAAAGGCGGGAGAAGATCTCCCAGCCAACGGCCGTCTTGCCGCTGCCCGGTGGCCCGTACAACCACAGGACCGGTAGCTGGTCAGCGGTCACTTCATGCCGGCGGCGCGGGTCACGAATGGGAAGCCGATGACAAGCCCTTCGAAGAAGCGGGCCTCAAGTAGCGCATATGTGGACGCCCTAGTTTGGCACCGAAGGTCATGGGAACGGGCGCATATTCCCGGTTGTTCGAGGCGCCTCGCCTGACCGGAGGCTCCCACCGCATTACCGAAGGTTCTCACGCCGCGGGAACCAGAACTATCTTTGGCCGTACGGCCAATTGTCGCAGTTGTGAGCTAATCGAACGGCGCGATCGGGGGGTTGCCCCGCTCTGGGACTCGATGCTCCGCACCCCCAGTTGGGACGTGGTCCAGGCCTTCGGCACATCGCTCGAGGGATGGACCGTGCTCGTGCTTAGGCGGCACGTTGCCACTTTGGCGGAGATGACCTCCGAGGAGGCCAGCGAGCTTGGCCCCTTGGTCAGGCACGTTTCGCGCGCCCTGGTGGAAGTCGTTGGTTGCGCCAAAACCTACGTGGCCCAGTTCGCCGAGGACCCGCTCCACCGGCACGTCCATTTCCATGTCATCCCGGTCCCGGACGACCAGCCCGCGGAGCTCCGCGGGCCACGGGTATTCGCTCTCGTGGGTGTGCCGGAAGAGCAGTGGGCCCCGGAAGAGAGAAGGAACGAGATCGCGGTGGCCATGGTGGCGAACCTGCGAAGATCGGCACCGATGCTTGAGAATGGCGGCTAACCCACCAACGCCATCCCTTAGGCGGGAAACGTCCAGCTTAACTCCAGCCAATTATTGCTGCACGGGCGTGAAACGCCGCGGTTATTGAGAGTGCAGCATGTGTCTGCCCGACCTACCGTGCGCCAGCACTAGCGCCTACCGTATCGCAACGGCGAGAAGTGCCGTTCGGTGCGACTTTTCCTCGAAATGCAACTGATTATCGGGCGCATATTACGTACCGGACCGTCGTGTGAACCGCTCCGGTTATCGCGCGACCGTAGAGGGAGGAAGGTTCCTAACCCACCTCAGCCGGCACTCATGTCGACTGGGGCGCCGGAACCTGCGCGACTCATTGTGGCAGTGCTACATCCTAAGTACCCAGGCGTCGCATTGAGTTCGTCGTCCCTACACCCCGACCGCTGGCTCGCAGATCGGCCGCGCCCAGATCTCACTCCGTCTTTTGGGTCACCCAGAGGGTTTCGCCGGGCCAGCGATTGGCCCAGTCGGCCGGGTCGCAGGTGTAGTAGCTGGAAAGCGCGTCGGGCGCCGGGCGAGGCTCGATGAGGTCCTCAACTACGAGCCCGTTGGCGCGAAAGACCCGGATCCATGCGCCGTAGGTGAGGGTGTAAGTCCTGGCGCCATCTCCCTCGTCGAGGCCTCCAAGGTCAAAATACGAATGGTGCAGGCCGGCGGTAATACGGTCGGAGGAGTCTTCGTAGCAGACGCGCAGCCACGGGCTGGCGGTGTTAAAGACCAGCCTCCCTCCGGGGACGAGCACCCGGGTGGCCTCGGAGACGGAGTAGGTAGGGTCGCTCCAACTAAGAGCGCCATGGTCGCAAAAAACGAGGTCGAAGGTCTCGGACCGGAAGGGCAACGTCTCGGCGGCCGCATGGACGAGAGGGAGGTCCGGTGCCCTGGCCTGGGCCGCCTGCAGCTGCCCCCCAGAGAGGTCCAGGCCGACGACCACCGCGCCCCCGCCGCTAGGGCGTCACCCCACTGGGCTCCGCCGCAACCCAGTTCGAGGGCGCGCAGGCCGG
Source organism: uncultured Acidimicrobiaceae bacterium (assembly GCA_963749305.1). GTDB lineage: Bacteria > Actinomycetota > Acidimicrobiia > Acidimicrobiales > Palsa-688 > Fen-671. Next base: position 408,630 of record CAVVMN010000001.1, read on the forward strand.
CGGTCGGGCCGAGGGCGCCGAGTTCACTTTCGGGCACCGACCACGCTCCCCACAGCTTCGGCTGGCGGCCGATCTGGGGGTCGTGAGTCTCTTGGTACCACGAACTAATCCGGTCCCAGACCCGCCGGTTGGCTAGTACCGGCTCCCAGTCCACCGTTCCATCGTCGTCGTCACCGGCCCGACATGCCAACATCGAAGGCGTGCTCGTGGTCGACGCTGCCAATGTCATCGGGTCCAAACCCAACGGGTGGTGGCGGGACCGGCCAGGCGCGGCGCGTCAGTTCGTCGAGCAGCTCCGCGACGCCGGGAGGCACGGGCGAATCCCGTTACCGGCAGTGGTAGTCCTCGAAGGCGCCGCCCGGGCCGGAGTCGCTGAGGCAGACGTTTACGGCGTGCGCGTCGTCCACGCCGCCCACCACGGCGACGACACCCTGGTGGCGGAGACGGCGGCGGCCACCAGCGGCGTCGTCTTTGTCTCCGCCGACCGCCGACTTCTCGAGCGTGTCCGCGACCTCGGTGCCGAAACCGTAGGCCCCAGTTGGCTCAACGATCGTCTCGGGCCCGCTCCGGTCCGAAAAAGGACCACCCGATAATGTATGTTCGGGAAGACCGGCAGCTAGTGCGGTCGCCTAGCAAGTAGGCATCTAGGGGAACCCAGCTTCCGTCCTCATGTCCGGGTCGACCGGGCTCATGATACCAACGGCGTTGCCGTCGGGGTCCTCAACGACTGCGTACCTTGCGCCCCAGAAGGCGTCAAAGGGCTCCTGCTGGCCGTGATAGCCAGCCCCCGTAAGGTCGTTGTAGATCTGGTCGACTCGCTCTCGGCTGTCGACGTTGAACCCAAGCACTCCCATGCCACCCGTCCAACCCCTGTCCCAGTGGCGGGCAAACTCCTCGCTGTCGAAGTCAAGGTCGAAGCCGTTGCCAAGTTGCGCACTCCGATGGTGTTGCTGCCAGCTCGGGCCGGTGTCTGGGATGGCCAGGCCAAGCCGCCGGTAGAAGGCGACGGAAGCCTTCATGTCAGACACAACAAGGTTGAACTGGCCTGGTACAGGGCCCGCCAAAGTCGTCTCCTCTCTTTGCACCTCACCTGTGGGCGCTCCATAGCAGCGAGTATGTCGCTGCCTTGGGGGCGGCGTGCTGCCCATCGTGTGCAGGCCTCCACAAGTCGCCGCGAGCGAGTCCTGTAAGGCTTCTTCTCGCTCTTGAAGCCGGCAGGCCACGATATCCAATGTAGGTAGGCCGGCGGTCTCGGAAAGCTAGCCCGTCCGGGGATAATCGGGTTGCTTCTTGTACGCCGGCTCACAGAGTGGGTTCGCTGAGGCCCAGCGAGCCCGAGCCGTTGTCATGCAGGTTTGTGGTTCTCGGGTCGGTCGGGGGAAAAGGCACTCGAGAACTCCCGTTCTGCGCCACGACTAGTGGGTTTGGCGCCGGGCGAGAGCCGGCTCTCGCAGGGTCAACTAGACACCGGTCCGGTAGATCGTCTTGCCGAGCATCTGACGTGGGACCGTGGTCACGTTGGGTGATGCGGCGTGGTAGACGTGCAGATGGATGATGACTACATCTCCGGGCCTACCCGTCAGTTCGTGCACCTCGACCGGCACTCCGTTCACGTCGCCTACCTGGCCGACTAACGACCGGCCTCCGTCGGGCATTTGATGACCGTTGAGCAGCTGGGCCAGGAAAGGATATTGCCTCAGCAGCCGGTGCCAGTTGGCCATGCCAGCGCCCGTGCCGGGCGGGAGGCTGCGGCGGTACTCGTCGACCACCCGATGGGTGCCGGGCAGGACCATGGTGCCACCGCCCGTCGGGCCTACCTCGCCGAAGAAAGCGAACAGTTTCACCGCGTGCACGGGCCACGACGGCTGCTCGAACCCACAGTCCATGTGCCAGGAGCCCGGGAGCACCCACGCTCCTGGCCTTGGCAGTGTGAGGAGGATTTGCGCTCCTGGCTTGGGCTGGAGCCACTGGGCCGGGCCGAAGAGAGCGTCGAGGGCCGTCCGCACGTTGTCGTTGTCGACCAAGACGTTGAAGGCGTGGTTGCGCTTAAGGCCCTTCCAATTGAGCCAGAGCGGCCCATCAGGCCAGGAGCCGGGGTCGTCCCGGCGGATGCCAGCCTTGCGTTCGGCATAGGCCCAAACGGCATTGCTCATCTGTTCAGCACCGGCGCTGGGGAACGCGGCATCGAGGCGGACGATCCCCGTCTCCGCGAACTCGCGCACGATGTCACGCTCGGGCACCTCGGGTATTCTTGTCGCCGTCCGACCCGTGGCGAAAACTTTGGCCCGCTGTGGGCGTGAGTACTCCCCTCAGACGATGGACGCCAATCAGTACTACCGCATCTCGGACTCGACGCAAGCACGGTCGTTGACCATGAACGACGCGATCAGAGGCAGGTCCCTGGGCGACAGCTCGCGTGCTAACACGGTCTCGAGCCCCCTCTGTTCAGCTTTAGCAGCCCGATGAATGCCGTCCACGATCAGCCAGCGCCGGTGGCGGCGAACAACATGGACCGGCGAGTCCAGGCTGGCCCGATAAAGGCGGTCCCGATGCTCTGGGTATTGGTCGGGCTCGGCGAGGACCTGGGCGGGGCGCACCTGGAACCACCGTCGATCGGGGCCTCTCCACCAAGGAAGTTCGAAATGCCATCGAAGCCAGGAGAGCTCTATTTCTCGGCCGGGAAGGTCAAGGGACCACAACTTGTCAAGATCCCAGGAGATATTCAGGAGCCAGCCGCGCAGCTCATCCGGCACAACGTGTTCTAGGGCGAAGCGACTCCCCCGGCGCCGCAGGTCGTCGAGGACCCCTTCAATTTCGTCGTTCTCGAAAGACATCGCGTCCCCCCACGGCCCAACGACCAAGCATCGCGTAGCCGGTATCGGCCTAGCGGTGAGCGGTCAGGCGGGCTGCCACAACTCGACCCGGTTGCCCTCAGGATCGGTGACCCAGCCGAATCGACCGACACCCTCCATTTCCTGCGTCCCTCTAGCCACGTCCGCTCCCTTGGCGCGAAGTTGCGCAAGCATCGCATCCAGGTCGCGAACCCTGAAGTTGATCATGGTCTGCTGGGCGGGGGACCCGAAATAGTCGGTCTCGGACCCGAACGTCGCAAAAACAGTCGGCCCAGCCCCCTGCCGCCATAGGCCGTTCTCATCCGCGTCCAGACCGAGGCAATCGCGATACCACGCGCCGAGGGCCGCCGGGTCAGCGGCCCGCATGAAATACCCACCGATTCCGAGCACACGTTCCACGCCCCTATTTTGTCAGGATGGTACGCAAACACACCGGACTGGCTGAGGACCCCTCGTACTGGGCGAAGACCCATTTGAGGGCTGGGCAGTCGTAGGTCGTCGTGGCCTCTAACCTGGGGTTTAGTAACCTGCAGTTGGATGACGTAAATCGCTTTTGGCCGCCGTGGGCTGCAGATTTTGGGATGAATTTTGGGATGAGAAATCAGACGGTCTCGCGTGCATACCGGCGCCACACCGCTCGGTCTCAGTTTCGCCTCTGCCTCCGCTGGTATTTGCTGGCGAGATACTCGTCAAGCCAGGCTTTGCTGCTTCTCCACTGACCGTCCGGGCCTTTCTGGGCCCGCAGCCGTCCCCGTTCGATGGCCGCACGTATGGTTGAAACGGTCTGTTCTTTGCTGGCGAGCGCCGCCAGGGGGACGAGCCGCCGTGGCCCAGCCACCGCCGGCACCAGGAACCGGTAGAGGTTGTCGCTGACCGCCCGGGCGACCATCTCGCCGAGCGGTCCCGGCTCTCCCCCGTCGGCTCGGCGTAGGGCGTTGAGGTACCGGTTCCGATCCCTCGTGTAGATGATCGCGGGCGGATACCCAAAGCGGACAAGCAGGAGGTTCATCATCAACCGCCCGGTCCGTCCGTTGCCGTCCAGGAACGGGTGGATCCGTTCAAACTCGCCGTGGGCGGCGGCAACCCGTTCAATCAGGTTGTCGGAGCCCGCAATGAACTTCAGGGAGCGGGCCCAGTCAGCCATGGCCGCGGGCACTTCGACCCACGACGGCGGTGTCATGCCGCCGGGGAACGGCTGGATGTCGTGTTCGCGGAAGCTGCCGGGCTTCTCCTTGGGCGTCGCGTTGGGATGTGGCGACACCCCCCACACTGGTCCAAGGGCGAGTTCATGCACGTGCCGGGCCTCTGTCAGGGTCAGCGGAGCGTCGGGCTTCCACTCTCCCGGCTCAGGGGCCTGTCCGTATACCCACCTGGCCGCGTCGGCATAGCCCCGGACTTCCATGTACTCACGAAGTTCCTTGTTGCCGACCGCCCGCCCCTCCGCTAAGAGGAGTTCCACCTGCTGGAGCACCAATGTGTTGCCCTCCAAGGCAGTGGAGTGGTGGGCTTCCTGGTACCAGATGGCCGTCCAGATGTCCTCAGCCTCCGCAGGTGAGGGGAGTCCCCCGAGCCGATCCCTCAGATCGGCGACGGCTTCTTCGAGGCGTTGGTACACCGCTTGGCGGGAGGGGCGTCCGGGACCGAGTTTGTCGTGTTGCATTTATCTTGACGATAGCACGACAAAGCTGCTTTTGTCGTGTTGGGATTTGTTGGCCTGGACCTCTACAAAATAGGTGGCCCTTGGGTCAAGCTTCGAGGTTGCCTCATGCGATCAGCGGCGCAATGGCCCGCGCTCCGGCCCCAGCGCCCCTCGGGGCCGACCGTAGGAGTGTCCCGGCCCCGCGCCGGCACCCGGCACAAGTGGTTCAGAGACGCTTTTCTCTGACAGTCTGAGCTTCGCCGAGCGAACCCTGCGCTGCCACCACGCCGGCGTTCTGGGGCGACCATCGGCCGGGACTACTCCAAGGGCGAAGCGGAGTTGGACCTCAATCAGACGGGCGGTAGGCGGCCGAAGCCCCTCGGGAGTGGTACAGAACCCCGGGGTCCGGGCGTTGCTGGGAACAAACGGTGGCAGGACCGGGGGGCGAGGTACGGTGTCGGCATGTCCGGGCCGGGCCGCCTCCAGGTCACCTTCGACTGCGCCGACCCGGCCGCCCTTGGGGTCTTTTGGGCTGAGGCGTTGGGCTACCCGCGGCCGGATGTGGACGCCTGGCATCACCTCCTGCGTTCTCAGGGATGGTCGGAGCCGGAGCTCAACGCCACCTTTGCGATAGAGGATCCAAAGGGTCGACGACCTCGCCTGTTTTTTCAGCGGGTGCCCGAAGCGAAGGTGGCCAAGAACAGGATGCACCTCGACATCGCGGCGCCAGCATCCCAACCGAGTGAGCACCGAGACCAGGTCGAGGCCGACGTCGAGCGGCTTGTCCGTATGGGTGCCAGGGTGCTCCACCCGGTCATGGGGGAGGGGGCCTACTTCGTGGTCATGGCCGACCCTGAGGGCAACGAGTCCTGCGTCGACTGAGCTCGACGAAGGTCAGTGCAGCCTAATGTCCGTCGGGTGCGCTGGGACGTTATTGCCGCTTACGCCGCCTCGGTCAGAGCGGTCCGCCTGAAACGGGAGGCCCCGGCGGAGCCCGGGGCCGCCGAGGTGGGCTGGGAGCAAGTCGCCGCATATCGCCAGCGGGTTTCGCACCTTGACGCGCGGCTTGCTCCAGGTGCCTTTGATGAAGCTGCGTACGGAGGGTTGCAGGACACCCAACCCAGAGCGGCGCTTATGGCGCTGCACGCGAGGGTGGCCGATATTGGCCCCGCGAGCTGGGAAGGCCCGTCCCTGGCCCAGATCTGGTTGCGCTGGGCGGATTACGTCGTGCCGCGCTCCGCCCTAGGGCCGTTCACTCTCGGGGCGGCCCCCCGGGATCAGCGTTACCGCCACGCGTTGGACGAGTTCGCCGACCGGGTGCTCGACACGCTCGCCGGGGAGCGGCGCAGCCGGCGCGAGGTCGCCGGCGCGTTCCCGGACCGGCCGGATGCGGTCACGTTGATGCGTTGTCTCAGCGTCACCGGCAAGGTCCACATCCGCTGGGACGCCAGCTCGTCCGAGGTGGTGCCGGCCACCGCGGCAGACATCGATCCTGAAGATGCCCGGGCCCAGCTGGCCCGACGCTTCCTGCACTGGTCCGGGCCAGCAACTGTGCTCCAGTTCGCCAAGTGGGCAGGAGTCTCCAGCAATGACGCGAAGCTGACCTGGGCCGGGGTGCGTGACGAGCTGGCACCCGTTTCAGTCGAGGGAGCTGGGCGCTGGATGCTGGGCGTCGACCTGCCGGCCATTCGGGCAGAGAAGCCGCCCCCCGACAGCGTCCGCTTGTTGCCCGGAGGCGCCGACCCCTATCTGCAACTCGACCGCGGAACAGCAGTCCCCGAACCCTCCGCCGAGCTGGGCCACAGCTACCTGGCGGCTGGCGGCAGCCACAGTGTTGTCAACGGACTGACTGGGCGCTTACTACTCGACGGGAAGATCGTCGGCTCATGGGGACGGGCGGCGACGAGCCTCCGAATCGCGCTCTGGAAGCGCCTTCCCGCCGCCCATGTCGAGCGGGTCGTGGCCGAAGCGCTCACCATGCGAGGACCCCTCGGAGCCGAACCCAGGATCACCTGGGTCGAGTGAACAGCCCTCTAACCGGTATCAGCAGCGGACCCAGAGCAGGGCCTACCGAATGCTGCCCGACGACGTCCGAACTGGCACCGCGACTGCGCCAACGGACGAAGGCGAGGTGCGCTGTTCCTGCGCCACCGGTGCCCGGTCCTTGGGTTCCAAATGGTGCGTCTATGACCTCATCAACACCGGCGCCCTGAAGTCGATCCGCCTGGGACGAGCAATACGGGTGACGCGCCGAGCTCTGGAAGAGTTCCTCGCAGGATGAGGTTGACGCCTTGGTGGGCAACCCTCGGTCCCATCGCTAACCGACCTGGCCAGGTCAGCTGGCTTCGCCGCTCATTAGTTCGCCCAATAGTTGAGCTGCGGCCTGGTCACGGGCCGGGACGACGTGGCTATAGATCCTCAGCAAGACCGATGCATCGTGCCCGAGCCGCCCGGCGACGAGCCTCGGGTCAATCCCGGCAGCGACAAGCTGTGTGGCCGAAAAGTGACGGAGATCGTTGAGGCAGATGTGGAACAGCTTCTCCCTATTACGCAAAGCGGTGAAGGCGCCCGAGACGCGATCCGGTCGCCACGGCTCCGAGTGATCGGCGACCTGCGACCAGACGAAAGCGTCCGGAGCCAGCTCAACACCGAGCGCCGCGCATCGAACCTCGGCGCGGGCTTTTTGTTCCATCAAGACGGCGAGCGTGACCGGGTCAAGGGCGAAACGGCGGCGTTTTTTGTTCTTGGTCGCCGGCAGCATGACTACCCCGTTCGGGAAGACCTTGATGATGTTCGCCGTGCCACCCAGGGCTGCACTCTGGCCCTTGGGGAGGTCGGAGCAGCGCCACCAGATGGACGCCGCGCCGCTGTCGAAGTCGACGTCGCAGTACCTCAGCCCGCAGATCTCCCCGCGGCGCATGCCGGTGGTTGCGTCCACAAAAATCAGCGCGGCCAGATCGGGGTTTTCCTTGCTCACGGCGAGCGCGAGCCGACGGGCTTCCTCCGGTGTTGGCGGCACCCGCTCGTCAGGGGCCAGTGCCGGGGCTTGCGCTTCGGTGGCCGGGTTGGGCGGCGACAGCCAGTGCCAGCGGATCGCCTGGTTGAGAGCGGCCCGTATCAGCGCGTGGAAATGATGCCGAGTTGTCGAGTGCATCCCTTTGCCGGACCGGCCGCCCACAACGGCGAGCCGGGCGTAGAACTGGTCGAGATCTCGTTCGGTCAGACGGCGCAGATCCTTGGACGCGAGCGGGTCCGCCTTGACCCGCTCGGCCCGGCGACGCGACTCCAGGAGCGTCTTCGGAGCACGCCCACGCGCCTCTTGATGGCGGAGGTACTCATCGAGCAACTCCCCCAGCGTGTGCCGGCCGCCCTGGTGGCCGCGCACGTCGAGCTCAGCGACCATCTTGGCCGCCTCGACTTCGACGACCTTTGGGAAGCCGTTGGCCCCCGGTCGTCGCGCCGTCGTATGCACGGTCCGGGAGATTTGCCCGTATTTGCCAGTGGCGGGGTCGCGGCGACCTGTAGAAACCGTGATCTCCCAGACGCCGGGCGCTCGCTCCCGTATCCTTGGCACGTGGCTAAGGGTACCCGTTCTAAGCAACAGTTTGGGATTGAGTTTGGGATAGCCTGAGCCCCGACAGCAAAGCAGCTGATGGAGGGATGCGAGAGTGGCCGAATCGGACGGTCTCGAAAAGCGTCTCGGCTGGTCGGGTAGGAATGCTCCATAGGGCTTGACATGCTATTTTTTGGTCAGCGGCGGTCGTAAGAAGGATCGTTTGGGTAACAGTCGGCGCCAGTTGTTACCCAAATAGTTACCCACGAGACGTCTGGCCCCGACGAAGACTTACCGCATGGCCACGGTCGACCCGAATGACGACAACATCAAGCTTTACGTCGTGCGACTCTACGCGTACGACCCTGAGCATCGTGAGCGTCGTCACCAGGTTGTCGCTGCCTTCGACAACGAGCAGGAGTTCATTGCCCCATCTATGCACACAAAGAGGAGATCGACCGCCGCCGCAGTGTGGGTGAGGAGCTCAGTGCCCTTGACTACTACTTAGGGGTCGCAGTCGAGCCCGGTTACCGCCGCCATGGTGTCCCTGGCAGGGAGGCGTCACGATCAAATTGGTGACCTGTGGCTGGCCTCGCACGCCTTTACCTGGCCGGGCCACTACTCTGCCGTCAACTCCAGACACTCCGCAGTGAGCTACTGACAAGGCATCGCGCCACTGGGCCTTGTGTGACTAGCGAGGGGCACCCTTCCTCTAGGTACTTCTCCCGTCCGCCTGGGCAGGCGCCCCGGGGGCATGGTCAGGCCTGCTCTCTGCGCGACCCAAACGGGTGTTGTTGCTTGGGCTTCGGCTTAGCGAGAACGTCGGGACTTACAAAAACATACTTCCAGCACTGTTATTGCACGCCCTCTCACCGCCGTCGAAAGAAACCCTCGCCAGCATTGAGCCCTTTTGTGCGCCGCCGGCAGGGTTCGACCCTGCGACCCGCCGCTTAGAAGATGTCGGCACCGAGTCCGCACATGTTCATCGCTGTCGTCCCAGAGGCCTCGACCAGGACTTTCACCGCGTCAGGAACCGATAGGTTCGGGGCAAACTGCACACAGAACTGCACACATTATCGGGCTCTACCGACGGGACCGGCCGCAGATCCCCGGGAACGTTGCTTCGGCCGGCGAGTAGAAAGGCGAGCACCGCTTGGTGAGCGTGCTGAGCTTCGCTTCGTCGCCGGCCACTTTGGACCTCGACCACCCGGCCGATGAACCTGGTCGACAGAGTAGCGGGCCGAGCCAAAGCGCACGCAGCTCAGCCGGTCCACCTTGCGGGTGAGGGCCCGGCCGAAGCTCGGGCGAAGAGACGGCAGCAGCCGAAGCAGGGGCCATTCGGCCGCTAAGCGCTCCGCTGGCACGGCGGAGGCCTCCGAGTGCAGTCTGGCGTTCACCTCGGTGCACCAAGTCCTGGCCTGCTCGGCCGCTATCGCGATGTTCGGCTGGGCCAGGCCCCCTGGGCACGACCCGGTCGGACTTGGCATCACCGACGAGGTTTCTACGATCCCTTTCGACTCCCCCCCCGGCAGAAGTCGGGGGCGCAAGCCGTACAAGCTGGCGAACCGCACGTACGCCGGGGCGGGGACGACAATGTTGGGGACCACGCCCCCTTTCAGCAACTCATACGGTCGGCCAATACGACTTGGGCACGCCTCCCAGCGCCTCAAAAGGGCGCGCCAGCATCTTCAAGGTCGTGGCTGCCTTCTCGTCTTTGGCAAAGCGGACAAAGCGCCAGCGACTGAACGCCGCCACGGCGCAGAAGATATGCAAGCTGGCCTCGGACCCCAGGCGATAACGAGCACCTCGCCCGGTGCCCACACCCCCGGGCGACGGCCCCGATGGTGCTCGGGACGCCAGGACTCCCCGACGCCCTCTTTACTCATGGCCCCTCGAACTCCTCGATCTTCTTTTCCTCCGCCTCCTTGCGGTCGCGTGCTTCGGCTGCGCTCCGCTCTGCGTTGCGGCGGCGCTCCACTACAGCCTCGTTCTCTCGCCGGGTCGCCTCGATGTCCTTGGCGAGCGCCGTTACCTCACGGTCTCTGCGGACCGCATCGGGCTCTTGCTGGGCGTCGGCCAGCCGGTCCTCCAATTTAGCGATACGGTCGGCCAAGGCGTTGCCGGTCTGCCGCTGTCGGTCGGCAAAGCCTTCGAACATGAGTTGCTGACGCGCGACCTCGTCTTCGACGTTATCCTTTAGGTGTCTCAGTTCGCCGCTTATCCTGAGTACGTCGGAGTCCGGTGCGGACTTCATGGAACGAGCGTATGTCTGATCTGGTCGAGCGCGGAATCGAGTGTCTGGCCCAATTGTTTTGCCTCCGAGGCGATTTGCTGTACGTCGTTCTTTTGCTTCGCGGCGTCATATCGCTGGAAAGCAAGACTCGCGATGGCAAGAAGAGCACCGCCAATTCCGACGGTAAGCCCAGCGATGTCCTGCCCCGACCACTGTGCAACGGGAGGTCGTGGTTGATCGCCGTATAAGAATTGGCGTTTGTTGCCGGTGTAGGTGCGACTTCCCGAGACGAGTTTGTGTGTGACGTCGGTCACATCCGTTGTGAACACGACATCGTACGTGTACTTGTCATGTGTTGTCGCTGTTAGGCGGCTCTCCTTCGCGGTGAACGCCCATTTATCCGGATCTCGGCCGTCGATTTGAACGGCATCGCCCTTATAAGATATGGCGAGATGTACGACAGTTCTGGTGTCGCCGTCGACGCTGAGCGCGTAGGAACCAGCCGACTGGCTGATCGCCGACCGATCCTGACCGTCGACCGCTGCCACGACCGGAGAGGCGGTCGCCATCGTGGCTGCCACGGCGCGGGGGACAACCGCCTCGGCAGCGGTCCTGGGCGGGCAGAGGTCCGAGATGAGCCAGCCGACCGCATTAGGGGTGGCGCCGGAAATGTCGGTGTCGGTCTGCATCCGTCCGACGGCCATCCGCTGGCCGTCCTTTGGGCGTAGGGTAAAGAACAACCGTCCAGAACGCTTGCCTCTGCCAGGCATCTGCCACGTGAGCACGTTGTTATTCCATGCCTGCGGCGCCAGAACCGTCCCGTCGAGGGTGACCCCTGATGATCCCACGCGCAGTACGTGCACGTCCAGAACCGGCTGGCCGAGTGGTGTACGAGCCGGTGAGATGTTGGCCCTGACGGGCTGAGATCCACCACTCGGCTGAACTCAACCGCCATCGGCCATTATCTAGACAATTTCATCGTCTGGGCCACGCTGGCGCTGCACTGACGGCACGATGAATAGCTTGTCCCTTCAGTTCATCGCGCACGCAGCCCCTTTCGCTACCCGCGATGCTCACTCCCCAGAGCGGCGGACTGGGTCCGCGTTAGTAGCAGACGAAGGCGGCCTAGCACTGGCTCCTGCGGGAATTGTGCCTTGGAGCGCATGCTTTTTGCTCAAGGTCCTTAGATCACCGTGTTGGTAACATCGTCGTCCGTGGCTAGACGATCGAGTTGGCCTCGGAGGTTTACCCCGCAGCAACGAGCCGAGATCGTCGACGCATGGGACGCTCTCCCCAGGGGGACGAAGGCAGAGTTCGCGGCTCAGCTAGCGATCGCTCCGAAGCAGTTGGCTCGGTACGTCTCCCGGTGGCGACCGCGCCCTACAGGAGTTCGCAGTCCACTGACAGCCGACGAGAGATCCCGAATGGTAGCCAGGTACGCCGGACTGCCCGCTCGCAGCGACCGCGTGGCGATCGTTGCCGCGGAGTTCGACGTGGCGCGTTCGTCCGTTAGGAACCTAGTTTCTCGAGCGAGACGACGACAGGCGAAGTGCCCTTGCGGGTGCGGGACTCCCCTACCCGTCGGGCAACATTACGGCTCTCGAGCTTGTGTGGCTAGAGTTCGGCGCCGAGAAACGAAAACGCCAAAAGGGTCCTGGCTTAGTGATTGGGTAAACGCCGGCATCGAGGAAGCAGGGTCTGAAGCGGCGTTCGAAAGGCGCCTCGGCCTCACACGTGGAATGGCCTACCGCTGGCGCCGTGGTGCCATGATGTCCGAGACCACCTACCGGAACCTGGTCGAGAATGGGTACCTGGCAGCGTTCGCTCCGGAGCAGTCCGACCGGTTTGTCTGCCCCGATGAGAAACGACCGGGCCACCGCGGGAGAACACCCAAACAAAGTCAAAAACGCGATCTATAGGTGGATCAAAGGCCGAACAGTTCGAGCGGCAGCAACGGCTCTCAGCGTCGCCCCCAGTTGGCCTGAACACAAGGCTCGACATCCTTGAGCCCGCACCACGACTCCAGGATGCGCCTTAGGGCCGACTCAGCCGTCCGACTATAGGTACCTGCGATGTACTTGACGGTCAGAGCCATGTGGGCCACCGCAGTCGCGGATCGGTGGAAGAGCATCGATAGCGATGACGGGGGTTTCGGATGGTTAGACGCGAGCGTGGTGACAGCCGGGCTCAGGTCTTCGACGCGCTGACATCGAGCCAAAGAAACGCAGTTGAGCTGAGTGCCGGCCGCAACCGTCTGCCTCATGCCAGCTGTCGCGTATCTTAAGCTAGCCGGAAGCCATGGGCCGTGGCGATGAGTTCTGGGGGACGTCCATTGTGTGGCCACGGCCCAAAGGGGTCAATCGCCCTCATGGTAGTGCCTTGCTTCCTCCCAGAGGTCTTTCAGCACATTTTTCGCCACGGCCCGCGTTGCTCGAGCGTGGGCGTGGGAGGCGGACAGGGGGGAACCGGCGGGGGCGTCGACCTTGCTGCGTTCGGCGCAGCCGTAGCGCTTCAAGTGCTCCTTCTTGTTGAGGGCGAGCAGGTTCCCGCACACGCCGCACACCCCGCAGCGGGGGCAGTCCCTACGGTGGAGTGCCACCTGGGCCTTGGCTTTGGCCTCGTCGTAGACGTCGCGGTAGGGGCTGCGCGGCCACCTCGCCAATTTGCCCTTCCTGGTGAACTCGGCGCCGGTGAACTTGACGGTGGACTCGGCGACCAGGTAGGCCCGCATCTTGGCCTCCGGGTTCCAGTTGGCCCTCTGGCCCCGCTCCCGCCGCAGCGCCACCCCTTCGCCGTCGACGGCGTAGCCACAGTAGCTGATCAGCTCCGAGACTCGGCGGGGGCGGTCCTCCCGGGGTGCCAGTACGGGTCCCCCACCGCCCCCAGCAGGCGCCCGGCCTGGCGGGGGCCGACCCCCGTCATCGACTTCACCCAGCTATACAGCGGGTGGGCCTTGACGGCCGCCTCCATCTCCATCACCGACGCCTGGTACAGGTCGTCGACCTGTGCCGCCATCGTGGTCATGTAGGTGACGAGGGCGGGCGGCCGCAGTTCGCTCGTCTCCGCTGCTCGCAGACGGTTGTGGGTGGCGATCCAGGCTCCCTCGATCTCGTTCAGCTCCTGGGCCACCATCCCCACATAGACGGACGCTTCGGCCATGGCAGCACGGCGTTCTTTGAGCGTGGGAGGGGCGTCGGCGACAGCCTTCTTGCTGGCCAACCTAGAGACCGGCTCCCGCGCAGGGTCCGCGAAACGATGAGATCGTAGGCCGCTCGCTAACTAACTAGGAGAGACGGGGGACGCTCGAAGGCTAAGAGCCTACGGTGAGTAGGGGAACACAACCGTGAGGCCGCCGGTGTGGGGGGCCGGGACAGCCGGGGTGCCACCGTAGCCCGTATTGTCCAGCTGCGTCGTCGTCTTGAACGGGTACAGCTCACCCACGTAGCTGACGTACACCGGGCCAGCCACACTGAGCACGACCCCATCGGCCATGGGGGCGCCGGTGTCGGCCGAGGGCACCGAGCCTTGAAGCTCCACGGCCGAATTGGTCTTCCGGACCTGTTGCAGCGCTGCCGGCGTCGGGATGCCGAACGCCCTGCCCCCGGCGAACGTGTAGAAGGTGCCGGACGAGTTGACGATGGCCCCGTCGGCCTTGGTGACCAGGGCGGTCAGCGTGTTGCCGGCGTTCGAGCCGACGGTGAGGCCGCCCAGGTTCGGCACCGTGATGACCAGGGCCCCGTTGTAGCCGTCCCGAAAGAACTGGGTCGGGGTGGCGAAGGGGTGCAGCTCGCCGTCAGTGCCGATGACGTAGATAGTGACATTGCCATTCACCGGCTGGGTGAACACAGTCACGCCGGGGCGCGGGGCCACCGAAATCGGCGCGGGGGTCCCACCCGGGGCGGCGACCACTTTGGCGGGGTCCACCTTCTGCACGGCTGCCAGCTCGCTGGCCGAGGCCTGGAAGGCACGCCCGCCGGCAAAGACGTAGTGGTCAGCCCCGAAGGTGACGATCGCCGCGTTGGGGTAGCTCACGTTGGCCCGCGGGAAGGGCTTCAGGACTACTGGGTTGAACGTGGCGGTCACGCTCTGGTCCGCGTTCATGGCCACCACGCAGGGGCCGGTGCCCGGGCAACTGATGCCCGAGCCCGACCAGCCGGTGAGCTCCGACCCCTGGTCTGGCTCAGCGGTGAGGGTCACGGACGAACCGGCGGGCAAGCCCGCAGAGCAAGTCGTGCCGCAGGCGATACCGGCGGGGGCACTGGTCACGGTCCCCGAGCCGTTGCCCGTCTTGGCCACACTCAGCGTGGGCGTGGCCGTGGTCAGGTTGAACGTGGCGGTGACGCTCTGGTCCGCGCTCATGGTCACCACGCAGGTCCCGGTGCCCGAGCACCCGGCGCCCGACCAGCCGGCGAACGCAGCCCCCGCGGCCGGGGCGGCGGTCAGGGTCACGGACGAACCGGCGGGGAAGGCCGCAGAGCAAGTCGTGCCGCAGGCGATACCGGCGGGGGCACTGGTCACGGTCCCCGAGCCGTTGCCCGTCTTGGCCACACTCAGCGCGTGGTCGCCAGCCGGGACCGAGTTGAAGGTGGCGGTGACGATCTCGTCCGCGTTCAGGGCCACCGTGCAGGTCCCGGTGCCCGAGCAACTGATGCCCGAGCCCGACCAACCGGTGAACGTCGACCCCGTGTCCGCGGTGGCGGTGAGGGTCACGTCACTCCCGGCGGCGAAGTCGTGAGAGCACGTCGGACCGCAGTCGATACCGGTGGGCGCGCTGGTCACCGTCCCATCGGCGGGGGCGCCGGCCTTGGCCACGGTCAGCTCGTGGGTGGGAGGGGGAGCAGGGCGAAGGTGGCGGTGACGGTGTGGGCCGCGCTCATGGTCACCTCGCAGGGACCGGTGCCCGAGCAAGCGATGCCCGCGCCCGACCAGCCGGTGAACTCCGACGCCTGGTCCGGCAGAGCGTGTGAGGGTCACGTCATTCCCGGCGGCGAAGTCGTGAGAGCACGTCGGACCGCAGTCGATACCGGTGGGCGGCGCTGGTCACCGTCCCATCGGCGGGGGTGCCGGCCTTGGCCACGGTCAGCTCGTGGGTGGGAGGGGGGAGCAGGGCGAAGGTGGCGGTGACGGTGTGGGCCGCGTTCATGGTCACCTCGCAGGGACCGGTGCCCGGGCAAGCGATGCCCGCGCCCGACCAGCCGGTGAACTCCGACGCCTGGTCCGGCAGAGCGTGTGAGGGTCACGTCATCCCGGCGGCGAAGTCGTGAGAGCACGCTCGGACCGCAGTCGATACCGGTGTGGGCGAGACTGGTCACCGTCCCATCGGCGGGGGTGCCGGCCTTGGCCACGGTCAGCTCGTGGGTGGGAGGGGGGAGCAGGGCGAAGGTGGCGGTGACGGTGTGGGCCGCGCTCATGGTCACCTCGCAGGGACCGGTGCCCGAGCACCCCGAGCCCGACCAACCGGTGAACTCCGACGCCTGGTCCGGCAGAGCGGTGAGGGTCACGTCAGTCCCGGCGGTGAAGCCGTGAGAGCACGTCAACGCCGCAGTCGATGCCGGCGGGCGCGCTGGTCACCGTCCCATCGGCGGGGGTGCCCGCCTTGGCCACGGTCAGCTCGTGGGTGGGAGGGGGGAGCAGGGCGAAGGTGGCGGTGACGGTGTGGGCCGCGCTCATGGTCACCTCGCAGGGACCGGTGCCCGAGCAGCCCCGAGCCCGACCAGCCGGTGAACTCCGACGCCTGGTCCGGCAGAGCGTTGAGGGTCACGTCACTCCCGGCGGGGAAGTCGTGAGAGCACGTCGGACCGCAGTCGATACCGGTGTGGGGGGCGAGACTGGTCACCGTCCCATCGGCGGGGGCGCCCGCCTTGAGCCACGGTCAGCTCGTGGGTGGGAGGGGGGAGCAGGGCGAAGGTGGCGGTGACGGTGTGGGCCGCGCTCATGGTCACCTCGCAGGGACCGGTGCCCGAGCACCCCGAGCCCGACCAACCGGTGAACTCCGACGCCTGGTCCGGCAGAGCGGTGAGGGCCACGTCAGTCCCGGCGGTGAAGTCGTGAGAGCACGTAACGCCGCAGGCGATGCCGCCGGGCGCGCTGGTCACGGTCCCATCGGCGGGGGCGCCGGCCTTGGCCACGGTCAGCAAGTGGGTGGGAGGGGGGAGTAGGGCGAAGGTGGCGGTGACGGTGACCGGAGAGATGATCAGGCGCACCTCGCAGTCCCCGGTGATTGGGTCCACTACCGTGCAGCCGCCCGACCAGCCGGTGAACTTCGACGCCCCATCCGGCTGGGCATGGAGGATCAGGAGCGTGCCGATGCCGAAGTTATGAGAGCAAGTCGCGCCGCAGGCGATACCGGCGGGGGCACTGGTCACGGTCCCACCGGCAGGGGCGCCGGCCTTGAGCACGGTCAGCACGGGGTCGACCGCCCGGTGGGGGACCACGCTCGCCGCGCTGGCCGAAGCGGCGATGGGAACTGCGACGGTAAAGAGGGCGAACGCGATAAACGAGAAGGCGATAGCCACCCACCGCCACCCGATGGTCGCGGGTGAGCGACGGTGGGACCCGAGAACGGGGCGCGCGTCGAGGGACGTTTTAGCTGAGCTGACGGGCTCGAGGCCCAACGCCGCTCGCCGAGACCGACCCCCACCGCCATGACTGCGAGAAAAGCCCATCATCTCCGCTGACCCTCCTTTTCACGGCTGTCCCCGCTGCCGGACGGAGACAAACATTGGTGGCCCCCGTCGATCACCATCACGGTGCAGCGCCGGAGTTGGCAACACAGATCTCATTGGTTGTCATTGGTGCCCGGGCTGACCGCCACCGCGGCCGGCATGTTGCCGACGTCCACTGTGGTCGTGACCGTGTGAGCCCTCGCTTGCCAACCAGCCCCCCGGCCGCCGCCGGTGTCGTCATGGCCAGAGCGCCGGTACCCCGACCGCAGCCTCGGCCTTGTCTCGACCTCGTTGGTGTCGTACGTGAACGACTTGAGCGCAACAAGACGGCGCTCGCCCGGTTGTCTTTGGCACGGAGCACGGGCCCCGACGGCCACACCCCTTGCCCTTGCAAACCGCTGGCTACCCGACTGGTCCACCGTTGTCATGCGCGCTCTGCCAAAACAGATAGCGCCAGCGCCACTACTCTCCAACTTTCCGCGCAAACTGCGGGGGCCGGCGCACGTCGACGGTCCAACCGCCAATACTGACAATTTGTGACCCGTTGTGATGCCGACATCTCAGCCGTCCTATTTCAGTCCAAGCAGGCTCCCGCTGCGGCAACACTTGGCGCGCGTTAACATACACCCAGGGTCCTAAGCTTGGCAAAAGAATGAGCAGCCACTCTCGCTTGGCCAAGTGGAGCGCACGCACCGTCGATCGGCCCACCGCCGGACTCGTAGGAGGGTGGGCCGAAGGTCGCCGCGGTCGCTGACCAACTCGTCATCGCGGGCGATACGGGCTACATCCCCGGGTACAACCCGTACCCGGACAACAACGGCAACGGTGACCCTGCGAAAGCCGAGGCTTTGCTTCAGCAGGCGGGCTACCCGCACGGTGTGTCTATCAAACTGCTCTACTCAACCCTGCCGCCCATGCCCCGGTTAGCCGAGTCGCTCCAATCCAGCCTGACTGCCGGCGGCTTCCACGTCAGACTGGTCCCGGTTCCCCAGGACGCCTTTTTCGCGAGCTACCTCTCCAACCCGGCCAGCAGCCAGCGCGATGCTTGGGACGCCGCCGCCCCCAGGTACATCCCGGACTGGTTCGGCAACAACGGGCGCGTTTTCCTGCAAACCGGTTTCACCTACCCCGGTAACGGATCCCGGAGATTACGGCGGCTACTCCAGCCCGGCCACAAACTCGACCATCAGCAAAGCGCTCGCAGCAGAGAGCGCCAGCGTTGCCGCCGGCCTGTGGGCGCAGGCTCAGCGCCAGATCATAAACGACGCGGCAACCGTCCCTCTGGACTACCTGACGTGGCCGATCTACCACTCCTCGGCTCTACACGGCTGCAATTTCTGGTGGGTCAGCTTCAACTGCGACCCGACGAACGTGTGGTTGTCTTCGTAACAAACCACCGCGAACTGCGTTCGCCCCCACGAGTTGTTCCAGGCTCTAGGCGCTCGCCCACTCCGAAGCCATTACCTGGTGGGCTGAGGCCTCGGCGCCACGTCGGTGCGCCACCGAGATGAGCACCTGGCGGGCGCTTTGTGGCTCGACGGGCCCGTGGGAAGCGTCGTCCCCAGGCGGCTCCGACGCCACATTAACGTGGAGTCGGTTGGACTCGCTTCCTCTGGTGGCGGCCACGTACAGGGCTTCTCGCGTCATGCCTGTATCCACCACCGCGTGGGGGTGCCGCTCTGCCAAGAAAACAATCGTGGCGTACCGTAGCTGGACGTGCTCGGCCAGGTAGCCAGCCGGCAGCACGATTCCGCCTCCATCGTCGACCGGCCGCACGGCCAGCGAGCCATCGTCACCCGTGGAGACGACGAAGCGGTCGCGCTTGCGCAGCCAGCCGCCGTTAAGGACCCGGAGACTACGGTCGTTTTCCTAGCTATGGCCAGTGCTCGAAGACCTTTCCATGTTGAGGTCGAAGGCCCCGGCCGCCATCCTGCAACCCCATCGGACGTCAGGCGCCGAATGCGCTCGCCCGGGGACGGAGATCATCAAAAGGGTCGAGATCCCGTCACCGACCTCCTCCACCCGGGATCGGCGGCGATGACCCCGGGCATCAGCAAGCCGTTCAGGCGGGCGTATTCGAGGGCCTCCACCTCCAGGGCGGGCGCCACCCGGTTCTACGATCCGGAACTTCTCCCATACGTACGGCGCAGCAACAGCGCGCAACCGTTCGCCAGCCGGACGCCGTGAACGGCCGTGCTCGACGCACCGGGCAGTCGGCACACCGACAAGGACCCGGGAACCGGTACACCGGTGGATTCCACTCCCGCCCCCGCTCCGGGACCGGGACCTTTCGCAGTTCGGCCGGGAGCTCTGTCGCCGGCCGTTGGTTCTGTGCTGCCAAGCGCTCACCCTTACCATCCTCTGCGTTCCGTCCCAGATTGCTCGAGCCCAGCCACCAAGGGGGAAGACGCTCCCGGACTGGGGCTCGCGGCCGCGGAGGCGTCGCGCCACCTAAGCTGCGCAGCTCCCCGTTCGAGATGCCGAGCAGCTCGGCCACCTCGTCAGGCTGCAGGCCGGAGCCGAGGAGGTCCTGTACCGCCTGGGCCTGGGCGCGCTGAGCTTCGCGCAGGACGCGCTCCCAGGCGGCTTTGGCCTCGGCAAGCCGGGCCACGGCCGCGAAGAACAAGCGCGCCGCGTCCGTGCGGGTCGCCAAGCGCTCCTTCGTGACCGGCGCCTCCTGGGCAGCGGGCTCCCGGAGGCGTCGTATGGTTGGCTCGTCGCCGAAGCGCGCTATGGGTCGTAGGGCAATTAGCCATAATTAGCTCCTCCCAACTATCTGCCCGATTCTTAGGAGGGTAGCCGACGTAATCCGCCTCTTTGAAGCGCTAGCTAGTATTAGCTTTTGTGGGAGCAAGATATGCAATCAGGTCACCTGATCGCTGCCGGTCCTTGCTTCGGACCGGCGGGGGACGCATGCTATTGCTATGCGTGACGGGGCGGGTCGGGATGGCGGTGCCCCGCTCCCTAAGGAGGTCACAACGCCCACGGACCCGCCGGAGAGGGGCAGGGGAGCCCCGTTTCGCGGAGACGAGGAGGGGACTGTGCCGGCTCGGCGAGCAGGCGAGCGAGGCTTTGCTACGGCCCGGCCGGGGGGACGGCTGCGCCGCCACGCTGGTGGGCGCCGGCGCCGCGTGAAGGTGTTATTGTCCCCCGAAGAGGAGGCGTGGGTAGTCCCGAAGGCGGCGGCCGAGGGCCTGTCGGTGCAGCGGTTCCTGGTCGAGTCGGCGCTGCCCGAAGGACGGCCATCGCTGCTTGCCCGCCGAGCGCTATACGGCGAGTTCTTGGCCGCAAGGAGAGACCTCTTCGGCGCGTGCACGAACCTGAACCAGCTCGCGCACTTAGGCAACCAAGGACGCGATGTCCCTACGGGCGTTGAGGCTTCCGTGGCCGAACTAGAGGCTGCAATGGAGCGGTTGGTGGAGCTCGCCGGGCTCCTGGTGGCGCACCCGAAGAGATCTCCTGAAGGAGCGGAGTAGTGATCGCCAAGGTCGAGCGGGGAGAACAGCCCGGCGAGGCTGAGGGGCTACCTGTTCTAGTCCCGGAGGCACAACAACCAACAAGGATGATTACGTCGTCGCGGCGGCCACCGCCCTCGGCGTAACCGATGTGTTGCGTCCTCGGAGGACGAACTGAAGGACCTCGAAGGGGCCAGAACGGCTCCGTACACCGAGGTCATGTCGACGCTGCAAGAGCCTGAAGAACCAGAGGTAAGGGCCTATCCTCCCGATGAGGCTCTGCGGCGTTGTCGTCCCCTGCCAAGGCGTGAAGACCTGGTGGTCGTCGAGGCGCCCGACGACGAGTGGGCCGCCTTTCAGGAGGCGCTGGTCGAAACATGACCGCCGTCCCGGCGGGGCGTCGTCGTGGACACCATGGTCATCAGCTGCCTGTTTGACGAGCGGCCTAACCCGCTTGCCGAGCTCTACCGGATTCTCATCGGCCCGGCGCCGGTGGTGTCAGCTTTGAAGACTGTTATGGAGCTGCGCTTCAGGGCCGTCCCTGCCGGTTGGGGAAAGCTTCGCAGGCACCAGCTCGAGCGTCGGGTCGCCCAACTGACCGTACTGCAACCCGACGACAAAATGGTGCGCATCTGCGCCCAACTGCGGGCCGACTGCGCCCGGGCCGGGCATGCCCTCGGGGACACACTGCACGATGGAGACCGCTGGATCGTTGCTGCCGCCATCCGTCTTGTTTGCCGCTCGTGACCCACAATGGCGTGTTCGAAGGTGCCCTCGCTCCAGCTCATCACCGTTACCGAGCTTTGAGCTATTGCCAACCTCGAGGCCACAGTCTTTGCGTTGGCTTTCTCACCTACGGGAGCGACATACCGTCGTTCTGCACGGATCCGCGGCTCTCCTTTGTGGGTCGAACTAAATGTTCCAGATGGATGTTCAGCCCTAACCAGTCCGCAGCTCGTGCTCGACCGCCCGCCTGATCCAGCTCGACACTGACCGGTCATCCTCTCCTGCCCGCCGGCGGATCTCCTCGAGTGTCTCGGGTGGAAAGCGAACCGGCACGAGCTCGGTGAGCTGCGACCGGCGCCGACGGGGCGGTCCCTGTGGCTCCTGGTTCTCGGGCTTGGCGTAGAACTCGTACTCTTCTGTTCGGGTCATCTTCTTCTTGGCCGTCATCGGTCCTCCCGGTATCGCCTCGCAAGCTGCTCGGCGGCGTCGTAGCAGCCGATCGGTCGGCACTTCTTAGTGTCACCTGAGTCGGCCGGCGCCAGGGGTACAACGAGGACTCGCCCGGCCACTTCGCTCACCATGAGCCAGTGCGCCGGCGGCTTGGCCGGGTAGAAGAGCGGGTCGGAGCGCCACACGTCGTAGATGTCGTCGATGCCGAGGCCAGGGTGCTTGAACAGGTGGGCAGCCTGCTCGTCGATCTCGAAGGGATCGTCCTCATCCAGCAGGACAAGGTCGAGCAGCTCGGCCACACGCCGTCATTGTAATACAAACGGATACGATCGAGCCGGCACCAACTCCGCTTCCAAGAGCCGAGGATGCCGGGGCCTGAGGAAACGCGCCCGCCGTCGTGTCGCCGGCGGCGAAGCCCAGTTCGTGCTGTTCCTCCGGGACTGGCTCGCCCACGCCCCGTTACGACGCATCAGCAGACATCGCGTGGTCGGCTGAAAGAGCTCGACTGGGCAGTTGAGCGCCACTGGCGCGTCGCTGGTAAGAGATGCAGCACTAAGTGTTGCTATATCATTGGGCTAGTTGGGCGACTCTGGTCTCCAAGGAACACGGTCACGAAAGACTAACGATGGCTAACCGAGTGTTGGATCCTCCCTACACCCCTGGTTTCGGACGACGTCCGCCGGTAGTTGCTGGCCGCGATGCGCCTGGTAGACGACGTGGCCCGGGTGCTGGAGGCCGGCCCCGAGCACCCCCGTTTCTGCCGTGCGCTGCTCGGTAGCAGGGGTACGGGCAAGACGGTCCTTTTGGATGTGTTCGGCGAGGTCGCATCGAAGGAGCTGGGCTGGGCGGTGCTGCACGTGCAAGCGCTGCAAGAAGAGAGCCTGGTGGCAGTCCTGCTCCAGCGCATACCTGAGGCCGTCCGGCCCTGGGGGCGTTTAGGCCGAGGTCCCGAAGAGCTCCAGGCCCAGCTCGACGTCGTCGTGGGCTCGGCCCGTGCGATCGGCGAGCGGGGCCATAACGTCGGCGCCGGGAGCGCTGCCGCTGCTTTCGAGGACGCGCTGGGGCACGTCGGGAGCTTCGCCGCTCGTCACGGCACCGGGCTGCTGGTCACGATAGATGAGGCCCAAATGGCACCACAGGAGGACCTCTCGGCGGTCGCCCGCGCCCTCCAGACCGTGGTGGCCCGTCGCCTCCAACCGGTGGCGGTCATTTTCGGCGGGCTCAGACATCTTCAGGGAGCGCCTGGCCGGCGCCGGGACCTACGCCAGCCGCCTCCCGGTCGAAGAGCTCGGCAACCTGGAGCCGAGCGCGGCACGCCTGGCCCTGGTCGAGCCGGCGGCCCGCCGCCACGTGGCCTGGGAAGACGACGCCCTGAGCCTGTTGGTGCGCCGCTCGGGCGGCCATCCCTACTACGTGCAGCTCTTCGGCTGGCACGCCTGGGAGGCGGCCCAAGGAGAAGCCACGATCACCCTCGCCCACGCCAAAGCCGGGCTTAAGTCGGCCCGGGCCGAGCTGGCAGGCCAGTACGAGGTCACCTGGGGCCGCCTGCGGCCCCAAGAGCGCGACTACCTGGCCGCCGTGGCCAGCCTGGCCGGCACCGGGCGGGGCCGGGGTAGAAGAAGTGGCCAAGGTGCTCGGCAAAGAGCCGAAACAGTTGGCCGTGGCTCGCGACCGGCTCGTGCACATGCACGGGCTCTTGGAGGTACCTGAGCGCGGCTCAGGTCCGCTTTGTCGACGCCGAGATGGCCGAGTGGGTGGCAGAGCGCGCCGACGCCAGGGCGACGACCACAGCAGTGCAGAGGGGGCCGGCCCGCACCGCCAGCCAGGGCCGTGACCGGCCCAGCAGCTCGCCCTCTCGAGGACGCGGAGCTGTCCGGGCGCCGCCGCCCGGGCGCCGAGCGGCCTCGGGGTCCCGGGCGCTGACCATGCGGGCTGCCGGCCCCAGGCAGCTCCGCGGCAGTCGCCGGCCCCCGGGCGCCGTTAGAGATGTCAGATAAGACTAATAAAGCTAACTGTTGAAAGATGCTATATATGCGCTAATCTGATCAGTACGAGGCAATGATTGAGAGGAGCTAATCATGGCTAAACCTCCCGCCCGTTCAGGGACGACGGGCGCCTCGATGAGCTGATCCTGCACGCCCCCCTCGGTCAGACTTGGCAGCGCAAGGCTCGGCTACGACGAGTTGGCGCAGGTACGGCACAAGGTGGGCGCGATGAACCGGGTGAGCGTCGAACTGGGCAGGGCGGCATCGAGCGTGTTCGCAGAGGTGGCCGAACTTGTTGACCGACCCCGCTCTAATCCTCGGGCTGTCCCTCTAGAAGAGGCCGCACGTCTGCTGGGAGTTGGCCGGTCAAGCATCCTGGCGCTGCTCGGTTCTGGGAGAGTGCACTCCGTCAGGGTCGGTGGGCGCGGGACTGGCAGTGCACGATGACGACCGAACCCGAGCCCAACAAGCGTCACACGGGCGACCCGTACGTCGTCTCTGTCACAGAAGCCGCCGAACTGCTCGGGATATCCAAAGACCTCGCCTACGACCTAGCGCGCCGTGGAGAGCTGCCTGGAGCCATCCACCTTGGTAGGCGCTGGCGGGTCAGCCTCGTCCGGCTTAGGCAGGCCCTTCATGGCTCCCAGTACGGCGACGTCGAGCAAGCCAGCCAGTTCACGGTCACGGGCCTCCACGGCGTGGGCGTAGATGCGCAATGTAGTAGTGGCGTCGGCGTGGCCCAGCCGGCCGGCCACCGTGCGTACATCGGCTCCCGAAGCAATGGCCTCGGTGGCGCTGAAGTGACGGAGCTCGTGGAAATGGCCGGGGATGCCTAAGCGCTTGGTCAGGTTGACGTAGTTGTCGGTGAGGTGGTCGGGCAGGCACGGCGTCGAGCCATCGGACGCCTCGCTCAGCAGGATAGGGGTCGTCCACGAGCCGACGCCGACTTGGGCGGCGTACATCTTCTGCTGCTCTTGCCGAGTGGCCAAGAAGGCGCCCAGCACCTCACCGACGGCCACGTCTCTACGCTGATGGGTCTTCGTGGGCCCCTCGCTCACCCGCGAACCGATCACCGTGAGCGACCGGGCGATCCGGAGAGTCCGACGCGTCCAGTCGACATCCGACCAGCGAAGGGCGCACAACTCGCCCCGGCGTGCCCCGGTTATGGCCGCAAGGGCTATTGCAGCAGCCAGTGACGGGTTGTGGACTTCAGCCGCGACCAGGAGCCTCTGCACGTCGCTTGAGCTTGGTGCGGTGGCAGATGACCGGACTGGCCCTGGCGACGTAGCACGATCAGCCGGGTTGGAGGAGACAAGGCCCCACTTGACGGCGCGTCCCGAGCGCGGCGTGGAGCAGCGAATGGTGCCGACGGACCGAGGCG
This sequence comes from uncultured Acidimicrobiaceae bacterium, assembly GCA_963749305.1. Lineage (GTDB taxonomy): Bacteria > Actinomycetota > Acidimicrobiia > Acidimicrobiales > Palsa-688 > Fen-671. The sequence continues at coordinate 433,569 of CAVVMN010000001.1, forward strand.
TCCGACAACCCCCGCTCGCCGAGGCGCTTATAAAACGCATCGAGCTGGCGAGCCGAGAGCCGGTCAAGTCGGACGGCGCCAATGGCCGGCTTGATGTTCTTGTCGGCCATCCTGCGGTACTCCCGCAACGTGTAGGCCGATCGGTGTGGTCCGACGTCGTCGAGCCACCGGTCAAGCAACTCGCCTACGCTCATAGGGTGACCTGGGACGAGCCGCCCACTCTCTACGTCGGCGACGAGGTTTGCCAACGCGCTCTGGGCCGCCCGCTTGCCACCAACCACGGTACGGCTGACCCAGCGGACCTTGCCGTCCTCCCTGCCAGCGTAGACACGGACCCGCCAGCGTCCGGGCCCACGTGGCTCGATGACCCCACGCACCGCGGCTCCTCCCGTTCACTTCCGAGATCCCAAAGTTACCCAAGAGTTACCCAAAGCAGGATACACAAGGATCTGCCTGATGTAAACTACCAGCTCAGGACCACTTGGAGGGATGCGAGAGTGGCCGAATCGGACGGTCTCGAAAACCGTTGTGGGTGTATGCCCACCGTGGGTTCAAATCCCACTCCCTCCGCTCCAGCTGAGCAGGTAAAACGAGGCTGAGGCGCGCTCCGAGACGCAGGAACTCTCCGTGGCGTCGCGCGGCGACCTAGCTTCGAGGTTCGGCGTCAGCCTCCCGGGTGCTCGTTGGTCCGTGCAGCGAGGCCGGGAGGCCGCGCGTCCACTCCCGGCGGAGGGCGTCCCAGTCCCACACTGGCTCCCCCGGAACCCCGTCGGCCGCCAGCCGGGTGATCACTTCGAGCATGGCGTCAGAGGGGTCGCCGCCGGCGGCCAGCTCTCGTTCTTCGTGCGCGTCGGGCGAACCCCTGTCGTAGAGGAGGCCAGTCACGAGGATGCGGCCGTCGGCGCTCGAGGTGCGCACCTCTAGGTGGACCTCGTGGGCGCCGTCTTTGGAAGTCTTGTGGGCACTGGAAAGTACCTGCCACGTAACTTCATCGCCGGGCGCGCTCACGACTGATCGCCGGCGCCGAACAGTTTCTCCATCACGGCCATGAGAGCGTCGATCGACCGACGGGCCTCTGGCGGCAGAGGCTCGTGGTCACAGGCCGGTCACAGAAGTTACGGCAGCTGGGAGCATCCGACATCACCAGGCATCATATGGCACCCCTGTGACGTGCGAAATCAGCACAGACCGGCACGGGCCCGCATGGCCTGACCTGTTATCGGCAGGGTTTCGAACCCCACTCCCGCCGCTAACTGAAGGCCCGCGCTCGAAAATCGGTGGCTTGCCTGCGGTCCGACGGAGGAAACTCCAACGTATGGCTGGGCTCGAGGTGCGGGAGGTGCCGGCGTCGGAGGCATTGGACTTTGCTCGCGTGGCGGAGCTGGCCTTCGGCAACGTCGCCAGCGACGAGGAACTCGAGGCTACCGCGGCGGAGCTCTACAACCCCGAGTGGGCTATTGGTGTGTATGAAGCCGGCCAGCTCGTGGCCACCGCCGCCGCCCTTCCGATAGAGCTGACCCTGCCCGCCGGCCCCGGGCAGACCTTCCCTTTGGCCGCCGTTCCCGGCGTAACTGCTGTAGGAGTGCTGCCCACGCACCGTAGACAGGGCCTGCTCACCCGGATGATGGCCCACCAGCTCGACCAGTTCCGCGAACGCGAAGTACCCCTGGCCATCCTGACGGCCTCGGAGTCCGTGATATACGGCCGCTACGGATATGGCGTGGCGTCAAGTTCGCAGTCGGTCAGTCTCGCCACCAAGCGGTCGGCGTTCGTGGAGCCTCCCTCCGGCCCCCACCTCCAGGCGGGCCCGATGAAGCTGTTGAGTGCGACCGAGGCGGCGAACATACTGCCGGCCCTGCACGACCGGGCGCGAAAATTACGCCCGGGGGACGTTAGCCGGTCCAAAGAAACCTGGGATGACACCTTCCGGGACCCACGGCGGCATCGACATGGAGGGGGAGGCCGCATATACGTCGTACACGAAGGCCCTGATGGGGATGCCGACGGGTACGCCACCTACCGTTACCAATGGAAATGGCAGGACGGCCTGCCCGCCAACAGCCTGTCCGTCGAGGATATTTATTCCACATCGCCAGAGGTGGACGCCCGTCTCTGGCGGTTCTTGCTCGACATCGACCTGGTCGAGGAAGTGACGGCCGGTGCCAGACCGCTCGACGAACCCCTGCGATGGCGGCTGGCCGACCCTCGCCGGCTCCGTACGACCAGCATCAACGACGCTTTGTGGGCTCGTCTGGTTGACATCCCTGCGGCGTTGTCCGCTCGCGGATATGGCGCCGAGACAGATCTGGTGCTCGAGGTGGAGGGCCAATGACGGAACGGTACACGCTGGCCACCGGGTCGACTCGAGGCAGCTGCCGCTCAGCCAAAGCGAGCGAAAAAACCGACGTGGTCCTGGGCCTTAATCAACTCGGTGCTATTTTCCTGGGCGGCTGCCGTCCGTCTGTTCTGGCCGCTGCCGGACAGGTGGTCGAACGCCGGCCCGGCGCCCTGGCCCGCGCCGATGCCGCTTTCGCCAGCCCACTTCTGCCGTTTTGCGGGACCCGGTTCTAACGACCCGGGCTCCCATCCTGGTCGGTTTATCGCGGTGCTCAGCGCGAATTACCCGGGCCCTCGCTCGCGATTTGCCACGGGTACACGCTGATTTTCCGATTTTTCTGTTGGCGCAGGACGGAACAGAACCTCAACCGCGGGGCCAAACCTTTTCCGTCGCCGCCGCCCGGATTTTTGGGCGGCTTGGGCGCGACAACAAACTTGGCTTTAATTAGCGGCATGACAAACAGCCGCCCCAAAGCCAGCTCGTCTCGATCAGTCGGCGCGAAGCTGACAATCACCCTCAGTTTTGGCGCCCTGAGTTTTGGCGCCCTGAGTTTTGGCGCTCTTAGCCTTGGTGCGCTGGTAGCCGGTCCAGCAAGCGCACTTACGGCGCCCGCCCGCGTCGCCTCTACCAGCAGTGGGTTCAACCCGCTGTCGGTCACTTTCGTCTCCCTCGACACTGGCTGGGCGTTGGGCACCGTCCCGTGCGGTAACGCTCCTGCCTGTGTGGCCCTCCGTGAGACGGTCAACGCCGGCGCCTCATGGTCGGCCCTGCCCTTACCAGCCGGGCTGGTGACGGCGGCACGGCACGGCGCCGGAGCACTTGTAAGTGATGAACCGTTCGGGGGCGGGCTGAACGTCCGGTTCGCCAACGTGCTGAACGGCTGGATTTACGGCGGTCTCCCGAACGGTGGGCCGCTACTTTGGTCCACGCACAATGGAGGGTTCTCGTGGCACAGGGTGCCTGTCGCCGGCCTGGCGAACAACGCGCCCATTATGGACCTGGAAACGGCCCGGGGCACCGTTTTCCTGATGGGCATAAACAGGGGACAACAGCGGGTTGCGGTCGAGAGCTCGCCCATCGGCCGGGACATTTGGCGGCTGGACCAAACGCCCACTTTGTTCCTGCCCGCCGGCGGCGGCGAGCTGGTCGGCAGTTTTGTGCTCCAGGGCGGGAGCGGTTGGCTGGTGGAAGGAAATGACCGCGGGATAACCGGCAGCGCCGAACTGCAGGGCACGGACCGCTGGACGAGTTGGACACCGCCCTGCGAGAGCGTAGGCAATAGCCTCACGGTGCCGGCGGCATCGACCGCAAATAACCTTGTCGCCATTTGCGTAATGGGTGGGTTCGCCTCCCCACTTTCGAATAGCGCCCCGCCGGGAGCGAAGCTCGGCTCTACCTGGCTGTACTCATCCAGCAACGGGGGCCAGAGTTTCCACGCCAGTGGCCAACTCGGGGTATTAGGCGGTCCTTTCTTCGGCGGTGTCCTGGGCTCCCCGGTGCCGAATGCCGTTGTCACCAGTCGTTCCAATGGCACGACCAACCAGCTGGTGGCCAGTTTCAATGGCGGCCGAAATTGGAGCGTGGTTTTTCGGGGGAACCTCTTTTACCTCGGGTTCACCAGTCCGACCCAGGGGGTAGGCCTGGTCCAGTCTCCGAGCAACAGCACCAGCATGATCATGACCTTCGACAGCGGTCAGCACTGGTCCCGGGTCAACTTCTGAACCCGGCGGGCCCGAGGACCTCCTGCGCCAGCTGGCCCGCGGCCCTTGGTGTCGTCGCCAGGCGGTATGGCGACTTCGCCGACGCTGAAGATGTGGTACAAGAGGCCCTGCTGGCCGCCTCGACTACCTGGCCCAGGAACGGGCGCCCGGTCAACCCCTTTGGCCTGGTTGGTCCGAGCGGCCAGCCGGCGCATGGCCAATACCTATCGAGCTGCGGAGGCCCGCCGGCGGCGGGAGGACCTGGCCGCGTCGTGGTCGCGGGCGAGTCCGGGACCGCCGTCCGGCCGAGACGACACATTGACCGTCATGTTCATGTGCTTCCGAGTTCAAGCACGCCGCGGGGCGCACGACCAACTTGCGCAAGCGGAATTACCTGACCACTAAAGCAGCCCGACTGGTAGAAGGGCAGATGCGCTCTCCAAGCGAGAACGCGGGCGCCGGATACCACAACCAGGGAGGAGCCCCTTGAACCAACGAGACGTAGAAGCTGTCTTGAGCGACCCGCTGGCCCAGGAGCTGATGGCCTTGCCCATCCCCGCCCGTATGGCGTACACGGGCCTGGACGAGCGCCCTCGAGCGATCCCGATCGGCTTCGATTGGGACGGCGCCCGCTTCGTCGTTTGTACCGTCCCAGGGTCGCCAAAAGTGCCAGCACTGGAGCGGAGGCCAGACGTTGCGCTGACAATTGACACCGTGACGTGGCCGCCAAACGTACTTCTGGTCCGAGGCCGGGCCACAGCCGAGTTAGTCACCGGCGTGCCCGATGTTTACCTCAAAGCGTCCAGGAAGTATGTCCCTGCGGACCAGTGGGAGGAGTTCGAGGCGGGGGTCGGGGCGTTGTACAAACAGATGACGCGCATCGAGATAACGCCCTACTGGGCCAAGCTGATCGACTTCGTAACGCGCCTGCCAAGCCCGGTCGAACAACTGGTCCGGAGCCAGGCAGAAGGTGAGAGCACCTGAGCCCATCGGCCGGACCGCTCCTCCGCTCAGCCTCCGTCAACCGCTTGGGACTATTTATGACGGTTTCTGCACATAAATCGTCCCAAGCGCTTCGGCTGAGCCGGGGAAGCGGGGCGCCCAGTAACAGGGACCAGTAACAGGGACCAGTAACAGGGACCAGGAACAGGGACCAGTAACCGAGGGTGAGCTGGGGGTCAGATAAATATTTGCGTTCAATGCATCATTCGCTAGAATGCAATGATACAGTGGCTGCAACATGAGTGAGACCATCATCCAGACCCCGCCGGCCGGCGCCAGCCCGTCGCTGCGGGAGCGAAAAAAGCTGGCCACCAGGAGGGCTCTGCAGAGGGTCGCCCTCGACCTGGTGGCCGAACGTGGCTACTCGAGGGTCACCGTCGAGGACATCGCCGAGGCAGCAGACGTTTCCCCGCGGACCTTCTTCAACTACTTCCCGTCCAAGGAGGCGGCCCTGGTCGGAGCCGACCCCGAGCGGACCGAGAGCCTGCGCCGGCGCCTGATTGACGAGCCACCCGACAAGAGCCCTCTAGAGGCGTTGCGCAAGGTCATGGTCGAGGAGCTTCGCAGCCTGTCGGAGGAGCTGGCCGAGCTGGGCGGAGAACCAGCCGATTGGGTGTGCAGGATGAAGCTAGCGATGGTCGACCCGCATCTACGGGCGGCACAGGCGGCACATATGACGCAAATCGAACACGCCGTTGTTTCTGGCCTGTCCGAGCGGTTGGGGGTCGACCCACGGCAAGACCCTTACCCGGTGTTGTTAGCGAGCACGACGATAGGGTTGATGCGGGCGGTTATCTCGATCTGGGCCAACCTGGGGGAGACGACTGTTTCCCTGGACGCACTTACCGATTCCGCTTTTCAGGCGCTCGCCCAGGGCCTCCCGCAGGACTGGGGGCTGAAGTACATGGCCCAGCGTAAAGGGGCCGAAAAAGTACCCGAGAAAGTAAAGGACTCTTCAAAGTGAGCACGACCACCAACTCTCCTGACCATAACGGGGCTCCGGGAGGGCTCGAACAATCCACAGTGGTCATGGCTGAACCCGGGCAGGCGATGCTGGGGCTCAGCCATCGCCGGGTGCTGCTCATCATCGGCGCCCTCATGCTGGGCATGCTCCTTGCTGCGCTCGACCAGACGATCGTCTCCACCGCCCTCCCGACCATCGTCGGCGACCTGGGAGGTGGCGCCCACATCGCCTGGGTGGTCACGGCCTACCTGCTGGCCGCCACCGTCTCGACTCCTCTGTGGGGCAAACTCGGGGACCAGTACGGCCGGAAGTTCTTCTTCCAGGCCGCCATTGTCATTTTCCTGGTCGGGTCGATCTTTTCCGGCCTGAGCCACTCATTGGTCGAGCTGATCATGTTCCGGGCGGTTCAGGGGCTCGGTGGCGGCGGCCTCATGGTGGGCGCTCAGGCCATCGTCGGAGACGTCGTTTCGCCCCGGGAGCGGGGCAAGTACGTTGGCCTCTTCGGCGCTGTCTTCGGCCTGGCCAGCATCATCGGCCCGCTGCTCGGCGGCGTCTTCGTCGACGACCTCTCCTGGCGCTGGATCTTCTATATCAACATTCCGATCGGCGCCGTGGCCCTCGTCGTCGTCGCCAGCCAGGTGCCCGGCCACCTGGGTACGGTCCACCACGTCATCGACTACCTCGGAGCAGTGACGCTCACGCTGGCCGCCAGCTCGCTCGTCCTGTTCACGAGCCTGGGCGGGACCACCTATAAGTGGGGGTCGGCGCCGATAATCATCCTGGCCGTGGTCGGGTTCGCCCTCATCGGTGTGTTCGCCCTTGTGGAGCGATATGCGAAAGAGCCCGTGTTACCTTTGCACCTCTTCCGGAACCGTACGTTCGCGGTAACGAGCGTCGTCGGGTTCATCATCGGGTTCGCCATGTTCGGTGCCATCACCTACCTGCCTGCGTTCTTCCAGGTGGTGAGGGGCCTGTCGCCGACGGCGTCCGGGGTCGCGCTCTTGCCTCTGATGGCCGGGCTGCTCGTTGTGTCGATCGGCTCGGGCCAGATCATCTCCAGGACAGGCAAGTACCGCGTCTTCCCGATCGCCGGTGCCGGCGTGACCACCCTCGGGCTGTACCTGTTGTCCACGATGGGCCCAGGCACTTCGGCGGGACTAGAGGCGCTCTACATGGTCGTCCTGGGCGCTGGCCTCGGCGGGGTGATGCAGGTGCTGGTGATCATCGTACAAAACGCCGTCCCGCACAGCGAGCTGGGTGTGGCCACTTCGGGGGCGACGTTTTTCCGCTCCATAGGCGGGTCGTTCGGGACGGCCATCTTTGGGGCCATATTTGCCAACGTGCTGGTGGGCAACCTGGTCACCCATCTCCACGGCCTCAGCCTGCCGCCCGGCTTCAACACCGAAGACATAACCCCCGGAGTGCTGGCCCACCTGCCCGAGTTAGTCCACCACGGACTGGTGGTCGCCTACTCGCAGACCATCCAGACGGTGTTCGAGGTCTCCGTCCCGATATGCGCCCTGGCCTTCCTGGCCAGCTTCCTGATCCCGCAACTCGAGCTGAGGAAGTGGCCGGAAGCACCGTCGGCTGGAGCCGGGTCGGCCGAGTCGGCTGGGCCCGTCGCGCCGGCATCGGAGCCGGCCGACCTGAACGGCGCCGCGGTGCCTGAGGTATTGGCCCCCAGGAACGTACCGGTCCCCACGGCCAGGGAAAGCCTGGCCCCGGAAGCCGCTTTTGGGTCGACCGCACAATCGTGGTCACAAGCCCCCAAAGCCACCTGAGCGATTTAGACCTTGGCGGCAAAAAGATGACCCCTGCGGGCCAAGTGCTCTTATCACGCACCTGGCTCGCCAAGGTCGCTTAAGCGTCTGCTTGCAACTCCACTTCTGACCAGCTGGCCCAAGTCTGAGGCACGGAAGCGGGGCCCCCGGGGTGCTCGGCCTCCCAGGCCGCAGCTACAGCCGCGGCCACCTGCTCATGCACCCGGGCCTGGAACATGGACGGCACGATCACCCCGAGCGCCAGCTCCTCGTCACTGACGCAGCCGGCTATGGCGCGGGTCGCGGCCGCTTTCATCGCCGGCGTAACATAAGCGGCCCGGGCGGCCAGTGCGCCCTTGAAAAACCCGGGGAAGCACAGCGAGTTGTTGATCTGATTGGGGAAATCGCTCCGGCCGGTGGCCACCACGGCCCCTTCGGCCATCTCTTCGCCAAAGACCTCAGGCTCCGGGTTGGCCAGGGCGAACACGAGAGGGCGGGGGGCCATTTCGGCCAGCATCGACGGCTCCACCGCTCCCCTTCTCGAGGTCCCGATGAAGAGGTCGGCCCCGACCAATGCCGATTGCAGCGTCTTTACCCCACGGTGGTTGGAACGGGCCGCCAGCCTGGCGTGGTGAAATGGCGCGCCGGGGCCATCGGTGAGCACCCCGTCTACGTCGAAAGCGACGAGGTCACCGACACCGGCGTCGAGCAATGCCTCCGCCACCGCGGTACCGGCGGCGCCCACACCGACCAGCACGGCCCGCACATCAGCGAGATCCCGGCCCGTCATCCGGCAGCCGTTGAGCACCGCCGCCAGCACGACGGCCGCCGTCCCGTGCTGGTCGTCATGGAAGACGGGGATGTCCAGGCGGCTCTGCAGCTCGGTTTCGACCCAGAAACAGGCGGGGGCGGCTATGTCTTCCAGGTTGATGCCTCCGAACCCGGGAGCGACGGCAGCCACCGCGTCGACCAGCGCTTCAGGCGTAGCCGTGTTCATGCACACGGGGTAGGCGTTCAGGCCGCCGAAGTGCTTGAACAGCAAGGCCTTCCCCTCCATGACCGGCAAGGCCGCCAGCGGCCCGAGCGCCCCCAGCCCCAGCACGGCGCTGCCGTCAGTGGCGATGGCCACGGAGCTGCCCTTGGCCGTGAGCGTCCAGGCGTCCGACGGCCGGCGGGCGATGGCGCTGGCCACCCGGCCGACACCGGGCGTGTACGCCAGCGATAGATCCTGGCGGGTGCGCACCGCGACCCGCGGTGTGACCTCGATCTTGCCTCCCAGGTGGTAGAGGAAGGTGCGGTCAGAGACGTGGCGGACCCGGCACTCGGCCCGCTCGAGGGCGGCCGCGACGGCGGCCACGTGTTCCTCGCTGGTGGCTTGCAGAGTGAGGTCCACTGTCGTGCCCGCCGCCCCCACCTCGACCAGGTCCATTCCGACGACTACGGCGCCTACGGAACTGACGGCCTGGCCGAGACGCGGCAACAGGGCCGGGTGCGGGTGCGCCGTCACCCGGATGGTGACGGTATAGCTGGCGCTCGGTGGCGCGGGACGGACATCTGTGTAGTCCATGGGCGTTCCCCTCACTGGATTCTTACCGCTAGACGCCGGCCAATGCTCCGCCCCGGCCAAATCAGCACGGTGCCGAACAACAACGCTCCGAACGCCTCGGGAACGAAGGCTAACGCCGAGTTGCCCGTGACCTGCCAAGCCAACCCGCCGGCCAGCGGGAACAGGAAGGCCGACAGGTAGCCGATCGTGGTCATGCCCGCCGCCAACCGGTGCACGTCATCGGGGTCGGCGAGCAGTGCCGGCATCATCAAGGCAACGATGAACGCCACCGCAGAACAGACCCCTACCACTGCCGATCCGGCGATGGCGAGCTGCGCCGGGGCGACGACGATGGCAGCCAATCCGGCCAGCGCACATGCACCACAGACGGCCAGCAGGACATGTGGAGACGCGCTTCGACGGGCCAGGACGGCCACGATCACGGCCGCCGCCAGCTGGGACGTGTTGAGGGCAGCCAGGCACGGTGCGACCAGGCCGGGGTAGCCGGCGGCGTGCAGGTAAATAGGCAGAAATGCGTTGGTCCCGAAATAAAGCACCGAGCCACCGCCCTGGAGCAGCCCTGTGCGCCAGGTCACGGAGTCGGCCCATCGAGGCCACCATCGGAGCGGAGTGCCGGGCGGGCGCGCCGGCACGGTGAACACAGGAAGGGTCAAGAGCCCGGCGGCGAGCAGGGCGGGCAACCCCCAAACAGCCAGGGCTTTTTGCCACGACCCGGTCCATGGCACCACCAGCGGCAGGGTAAGAGAGGCCGCCAGCGCCTCGCCGACCACGATCCCGTTGCTGTACATGCTGGTGGCAAAGCCGACCCGGGCGCTGAACCATGCCCTGGTGATGCTCGGCATAGTGGGCTGGAGGATGGCAATGCCTATGCCCAGGGCGAGGCTGGCGACGAAAAGCCCCGCCGTGCCCCCGAGGCCCCGAGCGCCCGACGAAACACCCACCACCACCAGCCCGACAACAAGAGTGAAACGGGGCCCGAGACGGGCCACGGCGGCCGAGCCGACGACGGCCGCCAAAGCAAGGACCAGGACGGGGAGGTTGGTCAGAGCGGCGATGGCGGTTTCGCTCAGGTGGAGCTGGTGCTGGATGTCCGGCAGGACCGGCGGCAGCGCCAGGACAGTCATCCGCAGGTTGGCACCAATGAACCACAACAGCGCCAGGCGATAAACCGAAAGGGCGCGTCGCTCGGCCCGTGCCCCGGGGCCTTGCTCAACAGGGCCGCTTTTCCCGCCCAGGCTCAGCGGAGAGCCCACCTCACGTTTTCGCGGTACCGACGTAGTTCTCGGCGAGGCTAGTGGCGGCCGCCTGCGAAGTCACGATGTAACGCAGCTGCGCCACTTGCAACTTTTCCTCGTACTCGTCGCCCTCCCAACCCAGGTGCAACATCGAAGTCATCCACCATGAGAAATGCTCAGACCGCCAAACGCGCCCGAGGCATTGCCGTGAATAGGCATCGAGCGGCGTCTGCGTACCCGTCTCGTAAAACGCCACCAGGGCCTCGGCCAGGAGACGGACGTCGTGGAGGGCCAGGTTCAGGCCCTTGGCACCGGTCGGCGGCACGATGTGAGCGGCATCGCCAGCCAGGAAAAGGCGGCCGTACTGCATGGGTTCTACGACAAAACTGCGCATGGGCGTGATGCCCTTTTCGAGCACCGGGCCCTCGGCCAGCGCCCAGCCCGGCAGGCCCAGACGCAGCTGAAGCTCGTCCCAGATCCTTTCGTCCGGCCACGCGGCGATATCCTCCTGGGGCCGGCACTGCAGGTAGAGGCGGCTCAATATCGTCGAGCGCATGCTCAATAAGGCAAAGCCCCGTCCGCTATGGGCGTAGACGAGTTCATCGCTGGAAGGCGCCACGGCGGCCAGGATCCCGAGCCACGCAAAGGGGTATTCCCGGGTGTAGGTCGTGAGTACCCCGGTGGGTACCGAGTCACGGCAAACCCCGTGGAAACCGTCGCAACCGGCGATGACGTCACATTCGAGTTGCTGCCTGCGGCCGTCATGGCGGAAACTCACCGTTGGCCGGTCGGAACTGACCCCGCCCAGCTGCCACGTCCTCCACCTCGAACAGTAATGGAGAGCCGTTCGGCCAGCCGGGCGGCAATAAGGTCCTTTACGACTTCGGTCTGGCCATAAATGACGATGGACGCCCCGCCGGTCAGCTCGCTGAGGGGGACACGGTGACGCTCTCCGTCGAATTGCAGCTCGATCCCGTGGTGGACCAGCCCCTCGCTTTGCATCCGGCCAGCCACACCCGCTTCCTCGAGCAGTTCCACGCTGCCTTGCTCTAATACGCCGGCCCGGATCCGGTGCTCGACATAATCACGGCTCTTGTTCTCCAGCACCACCGAGTCGATACCATGCCGGTCCAGAAGGCAGGCCAGCGTCAAGCCGGCCGGCCCGGCGCCGATAATGGCGACCTGGGACCTCATCGCTGGAAAAGAGCAGCCTGGCCCTGGCCGACGCCCACGCATAGAGCGGCCAGGCCGTAACGGCCCTGCCGGCGGCGCAGCTCGTGCAAGAGCGACACGACCAGGCGGGCGCCGCTCATACCTAGCGGGTGGCCGATGGCAATGGCGCCCCCATTTACGTTGACCTTTTCGTCCGCCAGGCCAAGTTCACGCACCACCGCCACGCTCTGGGAGGCGAAAGCTTCGTTCAGCTCGACGAGGTCGAGCTCGGTTACGTCCACACCCGTGCGTGCCATCAACTTGCGGACGGCGGGCACCGGACCGATCCCCATTAAGCGGGGGTCAACCCCGGCGACGGCGCTGCCGACGAAGTACCCCAGCGGCTCGGCCCCGATCTCGCTCGCTTTGTCGCTGGAGGCAATGACCACGGCGGCGGCGCCATCGTTTATCCCCGATGCGTTGCCCGCCGTGACGGTACCGCCGGCCCGAAAAGCTGCTTTTAGTTCCCCGAGTTTTTCCAGCGTGGTGTCCGGCCGTGGGTGCTCGTCCCTGGCCGCGTCGCCCACCGGGACGATCTCGTCGTCGAAGCGGCCGGCAGCGGCCGCCTCGGCCCAACGCCGTTGTGACCGCAGTGCAAACGCGTCCTGGTCCTGGCGCGAAATGCCATAGGTTTCGGCCACGTTTTCGCCCGTTTCACCCATGGGTTCCAGCGGGAAGAGCTCGGCCAACCTGGGGTTGGGGAAGCGCCAGCCAAGCGTGGTGTCGTGCAGTTGCCGGTCACCGCGGGGGAACCCGGTGGTCGGTTTGGCCATAACGAACGGGGCACGTGACATCGACTCGACCCCACCGGCGACGAACAGGTCGCCCTCGCCGGCGATGACTGCGTGGCAGGCGGCCACAATGGCTGAAAGCCCTGAAGCACAAAGCCGGTTTAGCGTCACCCCGGCCACTGACTGCGGCAGCCCGGCCAATAACGCCGCCATCCTGGCCACGTTGCGGTTGTCCTCACCGGCCTGGTTGGCCGCACCGAAGTACACGTCCTCGATGTCGCCGGCAGGCACAGCCGAGCGGGCCACGGCCTGGCGAATTACCAGAGCGGCCAGGTCGTCAGGCCGGACCCGGACAGTGCGCCGCCGTAACGCCCCACTGGTGTGCGGACGGCCGAAAGGATTACCGGACGGCGCTTGGGCCCGCCGCTCATGGGCGGCGGGTTATGGCCAGGAGGACCATCGGCTGGCCTCGCATCAAAGGGCCTCGCATCATCGCATCAAAGACAGGGTCATCGGCGAGCGGGTCATCTGGGAACAGGCATAGGCGAAATTCCTACGGTTTCTTGCGCCCTTCGCGCGCCGCCAGATCTGTCTCGATGAGGCGGGCGGTGGCCATGAGCTGTGGCACCAGGTTGCGCCGTAGATCCTCCATGTTGACCCGGGAGGCGTGCGTCGAAATGTTCATGGCGGCTATAACCGCCCCGTTAGCGTCGTGCACGGGCACGGCGGCAGAGCGGAGACCCTCCTCGAGCTCCTGGTCGGTCATGGCATATCCCTGAGCACGAACGGTCCGCAATAGCTCTCGCAGCCGCTCGGCGTCGGTCACCGTCCTCTTTGTGATCTGCTGCAGGCAGGCGTTTTTCAGGTACGCCTCGAGCTGGTCGTCCGGGAGGTGGGCCAGCAGCACGCGGCCCATCGAGGTGGCATAGGCCGGGAACCGCGTACCAACTGAGATAGATGCGACCATGATCCGTTTGGTAGGCACCCTGACCACGTAGACGATCTCTTCCCCGTCCAGTACGGCCACCGACGACGACTCGCGCGTCTGGGCTACGAGGTCCTCGAGGTGCGGTTCGGCCACCTCGTTGAGGCTGAGCCCGGCCAGGTAGGCGTAGCCGAGCTCCAGCACTTTAGGGCGCAACGAGAACTCCCGGCCGTCGCTGCGCACGTAGCCGAGCTCAGCCAGAGTCAACAGGAAACGCCGGGCCGCCGCCCGCGTCAACCCTGTCGCCCGGGCTACCTCGCTGAGCGTCATCTGCGGGTTCTCGGGCCCGAATGCTTTTATCACGTCCAGACCGCGAGCCAGCGACCGTACAAAATCGGAGCTCGCCGTCCCGTTGCCGGCCCCGTTAGGGCCGGCCCCGGCATGGGCGGCCTGCGAGCCCGCCTGGCTGGCCCAACGAGGCTCACGGCCGCACCAACGAAGCCGTCCCCAGCACGTGTTCGTTCATCCAGGCGAGGAAGGTTTCCCGGTCCCTGCTTATGGCGTCCCACGCCACATAGAAGTCGTCACCGCGGTCGGAGTAGCCAAGCGTATAAGAGGGGAACGAACCGCCGGGCACATGGACAACAGCCGTCACCACCCAGGAGGGCAGGACGGTGGAACCAGGCTTGGGGACCAGTTCGTCCACTATTTCCTCGACGGTGACCAGGGACCGTTTTGAAGCCAACACGGCCTCTTTTTGCACACCCGTAATGCCCCACAGCTGGACGTTGCCGTCCTGGTCGGCCTGTTGGGCATGGATTACGGCCACGTCAGGCTGCAGCGCCCGCACGGCGGCCAGCCGTTCCCCGGTGAACGGGCACTCCAGAGTGACGACGGTGGGCGAACGGTCGAGCAGGTCAGTCCCCACGTACCCCCGCATTACGGCGAACGGCAAACCCGAGGCACCCGCGACGTAACGGTTCGTGAGCCCGGCGTGGCTGTGCTCGTCGATGCTGAGTGGCGTAGGCCAACCATGCTCGACGGCGTCCCGCAACCGGTGGAGGGAACCGACACCCGGGTTGCCGCCCCACGAAAAGACGAGAGCCCGGGCGCAGCCCATGCCGATCATCTGGTCGAAGACGACGTCGGGGGTCAAACGGGCCAGGGTCAGCTCTCGCCGGCCTTGACGGATTATCTCATGCGCGGCGGCGAACGGGATCAAGTGCGTGAACCCTTCGAGGGCCACGCAATCGCCGTCGTGGACCAGACGTTGGACCGCCGATTTGAGATCGAGGATCTCTGCCATTCTGCCTATTCCCTCCCGTAAGCCAAGGTTATATTATGTGCGTAACGCGAATCAATGTTCGGTATCCGAACATTGCTGGAGGGAGGGGACAGTGTCCGAAGGGGTTCAGGATCAGGGCACGCGCAGGTTCGTCGTCCGGCCCGGAAGGGGCGGTCAAGGGAGGAAGCCCGGGCGCCGCCCCGGGAGCTGGTGAGCTACTACCGGCCACGCTGGTTTCCCGCCGGCAGCTCTTGCAGGGGGCCGGGGCCGGAGTGGCGTTGCTCGGTGCCGGCCGGCTGATCGGGTCACGCCCCGCCAGCGCCAGCCGCATGCCGTCTGGCTCGGCCGGCGAAATCGTGATCGGTTTCGTTAGCCCACAGACGGGCGCCTTGGCCGACTTCGCCACTTCCAACAACTTTGCTGTTACCCGCATACGGCAGACGAGCGCCTACACCAAAGGTTTTACGGTGGGGGGCAAGTCCTACAGCGTCAAGATCATCGTGGCCGACAGCCAGTCAGACCCCAACCGGGCTTCTGAGGTGGCCCGCAACCTCGTCCTCAACAACCGGGTCGACCTGATCATCACGAGTTCGACCCCGGAGACGGACAACCCGGTGGCCCTGGTATGCGAGACCGAGGGTGTCCCGTGCATTTCAACTGTCGTGCCGTGGCAGGCCTGGTACGCCGGCCTGGGCGGCAACCCCTTGAAACCAACGACCAAGTACCAGTACAACGTGATGTTCTTCTTCGGGTTGGAAGGCTTCGGCAAGTGCTTCATACCGATGTGGAAAAGAATGAGCACCAACAAGGTCGTGGCCGAGATGTTCCCCAACGACGCCGATGGCAACGCGTTCCGCGCCGCTTGTCCCCCCATGATAAAGGCGGCCGGGTACACGCCGGTAGACGGGGGGGCGTACCCGGACGGCACATCCAATTTCACTTCAATGATCTCGACTTTTAAGTCACACGATTGCGAGATTTTCGTGAACGTGCCGCTGCCGCCCGACTTCAACACGTTCTGGAAGGAGGCGGCCGAGCAGGGTTTCAAGCCCAAGCTGGCCACGGTGGCCAAGGTGTTGCTGTTCCCGGCCGACGTGAAAGCGCTGGGGTCGCTCGTGAACAACATCGCCACAGACAGCTGGTGGTCGCCGTTCGCCCCGTACAAATCGGCACTGACCGGTGAGACCGCAGCCGCGCTGGCCCTCGATTACCAGAAGACGACAGGGCAGCAGTGGACCCAGGCCATCGGTTCTACTTACGCCGCCTTTGAGGTTGCGCAGCTCGCCTTCAAAGGGGCCAGCGACCCGCACGACCATCAGGACGTGGCCAACGAGCTGCATAGCCTGAAATATGAGGGTATGAACGGTGTTGTCGACTTTACAAACGGGCCGGCGCCGGGTGTGGCCATCATCCCTGCCGCCGGCGTCCAGTGGAAGAAGGGCAAGCCCGGCAAGTTCACGGACTTCCCGTACGCCATGTACGTAGTGGACAATTCCGACGCCCCTTCGTGGCCGGTCAACGGGACGCTCGAGCCGACCAACCCCTGAGGTTGCACTGACGGAAGCGGCCCCGGAGACCCCTTTGCCAGAGAGCCAGGTCCCTGCAGTGCTCGAGCTCGACCGTATAACCAAGCGTTTCGGGCGAGTGTCCGTGGCCGACGAGCTGTCCCTGGAGGTCAGGGCCGACGAGCTAATTGGCGTCGTCGGCCCGAACGGGGCCGGTAAATCCAGTTTGTTCAGCATCATCTCCGGCGACCTGGCCCCCGACCGGGGCCGGGTCTTGTTCCGGGGCCGGATGGTCAACCACCTCGATGCCGCCTCGCGGTGCCGGCTGGGGATCGGGAGGACCTACCAGGTCCCGCGCCCGTTCGAGCAAATGACCGTGTTCGAGAACGTTCTCGTAGCGGCCCAGGCTGGTGGCGGCCTGCGGGCGCGGCCAGCCCATGAGCGGGCCTTCTCCGTCCTTTCGGAAACGGGCCTGGCCGGCGACGCCAACCGGCGGGCCGGCGAACTCGGGCTGCTCGGCCGCAAACGGCTGGAGTTAGCCCGAGCTTTAGCCACCGGGCCGCGGCTGCTACTGCTGGACGAAGTGGCGGCCGGCCTGACCGACCCGGAAGTCGACCAGCTGATCGATATCGTGCGCCGGGCACGGGTCAGCCCGGCTGATGGCGAGCCTGTGGCCGTGGTCTGGGTCGAGCACGTCGTCCGGGCTCTCGCCCGCACCGTAGACCGCTTGATCTGCCTGGACGAGGGGGTAATCATCGCGGACGCCCGCCCGGAAGTGGTGCTGGCCGACACGAGGGTCAAAGAGGTCTACCTCGGCACCGAGGAACCATGGGCCCCCGATGAGAGCCCCGGCCGCAACCCGGCGGCGCTACAGATAAGTGACACCATATGACCGCCCTCCTGGAGGTGCGTGATCTGACCGTCCGGCACGGGCAGCTGGAGGCCGTGCGCGAAGTGAGCCTGTCGGTGAGCGCGGGCGAGGTGCTCGGCATAATCGGCGCCAACGGGGCCGGGAAATCAACGCTCCTGCGCACGATTGCCGGGCTTCATCAGCCGGCGGCGGGGCGCTATTCTCCTGGACGGTGTCGAAATAACTCGCCTCCCGCCGGAAAAGCGCGTCGCCGCCGGCGTCGTGCTCGTACCCGAGGGGCGGCGCCTCTTCGGTTCTCTCAACGTCGAGGAAAACTTGCTGGCCGGCCGCTACCGTGCCCGGCCCGGGCCGTGGACAATGGCGCGCGTCTTCGCCATGTTCCCGTGGATGGCGACGCGACGTCGCCAGCCGGCGTCCCAGCTTTCCGGTGGCGAACAACAGGCCGTGGCTATTTCCCGGGCTTTGCTGACCAATCCCCGGCTGTTGATGCTGGACGAGCCCTCACTTGGCCTGGCCCCCCTCCCCCTACAACGTATTTACGCCGTCCTGCCCGAACTGGTCAGCTCCGGCCTGGGTGTTTTGCTAGTGGAACAGGACGTGCGCCAGGCCATGAAGGTCTCCGGGCGCGTCCAGTGCCTCCTCGAGGGGCGCCAGACATTAGCCGGCGTGCCTGCGGACCTCGACTTCGAACAAATAGAGGCGGCCTACTTCGGCATATCGAGGAGCAAAGGGGCGTGAAATTGGGGCCCAAACACCCGAGCCACCGAGGAGCCGGTGAAATGACCACAGTGAAATGACCACAGTGAAATGACCCCAGTGAAATGACCAGAGTGAAATGACGACGGTGAACGCACTGGTGCAGGGGATCCTGCTGGGCGGGTTGTTCGCCCTTTTTGCCTGCGGGCTTTCGCTCATGTTCGGGGTCATGGACGTGATCAACCTGGCTCACGGGGACATTGCCGTGGCCGCCGTCTACCTGGCGGTAGTCCTCATACCGGCGTCCCATATCTCGGCTCTCTGGATTTTCGTGCTAGTCGTGCCCATCTTTATGGTCGGCGGATATATCCTTCAGCGCCTGCTCATTCAGCGCAGCCTCGACTCCGGAGCGGTTACCACTCTGCTGGTCACCTTCGGGTTGTCCGTCGTCCTCGAAAACGGCCTCCTCGAAGCCTTCACCGCCAATAGCCAGTCGCTCAATATTGGCTCGCTGGTTTCGGGGTCGTTCCAGATCTCCAACCAGATTTACGTCCCGTACCTCTCGTTGATCATCCTGGGCGCCGCACTGGTGGCGCTTACCGCGCTGCAGATTTTCCTGGCCCGGACCCGCACCGGGCGCATGGTGCGAGCAATGTCGGACGACCGTGAAACGGCCCAGCTGATGGGGGCCAATTACCGCCACCTGTTCGGCATCGCTACCGGGCTGGCCTTCGGCACCGTGGCCCTCGCCGGCCTGGCTCTCGGTATGTACACGTCGGTGGGCCCCACCACCGGGCCGTCCTATCTGCTTTATGGTTTCGCCGCCGTGGTCATCGGTGGGCTGGGATCACTATGGGGGACACTGGTCGGAGGAATGGTCCTGGGGGTGGCCTCCACCCTGGGGGCGCTGGTGGACCCGGACTTCGGGGCCATGGCGCCGTACCTTGTGTTCCTGGTCGTGCTGGCCGTGCGGCCGCGTGGCCTTTTCCCCAAGAAGGCTACGGTATGACCGACGCCCTTCGAGCAGGCCAAGCGACGATGCCGGGCCGCCCGCCGCTCGTCGTCACCCGGTCCCAGCGACCCGCCACGCTCGAGGGGACCGTGGGCACGGCCGGGGTCATAGTGCTTGTCCTCCTGCCATATCTTGTTGACCCCGGCTTTGCCAACACCCTTGTCAACCTGTTCATCCTGGTGGCCGTAGCCACAATGTGGAACGCGCTGGCGGGCTATGCCGGGTTGGTCTCGGTGGGCCAGCAGATGTACATCGGGGTAGGTGCGTACACCATCCTGGTGGCGGCCCAGCACGGCGTAGACCCCTTCGTCGCCGTACCTTTGGCCATAGTTGCCTCGGCCGTGCTCGCAGTGCCTTCTTCGTGGTTGGTTTTCCGGCTATCGGGGGCCTATTTCGCCATCGCCACGTGGGTATTGGCGGAGGTGGCGGTCCTGTTCGTGGAGCGGTTCGGTTCGCTCGGGGGCGGTACCGGCGCCCCTGTACCCGGGCTCGACGGTTTCGGCCCGGCCTTATTGTTGAACTACACGTATTGGACGGCCCTTGGCGTAGCGTTGGTCTCGGTTATTTCGGTCTACCTGTTGCTAAGGAGCCGGCTCGGCCTCGTGCTTACGGCAGTACGCGACAACGAAGCCGGAGCACGAAGTGTCGGCTCACGGGTGGGGGCGGCGAAGCGGGCGGTGTACGTCTTGGCCGCAGCCGGTTGCGGCGCCGCGGGAGCCGTGATCGCTATAAGCCAACTGGACGTCGAACCGGGCAACGTCTTCAACGTCCAGTGGACGGCGTACATGATTTTTGCCGTCCTGATAGGAGGCCTGGGCACCATCGAGGGGCCAATAATCGGGTCAGTTGTGTTCATCGTGCTCCAGCAGTCGCTGGCCCAGTACAACGCGTGGTACCTGATAATCCTGGGCGGGATAGCCATGGTTATGGCCATTTGGGCCCGCCGAGGGCTGTGGGGCCTCGTCGCCGCCAAAGTCCCCGTCCATTTTTTCCCCGTGGGATATTACGTGCACATGGACGATGGAGGCCCGCCCCGCCGCGGCCCGTTGCGTCTTCTGCTCGGCAGCAAGAGCCCCAGTTAAGAGGGCCAGTTAGCGGACAGCCCGATAACAAAGAACCCAATAATGAAGAGCGCCAATAATGAAGGGGAAAGGAAAGGGAGCCCATATGACGATCGACAGGGAGCTTCTCATAGGCGGCGAGCAGGTGGCCGCGGCCAGCGGGAAGCGCACTGAGGACCGCGACCCGTACACCGGCGACCTGGTAGCCACCATTTCCGCCGGGGGGCCGGCCGACGCCACGCGCGCCGTCGATGCCGCGGCGGCCGCCTTCGAGGCCTGGACGGCCGTGCCGCCAGCCGAAAAACGCAAGTTGTTCCTGGCCGCCGCGGACGTCCTCGAGTCGCGGGCCAAAGAGGCGGCCGAATTGATGACGGCGGAAACGGGCGCCGTCGGGCCCTGGGGAATGTTCAACGTCTACTTCGCCACCGAAATACTTCGGGAGGTGGCCGGCTCCGTTACCCAGCCAGTGGGCGAGGTGCTGCCGACGTCCAAACCCGGGGCCATCTCTCTGTCTATTCGCCAGCCGGCCGGGGTGGTGGCGTCATTCGCCCCGTGGAACGCGCCCGTAATCCTCGGGATCCGCTCAGTGGCCGCTCCCCTGGCCGCAGGGAACACGGTCGTGATGAAGCCGAGCGAGCAAGCTCCCTTGACGGCCGGTCTTTTCCTGGCCGACGTACTTCAACAAGCCGGCTTCCCGGCGGGCGTCTGCAATGTAGTCACTACGGCGCCCGAGGACGCCCCGGCAGTGGCCGAGGCGCTGATCGCCGACCCCCGGGTGCGACGGGTCAGTTTTACCGGCTCGACCAGGGTTGGGCGCCAGATCGGTGAGCTGGCGGCCAGGCACCTCACACCCGCCGTGTTGGAGCTCGGCGGAAAGAACTCCGTAATTGTCCTTGATGACGCTGACCTCGACTACGCCGTCAATGCGGTCGCGTTCGCCGCCTACAGCAATTCCGGCCAGATCTGCATGTGCGCTGACCGCATCGTGGTGCAAAGGCCGGTAGCCGATGAATTCACCCGCCGGTTGGCTGAAAAAGCCTCCAAGTTGCCGTTCGGGGACCCTCGGGACCCCGGTACGGTGATCGGCCCACTGATATCTGCCGCCGCCGCTACCCGCGTGGCCGGGCTGGTGCAGGAGGCGGCTTCGGCCGGGGCGACGCTCCGCGCCGGTGGAGGGGAAGCGGAGAAAACGCTGTACCCGCCGACTGTACTTTCGGGCGTCTCGCCGCAAATGCGGATAGAAACTGAGGAAATCTTCGGTCCCGTGTGCACGGTCCTCGTCGTTGACAATGAAGACGAGGCCGTCGCGGTGGCGAACGCCTCGTCCTACGGGCTCACTGCCGGCGTGCTCACCGAGGATGTTCACCGCGGCCTGGGCGTGGCCCGCCGGCTGCGCACCGGCATCGTCCATGTCAACGACCAGTCTGTGGACGACGAGCCCCAAGCCCCATTTGGCGGCGTGGGAGATTCGGGCTACGGTCGGTTTGGAGGCCGGGCTGCGTTGGAGTCTTTCACCGAACTGCGTTGGGTAACACTGCAGCAAGGCCACCATCCCTTCCCGTTCTGAACACCGCGAGGCGGACAAATGACATTGACCGGGCCAGCGCCCGACACCGAGGACGCCGACGCAGGTGCCGGCTTTACCTCCGACGAGATGATGACTGTGGCGGCGTCCCGAGCCCTGCGCGACGGCGTTGTCTGCTTCGTCGGGATCGGGTTGCCCAGTACCGCCGCCAACCTGGCCAGGACGACCCACGCGCCCAACCTGGTGCTCGTTTACGAGTCCGGGGCCATCGGCGCCAAGCCGAGCCGGCTACCGCTGTCCATCGGGGACGCCGAATTGGCCGAAACGGCAGACACCGTGGTCTCTGTGCCAGAGATCTTCAATTACTGGTTACAGCCCGGCCGGATCGACGTCGGGTTCCTGTCGGCGGCCCAATTGGACCGCCACGCCAACCTGAACAGCACCGTTATCGGGCCTTACGATGCTCCTTCGGTACGTCTGCCCGGTGCCGGCGGGGCGCCGGAGATAGCGGGCGCGTGCGGTGAAGTCATCATCATCATCCGCCAGTCGCGCCGCACCTTTGTCGAAAAACTCGATTTCGTCACCTCGGTTGGTTACCTCGGAGGCCCGGGGGACCGCGAGCGGCTCGGCTTGAGAGGGAAAGGGCCCACGCTGGTCATAACCGACCTCGGGCTGCTCAAGCCTCGGCCGGGCGACCTCGAGCTGGAGCTGACCCATTTGCACCCGGGCGTGGACCTGGAACAGGCTCGGCAGGCCACCGGGTGGGAACTGGCCGTCTCCGACGAACTGGCCCGCACGGATCCCCCGAAGCCCGAGGAACTGGACGTGCTGAGGAAACTGAACGCCACACTTGCGTCCGGCCGCTCACGAGGGGAGCGGCCTTGAGCGCTCACGCTCGCCCGGCTGGCACTCACGCCCGCCCGGCGGGCACCCATGCCGGCCCTGGGCCCGGCGCCGCCGCGGGCATGGCGCTGGACCCGCCCTACGACTACGCCGATTACCGCTCGACGCAGTTGCGGGCGCCCAAACGCCCGTTGCTGCCGATGCCCGACGGCGAGACGGAGCGGCGCGGGCCGCTGTTCGGCGAAAGCAGTGTGAAACCGACCGACAACGACCTGACGCTCAGCCCGGGAGGGGCGCCCGTGGGCGAGCGCATCGTCGTGACCGGCCGGGTTACTGACGCACTGGGACGGCCGGTCCCCCACCAGCTGGTGGAAATCTGGCAGGCCAACGCGGCCGGCCGGTACCGTCACGGCGTCGATAACCACGACGCGCCGCTCGACCCCAATTTCTCCGGCGCAGGGCGCTGTTTGACGGACGAGGACGGCCGTTACCGCTTCGTGACCATCAAACCCGGCGAGTACCCCTGGGCCAACCACTTCAACGCCTGGCGGCCCGCTCATATCCATTTCTCTCTGTTCGGCCGCAGTTTCGCGGAGCGCCTGGTCACCCAGATGTACTTCCCGGGCGACCCCTTGCTGGCGCTCGACCCTATGTACCAATCCGTGCGCGACCGCGGCGCCGCCGAGCTCCTCGTGGCCCGCTTCGACCTGCCGACCACGGTGGAACAATGGGCTCTCGGCTACGTTTTCGACATCGTCCTCGGCGGCAGCCGGCCGACGCCGCTGGAGGAGCTGGCTAAAAACTGAGCTCGAACCGTGGCCGCTGACACCACCTCCCTCACGCAGACGCCCTCCCAGACGGCAGGGCCGTTCGTCAGCATCGGGACAGAGTGGGACGCCGCCGGGTTGATGGTGCCGGAGAGCAGCCCGGGCGCGCTCGTGCTCGCCGGCCGCGTCATCGACGGCTCAGGCCAACCGGTCACCGATGCCATGCTTGAGTTCTGGCAGGCCGACCCGGATGGCTGTTTCCCGGCCGTGCCCGACAAGGGCCAGTGGACCGGCTTCACCCGCGCCCTCACCGACGGGGAGGGCCGGTACCGTCTGGTGACGCTGAAGCCCGGGCCGGTGGCGGGAGGCGACGGTAGGCCACAGGCACCCCATATCGACGTGTCCATTTTCGCCAGAGGGCTGCTGCAGAGGCTGGTGACGCGCGCCTACTTCTCCGACGAGGAGGCGCTCAATGAGACTGACCCGGTGTTGGCCAGTGTGGGCGGCCTGGGCCCGGCGCTCAGAAGCCGCTTGATTGCACAGCGCCAACCGGAGACCGCGACGTACCGTTTCGATATCTACCTCCAGGGCGATCAGGAGACCATCTTCTTTGCCCCCTGGTGATGACCCCGCCGGCGGCCTGTTCGGCCCGATATTCACCACCGACGAGCTGGCCGAGGCCACCTCGGACCGCGCCTGGGTGGCGGCCATGCTGGACTTCGAAGCCGCTCTCGCCCTGGCCGAGGCCGAACTGGGCCTGGTGCCGTCCGACGCCGCTACCGCCATAGCGCAGCGTTGCCGGGAGATGGTCGTGAGCCCGGCCGCCCTCGGCCATGCCGCTCGCCTGGGCGCCAGCCCTGTCATCCCCCTCGTCGCCGAGCTGCGCCGCCAGCTGCCGGCGGACGCCGTCCGGTGGGCCCACTTCGGCGCCACCAGCCAGGACGTGCTGGACACCGCTCTTATGCTCGTACTGCGCCGCGTGCTCGACCTGGTGCTGGACGACCTCGCTCGGCTGGCCGCGGCGGCGGCCACCCTGGCCGAGCGGTACCGCTCGACGCCCATTGCCGCCCGTACGCTGTTGCAGCAGGCGGCGCCCACCACTTTCGGCCGGAAGGCGGCCGGGTGGTTGGTGTCCGCGGTCGAGGTGGGCGAGGTGGTGAGCGAGGTCCGCCGCCACCGCCTGGCAGTGCAACTCGGGGGACCGGCCGGCACGCTGGCGGCGCTGGGGCGGCTCGGCCCCGCCGTCGTGGAGGCGCTGGCCTCCGAACTCGGCCTCGAGGTACCGGTGCTGCCCTGGCACACCGACCGCACGCGCGTGGTTGAGGTTTCCTCTTCGCTGGCGCTGGCCGCGGGGGCGGCGGGGAAAATCGCGCTGGACGTTTCCCTGCTGATGCAGACCGAGGTGAGCGAGGCGTTCGAGCCCGGGGCCGCCGGCCGGGGCGCCTCGTCGTCACTGCCGCACAAGCGCAACCCCTCGATGGCAGCCGAGGTCCTGGCCGCCAGCCGGCGGGCCGAGGCCCTGGCCGGGGTGGTGCTGGCCGGGATGGCACAGGAGCACGAGAGGGCTGTTGGGGCGTGGCAAGCCGAATGGCAGACGGCGTCCGAGCTGTCCCGGGCGGCGGGAGGCGCCGTCTCGTTCAGTGCCGACATGCTCGGCGGCCTGGAAGTCGACGCTCAACGTATGGCGGCCAACCTGGCCTTGACCCGGGGCCTGGTCGTCGCCGAACGTTTGACCCTCGAACTGACGCCCCTTCTCGGCTACGACGATGCCCGCCGCGTCGTGGAAGAGGCCAGCCAGAAGGCCGTCGGTTCGTCCATCTCTCTGGAGGAAGCGCTGTCCATGGAACCATCCGCAACCGGGGTTTTACCGCAACTGCCAGCCGACGTCTTCGACCCGGCCGGCTGGCTGGGTTCGTCCGGGGTGTTCGTCGACCGTGCCCTCGACTTGTACCGTAAGGCTCACCCGGATGGCTGACGGCGATCAGCTCACGGAACGGGTCGCCTACGACCTGACCGGGCCCGAGGACGCCCCCCTGCTGGTGCTGCTCGGGTCGCTCGGCACCAGTCGGGAGGTCTGGGACGGGCAAATGCTCGCCTTCAGGAACTGGTTCCGGGTCTTGCGGGTGGAACTCCCCGGTCACGACGGCGCCCCCGCCCCGAAGGGCCCGTACACGGTCGAGGGGCTGGGCCGCAGGGTGGTGAGCGTGCTGGACACCCTGGGGACGAGCCGCGCCCTGTTGGCCGGGTTGTCTCTCGGCGGGTTGGTAGCCCTGTGGCTGGCGGCCGAGCATCCCGAACGTGTCGAACGGCTGGCGGTTTGTTGCGGCGCGCCCCGGTTCGGGCCGTCCGCAATGTGGGTGGAGCGAGCTGAGCAGGTGCGCGCCCTCGGCACCGCCCCCCTGGTGCAGGCGGCGCTGGGCCGGTGGTTCACGCCCGCTTTTCTGACGGAACGGCCGGACGTGGCTAGCCGTTACGGGGCGATGCTCTCGGGCGTCGACCCCGAGGGCTACGCGTCCTGTTGCGACGCCCTGGCCACCGCCGACGTGACCGCGGAACTCGGCCGGGTCCAGGCCCCCACCCTGGTGCTGGCCGGGGCCGAGGACCCGGTCGTGCCCCCCGAATCGGCCACGGCGACCATGAAGGCGGTACGGGGGTCCAGCCTGTGCGTGCTGGCCGGCGCCGCCCACCTGGCCAACGTGGAACAACCGGACACCTTCAATCGCGTGGTCCTCGACCACCTGGCCGGGCCGGCGCATGAGCGGGGCCTGGCCGTAAGACGGGCCGTGCTGGGCGACGCCCACGTGGACCGGGCACTGGCCAGGGCCACCGAGCTGTCCGCACCATGGCAGGACTTCCTGAACGGGTGGCCCTGGGGAGAGGTTTGGGCCCGGCCCGGTCTCGAACACGAGACCCGCCGGCTGGTCGCCATCTCCATCCTCGTCGCCCTGGGGCGCCACGAAGAGCTGGAACTGCACTTGCGGGCCGCATTGCGGGCCGGGCTCAGCACGACGACGCTGCGCGAGGTGCTATTGCAGACGGCGGTGTATGCCGGCGTGCCGGCGGCGAACTCGGCCTTTGCCCTGGCCAACCGGGTGTGGGCGGAGGTTTCAGCCGAACGGGAGGAGAGCTAGGCCGGCGTTGTGGCTTCTGGGCGCGCTTATTGCTTCTGGGCGCGCTCAGGGATTCTGGACGCGTTTCATGTAGGTTTTCGACCTCGATGACGCCCAAAAGCGAAAGGCACGCCCAGAAGGACATATTTCTGACGTCGAAGAAAGTCTAATGTCACGTGGAGCGCGTAAGCACCCACAATCAGCGCAGAAAGGGGCGACGACCTTACGGGACCGCAAGCGCCCGGTCACATTTCCCCTGACCGAAGTGCCGCCTCCGGCCCAGGCGACCACGGAGCGAACGCATCTCAACCCCGGAGACTCGGCCGCTCCCGCCGGCGCTACTCGACCGTGACCAGCGTCCCTATCGGGTCCATGCCGAAGACGACCTGAGCATTGGAAAGGGGCAGCTCGACGCAACCATTGCTTTGGGGCCAGCCATAACTTGCCCGCGGGTAGCCGTGAACGGCGTCCCCGCCGTTGAAATAGGCCACCCAGGGCACGTTCGGGGCCGTGTAGTGGTAGCCGTCCGGGTCAGTGCCGGTCATGGTCGTGGTCAGGAAACGGGAGTAGACGGGGTACGTCCCGAGCGCCGTCGCCGCCCCGGAGACACCCGTGTTGACCGGGGTGTTGTAGATGAACTGGCCGTCCCGCCACACATTGAGCTGCTCGGGGATGGACTCGCTGACTACGAGGTAGTCGTAGGGAGCCCCGTCGGTCTGGCGGGAAGCTACGGCCTGGGTGAGCGCGTTCCATACCGCCGGCCCGACCACACCGTCATCGGTCAAGCCGTTGTTGGCCTCGAACTGCATCACCGCACCCGCCATTACAACGTTGTCCTGGCCGGGCGTCCATTGAGAGGACAGGGACGACGGGATGTTGGAGAAACGCCACGAGAAGGTGCCGGGCAGCGCCGACGGGCTGACCTCGGCCGCGCTGGTTGGCTCGCTGCTCAGCCCCGGTTGGCCGGACGGGAGGGTGAAGCTGACGGGGAGATAGCCGAGCTCAGCCAGTAATTGTTGGCTGCGGAGAACCGGTACGCCAGAGGTGCTGAAGCTCACCGTTTGGGGGTCGGCCAGCCCGGCCGGCACCGTCACTTCTTCCTTGGACCAGGGCTCGAAGCGCCCGGTGGGGACGAAACTCAGAGTGGCGCCGTTGACCGACCATTGACCGGGGACAGGAGGGTTGAGCGTCGGTACCGGAGCCCCCGGGGCCGGGGGCCGGGAAAGGACGATGGTGACAGGAGAGTTCGAGGCCACTCCGGTCGCCCCTGCACCAGGGCTAACCGAAACGACGTGGGGGAGGGGGACGGCAGTAGTGGCCGGGACGGCGATCGTGGTAGGGACCACCCCACCGCCGTCAGGGCCTATGGCCAGTAGATGACGGACGGGCGCCGAGGTAGTGGCGGCCGCCAGCCCTCCGGTGCCCACCAGGACGACGAACCCCGTCGCTAAGAGCACGCCACGAGAACGGCCCCGCCGCTTGGGTTCCGCGGGGCTCTTCGGTTTCGCCGGGCTCTTCGGTTTCGTTGGCGCCGTCGGCTTGGCGTGCTGGCCCTTTTGGCTCATTCGCCGCATGACCTCCTCTCCCTACGCATTAAACCTCCCGGAGTAACCGCACGGTTGCGTCGAGTGTGCGTGTTTTTCAATACCACAGTAAAGTCCCCGTCAGCTCGCCCGACACCTATTCAATCGGATCCAGAGCCGGAGGCACAGCTGAGACTATGTCTTCTCCCTCAGTACGGCATCACCAGATTGGGATGAAAAGCCGCCTGTCGGGGGCCGCCCTAACGTTCCTTGCGGCCGCCAGCGCGCTCCCCTTCATGCCCTCCACCGCCCAAGCCCAAGTCACCAGAGAGGCGCTGGCCGACCCACCGGCAAACGTGCCCCGCACGGCGGCGATGGCGGTGGCCTGCAACCGCGGCACCGGCGACGGGTGCCAGGCGGTGGTGCTCCAGGCCATCAACCGGGCCCGGGCGGCAGAAGGGCTGGGGCCGCTCCAGCTCCCCGGCGATTACGCCGGCCTGACCACGGCTCAGCAGTTGTTCGTGCTGGCCGATATCGAGAGGCAGAGCAGGGGCCTGCCGGGGTTCAACGGCATGTCGTCCCAGCTCGACTCGCTGGCGGAGACGGGAGCGTCCTCCAACGCCGACCCCGTCGGCCCGACCGGTTTTAGCTGGGGCTCGAACTGGGCGGGCGGCGAGGCGTCCGCACTTCTGGCTGATTACGACTGGATGTACGACGACGGGCCGGGCTCGCCCAATCTCGACTGCGGCCACCGCTCGTCCAGTGGATGCTGGGACCACCGCCAGAACATCCTGGGCAACTACGGCGCCCACCCGAGCATGGGAGCGGCCGCCACCATGGTCGGCGGCGTCACCTCCATGACGGAGCTCTTCTCATCGGGAGCAGGCGGCGTACTCGAGTTCTCTCTGCGCCGACCGGGTTAACCTCAGCTCACCTCTCGACCCTCGCGCCGCCGCCGGCCCAGTTATTCGGTCACCAACCGGACCGAGCCATGGGCCACTTCTATGGCGCCGTCGAGCACGCCGGTCAGCCTGGAGACCGACAGGGCCGGGTCGTCGGCGAAAGTGCTCAGCTCGACCCAAGCGCCCGGACGAACGCACAACGCTCGCAGGGCGCGTCGTTCTGCCTGACCGACGGTGAACTGGTCGTTGGCGGTCGTCACTGACCGCCCGGAAACCGAGACTGGCCCGAGCCTGCCGGCGAGGACGGCTTGACGCGACGCCAATTCCGTCCCGACCGCATGCGCCAGTGAGCCCAGGCGCGAGTGCTCAGGCACTAACGGTCTCGATATGCCTGCGCTGACAGCGGCGCCGGCGCACACCGGTCCGATGCAGGCGGCGATAACCCCGCCGTTGTTGAACCCGTCCATGACCGGGCCGAGGGCTCCCTGGGCGCCAGCGGCAGCGGCCAGGGCCTGTACCTGAGGAGCGGCCGTGAAGGTCACGGCGTCGGCGGCGTCGGCCTGGAGCGCGTTGACCAACGCGCCGGCCGCCTCGGTCGCGCCTTCACCCATCGTGTACACCGGTAAGTAGCTGACCATGGCGCCGGCATCCTCGAGCTCAGCCAGCGTCGGCCCCGGCGGTTCGCCGTGTAACTGGACCACGACGGACCGGCCCGCCAGATCCTCCTCGCGCAACCGGGCCACGACCTCCTCGAGGGTTTCGCCAGGGGCCTTGTACCACGCGTCCAGCCCGGCCTTGCGGAGCTCGCCGAGGGCCTTGGCCCCGCGGGCGGCGATGGCGGTCTTCGAGCCCAGGGCCGATACGAGCCCGTCCTGCGAACCCCACTCGGCCGTCGAAGCCAGCCACGTCCGCATGCCATAACCGGTATTGGCGACGAGGTAGTCAGGCGGCTCCTGGACCAACTTCTCGGTGAGTGCCCGCAGAACAGTGGCGTCTTCCGGGCGGGTCTGGAGCAAGGGGAACATGATGACCTCGACCCCCAGCCGCTCCATGAGGACGGCCTGTTCGTCACGTCTACGGTCGGCGGTTATGGCCACCGTGAACCCTTTCAGGTCGTTCAGGTCCGCTCGCGCCACAGCCGGCCACGCTAGCGGCAGCCATCAGGCCGCCCTTAGGCCGCCTCTTCCAGGCTGGCGCGCCGGCCACCCGGGCGGCGGGGGCGCCGGTTCAGGAACGATCTGTGTAGCATCGCGGCCCCTGTGAGGGGCCGCGATTCACCCCAAAACCGCCGGCGCCAGCGGTCCCGTCCGCTCCCGAGAGCAGGGGGGCCTCCAGCGCGGCCGCCGACCGGACTGGCGGGCCGGTCGGCCCGCTGGGCGAACAACACCCGGTCGAGCAGTAAGTACTGGACCACCCAGAGCGAGCCGAAGGTCAGCAGGTTGGCGGCCTGGGACACGAGGGCCACCGCACCGGAGGTGAGCCCCGCTCCGGCCGCCCAGCCGGCGGCCAGCTTGACCGCCAGCGTCGAGAGCCCAAGGCCGGTGAACGA
The DNA here is from genome assembly GCA_963749305.1 of uncultured Acidimicrobiaceae bacterium. GTDB lineage: Bacteria > Actinomycetota > Acidimicrobiia > Acidimicrobiales > Palsa-688 > Fen-671. Next base: position 463,652 of record CAVVMN010000001.1, read on the forward strand.
CAGGGCGCAGAACGGTACTACCTCTTTCATCAATGAACGCTTGGTCTTTTTGGCCCAGACCCAGCGGCGGTTGAGCTCGAACGACGGCACCGTGCCCACCGCCGTAGCCACGACGTTGGCCCAGCCCGGGGACAGGGCCTTGGTATAAACGAGCACGCCGAGAAGGCTTAATGTGACGCTCGTAGATATGGCCGAGACGGCCGCGTAACGAGAGAGCCGGCGCAATAAGGCTTTCATCCGGCCGTCCCCAGTGACTGGCGCAGGAAATAAAAGCGGGCGCTGGCGCAACCGAGCAAGGCCAGCGTCAAGACCACGATGTCCAACGGCAGGCTCCCCAGCCGGACTGCCGAAATAACGGCCAGGGCGGCCAGTGTGCTCGCCAATGGGAACAAGGCCCACAAAATGCCGGCCCAGATCGGGGAGGCCCAGATCGGGGAGGCCCAGACCCGGGAGGTGTACGACCGTCCCCCACTGATGGCGGGCGGAGAGAAATCAGGCCGTCGGCCGGCCATTAGATGGCCCAGAGCGCACAGCCCGAGGGCCACGACGTTTGCGGCGACGGCGCCCAGCGGGCCGTAGAACGACAGGAACAGGACGGCGAAAGCGACCGTGCTCACCGCGCTCACGCCGGCAAAGTGCACCAGTTCTCCCGTGGCGTTGGGGATTGGCCGGCGCACTTCATTGACTCGGCGCTCTCCATTGATGTCGCGCCCGCCATTGATCCCACCGGGCCGGCCCGTCCGGCCGCCCTCCTGGCGCCAGCCAGCGCGCACCATGCGGGCGATGCCTTTCAGGTCGTCCCGAGCGGTACGGACGATGTCGACGGTGGAACCGGGGTCGTCAACCCAGTCGACGGCTACTTCGTGGACGCGCAGCCCGCTGCGCTCGGCCAGCACCAGCAGTTCGGTATCGAAGAACCAGGCGTTGTCCTCCACCAGGGGCAGCAGCCGGCGGGCCGCCTCCGTCCGCATGGCCTTGAAACCGCACTGCGCATCAGAAAATGAGTTCCGCAGCGTAGCCCGCAATATGAGGTTGTAAGTGCGAGAAATGAACTCCCGCTTGGCCCCCCGGACCACCCGGGCGCCGTGCGCCAGCCTCGAGCCGATGGCGACATCGCTGTGACCACTTATGAGCGGGGCCACCAATGGCAACAGCGCATCCAGGTCGGTCGAGAGGTCGACATCCATGTAGGCGACAACGGAAGCTCTACTTCCTGACCACGCCGCCCGCAGGGCACGGCCCCGGCCCTTTTCGGCCAGGCGCAGAGCCCGCACGCCGTCTAGCTCCCGCGTCAACCAGCAGGCGATGGCCCACGTACTGTCGGTGCTGGCGTTGTCGGCCACAGTTATCAGCCAGGAAAGGGGGAAATTCCGGGTGAGGTAGTTGTGGAGGCGGCCGATGGAGACGGCGAGGTCATCCTGCTCGTTGTAGACCGGTACGACGATCTCGACGTCTACGGTCTGCTGACCGAGCAGAGGCTCGACACTAAGGGTTGCGGCGGCGCTCATACCACGAGCATCAGGGCCGTAGGTCAGTTCACCCTTGTGCAGTCCCGGGAACTGGCTGAGTGCGTTGCTCATGACGCTCACTTGGTCCCGGCGCTGAGGTCGTACACCGTCACTCCGCCAATAGTCGTGGCGGTGAAGTGGCTTTCGACCCACGAGGTTATGAGGGACGCGTCGTCACTGCCTCCCCCGGCCGACCCTCCGAAGCCGGAGCCGGTGGCAATGAAATAGTGGATCTTCTTTTGCTGTACGTAATGTTCGAACTCGGCCAGGGTGGGCGCCGGGTCCGTCCCATTGAAACCGCCTATGGCCATAACGGGCTCTCTGGCTGCCAACTGGTAACCGGAAGCCTCGTTGGAACCGACCACGGCCGCCACCCAGGTGAACCTGGACGCGTCTGCCTTAAGGGCGGCCGTAATGGCCGCGCTGGGTGTGCTCGAGTTGAGTAGGCCGCCGATGCCACCGCCGGCCCGGCCCTGGCTGTTAGTCGCCCCAGGAGAAAACCCGCCTCCGGTGACGGGACCGGTCCGGCCCGCCCGGCCTGACGTTCCGGACGAACCCTGGCCGGACGAACCCTGGCCGGACGAACCCTGGCCCGACGAACCCTGGCCCGACGCACCCTGGTTAGCGGCCGAACCGCCCGGGAACAACCCAAAGCCGCCGGCGCCGCCCGGCGAGAAGCCGCCTCCTGTTCCTCCTGTTCCTCCTGTTCCTCCTGTGCCTCCCGTGCCGGCCGGCCCTCCGGTCGGGCGAGCCCCGCTCCGGGCCCCACCCGGGGCCGCCCCCCCGCCGAAGCCCCCGCCGGGGCCTCCGCCCGGGAACCCGGCCAGAGCGGCCGATGCCGGTCCCGCTGACGGGATGGCACCCGAGTGAGGGGTGGCCACCGTGGCCAGTGTGTAGGCAAACGGCCCGGCCAGGACGGCTATACCGGCCAGCCCGGCCAGGCCGACCACTACGGGGCGGGCCGCCCGGGAAGAAAGAACCTTTTCATAATACGGAGAAACAACCAGCAGTGCACCGGCAATGCAGCCGGTCACGAGTATGACGGTGCGCAGCCACGGGTGCCACGCCGGCACACGGTCAAGCAAGACGGCACCCCAGACCGTGGTCCCGACAACGACCGAGCCGATGGCCAAGCGGGCCCAGAGAGCGCCACGGCGACACCACAAAAACCACGACCCGATGCCGACAATGGCGCCGATGGCGGGAGCGAGGGCGACGGTGTAGTACGGGTGGATGATCCCCTGAGCCAGGCTGAACACGAGCCCGGTAACAAGCAGCCAACCACCCCAGAGGACCATGGAGGCGCGGGTGCGGCTGGTGCGGGGCTGTCGCCAGGTCGCCACCAGTACTACGGCCAGCAGTACCAGCGCAGCGGGCAACAGCCAGGAGATTCTGGCTGCCCATTTCCGTCCCGAACAGTCGCGTCAGCCCGGTGGGGCCCCATTGGCCGCTGGTGCCCTGGGTGCCGCCACCCACCACGCTGCCCGACTCGTTGCCGGTAAGGCGGCCAAAACCGTTGTAACCAAAAATGAGGTTGAGGATGTTGTTGTCTTGCGACCCGCCCACATACGGACGGTCGGCCGCCGGCGTGAGCACGACCGCCGCCACCCACCACCCGGCCGACACCAGCATGGCAAGGCCGGCGGCCGCCAGTTGGCGCACCCGCCGGGCCAGTGGAACGGGAGCGGCCCAGAAGTAGGCCGTGGCCATTCCGGGGACGACCAGGAAGGCCTGCATCATCTTGGTTATAAACCCCAGCCCCACCAGTGCGAAGGCAAAAACGAGCCAACGGGTGGAGGATTTTTCGATGGCCAGCGTCGTGGCAAAAGCGGCGCCGCACAGCAAGAGGACCAGCAACGCGTCCGGGTTGTTGAACCTGAACATCAACGCCGCAACGGGTGTGAACGCCATGACTGTGGCGGCTATCAGGCCCGCTCCAGCGGACGCCCAGCGCCGCACGGTGGCGTACAGGACCGCAACCGCCGCCACCCCTTCCAGGGCCTGGGGGACGAGGATGCTCCACGAAGAGAGGCCGAAAATGCGGGCCGATATCTCCATAACCCAGAGGGCGGCCGGAGGTTTATCTACGGTTATGAAGTTCGAGGAGTCCGATGAGCCGAAGAAAAACGCTTTCCAGCTCTTGGTCCCCGCCTGCACGGCGGCGGAATAGAAACTGTTGGCCCAGCCCGATGCCCCCAGATCCCACAGGTACAGACCGGCCGTAACCGCCAGCAACAGCAATAATGCCGGCCGCGCCCAAACGGGGTCGCCGGCCGGGCCGCGTACCAGGCGGCGAACAGCGCGCCACGAACGCGAAGACGGGACCGGGCGGGGCCGGCCTTCATCGCTGTCGCCTGGGCCGGGGTAGGACGATAATCCTGTGTCAATGGGGGCAACCGGCGCGGTGCCTCGCTGGAGCGTGCTGATAGCCATGTCCTGATGCTCGGCCGTTTTCCTTGGCGTTGGCTCCGAACACCGATGGACACGGCTGAGAGTTGCCTGTCGATTTGTGTGCGCAGCCAGCACTGTTAAGCCGTCATCGTTAGGATCGTGCTGGAGGTAATGATGCAAGAGCACGTCCCGCGGGTTCTGGTAGTCGACGACGAGGAGCACATAACCGAGCTCCTGTCGATGGGCCTTTCCATGAACGGTTTCGAGGTCGAGCGGGCCGCCACCGGCCGGGGCGCGCTCAAGGCCATCGAGGAACAGCGCCCTGACCTTGTCGTACTGGACGTTATGCTGCCCGACCTCAACGGCTTCGACGTAACGAAGAGGTTGCGCCAGGCCGAAGGCGCGGGGACCAGGATCCCGGTCATTTTCCTGACGGCCAGAGACACTACGGCGGACAAGATCGAGGGCCTTCGGCTCGGCAGTGACGACTACATGACGAAGCCCTTCAGTATTGAGGAACTCGTCGAACGGGTGAAGGCCGTGCTGCGCCGGTCCTCAGGCATCGGGCCGGGCTCCAACCGGCTCGAGTTCGCCGACCTGGAAATGGACCTCGAGACGAGGGACGTCTGGCGGGCCGGCGAGCTCATCGAACTGACTCCAACCGAATACAAATTGCTCCACTATTTGCTGGCCAACGCCCGCCGGGTCCTGACCCGGGACCAAATCCTCGAGAACGTGTGGGAGTACACGTTCTCCGGTAATGCCAGCGTGCTGGAGACCTATATCAGCTACCTGCGCCAGAAGGTCGACTCGCTAGGGCCGCCGCTGATCCACACGGTCCGGGGCGTCGGCTACAGCCTCAGGATGCCCCGCGGGCGCTGACCGCCGGCTGTTCAGGCGCCGTCTCCGCCTCGGGGACGGGCACAGGGAGCGAGTGGTGGACCGGCGCCGGAAAGGGCACCAGGGTCAGCCGCATGGTGAACACGGCTCCTCCGTCAGGGGCATTGGCGGCCGTCACCGTACCGTCGTGTTCGGCCGCCACCGCCGCCACAATGGGCAAACCGAGGCCGGCGCCGGCGCCGGCCCGGGCCGGGTCCTTCTGCCAAAACCGGTCAAAAACATGGCTTAAGGCCTCTTCGTCGAGGCCGGGCCCGTGATCGCGGACGGCTATGACGGCTTCGCCCCCTTCTACGTGGGCCGACACATCGATGGCCGTTCCCGGGGGAGTGTGGTTCAAGGCGTTGGTCACCAGGTTGCCCAGGGCCTGGCGAAGATGGGGCTCGACGCCCAGGATGACCACGGGTTGGGGCGCCTGAAGGGTCACCGGTCGTCCTGGTGCCGCCGCAGTGGCGTCGCTGCAGGCGTCGGCGGCCAGGACGGAGAGGTCGACGGGTGCCCGTTCGGTCTGGCGCACCTGGTCGAGCCGGGCCAACAGCAACAGGTCTTCCACGAGACCCTTCATGCGGGACGACTCCTCCTCGATGCGCCGCATGATGGTGGCCTTGTCGACCCGGGGGTTCTCTGCGCTGAGGCGGAACAACTCGGCGAAACCCTGGATAGATGTGAGCGGCGTCCTCAGTTCGTGTGACGCATCGGCCAGGAATTGACGTAGACGGCCCTCGGTGGCGTCCCGCTCGGAGAAAGCCTGCTGGATCTCGTCGAGCATGGTATTGAAAGCGACCGCCAGCTCGCCCACCTCGGTGTTTTCTTGCTTTACCTCGACGCGCTGCGAGAGATCCCCGGCGGCGATATCTTTGGCCGTGTCGGCCATCCTCTCGAGCGGCGACAGGCCGCGGCGCAATACGAAGCCGGCGCCGACCGAAAGGATCAATAAAAGTGAGGCGGCGCCGAGCGATTCGATAAGCACTAATTGGTTGAGCGACGACGTGACTTCATTGGTAGGCAAGGCGACCACAACCCGGTCGCCGTTGCTGAGACGCGGGCCGATATCCGCCAACCAGCCCGTGGAACCGCTGACCGAACCAAGGTGCACAAATTGCTTGGCCGCGTTCCCGGCCAACAGCGTAGCCGGGATGCTGGGTACGGCGGTCGAGTTTTCCAGCTGTACGTGGGCTACGGGCTGCCCTGATTTACCCAGTAATTCCCCGTAAGTACCGGGGGCGACCAGGAAAGGCGAGCCCCCGTGGTCCGGCGGCGGGCCTCCCTCAACCGCCCCGCCCGGCATGGCGGCGTCAGCCGTGCTGGAGCCCACGTGTGTATTAGTCCCCGGGCTATAACCACCGCTCGGGCTGTACCCACCATCGCCGGGCCGATAACCGGAATTCGAGCCGTAGCCCGAGTTGGGGGCGTCACCCGAACCTGGGCCCGCGATGGACTGGGGCAGGTCGACGCCGGCCTCATTGGCCAGCTCCTGGCTGACCAGCGGAACGGCTTCCCGTAGGTCGGTGTCCAGCTGGCGGTATTGCGACCCCGAGTAAAGCTTGTACATGGTCACGCCGAAAATGGCCAGGCCGACCGACATCAAGACGAAAAGCCCGGCCACCAGCCGGGCCCTTAGCGTCACGGGGTCACCACACTCCGTTCGGGCACGGCTCTGTACCGTTGGTGCCTATTTTCGAACAAAGCCCTTGGCACCCCGATGGCATGGTCATAAGGCTATGACAGAAAGCTGGGGGTTCCCTGGGAGAGAGTTAATTTGGCGCCCAGAAGGCGGGCCCGGCTGCCGGTTCGCTAATGGCCCTTTGCGTGGGTAACCAGATAGTAAGCCGGCGCTAGAGAGAGCCGCCGAGCCGCATTTCCCAGGTCCGGGCCTGGCCCGGCGTCGGGCCGGCCAGGGGCCGGTAATTGACCCCCAGGGCGTCGAGACGGGCCATATGGGCCACCAGTCTCGGCTCGAACTCGTCCCAGCGCCTCTCCCTGGGGGACCAGGCCACCTCGGAGAAGGCGCAGGCCCGCGGAAAGTACAGGTACTCGGCGTGCTCGGCGGTCGGCACGTACTCCGTCCATAACTGGCACTGGGTACCGAGCACGTGTTCCTCGAGGCCGGGCGCCAGTCCTTCGGGCACCGGATCGAACCGGTAGACGTCCTGGACACCAATGGCGCCGCGGATGGCCAGGGGCTCTTCCGGGCGGTCAGAGTAAGCCCAGTCGAAATAGGTCCACGTTTCCGGCGACATCACCACGTCGTGCCCGGCCTCGGCCGCCGCCATAGCCACGCGGCGAGCGTCCTCGCCCCTCCATACCATGACCACCGCCCCCGGGGGCGCCCCGCCCTCGAGGATCTCGGTCCAGCCCACGGTGGTGCGCCCCTTGGCCGCCAGGGCATCGGCCATCTGCTTGCTGAACCAGCTCTGGAGCCGCTCGGGACCGGGCAACCCCAGTGACCCGGACAGGGCGCGGGCGCGCGGGCTGGCCTCCCACTCCGAAACGGGGCACTCGTCGCCCCCTATGTGGACATACGGGCCCGGGAAGACCTCGGTGAGCTCATCGAGCACGTCTGTGCAGAAACGGATGGTCCTTTCCTCGAGGTTCAGCACGTGCTCGCTAATGCCCCAGCGCGTGTAGACCTCGAACTGGCGCCCGGTGTTCCCGAGCTGCGGGTAAGAGGCGATGGCGGCCAGCATGTGCCCGGGCATGTCGACCTCGGGCACGACGGTGACGAACCGCCTGGCCGCGTACGCCACGATCTCGGCCAGGTCAGCTTTGGTGTAGTAGCCACCGTGGGGCGTGCCATCGCCGCGGCCCTCCGAATAGTGGCCCGCCGGCGACTCGCGCCGCCAGGCTCCGACCTCGGTCAGCAACGGGTAACGGTCTACCTGGAACCGCCAACCCTGGTCGTCGGTCAGGTGCAGGTGCAGCATGTTGAGTTTGTGCAGGCTGGCCAGGTCGATCAGGCGCAGGACGAAGCGCTTGGGGAAGAAATGGCGAGCCACGTCGAGGTGGATCCCGCGCCAAGCGAAACGGGGGCCGTCCTCGATGTCGACGCCCTCCAGTTCAACCCGCCCCGCCGCCAGCCCTGACACGTCGCTGTCGTAACCGGCCGGCGCCGAACGCAACAACTGCGCCGGCAGCAATTGCCGCAGGGTACGGGTCCCATAGAAAACCCCGGCCGGCGACGGGGCCACGATCTCCACGCCGGCATCGCTAACCCGCAGCCGGTAGCTCTCGGCCCCGGCGTCTCCACCGGTCCCGCCGGTACCCGCGGTAGCCCCACCGGTGCGGGTCGCCCCCGTGCCAGTCCCACCGGTGCCGGCCCCATCGTCAGGGCGCACCTCCAGCCGGACCACACCGTACGGGCTGCTGGTGCCCAGCGCATCGCGCCGTACACGCCAGCCGGTGGCCGCTTCCAGCTCGCTGACCAGCAGCGCGGCGACACCAGCAGAAGCATCGTCCGCCACCACTGCCAGCCCGTCGGCCAGGGTGGCGCCCGGGCCGCCCGGGCGTACGACGCGCGGCCTGGGGATCAACGCAGACCTGCCGCGTGCGGGACGGCCTGGAGGGCGAGCTGCACGGCGCCGGCCACGGGCGGTTGCGTCGCCACGCGGGGTTGTACCGCCGGGACAGCCGACTTGATGGCCAGGAGCGTGGCCGCGGCCAGGCCGTCGTGGTGGGTCAACAGCCCGCCAGCCAACAGGACGGGCAAGCCAGGGGGTGACCCGAGGCGGCTGTGCACCGACGACACGATTTCGGCCAGTGCCGTGGCGGCTGCCCCGGTCAGTGCGCGGCTGATTTGGTCCCCGCTATCGAGCACGAAGGGCGCCAGTGAGGCCCAGGCATCGGGGGATGGACGGTCGTACCAAAGCTGGAAAAGCGTGCTGAAGTCCGGGCAACCGGTCGCACCCAGGACGGCCGTCCCCAGCGGGCCGAGCTCGCGATGGCTGTCGTACCGCTCCGCCAGCTCACGTACCGCCATCCTGGCCACCCAGTAGGCGCTGCCTTCGTCGCCGAGCAGGTACCCCCAGCCTCCGGCTCGCTCTTCCCGGCCAGCCACGACGCCGACGGCGATCGACCCCGTGCCGGCGATACAAGCGATCCCGTCGCTGAGCCCGCCTGCGGCCAGCACCAGCCGGGCATCGTTGACTATGAGCACGCGACCGGTCGAGGTGAGAGGAGCAAGCATTTCCAGGAGGAAAGCATCGGAGTCGCGGGCACTGGTACCGGCTGTCCCGATACAAACGGCGTCGAGGCCGGCACCCGGGCGCAAGGCGAGCTCGGCCAGGACGGTGTTTATGGCCGCCGCGGCGCGTTCCCGGCCGGCGGCGGCCAGGCTGGCGCTCGGCCCGGTGGCCTCCGCCACCACCTCGTCATCGCGCACTAGCCGGGCGCGGGTATGAGTACCGCCCACGTCCAGGCCGAGGACTCTCGTCATGAGTTAGGCGTCATGAAATGGGCGTCACCGCGGCACCGGAACCGGTCGCAGCCGGCGCCGTGCTCACGGCAGGGGCGCTTGCGAGAGAGCTTCTCCATCGAGCTCAACCGGCTCCATGGAGCTCAACAGGCCCCGGGGGTCGTGTACCACCCGGCCACCAATAATGGTGGCGGCGAGGCCCAGGTCGTTGTCCAACACGACCATGTCCGCATCGGCACCCGGTGACAGGCGGCCTTTGCGCTGCTCGCCCAGCACATTGGCGGGGTGCAGCGACGTGGCCCGGAGAGCGACCAGGAGCGGGACCCCCGCCACCTGCACGGCCAGGGAGAGCGCCCGGTCCATAGTGAGGACGCTACCGGCCACGGTCTCCTCGTGGCCGACCAGGACGGCCCGCCCGTTCGCCACCTGTACCTCTAGGGGGCCGAGGCGGTGGCGTCCGGGGACCGCCCCGGTGGCACCTATGGCGTCCGTCATCAGCACGAGACGGTCAGGTGCGACGGACGCTACGAGAGAGATCAACGCCGGGTGGATGTGGACCCCGTCGGCGATGATCTCGAGGGACACCCTCTCGTCGTCGAGAGCGGCGGCGACGGGCCCGGCCGGCGGTGGTGGATGGGCGCCATGGCGTTGAACAGGTGGGTGGCCAGCCTGGCCCCGGCGTCGAAGGCGGCTTTAGCGGTGGCGTGGTCCGCATCGGTGTGACCGATCGAGGCCACCACCCCGGCCGAGCAGGCGGCGGCGATGAGGTCCAGGGCTCCCTCCAGCTCCGGCGCCAGAGTGACGATGCGAAGGCTCCCCTGCGACCGCTTGACCAGGTCGTCGAACTCGGCGATCGAGGGGGGCCGCAGGGCCCCCGGGTACTGCGCTCCCGCCCTCGACCGGGCGATCCATGGCCCCTCGAGGTTGGAGCCCAGGACAGAGGCCCCCGGTGCGGTGCCAGACGAGCGGCTGGTGCCGGCGGAGCCGTCCCCGGGAGCACGGGTCACGGCGGCGACTCCCTCCACCGCCGCCCTGAGCGCCTCGGGGCTATCGGAGACGGTCGTGGCCACGAGCGCGGTGGTCCCGTGCCTGGCGTGGAAGGCGGCCATATGGCGGACGGACGCTTCCACCTCCTCCCGGGTGGCGCAATTGACCTGTGCGCCGCCACCGCCGTGGACGTGCACGTCGATGAACCCGGGGACGATCAACATGTCCCCCAGGTCGACCACGGCGACCCCGGACGGCGGCAACCCGCGACCGACGTCGCGGACGGACCCTCCCTCGACGACGACGAAGCCGTCCTCGAGGATGACGTCCGGGGTGGCCACCCGTCTGGCGGCGAGGGCGTAGTTCGCCACGCGGTCGTCTAGGCCCATCGCCGGCCGTCCAACCCGGCCGTTACCGCGCCATCAGTTCGCCCTTCTATGCGCCTCAAGTGGCTGTGACTTTCATGAGGCCCGGCGGCGAGTCCGGGTCGCGTCCGAGTTCCAGGGCCAGCGAAAGGGCCAGCTGCTGTCCTCTGACAACCGCCAGCACCGGGGCCACGACCTCCGGGGCGGAGGCCGGCCAAGTCAGGTCGCTCCCTTCGACCGGACCGGCGAGGCGGACGCTGGCCCCGCGCGCTCTGAGCTCCGCCACCACATCGACGACATCCTTACTGGCTGGCCCGGGATGGGCAAAGGCCAGTACCGGCGGCGCCTTGGAGGCGATGGCGATGGGGCCGTGCCGGAGGTCCGCAGCCGAGAATGCGGCGGTTAAAAGCGACGTGGTCTCCTCCACTTTCAACCCGGCTTCCTGCGCCGCACCGTAGAGGATGCCCCGGGCCACGGTTACCAGCCGGTCCGCATCACGGAGCCAACCGGCCAGCTCGGTCACCGGCCCCGGGTCGGCCAGCACGTGCGCCACCTGGCCCGGGAGCGCGCCGGCCACTTTTTCGTCGAGGCCTATTTCACCCAGCGCCTGGGCGATAATCGTGAACGCGGCCAACTGGGCCGTAACCGTCTTGGTGGCCGGTACGGCCCGCTCGGCCCCGGCTTCGAGTGAGACCACGAGGTCGGCGGCGCTGGCCAATGGGCTGAGGGGGTCATTGGTGATGGCGATGGCGCGAGCGCCGCTGGCCCGCGCCAGCTGCACGACCTCGACGATCTCGGGGGTCTGGCCGGACTGGCTGACGGCGATGAGCAGATAGCCCGAGTAATCCGTCGCCGACCGGTAAAGGGTGAGGATGCTCGGCGACGCCAATGCCACTGGCCTACCTGTGGCCATCTCGAGCAGGTACGCCCCGCACTTGGCGGCGTGGTCAGAGGAACCACGGGCCACCAGGACGGTGCCGGCCAGGTCGGCCGGCGCCAGGGAGCGGACCTCCTTTTCGAGTTCGCCCCGCCGCGACAGGAGGGCGGCTATCCGGTTCGGTTGCTCGGCCATCTCGGACGCCATTAATTGGCCCGGGCGCTTGTCAGTGGAAGTAGTTGCGGACGGGCCGCCGGTCGACATCTCGTTCAACCCTTGACTGACCCGGCGGTAAGCCCCTCTACCATCCGCCGTTGGACTATTAGGAAAAAGATAACTACCGGAAGGGCAAAAAGCGTGCCGGCAGCCCCACTAAACGGGCGACCCCGGCGCTCACGCCGGCTCATCCCTTGACCGACCCGGCGGTAAATCCCGAAACGATCCGGCGCTGGACGAAGAGGAAGAAGATGACGACAGGGAGCGCCATCAACGTGCAACCTGCCATCAGGCCGGCGAAGTCGGTGCCGGTGTTGGTAGTGAAGCTGTACAGCCAGACCGGCAATGTCTGGTGGGTGTTCTGCGACATGACCACGTCGGCAACCAAGAAGTCGTTCCAGGCGGTGATGAACGCGAAGATGCCTGCGGCGATGAGGCCCGGCAATACCAGCGGCAAGAGTATCCGTACGAAGGCGCCAAAGCGGCTCAGCCCGTCCACCTGGCCCGCCTCCTCGAGCTCGTAGGGTACTCCTCTGACGAAGCCCCGCAGCACCCAGATGGTGAAGGGCAACGTGGCGGCAGCGTAGACGATGATGAGCCCGAAGTAGTTGTCGGTCAGGTGGAGGTTGTCGAGGAGGAGGAACGTCGGGATTATGAGGGCCGTGCCCGGCACCATCTGCACTACCAGGATGAGCACGAGGAACGCCGCGGCGCCGCGGAGCCGGAACCGGCTTATGGCCGCCGCCGCCAGGAACCCCAGGACCAAGGTGATTATCACCGCCGAGGTCACCACGACGAGGCTGTTGCGGGCATCGTCCCAGAAGTACGGCCTGTTGGTGGCGCTCACGAAATTGTGGAGGGTGAAATGGACGGGCAAAAAGCTCGGCGTGAGCGAGGTGATCTCGCTGTTGGGCTCGAAGGCGGAGTTGACCATCCAGTACACGGGGAAGATGGTGACGATAGCGAAGGCGATGGCGACCGCCCGCCACACCCAGGTCATGGCCCGGTAACGCTTTGTGCGCGTACCCGCCATCACTGTCGGTGCTGTCATGCTCTCACCTTCCCGCTGACCTCGCCGGTGCGGACCATGATGCGGATGTAGTAGCCCGTCACGGCCACCAGCAGCAAGATCATGATGACCGCGGTGGCCGCCCCGAGGCCGTACTGCTGGGACGAGAAGGCCTCGATGTACTGCCAGACGCCGAGGGGGATGACGTTGAGCAGCTGGGCATTGCCCTGGGTCAGGTACCAGACCTGATTGAACACGTTGGCGTCCCAGATGATCGACAGGACGACGAGAAGGACGAATATGGGCCGCACGATGGGCATGGTCACCCTGCGGAACACGACCACCGGCGATGCCCCGTCGATGGCGGCCGCCTCGAACAGGTCCCGCGGCACCAGCGCGAAAGCCGAGTACATGGTGAGGGCCACGAACGGGACAGCCCCCCAGACGATGTTGGCGGTGATGATGGCGTAGGCCGAGATGCCGCTGCCGAACCAGTTGTGGCTGCCGAAGTGAAAGCCGAGCGAACTGAGCATGTAGTTGACCACGCCGTACTCAGTAGAGAACAGCCAGGTCCACACGATGGCGGCGGCCGAGGTCGGCATGGCCCAGGCGAAGAGCATGCACACCGACACCACCAGGCGCAGGACCGTCCCGATGCGGCCGAGCAGAAGCGCCACGCCCGTGCCGATCAGCATCGTCAATCCCACGCAGGCGAGGACGAACACGACCGACTGCACTACGGAGGTGCCGAGGCCGCTGCTGGAGAACAGGGTGCGGTAATTGGCCAAGCCGTTCCAGACCACCTTGTGGCTGATCAGCTGGAAGATCCCGAGGTTTTGGAACGAGGTGGCGAAGAGCCTGCCGATCGGGTAACCCAGCATAAGGCCGAGGAGGCCGAGAGCGGGCAGGATCAGCAGGAAGGGCAAAAGCTGGCGCCGCAGAGAGCGGCGCCAGCCGGGACGTATGGCGCTCCGACTGTAGGACGGCGCCGGCGAGGCGCTGTGCTCCGTCCTACCCGGGCCCAGTTCGGGCACTGTCGGTGCGGCCATGTCGGTTATTCAGCGTTGAGCAGGCTGTCGAGCTTCTGGTCGTACTGCTTGGCGATGGTGGCGATGCTCTGATTGCCGTCAGCCACCTGGGCGAACAGGTCCTGCATGACGTTGTCCGCCTCGACCGTAGCCCAACCGGGGACCGGAGGGGTGTATTCGCTCACGGCTGCGGCTTTGAAGTAGGTCGAGAAATTGGCCGAGAGGCTGACCTTGGGGATGAGGTTGGTCGCATTCGGGATAAAGCCCTCTTCCCTGCCCTGGTTCAGCTGGTTGATGGTGCCGGTGTACAGCTTGAGCCATTGCAGTGCCTGGGCCTGGTTGGGGCTGTTCTTGGCGATGGCCAGGTCGGAGCCACCGAGGAACACGGGCGCCACACTGCCAGGCTTTACGCCCGGGAGGATGAACGTGCCGATCTCGTTGGCCAGAGATTTGTTGTCCGCCACGTCAGTCCCCAGCGTCCAGTTGCCGTCTATGTACATCGCCGACTGGCCGGCGGCAAAGATCGCCGAGTCGCCTTTCCCTCCGATCTCGGTGATGTTCCTCGACCCCGGGGTGGATAGGGAGTTCTGGATTTGCTGGAACAGCTTCAGCCCGGCCAGGGAGGCCGGGGCCTCCAGGTCCCCGTACCACTTGCCGCCTTTTTGGACGGCGATCTGGCCACCATCGGCCCAAACGAAGGGCATGGCCGCGTACCACTCTTCACCGGGGAGGTAGAAGGGCGAGAAGTCCTTCACGTTGGAGAAGTGCTTCTTCAGGGCCGCCCCGTCCGCTTCCAGCTGTGCGATGCTGGTCGGCGTGTGCGTGATACCAGCTTCGCTGAACATCTGCTTGTTGTAAACGACGACGCGGTCGCCGCCCAGCTCCGGTATGGCATACAGGCCGCCGTGGTACTGGGCCGGTCCCTCGAGCCCGGCTAGCCACTTCGAGCTGTTGTCGAACTGGCTCTTGTCGGGGGCCAGGTTGACTAGCCCGCCCGAGGCGGCGAACTCAGCCACGTCGGTGTTGCCGAGCTCCATCACGTCAGGCGGGGTGTTGCCGGCCAGCGCCGTTATGACCTTGGTGCTGATGCCGCTCCACTGCTGGGTCTCGACGTTCACGGTCCAGCCCGGGTTCTCCGCCTCGAAGGCCGAGTTCACGGAATTCTGAATCGCCGCGCTGCTGTCCCCTGTCATCAGCCATACGGTCAGGGTGTTGCCCGAGGCAGAAGCCGTAGCCGCGGGCAGGGCCCACCGCCTACCCCCGCCGCGACGGCGAGAGCAAGGGCAGCGGGAGAAATGAGGCGTTTTTTCACTATGTGCTCCTTGTGCTCAGGTCCACTTAGGTGTTGCCTTGGTGGGGTGAGACGCTTATGGTCTAGACCAAAGTGGTCTAGACCATGAATACTCGCGCAATCCCACCACGACGTCCAGTCACCCCGTGATATCGGGCGGTTTTTACTGCTTGCGGGCAAATGCAGTTTTTGAGACCGCATGCGTGTTGCCGCGGAGTTACCATCGTGTAGTTCGATTTCGATTGGAAGGCTTCCTGGGGCCCATGGGTGACTTTCATCGCTTGGTCTAGACCAATATGGTCTAGACCAGTATGGTCGCGCGTTCCAGCCTCCGTGTCAACGCACCCACCCAAGAATTACCCGGCCTGAAGTTGGAGTGCCTAGGCGCATGGGCCTGTGTGCTCGTAACATCGGAGGGAAGGCGCCGAGCCAGCCGACGACGACCTTCGTGAGGAGTGACAATGAAGATGGCGGAGCCTGTGCCTATGCCCACCTCGGGCGGGGCCGACAACGACCAGTCGAGCAAGCAGTTCCCGAAGTACTACGTCGTGAAGGGCCACGTTTCGGCCATGCTCGCGCAGCTCTCGCCCGGCGAGCCGCTGCTGCCCGAGCGCACCCTGGCGGTGAAGTTCAGCACCAGCAGGACCACTATCCGCCAGGCCCTTCGCGAGCTCACGATCGAGGGCCGGCTCCTGCGCATGCAGGGACGTGGCACCTTCGCCGCCGTGCCCAAGATGGCACAGCCGCTGCAGCTCACCAGCTACACCGAGGACATGCGCCGGCGGGGCCTGGCGTCGCGTTCGCAGTTGCTTTCCGTCGGGTACGTGGCCGCTGACGAGGAGCTGGCCTGGCGCCTGGACGTGCGCCCCCGGGCGCGCATCCTGCGTATCGAGCGTCTGCGTATCGCCAGCGAAGAGCCGATGGCCATCGAGACGACGCACCTCGTCTCGGCCCGCTTCCCGGGGCTGTCCCGCCGCCTCGGAGGCTCCGTTTCGCTGTACGAGCTGCTCGCCAACGAGTACGGCGTGGTGCTGGTGGAGGCGGAGGAAACCATCGAAACCGTGCCGGCGCCTCCCAAGGAGGCGGAGCTGCTGAACACCACCGTCGGCTACCCGATGTTGCTCCTGTCCAGGCACAGCCGGGACAGTTCGGGCCGGCCGGTGGAGTACGCCCGCTCGTTTTACCGGGGTGACCGCTACAAATTCGTCGCGCACCTGCAACGGCCGGAAAGACCGGCCGCTGCTATCGGAAATGACGGGGCCGGCGTGGGAGGCGCAGGCGCGCGTCAACGAAGATAAATCGACGTAATAAATAATTGTTCGCTTAAAGTCTCAAAATCCTAAAGGTGGCGGCCGAAAACCAGTCGGTTTAGTCGGTTGCGCGGCCAGCAGATCACGGCCAGATCATTCGGCCAGATCATTGGGCCAGATCATTGGGCCAGATCATTGGGCCAGATCATTGGGCCAGATCATTGGGCCAGATCATTGGGCCAGATCATTGGGCCAGATCATTGGGCCAGATCATTGGGCCAGATCATTGGGCCAGATCATTCGGCCAGATCATTCGGCCAGATCATCGGCCAGATCAGTCGGCCAGATCAGTCGGCCAGATCACCCGGCCAGATCAGCCGGGCTCTCCGCTTCAGTTGGACCGGTCGGTTCGCTCCGGTCAGTCCCATATGGCCTTGCCGGTGTCGAGGTCGAAGAAGTGGAGCTGTTCGGTGCGCACCACCATGGTGACCCGGGAGCCGGCCCTGAAGTCGCTGCGGGGCGAGATGCGGGCCACCCCCTCGGCCCGGGACTCGCCGGCCTGGAAGCTGGCCAGGTCGCCCAGCTCCTCGGTCTCCTGGGCGGCGGCGGCCGTCTCGGAGCGGGCCTTGGTGGCGTCGGTCAGGAAGTGGACCTGCAGCTCGTTGCCGAGCGCCTCCACCAGCTCGACGTCGGCCACCATCGTGTTGGCGGGGCCGGCGGCGGCGTCGGCCAGGGCCGGGTCCTCCAGGTCCTCGGGCCGGATGCCCACGATGACCTTGCGGTCCCTATAACCCCTAAGCGCCGGGCGGGCGGCCAGGGTGGCCTCGGGCAGGGACAGGGGCTGGGAGCCCACCTTCACGCTGTCGGCCTCGGGGGACACGATGGCCTCGTACAGGTTCATGGCCGGGCTGCCGATGAAGGCGGCCACGAAGATGTTGTCGGGGTGCTCGTAGAGGTACTGGGGGGTGTCGCACTGCTGCAGCTCGCCCATGTGCAGCACGGCCACCCGGTCCCCCATGGTCATGGCCTCGGTCTGGTCGTGGGTCACATAGAAGGTGGCCACCCCCACCCGGCGCTGGATGCGGGATATCTCGGCCCGCATCTGCACCCTCATCTTGGCGTCCAGGTTGGACAGCGGCTCGTCCATCAAGAACACCGACGGCTCTCGGACGATGGCCCGGCCCATGGCCACCCTCTGGCGCTGGCCACCGGACAGCTGGGAGGGCTTGCGCTCTAGGTAGTCGGTGAGGCCGAGCAGGCTGGCGGCGTCTTTGACCTTGGCCTGGACCTGGGCCTTGGGCACCTTTCTCAGCTTCAGGGAAAAGCCGATGTTCTCGGCCACCGTCATGTGGGGGTACAGGGCGTAGCTCTGGAACACCATGGCCACGTTGCGGTCCTTGGGGGCCAGGTCGTTCACGACCTTGCCCCCCATGCGCAGGGTCCCGGCCGAGATGTCCTCCAGGCCCGCCACCATCCGCAGCGCCGTAGTCTTGCCCGACCCCGACGGCCCCACCAGCACCATCAGCTCCCCCTCGGCCACGTCCAGGTCCAGGTCCTGGACCGCCGGCTTGCCGTTGGGGTAAATCTTGGTCACCTTTTCCAGGTTCACTGTTGCCATCGTGCCTCCCTGCGGTCGAACCCGTGCAAAGCGGCCCACACGACGTTGCCTCTGCTGGCTTTTACCGCTTTGACGAGCGAGGATACCTTATTAAGGCATCTATGTCCCCGCGGGAGTACAGGGCAAACCTGGGGGCTCCGGGCTCGAAGGGGCCGTCGTCTTCAGCCGGTCGGTCGCCGGTCGGTCGCCAAGGTCGGTCGCCGTTCGCTGGCAAGTCCGCTGCAAGCCGGTTTTCTGGGACCGATCGCCGGACTTGGGACCGAAAACTGTTGCCACACAACAGTTCCGCGTCCCAAGTCACGCGATCGGCCCCAATTTCTCCGTGGGGCCGGACCGCCACGGCTCGCACGGGACCCAAAAGCGCCGTCAGCGCCTCTCTGCGTGCTTCGAAAGGCGCTGGCGGTGGCTGGAAATCAGCTCAGGGAAGCAGCAGCGCTAGAGCTGGACGCAGATGGCCTTCACTTCGGTGTAGGCCTCGAGCACTTCGTGGCCCATCTCACGGCCCCAGCCCGACTGCTTGTAGCCCCCAAACGGCAGGGCGGCGTCGTAGACGTTGTAGGTGTTGATCCATATCGTCCCGGCCCGCAGGCGCTTGGCCATGGCGTGAGCCTTGGAAATGTCACGGGTCCACACGCCGGCCCCGAGACCGTAGCTGCTGTCGTTGGCTTTGGCGGCGATCTCGTCGAGGCTCTGGAACGGTTCGGCTATCACCACCGGCCCGAAGATCTCCTCACGCACGATCTTCATCTCGGGCTTCGTCTTGGTTATGACGGTGGGCTCGAAGAAATAACCCTGCTCCCCCAGCCGAGCGCCCCCCGTCACTACCTCGGCGCCGTCGGCCCGGCCTGACTCCAGGTAGCCGGTGACTTTGGCCAACTGTTCGTCGGAGATCAAGGGGCCCATTTGCGTGTCGGCCGAGAAGCCGTCGCCGACCTTGATCGACTTGGCGATCTCGGCCACGCCGCCGACGACGTCGTCGAAGCGGTCCTGCTCGACAAAGAGCCTCGACCCGGCTATGCAGCACTGGCCATGATTGAAGAAAATGGCGTTGGCGGCTCCGGCCACGGAGGCCTCGAGGTCGGCGTCGGCGAAAACGACGTTCGGGCTCTTGCCCCCCAACTCGAGGGTGACTTTTTTCAGGTTGCCTGTGGCCGCTTCCACGATCAGTTTCCCGACCTCGGTGGAACCGGTGAAGGCGATCTTGTCCACGTCATCGTGGGCGGCCAAGGGCGCACCAGCGGTCTCACCGAACCCGGTGACCACGTTGACGACCCCGTCGGGCACTCCTGCCTCCGCCATCAGCCGGGCCAGCAAAAGGGCCGTCAACGGCGTCTGCTCGGCCGGCTTGAGCACGACACAGTTCCCCGTGGCCAGGGCGGGCCGAGCTTCCAGGCCGCCATCAGCAGGGGGAAGTTCCACGGGATGATCTGGCCGACCACGCCAATGGGCTCGCGCAAAGTGTACGAGTGGAACTGGGCTCCCGGCATGTAGGGCACGGAAATGCTGATGCTGTTGCCTTCGATCTTGGTGGCCCAACCGGCCATGTAATGGAACAGGTCGGCCGCCAATGGGACGTCGGCGGCGCGGGCAACCGCCAGCGGTTTGCCGTTGTCGAGCGCTTCGAGCTGCGCGAACTCGTCGAGGTGTTCCTCGATGAGGTCGCCGATTTTCCACACCACCTTGCCTCTCTCTGAGGGCGTCATCCTGCTCCAGGGCCCGTCTTCAAAGGCGGCTCGCGCCGCCTTCACGGCCCGGTCGATGTCCTCGGCCCCTCCAGATGCCACTGTCGCCAGTGGCGCACCGGTGGCCGGGTTGGGAGTCGTGAACGTTTCTCCCGATGCGGCGTCGACCCACTTCCCGCCGATGAAAAGCTGTTGAGGAGTTTGGGTGAACTCCTTCACATGAGGGTCAAGCGTTACGGTACTCAAAGCGGTACCTCCTGTGAGTTGTCCGATTACAGTGCCGACGCGCCCATTAGAGGTCTCGCCGGTACCGGTGTCAAGAGTTCCCGGGCAGGTTCAGCTCTTATTTAGCTGCCGCCTGAAATAGCAGCCTGCCTCAAATGGCGGCCTGCCTCAAAATAGCGGCCTGGCTCAGGCAAGAGGCTTTACCGTGCGGCCGTCCTGGACCACCATGCGGACAGCTCCCAGCGCCACCAGGTCGTCGAGCGGGTTCTCGTCCACCACTACCAGGTCGGCGCGAAACCCCGGTCGGGCCTGGCCGATCTCGCCCGCCGCTCCCACCAGTGACGCCGGCGTGGTCGTCGCCGTTTGCAATGCCGCCATCCGGGAGAGCCCCGCCTCCTCCAGCAACAACAGTTCGACCACAGTGGCGGGGAGCCCGCCAACGTCGTCTGCCGGGGGCAGGTCCGTCCCACACAGCAGCGGCACTCCGGCGGCGATGGCGTTCTTTATGCTCTCGAGGTGGCGGCCGGCGGCGGCCCTGGCATTGTCGATGGTGGCCTGGGCGAAGTTGTTCGCCCGCATCCAGGGTTCGCACCGCGTCACGATAAGTGTCGGGGTGAGGTAAGCGCCGCTGCCGGCCAACAACGACGCGGTGCCGGCGTCGAGCTCGTAAGCGTGCTCGAAGCAGCGGACCCCCTGGGCCAAAGCTTGACCGATGGCCAGAGACGCACCGGAATGGGCCACGACATAGGTGTCGTGTTCATGGGCCGCCCGCACAGCTCCCGACAGCTCCTCATCCGTCATTTCCGAACGGGACGGGTCCTCCCCCTCGCGAGCCAGCCCTCCGTTGATGAAGATCTTCACGTGATCGGCCCCGGCGTCGAGTTCGCCGGTAGCGGCCCGGTAAAACTCCTCTTCGCCCTCGGCTTCGACGCACGCCGCCCCCGCCCCATGGCCCTTCGGCGTCGTAATTGCTTGCCCGGCGCCAAAGATCCTGGGGGCCTGCGCCAACCGAGCCGCTTTGCCTCCCGCAGCCATAAATCGACCCGGTGCTGCTCATGGACACACCGGACGGTGGTTATCCCGGCCGCCAGTGCGTCAGCGGCCCGCTTGGCCGCCCGTAATGCCGTGGCCGCCGGGTTTTCCATAGGATCCGTGGCGGACATGGGGAACACGACAGACAGGTGCGTATGACACGAGATGAGCCCCGGGAGCAGGAAGCGGCCCTCTACATCAGTGACGCTCGTTTGGGCCGGCGGGAGGGTGGAAGAAATCGACCGGATTACGCCGTCGACGATTTCCACGTTGCGACCGACGTGGACTTCGCCGTCGACGACGTCCACTACCTTTGCGTTTACCAACCAACTGGCCTGAGCCGTCTCCGTCATTGTCCCTCTCTCACTCCCAATGGGCTGCTGGCACAACCAGATTTCGGGAACCACAATTCTGGTCCCACAAATGGCTTCACCGCCAGGGGGCTTATGGCCGACCACCGGCACTCGATGACGGGGCGCTCGATGACAGGCGCTCGATGACAGGCGCTCGATGACAGGCGCTCGATGACAGGCGCTCGATGACAGGCGCTCGATGACAGGCGCCCCCACAGGCTACGGAAAAAAGGGGGCACACTGCCGGTAAACCTGCGCACCAGCCTGCGCCTGAACAACGACCTCCCGGTCTCAACTTTCGTCGACCTGGCCGTTCGGGCTGAAAATGCAGGGTTCGACCAGGTCTGGGTGTCACACGACCTCTTCCTGCGGTCCGCGCCCGTACTACTGGCGGCGGCCGCCGTGGCCACGCGACGCGTGATGCTCGGGGTGGGGGTCCTCAACCCATATTCGGCCCACCCCGTGGAATTGGCCATGCACGCGGCCACCCTGCAGGAGCTCTCAGGCGGTAGAGCGATTTTGGGG
This sequence comes from uncultured Acidimicrobiaceae bacterium, assembly GCA_963749305.1. Lineage (GTDB taxonomy): Bacteria > Actinomycetota > Acidimicrobiia > Acidimicrobiales > Palsa-688 > Fen-671. The sequence continues at coordinate 485,317 of CAVVMN010000001.1, forward strand.
ATCGCCGCCGGGGCGGCCGGTTTCCTCGAACTGGCCGGCATCAGCCAGGACGCGCCAGTCTCGCGTACCCGCCAAACCCTGCTGGCCTGCCGGTCGCTCCTGGACGGCGCCAACCCGGCGGAAGTCGAGGGCGCCGGCCAGTGGGGCCGGGCTGCCCGCCTCCTTTCCGTCCCGGCCCAAGAAGTTCCTATTTACCTGGGTGCTATGAGCCCCAAGATGCTGGCCCTGGGCGGCGAGCTGTCGGACGGGGTGCTGGCCCTCCTCTTCCCGCCCGAGCATTACCCAACGGCACGCGGGCACATCATCCGGGGACGGGACGAGAGCCACCGTCCAGCCCAGTTCGTCGATATCCCCGCCTGCGTGTGGGTCTCAGTGGCCGAGGACCGTGAGGCAGCGGAGACAGCCCTGGCGGACAAGCTCGTTTTTTATGGCCCCGAGTTCTCCCCTTACCTGCTGGAGCGGGTGGGGCTCACTCGGGACGACTTCGCACCGGCGGCGACGGCGCGAAGCAGAGGTGATGTGGCCGAGGCGGCCCGGCTGATCACGCCCCCGATGCTGCGGCTCGGCATTGCCGGAACTCCTGAGGACGTCGTCAAAAGGTGCGCCCCGCTCGTCGAACAAGGGGCGACACACCTTTCGTTCGGACCGCCTTTAGGGCCTGATCCGCTGCGGGCCGTCGAACTCCTCGGTCAGCACGTAATTCCTCGGCTCCGGGAAATGCTTTGGACGGTTTCTTCGCCATAGCGTCATAAACCGTCCAAAGCGACTCCTCGGCCGTCGCCGCCAAGTGAGCAGGGCCCGGCCACGGGTAAACGGGTCACGCAACGAACAGCAAATAAGGAACAGGGAGACGGTATGCAGCTCTGGGACCTTCGGGTCACGGTAGAATCGATAGAGGGCCGCTCGGTTTGCGGCCTGGCCGTCGGCGACTATTTCGAGCTCACTCATTCGAGCCATCTGACGATCCCGGCGGGCCATCATTTCTGCGTCTATGCGTTGGCCTCCGTGCTGCCCATACTGGCGGCCAAGCAACGGGCGCTCGAGGACGACGACTGGCTGGAACAAGACTCACTCGCCTGTTGCCCTGACCCCGACGAACGTCTGGTCATGAGGATCGAACGGCGCCGGCGGGTCTCGCTCGACCCGGCCGAGCTCACGTGACCGGAGCTAACAGCGGGGACAAGCTCGTGTCGCCAGCTGGGCTGGCGTTCCAGTCGGACAAGCGGCGGGCCGACTACGAACGCCTGGCCGCCGGCGCCGAGCACTACGGCTTCGGCACGGTCAGCGTGTACGGCGACCTGTATTTCCAGCCCCCGGTCCCGGCGCTCCTGGCCATGGCCCGGGCCACTTCCGCCATCAGGCTGGGGCCGGCCTGCCTCAACCCTTACATGATGCACCCGGTGGAAATAGCGGGTCAGATAGCTGCGCTGGATATGGCCAGTGGCGGGCGAGCCTTCCTGGGCCTGGCCCGCGGCAGCTGGTTGAGCGAGCTCGGGGTCGACCAGCGCGACGCCCCCCGGGCGGTGATGGAGGCGGCGTCCATCGTCGCCGCTCTTCTGAAGGGCGACCGGGCCGGCGTGACCGGCCGGCATTTTGTCCTGCCGCCCGGAGCATCACTGCGCCAACGCCCGCCTCGGGCCTCCATCCCTTTGCTCATCGGTACATGGGGGCGGCGGCTCGGGAGCATGGCGGCCGAGTTGGCTGATGAAGTGAAGATCGGTGGCACGGCCAACCCGGAGATGGTACCGCTAATGCAGGAATGGGTAAGCGAGGGGGAAACAGCGGCTGGGCGCTCGAAAAATGCCGTCGGTATTGTCGCCGGAGCGGTGACGGTGGTGGACGAGGACGGCCGCCTGGCCCGGGCCAAAGCCCGCCGGGAGGTGATTATGTACCTTGACGTCGTGGGCGGCTTCGACCCCACGTTCGCCTTCCCTCCCGGCCTTCTCGAACAAATCCGGCACCAACTACTCATATCGGGCGCCGATGGGGCGGCAAAGCTGGTGCCCGACGAGGTGCTCGACCGGTTCGCGTTCGCCGGCACGCCGGACGCCGTCGCCCAGCACGCGTTGGAGGTCCTGGACGCGGGGGCGGCCCGCATTGACTTTGGCACCCCGCACGGGACCAGCGCCGACCACGGCCTGGAACTACTCGGTGCGCGGGTGTTACCGGCTATCCGGGAGGCGAAGAGCCGGTGACCCGGGCGAAACCTTGAACTAGAAGGCGAAGCGGCCCGTCGTCGAAGTGGCCCGTCGTCGAAGTGGCCGGTCGTCGAAGTGGCCCGTCGTCGAAGTGGCCGGTCGTCGAAGTGGCCCGTCGTCGAAGTGGCCGGTCGTCGAAGTGTCTGGTCGTCGAAGTGGCTGGCCGTAGGGCGGCTATGTGCCCGAGCGGCGAGCCAGCAGTTCGTCCACCCGGTCCAGCTCTGACCGGTCCCCGAAGCGTTCGTAGCGGAGCAGCGAAAACGGGAGGTTCCCGTTCTGCCACAGCCAATCGTGGAACTCGCGTAGGGAAAATGACGCTCCTTCCGCGCTGCGAGCGTCCGCCAGGAGCCGCAGGATCTGTAGCTTGCCAACCGTGTACGAGAGCCCCTGGGCCGGCGTGGCGGCGAAAAAAGCCGCTTCCCATCTCGCAGTTTCGCCGTCCATCGGCACCAGGCGCTCCAGGAGCTCTCCCCCCGTTTTGACCGTCAAGTCGCCAAGTGCGAGGCGGACATCGACCTCGACGCGAAGCGCCCGGAGGCGCATGAAATTGTAAATAATGCGCCTAGTCACGGGCGCATCATCGAACAAGCCCGCCTGCGTCAGCATTTCCTCGTTATAAAAGGCGATGCCCTCGTTCGGGCATGAATCGTAGAAGTGCCTCCGCGCCGGGCGGGGATGGCGCCAAGCGAGGGCGAGCTGCTGGTAATGCGCCCCCTCGTGGACGATCCCGGCCCTCGGGTCAGCAGCGTTCGCCCGGTAAAAATAAGGCAAATCCGCGGACGGGACGGGCACGTAACTGGTCCCGTCTTGGTCAAGACGGTCGGGGCCGGTGAGGTCGTCGGTCACCCCCAGCCACCGCAGCGGACCGAGGTAAGCCGGCCGGGGGGCATTGAGGTAGTGACGTAGCGTGCCCGGCTGGCTCAGCAGGTCGTGCGCTTCGTAGTAACGGCGGACCTCGGCTTCGGCCACTGCTTCGACATCGGCCTGCACCGAGGCACTGGCGGGCAGAGGCGGCCAGTCGGCGTCCGGCACCCGGCGCTGCTCGAACAGTTCAAAGCTGACGGCCCGGTCCCACTCATGGCGGCCGGCGGCCAGGAGCTCGGCCGGGGTGAAAGGAAGCAGGGCGACCTGGTACAGGTAGCGAGCGAAAAGATCCTGGCCCACCCCGCCTAGAGGTCGAGCCGCGGCACGAGCGCCGGCCAACCAGTCGGCGTAAGAACCCAACTCAACGGCGGCGGCCTCTGCTGCCTCGGCCAGGCGGCTCGACCACTCAGGGCCGACAAACGGCTCCAGTTCAGCCAGGCTCTTCACCAGGTCGGGGCCGGCTTCCGGCGCCGTCTGGTGCGCTATTTCCGCCAGCTCCAGGACAAGGTGGCCTGAGCAGTTCTCCCGGGCGGCGGCCAGGGTGGCGCCAAATGAACCGAGACGCGTGAGCAGCTCTGCGCACCGTCGCTCGTCAATCGGTGGTGGCCGGAGGAGCACGTCGAAGACGGTGCCGATGGTTTGGTCAAGGTAGAACCAGGGGTCGCGGCGCCAGGACTCGATGCCGTCGAGCTCGAAACGGGCCCGGGCGATAGCAGAACCGATCAACCGCACGTCGACCTCGTCGGCCCGATCGGCACTGCCGGCACTGGGACCGGCCTCGGTTAGGTGCGAAAGAAGCGCCCTGTGCTCCGCCTCGAAGGCTTCGATGCTGCGCCGGTAACCGGCCACGTCCTCGGCGCTCCAGGCGGGGTGCCAATCACGGGGCCGGTCAAGCCTGGGCAGGTCGTCTCTGGTCCGGGGGGCCTGCACGGCCCGCCAGGCCCAGAAGCGCTGGTCCAGGTCGTCGACCTCCTGACGGAGGCTCATGCCGCACCCGCACTTGTGGCCGTCTCACGCTCCGCCTGGGGGTCCTCCCGGCCCTGAGAGCGCCGGGGTTCGCTGAGGAAGCAGAGCGACTGCCAGCCGGGCCCAACCTCAACTGAGGGCGGGTCGTCGGTCCGGCACCGGTCCATGGCCACCGGGCACCGCGGGTGGAACCGGCAGCCGGGTGGGGGGCGGGCCGGGTCGGGGACGTCACCTTTGAGCTCTGACGGGAGCACCGAGCCGGCGCCCGGCTCCGGGATGGCACCTATCAGCCCGCGTGTGTAGGGGTGGGCGGGTTCGGCCCAAATCCGTTCAGTGGGGCCGCTTTCGACTATCCGTCCGAAGTACATCACGATCGTCCGGTCCGCGATCTTGCGCACGACAGACAGGTCGTGCGAGATGAACAGCATCCCCAGGCCGGACTCGGCCACGATCCCGGCCAGCAGGTTGGCCACCTGAGCTTGCGCCGATGCGTCGAGCGAACTTATGGGTTCGTCGGCCACAACACAGCTCGGTTCGGTGGCCAGCACCCGGGCAATGGCGATGCGCTGGCATTGGCCGCCGGAGAACTCGTGCGGGAACCTATGGCTGATGGCCGGCGTCAGGCCCACCCTTTCCAACAGTTCGCCCACCCTCGTGGCCGCCTCGTCGTCACCGATTTTGACCCCCGTCCCGAGGCGGATGGCATCGGCGATCTGCCGCCCGACCCGGCGCCTCGGGTTGAGCGACGAGTAAGGGTCCTGGAACACCATTTGCAGCGACCGGAACTGCGACGGCCGGGCGCCACGCCACTGGGCCCGTACCGGCTGACCGCAATAACGGACCTCACCGGCACTCGGCGCCACCAGGCCGACGGCGGCGCGGCCCAGGGTCGATTTCCCGCAGCCGGACTCGCCCACCAGGCCGACGATCTCCCCCTGGCCCACGCTTAGCGAGGCCCCCACGACGGCTCGCACGGGGGGCTGGCCTCTGCGCACATACGACACGTCGAGCCCCTCCAGCTGGAGCAGAGGTGCCCCAGAACGGTCGGTCGCCGCAGCGTCCTGTACCCGTGCGCTCACGGCTGCCCCACCGTCGTGGTGGAGACCGGCAGCGGGTTGCCGGTCGATGGGTTGCCAGTCGATGCGTTACTGGCCGATGGGTTGTCAGTTGGTTCGGGCGCGGCGAAGGGGTCGATGTCGCACCCGAGCCGCCGGCCGTCCTCGAGCGTCCGCAATGTGGGGACGACGGTGCGGCAGGTTTCCTTGGCCCATTCGCACCGGGGGTGAAAAGCGCACCCGCGCGGCATGGCGTCCAGGCTAGGGGGCGCCCCCTGGATAGGGACCATGGCTTCGCCGGCGGCCGACGCTCCCGGCAGCGACTGCATCAGGCCCTTCGTGTAGGGGTGGCGCGGCGAACCGAGGACCAAATCGGTGGGGCCGTACTCCCCCACTCGCCCGCCGTACAACACGCAGATCTGGTCGGCAATACTCGAAAGCACGCCGAGGTCGTGGGTGATGATCATCACCGAAACGCCTCGTTCCCGGCGCAATTGGTCCAGCAACCGCAGGATCCCGGCCTGGACGGTCACATCAAGTGCGGTCGTCGGTTCGTCTGCGATCAACAAGCGCGGCTCACACGCCAGCGCCATGGCTATGGCTATCCGTTGGCGCATGCCCCCGGAAAACTGGTGCGGGTGCGAATAAAGCGCTGCCTCAGGGTCAGGGATCCGCACGGCGGTCAGCATTTCGATGGCGCGATCTCGAGCCTGCTCTTTCGAGAACCCGAGGTGCGCCCGGACGTGCTCGGTCATCTGGACATCGATCCTGAGCAGAGGGTGCAACGCCGTGGCCGGGTCCTGCGAAACAAGGGCCACCAGTTTGCCCCGGACCTCCCGGAGGTCACGGCGTTTCAACCCGAGCAGCTCTTTGCCGTCGAAGCGCACGCTGCCGGACGTACGGGCACCGATAGGCAACAAACCGAGCAGCGACAACGCAGTCAGAGTCTTCCCGGAGCCGCTCTCCCCGGCGATCCCAAGGATCTCGCCCTGGCCGATCGAGAACGAGATACCGTCAACGGCCCTGCGGATCCCGCGCGAAGTGCGCAGCGCGACGGTGAGGTTCTCGACCTCGAGTAGAGGCTTTGCGAGTACTTGACCGGTCACTGCGGCATCCGCCCGGCCGGCGAGGTGACCGGCGCCCTGGCCGCTGGTTTGCTCACTCATTTCCGGATCATCCGTGCGGTCCGGGGGTCGAGCATGTCCCGCAGTGCGTCTCCGACGAAGTTGAACGCCAGCACCACGGTAAGTATGGCGAGCCCGGGGAACAGGCCGATCCACCAGCTGTTGAAGTTCTGGACACCCTCCGAGACCATCGACCCCCATTCGGCCGTAGGCGGCTGCGCGCCCAGCCCGAGGAACGAAAGGCCCGATAACAGCAACACGGCATTGCCGATGTCCAGCGCGGCCAGGACAATAATCGGCCCGGCGATGTTAGGGCGCAATTCAACCCACATTGTGCGCCAACCGGAAGACCCGAGGAGCCGGGCCGAGGTGACGTACTCGGAGTTCCGCGCCCCGAGCACCAGGCCCCGCGACAAGCGCGAGTACGAAGGCCAGGAAACCACAATTACGGCCAGGACGGCGTTGCGCAATTGTGCCCCCAGGGCGGCGGCTACGGCGAGGGCGAGAATTATCCCGGGGAAAGCGAAAACGACATCCGCGATGCGCATTATCACGGAGTCGACCACCCCGGAAAAGAAGCCGGCAATGGCTCCCAGGGCCGAGCCGATCATCATGGCCACCGCCACGAGCAGGACGGCCAGAGGGAGCGAGAGGCGGGCGCCGTACAGGACCCGGCTGAACACGTCGCGGCCGAGCTCGTCCGTCCCGAACAGGTAGATATGGTTGGGAGCCACATTAAGGGGGGCGAACTGCAGGTTCGGCGGGTACGGCGCCAGCTCGGGGGCGAAAATGGCGATGATGATCCAGGCCAGGATGATGGTGATACCGATTAGCGCCAGCGGTTGCCGCCAGGCCGGCCGCAGGGCAGCCCGGTCCTTGCGGGTGAGCCGCTCCTCGCCGGCATCAGTCCCGGGCAGCGGGTCTGCTTCTAGCGGGAGCGCTTCAGACGTCGTCACCGGAGGGCGATCCGCGGGTCGAGGATGCTGTAGAGAAGGTCGACGAGCAAGTTGATGACGATATAGACGATGGCGACCACGATGCTAACGCCCATAATGGCCGGAAGGTCGAGGTTAATAGCGCTGATGTAGGCATAGTTGCCGATGCCGGGCCACGAAAAGATGCTCTCTACGAGCACCGTACCGGACAACAGGTTCCCGAAGGCCAGGCCGGCCACGGTGGCGATGGGCAGGAGCGCCGGGCGCATTACATGGCGCCGGATTACGGTCCATTCGGACAGGCCTTTGGCCCTAGCGGCCCGCACGTAATCGTTGTTTATGACTTCCAGGACCGACGCGCGCGTGAAACGGAACACGACGCCCACCGTGAAGATGCCCAGGACGAGACCGGGCAGCACCAGGTGGTCGAGGGCATTTCCGAACAATGACCACTGGCCGCTCAGCAATGAGTCCACGGTGTACATGCCAGTAATAGTTGGGGGCGGCGAAAGCCCCGGGCTCAGCCGGCCTCCGGAAGGCAGCCAGCCGAGGCGGTAATAGAAAATGTAGAAAGCGAAAAGAGCCACCCAAAAGGTGGGCATGGACACGCCGAGGAGGCTGAACACTCTCAGGCCGCCGTCCACGGGGCGGCCTCGTTTCACTGCCGCGAACACGCCGGCGGTGACGCCTACGACGATCGAAATAACAATGGCAAATAGGGCCAGTTCTATCGTGGCCGGAAAGTACGTCCGGAGGTCTGAGGACACCGGCATATGGCTGTGCTCAGAGATGCCCAGGTTGCCGTGCAACATCTTCCACAGGTAGATCAGGTACTGGTCCACCAGGGGCTTGTCGAGGCCGTACTCATGGTAGAAGGCCTTGACGATGGCCGGGTCCCCGAGCGCGCCCTGGCCCAGGTTGGCGGCGGCGGGGTCGGCCGGGATCAGGTGGGTCAGGATGAAGGCGACCAGCGTTACCCCGATAATAAGGATGACCCCTATCCCGAGGCGACGACCCAAGAAACGCCCGAGCCCGGCGGGGGTTACCCGCCGGGCTCGACTGGTGCGTGGTACGGCTATTGCGGCCAACTAGTTCCTAGGTGAGGTTGCGGATGTTGACCAGCCAGACGGCGTTCGCCTGGAGGTCCTTCAGGTTCTTGGTCCCCACGATGACCACTGCAGGCTGGATGAGCGGGATGAACGGCCCATATTTGTTCATCGCGTTTTGGAACTTCTCAAAGACGGCTTGACGGGCAGAGACGCCGGTCGTCGTGGCCGCTTGATTAGCGATGGCCGTGACCGCTGGTCCACCCGCCGCACTGTCTGACGCGGGCCACCCGGCACGGAGGCCAACCAGGTGACCGGGAGCGAAGGCCAGGTAGTCTTCGGGGTCGGCGTAGTCGGGGCCCCAGAACCAGAGCCCGAGGGGCTCGGTCCCGGCGCGGTAAGAAGCCAGGCCGACCTGTAGGGATTCCGGCTGGAGCGTGACGTTGATCCCGATCTGGTCCAGGTATTGCTCCAGACGAGCGGCGGCGTCGTCGAAAGAAAGCCCGTTAACCGTAATACCAGTCGGGTAAGTGAGCTTGAGCGACGGGTGCCCGACCCCAGACTTGGCCAACCACGACTTCGCCTGCGAAAGGTCGTACTTGGCGTCGGCCGTCTTCGGCAGCGACCCGAGGAGCACGGTCGGGATGACGCCCGGCGACTGGACTGCCCCGGTGCCTGCGAGCTGGAGCAGGCCGGCGTAGTCGATCCCGTAGCGGAGTGCTTCCTGGAAGTCGTGGTTCGAGGTGATCTTCGAGATCTTGGGGTTGTCGTTGGCGAAGATGAACAGTACGTTGGCCCCGCCCCCTCATGGATTTGGACGTTGGTCATCCCGGCCGTCTGGCTCGGGTCGAGGTCGATGGCGATTTCGTTGGTCCCCCGCTGCACGTCGAGGCGCTCGATGGCAGAAGTTGAGGTATTGCGCAACACGATGGTCGACCAGGCCGGCTTATGGCCCCAGTAGTTCGGGTTTGCGTCCAGGACAACCTGAGAAGTCGTACTGAACGACTTCATGACGTACGGCCCCGAACCGGCCGAGTTATCGTTGAGCCAGTTTTCGGCCGTGTCCTTAGTGGCCGCGTTGGCGGCGTCAGTACCACCGTGTGCCTCCACAACGGCCATGTTCAAGATGCCACACGCCGGGTCGGCCAGGATGTAGGGGAGGCCGGGGTTCGGAATGCTCGATGTCATGGAGACGGCTTCAGGCCCGTCAGTGGTGATCGTCTCCCCGGCGAGCAGGAACGCCGGGTTGCCCTTCAAATTGATCATCCTGGTCAACGACCAGGCCACATCGGCCGAAGTCACGGGGGTGCCGTCTGAGAACTTGGCCGCCGGGTTGAGGTGGAAGATGAACTTCTTCCCCCCGTCGAGTGTTTGGTACGACGTCGCCAGTTGCGGGACGAGCGTCTTCAGGCTGGTGCCACTGTAGGTGACCAGCGTGTCGTACATGGCGTTGTCGATCAGGTTGCCGGTCTGCTCGTACACGTGACCCGGGTCGGCGGTCACAAGTACAAACGAATTATCGATTATGAGAGTGCGCCCCGAGGTGCTCGCTGCCGATGCCGGCACGGCGGCCACGGTGCCCAACAGGAGAGCTGCCGTCGATAGGACGACGCCGACTGCTCCAGCGGCTCGCTTTTTCAAATGTCCTCCTCTTTTTGAATTAGGAGGATTCTGGCCGGTCCAAGGCGGTCCCGCAACGCGCCCTCCCCGCCCGTGGCGCATTTTGTCCGGGCCTGCCGGCGCGCTGGCCGCGCTCAGGGTCAGGCCGACGGGCACCGTCCATCAGGGACAACTACGCTGGATGGCTGGTGGCGCACTCTCAGTGCCTCACTCAGGTTGTTGTACTCCAGGGCTCAGTTAGGGCACGAACCACCCGATGCTCCCGACCCGGAAAGTCTGCTCCGACAGCTCGTGCAGCACGGCGCCGCGGACAGGCCGGCTCGGGCTGGCCGCGGCCAGGATCCTGGCCACTCGCCCACTGACATGGGGGGCGGCAAAGGAAGTGCCGTTCCAGTTGGCCCAGCCGTCAAACGAGATCGGCCCTGACGGCGGAGGAAAGGCCGGGGTGTAGGGCTGCTTTGCGTACGAGCTGTAGACATCCACTCCTTGCGCGCAGACGTCCACCCAATAGCCGAACCTCCTGTCCCCGTGGTCACTGAAGCAAGCCTGTCCCAAATGCCCGCTCTGTGTTCTGCCGCCCCCACGCTTATCGTCCAGGGGTCAAAGGCGGGATAGAAGGGCCGGGACCAACCGAAATTGCCGGCGGCGGCCACCACTATTGGCGCCGTACCGTCAGTCCGGCTGGCCAGCCGGCCCAGCGCCGTCAGTCCCAGCGCGGTCTGGTCCCGTCTGGTCAACGTGCCGAGCGAAAGGTTGATAACTCGGGGGAATTTGTGCTTTAGAGCCAACGCTAATTGGATGCCGAGCGCCCACTCGTCGCTGGTGCCCACATTGTCGAGGGCACGGTAGGACCAGATTTCAGCTTCAGTCGCAGCCTGACGGACGACACCGCATACGAAGGCCCCGTGCCCTTGCGCATATTCGAGGGTGCCGCCCCCGGGCATTGGCCCCTCGTAAGGAAATGGTTCGAGCTCCTGGTTATTAGCGATGTTCACCGGCGCCATCAGGGGGTTGGCGATATAGCCCCCCGGCAACCCACTGTCGATCACGGCCACGACGATGTCCTCGCCGCCCCGGCGTCTTTCCAGATGCTCGCCGGGAGAAGGCGTATTGGGGTCGCCGCACGGCTCTACGAGCCAATGCTGGGAGCCGAAGACAACGTGATTGGGCGTTACCGTGAGGGTGTTGCCTGCCCTTTGCGCTTCCTCCTCGAGAGCGGTGATGACCACCTCGGGGTCGAACTCGCCCCGAAAGGTGACGCCCGTAAAGCGCGCCGCGCCGGTCAGCAGTGTGCCCTCCAGGCCCTCAACGCTTTCGTGGCTCTCCCCGCGGGGCCGGGCGCAGTTGTCCGAAGCGTCGCCGAACTCGACCCCGATGGCGACCGCCGTCCTCCTGAACAGGTCCGCCTGCTCGCCAGGCACGAGCAGCTCTCCGGGGCGGTAGAAGTAGAGGCCGGGGTGGGGTTCGTCCAACTCGAGCGCCTCGGGCGGCCACATGGCGATCGACGGGGTGGGAGGCACGGCGGCTCGACGGATTTCCAGGAGCCGATGAAGGAACGGCGTCTGTGAGAACTTGCTGCATTCGAACATGGCTGGCTCCTCGGGTCGCTGACTTCATGATGACAGGGCCACCGGGGCAACTGCGGCGCCCTAGACGAGGGGCCCGTCTATGATCTGCCCCGTCTACCACGCCGTACCGGCCGTTTCAAGAGCCTGAGGTGCCGTTTCAAGAGCCTGAGGTGACAGTGGCTTCGGACGACCTCGTTGAAGAGGCAACGGAAGTCTTGCGCTTGGCCAGGGAGGACCCTCGGCAAGCCATGAGCGCGGCCACCGCCCTCCGCGACCGGGCCGCCCGGGCGGGTAACCCGACGGCCGAATCAATGGCATTGCGAGCTATGGGCCTGGCTGCTCGCGGGCTTCATCAAATGCCCGAAGCTCTGGGGTACATGCGGGTGGCCGTCAACGTGGCCGAGGGCACCTCAGACGTCAACCTGGTGGCCGAAGCGCGCCTCAGTCTGGCCGGCGTGCTCATGCTGGCCGGCGCCACGAACGAGGCCATGACGACGCTCGACGGTACACGGGCGGCCGGAGAGACGGCCGTTCTGGTGGCCTCCCAGCGGGCCATGGCCCTCGGCATGTTGGGTCGTTACGACGAGGCGTGCCAGGCGTACGGGCCTGTCATCTCGGGCTTCCACCGCCTCGGCGACCGGGCCCGCGAGGCCCGGGCCCTCGGTAACCGCGGGTTGGCTTACGTGTACACAGGGCGGTTTCGCCAAGCGGACGCCGACCTGACCCGGGCCGAGGAAATGATGGTGCAGCTGGGCCAGCTCACTGAAGCGGCCACCATCTGCCAGAACCGCGGCTTTGCCGCCGCCCGCAAGGGCGACCTCCCGGCCGCCTTGGCGCTGCTCGACCAGGGTGAGCGCCGCTGCCGGGAGCTGGGTGTCCAGCCCCTGGGCGGGGCCTTGACCCGGGCCAACGCTCTGGCCTCCGCGGGCCTGTTCGCTGACGCCCGCCGGGTGGCCGACGCCATGGTGGCCGAGTTCCGCGAGGGGGGAGACGAGCTGTACCTGGCCGAAGGGCTGCTCCTGCTGGCCGATGTGGCCCTGCTGAACGACGACCCCAAGGCGTCTCACGTGGCCGCTGAAGAGGCGGCCCGACTTTTCGATCATCAGCAAAAGCCCGGCTGGGGGTCACTGGCCAGAGCGGCGATTGCCCATGCCGGGCTGGCGGCGGGCCTGGAAAGCGCCGCCCTCGCGGACCTGGCTTCAGCAGCGGCCGACCACCTGGACGAAATGCGGCTGGCCGACCAGGCCACCATGGCCCACTCGGTGGCCGGGCGCCTGTGGCTGGCGACCGGGGATGCCGTAACCGGGACAGCCGAACTGGAGCAAGCCGGCTCGAGACGGCGGCGGGGCACGGCTGCTGGGCGATTGGCAGCCTGGGAAGCATTGGGCCGCGCCCGCCTGGCCCGGGGCGACAGACGCGGGGCCATGACGGCGGTGGGCCGGGCCCTGGCGGTGGTCGAGGAGCAGCAGGCCAGTCTCAGCGCGACGGAGATCCGCGCCCATGTCGCCGTTCACGCCAAGGGCGCGGCCAGCCTCGGCCTGCGCCTGGCTGTCGAGGGGAACAGGGCCGCCGGCATCTGGCAATGGATGGAGCGTCATCGAGCCAACAGCCTGCGGCCCTTCCCGGCCCGGCCACCACGCGACGAAGCGCTGGCGGCGTTGCTGGCCGAGCTGCGAAATGTGGCTCAACAAATCACCTCCTGCATAACCGAGGGGGGTGACCCTACGGCCCTCCTGGCGCACCAGGACGACGTCGAGCGCCGGGCGCGCGAACGAGCCTGGAAATCGGGCACTGCAAACGGCGCCAAGGTTTTGGCCGGGGGCATCAGACCGTCTGATGTAAACGGGGCGCTGGGTGAAGCCGCTCTGGTGGAGTTCGGTGACATTGATGGCCACATGCACGCGGTGGTTGTGGCTGAGGGGCGATGGCGCCACCGCCGGTTGGCGGAGACAGCCGAGGTCCAGCGCGAACTGGGCCATGTCCGGCTGGCTCTCCGCCGTCTGGCCTATGGCGAAGGGCATCGGGCACTGGCCGCCGGTGCGCAGGAGCAGCTGGCCCGGGCCAGCTCGGCTCTCGACCGGCTCCTGTTGGGGCCTCTGGCGGGGATGCTGGGTACCCGGCCCGTAGTCGTAGTCCCCACCGGAGCCCTGTTCTCAGCTCCCTGGGGGGTGTTGCCCACGCTCCTGGGCCGGACGGTGACGGTCGCCCCGTCCAGCCGGTTATGGGTGGAGGCGACCTCGAGAGCTCGACGCTCCTCGCACCGGCGGGCCAAAGGCCGAGGGCAGACGGCCACCGTCGTCGTTGCCGGCCCGGGGCTGCCGGGCGCCAAACGCGAGGCGGCCAAGATCGGTTCGCTCTACCCGGGGGGTACGGTCCTGACCGGGGCACAGGCTCACGTCGCCGCCGTGTCGGCGGCCCTGGAGGGAGCCAACGTGGCCCACATCGCCGCCCATGCTCGGTTCAGAGCGGACAACGGCCTCTGGTCGAGCCTTGAGCTGGCTGACGGTGCCCTTACGGTCTACGACCTGGAGCTGCTGCACCACCCGCCGAGAGTCGTCATCCTCTCCGCTTGCCAATCGGGGCTTTCGACCGTCCATCCGGGTGATGAGATCGTCGGCCTAGTGGCGGCACTGCTTACCATGGGCGCCCACGCCGTCGTGGCGTCCGTGGTCCCGGTAGAGGACCGGGCCAGTGTGGACCTCATGGTGGCCCTGCACCAGCGGCTCATGACGGGACAGTCCCCCGCCGCCGCCTTGGCCGGCGCTCAGGACGCATCTCACGTGGCCGCCGGCCTTTCCTATGTCTGCTTTGGGAGCCTGTGACCAAAAACGGCGCCCGCTATGAAGAAGCCAGGTCGATGGCGGGCAACTCAACCGTCGCGATGGTGCCAGGCGCGATGGTGCCAGGCGCGATGGTGCCGGGCTCGATGGTGCCAGGGGCAGCCGGCCCGACGTCGAACTGCCCGCCGGCGGCCTCCACCCTGACCCGTTGAGAGGCGACCCCAATATGACCCTTGGACAACTGCCGCTCCAGCTCCCCTTCGGCTATGCCGATCCCGTCATCGGCCACCGTAAGGAAAATGGTGCCGTCGCCACGGCTGAGCTTGACCTGTAAGGAACGGGCCTGAGCGTGCTTGACGGCATTGGCCAGAAGTTCTCGAGCGGCGGAGTAGACCAGGTCGTCGGCCGACGTCCGCCACGCCTCGTCCCATCCCTCAGCTTCCAGGCTTACGGACAGGCCGCTGCGGTCGGCCGTGGTGCGCACCAGTTCCTCGATGGCCCCGCGCAGGCCCGACTGCTCCAGGACCGCAGGGTGCAACTGGCTGACCTTCGAACGCAATAACGCACTCGACTCCTTCAGCGCGTACTGCACCCGGTCCAGGGACTCGGCGTCGCCCCGCTGGCGGACATCGTCGAGGTCTTGACGAGCGGCCAGCACATATTGCAGCGCACCATCGTGGAGTTCCTCGGCCAGGTCGCGCCTGGCTTGTGCCTCCACGTTGACCAGTTCTCTGACCAACTGGGTGCGGTCCGAGACCAGACCTGCGATGGTCAAGACCCGGGACCGCTGCATAGCCGACAGCAGCACACAACCGAGGCTCAGCGCCGCCAATATGCCCGTGCGCAGGAGGACCGAGGCCCAGGGCTCACCGTTGGCGTGGCGGGCGGCGATGCTCGAGAGCAAGTACACGAGCACGGTGGGAACTGTCACGGCGGTGCCCACGCCCGGGCGCAACTGGGTGGTGGCCAGCATGGGGATGAGGAAGAAACCGTTGAGAAGTATGTCGGCCGTCCAGCTCTCCTGATCGGAGAGACTGGCCAACACGGTGAGGGCGGCCAACGCCAGCACGTCGATAAACAGGGCCAACCAGACCAACTGGACCGGCCGTTCCCCTCCTTGCTGCGACCACCTGGTGACGGCTCCAACCCAAACGGCATAAACAACGACGGTCACATAGCACCAGGCGCTGTAATGAGCCGGAGGGACGATTATGACCGTCAGAGCCATGAAAACAACGAGCAAGACGCGCAGGAGGACCTGGATCCGGATGCCGCGGTAGGCATGGGTCAGAAGGATCCCGAGCAACTCCGGGTCTTTTCGGATGTCGTCCAGGCTGAGGCGTTGCGTTGAGGAGCTCATACCGTTCAAGAACCCTGGCCTATTACTCCAGCAGGCCTTGTCTCATGGCGGCGGCGACGGCAGCAGCGCGGTCGGAAACCTCGAGTTTCTCGTACAAACGTTGCGCGTGCGTTTTCACGGTACTAGGGGCCAGGAACATCTCGGCCGCCAGCTGCGGGATAGACAAACCACGAGCAAAACCCTGGAGCACTTCGCGTTCCCGGGGGCTCAGAACGGGGGCGGTCGGCTGAGCCCGGAGCCGGATTCTGAGCGGCCACGGCGCCGGCCAGGTCGCCCGGGATCACCGTCTCACCCTTGGACACGTTCAGCACGGCCTCGATGAGCTCGGAGCGGGAGGCCTCCTTGCTCAGGTAGCCGGCGGCGCCTTCCTCGAGAGCTCGAAAGACAATCGCTCCATCCGTAATAGCGGACACAAGGAGCACCCGCGTCCTGGAGCCGTCCCGCTTGAGAGCGTGCACTACTGCGATCCCGTCCATGTCGGGCATCTGAAAATCGACCAGCGCGACGTCGGGATCCTGGTCCCGGATAGCCTCTAGGGCTTCCCGGCCCGAGCTGGCCTCGCCCACCACCCGGCACCGGCCATCCAGCGTCAAGCCACGCGACACACCGTCCCGGAAGAAAGGGTGGTCATCGACGACCACAACAGAAACGAGTGGCGCCACGACGGCCGGTCTCCTTCCCACGGGCCCGTTTTCTCCCGGGCAGTTCCAGCGCTTACCAGACGAAGCATACGCAAACACCGGAGGCAGAGAACGCCGAGGGGGTGTCCCCGCCGGCCTCCGGTGCATCGCTAACCCCCCATGTGGTTGTTGCCATGGGCCAGGAAGTAGGCCAGCGCAGCTTCGGTTTTGGGGTTCATGTGGCCGGTTTGGGGCAGATGGGCGTCCCGCTGGAGGTAGGTGATGGCGGCGATCGTCTGGGGGCCCATGATGCCGTCTATGGGGCCGATGTAGTAGTTGAGCTGAGCCAACTCACGTTGCAGCCTCGCTACCGACGCCGAGCGGACGGCCGGCGCTTTGGCCACGTGGACCGGAGCAGGGTACGGCGCGGCGCTGGCCGAGTCGGCGAAGGCGCCAAAGGACAGGGCGGCTGCAGCTGTAGTGGCGGCCATGCCGGCGGCGATAGCGGTGATGAGACGGTTCCAACGGGGCGCCCGGGTGGTGCCCTCCTTGTTCATGTTGCTGGTGCTGGTGATGTTGGTGTTTTCGTCGGTGGTCGCTGCGGTGGTCATTTTGTAATCTCCTCTTGCCTTTTCGGTTTGTCGCCCCGGTGCATCCGGTCGCTAAAACCACTTTGAGGCAAAATGGGCCGAGACGCCGTCGGCCAGCCGGCCGGTTGGACGGTGGGTACTTGTGTCCTCCAATCGGGGGACGCCGGCGAGACGTGCCCACCGCCGGCAACTAGAAGTGGCCCGGCTACCGGAGCGTTCGGAGTCCCCCGGGGGACGTCACTCGGGGAGCTTGTGAGGGGTACGCACCACCACAGTCGACTTCCAGGAAAGAAGAGATCCGCAAGTAGCAGAACCGTTCTGAGGCCCCGTGCACACCGGGCGATGAGCGCTCAGCTCGACGACGCCTGCATGGGCGGCCAAGAAGTTGGTGCCCGTCAAGCCCGGCGACAGCATCAGCGTCATCGGGGCGCTGGTCAAAATGCCGGTTGGTGATACGTGGACGCGGCCCCAGTGCGGGTCCGATGACGGCGAAACCGACAGCAATACCAGTAGTTTTTCGCCGACCACGACGCACACAGTGGCACCGTTTTGCCGGTTACCAATGGAGGCGTTGTAGCCCGGACCGGCCCCGCCCGGAGAGCTGCAGGGGGATGGGCCAACGGGCATAAGCGGAGCTTTTGGCAAAACCGGGCTGGTCGGCGAGGCGGCGGACGCGCTGGGCACCCCGCTCAGACTGACCCCGCCCGCAAACAGAGCCCCTAACATCGCGCCCCGGATAGTTGCGCTGGTGATGTTCATCACGTGGCACCTCCCGACGCCCTTATCCTACCCACGATCAATCCTGTGGCGGCCACACGGCAGGGGTCTCGGCCTGTGGAGGCACACGGAGAGGGGCCCGGCCGTGTACCGCTCACGGCCAAGCCCCCCGAACAATTGTGCGGGGCCCCTCAGCGCCGGCGCTCAGAGGACCTCGTCGTTCTTATCGCTGTGGTCCCCGCCGAACTGGCTTAATCCCCGCCGAACTGGCCGAACGGCGACCGGCAGTTGTCGTTGTGCGTACTGCCTTCGAACTCGGGGTAACCCAGCGTGCTGAACATGTCCTGGCCGTACTCGGCGTCCTGGCGGAAATTGGTGATGCCGGGACCGCGGGCGACATTGCCGAACTCGAGCGCACAGAAATCGCCGACGTGTAGTTCACTCCAGTACGGGTAAAAGTCGCCGGGGCCCGGAGGCGGCACCGTACAGCCGCTGGAGGTCCCACCTCCACTGCCCAACGTGTTACCGAGGCAGGTCGACTCGCTCAGCGCGATGTCCGTCTGGAAGAAGAACTGCGAGTACTGCTGGCCGTTCGAGGTGGGGAAATATTCGACGAACGTCGACGGGTAGATGGTCGGGACGTTGCCTGTGGGCCACTCCGGCCAGTAGGGCGTGCCGTCGAAGTCCAGGTCGCCGTTCTGGAAAACGTTGTCCTGGCAGCCAGTGGCCTCGGCCGGTGGCGTTGAGGTGCCGGGGCCGTAGACGTTGGGGTGAGTGTCGCCGGCGTAATAGCAGACGGCCTCGCCAAGCTCGGGAGTACCGCTGTCGTTGTCGGTCTCGTAGGGGCCGAAGCATTCGTTGTAGGTCCCACCGGTATCACTCGGGTCGAAGGGGTTGGTGATCTCGTCGCCCAACGAGGTACACGGCTCGAAATGGCCCGTCTCGAACTCCGTGCTGATGTCGGCCGCGATGGCACCCCACGGGTTGATGTTGCCCTGGGCCGCGGTCGAGTACTCCGGCTCGAAATTGACGGGCGTCCCCGAGCAGCTGGCGTTTACGGCACCGTCCACGATGCCGTTGGTGGTCTCGAAACCGTTGGCCGCGGACGCTTGCATAAACCCGCTGGTGTGCTGGGTGAGGTCGTCGATGACCACTTCGAAGGCGTCACCACCTCCTGGCGCCGGCGCGTCGAACATGTGGATCCTGATCGTGTCGCCGGGGTTCATAAGGAGCGTTTCGTTGTTGGGAATAGCGGTATTCAGGTCGGCGTCCTGTGGTGCCGGTCCTCCCGTCGGCACGCCGTTCTTCTGGATGAAAGCCGCATTGACGGGCTCCTCGCAGTTGGTGTTGCACAAGGCGAAGCCGGCCGTGCACTCGAGGCTGTCGATGGTCAAGGCCGCACACCAGTGCGCGTCGTCGCAACTGGGGCTATCGATAAACGGCGGGTTCCCCGGTGGGTAGAGCTGCAGCTCCATAAACGCTGAACCGCCCCCGAGCCCGCTAGTGCAATTCGGTCCGAAGCATGTGGGGGCGTTCGAGTCCGAGTTCGGCGTGCACGGTGCCTGTGGGAACGAGTTGGGGTCGCAGAGGGCCATCGAGAACCACGGCGCCGGACTGAGCTCGAACCAATGCGATACGTCGTGCCCCGGGTTGGCGTCGGTAGGCGCCAGGGCCGGGTCACGGCCGATGGAAAGCGTCCACGTCACGTCGCCGCCGGACCCCGGCTGGTTGGACAAGAACGTGGCGTCGGGCTCGTCGTGGCCGATGTAATGGCCGTTGTCGTAGAACCTACCGCCCCACGTGTTGGAATTATCGATTGCCGAATCACCGCGGATATCGGTGCACAGCATCGGCCGCAACGGTTTTTGTACCGGGCTGAAGCCGTTGCAGTCGAGCTCGCCCGTCGCCGGTGGCGTGTAACTGCTCGGCGTTTGCGCGGTGGCTGCAGTTACCAGTCCACCGGTCCCCACTACCCCGAACAAACTGGTCACTGTCACCGCGCAAATCGCCGCGATAGCTCTCCACCTAGAAGAATGCACCTGCGGTCCTGCCCCCATATGGTCCTCCTTCGGACGCAACTGGCACAGACATAGCTCCGCTGGCACGGAGCTAGCTCGCTTCTTACCCCACCCGGTGCGGGAGTGGCAAAAAAATGACCCGAAGTCGGCTATAGAAGTCGAGTTGAAGACGAGAGGGCTCCCTCTCGTCACCAGAAGGGCCAAAAGTGGGTAGGACGTAGTAAGCATCGCTCGGCGATGGACAAGTAGGCACGAGGGAGGATCTGATGGGGACTGGGGTCGTGCGTCGCGTAGGTGCAGCAGGCATGGCAACCGTTATGGGGGCCGGGCTCGTGGTGGTCTCTCTGGGGGCGACGGCGTCGATGGCCGAGGCCGAGGCCGGTGGTGTCGACCAGACGCCGGTTATGGGCTGGAGCAGCTGGAGCTTCTTGCGGATGGGGGTGGACACCAGCGAGATCGAGGGCGAGGCCCAGGCGCTCGTCACTACAGGGCTGGCCGCAGCTGGTTACAGGTACGTCAATATCGACGACAACTGGTACGAATGCCCGGGGCCACAAGGCCCGAACGTCGACCAGTACGGCCGTTGGGTCATCAACGGTGCGGAGTTCCCTAGCGTCGGGAACAACAACGGCATGCAGGTCGTGAGCCAGTACGTCCACAGCCTGGGGCTCAAATTCGGTGTTTACGAGACGCCTGGCATATCGGACCAGGCCGTCGCCCAGAACACCCCTATCCTAGGCACCCCCTACCGCGCCGACGATATCGCCACCACCACTGCACAAAACAACTACAACTGCGGCGGCATGACGGGCATCAACTACAGCGCGCCCGGCGCCCAGGCGTACGTCGACTCCGTCGTGGACGAATTGGCTTCGTGGGGGGTCGACTACATAAAGCTCGACGGCATCACCAACCGTAACGTGGCCGACATCCAGGCGTGGTCAGCCGCCATCAAGCAGTCTGGCCGGCCGATGGTGCTGAACATTACGCAGGGGAGCTACACGATAAAGATCGCACCGGAGCTGGAACAGTACGCTAACCAGTGGGAGTTCGCCCCCGATATCGAGATAAACGGCCCCGACGAGGGGAGCGCTGATGCCTGCAACGCCCCTCCGTTCACGGGCTGCCTGAGCGTCTTCCCGCTCACCAGTTTTTCCCACTGGAAGGACCGCTTCAACGACGTGGCCAAGTGGCAGCCCTACGGCGGACCTGGCGGGTTCAACGACTATGACTCGATCGAGGTCGGTAATGGCACCGTCAACAGCGGCATGTCCCTGGCGGCGGAGCAGAGCCAGCTCAGCCTGTGGGCGTTGGGCTCCGCACCGCTGATCCTGGGCGGCGACCTGACCAGCGCCGTCACCAACGCGTACGGCACCAGCAGCGGTCTCGACCCCACCGACTTCAGGATGCTCACCAACGGGGACATGATCGCCATCGACCAGGACGCCGTCGATGCGTCACGGATCTACGATTCCGGGAGCGCGCAGATTTTCGCCAAGACCGAGCGCTCAGGAGACGGGATCGTGGGCCTGTTCGACACCAGCACCAACCTGGCGGCCGCCAACGACACGATCTCGACCACTCCGTCGGCCATCGGCGTCAGCAACAGCCCCCACGGCTACCTGCTGCAGAACGTCTGGACAGGGCAGACGAGCCTCCTCGGCCCAACGGCCTCGATCACCGCCAGTGTGCCTTCGGAAGGCGTCGCCCTGTACCGGGTCATCCCGCTGGCCATTTGAACTTCGCGTCCAGGGTCGCCGCCGCTCAGACGGCTGGGACCACGCTCGGCCTAGCCGTTCCTTACCCCAGTCGAGACCAAACGTCGGCTCACGGCCGACGTACGACGGTACGCGTACCCTTGGAAGCCCGTCTACGACGTCAGGAGTACTGAAAGAACCGCTCCCGGCCCGATGACTCCGGCGCCGCCAAGGGCGAGCATGGTCACATGACCGTACGAGTGGCGAGCACGGCCGAGCGGGTGGCGCGAGTCATCGAAAACCCCTTGAGTGGCGAGCGAATCGTCATCCACCAATTGCCGCCTGATCGCCGGTCGCGCCTCAGCTGGGAGCTGTACCTGGCGCCGGGAGGCCGGGTGCCGAGCAGCCATGTCCACCCCGGGCAAGAGGAGGTGTTCCGGGTCGTTTCCGGACGGGTGCGCTTCCGCCTCGGCGCCCGGCGCGTAGTGGCCGGACCGGGTGACACGGTCCGCGTCCCGGCCCGTACAGTCCACCACTTCGCCAATGCCGGCCCTGAAGAAGCACACATCTCGGTGGAGACCGAACCGGCCCTGGACATCGTCGGCATGTTCGAGGTGGCGGCATCACTAGCGCAGGACCAATGCGCCAGGGGTCACGCCGTCCCGCACCCGTTCGACCTGGCCCTATTCATGCGGGACTTCGATGCGGAGGTCCAGGCCCCGTACGTACCCGCCTGGCTGGTGCGTGCCTTCGTGCGCCCTGTGGCCTGGTTCGTCCGGAAGCTCGGCTGGGACGCCCGGTACAGGCGGTGGCGCCAGAGCCCCGGCCGTGGGGACGGCCCCGCTCTCCAGGCTTTCTCGTAGGGAACTGCCGGCGTGGCCGACAACGTGATCGAAGTGCGCGACCTGGTGAAACGGTACCGGCACGCCGCCAACAACGCCGTCGATGGCTTGAGCTTTGACGTGCCCGACGGGCAATTGTTCTGCCTGCTCGGCCCCAACGGAGCGGGCAAGACCACAACGCTCTCGATCCTCACCACGACCCTGGCGTTGACCTCGGGCTCGGTCCGCATCGCCGGCACAGACCTGGCCGCGGACCAGGCTCTGGTAAGAGGGAAAGTGGGCGTGGTCTTCCAGGGAGCCTCACTGGACCTCAACCTCACGGCTGAGGAGAACATCCGCGTCCACGCCGTCCTTTACGGCCTCTACCCATGGCGGCCATCGTTCCGGCTGATGCCGTCCCGGTACCGCCGCCACGTCGAGGACATTGCGAGCGTGCTCGGGGTCAGTGAGGTGCTTGGACGGCCGGCTAAGGGGCTGTCGGGCGGCACGCGGCGGAAGCTGGAGATCGTCCGGGCGCTGATGCACCGGCCGCGCGTGCTATTCCTCGATGAGCCCACGGCGGGGCTCGACCCCGAAAGCAGGCGGAACCTGTGGAGCTACCTGGCAGAGGCCCGGCAAAGTTACGGGACCACGGTTTTCCTGACCACCCACTACCTGGAAGAGGCGGAACCGGCCGAAACCGTGTGCATTATCGTCAACGGCCGCGTGCTGGACGTAGGTAGCCCCGCCGCCATCAAACGACGCCACCCGGTGCCCGAGGCGGCCCGCCTGGCCCAACCAGAGGCATCGCTTGAAGACGCCTATCTCAACCTGGTCAAGGCAGGCCTCGACCCGATCGAGGCAGGCCCAGGGCACGTGGCGGACGCATGAAGGTCATGTCCTACCGCCACCCGGCAGGCCCAACGGCGGACGCTTCGCTGTCTCCAGGGGCACTCAGGGCCGAGAACGAGGGGCTCGAGATCCTGCCGCCAGGGTCAGGACTAATTCGCCAGCTGTCGGCCTTAGCCGCCGTTGCCCAGCGCGACGTTACGAAGCTGGCCCGGGACCGGCTCCGCCTGGCGGTGAGCCTGGCCTTCCCCGTAATGCTCATGGTCGGGCTCGGCTACACGTTAGAACCGGCAGTCGGCAACGCGACAGGGCTAAATGAGCTCACCGTCGCTTTCACCGGTGTATTGGCGGCGTCGCTGTTCCAGTCGGCCGCGGCCGGGATGATCTCTCTGGTCGAGGACCGCGAAAACGATTTTGCCAGAGAGCTATTTGTGGCCCCGTTACCCCGGCTCACATTGGTAAGCGGCAAAGTTCTGGGCGAAACGCTGGTTGCCCTGGTCCAGGGCGCTTTTATTGTCGTCTTCGCCATCGCCTTCGGGGTCGAAGCGAGCGCCGGCCAGTTCGCCGTCCTCATTGCGCCTGGCGTCGCGTGTGCTCTCCTCGGGGCCTCCTTCGGCCTCGCCACGCTCGCCACCCTTCCGAACCAGCGTTCTGCCATGCAGGCCTTTCAGTTCCTGATCATCCCTCAGTACGTCCTCGGGGGTGTGCTGGTGCCCGTGCACGGACTACCCGCAGCCTTAGAAGTGATCGCTTGGGCCATGCCACTGACATATGGGGTCGATTTGACCCGGGCCGCGTTTTACCACGGGCAGCCTGGCTACAACGGCGCCGTCTCGCTTGGCCCGGTGTGGGCCATAGTCGCAATGGCCGGATTTTTCGTCATTTTTATAGTCCTCGGCGCCGTTCTCTTCACCTACCGGGAGCGGCACCGGTGACCGGCCACCGCCCGGATGGCCCGGCCCCGCTGCTATTCCTGGCCCCGGACACCGGAGGCGGGCACCTCAGTGCGGCGCGGGCCGTTATGGACGCGCTCGAGCTGAGCTATCCCGGGCAATTTGCGCCTATCTTGTGCGACCCATTAAGAGGTCCTAATTCCCCCTGGGTCGTGCGCCACGTCACGGGGCAATATGGCGCCCTGACCCGGCGGGCGCCGTGGGCCTGGGGCGCCCTCTACCGAGCGTCGGACTCTGCACGCGCCGTGCGTTTTCTCCAGCGAACGCTATTTTCCGGTACTGCCCGGGCCATTGAAGCTGCGATTGAGGTCCTGCACCCGGCGGCAGTGGTTTCCTTCCATGCGTTGACTACCGAGCCAGCGGTGAGAGCGGCGCGGCGGGCGCCATATTCCGTGCCAGTAATTACCGTGGTAACAGATATCGCCTCTGTCCATCGCGCGTGGCGAGCAGGCGAAGCTGCCTGCATCGCCGCCCCCTCTGGACCGGTGGTCTTGCGCTTCCTGCTAGACGGCGTCTCTTCGGACCGCGTAATCGAGACCGGGCTGCCCGTTTCCCCTCAACTGGGGTCCGGACCTCTTTTCGGGCGGGAACGAGCCGAACTTCGGCACGCCCTCGGGCTCGGCCACAAGACCTTCGTCGTCGTCGTCACGGGTGGCGCCGAGGGCACAGGCAGTCTGGGCCGGCAGGTCCGGGCACTGGCCGGTTGCGGCCTGGAAGACCTCGAGGTAGTGGCGATCTGCGGTCGCAACCAGGGGGTCGAGCGACGGGTGCGCCGGTTTCAAGCTCGGGCCGGACGGGACGGGCTGATAGTCCAGGGTTTCGTTGACAATATGGCCGACTGGCTTCGCTGTGCGGACGTCGTGGTGACAAGAGCGGGCCCGGGCACTCTGGCCGAGGCCATGTGCGCCGGAGCGGCGCTCATAATCACATCTCACTTGCCGGGCCAGGAGGAAGGAAATACGGAATTGGCCGTGGCCGAGGGAGCGGCACGGCGCGCTTCCCACCCGCGGGACGTGGTACGCGAGGTCCAGCGCCTCCACAGCAACCCCCTGGCGCTGTCAGCCATGTGCCAGGCGTCCGCCCGAGCCAGCCGTCCGCAGGCGGCATTGGAGATAGCGGCACTCGTGGCCGCGCTCTCCGGCCGGGGCCCGGAACAGACGGCACTATTAGGCACAAAAGTCGCCGTCCCGTGAGCGCTCTGCGAACGGGAGCCGGGTTGGCCGGCGCCGCCGTGGCCGGTGTTGGCCTTTCAATTGGCCCGGAAATACGCCTGCGACGGTCTCAACGCCCCCTTACGCACGAATGGGAACGTGTGCCAGTCGAGGCTAGAGGGGCGACCCGGTTGGGCATCAGCTTCCGGCCCCGCCAAGCACAAGAATTTCACCTCGAGCCTCGCCAAGCCCTGGCTCAGCTACTGGCTTACCCCTTCGAACTCGTACGTTTGGCGGCGTACTGGGACGGTATGGAAACAGGGCCAGGGTGTTTCGACCCGAGCGAGCTGGATTGGCAAGTCGAGACGGCCGAAAAGGCCGGTAAGTCCATCATCATTTGCACCGGAGCGGTAAAGGCGTTCGGCTACCCGGAGTACTACGTGCCGGAACACCAGGCCGGCGGCTCGATCCCTGAGGGGGCCCTGGTCACACCGACGACGCACCCAGAACTTCTCGCCGGCGCGGCCGAATTCACCAGACGGATGGCGGAACGCTATCGGGGCCGTTCCGCCGTGGTGGCCTGGCAGCTCGAGCACGAGGCGTTCGACCCTCTCGGCCTCGAACACTCGTGGCGGTTGTCCGGTTCTTTTGTCGACGCTGAACTCGAAGCGCTGCGCCAGTCCGACCCGACCAGGCCGGTCATAATGAACGGTTTCCTGCCCACGTCGTGGCCAGTTCGGCTCAGCCAGGCCTGGCGGACGCGTGGGCAGGGCGATTCGTTGGCCGGTGCGCGGCGACGGGCCGACATTGTCGGCGTCGATTTCTACCCCAGGCACGGTTTGCTGAGCGCCGGCGCCTGGACGCTGTACCTGGACGGGAGCGCCATGCGATGGCACCAGGGATGGAGGAGGCACCTCTTTGATTGGGTGGCGAATGCTCCCCGGAATGGTGTGGCGGACGTGTTCCGGCGCCGGGTCATGGTGGCCGAGGGCCAGGCTGAACCATGGGAAACAGTAACGAAACCCCCCACCCCGCCGGGACAAGCCGTGTCCAGCTGCCGGCCCGAGCATGTAATTAGCAATTACAACCGCGCCATGCAGTGGCAGCGCGACGGGCGCCATCCCCTTCCGTTGTGGTCATATTTGTTCTGGGGCGCCGAGTACTGGCTGGCGCGCCAAAAGCAGGGTGACAACGAATATCTGCAAGCATTTTTGCGGGTCGTGGAAAATGCGTAAGGCGCGCGCTGGAGGGCCCGGCATCGGTGTACGATGCACAACTTGGGCTCGACTGGGCGGGACTGGCGGCACAGGATGCCTTTTGCTCGGCGGGCCGGCCCGGCTCCCCGGGGCCCGCGCGTGCTGAGAATGTACACTCATCTGATATGTCAACGACTGACGGTCCCAGGTCCAAGCGAGCTGTCCACACCGGGTCCGAGCTAGGGCCGTATTCGGCCGCGGTAGTGGCCGGCGAGCACTGTTATGTAGCCGGAATGGGAGGGTTCAAACCCGGGACGCGTGAGCTCGTCGACGGCGGCATCGAGGCCGAGACCAAGACGACGCTCGACAACCTGGCGGCCACACTGCAGCAAGCTGGTTTCCGGTTGGAAGATGTTGTCTCCGCCACCTGCTACCTGCGCGACCTTTCGAATTGGCCGGTGTTCAATGAGGTCTACCGGGGCTACTTCGGTCAGGATCCCCCGGCGCGCGCAGCGATTGGGGTCAACGACCTGCCGGCGGGAGCCAACGTCGAGGTAAGTTGCGTGGCTTGGCGGGCGGGGGGGCCGGCGGGAGCTGCTTAAGGCGCACCGGCAGCGCAAAATCGGCCCAAAACCTGGGACTTTCCTCAGACCCCCGGACCAGATGAGAGTAATCTCCAATTCAAATACTGATTGAAGGCGACCGGCCTTGGGAGCGCCAGGACTGGCGACGAGACGGGTGAGCCTTAATTAGCGGTGCGCAGATACCCTGACCATTGCTGGCAAATTCGAGTGTGGCTCATTCGTCCTTAGAACCACAACGGATCGGGCAACAGGCTGTGGCTTCACCCCGCGGTATATGTCAAGGTGAAGCTCCCGGTGGCGGCGTCGCCGCTGCTCTGTGTGATTACAACCGTAGTGGGGCCGGTTTGGCTTCCAGTCGGTGTGTAGTTGACTTCGACAGGGCGTCGTGCTGAAGCCCGTCCACCCCACGACCTGCGCGCCGCTGGAGTCGAAGACACCGATGGCGAACTGGTCCGAGACATTCGGTTTGGAGATGGCGAACGAAGCCGCCCGCCCCGCTACGGCGTTGAACGTGTAGTCGGCGTTCTGGCCCGGGAACTTTATAGTCACCGGCACCGGGACGCCCGCCTTCAGTCTCCCCATTACATCCGTTGCGTAGGTCAGGTCGAAAGTTCCAGTGGCGGCTGTCGCCGCTGCACTGTGTGATTACAACCGTAGTCGGGCCGGTTTGGGTGGTCCGTTCGGCGTGAAGTCGACCTCGATCAGGGCTCGTGCTGAAGCCCGTCCAGCCCACGACCTGCGCTCCGCTGGAGTCGAAGACACCGATGGCGAGCTGGCCGAGAGATGGGGGTTGGTGATGGAAAGCGTGAGGTGTTGGCCTGCCACGGCGTTAAACGTGTAGTCGGCGTTCTGGCCCGGGTAAGCAATATCTAGGTTCCTAGTGATCCCGGACACCAGTTTGCCGGTGACATCCTTCGCGTACGTCAGGGTGAACACGCCGGTGGCGCCGTCGCCGCTGCCATGGTACGATCTCAACCTTGATCATGCCGGCTTGGCTCCCGTTCGGTGTGAAGTCGACTTCGATAGGGCTCGTGCTGAAGCCCGTCCAGTTCGCGACCTGCGCTCCGCTGGAGTCGAAGGCACCGATGGCGAGCTGGTCGAGACATGGGGGTTGATGATAGCAAGCGTAATGTGCTGGCCCGCGACGGCTACGAACTTATAGGTGACGCCCGCGGCCGACTTTACGTGACCGGTGACGGGCACGCCACTCGTCAAGGAACCCACGTCCGCTCGGAGCCGGGGGTGAGGCTGGGGCTGGGGCCTTGCCCGCACTGAACTGAGCGGCCACGCTGGCGAGGGTCGTGACATCCACGTCGCAAGCTGCCTTACCAGCACATGAGCCCCCCCATCGAACAAAAGTGGAGCCTTTGCTTGCTTTCGGCAAAAGCGCCACCTTCGTCCCCGCGGGGAACGACGCAACGCACTTGCCCGGGCAGTTGATCCCGGCCGGCCGGCTGGAAACCGATCCCGCTCCTATGACCACGACGTCGAGCGTCGCCCCGGCACTGGCGACGGCAGGCGTAGCCACGCCAAAGAAGCCAGCCACCGCGATTATCGCGAGGAGCAATTTGGCTTTGACCTTCCGAGGTCGCGTCATAATCATCCCTAACCCCTCCGTGTCTTCCGTCGGACAAGCCTTATCGCGTCACGCTAGCACTTGCGTAAGGTCGTGAAGCGATAGCACCACTGAGCGTCGCCAACTCGTCACTGGCAGTTAAGCTCGTCACTGCGGATTGCGCGCTCGGTGCCCTTCTAACTGTCGGGCACAGGATGCCGAACCTGTTCGCATTATCGGTCCCTTGCTGAAGACCACGAATAATCAGCCCGGATCTGCTGTAGCTCCGGATCCGGCGCGGTCGCGGAGCCGGCTCGCGTCCGCTAGCTCCGTCGTTTGTCCGACTGGACAATTGGCCAGTCGGACGCGGCTCGGCAGGAAGAGAAACGCGCTTTGGCGAATTTCTCCTCACTCGAGCCCGAACGGTTGAGTACTTCCCAATTACCAGCGCGGTCAGGGCATAACCGCGGCCCCTGAGAGATCCCGATTCTCCAGAGAACAAGAATAGGGAGCCGAGAATTTCAAATATATGCTTGACTATTCGGGCGAACCCAGCGCGGCAGGAGACTAACGGAGAGTACGACGCACCATCTGAAGTGCATAGTGAAACTGGTTCGATCTCTCCAGGGAGAAGGCTGCTTCCCTGAGGGGCGGTAGCAATTTGTCCCCTGCGGAGACACCGAACTCGCCGGCGGGCCCGCCACACTTACGGCGGCTACTACTTCAGAGCCTTGGCGTATGGGCACGGCCAAACAACAAACTCCGACATCGCCCTCCTCGTTGTCGAATGCATAACCTGCCCGACGAACCTGTTCGAGGTCGATCAACATGGCTCGTCGAGTGGTGATTGTCCTTTTTGTGAGGGCAGGAAATGGCTCTGGCGGGAGACGGAGGGTAGCGACCGCCGAGTACCCGCTCCTTGCCTAATGGCGTTCTCAGGAGCTCTTAGATGCAAGTGAGCCGCCACCGGTCGGCAAGCTGCTCGATCCATCCTCTGACATTGGCGGGTGAGACGGGAGGCGTCGCGAACCCCGCCGACTCGGCTTCGGAAGCCACCGCTGGGACCACATCGGCGTCGGCGCCAGACCCGGTACCCAGAGCGTGGAGCCCAACGCGCACCCACCCAGCTTGCCATGGCCGTCACAACCGGGTGTCGGGGAGAACCGCGTGAATGTGGCGTCAGTCAGCGAGCAGCCAGGCGGGCACGCTGGAGTACGGCCTAGTCGTTGGCGCTGCTGGTGTAGATAGCGTTAGATAGGAGCGTGCCGGTTCGGCGGAACGTGGCGCGATAAGTCGGCTCAATAGCGAAGACGAAAACGGTACCCGTTCCATAGGCTCCTGTGAGGATGGCGGGAGCCGGGCTGGCGGCACCGAAGGCGGAGATGTCCCTTATATGTTCTACGTCCTTGACCGGGAGAGTTCGCTCGAACGACGCCAAGACGTTAACGGCCGGTCCGGGCTCAAAGAGGCACCCCCCGAAGAGGCCTGCCCGAGGGTTTGACTGATACATAGCGTATATGACGTCCTCACGCCACGTTCCGTCATCGTCCCAGGAACCGGCAATGCCATCGAAAATGGGGTGCTGGGGATCCTGGATCCGCAACTCTACAAGGCCAGTGCCGAGGTTGCCGGCTCTTCCTTTGGCGTCGACGAGGCCCAAGTGGTCCTGCGTCGCCAACAGGCCCCCTCCGGCGTCTACCCCGACGTAGGTGCCGCCATCATGCACCCACGACCGAATGGAGTCGAAAGAGCCTTTTGGGAGCGCTTGACGGTCCTCGTCTGGCTCCCAAGGGTATCGGTCCCACACCGTACCGAGTCCTTGGCCTGTGGCAATAGTGTCCACGTTCCCGTTCGGGACGATAAGGACATCCAACGTGGTTAAAGTCCCGGCGTTGAGGTCGGCTGGACCGAGGAGACGCGTTGAGAACTCGCCTTCATCAAGGAGCCACCGCATCAACGTCCCGCTGAAGCGGTTCTCGAGGATCCCCTGCCCGTCATATAGGCCTATGCGTGGAGTACGGATCGGGTGAGCGGCTTCGTACTCGCTTGATGTCACCTGGTTCGCCCTGAGCCGGAGCCCCCGAGCCGCGGTCCTCACCGTCTCCACGGCCTCTGGGACGCGAAAAAGAAACCCATCAATGGGAAGCCCGCCAGCGCTCCACCGTACCTCGGTGCCCGGCACGCGAAGCAATCGGTTGGCGAACGTGACGCCGTCGGGGCAGTTGCCGACCGCGTAATAAGCGGACTTCGCGAAGTCGACTGGCGGCTCATGTGCAGACCAACTCGGGCCACCAACGCGATCGAGTTGCGTTGATGCCCATGCTCCGCGAACTGCTTCCGGGAGCGCTGAGGCGGGCACGACGCGCAGCCCAAGAGACGCCCCGAGGGCCTGATGCCTCCCCACGTTGACCGACAGGAGCAGTTCGATCGTGGGCCTGAGTGGTTGAGACAGCGGGACCACGACCGCCGGTACGTCCATTTCTTGCCGGCTGCGATAAAGCTGCACGCCATGGCCCAGCAGGATGTCTATGGACTTGCCTACGGCGAACGGATCCTGATCGAGTGGGAGCAATACGAAATCGGATATCCCTGTGCTCTTTGACGACTGCCTCTGAACATCGGACACAAGTTCGACCAGCGACGAGCTTGACGCACTGGCTGCTGCGAGAATGGCCTTGCCCGCGCTGACCTTCTGTCCTATGCGGTCCTCCCAGGTTTGCGACCCGGGCACCCGGCAACTTTCTGTGATAAAGGCTGTAACTCCTCGCAGCAGCATTGATTGCGTAAAACGGGTTTCAGGGACAGGCGCTAGGTTTTCGAAGCCTGACACTGGATATTTTGGCCAACCATGGGCGCCATCGGGATCGTATAGCAGGTCGTAGCCTCGTTGCTTCCAGGCGCCGGCGATCGCCTTGCCATATCTCTGCTGCTCTGCGTATAGCCGCGGATCTGTTACTCCCGGCGCTATCGGAGAATCTATTCCTATGCGGCCATGTGGCGATATGGGCGGGCACAGACAGACCTGTGGTTGGCCCCATCCGAGGCCTATGCCGTCTTCATGTACCTCCCACAACATGAATGGGTGCCAGGTTTCAACGAGTTTCGCCAAGGCCCGCGTCTCCGGCTCGACCAGGTGAAGGTACTCTCGTGTTACTTCGATCCCGAAGACATTGCCTTGTGCGGGCCACGCCGGGCTCAGCGGCCTGGACGCCCAATGCTCCAGGGCGATCACGCGCCCGTCGGGGTTTATCATCGGCACAATAAGAACGATGAGCTTGCTCAGAACCCGGCTGGTTTCGTCAGAGTCATCCGTGGCCAGGAATTCAATGAGCTCGAGCAATGCCTCGATCTGAGCGGCCTCCATGCCGAAATTGCTAGAAAGGAACAGCAAAGGTACGCGAAAGCTACCGTCCAGCGCGTCCGAGAGGTCCCCGCCGCTCGCCGCTTCGAGGTTGGCGTAGGCGATTGTGGGCGAGGCGATCCGCGTGGCCTTTACACGCGCTCTGGCGCGTTGATCGTCTGCACTCTCCTCTGTTATTGATACGAGAGGGATAGGCCGGCCGGTTCGACTCGTGCCAATGATCTCGACTTCCGCTCTGGGGTTCGTGCCCAATCTATCGAGGCGCCGCATGAGTTCGGTATAGGACAGCAGTCCCTCGGCAGGAGGTTGGGTCGCCGTCCGGGGGACGCGTTTCAGTGCGGCCGGAAGACTTTCGCGCTCGTCAGCCGGTTTCATGATCATGAGATAACTCCTGGTGTCCAGACCAATTCTCCGCTTCGGCCTCGCACTGCTCGACCACCAGTCGGGCCAGGCTCCAGTCCTGAGCGGCGATCCCAACTGACTTGAACACTGTTATGCCTTTAGGCCGCTCGGGGTCAGTGGCCGCCAACAAGGTACCGAGCGCCATAAGGTCGAGCGGCGAGCTCGCCATTGCTCGCTGTATTTCACCAGAACCGGCGGCCGCAGCCTCTGGCCGGTCGACGGCTACCACGGATGCCGCACTTAGAATGGCGGGGTCGATCTCGCACATCTCGGGTCGGAACGAACCGACGGCGTTCACGTGGACCTCCGACCCGAGGTCATCGAGGTCGAAAAGCGGTTCGGTCGATGGTGTCGCAGTGCAGATGACGTCGGCGCCCCGTACAGCAGCGCGGGCGGTGTCGGAGGCGATGAACTTGACCAGCGGGAATTCAGGCTCGAGTTGCGCCGCCAGCCGGTTCCGTGACGAACTGTGCAAACTAGCAATCCGTACCTCGGCGATGGGTCGCACCGCACAAACACTGCGGACTTGGTCGGCCGCTTGGCCCCCCGCCCCGACCATGGCGAGCACCCTGGCTTCACGGTGAGCCAGGTGCTGCGTCGCTACGCCAGAGGCGGCGCCCGTTCGAAGGGATGTGATAGCAGAGCCATCCATTACCGCGACGGCCCTCCCGCCCTCGCTCTCAAACCAGACAACGGACCCTGAGATCGATGAAAGCCCAGGCGTCTGCGCCGAGACTTGAGTGGAGAGCACCTTGAGGACGAGCCCGGGGAGCGAACAGTGCGCCGCCATCGCCACGAGCAACTCGTCTGGGCCGACGGTTAGTCGGGACGGGATTACGAATTCGTCCAGCGAGTCTCGCATTAGTGCATCGCTAGCCGCGGCTCAGCGCGTCGCCAGTAGAAATAAGGCGTCGGATGTCCGTCTCCGTCAGGACGAGCATCCTCACTCCTCTTCTTCGTCAGGCGTTTCCGGATAATTTCGCTCTGGGCCTCCGTCCACCTCGCCGTTCTCGTCGCGACCGGCCCAGACGCCACGGGTATGACGCAAGTGGCGGACCATGAGGCTCTCGGCGCCGAGCCCGTCCCCTTTCACGAGACAGGCCAGCAGCTCCCGGTGTTCGTGCGCAGATTCTTCCAGGAGTCCCAACCGGCTCAACTGACGGAGACCGTACAGTCGTTGCTGGTCCCTCAGCGACCCGACTATGTCGACCAATCGCTCATTTCCGATCGAGCTGAGCAAGCCGAGATGAAACTCGCGATCGCTGGCCAGGAAGCCGTCGATATCGCCTTGTGCTGCTGCCAGTTCGATCTTGTCGGCCAACTTCTCGGCCCGGTCGACGCCGGCGAAATCAAGCGTGCCTGCGATGCGCCTCACGCTCGGGGGTTCCAGCAACATCCTCAGCTCGTACAGCTCGGTCAAAACGTGCTCCGAAAGCTCGGGGACCAGGAAACCCTTGTTGCGCACCGGTACGAGCATGTGGTCACGCGAGAGGTCGAGCATGGCTTCGCGTACTGGTGTGGGCGAGACCCCAAGCCTCTCGGCCAGCGAGCGGGCCGAATAAACCCGCCCAGGCTCGAGATCTCCGGTGATGACGCGCGCGCAAATGAGGTCGCGCGCTCGTTCACGAAGGCTCGACAGCTGCATCAGCGTGCTGTCGGGCTCGAGGGAAGCCAGAATCTGGTTTCGTCTCGTTCATGTCGGAAGTCCTTGGCTTTCGTTCTCTCTGTATGGCCGGGCCGGCGCACCGGACGCCACCGGGAGGGGCGCGAGGCTCACTTCGGTTCCCTGAAGTGACAGCTCACCGGGGAAGTGGCAGGCGACGGAGTGGCCGCTTTCATGAGCCGCGAGGGGCGGCTCTTGCGTCTCGCATACCGGCCGGTCGCGGCCTATAGGGCACCGCGGCCGGAACGGGCATCCACGTCGAGGCATACCCGGGCTGTCTTGCTCGACGTTGAGGATGATCCGGCGCGACCGCGCCGCTTTCGCCGGGTCGGGCACCGGGACGGCCGAGAGGAGGGCAACCGTATACGGGTGTAGCGGGAATTTCAACAGCTGAGCCGTTTGCCCTAGCTCTACCAGTTTGCCCCTGCACATTACGGCGATGCGGTGGGCGGCGAACTCGGCCACAGCCAGGTCGTGGACAACCAGCAAATAGGTGAGCGCCAGCCTGTTCTGAAGATCTCGAAGAAGGTTGAGGACCTGGGCTTGGATCGACATGTCAAGAGCCGTTACCGGC
Source organism: uncultured Acidimicrobiaceae bacterium (assembly GCA_963749305.1). Lineage (GTDB taxonomy): Bacteria > Actinomycetota > Acidimicrobiia > Acidimicrobiales > Palsa-688 > Fen-671. The sequence goes on from CAVVMN010000001.1 coordinate 519,584, forward strand.
TCGTCGAGCACGACAAACTCTGGCCTGAGGGCTAGCGCCCGCGCGATGGCGATGCGCTGACGCTGTCCGCCCGAGAACGCGTGTGGCTTCCTGTGGGCATCGTCGTAGGGGATCCCAACTAGGCCAAGCATCTCTTCGACCTGGTCCCGCCGCTCGGACGCGCTACCGACCCGATGGACGACTAACGGCTCGGCGACGATCCTGGCCACGGTCATTCTGGGGTCCAACGAGGCGAAGGGGTCCTGAAAGACCACTTGCATCCGACGGCGAAGGTCGAATAGCTCCTTAGGGTCAAGCCCGAGGACGCTATCACCGCCATAGCGGATATCTCCCCGGGTGGGCTGGGTTAATCTCAGGATGCAGCGCGCGGCCGTGGTCTTCCCCGAGCCAGATTCACCCACTAATGCCAATGTTTCGCCGCGATGGACGTCAAATGAGACGCCGTCCAACGCCGTCACGTCAAGACGAGGAGAACCGAGATGCGTGTTGCCTGGAAATATCTTCGTCAGGTCGTTGACGACCAGGAGTTCATCCGCTCGGGAGCCCACAGCCTTCATCTCGGACAAGATCCTACGGTTCTCCTCCGGCATGCCCTGCCATCTCAGGGTAGGCGCCGACCCGTTCGGCGGCGAAGTGGCACTCGGCCATAACGGGCCCCTCAGCCGTAATCGTCACAAACGGGACGGGGGTTTCGTCGGCGCAACGTTGTTCGTGAGCACCACGGCTACACCGCGGGCTAAACGAGCAACCAATGGCTGGCCTGGCTAAGTCGGGAGGTGCACCCGGGATAGAGTACAGCCACTCACCTGGAGCCACTGAGCGTGGCACCGAGCGTAACAACGCTTCCGTGTACGGATGGGCTGGCTGCGAAAAGAGCCGCGAGGTGGGAGAGCGCTCGACAATCCTGCCCGCGTACATTACATAAACAGAGTCGCAAAAGCCGGCCACAATACCCAGGTTATGGGTGATCAAAACAATCGCTGTACCACGGTTGACACAGATCTGGGTGAGGAGGTCGAGGATCTGCGCCTGCGTGGTGACGTCGAGTGCGGTGGTTGGTTCGTCGGCGATGATGACATCGGGTTCGTTGGCGAGCGCAATGGCGATCATGACCCGTTGCCTCATGCCGCCGGAGTATTGGTGGGGGTAGTCGTCCAGCCGCTGCGCCGCAGAGGGAACGCCGACATCCTGCAGCAGACGGACGGCCGTGGCCCGGGCGTCTCGTTTGCTCATTTGAGAGTGGGCGCGGAGGGACTCAGCGATCTGTCGTCCTATCGTCTGGAGTGGGTTGAGCGCAGTCATAGGGTCCTGGAACACCAGCGCAATACGCTTACCCCTGACCCTCCTCAGCGCCCGCTCGTCCGTCAGCCCCAGTTCCTCGTTCCTCAGGAAGACAGACCCGGACACGATCCGACCCGGCGGGTCGATGAGGCCCAGGATGGAAAGCGCCAACGCTGATTTCCCGGACCCCGACTCTCCCACGATGCCGACGCGCTCCCCGGCCCGTACATCGAGGTCGACGCCACGAACCGCCCGTACGACGCCCTCCACCGTGGCGAACTCTGTTGTCATGGACCGCACGCGGAGCAGCGGTAATTCGGGATCCGGCACTGTCGTCGCCGTCGTCACGTCGAGGCCGTCCCGGCTATGTGGATGCGCGGGTCGATAACCCCGTAGAGAAGGTCAACACCAAGGTTTATGCCCACGTAGACGATGGCGCTCAGCAGGATGAAGGTCTGCATGATCACGTAGTCCTTGTGCTGCAACGACTGGACCACCAGCGCGCCGACTCCGGGCCAGTCAAACACGGTCTCCACGAGCACACTGCCGGCCAGGAGCTCCGCCAGGACCAGGGCGCTAGCCGTCAAGGTGGGCAGAAAGGCGTTGGGCATCGCGTGGCGGACTATCACCCGTGACCGGGTCACCCCTTTGCTGCGGGCCAGGCTCATGAACGGTTCCCGACTTACGTCGAAAAGATTTGCTCGCAGCAGACGGACCAGAAAGCAGAACGGTATGAACGCCAGGCAAATGCACGGCAGTACCAGGTGCTGAGCGGCATTGGCAAAGGTGGCGAAACGACCGGTCAGTAGAGAGTCGATCGTATAAAAGCCCGTTATCGACGGCGGCGGTTGGACGTTAGCACTGAGGCGTCCCTCGGGGCCGGGCAGGATATGGAGGCTCTGCGAGAAGATGACGAGCAAGATCAGAGCCAACCAGAACACCGGGGTCCCGAGCCCGAAGTATGCGACTGACCGCGTCGCCCGGTCAACCCAGGTTGAAGTGAGGGACAACGTGGCAAAGATGATTGCGCCGCCGAACGCCAGTATGAACGCATATAAACCCAGTTCCAATGACGCTGGGAACCGTGTGGCCAAAAGGGTCCTCACGGGTTGGCCCACCGTATAGGAAAAGCCCCAGTTGCCCCGGAGGAAGTTACTTATGTAGTCCCAGTACTGCACGGGTATGGGCTGGTTGAGGCCGAGCGCTTTGGTGGTGTTTTGCACTTCGGCCTGAGACGCCAGCGGTCCCACAATAAGGCGCACCGGGCTTCCCGGCAGCACCCGCATCAGGATGAAAGCAACGAACGAAGCCCCGATCACGGTGACCACAGAGCTCGTCACTTTGCCGGCTATGAACCGTGTCATGTTCCCGTGCGCCGGAGGCGGCAGTACCGGCGGCTATGCATGGCCGCGAACTCCGCGAGGGTCCAGCATTTCTCGAAGCCCGTCAGCGACAAGGTTTGCCGCCGTTGCGGCGAGCAGAAGGCCAATCCCGGGAAAGACGCCGATCCACCATTGACCGGTCAAGGTGTACTGCGAGCCATCGCTGATCATGGCGCCCCATTCGGGAGTTGGGATCTGGGCGCCTAAGCCGACAAATCCGAGAGCAGCCAGAGCAAGGATCGTGTAGCCGAAGGCGGCCGCGGCCTGGACGACCAAGGTCGGCAGTACTCCGGGCACTATATGGGTTAGATAGATACGGCGCTTTGAAGCGCCAACCGTAGTGGCGGCCTCGACAAACGCCAGGTTGCGCAACCTGACCACTTCGCTACGCACCACCCTGGCATACCAGGGGATCGACCCGATGAGGATGCCGACGGCGCCGGTGACGATGCCCGTGCCAAGGGCCACGGTTACAGCCATGGCGAGGATCAAAGCCGGAAAGGCGAGGATGGCATCCATCGCCCGCATGATTGCTCCTTGACGCCACCCTTCGAGGGCGCCGGCGACGACGCCCAGCGCACCTCCTAGCAACGCTCCCAGCCCGGTCACCACAAAGCCCACGACGAGCGATATCCGGGCCCCGATCAGGAACCGGGCGAACACGTCTCGCCCGTACTCGTCGGTGCCCATCGGGTGAGCAAACGAAGGTGCCTCAAGGTTCGAAAGCAGGTTCACGCCAGCCGTGTTCTGATGCCAAAAGAGGGGGCCAAACGCGGCCAGGAGGATGAGAGCTGCGAACAAGGCCGTGCCTGCCACCAATGGCTTGTAGGTGAAGATACGTCGTGATCTGCTGCGCAAGGGCGAAGCCGTTACAGCTCCGACAGCGGCGACGGATGTCAACGGTTTCTCGCCCTAAGACCCTCTTTGAGGGCGCCCAAACAATCTGGGCTCCCTCAAGAGGGTCTCGTTCCAGTAGTCGCGCATTGCTGCCGCGACCGAGGTTTGCGCTATACCCAGCATGCCACGAAGCGAACGGCGCGGGCTATAAGCCCCACCGCCACATTTCTGTTTCCAGTGAATAAGAGTAGGTCTTTACCCTTGGGCTCAGGACGGTGAGGCTATCGATGGCGTAGACCGGGATCTTCGGCGAGTTTGCCGTCCACAGCGGGATGATCTTGTGGTAGTCGGCTACCCGCTGAGACTCGGAGAGAGCGCTCCTGGCTGCGTAATAGATCGAGTCGGCCCCTGGTACACAAATCCCCGCGGCGTTGAAAGCGCTGGTGCAGAGCATGTCATAGCCCAGGTAGTAGCCGGCGTCGATCACCCCGGGACCGTCTTCAGTTATACCCATCTGGTATGGCTTGGGGTTCGTATTGATCGTCGTTTCGAATTCGGCGTCGGTAAGCGTCTTGACGGTCACGTCGACGCCGATTTGTGACCAGTAGGACTGTACGACAGTGGCTAACTGTTGCTCGAGCGGTACGGAGCCGTCAATTATAAGGCTCACCTTCACCGGGAGCTTGGCTCCGGAGGCCTTCATGAGGTCCTTTGCCTTCGTCAGGTCGAACGGACGCGGCTGTTCCATGGCCTTATCGTAAGCAGGGCTGAGAAGGGGCGGGTAGGGCCCGTAAAAGAGTTGGCCATAGCCGTACCCGAGTTTCTGCAAGATTTGCTGGTAAGGGAGCGCGTACGAAAGGGCGGCTCTGAAGTCGACCTTGCTCATGGGGTAGTGATTGCTTGGGATCATGATCTGTAACGAAGTGGTCGTCGGATTGACGATTATCTTGGTGCTGCCGCTACCAGCAAGGGAATGGACGGACTGCGGCGAAAGCCCCAGAGTGACGTCTGCCTCGCCTGACCGGGCACGGAGCAATAGGGTCGCATCGTCGCTGATGAACTTGACGAGGATCTGGTGTTCCAATGGAGCCGTGGAAAAATAGTGGGGGTTGGCGACCAAGGTGGCCGATTCACCGGGGACGTAGTTCTCCAACATGTACGGGCCGGAGCCACCGGCTATGTGGCTTTGCATCCAGGTGTTGACCTTGTTAGGGACTACGCCGCCATTTGCCTGCACTATCTTAGGGTCAACAATGCCGGCCCCGGGTTGGGCTAAGTCCTGAGGGAAGTTCCCATCCGCCTGGCTAAGGTTTACGACCACCGTGGTTGAGTTTGGTGCGGTTATGTTCTTGACCAACTGAGGCGATGTAATTCCGTCGAGTATGAAGTACTGGCCACAGCCCCCAGTGTTTATAGACCTCTCGAGGGAGTACACGACGGCCGAGGCGTTCAGGGGGTCGCCATCGGCGAATTCCGCCCCGGGCACGAGGTGGAAAGTGTATGTTCGCCCATTTGGGCTTACGGTCCAAGATTTTGCCAACCAGGGTTGAATGACGGCTGGGTCGAACTGCGTGGTCCCCGCAGGGCCCTTCGAGAAGCCGTACTGGGTCAACCGGGCATAAAACTGACCGGTGAAGTCCACGTCGTATAGCCCACAGGCCTGAGCCGGGTCAACCGTCCCGCTACCGCCGGCAAGGTCGACCACCATCGAACCGGTGGCCGCCGCAGCCGGCGTGGTCGTCAACCCCGCCAACAGGCTGGACACCAGCCCTACTGGGACGATCAGACCGGCAACGGTGCGGGCTCGTAGGCCCGCCGTCGTACCGACACCACCTTCATAGAGATGCCTCCTTCATAGAGATGCCTCCTCCTGGCAACCGTGACTACTATGTCATCGGTGATCTGTGACATAGCACTGCTCGGGATACTACACCTCGGGTAGATAGGTGATGATCGCGTTCCGGAAAGGAGGCCATAGTGGTCGCTGAGGGGCCCAAGACCGGGCGAGAAGCCCTGGTCAACTCGCTGTCAACTCTGGCTGAGTACCACTGGATGCTTTTCAGGAGGCTGCACGAGCAAGCCGAGAAGCGGCTAGGGAGCCCGGGGCTCAATGCCCTGGCGCGTGGCCTTTGGCGGTACGGTTTCTATCGAGGGGAGTCCATTCGTAATGACCCCCGTACCCTTGCCGCCGGCCGGGACTGCATCAGCCTGCTCGAAGGCTGGGACGGGGCCGAACTTGCCCTGGCCACCGCTGAGGGTGGCGCCAGCCTAAAGGGCTCGTCCAGTGAGCTGGTCCTGGAACTCCCGACCGTCCCCGGCTCGGCCTACATGGTGCCCCGTGGACTCGGTGACACGCTCCCTCTGCACTGGACCAACGTGCTCGCAGGAATGGCCGCCGGCTTCGATCCCGCGCTCGAGGTGGATTGCGGGACCGTACCAACGGACGGGTCGTCGCCCTGGAGGTTCTCTCTGTCTTTGAGGACAAACGAACCTGAGCGCAGCGCCGAGTTCCCCGCCGCCCCGTTCGACGACCCCGCCGCCTATATCCGTTTGGCCCGGACCACGACGGGCCTCATTGCCGCGGCTCAGATGTACATCGCCCGAGAGCTGATCCACGACTTCGACGCCTCTGGAGAAGAGGTCGTCCGTCAAGCCTGCTTCGACTACGGGGTGGAACGGGGGGCCCAGCTTCGGGACCGTGTCACGGAGCGAGGTGACCCGGTCAATTTCGTCAGCTTGCGCTCGGCCGTCGACGCCCGTGACCCCATGAGCGCAGTGTTTGCTGTCGGCGGCGAGGTGTACACATCTCCCGGGCTCGACTTCTACGATTGCACCTATTGCCCCCTGGCGGAAGTGTGGGCAAAGGAAGGCACCGAGGGCCTCGCGCTCGGGTACATCTTCGACATGGAGTTGCACCGCGGCCTGGTCGAGACATACCACCCCGGAGCCGTGGTGAAGTGGGATTCCCTGAAGACGCGCGGCGACTCGCTGTGCCGCTTCCGTTTCTATATCCCAGAACTGGTTACTGACGACGAGCAAGGCTTCGTGCTCGGGGACCCGCTCCCGACCCCGCACAATGCCCGAGTGGAATTCCGAGGGCGCTCATCAATGAGCGTTCCCACGGCGGAGCGTCGTCCATGATCGTGCAAATTGACCACATCATACTTGCCGTCGACCGCGACTATTACCCTACGCTGTCAGGGCAATTGAAGGCGGCGGGGTTTGTCCATGCGGATGCCGGAAAACACAGCGGAGGTACACAAAACGAAAACGTGGCCTTCGCCGGCGGCGCGTTCCTGGAGCTCCTCCATGAGCAATCCCCTGGGTCGGGCCCAACCGAGTGGTTCGGCGAGACCCCCCGAGTACAGGGCATCGGCTTTTCTACTGACGATTACGAGCATGACATTGCCTCATGGGTGAACCACCCGGGAGCCTGGGACCAGCAGTTCCCGAAGACGCTTCTCGACGGGACCGTAACCACCTGTCAGGCAGCGGGCCCATTGCCAAGGCACACTTTCTACCCGTTCGTGATGGACCGGCCGGCGACGCCCTGGGGCTCGCTGGGAGCCTCAGCCGTGCTAACTGAAGTCACTTTCGCCGGTGCCGCCCACCAACAATGGCATGACCGCTTTGCCGAATGGTTCGGCCTGCGCGGCGACAACGGCTCTCTTAAGTGTGGTGGCACCCAGCTCACGTTTGTGGACGGGCCGCACCCGGACATGAGAGGGTCGCTGTCGTTTGACGTCAGGACGGCCGGTCGGCAAATCCCCATTTCCGGGGGCACCATCGCACTAAACGAAATCTGAACTAACCGCATTCCTGACGCTCGAGGACGGACCATGATCTTCGCTATAGACCATTTCGTGCTCTCTGCCGCCCCCACCCAGGGCCCTGCGATCCTGGCCAACTTGAGGGAAGCAGGGTTCGTGTCCAATGACTTTGTGCTCAGTTTCGATGACGTAGCCGCGCAGAGCGAAAGCCTCTCTTATGACGGCGGAGGCATGGTCGAGGTGCTGCATTCACGGGACGAGCAGAAAGCGAGCCCAACATGGTTCGCAGAAGTCCCGCGAATAATCGGTATGGGGTTCGCCTCCAACGACTTTCGCCGCGACACCGCCTGGGGAGATGACATGGAGGAGGGCCACTGGACAATGGACGAAGAGTTGCCGCTCCCGGACGGCTCTCCCCTTCATATCGTGGCCGCCGGGCCTCACAGGCACGTTTCCGAGTTCTATGTGTTTGTCATGGACCGGCCCGCCGGCAAACTGCAGTTCCCCGACGTGCCCGCCGCCCCGAAGCTGGTCAGCGTGACCATTAGCGGCTCCGACGCAGACCTTTGGCGCGACCGGTTGCGGCGCTGGCTCCATCGTGGTGATGAGCCCGTCCTGCGGGTTGGGGACGTAGACCTGAGGTTCGAGCGGTCGCAACACCGTGGCGTTCGCGCCACTCCTACGTTCGCGGTGCCCTCCGGGGCCGGCCGGATCCCGCTGGACGGGAGCAGTATCGAGTTTATTTCCAGCTCCAGCTAACCATGACTGTAAGCCGAGCCTTCGGTATCCCCATACCCATGAGGGACGGAGTGTGCCTTTCGGCAGATGTCTATCGACCGGCAGAGGGCCAGGCACCGACCATCGTGGCCCGGACGCCATATAACAAAAACGACGCCTTCGCCTTCGAAAAGGGGTCGTGGTATGCCGAGCAAGGTTTTGCTTTTGTATGGGTAGACGTCAGAGGCCGAGGCGATTCAGAGGGCGAGTTCGTCCCGTACCGCAACGACGGGGTCGACGGCTTTGACACTGTCGAATGGGCGGCCGCCCAGCCATGGTCCACCGGTCGAGTGGGGACCTGGGGACAGTCATATCTCGGTTGCATCCAGTGGCTTACTGCTCTGGAAGAGCCTCCTCACCTGGAGGCCATGGTGGTCTACGTGCCGCCATCAGATCCTTTCGCTGAACACCCGACAGGCGTCCCCTTCTTGCAGGAGGTGTGCTGGTACCGAATGGTCTCGGGACGGCTCAACCAGTATGTGGACGGGATCGACTGGATGAGTGTGTACTCCTGTCGACCTCTCCTCAACCTGGACGAGCGAGCGGGCTATAAGAGCGACCATTGGCGCCAAGATTCTCATGCACCCTCCAGGCGATGACGAGTATTGGGGCCCCTAAATTACCAGGACCGGATTTCGGCCCTTGATGTGCCGGCGCTGCACGTCACCGGATGGTACGACGACGTTCAGCCGGGGACGATGATCAACTTCCAGCGCATGACCGAGGAGGGCTGCTCAGCTCGTACCAAGCAGCGGTTGGTGGTCGGCCCGTGGGACCACGGGCTTACGCGTGTTCGGGGGCGCAACCTGGGGCCGATCGATTTCGGGCCGGGGTCCGCCTTCGATCTCGACAATTACGAGGTGGCCTTTCTCTCGGCCCACTTGAACCGGACAGCTCCCCCCGCCAATGACTTCCCCGTCAAGATCTTCGTCATGGGTGCGAACACGTGGCGCGACGAGGACGAGTGGCCGCTGGCCAGGACTTCGTGGACGGACTACTACCTCTCCAGCCGAGGGAATGCAAATACGAAAGACGGCGATGGTGAACTGGCGCGGTCACCATCACCAGCGAGTGCCGGGAGCCACGACACGTTCATTTATGACCCTGCCGACCCGGTCCCGTTCATAACTGCACCCACCTCATCCCAGATAGGCGGGCCCGACGATTACAGCACAGTCGAGGACCGAAGCGACGTGCTCGTGTATTCCACATCCGGTCTCGATCACGACGTTGAGGCCACTGGCCCGGTTCGTGCGGTCCTGTTCGTGTCTTCCAGCGCCGTCGACACTGACTTCGTGGCCAGGCTCATAGACCGGCACCCGAACGGTTTCTGCCAACGCATTTGCGATGGGGTCGTGCGTACCCGCTATCGCGAAGGAAGGTACCGGGACCTACCAATGGTGCCAGGCGAGGTGTACGAAGTCGACATCGACCTGTGGAGCACGTCCCATGTATTTCTGCCGGGGCACCAGATCAGGCTCGAGGTCACGTCGAGCGCGTTCCCAAAGTACGATCCGAACACCAACACCGGCGAGGATCCAGCCACTGCGACCACCACGATTAGTGCGGAGAACCGTGTCTGGCACGGCGCGCAGTTCCCTTCCAGGCTGGTACTGCCTCAGGTCCTCTCGAGGTGAGACGGTTGCTGCCTGCGCTGTGTACCCTAGCTCTGCGTGTTGCTAGCCCGCTGAGTGCGACGTGATAGTCGACACGCACAACGATTTGTTGACCGAGCTTGCCTTCCGGCGGGGTGAGACGGCTCCTTTTGCTGTTTATTGGCAGGAGCAGCTACAACAGGGCGGCGTGGCTCTGCAGGTGTGCCCCATCTATCCCGCACCTAATGTGGCGCCGGAAGGGACGTTGCGCGACGCCTTGCAGCAGGCGAGCGCGTTCCATGGAGCAGTACGGGAGGGACGCGGCAGCATAGTCCCGGTGACGCGCCGGGCGGATCTGGAAGGCCTCGACCCCACGAGCCGTCTCGGGCTAATGCTGTCGATGGAAGGCGCAGAACCGTTGGGGGCCGATCCGCAGATGTTCGATATATTCTGGGAGCTCGGTGTGCGCCTGGTCTCACTGACCTGGAACACGCGGAACTCGTTCGCCGACGGTGCGGGTGAACTGGACGATGGGGGTCTGTCTCGTTCGGGCCGGGAGTTGGTGAGGCTCCTTGTGGAATACGGCGCTGTGCTCGACGTGGCTCATGCATCGAAACGTACCTTCGATGGCGTTTTCTCGGAGTCCGACAATGCGGTGGTGATATGTAGCCACGGTGGTTGTCGTGCGATTTACGACACGCCCCGCAACCTGGATGACTCGCAATTACAGGCGTTGGCAGAGCGCGGAGGCGTTATGGGCCTCATGGCTCATCCGGTGGCGGTGGGCCCGGAACGCCCTACGTTGGACCACTACGTCGACCACATCGACCACGCCGTTTCGGTGATGGGCATTGAGCACGTGGGGATCGGGGCCGACTTCATCAAGCAGGTAGCTTTATCGGGAGCGATACCTGACCCAGGGCGCGCGTTTTTACCGCCGGGCGGCCACTTGAGCGATTGCATCGAAGGCTTCGAGGGCCCCGCTGACTACCCAGGTCTCGTGCGAGTTTTGGGGGAGCGCGGGTACAGCCCAAGTGACCTAGAGGCGATCCTGGCCAATAATTTCCTTCGGGTGTTCGCCGAAAACCTTCCACTATGAACCAGCGGAGCGCTCAGGGCCCTGGCGCCGGCTAGCCCTCGGAGCGAGCCACCAGCTGCAGGATATTGGTGTGGGAGTACTCAGGTAGGCATGTCGGCCGATCTCTAAGGGCCGCGCTCTAAGGGCCGCGGCCAGAAGCACCGTAAACGGGCCTTCAGACCGCCGCGGACCAAGAGTTAGGACCCCGAGTAGGAGGACGTAACGCCGAGCCCGCCGGTGCCGGGGACAGCCACGGCAACGGTGCCGCCGTAGCCATCCCGGTCGAGCTGTGCCGTCGTCTTGAACGGGAAGAGCGCTCCCGAATAGCTGACGTACACCTTGCCCGGGTCGCTCAGCAACGCCCCGCTGGCGATTGTGGCAGTCTTCTGGGCCGTCCCCACCGAGCCTGTCAGCACCTTGGCGTCGTCGGCTTTTTGCACCCTTGCCAGGTCCGAAGATGACGAGATGGCAAACGCCCGTCCGCCGGCAAAGACGTAGAAATCGCCCGCAGAGTCCACGATGGCGCCGTCGGCGCGGGTGGCCAACGCGCTGGCGGCTGACCCGTCCGCACCGGCCGCAGACCCTACCTTCAGGCTGCCCAAGCTCGGGACCGTCACGACCAGGGCAGTGTCGTAGCCGTCCGAGAACAGTTGGTGCCCCGTGGAGAACCCGTGCAGATCTCCATCAGGGCCGGCGAAGTAGATAGTGGCGTTGCCATTTACGGCCCTGGTAGTGAGCAAGGTGCCAGAGCGCGGTGCCGTTGTAGTCGGGGCGCTCGTGCCCGCCGGGGCAGCCGTCTCCTTCGCGTGGTCGACTTTCTCGAGTGCTGCCAGCTCGCCGGCGGAGGCCCGGAAGGCGCTTCCTCCGGCGAAGACGTAGTCATTACCTCCGAAACTGACTATGGCCCCGTTGGGATAGCTGTGATTGGCGTGGGGGAAGGCCGGTGCTGGCGACGTAGTAGTCGTGGGCGAGGTGGTCGTTGTGGGCGAGGTGGTCGTTGTGGGCGAGGTGGTCGTGTTGGCCGAGGTGGCCACGACTGGCGGGGCGGCGGTAGTGGTGATGGTGGTGGTCGGCGTTGTTGGGATGGTCGTGGCCGTCGGAGTGGACAGGGTGGTGGACGTCGTTGGTGGGAGCGTGGTGGTCGTGGACGGAGGCGCAGTGCCAACCAGGAGGGTGACCGTGGCCGGGGCGGACACGTAACCGAGGTTGTCGGTCAGCGTGTAGCTAAAGCTGGCCGTGCCTACGAAGCCAGCTTGGGGCGAGTAGGTGAACGAACCGTCCGGGTTGACCGCCACGGAGCCGTCTGTGGCGGTGGCCGTCAGCTGAGCCGTCCAGGAGGTCGCCGCAAGGTTGCTGTCGACCACCCCAGCCTCGAGCGTCCCCGCCGGTTCTGTGAGGTCGGTCCCCTGGTCCGTAGAAAACGACTGGGCCAGTGCCACGGGGAGCGTCATATTCCCCGGCGTCACTGTGACCGTCATCGTTTGCGACGTGCTGCTGGCGCCAACGCTGGCGGTGAAGGTAACGGGGTAAGCGCCTGGGGTAGCCGTGACCGTGCCCCTCACCGAGCCCGTGCCGTTGCCGTTGTCTGTGAACGTCAACCCGGCGGGCAAGCCGGTGGCCAGTAGCGTTAGCGCGTTGGGCTGGGTATCGCTGGCCGAGACCGAGAAGCTGAGAGTTCCCTCGTTGGGCACGCTCTGGTCGCTTGGGAGCGTGAGGTTCGGCGGCACATCCTGCACGCCAAAGACGGTGCTACCGAGCTGGCTCAAGCTGGGGGTACTGCCGGTGTCCAGCGTGAAAGTGACGCAGCCAGTACCGGGGTTGAAGGTCTGGCCTGAGACTGCGGTCCACTGCGAGGTCGTGTCGTCGTAGTAGTAGACCACACTCCCTCCGGCCAGGTTGCAGTCCGTTACCTGCACGGTGCTGAAGCTGCTAGAGGGCGGCACGGATACGTCGAAGTAGGCGTTGACCGCCGTCGGCGGTGTGGTCGCCACGGGGTCGGCGCTGAACTGAGCCAGGGCCACTGTTCCGGCCCCGCTGCCTACGGCGCTGAGGCTGCCCACCGCCTCGAGCCCGCCACCGACGGCGGCCTTGGCCGTACCACTGGCGCTCGTACTGGCGGCGACGGTGGCGGCAGTAACGGTACTTTGCCCCGGGACAACGGAGAAGACCTGCGGGTCGGATGTTCCGCCTCCGGGCCCCGCGTTGGCCACTGTGATCGTGCCCACCGTGGTGCTGGCCGTATCGGTGGCCGGGACCTGGGCCGTCAAGGTAGTGGGCGAGACGTAGGTCGTGGCGATGGGGGTGCCGTTCCACTGCACGGTCGAGTCGGGGACGAAGCCTTTGCCGGCGACGGTCAGGATTGGGCTACTGCCGATGGAAGCGGATATAGGGGCGAGGCTTTGCGTGGTGGGGGCGGGGTTGGTGACCGTCTCCACCACCGTCTGGCTGACCGTCGCCCCGGACTGGTCGGTGTCCGTGACTGTGGCGTAATAGGTCCCGGCGCTGGCGTAGGTGTGCAGATCGGTTAGCGCGATGTTGGCGTCAGCTGCATCGGAGGTCAAACTGAGAGCCCCCGCGCTTGTCGGGTGGACCGCACCTGGGACGGCAGCCCAGCCCGGGTTACACTCCGGGCCTCCAGGTCCGAATGGGGGCAAACCGCATTCCCCGCTGTCCACGCCGCTGCCGTCGCCCCAGTCCACGTACATGTTCTCGATGTCCTGGGTGCCCGCGTGCGTGATTGTGGCCGCCAGGCTCGTGGCCGCCCCCACCTGTGCCGTCCGTGAGACGCACTGGTTGGCCGGGCAGTCCGGGTTGAGCGACAGCGCTGGTGGCAGATCGGCGACCTCAACGTTGAAGGTATCGACCGCTTGCTGACTGTTGGCATCAGTCGCGGTCAGGCGGACCGAGTAAGTGCCGCTGGTGGGAAAGGTGTAGTCGTATACGCCGTTGCTGGCGATAGCCGGCGTGTAGGCGGGGCCTTCTCCATTTACTGCGAGGCAGCCGAGGTTGCACTGGCCCAGCTGGAACTCCCACGTGTAGGTCATGGGCGAGGTGATCTGCCCCTGGCCATTGAAGGCGCCCAAGGGACCGAAGGTGTTGGCGAAGAACTCCACCGGCGCCCCCTCGACCGCGTCACCGAACAGCGGGAACCCCGTCGGGCTATCGCCCGACACCGTCCCAATGGTCCCCGTAGCATTCCCAGAACCGGGGGGTTGCACTTCGGCCGAGTAGTCGTTCCCATCGCTGCCTATGTAGTCAATGGCGGGGCTGGTCCAGCAGATCCCGTCTGCCACACAGGTCGAGCGGTCGAGCTCCGTGCTCGCCGCCGCTGTGGCGTTGTAGCCGACGAACTGATAGCCGGCCTGCGGGTTGCCCACTAGCCAGGCGACTTGCTCGTTGCCGTTCCAGTCGGTGTAAGGAATGCTCAGCGTTTGCGTCGGAGAAGTCGACCCGCTCGACTGGACAATGAACCAGTTCCCGCTCAGCCGCGCCGTGCTGGTAGTCCCCAGATCGGTATCCTCCCAGGTGATCGACGACGTTGTGCTGCTACTGGTGCCCCCCTGGGCCTGCACGACGAACAGGGGATCGGTGCTGGCGGCCGGCGGGATGGCGGTGGGGTTCAGGCAGTCTGAGGGCGGCGCCGTGATGCTCCCACTGATAACGGTGAGGCCGGGCGGGATAGAGGACGAATTGTCACACGTCTGGTCAATTGGCACGGGCAGGGTAGCGCCGACGAACAGGCTGTAAAGGCTGGAAGCGCCGTTCGTACCACTCAGGAGCGTCGACTGAGCGGGGAGGCTCGTGCTGGCATTGACGATCGCCGAAGCCAATTGGCCGGGCAATGCGGCGGCGTTGGCGATGTCGATCCCCTCGACGACGGCAGTTGTGACTGCAAAGATCACGGCCCCCGCAATGGCGCCGATGGCGGAAGAGAGTTCCCCGGCGACAATCTCAACTCCCTCTTCAGCAAGTTTTGCGATCACCCTGGCTGCGTAAGGGAAGATGGCATCCACCAGGGCCGAACCGGTGAGCGCGGAGGCCAAGCCGCTGCTTAGTACCACGGCGCCCACCCCGGCGCCCAAGAAAGCGGCACCGAAGTCCAGGCCAGCCGCGATCGCAGCGCTCGCCTGCACGGTCTGGACGGAGTCTTGTGCCGAGTAGTCCGCGTCTGCCTCACCCCACTGGGTGAATTCGTCGTAGCTCGGCGTCGGCGGGCCCCCAAGGAGGCCGCCGATACCGCCGTTCCCCGAACAGGTCGACGGGGGGCTGTACTCCGATTCGTCCGGTGAAGGCGGCTGGTACGTGCAGTAACCGCCCCCATTGAGGAAGGGCCCGGGCGTGGTGGAGAGGAACGACTCGAGGTCGCTCTCGCCGGCATTGGCGGCAATGAGCGATGAGTAGGCGCTCTGGTCAAGGCCGGCCCACTTGACATACTCGAGCCCGGCATCCTCGGCTGCCACTTCGGCCTCGCGCTGTTCGACCGCCTGTACCCAGGCAACCGCGTTGTACTGGTCCGGGGTCTGCGACGTGGAGGGGGTATCAATAGCCTGAACGATCAGCGCCAGAAGTTCGGCTTCGGCATCGGGGCGGCCCAGCTCAGCACCGCGCTGTAGTCAGTGCTGGCGAGACCGTGGTCATTGATGGTGTTGGCAATGGCCTGGTTCTGGAGGGCCAGCAGCGACGTGGCCTGGTCCGAGGTGGCGGCGTAGAGGCCCGATAAGTTTAGGAGCAGGGGAGGCAGACAGCCGGGGCTGAATGCGGCTGTGTTGACCTCCGAACAGCCGGGATTAGTTGTGCCAGTCGTACCGGCATCGGCCGGCTGGCCGCCGGTGATGAGCGCGGCCAGCAGCGCGGCGAGGACTACCACGTGCAGCCAGTGCCGGCGCCAGGTCGTAACTACACGAGGTACCCGGTGTGCCATGGGCCGGTTCGTCACTGGTTCCTCCTTTGAGGACCACCCCGCGAAGCGGTGCTCGAGGGATGACCCGGTGCTCCGTCGGCCGTTCCCTGGCGGTCGTGGCCGCTCGGTCTAGGCCCGGGACGGCTACGCCCCTCGAGAGCAGGGTAAACTCTTGGACCTCCAAGGACCAGCAGTTAGTTGCGGCAAAGTTGCGGCGAAGTTGCGGCGATCTACCGCATCAGCCCGCTGGGCCGGGCAGCCCGGGCGGGAGGGAGATAGACATTGCGAGACGTGGTTGCGTTCCGGCAGGAAGTGCGGGCACGACTGCGGGCAATTGGGCACACCCAGCAGCAGCTGGCCAGGGCCATCGGCATGCACCCCCACGTACTGAGCCACAAACTCAACGAGCGGGACGCAGCGGTGCTCACAACGCCCGAAATCGTTTCGATCGTGGTCACCCTGGCGGGCTGGGGAGGGCTCGGCTCAAAGGCTGACGCCCTGGCCCTGCTGGCCCTGATGGGGCTGCCGCCGGGGACCATCCCCGTCGCGTCCTGGGCCGCTAAGCCCATGGCCCTCCTCCCGGACGAACTTTCCCCGGAGGTCCTCCGAGGCGACGGGAGCCCCGTAGCTACGGATGGCCGGACCGGCGGGGCCACGCCCCAAGTGCTATCTCCAACGCAGCGGGAAAGCGGGTCGGCTCCGTCAGTTTCCGGCCTACCTTTTGCTGCGCTGGCGGGAAGCGAGGCTCATCTCGTTACCGGCCCGCACGTGCGCCCTCTTGTCGGCAGACAACCAGCAGAAGAGGCGGTGGAGGCCTTACTGAGCAAGGATGACGTGCGGCTGCTGACACTCACGGGCCCTGGCGGTGTCGGTAAAACCAGCCTGGCCCGGCGGGTGGCCGTCAAGGTAGCCGCGCAGTACCCCGATGGGGCCATATTTGTGGACCTTGCCCCCCTGCGGGACGCCGAACTCGTCCCTGCCTGTGTCGCCCAGGCCCTGGGGCTCACCGAACAGGGCGCCCGGCCTATCGTGGCCACCCTCGTCGACCGGCTCTACGAACGGCGTGTGTTGCTCCTGCTCGACAACTTCGAGCAGGTGTTGGGTGCTTCGCCGCTGGTGGCAGAGCTGTGCGCCTCCTGCCCGCAACTCAAGGTCCTGGTGACCAGTCGAATGCCGTTGCGATTGCTGGAAGAGCAGGTCTACGCCGTTGAGCCACTGGCACTCCCCAAGCCGCGCGAAATACTCACGACCGAGCTCCTCAGCCGTGTCCCCGCAGTGGAATTGTTCCTCCAGCGGGCGCGGGCAAGGCGGCCTGATTTCGTCCTCACCGCCGGCAACGCCGCGGCCGTCTCGTCTCTTTGCGCCCGCTTAGACGGGCTACCTCTGGCCATCGAGCTCGCCGCCTCCAGGGTGGCGGTGCTGACGCCGGCTGCTCTCCTGGCTCGCGTCAACGCCTCGCTCAGCGTGCTGAGCGGGGCCCCCGCGACCTGCCCGCCCGGCAACGCACGATGCGAGATGTAATCGCATGGAGCTATGGCCTGCTGGCGAGCGACACACAGGCAGTGTTCCGCCGACTGGCGGTCTTTGCCCTTCACTGCCCTTTGGACGCCATCGCGTCCGTGTGCACCGTACCTCCCGACGTTGACAGGCGCGTTCCCACCATGATGGCGCCTCAGCAGGCTGAGCTGCTCGACGCATTGAGCGCACTTGTCGACGTGCACCTGCTCGAGGCGGACGGTCCGGTGGCTGACAACGGTCAGGGCGGCCCTCCGAGTCAAATTCCATTGACGGGGGCCGGCGCCGCTGAAGAAGGCATCGGCGGCTCCATCGTCGCCGCGGAGCCTCACACTGGGGCGGACGTCGCCTTCCGCCAGCTGGAAACCGTCCGGGCCTTCGCCTTTGAGCAACTCGAGGCCGGCGGTGAGTCAGCCATCGCCCACCAGCGCCACGCCGGCTATTACCTTTCCCTGGCCCAGGAGGCCAACAGGGAGCTGACGGGGCCGGACCAGCGGGCGTGGCTGGAGCGGCTGGAGGTCGAACATGACAACCTGCGGGCCGCGCTCACCTGGGCGCGCGACACGGGTGAGGATGCAGTAGGCCTGGAGCTGGCGGGCGCGTTGTGGCAGTTCTGGGAACGTCACAGCCATCTGAGCGAAGGGCGGCGCTGGCTCGAGCACTTCCTGGCCGTCGAGGTAGCGCAATCAGCCCCGCCCGACGTGCGCGCGGAGGCCCTGACGGGAGCACTGTGGCTGGCGCACGACCAGGACGACACCGCGCCACCCGAAGCACGATGGGAAGAGGCGTCGGCCCTCTACCGGCAGCTCGGCCAAATGGGCCGAGTCGCGGGTGTGTTTGCTCAGCGGGCTCTGATGGATCGCGCCCGAGGCCGGTACCAAGAGGCACTGGCGATCGCGGAAGAAAGCCTGGCGCTAGCGCGCCAAGCAAATGACGACGTCGCCATTGCGTACGGGTTGTTCCGCCTGGGCCTGATCCGGCGAGAGCGAGGTGAGTTCACTTTGGCCGGCGCTGCTTATGGGGAGTGCTTGGCTTCTTGCCAGGCCTTGGGCGACGCCACCGGGATGGCGTTCGCGCTGCTCGGGATGGGCGACATCGCCCGCGACCAGGGCCAGGCGGCGAAGGTCGAAACATAGTGTTCTCAGAGTTTGACGAAGTGCCAGGAGCTGGGCCGGCCATTCGGAGTCGGCTTTTCGCTCAACAACCTGGGGTTGGCCGCTGCCATGCGAGGCGACCTGGCCCGAGCGAAGGCACTGATAGACGAGGGGCTGAGCCTGTTCCGCCAGCAAGGGATAAAGGGAGGGCTGCCCGAGCTGTTGGTCTCATCGGGTCAGGTTGCTTACGAGCGGGCTCAGTACGCGAGGGCAACCGAGCTGCTGCACGAAGTGGTAGCGGAAGGCTGGCCCGCCGGGCCTTACTGGAAAGTGGCCACGGCCGTGGAGGAATTGGCGCGAGTGGTGGTAGCCGAAGGTGACGGGAACACCGCCGCCCTTCTCATCGGGGCGGTCCAAACATGGCGCCAGCGTATGGGCGCGCCGGTACCCCCTTACCGATGGGGGACCGTCGCTTCTGTGGTCGCGGGTGCCGAGGAAATTCTCGGCCACGACGTTTTTACAACTGTCCGCGAAGCAGGGGAAGAGCTTCTTCCCGAGCAAATAGTCGTCGTGGCTCTCGGGCTCGGAAAAGACTAGCCGCTAAAGAGAGTTTATCAATTTCACCTGGTCCTCCCGGGTGGGCGCCGAACAGACATCGGGGCCGTAAAGTGACACCCGTGGTAGCGAACGTCTCCCTCGACTCGGCTACCCGCGATGAGGTCCCCAATAGCTGGGGTCCAAGAGAACAGTGGACAACATAAAGGCGTCCTCGCTCGAAGCGAGAGCCCGTGTCGGGGCCCGCTTCGGCCCAGGACGGCTGGCAGATCGGGACCGAGGGACCAAGCCACCTCCGGCACCCGCCTGGCAATTCGCTGCAGACCATATCGCTGGGCCGCCTCCTAGTTGACTCGGTGGCTGTGGAACTGAGGTTCATCAATTCGTCTCGCACGCGTCCTGATAAATGGCCGGGGGTACAGATCGATTTTCGCAGTAGATGGCCCGCGACGCTAGGTGCCAGGTCCCCTTTGAGGCCATAAAGAGCACGGTTATCTCGGCGATCGGCCGATGTTGTGGGGTAGCGACAGTGACGAAGGCGTAGGCAAACTCGCCGGAGCACCCAAATCCGTCCACATTGTAGAAATTTTGGACGCCAGACTTAGCGATCGCCGTGATGACCTTGGCAGTGCATGGCGCCAACGGCTTCGTACTGGCGACGGTGGTCGGCGGCGGCGGCCCCTTGCTGACCTGGTGCCACGGGCCCGCCACCAGCGTATGGCCGTCCCACTCCCAGGTGCGTGCCCGCGTACCCCCGGTCGGGACGCACCGTGGGTCGGTGGGGCGAAAGACCGGCCCCGTCTCCTTGATGGCCGAGCCGACTGGCACCAGAGGCAGGATTATCCAATCGTAGTCGTGAAAAGCAAGCTTCCAGTCCCCGGCCGAGGAGCTGAATAGGGCCCAGCCCTGGGCACCCCAGCAAGTCCCAGCGCCAATGGCTACCACCATCGCTTTGCTGGCCGGTCCAGCGAAAGGGCCGCAAAGGACCTGGACCGCGGGCTGAGCCAGGAGGAAGGCGTTGAGACGGTACTGGTCGAGCAGGGCGTCGGCCGTCGCCTTCGTACACGGGGCGCTTGCTGTCGAGAAAGTGGCCGAAGCCGACAAGTGGGCCGATGGGAGAGTGCCGGTGGCGGCGAACGCGCCCGGCTCATAGGCAAGGACAGTTAGCACCGTCAGCGCGATGACTGCACGGGCAAAGGTCGAGATCTTTTTCACACTTCTCCCCTTCGGATGTGGCGCCTTAGCCTCCGCCGGCGTTGGGGCACGGCGTCCAGACCATGTTCGCATACCCCAGCGGTCCGTTGTGGCTCGGCGTCAAAACCCAACAATCGCCGTGGAGGATGCAGATCATCGTCCAGAAGATCCCGGTCACTCCGCCGCATGTCCTCTAGTGGGCCCGGCGTCGGGGCGGGGCCTGCTTGAGTGCGCTAGTCTCGCGCTCAGTTCGTAGGTTGGTTTTGCCGGCCAACGTCTAATCGAGCCAGGAGAGGGGGGTGCCGTTAATGCGTCGGCTACGCGTTGGCCTGGCCTTCGTGGTACTGGCATTTGCCGGCGGGTTCGTACCGTTGGGGATACCCGGCACTGCCGGTGCCCTGATACCGGCGTTGCGCAGCTTTTCGTACTTCGAGCAGCACCCGTGCTCTATCGCCACACCCGGGGAGGTGGCCAAGGCGTCCACGCTGCCCGTCAGCAAGTCGTCGACGGCCAGCAGCGGCGGTTCCAGCCTCGAGGGCCCCGCCTGCGACTACGACGGCCCGCCGGACGACATTGTCAGCTCCTTTTTCGGGCACGAGAGCGCCAGCTTTTACCGCATCCTGTATTCCAAGACCACACCGGAGCCCTCTTTGGGCAGCGGCGCCTTCTGCACAGTTAACAAGGGCTCCATTCTCACCGCCGGTACCTTTGCCGACGTCGTGATGAAGGGCGGCAGCGGCTGGTCGCTTCACGTCCAGGTGCAGGCGGCTCACCTGCCCAGCTGTTCCTTGCCTGTGGCTGTCACGAAGCTACTGCTCTCCCATATGTAGCCCGCAACGTTGGGAGCGGGTCGTGGGGTTGCGCGCCGTTCATCCAGACGATCACCGACTGTCCGCGGCGCACGTCAGCGGCAGGGATCGAGGGCCAGGAGTTCTGGAGGGGTAACGCCCAGTTGCAACGCGCTCAGCCAGCAGCGCCCCGGTTAAGGGGCCGAGCGTCACACCCCACATCCCATGACCACCAGCCACGAAAACGCCGGACGTACGCGTCTCTCCAACCAGGGGCAGTCCGTCGGGCGTCAATGGGCGGGGCCCATCCAGTCATCACTGCGGGCCGCCCAGTCCAGGCCCTGCAGAAGCGGGCGTACAGAGCGCACCATCGTCTCGATGCGCTCGCTCCTGGGAGCGGCGTCCGGCGAACCGAACTCCATGATCCCGGCCAATCGGGCCCGGTCACCCTGCGGTGTGACGGCGACCCGTGCGGATGGAAAGTAGGTCGGCGCCTTGAAGCCTTCAGTGCACGGCACAGTGAAGCTATAACCACGGCCGCCAGCGACAGGCGTGCGCACCCCGTGCTTCGAAGCCAGCGAGCTCAGCCACGCACCATTCGCCAGCACGACAGCTTCGGCCTCGAAGTCGACGTCCGGGCCGTGGGCCACGAGGATACCGTCGCGCCTCTCAACAGCATTAATTGGCGTGTTGTCGAGGATCTCCCCGCCCCGGGCACGCACGTTCCGGGCGAGTGCAGCCACGTAGTGAGACGGAGTCAGGTACTGCTGGCCCTTAACCAGTACCCCGACCACGACTCGGGCGGAGAGGTGCGGCTCGTGCTGACGAGCCTCATCTCCGGTCAGCTGTTCGACTTTGACGTCCTGACCGCTATGGATTATCCCCTGGACCTCGTGCAAGAAGGCTTTACTCCCGGCTTCGTCGTCAAAACAGGCCAGGACGTCGCCGGACGCCAAATCAATCTCGACACCGCCGGCACATTGCCGCTCGTACGACTGGGCCACCTGTTCGTTGAGAGGACGGTAGGCGGCCATGCCGCGGCGCCATTGGGCGGCGGTGCAATGAAGCGCCAGCCGGGCCATGAAGGAAATGAGCCGGGGGTCGCTCCGCCACAAGACCTGGACGGGTGATCTCGGGCTCAAGACCGCCCGCACACCGTAACGAAGTATGGCCGGCTCCGGTAATGGAGCGCTGAGGGCCGGCGACACGAAGCCGGCGTTCTGCCACGAAGCGCCGGCTCCGGGGTGCATGCGATCAACGACACGGACCTCGACCCCGTAGTCCTGAAGCGACCAGGCGCACGACAAGCCCACGATGCCGGCCCCGACCACGAGAACTCGTTTGGGGGGAAGGTACGAACTCACGCCGCTTCTATCGGCAAGATCAACCGGGATGGGTGGTCGCCCCCGTGAAAGACCCGGTTGAGAGCGGTACGGGGATCTGCAAGTTCGCAGGGGGCGCCGAAGCGGTTGAGGTTGCGGGCGAACCACGGGAAGTCGCTGCTGGTTATGGTCAGGCGGATGCGGTGGCCGGGGAGGAACACATGATGAGTGGGCCAGAATTCCACCGAAAAGTCGTAGATTTGACCGGGGACAAGGGGCTTCGGCTCCTCCAGGGAGTCCCGGCAGGCGGCGCGCAGGCACCCCTGGGTTACCCTGAACGACCTTCCCTCGGGATTAACGTCGGTGACTTTAACATGCCAGTCTGTGTCTTCCCCGTCAGAGCAGGCGAAGAGCTCCAGCGTGGCCCAGCCCGAAATGGTGACCGCCTCAGTGAGAAGGTCGCCTGTATAAACCAGGACGTCGTCCCGTTTTTCATTTGCGGTTTGTTCCATCGGGACATCCTCGAACGGGTACTTGCGCACGTCCATCCCCATAGTGCTGGGTTGGAGCGGGTCGTACCGAAATTCGTCCAATGAGGGCAATTCCGGTGGCTCGAGGACGAGTGAACCAGGGCCCAGGTACAGCGAAAGGGCGGAGTTGCTGAGCGGCCACACTGCCGCTCCTCGCCAGACATTGCGCCCCGGTTCGAAGACCCGGACCCGGTCGAGATCCTGGACCCCCGTGTCTATGCCCTTCAGCCAGTAGTCGAACCAGCGCAAGTGCTCGGCGTCCATGTCGTAGGCCGCCTCCGGGCCGAAATCGAGGCCGCCGCACTCGCGGTCCGGGTACCGGCTCTTTACGTGGCTCCACGGCCCGACTAGCAAATATTGTGCGCCCCGAGCAGGCGACATGTCCCGCATGTGCTCGTAATGGTGGAACGCGCCAAGGAGGTCTTCAAGGTCGTACCACCCCGTCACGTGCAGGCACGGCACATCGATCTGGTCGTAACGGTCGTCGTACCGCAGAGCCCGCCAAAACTCATCGAGGGTGTCGTGCCCGCTCACGAGGTCCCAGTTAGGTCCCGTCCCGTCGATGACATCGCCGATGGCTTTCACCGGGAGCATCCGGAGGACCTGGTCCCAATCCGTATGTTCCAGCGCGTAGGACTCCTCGATCCTTCGCCGGGTGGCAAAGCACCACCAGGCGAAATAGAGCTGAAAGACCCCGTTCGTATAAGGGATCTCCTGCTGCCAGCGCCCGGCCGCCGAGGTCGAGACCATGGCCCGAAGGTGCGGTGGCCGCTCAGACGCCCCCGCCCACTGCACCCAACCCATGTAGCTGAGGCCGGTGGTCCCGACGTTGCCGTCGCACCACGGCTGGATGGCCACCCACTCGATGACATCGCAGGTGTCTTTGGCGTCGTTGGCAAATGCGACCCATTCACCCTCGGACTTACCCCGTCCCCGGACGTCGACGGCGACGAACACGTAGCCATTGTTTTGGTAAAGCGTCGCGTCATCCGACATGAGCGCGACGTTGTCCTTCCCGTACGGGGTCAGTTCCACGATGGCGGGTACGCCGTCGGTCGCCAGGTCCGGCCGGGAGGTAAACGTCGGCGGACAGTTCGAGCACCATCCCGCATGGGGATACCGAACTCGATTACCCGCCGGTCGCCCAGCCGCTCCACCCGGTCGATCCAGCCTCTGAACGCCGACCCTCCCGGTGCTGTCGCCCTCTCGCCGTCGGGCATCAGTCGTAGCTATAGGGAAGGGCGGCGACGGACGCGGCCAGGGCCAGGAGCACCCGGAGGAGACGGTAGATCTCGGGGTAGTTGTTCGACGTGTACTCGATATCTCGGGACGCGACGCGTTTGATGCCGGGCAGGTTCTCGCACAGGGCGGCGGTGGAGGTGGAGTTCCAGCTGACCCGCAGGGTGGTGGGAGACTCCACACGATATGGATGTAGTTCGTGCAGCCGGGCCAGGGCGCGCTGCGCCCCCTCCTTGATCAACTCCTGAGCGCGCGTGGGGTGCAGCGAGGCGGCCGTGTACTTGTCGATCGCCTGCTTCACCTCCACCGCCTCCACGTCCCCCAGGCAATCTCGGCCCTCTTCGCAGAGGACGTCATCGCCGGTGATCAGGGCGACCGGGACCCCGAACCAACCCGCCAGGGCGGCATTGAGGCGCAACTCACCCGCCGGTTCATCGTTGAGGAACACACCGAGGACGTCACGGCTGCGCATCGTGTGGTTCAGCACGCCGTCACCGTGGCCGGCGGCCGCGTGGTAGCCGACGAACATAGTGGCCTGTGTTTTGTCGTCTATTCCCTGCATCATCCCCAGGGATTTGGGCCGCCCACGGATGACTCTCACGCGCGGGTCGAGTTGCTCCTGTAGCAGGTTGAGCATCGTCCCGTGCGAATCGTTCACCAGCACGTCGGTGGCCCCGGCCTCGAAGCACCCGGCAATGGCGGCGTTGCATTCCGCCGTCATCAAGCGCCTGCAGTACTCATAATGAGGCGCGCCGAGCATGGTGTCGGCGGCATCTGCGACGCCGGAGATCCCTTCCATATCGACGGAAATGTGTACTTTCACCAATAGGCCCTTTCATTTCGGCGAAGCCTTCGGGGCACGCCTCTTCAGAGGCTCGCCCCCCGTTGCGCCAACCGCACCTCCAGCGTGTCCCTGACGGCATCGCCAAGAAGGTTGAAGGCAACCACGGTAAGGACGATGCACAGGCCGGCGGGATAGATCTGCCACCAGTAATTACTGAAAATATAGTCCAGCCCCGATGTCAACATTTCGCCCCAGTTGGCGGCGGGCGGCGGCGGGCCGAGCCCCAAAAAGCTCAAGGCGGCCAGGAGCAGGATGGCATTGGCCACCTCGAACGTCGATTGCACCGCAACCGTCCCGACCACGTTGCGGACGAGGTGACGGTACACGATCTTGATCGGCCGTTCACCGATCATCTCGGCCGCCTTCACGTAGTCGAGGGTGCGGAGCACGAGGACCTCGCTGCGGACCAGACGGGCGGTGATCAGCCACGAGACGAAGCCGAGGATCAAGATCAGCGTCCCACGCTGGGGGTGACGATGGTCGCTAGAAGGAGCACGAGGAGCACGGTCGGGATGGCGACGAAGCCGTCCACGATCCGCATCATGCCCGCGTCCAGCCAACCTCCGACGAAGCCGGCAATGGCGCCCCAGAGCGTCCCGAAGATGGCGGCGATGGCGGCGGCCGCCAGTCCCGACCTCCAGCGACGGCCGCCCGGCCACCATTAGCCGGCCGAGGATGTTGTAACCCACGGGGTCGGTACCGAGGGGGAACTGCGAGCTCGGGGGCAGGTTGATCTGTAAAAGGTTCGTACTGGACTGGTTGGTGGGATAGATGAGCGGGCCCACGAAGCTGAACAGTGCCATGAGGACGATGATGACCAGCCCCACCACTCCCAGGCGATGGTGCAGGAAGTCCTGGGCTGTCAATCGCCACGAGCTGGACCGCCGACGCGGCGCCGTCGTCGCGAGCAGCCTCAGCCAGGGCGCTTACTACCGTCGCTTGGCGGTGACACAGTCGACGGATGGCAGTTTGCGTTTTCTTCAGTCATTCCGCGAATACCTGATCCGGGGGTCCAAAATGGCGTAGGCAACGTCGGCCAGCAGGTTGCCAAGTACTGTGGCGATACCCACGACGACGGTGAACCCCATGAGCACGGAGTAGTCACGGGCACCGGCGGCGCTCCAGAACAGCCACCCCATCCCGGGGTAGTTGAAGACGGCCTCGACGACGACGGCGCCCGATATCACGGCAGGCAGACTGAGGCCGATCAAAGTGATGATGGGGAGGAGGCTGTTGCGCAGGAGGTGACGGGTCACCAGCCGCCGTTGCGACGCGCCTTTGGCCCTGGCCGTGCGGATGTAATCCTGCAGCAGGTTGTCGATCGCCGACGAGCGCATAAACCGGCTGAACTGCGCCACGGTGACGATGGTGAGTGTGGCCACCGGCAGCACCAGTCCCTGTGGATCCCCGAACGCGGCCCCGACGCCGGCTCCCTGTGGCCCTTCGGACGGGAACAGATGGAAATGGACCGAGAAGGCGATAATGAGGAGCATGCTCAGCCAGAACGTTGGCATCGAGTAACCCACGAAAGAGACCGTCGTAAAAGTGTGGTCGAGCAAGCTGGTTGCGCCGGAGCGCCTGGGCGAGACCGACGGGGATGGCGATGATCAATGCGAACACGTAGGAAAGGCCCACGAGCAGGGCCGTCTTCGGCAAGTCGAGCGCCAGCAGGGACCTGACCGACTGGTCGAAATGATAAGAGAAGCCGAGGTTGCCATGAAGAAGGCGGTCGAGGTAGAGCAAATATTGCATCGGCAGTGAACGGTTGTAACCGTTCGCTTCGTCGAAGGCGCGTATGGCGCCCGGCGTGGCGTGGATCCCGAGCAACGCCCGCGCCGGGCTACCTGGCAGGAAATGCAGCATGGCGAACACGATCAACGTAACGACCAGGACCACGACGACGGCCTGGGCCGTACGCCTCACAAGGAACTGGGTCACATCGCCCCCAACTAATTCCCGCTAGGGCTAAATCCCTCTAGGACTTGAGGAACCAGGACGAGGGGTAGATGTGAGCGGTCGAATCCTGGGCCGCCACGCCGCCCAGCTTGGGCGAGATGGCCGAGATCTGGTAGGCGGCGTTGGGGAACCAGAGCACCGGGAGCTGTTTGGCCACTAACGCCTGGTACTTGTAGAAGGTCTGGATCGAGGCCGCATTGTTCTCGGTCATGAGCCCGTCGATCAACTGCTGCACCTGTTTATTGCAGTAGTTACCAGCCGTTTGTGGCCCCCCCGCACCCGAACAGGCTGTCGCCGTCGGGGTAATAAATGGGGACGTAGGTGTACACCGGCGACGACAGGAGGCTGAGGGCGGTCGAGCTGGCAGGGCACTTTGCGGTGGTTTCGCCGATGCACGCGTAGGCGTCGGCCAACACCGTGTTATAGGGCGCCTGGGACAGGGCCAGCTGGATCCCGGCCGAGCCAAAGGACGAGCGCATGACCGCCACCTCGTCGTCGAGAGGCGGCATGCCGCTCGAGTACAGGAGCGGGATCTCGAGCTTGGTGCCGGCCGCGATGTCTGCGCCGCACTCGCCGTGGCCCGTGCCGGCCTTGGTGCACGTAGCCGCGCCCGATGACGGTACCGACCAGCCATTTTCCTCGAGGAGCTTCTTGGCTGCCCCGGGGTTGTAGGGGTAGGGGTTGGTCTTGGCCGCCGGGCTCGAGGAAGTTCGTGACCGGGAACGTGGGGACGGGGCTGTACGTAGGGGTCCCGTAACCGCCCAGGATCGCCTTGATGTACGCCGGCTGGTCGATAAGGGTCTGCATCGCCGCCCGGATATAGAGCTGGTTCTCGAGGGCCGCGTACTTCGGGTTGCTGAAGTTGAACAGGATGAACGTGATGCCCCACTCGTACCACGGTTCGATCGAGAAACCCTTGGACTTGAGGGAGCCGAACGCCCCCACGTCGGTGGCGGGGACGTACCCGTAATCGACGCTGCCGGACTCGAGGGCGTTGAACTCGGCCGTGGCGCTGGTGAAAGGCAGTTCCTCGAATTCGCTTATCTTCGGCTTGTCGGGGCCGGAGTACTTATTGTTCGGGAGCAAGATCGTTTGCCCGGTGACCTGGAAGCCTGATTTCGGCTCGAGGTGCCACGGCCCGTCCACCACTTGCCAGAGCGGGTTGGTGTCCCAGGTCGACAACGATATCGACGCGCTATTGAGGTAGGCATAGACCTTTTTCGCCCCGGCCGCGGTCTCGTCGTAATTGCCCACCGCACCGGTGGCGGACGTTTTGTCCCAGGCCGCTTGCGGGAGAGGCGTGAGCGTGGCCAGCCCGTTGTAGAGCAGGTACGTCGGGTTGTAGGTCTGGTTCAGCTTCAGTACGAAAGTGCTGGGCGAAGGAGCCGAATAACTGGCCACATGGTCCATCCACCCGCCAGGCACGTAGGCGGCGTCCTGGTTCTTCTCGTTCTCGGCCAGGTTCATCCAGAACACCAGGTCCCGGGCCGTGACCGGCGCCCCGTCCGACCAGTCGTATTTTTTGAGGGTCATGGTGACGGTCTTGTTGTCGTTCGAGAAGACGGGAGGATCCGCCATCGACAGGGGGTAGTTGACCGTCGCAGCCGGGCTATTGCTGTGGCCGAACCAATAAAGCGGCAGCCACATCAAGGGTTGCAGGTACGTGATGTTGTTGTTCCCGGAGTTGGCGCCGTCGTAGAGCGGGAAGATGTAAGTCGGGGGTGAACCCGGCTGTTCGGCAAAAGTTACCGTCCCCCCCGACACCGACCGGCCCGGGGACGCCCCGCTGGCCGTGCTGCTTACGCCGAGTAAACCGAGCGTGAGCACCGCCCCGGCCACCGAAGAAGCGAGCGCCCGATAGCGACCCTTCATGTCTACCTACCTCCCCTGCAGGCTCGGCCCCGGGCACAGCGCCGGGAGCCCTGGACGAAGCGTAATGCAGCACAGGCCACCCGTGGCGATCACACCCTTGATCGGCTCGGCCGGGGTGCCGTGGCGGCGAGTTGGCTTTCTCTACGACGATGTGAGAGTAGGTTCCCAGTATTTCTCGGCCATTTCGAGACGGTAAACGGCGAGTTGCCCGCCCGTTGTGGTTATCGCCGGCGCACTACATTTTCGGGTGTGCCGAGCGTCCTGGAAGTGACGGACCTACGTACGCAGTTCACCCTGCGCACCGGGAACGTCGTGGCCGTCGACGGGGTCTCGCTCTCAGTGGACGAGGGCGAGTCGCTCGGGATCGTCGGTGAATCGGGGTGCGGCAAGACAACCCTTGGCCTGTCTATCATGCGGCTGCTGCCAGGCAACGGCCGTATCGCATCAGGCCGGATCCAGCTTGGAGGGAGGGACCTGGCCACTCTGGACGAGCGGGAGATGCGAGCGGTCCGGGGCAATGAGGTGGCCCTCATCCCTCAGAACCCGATGACCTCGCTCAACCCCACCAAGACCATCGGCTGGCAGATCGTGGAGGCGGTCCGTCTGCACCGGGATGTGAGCACCGGGCAAGCTCGCCAACGAGCCCTTGACGTCCTCACCCTGGTCGAGATGCCGCGGCCGGCCGAGCGCGTCGACCAGTACCCCCACGAGCTGTCGGGCGGGTTACGTCAGCGGGTGATGATCGCCATGGCACTGGCCTGCGAGCCCAAGCTCCTCATCGCCGACGAACCGACGACCGCTCTCGACGTTACGATCCAGGCCCAGATCCTTGACCTGATCGACGGCCTGCGCGAGCGCCTCCGGATGGCCGTGATCCTGATCACTCACGATATGGGCGTCATAGCCGGCCGTACTGACAACGTGGCCGTCATGTACGCGGGCAAGGTGGTCGAGAGGACGAAGACCGAGACGCTCTTCACCCGGATGAGGCACCCTTATTCGGACGCGCTCCTGGCGTCCGTGCCGAAGATCGGCCCCAACCAAGCCGATCGCCTCGTAAGCATCCCCGGGCTCCCGCCCGATCTTTCGATGGTCCACACGAACTGCCGCTTCAACCCCCGGTGCACATATGCGACCGACCGCTGCCGCGATGAAGAGCCACCCCTCACCCCGGTGACCGGTGACGACGCCTCCGGCAGCGGGCGCACATGAGTTCGCTTGCTTTCACCCGGTCAATGTCGAGCACCGCCCGCTGGCGGTCGAGACGGCGGAGCGCGACGAAGGCGCCGCCGCCCGGCGCGCCGCGGAGCTCGACGGGCGCCCCGAGATGCTCGGTATCGAGCACCTGGTGAAGGAGTTCCCGGTGATGAAGGGAGGCGTGTTCCGCCGTCAGGTGGGGACGGTCAAAGCCGTCTCAGACGTCTCGTTCAGCATCCGCACCGGAGAGGCGTTCGGCCTCGTGGGTGAGTCCGGGTGCGGCAAGACGACCGTGGGTTCGCTGGCGGTGGCGCTGCAGAAGGCAAACAGCGGCAAACTTCGCATCGAGGGACGAGATGTGCAGGAGCTCGACGGGAGCGACCTGCGCCGCCTGCGGGCCGACGTGCAGCTCATGTTCCAAGACCCGTACTCGTCGCTCGAACCCGCGCATGCGTGTCGGGGCCATCGTGGGCGAGCCCCTGAAGGTCCACGAGAGAGGATCGCCGGCCGAACAACGGGCGCGGGTGTACCAGCTGCTGGACGAGGTCGGGCTCAGCCCGGCAGCGATCGACCGGTACCCGCACGAGTTCTCCGGCGGGCAGCGCCAGCGCATCGGGTTGGCCCGGGCGCTGGCCCTCAATCCCAAGCTCATCGTCGCTGACGAACCCGTGTCCGCTCTGGACGTCTCGATCCAGGCTCAGATCCTCAACCTGATGAAAGACCTTCAGGCTCGGCACCATCTGACCTTCGTCCTCATCTCCCACGACCTGGCCGTCGTTCGGTACATGGTCGACACAATCGGGGTCATGTACCTGGGCAAGCTCGTCGAACTGGGGCCGGCCCACGAGGTCTACGAGCACCCGGCCCACCCCTACACACGCGGGCTCCTGGACGCCGTGCCGGAGCCCGACCCCGTTGCGGCTCGCCAGAAGTTGGCAGTAGCCGCCGTCCGGGGCGAGCTGCCTTCGGCTGTTCACCCCCCGTCCGGGTGCCGTTTCCGCACCCGTTGTCCCCGTGCAGAAGAACGCTGTGCGCTGGAGGAGCCGCCTCTGGTCAGCTTCGGTGCCGGCCACGTTGCTGCCTGCCACTTCCCACTCGAGACGCCCATCACGCTCTCCGCATCATCTTCAGCCCTCACGTCTGCACCGGACGTGCCGGGCGGGCGTACGGTCCCGTCGGTCGATTAATAACGATGGACGAACGCCGTACACGGCGTGTGTGGGACGAGTGGATGCGCTATCGCACTCAAGGCCAGCACTGCCATGGGGTGGCGTGGCAGGCGGGAAGGCGGCCGGCGATGTCGTCGAGGTCGCCGCTGTTGCCCATGGGGCAACTGAGGTGAGCGACGATACGGAAGGCGAGGGGGTCACAGCCCACGCTCGCGAGGTGTTCGCGCAGCAGGTCTAAGGCCCGGTTGACGTCGCCGGTCGACGCGGTACCAACCACTTCTACGTGGTGGCGCTCCCAGCTCATCTGCTGGCTATCGGGAGGGGCGCTCGGCGCCTCGGTCACGGCGGCGAGATCTGCGACCGCCACGGCAAAGGCGGCGTCGGCGGCCACTGCCAGCCGCAACGCCACGATGGCGTTGTCCCGGTCGGCGGCGCGCTGAGCTTCGCGGTAACAGGCCGCCGCCTGTTGGTTGGTGGTCATTACGCGGCCATGGACCTCGACCGCGGGTTCCGCGCTGGCCTGGTGGACGGGGTCGGCGGGGGTACCGCCCGGTGTCGTCTGCATGAGTGCCAGGGTGCTTGCGCGTGCCTGAGGTGGCGCTGACGTGGTGCTGAGGTCAACTCGGGGCGAACACTCCCGGGGGGGTCGCCGGCTTCTATTGGCTCGGCGGGGACGCCATAGGACCAAGAGCAGAGTCGACCGCTCAGGAACTCGTCACGTCCAGGCGGGCGACGAGGGCGGCTAGATCGGGCCCATCGGTTAGAGAGCCGTAAGCGGTCGCCTGAGCTCGCCTCGTGGCCAGAGCAACGATCGTGCCGATGTTGTCGGGCGTCGGCTGGACGGTCGCCTGGACTGCGGCCACGGCGGTCTCGGCGAGGACAAGCGTGGCCGGGTCCCCGCTCGCCGATGCACCTTGGGCAGCGCGGGCGGCGAAGACAGCGGCGTCGTCTGGTTGGCCGGAGGCGAGCGCCCACCATGCGAGGCCGGCGAGGACGCGGGGCGGCCCGGCGTGGAAGTCGATATAGGGGTAGTGGCGCCCGGCTTCATCGAGCAAGGACCGGGCTCGGACCAGGTCTCCGAGACGACGGGCAACCGCGGCCTGGCCTACCATGGCGTCGGACGACAGCCAGGGGTTGAAGCAGCAGCCGATCGCCTCCGCGTAAAGGCCGTCGGCCGCCTTGTCGTCGCCTTGCCTGGCCCGCAGTGTCGCCAA
>CAVVMN010000002.1:0-533565 GCA_963749305.1 uncultured Acidimicrobiaceae bacterium
TTATGTGGCCGGAACCGGCACGCGCGGCAACCCCGTCAACGGAAACACCCCGGCCGGCCACATAACCCAGCCGTCCACATAATGGCGAAGGGTATGGGGTGTCGGGTGTTTGGTCGCCAGCGACGGGCAGCGGCGTTGGGCGGCGGCGGCGTGCTTGGCGACGAGGTCCTCGACTGCTCCGCGAGTCAGGGCGCTGCCGCGCCGAGCGGGGAAGAGCGGATCGGCCGGCGCGCCGCCGCGTTCTTGCATCCAGGTCCGCACGACGGCGATGGTGCCTTTGGACAGCGGCGTGCACCTGTCCTTCCTGCCTTTGCCTCTGCAGCGGACATGGGCGCCGGTGCCCAGCTCGACGTCGCAGTTACGTAGCCCGGTGAGTTCCGATACCCGAAGACCGGTCTCAGCAGCGACGCCGAGCAGAGTGTGATCTCGCCGCCCGGTCCAGGTGTGCCGGTCGGGTGCTGCGATGACGGCATCGAGCTCGGAGCGGGTCAGATAGCAGACGTCGGTCCTCTGGCAGCGTTTGGTGGGTATGGCCAGCACTCGGGCGATGAGCTCGGCGTGCTCGGGGTGGCACAGGGCGCCATAGTGAAAGAACGAGCGGATGGCGGCCAGGCGGGCGTTTCGGGTGCGGGCACTGTTGTGGCGTTCCTGCTCGAGGTGATCCAAGAAGGCGCTGACGGCGGTGGCATCGAGATCGGCCAGGTCCAGCCGGGATGGTTGTTTGCCTGTCCGGTCACACAGGAAGCGCAGCAGCAACCGCCAGGCGTCCCTGTAGGCAGCGATGGTGTTGTTGCTGGCATGTCGTTGGTTGATCAGCCGCTCGGTGAAGAACGTTTCTAGGGTTGGGGCAAGCGCGCTCATGCTCTCACCGCCATGGCACGGTCTCGCCGCTCGGCGGCCAAGGCGAGCAGTTCGGGGACGGCGGAGAGGTACCAATACGTGTTGGCCGGCTTGGTGTGACCGAGAAGGGTGGACAGCAGGGGCAGACGCGCTTCGACGTCGAGGCCCTCGCGATACCAGCCGAGCAGGGTGTCCACGGCCAGCGAGTGGCGGAAGTCGTGCAGCCGGGGACGGCAACGATCGGAGCGGGGCTCGAGTCCAGCTTGGCCGACCAGACGAGCGAAGACGTAGTGGACGTTCTGGCTGATCAGCCGGCTGCCGGTGGTCGAGATCAGCAGGCTGGGCGCCTTCGGAGAACTGCAGCAGTGGTCGCGGAGTTCCCCATAGTCGGCCAGGGCGACCAGGGTGCTCGGGTGCAGCGGCACTTGTCTGCTCTTGTTGTTATCCCGATGTCGTCATAACAACAATTATGCCGAGCACGCGATTATGCCGATAAGCCTTCAAGTTCATTGCGCTCGCTTGGTGTTCAACTGGGAAAGCTCGGCATAATTACAGGGCTTCGAGGAAGTCGATGAGCCTGTCTGGTGGTCGGTAGCGGCCGGGCGTGGTGGCCAGTGGCGCGGTGCGTGCGAGGGCTCGTTCCTTGAGGGCCATGTCAGCGTGGATGTAGCTCTCGACGCTGCGCAGGTTCTGGTGTCCCAGCCACAGTGCGATCACCGCTGGGTCAACCCCGGAACCGAAACTGGTTCATTGCGCAACTGTGGCGAAACGTATGCGGCGAGACAGCCTTGTCGCGCAGTGTCGGGCATTCCTGTGCGGCGATGCGGGCGTACTTGTCCATGCGCAGCGCCACCGCGTCCCTGCTGAGGCTTCGGCCGCGGCTCGTGGGGAACAGTGGGTCGGCCGGTTGTCCTTGACGTTCCTGCATCCAGACGCTCAGCACCCTGGCGGTTTGAGTAGTCAACGGGGTGCAGCGTTGTTTTCGTCCCTTGCCAGTGCACTGGGGAGTTATAACCAGAAGTTGTGGATGCTCGATCTGCTCAAGGCAGTGACGTACCCTCCAAGTTGACCAAACAACAAGTCCGCCGGGTGAGACCGGCGGGGAGGAGTACGCCAATGTTGAAGCTAGTACAAGATGCTTCCGCACGCGTGGAGCAAGCACCCACAACTGTCGGCCTGGACGAGCTGTGCCGCCTGGCTGCCCAAGAGATGCTCAAGCTGGCGCTGCTGGTCGAGCGCCAGGCCTACCTGGACGCCCATGCCGACCAGCTCGACGGCACCGGCAAGCGCCTGGTCGTCGGCAACGGCTACGCCAAGGAGAGACAGGTCACCACCGGTGCCGGCATGGTCGAGGTGAAAGCCCCCAGGGTCGACGACCGCCGAGAAGGCCAGCATTACCGCTCGGTCATCCTGCCCGCCTACATGCGCAAGTCCCCCAAGGTGACCGAGGTACTGCCCGTGCTGTACCTCCGGGGCCTGTCCACGGGTGACTTCGCCCCCGCCCTCGGCGAGTTCTTCGGCTCCGGGGCGGGGCTGTCGGCCTCGACGGTCGCCCGGCTCACCGAGTCCTGGCAGGACGAGCGCGAGCGCTGGGCCGGCCGGGACCTGTCTGGCACCGACTACGTGTACTGGTGGGTAGACGGGGTGCACTTCAACGTGCGCCTCGAGGAGGACCGGCTGTGCTGCTTGGTCATCGTCGGCGTCCGCCCCGACGGCGCCAAAGAGCTCGTCGCCCTGGCCGGGGGCTACCGGGAGTCGAAGGAGTCGTGGGCCGCCCTGCTGCGCAGCCTCCGCGAGCGGGGCCTGTCCGGCCCCGTCCTCGCCGTGGGCGACGGGGCCCTCGGCTTCTGGGCCGCCCTCAGAGACGTCTTCCCGACGACCAAAGAACAGAGGTGTTGGGTGCACAAGACTGCGAACGTAGTTGACGCGCTACCAAAACGCCTTCAGTCGCAAGCCAAATCCGCTATCCAGGCCATCTACAATGCCGGCAGCCGCACGGGGGCCCTGACTGCGGCCAAGTCCTTCGCCGACACCTTCTCCGGCTTCCCCAAGGCCACCGCCAAGGTAATGGACGACCTCGACACCCTGCTCGCCTTCTATGACTTCCCCAAAGAGCATTGGGTGCACTTGCGGACCAGTAACCCGATCGAGTCGACCTTCTCGACGGTCCGTCTCAGGACCAGGGTCACCCGGGGTGCCGGCTCACGCAGGGCGGCACTGGCGATGGCTTACAAGCTGTTAGACGCCGCCCAAGCCCGCTGGCACAAGATAGCTGCCCCCGAGCTCGTCCCGCTGGTGCGAGCCGGCGCCACCTTCATCGACGGCAAACTGCAAGAAAGGAGGCCATCAGAAACCGACAACATCAACACCGAGAACGGGTCCGTCGCAGCCTGAGCAGAAATCTCATCCACAACTATTGACAATTGCTCGTGCACTGGACGTTTGCTCCGGTCCCGAGGTGAACGTCCTGGCAGCAGAGGCCCGTGAGCTCGGAGACGCGTAGCCCGGTCTGTATGGCGACTGCCATCAGGGCGTGGTCGCGCCGACCTGTCCATCGGTCGCGGTTGGGGGCGGCGAGGAGGGCTTTGCACTCGGCGTGGGTGAGGAACGAAACGTCGCTGCGGTCGCAGCGTTTGGCTGGTATGGCCAGCACGCGGGCGATGAGGGCGGCGTGCTCGGGGTGGCGGAGCGCGGCGAAGCGGAACAGTGAGTGGATGGCCACCAGGCGGGCGTTCCGGCTCTGGGTGGTGTTGCCCCGGGCGTGCTCGAGATGGTCGAGGAACGCCCCGATGAGCGGGGCATCGAGGTCCTCGAGGTCCAGAAGGGACGGTGGCTTGCCGGTCTGTTGTTCGGCGAAGTGGAGCAACAGCCGGAAGGCGTCCCGGTATGCGGCGATGGTGTGCCTGCTCGCCCGTTTTTGGCTTATCAGCCGGTGGGTGAAGTAGGCCTCGAGGGTTGGGGCGAGCGCGCTCACGAGCCCGCCTCATGGTCTTCGAGCCGCTGGGCAGCCAGAGCCATGAGCTCGGGGGCGGTGGACAGGTACCAAAATGTGCTGGCCGGCTGGACATGGCCCAAGTACGTGGACAGCAGGGGCAGACGGGCCTCCACGTCATCTCCGTCGCGATACCAGCGAAGCAGGGTCCTGACCGCGAACGAATGCCGGAGGTGGTGGACACCGGGCCGTCGCTGGGACCGCCCGGCCACCAGCCCGACCTGAGCGACCAGTTCATGAAAGGTCGGGTAGACGGTGTTGTGGACCAGCCGGTTGCCGCGACTTGAGACGAAGAAGCTCGCCGAGCTGGGACGTGGGCAGAGCTGGTCCCGCGTGTGGCTGTAGAGACGGAGCGCCTCGAGGGTGGTGGGGTGGCACAATACTTCCCGCCACCTCCCGAACTTCGAGCTGCGGACCACGATCAACCCCTCGGCCCAGTCGACGTCGTCGCGGTCAAGGCGCATCGCCTCCCCGATCCGCATACCGGTCACGGCCAACAACCCGACGAGTGTCTCGAAAGTTGCCGACCTCAATGGTGGTGTGAGCCTGTGGGCGGCATCCATTAGCGCTGCGATATCGGTGTCGGAGTACAGGTAAGGAGCACCGGGCCGGTAACTTCCGGCGGCCAGCACGTCTCGGGGCGGGATCTCGTTGGCAGGGTCGAGCGAGTGCAGGTAACGGGCGAACCCACGGACCGCGCTCAACCGGTGCGCCCGCCAGATAGGAGTAGTGCCCGCCGGGAGGTCCGCCCAGCGGACGGCCAGTTCGGTGCTGACCGGGGCCGCACCTTCCCGCTCAGCGAACGCCACGAAGCTGCGCAACATCCTGCCGACGTCCTCCAGCTTGTAGCCGAGGGCTCGGCGCAGCACCAGGTAATCGTCCAAAGACCGGCGGAGCTCGCTCATGCCGCACCGCCAGGCCAGGGCTGGACCACTGCTGCCAGCGCCAGGCGGTCGACCTTGGCGTAGATAGAGGTTGCGGTCAGGCTGTGATGCCGGAGCAGCT
The DNA here is from genome assembly GCA_963749305.1 of uncultured Acidimicrobiaceae bacterium. Classification (GTDB taxonomy): domain Bacteria; phylum Actinomycetota; class Acidimicrobiia; order Acidimicrobiales; family Palsa-688; genus Fen-671. The sequence goes on from CAVVMN010000002.1 coordinate 4,838, forward strand.
GGCCGATTTCGGTCAGTGTGCCGCCGGCTCGGAGCGTCTCGCTGGCCACCACGTGACGGAGCCGATGGGAGCCGACCGGGGCGATACCCGCTCGGACACAGGCCTCCCGCACGGTCCCCGACACAGCCCTGGTGGACAGGGCACGATAGGGGGCCAAGAGCCGGGTGAACACCGCTGGGCAGTCGCAGTGCGGCCGGCCTCGGCGCAGCCATCCCACGATCGCTTCCCCCACATCGTGCGGCACGGGCAGCTTGTCCTGACGGTTGCCCTTGCCACGAACGGTGACCTCACCGTGGCGCCAGTCGATGTCGCCCAGCCGTAGCGCGGCCACTTCGCAGGCGCGCAACCCGAGACGTGCCAGCACGGTCAGGATGGCGAAGTCCCGGCGTCCCCTGGCCCGGCGACGGTCGCAACTTTTGAGCAGACCGGCCACCTCTTCGGGGCTGATCCCCTGGGGCAGTGCCGTCAGCTGCCACCCTGCCACCGACGGCACCGCCATCACCAAGCCGTCCCCCGTCAAGCCCTCGACGTACAAATAGCGCAGGAACGAGCGGAGCCGGGTGGTGACAGACTTGGCATGGCCGGCCGTGTGGTCTCGGCTCGCTGACAACACGAAGTCGGTGACGGCTGCGCCAGTCAGCCCGTTCAGGTCCGCTTCGCCTCGGAACGAGCAGTGCTCCAAAAACTCGCGGGCCACGTCGAGGTAGTGCGGGACCGTCATCGAGGGTGACAGCCCACGCTCTTCGGTCAAGTAGCGCGAGAAACGACCGAGGAGCACCCCCACCGCTGTGAGCTCGGCACCATCGCGCAGGGCCGGGCTCGCGGCGATATCACACAGGTAGTCAAGCAGTGGCGCCATCCCAGCCATCGACGCCGGGTGGACGTAACCCTCTACCCGCCTTGTGCCCAAGAACAGCCGAGCACGCTCGCCGCTCAGGTCACTCGCCGCCAGGCCCTCGCTGGCCAGCCACCGGCTGACATGCCCCATCAACAGCACATGACTGCGGATCGAGTGCGACGAGTAACCCCGCTCGGCAAGGCTCTCCCGAAAACCCGCGACATACGGCACCAAAGGCCCCGTAAGCGGGCCGCACACACGTCTGGCCATGACCATTCCCTTCTCTGGTGGTTGGATCTCCAGAGCAGAGCCTCGGTCAGGTCAGGCAATTATGCCGAGCTTTCTCCGTCAAACGCTGAGCCAGCGCAGCAGGCCCGTCACCCTTCTCGGCATAATCGCGTGCTCGGCATAATTCGCAAACTTGCTGTCCCGGATCGTCAAGACCCCTTCGGCGGTGTCCAGGTCTGATCGGTCGAGGCGGATCACCTCCCCGAGCCGCATGCCGGTGACCGACAACAAGCCGATGAGCACCCGGTGGGTGGCAGCGTGTAGCGCGGGCCGCAGCGAGGCGGTGGCTGCCATCAGTGCGCACACATCGGCCTTCGAGTACAGGTAGGGCACCGCTCGCCGGTTGCGGCCAGCCAGCAGGCCGACCGGTGGGACCTCGGTGGCAGGATCGAACGCCTTGAGATGGTGCGCGAAGCCGCGCACGACTCGCAGGCGGGCTGCCCACCACGACGGGAGCACGTCTTGGGGCAGCGTGGCCCAATCCAGCGCCAGCTGGGTGGTGACGGTGGTGGCGCCCTGCTCCTCCAAGAAACAGACGAAGTCAACCAGCAGCCACTCGTGGTCCTCCAGCTTGTAGCCGAGCGATCGGCGGACGGACAGGTAGTCGTCGATAGCGGGGCGGATGCCGGTCATGCTCCTGCCTCCGGCCATGGCTGAGCGAGCGCGCCCAGTGCAATTCGATCGACTTTGGCGTAGATGGCCGTTGTTTCCTGGCTGACATGGCGCAGGACCTGTCCGACCTCGACCAAGCTCGCACCGCTGGCGAGCATGGCGGTCGCGGCGCTATGGCGTAGCCGGTGAGCACCGGCCCGAGCCAGGCCCGCCCGCCGGCAAGCCCGGTAGACGACGGCGGTGATCGCCGGGGTGGTCAGGCCCACGATCGGGGCGTTGAGCCGTAAGAACACCTTCCGGCATGCGACCCGTGGTCGACCTCCGCGGAGGTAACCGACCAAGGCCTCCCCAACATCCACGGGTAGAGGGAGCCGCTCGTGGCGACGGGCCTTGCCGTTGTGAACCACGAGCTCGCCCGCCCGCCAATCGAGGTCGCCCAACTCCAGTGCGGCCACTTCGCCAGCCCGCAAGCCGAGCCGGGCGAGCAGGACGAGGACCGCCCGGTCCGCCGGCTGACCAGCGTCTCGGTGTCGCAGCTAGCGACCAGCAAAGCCACCGCACCGGGGCCGAGTGCCCGGGGCAGGCTGCCCGCTCCCCAATGAGCGACCGTCGGCACCGCCGAGGCCAGCTGCCCGCTTGTGTGGCCGGCCAGGAACAAAAAACCGAGCAGCGACCGAAGCCCAGTGACGAGGTGCCCCGCCGAGGCGCCAGTCCGCCCGCGGCACCCGCGAACTACGTACTCAGTGACCGACGCCGCCGACAGCTCGCTCAACTCAAGCACGCCAGAATGCTTGCAAGACGCGAGGAATTCCCGGCCCAGCCGCGGTACTTGCCCACCACGGCGGGCGTCAACGCCCGCTCGCTGAGGAGGTAGCGACGATACTCCTCCACCACCAGATCCGCCTTGCCGGTGACCAAGACACCAGGAGGCGGCGCCACCCCCAAGGCGTGCAGGTACCCCATCAGCGGCATCACTGCTCGTACCGATAGTGCATGGTGATAGCCCTCGCGGCCGGCGTGCCTCGAGGAACTCCTCCAACCGGCCCGGGGTCAACTCACCAACCGACAGCCCCCTGCTCGCCATCCAGCGGCTCACATGGGCCAACGTCCGCAGGTTCCGGTCCCTCGGCTGCACCTTGTAACCCTGAACCGCTAGATCCTGGCGGAACCCATCCGCGTACAACGCCAGCGGGCCCGTCACCCGAACTCGACATCCATCGCTCATCGTTGCCTCCTTCCCCGGGTCCATCCCGGCCGAGGAAGCATCGTTCAACGTCTCAAATTATGCGGCCCGGAGCCAGCTCACTGACCACTCGCCACCTGGCCCGTCTCACACTGCCACACCACCGCGGGACATAATCCGGGCCGACGCGTAATGGCTGTTATGGCGAACGCCGCGTAACAGCCACATCTTCGCCGGGCACCGGAAGCAAGTGCAGATCTTGATGAAGCTCGGGTCAAAGTCGGCATCGTAGATGTAGAAGTAGTAGGTCCCGACCCGGCGTTCTTCCTTCACGAAGTCGAAGTTCGCTACGCCGGGCTTGGTCGAACGCTTCTTGGCGCTATAGACCCACTGGAACAGCGCCGAGCCGTAGTGTACCGGCAGCCATAGACGGAGTCCTGATCCGGGCCCTAAATCAGGGAAGGGTCCGTGCCATTTACTGTGTCACCTCGCTCAGTGAGCAACTGCACGAGGACATCTCTAGCCTCGTCATAGGTCGCGAAGTTCCGCGGCCTCTCGAATAATGTGCCTCGCAGAACCCAGCCGTTGTCGCGCCTCTCAAGAGTGACCTGCTCCGTCAGCCTGAACTCCCAGTCGGTGCCGTTTAGAGTCATCGTCCAGTCCACGCCTCGTGAGGTTAGCGAATGGTTGCGTTTGGGCACCTGCTCACGACCAACATACATCCACCCTGGTCAACGACCCGAGCCCGGTCTTTGATGCCTTATGGGCCTATCGGCATAGGGGGCGTACCGACGAGGGCCGCTGGGTGGCTGCCGTGGCCGAGGACCGTCACGTCGATCATGTCGCCACCCTCCATTACGTGGTTGTTCGTGACGATCTCACCGTTCCGGCCCACCACCATGCCGGTACCGGTGACCTGCCCACCGCCATCGAGCGGGTCGAGGTTGGTGTTGACGTCGACGACCGCGGGGTCGACCTCGGCGGCTACTCGGGCGGTGTCCATCGACATTATTTGTAGTTGAACGGCTCCCTTGTTGGTAGCTTGGTGCGCCGCTCAGCGCAGCGCCAAGACCAGCTCCAAGACCACCGCTCCCGAGACAAAGCGCCGCAACAAATGCGGGCAGCTTGGCGCGACGAGCCGCCCCAGTGCTGGCGTTGTGCTGCGAGTGCTGCATCATCCGTCCCCTTTCGCCTCGTTTACGATAGGGCCGAATGCCCTTTCTTTCTCCTTTCCTGACCCGGAGGGCCGAGGAGCAGCATCCTCGCCTCCCTCGCTGACCCAGTCTCAGTTCTGGCTTAAAGGCACCTGAAAGTTTTCTGGAGGCCCGGACCGTTGTCGCTTGCTACGGCTTTATGGCCCGAGGCAGTTGGGCCTTGCTGGCCCATTGCGGGCCGTTCCGCGGGCCGGCCAGGATGTGCCGCGGGCCTCTATCGGGACCAGGTCCCGCCGCGGGTCACGAACGTCCTCTTGTCCGATGGGGAGCGTGGCAAAGCTCGTGAACGAGTCGACGACAACTCGGTCGTGGCCTTGGGTACCTCGTGCGAATGCCTGTCCTGTAGTTCTTTGGTCAGGATCGAAAGGGGTCGATTGTGAGCCGCCGCCTCCGCAGTCGCCAGTGACCGCGATGGTGCTGGTGGGCGAGGTGCAAAACCCAGGCCCAAAATCAACGGCTCATCCAATGATCGAGGAAGGGTTTTTGGTACGGTCGGCTGCGTGGGTGACTTGCTCGGGTACGCGAGGGTGTCGACCGGCGACCAGCGGTTGGACCTGCAACTCGACGCCTTGAAAGTAGCGGGCTGCCAGCGAGTGTGGTCAGATACCGCCTCGGGGTCCCTCACGGAGCGGCCGGAGCTGGCTCAGCTCTTCGACCACCTAAGACCTGGCGACACCCTCGTCGTGTGGCGCTTGGACCGCCTCGGCCGTTCAGTCCGGCACCTGATCGATGTGGTCGGCGAGCTGGGGAGCGCGGCGTAGGGCTGCGGTCCCTTCAAGAGGGGATCGACACCACTACGCCCGGCGGGCGGCTCGTGTTCCACGTCTTTCAGCCCTTGCCCAATTCGAGCGGGAAGTCATCATCGAGCGCTCCCGGGCGGGCGTGGCGGCCGGCCGGGCACGAGGCAGGGTAGGCGGTCGTCCGGCCGTTATGACCCCTGACAAACTAGCCACGGCTCGGCGTTTGAGAGACGGCCGCGAGCACACGTTAGAGGAAATCGCTGACGTCATAGGGCTTAGCCGGTCAACCCTGGTCCGTCACCTTGGCCGGGAGGGTCTGCGGGAGCAAGCGCCGTCAGGAGCTGAACGGTCGGTATCTGGGAGAATGGTGCCGTGACAGGTGGACGGATCCACAGGTCGGGTACGAAGGCTTGAGCCTCCAAGGCCTTCTGGAGCGGCCAGTCCAGTCCCAGGTCGCCCTCCTCGTCGACGTACGCCTGAACGCAGTCAGTCGTCGGCCCGGTTTCTCCAAGAAGGCACTCGCCACGGGCCTTGAGAAGGCTGGCATTACGTACCTCCATGAGCCCTTGCTCGGGAACCCGTGGGAGAACCGCGATTCGTTTCGGGCCGGTCGTGAGGGAGCGCCTTGAGAACGGGTCGCGGCCTGCGGTAAATGTGCTCTTAAACTCGGTGAGGTCTGTGCGTGTCGCTGTGATGTGCGTCGAGCGAGATTGGCGCAACTGCCATCGGCAAGTAATTAGCGACATGGTCGAAGAGGTAGATCCCGAGATCAAAGTGCTCCATTTGCTGTGAGGGTCGCTCCTTCCGGCGGCCAGAAGACACCCAACACCAAGTACCGCCTCGGTGCTTAACGTTGGTTACCAACAAAAATGGTGTCCTTGTCGGGGCTGCAGAGTGTCTTGAGCCAACGCTCATATACCGCTCCGGCAGCCTCGTCTTCGCCTCTATTACGCCGGGCGTTGAAGTAGGTGGAATAAATCTCCCAGTCGATGATCGTCTGACCGTGCCCGGTGCAGGGCGGTCCGCAGTTGTATCGGTATCGAGGTGATGCGAAGCCACCGATCCGGCGCTACGATCGCCCTGTCGTCGTCAACCGGTTGGACGCCTTGTCGCCCGCCAGCACCATGGGACCACCCCGGCGCCACAAACATGGGACCACCTCGGGGCTTGCCACTACCGGTCGAGACCATGATCCCGAGCCTGTGAGGACCTGTCAAGTACCAGTGGGTGGGGCCGGCTTGTTCGCTCTTTGGGCCTTCGCCTCAGCCCTCAAGCTCCGTCCGCGCCCGCCTCGCCACTGGAGCCCGACGTCTTCGGGGGCCCCGGCTTTCCGGCGGCGGTAGGCGGCTTGTCTGCAAGCGTGGTCACAGAACCTTCTCGGCGACCCGACCTTGGGGCTCGGCGAAGAGCCCTTCTACCTTGACCACGATCTCCCGCCCGCAGCAGGCGCAGACGAAAGCCTCTCGGGCCGCCGTGCCAGAAGCGTCACGCATTACTGGCTCTGGGCTGCCGAGGTTCTCGTGGCTAGGACTGGTCATGGGGCAGCCTCGTCCCCGTCGGGCCGGCGTGAGCGCAGGGACGGCTTTTCCCGCCGCCGGTAGGACTCTCCTTCGACCACGAGCTCGAAGGCCGCGCTCTGGAGCCGGTCGATGGCCGACTGGGCGAGCATCGGGTCCGCCATGAGGGCCAGCCACTCGCTCGGGTCACGGTCAGAGGTCAGCACCGTCGACGCCCGCCGGTGGCGCTCGACGACAAGGGCGTAGAAATCGGCGGTCTCTGTTGGGTCGAGGCCCTGGAGGGCAAAATCATCGATAATTACTAGGTCGGTGGCCACCAGCTTGCGCACCTCGGCGTCGTAGGTCCCGTCCAGGCGGCAGGCTTTTAGCCGCTTGAAAAGCCGGTCGGCCCGCTCGAAATGGGCCCGGACCCGCCGCCGGCAGGCGATGTGGCCAAGTGCGGTGGCCAAGTGGGTCTTGCCCACCCCGACCGGCCCGAGGACAAAAGCGTTGTGCGCGTCCTCGACAAATCGCAGTGTCACGAGCTCGTCCAGGACGGCCTTGTCGTAGGTGACGGCGGCTGTGGGGTCCCAGCGCTCGAGCGTCATCTTGGGGTCGAGGTGGGCGGCGCGCGCCCGCACCGACGCCGAGGCCCGGTCGCGCCGGGTCACCTCGTCGGCCAGCACCATGGCCAAGAAGTCGAGGTGCGATATGGAAGATGCCTTAGCCAGGGCGGCCCGCTCGGGCAGGGTGTCGAGCACCTGGCCGAGGCGGAGCCGGCGCAATAGGGCACGCAGTTCGGGTGAAATTGACGGGGCTGGCGGGGTCATTGCGCCTGCCCCTTGGCCTTGAACTCGGCGGCGTCACGGGAAAAGCGCCCCGCCACGATGTTCTTTGGTGCGTCGCGGCGGCGCTGTGCTCCTCGGCTTCCTTGGCCCGCTCGAGCATCCGGGCGACCAGGTTGACGTTCACCGCCTCCGCCTCGAGCGCCTTTTGGCAAGCGGCCTCGACCCGCTCCGGCCCCCATTTCTTCACCAGGCCGAGCAGCCGGTAGGCCTGGCGCATCTTCGTCCAGGGCAGCGGGCCGCCCAGGAGGGCCTCCAGGTACTGGCCTATGGCCTCGCCGTGCTGGCGCCCGAGCGCCACCAACTTGTCGATGTCGCGCATGGCGTAAGCGGTGCGCTCGCTGGGCAGGTCGGCGGGGTCGGTAGAGCGCCCTCCGGGGCCTGGCGGGGGTGGACCTTTATCAGCTCCCCCTTGAAATAGAACTTGACTTCGTTGGAACCGGCGCGGGCCGAGACGTACTTGCCGACCATGTCGTCGCCGGGTATTGAGTAAATTGCCCGCAGCACCTCGGCATGGTGGTCGGGGTGGACCTTGGGCTGGGCGTAGTACGGCGTGTCGTAGGGTGCCGCCGGGGCGGGCAACAGGAGCGCTTGCTCGGCCGCCCGGAAGGCTTCGGCCGGCCGGCACTGGGTCGTCCCATGGGTGCGCATGCCGGCCCCGGCGGTGCACCAAGCCACCGCCCGGCGGTTGGCATCGGCTAGGTCGACGAAGTCTTCTCCGGCGAAAAACCTGGACCGTACAAAGGGGACTTGGCGTTCACAACGGGCCTTGGACTGACCCGTCGATTGCACCCAATGGGCAGGGTGCGCAACAAAGGGTGAGGGTGACCCACCCGTTCCATCCTTTGGCTGGTCGTGAGTTCGACCTGGTTGTCCGCAAGCACAACTGGGCGGAAGACCGGGTGTTCTTCTTCACCGATGACGGGCAGCTGACCAGCATCCCGGCAGGTTTCACCGATGTCGACCCGCCCGACCCGTTCGTGGCCGTCGCTGCTGGCCGGTCGGCGTTCCGGGTCGACGACCTGCTCGCCTTGGCGGACTTGGTCGAGGGGCTACGTCCGACGAAGCGTCGCCGGCGTGTAAAGCCAACTACGTCCAGTCTGTAAATTTGATTTCGCCGGAACCCCTCTTCCCACACTTCCCACCATAGGTTAAGAGCGACGAGAATATTGAGGGAAAGAGAGCCGTTTCTGCCGCCGTGCTTGACAGCTTCCTCATCTGTCGGCATAATGATACTTACACTCGTGTAGTTCTTGGGAGGTGTGATGGCCAAGAAGAAGCCGGACCCGAAGGAGGAGTCATTGCGGGCGGCGCGTGCGTTGAACCCCCGGCCTGAGGCGGTGAGTGCCGCCGAGTTCACCGCCGGCGAGTTTTTTGACTCCCGCGACCTGGTCCAGGTCCGTTACGAGATGGTGCGCCGGGTCCGGGTGGAGGGCGAGGCGGTCTCAGCGGCGGCGGCCGAGTTCGGCTTTTCCCGGCCAAGTTGGTACGCCGCGGCTGCCGCTATCGACGAAGGCGGCCTGCCTGGGCTGTTGCCGGCCCGTCCTGGCCCCCGCCGGGCGCACAAGCTCTCTGTTGAGATCATGAGTTTTATGGCCGAGGCTCTCGCTGCCGACCCCGGGCTGCGAGCGCCGGGGTTGACAAGACGGGTTGAGGAGTCGTTCGGGATCTCGGTGCACCCGCGTTCGGTGGAGAGAGCCCTGGAGCGGCAGCGGAGGCCCAAAAGTTGATGACCGTCACAGCACCTTCGACGAAGTTGAGGACTTGGCTGCCCATTACGAGGCGATGCGCACCGTGGCTGTCAAAGACGGTGTGGGCAGGGCCGGGTTGGCCGCCGCCCTATTGGTCTCTCAAGGGATGGCAGCGTGGGTGCATGGCTGGAAGGCTTGTACGCCAGCTCGCTTTCCAGCACAGGCTCCGGCGCGCCCCGCACCCGTGCCCGACCTGGTCAGCGTCCTCGCCTCGATGGCCCTGGCTTGCAGTTGAGGAGGGACGATGATCGCCGAGCGCGCCGGGGAAAAGGTGACGGCGGACCATTTGCGCCGCCACGCCTATTTATATGTAAGGCAGAGCACCTTGAGGCAGGTGATGGAGAACACCACCTCCACCGACCGCCAGTACGGGCTGCGCCAGAGGGCTATCGCTCTGGGCTGGAAGGCCGACCAGGTCGTGGTTATAGACGAGGACCTGGGTCGGTCAGGTGCAAGTTCCGAAGGCCGGGAAGGTTTTCAGCGTCTTGTCGCCGACGTGGGGATGGGCAAGGCCGGTATCGTGATCGGCACAGAGGTCTCACGCCTGGCCCGCAACAACGCCGACTGGCACCGGCTGTTGGAGATCTGCGCCCTGGCCGAGACGCTCATCTTGGACGAGGACGGTCTCTACGACCCGTGCGCGTTCAACGACCGGCTCCTATTGGGGCTCAAAGGGCAAATGTCAGAAGCCGAGCTGCACCTGTTGAAAGCGCGGCTGCGAGGAGGCCAGCTCACCAAGGCCCGCTCCGGACAGCTGTGGCTGCCTCTGCCGGCTGGCTTCGTTTATGACAGCGCCGGGCGCGTCGTGCTCGACCCTGACCAAGGCGTGCGCGACGTCGTCAATTGCCTGTTTGCTACCTTCGAGCGCACCGGCTCGGCCCGGGCCACGGTCAAAGCGTTCGCCGCTGAGGGGCTCACTTTCCCATCCCGGATCCAGTCTGGAACCAATAAAGGAACCTTGGTGTGGCTGCCTCTTCGCCATCACCGGGCCCTGCAGGTGCTGCACAACCCCCGCTACGCCGGCGCCTTCGTCTATGGGCGCCGCCGCGAGCGTCTCGGCCCGGACGGGCGCCTGCGGACCACTCTCCAACCACGGGAGTCCTGGATCGTACTGATACCTGACGCACACCCCTCGCTATATCAGCTGGGACCGCTACGAGCAGAACCTGAAAAAACTGGCCGAGTGCGCCCAGTCCAGAGGAGACGAACGCCGCAAGAGCCCGCCCCGAGAGGGCCCGCCCTGCTCCAAGGGCTGGCCATCTGTGGCCGCTGCGGCAAGCGGATGACGGTTAGGTACCACTCCCGACGAGGAGAACTGGTCCCCGAGTACGTCTGCCAGCGCGCCGGCATCGAAGAAGGGGCCCCACCGTGCGCCCGCATCGGCGGCGAGAACATCGACGGCCGCATCGGCCAACTTCTCCTCAGCACCGTCACACCTCTGGCCTTAGAAGTTGTCCTGGCCGTCCAAGCAGAACTGGAAAGCCGCGCTGGCGAAGCTGACGCCCTTCGCCGCCAGGCCGTTGAGCGGGCCCGCCACGCCGCCGAACAAGCCCGCCGCCGTTACATCGCCGTGGACCCCGACAACCGCCTGGTCGCGGCCAACCTAGAAGCCGACTGGAACGAATCACTCCGGGCCCTGGCTGCCGCCCAAGACGAATACGAACGTAAAGCTGCCCGTGCCACGCCCCTCGCCGAAGCCGACAAGGCAAGGATCGCAGCTCTGGCAACGGACTTTCCCGCCCTGTGGTCAGATCCCCGGACCCCCCAGCGTGAACGCAAACGCATGGTCCGATTTCTAATCGAGGACGTGAGCCTCCGACGTGAGGACAAACAAGTGACGGTCGGAGTCCGCTTCAAAGCCGGTCAGACCACCAGCTTCACCCTCACAACCGGCCCCTCCGCCAGCGAGATCCGCCGCACCCCTCCCGAAATCATCGCAGAAGTCGACCACCTCCTCGACCGCTACACCGAGGCCGGCGTGGCCGCCGAGCTCAACCGGCGCGGTGTCCTCTCCGGCACCGACCAGACCTTCAACCCGGTCATGGTCAACCACATACGCCGCAAACACGGGCTCCAGAGCCGCTACGCCCGGTTGCGCAGCCAAGGCCTGGTCACCCTAGACGAGATGGCCAAGGCAATTGACGTCCATCCCCAGACCGTGAAGGAAAGGACGGCTCGAGGCCAACTCGCCTCCGTCGCCTACAACGACAAGAACCAGCGCCTCTACATGCCGCCACAGCCAACGGTCACCGTCCCCTGCGCTCGCTGCGGCGCGCCGATCCCCGAACGTGGCGCCCAAGGCCAACGGCAGAAGTACTGCGGAGTTAGCTGCCGGACCGGCGCCTATGCGGCGCGACGGCAGGCCGGGGGCTGGAAACGGGCCAGGAACCGCCGGTGAAATATGCACAAGAGCTACGACTTCCCATCAAACCAACCCTGGAGGTGCAGTGTGAAAACAAGCCCTTGTCCCGGGGGTGACGGACGCGGGCGGCGTCAATAAGGAAACCCCGGTCTTGGGAGTACTCCAAGAACATGTCGTTTATACGGGGCTCTGTCGGCTCCGCCTTGGTGATGACGGGCGAGAGGTTGTCTGGGATGAGGACAGGGAAAATGCCACCGAAATGGGCCCACCCGAGCTCCATCCCCTCGATCACATCGGCTGTCGTCTGGCTAAATGTCAGCCACACGAACATGTGGCGGGACCACACCGCCACCAATATGAGCGCGTGCACCACACGACGGCGCGCCCCGACGGGGTCAAAAAGAAAGCCCATGCGGCCGAAATCGGCCTGCAGCTCGCGGCCCGGCTCGGGGTCGGCGAGAGGCACGGTGTCTTTCTTGGTGGCAGAGCCGCAGCGCTGGGCGCAGTAGCGGTGCAGTGTCCGCTCGGGCACCACGATGCCCCGGCGGCCGAGCAAGTCGCCGACTTTCACGACGGTGAGGCCCTTGTCGACCAGCTCCTGGATGGTGCCGTGGTGGGCTTCGAGAGCCGCCCACGCCTGCCCGTGGCCGCCGGGCCGCCCCGGCTGGACGGCTTCTACCACCGCGGCCAACAGCTGCTCGCTCAGCTGTGCCTCACCCCCCTCCCGGGTGACACCGAGGGACTGGGCCGCCTCCACATAGCGGCGCACCGTCTTGCGGTCGACCCCCGCCGCGTCAGCTACCCGGCGCAGCCCTTCTCGGCTACCAAGCCACCTGCGCAGCACTTCTCGTACTTGGACCACTGATACCTCCTTGAACATCCGAGCACCTCCTTGGTGCCCGAGTCGAACGGATGTACGACCGGAGGTGGTGGACCCTCGGTGGTCCCATGAGTGGCGAGACGGTGGTCCCTTGTTTGTGGCGAAAGGCTCCTCAGGTGGTCCCTAGTTTGTGGCGGGCGACAACGCCTCGGGCCATGGAGCTACGCCGCAACGTCCGATCGAGAGGAGAGACCGTACCAGCGTGAAGACACCCCAGCGCTGCCGTTGACGCTGGTCTCAGTTGGGGACATGCAGGGCGTCCTGGTCGGCATCGCCCCGCTGGTCGGTACGTACCCGGGTCGCATCGGCGGCCGCCAACGTCGCTCGGGCTCGCCGTCGCCGTGGCCCGGATCGGAACTCGAGATGGAGGAGAGCTGAACCGACCGCAAGAGACAGGGTGTAAACGTCGCCACGAAGTTGTTTGGTTCTAACCAGAGAGTCGTCGAGGATAAGCAATTTGTTCGCTGTGACGAAAGGCTCGAAAGGCAAGGAGCTCGGCCGTTCCCACCGACACCGCCGGGCCGGTATCGCCGGCCGCACGATGCAAGAGCCGGTCTTGTTTGCCCACGACCTGCTGGTGATCAAGCACGAGGGGGGCCTTCCTCCACAACCCTGGCACCGAGCGGGGAGCGCACGGTCGAGATGCGGGGGCCGGACGACTACGACTAAGGTCCTGCGCTGGTACCGCGAGGGGATGCACCAGGTCGTACCGTTGGCCCGACTGGCATTGACGTCCCTGGCAGAGTTGAAAGGACAACATCAAAATGTCTGATCCCGAGATGCTCGACCGCACGGTCCTGCCCGTGCCGGAGCCAGTGCCTGCCCCGATCACCGAGCTCGATGCTCGCAAGGCCACGCCTCCGCCGCGGTTCCAGGTGAAGGCGCCAAAAGGCGCGCCCAACGTGGTGGTCATCCTTCTCGACAACTTCGGCTTCGGCGATGCATCGACCTTCGGCGGACCGGTCCAGATGCCAACCCTGGACCGTCTCGCCCAGACCGGGCTGCGCTACAACAACCTCAAAGTCCCGCCGTTGTGCTCGCCCTGTCGCGCTGCGCTGCTCACCGGCCGCAACAGCCATAGTGCCAACTTCGGCGTGATCGGGGAAATTGCCACCGCATTCCCGGGGAACACGGGCATGCGCCCTAGCAGCATCGCGATGCTGCCCGAGACCTTGCGGCTCAATGGCTATAGCACCGCCATGTTCGGCAAGTGCCACGAGCTGGGGCCCTGGGAACTCAGCGAAGTCGGGCCCGTTCGACCGCTGGCCGGTGCACAGCGGGTTCGAGAGGTTCTACGGCTTCATGTCCGGGGAGGCGGACCTCTTTCACCCGGTCATTTACGACAACATGACCAGGATGGCCCTGCCACACGACCCGGAATACTACGCCAGCACCGACATCACCGACCAGGCCATCCTCTGGCTGCGTTCGCAGCAGTCGCTGGCCCCCGACAAGCCATTTTTCGTCTACTACGCCGCTCTCGGCACCCACGGCCCGTTCCAGGTGCCCGAGAAATGGCGCGACAAGTACAAGGGCAAGTTCGACCAGGGCTGGGACCAGGTGCGGAAGGAAACACTGGCCCGCCAGATCGAGCTGGGGGTCGTGCCCCCGGGCACCGAGCTGGCGCCCAAACCGGGCGGGATCCAGGAATGGGACGAGTTGACGGCCGACGAGAAGAAGGTCTTTGCCAGGTACATGGAGATCTATGCGGCGTTTGGCGAGGTGACCGACTACGAGATCGGGCGGTTCCTGGACGAGGTCGAAGCCCTGGGCGTCATGGACAACACGCTGATCTTCTATATCACCGGCGACAACGGTCCCGTTTTCCAGGGCGGCCCCTACGGTGCCTTCAATGAATTGTCCGTGTTCAATGGGCTGCCAGAGCCTCTGGAAGTGGCGCTGACAAACCTAGACAAATTCGGCGGGCCCGAATCCCACATCCTGTACCCCAATGGCTGGGCCTACGCCGGCGCCACACCTTTTGGCTGGGGCCACCAGGTGGCCTCCTACGGCGGCATCTGCCAGCCGATGGTGGTCCATTGGCCGAAGGGCATCAAGGAGAAGGGCGCCCTGCGGACGCAGTGGCACCACATCATTGACATTGCCCCGACGGTGTTGGAGGCAGCCGGGCTGCCCGAGCCGGAGGTCGTCTATGGGGTGCCGCAGACACCCATCCATGGGGTGAGCATGCTGTACACCTTGGATGACCCCGGCGCGGAGTCGCGCCGCACCACCCAGTACTTCGAGATGGCAGGCAACCGGGGCATCTACCAGGACGGCTGGTTCGCCACCACGGTGCACCGGCCGCCGTGGGAGCCCAAGGCGAGGGCGACGTTCGAGAACGACAAGTGGGAGCTTTACAACGTCGAGACGGACTTCAGTTGCGCGCACGACCTTGCCGCGGAGCACCCCGAAAAGCTCGAGAAGCTCAAGGCGCTCTTCATGGAGGAGGCCGGCAAGTACGGCGTGTTCCCGCTTGACGACCGGGTCTGGGAGCGCTTCAACCCCGCCATGGCCGGCCGCCCCACGCTATTGGGAGACCGCACCGAGATGATGGTCTATGAAGGCATGAAGGGGGTGGGCGAGGAAGCCTTCATCAACGTCAAGAACCGCTCCTTCGTGGTCACGGCCGACATCGAGGTCCCCGAGGCCGGCGCCGAGGGAGTGGTCATCGCCCAGGGTGGGAGCATGGGCGGCTGGAGCCTCTACGTCAAGGAGGGCAAGCCGAGGTTCGCCTACAACTTCCTCGCTCGCGAGATTTCCACGATCGCTGGCCCCGATCGCCTGCCGGCCGGTCGGGTGACGCTCCGCTTCGATTTCGCATACGACGGAGGCGGGCCCGGCGCGGGGGGGACGGGATTGCTCTCCGTGAACGGGGAAAAGGTCGCCACGGGACGGATCGAGCACACGCACCCGAACGTGTTCGGCGCGGAGACGACGGACGTGGGCGAGAACCTCTACACGGCCGTGACCGACGACTACAAGGTGGGCGATAACAAGTTCACCGGCAAGGTTCACAAGGTGACCGTCCAAGTCGGTAAATCCAACCTGACCGAAGAGGCCCAAAGGGCTCTCGACGAAACGCGGATGATGATGAGGGCGCGCTAGACAAGCAGTAGTCGAGGACGAAACAACGTGCGGGCCCATCGGCGGTGTGGAGATGGGTGGCGTGATCGAGCGCGTCCAAGTCTCTTACGCGGGGTGGCCGCAACGGCCGGGTGTGGCCTTCCGCCATGAGCGGCCTCCCGCACCGGACGATTGCCTCGGCTATGAAGGGCTGTTTCCCGATTGTCCGACAGTGGTCCCCAACCCGCTTCGCGCCTGGAAATGCAAGGTTCTCATGGCTCGTTTCGGCCGTCTTCGTTCCGCCGGTTTCCGTCAGGACCTCGTGGTGGGTTCGGGGTTGGGTATCGAAAGTGCGCGACGAATTTCCCGG
Source organism: uncultured Acidimicrobiaceae bacterium (assembly GCA_963749305.1). Classification (GTDB taxonomy): domain Bacteria; phylum Actinomycetota; class Acidimicrobiia; order Acidimicrobiales; family Palsa-688; genus Fen-671. Next base: position 20,483 of record CAVVMN010000002.1, read on the forward strand.
CACGCCCCCCTGTCTGCGGCCGCCGGGTCGAAGATACCGCTGCGCGCCACCAGCTCACTGATCGTGCCGGCCTGGCCCTGAGCCGAGGTCCCGTTGTCGCCCCAGATATAGAAGATCAGGTGTTGTCGCCGTACCCGAGTGCTCCGATCTCGTCGACAATGCGTCCCGCGAGAAAGTCGGCGTATTCACCATAGGCGGCGAAAACTTGGATGGTGGGGGTTTGAGCGTCAGCCTTTGGCCTCACAACAGGGTCAGTCGAAAAAGGAGCTCTACTGTGGCCGCCCCAAGCCCATCTTGGCCGCGTTGATGAGAAGGCGCACGACGACGCCGATAATGAAGAGGTCGAGCAGCATCTGGGCGCTGACGGTGAGGCGGGCCGCATCGTTGGTTGGGGTGATGTCACCAAAGCCCACCGTCGAGAACACCGTGATCGTGAAATAAAGCGCCCTGGAATGGTCCAACTTCTGGCTGAACATCGAGGCTGACGTGTGTGACAGCGACAGGTAAAGTGTCGAGAACAGCAGCAGGAAGACCGGGACCACTATCGCTAACGCTTCTGCCGCTCGCACGCCCGGCAGCTCCGCGTGCACGACCCGGCGGGCCTGGTCCAACACGATTGCAGTGGTGACAAGGAGTCCTATCCCGAGGGTGATGATCTCGCCCACACTGATGTGCCTTTCCACCGGGGGCATGAAATAGTAGACGCCGACGAGTACGACCCAGGTCAAGACGACTCTAAGGGCCGCACGTAGCACGACCTGTCGTCGACGGTGCGGCTCCAACTCTGACAGACGCTTAGGCGACAGTTGTTGTGGGCTTGAAAACCGGCTCACGGCCTATCGTAACTGGCCGAGTGGCCCCTCATCCTCGCCGTCTCGGGCTTTCTAACCTTCTCCAGTTCCTTCTCCGGCAGGATCTGCGTCGCCATGCCCGACATCGTCTACCGGGGCGAGGACCGTCACCAACCCGGGACTACTGCTGGTCAGAATCGCCAGGACGGCGCCAACAAGGTCCCTAGCGTTGTTTCTTACGTCAAAATTACCGGTGCCGACTTACTCATGGAGGAGTCGTGTGGGCCAGGTGTGGAGGGGTGGGGCGTACCAAGTAGGACTCGGCTCAGGCCTCGGACGGAATCGAAGTCTGGGCCACTCGGCGACGAGCTCGGCCGGTACGCCGGCGTGCTCCTCGGCCGTACGAGGCAAGCAGACGTGATCGACGCGGCCGTAGCCCCGGCCGCCCACGATGGGGACGACATCGTGACATCCGACACCGACGCCCTGTGCCCGATGGCGGAAGCGACCGGACGGCACGTAGAGCTCGTCCGGCCCCGAACGAGGGCTGGGCCGCCGGCCGAGGTTTGTTTCCCCGAGATGCTCCCAGCTTCGCCCGCGCCACAAGCTGCAAGATGCCGCCTGGACGTTCGTGGTCTTAAGTGAGCTTTACAGGGCTGCCCGCGCACCGGGGCCAGTCCTGTGAGGCTCACGAAAGCCCTGTAGGTTTTGCCGTGTGAGCCCGACTGGACCGCCGAAGCCCACTACCTCTGAGCTCCCGCCTGCGCTTCCCCGGTCCCGGGATTTCCACCTGGGCCTGAGCTATTGGGCCTTGACCGCCCTCCTGTCTTGCGTTGCCCTGGTCGCTGCGGTGGCCGGGGTAGTGCTGGACAACCACTTCCCGGGCCTGTCGAGGCACGTACCAGTCCCCTTCCGGCTGACGCCCGGTGATGCCCAGACGGTGCTGGCCGCCATCGGCGGGGCGTCGATCACTGTCGTGGCCCTGGTCGTGGCGTTGACAATGCTGGTGCTGTCGCTAGCGGCGACCATTTTCGGGCCCCGCCTGGTGCGGACCTACATCCGCCTCAGGTCGGCACGCCTCACGATCGCCGCCTTCGTCGCCACCTTCGTCTATTCCCTGGTCGTTTTGACGTCGGTGTACTCCGGCTCACGGCAGAGCTTTGCTCCGCTCGTATCGACGTGGATGGCAGTCCTCTGGGTGCTCGTGAGCGTGGCGCTGCTGGTGTGGTGGGTGGACGACGTCTCCCACTCCATCCAGATCGGCAACCTCATAGTCAAGATCGCGCGTTCGCTCTACCGCGCCATCGGCGCCGAACAGCGTGCCGTGGCCGAGCTGCCCATTGCGACAGGGGACCTGCCGAGCCGAGTGGCGGGGACAGGGCGGGTCCTCAGCCGCGTCAGCGGCTACCTACAGAAGGTCGATCACCGGCGGCTCCTGCACGCCGCCGAGGCCAGCGGAACGGTCGTCTACCTCGAGTACGCCCCGGGCGATTTCGTCCTCGCCGGTCTCCCATTGGCGACAGTAGCCCTGCCCGGGCCGTCGTCGGCGGCCGAGGCCGAGGTCTGCGCCGCTGTGACCCTAGGCGCCCACCGGACCCTCGAGCAGGACCTCGGCTACGCCGTGTACAACCTGGCCGAGATCGCCCTGCGGGCGCTGTCGCCGGCGATCAACGACCCGATCACCGGGATGATGTGCATTGACTGGATGGCCGACGCTGTCCGGCGGGTCGACGCCGTGCCCCCCGTGCGAGGGCTTGTCGACGGCTCAGGCAACGTCCGCGTGGTCATGCGGGTGACGAGCACGAGCGAGCTCATCACGGCGGCTTTCGGGCTGCTCAGGCCGGCCACCGTTGACACGTCGGCGGTCGTCGAAAGGCTCTTGGTCTCGATCACCCGCCTAGCCGGGTTCGTCGAAAGCGATGCAAAGGCGGCGCTGCGGGCACAAGCGGACATGCTCCTCGCCGGCGCAGAAGCCGCCAACCCGGTCGCCGGCGACCTCGAGAGCTTGCGTGCGGCTCATTACGCGGCCGTCTTGGCTACCGGGCCCGTGGTGCCGAGCGATGCCGCGGGCTCAGCCTGACGCTTCACCCGGGAGGGGCGCCACCCGGGGCCGCAAAAACGCTGTCCGCCGTTTCGCCGACACGCGCCCGATGTTGTTCTAGAGCGTTACGTCCCCGAACGGGAGGGCCAAGTCGTTGGCCAGGAAAATGCCTGAGACTTCTTAGCCCTGACGCCAACTATTTTTGTTGCCGTGACCTTGCACGCCGCTACCGGCAGCCGCGCGCCACGAGGGCGGGCCACAATTGCTGAACGCGCGCAACGAGCGGCCGAGCCCGGTGGCGAGAGCACAGAAGGCCGCACCGCGGTCCGCAGGTGGGTTGTGACAAGCGGAGCAGTGCCCCGTGTTCGTATCCCGCAGGTCGACGGGCGGCCCGAGCTCTTGGTATGCAGGCGAAGTACGGCGGGTGTGGCGCTATTACCTCGGTGGCCTGCGATCAATTCGTCTCCAACGTCGTTAAAGGCGTCGAGGCCCATGGCGCAACGATCATGGTCAATGGGGGCCTGCTAGCGCTCGACGACTATGCCCTATCGATGGTCCGGTTGCGGAGCGTGCAAGAAAGCTACCCTAGGCTCTGCCGGCGGTCGGGACAGGCGGTCCTCCTCCGGCTCGATGCGACATTGACGGCGCCATCGCCGGCACGATTATCGACGGTACGACGTTGGAAAGCGTGGCCGCGCTGGGGAGGATGGTCGTTATCCGATCGTGCTCAGCTTTTCAGTTCAAGCCGAGATCGACGGGACCTGGTCCCATTTGGCCTCGGGCTCTGGCGCTGCTCGCACGGTGGGCGTAGGTTTGGCGTAGGGTTGCGCTCTTATCGGAGGATCCTGGCCTTTGCCGTTTGGAACTCTTCCTCCGTGATCGCCCCTGAGGCCTTCAATTCGGCCAGCTTGGCCAGCTCGTCGGCGCTGTCCTGGGGCCCGGCTGGGCCACAACTTGTTCATCTGATTGCTTAAAAAGACCTTCGCGTAATACCGCGGGCTGGTTCACAGCGTGAGCCCCGTATGTCGTAGGAACGACCGGCACAAGTCGGCTTCGGTGCCGATGCGGCACAGGCCGTCATCTGCCGCAGTGGCAGCCTCTTCGATCGTGTCGGGACATAGGTTGGCCAGCTCTTTGGCTTTCAGGTTGCCCCAAACGACCTCGACTGGGTTGAGGTCGTGGCCGTAGGCGGGCAACGGTTCGATCACCAGCCAGTGCCGCTGGGTGGCGGCCCAGCTCTTCATGCGCTTGCTGCGGTGCGAGGGCAACCCGTCCCAGATGAGGGTGACCTTGCGCCCATCCAACAGCTCGTGTGCCTGAGCCAGGAACTCGACCAACGCCTCGTCGTTGTAGGCACCGGGGCGCATCTGGAACACGAGCTGGGCCGAGCTGGTGCCGGGCTCGTAGGCCGAGCGCGCTCGCCATCGACAGGCGTTTCCAGTTGAAGTGGTGACGCAGCACCGGCGTCTTGCCCTTGGGGGCCCACGTGGCCCGCACCGGGGGCAGGAGCGAGAAGCCAGACTCGTCCTCGAAGACGATCAACGCTCCCCTCCGGCGGGCGTTTTTTTTACCTTCGGCCAACGTTGCTTGACCCAGCGTTCGATGGCTTCGTCGTCACGCTCCAACGCCCGTCGTGCCGGGCGTTGGTGGCTCCAGCCGAGCCTGTCGCGCAGGATGCGCCACGCTTGGCTCTGGCTATACGACAGGCCTGTCACCTTTTCGATCACGTCGGCCACCCGGGCCAGGTTCCAAAGCTCAGTCGGGAACCCGTTGGCCCGTGGGCCTTTTTCGAGCGCGGCCTCTACCGCGGCCAACTGCACGTCGGAGAGCCTAGGGAGGCGTCCCGCACGCCCGGCCGCCCGCAGGGCGTCCTTTCCTCCTTGTTCCCACACGTCGTGCCAGTCCGAGACCGTCTGGTGGGAAACGCCAACGAGACGGGCGATCTCGGCCTGGCTGGTGCCGCCCTGCTCGAAGAGCTCAGCGGCCTGCATCCGGCGCTCCTCCATGGCTGCGAAGTCCCGGCGTGGGCCAGGCAGCCTTCGCTTCCTTGCCGGCGGGGGTGCCCCAGGTGGGCCGGGGGAAGTGCTCATAGGCCATTCTCCCACAACCCGATGTTTCAGCGGGGTATTCCGCGAGAGTCTTTTAGGAGGTCAATTGTCCGCGTGACTTGACAAGCGCGTGTTCGTCAGGCTCGGGCGTTCCAAGGACTTCCCTGCCGGGTTTGAGCCCAGCCGGGTGGACTGGATGCAGAATATCGTTGTGCTACCGTACTAATCTGCTTGCGCATCTTCTGGTACGAGAGCCTTCACGAGGTGAAGTTTTTACGGGCTCGTGCCGCCGCCTCACGACGTCTGGGCGGCGAACGTCGACGGTATGTGTTTCGAGAGGGGCCCGAGTGGATGGCGGGCGGTCTCAGCGCCGATCCCCGCAAATCGAGTGCGGTTGGCTGTGAGTGATGTCTGGAGCGAACGCCATTCGCGAGATGGGTAGGCCGGGAGGAGGCGTCCAAGAGACGACAAACCACTTGGTCACTGTCGATGGCCTCAGCCACGGTCCGCCCGCGGCCCTGGACGCATCGAACTCTGGCCCACTCAACGACGAGACTGGCCGGGACACGCGGGCGTCCTCAGCCCCATGGGCAAGCGGGTGTGACCGACGCGCAGCAGCCCTGCTCGCAGATGATGGGGACGACGTCACGACACCTGGTACCGACGACGTGTACCCGATAGTGGAAGCGACAGGATGGCACGTCGGGCTCCTCGGGCGTTGAACATGGCCGTAGGGGGCCAGGGATTGTCCCACCGAGGCTTTTGTGACCGAGTGCTAACCACCAGTCAAGCTTTGCCATACCCCCATCACAAGACAGGAGGGCGACGGAAATGACACTTTCCACAGTTGCACCAAAGCGGGCAAACGGGCCGAAGGCAGCAGGCGACATACCGTTGATAGAGGCTGAAGAGCCGCCTCCCGCCAGGAGGACAGACCGCTCGGGTGACCGCATAGTCGTCGCGTCCAACTTGGGCGCCGGACGTGCGTTCGACCCGGCCATAGGGGACTTCTCAGTGGCCTACGCCGACCAGAACGAGCGGGATCACAGAGCTTTTACGGCGGCCGTGAAGACCGGTGCCCGGCTTGCCGAGACTGGCCTCTAGAGCAGTTCTCACCTTCAGGATCGTGAAGCGTTGATGACCTATGACCAGTTCGTGTCCGACGTGGTCAAAGGAGTCGAAGCCCTTGGTGCGGCGATCATGGTCATCGGTGGGCTGTTGGCGCTCGGCGACTATGCGCTCTCGATGGTGCGGCCGGGCACCGTACACGAAAGCTACCGCAGGCTCCGCCGACGGCTGGGACAGGCGATCCTCCTCGGGCTCGAGGTCCTAATAGTCGGCGACATCGTGCGCACGATCATCGTGGACACAACCTTGGACAGCGTTGCCGTACTAGGGATGATCGTCATTATCCGCATCGTGCTCAGTTTCGCACTGGAAGTCGAGATCGACGGGACCTGGCCGTGGGAGCTTTGGCGTCTTAGGGTGCAAAATGGGGAGCGCGAGCCGCCGATCTCCTAGTCGTCTGGACGCCCGCCGACTGCCTTGAAGCCGGCGCCATGACCCCAGCTGGTTGTAGAGACGACCACGGGCTCGCCTTGTGCTGGCGCGTCGCCGCGTAGCGTGGCCCTCCGGGCCGGCGCTGAGGGTGAAGGGTCAGCGGTCCCGTCGGTCCTGCCGGCGGTCCCGCCGGTCTTGCCGCCGGTCGACACCGTGGCTTACGACCGCTGCAGTGCCGACCACGGCTGCGGTGCGGGCGACTGGCGCGCCGATAACCCCTACCCGAGCTGCGCGCGCTGGCCGGAGCGGCATGTCATTCTCCTCCTGTTGGTACTTCTGCCTCTAGTGAAGCGAGTATGGCTTGGATGGGGATGCGCCCGCTGGCGACGAGCTGACCGCCGGCCCGGCGGGCGGCGGACGCAAACGGAGCGGCCCAGCGGTTCTCCCAGACGAGCACGCCAGCGGTAGTACCTGGCTCCATGGCAGCGGCCAGGTGCTCCACGTCCTCTTCCGCCAGCAGTTCTGCTAGCTGAGCCTCGGCCGCCCGGAGCTCGTCGACCTCGTCGAAGTCGTCTATCTCGAGGGCTTCGATCGTGCCGTCCTCGGCCTTGCGCAAGATAAGTAGGTCGAGCACCCGGACGACCTTGGCGTCGACCAGCCGGCCGATCTCAGCGGCCATTTCGCCAGTGAAATTGGAAGTCCCGGCCGGGAACTCAACTACGAGGTAGTCCACCGGCCCCAGCTCGCTGATGTCCAGGTCAGTCATAGCTTTAGATGATATTACCGGAGGCCCAAAGGCCCCACTCTGTTCGGGTGGTCTGCCTGTCGCGTTGGGACGTGCCCTAGGGCGGTAGCGAGCTGCGCCTCCCCGATCACCTTGAGCCAGCGGCCGCCGTAACCTACCGCCCGTACCCGCCCCGCCCTCTTTGTCAACTGTGGCGCTGTAGGGCGTCCAGACGGCCCAGCCGGCCATTTTTTACGCTCAGTCTTGCCGGACGGGTCTACGAGCTGCAGGTCCCGCAGCCGCCCGAGGGCAGTGGGGATCCTGAAAGAGGCCCCGGCGGGTGACGGCGGTGGCCGGCTAGGCGCCCTGGGCCGGACCAGTGACACGATATTGCCTATGAACCAACCGGGACAAAATTGAGGCGGTTCGCCGCCACCAGGTCGTGGCTGCGCTCTGTGCGCCCGGAAAAGGGCACCCTGCGGGGTGAGCTGCTGGCCGGCTTGCCGGGGGCTATCGGCAGTGTCCCCGACGGCATGGCCGCCAGCGTGCTGGTCGGCGTGAGCCCGATCTACGGCCTGTACGCCAGCGCCCTCGGCCCGGTGGGCGGCGGGCTGTTCGCCAGTACCCGGCTGATGGTGATCACCACCACCAGCGCCGCCGCCCTGGCGGCCGGGTCCGCGCTCTCAGGCGTCAGCGCCTCAGAACGGCCGGAGGCACTGTTCCTGCTCACGGTCATCGCTGGCGCCGTCATGGTGGCGGCCGGCCTGTTGCACCTCGGCCGTTACACCCGCTTCGTCTCCCACTCGGTGATGATCGGCTTCCTCACCGGCATCGGGGTCAACATCATCCTGGGCCAGGTCCCCGACCTGCTCGGGGTGCCGGCCAGCGGCTCGTTCGCGGCCGAAAAAGCGGTGAACGCCTTGGCCCACCCGAGCCAGGTCGACGTGGCGTCACTCCTTATCGGGCTGGGCGCCCTCGGCATCATCGTCGTGCTGGGCCGTACCCGGCTGCGCAGCGTGGCTGCCGTGGTGGCCATGGTGGTGCCCTCGGTCGTGGTCATCGCGGCGGGGTTGAACACCGTGGCCCGGGTCTCGTCGGCCGGCGCCATCCCCCAGGGGGTGCCCCTGCCCCACTTGCCCAAGCTGAGCGAACTGTCCTTCAGCGTGGTTACCGGCGCCTTGGCCGTGGCGGCCATCGTCCTGGTCCAGGGTGCGGGCGTCTCCGAGTCGGCTCTCAACCCCGACGGTTCGCTATCGGACGCCAACCGGGACTTCATCGCCCAGGGCGTCGGCAACCTGGCTTCGGGGTTCTTCAGGGGCCAGCCGGTGGGTGGCTCGGTGGGCCAGACGGCTCTGAACGTGGCCGCAGGGGCCAAGACACGGTGGGCGGCCATCTGGTCAGGGCTGTGGATGATAGCGATCCTGGCCGCCTTCTCAGGCGTGGTGGCCAAGGTGGCGCTCCCTACTCTTTCGGCCGTGCTCATCTACGCCGCCTTCGGGTCGCTGCGCTTCGGCCAGATGGCCACCATCTTCCGTACGGGCAGGATCTCCCAGGTCGCCATCGTCACCACGTTCGCCGCCACCCTGTTCCTGCCGGTCGCCTCGGCCGTCGGCATCGGCGTGGCGCTCTCGCTGTTGCTCCAGCTCAACCAGGAGGCGCTCGACCTGACCGTGGTTGAAGTCGTGAGCCGGCCCGATGGCCGCTACGAGGAGCGCCCGGCGCCCGCAGAGGTGAGGAGCGGTTCGGTGACCGTGCTCGACGTGCACGGGAGCCTCTTCTACGCCGGGGCCCGCACGTTGCAGGCTCGGCTCCCCGACCCCGCTGGCGCCACTCAGCCCGTAGTCGTGCTGCGCCTGCGGGGCCGGACCAGCCTCGGCGCTACCTCGCTCCACGTCCTAGCTGATTACGCCCAGCGGCTCGGTGCTGGCGGGGGCCGGCTCTACCTAAGCGGCCTGGACCACGAACTTATGGCAACGCTCGAGCGGACGGGACGGCTGAGGGAAAACGGACCGCTCAGAGCCTTCGAGGCCACGTCGGTACTCGGCGAGTCGAGCGCGGCTGCGCTGGCGGACGCCAACGCTTGGCTCGAACCGAAAAGCTCACAGGTGGACGAGGACGAACGCTAAGGGCCACGGCCAAATAACGGTTCACCGTCGCCGGCGAGCGCTTCGCCGTCCCACCTTCGACCACGACGACGTTGTCTGCCGGGGCCCGGCGCGAGCGACAAAACGGGACAGGTCTTCGGGGCCAGCCTCCTGCCAGGAGACCCCGGCATCTTCTAAGAACTCCAAGAAGAGCTTCAGGCTGAACGTGTGCGCCCGGACCGTCTCGGGCGACCGTGCCAGCGCCGTCAGGTGGGCCAGGAAAGCATCAACCGTCGCGAGGGGCAACCCAGAGCCGTCGACCACCGTCCAGGACAGCGTCCCAGAGGCCGGCATCACGACCCGCTGGACCGTCATGGCGCCTCCTGGCTTTGCACCACAAATGCCCTGGTGGGGTGGCTTATGGTGCAGCCCGAGGACTTTTGGTGCAGGTCATCCTGTGTCACAAAAACCACACTGTGCGTCTACAGTCACACCATGGCCGAGCCGGAGAAGCCGCCATGGGCACGCATCGCCAAGTGGTTGGGGACGACCGTGTCGGGGCTAGGTGGCGCGTGGTTGGTGACTTATGGAGCGATTGTGGCTACGGCGCCCCACGGTAAGCACGCCGTAAGTCAGCCGTTTTGGATATGGCCGACCGTTTTGGCGGTTGCCGCTCTCTTTACGGGGATTCTGTTGGTGATGTTGGGCGAGATTGGTCCTAGACGTTCCAAGGATGATCCAGACCTATCACAGACCAAGGGTCCACGTGCTGCCATCAGGAACCGTAAGGGCGCGGTCGCTCGTACGCGTCGTGGACATTTTGGTCCGGGGGCGGCAGTAGACAACGAGGGCGACTACACGAGCGAGGACGACACCTTTGAGTAGGACGACTACCGAAGATTCACTCGTAGTGACTCCCTTCGTCCAAAAACGTGCCAGCGTTGTCAACGTCGTCACCGTTGGTGCGCTCGAATCGGTTGTTCCAGCTAGCGACCCTAGCTCCTGGCGCAATGGAAATTGCACCCTTGGTACCCACGAAGCGGGTTCTCCTTACGTTGACAACTGTTCCTTCACCGACGACCATGCCCCTGCCTGGACCAACTATTTTGCAACCGGTCCATGTGTCGGCCCCGATCCATGTCGGGACTCTGACTCCCTGAGGTTGCTCAGACCGTCCTTTGGCGCCGATACGGGCGACAGGGGTATAGACCCGTTGGGTGTTGGGTGACCCGCACCCGCAGGTGTACGGCTCGCCACTCAACGCCGCAGGCCTGCGCACATCTTCAGTAACGCCGCAGTCAAGACACTTGAACTGGTAAATCATCCGGTTGTCATTCTAGGCGTCGTCTTACCCCGCCACAGGCAAGTCGACCTGCGCGAACTGCGGGACTTCCGCCCCAAGTTCGTAATCCGGCCCCAAGGTTCAAAGCAGTCCCGTGGACCTAGAGTCCGTTTGTGGTTGAAGCGACGAGTCGGATTTTGCGGCGGGCAGGAAGGCCCGTCGCCGGCACGGCCGCCTTCTTTGGCGGTCTTAGCTGGGTGGTGACGATGGCTCCGGTATGGCCCCTAGGGATCGGGCTCATGGTCGTTGGGTTGGTATTTGCAGCGTATACCTGGTCGCCCGTGACGGATCGACTCTGGCAGATCTCCTTTTCCCACGGTTCCCGCAACGAGGGTTACGCGTTACGCATCATTCCCCCACGGGGTTCTGTAAGACGCCGATTACGGGGTAATGCGATGGACTTGGCAGCGGACATGCACGCCTACCTACAAAAACAACCCTCCACAAGATCAGTTCAAGACCACTTTGAAACAGGCTACAAGGCGCGCGGCCGGCAACATCGGAGGATGAGAAGTTTCAGATCTGGAGCGAGTACATGCAAAGAAGTAGCGATGAAAGTAACCGCGAACGACAGGCATTGATAGAGCAATTCGCTGGTCGGCTACTGGACGTTCTGGACGGTTTTGAACGCCTTGGCATGCTAAACGGAGAAGACCGGCGGAGGTTGGAGTGGTCAGCGCAAAGCAATGGCTGGCTACCTGACGCAGCGGCACGAGTTGAAGCGCTGGCTAGAAAATTATGACGAAGCTGGGTCGCCATCAAGGTTCAGCCCGCCAGTTCTGCGCACTGCCCAAACTGCGGTACCTCCAGCCCAAGTTCGTGAATAGCGCTGATAACCACGACGATGTTGTGGCAGATGACCTTGCACAAAACCTCGTTGACCTGTCCCTCAAAGGACTTGGATTTCAGCGACTCCCCGAACTTCCGCTTGATCATAGAGAATGTCGCCTCCACGTTGGAGCGGGCGTGGTAATGGGCCAAGAACGTTTCACGCTGCAAGGCGAACAGGTGGTACATGCGGTCCCAAGCGGCAGCCGTAGCGGCAGGGACGGGCATGTTGGGATCGAAGACGCGGCCAGTCGGTATCTCCCTGAAAGGGATGAACGGCGTAGCGCCACGGTCAGCGACGGCCTGCGCGATGGCCTTGGACGAGTAACGCCTTGTCGGCAACGACTGTCTCGTACATTGAAGTTCTGGACGGTGCCGTCAAGCAGCGGGACGAACTGCCTGCTGTCGTGGCACTTCATATCGGTCACCTGGGCATCAGTGACGACGTTCGTGAGCGTGCCGCTCATGGCGTGCAGCTTGACGTACTCCTGACGCCGGCTCTCCTTGCCCCACTTATGGTCGAACCAACGGGCATACGTGCAGGTGGAGAAACCGGTAGCGTCGGGAGCGAAGGTCCGCTCAACCGTCGCCAGCGGCGTTGCGGACAACGCGCACCAAGTCTTGCAGGTGAGGCGTCAGTTCAGGGTCGCGCAGGTGACGCAGCACCGTGTTGAACGAAGGGTCGACTTCGGTCAGCCCCTGTTCCTTGGCTTCGCGGACTTCGCCATCAAAGCGACGAGCAGACAGGCCGCTGTAGACCTTGGAGACGCAAGCGAAAACCATGTCCGACAAGGGCAAACGCGGGCGTCCCTTGCCGCTGTAGGGACGGCTCAGGGTGCTGCACAGGTCGCGGCAGAGCGGTGGGAACAGGTCGTGTTCCGCGGACTGAGCAGCGTTGTAAGCAGGCCAGTTCTGCGTGTAGGTGACCTTGGCCTGCTCGGTCACAACGGTCCCGTCCGGGTAAAACGTGCTCGCGACGGACGACCAGTTCAACTGCGATGACGTGCTTGCACGGCAAGCGGCGCAATTCAAAGTCGGGGCAAGTGCAGGCCCACGGCTGTACGCCTGGCGGTGGCGGGACGAGGCCCTGTGCGACCTTGGCTGTAGTCGTCGGGTGCGGGGCAACGCGGTAGTTGCTGACCCCGCTTTGCGATGGGACGATCCAACCCTTGGCGTCACGGCGCAGCGGCATGGTGGCTGCGATCTGCATTCCCTTGAGTTGCCTGGCGTCCATGGCTGTATCCCTTCAGTTATATTGTTACTAACAATATATATGGAGGGGAGTGACCATAACCCTGTGTCTAGAGGTATATGGTGATAAGGATGGGAACTGTTCAACGAACCTTCTTCGTGTGCGAGCGGTGTGGTCACGAGTGGCCCCCGCGGGACGTGACAAAGAAGCCCAAGGTGTGCCCGAGATGCCGGTCACCCTATTGGGACACGCCGCGACGAACTCCGAACCTGAAGGTCGTACGGCAAAATGCCGAGTAAGTTGGTCTGCGAACAAGCGTGGAGGTAACGGGAGTTGGACCCGTCTGGGAACCCCTGTCAAGAGCGCCCGGCGAACCTGCTACCCCCATAAAGGAAGGTCTTGGTGGGGTGAAGGGCCGCAATCCGTAACCCCCCAAGACCTTCGTCTTTTAGTTGGTCATAACGGTCCCTCCCACCTCATCCCTTACAACGCTAAGGTCGGGCGCGGGCAGTACGGAATCCCATCGGCCTTTGCCGACGTTGACGACCGAACCTCGGCTTTGGCTCAGGTGGGTCAGGCATGCAGAGATAGCGGCAACTTTCATCGGTTGTCGCCCATTGTTAACGAGCAGTTCCGCAATCTCTCGCAGGTGCAGCGGTCCCGCCTCGAGCAGGGCACGCTCTACGGCGTCCACTTGGGAGAGACCGACCCAAGACGGGTCGATCACCTTGTTGGCTGTCGGCAATCCGCCACTCACGCGGTCGGACTGCCGAGCGGACCGCCGCGGCCTCACGGTGCAGATCGGTCAGCCGTTGCTGGGCATCGGCCAGTTCGGCAAGCAGCCAGTTGACGGTTTCTTCGGCTTGGGCGACCTCACGGTCCAACCCCGCCAGCAGGTCAGCGACTTCCAATTACGCGGCCGGGAGGACAAATGCTGCTGATGTCATCCTCCTACAAGCTACCGACAACCGCTCTTTCGATGCGTGTCAGAACGAGCCACCGTAGGCTCTCGGCGTGCCCCAGTCTCTCAGTAGGCAAGTCCATCTCCGTCGCGATCTGGCCATCAGTCTGATGGGTGCTGGGATAATCACTCTCACAGTGATGACGGCTCCGCGTCTCGTCGCGATCGTCGTTATCTCGGTCATCATCGCTCTGTGCGGACTGTGGCTCACTTGGGACATCTTGGGGCCGCGATGGCGTCAATGGCGAATGTTGAAGCGCGGCGGTGTCGTGAAGATCATCGGCGGCTACAAGTCAGCGAATAGCCGCTTGATCCAGTACGAGGACGGTACTGAAGACCGAACCGTCTACCCCCAAACCGCTGACGCCATAACCGAAGCCCATTCTCCCGGCACTAAGTCCAAACCCCGCTGGCACTGGCTCCGGCCATGGAGGCGGATCCCTACGAGCGTCCGGCATAGCGAGCAGCAAGCGTGAACGTAAGGTCCCGCAACCGGCGGTCTCCCCCTCCGTGGGAGATGATGTGCTGCATGTGGACGCGGTCTTTCTCCCACCAACGATCGGCGCGTGGCTGGAAAGCCGCCCACCAGTCTTCGCCGTACCCAGCACGCCTCAGCGGGTCGGCGGCACTGCGCAACTCAGCCACCCAAGCACCGTCGTCCCAGTTCTGTCGCCGCCAGAGGTCCAGCAGGTCGCTGATGGTCGCGAGGCGATCAGTCATGCCCGGCAGGCTAGTGGACCTGCGACTTTTGGTGCAGGTCAGAGACTTATGGTGCAACATGCCTTTGCGGTGCAAAGCCGCGCCTCCTCTCTGGTATCGAACAGATGTTCGTCTCTCTAGAGGAGTTATTCTCCGCCGTCGGTTACATCAAACCCGTCAGTCAAAGGGCTCCGGAGAACCTGTCACTGACGAAGACCCAACGCCTGGTCAGTTACGTCGGTGACAGGCTCCAAAGGGCTCCGAGTAACCAGACTTATGCATCACTCAGAGCGAGGCGGTCGACTAGCCGATCGTGGTGCGAGGGCGAGGTCTGCCCTGAACGCCTTCACCATCGGCGTGGCCGACCAGGATGATGGCGTGCGATTAGAGATCTACGTCCGGCCCGGCGCGTCGAGAACCGTGGTCGCGGGGGAATACGACGGAAGGCTCGTGGTCCGGGTCGTCGAGCCGGCTGACCAAGGGAGAGCGACCGTGGCGGCGATAAACGCCGTCGCGGATGCCCTGAAGATCCCGCGCCCTGCCGTCACGCTCGTACGAGGGGCAGCCTCCCGCCGAAAACTGGTCGAGGTCGACACGGGAGCACCGGGAGATCGCTCGATCGCTGAACTCATCGTTAGTCTGCGGTCCCAGGCCCATTAGCGATATACCCGGAAGGCGGCTAAGAAACGCCGTTACTAGGGCGCAAACTCTACGACGAGCACATCGCGTGGGGCCACCGCATAAGCACCGCCGCATAATCACGCGGCATCCAAATTCCAGCGCCGCCCACCTATCCGGTGCGAGTGGGCCCGGAAAAGTTCTTGGTTCAATTACCTTCACACTGGCATAACACGGAGCGCACAGTTGTTGCCCGATCGTTACGTTAAGGACATTTTCGCGTTTAACAAAGCTCCAAAGCTCCGCGAACAAGCGTTGTTAGCCTCTTTAGGAGGACGTTGGCCACCGCGGGCGTCTACCTCACGTGTATTCCGAGGACCGGCTGTGCCTCTATACCCCGGGCGAATGGAACGGTTCTATGTTCATCGCCACAACCACTATCCCTTGGGCGGCAGAATGGTTGTTCCATTATGAGCTGTGGAAAGCGACAGACCGTTGGACGGGAGGGGGGCACGTATACGGACCGCCGGGCGAGGATTCTACTGCCTTTTCCGCGTGCTACGCCCAAAAGGCGGTCCGACCGCCAGGTTCATGGTTGCTGAAGCCCCCTAACTTCCATGAGGGGCGTCTCGGAAAAATCGATTTTATCTCCCCGACACAGGTCGGGTCGGAGAAGCGCCGGGACGTCTTTGCGGCGCTCAGTTGGTGCCCCCGCACCCCTTGTGACAACCTGAAAGAACTAACCAAACGCCTCCACGATTTCGGGGGAAGCCCACGTACTGCCCCAGGGTCGCCATGGACCGGTGCGGGGTCTGCTGGGCGATGGCACGGTCGCTCGCCCTCGCAGGTGAGCGTACGTGACAACACCGGCGCGCAGCGAATGCGCCGGGTAGGGGAGCGGGTCGAGGCTTTGACGGTTTGGGCGTTAATGGGCTGGGCGGCTGGCGTGGTCACCACCCAATAGCGAAGTCGTTTCTAAGGGATCGCAAAGGTCGCCGCTCTCAATTGGCTCTCAGTTTGGCGTCTATTGTCGCCAATAACCAGGTGGCCGGTATTCCTGGAAGGGAAGCCCAATTTGCCCATAGCCCGGCAACGCGAACGGTTCGCCGGTTACGTCGCAGCGACAAAGCTCGTCCCCGGCAGCTCACATTCCCTTCGTTATTTGCCGAAGGGCACTGTAGGTGCGGTTCGCACGGACAGCCGCCCGCTGCTCGTTCGCCGTTGCGTCTATGTACACCTGGGAGGTGTTCAGGCTTTCGTGGCCCAAGATGTGCTGGATCTCGCTGGCGCTGGCGCCGTCCTCGGCTAGGCGGGTGGCCATCGTGTGGCGGAGAGCATGCACCAGCGCTCCTTTCGGTACCCGGGCACCGACGCCGGCCCAGCGGTAGGACTGGCGCACCAGGTACTGCGCTCCTCCCCGCCGGAGGCGCTCGCCGTGGCCGTCGACGAAGAGGGGAGAGGACGGGGTGAGCTTCCCATTGGGGAGGTGCGACTTGCGGGTCGACAGGTAGTTATTGATGACGAGCTCGAGCGGGCGCTTCGATCGGTACGAAGCGGACCTTGGCGCCCTTACCGATGACCTTTAGGCGCCGTTCGCCCTCCCGGCCGTCGATAGAGCCCAAGTCGAGGCCGAGCAACTCTGAGAGGCGCAGGCCGGTGAGCAACGCCGTGGCCACGAAGGCGAGGTCGCGTTCGGGCCAGGGGTGACGTGCACGCCGGGCGCCGGCGGCAACCGCTTCGAGCAGGCGCTCGGGGGTGCCCTCGCCCTGGAGGGCCTTGGGTGCTCGCGCCGGGACCTTGGGCTTGGCCACCGCCGCCATCGGGTTGCCGACGACCACCTCGTCGGCCACCAGGAACCCGAAGAACTGGTTCCAGGTGGCCCAGGCCCGGGCGATGCTGGCCGCGGCGTGGGTGTCCGAATAGGTGGCGAACGCCAGGCGCAAGCTCTTTGGCCGTCACTTGGCCGAGGCGCAGCTCCTGGGCATCGGTGCCGGCGTTGGCAGCCAATGGGGCCGAGATGGCCGCCAGGTCGCCCCGGTAGGCGGCCTCGGTGTGGGGCGACCCCTTCAGCGGCTTCCGGGCCACGAAGAAGTCCTCGAAGAGCTCCACCAGACGAGCACCTGCTCCGGTCTCGGCGAGTGCCAAGCCCAGGCCCGGCAACACTGTGCTGAAGCCGGCGACCTTATTAGCGGGCCTCGGACCGTCACCGTCGCCCTTTGGCATGGGGGAGAGGCTACCATAAGTGGTGCATAACGAGGCTTATGCACCATTCAGCCATCGGACCCGTCCCGCGGTTGAGGCGCTTGATGCGGTACGACCGGCAAGCAGAGCGCGTACCCTAACGTCCTTGCCTCAGTGAGAGCTTAGGGGTTCTGAGGTCGAGATGCCGCGGTGCCCGCCGAACCGTTTTGCCGGCTCCGAGCCGATTAGCATTAACTTGACGAGGCCGGGCGCGCCGGCACCAGACCTGTCAGACTCGAGAGAGACAATGCCGCGTGCGCAATGTTCTCGAAATCGTCTGGCCCGTGGTGCAGGGTTCTGGCTCGCCCAGCTACCCACACGTGCGGGAAGCTTGAGATGCGTGGTCATCATCACGATATCCTTTGGCATCGCTGAGGCCCGCCGTGAGCCTGCCCGAAACATCCTGTTAGGACCAGCGCCCCCGGCGCAACTCTCCGGGTTCAGAGCGGAACGTACCTATGACCCACCGGCGATTAGGACGGAGCTTCACGCGAAAGGTGCCAGACGTGGCGGAGGAAAACCAGTCCTTCACGCAACCCGGCCTTGGACTCCCCCGACAGGCGCTTGTGGAAACGGTAATCCACATTGCGGGCGCTGTGCCAGGTGCCGTGCGCCGCGACTTCCAGGAGTATTTTGTAGCCGTCCGGGTGCAGTTCTACACCCTCCACAACGGAGCGGTCGAAAGCGAACAGGCCGCTCATCGGGTCGCTGAGCGGCCGGCTCTTGGGGACCAGCAGGTGCGCCAACTGGCGGCAAGCCACGGCAATTGTTTGGCGCACTGGGTTAGCCAGACCGTCCCCGTTACCTCCCCTCCCGTAGCGCGTACCTGCGACGAGGTCGGCCTCTCCGGACAACACAGGGGCCACTAAAGAAGGCACAATTTCGGGGGGGTGCTGCAGGTCGGCGTCCATGACGATCAGAACCCGGCCGGCGCTCTTCAAAAACCCGTCGTTGACCGCTCCACCGAGGCCGCCCTCCCGCTCTCCGCGTTCCCGGTGGAGTAGCAAAATTCTCTGGCCAGCGGTGGCTACGAGCCGCTCGATGACCTCGGGTGTCGCGTCGTCGGAGTCGTCGGCGAAAACGACCTCCCATGTGAAGTCATAGTTAGCAAATGCGTTACTCAGACGCATCACAAGCGGCCCGACATTACCGGACTCGTTACGCGTAGGGACTACGACGGACACGTCTGTCATTTGGCGTGGGTGACGCTGACGGTATAGACGGATAGGTCGGTTGTTCCTGCAGCGTAGACCCTCACCTCTATTTGCTGGCCGGGGGGCGGCGGAACGGGGTCTATCGAGAAGGGGCCGCCTCCCCGGAACGGCTCGTCAGGACCGGCGAGCGGTTGCACGAACGGTATGTGGACGACCGACGGGCCATCCGTCGGGTTGATCTCGCGGCGAGCGAGCAGGGTGCTGTAATACGCGTTCCATACCTCGACGTCGCCCCCCCCGGTGGAGGAGAGCTCAATGTTCGTCTCGTAGTCCCCTTCTGTGAGGTACCAATAGTCACCGTCCACCACGTAACCGGCGTGACCATTGGATGCGGCCCTCCACGTTGCCGGGGGTCCGGACACGACGGGTACGCCAGCAGGCCCCGCGGAGATCCAAGCGGCAGTTGAACGTTGCTGGCCACCCAAGACGACGGAGCGTACGCCCCGCGGCGGCTGCCAGCGGAATTCCCACACGCCGGCGGCCTGGTACACAAGCCGCGCCTTTCAGCCCATTCGCCACCTGTGCAAGTACCGCATCTGTGTTTTGCTCTGACAACTCAGTTCCTTGCGTTGGACTTAAGACGAAGTAGACAGTGCGCCCCCATAAGGGCACGATGTCGCCTGATGGGCTGAACAAGCTGTAGATGTACCTCCGCCCCGAGAAGCGTCCTGCAATCCCTTGTGAGACTACGACTTGTGCGCTACTCGGTATATTGCGAAGCACCGAGGAGACGGCACGTCCCCCCGATGGTGTCACCGTCAGCCAGTGCGATGGGTACCTCGGCAACCATACTGAGGCCCACCCAATAGATATGGCACAGATGGCGCCCGTCATGGCCAGTACAACCCGGGGGTGAGCCGCTAGACGGGCCAGAACGTACATGGTGCCAATGGTGACAAAGGCATAAGCAGCGATGTTTTGGAAGCTAGGCGCAGCAAACAGCGTGCCTCGGAAGAGGAGGGACGGGGCCAGGTCCAAAAGAGCCATAGTCAAACCCCAAGGGCTCGCTACACCGATGAGCCCGCTCGGTCCAAGATTTGCCCACAGATCCACGTGTTTGGACCAGAGCGCCGCGAGCGCTCGACCGGGATGAGTAAGTGCGCCTTGAGCAATCTGAGCGATCGTCAAGCCCGAACCGGGTCCAGCTAGGTAGCCGTACGCCCCTGCGAGCGGAGACCCTTCATTGCCATGCAGGAACGTCAGGGCCAAAATCCACGCTAAGGCCGCTGCAGCTATCGAGGCTGCGACAGTCCGCCGCGTCCCAGCTAAGAGACCGCCCAGTCCAACGGCAAAGATAAAAAGGCATGCCACGGCGCCAGCAGTCAGTCCGAGCAGTGCCCAGATCCAGGCCCGGCCTGTTCTGCCGCGGCTCAAGTTGTATGCGGCGAGGAGGGCAAAGCAGGCACCCAGCAACTCCGTGTGAAAGTCCCAAGCGGCCGCAAAGTAGATCCACGGGTTGAGCAGGATAAGCCCGATCACGACGCTTGTCACCGCGGCTCCAACTCGCTCCGACCAGTTGTATCTGTGAGCGATTTCGGCTGCCCATGTCGCCGCTACCCAACCCATCCCAGCAACGGCAAAATCTTGTATATACAACAATAACAGGCCATGAGGGGGCAGACGGGTGAGCTGGGCGAGGGGCCACATGAGCGCTTCGCCGTGGTTGCGCCAATAGGGAGTGCCATTGTTAAACGTCGTGTCAAACGGGCTAAAGAACCCGTGGGCGAGCAGCCATCGAGCCTGGTTGTAGGTCGCAAAATCGTTGGTTAAGGCATCACGGTCCCACAGAATCGTGCTGAACGCCATGAGCCAGCCCAGCTGGCAGACAATCAGGGCACGACCTATGGTGAGGACCCGGTCGATGGGTGAAGCTGGCCAGAGGGTACGTTTGAGCCACCTCGAGAGACGGGGGGGAATGGGTGAAGCTGGCCTTGCGTGCGGGGGTACGGGTCTCTCTGTGCCAGCCTCGGGCTCCTGTAGTGTCGTTGTAGCGTGGCTCATCGTGCCTGTCGCAAGTCCGGCTCAGCTCCCGAAGCGGATTGGGACGATCTCGGAATAGCCGTAAGGGTAGAAGCGTGTGTCGTTTACAAGGTTGGCTTCGAAGTAGACAGGGTCAGGGCTGGCCAGGGTGCCCTGGATTGTGAAGGTGGCCACCCCGTCGGCGTTGGTGAGAGCGGTGACTGGAGTCTGGCCCTGCTGCGAGCCGTTGACTATGGCCTCGCCGTACTCCAGCCCGCTTTGTGAATAAATGATCTGGCCCATGTATACAGGTACGCCGGTTTCGTGCACTGGCTGGTCGAAACTATTGAGGAGTTCGGCGCGAACGGTGACGTCCTCTCCGATCGGGACGATGCGGTTTACGGCATCTGGGCTGAGCGACAAATGATAAGTCGTCGGTAAGTACGACCCGCTGTGGCTTATTGCGGCCGGCGAGGTGGTGAACGCGACGACCTGGAAGCCTCCCGTGATTGGCGGTTGGGCAAAGAAGTTAGGCGACAGCAAAATGTACGTAGCGGTCTGGCCGGGGCCGAGCGCCGCAGGACCACTTGCGAGCCAGAAGGACGTTACCGCGTCACCATCGTTCAAGGTGAAGCGTGGGCTTATAGAGCCGCCGGTGCGATTGTGGACCCGCACCGTCACCTGCTCAACAGTTGCCAGCTGGCCCGTCGTCCGCACCCCGAGGATGCTGATGCTGAGCGGGCTCGGCCAGGCGAGGGCCAGAGCCGCTAGTGGTGCCACCAGCGCAACCGCTGCCAGCGTTACACGCCGCTGGGGCCGGCTGACCTGCACGGGGCGCCGGACAGCTCCTGTGACGGCGGCCACCAGGGCAGCGGGAGCCAGGCCCAACGCATAGCTCCCGTAACTTCGCGTCGTGAGTAAGAGGGCCACAGCAGGCAAAAGGAATGCAGCCGGGCGCAGCCGCGGGTATGTCGCTGCATAAGCGACGACGAGCGCCAAGAGCGCGACGACAGCAAGGACGGTGTACAGCTCAAGGGAGCCCCCGCCGATGTGCAAGTACAAGCTGAGCGCCACGAGGCCCTGGCCGGCGGCGACCGTAGGCGTCAGCAACGGCACCACTATCCCTTTCAGCCAGGCGGTCGGGTCCCAGGCTATAAACGGGACGTTCGGCAAGAGGAAGGCGACGAACACACCCCCCAGGTACGCCGAGAGAGCGTGCCTGCCTAGGCGACGGCCGCCCGTGCGCGTACCTTCGATCGTCACGCCCACGAGCACAAATGGCAGCACAAACCAAGGGACCTGGTTGACCGACAAAGCGAGCCCCAGCAGGACCGGGCTCCGCCAGCGGCGCCAGCCAGTGAGGTCTACCCTGTGCCACTGGTAGGCGGCGCCAGCCAGCAGCGGTGCAAACAGCGCGACCGTGACTCCCCCGACGGCGTAGCCGATGTAGACGCTCAGGCTCGTGACGACGATGGCCATGGGGCGGAGGTGCCGAGGCAGCAGGCAAAACAGGACGACGGCGGCGGCGGCCCAGGCTACGACGTTGAGCCCGACCGCCACTTGGGCCGAGAGCCCAGCGGCAAGGAACGGCGCGTACGGCAGGAACGAAAGGGCGGGGTAGGAGAGGGAGGTGACCGGCGCACCGTTGAGGCGGAACGTATAGCCGTCGGGCTGGACGTGGAACAGAGCGAAAGCCGGGGCCATCGAGCGCGTGTAGGGGTCGACACCATGGACGAGAAGCTGGGCCGCGTACTGGTCGAAGGCGATCTCGTCGGTGCCGTAACCGGGGGCCTGCAGCACTTGGAGGACCGACCAGGCCGCAAATGCCGCGATGGTCAATGCGAGAGTGGCCCAGGGCAGCACGCCGAACCACCTGCTCGACCCCGCTGAGGTCCATGCCACCAGGATCGTCGCCAGGCCCCACGCCCCGACGACCACTACGGCGAGAGTTACGCCAGGGTAGGCGCTGACGTAGCCGACGAGGCTCGACGCCCACACGAGAAGTGTGAGGCCAGCGGCCGTCCACCACGAGCGCTGCGACCAGGAAATGCGTTGCCCCCATTTTGCAGGGACCTGGCCGTCGGTTCCCGGCGTTGGCGGTTGTAGCGCCGGGGACGGAGGCTTGGTGACCAGCATCGTCTGGTTGCGCCTATCAGCAGCTACGGCCGGACCGGGCGCTTAATGGGTAAGAGAGATGGCCTGGACGTTGCCATACGTGGAGGCGCCGACGGCTTCATAGAGCAGGGTCCCGTCGGGCGAAACCTGGACAGCCACGGTGTTCGCCGGCGCCGGGAGGACCTGGAGCACACGCTCAGTGCCGGTGTTGACCACGCTCACGTTGCGTACGGGGCCGAGGCCTTTCAAGACGTACAGGGCGCTGCCATCGGGGGACATGGTTGCGTCGAGCACGGAGCCACCGGAGACGCTGAAGCGAGCGGTGACCGCCGAGCCCGCGGTGGCGGCGTCCAAGACGAGCCCGTTTGTCTGGACGGCGTAGACCTGGGAGGCGTCAGGCGAGGGGACGACTGCGACGGTCCCGGAGCCCACGGGGACCTCTCCCACGATTTTACCGGTCTGGCTATCGAGGATGGTCACGGTCTCGACCGCCGCCGTACCCTCGAGGACGTAGAGGCTCGTACCGTTGCTACCCGGTGCCAACCCTCTGACCGGCCCGCTGACGGGGACGATGCTTTCGAGGGCGCCGGTTGTGCCGTTGCGGAGCTCGACACTCCCCGTACCGGCTGTGGCGGTCCCGAGGGCCACCGTCCCGGTTGACAGCTCTGTGATGGCAGAGGCGCTCGCGCTGACAGGGACGACGCCTTCGACGTGGTGGGTGGAGAGGTCGAGCAACTGGATGTTGGCCGCCGTGGCCTTCTTGACGAGGACCCACATGGTTCCGTTGGGCTGTGGGGTACCCGCGTCCGCCAGCCCGGCCGGCACGCCCATCGACATCACGACCGTGGTCGCCGGCCTCTTGTCCGCGCTTTTCAAAGTCGCTTTGTGGGCACTAGTACCACAGCCGGCAAGGAGCGTGACGCTCAAGGCTGTCACGCAGCCCAGTGCCAGTACGCCGGAATCTCGCCTGCATGCCCCTCAGCCACCTCGCCCGAAACGACGCCCGACTGTCACGTCTTCGGGGGAGGGCCGACGATGGCGTACTCCTCGCCACCGCGGACATGCAGGGCCAGGGTCCCATTGCTAGTGACAGTCGCCACTTTCACGAAGTGGCCGTCAACGTACTCGGTCAGGATGTCGCCCTTTTTCATCTCGGGGTCGGTGATCGTCAGGAGGATCGGCCGGCCGAGGAGCACCTCGGTGCTCTGGAACTGGAACGCGAGCCCGAACGACAGGACCGAGGTGTACCCACGTACGCTGCCCGACAAGTACTTGCTCACTGTGGGCGCGTGGCCTGGGGTGAAGACGACTTCGAGCGGGCGGATGAAGTGGTCCTTCGGCACTAGGAGGTCGAGCAGGGCGACGCGGAAGTAGTGAACATCGAAGTGCCCTCCAGCCTTGCCGAAGGTCTTCGCGGAGACCACCCCGCTGAAGCCGGGTGGGTGTGTTGGTCCGGGAGGGACGACGCCATAGCCGGAGCCGGCAGCAAAGGCTGGGCCGCTGAGCGCGCCCACGAGGAGGCCAGCGGTTACCACCGTACGGATTGGTATGGAATGGGCTGACCTGAAGAACGGCATAGCCCAAAATTAGCCATGAAGTTTGCAGTGTACAACTGCCCGGCCGGCAGTAAGGGCCTGTCCGGCACCCGGGATTTTACTGAGCCTTCGCTTGAAAAATTTCAGAGAAGGTCGACCCGTGCCACGCGTGCACTGCTTCGAGAATGTCCGTTATGTCCCGACTTGTCGAAACTGTCTGACTGGCAAAACCCGGAAATTGGCGAAATTTGCGAAAGACAGGAATGTCCGCCAGCCGGTCGGGACTGTAGCTGTCTGGTATCGAGGCGGCCCAGGGACCGGCCACCGCAACATGGGGTCGTAGCAGTCGCTTACTCCGATGCGTTGGGACCAAATGATGCCTCTAGTCCTTCTGATGTCATGAAGGAGCGCTTCGTACTGCGCCACGAGGCGCCCTGTTGCATCCCCGGCGTAGCCGGGACGAACTCGGAGGAATGTTCTTGGGTCTGATGACTGACCTGGACCCGAAAGGGAAAGGGGACGAGAGCATGTCAGGAAACCACAGGCCGCGCCCAGGCGTCTGGGGCGACGCTGTGGGGGACCCGCATGACATAGCGAAAGCTGGATTGCCTAAATCCCAATCTCCAGAAGGTGAAGTGCTCACACCCGCCGGAAAGACGCCTGAAAACGGTGCCGGCTCTGCGACATACAGCTGCGAGGTGGTCGCAACCTCCGGAGCCAGGAGCGATGCCCAACGAGGGCATTCAAGGAGATGAGTGGGACGCCTACGTCATGCTATGACGTGCAACAGGGACGAACGTGGGATCGCCTACGGGACGCGAGTCCTATGGGCGACGGAGGCCCCGTAGTAGCCGTCGGAGTCACGCCCGACCAGGGACGACGGGAGAGCCGTCCACAGGGCCAAAGGGGGCCAGATGACTGGATATTCGGACACCAGGTATGCGTAACACAGAACGCCGAAGTGGTGCTGGATGTCCTACGTGAAGCTGGCCAATTACAACCCCTATGGGCACAAGCCATGGCTAAACGCCGCCGCAAGTCCCTCGTGGTCTGCGGTGGCTGCCATGGCCTTATACATAGCGGCCCTTGTCCATGCTCTCACCGGGTAGGTCATCGGAGAGCCCGTTGGGGGAAACTCGCGCGACGGGAGGGAGACCGTGCGGAGAAGGACCGGCTCGAACTGGCACCTCGCCGCACGGTCGACCCTGCGCCCAGCGTGACAGGCCCACCTGGGCCGGCGCCATAGTGGAGGCAAAGGCCTGTGGCAACTGTGGGGGAGTACGTGGCCTTTCACTTACGCCGCAGCGACTCACGCTTCCTGAGCTGTGCTGAGTGCTGGCCGCAGCAGTCGACTTCGTGCCAGTCGTCCCCGACCTGTAGTCAGCCGGTGCCGGTTATGGGCTCGGGACAGTTCTCGGGTTTTCCGTCGTCGTCACGGACGAGCCGAAAGCAACGTCCGCGTTCAACGCTCACGGCTCCTGCGTAGTCATCCACGTCAGTGCAGGCTGCCCGGAAGTAGGCTCCTCTCGTACATACGTTCGACCGACCGCCAAACCAGTTCGTTTTGTTTGCACTCTCCGAGTGGCTAGAGTAACTGTCGGTGGCCCTTCGTGAGGGCTTCGCTGACGGGTCCTTTTTGGACTCCGGACCGCCGGCATGCAAATTCGCCCAGTGATCGGGCAAGCGGTGGTCGAATTACTTTCCAGCCCGGTACGCCCCAGCGCGGACGCCACGGCAGCGCAGCTCCTGGGCCATTTCAGTTGCGGTGTCTTGGTCGTCGGTGAGGCAGAGAACCCGCACCACATTGCCGGTTGTCTCGGCCACCGCGAACTGGCTGCGGTGCCTGGCCCTGGACAAGTCGGCACATCGAAGCTCAGGTAGTTCGCCGCCGTTCACACCCGAACCTTACCCTGGCCGCGCTGTGGACAAGCTCGGAGCCGGCCCAAACCCGACGCTGGCGCAGCTCTGCGGCCATTGACTGGACGGGAGGTCGCTGGGATAGTCGTGTCGTGACCACGCCGACCGGACCGGGTGACCGGGGCCAACCCGGCTCCCCCGAGCCGACCCATGCCCTGACGCCGGACGAAAGGGAACGACTGCTGGACCGGGCACCCTGGTGGTGGGGGGACCATGGCCTGACGTGGCGGGACTGTGACCTAACGCCTGGTTACAGAGAACGACTGCTGCGCTGGGCCCGGGCGCCCAACTGGTGGGACCGTGAGGACCTGACGCCCGAGGCCAGGGAAAGGTCCCTGCGCTTTGTACTAGGCCGTGGCGCTGCGCTTGCCCAGCTCACGCGTGCCCTGGCCGAGCGAGAGGCCAGGCTACAGGAGCTCGACCCGCACTCTAGAGCGCAATCTGCCCTTGAGCAGGCGAGAGCGCAATACGCCCTGGAGGACTTCAGCGGGAGGCCCCAGGCGGCGGCCTGGTGGGTACGGCACTTGCGGGAGCTCGAAAGGAGAGCCGCCGTGCACTATTCACCGCCGTCCGGCCACACTCCGTGAGTCACCACCAGCTCCGAGGCGGGCCTCCTGCAAGCGTCCACGAAGATTGTACAATTGGGCGAGGCGGCCGAGGCGAGGCACCGATATCCACCGCTCACCCGTTCGTAGGCGGCGAGCACCAACCCCTTGAACTCTTCCTCAGACATTCGCTCAATGTCGGTCAGCCTCATCCCTGCTGTCCGGCGTAGAGTCCGCTCGCCGACCTGAGCCGCCAATTCGGCCTGCTCCTTGTCGGCCGCTGCGTCGGGTCGGTTCTCTGTAGCCCCTCGGCGGGACGAACGACCAGATGAAGGCATTGGTCCGTGTCGTACCGGACAGATGTCCGGGTCGGCCCTACGAGGTCGCTAGTCACACCTCGTGTAACGCCGAAGACCGCAGGCCTCCGCATCTGCCACAATCGAGTTGCACCCCTAGGCGCCGGCTACCCCTGGTCCGGGGCGGGGAGGCCCGGTGGTCTGAAGGCTGGCTAATGTTCAGACGAGCGGGTGCTCGGCAGTGGTCCAGGCCCAAGCGGCTCGGGTAGAACCCGGGGAAGGGCCACCGACAGTCGTTCTACCCACGCGGAGAGTGCAGAGGGTTCACGCTTCGGGTTTTCGGCGACGTGGTTCGAATATATATTCGATAGACCTCTCTGGGATGCCTGGCGTGAAAGATTCGGCCGACGTCGTTAGCGTCCAACGGGGGGAAGGCCCTTTCGCTCCATCAATGGCCCGGCGCTCAGCACGATAAGTGCCTGAACCGATCATCCGCGGCTGGAGTGACCAGCGCGAGCGAGTACGGCATGCCCGCTAGCTCTGGAGAGACAGCGGCGGGCCGAGCCCGGTCGGGTCGTGTAATAGAAACCACTCACCAACTTCAATTTCTAATTTTATAAGTCCTTTCGTCAGAACGTCAGATAGACAACTACGATTTTGTGTTTTGACCCGTCGTGGTAGTGGGTTGCCGCTCATTATTTAGTTGTGAAGGTTGACTTGGGAATTATTTTCTCTAGGCGGCCCCTGCGGTTTGGAGGTCAGGCTCTTTTGGCGCAATGGCCGCTTGGCCGGCGTATCTGCTCGGCAGGTGGCAGCCTAACGGCTCGCTCCTGAGATGAAGGTCGGGACGTCAGCCATTCTCGGTTTTACGATGTGGAGTCGGACGCCGCCGGAGAGGACGTGCCGTCGCTCCGCCGGCGCTGAGGCGTCCGCTGCCTGGCCAATTGCGGAGCACGCTCATGGCCCCAATGACGAGGGCAATGCGGGCTCCGAGCCAATGGGCGATGGCGCGCTCAACGAACCGAAATAGAGGGACCGGGGGGACGGCGAACGGCTGAAAACCGAGCGTACGTTGGACAATTTGCAACAACATTGAGCGGCACCGTTTTCGGTCTGAGGTCCGTCGTCCGGCCGGCTTTAGCGAGCCGGAACTGGCTCAGCCCAAGCCGAAAACGGGCGAACATAGCTGAGCCCTACGGGTCCCTCTGCAAAACCGCTCGTCGTCACCGGCGACCCCCGCTGCGGGGAGGCAATATAGCCTCCGACCGAAGCGGCGCCACCGCGCGTCGTGGCTGCCCAGGCGGCTTATCCCAACCACCATCAACCCTCCGGCCGCATCGATGGACCGGCTCCCTTTCTTTGCCGAGCATGCTTGGCAGCAATGGCTCTACCTGGGACCCCGACGAACATGAAGGCGTAAACGGAAGTACACCACCACCCCAGTGTTGCCGGCAAAATTAGATGGCAACGGTCCGGCAACTTTGGGTGAGCACGGTCGGGCATGACTGAGCGGTGACGCGCAACAGCGCCGGCCCCGAAAGACCCGGGAGCCGGCGCCGTAGGTGATGACAGTGCTCAGGTGCGGGTCAGTTCGGCTATCGCCTTTTTGGCACAGGTGTCGTCGACCAAGCCCTTGCCCTCCGCGGCGGCGGCCATCAACGCAGCGGTGGCAGCGTTGTTGAGCGCCCGGGGCAGCCCGTTGGCATAACGGTGCAAGCGAGCGGCGGCGTCGTCGGCAATGAGGGGGTCGGCCCGCCCGGCTAGGGCCAGGTGGTGGCGTAAGTAGGCGACCGACTCGCCCAGGTCCATGCCGCCAAGGCTGTAGCGGACGCTGATGCGCTGGTCTAAGGCAGCGAATATCCCCTGGCGTAGGCGAGAGGCCAAAGTGGGTTGGCCGAGCAGGACACCGGCGAAGGGCGACGCCGAGTCAAGTTCGGCGTTTGAGAGCAGGCGGACTTCCTCCAGTTGTTCGGGGGAAAGTAGGTGTGCCTCGTCGATTATCAAAAGGACCCGACGGTGACGCTCGTGCTCCTCGGCCCCGAGCAGGGCGGCAGCCTGGTTTATGGCTTCGGCCTTGTGGAACCGAGGCGTTGCCCCCAAAGCGGTGGCGATGGCGACGTAGAGCCCCCGGCAGCCCCCAGAGGGATTGGCCAGGTAGATGACCGTATATTTTGTCCTGTCCAAGCCGGCCACGGCCGCTCTGACGGCCACGGTCTTGCCCGCCCCCGTGTCGCCCACCACGACGCCGAGGGCGGACTGGTTGATGCAGTAATGGACACGGGCCACCGCTTCGGCATGCGCCGCCCGCTCGAACAGCTTGTCGGCCGGCACCGACTTGGTGAACGGGGTGCGGGCCAAGCCGAAGTGGGAAGCCCAGACGTCGACGCCGGCCATCACAGTGCCGCCTCACCCTCGTGGCCCCAGGCCTCCATGCCGGGCAGGGACCTGTAGGAGATGGAGCCCTCGCCCAACGCCTCGGCGTGAGCGGCGGCCACCAGGCCCAGGTAGTCCACCCCGGGCCCCTCGGGCGCAGGCTCGGGGGCAGCCTGGGGAACGGCCGGGTGCACGTGGCGGCCGATCACGAACGCGACGGCCACCCCGGCCGCTACGCCATTGTCATAGACGTCGACTTTGGCCAAGTCTTCGGGGTCGAAGCGTAGCTCCACCGTCCGGCCGATGAGCTCGGGGCCCACCTGGTAACGGTTGGCGAACAGCGACACCGTCGCCGTCTTGGTGACGCGGCGGGTGAGGCTCCAGCGGAAGGCCTCGGAGAGCTCAGACGGGGAAGGGATAACCGGCGTAAAGCCTTCCAAGAACCTCTTCGCGGGTGCCTGTTCGGTCTCGGCGTGGACCCGGGCGTTGGCCACCTGCTCGGCCCAGGCCATGAACAGGTCGTTCAGCTCGGCGAAACTAGCGGTGCCCCGGGCCTCCACTTCGGCTATAAATGAAGAACGTATATAGGAGTTGAGCCTTTCCTGCTTTCCCCGGCCCTGGGGCGCGTAAGGCTTGGAATGCACCAGAGCAATGCCGAGCACGGCGCAGGCCCGGGACAGCTGGTGGTTCGCATAAGGAGCGCCGTTATCAACATATAAAATTTCTGGCCGGCCCCGGCGAGAAATGGCCGAGCGCAGCACGTCTTGGCCGGCGCGGGTGTTCTCCTCGGTCACCCAGCGCCCGTGCACCAACAAGCGGCTGTAGTCGTCGACGAGCAAAAAGAGCTTGGCCCGCTTGGAGCCGGGGCGCGCGGGTGGGGGACGAAAGGCCCGTGCAGGACGTCTCCTATCCAGATCTCGTTGGGCCGGGCCGCCTCGAAGCGGCCGAACGCACGGGCCGGGGCAGCCGATAGTGCCCGGCGGGACAGGCCCAGGCGGTGCAGGTGCTGGCGAACGGTGCGCTCGGAGAGCCACACCCCGTGCGCCCGCCCGATTATGTCAACGATCTGGGCCGACGAGCGCGCCGGCACGGACCGGCGCAGCCTGGCTGCTTCGTCCAGCCACTGGCGCGCCGCGCGGGGCTGGCCCCGGTCGGAGCGGGGCACCGGGGCGAGCCCGGCCAGGCCGTCTTTGGTGTAAGCGGCGAGCCAGCGGTCAATGCTGGTGCGGCTTATCTGGCGTTCGGTGCCTTCTGGGGTGACCCAGGTGCGCGCCGCCAGCTCCCTCGCCAGCCGGCCCCGCTCCGCCGGGCTCAGCCGGGGGCCCGCCGCTTCTGAGATCACGCGGTAGCGGAACAACGCCAGCTCTTCAGCCTTGTCGTGGTGCTCGTTGGCCACAAATTGCCTCCTTTATTGGCAGCGTTGCCGGCCCTCGGCACGCCCAATAGGCATCCAACGCCACTTTCATGCCGTTGACCAGGGTGGATGTATGTTGGTGGTGAGCAGGTGCCCGCCGACCAGCCCGTTGGCGAAGCGCCATAGACGGCCCACGCCCGGGCCAAAGCGCCGCCGCGCCGCCCGCCATGCCGAGCTCAGCGCCCCGAGCGCCACCGCCGGGGGCTCCCCGCTCAGCCGGGGCGCCGGCGCGCCGAGCGCCACACACGCCCGGGCAAAGCCGACAGCCAACATCTCGGCCCGGGCGACAAAACGCCGGCGCCAGTCCCGCACCGTCGTATAAGGCAGGCCCAGGGTGCCGGCGGCCCGGCGGGTGTGGCCACCCACCATCGCCTCCAGCGCCGGCCCGATGACACCGATGGCGTCCAGGCGCCCATGCGCCATGAAGCTCGGCAGCACCGCGTGGCTGGTCGCGCAAGGTCTGCAGCGTTGCCTGCGCACCAACAGTGCCTGCGAGCGGCCCACCCTCAAGTCGCGCTGGTACCAGCCCCAGTAGCTCATCGGCTCCTTACAGCCCGGGCACCCCAAGCGTGGGACATCGATGTTGCGCCCGGCCGCCGCGTACTGCTCGACGCCAACCGCCGTCGGCCATACGATGGCCATTGGCTAACAGCCCTTCTGGGCCCCCTCCGATGAGCGACCAACTCCAAAGCGGCGGGGCCCTGTCGCGTCCAACACAAGGTCGGCCCCATCCTCTCCAGCCCCACCACCCGCCGTCCAGCCCACCCGCCAGTGGGGCTCAGCCGCCAAGTCCGTCCCCAACTAACCCCGCCGGTTCATGCCCCTATGTCCCCACCAAGGTCTGCCGGTAACACCCAGGTAGACGTCTGGGGCGAGCATTACAGCCAGCACGATGGTGGCGAAGACGAGGTAGGCGTCGCCTTTGGTTTCCGGTCCTTGGTGACCCCGCCTTGAACCATCCCGTCTCCCACCTGCAGGTCCTGAGCCGGATTGCCGGCGGCGCTGGCGCTGGACCTCACTTTCGCCCTACTGACGTGTTGTCCGACGAGGCCCAATTCCATCTTCGGCCGGCCTTGGCGCAATCTGTATGAGCCGACAGCTGTATGAGACAAAAAAACGCCGGCGGCGCCGACGTGCCAGGCGTCGGCTTAGTCTGCGGAAGAGTGCGGCAACCTAAAGAGCTGATTCAAATTAGGAAGTGGTCTGTGCCTGCAAGAGACGGGTACCCGAAAGATCGCCGCGATGGTTTGAACGTTCCTTCCCGTGGCGAGCCGCCGGGTGGGGGGAGTGCGCCTTACCCGACGGCATTATCAGCCCGTACAGGGTGCAATTTCGCGGGGTTCGGGATAATGACCCCTCTGCGTCGGCGGGCCGGTTGTTCGATGGTGTCATAAGGCAGGCCCGTCAGCGCGCCGGAAGCGCCGCAGCCCATGGCTTCCAGTTGCTTTAGACCGAGGCCCACTGGCGGGGCCGGTGTCGGCATACGGCCCATCCCTGACTAGGCGCGTAATACGACATAGCGTGCTTGACCCGCCACCGAGCGGCTATACTCTGGTGGGGCTTCCGCCGGTAGTGCTTCCCGGTGTTCTCTTTTGGCCAAAGTCACCTGGGTTTCTCGACCGGCGGAAGCAACAATGATCTTAGCTTCCTGCTGGTGCACATGACGTGCAGATTGCCGCTGTAAATCGTGCGGACCTCGCACGCGTCCTGTCTGTTCTGCATTGCTTCTGGCCGACCACGAGGCTGAACGCCAGGCGCGTCGATCAGGCATTCTGGTTGGGTGGAAGAGGCAATACCAGTCTTGAGGACCGCCGACGCGGCCCTGTTACCGGTCGCCTGGTACCGACGATCGGGTTACGACCAAGAGTGGGAGCACCGGTTTGAACCCGGCTTTCCGGCTTTTCGTCTCTATCTCACGCAAGGGTGAGGCCCCGATCTTCTTCTCGCAGCACACTGGCGATGCGGTACCGGACGGGCTCATCTATTGGCGGGTGCGCGAAATTGGGCCCATGGCCTTCCTCAGCGAGCGGCTGTAGGGCCGGCCTGTCGCCGACAGCTGCAGTTCTATCGGCCGGGGGAACTCGCTCGCCCCGCTGAAGCACTAGGCGACCTGGCAAATCCGGGACTGTCTCAACCCGCGCCGCAGGCGTGTGGGCTCATAGGTGGGCCTCGTCGAAGCAGGCCCCAACGTCCCATGCGCTGTGGAGTTCAATGTCGAGATCGTGGGACAGCCTTGGGGTCGCTGGGTCCAGCTGGTGGGTCCAGGCGGAGATCGCCTGCGGGTTGGCGCCTCGGCGCAGAGTGGGTGACCCGTGCCGCCGCCGTGAACGACTCGATCCCCTTCGGCATTCCGGTTCGGCGCCAGGTTGGGACGTTCCAAGCACTGCTGTGCCGGGTGAGCCGAGCGCAGGATATCCTTGTGCCAGGCCGGAAATCCCGCCGCGCGTTAGGGAACGGCACTCTGACTGTACCCATGTGCGCCGCCGGCTTGAGACAAGGTGGCTCGCCTACGACCCGTTAGCTGCTGACATGGCGAGAGACCGCTCCTCCAACGCCGGGCGGTCTCTCTACACCGCCGTTGAGCGGCCGGGACCGCCCTGGGGCCTGTTGAGCGAGGGTCAACGCGTCGCCCTCGACCAGATCCTAGGGGTCCCCGAAGGAGAGGGGTCGTCCGGGCTGGACCGGTGGCGCACTGGCCAGGCGAAGCCATCTGGCAAGAACTTGGAGAGAGCCCTCAGCGGGCCGACGAGGTACAAG
The DNA here is from genome assembly GCA_963749305.1 of uncultured Acidimicrobiaceae bacterium. Classification (GTDB taxonomy): domain Bacteria; phylum Actinomycetota; class Acidimicrobiia; order Acidimicrobiales; family Palsa-688; genus Fen-671. Next base: position 53,677 of record CAVVMN010000002.1, read on the forward strand.
CGCTCGTACTCGGCGGCCAACGGGCCCTCATCGCTGCCCAGGCCCAGGCCTCTCCCGTCCAGGCAGGGGCGGGCGCCTCGTGGCTGCCGTCGACGGTATGAGCAGGCGGGCCCGGGCGGAAGTGACCTCGAAGCTGCACCTTGACGTGCGAACGGTACTCGCTGACAATAGGTAAATGCGGGGCCCTTGGGGGTCCTTCGGGGGCCCGCACGATACCCAGCTACGACAGGAGGAACCCCAATGTCACACCCGGAACCCTATGTTCCGGACGACCCGTTCGGCGCTGCTGCGTGGCGCGTGGCCCTGGTGGACGAGCTGGCGGACGACCAAATGGGCTATTTCGAAGCCTGGCTGGAGTGGCTGGCTGCCCGTAACCGGGTAAATGAGCGCCTCGAGGAGGCGAAGGTTCGTCGAGCTGGGACAGCTCCAGCAGCGCTAGCCAGCCGACCGCCTGGTCCCAAGTGTCGGTGGCGGTTTCTTTAGCATTACAGCGAGTTTCAACTCCCTGTAACGACCGACCGCGTCTGGGCTGGCCACCGTTGCGGCAAAGAACGTCGCTGGCGCCGGCGCTCATGGTTACCCGACGCTCGTTGGGTCCCCGTCGCGTTCTCGCGGGACCACTGCGGGCCCACTATGAACCTAACTCGGCCAGCCCAAAAGGCAATGTCCCTCTCGGGACGTCGCTATTGGGTGCAAATAGTTGCCGGGCGAGGGTTGCGGGGCTTCGTCCGGAGCGGGGTTCCCGGACGGGCGGGAGCGCACGCCGCAGCTGCGCCCCGGCGGCGAGGCCAAACAGCAGCACCACCAGGAGGAGGGCGATGAGAGCTGCACGCTTGAAAAAGCTCTTTTGGCGCGGCCTCTTGTGCCCCCCATAGCGACGCCTTGTACGGTCCCGCCGCAGGCCCACAATGTTAGTTAGGTACGGGGGGAGAAGAATTCGTGGTTTCTCGACGTAGGACTTTTTAGTGCCCAGGTCGCCGGATCTTTTCGAAAGGAATTGGGGCTCCACAATTTGCGTCCCGGTGGCTGGATATCGGTAGCCGCGGCGGCCTATAGCGGCCTGCTCGCCTTACCCGAACCTTAGGGCCGATCTGCAATGTCATCACCGCCCCCCCCGGCCGAGCGAGGCAGCCGGGGTCCTCGTCGCCATGTTGATCGTGCTGATCGCCTTCGGCTCGGTGGTGGCCATGGGCCTGCCGATCATGACCGCGCTGTTCGGGATCGCCATCGGTTTCGGCCTCGACGATCTCTATTCGGCGAGCTGAAAACAAGGAGGCGGGGCCACCTGGCTCCAGGTCACGAGCCTTGCCGGGAAGAGCCACGCCCGGTCCCTCGTGAACGGCAACGTAGTGGGCAATCTTGGCGGTGCCGGCCCGGCGTGGGGCTACCACCGTTTCCGCGACGTGCGCCTGTCAGGCTCTGCAGGGGCTTAGCGGAGGCAGCAAGACCAGCCGTCCTGCTCGGGCAGGCTCTTGTGGTGACCCGAGCCAACTCGTGGGCGAACGTTGGCCATTTTTCTCTGACTGATCGCGCCCGGGCCGACCGGCATGCTTGCTCGTTGCCGGTGGTTTCGGCAGGTCGCTGCGGAAGGTCCCGGCGCCTTGTCCTCGCCCGATGACGGACCGCACCCGGCGCAGGCTCGCGTCGTGGACGCCGCGGATGCGCTCGGCGGGAGTTCCCGCTGTGCGGCCAGCAGGATGTTGCGGAACTGGTGGACGAGCCGCGAGGCCGAGGCAACGAGCCGGGCTAGCGCGTCGGCGGGGTCGCCGCCGGTGTCGGTGGCCTCGAGATTTATAGCCGCTTGGCCCTCGCCGACGCACAAAAGACCTACGACGAGCCATCACCCGCTTCCCTATCTGACCGGCTCCTACCTTGCCCCCGGGGTCACGTTCGGGAGTACGGCCTCCAGAACGCCCGTTCGACGCCCGGTCAGAGTCGCCCACGCTCGACATGGAGTGCCCGATAAGCGGACGGTCCCCGACTGAACGGCGTAGCCCAACGCGGTGGCGTTCCGACGGTGGTGTCGCCCGATCCGAGCCAGGTCCGCTTCGTCCAGCGAGAAGAACCGCTCCAGCTGCTCTCTGGCCGGCTCCCCCAGGAAACGACCGTACGCAACGGCCTGCTCATGGGCGGAGGAACTCCACCGGCACCTCCGGTGGCCATAGCCACCAGCCCCACCGGCTGCCCGAAGACCAACGAGCACGTCGTGGCTGCGGCGTCCCTAGCGCCAAATCTCGTACCGGTCCTGGTATCAGAGGCGACCTCGTTAGCCCGGGCGCGGTGCCCGGCAATCTCCCACCTCGGTCTGAGCAAACTCCAAGGTTGGCGTGGTCGGGTTGTCTCGCGATACACACCAAGAAAGGGCAACCAATATGAAACTTAGGAGACCGCTCACTACCCTCGCCTTGGCAGGCGGCGCCTTCGGCCTCAGCATGGGCATCGGCTTCGCCGTGGCGAGTGCGGCAACGACCAACCACCCGACAACCACTGTCCCCTCCTCCAGCGCCTCGACGAGCACTACAACGCACCCGTGCCCGAACATGGGGGGTTCGTCCGGCTCCTCCAGTTCCAGCGGCAGCACTTCCGGTTGAAGCTCTCCCGATAAGCGCTACCCGGGCCCTGCCATCGCCGGGATGGAATGGTGAACTCCCCGGCCAGCGCGGCTATCTGGGTGCGGCGGGTCCAGCTGGTTGCGGTCCGATGCTGAGATCAGGCCCCAGGCGGCCCAGAACGCCGGCTTGCACTCCGAATCCCCGGCCAGCACCCACGACGCTGGCCCGGCGAGGCCACCCCCAGGACCGAAGTCAGGTCCAGCAGCCGACACGCTAGTCAACCAAACATAAGGACCGTAACACCGACATGAAAAATGGACAGCAAATCACGCGACGACAGGCGATCCGGCTAGCTGGCGCAGCAGGTGTCGCCTTTGTTACGTGGCCTGAATGGTTGGCGAGTGCCGCTGCCGCGGAGACCTCGCACACGGCCACGAGCCACGCGAAGCTGACACCGGAGCTTACCGAGGGGCCTTACTGGGTCAACACGATGCTGCGACGTTCAGATGTCCGTGCGAACACCCCCACAGCGAGGACCGCGCCGGGGGCCGCACAGAAGGGTGCAGGGCTTGAGCTCACGATCAACGTGCTCGACGCCAGCAACGGCTCCAAGGCGCTGAACGGCGTCGCGGTCGACATTTGGCATGCCAACGCGCACGGCCTCTATTCCGACGAGACGTCTCAGCAGGCGGGTGGAGGGACGAGCGGCGGAGATACCAGCGGGGAAGATTTCCTGCGCGGCTACCAAGTCACAGGCGAAGACGCCGGTATCAACCGAAAACCGGTCGCCGGCCAAGTGAGTTTCAAAACGATCTGGCCGGGGTGGTACGCCGGTCGAGCAATACATATCCACGTCCGTGTCCGGGAGCTTTCAAGCACCGGGGCCACGATCGCCGGGTACACAACCCAGATCTTCTTCTCCGACGCCGACAACAATGAAGTACTGACACGGGCCGCCCCATACAGCACCAGATCTCCGGCCAAGAACCCAACGACAGACGAGAATGACACCGTCCTTCAGGCACCTGACGATGCAACGAACATCGTGCCCGTCATTGGGACCGTCAGGGATGGGTTCGCGGCCACTTTCAACATACTGCTCGACGTTTCAGAGACGACCACCAGAGGAAGTTTAAGCAGGGCCTCCGGCGAGGGCCCCGGCGCTCCAGGTGGCGGCCCAACGCCGTAACGCTTCTGCACTCAGCGCCGTCAGGTTGCCAGTTGGAGGTGCTCGCCGCGGCTCGCCACTCGCCACATTGGCGACACCAGTACCGGTCCGTGAGCCAGTCGTCCCTGGGACGTCAACATCGCGGCCGCCACCAGGGCCGAACCGCCCAGTCCCGGGGTTCCCACTGTCGCCGCGGTCAAGAGGGCGTCTGACACCGCCACTTTGGTCGTGGTGGGAGCGACGGCAGGCCTCTCGAGCCGGATCGCCGCGTCACTGTTGGATTAACTCGGCTCTTCGAGCGCCGCGCGGCGCACCAGCGAGGAGCCGGCTCTTCATTCCGGCGACATGCCACGTTCGCGCTGTGTTCACGACAAATTGGGCTCCGTCGATAATCGAATACGGGAAAGACGGCTCGGGAAGCATCCCGCCGTCGTGCAACTACTCATTGACGGTGGCGCACGGATCGAGGTCGCTGCTGCGGCGGACGGACAGGAGCGGGCGCCCGGACCGTTCGCCCAAGGCGACGCCGACCCTGCGCGGACTGCAAGACTCGTGATCCGCGTCTGACCGACGACGGCGGCCTATCCGGTAAGGCCACGCCGGATGCCCGCACTGCCTAAGAGCCGGGAATCGCCGCGCACATCAACATAAATGTCCCGGCGATGGATCGTGAGCACTCCAGCCGCAGTCGGTTACCAGCTCCTCAAATTGCTTCGATCCCTCAACTAATCGTAGCGACATGTTGTCGGAGTTTTGGACTCGATTGACACAAGGGCAGACAGCCACTGACTGGTTGACCGCGTCCGCGTTGCAACCGCTCACGACGCTTCGTCCCAGGGACTGTTAAGGGCAGAGCACCGGGCTCAAAGTCGTCCCGACCCCGCCGCCAACGCCTGATGACCTACTCGCGGCGCAGTTTGGCTGGCCCGGTCTGCCTGCCTACGTATAGGACAAGGTCACCGATCACGGTTGACTAGGTTGCCCGAAGGCGCCGGCCGGTGACAAGCGCTGCAGGGATCCGGACCAGGTGGTCAGCCCCGCGCTGAAGGGCCAAGGTTTGGGCACCAGAGGGTCCAGCTCGGCCCGCTGCGAAGCGTCGGTGACCTCCTCGGCTAGGCCGCGGACCAGCACGCACCAGCTGTCACACCCGGACGAGCCGACCTCATCTACGTCCGCCTCCGGCGGGGAAGTCTTGCCTATGCGGCCTTCGTCATCGACGCCTTCGCCAGGGTGGTCGTCGACTGGGCGGGCGGCGACGTCGCTGTCGGCTGACATCTGCCTGGACGCCCTGGAGGTGGCGGTCTGGCCGCAAGGAGGAGGAAGTCCGACCAGAATGATATGGCATGCGCCTAGAGATCTACGTCCGGCCAGGCGCGTCGAGAACAGTGGTCGGGGCGAATACGACGGAAGGCTCGTGGTCCGGGTCGAGCCGGCCGACCAAGGGAGAGCGACCGTCGCGGCGATAAACGCCGTCGCGGATGCCCTGAAATCCCGCGCCCTGCCGTCACACTCGTACGAGGGGCAGCCTCCCACCGAAAACTGATCGAGGTCGACCCGGGAGCACCGGGAGAACGCTCCATCGCTGAACTCATCGCCAGTCTGCGGTCCCAGGCCAATTAGCCATACCCGGACGACGGCTAAGAAAGGTCGTTAGTCGGCCGCAAACTCTACAACGAGCACATCGCCTGGGCCACCGCATAAGCACCGCCGCGTTAATCACGCGGCATCCAAATTCCAGCGCCGCCCACCTATCCGCTGGGAGTGGGCACGGAAAAGCTCTTGGTTCGATTACCTTCACACTGGCATAACACGGGGCGCACAATTGTTGCCGGGACCGTTACGTTAAGGACATGCTCGCGTTTGACAAAGCCCCGAAGCTGCACGAACCTGCGTTGTTAGCCCTTTAGGAGAACGGGAGCGGGACACACCGTGGGAGGCTACGGGGCATAATTATGCATCACTCACGTGTCCGGCAAGCAGCAGGCCCAACAACGGCGTCGCCACCGACCTCCTCCAGAGCCCTCGTGGTGGACCAGGCGGCGCCTCCCGGCGGGCGGCTCGTTTTCGGTCACACGGCCGGTTCGGAGGCTGCCCTCGCCTTCCTGAGGTCCCTCGAGCCCACTGCGTTTTTGGACCTATCGCTCCGCTAGGGACTTTCGGCCCTACCGGAGGAGCACCGCGCACGGGGCAAACTTGTTGCCACTTTGTTCGCGCATGGCCGCATGGAGGAGCTCGACGAGGCGGAGTGCCTGGCCTTGCTGGCCACAGCTACGGTCGGGCGGTGGGGACCAACTCCGATGCCCTGCCGGCGGTCCTGGCGGTCAATTTCGCTTCGCACAGTGGGGACACCGTGTTTCTAACGGTGCCGGGGACCAAGCTGGAAGCAGGCGGCACCGGGGCGGTGGTCGCCTTCGAGGTCGACCACCTCGGCTCGGCCGAGGGTGAAAGCTGGAGCGTGCTGGTGCGCGGCCTGGCCGAGGAGGTCACCGGTCCGGGCCGGCGGGCCGAGGTGGGTCCGCTCGTACCCGGCTCGTGGGCGTCCGGGGACGTCGGCGGTCACCTGGTGCGCACCCCCGTGACGATGATCTCCGGTCGGCGCCTTCGGTCCGCCCAACGAGGGGAACGCACCGGCGGCGGAGATTGCGACTTGTGTTGAGCCCGACGTCGATCGCGGTGGCAGCCGGTCTTAGCAGCGTTGGAGTGCTAAAGAACCGGGCCTTGAATGACCAGCTTCGCCGGGCCACAGAACATGCCGGATCGTCTCCGGACAGCGTCACCATCTCTGACGTGGCGGGCCGCTCCCGGTGAGCCCGTACTGGGACGTTGTGTTCAGCGTGACCATGGCGCACGAGCCGAACGTGGAGCCGGCCGCCCGACTGATCAGCGCCGCCCTGAGCCCGTGGTCGACCGCCTCGGTAGAGGAAGTGGGTCTTGGTCTGGCGGTGAGGGTGCGTGTGGGGCCAACTTCAACGGCCGACTCGGCCGGGCAGGCGGCAGATTACGTCCACCACCGGCTCCGCCAAGTGCTCGAAGATAACGGACCACCCGGGGCGAGGGTCACGATGGTCGATTTCGTCGAAGCCAGCTAGTGAACAGATGCCTCGCCCTTGATTGGCTTGCGGGCAACGAAGAAGTCCTCGAGCAGACCGGGGAGACGGGCGTCCGCTGCGCCGAGCACCGGGCCGGGACCACGAGACGGCTCCTCGGTGGCGTTGGACGAGCGGACTAGCTTTTTCGTTGCCGACACCGTGATCATCACTTGGGAAGAGCCTACCACAACTGATGCATAATGACACTTATGCATCACTCATACGCTCCGCCCCACACGGGGGCATCACCGGCCCCACGCACCGAGCATAACCAAGGGTGGGCCCTGCCCGTCGATCAAATAGGGCCGGATTGCCGATACCGATCAGCGAGTCGGCAGTTCTCTTCGGCTACCCCACCGCGAGCGACTGTCGACAACCGTCCTACTTGGCCCTGGGGACACGTTCGAGAGCACTAGGCCTAGCAGGGGCCGCAGCTGCTTTTGGCCGGCAACTGTTCACGCTCATTGCCCCAAGAGTTCAACCCGGCGTCTCCAGGCCGTAAGGGTGGCGACCTATAAACGGCTCATGACCGTCTCACTAAGCACTCCGGGGGCGTCGATGTGGCGCCGCAAGGGCGTCTTCGCCACCAGTATCGGCGTCGCCGCCTTTGCCGCGTCCTTCCTGCCGGGAACGCCTGCCAGCGCGTCCACGCCGGCAGCGGCAGCTGGCGTGCCGATGGGCGCGCCCGCGCACATCGTGACCATCATGATGGAGAACACCGACTACAGCCAGTTCGCCGGCTCGCCCGCCATGCCCTACCTCAATCAGCTGGCCCATGAGTACGCAGACTTCACTTCAGCCTACGGGTGGACCCGGCCCAGCCTGCCCAACTACATCGAGCTCCTCTCGGGCACTACCGATGGCACGACGGGGCGTGACTGCGACATAACGGACCCGGCGTGCAGCAACTTCACCAACACGACCTTGGTGGACCAGCTCGAGGCGGCTGGCCTCACTTGGGACGCCTACCAACAGGGCGACCCGTACGGTTGCTACCAGGGCGACGGGAGCGGCAACTACCCCTGGTGGCACAACGCCTGGCGCTACTTCGCCGAGTTCTCCGCCCAATGCTCCCACATTTCCAACTTCTCCGACCTATTGTCGAACCTTTCTTCTCGCGACGCGGCCGACTTCCAGTGGGTGGTCCCCGACCTAGTGAACAGCGGCGGTGACAACGGGACGATGTCGTCGGCAGACACATGGCTGAACGGCGAGCTCCCGCAGATCATGGCCACGTCCTGGTACCGGGAGGGTGGCCAGGTCGTGATCCTGTGGGGCTCGGGTTACGACGACCCTGGGTCCGGCAACGGCGGCGCCGACGGCGGCCAAGTCCCCACGCTCGTCGTCTCCGCCCACACCGAGGGGATGGGGGCGATCCCTGCCCCGGTCAACACCGCTGGCGTGCTCCACTCCATCGAACAGGCGTACGGACTGTCTTACTTGGGCGACGCCGCCAACCCCGACAACGGGAGCCTCGGCAACGCGCTCGTCCCGGGCCGGCCGGCCGGCCCTCAAGCGCCCCAGCTCTCCGTCGGGGCGTTGCTCAGCAGCTCCCGCAGCTGGCCCGCTAGGGTGTTCACCCTGGGCCGCCAGACGCTGGCGCTCAATGGGATCGCCGAGCTGCCCTTCCCTGGGCGGCAGGGCAATAGCGCCAGTTCTCCCGCCGGCCCGGCTGGCCCCCGGCCCACCATCGAGGTCGGCGACAACTCGGCCGGCGAGGGCGTGGTCGTGACCGCCAGTGGCCAGACCACCGCCGTACCTGGTACGTCCAACCTCGAGTCGGTGGCGTGCGCTACGGCCTCGTTGTGCTACGCCGTCGGCCTTGGCCCGCTCAACGCTGACGAGGCGGTCCTCGTCTTGCTCCAGGACGGGTACCCAGCGTCGACAACTCCTCTGCCGGCGTTCATCGGCCTGTACGGGGTCGCCTGCCCTACGCCATCGACCTGTTATGCCGTCGGCTATGACAATGCCGACGACGCCGACTCGGTAACCACTATCACCGACGGCGTGGCCGGGCCGCCGGTGGAAGTGCCCGACAGCGTGGAATGGTTGAACGCGATCTCCTGCCCTACTGCGACACAGTGCTATGCCGCCGGGCTGGTCGCCTACAACCCCTCCATCGTCCCGATCGTCGCCGGAGTGCCCGGAGCGCCTGTGACCGTGCCCAACGCCTGGTACCTGAACGGCATAGATTGCACGGCTGTCGGTAATTGCGTCGCGGTCGGCGAGAACAGTGAGGAGCAGGGCATCGTAGGTACCCTTCTGGACGGGCAGCCTGGCACGACACAAGTGGTGGCGGGCACCGAGTACCTCTACGGCGTAGGCTGCGCCGCGGACGGTACCTGCCTGCTCACCGGTGCGGGCACACCAGGGCCCGACGGCTACAGCGGCGGCGTGGTCTCGACCTACTCCAACGGGGCGGCGACGACCGCCCAGTCGGTTCCTGGTACCAACGGCTTCGGACAAGTGCTCTGCGAGGCCCCTGCGGGCGACTGCTTATCGGTGGGCGCCGCCTACCAGCACTGACGGCTAGGTCGAGCCGGGCGGGGGAACGGCGGCCCCGTCCGGCTTGGCCTGTGCCGCTCGGTCATGCACCCCGGACCGCGTAGCACATATCCGGGGGGAGCCTCCGGCCAAGCGGGGGCCTCCTGAGCCTGATCCCGCTGATGGCGGGCGGCGCTTCTCCTCATTTGCCGTCGGGCCCAGACCAGCCCCCTACCGTTGGAGGGTCAATGAGCTGCTCGGCCGCGCTGGAGTCGAGTTGAGATTGTCAAATCAGCCGACCAACGCGTTCATGAATCCTCCGGGCTGGCCTGGTCGTGAGCTACCTACCAATCCATAGATTATGGTAAGTAGCTCATGTGACGGAGAGGGTGGCGTTGAGTCACTCGCAACGAGACAACGCGAGATCGGGCGACCTGCCTGGCGGTACTCCAGCGTGGTCGCGGCGGTTCGAGCTGATGGGGGCACAGTGGGACATCTCGATCTTGTCCGCTCGCAGCTCTATCGAGCTGGCAGTGATGCGGCGCAGCGCACAACTGGCACGGGGCCTTAGACGGCGACACCCAGCGGCAGACGTTCATCGTCGCGTAACCGGGCCGACGACCCAGCGTAATCCTCCGCTCATCTCGGCCTTGTAATCTCGTTCCGCGCAATGAAACGGTGTTACGGGGAGCCCTTTGGAAGCTAGCGCTCTCCATTTCGGGCTACGAGCCCCAAAAGGGGGATCATGGATCTCTATTTGCACACGTTCGGCTTACGGTACAACTATAAGTATAATTACAAATTCGACGTATTCGCCTTTCTTGACCTTGCCGCTGACCGCGGTTTCCGTGGTGTCAACATCTCCGTATACAGACCGGACTACCGGTGGCTCTCCGGGTCTGGTGTGGACCATCTCGCACACGTACGGGCGCACGCGGAGCGGCTGGGGCTCGGCATTGACATTGAGTCGAATGGGACGGGACAAGCTGCGGTAGCGGAGTTGTTCGAGTTTGCGGTGGCATTGGGGGCTGGTGCAGTTAGGACCTACACGACCCCAGACGGGGCTCAGCACTGGAAGGAATGGCCTCGGGGACAGGACAGTGTCGCAGAACGGTCCGTCATGGCAGTTCGAGACCTGGTCCAAGCGGCGAGGTTGGCGGAACAATACTCAATCCCAATAGTACTCGAGAACCACGAGGAGCTTACAGGCTCGGAGAATGCTGAAATCCTCGCCAGTGTCGACAGCCCGTGGGTTTGTGCGCTCTTTGACTACGGCAATTCGATGGTCAATGGGGAAGAGCCCCTCGTCGCTCTAGAAGCCATGGCTCGATGGATCAAGACCGCGCACGTAAAAGACCAGGTCTTTGTGCCGACCTCTGAGGGAGCGGCGGATGGGCAACTCGTAGGTGTGCCCATCGGGCGCGGGAGCCTTCCCGTGAGAGAGATGACCGAGCGCCTCATCTCCGTAGGGGTCGGTCGAGTTTGTATCGAAAACTGTTGGGGGTACTCGACGCCCGTCAACGACTGGCGCGGAGGCGCTCGCCCCGGGACCGGTGCTTTTGCGGATCAAAGGTCAGGCACGAGTTCCGATAAACACGATCCGCTTATACCCGATGCAAACCGACTCTCGAAGCAGGAACTGCCAGCAGTCGAGCTCGAGATGCTTGACGCTAGCGTCGCTGGGTTCCATGACCTGCTTGCCGGGGTTGCGGGTACCACTTTCGGTTAGGTGAGCCGACCCACTCCCGGCAGCGAGGCGTCCCTGGGCCTAGTGTGAGCTGTCGGCCGCGGGCGAGGCCGCTGGGGCTACAGTTGCCCTGCATGTGCTTGGCAGGCGTGTGACCTCGGGAGGACCTCGAGTTGGCGACGAGCAATAAAAGGACGACCAAATCAGAAGCCGCGGCTACTTTGGTGCCACCTGGTCCCCCGGTGGAGAACGGCGCCAGGGCCACCGAAAAGATCCCGTCCTATGTGCTCCAGCTGATCCTTTCGATCCAGGATTCCCTTCCGCCGAGCCAAGCGCGCGTCACCCAGGTCATACTGGAACGACCCTTCGAGGTTCTGGAGTGGTCGGCTGCGCAGCTTGGTGATGCTGCTCGGGCCTCAACCGCCACAGTTGTACGGACTTGCCGGAGCCTGTCGTTCGAAGGACTTGACCAACTGCGACTTACCTTGGCGCGTGACCTCGGTTGGCCTAACCCCGAGTCCCCGGTCGTCAGCTCGGACGCGCACCGGGTCATGCAGGAGCTGTTCTCCCAGGCGAGCGAGGCGCTCCCCAAAATGCTGCGCACGGTCGACCCGACAACGATGGAGAAGGTCGTTGAGGGACTAACTTCGGCTAAGACGGTACTAGCCGTATCCTCGGGTGGACATTCGGCAACTCTTGCCGCTGAGCTGGCGTTCGGGCTCTCTATGGTGGGGGTCGTAGCTACCAGTTGCCCCGATCAGGTGGTACAGCATGTGGCAGCGCGCAACCTCGGCCCAGGGGATGTCTGTGTGGCTGTGAGCCAAAGTGGCTCGAGCCGGGCAACAATCGAGGCGGCCGCCGCGGCGCGGGAGGCGGGAGCGCTCGTGGTGGCCTTTGGGTCCCAGGTCAGGTCCCACCTCGAGGAGGTGGTCGACCTTTCCGTATGCCTGGACCGGATCGGTTACTTCATGGACCCAGCGGCCATTATCAACCACGTCGGCCTCACCCTAGGCATCCGCGCCCTGGTGCTGGCCGTACGGGCAAGACTAGGTGATCGGGCGGACCAGGCGCTGCGCGCCAATCTGGACCTCATTAGTAGCTACCACTACCGGGCCAGGCGCCACTGACGCCGGGGCGGCCTGAAGGCCCTGGTTTTCGGGCGGAAAACGTTCACCGTGGCTTAACCCGGTTGCCCATCAAACGGGTGCCGCCGTTCATCTTGTCGTTGTACTCTCGTACCGCGTAATGAAACTAGGTTACAGAGCGTCTCAAAGGTGAATTGTTAAGTCAACAACTCTGCGCCGGAACTTTGAGCTTGCGCTTCCTTCGCACCACGGTCGGGGGTGCGATTGCGCCGGACAGGTCCACTTGGGCACCGAGCTCACAATTTGTCCGATCGGAAAAACTGACACCGTTCAACATTATTTGAATACACCGTGGCTCCAAAAGCATCCGTGGACGAAGCGCAAGACTTCCTGGTTAGAGAAAGAGGCAGAAATGGGCACTGAACAGCGTAGAAAGTTGGAGAGGTTCCGCCGCGGCGCCGGCCCGGTGGAGAACCAGGTCATCGACGACGTCCTCCGTGGCGATATGGACCGCAGAACTTTCATTCAACGCGGCGCCATGTTCGGGCTATCGCTCCCGGTACTGAAGTACGCGTTAGCGGCCGCCGGCGAACGTCCTTTTTCCTCGCTTGGGGCGAAGAGGCCCGCTGCGGGCGCTTCGGCCAGCCGGTTGCGACTCGCTATCGACGGCGCCCCCTATGGCGCGATCGAGCCCTATTTGTTCAATTCGACCAGCGAGGTCGACATTGCTGCTCCTGTTGGTGAGTACCTCATACGGGTCAACAGCGAGTTACTCGCCACTCCCGAGCTTGCACTTAGTTGGGCGGCGAACGCCGATGCGTCGCGTTGGACGGTCAAGTTGCGCCCAAACGTGAAGTTCCAGACCGGCCAGCCCATGACCGCCGCCGACGTGGTCGCGACCTACAAGCTGCTGACCGACCCGGCCAAAGGCAGCGCTGCGCTAGCCGATTTCAAGGGTGTCCTGTCGCCCGGGGGTGTATCGGCCGGCCCAGGCCAGGACACAGTGGTCTTCGACCTTGAGGTCCCGACCGCCTTCTTCCCCTACCTGATCAGCTCGACCACTTACCAGTCGATCATCCTGCCAGCGTCTTACAAGATCGGCAGCTTCACCTCCACGTCCCAGGGGACGGGGCCGTTCGTCATTACCTCCTACACGACCTCGGTGGCGGCGAGTTACGACCGCTTTGATGGCTGGTGGGGGGGCCAAGCCCCGCTCGCAGGGATCGACGCTACCGTTTATCAGACTAATGCCGCGCTTGATGCTGCGCTGCTGAGCGGCGCGGCCGACCTGGCGGACTACGCCGGAGATGCCTCCCTCTACGACAAACCGAATGTCGTCCACATTTACGAGGTCAAAGCGGCAGGTGAACAACAGGTGGCAATGCGGGTCGACACGCGGCCATGGACCGACTACCGCGTGCGCCAAGCGCTCGCCTACACCATAGACCGCCCGGCGCTGGTGAAGGCGGTGGACTCGGGCCTTGGGGCGGTCGGGAACGATTATTGTTTCGCGCCGGCCTTCCCCTACACCGTCTCCTTGCCCCAGCGAGCTCAGGACCTCCGGTTAGCGAAAGAGCTCCTCACTGCCGCTGGATACCCCAATGGGTTCACGGCCACACTGACGACCGGGAACGAACCCACAAAGGCAGCCATCGCGGAGATCGTCCAGGCGTCCGCCAAGAGGATCGGTATCGACGTGAAGCTTGACCTGCCGACCCCCACGGTTTATTACGGTGGGTCGGCCAGCACGACGCCCTGGCTCAATGCCCCGTTCACGGTCACGACGTGGGCGTCCCGGGCCACGGTCACCCCGTACCTCACCGGGACCCTGATGAGCGGTGGTACCTGGAACGCGGCCCGCTATTCGAACCCGAAGTTCGACTCTCTGGCGCGATCGTTCCTGGCGGCGATCGCGTTAGCAGACCAGCAAAAGTACGGCAGGCAGCTCGAGGAGATCCTGCTCCATGACACACCAAACCTCATATTGGCCTGGCCGGCCCAGACCGACGCCGGCTCTCTCAAGGTCCGCGGTTTCGCGCCCGAGCCGTTCGGGATGAGCCTGGGCCATGTTTACCTTGAGTCCTGAGCACGTGAACACCAAGTTGACGCCAGGTGGCCGATGGATAGGAGCAAATGATGACTGGGGACGATGGTGTGTGTGCGAGCTTCAGCGGATTCGGTTACGCGGTTGAGGACCGAGGTGACCCCGACGAGCTCGACAGCATGCTGCAAGCGGTGGAAGACGCCGGGTTCACTCACGCCGACATCGATGCCGGGCTGTGGGACGCGCTGCTAGGAGGGGGCGTGAATGGGCGCCAGCTGGCCCGCTTCGGCTCTGTGATCGAACGGCACCGAGACCGTCTCCGCTTCACCATGCACGGCGCGAACGACCTGAACGTGTTCGACTGGGCCGACCGGGACGTACAGGAGCGCCTTTTCTGCTCTAGCGTCGAGCTGGCTCGGGCCCTGGGGGCAGAAGCGATCGCCTACCACCCCGGTGTCCGTTTGCCGCCCACGGCGGGTGCTGCTGTCCCTATGACAGAGCTAATGGGCTATGAGCGCGACCTCCTGCTCGCGGTCGCGGACGAGATAGGGGCCTGGGGTGGCCGGATCGGCATCGAGACTTGGTGGTGTGACGACCGGGGTACTAACCCGCACTATTCGTACGCGGTCTGGCCAGAGCAGCTTGCCCAGCAAGTCGAGGCCATCGATCACCCCGCGGTCGGCGTCTGCCTGGACTTCGGCCACCTGTACATCGCCGCACGGTGGTTCGGCTTCGACTTTTTGGATGGCGTGGCCCGGCTGGCGCCACTGGTGAACCACTTCCACCTCCATGACAACTTCGGTGCCCCGGGCCTGCCGGGCCCAGTCGGCAGCGCCGAGCTTGGTCGCGGCGACCTCCACTTGCCGCCCGGCTGGGGGACCATCCCCTTTGACGAGATATTCTCCAAGACCTCTTTCCCGCAGCTGCCGGTGTTCAACATCGAGCTGGTCCGCGGCCGCAAGACCCGCCTGCTGCCCTACCTTCCCGAGATGTTGGCCGAGTGCCGGCGGCTGGCGAGCCTCGTGCCCGTAGAGGCGCTGGTGGGTGGATCGGCGTAAAGGGTTAGGGGATGCCGTTTTCAGGTTTCGGTTGCTCAGTGGACGAGGCCCATAAGCTCGCCGAGGTCCTGGCTGCGATCGCCGACGCGGGTTTCAGCCATGCCGAGATCCGGCCGCGGGGCTGGGACCTCTGGGCAGACGGCCAGGTGAACCATAGGCAGCTGGCCCGTAACCGCTCAGTACTCAAGCGGTTCAGGGGCCAGCTGTCGTACACCATGCACGCGCCGTACGACCTGAACCTCTTCGAGTACGACGAGCGCCAGGTGGCGCTCTTGCGGGCGAGCGTGGAGGTGGCGGGTGCGTTCGGCGCCGAGGTGATCGTCGTCCACCCCGGCCGGTTGGAGAGGCACGGGTCGAACCGGTCTGCACCCATGACCGACCTCATGGCCAGAGAACGCCAGGCGCTACTTGACATCACAGACGAGGTGAGCTCATGGGACGGCTTGCTCGCCCTCGAGACCTGGTTCGCCGTCGGCGATGTCGCCCACTCCTATGCAGTCTGGCCCGCACACCTCGCGAGGCAAGTAGCGCTGATGGCTCACCCCCGCATCGGGGTCTGCCTCGACACGGGCCACCTACAGCTGTCCGCCCGGTGGTTCGGCTTTGACTTCGCCGAGGCCGTCCGAATGCTTGCCCCGCTCGTCGTTCACACCCATCTGCACGACAACTTCGGGGTCCTCGCGCCGCGTACTCGGATCGAGCTGGGCCAGGGCGACATGCACCTCCCCCCGGGGTGGGGTGAGCGTTCTTTCGGCAATGCCTTGGCAGAAGTGAGCTTCAGCCGGGCCCTGTCCTGAACGTCGAAGTCTCAGAGCTTTACTTGCCCCATCTCGACAGCATCCTCGCCGAGTGCAAACGCCTGGCGGCGGGCGAGGAGGGCGCTGGCCTCCCACCCCGATCGAGGCGCGTACCAGCAGTGATGGCATGAGGGAGGTCTCGGGTCAGTGTGTTGATACGGCCACGCCAGGGCCGCACACCGCCCCGACGCGAGCGCATAGTGGCTGAGGTCCACGACGTGGACAGAGGATGCCAAGGGGCTTAGATGGCCCGGTTTATCCTGAGGCGCCTTGGTCTGGCTGCGATCACGCTTTGGTTGTTGAGCGTGATCGTGTTCGTGGGGTCACAGATCATACCGGGTGACATTGGCCGAGACGTCCTCGGCCAGTACGCAACCCAACAGGCGGTCGACACCTACGATCGCCAGCTTGGGATCGACCGGCCTCTCGTGGTGCAGTACTGGGACTGGGCCTCGCATTTCTTGCGTGGCGACTTGGGGACCTCGTACCAGTACAAGGTCCCCGTGGTCAACCTGCTCGGGCCGGCCATGGTCAACTCGTTCAAGCTCGCGGCGTTCGCGATGGTGATGATCATCCCGATCAGCATCGTCGGGGGCGTGGTGGCAGCGCTGCGGCGTGACCGCCTCACCGACCGGGCCATCACCATCGCCGGGTTATCGATGACCGTCATACCGGAGTTCGTCAGTGGCGTGGTCTTGATCACCGTGCTCGGGGTCTGGGCTAAGGCGTTCCCGGTGACTGCCGCAGTGCCGCCTGGGGCGAGCTTCTTTACGGTGCTCGACCACCTCGTCCTGCCAGCAGCTGCGCTTGCGCTGGTCTATTTCGGGTACCTGTCCCGGATGGCGCACGCCGGGATGATCGAGGCACTCGATGCCGATTACACCCGCACCGCCACCCTGATCGGGCTGAGGTTGTCGACCGTCATCAGGCGCCACGTCTTGCGCAATGCCCTCCTCCCGACCGTCGCCGTGGTCGCCACCCAGGTGGGTTTCGTCCTGGGGGGACTGGTCGTGATCGAGACGATATTCAACTACAACGGCCTCGGTTACCGTCTCTACGTCGCGGCGCAGAACAAGGACTACGTTGTGATCCAGAGTGGCGCCATGCTCGCTGGGGTGATAATCGTCACGTGCACGCTGGCGGGTGACCTCATTATCGCTTTCCTGGACCCGCGGATCCGCTCCGCGGTCCGCTCCGGCCAACGAGGTGACATCTCTTCCACGAGCAGCGGACAATGAGCACGATCTCGGCATCGGGACAAGCGGGGTTGGTGGCGAACGAGGCGCAGGTCGCGCGGCGTGAAACGCTCCACCGCCTGGTTCGCTCACCAACCTTTGTTTTCGGCATCCTGGTCGTGCTCTTTTGGACCGTATGCGCTTTGTTCAGCGCGCACCTTGTTCCGGAGGACCCACTGGCCCAGTCCACCAACGTCCTGAGCGGGCCCAGTAGCGCCCACTGGTTCGGCACGGACCAGCTCGGGCGTGACGTCTTTTCAAGAGTAATCGCAGGCGCTCGAAGCATCATGACTATTGCCCCCGTGGCAACAGTTCTGTCAGTCATCGTGGGGACCAGCGTGGCGCTGGTGATCGGCTATCACGGCGGGCTCGTCGATGAGGTCGTCTGCCGGTTGATCGAGGCTAGTTTCGCGGTCCCGGGCATAATCCTCACCGTGCTCCTCGTAATATCGTTCGGCTCCAGTTCGTTGACGATCGTCTCGATCGTCGTGTTGAGCTTCAGCTTCATAATCGCCCGCACCATTAGAGTGGCCGTACTGGCCGAACGCCAGCTCGACTACGTCAAGGCAGCGCATTTGCGAGGTGATGGCGCCCTTTACATCATGTTCGTCGAAATCCTGCCCAATATAACGGGGCCTGTCATCGTCGAAGCCACATTGCGCCTCGGCTATGCCGTTTTCTTGATCGCCAGCTTGACGTTCCTCGGTTTCGGTGTGCAACCGCCGTCCCCGGACTGGGCGCTGCAGATCTCGGACAACTACACCCTCCTTTTGACGGGCACCGACTGGTGGACTGTGCTGTTCCCCGCTCTCGCCATCGCTTCGCTCGTGGTCGCCACCAACCTCATCGCCGACGCGTTGGCACAGGTCCTGGAGCGATGACCCCGGAGGGAGCCGCAAAGCCGAACGCGCTCGAGCTCGAGGAGCTCCGGGTCGCATACCGGGTCCGTGGGCAGAGGCGGGACGTGCTGCGAGGCGTGAACCTGGCGATCGGCCCCGCTGAGTCCTACGGGCTGGTGGGGGAATCGGGTTGCGGCAAGACCACCGCCGCCCTGGCAGCGGTGCACTACCTACCGCGCAACGGGTCCATATCAGGAGGAATCGTCCGGGTGGCAGGGACAAATGTGTACTCCCTGTCCAAGCGTGACGTCCGAGCCTTCCACCGTCGGACGGTCTCGATGGTGTACCAAAGCCCGGCCACGGCCTTGGACCCTTCCATGCGCATCGGGCGCCAGGTCGCGGAGGTCTTCGAGGTGCAGGGCACTGCTCGTACGGAGGCCTTCGAGCGTGCCGAGATGGCGCTTCGACGCGTGCTCATCGCCGACCCCGGTTCGGTGATGAAACGGTACGCACATCAGCTTTCAGGCGGCATGCAACAGCGCGTAGTTATTGCCATGGCCCTCGCTAAGAACCCGGCGCTGCTCCTATTGGACGAGCCAACTACCGGCCTTGATGTGACCGTCGAGGCAGAGATCCTTGACCTGGTGGGCCAGCTGCAGGCCGCGTCTGCTACCGCCGCCATGTACATAACCCACAACCTGGGCGTGGTGGCGAAGATGTGCCAAAGAGTGGGCGTCTTGTACGCCGGCCGCCTCGTCGAGGAAGGGCCGACGGAGGAGGTTCTTGCCGAACCGCACCACCCTTACACGGTCGGGCTGGTCCGCTGCATCCCCCGCAGTGGCGTGCACAAGAACCGGTACCGCCTTCAGACCATCCCAGGCCTACTGCCGGCGATCGGCGAGCAGGTACCGGGCTGCGTGTTCGCCGAGCGGTGCCTTCTCGCCGAGGAGACCTGTCGGCATGAGGAACCGGTCCTTCGCCGTGTCCGTGACGGCCACACGAGCCGCTGCCACTTTCCCGACCGGGCGGCTGATCTCCCGGAAGCGGCCCTGCTGGGGACGGAACTCACCCTCGCTGTTGACCGGTCGGGCGCCCCGCTACTAACGGCCGAGGGGCTCACAAAGGTCTTTCGCCAGCACGGCAGCGTCCGCGCGCTGAGCGATGTCTCCGCGGTGATCTGGCCCGGCGAGACTCTTGGTTTGGTAGGTGAGTCCGGGAGCGGCAAGACGACGTTCGCGCACGTGCTGGCCGGGATCGTCGAGCCTACCGGGGGGGCGGTAGTGCTGGAGGGCCAAGACCTGGCTCCGCGCCTGGACATGCGCACGGCGGCTCAAGTGCGGGCCCTCCAGCTTGTGTTCCAAAACCCCGACTCGGCTCTTAACCGCAGCCACCGGGTCGAGCGAATCCTGCGCCATGCCATCAAACGACTCGCAGGCCTGGTGGGCGAGCGAGCCCAGCGACGGCTTGTCGAACTGGCCAGAGCAGTGCGGCTCCCCGAACGCTACCTAACGGTCCGCCCCCGCCAGCTCTCGGGCGGGCTCAAGCAGCGAGTCGCCATCGCTGCCGCCTTTGCCGGCAATTCTCGTCTTGTAATCTGCGACGAGCCAACCTCGGCGCTCGACGTCTCGGTCCAGGCGGCAATCCTGAACCTGCTAACCGACCTGCAGGTCGAGCGAAAAGTGTCGTACCTATTTATCTCGCACGACCTTTCAGTTGTTCGCTACGTGTCCGACCGGATCGCCGTCATGTACCTCGGCCGGTTGATGGAGGTCGGGCCGGCGGACAGGGTCTATCTGGGCCCCCATCATCCATACACCGAGTCCCTTGTCTCAGCCGTGCCGACCATCGAGCGGACGGGGCAGCGGCGGATCAAGCTTGAGGGCGAGATCCCGAGTGCGGCAAGCCCTCCGTCCGGCTGTGTCTTCCATACCCGTTGCCATCGCAAGCTCGGTGCTATCTGCGAGGATCAGGCTCCGCCCCTGCTCGAGGCGGAGCCCGGACACCTGATACGTTGTCACATCCCGTTGGCCCAGCTCGGTAAAACGACGAGTTGGCACGCGGCGCCGGTGATGGGTGATGGACCCGGAAAAGAGCCTAAGGCGGCCTTTGCCGCGCCGGCTGAGTAGGACCGAGAACGACGCTATTCGCGGGCAGTGGCCCGAACGCCCAACCCTCACTCCCCTCAGGGTTCCAACCGTGAAGTTATTGGTATAGAAGACCCAACCTCGGGGCTGAGGGCTCGCGTTTAGTACGACCGCTGAAGGGCACACTATTGATAACGCTGTCTTGCCATTTGATATAATTTGATCCGCTGCCGGCGACAACGTACATTATGGCAAGTAGCTCGGAGCAACGAGTGGTCCGGCCAACAGCCCCGTTGTGACGCCGCACGAAGTTGTCAGTGCGGATCGCGCGCGAAGTTGTCAGTAGGGCTTGGGCGAGCGTAGGCCTGTAAGGGCGGACGGGAGACGTGCCGTGACCCATCGGCCATCACCGGAGGCCTGGGACGCCGCGGCCTGCCCCGGCCGCCGCTGGTTGAAACCACCATCGAGGGTACTTCTGGCGGAACAGGATCATCAGCAGAGGGCCGACGAACAGTAGGCCACCGGCCCCCGCTGCCATAGCGGTCGACCCTCGTCCGTGCGACCACTGCCAGGAGGTCCCACCCGAGACCGTGCCCAGCACGATCAAGATGGGGATGGCAACGAAGACCCTGAAGCCCGTGGTCACCCGATCGAGGGACCGGTCCGGGTAGTCCACGGAGAACCGAACGGGATAGTGCTGCTGCTGCATGGTTCACCCTCCAGCTTCTTGGGTGCGATTCCACGCCTGGACCGTCCAGACACAACAGCATCGTGGCGCTATTGGGCTTGAAGGGCAAGCGGTGGCCGCTTCACTCCACTACGTCTGAGAGCCGGGCAGCGAGGACCGGGGAGAGCTTGAACCCCTTGACGATGAGGTAGACAGTAGGCGACGCTTCCCAGGCGCTTTCCCGGTCCAGCGCCATATTCGACTGGATAGAAGGTTTATACAATTGTGTACGTCGCCACAGCAGCCTGGGGATTATGTCGCCCACGAGTTAGAAAAACTACACTCGCAGTCCCACCACTGCCGCCTAACTCTCACAATAAGAGTCCAGGGTTTGGGAGCTAGATCAAGTGAGCCACTTGATGGGGCCTCCTCAAGAGGCGTAGAGACTAGGTGGGGAAAGTGTGGAGATCCGATGGAGATCATGGCGCTCGGCGAGCCGAAGTGTTGGAGCACCTTCAGTGGGGCCCTGGCCAAATTACGCCCTTGCTGGCCGCCACCGTCCTAGGAATATCGAGTTCCTGAAACGAAAAGCGGCCGGGTATGCCCCAGCAGCCGACGGGTGGGACAGGGCGGGAAGGGTCACAGTGCTCCGGCTTCCCAATATCGGTCGGGCTGGTTCGAGGGGTGACGCCAGGCGCGCTTGTGGTGGCCGTCGCCTGGGTACATTTTCACGGGCCGATACCGACTAGGTAGGGGGTGGAGCGCTGTGAGCGGCATCGACGAACGACACCGCAAGGCCAATCCGGGCGAGGGCGAAATTGACCAGGCGAGGCCGCCCGGGCGGCACTTCTTCGAAGTCGAGGGCCTGATCGACGGCGTGACAGTGCGGGCGTCTCTCGGGCCCGACGGGCTCTCTTGTGACCCGCTGCTCAGGTCCTACGCCGAGCTGGCGGTGGCCATGGGCGACACGTTCACGTGCGGGAGGAGGGTCCTGCCCGCTTCACTTGAAGGCTCGGCCGGCCAGGTCCTACTTACACTGGTCCGTTGCATGGAGGTCACAAATATCCATGTTTGCTTGGACGGGCCATGAAGGCTGGCACGTCAAGGACTGCGGTCGCCAGCGGGGTCATTGCCTCCGTCGAGTACGAGTTGCGAGAGGCCCGGCGCTGCTACATTCCCTACCTGAGCCGGGCGGCGTCGCAGGCAGAGGTCTCCCGCTGGGTGGCCCGCATGCACGGTGGCGCGACCGAGGAGCGCTGCCTAGCCACGGTGATCGGCTCACCCGAGTACTTGGCCCGCGTGAACGGCTAAAGCTCAGCAAAACCGCGGGTGTTTCCCGCGCCAGGACGCTAACTGGGTTCCATGGCTAAACGGCGCCAGTACATCGTCACCCTGACGGCAACGGTGGCAGGGGCATCAGCTGAGCTGAAGGTCGGGGCGCCACGAAGCCGGCCGGGAGCCGGCGAAGTAAGAGCGGCCGTGCCGGGCCGGCCCTGCGTGCCGCCACGTGATACTTTCGACTGAGGACAAGGGTGCCCAGGTGCTGCACCAGGCCGATATTACTTCGTCTCTTTCCTTGTATGGCATGGCATAAAGCCCGGTCGGTTCGTCGCCGAAGTACCGAGAACGGCGCGTACATATTTTCCTCCCAACGTAGTTAGAGCGTTAGCCGCCCTCGGCGCTATTGGCGTCTTGGGCTCGTTGAACTCGGTTGTCGAGGCCGCCGTCAGAGCCACCGCCCGGGCGCCGGCCGTGGCCGCTACACCGGCTCTACCGCCAAAGCCGGCGGTGCACGTCACCGTCACGCCGCCGGCGTTGCCAGCCGCAGGCGGCTACGCCATCCTGGCGTGGAGGGCGCCTGGTCGTACCTGTCGCCTAGAGGTCAGCGGCCCTGATGCCCTCAGCATGGGGGGCGTGGGTCACGGCCCAGGCCACGGCGCAGTGCAAGTCGGCTGCGTGGGTGCTCTACCGCTCGAGCCGGGCCGGGGTACGGCGGCGGCACGGCAGTGGGACTTTACCCTGGTCGGCTCGAACAGTTTGAGCGCCACTGCTGCCCTGAGCCAGGCGGCGGGCCGGGACAGGGTGGCAGCGACGCCCGCCGAAGCCGTAGTCGCGTTAGCTGCGACCACCCCGCACAGCCCTCCGGTGCTGTCCCTGACCGGCCCCAATTGGGGCGGGTACACGGTGAGCGGAGGGCCGTTCAGGTCGGTCTCGGGGACGTTAACGGTGCCATTCCTGTACAACGACGGCTCCTGCAGCGAGGGGCTCTCCAACTGGGTAGGCATTGACGGCAGCGGCGACACGGACCTGTTGCAAGCGGGCGTGCAAGAGACCTACACCGACCCACAGACGGGGGCTTGCCACCCATCGGCGTCGTTCTGGGTAGAGGCGTGGTGGGAGGTGCTGCCGGCGCCCGAGACGATCGTCCACTCGGTGCAAGTCCACCCGGGCGACAGCGTGACCGTGTCGATCTCGCAGACTGCGACACCTGGTACCTGGTCCGTCTCTCTGCACGACGACACCGACGGAGAGGGCTTTGACCGGCTGACAAACTACTCCGGACCGGGGGGCTCGGCGGAGTGGGTAGACGAAGCCTTCAGTGAACCCACCGGGACCGAGTGCGGCTCGGGCGTAGCCCCGGACGCCGACGATATGGTCGTTTGCCCGCTGGCTCCGTACTCGGGCGACACGTGGTCGAAACTGAGCTTGCCCCAGTCCGCGAAAGTAACTGGGGTCGAGCAAAAGACCATCGCGCAGAAAGGGGTTGTGGTGTCCCAACCGTCGGTCGTGGTCGGCCTGCCAGGGCTCCTCTCGGACGGTTTCGCTGACACCTACACCGGCGACGCTAGGGGTTGACCGGTGCGGGGCAACGACGGCCCACGGCGCTGCCCCGCCCTGGACCGAAAACACGACGTGGACGTAACACCTAGCGCTGCTGTCCAGTAGCCAAGAATGCCCTAAGCGGCGGCCCCAAATCCACGGCGGGAATGCTGGCGGGAACGGGCTCGAGCCTGGCGGCCAAAGAGCCGGACAACACAAGCCCAAGCCTCAGCGGACCACCGCCCCGCAGCGCGGCCACGGCAGCGCTCAGAGACTACGTCGGCCAGCTAAGATGGCCTGAGAGTGACGTCAAGGCATGCAAAAACGGCACTTCTTCTTGCATCCGTGTTCGTCGTTTGGCCGCCGGCGCCTATGGCGACGGTACGAGCAGCGCCCACTGTGCCGCCGCTTGTCAGTAGCACTCGGGACCCGCAGCGGCGCCCGCAACTTGCCAAATTGGCGTGCTCGCTCTGGTCGAACAGCCACGTGCGCAATTGCTTACGGCCTGCCTTGTGGTGGGTTCGTACCTGGTCGTCGGCCTACGCCCTAGCGTGCCCCAGGGGCCACAATGGTCAGGCCCGCCTTTTGTGGCCAGCAGCCCCGTTCTGACCAGCACCTTCAGCGGCAGCGTCCACGGGATGTTCACCAGTCAGTTCATCACCCACAAAGCGGGCACGGCGCGGGTCGTGGCTGAGACGAATACGGCATGCACATTTCAGGTACCGTCATCCCCGCCTTGTCTCTTCCAGGTGTCGACTACCACTCTCGTTGTACGGGTAGTGGCTCTCCCGCCCTCGTTGGCCTAATGGAGCGCCGTCCAGCGGGAACTGCGCCTATCGTGCCCCGACCCGAGTGGCGGGGCGGTCAGCCACTGGTTTGCTCGCTGATTGAAAAAAATAACGGCGCCAAACAGTGGAAATCTGCGTGAGATTGGCCACGGTGGCCCGCAAGACGCTCAGCCTCAGGTCTAACTGGGCGAAACCCCGGTCCAGCCCTCGCCACCAACGTCGCACTAAGGGCCCCGATTGGTGGCCAAGCCGGTACGCAGCCACAGGCAGCCGTCAGCCGTCCCACACCGGCGAGGGTGGGCCGCCAGCAAAGGTGGCCCCTCGGCTCTCCGTTGGTAATGCCCACGACCGGCTCAGCAAACGGCGTCCCAGGCGCACCATTGCGAACGCCCCCGGAAGAGCCCGAAGTGACGCCGGCAAAGCCGAAGGCCTCGTCTTTAGGAGCAAGGTCGCCGAGCCGAAGAGGCAGTAGGCGACTTGGGCACCGAGAGCAGCGGGGCGAGGCCAAGTAACAGGAGCATTGATGCACACAGCCGACGTCACGACTGGTACGGGCCGACAAGTGGCGGATCTCTCGCCTAGGCCGGGCGCGTCCGCGGCCGCGGTGGAGAGGTGCGGACAGCTCCTCCGACGTGCCGTCGGCGCCGCAACAGGGGCGGACGGCGCCATATTTGCCTTCGAGGGCGACGGTGGGCTCGACCCCGTCGTCGCCCTTCGGCGACCCTGCGGAGTGGCTCGCAGGGCAGTTGGACCAGGCGGCCAGGGCGTCGCTACCTAGCCACGACGAGCGCCTCGGCCGTGGCGGCGTATGCTCCCTGGCCAGCGTCCCGCGCAGGTCTCACCGGGCGTTACCTCTGGGTGCCCCTTGAGATGGACGACGAGTTGCTGGGAGTGCTAGTAGTTGCGGGCTTTGCGGCCCAGGCGGCCTCGCCGGCGGCAGAGCTCCACCGCCTGGGCGAGCTGCCGGAGCTGATCGCCTTCAGCCTGGACCGCGTGCGACTGCTCGCCGCCGTGGCCAGCGCCAACAACAGCTCGGCGCCGTGCGTTCTCGGTTGGACCTTTTGGTAGCCGAGTTCCGCTCCCGGTACCAGGCCGAGCGGGGCCGTTCCCAACGGTTCGCCAGCTCTCTGGCGGCACTGAGGCGGGCCTGCACGGCCACCCTGCGCGGCCTGGCCCTGGCCGTCGAGACCAAAGACGACTGCGGCGGAGGCCACCTCTACCGAGCTAAACAGGTACGGGTTGCTAGTTACCGCCTTAGTGGCGCCTGATCATACCCACGACCCTCAGTTCGAGTACGGCTTCTTGCTCCACGACATAGGCGAGCTCATGGTGCCGGACTTGGTACGGAACAAGCCGGCCACCCTCACCGATGCCGAGTGGGCGGCCGTAAGGACCCACCCCGAAAACGGGCGTTCGGTCCTAGAAGGCATCGACTTCCTGGCCGGCGCCCGGGAGATCGTGCACTGCCACCATGAACGCTGGGACGGCAACGGCTACCCGCGCGGGCTAAAGGGGACAGAGATCCCTCTTGGAGCCCGAATTTTCCGTGTGTGCGACGCCTTTGACGCTATGACGAGCGAGCGCCCGTACCGGGGGGCCATGCCCCTCAAAGACGCCCTCGGGCAGCTCCGCCACGGCTCGGGTTCCCAATTTTGGCCCGACGCGGTGGAGGTATTTTTGGCCATACCTACTGAGGTGCTCGAAAAGGTGGCGTCGGTAAAAAGCGACGGACCGTCCTGACCAACCGCTGGTCGGTACCGACCTGCGGGTCCGGAACTGTGCCTTCCTGGTGGCCGTCGCGGCCGTCGCGGCCGTCCTCGGGACTTGGCCCGCTGTCGCCGCGGAAGCCCTCCAACGGCCAGAAGCCGGAGCGAAGATAAGTTGTGCAGCGCCAACCTTTTGTAGCACTCAACCACGGGTCTTTCGGCCAGCGTGTCCGTAGCCAAAGACGCACTACATTGGCCCCCTTGTCGCAGGCGCTCCCGGTCAGCTGGTAGCCGACGCGTCCCACCGGGTACGCGCTTGCGGGGAGCGCACAGTCTGCCGGCCGGTTAGGGGGTCTGCCCTTGACCTGGCGGTGCAGCACGTTCAGCTTGGTGGCGCACGCCCACGGTCTCGATCTTGTTCTCAATGGCGGAGCGGAGAAAAGGGGCGAGCAGCTTCATTAAGGCGGCACAACGGGGGAGAGAAAATCGGGCACACCCGATCGTTGGCCCGCGCGCATTTGGTGGCAAGCCGAAAGCCGGAGAATCCCGGCTGCTCAGCGCGGTTTACGGCCGACATGGGCTAGGAGCAACGTTGGCCTAGTGAGAGACCGCTCGGCGTTGGTCGAGCGGTCCCTCGCCATGTCAGCAGAAAACGGACCGTAGATGAGCCGATGTCTCAAACCGGCTTACGTGCCAGGAAAGCACTCTCGCTCCGCCAACTGTTGCGACCCGCCAACCCGCCGAACGGACCGACACGCCGCATTTACACGGTACGGAGCCGAACCCACCCGAGCCAAAGGTTTCGGGTTTTTCTAGGACCCTGTTGGACAAACCCCTTTTCTGGACGCTCGGACGGCATATCGTCAATAGTTGGCTCTCGGGGAGATGACGGACCGAAGAACCGGCATGAAGAGGGTGAAGCTGGCCAAAAGTGACGTGCCCTCCTTGTCACCCCCGAGGGCCGTTACGCCGGCGTCAGCACCAAGCCGTCGTTGTGGGTAAGGACGAGGTTGACCTAGCGGCGCACACTGAGCACGGCGACGCGGAGCACCAACCACTGGCGGTTCTTTTCTGCCCCCCGGTAACGCAGGCGGCGGTTGCCCCCGGCCTGGATGAAGCGCACCGACCTTGCCGACAGCACCCGGGGCAAGTACGAGGGCCTCCTTCGCTTGCACATCCTGCCTACGTTCGGCAAGGTCCAGCTCTACAAGCTGGCAGGAGCGGCCAGCATGGTGCGGGCGTGGTACTACGAGCTCGACCGGCGGTACCCGGACGGCTCCACCGCCAATGACGCCTACCGTTGCCTCCGCGCCATCGTGAACACGGCCGTAGCGGACAGCCGTATGAGCAAGTCCCCCTGCACCGTCCAAGGCGCCGGCACCACTGAGGCCGCGGAGCGCCCCGTGGCCGCCCTGGCCGAGCTCGACGCGGCCGTGGCCGCCTTTGCCACCAGGTACAAGGCTGGTTATGCCATTGCTGCCTGGTGCCAGCTCAGACGGGGAGAGATCCTCGGCCTGCGGCGCATGGACATCGACCTCAAGGGTGAGGTGCTTCAGGTCCGGCTCGACTGGGTGATGCCCCCAGGGGCCACCCGGCCCGTGCTAAAGGAACCCAAGAGCGATGCAGGCAAGCGCCCGGTCGCCATCCCTTCGCACATCATGCCCCTGATCGAGGCGCACCTGGAGCGTTACGTCGGGCCAGCGCCGACGGCCTGGCTGTACGGCACTAAGAACGGGAAGCCCATGCTGCCCCGCAACTTCCACCGGGCGTGGCAGCAGGCACGCCAGGCGGTGGGACGTCCAGATCTCAGCCTCCATGACCTCCGGGCACACCGGGCTCACGTGGTCAGCTGCCACGGGCGCGCCGATCCGAGAGCTCATGCGTCGCGGTGGTCACGCCAGTCCTCGTGCCGCGGTCCGTTACCAGCGCGCCGCCGAGGAGTCGAACCGAGCCCTGGCGGATGCGTTGTCGAAGATGGCAGCCGCCGCCAGCTCTTGAGCTATGTGGGCCTTGACAACTAAATAACGTGTGGCAACTTGCCACTTCGACCGGGCAAAAACCCAAACTACTAGTTACGTATTTCACATTCCGAAGAAACCCGCCTATACGCGTCAGCCTCAATGGCCAGCCAAAAGTTGGACCGCTTGAGCGCGCTTTATTTCACGATCACGGTTTCTCGACTGTCGGCTTTGGCGATATCACCCCAACCAACGATGCGGCGCGCCTCATCGTGAGGCGCGAGATGCTAGGGCACCGTTATGTCGGCGGCAAGCGTGTCACCGACGGTGGCGCCACCGCCCGCAGCCGAGTTGACCTGGTTGAGGTAGCCCTCGAAGTCGACCAGCGGCACGGTTTTCGACGTGGGGACGTTGCGGGCCAGGGTGACGTGGAAATAGATCTTCTCCGACGAGTGCGGAGCCATGGTGGCCCCCTCTGCCGACCCGAGGTAGCCCTCGATGTCGTTGCCGGCGGCCGTCGAGCCGCTGAAGACGATGTTAGTGAAGTGGCCGCTCGGGCCGCCGGTCGAGTAGGACATGTGCACCTGGTTGGCGTTCACGCTCTTTTTCGTCGCCGAGTCGGCGTACACGACGAAGTACACCTGGGCGTCGGTGAGAGCGTGCGGTGAGGGGTTCGTCGCGGTCATCGTGAAGCTGGCCGAGCGGCCCGGCTGCAGCGTGGCCGGGAACGTCGCCACCAGGCTCGGGCTCTGCTTCACTGCCGTGCCCTGGTAGATGATGGACTCAGAACCCCTGCCGCCGTCGGCCTCGGTGGCGACCACCCAGCAGACCCCGTTGAACTTGGACGCCGTGTAGGCCACCGTCGCGTGGCCTTGTGCATTGGTGACGGCTTCGTGGCTACTCAGCTTGCCGCACAGGCCGGTGCCGTACTCGAGGCCTGTCTGGAAGTGGACGCGGTCGCCCTGGACCACATAGCCATGCTGGTCAGCGACGGCAACCACGATCGACGAGGTGGCTTTGCCGTTGGCGGCCAGTTCGGTCGGGTAAGCGTCGGTGAACTCGTAGCCGATGGTCGTTGCCCCGGTGCCGGTGCCGGCGGCCTTGGGGTTCACTGCTAGCGCCTCAGACAGGGCGCACCCCTTGCCCACACCGGACTTGTGGAACGCCAAGTTGCTGAAGAACTCCTGGACGTAGTAGTTGTGCCCGTTGACGACCTGGTTGTACTCCGTCCCGCTCGGGTTAGAGGAGCTGGTCGACCCGAGGGAACCGCCGTAGTTCTCGTCGCACATGTCCCCGATCTCGTTGCCCTTTCCGTCGAACCAGCCGTACTGGGGGTTGAGCCGGTCAGTAATGGCCTCGTTCAGCTCGTGGGCAAACGTGCTCACCTCGCCATCGGCCCGGAGGTTGCCATTGGGGGCCTGGCCGGTGTCGCAGCCCCCGCTGGCGGGTGGGTACGGCAGGTCGCCGTAGACGGTCTGGTCAGAGCCGGAACCGAAGGCGCGGTGGTAGCCGCAATAGGCGCTGGCCGAGTTCGAACCGTCGATGTCCTCGGTCTCGACGCCGGGCGGCAAGAAGACGGGGTAAAAGTACGCCAGGGTGGTGGGCAACTTCTGGCTCGACGTAATGGCCTTTAGCTCGTCGCGCAACTGGGCGTCGGTGAGGCAGGCCGAATAACCGGGCGCGGGCTTGCAGCCGTTGGCCGGGAAGGCGTCGGTGTCTTCCAGCGGGGTCCCGGCCGTGATCTTGTAGGTGATGTAGGTCTTCACCCCCCCGACCACGGCGTAGTACTCGGTGTTGATGGAGTAAACGTTGTCGGTGCTGCCGCTAGCGGCGGCGATGTCGGTTGTGTACTGGTCCAGGAGGTCCTGGTAGACGGATGGGAACTTGAAGCGCCCCCCTCTCGGCTGCCACCAAATGGGCGTTATCGTGACACCCTTGGAGCCATTGGTCTCCATGACCGGGCCACCGTAGTAGATCAGCGGCGGGGTGCAACTGGCGCAGACCTGTGGCTCAATGGTCCCCGGCAGCTGCGGGACTTGCCCGCTCGGCGCCTTCGCATAGTGCGGTGTCCGGACAACGGCCGAGGCGGCGACTGGGCTCGTCGCCCAGACGCAGCATGCGCCGCAGGCCATCACAGCGGTGATAAACCTCAACCAGTGCGGCTGTTGAGGGCATGCACTTTGAAGCGCGCCCAATTGGTTAACTTCTCGAACTTGGGGCCGCCTCGCCATTTCGCTCCACCTCCGCTGCGTGCAGCGTTTACGAATGCCGAACCAGTTTAAGCACCGTCAGGGTGGCAGTTGCAACTGGGTGTGACCCTCCGGGCGGACTGGTCGTCGTCGCTCTACGGAACCGGCGACGGGCTAACGCCGTGACAATGATGCGCTTTGACCCCACGGAAATGGGCGCGGGCATGACCGAGATCGTGGCCTACGGCGCGGCTCGGGTCCTCGAGTGGCTATCGACTCCCCCCGCACCATGAGCGCGCCGAGTTAGGGGGGCGTCCGTGGGTGTCCTCGGATCGGTGATCATCGCCGTAGCGGTCATGGCGATCGTCCTTGCCCTCTTCGGCTGGGACCGGTGCCGGGTCAAGCGTAAGGATGCTGGCGACGACAGCACCTTCCAGGCGACAAGCGAGGTGTTCATCGACCCCACGATTGGTCACCGGACCCGAGTGTGGTACAACCCTAAAACTGGGCAACGAGAGTACTGCTCCGAACCGGAGGGCTCGCTGCGCAGGTCGGCTGCGATGAGGGCGTGCACCTGGGCGATGCCCCGGGGCATGCCAACGTGGCCCGAAAGGACACGGCCCTTGGTGGCTTCGGCGCTCGTGGGCGGGGACTGGATCGACGACGTCGACGTGCTGCGGTCGGGGTGTGCCAGCGAACTTCTGGGCACCTGGGTGCCGGCCCCCTTCGACGCTTCGGACGTTCCTGCGCTGTTTTTCCTTCGGCGACGCCCCGCCGGCGAAGGTGATCTCATACGTCTGTGCCATCATCAGCGGTCAGGTCCAGTCAGGCAGTGCGCTCGTCCCATTACAAGCTGAGCGGCCCCGAGAGCTTTGTCGCCACCCTCTGGGGGTGGAGATGGTTCAACCGGGGCGGAGCGCGTGCTCGCGCCCACGGTGCGACCTCGCCCAGGCTTCCAAACTGGGCTGGCCCCGAAATTGGCATTAGTTCGTGTGGGTGAATTGCGCTCTCATAGGTCGCGTCCCTCTCGGGACCTCTAGCTTCACTGCTGTCTTCGCGGCCGCCCGGGCCGGACGCCCTGCTGGTAGGTGCTGACCCAGTAGCGGGCAGTTTCTACCAGCCCTTGGCCTCACGACCGGGCTCAGTCGAAAAAAGAGCTCTGGTCTGGCCGCCCCAAGCCCATTTTGGCGGCATTGATGAGAAGGCGCACGACGACGCCGATAATGACTAGGTCGAGTAGCATCTGGAGGCTGACGATGAGGCGGGCGGCATCGTTGGTTGGGGTGATGTCGCCAAAGCCGACCGTCGAGAACACCGTGACCGTAAAATAAAGCGCCCTCGAGTGGTCCAACTTCTGGCTGAACATCGAAGCTGACGTGTGCGACAGCGACAGGTACAGCGTCGAGAACAGCAGCAGGAAGACCGGGACCACTACCGCGAGCGCTTCTGCCGCTCGCACGCCCGGGAGCTTTGCGTGGACGACCCGGCGGGCCTGGTCCAACACAATTGCGGTAACGGCCAGGAACCCTATCCCGAGGGTGATGATCTCGCCCACGCCGTTGTGTTTTTCCACCGGCGGCATGAAGTAGTAGCCGCCGATGAGCACGACCCAAGTCAAGACGACGCGAAGGGCCGCACGAAGCACGACCTGTCGCCGACGGCGCGGCTCCAGCTCCGGCAGGCGCCGAGGCGTCAGCCGTTGCGGGCTCGAAGAGCGGCTCACGGCCTATCGTAACCGGCCGAACGCGAGCCAAAGGCCATGCCATCTCACCAGCACGGGCCCTAACTGGATCACTCGCCCCGGATGGTGCCCGGGGGCCATGGAGAGCATATTCTGGCCACTTGGCGGCATGGCTTCCGGATGAGAGGAGACACGCCGATGGGTGCCGGACCTGAGCGGGTCAAGAACTTCGGCAAGCATACGCCCAGCCAGGTAGCGCCCGTGGCTCGGCTTGGCACTCTCGTACGGCCGCGATGCTACCCCGAGCGGGCCGTCCTGCGACCTGAGGGGCCGTCGCGTCCCGGCCCCTCCTAACCGGGTTTGGCCTCGCCCGTTGGACAGCGTGGGCCGCCGAGCCGGTCGAGCCGGTCGTCAAGGTGGCCGCGACCACCGTCAGGGGTCGAGCAAAAGATGCCTGACGCGCCGGCGTCGGCTACGGACGTCCTGGCCCTGCTCCGGAGCAAGAACTACCTCGCCTTGCTAGTTATCGTTGGGGTCCTCGGGGTGGCGGTGGCGGCGGCCGCCTATTGGTTCCTCTACCTCGTGACTGATTTGCAAAAGTGGGCCTTCGACCCGGCTTACCTCGCGAAATGGCTCGGTTTTCACGGAGAACCGGCCTGGTGGCCATAGCCGATGGTGGCCTTGGCCGGCGTCCTCGTTGGGCTCACCATCCAGTACCTTCCTGGCCGGGGTGGCCATTCTCCCGCCGATGGGTTGCATGTCGGAGGGCCGCCGTCCAGGGTCGAGTTGCCCGGCATTGTGTTGGCGGCGTGAGCCGGGCTTGCCCTCGGCGCTGTCATCGGGCCGAGGCGCCCCTTATTGCTATCGGGGGCGGGATCGCCGCCGGCGTGATGCGCACGGTGAAGCGTGACTTGCCGGAACAATCGGTCAGGCTGATCGGGTCGGCAGGGAGCTTCGCAGCCCTAGGCACACTGCTCGCCCTCAGCGGCGCCTTCCTGCTGATGGAGGCATCGGGGC
Source organism: uncultured Acidimicrobiaceae bacterium (assembly GCA_963749305.1). Lineage (GTDB taxonomy): Bacteria > Actinomycetota > Acidimicrobiia > Acidimicrobiales > Palsa-688 > Fen-671. Next base: position 86,625 of record CAVVMN010000002.1, read on the forward strand.
TCGGTGGGCCGACGCTCGGGTTGGTACTGGTGCCTGGTCTCCTGGCCGCTGGGACAGGGTCTTTGACATTCATCGGCTTCGACGCCTGGCCGGGCACGGGACCTTCTCGCTGGCCATCCCGACGGGGCCGAGTTCGGATGGGCGCTCGCCATAGGTGTGGCGGCAACGATGGTGTCCTTCCTCATCCGCTGGATGGCGTCGTCCCTCAAGCCTCACGTCGAAAGGCGGGTCGTCGTCCTCCTCCCCGTCGTCGGGTTGGTCGTCGGCGGGTTGGCCGTGGCTTTCGCCCAGGGCACCGGTAAGGCGTCCTCGGAGGTCCTGTTCTCGGGCCAGTCCGAGCTCCCCTCCCTGGTCACCAACAGCGCCACTTACTCGGTTGGCGCTCTGTTGTTATTGATCGTGTGCAAGGGGCTCGCCTACGCCGTGTCATTGAGCGGTTTCCGGGGAGGCCCGGTCTTCCCGGGCATGTTCCTCGGCGCCGCGGGTGGCATTGCGCTGGCGCTGGCCCACCTGCCAGGGCTGCCGGAGGTGGCCGGGGTGGCCATGGGTGTCGCCATGACGTGCGGCATGCTGAGCTTACCTCTGACCGCCGTCTCTTGACGACGAACTTCATGGGCTCGAACGGTGTCGACGTAATGCCGCTCGTCATCGTGGCCGTCGTCGTCACGTACGTGGGCCGCGGTGATCTGTCGCCGCGGCCCCGCCTCGTCCTGCCCGAGGCCACACCACCTGCAGGCTCGGCCTCCGTGCCATCGGCGCGCCCCGCCACGTCGTCAACATCGTGAGCCGCAGCGGGCTTTAGTGCTTTGCCCGTCAGTAAAACTGCCCGGTACAAAAGCTGTCGGGACAGGACTTGGCGCGTGTGCTCGGGTTTGGACGGACCACCCGTCAGGGGTGAGGAACAAGTGGGGGCTGAGCGGTTTAACCTACACTTGCCGACGGTCAAGTGGGCGCCTAAGCGGGAGAGCTTGAGCACATGGCAATAAAGGAATATGAGCCGGGGACGGCGTTCCCGGGCGTGATCGGCCGGACGACCGACGAGTCGAGCCCGGCGTGGCCGAGGCCGCTGCGGGCCAAGGCCGGGTCGCCGAACGTCCTGTTCATCGTGCTGGATGACACCGGGTTCGGGCAGCTGGGCTGTTATGGCAGCCCGATCGCCACGCCGAACCTGGACGCGCTGGCCGCGGGCGGGCTGCTGTACACCAACATGCACACGACGGCGCTGTGCTCGCCGTCGCGGTCGTGCATCATCACCGGGCGCAACCACCACGCGAACGCCACGGCGGCGATCAACGAGCTCGCCACCGGTTACCCGGGCTACAACGGCCAGATCCCGTTCGAGAACGGGTTCTTGTCCGAGATGCTGCTGGCCCACGGCTACAGCACCTACATGGTCGGCAAGTACCACCTGCTTGCCCGTCGGAGTTCGAGTCCGGCGCCGGGCCGTTCGACCGCTGGCCGCTGGGCCGAGGGTTCGAGCGGTTCTACGGGTTCCTGGGCGGTGACACCAGCCAGTGGTACCCGGAACTGGTTTATGACAACCACCAGGTCGAGCCGCCGCGCACGCCCGAGCAGGGCTATCACCTGACCGAGGACCTGGTGGACAAGGCCGATCGAGTTCATCGCCGACGCCAAGCAGGTCGCCCCGCACAAGCCGTTCTACCTGCACTTCTGCACCGGCGCGATGCACGCCCCGCACCATGTGGCCAAGGAGTGGGCCGACCGGTACGCCGGCCAGTTCGACGACGGCTGGGACGCCTACCGGGAGCGGGTGCTGGCCCGGCAGAAGGAGCTCGGGCGTGATGCCGCGCCGACACCGAGCTGTCCCGGCACGACCCCGACGTCCCGGACTGGGACTCGCTGCCCGCCGAGGCGCGCCGGCTGGCGGCCCGGATGATGGAGGTGTTCGCCGGGTTCTTGTCCCACACCGACCACCACATCGGCCGGCTGCTCGACTTCCTGAAGGAGACCGGCGAGTTCGACAACACGCTGATCATGGTCGTCTCCGACAACGGCGCCAGCGCCGAGGGCGGCCCGGCCGGGACCACCAACGAGCTGCAGTTCTTCAACAACGCGCCCGAGTCGCTCGAGGAGAGCCTGGCCAAGATCGACGAGCTCGGCGGCCCCACCACCTTCAACCACTACCCGTGGGGATGGACCTGGGCGGGCAACACCCCGTTCCGGCGGTGGAAGCGGGAGACCTACCGGGGCGGCACCGCCGACCCGTTCCTGGTCCACTGGCCGGCGGGCATCAAGGCCCGCGGGGAGGTGCGCACCCAGTACGCCCACATCATCGACATGGTGCCCACCGTCCTGGACGCGCTCGGCCTCGAGCCGCCCGCCACGGTCAGGGGCGTGACCCAGTCGCCGATCCAGGGCGTGAGCTTCGCCCACACCTTCGACGACGCGGCCGCCCCCACCCGGCACCGCACCCAGTACTTCGAGATGTTCGGCCACCGCGCCATCGACCACGACGGCTGGCGGGCGGTGTGCCCGTGGCCCGGGCCTTCGTTCGCCGAGGCCGGCAAGCCGTTCGGCGCGCCGATCACCGCCGAGACGCTGACCGACCTGGACGCCCACCACTGGGAGCTCTACCACATCGCCAGCGACCCGGCCGAGAACCACAACGTGGCCGACCAGCACCGGGACAAGCTCATCGAGCTGATCGCCATGTGGTACACCGAAGCCGGGAAGTACGACGTGTTCCCCATCGACGGCAGCGCCGCGGCGCGGCTGATGGTCGAGCGCCCGCAGGTGGCCGAGCCCCGCACCCAGTACATCTACCGGCCCGGCACCCAGACGCTGCCGTTCTGGGTCGGCCCGCGCGTGCTCAACCGGCCGCACAGCATCACCGCCGACGCGGAGATCCCGGCCGGCGGCGCCGAGGGGGTGCTGCTCTGCCAGGGCAGCAACGCCGGCGGCTGGTCGTTCTACGTCAAGGACAACAGGCTGCATTACGCCCACAACTACGTCGGCCGCGCGACCTACCAGGTGTCGCGCGCCGACCCGCTTCCTGCTGGCCGGCACCAGCTCCGCTTCGAGTTCGAGCCGACCGGGCAGCCGGACATCGCCCACGGCAAGGGCTCCCCGGGCCGGGCGCAGCTGTACGTCGACGGTGAGCTCGTCGCCCAGGACGAGTTCCCGGTCACCACGCCCATCGCCTTCAACCCCGGCGGGCTCACCTGCGGCGCCAACCCCGGCTCGGCGGTCACCGCCGACTACCAGGCCCCGTTCCCTTTCACCGGCACGCTCCATACCGTCACCGTCGACCTGTCCGGCGACCTCATCACCGACACCGACAGCGAGATGCGCATGGCTATGGCCCGCCAATAAGGCCAATGAGGAACGTCGCCGATGACGGCTCAGCGCGCCGCGTGGACGGAACGCGGGAGCCCAACCAGTCAGGAGGCTAGCGATTGCCTGAGAGCATGAACATCGAGGTGGCGCACAAGCTCGGTGAACACGAGCACGAAGAGCCGACGAAAAGCCACGAACGCTGGGAAACGTTCGTGGAGGTCATCGAGGTCATCGTGCTAGCGGTGGTGGCGGTGGCGACGGCCTGGACGGGGTGGCAGGCCAGCAAGTGGGACGGCCGCCAGTCCTACCTCTACGGCAAGGCGTCCTCCCTCCGTTTCCAGGCCGACGCCGCCTCGACCTATGGCGGCCAGGAGCTGGCGGCGGACGTGGGCATGTTCAACGGCTGGCTCCAGGCCCACTCGGACAACGACACCAAGCTCATGACCCAGTACGAGCGCCGCTTCACCCCGGACTACGCGGTCGCATTCAACGCCTGGCTGAAGACCGGCCCCTTCACCAACCCGAAAGCCCCGGCTGGCCCGGGCGCGATGCCGAAGTACGACAACCCCTATTTCGATAAGGCCACCAAGCTCAACAACCAGGCCTCCGCGACGTTCGACCAAGGCACCGCCGCCCGGGACACCGCCGACAAGTACGTGCGCGACACCGTCCTGTTCGCTTCGGTCCTGTTCCTCGTCGCCCTGGCGCAGCGCCTGAAGGTCCGGGGAGCACGTATCGCGCTGAACGTCGTGGCGTTCGGCCTCCTGGTCTACGTGCTCACCTCGGTCCTCATTCTCCCCCGGTTGTGACCGAGGAGCCCTGGTCCAGGTGCCGCCTGAAGGTGCCGGGCTGTCACTAGCTGAGAGCGGTTCATCGGCACCACATGAGCCGTTCCGCAACTTTGGGCTTGGTGCCCCCACCGACACCGGTGTGCCTCAATGACGAAAATGCGCTGTATTTGTCCAAATTTGCCCGGCTCCCGGGCGTAGCGAGGGCCCGATAGCAAGCCGCGAGAGACGGCGTTAACTGCGATCGCACCATCACGGCCATGCCTGATGCAAACGGTGACCACTACCACCACGCTCATCCGTAGGTTCTAAGGCTGCGCCCGAACCGCGGGTCCTGCAGGTTTTGAGGCAAAGCCCCGCGGAGGTCCATCCCAGATCGCGTCGCAGGAACGCATTATGCCCGCCGTCATCAGACGGTGCCGGCACCGAGCCAGCCCTCTCCCTGCCCTCGGGTATACACCTCTGTTCCTCGCGTCGCTGGATAAGTTCCGGACGGACGATCTTCGGCCGTCGAGCAGGGCGTACCAATTGGAAGGCGGGCTACGGGCGGTCGTGCTCAGCGTCCTTCGGTAGCATCTAACGGGCACTTGCGCGTGGATGACCACTCGACGTCGGTGCCGCCGACAGGCCGAGAGAACGGCAGCAATGAGAACTTGACGCTAGGCCCTATTTACTGTTGCCCGGCCCTGTCACGGACTTAAAGCTTTTCTTCTGCGACCGGTAAACGGTTATTAGCTTGCAGACAATGTCGTGCTGCCAAGCTTTTATGGTTTTGTCCCGTTCCGATTTGGTACAAATGCTGCCTGCTTTGAGCGCTACCGGGACTGTCGTCGCAGTAGTGGGCCCGGCTGCGGGGCCCCGCAGCGAGGCCACGATGGCGGGAGCCAATCGTTTCGCGGCTGGATTGTCACTTGCTCAATCCTTCCGTTGCTTTGCTGGGAGACGGCGGCTTCGCGGCCTCTCTTGGTTGGGTGCTGATGGGTGCAGCCCGAGCAGACGTGAGCTTGCCGGGGTGGACTGCATAGGTGGACAATAAAAAGGGTGCCGAGCCGCCGGTTTACCCGGATCATGCGAATACCGCGACGCCCGAGGTACTACCGCCACTGCGCCTAACGACAAGAAGGGCCAGGATGTATGAAGTGCGAGGGTCGGCACAGTGCTGGCGCTTGGCCAGTGCGTACTAAGCCGGTGTGGCCTGGCGGCACAGCCAGTAATATCACGAGGGTATGACTGACCTGGACATCAACGAGCTGGGGCCGGTGGACTACCTGGTTGTCGAGTTCCCGCCGGGGACCTCCAATTTCACCGGCGAAATGGCGGCGGAGATCGGCCGGCTGGTCGACGCCAAGCTGGTCCGGGTGCTCGACCTGCTTATCTTGCGCAAGGACGAGGACGGCACGATCGAAGCCCTCGAGGTGGACGACTTCGACGAGGTCGACGAGCTCCGGGCGGCCGAGGCGCAGTTAGCAGAACTGCTGGCGGAAGAGGACGTGGCCCACTTGGCCGCCGCCATGGAGCCGGGGACTACGGCCGGCGTGCTCGTCTGGGAGAACCGCTGGGCTGCCCCGTTTGCGTCCGCCGCCCGTCGGGCCGGCGGCCAGCTCATCGCCAGCGGGCGCATCCCTATCCAAGCCATCCTCGCCTCGCTGGAGGCAGAAGTACCTACGGAAGGAGAATAATATGCCACTGCGACCAGCACGCGTAGCTCGCCGAGGCGTGATTGGCGCGCCAGTCGCCCGCACAGCAGCCGTGGTCGGTACTGCAGCGGTCGTAAGCCACGGCGTCGACCGCCGCCAAGACCGGCGGGAAGACCGGCGGGACCGCAGGGAAGACCGACGGGACCGCTGACAGCGACAAGCGACCCGTGCGGGACCGCATGGCCGTAGCCGAGCGGCTGCGCCGACCGGGACCCGGTAAGTCGTTCGCAACCAAGTAGAAACACGGCTTGCCGACAGGCGATTTAGCAGCCTGGCGGCTCGGTGTTGCCATTATGGACCTTGATACGCCAGAGGTTCCACGGCCAGGTCCCGTCGCTCTTCGATTCAAGTGAAAAGCTGAGCACGATCGCATAACCGCGATCATCCCGAGTACGGCCGCGCTCTCGAGCGTCGTGTCGACGAGCATCGTGCGGACGATATCGCCGACGATGAGAACCTCGAGCCCCAGGAGGGCCGCCTGTCCCAACCGCCGCCTGAGCCTGCGGTAGCTTTCGTGTACAGCGCTCAACCGCACCATCGATAGGGCATGGTCACCGAGCGCTAACAGCCCCGAATGACCATGATCGCGGCGCCACGACGACCACAGTTGATCTATCGGCCTTGACTGCGGCCGAGAACCACGTTGTGAACGTCCTCCATCGGTACGAGCCGAACGCCGCTTGGAAAGCGCAATTCGGTGCCGCATTGGCCACCCAGGCGACCGCATTGGTCAAGGTGGAGGCCGATCTAGGCTCATCCCCGCCAACGACCGGGCGCACTCTGCTCTCCGCCTCCGGCTCGGACAACGAGAGCACGGCACCCTTCACGGTTGGTCCCGGCGGGTGGACGCTGGCCTCCAGCTTCAGATGCCCGCGCAGAGGCTTCCCTTTTTGGGGTGCCGTTAAGGAACGTGGCACCAGCCGACAAGTGGACCCGGAGACGGCGGCCCTCAACCGTAGGGTCGAGCCGACGTGCAGTGCAGATCGTCGGATGGTCCGACGAGAGCCACGACCGCGCTGAGTGACGGTAGAGACGTCCTACTTCCCCTCCCGTCTGATGCCCAGCGTCCGTCCAGATCGCCGACTCGGTCGCGGCGTCGTGGCGACTATCCGCCGTCGTTATGTGCGCCACTACCCCGCGATCGGGGATGCTCGGGGCGGGTCGGAGACCTGAAGGTGTGGGTCAAGCCGTCAGTAATAAGGCGGGTTCAAGCCGTCGGTTCAACGTCGAACGGCTTGAAGCTCTCGAAGCTGGGTTCCACGGGAGGGTCGGGCACTCGGAAGGCGCGCAGTCGCGTCGGTTGGTTGATCACTTGCGAGCGCCACCCGGTGTTGACCTCGAAGTAGCGCACCGCGGTAGCTACCGACGGCCACTGACAGTCATAGAGAACGATCAACCCGTCTGGTCGCACGAGCTCGCGGAGGACGTAGAGGTCGACGAAGACGTTATGAAAGATGTAGCTGCCATCCACGAACGCAGCGTCGGCGACGAACCCCTCGCCCGCCAGCCTTGGCAGCGCTAGCTGAGACCGTTCGGCCAGCATCGCAGACAGGTCGGTGAGACCAGCGGAGGCGATCGCCTCCCAACCAGCATTGTGGAACAGGTGCTGGTAGGCGTCGATGATCACATGCTTCGTGCCCTGCTGACCCTGCGATACCAGGGCCTCCCCGATCGCCAGGGCCGAGCTGCCATAGGCTAGGCCGATCTCAATCACCACCTGCGCTTTCTCTGCGACAAGCAAGTCACGAAGAGAATCACAGTCCTGGCTCGGAAGCGACACCCGCTCGAAATCACCGTCGGCTCGGATGTGGTCCGGGCCGCCCTCGGCGAGCCTGCGCCGCACATACTGGACGGTTGTCAGAAGGTCACGGTCAACAGGCACTGCTAAAGCCTCGCAGAGCAGGCCGTCGCCTGCAGGACGAGACAGCGCATGGCGAGACTTTGGTGCTTATGGCGAACCTCGTCAGGTGCGGCGTCGATCTGGCGTCCGAATGGAACCGGACCGGGCTGAGACGATCAGCGCAGCAGCTCCGGCCGAGGCGAGTTCGGTGACGAAGCCGCCGGCCACCGCCGGATTCTTGATCTGCCGTGTCGACTAGACCGCATACGGTTCATGATGGGGTTGCGCCAGTGAGATTTCTGCTCAGGCTGCGACGGACCCGGTCTCGGTGACGTCGGGCTCGGTCTCGGCTGGCCTCCTTTCTTGTAGTTTGCCGTCGATGAAGGTGGCGCCGGCCCGCACGAGGGGGACGAGCTCGGGGGCGGCTATCTTGTGCCAGCGGGCCTGGGCGGCGTCGAGCAGCTTGTAGGCCATGGCCAGGGCGCCCTGCGTGAGCCGGCACCCCGGGTGACCCTGGTCCTGAGCCGGACAGTCGAGAAGGTCGACTCGATCGGGTTACTGGTCCGCAGGTGCACCCAATGTTCTTTGGGGAAGTCGTAGAAGGCGAGCAGGGTGTCGAGCTCGTCCATGATCTTCGCGGTCGCCTTGGGGAAGCCCGAGAAGGCGTCGGCGAAGGACTTGGCCGCAGTCGAGCGCCTCGGTGCGCGACGCCGGCGTTGTAGATGGCCTGGATGGCGGATTTGGCTTGTGGCTGAAGGCGTTTTGGTAACGCGTCGATACAGTTGGCAGTCTTGTGCACCCAGCACCTCTGTTCTTTGGTGGACGGGAAGACGTCCCGCAGGGCGGCCCAGAAGCCGAGCGCCCCGTCGCCCACGGCGAGCACCGGGCCGGCCAGGCCCCGCTCGCGGAGGCTGCGCAGCAGGGCGGCCCAGGACTCTTTTGACTCCCGGTAGCCGTCGGCCAGGGCGACCAGCTCCTTGGTGCCGTCGGGGCGGACGCCGACGATGACCAGGCAGCACAGGCGGTCCTCCTCGAGGCGGACGTTGAAGTGCACCCCGTCCGCCCACCAGTACACGTAGTCGGTGCCAGACAGGTCCCGGCCGGCCCAGCGCTCGCGCTCGTCCTGCCAGGACTCGGTGAGCCGGGCACCGTGGAGGCCGACAGGCCCGCCCCCGAGCCGAAGAACTCGCCGAGGGCGGGGGCGAAGTCGCCCGTGGACAGGCCGCGCAGGTACAGCACGGGCAGGACCTCGGTGACCTTGGGGGACTTGCGCATGTAGGCAGGCAAGATGACCGAGCGGTAATGCTGGCCTTCCCGGCGGTCGTCGACCCTGGGGGCTTTCACCTCGACCATGCCGGCGCCGGTCGTGACCTCCCTCTCCTTGGCGTAGCCGTTGCCGACGACCAGGCGTTTGCCGGTGCCGTCGACCAGGTCGGCATGGGCGTCCAGGTAGGCCTGGCGCTCGGCCAGCAGCGCCGGTGCGAGCATCTCTTGGGCGGCCAGGCGGCACAGCTCGTCCAGGCCGATAGTTGTGGGTGCTTCCTCCGCGCGTGCGGAGGCGTCTTGTACTAGCTTCAACATTGGCGTACTCCTCCCCGCCGGTCTCACCCGGCAGGCTCGTTGTTTGGTCAACTTGGAGGGTACGTCGCGCCCTTCAGCAGGTCCAGCATCCACAACTTCTGGTTATAACTCTGCGTTGGAGCTAAGGGAGGCAATGGTGGGTCGGGTCGTCGTAATGAATCATTTGACCCTCGATGGGGTCATGCAAGGGCCGGGGCGTCCCGAGGAAGACCCCCGCGACGGATTCGTTCTGGGCGGTTGGGGCCAACGGTCCGCAAGTGCGGGTGACGCGGCTGGTAAGGCGATGGGCGAGCGGATGGCTGCCGGCGGCGGACTTGCGGGGTGGCTGTTCGGTCGACGCACTTACGAGGGACTGCTGGCGCACTGGAACGCGACTGGAGGCCCGTTCAAGGAAGCTCTAAACAACACGCCTAAATACATCGCCTCGACCACTCTCAGCGAGCCGCTCGCGTGGCCAAACTCAACGCTTCTCGAAGGTGATGTTGCCGCCGCGGTGCGCGAGCTCAAAGCGCGTGTCGAAGGGGTTCTCGCGATCATGGGCAGCGGCGAGCTGATCGGTTCGCTGATGGTCGCTGACCTGATCGATGAATACCTGCTGATGATCCACCCGATCGTGCTGGGCGGCGGACGGCGGCTCTTTCCGGATCATGTGCACTCGCCGCTCCAGCTGGTTGAAAGCACGGCAACGGCCACAGGCATCGTCATCTCCACTTATGCGCCAGCGAAGAAGTAGAAGCAAGTGCGCACAAGCCTTCAATAGGAAGGCTCTTCGATGTGGGCCATCGAGCGCAGCGTCTCCAGTTTCGCCGCCGCTTGCTTGTCGACCTCGGGGCAAGAGGTGTCCGTGCTGGTCGTAGGTGAACGCCACGCTGGCATGGCCAGCTCGTCTCGCGATCTCGCTTTGGTCGATACCAGCCGCAGCGAGGAACGCGAGGCCGCTGTGCTTGAGGTCAGGAGGGCGCAGCGGTGCAAGCACCGCCGCCGATCGAATCATCTGTACGCCGCGCAAAGTGCGTCCACAGTCACGTCGAGAGCGCGTAACGATGCACCCTGACGGTTATCGAACGTCCGACGAGCCGGCCGGTCGTTGGCCGGGACGCAAACTAGAGGTTGTACTTCACTCAGTGTGGCCGTGACCGGCGCCATCGGCATGTGCCCACCACCGAGGAACTTACTTTGACATCGATGAGCGGGGCGCCCTTTGCCTGGTCCCGCCGCCGTGCGGCCCAAAGCGGCGTCCGCTACGGAGGTCAGGTAGAAGGGGCAACGTCCACGGTTCGGGTCGGCTATGGGGCCCGCCCGTCCGATGTCGGGGCCGCCGGACCGCTGAGGGCGAGCCGTTTGGTCATGTTCAGCTTCACCTCTCCGTAGGGCAGGACGTGGCTCCAGAACAGAGGGGTCAGCCCGCGCTTGTCGGCGGCGGTGAGCGCGTCCGCCCATTCCGGCTCGGCGAGTACGTCTTGGACCATGAGGGTGTTCACGTAGACCATCGCCGCCTGCAGGATGTGCAGCGCCAGCATGCCGAGCTCTTGTTGGTCGCGACGGTTGGTGGCGAACTCGCCGCTCTTGCCGAAAAATATCACGGCATTGACTCGGTTCCAGGACTCGACAACGTTGAGACCTTCTTCGATCTCGCGTTGGAGGTCGCGGTCGCGGAGGTACCTGCAGACGAAGATGGTCCTCTGCGCCCGGCCGACTTCGAGCATGGCCTGGTAGACGGGGTGGGAAGCGTTACGGGTGAAGCGGCGCAGGACGGCTTCGGTTGAGGCGGTCCCGACCCGGATGGCGGTGGCGAACTTGATCATCTGGTCGTAGTTCTGCTCGATCAGGTCCCATCGGATCGCCCGGGTCATCGCCGGCTCCAGCAGCGGGAAGGCTCTCCTGGTCGGGGCGGTAGAGCTTGACCTTGTTGATCTGCTTGATGCGTGGGAGAAGGTCGAAGCCCAGCAGCCGGGTGATGGCGAAGCCGATCTCGGACTGGCCGTGCGAATCGACGTAGTTGCCCTCCAGTTGCATCGAGGTGCCGTGCCGTACGGCGCCTTCGACCATTGCCGCCACTTCGGAGGCGGTGCAGCTGAGGAGCTGGGAGTGCACGACCATCGACTTCTTCTCGACGTGCCAGTAGATGAGCACGCCGCGGCCGCCGTAGCGGGAGTGCCACTCGGTGAACAGGTTCTGGTCGTAGGAGCGGAAGTGCGTCGAATCGGAGGCGACCGTGGTCGTGCCTTCTCCCCAGATCCCCCGCTGGCGAGCGGCGAAGGTGGCGTTGGCCAGCTCGATAGCGACGGCACGAGCGCCTTCGAGGGTGAAGTACCGGCGGGCGACGTAGCGGATGTCGGCCTCGCTGTGCCCGTGGTCGGCCTGGGCCACGGCCCCGATGCCGGTGTTCGTGCCGTAGGCGTAGGTCACGAGCAGCAGCCGCTCCCACAGAGCGCCTCGTTCGATGACCTCGCGGGTGCCGACCGGCGTGAGCTGGGCCAGCATCCCGGTGCGCAGCGCCGCCTCCTTGAGCATGTCGATCAGGGGCACCGTACCCCACCGTGCCTGTACCGCCCTCTTGAGCCGTCGCAGGTTGGCCGGCTCGGGCTGCGCGTCGACCGGGCTCAGCCGGATAGCGCCGCCGTTGCGGTCGGTCATCTCCAGCCAGTCCAGGCCGGGTAACGCCTCGTCGAGGGCGGCCAGCTCGCGCGCGCAGCTCCTCGCGGAGCTCGGCGACGAAGACGCCGGCGTCGAGCGGCTTGTGGAGCATCTCGTAGTGCTCAGCCCGGTTGGCCTCGAAATCGGCCGGCAGGTCCTCGTCGGGGTTGCGCCACTCGTGGGCGCCGACCACCCAGATCTCCTTGCAGCGCAGCCGGTCGCGCAGCGCCTGGAAGACGCGAGCCTCATAGACGGTCCGCACGACCCGCTTGCGGCCGCGGGAGTCGAACTCTATGAGCAGGTCCGCCCAGTCGGGGCGGACCACGCCGTCGAGCGACCACCGTCTCATCCGGCGGGTAGAAGCGGGCGCTGTCGCCGGCGTGGCGCACGATCAGGTCGAGGGCATCGATGACGGGGCGGTGGGCGGTGTTGTTCGAGCGGAACTCGAGCACGCCCAGCAGTTTGATCAGGCCGCTGCCGGTAGTGGTTGGTGTAGGAGGCCTTGAACACCCGGCGCTTGTTGGCCTGGTACCCGGTGCCCGTGGCCCGGTACTCGGCCACCAGGTCCCGTAGCGTCGTCTCCCCGCCGACCACCGGGTAGATGACCTCGCGCACCGTGCCTTCGGGAGCCTCCAACGAGGCCTCGGCGATCTGGCGGAGCAAGGTGTCCTTGCCGGTGACCCGTCGGAAGTCCTTGACGAACTCTTCGACGACCTTCTTCTCGGCGCGGGCGTTGATCCGGTGCACGGTGGAGATCAGCAGGTCGACAAGGGTGTCGGTGATCTCGCGTTCGCGTAGGTACAGCAGCGCTGCGAGCATCGCCAGCCTGGTGGGCTGAGGGTGTTCGCGCAGGTGGCTGGGCGAGTCGACCGCGGCCCGGGCCCGCCAGCCTGCGACCACTTTGGGGGCCACGTCGGCGAACAGGCCCGCCGGCAGCCCAACGGCCCGGGCGGAACTGAGCTTGGCGACCTCGGCCAGCATCGAGTCCAGACTGACGTTGCCAGGGTGGGTCTTCAACTCGGCGAGCACGTCGCGGTCATATCCGTTATCGCCGGTGCCGACCAACGCCTCGAGCCGGGAGACGGCGCCGGTGCCGAGACGCCCGGCGACTCTCGACAGCAGCGCCTGTTCGGCTTGGTACAGCGCCGATCGCACGATCTCGTTGACCCGCTTCGCGCTCGGCGGCTCGATCAGCTCTCGGCGGCAGCGAAGTAGCAGGTCGTCGCGGACCTGGTCCTCCCGGCGCTCAGTCTCGGCCACGTTCTCTGCGAGCCAGAAGGCCAGCTTGTCGGCGTCAGCGACACTGCACTCGCGAAAGCCTGTGTAGCGGCGGATCTCGCTGCGGTGCCGCTGAGCCGTTCGGCTGGTTATGTCATAGGACCCGAGCTCGCTCACCGCCACACCCACCTGCCGGGCGACGTGCTCCACCGCGTCGTCTGGCAGCTCGTGGTGCCCCCTCGGGAACCGGCCCCGCCAGAGCAGGAACTTCAGCGCCAAGGCGAAGCCAAGGCGAGTCGCCCCTGTCTTGTTGCGCAACTGGTCCACCTCGTCGCCCACGAGGGTGAAGTGGTCGACCACCTCGTCCAGCCCCAGGTTGCGTGCCACGGCTCGTCCTCTCTGCGACCAGCCGCCGTTCTGAGCGAGCGCGGTCCTGATGTGACAGGGAATACGATATTCCCTTTCACAAGCCCTCCGCCTGGCCGGCAGGGCAGAGCCCAGGACCTGCGGTCCCAGTCCGCAGGGCCCGAGCGAGTTACCCTCGGAGAAGGCACATTCTCTGTCACATCACCGGGGAGGGCGATGGCCGCCAGGGTGTTACCGCTACCCCAAGTGATGACCGTCGCCGAAGCAGCAGAGGCGTTCCTGGCCCGGCCCATGTCGGAGACGACACGCCGGTCCTACGCCCAGACGATGGCCCGGCTTGGCGCGCAGCACGGAGAGCTCGCCGTGCCCGCGCTCGACGGCGCTACCCTCGACAGCTTCGCTGTCGCGACCTGGGGCGCCTGCGCGCCAGCGACGTGGAACCGCCACGTGGCCACCCTGCGCTCGTTCACTGCCCACGCCCGCCGCAGGGGCTGGATAGTCGACGACCCGGCGGCAGTGCTCGAGAGGCGTAGGGAGCCCGAGGACCGCACCAAGTCCATCGCCGCTTCGTCGCTCGAGCGCCTCTTCCGGCGGGCGGACGTAGCTGTCCGGGAGAAGTGCCTGTGGAGGCTGCTCTACGAGACCGCGGCCCGGGCCGACGAGGTCCTGTCTTGCGACGTGGCTGATCTTGACCTCGACAACAAGCGCCTGCGGGTACAGCGCAAAGGGGGTGACGTCGACTGGCTCCACTTCCAGTCCGGCGCCGCGCGTCTGTTACCACGACTTATCGGCGACCGCCGGGCCGGGCCGATCTTCCTCGCTGAACGGCGCCCCGCTCCCGCCCGCACGCCCGCAGCGGTCGACCTCTGCCCGGTCACCGGGCGGGGACGTCTGTCCTACGAGCGGGCTGAGTACCTGTTCAAGCTGAGCTCCCTCAAGGTCGCCAGGAAGAGCTGGACCCTGCACCAACTGCGCCACTCCGCCCTGACACATCTGGCCGAAGAGGGCGTCAACCTGCCCCTGCTGATGGCCAAGAGCGGTCACCAAAACCTCCGGTCGCTGCAGCGCTACGCCAGACCGGGTACCGAAGCGGTCGCCGCCATGACCGCTGCTCATGACCCGGCTCGCCGACGGCGCTGACGCCCGACGCGATCCCCGGGGCACCGATGGAGGCCGATAGCGAGTCTTCGTAGTCCTACTTGGCTACTTGTCGGTTGGTGCCACGTTCCTTAACGGCACCCCAACTACGTTTTTATGGATGCGGTTAGCGCGCATCTGCACCACAGAAACCGTTACTCGCGTCGACGTCATCGACCTGGCGGTAAGCCTGGGGCTCGGCGAAGGCCTCGGTGCCAATGCTCCTTTGCCCCGGAGCCTGGGGCGCCTGGTGCAGTTCGGTTGTGCTCAGCGGGTGGGGGAGACCTTCGCCGTGCGCCGCGCTTTGCCGCACTTGTCCCAGCACCAGCTCTCCCGGCTGTCCTGGTCGGCTCGACGGGCTCACGAGCACCTGGTTGGGGTGGCCCCGCGCACCAGCCGGTAACCCTGTTGTGACCGGAGAGGCCCGCCGCGCTATTTGGCCGGCGGGCTTTTCGATGAGGCGCTGGACCTCGTCGAGCGAGCAGAACCGGCGGGCTGCCGAATGGGGCAGTGTGCCGGGCATCAACGACATCGTCGGCTTCCTCTCGAGTGTCGAGGACTGCGTTCTCGAGGGGTGGTACGCCCCGGACCGGACTAGCTCTCGCGCCAGGTTGCTGGGTGGCGTGAGAAGGCACGCGCCGATAGCTAGCTATCAGCGCGTCGAACCGTTGCTCGCCGCCAGACCGGCTCTGGCGATGAACTGGACCGGTTAGTTGTGGCCTCGCTCCACCATTCCCCAGGCGCCTACAGTTTTTTCTCTATTGTGCTGCCCATAGTGCTGTTGGCCATTCACGTGACCTTATCTGAGGGGTCGGACCCCGCAGCGTGGCTAGCCGGCATTGGAACGCTCCTAGCTGTCGTCGTCGCCTTGGGCGGTCTTTGGGTTCAACGGAACGTGATCCGTCAGGAACGCATTCATCGAACTCGCGCTGAGGAGGAGGCATCGTTCTTGCGGCGCTCAGAGCAGGCACGAAAGGTCGGGGCATACCTCACGGGCGGCGGATCCCAGGCGGTCCTGCTCAACGTAATGAATATCAGCGCTTTCGGCGTCTACCGCTTCGAAGCGGTGGCCATTGTTGAAGCGGACGGGGACTCCGGCGAAAATGACCGCTGGTGTGCATCGTTCTTCCCGACCCGCACGACCATGATCATCGAACCAGGGACGTATCCACCGGTGCAGGTCGAACCCCCCTCACCGAATCTCAACTTCCGGCACGAGATTGCGTTCACAGACGATAACGGCGTCCGGTGGCACAAGTACGGACCCGCAGGTTTGCATGAAGTCGCGGCGGACTTCACCCTTTTGGGCGACATGATCCAGTGGGAACCCAAGGTGCCTCCTGACATGTCAAGAGCTCACCGCGAGCCGCGGCCGAAGCTCCAGAGATGCGAACTCCTTGACGACGTATTACACGCGCTAATGGAACAGATGGGCGACGGGCTGCAATACGAGCACCTGTAGGCGCAGCGGTAGTTTGGCGCAAAAACGACGCTAAGCGCCGCTTCGGGGGAGTCGTCGGCGTTGGATTCAGGACGCGAAAGAAATGGCCGAGACCGAATTATAGCAGGAGTGTGGATTTTCAACGGCTAGTTCGGCAGCAGGGCACCGCGCCATCACTGGGCGCCAAGACGAGGGGCATTGTGCTCATACAGCAGCGAGACTGGCACGTATAGCGTCCCTGTCGACCCGACGCGTCGTCCATTAAGCGCGCGGAGATGCCGTTCCGGCGGTAAATGACGATCGCCGCTCGCCGCTCATGGGACAAGGTCGGGCTCTTGCCCCGGAACATGTTGCGCAACCCAGGCCGCAATGACCTCGCCCACACGGGGAACGTCAATGTAGTGGCCTTCACCATCTCGTGCAAGGACACGGGTACGCGACTTGTCCGGGACGAGACGAAATGGCGAATCCACTTGCTCTGATAGTAAGGGCGCTTCAGTCAGGTCGACCATCATTGGCTCGTTGGTATCCGTTGTCACCACCAAGCACCAAGGCGACGACGGTATTTTGCCCACCTGAAAGGCCGTCCGACCCGTGGCGCCGTCGATCCTGACCATGTATTGAGGGTTACCCATGGTGGTTGCCACCTGGCCACGACGTTTCCGATTTGCGAGCCAATTAGCAACGATCGGCTGCGTCCAGAACAAGCATCGTGTTTGCCGAACGGTAGGTCCCGGACAGGCTCCCCGCCTCACATACTCCATGAGGCTCGCAGTGCTGAGCCCTGCCAGCCGGGCGACCATGTCTGCGGAAAGAAGGTTTTGGGGATGGAGTTCCGGGGCCAACATGCCGACTACCTTGTGGGCTCGGCGTTCCCATTCAGGCCATGGCACGCCGAGCTTTCCGGGGAAGGCCTCTTGTCGGTTGGCGTGGGGAACGTCCTCAAGGACCCAGTTGAGGTCCGGGTCGGTTAGAGCCGTCGGGCGGTCAAAGAGCGCCCAACCGTGTTCGTCGGAGCGCGTCCTGCTGGGGGCGAACCGGTCCATCAGCAGTAGATCGCGGGCTCTCGGAACCGGGGCGCCGGTCACCCTGTAGCGCCAGACACCTGCTGAGTCTCGGTAGTAGTTGTTCTCGTATTCGACTTGTGTTGTAGTCACCACAACATGATAGCCAGATATGTTGGGGTGACCGTAACATAGATCGGGGTCTCGGGGCGACGAACGGTTCCGGTTGCGGTCGCCGTTTGGGTATCGTGGCCGCGCTTGGTGCCCCCACCGCATGTGGCGAACGGGGGGCCTCGTTAGAGCGCGTCCGGAGAGTTCCTCGACGACCTACAGAGCGGTCGTTGGCAGTACCTCGATTCCAAATCGCGTCTCGACGTCATCCAGCAGGTCAGCCCCAATAGGCTGAGACCAGCTGCTGACGAACGCCTCTGGGTGCAATCCAGGCTTGCCGAAAAGGGCAACCGAATGTAAATCACTTTGGGGGTCGTGCTTAGCCGTGTACCAAATACCTCCATAACCCGCTTGGAACAGCCTCTCTGCCCACTCCTGGGAGCCTTGATAGTCGCCTCCGGCCGCGGCCTCGCCCGTGACCCCCCAACTGAGCGCTAGGCGGTTAGTGAAATCGGCTAAGCGGGCCGCCGGGATCTGAAGGTAACTGAGCTGGTGGGCGTCTACGCGGTCGCGGCTCACTATCCCGAGGTCACCGAACTTCTCAACAAATGCACCGACGGGTTGCCCGGCCAGGTAGCACGTGCCAAAGGCGGGCGATGAAGCTCTTGGCGGGTCGAAGCGATGGCCACCACAGGAGCAGAACCATTCTGGTTCGTGCGTGACCAGGTGGATACGAGCGTAGGGGTAAGTCTCGGCGACGGCACGAACGGGGAAAGCCGCCAGCGCCGATGAGTCAGCCGGTGGACGGCGCAGCGTCACGCAGCGACGCGCACGGCGGTGTGGCGCGCAGCATCCAGCACCGGCCCGTCGGGCCGGCCGCCAGCGACCCAATCGGCAGGTGTGAGATCTTCCAGTTCGGCTTGGGGCCGTTGCGCCCACGAGGCGATTTCGACCGCCGCCAAAGGTAGGTCTATGCTGCGGAAGGCTTGGAGTAGGGCAGCCACGACTGGGCGGGAGCTGCGGTTGGCAAGGTCGAACTGCCAGGTAGGGAACCAGGTTGTGCCACGCCCGGGGACACCGAGGAGAGTTCCACGCTTGACGCGGTCATGCAGAGCCTGGCGGCTCACACCGAGGAACTCGGCCACGTCGGTTGTGCCCCAACGTTCACCGATTGCCTCACCCCAAATGAGCGGCGCAAGTGCGGCCTCAGCTGCTCGCCTCCCCAGCTCGCGCGCCTCTTGTTCCCCTGTAGTATCGAGCAACCGTGGGTGGCGAGCGAGCAGCCTGTTCAGCTGGTCAAGGAAACTTTCACAAAGCACGGCCTGGGCATCTGCCATGTCCTCACTATAGCGTCAAGGGGTCAAGGGGTCAAGGGGTCAAGGGATACCTGGTGAGGTCGTCAGCGGCGTGCCACCCTCCGGACGGGCTACCGGCCCGGCAGGTGGGGTTGTCCATAGCGCAACCCACCTCGACATCGCAGCTAGCTAGCCCGACACCGTACGGGCTCACCTCGGTGCTACCGAAAAGCGACCGTTTCGAGCGCCGCCGCCATTCGGACCCAACTGATACATAAGCGTAGCCATTTACGCATCACCTATGGCAGGCTCCCCCGCGGTGGTGTCCAAGCGCAACGGTGCCGACGACAAGACTAGGGCGGGACGGGCCGAGGTAGCTGGCGGGGGTGTAACAGGGTGTACGGAGCGCGTACATCCGCCTCGCCGGGCTAGGAGCGCCGACGAGGAGGCCAGCCGGCCGGGCGTTCGAGGGCGTCGTGGGGCTCGACGTGGCCACGGCTCGACGGTTCGACGGGCTCGGGGACGCACCGCCGGACTCGTCACCGGTTCCTCGATGACTCTTGTGGGTCCCGAGGCGTGAGCACGACTCCTGCGGACCCAAAGGGGCGGAGGCACGATTAACCTCTGTGCCCTTGCCGATGGTGATGCCCCTTGCCGTGCCGCCCTTGCCGGTGGTGATGCGCCTTGCCATGTCGCCCTTGCCGGTAGTGATGCTCCTTGCCATGACTGATGCTCACAGTGAACGGTCCAGTCGTCGCCGACCCAACTGAATTGGTCGCTACGACGCTGTAGGTGAACAACTTTGGCTGTGTCGGCACCGTCCCCGACACCTGGCCGGTCCCCGGGTTTATTGACAGCCACGACGGCGCCCCGCCACCCAGGCTGAACGTAGAGGCCGGGAACCCACTGGCGTCGAAGGCGTAGGAGTACATTTCGTTAGCCGTGGCTTTGAGGGGTGGGTTGGCGGCGGTGAACGTCGGGGGCTCGTCCACCGTCAGCGTGAAGGGCTGCGTAGCCTCTGGTGCGACCCCGTTGGAGACCGTGATCGTGATCGGGTAGGTACCGCCGGTGCCGGACGCCGGTGTGCCCGACAGCGTGGCCGTCCCGTCGCCGTTGTCGGTGAAGGTGACCGCGGAAGGAAGGGCACCTGACTCAGCTAACGAGGGGGCCGGGAAGCCGCTCGTGGTAACGGTGAAGCTTCCCGCTTGGCTGGTAGTAAATGTCGCCGCCAGCGGCGCTCGTGATGGCAAGCGCCTGGCCTGCCGAACCGTAAACCCATGTGTCTCCGAGGACACCGGTGCCGGGGCTACCGCCGAAGAGCACGAGCTGGCCGGTGCTGGGGTCGTAGGCCATCGACGCGTCGAGGCGGGGAGAAGGGCTTTCCGACGGGGACTGCTCGGCCCAGGTGGAGCCGTCCCAGGTCCAGGTGTCTCCGAGGCTGTTGGAACCGTCCCAACCGCCGAAGAGCACGAGCTGGCCGGTGCTGGGGTCGTAGGCCATCGAGGTGTCCCAACGAGCGGGCGGGCTCTGCGCCGGGGACTGCTCGGTCCAGTTGGAGCCGTCCCAGGTCCAAGTGTCGCCGAGGTAGCTGACGTATCCCTGACCGCCGAAGAGCACCAGCTGGCCCGTGCTGGGGTCGTAGGCCATTGGGGAGCCGTAGCGAGCAGGCGGGCTCTGCGCCGGGGACTGCTCGGTCCAGTTGGAGCCGTCCCAGGTCCAAGTGTCGCCGAGGAACAGCCCGCTGTCTCTGTCTCCTTGGTACCCCTCACCGCCGAAGAGCACCAGCTGGCCCGTGCCGGGGTCGTAGGCCATCGACGCGTCCAGGCGAGCAGGCGGGCTCTGCGCCGGGGACTGCTCGGTCCAATTGGAGCCGTCCCAGGTCCAAGTGTCGCCGAGAGCGCCGGGGGCGCTGGCGGGGCTACCGCCGAAGAGCACGAGCTGGCCCGTGCCGGTGTCGTAGGCCATCGACGCGTCCAGGCGAGCAGGCGGGCTCTGCGCCGGGGACTGCTCGGCCCAGGTGGAGCCGTCCCACGTCCAGGTGTCGTTTCCGAGCAAGCCGAGCTCATAGCCGCCGAAGAGCACGAGCTGTCCCGTGCCGGAGTCGTAGGCCATCGAGGCGCCAAAGCGGGCGGCTGGGCTATTGGGTGGAGCAAGCTGTGCCCATGTCGGCGTGGGCGTGACATTGGCAGCCGTGGCGGCCGAGGCACCCAGACCGACGACCACGACCATCCCGACAAGGAGCGTTGCACAGGCGGTCAACCGTGCCCATAAAAAGCGCTTGCCCCGATGAACCACGTCACGCCGACCGGTGCCTAACATCGCAGATTCCTTTCTTTGGCAAAGACATTCCTGCAAGGGTTCTCGACGGCGAGCACATCTGGGCGCTCGCCGATTCTCAGCCGGCCCGAGGCGATGACCGGCTCGGGGCAGCGCTTGGGCTTGCCTTGGTCGTCGCACACGAGGCGGTGGCAGCGGCCCCGCTCACCCGTCCAGGCTCCGGCGTAGCCCATGGGTGGGAGGCTAGCGAGGAGATGGGACACGGAAGGCCAGCGCCGCCCAGTGGGCAGCGCATCAGGCGGCCTTTCGCCAACGGGCGCGCTCAGATGGGCTCAGGCCGCCCCACAGGCCGTGGGCCTCGTGGGCGCCGGCAGCTCGCACTCGGCGGTGACGGTGTAGCGGGCGCAGAAGCGCTCCCAGACCGCGGCGTAGGCCCGTTGAGCCGTGCCTCTCCTCTCGTTCGACGACGGGAAGAACAGGCCCGGGTCGGCGCCACGGCAGGCACCTCGGCCCAGCCAGGCCGGGCGCTCGACGGGGTACCAGTAGTTTTGGCGCAAAAAAGGACGCTAAGCGCCGCTTCAGGGCAGCCCTCTGCGTTTGTCCTGGGAGGTTGCTCGCCCTGCTAGTCGTCGTGGATGATCGGCCCCATGGCGACACAGATCATGTCGGACGCGGAACTGGAGAAACTGCGCGGGTTCCCAGAGATCAGTCGGGAAGAGCTCGTCCACTACTTCACCTTGACCCCCGCCGATGAAGGCTTCTTAGCTGGTCACCGCCGCCCGGGCAATGTCCTGGGCCTGGCAGTACAGCTCTCCGCGCCCCTTCTGGCTGAGCCAGAGGAGGACGATGGTCGCGTACGTCACCCAGCTGGCACTGAAACACACCGTCGAGCGGCGATTGGCAACGTTTGGAGCACCTCTCGCAATGAGCTGTGGGAGAAGGGGGCGACGTCCGGCGAGTCCTTCGAGGTCGTTGAAGTTCGTGTCAACTGTGAGCAGAACTCGTTCGTCTACCTAGTGCGGCCGCGCCGAGGCGGGATTTGTCACACCAGGAACCAGAAGGGCAGGCCGCGCAACTGTTTCTACCGAAGAATCGACCTCCAGTCCATGCGACTCGAGAAGGCGCCCATCTACTATCCCCGCTATGAGACTGCTCGACATCACCGTTGAGATCGGCGCAGGCGCGCCGCTGTGAACGCCGAGGCCTGGACCGCGGTCGCAGCGGTCGCGACGGCCATGCTGGCGATCGCCACCAGCTTCCTCGCTTGGAAGACGCGGTCGATGGCCAATGAGACCAAGGGCGTCGCAGAAGCGACGTTCAAGGTCGCTGAGGCAACGCTCAACGAGGCCAAGGCCGTAGAGCGGCAGTCCGAGCAGATGGAGCGACAGCTCACCATCTCGACTGAGGCGCTGCGCGCGAGCGTTCAGCCATGGCTGGTATGGGAACCGTCCTTCGAGGTCTCAAGTGGGAGCGGCCGCACGGCCTACCGGCACGGCGCGCAATATTTAGCAGGTTCGCATCCCGCCCTCAACGTAAGGGAGACGGCCGACTCCGTAGTCGGGTGGTTCACGATGCGGAATGTCGGCGCCGGGCTCGCCATTCTCAAAATATCGGAGAGCCGCATTTACCCCAGGAACGGGAAAGACCCATTTGAGGGAGTGCATCCGACAGTGATCTCGCCCGTTCTTCCTCCTGGAGAGACCGTCGATGTCGAGTTCACGATCCCTGCCGTGGAGTCGTCTGATCAGCAAAAGATGACTATCTTCCAGCTCGCCGGTGGCGGTGTCGGCGACGAGCTGTTCGCAATCGAAATTGGATACTCCGACTCCCTCGGTGGCGCTCAGACCTTGGCCAGGTTCCGTGCCCACCGTAATGAGGCGAAAAAAAAGCCCTGGTCGGTTTTCGAGGTTGAGTACCGGCTTCCTAGTGGCGAGGTTGTCACGACTCGGCGGTACGGCTAGCGAAATCGCCCGTCGCAAGCCGATCCTCGCTTTAGTTGTACCCTTACCGTCCTTCCTTCTCTGCTTTGTTGGCGAGTTCCCACAGCTCCAAGGCCTGCCATTAGCTGCCGTCGCTTCCAGCTAGCTTGAACCTCCGGATCTCATCGTCATACGGGACTTTTAGCAACTGAGCAAGACCCCCCCACCAGGGTGAAGCGGACGGGGTTCGGCATCTCCTATCCGGTTCGCCTAGAACTTTATGCGCAAACGCCGCGCGCGCTGGCGGAAAGCCTCGGCTCCCCCCTCTAGCACCTCGCAGACCTCCTTCCTTATGGCAGGATCTTCCAGTCCGCCTGACCGGTATGTCAGTTCCGGGAGGCGCCCCTCTTCGAAGCTTCCGCACCGTGCGACTATGACTTGGTCAACATCGGTGTTTACTACCAGATTGGGGTTGTGTGTAACCATGATGATCTGTCGCCGTCGACTGGCCTTGCGGAAGAGGTCTACAAGCTCCGAGTATACGGATTCGGGGTCTAGGTTCTCTTCGGGTTGATCAATGATAAGGGGGTCGAACTCCTCTTGGTCAACCGCGAGGTAGAGGAGCAGCAGGACGATCCCCCGAGAGCCGGGTGAGAGTCGCTCGATGTTTAGGTTGTCGTATACAAGGGTGTAACTGAGGCTGATGTGATCAGCGCTGTATAACCAGAGGGCGAGGCTTCGTTCCCAGGTCCGGTAGGCCTCGATATCGTCCGAAGCTACACTCCTCTGCATACGCAAATCGCGGCTGTATTTCTCCGAGAACTCTTTGATCGCTTCGGCTGCATCGGCACCGTCACCGGAATGCCACGCCGGGACCAGTACTTCATCAGCTATCCTTTGCAAACTTCCGACTCCGTGAAACGGACCAGTCGTTCGGAGGTCGAGATGAGCCTCGCCCGCAGCGGCCCAAGCAGCAACCTCAACGGTGCGTCGTACTGACAAGCGTAGCTTTGCGACCGAAGGGCCAAAATCGTCGAGGATTGCCTTCAGTGGTGCATAGAGGGCTTGAAGTTCCTGTTCCTCTTCGAGCAACGCATTGAAATAGGAGGCATAATGATCAAGACGGTCCTGGGTGAGGGAGCCGACCTTGAGGTCTGCCTGTCCTGCCTCCAGGATCTCGCCGTTGAGCTTGGTGATCTTTCCTCGGACGTCTGCGGCCTGTTTGGTCACCTTCCCGAGGGCGGCCGTTCGCTGAGCGTCTAGGCCAATCAGCCGTTGTAGCCGCTTCTGCTCGACAGCCAACTCCACCACTGACTTTAGAGCGAGATCACCCGCGGGCAGGTTGTCGAGGGGTGCGTCGCTCAGGCGACCCTCGGACGGACCAGCCATCTGCGCTCGAGCTTTCTCGGCCTTCTGCAAGGTTTCTTTAATAACGTCATCTACTGGGCCGACGAAGTCGGTTGCAAATGATTCCCACTGCGCCGGTGCCAAGCCGGAAGCAGAGTGGTCCTCTAGGACTTTGGCCTTATATGCGGGGAACCTGCTCGTGCGGGCTGTTTGGACCTCGCTGCGCAGCGCCCGCAATTGAGTGATCTGACGTTCGACGACCTGCAGTTGCTCCTGCCGTCGCTCGAGGGCGGCGCCGACTACCTGCAACCGAGATGCATCCCCTTGCTTGCTTTGGTGTGTGAGTTCCCTGATCTGCGCCTCAAGCTTGGCGAGAATGTCCTTCTGGAGTTCGAGGTCGGCTTCCTTCTTCGGTAGCGTCGTCTTGAGGATCCTCTGCTGCGTTATGGCCTCGCTCAGGGCGCTGATTCTTTCTAGCTCCGCCTGGCGACGTGCCCGTGCTGCACTGATCCGGATGTCGAGGAGTTCCTGGAAGCTAGTCGCCCCTTGCCGTTGTTCGACGGGCCACGCCGTGAAGACGACCCGTTCGATCTCCGTTAGCAGGTCGTCAGAGACGCCATCTGTAGAGCAGAGGCGCTCGACGAACTGCTGGCTGAGGTAGCGAACGCCTCTACTAAGGAGGTCGGGGCCGGGTAACGCAGCTGAGAGGTCACATCTTGTCGTCTCGCCATGGGTCCACTCGACCTGTGCTACTGCGCCGTTGAGCAGGCGACCAGCGCGACTAATGAAGGAAGCACGGTTGGAGAACGGCTGGTCTGATCCGGCGCCGGACGCGAGCAAGTCGGCAAGGGCGGTCTTGCCGGAGCCGCGCGAGCCAATTATGGCCACTAACCCTGGGTTGACCGGCACCGCTCCATTCGCGAACCAGCTCTGACCTGGAAGAGCGACCTGGGAAATGCGATCATGCCCGTACCCTGCCGTGGGAGGCGCCGTCGAGATCTGACATCGCGACTCAGGAGCCAGGCACGCCATGCGCAATGTCTCGAACGAAGTGTTACCCTTCAGCCAGGTGAAACGGTCCTGGTCCGGCTGGCCGAGGTTGCTTCGTCGTGGGCATCGCTACCGTGGAGGCAAGGCTTCTTCCCGCTGTAAATCTTGTTCAATCGCGCTTCATACTGTCAGCCCCCTGACCACACCAAAAGGCGATTTGTTGGGGGTTTGCGCTGAAAATAATGTGTGCTAAACGCTCTATAGCCTGCCGGCGAGCCACAAAGCCACCGTCGTCGGTCCTTACTCCCGAACTGCCATCGCCCTGACCTCCAGCCACTGCGACGAGCAGGTGCTCCGCGGCCCACGTGTCCGCTGATCGCATTGTTGCGTAGTCCTCGAAGTTGACCTTGAACTGTTTCGCACCACACCGAAGAGCTCGATCGTCCGGAAGGTTCGGATTGTTCTCAAAGGCACGACCCAGCGCCTTCAGGCCCGCCGGATCAGCTCGAAACACCTGATCGCGCCATGAGAACTCTAGTGAGCCGAGGAAGTTGTCAAGGCCAGCTACGTCCTCTGGTCCACACAGAAGGTGTAGGTTTACGGGAGAGCCCTTCGACGTCCCGATATCGAGCCGAAGTTCTACGTTCGGAAAGAGTAGACGAATTCGACTCCCCGCACCTTTTCTCCACGCCTCTTGTCCCGCATAGAAACTCGCAGTTGTGAAGTAGTCGGTTATGCCAATCGCCTCAATGGCGGGTGTCCACGACACGGAATCTTAGGGCAGCCACCACAGTGAGGCTCCCGAAGTTGTCGTTATGGAGCGTGCCAGGCAGGTGAAGGTGGGGGTCCCACCTCCGCCACAGGGAGCCACGCGGTTCGTTATCGGGGTGTTCTGACGTCATGCGCGTTAGCTCGATCTCTCGCGGACACCGACCCTAGACGGTGCTGCGCAGCGTCGGTCGGGGTGCACCCGGGCAAGAGACTCACAGCCCGAGCTGCGTGGCGGCGTTGTCCTGCCACGCCTCGTGGATCCTCACGTACTGCCCGAGGGTCGCCATGGAGCGGTGCCGGGTCTGGTGGGCGATGGCCCGGTCGCTGGCGCCCCGCAGGTGGGCGTAGGTGACGAAGCCGGCCCGCAGCGAATGGGCCGAGTAGGGGAGAGGGTCGATGCCGGCCCGCTCGATGGCGGCTTGCACGAGGAAGTTGACGCGTCTCGGGCGTTGAGGCGGCGGGCGACGGCCTTGTTGCCGGTGGAGACGGGCCGGAAGACCGGGCCCGAGCTGATGCCGGCCAGCTCGGCCCAGGTGCGCAGCGCCCGCACCGGGCAGCGGGCCGGGTTGGGCCGATGGGCAGGACCACGAGCTCGGGCTCGATGCCCTCCTGGTTGGTCTTGGAGCGGGGGATGGTGACGACCAGGCCCTGGGGGTGGTCGTTCACGTGCTCGAAGTCGAGCGGCCACCAGCTCGGAGCGCCGCAGGGCGCCGACGAAGCCGACGAGCAACAGGGCCTTGTCCCGGGCGCCGGCCAGGTCGGGCTCGGGGGGCCGGCCGGGCGTGGCCCAGGTCTTGGTATCCGGGCAGGCCTCCAGCGACGTCGAGCAGCTCGGGGGGCATGAGCGGCGCCGCCTGGTCGGCCGGGGCGCCGTGGGTGCGGCGGATACCTTCCCACACGGCCACCACCCGGGCCGCCTCGGTCGGGTCGGGCAGGCCCCGCATCCGGAAGGCGAAGCGCAGGGCCGACAGGCGCCTGGCCATGGTGCCCACCTTGGCCCCGGCGCCGGCCAGGAACACCAGGTACTTGCGAGATGGCCGCCGCCTCGCCGGCCAGCGGGTCGAGGCCCTCGTGGGCGCACCACGAGCACCACTCGGCCCAGTCGCTGCGGTAGCCCTTGAGCGTGTTGGCGGCCCGGGCGGCGGCCACGTAGCCGGCCTCGTCGTCGCCGAGAGCGGGACGTCGTCGAGCAGCGCCAGCGGGTCGGCGGGCAGGTCTCGGGCGCAGCTCCATGGCTGGTCCCGAGGCTACCCCTCCGGCGTCTATTACATGGGATTCCTGCCATTATCCCATGTAATGGACGGCCATATTCGTTCCCGTTTAACGGGAACAGAGCCCCGCTCCGCTGACCAGGCACCGGCGTAGTCCTGCACGCTAAGGAACCATAACGGTTGCGTCTGATCGAGAACATCCTCGGGGTCGTTGTTGCCGGCAACAGTCGTCAGCACGGGGACCGGCGTTTCTCTCAGTGAGCCGCTACGCGTCTGGAGCCTGGCCCTGTTGTCCTCCGCCAGTACCCGGCGGAGATGGCAAACGTTGGAATCCGGGAACCCGAGAAGCCTCGATCACTTCTAACGGCAAAGACTCAGAGGGCTGGCCGTCCACAGCTATGGTCCACTCGTACCTGCCCGGCGTGTCGAAGGTGATTAGAGGGAACGTCAGGGCTGCCGCCACCGACTGTGACGCACCGCGCGCTTAGCCCTGGTGGGTGACCGACCGCAAGATGGCCCACGGCACCAACGCCTTTGGCTTCCCCGTCCTTCATTAGCTGGACACTTAGCTCGTGTCGCTCTAGCGCTTCCGTGTACTCGACCCGAAAGACCAAAACGACCGCCATTGAGGGGTGAGTGACCGGGAAGGTGTTGACGACTATACGATCCCATTGGCCACCGAACACATGTACCTTCCCGTCGGGGGTGCGTGTCGCCGCATCCGCGAGCATCCGGGTCGTAAGCTCCATGTGGTACATTGTACCACGGTAGACCCCACGTATGTTGTATCACAGTGGCGCTCCTCAACCTCGATCTTCTTGACCCGGATGATCCGTTTGAGGTGGACACACAGCTCCCCCACCTGTTCAAACACGAAGTATTTGGACTGGAGGACGTGTATGACGTTTGGTGGGACAACCCCCTGTTCTACGAGGCTGTGCCACCTGCCGACTGGCTGATGGTCGGAGAAGTCCCGGGTGGCCTTCTCGTTGTTCCTCTTTATGAAGCCCAACTCTGGTGATGAGACCAAGGTCAGGCCGATAGGTGTATACAGGGCTCCAGCCTGGCTTGACAGCCAGTACCGCGATGACCGAAGGTGACTGAAGTGGATGACAAAGAAGCTGCGGAGTTTTATTCCGACCCTGAGAACCTCCGACCAATGGGGCCGGCTCGAAAGCGCAGCGGGGGTCGTGCCCTGTCA
Organism: uncultured Acidimicrobiaceae bacterium; assembly: GCA_963749305.1. GTDB lineage: Bacteria > Actinomycetota > Acidimicrobiia > Acidimicrobiales > Palsa-688 > Fen-671. The sequence continues at coordinate 114,753 of CAVVMN010000002.1, forward strand.
AGCCACGTACCCGTACGCTTCAGCCCAAGCCTGGTACAGGCGGTGAAGGCGATCGCCGACATCGAGGGGGTTTCCGTCAGCACGTGGATTCGTACCCTCGTGATTCGCGAGGTTGAGCGCCGGCACCCACCTATTACGACAACGTCTGGCTCAAACGCGTTGGACTGGGACCTGCTTCCACCACCCGCTCAGACCGTTTCCACTTGGCGCGAAGGGCGAGCTTTTGCCGGTCTGATGGTCGTACGACCCGGACGTGACCGCCCTTCCTATTTCTGTCCTCGGAAGTGTCTTAGGCCAGCAGAGCGATGAGTCCCAGGGGATGCGGGCGGGCACCCCGCCGAAGTGCTGGAAGGCCCGGACATGGCCGTCCAAGAAGACTTCTTGGCCCTCGTTCAGGTAAGCCCGGGGGTAAGCGCGCCCCGACGCCGACAGGCGCATGATGAACAGCTGGACCTCGGCTGGGGCGCCGGTCAAGATGACCGTGGCGGTGCCGAAGTCGACCTCGGCCTCCTCGCCTAAGGGGTGGTGCTGAGGGACGGCCACCTCGGCCAGGGGGAGCTCCTGGCGGGCGCGCACCTCGGCCACAAAGCGGCGCACGGTGGGCTCGCTTATGTCGGCGCCGTGCTCTTCCACCAGGCGCTGCCAGACACGCCGAGCGCTATGGCGCTGTTTCCTTGGCGCTTTTTGTCCGCTTCCAGCCAGGCCTCGATCACCGGTCTCCAGGGGTCGATCTTGGGGCCCACTCGGGGTGGGGCCGCTTTGCGGGGCGCTGGCAGCGCTGACGCCAGGGCTTGGCGGACGTCGCGCCGGTGCACATGGAAACACCGGGCTAAGGCGCGCACGCTCCCTTGTGTGTCAGGCTGAAGTGAGACACCTCTAACACCCGACCATCCCACAGGGCGGGAGAGGACAGCTAGACAATGACCATGACAGCTGCAACCTGGGCCGAACGCGCCCATGATGAGGGCGTGGCCGACGACCAGCTCGATAAACCCAAACCCCGCACCTACAGCGCTGCCTACAAGCTGGCGGTGCTGAAGCAGCGTGAGGCGTTGACCGACGCGGGCGAAAAGGGGGCGTTCCTGCGCCGGGAGGGCCTGTACTCCTCCCACATCGTCGAGTGGCGCCGTGCCCGGGACGCTGGTGCGCTGGCCGAGTTCCAGCCCAAGGTGCGCCGCTCGAAAGCGAGCACCGAGCAAAAGGAGCTGGACAGGCTGAGGAAGAAGAACGCCCGCTTGGAGGACCAGCTCGAGAGGCACCGCAAGGCATTGGAGATCCAGGGAAAAGCTACCGAGCTAGCGAAGCATATGAAACGGGCAGACGCTGGCATTTCTCATTGCCGAGATCAAAGAGGAGTGTGAATGAAAAGAACAATCATAGGTGCAGTCTTCGCGGCTGCGGTCCTTACGTCAGCAGTGCCGGCGGCTGCAAGCACGCCGACCGCCATTCAGGCGGATTATCAGCAGTACATGACCGACCTGGGTGCTCTCGTAAAGCTCAGCACGAGGGCGCATCCCACCGCTGCGTGGGCAATCCAACTGAAGGCGGTGCAAGCGGCCGAGCAAGCCGCTTACGCCAGGCTGGAAGGCGCGCTGAATCCGCCGAAGGCAAACCCCAATACCCGGGTTGTATCCGGCTTCACACAGGTAGATGGCGGCAAGGATGGGATTCCCGAGGCAGTCACCCTGGATCGAATAACCGACCCGGTCACGAACTACACCTCATATAACCCGCCCGCTCCGAACACGCGGTACGTGTCGGTCATGTTCACGATTACCGATTTGTCGAAGGTTGAACTCGTAGATCAGGCTACCAACGATGCTTCCGTCATTGGCTCTAACGGTCAAGTCTACAGCGCCCTCGAAAGCCCTCCGGAGACTAGTTGCACTGAATTCGCTGACGGGCAGTTCAGCCTTACGCATGACGAATCGGCAACGGGGTGTGTGATCTTTGATTTGCCCGCCACTGTGAAGGTTATCAAGGTGCAGTGGGGTCCTCGGGGGCAGTCCTTTGGGCAGTGGACGGTCAAGCCGTCGTGATCAGCGCATCACCGGGGAAGCGCATTTGGCCATGAGCAGCGATGGCTCGCTTCGACCCAGGCCAGAGCCGGGGTCAAGGTCAAGTGCCGGTCACACGAACGATCGTTCGCGGACGCGGCTGGTCTATGGGGCGTTTTCCCAGGTGGTCCATGTAACGCTACCCGTGTACGCGATCTATGTAACGCCAACCCCTGTTTGTGATACAGTCAGTCTATGCGGGTCGGCTACGGACGGGTCTCGACAGCCGACCAGAACCCCGACGCCCAGCGGGACGCTTTGGCGGCCGCCGGCTGCGACAAAGTCTTCATCGACAAGGCCAGCGGCAAGCTGGCCCGCCGGCCGGAGCTGGACAAGGCCTTGCTCGTGGCCCGGGAGGGCGACCAGCTAGTCATCACCAAGCTGGACCGGCTCGGGCGGTCGCTCGAGCACCTTATCGCTCTTTCCAAGGAGCTGCAGGCCAAGGGCGTCGACCTGGTGGTGCTGGACCAGGGCATCGACACCTCGACGGCTCTCGGGCGCATGTTCTTCCAGATCCTCGGCGCCATCGCCGAGTTCGAGCACGCCTTGATGTCCGAGCGCACCCGTGACGGCCTGGCCGCCGCCCGGGCACGGGGCCGCACCGGCGGCCAGAAGGCCAAGCTCACCCCCCGTCAGGCCAAGATCGCCCAGGACATGTACGACGAACTGGGCCCCGACGGGCGCCGGGCTCACACCGTGGCCGCAGATCGCCGCTGAGTTCGGGGTCTCCCGGCCCACGATCTACCGCCACCTCCAGCGGGACGCGGGGTGAAGAAGGCGACCTGCGCTCAGCTCTACTGACAACTTCGTGACCGATGCCTACTGACAACGTGGTGCGCCTTCACACCCTCCCAAAGGACTTTTTCCCCACGACGCAGCACTGTACCGTTGGCCCCATGTTCTGGTGCCGGGACTGGGAACGCGACGACCGCTCACGAGGCCCTCCGCGAGTGATGCCCTCCAGTCAGTTGACGGCGATCGGCTCAGTCGTGGCGGACAGGGAACCCAAGTTTCTGCGTGACGCGCCGCGCAGCCGTACTAATGAAGTCGCTGCGGTCGACCCCGGTTGCTCGTTCGAGTACCTGCTCGACCGGGTACCACGTGCCGTTCACCTGAACGACGTGGCTACGAACTGGCTCGGCCGGAACGCCGGCCATGACCCTTTCGACCTGGCTAGGCCGACGCTCGAAGCTCCGGCCGGCGAGGGTGAGCGTACGATGGGCACCGACAGCACTTTGAGTGGGACGGCTCTCGTGGTCACTCACACGAACGAAAGTTGTCAGTAGGCACGTCCTCGTGAGGGTGTCAACATGGGCGGCCGTTGCACTGCGTTCAAGGGCGAGCCAAAACCGTCCCGGAATCAAGCTTCAGGCGCACGAAGCTCACAAGCGATTGTCCATTCGACGCCGTAGCAGCATCCGCCGATCCAAACTGAGCCCGTTGGTCGTGGCAGTTCGGCCAAGAGCTCCCGCTCGTGTAGGCGATTTGGCCCCTTCCAGATATCCAATCCATAAGCCCCGGGTTCGGCCGGCCGAGCCATCCATAACCCTGGGGTCATCTTCCAGTTGCAGTGGCCAAGCAACTCGGCCACTGCTTCCAGGGGCATCCCTCGGTGATCGATTGGCCCGCTCGCCCGAGCCCTCCTCACCTCGGTGGGCAAGGTTTTCGGGCGACTGATAGCATCTCGTCGGTGATGAGACGCAGTCGTGCAATTGCTCGTGCAACATCGGGACGTTTCCGCTGGTCACGGGTTGGCGCGAACTGGCATGGTTAGGCGGGACTGATCACCACAAGTGCCAGGTCAGGACTAATTTGCCCCCTTAGCTCAGTCGGCAGAGCACAGCCATGGTAAGGCTGGTGTCGTCGGTTCGATTCCGACAGGGGGCTCCACTCGTGAGCAGCAAATCTGGCTTCTAGCTGCTCTAATGCTCGAAATGGCGGGCTGTGTGAAGTACCCGTTAGCGACCGTAATTCGCCCTCTGCGTCCGCTGTTTTCCGATGCTTCGCGCACGAATCGCGCACGACGACAGAACGTATATGGCGGTGCTGACCAGCCAGACTGACCTGAGTCCGCCTCTTTGACGCTCGAAGACTGGCGCGGCGTTCTCAATAAGGCCTCAGACGGTCCTCGACCTGTCGGCGCGCTGCCCCGTTGGCTGGCAAACCCTGAAGGGCTCGTCGTCTCTTCCGGCGGCAACCCCGGCGGAGCCCATGGACGGGCGGAGCCGGGGGCGGCAGCGGCTTTTCGCCAGGACGGCGCCGTGTTATAGGCCGAGCAGCATGTGCGCCCAGCGGCGTCGTGTTAGGAATGACCTGGCTGGGTTTTGAGCGAGGGTGACCGGCAGCATGTGTGCTCGGCCACAGCCACCGTTACTGCCATCGTCGCTCCGTTTCTCGACCTTGCCAGTACCCTTGGTCTTGACGCTGGCGGAGCCTGCAATCTCAGACGCAGCCAAAGCGCCGCTTACCAAGACTTGGCCGCTATCGCCGGTCACAGCCGCCGGCGACTTCGGCAGCCTGTATGGCTTACGATCCCGCCATCGGCCAGGTGGTTCGTTCGGTGGGGCGAACGTCGATGGGCTGGTTCTCGGCGATACCTGGGTACGAAAATGCCGGCCAAGTCGTTGAACGACGGTCGCCTGCAGGAACATCAGCCTGGCGAGGTATAAGCGAACGCCGCTCCGGCGCCGCCGCCGGCGTTGTAAGCGCCGACCAGGGCCACCCCGCCGTCGCCCGAGAGCGCCACCGAGGAGCCGAGGCCCTCGCCGGAGCCGCCCCTGAAGGCGGCCACCGGGCTGGTGTGCCAGCGGCCGGCCGACTCCGTGTAGACGTTGGTCGTTCCGCCGCCGAGGATGGCGCCTGGGCCGCCCACCAGGGCCACCAGGCCGTGCGCCGAGAGCGCCACCGAGGACCCGAGGCTCTGGCCCAAGCTGCCGGTGAAAGTCGCCACGGGTACGGTTGCCCATGAACCCGCCGACTCGCTGTAGACGTAGGCGGCGCCGTTCACCGGGCCGGCGAACGGGGCGCCCACCAAGGCCACCCGGCCGTCGGCCGAGAGCGCCACCGACCAGCCCAGCGATTCTCGCGCGACTACCGATGAAGCTCGCCGTAGGGGTGGTGGGCCAAGAACCGGCCGACTCGGCGTAAAGGTAAGCGGCGCTGTTGCCCGAGCGGGCGTACGGGGCGCCCACCAGCGCAACCTGGCCGTCAGCCGAGAGCGCCACCGAGGAGCCGAGGCCGTCGCCCGAGCGGCTGCTGCTCGGGAAGCTGGCTATGGGGATGGCGCGCCAGGAACCGGCCGACTCGGCGTAGAGGTAAGCGGCCCCGCGAAAGCCTGCACCGGCAGCTGGGGCGCCGACCAGCGCTTCCCGGCCGTCGGCCGACAGGGCCACCGAAGAGCCGAGAAAGTCGCCCCTGCTGCCGCTCAAAGTCGCCACCGGACGGGCCGGCCAGCCGCGAGCCGACTCCTTGTAGACGTAGACCGCCCCCGCCTCGTTGGAGCTGGTGAACGGGGCACCCACCAGAGCCTCCCGGCCGTCGGCCGACAGCGCCACCGAGGAGCCGAAGCCCCCCGAGCCGCCCCTCAAGGTCGCAATCGGGGTGGTGCGCCAAGTACCGGCGGTCTCGGCAAACAGGTAGGCGGAGTTGGCGAACTGGGCACCCACCAGGGCCTCCCGGCCGTCGGCCGACAGCGCCACCGACTCGCCGAAGTTCTCGCCCGAGCTGCCACTAAAGCTCGCCACCGGGGTCCTGGAGGCGCTGATACGGGAGTCGATGTCCAAGGGGTAGGTCGCCCCCACGTCGTCGACGACTATTTGAAGCCGGCCCTCCGCGACAGAAAGCTGGGCTGGGACTAGCCGCCCGGAGGCATCGGTGGCTTGTAGCGGCCCGTAAGCCATTACCGGGCCTGTTGGCCCCGAGAAGCTGAGCCTCCCCGGGGCGACCACGGCCGGGTCGAGGGAGCTGCTGTAGAACAGGTTGAGGCTGAAGCTCCCGGCCCTACCGGTTGGCCGGTGGGAGACGGTGAAACCTTGTTCGAAGCCAGAAGGCGTAGTCGCGTACCAGGCCGTGAGGCCATTGGCGAGCGCCTCGGTGGTACGCCTCGGCCCGAGGACGAAAGGGCCAGGAGAGAGCACCTGGGGACGCGACCTCCCCATCGAAAGAGGGCTCAGCTCGAACAGGCCGGTGGGGCCTTTGGACCGGCTGAACCACACGGTGCCGTCCCGGCCCCACGACAACGTGACGCCGCCGGGCGAGGTCGCGGGTAGCGCGGACAGGGCCTTGTCGACCGCAGCCTGCAGGCCAGCCGATGCCCGGGCTTGGCTCCCCGGCTCCAGGTCAGCCGCCATCGGGCCTGGGGCCGTTGCTATCCGCCGCGCCGAGGGGCGCCAGGCGCGCCGATCGCGGCCGCGCTCGGCGTCCCGATGAGGACCAGGCTGGCTAAGACCGCCACCGTGGAGCCGGCCACAGCGGCCCCCCGGGAGGCCACACCCTTGCAGTCGCTTCAGCCGGAGCATTGCCCGCTTTCAGCCGGGACGGGCGTCCGGGACCGGCGGAACGTGGGCAGGGGAAGACGCGGGTTGCGGCGACGACTATCACCGTGGCCTCGGTGCGCGTCCCCTTCACGCTGTTGATAATGCTTTAACTGCCACTTCGGTTGCAGCTCGCTTCCGGCTGCTCGGAGCTGTGGGAGCCAGACCGGGAGGCCAAGGCTGAAATAACAGCGCAGAGCACGACGACGTATCGGGCGCGCCGATGGGATTTTCGTTGTCGCCGAGGAGCGAGCCGGTCAAGCTGCCCGAGCCAAGGAAGGCTCGGCCTCGCCCGCAGCCAGGACGGCGGAGGGCGAGGTTATGCGGCTTGACCGGCGGGCAAGCGCCACGGGCAGCATTGGCAAAGTCCCCCGCGCACCGGGGAGCTGAGCGCTCCTGGCCCACAATGACCCCCGCCCACCATCCGAGGGGCCTTCGGAGGCCGCAGTGGAACAGCTCAAAGGCCGATGCCGAGCCCACTGTCAATTTCCTGAGACGGTCCGAGGTGGCGAGCTTGCTCGCGTTGGCGGATGAGTTCCCAGTGCTGGCGGCGATCCAGCTCTTGCGCTACCTCTATGGCACGGCCGAGCTCGGCCAGGCGGCGGGGCAGCTCGGGGTGTTCGGACAGGAAGCTGTCGTGGGCGCGCTGGGCCTCCTCGAGCTGAGCGGCTTTGGTGGCGAGCTGGTCCCGGATCGTCTCTAGCTGGTCGGCGTAGGGCTGGCCGGCGCGGTCCCATTCGTTGCCGGGCGTTGTCGAGACGGGCCGATGCTTCTCGCAGCTGGCGACGGGCCTTGTGCCTCGCCCAGGGGCCGAGGTCGCCTTCGAGCGCCTGGGCGGCCCGCTGGTGCTCAGCTTCCGCCTGGTGGAGGGCACGGGCGGCGCGGCCGGCGGGGCTGTAGGCCCAGCGGCCGGTGCCGGCGCGGAGGTCCGCCGCGTCCTGCTCGGCGCTTGCCAGTTGCCGTCGGGCTTGGCCCAGGTCGGCTGAGCGGTCAGGCGGGACCGAGGCGCGGAGATCCTGGCGTTCGATGTACAAGTTGGCCAGCTGCCGGCGCCGGTCCTGGTCTAGCACCCAGCGCTGGCGGCGCTCGTGGCCCCAGGCCCAGGCCACCCGTTGGGCGGCCTCGGCTGGGTTCGCGGCGACGACGTGGACGTGGCTCTCATGGCGGGCTCGGCTCATGGCCACGTAGGCAAGTTCGCGTCCCCCGCCGTCCGCCAGGGCGTAGGTGGCATCTACGGTGGCCCCCTGGGCCCGGTGCGCAGTGAGGGCGAAGCTGTAGCCGAGCTGGTCGGCCCCGATGTCTTTTGGCCCCATGTGCAGTTCGGTGCCCTCGGGGGTGACGGCCACCAAAGAGGACCGGTCCAGGTCGACAGATTTCACCACCGCCCGCTGCGAGTTGACCCACGCCCCCTGAGGGCCGGGGCTGAGCGTGATGACCCGGTCACCGGCCCGGTAGCGCCGCCCGCCCGGTGCCTCCAGCTCGGGGCCGGACAACTGGCCCAGTTTCTCCCACACTTCCCGGGCCGCCCGGTTGAGCATGTCGACGGCGTCACGGTGGTAGGCCACGAGGAGGGCGTCGCGGCCACCCGCCACGTCGTAGGCCCACGCCCTGATCATCTCCAACATGGCGTGGGCGGAGTTGCGGGCCGGGTGGACCCGCCGCTGTGCCACGTACCAGTTGACCGCGGCTGGCAGGTTCCCGGCCCGGAGGTGGTCAAGGGCGAGACGCTCGGCCGGGTCGCGCTGGCGCAGGTTGTCCGTGAGCGTCCACACGTGGCCGGGGTGGCGGGCCGCCAGGGCTTCGAGGGCACCGCCCGGGCCTACGGCGCCCAGCTGGCGGAAATCTCCGACGGCCACCAGCTTCGACCCCGACGCTTCCACGGCAGCGAGGAGTTTCCCCACATCGGCGTCGGCGGTCATGGCGCCCTCGTCGAGGACCAGCACGTGGCGAGGGCTGAGGGCCAGGCGCCGGTGCTCGAGGCGCCAGGTGAGCGAGGCGACGGTGGAGGAGCTGACGCCGGCCCCCTCGCCCAGCGCCTTGGCCGCCTGACCCGACGTGGCGGCACCGAGCACGGTGTAACCGGCCGCCTCGAAACCGGCCCGTACGGCCGAAAGGGTGCTGGTCTTCCCCGAACCGGCCACCCCGAGCACGAGGTCCAGGGCGTGGCCCGAAGTCAGGAGGGCCGTGGCCACTTCGGCTTGTCTCTCGCTGAGACGGAGGCCTCCAGACAACTCCGTTTGGCGCACGGCGGCGACGGCGGCCTCGAGCCGAGATGCTCGGCCCTTCCCTTTCGGCCAGCACGTCGGCCAGAGAAGCGATCCGCCTCTCGTCCTCGATGACGCAAGCAGCGGCGAACACGGGCTCCCGGGCGCCCCGGACCAGGGGCAGGGCGATCGTTTTTTCATGCGAGAGCACTTGCTCGACAGCCTCGTCCAGCACTGAGACAGGCAACCCGTGCAGGTACGGTGCCACGGCCACGACCACGTCGAGGCGGGAGAACGTCTTCTCCGACGCCAGCCGCCCGCCGGGAGAAAGCAGTTCCTCGGCAATGTACGCCATGACTTCCTGATTGAGTTCGGGTCGTTTGTACTCGAGCCCGGCGCGCTCGACCGCGGCCACCAGCTCCCGCGGCGGGTAGCCTGCCCGGGTCAGCTCGTCCCGCCAGCGCGGGACGAGGTCTTCCACCCGTTCGTGGGCCTTTCGGTCCCGGGTGACGCGGGCGGCGATGGCCCGGGCGCGGTATGACGCCTCATGGCCGACGGCAGCGTCTATCTGAGCGGAGCGGGTGGCGTGCACTTGCCATGCCTCCTTCGGGATTCCGGTAATGGCCCAGGCCCCGAGGCGTCCCGATCGACCGTGGTCGGGCTCGATGCCGTAACCAAGTTCCACGGCTTTGGCGGCGGCGGCCATTCGCCCGACGGCGGTAGCGGCGTGGAGGTGGTCCCGGACAAGGCCGGTGTCGAGCGCCTTCCAGCCGCCCCTGTTCGTCCCCCATCGCAACGATGATTGGCGAGCAAAACGTGATCGTGGACCTGGGGATCGCCTGCTTCGGGTCGTCGCATGGCGGGACACCGCCCATGTGAGGCCGTCCGTGGGCGTGCGCACCTGCGCACGCCCTCGTCTCCCGCCCTGCTCCTGGACGACCTGGTCGAGGTACGCAAGCGTCGCGTCCCTCTCGACATCGAGTAGCAGGTGCATGTCTTCTGCCTTGCCGATGACGCCGAGTTCGGCGACCGATTTGTGCGGGCTGACCACGATCTCCATCCCCGGCCGCATGCAGTGCACGAGGCGCTTCGCCGCTCTCTGGGTCGCATGCCCCGCCGGCGCCGAATACGGCCCTCCACTCGTCAAGGGCGACTTCGCCCTCCAAGCCGAGCGTGGCGGCGCCGGCCCCGCCCCACACCATGGGTGTCTCACCTCGGGAGGCGTAATAGTCGAGGGCGTTGCCGACCGGGTCGTCGCCGCGCTCTAAGACGGTGCGCTCGTGGTAACCCACCGAGTCTGCCCCCATAAGCCGCATCCACGCCACCGGCCAAATGCCCCCCCGAGTTCACGCAGGACTTCATTCCACGATGACAACCGAAGGTTGTAATCGTGTTCAGCTATGGGTTGTTTTAGAGGAGAGACAAAGCCTTGTAAAGAGGGAGTTTTGGGATAGGGCATTAGCGGTGAATAACGGTGATCAACGGTAAGGAAAAATTGTAGGGGTTATTAGTGGCGGGAGTACCCCTGAGGAGATCACGTAAGTTGGTCGTCTTGGGAGTGGGACGTAAACGGGAGAGCGCGTGGTTGGGATCGTGGAGATGGGTTGAGGACCGTGGCTGGGTAGGGATGAAGAACTGGTTGAGAATTAGTGTGGCTCGAGGGTGGAGGACGGTTTAGCGGATGTTGTTTCCGGGGCTCGAAATAATAGAACGAGCGAGACGCTAGCGAGCTGCGCTCTTGAGGTGCTAGGGGCCATTGGGAGGAGGATCCGCGGGGGCTAAGGCAATGGTGTCGCCGCAGCGGTGCAAGAGCTGCGCTCCGGCTCGAATAGACGACCGGTGGCAAGGTAACGTCCCATGCAGACCGTAAGGCGCCGCGATCGATCCGCGTTAGACCTCGAGATCTACAAAAAGTAGGCGACGATGCCCACGGTCAGAGCGAGAAGAGCGGGCGGACCCCTATAGGACCCCTGGACCGTGACGGGCGCGCTTGGCTCGTCCCGACCCGCGTCGAGCGAGACGGGATGTCCGTCAACCGAGCCTCTGATGACGCCCTTGGTCAAGTCGCCTGAAAGCGCGATGAACAACTCACAAGGCGTCTCTCCCACCGTGCCCTCGGCGACTACCGCGTCGCTCGAACCCAGCCCCCGTCAGCCGCGCTCACGACGGCCTGAAAAGCTGCCTCGCCGATGCGTCCCTGAATGTGGGCCTCGTCGAACAAGTAGTTCGGCGCGAGCCGGAAGGCGGCCTGCAACTTTACGGCGTCTTCGCCAAAGTGGCCCGTGAGGACCGCTGGCACCTGGCTAGGCCTCTGGGAGTTGTCCCCCGTGCGCCAGTTCGCATCAATCGAGACGCCACCCCAGGTCCCATTCAACGGGCCACGGTGGGACCCCATTCGCCCGACGAGGCGCACCTCCTTCCCGCCGGCCGTGCCCTCGATGACTTCGTTGCCTCGGTAGACGAGTTCGACCCGGTCGTCTTCGGGGACCTCCCTCACGTCCACCGGAGCCAACAGGTCATCCGGGAACCGGCGCTCCCGAGGGGGCACAACGCTCCGGTGGGGAGAGCCGTAGACCGCCTCGCCCTCCGGCCGCGTGAGCTTGGCGCCTATGTCGATACGAGGACCGAGGACTGTCCCGCACCGGCCGCAATAAATCACGACCGCGCTCAGAGGACCCCGTCCTAGCTCGCCATCCCCCGGAGCCACTTCGAGGGTGCGGTAGCGAGCGGAGGTCGACAGCAGGGCGTCGCAGCGCCCGCAGCGAGGACCCTCTACTCGAGTCCGGAACCGTTCGCCCTCAACGGGCCGGGGTGGGGCGTAACCGGCGAGAATTTGGAGCACCTGCTGGCGGACCCGCGCCAGGTCACCGCCGAGGCTGGCCAGGATCTGGGCCGCCACACCTTCGCCTTCTCGGACAAGTCCCAAAAGGATGTGCTCGGTGCCGATGTAGTTGTGGCCCAGCTGGAGGGCCTCACGGAGGGAGAGCTCGAGGACCCTCTTGGCCCGCGGTGTGAACGGTGGCGAGCCAGTCGGAGCGGAGCCCGCTGGCCCGACGGTCTCCTTCACCCGATCTCGGACGTCGTCCAGCCGTATGCCTAGCTGAGCGAGGGCCATGGCAGCCACGCCCTCGGTTTCCCGGATCAGGCCAAGCAGCAGGTGCTCGGTGCCTAGGAAGTTGTGCCCCAGGACACGCGCCTCTTGTTGGGCAAGGACAAGGACCCGTCGGGCACGGTCGGTAAAGCGCTCGAACATCGGTACCTCCCAGGATGGCGCACGACGGCGTCAGGTCGGGCCTCCGACTGGCGATGGACCGCCGGAAGCACAGGCGGTTATCGCCACCTGGGCCGCCAAGGGTAGGAACCCGATGCCTTTGGAGGACTACGCATGACCGGCTCTGCCGAGTTGCCGAAATTACTGACCATGGACGAACTCACCGAGGTCTCGGGGTGACCCGCCGGCATGTCCGCCGGTGAAGCGAGCCGGGGTGACATCCCATGAGGTGGGGCGTGCGCCGATTCAGCGCCGTCCGGCCAATCGGGCAATGCGAGAAGTCAAGACTTCGCCACCTCCGCCCCTATAGGTAGGACCACCTACAGGAGGAGATTGATGACGACTTCCGCTCCGGTGCCGCAGCTACTGACCATGGACTAGCTGGACCGTTGGGCAACTACTAAATCTCGGCTGGGCCGGGCCTGGCAAAAAGCCCCGTGCAAGCACAGCGAGTCAATCGGCATGCGGCCTTGCTGCCGTGTCGAGCGACGGTCATAGCTTGGCCACCGCCGTCCCTACAAGTGACGAGGTATTGGAACCAGAGCCCACAGCCGACATGGCGCGCAGGTTTTTCGCGGCCCGGCTGTTTCGTTCGGGGGACCTCGTCGACCGGTAGAGAGAGAAAGCTCTTTAGGAGAAGGGACGGGCAATGACCGAGGCACTTCCTGAGCTCATTGACATCCACACGCTGGCCCTCAGGCTTGACGATTCTGTCCGCCACATCCGTCGTCTTGTTGCCGAGAGGCGCATCCCGTACTTGAAGGTCGGCCACTTTGTGCGCTTCGATCCGGAGGAGATAGCGGTCTGGTTGGATGCTCAGCGCGTCGCCGTCTCGGGAATGCCCCTCCGCACGGTTGAAACACAGAGACAACGCGAAGGTCGCCAGCATGGGTGACCGAGACGCCACTCGCGCTTGGCGCGTCCTCGAAGCAAGCGCCGGCCTGTTCGCTACAAACTTTCCCGCGGCCGCAATTGTGTTCCGAAGCTCGTTGCTAGCCGACGAGATCACCGGTTCGTGCCCGGCATTGTGGGCGCAACTCCGTCGACGGTGGCAAGGTGCTCCGGTCTTGTCCCGGACGCATGAACTGCTGTTGCTGTCAGTCCGCAGCGCAAACGACCCGATCGGGAGACTTTGCCATTGAGCCAGTGAAGGTTCGGGTGCATAATCCTACTTGGTGGAGGAGTGCAGGATGCGGACAATCGTCCTCAACGATGTCCGAGGGGATGGGCGCTGCCTCCGGGTGACCTGGCACCCGGACACGGGCACGCTGGTCTTCAGCCACTGGCACGGTGGCCTCTGCAGCGCCTCCACTCCAGTCCATTTGGTGGACGCCACGAAGGTGGTCGAACTGGTCGCCCGATCGCTTCGAGACGCCGTCGAACGCCAGGCCAATGTCCCCCAGCCCACCTCATCAGCACGGCGCGACTGGTTTGAGAAAGTGCGCCGGGTGGCGAGACCGTCGTTGGCCAGAGTCATAAGGCTCCGGCGTCGGGCGGACCCCTCCGTAGCGGACAAGGCGGAGCAATCTGGCGATGACGAGTCGTTCTCAATCGGGACATCAACGCCCCCGTTTGGTGCGACGGTCGCGTCTACCAGGCCCGGTCGCCTACAGGGACACCAGGAGCCGCCCGACGGGGCGGACATAACCCAAGTCATCTGACGACGGGCGGGGCGGACCTACGCGCTGCATGCCTGCGTGCCGCGACAGTCGGGGACTGGCACGGCTAGCTGGGACTGATCCGAACGACCCGGACATCGCCTCGACTGGTGGGCCGCCCGGAGCGGCTTAGCAGGCGCCGTATGCTGAAGCTGGTGGACCCACTTGAGGCAGCAGCCGATATGAGCTCGTCGTCGCTGACGACGGGAGTATTCCTGCCGAGCAGCTTCGCAATTTCGGCTTCCTGCCGGGTGCTCACTTGCGCGTGGTCGAGGCGACCGATGAGCCAACATCTGACCGGCTGGCTGGCTCCCTGCCGGACCTTCCCGACCTGGCGTGGGAGGACTTTGAGCGAGGAAGCCAGCTCGCCCGCCGAGACGCCTCTGCTTCGTGCGCGTAGTCGCAGACTCCCACGCTGTCGTTTGGTACGTCCAAGGCTCAAAGCGTCTCTCCGAGCGAGCGGCACGAGGTGCTCGGAGAGGCCGAAGCCGAGCGGGCGCTGGAGGTCTCAGTGGCCACGTTCATCGACCTTTGGTACGTCAGCCAAACCACAGAGGCGATCAGCTCTGAACAGCTTGCTGCGCTGAAAGAGCGGCTTGTCTCGTCGGAGGCCGTGACCGTTGAGCCGTGACAGTCGACATCGCTGACGCCACGATGAATATCCCGAGGACGGCGCTGGCGGACCCCTGGGACCGCTTGATTGTCGCGACGGCGATTGCTCTTCGGGTCCCACTGGTGACTCGGGACTCCGAGATTCGCTCGTCCGGGCTGGTCGAAACTATCTGGTAGGTCGAGGCCGGCACACTTCGTCTAAGCGCCTGGCCTCAGGACCGCGGGCTCACCGATCGAGCGATAAAGCGTCCGGCGATGAAAGGCGGTCATACTGCGCTGGTAGATTGCCGCACCGTGAGACGTCGGCACTTCGGGAGCGTTCGAAAGCTGCCGTCGGGTCGCTGGCAGGCCAGTTACTGGTATGACGGGCGGCATCACGTTGCGCCCCGGACCTATGCGTCCAAAGCCGACGCGCAGGCATGGCTTACGAAGGCCGAGTCGGAGATAGCCCGCGGCACGTGGGCGGCACCCGCCGCTGGCAGGTTGACGGTCAACGAACTGGCCGAGCGTTGGCTCGCCTCCAACCCGCTGAAGCGCGTTTCCAGCGTCGAGCGGGACCGGAGCATATTGCGCCACATCCTTCCCGTCAATTGGCCGCACAGGCTCGCCCAGGTGTCTCGAACAGACCTACAAAGGATGGTCGACCGCTGGGTGCTTGGCTACAGTCCCTCCACCGTCGGCCGGATGGCATCGGTCCTTAGGGCGTTGTTCTCTTACGCCGTCGACGCCGAGTTGGTCGCACGCTCGCCGGCGTCCGGGCTGCGTCTGCCGCGCACCAGCCTCGTCGAGCGCCCGTGCTCAGTGCCGAGGACCTCGAACGTCTCGCCAAAGCTCTCGGACCTGACGATGCTCCGATGATGTGGCTCGGCGTGATTGGAGGGCTTCGTTGGGCGGAGTGTGCCGGGCTGGCCGTGAGGGACCTCGATCTCCTCTGGGGCACCGTGTCAGTTCGCCAGCAGCTCGGCCGCGACGGCAATCCTCGGGCCGCCCAAATCGGAAGCTGGCAAGCGTCGCCTTGCTATCCCTACTTGGTTGGTTGAAGACTTGGCCGCCCTCCTCGCTCGCCGTGGCCTGACGGCGGCGGACGCCGATGCCCTCGTGTTCGTGAGCTCTCAAAGGGAAAGATCTTCGTTACCAGAACTGGCTCCGGCGATACTTGGCGCCCGGCGTGCGAGACAGCCGGTTGGCCGGAGCTGCATTTTCACGACCTGCGGTCGATGTCGGCCACCGCGTTGGTAACGAACGGCGTGGACGTGAAGACGGCCCAGACCCGGCTCGGGCACTCCTCACCGGCAATCACGCTCGCCATATATGCCCGAGCGACAGCTGAAGCCGATCGCCGGGCGGCGGACGCTCTCGGCCTGCGCTTTTGGATCGCTTCGCGCACGTGGCGCGCACGACGCCGACGTCGAATCGCCAGACATATATCCTGACCAGCTAGTTTCGATGCTGAAGTCCTGAAGCCAGCGGCCATGGTAAGGCTGGTGTCGTCGGTTCGATTCCGACAGGCGGCTCTCTCGTCGCCAGCAAATCTGTGCTTCTAGCTGCTCTAATGCCCAAAATGGCGGACTGCGCGAAGCGCCCGTTGGGACCGTGATCGGCCCCTTGCCCCCCACTGCAGGACTTGGCAATGCCTAAGGGATTAGGCAGCCTGAGCGCGTTGGGTCAGCGACCCAGGACGTCGATTTCACCCGAGCTGTGTGAGGGCCGTCGAGTGCGTTAAGGGCCAACGTTGTCCACCGGTGGCCAGGCGGGGCCCAGCTGAGCGAGGAGGACCAGTGGCGAAGCAGTTCAAGGGGAAGGTCGAGATTGACATCCGGGACTCCACGCCTGACTGGGGCCCCTTCCTGCAGCCGCAGGCCCCCGAGGGCGCACCAAACGTCCTGTGGATCATTTGGGACGACGTCGGCTACGGCGCCATGGACGTGTTCGGAGGGCCAATCGAGACGCCGACCATGCGCCGGATAGCGGACTTAGGGCTGCGGTACTCGAATTTCCACACGACGGCCCTGTGCTCCCCGACCCGGTCGTGTTTCCTCACCGGGCGCAACGCGACATCCAACAACATGGCCTGCATCACGGAGGCAACGAGCGGGTTCCCTGGTTTCAGCGGCCGGGTCCCGTTCGAGAACGGGATGGTCTCAGAGGTCCTCAACGAACGGGGCTGGAACACCTACCTGGTAGGCAAGTGGCACCTGACGCCGGCCGAAGAGTCTGACATGTCGGCTTGGAAGGGGCGCTGGCCGTTGGGCCGCGGTTTCGAGCGCTTCTACGGCTTCCTCGGGGCCGAGACGGACCAGTGGTACCCGGAGATCACCCACGACAACCACCCCGAGGAGCCCCCCGCCACCCCCGAGCAGGGCTACCACTTCTCCAAGGACATCACGGACAAGGCGATCCGCTTCATCCGGGACGCGAAGGCAGTGGCACCCCAAAAGCCGTTCTTCTTGTACTACTCGCCCGGGTGCGCCCATGCCCCGCACCACGTGTTCAAGGAGTGGGCGGACAAGTACCGAGGCCGCTTCGACCAGGGCTATGAGGCCATACGCCCGGCCATCCTGGCCCGGCAGAAGGAGCTCGGCCTCCTCCCTCCCGAGACCGAGCTGTCCGAGATCAACCCCCATGGGGAGCCAAACATCTCCGGGCCCGAGGGCCAACCGTGGCCCCAACTGGACTGGGTCCGTCCGTGGGACAGCCTGTCCGCGGACGAGAAGCGCCTCTTCGCACGTATGGCCGAGGTGTACGCCGGCTTCGTCTCTTACACCGACGACCAGGTCGGGCGCTTGATCGACTTCCTGGAGGAGTCCGGTCAGCTGGAGAACACCATAATCATGGTCACCTCGGACAACGGCGCCAGCGGCGAAGGCGGCCCGAACGGGTCGTTCAACGAGAACAAGATCTTCAACGGGCAACCCGACACTGTGGAAGCGAACCTGGCCCACATCGACGAACTCGGCGGCCCCACCACGTACAACCACTACAACACCGGTTGGGCCTGGGCGTTCGACACGCCGTTCCCGTACTGGAAGCGCTTCGCTGGCTACGAAGGAGGCTTGTCCGACCCACTGATCGTGGCTTGGCCCGGAGGCATAGCGGCGCGCGGTGAGGTCCGCCACCAGTACAGCCACGCCGTGGACCTGGTGCCGACTGTGTACGACATGCTAGGCATCACGCCGCCGGCGGTGCTCAAGGGCTACACCCAGAGCGAGATCGAGGGGCGCAGCTTTGCCGACTCCTTCAGCGACCCGGACGCCCCGGGGCGCCAAAGCCAGTTTTACGGGATGCTGGGCATGCGGGCCTTCTACCGGGACGGTTGGCTGGCCAACACTCTCCACCCGCCGATCAGCGGGTGGTCGCGCTACGAAAAGGACGAGTGGGAGCTATACAACCTCGGTAAGGACCGCTCGCAGCGCCACAACATGGCCGGGGACCGGCCTGAGCTGCTGGAGGAGCTGAAAGGGGCCTGGTTCTTCTACGCCGGTAAGTACAACGGCCTACCGCTCGACGACCGCTCGCCGCTCGAGATCTTCGCCACCCCGCGCCCCCAGCCCACGCCACCTCGGGACCGGTACATCTACTACCCCGACTGCGCCGAGGTCCCCGAGTCGGTGGCGCCGAACATCAAACGGCGCTCCTTCACCATCGTGGCCGGGGTCGAGATCACCGACGCTGACGCGGCCGGCGTACTGTTCAAAGCCGGGACTGGTGCCGGCGGGCACAGCCTGTTCATCAAGAACCATCAGCTGCATTACGTCAACAACTGGCTGGGCGAGGTCCAGCAAATGGTCTCGTCCGAGAAGCAGGTGGGGACCGGCAAACACGCCCTCACGGCTGAGTTCCGCAAGACTGCGGACGACCCGAAGACGTTCAGCGCGGTGGGGACTCTAACTCTCTACATCGACACTGACGTGGTGGGGTCCCGAGAAATCCGCACCCAACCGGGGATGTTCGGCATCGGTGGCGGCCTCGCCGTCGGGAGCAACCCGGGCTCGCCGGTGACACCCGAGTACGGGGGCAACCATGGCTTCCCGTTCACGGGCGGGTCAATCGACCGGGTGATCATCGATGTCAGCGGTGACGAATTCGTCGACCACGAAACCGAGGTTCTCAGCTGGCTTATGAGGGACTAATGCCGGTGCTGATCAGTTCTTTGTCGAGCGACCGTCGGCTCCGGCGGCATTGCTTGTAGATCCGTTCGCGCCCGTAGCGCGAGCGGCGCTGTCGGCGAGCCGGCCAGCATGAGCTCTGACAGCGGATTTCTATGTCGGGCGTTACCGAGGCGCAGAAAAGGACCGCCAGTGGTTGGTGCTGCGCCTCGGTGTGCTCAACCTGCGCCGCTCGGTCAACCCTCGGCCTTACCCACAACTACGGCTGGGTGCTGACGCCGGCATAAGGGCCCTCGGGGGTGACAAGGAGGGCACGTCACCTTTGGCCTTTGGCCTTTGGCCACCAGCGTGACCGGCTTCCACCCTCTTCATGCCGGTTCTTCGGTCCGTCATCTCCCCGAGAGCCAATCACCACATTAAGCCGTCTTCAGCGTCGGCGAAAGAGGCTTTGTCTGACCGGGTACTAGCTGCCGCCGGCACCGGTCGCCTGCCATAACCCGCAATTTTCGCCTGGATCGCGCGAAGCGCGGTCGAACTGGCTCGGGCCGAGATCTATGCGCTTCGGCCCGGGCGCCCCACAGGCACAGTCTCTAACCTGGGCAAATAAAGGAAGGGACCCTTAAGGAGGGGGACGGCCACGCCATGAACTCGAGCCAACCTCGCGCGCGCAGCGCGCATGTTAATGACCAGAGCGCACACGACACCGCCGGCGGCCCAGCTACGCTCACGAGGCCCGGGCTGTGGCCGCGCTCGGCTCCGGGGAGGGTTTTCGCCGTTGTCGGCCTCCTCGTTTCAGGACTGGCGGGAACAAGCGCTGTGCTCCTGGCCAATGCGCAGACCGCCGGCGCTGTCACGCCGTCGCCAACGTGCACCTCGGCCACCTGCACGGTCACCTTCTCCGAGACCGGCGCCCCCGCTACTTGGAACGTGCCAGACGGGGCCAGCCCACTGCGCGTCACCCTGTACGGCGCCGATGGCGGCCTGGCCGACGGCGGCGGCACGCGCGGGTCAGGAGCCGAAGTCCAGGCCACCGTGTCGGCCAACAATGCAACGCCGCTGACTGTCAACGTGGGCGGCACAGCTGCTTACAACTCGGCCGGCTACAACGGCGGCGGCAAAGGCGAAACCGGTTCCGGCGCCGGCGGCGGCGCTACCGAACTGTACGAGGGCGCCACGCCAGTGTTGGTCGCCGGTGGCGGCGGTGGCGCCGGATTAACTCTCCAAAGCAACGGTGGTGAGGGCGGTAACGCAGATGGCGCTGGAGGGCCTGGCACTTCAGTCACCGTCAACGGCGCCACGCTGGGCGGCGGGGGAGGCGGCGGGGCCGGGTCGCTGAACCAGGGCGGTTCGGGCGGGGCTGGCGGTACCGGCTCCGGCACCAGTACCTGCGACCCTTCTGTATTGACCGCCGGCTCGCCTGGTAACCCGGGCGCGGCCGGCGTGGGCGGTGGCGGCGCCACTAATGCTGGTGGCGGTGGTGGCGGCGGCTATTACGGAGGCGGTCAGGGCGGTGGCAGCGCTGAAGACACATGCGGTGACGGGTCGGGAACGGGCGGAGGCGGGGGCGGCTCCTCTTACACCGCCGGTCCCGGCGTCTCCGGAGCGAGCGTGAACGACACTCCTTCCGTCCAAGCCTCGTCCCTCTCGGGCAACGGCGAGGCGGTCATTTCCTACGGCGACCCGGTGGCCACCAGCCGGCCCTCGTTTGACGCCGTCTCCGGCCAGGCTCTAGTCGTCCCGTCGCCGACCGGCCTGCTCAGCTTCGCTGCGGGTACCGCGGGACCGCCAGGGGACGCTCTCGCCGTCACTCTGCGAAGCAGTACGACCTTCCAGGGGGGCACCGTCACCCTCGACGGGAACGGCGATGGGGGCTTCATGTACAGCCCGCCGGACAACTTCACCGGCACCGACACCTTCTCCTATACGGTCACGGACCCGACGGACGGCGCCGGCGACTACGCCACCGGGACCGCCAGTGTCCAGGTCTCGCCCCCGCTGCAGGTCACTACCGCCTCGCTGCCGGCAGACCAGTTCGGTCTGTCCTATGACGAGTCCTTGAGCGCCACCGGAGGTATTGGGCCATATACCTGGTCAGTCGCCTTGGGTTCTCTTCCATCCGGGCTGAAGCTCAGCTCGTCGGGGCTGATCAGCGGTACGCCGACTGCGCCGGGGACCTTCGGCTTCAGCGTGAAAGCCACTGACTCGAGTACACCGACGTCTTTCAGTGCGACCCAGGCATTGTCGATCACCGTCACGGCCGCCCCGCTTAAAATCACCGCGTCGAGCCCGGCCATGGCCTATGGCGGCGCCGTGCCGGCCATTACCCCCATCTACGACGGGTTCGTGAACGGCGATACGGCCGCGTCGCTGACCGTTCCTCCGACCTGCTCTACTACGGCCACCAGCTCCTCGCCGGCGGGAAACTACACCTCGACCTGTTCGGGCGCTTTCGACCCCAATTACCAGATCAGCTACGTCAACGGGTCGGTGAGCGTAGGCACGGCCCTGCTCACGATCACCGCCAACAGCGCCACCATGACCTACGGCGCGACGGTGCCAGTGATCACAGCCATGTACGGAGGCTTTGCCAACGGCGACAGCGCCGCCTCTCTCAGGACACCCCCCACGTGCTCGACCAGCGCCACTAGCTCGTCGCCGACCGGTACTTACCCGGCCATCTGTTCAGGGGCGGTCGATCCCAACTACGCCATCGGGTACACGGCCGGCACGGTGACGGTGATCCCGGCTCCCCTCACCATCACAGCTGCGAACGCCAGCATGACCGAAGGTGGGCCAGTGCCGGCCATAACCCCGACCTACGGCGGCTTGGTGAACGGTGACAGCGCGGCCTCGCTCAGCACCGCTCCCACCTGCTCCACTACCGCGACGAGCTCGTCGCTGCCCGGCACCTACCCGGCTACCTGCACCGGGGCCGTCGGCTCCAACTACGCCATTACCTATTTAGCCGGCGCAGTGACGGTCAACCCCGCCTCCAGTGGCGTCACGCCAGGCACCCCGACGCCAGGCACCCCGACGCCAGGCACCCCGACGCCAGGCACCCCCCCGCCAGGCACACCGGCCGGGGCGCCAACGCCGGCCGCGTTCCCCCAGGCGTGGCTCTCCTACCCCAACGGGGCGGTAGTGAGCTTCGGGGCCAAGGACTACGTCTTTGCCGGCGGGCGGGCTTTTATAGCTACCGGCAACTCGTTCGGGGCGGTTGAAAAGGTTGACCACGCCAGGGTGATAAGCGCCCCATCCGGGGCCATCGCCCCCACGGGCGTCGCCCCACGCTCGGGCACTCTCCTCACGACCCGGCCGGTCACCGGGAACTCGATCATCTACGTCGCCGGCCCCGATGGCCAGCTGCACGGGTTCTCCACTTCAGGTCAGTTCTCCAGGGACGGCTACGACGCCGCCCTGGTCGTCACGGTGCCCAACCTCGGCGACGTCAGTATTGGCTCGACAGCAGGAGTCGAAGGCGCCGCCGCCAACGCTCTGGCTACCCGGGCCGACGGGGCGGTCGTCAGCTCTGCCGGCGCCGACTATGTGTTTGCTGGAGGGAGGGCGTTCGGCGTGTCCTCTCCTGGCGCACTGGCCAAGTTACGGGCCGCCGACCGGGCCAGGACGCTCAGCGGCTCCGTTGGCGCCGCTGAAACGAAGGCGGTCATCGCCGGCGGGGTGCTGCTCACGGCCTCGGGACGAGTGTACGTGAGCTATCTGGGTGCTCTTTACCCCTTCAAGAGCATGGCCCAGCTCGTCGCTGATGGCTACGCCGGTACGGCCGCGGTGCCGGTCCCGGGTACCGGCGGGCTTGGCATCGTGCCGACCTATACGGGGACCTAGCTCGGGGAAGGCCCTGACCGAAAGAACCCTAGCTACGCGCCCTGGTCGCAGCGGGACCAGGGCGTCCTGTCCTTCAAGTGACGGCGGTAGTTTTGGATAGTGCAAGATGACGACTTCGTGCTCTTCGCCGGGTCGGCGAGCAAGAAACTTGGTTCCGCTATCGCCGCCTACCTCGGCTGCCCCCTCGGGGCCAACGAGACCCTGTCGTTTTCCGAGGGGAACCTCTTCGTGCGAGTGCTCGAAAACGTGCGGGGGCGGGACGCTTTCCTGGTGCAGGGGACGGGGTTCCCGACCAACGACAACTTCATGGAGCTGCTCTTTTGGATTGATGCGCTGAAGCGGGCCAGTGCTTCGTCCGTCACTGCGGTGATCCCTTATTTCAGTTACGCCAAGGGCGACAAGAAAGACGAACCGAGGGTCTCGATCCGAGCGCGGGTGTGCGCCGACGCCATCGAGGTAGCCGGCGTCGACCGGGTGGTGACGCTCGACCTTCACGCGCCACAAATCCAGGGTTTTTTCAAGGTGCCGGTCGACGACCTCTACGCCTTGCCCGTGATGTGCGAAGCCATCGCCGCCAAGGGACTGCCTGACCTGGTGGTGGTGTCCCCGGATGCCGGCTTCGTCAAAAAGGCGCGCCAATGGTCCGAACGGCTGAACGCCCCCCTCGCCATCGCCGACAAACGCCGGACGGACCACTCGGAGTCGGCCGAGGTGCTCGAGTTAATGGGCTCTGTCGATGGCCGTACGGCCCTAATCGTCGACGATTTCACGATCTCGGGCGGCACTCTTGTCGATGCGGCCCGCCTCCTCATCGAACGGGGAGCGGTCTCTGTCTATGCGGCTGTCACCCACGGGCTGCTCACGGGGACGGCGATCAGCAGGCTGGACGATTCGCCGATCGAGCGCCTGTTCATGACCGACAGCATCGAGACCCACCCAAACCCGCTGCCGGCCAAAGTCGAGGTGGTCTCGGTGGCAGGCCTGTTCGGAGAAGCCATCCACCGGATTGCGCGGCGCGAGAGCATCTCCGTGCTGTTCAGCTAAGGGCCTGTCCGGCTAACAGCACCTCTGCCCCTCGCCTCGTCCATTACACTGGCGCCTCAGGCACCCGCAGGGCGGCGTAGCTCAGTTGGCAGAGCACTCGGCTCATAATCGAGTTGTCGTCGGTTCAAGTCCGACCGCCGCTACTGAAGGCATTTTCCCATCCGGCCGGCGCCGGCCCGGTTGGTCCGCATCCAGACAGGGTTAGCCGTCACCAACAAAGGTCACCGGACGGCCATGCTGGAGGCGGTCAACCGGCCCGGGGTAAGCTGCAGCGGCACCAGCGCCGGCGGGGTAGGGCAGCGTGACGAGGAAGGAACAGTTGCAATGGCCAAGAACGAAAGACGGGTGAAGGTGACGCTGGCCTGCGATGTGTGCAAGCGCCGCAATTACATCACCACGAAGAACAAGCAAAACGACCGAGACCGCATCGAGATGCGAAAGTACTGTCGTTGGGACAGGGAGCACACCCTGCACAAGGAGACCAGGTAAGGCAACCGGCCATGTCGGGGCTCGTCGGAGGGAAGAAGGCCGCCGAAAAGGTAGCCCGATCCGCGGGGGTGCCGCGCACCCGCCGGGCCAAGGCCGGCAAGCCCTGTGTCGACGACGGTCAACCCGGCCAGACTGGCGAAACACGGCTCAGACTGGCGAAACCGGGCAAGCTGTTCACGTGGTGAAACCTGTTCAAGCCGTGCCACCTGTTCACGCTGAGGACGCTGCCAAGCCCGTTCCCACTCCGGTGTCCGGCAGCGGCCGTCCTCCGCAACTAGCGCCGGCCAGGCTGCCCGGCCCCGCCTCGGAAGCGGCCCTCAAGGTGCTGGTTGACCGCGCTCGGAAAGGCGACAGGTTTGCCTTCGATGAGCTGGTGCGGGTGACCTGGGCGGGCACGTACACCCTTGCTTACCGGCTCACCGGCAACGAGGAGGACGCGCTGGACGTGACGCAAGAGGCCTACTTGCGGGCCTTGCGCGGCTTGCCCCGCTTTCGGGGGGAAGCGAGGTTCTCCACTTGGCTCTACCGGGTGACGGCTAACTGTGCCAGCAACCATCTGGCCCGTTCTTGGCGGGCGCGGCACGACCAGCTGGACCCGGACGGGATGGACGAGGCGAGTGTGCGCGACCGGCGGCTCGAGCACGACCCCGAAGCCTCGGCGTCGGCGGGCGACGAGCGGGCACTGCTCGAACAAGCGTTGTTGCGCCTACCTTGGCGCCTGCGCCAGGTAGTGGTCCTTCGGGACGTCTACGACCTTTCTCACAAGGCGATTGCGGCCGAGCTGGGCACTTCGGAGGCCGCCACCAAAGTCGGCCTGCAGAGAGCCCGCAAGCGGTTGCGAGAGGACCTGGGCGTTCGGCTCAAAGGGCCCGAAGCGCCTAACCGGCGCTGGCGCAGGGGCCATGCCGACGGGAAGGGAAAGCCGGCGCCAGTCCCCGATGGAACCAACTTCGCTGCTGAGGCGGTTGCTGATATGGATGACGATGCCGTGGCCAGCTGAAGCCCGGAAGCGACCGCTCAAGGGCAACCTCAACAATTTGCGAGCGTTGCTTTCTTGCGAGGCCGTCTCCGATGAGCTCCCGCTAGTTGTGGACGGTAGCCGTCGCCCCAGTGACGCCATGGCGGAACACTTGCGGACGTGCCTGCCTTGCCAAGCCGAACTCGCTGGCTACCGGCGCTTGCTGAGGTTATTGCGGAGCATGGGGGCCGACGCCGATTTCGTACCTGCGCCTGAACTCGTCGGCACTACGCTCAACGCGCTCCGCCGGCACCCCTCCTGGAGGCCCCGCCGTTCTGAACCCTGGCGGGTCGCGGCACTCACGGCGGTCGGGGTGGTGGCATTGGGAGCAGGCGCGATGTGGGCCAGGGCCGGCCGCCATTCCCGGTTCATCGCCGGCGCCGTTTGAGGTTCAGCTCGCCCGCCACACCCCTCGCTGCTGGCCCCCTAACGGTTTATCGGTGATATCCTCGTCCGGTCGGGTCAGAAGCGGGCCCTGGCCGCCGGAGGAAAGAAGCCCCCTAGGGCAGTAGCTCAATTTGGCAGAGCACCGGTCTCCAAAACCGGCGGTTGGGGGTTCGAGTCCCTCCTGCCCTGCTAAAGGTTTGTGGTTGGCCTAGATGTTCGAGGTCCAAAGGGTCAATTGGGAAGGTCACTGACGTGAGCGTAAACGAGTACAACCGAGCACAGAAACGGGCATTGCAGCGCCAGGGCACCCTCGACGCCGAGGGTGCGCCGGCCCTGCGTACCCAGGAACGCCGCCCGCCCGCCGGCCCCTCACGGGGCGGTTTCCGGCCGCGTCAGTTCCTGGACGAGGTAGTCCTCGAGCTCCGGAAGGTAATGAAGCCCAAGCGGGCGGAGTTGGTCAACTACGTGACCGTTGTGTTCTTCACGCTGGTGTTCATGACGGCGCTCGTGTACGCCCTCGACTACGTGTACTCCCTTGGCGCCCAGCACCTCTTCAAGTAGCCCGTGGAGCCGATCGAACCAGTCCCCAGCGACGAAACGCCAGAGGTAGCCATGGCTGAGGACTTTGAAACCCCAGAAGGCTCCTCTGAAGGCCCCGAGAGCGAGGAAACGCCGAAACCGGCTCGCCGCACTTCGGCGCGCAAGCGCAACAACGGATGGGAGCCGGCCGCCTCCACCAACGGGGACGGGCAGGTACAGGACGGGCCCGTCGATGGGCCTGCGGGCGACGGGGCCGTGGCCGAGGAACTGGCTGTGGCTGAGGTCGTGGCGCCGCCCGAAAGCCCTTACGACCGTCCGGGCAGCTGGTACGTCGTGCACACCTACGCCGGCTACGAGAACAAGGTCAAGTCCAACCTGGAGAGCCGCATCTCCTCCATGAACATGGAGGACCGCATTTTCGAGGTTGTCATCCCGCTCGAGGACGTGGTCGAGCTGAAGAGCGGCAAGCGCCAGGTCGTCTCCCGGAAGGTCTTCCCCGGTTACCTGATGGTCCGCATGGAGCTGGACGACGATTCCTGGTACGTCGTGCGCAACACGCCGGGCGTCACCGGGTTCGTGGGCCTGGGGGCGCGGCCAACACCGCTTTCCAGGCGTGAGGTGGAGAACATCCTGGCAGTGAAGGCCGAGGGAGCCGGCGCACCCAAGAAGACCCGCCCCCGCCTCGAGTACGAAGTGGGCGAGTCGGTACGAGTGCGGGAAGGGCCGTTCGCCGATTTCAGCGGCACGATCGCCGAGATCAACGAGGACCAGCTGAGGCTCAAGGTGCTCGTCAACATATTCGGCCGGGAGACACCTGTAGAGTTCGAGTTCGCCCAGGTCGCTAAGCTCTAGGGCCCGTAAGCCCAGCTAGCCCCGAGAGTAGTACCAGCACGTTAGACCGCCGGCACGATGCCGGCCGCAAGAGGAGCACCGCATGGCCAAGCGCCAAGTCACAGCCATAGTTCGAATCCAGTTGCCTGCGGGCAAGGCCACACCGGCCCCGCCCGTCGGTACTGCTTTGGGACCTCACGGGATCCAGACAATGGAGTTCGTGAAGCAGTACAACGCGGCCACTGACGACAAGGTCGGCCAGGTGATCCCGGTAGAGGTCACCATTTTCTCCGACCGGAGCTTCAGCTTCGTCTTGAAGACGCCCCCGACGGCCGTGCTCATCCGGCAGGAGCTGGGGGTGGCCAAGGGCGCCAAGACCACGGGCAAAGAAGTTGTGGGTACGCTGAGCGACGCTCAGGTGACCAAGATCGCCCAGATCAAGATGCCTGACCTCAACGCCAATGACCTGGAAGCGGCCAAGGCCCAGGTGGCGGGGACGGCGCGCTCTATGGGTGTCAGAGTCAGTTAGGGGCCAGGAGGGACATCATGGCGCGACGAGGAAAGAAGTACGTCCAGGCGGCCAAGCGCATCGAGCCGCAACATCTGTACGGGCCGATCGAGGCGCTCGACCTGGTTAAGGAAATCGCCTATGCACCGTTCGATGAGACGATCGAGCTGGCTGTACGGCTGGGCATCGATCCCCGCAAGGCCGACCAGGTACTCCGCGGCACTGTTTCGCTGCCGGCGGGAACAGGCAAGAGCGTTCGGGTGGCTGTCTTCGCCGCTGGCGAGGCGGCAGAAGACGCCCGCGCCGCCGGGGCCGACATCGTCGGTTCGGATGACTTGATCGCCAGGGTGGACGGCGGGTTCATGGACTTTGACGTCGCCATCGCCACTCCTGACCTGATGGGCCAGGTGGGACGCCTCGGCCGCAAGCTGGGCCCCAGGGGGCTCATGCCCAACCCGAAGACGGGGACCGTGACCGCTGACGTCGCCAAGGCCGTCTCAGACTTCAAGGGTGGCAGGGTCGAGTACCGCGCCGATGCCCGTAGCCGTGGCGTCGTTCAGGTGCCCATCGGCAAGGTCAGCTTCACGCGGGACCAGCTCATCTCGAACTTCCGGGCCGTCCTGGACGAACTGCAGCGGGTGAAGCCGGCGGCCGCGAAGGGGCGGTACGTCAAATCGGTGGCGATGTCGTCCACCATGGGGCCAGGGGTCGACGTCGACCCGGCCCGCCTGCGCATTACCGACGAGGACTTAGCCGGCGCCGCCAGCCGCTAGGGCACCGTCGGAGGCCCGCATCGCGGGCGCGGCTCTGGCTGGTGCCGGCCACCGAGGGCGGCCGTCCTGGTAAACTGACCACCCGACATAACGCCGAAGACATCCGGTGCGCCGTTGTGGCGCCGAAATGGGCACTGGCCCAACCCGATCAGGCGAGCAGGCACTCCTCAGGTGTGTTCGTCGTGCTCGCGTGTGAGAGCTGACCACCAAAAGGAGTGCAGATGGATAACCCGAGGCCCGACAAGGTGGCCGTCGTCGATGAGGTGCGGGCTCGGATGGACGAGGCCGACGCCGTCATCGTCACCGAGTACCGCGGGCTCAAGGTAAAGGACCTGGCAGCGCTCCGGCGTAACATCGCTCCCCTCGGCGCCGAGTACCGGATCTACAAGAACACCCTGGTGCGGCTGGCCGCCGAGCAGCGCCCCGAAGGGTTCGTCGACCTTGTGGCCGGCCCCACCGCTCTCACTTTCGTCCAGGGCGACGCAGCCGCGGTAACGAAGGCGTTGCGAGAGTTTGCCCGCGCCAACCCTCTTCTCGTCATCAAGGGCGGCCTCCTGGGCGACTCCGTACTGGGTGCGCAGGCCGCTGCGGCCCTGGCCGACCTTCCGCCTCGCGAGGTCTTGCTGGCCCGTCTGGCCGGTGCGCTGGCCGCTCCGATGCAGAGCTTCGCCGGCTTGCTGGCTGCGGTGCCCCGCAACTTTGCTTACGGCCTGGCTGCCCTCCGCGACGAGCGGGCGGCCGGCGCCCCCATCCCCGAAGTCCCCAGCGCTGCTGCTGCTTCGACCGAAGAAGCCCCGGCTGCAGAGGAGCCCGTACCGGCCGCAGAGGCCCCCGCCGCCGAGGCCTCGGTAGCGGACGTCCCGGCTGCAGAGGAGCCGACGGCCGTAGAAGCGCCGGCCGTAGAAGCGCCGGCCGTAGAAGCGCCGGCCGCAGAAGCGCCGGCCGCAGAAGCGCCGGCCGCCGAGCCCGTTAGTGCAGAGGCGACACCCTCCGAGGCCGACGCCACGCAGGCCGCTGAGGAGCCCGACGCAGAAGCACCCGAGACCGACAGCTGAACCCCCGGGAGGGCAGCTGAACCCCCGGGAGGGCAGCTGAACCCCCGGGAGGGCAGCTGACCCCCCGGTGGGCCGTGTACCGCCCCTCTGATCAATCACCGAACCGTCCCCATACACACAGGAGCAACAAACCAATGGCCACTACAACCACAAAGGACGAAATCCTCGAGGCGATCTCCAACATGTCGGTCCTCGAGTTGTCCGAGCTGCTGAAGGCGTTCGAGGAGCGCTTCGGCGTCACTGCCGCGGCGCCCGTCGCCGTCGCCGGCGCCGCCGGCCCCGCCGCCGCCGCTGAGGCCCCGGCCGAGGTGGAACAGGACGAGTTCGACGTCGTCCTGACCGGTGCCGGCGACAAGAAGATCCAGGTGATCAAGGAAGTTCGCGCCCTTACGAACCTCGGGCTCAAGGAAGCTAAGGACCTCGTTGACGGCGCGCCCAAGAGCGTCCTGGAAAAGGTCAGCAAGGAGGACGCCGAGAAGGCGAAAGCGCAGCTAGAAGGGGCCGGCGCTACCGTCGAGCTCAAGTAGCGAGGCCGGCCGGTCCACCTCGGGTCGACGCTTCCCAAGGCCGCTGAAGGCGGGTAAGTCGTCGCCCAAGGTGGGCACCTGCGCAGAAGTGCTTGACCGGGTGGCCTCCCTGCCTTACCCTGGTGTGTGAGGGCCACGAGGTGACCTGTGTATGAGGTTGCCGCGTCTGTACGAGATGCGGTACACTGACCAGTTGCCGTGCCCTCTCTTTCCGCGTCCTTGGTTTTTAGGGCGGCAGGTCGGCGCGCCTCTACAGCCACTGCGTCTTCCAAGGAGTAGTCCTTGCCGTCTCGCCCCGTAACTCGGGAGCGCTTTTCGTTTGCGAACCTCGATGAGGTCCTGCCGCTCCCAGATTTGATCTCAGTACAACGCGACTCTTTCCAATGGTTCCTGGACAAGGGCCTGGCCGAAGCTTTCCGCGACATCAGCCCTATCGAGGACTTCTCTGGTTCGCTCAAGCTGATCCTGGAGTTCGACCCAACCGACCAGGACCTGCGCCCACCGCCCAAGTTTTCGGTGGAGGAGTGCAAAGAGAAGGACATGACCTATGCCGCGCCCATCTTCGTGCGGGCGCAGTTCCAGAACGCCAACACCGGCGAGATCAAAGAACAGACGGTCTTCATGGGGGATTTCCCGGTGATGACCGACCGTGGCACGTTCATTATCAACGGCACCGAGCGTGTGGTCGTATCGCAGCTCGTCCGTTCGCCCGGGGTCATCTTCCAACCGGGCCGCGACGCCAAGACGATCGTGACCGGGACGGTGCACCCCTACCGCGGCGAGTGGATCGAGTTCGATGTCGAAGCCAAGCCGGGTAAGGACATCAGTGCCGGCTCCCGGGTGGCCCGCAAGCGGCGCCTGTCCCTTTTCACGCTGTTGCGCGCCCTCGGCTATGCAGATGAGGCCTTCCTCGAGCGCTTCGTGCGCCACTTCGAGTTCCTCGAACCACAGTGGGACGCCGAGCGCAAGCAGCAGGTGGCGCCGACCCAGGAGGCTGCCCTCCTGGAGATCTACAAGCGTGC
Source organism: uncultured Acidimicrobiaceae bacterium (assembly GCA_963749305.1). GTDB lineage: Bacteria > Actinomycetota > Acidimicrobiia > Acidimicrobiales > Palsa-688 > Fen-671. Next base: position 145,230 of record CAVVMN010000002.1, read on the forward strand.
CCGTCCGGGCGAGCCGCCCTCGGTGGAATCGGCCCGGGCCTATTTCGAGAATGCCTTCTTCAACCCCAAGCGCTATGACCTGACGCGAGTCGGCCGCTACAAGCTCGACCGCAAACTCGGCCCCGAGATCGCCAAGCTCGAGTCCCTCTTCGGGATCGAACTGGACCGCCCGGTGCCGGGCCAGACCGTGCTGTCCAAGAGCGAGGTCCTGGCCGCAGGCACCTACCTTCTCCACTTGGCCCAGGGCGAGGCCGGTTACCGCCTCGACGACCAGGACCACTTCGCCAACCGGCGCGTGCGTTCTGTGGGCGAGCTGATCCAGAACCAGGTCCGTGTGGGCCTCTCCCGTATGGAGCGCGTTGTCCGGGAACGCATGACGACCCAGGACGTAGAGGCGATCACGCCCCAGACGCTGATCAACATCAGGCCTGTCGTGGCGGCCATAAAGGAGTTCTTCGGCACCAGCCAGCTCTCCCAGTTCATGGACCAGACCAACCCGCTGTCCGGTCTCACTCACAAGAGGCGGCTTTCGGCCATGGGCCCCGGTGGCCTGTCCCGGGAGCGGGCCGGGTTCGAGGTCCGTGACGTCCACAGCTCGCACTACGGCCGTATGTGCCCCATTGAGACGCCCGAAGGCCCGAACATCGGCCTTATCGGGCACCTGGCGACGTATGGGCGTATAAACGAGTACGGCTTCATCGAGACCCCGTACCGTCGGGTGACGGAGGGCATAGTCACCGACGAGATCGTCTACCTGGCCGCAGACGAGGAAGAGGAGTACGTCATCGCCCAGGCCAACGCCAAGTTGGCCCAGGACGGGACCCTCACCGACCAGCGCGTGCTCGTGCGCCGGGCGCCACAGGGCCCGGGGTGCGGGTCGGCGCCGGCGGCACCACCTACGGCACCACCAGCGAGGTCGACTTCGTGCCGCCCTCCGAGGTCGACCTGATGGACGTTTCGCCCAAGCAGATCGTCTCGATATCGACGGCGCTCATCCCCTTCATCGAGCACGACGACGCCAACCGGGCTCTCATGGGCGCCAACATGCAGAAGCAGGCTGTGCCCCTGGTGTACCCGGAGGCTCCCTTCGTCGGTACTGGCGTCGAGGGCCGGGCCGCCCAGGACACCGGTGACGTCCTGCTGGCCGAAGGCACAGGGACCATTGTCGAGGTGGCCGGCGAGCACGTCACGGTCGACTACACCCCGGGACAGTCGGACCGCTGGGGGACCACGCTCGCGCGCAAGGTCTACCCGGTCTACAAGTTCCGCCGGTCCAACCAAAACACCTGTTTCAACCAGCGCATCGTGGTCGAGGAAGGCCAGCCGGTGGCCCGGGGCGACGTGTTGGCCGATGGGCCTTCCACGGAGGGGGGCGAGCTTGGGCTGGGCAAGAACCTGCTCGTCGCCTTCATGCCCTGGGAGGGCTACAACTACGAAGACGCCATCATCCTGTCCGAGCGGCTCGTGCGCGACGACGTCCTGTCCTCGATCCATATCGAGGAGCACGAGGTCGACGCCCGGGACACCAAGCTCGGGGCGGAAGAGATCACCCGTGACATCCCCAACCTCTCCGAAGAGATCCTGAAGGACCTCGACGAGCGGGGCATCATCCGCATTGGCGCTGAGGTCGGGGCGGGCGATGTGCTGGTCGGCAAGGTAACGCCCAAGGGCGAGACCGAACTGACGCCAGAAGAGCGCTTACTGCGGGCCATATTCGGAGAAAAAGCCCGAGAGGTGCGCGACACCTCGCTCAAGGTGCCCCACGGCGAGTCCGGGAAAGTCATCGACGTCCGGGTGTTCTCACGCGAGGACGCCCACGAGCTGCCGCCGGGTGTAAACCAGCTCGTCCGGGTCTATGTGGCCCAGAAGCGCAAGATCACCGAAGGCGACAAGCTGGCCGGCCGTCATGGCAACAAAGGTGTCATATCCAAGATCCTGCCGGTCGAGGACATGCCCCACCTGGCCGACGGCACACCGGTCGACATGATCCTCAACCCCCTTGGCGTGCCTTCCCGCATGAACGTGGGCCAGGTGCTCGAGAGCCATCTCGGCTGGGCCGCCCGCTGGGGTTGGGAGAGCGACCGCAATAATACGGTCCCGGCTCAGGCCCCGGGGCGAAAGACGAGCCCGGTGGCCAGGCCCGACACATATGTCGCCACGCCGAGCTTCGATGGTGCCCACTGGGACGAGGAGGAGCAGGCCGGCAAGCACCCGACGATCAAGAACATATTCGAGAACCTGCATCCCGAAGCGCCCGGTACCGAGTACGGGGACAATGGGCGGCTAATTGGTTCCGACGGTAAGGCCATGCTCTACAACGGCCGCAGCGGCGAGGCCTACGACAACCCGGTTTCTGTCGGGTACATCTACATATTGAAATTGGCTCACCTCGTGGACGACAAGATCCATGCCCGTTCTACCGGCCCTTACTCGATGATCACCCAGCAGCCGCTCGGTGGTAAAGCGCAGTTCGGTGGCCAGCGGTTCGGCGAAATGGAAGTCTGGGCCCTCGAGGCCTACGGCGCGGCTTATGCGCTGCAAGAGCTGCTGACCATCAAGTCCGACGACGTCCTGGGCCGGGTCAAGGTCTACGAGGCGATCGTGAAGGGCGACAACATCCCCGAACCGGGGATACCGGAGAGCTTCAAGGTGCTCATAAAGGAAATGCAAAGCCTCTGCCTTAACGTGGAGGTGCTGTCCACTACTGGCGAGCAGATCGAGATGCGGGAGCTGGACGAGGACGTGTTCCGTACGGCCGAGGAGCTGGGCATCGACATCAGCCGGCCAGAGCGCGGCTCTGACGAGGAGGACGCGCGGCGCGCGAGCGAGAGGAGTTTCTAAGCGATGCTAGATGTCAACAATTTCGAACAACTGAAGATAGGGCTCGCCACCGCTGACGACATCCGGACCTGGTCCAACGGTGAAGTAAAAAAACCGGAGACGATCAATTACCGGACCCTGCGCCCGGAAAAGGACGGCCTTTTCTGCGAGAAGATCTTCGGTCCTACAAAGGACTGGGAGTGTTATTGCGGTAAGTACAAGAGGGTCCGCTTCAAGGGCATTATCTGCGAACGCTGTGGCGTAGAGGTCACTCGTTCGAAGGTCCGGCGCGAGCGGATGGGCCATATCGAGCTGGCCGCGCCCGTAGTCCATATCTGGTACCTGAGGGGCACGCGCTCCTGGCTGGCCTATCTGTTGATGGGCACCGAAGCGCGCGAGGAGCTCAAGGCCAAGCAACTGGAAAAGGTCATATATTTCGCCGCCAACCTCGTGACATCGGTAGACGAGGAGCGTCGCCACGCCGACCTGCCCAACCTCGAAGTAGAGCTCAACGAGGAACTGGCCGACATCGTGAGGACTCGCGACCTCGACATCGACCGGCGCTACAAGGAGCTCGAGGACGAGCTGGCCAAGCTCGAGAGCGAGGGGGCCAAGGACTCGGAGCTGAAAGCTCGCCAGCGTCAGGTCGAAAAAGAGGTCACCTCTATTCGGGACCACGCCGAGGCGGAAGCTGAGCTGGTGCGGCGGGCGTTCGATGAGTTCCGTGACCTCCACGGCCGCAAGATAATCGAGGACGAGTTGCTGTGGCGCGAGCTGCGCGACCGTTATGGCGATTATTTCCGTGGCGGCATGGGAGCTGAGGCGATCGCCCAATTGATCGAGGAGATCGACCTCGACGAAGAGGAAGTAAAACTGCGTGACGTCATCGAGCCCGACGAAGGCCGTCGTCACCTTTCGGTGCAGCGCAAGCAAAAGGCCATTAAGCGCCTGAAGATCGTCTCGGCCTTCAACCGTCGTGACGACAATGGCCGGCGGGTCAACGACCCGAGGGCCATGATCCTCGACGTCGTACCCGTCATCCCGCCCGAGTTGCGCCCCATGGTCCAGCTCGACGGTGGCCGTTTTGCCACCAGCGACCTCAATGACCTGTACCGCCGGGTCATCAACCGGAACAACCGGTTGAAGAGGCTGCTCGACCTGGGTGCTCCCGAGATCATCGTCAACAACGAAAAGCGGATGTTGCAGGAGGCGGTCGACGCCCTGTTCGACAACGGCCGGCGTGGCCGGCCGGTTACCGGTCCGGGCAACAGGCCGCTGAAGAGCCTTTCGGACATGTTGAAGGGCAAGCAGGGCCGGTTCCGCCAAAACCTGCTGGGCAAGCGCGTCGATTATTCGGGCCGTTCTGTCATCGTGGTCGGGCCGACGCTCAAGCTCCATCAGTGCGGCCTGCCCAAGCAGATGGCCCTCGAACTGTTCAAGCCTTTCGTGATGAAGCGCCTGGTCGACCTCGAGCTGGCCCAAAACATCAAGTCCGCCAAGCGGATGGTCGAGCGCCGGCGTAGCCAGGTCTGGGACGTGCTGGAAGAGGTCATCAAGGAGCACCCCGTGCTCCTCAACCGGGCGCCGACGCTGCACCGCCTGGGCATCCAGGCCTTCGAGCCGGTCCTGGTGGAAGGCAAGGCCATCCAGATCCACCCGCTGGTCTGCACGGCGTTCAATGCCGACTTCGACGGCGACCAGATGGCTGTCCATCTGCCGCTTTCGGCTGAGGCACAGGCCGAGGCGCGGGTACTCATGTTGTCGGCCAACAACATCCTCTCGCCGGCCACCGGCCGCCCGATCGTCACGCCCACCCAGGACATGGTGTTCGGCGCTTATTACTTGACTTTGGTCAAGGATGGGGTGGAGGGTGAGGGCCGCGTGTTCCGGCACCTTCACGAGGTACGGCACGCCCTCGATGTGGGGGCCGTCGACCTGCACGCCAAGGTGACGTGGCGCCGCCCCATCAAACCCGGTATAGCCATTGGGGAATTCGAGGCCGAAGCCGTCGCCGACGCTGGTGACGTGGACGCCAGTGAGGTAGCCGCCAGCAGCAATGGCGCCAGCGAAAATGGGGCCAGTGGTAATGGAGCTTCTAGCAACGGCTCGGCCAATGGTGCCGCTTACGACGTCATTGAAACGACGCCAGGCCGGATCATTTTCAACACCGCCCTGCCGGACGACTTCGAGTTCGTCAACGATGTCATCGGCAAAAAGGCGCACAGCATCGGCAAAATCGTCGAAGTCTTGGCCAGCGATTACCCCCGCGTAGTAGTAGCCGACAGCCTCGACAAGATAAAGGAGCTTTGCTACCGCTACGCCACGCAGTCCGGCCTCACGATCTCGATGGAGGACGTCAAGGTGCCGGCGGCCAAGAAAGAGATCGTCGACCGCCACGAGGCTGACGCCGAAAAGGCGGAGAGCCAGTTCAAGCGGGGCATCATCACCGACGACGAGCGTCGCCAGAAGGAGATCGAGATCTGGACGACGGCCAACTCCGAGGTCGGCAAAGCCATGGAGGAGGCCCTGCACAGGATCCCCTTCAACCCGCTGGACATGATGGTCGACTCGGGCGCCCGCGGTAACCCGCAGCAGGTGCGCCAGATCGCCGGCATGAAGGGCCTTGTTTCGAACCCTCGTGGCGAGATGATCCCGAGGCCTATCGTGTCGTCGTTCCGGGAGGGCCTCTCGGTCCTCGAGTACTTCATCTCGACCCACGGTGCCCGCAAGGGCCTGGCCGACACCGCCCTGCGCACCGCCGACTCCGGCTACCTGACCCGCCGGCTGGTCGACGTGGCCCAGGAGCTGATCGTGCGCGAGGACGACTGCGGCAGCACCCGGGGCATCTGGGTGCGCAACGTCCGCCCGGACGACGAAAAGGCCCGGTATTACCTGGAAACACGGCTGGACGGCCGCGTGCTGGTCCGGGATGCCACCCTCTCGGACGGGCGGGTGTTCCCGGCCGGTACCGAGGTTGACGTGGAAATAATGGAGCAGCTTCGGGACGACCCCGCCGTCAGCGAGGTCATGGTCAGGTCCGTGCTCACGTGCGAGTCGACCCACGGGATTTGCGCCAGTTGCTACGGGCGCTCCCTGGCCGCCGACCAGCACATCGAGCTCGGTGAGGCTGTCGGCGTAATTGCCGCTCAGTCGATCGGTGAGCCCGGGACCCAGCTGACCATGCGTACGTTCCACACCGGCGGTATCGCCGGGGAGGACATCACGCACGGCCTGCCCCGCGTGGTCGAGCTCTTCGAAGCCCGCACCCCGAAGGGGGCCGCCGTACTGGCCCGGACCTCGGGCGTGGTGCGCATCACGGAGGAGGACAACAGCCGCCGGATCGCCATCGTCGGGGACGACGGTAGCGAGGACGTCTACACCGTTGCGCTCAGGTCCAAGCTGGCCGAGGGCATCAGGGAAGGCGTGGAGGTGGCGGCTGGCGATGCCATCGTCGAGGGCCCGCGCGATCCCAAGGCGCTGCTCGAGATCAAGGGCATCCGGGAGACGCAGCAGTACCTCGTCGAAGAGGTCCAGCAGGTTTACCGGGACCAGGGCGTGTCGATCCACGACAAGCACATCGAGCTCATCGTCCGCCAGATGCTGCGACGGGTGCTGGTGGCAGAGCAAGGGGAGTCTCCTTTCCTGCCCGGTGAGCGCGTCGACTCCCGGTTCTTCGCCGAGGTCAACCGCCAGCTCGTGCAGCAGGGCACGTCGCCCTGCAGAAGGGCGCCCCGAGCTCATGGGCATTACCAAGGCGTCGCTGGCTACCGACAGCTGGCTTTCGGCCGCCTCCTTCCAGGAGACGACGAGGGTCCTCACGGAGGCCGCCATCGAAGGGCAAGTCCGACCAGCTCTTCGGGCTGAAGGAAAACATCATCATCGGGAAGCTGATCCCGGCCGGTACGGGCATGCCCCGCTACCGCGACGTGGTCGTCGACGCGCCCGAGGTGCAGCGCATGACCTTCTGGACCTCCGACGAGGAGCCCGGCACCGAGGACCTGGCCGCCTGGTTGGCCAGCATCGGGAGCAGCACGGGCACCGAGGGTGGCACCACCTTCGACCCGGCCGACTACGAAGACTCCTACGGCTTCGGAGGCAACTACGACCAGGAGAACACCTTCGAGAGCGGCGACGGGGAGACCCAGGGCTAGAGCAAGAACGGGCGACGTTCGCCCGGTTGGAGTGAGACTTGTCACTTCCAGCCGGGCGAATGTCCCTGGAAGAACCACGCAGGGCCGCAGCAAGAGAGGCGGGCACGCCCAAAACAATGTGCCCACCGCCAGCTGCCGGCCCTTTTTTCTTTAAGGCACGTTGCGACAGGAGTCACGGCCCTGGTGTGCGCAACGCACAGGTGAGGGTCTAGCTCGACGGAGTGACGGCGCTCGAGGTTGAAGTCGTTGGCGCGGAGGTTGAAGTCGCCGGAGCGGTCGACGTGCCTGTCGATGGCGGCACGGTGGTGGAGTTGGCCGTAGTGACCGGAGCGGTGTTGGCCGTTGTCGTCTCCTGAGGCACGCTGGAGGGGCTGCTCGTGGCGGAGGTCGCCGGTACCGTCGTGCCGGTGCTGGCCGAGCTCGACGGCGTCGACCCCGAGAACGTGCCCGGGCCGGTGGTCGAGCTAGGGCTTGGTGCCGGCCGTTGTCGTCGGCGTTACCGAGTTGGAAGTCGGCTCGGTTGGACGAGCGGTGGCCGAAGTCGAGGGCGTCGAGGTGGTCGAGAAGCTGCTGGCCCCGCTCCTCCCGGACAAGCCCGAAGACCCCGACGAGCTGCTGCCGCCCAGCCCTGAGCCGGACGAGCCCGACCCGCCGGCCGAGGGCGTCGAGGTGGTCGAGAAGCTGCTGGCCCCGCTCCTCCCGGACAAGCCCGAAGACCCCGACGAGCTGCTGCCGCCCAGCCCGGACCCGGAGGAGCCCGACCCGCCGGCCGACGGGCGTGGAGGTGGTCGAGAAGCCGCTGCTCCCGCTCGCCCGCGACAAGCCCGAAGACCCCGAGCTTGCCGCCCAGACCGGCCCCGGACGAGCCCGACCCGGCCCCCAGACCGCCACCGGACGAGCCCGACCCGCCGGCCAGGGCGTCGAGGTGCTCGAGAAGCTGCTGCTCCCGCTCCCTCCGGACAAGCCCAGACGACCCCGAGCTTCCGCCCAGACCGGCCCCGGACGAGCCCGACCCGGCCCCCAGACCGCCACCGGACGAGCCCGACCCGCCGGCCGAGGGCGTCGAGGTGCTCGAGAAGCTGCTGCTCCCGCTCCCTCCGGACAACCCAGACGACCCCGAGCTGCTACCCAGGCCGGTTCCTGAGCGAAGCCGACGGGCGTGGAGTTGGACGAGAACTGCTGTTGCCGTCCACTCGGACAGGCTGGAGACCCTGGGCTGAGACGATGCCACTGGCCCCTGGCCGCCGCTGAGAGAGTTCGACGACCCGGCTGCCCGCCGCTGACGGTACTCGCCGACCCGGAGCCCGCCGACGGGCTGCTCGAGTGAGTGCCGGGCCCAGCTGAAGGCGTCGACGTGGGCGACGCGCTGCTCCCACCGCTGTACCCCGTTGGGCCATTACCGACGAAGGTCTCCAGCACTGGAAGCGGTAGTGAACCTACCTGACCCCGTCGCCGTCAACCCCTCTGTTCCTTCCACCGTATAGGTGACGACGTAAGCAGTGCCGGGATGCAGGGCACCGGTCGACAGCCATTCGTCGCCGGTAGCGTTCAGGCTCCCAGCCAGCTCGGACCGGAGTGCCGGAGCCATCACGTTTACGTTTCGAGGCGGGCACCGGTGGCGTGAACCGCCACAGTGGACATCGGGTCTTGGTTGGTGGACCCATTGAACGGCACCATCGTCACATCCGAAAGCAACTGCCCCTTTGTCTCCGACTGTGGTCGTGTCGGCCACGGCGGACGCTGGTCGCTTTGTCCCGGGACCTCCACTCGTGGCCACGACAGCGGCCACCACCGCCGCCCACCAGGACCGCTCCCAGGGCAGAGGTTAGATTACGACTGTCCGTTCGTCGGGCGCCGGCGGCTCGACAACGGAGGGTCTCGCTGCTCCGTCTCGTCGCTCACGGTACGCGGAGCTTAACGGCCACGTTCGTAAGCTTGATGCACCTCGCCGGCCGGTTTTACCGAACATTAAGGCGGCTTTCAGTTCAGGCAAAGTTGTGATGCGTACCTTTCGGACAACATGCCCCGGAGGTCTGTCCCATGACGATGGCGCCTGAAGAGCGCGCGGCGCTCGACACACAGCCCGTACCCGTAGCCCATTGGGACACCGGGGAGGCCGGCCCGGAGGTAGACGGGGCCGTCCCGCCCGACGCCGAGCCACCGCGGCGAGGCTGGTGGGGCCGGCATTGGAAGGGCGCCGCAGCCATTTTGGTCGCGGCCGCCCTGGTGGCCGGGGGTGGGGCCGCGTACCTCCTGACCCGCTCCAGCGGCACCACCTACCGCACGGTGGCGGCGACCACCGGCGATGTGCGGGAGACGACCTCGGCGACAGGGACGATCGAGCCGGCCACCGAGGCCAACGTCAACTTCGCGGTGGCGGGGACGGTGGACGGGGTCAAGGTGACCAGCGGCGAGCCGGTGAAAGTAGGCCAGGTCCTGGCCACCCTGCAGACGGCAACGCTCGAAAGCGACCTCGAGCAGGCCCAGTCCAACCTGGACACGGCGGAGAGCAACCTGGCCTCGGCCGAGGGCAACCAGACGGTGGCCCAGGCCAAGGCCACGGTCACCAGCGACCAGATGACGGTGGCCCAGGACCAGCAGGCCATAGCCGACGACGAGGAGCAGAACGGCACGTCGCAGCAGCAGGCCCAGCAGAGCCGTGTCCCAGGGCAGCACCCAGATGAGCAGCGACAAGGCCCAGGCGGGCCAGACCGTGAGCCAGGCCGAGGCCCAGATGGCGAGCGACGACAAACAAGGGGCGCTCACCCTCAGCCAGGCCAAGGCCCAGATGGCGACCGACCATAGCTCGGCCAAGCAGACCCTCAGCCAGGCCGAGGCCCAGATGACGAGCGACCGCAAGCAGGGCGACATGACCTTGAGCCAGGCCGACGCCCAGATGGCGAGCGACCGCAAGCAGGGCAACCTGACCGTGAGCCAGGCCGAGGCCCAGATGCAAAGCGACCGTCAGACGGCGCGAGCAGGCCATCGACCAGGCCAAGGCCCAGCTGGCGAGCGACAAGAGCTCCGGCGAGCGACCATCAGCCAGGCCAAGGCCCAGCTGGCCAGCGACACGAGCCGGGCGATCAGACGATCAGCCAGGCCAAGGCCCAGCTGGCCAGTGACACCGCGCAGGGTGAGCAGACCATCAGCCAGGCCAAGGCGCAGGTGGCCAGCGACACCTCTCAGGGTAGCCAGACCATCAGCCAGGCCCAGGCCCAGGTGACCGCGGACAAGTCGACCGCTGGCCAGCGACCAGGCCGCGCTGGCTACGGCTCAGGCCACGCTGGCGGCCGACCAGCAAAAAGAAGCGGCCGACTGCCAGGGTGACGGCGCGGCCACGCTCAACGCGGCCAACGCCTCGGCGTCTTCGGGGAGTGGGGGTCTGGCTCTTCCTCAGGGTCGGGGTCGAGTTCAGCCTGCGCCTCCGACGTGAGCGCCGTTTCTGGCTGCCCAGCAGGGCGTCACCTCTGACCAGCAACAGGTGACCGCCGGCCAGCAGACAGTCACCAAGGACCAGCAGGCGGTCCAGAACGACCAGACCAGCGTCTCCTGCCACCGAGCAGAAAGACCAGGAGGCGATCACGAACGACCAGGCCAGCCTCTCCGCCACCGAGCAAAACGACCAGCAGGCGATGACCAACGACGAGGCCAGCCTGGCGGCTACCGAGCAGAAGGACGACCAGGCGGTCCAACGACGAGGCCAGCCTGGCGGCCACCGAGCAGAAGGACAACCAGGCGGTCCAGAGCGACGAGAACAGCCTGACTTCTACCGTGCAAAAGGACGAGCAGGCGGTCAAGACGGACCAGGACAACCTGGCCACGACCGTGCAGAAGGACCAGGAAGCGGTCCAGAGCGACCAGGCGTCGGTGTCGTCCACGTTGCAGAAGGACGGGCAGGCGGTCCAGACCGACTAAGGCCACCATGGCCTCGACCTTGCAAAAGGACCAGCAGGCGATCCAGAGCGACAACAACAGCCTGGCGGCCACGCTGCAAAAAGATGAGCAGGCCATCCAGACCGACCAGGCCAACCTGGCCTCGACGGCGCAAAAGGACGGCGATACGGTCCAGTCCGACGAGGGCAGCCTGACCTCTACGGAGCAAAAGAGACGCCCAGTCGCTCCAGCAGGCAGACAACTCCCTGGCCGCGGCCCAGTTGCAGCTGGCCGAGGCCGAGTCCACGCTGAAGGCGGACGAGAGCAGTGGCCCGAGCCAGGTGGCGTCGGACAAGGCGACCGTGGCCGCCGACAAGGTGGACGTCTCCCAGGCCCAGACCAACCTGAAAGACGCCGTCCTGACCTCGCCGGTGGCCGGCACGGTGGTCACCCTCGACCTCTCGCCCGGCCAGAGCGTCTCGGCCGGCAGTACGACGGTGAGCAGCGGTTCGGCCAGCTCGAGCAGCGGCTCTAGCGGGAGCGGGACCGGTTCGAGCGGCACTGGCTCCAGCAGTACCGGTTCGAGCGGCAGCTCCAGCTTCAGGCTCGTCGGAGGTCGCTCATCGAGCCCTTGAACACGTTCGTCGTCACTGTCGATGCCAGCACTGTCCCAGCTCAGCCAGCTGGAAGATGGGCGAGCAGGCCACGATCAGCCCGACGGGGACCAACACCACCGCCTACGGCGTGGTGACCAGCGTCAGCCAGCTGGGCACAACCTCTAGCGGCGTCACCACCTTCCCGGTCACCATCACGGTGACGGGCAGCCCACGGGGCTGTACTCGGGCGCCTCCACCGACGTGTCCATCGTGGTCAGCCAGGTGACCAACGTCCTGGTGGTGCCCACCACGGCGGTGCACACCGTCGGCACGGGCTCGTTCGTCGACGTGCTGAAGAACGGCAAGGAGGTGGTCCAGCCGGTGACCACGGGGGCCGTCCAGCGGCGAGTACACGCAGATAAAGTCGGGCCTCAAGTCGGGCCAGGAAGTGGTGATCGCCTCCCTGTCGAGGAGCATGTCCTCGGGCACGACCGGCACCGGCGCCACCGGCCGAGGCTTCGGCGGCGGCGGCTTCGGCGGCGGCGGCTTCGGCGGCGGCGGCTTCGGCGGCGGGGGCGGCGGGCGCCTTCTTCACCCGCGGCGGCGGCGGTGGCCTCGGTGGCTGAAGTCATGAACGTGCCCGACCCGGGCTCGAACTCGAACTCGAGCTCGAACTCGAAAACGCCTCACCAGCCGGCCCCGCCGGCGCCGGCGGCCCGGACGGCCCATCGTCCAGCTGGTGGACGTGTGGAAGACCTACGACACCGGCTCGGTGCCGGTGCACGCCCTGCGGGGGGTGTCGGTGTCGGTCTACCCGGGCGAGTACATCTCCATCGTGGGGCCGTCGGGCTCGGGCAAGTCGACGTTCATGCACGTGCTCGGGTGCCTGGACGTGCCCACCTCGGGGCGCTACCTGCTGGCCGGCACGGACGTGAGCCACATGGACGAAGAGCAGCTGGCCCACGTGCGCAACCGCCGCATCGGCTTCGTGTTCCAGCAGTTCCACCTGCTGCCCCGCCTGAGCGCCTGGCGCAACGTCGAGCTGCCGCTCATCTACGCCGGGGTGGACCGCCAGGCGCCGGCAGGCGCGGGCCATGGCCGCCCTGGAGCAGGTGGGCCTGGCCGACCGGGTCGACCACCTGCCCACCCAGCTGTCGGGGGGCCAGCAACAACGGGTGGCGGTGGCCCGGGCGCTGGTGACCGAGCCCGACCTGCTGCTGGCCGACGAGCCCACCGGCAACCTCGACTCGCGCTCCAGCGCCGACGTGCTGGGCATGCTGGACGAGCTGCACCGAGCCGGGCGCACCATCGTGCTCATCACCCACGAGCAGGACGTGGCCGAGGCGGCCGAGCGCATAATGCGCTTCCGGGACGGCAAGCTTCGTGGGCCAGGCGGAGGCGGCGGCATGAGCTGGTTCGACACCTTGCGCTCGGGCTCGAGGCCATCGCCACCCACCGGCTGCGCTCGGCCCTGACCGTGCTCGGCATCCTGATCGGCATCGCCGCCGTCATCTTGACCGTGGGCCTGGGCGAGGGGGCGGCTTCGTCGGTCAACTCGGCCATAAACGCCCTCGGGTCCAACCTGCTCATCGTCACCCCGGGCAGCTCGACCACGGGGCTGGTGCGGGGCGGGTTCGGCTCCGCCTCCACCTTGACCTACCAAAACTCGGTGGCCCTGGCCGACAAGGTCGACTGCCCCGATATCACCGCCGTGGCCCCCCAGGTGACCCAGGAGGCGAGCCTGGTGGCGGGCAACGAGAACTGGACCACCAGCGTGTACGGCTCGACCACCTCGTGGCTCTCGGTGCGGGGCCGCTCCATGGCCGAGGGCTCGTTCTTCACCCAGAAGGACATGTCGACCGACGCCAACGTGGTCGTCCTGGGCCAGACCACGGCCGAGGAACTGGGCCTGTTCTCCCCCGTGGGCGAGACGGTCAACATCGGCAACATCCCCTTCACCGTGGCCGGGGTGCTCAACTCGGCCGGCAGCTCGTCGTCGACCAACGAGGACGACCTGGCCGTCATCCCCATCACCACGGCCGAGAGCGAGTTCACCGGCTCGTCGTCGGTGTCGACCATCTACCTGGAGGCCAGCTCGCAGTCGACCATGGGGGCGGCCGACACCGAGGCCACCGACGAGCTGCTGGCCCTGCACGGCATCACCGACCCGGCCGACGCCGACTTCACCATCACCTCCCAGACCCAGATCGAAGACACGGCCAGCTCGGTGGACAAGACCCTTACCGTGCTGCTGGCCGGCATCGCCGCCATCTCGCTACTGGTGGGGGGCATCGGGGTCATGAACATCATGCTGGTGTCGGTCACCGAGCGGGTCCGCGAGATCGGCCTTCAGAAAGGCCCTGGGGGCGACGCCGGCCGTGATCCGGCGCCAGTTCCTGGTCGAGGCGTCGACCCTCGGCCTGGCCGGGGGCATCGCCGGGGCCGCCCTGGGCGTGGTGGGCGCCATCGTCATCCCCCATTTCATCACCAACCAGATCGCCATCTCGGTGCCGGCGACGGTGGGCGCCATCATCTGCGCCATCGCCATCGGCGTGGTCTTCGGCGTCTACCCGGCGTCCCGGGCGGCCCGCCTGGCCCCCATCGAAGCGCTCCGCAGCGAGTGATAACCCGACCATCAACAACCAGCCCACAACCAGCAACACCAGCAAGCAAAACAGGAGGAACAAACCCCGTGAACAACCTCGAAGTGCCTACCGCCAAGGGCCGCCGACTGGCTCTGGCCGTCGGCACCATGGCGGTCATATCGCTCGTTGCCGCCGCTTGTGGCGGAGGCGGCGGGAAGGCGGCGGCCAGCACGTCGTCGTCAAATAAGCCCGTGGCGGCCAAGACCAGTGCGACGAGCTCACCCTCTGCGCCGCTGGCTACTGGGCTGCAGGCGGCGGCAAGCACGGGCGCAGTCGGGCAGTTCCAGTGGCTCCGGCAGCTCCGGCGGGCCGCCGGCGGCGTTCCGGCCCGCCGCGTCGGGCAAGATCGCCAGCGTTACGGGCAACATCCTCGAGGTGCAAAACCCCGAGAGCGGCCAGACCACGGTCAACCTGAGCTCCAAGACGGTCATCACCGCCACCGTTTCGGTGAGCGAGAGCGACGTCGTCAAGGGCACGTGCATCTCGGCCACCGGGACCAAAGGCACAGGCGGGAGCGTCGACGCCAGCAACGTCGCGCTCTTTGCCGCCACCAAGGGCGAATGCGCCCGGGGCTTCGGGGCCGGGCGGCGGCGGCGGCTTCCGTTTCCCGGGGGGCACCGTCCCCCGCCGGACGACCGGGACCCGTCCTCGCCACACTTCAACCGACCGGCCAACTTCGCTTCCGCTTCGGGCAAGGTGACCTCGAAGTCCGGTTCGAAGATAAACGTCGAAGCCGTGACCGTCTCGTTCTCGAACGGAAAGGCCACGACCAAGACCGGGCCCAAGACGGTGGACGTCTCCAAGTCGACCAAGTACACCAAGTCCGAACGAGTGGCGGCCGGGACGCTCAAGGTCGGCGAGTGCGTCACGGCCACCGGCTCGACTAACAACATCGGGGCCGTAAGTGCCACGACCCTTATCGTCACCCAGCCCACCTCCTCGGGCTGCTCGGCCTTCGGCGGCTTCGGCGGCTTCGGCGGCGGGCGTGGAGGGTCGCGGCGGTTCCGGCGGCGGGGCTGCTTGATGAACCGTCGCGCCATGGGCCGGACGGCCGGCTCCATGGTCATCGGCCCGCTGATCGCTGGCGGGCCGCTTTCGGGCGGCGTCTGACGCCGCTCGGCCTCCTCGCCGGCATGACCGTGGCCGGCGTCGACGGCGCTGGCCCCGGTGGTGGCCTGCTGGCCGCACCGGCCTCGGCGGCCACCGGCTCTGCCTGTACGGGCACTATTGCCGGCGTGACGGTGAGCGGGCGGGTCGGCCCAGACGGCCAAGGTGGGCGAAGGCTTCTCCAACGCCCTGCAAGCCGAGGTGGTGGACACCGGCGGGTGCCCGGTCTCGGGCGTCGACGTCGAGTTCGTGGCCCCCACCAGCGGGCCGAGCGCCACGTTCCCCGGGGCCGCCACCAACGCCACCGTGGAGACGAGCACGAGCGGCGTGGCCAGCGCCCCCACCCTCACCGCCAACCAGGTGAGCGGCTCGTACACGGTACTGGCCGAAGTGGCCAACACCGGCATCGAGGCCGACTTCGACCTGACCAACACCACCGCCGGGGAGGCCAACGAGCTAAAGGCCAGCTCGGGCAACGACCAGTCGGCCAAGGTGGGCGCCCAGTTCGCCCTCCCCCTCACCGTCACCGTGACTGACGCCTACGGCGACCCGGTCCCGGACGAGACGGTCGACTTCAGCGTGGCCACCGCCAGCGGGGCGGGGGCCAGCTTCGTGGGCGGGGGGTCGAGCGCCACCGCCCAGACCGACCAGTCCGGCGTGGCCACCAGCCCGGCGCTCGTGGCCGGCACCAGCCGTCGGGCGCTTACACGGTGACGGCCAGCGTGAGCCGGGTTGAGCGCCACCGCCACCTTCACGCTCAAGAACGTGGCCTCGGCGCCCTTCGCCATCACCGCCGGGGCGGGTACGTCCCAGGTGACCGAGCTCGGTACCGACTTCGCCGTACCTCTGGCGGTGACGGTGACCGACAACGACGGCAACGCCATCTCGGGCGCCCGGCGTCACCTTCAGCGCCCCGGCCAGCGGGGCCAGCGGGGCCTTTGCCGGCTCGGGGGCCACGGCCGTCGTGAGCACCGATAGCGAACGGGGTGGCCACGGCCCCGGACTTCTCGGCCAACGAGACGGCCGGTGGCTACATCGTGGTGGCCAAAGTGGCCGGCCTGGCCACCGGGGCCACTTTCGCCCTGGTCAACACGCGCCCGCACCACGGCCAGCGTGTCCGGCCCGGCCGGCACGTACTGGCTGGTGACCAGCACCGGCCAGCGTCCTCACCTCGGGGACGGCGGCGGGCCACGGGTCGGTGACGGCCAAGTTGAGCGCCAAAGCGGTCGGCATCGCCACCACCCCCGGCGGGCCGGGGCTACTGGGTGGTGACGGCCAGCCGGCCAGGTCTACGCCTTCGGCAACGCCCTCAACTACGGCTCGCCGGCCAAGCTGCACCTGAAGAGCCCCATCGTGGGCATCGCCGCCACCCCCGACGGCAAGGGCTACTGGCTGGTGGCGTCCGACGGCGGCATCTTCAACTACGGCGACGCCGGCTTCCACGGCTCGCCGGCCGACGTCCACCTGAAGAGCCCCATCGTGGGCATCGCCGCCACCCCCGACGGCAAGGGCTACTGGCTGGTGGCGTCGGACGGCGGCATCTTCAACTACGGCGACGCCGGCTTCCACGGCTCGACGGGCGGCCACCCACCTGTCAACAAGCCCATCGTGGGCATGGCCGCCGCCCCCAACGGCAAGGGCTACTGGCTGGTGGCATCCGACGGCGGCATCTTCGCCTTCGGCGGCGCCACTTTCTACGGCGCCCAGCCCTCGGTCATCCCCCAGCCGGTCAAGGCCCTGGTGCCCACGCCCGACGGTGACGGCTACTGGGTCATCAGCGCCAACGGCACCGCCGCCGGCTTCGGCGACGCCGGCGCCCAGGGCTCAGCGCTGACGGCGGCGGGCGTGACGGTCGTGGGCGGGGCCTCCTAGGCCCGTAGTTCCTGTAGCTGTCTGTAGCTGTCCTGCCGGGGGCGTCCGGAGCTCCCCGGCAGGTCCTTGCCCCTATTCATAAGCTCCCTTTTGCAGGCGCATTGTCCGCCACTGGTGACGATGGTGACGAGCCTGTGCGGCGCCCGGGGCCGGTTAATAGCTGGGCGTTTGTCATCCCAACCGCTGGGCTTCTTGCTCGGCGACGATGCACAGCTCGGCGGCCTTGAAGGCGTGCTCCTGGGTCATGGCCTGTCTCGGTACGGTCCAGGCAGTCGCGGACCAGCTCGCCGAAGAACGGGTAGCCCGACCTTGCCCCGCACCGAGAAATGGTGCTCGCCGGCGCCATCTACGAGGTAGACCTGGTCACCCCCGGCGTCCGTGCCCACATCGACGTATTTGCGCAGCTCTATGTAACCCTCGCGTGCCGAGCAGGAAGGTGCGCCCGTCTCCCCAAGTGCTCAACCCGTCCGGAGTGAACCAGTCGACCCGGAAGTACCCCGTGGCGCCGTTGTCGCCGGCCAGGTTGCAGTCGCCGAAGTCCTCCATGCCCGGATGGTCCTGGTGGGCGTAATTGGCCACTCTGCTGGAGACGACCCGGGCATCGTCGTTGCCCGTGAAGAACAGGAACTGCTCCGTCTGGTGGCTCCCGATGTCGCAGAGGATCCCCCCGTAGCGCTGGCGCTCGAAGAACCAGGGCGGCCGTGAGGCCAGGCTGGCCCGGTGCGGTCCCATGCCTATGACCTGCAGGACCCGCCCGATGGCGCCCTCCTGGACAAGCTGGCCGGCGAAGACCGCACTTTCCACGTGCAGACGCTCGCTGTAGTAGACGGCGTACTTTTGCCCCGTCTCATGGACCACCTGTCTGACCGCTTCAAGTTGGGCGAGCGTGGTGAGCGGCGGTTTGTCGGTGAAGTAGTCCTTGCCGTGCCTCATGACCCTCATCCCGAGGTCGGCGTGGTCGCCGGGGACGGTAGCGCTGGCTACCATCTGGACCCGCGGGTCCTCGAGGACCTCGGCCTCGCTGGTGGCCACCTGCGCTCCCGGGAACTCTCTGGCCAGGGCGGCGGCTTTGCCGGCGTCACCGTCATAGTACCCACTTGAGCTGGGCACCGGCCTCGGTGAGGCCGTTGCACATGCCGTTGATATGCCCATGGTCGAGACCGACGGCGGCGAAGACGAACTCGCCTTCCTGGCAGGCCGGCGCCGGCTTGCCCTTCGGGGCGTAGCTCATCCCGAGAGCTTCTGACATCGTCTGGCCTCCTGTTGGCCAACTGTTGACTTGGTGGCTCTAGCAGTCTGCTCAACCGCACCGCACTTGCGCGGCACTGGCCTCACCGGCCAGTGTCGCCGCCGCCGGCTCCGGCCCTCCTGACCGGAGCGACTTGGGCCGATGGCGGCCCGACTTGGGCTGAGCGGCCGAGGTGATATCATGAGCACTCGTCCCACGGGGCAGCGCCTGGGTGGTACGCGCCCCGTTTAAGCAAATAGCTTCCCTGTCCAGAGGTCAAGTGCCCACTATCTCTCAATTGGTCCGCAAGGGCCGCCAGCAAAACTCCAAGAAGACCAAGACGCCGGCACTCAAAGGGCGCGCCGCAACGGCGGGGCGTGTGCACGCGTGTCTACACCAACACCCCCAAGAAGCCGAACTCCGCCCTGCGAAAGGTGGCTCGCGTCCGGCTCTCGAGCGGGTTCGAGATCACCGCCTACATCCCCGGCGTGGGCCACAACCTTCAGGAGCACTCGATCGTGCTGGTGAGAGGCGGTCGCGTAAAGGACCTCCCGGGGGTCCGGTACAAGGTGATCCGGGGCACGCTGGACACCGCTGGTGTGCGTGACCGGAAGCAGGCTCGCAGCCGTTATGGCGCCAAGAAGGGTTAGGAGGGTCAGGTAGACAATGCCTCGTAAAGGTCCGGCACCACGCCGGGAACTGCTGCCCGACCCCATTTACCACTCTGTCCTGGTCACCCAGCTCGTCAACAAGGTCCTGTCGCGAGGCAAGCGGAGCCTGGCCGAGCAGATCGTGTACGACGCCCTCGACACCATCAAGGAACGGACCTCGACCGAGCCGATCAGCACCCTCAAGCGGGCCGTCGACAACACAAAGCCTCAGCTGGAGGTCAAGAGCCGCCGGGTGGGAGGGGCCACTTACCAGGTGCCAGTAGACGTGAAGCCCCGCAGGGCAACGACCCTGTCAGTGCGCTGGCTGGTAGGATATTCCAGGCAGAGACGGGAAAAGACCATGTCTCTGCGCCTGGCCAGCGAGCTGCTCGACGCCTCCAACGGTCTGGGGGCGGCGGTCAAGCGACGGGAAGACATGCACAAGATGGCTGAGTCGAACAAAGC
The DNA here is from genome assembly GCA_963749305.1 of uncultured Acidimicrobiaceae bacterium. Taxonomy (GTDB): domain Bacteria; phylum Actinomycetota; class Acidimicrobiia; order Acidimicrobiales; family Palsa-688; genus Fen-671. The sequence goes on from CAVVMN010000002.1 coordinate 164,637, forward strand.
CTTCGCCCACTACCGCTGGTAATTGGACGAGGCGCTGCCAGACACGAAGGCGCTGGTAAAGGGAATAACGCCGTAAGGGACGGCGTTGAAGACGCTGGCGTTGTAACAACTCAAGATGGAACCTGGTGTTTGCAGATAGCCAGGTGCCGGTCCAGGTAGGCGGTGGTCCTTTGGCGGTGGAATTACCGGCCCGCCGGGACGGCCGACAGACCTCAAGCAAGTGGCCGATGAGCTAGCTGGTCGAGCGGCTTCGTGAGCGGGCCGGGCAAACCAGTTGACCAAGCTAGCCGCCGGCAACGCCCACCAAAACAGACTGCAGAAAAGCTTCAGGGCCCGCGACCGTTGACGGGCGAGGTCGCCGGCCCGCCGATCGATACGACCACCAGAGAAAAAGAACCAGATCTCGAGGCAAACAACCAATGGCTGACGCTGACAACAAAAGAGAGTTCCCTCTCGCCAAGACCCGCAACATCGGGATCATGGCCCACATCGACGCGGGCAAGACCACCACGACCGAGCGCATCTTGTACTACACCGGCGTCAACTACAAGATGGGCGAGGTCCACGAGGGCAGCGCCACGATGGACTGGATGCCCCAGGAGCAAGAGCGGGGTATCACGATCACGTCGGCGGCTACTACCTGCCTGTGGAACGACCACCGCATCAACATCATCGACACGCCGGGCCACGTCGACTTCACCGTCGAGGTGGAGCGGTCGTTGCGCGTCCTCGACGGGGCGATCGCAGTGTTCGACGCCGTCGCCGGTGTCGAGCCGCAAACCGAGACCGTCTGGCGCCAGGCCGACAAGTACGGCGTGCCCCGTATCTGTTTCGTCAACAAAATGGACCGCATCGGGGCCAACTTTGCCCGTTGCGTCGACATGATCCAGGACCGGCTGGGCGCCACCGTGGCTGTTGTGCAGCTGCCGATCGGCGTGGAGAGCAACTTTGCCGGCGTCGTGGACCTCCTGGAGATGAACGCCCTCGTCTGGGACGACAGCTCGCCCCGGGGCGAGTCGTTCAGCGTGGTGGAGATACCCGCCACTCTGGAAGAGGAGGCCGCCCGCTGGCGGGCCAACCTCGTCGATACGCTCTCTACCTTCGACGACAGGATCACCGAGAAGTTCTTGAACGACGAGGAGATCACCGGCGCCGACCTTCGTGGTGCCCTGCGCCGGGCCACCATCTCCAACCAGGCCGTCCCCGTCCTCTGTGGCGCCTCGTTCAAGAACAAGGGCGTCCAGCCCATGCTCGACGCCGTCATCGCCTATCTCCCGAGCCCCCTTGACGTTCCCCCCACCACGGGCAAGGACCTGAAGGGTGAGCGCGAGCTGGAGCGGGCGGCCGACGACAAGGCGCCTTTCTCCGCTCTCGCCTTCAAGATCATGTCTGATCAGCACCTGGGCAAGCTGGTGTTCGCCCGGGTGTACTCGGGCATGGCCGCTCAGGGGGACTCGGTCCTCAATTCGACGCGCGACCGCAAGGAACGCATCGGCCGCATCGTCCAGATGCACGCCAACCACCGCGAGCCTCGCGAGGTGGCCTACGCCGGTGACATCATCGCCCTCGTCGGCCTCAAGAACACCACCACGGGCGACACTTTGTGCGACCCGACCGACCCGATCGTGCTGGAGTCGCTCGACTTCCCCGAGCCGGTCATCCACGTCGCCGTCGAGCCGAAGACCAAAGCCGACCAGGACAAGCTTTCGCGCGCTCTGCAAACGCTGTCCGAGGAAGACCCGACCTTCCAGGTCCACGGGGACGAGGAAACGGGCCAGACCGTCATCGGCGGTATGGGCGAGCTGCACCTCGAGGTGCTGGTCGACCGCATGCTGCGTGAGTTCCGCGTCGACGCCAACGTCGGCAAGCCGCAGGTCGCTTACCGCGAGACGATCAGCAAGAAGGTCGAGAAGGTGGAGCACCGCTATGTGCGCCAGACCGGCGGCCGTGGCCAGTACGGCCATGTCGTGCTCAACCTCGAGCCCACGGGCCCGGGAGGCGGCTACGAGTTCATAGACAAGATCACCGGCGGGGTTATCCCCAAGGAGTACATACCGGCCGTGGATGCTGGTATCCAGGACGCCATGCAGTCAGGAGTGCTGGCCGGGTTCCCCGTCGTCGACCTCCGGGCCACGCTCGTCTACGGTTCGTACCACGACGTCGACTCGTCGGAGATGGCGTTCAAGATCGCGGCGTCGATGTGCTTCAAGGAAGCATGCCGGCGGGCCGGGCCGGTGCTGCTCGAGCCCATAATGGCGGTCGAGGTCGTAACCCCCGAGGACTACCTTGGAGACGTGATAGGCGATCTCGCGTCACGTCGGGGTCACGTCGAGGGCATGGACCAGAGGGCGAACAACCAGGTTGTCCGGGCCGAAGTGCCGCTAGCCGAGATGTTCGGTTACGCCACAGACCTGCGTAGCCGCACTCAAGGCCGGGCGACCTACACAATGCAGTTCAGTAGTTATCAAGAGGTGCCCGACCAGGTGGCCAAAGAAATAGTGGCGAGGGTGCGGGGTGAATAAATCCGGCTCTGAAGGGCGGCCCGAAACACCTGTAATACCTGCTAGGGTACTAGACCGCCTCCGGCCGGTAGCCGGATTTGCATAGGGAGCAATTTTAATGGCCAAGCAAAAGTTCGAAAGGAACAAGCCCCACCTCAACGTAGGCACGATGGGGCATATCGACCACGGCAAGACCACCTTGACCGCGGCGATCACCAAAGTCCTCGCCGGGAAGGACCCTACGCATAACTCCTTTGTGGCCTTCGAACAGATCGACAAGGCCCCGGAGGAAAAGCAGCGCGGGATCACGATCAACATCGCCCACGTCGAGTACCAGACCGACAAGCGCCACTACGCCCACGTGGACATGCCTGGCCATGCCGACTACATCAAAAACATGATCACCGGCGCCGCCCAGGTCGACGGGGCCATCCTTGTTGTCTCGGCCCCCGACGGGCCGATGGCCCAAACTCGTGAGCACGTCCTGCTGGCTCGCCAGGTGGGCGTGCCCTCGATCGTCGTTGCCCTCAACAAGGCCGACGCGATGGACGACGAGGAGCTGCTGGACCTGGTCGAGCTAGAGGTGCGCGAACTGCTCACCTTCTACGAGTTCCCCGGCGACGACACCCCGGTGGTCCGGGTGTCGGCCCTCAAGGCCCTCGAAGGCGACGCGGACGCCGTCCAGGGGATCCTGACGCTGATGGACGCGGTCGACTCGTTCGTGCCCGAGCCGGTGCGCGAGATCGATAAGCCGTTCTTGATGCCGGTCGAAGACGTTTTCACCATTTCCGGCCGTGGAACTGTAGCCACCGGGAAGGTGGAGCAGGGCATCATCAAGGTCAACGACCCCGTCGAGATCGTCGGGCTCCGCCCGACGGCCAGGACGGTCTGCACCGGTGTGGAGATGTTCCACAAGCTCCTCGACCAGGGCCAGGCCGGCGACAACATAGGCGTCCTGCTTCGTGGCACGAAGAAGGAAGAGGTCGAGCGCGGCCAGGTCCTGTGCAAGCCAGGTTCCATTACGCCGCACTCCAATTTCGAGGCCAATGTCTACGTGTTGACCAAGGACGAAGGTGGCCGGCACAAGCCGTTCTTCACCAATTACCGGCCTCAGTTCTATTTCCGCACGACGGACGTGACAGGCATGATCACGTTGCCGGAAGGCACCGAAATGGTGATGCCCGGCGACAACATCGTCATGACGGTGGAGCTGGGAAAGCCCATTGCCATGGACGAGGGCTTGCGCTTCGCCATCCGTGAAGGCGGTCGCACCGTCGGTGCCGGCCGTGTTACCAAGATCATCAAGTAAACAACTGAGGACGGAGAGATCTCGTGGCTGACGGTGCCAGGCAGCGCATACGGATCCGGCTGAAGGCTTACGACCACGAGGTCATAGACCAGTCGACGAAAAAGATCGTAGAGACGGTGCTGCGCACCCAGGCAAAGGTGCGCGGCCCTGTCCCTCTACCCACCGAGATCAACCGGTACACGGTGATCCGGAGCCCGCATAAGTACAAGGACAGCCGCGAGCACTTCGAGATGCGAGTGCACAAGCGGCTGCTCGACATTGTCGAGCACACGTCTAAAACGGTCGACTCCCTCCAGCGCATCGAGCTTCCGGCCGGCGTCGACATCGAAATCAAGATCCAGAGCGCCTAACTAAAGCAAAGGTCGGGCTTGGCCGCCCGTGACCTCACGCCTCAAAGAACGTGAGGCCACCGGCCACCAACGCCCGACCATCTTGTTATAACGCTCGGCGCCTGGCTTAGTCACCCTGCGAAGTGGCCCGAGCGTGCTCGGCACCACAGGCGTCGTTCTCCAGCGCAGAAAGGAGCTCGGCCACCTGCTCGCGCGTCAACCTGGAGCCCGCCTCCATAGCGGTGCTCATTGCCGCCCCGAGGCGAGCTTGCAAGGCCGGAATTTCCTCACCAGCTTCAGTGAAGTACCTGTCTCTCTCGGGAAAACCCACGCTCGCCATTTCTTGCCTACCGAAACCGTACAAACAGGCGGCGATCTCGTCACTTCCCAGGCGCGCTTTCACCGTGTTCAGGATTCCCCCTCCCGAGATCGCCACCCGCTTGTCCGACGAACGCCGCGTCGACCTGTTGATGCAGGCTGGCGAACGACCTTCCCGCCGCATCAAGTTCGTAAAAGGCTCAAGGGCCCTGGGCGTGGGGCGTCGTCACCTGCTGGCCGCTCTGGTACTTGCATCCGGCCTGGCCATTCCCTGGCCCCGAGCCCAGCTGGCAGGGGCCGTGGCCCAGGGACGCGACATCGTCGCCCATCAGGACACAACGCCTATCGCCAACCCGCCCGAGGGCCATACCGGCATCATCGTGCCTCCGGCTAGCGGCTCTCCCGTCTTCAAGCTTTGCCCGGCCCGGAACGAGACCGCAGCTCAGGCACGTAGCGGCGTGTCCTTCAAGAGCACAACGCCTATCGCCAACCCGCCCGAGGGCCATACCGGCATCGTCGTGCCACCGCCCGGTGACCCTTCGGCTTTTGAACCCCGCTCTAGGACGGGCGATAGACCTTGTTTGACCTAGGTGGTGACGAGCTCGTCCGCTTGCTCGTCCCACGTCCACCGTGGGGCGTCACCCCAAAGATGCTCGAGGTCGTAGAAATAACGCACCTCCTCCAGGAACACGTGTACTACGAAGTCGCCGTAGTCCATGAGCACCCAGCGAAGGTCATCGAGGCCCTCAACGGAACGCGGGCCACCGGCGCCGGCCAGCTTCAGCTGCCGCTCGACTTCGTCACTTATGGTGTGTACTTGGCGAGGGTTGGTACCACTGGTGATCACGAAGGCGTCAGTCAGACCCAGCAGGTTCTCGACGCCGAGCACGAGCGTGTCGCGCCCAAGCTTCGAAGAGGCAGCCCTAGCAGCTAGCGCGACGCGGTCACGCGTTTGGCCAGCGGTAGACCTGCCAACAGTGGCACCATTGCCCTCCCAAGCTCCAGGAGCATTGGGGGCGAAGGTCAAGAAGGTAGCACCTCACTAAGGAACGTATGGCTCGGAGGGATCGGGGCGAGGCTCGCCTGGCCCTGGTTGCCGAGCCACTGCAACCCGAGCAAGACCACTGTCACGATGAACGCAATAAGCAGGACCAGGACGGCGACGATCTTTTCGGTCCTGCGCTTGCGTCGGTCTGACCGCCTCTGGCTCCTGGTACGGAGGTCTGGCGTGTCCGCCAATGTACTGAAGCCTGGCTCCGGGTTGGCCCCGAGGGCAGTGGTCATCCACTTAAAGAATACAGTCCACGCTCCCTGATAACGCGGACGGCTGCAGCCGGGACTAGATAGTCCAGCGGGCGGCCGCTGGCGGCCCGGGCACGGAGGTCCGTACTGGAGATCTCGAGGTTGGGCACCGTTACCTCCTTCAGGCGCCAGCCGTCTTGCAACAGCCCGACAGGAGGGGGAGTGCCGGGCCGGTTGACCACAACGAGCGTGGCGAGGTCCCGGATCTCGTCCAGGCGCTCCCACGAGGCCAGTTCTGCGCTGACGTCCCATCCCACAATGACGAACAGCTCGGCCCCGGGGTGGAGCGTTGACAGCGCGGTGATCGTGTCCGCGGTGTAGGAAGGCCCGCCCCGGTCGATCTCCAGCCGGCTGGCTTCCAGTCCCGGCACCTCGCCCACCGCCGCCCTGACCATGGCGAAGCGGTCTTCCGCCGGCGTTACCTGACGAGCGCCGACCTTCTGCCACGGCACGTTGGCCACCATCAGCACGACCCGGTCGAGCCCCAGGTCGTGATGAGCATTGACGGCGGCCACGAGGTGGCCGACATGTATGGGGTCGAACGTGCCCCCAAAGATGCCGATGCGTTCTTCCATCTCGACCTGCACGATAGAAGATCGGCCAGGAAGGTGGCCCGTCGACGCGACGGACGCTTGGCGGGCGGGTAACGGCGGACGGCGGCTCACCCTTCCGAAGTTGGAGCCGCCCCGAGGGCCGCCCGGGCAGCGGTAAACGACTTGCTCTAGGTACCGCCGCCTGTCACCGTTAAACCTCGTGAACGACTGGACGCCCACCTCCTGGCGTGGCCTGCCGGCGGAGCAGCAACCGGAGTGGCCGGACGAGCACGCCCTGGAGCAGTCACTGAAGATCCTGTCCACCCTGCCGCCGCTGGTGTTCGCCGGCGAGGCTCGCGCCCTGCGCAAGTCGCTGGCCGACGTAGCCGAGGGAAAGGCTTTCCTGCTCCAGGCCGGGGACTGCGCCGAGTCGTTCTACGATTTCACGGCCGACAGCATCCGGGACAAGCTGAAGGTCATCCTGCAGATGGCGGTCGTGCTCACGTACGGGACGGGGACGCCCGTTGTGAAGGTGGGCCGCATCGCCGGCCAGTTCGCCAAGCCCCGCACTGCTCCGCTCGAAAGAATCGGCGACCTGGAGATCCCGGTGTTCCGGGGCCACATGGTCAATGACGACGCTCCCACGCTGGATGCCCGCCGGCCAGACCCCAGCCGTCTCATAGCCGCCTACCACCAGTCGGCGTCCACGCTCAACTTGCTCCGTGCGTTCACGAAAGGCGGCTTCGCCGACCTGTCCCAGGTCCACATGTGGAACCAGCAGTTCGTAGCCTCGAGCCGGGAGGGCGAGCGCTACGAGGCCATCGCCGCCGAGATCGACCGGGCGCTGCGGTTCATGACGGCCTGCGGGATCGACCTCGGATCAGAGGAGAGCCTGCACCAGGTCGACTTCTACACGAGCCACGAGGCCCTGATCCTCGGCTACGAGGAGGCCATGACCCGTCGGGACTCGCTCACGGGCGGCTGGTACGACACTTCGGCTCACCTCGTTTGGTGCGGTGAACGGACGCGCCAGCTCGACGGTGCCCACCTGCATTTCCTCTCGGGGCTGAACAACCCGGTGGCGGCCAAGGTCGGGCCGGGGGCTACCCCAGAAGACCTGGTCGCTATCTGTGACATCCTGGACCCCGACCGGGAGCCGGGCCGGTTGACCCTCATTTCCCGGATGGGCTCCAAGAAGGCGGAACAGCTGCTTCCCCCTCTCCAGGTGGCGGTGCGTGAGTCGGGCCACCCCGTGGTCTGGGCGTGCGACCCGATGCACGGCAACACGTTCGTTTCCGAAGGCGGGCGCAAGACCCGGCACTTCGACGACGTGCTCGGCGAGATATCGGGCTTCTTCGCCGCCTGCCGGGCGACAGGGACGTGGCCGGGCGGGGTGCACGTCGAGCTCACCGGCGACAGCGTCACGGAATGCCTTGGGGGCGCCGAGGAGATAGTCGAGGACGACCTCGAGCTGCGGTACACGACCACGTGTGACCCCAGGCTCAACGGCCGCCAGTCGCTCGACCTGGCCTACCGCGTGGCCGAGCTGCTCCGGGCCGGCTAAAGAGCCTGTTGAATAGTCAGTAGATCGTCAGCCGGCGGGCTTCTCGGCGCAGGTCGGGCTTCTCGGCGTAGTTCGGGCTTCTGGGCGCCGCTCAGGTTTCTGGGCGCCGTTCAGGTTTCTGGGCGCCGTTCAGGCTTCTGGGCGCCGTTCAGGCTCCTGGGCGACGCTCAGGTTTCTGGGCGCCGCTCAGGTTTCTGGGCGACGGTCTTGTCGAAAATCGACTGAATCTACGCCGAGAAGCGGATGACGCGCCCAGAAGCGACCTTTTACGCCAGGGAAAGGCCGGTTTCAGTACCGTACGTCCACCGTCTCCGGACATTTCAGCACTGACAGTGGCCGCAAGCCGAGCTACCCGAGATCCTGCATCGCCTGCTCCGTCTCCTCCGCCACCATGCCCGGGGCCGCCCACTCTTTGTGGTCGGAATGACACGTCCTGTGCCCTCCAGCCCTCCTATAAAAGTTGACTAATACGATCAGGAATGATAAGAATGGGGACTGATGACTGCGGCCGCTGCGACCAGAGAGATATCCGCCGAACTCGAAGCCGACATCGCCAAGTTCGACCGGATGCTGGGAGAATACCTGGCTGGCCGGCTGGAAGAGGACGAGTTCAGGATCTTCCGTCTCAACAACGGGATCTACGGGCAACGCCAGGGCGGCCACCACCAGATGGTGCGGGTCAAGGCCCCGTACGGTTCCATCACGCCCGAACAACTGGAGATGCTGGCGGACATTGCCGACCGCTACAGCCGCGGCTGGGGACACTTGACGACCCGGCAAAACATCCAGTTCCACTTCGTCGAGCTCGAGCGGGTCCCGGCGCTCCTACGGGACCTCGCTCGGGTCGGCATGACGACCCGTGAGGCTTGCGGTGACACCGTGCGTAACATCACCGGCTGCCACCTGGCCGGCGCCTGCCCCTTCGAGGTCCTGGACATCACCCCGTGGGCGGAGGCGGCCTTCCGCCACTTCCTCCACCACCCGTACGCCCAGCGCCTGCCGCGCAAGTTCAAGATCAACTTCTCGGGCTGCGTCACCGACTGCGGCCAGGCCATGTTCAACGACGTCGGCGTCGTGGCCGTGTCCAGACCCTTGCCTGACGGTGGTACCGAGCCCGGGTTCCGGGTCTTTGTAGCCGGGGGCTTGGGCGCCAACCCCCATCCCGCCCAGGCGCTCGAGGAGTTCACCCCGCGTGAGTTGCTGCTCGCCACTCTCGAGGCCGTCCTGCGGACCTTCGACCACTACGGCAACCGCGACAACAAGTTGCGGGCCAGGCTCAAGTGGGTGGTCGACACCATGGGGATCGACGAGCTCCGCGAGCGGGTCCTGAAGGAGCGCCGGTTGCTCGTGGCCTCCAGCACTTGGCCGGGAGGCATACCGGCCGTCGTGCAGGAGCTCGGAGATGCGCCGGCGGGTGTGGCCACTGGCCTGTCGCCCACCCCGGTGGGCACGCCGGTAACGCTCCGCCTCGGCCCAGGCGACCCCTACAAGCGCTGGGAAGCGGCCAACGTCGTCATCGGCGTGGCCAAAGGCACCGTGTCTGCCATCGCCTACGCCCGGCTGGGCGACATCACGTCGTCCCAGTTCCGTGAGCTGGCTGCCATACAGCGGGATCTGGGGGCGACCGTCAGGATCACCAACCGCCAGAACCTGGCTTTCCGGGACCTGAGCGCCGACCAGTTGCCCGAGCTCTACGGCCGGCTGGACGCCATCGGCATGGCCGAGCCCGGCGCCGAGCTGGCCCGCGACGTCGTCTCCTGCCCGGGCGCCGACACCTGCAACCTGGCCGTCACGCAAAGCCGCGGCCTGGCCGACGATATCGGCAAAGCCCTCGAGAAGGCCGGCTTGGCCGACGTTGGCGGCGTGCGCATCAACATCTCGGGCTGCACCAACAGCTGCGGGCAGCACCATATAGCGGACATCGGGTTCAATGGGGCCGAGCGGCGCGCCCATGGCAGACCAGCCCCCGGTTACCAGCTCCTTCTCGGTGGGCATGTGGGCCAGACCGAGATCGAGTTCGGCCAGCGGGCCATGCGCTTGCCGGCCAAGGCGTGCGCCGAGGCCACGGTGCGCATAGTGGGCCGGTTCGCCGAAGAGCGGCAGGCTGGAGAGGACTTCACCGGTTGGCTGTCGCGATCAGGTGGCGCCAAGGCGGTTGCTGAGGACTTGGCCGACCTCGACAAGTGGCCCACACCCGAGGAACGGCCCGACTATTACATAGACTTCGACGAGACTGGCCCTTACGTGGCGGAGGTCGGAGTCGGCGAGTGCGCAGGGGTATGACGCAGCCGTCTGGCCGGGAAAGGTATTGTTGTGACTTTGCTTGACGTCCCCAGCACGGATGACCTGACCGACGAGGCCCTCTTGGACCTCAACGCGAAGTTCGAGACCGCCTCAGCCGGAGACATCATCGGGTGGGCAGTGGAACGTTTTCACCCTCACCTGTGCCTGACCGCGTCCATGACGGATGCCCTGCTGATCGACATCGCTACCAAAGTCGAGCCGGCCATCGAAGTGGTCTTCATCGACACCGGTTACCACTTCCCGGAAACGCTGGAAACGGTGGAGCTGGTCCGGCGCCGTTACGGGCTCAACCTGCGCATCATGACCGTGCCGCACTATCCCGTGCCCCTTTGGCAGTCCGACCCGGCCAACTGCTGCACCCCGGCCAAGGTCGCTCAGCTGGAGCGGGCGCTGATGGGCAAGCTGGCGTGGATGAGCGGGCTGCGGCGAGAGGAGTCGCACACCCGGCGGGAGGCCACGATTGTGAGCCGGGACCGGCGCGGGCTGGTGAAGGTCAACCCTCTGGCCAATTGGACGGACCTCGACGTCGACGGCTACATCGCCGACCACGACGTGCCTGTCAACCCGCTGGTGGCCAAGGGCTATCCGTCGATCGGTTGCTGGCCGTGCACTCGGCCGGTCGCTCCGGGGGAACACGTCCGGGCCGGCCGCTGGGCGGGGCTAGAAAAGACGGAGTGCGGGCTCCACGACGAGTTGCAGCCCTAGCTAGGCCCAGCAGCCAAAAGGCCACCCGGCTGGTGGCGTCGCTGCCGCGGGAAATACCTGAGTAGCCCTGACCAGGCCCTTCAAGACCCGGGCGACTTGTTCGAAGATTATGGCGATCAGGTCGTCTCCCGGGTCCCACCGCGCTGGGTGGCGACGCACTGACAGCAAGAAGTTACAATAGTGGCGTTCAATAAGCCATAAGGGCTCAAAAGAGAGCTGTGCCGCCCAGACGGGTTCCCTAATTGCCCCCGGCCAATAAGGGACGAAGCGGGCGATTTCGCCCGGTTGTGGCTTGTGCTGGTCCTGTGCGTAGATAAGCCTAGGAACGGGTAGCTATCGGGCCCGGCGAATGGCCGAACACAACTGAGAGCGGTTGCAGACAGTGAAGCGAGCAGCCATTTCGAGCAGCGATGCCCGTTGGCGTCGTAGCGCGGGTGTCTGGCCTGGTCGCGCCGGTAAAAGAGCTGTCATAGCCCTTTTTCTGACCGGGGCCGCGCTCATGGCCACAGCTGTCCCGGCCGGTGCCATTCAGCCTGGCTGGGACAAGAGTTCCGCACCTCAGATGGCCAAAGCCGCCGCCGCGGCCAAGACGGCCGAAGCCAAAAAGGAAAAAGCGGAAGCCGCCGCCGCAGCCGCCGCTGCCGCATTGGCGGCCCTCGAGAGGGAGCAAGCAGCCCAGGCCGTGAAGCTCCTGGCCGTTATGGGCTCCGAGGAGCGTCAGTTCTGGGCTGTGAACGCCTACGGCGCCGCCCGGGATTACGTGCGAGCGCGCCGAAGCTGGTTCCCGGGCCGCAGCACACTCGGTCCAGGTGGCCATTGCGGTCTGGAACACCTCCAAGCTCGATGTGCTCAAAGCCATCGCCGACGAGGCAAAAGCTAGAGCGACGGTCGGGGTCTACAAGGACGCCCTGAGCGAACTGGGCCTGGCAATGTACACGGGGGCCGCGAACACCGACACCGATTACCTGGGGAACAAGGAGACCGAGCTGGCTCAGGCCGAATTGGCCGGCGTAGCCGCGGCGGCCACCGCCACCGGTCTCGAGCGCGCCAAACTCGACTTTGCGCAAAGCATCGTCAATGTCGGCAAGGCCCGGGCCACCGTCGTTGTTGACTGGGGAAAGACCCTGCAAGCGAGAGCAGCCGAAAGGGCGGCGAACGCCCAGGTCACGCTGTCCCGCCAGGACGTTTCGGTGGCCAAGTTATGGGCTACGATCCCCGGCGCCGCCCCGGCCCAGCCCGTACAAGCGCTTGCGCTCTTAGAGGGCGAGTTCGCCCCGCCTCACTCGGGTGCCGACCCCGGTGCCGGCCCGTCCGGCGCCGACAGCTCCCTCGTGGCCGCTCTGGCCTCGGCGACCAGGCCGGTGCCGGGCACGGGACCACCTGCTGACCCACCGCCTTCTCTTCAGGCGATGGCGGGGGATGGGCCGAGCATCCTGGGCCCGTCGGTACTGTCGGCATCTCAGATCGTCGGGTGGTTTGCCTCCACGGGATACCACGCCCGGGTCACCGTTCCTTTCGGCCAGCTCGTCGCTGACTACTTCAAAGCGGCTCAGCTCACCGGGGTGCGGGCTGACATCGCCTTTGCGCAGTCCGTTATCGAGACGGGCTACTTCTCTTTCCCGTCCTACGGCCAGGACGCCCCGGAGTTCAACAACTTCGCCGGCATAGGGGCCTGCGATACCTGCAAGACCGGGTGGCGGTTCCCTTCAGCGATGACGGGAGTCCTGAGCCAGGAGGAGCTCCTTCAGGTCTACGCCACACCTCCCCACCTGGCGGGCGCCTACGGCAAACCCTCCGCCAGCTTCGGGATCGAGGGGTGCTGTTTGACGTGGATGGGGCTCGCCGGTACGTGGGCCAGCAGCCCGGCCTATGGCTACGACATCCTCAAGATTTATAACGAGATACTGGCGTGGGCGCTCCCTCGCGAGCTACGGAGCACCGGTCTGCTCGAAGCGGCCCCGGCCGGGCATAGCCCGGTCAGCCGACCTGTGAAATCCTCGCCAGCACCCAGTCGTACTGCCCCGACATGATGGGCGCTTTGCAGTAGCGGCACATCCCGGCCAGGTCAACATCCAGGGGTGCACCACAGTTGGGGCACCGTGTGGCCAGCGCTGTCCCACCCTCTTTGGTGACGGCTTGCGAAGACCGCTGGAACGTCCAGTCCTCTGCCCACTGCTTTACCTGGTGGTCGCCCCGCACTACCCGCCCGTTCTTGTCGTCCACGTCATAGTCGGCACAGGCGGCAACTATGCGGACGGTGATGGTGTCATACGCGTTGTCCGAGTGGGCCGCTACCGGCCAGATGTTGGACACGGCCAGGTAGTCGAGCATGTTGCGCTTGTGGCCGTCGATATAGCCCTGGATCTGGTCGCGATGCTGCTGCCAGAGGCTGTCAGCCATTACTTGCCTGCTCATCTCCGGCTTCCGCTCGCTCCAGGCTTCCTGGACGATGAAAAACGACCGCTGCACCTGCTGGGTGAACTGTTCGAGGTCGAAGCCGGGGTCGTGCGCCTTTATGGCGGCCAGGCCCACGTCGACTGGGCTGGCCGCCTGCACGGCTCGAGCATGGCTTTCAGGGAAGAGCTCTCCCGGGATGCTCGCCGCCGCCGGGCGGGTGTCGTGCATCCAGTCGGGGTTGTCATCTCCCGGCCAGGCCGCACCGGCGCTGCTCAGCCGTTCGCCGGCGCCCCGGCCGCTGGCAGCGGGTACCGCGGCGTCGCCGCCGTCACCCGTCCCGCTCCAGCTTGTACCGCCACTGGCGCCCGAAGTCTGCCCGGGCCCGTACCGCTGGACCACGGTCCGCCGTTCGGTCCGCCACCGGCGGTCCAGCCCGCGTCCCCTCCGGGCGTCGCGCTACCTCCGCCGGCCGTCCAACCGGCGTCGCCGCCGGCCGGGGGGCCGCCTCCGTAGCTGCCGTTCGTACCCCCGTTGGTGCTGCCATTCGCATTGCCGTTTGTACTGCCGCCCGTTGTACTGCCGCCCGGCCCGGGTGCACCCTGGCCTCCGGTTGACCAGGGCCCTTGGCGACGGCCGCCCCACGGCCCACCTCCCCAAGGCCCGCCGCTCCAGGGCCCACCGCCCCATCGCCCCCGTCTCCAACCGCCGCGGCCATCATCATCCGCAACCCCAGCGGTCGACGAACAGCACGACCAAGATGAGGCCTATCCCGCCGCCGGCCCCGCCGAAAATGAACGTGCCTCCTCCCAAACCACCGGAGCCTCCGGAGCTGCCACCGTCGTCGCCGCCACCACCAAAAGCTCGCCCCCTCCTGCTCTGGCCAGGAGGAGGTGCATCAACACGTTCAAAACAGCCGCGCCCCCCGGGTCATGATTGACACCTCCGTCCTCGGGCGGCGCCGGGCTGGACGGCGCCGGGCTGGACTGGGCCGGGCTGGACTGGGCCGGGCTGCACTGGGCCGGCCTCGACTGGGGCAGCGGCGGTAATACCTGCGCCGCAAGACGAGCAGAAGCGCTGGCCCGGGGCCGCTTCGGTGCCGCAAGACGGGCAGTTCACAGGCTGCGGGCCGAGGGCCTGCCCGCACTGGGCGCAGAAGCGCGAGGTGGCGGCGTTCTCCGCCCCGCAGGCGTTGCAATGGCCGGCGGGAGGGGGCAGGGCGGCACCGCACGACGAGCAGAACTTGCTGCCGGCTGGTTGCTGCGACTGACAGCTGGTGCAGGTCACAGTGGCAGCTGGGGGTGCCGTTGCCGAACCCGGGCCACTGCCGGGAGCCGGGCCTCCGCCCACGAAGCCGCCGCCGCCGCCGGCAAAGCCAGGGCCGGGAGGAGGGACAGGGCCAGGTTCGCCGCCGGGGCCTTGCCCGGCCACCCCGCCGGCCATCTGGCCACCGAGGCCCAACCCGGCGGCCAGGAAGGCGCCCTGGTCGGCCCCACCGCCTTTGGCCATGCCCTGGCCAGCACCCAGGGCCATCTCGCCCGCCGCGTACCGGTTGAACCCTCCAGCCAGCCGGCTGTACGCCGTGTCCTTGGCCAGCGCCTTCAGCTGCGCCTCGTCTGCCTCGGACAGGTTGACGTCGAAGTTACCCATCCGGATGAGAGCTACGCCGTACGTGCTCAGCTGGTTGTTGGCCGCCTCGATGACAGCCTTCTCGATGTCCGGCGTATATACCGACAGGCCGAGGATGGGCCAACCGTTGCGCACAACCTGAGTCGTCACCTCGGTCCTCATGACCTTGAGCAGCTGCTCGCTCACCCAACCGGCCACGGTCTCGTTGTTGGTTACGTCGACCGTGCCCACCAGGTTGGTGATAAGAGCGGCCGGGTCCTTCACCTGCAACGAGTAATCGCCGAACACCCGGAGCGTCACGATCATCCCGGTCTGGGGGTCCTGGACGTCGTCGATACGGCCGCCGAAAGTAAAACCGGGGAATTCGCGCGTCCCGACGAAGTACAGCTCCGCCCGGTAGGCATTACCTCCGGTGGCCACGTCGATGAACATGCCCAGGAAGGGGAGTTCCTGGGCGTCGATCTGGTGCCTGCCCGGCCCCATCGTCCCGACCACCTGTCCGGTGTTGACGAACAGGGCCATTTCGTCCGCATCAACGATGGCCCGGGTGAACTTACGGATGTTCACGTCCGGCCACTTGAAGACGATCTGGTTTTTCTTGTCATCGGGGACAGCTATAAACTCACGGCTGAGCAGGACCATTCCCGGGGCCTCCTGTGCTGGTGTTCTACCAATCCAGGCTAGCGCTGCTGCGAACAGAGGCGGGGGGTGTGGCGGGTACCCGGCTGGCGTGGCCGACAACGGCGCCGGCCGGCGCGGTCGGTGCCTTTATGCGTCAGAGCTGCTTTCTCGCGGCCCGGGGGCCTTCCCGCCGAACGGGGTAAACGGTCCCTTTAAGGCAATTGTTCGATGAAATGGCGCAATTGGCGAAGGTTGCGGCACTCCCAGACACCGGTGCAATGCGCTCCGTACTGGGCCAGGACGGAGTCACCGGTGTCCCAGTACGCCCGGGGCTCTGGGTTGAGCCACCAGACGTGGCGGGAACGGCGGGCCAGATCAGCGATGGCCCATGCCTGTACCGAGTGGTAGTTGTTGCGGGCGTCTCCCAGCACCAGCACGGTCGTGCGGGCGGTGAGCTCTTTCCCCCAACGCGCGACAAAGTCGGACAGGGCGTGGCCGTAGTCGGAGTGCCCTTCGGCCCAAATAACGTCGGCCTGGGTGTTGATGCGGTTTACGGCGGCGGCAATATCGTCCTCACCTTTGAGAAAGCCCGTCACTTCGTCTATGCCGTCTACAAAAGCCCACGAACGCGTGCGCGAAAACTGGGACGACAGTGCATAGACGAGCTGGAGCGTGAAGCGGGCGAACGCGGCTACGGAGCCGGAGATATCCGCCAATACCCACAGTTCCGGTTTGGAGCGGTGCGGCGCCTTGAAACGGGGTTCGGCGGGGGCGCCTCCACTCGACAGAGAACGTCGCATGGTGGCACGAAAATCGAGCCGCCCCTCGTTCCGTGCCCGCCGTTTTCGCGCCAGGTGAACCGCTAGTTTCCGCGCCAAAGGCTGCACCGTGCGCTGAAGCGCGGCCAGCTCGTCCTTGCCGAGGTGCATGAAGTCGATGTCTTCCGGCAAGGGGCGCCGCGTGGCCCGGGCGACCACTTTCGCCCCTCTGTCGGCCACGAGCCGCCGGCGTACCTCGGCTTCCACCTCTTCCCTCATGCGCTCGAACCGCCGGCGGTAGTCGTTGGCCAGAGTAAGGCCTTCCAACCCCTCGACCTCATCTAAGGAATTGAGCAACCGGTTTAACAGCGCATCGGCTTGCAATTGACGGAGCGTCTTGAACACGTAATAACTGCCGCCGACCGGGCGCCCTGGCTCCATACCGGCGAAGCGGCTCACGGCGGCGCGGGCCAGGGCCGCCATCAGTTCAGGGTCTCCGTCCATCAGCGCTTTGTAAGCCAGCTCAGCAAGTTCGGAGGCGGTCAGCTCCGTCTCGTTATCGGCCTCGCCCAGTTCGCCTACGGGCGCGCCCGACAGCTCCGCTAAACCACGGCCCCGCAACGAGAAATATAGCTCGAACAACGTCTCGTACGTCCGCCAGTGCCCTTCTTCTTTTACCAGCGCGGCGGCCAGGCCGAGCTTCAGCGCCTCGCGGTCCTCCAGCGGCAGGTGGCGCAGCGCTTCGGTGGCGTCCAGGACTTCGGTCGTGCTCACCGGCACACCGGCACCGCGCAATTCGTCCACGAACTCGGCGAACGTACCGAACAGCCCCGTGGCCAAAGTGCCAGCCGCCACAGTGCCTGCCGCCACAGTGCCAGCCGTCAAAGTGCCAGCCGTCAAAGTGCCAGCCGTCAAAGTGGCAGCCGCCACGGTACCGGTGGCCACAACGGCGGCCGCCAGCGGGCCCGGGTCGGCTGTCATTCCTCCGCCGCCACGAGCTCCTTCGCCGCTCGGTCGATATCGGAGCGGTGCTTCAACAGCACGTTCAAGGTGTTTTTGGCCGTGGCCGTGTCGAGGTGGGATATGCCCAGCAGTACCAGGGTCCTGGCCCAGTCCAGTGTTTCCGAGACTGACGGCGCCTTTTTCAGCTCGAGGGCTCTTATCAATTTCACGGTCCGTACCACCTGGTCCGCCAGAGACTCCTCGATGTCGGGCACCTTGGTGAGCACTATCTGCCGTTCGCGCTCGACCGAGGGGTAGTCGAGGTGCAGGAACAGGCAGCGCCGTTTCAGCGCTTCCGATAATTCCCGTGTGTTATTAGAAGTAAGGAAAACCAAAGGGATCTGGGTGGCGGTGACCGTGCCCATCTCGGGTACCGAGACCTGGTAGTCGGAGAGCACCTCCAGTAGTAGGGCCTCGGTTTCGACCTCGACCCGGTCCACTTCGTCGATCAGCAGGACCGCCGGCTCTGTCGACCGGATGGCTTCCAGCAGCGGTCTCGGCATCAAAAAGGGCTCAGAAAATATGTCCTCTTCCAGTTCCTGCCACGTCTCGCCTTCCTGGGTCACCTGCTCCGCCTGGATCCGCAAGAGCTGCTTCTTATAGTTCCATTCGTAGAGAGCCTTCGATTCGTCGAGGCCCTCATAGCACTGCAGGCGGATGAGCCGTGCTCCCGTCATCTCGGAGACAGACTTGGCCAGCTGCGTCTTGCCTGTGCCGGCGGGGCCCTCGACGAGGACCGGTTTGCCTAACCTGTCAGCGAGGAACACGACTGCGGCGATACCCTCGTCTGCCAGGTAACCGACTGAACTCAGCGCATCATTAACCGCTCGCGGGCTCTCAAAACGGGTTCCGGGGGAGCCGATCGTCGTCATCAGCCCATCTTACGAGGCTCGTCTTGGAGGTTGCCCTCCAATAACGGGGCTCGACGAGGTGACCGGCGCGACCGGCGAGAAGCCCGATTGTGGGAGACAGGAGAGGATGACCGGCATCTTTGCCGCCTCGGCAGGCCGCTGTCGTCAGGTCCGGATCTGCCCTTCGCCCATCACGATGTACTTAGTGGTGGTGAGCTGACGAAGGCCCATGGGCCCGCGCGCGTGCAGTTTCTGAGTACTTATGCCGATCTCGGCGCCGAAACCGAACTGCTCCCCGTCGGTGAACCGGGTCGAGGCGTTGACGATCACCGCGGCGGCATCGACCTCTCGCGTGAACCGCTGAGCCGAATGCAGGTCGCGAGTGACGATCGCTTCGGTGTGGCCCGAGCTGTACCGCTGTACGTGGGCGATGGCCCCGTCCAGGTCGTCCACCACCCGGACGCTGAGGACGAGGTCGAGGTACTCCTGTCCCCAGTCCGCTTCGGTGGCCGGGGTCATCGACGGGACGATGGCCCGGGCGTCGTCGTCGCCGACCAGGCGGACGTTGTGTAGTGCCTCTGCGGCTGCGGGCAGGAAATCCCCGGCGATGTCCCGGTGCACGACCAGCGACTCCGTGGCATTGCAAACGCTCGGCCTCTGGGTCTTGCCGTTGACCAGCAAAGACAGAGCCATCTCGAGGTCGGCCGAAGCGTCGACGTACAGGTGGCAATTACCGTCCCCGTCTATGACATAGGGCACGGTGGCGTTTTCGAGCACGGCCTGAACAAGCGAAGGCCCGCCGCGAGGGATAAGGCAATCGACCAATCCCCGCAGGCGCATGAACTCCCGGGCCGACTCGTAACTCGTGTCCTCCACCAGGACGAGCGAGTCCTCGGGTAGCCCCGCTTTGGCGAAGCCCTCGCGAAGGGCGGCGGCGATGGCCCGGTTGGACGCCAGAGCGGCGGAACTCCCTCGCAGGAAGGCGGCGTTACCGGACTTCAAACAGAGGCCGGCGGCGTCACTGGTCACGTTGGGACGGTTCTCGTAGATTATGGCCACTACGCCGAGAGGGACCCGCACCTGCTCGATCCGGAGCCCGTTCGGTCGCGTCCATCCCTCGATGACCTCGCCTATCGGGTCGGCCAAAGCGGCCACTTGACGGAGCCCGTCTGCCATCGAGGCCAACCGAGCCTCAGAGAGCTTCAGCCGGTCGACGATGGTGGCGGAGACCCCGTCGGCCTCGGCCCGTCGCACGTCGTCCTGATTGGCGCTTACGATCTCGTCGGACTTCTGCAGGAGAAGGTCGGCGCCGGCCGCCAGGGCGGCGTCCTTGGTCCCGGTCGATGCGAGGGCCAGGGCGCGGCTGGCCTGTTTGGCCCGCTCGCCTAGCTCGATAAGCGATGTCACAACCATGACCGTACCGCTTCACAACGACGTTAACGGCAAACTTGCGGCCGGTTAGGCGCCGGCCGCAAGTTTGCTTTATTCCGACTGAACAGTGCTGTTTTAGGCCGGCACGAGGCGGAACGTACCTCCATCCGCCGTCGCCCCGTTCCCACTCCCGACGGCCTGGAGGATGCCGTTCACGGGGGCGATGGCCTCGTTGGCGTTCAGGTAGAGCGGCTTCCCGTTGTAGCTGAGCTGGGACGTGCCGCCGGAGAGAGTGACAGCGCCGAGGCTGGACCGGGATAGGGCGCCTACCAGGGCCGGCGAACCACTGGAGATCACCGGCGGCCATGTGACGGCGCAGGTCCCCGCGCACTGGCTCGAAGAGGAAGTGTCCTTTGAATAGGAGTACACCGGGAACCTCTCCCATCCGATCCCGGTCAGCATCAGGGCGGCCAGGACCGTCTTGCCACCGATGTGAGTTGTGGTCAACGTCTCAGGCCAAGCCTGGTACTGCCCAGACGGGTTCACGAGCCACCAGATCCCGTGCCACGGGGGCAGCGTCGGTTCGTCCCAGCCTTGCCCGCTCACGGCGCCAGCCATCTCGTCGAAGAGGTACAAGGGGTGGCCACCGTAAGTGACCTGGTCGCCTATCCCCGGGCGGCTCACCGCGCCGAGGAGGCTACTGCTCACGCCGGGCCCGGCTACGGGCGCACCGGTGGTCGTGACCGCCGGCCATTCGGCCTTCTGGTCGTTGGATGGGCCGGTGCAGGAACCGGGGCCGCCGGGCAGGGTCTTGATGATCATGCTGGAACAGCCGAAGCTCCCCCGTTGGTCGCTGGTGAGGGCGTACACGGAGTAACCCGCGTATTTGCCGGAGCCAACGACCAGCATCGTGCCGAACGGTCCTTGGGTGGTGGTAATGACGGTGCCGGTTGTGGTTCCTGTCGCCGAGGCAGCAGCGGCCAGAGAGATGGGTGCTATTCCAGCACCGGCAGTTATAAAAGTCAGTGCTATCGAACGCTTCTTGCCGTTTAGCCGGGGCAAACGAAAATACAATGTAACCTCCTGATGGCGGAGTGACGGGTTCATCCGTCACATTCGGGGTGGCAGTGACGGATGTGTTACCAGTCACATTCGGGATGGCGGAGTGACGACGGGACATCGTCACATTTCAAAAGGTTACGCGTTTACCCAGATCTGCTAAAGGTGGCTAGCCGGTTTCTCAACGTGTGCTAGCACCATGTTTCGTTTGGGCGCACCACGACCTAAAGAGGGGAAACTGGCTCGTCGCACTGGCACTTGTCACTGCGCAGTGCCTCGGGTCACGTGGCCAGGCGATGGTACAAAAGGCCTAAAAAGCGGACTTCTTTATAGCTCGTCCGCGTTTATTCCGAGCGCAGGACGAGCGCTACCGGGGTGCGCGCCGCAAAGCGGCCGGGAAGGGCGGCGACGATGTTCGCCACCAGTAGGGCGCCGGCCGCAATCAGCACCACCTGGAGGACCGGCACGCTCGGCTGTGGTACCGCATTGATGTCCCGGGCGAAGAGATCCCAAAGCCAACGGCCGAGCGCGATCCCTAGCGGCACCCCTGCAATTACGCCAATTACTACCGAGACGGTCGAGTGCCACGCCACCGTGGCAGCCACCTGGTTGTTGGTAAAGCCCAGGACCTTAAGGACAGCGAGATCCCGGCGCCGCCGGCGCACAGAGGCTACCAGTGTCATCGCCAGGGCGGCCACCGCGCCGGCCGCCAGCCCTGCTCCCAGGTAGGCGGGAGTTGTCCCGAGCGACCGGTAATTGAGGATCTCCGCTGGGCGCTGGACGCCGACCACGCTCACGCCGAAGTTCTGTGGGTTGCTGGTCGCTGCCGCGATCCGCACCAGCGATCGGTAAGCGGGCCCGCGACGAAGACCTGGGCGCAGACGCACCAGGGCATCTTGAGGCCCCGGAAGGGGGTTGTCGAACTGGTTCCTTTGCACCGCCGGGATCAATTGGGACGCTACGACGGCGCCGACGCCCATCTCGAGGTGCTGACCAGATTGGCCAAAGGCGGGCAACGTGGCCGTCCCGACGACCTGCAAGTGTTGCGGCGGGAGCAGGCCGCCGCTCGTGAGCACGACCGTCTGGCCCAGTTTTTTGTGTAACTGCGCCAGTGTGACCGGCCCGAGCACCACCTCGTGAGCTGTGGCCAACTCGTGGCCCGACAGGAGAGCCGGCGCCACCCTGGAGTCGGGCGCTTCACCCAGCACCGGCACCTCCTGCCCGTCGATAGGCAGCAGAGCGGTGTAAATGCCCGACCAGGCTGACACGTAGGCGTCATGGTCGAGCAAAGACGTCACTTCTTGCCCGGGAAGGTCTCCGCCGGCCGCCAACAAGTAATCCCAGTTCCACCCATATAGAGCCGGATGAGATACCAGTGAACCAAGGCTGGCACCAAAAGTGACTGTGGCGATGAGGACAATCAAGGCCAGGACGGTACCGAGGACGGCTGAGCGCACGGGGACCGAGGTCCGGCCACTGCCCGGGACGAGAGCGAAACGCACGCCCGTCACAGCCGGGGCAGGGAGGCCAGCGGCGGCCGTCGCGGCCACGACACGCGAAGGTTGCTGGTACGACCGCAGAGGGCGGCCAACGGCCCGGTGAGGAGCCCCCAGATAGCTCAGTGCGAGCGTCGCCAGTGTCAACCCTGACACCAGGACCAGCGAGCCGAGGCCGAGCACGGTCCAGTCAAAGTTCAAGCCCGGGTGGGGGAAAACTGAGCGGACCGGCCCAAGAGGGGCGATCGGCGAAAAGGCAACGGCGAGGCCGACGGCCAGGGCTGTCCCCGTCACAACACTCGCCAGGATCCCGATGACGCCGTCCGACACGGTTTGCCCGGGGCTTGACCCGAGGGCCCGCAACACCTCCCGTTCATCTGCCCTCAGACGGAGCTGGCGCCCGATGAGCTGAACCGCGAGCAGCAGGCAGGCTAGAGCCACGATGCAGCCGAAGGCAGCCAGGGCGATAGCTTCGGGCTTTATGGCTCGCTGCGCCCTTGGCTCGACGGTAGGTGACAGGGCCTGGAACTGAGGCCCATCGCTCGGGAACAGGCGGTCGATCTCGGAAATTACGGTGGGCACAAAACGGTTGCCGCCGGTTACCTGAAGGCCGGTCTGGCTGTAATTGACGCAGCATTTCAGGAAAGGCCGCGTGAGCGCCGGCGTGAACAAGTTGTCGGGCGCCTGTTCCTCGTCGGACTGGTCCTCGATCACCGCCGTGTTGAAGGCGACGATCCCGACCAATTTCTCTTCCACGACACGGAACGGCTTCAGGCGGGGCGAACCGAAATCGGGCAAGCCGATCTGGGCGTTGGTGTAAATACCGAACCGCACCACATCGCCCACCTGCAGCCCCATGGACTGCGCCTCGGGGGCGCTCAACATGAACTGGCCGGCGTTGGCGGGGTTCGCCATCCGGCCTTTGAGGACGGCCACCTTGTCCTGGTTGAAATAAAGCCCATTCACGCTGGCGTAACCATTACCGGGGCCGGGCGAGAACTGGGGGACGTCTTGACGCGGCGCGCCGTCGGCTTGCAGCGGCAGGATATTGAGGCCTGATTGCGTTTCCACGTTCTTCACGTGTGGCAAACGGGAGAGCTCATCGATGTTCCTCTGGTCGTAAGGCGTCCAGGGGAGCTGCGGGTTGAGGATCCCGGTGGCGCCATACAGGGCCGAAGGGTTGGTACTGGCCCAAAAGACCGAAAATGACGACGCCGTTCGCCGCGCCGCCGCCAGTGACCCCATGGCCAAACCGCCCACCAGGCCGACCAACACGACGATGCTGAGATAGCCGGGCCAGCATTTACCGAAGGTGGCCCGCGTGCGGTACCAGGCCACATGGAGCGCATCGCTCATGGCGCGTCAAACCGTCGCAGGGCCATCGCAACATAGTTTCGGAGAAACTGCCGGCGCGAAACCAAGCAGGCACGCTTTTCGGAAGTGGTGCTGGCACGCTCTGTGCCCGCCTTGGTCCCGCCAGCAACTACGGTGCCACACGTGGGCGCTGTTGACGCGGTCGTGGTCGGCTCGGGCCCCAACGGGCTGGCGGGAGCGCTGACCCTGGCGCGTGCGGGCCACCGGGTGGCGGTGTACGAGGGAGCGCAGGCGGTGGGCGGCGGGTGCCTGACCGCCGAGCTGACCCTGCCCGGTTTCCGGCA
Organism: uncultured Acidimicrobiaceae bacterium; assembly: GCA_963749305.1. Taxonomy (GTDB): domain Bacteria; phylum Actinomycetota; class Acidimicrobiia; order Acidimicrobiales; family Palsa-688; genus Fen-671. The sequence goes on from CAVVMN010000002.1 coordinate 188,341, forward strand.
CGACGTCTGCTCGGCCGTGCACCCGTTGGTGCTGGCGTCGCCTTTCTTCCAAAGTGTCGACCTGACCGCCCGGGGTGTAAAAATGCTCACCCCCAACGTTGCTTTTGCCCACCCATTGGACGGCGGGCGGGCGGGTGCGGTTTTTGGCGCCGTCGAGGACACGGCCCGCAGCCTCGGGGCCGACGCCAAGGCTTACTCCCGGTTGTTCGGCCCCCTGGTGCCTGACATCGGCAAAGCCATCCCGACCATCCTTGGGCCTCTCCGTTACCCGCCGGCCCATCCCTTGGCCACGGCCCGCCTGGCTCTCCCGGGCCTGCTCCCCGCGTCCTGGGTGGCCCGGCTGTTCAAGACGGAAGAGGCGAGAGGGCTGCTGGCCGGGGCGGCGGCTCACTCCTTGCTGGCGCTTGACCAACCGCTCACTGGTTCCTACGCGCTGTTGTTCGTGGCCCTCGGCCATACGTATGGTTGGCCTGTCGTGGAAGGCGGCAGCGGCCGCCTGGTCGACGCCCTGGTGGCCGAGCTGGCCTCGGCGGAGGCCGTTTTTCACGTCGGGCATTGGGTCAAGAGCATCGACGAACTGGGCCGGCCCAGGGTGGCATTGATGGACATCTCGCCTCGGCAGCTGGCCGATCTGGTCCGGTCGAGGGCGACACCCGCGTACCGGCAACGCCTCCAGCGTTTCCGTTACGGCCCGGGAGTGTGCAAGGTCGATTGGGCTCTGAGTGGTCCCGTTCCCTGGGAGGCCCCGGTGTGCCGGGACGCCGGCACACTCCATGTCGGCGGGACCTTCGAGCAAATTGCCGCCGCCGAAGCCGAGGTGGCCGCCGGTCGTCACCCCGATCGGCCTTTTTGCATAGTGGCTCAACCGGGGGTGGTGGACGCCACCCGGGCTCCAGCCGGCCAGTGCACCCTCTGGGCTTACTGTCACGTGCCGGCCGGGTCCCGGACCGATATGACCGAGCGGATCGAAGGGCAAATAGAGCGTTTCGCCCCGGGCTTTCGTGACCTGATTTTGGCTCGAGCCTGCAAAACGGCGGCCGACACTGAGGAAATGAACCCTAATTACGTGGGAGGGGACATCACCGGCGGCATGGCCACACTGCGCCAGACCATATTCCGGCCCACCGTCCGTTGGGACAATTACGGCACCGGCGTCCCGGGGGTCTACCTCTGTTCGTCGTCGTCGCCTCCAGGGGGCGGCGTGCACGGGATGTGCGGGTACTGGGCGGCCAGGACGGCGCTAAGAGACCTAGCCAGAAGAGGCTGAAATCTCATTGAGGGTGGTGCCAGCCTCACCCCCTGAGCACCAGGTGATCACCAGCGCACGGACACCGGTCATCACCCTTTGGGGGCCAGAGTAACGACTTGTATCGTACGCCTATGCGCATCGAGGCCGCGGTCACGTCGATTTCATGGATCCCGTCCGAGGCGGTGGCGGGGGCCACCAAGGTGCCGTTCGAGACAGGCATAGCTCATTACGACCCGCCGCCACCCGATGTCATTGGAGATCTGGAGGAGCTGCGGGAGTCCGACCGGTTCCGTTTTGCCAACCAGCTAAAGGCATGGGTCGAGGTTAAGGACGGCCGGGTCGTGGACTGCGGCCAGTCGGGGAGAGGGTGGATCGGTTCGACCACGCTCCAGCTCGGTCCCAAGCGGGCCGTCTTTCAGGCCTTCGCCCTCCCCGATCTCCGGCCCTCGCCCGGGGTGGCCCTGACGAGCGCCAGGTTCGAGCAAACCAGCGGCGGCCGCACTGGAGTGCCGGCCCCCCGCCGGGTGCGGCGAGCGCCGTTCGTTCAGTTCAGCGCCCCGCTGGCGTGGACGACGGTGGCGCTGGAGATCCGGGCGGACGGCTCCGTCGAACACTCTCTGGTGGGGGCCAGCCCGTTCCCCCGCCACTGGCTGTACGACACCGAAGGCAAGCTCGTCAAGAAAAGCGGCCTGATCGATTTCTCCAATTGGTACCGGAGGGCGTTCGGCAAGCACAGCCCGTGGGGCGACCAGGACTCACCAGCGTTGGCGACGGAGGTCGAGTCGGCGCTGGAGCGGCAGCTGTCCGCCGAGCTCATGCAGGCCAAGGCCAAGCCCAGGATCCGCGACGTGAAAGAGGGCGACTTGATAACCGAGCAGGGCCAACCCGGCGCCGAGCTGTTCCTGGTGCTCGACGGCGTCGTGAGGGTCGAGGTCGACGGCCAGCGCCTGGCGGAGTACGGCCCGGGGTCGCTCCACGGTGAGCGCGCCGTCCTGGAAGGAGGCCGGCGGACTTCTACTGTCCGGGCCATCACCAGGTGCAAGCTGGCAATGGCCTCCGCCAACCAGGTCGACCGCACCGCTCTTGAGCAACTGAGCGCCGGGCACCGCCGGGAGGAGCTGGGCTGAGGTGCCGACGGGACCGGATGTAGGCGCCTCCACCATCAGTGTGTTCTTGGCGGACGACAACTTGATCGTCCGGGAGGGAGTCCGGGCGCTTATTTCCCTCGAGGACGACTTCAGCGTGGTGGGCACGGCGGCGGACTACGACGAGCTGGTGTCAAAAGCCTCGGAGCTGGCGCCCCAGGTCGTGGTGACGGACATCCGGATGCCGCCCTCTTTCCAACAGGAGGGCATCGAGGCCGCGCACGAGATCAGAAAGCGCCACCCGGGCACCGGCGTCGTGGTGCTTTCCCAGTTCGACGACCCCGAGTACGCCATTTCGTTGCTGGCCGAGGGGTCGGCCGGCTACGCCTACCTGCTAAAGGACCGGGTGGCCGAGGGAGACCAGCTGGCGCGGGCGGTGAGGGCGGTGGCCAGCGGCGGGTCAGTGCTCGACCCCGTCATCGTGGACGCCATGGTCCATCCCGTCACCCGCAAGGGCGAACTGAGCCCGGCAGAAGAGGAACTGCTGAGACTGGTGGCCGAAGGCCGCCCGATCAAAGCCATCGCAGCGGCGCAGCGGACAACGCCGTCCGCGGCGGCGGACGCGGTAGAGAAGCTGTTCATCCGTATGGCCGAAGATGCCAGCAGCGGTGGGCAAAATTCCGTGCGCCGCCTGCGCAGCCTCTACGAGGCCATCGTGAACCGGGAGGAGCAAGGCGAGACGCTGAGCCGGTTGTTACCCGGTGGCGTGGCGGAGATGCTGAGGGAGCAAGGGTGCAACCCGGGTGAGACCGTCCAGATGGTCGTCAGCGTCCTCATGTCCGACATCAGGGGCTACTCCACCATCGCCGAGCAGGCGGACCCCAGCGCGTTGGCCAGGCAACTGAATGTGCACCGAGGCGAGATGAACAAAGCCATCGTTTCCGCCGGCGGCACCGTGATGCAGTTCGTGGGGGACGCAGTGATGGCCGTCTTCGGCGCACCGGTGCCCATGGAGGACCACGCCGGGAAGGCGGTGGACGCCGCCGTCGCCATGCACGCCCGCCAGACCAAAGTGAACGACCGCTGGCGCGACGAAGGCCTACCTTTCTTCGACCTCGGCATCGGGATAACGACTGGCCCCGTGGCCGCCGCCCTCCTCGGTTCCGACGAACACCTCGAATACACCGTCGTGGGTGACACGGTCAACCTGGCTCAAAGGCTCCAGCAGTGGGCGGGCCCGGGCCAGGTGGTGTTGAGCGAGGCGACGTTCAGGTCACTGTCCGACCCGCCCGAGGCCGAGGAACTGCCGCCTGCACTGGTCAAGGGGCGGGAAGCGCCCGTGTCAGCCTGGCGCATCGGCCCCTACAGAGATGAGACAATTTCGCTGAGCCAAGGGGCTGGCTGAGCTATGTGGGTGGCCGAGGTGATGTGGCCTCCCGACCACGACCAGGAGGAGACATGAACGTGATGGAGGCCCACGGCCTGCGCAAGACCTATGAGTCCGAAGGGGCTCCGGTGCGGGCGTTGCGGGGGGTGGACATGGCCATTGAGCAAGGCGAGTTCGTCGCCATCATGGGCCCGTCGGGATGCGGCAAATCGACGCTGCTCAACCTGGTCGCGGGCCTCGACGTGCCCAGTGAGGGCGAGGTCATCGTGGCCGGCGAGGCGCTGAGCGGGATGGACGAGAGCGCCCTGGCCCGGATGAGGCGGCGCCACATCGGGATCGTGTTCCAGTTCTTCAACCTGCTCGAGGGCATGAGCGTGCTCGAAAACGTGACTCTGCCAGCAGTGATCGCCGGGACCGGGCGCAAACGGGCGGAGAGCCGGGCGCGAGACCTGCTCGACCTGCTCGGCTTGGCCGACAAGGCCAAGAGCGCCCCCGGCGTACTGTCAGGCGGTCAACGCCAGCGCCTGGCCATTGCCCGGGCGCTCGCCAACGCCCCGACGCTAGTGCTGGCGGACGAGCCGACGGGCGCTCTGGACTCGGAGGGAGGGCGCGAGGTGCTCGAGTTGTTCCGCCGGCTGCACGCCGGGGGCCAGTCCATACTCCTGGTCACCCACGACGAGTCGGTGGCTGCTCCTGCCACCCGGATTGTGCGGATGCGCGACGGTCGAGTGGAAGGAGAGGAGGCCGCCGCCAGGATCGAGGGCGGCGGTGTCGAGAGCACCGGAGCGGTGGCCGCGACTACCACGTTATGAACGCTTCATGAGTGCCCCGATCATCGTCAGCCAGCTCGGCCAGGTCCGGGAGAGCGCCCGGGCCGCCACCCGCGAAGAGGGCACCACCCGTACGACCCGGTCGCGACCCCTCATGACCGTCAGCTCGTTGCTGCTGGCGGCGGTGGCCGTGGCCGGCGGGGTGGCGGCACCGTTGGTGGACGAGAACGGGGACCTGGCCACGCAGGTCCTACGGGCCGTCGTGGTCGTTTCCTTCGCCGCCGCCGGGCTGATCGCCCTGGCCCGCCGTCCGGGCGAGAAGCAGCCGCTCCTGGTGCTGCTGTTTGCGGCTCTGGGTGGCCTGGTCACGGTCTCTGCCTCGATCGTGGACGCCCATGCGCACGGGGCCGTGGTGGGCTCGACCGCTCTCTCCTTGGCCCACTTCGCCCAGCCATTGGCGCTGGCCCTTTTACCGATAGCGGCCATGCACGTCCTGCTCGGCATACCGGACGGGAGCTGCGTCTTCAGCCGGCTGGCGATTGCCGGCGGCTACGTCATCGGCCTTGCCCTTGGGCTGGTGCTTTGGGCCCAGCGGCCTGGCCTCCCGCTCTGGCCTGTCTTGATCGAGGCGGTGATCGCGGTCCTGATCGGAGCCGGCGCCTCTCAGCGACGCTACGCCCACTCGACCGGGCTCGAACGCCAACGCATGCAGTGGTTTGGCTGGGCGACCGCTGTGGCCCTGGAGATGCTGCTGGTGTCGCTGGCACTGTGGGTCCTCGTCGATTGGCCCGCTCGAGCCTCCCTGGTCCTCACGGCCGCCCTCCTTCCGTTCGCGGTGGCCGTGGCGATGTGCGGTACGCGCCGTTTTGCCGGCCGGGTCGACCGGATACTTACGTACACCGTTTCGCTGGCCGGGCTGACCGGCGTCGTCGCCGCTGTTTACCTGGTCATCGTGGCCGGCCTGGGGAACACGCCGACCCGTTCGGAGCGGACCTTGTTGGTCCTTTCCATGGTCGCCGCCGCCGTGGCCGCCCTGCTGTACGGCCCTGCCCGGCGAAAGCTGTCCCTCTACGCCAACCGCATCGTGTACGGGGAGCGAGAAGCACCCGACGCCGTTCTACGGGCTTTCGGCAGCCGGCTGTCGCGCGCCGTCCCCATGGACGAGCTGCTCTTGCAGGTGGCCGAGTCCCTGCGCAAGACCCTGGCGCTCACGTCCGCCGAGGTGTGGACCGGGTCCGGCGGCCACCTGCAACGGACGGTTTCGGTACCCGACGCCCCGGTCGCCACCCTGACGCTGACCCCGGACGAAGAGTCGGTGGTGGCCCGGGCCGGCGTGACGGGCACCGCCTGGCTCAGCGTGTGGGCGCCCAGCGTGGTCGCCGGGCGGGAGACCTGCGTGGTCCGGGTGGCGCCAACAACCCACTCGGGCAGTGTGCTGGGCATGATCGTGGCCGTGCGGGCCGAAGGCGCCGACCAGTTCACGGCCGACGATGACACCATGCTGGCCGAACTGGCTCGCCAGGTGGGACTGGCGCTGCACAACGTGGAACTCGACTCGGCATTGCAGAAGTCGCTCGAAGAACTGCGCCAGCAGGCCGGGGAACTGCAGGAGTCAAGGGCGCGCATCGTGGCCGCCTCCGACGCCGCCAGACGCCAGATCGAGCGCAACCTGCACGACGGTGCCCAGCAGCACCTCGTGGCGCTGGCCGTGAACGTGCGACTGGCCCGGAAGCTGGCCGAAACCGACCCGCAGGCATCCCTGGAGATCCTCGACGAGCTCGGTGGCGGTCTACAAAACGCGGTGCAGGAACTGAGGGCGCTGGCCCATGGGATCTACCCGCCGCTGCTGGCGGACCGGGGGATCGAGGAGGCGCTGCGTTCGGCGGCCGGCCGCGCTGCGCTGGCCACGCAGGTCGAGGCGTCCGGGTTGTCCCGTCAGCCGGCCGAGGTCGAGGCGGCCGTTTATTTCTGCTGCCTGGAGGCGCTCCAGAACGCAGGCAAACACGCCGGCGCCGACGCCAGCGTGACCGTTCGGGTGTGGGAGGAACCGGACGCCCTCTTGTTCGAGGTGTCCGACGACGGGGCCGGTTTCGACCTGAACGGGAGCAAGGGCAAGGGCGCCGGCTTTGTCAACATGAGTGACCGGGTGGGGGCCATGGGCGGCGCCCTTCAGGTGCGGTCGGCGCCCGGGCAGGGCACCACCGTATCGGCCCGGATCCCTCTCGGGGCAGTGGGCGCGCTGGCCACGGCGTCGTCAGAGGGTCGCGTCTAGAGCCCTACGCCGCTGGTCGCCCTCCCGCCTGAGGCGCCAACTTGTGGTCAAAAGGCAAACTTGTGCAGCCCTGCGCCGGCCCGGGGGCCCTAACCGATGCCGAGCGGGTGACTCGAGCTCCGGAGCTCAGGAGTTGCCGTTTTGGTGGCCGGTGCCCCAGGCCTGTTCCAGGATGTCAGGGCCGAAGCGCTCCTTATGGACGTAGGCCAGTGCGCCGCACGTGCGGGCGTCCGCCGGCAGGTCGTCCTCGTCGTAGGTCGAGAGCAATATCACCTCGGTCCCCGAGTACTCCTCGCTGATAAGGCGGGTAGCTGCGATCCCGCCCATGCCCTCCATGTTTATGTCCATGAGCACGAGGTTGGGCTTGAGCAGTGCGACCTGGTCGAGGGCTTCCTCGCCCGACTTCGCCTCCCCGACGACCTCAAAGCCCGTCGTTGACCTGACCACCAGGCGCGCCGCCGTACGGAAAGGGGCCTGGTCGTCGACGACCAGGACACTCACCGCCTCGCGGGGCATACCGGGCATTAGAGACATCGTGCCAGAGCATTGAAATTATGCCCACTCGGCTGGCACTACCCACGGAGTGGTGGCAGCACCACTCTTCCCCCGCAGCAACGTGGGCGCGGGTTTCACCCAGCTAACTGCGAAGAGCCCGCTGAAAAGGCAACCTGCACACCTGGCCCTTCGATTGGGCCAGGAGTTCTCAGCTCTAATTCTGGGCGGCCAGGAAGAGCAAGACTGCCTTCACGCGGCGGTGGACGTCGGGCTCTTCGGTCAAGCCGAGCTTGAAGAATATGGAGTTGATGTGCTTCTCGACCGCTCGTTCTGACAGGACCAAGGACGCCGCGACAGCGGCATTATTCTTTCCCTGGGCCATTTCCCCCAGGACTTCGATCTCTCGAGGGGTGAGGGCGCGCAATGGTGAATGCGAGTCCTTGGACCGCGCCGTCACCAATTTGTCGACCACCTCGGGGTCTATGACCGAGCCGCCCTTGGCCACCTCGCGGATGGCCGATGCGAGTTGCCCGATGTCCGATACCCGTTCTTTCAACAGGTAGGCACGGCCCCTCGAGCCGTTTTCCAGGAACCTGAGGGCGTAGGCGGGTTCGGAGTACTGGCTCAACACGACCACACCCATGTTCGGGTAGCGCCCCCGCAGCTCGTTGGCGGCCCGGATGCCCTCGTCGCTACCGGTTGGCGGCATACGGATATCAGTGACCACAACTTCCGGTGTGTGTGATTCGACGGCCTCGAGCAAGGAGTTGTAGTCAGCGCAGGAGGCCACCACCTCGAGGTCGTCTTCGAGGCCGATCAGTCTGCCCACTCCCTCGCGGACGAGGTAGTTGTCCTCGGCCAGCACGATCCGCAGCTGCACTCGCCGAGCATATAACCCGGTAGGCTCACGCACCGGTTGGCGGCCCCGCACCGGTTGGCGGCCCCGCACCGATTAGCGGCCACTCACCGGTAGCCGGCCCGGCCGCATGGGCTACAACCTGGTGGCCAACGGTACTTTCGGTAGCAAAAAACTGTTCCAGGGCAATACCTTTGGCCGCCAGATCATCTGGTTTCCACGGTGGCCTCGCCAACCGAGCTCAGTACGCTTTTGTCAGTTCTGGGCAGGCTTTTCTCGCAGTTCCAGGATCTGCCCCTCGGTGGCGGCGCCCACCCGCACCGAAGCGCCCTCGTAACGAGCCACCATTTCGTCGACCTCATCGTCGGTCCTGAGCGGGTCGTGGTGGAACAGCAACACCCGTTTGGCGCCCGCAGTTTCGCCCAGCCCGACGGCGTACCCGGGGCAGGAGTGGCCGAAGGAGGCCCTCACGGCCAATTCCTCGTCGGTGTACTGAGAGTCGTGGAACAAGACGTCGCACCCTTCGGCCAAGCGCAGCGCCGCCTCGTGGTACTCCCCGAGACCGGTCGTCCCGGGGCCAACGTTGGTCGGACAGTGGTCCGAGAGATAGGTAAGGGTGGACTCTCCGTCCGAAACGCGGTACCCGAAGGTCCGGCCACCCTTGTGAGGGATCTCGAGGGCGAGGACTGTAAAGCCCTCGACCTCCCGCTCTCCGGGCTCCAGCCCGACGAAACGCCACTCGCCACGCAGCTGCGTCGGCGTGATGGGGAAATGAGGCGGTGACATGGCCCGGGCGAGGACGGCGGCGATATCGGGTTCTCCGGCCGGACCTATTTGGGCCGGGGCGTAAACGACGACATTAGAGCCGGGAGCGTCCCCGGCCGAGAAGAACGGCATCCCCTGCGTGTGGTCCCAATGCAGGTGACCGAGCAGGATGGCACCCCGAAAGGGCTCGCTGTCCATCAGGGCACTGGCCCGCCTGATGCCTGTGCCGGCGTCGATGATCAATGTGGGTGCATCGTGGCCGTGCGCCAACGCCAAGCAAGAGGTATGCCCCCCGTAGCGGAGGAACTCGCTACCCGGAGAGGGCGTCGAACCCCTGGTCCCCATGACGTGGACGCGCATCGAGCCATTCTGGCAGCCGCCCGAGCCGCCCGAGCCGCCCGAGCCGGTACCGACATGAGGGCCGGCGCCAAGCTCCCAAGCTGGGCGCCGCGCCCAGCCAACAGGGGGCCCGGGCTCAAGGCCGGGCCGGGACCACGCTGACGTTGCCCGAGCCGGCGGTGAGGTGGATGACGTGGTGCGACGCCGAGTTTGTGGGCACCCCGACGTCCGGCGTGCCTGAACTGGTGCTGACGTCTACGGCGTAGGAGACGTTGGCCGGTACCGCCACCGTTACGTCGCCCGAAGACGCCGTCACCCTCACTTGCGCCGGAGGCTGCGTGAAGGAGAGGTCCACGTCGCCTGATCCCGCGTTCGCGTTCACGCTCCGGGCCGACAGGCCGCTGCCCGTGATATCGCCCGAACCAGAGCCAAGGTCGAGCGCGCCCGAGGCCCGCTCAACCGACACGTCGCCGGAACCGGCCGACAAGGTCAGTGCCCCGCCGACCTTGGCCGCGCTTACGTTGCCCGAGCCAGATGAAGCCTTGACGGCCTGGCCAGCAGGGACAGTCAGGTGTAGTTCAGCACTGCAATTACCGAGCCAGGAACAGCTGGGCCCCTCGAGGAACGTCCCCGTAGGCGTGGCCCGCCAGTGTACGGCGGGGCGGAAGATGCTGTAGCTGACCACACCGCTTAAATGGGCCTGATCGTCGCCGCTGGGGCCGACGGTGATATCGCCATCGCCCACGCCCACGTCGACGCTGTCGCCGACCGGGTTTTTTCACGTGCAGGTGCGGCCGGCCTGATTTCTCAAGGGACGAGAACGATTTTCCCGTGCGTATGGCCGGATTGGAGGACGCGGTGGGCGGCGGCCGCTTCGGACATCGGGTAAATGGCCGCCACCACGACCTTGAGTTTGTTTTGCTCGACGAGACGGACAAGTTCGAGGCGGGCTGCTGCCCGGATTTCTCTCCCCGGGTCCGCCCCCGGCCCGTTGCCGATGACGGTGATCCCGAGCCCGGGGCCGCGCCCGAAGGCGGCCGCGCTGACAACCCGGGTGCGGTCGTGGACCAGCGCAATGGAGGAATCAACCGCTTCGTCGGTGCCGACCGTGTCGATGGCAGCGTCCACTCCTTCAGGTGCTATCGCCCTGACCCTTTCGACCAGCCCGTCGCCGTAAACCACCGGTTCGGCCCCAAATTGACGTAGCAACGCATGACCGCTCTGGCTGGCGGTACCGATCACCCGGGCGCCGAGGTCGACGGCTAGCTGTACGGCCATGAGACCGACGCCGCCGGCCGCGCCATGCACCAGAACGGTATCCCCTTTGCCCACCTTGGCCCTGGTTAAGGCGTGATAGGCAGTAACCCCCGTGAGCATAAGACCGCCGGCCTGCTCGAACGACATCGGCTCGGGCTTCGGCACCACACTCGTCGTAGGGGCCAGGATCTCGCTGGCGTATGCTCCTTGAACCGGGTACGCGATGACTTCGTCACCCTGATGTACTGGTCCCGCCGGCCCCTCGGCGTCCTTACCCACCGCGGTGACCACCCCGGACGCCTCGTAGCCCAGCCGTATCGGGAGCTTGGAGGGGTCGCCGTCCCTGGCTCCGCTGTACACCTTGTAGTCGATGGGGTTTGCCCCCGCCGCCCTGACTTCGACCCGAGCCTGCCCGGGGCCGGGCGCGCCCACTTCAACCTCAATGAGGGAGAGGACTTCCGGGCCTCCGTAGGCAGCCGCGACCACAGCTTTGGTCATGACAGTCGCAACCGGCACTCAGGGCTTGGTATTCCCCGCCTGCCGTGCCAGCGCGGCGACCCCTTGGCTGGCCCCCGTAGGCCCTAGCAGCCGGGCCAGCCGGCAGGCCCCACCGGCAGGCCCCACCGGCAGGCTGCGCCGGCAGGCCCCACCGGCAGGCTGCGCCGGCAGGCCCCACCGGCAGGCCCCACAGTTAGGGTCCGCCGGGCTGGACCCGCCGGCAGGCCCCACGACAAGCCAGCTAACGGTGCCGTCGCATTAACCTTTAGGCGTGCTCGAAAAGCCGCCGGACAACAGCCGGTTGCCAAGTGTGGCCCGGGCCGCGGCATCGCCGAGCGCCATCGTCCTGGCCGGCGCGGGGGTGGCCGTCGGGTGGGCCGCTGAGGGCGCCGCCTTGGCCGTCGTCTTTGGTGCCGTCGGGTACGGGGCCCGTGTCGGCTGGGCCGCCATCCGCCGGCGCTCCGCTCTGCGCAAACGGGCCGAGCGCAGGCTGGCTCGTATTGACCCGTGGTCGGTGCCGGAGCCCTGGCGGGGCTATACGGCCCGCGCCCTCGATGCCCGCAAGCGCTATCACCAATTGGCGAGCGATTGCCCACCGGGCACCGTGGCCGACTACCTGGCCGGCGCCGCCGTCAAGGTGGACGGCGCGGTCGAAGAAGAATGGGCCCTGGCCCGCAGCGGCGCTTCGCTCACCGGCCCTGCGGGGCGGGCCGACCAACTAGCTCAGGAGCTGGACCAGGTGCATGTGGCCCTGTCGAGGGCAGGGGGCGCTGACCAGGCTCGCCTCGAAAGCCGCGAGGCGGCCCTGGCCTCCGAGCTACGTTCCCTCCGCCAAATGGAGTCCGTCAGCGCCGATCTGTCGGCCCGCCTAGCCGGGCTAAGCGCTCAGCTGGAGGGCGTGGTGGCGTCTTCAGGCCAGCTGGTGGCGGAGGCCGGGGTGGCCGGCGCCGACCTGTCTTCGCTTACCTCAGAACTGGCGTCGCTCTCCAAGGCTCTGGACGAGGCCCGAGGCATTATGGCCGCCGCACCCCCGGGCGACGCCGGCAATTAGGGCCGGCAATTAGGGCCGGCAATTAGGGGCGGGCAATTAGGGCCGGCAATTAGGGCCGGTAATTAGGGCCAGCAGTGAGGGCGATCGATTAAGGCCGGCAGGTAGGGCTGCCACTTTGGGTTGCCAGTCAGGAAATCTCGGCCGGCGTACCCCGATGCCCTCGCTGGCCCTAGCATACGAGGCATGTGGAAAGTTATAAAACGCAGGTGGAACTACCTGGTGGCCAAGCTGTCCGGCCGGTTTGAGGAGAACGCCGACCCGAAGGTGCAGCTGGAGCAGGCCATGGCAGAGGCCCAGGAGCAGCACCGGCGACTGGTAGAGCAGGCGGCCAGTGTGATCGCCAACCAGAAACAGACCGAACTGCAGCTCAACCGTTCCATGCAGGAGCTGGAGAAGATCAGCTCCTCGACCCGGCAGGCCCTGTCGATGGCAGACGACGCCGCCCGCAGGGGCGACACAGCGAAAGCGGCTGAGTACAACCAGACCGCCGAAGCGTTCGCCAACCGGCTGATCATGTCGGAAAGGCGGGTGGACGACCTGAAGACGATGTCGCTGCAGTCGACCCAGGCGGCCCAGCAGGCCAAAGCCGCGGTCCAGCAAAACGCCAACCTGCTACAGCAGAAGCTGAGCGAGCGCCAGAAGCTCCTCTCGCAGCTCGACCAGGCGCGCATGCAGGAGCAGCTCAATACCGCGATGGCCACGCTTTCTCAGACGGTCGGCCAGGACGTCCCCACTTTCGACGAGGTCCGGACCAAGATCGAGGCGCAGTACGCCAAGGCACTGGGGACGGCCGAGTTGTCGAACCAGGGAGTCGAGGCCCGCATGCTCGAGATCGAGCAGGCAGGCGTCAACAACGAAGCGCAAAATCGCTTGGCCGAAATGCGCAGCCAGATGGGCCTGCCTCCCGGCAGTCAGGGGGGGGCCGGCGAACTCGGGCCTGGCACCGGCCAGACCGTAGGCGGTCAGGACCAATCCAGGATGCAGCCGGGTGCGGGTCAGCCAGGCGCCGGTCAACTGGGTGCGGGTGCGCCGGTCGGAGCCCCCGCCGCAAATGACCAGGCCGGCACCCCGCCGCCGCCGTTCCCTGAACAGGTAGCCGGGGCTCCAACGCCCCAGCCGGCCACGCCTTCCGACGGCTGACACCCCCACCCCGGTCACCCTCGCTAGCGCCATGACCAGAGTGCGATGACGGACCGGGCATGACCGAAGTAGTAATCATCGGGGGAGGGCCGGGCGGGAACCAGGCGGCCAGCCGGGCGGCCAGCCTTGGTGCGCGGGTCGTCCTCGTCGAGCGGGACGTAGTTGGCGGGGCCGCCCATCTCTGGGACTGCATCCCGTCCAAAGCGATGATCGCCACCGCCGGCGCGTTGAGCTTTTCGCGCCGCATGGGAGGGCTCGGGTTCTCGCCGGGCACCGCTCCCAGCTCCGTCGACTACGACGCCCTCCACGACCGGATCGGTCACGTCACTTCCCGTTTGCAACGTTCTGTCGAGGAGCTTCTCGCCTCTCAAGGCGTGCGGGTCGTGCGGGGCGAGGCGCGGCTCCTCGGTCCCAAGTCAGTGGCAATCAAGGTCCCGGATAACCCCGAGGAGGAGCTGGGCGCCGACGCAGTGGTCATTTCGACCGGCAGCCGGCCTCGCATACCGGAGTGGGCCGACCCCGACGGTATCCGGGTCCTGACGACACGGCAGGCCTACCCGCCGCCGGAGCTACCGGAGCACCTCGTCGTGGTCGGTTCGGGTGTGACCGGCGTCGAGTTCGTCCACATGTTCAGCTCGCTCGGGTCCAAAGTGACCCTGATCGTCAGCCGGCAGCATGTGCTGCCGCACAAGGACGCCGAAGTAGCCGCCGCCCTCGAGGACGAGTTGCTGCGCCGGGGAGTTCAGCTGTACAAGGGTGCCCGGGCTGTAAGCCTGGACAAAAGCGGCGAGGGCGTGGTGGTCCAGTGTGACGACGGCCGGGTGGCCCGGGGGAGCCACGTTTTGCTCGCCGTGGGCTCGGTGCCCAACTCCGAGCAGCTCGGCCTCGAGCGGGCGGGCGTGAAGGTCGACAAGTGGGGCTACGTAACGATTAATCAGCATTGCCAGACAAATGTCCCCCACATCTACGCGGCCGGCGATGTCTCAGGAAAACTGCCGCTTTCTTCGGTGGCCGCTATGCAGGGGCGTAAGGCGGCCGAGCACATAATGGGCCTGCATACCCGGGAGCATCACCACATCGACTACGACAAGGCGGCCTCGGCGGTGTTCACCGAGCCGGAGATCGCCGACGTGGGCCTGGCCGAGGCCGAGGCATTTGCCATCGGGCGGAAGATCCGGGTTACGAAAGTACCTTTCGGCGCCTCGGCGCGAGCGCTCATAAACGACGACCCACGCGGGTTTGTAAAGATAATCTCCGACCCGGCCACCGGGGTCATCCTCGGCGGCTCAGTGGTCGGGAGCCAGGCGTCCGAGCTGATCTCGGTGGTGGCATTGGCCGTAACGGCCGGCCTGAAGGTGAGCGACGTGGTCGAGAGCTGCCTGGTCCATCCCTCTTTGGCGGAGGCTCTCGCAGAAGCAGCCGAATAGGGGCGGTTTTCCAACCATCAGCGTGGACTGGTGGCCCACCGCTCACCCGTCTCCGCCCCAAACCGGCTTTCTGGGCGACATTTATGCTTCTCGGCGCGGGTGGCCGAACTGGGCGCAAATTTTGTCGAAACTGAACTCGAAACGCGCCGAAAAGCACCAAGCGCGCCCAGAAGGCCCTTCTTTTCACAGGATCCCCGGCCAACTAGCCGCCCGCCCCTCTCGGGAGCCGACGGGACCGCCGCAGCCGGCGGTTTTGGGGAGAATCGCGGCCCCTGAGAGGGGCCACGATGCTACACAGATCGTTTTCTGAACGGCCGCCGTTGCTCCCGCCGGCCTCGCTCCCGCCGGCCTCGCTCCCGCCGGCCTCGCTCCCGCCGGCCTCGCCCTGCGGGGGCTGCGCTACGCAGCTACTGACGGATCTCTGGCCTGCGCAACAGGCCGGCGCTTAGCGGGACTCGGACTCGACGGTGAAGCCGATGAGGGCGCCGAACAACAGGATGGCGCCGATGACCCAGAACCACTTGCCAAAGGCCAGCCCCAACGCCAACCCCACTGCGCCCAGCCCCATGGCCACCGGCCACATGCTGTTGGCAGGGAAGAAGGCGATCTCACCCTCGCCCTCCTCCATCGTGCCGTCCGGCTTGTCCTCCGCTCGCGGGATGCGCTTCCTCCGGAAGAACACCGACAACATGAACAGGAACATGAGCCCATAGGCGAAGCAGCCGAAGATGAGCATGACCGTCCCCGACACCTCGCCGCTCCAGACCCAATAAATGAGCCCGACGATAAGCAGGAAGACGGCCGTGCACATGGCCAGGAACCACTCGCCCCTCATGGGGATCCTCCTTCGGGGCCGCCTCCCCCGTCTCCGGGGGTGCTACTACCGTTGCCGTCTCCGGGGCTGCCACCACCGGCCCCGTCGCCGTTGCTGTGGCCGTTCGCGTGGCCGTTGCCTTCGGTGATCGGACCGCCAAGGGGCGAAGCTGGTCTTCCCGCGCCCACCCCGGCCAAGGCCCCCTCGCGCTGCAAACGGGCCATTTCACGTGCGTGCTTGCCGTGGGGCAGGGTCGGATGGTCGGGATGGTTGAGGTCCCAGACAGGCCGCTCGGAACGGATGGGTGGGATGAACTCGAAGTTGTGCGGGATGGGGGGCGACTCAGTGACCCATTCGAGGGTCATGCCGTCCCACGGGTTCGGGCCGACCTTCTCACCTTTGCGCAACGTCTCCCACACGTTTATGAGGAAGGGCAGGATCGAAAAGGCGAGTATGAAGGCGCCGATCGACGAGAGCATGTTGAGGAAGCTCCAGCCGGCGTTGGACGGGTAAGTGGCGATGCGCCGCTGCATACCCCGGAGGCCGAGGTCGTGCTGCGGGAAGAAGGTCAGGTTGAAGCCGATGAACATGATGACAAACGTGATCTTCCCTAGTCGTTCGTCCAGCTTTTTACCGGTGAACTTCGGGAACCAGTAATGGATGGCCCCGAAGGCGGCGAACACCGACCCTCCGAACAGCACGTAGTGGAAGTGGGCGACCACGAAATAGGTGTCGTGCAGCTGGAAGTCGAGCGGGGGCAGGGCCAGCATGATGCCCGTAAGGCCCCCGAGCAGGAAGCAGGTGAGGAAGCCGAGGGCGAACAGCATGGGCGAGTCGAGCCTGACCGACCCCCGGAACATCGTGCCGATCCAGTTGAAGAACTTGACGCCGGTGGGAACCGAGATGAGCAACGTCATGATGGTGAAGAACGGGAGCAATACGGCGCCGGTCGTGTACATGTGGTGCGCCCAAACACCCATGGACAGGCCGCCGATCGACAGCGTGGCGAAGACCATGCCCTTGTAACCGAACACGGGCTTGCGGGAGAAGGTCGAGATGATCTCCGTTGCCATCCCGAAGAAAGGCAACGCCAGGATGTAGACCTCGGGATGGCCAAAGAACCAGAACAGGTCTTGCCACAGGATCGGTTGGCCGCCCCGGGCCGGGTTGAAGAAGTTCGTCCCCATGTGCCTGTCGGCCCAGAGCAGGACGAGGTCGGCGGTGAGCACGGGGAAGGCCAGCAGCACCAAAAAGGCGGTGACAAGCTGGTTCCAGGTGAATATGGGCATGCGGAACATGACCATCCCGGGCGCCCGCAAGCAGAACACCGTCGTTATCAAGTTGATGCCGGTGAACATGCTGGAGAACGCGGCCAGCGCCACCCCCACGATCCACAGGTCGCCGCCGGGGCCCGGGGAGTGGATGTACTCGGTCAGCGGGGCATAAGCGAACCAGCCCCACTGGGCGGCCCCTGACGAGAGCAGGAAGCTGGAGAGCAGGGTGACGCAACCGCCGAGGAAAAGCCAGTACGAAAAGGCATTGAACCGGGGGAAGGCCATGTCGGGCGCGCCGACCTGTATAGGCACGAGGTAGTTGGCCGTCCCGAACGCGAACGGGCCCAGGAACAAGAACAGCATGATCGTGCCGTGGATCGTGAACAGCTCGTTGAAGGTCGTGAGGCTCACGAAGTTGTTGTTGGGCACGGCCAACTGCACCCGCATGAGGATGGCCATGGCGCCGGCGATCAAGAACATGATGAAGCTCGTCACCATGTAGTTGATGCCGATCTGCTTATGGTCGGTGCTCGTCAGATAGGCGAGGATCCCCTTGTTTTTCGGTGCGGGAATGACCTCTATGAGGCGCCGTTCTGGCTCCTCAACCTGTTCTGGTCGTTCCTCGAGGAGGGTCATGTCCTCTCTATCCTTTTGAAAGTTGCGTACTCAGGCCGTGATGCGTGGACAGCCACGTGCTGAACTGGTCCTTGGCCATTACCTCGACCCAGAAACGCATGTACGGGTGGTAAGTGCCACAGAACTGCGTGCACTCACCTATAAAGCGTTGCCCGGCCACGCTGTTGTCGATGTTGAGGTCGAACGAGTTGTTGATCCCCTGGATGGCGTCCCGCTTGAACAGGAACGCCGGAACGTAGAACGAGTGGTTGACGTCGTCAGAAAACAGGTTGATCTGCACGGTCTCACCCGACGGCAACGTGAGCACGGGCAGGTCGGTGTCGTTGATGCTGGGCTCGGACGAGACGCTCCCGAGCACCTGGTAGCCGTTGGGGTAAGTGAAGCGCCAACCCCACTGGAAGGCGTCGACCCGCACCACCAGGGCGGGGTTGGGGGCAATGTTGTCTTCTTTGTCTTCTGCTTTGTACGTATAGAAGAACAGGATGCTCACCAGGATGACGGGCACGATCGTGTAGAACCATTCGAGCGGGATGTGGTACTGGACCTGAGGCGGGATCCGCTCCTCGCCCGGCCGTTCCCGGTAACGGAAGGCGCACCACACGATCAGGCCGATCACGATGGCGCCCAGCGGGATCCCCATCCAGTAGACGAGGTTCCACAGTTGATAGACCTGGTTCGACTGCTCCGTGACGCCATTGGGGGATCCCCAATGGACGACGAGGGCGACGAGCGAGCCGGGCATCAGGACCACATTAAGTCGGCCGCCCTCCGCCAAACAAACCCACGGCAAGTAGGTGCCCGGCGGGCCTCCGTCCGGCGTACTGGCTGGTCATTATGGAGCCGGCTGTCTATACTGGTCGGGCCGTGCGTACCTACTCCCCCAAAGCAGCGAGATCCGTCGCGACTGGCACGAGGTCGACGCTACCGGCGCCGTCCTGGGCCGGCTGGCGTCCGAAGTGGCGCGGGTCCTGCGAGGCAAGCACAAGCCCACTTTCGCCCCCCACCTCGACTCCGGCGACTACGTGGTCGTGGTCAACGCCGCCAAGGTGGTCCTGTCGGCAGGCAAGGGCGACAAGAAGTTCCACTACCGCTATTCGGGTTACCCGGGCGGCATCAAGTCGCGGTCGTACAGCGAAATGTTGGCCAAGCGGCCCGAAGAGGTGGTCCGCCTGGTCGTCAGAGGCATGCTGCCCAAAGGCCCGCTTGGCCGGCAGATGCTGCGCAAGCTCAAGGTTTACGCTGGTCCGGAGCACCCCCATGCGGCGCAGATGCCCAAGCCGCTGACGCTCGACCACTCTGCCCATCGGGTCGCCTGACCGGCTACGCCCGCCGAGAGGAGAACACCGCAGTGCCCAAACCCCTGACCCAGACAACCGGCCGGCGCAAGGCCGCCATCGCGCGCGTCCGCCTGCGCCCTGGGAACGGGACCATTACCGTCAATGGGCGGCCGGTCGAGGACTACTTCCCCTCTGCTACCCACCGGATGGTGCTGACGGAGCCGCTTCGCTTGGTCGAGAAGTCAGAGGACTACAACATTGACGCCGGCCTCGACGGCGGCGGCATCTCCGGCCAGGCCGGCGCCCTCCGGTTGGGTATCGCTCGGGCGCTGGCTGAGCTCGAACCAGACCTTCGGGCCCCATTGAAGCGGGCCGGGCTTCCTGACCAGAGACCCTCGCGAGAAAGAGCAGAAGAAGTACGGGCTCAAGAAGGCCCGCAAAGCGCCCCAGTACTCCAAGCGCTAGTACCCTCGGCATGTGAGGCGCCCGCGCCATGACAGACATGTCTCGCACCCCCTAGATGATGCGTTTTGGCTAGATGCTGCGTTTCGGCACTGACGGCGTAAGAGGCCTGGCCAACGCAGAGCTGACCCCCGAGTACGTCATGGCGCTCGGGAGGGCGGCTGGGCGGGTGCTCGCTGGTGTCGCCTCTCAGCTTTCAGGGCCCGGCACCGGCGCACCCGGCCCGAGCAGGCCAAACGGCGGTGCCCTCCCGAGCCCCCCCGGGGGCCTTCCGGATCCTCGGGCCTCCATCGTTGAGCGTCCCGCCGGCGGGCACCGGCGGTTCATCGTCGGCCGCGACACCCGCCTCTCTAGCTCGCTGTTGCAGGCGGCCCTCTCGGCCGGGCTGGCAGGCGAGGGGATAGACGTTGTCGATGCGGGCATCATCGCCACGCCCGCCGTCGCCTACCTTTCGGCGGAGCAGCAGGCGCCGGCGGCGGTCATCTCCGCCTCCCACAACCCGTTCTGGGACAACGGTGTCAAGTTCTTCTCCGCCGGAGGTTCCAAACTGCCCGGTGAGACCGAGGAGGCACTCGAGGCTGAGCTGGCGGCGTTGTTCGCCCAACCAGAGCGGCCCTGGGCGCCCACCCGCGCCGCTATCGGGCAGATCGCGCCGGACCCGGACGCGCTCGGGCCGCTACGAGCGGTACCTGCTCTCGTGCCTGCAGGGGCGGCGCCTGGACGGCCTGCGGGTGGCGCTTGATTGCGCCAACGGAGCTGCTTTCCAGAGCGCACCGGCAGTGTTCGAGGCGGCCGGCGCGCAACTTGTCTCCGTGCTGGCCATCGAGCCCGACGGCACGAACATCAACGACAAGTGCGGTTCCACTGACCCCCGCCGGCTCGTCGAGGCGGTCAAATCGGAACGGGCCGACCTCGGGTTGGCCTTCGATGGCGACGCCGACCGCGTCATCGCCGTCGACCCCGCTGGCAATTTGGTAGACGGCGACCGCCTGGTGGCCCTGTTCGCGGCCGATTTGTCGAGCCGGAAGATGCTGGCCGGGGAGACGGTCGTGGTGACAGTAATGACCAATCTTGGCTTTCATCAGGCCATGGCGGCACAGGGCGTAAAGGTCCACACCGTTAGCGTTGGCGACCGCTACGTCTTGGAGGCGCTCGACGCCAATAACTGGTCATTAGGCGGCGAGCAGTCCGGGCACATCATCTTCCGCTCTTTGGCCAGCACCGGCGACGGCGTCCTGTCGGGGCTGCTGCTGGCCGACCTTCTGGTCAGACAGGGTGCGGGCCTGGGCGAACTCGCCGACGCCGCTCTCCAGCGTTGCCCGCAGGTGCTGCGCAACGTCTCCGTCGCCGACCGGGACGGCCTGGCCGGCGCGGACGGTGTCTGGGAACAGGTCCGGCTGCTCGAAGCGTCGCTAGGCGACCGAGGGCCGAGTGCTGCTCCGCCCGAGCGGCACCGAGCCGCTGGTGCGGGTAATGGTCGAGGCCCCAACTGAGGGCGAGGCCGAGGCGGCCGCCGAGCGGATAGTACGGGCGCTGGAGGCGGCATTGGGTAGGCCTACCCGGGCCTAGGCGGTACCCGCCCTCCTCGAAGGCTTACCCCTGGAGGCGCCCACCGCTACCCTTTTCTACATGTGCGGCATCGTCGCCGTCTTGGCGCGCCCTTCGCTTCGGCCCCCGCCTGAGCCCGGCGCGGTCGACGCCACCTTCGACCTGGCCCTCGAGGAGCTGTCGTCGTTGGGCGGTCCCATTGCCGGGCCAGTCGGTCCCTCCACGGACGCCGGCCCCCAGCTCGCCGCTCTGCGGACGGCTACCGGAGCCATGCGGGCGCTCGACGCCTCGCTGCGCGGCGTGCCCGGGCTTACCTGCCTGCTGGGCAGCCCCGTCGCCGTCGAGGCCCTCGAGCGGGGTCGGCCCGGATGGGGGCGCTGGCCTCTGGGCTGGAAGTCGCCCTCGACAGCCGGCCAGTTCAAGGTGGGGACGGCAGAGCTGGAGGAGCTCAATGCGGCGCTGGTCAAGTTCCGCGACGTCGTCTGGGCACTCGGCCGTGACCGTCTCGAGGCGCTGAGGAGCATCTCCGCCCTCGCCGTCTCGCTCGGCCTGGCCAATGACCGGGCGCCCTCCTCCCCCGGCCGCCCTCGGTGTCCTGTGGGCCGCCCACGTCGCCCTCCGGTCGCTCGACCGTCTCGAGGTACGGGGCCGCGACTCGGCCGGCCTGCACCTCATGCTGACCGGCCACGGCCTCGACCTCGGGTCGGCAGGAGATGAGGGCCTTGATGGGCCAGAGGGCCGACGACGCCCTCTTCACGTCGCTCGCTGTCCGGGCGGAGGATGGTTGCCTATCGCTCGTGTACAAGGCGGCCGCCGAGATCGGCGAGCTTGGTGACAATGTCGCTGCTCTGCGTCTGGCCATGGCCGGCGACCCGGTACTGGCCAGAGCGCTGGAGTCCCCGGACGTTCGGGCCACCGTCGTCGGGCACACTCGCTGGGCCAGCGTCGGCCTCATCTCGCAGGCTAACGCTCATCCCCTCAATTCGGACGAGGACAACCGGCCCCTTGCCGGCGCCGCTTCGGGGCGCCCTTACGTAGTGGGCGCACTGAACGGCGACATCGACAACTACGCCGAGCTGAAAATGAGCGCGTCGGTGGTCGTGCCCAACGAGGTCACCACTGATGCCAAGCTCGTGCCCACGCTTTTTTCCCGGCAACTGGCCGGGGGTGAGGAGGCCGGGGAAGCTTTCCGCCAAGCGGTTGCCCGTTTCGACGGGTCTGTCGGTATTGCCGCCAATTCGGCCACTGCGCCGGGCCAGCTTTTCCTGGCTCTTCGCGGCAGCGGCCAAAGCCTCAATATCGGACTGGCAGAAGACGCCTTTGTAGTCGCCAGCGAGCCTTACGGGCTGGTCGAGGAGACCAACCGCTATTTGCGCATGGACGGCGAAAAGGGCGGTCAGCTGGTGACGTGCTCCCTGACCGGTGCAGGAACTCTGGACGGGATTTCCCGCTGCCGCTACGACGGCACCCCGCTCCCGGTTGACCCCGCCGAAGTGATGGAGGCGGAAATAACGACGCGAGATGTGGACCGCCACGGCTTCAGGCATTTCCTGCTGAAGGAGATTTCCGAATCGCCCGTATCGGTGCGCAAGACCTTGCGCGGGAAAATAGCTACCGGGGAAAATGGCCTGCTTTTTGTCCGCTTGGGGGAAGACGTCATACCCGCCGCCGTCCGCCAGGCTCTCTCGGCCGGCCGTGTCCACAGCATCGTGGTCATCGGGCAAGGCACGGCGGCGGTAGCCGGGCAGGCCGTCGCCTCAGCTATTACGAGGTCCCTACCTCAAGTGAGCGTCGTGGCGCTGCCGGCGACAGAGGTTTCCGGCTGGGGGCCGACCGGTTCGGGGCTTCCCGACGACATGTCCGGGGCCCTGGTAGTGGCGATCAGCCAATCAGGGACGACCACGGACACCAACCGCACCGTCGACCTTTTGCGGGCCAGGGGCGCTCACGTGGTGGCCATTGTCAACCGGCGCAACAGCGACCTCGTCCAAAAAGCCCACGGCGTCCTCTACACCTCGGATGGGCGCGACGTCGAGATGAGCGTGGCTTCCACTAAAGCCTTTTATTCGCAGGTAACGGCGGGGCATTTACTGGCCCTCGGGCTGGCGTCCGCCGCCGGCGGTAGTAGCCCGGCCCGGGCGGACGAAGTCCTGGTGGCGCTTCGGGATCTTCCCTCTCTAATGGAAAAAGTCCTTGCTAACCGGCCAGAAATTGCCAGGGTGGCCGGAGCGGTGGCCCCGCCCCGGCGCTCGTGGGCGGTAGTGGGGAGCGGCCCCGACCACATTGCTGCGGCCGAAGTGAGGATCAAGCTTTCGGAGCTGTGCTACAAGGCCATAGCGCTCGATTCGATCGAGGACAAAAAACACATCGACTTATCGGCCGAACCCATGGTGCTCGTATGTGCCCCCAGCGTGTCCGGTCCCAACGCCCGGGACATCGCCAAGGAAATTGACATATTCCGGGCCCACAAAGCCGCACCGGTTGTAGTCGCCGCCGAGGGTAACGAGGAACTGTTCAATTCCGGCGTCGACGTCCTCGGCGTCCCACGGAGCCATCCCGAACTCGCATTTGTCCTCGCCGCCATGACCGGCCACCTGTTCGGTTACGAGGCGGCGCTGGCCATCGACGCCCAGGCCCTCCCGCTGCGAGAGGCCCGGTCGCTGATCGAGAGCGCCACGAGTGACACCGTCGGAGGTCCTGACCTCAACGATTTGGCGCCGGCGCTCCAACGGGTCATGGCGCCGGCCCTGGCCGGCCTGCGTTCTGGCGCCTACGACGGCCACCTCAATGCGTCCACTGCCGCTCGGCTTACGTCGCTCCTTCGTTATGCGACCGGGGCGCAGCCCGTTGACAGCTATGAAGCCGAGATGGGGAAAGTAGGCGTCCCCAGTGCCATTGCCGGCGACCTCGTTGTGGCTCTGGGCGCCGCTATTGACGAGCTCACGCGGCCCATAGACGCCATCAAACATCAGGCCAAGACGGTGACGGTGGGCATCTCGAGGAGCGAGGAAGCGCTCCTCAGCGCCCGGCTGGTGGCGGAGACGCTCCGGGCCGGAGCCTCCGTGGAGGCGCTCGGCTACCGCGCCCTGCGCACGCTGGCCGCCCTCGGGCCGGCGATCGAAGACGTCCTCGGGTACACCCGCTACCAGGTCGCCCTACCGACCGCGCCTGGCGCCCCGGCCAGCCTGGAAGATGCGACCGTAAGCGTCGTCGACCAGGGCGGGATTGCTCGTTCCATCCCGTCCCGCACGGCTACGGACAACCGCCTTCGGGGCACGAAGCACCGGGCCGCTGACAAAAGGGAAGTCACCGTGTTCAAAGGGCTCCACGATGGCCGAACGGGTGTGATGGTCCCGGAAGTGAAGGACGGCCAGGTCACCGGCATCACCCTCCTCCACACCCGGTTCGTACCGAAACTCGACCCGGGCACGGCCAAGGCCGTATTGGGCTCGTACCAGGGACGGTACCGAGCGCTGGTTGACGCGGTGACTGAGAGCGAGCCTCGTTTCGACGAGGCCGTGCTCGGGCAAGTCCCGATAATCGAGTTATTGACAGAGCCGGTAGCGGTGCTGGCCCAGCATTGGGCCACCGCACCCGAAGCCTCGGAGCCGGCTAATTAGCTCGGGGCCCCTCGGCACGGGATCCAACGAAGGCGGCGCCGCCCTGGTCGGGCTGGGCATCGACCTGGTCGACGTGGCCCGCTTTGCTACCGTCCTCGCCCGCCGCCCGAAACTGGCGGAGCGGCTCTTTACCCTTGGCGAGCGGGCTTATGCGGGCACGTTGGCCAACCCGGCACCGTCCCTGGCGGCGCGCTTTGCCGCTAAGGAGGCGGCCATGAAAGCTCTCGGCGTAGGTCTGGGTGCCTTCGCCTTCGGAGACGTGGAGGTACAGAGGGAGCCGAGCGGCCTGCCTCACCTCGTGCTCTCCGGCGACGCCGCCCGGCTGGCCTCTGAACGCCAGGTGCGCTCGTGGATGGTCTCTTTGACGCACACGTCCAGTACGGCCGCCGCCGTGGTGGTGGCGCTGGCGTGATCCCCGTCCTGACCCCTGCGGAGATGGCCGGCGTAGACCGGCAGGCGCAGGAGCCGGTCGACGTCCTCGTCGGCCGGGCCGGGGCGGCTGTGGCTCGCCGCGCCGCTCGCCTGCTCAACGGCACCTACGGCAAGAAGGTAACGGTCGTGGCCGGCAAGGGCAATAACGGCGCTGACGGTCGGTTGGCGGCCAAGTTGCTAGCCGGCAACGGAGCCCAGGTCAACGTGCTCGAAGCCGCCGACCTGAGCGGGGGTTCGGCGTTGCCGCCGTCTGATCTGGTGATCGACGCCGCCTACGGCACCGGCCTGGAACGGCCCTATTCTCCTCCGCAACCTGGCCGGGCGCCCGTCCTGGCCGTCGATATCCCTTCGGGCCTGTCGGGCTTGACCGGTGAGGTGCTCAACGGAGGCGGGGCGCTTTCCGCTGTAGCTACGATCACGTTCGCCTCGTTTAAGCCGGGCCTGTTGCTGGCGGCCGGTCCCACGCTGGCCGGCGACATCGAAGTGGCCGACATCGGGCTCGGGCCACTGGTCGACGCCACGGCAACTTGTTGGCTGGTCGAGGACGGCGACGTCAGGTCTATGCTCCCGCGCCGGCCTCACGAGGCCCACAAGTGGATGACCGCCGTACAGGTAGTGGCCGGGTCACCGGGGATGACGGGTGCCCCATGGTTCGTCAGCCGGGCCGCTCTCCGTGCCGGCGCCGGCTACGTCCGGTTGTCGATGCCCGGTGTGGCGCCCACCGTGTTGCCGCCCAGCGAGGTGGTGCACCTGCCCGTGCCGGCGTCGGGATGGCACGGCCAGGTGCTCGAAGACCTGTCGCGGGTCAAAGCACTGGTTGTCGGCCCGGGCCTGGGGCCCACTGCTTCGGCAGGGGGCGAGCCCGGGTTACCCGGAGGCGAGGTCGGCGCCCTGGTGGCCGCCGCGCCTGTCCCGGTTGTAATTGACGCCGACGGGTTGAACGCCATCGGCACCCTGGAGGCGTTGCGCGACATCGTGGCCAGGCGTTCACTTCCGACGGTCATTACGCCTCATGCCGGCGAGCTCACCCGGCTGGCCGGCCAGCCTCCCGGCGCCGACCGGGTTGCCTCAGTCAGGGAGGCGGCCAGCCGAAGCGGCGCCATCGTGCTGCTGAAGGGCTCGACGACGGTGATCGCATCGCCTCCGGGCGTCAAGGGTACGCAGGCCAGCCCGGTCTTGATCAGTGCCGCAGGCGACTCCCGGCTGGCCACCGCCGGGACCGGCGACGTGCTCTCGGGCGTCATCGGTGCCTTCATCGCCAGGGGGGTGCCGGCCTTCGAGGCCGCCGCGCTGGGCGCTCACGTCCATGGCCGGGCCGCGGGTGACGGGTACGCGGAAGGCCTGGTGGCTGGGGACCTCCCCGACCTGGTGGCCGGCTGGCTGTCCAGGAGCCTCACGAAATGACGCGGCAAGGGCCGACGTACACGAGCGCAGTGGCGGTTGGGCGCACTCCGCCTGGCTCCTTCGACGCTGGCTCCTTCGACCGTGGCTCCTTGTTCGGAACGGCCGAGGAGGTCCATAGCCCCGGGGGCAACGGGCAAACCGGCGGAAACGGTGCCGCCAATAAGCACATTGCTGGGGCCCGGCACCCGGAGAGCTCGGTCCGCGTCACCGGGTGGCTCAGGCCGGCCTGGGTGGAGGTGGACCTGGCCGCGGTGACGGCCAACGTAGAGCAGATCAGAAGAGCAGTGGCTCCAGCGGTCGTCTGCGCAGTGGTGAAGGCCGACGGCTATGGGCACGGTGCCGTCCCGGTGGCGTCTGCGGCCGTGGCTGGCGGGGCCACCCACCTGGGCGTGGCGCTGGCCGAGGAGGGGCGCCAGCTGCGCGAAGCGGGTATAGACGTCCCCGTCCTCATCCTCTCCGAGCCGCCAGGAGAGGCCATGCAACTGGTGGTAGAGGACAGGCTGACGCCGGCCATTTACACCGAAGGCGGGCTGACCTCGTTGCTGCAGGCCCTGGAGTGGGCCGGTCCTTTCAGTTCTCGAGGGCTCAGTTCCCGAGGTGCTGGCCGTTTGGCTCCCTTCCCGGTCCACGTCAAGGTCGATACCGGGATGCACCGTGTCGGGGCCAGCCCCGAGGGTGCCGTCGAGCTGGCCCGTGCCGTTGCCGCCCACCCACGACTCAACCTCGAGGGCCTGTTCACCCACTTCGCCGTGGCCGACGAACCAGGCCGCTCGTTCACCAGGCAACAGCTGGCGCGCTTCGAACGGGTAGTGGCGACGTTAACGGCTGACGGCATTCGGCCTCCACTGCTGCACGCGGCCAATTCGGCCGGCGCCCTGGCTCATCCTCGTTCCCGCTACCAGATGGTGAGGCCGGGCATTGCCGTGTACGGGCTGGCGCCGGCGCCGCCTCTGGAGGACGAGCCAAGCGTGCGCGCTCTGACGCCGGCGTTATCTCTCCGGGCCAGGGTCTCGTACGTAAAGGAGGTGGCGGCCGGCGAGGCTGTCTCCTACGGGCTTCGTTATTGCCTCCCCGAGGCCTCCGTTGTGGCCACTGTGCCGCTCGGGTACGCCGATGGCGTACCCCGCCGTCTGTCCGAGGTGGGGGGCGAGGTCCTGATTGGGAGGCCGGCGCCGTCCTCTGGCCGGGACCGTCACCATGGACCAGGTGCTGGTCGATTGCGGGCCGGGAGCCGATGTGAGAGCGGGGGATGAGGTCGTATTTATCGGGCGCCAGGGCAACGAAGAAATAACGGCATGGGAGTGGGCCGGCCGTCTCGGCACCATCGCCTACGAAGTGACCTGTGCCCTTTCTCCCCGCCTGCCCCGGATTTATACCTGAGGCGTTATTTCCGGGCCGCCGGGCCCCGAGCGATTAAAACCTTTACCCGGCGGGCTATTTCGAGGCGGGGTCGGGTGCATTTTTGTACGGTTACGAAACCGCTCCCCGCTCTTCAGCCAGCCGTTACGATAGGGCGCTGACCACGTAATCGATGCAGGCGGTCAGGGCCCTGATGTCATCGGGCTCGATGGCCGGGAACATCGCTATACGTAGCTGGTTCCGCCCGAGCTTCCGGTAAGGCTCGGTGTCGACGATGCCGTTCGCCCGCAGCACCTTGGCCACCTGCGCGGCATCGACCGTCTCCTCGAAATCGATGGTCCCTACGACGTGGGAGCGTTCGTCCGGCTTGGCTACGAACGGGACGGCGTAGGCGGTCGACTCGGCCCAACCGTAGAGGATCTCGGCCGAGCGGTCGCACCGGCCGGCCGAAAACTCCATACCGCCGTTCCCCAATATCCATTCGAGTTGTTCGACGGCGAGTAGCAATGTGGCTATCGCGGGTGTGTTGTACGTCTGGTCCAGCCGGCTGTTCTCGATGGCAATCGACAGGTCCAGGAACGCCGGCACGAACCGGCCCGACTCTCTTATGCGTTCGACCCGGGCTACCGCCGCGGGCGAGAGAAGGGCCAACCAGAGCCCGCCGTCTGACGCGAAGCCCTTTTGCGGGGCGAAATAGTAGACGTCGAACTGCGACGCCTCGACCCGCAGGCCAGCAGCCGCCTGAGGTGGCGTCCACGGCCACCAGTGCGCCCGGGTCCGCACCGTCGGGCCGCCGCACTTCCATCATCACCCCGGTCGAGGTCTCGTTGTGCGTAAGGGCGTAAAGGTCGGTCCCGGCCCGGCTCTCGGCCGACGGGTGAGTCCCAACGGCGCTCTCGACCACCTCAGGGGCAGACAGCCACGGCGCCGCCTTGACTGCGGCGGCGAACTTCGACGAGAACTCGCCAAATGACAGGTGCTGGCTGTGTTGTTCGACAAGGCAGAAAGTGGCGATGTCCCAGAACGCGGTGGTGCCCCCGTTGCCGAGGGCCACCTCGTAACCGTCAGGGAGCTTGAACAACTCGCTCAGGCCTGAACGGAGCCGGCCGACGATGGACTTGACGGGCCGTTGACGGTGGCTCGTGCCGAGTGGCCCCCGGGCCGCGGCAACGAGCGAGTCGACGGTACGCACCTTGGACGGTCCGCTCCCGAACCGGCCGTCGCGGGCAACATGCCGGCGGGGATGGTGATCTGGGGCTCGGTGTCAGGCATGAAGCCAGTTTGCCCCACAGGTCCCGCCCCTGCACCTCCATAACCCGGCCCACCCGGCGCCACTGATGCGGTGGCCTGAGGAGGCGACGGCCGTCCAAGTCCGTCCAAGTCACTGGACCGCCTAACCCTTTCGTGGGACCATGGCCGCCATGGCCCGCGTCCTGGTAACCGAAGAAATCGCCCAGCCCGGCCTCGACCTCCTCGCTGAGGCGGGCCATTATGTCGACGTCCGGCTGGGCCTGTCGCCCGGGGACCTCCTCCAGGCCGTCGATGGCGCGTCGGCTCTCATAATCCGCTCGGCCACCCGCGTAACCGACGAGGTGCTGGCCGCGGGCCGCCATTTGCAAGTGGTGGGCAGGGCCGGGATCGGCCTCGACAACGTGGACGTCGCCGGCCGCCACGCGCCGGGGTGTCATCGTCGTGAACGCTCCGCAGTCGAACATCCTGTCCGCCGCCGAGCACACCTTCGCCCTCCTGCTCGCCCAGGCCCGCAACATCCCTCAGGCCCACGCCGCTTTGAAAGCGGGCCGCTGGGAACGGTCTCGTTGGGAAGGAGTCGAGTTGCACGGCAAAACCCTCGGGATCGTCGGGCTCGGCCGGGTCGGAGCGTTGGTGGCGCAGCGGGCGCTGGCCTTCGGGATGCGCCTCGTTGCTTATGACCCCTACCTGGCCCCCGAGCGGGCGCGAGCGATGGGGGCCGAACTGGTAACTCTCGACGACCTGGTCCGCCAAGCTGATTTCCTCACCATCCACATCCCGAAGACCGCCGAGACGGCCGGCCTCATCGGAGAGGAACTCTTGGCCAACGCCAAACCCAGCCTCCGGCTCGTCAACGCCGCCCGGGGCGGGATCGTCGACGAGGCGGCGCTGGCCAAAGCCATCTCGCTTGGCTGGATTGCCGGCGCCGCCCTCGACGTTTTCGCCACCGAGCCTCCGGGCCCGTCGCCGCTGCTCGAACTGGACCAGGTGGTGGTTACTCCCCACCTCGGCGCCAGCACCCGCGAGGCGCAGGACAAGGCCGGCCTCGCTATAGCCGAGCAGGTCGTGCTGGCCCTCGATGGCGACCTCGTCCCGTTCGCCGTCAACCTGCCGGCTACGGAAGCGGACGAGGTCATCCGGCCGTTCGTGCCCTTGGCTGAACGGCTGGGCCGGCTCTTTGCCGCCCTCGCTCGCGAACTTCCGTCCGCCCTGGAGATCGGGTACCAGGGCGCCCTGGCGGACCACGACACCCGCCTCCTCACCTTGGCGGCGCAGAAAGGGCTTCTCACGGTGGCCACCGAGGAGCCCGTTTCTTACGTGAACGCGCCCCAGCTGGCTGTCGAACGCGGGCTCGAAGTGCGAACTACCACAGCCAGCGCCTCCCACGAGTACGTCAACCTGGTCAGCATCCGGGGTGGCGGGAGGGCCATCGGGGGCACGCTGTTCGCCGGCGCCGAGCCGAGGATCGTCCTGCTCGACGAGCACGAGATCGAACTGCCCTTCGCCCCCTACCTGTTCGTGGTCCGCAACGACAACCGGGTCGGTATGGTCGCCCTGGTCAGCTCGGCCCTGGCCAGGGCCGGTATCAACATCGTCGACCTGCACCTCGGTCGCTCCGCAGACGGGCGCACCGCCATCATGGTCATCTCGCTCGACGAACCCGTCCCTCAGCAGGTGGTGACCGAGCTCGGCGGCGCTCCCGGGATACTCGACGCCGTGGCCCTGGCCGACGTCTGAGGGCGTGTGAGCTAGCCTCGACGTGTGGGCGAAGGCCAAGAGCGGGCCGCAGTCGCCGAGCTGTCCCTGGTCGCAGAGGAAGCGTCCACCTGCACGCGCTGCCGCCTGGCGGCCACCCGGACGAACGTCGTGTTCGGGATGGGGAACCCGATGGCCGACCTCATGTTCGTCGGCGAGGGCCCCGGTGAGCAGGAGGACCGCCAGGGCTTGCCCTTCGTGGGCCGGTCGGGCCAGCTCCTGGACCGCCTGGTCCTGGAGGAGATGGGCCTCACTCGGGATGACCTCTATATCGCCAATACCATCAAGTGCCGTCCGCCCGGCAATCGCGACCCCCTCCCCGACGAGATCGAGACCTGCTGGCCCTACCTCGACAAACAGCTCGAGCTCATCAACCCAAGAGTGGTGGTGACGCTGGGCAACTTCGCCACCAAGCTGCTGCTCGGTTCGACCGAAGGCATCAGCCGCCTGCGCGGCCGCACCTACCCCTACCGGTCCGGCTACCTGGTACCGACGTTCCATCCCTCGGCCGCCCTGCGGGGCGGGGGGACAGTGGTGGCCCAGATGAGAGCCGACCTGGTGCGAGCGAAAGAGGCTCTGCACACCACCCCGTCGCCCAGGGCGCAGGGGCTCCCTCTGGGCCAGCCGGGTCAGCCGGGCCACACCACCTCCGGGGCCCAGCCCGCCGTTTAGCGAACTTTCGAAGACCAATGGTTCACGACAGCGCGACTCCTAGCGACGCCGGCGCCACGCCGCCACAGGTCTTCACGGACGAGCCCGGCCCAACGGGTACGGTCGTCGTCCGCACCGCCACCCCAGACGATACGAAGCGCATCGGCGCGGCGCTGGCCCGCTTTCTGCGCCCCGGGGACACGGTGCTCCTGGGCGGTGAACTTGGCGCTGGCAAGACCACCCTCACGCAAGGCCTGGCTGCGGCACTGGGCGTGGGCGAGCCGGTCACCAGCCCCACGTTCGTGTTGGTCCACAGTTACAAAACGGCGGCCGGCTGGGAACTCCTGCACGCTGATGTCTGGCGCCTTGAACACCTCCAGGAGGTCATCGACCTCGCTCTCCCGGAGCTCCTGGAGGACGGCGCGGCGGCCGTTATCGAGTGGGGAGACATCGCCGCGCCCGCCCTGGCCCCGGACTGGCTTCACGTGGCCATTACTTACGACTCGGGCACATCTGACTCGGGTACTTACGACCCCGGGCCGGACGACAGTGCCGCCACCGCCGAGCAGCGCACCAACTCTGCGCCTACGCCGGCCCACGGGCGCCGGCTCCAGTTCCGGGCCTTCGGGCCGAGCTGGCAGGGCCGCTTGGCCGAACTGTCCTTAGCGTGGGCGGGCCAAAACTCAACGAGCGGGCTCCCCACCGACGGCCGCTCCTCCAAGGCGGCCACGGCCAAGACCGCCACGGCCGAGACCGCCACGGCCGAGACGGCCACGGCCGAGACCGCCACGGCCGAGACGGCCACGGCCGAGACCGCCACGGCCGAGACGGCCACGGCCGAGACGGCCACGGCCAAGACCGCAACGGACCAGCCCCATTGAAGATCCTGGCCATCGAAACAGCCACACCCAGCGTGGGGTGCGCGTTGTGGGACGACGGCGGGCCCGTGGCGTCGTTCATGCTGGTGGGGCGCCAGCGCCACGCCGAGGTCCTGATGCCGGCTATCGACGAGCTGTGCCGGGAGGCGGGGTGGGCGGTAGCGGACCTGACAGGGGTGGCCGTGGACCGAGGGCCAGGACTGTTCACCGGGCTCCGGGTCGGGCTGGCGACGGCTCGAGCTATTGCCGCCGCGTGCCGGGTCCCGGCCGCCGGGGTGACCAGCCTCGAGGCCCTGGCTCACAGGCACCGGCGCCGCACCGGCCTGCTCGTTCCCGTGGTGGACGCCCGGCGGGGGGAGGTCTACTGGGCGCTGTACCACGCTGACGGTGCGTCTCTGCGAGAGCTGCGGCCTCCGGCGGTCGCCAGCCCGGAAACGTTGGCCGCCGAGCTGGCCGAGCTCGACGGCAGTGCGCTGGCGGTCGGGGACGGCGCATCGCGTTACAAGGAGGTGCTGTTGAACACGGGTGCGGTCATCGGGGACGAAGGCGAGATGTGGCCCTCGGCTTTGGCCGTGGCCGAGCTGGGAGCCCTGAGGCTGGCCGGCAGAGCCCCCGGCCCGCCGGACGAGTTGCCGGCGCCGCTCTACCTGAGGCAGGCGGACGTCCGCATCGGCTGGGACCAGGTTGGGGGCCGGACCACTGCTGAGACTGCTGGCCATGCCGGTCAGCACCCCGGTCCGGCCCAGGGGCCAGCCGCCCACGGGTTCGCTGATGCCTTGCCTGACGGGCGGGCCGCCGCTTCCCCGTCGACAGAGCCCAAGCTGGCTCCATGAAAGCAGGTACGCCCCAGGTGGGCGGCCGTCATATCGTGACCGAGCCGATGCGCCGGCGCCACTTGCCTGCGGTCATGCGCATCGAACGTCGGGCTCACCCAAAGCCCTGGTCGCTCGGCGTGTTCACCAGCGAGCTGGCTCAGGGCGACGCTCGTTCCTACCTGGTGCTCAAGGTGGACGGGAAAGTGGCCGGCTATGGCGGCCTCATGTTCGCCGCGGACGAGGCGCACGTGACCAATATCGCCATCGCACCCACCGTCCGTCGCCAGGGCCTCGGGGCCCACCTGCTGGCGGAGTTGGCCCGGGAGGGGGCGCGGCGCCAGTGCGCGGCGATGACCCTCGAAGTACGGATGGGTAACATCGCGGCCCAGAACCTGTACCGGAAGTTCGGCTTTGTGGTGGCCGGAGTTCGGAAGAACTACTACCCCGAAACGGGCGAGGACGCCTACATAATGTGGCTCCACGAGCTCCTTTCGCCGGAGGTCCAGGCGCGGCTGAAGGCGCTCGACGAACGGCAGTGAAGGTCCTGGCCATAGAGACGTCGTGCGACGAAACCGCCGCCGCTGTTGTCGAAGACGGCACCCGGGTCCTTTCGTCCGTGGTCAGTAGCCAGACCGATATCCACGCCATTTTTGGTGGTGTAGTCCCCGAAATTGCCAGCCGGGCGCACCTCGAGCTGGTCGGCCCGGTGGTGGCCGAGGCGATGTCGCGCGCCGGCACGGCGCCCGAGGAACTATCCGCGGTGGCGGCGACAATAGGGCCGGGCCTGGTTGGTTCGTTGCTCGTCGGAGTGAGCGCGGCAAAGGCGTACGCCTGGTCGTGGGGCCTGCCGTTCGTGGGTGTAAACCACATGGAGGGCCACCTCCACGCGGCCTTCCTTGAAGATCCAACGCTTTGCTTGCCAACGGTGGTGCTGCTCGTCTCGGGCGGCCACACCATGCTCATTTGCATGCAGCCGGCTCATAGTCCCGATAACGGGGACAGGCCGAGCGCCGGCGCCGACGTGGAGTACCGCTTGCTGGGCCAGACCGTGGACGACGCCGCCGGGGAGGCATTCGACAAAGTGGCCCGTTTTCTGGGCCTCGGGTACCCCGGCGGCCCGCTATCGAGCGGATTGCCGGCGAGGGGAAGGCCGACGCAATTGCATTTCCCCGGGGCCTGGCCAATGATGGGTTCGATTTTTCCTTCTCCGGGCTGAAAACCTCGGTTATCCGCTATATGAGGGCCAACCCCGAGGCTCCTTTGGCTGATGTTGCGGCCAGTTTCCAGGAAGCGGTGGTAGACGTGCTCGTGGCTAAAACAAAAAAGGCAGCGGCTGAGGTGGGAGCAAAAGCCATCTGTATTGGCGGCGGGGTGGCGGCCAACACGGCGCTCCGGGAACGGGTGGCTCGGGTGTGCGTGGACAATGGCTACGCCGCCTTCATACCGTCGCGGGCGATGTGCACCGACAACGCCGCCATGATCGGCGCCGCCGCGTGCTACCGCCTCCGAACTGATGGGCCTACCCCTCTGGACGCCCCGGTTGACCCCAATCTCCGGCTCCCGCTGGTATGACGCCAGCCACAGAACGGCCCGGGGTTGGGCCGGTCACCTCGTTCCCCCGCCAGCAGGCCCGCACCCGGCGGTTTTCTCTGGGGGCGCCCCGTAATTTCACCGTCTCACCGGACGGTCAGCGGGTGGTCTTCCTGCGCTCCCCGGCCGGGGACGACCCGGGCACGTCGCTGTGGGTCTACGACGTGACCACCGGTTCAGAGCGGGAGGTGGCGAGCGCCAGTCAGACGCTGGGCGGTGGCGAGGAAAATCTGCCCGACGAAGAACGAGCCCGCCGGGAGCGCAGTCGCGAACTGGCGGGGGGGATAACGGCGTACGCGTGCGACGATGCCGTTCGGTACGCCGCCTTTGCCCTCAGCGGTCGGCTGTGGTGGGTGGCTCTTGAACCAGGCGACGACGCGGCAGGTCCGGTCGAGCTGCCCGCCCCGAACGGTGTGGTCGACCCGCGCCCTGACCCGACGGGAGAAAACGTGGCCTTTCTCTCGGGGCCGTGCCTACATGTGGTCCCGACTACCGGCGGCCAGCCCCACTTCATGCTGGCCGGAGAGGAGGGACCAGACGGTCCCGGTGC
Source organism: uncultured Acidimicrobiaceae bacterium (assembly GCA_963749305.1). Classification (GTDB taxonomy): domain Bacteria; phylum Actinomycetota; class Acidimicrobiia; order Acidimicrobiales; family Palsa-688; genus Fen-671. The sequence goes on from CAVVMN010000002.1 coordinate 223,248, forward strand.
GATCACCTGGGGTGCGGCCGAGTTCCTTGCCGCCGAGGAGATGGCCAGGTCGCGCGGGTTCTGGTGGTCCCCGGACGGCCGGTCGTTATTGGCCGCTCGAGCCGACAACGGCCCGGTCGGGACCTGGTGGACGGCTGACCCCTCTCAGCCGGCCAGCCCGCCCCGGCCGCACCGTTACCCGGCCGCCGGTACCGCAGACGCGTTGGTCAGCCTCTGGTACATGGAGGTGTCCGCGACAGGAGGCCGGCGCGGCCCGGTCACCTGGGACAGCTCGAGGTTCCCGTACCTGGTGGCCGTGCACTGGAGCCGTTGGGGGCTGCCTTTGCTGTTGGTGGAGCAGCGCGACCACAAGGCGGCTGCCGTGCTCGCCGTCGATGTCCCTGAGGACGGGGGTGGGGCCAATGACGGGAATGGGGACTGGGCAAACGCCCCCACTTCCACCCTCCTCGAGGTCAGCGACGCCGCCTGGGTGGACTGGCCGGGTGGAGTGCCGGCCTGGCTGGACGGCGAGGAGCTGTTGTGGGCCGTGTCCGACGGCGCGACGTGGCGGCTGCAGGTGGGCGATGAGCTCATTACACCGCCCGGCCTGCAGGTCCGGGACGTGACCAGCTCCGGCCAGTCGGTCATCTTCACCGCGTCCGACGACCCGTCGGTGGTGGAAGCGTGGTCGTGGTCGAGGCCGGGCGGGCTCGAGAAGCTGACCGAGGCCGGCGGGGTCTCTAACGCCACCGGTGACGGCCCCGTCAAAGTCGTGGTGTCCCGCAGCATGTCCTGGCCTGGGCCGCGGGCCACTGTGTCAGTGGACGGCTCGGAGCCACGGCTCCTGTCCAGCAAAGCCGAGGCACCAGTGGTCGACCCGGCCGTAAATTTCCTGGAACTGGGCCGTCACAAGCTGCGCGCTGGCGTCGTCTTCCCGGCCGGGCACGCCGGCGGCAAGCTGCCGGTGATCATGGCGCCCTACGGCGGGCCCGGGGCGCAAATGGTGATGCAGTCGCAGAACCTGTGGCTCGAGGTGCAGTGGCTGGCGGACCAGGGTTTTGCCGTCGTGGTGGCCGACGGGCGGGGCACCCCCGGGCGGGGCCCCGCCTTCGAGCGCGAGGTCTACCGGGACCTGGCCATGCGCCCGCTCGAGGACCAGGTCGAGGCGCTCTATGCGGCGGCGGCAGCCTTCCCGGAGCTGGACCTGACCCGGGTGGGGATGCGGGGGTGGTCGTTTGGCGGTTTCCTGTCCGCCCTGGCCGTTCTCGCCCGCCCCGACGTTTTCCACGCCGCCGTAGCCGGCGCGCCGGTCACCGATTGGCGCTGGTACGACACCTACTACACGGAGCGCTTCCTGGGCCGGCCCCAGGACGATCCCGCCGTATACGAGCGCAACTCCTTACTGCCGTTGGCCGCCAATCTCTCGAGGCCGCTCCTACTGGTGCACGGTCTGGTAGATGACAACGTCTTCGCTGTCCATACCCTGTCGTTGTCCGGCGCGTTGCTGGCTGCCGGCCGGCCCCATTCGGTCCTGCCCCTCCCGGCCGTGACGCACGTCGCCACCAGGGAGGACGTGGCCGAAAACCTCTTGCTCACGCAGGTCGATTTCTTCAGGCGGGCCCTGGCGGAGCCGGCCTCGAACTAGGCCCAGTCGCGAGACCGGAGTTCAGGCCGACTCTTCCAGGCCCCCCGCCGCCAGCTCGTAGCCGTGGCCCACCCGTCGGCGCACCTCCCGCCGCTCCTCTTCGGACATCCCTCCGAACACGCCATATTGAGCGTTGGCGGCCAGCGCATAATCGAGGCACTGAGCGCGCACCGAGCAAGCGTCGCACACCGCTTTGGCCACGTTGGTCTGCGCCTGGGCGCGGGGCCCATGGCCGATCGGGAAGAACAGCTCTGTGGGCAAGTACTTGCACGCCGCCTCAACCCGCCAGGCGAGGCGGCCACTTTTGTCGCTGGCATTGTCGTCGGGAAGTTCGGTCCGCGCTGGCCCTGGCCACCAAACCTGCAGCTGGGCTCGGGGTGTGGGATGGGGCAACTGCTTACCTCAAAGGTCTCAGACGGCCCCCTGGCCGCAACAAAACTGAACGGCCCGAGCGCCGTCTGGCTCCAGAGCCGCATAGGGACCATACCCATTGCTCCGTGGCCCAAAACGCGAGAAGTCACCACCGGGCTGTAGCCGTCGATCAAGAAGGTTTTGTGTTAGCGCCCAGGGGCCTGTATCTTTAGCACTCGTCCGGTGAGAGTGCTAACCGAGCACCCGATTTCGACATTTGCCAACGGAGGCGACCACATCATGACCTTGCAGCCACTCGACGATCGAATCGTTGTACGCCCTAACGAAGCGGAAGAAAGGACGGCGTCGGGCCTGGTTATCCCCGATACCGCCAAAGAGAAGCCCCAGCAGGGAGAGGTCCTGGCCGTCGGGCCCGGGCGCCGGGCCGACAATACCGGCGACCTGGTCCCCCTGGACATCAAGGTGGGAGACACCGTCCTGTATTCGAAGTACGGCGGGACCGAAGTCACCATCGACGGTGAGGACCTGCTCGTGCTGTCCAGCCGCGACGTACTGGCCAAGGTGAAGAAGTAGTGGCGAAGCAGCTCCAGTTCGACGAGACGGCCCGCAAAGGCCTCGAGACCGGCGTCAACAAGCTGGCGGACGTGGTCAAGGTAACGCTGGGCCCCAAGGGGCGCAACGTCGTCATCGCCAAACGTTGGGGCGCCCCGACCATAACCAATGACGGGGTGACCATCGCCAAGGAGATAGAGCTCGAGGACCACTTCGAGAACATGGGAGCTCAGCTCGTCAAGGAGGTGGCGACCAAGACCAACGACATTGCCGGCGACGGCACGACCACGGCCACGGTCCTGGCGCAGGCGCTGGTCCGTGAGGGGATGCGTAACGTAGCCGCCGGGGCCAACCCGGTGGCGCTGAAGCGGGGCATCGAGCGGGCCGTTGCGGCCTCGGTCGAAGCCATCCGTTCACTGGCCAAGGACGTCGACGACAAGGCCGAGATCGCTCAGGTGGCGTCCATTTCAGCGGCCGATCCTTCGATAGGCGAGGTCATCTCGGACGCCATCGACAAGGTCGGCAAGGACGGCGTGGTGACTGTCGAGGAGTCGAACACCTTCGGTGTCGAGCTCGAGTTCACAGAAGGCATGCAGTTCGACAAGGGTTACATCTCGCCTTATTTCGTGACCGACCCGGACCGCCAGGAGGCTGTCCTCGAGGACCCGTACATCCTGGTGGCCAACTCGAAGATCAGCTCGGCGCACGACCTCATCGCCGTGCTCGAGCGCGTCATTCAGGTGGGCAAGCCGTTGCTGATCATCGCCGAGGACGTGGACGGTGAAGCGCTGGCCACTCTCATCGTCAACAAGCTCCGCGGCACCTTCACCAGCGTCGCTGTCAAGGCACCGGGGTTCGGCGACCGCCGCAAGGCCATGCTGGCCGACATCGCCATACTCACCGGAGGCCAGGTCATCTCCGATGAGGTGGGCCTCAAGCTGGAGAACGTCGACCTCGAGCTCCTCGGCCGGGCCCGCAAGGTGGTGGTGGACAAGGACAACACCACGATCATCGAAGGAGCCGGTTCCAGCAGCGACGTTAAGGCTCGCATTGCTCAGATCAAACGTGAGATCGAAGACACGGATTCCGACTGGGACCGTGAGAAGTTGCAAGAGCGGTTGGCCAAGTTGGCCGGCGGCGTCGCCGTTATCAGGGTCGGCGCAGCCACCGAGGTCGAACTGAAAGAAAAGAAGCACCGCATCGAGGACGCCGTTTCGGCCACTAAAGCCGCCATCGAGGAAGGCATAGTGCCCGGCGGAGGGTTGGCGCTGTTGCGCAGCCGGACCGCGGTAAACAAGTTGGCCAAGACGCTGGAGGGCGACGAGGCCACCGGTGCCGCCATCGTCAGTAAGGCTCTCGAGGAACCTCTGCGCTGGATCGCCAACAACGCCGGCCTCGAAGGCGCGGTGGTCGTCCAGAGGGTCGAGAGCGAAAAAGGCCGGGTCGGCCTCAACGCCTTGACCGGTGAGTTCGAGGACCTGCTCAAGGCAGGCGTCATCGACCCCGCCAAAGTCACCCGTTCGGCCTTGCAAAACGCGGCATCAGTAGCGGCGCTGCTGTTGACTACAGAAGCGACTGTGGCTGACAAGCCTGAGAAAAAGGAAGCCCCTGCACCCGCCGGCGCTGGCCACGGCGGCATGGGGATGATGTAGCCCGTCCCATGCAACCTGGTCGTCTCACGCCCATCGCTCACTCGAAGAGCTGCGTTTGACGGGCTGGCCCAGGTGGGCCCGGCACTTGCCCGGCCCATCGCCTGGGCCTGTGTCGCCATCCCCCGCCCCTTGGCCCTCGGGAGGACAGGCAGCTCGTGCCCTGCTTGAGCAGGTCTCGGGCGGCGCAGATTTTCCTGAGGCGCAGCCTATGCTGTGGTGATTCATGTGAAGACGGTCCCTAAGCACCGCGTCCAATCCTCAGCCGATGCCCCGGTTCCTCCGTCGAAGGAGCCCTCCAAGGTAGTAGTTCGGCCGCGGCGTCGTTGGCCGCGGCGCATCCTCATCGCCGCCAACGGCGTCGTCTTCCTCCTCATCGTGGCCGTGGCTGCGGCCTACGGCTACGTGCGCCACGAGATCGGGAGCGTCAAAACTCTGTCAGGTCCCCATCTCACCCCCGAAAATGAGACGGTCGGTGGGGGCAAAGTCAAGAGCACGGTCGGCGACGCCAACGGCCTCAAGCCCGAGAACATCCTCCTTATCGGCAACCAGACCCGCCAGGGCCTGACGCCGCAGCAGCAATTGCAATATGGGACTTCGATCGGTTCGGGCACCCTGGCCGACATCATGATGATCCTCCACCTGGACCCGGCCCAGGGCACGGCTTCAATACTGTCGGTCCCTCGCGACCTGTTCTCGCCCATGCCCGCCAACAGCGACGTCGGGTCGTACCAGAAAATGGACGCCGCCCTGAACAACGGGGCCGACGGCCCGGACAACCTGGTCAACGCCATCCAGCAGGATCTCGGGATACCGATCAACCATTTCATCGAGCTCAATTTCAACGGTTTTATAAACAGCGTGAATGCCCTTGGCGGCATCAACGTGTATTTTCCCGACCCGGTATTCGACGACCGAATCCCAGCTCTACATCGGCACTCCTGGTTGTCATCATTTGAACGGCGTCGAAGCTCTCGCCCTCGTGCGCGCCCGGCATCTCCAGTACGAACCCAAGGGCACGAACGAACCCGAATACGACTGGCCCTACGACCCCGAGTCCGATCTGGCCCGCATCGCCAGGACTCACACCTTCATGAAGATCGTGGCCCAAACGGCAAAAGCAAAGGGCCTCACCGACCCAATATTGGCGGCCAATTTCATTTCCGCCGTACTGGCGCAGATAACTGTCGACCCCGGCCTCAAAGGCCAGATGCTCAACCTGGTCATCCAGTACCGGGACCTGGACGTTTCTGGCGTCCCTGAATCGACGCTACCTACCTCGCCGGTAAACGACTATTACTACAACGGTTACGGTATCGGGGACGTTTTGTTCCCGGTGCAGCCGGCCGATAACAACGCCATCAAGAAGTGGGACAGCCAAGCGCTGCCCGCTCCTTCAGCGCCAAAGGCGGTGGGCGTGGTCAGCATCACCGGTAGCTACCAAGCCGCCCTCGACGCCGGCCACTCCCTGGCCACCGATGGCCTGAAAGTGACGAGCGAGTCCGCCGGTACCGTGCCCGCCGATACCTCGGAGACGTTGGTGCTGTACCACCCGGGCCAGGTCGCTCTGGCCCTCGACGTGATGAAGTACCTGTCCGGCGCCGTGATGATGCAGGTGACCCCCTCCATCGTGCCCGGCACCATCCAGGTCGACCTGGGGTCCAGCGTGAACGTAACGACAACGCTCCCGCACCCCGCCACTTCGGCCAGCACGGTCCCTTCCACTGCATCGTCCAGCACCGCGCCGTCCACCACTCCCAAGAAGTCCCCGGTAGTGGCAACCACCGTGCCAACGCCCGGTGGCTATACCCCGAGCTCGGCCAGCGACCAGCAGGAACCCTGGGACCCACGGGCCTGCTGAGCACGTCGTTCCCCCGACAAGACCAAACTCCCCCGGCAAGGCCAAACTTCCCCGGCAAGACCAAACTTCCCCGGCAAGACAGCCCCGCCGGCAGGACTGGTCTGACGCGGCGCTAGTGTGGCGCCGATGGAATTGCCGGAACCGGACCCGAGCAAGCTCTTGCAGTCCTGGATGGAGTGGGAGAGGGGCGAGGTGACCCCCGGGAGAGTGATGGCCAACCTGAAGACAGGTGGGTTGCGTCAGCTCCTCGAGGGCCTCGTGGCCCAAGGTGATGTGGCTCCTTCTGGCACCGACGCGGAGGCATCCGACGAGCCCGGTGAGCGCCAGGGGAGCCAACCTGCGTCCTGGTCGCCGGTCGTCTGAACGGCGGGCTCGGGGATGGCTGCCGGGGCCGGATCCCGCGGCCGGTGGGCACCTTGGCCGGCGCCCCTCCGCCGTGGTCCCGCCTGCCTGAGGACCGCCGCCGGTCCATATCCGTCGACGAGGTCCGCCAGGCCCTTATAGCTGTCCCGGAGGCGCTGGAGGCGGGCGCGCCCGCGCCAGCCAGGAGGCCGGTCACCCCGGCCGAGCTGCCCGCCGGGGCGGACGCCCGGCCGGCGGCCGTGCTTTGCCTGTTGTTCGAGGACGACGGAGAAGCCAACGTCGTGCTCACCCGCCGCTCGGCGCATTTGCGCTCTCACAGCGGCGAGGTGTCTTTTCCCGGGGGGCGCTTGCAGCCCGGTGAACCACCCCTTCACGCCGCTCTGCGGGAGACCAACGAGGAAATTGGCATCGACGCCGGCGCCGTCGAGGTCATCGGCCAGTTGACCCCGCTCACGACGATCCGCAGCCCGGCCCTCGTCCACTGCTTCGTCGGCTACTTCCGCACGGTGGGGCCGGAGAGCTTGGCGTTCGCCTTCGACCCGGGCGAAGTCGAGAAGGTGTTCTGGGTGCCTTTGGCCGGGCTCGCGGTGGAGGGCATCTACCACGAAGAGCTCTGGCCCGCGCCCGAAAATGACGGAGGGACTGTGTTCCGTGCGGTGCCGTTTTTCCGTCTCGAGGACGACGTGGTGTGGGGGGCGACAGGGCGGTTGCTAACTGAGCTCATCGGCGCCGTTCTGGCCCCCCGGACCACGCCGCAACCCGAAGGACGCTCGTGGCTCTCGGGAAGGTACCCTGGCGGGACATGATCTGTCCCCGCTGCGGTGTGGTCAACGCTCCCGATCGTCAGTCGTGCACGCGCTGTTCGGGTTCGCTCGTGCCGCCGCCGGCCCGGGATGACCGTCCCCTTCCTCCTGTAGTCCCGGTCACCGAACGGGCCAAGCTCAAGGTCGGCGGGCCTCCTAACCCTAAGTCGACCGCGCCAGCGGCTGCAGCCGCACCTGCTCCCGCCGCCCCGCCGGTCGCACCGGGCTCTTCGGCGCCGGCCACGTCTGGCGACGGTTCGCTGCGGCCGGCGTTCCCATCGCCCGGGGTGTCCGCCGAGCCCGCCGCCGCCGATCTTTATCTGCTGTCGACGGATCGTTCTACCGGCCAGCCGGCGCCGCCCGACGGGCCGCTCAACCAGAGCGAGAGGCTGGCCGCAGACTGGCCCGGCCGTTTGGCCGTCGGCTTGTCGCGCGCCTGAGCCTCCTCTTCTCCTGGCCGGAGCGGCCAGCCACCGGGCGGTTGACCGGCCCCTTGTAACGGCCTCTGTAACGGATCCGGTAACGGACCCGGTAACGGACCCGTTATTTGTCCCCCGTTATCTGCTGTTCCCCGGTCTCGGGCCTGTGTTATCACGGCGCCCGACCCTCGCCCAATAGACTGGTCCCCATAGAGGTCGGAAGAGAAGGGCCTTCTGGCCCGCGGACCTCCGCAGCAGGCGTACCAGTCCGGGCCGCAACGGCGTACGAGAGGTAGGGATCGTGGAAATCGAGATCGGCAAAGGCAAATCAGGGCGGCGGGCGTACGGGTTCGACGACATAGCGATCGTCCCGAGCAGGCGGACCAGGGACCCCGAGGACGTCGATATTTCGTGGGAAATAGACGCTTTTCGTTTCGAGCTGCCCTTGATGGGAGCGGCCATGGACGGGGTGGTGAGCCCGGCTACGGCCATCCAGATCGGACTGCTCGGCGGCGTGGGCGTGCTCAACCTGGAGGGCTTGTGGACCCGCTATGACGACCCCGAGCCTTACTTCGAGGAGATCGCGCAACTGGCCGCTGACAAGGCCACGGCGCGGATGCAACAGATCTACCTGGAGCCCATCAAGCCCGAGCTGATCACCGCCCGCATACGCGAGATCAAGGAGGCCGGGGTGGTGACCTGCGCTTCATTGACCCCACAGCGCACGGCGCAGTACGCCAAGGCCCTGGTCGAAGCGGAGCTCGACCTGTTCGTCGTCCAGGGCACGGTGGTGTCCGCCGAGCATGTTTCCAAGACGGTGGAGCCGCTCAACTTGAAGCGGTTTATCCGGGAGTTCGAAATCCCGGTGATCGTCGGGGGTTGCGCCTCTTATCAGGCCGCGCTCCACCTGATGCGCACAGGCGCCGTGGGCGTCCTGGTAGGGGTCGGGCCTGGCCACGCCTGTACCACGAGAGGTGTCCTGGGGATCGGGGTGCCGCAGGCGACGGCCATCGCCGACGCCCGAGCGGCCCGGGCTCAGCACCTGGACGAGACCGGTGTGTACGTCCACGTGATCGCGGACGGCGGCATGGCGACAGGCGGCGACGTGGCCAAGGCCATCGTGTGCGGGGCCGATGCGGTGATGCTCGGCTCGCCGTTGGCCGCGGCCACGGAAGCACCGGGCCACGGTTTCCACTGGGGTATGGCCACTTTCCACCCCACTCTTCCTCGTGGCGCAAGGGTGAGGACAGAAGTCGGCGGCACATTGGCCGAGATACTGGTAGGGCCGGCCCATGAAAATGACGGCCGCCACAATCTCTTCGGGGCGCTCAAGACCTCCATGGCCACGTGCGGGTACGGCAGCGTGAAAGAGTTCCAGAAAGCTGAAGTCATGGTGGCCCCGGCTCTGCTCACGGAAGGCAAGTCGCTCCAACGTTCGCAGCACGTCGGGATGGGCCACTGACCGACGCACTTACCAGCCCGGCGCCCAACCCCCTGGGCGCTAGTCCCGTGGGCCCGGTCCCGGTCGGCCCGGTCCCGTGGAGGCTAGTCCCGAAGCGGTCAGCGGCCCGCGCACTACTGAGCCGGGTACCGATGGGCCGGTAGGCAATGAGCCGGTGGCAATGAGCCGGTTGCTAATAGGCGGAGCCATAACGAAGACCTTCTGGAGGGGCTCAACCCGGCCCAACTAATGGCCGTCACCCATCCTGACGGGCCGCTGCTCGTCGTGGCCGGCGCCGGCTCCGGCAAAACACGTGTGCTTACTCACAGGATTGCCTGGTTGGTACGAGAGAAAGGTCTCTCGCCATTCGCCATCCTGGCCATAACGTTTACCAATAAAGCCGCGGACGAAATGCGCAGCCGAGTCGGGCAACTCGTCGGGCCGGGTGGCCCAGCGCATGTGGGTGTCCACTTTCCATTCGGCTTGCGTCCGTATTTTGCGACGAGAGGCCCCATTGCTCGGTTACCAGCCTTCGTTTTCGATTTACGACCAGGCTGATGCCGTGCGGCTCACCGGTTACGTAGTGCGCGACCTGGGCCTGGACACTAAAGAAATTCCCGCCTCGAGCCGTGCACGCCGCTATTTCCGGGGCCAAGAACGAGCTCTTGAGCGCGACCGCCTACGCCGAGCGTGCTCGCCGCAGCTCGATTTTCGAGCGCAAGATCGCCGATGTCTACCAGGAGTACCAGCGGCGTTTGGTGGCGGCCAACGCCATGGATTTTGACGACCTTCTGTTGTTGACGGTCCAGCTTTTCCGGGCGCACCCCGAGGTACTCGAAGCCTACCGGGAGCGCTTTTTGCACGTTTTGGTCGACGAGTACCAGGACACTAACCGGGCGCAGAACGAGCTCGTCCTGCAGTTGGCCGGTGGCCATCACCAGGTGACCGTGGTGGGGGACTCGGACCAGTCCATCTACGGTTGGCGGGGGGCCGACGTGAGGAACATCCTCGAGTTCGAGCGCGCCTTCCCCGACGCCACTGTCGTCGTGCTGGACCAAAACTACCGTTCCACCCAGACGGATCCTCGATGCCGCCAATGCCGTCATCTCGAACAATTTGGCCCGCAAACCCAAGGATTTGTGGACGTCTCGGGATGGCGGCGAACAACTGGTCCGGTACGTAGCCGAAGACGAGCACGACGAGGGCTCGTGGCTGGCCGCAGAAGTAGTGAGGCTGCGCCGGGACGAGGGCTACCGGTGGGGCGACGTCGCCGTCTTCTACCGCACCAACGCCCAGAGCCGGGCCATCGAAGAGGAACTGGTCCGCCAGGGGGTGCCGTACAAGGTGGTCGGGTGGCGCCCGCTTTTACGAGCGCCGGGAAGTGAAAGACATGCTCGCTTACCTGCATGCCATCGCCAACCCGGACGACGAGGTGTCCCTGAAGCGCATCCTCAACGTGCCCAGACGGGGGGTCGGTGACACCAGCGTGGGGCGCCTCGACGCCTGGGCGGCGGCCCATGGCGTGGCGTTCTCCGAAGCCCTGGCCCACGGGCAGGAAGCGGGCCTGACCGGTAAGGCTCTGACCGGGACCGCCTCCTTCCTGGCTCTGATGAGCGAGCTGAGGGCCATGTTGGCCGGCGATGAGGAGAGCACGGGGTCGTCCCCCTGCCGGTCCGGCCGAGCTGCTTCAGGCCGTGCTGGACCGCACCAACTACCTCGAGGAGCTGCGCTCTCAGGCGGGTACCCCACTGGAGATCGAGGGGCGGGTCGAAAACGTCGAGGAACTGCTGGGGGCGGCCACCGAGGTCGGCACGCTGGCCGACTTCCTGACCGAGGTGAGCCTGGTGGCCGACACCGACGAGGTGGACGAGGACGACTCGAACGTCACTCTGATGACTCTGCACACGGCGAAGGGCCTCGAGTACCCCGTCGTCTTCATGACCGGCTTGGAGGAAGGGGTTTTCCCTCACCTGCGTTCTCTGGGAGAGCCCGAAGAGCTCGAAGAGGAGCGCCGTCTTTGCTACGTGGGGGTGACCCGGGCCAGAGAGCGTCTCTACATCTCGTACGCGTGGTGCCGGAGCCTGTGGGGACGAGACCCAGTACAACCCGCCCAGCCGGTTCGTGGGCGAGATCCCGGACCATTTGGTCCGGAGCAGCGGGGCACAGTTCCGCACCCACCGCCGCAGTCGCGAAGAAGCCCGTCACGACCTGGTCGAGGCGGCCATGCGCCGGGGCCGGGCCGGTATGCCGGTCCAGGGGACGGGGGCAGAGGCACTCGGGCTGAGGGCCGGAGATGCCGTGGTGCACGGCCGTTACGGCGAAGGGGTGGTCATCGAGGTGAGCGGCGAGGGGGCGGACGCGGAGGCAACGATCAGGTTCCCCGGGGCGGGCGAGAAGCGCTTCAGCCTCCACATGACGCCGCTCAAACGGGCCTGAGGGGTGCCCCAGCTACCCGGCGCGACTACTTATCGCCGGTCGTCGTCGTCCAGCAGGACCTCCCGGTCCTGGTCAAGGGCATCGGCTTCGGGCACCTCGAACGCCGTCCGTTTCCGGGGCGCCAGCGAGGGCTCGTGAGGCTCAGGCGCAACCGGCTGGGCCTGTTCAAGGGCGTCAGCTTCGGGGACCTCGGGGTCGGCCGGCATAATAAGCGGAAATCTACACCCCGTGGCCCTTCAAGTTCGGGGCCGAGGGCCACAGCCGAGGTTGGGCTGGCCAGGCGCACCAGCCGGCCGGTACGGTCCGTCCCGAGCGAGCAGCCCAGCCGGCACAACCACCCGCCGCACTGTTGGGCCCCGTAGGATTCCTGGACTATGGACAACCGCCGAGTGGTCGTGACGGGCGTGGGGGCGGTCAGCCCTCTCGGCTTGGACGTCGAACGGACCTGGCAGTCGCTCATCGCCGGTCGCAGCGGGGTCAGGACGATCACTGCCTTCGATGCCAAAGACTCGCCTGTGCGGATCGCGGCCGAGGTCGACGGCTTCGACGCTGTGGCCGTCTTCGGCCGCCGGCGCGCCAGGCACCTGGACCGTGTCGTCCAGCTAGCGCTGGTAGCGACCAAGGAAGCCATCGAAGCGTCCAAGCTCGACGTGGCCACGGCGCCCGAGCGCATCGGCGTTGTCTATGCCTCGGGCATCGGTGGCATCCGCACGCTCGAGGACGGCATCCGGACGTTGATCGGGCGGGGGGCGGAGTGGGTCAACCCGTACGTCGTCCCGATGATGATCCCCAACATGGTGGCCGGCGAGATAGCCATGGAATGGCAGTTGCTCGGCTACAACTGCTGCACGGTCACCGCCTGCTCGGCGTCGGCGCACGCCATAGGGACGGCGTTCGACGCTATCCGTCTGGGCCGGGCCGACGCCGTGGTCACGGGCGGCAGCGAGGCGGCCGTAACCCCGGTTGGGATAGCCGGGTTCGCGGCGATGAAGGCTCTTTCAACCCGCAACGACGAACCGCATAGGGCGTCCAGGCCTTTCGACATCGGCCGCGACGGGTTCGTTTTGGGCGAGGGGGCTGCCAGTCTCGTCCTCGAGGAGAGGGAGTTCGCTCTTCGCCGAGGCGCGCCTGTACTGGCCGAGCTAGCCGGTTATGGCGCCACCTCTGATGCTTACCACATCACCCAGCCCCACCCGACCGGCGACGGCGCCGTGCGGGCCATGTCGTTGGCCATCGCCGAGGCCGGGCTGTCGCCCGAGGACATCGATTACGTCAACGCTCACGGCACTTCGACGCCACCCAATGACAGGGTCGAAACACACGCGTTGAAGCGGGTCTTCAGGGAGAACGTGCCCCCCGTATCTTCGACCAAGTCCATGACCGGGCACACGCTGGGCGCGGCGGGGGCGCTCGAATCGGTGTTCTGCGTCCTGGCCATGCAAAACTCCGTCCTGCCGCCCACCATAAACCTCGACCACCCCGACCCTGACTGCGATCTTGACTACGTCGCTAACAAGGCCCGGCCAGCCGATGTGCGTTACGCGATGACCAACAGCCTCGGCTTCGGCGGCCACAACGCTTCTCTGGTGTTCGGGCAAGTGGCGGGGGAGCAGGACCAGAAGGCTTGCGTCTCGGATTAATCGGGGAGCCGCCGCGTCGGCAGACGGCGGGGCCTCAAAACGTGGCCTTCTGGGCGCGCCTGGCGCTACTCGACGCGCTCTCGGTTTCTCGGCGAAATTCCTGTCAATTTTCGACAACAACGTCGCCAAGAAGGCCGAATTGCACCCGGAAGGGCCAGGTCCGACGCCACACGTCCACAGTCCTCAGGCGTTCCGCCACCCTGAGCGGTAGCCGCAGTCATCCGTTCCCGTAGAAGAGCCGCTCGGTCACCCTCCTGGCCCGCCTCGTAAGCCGGCGGTACTGCTCGCGGAGGTCGGGCGCCGTCGTGCCCAGGCTCCGGGCCAGGCTCGTGAGGTGATGGCCCGGGGCGGGAAGGGCGTCCCCCGGACGGCCGCGTACCAGGTAGAGGCGGTTGCGCGTGGCCTCGCAGAACCGGTACGACTCGGCCAGGGCCCGGGCGTCGCCGGCGTCCAGGGCTCCCGCCGCCGTGAGCGCATCGAGCGCGTCCAGGGTGCCCTCGGCCCTGATACTCGTACGGAGCTGTAGAAGCTGGACCGTCCACTCGACGTCCGACAGCGAACCCGGGCCCAGCTTCAAATGGAACTCAGGATCTTCGCCGGCCGGCACGCGCTCCCGCTCGATCCGGGCCTTCATCCTCCGGATTTCCATGACGTCGTCGTCCGACAGCGGCGCTCCCCGCAGGAACCGGCCCGCCAGTTGGCCGAAGCGCCGGCCCACGTCGCGGTCGCCGGCGACGAAGCGGCCGCGGGTCAAGGCCTGTCGTTCCCATACCTGCGCCCACCGGTCGTAGTAGCCCTCGTAGGCCTTAAGGCTCCGGGCCAGGGAGCCCTTGCGCCCTTCGGGCCGCAACGACAGGTCCAGCTCGTAGAGGCGCTGTACTGGGGTCTCGCCGCTCATCAGCCTGAGGAGGGACTCGGCCATCTCCTCCGCCTCTTCCGCCGGGATCTTGTCGTCGTCAAAAACGACCAGGGCATCGAGGTCACTAGCGTAGGCCAGCTCCGACCCGCCAAACCGGCCCATAGCCACGATGGCCAAACCCTCCAGGCCCCGCCCACCTGCCACCGTGCCCAGGGCCACCTCCAGCACCGCCTCGGCCAACCGGGCCAGGGAACGACCGGTGCCGGCCACGTCCTCCAGGCCGAGCACGTCTCGGGCCTGGGCTCTGAGCATCTCGCTCCGCTGCACGCTGGCCAGCCCACGCCACGATTCCGGAGGGGGCCGCCACGCGATGGTCTCCAGTGCCCGGCGTTCGAGGTCTTCCTTGGCCGGGAGCGGGGGCGGCCCACTCTCCAATAAAGCCAGCTGCTCAGGGTGGTGTTCGTAGCCCCCGGCGAACAGTGGGCTGGTCCCGAGCAGGATACACAGGTGACGGGCCGCCTCCGGAGACTCCCGGAACAGGGCGTTGAGCCGTGCCCGGCGGTGCGGCCCCGTGGCCAACCGGCGCAGGCCGAGCAAGCCCAGGTCCGGGTCGGGTGACTCTGACAGCCAGTCCAGGACCAGGGGCACCATCGCCTGCATGAGGCGAGAGGTCCGGGAGAACCCCTGGGTCAGCTCGACAACCGCGTCCCGGGTGCGCCGGGCGTCCGAGAACCCGAACGCCGTCAGCCGCTCACCGATGGCGCTCTCGCTCAGGAGGGCCGTGTCAGCCTCGCTCCCGTCGTCCCCTCCTCCTGCGCCACCCACGGCCTGCCCTCCGCCTGGCACTTGCTGGCGCGTCGTGAACGTCTCGAGCAGCGGTCTGAAATAGATCCGTTCGTGGATGGAGCGGGCCCTAGCTTGGTGACTGGCCAGGTCGGCCTCGAAGCGGGCCATGGCTGTAGCGGTCGGCCCATCACGGTAACCGAGCACTCGGGCCAGGTGGGCACGGGACTCGGCGCTGGCCGGCAACGCGTGTACTTGCCGGTCCCAAAAGAGCTGGAGGCGGTGCTCCACCGAGCGCAAGAACCGGTACGCCCCGGCCAGGCCCTCGGCGTCTTGGCGGGCCACGTAGCCACCAGCAGCCAGCGCGGCAAGAGCGGCCAACGTGGACGGGGCGCGAAGGCTCTCGTCCTGGCGCCCGTGCACCAACTGGAGGAGCTGCACGGCGAACTCGATGTCCCTTATGCCGCCGCGACCGAGCTTTATCTCTCGCTGAGAGAGACCCTGGCGGGCCACCTCTTGCTCGGCGCGGCCTTTCATGGCCCGAAGTGACCGGAGCTCGTCCGCTCCGAGCGGACGGCTCCAGACTCGCCTGGACGCCTCCTCGACGAAGTCGCGGCCGAGGTCCGACCGGCCGGCGGCCGCCCTCGCCTTCAGCAGGGCCTGGAACTCCCAGGTCTGCGCCCATCGGTCCCAATACGCCGTGTACGAGGCGAGACTGCGGACCAGCGGGCCGGAGCGGCCCTCAGGGCGCAGCGCCAGGTCGATGCGCCACGCCTGACGGGCCAGACCGACAAGGCCCTGCGGGTCGCCTCCGCCGACCAGGACCACATCGATATCGCTGCCGTAGTTGAGCTCGCGTGCGCCCAACTTGCCCATGGCCACCACGGCCAGTTCGCCGGCGAGGCCGCTGGCCTCTGTCGCCGCCCCCAGCACCCCGTCGGCCAGGTCCGCCAGTAGCAGCCCCACGGTCTCGAGCGGGATCCGGTCGGAAAGGTCGAGGGCGGCCACCCGCAGGACTTCGAGGGCCTTCCAACGCGACAGCGGCTCCAGCGGCCCGACCGGTTGGTCGAGGGAGGACAAGACGTCCAGAGCCAGCGGGTCGGTCACGCACGTGCGGGTAAGGAACGGGCTGGCTGCCATCACGGTCACGACGGTCTCCAGCAGCGCGCCGGACGACTGCAGACGCTCCGTCGCCTCCGGGACTGACTCGGCCAGGCGGGCCAGCCCGAGCTCGGCTCGGGCCGGGTCGGCGGAGCTAGCTACCTCGGGGACCACTGCTTGGCGATGCGCCAGTACTGGCCTACGCTCGGAACTCATGACGTGGTTACGGGTCGCACTCTGTCAATTGGACCCTGTAGTCGGTGACCTCGGGGGCAACGTCGAGATGATCGTCAATGCCCTTGGCCGCGCGGAAGAAAGCGGTGCCGATCTCGCCGTGTTCCCTGAACTTGCCATCACGGGCTACCCACCTGAAGACCTGCTCCTCAAACCGGGGTTTGTGGCCGACAACCAGGTTGCACTGGCCAAGGTGGCCCAGGCTACGGAGCGTTGCGTGGCCGTCGTGGGTTTTGTGGACGAACGCACTCGACCTTTACGACGCCGCCGCCGTATGCGCCGGAGGCGAGGTTAGGGGCGTTTACCACAAGTGCAACCTGCCCAATTACTCGGTGTTCGACGAGCAACGGTACTTCGTACCGGGGACGGGAGCGGCCAACCTGTTCGTTATCGGTGGTGCCCGAGTCGGTGTTTCGGTCTGCGAGGACGCCTGGGACCCTACCGGCCCGATCAGTTCTCAGGCCGCCGCCGGGGCGGAGCTCATGGTCAACATCAACGCCTCCCCCTATTACGCCCGCCGTCTCGGCGAACGCCAGCGCATGCTGGCCACCAGAGCGGCCGACGCTTCGTGCGCACTTGTCTACGTGAACATTGTGGGAGGCCAGGACGAGCTCGTCTTCGACGGCGCGTCGATGGTTTTCGATGCCGAGGGCCGGATGATCGCGGCTATGCCTCAGTTCGAAGAGGCGGTGTCCATTTTCGACATCGAGGTGCGGCCCACGTACCGCAAAAGGCTCCTCGACCCGAGAGGAAGGCACCGGCCCCGGAGCTGCCCGAGGTGGTCGTGAGCACGACGCCCCGCCAGCCGGTCTCGGCTCCTCGTGTGAAGCCTCCTATGGCGGAGCCGCTCGGGCCCGATGAGGAGGTCTATCGTGCGCTCGTCCTCGGGACCGGCGATTACGTGCGCAAAAACGGTTTCTCCGATGTCGTCGTGGGGCTTTCTGGGGGTATCGATTCCTCGTTGGTGGCCGTCGTGGCCACCGACGCGCTCGGCGCCGGGTCGGTGCACGGCGTTTCCATGCCATCGCGCTATACCAGCGACGAATCGAACGACGACGCCGCCGACCTGTCGTCGAGGCTCGGCATCGATTACCTCACGGTACCGATAGAGCCGGCGCACCACGCCGTCCTCGAAATGTTGGCCGGCTCCTTTGCCGGCACAAAGCCCGGCCTGGCGGAAGAGAATATCCAGAGCCGGCTCAGAGGGCTGGTGTCTAATGGCCCTGTCCAATAAGTTCGGTTGGCTGGTGCTCACGACCGGCAACAAAAGTGAGCTGGCGGTGGGCTATTCGACGCTTTATGGGGATACAGCAGGCGGCTTTGCCGTGATAAAAGACGTGCCGAAAACTCTCGTTTACCGGCTTTGCCAATGGCGAAATTCGAAGGGTAATGTGATCCCCGAGGCAGTGCTCGTACAAACCGCCTACAGCGGAGCTTCGCCCCGGTCAGCTCGACACTGACAGCCTGCCCCCGTACGAGCGGTTGGACCCGGTGCTGGAGGCCTACGTGGAGGGCGACTTGACCGCAGGCGAGCTGGTCGAAGCCGGCTTCGACCCCGAGCTGGTCGAACGCGTCGTCCGCCTCGTCGACCTGGCCGAGTACAAGCGGCGCCAAAGCCCGCTGGGGGTAAGGGTGACGCCCAAGGCGTTCGGGCGGGACCGTCGCATGCCGATAACCAACGGCTATCGCTGAACACATGACGGGCCCGCCGGCCGGGGCCGCTGACACGGCGTCTCTCTCCAATGCTGGCGACGTCCCGGTACACGGCGCTGAGCCCCTTACGCTGGCCGAAGCGGCCCGTTTGGTCGGTGCCTGGGGCTGGGCCGAGGGCCGGCTTTACGAGGTGGTAGGGGGCTGGGTGCCCTCGACCAGCGGCCCGGCGGCCAAGATTTATTTCGACGCTTGCAGTCAACACCATGCCTGGCGAGCGCGCCTGTGGGAAGAACGCCGGCCCGGCCTACCATCGCACTTCGTCCCCAACTACGACGGGAACGGGTCGGCCATCGATGGCCTCACCACCCTGGACGACGACGTCGGGCGTTTGAGCGCCTATTGCCGGGTTGTACTGCCCCGTTTGGTCGTCGGTTACCGGTCCTGGCAGAGGCGCTGCTCGGCCGCCTCGGACCAGCCCGTGGCGCGGGCGCTCGGCTTTGCCCTGGCCGACGTGGTGACCGACTGGGAGCGGGGCAGTGGCCTGCTCCAGGGCCACCTCGACGGGGATGGCGGTGGGCAGGCCGCCGCCTCCGCCGCGGACGCCGCCCGTGACCTGGACCGGGCGTTGGCCCTGAAGGGCGTGTGGCCGAGCCGCCAGTCAAGCCGCTAATCAGGCCGGCACGTACCCGGCGCCCCGCGGGGCGCTCGGGTGCCCCTTTGATCAGCCAGAACGGTCACCCTGGCCCAGAAGGTAGCGATAGACGCCGGGCGGCCAGCTACGGTGTCAAGCATGTTCAAGAAACTTCTAATTATCGCAGTGATCGTGGGCGTCGGCTTTCTCGCCGCCAAGAAGATGCGGGCGGCCTGAGCCGGCCTCGTCGGCAGCACCAAAAAAACCAACCAACCACCCCTAACTACGCAACGACGGCGAAACGGCCTTGTCGTGCCCGCTAAGGGCGTGCCGAGGCCGTAGCCGAACGTCGTCTGACCAGGACGACGACCCCGAGCGCCACGGCGGCGAGCAGGAACGCACTCCCGGCTCCTAGCATCCCGGTCCGCAGCGGGCGGTGACCGCTCGGCGTCATTACAACTAGCTCCTCGAAGCGCAGGACTGGCCACCCCCTCATCTGGGCAATCCGCCGTAAGGCGCGGTCGGGGTTCACTGCCACCGGGTGCCCGACTACCTCGAGCATCGGCAGGTCTGTGGCCGAGTCACTGTAGGCCCAGCTCTCCTGCAGGTCCAGGTGCTCACTCTCTGCGATCTGGCGGATCGTCGTTGCCTTCTCCGGCCCGTAGGCGTACCTGAGCAGCTGCCCGGTGTAACGGCCGGCACTGACGGCAGCCTGCGTGGCGATAGCCCCCTCGGCGCCGAGATAGCGGGCCAATGGCTCAACGATCTCTTCGGGCGCGGCCGAGACGATGTAGACCCGCCGGCCCGCCTGACGGTGCTCTTCGATGAGCTCGACGGCCTCTTTGTACGTGATCGGCGCCACTACTTGCTGGAGGGTGTCGGCGATGACCCGCTTGACCCGCTCCTGCTCCCACCCTTGGGTGAGGGCCAAAGTGCGGCGGCGTAGCCGGTCGAGCGTGGGGCCGCCGGCACCGAAACGGGTAAACAGCATTTGCCCCCACAAGCCCGCGGGCCAATAACCGCCGGGTGACCAGGCCCTCGCGATAAAAGGCCCGGGAAAAGGCGATCAAGGAGGCCTTGGCAATTACCGTTTTGTCCAGGTCGAAAAAGGCGGCCCCTGGCGCGGGCACGTCGGCTGGTTCCGGGGCACCTATAGGGCAAGTCTGCCACGCAAGGGCGGCATTGCAGAGCCGTCCGCGCCAGCCATGGAGCCCGTAGCCTCGGCTGCTCCACGGCCGCGGTGGGCGCTGGGCCCACGTCGTATGCGTGACAAGCCGGCCACCATATGGCCCGCCTTGGGCCGGCCGCCGCCCCGGCCTATCTGCGCCAGTAGCATTCGACAATTGACTGAAGAGGCTGGCAACCCCGATATCCAACAGATCGATGGGAAGATGTTCCAGCTTTTCGCCCTGGTCGTCGAAGCGCTGGCGGCGGCGACGGACGCCTTGCTGTCGGGCGACAAGCAAGTGGCGGCCGTGCTGGCGGGTCGCGACGAGCTGGTGGACAACGTCTATAGCGATGTGGAGCGCCTGGTCAACCGGGCCGTCGCCTTCGGCCAGCGCGAGAAAAAGGAACTGCGTTTTCTGCTGACGGCGTTGCGCGTGCTACCCGAGCTAGAGCGCAGTCACGGGCTGGCCGAGCACATAGCCCGGCGGGCCGCGTACGGCTTGGGGGCGGAGCTCACCCCGCGGGCGCGGGGCCTGATCGAGCGAATGGGCAAGGTGGGCATGACGATGTGGCGTACGGCTGCCGACTGCTGGTACGACAAGGAAGGCAAGGCGGCCGACGAGCTCATGCAGCGCGACGAGGAGATGGACGACCTGCAAACTGTCCTGGTGACAGAGGTGGCGGCCTCGGGGGCACCTTCGTCTGTGGCAATGGAGCTGGCACTGGTGGCCCGGTTCTACGAGCGGCTGGGCGACCACGCCGTAAATGTGGCCAAGATGGTCTCCACGCTTCACGACGACCTGGACCACTAGCGCCCTGTACCTGCTCGGCGCGGGTTTTTCAATCGTGCGTGAGGGGCACAACTAGCCTGAGCTGCTACGGTGGCGGGGCATCGGTTCTCCGGTGCGCATGTTTTAGGGAAGGATGTCGATCGATGGAACTCGGTCTGGAGGTGGACGAGAGCCGCCGGCCCTACACAGTGCTGGCGGTCAAAGGAGAAGTGGACGTCTACACGGCGCCCCGGCTTCGGGAAAAGCTGGTCGAACTGGTGAGCCAGGGTAAGCACCAGATCATCGTCGACCTGGAAGGGGTTGATTTCCTCGACTCGACCGGGCTCGGCGTCCTCGTGGGCGGGCTCAAGCGTCTCCGCAGCCACGACGGCGACCTCACCCTGGTATGTACCCACCAGAGGATCCTCAAAGTGTTCGAGATCACCGGGCTGACGAAGGTCTTCGCCATCCACAGCACGGTCGACGAAGCCGTCGCGCAGTAGTCGGACGGGACGACCCGGCGATGCAAGGCGCTCTGGTCCTGGAGCTGGACGTGCCGTCCAGCCCTGAGTACATCGCCATAGTCCGGCTAGTGGTGGCGTCAGTGGCCTCCTCCCGTCGGGCCCTTGCCGACGAGCGCATAGACGATCTCAAGCTGGCGGTGTCCGAGGCGTGCACCAACGCCATCGAAGCAAACCGGTCCGTGAGCCCGAGCGCCCCTGTGCACGTAGAGGTCTGGGAAGCGCCTGACCGCCTCGAGGTCAACATCGAGGACTCCGGCCCTGGCTTCGACCCTGACACGCTCGAGTTCCCGCCGCCCATAACTGACCCGGAGCGGCTCAACTTCGAGCGCGGGCTCGGGATACCCCTCATCAGGACGCTGGTCGACCACGCCGCCTTTATCCGAAAGGAAAAGGGCACGTCCGTCCGGGTAACGGTGTTTGGCGGGCCCGCTGACGGCGATGACACCGGGGCGATCTTCATGGACGTGTCCAGGATGTCCAGCCTGATGCCACCGACGGACCGGGGGCACTGACTCTATTAGCCCCTTACTGGCCTGAGACCGGCCAGGATGCGCCCGGCCAGGATGAGCCCGGTCTACCGATGTCCCATCGAGCTGGCCAATCTGGCCGGGCGACCTTTACGAGCCGATGGCGGTCGGCGGTCATAGCCGCCCCCGAGGCCAGCGGGGAGCCCCTGCCCCGCAGCTGACTTCTTCGGACCAGAATTTTTTTTTGGCCGTCCAGTTGACTTTCGGTGCCCGAAAATCTATCTTTGCCCGGAACGAAACATGGATAACGAGCTCACTAAGTCGCAACGGGCGGCCTTGAAGGAGATTTGGCGCCGGACTTCGGAGCCTGGTGACGGGGCCCGCAGTGGTGACCTGGCCAGCGTTCTCGGAGTGTCCCCCGCTACTGCCACGGCCATGGTCAAGCGTCTGGCCGACCGCGGCCTGGTGAGCCATGCCCCGTACAAGGGCGTCACCCTCACCGAAACGGGCCGGAAGACGGCCGTAGCCGTATTGCGCCGGCACAGGATCGTCGAGCGCTTCCTGGCTGACTTCCTGGGCTACGGCTGGGCTGAGGCGGACAGGCTGGCGCCCCAGTTCGAGCACGACCTGCCCCAAGAGGTCGAGGACCGGCTGTTCGAAGCGCTGGGGCGCCCAAGCACTTGTCCCCATGGCTTCCCCATCCCCGGTGTGGGCACCGACGGCATCCCTGCTCTGGCCCAGCTTTACGACCTCGAACCAGGTCAGAAGGCCGTCGTAGCGTTGTCGAGCTCGGTGAGCCAGGCTATGGTGGCGTTCCTTGGCGACCTGGGCCTCGTCCCGGGTGCCGAGGTAGAGGTCGTCGAAAAGCAGCCATTTGGTGGTCCTCTGGTTTTGCAGGTGGCGGGGGCCGAGCGGACCTTAGGCGAGAGAGCCGGGCGCCAGGTGCGTGTTCGTATGCTGGCTTCCGGTCGCGAGAACTAGGGCGATGCAGTCGCAACGTCTTCATGCCGGCCCGGGGTGCCCGGGAGGCACCATAAAGGAGAAAGTCTGATGCCTCACTATCTCGCTGCCGGTACGGGCGGCTACCAGGTGTTCCACCTTCGAGGCCAAGACTGGTGGTGGCTGGTATTTGCCGTGGCCTGCGCGCTCGTCGGTATCGCGGCGGGGTTCATTTTCCGGCGGCAGGTGCTGGCGGCCGACCCGGGGACGCCGACGATGGTCGAAATCGCCAAGGCCATCCAGGAGGGGGCGGCAGCCTACCTGAGGCGCCAGTTCAGGACCATCGCCATCGTCACCGTCCCCCTGGCCATCCTGGTGTTCGTGACCGCCACCAAGGTGGTCAACCCGGTCACCGGTAAGACCGTGCTCAGCTTCGGGTTGTCCGGCCTCTACCGGATGCTCGCCTTCCTGGTGGGGGCGGCCCTGTCCGGGCTGGCCGGGCTCATCGGCATGACTACGGCGGTGCGGGCCAACGTCCGTACGGCCGCCGCCGCCCGTAAGTCGTCACTGCCGGAGGCGTTGCGGGTGGCCATCCGGGCCGGCGGCACCACCGGGGCGTTCGTGGTCGGCCTCGGCCTTCTGGGGGTAACTGCGATCGTAATGGTGGCAGAGAACAGCGCTACCGCCATCCTGGTCGGTTTCGCCTTCGGCTGCTCGCTCCTGTCGCTGTTCATGCGGGTAGGCGGCGGGGTGTACACCAAGGCGGCAGACGTGGGGGCCGACCTGGTCGGCAAGGTGGAGGCAGGGATCCCCGAAGACGACCCCCGCAACCCGGCCACCATCGCTGACAACGTGGGGGACAACGTGGGCGACTGCGCCGGGATGGGGGCCGACCTGTTCGAGTCCTACGTGGTGATCCTGGTGGCCGCCCTCATCCTTGGCACCGGCGCTTTCGTCACTATCGGGCGAAACCCGGTCCTCGGCATCACATTCCCGATCATCGTTATGGGTGTTGGCGTCCTGGCCTCCATCCTCGGCATACTCGCCGTGCGGGCCACGCCACGCGACCGCTCGGCCATGGCCCCGATCAACCGGGGTTTCATTTTGGCTTCTGTCCTTACCCTGGTGGGCAGCTTTTTCGTGGCCCAGTTCTACGTCCACAACCTGCACGTCTGGTGGGCGGTGGTGGTTGGCGTGGTCCTGGGGCAGGCCGTCAGCAAGATCACTGAGTACTACACGTCGACCGAGACGTCCCCGGTGCGTGAGATCGCTGACGCCGCTCGCACCGGCCCGGCGACCACGATCCTGTCGGGGATCAGCACCGGCCTGGAGTCGTCTGTCACCGCCCTTATCGCCCTGGTCATCGCCATCGGCGTCGACATCGGGATCGGCGGCGGGAACATCCAGTTCACCCTGTACCTGGTCGCCCTCAGCGGTATCGGGCTGCTGGCCACCACCGGCATCGTCGTGACCGAAGACACCTATGGGCCGGTGTCGGACAACGCCGCCGGCATCGCCGAAATGAGCGGCGAGTTCTCAGGCGAACCGGAACGGATCATGACCAGCCTCGACGCCGTCGGCAACACGACCAAAGCGGTGACCAAGGGCTTCGCCATCGGCTCGGCTGTGATCGCCGCCCTGGCTCTGTTCGCCAGCTTCATCCAGACCATAGGTGAGCAGCTAAACCTGCACCTTGTCGGCAACGCGCTGTACCAGAGCATGGCCACCGCCATCAATGTGGCCAACCCCAAGGTCTTCGTCGGGGCGCTGGTGGGCGGCTCGATCGCCTTCCTCTTTTCTTCGGCCGCCATCCGGGCCGTCGGTCGTACGGCCGGCATCATCGTCCAGGAGGTGCGCCGCCAGTTCAGGGAGCACCCGGGCATCATGAACAGGACCGAGCGCCCCGAGTACGGCCGGGTCATCGACATTTGCACCCAGGGCGCCCTCCGCGAGCTGGTCACGCCCGCACTGCTGGCCGTGTTGGCCCCCGTCGTGATCGGTTTCGGCATCAACTACCTGGCTCTAGGCGGCTTCCTGGCCGCCGCCATAATCACCAGCCAGTTGATGGCCGCCTTTATGAACAACGCCGGCGGCGCCTGGGACAACGCCAAGAAGTACATCGAGGACGGCCACCTCGGTGGCAAGGGTTCGGAGGCCCACAAAGCGGCGGTGGTCGGCGACACCGTGGGAGACCCGTTCAAGGACACGGCCGGCCCGGCGTTCAACCCGCTGATCAAGTGTATGAACCTGGTCAGCCTGCTGGTGCTGCCCACGGTGATCACCCTGCGAAATAACGATGCCGCCAGGTACACCATCGCCGCCGTCGCTCTGGTCATTATCCTCGCCGGTGTGGCTTACTCCAAGCGTCAGGTGGCCAGCTTTGCTGGTCCTGTTGGCGAGCCGGCGGCGCCAGGGGGCGGGACGCCTACTGACGGCGGCCCGGTGTCTCAGACGCCCACGTTGCCCGTGTCGGGCACGCCCGCTCCCACCGTGCCAGCCAACACCGGCACGGCCTCCGAGACGCCCGTCGCTCGCGGGCCGAGGTAGGCGTCGATGGCCAAACCCCTGGTCATCGTCGAGTCCCCTGCCAAGGCGAAGACGATCGCCAGCTTTCTGGGCAACGGGTACACGGTGGAGTCGTCCGTCGGCCATATCCGCGACCTCCCGAGCGATGCCAGTGACATCCCGGCATCGATGAAAGGGGAGAGCTGGGCCCGGTTGGGCGTCGACGTAGACAACGGCTTCAAACCGCTCTACGTCGTCGTCCCCGGGAAAAAGGAGCGGGTCACCAGGCTACGCGCTCTCTTGAAGGACGCCAGCGAGCTGTACCTGGCCACTGACGAGGACCGCGAGGGCGAGTCCATCGCCTGGCACCTGATGGAGGTGCTCAACCCCCGGGTCCCGGTGAAGCGCATGGTCTTCCACGAGATCACCCCGGAAGCGATCCAGCGCGCCGTCGACAACTGGCGCGACCTCGACCGGCGCCTGGTGGACGCGCAGGAAACACGACGGATCCTCGACCGGCTCTACGGCTACGAGGTGAGCCCCGTACTGTGGCGCAAGGTCTTGCCGAGGCTTTCGGCCGGGCGAGTGCAGTCTGTGGCGACGCGATTGCTAGTCGAGCGGGAGCGGGCCAGGATGCGTTTCCGGGCTGCGTCTTTCTGGGACATCGACGGACGGTTCCGGGCTCAGGAAGGGTCGACCGGCGGTTTTGGTGCCGGCCTGGTGGCGCTGGACGGCACCCGGCTGGCTACCGGGCGCGACTTCGGCGAGGATGGTGAGCTTTCCCGAGAGGACGTGGTGCGCCTCGACGAGGCCGGTGCCTTTGGCCTCGTGGACCGCCTGGAGGGCGCCGATTTCTCGGTGCGCAGCGTCGAGGAAAAACCGTGGAAACGCTCGCCCTACCCTCCCTTCTTGACGTCCACGCTCCAGCAGGAGGCGGGCCGCAAGTTGCGCTTTTCTGCCGCCCGTACGATGCGAGTGGCGCAGGACCTCTACGAAGCGGGCCACATAACGTACATGCGTACCGACAGCACCACATTGTCGGACCAGGCCCTTTCGGCTGCTCGCCAGGTGGTGACCGAACGGTACGGCAACGAATACCTGCCGCCTCGGCCGCGCCGGTACGACAAGCGAGTGAAGAACGCCCAAGAGGCCCATGAGGCCATCCGTCCGGCCGGTGACACGTTCCGTCATCCCGAGCGGAGCGGGCTTCACGGCGACCAGTTGCGCCTTTACGAGCTCATCTGGCAGCGCACGGTGGCTTCCCAGATGTCCGACGCCCAGGGCCTGTCCGTGCAGGTGCGACTGGGAGCCATCAGTTCTGCCGGCGAAGACGCAGAGTTTGCGGCCAACGGTCGGGTCATCTCGTTCCCCGGGTTCTTGCGGGCTTACGTCGAGGGGTCGGACGACCCCGAAGCCGAGCTCGAGGACAGGGAGGTGCGGCTGCCCCGCCTGGCGGTGGGCGACCCCCTGGCCGTCGAACAACTGCTCCCGGAGGGTCACACCACCCAACCGCCAGCTCGTTATACCGAGGCGTCTCTAGTGAAGGCGCTCGAGGAAATGGGTGTGGGCCGGCCCTCGACGTACGCGACAATCCTCGATACCATCCAGAGCCGCGGGTATGTCTGGAAGAAGGGGACCGCCCTGGTGCCGTCCTGGACTGCGTTTGCAGTGGTGGGACTGCTCGAGCAACACTTTGCCCGCCTGGTCGACTACAGCTTCACAGCCGAGATGGAAGAGGACCTCGACGAAATAGCTCGAGGCGATGAGGAGCCGTTGCCATGGCTCACTCGTTTCTATTTCGGGTCGCCGGGCGCGAAGGACGACGGCACGGGGCTCAAGCAAATGGTGGCCGAACGGCTGGCCGAGATCGATGCCCGCGCCGTCAATTCGATACCCATAGGCGGGGTTGAATCGGATGTCGTCGTTCGTGTCGGCCGCTTCGGGCCCTACATCCAGGAAGGTGAGAAGAGGGCGTCGCTCCCTGAAGATCTCGCACCTGACGAACTGACACTGGAACGGGCCCATGAGCTGCTGGACGCGCCGCCGGCAGAACGGTCCGACCGCGTTTTGGGAGACGACCCGGAAACGGGCTTGCCGGTCTTGGTAAGGGCCGGCCGGTACGGGCCGTACGTGCAACTCGGGCGGGCAGAGGAGCTGAGCACGAAGCCGAAGACGGCCTCCCTGCTGTCCGGCATGACCCCCGAAGAAGTGACCCTGGACGAGGGTCTTCGCCTGCTCACTTTGCCGCGCAACCTCGGCCGGGACGCAACCAAGGGAGAGGACGTTGTGGCCGATAATGGCCGGTACGGCCCTTACGTGCGCCGCGGGCCCGACTATCGCTCGCTCGAAAACGAAGAGCAGCTGTTCACTGTGACTCTGGAGAACGCCCTCGCCCTCTTGTCGCAGCCGAGAGCACGCCGGGCCAGCCAGGCGGCCCAACCACCGCTGGCCGAGCTCGGCCCCGACCCGGTAAGCGGTGCCCCGGTCGTGGTCAAAGACGGCCGCTTTGGGCCGTATGTGACGGACGGGACGGTAAATGCCTCGCTACGCCGGGGTGACAGTGTCGAGACGCTGACTATCGAGCGGGCGGCAGAGCTGCTGGCCGAACGCCGCCTCCGGGCGGAGGCAGACGGGTCGAGTGGTGGCGGGGCGAGAGGGCGGGGCCGCCGGCGTACGGGGACGGCGTCCAAGAGAGCCTCGGGGACCAAGAAGGCAAGCGCCAAAAAGACAACCGCTAAAAAGACTGCTGCCACGAAGACTGCTGCCACGAAGACTGCTGCCACGAAGACTGGCGCCACGAAGACTGGCGCCACTAAGACTGGCGCCACGAAGACGGCGGCGAAAAAGACCACCGTCAAAAAGGCCCCAGCCAAAAAGGCCCCAGCCAAAAAGGCCCCAGCCAAAAAGGCCCCAGCCAAAAAGGCCCCAGCCAAGAAGACCTCGGCGGCAAGTTAGCGGGCTAAAGCCGTACTGAGCCACTGAGCCCTAAAGGCGCCCGGCCCTCTGACGACCGAGTTTCGCCGGGGGCAGCAGGCCTTCGCCTAGGCGGAGCCCTTACCGCTCCGGAACCGGGACCGATCCGGCGATTTGGGACCGATCCGGCGACTTGGGACCGATCCGGCGATTTGGGACCGATCCGGCGACTTGGGACCGATCCGGCGACTTGGGC
The DNA here is from genome assembly GCA_963749305.1 of uncultured Acidimicrobiaceae bacterium. GTDB lineage: Bacteria > Actinomycetota > Acidimicrobiia > Acidimicrobiales > Palsa-688 > Fen-671. Next base: position 251,210 of record CAVVMN010000002.1, read on the forward strand.
CTCTGAGCTGTTGCTGAGCAACATCGAGCGGTCCCAAGTCACGCGTGCGCGCCCAGATAAGTCGATTTTTCACCCGGTCCCGGCGCCCCTGGCGGCTCCGTCGGTCGGAGTTGTCCGAACCGTCGGAACAAGTTTGGCCCTACGGCGATGCAACGGCCGGGCCTGTGGGAGCCATCCGAACTTGTGGCAGTTGGACGACCTTGTGACCAAAAGTGTTGCCACACGGCACTTTTTGCCACATGTTTGCCAAACTGCCACGAGTTCTGGGCTCTTACGACCTCTTCTTCCGCTAAGAGCCGGCTCAAAGTCCGAGAAGCAGTAAATGCCCCCCGCCGGAACAGCGGGGGGCCATGACTTGCTACGAGTGGGTGGCGCCGAAGTGATTTGTCACCAACTTCAAGGCGAGATGGCACATGAGCCAGCGACGCACCAGGTCGCCCGGCTCAGCCCTGCGTGACCTGGAGGTCGCCCATGCCAACATGCGCGTCCAGGTTGAGGCGCGGAGCCCCGCTGGCGGTGCCGGTACCGCTGTAGTAAGTGGTCTGGACGTTGGAAGCTCTTTGGCCGAAAACATCGACCTGTCCAATCCCAGTTTTCGCATCGACGCTAACGAAGGTGCCCTTTGGCACCTCGACGGTTAAGTTGCCCAGGCCGACAGTGACGTCGACCGTTTTACCGGCCGGTGGGAACTTGACCGCGGCCAGGTTGAGGTCGAGGTTGCCGGCGCCGAGGCGATAATAAGATTGGACCGCGGACAGGTTGGCCGGCGAGTAACTGTTGTCCCCGACACCACCTCTCAGCGACGACCCGGTGCCCAGGGTCACTCCGACTACCGTCAAGACCGCCAGCAGCACCAGGGCAGCCATAAGGGCCACCAGTACCCTCACTGCTCGACGGACGCTGCGAGCGGCGTAGGACGGGCCCGAACGATTGGTCGTGGCGGGTGCGCCGTTCGATTTGCCGTTGTTCGACGCCGCCGGCACCCCGGCCAGCGCCAGCTGCCCTGCTGCCCAGTCGGCCGCCGCGGACTGGGCCGCGGCCCGGTCTGCCTCGGTCGGGTCTTTCGGGTCAGTCGAGCCAGACGGGCCTGTAGTACCCAGGGCCCCGACCCGAGCAGGTACGGCGACCGGCACGGGGTCCGGCGTAGGTGCCTGCGGTCGCTCGGGCCCAACCGTCGTCGCTGTCGAGCCGCTCCCGGGCGCACCGCCGGCCACTATCCCGCCTACCTCTCCGGGCGGCTGGGCCAGGGGTTCGGGGTTGGTCGGCCGGGTCGCAGTGAACGGGCCCGAAGAGATAGGCGCGGTCATCGTGGCCACAGAAGCGGCTACCGAGGTACTCGAAGTTTCGGGCCCTGGTGCGTCCGGCACGTACGGCCCGTAAGCCGGCGGTCCGGCGTCTGGCGCCGGCGCGGCGGGCCCACCTCCATTGGCCGGCCCAGGCCCGGCACCTGGTCCCGTGCCTGGCGTCGGCCCCTGTCCCGGCGAGCTCCCCCAGACAGGTGGCGCGGCCGGCGGCGATGACACCCAGTTACCCTCCCGATGGCGGGCCAACAGCCACAGGACGACGGCCAGTCCCACCAACCAGAATGGAAGAACCCGCCAGTGCCACCAGGGCCAGATGCCGAACGACCAGATCAAGGCCAGTGCCAGCGCGCCTAAGACGAGAGCCCACGAGCGGGCCGAGCGGTCCCAGTCCTGCCACGGCCGGCCCGAGAACGTCGCCTTGGTTACCGCCGGGTCCTTGCCCTCCTCGGGCACAACGAGCCAGGCGATTACGTACAGGACGGGGCCTCCCAAGCCACCCAGGAACAGCAGAGAGGCGATGACGAAGCCAACTCGCAGCACCGTCGCGTCTACGCCGAGGTATTCCCCCAGACCGCCGGCTACGCCAGCGATCGCGCGGTTGGTCCGGCTACGGCGGAACTTACGCCGCGGTTGTCCCGACTTCGGCGGTGGGGCTGAATACGGAGGCGGCGTGGGGCGAGGCGGGGGCGGAGAGTACGGCGGAGGAGGTGGAGGCGGAGGCGGTTGCCACGCTTGGTCGTTCATAGTTCGATCTTGGTTCTCTACGCCCGTTTAGGCCATCAGGGGCGGCCCCAGGAAATCCCTGATATCGACCCTATCCAGGCCAGGGGCCAGGCGGGGGAATCACCGGGTAACGCGCCGGCTCCAGTACATGAGACTATGGGTCTTATCCGGTCCATACCCGACACGAACATGCCGAGCCCTTCCCCGTCAGTGGTCGAGGGCTCGCAGCCGGCTGCCCCCGGCATCACGTCAGGCGTACCGGGCGCCCCCACACCGGCCCACGCCAACGGGGCTCGAGCACGTCAGCCTGTCATACAGCCGGGCGCTCAGCCCTCACCGCCTGCCCCCGCCCCCCTACGCAATTCGGCGGCACCGTTGGCGGCTCCGCCCTCCGCCCCCCTACGCAACTCGGCGGCTCCGTCGGCGGCCCCGCCATCCGCTCCCTCGCGTAACTCGGGGGCGTCGTCCCCACGGGCGGCTACGCCCCCACGAGGCGTTCCGGTAACACCGCCGGCAGGCAACGGCGCCCAGCCAGGGGCCGGCGCCCAAGCCGGCTACAGCGAGGGGACGGCCCAGTGGCCGCGTGGGACGAACCGAGCCTGGCGGTCGCTAGTGACCCGGGAGGCCTGGGCCGGCATAAACCGCCCCGCCAAGGGCCGTGTCCTGGCCGGGGTGGCGGCCGCGCTGGCTGACATGATCGGGGTAAGCGTACTGGCGGCGCGATGGGCACTGGTAGCTCTCACCTTCTTCGGCGGCGTCGGCATCGCCATTTACATTGGCGCCTGGTTGTTCATCCCTAACGAGGGCCGCGAGACGCCGATCGCCAGCGCGGCGCTGGCGGACCGCCGGACTATTCAGCTCGTTCTGGCCGCGGCCAGTGCCCTAGTCGTGCTCATGGTGTGCGCCACCTTGCTCGGCACGACTGCTCTTCTGGGCGCCGTCTCCCCGGGCCTGGTGAGCCTGGCCGGACTGGTGGCCGTGTGGCGTCACGCCGGCCCCGACGACCGGGTCTCAGCTCAGCGCCTGGCCCGCCTGCTGACCGGGACCAGCTCCACCACCGTCCCGACCAGGCGCCGGCTGTTCGCCGCCGCCGTCCGCTTCCTGGCCGGCGCCGTGCTCATCGCCATCTGCACCTCAACTTTGATCAAGCCGAAGCACCTGAACAGGACCGACCTGACCGTGGCCCTGGCCGCTCTCGGGGTCATCGCCGGTTTTGCTCTGATCCTGGCTCCATGGTGGCTGCGGCTGGGACGGGAGCTTTCAGGCGAGCGCCGCGAACGCGCCCGGGCTGAAGAGCGGGCCGAGATGGCAGAGCACCTCCACGATTCTGTTCTGCAAACGTTGGCGTTGATCCAGCGCTCAGCCAACGACCCCCAGCAAGTGCAGCGGTTGGCCAGAGCACAGGAGCGCCAGCTGCGGTCGTGGCTGTTCGACGGGGCGCCGAGAGGCCCGATGGGGCTGCAGGACCCCGGCACCGTCTCGGAAGGGCTGGCCAGCCTTCAGCAAGACGTAGAAGGCGTCCACGGGGTGCGGGTGGAGGTGGTGACTGTGGGCGACGCCGAACTCGACGAGCGGTCGCGGGCCCTCGTGGCCGCGGCACGGGAGGCGGCGGTGAACGCGGCCAAGTGGTCGGGAGCGGACCTCGTTTCTGTGTACGCCGAGGTCGAGCCGGGTTCGATATCGGTGTTCGTGCGCGACCGCGGCCGCGGGTTCGACCCCGCCACCGTGGCCCGGGACCGGAAAGGCATAAGCGAGTCGATCAAGGCCCGCGTCAGCCGCAACGGTGGGACGGCCACAGTGCGCAGCTCGCCGGGACAGGGGACCGAGGTGGCATTGGTATTGCCGACGCGGGCTCAGGGTTGAGGGCCGAGAGTTGAACGTCGCCGCCCCACCGCCACTGCGCCTGTTCCTCGTAGACGACCATCAGCTTTTCCGCGCCGGCGTGCGGCACGAGATCGACGGCCAATTCGGTGGCGGGCGGCAGGTCGACATCGTCGGCGAGGCGGGAGATGTCGGTCACCGCGGTGGCCCTTATCTGCCAGTCTGTGCCCGACGTCGTGCTCGTGGACGTGCACATCCCCGACGGTGGCGGGCCCGAAGTTATACGGAGGGTCCATGCTTCACAGCCTGACATCCGTTTTCTGGCCCTTTCCGTGTCCGACGCGGCCGAAGACGTCATAGGGACCATCAGGGCCGGCGCCCGCGGTTATGTGACCAAGACCATCTCCACACCCGAACTTCTCGACGCCATTGCCATGGTCTCGGCCGGCGATGCGGTTTTCTCGCCCCGGCTGGCCGGGTTCGTGCTGGACGCCTTTGCGCAGGCGCCCGAGCCGGCCACGACCCACCTCGACCCCGAGCTCGACCAGCTGACCACGCGCGAACGAGAGGTGCTCCGCCTCATCGCCCGCGGCTATGCCTACAAAGAAATAGCCCGCGAGCTGTACATCTCGGTGAAGACGGTAGAGACTCACGTTTCCGCTGTCCTGCGCAAGCTCCAGCTGACGAACCGTTACCAATTGACCCGGTGGGCGATGGAACGCCGCCTCGTCCCGCCGGAAACCTAGCCCACAGGAAGACCCCGCCTCCGCCGGGCGGCCAGGCCCGGGGGTCCTGCTGAATGCCCCGGTGTGGGCACTACCTTGGCGCGGGTGGGCCGGTTCATCGTGTTCGAGGGCGGGGAGGCGGTCGGCAAGTCAACGCAGGCGGCTTTGTTGGCCGACCGGCTCGGGGCCCTGCTCACCCGCGAGCCCGGGGGCACGGCTGTCGGCGAAGCCTTGCGACGCCTCCTGCTCGACCTCCCGTTGGCGCCCGTGCCCAAAGCGGAAGCCCTCCTGATGCTGGCTGCTCGTGCTCAACACGTGGCGGAGGTAATAGATCCGGCTCTGGCCCGCGGAGAAGACGTCGTCTGTGACCGGTACTCGGGTTCGACTTTGGCCTATCAAGGTTTTGGGCGGGGCTTGCCGTTGGATGAGCTCCAGAAGATGAACATCTGGGCCACCGGAGGCCGGGCGCCCGACGTAATTGTCTTGCTCGACCTACCCGTGGCCGATGCCCGCCAACGGCTGAGCTCGAACAGGCTGGACCGGATCGAGGCCGAAGGCGAGGAGTTCCTGGACCGGGCGCAGGCCGGTTTCCGTCAGCTGGCGGCGGCCGACCCGCTCCGCTGGCGCGTCGTCGATGCTGCCGGGAGCGTAGAAGAAGTGGCCGAGCGGGTCTGGAAAGCCGTGGACGAGGCCCGAAATGCACGACCGGACCAGGCCGGCGAACCGAGCCCCAAGGACTTGCCGGAGAGGAAGAATTGACCCCCACTGAGCCAACGGTTGCGGACGAAGAAGGGTTGGCCAAATCAGAGTTGGCCAAATCAGGGTTGGCCAAATCAGGGTTGGCCAAATCAGGGTTGGCCAAATCAGGGTTGGCCAAATCAGGGTTGGCCAAATCAGGGTTGGCCAAATCAGGGTTGGCCGGTCTGGTGGGCCAGGACGTGGCCGCGAACACGCTCCGGGCGGCGGTCGCCAGGCCGGTCCATGCATACCTGTTCGTTGGGCCGCCCGGGGCCGGAAAGTTGACAGCCGCAATGGCCTTCGCCGCCATGCTCCTCTGCCCTCGCGGAGGCGACGACGGCTGTGACACGTGCCGGCGGGTGCTCGAAGGTCTACACCCTGATGTGTTCGTCCTCGAACGCGAGGGGGCCGCCCTTTCCATCGAGCAGGCCCGCGAAGTTAGCCGCATCTCCGCTCGCAGCTCGCTCGAAGGTGGACGTTCGGTGGTCATCCTGCCCGACCTTCACCTCGCTCGCGACGCGGTGCCCGCCTTGCTGAAAACGATCGAGGAGCCACCCGGAAGCACGGTGTTCATCGGGCTGGCCGAGTTCGTGCCGCCCGAGCTCGAGACGGTAGCCAGCCGCTCCGCCCGGGTCGATTTCAGGCCGCTCGGCGACGCCGAAATAGCCGATGTATTGGTGGCCGAGGGCGTGCCCACAGACCGCGCCACCGGTCCTCGCCCGTCTGGCCGGTGGCCGCCTCGACCGTGCCCGGCTGCTGGCCACGGACCCGGAGGCAGAAGGACGGCGCCGTTCGTGGGAGGCGGTGCCCGCCCGGCTGGACGGGAGTGGCGCGACAGTGGCGCAGCTGGCCGAGGAACTGGTCGAGTTGTTGAAACGCAGTGCGGCCCCGCTTTCCCGCCGCCAGGAAGCCGAAGCGGCCGAGTTGGCGGACCGCCATGCCCGCGAGTCAGCCACACTCCCCGGGCGGGCGGCCCAGAGCCTGGCCCGGGCGGGAGGGCGTGAGATGGAGGAGCGTCACCGCCGGGAACAACGTCGCCAGCGCACGGACGAACTGCGTACCGGGCTGGCCGCATTGGCCGGCGCCTACCGTGACCGGGCGGTGGCGGGCACCCTGGCACCGGGCCGGGCCGCCGAAGCCGTAGCCCTGATCGACGGTCTGGCCTCCGACCTGGAGTTCAACCCGGGAGAGCTGTTGGCGGTGCAGGCGCTGCTGGTGCGCCTCGACCGGGTGACGTCGGCCTGAGCCGTGGGTTGGCCTGAACCGTGGCCCGGCCGTCAGGCCGGGCGGAGCACTACCTCGCCTATGGCCGCTAGCGGCCCGGCTACCACGTCTGGGTCGCCGACTACGACAGAGACGAGTTGGCTCGGGGCCAGGTAGAGCCGGGCCGCCTCGTCGACCTGGTCCTTTGTCGTAGCGATTATCGCTTTCGGGTACCGCGCCAGGTAGTCGAGCCCGACCCCGTTCGAGGCCAGCCCGGCCAGGGTCGAAGCGAGGCCAGGCAGGGTGGCCGTCTCGAAGCTGAAAATCCCGACCATATGACGGCGGGCCAATTCGAGCTCGTCCGCGGTGATCCCGGTCGTCGAGAGCCGTCCCAGCTCGTAGAGGACTTCGACCAGGCTGGCCCCGGTGACCCCCGGCGCTACGTCGGCCGCCAGCACGTACGTCGAGCCCGCCCGCAAATGACGGAACCGGCCGCGGGGCGAATATGAGTAACCGTTGCGTTCCCGGAGGTTCGCCGTTATGCGAGAGGTGAACATGCCGGCCAGAACGCTGCCGGCCAATGACGCCGCCGGCCAGTGCGGGTCCGACAGGGAGGGCCCACGGCCGCCCAGGCGCAGGTTGCTCTGAGCACTGTTCGCTCGGGCGACGAGCTCGAGCGGCCCGGGACGTAGTGGGCCCAGCGGAGCCAGTTGGCCGTCGCCCTCACCTCGATGCCGGAGCCATTCGCCGAGCGCTTCCTCTACCGCGGCGCGAGCCCTCGGCACTTGAAAGTCGCCCACCAATACCAGATGAGCGCCGACAGGGCTCAGAAGGTCGGAGTGGAGCAACCTCAGCTCGGGCGCCTTTACTCGCCTCAGCGCCGCCGGCGTCGGGAGCGGCGTTGCGTACGGGTGGCCGGCGAACATCCGGCGTCGGAGCGCCTGCTGGGCTGCCACTTCGGGCTGGCTGAGGGCTATGACCATCTCGTCGGCGGCCCGATCGCGGTCGGCCCGGACTTCGGCGTCTGGGTAGGTGGCCATGGTCAGGACTTCAGCGAACAACCCCAGGAACGCGGCCAGGTGTTCCGCTAACACGGACCCGACAAGGACAACACGGTCCTCATCGACGTGAGCCACTAGCCGGCCCCCGAGGCCCTCGATCTTCCCGGCCAAGGCCAGCCGGTCGTGCCGTTCGGTACCGGCGAACATGGCCTCCGAAAGGACGCTGGTAGATGCCGGTTTCTGGATCTGGGCGGCGGTCAGCGGGACGACGAGGCGCAGCTCGACCAGCGGTAGCGCCCGGTGCCTGACGAAAACTGAGTGCAGGCCCCCGGGCAGCTCGGCTTCCAGCAGCGCCGGCGCTTTGACCGCCTTCAACCGACCGATAGGGGGCGGCGTGACCGTGGCCGTGGTCGACATCTCGTTCAGTTCCTCCCGCAACCTCAACGCTTTGCCGGCTCCAGCTCGAGGACGGCCCGGTGCTGTCCGGCCAGGTCTGCCGCCGCCGCCGCGACGTCAGCTGAAGTGACGGCGGCCAGCCGGTCGGCCAGTTCATCGAGGAGCTCGGCCGACCCATGGATCGTCTCGATCGAACCGACCACGTGGGACCGGTTGAGGATGGAGTCCAGGCTCCTCCATAATTCGGCTGAGGAGCTGGCGACCACGCGGGCCAGTTCCTCTTTCGTAGGCCCGTCACTGGCCAGGCGCTCGACCTCCTCGTCGATCGCTTTGACGAGGGCGTCGGTAGTGGCTGAACCGGGGTGGAAGACCACGACCTGGAACAGAGACGGGTCACGCACGAAGAAATCGTCGTCGCCGAAGGTCCCCATCATGCACCCGACGTCGGTCACGTTGTGGTCCTTGTGCACCAGCCGGGCCGTAAGCCGGCTGGCGTCGCCCGACCCTAGGACGTCGGCCAGCAGGTGGTAGACGACGTATTGGCTCAGCTGGCCCACCGGGTCGACGGTGCGGTAGCCGATGGCGAAAGCGGGCTGGGGGGCCAGCTTGTCGGGGACGGCTCGGCGGCGGCCTTTCGCCAATCGCGGTTCGGGCCAGGGGCCATGGGCCGGCACCGGACGATGCCGTATGGGGCCGAAGTAACGCTCGGCCAGGGAGAAGACCTCGTCTGGCCGCACACGATCCGACGACCGTCAAAACGGCGTTGGCGGGCGCGTAGTAGGTGGTGTAGAAGTCCTCGCTCTCGGCGACGGTGGCCTGCTCGAGGTGGCTGAAGTCGCCGTACCCGTTGTGAGCGTTCGGGTAGAGGTCGAAGGCGAGCTCGGGGAGCAGGATCCAGGGGAACCCCCCGTAGGGGCGATTTATGACATTTCCCAGGATTTCTTCCTTTACGACATCGACCTGGTTACGGAGGTTCTCCTCGGTTATGGCCAGGGAGCCCATCCGGTCGGCTTCGAGGAAGAGCGCCAGTTCGAGGCCCGAGGGCGGCAGTGCCTCGTAGTAGGCGGTGAGGTCGGCCCGGGTGTGGCCGTTCATGACCCCGCCAGCCGATTCGACGAGGCGAATGTGCTCGACCTTACCGACATGGGCCGATCCCTGGAACATCATGTGCTCGAAAAGGTGGGCGAAACCGGTCCGCCCTTCCGGCTCGGAACGGAACCCGACGTTGTAGACCACGGATACCCCGACCAGGTTGTCGGCAGGGTTAGGTGAGACCAGGACTTTGAGCCCGTTGCCGAGGACGGCCCGTTCGAAATGCTGGCGCTGGTGCCTTGACGGCATGGCGAGATGCTAGCCGCCCCCGTGCTCGAGGTTGAATTACAGTGCACCTGGTTAGTAAAGCGCGACAATTTCTTGCTATGAGGTGGCGTGGCGCCCGCCGACGGTGGACGCGGAGGCAGCGTCCGGGCCGGCCTTCGGGCCGGGCCGGTGCCAATACGCGGGCCAAGTTGCGGGTCAGGTTCCGAGGCGTCATGTGGCCCGTCGTCTCGCCACCGCACTGGTGTTCACGCTGGTAATTGCCAGTGCATTGACGGTTAACAACCCGAGGAAGGCCGCCGCCGCGCCGAGCCAGACGAGGTCTTACTACGAAGGGAGCGCCAACTCTGCTGCGCTCTACAACCAGGGCGAACAGGCGGGCCGGTCCGGAGCCGAAGGCATTGTCATCCTGGATTTCGGCCGCCCAGCGCTTGGCAACTCGGTGTACGGGACGATGGGCTACGGCAACGTCCTCATCCCGTTTGCGTCCATAGAGGCGGCCGTCGAGAGCTACGTCAAGGGGTACTACCGTACGGCTCCCCCGTACACGATGCTCAACGTGGCGGTCGGAACTAACAACAGCTGTGGGACCGGGCAACCTTGTGGCCCGGACGCGGTCATATGCGGATGTCCCGATGAGCCGCCGAATTTCACCTTATGGGGCCAGCAGTTTGCCGTAGCGGTTGAGCAGATCGGCGCTTGGACCAGTAGCTTCAAGGCCCGCGAGGGGTACACCGACGACGTCCGGGTCGTGGCTGCAGACGACATCGAGCCCGCCTTCGACCCCGAATACCTCAATACTTACGACCTGCTGAAGGGCTATGCGGAGGGCGTCGGCGGGTTTTTCCCCCCGTTGGTCGATTACGGCTCGGCCGATGCCAACGTCTGGACTGACGACCAGCTCCTCCAGGTGGCGTACGGGTTCGCTCCCGACGTCCCCATGCCGGAGATCTACTACTCGCCAGATGCGGCGGAGTGGGCCGCGCTGCTCAGCTACGCCAAAGCCATCAGCGGCCGCTCGAGAGAGATCTACGGCGTCCTGACCGAAGTGCCCGGCTCCAGTTCGCCTGAGGCCGCTTACGTCGAAATGCTCAACGCGCTGGCCCCGGTTACCAACCAGCGCAGCATCCCGTGGCTGTCCACCATCACGATCTGCTGCGGGGCATGACCACTACCTGCAGCGGGCTCGACGGCTATCGAGTAGGGGCTTGAACAGCCCTTCTGCTCCGGCCGGCCGCGCTAAGGCGCTGGCCTCATTCCCTGGCCGGCTGCGTTAGAGAGGTCGCCACTCGCACAGGGTCCCCGACCCGGACGGTGCCCGCCCGGGCCACGCCGGCCCGGAACCCCACCTGGTTGGCGTGAGCGGCTATGACGTGGCGCAAGATATCGAGCTGGCGTTCGATGCCACCGGGTTGGGCACGCGTGGTCATGACGCAGCGGGTACAACCTTTCAGGACTTCGAGCTCGACGTCGCCGACCAGGATCCGCCGGCCTTTGGCGGGCGCCGTCAGAATCTCCCGCTGGCGCTTCAACCAGCACATTCGGACGGAACCGACGGGTGTCCCACTGGAGCTCAGGCCGTTCCCCGGCTAGCTCGGCCAGGTCAGAGGTGCTCACCAGGTGCAACGGGCTTTCGTCGACGAACGACCCCCGTTGCCCGTCCCAGCGGTGCAGTCCCAGGTCCTCTTGCTCGTAGTCGTCCGGGCCCTCGAAAGTCGGTGTCCCGTAGCCGGACGCGGCCACCAATTTCACCTGGCGGCCGAGCCACTCGGAGAGACTGTCGTCGAGCGCGTGGCCGGCGCCGAGCTCGCCCCTCTCAGGCACGCTGACCAGCAATTGACGGCCCGAGAAGCGGGCGCTGGCCTGGAGCAGGCGGCCGTCACGCTTGGCCGAGACGATCGTTTGAGAGGCTACGTCCAGGACACCAAAGCTGCGGTCACCGGCCACGCCCAGGCCCGTGAGCTCAAGTTCGTCGCAGGCCTCGCCTTGCATCGACTTGACCGGGTACCGCCAGAGGCCTCGGACGTGCACGGGCCAAACCTAGACCGAAAGCGCACGCTTACCGCAGGCACCCCGACGGAGGCCCAGCGGTCGAATTCCGAGCGTTGGCCCTAGGTGTCTTGCTATTTAGCTATCTAGCTATTTTGCTTCGTTCGTGCGGCGGCGCGAAGATTTTCTGGCATAGTTCTCGAGGCCCGCTATCAGCAGGTCGAGACCGAACTCGAACCGCTCCTCCGGGTTGAACTCCAGGAGGAGGTCGAGCGCCGCGATCGTACGGGGAAAACGCTGGCGAGGAAGGGACAACATGTAGTCCCGCATCATCTGGACGATCTGTTCAGGTGGCAGGTCTTCGCCCGTCGGTGACGAGTACCCGAGGCTCTCCTCGAAACAGAAGGCGCCCACGTACAGGCCGGCGAAGTCTCCAATGTAGGCGATGGCTCGGTCCGGTATACCTACGGGCTGGAGGAGGGTGAAGAGCCATTCCGACAACAGGGCCGTCTGAGGGCCAGCCGGGATGCGCCCGAAGGACAGGCGGGCTACGTCGCGGTACTTGCTCAGCACCTGGCGCATCTGCAGCCCGAGATCCTTGAGTTGTTCCTTCCACCGCGTCGGGTCGGGCTCAGGGAGCACGATCTCACGGGTGACGCGGTCGAAAATCAGCTGGAACAGTTCTTCTTTGTTCCGAACGTGCCAGTACAGGGAGGCGGCACCGGTGCCGAGCTCCTCGGCCACCCGCCGCATCGATAGGCCCTCCATACCCACCCGGTCGAGGACGATCAGCGCCGCCTCGACAATGGCCTCCCGAGTGATCGGGGCGCGAGGAGGGGGCTGCGGCCGGCGCCATGGCGGCTCCGGCGCCTCCGGCCCAGCTGCGCGCCCCTCCACGCGCTGCTCCACACTCTCCTTCATCGCTCACCCAGCATAGCACCCATAGAACGACGTTCGATCCTCTCGAACACCGTTTGACAGTCGAACCCCGGTCGTCTAGAATCACGTTCGATAGTAGAGCCACGTTCGAGATAAGGACCCAGATGAGGAGAGCCCAGATGAGAGAAGCAGGGCAGAAATGAGGAGCGGCATGGCAGCACCCACTATCGAGGCCCGGGGCGCAAGGAAGCGTTTCGGCAAGACCATCGCCCTGGACGGCCTTGACCTGGTGGCCGAACCCGGTCAGGTGGTTGCCCTCCTCGGGCCAAACGGGGCGGGCAAGACCACGTTCGTCAGGGCGGTCGCCACTTTGTTGCCCCTGGACGCCGGCGAACTGCTGGTGGCAGGGCACGATGCCGGCCGGGAGCCCGCAGTGGTGAGGCAGCTCATCGGCTTAGCCGGCCAGTTTGCCGCCGTCGAGCCGGTGATGACCGGCCGCGAAAACCTGGAAATGGTGGCCCGCCTGTTCGGAAAAGGCCGCCGGGAGGCCAAGCGGGCGGCGGCTTCGGTCCTGGACCAGATGAGCCTGGATGAAGCGGCGGACCGGCCGGTGCGGACCTACTCGGGGGGTATGCGCAGGCGCCTTGACCTGGGCGCCAGCCTTGTCGGCGAGCCGAGGTTGTTGCTCCTCGATGAACCGACGACCGGTCTCGACCCTCGCAGCCGGAACGAATTGTGGGACGTCATCCGGGCCTTGGTCGGACGCGGCACAGACGTGTTGCTGACCACGCAGTACCTGGACGAGGCCGACCAGTTGGCCAGCCATATAGTCATCATCGACCGCGGCAGAGCGGTGGCCTCGGGCTCGCCGGGAGAGCTGAAGCGCCGGATCGGCGGCCGGGTCATCGAGGTCCATACCCGCTCGCGCGATGACCTGGCGGTCGTCGCCAATACCCTGGAGCGCCTCGACCAAGGCCGCGCCCAGGTCGATGAAGCCACCCGAAAGGTGAGCCTCGGCGTCGACGGCCCCGTCAACTGGCTCTCGCTTGCCCTGCAGGCGATGGAGGCCAGCGGGGCCAACGTCGAGGACATCAGCCTGCGCCAGCCCAGCCTCGACGAAGTGTTCCTGACCCTTACCGGCACCAACTAAGGAGAAAGACGAATGACTGCCATTGCTGTTCCCACGTCAACCGCAGCCCCGAGGCGCGTCACGAAGACGACGTCCATGGGCACGAGCACCCTGCAGGTGACAAAGCGCGGGCTGCTCCGCTACTTCCGCACACCCCAACTGGTAGTGCTCGGCACCATCCAGGGTGCGCTTTTCTTGCTCATTTTCCGGTACGTCTTTGGGGGCGCGATGGACATCCATGGCACCAGTTACGTCAACTTCCTGGTGCCAGGCTTTGTCACCACCGGCGTACTGTTCACTGGCCAAGGCGCCGCCACCGCAGTAGCCGAGGACCTTCAGCAAGGTTTCGTGGACCGGCTGAGGTCGTTGCCGGTCCCCAGAGCCTGCTTCCTGGCCGGCCGGGCCATCGCCGACAGCGTGTGGACGACCTGGGGGCTATTGGTCGCCATCGCCGTCGGTCTGGGCGTGGGGTTCCGGCCCGACGGTTCCGCCGCCGGTGACCTGGCTGCCCTGGGCCTGTGCATCGTGTTCGGGTTCGCCTTCGAGTGGGTTTTCCTGGTCGTAGGCCTCCTGGCGGGCACCCCCCAGGCGGCTCAGGGGTTGGCTTTCCTGGTCTTTCCTTTGACCTTTGTCTCCAGCGCCTATGTCCCGGTCAGCAGTATGCCCGGATGGCTCCAGGCGTTCGCCCAGCACCAACCCATCACCTACATGGTCAATGCTGTGCGCGCCCTAACCCTGGGGCCTGCCAGCGCCGAGCAGCTGGGGCATACCGCCGGGTACTTTACGGCGTGGGCGCTCGTATGGGCGGCCGGGATCGTGCTGGTCTTTGCCCCTCTGGCCGTTCATAGGTACCGGCACAGCTAGCCACGGCACAGCTAGCCACGGCACAGCTAGCCACGGCACAGCTAGCCACGGCACAGCTAGCCACCCCGGCTGGTTTCGTCTGAGCGGTGGTGCCCGTGCGCGGCCGGGGGCACCGGCACCAACTGCCACGGTGGGCGGAGCCGGCACTAACGTGGGCCACGCCATGAGTGATGCCGGCTTCACCAGAGGTCTCAGCCGGCCAGCCCGCCCAGGCATCGATGACCTTGACTGGTTCGAGGTGTACCACCCCGCTCCTCCTCTGGCGCTCGACCTGGCCGGCCTGGCTGCTGAATTACGAGCGATAACCAGGGAGCGGGTCACCAGCGGCCAGCGAGCCGCAGTGGCGGTGGGCAGCCGGGGTATCAACCGGCTCCCGGATGTCGTGGCCGTTGTTGTCGAAGGGTTGCGCCAGGCAGGGGCCAACCCCGTGCTCGTCCCGGCCATGGGCTCCCACGGAGGCGCTAGCAGTGCCGGGCAAGTGGAGGTCTTGCACGAGCTGGGCGTGGTGGCCGAGGCCTTGGGAGTCCCCGTCGAGGCGTCCATGGAGGTTGAGCAGGTGGGCCACTTGACCAGCGGGCGTCCCATTTACGTCGCGAAGGCGGCGTTGGGCTGCGACCTGGTCGTCCCGGTCAATCGAGTGAAGCCCCACACCGACTTCCGCGCCCCGGTCGAGAGCGGCTTGACCAAAATGTTGACGATCGGGCTGGGCAAGGAGCGCGGTGCGTCCAGTCTGCACAGCGCCGGTTTCGCCGCGTTCGCAGAAGTTTTGCCCGAGGCCTTGCCGATGGTAATGGGCGCCGTTCACGTACCTTTCGGTGTGGCGTTGGTCGAGGACGCGTGGCACCGCCTGTTCCGAGCGGAGGTCGTCCCGGCCGAAAAGATCCTCGAGCGGGACGAGGCCCTGTTGAAAGAGGCCTGGGACCACTTCGGACGGTTGCCCTTCGACGAAGTCGACGTCCTCGTACTGAGGGAAATGGGCAAGACGGTGTCAGGCGCCGGGATGGACCCCAATGTGACCGGCCGGTTCCCCGTCGACCCCCTCCCGGCCCCGACTGCCGTCGGGCGCCTGGCCGTCCTGGACCTGAGGGAGGACTCGGGGGGCAACGCTCAGGGTGTCGGGGCTGCAGACATCGTTACCGAGCGCCTCCGGGACAAGGTCAATTGGGGTGCCACTTACGCCAACGCTTTGGCGTCGAAGGCCCTGTCGGCCGCGAAACTACCGGTGGTGGCTGACACCGACGCCGACGCCTTTTCCATGGCCGTCGAGTCCCTCGTGGGCCGGGGGCCCGGGGACGCCCGCATGGTCGCCATGGTCAACACTCTGGAAGTGTCGCGGCTGGCGGTGTCGTTGCCTCTGGTCGAGGCGGCCGAGGCGGCCGGGTACGAGGCGGCCGTCGAACCCGTGCGGGCGGAGTTCACCGACGAGGGTCGCCTGGTACGGATAGGGAGCCTCGAGTTTTTCCCTGAATGAACGTAACGGCTAGGTGTAGCCCAACTCGGTCCTGATGTGCTTCACCCGGAGGTACTCGTCGATCCCCTGGTGCGAGAGCTCGACGCCGAGGCCGCTGTGCTTCCAGCCCGAATATGGGAAGGCCACCTGTCCCCCTCCGACGTTGTTTATGTTCACGGTCCCGAACTCGAGCCGCTCGGCCCCTACTGTCGCCATGCGCAGGTCGCGGGTGTAGAGGTACGCCACTAGCCCATAGTCCAGCGAGTTCGAATACTCGATGGCCTGTTCTGCGTCGTCGACGATGACGATCGGTACGACGGGCCCGAACGTCTCCTCCTGGGTCATGCGCAGGGTAACGTCACCGAGGACAACCGTGGGCAGGTAAAAAAAGCCCCGCGAGAGGCGGTCGTCGGCCGGGCGCTCGCCTCCGGTCAAAACTTCGGCCCCCGCTTGACGCGCCTGTGCCACGTGCGACTCCACCAGCTGGCGAGCCCTCGCCGTAGTGAGCGGGCCCAGGTCCGGCTCGGGGTCGGCCAGGCCGGGGCCCACTGAAAGCGCGGCCGACTGCTTCGTGAAGCGCTCGATGAACTCATCTGCCACCGGCCGCTCGACGAAAAGCCGGTTGACAGAGTTGCATAATTGGCCCGCGTTGCGAAACGCACGTTTTACCCCGTCGTTGACGGCCAGTTCTAATGGCGCGTCCCCCAGGACGATCATCGGGGAATGCCCGCCCAGCTCCAGGGTCACGCTTTTGATGTCGTCGGCGGCCAGGTGTAGCAGCCGCCGGCCCGTTTCGGTGCCACCGGTAAAGCTGATTTTCCTCACCGTGCGGTGGGACGCCAGAACGGCGCCGACGCTCGGCCCGGGACCGCTCACGGAGTTGAGCACGCCCGCGGGCAGGCCCGTTTCCCGGGCGCCGGCGACCAGGGCCAAGACGGCAAGGGGGGTCTCCTCCGCCGGCTTGGCTACGACCGTGCAGCCGGCGGCAAGGGCGGGCGCTAGTTTCCAGGCCATGATGCCCAGCGGGTAGTTCCAGGTCCCGATGGCGGCCACTACGCCCATCGGCTGCTTGATGACCACACTGCGAAGTGTGGGGGAGGCGGTGGGCATGGTCTCCCCATAGACGCGCTCGAGCCTGTGCTGCGTAATAGTCGAATGCATCAGAGGCGGCCTTCACTTCACTCGAAGCTTCACTGGGCGGCTTGCCTTGTTCGAGCGTCAGCGTCCTCGACAGTTCCGGCCCATGAGCCCGGATCCAGCTGGCAATCCTAGCCAAATGCTCGGAGCGCGTCGTCGCCGGGAGGCCCCCCAGGAGCCGAACGCTTTGGCGGCGGCGGACACGGCGGCGTCGACGGTGGCCTCGTCGGCCACGGGCGCCCACCCGACGACGTCCTGTGTGGCCGGGTCGACTACCGGAGCCATCTCGAGGTCTCCAGATCGGCCGGCGAACTCCGCGCCAATTGTCAATACGGCCTCTATCAGTGGCTTATTCCCGCTGTCAGCGGTGGTGGCATTGGCCGGTCTATTGCTGGCCGGTCCATTGCTGGCCGGTCCATTGCTGGCCGGTCCATTGCTGGGCGTCACGTCGTCGGGCAACTCTTTCCTTCCCATAAAAGTGGCTAGCTGGCTGCCTCGCGGCCAACGACCTCTGGCCCGTTTGCACCGGCAATAACGCGGGCGGCAAAGCCCTGTTCCTCGATCGAGCGGTAGTCGTGACCGGCGTCGCTGAAATAAACAGCCAGGAAAACCAGCTCCTGGTCACCGGTGTTGACCGTCCGGTGCGCCCAACCGGGGGGCACGTACACTGTCACGCCATTGGTCAGTGCTTCGATGCGGAATTGCCCGTCTCGGTCCTGCATGAGCATGAGGCCGGTACCGGACATCCCTAGGTAGACCTCCGCCGACTCCTTCTGGTGATAGTGGCCTCGGGTCATGTAGTACTCGTCCCCGACCGTGCCCGCCAGGATAATGGTGGTCAAGTGGGCCAGGTGACCCGGTCGTTCCGGCGCGCTCGCTACGAAAGACCGGTAAATAACGGGGTCTTCGCCCTCGGCCAAGAGAGCCGACACGGCCTCGGTACTGGCGAAGGCGGCCCCCATTTCGCTCAGCCGGCGGGTGACGGCCCGGCCGTGCGGAACCATGTCCCCGGTGGCAAAGTCAAGGGCACGGGCAGACGGCAATACTGGTTCGCCCGGGGCTAGTTCCGCCGGGGCCAGATCGGTTTGGGCCAGATCGGTTTGGGCCAGATCGGTTTGGGCCGGGTCCCCCGGGTTCATCTTGAGTGGACCTCCAGCTCGAACCGGAAGCTGTCCCCCCGGTAGTGAGCAATGAAATGCTCGAACAAAACTCCCTCGCCGGAGCGGGTAACGCTGTGCATTCGGAGCCCAGGAGCGCCCTTGACGACGCCAAGGTAGGCGGCGTCTTCCTTAGACAGCGCCACCGCTTCGATGGCCCGGTGCCCGCTGGCCGGGCGCACGCCGTACGACTCCCGCAGCACCTGGTAGAGCGAACGGTCCGTCATATCGAGGTCGACCAGGCCCGGGAACAGCCTAGCCGGCATGAACGCCCGCACGACCTGCACTGGACGGCCGTCGACGCTGCGCACACGGTCGAACCCGATGACTTCCTCTCCCACCCCGGTCTCGAGCAGCCTGGCCACTTCGACGCTCGATGGTTCAAGCGCCAGCCTCAGGATGCGGCTTTGAACGGCGTGCCCGGCCCGGGCCATCGACTCGTAGAACCCCAGCGTGTCCTGGATAAAGCTCGTGTCGAGCTTGCGCCCGGTGATAAAGGTCCCTTTCCCTTTGACTTTGAGGACGAGACCTTCGTTTTCCAGCTCGACGAGCGCCTGGCGGACGACCGTCCGGCTAACGGAGTACTGCGCGCACAACTCAGCCACGGAGGGCAACAGGCTGCCTTCGGCCCCGTCGGCCTCGAGGTCCTTCAACAGTATGCGCTTTAGTTGCGCATAGTAAGGCTCGAATGACCGGAAGTCGATAGCTGGCGGCATCGTTTCAGTCATGGCAGCTCATTTGCTATGTCCGGTCCCATCGTAGTGTTCTTTCTACCCAGCCCGGCGCCGAGTGCTCGCCACCACCGCTCTTCACAGGGCCTTCCCTCTTCGTCTGCGGGCCTCTGCGTCAGCGGGGGCGGCTGACCGTTACCGACCGGATGAGGTGCCGTTGGAAAATCATGAAGAGCAGAGCCAGGGGCGCCAGGGTAATGACCGAGCCCGCCAGCAGATAGTTCCATTGCGCGCTCATAGTGGTCTGGAACAGCGCCAGGCCGATCGTCAAGACGTAGTGGCTCTGCGAGTTGGTGACGATCAGGGGCCAAAGGAAATTGTTCCAGCTGAAGACTATGGCGATCAGAGTGGCGGTGATGATCACGGGCTTCGACATCGGCACGATGATGCGGAAGAGCACTCGTGCCTCAGATGCACCGTCCACTCGCGCCGCATCGATCAGCGACTGTGGGATGTTCCGGAAGAACTGCCTCATGAGGAAGATGGTGTAAGGCGAGCCGAGCACATAGGGCAGGAAAATGGCCCAGTACGTGTTGAGCAGGTGGGCCTTTTGGATAATGGTGTAGAGCGAAACGATGGTCACCGCGTTCGGCACCATCAGGGTGATAAGGAAGATCCAAAATATCGTGTCGCGCCCCGGAAAACTGAGGCGGGCAAAGGCGTACGCCGCCAGTACCCCGAAGAAGACCTGACCTGCTGTCAGAGCCAGCGTCACCAGAAAAGTGTTGAGCAGGTAGCGCCCGAACATTTGTGACGAAAAGTCGTAGGCGAAGTTATGGAAGTCGAGCGTGCTGGGCGGCACCCAGGGAGGCTGGCCAAAAATCTGCTGGACGGGTTTGAACGCAGCGAAGAGCGTAAGCACGTAGGGGACGAGGAAAACGCAGCCCATCGCGGCCATGACGCCATAGAAGGCAGTGACTTTTGCCATCCTGGCCGGGAAGCTGCGGCGCCAGTTCGGTTTGCCAACCTGGACGGCCCGGTAAGTGTCCCTGGTGCCAATGGCGGGCGTCGTCATATTTGGTACTCGTATGTCGTCCGGCTCCTGAAAAACCAGAACTGGCCGATGCTGAACACAAGGATTACCCCGAAGAGCAGGACGGACATGGCGGCGGCTTCGCCTAATCTGAAGTCGACGAAGCCGAGCTCGTAGATCTGGTAGTTGAGCACCTGGGTGGAGTCGCCAGGGCCGCCTTGGGTCAACACGAACAGTGTGTCGAATATCTGGAACGACCCGATGACGCCGGTGGTGAGCACGAACAGCAGGGTCGGGTGGAGGAGCGGAAGGCTAATGCGGAAGAACTGGCGGAACTTGCCGGCGCCGTCGAGCTCAGAGGCCTCGTAGAGCTCCACCGGTATGGAGTCCAGACCGGCCAGGAAAAAGAGCATGTTGTAACCGACGTATTGCCAGATATTGACGAAGGCGACCACAGGCATAACCCACAAAGAAGAGGACAGGTATTGCGGGCCCTGTATGCCGACATGGCGGAGCACGGTGTTCACGAGCCCGAGGCGGGGGTCCAGTACCCAGTACCAAATAACCGCCATGGCCACCGGAGTGGACAAGTACGGGGCCACGAACACGGCCCGAAAAAAGCTAACGCCCCTGCCTCCGCGGTGCAGCATTACGGCCAGGCCTATAGCCAGGGCAGTTTGCAGCGGGATGTTCAGCAAGACGTAGTAAGCCGTCACCCCGAGCGAGTGGGCGGCGTCGTCGACGGTGAAAATCTTGAGGTAATTCTGGAACCCGGCCCAAGTGGCGGGGGCCAGCTCGTTCCAATTCAGAAAGCTGATGAAGAACACCAGCACCACGGGGATGAGAAGGAAGAAAATGACGCCCAGCAAACTGGGCGTGATGAAGGGCAGCGCCACGAGGAAGGACCGAAAACCGGAACGGCCGACCTGGGGCTCGCTCTGCTCGGCTAGCAGGCGCGCCCGGCCCCCGTCCGATGGCACCCTTTGCGCCGTGGCCACCTTCGATGTCGTCAATGCTTTCGTCTTTCAGTCGTCTCGGCCCGTCGCGTGCGGGTTAACAACAAGGCCCAGGCTTCCGCCCGGCACCCAGGGGCGCCGTCTCGAGCAGCGGCAGGCGTCCCTGGGCCCTCCGGAGTAGGAGCTGCGGGCCCATCGACAGAGCCCGAGCTGATTTGCTAGCTGCTCATTTGTAAATCGACGTCGCCGTCCTTGGCCGCTTTCGCCACCGCCGTCGCTACCGGCTCTGTCCCCAGGAACATTGGCCCAAGGTCGTCGCTGATCGTGGTAATGGACGGGAAACCCCCGAAAGAGACGGGCAGGGTCTCGAGGTGAGATGGGACCTCCGCCTCCTTCAAGAAGGCGCTGACGTCGACGCCCCGCTTCGCCCACGCTTCGAGGAACAGGTGGTCGAGCGACGCGATGCCAGGCCAGATATAGCCGCCGGAGCCCATAATTGTCTCCGAAGCCGGTGACCCCAGCCATTGCTCGAGCTGCCAGTCCGCAGCCTGGTTGGGGCTCCTCGAGTTGATGGCGTCAATCAGGCCATTGGTGAAACTGAAGCCCCCATCGGGACCGGCCGGGATCGGGAGGACCCCGAACTTGAACTTGGCCGCGGGATAGAAAGTGGAGAGCGCCCAGTCCCCCGTCAGGTCCATGGCCACTTTGCCTTGCGTGAACAAGCTCCAGTCCTGGTTGCTGGGCGCCGTGCCGTTGGCGCCGAACTCACTGGCGGGTGCGGCGACATGCCATTTGTTCTCGAGGTTTACCAGGAACTGGAACGACTGGATCCCTGCTGGAGTATCGAAGGCTATGGATTTCGGGTAGCACGAGCACTTCCCCCCGAAGGGGCCGCTCGACTGAGTCCACACGTCGACGCCGTCGCCGCCCAGTAAGCCACCGTAGCCGGTGTCCGGCTGGTTGATAATGGCAATTCCGTAGGTGGACACTGAGTTGGCGTTGAACTTCGGTGACAAAGCGTTGTTGCCATTGGCGTCGGTCGTCGCCTCTTTCAACAGGGTGAGGAAGTTGCCCCCGTTGGTCGGGTTCCAGGACAAGGTGGCAGGAATTGAGATGTGGTGGGTGGCAAAGTAGTTCTTGTTGTAGAAAATCCCTTCGGTGTCCCAGTCCTTGGGGAGCCCGTAAATGGCTCCGTTGTGCGAGTGGAGGGCAACGAGCGCAGGCCGGTAGATCGACATGTCGATGTTGTACTTTTTGATGAGCGGAGCAAGGTTTTCCATCACCCCGTCCTCTTCCCATGTCGCCAGCCACGGAGTATTGACCCAGAACACGTCCGGCGCGTCGCCGGCGCGGAACTGCTCGTTGATCTTGGCCTCGTAGTCCTGGTAAGGAACCAGCTCGACCGAGACGCTGATATTGGGATGAGATTTCTGGAACACGGCGATTGACTTTTTGTAGCCGACCTCTTGGACCGGGTCCCAGAGCGCGTAAGTCAGGTGTACGGTCGGCGAGCTGGCCGAGGCTGCTTGGGTAGTGCCGGCGATAGTGGTGACGCTCATCGCCGCAGTCAGGGCGGCCAACAGTGCGCCACCAGCACGTCGTGAGCCACGTCGGTGTTTAGATGACGGTCTAATAGGTAGATCCATGTTCCCCTCCGTTCCCTTGCCCCTGGCGGGCACCAGGGCCAGGCTGTGGCCGCAAAGGCTCCTCCGGCCGGGGCGGAGCTACCTCACCCGGTCGGGGCCTTTGTAGAGGGTCAGCGTAATCATATAATGACAGGATGTCAACATGTAAGAGTGACGGGATGCTAGGCCGTCCAGGGTAAGAGCGCGCTCATCCGGCGCCAGGGCGGGCCGGCCACCCTGACCGGCGCTTATCTACGGTGCTGGGTTTAGCGCGACGGGCGCCGTTAGTGAGATAGGCGCGCGTGCACGTCGGGCCGCGACAAGAACTCCGGCCGCAGTTCCGTGCCTATACCGGGGTTCGGCGGCGGCGAGATGTGGCCCCGCTCGATGGCGGGAAGGCCCACCACTATTTCCGTGTACCAATCGGTGTAATAAGCGCGGACGGTCTCCTGGATGAGGGCGTTCTTGGTGGCGACCGAGAAGTGCGCTCCTACGGCAAGAGCGACCGGACCGACGCAGTCATGAGGGGCGACCGGGAGCCCGTAAGCGTCCGCCAGGGCGGATACGCGGCGGCTCTCAGATATGCCCCCGCCCCAGCCAAAGTCGTACATGACCACGTCTGCGCCACCGCTATCAAATAGGCGTTTGTAGGCGTGCACCCCGGCGAGGGTCTCCCCGAAAGCAAACCGGACGTCCGTGGCCCCCCGCAGCCGCGCCAGAGCGTCCTGACTGTCGAGTTTTATGGCGTCTTCCACCCAGTACGGTGAAAACTCGGCCAGCGCGTTACAGATCTTGATAGCCGGTACCACGTCCCACAGGCCGTGTAGTTCGACCATGATGTCGATCCCGTCCCCGGTGGCCGACCTTATCTTTTCGAACGGTTCGAGACAGCGGCGCAGGTCGGGGCCAGAAATGAATTGACCTTCGTTGGCTCGCGCCACCTCGTCGAAAGGCCAAATCTTCATGGCTGTCACCCCCTGGCTCAACAGGTCGAGGGCCAGCTCGTCGGCGCGATGAAGAAAAGCGTCCAGATCCTCGTACGGGCCCGGTGGCGCCGTAGCCGCCGAACCGGTTTCTGGCGGTGCCGAGCCGGCCGCCGACGGGCGGCTGGTCCCGCGGTAGCGGGCTTCGGCCTGGCCGTAGCGATAACCGCCGCAGGTGTTGTAGATACGCGCTTGTTCGCGCACCTTGCCCCCGAGCAACTGGTACAGGGGCTGGTTGCAGACTTTGCCGAACAGGTCCCACAGGGCGATGTCGACGGCCGAGTGAGCCCGGGTCGAAACGCCGGTACCTCCGTGGGTGACGTAGAAGGACGGCAGGTCTCTGGCGTGACGCTCAATGGTGAGAGGGTCGGCGCCCAGGAGACGGGGGGCCACCGACTCGTGCATGTAGGCCTCCACCGACTCAGGGCCAAAACATGTTTCGCCCAGACCGGTGATCCCGTCGTCGGTTTTCAGGACAACGGCCAGGAACTCGGCGTACCCTTCGGCGCGGACGGTTTGGACCTCGACGATTTTCATGTGCGTGCTCCTGTGCGTTTGTGTGCTTTATCGGCTGCCCGCCGCTGCCTTCAACCGAGTGCGTGCAGTCAAATGGGCGCCGCCGCGATGCCGGGCCCGGGTGGAGCCGGTTCGGCGGCATCCGGCCAGATCCCGCCCACTATGCGGTAGACGAGCTCCGAGCGGGGGACCGGTAGGCCGCGGGCGTGGGCCCGGCGGACCAGGTCACCAAAAGTCTCCTCGATTTCCGTGCGCCGGCCGGCGGCCAGGTCCTGGACGATGGACGAAAACCCCGGCGGTCGTCCAGGTACCCGGCTTACCCGGCGGCTCATCTCGGCCACCGCCTCATCGGGTGTCGGCTCCAGGTAAGTGCGCATAGGCAAGTCGGGGAAGTCTCCTACGGTGACGCCTTCGGCGGCCGCTACGGCGGCCGCTTCGTCCAGCAGCGAGCGGTAGGCGAGGGCTAGAGAGGGACGGGCGAAGATCTCGACCGACGGCAGCCGGGTGAGAGCGGAGACGCCGAAAATGCCAATCGCATTACAAAATTTGGACCATAGCAGCGACCTAATTTCGGCCACGACGACGCTGGGTAGGCCGGCGCCGGCCAAGGCCGCAGCCATCAGCTCGGTCCGGGCCGACGAAGGCGCGTCGAACTCACCGAAGTAGGTGGTCCCGAGCCCGGCGACAGTAGCCTCACCCACTGACATCCGTTGAGCGCCAAGGACGGTGGCCGCTCCCACCACGGCGCCGTTACCGAAGGCGGCGACCAGGAGCTCATCTTTGACTACTCCGTTTTGCAGGCCGGCGACGAAGGATCCGGCTCGCCGCTCGACCGGCCATGCGTCGGCCACCTCCTCGATCGACTGCGGTAGGTCATGGCCCTTGGACGTGAACAACACGGCATCTGCGTCCGGTAGGTCCCGGGGATCGTCGGAAACGGCGACCACACCGGGATTAGGTTTACCCGGCTCGGGCGGGAGCGCTCTGACAGGGACGGCCCGTACCAACTGGCCGCTGACTCGTATTACGCCCAGGTCCCGTAAAGCCGCCGCCGAGGCCGCCCGGGCGAGGAGAGTGACACGATGGCCGGCGCTGGCCAGGGCGGCCGCCAGTACGAGCCCGAGCGAGCCGGCCCCAACGATGGTGACGCGTGCCGGCCAAACTGGCGGACGAGGGTGCGGCCGCCTGGTCAGCGCCCGCAGACATAGGCCTGCATCCCACGTGGGTCGGCGGCGCCGTGCAATAGCCCGTCTTCGCCGCGGCTCACGGCGCTGACGTGCCCGAGCGACCAGGCGCCCTTGGTCTCGACCAGGTGCCCGTAGGAGCGGAGCCGCCCGACCGTCTCTGGCCCGGCTCGCTCTTCGACGGCGAGGTGCCGGGGGCGGACAGCGCGCGGGTAGAACGAGCTCGGGAAAGCCTCCGTGTGGTGGGTCGGGGCATCGATGGCCATCTGGAGGTCCATCCCGAAGTTGACGTGGGCCAGGAAGGCGTGCAGCGACCACTGGTCCTGCTGGTCGCCGCCCGGAGTGCCGAGGGCGAGGTAGGGTTCCCCGTCACGTGCCACCATCGTGGGAGAAAGCGTTGTCCGTGGCCGCTTTCCTGGTTGCAGCGAGCTGGCCAGGCCCTCCTCGAGCCAGAACATCTGCCCCCGGGTACCAAGGCAGAAGCCGAGTTCCGGGACCACCGGAGCCCCGGTCAACCAGCCCCCGCTCGGGGTGGCACTGACCATGTTGCCATGGCTGTCGACGATGTCGAGGTGCACAGTGTCTCCCCTCGGCGGTCCCGGATGTCCGGTGGGGTCAGGCCCCCCGGCCCCCCCGGGCTCAACGCCGGCGGCAACATCGGGAAGGCGGGGCCGGCGACCCTCCGGAGCGCCCGGTCGCAGTTCGGAGGAGGACTCGTCCGAAACCAGTTCGCGTCGCCGGTCGGCATAATCCTTGGCCAAAAGGGCGGCCATGGGCACGTCGACGAAACCAGGGTCTCCGTACCACGCCTCGCGATCTGCAAAAGCGAGTTTGGCGCATTCCGTTATGACGTGGACATATTGGGGGCTGCCGTGCCCCATCGCTTTCAGGTCGAAGCCTTCGAGTAACTGCAACTGCTGTAGGAACACCGGGCCCTGACCCCAAGGGCCAGTCTTGAAAACGGTGTAGCCGGCGTAACCAGCCGCCAGCGGCGGTTCGTACGAGGGCTCCCAACCGGCCAGGTCTGCTTCGCTCAGGAGGCCTCGATGACGCTCGCCCGACGTGTCCATCCACTCTTTTTCCTGAAAACTCACGAGAGCTTCCGCCACCCAGCCGCGGTACCAGATCTCGATGGCTGCTTCGATCTGGCCCTCGCGGTTTGGCGAACGTGCCTCAGCCTCCCGGACCAGGCGCTCGTAGGTGGCGGCGAGAACGGGGTTGCGGCTCAGGGCTCCCGCCGCCGTCGCCGGGAGGTAAACATCGCCGCTGGTGGTCCACTCGTCGCGGAAAAGCGGCTCCAAATAAAGGATGGCCGAAGAGGTCCTGGGCAACATCGGGTACCCGTTGGCCGCATAACCAATGGCGAAGCGGGCCACATCGCGCAAATGCAGCGTGCCGAAATCGCGCAACATTGCCATCCAGCCGCCAAACGCGCCCGGGACGACCGCCGCCAACGGGCCCGTGCCCGGGGATAATGCGCAAGCCCAGCTCGTCGCGGTAATGGTTCATGGTGGCCCGCTCCGGCGCCGGCCCTTGAGCGCAGAGGACGACGGGCTCAGCGCGGCCGGCCGGCCACAGGATGGCGGGCAAATCCCCGCCCGGGCCGTTCATATCTGGCTCGACTACCTGCAAGGTGAGGCCGGCGGCCACGGCGGCGTCGAACGCGTTGCCGCCCTGCTCGAGGACGGCCATACCTGCCGCCGACGCCAGCCAATGGGTGGAGGCAACGATACCGAAGGTCCCGGCTACCTCGGGGCGGGTGGTGAACTCCACCAAGGATTTCCGGGCCGGCGTCAGTGGTTGTCCCGGGGCACGGCATGGCCCCGGGAGCCTTGCAAGAAGTCGAAATCGGCGCCTTCGTCAGCCTGGAGGACGTGCTCGGTGTACAACCACGTATAACCCGATCGCGCCTTTGCGGGAGGCGGGCTCCAGGCCGCCCTCCGCCGCTCCAGCTCTTCATCGGAGACGTCGAGGTGCAGGGTGCGGGCGGGGACGTCGAGCTCGATGATGTCGCCGGTTTTAACCAGCGCCAGCGGTCCTCCGACGGCGGCCTCGGGTGAGACGTGCAGGACCACCGTCCCAAACCCCGTGCCGCTCATCCGGCCGTCGCAAATGCGGACCATATCGGTCAAGCCTTGCTTCGCCAGTTTCGCAGGGAGGGGCACATTTGACACCTCCGGCATCCCGGGATAACCCTTCGGGCCCGAATAGCGGACCACGATGACGTCGCTCGGGCTGGCCTCGAAATCGTCCGTGTCGCAAACCGCGTTGTAGTCCTCTGGCGAGTCGAACACGAGCGCCCGCCCCCGGTGCTTCATCAACTCCGGCGTGGCCGCTGACTGCTTGATCACGGCGCCGCCCGGGCACAGGTTGCCGCGGAGCACTGCTGTGCCGGTGCCCGGGGGTTGGAAGGGCTCACCAACCGTGCGGATAACGTCGCGGTTCCAGCACTTGGCCCCGGCCACGTTTTCCCCGACGCTTTGGCCGGTGACGGTAATTTGCCCGGTGTTCAGCAACCCGGCTTCCGCCAGCTCGAGCATTACTACGGGCAGGCCGCCGGCGTAACAAAAGTCCTCCATCAGGTGATGCCCGGAAGGCAAAAGATCCACGAGGGTCGGTACCGGACGGGCCAAGGTGTCGAAATCGTCGAGCGACAAGGGCACGCCGAGGCGGCCGGCGATGGCCGTTAGATGGATCACGGCGTTGGTCGAGCCCCCGATAGCGGCGTTGACCCTGATGGCGTTCTCGAACGCAGCCCGGGTCATGATCTTCTGCGGACGCAGGTCCTCGTTGACCAAAGCGACGACGCGGGCGCCCGCTTCCTGCGCCACCTCGTAGCGACGAGAGTCGACTGCTGGCCAGGTGGCAGAATCCGGGTAGTTGCATACCGAGCGCCTCCGCCATGCACGCCATGGTCGACGCCGTGCCCATGGTCATGCAGTGGCCGTTGGAGCGCGACATGCAGCCTTCCGCCTCGCGGAGTTGCTCCGCCGTGATGCGCCCGGCTTTCCGGTCGTTCTCCAGCTTCCAGACGTGGGTACCCGAGCCCAGGTCCTGACCCTGGAACTTCCCCGTAAGCATGGGGCCACCGGTGACCATGATGGCCGGGAGGTCGACGCTGGCCGCCGCCATCAGGAGCCCCGGCGTCGTCTTGTCGCACCCTGACAGCAACACCAACCCGTCCAGTGGGTTGGCCCGCATCAGTTCTTCGGCCTCCATGGCCAGAAGGTTGCGGTACAACATGGCCGTGGGCCGCATCAGGCTCTCACCCGTGGCCAGCGTCGGGAACTCGAGCGGGAACCCGCCTTCTTGCCAGACCCCGCGCTTCACGGCCTCGGCCACACGGTGAAGGTGGGCGTTGCAGGGAGCCAGCTCCGACCACGTCGTGGCAATGCCTATTACCGGGCGCCCGTCGAAGACCTTCGGACCGAAACCCTGGTTGCGCATCCAGGAGCGATAGACCATCCCCATGCGGCCTTCAGCCCCGAACCAGGCTTGGCTGCGTCGCCCGCTGGGCCCGGGGGACTGTCCGTCTCGGGGCTGTCCGTCTGGGGGCTGTCTGTCTGGGGCCCGTGAGCCTGAGAGTTGTCCATCAGAAACCCATCTTCCGTCCGCCGCTGTCTACTTGGCCGTCAGCCACCAGCCACGTCAGGGCTTCGAAGACCGCTCGCAGGGAGCTGTAGCGAGGTCTGTAGCCAAGGGCCGACGCCGCCTTTTCGATGCTCATCGACGGGCTACGTGAGACGTGTTCCCAGGTGGCCTGGGCGTCAGTGGCGTCCCAGCCAGCCGCCCAGCTGTCCCAGGGTTGGAACGACAACCGGGCTGTCTGGCCGAACCAGCCGGCCACTTTCTCAGCGAAGCCTCGGAGCGTGACGGCCTGCTCCGACACGACGTGGAACGCTTCGCCCGAGGCGCTGGTGGGGTGGGCTAACGCCCTCTCGAAAGCCTGGGCCACATCATCGGCGTGCACGTGATGGACGGTCTCGAGCCCGAAATGGGGGAGCGCAATCTCCTCACCCTGGGCCAGTTTCGAGAAGACATTGACGTTGAAATTGCCGGCCGGGTTTACGGGAGCCCAGCCCGGCCCGACGATGTGCCCCGGGTGCAACACGGTGCACGGCAACGTCCCTCGCCGAGCCTCGTTCAGCAGCAGCTCTTCTATCTCTGCCTTCTGCGTCCCGTACTCGCCGAAGGGCCTTCGCACCGCATCTTCTGTGACCGGGACCGTTGTAGCGGTGCCGTGCACCCATATCGTCCCGCAGTGCAGCAAGTAGCAGTCGATCGGGGCCAATGCGTCAACGAGCTGACGGGCGGATGCAACGGTTGAAGCACATGAGGTCGACCACGGCGTCCGGCTGAGCTTCCGCCACCCGCTTACCGAAAACGCCCGATTCGTCTTCGGCTTCGCGGTCCGCCTGGACCTCGAGTTACTTGGCGCCAGGCCGGATGCTCGAAGTAAGGGCTCCTGGTGCCCCGGCTGATGGCGATGACTTCGTGGCCGGCGGAGACCAGCCTCGGGACTAAGTAGCTACCTATGTGGCCGGTAGCACCGACAACGACAACCCTCATCGGGCGCAGGCTAGTCCCTTCCCCCGGGCTCAGCTCAACCCGAGCGGCCCGCATCGGCCCTGGATCTGCGGCTGAGAGCGCCCCCGACGTCCCGACGCGGGGTCGTTGCTCGCCTTGCGATCGGCGGGGGCCGCGATCATGCCTTCGGGGGCGATCGGGGCAGCTCCAGCCCGACCACGCTCCGCATCGACAAAGACGCCACGAATGAAGCGCGAGCGATCGGGAAGGACCGCCAGGCTTCCGCTGGTTAGCCGTTCAGACGTTTGTCCATTTCCCCGGCCCGCCACTTTGCCATTCGTCACTGTCGCCCCCCGTGCCGAACTCCTATATTCCAAGCCACACAACTAAGGGAGGGAACGCACATGCTTCGCAGGAAGCTGATCCCCGCCACCGCCCTCGCGGTGATGAGCCTCGGTCTCGCGGCCGTCGGAGGACCTAGCGCCGCCAGCGCCGCCACTCCGACGAGAGGTGGGACCCTGACCATCCTCGGCCAAAGCGACGTCTTCAACCTCGACACCGTCAGCGCGTACTACACCGTAAGCAGCTTCCTGGAGCGCATGTTCACCCGTCAGCTGTTCGGCTACCCGGACGCCTCCACGTTCTCGGCCGAGGAAGTCGTCACGCCCGACGTGGCCACCGTCATACCGACCACCTCCAATGGTGGGATCACCGACGGGGGCAAGACGTACACGATCCACATCAAGCACGGCGTGATGTGGAACACGAGCCCACCGCGTCAGGTCACTTCCGACGACTTCGTCCGTGAGTTCAAGATGCTCTGCAACCCGGCCTCCCCCGTGGGGGCGCCCGGGTATTTCGAGACCACGATCGTGGGCATGGCGTCCTACTGCACGAATTTCGCCAAGGTGAAGGACACGGTCTCGGCCATCGACGCCTATGAGACCAGCACCCCGTTGTCCGGGGTAAGCGCGCCCTAACCCATCGACCCTTGTCTTCCACCTGATGGAACCGTCCACCGACTTCGTCAACATCCTCACGCTGGGCTTTGACTCAGCCCGTCCCGTCGAGTACATGAAGTACCTCCCCGACAGCGCCCAGTTCCGCCAGAACACTCTGTCCGACGGGCCGTACCAGATCACGTCGTACTCGCCGGGCAAGGGGTACACGCTGGACCGCAACCCGGCCTGGAGCCAGTCGACCGACACCCTCCGCCACGCTTATGTCGACAAGGTCGTCATCACCGAGGGGCTTACCGCTGAGAACGTCCAGGAGCAGTTGCAAGCCGGCACCGGTGACATGGAATGGGACGTCACCCCGCCCACTCAGGATCTGCCTGGCCTCGAGGGAAGCTCCAACCTCGTCATCGGCCCGCCGGGCAACTACTACGTCAGCCTCAACCTGTACCTGGCCCTCAACCAATACGCCGGCCCATTTACGAACAAATTGGTGCGTGAGGCGGCGGCTTACGCCGTCGACAAGAACGCAGCAGTCCAGATCGCCGGAGGCCCAAAGATCGCCGGGGTGGCCAACCAGCCCATCATCCCCGGCAATACCGGCTACATCCCCGGGTACAACCCCTATCCCGACAACAACGGTAACGGAGACCCCGCTAAGTCCAAAGCCCTCCTGAAGCAGGCCGGCTACCCCAACGGAGTCAAAATCAAGCTGCTCTACTCGACGACCCCGCCTCAGCCCCGTTGGGCCGTATCCGTCCAGTCGAGCCTCGACCTGGCCGGCTTCCACGTCAGTTCGGTGCCCGAGACCCAGGCCGCTTTCTACGGGAGCTATTTGGAAAACCCGAGCACGTCGAAGCGCGACGTATGGGACCTGGCCACCCCCGGGTGGATCCCGGACTGGTTCGGCAACAACGGGCGCTCGACGCTGGAGCCCCTGTTCACCGTGCCCGGCAACGGCTCCAATGATTTCGGCGGCTACAACGACCCCAAAACGGATTCGCTCATCAACAAAGCGCTGGCGGCGTCCTCCGACGAGCGCCGCCGCCGGCCTCTGGTCGCAGGCCGAACGCCAGATCATGAGCGACGTCGGCGCCATCCCCGTCGAGTACCAGAAGTGGCCCGTCTACCACTCCTCGGCCGTGCAAGGTTGCACCTTCTGGTGGTTCGGCCTCAATTGCGACCCGACCAATGTCTGGCTGTCATCGATGACCGTCGCAGGTAATGACTGAGCTCATCGCCGTTGGCCAGCCTCTCTGACCGTCGCGCGCTAGCCGCCCCGCTGCGGCGCGGGCGCGATGGTCAGCCTGGCCCCAGGCCGTCGAAGTCGGCGGTCCCCCCATGAGCCTCCTGGAGGTGCGCGACCTCAGCGTCAGCTTCCCGACGCCCGATGGCGTGGTGCGGGCGGTGCAGGGGGTGAACCTCTCAGTGGAGGCAGGCCAGACCCTTGGCATTGTGGGGGAGTCCGGCTCTGGCAAAAGCGTGGCGTGCATGACGGTGATGGGGCTCGTGCCCGGGGGCCGAATCTCCGGGCCAGGTCCTATTCGACGGCCAGGACGTGCTCGCCATGCGCGAGGACGAGCGCCGCCGGCTGCGCGGAGCCGATATCGGCATGGTCTTCCAGGACCCGTTGTCGAGCCTGCACCCTCTCTACAAGGTGGGTTGGCAGATAGCCGAAGCCATCCGGGCCCACGAGCATGTCTCGTCGGACTGCGGCGCGCGTCCCGTGCTGTGGAGCAGCTCGCGCTGGTGGGCATCCCGAGCCCCGTCCGGCGGGCCGAGGAGTACCCATACCAGTACTCGGGCGGCATGCGCCAGCGGGCCATGATCGCCATGGCGCTGGCGCTGCAGGCCCAAGCTCTTGATCGCCGACGAGCCCACCACCGCCCTCGACGTGACCGTGCAAGCCCAGATCATCGAGCTCATCCAGCGCCTCCAGGCAGAATTGGGCATGGCCGTGATAATGGTCACGCATGACCTCGGCATAGTGGCCGGCATGGCTGACCATGTGGCGGTGATGTACGCCGGCAAGGTGGTCGAGTACGCCGAGCGGCGCCAGCCTTTACTACTCGCCGGCTCATCCCTACACCAGAGGACTGTTGGCTTCCCTGCCGACGCGTTCGCATGGGCGCGCTCGCCTGGCCCAGATCGCCGGGCAGCCACCCAGCCTCATTTCCATTCCCTCGGGTTGCAGTTTCCATCCGCGCTGCCCGGTGGCGCTCGAGCGGTGCCGCTCCGAGGAACCTACCGTTCGTCGGCATCGAGGGACAAAGCGTCCACGGAGCCGCGTGCTGGCTGGCACGACCTCCCGATCGTCCAGTGGTGACCGCCGCTACCCACACCCCGCCGTCGTGACCCGGCCCGGTGTACCGCCGACGGCCGGTCAGCCCATCCTCCGGCTTGACGACCTGGTGAAGTTCTACCGGAGTGCCCACTCTTCGAACCGCCGGGGCCTCGTTCACGCCGTCGACGGCGTGTCCCTGGAACTGGCCCGAGGCGAGACCCTTGGCCTGGTCGGTGAATCGGGTTGCGGTAAGTCGACTCTCGCTCGTTGCGCCACGCGGCTTGTGGACGTGACGGCCGGGAAGATCATGTTCGAGGGCCGAGACATCACCAATGTCTCGCACAAGGACTTGCGCCCCGTACGGCGCCATTTGCAAATGATCTTCCAGGACCCGTCGGGCTCCCTCAATTCGCGCCGGCGGGTCGGGTCGGTGATCGGCGACCCGTTGGCTATCCATCGCATAGGGGACAGGCAGAGCCGCCGCCGGCGAGTTCAGGAACTGATGGAGTTAGTAGGGCTCAACCCTGAGCACTACAACCGTTTCCCGGCCGAGTTCTCCGGCGGGCAGCGCCAGCGCGTCGGCGTCGCAAGGGCACTGGCCACGGAGCCCTCGCTGCTCGTCTGCGACGAACCGGTCTCCGCTCTGGACGTCTCCGTCCAGGCCCAGATCATCAACTTGTTCAGAGACCTTCAACAACGCCTGGGCCTCACGTACTTGTTCATCGCCCACGACCTGGCCGTTGTCGAGCATGTGAGCGATCGCATTGCCGTCATGTACCTGGGCAAGATCGTCGAAGTGGGCCCCAGCGAAGAAATGACCGAGCGGCCCCGCCACCCGTACACCCAGGCTTTGCTGTCCGCCCTACCGATCGCCGACCCGGACCTGGAGGCCCAACGCCAAAGGGTCGTGCTCCGCGGTGAGCCCCCGTCCCCGGTAGGACCTCCGCCAGGATGCCGCTTTGCCAGCCGTTGCCCCATCGCCACGGACCTCTGTACCACCGAGGAACCCGTTCTCCGGCGCGTGTTCAATGATGGCACCGGCCATAACGTCGCTTGCCATTTCCCGTTGGCCGACGGCGTTGGCACGGGCGAGAGCTCCACAGGTACGACAACCGGGCCCGCCCGGCAAGTTGCCAGTTAAGCCAGTTACCAGTCAAGCCAGTCAAGAGGTGGCCCGTGTCGATCGCTGAAGGCATACCGCGCACCCTGCCGGAGGACCGGGAACTGTCGCCGGCGTCGAAGATCGAGGGCCGCAGCCCCTGGGCACTGGCGTGGCAACGGCTCCGCCACGACCGGGTGGCCATCGCTTCCGGCGTGGTCATCCTCCTGATTTCACTGATGGCGATTTGCGCACCCTTGATCGCAAAAGCTGTTGGCCACGGCCCCAACCAACAATTCCCGACAACCGGCCTCACCATCGCCGGCTTGCCGCGTCCACCGAGCAGGACCTTCCTTTTTGGGACTGACGACCTGGGACGAGATGTGTTGGTCCGGGTGGCCTACGGCGCCCGGATCTCACTGCTGGTAGGCGTAGCCGCCACCGGGCTGGCGGTGCTGCTCGGGGTCGTGGTGGGCATCGTGGCGGGCTATTTCGGCGGCCACACGGACTCCTTGCTGGCCCGCCTCATGGACGTGGTGCTGTCCTTCCCGCTGCTCCTGTTCGCCATTGCCCTGGTGGCTATCGTCGGCCCCAGCCTGCCGGTCACCATCTTCGTGATCGCTTCTTTTTCCTGGGCACCCGTCGGCAGAGTGGTCAGGGGTCAGACGTTGGTGCTCACGGAGCGTGAGTTCGTCGAAGCTGCTCGCTCTCTCGGGGCCAGCAGCATGCGGATCATGTTCATGGACATCCTGCCCAACCTGGCCGCCCCGGTCATTGTCTACGCCACCCTCCTGGTGCCCGCGGCCATCGCCTTCGAGGCCACCCTTTCCTTCCTCGGCCTCGGGATCGTGCCGCCGACGGCCGAATGGGGCAACATGCTGGCCGAAGCGGTCGGCTACTACCAGGTCGCCTGGTGGTTCCTCGTCTTCCCGGGAGCCGCCCTCATAATCACCACGCTGGCCTTCAACCTGCTCGGCGACGCCGTCCGTGACGCGCTCGACCCGAGGGCGGGCGCCCTGTTCGGCGTGCGTAGCGAGGCCCCGCCTCTCACCGTTGGCATCGAGGACTGAACATGGACATGCTCCGCTTTTTTGGCCGGCGAGTATTCCAGGGCGGCCTGGTCCTGCTCGTAATCAGCGTGGTGGTCTTTGCGATGTACTTCATCGCGCCACACAACGTGGCCCGTCTCTTGGCCGGGCGGCAGGCCACGGCCCAGACGGTCGCCGATGTGTCCAGGCGCCTCGGCCTCAACCGTCCCGTCCTCGACCAGTACTGGACTTTCCTTTGGGGCTTGTTACACGGGAACCTGGGCTACTCCTTTTACAGCTCTGAACCTGTCTCTTCCCTCATCGCCTCCCGGGCGCCGGTGACTATCTCCGTGGCGGTTGGTGCAGCCATCATCTGGCTGGTCATCGGCGTCGGCACGGGCGTGCTGGCGGCGCGCCGCCCCCGGTCCATGGCAGACCGGTCCGCCACCGCCGCCGCCCTGGTCTTCTACTCGATGCCACCGTTCCTGCTCGGGCTTATCCTGCTCTTCTTCCTGTTTTTCCAGTTGCATCTGGCCGGGGTCGACCTGTTCCCCGGCAGCGGGTATGTCGGCTTGTTGGCCAACCCTGCTGGTTGGGCACAACATTTGATCCTCCCCTGGGTGACGCTGGCGTTGGTCACCGCGACGACCTACGAGCGGCTGACCCGAGGTGCGCTGCTCGACGTGCTCGGGGAGGACTACATCCGCACCGCTCGGGCGAAGGGGTTGACCGAGCGCAGGGTCGTCTACCGCCACGGGCTCCGGTCCGCCCTCACGCCGGTCGTCACCCAGTTCGGGATCGACCTTGGCACCTTGTTGGGCGGGGCAATAGTGGTCGAGAACGTCTTCGGCCTGCCGGGGTTGGGCGCCCTGGCTGTCAACTCGGTGACCAACCAGGACCTGCCGGTCATCATCGGGCTGGTCATGCTGGCGTCAGCCTTCATCGTGGCGGCCAACATCGTGGTCGACCTCGTCTACGCCTTCCTGGACCCGCGAGTCCGGGCGCGATAGCCCGGACCTTCGATCAGATCAAGAGAAAGGACCACATGTCAGAGCCGCGGCACACCGCCCGGGCGCGGGCCTCGCTGGGCCGCGCCGTACCGCAGTGGCCCTTTGTCTCACCAGATGGGCGAGCCGGGGGTTTCGTAAGGACGGCCAGCCGCCGCCCCGGCGGGGGCGGCCCAGCCAGGGGAGACGACGACGGAGTGCTCGTGGGGCCGCTGAGCGGTGCTCCCCAATGGCTGGAC
This sequence comes from uncultured Acidimicrobiaceae bacterium, assembly GCA_963749305.1. Classification (GTDB taxonomy): domain Bacteria; phylum Actinomycetota; class Acidimicrobiia; order Acidimicrobiales; family Palsa-688; genus Fen-671. The sequence continues at coordinate 287,151 of CAVVMN010000002.1, forward strand.
TGTGGCGTACCGAGTGTTCCACCCGTGTTCGATAGCAGCGGGCGCACGCTGCTGCTCTGTCACGAGGTTGAGGACGGTCCCGGTTTGGCCTCCCGCATCTCCCTGGCCCGGTTCGACCGGTCCACCAACGACCTCGTGACTTTAGTTGAGCCCGTGCCGCTGGGCGAGGTCCCCGGGTCGGTTCAGCAGTTGCTATGGGACGAGGCCGCCGGCCGCATACTTGCCCTTGTGGCCGAGCCCGGCGCGGACACTGCGGCGCTGGCGTCGGGGCGGCGCGGTGCCGCACGCCCGGCCGAGCCGGAGGTGGACGACGGCCCCATCGGCGGCCAGTCGATATGGTCGGTCAGCCTGGCCACCGGTCGTGCTGGCCAACTCGGGCCGGCGGGGGTGTGCGTGTGGCAAATGGCGCCGGCGCCGGACGGCTCATTGGCATGCATCTGCTCGTCAGAGCCAGGAGAAGCGGGATGGTATTCACCGTTTGTCGGCCGCTTCGACCCGGCCACGGGCACTATGGGCCGCCTCTACAGGCCGCAATGGCAGGTGGCCAGCGTGACCGTCGACCGTGAGACCGGCAGGTTGGCCTTTGCCGAAGCCTGGGCCAGCGACCGGGGCCTGGTGGCCGGCGTAGTTGTCGTACTGGGCCCCGACGGGCAGGTCGAGCAGCGTATCGACGATCTCTCGGCCGACGTCACGTGGCTCCAATGGGACCGCTCGGGAAGGTTGTTCTTCGCCGGTTGGCAGGACCTGGGCGTGGCCTGGGGGTACCTCGAGGTTGGTGGCGGTCGACATGTCCATCACGCTGACGCAGCCCTGGTCGGCTCGCCGTGGAGCCCCTCCCTGGCCGTTTCGGACGACGGTCAAGTCGTCCTGGCGTGCCGCTCAGACGAGACCACACCGCCAGAGGTCGTGACCCTGGACGAAGAGGGGGGCTATCACGTGTGGGCGGGCAGTGGGGAAGGCGGCCCGGGTGAGGGGGCGCCGGGATCTGTTGCGCCCGACCCCGGTGTGCCTGACTTGACGGTGGTCGAAGGGGCATGGCCGGGTGCTGGCGGGGAGGAGGTGCATGGCCTCCTGCTGGTCCCTTCCGAACAACTGGCAGCGGCCGGCAACGGCGGGGCTCTCGTTGTGATCATCCATGGCGGCCCTACACTCGCCTATCACCACGCCTTTGACCTGGCCCACGCTAATCGGCTGCTGGTCGAAGGTTTTTCGGTCCTGCTGCCCAACCCCCGAGGGAGCGCGGGCCGCGGGGCCGCCTTCGCCCGAGGCAACTTCTCAGATCCCGGCGGTGCCGAGCTCGACGACGTAATGGCAGGCGCCCGTTGGGCCGTGAGCACGGGGCTTGTGCCGGTGGGCAAGCCGGCCGTGATGGGCTCCAGCTGGGGTGGCTACCTCTCTGCGGTCGCAGCTACCGCCCGGGCCGACGAGATCTCGGCGCGCCGTGGTCGGGGCGGGCATCTCGGACCTCGCCAGTTGCCGCAACACTTGCAACAACCCACCCTTCTACGACATTTTCCTCGGCGGCCTACCGAGCGACGAGCGGGTACGGCAACTGTGTGTGGAGCGCTCTGCCATTTACCTGGCCGCCGGGCCGGTGGCGCCCACCCTGATCCTGCACGGGGAGGACGACCGGTGCGTCCCGGTGTCCCAGGCGCACGAGCTGTTCAGCGCATTGCGGTCGGTGGGTGCCGAAGTCGAGCTGGCTATTTACCCTCGGGAAGGCCACCAGGTGAGCGAGCCTGAGCACCTGGCCGATTATTGGGCCCGGGCCGTGCGGTGGCTCTCAACTCACCGTTCCAAATGAACGGCGCCGCGGCTAGAAGGGCCGGGCCCGCGCCGCTGGGGACGATATATGACGCTTTTTGCACATATATGGTCCCCAGCGGGCTCCCGGCGACTTACGGGGCGGCGTCGGTGAGCTCCCCACCATGGCTGTGGAGGTGACCGGTGCCAGTGCCGACGGCAAACCCGTTGGTCGTCTTCTCGGTTTGACCGCCAGGGGCGGCGCCGGCCAGCCGAGCCAGCTTGAGGCCGAGGTGAACTGCCAGACGGTCATAACCGTTGTGGACGTCGATACCGGCCAGGCGCTGGGCCTTGTCCAGGCGGTAGTAAAGGGTCCCCCGGTGCAGGTGTAAGTACTCGGCCGTGGCTTTGGCGTCGCCGGCGAGGTCGAGGTACGTCTCGAGCGTTGACACTACGGCCTGGTCCCCGCTCTTCAGGAGGGCCGCCACTCGCGGGTCGAGAGCGGACTCGACCGCCTCCCGGTTCGGAAGTTGAGCGAGGGCGCGGAACACTCCGAGATCCCGCCATCGGACCAGGTCGCCGATGGCCGGGATGGCGCTGGCGACCTTCGTAGCCAGGCGGGCCTGGCGGTAGGACGACACGGCCCGGCGCGGCTCGTTCTGTGGGTCACCGATCGTGGCCACGACCCTGGGCGCCGGCCCAGCACCATCGGCCAGGCGCCGGCACAGGGCGTCTCGCCCGGCCTGCGCCATAGTTGCGGCAAAGGTGTCGTCATCATCGGCTTGTAGCCGGACGAGCATGACGCCATGGTCGGAGCAGGCCAGCCGCAGGAGTGCCCCGGTCGGCGCTTCCCAGCCCACATCCAGGAGCGCCTCCTCGATGACGGCCAGGTTTTGGTCGGAAGGAGGCAATGCCTGGAGCACCACGACCGCCGTCGGCTCTCCCTCACGCAGCAACGATTGGTCGATGAGCTGGCTGGCCGCTGCGTCGCGAAGCTCTTCGGACGGCGAGAACAGGTGCGTCAAAGCCTGGACCACCAGTCGTTGGGCCAGACGCTCCTCGTACAACATAAGGGCGGCGTGGTCCGCCGCCTTCTCTATTTCGGGCAGCTGGCTGTCGCAGATGACTTCCTCGTCGGCGATGAGCCAGAGGAAGCCGAGCAGGCGGTCCCGGTACCACGCCGGTGCGCAGACCCGAGCGAGAATGTCCAGCTCAGGGTGCGCGGGTATCCGCAGAGCTCTCCGTGCCCGAAGTATCCCGAAGCTGCGGAACCAGCTCATCAGCTCGGGAGAAGTGGAACGGTGCAGGATGGAGTCGCGCCTCACGGCGTCGATGGGGCCGAGCTGGCGGGAGTAAACGACCGGGCGTTGCTCATGGTCCTCGAGCAGAGCCGCAGCGCCGACGCGAGCTGACAGCTGGTCGACGAGCAACTGCAGATCAGAGGCCACGGGTTGTCATCCTTCACGTTCCCCGGCCAGAACCTGCCGGCTAATGGGTTAGTAGAATGTAGGCCAACTGCTCAACTGGCTGGGACCGCCTGGCTGCCGCTGAGGGCGTGAGCCGTCAGGCGATGACCCGCCCACGGCGTTATGACGGCCCTCAGCCCAACGAGGTCGTAGGCCCATCCGCCTGCGCTTATTGCCATTCAAGGCCTTATACCCAATCAGTGCCGGACTGCTCGGGCAACTAGAGTGCCGCTGTGCAAAGGGGTCTGTTTATCCCACAGTTCGGCGAACTAGCCCACCCTCGTCTGGTCGCCGGCCTGGGCGAGCGCGCCGAGCGTGCCGGTTGGGACGGCCTGTTCCTCTGGGACCACATCCAGTACCGGGCGCCGGCGGCGCTCGTCCTCGACCCCTGGGTGACGTTGGCCGCCATCGGCATAGCAACGACCCGCCTGCGGCTGGGTGCCATGGTCACGCCGTTGGCTCGCCGCCGGCCCTGGGTCGTCGCTCGCCAGCTGGCCGCACTCGACCTGCTGACGGATGGACGGATGGTACTGGGCGTGGGTTTGGGCCTCGACGACAGCGGCCAGGAGTTGTCCACGTTCGGCGAGGAGCTGGACGCCCGCACCAGGGCCGAGATGCTCGACGAGGCGTTGGAAATCGTCCAAGCGCTCCTGTCGGGCCAACCCGTGCACCACCGGGGCCCTCACTACGTCGCCGACGGGGCCACGTTCCTCCCTACGCCGGTCCAGTCCCCCCTTCCCACCTGGGTCGGCGCCCGCTGGCCTAACCGGGCGCCACTCCGGAGAGCCGTTCGCTACCAGGGCGTCTTTGCCATCAACGTCGCTTCACCCGCCGACGCCGAGCAGCTCCGCCGCCAGGTGGACCTGACGAGACCGGGCGGCGGCCCCTTCGACATCGTGGTCGCCCCCGAGCCGGGGTGGCCGGCAAAGGACTGGGCGCAGGCCGGTGTTACGTGGTTGCTTACGCCGTTCTCGCAGTTCGACGCCAGCGCCGCCGACGTGGGCCGGGTTGTCGATGCGGGGCCAAGCGACTAGCTGCAGGCCAAAGCTCTCGGTTTCGGTTCCTGTGCGAAGACGGCGACCTTTGCGCGCTACTCGCGCTTCGGTCCACATTCACGCGCAAAAGTCCAGGGTGGCCGGGTTTATCGGAGAGAAGTGCCGGCCAGGTCGGCCACCTGGCCCAGAGCCACTGGCACAGCTACCGGGCGTTTTTGCAGGTCACCGACACGGTCGACCGGGTCGCCGGTGAGCGCCGAAATGGCCAACTGCAAGGCCGGCCCGCAGGTCCGGCCCTGGCAGTAACCCATGCCGCAGCGGGTCAAGCTGCGCACCTCCCGGGCCTGGTCGCCCCGTGTGAAACGGCCGAGCCGACCTGCTCCCAGGTCGTCTGCTCGCATCGGCAAAACACAGTGGAGGGGTCGAGCCAGGACGTCCACCCGGCCGCCAGCGGGTACAAGGTGTCGAGGCTCTTGACGAAGGTCCTGCTGGTCCGGAGCCGGCGCAAATGGCGCTCCCTGTCCAGGACGGGCCGGCCGTCGGGCAGCCCGATCAGAGAGGCAGCCGCGTGACCGGCCAGCTCGCCCTCTAGCTCGGCCACCTCGGCCCCCGCCACCCCGGCCAGCTCGCCGGCCACAAATAGCCCGGGTGTCGAGCTGGCCATCGTCGCGTCGCATGCGACACCGGCGGGCAGCGGCCCCGAAGGGAGCGGCCCGAACGGCGACGCGTCATGAGCGTCGAGCTGGCGGGCCAGTTCGATCCGCGGGACGAAACCATAAGAGACACAAACGGCATCCGCTTCGATCGTCTGCTCAGAGCCGGGTACCGGCCGCCATCCCGGTCCCAGTTTCGCCACCACCGCCCGCTCGACGCGCCCGTTCCCCTGGCAACGGATTACCGCCTTCCCAGTGAGGAACCGCACCCGATGGGAGGCGAGGGCCCAGCCGTACGATGCCGCTTCGGCCAACTTGGCCGGGTGAGCCACAAACCCGGGCAGCGCTCGCGGAGCGGCCGCCAGGCGGGCGGCCTCGACCGCCGTTACTCGCGCCCCCGCCTTGGCCAGCGCCGCCGCCACTGGTAGCAGGAAGGGGCCGGTGCCGGCTACGACCACGCGCTGGCCTATGGCCACGTGTTGAGACTTGAGCAACGCCTGGGCGGCCCCGGCGGTCACTACACCGGGCAGTTCCCATCCCGGGAACGGCAGCACCAACTCGGAGGCCCCGGTGGCCAGGACCAGCGTCCGTGCGCGCAAAGACGAGGTCGGTCCTCCGTCCAGGAGCAACACGAAGCCCGAGACGGTCCTCGAGGCCGACCAGACGGTGCAGCCCAGCCGGAGCTCGACCCGCGGGTCCGAGGCCAGGCCGTGGAACCGTGCCGGCAAGCTCGGGCCCGCCGGCCCCGCTTCCGAGGCGTCATCGACAACGGGTTGGCGAAAGAACTGCCCACCGAGGCGGGCGGAACTCTCGACCAGGACCACCTTGGCGCCACGGGTGGCCGCCGCGGCGGCGGCGGCCATGCCGGCCGGTCCGCCGCCGACGACAACGACGTCCGCCACTCCGGTGCGGGCGGGCCGAGTGCCAGCGTCCCCGGTGCCGGTCTCCCCGATGGCGCCGAGCGAGCATGAGGTCCCCAGCTCGTCCCCGTCTGCCAGCGCCCGCAGGCAGGCCCGGACGGCCTTTTCCCCGTTTACGTCGACCAGACAATCGAAGCACGTCCCGATGCCGCAGAAGAGCCCACGGTGCTGGCCGCCCCGGCGGGTAGTCCGCCAGCCCCGCTCTCCATTGGCCAGCAGCGCGCCGGCCACGGTCGTGCCGGGCGGCGCGGTCATGTCCCGGCCGTCGAAACGAAAGTGGACAGACTGTCGGCCGCCAGTCTGTTGTCCCGGTTGCGATCGGCCCGGCCGGCGCCGCCGAGAGGGGCGCCTTTTCTAAAAGGCGGCGATGGCGGCGCTTCCCTGGCATCGTGGCCTGGGGTTGGAGCCGGGTCGATGACCACCATCGCACCTACTTTGTTCGCCGCTGAGGGCGGCCCAGAGGGATGGGCCGCGAGGGGCGCACCGGAGACGGCCACGGCTGGCTCACGGCAGAACCGCGACGGCAAGAAGGCAGCCATGTCCACAGTTGGCGTTTCTCCCAGCGCAATGTTTTGCACCAGTTCCGCTGTGACCTGGGCCAACCCCACGCCGGCGCCCTCGTGGCCGGTGGCGTGCAGCAAGCGCCCCACCTCCGGGTCAGCCCCGATGATGGGCAGCCGGTCCGGCGTCGCCGGCCGGAAGCCCACGTAGGCTCTCATAAGCCGGGCCTGAGCGAGGCCGGGTACGAGCACAACGGAGCGGCGGGCGATAGCAGCCACTATCTCGGGGTTGAGCTGAGGGCTGAAGCCCACGGATTCCCGTGACGAGCCCAGCAGCATGGTTCCCCCGGCGGTGGCTTCGATGACCGAGGAGCAGGCCCACTCGGAGTCGCTTTGGTGGACAGAGCCTATGTAGCTGGCCTCGAAAACCTTGCGCCGCACCAGCGGTGGGAGTGGCTCGGTGACGAGCACGTGCCCACGCCTCGGGGTTAGCGGGATGGCGGCTCCCAGCCGGGCCGCCAGGTCACCGGACCAGGGCCCGGCGGCGTTGACCACCCACTCGCCCACCGCGACCTTCCCGGCGCTGGTCAGCAGGGCCGATGATGACCCCATTGCGGTCTCGCTCGGCGGCGAGGACGTCGACGTCCCTCACGACCCGGCCACCGTGCTTGATGAGCTCGGCAACGTGAAATGCCACCGCCAGCATCGGTTGCACCTGGCTGTCCTGGTCGTACAGCGGCCCCGCCCGGCAGTTCCCGTGACAACGCCGGTTCCAGCTGCTGGAGCTCATCGCCCGCCACCATCTCGACCATTGCCCCCTGGTCGCGTTGGGCTGCGGCCAGCGCCCAAAGTTCTTGTAGCGACGCCTCGTCGTGGGCTACTACAAGGCCGCCCTTTTTCTCGAACTCGAAGCCCTCGCCGGCCCGCGCCCCCAGGTCACCCCACAGGTCAATGCCCCGGAGCGCCAAATCCAGTTCTGGACCGGGCAATTTGTCCGACACCAGCAGATCGCCTTCTCCCGATGAGCTCGTGCCGGCGGCCGGGCCGGAACGGTCGACCACAATGACGTCGAGCCCGGAGCTAGCCAGGCGGGCGGCGATCGCCGTCCCGACGATGCCGGCCCCCACCACGACCACCTCCGCCACCCGCGGAAGATGCCCTGATGATGGCGGCCCAGGGCTCGAGAGGGCCTCTCTCAGGTGTCGCGCCCCAGCAGGAACCCGGCCGGGAAGGGGTCGTCCGGGTCGAGCATGTAGCTGGCCAGCCCGGTGACCCAGGCCCTCCCGCGGACCGACGGCACGACGGCGTCGAACCCACCGACGGTGGTGGTATCAAGGAGGCGCCCCGTGAACGTAGTCCCGAGGACCGAAGCGTGCACGTAGTCCTCGTCGAGGCCGAGCTCACCTCGGGCATACAGCTGCGCCATGCGAGCGGACGTCCCCGTGCCGCACGGTGAACGGTCCAGCCACCCGGGGTGGATGGCCACCGCAGCGCGGCCCGAAACGGTGTTATCGCCCGGCTCGGTGAACAGGACGTGATGACACGTGTCGATTGACTGTTGTTCGGGATGGGCGAACGTGAGCTGCTCGTTCACGGCACCCATTACGGCCAGGCCGGTCCTCACGAGTTCGTCGTGGAGCGCAGGCCGGACGGCCAGCCCGACCGAGGCGGCCGGCAGTAGAGCGTAGAAGTTACCGCCCCAAGCCACATCCAGGGCCACGTCACCCACGCCGGGCACTCGTACTGTGGCGTCGCGCAAATGCAAGTAAGCGGGGACGTTGCGGATCGTGACGCTCTTGGCCCGCCCGCCCTCCACCTCGACGGTGGCCTCGACCACGCCGGCCGGCGTGTCGAGCCTGATCACCGTCACCGGCTCTTTGACCGGGACCATGCCCGTCTCGACGAGCACGGTGGCGGTGCCGATGGTGCCATGGCCGCACATAGGTAGGCACCCGGACACCTCTATGAATACGACCCCGAAGTCGGCGTCGGGACGCGTCGATTGTTGCAGGACGGCCCCCGACATGGCGCTGTGGCCGCGAGGTTCGTGCATTAGAAGCGTGCGCAGGTCGTCACGCTCGTTCATCATGTACAGGCGCCGTGCCGCCATGGTCTGGCCCGGGAGCTCGCCGACTCCCGAGGTGACCACGCGCGTGGGCATCCCCTCGGTGTGGCTGTCGACCGCCGTGATAACGAGGCGGGACCTCATCAGGCGACCGCCACGTAGCTCCGGACCAAAGACCGCACCTCGTCGGCGTCCGTCGACGGCAGGGCTAGCCGCGGCAGGCGGACCGGGCCGCCGTAATAGCCCGTTTCCTCCAGAGCCAACTTGATGGCCTGGATAAAGCGGGGGTCGGCGTCCCAGCGCAGCAGGGGCAGGAAGGCAATGTAACGTTCGACCGCCTCCTGCCAGCGTTGTGCCACACAGAGGTCGAACAGCTCCACAGATTGACGGGGAAAGGCATTGGCAAACCCGGCGATCCAGCCCGTGGCGCCCATGAACATGGCCTCGACGAAGGTGTCGTCGCACCCGCATATGACCTCGAGGCGCGGCGCCGCCTCGCGGATGGCGACCACCCGCCTGACGTCTTGAGAAAACTCCTTGACCGCCGTTACCTGCTCGATCTCGGCCAAGCGAGCCAACAAAGGAGGCGTGAGGTCCACCCTCGTCGAGAAGGGGTTGTTGTACACAATGATTGGTAGGCCAACCCGGGCAACCTCGCTGAAGTGAGCGAAGACTTCATCGGCCGTCGGGGCATGCGACGTCGGAGGAAGGCACATAACGGCGCGGCACCCGGAATTGGCCGCATGCTCGGCCCACCGTCGTGCCTCGCCGGCGGATTTGCCCGATACTCCGGGGACTACGTCGACCCGCTTCCCGGCACTGTCCATAGCCGATTTGACCACTGCGCCGCGCTCGTCATCAGTGAGCGCCTCGTACTCGCCAAGCGAACCATTCGGGATCAAACCGGCCACACCCGCCTCGGCCAGGCGAGCAAAGTGGGCCTGGGACGCGTCCAGGTCCAGCGACCCGTCACCGCGGAACATGGTTGCCGCCGCTACGTACACACCGGGGAAACGCGGTTTTTCCAACTGGCTCATGGAGTTCCTCTTTACAGTCTTGGCCCTATGCGCTTTTCGGGCACTTTTTCTGGTCTAGGGAACCGACAGGCTAGAGCGGGTTGGCCCTCTAGGCCAGTGACAGGCTCCAAGCGACGCTGCAGGTCTTGCGACATCTGTCAAGACATCTGTCAAGACGGTACCCCGGGGCGAGATGGCGTCGCCCTTGAGGGGCTAAGGCGTCAGGCTTGACCGCCGGCAGACGAGCTCAGGGTCGATCACGACCCGTGCTTGGCTTCTTTTCCCGCTACTGAGCTGCTCTACCAGCAACTGCACAGCGGCCCGGCCCACTCTCTGGAAGTCCTGACGGACAGTCGTGAGCGGCGGGATGAAAAAGCCCGACTCCGGGGTGTCGTCGAAGCCGACCACAGCCACCTCTTCGGGCACCCTCCGGCCCCGGTCATGCAGTGCCCGGAGCACACCCAGAGCCATATGGTCGTTGGCCACGAAAATGGCCTGGGCGTCGGGTATCTGAGCCAGGACCTGGCCCGCCTGGTACCCCGAACGAGCGCTCCAGTCACCAGAGAGGGGTGGAGTAACGTCGGCGCCGGCTTCCTGGAGCGCGGCCCGCCACCCGGCGGTCCGGCCGCGGGCCTCCAACCATTCGGAGCGGGCCGGCGACATGGAAAACCGTGCCGTAACCGGCGCGGAGGAGGTGCTGGGTGGCCAACCGGGCCCCGGCCGCCTGGTCCACGGTGACGACGGACATATTTGCCTCGGGGTCGCCCTCGACAGCCACTACGGGGGTGCCGGTCGGGAGAGTGGCCAGCGCGTCGTGGGCCGACGTGAGCGGGGCGATCACGGCCAGGCCTTCAACCGACTGGCTGGTGAGCCACCGGACGGCGTCTCGGACCGATTGGCGGTCGATCGAGTGGACGGCCACCACCGAGACAAAGTAACCATGCTGCTGGGCGGCTAACTGGAAGCCGTTCAGCGTCGAAACCGGGCCGTAAAGGCTTGTGTCCATAGCCACCACGCCCAGTGTCTTAGAGCGCCCGCTGGCCAGGGCTCGAGCGGCAGTGTTCGGCCGGTAGCCGAGTTGGTCGATAGCGGCTAGCACCCGGGCTCGCGTGAGCTCGCCCACGCTGGGGTTGTCATTGAGGACCCGAGAAACGGTCTGGTGCGAAACTCGAGCGATAGTGGCGACGTCGGCAATGGATGGCCGCCGCTCTGTAGGCCCGTTTGACCCGGTAGGCCCGCTCGCCTCTGTTGGCCTGTCCGGCCCCGCAGTCCGGCGCCCGTTGGGCCGGCGACTGCTAACGCCCACGATGTCCCGACCTTGATGGCAACAGGAGGGAAACCGTTGGTGCCGGGCCGCCGGAGCGAAGCCGCGCCCATGTGGGAACGCTCACATCTCTCCCTGCATGCCTTGCATCCTAAGACACGTGATGTTAGCGTTCCCAAACAGTCAGATGGTGAGGACTGAGGAGGAAGAGGGGAGTTCTGTCGCCGGCCCAGTAGCCGGAGGCGGGCCCTTATAGCGCCGCCCTACCAATGGGCCAACACACGTTTTGTTGGCCCTGAACGTAGTGGAAATACGAGGTAACCAGGGGAGGAACGTTGCCTTGCACCAAGCCCATGCGAGGTCCACGAGACCGTCGCCGCGAAAGTTCCCGCCATCGCTGCTGCAGGGTTAGTGGGTGAACGTTCACATGCCGTTGGCCGTTGAGGAAACGGACAGGTCGTCGGGTGGGGGACCTAAGGCCCCCTATGTTGCCATCGACCCCGCCCAGCGCGTTGGTCACCTCGACCGGGGCGTCTTCGGGGGGTTTGTGGAACACCTCGGGCGGTGCATAAACGGCGGGCTGTTCGACGAGGGCTCTGCTCTGAGCGACAACCGGGGGTTCCGCCGCGACGTCCTGGACCTTCTGCGCCCGCTGAAGCTTTCGGTGCTGCGCTGGCCCGGGGGCAATTTCGTTTCGAACTACCACTGGACCGACGGGGTTGGCCCGGTGTCGTCCCGGCCGGCCCGGCCCAACCTGGCCTGGGAAGGCAGCGAGAGCAACCATTTCGGCACCGACGAGTTCATGGCCTATTGCGCCGAGCTCGGGGCGGCGCCGTACATCTGCCTGAACATGGGGACCGGCGACCTCGCTGAAGCACTTGACTGGGTCGAGTACTGCAACTCGGCGGCGGCCACATTTTGGGCGCAAGAGCGCCGTCGCAACGGGCACGAGGAGCCTTACGGCGTCATCTACTGGGGCCTAGGCAACGAGATGTACGGCGACTGGCAGGTCGGTCAGCTGAGTGCTCCCGAGTACGTTGCCGTGGCTTCCCGCTGGGCCAAGGCCATCCACCGGGCCGACCCGCACGCAAAACTGGTGAGCTGCGGGCAGAACGGTTGGAGTGATTGGGACCGGGCCGTAATAGATGGCCTTGTCGACCTGGTCGACCTCCATTCGGTACACATCTATTCGGGGTCGCCCGATTACTGGACCAACGTGCTCAGCCCGCACCAAGCGGAGCGAGCCATCTCTTACACCTCGACTTTCTTGGCCCGCGCCGCATATAACCGAGGCGCCACCGCCGTCCCCCGCATTGCCTATGACGAGTGGAACGTGTGGTACCGCACCAGTGATGGCATGCTCGAGGAACGTTATGACTTCGTCGATGCGCTGGCGGTAGCCACCTACCTCAACGTCTTCATCCGGCATTGCGACTGGGTCAAAATGGCGAACCTGGCGCAGATGGTCAACGCCATCGCGCCCATCGTCACCACCGGCACCGGAGCGGCCACGCAGCCCATCTACTACCCCTTTTTGTTGCACTCGGAGGCCGCCCTCGACGAGGCGGTGGGCCTAAGGGTGGCGGCGCCGGCCGTACCAGCGTCCCGCCGAACCCGAGCAAGACCGTTGGCATTTGCGGGTAGACGACCTGGGGCCGTTTGCCAGCGTCGACGCCGCCGCTACGGCCAGTACTGACCGGCGCCGGTTATGCGTGACGATCGTCAACCGGGCCAAGGAAGGCTTCCCCACTGCGGAGGTGCGTCTTCGTGACGCGTCGTTCAATGGTGAGGCGCGCATAAGGGTGCTGACCGCAGGAGCGGGGGTGACCGAAGCGCCAGTACCAGGGCTGGCGCAGGTCCATCTGGAGGACGGCACCGAACAGGTAAAGGGAGACCGGATGACATTGGCCCTCCCGCCTTCTTCTTTCACAGTTATCGAGGCGCCAATGGAGATGGGGCCGTGACCACGCCAGGCGTCTTCACAGCAAAATTGCCTGTCGAGAAAGGGGGTGCATACCACAGCTGCGGAACGACAGCGCTTTGCCGCCGACAAAGGAATGCCAAATGAGTTTGGCGGCACGTCCCTGAAGCACAGGAAACGAACAAGGTCTATCTCGCAAAAAGTAACTTCAAGCAAAACGTCCTATGAGGATAGGAGTTATTTGGATGGTTTATAACGAAGGCGACAGGCGCCACGGGCGTCACATGTTGCGCAGAAAAATGCTGTGCGGTCTGTCGGCCGCGGCAATGTCCGCATCGATCCTGGCCTTCGGCCCGGGTTTGGTGGGGGGCGCATCCGCAGCCACAGGCGGCTCCAGTACCAATACGACCTCTTACTGCAAGTCCGGGGCGACCCCCATCACCTTCTGGGGGTGGGTGCCCGGCATGTACCGAATGGTGGACGACTTCAACCAGACCCACCCCAACATCTGCGTCGACTACGTCACCAAGGTCGGCGGTTCAGGTGAGTACATCCCGCTCCTCAACGCGTTGAAGGCGCATTCCGGTGCACCTGACGTGGCCGAGATCGAGTTCGACGTCCTGCCGTCGTTTGAGGTCCTGCACTACGTAGACAACCTCTCCCAGTACGGCGCGGGCAAGTACGCCAAGGACTTCGTCAACTGGGCCTGGTCCGAGGTCAGCAACAATGGTGGAGTCTGGGCCATGCCCATGGACGGTGGCTCGATGGGCTTGCTGTTCAATTCCGGGCAACTGTCCAAATTGGGCGTCACCACCCCTCCCACCTCCTGGTCCCAGTTCGCCGCCGACGCGGTGAAGGTGCACCAGGCTAACCCCAAGGCCTACTTCGGGGACTTCGCCGCCGGGGACGGCCAATGGGTGTTGTCCCTCATGCAGCAAGCCGGAGCGTGGCCGTTCGTGTGGAACGGGGGCAGCAAGGTAACGATCGACTTCACGGGGAAGGCGCAGATGGCCTTCGCCAACTACTGGCAGAAGTTGGTCAGCGAGGGCGCCATCGCCCACATCAATGACTCTTTCGCCAGCAACAGCCCGTTCTTCGAGGGGCTGAACGACGGGATCTACTTGACGTGGCCCACCTCGGCATGGGGTCCCTCGTACTTCGCCAGCTACGTCACCAGCAAGTCAGCCGGCAGCTGGATCCAGGCGCCGCTGCCCGGCAGCACGGTCTCTTCGGGCAACTGGGGCGGTTCGACCTACCCGGTCTTCTCCGAGAGCCAGCACCCGGCCCAAGCGGCTGAGTTCGCTGAATGGCTGGCCGCTTCGCCGCAGTCCTGGAACGTGGCGGTCACCTCGCCGTCGTTGCTGTTCCCCACCTACAAACCCGAGCTTTCGGCCCCGGCCATGCAGAGCTTGACCATCCCCATGTTGAAGAAAGGGACTGCTCTCTTCTCTGCACCGGCCAAGTCAGCGCCGAAGATCCCGGCCGTTACCTGGCCGCCGTTCATGACTTACTTCCTGAACAGCACCACGGCCTGGGCGGCCAAGTTCTTCTCCGGCAACCAGACCATACCGCAGTACTTCCAGCTACTGCAGAACGACATGGTGACTTATGCGAAGCAGCAGGGCTTCCAGGTCAGCACCTAGACGGCTTGTCGCGGCCGGCTCGCTCCATAGCCCGAGCCCGCCGGCGGCAGGCTGAAACCAGGGCGGTGGGGGCGTTTTGCCCCCACCGCTCTGTTACGCACGATATTGTTTTTTAGACCATGGCGAGGGCGAGGGGCCGGCAGTGGTTCACGGGCGAGCGCCCCGTCCTCACCTTGAACGTGGGAGGGCGAACTTGGCCCAGGTCGCAATCGGAGGGGTGGAGGAAAAGCGAGCGGCGCGGTCGCCTGCGCCCGCGAAGGCACGGGACATGGCCTCGAAAGGGAACAGATCCTTTCAACGTCATCGCGACCGCAAAGGTTTGTGGTTCGTCCTCCCCTTTATCGTGGTTTTCTTCATGTTCCTGGTGGTCCCGCTCATTTACGCTCTTTACACCAGTTTCTTCACTACCCGACTGATTGGCGGGACGGTCTTCAGCGGCTTGGCCAACTACACCGAGGCCCTAACTGCGGGCGCTTTCTGGACCGGGATGGGCCGGACCATCCTCTTTGCCGCCATACAGGTACCCATAATGTTGATCATCGCCGCGTTCTTTGCCACGATGTTCGATCTCGGGGTGGCGCGGTTCGGGACGTTTTTCCGTACCATTTTTTTCCTCCCATTCGCCGTCCCTGCCGTGGTGGCCACGTCGATGTGGGGTTCGATGTTGCAGACCAGTGTGGGCGTCTTCCCCCGGATTTTTGCCGATCTTGGCCTTCCGAACCCTAACTTCTTCGGGCCGGGCCACCTGCTCGGGGTCATCGTCGTCATTGCCATCTGGGAGTGGACCGGCTTGACCATCATAATTTTGTACACCGCGCTGCGCTCCGTCCCCCGCGACGTTGTCGAATCAGCTGTCGTTGACGGGGCGAAACTCAGCCGGATCGTCACTCGGATCAAGCTGCCGATAATCCGGCCCGCCATCATCCTGGTTGTGATCATAAACGTTATAGGCGCTCTTCAGCTGTTTACGGAGCCCTACCTCCTTATGCCGATCGCGCCGAACGTCTCCAACAACTACACGCCGACGGTGTACATGTACGAACAGGCCTTCTCGGCCCAGTTCTACAACTTTGCCGCCGCCATCGCAGTAGTGCTCGCCATCATCATCACCTTGATCTCAGGCGCGTTCCTGCTTTCGCAGCGCCGGAAGGGAGCCGTCGTATGAGCACTGCCGTGATTGCCGGCCAAAGGCCGGCTAAGACTACCCGCCGGGAGCGGCGCAACCAGGACGCCGTCCCGCTCAGGCTGTACGGGGTCAAGCGGCGCACAGTGAACATCGTCACGATTTTGTGCGGGTTGTTTGCCGTGTTCACGCTGATACCAATCTGGTGGATCTTCGTCTCTTCCACCAAGACGGCGCCCAACTTGAATAATTCGTTCGGTTTTTGGTTTGCCCGGCCCTTTGTGCTGTGGGAAAACTTGAAAGACGTGTTCGCTAACAAAGAGGACGGTTCCTTCCTGCAATGGATGGAGAACAGCGCTCTATATGCCGGTCTCGGAGCCATTGGGGCCACGGTGCTATCTTCCATGGCCGGGTACGGTTTCGCCCGGTTCAACTTCCGGGGCCGGACCGCGCTGTTCCTCTTCGTTATGGCTGCTCTGCTGATCCCGATCGCCGCCTTCGCCGTCCCTCTTTACCTCGTGTATGCCAAGGTCCACCTGGATAGCACCGTCCCGGGCATCGTCATCCCCTTCATGATCAGCCCCGTAAGCGTGTACCTCATGAGGGTCTATGCCGGGGGGTCGGTCCCCGCGGAACTGATTGACGCCGCCCGTCTAGATGGAGCGGGCGAGGCGAAGATCTTCGTCCGGGTGGCCGTCCCGCTCATGGTCCCGGCCCTCGTAACTGTGTTCCTGCTCAATTTCGTGGCCGCCTGGAACAACTATTTCCTGCCGTTCATCATCAATAACAGCGCTCGGCTCAGCACGCTGACGCAGGGTCTGTCTATCTGGATGAACCACACCAATATTGCCGGGAGCACCGAGGACTTCACCGTCCTCACCATCACCGCCGGGATGCTCACGATCACGCCGTTGATCATCCTGTTCTTGCTGCTTCAGCGGTACTGGCGCAGCGGATTGCTGTTGGGCGGGATGACGGGCTAGGTCGAAGCGCGGACCACGAGGCGGCTGGGGACGACCCGCCGGCCGTGCTCGGCCTGCCCGGCGATGGCCGAAAGCAGCGTCTCGGCTGCCATACGCCCTACCTCGGACAGGTTCATGTCAACCGTGGTCAGCGGCGGCTGTGAGGCATCGGCCATGACGGTCCAGTTGTCGAACCCCACCAGGGCAATGTCGTCGGGAACTCTGTGCCCCATTTCCCGCAGGGCGTCGGCCACCCCTCGTGCTACCTGATCGCTACCGCAAAACACGGCGTCTGTGTCAGGTGCGGCGCGCAGGAGGATCCGGGCTGCTTGCCGGCCCCACGCTTCACTCCACTCTCCATAGAGCGGTTTCCCGCCGGCGAGGGCCAACCCGGCGTCGGCCAGCACCTGCTGGGCCCCGACGGCGCGAAGGCGCGCCGCCCGGAAGGATTCGGGCCCGGTGACGTGACCTACGTGCGTCCTGCCCGTAGCCAGAAGGTGCTGGACCGCGAGTACGCCACCGCCTTCATCGTCGGGCAAGATCGAGGCGTCGTCCGGGTTGGCCGACTCGCTCATCGCATAGATCACGGGCACGACGAGGTCGTGACCGATCGGCGCCCTTGGGTCGCTCCTGCGGCCCGTGACGATGATGCCGTCTACTCTCCTGGCCAGCAGGGTTTTTACGTAATGTTGCTCTCGGATCGAGTCGTCTCGGCCATCGCAGAGCAGGACGGCGAGCTGACCGGACTGTAATGTGTCCTCCACGCCGAGCAGGACCGGCATCGTAAATCGCCCGTAGCTGTCGTTCGTGATCAGGCCGACCGTGTAGCTCCTCCCGGTCAAAAGGCTTCGGGCCAGGGCGTTCGACTGGAAACCAAGTGCATCGGCGGCCTTGAGGACGCGGTCACGTGTGGTGGCCTTTACCCCGGGCCGGCCGTTCAGAGACTTGGAGACCGTGGCGATCGATACATTAGCCAGCGCGGCGACGTCAGCGATGGTCGGGGTCGACCGGCGCACCCACTGTTCGGGCCTCGACCCTGCAGGTTCGAGGGGGGCTTCGGGCCCGTTGGAGGGTTTCGCCCGCGCCGTTAACGTCCCGGTACGGTTAGGAGGCACCACTTGTTACCCCTTCACCGCGCCAGAGACCAGACCGCGCACGTAATAGCGCTGAAGGGCGACGTAAATGATTATGCACGGGATCATGGCAATGACGGCGCCGGCGACGAGCACACCATAATCGATCCCCCCGTACGTGTCGCTGGACTCGACGTTTACGAGGGCGACGGGAAGAGTGTAGATCGCATCATTTGTGGTGAAGGTCAGGGCGCCCAGGAACTCCGTCCAGGAGAAGAGAAAGGCATAAAGGACGGTAGTGGCGATGCCCGGGATAATCAGGGGTCGCAGTACCCGGGTGAGGGTCGTCATTACGGACGCGCCGTCGACTTTGGCCGAGTCGGTGAGCTCGTTCGGGATTTCCCGGAAAGAGTTGCGCATCAGGTAGATCCCGAAGGGGAGGTTGAACGCTGTATAGAACACGACCAGGCCGGGCAACGTGTTGAGGAGGTGAAAATTCTTGAGCTCGAGGAAGAGCGGGACGATGACGGCTTGAAAGGGCACCATGAAACCGAGCAACACAAGACCGAAAATCGTCCCCGAACCCCGGAACCTGAACCGGCCAAAACCGTAGCCGGCGAGGGTCGCCACGATGGCGGTGACGGCCGCCGTCGCCACCGCGACGATGAAGCTGTTTTCAACGTTACGAAGGATGTGGTCCGTCTTGAGGAGCTTGGTGTAGTTGGCGACACCCATGTTGGAGAAGTTCTTCAGCGACGGCGGAGACACGATGGCCCCGGGCGCCTGGAACGAACGCAGGATCTCCCAAACCAGCGGCACAACGAAGATAGCGGCGATGACTGTACCGCAGACGAGATATATAGGCGTGCTCGGCCGCATCTTCGAGCGTTTTGCCCTCGGCCGGCTAATGGC
This sequence comes from uncultured Acidimicrobiaceae bacterium, assembly GCA_963749305.1. Lineage (GTDB taxonomy): Bacteria > Actinomycetota > Acidimicrobiia > Acidimicrobiales > Palsa-688 > Fen-671. The sequence continues at coordinate 305,407 of CAVVMN010000002.1, forward strand.
GACCTCAGGCATCGTCGCCCCGGAGGAAACGGAACTGCAGGAAGGTGATGAAACCCACCACCGCCACCAAAACGATTGACATGGCGCTCGAGGAGCCGACGTTGAACGAAGTGTTGAAGGTCTCGTAAATCTGCATAACGACGCTTTGCGTGCTCGAGCCTGGCCCCCCGTCAGTGATGATGAAGAACTGGTTGAAGGCCAGCAGGGAACCGATGACCGAGATCACAAGGCTGAGGGCGATCGAGCGTTTAAGCAGCGGGATGGTGATCATCCGTTCCTTTTCCCACCACGTGGCGCCATCGACGGCGGCCGATTCGTAAAGGTGTTCGGGGATGCCCTGCATCCCGGCCATCAGGATCATCATCGTGAACCCCGATGCGAACCAGACCACGAGGACGCAGATCGCAGTGGTGGCCAACGCGGTGTTAGCCGTCCACGCGGTATTGATGCTGGCGATGTGCAGTTTGGACAGGATGACGTTGATCGTCCCGAAGCCGGGTTGCAGCTCAACTTCCATCAGGAAGCTCAAGGTGCTGATGCCCACGATGAACGGCAGGAAGAAACAGGTCCTGAAGAACGTCGAGCCAAAGCGGTTGGTCCGCGTGAACACAGCCAGCAGATAGCCGACCACGAGGATGGGCAGGGTAACGATGGCGGTGTACTCGAGCGTGAAATAGATCGAGTGGACGAAGGTTGAATTGTGAAGGAGCGCCTGGTAGTTGGCCCCCCCGACGTAGTGGTACGGCCCGACCAGGGGATAGTTGGTGAACGAGATGAAGGCGCCGTACCCCAGCGGCCAGAGGATGAAAACGGCGACAAAGGCCAGGGCCGGCGCCACGAGGGCGTAACCGACGCGAGCCTCCCGGCGCGAGCGCGTGCGCGAACGGGGCTGACGCTGCGGGGTGACATCCGGCGGCGAGTCGCCCTGAGAGGATGGAGCCTGTGCAGGCGAAGCGACGATGCCCAATGCCTCTCACCTCCAATCCGAGTTGAACTTCTCGCCTGGGGTCGTTACGCCATTTATTAAATCATCGGACCGCCACATGGCCGCGGGACCGGCTAACCGGGCCCGCGGCGTCAGTGGCATAACAGCCGGTTTACGTGTCCGCGGAGTCCAGGGTGGACTGGATGCCGCTTTGCCCGATCTGGAGGGCCTGGTTGACATTGTCGCTGTACACGGCTTCGTCGAACATCTTGAGCCAAGGTGCTCCGGGGTTGTTGAAGACGGCGTTGTAGGCCAGCGTGTACTCGACAGAGCCGTACTTGAGGGTGTTCAACGCCACGGCCTCGTAGGGGTACTTGGCCGTGAAAGCGGGCGTCACGATGTCGCTGCGCACGGGGGACTCGCCATCGGCGGCGTACTGCTCTTGCTGAGCCTTGGCGAGGAACCATTGCACGACCTCCCACGCCCCCGAAGGGTTTTTCGCACCCTCGGGGATGACGAAGTCGTCACCGCCGTCAAAGGTGCTCCCGTGACCGCCGTTTTCACTCGGCAGAGGCACGTCGGCGAAGTCGGCGGTTGGCAGCCCTTCCTTTTCGAACGTATTGAAGAACCCATAGTCTCCCGGCAGCAAACCGATGTTACCCTTGCCAAAGTCCTGGCCCCAGGTCGTGCCGTCTTGGGTCTGGTCGGCCGCAGGGGCTTCTTTGTTTTTCCACACCTGCGCGTAGACGCTCAGGAGCGACTTGAGCGGCGCGTTCCCGACGATATTGGCCTTTTGGGTACCCAGCGGGCCGGTGATGAGGTGCTGGCCGCTGGCCCAGATGTCGGGGAGCATCACGAAGCCCAGGCAGCCCTGGCAGTCACCCGCGAACGACAAGCCGTACACGGGATGGGATGCGGTGCTGAGCTTGCTCACGGCAGCTGCGTCAGAGGCGATCTGAGCAAAGGTCGTGGGCGGACTGGCGATGTGCGCCTCTTTGAACAGCAACTTGTTGTACCAGAGCACCGACAGGTCGGAGAGATAAGGCACCCCGTAGTACTGGTTGCCAATGGCCGCCAAGGCGAGGTGGCCCGGGCTCAGCTCACTTTTGTAGGGCAGCGCGTTGACGTACTGCGTAAGGTTCATGAGCGCCCCCTGGTGGGAGAACTCGGGGACGTCGATGTCGTTGAGCCCGACCAGGTCCGGCGGGTCGCCGGCGCGGATGGCGGTGGCCAGCTGGCTGGTGTCATCGTTGGGCGACGTTACGTGCATCACGATCTTCAGGTTTTTATGTGTGGCGTTGAACTCGGGGATCAATTTCAGTGCAGCCGATTCGGTCGCGTCCCTTATCCAGAACGCCACCGTCCCGGTCGCATTGACACCGAAGGTCGACGCATGGACCTTTGCGTTCGTCTCGGCCGACGCGGCCGGGATACCTGTGACGGTTAAGGCCATTGCTGTCCCGAGCACCGGGACCAGGAACTTGCGATAACTGTGCTTCACGGCGAACTACCCTCCCTTGCGTGTTTGGGCCACTACAAGGTCTTCAAGGACTGATTTAGAAAACCTTTTCGTGGATTTTTTGTGATCGTATCGCCGTGATTTCGAGGTGTCCAGTCAGGGTGGGCCACCCGCCCTTTTTTTAGTGTCCCGAGGGCGCCGGTAAGCGGTGCACGGGCACCCAGACCCGGATGGTGTCGGTCAGGGGTGCTCCGGCACCCACACCCGCATGTCTGTCCCGCCGCGGTTAGCCCAGGCGAAGTAGGGCACGGCCAGCAACTCCACTCGAGTCGCGCTGTCGCCGTCGGAGCCGTCACTATGCGCGCTACCTCCGCTTCCGTCGTTGCCCGCGGCCGTGTCGTAGTAAGGCCATTTCGCCGGCGTAAGGTCCGCTCGCGCCACTCCTTCGAGTTTCAGGCCGACCACTGAGTGGCCACGAATGTCGACACCGGGTGCCTCTACCGGAGTGTTGCGACCCACGACGGAGACACCCCCCAGGCTCCCTCGCCCGGGAACATCGCCACCCTCGAAGCAGTAGACGAGCGGCCCACGCTCATAGGCGACGCAGCCGCGGACACTGTCGATGTCGTCGCTGGCCCGCACCAGCCGGGGCGCCACGGGGAATTCGAGCACCAACTCGTCGCCCACTGACCACTGACGCTCCCAGCGCAGGTAACCGTCGGTCCCTAGTCGGCCGTTGACCGAGCGACCGTTGAGGGTCGTCGTCACGCCGTCCGCCCATGAGGGGACACGCGCCGCTATTTCGCACGGCCCACTCGGCGCGGCGACGGCTCGCACCACAATGGTGCCACCGAAGGGGTAGTCCGTCTCAACGGCGAGATCTAGTGACCCGCGTGCTCCCAGCTCGGCCAGCACTCGTCCTGATGCGTATAGGTGTAGCTGGACGCCGCGGTCGGACGTGGTGGCCAGATAGTGCTCCAGGCTGGCCATCAAACGCATCCCATTGGGGGGGCAGCAGGCGCAGTAGTTCCACGGGGATCGGAGCATGGGCTGGCGCGCCTGCAATGGGTTCACATAAAAGAAACTTGTCCCTTCGAGCCCGATCCCGGCCAGAAAGCCGTTGTACAGCGTGCGCTCCATGAGCTCGGCGAAGCGGGCCTCGCCGGTGAGCAGTACCATCCTCCAGTTCCACATGATCGAGGCGATGGCGGCGCAGCGCTCGCAATAGGCGCGGTCCGGCGGAAGTTCGAAGGGGTCTCCAAAGGCTTCGTCTTGGTGCCTCGAGCCGACGCCGCCCGTTAGATAGGTCTTGCTAGTAGTCATGTCCTCCCACTGGGACAAGACGGAGGACCAGAGATCTGCATTCCCGGTTTCGGTATACAGATCGGTGGCACCGGCGAGCAGGTAGAGGCATCGCACTGCGTGCCCCCGGACCGAACGGGCTTGCTCGAACGGGATGTCGTCCTGGAAGTAAGAGGGCCCGAACCCGTGCCAGCTGAGCGTCTTCCGGCCCCGCCGCTCGAGCATGTCTCCGGCTAGTTCCAGGAACCGGGTATCCCTTCCGGTCCGGTAAAGCTCGACCAACGCTGTCTCTACTTCGGGGTGACCCTCGACCAGGGTGGCCTGCTCCCCTCGTAGAACCTCACTAAGCATCAAGGCAAAACGCTCTGCCACGGGCCCAAGGGCGGCCGGGCCAGGCGCAGTCCGGGCATCGGCGACGGCAGCCTGGAACAAGTGGCCGGCGCAATAAAGTTCGTGACCCATGGCGGGGTCGCCGAAACGATGCCCTCTCTCCACTACCTGCACGTAGGAGTTGATGTAGCCATCTGGGGCCTGGGCGGCCTCGAGCAGTTCGACGCTCGAGCTGAAGAACCGCTCTTGATCAGGGTCGGCGCCGTGGCTGCGCTCCCAGGCGATGGCTTCCAGCACCTTGTACAGGTCCGAGTCGCGGAAAACAGGCAGTTTGTACTCGGCAGTGGAAGTCCCGGCGGCAATGCGAAGGTTCTCGAGGGTCCCGCTCTCCTCGAGCATGCGCATCCCGTGAGGAATCGTTATCTCGCGGTTCTGGCGCTGCCGGTCACCCCAGAAACCACTGGCTAACTCGACGCGGCCGGGGCTTATTGGGTGAACAGCCAGTAGGTGCTGCGAGACTGGCATGACCGGACCAGCGGAAGCCGGGGCCTCCTGCGTGGCGGCGTGCCTCGACGAGGGCTCATGTAGAAAACCTTTATCAGCGATTTCAGCATGCTACCGACGAGGGCGGATTATGGTCAATGTCGGCTACCCGGCCCTGGCTTGATAATGTGCGCCCGTGCAACCCGCCGCGGTGTTTGCCACGATTTCTTCTGTACGGCTATTGCCGGTCATCGTTGTGCAGGACGCGAACGACACACCGCCACTGGCGGCCGCCCTCAAGGCGGGCGGGTTGAGGTGTGCCGAGATAACCTTCCGCAGCGCAGCCGCGGCAGACGCGATAAGAGCAATCGCAGACGACCCGGACATGGTGGTCGGTGCCGGGACGGTCCTGCGAGCCAGCCAGCTCGAAGAGGCGGTCGGCGCCGGCGCCAGGTTCATTGTGACGCCCGGGTTCAGCCGAGAGGTGGTTCAGCTGGCCCAGGAGGCAGCTGTGCCTGTTTTCCCCGGCGTGGCCACGGCAACGGAGGTCCAGATGGCCCTCGACCAGGGCGTGGACGTCGTCAAGTTCTTTCCTGCCGAGGCCATGGGGGGCGTGGCCACCCTGAAGGCCCTGGCCGGACCGTTCCCGATGGTGCGGTTTATCCCCACGGGCGGCATAAACCTCGAGCGCCTGAAGTCCTACCTCGAGCTCAAATCGGTGCTAGCCGTCGGCGGCAGCTGGATGGTGGCACCTGAACTATTGAAAGAGAAGCGCTTCGACGAAGTGAGCCGGCTGGCGGCGGAGGCGGCCGCCCTCGTACGGGGCCTCACTGGCCCTTCTGCGGGCTCGGCCATGATGGCGCGGCCATAGCCGACCATGGCCCTTCTCCAGGTTCGTCCCAAGCAAGAGTGCCGCTTTGACCAGGTATCGCTCGGCGAGGTTATGCTCCGGCTCGACCCTGGCGATTGGCGCATCCGCACTGCTCGTTCGTTCACCGCGTGGGAGGGAGGCGGCGAGTACAACGTCGCTCGTGGTCTGCGTCGCTGTTTCGGACTGCGTACGGCAGTGGTCACCGCGTTTGCGGACAACGAAGTGGGCCGGCTCATCGAGGACCTTGTCCTCCAGGGCGGCGTCGATACTTCGTTTGTCCAGTGGGCCCCGTACGACGGGATAGGCCGAAGTGTGCGCAACGGGCTCAACTTCACCGAGCGCGGCTTCGGGGTACGGGGTGCGAAAGGGGTGTCGGACCGAGGCCATACTGCGGCCAGCCAGATCAGGGCAGGGCAAATCGACTGGGACCGGCTGTTCGCTGGGCTCGGCGCGCGGTGGTTCCACACCGGGGGGATTTACGCCGCTCTTTCCGATACTTCCCCGGGTGTCATCGAAGAGGCGATGACCGCGGCGCGGAAAAACGGCACCATTATCTCCTACGACCTCAATTACCGGCCCAGCCTCTGGAAAGCATTCGGGGGCCAGGCACGGGCTCAGGAGGTCAACCGAAGACTGGCATCACAAGTCGACGTCATGTTGGGTAACGAGGAGGATTTCACGGCTTGCCTGGGGTTCGAGGTGCCCGGCACAGACCTCAACGCTTCGAGCCTGGACCCGGCCAATTTCAAAGCTATGATCGGGCAAGTCACGGCCCAGTTCCCTAATTTGGCCGTGGTGGCCACCACCCTGCGGGCCGTGAAATCAGCCACCTTCAATGACTGGGGCGCGGTGGCATGGTCGAAGGAAGGGTTCGTCGAGGCCACACACCGTCCGGACCTTCAAATCCTCGACCGGGTCGGTGGCGGCGACAGCTTCGCCTCTGGCTTGATATACGGGTTATTGGAAAAGGGCGATTTGGGCACAGCGGTCGAATACGGGGCCGCTCACGGAGCTTTGGCCATGACCACTCCGGGTGATACGTCGATGGCCAGCCTGTCCGAAGTGGAGAGTTTGGTCGGCGGAGCTGGCGCTCGTGTGCAGCGCTGATAGAAGCGGTCGCTTACCTCTGTTGTAAAGCCCCCGGCTCGGCACCCATCCCGCTAGCGTGGGCCGGACGGGACGCTATCTTCGAAGCGAGAATAGCTCGAATGGTGAGAATGGCCTGTCCCATAATAGATTGAGCGCGGCCGAGCGGTCGAATATTGCTCATGCGGAGGTCGAGAAGTGCGTTTAGCAACTGTGGGTTACAACGGACGTACCCATGCTGCCCGGGTCGAAGACGACCATTTCGAGTTGCTGGCCCCAGCGGACGTCGGAGAACTGCTCTCGTCGCCCGGCGGCTGGCAAGAAGCACAGTCGGCCACGCCCACGTCGACCGTGGGCCGGGAAGCGGTCGTAATGCGCACGCTCGTCCCTCGACCAGCGAAAGTGCTCTGTATTGGCCTCAACTACGTCAAGCACATCCAGGAGGTCGGTGCGGCTCAGCCGGAGTACCCGACTGTGTTCGCGAAGTACGCCCGCGCACTCATCGGGGACGGAGAGCCGATCATGATGCCGTCCATATCCACGCGGGTCGACTGGGAGGTAGAGCTGGTCATCGTGATCGGCCGGCCCGCCCGCAATGTGGACGCCAACCAGGCCGCGGCGGCTATCGCCGGGTTCACCGTCGGCAACGACATTTCGGCCCGGGATTTACAGGGCCGAACTTCGCAGTGGCTCCAGGGCAAAACCTGCGAATCTACGACGCCGGTTGGTCCCTGGATGGCCACGGCCGACGAAACCGGCGTCGCACCTGACCTGGCCATCAGCTGCGCAGTTGATGGCGTGGAGCGCCAAAATTCTCGGACCTCGGACCTCCTTTTCAAACCGGTAGACCTGGTCGTTTACCTGAGCCAAATCCTGACCCTTGACCCCGGGGACTTGATCTTCACCGGTACGCCGGGTGGCGTTGGACAGGGGTTAGTGCCGCCCGTGTTCCTCGAGGCCGGCCAAACGGTCACATCCTCGATCGAGGGAATTGGCAGTCTTACCAACCCGTGTGCCATGTCCTGAGCCGACCCGCCTGGGCCATTGACGTCGCCAGCCCGGCGTCGATTACTGGTGGGCGGGGCCGGCGGTGGAGGTAAGCTGTCCCCCACAGGTAGTGCCGGGGTCGTGGAAAGGCTGCTTTTTGTGGACGTCCTAGTATCCTCGCCGTTGATAGGTCCAGCACGTCGACGCGTCCTCGCTGACGAGGTCGCTGATGTTATTCGCGACGCCATCTTCGCGGGCAGGATCGATTTGGGCCAGCGGCTGGTCGAGGAGGATCTGGCGTCTGACCTCAACGTGAGCCGCAGCCCGGTGCGAGAGGCGTTGGTCCGCCTATCCCAGGAAGGCCTGGTCCACATGGAGCGCCACCGCGGCGCCAGCGTGGCTCAACTCGGCCTCGAGGAGGTCTACGAGATTTACAGCCTGCGGACGGCTCTGGAGCGCTTAGCCGGGGAATGGCTGTGCCGCAACGCTACACCAGAAGACTTTCAACGGATGGCCGGTGTACTTCAGCAGTTCGACAAGCTGCCCCGGCCTCTTACGCGCTCGGCCGTGGCCGGCCTCGACGTCGCTTTTCACGACGCCATTTACCAGGCAGCGCACCACGAACGGCTCTATCAATCATGGCTCTCGCTTCGTTCGCAGATTTTCTTGTACCTCGTACACAGAGGAGCGTTGCGGGCCGACTTCGCTCATTCATGGTTAAAGGACCACGAGGATTTGCTCGAGGTGCTCGAGCGCCGCAAGCGCGCCGCCGCCGTAAAGGTGATCGAGGGGCACATCGAAGGTACGTACCAGCGAGTCCTGGAGGCCAACCGTGAAGAGGCCACTAACTCCCAGGGCCGCTCACTATCCCATTAGTTGGTGCTTCTGTAACTACGGGCTGGCTTCCGCCCTTCGGTTGTAAATGCGGCGAGGTGGTCTATACCTCGAGGAGGTACCGCTGCGCGTTGCTCAGACGCTGGTACGTTGAAGGCCGGACATAATCCTGAAATACCGTCTGTTGTTTCCTGTCCCGGCGGACAAATGCGGAATGCAGGGCGCGCCGGGGCCGGTTGGTCCGGTTTTGCGTGCCACCATGCCACAGGTGGCTGTTGAACACGACGGCCGTCCCCGCCTCGCCCAGCACAAGTATTTCGTCGGGATGCGGGTCACGAGGATCTGACATGTCGTCCTGCGGTAGCCGTCCCCAACGATGCGACCCCGGCACGATCCGCGTCGCGCCGTTGTCCTCCGTGAAATCATCCAGCATCCAAATGGAGTTGCAGATCTGGTAGTCGTCTGGTGCCACTGCAGAACCCCAGTCGACGTGAAGGCCCTGGTGGCCCCGCGATGGGAGCGCCGCCCGCCCGTTGAGCGAGAAGACCTTGAACTCCTGCCAGTCCAGGACGTGGGCGACGGCCGCAAGTTGACGCGGGTTGTTCCAACACAAATCAAACAAGGTGCCTTTATCGACCAGGTCGGCCAGGCGGTCGGTGCCCTCCTCTTGATGTGCCTCTAACCCGGCCCTGTCGCCTTCCTCAATGACGAGGTCGTCGAACCGTGCCACCAACGCCTCCACTGATGCTGCGTCCAGGATCCCGGGCAATGGTAAGTAGCCCTGTTCGTCGAGCATTTCCTTTTCGGCCCGGTCAAAAGCGAGGAACTAACGCCCAACGCAGATAGAGCCTCATAAAGATCTTGGCGAGACGTACTTACTCCTCCCCGGTGCTGTGGGCTCGTGCCGTGCCCTTTCGGCGCGAACGTAGGGTTTGCTTCAACGAGCGAAGGCTACCGCGGCGTCAGGAGGAAAGCCGCAGTTCCACGCAGAAATCCCATTATCCACGGCCAGGACGTGCCCGTTTATGGCCCTGGAGGGACCTTCCACCAGGAAGGCGACGGCTTCGGCTATTTCGTCGGGCTCGCTGACCCGGCGCATCGGCGACAAGTCAGTTACCTGAACACCGGCCGCCGACGGCGTACCTGAGGGGGCTGACGGCACGATGTTGGTGTTCACTGCGCCAGGAGCAACCGCGTTGCAACGGATCCCCAGGTGGCCGTACTCGACGCAGACGTAGCGGGTGAGCGCTTCGACGCCACCTTTGGCCGCGTCATAAGCCCCATATCCAGGAAATGAACCTCGGGCGTGGACAGAGGAGACGTTTACGATCACTCCGCTTACCCCATTGGCAAGAAAGGAGGTCAGCGCTTCGCGGGTGCCGAAGACAACGGAGCGAAGGTCGATGTCAAGTGTCTCATCGATGGCTTGGGGTGTCATCAGGTGTAACGGGCCGAGGCGGACGACGCCGGCATTGTTCACCCACGCACCGAGCTCACCGGCCGCTTCAGCGGCCTCCCTGGCGCTTGCCAATACCTGGGCGTCCCTAACGTCTCCCGGCACGGCCACACCGGAGACGGCTGATGCGGCGTCTTCGAGGGCGGCGACGTCACGGTCGACGCCGACCACGGTCCACCCCGTGGACGCCAAACGCTGGGCTATCGACCTCCCGATCCCGTTGGCGGCGCCGGTCACGACGACCGACCCCCTTCGCTGCGGGCCCGCTACCACTGCACCCTCCGCACCATCACCCATTGCAGCACGGTCCCTCCTCCTGGGAAGTAGTTCGGTTTTGCGCCCTTTTCCACCAGCCGTAGCCAGCTTGCCGCTCGCACGGCTCTACCGCGCGCCCGGCGGGTGAGGCCGGCGGTCGCCTCGTGCGGGGAGCGGTCGGGCTATCATGGCCCAGAGGGGACGCGCCCGTAAACTGTCGGGCCCGGCTGCCGGCCGGGGCCGTCTGGAAGGCAGGCTTTAGTGGGAGCATCGTGAGCTCGCCCACGATCGGGCCGGCGCGTCGGCGCGTGCTCGCCGACGAGGTGGCGGACGCCATCAGGGAGGCCATCTTCTCCGGGGGGATCGACTTAGGCGAACGCCTGGTCGAGGAGGATCTGGCGTCGGGCCTCAACGTGAGCCGAGGCCCGGTGCGTGAAGCTCTGGTCAAGCTGTCCCAGGAAGGCCTGGTGCACCTGGAGCGTCATCGAGGCGCAACCGTGGCCGGGCTCGGGCTCGACGCCGTGTCTGAGATTCTACAGCTTGCGCAAGGCGCTCGAGCGCCTGGCGGCCGAATGGCTCTGCCGTAACGCCACCGCCGAGGACTTCAACCGCATGGCTGAGGTGCTGGCCCAGTTTGACAAGCGTGCTCGCCCGCTCACCCGCTCGGCCGTGGCCAGCCTGGACGTGGCATTTCACGATGCCGTCTACCAGGCGGCCCATCACGAGCGGCTGTACCAAGCGTGGCAAGGCTTGCGGTCTCAGATCTTCTTGTACCTCGTGCACCGCGGGGCGCTGAGGGCCGACTTTGCCGACTCCTGGCTGACCGACCACGAGGAGTACCTGGAGGTGCTCATGCGGCGCAAACGCGCCTCGGCTGTAAAGGTGGTCGAAGGCCACATCGAGGGCACTTATCAGCGCGTACTTGCCGCCAACCGCGACGCCGGGGGCGGTCCCGGTGGTCCTTAGCCGTAGCGTTCATTGTCGACAATAAGCTAACGTTGTCCCCACTACGGCGTGGCAGTGACGGCCGGGCAGGGGAAGGCACCTACATATGGGGACCACAGGCGAGCAAACAAGAGTGGGCACCGGGGCCGGGCCCGACGAGGCTGTGTTCAGCGAGGAGGAGCTCGTCCAAGTCGCCTCCACTGTGTTGCACGCCTTGGGGGCTTCGCAGGAAACGGCCGACCTCGTGGCCACCTCGCTGGTGTTGTCGAACCTCGTCGGCCACGATTCTCACGGCATCGTACGGCTGGTCCAGTACTCCGAGATGGTTCGGGCAGGTCAAATAAAGCCCGCCGGGAGGCCACGGGTGGTCTCCGAACGCGGAGCTGTGGCCCAGGTCGACGGCGGTTGGGGGTTCGGGCAGCCCGCGGCACAACTGGCCACCCGGATATGCGCCGGGCTGGCCTCGACGAACGGCGTGGCGGCCATCTCGATCAGCTCTTGCAACCACATAGGCCGCCTCGGTGAATACGTCGCGTCGATCGCCGTTGACAACCTGATGGGCATGGCATTTTGCAACTCAGGCCCCGTGGTTGCGCCCTACGGGGGTTCTGGCCGCGTAATGGGGACCAACCCGTTCGCCTGGTCCGCCCCCCTCCGTCGGGGGCCGGTCGTCCTTGACTTCGCCACCTCGAAAGTAGCCGAGGGCAAACTAAAGATCGCGCTGGCCGAGGGACGCACGATTGCAGAGGGCAGCATCGTGGACAGCGAGGGACGGCCGAGCGTGGACCCTGCGGACTTCTATGCTGGCGGCGCGCTACTCGCTTTTGGGGAGCACAAGGGTTCCGGGATGTCGATGCTGATCGAGTTGACAGCCGGCTTGGTGTCGAAGATGGGCACTTCAGTCGACCCCGGCTACCAGGGCGGCAACGGAGCTCTCATCATGGCGCTGGACATAATGGCGTTTACCGAATTGGACCGCTATTTCGAGCAAGCGGAGGTCTTCGCTCACGAGGCCAAGCGGGTTGGTGGGGGCGCGTCTGGGGCAGATGTCCTCCTCCCGGGCGAGCTGGAAGCGCGGACGCTCCAGGCTCGTCGGGTTGGAGGCGTTTTCGTGGCTGCCGAGATCCGTCGCCAGGTGACAGCCCTCGCGGGCGAACTCGGTGCCGACGTCGGTCGGTTCGCTTTGCATTGAACAGTACCGGGCTCCACATCCGCTACCTCGACGGAGATAACGCATGACATCTTCGCAACCGTCTTTGCGTGGTACCTGGGGCACAGTGCTGTTGCCGATCGGCCCTGATGACCAAATCGACTTCGACCTTCTCGGCGTGGAGCTCGACGTCCTGTTGCCGGTCGGCCTGGCCGGCGTCTACACCTGCGGCACGGCGGGCGAGTTCCATACGCTGCAGGAAGACGAATTCGACGCCCTGAGCAAGCTGGTAGCAGATAAGAGCACGGCGGCCGGAGTAGCCTTTCAGATCGGCGCCAGCCACATGAGCGGGCAGGTTTCGCTGTCGCGTATCGCCCGGGCACGCTCGCTCCGGCCGGCAGCCATCCAGGTCGTCTTGCCGGATTGGCTGCCGCTCAGTCCTATAGAGGTCCGCGTTGCGGTCGAACGGATGGTGACGGTGGCAGACCCCGTCCCGATCGTGTTGTACAACCCGCCGCACACGAAGACGGTTTGCACACCCGAGCAGATGGCGGACCTTGCTAATAACCTGCCCGGGCTGGTAGGCGTCAAAGTGGCCGGCGATGACGATTATTTCTTGCGGCTGCATGCGGCCGCGCCGCAGCTGTCGTTGTTCGCCCCCGGCCACTTCCTGGCCCATGCTCGACATTTGGGTGCGGTCGGCTCGTACTCGAATATCGCCTGTCTCGACCCCGCCGGAGCCCTGGCCTGGGAGAGCCAGATGGACAGCGACCCGGACGGAGCCGACGCTCTTGGCCGGCGGATCCTCGATTTCTTTGGCCAATATTTGACACCGCTGAAGGCGCAAGGTTACTCGGACACCGCACTCGATAAGGCCCTGGCGGCCGTGGGCGGGTGGGCGCCGGTCGGTACCCGCACCCGCTGGCCGTACTCCACGGTCCCAGACGAGGATGTCGCAACTTTACGGTCCGTCGCCCGCGGCGCCCTGCCTGAGCTGTTCCTCACAGCTGAAGCCGCGTTCTGACGTGGTACCGTAGTGGCCTTTATCCAGCATTGTTGGCCCGCTTGCTCCGAGCCGATATGTCGTCTACTGTCAACATTGTGCAAAAGGTCGGAAGAGAAGGTGTTCTCAGGACCTATGAGAGCGTTTAAGCACAGGGAAAAGGCACGTGAAAACTGAGGAAGCCATGTCGGCTGCGCCAGAGGCCCCAGCTTCGGACCGGCCGGTAATTGTCATAGCAGATGGCGCCTTTGGTGACCGAGAGCGCCTGCTCAAGCACTTCGAAGACACCGAGTTCCGTTTCTGTGATGTCTCGGACACCGTCAAGTTGTCCGAGACGACAGACGGTGCATCAGGCATTGTCGTTACGCTCCAGCCTCTGCGCGCACAGCAGATTGCGGCGCTGTCGCCCAGTGTCAAGGTGATCGGACGGGCCGGCGTGGGGGTCGACACCGTCGACCTGGAGGCGGCCGAGGCGGCCGGGATAACGGTATTGAACCAGCCGACCTACGGCACCCGAGAGGTGGCTTCGCATGCCGTCGCCCTCCTGTTGGCGTTGCAGCGCCGGCTGCGGGGGCTCGACGAGTTCGTGCGGGGCGGTTGGACTGGCTCACCCGTGCTAGCCCCGATGAAGCCGGTCGACGAGCTCGTCGTCGGCCTGGTCGGGTGCGGGCGAATTGGAAGGGCAACAGCCGAAATGTTGCTGCCGTTAGTCGGTCAAATCTTGGCCTACGATCCGGCCGGGCCGGCTCTTCCTGAGGGAGTGGAGGGGGTCGGCGAGCTAAAGGACCTGCTCGGCCGGTCCGATGTGGTGTCGCTTCACCTTCCTCTGACACCCGACAGCGCGGAGATGGTTGACGAGGCGTTTCTCGCCGCCATGGTGCCGGGCGCTTTATTGGTCAACGTTTCCCGAGGCGGGCTGGTCGATGAGGCTGCCCTTTTTAACGCACTGGAGAGCGGGCACCTGGGTGGTGCCGCGCTCGACGTTTTCCCCACTGAACCACTGCCGCGCACGAGCCCGCTGCTGACCGCTCCGAACACGCTCTTTTCGCCCCACAGTGCCGCCTTCTCGGACCGGTCCATGTGGTTACTGGCCAGCTGGACCGTGGGGGACACCATATCGTGGGCCCGTTCCAACCACATCGAGCACGGCAACGTCGTAGTGCGCGGGACGCGGTGACAATGGTCACCTACGCCAGCGGCGCGGCGAGTAAGCCCACAACAAGTCAGCAGGGGTTTTGAGTGGGAGAGTCTTGAGTGGAAGAGATCTTTATCCCGGCTTCGGGAATGGCGGCCGAGGACGTGCTCGTCTCGGAGTGGTTGAAGGAGCCCGGCGACCAGGTGGCAATTGGTGAGGCGGTCGCTGTCGTAGAAACTGACAAAGCGACCGTCGAGTTGAGCGGGACTACGGCGGGGCGACTTTCGCGGCACCTGGTCGAGGTGGGCGCTCGCGTCCCCGGCGGGACCACTGTTGCCTACTTGTTGGAAGATGGAGAGAGCGAGCCCGGTAACGGTGGTGGTTCCCCCCCTCCCGTCACGGCCCCGCTCGCCTCTTCGTCGCTCCCCGATGCGGAGGATGAGGTCCGGCGCCAAGGCGCACTGGAGCCAACCCCTCCACCCGAGGAACGCCGCTCGGACGGTCGCCACACACTGAGCCCGCGTCAGCGCCGGGCGCTGGCCGAACCCGCGCCATCCGGAGCTTCCTCAACGGCTGACCCCGGTGTGGCGGCCGTGGCTAAAGGCCCTTCCACGGCCGAGCCGCAGTCGACCAATCGCCAGGCCACCGCCGCACTCGTTACCGAATCGTGGCGGTCCGTGCCTCATTTCTCGGTCGGGCGTGAGCTGCGCGCCGACGGGCTGGACGAGGCCGTGTCTGCCACGAGGGCGGCTGGCACGACCGTTACCGTTACCGATTTTCTCGTCCTGGCTCTGGCCAGAGCCATAAACGCGTTGGGCGAGGTACCTGACGTCGGCCTGGCAGTGGCCACGGAGTTGGGAGTGCTGATCCCGGTGCTCAGATCGGTGGCCGGCTTGTCCTTAGCTGAAGTGGCAACCGCGCGCGAGGCGGCCGTCAGCCGGGCTCGTAGCCGCCGGCTCGGCTCGGCCGACGCCGCTCCCGCTTTCGCCACACTGTCCAACCTGGGCCCTGCTGGTGTGTCGTGGTTCACCGGCGTTGTGCCGGTAAACCAGGTCGCGTTGGTGACGGTCGGCGAGGTGAGCCTGCGGCCGGCCGTGGAAGGCCGCGGCCTCGTCGTTGCCCCAATGTTCACGGCCGTGGTTACCGCCGATCACCGTCGCTACGACGGCGCCGATTCTGCCCGTCTGCTGAGTACGTTTGCGGACGAATTGGGCAAAGTCATAAAGGAGGCGCTGAAATGAGCACTCAGCCCGACACCGCCATCGACGCCGGCCTCAGCGACCAGGCCCTCGGCTGGCTGAGGACGATGCTGCTCATCAGGCGTTTCGAGGAACGGGCCGAACAGCTCACGACGCGCGGGAAAATCGCCGGCGGAGTTCACCCGGCCGTGGGCCAGGAGGCGACGGCCGTGGGTATGGCAGCGGCGCTGACGCCCGCGGACACCGTTTCCGCATCGCACCGCGGGCACCACCACACGTTGGCCAAGGGTGTCTCTGCTAATGGCTTGATGGCAGAGCTGTACGGCAAGTCCACCGGTGTCTCGGGCGGCCGGGGGGGATCGATGCACCTGAGTGGGTTCGAGGTCGGGTTTATCGGGTCGAACGGCATCGTGGGCGCTTCGGCCGGGATCGCGCTCGGTGACGCCTTCGCCGCCCATTACCGGGGTGAACAACGGGTTGCTGTCAGTTTCTTCGGCGATGGCGGGATTAATACGGGTCGCACGTGGGAGTTCCTCAACCTGGCTGGTGCCTGGCAACTGCCCTTAATCGCCGTTTGCGAGAACAACCTCTACGCCGTGGAGACCCCGACGGCGGTGGTCACCGGGGGCGGTTCGATGTCCCGGCGGGCCGAGGGCTTCGGTTTGACCTCTCTTAGCATCGACGGCCAGGACGTTTTTGCTGTCTACGACGCCGCCGTGGCGGCCAGGGCGCGAGCGCTCGCAGGTGATGGGCCGACGTTCATCGAAGCCCGCACCTATCGGTATTCGGGGCACGGCTCCGGTGAGGGCGTGGGTGCCTACCGGACCGCAGAAGAGGTGGCGACGTGGCGCCAGTCTCGCGACCCGATTGAACGCTGTGCGGCGAGACTCAGCGAGGCCGGCGTGCTCGCTGAAGGTGACTTGCAGATCCTGGACAAAGAGGCCCGGGAGGCGGTCGACGCCGCTGTCAGTTTCGCAGAGGGATCGCCTTGGCCGGAGGCCCTCTAGCAGCTTTAGCCGACCGTCGGGGCGCTGCCGTCCCAGACCGCGAAGAAACCTACCTGGGCCCGTCTTCGAAAGCGGCAAACGTGTGCCGGACAGCGGCCACGACGTCGTCGGCGGTCGGGAGCACCTTGTCCAGGAGGGCCGGGCTCTCCGGGACAACGGTTTGTACGGCACCGAGACGCCCTATCGGAGCGTCGAGGTACTCGAACGCCAGCTCCTGGACGGTGGCCGCGATCTCTGCCCCGGGGCCAGCCGTCTTCGGTGCTTCGTCCAGGACAATGGCCCGGCCGGTTTTCTTCACAGAAGCCACGCAGGTGGCCACGTCGAGCGGTGACAGTGTCCGAAGGTCGATCACTTCGCTGCTGGTGCCCTCTTCGTCGAGCTTCTCAGACGCGGCTAGAGCCTTGGCGACGCCCCCACCATATGTAATGACGGTGCAATCAGTCCCGGTGCGCACCACATTGGCCGACCCGAAAGGTACCAGCTCATCGTCGCCGCCCACGGGCCCCCTGGTCCCAGTGAGGCGCTTGTGCATCAGGAACATCACAGGTTCCTGTGTGCGCAGCGCCGTCTTTATAAGGCCCTTTACGTCGTAGGGGAAGGCAGGGACCAGTACGTTCATCCCGGGGAGGTTCATAAAAAAGCTTTCCAGGCTGTTATTGTGCTGCGGCCCACCGTGAGCCACTCCCGCGGTGGCCCGGATCACCAAGGGCACGGGGTGGCCCAGCATGAACGGGATCTTGGCCGCCTGGTTGGCGATCTCGTCCATGGCGCCGAAAGCGAAGTCAACGAAGTTGAGGTCGACGATGGGGTGCATCCCGGCCATCGCGGCGCCGACTCCCGTTGCCACCATCGCCGCCTCAGAGATCGGAGCGTCAAAGACCCGCCCCGGACCAACGATTTCGACGAGGCCTTTTATTTGGGCCCAGTGCCCACCCCGGTGGACGAGGTCAGTGCCGATGACGAAAATATCAGGGTTCCTGGCCATCTCTTCGGCCACTCCCGACGCGAACCCGGCAGAATATGTCAGCTCCTCGGGCACGAATTCCTCACCTTTGCCTTCATCTCAACACACCTGTCGTCATCAGTAAGGCTCGTGGGGGACAGAGCGGTCCTCCATGAGCCTGTCATTGTGCCGTTCATCCAACAACATTCTGCCTCGCGCCACCAGGTCTTTGTCAATTGTTGACGATGACGACAACCCCGGTTACGTTTGGATAGGACCCAGGGTACGCTCGATGCGCACAAGCTAGTCTGATTTGGGAGGCACCGTTGAGCAATCCGCAACCCGACCTACCTGACCTGTTCAACCTGACTGGCCGACATGCCGTCGTAACTGGGGCCGGAGGGGCAATCGGCCGAGCGGTCTCGGTAGGGTTGGCCCGCTATGGCGCGACGGTCGTCCTGGTGGATATTCGAGAGGACGCCCTGCAGACCGCGGCGGACGAGGTCGAAAGCTACGGCAAGGCAATTGTCGTCCTGGGTGACGTCTCCCGGCCCGAAGGAGCGAGGGCAATTATAGAGGAGGTGTCCCGGGCGGTGCCGCGGGTGGAAATCCTCTTCAACAACGTCGGGGGCGGCTCGCACACGTTGCCCGAGATGATGGAGTTCGACGAGTTCACCGACAACTTGCGGGTTAACCTTCACTCTTCTTTCCTCATGGCGAGCGGCATTGGCCGCAGCATGATCGCGGCCCAAGTCCCCGGTAGCATTATCAATACTGCCTCGACCTGCGGCGTGCGGGCTATGGGTCGTGGGAATTTCGCCTTCAGCATCGCCAAAGCCGGCGTAATTCAAATGACCCGGGAGCTGGCTATCGAGTGGGGCCACCTCGGCATACGGGTCAACGCCATCGCTCCGTGCCAGCTGGACACGCCCGGTGTGATGTCCATGCTCGATTGGCAAGACCCCAGCGGGATGA
Source organism: uncultured Acidimicrobiaceae bacterium (assembly GCA_963749305.1). GTDB lineage: Bacteria > Actinomycetota > Acidimicrobiia > Acidimicrobiales > Palsa-688 > Fen-671. Next base: position 323,752 of record CAVVMN010000002.1, read on the forward strand.
CCTTTGGGGAACGAGTCCTCAGCGGGATACCGCTAGGCCGCCTGGCCACCAGCGAGGACATGGTGGGGCCGGTTGTTTTCCTGGCATCAGACGCGTCTGCGATGGTTTCGGGAGTTGTACTTCCCGTAGACGGGGCCAACCTGGCCGCCTGCGCCGCCGGCTCGGTCCGTCGTTCGAACAGCGACAGCACGACGCCCACTTATGAGCCGACGGCTCGCTGACCGAGGTCACGTGAGGACCTGGCCTATCCGTCATAACAAAAGGAGCGATGATGGCGCCCGATAACCCTTTCAACCTTGACGGCCGCAACGCGGTTATTACTGGTGGCGCCGGCAATATTGGCGGTGCCATCGCCCGTAGGCTGGTGGCCCAGGGTGCGTCCGTCGCTCTCGTAGACATCAACTCGGACAGGTTGGCCTCGACGGCCGCCGGCGTGCAGGCGGGCGGTGGCACGGTGCACACCGTCGTAGGGGATGTTTCCACTCCCGACGGGGTGCAGGCGGTGATGGACGGAGTCCTGGACAAGGTGCCGAAAATTGACATCCTCGTCAATAACGCCGGGCGCGGGTCTCATACGTTCCCCGAAGAACTCCCATATGAGGAATGGGCCGCCATATTCCAGCTCAACTTGACCGGCTATTTCCTCATGGCCCAAGCGGTCGGCCGGCACATGATCGAGCGCCGTACTCGCGGTGCCATAGTCATGACGAGTTCTACCTGCTCGTGGGTGGCCATGGGGCGCGGGAACTTTGCCTACAGCATCTCGAAGGCTGGTGTGAACCAGCTCGTCCGGGAACTGGCCCTGGAATGGGGCTGCTTTGGTATACGGGTCAACGCCATCGAGCCATGCCAGGTAGAAGCGGGATCCATGGACGATCTTCTGGGCCGTGACGACCCCTCAGGGCTTAGCCTTCGGCAACGGGTCCTCGGGGGTATCCCCCTCGGCCGGCTGGCCACCGCGGACGACATGGCCGGGCCCGTGGCCTTCCTCGTGTCCGACGCCGCCGCCATGGTCACAGGGACAATACTCCCGGTTGACGGAGGGAACCTGGCCTGTAACGCAGCTTCTTCTATTCGCCAGCCCGTCTCGTTGTAGTCCCCTCAACGGGGCTTAGCGGTCCCCATCCCGGGAGGGCCGGTAATATCTTTGCCCGGTTGCGCCGCGAGGTGCACCGCCGCGCTGCATCATCGGTCGGTAATACCGATTTCGATCACGGCGGGGCTGAGCGGAGCGAGGTCAAGGTCGACGACGAGAGCACCGTTGTCAGCCCTTACGTCAACCAGACCGCTCGAGCCCGGCGCAAGGTGGGCCGACTGGGCGTGCAAGCCAAGCGTGGACGTCTCGATCGTAACGGACCGTTTGGCCCTGGTGGCATTGAGGTTGTAAGCCGTCAGCACGGCGGTACCGGGCGGGTCGAGGACGTGAAGATGAGTAAGAACGTCTAGGCCGATGAACCGGCCCCGGGCAAACCATGGCTGCAGCCGCCGGTAGGTGCGCATGGCCTCGACGAGCGCCGGCCACTGCTTGTCGTCGGGGCCGAGACCGCCGATCCCCAGATGGCGGCAGCATGAGGCGTACCACCAGAAAGCGAGCATCGTCGGGCTGTCGTGGGCGCTGTTGATATGCAAATAGAGCGGGATGTCGTACGCCAGGTTGTACTCGTAAAGCGATAATGCTTTCCCCGTGAGCAAGTCGCTGTACGGGTCCCACATGTACTCAAAACCCCAGAGCTCGTCGTGCGCCTCGCTCGGGCCATGCTGGTAATAAAGGGGCAAGAACTCGCCCGCGATGCGGTCGTGCGCCTCGATGGTGAGGTCAGGGAACTCGGACTTGATGGCTCTGACCACCTTCATAATCCCGGCCGAGTGCTCTTCACGGGTAATCGGCACGCAGTGCCCGTGGTCTGGCGACCAACAGGTCTGCACCGTGCTGCGGTCGTGGTCCGAAAGCTCCAAGCCACCACGCTCGTAAGAGAGGAAATCAAACATCAAGAACGAAACTCCCGCCAACGCCAGGGCGCGCAACCGGGCGATTTTCTGATCCTGCCATACCGGCGAGGCCGGGCAAACGTACCCTCCGACATATGGTGTGCTGTCGCGCCAGAGGTCAATGGTCCCGTCGGCACGGCGCCGGTATATGCGGGCGTCTTCCTCCAGCGACTTGGTGTGCATCATGAGGTGCAGCGCCAGACCAAGGCCGAACTCCTGCTGCAACCTGGCCACGAAGTCCTCCAGGGGCCCCAACCGCTCTGCGTCCCAGATGGCGCTCCCCTCGAAAAGATCCCAACCCGGGTCGAAATAGAAAGTCTGGGCCCCGGCCTCGCGGGCGCGTCGTGCCTCCTCCCACAGTTCGGGCAACTCCTGCAAGGGCGCGTTCGAACCGCAACGCCACCCCAGTTGGTAGAGCTCGTTCCAGTGCACCTTTGGTTCATAGCGGGCCGGGACGACATGGCCTTTTGACTTGAGGAACGTTTTGTAACGGGCGTACCCGGATGGCCAGTCACCCGAGAACACCTCGATCACACTGGGGCCAAAGTCCACTCGTTGGCCCGGCAGAAGCTGGCTGGCGTGCTCCGGGCAGCCCCGCGCCACGCCGGCGCCGCCGAAACGCAAGCACAGGTTGCGGTCACTATGGAGCCGTTCGAGCTGTAGGTCCGCGCCCGTCCCGGTCTTGGCCCGGGGCACAACGTAATTACCGTCAGCCACACTGAACTCGATGTGCTCCTGGTTGTACTTCGCCACCATGAACCCGCCCTCGGGCTCGCACCACAGCCAGGCCTCTGCGCTGCGCGCCGGCAAGCTACGCCGCTTGGTCCACTCCTCGGGGTGGAGGTCGGCTGCGGCGTAACTGGCGAAATGGTGGTCTGTGGCCTGGCCGGCGAAGCGGCGCAAAGGGACGGCGACCAACTGGCCGACGTCAGCCCCTGGACGCCAGGCGAAACGGGAACGGTCAAAAAGCGTCTTTCTAAACCCGAACCGTACACCGCTCAGGTCTAGGTGATCACGGCCTCGATGGTGCAGTAGGGACAATTGTTCGACTACGCGACCCGTCGACGAGAGCGTGAACCGGTGCTCGAGGCGTACATTGGTCGGCCCCTGCGGGCCGAAATCGAGTTGGCCGAGCAAAACCAGCGTGCTGTCTTCTTCCTTTTCCTCGAGCGACCAGGCCAGGGTGCGCACTGCTTGGCACGCCAGCGGCCCGCCGTGATAGCCGGAGTCACTTGTACCGGCCACCGTAAGTTGGTAGCAGTAGTCCTCATCGGCGACGACGCGTCCCGACGCCAAGTGCACGAGCTCACAGGGGTTGAGGCAGGTGCCCACCTCGACCCGGAGCCGCCACTCATCATTGGCAAACTGGAGTTGCTCCTCATCGCCGGCGACGCGCTCGTCGAGACGAGCCGGGCCTGGGGTCAACGAGTTCTCCGCTAGCGGGGCCGGTGGTTGGTCATGGCTGCGTAAGACACGATCGGGTCGCCTTCGCCGGCAGGGACGATCCTGAGCAAGCGGGCATCAGGTGTCTCGGCCAGCGCCGCCACCAGGGAGTCGAGGTCGTCCCTGGCGTGGAGGAACCGGCCATGCAGCCCGTCGTAGCGGCCCGAGATGATCTGCTCCACCTTGTCCGCCGCCACGGAGGGGTTGAGCCAAGCTTCGGCCGGGAGTTGGTCTGCATCAGGACGGGAGCCGCCCATCGCAGTGCGTACCAGTCCCGGGCTCAGGTCGACGACGATCACCCCGGCCTCCTCCACTTGCATGGCCAGGATCTCGGTCATCCGTCGCAATGCTGATTTCGAGACGCTATACGCGGAAGAACCGTCACGAGCGGGCCGGGAGCAGTCGAGGCTGTTGATGTTGACCACGTATCCCTGGCCACGCGAGACCATGGCCGGCACCAAACGCTGGCAGAACATGAAGGGCGCCCGCACGTTGACCTCTATAACGTGCCACCAATCTTCTGGTTGCGTTTCTACGATGGGACCGTATTGTCCTGCGATAGCGGCGTTGTTGACCAGGACGTCGACCGCGCCCAGGCCGTCCTCGACAGCCGTACAAACGGCCTCGACGTGGACAGGATCCGAGACGTCACCGGCCAGGCTTACCTCACGCCTTCCCTCGGCCCGGATGAGGCCGGCGGTGACCGCCAGCTCGTCAGCCGAACGTGCCGTAATGCCCACGTCCCAACCCAGTTTGGCCAGTCTCTGGGCCAACTCTCGGCCGATCCCGCGCCCCGCGCCGGTGACGAGGGCGACCTGGTTATTAGGTGGGCTGGTTGTCATGCGGGCCGGTGCCGGGGTCGGAGGTGGCGAAGCCGGTCCGTCATCGCGTGCCCGTCTGTCATCGTGTGGCCGGCTACTTGAGGGCGCCGGCGGTCAAACCCCGGGCAATGTGGCGTTGTACGCCCAGGTAAAGCGAGACCGGCAGTATGGAGAAGATCAACCCGGCGGCGACCAGCTGGAACAGCTGTACTTGCCCGTCACCAATGAGGGTGCCGATACCGAGCCCAGCGGTGTAGAGGCTGCGCTCCGTGATGAAGGCTGAGGCGAAAAGATAATCGTTCCAACTGGCGAAGAAAGCCACCACAATTACGGCCACCAGCCCCGAACGCGATAGCGGGATGAGCACCCGTCTAAGGGTCCCCATCTGGGTACACCCGTCCACAAAGCCAGCGTCAATGAGCTCGTTGGGGACGTTGTCGAAAGATGATTTCAGGATCCAGCAACCCAGCGGCACGATGAAGGCGGCGTAAAGAACGGCCAGGGCGAAGAGGTTGTTGGTCCAGTGCAAGGTACGGAACCACTCGAGTTCGGGCACGATCAGCATCGCACCCGGCATAAGTTGCGTAAACAGCAGCAGGAACCCGAAGGCCGCGCTGCCGCGCCACCGCAGCCTCGAAAGGAGGTAGGCGCCCGGGATGGCGAACACCACAGTAATGGCCACGGTGATGGCCGAGACCATCAGCGAGTGCAAGAGCCATGACGCCAATGGCTCAGAGCTGAAGATAGAGGTGATGGCGCTGAAGTCGAACCCCTTGAAGAACAGGGGCGGAGGGTACGTTAGGGAAGCGTTCTCCGGTTGGAACGTCTCCAGCACCATCCAGTACACCGGGAACAGTACAACGATGATCACCGACACGATGACCGCGTAACGGAGGATGCTTTTCGCCCGTTTCTTGCGACGTGCCCAGATCCGCTTGCTACTCGGGGGCGGAGAGGAGAAGGCCGCCGCGGTCATCGTGACCTCGCTCATCGCGACCTCCATCGCAGCAGCTCGAAGCGGCGCTGGGGGGCCGGCGGGCTGACCCAGGAGCCGCTCACGCCAGTCCCTCCTGCAAGTACCTGGTGCGGATGACCCGCCGCTCGAGCACGACGAACAGGATGGTTGCGATCATGGCCAAGATCAGCCCGGCGACCCCCATGGCGGCGGCGTAGTTGTAATTGAAGTACTGGAAAGCCGTGTTGTAAATGTAAATGGCGATCGTCGACGTCGATTGCCCGGGCCTTCCTCCCGTCGTGAGCATTATGAGCGTGAACTGCTGGAACGAAAAGATGAACGCCAATAGTGCCAACAGCGAAAGGGTGGGATAGAGGGCGGGCAAGGTGATCTTACGGAACCGGCGGAAGACGCCGGCGCCGTCGACCATGGCCGCCTCGTAGAGGTCGTCCGGGATGGCCTGCAGGCTCGAGAGGATGACCAGGCCGAAGAAGGGGAACCCTTTCCAGGCGATCATGAGGGTGATGGAGATGAAGGCCAGGTCAGCGGCGCTGAACCACTGGATGTGGTGGTTGACGCCGAAGAGGACCGAGGCGATCCGGTTGATGATCCCGAAGTTCGGGTCGAGCATTATGGCGAACGTCACCACCACGGGGACGTCGGGGATGGCCCACGGGATGGCGAGCAAGCCGCGAGCCAGCGTGCGGCCCTTGAAGGACCAGTTGGTGAGCAAGGCGACGGCCAGGCCGAGCGTCAGCCATACGACCACCATCGAGAACGTGAACTCGAACGTGACGCGGATCGACCCCCAGAAGTAGGGATCGTGGATCATCTGACGGAAATTGGCCAGGCCCACGTAGCGGGTCTTGCCGAAATTGGTTTGCTGCAGCGCCAGGATCACACCCTTGACGATCGGGTAGAGGACAAAGGCGCCTTCGAAAAGCAGGATCGGGGCCAGTAGTTTCAGGTGCAAGTGGGACCGGCCGCCCGCGCCCCTGTGGGCGGACGAAGAGCTGAAGCCCGTCGCCCGGCGCCGGCGGCCATTTTCAACTGGCTGGTCCTGCCGGTTGACACCCGGGACGTTGGTGAGTGTCGCCATAGACTTTCAACCTCGATCAGCAGCAGTGGCCGAGCGGTGCCCGCTCGGCCACTGCCTGCCACGTAAGGCGGACTAGATGTGCTGTCGTTACAGGTGTAGTTCGACAGACGCCTGCTGCTGAGCGGCTTGCAGCGCCTGAGTGACGGTGCCGCTGCCCGAAACAGCCTTCTCGAGGTTGGAACAGATGATGTTCCCGAGCTGCGCGTAGGCGTAGGTGTAATTGCCGAGGATCTGGAACTCGCCGACGTAGTTGGTCTCTTCGTAGCCCTTGAGCCAGATCGTCTTCAGGTACTTGGCGTAAGCCGGGATGATGTCGCCGAAGTTGGTGTAGGGGATGACCGGGTAGCCGTTGTTGACTGTGATCCAGTACAGGTTGGCCGGTGTCACCAGGTACTTCACCAAAGCCATCGCTTCGGGGATGTACTTCGACTTGTTGTTGACGATCACAGGGTGCAGACGCTCGATAGCTTTGTTCCCCGGCCACGGCGGCGGCACGCTCCGCATCTGGGGGTAGTAAGCCGGCGCCAATTTGGCCAGTGAGCTCAGGCCGGCGGCCACGCTGAAGTTCATGACGACCCGGTTCTCGTCGAACAGCTTCGTCAGGATCAGTTCCGCTGTGCCCTTTACCCCGGATGCGTTTAGGAGGTCGAGCCAGAACTGGACGCCTTTTACGTTCTCAGGGGAGTCAATGGTGAGCGTGTTCCCCTTGGCCCACACGCCACCATACGGCAGGCAGAAGTTCTGCAGCTGGTTCCACCAGTCCGACGCGGCGGCCACCGTGTTGAGCAGCGCTATCCCGAATACGTTCGGCGGTTTCGAGACAGCCTGGGTGACGTTGAGGAACTCCTCGGGCGTCGTTGGCGGGCTCACCTTGGCCGCCGCCAACTTGGCCTTGTTGTAGATCAAGGCGAAGGCGACGTCGATGACGCCGAGGGCGTAGAGGTTGCCGTTCCGCTTGAACGAGTCGTGGGCGGCGTCGGGGATGAGGCCTTCCTCGCTGGCAATGTGTTGGATGGGAACGCCGATGTTGTACTTCTGGATCAAGGTCGATGCGGCCTCAGGCGGGGCCATAATCACGTCGGCGTCGACGCTACCGGCCTGCGCTTGAGCGACGACGTTCTCGTCGAAGTTCGAGAACGGCCAGCCTGTCCACGTAACGGTGATGTTCGGGTTGGCAATTTCGAACTTCGAGATCAGCTCGACCCAGTTTGGGTACTCGTACGGCTCACCGTACGGCTCCCAAGACATGAGCTTGATGGTTACGGGGGCAGCAGCGGGCCGGAACTGGATCGACTTCAGAAATGTACTCCGTGAGCCGGCGACGGCCCCCAATGCGACGGCGCCGGCGGCGCCGGCGCCCATGAACTGACGCCTACTGATCTGGGACGGCTCTGACGGGACGTCAGCAGCCGGCGTAACAGCGTTATCTGGGTTGTTGAGTTCGTTGTTGTTGTCGGGCATTCGTCCCCCTGACGTGTGGCGGTTGAATGGGTGTTAGGGCACTGTAGTGCATTTGCGCTTTAGCAGCATCGCGCCCCCCACCGTCGACTGTCAACAGCGCTCCGGGGATTCCGGCGCCAATCGTGCTGCTCAGCCGCTTCGGCACCGAACGCCCCGGTGACAGCGACCCTGTGCCCTAACCTCCAGCCGCCACTCGGAGGACCGAAGTATTTGGTTTAATTAAGGGGTTCAACCGGCGAAACAGGGCTGGTGCCACTCACGGTGACTGGTCCTAACTCGTCTGCGCTCAAACCGGACGTCTGAGTAGACACGCTGGCTCAATTTGGGTCGCCGAAATTGGTCCAGACAATAGGCCGTGCCGATAGGCCGTGCTCTTAGCGGGACGGGCGGCACGTCTTTTGGTCCGCCGGTTCAGCGGTCTGGGGCTCATGTTCAGTGTTACGGCTCGCCGCCCTCGGTCTTTCGTTCGAGGGCGGCGAGGCTCGTCTCGGGCGAGTCTTTTAGCTCAGCGGACGGGCGACGGTCTGGTGCCTGAAGTAGTCGAGCAGGGTTTCCGGGCTATTGACGCCGCCACCGTACCCGCTCAGGTTGACACCACCGTACGGGAGCCCGTACGCGAAAACGTTGTGAGCGTTGATCCAACTGTTCCCGGCCACGAGGCGCTCGGCGACCCGCTGCGCACGGTTGAGGTCTGAACTCCAGACGCTATTGGCCAACCCGTAGTGAGAACTGTTAACCGTTTGCACGACGTCTTTCTCTTCACGGAACGGGATCACGTAGGCCACTGGGCCGAAAATCTCTTCGCGAGCACAAACGTTGCCCGGGTCGCCCGTGAGCAGGGCGGGTGAAACGAAGTACCCGTCCTCATGGCCGGCGGGCTTGAAAGCTCCCCCTTCGAGCAGGGCCGTCGCCCCCGACGCCAGACCTTTGTCGATGTAACCAAGCACACGACGACGCTGGCCCTCGCTCACCAACGGCCCCATAGTGGTAGCTGGGGTCAGAGCCGGCGCCGATGGTTACCTCGGCCAGAACGTCCTTGGCCTCTGCCACGAGCTGGTCGACGATGTCCTCGTGGACCATCCAGCGAGTGGCGGTACAACAGACCTGGCCACTGTTCCCGGTTATTGCACCGGCGAGCTTGCGGGCCGTGTCGGAGACGTCGACGTCGTCGAACACGACGGCGGCTCCCTTGCCACCGAGTTCAAGCTTGCACGGTATGAGGTTGCGAGCGGCCTCGACGGCCACCTCCTTGCCGACCTCAGGCGAGCCGGTAAAGGACATCCGGCGTACCCCCGTGTGGCGGGCGAGTGAGGCGCCGGCCTTGTGGCCGAGCCCCGGGACCACATTGATCACTCCCGGCGGGATCCCCACCTGCTCAGCCAGATGGCAAGCGTAGAGAGTGCTGAGGGGTGTCAGTTCCGCCGGCTTGACGACAACCGTGTTGCCTGCTGCCAGGGCGGGGGCGGTGCCCCAGGCGTACAGGAGGAACGGGAAGTTCCACGGGAAAATGAACCCGCACGGCCCGTAAGGTACCTGGACTTGACGGGCGTCCATATGTGCCAGAGGAAGAGGGTCGGAACGGCGAATGTGCACAGAAAGGTCGGCGAAGTAGCGGAACCCCTGGACGGCGAAAGGTATGTCGAAGTCGACGGCGCCCGTCACCGGTTTGCCGACATCTAGAGATTCCAGGTGGCCAAGCAGTTCGATGTTGTCTTCTATGGCGTCGGCGTAACGGTGCAGAAGCGTGGCCCGGTCCGCAGGAGCGAGGTCGGACCATCCAGGGAACGCCCGGTTGGCGGCGGCCACCGCGTCATCGATGTCAGCCTCCTCGCCTTCTGACACCTCGGCCAGTACATTGCCGGAGGCCGGGTCGCGGACCTCGATGACCGCGCCTCCATGCGCCGCTCTCCAGGTGCCTCCTATGTACAGGGGCACTGGGCCTTGGCCCAGGAACTTCTCTATCTCAGTCGGAATCGTGGTGGTGGCCACCGCGGCTCTCCTTTCCCTGCTCTTGTCACTGTTGCTTATAGTCCCACATTAATCCCCGTCGTTTTCGATTGGCTCGTCGAGAGCTTTGTACGCATCGTCGTAACCGGGACCGGCCACGCCGGTTAACGCCCCGGCCCGCCGGATGGCGGGAGGCCGAATGACCCGGGCCCCTCGTTGTCTCGCCCCCGTTATCGCGAGGCGGCCCTGAGCTTGGCCACGTAGTTGGCGGACGTGGTGGCGATGAGCCCCGCGTCCGAACACACATTTACGACCTGAAAGCCTCGCTCCGACCAGTAAAGGGCTTCCTCAGGCCCGTCGGCATGAAAACCGGCCACTCGGCCGGACCGTTTGCAGGCCTCGAGCACTTGCTCGGCCAGCTCGCACAACAGTGGGTTTTTCGATGTCGGCAACGGCGGCCCGCCGTGGGATATCGACAAGTCGTTCGGGCCGATATAAGCGCCATCGACACCCGGGACGGACAGGATGTCGTCGACGTGCTCGAGGCCTGATCGGGTCTCGATCATCGCAAAGCAGAAAACAACCTCGTTAGCCTTCGCGGGCGAGTAATCGTCGATCAGCAGCCTGGCCCGTACCGGTGCCCAGCTGCGTTCGCCGGCCGGCGGGTAGCGCAAGGCCGAGGCGATGGCGGCGGCCTCCTCCGCTGTGTCGATCATGGGGACGACGATGCCTTGCGCCCCGTAGTCGACCGCGTGCATGGCCGCAGCAAAATTCGTCTTCCAGGGGATCCTGACGAACGCCGGCACGTCCTGGGCGTTGATCGCCTGAAGCAGCGGCATCAGCGTCTCTACTGACCCGACATGACCGTGCTGCATGTCTACGCACATCCAGTCGTAGCCGGCGCGGGCCAGCAGCTCGGAGGCGTACGGTGCCGGCAGGCTGGACCAGGCCCCGAAGGCAACGCCCTTCGACTCGACGACATCCCGGAGGGTCTTCACGTAGCCGCTCCTTTCTAGGCTTTTCTGCTTCTACGGGAGACGCTCGCCCGATGACCCGCGCCTCCACCAATGTTCACAGTCAACAGTACTCTGGCCGACAGCCGAGGCCGGCGGCGTCCCCTCAGGCTCTCTTGTCCTGGTCCACGCCCGTGCGCGGCCCGCTGGTGGGCAGCTTGACGGCCGGCACCACTTCTTCCGCGAAGATCCGCACCGTCTCTTCGTCCTGGAAGTTCACCGACACCAGGAAGTACTGCACTCCGGCGTCCGCGAGGGCCTGGTAATGCTCGATTGCCTCGCTGGCCGTAGCGAAGACCAGTTCCTGGCGCAACGAAGCATCGGGTATGCGGGCCGCAGCGCGCTTGCGCTCGACGCTGGGGCCGTCCTCCGCCAGGGTCAGCAACGGGGTGTAATGGGTCCGCAGGATCGACTCATAGGCGCGGCCGACCGCTTGACAGTGTTCCCAGAGCACCCGGTACTTTCGTTGCACGTCCGTAATTTGGTAAGCGGCGCCCGACCACTCGTGCGGTGCGAAATTGGAGACATCGGCGAACTCTGCTACCTGGCGCAGTGTCACCCGCTCTCCTCCACCGCCGATCAATATCGGAACGAACGGCTGCTGGACCGGGAGTTGCCTGATCGCCGCGTCTCTTACCTGAAAGTGCTTACCCTGGAACGAGAAACGCTCGCCTTGCCAGAGCCCTCTCACGATGGCCAAGGTTTCTTCCAAGGCCTCCTGGCGGTCTTTCCGCTCAGGGAAATCGAGCCCCATCTGGCTGAACTCCGCCACATCGTCGCCGATCCCGAGGCCTAGCACAAGGCGCCCCCCGCTTATGGCGTCCACGTCGGCCGCCTCTCTGGCCAACAGGAAGGGGGAGCGGTAATAGATGCAACTGACCAGTGAAACAAGACGTATGGACTCGGTGGCCATGGCCAGCATGGTCAGCTGGTCCCAGCACTCGATGGAACGGTTCGGGTGGTCGTTGGCCCAATAAGCGTCAAAACCCAATCGTTCCGCCCGCTGAGCGGCATTGACGATCTCGGCCGGCGTGCTGGCGAACATCCCGCAAATGGCGAACCTGAGCCGGTCCGCTCCCTCCGCTATCCACGGGTGCGCGGGCCGGTCCCGGCCCACCAGCGCCGGCCCCGCCGCGCTCACAGCACCAACATGCTGGTCGCCTTCACAGCAGGCCGGTCGTGACCAGCACCTCTCGTACCGCGGCGGTTTCCGCGTCGCCGAGCGAGGCCTGGGGAAGCGCCATGGCGTTGGTGGCGATTATCCCGCGAAGCATGAGGGCGGTCTTGAACCCACCGAGGGCCGAGGCGCTCCTGCCCATGCCCGGTTTTCCGCAATTGGTGATCTCGAACAGCGTGATCAGACGCTCCTGCTGGGAGCGGGCCTTGTCCCAGTTGCCGGCCCGGCAGGACCGGTACAGGTCCACGAAACCATTGGGGTCGACGTTCCCGAGCCCGGGCACGGAACCACTGGCCCCCACCTGCATGGCGCAGTCGACGATGAGCTCTGAACCCGTGAAGACGGCGAACTCCGGTTGCGAACGGGTACCGATAATCACCTCGCGCATACCGGCCAGGTCACCGCTCGAGTCCTTCAACCCGTCGATGACGTGGTCGGCGGCCAGCGTTAGCAGCTGGGCGGCACGGAGCTTGCTGTGCACCGCTACCGGGATGTCGTACGCCAGCAGCGGCGCGCCGCAAGCGGCCTTCAGGGCGCGGAAGTGGCGCTCGACCTCGGGGGCTTCCGTCACTTGAGCGTAGAAGGGGGCTGTCGCGACGATGGCGTCAGCGCCGAGGCTCATGGCCCGGGCGGCATGATCGATCATCCGAGACGTTGTCATGTCGATCACGCCGGCGAGCACGGGGACCTGGCCGGCGACAGTCTTGACCGCAACCTCGACGACCTGGTCGCGTTGAGCGTCGGTAAGAAAGGCAGTCTCTCCCGACGAACCGAGGAAGAACAGGCCTGTCACACCTTCTTCGATCAGGAAAGCGATCAGGCGCTCGAGCGAACTGACGTCGACCTCGAGGTCGGCGGTAAACGGTGTGCATATGGGAGGGACGATGCCGCTGATCCATGGCCCCTCAGGGCGACGGTTGCCTGTGGTCGTGGTGGCAGTTTCCATGCGTGGTTCGGTCTCCTTTTGCGCCGAATGTTACCGGGCTGAAAAACTTGTCGTCAACAATCGACAATATTGGGTCAGCCAACGCTGTGGCGGCCAGGGTAGGCGGCGCCGTCGCCGTTGGCCTAGCGTCTCCGACCAAAGACCGTGAGGAAAGGAGCCGAGAGTGGCGAGCGAGCTCCGGAGTAGTGCGTGGTTCGGGAAACGGGACCGCGATGGCATCATCCATCGCTCAGGCCTCTTGATGCAGGGGTTCCCACGGGATGTCGCCGATCAGCGCCCTGTGATCGGGATCGCCAATAGTTGGTCAGAGCTAACGCCGTGCAACGCCCATCTTCGTGGTTTGGCCGAGTCCGTAAAACGGGGAGTCTGGGAGGCCGGTGGTCTCCCGCTCGAGTTCCCGACCATCTCGCTGGGCGAGCAAGTCATCCGTCCGACGGCGATGTTCCTGCGCAACCTGATGTCGATGGACGTCGAAGAGACGCTGCGGGCCAACCCCGTCGACGGCGTTGTGTTGCTCTCGGGCTGCGACAAGACGACGCCCGCACAACTAATGGGAGCTGCCAGCGTCGACCTGCCGACGATCATGCTTACGGGCGGTCCCCAGCTCACCGCTCACTGCGGGACCGAACAGCTCGGGTCGGGTACCGACCTCTGGAAAAAGAGCGAACAGGCTCGCGCCGGGGAGATCTCGACCGATGCATTCTTGGAACTCGAGACCTGCGCCGCCCGCAGCGCCGGGCACTGCATGTCGATGGGCACGGCTTCCACGATGGCGTGTATGGCCGAGGCACTGGGCCTTCAACTCCCTGGCGGTGCGAGCTTCCCGGCCGTGGACGCCCGCCGCTACGCGCTGGCTCAAATGACGGGGCGGCGTGCCGTCGAGCTTGTGCGTGACGGTGTGGCGATGTCGACGATCCTCACCCGTGAAGCCTTCGAGAACGCCGTTCGTGTGTTGGCCGCTATCGGTGGGTCGACAAATGCAGTGATCCACCTCATTGCTATCGCCGGCCGTGCCGGCCGGCCTTTGGAGCTAGCGGACATCGACCGGATCGCCAATGATGTCCCGACCCTGGTTAACCTCAAACCCTCCGGCGAGTTCCTGATGGAAGACTTCGCTTACGCTGGCGGCGTCCCGGCCGTCCTTTTCGAACTCAGGCCGCTCCTCCACAACGCGGCCCTGACGGTGTCGGGCCGGACGATCGGGGACCACGCGCAGGAAACTTCGGACCCGAAGGTCGTCATGTCACTCGAGTCCCCTCTCTTACCGGCGGGCTCGGGCACAGCGGTGCTCGTGGGCAACATCTGCCCAAACGGAGCGGTCATAAAGCAGAGCGCCGCCACGCCATCGCTTCTCGTCCATCGGGGCCGGGCGCTCGTCTTCGATTCCATAGAGGAGTACAACTCCTCGCGTGACGACCCCGGCCTCCCTGTCGACGCCGATACCGTACTGGTCGTACGTAACGCTGGCCCTCGTGGTTACCCGGGCATGCCCGAGGTGGGGAACCTTCAGTTGCCCCGGGTGTTGCTCGAACAGGGGGTGTACGACGTCGTACGGATCTCCGATGCCCGTATGAGCGGGACGGCCTACGGCACCGTTGTCCTCCACGTCGCACCCGAGGCCGCCGTCGGTGGGCCTCTGTCACTCGTGCGCTCGGGGGACTGGGTGGTGCTGGACGTGCCCCGCCGCAGCCTCAATGTGGAATTGAGCGCAGAAGAGCTGGCCGAGCGCCAGAGAGAGGGGCAGGCGGCCAGGGCAATGCCCGAACGGGGCTACGCCAAACTGTTTGTCGATCATGTACTTCAGGCCGATCGAGGCGTTGACTTCGACTTCCTCGTCGGCTCCAGTGGTCACGCCGTGCCCCGCGAGTCCCATTGAGCCGGGGTTGCCAGCCGGCGCCGAGGAGGCGGCCCTGACCCGCCCGGCAATGATCGGTGCGGCGGCGGCAGCCGTGGTCTCTTCGCGCCTCGGTGGTGGGGCCTGGCCCCTCTGCCTGCCGATGTCACGCCGAAGGATGAAGCCGAGGCGTACCGCGCCCAGCTGGCGGCACACGGGATCCTGTCGAGTTCGGGCTACGGCCCCCGGGCGGGATGGAAAATCGGGTGCACGACCAAAGTTATGCAGGCTTACCTGGGCGTCGACAGCCCCTGCGCCGGCGGTATGTTCCTTGCCCGCTTGTGGCGGGGTGCGCACACTTTTGCGGTCCCGACGCCACGACGTTTGGGAGCCGAGGCCGAGATTGCCGTGCGGATGGCGGACGACCTGCCGGGCCGGCCCGGCGGGTACCAGGTGGCGGATGTGGCCGACGCTGTCGTCGCCTGTATGGCTGCCATCGAGGTGGTCGAAGACCGCTACGCGGACTTCGCCACTCTGGGCGTACCGACGCTGATCAGCGACGACTTTTTTCACCACGCGGCCGTGCTCGGGCGCGAGGTAGAAGGCTTTGACCCTCGTCGGCTGAGAGAAGTAACGGCCAGGTTGATGGTGAACGGGGAAGAGAAGGGGAACGGCCACGGTTCCGACGTGATGGGTGAACCGCTGGAGGCGCTGCGCTGGTTGGCCAACGGGGCCGTCCAGTGGGGAGCGCCCCTACGGGCCGGGGACATCGTGCTCCTCGGTTCCCTGGTCCAGGTGTACTGGGCCAGCGCCGGAGACGCCATCGTGGCCAGCAACGACGTGCTGGGGGATGTGGCCGCCACCTTTGTCGAGGGGTGACTAGCCGACTCCGCCTGCCGTTCTCTCAGGGCCTGGGTTCATAGAGGCCTGGGTTCATAGAGGCCTGGGTTCATAGAGGCCTGGGTCCCTAGAGGCCTGGGTCCCTAGGGGGCGGGCACCCCGAGGCCCTTGGCCCCGGCGGACTGGACCAGCCCCGGGCTCAGGCGTTCGAGCCATTCGAGCGAGATGGCCGCTCGACGTACCTTCTCACGGGCTATGGCCAGCACATCGTTGCGCAAGTGGAGACCGCTCGGGTAAAGGCCCCGAGAGTTGCGCAAGCCAAACTTGGCATACAAGGGCGCGGCTACGGCTATCAGGTCGCCCACCTCGTGGCCTCGAACAATCCCGCCCGTGCCATCTGGGGACTCGACGTACAGGTCGATAGGCAAGTCGGACACCGACCGGAGCTCCGACAACTGGCCGAGGGTCATGTCCGAGGGCACGTTTATGGTCGAGGCGCCGAGCCGCTCGAGCTGAGCGAAGGTGGCCGGGTTCGTAGGTGCCATGAGGGCCGATACCTTCCATACTGTCTCCGAAGGGAGCTCGCCACGGCGCTGGACATCAGCCAATAGTTCGAGGAGCCCGCTGTCGGCGACCAGAAAACTGCGGATGCCCTGTTCCGTGGCCCGCTGGACGTCCTCGAAGGCGTAGCGAAGCTGCCTTGTGCCCCTGATCCGGCCGGCGAACCCGGGGCCATCCGGAGCTCGGGACGACGCGCCGAGGTCCCATTCGTCACGCGGCCCGACAAATAGAGACACCTCAACGCCGCGGTCGGCACCTATCTTCGCCATTTCGCGCAGTTCGGCCTCGGAAAGCAACATGGCGCCGCTGCCCTGGGAAACCCGGTTGACCGTGATCCCGAGCGCATCGGCGGCGTCGAACACGGCGCCAAGTGCCTCCGGGCCCTCGACGCTGGGGATCTCCACCCGGAAGTGGGCTCCGTCCGGGAACCGGTGCGGGCTCGGGGCGGGGACCGGCTCGGGTTGGGCCCCCAGCCGCAGTAGTACCTGGGCGCTCGCTCGCTCAGTGGGCGGATGTTCTTGCGTCATTGCGCACCTCCTGGGCCTACCGCATGGTCCCGACCTAAGTGCGGCCTGCGTTCCAGCCGCTAACAGCCGTCTGATCCTACCGCCAGGCCAGTTGGCCGTTGACCGGGGTCGCGCTGCGGGCTTGATGTCAAGGCTCGTTGTCGGAGCGCTGAGACTGCAGTGCGCCGCTAGGTGGCGCGGCCCGTCAAGCCGCGGTCAGCCCTTGTTCCTCTATCAGGCGCCGAAGGTGCTCGAGACAGCGGGCACGGGTCGGGCCGATGCTACCGATGGGCATCTGCAGCAGGTCCGACAAGTGTTTGTACCCTAATGGGTCGTCGGCGACCAGCAGCGAGAGCAATTCCTGGCAGCGAGGCTTAAGGTGTTCCCAAGCGGCCTGGACCACAGCGTCTCGTTCTCTCGCGATCGGGCGGGCGTCGGGGTCCGGCAAATGCTTGTCAGGCATGTTGACCAGGATCTGATCGGCGCCGGAGCGGTACTTCTCTGCCCTCTTCAGGAGTAGCAGGCTCTCCCTGCGGGCGGTGGTGGCTAGCCACCCACCGACTCTTTCGGGCTGCTCTACCCGGTGGATGTTCTCCACCAGACGCAGCCAGGTTGTCTGCTGAAGCTCGGCCACGTCTGCGGGCGTCAGCCGGTAACGACGACCGGTGGCTGCGATCATCCCGTCGAACCGAGCGACGAGCTCCCCCCAGGCCCCGGGGTCCCCGTCCCTGGCCGCTTCGACCAGAGCCGGTACCATCGCCGACCCTAACGATTGGCCGAATGAACGGCCGGCCGGGGCCAAGGCCCCCTCGACTGGCCGCCGCACGGCGGTTTCCTCGGCTGGAGTGGCCGGCTCGAAGTGGGCGCCGCCGTCTGAACATCGACAGCGCTCCTGTTCGTCGGGCGCGGCAGTCTGATGGTGCCGATTGCAGGTCGGCGTGGCTCGGTTGACAGGTCTTATCGGCACGTTTGGGTCCAAGTCCTCGGCGACAACAATCACGGCTAGGGAATTCTCGGTCGGGGGCGACCGGAGGTTAACGGGCGTTACTTTTCGGAGTACACGAGCTGAGGCCCCTTGCCGGTTCAATCCGCCTGCCACGGGTCGGTGCACGTCACGTGCCTCACCCCTTTAGCGCAGAACATCGGGGTCGGTACCTACTCGGCCAGCACGGGGGACGACTTGACCCCGACCTGGTCCCCGGTGCGCGCTGGCTGGTCACCCAGGCTGGTCGGAGTGGAGCGCCGGGTCAGGGAGCAACCCGGGCCCACCGGCGGCCAGGACTTGGCCGGCCACCCCTAGCTCCACTCCCGGCCTGGCTGGGCCATGCAGGCGAATCGTCGGTCGGGGGCGGTCCGAGCGTGCCGATGGCGCTTGACAACTACACGCTGCCGCAACTAGTCTACAGATGACTGTTGACAGAAGTCCGAAGCAAAAGGAAGCTTCCGAGTGGAGTTGCAGGGGGTTCACTGGGCGATGCTTGTGGCGTCTTTTCTGATAGTTCGATCGCACTGGAGGGCCGCCAGTGACCCGTGAGCACGCCATTTCGTAACGGTGTGCCAAGGGGCCGCCCCTGCGGCGGGACAAGGGTGCGCCGCAGCTGGGGAATTGCGCGCATCAGAGGGGCAAAAGGTCCGCCTTCTTCGCAACGGAGCCCAGCATCCCGGAAAGCACAAGCGAACTCGATGCATTTCGACCCACATTTAGTGTGGACACTCGCCTCGGACACCAACCGCAAACTGAAGTTGTCCCCAAAATCTTGCCATGCCTGCGCGAGCCACGCTTTTGAAAAAGGTACACGGAAGAGAAGGGCTAACAATCAAGTGATTTTTGGCAATCAAGTGGTTTCGGCATCGAAATGAGTGGTCGAAATGAGTGAGGTTGTTATTGCGGAGGGCGGGGCCGCGACTGCGCCGTCACTCCGTCAGCAGGTGTTGGTCCTGTACCTGGCTACCTCCGCCCTTACGGCCCGGGTGGTCTCGTGGGCGTTCTACGACGGTGCCGGCGATGAGGACAGTGAAACGGGTGACAACCCGGAGGCGCCCTTTGCCACCGGCCTGGATGCGCTGAGGGCGGGATGGCGCCTACTTTCAGCCGCGCCAATCCTCCCGGCCTCTCCTGGCCTGGACCACGTGACGTCTTATCAGAAGTTCGAGTTCTTTTTCGAAAGGATGGTTGTCGCGCCGGCCAGGGTGCTGGAGAACGCCTGATAGTGGTGGGCGGAGACCGTGGAAAAGCAATTCACCTCCCGAACAGTGACGGAAACCGTAAATAAAGCGAAGGGAATGATAACGGATGGTAAATGAAGGCGCGGTGTCAGTGCTGTCCGCGTCGGAAGCCGTGGAGCCAAGCAGAGAGCCGGCAGTCGGCTCTCCGGTGCAGAAGCTCACTTCGGAGCAGGTGGCTGAGTTTATAAGCCGAGGGTTCCTGCGTTTCGATGGTGTGGTGCCGGAGGAAATCAACCACCTTGCTCTGCAGGAACTGCGCCGGGCCGAGGAGCTGAGCGGGCGCGGTACCGTCGACGGTATTCCGTCCCCCCTGGATGAGAGGTTGTTCGACAGTGGAAAGTCAAGGCTGTCTGAGCACTTTGGACGGTCGCCGGGCATCCGCGCCTTCTGCAACCTGCCCGTCGTGCGGGGCGCCTTCGAAAGCCTGGTGGCACCGACCCGTACCATGACTCGCACGCCGTCCACACCCGCAAACGAGGTGCGCCTTCACAACATCTCCACGCTGATGCCGTCTTCGACATGCGGGCCGCATTCGACATTCAATTGATGTACTACCCGCAACAGGTGACCAAAGAAGGCGGGGGCACCATGGTCGTGCCGGGCAGCCACCTTCGCCAGGTCGACGGGGGGACGATCGCCCGCTATCAGAACTTTGCCGGTCAGGTCTATATGGAGGGTAGCCCGGGAAGCGTTTTGGTAGTCCACAACGGGATATGGCACTGCGGCAGACGCAACCGGACCGACGCTGTGCGCTACATGTTCAAGGTACGCCTTGGCGCTCGCGTGCGCCAGATCGGGTTGTGGGATACGGGCGACCTCACAGACGATGACGTACGGCGGCGAGTATGGGAGACGCTGTACACGTTGGAACCCTGGTTCGAGGCCCCGGCCGGCAATATCGAACGGCTTCAGCGTTTGGCGTTGTTCCGTCACATGAGCGGGGACAGCAAGTTCGGCCAGGGTCAATTGGACGACGTTATCGGCCGCGTCGAAAACCAGGCCCTTCCCCGGCTTCGGGACATCGTCCCGTGACGGTGCCGGAAAGGGGTGAGATAACCACAGAGGTCGCCGGGGTGCCTCGGGCTACAAAGGCGGCCCGGGGCGCAGAAGACGCACAACCTTGATGGACGCCACGTGCCCGCCCGACGAGTTCGCGCCTGTGGCGAGCGTCCTCCGGGCTAGCGACACGCCATCACACCGGCAGGCATGAGCGCGATAGCGACACAAGCGGGCGCGCCGGTCTGGGCGGAGGGAGAGCCGGCGATTGCCAAAGGCGCCCGTCGCTCCGGTGAGAAGGCCGGTTGGCGGCGACGGATGATCAGGCGGCACTGGCGCCTGTACGCAATGCTCAGCGTGCCGGTCTTGTTCTTGATCGTCTTCAACTACCTGCCCCTTTTAGGTGCGCAAATCGCGTTCCGCAATTACAACCCGGTGGGCGGGATATGGGGGAGCCCTTGGGTTGGCTTCGAGCAGTTTCGGCTGTGGATCCAGGACCCCGAATTTTGGCCCGTGATGCGCAACACCCTCGTGCTCGGGGTTTACTCTCTCTTGATCGGGATCCCGGCGACCGTCGTACTGGCGTTAGCTATAAACGAAGTTCGGCACCATCGCTTCAAAAAGGTCGTCCAGTCCATAACGTACTTCCCGTACTTCATCTCGGTTATCGTCCTGGTCGGCATGATGCAATTGGTGCTGTCTCCGGGCACAGGGCTCTTCAGCAACATCTTTCATGCCTTCGGTATCAACCACACTCCCGACCTGTTCGGCAGCCCCTCGGCCTTCGCCTCGGTGTACGTGTGGTCGGGTGTGTGGCAGACAACTGGCTACGGGGCTGTCATCTACCTCGGAGTGCTATCTACGGTCGACCCGGCTCTGTACGAAGCTGCCCGGCTCGATGGCGCGTCAGTGCTGCAGAAGATCCGCAATGTGGACATCCCGGCCATCAAACCCACGATCGTCATACTTCTCATACTCTCGTTGGGCGGCATCCTGGGGGTGGGCTTCGAGAAGGTCCTTTTGTTGCAGACGCCCCTGAACCTTTCCACCTCCCAAGTGGTGTCAACCTACGTGTACCAGGTAGGCCTCGTCCAGGACAATTTCAGTTTCGGTACCGCCGTTGGCCTCTTCAACTCTGTCATTAGCTTTGTCTTAATCGTTGCCGTCAACTTTGTGGCAAAACGCATGTCTGGCTACAGTTTCTTCTAGGACGAGAGGCGACCGATGACAGCAACCGTAACTCCTCCGCCGGGTTTGGTCGACCCTGCCGGTACTTCTCGCCGGCGGTCGGTGACTGACACTATCCCTATCAGCAGAGAGTCACGTCGAGACCAATTCGTCATATTTGGCATGTATGCATTTTTAACTCTGATAGTGGTTTCCATCCTTTTCCCGTTGCTGTATGTGATCGCAGCCTCTTTCAGCTCTGCGTCCGCTGTCATCAACGGCAAGGTGTGGCTTTGGCCAGTCCATCCGACGCTGACCGGGTACGCCTACATACTGCACTACCCGGGAGTCTGGGAAGCGTATTTGAACTCGATAATTTATACGGTGGCAGGTACCGTGCTGAGCGTAGCGCTATCGGTCCTGGCCGGTTGGCCCCTGTCACGTCCTCATCTTTACGGCAAACGCTTCTTTATATGGCTGTTCCTGTTTGCCTTCCTCTTCTCGGGCGGCATCGTCCCCCTCTTCCTGGTGGTCGAAAAACTGGGGATGATCAACTCGCGTCTGTCGCTGATCGTGCCTGGCGCCTTGAGTATTTTCTCCATTATCTTGGCCAGGTCATTTTTCCAAAGTACCGTGCCCAACGAACTGGTTGAAGCAGCCGAGGTGGATGGAGCTACTGAGTTCACAGTTTTATGGCGAGTGGTGCTGCCATTGTCGAAGCCGGTGTTGGCCGTCTTGGCGCTGATATTCGCGGTGGCCCAGTGGAACTCATATTTCTACGCTTTAATATTCTTGAACTCCGAGAGCCTCTTCCCTATCCAATTGGTGCTGCGCCAGGTCTTGGTCCTGAGCGAACTCCCGCCGTCGGCCATCTCTAACCTGTCACCGCAAGAGATGCAGTCGTTCCAGGATGTGCAGACGCTCGTGCAGTACACGCTTATCATAATTGGCAGTTTGCCGATGCTGATTTTGTACCCTTTGGCGCAAAAGTATTTTGTAAAGGGGTTGCGAGTCGGGTCGCTGAAAGGCTAGCGGCGCATGCCCGTCCAGGCGGCACTTGCGGAGCTGGCCCGAAGGCGGACGGCGTGACTTTGGACGGGCGCGTGGCAATGGTCACGGGGGGCGCTTCAGGCATCGGTGAGGCCATTGCCGTATTGTTTGCTGCTCAAAACGCCGATGTTGTGGTCGCAGATGTCGACTCGGCGAAAGGCGAGGACGTGGTGGCCCGCATCAGGAGCGCTGGTGGGCGAGCCCGCTTTGTCGAGCTGAACGTCGCTGGCGACGAGGCGGTAGGGGCCGCTGTCGACAGGGTCGTGGCCGAGTCCGGTGCGTTGGACGTCATGGTCAACAATGCGGGTATAAATGGCCGGACCGCAGTCGACCAGAGCGGTTGGTGGCGGCTGCTGGGTGTCAACCTGCTCGGAGTGGCCTGGGGGACCCGGCACGCAGTCAGGGTGATGCGACAGGCGGGCGGCGGGGTTGTGCTTAACACCGGTTCGCATGCCGGGCAACGGGGTCATCGCACTCACGTGTACGGGGCCAGCAAAGCAGCCGTGCACACGTTGACGCGCTACACGGCGCTGCGGCACGGGCCGGACAAGGTCCGCGCCAACGCCATTGTGCCGGGGAACATCTACACGGGTATCTACGACATGGGGAAACAGCACGCCATCGCCCGGTATGTAGACGCCAACGCGCCTATTGACGTGGGGTCCGGTGGTCATTCAATTGAGGATGGCGCAGGCGGCGGCCTGG
Organism: uncultured Acidimicrobiaceae bacterium; assembly: GCA_963749305.1. Classification (GTDB taxonomy): domain Bacteria; phylum Actinomycetota; class Acidimicrobiia; order Acidimicrobiales; family Palsa-688; genus Fen-671. The sequence goes on from CAVVMN010000002.1 coordinate 346,488, forward strand.
TCGAGGAGTTTGAGCGCTTACACCCGATGGGCCGGCGGGCCGAGGTGAGCCATATAGCGGCCGCGGCAGCATACCTGGCATCGGACGAGGCCGAGGTGGTGACCGGGAACGAGTTCATGGTCACGGGTGGGCTCCTGGCCCCGGTGCGAGAGCGTCGTCTTTTGCGTTCTTACTCACGGCCGGCGCCACCCGACGCGGTAACGCCGGCCGAGGGGAGCATTGCGCTACTTACGAAAAACGGGCCGCTCGGGGCGGCAATTGCCGATTGCTTTGCCGCCAGAGGCATCGATGTCGTGGTGCCCGACAGTAATGTCCTCGGTGATGAAGAGAGCTTGGGCCGGTGGGTGCGCGGGTTTTGGGACGTGGCCGGCTTGGTTTATGCCATGGCGCCTGATAGCGGGGGCGACCTGCTCAGTCAGGCCCCGTCTGCTTGGCGGGAACAACTCAACGACAATTTTCGCGTGCCATGGGCCCTGGCCCACACGGCTGAACAGGTGCTGCCCCCCGGCGGGTCGGTGACGTTCGTGGCAGACACCGCCGGGCTTACAGGCGAAGTGGGGTCGCCGGCGTTCTGTGCGGCAGCCGCCGCTCTCATCTACTCGACGGACGACCTGGCCGATGTGCTGCGACCAACAGGGGTCCGCTTGAACACGGTGGTTGCCGAGCTGACCAGTTCACCGCTCAACCGCTCCACGCTGGGGGGGCCGGCGAGCGCCCGCGACGTGGGCGAGGTCGTGTACACGCTCTGCAGGGGGGTCACCACTATCACGGGGGCCCAGATTTCGCTCGAGACCAGCCATCCGGAGGACGGTTAGCGCAATTGAAAATTAAGAAAGTGGCAGTAGTCACGGGGGCCGGCTCTGGGATCGGCAGGGCGATCGCCCGCCGGCTGGCGGTCGATGGCTACGCAGTGGTGGCTTCGGACGTCGACCCGGGTTCGGCCACCCGCGTGGCTGAGGAGATCGATGGGGTGTCGGTTACAGCGGATGTCACCGACCCGGAGGCGGTCTCACGGCTGGGCGAGTTCGTCAGCGAACGGTTCGAGCGGCTCGACCTGTGGGTGGCCAATGCCGGTGTTTCCAGGATGTCCCCGTTCGTCGATATTCCACTGGAAAGCTTCGACCGGACGATGGCTGTCAACCTCCGCGGCGTCTTCCTGTGCGGCCAAGCTGCCGCCCGGCGAATGATCGACAAAGGCGGCGGCGCGATCGTCAACGTCGCTTCTATGGCCGGGAAGCAGGGCCGGACGGCCTTTCTGGCTGATTACGTCGCCTCCAAATTTGCCGTGATCGGACTGACGCAAGCCATGGCATATGAGCTTGGGCCATATGGGGTGCGCGTAAACTCCGTTTGCCCCGGTTTTGTCGACACTCCGATGCAGGACCGCCACCTCAGCTGGGGTTCGGCGCTGCGGGGAGTTGGTGCCGAAGAGCTTCGCGCCCGTATGGTGGCCGATACCCCCCTTGGCCGGCTGGAAGAGCCCGACGACGTCGCCGAGGTGGTTGCCTTTTTGGCCAGCGACTCCGCCCGCTTTATCACCGGGGAAGCGTTGGCGGTCAACGGCGGTGCGTTCATGGACTAACTGCGACAGGCTAAGGCACGGCGGGTCGGCGCGGTGCGGCCGGGTACCGCCAGCCGAGCGTTTGGGCCATGTTGCCGTCTGTTCTGCAAAGTACCGGTGCAACGGGAGCAGGTACGATCACTCGGGTTAGAAAGGGGCGAGTTCTAGTGGGCAGCAAATTCATGGACGTGGTTGTCTGTGACGGCCCGGAACGGAAGATCAGCTTCCGGAGCGGTCTAACCGTCTACGAGGAAGCCTGGGTGGACGGCCTTTATTGCGTGCTTGGTTGGAACGGCGCCGGGTACTTGAGCTCCGTTATCACCAAACCCGTCGTCCCTTCTCTCGACATAAGCGACTTCGCCGATCCGCAGGCATTTCGGGTCGAGATCGATGGTCAGGACCTGAGGTCTCACTGGGAATATTCCGACTTCGAACAAGACGACGGTGAAAACCGAGTTCACACGGTCCTGACGCTGCGGCATGGTCTGCGGCCCGTGACGATCAGGGTTCACACGGTTGTCGACGGGACTCCCGTTCTCGTGCGTTGGCTCGAGGTTACAAATGATGGCTCCGGGCCTGCCGCCCTGGCTTCGGTTTCCCCGTGGAGCGGCGGGTTGCAAACCACGCGCCGATGGGCACAACATCTCTCAGGGGACGAGAGCCTTTACTCGCTCGGTTACATGGCCAACACTCACTGGGGAAACGAGGGCGAATTCCGTTGGTACCCTCTGCCCGACGCCAAATATACGATTGGCGGCAGGCGCTCCCGGGACAAGCACCGCCATCCGATGTTCGTGCTCCGCAACAACGGCACAGGTGAGATCTTCATAGGACAGCTGGCTTGGTCGGGGGGCTACACGCTTGCGTTTGACCTCAATGCTGATGTCGGCGGCGTCGATGATATGGCTGCCCATCTCTCCTTTGACTTCGGTCCTGACGCGCCGGCGCCTCTCCGCGTCCTGGCGCCCGGAGAGACGATCGCCTCCCCGGAAGTCCACATGGGCATGGTGTTCGGCGGGTTGGACGACGGCGTCCAGGCCATGCACCACCATATCCGCCAGTCTGTGTTCGACCTGCCTCTGGCCCGAGGGCGCACGTCATGGGTGGAAGCACTCATCGGCCCTGAAGTGGATATGAGCGCCACTTCCGTCGAGCATGAAATCGAGTTGGCCGAAAAACTCGGCGCAGAGGTCTTCATTATCGATGCAGGTTGGTATACGCCCCCAAACGGGGAGGCCGAATGGAATGTGCGAGTGGGCGATTGGGTAGTGAACGAGGCCAGGTACCCGGGAGGGATAGACCCTATTCGTGACCTGGTCCATCAAAAGGGCATGCTGTTCGGGTTGTGGATCGAGCCCGAGCGGCTCGGCCCGGCCAGCCGCACGCTTGCAGAGCACCCGGAATGGGTGGCCACGGACTATGACGGCGGCAGGCTCAAGGGTAACCCCTCGATGTTAAACCTTGGTGACCCGGAGGTGGCGGCCTGGGCCCTGGAGCAGCTACGGGGAGTGTTGATTAATTACGGGCTGGACTTCCTCCGCTGGGATTACAACGTCGGGCGTATCGGTACCGCTGGGTGCTCGCTCCACGACGGCTACTGGGAGAACAACTACTGGCGCTACTACGAGTCGTTTGACAATATAATGAAGTCTCTTCGGGCGGAGTTCCCCAATGTGGTGTTCGAGAACTGCGCTAGTGGTGGAGCTCGGACCGACCTGGCCACCGTACGGTGGTTCAACCACACGTGGGTGACCGACTGGCAGATAGCACCACGCTCTTTTGCCATCACGAATGGCATGACGATGGCATTACCGCCCGAATATGTTGACAGGTTGGTGGCGGGCCAGAGCGGGCATGTGACAGCCGAGTTGATGTTCCAGCTCCGGTTAGTGCTGTTCGGCCGTCCGTCCCTTGGTCAGTTCCACCCGGTGGGTGCGGTCATGAACCCACAACAGCTAGAGAGCGTCCGGCACACCCTGGATATCTACAAGGAGTTCGTCCGGCCGATGGCGCGAGACAGCCGTGTCTACCATCACACGCCCGACGTCGGTGGTCCTGAACCGAAGGACTGGGGCGTCTTGGAGCTGGCGTCAAAGGACGGGGGATGCGGCATCGTGGGCGTGTTCCGGCTTAGCGGACCGGGCTCGGCCGCACCCGAAGTCGTGGTTAAACTGCGGGGCGCCGATATTTCCAAGCGATATCGCGTGAGGTTCGACAACTCCGGGTCGGAGACAGAGCTGAGCGGTTATTGTCTCGTAAAGGAGGGTGTGCCCGTGCGATTGGAGGGCGCGCTAACCTCGGAATTGTTGGTGTACACGACGGCCTAACCGGACCGGTCAGACGTGTTGCCGTAGAACTGCGGAGAGGTTACTTTGACGGTATGGCGGCCTGGACACGCGGCTATGCGGGCGTCCACGTCGGTCAGAAAGGTGTCCAGCGCGACCCGCTTGGCCTCGACCGTAACCCGGAGTTGCTCCAGCAGTATGAGGCACTCGCGAGCGAGGACCGCCCTCTCCTCGGCGCCCGTGTGCTCGTCGTGGTACGCGGCCTTGATCTCGGCCAGCCGGTCGTCGTTGCGCAGGACGACGGCGATTTCGTCGAGGTTGAGGCCAAGTAGAGTTTGTAGCTCCCGGATCCGGGCTACGCGGGCCAGGTCCTCCTCCGAGTACCGGCGCAACCCGCCCGGGGTGCGGGCGCAGGGGATGAGGAGGCCCAGCTCCTGGTAGTAGCGGAGAGCTCGTTCCGAGACGCCCGAGAGTGCAGCTGCGGCGCCGATGCTGATGAGGTCCTCGCGGCCGGGGGTGGCCAGCGTCTCAGCGGGGGCGCTCACCGGGTCACCGCGGGGAACGACCGTTGCCCGGGGACATCAGCACTGTCGGCGCCCTCCGCCCTCTCAGCACCCTCGGGGTCCTCGGGCAACCCGGCGACCGCCGCGCTCTCGGCGGCCCCTTGGGCCAGTTCTTCAGCAAGGGGCTGCGCCTTGTGAATGTAGCGCTTTCCACGGAGGGCACTTGCGACCACCGCGATAAGGGTAGCGCCGGCGGCGAAGTCGAAGGCGAGGTGCAAGCCTTGCGAGAAGGGTTCCTCGATGAGCTTGGGGAAGAAGGACCGGCCCGTCACGTACGCGGCCTGGCTGGCGCTGAGATGATTAAGGGCGCCTGTGGGCCCGAGGAGCTCTTTCACGGGGTTGAAGCCGAGGAAAGCCGAGAAGAGGCTCCCGATCGGCGGCTCGTTGGCTACCAGCCGGGCGGGCCCGGCCGCTACTCCGGCGCTGGTCAAGCCCTGGTACAGGTGCGATGGGAGGTCGGCCGCCAGGCCGAGGGTAACGATGGTGAAGAAGAGGCCCATCGAAAGGACCTGGGCCGAGTTCTGGAAGGTATTGAGCATGCCGGCGCCGGCGCCCCTTTGGTCGGGCGGCAGGCTGTTCATAACGGAGGCCTGGTTGGGAGAGAAGAAAAGGCCCATACCGACGGCAAACAGGAAGATGAGCAGAGCAAACCAGACGTAGTTGAAGTTCATCGGTAGCAACTCGAGCAACAGGAACGCGGCTCCGCTCAGCGCCAGCCCCGCCGTGGCCAAGCCACGCGCTCCGAGACGGTCCGACAGGATGCCAGATACGGGACCAATGACCAGGAAGCCGATCGTCAAAGGCACCATGGCCAGACCTGCCCACAAAGGGGTCTGGCTGAAGCTGTACCCATGCTGAGGCAGCCAGATGCCCTGCAGCCATATGATCAGCATGAACTGGAGGCCACCTCGGCCAAGCGCACCGAGCAGGCCGGCCACGTTGCCGGCGGTAAACGCCCGGATCTTGAACAGATTGAGCCGGAACATCGGCTGAGGTTGCTTGGTCTCGATGAACACGAACAGTCCGAGTATCGCGATGCCTCCAAAGATGGCCACAAGTACCCATGGGTTGGTCCAGCCCGTCGGGTGCCCGCCATAGGGGAGCAGCGAGTAGATGATGCCGGTCAACAGGCTGACCAGGCCCACAGCAAAGGCAGCGTTGCCCCGCCAGTCGATTTTGGCCGGGACCCGAACGCCGTTGTCTTTGAGCATCAGGTAGGCCCACACCGTCCCGAAGATCCCGAACGGCACGGAAACGAGGAAAACGAGCCGCCACTCGACCGGGGCCAGTACGCCACCGAGGACCAGGCCCAGGAAGGCGCCGCTAACGGCAGCCACGCCGTTGATGCCCATGGCCTTACCGCGCTCGTCCGGTGGGAAGGCGTCGGTCAAGATGGCGCTCGAGTTGGCGAACAGGAAGGCGCCGCCGACTCCCTGGAAGACCCGCATAACGATGATCCACATGGCCCCGGCCACTCCCGTCAACCAGGTGATCGAGAGCAGTATCGAGAAAAACGTGAACACCGCGAACCCTAAGTTGTACATCCGGACCCGCCCGAACATGTCGCCCACCCGGCCCAGGCTGACGACCAAAACGGCCGTCACAAGCAAGAACCCCATGAACACCCACAGAAAGTACGAGGTGTTGGACGGCGTCAGGGGGTTGAGGGAGATGCCACGGAAAATGTCGGGCAACGATATGAGCAAGATCGACTGGTTGATCGTGACCATCAATACGCCCAGTGTGGTGTTGGAAAGAGCGATCCACTTGTAGTGGTCACCCCGCTTGTCTGCAGTGGGCTGGGCCATATCAACCGTCGCGTTCGTGCTCATTCCCTCTCCCGTGGATGCCGACACCCTTCATCATACTCGCCCTTGACGTTAACGTCAGGTTCGACTGCCAGGCAGCTCCCGGCTAGTGCCGGTAGCGACGACTACGTCCGTAGTCGACTTCCTGTGCTGAAGAGGCGCCTGGCCGGCAGCGAGCGTGTGTAGTGGACCGGTAGCGGCCGCAATTCGCGGCCGTCCCGGCGTTGTCGCCTTGTGGCCGCCTTTCTAGGCGCGCAAATCGGATCTGGGCGTGAAAAAGGCAAGAAATCGACAGCAATGGCGCCCATAAGCGGCGACCGTGCCCAGAAGGGACGAACTTTCGCCGCCGGCTTGGTCCACGAGGACACACGGAGACGTCGTGCGTACGACACTGACCACAGAGGGCGCGGGAACGGCCGTCAGCAAAGGATAATAGGCCCATGGCGGCATGGCGGAGCGAATTGGGGCGGCCCCCGCCCGCCGCTCGGGGGGATTGCCGGCGCCCTCCCTCGGACGCCCGTGGCAGAGGTGAACTACGCCGGCAACACCGACTCGATAGCAGCGACGACCTCGTCAGAGTCGGGTGTGACGGTGGGACGGAACCGCGCTACTACCTGGCCTTGCGGCGAGACGAGGAACTTTTCGAAGTTCCACTGGATGTCCCCCGCCTCCCCTTCGGCGTCCGGGGTAGTCGTGAGCTGCTGGTAGAGGGGGTGACGTTGGTCCCCGTTGACATCGACCTTCTCGGTCATCGGGAAGGTCACGCCGTAGGTCATAGAGCAGAAGGTGGCGATCTCCTCCGGCGAGCCGGGCTCCTGCTGGCCAAACTGGTTGCACGGCACTCCGAGCACCGTGAACCCGCGGTCCTTGTAACGCTCGTGGATGGTTTCCAGGATTTCGTACTGAGGCGTCAAGCCGCACCGAGAGGCGACGTTGACGATTAGAGCAGCCTTGCCCTCGATCTGGTCCATGTCCAGCGGTTTGCCATCGAGAGAAGCCGGTACCACGTCATATAGAGCCATATTTAGGCCAACAGCAGCCCGGGCCTTATATTCCGTTGGCGCCCGATGCCCCCGGGCCTGCTCTGCGTGCTCGGCCTGAGGCTCAGCTTGCTACGAAGGCGCCTCAGCTGGGCACGAAGGCAATTGTCTCCGGCCCAGCAGGCAGGGTGCAGCAGATCCCGCCGTCCCGGCGCTGTAGCTCGTCTCGCACCGTCGCCCCGATGTCATCTGCGGATGACAAGAAAGCGCTCTCGAGGTCCTCCGCGCTGAGCCCATCGGTGTGCACCGAGACCCGCGCCCCGATAAGGACCCGGGCCAGAACCTGAGCCTCCCATTGGTCCGGGACCGTCTCGCTGCGCATTGACAGCGAGGCCAAGAGCTCCTCGGGTGACGTGGCTGACGCCAATAGCTGACGGAACTCGCCATGGTCCGGGAACCCGTCCCGGCACTCGGCGGCAACGACGATAAGGCCGCCCTCGCGGACAACGTTCGCCGCCGCCGACATCCCCTTCACCGCCTGGTAAAGGTTTTGGTCCAGCGGGAAGCCGGCGTTGGACGTGACCACGACGTCGAACCGGTGAGGTACCGCCTGCATGGCAACCTCCCTGGCCGCGGCGGTGGCGGTCCGGTGCATGGCGAACAGTTCGCCGGCGAAGGCGGCCACTACCTCGTGACTGCGGTTGAGCACCACGTCGCAGGCGAAGTGGACCCCGGTTGTCCTCGCTATTGCTCGTACGTCGTCGTGGACCGGGTTGCCCTCGAGCACGCCCCACGTCGCAGCCGGGCTAGCGATGCGCCTGGCGTCGTGCAGGGCGAGCGTCGTCTCGAGCCCAGCCAGCCCGGGAGCGACCAGTTTTGGCCCACCCGAGAACCCGGCAAAGAAGTGCGGTTCGACAAATCCGGTGGTAACCCGGACATCCGCTTCGACCCACTCCCGGTTGAGGTGCACGGGCACGCCGTCGCCCATGACGCCGAGGTCGACCAGCGTAGCGGGGTCGCGGGCATCGTGGTTCAGGACGCGGACTGCCCCCAGTATTTCCGGGCCCAGCATGTCCTCGAGTTCGGCCACCGTGTTAGCCCGGTGGGTCCCGGTGGCCACCAGCACAACAACGTTGCTCAGGTCGGTCCGGGCCGAAATTACCTCCAGCAGGGCTGAAAGCATGGGACGTCGCGGCTGGGGCCTCGTCCCGTCGCAGATGGCAATGGCGACGGTGGCACCCGGCGGGACCGCATCTTCTAGATGGGGACCGCCGATAGGTGAGCGGAGAGCGGCCCTTATCGCTTCCACTTCGTCAGCCGCCGGGGGGCGGTCTTCGGGCGCCACCACCAGGGTGCCCGGCGGCAGTTCGACCGCCAGCTGCGAGGTGCCGTAGGGGAGGTCCACCACCACCGAGGGCCCGGCCGTCCTGCTAGTCGAGTTTTTCATAGGCAGGCCACGTAAGGAATTCTACGAAGTCTTGGTCCAAAGCCACCGTGTCGAACAGTTCGGCCGCCTCCTTGGCCCGGCCGTCGCCCATCCCGGCGGCGTCGAGCTCCTTCGTCAGCACCTCCAGTTCCTTGCTTTCGATGCTGCGCACCAGTTCAGGGGTCACCACAACCCCGGTGTCGGCGAGCGGCACTCTATGACGGCACCACTGCCACACCTGGGCGCGGGCAATCTCGGCTGTCGCCACATCTTCCATCAAGTTGAAGACCGCCACCGCCCCCGTCCCGCGAAGCCACGACTCGAGATAGCGCAGGCTCACAGCCACGTTGTTGCGGACGCCGGCCTCGGTGACGGAACCACCCGGGACGGCCACGTTGAGAAGTTCGGCCGCCTCAACCTGCACATCTTCTCTAGATCTGGACAGCTGGTTGGCTTGCCCGTTGAGCACGCCGTCGAAAACCTCGGTGGCAATAGGGACCAGGTCCGGGTGAGCGACCCACGTCCCGTCGAAGCCGGCGCCCGCCTCGCGCCGCTTGTCGTCGCGCACGGCGTTCATCGCCCGTTCGTTTATCTCGGGGTCCCGGCGCGAGGGTACGAACGCGGCCATGCCCCCGATGGCATGGGCGCCCCTCCGGTGGCACGTCCGGACGAGCAGTTCGGTGTAGGCATGCATGAATGGGACCGTCATGGTGACCTGTGCCCGGTCGGGGAGCACGAAGCCCGGGTCGTCCCGGAACTTCTTGATAACGCTGAACATGTAGTCCCAGCGTCCCGCGTTGAGGGCCGTGGCATATGGCCCCAGGGCGTGGAGTACCTCTTCCATCTCGAAGGCGGCCAGGATGGTCTCAATGAGCACCGTCGCTCGTACGGACCCGGGCGGTAGCCCGAGCCGGTCCTCTGCGATCTCGAACGCCGAACGCCACAGGGCGGCTTCGTCGGCATTTTCCAGCTTGGCCAGGTACAAATAGGGACCGGACCCCCGCTCGAGCAACTCGTGGCCGTTGCTGGCTACAAAGACGCCGAAATCGAACAAGCTGGCCGACATGGGCCGCCCTTCGGCCAGTACGTTGCGCTCCACGAGGTGCCAGCCCCTCGGCCGCACCACCAGTGTGGCCAGGTCCGGGCCGAGGCGGTAGTCCTTGCCATCGGGCGACTTATAGGCCAACTGCCGGCGGACGGCGTCGTACACGTTTGCCTGACCATCGGCCATGTTCGCCCACGTAGGTGTGTTGGCGTCCTCGAAGTCGGCCATGAACACCCGAGCGCCTGAATTGAGCGCATTGATCATCATTTTGGCATCGGTAGGGCCTGTGATCTCGACCCGTCTATCGGATAGATCTGCCGGGGCGGGCGGGACCCGCCACTGGCCGTCGCCGGTACTGCCGGACGACGTCCGAAAACTCGGCCGTGCCCCCCGGGCGAGATCGGACTGCAGCTGGCGCCGGCGCTCGAGCAACTCTTGACGTCGAGGCCCGAGCTCGCCCTGCAGCTCAGTCAAAAGCGCCCTCGAGGTGTCGTTTAAAACCATACTCCGGCGCGTGTTTTTGGCACCCCTAATGTCAATGTCAGCGCTCATTATTCGTCCTCGCCTCCAGCGTCGTGCTCCGAGCGGCTTGAAAATAAAGGAAACTTACGCAGCGTCCCGCGTTTACAAATATTCTGAAGAAATTATCCCGGATGGCAGCGGCTGATGCGGGACGAATAGCAAGTTTGCACCTCCAGCCGCACCTCCTATACAATAAATGCAAAGGGAAATTTATTCTAACATACGGAGATCAGGAGCAAGACCGTGAAGTCCCGTCCAACTGCCGCGACGGTCTCAGACCAGACAGTAAGAGCGGCTAAGGACTCGATGCCGGGCCGGACGCCCGGGCTGCCATGGACCAATTGGCCCCATCCTTCGCTCCGGACGCTCTCATCTGTGACCCGGTCGAGCTGGGGACCTACGAGTGCGACGGGCTCACCCAGTTCAGGGCGCGTCCCGCTTTCGCCGTGCTGGCCGGCTCGAGGGAGGACATACAGATGGTGGTCAAGGTGTGCGCCGGCTTGAAGCTGCCTTTCGTGGCCCGGGGCTCAGGCACCGGCCTGTCAGGCGGCTCGGTCCCCAATGCGGACGGTGCCCTGGTCGTCACTTCACGCATGCGAACGGTCCTGGAGGTACGTCCAGAGGACCGACGCGCCGTGCTCGAGCCAGGCGTCACCAACCTCGAGGTCAGCCGGGCCGCCCTTCCCTACGGCCTCTTCTACGCTCCGGACCCGTCCAGCCAGCAGGTTTGCTCTGTCGGTGGCAACGTAGCCGAGAACTCCGGCGGCGCTCACTGCCTCAAGTACGGGTTTACGACCAACCACATCACAAATCTCGAAGTGGTGACGCCAGACGGGGCTGTCGTGGAGCTGGGCAGCATGGCCGGCGAGGCTCCCGGCTACGACCTGGTCGGCGCGTTTGTGGGCTCGGAGGGCACACTCGGAGTGGCCACCAAGGTGGGCGTGCGTCTCCTCCGCCTTCCCGAAGCGGTGCAGACACTGTTGGCCGCCTTCCCCGACATCGACGGCGCCGGTCGGGCCGTGTCGGCCATAATTGCCGCCGGCCTGATGCCGGCGGCGATCGAGATGATGGACGCGCTGGCCATTTCGGCCGCCGAAAAGGCGGTCCGGTGCGAGTACCCCGAAGGGGCCGGCGCGGTACTGATCGTCGAGCTCGATGGGCCCGGCCTCCGAGGTTGAGGAGGGTCTGGCCGATGTTGAGCGCCATTGTTTGGCCCACGGGGCGTTCGAGATCCGCGTAGCTGCAGACGATGTCGAGCGGGCGCGGATCTGGCGGGGCAGGAAGTCGGCGTTCGCCGCCATGGGCCGGTTGAGCCCTGCTTATATCGTCCAGGACGGCGTCGTCCCCAGGAGCGACCTACCCGAGGTGCTGCACGACATAGCCCGGCTATCGGCCGAAGCCGGTATAAGAGTGGCGAACGTCTTCCATGCCGGTGACGGCAACCTCCACCCCCTGGTGCTCTTCGACGACCGCGTAGAGGGCGAAGAGGAGCGCGCCGAGGAATTGTCCACCGAAATCCTTGATCTCTGCATTGCCCACGGCGGGTCGATCACAGGTGAGCACGGGGTGGGGCTGCACAAGCTGACGGCCATGACCAAGATGTTCACCGACGACGACCTGCGAGACCATGCTTTGGGTCCGGAGCGCCTTCGACCCAGACGGCATATGCAACCCGGGCAAAGCCGTCCCCACACCGCGGCTGTGCGGCGAACCACCCCGTCCTCGCCAGGGCGCCCACCCGCTTCAGGAGCAAGGCTTGGCGGAGTTGTTTTGACGACCGTGCTGGCCGAATTGCAGCGGGCATGCCCGGGCGGCGCCCGCCGACGGTGAGCCCGGCGATTCCGTTGACGGCGTGGTACCTGACATAGTGGTCCACCCTCGCCATACCGAAGAGGTGGCCCGAGCCATGCGAGTGGCCGCCACCCACGGGCTCAGTGTGGTGGCCCGAGGCGCGGGTACCAAGCTCGACTGGGGCAACCCACCGGAATCAGCTCGGCTTGTCATTGACCTTTCACAGTTGGCCGGGGTCATCGAGCATGTAAGTGACGACCTGGTGGCGCGTGTCAAGGCGGGGACCACGCTCGCCGATTTGTTTGCCGCGACCTCCAAAGCCCAACAGTGCTTTCCTGTCGATGAGGTGGTGCCCGGCTCGACCATAGGAGGGGTCGTGGCCACTGGCCTTTCCGGTCCGGGTCGCTACCTGCACGGTGCCGTCCGAGACCTGGTGCTGGGGGCCACCGTGGTGCGGGCTGACGGGGTCGTGGCCCACGCCGGCAGCAAAGTGGTCAAGAACGTAGCCGGTTACGACTTGGCCAAGCTGTTCACCGGGTCGTACGGGACGCTCGGAGTACTCACCGAGGTGACACTAAAGCTCAAGCCCATGGCCGCCGCTCGACGTTTTGTCGTCGCCTCCTACCCAGGACCGGCTGACCTGGTTGCCCCGCTGCAAACGGTGCTGGCCTCGCAGGCGGCGCCCACGCGCGATCGAGGTCGAACGGCCCAGTCCGGACGGCCCCGTGCAGCTGGCCGTGCTGGTCGAGGGCCGCCCTCGCCCGGTCGAGCAGCGAAGCAACGCTGTCGCCGCCCTGCTCGGTACGGACGATATCCGGCCGGTGGCGCCGCCCGGATGGGGGGAGCTACCTGGGCCCGTCACTCTGAAGCTGACTTCGGTGCTTTCGGGCGTCCCGGCGCTGGTCCAACGGGCTAGTTCGCTGGCTTTGGACCAAGCTCCGGCCGCCCGGATCGCCGGCTCGGCTGGGTCCGGGGTGCTATTCATCGGCCTGCCGACAGAGGTGGCGGCGCCGGAGTTGAGCGCAATGGTGCACGGTCTGCGCTCCATTTGCGCCGCGTTTCGGCGGGCATACCACCGTGCTGCGGGCGCCCGCCGCGCTCAAATCGGTCGTTGACGTGTGGGGCCCGGTGCCAGGTATCGACCTGATGCGCCGGCTAAAGGAAAAGTTCGACCCGGCCCGCCGGCTCGCTCCGGGCCGCTTCGTCGGAGGGATCTAGCCAGTGACGGGGCCAGCTTGATGGTGGGAGGGGCCTGAGTGGACCGTCGTCGCCGTTTGACCGTGGTCCAGGAGGCCTCGGCGCTCGAGGTGCAGGAACGAATTGACGATTGCGTCCATTGCGGGTTCTGCCTGCCCGCCTGTCCTACTTATTCACTGTGGGGCCAGGAAATGGACTCACCGCGGGGACGCATCGAGCTGATGGACCAGGTGCTCTCCGGCGCCCCGGTCCAGGGCGCCCCGCTCCAACATTTCGACCGCTGCCTTTCGTGCATGGCGTGTGTCAGCGCCTGCCCGTCTGGCGTGCGTTACGGCGAGATAATCGAGGCTGCTCGGGTCGAAATCGAGCGCACCGGGGACCGCCCATTCTCGCAGCGGCTGGCGCGCTCGGTCATCTTTCGGCCTCTTTCCCTACCCGCGCCGGCTCCGCGTTGCCCGTCTGGCCCTCGCTTTCGCGCAATCCTCGGGGCTGCGGGCCGCGCTGCAGCGACCCGCAGTGGCCGCTCGTTTGCCGCCGTTCGTCCGGGCCATGGACTCCGTCGCCCCCTCGATTTCACCTATCGAGGTCCTGCCGGCCAGGATCCCGGCCGCCGGGTCTTGCCGCGGTGTAGTTGGCCTCCTTACCGGTTGCGTGCAAAGTGTGTTTTTTTCACAGGTAAATTCCGCCACCGCCCGGGTACTGGTGGCCGAGGGGTTCGAAGTGGTGGTGCCGAAAGGCCAGGGCTGTTGCGGGGCGCTGTCCTGGCACGCCGGCCGCAAATCTGAGGCGGCGCGCCTGGCCAAGCAAACCGTTGATGTCTTCAAGTCCGCCGGCGTCGAGCACGTCGTGGTGAACGCGGCCGGTTGCGGTTCGGCGATGAAGGAATACGCCATGCTCCTGGCGGGCGACCCTGACTATGAGGACGCCGCCGCCTGGCTGGCCGGCCACACTCTCGACTTCTCGGAGCTGCTTGCCTCTGTTGAGCCAAGGGCCAAACGGCAACCGGTCAACATGAGGGTGGCGTACCACGACGCTTGTCATTTGGCCCACGCGCAGGGCATTCGTGCCCAGCCTCGGGCGCTGCTCCAAGCGGTACCGGGTCTGCAGCTGTGCGAGATCCGGGATGAGTTTTGCTGTGGGTCGGCCGGTATTTACAACCTCGTGCAACCTGAGGCAGCCAGGGAGCTCGGGGAGCGCAAGGCGGCAGCCATCCTGGCCACGGGCGCAGAATGCGTGGTTAGCACCAATCCCGGGTGCCTGATGCAGGTCAAGAGCGGGCTCAAGCGCTCCGGTTCTGTCATCGAGACGGCTCATTTGGCCGAGATCCTCGACACTTCCATTAGCGGGCGCCGGCCCGCCAACGGCTAGCTCGTTGATCTATCCGAGTTTGGCCAGCCAGCGTAGCTGCTCTGCCTGGTGGAACGTCTGCCCGCCTTCGTGGTCGTTGAAGGGATAGGCCACGATCTCCTTACTTCCGCCGTAGCGGTTATAGGCGGCATACACCGTCGATGGCGGGCAGATCTGGTCCTTGAGCGCAACAGAGAAAAGTGCCGGTGCAGTGGCCCGCCGGGCGAGCATGGCGGCGTCGAAGTAGGCCAGGGTGGCAAAGGCACGTTCGACGTGGTCGCGATGAATGCTCAAATATCGGACTATCTCCGCATATGGATCCTTCTCGACGATCCTGGTAGCACGCGGGAAATCACACAGGAACGGTACGTCCGGCATGACCGCCCACAGATGCGGGACCAGAGACGACACCGCCAGCGTGATGCCCCCACCCTGGCTGCCCCCTGTCACAGCCACCTTTTCCGCGTTGGCTATCGGGTGGTCTCGGACCATCTCGACGGCGAGGACGGCGTCGGTGTACACCCGCCGGTAATAGTAATTGTTGGGGTCCAGTATGCCTTTTGTCATGAACCCGGGGTAAGCCGGCGCCGTCCCCACTGGGTCCGGCGTGTCGCCCGGGCTCCACGCGGAACCTTGGCCCCGGGTGTCTACCGTGAGGCAGCCGTACCCGGCGAGGGCCCACGGGCTCACTTCATGAGCCAGGCCACGCCCGCCTCCATAACCAATGAAGCGCACAACTATGGGCAGCGGGCCCGAAACCCCGGAGGGTACGTGCAGCCAGGCCCGAACGGGGTCGCCGTTGAAGCCGGAAAAGGTCACATCGAAACAATCAACCAGGGTCAACCCGCACTCGACCCGCTCGAAGACCGGCGGCTTGGAGCTGGCCTCGAGCGTCGGCGAGGGTGGTTGTCCAGAAAAGGTCCAGATCTGCCGGCTCCGCCAGATCCGGGACGTAGTCGGCCAGTTGGTCCCCTGGCAGTTCGTTGAGCATGCCTGTCTCCTTCTGGTCGTGGACGCCTCCGGCCTGCGCCGCCGCTTGATACCCCTCGAGCGCCCGGGGACCACCGGGGAAATCGATGGCGTTGCCTGCTGTGCGCCGAAAAGCCTGATCTTAGCTTGACGGGGAACACCACCCACAGTGGCTTCAAGGTAGTCAGGCAACACGGTCAAGGTATCCACCATCTCCGCGCCGAGACCCCGACGCAGCCAGAGGCTAGGCGCAGGCCGCCGCCTCGGTCGTCCAGCGATGGACGGTCGGTGATGGCGCGCCGACCAGTTGCTTGCGCGCGTCTTCCCAGAGACGGCGCCACTCGGCAGGATTTGTGAGTTCGCTCCCGGCATTGGAGCGGCTGCGGGCGACAAAACCGGGGAATATCGGTCTCCCGGTGGGTTCGCCCACGCGGTGATAGCGAAGGTCGAAGCTCCAACGAACATCATCTGTCAAGTTATCGAAGGACCGGTGTTTGGTCGTCGGCAGGTGGACCAGGATGCTGCCTCTCCGGGCTGGCACAGGGCGCATGGCGTCCGCCGGGATCCATTCGTCGGGGATGCTGCCCGCCAGGCGGGTTTCTGAAGTCGTCGGACAATGCAGAGCCAACCCGTGACGGTGGCTCTTATATTCGTAGACAAGACATCCGTTGTGCTCATTGGCGTCAGTCATGGCCACCCACACTGTCAAGGTCAGCGTCCGGTCAGCTTCGGGGAGCACAGCGCCAAGGTCTTGGTGCCAAAGGGTCGCTTCGGTCAGACCGCCATTATGGCGCGCTGCGGTGGCACTGCTCGGCAGCTTCAGCCTGGCGTGCTGGACGGGGTTCGAATAGATTTCTCCACCGAGGACCGGTTCAAGCAGGTCAAGAATTCTTGGGCTCCTGAGAAGGTTGAACGTAGCTGAGCCGAGGTTGATGGGCGTCTTGGCTGTTATGTTCTTAAAAGGGAATGAAATTTCGAAGTGTTGGAATATAGGTTCATCACAGGCGCCCGCCACCGCGATGAACCGTTTCCCAAACGGCAGATCGCCGAAGGTCTCGGAGATCTGCCCTTGCTCATATAACCGGGTCGCGAGCCGTTCAAGGATTTCCGCGTACTCTTTTTCGACCGGTTCAAGGTCCAGTCTAATGTCCAGGGCGTTCTCCACAAGAAGGTAGCCATCCTCAAAGAGTTGCTCGACTTGTTGCTGGCTCAGCCCTGGCATACTCGAAAGCCCCAACTCTACTCAGTGCACTTGCGACGCATGATTAGGGCCGGCGACGGCGGTGTTATTGGGTACTCGAGGGCGGAGGTCGGCGATTATACGCCCATCTACGACCATCACCCGGTAGGACTGCAGTGGGACCATGGCCGGACGCCTCTTCGGCTCGCCGGTCCGAACATCGAACCGGCCGTTGTGTTTAGGGCACTCGATAAGGCAGCCTTCCAGGTGGCCGTCGGCCAGGTGCGTGCCGGCGTGAGTGCACAGTCCGTCTGTCAGAGCAAAGTCGTCATGGGCGAGGCAGTAAAGGGCGTAGGTGCTGCCGCCGTGGTCGATGCGCACCACTTTGCCCTCAGTGAAACCGGCGGTGGGACCGAGGTCGACCAGTGCGTTCGAAGAGCCAAGCAGGTCCGGCTGCTGTGACCTGATGGGTGCCAGGTACCCGAGGCCATTCGGTTGCAGCTTGAGCGACGGCTCTCGTCCCCCGGGAGGCAGGTAGGGCGCCGGCAGTTCCCACGTCGGGTCTCTGCGCTGCATTTTGAGGGCGTGGACGACTTCTTTGTAGGCCGCCATCATCGAGGGCTTCGGCGGCGGGAGGTATGCCTTGACCTCCCGGTGGAGGGCAGGCAGGTTGTAATACGGCACGGCCGGGAACAGGTGGTGTTCGAGGTGATAGTTCATGTTGAGGTAAAGGAAGCGGAACACGGGGTTGATGTAGACCGTGCGGGTGTTCAAGCGGTGGTCGAGTACGTCTTCCTTCAACCCCGCATGCTGAGTTATGGCAAAGAACATGAACAACCAGGCCCCATAAAAAGAAGGGAGGCCCACGAACAACAGAGGTACGATCGTGCCACTTGCGATCGCCCAGGCGATAACGCCTACCAGGACGGCGGCATAGGCCCGCGCCTCCCATATCACGCGACGAAAGTCTCTCTGAGGTACCAACTGCCTGGTCTTCGCGTCGATCCTGCCAACCGAGTGCTGAGCTATCAACCACAGCAACTTCGGGCCATTGATCAGGTTCAAGTAATTTGGTATTAGGATCCGCAGGCGAATTGGACGGGGATAATCGATCTCAGGATCGCGTCCGACAATGATGGTGTCAGAATGGTGCCGGAAATGGTCCCAACGGAAAAGCGTGGCCTCTCGTAGGAGCATAAATGCCGCCAGATAGTAAAAAACGTCGTTAGCCCATCTGGATCTGAACGCGGTGGCATGACCGTTTTCGTGCCAACGAGAATCAGCGGAGCCACCGTAAAGAGCGCCAAATGCAGCAAAGGCGGGTATAGCCCACCACGTGCCCAGGCTCATGAAGGCCACTACTGCCGTGCCCGCCAGCAGGGTCAACCACAGCGCGGAATCGCGCGCTGGCCGCCAATTGTTGCGCTCGGTAAGGGCGCGGAGGCGCTCCGGGTCGATGGGTGGCTGGTACCATTGGGCATCCGCCAGCCCGGCGGCCACGGCCGCCGCCGCTGCTGGCCCCGTCAGGCTATAGTCACGCTGCATTGGCAGTCACGCTGCATCATGGCCACCTCACCGTCTTCCAATTGCACCACGCCCTGGCCACATAGGCCAGGGCGTGGGACGAACTAGCCCTCAGTCAGTTATTTTGACGCCGCGAAATCACTTGCTGGGAAACCCTCCTCTGCCATGTACTTCTTGGTCATGGCGGGAACTGGGCCCAGGCTGATCAGGTACTTGACGGTGGCCGGGTCTTCGCTGTACGCACTCACGTGTGCGTTGACAGGGCCACCTCCAGCATTGAGTGCCGCTTGCGCAAGGCTCACGTAGTTAGATAGCCCCAGGCCTTTTAGACCACCTATATATGACTTCCACCCACTCGAAAGGGACTGGGTCCCCGTGATGAAGGCATACGTGTTTTGGGTGACGTAGTTATCTATGTTGGCCTGCTCCGTGCTGAAGGTCTCGCTCTGTGAGGGTGAAACCCACAGGTTGGGCGGGAGCTGCTCAGCGGGCTCGTGCCCGGCCATCGGGATGCGCTCGAACAAGTCGTTTAGTACGTTTATACCATTGGGCGAGAACGCACCGCCCGGCGGAGGCGCCGTAAGCATTCGCCATTGGTACCCGTCGCTAACAGGGCCCCAGTTGCCCCAACCCCAGCCGAGGTTCTGACGTCCAGTGGGCCCGACGCCCATAAAGGAGTTCGTCAAGACCCAGTTGGCTTGCTGGTCGATAATGCCGTCCTGGCCGGGTTTCGCGGCGGACCAGTTCTTCCCTTCGGGACCCCAGCCGGTCGTAAACGAGCCTTGCGGTGAGTACGTAAAGTTCACGAGCTTGAGCAGGCGGATAACCTGCTCTTTGGACGCATGGTTCGTAATGGCGAAGTCAAGGTCTCCCAACTGGCCCTCGCCGGTCCAGGCGACGGACTGTACGCCTTGCGGCCCTTTCAGGGGCGGGATGGGCAGCCAATCCTGGAACTCACTAGCAGGCGTGGGATAGTTATCCAGGCACGCAGCTGCGACCCCGGCCGGGCAAACGCCCACTTTGTGGTCCTGTACAAGGGAGAGTACAGCGTCGGGCTCTTGAGTGAAATCTGCCTCCGGGATGTCTCCTTGAGCGTAAAGACTGTGTATGTATTCGAGGCCTGCCTCCCAGCCAGGTTGCGAAGGCACGAATTCGAGTTTTCCATTGTTGATGTCGAAGAAGTTCGAGGTCGTGCTGTCCAGCCCACCATTGAAGGGGATGAACGCGTTCATAAGGAACGTGACTGGGTCAGGGTGGTACCCACCGTCAGCAATGTCGTTACCTGTGATCGGCACGAGGCCGTGCTGCTCGAAGACCTGCATAACGTGCGCGAACTGAGCAGTTGTTGTGGGCATGCTAAGGCCATAGTCTTGTAGATATTTGACATTGATAAAGTAATTGTAAGAGTACCAACAGTGGTAGCAGTAGTTGTACGACGGGAGAGCGTAGATCTTGCCGCTGGGGGTGGTTATTTGGGCCTTGAGCCCCGGTTGGCTTTGAATTTGAGACCATACGTTAGGCGCATATTGCTTCAATAAGTTGTTGAGAGGTATAAAGAGGCCCTCACTCCCGTACGTTTCGTCCTCTGACGGGCTTATGTCACCAGCAAAGATAGCATCAGGATAGTCGCCGCTGGCTAAAAGTATTTGTTGCTTAGCATCGACATCGGAGTCCGGCACAGTGTCAAAATTAAATGTGAGACCGTATGTCTTTTCGAGTTGCTGAGTTTCGTAGTCGGTACTTATGTTGATCACAAACGGATCTTCTTCGGCATACAACGATATGGGAATTGGTGAGAGCGTTGGCCCCGCAGGGGTGCTGCTGGAAGTGGCAGAAGCAGCGGGGGCCACCGCAGTGGCAAGTATTAACGGGGTGCCTGCCAGAATCGCCCTTACCGCCAATGAGCTCCGGGATCGAGACACTTGTGGACTGACCTCCTGTTTGAGAATTGGGTCGAGTGTTTCGCGGCGCGGTATGATTTTTAGCGTTGCTCGTGATCGACGACAAGGAAGTCACGCGGACCGCGAAAAAGTACGCCTATCGATATGTGCGTAACGGCACCAGTGCTACTTCTAAGAGGAAGCGCGCGACTGACGCCGTCAGCTGACCATCATTGCTTAGAGATGGTAGTCGTGTCGGGTGGAATGCAAACGATGACGTTTTGGACGCTAACGAATAGGTCTCTCGATCGAACCCCCTGTCGCTCCCCCGGAAGCCCTTCCGGTCTTCGGTCAACAGTTTCCTGTAGACTAGTTCACGGCCGGCGCGCTGTCAAGCGCCACCGAGGAAGCGAGAGGGCACTTTGTCGCTGAGACGCCCGAGATTGGGGAGTTGTGACGGTCGATGACCGGCCCGACCGGGGCGAAGGGGCCTACCGGCCCTTTCTGGGTTCGATTTCCCGGCTCGCGGTCCTTTTACGCCGAGGGGTGCTCTCTGAGCTGGTAGCGGCCCGGAGGGAGCTGGCCCGGAGCATCAGGCCGGAACGTTGTCTCGCCTACCAGGGCCCGGTCAACGCGCACTCGTCCGCCCAATACGTCGAGCTGTACTTGTAACTTCCCGTCATTAGCGAATGATTGCTGGACCGTGCCCCAGGCTGACCCAGTGGACCAGAACCACTTGGCGCCATCGGATGAGCGAGCGAAGCTCATGACCGCGTTGCGACCGTCGTAACCGAAGCCGGTGAAGGCAGGGACAAGCCCCCAACTCGCCATGGCGCGGGCATAGTGGTGCCCGCACTCGGCCTCGTCAAAGGGATTACGCCGCTTTCCCGAGAACCTTTCTCGGGCCGCGGCGACGGCGTCTTCGGCCCGCTCCCCGAGACCGGCCTGGACCAGGCCGATAGCGTAAACGTACTCAAAGCTCGTCCAGGCTTCGCACCAGTACGGCATCGGGTGTTCGGGCAGGCCGCTCGGGTACGACAGCACGATGTGGCCGCGTTCGCCCCTTACGACGTAAGTGCGCATGTAGTTGGTCCAGTCGCCGAAGTCAGGGACGTAGTTGAGGTTGTGGATACTCGAGAGGGCCGACTTTACGTGCTCGGGGTCGAGCAGGTGCGGTAGCCCTACGAGCTGGGCGTAGGTGTCGCCTACCAGCTGGTCGGCGATGCAGCCGTCTCCAACCTGGAACTCAGGGTCCGTCGCATTTTCCGCCCCCATGTTGGTGTGCCTGAGCCGGGGAGAAATGTCCGAGAAATCACCCGGAGGGTCTATCCGCTGCTGGTAATAAAGGCCATTGAACAGCTGGGCCTCGGTCAAGCGCTGACCGGACTCCAACAGCGCTCGGCAGGATCCGGCAAACTCATCATCACCTACCGCTCCCGCCATTTCCACTGCCGCGGCCAAAGCGGCCAGGTACCAGGACTGGACCTCGGGGTTCGGCCCGTAGTACTCCACGTCCATCGTATTGTGCTGAGCGCCTTCCGCCAGGCCATCACGGTCGGCGTCCCATCCTCCTTTTACCCAGGCAAACTCCAGGGACCGGCGGCAGGCCGGCCAGAGCCGCCTCAGCCACTCGTCATCGCCATAAAGCCGCCAATCCCGGAACAGTTTCAACACCGAACCGAACTGGCCGTCAGCGGCGGCCAGCCCGAAGTCCCGGGCCTTTTCGAGGGGGAGCAGTATGCGAAAATTCATGGCGCCGTCGTCCGCAGTGGCGTGAAGGTACTCGAGCTCCCGCATTTGCCTGGCTAACGAGCCGAACAAGAAGGGCGTGGCCAGGTCGTAATTCCACACGTGCGTGCAGGAACCAAGGCAGCTGCCGGCTTCGTCCAGACAGCCCTCCCAACCGAGCGGGTGCCCGTCGCCGTCCCGGAAGAACGTCTGGCTCCTGAGCGTGCTCAAATTAAACAGGGCCGCTTCTTTTACCACGGGGCTCAAGTCGCTTCCCCAGAACGCGGTGACGAACCGCTCGGTGACCTCGCGGAAGGCGGGCACCCGCCCCGCCTGACTGCGGACCACGTCCCAGGCATCAGCAAAGTCTTTGGCGTAAAAGTTGCCCACCGTCTCAGGTCCCGATACGCCACCCGGTCCCGACGGGCCCCAGGCCCAGGCGTGGCGGTGCGGGAAGTGCCATCCCAGGACGAAGACGACCACAGCTGTCTCGTGAGGTGCGAGCGTCCGTTTGCCGCCGAGCGTGCCGGCGATCGCCGAACCGGAGGTGGGCGCCGGCACATCGTCGCCTACTCCGAACGTGCCGGCCATAGGGTCCCCGGTATCTATGAAGCCTCGCCACATGCTGAGAAGGCCCTGGTTCCATTTCCCCAATCCCCAGCTTGGCCCGACCCAGGCGCCCTCACCGAGTACCGCGGCGGCCAGCGTGCCAGAGCCGTCACTCCCCGGCTCAACCGCTTCGTCCGACAACAGGTAACCCTGTATATTTCCCTCCGAACGCGCCACCGCTCGAGGACTGCTCGGCCACCTTTTGGTTCTCTGTTCGTGGCCGGTCAGAGTTTCCACCGAGAACATCACGCTGCATTCGAGAGGTTCCTCGCTGGCCGATTGGATGGACACGGTTATCAATGCAATCGGCAGGCCGCTGAACACCTCGTCACCGGGCGAGAACGGGTTGAACACCTCGACCTGCGCCTGTACAGGGAAATTGGGGTCCGCCAAGGCCACTCGGCCGAAGGGATATGTTGTCTCGAATTGGCATTCCGCGAACCGCGGGAGGCCGGCGACCGGTGCGGGCGAGCCGAGGGCGCCTTCGATCTCCTCGTCGAAGAGGGTGCCTTCCAGTACCCGGGCGGCCGGCGGCGTTGTCTTGCCCTTCACATGGCAAGCGAGGAACGTGAGCTCAGACGTGGTCCCCTTCGACGGATGGTTCTCCAGCTCCCAGTCACGGAACTGGCCACGGCCCCCGAACCCAACCGAACCCGTCCCAATTCCCCCTACCGGTAAGGAGATCCGCACGCGGTCTTCGCCGCGGTAGGTCCGGGCTACGGGCCAAGTCGGGCTGGTAGTCAGGGCCTCTTCAAGCTGTGCCACGCAACGCTCCTTTGCTTTACCACGGCTCCCGGTCCGGTCGGTGCCTCCCTCGACACTCAGTCTGAAGTAGGTGACGTCTACCGATTAGCCAGAAGCTAGCAGTGGGCAATGCGCGGCCGGGTAGATGTGTGTCGTGACAGCATCACGGACCGGACTGCTGGTGGCTCGTCCTCGCTCGCGTAACGGGGGCCGGTTACCTGTAGAGCCGGTTATCTGTCGAGCCGGTCCGCACCGAGCTCGTCGGCGATCTCGTCCAGTCGAGCGATCACGGCTGCAGAAAGCGGGACCCCTTCACGCAACCGGGCTGCTTTTGTGCGCGACTCGATTTCACCCGGGAGAAGGACCTCGGATGTCCCCTCAACGGGGGGGCAATTTTTCAGAGCGGTGCAAAGACGGTCGACTTCGTCGAGGAAACTTGTCATATCCGTGAAGGCGTCGATATCAAACGCCATCGCCAGGTGACCACATTGCCAGGAGTCGAGGACCCTTGCTCCTTCTTGTAAGAACGCACGAGGCATGTCAACGGCCAGCGACGCTCCCGGTAGCGCCGCAGCCAGTACCTCATTGACGACCGCCAGCCCTGAACCCCTGTGGCCGCCGGCGGGCAACACAACACCGCGCAAGGCGGCGCTGGCGTCCTGAGTAGGTAGGCCGGTCTCGTCCAGTGCCCAACCGGGCGGGAGCGTCTCGCCCGCTTCGGCGAGCAGCCGGATGCGGCCCCGGTTGGTTGCGGAGCAAGCCATGTCCAAAACGATCGGCTCGCCCTGCCGCCGAGGGATGGCGTAGGCGACCGGACCGTTCCCAAGGCGAGGTTCGCGCCCGCCAAATGGGGCCATGATGGCTGGCCCGTTGCTGGTGAAGAAGCCGACCGCTCCGCGCGGCGGCGCCTTCAGGACGTGGGCCGCCAGCATGCCGCTGTGGTTGCTATTACGTACCGATACTGTCCCGACTCCAAACTCTCCGGCCCGTTTGACGGCCCGTTGCATGGCCTGTTGGCCCACGATGACACCGAGACCATTGTCCGCGTCCAGAACTTCAACGGCACCTTTGGACCGAAGCACCTGGAGCGCCGGACGAGGGTTGACGACGCCGCCGGCCAGCGCCCGCAGGTACGTCGGGAGCCTCGAAATGCCGTGCGAAGCGACGCCGCGGAGATCGGCCTCCACCACGCCGTCGACCAGACGGGAAGCGTCTTCGGGGCTCAGACCGGTAGCAGTACCGCACCGGTATACGAATGTCTTGAGCGCACCTGCCGAGATTGAAGAGGCCTGGTCCATACCAATCCTTGATAACTGTAGACAGTTACCCGTAGCATAGACACGTGATAGCGGCTCCCGCCACCTTTGTAAGCTTCCTCGAGGGGCCTGCCGCGGCTCTCGACGGCGCAGTTTACTTTTCCGATATCAGAGCTGACCGGATCTATCGCCTCCTGCCGGACCAGTCACTGGAGGTCTTCCGGCAGCCGAGCGGACGGGCCAACGGCAATACGTTCGATCTGGAGGGGCGGCTAATTACTTGTGAAGGGGCCGAGCACGGTCCCAATGGCGGGCGCAGGCTGGTCCAGACCGATCTGGCCACGGGAGTCGTCACCGAGCTGGTCTCTCGCTTCGACGGCGGCCGCCTCAACAGCCCCAACGATGTGACATGCGATGAGCAGGGCCGGCTATTTTTTACTGACCCCCGGTACGGTGACCGGTCAGATATGGAGCTGGCAGTTGAGGGCGTGTACCGTCTCGACCCCGACGGCAGCCTGCACCTAGTGTTGGACCAGAGTTCTGTCGAGCGGCCGAACGGCTTGGCTATAACTCCTGATGCGAGTGAACTTTATGTCGTCGACTCGAACCATAACGTCGGAGGGAACCGGAAGATCTGGTCCTTCGACCTGGCCCGGCCGGAAACGCAGTCCGGGGAAGGCTTGTCTACGATTTTGCCCCCGGCCGCGGGGGCGATGGCATGGAGCTGGACAGCGAGGGTACCCTTTACGTCTGCGCCGGCATTAAAGAGCCCCGTTCAGCGGGAGAAACAAAGCAAAACCCACCCGGTGTTTATCTTATCAGCCCGGCGGGAAAGCTGCTTGACGTAATCGAGATCCCCCAGGATGCAATTAGCAACTGCTGCTTTGGTGGGCTTGATTTACGGACGCTGTACGTTACCGCTGGGCACTTGCTGTTCGTGGCCGAGGTGGCCACGCCAGGGTACCACGCGGGGCGCTGAGCCCTCACTCCAGTCTTTCGAACGTCTCTCTGACGCGGCTGACCAACAGGGGGAGAGCCTCCTGAAGGATGTGCTGCTTGAAATACTCAGTCTCCATGTGAGCTTCGTTCGCCGCTTGGTCCACGTACTCCTCATAGAGGACGAACACCGATCTGTCAGTGAGCGAGCGATGGACCCGGTAATCAGCGCAGCCGGGCTCCTCGCGCGTCGGACCAACCATCTTCGACAGGATGGCCTGGACCTCCTGCTCATGACCCGGTTGAACCGTGTACCGGACAATTACAGTGAACATAGGACCAGGGCCTCAAGAAGGCACCCGTACAGCTCGCTGAGCGGTCGGCTTTTGCCGTTCACCCAGGTCAAAAGATAGCCAGAGGGTTAGCTGGTGAGCCCGTTCCGCGGGGAATTCGCAACGGGCTGCAAACAAGCAGAAAATAGTTGCGTCCCACTCGTCTAGTAGTTGCCGCCAGTATTTCCACGTCCGGGTTGTCCAATATGGTCAGGCCCATGGCGGCCAGGCCTACCTGATGGAGCGGCAGGGGCACGCGAGGGTAATTCGAGGGCATTTGCTCGCCGCAATCCCCACTGAAGACGGCCACATCGCGCTCATAGAGCCAACAAACCGATTCCGGTGTGAGCCCGGCCCGCACGAGCGGGTCCCCAACGCCCTGGGCGAGCTCACGGGTGGCCAGTCCGACCCTGACGAACACCGCGTCGCCGGCCTCTACCGAGCACAGAGCATGCTTTTCGGCGTCCTCGAGGTCCGTTGGCGTAACGCCGGCCCCGGCTTCGAGCCATTCAACTTCCCGAGTAGCGGCAACGTCTAAGAGCACGCCTCGAGTTACAATTCCATGGCGCATGGCCAAGATGGAGCCGAAGGACAGGCCGTCGGCGCGAAGTGCATCTTCAGCCCGCCTATTGTTGTACATTTTTCCTTCGAAATTTACGTGGCCTATGGCGTCGAGGTGGGTCGCGTCCAAACCATGGACGGACATGGCCACTGAATCAAGCGCCGCCATCGGGGAGTTGAACTCGACGTACTGCATATTATGTACCAGGGGGTGCGGGTTCTTGGCCGAAACGTCCTTGTTGAGGTCGTACGATAATGAATAAACCTCTCCCAACATGACGGAGCTAATCGCCGCCAGTCGCTTTTCGCTGGTTATGAAGTTGAGGGTGCCCAGCTCGTCCTCCGGCCCCAGCGCCCGGCGTTGGAGCATTTGGTAAACAGTTCCAGAACCTCGTCCTCTGTCATGAGGCCGCCCGCCTAGATTTGCTCCCGGCTGGTGCGGATGTGCCCGCCCGTCTGTCCAACGCTCGTCTGTCCAACGCTCGGCCGGCCAGCGCCTTCCGTGAAGGCCAGGTGATCATGGACCACGAGGGTATCTTCTGGTTCAATTGGGTGTCAACAGTTGACAAGAACCCAGCCAGTGGCAGAACAAATGTTCGAAGGAGGCTCACAAGAATGGTGGTCAAGAGCGCGGACGAGGTGATGGAGGTCACAGTCAAGGCGCTGGTCAACGCCGGTGCAAGCGAAGACAACGCCCAGGAGGTGGCCGAGCACCTCGTAGAGTCGAACCTGAGCGGAGTGGACACCCACGGTGTGTGGCAACTGCCTGGTTACGTTGACCAGCTCGGCCAAGGTGTGATCGATGGTCGCGCCCGACCGGCCGTCGTCGCCCAAGGGCCCAATCATGTCCTTGTGACCGGCAACTGGACTTTCGGGCAAGTAGCTGTGAATTTCGCTCTCGACCGCGGCATAGAGCTCGCTCTGGCTCAGGGCATTGCCATTGTGGGGGTCGTCCAGTCCTACCACGCCGGCCGTATGGGGCATTACGTTGAGCACGCGGCCGGTGAAGGGGTGATCTCTCTGGTGTTCACCGGCGGGTATTCGGAAAACCGGCCGGCTACTTTCCCGCATGGCGGCGCGGCTCCCGTATTGCACACGAACCCCATAGCTTTTGGCGCTCCAGGCGGGGCTGAACCGCGCGTGATGTTCGACTTCGCCACCACTGTTCTCTCGGGCGTCAAAGTCGACGAGGCTCGACGCCTCGAGCATCAACTCCCGCCCGGGGCCATCGTCGACCGCGCCGGTATGGCGACGACGGACCCGAAAGAGTTCTTCGCAGGCGGTGGCCACGTGACATTTGGAGGCCACAAAGGTTACGCCCTCTCAGTAGCTTCAGAGATGCTGTCCCGGATCTTTCTGGGTACCGATGAATATGTCACCGAAGGCCGAGGCGGACCGCTCTTTGACCACCAGGGGGTGACGATCTTCCTCGTGCGCTCCGACCTTTTCACGAGCAGCTCCCACTTTGGCGAATTGGCGGACGACTTTGTACACCGGCTCCATGAGATCCCACCGAAGGCCGGGAGCAACGGCGTCCTCGTCCCCGGCGACCCCGAGGTGCGCAATCGCCAATCGCGGCACCGTGATGGCATCCCGATTGACGACGACCTGTGGGCGCGACTCGAAGCTCTGGTCCCGGGGCGCGTAGCGTGAGCACGCCGAACTGAAACTGAAGTTAGCGGGCGGCCCGCTGAGATGGCCCAGAGAGCGCCAGACGGGCGTTAACGACGCGGGCCGACTGGCTCAATGGTTGAGCCCTGGGCGATGCTTTCTGTGGTCGACGGGGCGCCATTGACCGTCGGCCCAACCTTGGCGCCGTGGTGCACAGTGACCACGGTTCTCAGTCAGTACACGTCCTGGGCATTTAGCCAACGAGTACGCTCCGCCGGGCTGCCTCAGTCCCTCGGCAGGGTGGTGATGCCTTTGACAACGCGGCCGTCGAGTCCTTCTGGGCCCGCATGCAAACCGAGTTCCTCGATACCAAGGCTTGGAGGACGCGCGTCGAGCTGTCTATGGCGATCTTCGACTGGATAGAAGTGTTGTCACGACTGCGTCCGGCGCCACAGCAGCCTCGGGATGCTGTCCCAGTCGACTACGAGAAGCTACATTCCAACACAACCAGCGCCGCCTAACCTCTCACGAGCTGGGTCCAGTATTAGGGGGCAGATCAGTGTGGACCACTATGAGGGGGTCAGGTCACCCCCATCACGGCCATCTACCTCATCTCAACGGGCACGTACGGGCGGCGACCGGTGTGAGCCGAGCTGCCAAGTTATTACGGCCAGGTAGGAGGTGGGCCGGGGGAGGGCCTGCCCTTCCCTCGCTAACGCCGAGATTAACTGAGACTACCCGTCCTGGAGCGATAACACTCCTCTGCATTCAATCCGAGAATACGATCCCGCGAAACTGAATCGACCCCCTCCAACGCTTGTACAGACCACTCAAATACCTCTTCATACGTACGAGCAATCGTGCAAACCGGCCAGTCTGTGCCAAACATTAACCGGCTTGCCTCCCAGGTCTCGAGGGCGTACTGAACGCAGGACCGGAAGTCAACCGGCCTCCAGCCCGCCGGCCCAGCCTCGTCAACGAGCCCGGAGATCTTAAGGTAAACGTTCGATGACGCAGCAAGGCGCCTCATGGATCGACGCCACGTGGTGCGCCGATCCGTCTCGCGCGGAAAGGTCATCAAGTGATCGATTACAAATCTTCCATCAGAACAGTCCTCAATGAGGCGAAGAGCACTTAGCGCGTTCTCTGGCCTCATGAGTAACTCACAGACCAGGCCCGTGTCGACAACGCTACGGACCGATCGCGCCGGTCCTCTCTCGACGAGCCAACCGCGATCGTCGCGGTCGCGAGCGTTGAACCGGATTCCAGCCAGCGTATGACCTCCTGGGGCTGTCCGTAGTTCTCCTATAGCCTTGGGCGGATCCGTTCCGTCAGGATCGATCCACCCGACGACTGACATAATGAACGGATAACGGTGGGCAATCCTAAGAAGCCTGAGCGAATCGTCCGTAGAATCGTCGGCTTGTATCGCGACCGTCTTATCGACCCCGCACCGGACAAGAAGGGGCTGAAGGTCCTCCGGACTGAACCGGCGACGCAAACCAGAATACTGACCGGTGAGGCGGGCCAGAGCATGAGTCTTCGGGTCCCAAAAATGTTGATGACAGTCGACGATCATGGTTCCCAGTGACCTCGCCAGCCGGGCTCCCGGTCGTACTGTAAAGTCGACACTGAACTCATTCGTGCAGGGCCTGAGCGTAACACATTCGGGCCGACGGATTGGGTGTGAGGACTAGCCCGCCGTACAGACTGGCGCCTGGGCTAGTTCGTAATCGATGGGGCTGAGCATCCCGGTCGGGGAGTGACGCCCGGCCCTGCTATACCAGCCGTCGACCGATTCGGAATATTGCCCACGACGAACTAACGCCCTCGTGGTCCATTGCCGTTGGTCGAACAGTTCCAGGCGCAGGGTATCGACCAAGCTCCCGCACGGGGCCTTGTAACTTCGCCCGGTACTGACATCTCTGGGGGAAACCTTAGATCTCATCGACGACCGTTATTGTCGGTGCATCTGTCGTGGGCGGTTCGCCGCCTCGGATGATAAGGTCCGCGACGTCCTCGAGCGAGCACGACGAAGGAGACAAGTCGCCTTGGACCACACCTCCTTTCAATACAACGATCCGGTCGGATATGTGTAGCGCATCGGGCAACCGGTGGGTAATGAACAGAATCGCGAGCCCGTGGTCGCGCAGTCGGCGCACCTGGTCGAGAAGAAACCCTGATTCACGTAGGCCCAATGCTGCGGTGGGTTCGTCAAGGACCATGACTCGAGAATTCATACCGATTGCGCGGGCCACGGCGACCATCTGCCGCTGGCCTCCCGACAGCACGCCGACCTGCTGGGACGCCGACGACAAGGTAATGATCCCTAGCCGCTGGATTAGCTCGTACGATGCCTGAGCCATTTTTCGTCGCCTTAGGAATGATACCCCGCCAACGCGGACGCGTTAATTCCCGCCCAGCAAACACGTTCTCGCCAACATTCAGATTATTGAACAAGGCAAGATCCTGATAAATAGCCGTAATACCCAGGTCCTGGGAGTCCTTAGGCTTGCGGATGTCCACCTTACGCCCGGAGACATATATGTGGCCAGTATCGGGCACTACGGCTCCAGTGAGTATCTTGACCAAGGTACTTTTTCCGGCACCGTTATCGCCCACCAACGAAACAATGGTCCCCTCGGTGAGATCGAGTGCCACGTCATGCAATGCCGTAACGGCTCCATAGCGCTTGCGAATCCCTCGCATCTGCACAATCGGTGCCTCAGCCACTGTCAAGCGGCTCCAGTGCTCATTGTGCCGGCCGTATCAAATCGCGAAAAGTCAGCTTTCCTCTCCGGAATTGGTCGATCACGAGAGCGACCACGACCAACGCACCCTGTACAACATTCTGCCAATAAATGCTAACTTCACCAACGACGAGAGCGTCATTGATCACGATCAGGATGGCGGCACCTAGCATCGTGCCTACAATCGAGCCCTCGCCACCAGTAAGTAGCGTGCCACCTAGTATCGTGGCGGTGATGATGGGAAAAAGGAGAGTCGCCCCGATTGTCGGAATCGCCGCACCGACCCGACCAAGCTCGACCACCCCGCCGATTCCTGCGGTCAGGGCACTAATAACGAAGACGCCCAGCCACACGCGGCGCACATTAGTGCCACTGAGGCGGGCCGCCTCGCGATTTCCTCCAAGTTGTCGCACGTGGAGGCCGAATAATGTCCGGCTCAACATGACCTGCATCCCTGCGACGATAACCAGCATGATCAACACCGGGACGGGAAGCCATCCAATAGAGCTCGCTCCGAACATGAGGAGCGAGTTTGGTAGACCTATGGCCGGTTGGCCGAGACTTATGACGTAGGTTATGCCGACGAAGATAGTGCCAGTCGCCAACGTCATGACTATGGGGTGCAGGTTCAGCCTGGCCGCTAAGGTACCATTCAACCAGCCTGCGATGAGTGACACTACGAGTGCGATAAGTATCGCGATTCCTGGCGGAAAACCTGCCTGTGCCCAGAGATTCCCGCGGTCATCGCCGCCAGCCCGCATATGGCGCTCTGGGACAGATCGAACGCCCCAGAGATCACGACCAGCGTCTGACCGGCTGCGATGATGGCAAGCGTCGACAACTGCTTGCCCATGACCAAGAGGTTATATGGGTCCCGAAATGGCGGCAAAACTAACGACAGCACCCCGCAAAACACTGCCAGTGCGAGAAACACGCCCGACTCGCGGTACCGGAAGACCGCACGGACCGACAGGCCTCGCGACGATGGACCTTCGGCTGGCTTCGTAGCTCCCTCTGCATCTGGCGTCGCCGTTTTCATAGCGTCATTATCGCTCGCTGGGCCCGGCCGAACGCGCTCGAATGCGTGAGCGTAGCTCGGTGTCGAAGTTTGTCCTTCGCTTCGGACCAAATCCGAGCTCGGCTCCTCCGGTGACCGCAAGCTCTGCGCCAGTGACGAAAGAGGCTCCGTCGCTGGCGAGAAATAGCGCTACCTGTGCCACTTCGTCGACGGAGGCGCTCCGGCCAATCCATTGCCAAGTTTCCACTGTTTCGTGGAACTCGGACGCAGACGCCATCTGGTTCTCCAGTTTAGCGCGAGCGGCGGTCATGACGTTGCCCGGAAGCACTGTGTTGACGCGGACGCCGGCAGATGCCTCCTCTATCGCAAGGGCCTTCCCAAATGCACTCATCCCAGCTTTCGTGGCGCAGTACACGCTCGCCAGGTCGTGCCCGACCCGCCCGGCGACACTCCCGATGTTTACGATTGAGCCGCGGGTGCGTCGGAGGTGTGGCAGTGCGTATCTCGACACGAGGATGCAGCTCAAGAGATTGGTCCGTAGTAGGTCGTTAATTTGGTTAAGGGTGAGGTCCTCTAGAGTCCTACCGGGATAGTTGATACCGACATTATTTATCACGGTATCGAGGCGGCCCAGCCGAGTAGCCGCCGCCGATACTACCTGCTCGACGGTATGCGGGTTTCGCACGTCGCACTCCAGGAAGATGCTTCCTGGAGTGGGCGGTCTCCCCAACTCGTCCAGCACGGCCGCCGCTCCGGCCTTGTCGGTGTCGCAGATCACGACCCGGTACCCGGATCTCGCGAAGAGCCGTGCACAGCCGGCACCTATCCCTTGTGCGGCACCCGTTATCAGGGCGACCCTAGTGGGGTCTTTGGCTAATTCCATTGTAGTGTTTGCTTCGCGTCACGC
The DNA here is from genome assembly GCA_963749305.1 of uncultured Acidimicrobiaceae bacterium. GTDB lineage: Bacteria > Actinomycetota > Acidimicrobiia > Acidimicrobiales > Palsa-688 > Fen-671. The sequence continues at coordinate 379,018 of CAVVMN010000002.1, forward strand.
CTAGTGGACCTGTCTGGATCAGCATGCGGATTCGCACCCACGTCCTGCCCACCGCGACTCGGCTTCCGATCGACCGACAGCTCTGACGGCGAGCTGAAGCCGAGTCGATCGACGGGCTAGCTAGTCTTCTTGGGCTTCATCACCGTCGAGTTCACATACTTGACGAGTGTCTGACAATCCGGTACAACCTGACTCTTGTAAGTGTTTATGTTGCTCGCATCGACGTAGATTGCTCCGGTATTGAAGTACTTCACCACTGGCGAGAGGTGGTCATAAACCTCTTCGTAGGGAATTAGCACCATCAAGTACCCCTGGCAGTAGGGAGGCTGCACTTGAGTGAACGTGATGGAGCCTTTCTTGATTCCTTGGACCGTGACGGGGTCGTCTTGTTCCGTGCCAACGATGGGATGGATCCCTGCTTGTGGGAAGACCGTTTCTGCACCGATTGTCGTCTCGTTTCCAGCTCCAAGGTAGCCCTTGAGATTTGGATGCGCGGTTACGGCGGCTTCGGCGCAGTTCACCGTATTGTCTGCCTGGTCACAGTTGTAGAGCGTCTGAACGATGTGGATATTGGGATAATGCGCGTGAAAGTACGCGGCGGCTCCTTGTACGTATCCCTGGTCATTGGCGTTACCTGGAACTCCGCTGGCGACGACAACGTCGCCGGAGCCGTGCATCAGCCGGCCCATGTGCATGGCTGCGGTCGCGCCGAGCGCCGACGGCTCGCTGTCGTAGCACACTGGGGCAGCCGATTTTGGAGAACAGCCAGCCAGCTGACTGACGCCCAGACCCTTGGCTAGCGCCTCACGCACAACACCCTCCAAGCTGCTTGGATCAGCCGCGACGACGCTCATGCCTTTGAGGTTGGGAATGCTCAGGCCGTCCTCCGTTATGGTCAGCTGCTGCGCCGTGTCAAAAGTCTCTGGAGTGCGCCACACGAGCGTGACACCCAGCGCCTTCGCCGCTGCGGCCGCGCCAACCTTCAGGACGGCTTGGTACGGGTCAATCCCAGGATATGTGCCGAGAAAGACCGGTTTCGGACCGGACTGCGCAGCAGGTGACTTTTGTGCGGCCAAGGCCGCGCTGGGAGTGGCAGTCAGGATGGTTGTGGTCAGCCCAACAGCAGACAGTGAGGCAACGACCACCGTGGTCTTCCAGTGCCATTTCATCGGGTCCCCCTTCTTGACGTGACCCAGAGTTGCGCATTTTGCGCGACAAACACTCTAGACCGGCCAATGTTATCTGTCAACCGCTAACGATCGACTGAGGTTCAGTTGAATTCGTCGAGCCTGAGTCCCCCACCCCGGAGAAGCGAGGCGTCGTCGGGCTCACAAAACCCGCATGTCGCGTTATCGAGGCCGACCTAAACGATGGGAATCGGCGTCCTTGTGTCCGAAACGATGCGTCTCAACGAGGCGAAAGCCTCGTGCCCGGTGTCTGTGAGAGGCTCATCAACCGCATTTGTGATCCGCCGAGACCAACTGGCCAGACCTACGACCTACTCCGGAACGCTCGCTCCGGGGCCAGCAGACAATTCGTTCGACTTGGAAAATGAACTCACTGGGCGATGGGCTACGGGGCCGCCGCTGCCCTCGAGACTAAATTGCTCCCCGCGTGTGGCTTTTGCCGAAGTGGTTCAGGACGCGGTCACTCACCCTTCCGGGCGGACTGGCGCCGTCGGCAGAGCCGGGGTGACAGGTCAGGCGACGCCCAGCCGCCGGCAGTGATTTTGACGTTGGTGCGCTTCTCGCTCTCCCTAGTCTTCCACGGCTGCTGGTCGAGCCTGCCAGTGACGGAGCTTTGTGGTGCCGCATCTTGCGAGAGGCAGGGTCGCGAACGCCACCGGCCGTAGTCCCCGATGAGCGGATCGAAACGCTAATTCGTTCGCGGCTCCAGCCGAGACCGGTCGCTCCGCAAAGGCTCCAGGGCGGGGTGGTCCGCCAAAGCAACCATGCCGTGCACGGCGCCGACCGCGCCGACCGAGATGATGGCCACGGCAGGGTCACCGTACGCGCCGAGCCACTGGGGCGATCGTCCAGACTCACGAGGTCCCGCGACAACTCGACCGGCCTGGCCGAAGCTCTGTGATGTGCTAAGGCTGTATTACAGTCCGACGTGGTGGTACGTGCCGCTTACCTGGACAGACGCACTTGAGCCCACACGGGACTGTCCATCGCGTGATAATAGGCCGACGTCGGTGTGATTCGCTCGCACGAACTTCGCGGGTAGCCGTTGGATGGAGATTGCGACCGAGCCCACTCAGTGGCAAACCGATCATTCGGCTGAACGACTGGACTGACGGGACCGGTCGCCGCCATGCGAGGCGCTCATCAGGACCACGCGTGCTCAACCTAGTGAGCGGACGGTCTCGTCCCAAAGGAAGACGGTGCGTGGAGATACAGGCCAGCGCAGTGTGAGGTCAAACCCTTGCCCTCGTCGGCGCCCAGGGTGGCGGGTACACCCTTAGTCCCGTCACCCCGGACTCCTATGTGTTCAAGCGAACCGAGTGGCGCCTGGTCTCGCCGGTCTGTAGGAAGCGAGTCCTGGTACCGGGCCTTTGTCACCGACGACCTTGTCACTGACCTCGTCGGTCTGGGACCGAAGCGCCGCCAAAAGGCCGCCGTCGAAACGAGGATGGCAGAGGTCTAGTCCGGCTTCTGGCTCGTCGCCTCCCAAGACCGGGGGTTATATCCAACTCGGCGTGGGTGCTCACGGTCTGGGCCTCAAGCTCTTCCACAACCACCCGAGACGCCACAGATTTTACCATGCTTAGCCCATTGAGGACCAGAAGCTCAATCACTCGACCATCCACGTTGCGTTGGCCGCGCAACCCGACTCCGATTAACCGGCGGAACACCGGGATGTCCGTCAAACCGATGCAATTCCAAGTCGACGCATAACTCGTTTACAGATTCACGCGGTCCGCTGGGTGCACGAATGCCAATGCTGGCAAGCAATGCGTTGCTAAGTAGTCACCTCCCGAGCAGACAAGTGGGTCAATTGCGAAACTCTACCCACAGGGAGGAGAGGCCGCGATGAGCCAGAGCCAGATCCTCCTTCCACTCGGCTTGCCCTTCGCGAACCAATTGCAGATCGTCGAAACGGGCTAAGAGGCGCTCAAACAGCACCTCGAGTTCAGGCGCGCTAATGGAGCGCCGATGCAATGATGTGCGCCGAATCCAAAACCTAAATGCCTGTTGGGATCGCGGCCTATATCGAAAGCGTCAGGATTGCTAAACTGATGCGGATCGCGATTCGCGGAGGCTACGAGCAGCAGAACGGGCTCATTCGCCGCAATAGGGACACCGGAGATCGTCAGCGGATCTCGGGCGAACCGCCACGCTCGTGGCACGGGTGACTCATAGCGTAGGCACTCCTCGATGGCCGACTTTATTAGCGATCGATCACGCTTAAGACGCTCAAACTCAGGCCGGTGTGTTAGTAAGGCTCGGATCCCGTTACCAATCAGATTAGTCGTAGTCTTCTCACCGCCAGAAAGAGTTGTCACACACGTCGCCATGACCTCGTCACCAGTCATTAGGCCCTGGGCCTCGGCCGAAACGAATACGCTCATGAGGTCCTCCGTAGGGGACTTGCGGCGGTCAGCCAGTAATGGTCGCAAGTAGTCCTGAAGAGCGTGGAGGCTCTCGGCGCTTTTTTCGGCACGGATGTCGTCGACGGTTTCACTGCTGATGAACCCCACTATGTCGTCCGTCCAAGTCCTGAAACGCGGCGTATCCGAAGTCGGAAGGCCTAGCACCTCACTAATAGTCGTGGCCGGAAGTGGATAGGCTATATCTGCGATGACGTCAACTGTTCCGCTATCGCTGACGTGATCGAGCAGTTCGTCCACCCTTTGCCTAATGCGTTCCCGCATCCGAAGGACCGTTGTCTGGTTTAGAGCGTGACCGACGGCTCGGCGCATGCGAGTATGAGCTGGTGGATCGCTCAAACCAAGAATGACGAGAGACATAGCAGCAGTGGGCGCAGCGAGGCTTCGGCTTCGCTGTCTAGTCGTTCGCGGAAAATGTCCATACGGGCGGACGAGAGGCGAGGATCCCGAAAGCCGGCCAGAACATCATCATATCGACTAACGAGCCAACTTCCGGCACGGTCGAACCAGTAAACCGGGGCCTGCGTCCGTAGCCGGGCATAGGTAGCATAGGGACTGCTGTGAAAGTCGGTCGAGACTAATTCATGCATCTCCAGTTCAGCAGTCATATGATTTTAGGCCCGACGTGGAAACTAAAAGGTTCGAGCCCGCTTCGTTGGTCTGGGAACTGCGTTCACTATTTCGCATCTTGACTCTCACGCTGCTGAGAAAGCGACCAAGGCTGCGCTGTTGCTAGTGTCCTGTCGGATTGAAGCACTTAGCTTCCTTGGTTGATTGCCGCGCAGTAACCAGCGAGCCTCTCGAGGATTTGCTCGGCCGTCTTGTGCCAGACGAACGGCTTGGGGTCTTGGTTCCAGACCTCTACCCAAGCTTTGATATCAGCGGACAGTTCTTTCACGCTGCGATGAGCTGAACGCTGGAGTTTTTTGGTGGTCAGAGCGGAAAACCACCGTTCGACCATGTTCATCCACGAGCCGTAGGTCGGTGTGAAATGTAGGTGGAAGCGACGGTGGCGCAAGAGCCAGTTCTTCACTTTGGGGGCCTTATGGGCCGAAAGGTTGTCCAAAATGATGTGAACGTCGAGCTCCGCTGGGTACGTTGCGGTCGATAAGGCCTAAAAAGGCTAAGAAAGTCCTCGCTGGTGTGCCTGGCCCGGATGTCGGCGATCACCTTGCCGCTGGCCATGTCCAAGGCGGCGAACAGGTCGCAGGTGCCGTTGCGCTCGTAGTCGTGGGTGGCCCTAGCCGGCGTGGTGGGCAGCATGGGCAGGGTGGGAGCGGTGCGGTTCAACGCCTGGATCTGGGGCTTTTCGTCTACCGCGAACACCGCCGCCGCCACCGGGGGGCTCATGTACAGCCCGACCAGGTCACGGACCTTCTCGACCAAGTCAGGGTCAGGAGAGACCTTGAAACTGTCCTCCCGCCACGGTTTGAGCCCGAACGCCTTCCAGAATCTCGGCCACCGTGTCGTGGCTGATACCGTGCTTTTTGGCCAGGCCCCGGGTGGACCAGTGGGTGGCGTCGGGCGGGGCGGACTCCAATGTGTCGACCAGGACCGCCTCGATCACGTCATCGCCGACAGTGCGGGCCGCGCCCGGCCGAGGGGCGTCGCTGAGCCCCTCCAGGCGATCTGCAGCAAAGCGGTGCCGCCACTTGGACACCGTGACCGGGTGCACCTTCAGCTCAGCAGCGACCTCGGTATCAGTACGCCCTTCGGCCGAGGCCAGCACGATCCGCGAACGCAGCGCCAGCACCTGGGCTGAGCTGGGGCGCCGCGCCCAGCGCTGCAGTGTTTGGCGCTCGTTGTCGGTGAGGGTTACCCGTGTTGTGGGGCGGCCAAAGCGTGCCATGCAGAACTCCTTCTGTCCGGTTCTACCTGGCAAACGCGCCCCGGCAAGGATTAATTCCCCCTTCGATTACTTTCTTTGCGCTTCAACCCGACAGGACACTAGGTGACCTCCAAGTTAGCAACGAGCGAGCGCCATCGTAGCCCTCCAAGGGGCAACCTGTCAACAGTCAGCCGTTAGCCGTCGAGGTCAACACGACTGTGTTCGGTCGATAGCGCGCTTCGCGTCGCGGGTCCCGCCGAGCGTCAGCCCAGCGGTGTCGACACCGTTGTGCCTGACAGGTCGCGGCAGCGAGTGCGACGCATAGGCCGGCACGGCTGAAGCGGATACGCCGCTGGAGGGTGGCGCGGCGGTGCATTACCTGCTGAAGACCAAGGAAGACAACCCGGGGTAACGCTCGGCTATCCTTGTGGGTGACCGCTCCTCTGGAGCCGCTCACACGGAACACGGTCGGCCCGTTTACTTGGGCAATCTAGTTTGGTAGATCTGGGCGACCCGGAATGTGAAACATCGAGCAAAGCCGTCCAGCGAGACGAAATATCGCTATCTAGTGGGGTCAGTCGCCGGACGAACCGGTCGATCGCTCCCGCGTAATGGGTACGGTCAGCCGTAATTCACATACCGACATGCCAACCGCTAGCGGAATCGACCTTGTGCCACTGCGCGTCGATTTCCTCCTGGATGCTGGTGAGGTCGCCCCAGTTAGCGGCTATCAGCCAGAATATCTTTAGAGGATCGTCCCCGGTGAAGTACGAGTGCTTCATCCCGGCGGGGCAATAGACAACGTCTCCGGCCTTCACGGGGTAAGTAACGCCATCGCCGTAAAAGTCGGCTTTGCCGCTAATTATATAGAAAGCCTCATCGAAGGTGTGGACATCAAGGTGGCCTTCGGTGTTGTGTGGTGCAAACCAGACCAGTCCAGCCGAGAATTGCTTGGCGCCGCATGTGTCGTGCGTCAACATGAAGCTGTCGCGGAACTTCTCGTTTGGCATCTCGTACATCGGGACATCAGCGGGTGTAAAGACAATTTTGGGTGCCGACACGTCAGGCTCTTCTCCTTGATCCAGTCAACAGTTAGCAGTAGACTAACGCAACAACATCCAGGTTGTCAACCTCGTCCACAGCGACCGTGGTCGGGCAAGGGAACTGTGCGCCCGAGGCCAGGTCGGCGCAGCGGGTGAAACCGGGGGCCAGTGGCACGGGCGTACAGACGCCAATAGGACGAAACCGATAGGACCTAAGAGGTAAGGCCTTGTGATCAACTTTTGCGTTGTTGGGACCGGGCGCATGGGCCGCCTTCACGCCACCAATATCGCCCAGCACCCGCGGGCCAGGTTGCGTTTCACTTTCGATGCAGACCAAGCGTCGGCTCATGCGCTGGGGGCGCACCTGGGGGCTGACGTCCCCAGGACATTAGAAGAAGCCGTCGAGCATGACGAAGTGGACGCCATCGTTGTAGCCGTGCCTGCTACGGCCCATGCCGAGGTCATCGTGGCCGCAGCACGGTCCCACAAGGCCATTTTCTGCGAGAAACCGGTGGCCGCACGGACCGAGGACGCTATCGCGGCGGCCAAAGAAGCCGAACATGCCGGCGTCCCCAACTTTGTCGGTTTCATGAAGAGGTTCGACCGGGGGTTCCAGTCCTTGCTCGAGGCAGTCCGAGACGGTGTTATCGGCTCCGTCGAGCTGTCTTTGATCACGAACCGCGACCCGAAGGTCACAATCCTGGACCTTCTCCGGTCCACCCATGAGACGGCACCGTACGCTCTTTTGCGCGAATCGACCGTCCATGACTTCGACCTGCAGCTGGCTATCCTCGGCCCTGATATTCGTGAGGTCTACGCCGCCGGCAGTGCTCTTGTCTCGCCGCAGATAGCGGCCGTCGACGAGATAGACACGGCCATGGTGACCTTGAGGTCCGCCAGCGGCGCCCTCGGCCACATCAACAACAGCTGGCGCGCTGTATACGGATATGACCAGCGCATCGAGGTCATGGGCTCAGAGGGGATGTTGGAGTCGAGAAATCGGCCCGTCACGGCCAATGTCCTCTATTCCAGTTCGGGGGCGCACCAGGGTCCGCTGTTTTCGGGGCCCGACGGGACCAACGACTTTTTCATGTTCAAGTATGAGCAGGCATATAAGGACGAGCTCGACTACTTCATCACGTGTCTGGAGACTGGCGACAGTATGTCACCCAGTCTTGCCGACGGCGTCCGCGCTCAACTTCTGGTCGAGGCGGCTATCGAATCCTTTGTGGAGAAACGCCCGACTGTGCTACAAGCGTGAGCCGCCTTGGTACCCCTGCCGGCGTCACACGGTCGTGTACGCGTGGACGCCCCTCGTCTCCAGGAGAGGCAGCATCCTCTGTCGCACCAGACGCTCGAAGTGAGGGGTTTCGCGGTGCTCTTTCAACGCCGCCTCGTCCCGGTACAGCTCATAGATGAAAATGGAGTCGGGATCCTCAGGGTCGATATGAAACTGGTAAAAAAGACACCCCTCTTCGTTTCGCGCCAAAGGAGAAAACTCTTTGGCTACTTCTACGAGCTCTTCTTGACAACCGGGCTTGCAACGCCAGTTCACGGCTATGGCATATGCCAAGTGATACGAACCTCCTGTGACTTTCGGCGTCGGGCGCCGCAATCGAGGCTTATTGGCCTGGATCTCGCCCCCGAGTATACCCCTTTCGTAGCGAGGTTACCGTGGTAGAGCTTGAAGATTTGGGGCGTGCAGAGTGGGGTCAGGGGGTTGACATCGAAGGCTTGCGATTGACGGCCCGACGAATCCGGCGCCATATTTTGACCTTAGTGCACCATGCCGGCACGGGCCATCTGGGAGGTCCGCTGTCAGCGGTCGAGATCCTCACGGAACTCTACTTCCACGAACTGAGGATCGACCCACGCGACCCTGGCAACCCGGGCCGAGACCGGTTCATATTGTCGAAGGGCCACAGCTCGCCAGCGCTCTACGCCGTCCTCGCTGAGCGGGGCTATTTCCCGGTTGAAGAGCTGCTTACCTTCGATGCCGAGGGGTCTCGCCTGCAGGGTCACCCTGATATGAAGCTCACGCCCGGCGTGGACATGTCCACCGGGTCGTTGGGCCAGGGCCTGTCAGCAGGGGTGGGGTTTGCCATGTCGGCTCAGCTGCAGGCCGGCGACTACCGGACGTATGTGCTCCTGGGCGACGGCGAATGCCAAGAAGGGCAGGTGTGGGAAGCCGCAATGGTAGCGGCGAGGTACAGTTTGTCCAACTTATGTGCGATTGTCGACTGGAACGGGCTTCAACAATATGGTTGGGCGACCGCTGACCCCGCCAAGCGACGTACCCCGGTTGACGACCTCGATGCGAAGTGGTTGGCGTTCGGATGGTGGGTGATTGAGCTCGACGGCCACGACTTTCCCTCGGTACAACGAGCGCTGAGCGAGGCACGCGCCAGAAGCGACCGGCCGACCGTTCTTCTGGCTCGGACCACAAAGGGTAAGGGGGTGTCCTTCATGGAGGGAGACTATAAGTGGCATGCGCACCCCCTCAATGATGAGGACTTCGCCAGTGCGTTGAGCGAGGTCAACGGCCCATCATTTCGACGAGATAAATAGCCGCGGATCTGCAGGGGTCGTCGAGTGGGTGATGATGTTGCCGAGATCCGGCTGGCGTTTGCTAACGCCATAGTGGAACTGGGGAGGCGTGATACGCGCGTCGTCGTCCTGGACGGCGATCTGGGCAACTCGACCAGGACTGACTTGTTCGCCGACTCGATACCGGGACGCTTCTTTCAGATGGGCATTGCCGAGCAGAACATGATCGGAGTAGCGGCGGGACTGGCGGCGGCCGGCCTTCGACCGATTGCCGTTACGTTCGCCGCTTTCGCCACGACCAGAGACCTCGACCAGGTCCGGGTCATGGTGGCGCAGACCAGCTTGCCCGTGGTCATCGTTGGTAGCTACGCCGGGATATTGACGGGAAGGACGGGCAAGACGCACCAGTGCATCGAGGACCTGGCCGTTTACCGGACGTTGCCGGGGATGACTGTGCTCGCTCCCGGGGATGGGGCCGAGGTGCGTTCCGCAATGGTCGAAGCGGTGGCCCTCGGTCGTCCAACCTATGTGCGGCTTCCCCGAGACCCCTCGCCGCCCATCTTCCCTCCCGGCCACAGGCTTCGCGTCGGCGGGTCGTCGCTGCTGCTCGATGGGACGGATGTGGGGTTCATTTCCACCGGCGTCCAGACGTACCGGACGCTCGAGGCGGCCAAACTGCTGGCCAACGAAGGGGTGCGGGCAGCCGTCCTTCACCTACCGAGCCTAAAACCTATCGACGAGGAAGCTGTCGTCCGGCTAGCGGAGCGGACCATGAGGATCGTGACGACAGAGGACCATTCGGTGATCGGTGGATTGGGCGGGGCCGTTTCCGAACTACTTGGCGAACGGCATCCCACCCTGATGAGGCGGGTCGGCATTGAGGACGAGTACAGCGACTCAGCGCCGAACGACGCCTTGCTCCGTCGCCACGGGCTGGACCCCCTGAGCATCATGACGGTGGCAAGGGAGATTTTGGGTCAAAAACCGTCTTAGGAGGTTGAAGCAGCGAGCTCAAAGTCGACCGGAGGCCGCCTGCCGCCTTGCCAGTGACCGGTTTCAGGGCGAGGCGACGGCGGAGTGGCCGGCCAAGATCTCCGCCACCTCATGGAACCGGTTGATGGTCTCGTGATCGAACGGGCTGCGGAAGCTGCACACAATGTGGTTGAACCCGGCGTTGACCGTGGGCGCCAGCTGGTCGGCGACTTCTTCCGGAGATCCGAGGGCCACGATGCCCTGGTTGTAATCAGCTATGCCGTGCTTGGCCAGGGAACTGGCTAAGGACCGCTCCGCATCGGGACGCGATGCTCGTATGCAAACCCACCTGTTCGTCAGGCGCTCGATCTCGTTATACGGGCGGTCAAAACGCTGGCAATGCCCCTGGAGCGCGGAGCCGGCCAGCGCAATTTCGTCGACGCCGCCGCGTGCGTTCCACATATCGGCGTGACGGGCCACCATCGGCAGCACACTTGGGCCCTGGCCACCAATAAGCAGAGGGATCTTGGGCTGAATTGGCTTGGGTGCGTGCTTTGCCGCCGTCATTTCATAGCACTCGCTGTGGTGAGTTACCGTTTCTCCCGCCAACAATTGCTGAATTATCTGGATGCCCTCTTCGAGGCGACGTGCCCGGAGAGCGGAACCGTCCCCAAAGGGGATGCCATGGGATCCGTACTCCAGCTTCAGCCAACCGCTACCCAGGCCCAGAACGGCGCGACCGCCCGTTATATGGTCGAGGGTAGTTACCGCTTTGCTTGTCACTCCCGGATTGCGCAGGGCAATAGCGGCCACCAGTGGCCCGATCAGCGCTCTCGACGTACTGGCGCCTATTGCGGCCAGTGTTGTCCACAGCTCGAAGCAGGGGTCGTCGGGCGGGCCAGTGGACGCCACCAGGTGGTCCGAGCACCAGATCGAACTGAAGCCCGCTTGTTCCGCTGCTTTAGCGGCGTCCAGTAGCTCGCGCCATGACGTTCGCTCCGTCCAGAGAAGGGCGCCAAACCTGAGCTGGCTGCCACTCCCGGAGAACTCCGTCTCGCGCCTCGACGGAGGTTCCCCGGCCGTGGTCATTTGTCAGAAAGGACCGAGCGAACGGCGTCCACGGTCGACAACGAGCCGTCGAACAGCGTTGCGCTGTCCGAGCCGATGCCAATGAACCGGAAGCCCCGGTCCCAGTATTGCTTGGCATCCTCCACTCGACGAACAAGTACCCCCAATGCCTTTCCGGCGCCGGTGGCGGCTTCGACGACCCGGTCCAACTGCTCAGTAAATCGGCTATCGCCGAAAGCTCCGGGTACACCAAGCGAATGGCTGAGATCACTTGGGCCTACGAACAAAACGTCCACACCGGGAACTGAAGCGATGCCTTTCACGTCGTCCACGGCGCTCCGCGTCTCGACCTGGACAATCGTCAGGACCTCCTCATTTACAGCCGGGACCTCAGCATGAGAGAGCCGGCCATAACGCCCAGACCTGGCCATCAAAGCAACGCCCCTCTCGCCCGCGGGGGGATAACGTGCCCAGCCGACCAGTGCCTGCGCTTCGGCTTCACTGTCCACTCTCGGGGCCATAATCCCGGCGGCCCCGAGGTCAAGTGCCCTGCCCACCCTCAATCGAGCTCCTACTTCGATCCTGACGATTGGTGCGGTGACGCCGCCGCTGGCCAAGCCGTGTAGCTGTGGCAACAGGCCGGCTTCGCCCGCGGCACCGTGCTCGAGGTCGATAACGACCCAGTCCCAGCCGGACAACGCGGCTATCTCGGCGCTTACAGAGGAACCCATGTTGAGGAATGTCCCGATGACGCATTCGCCCGACAAAACCTTGTCCCGGAATTCCTTTGCCAATCTGTTTATAATTGTGGTCCCCTTCTCATCGTCCGGTTGGCGCCCCAGGCTTATATCTGGCTGCTCTTATAGGGCCGCTTATATGCACGGCCAGCTGGAGTACACGAGAGCTCATATACACGTGTAACCACCGTCGACGCAGATAACGCTGCCCGTCACGTAAGCGGACGCGTCAGAAGCGAGGTATATCGCCGCTCCCTGCATCTCGCTCGTCTCCGCCGCCCGGCCCATTGGCACCGTCGACATCCAGGCGCTCCAGTTATCGGGGTGCTCATCGCGCAGCTTGATCACCGCTGGGCTCAGGGTGTACCCGGGGGCAATGGCGTTGACTCGCACCCCAAACGAGGCCCACTCGACGGCCAGTGTTTTTGTCATGCTGATAACGCCGGCCTTTGCCGAGTTGTAACCGACGTGCTTTTGAGGCCTCAGCACCGTTATGCCGGCCATGCTGGCGATATTTATGATCGACCCGTGACCGGCCTCACGCATGGGCGCAAACGCGGCCCGGCAGAACGACAACCCGCCGACGAGGTCGATTTCCATGACGCGGCGAAAGTCGGCCAGCGAAGCTTCCTCTGCTGGCCCAAGAATGGCGATCCCCGCGTTGTTCACCAGAATGTCGAGCCCGCCCCACTGTTCTACGACAGCTTGCACCGCCCGCGGCGCGTCCTGTTCGACGGTCACATCCGCGGTTATTGTCATCGTGTCGGCTCCTGACGCGGAGCACTCCTTGGCCGTTGCCTCGGCGTCGGCCTCGTTAAGATCCAATACCGCCACTCGGGCACCGTGTTCTGCCAGCCCATTCGCTATAGCCCGGCCTAAGCCCTGGCCCCCCCAGTTACGAGCGCCGATCGGCCGGTCAAGTCAAAGAGCCCCGGCATGCACAACCTCCTCCTTTCTATTGTGTAACTAGCGATGACCAGCGGGGACTGAGCTCCATCATGGTCTGGACCGAAGCAGCTAGTCGGTCTCGATCATGGCCACAACCTTCCCCACCGGTACCTCGTCACCGTCCTTCGCCCTCAGTTCTCTTAGTACGCCACTGGCCGGCGCTTCGATTTCGACGGTAAGTTTGTCGGTTTCGATCTCCATTAGAGCGGCACCTGCCGTCACTTCGTCACCCTCCTCGAAGAGCCATCGGACCAACGTGGCGTTGACTTGCCCGGCCTCCATCGCCGGCATGACCACCTCGACGGCCTTGCTCAACTCGACCACTCCAGCAGTTCCCGGGCGGACGTCAAGATACGTTCCGTGCTGGGGCGGGTCAGGTCTTCGAGCTCCGGGCTGAACGGGACCGGTACATCCATCGACGCTACCCGGCGCACCGGCGCAGCAAGGTGCCCGAAAGCGCCCTCGGCGACCAACGAAGCAATCTCGGCGGTGGCCCCAAAGCGTAAGTACCCCTCGTCGACAACCAGACAGCGCGACGTCTTCCGAACAGACTCGAGAACCGTGGTCGTGTCGAGGGGCCACAGACTGCGTATGTCGATGACTTCGACGCTCCGTCCTTCTGATGCCAACAGGGCCGCCGCTTCAACGGCCAGGTGGACCGTACTCGATATGGCCACGATCGTCAGGTCTTCACCGGGCACAACGACTCGCGCCGACCCGAGCGGGACCACGAACTCCGGGTCGCTGCTAACCGGTCCCGAGCGACGATAACTCAATTTGTCTTCGAAAAATATCACCGGGTCGTCGTCTCGTATCGAGGACTTCAGGAGGCCTTTGCCATCCTCGGGGGTAGAGGGGACGACTACTTTCAGGCCAGGCACGTGAGCCATCATCGCATGCAGGCTCTGCGAATGCTGGGCCGCCATGCGACGGCCGGCTCCGAGAGTCGTCCTGACGACAAGGGGGACGTGAAGTTTGCCCCCGGACATATACCTGACCTTGGCCGCCTGATTGATGATCTGGTCCATGGCGAGGCACAGGAAATCACCGAACATGATTTCTACGACCGGCCGCGAGCCGGCCATTGCCGCCCCCACGGCCATGCCGGTGATCCCGGCCTCCGAAATCGGTGAGTCTATGACCCGCTCCGAGCCGTATTTGTCGGCCAAGCCCTCGGTCACTTTATAAATGCCACCGTTGAGGCCAATATCCTCACCGATGAGGAACACGTCGTCGCAGCGAGCCATCTCCTCGTCGAGGGCTTCGTTGAGGGCCTGGACGAACGTCAGCTGCCGCTCAGTACCTCCATCGCTCATCTCATTGGTCCGCGTAAACGTGGGCTGTCACCGTTTCGAGCGGCGGGTAGGCTTCCTTGCCCGCCTCGTCTGCTGCCGCGGCGATCTCCGCCGTTATCGCCTCCTCAATGGCAGCCAGGTCCTCGCCACAGTCCCAATCTCGCCGGAGAACAGTCGCAAGCGAGAGTATGGGGTCACGCTTACGCCATTGGTCCTCTTCCTCGCGAGAACGATAGCGACGGTCCCGATCGCTCATCCCATGCCCGAGGAACCTGTAAGTGTCGCAGACCAGAAGAGTTGGCCCTCCACCCTGTCGGCCCTGCCTCACCGCTTCCAGGGCGTACTCGCGGACAGCGACGACGTCCATACCGTCAACGGCGTGTGACACGACGCCCAGCGCCGTGCCTCGTTCGGACAGGTGGCCGGCAGTGACATCCTGGCCCCGAGTGTATTCACCGAACTGGTTGTTCTCGCATACGTAGATGCATGGCAGCTTCCAAATGCTGGCCATGTTCATGGTCTCCAGCAGGATGCCCTGGTTCGCGGCGCCGTCTCCGAAGAAACAAACCACGACTCGTCCTTTGCTGCGCAGTTTCGCCGAGAGAGCGGCTCCCGTGGCGATACCGATGCTCCCGCCGACGATGGCGTTCGCACCCAGGTTGCCGGTGGCGGGGTCGGCAATATGCATTGAGCCGCCTTTTCCGCCGCAATAGCCCGATTCTCGCCCGAATAATTCGGCAAACATACGGAAGGGGTCGGCACCCTTTCCCAGGCAGTGCCCGTGACCTCGATGCGTGCTGGTTATGTAGTCATCGGTCGACAGAGCCGAACACACCCCAACCGGGACCGCTTCCTGACCGATAGAAATATGCGCGATGCCCGGGATCAGGGCACGTGTGTACAGGTCGAAGACAGTTTCCTCGAATTTACGGATCCTGTACATGCCCCGATAAAGCTCTATTAAGGTCTCGCGTTGCGTGACAAAGCGATCAGTCGTTACGTCGAGCGGGGGGATCTCAGTTCCTCCTCGATAGGGGTGGCTAACAGACTACGGTCGGCCAGGACGCCGAAGATTGAGGACTGCCGGAATGTCGCGCCAGCTCGCCAGGCAGGAGAGCCCAGGAGAAAGTCCTGCTCCAGAGGTCGCCGGCCGGATCGCGCGGGAGCCCGAGTACCCGCTCTTGGTCTTGTCTTCAAAGAGCCCTCCTCGCACCGGTCGGACGACAATCTAATCGACTAACTGTCAGCAGTCAACAGCTTACCTTTGGTGCGCTCCCTTTGGACGCTTGGAGTTCAGGCCAGCCACGACCCCCGACGTCAGGCATAACGGAACGGATGAGTAGGACGGGCAGGCGGACAAGCTGCCTCGGGGCTACGAGTTAAACGGGGGCGGCATCGTGCGGTTCGAAACCGAGCAACTCGTGTGCCGCATCGATATCCCAAAACCGTCGCGGGTTGTCCGAGACACCGTAGACGACGGCCCAATCTAGATGAACGGCCTCTAGTGCCCTGATCACAAGTTCTGCACAGTCTCTCTGGCTCATCCAGGTGGCGCGCATTCGTGCTAAGGACTGGCGTGGGCCCAATTTCATCCAGCTCGGCCCGCCGCGACCTTGTCGGACCGGGGGTCGTCGCTGGCCAGCACGCTCCCTATCCGAATGCAGATCACCCGCATACCGAATTGATCGGCGTAATAGCGGCCAAGCGCTTCACCGAATACCTTGGAAGCACCATAGAGCGAATCGGGCCGAACGGGCGTGCTCACATCCCACGACAGAGGGCACTCGAGTTCGTACAGCCCGGGGGCGTTCTCCACTTCGTACATGCCGATCACGTGATTGGACGAGGCAAAGACCACACAATCAAGTCCTGCCAGGCGGGCCGCTTCAAAGACGTTGAAGGTGCCCTCGATGTTGAGAGCGAGCACCTCCGGCCACGTAGCTTCAACGGTGGCTGCCGCGGCCAGGTGCACCACTGCTTGAGTGCCCTGCATGGCGGTAACCAGGGAGCCGAGATCGGTGATGTCGGCAATAACACTGGGGAACTCGACCTGGCGACGGGTGATCAGGCGCAAGTCGTACCGGGATGCGAGGCGCTCTCTTATGGCCGTGCCGATAATGCCGGTCGGCCCTGTCATTGCCACGCTGTGGACGGGTATGTGGCCTCTACCAGTCATCTTCGCTCGTAATGGTTGACGCGCCCGCTCACCGCCATCTGTTGTACAGGTGACGAGGATTTCTCAGTGGAAAAAGGCGGCTACGACTTCTTCCGGGTCTGGCGTTGCTCGGCAGGAGGGTTCCCGGACGCAAATAGGCGAGACCTGGTGTAATCATAATGCTCCTCGACGGCCGCGCACGCAGCTTTTACATCGCGGCGGGCAATCGCTTCCGCAATTGCCCCGTGCACTTGACCGAGAGGCGCTAATCGCAACGAATGATCAGCTTCCGCCGCGGTTACCAACAACAACATTGTTTGCGAGGCCATCTGACTATATATGGTGTCCATGCGATTATTTTTCGCCAAGGCGATAACCGCCCGGTGAAACACGTTGTCGGCCGAGATGGCGTCCGTCCAAATAGAATTTTCCCATTCAGACTCCGCCACTCTGCCCCAAGCCGCGTCCATAACCTTGTACGCCTGTGCGATAGCTCGGAGCTCAGCCGTCGTGGCGTGCTCGATCCCGTCCCGGATAGCCCTCACCTCCAGGGCGGAACGGATGGAATAAACCTCAACCAGATCTGTTTGGGTCATGGTGCAAACGAACGTGCCCCGCCTTGGCACGTCCATTACCAGTCCTTCGCGGGAAAGCTCCCTCAAGGCCTCACGAATCGGGCCTCTGCTCACCCGGAACTGATTTGCTAGTTCAGCCTCAACTAGCTTCGTGCCCGAAGCAAGCTCGCCCGTCAAGATCGCCATGCGGATACGCTCCCAAACGGCTTCCCAGATCTGCTGGTATGAGGGTTCAGCGTCAAAGGTGGGGAGGCTCATCGCGACACCCTAGCACTCGTAAATAGGCGGGACGCGGGGGATCCGCGGTCGAACTTGCAAAAGTGACATCGCTCCTTGTGTCGTCGTAAGACTGGTCGCCCGGGCCCGGTGAGCCGGATTTCGGGGAAACGTCAATAGCCAAGGAGAGCCGTCGGCAATTCCGGGCCGATGGCGCCCGGAAGCGCAACTGAGGGTCTCCATTCCGAGGACGTCCACCCTTGGGTCGAGCGGTCATGGTAGGCACCGTCCGGGCCTCGCGGTCAACGGAGCGTAACTCGACCACATAAACATGCGCAGCCGACGGCGATGAGAAGTCGACACCCCGTCCGCGGGCGACCGAGAACGCTGGAACTCTCCAGACCTACCCAAACGCGGACCACCTGACACGGACATCGGTCGACAGTTTACAAGAGCCATCGAACCCGGTCAATCTAGCCGGAGCCTTGGCACTGGACCTCACGTACAGCGCGGGAGCACGCTCCGGAGGTAGTCGCCGACGGGATGGGGACGAGCAGCAACCGTTATAAGGCCCACGGCCGGACTGGGAACGCCATTCGGTGAACGGCAGCTCCTAGCCGGGCTGAACTGCGGACAAGCCGGTACGATGTTACCCCCAGGCCTGGCCCAAACCGGTGAAGGGCCCTTCCAAGATGCCCGCCATCACTTCGACGCGTCAGCATAAACCAGCGTACTGTAGAAAGTCCAGTAAACTGTTGACGGTCAGCGGATCGCCAGCTAAGCTGCGCGCCATGGGGAGCCTTGGGGCATCGCCAACCACCACTGACGACGGTCCAGGCCCTCCGGAGGCTAGAGGTGCCGGGGTATGGCTCGAGGAGCGTCCGCTGGCGCAAGGCTCGACGACGCGCCGACCAGCGGGAGTTGGCTCCAAGACCCGCGCCCCGGCCCCCGGCCTCGCCCACATGCCGACTGGGCAGGAAGCAGTTGGGCCCAATATTGATAACAGTGGTGCACGCCAAAAGGCGGAGAGCTTGGCCGACCTCCTGCCGCCAGCTCGGCGCCCGCCAACAAGGGCCGGCCTCAAATGTCCGCAGGTTTGTTGAGCAGCCGTCATTTGGGTCTTTCGGATTTTCGGCTTGGCTCATGAAATTCATTCGCGGGCCGGCAATCCCGAGCAGATGGCAGAAGCCGAACCAACCTGGTTATCCGGCGACCACGGCAACGGAGCGAATATGCGACAGGAGATAATTTACGGTATGCCCTAAACAGGCGATTGTTTTCTGTTGCCTGCTGGCGCTGTGGTCTGGTTTAGCTCGCGGCCAATTGAGGGATGGCCTGTGAGATAGTAGGGAGTCCTACAAGGGAGAGGGAGAACGATGAGTAAGCAAAAGCCTTATAGATTCTTGGCTACGGGGACCTCGGTTATTGCTATTTCGGCTCTAGCGGTGACGGGGTTTGGCCCTAGCGCAACAGCGAGCGCCCTTACAGGTAATACGGCTACGTCCAGCCTCGCCGGTAAAGAGATCTGCTACACGAGCCCGGCCAACATCGACGTCATGAACGAGATGTTCAACGACATTACGAAGGCGGCCGCCAAGAGCAAGGTCAAAGTAGAGGTTACTAATGCCAACGGTAGTACCGCCGCCGGCCTCCAGCAGGCCCAGCAGTTCTTGGTCAGTGGCCAGTGCAACGCTATCGGGGTCGTTACGGGGATATCCCCGAGCTCCGCACCGATCTGGCAGAAGCTGGCTACCAGTGCGGCCAAGCAGCATGTGGTGTTAGCGAACTTCAGCGCCGACTGGATCACAGGCGCCGCCCTCAACGTAAGCAACCCCCATTGTCCGGGCGGCCAGGCGGTCGCGGTCCCGGCGGCAGCATGGTACAAAGCTCACGGTGACGGGGGACAGGTCGGCATGATAACCGCGCCCTACGATGCAGAGCTCACCATGAGGACCAAGTGCTTCGAGCAGACCTTCTTGAAGCTGGTTGGCAAACCGGTACAGTTCTGGTCCGCCGCAGACAACGTCGGCGGGGTCACTGATTCGGCTACGGCGGCCTCCAACCTGCTGGAGGCGCATCCCGCCATCGATGTTCTCTTTGGTTGGGGTTCCGACACGAGCGTGGGGATTACCCGTGCAGCCAACGAGGCCGGGCACACCGACCCCAGCAAGTTCTTCGTTGGCGCCATGGACCTGTACGCCCCCTCGCTGGCCACCCTGGCTACAGGTAAGAGCGTGCTCCAGGCAGGGACCGTGTTCGATTACGATTACGCGGGAGTGTCGTGGAACTACGCCATCGAGAACCTTATGCTGGGTAAGAAGGTGCCGGCCACGGGGGTGGCGTTGCCAATTGCCTTGAACTCGACGAGCGCGGCCCAGGTTTCGCACTGGGACAGCCAGGTGATCTCCAACCCGAACATGTCGTTCTTCGCCAAGGCAATGGTCTATTGCAACATTCAGGAAAAGACGGGCAACCCGTACCCACCGACGTCGGCGTGCTCGCCCGACACTGCCCTTTACTCGCCTCCTCAGTAGCGACCAACTGCTAGAAGGGACCAAGAGGCATCGCTCTGTGCCAAAAGTTTGCACAAGCGGGGGCCACCGGGGGAGGTTATTCGTATATCCGGGCGCTGAACGCCATGAGTTCGGCGCCCGGACGGGCCGCTTGATGGAGGTACTCGAGTAGTGGGCGTGGACCCGGTGGTCCGTTGCATAGGGGTCACCAAGTTTTTCGGCGGCGTTTGTAGTTTGGCGGACGTCTCGCTCGACCTCTTCCCGGGCCAGATCGTCGGTCTGGTGGGAGAGAACGGAGCGGGTAAGAGCACACTGGCCAAGGTGATCAGCGGCGTCGTGGTCCCGGACCGGGGTGAGCTATGGATTGGCGATGAACGTGTGGCCCACGCCACTCCACGTCGTACCCGGGAGCTCGGTGTTGAGACGATCTACCAGACGCTGGAGCTGTGCGACAATTTGAGCGCGCCGGCCAATGTCGTGCTCGGGCAGGAGCCAGTCAAGTTTTCCATTGGCCCGCTCAAGTTCGTGGACAGGGCGGCAATGAAGGCGCTTACCAAGGAGCGGCTGAGCACCTTCGGGACTGCTCTGCCCGATCTCGACGTGTCCGTCCGCCGGCTGTCTGGAGGGCAACGACAGGCCGTCGCCATCGCTCGCGCCATGTTGCGCGGTAACAAGTTGATGACCTTCGACGAGCCGACGGCTGCGCTCGGGCTGGCGCAGACGCGGTCGACATGGGAGCTCATCCGCCGCACAGCCGCTCAAGGAGTGAGCGTGCTCCTCATAAGCCACAATGTCCAGGAGGTACTCGAGCTTGCTCATCGCGTTGTCGCCCTACGCCATGGCCGGGTGACCCTAGATACAAGCACAGACGCTATTACCCGCGATGAAGTTGAAGCTCACATGCTGGGACGACGTTGAGGGCGCACACGCTCGAGAGCCTTGCTCTCCGGGCACTGCGACGCCGAGGGTCCCACTTGCTTATGGCGTTGGCGATTTTCGCCATAGTGCTGCTAATCAAGGATCCTCGATATTTCACCCTGGACAACCTGAAGGTCGTGGCCCTGAATGCCTCTTCCGAGGCGATTGGCGCCGTCGGTACCGCCTTCCTCATGATCGCCGGCGGGATCGACCTCTCGATCAGCTCGATCTATCTCGCCGCCGGGTACACTGCCGCCGGCCTCTCCAACCATGCACCTGCGGCCGTGGCCATAGTCGTGGCCCTCATTGTTGCCGCCGCCATCGGCTGGGTCAACGGTGTCCTGGTTTGGCGTATCAAGGTCTCGCCGCTGATCGTCACGCTCGGTTCTCTAACGCTGATCGCCGGCGTGGTGGAGGTTGTTTCTAACGGTGAAGACGTTATAACCACAAACCAGGCGTTCCAGAATTTCGGTGGGGGCAGCCCATTGGGCATACCGACAATGGTCTGGGCCGCCGTTGTGATCGCTGTCGTGGGTGGCATCGTCCTGTCGCAAACAACGATCGGGTCGCACATATATGCCCTGGGCGGCAATCGCGAGGCGAGTGAGCTGGCGGGAGTACGTGTTCGCCGAATGCTGTTGGGGCTGTTTGTCTTCGCCGGTGTAACGGCCGGCTTGGCCGGGATAATGACCACCGGGAGGTTCGGCGTCGCCGACATAACCTACGGCGTGAATTTCAACCTGGACGTCATCACTGCGGTCCTGCTCGGCGGGGTCGCATTTACCGGTGGAGAAGGTTTTGTGGGCGGCGCCATGCTCGGGGTGATCTTTCTAAATGTTGTCCAAAGTGGGATTATTGCTCTGGGAGTCAACCCCTATTATTCTGACGCGGTGAGCGGCGCCGCACTTATCATCAGCGTCGGGCTCGAACAGCTGACCAAAGAACGCAACGACCGGTTGCGCCGGACCTTGGCCCTGGCAGAAATGGAATCGCTCCAGAAGGAACAAGTGGCGATCGAAAGTGCCGGTCGTCCGCCAGCCGGTTCGCTGTCGGGAACGGACCAGCTCTAAGCGCATAGGCATCGAAGGAGACAGGGAAGGACGGTGCCCGGTCTTTGCGGGCACGACGCTAGCAAGGTTTTAAGGGCGAGCAAGGTCGTAAGGAACCCATAGACGAGAGGTGGAGAGCTTTGGCATCCATGGCTAATGCGATAGAGGCGCTGCGTAAGTTTGACAGCGCCACGGTGGCCAACGCGATTGAACGGACCGGTTTAGCCGAGCCCACTGAAGGGTTCGGTTCGCTGGAGCTTAGGTGTCAGTTCCCGGACCTTCCCCCGATGGTAGGGATTTCAGTTACGTGCACCCACGACAGCACCAGCCGGGACCCAGGCCCAAGCCAGCTGCACGACCTCATTGATATGGTTGAGGCCACCGCGGTCCAGGGCCCTGTTGTGGTCGTCTGTCAGTATGTGGGTGCGCAGCGGGACAGAGGCTGCTTCCTCGGGGACATGTTTGCCCGTTTGTTGCAACGGCTCGGTGGCGTCGGGGTCGTAACCGATACCGGCGTGAGGGACTTAAAAGGGATCCGCCAGCGCGCTTCGGGAATGCAGGTGTTCGCCGCGGGGACCGTGGCCTCGCACGGCCGGCCCCGGATAGTAGACGTCGGCCTCCACGTCTGCGTGGGTGGGCTCGAGGTGAAACCGGGTGACGTCGTCCACGGTGACGCCAACGGTGTCGTTCGCGTCCCTCTGGCGGCCGTGGCGCGCCTGGCGGAGGAAGCCGAGAACGTGCTGTCGACTGAAGAGGGCGTGTTCAGGCTCATGCAAGAGGACCCGTTACCTCTGGAAGAATTAAAGGCCAAGTTCTTCCGCCACGATTAAGCGAGGAAAGGGAGGGGTCTTCGGCCCCCCGGTTGAATTAGCTGTCGACAACCTCGAGCCGGACGCGCTTGTTGCCCTTTCCTTTGGACTCGGTCTTGAGCACCCGGACCCGGCCCACTTCGTCCGTCGAGCGTACGTGGGTGCCTCCGTCGGCCTGTTTGTCAAGGCCGACGATGTCGATAACGCGGATCTGGTCCACCGATTCGGGGATCATGTTCACCTTGGTGCGAATGAGGTCTTCGTCCATGACTGCCGTGCCGCGCGGCAAGAAACTGACCCGGACAGGTCGGGCTGCGGCCAGCTCGGCGTTCACCAGTTCCTCCACCCTGGCCCCGAAACCCTCAGGGAGAGGGTCGAACTCGAAATCCATCCGGGCATTGAGCGGCTCCATGTTGCCGCCGGTGACCGCCTTGCCCCACTCGTTCCAGATCACACCACAAAGGACATGGAGCGCAGTATGGGTTCGCATAAGGGCGTGGCGCCGCCCCCATTCGATTTCTCCGTGGACACGGTCCCCCGGAACAGGCAGTGGGCCGTCCCCGCTCAGGCTGTGCCAGACATGCTCGCCCTCTTTCTGGACGTCCACCACTGTTTGCCCGCCAAGGGTACCGGTATCGTGCGGCTGCCCTCCTCCGGTGGCGTAGAAAGCCGTGCGGTCGAGGTCGACGCGACGGCGGTCGGCGTCTACGGCTATCACCGTGGCATCGAATTCTCGCAAGTAAGCGTCGGTGAGGTAAAGCAGCTCAGTGGTCACCGGACCATTCTGCCGTCCATGGGCCGGCGCCCAAGCGACAAAAGGCGACAGCAAAACCGGCCCAGGTGCGTCGCTGCACCTGGGCCGGGCCGACTGGGTTTACTATGAGTTGGGTTTACCAGGCGCTGGGTTTACTAGGCGCTGGCGTTCTTTTGCAGAGACCACGACGCCGGCATTACCGGTCCCGACGCGCCGCTCTGCGAGCTCGAGTTGGCGGTCATGGTGCTGGCCGTACTGGTGAGGGTCTCGACCGGCCCGGGCGTGACGAGCAGCCCGTCGGTGTTGCCGGCCGAGTCGACATAGAACCCGACCAGGTCGCCGTGGTCATTGACCCCGTTGACTGTGGTTGTGCCCATCCCGGCGGGGTCTGAGATGGTGGTGAAGCCGGCCCGCTTGGTCCAGGTGAAGCCGAAGCTCTGGGCCGAGGAGCCCGAGCCGGTGGTGTAGACACCCACCACTTCGTCCAGGTTGTTGAGCCCGAGGGCCTCAGTGGAGGCAGCCCCCGGGTAGGCGAAGGAGATGACCCGATGGCCGGTTCCCAGGAACGACTCCACTGGGCCGCTGGCCGGGGTGAAGAAGCCGGCCACCTGGCCCAGGTCGTTCACGGCGGCATCGGTCACCGAGGACGCTCCGGCGATGTTCGTAAAGGTGGCCTGGTTGGACCGGATGTTGTACACGAAGCCGTGGGTGTTGCCAGCCGAGTCGTTCTCGAAACCGACAGCGACGTCGGAGTCATTGACCCCGAGCAGCTGGGTCACTGCTGGGCTGCCGGGCGCCAGCCCAGAGGGCAACGGGACGTTCACCTGGGTGAAGCTGCGCCCGTTGTCGAGCGAGTACCAGCCGTAGTCGGCGTCGGTGCCGGTGTTGGTGGGGGACAAAAAGCCCACCTGGGCCGACTCGTTGTTGAGGCCCGTGACCTGGGTCTGGGTCGAGCCGGGGAAGTTCTCCACCCGGTAGCCGAGCTGGCTGTAATGGGGCACCAGGTAGTAGCCCTTGTTGGGGTGCATGGCCATGCCCGAGCCGAAATAGCCGGCGATGACGCCATTGTCGTTGATGCCCAGTAGCTGGTTGAAGGTGAGGTCGTTGCTGTTGTCCAGGGTGGTGTACGTGTAGCTGGGGTTGCCGGCAGCGTGGGCGGCCGGGGCGGCAGCGGCAACTACGCCGCCAGCTGTGGCCAGGGCCAGGGCCGCGGTGGCTAGAGCCCGGGCGGCGAACCGGCCTCGGGCGGCGAGGGGACGGGTTAGTTCCATCGGTGTTTACCTTTCCTTTGGGGTGAGTGTTTTGTTTGGGGTGAGTGTGTTCTTTGGGTAACTGGGTCTAAGGGCTTGTAGAGGGTGGGTGTGTTGAGACGGGTGTTGGAGTTGCTGAGGGGTTTGGTGCGCTGGCGGTGACGGTGCCAGACCGGCTTAAGCCCCGGCGCCCGGTGCCCAGAAGTCCTCGGTGGCCAGGTACTGCGAGGCGGTGATGGCGCCGGCGGGGCAGGTCCCGGCAGGGGGCAGGCCGCCATAGGTGTCCAGGCGCTGGATGTAGTCGACCGAGCCGAACAGGCCCTGGCCCCGGTTTTTCACCGCTTTGACAAGCAGTTCGGGGATGGTGCCGGTGCGGTTGGCACTGGCCACGGGCATGCCCCACACGGCGCTGCCATCCACGGTCGAGACCCACTCGGGCCCAGCCGTGTACAGCACGATGGGGCGAGAGGTAACGCCCATGTCAGCGTCGGGCTCCTGGAGGGCCCAGGCGCCCTTGGTGCAGTCATAGACCTGGACGCCCTGGATCACGTGCAGGCTCACCACGAGGTGATTGCCTGCTGGGACTTGCAGCGCTGAGGCTACCCCAGCCTGGCCGGGGGCGGCCACGAAGGCCTGGTCAGAGTGCCCAGCGGCGAGCGCCGGGGCGGTGGGGGCCATGGCGCCGGCGGCGGCGAGGGCGGCCGCCACCATCCATTTGCGGGACATCGTTGTCTCCTTTGGGGTGGGGTGGGGTGTTTGGGTGCGGTGCCGCTAAGCACCACGAGCCATTGACACGTGGGACATCTGCCACCGGTTCAACCGATTTCGAAAAAAATCGCCGAGCGCCAAAAAAGGCCAGCAATTCAGCCAAAAATTCCTTACCCAGCCGAGCTCGGTACTCGCTTCAGCGTCAGCACCGGGCCACACCGTGACGTCCAATGACCCCTGGGGCTCCGGGCGGAAGAGGTAAGGACCACAGGAGAAATGGCGGCTCCGGTGAACCTCCTGGCCTCCGGGCCCGTGTTGTCATTCAGAAGCGTGCCCAAGAGGTCCCACCCCCAATGAACGTGACCACAGACTTAGCCACCTGGCGCCGGACCGCCGCTCACCGCGAGCGGGGGCCGGCGCCGCGCCCCGACACCGCTGTCGAAGGAGCGAGCGCGGTCGCAGATTCTGGTACGCAGAGGAGTGAAGAGATCGCCCGGTCACGGGAGGAGCCGCTTGAGCTTACGGATGCGCCGAGCTACCCGCGGAGACGCAGGTGGCCCCGAGGAGCTCATAACCGCGCTCTACTACGAGCACGGGCGAAGCCTCTTGGCCTACGCCACGCGCTTGACGAACGACCGGAACGAAGCCGAAGACGTGGTCCAAGAAACACTCCTACGAGCCTGGAAGCACCCAGAGGTGCTCGTCAACGGCCAGGGGTCGGTGCGGGGGTGGCTGCTTACCGTGGCCCGGAACATCGTCGTCGACCGGGCACGGGCCCGTTCGGCTCGGCCACCGGAAGTACGCGAGAACCCCACCAGCCCGACGGTGGCCCCGGACCGGCCCGAGGACGTAGTCGACAGCATCGCCATCCTTGGCGCCATCGACCAGCTGTCACCGGAGCACCGCAAAGTCCTGGTCGAGCTCTACTGGCGGGGGAGCAGCGTGGCCGAGGCGGCAGAGCGCCTGAGCGTCCCGCCGGGGACCGTCAAGTCAAGGGCCTACTACGGTTTGCAGTCTCTACGTGGCATTATGGCCTCAGCCACGCCCGGTGAAAAGGAGTCGGCGTGATGAGCGAGCACCCCAACGACCTCCTTGGGCTGTACAGTCTCGCCGCCCTGGACGAAGACGAGCAGCATCAGGTCAGCGAGCACCTGTCCAATTGCCCCGGGTGCCGCGAAGAGCTGCATGAGCTCGAGTCGCTCCGAGCTCGGCTCGAGCATGTCCCGGCCGAAGCCTTTCTCGATGGGCCGCCAGAGGGAGGGGACCTCCTCCTGGCCCGCACCATCCGCCGCGCCCGCTCCGAACGCCGGCGGCCGCCGGTTTGGTCAGTGGCGGCTGCAGTATTGCTGGTCCTGGTGGCGCTGGCCGGCGGGCTACTTATCGGCCTCAACTCGGCCAGCGGCCCGGCGCCGCTCGCTGTCCCCGCCGGCAGCGTCAAGGTAGCCGCCAGTAATCCCGCCAACGGGGTGCACATGACCGTCGTCATCACTCCTGACAAAGGGTGGGTTAGGTTAGCCGGCGCTTTCACCGGGGTCCCGGGCCACGCCCAGTGCTATCTGATGGTGGTCGACAAGCAGGGGCACCGAGTGATCGCAGGTAGCTGGCTGGCGCCGTACACGTCGCCGCCCGGAGGCGAGAGGGTGAGCGGCTCTGCGCTTGTCGCGCCCAATGACGTCGCCGCTGTGCAGGTGGTGACGTTCGGAGGCCAGGTCCTCAGCTCGGCCCAGGTCTAAGCCCGGTATCTGCCGGCGCTCGATGATTTTCTCGGCGCTCTAGTCGGTTCTGGGCGCGCTACCGGTTTTTGGGCGCGATCCCTGTCGATTTTCGACTTCGATGGCGCCCAGATGGACATTCTGCACCCAAAAGCCAACCGAACCGCCGACGACACCGCTGCGGCGCTCAGCTTTGCGCTCGGCTTCGCCGGTGCTCAGCTTTGCCGCCGCTCCGCTTCGCCGGCGCTCAGCTTTGCCGCCGCTCCGCTTCGCCGGTGCTCAGCTTTGCCGCCGCTCCGCTTCGCCGGTGCTCAGCTTTGCCGCCGCTCCGCTTCGCCGGTGCTCAGCTTTGCCGCCGCTCCGCTTCGCCGGTGCTCAGCTTTGCCGGCGCTCGGCGGCGGCCCGCAGTTCCTGGCGCAACGCCTCTGGCTCGCGGTCCTCCGCCAGCGCACGCAGGACAATATCGGCAGGCGCCGGCGGGGCCAGGCCCTCGACGGGGGCATCCAGATCGAGGTTCGTGGGGAACGCGTACCCTTCCGCGCAGGCGGCCACCGCGTTGCGGATCCATTCGTCCTCGGCGCCGGCCCGTTTGCGCCGCAAAAGCGCCGGGTAGACGACGTTGACCAGTGCACCGCGGTCGACGCTCTCCATCGCCCGTCCGAAGGCCGAAGAAATTTGTAACAAGTTGGCCATTCGGTGAATGTCCGATGACCGGTTGTGCCCGGCCGCATGGAAAAGGGCAGGGTTGAAAAAGGCAGCGTCACCCTTGGCTAATGGCAACTGGACATGGTGTTTTTCGCCGTACTCGCAGAATTTGGGCAAGCGCCAGGCGAGATAGCCGGCAGGGTATTTCTGCGAATACGGGACATAAAGGGTCGGCCCGCTTTCCACCGGCATATCTGAGTGAGCAACCGCGCCCTGCAAGGTGAGCGCCGGCGACAACTGGTGCACGTGGGCCGGGTAACGGGCGGCCTGTTCGCTGGACATGAAGCCCAGGTGGTAGTCGCGATGAACGGACTGGGCCACCCCTCCCGGGTTTACCAGGTTTACCTGCGAGGTGACCTGGTAGCCGGGGCCGAGCCAGGCGACTGAGATAAGGGCCAGGACATCATTGGCGAAGTAGTCGACGAACACGTCGGCGTCGCGGCCCGCCAGCTTGCTCAACGAGTCCCAAAGGCGGGCGTTCGTCCCCGGCTTAGCGAAGTGGTCGCCCCGGCTCGTGCCGGCTGCCATTTCTTCGTCGATCAAGTCGGTGAAGATGGCCGTGGCCCGGTCCACCACTGCAGGGTCGAAGGCTCCCTCGAAAAGGACCACGCCGGGGCCGTCGAGCAAGGCACGTGCCAGTTCTGCTTGCACGGCTAGCCGGTCCTCATCGGTCCTCGTGCTCTCGCGTAAGTGTCTGGCGTCGTAGACGAGGACGTTGCTCTCGACGGCTCGCGCGTCTCGGGTAACCCGCGAGGTCGGTGGTGCGTTCGACCAGCGCCCGAAACTCGTCCAGGTCACAGTCCTGGTCAGTCAGCCAGGTGTGGGCCGCAGCCCCACCCGGCACGGTGACCCGGATCGTTGGCGCTGGTCCTCCCGCCATGCTGTCCCGGCCTCTAGTTGTTCAGCAATGTGCCCGGGTCTGGTGTCATCACGTCACGCACCAGGCTGGCCAGGTCGGCACAGGCCGTAATGAACTGGCGCAGCGTGCGCCGGGTCGGGCCGTAGGAGTCGAGCTCGCCCAGCGACAGGCCGTCTTCCTCGTACGCCTTGCGGAACTCGGGGAAACGCCTGAGCAGGTCGTCGACGATGACTGCGCTCACCGGGCGGTCGATGCGGGGCTCGACCGGGATGTCGCTGGCGTTGATCCGGACCTGCCACTGGTGAGGTGGCGAGATGACGACGTCGCCGCCGATCAGCTCGCTCCAGTGGTAGTGGTTCCGGAACGCGGCCGACAGCAGACGAGTGCGGTAGCCACGTTCGGTGAAGATCTGGTAGGCCTTCTTGAACACCGCTACACCAGCCCACTCGAGGTGGCCTGGGTCCGTAAGGACACCTTCCTTATCAGCCACGACCTTCAGCCAGTCGTCCAGGCGACCGACCATGAGAGTGCATACCGGGCCCATGGACAGGACGTCTTTGCCTTCTGCTTCGCGTCGGCGCAAACCTCTCTCGACCGCCTCCGCCACCAGGAGCGCCTGAGAAAGGCTGAAACTTACCGTGGCATTGATACTGATGCCCGCGTAGGTGGCTTCTTCAATGGCCGGGATACCCGCAGCCGTAGCGGGGATCTTCACGATAATGTTGTCAGCCAGCTCGTTGAAATGGGCGGCCTGGGCCAAAATGGCTTCTGTGTCGCGGTAATAACGAGGGTCGGTCTGGACAGATAACCGTCCATTACGCCCCTTGGCTTGATCGAAAACAGGGACGAGCAACCGGGCGGCACTCTTCGAAACTTCTTCGACCAGCAGCCACCCCACCTCGTCTTCCCCCGCCGTCGGGTTCTCGGCGACCAGCTCCTGGAGCCGGGGTAGCCATCGGTGAGATCTCCTGGCGTACCACCGTCAGAGCGATGACCGGGTTGCAAGTGGCCCCCACGGCGCCGTTGTCGAGGGCGTAGGTGAGCTCAGCCTCCGAGGCCGAGTCGTTCCACAGGCAAGTGGGAGTCGTTTGTGTCATCTGGTACAGCGGGCTCTTGAACTCGCTCTGCTTGCTGGCTAGCGCCATTGTCGTCTCCTCTCCGGGCAGGCCCCATGGGTGCCCGCCGCGACCGCCGTTGTTCATGGTACGTAGCCCATCTTTCGGGAGATCTCCGCTGCTCCTTCGGTAACGAGCTGTACGGCGCGCTCGCCCCCGCCGTCTCCGAGGACGGCGGCGCGAAGGCCCCCCACGGATATCGCCGCTTGGACCTGCCCCGTGTGGTCGAAGATCGGTGCTCCAACGGAGGCGATGCCGATGGTCACATCCTCGTCGCTGATGGCGTACCCGTGGTAACGGGCTTCTTCCAGGAGCGCGACGTTGCCGGTCTTGGTCGTCGGCGTGCGCGGCGTAAGGGGATCCAGGTTCACCGCCGCGAAGTACCCGTCCCAGAACTTGCGGGGCTGGTAGGCGAGCAGGACCCGGGGCCCGGCACCCAGGTGAAGGGGCAACGAACCCCCCAGCTGTAAAGCCATGGAACTAATGCGTAGCCCTTCCACCCGCTCGATGCACACTGCTTCGTGGCCGCGGCGGATGACCAGGTACACCGTCTCTTCAAGGGCTTTGTGGATCTCGTTTATCACGGGGGCGGCTGTCTCCCGGGCGTCGAAACGCAAGGCCACCAGCGAACCAAGACGGAACAGCTCTAACCCGAGGCGGTACGTCCCGGGCCTCGGCCCCTCCTCAACATAGTCGAGCAGGGCAAGGTCCTGGACCAGCCTGTAGACCGTAGGCCGAGGTTCTGCCAAAAGCACAGCCAGCGCCGGCACGGTGGACCCGGGTTGTCGGCCAGGAGCTTCAGCAGCCTCGCTGCCTTGCCCAGTACTTTCACCCGGGGGTGGTCCATCCCTCCTGATCCTAACGCGTCGGGACGCGGGGTGACCACATCGTAGATTTATGTCCACAATGTAAAAAGCCCTCTTCGTCCGGTGACGAGGACAAAAAGATGACTTACATGAACAAGGCGACGACAAAACGGCGACACGCCCTTCATTTGGGTGAAAAGTTCCTGTCTCAAAGGAATTCATACGTCGCAATATCATCGGGAGCAATTGAACGGCCGCACCCCCGCCCTGTCGTGTCACTGGCCGCGGTAGTAGGGAGATTTCGCTTCGTGGCGCCAGAGGCAGTCTCTTTCGGCGCGGTATAGGGTGTCCACGACCAGGACCGGTCCTTGCCCACGAGAGGAGCCGTAGCGAGTGATGAGCGAGGGAAGAACGTCGTGGACCTGAATATTGGGGTTATCGGTACCGGCGAGATCGGTGCCGACCACGTCCGTCGATTGTCCGCACAAATAGCGGGCGCCCGAGTGCAGGCCGTGTTCGATGTCGATACCGACAGAGCAGCGGCGCTGGCGGCCGACGTGGGGGCGGTGGCGCACAAAAGCGCGCAAGACCTAATCGACGACGTCTCTGTAGACGCAGTCCTCATCGCGGCTCCCAGCCCGGTGCACGCTCAACTCAACATCGCTTGCATCGCGGCTCGAAAGCAGGTGTTCTGTGAAAAGCCGCTGGCATCATCCTCCGAGGAGTGCCTGCAGATAATCGAAGCCGAATCGGCTGCGGGAGCCCATTTCGTCCAGGTCGGGTTCATGCGTCGTTACGACGAAGGGTACCTGCGCCTCAAACGGGCGATCGACGATGGGAGCATAGGCGACGTCTTGTTGGCACATTGCATCCACCGCAACGCTCAATCTCCGCCCTTGTTCACGAGCGAAATGCTTCTCACTGACTCAGTCGTCCACGAGATCGACGCCGCCCGCTGGCTGTCCTCAGACGAACTGGTGGCGGCCCGTGTGCTCGCCGGGCGCAGCAGCCCATTAGCGCCCGCAGGCCTGCACGACCCCCAGTTAGTCACGCTCGAGACCGCCTCAGGTGCAGTGGTTGACATCGAAATTTTCGTAAATTGCCAATACGGTTACGACGTGCGTTGCGAGGTCGTCGGGTCACTCGGGACAGCATCGCTGGAGCTGCCCTCAACCGGCGCGCTCACCACACGTGGTCGCACGGGGAGCCGGTACCTCTGGACTGGAAAGGTCGGTTCGGCCAAGCCTACCGAGACGAGGTCCAGCAATGGGTCAAGGGCGTCCACGAGGGAGTGATTTCCGGCCCCGACGCCTTCGACGGCTACGCCGCTACAGCAGTAACGGAAGCCTGCGTGCGCTCTCTTCACTCGGGGCAGACGGCCGCCGTGGTCCTTTCGGCTACGAGATGGCCATGAGGTCCCGACGGGCTGGTGGCAAGGACCTGAACGGGCCAGGCTGAGGTCGCTACCATAGGTTGTTGCGCTTACACATCCGAAACTTTCAAAGGACCTTGACTCGGGCTCAGAGCCCACCTAGTTTATTTGGGACGAAATACCCTAGCGGTGTGCGCTGAGGCCCAGCATCATCAACTGTTAGGCGCAAGTAAGGAGGGGTGAAGGACAGCTAAGGAAGCCTGCGCTTTGCAAGCTAGAGGGCCGAACCTCGCGTAATCGAGACGCGCCACCTGTGACCCGGCGCGCGTCCGCCAGGGCTTTGCTCTGCCGTCATTCCAGTGGCCGTACCATTGCGATGTACTGCCAGGAGTTGTACTGCCGGGAACCGCCAAGGCATGCGCTACTTCGTCCCTTCGACTTGCTTCACCGGAACGTTTTTGCGGCGCGTGGGTGGCTCCGCTCTGGAGCTTCGAAATCACGTCGAGGACGGGCACTTTGTTTTGTTTTGCCCGTTCCAGAACGGGATCTCGGAAAAGTGCACCTGGCCCTTTATCTGAGATCCCTCGATAATCGGCGTGCTTTTGCCCTGCCACCACCCGATGCCTATCGTTCGGTGAGCTCTACTGGATGTCATTTCGAAGCCGCTAGCCAGCGCCGTAGCCCTGACCACTACCACAACCGCTGCCGTTGCGAGGGCAGCCTTAGTGAAAGGTAATTTGTAAATGGCCCAAAGACCAATTGAAACAGACCCGAAACAATACGAACAATCCCGTAGGCGGTTCTTGCGTAATGCCGGTGTGGCTGCGGCCTCCGTGCCGTTCTTGGGGGGTTTGGTCGATGTCCTCAGCGAAAGAGGCGCCGCGGCTCAGACTTTCGCTGACGAGAACCACCCGCTGTTCGCCAGCCACCCGAAGTACAAGTTCACGTTCGTCAACCACGTGACGACGAACACCTTCTTCACGGCCACGATCTACGGCATCAAGGATGCGGCCACGATCCTCGGCATACCTTCGCCCGCAGTGGACCGGTTCCAACAGACTCCCTCGCCACTGACATGGTCACGGCCATGAACACGCCATCGCCGCCAACGTCAACGGCATCGCTATGGCCCTGATCGACCCGGTCGCCTTCAACACGCCGATCGACAACGCCCTTTCTAAGGGCATACCGGTCGATCTGCTACAACGCCGACGAGGCCGGCAACAACAGGATGGCCTACATGGGCCAGAACAACCTCACCGCGGGTGCCGCTGCCGCCAACCGGATCGTCGCTTCCGGCGCTGTCAGCAAGGGCGACCTGGTCGCCGGTGATCATAGCCACCCCGGGCACCGGTAACATCCAGCCCCGGATAGACGGAGCGAAGCCCATCTTCCAGAAGGCCGGGTACAGACTTTAAGGAAATCGGCACCAGCGCCACGCAGGCCGCAAGAGGAGCCGCTGCTCGAGCAGTGGTACCTGGGCAACAAGGACGTGAAGTTCATGTACTGCGTCGACTCGGGTGACTCGATTGCCGCCGCCACCATCATCGGCAAGTACAACCTGAAAGGCAAGGTCGGTGGGTCTGGTTGGGACGTCGGTATCCCGGTCCTCCAGCAGGTGCAAAAGGGAGCTCTGCTCTTCTCGATCGACCAGCAGGCCTATCTCCAGGGCTTCGTGCCCACTATTCAGCTGTTCCTGTACAACATCTCGGCCGGGTTGATGAAGCCCTGCAACACCGACACCGGCCTCGGTTACGTGACTCCCCGTCCACCGCGGGAGCCTACTTGTCCGCACGCCACGCGCTATGAAGGCAGCGGCTCGGCTGAGACCGCCTTCGGGCCTCCGTCCAAGATAAGTTTCTAGTTCGTGGCGCAGGCGACAGTCACCACCTCGGGCGACCGTTCGCCTGTCCCCCCCGCCTCGCCTGCTGAAGGGGGGCGGGGGGTAACCGCCTCAGTACTGAAGTACCTCGCCCGCCGCCGGGAGACGCCGGTGATAGCCGTCACTGTCCTGGCCATCATCTACTTCTCGCTGCGCACCTCGGCCATCTTCCAGGTCGCCAATATCACCACCACTACGCAGTACATGGGGCCGATCCTGGTGATAGGGGCCGGCGAGACCCTCATGCTGGTGCTGGGCGAGATAGACCTCTCGGCCGGGCAGGTGTACCTGACCGCGCCATGGTTTGTCTACTGGTTCTGGCATGCGGGCGTGCCCGTAGGTCTCGGCATCGTCATCAGCTTGTCCCTCTGCGCTTGCATCGGCTTGATCAACGGTCTCATCACGGTCCGGCTCGCGGGTGCCGTCGCTGATCGTCACGCTGGGGATGCAGTTTGTCCTGTACGGCGTAGTGCTGGTCGTCTCGAGCTACACCCAGGAAGAAATGCCGGGATCGGGTACCTTCGCCAAGATATTCGGCGCCGGGGCCTGGGCCGACCTGCTTTGGGGCGTCGCCATCATGCTGGCGATCTGGTTCCTCCTTAAACAGACCCGCTTTGGCTTGCACGTCACGGCTACCGGGGGCAACAGCCTCGCTGCGGCTGAGGCCGGTATACGCGTGGCGTGGGTCAAGGTCTGGTGCTTCATAATCATCGCCACGGCGTCAGGCTTCATCGGGATCCTGGACCTGATCAGGTTCGTGAGCATGGACCCGGGCGACTATGGCCTCAACATCGTGCTGGCGCCGATTGTGGCCGCCGTCATCGGCGGAACAGCCCTCACCGGAGGACGAGGAACGGTGCTGGGGACCTTCGTCGGGGCCCTGTTCCTCAGCATCGTGGAGGACGGGCTCAACTTGACCGGCGTCAGCGCCAACTGGTTCTACCTGTTCGAAGGGCTCATAATCTTGGCATTGATGATCCTGAACGTCCAGCTCAGCCGGATCGCGCTCAAGTACCGGCGATGAGCACCCCGGCCTCTCTACCCGACGTGCCCGACGGCACCGGCACTACCGGAGCCACCGACGTCCCGGGCGCAGGCCCAGCCGGCGCCGCTCAACCGGATATGGTCCTTCGCGCCGAAGGCATAACCAAGCGCTTCGGTGCCGTAGTGGCGCTGCGAGGGATCGACATGCACCTCAACCGGGGCGAAGTCCTCGGCCTGGTCGGCGACAACGGGGCCGGCAAGAGCACCTTCGTCAAGATCCTGTGCGGGTTCCAACGGCAGGACGAGGGCCGGATCTTCGTCGAGGGACAAGAGGTCGATTTCCACTCGGTAAAGGACGCCCGCGCTCGTGGGCATCGAGACTGTATACCAGGACCTGGCGCTCGTCCCCCAGCTGACCGTGTACGAAAACCTCTTCCTCAACCGTGAGCTGACCACCCTCGGCAAGGTGGGCGTCCTGTCCCGGCGGCGCATGCGCCATCTGGCTCGGCAGTACCTCGACAACATCAAGGTCAACATGCCCGACCTCGACCAGGAGGTCGAGATGCTTTCGGGAGGACAACGCCAAGCGGTAGCGGTGGCTCGCGCCACGCGCATGGACGCCAAGATCCTCCTCTTGGACGAGCCCCTGGCGGCGATGGGCGCCAAGGAGTCCGCGTTGATCATGGAACTGGTGAAGGACCTTTCTGAACAGGGTGTCTCAATGATCGTGATCGACCACAACTACGCCCACCTGTTCGCCCTCTGTGACAGGCTCAACGTGATCCAGCAGGGCAAGGTCACCGTGGACACTCGCGTGGCGGACACCTCAGTCGAGGAGCTGACCGAGCTCATGGTCAGTGCCTTCCGTCGCCAGCTGCAGGCCGGCCAAGAGGCCCTGGGCGAGATCTCAGTCTGAACGCATACGGGCCAACTGTCTGCCCGCTCGAGGGCGACGAAGCCGCGCTCGTTTAGCTACTGTGCGATGTGGCCCGATGGTGGAGTGACGGCATCTACGAGGAGGTGACATGGTTGAGAACGGTGGTGCCGAACCTCAAGCCATCCTTTCACCCCTGACAGAGGCGGCCATGTTCCTGGTGCTGACCATAAGCCCGGGATATGAGGACGATCTCCGCGACGTGCTCTCGGATGTCTCGGGGTTGGTCCGGTCGGTCGGTTTTCGCAGCTCGAACGGAGGACTTTGCTGCATCGTGGGGCTCGGCTCGTCGCTGTGGGAGCGCGTGTTCGGCTCACCCCGCCCGGCCGGCCTGCACCCGTTCGTGGAGTTGAACGGCCCCCGGCACAGGGCGGTGGCCACCGGCGGCGACCTCCTGTTGCACTTCCGCGCCCACCGCTTTGACCTCTGCTTCGAGTTGGCCGAGCGTTTGCTGGACCGGCTGAGGGGCTTTGGCCAGGTGGTCGACGAGGTGCACGGCTTCAAGTTTTTCGACGAGCGGGACCTGCTTGGCTTCGTGGACGGCACCGAGAACCCGGCCGGCGCGACGGCGGCCGCCGCCGCGCTGATAGGCGACGAGGACCCCGCATTCGCCAATGGCAGCTATGTCATCGTCCAGAAGTACGTCCACGACCTCAAAAGCTGGGATGCCCTGCCCGTCGAGGAGCAGGAGCGGGCCATAGGGCGTTCGAAACTCGAGGACATAGAAATGGCGGACGACGTGAAACCGGCCAATTCACACGTCGCTCTCAACACG
Source organism: uncultured Acidimicrobiaceae bacterium (assembly GCA_963749305.1). Lineage (GTDB taxonomy): Bacteria > Actinomycetota > Acidimicrobiia > Acidimicrobiales > Palsa-688 > Fen-671. The sequence continues at coordinate 415,160 of CAVVMN010000002.1, forward strand.
ATCATCGACGAGAGTGGCGAACAGCGCCAGATCCTTCGCTTTAATATGCCCTTCGGCAGCGTAGGGGCAGAGGAGTTCGGGACTTATTACATAGCCTATGCCCGCAGTCCCGACGTCATCGAGCAGATGTTGAAGAACATGTTTATCGGCCAGCCGCCTGGCAATACCGACCGGATACTGGACTTCTCGACGGCCGTGACCGGCAACCTGTACTTCGTGCCAACCGCAGATTTCCTCGACGACCCGCCCGCTCGCGGGGAAATGTCGTCTAGCTCGATGGCCGAGGCGCCGGCGACAGGTTGTGAGGACGGGTCGCTCGGGATCGGCAGCCTGAAAGGAGCTACGAAGTGAACCACCTCCTCCGTACGCATGCACCCGTCACAGACGCGGCGTGGAAGCTCCTCGACGACGAAGCGCGACAGCGCTCGCTCCCCGCCCTGGCCGCCCGCAGGCTGGTCGACTTCTCCGGCCCTCACGGCTGGGAGTACTCGGCCACGAACCTCGGTCGCATAACCGCGCTCGGCATCGGGCCGAGCGAGGGGGTCATCGGGTTTCAGCGCCAGGTCTTGCCTCTTGTCGAGGTTCGAGCAGACTTTGAACTGTCTCGGGAGCAACTCCGGGACGTTGACAGGGGCGCCGACGACACGGATCTGGGCCCGCTCGACAATGCCGCCCACCAAATGGCCATAACGGAGAACGTGGCCGTATTCCATGGTTGGCAGGACGTCATTACGGGGATTGTCGAAGCGTCGCCTTACGAGCCGTCAAGACTGGGCGAGGCTCCCAGCGGGTACCCGCGTCACGTAGCAAACGCCATCGATTCGCTCCTCGGGAACGGGGTCAGCGGGCCGTACGGGCTGGCGCTGGGCCGGGACCAGTACCGCCGGGTAGTGGAGACGACCGAACACGGCGGCTACCCATTGCTCGAACACCTCCGCAAGATCCTCGATGGGCCCATTGTCTGGGCGCCGGGAGTGGATGGTGCCGTTGTCGTCAGCTTGCGCGGCGGCGATTTCATCCTCGATTCTGGCGAGGACTTGTCCATAGGTTACGACTCCCACGACAGTGAAGTGGTGCGCTTATACCTCGAGGAGAGCTTCAGTTTCCATGTGGCTACGCCAGAGGCGGCGGTGGCCCTGAGGCCGTAGGCCCGCCGGCGTCAAGATAGTGATGCCCTCGCCCCTGACGGCTCAGGGACGAGGGCATCGGCCTTTTTTAGTGGGCTTTTGGCGGGGGTCGACTACCGTCGGCCTGTTTCGCCTAAACGCAGTGGGGGTAGCCAGGGCAAGGGATGGGCGGAATATGGAACGAGTACTGGCTGTAGAACGCGATCGCGTAGGGTGACTCACCCGCCGGCACCTGGACGCTATTTCCGCTGACCGTCGAGCCGCCTCCGCCGAAGACGAACCACGACTGGAACGGGGTGCCGAAGAACTTCGTGTGGGCGCCGAGGAACGGCAGGGCGTCGATCTTTACCGCGCTGGCTGTCGACACCGATGTGCTCGGAGGTACCCAAGCGGAGGACGGGCTCACGGAGCTGATGGGCGTACCCGGAAGCACCTTGTCGTCCGTGAGCGAGAAGGCCCACGTTGTTACCGATGTGGGCCCACCACTTGAGCAGGAGGACGACACCACGCAAACGGGTAGGTACCAGGCTGAAGCGGTGAACGAGCTGCCTCCCGCCGGTGCCCTGAAGTCAGCACTCGCCGTGTTGATCAGCGTCGAGTTGACGTCCCAGAACATGAACTCGTACACCGTCCCCCACGTCCCCGGCGGGTTCGACAGCTGGTACAGGTATTCGGGCGCTGTCAGGGCGACCGAAGAACCGCCCGTGACCGCCACGGTGCCGGATAACCCGCCCGGCACGCTGGCGCCGCTGGGGAAAGTATCGGAGCTGATCGTCATGGTTGCGGCCGCCGGGCTGGCCTGAGCGACGGCGGGTATTCCCCCTAAAAGAGCGGTGCTTATGAGCGCACCGACCGCCAGGCGCTTGGAAATGCTTCTCCTGAATGACGGAGCCCGTCCTATTGAGGCCGGCTCCCGTGAGGCTGGCTCCCTTGAGGCCGGCTCCGATGAGGAGTGGTCAGCAAGTTCGTTACGGTTTATGGCGAAGGCCCTGCGGGCCATGTCCCTGATCACTTATGTCTCCTTTCGAGCTTGGTGCGTTGGCGTAATTGACGTCCAAAGCCGAAAAGAGTTACGCCCGCGGTGGACGAGCGACGAAGTTTTCTGCCGCCGAACAGACGTGCCGGCCTCTCGAGGGCGCTATTAAAGCCGTCGTGTAACCGAACGGTCCGTCAAACGTCCAATTAGGTCCAGACAAAGGACAGGGCGCCACCCGCTAGCGGTACAACCGCGTTAGAGAGCTGGCTGAGCGAGGGCCCTCCTCGCGGCGAGGCGATCAGGACGTCGGGGAAATCAGCGTCTTGAAGAAAGCATTGCCGCCTTCGACCACTGCCTTGCCGAGCCGGCGCCCTAGCTCACCGCCCAGTACGCCTCCAACCACGGCGCCTACCACTGGCCCGACGAAGGGGACCGGGACAAAAGCGCCAAACAGACGGGCTCCCGACATGGCACCTGCAAACGTGCCGGCAGTGCCGGCGGCTTGCTTGGCCCGGCTCTCGAAATCGTCGTCCATGTCCAACCTCCTGATCTTCGTCATTAAGTGTAACCCCGCCATGGGCCAACGCGTCCGGCGGGACAGCCCGCCCGAGCAGGCTTATTTAACTTGACAGCTAACTAACCCAAAGGTAAAATACAAGAATGCCTACCGATACCTGGGCCAGACCACCGGAGCATCTGGTCTCTAGCTCGGGCCAGCCCAGCCAGGCCCCAACAACTGCGCCCGCCGCAGCCCCGCCCGCGTTCGGGCGTGCCCGCTGCGGAGGGGGCGGTGCGGACCGATGACGATCGTCGAAGACCGCCTCGATGCGACGTTCGCCGCACTGGCCGACCCTACCCGCCGGGCGATCTTGAGCCGCCTGGCCAACGGTGACGCCACGGTAAATGAGCTGGCTGCACCGTTCGATGTCAGTCTTCCCGGCATTTCCAAGCACCTTAAGGTGCTGGAGCGCTGCGGGCTGATCTCACGCGGTCGCCTTGCTCAGTTCAGACCCTGCCACCTGGAGGTCGGCGCGCTTGATGCTGCCGCTGACTGGATAGAGGAGAGCCGCAGGCTCTGGACCGAGCGCTTCGACCAGTTGGACGAGCACCTCCATGCTATTCAGCGTACGCCGCCGAAGAACAAGAAAGACAAAACACCGCAATGACCGACGAAGTAGATGCCCGCCCCGAACTGCGTTTCGTCCGCGTTTTCGAAGCGCCGAGGGATCTCGTCTTCCGCTGCATGACGGAGCCCGAACACCTGGCTCATTTTTGGGGCCAAAGGGGGTGACCGCGCCGCTGGGGGAAATCAAGGTCGACCTACGTCCTGGTGGCCTTTTCGAGACCGTCATGGTCAACGATGCCGACGGGAGCCGCTATGCCACCCGGGCCGTCTACCTGGAGGTGGCCGAGCCCGAGCGGCTGGTATGGAAGGAGCTTCAAACTGGGATGACTGTGACGATCACGTTCGTGCCGCTCGGCGAGGACCGGACGGAGGTCTTGATCCATCAGGCGAACGTCCCCGAGGCGTTCCTTGACGATTCAGCTCAGGCCGGTTTCTTGACCTCCCTTGACCGGTTCGCCGCTTATTTGGCAGCGGTCCACCCGTCAAGTGGCGATTTCTGAAACCTACATACGACAAGAAAATACCATCCTCGGAGGAGATAAATGAAAGAGCTAAAGTCAAAAGACGGGACGATCATCGCTTACGAAACAGCGGGCGACGGACCGGCCCTGGTAATAGTCGACGGCGCTTTGACTACCCGTTCGTCCGGGAGTAAAGCTCAGCTGGTACGCCTGCTCGCCCCTCACGCTACGGTCTACACCTACGACCGAAGAGGCAGAGGCGACAGTTCGGACACTTTCCCTTACGCCGTTGAGCGTGAGATCGAAGATATTGCTGCGCTGATCGATGAAGCCGGCGGGACCGCGTCCGCGTACGGTCACTCGTCGGGCGCGTGCCTCGCCCTGGAGGCGGCCGTCAAATTGGGGCACAGGATCAACAAATTGGCGCTGTACGAGGCTCCTTACAACGACGACCCGGCCGCCCGTGATGCTTTTGCCAGGTACCTGGGAGGACTGTCAGAAGCGTTATCAGAAGGCCGCCGGGGCGACGCCGTCGCCCTATTTATGAGCTACGTCGGGATCTCTTCGGAGCAGATCCACGGGATGCGCAACGCGCCGATCTGGGCCGGCCTCGAAGCCGTCGCCCCCACGCTGGCTTACGACCACGCCGGCATCATGGGCCAGGACGGTTCCATCCCGAGACAGCGGGTGGCAGAGGTGGGAGTTCCGACGTTGGTCATGTACGGCACGGCGGGACTCCCATTTATGGCCGAGACGGCCCGAGAACTTCAGGAACTTATTCCAGGTTCCCAGCTTCTCGGTTTCGACGGGCAGGGTCATGACGTCAGCCCAGACGTACTCGGCCCCGCCCTGGTCGAATTCGTGACGGCGCCCACCCTGGCCAAATAACCGGTCCGGCCGGCGTCGTCAAAACGGGCGCGCGGAGGCAATGATGCCTGCAGTTGCCTCGCCGTCTACGCTGCGTTCCCGTGCCCGCCGCTGCTCAACTCTCCAGCCTGGAGGCCAGACGCCTGGCCATCGCCGCTCAGGGCTTAACCAACCCCCGGCCCAGGCCCCGCGGGAGAGGCCCGGACGATCAGCAACTTCGCAAGGTCATGGGCCAGTTGGGCACCATCCAGCTGGACGCCGTGAACGTGCTGGAACGCACACAATTCTTGGTGCCGTTCAGTCGTTTGGGGAGCTACGACCCGGCGGCCCTCCGGGCCCTCAGCGGCCCGGGCGGTCACTGGTTCGAGTACTGGGGACATGCGGCCTCGTTATTGCCGGTGGAATTGCAGCCCCTGTTCCGGTGGCGCATGGAACGCTCGCGCCAGGACTTGCTCGACAACGTGGGGGCCAGAGAGCGGCGCCGGGCCTGGCGAGCGGCCCATGCAGACTACATGGCGGCCGTTTTGGCGGAGGTCACCGAGGTAGGCCCGCTGGCCGCCTCCCAGTTATCGGAGCCTCGCCGAAGGACGGGAGAGTGGTGGGACCGGCGCAGCCTGGGCCGGCTGGCTCTAGAATTCCTCTTTGGCGACGGAGTCCTGGCCGCGTGGCGGGGGGCTAATTTCGAGCGCATATATGACTTAACTGAGCGCATCATCCCGGCCGAGGTGCTGGCTCTTCCCACCCCCGCACCCGAAGATGCCCAACGTGAGCTGATCGCCCTCGCCGCCCGTTGCATGGGGGTAGCGACGGTGGCCGACCTGGCCGATTACTTCTGGATGCGAGTGCCCGCGGCTCGCCCTCGTGTCAGCGAGCTCGTGGACGACGGACGTCTGGCGAAGGTGTCAGTGGAGGGCTGGTCGCAGCCCGCCTATATGGCACCCGGCGCGCTTGCCGCCTCCCCCCGCCGGCGCGATGCAACGCTTATTTCTCCTTTTGATTCGCTGATCTGGGCGCGGCCCCGGGCACAGCGTCTTTTCAATTTCCATTACCGCATCGAGATTTATGTACCCGGCGCCGACCGTGCCCACGGCTATTACGTGATGCCGATGTTATGGCGCGACAACCTCGTGGCCCGCTTCGACCTGAAGGCCGACCGCAAAGCCAGCGCGCTGCTCGTCGTGGCCGCCTTTGCCGAACCGGGCCAGGAGAGCGGTCTCCTGGCCGAGGCCGCTGTGGCCGAGCTTCACCAGTTGCGCCAGTGGCTCGGCCTCGAGCGCCTGTCTGTCGGTGAAAAAGGCGACTTTATCCCTCATCTGCGCGCCGTCGCCGTAACTATCGGGCCCTGACTCAGGGCGCGTACCGGCCGCCGTGGCTGAACAATTTCAATGTGTTGTCACCGTCGTCGACGAAAAGCACCCCGCGGTCATTGGGGGCGATCGTCAGCCCGAACAGGTCCCCGCCCATGCCGGCGGGGTCGAGCTGGACGGTGTCGATCTGGGCGCCCTGAGGGGTCGTCTCCACCCCATTGCCGTCGCCACCGTTGACGGTGATTATGTCCCCGTTCGGAGCCAGGGTCATCCCCAGTGGGCTGTTTATGGACCCACCGCTGGTGAGCGTTCCTCCACCGCCCGTTACCGGGGTGACCCGCAAAGCGGCAAAGGGGATCGTGGCGATGCGGCTGTTAACTGTGTCCGCCACGTAGAGGACGCCATTTCGCCCTAAGGCCACGCCTGTCGGCCCTAGTACCAGTGCCGACGAATTGAGTTGCTCGGCAAACCCGGTGCCTATCATCGTCGAACCCAGCATTATCGGGTTGCGACCCGGCGGGAGGGTAACGAGGATACGTAGAACGGTCCCTTGATTAACAACGTTGGTGCTTCCGGGCACCAGGCCGTTGAGCACATTGGTCACGAACAGTTCGGCAAAACGGGGGAACTGGAGGGCGGTCATGTCCCACGGGCCATTTATCTCGGGGCTGGACCAGGTTTCGACCGGGACACCACCGCTGTTCAAGACGATCAGACAGCCTGCGTCGGGCGTGCCCGACCCGGCCTCGGTCACCGGGAGGCTGCCGACCACGACGAAGCCACCGGCCAAAACGGTCAAGGCGGTCGTCAACCCAACTCCTCCCGGGCATGGCCCGGGCAGGTTATCCGGGTTGATGTGGGCGAAGAGAGATTGTTGGCCACCGGGAGAAATCTCCACAATTGTGGTGCCCGTCCCCTGAAGGTTGGAACGGGCATTGAAGTTGCTGACCAGCGTGTCCCCCCTCGTAAGCAGCCCGATGGTCTGGGGCACGTTGACAATGCCATAAGGGTTGACGTCACCAATTACGGGCGGGACGGTAGTCGAGACGGTCGTAACCGTGTTGAACCGGGCCAAGAACGCGGGAGAGGGCAGGGCGGCTGCTGGTCCCGCTACCCCCACCAGTGCGGCACACATGGCTGCAGCCGTCCCGAGTGCCGGTACGAGCCGGGCCACTCGCCGGCGAGAGACCTCGGTCGATGGGGGTGGTACGAATTCCTGGGTTGTGGCCAGGACCTTGAACGGCCGACGCATGAAGACCTCCCGGAGGTGTTCGACCGCTCAGCAGGGAGCCATGACAAAGGCCCCTCGGTCACCGGGATTTACGAGGGAACCGCCCGGGCGGATTTAGCCGGGCCAGAAATATAACTAAGACCAGCCTGTTTGCCGTTGGCCGCCAATAACCAAATGCACGAGTGGACCGCCATGGGCAGGTAGTGTCGAGACAAGTGGCCCGCGGCGCGGTATTGGACCTGGGTAGTAGTTCGTTCCAATTATTGGTTTGCGAAAAGGGCCTCCATGACAGCTTGAGGCCCGTCCTGAAGAGGCAGTCTCCGCTCAACTTGGGCCTCGAGGTAGGGGCGACGGGCCGGATCTCCTCGGGAAAAGTGAAGGCGTCGATAACGGCGGCCAAATCCTTGCGCCGAGCGCTCGAGCGGGCCCGTCCCGACGTCGTCGTGCCGCTGGCCACCGCCGCCCTCCGCGATGCGGCCAACGGCTCTGAGGTGGTGGCGTCTCTCGAGCACGCGCTGGGAGCGCCCATTCGGGTGCTCGACGGTCCACAGGAGGCCCGGCTCTGCTTCGTGGGGCAGAGAGCCGGCGTCTACATAGGCGAGGGGCCCGACCTTGGGCATCGACCTCGGGGGCGGGAGCTTCGAGCTGGCCGTCGGCAACTGCTACGACATCTATGCGGCCAGCAGCGCACCGGTCGGGGCTACGAGGCTCCAGGGTGAGCTAGGGGTGCGGGAGCGCCTCGACCGTGAGGTGCGCAAGGAGGTCCGCGAGCGGGCTCGCGAAGCATTGGAAAAGGCGGGGCTCGACCTCTCGAAGTACCCACGGGTGGCCAGGCGGGCGGTATTGAGCGGGGGGACGGCCCGCGCTCTGGCCCGGCTGGCGGTGGCGAAGACGCACAGGTACGCGGGGGCGACCGGTTGGGGAGTCAACCAGGTCGAGCTGTCGTGTTCGCAGGTCGCCGAGCTGGCCGACTTGCTGGCCCAGCTCGACCTCCGCCAGCGCCTCAAGTTGCCAGGCATGGCCGCTCGCCGGGCTCCGGTCCTGCCCCTGGGCGCGTGCATCCTGCAGGCCATCGCTGAGGAAATGCGGGTCGAGCATTTTGTCGTGAGTGAATGGGGGTTGCGGGAAGGGGCACTGCTCGAGGCCCTGTCCGGGTACGCCGAGACCGGTTGGTCAGATGAGGCGGCCGGGTAGCTAAGCCCGTCGGCGTGCCATGGGCGCTATGTGCGTCATATGTGGACGGCCAGGTCGCCGGCGCTCCTCCATCCGCGGGCCATAGCGCGGGTACCGAATATGGCGGCGAAACGTCCAGACGGTGTGAGTGCGATGGCCCCGCCGCTCCCGTTGTGCAGCGAGACCTCGTCGAGGGCGGAAGCCATGGCGTCGTCGAGGTCGACTCCGGTGCGAATTGACCAGTCAACCCGATGGGCGAAGCCGGCCAAAATGAAGGCTTCTCCAACACCGGTGGCGGACACGGCCACTGTCCTGTCGTCCGCCCATGTGCCTGCGCCGATTATGGCGCTGTCTCCGACCCGGCCCGGTGGTTTGCCCGCCAGTCCGCCGGTGGAGGTGGCCGCCGCCAGGTGACCCCAGCCGTCAAGGGCCACGGCGCCAACCGTTCCCGCGCCGTCCCGCTCAGAAGGTACTGAGGCCGCGCCCGCCGGCTGGCCGGCAACTGCCCTTCCGCCCGCTGCCTTTTCGCCTGTCGCCGCGGCGGTGACCATCGAGGTCAAGCCCCCGGCCTCGGCCCAACGGTCGGCGCCGGCGCCCGCGAGCAACATAGCGTGCCACGTGCCGCCGCCCGCGCCGATTGGCTTGGTCGCCGGCCCGCCGGCGCTGGCGGCGTTGGGCGCAGCCGGAGGTCCGGTCGTCGTCTGGTTAAGCCTTGGAGTGGCAAGCAATAGCGCTGCTCTCACGGGGTTAGCGGGAAATGTGGCCGCGGAGATAGCACCGGCCGCTTTCGTGGCTCCGTCCATGACGCTGGCGTCGGTCTCGAGTGTTCCGTCGCTGGTCAGGGTGGAGCCGCGCCCGGCATTAAACAGGCCACTGTCTTCCAGCGAGGCCACCGCTTCGACGGCCGCCAGCAGGGCCGCTCCGCCCCCATCGAGAACCCCCCAACCAACGGCTAAAGCCGCGGCGATCCCTTCTTCGAGCCGTGCTCTGGCCCCCTCTTCGTGGAGGCGCTCGAAAGTGCCGGCGCCACCGTGGACCAGCAATGCCGGCGCCCTAAGTTTTCCCGACTCGTGTACATACTTCGGCTGGGTTGAGGTCATCAGGACAGTCTGTCCGGCACCGCTGCTACGGTTCGCTTACGTGCACTTGGCTTGCGGGGTCAACGAAAACCCGGGGAGGCCGGTTTGATGGGACCGTTCGACCGCCTTAGCGGCGACGCCAGGTCGAGGTTGCGGGCGTCGCCACCACCGGACTGGGTGGCGCCGATGCTGGCCACTCTCACCGACCGGTACTTCTCCGACCCGGCGTGGATATTCGAGCGCAAACTCGATGGCGAGCGCTGCCTCGCGTTCCGGCGAGGGGGCGAGGTGCGCCTGCTTTCCCGGAGCCAGCAGCACCTGGACAACACCTATCCCGAGATCGTCGACGGTCTGGCGGGGCCGGGTACGGCGGACGTCGTCGTCGACGGCGAAGTGGTGGCATTTGAGGGGAACCGGACGAGCTTTGAGCGGCTGCAGCAGCGATTGGGGATCACTGACGCGGCGCAGGCCCGGCGCAGCCCCGTGCCGGTTTTTTACTACATATTCGACTTGCTTTACCTGGACGGCTTACGACACCACTGCTCTTGGCCTCCGGGACCGGAAGACGCTGCTGAAAGGAGCCCTGCACTACCGGGACGCCTTGCGCTTTACGCCGCACCGAAACGGGTCAGGAGAGGCCTACTTCCAGTTCGCCTGCGCCCACGGCTGGGAGGGACTGGTGGCCAAGCGGGCTGACTCGACATACGCGTCGCGTCGGTCACCGGACTGGCTCAAGTTCAAATGCTCGCTTGGGCAGGAGTTTGTGGTCGGCGGCTTTACCGAACCGGCCGGCAGCCGGGTCGGCCTCGGCGCCCTCCTCGTGGGCTATTACGACGACGGTCAGCTCGTTTACGCAGGCAAGGTGGGCACCGGCTTCTCCACCGCAACGCTGCTGTCGCTGCGCCAGCAACTCGACGCTCTCGAGACAGACACGCAAACCTTCACCCGCGGGCGCATCACCGAGCGGGGCGTCCACTGGGTGCGCCCCGAGTTGGTAGCCGAGGTGGTGTTCTCGGAGTGGACCACCGACGGCAAGCTTCGGCACCCTCGTTTCGAAGGGCTGCGGACTGACAAGGCGGCTAGTGACGTCCAGCGGGAACGCCCGGTGGGGCAGCGGCAGGCCTGACCCCGGCGCTTGACGAGTAGAGCCCGCTTTCCGCGTGACGGTGGGGGTACGTCAGGGACCTCCGGCCTGGCCCGGAGCGCCGGAACACTGGCTCGCCGTAGACTGTTTAACCCCTCGGATAACAGTTTGATCAGTTAGGAGTGGCCTGTTTGCAGTGCAGGAACTGTGGTGATGTGGTCGACCCCCGGCGAGTTGAGCTCGGGTACGACTACTGCTTGAAAGAGGAATGTCAGCAAATTTGCTTGAAGCGGGTCCAGTTGGCCGCGGTGGGGGTCAACAAAGCGGCGGACTATTACATGAAGGCCGAGGAAGTGCTGCCGCCGCGAGCGCCGGCACCTGAGGCCGACCAGGTGTCGGAGCCGGAGGCGGGCGCCATGGACGAGAGGCACGACCCGGCCGAGCGAGGGCAGCCAGTGCAGCCGGGGCCGGTCCCCCCGTCGGTACTGCAGGCGGCGGCAAAGACGCCGAAGCGGCTCAAGACGACTTTGGAACGGCTACGGGAGCTTGAAGCAGCCCTGGACTCCGCCCTCGACCTCAGTTACGAGCGCTTCCGCCGCGGTGAGATCACGGCGACGGAACTGCACCGTGACCGCGACCGGCTGGTAGAGGCGTTCAACCGGGTGGTGATGAGGGAGAACATCCGTTATCGCTCGATGTTGCGCGGCCCGGCCAATCGGGCTGGGTGATGGTGCGCTGGGGCCGGGGCGGCTGAAGAGGGACCTGGCCGGCCGCGAGCTTGTTTAGTGGGCCGGTAGCGGCCGCAATTCGGGGCCGTCCCGGCGTTCTCGCCTATGGCCGCCTTTCTGGGCGCGCAAGTCGAACCCGGGCGTAAAAAAGGCAGGAAATCGACAGCAATGGCGCCCATAAGCGGCAACCGCGCCCAAAAGGGACGATTTTCGCCGCCGGCTCGGTCCACGGGGACAGACGGGGACATCGTGCGTATGACTCTGACCACCGAGCGTGCCGAAAACGGCCACGGGGCAAGGAGAAATGGGCCGCAGGCATGGCGAAGCGAGCAGGGGCCAGGCCGGCCCGGTGGCCGGGAGGGGTCGCCGCTCCCGAAGGGAACACCCCCGAGAAGGCACTCGCCTGATAAACGTGAACGAGTGAACCGGCGGTGGCCCTCTCGTCTGGCCGAGGTCCTCTATGGCGCCGCCGCTTGGGGGGTCATGGGCCTGGTGGCCACTCCCTGCTGGCTGCTGGTCGTGAGCCTGCCCAGGCCCTACTGGAGGTGGCGGGCCACCTGGGCCGCCGTACATGCCCTCTCTTTTTGCCTGCGCATCCCCCTGAAAACCGTGGGCGAGCCGCCGGCGCCAGGCCAGCCGTTGGTGGTCGTGGCCAACCACGAGAGCATCCTGGACTCCTTTGCTCTGGTAGGAGTGTTCCCGGAACCTGTTGTGTTCGTGGCCGGCGGCGACCTGGCCACGCACCCGATCACGGGGCCGTTCCTCCGGGGCCTGGGCGCCACGTTCGTACGCGTCGACGACGGCACTGACCGGTCGTCTGTGCGGACCGTCCTGGCCGAGCTGGCCGGCCTGGCCCGGGACGGCCACCGGCTCGTCTTTTTCCCCGAAGGCGGGCTCAGCCCCGAGCCGGGCCTGCGCCGGTTCCAGCTGGGGGCGTTCGTCGTGGCCGGCGAGGCCGGCAAACCGGTGCTGCCGGTGGCCGTCCTCGGTACGCGGGACTTGTTGCCGCCCGGTGCCCGCCTGCCGCGGCGCCATGCTGTCGAAGTGCGCTTCGGCGAGACGCTGGGACCGCCACCTTCGGGGTGGAGGGCGGCTCACGAGATAGCTCGTCAGGCCAGGGGCGAGATCGAGGCGTTGCTAGGGGACGAAGGGCGCTAAGCAGTAAAAGGGCGAGAATTTCCCGCCGAGCCGCCGGACCGCCGGACCGCCGGCTAACCCAGTGCCTCGACGACCTGCCCCAGGCCGTCGAGGTCAATCGACCGGCCGTCACTCAGCGGCTGAATGTTCACGTGGTCGGCGCCGGCGTCAAGGTGAGCCTGGACGCGCTTGGCCACTGTTCCGGCGTCTCCCCATGCCACCAAAGCGTCGACCAACCGGTCGCTGCCACCGCCGGCCAATTCATTTTCTTCGAAGCCCAGGCGCCGGAAGTTCGAGAGATAATTCGACAGGGTTAGATAGGTGGCCAGGTAGTCCCTCGCTACCCGCCGCGCTTCGGCCGGGTCGCGGTTTACGACCACCGCTTGCTCGGGTGCCAGTACCGGGCTCGGCCCCAGGATGCGGCGCGCCGTCGAACTGTGCTCCGGTGTGACCAGGTACGGGTGGGCGCCGGCTGAGCGGTCGCGGGCCAAGACCAGCATCAATGGCCCGAGGGCGGCCAGCACCCGGGTCGCAGGAGCCGAGCCATTCGCAGCGCCGTCGAGGTCGTCGAGGAAGGCCCGCATGGTGGCGACGGGATGGCTGTACTCGAGCCCCATGGCCTGGACAGACGGAGCGTGGGCCACACCCAGACCAAGCACGAACCGCTCGGGGTAGGCCCGGTCGATCTCCGCCGCTTGAGCGGCCAGGACGTCTGCGTCCCAGGCCCAGATGCTGGCTATCCCGGTGGCGACGACCAGATGGTCTGTGGCACCGAGCATCGCCTTTCGCTGTTGGAGCGCCCTGGCGTCGGCGTTACCGCCTCCTACCCACAGCGCCGTTACCCCCAGCGCTTCTGCCCGTTCAGCCAGTTCGGCCGCTTCGGACGCGCCCGGCGCGGCGAAACCTGGTACCCAAAGGCCAATTCGGCCCAGGCGGTCCCGCAGTGCGCTGGCCACTTCGCTCCAATTAATCATGATTTCCTTAAACGCCGGGGCGGCGATGATCTTCCCGCTCCGGCCCGCCGTCAGCCCCGATGATGTCGTCCGGCCGCAGCGGGACCCGGGTAAGGGGTTGGCCCGTGGCCGCCCGGACGGCCGCCACTATGGCTGGCGTCGAGGAAATAGTGGGCGCCTCACCTACTCCCCGCAACCCGTACGGCGCCCTCGGGTCGGCCAACTCGAGGATGTCCACGTGCATCGGCGGCATGTCCAGGATGGTCGGGATCAGGTAGTCGGTGAACGAGGGGTTGCGGACGCGGCCGCCCTCGACCTGGATCTCCTCCATTAAGGCCAGCCCCAGTCCCTGCGCGGTACCGCCGTGGACCTGGCCCAGGACGGCGCCCGGGTTGACCGCTTTTCCCACGTCTTGGGCCGTGACGATCTCCACCACCTGCACCAGTCCGAGCTCGGTGTCGACGTCGACCACCGCCCGGTGGGCGGCGAACGAGTACTGCACGTGCGCGTTCCCTTGACCCGTCTCAGGGTCGATCGGCTCCGTGGGACGGTGGCGCCATTCGACGGTGCGCTCTACGGGGCCGTCAGCCAGCAAGTCGGCTAGCTCCATCCGGAGGCCGGACCGGCTGACCACCGCCTCTCCTTCGAGGCCGAGCTCCGCCGGCAGGACATCAAGCTGCGCCGCCGCTCGCCGCAGTACCTCCTCACGGACTTCTTCGCAGGCGGCTCGCACCGCCCCGCCAGTCATGTACGTCTGGCGAGAGGCCGAGGACGACCCGGCGCTGCCGACCCGGCGTGTCCGCCGTCTCGACCACCACTCGATCGATGGCCAGTTCGGTGCGGGCGATCTGAGCCTGGATGCCGACCACGCCCTGCCCGACCTCGCACGCCGCCGTGTGGACCGACGCTATGGGCCGCCCGGCGGCGCAGCTGAGGGTCACCCGGGCCGTCGAGTAGTCGTCGTACCCCTCGGAGTACCCGACGTTCTTGAACCCGACGGCGTACCCGATGCCCCTCACCACCCCCTCGCCATGGGTGGTGTTGGCTACGCCGCCGGGCCACAAACGACCGCCGTTGGCGCCGGGGCCGGCCGGCGGCCGCGACCGGCCGGGGCCCGTCGACGAGAGCGGCTTGGCGGCCGAGCGGCTCCGGTGACGGCAGCGGAGCTTCCCGCACCCGTCGCAGCAGGTCGGCTACCGGGGCGGGCTGGTCGACGACCTGGCCAGTGGGCATAACCGTACCTTGGGCCATGGCGTTACGGGCCCGGACCTCCACGGGGTGGAGACCGAGGGCTTCCGCCAGCTTGTCCATCTGGGATTCGTAGGCGAAGCAGGCCTGAACGGCGCCGAAGCCCCGCATGGCCCCGCAGGGCGGGTTATTGGTGTAGGCGCCCCAGGCATCGACCGATACGTTCGGGACGTCGTAGGGGCCGACCCCCAACGTGCCAGCGTTGGCGACTACGGCCCGGGAGCTGGACATGTAGGCCCCGCCGTCCAGGATGATCTCCGCTCTTACGAACACCAGGCGGCCCTGGCGGTCAGCACCGTGGGTGTACCGCAAGCGGGCCGGGTGCCGGTGCACGTGCCCAAAGAACGACTCCTCTCTCGAGTACATCATCTTCACCGGACGCCCCGTGCGCAGCGCCAGCAGGCAAAGGTGGATCTGCAGCGACAGGTCTTCCCGGGCACCGAAGGCCCCACCGACCCCCGACAGCGTAAGCCGGACCTTGTCGGGCGGGAGGGCGAGCGAGGCGGCCACCTGGTCCTGGTCGACGTGCAGCCACTGGGTGGCGATATACAGGTCGACGCCTCCGTCCTCAGCGGGGATGGCCAATCCCGACTCGGGCCCCAAAAAGGCCTGGTCTTGCATACCCACCTCGTAATCCCCGCTGACCTCGATGTCAGCGGAAGCGGATTGGTCGCCCCGGCGGACCTTGACATGGCGGACGACGTTGCCGTCAGGGTGGACCCGGTCACAGTCGGGTCTCAACGCCAGGACCGGGTCGAGGACGGGCCGTAGCGGCGTGTACTCGACGCGGACGGCGGCCGCAGCCCGGCGGGCGGTCTCGGGGTCATCGGCCGCCACTATGGCGATAGGTTCGCCCTGGTAGCGCACCTGGTCGATGGCCAGGACGGGTTGGTCGGCCACCTCCAGGCCGTACGTTTTCCGGCCGGGCACGTCCTCGTGGGTGAGGACGCAACGGGTCCCGGGGATGCGTAGGGCGTCCGACACATCGACCTGGCGGATCACCGCGCGTGGGTGCGGGCTGCGCACAGTTGCCCCCCAGATCATGTCCTCGGCCCACAGATCTGACGAGAAGGCGAACCGGCCGGAGACCTTCAAAGGCCCGTCGGGCCGGCGCACGTCTGCCCCGACCCCGCCTTTCAGCCCAACCCCGCCTTTCAGCCGGTCATCAACCCGTGGTAGCCCTAAGACAGTGTTCATTGGGCACCCGTAGCGGAGGCAGCCAACCGGACGGCGTCAAGGATCTTCTCGTACCCCGTGCAACGGCACAGGTTGCCGGCCAGAGCTTCCCTGATCTCGGGGTCGGTCGGCGACGGGTTGGCCCGCAGCAGGTCGTGAGTGGCCACGACCAGCCCGGGGGTGCAGAAGCCGCATTGCACCGCCCCGGCGGCCAGGTAGGCCTCCTGGACCCGGTCGAGATGGTCGCCATCGCCGAGGCCCTCGACGGTCAGGACCGAGCGGCCGTCGGCCTGGCCGGCGCCCACCAGGCAGGCACATACCAGCTCCCCATCGAGGAGCACGCTGCACGAACCACACTCGCCCTGTTCGCAGGCGTTCTTCGAACCCCAGAGGCCGAGGCGTTCCCGCAGGACGAAGAGGAGGCTCTCACCCTCCCAGACGTCGCTGACCTCGTACGGGCGCGAGTTGACCGTTAGCCGTAACCGCACCGTCAGCGTCCCTGGTACTCGGTCCAGGCCCAGCTCAGCGCCCGGCCGGCCATAACGGCCAGAGCTCGAGTGCGGTAATTGGCGGTGCCGCGGACGTCACTTATGGGCGCGGCGGCGGAGGCCACCAGTTGGGAGAAATGGGCCACGAGGTGCGCTGGCAGCGGGCGTCGCGACTCCCACAGGTTGCCCGCGGCCAACTCGCCCTCCAGGAACTCCTCGGCCGCGCCGGCCCGGACGGGGGTGGGGGCGGCCGAACCGATGCCGGTCCCGACCCGTTGCGCCGGTGGGCCCAGCACCAGGGCGAACGACGCCACCGCGATGACCATGGCGTTGCGCGTCCCTACCTTGCAGAACTGTTGCGGGCCGGTCGCCGGCCGTACCAGGAAGGCGGAGATCAGCTCATCGGGCTCCAGCACCTGTCGCTTCGGCCCCGTATAGAACTCTTCCACCGGCACTACCCGGCTTCCCCGTACTGACGCCACCTCGACCGACGCTCCGCCGGCCAGCAGGGGGGGATGGGCATCGCCGGCAGGCGATGCGGACCCGAGGTTGCCGCCCACGGTGCCCCGGTTGCGGATCTGCGGGGACCCGACCGTCCGGGAGGCAATGGCCAGGGCGGGTAGCAGGTGCCCGAGCTCGCTGATGACCCGGGCATAGGTGACCCCGGACCCCACCCGCAGCACCCCGTTGTCACGACGCCAGTCCCGGAGCTCCTCGACCCTGGAGAGGTCGAGGAGGGCGCTGGGGCGGAGGCGGTTGAAGTTCAGCTCGACCATAACGTCGGTGCCACCGGCGACGGGGACGGACTCGGGGTACGCAGCCTTGGCCGCCAGCGCATCAGCCCATGAACGGGGCGCAATGAAATCCATTCTGGTCGCAGCAGCCCTTCAGCCCTGCTCGACGCCCAGCGTCCGCCGCCATTCCTCCGGGTCGGTGGGGCCTTCAGTGCACAGGACCAAAACGGTGGCGCCAGGGGCGATGCCGGGCCCGTGAGCCTGCAGCGCAGTGAGGCCGGCCAGGGCGGCGGCGCCCGTCTCGCCGGCGTCGACGCCGATGGCGGCCAGGTCGCGGACGGCCTGCCTGGCCGCTTCGTCGTCCACGGCGACGAGGGTGTTCAGGCCGGCGGAAACGAGAGGCCAGGCCACCAGGGACGGCTGGCCGCAGTTGAGGCCGGCCATAACCGAGCGGTGTGGTCCCGGGACGGTGACCCGGTGCCCGGCCAGCGCCGACGCCATCACGCAGTTGGCATCGAGAGGCTCCACCCCGACGATGGTGGGGCCAGTGCCAGGACGTTCAGGACGGCACCAATGGTTGACGGTGGCGGCGGCCAGGGCGCCGACCCCGACAGGGACGACGACGACGTCGGGGGCCGGCCGGCCGGCCGCGTCGAGGCGGTCGTCGACCTCCCAGAACATGGTCGAGTACCCGTCGATGACCCAGCGCGGCACTTGCTCGTAACCGGGCCAGCTCGTGTCCGAGATGACCAGGCAGCGAGGGCCGGCTTCCTCCGCCGAACGAGCGACCGCGTCCTCATAGCCACCGGTGACGACGGTTACGGACGCCCCCTCGGCGGAAATGGCCTCGATGCGGGCCGGCGCCGTCCCCTCCGGCACGAAGATACGGGCGTCGAAGCCCAGCAGCCGGGCCATGCGGGCCACCGCTTTGCCGTGGTTCCCGTCCGTAGCCGCGGCCAGGGCGAAAGGGCGGAGCGGGTTCAGGGTGGCCGCCAGTTCATCGACGGTCTGCCACGGCTCCAGCTGTAGCCCGGTGCGTTCCACGACGGCCCGGTACGCGGCCCACGAAGCGCCCAGGATCTTGAACGACATCAGCCCCAACCGGGCTCGTTCACACTTGATGAGGACCTGGCTGAGGCCGAGCCGCGCCGCCAGCCGGGGCGCGCTCAACAGCGGCGTGGGTTCGTACTGGGGAAAGCGACGGTGGAAGTCCAGGGGCTCTCGCGTGTACGGCGACCACACCTCGGGCGGGCGGGCCATGGGGTTGGCTAGGACCGTCGTCATTGCGGGCGGCGCCAGAGTCACGGCTCCCACCCGGCGAAGGCGTCCACCGTGGCCCGCACGTCGCCCAGGGGGTAGAGGACCGGGCAGGTTGACCCGTGCTCGAGGTAATCAGCGACTCGGGCGCGGGCCTGTGCTGGGGTCCCCGATGCGGTGAGCATCCGGACCACCTCGTCGGGGACGAGCCTGGAGGCCGCCTCCACCTGTTCATGGGTGGCGGGCCATGTCAGGATCTCGCCCACGGCGTCGAGCAGAGACCGGGGTACACCCGACGCCGCCATGATGTGCGGCTGCTGGCCCAGGTACTGAGTGACCATGAGACGGGCGGCATCGAGGGCAGTGGCCTCGTCCTCGTGGACCGAGCACACGACGAGCTGCGGGCGGTCGAATTCGGTCAGCTGGCGCCCGGAGCGCTCGAGGCCCGCCTGGACGCGCTCCATGGCACGGTCGTTGTAGTCGGGGGAGACGAGGTAGTTGAGCACGACGCCGTCGGCGATTTCCCCCGCCAGTTCCAGCATCTGCATCCCCGTGGCACCGATGTATATGGGCACGTCTTTGGGCTTGCGTTCCTGGTAGACGTAGTCCAGCTCGACCCCGTCGAAATGGACGTGGTAACCGTCGAAGCTCACGGTCTCGTTGTGCAGCAAGGCCCGGACCACCGTCACAACTTCGCGCATCACGGTCAGGGGCCGGGCGCGGTCGATGCCGACCTTGCGGGCCAGGGGGTCCCACCACGCCCCGAGCCCGAGCAGCACCCGGCCCGGCGCCAGGTCGTCGAGGGTGGAGAAAGTGGCGGCCAGGCGGGCCGGGTTGCGCGACCAGCAGTCGGCCACGCCCGAGCCGAGCCGGATGCGTTCGGTGACCGAAGCGTAGGCGGCCAGGGGCACCGACGACTCGCGGACCAGGCGGCTCTCCGCCTGCCATACGGCGTCAAAGCCCCGTTGCTCGGCGTAGGCCGCGTAGGTCCATCCCGTCCCGGATGCTGTGGGCGTCTTGAAGGTAAAGGGCGGCCGGCAAGCGACGTTTTCGCTGTTCAGTCGACAGTCGTCTCGGTAGGAGCAGAGGCCGGGCCGGGCGGCCGCATGGGCAGGGTGGCGCGCCACTGGCCGTCGACTTCGTGGAGAGCGGCGGCCACCGCGCCTGCCGTCGGGACCAGGCCGATCTCGCCTACTCCCTTTATGCCGTACGGGGACCTCGGTTGGGGCACCTCGACCAGGACGACCTCGATGGGAGGCACGTCCTTCGGCCGCAAGATGCCGAGCGAACGCAGCGTCATCTTGGTCGGGAACCCCCGCTCGTCGGAGGGGAACTCCTCGGTCAGGGCATAGCCGAGGCCCATGTGCACCGAACCCTCGACCTGGCCCTCACAAAGCGTGGGGTTCACCGCCCGTCCGACGTCGTGCGCGGCCACTACCCGCTCGATGGCGCCCGACTGGGGGTCGGCGATAACGAGCTGGGCGGCGTAGCCGAAGGCGGAGTGGATGACCGGGTTCTCGACCTCGCCGATGTGGTGCGTCCAGTCCACCCGGTGCTCGCCCAGGTAGTCGACATCGGGTTGGCAGCCGCCGTCCATGGCCGCCCGGCAGGCGTTGCGTACGGCGCCGGCCCCCATGAGGGTCCCCCGGCTGCCGGTCGTCTGGCCCTGGCCGAGCTCCCGGCTGGTGTCGACGATGACCACGACCCGGTCGGGGTCAATGCCCAGTTCCTCGACGGCGACCTGCAGGGCCACCGTGTGGATGCCCTGGCCCATCTCCGTCCACCCGTGGCGCACCTCGACCCGCCCGTCGCCGCAAAAGCGCACCACCGCCTTGGTGACCTCTTTGAACCCGTTGCCGAGGCCGGAGTTCTTGAGCCCCAGGCCAATGCCCACCGCCTTGCCCTCCCGGCGGGCCTGTTCGTAGCGCGGCGCCAGCTCGTCGAGGCAGCGCTCGGCCCCGGCGCAGCCATCGTCCATGACCTGGCCCGGGCCCCACGTATCGCCGGGGTGGATGACGTTGCGCTTCCGCATCTCCCAGCCCGTTATCCCGACCTTTTCGGCCAGGCGGTCCATGACCCCCTCCATGGCGAACTGGGCCTGGTTGGCCCCGAACCCCCGGAAGGCACCGCAGATCGGGTTGTTGGTCCTGACCGCTATGGACTCCACGTCGACGGCTGGCACCCGGTAGGGCCCGGTGGCGTGGCCGGCCGCCCGCTCCAGGACCTTCATGCCGACGCTGGCGTAGGCCCCCGAATCGCCCACCATGCGGGCCCGCACCGCCGTCAACCGCCCGTCCTGGTCGCACCCGGCCCGGTACTCCATCCGGATGGGATGGCGCTTGGGGTGCATCAGGAAGCTTTCCTCGCGCGACAGGACGCACTTCACCGGCCGATGGAGAAGCCACGCCGCCAGAGCCGTTTGGGCCTGATTGGACATGTCCTCCTTGCCGCCGAAGGCGCCGCCGTTAGAGACGAGTTCCACGCTGATGCGGTCGCGGTCGACGCCGAGCACCGTGGCGATCTGGTCGCGGTCGTCCCAGACGCCCTGGCCGCCCGAGTAGACGTGCAGCCCGCCGTCGGGGCGGGGCACGGCCAGGGTGGCCTCAGGTTCGAGGAAAGCGTGCTCGACTCTCTGCGTCTCGAACACCTCGCTGACCACGTGGGCGCTGGCGGCCAAGCCGGTGTCCACGTCGCCCCGGGCGTAGGCCGAGCGAGAGAGCACGTTGCCGTCGGTCCCCCATACAGCCACCTCCGCCGACGCCATGGCCGTCAGTGGGCTGGTCAGCGGCTCCAGTGGCTCGTAGGTCACGTCGACCAGCTCCGCCGCCGCCCTGGCCGCTTGGCGCGTCTCGGCTACCACCACGGCCAGCACGTCGCCGGCGTAGGAGGTACGGCCGCCGGCCGGGACCATGATGGGCCAGTCCCGATGGATGATGCCGACCCGAAGGTCTCCCGGGATGTCGGCGGCGGTGAAGACGGCGACCACGCCGGGTGCTCCGCCGGCCCTGGCGGTGTCGATGCTGACGACGTCGGCCCGGGCGTGGTCCGTAAGCCGGAGGGCGGCGTGCAGGAGGCCCGGCGGGCGGAGGTCGTCGATATAACCGCGGTCGCCGAGCGCCAGTGCCTCGGCCTGGTACCTGGTCCCCCGGCTGCCGACACCGCCCGGGCCGAGGCGGCTCGAGGTCCTCGCCGGCGGCCACCTTGCCGATGGCGTCGAGGATCTTCACGTACCCCGTACAGCGGCACAGGTGGGCACCGAGGTGCCGGGCCATGTCCTCTCGGGTCAGGCTGCTGCCCTTCTTGTCGACCTGGGCTTTGGCCCGCATCACTATGCCTGGGATGCAAAAGCCGCACTGGAGCCCGCCGCACGCAGCGAACGCTCTGGCGTAGCGCCGCCGCTCACCCTCGTCGACGCCCTCGAGGGTGGTGACCATACGCCCCTCGGCCTTGGCCAGCGGGATCTGGCAGGCCACCTGGGCCTTGTCGTCGAGCATCACCGTGCAGCAGCCGCATTGCCCGGTGGGCGAGCAGCCGTCTTTGGGCGAGGTGACGTCGAGTTCTTCACGGAGGGCGGCCAGCAGGTGGGGGTGGTCGGCGCGGACGCTCACCTCGCGGCCGTTGAGGGTGAAGGTGACCTTGGCGGGACGGGTGGGACTGTGGGGACTGACGGGACTTTGGGGGCTTTTGGGGTTTTTGGGACCGCCGGCCGTGAGTGCGCCGGTCGCCATGGTGGGTGCGGTCAGCTTGGTCAACTTGGACCTGCCCGTGGCGGGGCGGGCGTGGGGCCCCGTTGGGAAGTTATCCGCGTGGTACATTTCCGGCCGCCGGTACCGCTCGAAATCGAAAATGGTCGTCGTGTACCTTTGGCACCAGTCGAGGTCGCAGGTGGCCACGACGACCTCGTCGCCGGCCGTGAACGCCTGAGCAACCACTTGCCCGGACGGGGCGATGATGCAGCTCTGGGCGATGGCGTCGATGCCTTCTTCGACCCCACCCTTGGCCGCCGCCACCACCCAGGTCCCGTTCTGATAGGCGCCGGCCTGCATGACGAGCTGGTTGTGGAAGGCCCCCAGGATGTCCTGCGAGGGGTCGGGGGCGTAATGGACGGGGGTGTTGTAGCCGCAGCAGATCAGTTCGACACCCTGTAGCGCCATCACCCTGTAGGTCTCCGGCCACCGCCGGTCGTTGCAGATCATCATCCCGACCCGGGTGCCGAAGGCGGGCCACACCCCGAACGGGTCGGGGCCAGGCTCGAAGTAGCGCCGCTCGAGGTGCTGGAACCGGCGCCACGGCTCGTTTTCTTCATGGCCGGGGATGTGTACCTTGCGGAAAAAGGCCACTACCGTCCCGTCCCGCTCGACCAGGACCTGGCTGTTGTAGTGGTGGCCATCAGGGGTCAGCTCGGCGTACCCGAGGCAGAAACCGACTCCCAGGTGAGCAGCCTCGTCAAAGAGGGGTTTCGTGGCGGGACCGGGCATCTCGGTTTCGAACCAGGCGTCGATGGCGGCCGGGTCTTCCTCCCACCAGCGGGGGAAAAACGTCGTCAACGCCAACTCCGGGAACACCACCAGCTCGGCCCGATGATGATGGGCTTTTTGAAGCAGCGAGATGAGCCGCTCGACCACCTCGGCACGGGTCTCGTCACGACCGACGGGGCCTAGTTGACCGGCAGCCACAGTCAGTTCTCTGGTCATTGGGCGGCTCCCTGGGGCGTGGAGGACATGGACGGCGTGGAGGACATGGACGGTGTGGAGGCATGGACGGTGTGGAGGCGGTGGATGGCGTTGAGACCGTAGGGATGTCGTCCTCCTCCGCCAGGCGGACGAGCATCTGCAGCAGGATGTCTGCCCCGGCGGCCAGGTGCTCGGGCT
Source organism: uncultured Acidimicrobiaceae bacterium (assembly GCA_963749305.1). Taxonomy (GTDB): domain Bacteria; phylum Actinomycetota; class Acidimicrobiia; order Acidimicrobiales; family Palsa-688; genus Fen-671. Next base: position 438,183 of record CAVVMN010000002.1, read on the forward strand.
TCGTGAACTCGCCCGGGTTGTGGCTGATCCCGCCGACGCTCGGGACGAAGATCATGCCGGCCGGGCAAACCCGGGCCAGCATCTGGGCGTCGTGGCCGGCGCCGGCCGGTAGCCGCCGGGCCGTGTACCCGAACGAACGGGCCGTGTCCTCGACCAGCGAGATGATGCGGGGGTCGAACTCCACCGGCTCGAAGCGGGCCAGCCTGCGGCTGGTGACCTGCACGCCCTCGGCCGCGGCAATGTCGGCCACGTAGCTCGCCAGCTGGCGCTCGGCATACTGGAGCACGTCCTCGTCGGTATTGCGGAGGTCCACCGTGAGGGTCGCTTTGGCCGCCACCACGTTGACGAGGTCGGGGTGGAGGTTGAGGCGGCCCACCGTTCCCACCTGCGGAGGGCCGATCTCGTTGACCATCCTCCGGACGAACGTGGCCACGCTGGCGGCGACGAACCCGGCGTCGTGGCGGTACGCCATGGGGGTGGTGCCGGCGTGGTTGGCCTGGCCGTCGATGACCAGCTCCTGCCACGAGATGCCCTGGATGCCCGTCACGGCACCGATTACCTCATGGGCGGCGTCCAGCACCGGGCCTTGCTCGATGTGAAGCTCGACGTAGGCATGCGGGACCAATCCCGGGCACGGCGTGGAGCCGAGGTAGCCGATCCGTTGGAGCTCGTCGCCGAGGCGGGCCCCGTCGATAGCGACGATGTCGTGGGCTGCTTCCACGGCCAGCCCGCCGGCGTACACCAGGCTCCCGAGCATGTCCGGGGCAAAGCGTGACCCTTCCTCGTCGGTGAAGAAGGCCAGGGCCAGGGGCCGGCGGGTGATGAGGCCGGCGTCGTTCAGCGTCTCCATCACTTCGAGGCCACCCAGTACGCCGAGGTTGCCGTCGTAAATGCCCCCGGTGGCCACCGTGTCGACGTGCGACCCGCACATCACGGGCGGCCCGTCGTCCCGGCCCGGGCGCGTTCCGACCACGTTGCCGATGGCGTCGATGGCCACGTCCAGGCCGGCGTCGCGCATCCACATCGTTACCAGGTCCCGGCCTTCGCGGTCGGCGTCAGTCAGGGCCAAACGGGAGCAGCCGCCCCCTTCGAGACCGCCGATCTGACCCAGCTCCTGGAGCCGGCGGACGAGCCGGTTGGCATTGACCCGCAGGGTGGCGGTCTCTGCCATCGTGGTCATCATTCCACCATGACCCCTGGCACTGCGGCCTGTCAATAGACGTTCACGCTGTTCACGGCCCTGAAATGAAGCTCCGGAGGGTGACTGTTGACTGCCGCCGGCGGCGCCGCAAAATGCTTCGCCGACTTGGCCGAGCCCTGGCACAGTGGCGCACTATGAACGACTTCGAGGTTGTGACGGCGGCGGACGTGCAGCTCATACAGGGTCTGGCGCAGAGCGTCACCTCCAAACGCCTGGACCTGGTGAACAGCGAAGCGACGTTTGGCGAGCTGGCCTGGAACTGGGGCAAGGGGCATGCCAGCGATGGCGCCACCTGGCCGCGTCGGCTGTGGTTTTCTGGCCCGGATCTGGTGGCGTGGGGGTGGGCCTTTCTCCCACACCAGGTAAGGCGGAGCGACGGGCTGGTCAGGGATATCACCGGCGCGTATCTCGTGTACCAGGTCCATCCCGACCACTCCGGGCTGGTTGACGAAGTGATCGACTGGTACGACGCAACGGCGGGGGCCATCGAGCGAACGGTGAGGCCGAGCGCCGCTGATGAGTTCGCCCTCCAACGATGGGCGGGACACGGCTACGAGACCGACGTCTCCGCGCTCGGCCACTCTGGATCCTGGACCCAGCTCAACGAGCGGGACCTCATCGACGTAGAACAACCACAATTGCCAGACGGGTTCCGGTTCCGCACCGCCGACGAGGCCGGGCCCGAGGCCGCCGTGCTGGCTCATCTGGATGCCTGGGCACCTTCGACGTACACGGCCGAGGGCTACGACGGTGTCCGGCAGACGGCGGCGTACCGAGGCGACCTGCACGTCCTGGTGGAGGCGCCGGACGGGACGATGGCGTCCTCGACGATCATGTGGCTTGACGAAGCCAACAAGACTGCTGAGTTCGAGCCGGTCGGGACGCATCCCGGCTACCGGCGTCTGGGGCTCGGCCGGGCGATGCTCCTGCACGGGATGCACCTGGCCAGTGCGGCCGGGGCCACTCACATGACGGTTGCCTGCCTTGGCGCGCCGGGGCATCCCAAGGCGCGCCGTCTCTTTTATAGCGTCGGGTTCCGGGAGCTGTCGCGAGACGCGCCGCTCATCAAGACGAAAATCGACCGGTGACGACTGGTGGCCCGGGTTGCCCCTCACATGTTCGCTGCCACGGCTGCGCCGTAGCGGCACTTTTGGGCTCGTCCCGCTGAGTACTTGCTGCGCCGTGCCTCGCTAGAGCTTGGCAAAAAGGCGAACGGCTTGTTCCGTCGCCTTCCGGCGCACCTCGTCAGGGTCCACTCTGGTGGGCCGGCCGGACTCGAGGACAGGTTCGCCGTCGACCCAGACATCGACGGCCCGGACGCCCGGGGTGAAGGCCAACCGCCACGGGTCATCAGCTCCGTCGTATGACCAGCGGACCCGGTCGGCCCGGGCATCCGGCACCAGGCGCCAGCCGGCCATCACCCATTCCCACGCTTGGCCCGGGTCGGTCTCGATGTCGGCCTCGCGGGACCGAGCGTAAGCCAACCGGAACTCCTCCAGCATGTCTGCGCCGATGCCATCGCTGCCCAGCACAACCGGTCCAGGCCACGCCGCCGGGCGGGCGTAGCCGACGGAATTGTTCATGTTCGAACGCGGGTTGTGCGCCAGGGTGCCCGGCAGCGGGCGGTCGAGGTGCACCCCGTGGGCCAGCACCCAGTCCGGTGTGGCCAGCCCTGCCAGCCGGGCGCCGGCATCAGCGTCCACGAGGTCCTCGGCCACATGGATGTGGGCCCCCACGTGCAGGTCATTGGCCAGGCCGGCGGCGGCGGCCAGGGTGTCGTCGCCACACGTGAAGGCGGCGTGGACACCGACCATCCCCCGCCCGCCGGCTTTGATGAAGCGTTCGTTCTCGTCCAGGCCTCGTCTGGCCCCGTCCGGCCCGTGGCGGTCGGTAACGCCGTACGCGCAGACGACCCGCACCCCGACTTCGTGGCAGGCCTCGGCGATGGCGTCCAAACTGCCCTCGATGGCCGAGGGGCTTTCATGGTGGTCCACGATGGCGGTGGTCCCGCACTCGAGCGCTTCGAGGGCGCCGAGCCGGGCCGAAGCCCTGATCATGTCGAGGTCGAGGGCCACGTCGAGGCGCCACCACAATTGCTCGAGGATCTGCAGGAAGTTGGCCGGCCGCACAGGCGGCGCCGGCATCCCTCTGGCCAGCGACGAATAGAGGTGGTGATGCCCGCACACCATGCCCGGTGTCGTGTCGCCCATCCGCAGGTCCTTTTTCTAGAGGTCGAGGCCCTGGATACGGGCGGCGGCGCAGCGGTGGCGCGCCAGGCGGTCTTCGAGCGCCGGGTTCACCACGACGCCGTCCTCGACCACCAGCTGGCCGGCGACGACAGTGTGGTAAGCGCGGGCCGGGCCACAGCGCAGCAACGCCTCGACCGGGTCGGTCAAGGCACCAGCGAACATCGGCCCATCCAATAGCCAGCAAACCAGGTCGCCCACCGCCCCGGGACGGAGCACGCCCAGCTCGCCCTGGCGGCCGAGGCAAGCCGCTCCCCCGAGCGTGGCCAGCTCGAGGGCCTGGCGTGCGCCCATCGACGTCGCCCCTGAGCGGTACCGGGCCAGGAGCAGGGCGGTCCGGGCCTCGAGCCACAGGGAGGCTGAGTCGGCCGACGACGAACCATCGCAACCGAGGCCGACCGGGGCGCCGGCCGCACGCAGCTCGGCAACGGGGGCCATGCCGGCGCCGAGGAGAAGGTTGGAGCTGGGGCAGTGGGCCACCCCCACCCGCGCCCGGCCGAGACGCTCCACCTCTGAAGCGTCCGGGTGAACACAATGAGCCACCCATGAACGCTCGGTTAGCCAGCCGACGTCGTCGAAGAACTGGACCGGACGGCAGCCGTACCGTTCGAGGCAATAGGTGTCTTCGTCAGGGTCTTCAGCCAGATGGGTGTGCAACCTGACGTCGAGGCGCTCGGCCAGTTCGGCTGTAGCCGACATCAGCTGGCGGCTGACCGTGAACGGCGAACACGGCGCCAGCGCCACCCGCACCATGGCTCCATGGGAGCGGTCATGGTGGGCCGAAACAGCGGCCTCCGACGCGGCCAGAATGGTGTCTTCGTCCTCGCACACCGAGTCCGGCGGCAGGCCCCCGTCTTTTTCCGAGACGCTCATCGACCCCCGGGTCGGGTGGAACCGGAGGCCGACCTCGCGCGCGGCAGCGATCTCCGCCGCCAGCAAGTCGCCGGCGCCCGCAGGGTGCACGTACAAGTGGTCGGTCGTCGTCGTGCACCCACCCAGTGCCAGTTCAGCCAGGCCCACGAAGGTCGAAAGGTAGACGGCTTCCTCGTCGAGCAGTGCCCAGTGCGGGTACAGGACGCGTAACCATTCGAACAGGCCTGAGCCGACGGCGGGCGCGAAGGAGCGGGTGAGGTTTTGGTAGATGTGGTGGTGCGTATTGACCAGGCCCGGCGTAACGAGGCACCCGTTCGCGCTCGAGGGCCCGCCGGGCCGGCGGTTCAGTGCCGGGGGAGCCAATGCCAACGACGAAGCCGTCGTCGACCGCCACCCAACCGCTTCGCACTTCCCGGCCGGCGTCCATCGTCACCACCAGATCGGCGCCCGTGACGACGAGGTCGACCGGTCCCGGCCCTCCGGTTGCTGCGGGGACGTGCTCGGGCCCGGTCACTCCGGTGACAGTAGCGGTACCGTCCGCCCCCGGTGGGTACCACGGTGAGTGAGGTCTCGGCTTCGCGACCCGATCCTGTCCACGGCCTGACCACTGGGGATCCACTTCATCTAGTAACCTCCGTCGGAAATCATTTCGGGGGAAGCCCCCGGATGTGGGTGAAAAGGCGACGCTGCCGGCAGCGCCGCCGAGAGGCCGGTCGCCGGGTGGGCTGCCCCGGGGCAGCTTTTGCATCCGGGCGACGGCGCGTCTACCTGAGGACTAAGAGGAACCAAGAAAGGGAAGGCAAAACATGGGGAGAGATGTCTCTGACCTGACCGGGACGTCGCGCAATCGCGGCTGGCTGCGGCCTACCGCGACACTGTCGGCGGTCGTCCTCGCCACCAGCCTGGCAGTAGTTAGCGGAGCGACGCCCAGCTTCGCCGCTACCCACGCCCGTACGGCCAGCGCCACCAAGTCGTTCCTCGCCTGCGAGGTTACGGACACTGGCGGCATCAACGACCGCTCGTTCAACGCATCCGCCTATCAGGGCCTGAAGGCCGCGGTTGCGGTCGACCACAACATCGTGCCCAAGTTCCTCTCCTCGAGCTCGACGAGCGACTACACGCCCAACATCAACGACTTCCTGAGCGAGCACTGCGGCATCATCGTCACCGTCGGTTACGACATGGCGCAGGCCACCCAGACCGCCGCCAAAGCCAACCCCAAGGTGCACTTCGCGATCGTCGACTGCCCGGGCGGGACCGCAGCGGGTTGCCCCGGCTTCAGCTCTTCCGAAACGACCCTGCCGAACATCGACAACCTCGCCTACCAGACGAACGAGGACGCCTTCCTCGGCGGCTATCTCGCCGCGGCGACGGCCAAGTCGAACTCGATCGCGCCGGGCGGCGCTGTGGGCGAGTTCGGCGGCCAGAACATCCCGACCGTCACCATCTACATGGACGGCTGGGTGGCGGGTGTGCGCTACTACGACAAGGTGAACCACAAGTCGGTGAAGGTGTACGGCTGGTACCCGACCTCTAAGGGGCGGACAGCCGATAACTACACGGGCAATGGGCTGTTCACCAACAACTTCACCGACGACGGCCTCGGTAAGACCGACACCCAGAGCCTCATCGGCGAGGGCGCCAGCGTGATCTTCTCTGTGGCCGGCGGCGTCGGCCTCGGCGCTGTGGCGGCGATCCAGTCGGCTGACTCCAGTAGCCCGGGCTCGGTCGCGATGGAGTGGGTCGACACGGACGGTTGCGTCTCGGACCCGAGCGGCTGCAAGTACTTCATCACGAGCGTCGAGAAGGGCATCGCGCCTTCGGTCGAGACCGCGGTGCTGGCTGCCGTCCACGGCACCTTCAAGGGTGGTTTCTACACCGGCAACCTCAGCCAACGGCGGCGCCGCCCTGGCTCCGTACCACGACTTCGCCGGCAAGGTCCCAGCGAGCGTGACGTCGGCGCTCAACACGATCAAGGCCGGCATCGAGAGCGGCAAGATCTCCGTGAACCCGTGCAGCTACCCGGCGGCGGCGGCGACGCCGGCCACGTCTGTGTCCTCCGTCTGCTCGGGGTGACGAACCAGCTCAGGTGATAAGCAGCCGGTAGCGGACCAGCATGGCGCCGGCGGCCCAGCGTGTCCGCTATAACTCTGGTGACGTGACAGAACCGGGCGGGTCGACGACCTGCCCGGTTCCTCGTGAGAAGCCAGGAGGCGCCCGATGAAGCTCGAACTCATCGACATCACCAAGCGCTTCGGCGACCTCGTCGCGAACGACGGGGTGACCCTGACCGTCGAGGAGGGCGAGATCCACGGCCTCCTCGGCGAGAACGGCGCCGGCAAGACGACGCTGATGAACGTGCTCTTCGGCATGGTGAGCCCCGACAGCGGCGAGATCCGCATCGGCGGCGAACCGGTCTCGATCTCCCGCCCGGGCGACGCCGTGCGCGCTGGGATCGGTATGGTCCACCAGCATTTCATGTTGGTCCCCGTGTTCACGGTGGCCGAGAACGTCGTGCTCGGGTTCGAGCCGACGAAGGCCAAGGTCTTCTACGACCGCCGCAAGGCCGCTGCGAACATCCGTCGCCTGTCGGTGGAGTACGGCCTGGAGGTGAACCCGGACGCCGTCGTCGAAGACCTTCCAGTTGGTGTCCAGCAACGAGTGGAGATCCTGAAGGCCCTCGAGCGCGACGCCCATGTGCTCATCCTCGACGAACCGACGGCGGTGCTGACGCCGCAGGAGACTGAGGCTCTCTTCCGCATCATGCGTTCGCTCAAGGCGACTGGACGCTCGATCCTGTTCATCAGCCACAAGCTAAAAGAGGTGCGAGAGATCGCCGACCGGGTGACGGTGATGCGGCTTGGAAAGGTCGTCGGCACCACCACGCCCGGCGAGTCGAGCGAGCAGGAGCTTGCCTCAATGATGGTCGGCCGGTCCGTCGAGCTCACTGTGGCAAAGGGCCCGGCCGTCCCCGGCGACGTCGTGCTCCAGCTGAAGGACCTAGCCGTCACCGACGACCGCGATCTCGTCGCCGTCGACGGCGTCGACCTCGAGGTGCGCGCCGGCGAGATCGTAGCCCTGGCCGGCGTGCAAGGGAACGGCCAGACCGAGCTGGTGGAGGCCATAACGGGCTTGCGCCACACCCAGCGCGGCAGCATATTCGTTGCCGGCAAGGATGTAACGCACGACACGCCCCGCCAGCGTCTCCACGCCGGTGTGGCTCACGTGCCCGAGGACCGGCATAAAGACGCCCTCGTGCTGCCGATGCGGGTGGCGGACAACCTCGTGCTCGACATGTACGGAGATCCTCCGTACGCTGGTTGGGCATCGCGCAACCTCGGCGCGGTCAAGGAGAACGGGGAACGGCGGCTGCGGGAGTTCGACATCCGCGCCCGTTCTGTCGACGATCCCGTCTCTTCGCTGTCGGGCGGCAACCAGCAGAAGGTCGTGCTGGCGCGCGAGTTCGGCCGGCCGGTCAAATTGGTCGTGGCGTCGCAGCCAACCCGGGGCCTCGACGTCGGTTCGATCGAGTACGTGCACCAACGGATCGTCGCCGAACGGGACCAGGGCACGGCGGTCCTCATTGTCTCGTCAGAGCTCGACGAGGTGCTCGCCCTCGGCGATCGCATCGTCGTCATGTACCGGGGTCGGATCATGGGGGTCGTCGACCCGAGCGTCGGTCGGGAGCGGATCGGCTTGATGATGGCGGGCGTCTCCGGGGACCCCATTCCGGCCGGCGACTCCGGGGTAACACTTGCCGCCACCGCCGAAGCGGGCGGCGCGGGCTCATGAGCAGCGACACGGGGACCGTCGACCTCGAGCAACCGGACGCGTCTGCCGAACCGGGACAGCCCGGCCAGCCGTCCGGGCCTGGGCGGCGGTCGCGGGTCATGGACCTGCTGCGCCGGCTCGGCGAGGCGAACGCTTTCGTCGTCACCGTATGCGCCATATTTGCCGGGCTCGTCTTCGGGGCGATATTGATCCTCTGCACCTCCCCGGCCGTGCTGCAGGCGTGGGGGAATATCGGGAGCGACCCGGGGCACGCGCTCAGCGAGAGCTGGTCGACCGTGGCCGCGGCCTATTCGGCCCTGTTCGAGGGTTCAATCTTCAATCCCCACGCGCAAGGCCTTACGCAAGCCTTCAACCCCATCTCGGAAACGCTCGTCGCCGCCACCCCTCTCATGCTCGCGGGGCTCGGCGTGGGGCTTGGGTTTTCCACAGGAGTGTTCAATATCGGTGGCCAGGGGCAGCTGATCGCCGGTGCCGTGGCCGCCCTCTGGGTCGGCACCGAGATCAAGGCACCGATCGGCATCCACATCCCGCTTGTCATCCTCGCCGGCGCGGTCGGTGGGGGCGTGGCCGGGTTCATCCCCGGCATCCTCAAAGCCACCACCGGGGCCCACGAGGTCATCACGACCATCATGCTCAACTACATCATCCTCGACCTGCTCGACTGGCTGCTCACCGTCCCCCCGTTGCAACAGCCGGGGCAGTCGAACGCGATCTCGAAGACGATGCCGACCACGGCTCGGATGCCTCATCTGTTCGGCGGGACTCTGCGGGCGAACGTTTCGTTGATCTTGGCTCTGGCGATGGCGCTCGTCGTCTCCTGGCTGATGCGAAGGAGCCGGCTGGGCTTCTCGTTCAAGGTGATCGGCCTCAACCCGGACGCAGGCAAGACCGCGGGCATGGATGCCCGCCTCATCACCGTCCTCGTGCTCACGATGTCTGGAGCGCTGGTCGGAATGGCCGGTATGGCGACGCTTTCCGGCACAGATTTCTTTCTCTCCACGGGGTACGGCGGTGAGACGGGGTTCAACGCCATCACGGTGGCGCTCTTAGGTCGGAACAACCCCGGGGGTATCGTCCTCGGCTCTTTACTGTTCGCCGCCCTCATCTCCGGCGGGCGCAATATGCAGGCGGTGACAAGCATCCCAATCGACCTCACGACGGTGATCCAGGCCGTGATCGTCTTCATGGTGGCCACGCCGGCGCTGGTGCGCGAAGTGTTCCGACTAAAGGAGGTGCGGGGAGGTCAAACCCGCATCGCCACCAAGGGGTGGACGGCTTGAGCGCGATCACCGTCACCCCCGCCGACCTGGCCCCTGTCGAGGCCCGACTGGTCCCCGCCAGCCGCCGTCAGGGCATGGGGATCTTCCTCGTGCTGCTGGCAGTCATCATGTTCTGGGCGTTCGGCGTCAACGTGGACGGCCACCTGCACGCCACTTTCATCCTCACCGAGTCTCCGGCCGTCAACGTAGCCCCCCTCACCATGAACGTGCGGTGGGTATCGATCATCCTCGCCATCGTCTGCGCCGGCCTCGGCATACTGCTCTTCACTTGGCGCCGGAGCCGTGGTACCTACGCCATCTTCACGCTCGGCACGATCCTGTTCCTGTGGTCGTTCCTCACCTGGGCGGCGCGCGGGGGAACGCTCAATTTCGTCAGCGTGCTCGCCGGGACGCTGATCGGCGCCACTCCGCTCATTTACGGATCGCTGTCGGGGATCATGTGCGAGCGGTCTGGCGTGATCAACGTCGCCATCGAGGGCCAGTTCCTGGCGGGCGCCTTTCTCGGGGCGATGATCGGGTCCTGGACCGGGGACCTGTGGCTTGGAGCGCTCTCCGGCGCCGCCGCCGGCGCGCTCTTTGGCTGGCTGCTTGCCTTCCTCGCACTGCGCTACGGGGCCGACCAGATCATCATCGGTGTGGTGATAGACGCCTTTGCGCTCGGTCTCACCAACTACCTCCTGTACGAGGTCCTGACGCCCTACCAGAGCACCCTCAACACCGGCATCACCTTCTCGTCCTGGCCCATCCCAGTGCTATCAAAGATCCCGATCGTCGGCCCGGTCCTGTTCGACCAGAACTTCTTCGTCTATCTGGCCGGCGTCCTCCTCGTCGCTGTCAACGTGGGCCTGTTCAGGACCCGCTGGGGCCTCCGGGTCCGCTCGGTCGGCGAGCACCCGCGGGCGGCGGAGACGGTGGGGCTGAACGTGATCCGGACCCGGTACTCCAACGTGGTCCTCGGGGGTGTCCTCGCCGGCATCGGTGGCGCCTACTTCACGATCGGCTCGATCGGCGAGTTCACCACCGACATGACTTCGGGGCTCGGCTTCGTGGCGCTGGCGGCAATGATCTTCGGGCGCTGGCGGCCCTACGGCGCTCTCGGAGCGGCGCTCCTCTTCGGCTTTGCAGAGTCTCTCCAGAGCGTGCTGGGGGTGCTCAACGTCGGGATACCCGCGCCGTTTCTGTCGATGGCGCCGTACCTGATCACGATCGCCGTCGTCTCGGGCCTCGTCGGCCGCGTACGGCCCCCTGCGGCCGACGGCAAGCCGTATTCGAGGGAGTAGATCCGCCGCCGCAGCCGCCGCCGCCGCCGCCGCCGACCGCCCGCCCGCCAGCGCCCTCGTCCCTCGCGGTGCACTGTCCGCTTGTTTTTGGGTCGGGTTTGGTGGGAGCGGTGCCGAAAAGGGCGGCGCCAGTGGAAAACCGCCCAGATCTGGGCGCGAAAAGATGACATGGGACCGATAAGTGTTGTGCAGCAACAGTTACGCGACCCAATTCGTGCGATCGGTCCCAATTCGGCTGGATGGGGGACCAAGCTGCTGTCGCCCTGATTTTTCTGCCCAATCTTGTAGCAGAAAGGTGAACTTGGGGCCAAAACTGTCATCCCACGGCCCTTTTGGCCACAAGTTAACCTTTTGGCCACAAGTTCAATCAGAAATAGAGGGCCTGGCGGGACTCGCCTCAGACCCACGTCCTGGCTCCGGCCGCCGTTACCACCCGAGCGGCGGCGGCCAGGCCGGCCCGGAGCGCCGGCTCAGGTGCGTCGCCCCAAAGCCGTCGGGCCAGGAAAGTGCCGGTGAAGGCATCGCCCGCCCCGGTCGTGTCCTCCACCGCTACCCGTTCGGCCGGACTACGCAAGAGTTCGGCGCCCGGCCCGGAGTACAAAACACCACCTCCGCCGAGCGTCAATGCCACCTCGCGGTAGTGCCCGCGCAGACCGGCCAGTACCTCTGCCGGCTCGTGCCTTCCCGTCAACACGCGTCCTTCCTCGATATTGGCGCAGCACCAATCGAGACCTTCAGTCCAACCAAAGAAGGCGGCGGCACCCACGGCGGCTAGCGGCCCCGCTGAAGAGGGGTCGACCGAGCGGGTCATACCCGCGGCGGTGGCTAGCTCGAGCGCCTCCAGCGCGGCGGGACGGGTCACCTCGTCGAGCAGCTCATAGCCGGAGAGGTGAAGGTGGCGTCCGGCGCCGAACACCTCACGCGGCAGCGCCCTATGGCTGAGCCGTAAGTTGGCGCCGCGATCGGTGAACATGGAGCGCTCACCTGAGGGATCGATCATGGCCACGACCACGCCGGTCCGTTCTTCCGGTAGGGCCTCCAGGTGGGCCTGGACATTGTTGGCGGCCAGCGCACGGGTGGCGGCCTGGCCCAGCTCATCGTCGCCGACCACGGCGACCAGGTGGACCTCGGCCCCGGCACGGGCGAATGCGACGGCCTGGTTGGTGGCCGAGCCACCAGGGGCGGCCACTATCCGCGAAGTGGTATCGCTTCCCGGGTGGAAAGGGCCAGTGGGCCGAACGACGATGTCGACCATGACGTCGCCGACCACCACCACGATCGGGACGGCGGGGACTATGGGAGCCGCGTCCGATGGCGCCACGGAGCCGGGAGTCGCCACGGCATGGGGAGTGTAGTGTCCAGAGGATGCCCGCTGGAGGAAGCCCGGTGCCGGCGCGAACCGGGTGACGGTCCTCCGGGTGACGGTCCTCCGGGTGACGGTCCTCCGAAGGCAGAGCCTGACTGGGCTCGTCTTCGACAGACGGCCGACCAGGCGGCCGCCCGCGCGTACGCGCCCTACTCCAGCCTGACCGTTGGAGCAGCCGGCCTCTGCGAGGACGGAGCGGTCATCACTGGTTGCAACGTCGAGAACGCATCATATGGGCTCACACTCTGCGCCGAATGCGGGCTTGTTTCCGCCCTGTTTGCCGGCGGCCACGGCCGGCTGTTGGCGGTCTGCGTTACCGCCGGCGACGGCCGTCCGCTCACACCCTGCGGCCGGTGCCGCCAATTACTGATGGAACACGGCGGGCCCGAACTGCTCCTCGACGCCGGTCCGGCCGCCCCGCCGCAACGACTGGGCCAGTTGTTGCCCGGTGCCTTCGATAAGACTGAGCTGGTAGAGCGCCCGACCACGGTTCCGTCGAACGGCACGGGCACACCGGAAGCCGGGAGTTGACGATGGCCGGCTCGACCGCCCCCCGTTTCGACGCCGTGGACCTGGTCAGGGCGAAACGCGACGGCGGCGAGCTGTCGGGCGAGCAAATCAATTGGCTTATCAACGCTTACGTGGCTGGCACGGTCCCGGACGAACAGGTCGCATCCTGGTTGATGGCCGTGTACCTAAACGGCATGTCTGCTCGGGAAACCTCGGACCTTACCGGCGCCATGGTGGGCTCCGGCGATGTCATGGACCTTTCGGGGCTGTCCCGCCCGACAGTCGACAAGCATTCGACCGGAGGTGTAGGCGACAAAGTTTCCCTTGTGCTCGTGCCGTTACTGGCATCGCTTGGGGCGGCGGTGCCGCAGTTGTCGGGCCGGGGCCTCGGGCACACCGGCGGGACCCTCGACAAGCTGGAAGCAATCCCCGGGTGGCGGTCGAACCTGACCAGCGAGGAGGTGCTGGTCCAGCTCGAGTCGGTGGGCTGCGTCATCTGTGCCGCTGGCGCCTCCCTGGCCCCGGCCGACCGCAAGCTCTACGCGTTGCGCGATGTAACTGCCACCGTGGAATCGGTGCCCCTAATCGCCTCCTCGATCATGTCGAAGAAGATCGCCGAGGGCACCTCGGCGCTGGTCCTGGACGTGAAAGTGGGCTCGGGCGCGTTCATGGCCAGAAGAGAGCGCGCCGCCGAGCTGGCCACGGCCATGGTCGAGATCGGCAAGGACCGCCGGATAAAGGTGGCCGCCCTGTTGACCTCCATGGACGTCCCGATAGGCAGGGCCGTTGGCAACGCCCTCGAGGTGACCGAGGCGGTCGAGACGTTGGAGGGGAAGGGCCCGGAGGACCTCGTCGAGGTCACGGTGGCGCTGGCCCGGGTCATGCTCGAGCTGGCCGGACTTGAAGGCGACCCATTGGCCGCCCTTCAGGATGGCTCCGCCTTGACCGTCTGGAGGCAGATGGTCAGGGCGCAGGGCGGCGACGCCGATGCTGCCCTGCCAGTCGCACCGGTAGTCGAGCGCGTGGTGGCTGAGCGCGCCGGCTTCCTCAGCCGTCTTGAAGCGCGGGCCATCGGCGTAGCCGCCTGGCGCCTGGGGGCGGGTAGAGCCAGGAAAGAGGACCGGGTGAGCGCCGCCGCCGGCGTGCGCTGTCTGGTCAAGCCGGGCGACCCCGTCAGCGAGGGCCAGCCCGTCCTGGAGCTCCACACCGACGACGCCAGCCGATTGGAGCGCGCCCGGGAGGCTGTACTCGGGGCACTGGAGATAGTGACGGATTCGCCGCCCGCCGGCCCGGCCTCGCTGGTCCTCGAGCGGATCGGCTGAGGGCCCATGACGTGCCCCGCACTCCACGCAGACAGCTCGGCCACCGCATGAGCCAGCTAAGAGTGGCACCGATTTGTGGTAATAAGACGGCCGTGACCTGCCGTATTGCCGTCAGCCGGCGTTGGCCTCCGGCCCCTGTCCGTCCGAGCCTCATCCGCCCGGGCCCTCGTCCCACCGGCCGCTTTCCCGCCGTCCTCCCGGGGGCAGCTTTGACCCCGCCCATAAGTGGCGTCAACGCTCTCCAGGATGCCGCTCCCAGCCTGGAGCAAATCCGTCGCGCCCCGAAGGTGCTCCTCCACGACCATCTCGATGGCGGCCTGCGGCCGACGACCGTTGTCGAGCTGGCCGCCGCTATCGGATATGACGGCCTCCCGACTCGCGACCCGGACGAGCTGGCCCGCTGGTTCGTGACCGAGACGCCCCAGCGCAACCTGGTCCGGTACCTCGAAGGGTTTACCCATACGGTCGCTGTGATGCAGAGCCGGGAGGCCCTGGAGCGCGTAGCCCGCGAGTGCGTGGAGGATCTGGCCGAGGACGGGGTCATCTACGCCGAGGTCCGCTTTGCCCCTGAGCTCCACACCGAGGAAGGTCTCCACCTCGACGCCGTGGTCGAAGCCGTGCTGGGGGGATTTGCGGACGGCATGGACCAGGCGCACACCGATGGTCGCCCGATAGTGGTCCGGGCGTTACTTACCGCTATGCGCACGGCGGCCCGCTCGCTCGAGATCGCCGAGCTGGCCGTCCGTTACCGGGACGTGGGAGTGGCCGGCTTTGACGTGGCGGGGCCGGAAGCAGGCTACCCACCAACTCTCCATCTCGAGGCCTTTACCCTTGTGCAGCGGGAGAACTTCCACGCCACGGTCCATGCCGGCGAGGCCTTCGGCTTGCCTTCCATTTGGCAGGCTCTCCAGTGGTGCGGCGCCGAACGGCTGGGCCACGGGGTACGGATCGTCGACGACATCACTCTGAAAGCCGACGGCAGTGTTTCGCTGGGACGCCTGGCCAGCTACGTCCGCGACCTCCGGGTCCCGCTCGAGCTGTGCCCAACCTCCAACGTGCACACAGGCGCCGTCGCCAGTTTGGCCGAGCACCCGATCGGCCTCCTCCGGCGGCTCGGCTTCCGGGCGACGATCAACACGGACAACCGGCTCATGAGCGGGATCAGCCTCTCGTCGGAGATGGCCCGCTGCGCAGAGGTGTTCGGATGGGGCTGGGCCGACCTCCGGTGGCTTTCGATCAACGCCATGAAGAGCTCGTTCTTCGAGTTCGACGAACGGCTGGCCCTGATCAACGGGGTCATAAAACCCGGCTACGACGCGCTGGCGGCGGAAGCAGCCTTCCGGGTTTCCAGCCCGGGACACGCTGTCCCTTAGCCCGCCCGAGGCCCTAACCCCAGGTCCCGCCCCCGGGCAGGGCCGCACCCCGCCCGGGGCCTGACCCCAGGTCCCGCCCAGGGCGGCCCCACCCCGCCCGAGGGCCGTCGTTCTTTAGCCCGCATGGGCCCCCAGCCCGCCGGGGCCCTCCTACCATTAGCGCCTCGGCGAGCCGAAGCGTCGCGGAACTAACATGGCTTGGCCGTGAGCCATCCTGAGTTGCTCGAGCGCCATCGCAAGGTCGTGCCGTCCTGGATCTCGCTGTACTACGACGAACCGATCGAGCTGGTCTCGGGCAAGGGCTGCGTCGTCACCGACGCCGAAGGCCGCGACTACCTCGACTTCTTCGGCGGCATCCTGACCACGATGACCGGGCACGCCGTCCCCGAAGTGGTAGAGGCGATCAGGGAACAGGCTGGCCGCCTCCTGCACACCTCCACCCTCTACTTGATCCGCCCCATGGTGGAGTTGGCCGAGAAGATCTCCGAACTTTCGACCATCCCGAACGCCAAGGTGTTCTTCGTCAGCTCGGGTACTGAAGCAATCGAGGCGGCACTGTTGTTCTGCTGCGGGGCACGACGCTCCAACCAGGTGCTGGCCCTGCGCAACAGCTACCACGGACGGTCGTTCGCCGCCATGTCCGTCACCGGCAACCGGTCCTGGCTGGCGTCCAGCTTGAGCCCATTGCGAGTCAGCTACCTCCACAACGGCGACCGCCTGCGCGGCCCTTTTGCTCATCTCCCAGATGACGAGTTCAACGCCACCTGCGCGGCGGACCTGCGCCAGGTCATCGAGACCACCACCGCCGGCGACGTGGCCTGCCTCATCGCCGAGCCCATCCAGGGAGTGGGCGGGTTCGTGGTCCCTCCAGACGGCTTCTTCGCCTCCCTGAAAGAGGTGCTCGACGAGTACGGGATCCTGTTCGTCTCCGACGAGGTCCAGACCGGGTGGGGCCGCACCGGCGACCACTTCTGGGGGTTCCAGGCCCATGGCGTCGCTCCTGACCTGATCGTGTTCGCCAAGGGGCTCGGTAATGGCGTGGCCATCGCCGGCGTGGCTGGCCGGCCCGACCTCGTCGACTCGGTCCAGACGAACTCGATCTCCACCTTCGGCGGCAACCCCCTGGCCACCGCCGTCGCCCTGGCCAACCTGGACTACCTCCTGGCCCACGACCTGCAGGCCAATGCCAGGGCCATCGGCTCCTTCCTGCTGGACGGCTTGCGCCGGCTCGAGCCGCAATTCGGCATCATCGGCCAGGTCAGGGGGAAGGGACTGATGATCGGCGTCGAGCTCGTACAACCTGGCACCACCACCCCGGCCCCGCTGGCCGCGGGGCGGGTACTCGAAGAGACCCGAGCCCGCGGCCTCCTCGTGGGCAAGGGCGGGCTCTACGGGAACGTGTTGCGCATCGCTCCGCCGTTGTCGGTGGACCGCCAGCAGGCCGAAGAGGCACTGGCGGTGCTGGCTGACGCTTTCCGGGTGGTAGACGCCAGCTGGAGTGGCTCGGCCGTGCCGGAGCGCACCCCATAGTTCACCGCAGTTTTCGGCCTAAGTAGCTAGACCCTTAGCTCCTTAGCTCTTTAGCTAAAGACGCAGATTTCAAAGGAGAACTCGATGCCCGAGATCGTGCGAGCGGCGCTCGTACAGAGCCGCTGGACCGGTGACAAGGACTCGATGATCAAAGCCAGCGTCGAACTGGCCCGGGAAGCGGCGGCTCAGGGTGCTCAAGTCGCATGCTTCCAGGAGCTTTTCTACGGCCCCTACTTCTGCCAGGTCCAGGAGGCCGAGTACTTCTCGCTGGCCGAGCCCGTCCCCGGCGGCCCGATTACCGAGCAGATGAGCGCGCTGGCCCGCGAGCTCGGCATGGTGCTCGTGGTCCCGGTTTTCGAGGAGGAACAACCGGGCTTCTACTACAACACTGCTTTCGTAGTCGACGCCGATGGTAGCTACCTGGGCAAGTACCGCAAGACCCACATACCCCAGGTGAACGGCTTCTGGGAGAAGTACTACTTCCGCCCCGGCAACCTGGGCTACCCGGTCTTCCAGACCGCCGTTGGACCTATCGGGGTCTATATCTGCTACGACCGGCACTTCCCCGAAGGCTGGCGAGCGCTCGGGCTGGCCGGGGCACGAATCGTATTCAACCCCTCGGCCACCAGCCGCAGCCTGTCCCAGTACCTCTGGCGCCTCGAACAGCCGGCGGCGGCCGTGGCCAACGAGTACTTCATCGGCGCTATCAACCGGGTCGGCGTCGAGCCGCTGGGTGACGACGACTTCTACGGGAGCTCCTATTTCGTCGACCCACGAGGCCAGCTGGTGGGCGAGGCGGCCCCTGACAACGACAGCGCCGTGGTGGTCCAGGACCTGGACATGGACCTTCTCGTCGAGGTGCGCCAGACCTGGGCCTTTTACCGCGACCGCAACCCCGCCGCCTACGTCTCGCTCGTCACCCCTTGACGCAGAAGCCGGTAGGCCATTAGGCCAAGGAGCTAGCTGGCCAGGAGCTGGTAGGCCAGAGGCCAGTAGCCAAGAGGCCGTAGGCCACTCGAAAGGAGCACTTCATGCGCGTTCTGATCGCCGGGGGGACCGTGGTGACCCCAACCGGGGCGGAGGCCGCCGACGTCATGGTCGACGGCGAGCGCATCGTGGCGTTGGCCCAACCGGGGTCCGAGGTGGTGTCCTCGTTCGCAGAAGGGGCGCAGCGCATCGATGCCACCGGCCGGCTGGTGGTGCCCGGGGCCGTTGACGTCCATACCCACATGGAGATGCCCTTTGGTGGCACGCAGTCGGCTGACACGTTCGAGACGGGTACGCGGGCCGCCGCCTGGGGCGGCACCACTACCATCGTCGACTTCGCCATCCAGCGAAAAGGGGAGGCTCTGAGGTCGGGGCTCGACGCGTGGCATGCCAAAGCCGACGGGAACTGCGCCATCGACTACGGGTTCCACATGATCGTCTCGGACGTGAACGACCAATCGTGCAAAGAGATGGATGTGCTGGTCGGCGAGGGGATCACGAGCTTCAAGCTGTTCATGGCCTACCCGGGGGTGTTCTACTCGACCGACGGCGACATCCTGCGGGCCATGCAGCAGGCCCGGGCCAGCGGGGGCACGATAATGATGCACGCCGAGAACGGCATCGCCATCGACGTCCTCGTCTCGCAGGCTCTCTCGCGGGGGGAGACGGCGCCCCGCTTTCACGGGACGACCCGCCCTGACCTCCTGGAGGCGGAGGCGACCAGACGGGCCATCGCCCTGGCCAAGGTGGCCGGCGCTCCCGTTTATATCGTGCACCTGTCGACCACGGGCGCCCTGGAGGCGGTGGCGGAGGCACGCTCCGAGGGCCAGAACGCTTTCGCCGAAACGTGCCCGCAGTACTTGTTCCTGTCGTCCGACGACCTCGCCCGAGAGGGCTTCGAAGGGGCGAAGTACGTCTGCTCGCCGCCCCTTCGGGCTGTGGAACATCAGGCCAACCTCTGGCGCGGCCTGCGCACCGACGACCTCTCGGTCGTCTCGACCGACCACTGCCCGTTCTGCTTCAAGGAGCAAAAGGAGCTTGGAGTGGGCGATTTCTCCAAGATCCCCAACGGGATCCCCGGGGTCGAGCACCGGGTCGACCTCACCTACCAGGGTGTGGTGGCCGGCGAGATCAGCCTCTCGCGATGGGTGGAGGTCAACTCCACCACCCCGGCCCGCATGTTCGGGCTGTACCCGAGGAAAGGGGTGCTGGCCCCCGGGTCGGACGCCGACATCGTCCTGTACGACCCGGCGGCGAGCCAGACGATCTCGTCGGCCACCCACCACATGAACGTCGATTACTCCGCTTACGAGGGCAAGGCCATCACCGGGCGCGTCGACACCGTCCTGTCCCGGGGCCGGGTCGTGATCGACGGAGGCCAGTACGTAGGGGAAAAAGGGCACGGCACGTTTCCTGCCCCGGAAGACGAACGAGTACCTGGTCTAACCGGCCGGCGCCCTGCAGCCGGCCTGGTCCAGGTAGCCCAGCGTCGGCCCGGTTCGGCCAGGATTACGCAGGACGGAAGGAGAACAGCATGGACTTCGGCGTAGTACTGCAAACCGACCCGCCGGCTCGACGAGTCATCGAGCTGGCCAAGCTGTCGGAGTCGCTTGGCTTTGACTACGTGTGGACCTTCGACTCGCCGGTGCTGTGGCAGGAGCCGTTCGTGATCTACTCCGGGATCCTGGCCGAGACGAGTTCGGTGATGGTGGGCCCGATGGTGACCAACCCGCTGTCGCGTAGCTGGGCCGTCACCGCCTCGATGTTCGCCACCCTGAACGACATGTACGGCAACCGGACCGTATGCGGCATCGGCCGGGGCGACTCGGCCGTGCGCGTCACCGGGGGCAAGCCGGCCAGCCTGGCCACCCTCGACGCGGCCATGGGCGTGATCAAGGACCTGGCCG
Source organism: uncultured Acidimicrobiaceae bacterium (assembly GCA_963749305.1). Classification (GTDB taxonomy): domain Bacteria; phylum Actinomycetota; class Acidimicrobiia; order Acidimicrobiales; family Palsa-688; genus Fen-671. The sequence goes on from CAVVMN010000002.1 coordinate 457,850, forward strand.
AGGGACGCCCAGCTCAGCTTGGCCACGCCACCGTCACCATCCCCTGGGTGCAGGACGGCCACCTGGAAGTGCTCATGGCGGCCTATGGCCCCCGTGCCCTCGAGTTGGCCGGCCAGCGGGCGGATGGGCTCATCCTTCAGTTGGCCGACCCGTTCATCATCCGCTGGGCCTCCGGGGTGGCGCGCGCCGCCGCCGAAGCAGTCGGGCGCGACCCCGCCACCTTCAAAGTGTGCGTGGCCGCTCCCGCCTTCGTGGGGGACGACGTGGCCAGCCAGCGGGAGCAGTTGCGCTGGTTCGGGGGCATGGTGGGCAACCACGTGGCTGACATCGTCGAGCGCTACGGTGCCGAGGCGGGCGGGGTGCCGGAGGCGTTGACCGCTTACATCGCCGGCCGAAAGGGGTACGACTACTCCCATCACGGTCAAGCCCGGTAACCCCACCACGGACTTCGTCCCGGATGATGTCGTCGACCGGTTCTGCGTCCTCGGCCCGCCGTGCGGTTCACCGCGAACGCATGAAGGAGCTGGCCGAAATCGGGGTCGACCAGTTCGCCATCTACCTCATGCACGACCAGAAAGAGGAGACCCTGAGGGCCTACTCGAGCGAGCTGCTGCCGGCGTTCGCTTGATGGTGGCCCCACCGACGCGCCGACCCGCCGGCACAGTGCCGAGGCGTACGCCTTGGCCGAGAAGGCCGCCGAAGGAGCTCACCCGCCTGACGGGTGCCGCCCCCGACGTAGCCGTCGTCCTGGGTTCGGGGTGGCGGTCGGCGGCGGACGTCCTCGGGCCGCCGGGCGTCGAGGTGCCGATGACCGGGCTGCCCGGTTTCCCGCGGCCGAGCGTGCCCGGCCACGAGGGCACGGTCCGGGTCGTACGGGTGGGCGAGTGCGAGGTGCTCTTACTGCTCGGCCGGTCTCACCTGTACGAGGGCCGCTCACCCGCCGAGGTCGTGCACGGCGTGCGCACCGCAGTGATGGCCGGGGCGAGGCGTCGTCGTGCTCACCAACGCGGCCGGCGGCCTCGACCCGAACTTCAGCCCCGGCCAGGCCGTGCTGGTACGGGACCACATCAACTTGACCGGTGCGTCGCCGTTATCGGGGAGCGAGCCTCCGCCCGGCTACCCGTCTCGTTTCGTGGACCTCACTGACCTCTACTCGTCACGTCTCCGGGGCGTGGCCCGGTCTGTAGATGCCAGCCTGGCCGAGGGGGTCTACGCCGCCCTTCGCGGCCCGCACTACGAGACTCCGGCCGAGATCGCCATGTTGCGCTTGGCCGGGGCTGACCTCGTCGGCATGTCGACGGCGCTCGAAGCCATCGCCGTGCGCCACCTCGGAGGCTCCGTGCTCGGCCTGTCCTTAGTGACCAACCTGGCGGCCGGGGTTTCGCCCGAGCCTCTTGACCACGCCGAGGTCCTGGCCGCTGGGGCCGCCGCCGGGCCCCGGATGGGCGAGCTGCTGGCCCCACTCCTGCCCCGGTTAGCGGCCTCTCAGGCCGCATGAGCGCGCCGGCGGCCCGGGTGTTGCCGGCCGAACTCGAGGCCCGGGTGGAGGCCTGGGTGGCTGACGACCCCGACCCCGCGACGAGAGCAGAGCTCTTGGCGTTGTGGCACAGCGGTGACGAAGGTGGCTTGAGGGACCGGTTCGACCATCCCCTCAGCTTTCGGCACCGCCGGGCTGCGCGGCGAGATGGGAGCCGGTCCCGGTCGAATGAACCGGCTGGTGGTCCGGAAGACGACCGTCGGACTGGCCCAGTACCTGCTTGACCTGGCTGGCCACCACCACGGCCCGGTGCCGAGCATCGTCGTCGGGCACGACGCCAGGCACGGTTCGGCTGAGTTCGCCGAGGACACGGTGAGGGTGGCGGCGGCGAGCGGAGTGCGGGCCTGGCGGTTCGAAGCTGCCCTGCCGACGCCGGTCACGGCCTTTGCCGTGCGCCACCTGGGGGCTTCGGCCGGCGTCATGGTCACGGCCAGCCATAACCCGGCTCCTGACAACGGTTACAAGGTGTACCTGAGCGACGGGGCTCAAGTCATCCCGCCGCACGACGCCGAGATCGCAGTCAGAGCGGCGAGCGCGGTCGTGCCCGATGAAACCGCCCTCTCGGGGCCGTTTGGTGACCTGCTCGAGGACATTGACCAAGCCGACCTGTTGGCCGCCTACCGGCGGGCGGTGCTCAACGGTGGTCGACCCCGATGGGCCTCGCCGCCTTCGCATCCTGTACAGCCCCTTGCACGGGGTCGGCGGTGCGGTCTTGCCCGCTTTGCTGGAAGAGGCGGGTTTCGAGGCGCCGGCCCTGGTGGCCGTGCAGGCCGCTCCCGACCCGGACTTTCCCACCGCGCCCTTCCCTAACCCCGAGGAACCCGGCGTGCTCGACCCGGCGCTGGCCGACGCCGAACGCACCCGGGCGGAGCTCGTCCTCGTCAACGACCCAGACGCAGACCGTCTGGCCATCGCGGTACCCGAGCGGTCTCGTGGGGGTTTCCGTGTCTTGTCGGGCGACGAGCTCGGGGTGCTGATCGCCGACCACCTCATCGCGTCGACGAAAGGTGCCGACCGGCTGGTCGCCACCACGGTGGTGTCCTCTTCGATGCTCTCGGACCTGGCCAGATGGGCCGGGGTCGCCTACGTAGAGACGTTGACCGGTTTCAAATGGATCGCCCGGGCCGCCTTGCTGCGGCCCGCATCACCGTCTCCTGTTCGGTTACGAGGAGGCGCTCGGATATGCAGTTAGCGATGCCGTGGCTGACAAAGACGGGCTGTCGGCCGCGCTGGTGGTCGCCGACATGGCCGCCAAGGCCAGACACAGCGGGCGCTCTTTGCTCGACCGGCTGGATGAGCTCGATTCCCTCCTCGGCGTCCACGCCACGGCCCAATGGTCACTGCGGCTGGCGGGCAGCGACGCTCCTCAACAGATGGCCGGCCTGATGGCCCGCTGGCGAGCGGCACCGCCGGAGCGGCTGGCGGCACTGCAGGTCACGGAGGTGCGCGACCTGGCCATGGGCGAGGATGGGTTGCCTCCCTCGGACGTCCTGGTGCTGCGGCTCGGGGGAGAGGGCCGGGTGGTGCTGAGGCCGAGCGGGACCGAGCCCAAGCTCAAGGTGTACTTCGAAGCCACCCCGGCCCGAGCTCGCTGGACGAACTGCCCCAGGCACGCCGGGCCGCCCAGGCTCGCCTGGAGGACCTGCGGCGCGAGGTCACCGGTTTGCTGAGCGCTCCCCAACACTTCTAACCGATGGACGCACCCGATGCCCGTGACGGGGCCGTACGCCTGAGCCCGGAAGTCGAGGCGGCCCGACGCACCGGCGTGCCCGTTGTCGCCCTCGAGTCCACCATCATCGCCCATGGGCTGCCCAGGCCCCGGAACCTCGACGTGGCTGGCGAACTCGAGGCCATCGTGCGCGACGAGGGCGCCTGCCCCGCCACCATCGCCGTGCTAGACGGCGTGGCCCGCATCGGCCTCGAGCACGACGGCGCTGGCGCGGGTGGCCGAAGACCGGGACATCCGAAAGCTGGGCCAGCGCGACCTCCCCGTAGCCCAGGCCCTGGGGGCGAGCGGGGCCACGACCGTCTCGGCCACCGCCTGGCTGGCGGCCGCCGCAGGCATCAGGGTCTTCGCCACCGGCGGGCTGGGCGGGGTGCACCGGGGCTTTGCCGAGTCGTTCGATGAGTCGGCGGACCTCTCCGTGCTGAGCAGCACCCGCATCACCGTGGTCTCCGCTGGAGTGAAATCGATCCTCGACGTCCCTGCCACTCTGGAACGGCTCGAAACCCTGAGCGTGACCGTGGTCGGTTTCTCCACGTCCACCTTCCCGGGCTTCTACCTCCACAGTTCGGGCCAGCCGCTCGATTGGACCGTCCGCACGCCGGCGGAGGTGGCCGACATCATGCGCCAGCAGGACGCCCTGGGGCTGCGAACCGCACTTCTGGTGGCCAACCCGGTGCCGGAGGGGGAGCAGCTCGACCCGGAGCTGCATGACCAGGCGCTGGCCGACGCACTGGCCGCGGCCGAGCGCGACGACGTCCGGGGCCAGCGCTTGACGCCCTATCTGTTGTCGTCGCTGGTGCAGGCCACCGAGGGGGCGGCATTGGAGGCCAACCTGGCCGCTGTCAGGGGGAACGTCAGGCTCGGCGCCCAGATTGCCGTCGCCTTCAACTCCGCCGGGTGACGGCCAGGGCCTAGCGCAAGAAGGGCGACCTTTGCGCGCCAATATGCGTGCAACAGCGAATCCCGCGCAAAGGTCGCGCTCGGCGGGCCGGAACGCCGACCGTCGCGCGGCCACAGCGCCGACGCCGACCGTCGCGCCGGCCACAGCGCCGGCTCAGAGCGTGCCGAACAGGCGGTCTCCGAAGTCGCCCAGCCCTGGCACGATGTAGGCGTACTCGTTGAGGCCATCGTCGATCGAAGCCGTCACGATGTGAACACGAGGGTGCAACTGCTGTAGCCGTTCAATACCCTCGGGGGCGGAAACGACCGACAGCAGCGTGATCTGTTCGGCGCCGGCGTTCTCGAGGGCGTCGCAGGCGGCCGACGCCGAGGCGCCAGTGGCCAACATGGGGTCGAGCAGGAGGGCGGCTCGCCCCTCGAGCGGCGGCAGCTTGGAGTAGTAGAGCGACGGCTCGAAGGTGGCGTGGTCACGTTCGAGCCCTACGTACCCTACGGTCACCTCGGGGAAAAGCTCGGTCACCGCTTCGAGCATCCCTAGCCCGGCTCGCAAGACGGGCACCGCCACCAACGGCTGGTCCAGCCGGGCACCTGTGGTCCGGGCCAGAGGCGTGTCCACCTCCAGCTCGGCCGTGCGGATGCTCCGGGTGGCTTCGAGGCACAACACGAGAGCCAAACGCTTGGCCAGCAACCGAAACAGCGGCGGCGGGGTGCCCCGGTCACGCAAAGCGGTGAGCATCGACTTGGCCAGCGGGTGGTCCACGACTTGAACGCCCAACTCCGCTCCCTCCCTGTCCGGTGGCCCCCAATCGGGTCGGCTCATGCTAATACGGCGGGCCTGCTCCGGTCCCGAAAGGGCGGCGGCCCGCCTTGGGGCTTACACGCCGACCGGGTGCCAGACCGTCTTGATCTCGACGAAAGAAAGCATCCGCGCCGGGCTCGGCTCGGCCGACCAGTCCGGCTCAGGACGCGACCGGCGCAGTACTCGCTTGACGTTGTCCGCCGCCGCCATTTCGAGGTCGGCCTCGAGGTCAGGTGGAGCCCCGGCCAGGTCGAGGGCGTCCACGTCGCGGTGCGCGGCCAGCACCGGAGCCAGCTCGGCCGTGCGCCCGGTCAAGATGTTGACGACGCCGCCCGGGAGGTCGGACGTGGCCAGTACCTCGGCGAAGTCGAGGGCCGGCAGCGGGCGGTCCTCGCTGGCCACCACCACTGCGGTGTTGCCCGTCGTGATCACCGGGGCGATCACGCCGACCAGCCCCAGGAGAGACGAACCGGGCGGCGCCAGCACTCCCACCACGCCAGTGGGCTCAGGGATGGAAAAATCGAAGTAAGGCCCCGCCACCGGGTTGGCCGACCCGGCTACCTGCGAGAACTTGTCGGACCAGCCGGCATACCACACCAGGCGGTCGACCGCTTGGTCCACCCCGGCCGAGGCTGCCTCGACGGTCAACCCCTCTCCCGCCACCAGGGACTCGACGAACTGGGCGTGGCGCCCTTCCAGCATCTCCGCCACCCGGTACAGGACCTGGCCCCGCAAATAGGCGGTGGCCGCGGCCCAGCCCGGTTGGGCCTTGCGGGCGGCCACGACCGCGTCGCGGACGTCCTTCCTGGAGGCCAGGGCGGCATTGGCCAGAAGCTGGCCGTCATGCCCGTTAACCAGGTACGACCGCCCCGACTCCGACCGTGGGAACGCCCCCCCCAGGTAGAGCTTGTAGGTCTTGTGGACGCTCAACCGGTTGCCGGCCGTCGGGCCATCAGGCATCGGGCCATCAGGCATTGGGGCATCAGGCATCGGTATAGCCCTCGAGGTAGGCGGCCAGGCCTTGACGGCCCCCCTCCCGCCCGAAACCTGATTCGCGGTAGCCGCCGAACGGGCTCGAGGGGTCGAACCGGTTGAACGTGTTGGCCCAGACGACGCCCGCCCGAAGGCGGGCGGCCATGTGGAGGATCCGGCTCCCTTTCTCGGTCCAGACTCCGGCCGACAGGCCATAGGTGGTGTTGTTCGCCTTCTCGATGGCCTCCTCGGGAGTGCGGAAGGTGAGCACGGACAACACCGGCCCGAAGATCTCCTCCCGGGCGATCCGTTGTGCCGGTACCACGCCAGTGAAGAGGGTGGGCGGGAACCAGTAACCCCGCGAAGGCAACGGGCACGCGGGCGACCAGCGCTGGGCACCCTCGGCCTCGCCGGACTCGGCCAGCTCGCGGATCTTGTCGAGCTGCTGTGGGGAGTTGATGGCGCCGATGTCGGTGTTCTTGTCGAGGGGGTCGCCCAGGCGCAGGGTCTCAAGCCGTCTTTGCAGCGCCTCGACCACGCCTTCGGCGATCGGTTCCTGGACGAGCAAGCGGGAACCGGCGCAACACACGTGGCCCTGGTTGAAGAAGATGCCGTTGACGATGCCCTCCACTGCCTGGGAGAGGGGCGCGTCGTCGAAAACGATATTGGCCGCTTTCCCACCCAGCTCCAGCGTGAGCCGCTTACCGGTACCGGCCAGACTGCGCTGGATTTGCTTTCCCACTTCGGTGGAGCCCGTAAAGGCGACCTTGTCCACTCCCGGGTGGCCTACGAGCGCGGCACCCGTCTCCCCGGCGCCCGGTGATGATGTTGACCACTCCCGGCGGCAGTTCAGCCTGCTGCAGGATCTCGGCCAGGAGGAGCGCGGACAGCGGCGTCGTTTCCGCCGGCTTCAGCACGCATGTGTTGCCCGTGGCCAAGGCGGGGGCCAGTTTCCAGGCCGCCATCAGGAGGGGGAAGTTCCAGGGGATGACCTGCCCGGCTACCCCCAGGGGCTTTGGGTGGGGGCCGAGCCCGGCGTAGGCCAGCTTGTCCGCCCAGCCGGCGTGGTAGAAGAAATGGGCCGCCGCCAGCGGGATGTCTACGTCGCGAGACTCCTTGATGGGCTTGCCATTATCGAGGCTCTCCAGGACGGCCAGCTCGCGGGCCCGCTCCTGGATTATGCGGGCCACCCGGAAGATGTACTTGGCCCGTTCCTTACCGGGCATGGGCCCCAGACCTCTTCGTATGCCCGACGGGCGGCCTGGACGGCCCGGTCGACGTCGGCCGGCCCCGCCATACTGACCTCGGCCAGTACCTCCTGCGAAGACGGGCTCTCCGTCTTGAAGTGGTCGCCGTCCAGCGGCTCGACGAACTCGCCATTGATGAACAGCCCATAGGACGGCTTCAGGTTGACTACGGCCCGGGACTCGGGGGCCGGGGCGTAAGAGAAGCGAGGGGAGGCCATGGCGGCGGTGAACTACCCGGTTACTCTACGCTGAAGTCCTGCGAGCCGGCGTAAGCGCCATGGCGTTGCTTGGACCGCTGCATCAGCAGGTCGTTCAACAGGCTCGACGCACCGATCCGGAAGCGGTCGGGCTCCAGCCACGCCTCGCCGGCCACCTCGTTGACCACGACCAGGTACCTGATGGCGTCCTTCGTGGTGCGGATACCGCCGGCCACTTTGACCCCCACGACGGTGCCCGAAGCGTCGGCGAAGTCACGGACCGCCTCGAGCATGACCAGCGCCACCGGGAGGGTGGCCGCCGGGGTGACCTTGCCGGTCGAGGTCTTTATGAAGTCGGCCCCTCCGATCATGGCGACCCAGCTGGCTCGCCTGACGTTGTCGTACGTGGCCAGCTCGCCGGTTTCGAGGATGACTTTCAGGTGTGCCCGGCCGCAGGCCTCCTTCACCGCCCGGACCTCATCGAGCACCACCCCGTACCGGCCCGAAAGGAAGGCCCCGCGGTCGATCACCATGTCCACTTCGTCGGCCCCCGAAATGACGGCGTCGGCCACGTCGGCCAGCTTTACGGCCAAAGACGCGCGCCCCGAAGGGAACGCAGTGGCCACTGACGCCACTTTGACCGGGCTATGACCGAGCGCGGCCTTGGCCACCGGCACCAGGTCGGGATAAACGCACACCGCCGCTACAGGAGGGACGGTCGGGTCGGTCGGGTCGGGCCGGACCGCCTTGCCGCACAACGAACGCACTTTCCCGGGCGTGTCGGCTCCCTCGAGCGTGGTGAGGTCGATCATCGAGATGGCCGCGTCGATGGCCCAGAGCTTGGCGTCCGTCTTGATCGAACGGGTGGCCAGGCTGGCCGCTCGAGCCTCGGCCCCCACCTGGTCCACGCCGGGTAGGCCGTGCAGGAAACGGCGCAGGGACATCTCCGAACGGGCCAGGTCGGCGAGGTCGGACCTGATTGCGCTCGGCCCGACCGTCGGCGGCTCGACGCTCCTGTCGTCGTCGGGGCCGTGCCCGCTTTCGACCGCGTTTACCTGGTCGGTTGGGTTTACCTGGTCAGTGGGGTCTACCTGCTCTGTGGCGCGTGTGCTCATCTGCACGGAGCCAATGTATGCCGCCTGCTCAGGTTGATGACGCCAACTTCAAGGCTCGGCCACGGGAGGCCGCCGTTCCTGTTTGCGAGCCGAGCGCAACTGCTTGGCCCGCAACCTGCGCTCCTTCGAGGCGCGGGTGGGCGCCGTCGGGCGACGCGGGCGTTCCACCCGCAGCGCGTCGTCTATGCGCTGAGCCAAGCGGTCCAGTGCCAACTGCCGGTTGCGGGCCTGCGACCGCTCGTCGCTGGCTACCACCCGTACGCTTGGGCCCAGGCGTTCGAGGAGCAAGTCCCGCTGGCGCGACGACAGGACGGCCGAGCCAGCCACGTCGAAGACCAGCTCTGCCCGCGTGTTGGCGGTGTTGGCGTGTTGGCCGCCAGGCCCGCCGCTGGCGCTGAAGCGCCACTCCAGTTCGGCCGGCGGGATGACGAGCCGCCGCCGGCCGATCCTCAGGCCCTCCTCGCTGTTCACCAACTCGTGTACTCGTTTCGCGTGTCGCTCTATTTACGTGGATTATGGTCCCCGCGGCGGCGGTGGCCCCTGGCTTCGCGGATCATAACCCCGAACCTCCGCCGAGGACCGGCTTCTGTCGTGAGGTACCTCCAATGGCCCGAGGCCAGGAACTCGCCGGCTGAGGACACGCTTGCTCCCTACGATATGGACCGTCCGCCACGACCCGGCGCGGCGGCTATCTGTTCAACCCTTCAGGAGATCACGTTGCGAGTTGCCATTTTCACCGGTTCGTCCCTTGGCCCTGGCGCCCACGTCGAGGCGGTCACCACTTTCGCTGTCGACCTGGTCGCCGCGGGGACATCGATCGTGTACGGCGGTGGCCGGGTGGGGCTGATGGGCGTGGTGGCGGACGCCGCCATGACGGCCGGTGGTGAGGTGATCGGTGTCATCCCGGGCTTCCTGGTCGACCGGGAGGTCGCCCACCAGGGCCTGAGCCGGCTCGAGGTGGTGGCCACCATGCACGAGCGCAAGGCGCGTATGGCCGAACTAGCCGACGCCTTCGTCGCCCTACCGGGCGGGGCGGGCACACTGGACGAGCTGTTCGAGGCCTGGACCTGGGGCCAGCTCGGCCTGCATGGCAAACCGGTAGCGCTGTTCGACGCGGACGGCTTTTACAGACCGCTGCTCGACCAGCTCGACGCCATGGCTGCGGCCGGTTATCTCGACTCTGCCTACCTGGCTTCCGTGGGCCGTGTCGGCAGCGCCCGGGACTTGCTTCAGTTCGTGGCTGGTTACCAGCGCCCGGCCACCGCAGGGGGTCGAGCGGGCATCCCTCGCCTTCCGGGAGCCTGAGTGCTATAACTGCCATGCTCGCAGTCGTGCCGTCACAAGAGCCGGCCGGCGGGACACACACGCTGGGGCTTAGTGATGAGCAAACAGGTTCGGTAACCCAAACGAGAGGATAGAGCAATGCTCGCCTACAGCTACCCGTTGCTGGGAGCGTTTTTGACGATTTTGTACTTTTGCTTGTTCTTCATCTGGATTTGGCTCCTCGTCGTCGTGTTCATCGACATCTTCCGGAGCCACGATATGGGTGGTTTCGCCAAGGCGCTGTGGGTACTGTTCGTTATCTTCCTGCCCTGGCTTGGAGTCCTCGTGTACCTGATCGCCCGCGGTGGCAAAATGCACGAACGAGCGGCGCGGGACGCCCAGCAGCAACAGCAGGCCTTTGCCGGGTATGTCCAGAGCGTTGTCCCGCAGGAAAGCAAGGCCGACCAACTGAGCAAGCTGGCCGACCTGAAGACGCGGGGAGTGATCAGCGATGCCGAGTTCGAGACCGAAAAAGCCAAGGTTTTGGCCGCATAGCGCCAATCGCGCACCAGAGGGCCGGCCGATCGACTGTCATGGCCCGACCCTATGGCCCGAGCCGTCTCGGTTGGCGCGCCACTTGCCCGGTCCACTCCTAATCTCGTGAGGGTGGCCGGGCCGCGGGCTGCATAGGCTGAGGAGCGATGAAGAAAGAGGCCATACCCGACCTTGAGGAAGCGCACAGGTTATTGCAACCCGTCTACTCCTGCCTGCGCCGGGCCGAACGCCTGGCGCACGAGGTGGCGACCGAGCAACCGGCCCCCGACGGGGATGCCTCAGGCGGGGCGGACGGCATCCGCACAGTGATGGACCACCTTGACATTGCCAAGGAAGAGCTCGAAACCCTGATGCGCCCCAGCAGGCCTTGACATCGAGGGTGCCGCAGGTACGGCACTAGCATGACGTTGGTGCACTACGAAGACGGTCAAGCCGAGATCCATCAATTAGTCGTCGGGCCTATGGACAACAACGTCTATGTCTTGCGGTGCAAACAGACCGGTGAAGCGGTGCTGATCGACGCCGCGAACGAACACGACAAGGTGCTCGAGCTGTGCCAGCGCCTCGGCGTCACGAAGGTGATCGAAACTCACGGCCATTGGGACCACATCCAGGCCGTACCTCAGGTGCGAGAGGCCGGTTACGAGGTCGGCGTCACGGAGGCCGATGCCTCGATGCTCCCGTCGTACGATTTTGTGCTCGAGGACGACGCCGTCATCAAGGTGGGGCGTCTTCAGCTACACACCCTGGCCACACCGGGTCATACCCCGGGGTCGATGTGCTTTTACGTCGAGGGGTCGCCCGTCTTGTTCAGCGGTGACACGCTGTTCCCGGGTGGGCCGGGGGCCACGAAGTTCCCCGGGGGCGATTTCCCCACCATCATCACGTCGATTGATGAAAAGATATTTCGCCGGTTCCCGGCGGAGACCATTGTCATGCCTGGTCACGGGGCCGACACCACGGTGGGTAATGAATCGCCCCACCTCAAGGAGTGGGCCGACCGGGGCTGGTAACTCGTCAACGGACCGTGTGGTGCAGTAAGTGAGACCACCCCACGCTCAGCCGTCATTCGGGTGGTGCAACACCGAGGGGTCTGGCCACGCGTAGCGCAGGACCGGTGCCTTCCCTCCCCCGGGAACGGCCCGCCTAGCCTGTCCTCGACGACGACCCCGCCCATCGCCGAGTAAAAAGCCTGGGCGGCCGTGTTTTGCCTCGAGGACCCATAAGTACAGACCGCTAGACGGCCGGCGTTGCCAGAGGACGGCTGCCGTCTCGGTCACGAGCGCCCGGCCCACTCCTTGACGTTTCAGCTCAAAACGCACGTGCAAGTTGTCGAGCAAGGCACCCCACTCCGGGTCGCGGTCGAGACAGGTATGAGCGACGCCGACCACTTCACGGTCAAGTTCGGCGACGATCGTGAAGCTTTCGTCGTCGGGACGCTGGAAGCGCTCGAGCCACACCTGGCGGCGGTCCTCGAACACATCGCCGTCCAGATAGGCGTCTGAGTACGCTCCGCGATAATGCCGGCGCCAGCTATCAGCGTGCAGGTGGGCAATCTGTTCCGCGTCCAGGGCAGTGGCCCCCCGGTAGTTGACCGAACCCATCGTGCCAAGGAGGTCTAACAGGGTGCCGACGAGTTTGCCTCCTTTTTTCGTTAGGACGAGGGCACCTTCGAGCAGAAGTACGATCGGCTGGTATGGGCCGATGTCGCGCGCCAGGCCATCTTGATGCCAAACCCTGAACCGATAGGGAGGGACCAGGCTCGGGCCATGTTGCCGGTGGCGGTCGAGGAGGCGCGTCTCGGGCTTGACGAGGGCGGCATACCCATCGGGGCCGCCCTTTTCGACAGGTCCGGCCAACTGCTCGGCCGGGGCCACAACCGTCGGGTCCAGGATGACGACGCTTCCACCCACGCCGAAACGAGCGCCTTTCGCAATGCCGGCCGGCGCCGCCACTACAGCCAGACCGTAATGGTGACCACGCTTTCTCCGTGCTGGTATTGCAGCGGGTTGGTGCGTCAGTTCGGCATCGGGGCCGTGGTGATCGGCGAATCGACCAACTTCGCAGGCGGCCACCAATGGCTGGCTGAGCTGGGCGTCGAGGTCGTGGTGTTGGACGACGCCGAGTGCGTCGAGCTGCTGGGCGCTTTTATCGCTGAGCACCCCGACCTGTGGTACGAGGACATAGGACTGTAGCCGGCCGGTTGGCGGGCGCGACAAGGAGGACGCGTGGAAACCGAGTTTCGCCACGATGCATTTGCGGGCCGGCGGGTCGTGGTCACCGGCGCGATGAGCGGGATCGGGGCCGCCGTCGCCGCCGCCTTTGCTGAGCTGGGTGCGCACGTTACGGCCGCCGGCTTGCCCAGTGCGGGAGCCAATGCCGGAGCGAGCGACGAGGTAGCCAATGACGGGCTAGACCAGGTGGCCGAGGTGGTAGAACTCGATGTGACTGCGGACGCGGAAATAGACCGTTTTTTCCAATCACGGGAACGGCTCGATGTCCTGGTGAACTGCGCCGGCGTGCTCCGTCGGGCGGACGAGTACCAGATGGACGTTTTTCGCCGCGTGCTCGAGGTGAACCTCGTCGGGACGATGCGCACGTGTGTCGCCGCCCGTGAGCTCCTTGTCGCCACGCAAGGTTCTATCGTCAACGTGGGGTCGATGTTCAGCTTCTTCGGGTCGGGACATGCCCCTGGGTATGGCGCCAGCAAGGCCGCCGTCGTGCAATTAACCAAGTCCCTGGCGGCATCTTTCGCCCCTCATGTGAGGGTGAACGCGGTCGCTCCCGGGTGGATCCGCACCGCTATGACGTCGCCCCTGCGGAAAGACCCGGAGGCTGAGCGCCGCATTATTAGCCGCACACCCGCCGGCCGCTGGGGCGAGCCGGCCGACATCGTCGGGCCCGTGCTGTGGCTGGCGTCGAGGGCGGCGGCGTTTGTTACGGGGGCCGTGGTCCCTGTAGACGGGGGCTACTCGTCCGTTTAGCCCAGGCCAGCGTGGACAACTACCACGGGCCGGGTGGACATGCGGAGCAGCTCGTGGGAGACGCTGCCCAACACGACGTCGGCCACCTCGCTGCGGCCCCGGCTGCCCACGACGAGCAGGGCGGCATCAACGCCTTCGGCCAACCCGGCCAAGTTGGCCGCGATCATCCCGGTCCGGCGCTCGTCCTGGATCCTGAGCTCGGCCGGCACTCCCCGCTCCTTGGCCACCTTGGCCGCCTCGCCGAGGACCGGGTCGGCCTGCTCGAGCCTCTCCTGGGAGGGCCCGTTCTGCGGGTCCTCTTGGAAGAGTTTCTCGGCCAGGGGGGAGAAATGGATAAAGACCACCTGGGCGCCGAGACTGGCGGCCAAGGCGACACCGACTTCGGTGGCCCGGGACGCGGCCGGCGAGCCGTCCACTCCGATCACGATTGTCGGCACCACCGCCTAGGGTAGCAAGTGGCGAGCCAGCGGGTACGGGTCGTTACGGCACCGCCGAGCCACAACAGAGGCAAATAGAAGCCAAATAGAGGAAGGACGGACATTTGGCCACCACCGCCGAGCGCCGGCCCACTCCCGACGATTTGACTGCGGCGGCCGGCACCACCCTTCCAGACATTATTGGCCCCGGGCTGCGGGTGCTGTTCTGCGGCATCAACCCGGGCTTGTGGTCCGGGGCTGTCGGTCACCATTTTGCTCGTCCCGGCAACCGGTTTTGGAAAGCATTGGCGGCCTCCGGCTTTACCCGGACCGTCCTGTCTCCTGCGGACGAGCGCCAATTGCTCGATGTCGGCGTTGGCGTCACCAACCTGGTCCCCACGGCCACCAGGTCGGCGGCCGAGGTCACTGCGACTGAGCTTCGCGCCGGCGTGGCCAAACTCAAACGCAAGGTGCGACGATGGCACCCGGCCGCAGTCGCCGTGCTCGGCCTCGACGCCTACCGGACGGGTTTCGGTGCTCGCAGCGTAATAATCGGCCGCCAACCCGAAGCGATCAGCGGCGCGCAGCTGTGGGTTATCCCGAACCCAAGCGGCATCCAGGCTCACTACCCCTTCGACCGGCTGGTGGCCGAAATGCGGGCCCTTCGCGCCGCCGTCAAGGACTGAACGGGTAGTGGCGGCCGGCCCCGCATTACCGCCGGTGCCGGTTGGCGTCGCCCTCCCACGTAATTACGGTTTTGCCCGGCCCACCTCGGTCGAAAGCGCTCCAGGCCTCGGCGGCATCATCGATGGCATAAGTGCCCGTTATCAGCGGCTTTATAGAAATGCCCCGCAGGCTTATGTCGTAAAGCATTTCTTGCAGGTCGGGGAGGGGGAACATCCACGCTCCCAGCACGTCGAGCTGTTTCTGTATGACGGACGCCTGAAGGTCGAGGACGTTGTCTGCGTCTCCGAACCCGACCAGCACCACTCGCCCGCCTAGGGCGGCGGCGCCAAGGGCAACTAATCGTCCACCCGAGGAGCCCGAGGCTTCCACGACTACAGTGGCCCCTCGCCCACCGGTGGCGGCGCCGACGTCGGCCAGCGCGTCGTGGTCGGCCGGGTCCAGGACGAACGGGATCCCGATTTCCCTGGCAAACACGCGGCGCGATTCGACTGTGTCCAAGCCGATAACAACGGCCCCTGCCCGCAGGGCGAAGTAGGCCGCCGCCATGCCGACGGGGCCGAGGCCGACAACGGCGACGCTGTCCCCTAAACCGAACGATGCTCGCCGTAAAGCCAGGTAGCCCGTGCCGGCGCCGCACGTATAGTAAGCGGCCTCGTCGAAATCGATGTTGGCGGGCAAGGCAACGCAGTCCCGGCTCCGGGCCACCATGCAGTCCTCGAGGGCACCGGGCCGGTCCAAACCATAGATGCCCCATTTGTGCTCGCATTTCATATCGAAGCCGCGGCGGCATTCGACGCAGTCCCCGCAGCCACCGATGTGGTGGACGGCCACCCGGTCCCCGGGTTTGAAGGCGGTGACGGACGACCCCACTTTCGCTACGATGCCGGCCGCTTCATGCCCGGGCACTACGTCAGGGTCAGTGACCAGGCCGAAGATCGGGCCCCGCCTCCGCTCGGGGGCCGGGCGATAGTGCATGTGCAGATCGCTACCACACAGGCCGGCCGCCCTTAAGCCAATTAGGACCTCCCCCGGGCCCGGCTCCGGGACCTCAAGTGCCCTAACCTCCAGTTGCCGGCCGCCCGGCAGGAAGACGGCGCGCATAGACTTCAACCTTTCGTGTTTTCCCGGAAAGTCTCTGACCATGTCGTGCCGGTGATTATTTATCCCGGTACTACCTGGACTTTGACCTCGCCGGGGGCCACCGGCCCCATGAGCACCGCCTTAACGTCGTTTAGGCCGACAGTCCTGGTTATCAGTGGGCGCAGGTAGAGAAGGCCCGACGCGGCCATCTCTACGGCGCGGCCGTGCGTGAGCGGGTTGAGGTGCGAACCGACGACCTGGAGTTCCCGGGCAAAGAGGTCGAACGGGCTTATGGGGACTGTCAATGAGCTCGGGGCGGCACCTACGACGACAATCTTGCCGGCTGAGCGGACCACCTCTATGGCCCGGCGGAACGTGTCCGCCACACCGGCGGCTTCAAAGGCGACGTCTACGCCTCCCGGCGCCACGCCGTGCGAGCCGGCAATGGCCTCGCTCACCTCGCTATTGGTGGGGTCAATGGTGGCCACGGCGCCGAGCGATTCAGCCAGGGCACGGCGCTGCGCCTGTCGTGTCACCAGGACCACCCGCGCCCCGGCGACGCGGGACAGTTGGGCCAGAAGTTGCCCCATTACGCCGCCACCCAATATGGCGACTTTGTCGCCCGGCTGGACCATGGCATGGTCCATCGCCCTCAGGCAACAGGCCAATGGTTCGCATAGTGCACCGAAGCCCGAGGGCAAGTCGGCGGGCAATTCGTACGCCTGGCGCTGCGGGACAGTCACGAACTCGGCCAGGCCGCCGTCCCTGTCTACGCCAACTGCGTGGAGGTCGAGGCAATGAGAAAATAGGCCCATACGGCAGTAGCGGCAGTTGAGGCAGGCAATGTTGGGGTCGACGGCCACACGTGTCCCCACCGCCATCGTGGTACCGGGCCCCGTCTCCTTGACCACACCTTCCAGCTCATGGCCGAGCGTCACGGGAGGCGCACCTGGGTACTCCCCACTGATCAGATGACGGTCGCTGCCACAGATGCCCGCCACCGTCACCTCTACCACGACCTCTTCGTCCGCGGCTGGCGGTGCGGGTATTGACCGCAGGTCGACGGAACCGATTTGCTCCAGCCTTAACGCTCGCATCCTTCTCTTTTCAGCCGCCGGCCTTTACGCGGCATCCGGCCCCCGCCCTCAGATGGGCTTACTTGCTCCTGGCCATGTTATCGATAGCAGGGTGGGGCCGGCGCCAGGGACCTTCCGTCAGGCAGGGAGGTCGGGCCGTCAACTCCTCACAGGATCTTCCTGTAAGGAACCATGTCCATGAGACTTGCATGGGCCAAACATCGACGGCGTGTTCAATATCTTCTCCGCCGCCGCCGAGGCCGGTGTCCGCAAGGTGGTGTACGCCAGCTCCAACCATGTATCCGGTGGTTATGACCTTCGGCGGCTCTGGCCGGTGGGCAGCGACATGGCCGTCTGGCCCGACAGCTTGTACGGCGTGACCAAAGCCTTCGGCGAGGCCCTCGGTTGCTATTTTGCCTACGAGCGGAGAATGTCGGTTATTTGCCTGCGGATCGGCTGGGTACTTGACAGACCGCACAACGAGCTCGCCTTACGGCTCTGGCTAAGTCCGGAGGACCTTTGCCGTTTGGTCGACTCTGTCTCAAGGCCGTTGTCCAGTTCGGCCTCTACTACGGGGTTTCGGCTAACACGCGCGGCACGTACAATATGGCTCCCGCTCGGCGGGACCTCGGCTACGTGCCCCAGGACGACTCCGAGCGGTACGCCGTGGCCGTGTTGGGACAAGAGGGCGCCTCGACGCCTAAGACCGACCGGGATCCGTAGAGCCCCGGATTACCAACGTCCCCTCGTGGTGGCGGGTACCGCCTCCGACCCGGCCCCGCCGATCATGGCAAACAGGTCGCTTACAGCCGCGGCGCCCAGGTGTTCAAGGTCCATGTCGACGGTTGTCAGCGGCGGGTCGGTTTCCTGGGCAAAAACGGTCCAATTGTCGTAACCGGTGATGGCGACGTCGTCGGGGACTTTGCGGCCCGACGCTACCGCCATCTCCAGGACGGCAGCGGCGATCTGATCGGAACCGCAGGCGATGGCGTCAATGTCCGGGAACTCGGTGAGGACCTCCCGGGCTGCTTGCCGCCCCCAGCGTTGCGACCACAGGCCGTACTTCACATCTCCTACGAGTTGCAGGCCCTGCATCCTGAGCGCATGCATAACACCGCCGACGCGTTGCTGGACGGCCGGCGATTGCCTGGGGCCGGTGATATGGGCCACACGCGTCCGCCCAATGCCGAGCAAATGGTCGGTAACGGCAACGGCACCCGCATAATCGTCTAATACGTGGACCACATCGCGAGAATTGGTCGTGGGCCCGTGGACATAAACGCAAGGGATCTCTGCCGATGCGCTAATCGATGGTGTTTTGCCCTGGTTATCGTTGACGATAAGGAGGCCGTCGACGTTCCGCTGCCGCAGCACGATGGCCAGTTCAGAGAGGCGGTCGACGACGCCCCTAGCGTCAGCGATAATGGCTGAGAACTCCCTCTGCTCGAGAACAGACTGGGCTCCGACGACTATGGGCATGGCGAAGCGGTGGACCATCGGGTCCCTCAAAAGGACTCCGATAATACTGCTGCGCCCGCTGGCCAAGCTCTTAGCAACAAGGTTGGGCGCGTAAGAGAGCTCCCGGGCGGCCCTAAGCACTCGTTTCCGGGTGGCCTCCGAAATCCGGTCACGCCCGTTTATAGCCTTCGACGCGGTGGTAACGGACACCCCGGCCCGAGAAGCCACCTCAGTGAGCGTGGCCGGGCGAGGTGCTTGCACGAGCAAAGCATATGCGACTCTCGCCGCCCGGTCGTTGCGGTTGGAGAACCGCTTCCGCGAGCCAGGCCTCTAGGATCGGCACCTAGTTAACAGGGACAAGTGGTGTGGGGATGCGTTGACTCGAGGGTCGCTCTGGGGTAGCGTTTCCTCGGACCAGGAACCCCACCTAGGCCGCTGTCACGGACAGGGCGGCCTCGGTCGTCGTCGCTAAAAGGGGGACGGGGAAGAATGGAAGGACGCAGTAACGTGTCTTCGCGGTGGCCAGGCTCGACTTCCGCGCCCACCGTCACTGGTGACGGCCCGGTCCAACCAACGAGCATGGCCATATCGCAGCTCCGCCCCCTCGGCCTGAGCGAAGTGGCTCTCTCAGAGGACGGTGACCTCGGAGCGTGGCAGCAGCGCAACAGCATCAAGACACTGCCTCATTGCGTCGAGCAAGTCGTGGCGTCGGGGGCCGTCCGCAACTTGCAGCGGGTGGCCGAAGGGCACGATGGCGATGGACGGCACGAGGGTTTGCACTTCTCCGACTCCGACGTCTACAAGACTCTCGAGGCGGCCGCCTGGGACGGGGTAAGAGGGGCTTCGGACGGTGTGGAGCAGTTCATCGACGAGGTCAGCGCGACATTGGGGCGCGCCCAGCGGGAGGACGGGTACCTCAATTCGTGGTTCCAAGGACAACACCCTGAACTGATCTGGAAGGACTTGCGCTGGGGGCATGAGCTGTATTGCGCAGGCCATCTGTTGCAGGCGGTAGTAGCCTTCGAGCGCACCCGGAGCCGGCCCGAGTTGTCCACCGTGGCGAACAAGCTCGTCGATCACCTGCTCAATACCTTTTCGCTGGAGGACGGCGATGGTCGTCTCGTCGGCCTATGTGGCCACCCGGAGGTCGAAACGGCCCTGGTCGAGTTTTACCGTCTGACCGGCAATATGCGGGCACTCGACCTAGCCAAGAGGTATGTCGGGCTCCGCGGCAGGCCCGATGTGCCATTGCCGGCATCCGGCCTGCTCGGGGGCCGTCCTTTCCCGCTGTCGTACTTCTTGCACCACATGCCGGTCCGGCAGCGGACATCGTCGACGGGTCATGCCGTCCGCGAGCTGTACCTGCAGGCGGGCGTGGTAGATGTGGCGGTCGAGACCCAGGACCCGGAGTTGCTGGCCGCGTCCGAGGCCATTTGGGAGGACCTCTTCAGCTCGAAGACGTACGTCACCGGCGGCCATGGGTCCCGCCACCGTGACGAAGCCATTGGCGACCCGTACGAGCTACCGAGCGACCGTGCCTACGCCGAAACCTGTGCCGCTATCGCCAGCTTTCAGTGGAACTGGCGGCTCCTGCTCGCTACGGGCCGGGCACGCTACGCCAACGCGATGGAGCAGGTGTTTTGGAACACGATCGCCGGCGCTGTCTCGCTGGAAGGTACCGAGTTCTTCTACTCCAATACTCTGCACTTGAGGACCGGTCACGATGGTGCCGACGAAGATTCTCCACGCCGTCGCCTGCCCTGGTACCAATGCGCGTGCTGCCCGCCAAACCTGGCCCGCCTTCTGGCCAGCGTCCAGACTTACCTGCTGACCCGCGACGCCTCGGGGCTGCAGGTGCACATGCCATTTAGTGGCACGGTCTCGACCTCGGTCCCGGGCGGTCATGTCGAGCTAACCGTGCGGACCGGCCATCCCTGGGCCGGATCTACGACCGTAGAGGTGACGCGGTCTAGTTCGCACCAGTCCTGGGATCTTTCGCTGCGGCTCCCGGATTGGGCGGACAAAAAAGTCACGCGTGTGACGTTCAACGACCAACCCGTGGAACTCTCGCCCGAGGGTGCATACGTAAGGGTGGCCAGGAACTGGAGAGCGGGTGACCGCCTGACGATGTACAGCGAGGTCGCCGTCCGCGTGTTGCGGCCGCACTGGCGAGCCGACGGCGTGCGTGGCTCCGTTGCCGTCCAACGGGGCCCGATGGTGTACTGCATCGAGGCTGAGGACCTGGGCGAGGGGGCAGAAGTAGAAGACGTCGTCCTCGACGGGGCCGCCCCGCTCGAACCTGCGGGTGAGGTACCCAAAGGCCTGGAAGGCCAGGTTGAGATCGCAATCAAGGCCCAGGGGCGGCGCGTTGTCGATGGTGCCCGGCCCCTCTACGAGGACGAGCCCCACGCGGGCCTCAATTCCAGCCCCGTTCCTCTCACCTTCGTCCCGTACTTCGCCCGAGGGAACCGGCCTTCGGCCGCCATGCGCGTCTGGGTGCCGGAACTCGAAGTGGGTGCAGACGTCCCACCGGAGCATTAGCACAAATGTACAGCCATATCGTCGGGGAATAACGTCCTCCTAAAGATTGGATCCTTGCAAAACAGCAGCCGACAGGGGATACGGGGGGGGGTGCCTTGAAACGCCAATCCTTCGGTAGTAGATAGCTATGAGGGAGCCACGGACGCTAATCGATGCCGTGACGAGAGAGGGGCTTATTTGGCTCAGGCCAACGTGAGGGCAGCGCCGGGCGCTCTGGTGCAGGCGCAGTCTTTGGGACACGACGGCACGGGCGCCCGCGACGGGGGTACCAAAGGGCCCGCCAGCTCTCGGCCTCGCGTAAGCGGCAGCTGGCGGGCTGGCTGTTCCTGACCCCAGCCATTCTGTACCTGCTATTCGCATTTTTATTGCCAATTATCTACAACGTGATGCTCAGCTTCGAGCAGACCTCGGTGGCGACGATCGGCGACCTCACGGCCCCGTATGCCGGTCTGGCAAATTACCGCTTCATATTCAACGACCCGACCAGCCGGAGCGCGATCCTCCACACCTTCGAGTTCACCTTCGGTTCGCTCGTCGGCCAGTTCATAATCGGTTTTGCCTTGGCATTGCTCTTCACCCTCCGGTTCCCGGGGCGGACGCTGGGACGCTCTCTCGTAATCGTCCCTTGGCTGCTGCCGCTAATCGTGACCGGGGTCATCTTCAGGTTCCTCTTCCAACTTGAAGGCGGGGCGGTCAACCAAATTCTCGTGGATATTGGGCTGGTCCACCACCCAATCGATTGGCTGGACGACCCCCACTTGGCCCTGTGGACAGTCCTCATAGCCAACATCTGGCTCGGGGTCCCTTTCTTCACCCTCTTGCTCTACAGCGCCCTTCAGGACGTGCCGGTAGAGGTCAAGGAAGCGGCCCTCATGGACGGTGCCGGCCCCTGGCAGAGACTTCGGCTCATTATCGTGCCAATCATCCTGCCCGTCATCGAGATTACATTGCTCCTCGGTTTCGTGTTCACCGTGAAAGTTTTCGACCTGGTCATCGGGCTTACTGGAGGGGGCCGGCCAACGCCACCCAGCTCATCACGACGTGGTCGTACAACTTGTCGTTCCAGCAGTTCAACTTCGGCCAGGGCGCGGCGCTCAACAACGTGCTGCTCGTGCTGGCAATGATCTGCGCCCCCCTGTACCTGTTGCTGAGCCGGGGTTCCTTGAGAAGCAGCTCCGGAGCCGAGACATGACCCGCTTGCAGAAGTCGAGGCCCTGCGGTGGCTATGCACGTTGGCGGCGGCCGGAGCCCTCGTGATAGTGCTGTTCCCGGTGTACGCGATCATCGTCGCCTCATTCGAGTCGACCGAAACCCTGTTCAGCGGCACGTACTACTGGCTGCCACATGCTGCCACTCTCGACAATTACCGCACCGTCATTTCGGCGCAATCAGCAAATGTGCTGACGAGCCTGCTTATCGGCCTGGGTACAGCGGTGCTGGCCCTAGTCGTGGCCGTGCCGGCGGCCTACGCCCTCTCGAAATACCGTCTGCGGGTCACCGTTTTCTTCGTCAGCGCACTTCTCGTCTGCCAGATAGTCCCCTCGATAGTCTTGGCCACCTCGTTGTTCATCATCTTTCACTGGATCCACCTGGTGAACACCTTCCCCGGCCTCGTTATCGCTGACGGTACGTACGCCATCCCGTTTGCTATCCTCGTATTACGAGCGTTTTTCTTCAGCCTGCCCAACGAGGTGATGCACGCAGCCAGAGTTGATGGTGCCTCTGAGTGGCAAACCTTCCGCCGTATCGTTATCCCACTAGCGCGCTCGGCCCTGATAACCGTAGCGGTGTTCGCGTTCTTAAACGGTTGGGGGGACTTCATATTCGCCTTGACCGTCCTCAATGGCGAAGGCATAGTCCCTATCACGTTGGGGATCTATACATATCTCGGCAACTATTCGACGGACTGGGGCGCCGTGATGGCCTCGGCCGTGTTCGCCTTGGTGCCGGCCGGGGTGATGCTGGTAGTGGCCCAGCGTTACATAGCAAGTGGCCTCACGGCGGGTTCGGTGGTGGGGTAAAAATGAAGCAGGTCGTTCTCTGTCCGCTAGCAACAATAAAGGAGAAAAAGAACATCATGAACCTAATAAAGAGAAGGCGACAGCGGGGGCTCGCAGCCCTGGCCGCGGCAACGTTTGCAGTGGTCGGCGTGTCGCAGGTGAGCGCGTCCGCCGCCACCAAGATAACCTTGACGGAGGAGGACTACTTCAACACACCCGGTCAAACCTCCGCATTGGCGTTGTACAACAAGCAGTTCGAAGCCGTCCACCCCGGTGTGACGATAACGAGAGAGTATGTGCCGTTCGCCAGTTTGGACACAAAGCTCTTGACGCAAGCCGCCGGCCACGACCTGCCCAACTTGTTGGCCGTCGACAACCCGTTCGTGTCAACCATGGTCACTACAGGCCAAGTAGTGCCCCTGAGCGGTTTCAGTGGCTTCAGCACCAAGGGGTATTTCCCAGCCATCATCGACGAAGGGCTCACCAACGGTAAGTACTACAGCTTGCCGGTGGCCGGCGCTAACTCGATCGCCTTGATGTACAACATCGCCATGTTGAAGGCGGCGCACATCACCCCGCCGGCTACGTGGGCTCAGCTCGTGACCGACGCCACGGCCCTGACCACCCCGCAACATTCCGGGATCGCCTTGACCTGTGAAGCCGCAGAAGACACCACCTGGCAGTGGGAGCCGTTCTTCTGGAGCAACGGGGGCGCGTTTAACTTCTCTAACATCGCGTCCGCGCCAGGGGTACAAGCATTAAGCCTTTGGAGTCAGCTTGTGACCGACGGTTCGGCGTCCAAGGCCTGCCTCAACTGGAGCCAAACCCCAGCCGCCTCGGGCCAGTTCGAGGCCGGAAAGGCGGCCATGATGGTCAACGGCCCCTGGAACTTCTCGGGCCTGGCCCAGGCGCACATGTACTATGGCAAGCAGTTCGGCATCGTTCCCGTGCCGACGCGCGTGGCCGGGCAGCACGTAATCGTGCCGCTGGGCGGTGAAGACTGGATGATAGGCAACAGCGGTGGCAGTGCTGCGCAGCAGATGGCTTTCCAGTGGATCCAGGGCATGCAGACGCCGTCACAGGAGCTGGCGCTGGCGAAGTTGTTCGGCTACCTACCGCCTAAGCCAGCCGTCGCCAAGACGTACGTGCAGCAGGAAGGCGCTCAGTGGAGCGTCTACGCCAACCAAACCCTCTACGCCCATCCGCGCACATTGGGCCTGGGCACCAAGTACCCGAAAGTCTCTGAGGCCGTTTGGACAGCCATCCAAGCTGCCATCTCGGGGTCGCAGACAGTGAAGTCGGCCCTTTCCACGGCTCAGTCTACGATCAAGTCCATCGAGGCCAGCTAGGGCTGATTGGGAGCGGCGCTAACTACTGGCCAAAAAGAATCCGCTCCCGTCGGCGACGACAACAACTAGACACTCGCCCGGTACCGCGGCCCGATGGATGTGGGCGGCGGTGCCGGGCGTTTATCGTTTTGTGAGGGGGCCATTTGGTCAGGGGAGGAAAGTCGTTGGCAGGTGCCAGGTGGGGGACCAGTTGACCACACAGCTCTTGGGCGAGGCGTGTGTCGCGGCTGGGAAACCCGTGGCCAAGGCATCGGCAATAGCGGCCGACCGGATGGCGGAACCGGTGGAGGTGTAATGGATGCCGTCCGTTGTGAACCAGTCTGGGTTGGCGAGGTGCGCCCAGTTGAACACCCGCATGGTGGGGTAGCTGGCGCAGGCGGCAAGAAGGGCGTTGTCCCATTGCTGCATGTTCGCCTCGGCATACGGGCCGCTACTGAGCAGCGTCTTCACGTTCACCCACAGCACGGGGTGGTGCCCGATCAGAGTCATCATGCGCTCTATGCGCTCGGCCAGGCCAACGCTCGAGCCGACGTACACGTCAGCGGCGTCGTTGGTACCCAGGGCTATCACCCAGCACCCACGGTAGCCCTGGGATATCAGGCCTTGAGCGATCTCATAGCCGTTCTGGTCCCCCGGGAGGGTTTCGACAATGGAGTTCGCCCCTACGACCTCCATGATCGAGTGAGCTACCCCGACCCGGGCGTACTGCGCCGGGATCCTCTGAGCGGCGTCGGGGAGGAAGTCCGCCTCAACCAGGCCGTCCGATGTGGAGTCACCGAGGTGGGCCACCTGTTTGCAGCTTGTACGCAGTGGCGCGGTGCGAGGAGCCGTCGCTGCCGCCGAGGCTTTGGTAGCCGCCGCCTGGGCGCCCGCCGATGTCCCAGATGCGGCCAGGCCGAGGCAGCCAGCTAGCAAAGCAACCGGTACGCTGCGCCAACGGCCTCTGCTCGCCCTCGGGGTAACGAAAACAAGCACGTCGCAATCCTAGAGGTAGTGACGGCGGGGGTGCACTCCGTCCAACGCCGTGGCGCTTGGGTGGGGCTTACAAATGGGGCAGGCTCACTTTGTTGCGTTCGTGGCACACGCATCTCGCGGTTGCGACGGCTAGTTGAACCGGGATTGAACATTGCGGGAACATCTTGTTTCTGCCCGGTCTTGCACGTTCCTGCCAGCTATAGTAAATCGGCGTGGGCCTGACCCATGGCGGAAAAGGCCCCAGGCAGCGAGTTCAGTGGGCCCACGTCAGCGACGGGGTTCCTAATAGAAGCCAGCGGTCTCCAAGTCGGTGCGCGATAAGCGTTTATCCAGATTTCCTCGAGGACACGACAGAATGACAACGGGAACACACCGAGTAGCGTTCTACGCCGACATTTTTTACAACTCCGAGCTGTCGCCCTCGTACTGGATCCCGCCCGGCGACCTCGACGTTGAGGCGATCCTCCTCGGCGGGGACATCCACTATTCACCGGACCAGTTGGGCTCGATGTTGGAGGAAATCCGGGCCACTCAGAGGTCCGGCACTGAAATTGTCACGGTCCCCTGCAATGGCGAATACATCGACCAAGAACTCAACCAGTCACGCCAGGAGTACAAAGCCTCGGTCGAGCGTGTACCTAACGCAGTGTTCCTCGACGATGACGTCGTCACCCTGGGCAGCGGTCTCCGGGTCATCGGGTCCACCCTGCGGTCGCACGTGGACGAGGACCAGATCGACGCCTACAGCCGACGACTGGCGGACCACGGCCGGCGCGGCGTCGACAACATACGCTTGGACGGGCGGTTCTTGACGCTGAAGGACACAAATGACCTCCATGACCGTGCCCGTTCGTACATCGAGGGACAACTGCGGCCACTGTCACGGACGGAGCGCCAGAGGACCGTGGTATGCACACACTTCTGGCCGACGCTGCAGCCGTGGCTACTTCCGGATGGAAGGCCCACTGAAAGCATTGCCAACTGGTACCAGATGGTCGGCACAGACATGGACTCGTTGATAGCCGAGTGCGGTCCACGATATTGGCTGTGCGGACATGTCCACGAGACGCAGAGCGTCACCATCGGAGGGACGGTGGTGTCGTCCAACCCCCGCGCCGGTGACGGTCCCGGGCACATTAATCCCGAGTTCGGGGAGTGGTATGTCCTCGATGTGTGAGCGGTACGACGGGCGGGCGAAGCGGCGCTCAAGAAGGGAAGTAAATCCATGAAAACAAGCACGGACCGGGTGATCACCACCCCACACAGGCAGCTTGCCCCGACCATCAACCTTGGTCGACCTCGATGACGAAACGGCAGTGAAAAGGGCCATCCATGCACGTCACCCGGCATGGATAACCTGCACTCCCTGGTCCGAAAGCTGGCGGAGGGTCGAGTTCTCCGGCCCGGCGTCAGTGATTATCCCGGCTACCTCAGACGCGCCGACCACATTGTACGGCGCCACCGTGCCGAGCTTTTCCGCGCTGGCGAGCACATATGTATCGGCGGCGCGGCCCACGAGGATGCGTTCCATGGCGGCTTCGTCTGGGTCTCCAGTGGTGAAGCCCTCCTTGCCGTGTACACCGGCCACGCCAAGTAGGTAGATGTCAGCCGAGATCTTGATAGCTGCCTCAGCCGTCACGGCGCCGCACACGCTGGCAGATTGCTTCAGCAGGCGGCCGCCAAGCATAAAAACGTCAATGGTGGGATGGTCGACGAGGGCAGCGGCCGTGGCCGGGCTCGGGGTCACGATCCTGGCGTACAGGTCTTGGGGGAGCGCGGCGGTTACCGCTAAGGCGGTCGTACCACCACCGAGGATGACGGTCGAGCCGTGAGAAACAAGGGCCGCGGCGCGCACTGCCACCAGGCGCTTGCTCTCCGTTGCCACCGCCAGACGGGCGGTGAACGCACCCGTCGCCGGTGAAAACGGCAACGCCCCTCCATAGACCCGCTGGCATAACCCGGCCGCGGCAAGTTCCCGCAGGTCTCGGCGAAGGCTGTCCTCTGAAACGCCCAGTTCCTGGGCCAGGTCACGGGCCACCAACTTCCCGTCCCGGCGCAGGCGCGTCACCAGCAGGTCGCGGCGCTCGGCAGCCAACATCGTAGTCCTCCTTGGTCCTGCACGATGGTAGCCATTGAGGATAACACGGAGGACCAGCCCACCGCCTCCCTTGAGGTGCTCCACAGCCTTCTGCTTGAGCCGTTGGTATCGGTTCCATAAGCAAGATATTCTCAATCGCTCGCCTGGGCGCGGCGGCTGACGGGGCCGTGACAGTTGGGTGGACTCATCCCTCAAATCTTCGCGAACCACCTTGTTTCTACGTGGTCATGCACGATGTCACGCAGATAGCGTTGGCCCCAGCAACCAACTTCTTCAGGAGGAGGGACCGAAATCAGGAAAAAGCGGATCGCTCCGTTCGCTCAGGCGACCTTTGGCCCGGCCACGGTGACTGCACTGGAGCTGTAGCTGACCTGTAGGCGAGTGCCTCCGCCTGACAGGCCGGAGACCGGTTTGAACCTGCCGGACACGGCGTGAGCGGTGATGACGGAGGCCGTGTCGCCCGTGGCCACCTTCAGGCCGGCGATCTTGTTCATTATCAATCCGCCGCCAAGCGAAGCAGTGCCGGTCACAGACAGAGATCCCACCGTGAAGTCGTTCCCTGCCGCACCCACCGTAAAGGTTGCTCCCGGTACCTGCGAGTAGCTCCCGGCCACGGAGGCCTTGTTGCCCGCCCCCAGCTCGAAAGACCCATAGTTGTGGAAGCTCCCCGAAGCCGAGATCCCGCTATCGCCGTTGACCAGCAGCTTGCCCCCCGCGGCATTGATAAAGTCCTGCGCCGCCAACCCGAAGCTGCCGTAGGTCACGTTCAATGTCCCCGAATTGACAAACGGCCCCGTTGCCGTGAGGGCCGCGTTTGCGTTCCAGATGAGCGTGCCTTTATTGCCCGAATGGTTTGCGCTCATGGCATCCCCTGGCCCGCCAATGTTGTCGAGCACCCACCCTTTAGGGATGATGCCGTTGATCGTGAGCCCGGTGCCGAAGACGAGGTGGCCTACCGAACTGGCTGATACGGAGGGTTCGAAGGTCACCGTGGCCGGGCCGGCGCCGAGGGAGTAGACGTCGGAGGCAGGGCTGCCCCGGAGCGAGCCACCATTTACCTCGAGGACGCTCTTGCCGATCCCGAAGCCTCCATGATTGACGATAGCCCCCGCCGCCAGGTCGAAGGTACCCGCGGCGCTGAACGACGCCTTCGGTTCGATTATGAAATTTCCATCGTTGACGAAGACGGGCCCGGCAATACCCGTGGCCCCGCTCATGCCGAAGCCGGGCGCGTTGGAAGTCACCGTACCGGTGTTGACGAAGCGAGACACCTCGATCTGCTGCGACCATCCGGTCGTAGTGTCCGTGAACGTCCCCGAATTGACGAACGTCGTAGCGTCCGACAACGTCGAGTTGTCATCGTGGTCCCACAAAAACGTCCCTTCGTTGCCGGAGTTGCTGGCTGTCACAGAGCCGCCGCCGACGTCCAGGGCCAATGCCGGGGGATAATGCCCTGTAGATCGGCAGAGCTAGTGATGTCGATGGTCCCCTTGGACGTCGAAGGAAGATTGCTGGCGAACTTGATGGTGGGTTCTGACAGGCCCAGGAACTGGGTCGATGTGGCCTCACCAGCGATGACCGAGCCGCCCTCAACGTCAAAGGTCGACTCGTTGGCGATACCGAAGCTGCCTTGGGCGTCGATCGTCCCTCCCGGCGCAAGCACGAAAATGCTCCCGGAGGAGAAGCTCTGCTTGGGGTTGACCTGGACGGTCCCCATGTCAACGAACGTGCACTTGGGACACGGCGGGTTGTTGGTCGGGCCGGCGGTCCCGAAGGCACCCCCGGCGCTCACCAATCGCCCGGTGTTCACAAAGTCGCCGACCTCGATCATCTGGGTAAGGCCGCTCGAGTCGTCCTCGAAGGTGCCGGAGTTGGTGAAGGTCCCCCCGTCGACAAAAGTGGTGTCGCCTGTGCCCAGAGTAAAAGTCCCGGCGTTACCGGACCCGCTTGCAGCTGTCAATGCCACCCAGCTGGCTTCGGCCACCTTCCACCCCGCCGGGATGGTGCCGTTGAGTGTGCAATTGCCCACGTACTGGCCCTTGCCCCCATTTATCCCGCCCAGTTGCAGGAAGCCGCTCGTCGCCGCGGCTAGGGTCGCTGACGAGTGCAGGGGGCCGAGGATGGGGTCGCTGTTGGTGCATGTGATCGTTGCCCCCCCGGTCCCGGCCGCGAAGGCCACTTGGCCGTCGGTGATCGGCACGGCCAGCGCGAGTGCGGAGACCACGGGGACGGCGGCAAACATTGAGCTGCTCAGGCGCCGCCGCTGAGGCCGGTTCGCGACGCTGGTACGGGGTCTTTGCCTGAACACTGACGGCTCCTCCTCAAGTTTGAGGCACAACTAAGTCGCCTCTTGTCCCGACATTTGGCCGAAATTACCATACCGGCGCGGTGACGGGGTATCGCCGAGGTTGCTCGCACCTTCGAGGGCGCGCGCATCCTCACCCGGGGTAAGCACGGAGGTCCTCCGCGCCCGTCCACCAGGGTTCAGGTGTGGCCGGCCAGCTCGAGCAATGCGCTCATGTTCTCGCCTAAAACCATCCGGATTTCCGCTGGCGAGAAAAACGTGCAAGATCTGCGCACAACTTCGAGAGTCTGCCGGTAAGTACAATGCGGGCGACCGACCGGAAAGTCCGATCCCCACACCAGTCGGTGCGGGCCAAACGCCCCGTAAATAGCCCTCACGACAGATAGTGCCGTCGGCCACGGGAAGTTGTACCCCCATTCACTTACTGGTTGCTGCGCATAATACAAACCAGAGACCTTAATATATACGTTGGGTATATTCCGCCAAGGCCAGCAGCTCCTGGAGCCCAGGAGGGCCTGGTTCGCGCTGCTCGTAACGAAGATTACCCAGATGATGGCACAAAATTGGGACTGATGGGTACCTCGCGGCCAAGGCGCCAAGGTCGGCGTACCACCTGGCTCCAACCGAAAGGCTCATAATCAAACCGTGGCCCGCGGCGGCCGCCCATACGGCGTCAGCTTCTCGAGAAAGCAGCCACCCGTCGTTCTGCTGGGCAAGGTAGTGCGTGATGCCGGCAAGTTGGTAACGCTCGGCCGCCTTCCGGAGACGGTTCGCCCATGATCTAAAGCTTCCTCGAGGTATGGTCACGACGCCTTTCAGGGTGTGGAGGTGGGCAGCCGGGCCGGTCCTTGAACGATCCCTTGGCCCGACAGGTCAGCCCATAGCTGCGGCCACAATAAGGATGGCGACCAGAGCGAGCAGCATGTAACCCACGTAAGCGTCAAGGCGCCCAGATTGCAGCTTCTTTGCCGTCCTAACGACAGCCATATACGCAGCCAGCAATGGTTGGTAAAGATAGGACTCGACTGGTTCGACAACTCTGCTGCTGAACATCACATGAGTGTGGTTGGCCCCCGCTTCAGCTTCGAGGTCGTCCGAGCCCAGCGTCCCACTCGGGTCAGCGCCTATATCGCCGGTGGCGCCGGCAGGTACGCTTGCGAGTTCCTTTTGAGTGCCCAGGATATTGGCCAACACGTGGCGAATGGGGTTGGCGTACGCGAAGGCGTTGTAACTATCGGGGCCCCGCACTCCGGGAGTAGCCGAGTGCCACGCCGGGACACGGCGCACCGAGAGAAAGCGTCCACGTGACAGGAGTACGGTGGCCAGGGTGACAGCCAAGAAGCCAATTGACATGACGACAAACAGCCACGTCGGGGACAGGGCCGAAAAGTTTGAGAAAACAGGCTGAAGGACCCAAGGCGACTTGAGGGCGCCGTCTACCACCGAGCGCGCCACCACCGGTCCAAGCCCGCGGCCAATGTAGCGAACTGTCCAGGGAGCAGCGGCGGCGAGGCCGAAACACAGCACCGCCGTCGCGGCGAGTGACCAGCGACCGGCCATATCGACTCTTCGTCGTTCTTTGGCACGACCCGGGCCCAGGACGACGAAACCCAACAGCCGGACGAAGGTGAAGGCGGCCACGCCGGCCGTGAGGGCAACGAGCGCCCCGGCGCTGGCCGTCGCCAGCCGAAGGGCCAGAGAATGAAGGCGGAACTGCTGCATCAAGGCCTCGAACGTGAACCATTCGGAGACAAAGCCGATCGTCGGCGGCAGCCCTGCCAACGTGAGGGCGGATGCGGCGAAGGCGGCCGAGGCCCAGCCCTGCGTGCGCAGCATGCCGGAAAGACCGCTCAAGAGGGCGTTGCCGGCCCCGGGCTGGAAATTGGCGGACGCCAGGAACAAGCCGGACTTGGCCACCGCGTGCGCGAGCAACTGGAGGGACGCGGCGAGCAGGCCGACCGCCGTGAGCACGCCGTTGCCTTCCGAAGCCCCGGCGAGGGCCATTCCGTAGCCAACCATGATGAGCCCGCCGTTCTCGATGCTGGAATAGGCGATGACGCGGTTGAGGTCGGATTGGACGGCGGCAAACGTTATGCCCGATAACGCCGTGACCCCGCCCAGGACGAGCACACTGACGGCCAGCCAGCCCGGCGGCCGCCCGAGCAATGCGAGAAACCGCCACAGGCCGTAGAACCCGGCGTTGACGGCCAAACCGGCCATCGCGGCCCGGGCCGGCCCAGGAGCGGCTGGGTACCCGCGTGGCATCCAGCCCTGAAAGGGGGTCAAGCCCACCTTTGTCGCAAAGCCGAAGACGATGAGGGCATAGGCCGTGGCGTGGACTCCATTGCCTGACAGCCGCGCCCAAGCTCCGAAGTTGAAGGAATGGGCGGCTCCGGCTAATAGCGAGAAACCGATCAGCAGTGATGCGCCCCCCCACGCCCCGACGCCAGCGGTGGCCCAAGCGGCTCCCGGTTGGGCACGATCGGCGCGAGTGGCCAGCACCAGCACGTAAAAAGCGACGGTCAGCGCCTCCCAGGCAAAGAGGAACGTAAACGCGTCGGCCGCTACCACCGCCACGGTGATTGCCGCCAAGAGGAGCATGTAGGCCCAGCCCAAGGCTCGTCCGCCCGCCGGGGACGGCGGCGGCCAGTTGAGCATGGACAAGGAGATGACCAGGCCCAGGCCCCCCACCAGCGTCAGGAACAACCCGGCCAGAGGGTCGAGGAGCAGCCTGGTTTGGCCGAAGTCCAACAGGTTGCCCAGGTCCACCCTCACCGTGCGTCCGCTTATGCATAAAGCGCCTACGGCTACGAGCACTCCGGATGCGGCCGATGCCATCCCATAGGTAGCCCAGCGGGACCATTTTGGCCCACTGCCAGCCACGAGATTTATGACCGCGCCGGCCCCCATCACGAGAAGTGCAATTAGCAAAAGGAGTTGCCTCACGACGAGGTCCTTTGTTTTGGTAAACGTCCGATAGCCATAAGGATCCCGTGGAGGATCGAGAACGGACTTGGCGGCGAACCGGGCACCCAGACGTCGACCGGGACATTGTCACTCACTCCACCGGCGGTGGCGTAACTCGGGCTTACCAGTCCACCACTGATGGCATCTGTCCCGACGGCCATAACTACCCGGGGGTCAGGCATGGCTTCATAGGTCGACCGAAGAGGGCCGGCCATGCCGACCGAGCCGGCACCGGTCACGATCAGGAGGTCGGCATGGCGAGGGCTGGCGGTAAAGAATATGCCGAGCCGGTGGATGTCGTAGACGGGGCCCAAGAGGGCAGCTATTTCCCACTCTTCAGAGCCGTCTGAGCCGGCGTCGACGTGGCGTAAGTGGACCGACCGTCGCAGCGCGCCCACTCGCCGGGCGAGACTCGTGCGAAGAACGGCCAAAGATGCCGTGGTTTCCTCGGTTGGAGGCACGACCAATGCCGGACGGGCGACGCTCGCCAACTCGAAGGACGGGTCGAAGTCAAAAAGATCGGGCCGCTCAGCTACACACCGACCGCAGATGATGCACTTGCCTCGGTCGACTGCAGGCGCCCCGTCTGGTCCTGGGACGATAGCACCGGTGGGGCAAATCTCCGCCACGCCAGTGATCGCGCTTCGTGGTGTGGTTTGCCGAGCCACCACGCCACCGCGCCAGCCTTCGCCGTAACCATCGGTGCGGGCCGGGTACCGGGTGGTGAGCCGGCCGTTGCGCAGGCCACGTGTGACCCACGGCATCAGTTGGCCACCCCCGCCATCGACAAACCAAAGCTCGCTTCGATGAAAGCGAAGTCGGTGAAAATGTCCCCGTTGAAGGCGTCGGGGAAAAGGCTCAAGTTATGAAAAGAAGCCGAGCGAGGTTTCACCCGGCGGAGGCGGCCGGCCTCGATCTCGACCAGATAGAGGAGCTCTCCCTGGGGTGCTTCCACCCAGCCCCAAGCGGTCCCGTCGACCAGGGCGACCGGAGCGGTCCACGGCCCAGCCGGCGGACGACCAGCCAACTCCTCCAGGGCGCGACGGCAAAGCTCGAAGGCGCCCCGGATTTCCTCGTTCCGGACGAGCTGGCGGCCGAGGGCATCTCCTGAGTCGCCAAAGTGATGAGCGGGCATCTCGATAATCGCGTAGGGGCCATAGGGCCGATCGACTCTGATGTCTTCCTCCGACCCTGACGCCCGCCCGACCGGGCCGAGCGCGCCACGGGACAGTGCGACCTGAGGGCTGAGCACGCCTGTGCCCCGGAGACGGTCGATGAACGATGAGGTGGCCATCAGCAAGTGAATATCGAAGCGAATGTCAGCTTCGATGGTGGCCAGCTGGCTGAGGGCTGCCGCAGGGGCCAACATTGGTGGGCCCGCCACCCCGCCGGGCACAACTACGCCACGGCCGAAGCGGGACCCGCAAAGGTTGGCCCGCAGGCGCATGACGCGCTCTTTGTGCCAGGTCAGGCGAGCGTAGGCAACGGCCTGCCCAGCCGCTTCAGTATGCCTGGTTGTCGAGTCGAGATGGTTGGCTACCCTCTCCAGCTCGGCGTGCACCGCTCGGACCAGCATGGCCCGCGGCGGGACGGCTACCTCTCCGGCGCCCAGAGACTCTATTGCTTGGGAGAAAGCCATGGCGTGCGCCACAGACGCCACTCCCTCCACCCGCTCGGCCAGCAGGACGCCGTCGGCCGGCAACAGCCCCTGAAAGCGGACTTCGACTCCACGGTGTTTGTGGTACACGCGGGCGCGAAGGTGCGGTATATCCTCCCCGGGCGTCTCCACCAAGAACTGGACGGACTCGAAAACCCCGGAGCGGACAGGCCCGTACGGCAGAGTGAAAACCCCTTCACCGGCCAAGTGGGCGGGTAGCGGCGTTTCGTCCAGCATGACCGGCCGATCGTCGCCAGGTACTGGCCAGCCGGGTCGGGGAGCGTCTTGTCCCTCGCTGCGCGGCAACACTAGCGGGTCGATACGGGGGTGGCCCTCGGGCACCAGCCCGAACAGGTCGGCGACCTCGCGCTCGTACCAGGCGGCGCCGGGTACCGCCGGGGTAAGCGCTTCGTAACTACCGGGACGCCCATCGGGCCCGGGTGCCACAACTGAGCTGACAACCTCGAACCCGCGGTACCGCGCCAAAGCGGCGCGCAGCAGTACCGAACCGTCCTCGAGAGCGGAGCCGAACAGGCCGGCAAAGCGCCGGGCCCTGCCCGATGCGCCTGCCTCTTGCCCGCCCGGGCCGCCTGCCTCGGTGCGGGAGGCCACTGCTTGAGCCAACTGGTTAGCTGGGACCTCGACGTCGGCGACAATCTCGTCCTCGCTCGTAAACTCCTGCCGGGGCCGCAATTTGTCAGGCTCCCAGCTCATTAACCGCACCGTGGAACAGGTTGTCGAGCTGAGCTGGGGGGTGGACCCCCAGTATGACCAGGGCCAGAAGCGCCAAAGTCATAGCCAAGACCATCAATTTGCTGGTCTCACCCTTGGCCAGGGCCGTTCCGCTACTCGGCCCGGGGAGGCCATGACCTGCGTAATGTGCCACGACAGGCCTAAAAACGCGAGGGTAACCAGTACGACCAAGACGACGGACAGCGCTTGGCCCAGTCCCGTAGAACCACCTGAGAGGCCGCCGGCCACAATCGAAAACTCAGAGCGGAAGGTGCCGAACGGGGGCAGGGCGGACAAGCCCAACATGGCCGCGACCAACAGAGGCCCACTCCAGGGGAGTAGGCCCATGGCTCCCCGGATGCGTTCGAGATCCTTGGTGCGTAGTTTTCGGACGACACTGCCAGCGCCGAAGAAGGCCGTTCCTTTGGCCGCCGCGTGAGCGAGCACGTGCAAGAGCACTCCGGCTACAGCCAACGGAGATGCGAAGCTCATGCCGATGGCAAGGATGCCCATGTGCTCGACAGACGAGTAGGCGAGCATCCTTTTTAGGTCGCGTTGAGAGGCCAGGTACAGCGCGCCCAGCAGGAGGGTGGCGACCCCGAAGCCAGCCAGAACATCGCGCGCAAAAGCCACGCCGGCCGAGCGCTCCGTTATTTGGTAATAGCGCAGGATGGCGTAAAAACAGGTGGCCAACAAAGCGCCCGACAACAATGCTGACACCGGGGTAGGGGCCTCGGAGTGGGCGTCCGGCAGCCAGGTGTGGACGGGAAAGAGGCCCACCTTGGTGCCGAAACCCAGGACTGCCAACAAGTAGGCGAGCCTGACCGTCCCGGCCGGGAAGCGGGCCGCGGCACCCACTAACTTTGTGAAGGAGAGGTCGTAGGCTTGGCCCAGCGAGTAGCTCCCGGCGTGGTACATGACGACTGTCGCCAGCAACGACAAACCGAGCCCAAGGGAGCCAAGCAAGATGTACCTCCAGGCTGCTTCGACAGCAATGTCGGTCCCCTCGATGGCCACCAGCAACGCGCTGACGACCGTCGTAACCTCGATCGCCACCCATAGCAGCCCGATGTTGTTGACCAAAGGTGCCATCGCCATTGCCCACGCGAATATGTTCATGCCAGCGAACAAGCGGCGCCGGTAAGTGGTGTCGGCGCGGTGGTCGCCAACGACGTACCCCACGGCAAAAATGGCGGTTAATGCGTACAGGAAGGCCGTCGCAAGCAAGAACACAAGTGAAAGTGAGTCGACCCTTAACCAACTGCCCAGAGCGGTGACGGCGTGCTGGCCGTAAACGGCCGCCTGACGGCCGACCGGAGAGCCTGCGCGACCGACATGACGACCCGTAGCTACGGCTGGGACCAGGGCGAGCACGAGGCCGAAGGTAGCTGCGCCACTGGTAACGGTCACCGCGCCTGCAGCACGCGGTGACGCCCACCACGAAATTGCCGCAGCCACTGGCGGGATCACCAAAATGGCGATGAGGACAGCGCTCATACCGAACGCATTTCCGTCATTTTGCCGTTACCGTCAGCCACGGAGCTGTTCGAGTGTCTCGGCGGACAGTGCCGCGCCCCGGCGATGGCGGGCGCGAATAATGACGCCAAACGCGACTCCCGCGACCAACAGGTCGAAAAGGAAGGCGACTTCGAGAATGGACTGCATTCGAGCAGCAATAACCAGGCTGGCAACGGAGACGCCGTTCTCCATCGAAAAAAAGCCAATGGATTGGGAAATAACGTCCGCCCGGTACATGACCAGCACGAACGATACCAGCACGGTTGCTAGCGCCGCTCCAAGGGCCGGCACCGGGAGCCCCTTCGCTCCAGAACCGCCAATATGGACCGAACCCACAGCCAAAAAGGCGAAAACCGAAACGGCCACGCCGAGGAGCACGGCGCTGGCTACGCCGAAGCGCTGGCTCCCGGGCAGGTCTACCTCCGCCTCCCGCAGCAGGTGCAGCAGGACGAGGGGGACGACGACCACCTTGAGCACGAACGACAACCCGGCCAGTACAAACAAGTCGCTGGCGTGCTCGCTCGAGGCAAGTACCCCGGCCAAGGCTGACACGGCCAAAGACTGAAGGGCGTACAACCGGACCTGTGAGTGCAACAACGCTTGGCGCAGCATCAGGAAAACGAGTAGGAGCACAAGGACGGCGAGCGCCTCGGTAACGCCGTCGAAGGTGGAAGGCGGGGTCGGGACGTCGGCTACCAGTGAAATGGGCATTTCAGCCGCCACCCAGGTAGAGGACGAGGACGGCGACAGCCGACAGAGCGAAGGCGAACGCCATGAACTCGGTTATTTTATAGAGCCGCAATTTCGAGAAAGTGTTGTCGATGACTGCGAAAATTGTCCCGGCTGCCAATGCCTTGCCAAGGAGGATGGGCACCGCCAACAGGACGGAGCCAACCTGCGGGGATCCCGCCAACCCCCACGGGGTGGCGAAGACGTCCACGAGGATGACGTAGAGGACCAGCTGCTTTACGGCTGCCCCCCACTTCAACAGGGCAAACGCAGGCCCCGAATGCTCGAAGGCCCTCGCCTCGTCGATCATGCCGAACTCGAGCGTACTGGTGTGAGTTTCGACCGGGATCCTTCCGGTGTCGGACAACACGACGAGGAAGAAGGCAGCGGCCGCGAACACGTGCGCCGGCCTCAGCACCTGGGCCAACGAGGAGCGGTCGACGGCAGCCATAGCGTAAGGCAGGTCAGTGGTCGTGATTAGTGCCACCGCGAAGACGACGAACAGGACCGATGGCTCGATAAGGGCGCCAAACGTCATCGCCCGGCTGCTGCCCAGCTGGGCGTACGGGTCACTGGTCTCCGCAGCAGCCAAGGCCACCGCGAACCCGGCCAGAGCGAGGATGAGGCCGCCGCCGAGGATATCGCCCATATAACCCAGGGGTAAGGGGAAGTCGGTCAGGACCGGGATGAGCAACGGCACGACCAGATAGGACGTGAATGCCACTATGGGCGCGACGAGGAAAACCCAGCTGGCACCTTCGGGGACGAGGGTCTCCTTGCGGAACAGCTTGGCCAGGTCGTAGTAAGGCTGGAGAACTTTCGGGCCCCGCCGGCCCTGGAGGCGGGCCTCAACCTGAGCGATGACGCCGCTCACAAAAGGCGCAAAGACGAGCACAACTAGTACCTGGAGCGCCTGTATAACGCCGGATGGCAGCACCACGGGCCCGGTCTCCTCTACGCGGACGGATTTTTTGCGTAGAAGCCATCATCCCATCTGGGATTATCCCCTCTGGGGAACCCCATTTGGGAGGTTCGGCCCCGTCCGTTGTGGCCGGGACCGCCGGGACCTCATCCGGCTCATCAACAGTTTACATAAATGAGAGCCAGGAGAAGCAAGCCGGGTCAGCTGGGTGCGACGTTGAGCCGCTCGACGAAGACCAAGCTCGTCGCGTTGGAGAACTGGTCGGCAAGGCAGCGAGGACCGACGTCGTCGACGGCGCAGTCGTCGAGGGAGCACTTCGCCGCCAGTCGACAAGGGGGATGGATCCGGACATATCGCCGTGTTGGGAGCGCAATTTGGATCCCCAGCAAAGGAACGCGATTAGCGGTCCATTAGTCTGCTCCCTATTGGTTGATTGCCCAGGTAAACGGTATCGTGGCGGTCAGGCCTTGGTCAGCGTTGCTCGCGGCTGTCCCATCGAGTTGCACGGATACGACGTAGGTGGCTGATGCACCGGCGGCGAGCGCCGACATCGGCGTAGTGTTGAACGTTTGGTTGGTCAGAGTGGCCAGTGTGTAGGCGTTCGACAGCGCCGGGCAGACGGCCGCCTGGGTCGGGTAGACACACTTGTCACCCGCGCCAGCCGTTGTGTTAGAGATGGTCACATCTACCTTGCCGCAAAAGGCGCTGTCGGAGCCGACATAGCCACTGTCGTCCGACGCAGCGGCCTGGGCGCAAGTGCCGGTGACCAGGCTGGCGAGACTGGCGCTCTTGTCCCCGACGTTGGTCAAGGTGATCGTGGAGGTTAAAGCTGTTCCGCCAGGCACCTGGTCGAGGGTCCCGGTGAGTACGTTTATGGAACAGGTCGAATTGGTGTTGGCAGCCGCGACGGGCCCGCCGGAGCCGGTGCCGGTGGAAAAACAGGTAGTAGTCCCGTTCCCTTCTTTCAGCTGTATGGTGCCCGAAGAGAAGGAGCTGTTCGAGTCCGCGATTGTTCCGCTAAAGCCACCCAGTGTAAAAGTGCTGGTGAGGCCCAACGCGATGACGGCGGCCAGGGACGCCGCCAGCCCCCCTTTATTCTCAACGATCCGGGTGGCTATTGACATGGCAAATGAGGGCTCCTCGAGCGCGCGGAGTCGGAAGTGGGTACGTGACGAAGACTTGTCGATCAATAGCTTCGGGCGACGGTGCCCTAAACTTGAGCACGCCCAGCGGTGCACTCAGGTCCCTATCACCCGGGCCCGGCCTGGTGCGTGCGGCGACATGAGGTAGTTGCCTTCGGCTCCCTGGCAAGGTCTCCAACCACTGCTACGTTCGTGACGCCGGCAGAGAGGGTAGGAGTACGCTCAGTGGAGCCCCGTGGTGCCCAAGGAGGTTGAACTCGGAAAGCGTTGCTTGGTGCGCCCACGGTGTCTGGTGCGCCCCGTGGGATTTGAACCCACAACCTGCGGATTAAGAGTCCGTTGCTCTGCCGTTGAGCTAGAGGCGCTGGATAAGTCCTAGCTGCGATGTTGCCCGATCGCTCCCCTACCATACCACCCTGCCGAGTTGGGGAAACGACGACTTATTGGACCGGCAAAGGAGGGTGAGACAGAGGCCGCGCGCTTAGAGAATTGGCCTCACTGGGGATAAGTGGAGTGGCGATTGGGGGTCAGCTCGTAGGCACGCTTTCCGGCCATGAAAGGTAGGCACTGTGCATCAGCCGAGCATTTAATTTCAAGCGAGACTCCTCATTTGAATAAGCCGACTTCCGCGCTTGGAGTGAAGCAGGCAGGGATCGTATTGAGGCTTGTTCAGCTGGCTTGAGCTAATGGTGTGGCGGTAGTGCTTGTTAGTCCAATGCGCTCACGCGAGCAATCTATGTGGGAGCCCTTTACGGTCTGATAGGACAAAGTGGGCTGAGAATTTGGAAGAGGGGAGCGGTCCGACGTCGGGCGCCGCAGTCGGCATCATCATGTGAGCAAACCGGACGTATCCTGCCCAGAAGCCGACCCCGCCTTGACTATGGTGGTCGCCAGGGTGGCAGAGCCCAGGTACGCGATGACCCTCCCGCCGTTGACCGCTACGGCATATGTGCAGAGGGGGAGCATCGGGGGACGACGGAGAGCTTCGCCAGTGCGGACGTCGAACCTGCCGTTGTGCTTGGGGCACTCGATGACGCACCCCTCCAGGTGGCCATCCGCTAAGTGCGTTTGGCCGTGGGTGCATAGCCCGTCCGTCAAGGTGAAGTCGTTTTCTCCCAGGCGATAGAGAGCGTACGTATTGCCCTCGTGGTCGATGCGCCGCACTTCGCCCACGGAGAGGGAGCCGACGGGGCCGAGGTCGGTCCCCTCGCTCGCCGTGTCGTTGCCAACACCGGCTGGTGAGACGTCAACCACGCCCACGTCGGCAGGCGACTGTGCTCGGGAACCCGATAGCCCCGCTTGTCCACGTGATTGGGCCTTGGGCACATAGGGACCATCCGGGAAATCGGGGACAGGGAGCTCCCAGGAGGGGTCTCGCCGTTGTTCTCGCAGAGCGTGGAGGAGCTCGCGATAGGCCGCGAACATCGACGGCCTGGGCGGCGGCAGGTACGCCTTTATCTCTTGATGGAGGGCCGGGAGGTTGTAATAGGGCACTGTGGGGAACATGTGGTGCTCGACGTGGTAGTTCATGTTGAGGTAAAGGAAGCGAAAAACCGGGTTGATGTACACCGTCCGCGTGTTCAGACGGTGGTCGAGGACGTCCTCGCGTAGCCCGGC
Organism: uncultured Acidimicrobiaceae bacterium; assembly: GCA_963749305.1. Lineage (GTDB taxonomy): Bacteria > Actinomycetota > Acidimicrobiia > Acidimicrobiales > Palsa-688 > Fen-671. The sequence continues at coordinate 498,414 of CAVVMN010000002.1, forward strand.
GTGCTGGGTTATGCCGAAGAACACCGCCAACCACGCCCCATAGAACGAGGGGAGGCCCACGAACAGCAGTGGAACGATGGAGCCGCTGGCGACGGCCCAGGCGATGACCCCCGCCAGGACAACGATAAAAGCCCGCGCCTCCCACTTGAGCTGCCGGAAGTCTTCCTCGGGCACCAGCTCCCGAGTGGTCCCGTCAATCCTGCCCACCGCATGCTGGGTCGTCACCCAGACCATTTGCGGGCCCTTTATAAGGTTCAGGTAGGCCACGATCACTTTCCAGCGAGGGGTGGGGCGGGGAAAGCCGATCTCGGCATCGCGCCCGACGACGATGGTGTCGGAGTGGTGCCGGAAATGGGACCACCGCCACAACGTCGGTTCACGCAGGAGCATGAACGAGGCGACGCTGTAAACCACATCGTTTGCCCACTTCGCCCGGAACGCAGTGCCATGGCCGTTTTCGTGCCACCGCGCATCCGCTGAGCCGCCGTAGAGAGCACCGAAGGCGGCAAAGGCGGGTATGGCGTACCAGGTACCGAGACTTATAAAAGCCAAGGTCGCGGTACCCACCAGCAGAAAGAGCCATAGTGCCGTATCACGAGCCGCACGCCCATTAGTGCGCTCCATCAAAATACGTAACCGGTCTGCGTCAATTGGCGGGCAGTACCAGTCGGCGTCAACCAATCCCGCACCTATGGCCGCCGCGCCCTCAGGCCCTGTCAGGCTGTAGTCCCGTGGACCAGACGGGGCCACCCCCACTGATCGGGTCGACGCTTGCTCTACGCGCATCAGCGATCCCCTCGCTCTTTTCATTGAGTTTAGACCTGGCGAGGGCTCCGAAGGCACGGTCGACGACGTCTCTGACGTGGGCGCCGCGGTGGCGGGCGAGCGCCGACCGCGCTCGCTACGGTACGGTACGTTCCCGAACACACAGAGGTCATCGGTCAAGGAGCAAGCTGCGGTGCCTATTAACTTCATGACGGCGGCTGCCGTCCCGGAAGGGACCGAAGCAGTCGCGGTCCCGGTCGGTGCCGACCTCGACATAACAGGAGCGGTGCGCTCCCTTTCCTCGGGCGGTCCCAATGGGAGCTGGGAGGAAGTGGCCGTGGCCCTGGACCGGGGGAATGCCCGGGACTTCCTGGCTTCCACCGGGTTTCGTGGCGAGATCGGTCAAACTCAATCTGTTCTGGTCGAGCGCCGCCACGTCGTAGCCGTGGGGACTAGCCCGGCTGCCACCGACGGTGGCGCACCCGGCTCGGCGCACCCATCGATACCCACTAACGATGACCTGCGTCGCGCCGGAGCCGCCCTGGCTAGGGCCAGCAGCAGAGTCCGTTCGGTCGCCACCACGCTTCACACCGCCGGCAACGGCACCCCCGCATCGGCCCAGGCTGTGGTAGAGGGCCTTGTATTGGCCGGGTACAGGTACCGCCCATCAGCGGCGAGCCCCGAGCCGCTGCTGGAAGAGGTGACTCTGGTCGGCTCGGCGCAAGCGGCGGCGGCGGGCGCCCGCGCCGGCAAAATCATGGCCGAGGCCAGTTTGCGAGCCAGGCGCTGGGCGGACGAACCGGCTCGGGAGCTGTCGCCCCGGGTTTTCGCCGAAGCCGCTGCCGAAGCAGGCGCGGCCGCGGGGCTCGAGGTCGAGATCTGGGACGAGGAGCGCATAACTGCGGAACGGCTTGGCTGCCTGGCCAGCGTGGCGTCGGGGTCGGCCCAACCGCCTCGGCTGGTACGGCTCAGCTACACCCCGGTTGCGGCTAAGGCCCACCTGGCTTTTGTCGGCAAGGGCATCACCTTCGACTCAGGCGGCTTATCGCTGAAATCGCCCGAAGCCATGGAGACGATGAAGGGCGACATGGGCGGAGCCGCCGCAGTGGTTGCCGCTCTCGTTGCCTTGCCCGAGCTAGGAGCCCCGGTGCGCGTCGACGGCTGGGCTGCCATTGCGGAGAACATGCCCGGCGGCCACGCCACCCGCCCTGGCGACGTCGTCACTGCTCGCGACGGCACTGCCGTCGAGGTCGTGAACACGGACGCCGAAGGCCGGCTTGTCTTGGCCGATGCCCTTCTCGTCGCCGGGGAACGCCACCCCGACGCCATCGTCGACATCGCCACGCTGACCGGTGGCCAGACGATAGCCCTCGGCCCCGGCTTGGCCGCCGTGCTCGGCAGCGACGAGGTCGTCGACCGCGTTAGTGCGGCGGCCGCCGCGGCCGGAGAGCCGGCCTGGCGCCTGCCTCTGTGGGCGCCCTACAAAGAACGGTTGGGTTCCGAGGTAGCCGATATGCGCAACACGGCCCGAGACCGCGCCGCCTCCACGATCATGGCCGCGCTGTTCCTCCAGCATTTCGTGAAGGGTATTCCCTGGGCGCACCTCGATATTGCCGCGCCGAGCCACTCCGAACGCGACGAAGGGTTGTTCAGCCGGGGGAACACAGGCTGGGGGCCCGCACTCTGCTCCAGCTGGCCACCTCGTGGGGTACGTAGCCCTGGCCGGGGGAGCGCTAGTCGCCGCGCCCACGCCGGCCGGTCACGGCCGCACGCACCAGCTCGACCGGCACCTTCGGAGTGCGGTCGGCTCGGACCAGGCCGTTGAGCTCCTGGAAGGTGTCCGTGAGCTGCGTGTAGCAGAAGCCGGCCAGCTCGGTAGAGGCGAGGACGGCTCCTACGAGTTCGGCGAAGCGCTGACCGAAGGCCTCTGGGGAGGGAAGGTCGGTGTACGCGTGCCAGCCGTCGTCTCCCTCAGACGCAATGCCGATCCCGCCGAACTCGGTGAGCATGACTGGCCGGCCCTCGGCGGCTGAGCGGCCCAGGAGCACGGGGCGTTGCGCCGGCCATCCGTGGGTAAGAGACCGCTCGACGGCACCTCTGGTCCCGTAGCGCTCGAGGAGGGTGGCGCCGTCCGGAGCGTAGTCGTGGACCGTCCAGATGTCGCTGTCGACGTGCTCCCATCCGTCGTTGGACACCACCGGCCGGGAGCCATCGAGGGCACGGGCCAAGTGGGCCAACGCCAAGCGCGAGGCTCTTCTGATCGGGGCGTGACCGTATATCCGGGACGCCCCAGCTTTCGTTTAGCGGGACCCAAACAACCACGCTGGGGTGGTTTCGGTCTCGGATCACGACGTCGGACCATTCCCGAGTTAGACGGATCACCGATGTCTCGTTGAAGGCATAACAGCTCGGCATTTCCTCCCACACAAGTAGGCCGAGGCGGTCGCACCAGGAAAGAAGCCGGGGGTCCTCGATCTTTTGGTGAAGCCGCATCCCGTTGAACCCGAGCCGCTTTACGAGTTCGACCTCATCGCGCAATGCCATCTCGCTGGGTGCGGCCAGATGGCTCTCCGGCCATATTCCTTGCTCCAAGACCAGGCGAAGGAAATAGGGCCGCCCGTTCAACAAGAAGTGACCATCGCGGGTACCAACTGTCCGGATGCCGAAATAGGAATTGACTTGGTCCAGACGAACGCCATCAGGTCCGAACAGGTCCACAGTGGCATCGACGAGGTTTGGCTGTTCGGGTGTCCAGAACAACCGGTGACGATCGACACCGTTCGCCAAAGCTTCAAGTTCGATCTTAAAAGAGATCCGCTCCGACTGGACGGCAGCTTCCACGTGGCCAAGTTTCTCTTCTCCGTGGACCAGGTGCACGGCGAGGCGCTCAGACCCGTCCGGTCGTCCGCCCAACGTAACTTCACAGCCTATTTGGGCGTTTTCCTGGTCGGGCCGCCATGTAAGGGAGGCAACATATCTAGGAGGCAGGACTTCCAGCCAGACCGGCTGCCACAGGCCAGTTGTGCGCGGGTACCAGACGCCGTGAGGTTCGGCTAACCAATCCTGTTTGCCACGCGGCTGGCTTACATCATCGGGGTCGTCCTGCGCCCGAATTACGATTCCGAGCTCATCGTCCGCCTCGGTCCGGCCTAATTCAAGGCTAAATGGCGTATGGCCGCCCTCATGGACGCCAATGAGTTGGCCGTTACACCATACTGATGTCGCATAATCGCACGCGCCGATATGAAGGACGAGGTGTTGGCCCGGCGCTAATTGGGGCGCCTCGACCCGGCGGTGGTACCAAACGACGCGATGCGGAGTACGGTCACCAATACCTGAAGCCGGGGACTCGGGTGGGAAGGGGACGATAATCTTGCCCGCCGCAGATGGGAAACGCCGCCACCAGCCCTCACGCAGCCCAACGTCCTGGTCATCAAAAGAAAAATCCCATTCTCCCTGGAGATCGGTCCATCCGCTCCGCGTGAGTTGGGGCCGCGGGTGCATGCTCTCCGACATTTTCCCTTCCCGGTTGTCTTCGCCGACCGCGCTCCCACTGCCGTTCCGGCAGGCCCAGCCGTGCCTTGTAACGCGGGGACATTACAGGAGAGCCCGTCCGACCGCCAGCGGTAGACGTGACGACCGGCGCAGTATCTTCCGAGGAAGGGCTCTTGCTGCCGCGTCGGGAACGCGCCGCGGCACACTCTGGGCGGCCCTGTCACCAAGGAGGAGCGGTGGCCACCAATGCTGAGATCGTAAGCACGGTGGGCTCAGCACAAGGCCGAACTTGCCGGCCTTTGTTCCCGCCGGCGCTACCGGAGCCCCGGCGCTACCGGAGCCCCGGCGGGGAACGACTTAGATCGGCCGCTGAGGGTATTGGTCCTGGTGAGGTACGGTCTGGCTGGCGCCAGGGAAGCTGGGCAATGGGAGCGTCGAGGTGTAGGCAGCCAAGGTCGCCGGCCCGCTGGTATCGGGGATGACCGGTGGCTCCTGGTTGCGTGGGCCGAACTGGAACGCGGCCGCGAGGTCGCCCAGGGTTTGGCGACGGTACTGGCTGATGTTCGTAGCCTCGACGCCGGTGAACACCTCGAGGAAGCGCAGGATCGACGTGTGGTCGAACCGCTCGTGTATTACCCGTCCGCCCGTGGTCCATGGCGAGATTATCAGGCAAGGTACCCGGAACCCGGGGCCGACCGGGAGCCCGTTGCCCGGTGTCCCACCGGGTGAGGTGAGCGCCACGAACTCGTCTGGCGTGCCGGCGGGCGGCGTGGGCGGCGGGACGTGGTCGAAGAGGCCGTCGTTTTCGTCGTAGCTCAAAATGAACACGGTCTTGGCCCACACGTCCGGGTTAGCGGCGATGGCGTCGATCTTGCTGGCGACGAAGGCAGCTCCGTTAGCTGGCAGGTAGGCGGGGTGCTCACTTTGGACGCTGGTCGGGAATATCCAGCTCACCGTCGGCAGCTGGTCGTTGATGGCGTCGTACTCGAACTTGCCTTCGGGGTACACGACCATGGCGTTCTGATAAAGAGGCGAACTTGTGGGTGCCTGCTGGTACTGCTTGAAGTATTCCAACACGTTGGTGCCGTAATTATCGGACTGCTGGTAGCAGCGCCAGCTGACCCCAGCGGCAGTCAAGGCCTCCGGATAGGTCGACCAGGTGTACGTGCCGTTCGTAACATTGTTATCTAGAGCCGGGCCGCCATTTTCTCCGTTAGGGTCAATCGTCCCGGTAATCCACATGTAACGGTTAGGGTGCGTCGGCCCCAGCACCGAACAGAAATAGTTGTCGCACAGTGTGAAGGCGTCCGCCAGCGCCCACTGGAAAGGAATATCGGCCCGGACGTAATAGCCCATGGTGAAAGGCCCGTTGCTCCCGTCGGCGGCCAGGTGGGCCGGCAGCCAGTTGTCCATTTTCCCGCCGTCCCAGGCTGAATGTTGCACGAGCCATGCATGGCTGGTAGACGGGATGGCCTGGGCGCCCGTGGTCATGGTGTCCAAATGGTAGGGGAGGAGATAGCCGTCGGGGTTTTGCGTGTCAGGCTGATAAAAAACGTTTCGCCCTGTGCTCAACCTTAGCGCTGTGGGGTCGTCAAATCCTCGCACGCCCGCCCTCGTACCGAAATAGTGGTCGAAGGAGCGGTTCTCCTGCATCAGGATAACCACATGCTCAATATCCTGTACCCGACCATTACGCGGCGGCGGCTGCGCCAACGCCTTTGCGATATTGGGTGGCAGGAGGTTCGACGCCCAGGCCGCTCCGCCCAGGGCAGCGGCGGATCCCAGGAACCGCCTCCTGCTGAACCGCGGCCCGCTCGGAATACTCGAGTCGTTCTGTCCCATGACCTGTCCTCCTCAAGTTGTCGCGTGCGGTGATATTGCCCGACCAAGCTGACGCGTTTTCAACCGAAAGGTGACCTGAACGTGTACTGCAGGCAAACAATTGGCGAGCGTGACCAGCCAAGCGGGCCAGGGACCGGCGCCCCAGGCGACCCGCCAGAAGGGGGCCAGAGATCGGCGAGCCGCCCCTTGTCCGATGCCCGCTGTGACACAGGAGGCGCTCATCGTCGGGCCTGGGTTGCCTGACCACCGTTGGCCTGCCACCGTTAGCCTGACCACGTTGGCCTGACCACTGTTGGCCTGACCACGTGGCTCGACCACTGTCGGCCTGACCACTGTTGGCCTGACCACTGTTGCCTGACCACTCTTGGGCGGTGGGCCATCAGCCGCCAATGCCGTGCCGGTCCGCGCTCGAGCGGGCTCGGCGTGAGGCAAGGCATCCGAGGTACGGGCCGGTGTTCCTCTATCGGAGTATCTGGTGACCCCGAGCGGTATCTGGATTGGGTAGTGGACTATGCGAATCCGTTGCGCCGGGGCCAGCGCGTAACCGCCGGCGGAGCCAGGACGGCCTATAACGCGCTGTCAACCGTAGGCTTTCGGAGAGATCGGTACAGCGCCAGCAGACCGCATGAGGTCCGGGATGGGGTGACCGAGGGGACTCGAACCCCCGACCTCCAGGGCCACAACCTGGCGCTCTAACCAACTGAGCTACGGCCACCACGGACTTCTTAGTTTGACACAGACCCAGACCAGGGGGACAAGAAACTAAGCGGCACTCTCCCACGAGCCGATGGGAAGGGCATGGCCCGGAAGGATGAAATGGGCGTTCAACTGCGCAGTCATATACAGGACGAGGACCTCGTCCGCCTCTACCTGGACAACATCGGCAAGTACCCCTTGCTAACCCAGGACGAGGAGTGCCGTCTGTCGAAGGCCATTCAGGAAGGACAGGAGGCGAAAGACGAACTGGAGCGCGGCAAGGTGACAGCCGCACGCAGGCCACTTCTTTTGGCCGCGGCTCAACGCGGAGATGCTGCTAGCGAACAGTTCATCAGCGCCAACCTACGGTTGGTCGTATCGATCGCCAAGAGGTACCAGGCAACCGACCTGCCCCTGTTGGACCTGATCCAGGAGGGGAACCTCGGGCTCGATGCACGCCGTGACCAAGTTCGACTGGCGGAAGGGGTTTCAAGTTCTCGACGTATGCCACGTGGTGGATCAAGCAGGCCATAAGCCGTGGGATCGACAACACGTCCCGCACGATCCGGCTCCCGGTCCATGCTGGCGACCAGGTCCGCCGCCTGCAACGGACCAAACATCAGATCGAGGGGCAAACGGGCCGCACGCCCAGCCCAGGCGAGCTGGCCGAAGCTCTAGGGATCAACGAGCGCCAGGTTGTGGAGCTCATCCGGCACGGCACCGAGACCGTAAGCCTCGATGCGCAGGGTAGGCCCGGATGGCGAGAGCGAGCTGGGCGAGATGGTGACGGACAACACCACCCCATCGCCCTTTGACGTTGTTACCCAGGCGATGCTGGGCGGAGAGGTCGAAAAGCTGCTCTCCGTGCTTGACGAACGCGAGCGAGAGATCATCCGGCTGCGTTACGGCCTCGACCAGCGGGGAACCACGGACCCTTGAGGATGTGGGCACCACGCTCCACTTGACGCGGGAGCGGATCCGCCAGATTGAGCGCTCGGCGCTGTCGAAGCTACGCCACCCGTCTACCAAGAGCGACAGCCGGGACCTGCTGGCCAGCTGAGCCGTCGCTCGCCGACTGACGAGCCCACTGGCCCGTCGCAGGAGCGAGCACCTGGTGCGCGTTCCGTTCGCGCCTGGCGGCCCGACCCCGGCAGCCAGCCGCTTAAGAACCCAGCTCGGCCGCCGGCTCCACTACGGTCGAGGAAGGCCCCCGTAGCTCAGTGGATTAGAGCGGCCGCCTTCTAAGCGGCGGGTCGCAGGTTCGAACCCTGCCGGGGGCGCCGCTCTGAGCAGGGCTTTTGCGGGTCGAAGACAGTCGACCGGTCGGAAATGTGTGCAATTTGTGTGCGCAGGCGTGGACGCCACGGACTCGTACGGACTCACACGAGTGTGCGGGTACCGGGACTTGACCGCCAACGCGTCCAAGCTCAGGGCTTCCTGGGTTCGTGCCCGAACGGGGTACCCGGCCGGGCAGCCCGCAGCCTCTGCTTGCCCAACACCCACTCGGCCGGGTAAGCAGCGACGGTGGCCCGTCCTGTCGCTGTGACGGCCCAGGCGTCACGGCCCTTCTCAAGCCGTTTGACCTTGGCTGGCACCCAAGGGCGGGCATCACGTCCACCAAAGGGGGACCATGAGGATCACCTCGCGTACCCTGGGCCCCGGACGACGTCGGCTCGGTCGAGGCCACCGTCGATGGGCACGGCTGGGTCGAGGGCCTGGGCGCGCCATGTCCTGGCCAACGCCACGACGCGCTCCAACTGGCCCCCACGGCCTCGTTATCTGTCGTAATGGCGTACCTGTCCTCACCCACCACGGCGGCGGCCGACCGCCCCCAGGCGATGGACGACCGAAACAGGTCCAGAAGGCCCGTTCAATGGCCGAGGTTGAACGCTCTTAGCTTGGTGCCACCGGGTGCCCGTCGTCCCCGTCCCGCCAGGGTGTGGGACGAGTGGTCCGGCCCCCGGGCCACCCGTGCCCCCCTCGACGAGCCCTTTCGTCCTCGGCCGGGCGCATTTCCTCACGTGCCTTAGCGCCCGCAGCGAGGGCCCTGGACTGGTCGGGCCGGTATGGCCCAGGCCGAACGCGTTCCCGATAGGACGGGACGTAGTTGCCAGAGCTGTTCAGCGGTGGCGCCCTGGCCACGACGCTGTCAAACAATGCCGGCTCACGCTCCCCAGCGGTCACGCCAACTTAGTGGCCCGTCTGCTCAACGTTTTTAGCTTCATTACCCCATAGACCTCAACCGGCTAGTCGGAGCTCCAGTGCTGAAAAGTCTTTACGGGCGCGCATTATGCGATTCCTGCGGGGGAAATTTGATAGCGCATAACGCCGATTCGCGAGCACCCGTCGGGGCTGCGATCGACGTCATTATGTGCGCTCGCGACCCCGGCGTTCGGGGGCAGTCCCGCAAGTTGCCAATCCGCCCTTGGCGCTATTCGGCGCCCATCACATCTTGCAACTGCGCCGTGTCAACGAACTGCTGGAAGCTTGTGATTTTGCCGTCACGGACCTTGAATATATGGCAGACCTGTGCGTCCAAAGTCTTGCCGGTAGCCTTAAAGGCGCCCGTGTAGCGCGCTTCGACCACGACGGTGTCGCCTGCATCGTAAAAGTCCTTGGGATGAATGACGAAGGTGCCGTCAAAGTCTCCTGCGATCTTCGCGAACAGGTTCTGCACGATGGCATCTGGTCCCCTCCAAGGCTTGCCGCTCGGCTGGTATGGATTCCCCTCCGCCTCGCTCCACTCGATATCGGGGTCCATGAGACCCAGGAGTGTGGGAATGTCACCTCGACCAAAGCAGTCGTACGCATCTCGAATCACCTGGATGTTGCCCATGGTTTGGCCTCCTCTGGCTGTTCCTTTGAGAACCGTAGAGGAGCCCTTCACTCTTTGCAATAGGGGTTTACCCGCGTCCCCGACGTGCCGTTCAAGGGGCGCCCCGAGCAGCGCGCACCCAGAACATCGATAGCGAAGGTCGGCACGGAGATCCGATTCATCATGGAACAGCATCCGGTTCACGATTTTGAAAGCCGTTGGCAGGAGGTTGTCCCATGTCGGCACTCGACGGTGACCGAGAGACCGTCAACATAATTACGAGCCGCAAGGACCTCGTCGCCGCATTCTGTGCCGCCGCTCGTCGCCGTCAAGGTCGTTCGTCCTCGCTGCGCTGCGGGCGCTCCACCTTGACCGCTCCCACGCCGGCGGCAGGTTGGCTTTCAACGAGGTCCCTGGCGGCATGTGCGTTCTAGCGCGGTGGACTCAAACCCGTTGGGGTGAGGGTGGCCGGCTCCCAACTAAGTCCGCATCTGCGTGGATCATTCATGTTGTAGCGGCACGAACGGAGCCGACATACGGAAAAGGGAGCCGACCATGACCAGTTTGGCGCACAGAGGGTTCGTCCATCTAGGGATGGACGTGTCCAAGGACTCGATCTCGGTGGCGGTACTGCACCCCGACCGGGACCTGGCGGTGGTGGACAAGATCTCATCGGACGCCGAGTCGGTCCGCCGGCTCATCAAAACGAGTGGGCCGGCCGTCTGGCTTGTGGGCTTGTTACGAGGCCGGCCCGACCGGCTACGACCTGTACCGCCTGCTCACGAAGATGGGGGTGCGCTGTGACGTGGTGGCCCCGTCGCTGGTGCCCAAAGGCCGGGGCGACAGGGTGAAGACCGACAAGCGAGATGCCCGCCGCCTGGCCGGGCTGCACCGCGCCGGCGAGCTCACCGCTATCGCCGTCCCCTCCCCGGCCCAAGAGGCGGTGCGGGACCTGTGCCGCACGAGGGGGGACATGGTCCAGGACCTGACCCGGGCCCGCAACCGGCTCACCAAGTTCTTGCTGCGCCACTCGCTTGTCTACCGGGACGGCTCCAACTGGACCTGCAAGTTCGAGCGGTGGCTGTCGGGCCTGCACTTCGAGGACCGGGCGCTGGCCGCCACGTTCAGCCACTACCGCTCCACGGTGCAGCTCCGCGACACGGCACTGGCCGCCGTCGAGGCCGACCTCGAGCACTATTTCGACAAGGAACCCTTCGCCGACGCCGTTTTACGCCTCGGCGCCTACCGGGGCATCACCCACATGGGAGGCCTGTGCCTGGGGGCCGAGGTCTTCGACTGGCGCCGCTTCCCCGGAGCCCGCGCCTTCATGTCCTTCACCGGGCTCACCTGCTCGGAGAACTCGACCGGGCTCTCAGAGCACCGGGGCGAGATCACCCGGGCCGGCAACGCCCACATCCGAGGCCAGCTCTGCGAGGCGGCCTGGTCGTACCAGCACCGCCCGGCCATGGGCACGACCATAAAGGCCCGCCAAGGCGGCGTTAGCCCAGCCACCGTGGCCCGGGCCTGGGCGGCCCAGACCAGGCTCTCGGCCCGTTGGCACGCCTTGGCCGCCCGCAAGAACGTGAAGTCGGTCGTGGCGGCCGCTGTGGCCCGCGAGCTGGCCGGGTTCTGCTGGGCCGAGATGACGGCAACGGACTGAAGCTCATGAGACAGCTTCGCTCACCGCACGATCGGCGCCGGCCGTGAGCGAACCAACCGTGACGCGCCGGAGCACCGCCGCAGCAGGACCGACCCTCGCCGTCGTTCTCCCCAACGGCCCCCTCGGGGGGCCGTCACGGACGCACCGATTCTGAGGCAACTACCTGCGTATGGAAAAACTGCGGTCCCGACCCGCGTACAGCATCGTGGCGGTCCTCCGATCCACTGCGCCCCGGCGCGTCACCACCCACGTCCTCGACCCCCACCGGGCCACCAAACACCCGCCCCTGTCCCTGCTCGCTAAATCTGCCAGAAAATCAAAGGCTTAATCCTTCGCGCTCCCAAACAAGCCAAATGGGGGACTTGACAAGCTGTTCCACAGCATCGACGGCTACGGCGCTGCGAAGCTGCCGTACATCGCGGCCATGTAGTAACAGCTCTGCTCAAAGCGGGCACTGGTTGAGCGGCAAGGTCTCTAGGGGCAGTTCGATAGCGAGACGGTCGATGATGATACGAGAGCTATCAGCGCTCGCCCATTGGCGCCCGTCGCCCGCCTACGAACTCGCCACGGACGCTGGCCGTGGCCCATCGTGTGAGCGCTGACGGTCGACGAAGAGCGCATAGTCTCGTCAGGGTGGGGGCTTACGAAACAGATATCGAAGCTGGTGGGTACCTGCTGCGGGTCCGCGTGGCCGGGGCACTCGACGGCCGGCCGACAGTTCATTTTCACGGAACTCCGGGTTGCCGGCTGGAGCTCGTATGGGCAGAGGCAACCGCTGAGGCCGAAGGGGTGCGCTTGATTACCTTCGACCGGCCCGGCTACGGCCGTTCGCCTTCTGCGCAGTTCGGCCTTCTCTCTGTGGCCCGCGCTGTGCTTCAGATGGCTGAGGCTCTGGGCGTCGAACGGTTCTGGACCATGGGCCAGTCAGGTGGCGGGCCCTTCGCCCTGGCCACCGCTTTCGTCGCCGGTGACCAGGTTGTCGCAGCCGGCTCAGCCTCGGGCGCGGCACCTTTAATGCTTCTGCCGGACGCCGAGGCCGACATGTGGGAGGCTGACAAGGAAGGCGTGCGGCTGCTGCCCACCGATCCTGATGCCGCGGTTGAAGCGGTGGCTGCCGGGCTAGACCTGGGCGACGCCCTAGCAGACGAAGCATCCCTGATCGAAGCGTTTCGGCCCGTGTTGAGCCGCTCGGACCTGAAGGTGCTCGAGAACCCGCTATACGCCCGGGCCTTTCTCGACGAGTCCCGGGAGGCACTAAAGGCCGGGAAAACTGGCTACGCCTGGGACAACCTGGCCTATCTTCCTGCCTGGGAGTTCGATCCCTCCGGCATCGGTTGTCCCGTCTATCTGTGGTACGGCGACGAGGATCTGATGGCCAAGCCGGCCCACGCTTACTGGCTGCAAGAGCACATCCCGACCGCCCGGCTCGTCATGCGCCAAGGAACAGGGCACCTCGGGATCTTCGACCATCTCGCCGACATGTTGAGAGAACTAATCGGGCCGGCCCACTGACGACGATCCGACTCGCCCAGACACAGCGTCCACACCTGGTTGACTGCCGCCTGGACGGCTAAACGGCTCGGTCTGTAGCCGTAGAAGGTCATCCCAGGCCAACCCATCCCGGAGAGAAGATTCAAGTCTTTGAACCATCGAGGGTCCCTCAGCGGGCCGTCTGGGAAAGTCTCATCAAGCCAATGACACGGCGGCTGCACAATCGAGCGAGTGCCGATTGTCTGTTATGCGTTGTCTGAGAACCGTGGAGTTATAAAGGGAATCGGGCCATATCGACGGTTATCGCAAATGGGAGCCTCGGCGACTTTTCCTTTTTCCAGAATACATAATCGGCACACGCATCGTTCAAGCAAATACCTCCGGTCTGTGCACACGTTGACGGAAGGCCATCGCTGCTGGGGTTTCCGCAGTCGGCGCGTACGAGTGCTGACTGAGCCCAGCGCGACGAGCCCGGCGTCAGGCCATCCCGAGCTGTCGGCCCCAAGGTCCCGGTTGTTGCAGTTCCGACCCCGGACGAACGGGGAAATCGTGGTCGGCGCGCCCCGAGGAGCGACGAGGATACCTGAAGTGCCCGCCGGCATCGCGCGCGAGTTCGCGGGGACCGGGAGCGCCCGCGTCGCGGCGGCGGTCCCCGGCACAGGTGCCGAGAGATGACCGGTGCCGTACGGGCTACGCCGAAGGCAAGGCTGGCATCCGCCAGGACGGTCCCGCCTCCTGGCCTGGCGGCGCTAGGGCTCAGTTGGAACGGCCTCAAACACAACCGGGCCTTCGACGTCCTGGTCGGCAACAACGCCGTGCGGACGGCCCTCGACGCCATCTTCAGCCCGGGCCAGTGGCCCCAGGCCACGATCCGCTCAACGGCCCACAGATGCCCGACGGAGCCCGGTCGCCGAGTTGTCGCCCGAATCTTTGGCTAATCGAGCTGGTCGGGTCGTTCGGCGCGTTGGGAGTCGCGCAACGCGCATAGCTCGGGCAGAGCTTCACGGTCCTTGGGGCGGTTGGCCGACTGCTTGGAGGCGATTATGTCGTCGAGGGCGGCAATGTGGACGACGACGCCATCTGCGCCGTAGGTGGCGTCGACGGCTCGGGGAAGTAGGTCCTCGTAGCTAAGCCGGGTCCCGTCGGCGCTGGGTATCTCGACGAGCACGTCGAGGTCGCCCGCGTCGGTGCGCCAGGTGGAAATCTCCATCCTGCTCAAGGTGAGGGCGTCGATCTGTACAGGGAGGGACCGGGCCTCCTCGTCGGAGAGCCCGTCGACGAGCAGGTAGGCGTGGAGGTCTCGAAGCGCGGCTGCGGTTGCTTTGAGGTTGGCGGTTGTTCGGCGGACGACGGTGTCCGCGTCGGCGGTCAAGCGCTCGGCACCGTGCGCAGTGGCGGCAACTCCACCGACGATCAGGTAATCGACGTGGTGGCGGTCGAACGCCTCAACAATACGACCGACGTCGAGTGGTCTGGGCCCGCTCACACCTCAGGCGTGTGCGCGGCCCGCTCGCGAGCTAGTTCCTCGAGGAACGCCAGCACCTTCTCCTTGGAGTCGAGCCGCGTGCCGTCCGAGCTGATCGACACGTCATCGGTGCCGCGCTGTCGGGCGAACTTGTCGACCCGTTCTTGCAGCTCCTCGATGGACTTGACGGGCATGGCCACCCTCTCAGCGTACTTGGCAGGGGCGCATCGCTTGTCTACAGGCCCGCGGCTTGCCCATCTACTCAGCGTCGGACCGTGCGGGCACTGCCAATAGGGTTCACTCCCGCACGATAACCCAAGGTATCCCCGCCATCCGCCGTCGCATTACCAGCGTCTGACAAAGCCCGTGTTTACGAAGCTGCCGCCAAAAGCAGCCGTCTTTGGCACACCTGTGGCGGGCCCTCTCCCGCGGAGGAGAATGCGGCGGGACGGGTTCAAGGCGGTACCGCCAGAGCCGTCCGCCCTTGGGCTAGCGGGCCTCTCGCAGCTGTAGCCGGTTCCCGTCTGGGTCCAGGAACTGCGCGACGTAGCCCCACGGGAACTCGAGCACATCGGTGACGAACTCGACGCCGCGCGACTTCAGCTCCTCGACAGTCTTGCGGCAATCGTCGGTGACGAACGTGACCGACGGGGGTGGGCTTCCAAGCGCCGGCTGAGCCTGCCCCGCTAAACCGGGCCAGAGCACCAGTTGGAACTCATCGCCCTTGACGCCGACGGTCAGAGACCGCGGCCCGTCGGGAGTCGGGTTCTCAACCCGCTTCTCCATGCCAAGGACGTTCGTGTAAAACTCCAACGCCCTGTCCTGGTCGCCGACGAGCACGCTCATGTAGAAGACTTTCTCGAGCACTGCTGCCTCCATTTGTCGTGTCCACTTCCCCCTATGACAAGAGCCGTGCAGTGAATGTCACAGCCGGCGACCGTTGCAGCCGACGAGTTCGAGGCCGCCCGGCCAAAACACCCTTGCGCGCGCCGCGCTTCGTCACGAGGCCCGTGCCGTGATCTCGGGAAGGCGGTCTAGCGGACCGCGCTCAAGCCGGCCCCGGAGTTGCGAAGGTGTGCCTAGGACGGAGGTGACGGCGCCCTGAACGCCCCCGCAGCCGGGCGGGGCAGGGGCAAATCAGAGCCCGATAGTGTGTGCAGTTTTGTGTGCAGTTTGCCCCGGTCCTATCGGTCCCCGGCGCGATGAAAGTCCTGGTCGAGGGGTCTGCGACGACACGGGTGAACTCGTGCGGACTCGGTGCCGACATCTTCTAAGCGGCGGGTCGCAGGTTCGAACCCTGCCGGGGGCGCCAGGGTTAGCGACGAAACTGACCCAGTCAAAGCGACAAAACTCTCTCACGGTGGGGCGTCCGGGCCAGTATCGCGGCCGGGTGTGACCGTAACGGGGCTTTGGCCGCCTCGCCGGCCCGCGGGACCGGTCGGAGGCCGGGAAAGCTCATGTCTGGCCACAGGCTCGCCTTCCAACGACGGTGCCGGGTAGCTCTAGGGCGGTGGCCGGTACTCGCTCAAGCTCAAGCGCCGGCGCCGGGCACGTTCAGCCACCATGGCCAGGGCCCGTCAGCCACCATTTCACGAAAGGCGGCGATCTTCCTGAAGTTGCCGGCCATGAGCAGCAAGGCGACAAAGATGCTCTGGGCGGCTATGCCGCGCACCCTCCGGCGCCCGGGGGCTGCGAGCGCCTCGTGGGCTGGGTCTTTCAGGTAGCCGTTCAAGCCTTCGACTGTGTTGCGGTAACTGGCATAGGTACGTGCCCATTCCTCGCTGCCGAAGGCGAGGTCCTGGCGGTGCCGGGCACCGATGTCAGGGGCGACCGTTATGGCCGACTGGGCCCAGACCGGGGGCGGTGCCGCTGGCGGCGAAAGAACGGGGACCCTGCCGACCGCTTTGGCGGCTGAAGAAGGCCGCAGAGGGCAAAAAACATGAGGGTGCTGGCCCTGGGCCGGGCAGGCGAAGCGTTCATAGCCATCGGCGTCGGGCCCTTGCTTGTGCACCAGACGCCAGGCAACACGCGCCTCGATGCGGGCTTTGTACATAGCGTCGTCGAGCTTGCCGGCCCGCTTGTCGGTGCTGGCGGTTATGAGGTCTTCTGGCACGGCGGGGCAGTAGAAGGACCCGTCGACCATCAGTGCCCCCTGGGTATTGGCCTGCCGGCCGAGCTCGGCCGCCTTGTAGTCCATCACCAGCGAATAACCGAGCGCCCGCACCGGCAGGTGGAAGTGCTCGGGCCGGCACTGGGTATATCCCCTGTCCGCGCCCAAAAAGCCAGCTGGCCAGCCCCGGGAGCGCACCTGGGCCAATAGCCGTGCCCCGGCGCCACCGGGGTCTTGGCCGGGCCGGCCGAGGGACAGGCCGAGGGCCAGGTTGGGGAAGGAAGGGACAGTCCCTGCGGGCCGGCCCATCGTCACGATCGTGGCTTCAAGCGCCCAGTAGATCTTGCGCAGTGCTTTGCCGTCGGGCCCGGCCCCCTCCCGGTGGTCGCCTTCTCTTATATACCAGCCCCCGTCGGGGTCACTGGCGCAGGTCCCCCGGCGGGCGGACGGCCCCGGGACCACAGCGGCACCGGCGTGGCGTCGAGCCCGACCGAGCCGTCGAAGCTGGCCAGCTCTTTTCCCGAGCACACCTGCACGGAGGCTTCGAGCAAGTCTGCGATCAATTTCTCCAGGGCCTTTTGCCTGGCTGCCATGTCTTCGTCACTTAACTTCTTGCGCCTGGCCGCCAGTTCTTTGGACATGACGACCCTGTCCTTGGCCTCGACGGACGGGTCGACGACGGAGGCGACGAGGTGGAACAGGTAACGGACTTGGCGGTAACGGGCCAAGAAGGCCTTCTTCCCCATTGCTTCGCCGGTTATGCCGAGCTCGGCCCGCCATATCACCGGCAAACGCCAGAACATGAGCTTGGTGGCCGCTTTTAGGTGGAGCGGGCGGTCGTCAATAGCCAGCAACAGGAGCGCCACCAAGATGGCGCGCACTTTCATCTGCCGGGGCCGGCCTGTCTTCCTAGCCAGGAGAGCCTCTATTTTGCTTGCCACCCCCGAACTGTCGATGACATCGGCACAAAAACAAACCGCTTCGTCCGACAGGGCTGAGCAAGGACCGGGGAGCGACCGGCCTTGGCTCAACTGCACCTGAACGCTCTCCGCAGCTCGGCCTTGGACGTTGGTGCCCCCGGGACGTGACGGGCGTAACGCAGCAGCGACTCGACCTCGGCGATGCCGGCTAAATAAAGCAGTTCCCCCACAGGGGTGCCGGCCGCCAAGTGGTCGCAGATGAAACTGGACCGGCAACGCCCAGAAGAAAGCCTCGGGCTAGCCGGGTCGGCCACTAACCCGTAGCAGAAGTTGTTGACGAAGTTCCTGTAGGCCCGCTCGCCGCCGCCGGGGCAGAAAAGATGGCCCGGCCCCGCCCGTTTTGCTTGCTGGGCAAGGGTTTTTGCATACACGTCACTGACAGGCACGGTGCGCCCGCCAGCGCCGCCCACCCGCACGGAAACACCCCTTGGCTTATCCGTGACGTCGTCACCGACAGCGGCCGCCAGCTCGCCGGCTCGCAGCCCTGCCCCTATGCCGAGCACCAATAATATAAGTGCCGACCTCCGCCGCCAGTCCGAGCGCTGAGAGGCGGCCACCGACCAAAGCTCTGCTCTTTCTTGGGCGCTGTAGGGCGCTTTGGCGCCAGAGCCGCTAAAAGGCGTGGCCCGCGCCGGCGTGCTTGAGCCCCCGAGCGAGCGCAGCACCGAGCGGTAGGTGCCCTTGGTCGAGGCTGCCCGTCCGGGCAGGCCTCTGGCCACGAACGCCTCGACCAGCTCGGGGCGGAGGGCCACGTCCAGGCCCTGAGCAGCGCAAAACCGGGCCAGGCGGTGCTGCACGACCGCTTCCCGCCTCGCCGGAGGGCTCCCGGGCACGGATTGAAGTGTATTGACCTCAAGTCAGGCCGTGGTGGATACTTGAGGGATGGCCCGGCCCGTTGAGCAGCGCCTCCACGAGGTCCTAGACGAGATGTCCCACATAGGCGCGGTCCTGCCGGGGTCGATATCGGAGCGCACCACACGCTGCCAGCGCCAAGGTTGCCATTGCCGGGCCGACCCGGTCGTGCTGCACGGCCCCTATGCCACTTGGACCTGGAGACCGGGGGGCTCGCCCCTGACCAGGACCCTCACCACCGACCAGTCAGCCCGCCTGCGCCCCTATTCGGAAGCTCACCGGCGCCTGCGGCAGCTCGTGGACGAACTGGAGCGGCTGTCGGTCCAGCTCATCGCCGAGACCGAGGGCATCCAGCTCGCCCCAGCGGCAAAGGTGGGGAACGAGCGGGCTGAAGCTGGGGAATAGCTTTGGGTTATCGCCTTTATTCGCCGCTCAGTTGGGTTTTGTCGCTGACCCACCCTCGGTGTCGGCGCAGGGGGGGCAGCCCCCAGAAGCGGCCCCAGACGTTCCCAGGGGGGGTATAGGTACGGAGAGTGGCCCCGCCGGCGGAGCGGCCCCGGGCCGGGCGGGAGGGCCAGCGGGGCCGAAAACCCTAGGCAGGCAAGAGAAATCGCCTCGGCACCGCCGGGCCAACGCTCGACGGGCGGCCATCCCCGCCCTGTGGGCCGCACCCGGGCGGGCACCTCCCTCCGGGCCCCCCAAGCTCGAGGCCGGCCTCGTGCGCCGCCCTACGGGCCGTCTAGGGGCCGCTCCTGGGCTGCGGCGTCGCTACCAGGGCTTACGCCGGGTGCCCGCAGCTCATGGGCCGGCGGCCGGCGCCAGGCCTCCCAAGCCTCGTGACGGCCCAGGGCGCCGCAAGGGAAGGGTCAAACAGGCGAGTTAGAGCTCAGGAACTGGACAGACGATGCTGGCCCAGCGCCTATGGTGATACCGCTGAAAGAAACTCGTGAGGAAGAGAGGGTGGCACGCATGGCAGGCCTGTCGCTTCCCAGCTGGAGGGATGGTCCCGCCAAAGAGGCCATCGTCAACTTCGTGACCTCGGCGACAGAGCGGGGACCGGACTTCGTCGAGGTGGCAGATCGCATCGCCACGTTCGACAATGACGGCACATTGTGGGTGGAGCAACCGCTGCCCC
Source organism: uncultured Acidimicrobiaceae bacterium (assembly GCA_963749305.1). Classification (GTDB taxonomy): domain Bacteria; phylum Actinomycetota; class Acidimicrobiia; order Acidimicrobiales; family Palsa-688; genus Fen-671. The sequence goes on from CAVVMN010000002.1 coordinate 517,720, forward strand.
CCAGTTCGACTTCGTGTTCGGGCACTGGGCCGAGGAAATAAAGCAGGATCCGTCACTGGCCGGACAGCAGCCGTATAAAGCGATCATCGAGAAGGACCCGCGTTCTTCGCGGGCGTCGCGACCCAGGATCCTGAGGTGATTGAGAGCCTCTTGAAGGCTTTCGGTCGTTCGTGGGCGGGCACCACACCCGAGGAGTTCGATGCGCAGGTACGCCAGTGGCTGGGGACGGCGAAGCAGCCGAAGCTTGGGAAGCTCTACGTCGATCTCGTGTACAAACCGATGCTGGAGCTGCTCGACTTGCTGAAGGCTCAGGACTTCCGGGTGTTTGTGGTTTCCGGCGGTGGCCGGGACTTTATGCGGGTGTTCGCCGAACAGACCTGGGGCATCTACAAGGAGAACGTGATCGGCACGGCCGCTGAGTACAGCTTCAGCGACGGCAGGATCGTCCGTGCCGAGCACGCCCTCGGGGGTCTCGACGTGGGCACAGGCAAACCCGAGCACATCTTCGCCCAGACCGGTCGGCTCCCTGCCTTCGCAGGCGGGAACGCCGACGTCGACATCGAGATGTTGAGCGCCGCTACTTTCGCCGTGCTGGTCAACCACGATGATGGCGAGCGCGAGTTCGCCTACACCAATGGGGCCGAGAAGTCACTGGACAAGGCAAAGGAGTTGGGCTGGACAGTCGTCAGCATGAAAGACGACTGGAGCACCGTCTTCTAAAAGGAGAACCCGCCATGACTGACCTGACTGCCATCGACATCTTGATCGACCCCGACGAGCAGGCAATCGAGCGTGCCCGAGTGATCAACGCTCGATTGCTCGAGAGCCTGCCGCAGGGATGGGCACTGGACGATACCCACAAGCCTCACATCACGACGCTCCAGCGGTACGTGCGCACGTCGGACCTCGACCAAGTCTACGAAGCGGTCGAAAAGACCCTCGGTGAGACCGATATGGCCTCGCTCGGGTACCAGGCCGTCAAGATCACCCATGCCGACTGGGGCTTCCCCGGCTACGGGCCCACCGTGCTCCTGGTGCAGGTGAGCCCCGAGGTGCTCGACTTCCAAGCCAAGCTCGTGGCCGCAGTCGCACCTTTCGTCGAGCCCGGAGGCACAGCAGAAGCCTTCGTGGCCGACCCCGGCGAGGTGATCAGCCCAACCATCATCGACTGGGTCGAAGCGTACGTGCCTGCTCAGATCGGTGACGGGAAGTATCTGCCGCACCTCACCGTCGGCGCCGGAAAGTTCGACGACCTGAAGATCATCGAGGCCGAACCGTTCGATGCCTTCGACGTCCGTCCTGCCGGTGTGGCGGTCTACCATCTCGGCAACAACGGCACCGCTCGCAAACTACTCAAGGCGTGGCCCGTGACGAGTCTCTGCTAAGGGCAGGCATCGAACGACGTACCAGTGGCCCTGCCAGTCCCGGCGCCAGCCTGAAGCCACTGGCGGTTCGGGGAGTTCATCAGGCGCCCGTCGTCGCTGGTGTACACGAGCCGGTGGTAGCGGCCCGGCTCGGCCGACCAGGCCCCGCGTAGTCCTGCATGGCAGCATCGCTAGGGTCGCCGTCTGACGGAAAACGGTCGAGTATGGCCTGGCTCGTGGAAGCAACTACCGCCAGGACAGCGGCGAGTAATGCACGTGGAAGGACGCGTCCCCGACTTCGGCCGAAGCTCCCGGCGAAGCCCGAACATCTCGTTTGTTCGGGTTGGTCAGTGACTTGACGAGTGTCGGTCCGTGCTCTGTGCAGGTTGCCGCTCGGCCCGGGTAGGCCTCCCACCACGGCAACGTGACGAGATGCCCGCACGCCAGCCTCATCGTCGGCCGGAGAGGCGCCGTGGGGACACCCTCGACTATCCCGTCCGGCTCAGCTCGTACCGCCTCTACGGGGTACTGGACGGGCTGCCTGTGCTGCGGGGTCTGGCCCGTGGCGCCCTTCCCATACCGCTCCCGTTGGTGCTCGGCGCTTTTCCAAGCTCGGCACCGAGCGCAGCGGCAGCCTTTCTTCCTATAGGCCGTCGAGCAAGCCACGAGGTAGTAAGCGCAAGCTTCGATGCTCCCTAGGTTACTTGGTCCTTTTAGTCCCCCAGTCCTGCAACTAGTCCCCCAGTCAGTGACTCCTTCGTGCATTTGCGCAGTGCCTAGCAGCGCTTTTGCGCGGGGGAACGCCTCTCGGCCGTCTTCGTGCGCATACTGGGGGACAAAGTTGGGGGACCTTCGCGCCTCGGCTCTTCGCTCACGAAGCGACTGCCTCGGAAGGTATAACGCCACGCTGCGGATCCCGTAACGGTCGTCGTTGTCCAAGAGCGAGTAGCCGAGGATCTCCCAGAGCCATTGCGAACACGGCGGCCTCTTGGGGTCCCTCAAAGAACGCTCTGGCCCTGGTAGCCCCTCAGTCTCAGGTCGTTTTGAAGGACTTCTTCATTTGGTCAGCTGGAAGACAGGCGTGCCGAGCGTCTTCACCCATCGGGTTAGGCTTTTGATGCGACGACCGAGTCCAGGAGAGGATTGGTCTCCCGTGTAGCTGACCGTAAACGTCCCGTCGTTGTAAGGCCGGGAGTGGATACGTAGAGGCCGTCCTGGTCCATTGTTATGGCGGTGATGGTCCCGCTTCCCGTGACGCCCATGGCAGAGAAAGTCACGGGCTCGTCATAGGGCGCCAGGGTCTCGAAATTCCCGGTTGCCGCGTCTGTCGGAGCCTCAACAATCCACTCTGCACTTTCCCCCGGACCGGCATAGTCGAAGCTACCCTGAGACCAGATCGCTCCCGAGGTGTTGTCTGTCATCGAGATTGCCCACGATTCCCCGGACTGCTGCCAGATCTCGACCGTGACCGAATCGCCCTCGTTAACGGTGACGTCAGGTATTGGACCCTCCGAACCGGCTCCGTTGGCGATAAAGAACGTCCACGGACATATGTAAAAGCTGTCAGGGCTGTAGGAGCCGTTTGGGTAAGTACCGGTTCCCGAGCACGGGACCATGCTTTCCTGAATGCCGGCCTGGATGAGGTCCTGGGACCCGCTAGTCCCTGCCTCTCCATCAATTCCGACCCACTCGTCCACGTCGTCTGACGCCGGAGTGCCGTCGGTGAGCTGAGACGCATTGAAAGTACCCTTTACAAGTGTGAAGGGACCGCCGATATCAGCGTAACCCGACCAGTTTGGCGAGGTCTCTCCAGTTATGGAGGGGGCCGTGGTTGTCGTCACGCTCGGGAGCGTGGTTGTCGTCGCTGGGAGCGTCGTCGTGGCCGCGGCCGGGAGCGTGGTGGTCGCCGCCGGCGCGGTTGTGCCCGTTGTTGGAGGAGGCGGTGCAGCCAGGTCCACGTAGAAGTAACCAGTAAACGCCGAGCTCCCGTTCCGCGCCACTAACGCAAACGCCACGGTCCGGTATACCGCCGAAGGATTGCCCCCGACGATGACCTGCGCCGTGAAGCTTGAAGTGCGTGGCCGCACGTTGCTGGCGTAAATGACCGGGAAGGACTGCTTAGACAGCAGCTCCAGCTGGCAAGAACTGGCGTGCTTTACCGTGGCCGCCACCGTTACCTGTCCACCCTGCGACGGTAATGCGCTCGGTGAGGCGCTGACCGACAGCACCGCAGGGGCTAACAGTGCCCCCAGGGTCACATAAAAACGAGCGTTGGACGAGGAACCTGGGTTGAGCGCCACGAGAGCGAAAGCGACCGAGCGGCTCATGGAGCTTGGTTTGGCACCGATGGCCACGTGGGCGGAGTAGCTCCCGCTGGCACAGCTCTTCGGGCTATGCGAGTAGACGACCGGGAACGATTGCCGGGACAGCAAGTCCAGCTGGCAAGACGTGGCGTGCTCCACCTTGCCCGTCACCGTGACATTCCCGCCTCTCGTTGGCAGCTGGCTCGGGCTAGCTGATACCGACTTGATGACGGCGTGGAAGGCGGAGGGAGCGCTAGCGTCCGAGATCGTCGGCGCCACCAGAGCCCAAGTACCGAGCAGACCGATCATCACAAAGGTACTTTAGGTGCGTCGCGCCAACCCGCCGTTTGCCCGTACGGCGGGCTCCGCTCAGGGACACGCTGCTCCGATCCGTCTCTCATCGTAGCGCTCTGAGCTGGGGCAGAGCTGCTCCGCGAGGTCTAGCCCAACTAGGCGGGCGAGCGCCGGGTCCCGCCGGATAGGGAAAACTCGGTTTTTGACCGAAGTAGTTTCCATCGTCAATGGTCGGGGCTGCGATGTTGCCCGAGCGGAGGCGAGCGAGTTCGATCAGCCGGCCCCGGCAAAGACGATACTGACTGCGCTTGGGCTGAATGCACCTCCGCGTCACAGGAGACATGTCGATCGGAACCTCTGGCTGTTGGAGGTCGTGCAAACCGAGCTCGAAGAGCGCCCAACGGCGGTGGCTGTCGACCCTGGCGTCCTCTACCTCATCTTCTGTCGCGTCTTGAAGTTGCTGACCCCCTCTTCGGCCGGCTCGGAATTTGAGGACAACGTGGAGACCTTGATCCTGCGCCGCTAGCTGAAGGTCCTCCAGCGCCTGGTCAAAGGCAGGACGCGCTACCGGCCTCAGACGGGGCCGTCCTGGCAGGGCTCTACAGGGTGCTGGCCCGAGCCCGATGGAAGGCCATTCTCGTCAAGCCCGAGACCTGCTTCGCTGGCGGCTCAGAAGAGCAGGGTTATCGACTGCTGGTAGCCGGCCGGGTCGTGTACGAAGCCCCACCCGTTGATCACGCGGTCCCAGGCGTACAGGAAGAACGAGTGGGCGCAATGGGTAGATGTGGGGTCCCCGCTCACGGTTGCGTTCCAGGGCGCCGGTCCGGGTGGAGGTACCGTAATCCCGGCGATGCCGTCCCAGATCCGCGACGGGGAGACGTGGTTGGCGTACGTGTCCGAGGTAACGGCCTGAGACTTGTCGTTGCCCCAGTAGGCGGTCAGGCTCCACGCTTGGAGGTGTCCTCCGGCGGCGGAGGCGGTCACCAGGAAAGTGAACGTCGGAGTTCCCGTGTCGACGATCGCGCACGGCGCCCACCGCGACATTGCCCGGTTGCTGCAGGATCTCCTGGATGATGGCCGTGGGAAGGGTGTTGTCGATCATCAGCTTGACGAAACGCCCCGATTCGGCGTCGTTGCCGATCTCGGTGCCCGTGCTCTCCGCCGAGAACACCTTGACGCTGATCGTGGTGAGGCCGTTCGGCCCCCCGGTCGTGTCGAGCAACAACCCGAGCCAGTTGTTGAGCCAGATCTGGCCGGCCTGGCGCAACGGGTAGAAGTTCGAAACCGGGACCGTCGTGTTGAGCTCGAACTCGTCGAGCGAGGTACTCCAGAGGAAGTCGCTAAAAGGGGGGTGGACGGGGGCGGCAGTGCCCCCGGGCGGCGTGACCCACACCTGGTAGAAGTTCGCCCCCTTGGTACGAGCTGCCTCCCAGTTGATCATCAGCGGGAGCGTTCCCCCGAAGGGGCAGTCCTTGACCTGGAAGAAGTAGGTGGGGTCTGCGGTCGTATCGGCGAAACCGTCGACAATGGTCGCGGGGGTGGCATCTGCAGGCACGAAGCCGACCCCGAGCAGGATCGGCCCTCCGGCGGAGTACACCGAGGCGGTCAGGTCGACTTCGCTCACCTCGTTGGCACTGGTGATCAGCAATTGATTGGGTGAGAGGACGGCCACGCTGTAGGGGTTGGACGGCGCTCCCGTGGCGATAACGGTGACAGCCGGTGGCGTCAGCGTGAAATCCAGCTTCATGATGTCGCCACTCGAGCTCGGGAACAGGATGACGCTCTGCCCGGCATCCGCCCAGGTGAGCATGCGCGGCCCGGTGAGGCCGCTGGCAACAACGGTGCTGGTACGGGTCGACAAATCGAACCGGGTGATCGTGCCCGCGTCGCTGCTGGCATAGATGAACCGCCCGTCCGTGGTCACCAGGGCGCCACGGGGACTGAACACCGGGGCCACGGTGGTCGTGACGCCGTTGGCTAGGGTGATTCTCTGCACGCCGGTGTTGTTGACTACGTAGGCGAGGCCATGCGCCTCGTCGAGGGCGATCTGGGCTACATAGACCCCCGAGGCGACGACGGTCGCCGCGGAACGGTTCAAGTCGCTCAGGGGAACTCGAAGGAGGTCTCCAGACGTTCCAGAACCCTGGCTCACGTACGCATGCAGGCCGTCGGCGCTAAGGACGATATCGGTGGGGTCGCCGGTGTAGCCGGTCCCCACCACTGTTTTGACATGCGAGTGGGCACCGATCGCGGAGATGTTTTCCGCTGCGCCGCTGTCAATGACCAGCAGCGTGTCGGTGTCGAGACGGTACGCGCTCCCGGTTGCATCGTCAAAGCCGGTGGAAATGACGGTTGGAACAGGTAGCGGCATCCGAGGCTCCTTTGTGCGTAGGTCGGATTCTCCCTCGCCACCGCGCGAGCGTCAAGACACAATTTCGGGTGGAATAAAGCGTACGTTCGTTGTGGGCGCGCCGGTGGCTCGGGGCGTAGCCCGAGATGGGCGGCCGCTTGGTGATGGCGTGTTAGGCCGTAGTTGGTGTGAGGTTGACTTGGTAGCCGAGTCGTTTCAGTTGACAGATGAGTCGCTGGGTTGTTCGCCGTCAGGAAGAACTGCACGCCGGCCGCCGTGACGGGGCCAGGATGCCGGGGCCTTTCTTAGCCGGCGTCCGGGTATATGGCTAATTGGGCTGGGACCGTAGACTCGCGATGAGTTCAGCGATCGAGCGTTCTCCTGGTGCTGCCGTGTCGACCTCGACCAGTTTTCGGCGGGACGCTGCCCCCCGTACGAGTGTGACGGCAGGGCGGGCGATTTTCAGGGCATCCGCGACGGCGTTTATCGCCGCGACGGTGGCTCTCCCGTGGTCAGCCGGCTCGACGACCCGGACAACGAGCCTTCCGTCGTATTCCCCCCGACCGCGGTTCTCGACGCGCCTGGCCGGACGTAGATCTCTAGGCGCACGCCATCATTCTTGTCGGCCACGCCGATAGTGAGGGGGTTCAAGACTGACCTCGCCCTCGCACCGCCGGCCCTGTCAAGTTGGCGGAGCTAGTCATCTCAGAGCCGTGCCACCCTGCGCAGAAGTGGGAATTATGTAGGGTCCAAAGTCGGTGACTCTAAAGCTATAACCGACCGCGTAATCGGCAGGGAGTGTTAAAAGGAGACTTTCTAAGGGGTCCACCACCCGCAAAGTGGTCTGGACTACGGTCAGTCTCAACCTGGTAGCCGGCCTGGCTCGATAATCGGCTGACGGTCAGCCTGTCTTCATAACGATCTGCCGGCCGGCACCAGGATTTCCAGTGGTACGAGCCGTGCTCGGGTGCGGCGGACCGCCCTGCGCCAACAGGGCGATCGCACCGGCGCCGCACACCTGGTGCAGCGCGTGCCACCCCTTAGACAAATGAGAGAAAGGGATGGCTATGACGATCGTAGACCCGGCGCGGGCGGTGACCGGCGGCGTGGACACCCACTTGGAGCTGAACGTGGCTGCCGCCATGGACGCTCTTGGCGGCTTGCTCGGGGTGGCCCAGTTCCCGACCACCGTCTCGGGGCACAGCGAACTATTGGCCTGGCTGCAGGGCTTTGGCCCGGTGGCCCTGGTGGGCATCGAGGGCACGAGCTCCTACGGGGCGGGCCTCGCCCGGCACCTGCGGGCATCGGGCGTAGAAGTGGTGGAAGTGGACCGGCCCAACCGCCAGTCACGCCGGCGTACGGGCAAGTCCGACCCGGCCGACGCCATCGAGGCGGCCCGGGCCGCCCTTTCGGGGCGCGCCCAGGGCGCGGGCAAGACCAAAGACGGCAACGTGGAAGCGATAAGAGCCCTTGTGGTGGCCAAACGGTCGGCCCGCTCAGCCAAGATCCAGGCCCTCAACCAGATCCGCAACCTCGTCGTCACCGCCCCCGAGGACCTGCGCGAGCAACTAAAGGGCGGCCTCCCGCCAGGACCTGGCGGCCATGGCGGCGGCGCTCCGGCCTCGCCAGAGCACCGACCAGGTGGGCTTCTGCCACCCGGACGGCCCTGTGCATGCTGGGCCGGCGGGTGCTCGCCCTGGACGCCGAGAAACAGGAACTGGACGAGATGCTCGAACGCCTGGTGGAAAAGACGGCCCCCGAGCTGCTCGGCCGCCTCGGCGTGGGCGTCGACACCGCCGCCACCTTGCTCGTCACCGCCGGCGACAACCCCGGGCCGTATCCGCTCCGAAGCCGCCTGGGCGCACCTGTGCGGGGTGGCGCCCATCCAGGCGTCATCGGGCAAGGTGACCCGTGTGCGCCTCGACCGGGGCGGTGACCGCCAGGCCAATTCGGCTTTGTGGGTCATAGTCATGGCCCGCATGTCGGCCGACAAAGCCACCCGGGCTTACGTGGAGCGCCGCGTGGCCGAGGGGCGCAGCAAGCTCGAGGTGATCAGGGTCTTGAAGCGCTACGTGGCCCGCGAGCTCTACCGCTACCTGCCCCGGGCCTGAAGCCGCCCACGGCGGCGGGCATGGCCCCATAATCGGCTGGCGCCCTCAGGGGTTGCCCTCAGAACGATCTGCCTGCCCGCCGCTGTGTGCCAAAACCCGCGCATGCGGCTGAGCTTTTGTCGCCTAGTAAGAGCTTGCCCTCCCCAGTGGCCCGTCCCTGTCCTGCCTGGCCCAGCTGCTTGCGCCAACCCGAAAGGAACACTTCAGTTGGGAGCCCAACGGTTACAGGACTGGGCCTGACTTTCATCACGGCGCGAGCCGAGATGGGCTCGGCCACTTCCTGGGACCTCCCCGGGCACCGCCACATCGTGCGCATATGCGGCCCCGGTGAAAGTGTGATCGTGGCCGGCGGCTTGAGCGAGACCGGCGCCAACCGGGTGGCTGAAGCCATCAACGAGTTCCTCGGCCACGTCTTTGGCTCGCCCGACCTCGGACCAGTTCTCTAGGGAAATTAGGCACTGACCCGTGCGAGCCACGTCGACGGCCACATCAACTCGGCCGCCTAGAGAAATCCCTTAAATAACCCTTGACAAACATAGGAGTCACCATGTCCCGGCCGGGACGCCAGCGCAGGCGTGGAAATATTGTGCTCGGGCTAGCCCGCGACGCCGGCGATGCTTGGCCCTGCAGGCCGTATAGGAGTCTGGCGCCGGGGCCGACCAGAAGGGTCGCGCATTGTTGCCACGAGCACGCCGGACAGACTTTCGTCCTCCCGAACGAGGCCCCCGGGCAGCCCTGTACGGATCCCCGAGGCCAGGAGGTAGGCCGTTATGACCGACGAAGTCGAAGAACTGGACGCCGAAGAGCCAGAGGACAGGTTGGAACGAGTGGCCGCCATTGACGTGGCCAAAGCGTCGGGCAAAGTGTGCACCCGCACGCCAGGGCCTTCTGGCCGCCGGGTGACCAGGGTCTGGGACGTGGGCTCGACCACCAAGGCCATAATGGCGCTGGCCGACCAATTGGCCGAAGCACACATAGAGCGTGTGGTGCTGGAGTCCACCTCGGACTATTGGCGCCCGTTTTATTACCTGCTCGAAGGTCGTGGGCTCCTCGTCTGGCTGGTGAACGCCAGGGACGTGAAGAACGTGCCCGGCCGGCCCAAAACCGACAAGCTGGACGCCGTCTGGCTGGCCAAACTGAACGAGCGGGGCATGTTGCGGCCGAGCTTCGTCCCCCCTCAAGCGCTACGACAACTGCGGGACTACACGAGGCTGCGCTCCGACCTGGTCGCCGAGCGTTCCCGCCACGCCCAGCGGCTGGAGAAGTTATTGGAAGACGCCTTGATAAAGCTCTCGTGCGTGGCCGACAACATCTTGGGCCGCTCCGGGCGGGACATGATAGAAGCGCTCATCGCCGGTGAGCGCGACCCAAATGTGCTGGCCGGCTTCGCCCGAGGGCGTATGAGGGCCAAGCACGCTCAGTTGGTCGAAGCCCTCACCGGCCGTTTCGATGCCCACCACGCCGAGCTCGCCCGTGTCCTGCTCGACTCGATAGATGCCCTATCGGCCCAGGTCGACCTGCTGACGGCGCGTACCGATGAGCTGGTGGCCAAGATACCCGAGGCCCAGGCCCCAGAAGTGGCCGACGGTGCCTCTGGGGGCGCCGGGCCGGGCACCGCCCGCACCCCACTGGCCGTCCTCGACCGGCTGGACGAGGTACCCGGCATAGGGCTGCGCGCTGCCCAGGTCATCATCGCCGAGATCGGCTTGGACATGGCCCAGTTCCCCACGGCCGGGCACCTGGTGTCATGGGCAAAAGTGGCGCCTCGCACCGTGCAGTCCGGGCCGAAGACCCGGTCTGGCAAAGCGGAAAAGGGCAACCGCTACCTGAAAGGCGTCCTGGCCGAGGTAGCGACAGGGGCCGCCAAGACCGACACTTTCTTGGGCGAGCGCTACCGCCGGCTGGTGCGCCGCAGAGGTAAACAGCGAGCCCTAGTCGCCGTTTCTCGTTCCATCTTGGTCATTGTCTGGCACCTGCTCGCCGACCCGACAGCCCGCTTTACCGACCTCGGCCCTGACTATTACGACAAGCGCATCGACAAAGACCGCCGCACACGCAACCTCGTCCGCCAGCTCAACGCTCTAGGCCTGCAGGTCACTCTCAACCCGGCCGCATAAGCAACGCTAGACGGCTTCCTAACCGCCGGGACTTCGTCCCGGCGTGGGGCTCTGCCCCACACCCCGGTCCCGCGCGAACACGCGCGTGCTTTACCCACGAGTGATTTTCCGGACAGCATCGCTATGGGCGCGGGTCCCCCGACAGAGGTGACGGCAAGTTCGCCATCTCTTCTCTCGTTTTCGCGGTTCCGATTGCCTGACGTAGACGCTCGGCAGCAATCGCCAATGTCGTCGGGTCAACGTCCACCCCGAGGAATCGTCGCCCTAAGGCGAGCGCCGCCACGCCAAAGGTCCCGCTCCCACAACAGGCACCTGCCGGCCGTCCTGGGCGAGCTGCAGGCAGTTGGCGCCCTCCGGTTCAACCCCGCTGCGGCAGCGGCCCGGCGCCTGCCCGACGGGGCCGGCAAGGACCTCGACCTGGGCCGGTTCGAGACGCTCACGACGTGCCGGCGCCCGCTCATCGAATTCGCGTACGCAGCTGCGGCGGGGAAGACGCCCGGAGTAGACGTCCGCTACGGCTGCCCCGCCACGGCCCTTGTCACCGGTACCGAGGTTATCCCGGGCGTGCCGCACGTCATCGGGGTGCGCACCGAGCGGGGTGAGACGATCGACGCCCGGGTCGTGATCGACGCGGCAGGCCGCCGCTCGCCGCTCTCAGCCATGATCGAAGCCGTAGGCGGGCGCCGTCCGCCAGAGCACGCCTTCGAAGCGGGTTTCGTTTACAACACGCGGTACTACCGCGGCCCGGAACTGCCGGAGCAGCGCGACGACATGCTGAGCGCTATAGGTTCGATCTCGGTACTGACCATCCCGGGCGACAACGGATGGTGGTCGGTGACCCTCTACCACTCGCCGAAGGACAAGCAGATGCGCAAGGTCCGCGACCCCAAGACCTTTGAGCGGGTCCTTCGAGCGCTGCCCAACCACGCCCACTGGGCCGACGGCGAGCCGCAGGGCGACGTCTTCTCGATGGCCGCCACCGCGAACACCACACGGGAGTTCGTCGTCGACGGGACGCCTTGCGCCACAGGGGTCGTGCCGCTCGGCGACGCATGGGGCTTCACGAACCCGTCCATCGGGCGGGGCATCACACTGGGGCTGATGCACGTCGTCGAGATGGCGCCCGCCATCGCCGAGCACATCGACGACCCGCGCCAGCTCGCCGGCGAGTGGGAGCGGCCGGACCGGGGACCGGCCGGCTAGGTGGCACGCCTCGACCGTCGACTTCGACCGCCTGCGCGCCCCCCAGGTCGATGCGTTCATGCAGGGCCTGGACGACCCCTTCGATCCCTCTGACCCGAGCGTGGCCGGGCCGCGCGCCTTCGCGTCGGCCGCGCACTACGACCCCCAGGTGCTCCAGTGGTTCTTCGAAGTGACCGGCTGTTTCACCCTGCCCGACGAGGTGATCGGCCGCGAAGGGGTGCTCGAGCGGGTGCTCGAAGTGGCGTTGTCGAACCCGCCGTACTCGTCGCCTGGACCGACCGGGCCGAACTCGAGGAGATCCTTGCCTGACAATGTCCCACGAGCCCGAGCCGTGTTCGTGCACGGCAATCCCGAGACGGCTGCAATCTGGGGACCACTCCTCGCCGAGCTGCGACACCCGGACGCGGTGACCCTGTCTCCCCCCGGCTTCGGCGCCCCGGTCCCTGACGGTTTCGGGGCCACCGCCGACGAATACGCGGCATGGCTCGCGTCGGAGCTCGAGCGGCAAGGAGCACGTATAAACCGAATAGCATTGCGCCGTCCCAACTTCCTGTCCGGCAGCACGGGGGTTTGGTAGCAGTTGTGGTAGCAGTTTGTAGCGGTCTCATGATGTTCATGAGGTACAAAACCCCTGGTCAGGAAGGCCCAGAGACGTGGGCAAACCTCAATTGACGCTTTGCCGACCGATAATCCGCGGCATTTCGCACAAGTCGAACCTTTCCCCAGTTGGGCGAAACTGGGACCGATCGCATGACTTGGGTCGCGTAACTGTTGTCACAACACCTATCGGTCCCAGGTCAGCTTTTCGCGCCCAAATCTGGGCGGTTTTCCACTGGCGCCGCTCTTTTCCCCACTAGTCCCACCAAAACCCGAGCCAAAAACGAGCGGACGATCCCGGCGAGGGACAAGGCCAACCGCCGCCGGCGCAACTACTCCCGGCTGTACGGGACGCCGTCAACCGCCGGCGGGCGCACCCGGCCGACGAGCCCCGGACGACTGCGATCGTGATCACGTACGGCGCCATCGACAAGAACGGCAACGGGATGCCTACATTGAGCACGGCCAGGAAGCGTCACAACAGACTTGTCCCGTTCAGGTCGTCGAGCTCACGTCTGTTGCCTGAGCCACACTGAGCAGAACGCCAACCAACACCAAGCACGCCAGAGCTCCAACACCATGATCCTTCCCAAAGACCGCGACCGCCGCTTCATAACCATCCGCCGTGGGGGGACGCTTACGGACTCCGACCATAGGCTCCTGGCTTTGTGGGCTGCCACCGCCTGCACGCGGAGCACGTCCTGTACCTTTTCGAGTCGGTGCAGCCCTCCGACCCGCGGCCCCGCCAGGCGGTCGAGCGGGTTCGGGCTTGGGCGTGCGGCGAGGTCAAGTGTCTCAGTCCCGAGGGGCGGGTGGCCATGCGATGGCTGCGGCAGGGAGGTAGACCGGAGCGGCTCGGCATGCTGCATTTGCTGCTGGCCAGGCGGCTGTTGGTGGCGCATGTCGCCGCGCACAAACTTGGTGCGGCAGCCTACGCCATCGACTCCATGCCGCCGCGGCGGCCCCGGGACAGGAGGGTGAGAGCGCCGGCCAGCTGGAGTGCCGTTGGCAGCAGGGAGCAGCTCCCGGTTGCGGTTCGTGAACTCGTCCTGGAGGACCAGCGGTTACGAAACGAGATTTGCTGGTCGGTCTTCGACTGTTGACTGGGGTGGCTTGTCTGCACTACCGAACGAGTGCCTCGACGGCTCGCCCCAGCACCGAGAAGAACGCCGATACGACCCGCCAAGCCGCAGAGCACCAACGGATCCGAAGCGAGGTCGGCACAACCATCGGCCGCCAGCTCCCGATAACCGGGGAAGTAGGACGCTGTACCCACCACGTCATCAGAGCACAATAACCCGCCGCATTCAAGCCAATCCAGAAACTGAACGGGACTTCTAGCACGTTGGGGCTTGCCAAACACGTCTAAAGCACCCGGCTGACGTTGCCCCGTATCCCGGAGCCAGTGATGCAATCGTGGCTCTTTGGGACCCTGGTTGCCCTACCCTCAGGGTGGTGCTGCCGTAGCAACGCCCTCCAGCGAGAGCCCGATTACCATTGGCGTGGCAGAGACGCTGAAACGTGGAGGTACTCACTATGGATGACCAGACGGCTGTCGGTGCCGGCGGTCCCAGGAACACCGCCGGAGCCATCGCGTGGAGATCGGGAGGCGGGAGAGCTCGTCACCGAGACGTTCGAGTACGACGGTGGTCGGCAGGTCACGGTGTACGTCCCGCCGGATCCGCCCGAGGCCGTCGTGTTCGCCGGTGACGGTCAGCTGATCTCGCCGTGGGGCGGATTCCTCGAGGCGGCCGACGTGCCGTCCACGATGATCGTCGGTGTCCACCGGCTGGCCGATGAGACGCTGCGGCTCCATGAGTACTCGCCGGGCTTCGACCCGGAACGGTTCGCGGCACACGAGGGGTTCTTCGTCGAGGACGTCCGCCAATGGGCGCGGTCGCGTTTCGGCGTCGCGCTGCCCACCGAACGCACCGCGGTGTTCGGCGTCTCGGCGGGTGGAGAGCTGGCGCTCGCCATCGGGCTTCGGCATCCGGACGTCTACGGCGCGGTCTTCTGCGCCTCGCCAGGCGGGGGCTACCGACCGCCCGGCGTGATGCCGAGCTCGCTTCCGCGCGCGTACCTCGTCGCCGGAACGCTGGAGCCTTTTTCGAAGAACGCGACCCGGTGGGCGGACGCGCTGCGCGATGCAGGGGCGGACGTCGTGATGACCGAGCGGGCGGGATCGCACGGCGGCGCGTTCTGGCGAGCAGAGTTCCCGCTGATGGTGGCATGGGCGTTCGGACGATGAAGCATCGCGACGGTTCGTCGCCGCCTGCCAATGCTGTTGCTGATGGAACGGCGCTGCTCACGCTTACTGTTGGAGCGGCCCCATACGCCGATGTGGACGAAGCCGCACGACAGGAAGTCATGAGTCGCTGAGTCGGTCGGTGAGTGCCGTCTGCCTGAGCAGAAGCGCTGAGGGCCCTAGCTTGCACCTTCGGAAGGGCGAGAGCGGCCTGACTGAGCTGGTAGAACTCGGCAAGATCAGTGCCGGCTTGGATGATGTCGATCTCGGCGTCTGCACCAACATTTGTGAGGCCGAGCTGGTGAACCTGGCGGAGCAGAGATCTACCCTGGGAGAGTGCCAAGTTCGGGAAGGCGACTGGAGTGGCCTGGGGGGGGAGGCAGCCCATGCCGGGTCTGCGTCACCGATCCACATGCCGAAGTCTGGTTCCTCGAACAGCAACCACCCTCCGGGAGCCAACCAGGTGACCATCCGTTGGAGCAGGTCCACACTGGGGGATGTGTGCCATCGAGCACAGGCTCGTGTGTGTATGAGATCGAAAGAGCTGGCCGGGAACGTGTCGGTTCGGACGTTGTGGTGAAGGATCTCGACATTCGAGGCGTCTATCTCACTGAGGAACCCCATCTGGAGGTCGGTGGCGATCCACGCGCCCGTTCGAACCGACGACATCGGACAGCCACCGAGTGATCGATCCTCGCCCCCCACCGATCTCCAGGCACTTGGCAACCCTCAGTGATTCCGGGAGGCGCCGGATGCGGGACGCTTCGTGAGCGGGTCGAGACGTTGCTCCAGCAGAGCAAAACGGCGCGATTCGTTCTCCTCGGAATGGGGGAATGCGTAGTCCAGGTGCCTCACTCACAGCTAAAATCCTAAATCGCCACGCAGTACGCCAGTGCCACCATCACCATCCCGGCCAAAAGTACTTTTTACAACGCCGGCACCATCGAGGCTGTCCATGGGAACTCGATAATCATGGGTGGCCGAATGGAAAACCTCCCTGCCGGTGACATCGACGTGGCCGGCGGCACCTTCGGGCTCGAGGGGAAATCCGTTTTCATAAACAGCGGGACTATTACTGTGACCGGCGCGGGGACTTTCGAGGCGCCCGAAGTCGGTGCTACCGGGTCGGTATTTGACAACGCCGGGGGGGACATAACAAATGAAGGCAGCTTCCAGGTCGCGAACGGGACCTTCGTCGAGGGCGCCGGCAGCGTAGTCGTCGGCGCCCCTGTCCATGTTAACCCGAAATCGGCTTAATCCGG
>CAVVMN010000003.1:0-389407 GCA_963749305.1 uncultured Acidimicrobiaceae bacterium
GACTCGCCGGTCGGCTTGGCCGCCTGGTTCTACGAGAAGTTCACGGAGTGGGACCGACACGGACGGCGAACCCGTGCCGGCGCCCTCACGAAAGACGAGATGCTCGATGACATCACGCTTTACTGGCTCACGAACACCGCGGCGTCCTCGGCCCGCATCTCTGGGAGGATACCGCCCACAAAGCCAAGGTCCGCGGCACAGTATCAATCCCTGCAGCCGTCAGCAGGTTCCCACGAGAGATCATCCCCCTCCCGCGCAACTCGGCCGAGCGCGCCTACCCGAACCTCGTCTACTTCAACGACCTCGACAGGGGCGGTGCACTTCGCCGCCTGGGAACAACCGGAGCTTTTTGCGGGCGAGATGCGAGCGGCGTTCAGGTCGCTGCGCTAATCGGTGCACACCTGATCCCTCGACCAGATCTATCAGGCGTCGATCATTTGACGTCTATCTGGCAGGAGCCCTCGTTCAGACCCGGCGATCCTGTTCGTGCAATCGGGTGGGCCGGGAGCGATTCCGGCGGAGCGAGTGTGGGCGACTTCTCGGAAACTCACAGGGGCGTGGGTTCGTGACTACAACCGTGCTAAGCGAAGCCGAGGGCGCCCGCCCAGATTGACAGCGCATCCCGTTACGGCCCGACACCGGCCAGGCACGCCGAGTCGGCGGTCTGCTTGCCGCGTCCAGGTCTTTCGCTCGGCGCAGAATACCCGGCCTCCCGACTGATACTGGTAGCCCAGCCGGGGCTGAAGGTCGGGAGCGATCGACGGGCGGGGATGGGCGGCGACAGCCCAGCTGGGATCTGGGAAACTGGTGACGGCCCGCCCCTGCCGTCGGCATCGTGGCTGTCGGAGGCGCACCCTTCCCCTCCCTTTCGTCGCCACCAGAACCGGAGTGTTCACATCCCTCACGGTCGGCGGGTTGGTCGCCGGACTGACCGGAACGTTCCTGGCCGGGCGCTTCCACCGTCCCCGCCCGCGCTTACCGGACTGGCAATCTTCCTGACCTTCGCCTCCGGTGTTCTGGTACAGACCACGACCACGACCACAGCCGACTCCCCGACTTATGGCGGCCAGGATCAGCCCCGATCATTATCGACCTGTCCCTGCTGGTCGCTCGGCATGAACATCGCCCCCGAGCCTCGCGCTGTTCCTGATCGGAGCGGCCGTGGCCGGCGCCGGCATCGGCGCCATCATTCGCGGCAGACTGACCGTCGTGACCACCATCGCCAGCCCGGATGACCGGGCCCGCGTCTTGACGAGGGACCGCCGGCTACTGGCGGAGATGCGAAGCGATATTGAACACGCTGGAACACTGCGTCACCAAAACGAGGATGCGGCTACTGTGCAGGGAACCGCTCGATCAAGGGTTGCGGTCGGGGCGATGGTGGCCGTGGGGCTCAGACCCTTGGTCGAATCCAGGGTCGGCATGACCGGGTCGATGCTGATGTAAACGCCAATAACGCCTCCCACTTATGCCGGGAATCGCGCTGTCGGTATTGGAGAGACCTCGCGCCCCGGCCGCGGATGCTGCGCCGAGGAACTCCACGGTACATTCCTGACGTAATGCCCCATGAGCACCGCTTGTTCGTCCGGCCAGTCCGCCGGCAGCGGGTCTGCGGCAACGCCTCGATCGTCGCTCGGGCGAGAGCCATCCCGCGACACGGTGGAGGGTCATCGACAAGTCGGGCCGACCGGTCGGACTGGTGCCCTCACTCGCGTCGGTCAACTCTCAGGCTGTCGTGATAGGCCGGGTGTCGAGCTCACGTCCCCATGCCACGATGCGGGCGGACAGGCCAGCGACGCCGGGCGCATCCACGTGGACAGCATATATGGAGCTGCCGTCCGACATCGCTTACCTCGACGTCGAGGCTCCGGGCGCGCCGCTGGTGCTGGCCGAGCCGGCCAGCCACCCTGAGCGGCTGCGGTCGTGCGACGGGGCGATCCGGGCCGCCTGTCGCAAGCCAAGTCACCGGCGATCCTGGCGGGCCAGGACGTCGACCGGTACGGCGCCGCTGCCGAGGTCGTGGGGCTGGCCGAGAGACTGCAGATGCCGGTAGCGGTGACCGGCCCGGCGAAGGCGGTGATCGACGAGACGTTCCCGTGTTACGCCGGCATTTACAACGGCAAGGGAAGCGATCCGCGCACCCGTGAGGCCAGCGAGGCCAGGGACTGCCTGCTGTCCATCGGCTACCGGCCGATAGACGGGACCTCGGGCGACTTCACTGCGTCGCTGCCTGCCGACACGATCCGCGCCCGCGGCCACTCGGGTGGATATCGGCGAGCGCAACCACCAGGCGGTGACGCTCAAGGAAGTCCTGCGCGGCGTCATCGACGCGTCCGCAAAGCGCCGGCCGGCCGGCCAGCCCGCGGCAGCACCGGCAGCGACGGGTCATCATGCGGATGGCTCGGCCAGGCTGACTCAGGCCGCGTACTGGGAAGCCCTCCGGGGCTAGTCTGCGGCCCGGGGACGTGCCCTGGGTCGTTAAGCACCTCCCGGTGGACCACGACCTCGTTTCAGAACTGCGGTTCTCCGGGTTGGATCCAGTCAGGCGGCTTTAGCTCGTGAGCTTCGCCGCCTTTTCTTTGATCGCCGTGAGCAGCGCGGCCCAGTCCGCAGTGAAGGCGCCTGCTCCGTGACGTTGGAGATGCTCAGCGAGGGCATCGGCGTCGATACCGGCGTCGGCGGCCGCTGCGATGGCCCGTTCCGCGGCTGCGTAGTCGGGCTCCAGCCGGTCGTCGAGGCTTCCGTGGTCAGCGAAGGCGAGCAGCGTCTTCTCCGGGACGGTGTCGATCGTGTTCGGGGCGGCCAGCCGGCCGAGATAGTAGGTGTCGGGCAGGTCTGGGTTCTTGGTCGAGGTGGATGCCCACAGAACCCGCTGCGGACGGGCGCCGGCCTCGGCGAGCGCCTGCCAGCGCTGGTCCGAGAGCAGCTGCACATGGGAGGCGTAGGTTTTCTGCGCCATCGCCAGCCCCAGGCTGCCGTGCAGCGCGGACGGCAGCAAGGGGTCGGCGGCGGAATCCCAGCGGGAGATGAACAGCGAGGCCACCGAGGGCACCGCCAGGTCCAGGCCGGCGCGGCGGCGGCGCTCGAGGGCTCGCAGGTACGCGTCTGCGGTGCGCAGGTAGTGAGTGTCGGAGAACAGCAACGTCACGTTCACTCCGATGCCTGCGGTGATGGCCTCTTCCATGGCGGTCAGGCCCTGCGGCGTGCCGGGGATCTTGACCAGCAGGTTGGGGAAGTCGGCCTGGTCGTGCAGCCGCCGGGCGAGCGCAACCGTCGCCGCGGCGTCGTAGGCGACATCGGGCGGGACTTCCAGCGATACGTAGCCGTCCACGCCCTCGGTTTGCTCCCACTCCGGCCGGAACAGGGCCGCCGCCTCGGTCAGGTCCTCCAGCGCCAGGGCGTACACCAGGTCCTGAGCATCAGTGACACCTTCGCCCGCCAGGCGGGCCAGCGAGCGGTCATAGTCCGATCCGGCGGCCATGGCATGCCCGAGGATCGTGGGGTTGGACGTCAGCCCGGTGACCGCCAGGTCACGCACGTAACGTGCCAGCGCCCCGGTGCGCAGCATGACCCGGTTGATGCTGTCCAGCCACAGGCTCTGGCCAAGTGCGTGCAGCCGCTGCGCGGGATTCAGCTCAGCGTCCATGCCTACCTCCCCGATGGGCCGACACGGTCATCTTCGCCCAGTCAGGGCCACACGTCCAGACTATGGCGGCCCGGTCGGCAGGCGGCACCATCATCGGCCCTATCCGTTGATCCATCCCCTCCCACCCGGCCTTCCAGCGGCGCATCGTCCCACGCGACGTACCCGCCCAACTAAGACTTTCGGTAGACGGCGCGGGCCGGGGCCGGGATGGCGATGAGCCGAGTCGTAACGTTGAGAGGTCGACATGGGCGACGAGGCGGCAGGCGAGCCTCGGGTCGAGCGGCTGATGAGCTTCGAGCCGAGAACCATACTGCCCTTGATGGCAGCATCGTGTGGAAAGCGCTCGTCGAAACAGGCAAGGCGTTCGAGTTGGACGCATTCTCCCGCAAGGCGCTCATCCACAAGCTGCGCGATGACGACTACGGCCGCCGCTGGGTGAGGTGCGGGACCTGTTCTGGAGCTCTCCGGATGGCGTTGCTGCTCGGCGGCGCTCGGCGGTAACGCCGACCTCCAGCGCCACCATCCATCAAGCCGTCGCGATCAACTCACTCGCCTCCGCTCGGGCGACATCGTGGCCCCAACCATTGACGGTGGAAACCACTTCGGGCAAAAACCGAGTTTTCCCTATACCCCGCGGGACCCTCGACATTGGTGACGTTCCTACCCCCCGATAGTCCAATTCGCAGCCTGGAGACCTCCCGGCGAGGACCTTGCAGCCCGGCTGCTCTGCCACCCCAAGCTCGCGGTTCTCGGCCTTCTCGCCCCCGGAGCGCATCAGCTGCTCGTACCGACGCTGACTAGGCCGAGGTCGCCGTAGCGCCCGGCAAGCCCAGCGGGATGCCCTCCCTTCGCCGCAGAAATTCCTTTCGCAGCCCTGGCTATTTCTGTGCCGTGCGCCCATAATAACTGGGACGGCGTTACAAGGTCCTGCCCGTCGTGGCCACGACGGGCGGCGCCTGGACCCTGCGCTCCTCCTTGTTCCGGTCGCCAAAACCAACTTGGAAGGTCAACTCGTCTAGGCAGGACGGCCGTCCCGACTTGTTCAGGCCTGAAAACGTGTTCCGACCGATCCAAGGAATGCATTCCCTTCGAGCGTTAGGAGACGCTGGTGACTATTTCCCCCCCAAAGCCGTTGACGACGGCGCTGGTTGGAGACGCGGTGATCCGCCCGTTCCGGTCGAGTTCCCGACTCGGAACTCGAGGAACTGCGTGCGCGCATCGCCGCAACTCGTTTCCCTGAGCGCGAGCCGGTCGAAGATCCCACCGTGCATCCGTTGGGAGGCACTGTCCCGCCGCAGGGCGTCGAGTTGGCGACGATGGAGGCGCTCGTGCGCTACTGGGGCACCGAGTACGACCTTCGGAGGGTCGAGGCGCGGCTGAACGCGCTGCCGCAGTTCCTGACGGAGATTGACGATCTCGATATTCACTTCATCCACGTCAAGTCGCGTCATGAGCACGCGTTGCCGGTGATCCTCATCCACGGTTGGCCGGGCTCGGTCGTGGAGATGCTGAACGTGGTCGGTCCGCTCACCGACCCGACGGCACACGGCGGTAGCGCCGAGGACGCGTTCGACGTGGTGATCCCGTCGCTCCCGGGCTACGGGTTCTCCGGCAAGCCGACGAGAAGCGGCTGGGGTCCCGAACGCGTCGCCAGTGCTTCGGCGAGCTGATGAGGCGCCTGGGCTACAAGCGCTTTGTCGCGCAAGGCGGAGACTGGGGCGCGATCATCGCGGACCTGATGGGCGTGAAGGCCCTCCGGAGCTCATCGGCATCCACTCGAACATGCCGGGCGTCCTGCCGCCCGAGATCGCGCCGGGGTTCGCGCCGCTGGTCGTCGCTCCGGCGCCGGCCGGTCTCTCGGCCGAGGAGCAGCGCGCCTACGAGCAGGCCAGCTTCATGTATACGAATGGAATCGGCTACGGCGTCGAGATGCTCCTGCATCCGCAGACGCTGTACGGGATCGCGGACTCCCCGCCGGGCTGGCTGCCTGGATCCTGGACCACGACGCCCAGAGCTACCTGGACATCACCAGCGCTTTCGTGGACGGTCCCCCCGTGGGCAACCTGACGCGGGACGAGGTGCTCGACAACATCACGCTGACATGGTTGACGAACACGGGGGTCTCCTCGGCTCGTCTCTACCACGAGAACGCGTTTGGCTTCTTCGACGCCAAGGGCGTGTCTGTTCCGGCCGCGGTGACCGTGTTCCCAGGGAGCTGTATCAGGCTCCGCGGAGCTGGGCAGAGCGCGCGTATCCCCACCTGATCTATTACAACCAGGTCGACCGAGGCGGGCACTTCGCTGCCTGGCAGGAGCCGCAGCTGTTCTCTGAAGAGCTTCGCGCGGCGTTCCGGTCGCTGCGCTAGCAGGACGATGTTCGAGCGGTTGCATATGCCTCCATTCGCCGGGGCGGCCGAGTGGCTCAACTCAGAGCCACTCGGCCTCGCCGAGCTGCGCGGCCGTGTCGTCGTGGTGAACTTCTGGACGCTGACGTGCATCAACTGGCTACGCCAGGAGCCGTACGTCCGCGCCTGGTCGCAGGCATATCGGGACGACGGGTTGATCGTGATCGGGGTCCACACGCCGGAGTTCTCCTTCGAGCACGAGATCGACGCGTACCCGACGCGATCAAGGCGCGAGCGATCGACTATCCGGTCGCGGTCGACAACGATTACGCGGTCTGGAGCGCGTTCGATAACCACTACTGGCCGGCGCTCTACTTCGTCTTCTAGTTTCTGTGGAAGCCAACAAACTGATATACGACATGCGAGATCGTCAGCTGCCCCAGGAGGAGCTGCTTTCGCACCACGAGACGCTCCCCTGGCGGAAACAGAGCACTTCATCATCCTCATCATGAACGCTTCGTACCATTGGGTACACGTCGGGCGGTCCCGCAGCGCATCAGGAACGTGGTCAACCTCGGGGGGAGCGCTCCGCAAGCTGCTGGCCAACCCGAGCCACTGGGACACATACACAAGCAGTCGCCACGAAGTCAGTCCAGGTGTCCACGGACAGTGCCGGCTGGACGCGCTTTCCCCCGAGCTATTCGAGCCCGTGGAATCTGCCACTGCCCAATCTCACCTTGACCAATAGCTCGACCAATACGGCACGGTCGAGCCACCCAACACCCAGGGCGATCTGGCCGCTGTCCGACATCTGATCGCCAGCAATCGAGACGCCTACACCTACCCAGCTCGACGATGCCACGAGGTCCTCCGATCCCACAGCGGGTCCCCTGCAACTCGTCCTCCTCCATCATGACGGCGTGATCAGCCTCGTCGTCCGCCAGTGGCGACTAGAAACGGCTACGGGATTGAGCAGGCCGAAAACTGCTGGGCGCAGAGCGACTCAGCTACGTTCCGGGAGGCCGAGGACTCCAACGACCTTGAGGTTTGCAGATCGACGCTTACTGCAAGGACCGCACCCACCGGAGGTCGCCCATAAATACGCGAGCCGAGAGTCGCCTGACCCTAGCCCAGTACGCCGGCTCGGTGGGTCGTTGTGGCCGGCGTCGACCGGGCAAATTGCTTGCTCTCGCAAGCGCCGCGCCCGAACATCTCATCTGCGCCTGGGAGAGAGACGACGACATGGTCCCGAGCGCCGAGCAGATCGACGGTTATGCAACCGGGAGCCTCTCGACTTTTCCTTATTTCAGAATACATAATCGGCACACGCATCGTTCAAGCAAATACCTCCGGTCTGTGCACACGTTGACGGAAGGCCATCACCGCTGGGGTTTCCGCAGTCGGCGCGTACGAGTGCTGCCCTGAGCTCAGCGCGACGAGCCCGGCGTCAGGCCATCCCGAGCTGTCGGCCCCAAGGTCCCGGTTGTTGTAGCTCCCACCCCGGACGAACGGGGAAATCGTGGTCGGCGCGCCCCGAGAAGCGACGAGGATACCTGAAGTGCTCGCCGGCATCGTGCGCGAGTTCGCGGGGACCGGGAGCGCTCGCCTCGCGGCGGCGGTCCCCGGTACAGGTGCCGAGAGATGACCGGTGCCGTACGGGCTACGCCGAAGGCAAGGCTGGCATCCGCCAGGACGGTCCCGCCTCCTGGCCTGACGGGCGCTTGGGCTCAGTTGGAAGGGACTCAAACACAACCGAGCCTTCGACGTCCTGGTCGGCAACGACGCCGTGCGGACGGCCCTCGACGCCATCTTCGGCCCGGGCCAGTGGCCCCAGGCCAACCCCGGATCCGCTCAACGGCCCACAGATGCCCGACGGAGGCCGGTCACCGAGTGGTCGCCCGAATCGGTGGCTACTCGAGCTGGTCGGGTCGTTCGGCGCGTTGGGAGTCGCGCAACGCGCATAGCTCGGGCAGAGCCTCACGGTCCTTGGGGCGGTTGGCCGACTGCTTGGAGGCGATTATGTCGTCGAGGGCAGCAATGTGGACGACGACGCCATCTGGGCCGTAGGTGGCGACGACAGCTCGGGGAAGTAGGTCCTCGTAGCTAAGCCGGGCCCCGTCGGCGCTGGGTATCTCGACGAGCACGTCGAGATCGCCCGCGTCGGTGCACCAGGTGGAAATCTCCATCCTGCTCAAGGTGAGGGCGTCGATCTGTACAGGGAGGGACCGGGCCTCCTCGTCGGAGAGCCCGTCGACGAGGAGGTAGGCGTGGAGCTCTCGAAGCGCCGCTGCAGTTGCTTTGAGGTTGGCGGTCGTTCGGCGGACGACGGTGTCCGCGTCGGCGGTCAAGCGCTCGGCGCCGTGTGCAGTGGCGGCAACTCCTCCGACGAGCAGGTAATCGACGTGGTGGCGGTCGAGCGCCTCAACAATACGACCGACGTCGAGTGGTCTGGGCCGCTCACCCCTCAGGCGTGTGCGCAGCCCGCTCGCGAGCTAGTTCCTCGAGGAACGCCAGCACCTTCTCCTTGGAGTCGAGCCGCGTGCCGTCCGAGGTGATCGACACGTCATCGGTGCTGCGCGGCCGGGCGTACTTGTCGACCCGTTCTTGCAGCTCCTCGATGGACTTGACGGGCATAGCCACGCTCTCAGCGTACTGGGCGGGGGCGCATCGCTTGTCTACGGGTCCCCGGCTTGTCCACCTACTCAGCGTCGGATCGTGCGGGGATCGCCAATAGGGTTCACCCCGCACGATAACCCAAGGCGTTCCCCGCCGCCCGCCGTCGCTTTACCGGGGTCTGACAAAGCCCGTGTGTACGAAGCTGCCGCCAAAAACGGCCGTTTGGGGCGCACCATTGGCGAGCCCTCTCCCGCGGGAGGAGAGGCTGGCCGGACGGACGGGTTCAGGCCGGTACCGCTAGAGCCGTCCGCCCTGGGACTAGCGGCCCTCTCGCAGCTGTAGCCGGTTGCCGTCTGGGTCCAGGAACTGCGCGACGTAGCCCCAGGGGAACTCGAGCACGTCGGTGACGAACTCGACGCCGCGCGACTTCAGCTCCTCGACCGTCTTGCGGCAATCGTCGGTAACGAACGTGACCGACGGCGGCGGGCTACCAAGCGCCGGCTGAGCCTGCCCCGCTATCCCGGGCCAGAGCACGAGTTGAAACTCATCGCCCTTGACGCCGACGGTCAGAAACCGCGGCCCGTCGGGAGTCGGGTTCTCAACCCGCTTCTCCATGCCAAGGACGTTCGTGTAAAACTCCAACGCCCTGTCCTGGTCGCTGACGAGCACGCTCATATAGAAGACTTTCTCGAGCACTACTGCCTCCATTTGTCGTGTCCACTTCCCCCTATGACAAGAGCCGAGCAGTGAATGTGACAGCCGGCGACCGTTGCAGCCGACGAGTTCGAGGCCGCCCCGCCAAAACACCCTTGCCCGCGCCGCGCTCCGTGACGAGGTCCGTGCGTGATCTCGGGAAGGCGGTCTACCGGACCGCGCTCAAGCCGGCCCCGGAGTTGCGAAGGTGTGCCTAGGACGGAGGTGACGGCGCCCCGAACGCCCCCGCAGCCGGGCGGGGCAGGGGCAAATCAGAGCCCGATAGTGTGTGCAGTTTTGTGTGCAGTTTGCCCCGGTCCTATCGGTCCCCGGCGCGATGAAAGTCCTGGTCGAGGGGTCTGGGACGACACGGATGAACTCGTGCGGACTCGGTGCCGACATCTTCTAAGCGGCGGGTCGCAGGTTCGAACCCTGCCGGGGGCGCCCCCTGACCAGGACCTTTGCGTTGAGTTCGCGAGAGCAAAGCTGGTCTGGTAGCAGTTTTGGTAGCAGTAGTCAGCCCGTAGACAGACGGTGAAGGGTACAGCCGTCTCGTTTGATGGGGCCCATCACTGGTGAGGCTGACCGTTGCCGAGCCTGGCTGCTCATGTGCCACGATGACACTTGTTGGACCACCTCCTGCTTAGGCGTTGGTGCGCCTAGAGCGGAAGAGAGCCTGGTCGATCCGCTGAGCTGCCACGGATTTGCGGTCCGCAAGCACATGGGTATACCGGCCGGTGTGCGCGAGCTGCGAGTGCCCGAGCAGTTGGCCAACGGTCTTCAGGTCGAGGTCGTTGTCGAGCATCATCGTCGCCGCCGAGTGTCGGAGGTCGTGGAGCCGCCGAGGGGGATCTTTGCCACCTCGCACAGCTTTTTGAAGTCACGGTTGTCGGCTCGAGGATCGGTCGGGCCGCCGGTTTCGGAAGCGAACACCCATCCGCCATTAGGCCCTTGTGCCCATATCTCGCTGGCCAATCGTTCTGCGGCTTGGGTCTTGCGATGGGTTCGGAGCTCGGCGGTCAACATGGCCGGTATGGCCAGCGTACGGCGACCGGCTTCCGACTTTGGGGCCGAGATCTTGAGACCTCCCCCCCAACGTTGCAAGCAGTCAGCGCCGCGCTTGGCGGGCTTTCCGGCGCCGTTGATGCACTTTGGCGGGATCAGCGCAACCATGTTGCCAAGTCACCCGCTGCAGTTGACGGCGGATGACCATCGTGCCCTCGCCGGGTTCCGTAGGTAGTTCAAGGTCATCCCACGTCAGGCCGAGCACCTCACCTTGACGCAGCCCGAGCGCCATCGCCACCGACCAGCGAGGCGCGTTACGCACTCCGACAGCAACTGCCAGCAGAGCCTCCATCTGCTCGATTGTGTAGGGGTCTATTTCCGTTTCCGCGTCGCGGGGCGTATCCGCCGCCTTGACCGGGTTACGGGCCATTAATCCACGTTTGACCGCGTCGTTCAGCGCCGCATTGAGTGTTCGCCGTGTGTGCCCCACGGTCCGGCCCCGGTCGATGAGGTACGACCACAAATGCTCGATGTTCCCTGGGCCAAGTCGGTCGAGGGTCACCTTTGGGAGGGCAGCCTTGACGTGGGCAAGGTCATTGCGGTACCCGTCAACAGTGTTTGGCCGAACCGCGCGTAGGCGCTCTTTACGGTCGATCCACTCCGCGAGGTACGCGATGAGTGGGGTACGGCCCGTTGCCGTGATGCTGCCCGCGTCGCGTGCCCTTTCCAGTGCCCTGACCTTCGCCGCTGCGCCAGATTGGGTCTTGGCCGATACGTGCCGGCGGTCGGGCTTGCCCGAGAGTAGGAACCCCATGGAGACCCAGCCGTGCCACCTTCCGTCTGGGCGTCGGATGATCGTGCTTCGTCCGTTAGCCGCTCGTTTCCCCACGCCAACGTTCTTAGCCGACCGCTCGGTCACCCTGCTGCTCCAGGAACTCTTCCAGCGCCTTTATCGGCACTAGGCGGCGCCCACCGACCCTGACAGAGCGCACTCTCCCAGAGCCGAGGAGCGCGAGCATGGTTGACCGGCCAACTCCTAGGCGACGAGCGGCCTCCTCTACAGCGAGAGCGAGAGGACTAGAGCAGGGACGCTCGACAAGTTCGGTCACCTCTCTAGACAGGCTCGCCACCTCCCTGCCCAGTTCGACGCACATCTGCTCTACCGCGCCCGCCTTGCGCCGTATGTGTGCCAGGTCGTCGTAGCCAAGCTTTGCGCTTACGTCGTGGTTCACGGCGCCACAGTTTCATTGGTGGGCCCGTGCAGGACCAGCTCATCAAGGCGCCCGTAGACCCTGAACAGGTTCAGAGGGTTAGCCATGATTAGCTCCTCTCGATCAGTGCCTCGTGCTGATGAGGCTAGCGCATTGTACAGCACCATTTCAAGAGTTAGCTTTGATTAGTTTTGATGCACGATCTGACGGCACACATGGGGCGGCCAGCAGGGCTGCCCGGCTGAACTGCCCACGGTCCCCCGGGGGTCAGGGACCCGCGGCGTCAGCGCCCGTGTCCCCGGGGCCGCTCGGCGCTCGGCCGGCGTCGGCCGGGCGGCTGCGCCTCCTGAGAGGGCGAGCGGCTGGGCCGGCCACGGACCTTGCTCGCCGAGCGCGCCGGCCCCCTCTGCACAGCCGTAGTCGACGGATTGCGGTCGGGGCGCTCCGCCACCCACGCGGCCATCTCGGCATCGACGAAGCGGACCTGGGCCCGCTCCGGTACTTCCAGGAGCCCGTGCTTGTGCACCAGCCGGTCGCGGGCCACGGCCAGCTGTTTCGGTTCTTTGCCGAGCACCGTGGCCACTTCTTCTACCCCGGCCCCGCCCGGGCCGGCCAGGCCGGCCACGACCGCCAGGTAGTCGCGCTCTTGGCGGCCGCAGGTTGCCCCAGGTGACTTCGTACTGGCCCGCCAGCTCGGCTCGGGCCGAACGCAACCCGGCTTTGGCGTGGGCGAGGGTGATGGTGGCCTCCCCCTCCGCCGCCTCCCAGGCGTGCCAGCCGAACAGCTGCACGTAGTAGGGGTGGCCGCCCGAGCGGCGCACCAACAGGCCGAGGGCCTCGTCTTCCCAGGCCACGTGGCGGCGGGCCGCCAGCTCGACCAGGGCCAGGCGCGCCGCGCTCGGCTCCAGGTTGGCGAGCTCTTCGACGGGGAGGCGGCTGGCGTAGGTGCCGGCGCTGGCCAGGCGCTCCCTGAAGGTCTCGAGCCCGCCAAAGATAACCGCGACCGGTTGGAGGCGACGGGCCACCACGGTCTGGAGGGAACGGGCGACCGCGGAGAGGTCCTCCTGGGGTGCCATTTGGGCCTCGTCTCCTGTGATAAGTAGCCCGGTACCGTGACTGGCCGCGAAGCTGCCCAGCCGTCCCAGCGCGTCCTCGAAGGCAGCGGCAGCGCTCCCGACGCCGACCTTTAGCTCCGCCGGGAGATCGTTGGAGCCCCGTCCAAAACGACCCCAGGGCCGGACGGCCTCAGGTATGCGCTGTAGCAGGACAGCGACCAGGCTCTCTTCTTGCAGCGCTTGCACGTGCAGCACCGCCCAGCCCAACTCCTTCGCTGCGACCCCGCCGATCACGTCCAGGAGGACCGTCTTGCCGGTACCCCGGCTGCCCAGGAGGGCGCGGCAGAAGCGGGGGTGCTCGGGGCCGACCTCCAACACGCGGGCCACGTCGTCTACCAGGGCATCGCGGCCGGCGACTACCGGCGGACGGCGTCCGAAACCAGGGGTGTAGGGAGGAGCCGGCGCTTGGTTAGCCATCGTTAGTCTTTTTCGTGTTCATATGACTCGGCAACAAAGTTACCCAAGCAACCCCACAGAGGCACCGGTTAGCGCTTCATCTCGTACCTGTGCCAATGCCTTGGCCAGCCTTCAGCCTCGGCGCTCAGCCCCCACGCCCTTTGCTTGGCTTCGCCATGAACTTCCGGCGCGATTTCGGGGAAACAGCCCGAGGTTATGGCTGCATATTATGTGCGGTCAAGCCCAATCAGTCTTGAGCAGCCAGAACGCCGAATTCGGCTCGGCCCGTACGGCGCCTAAGGTCTGGCCCGCAGCGGCCATTCCTGCGCCGACGTCGTCGAACCCCCCTCGACGCCTTGCGACCGCTCTACCGCTTTCCGTCCGACTCCCGTTCGTAGCTGACGTGGATGGCGTTGCTCGAAGCGCGCACCTCGCGTTGGCGGTACAGCTGGCGAGCCCCCGGCCGAAACATCGGCGTTCCGCCGCCTAGCAGCATCGGCGCGATGTGCAGGTGCAGCTCGTCGATGAGGCGCGCTTGGATCGCCTGGCCGATGACGTCCCCACCGCCCATAATCACGACGTGGCTCGCTGCCGCGACGGCACGAGCCTGCTCGATCGCGTCGGTCAAGTTGGGCACGAACGTGAACCGCATCCCGAGCTCCCTTTCGAGCCTGACCTGGCGCGGCGTCGAGTGGGTGACGACGAAGAACGGCGGCGTACCGACCTGGTCAGCGCCGTAGCCCATGTCCTTGTTCCAGCCGAGCGGGCCGTCGACGACGTCGAACAGTCGTCGACCCATCACGACCACTCCGGTCGCAGCCGTCGCCCGTTCGAGGATCTCCGTGTCGACCTGATCCTGCGCCGAGACCCACGTGTGAAGCTCCTGAGCATCTCCAAGGCCGTGTTCGGCATCTGCGCCCAACCCAGTCACGTAACCGTCGAGCGACATCGTGATATCAGCAATAACCTGTGTCACAGCCAGCTCCTCTCGCGGAAGTGGATCCTCGTTCAGACGACTCGCCCTGCCCGGACTCATCGTTCTACGCGGGCGACGCGGACACACCGATGTAGGTAACCCGTCCACGCCGAGGCCAAAACGTGTCCTGAGTTACAGAGACGACACCTTAAGAACAACTAGAGATAACGACGGTTCGCGCGTCCGTCAGGTCCACCGATTTTGCTATGGCACCAGGTAGCGAATGTGCGACCAGGTTGTCTTTGAGCTTCGGCGCGCGACAGTGCGTCTGGCAGCGAACTCGTTTGCACAGGCCAGGATCGGTGATTGTCGCCGACTACGAGCGTTCCCGTCTGTCGGGGGCCACCAGAAACTGCCCAGTGGCGGCCAGCAGGAGTGTCCGCCAAGCGGCCACGTACCGTGGTGGCTTTCATTGACGTCACTCGACGGCCGGGGTGCCGAACGATGCCGATTCGGAGCGAACGAACGCTGCCCGCCAGGAGCACGAGATGGGTTATTCGGGCGCCCTTCGTAGCCACGCGCGAGGCTGGTTACATGAGAGCAACGCCCTCAATAGAGTTTGACCATCAAGCATTAGTTAGTCGAGATCTAATCCGCAGGGACCCGGTGAGAGCGACGTTCCGGGGGGTTTCTATGTCACGTCCCTGGCCCGATCGAGAGCCTCGGGAAGGGTCGTAGTGCAACCATCGCCGTGCACGACGAGGGCGTCCCAGACGTGACCGGGTACAGCATGACGGTTTACTAGTAAGACGATCACTAGGACCTAGCCATGCAAGGCACCGAGCGATATTGCCCCCGACGGTCTCGGTCGGTTATGCCGTCACCGGTGGCGCCACCGGGTTGTATGACCAGACTGGTACCGGCACCTCCGAGTTCACGTCAAACTGCCCGTTCCCAAGCTCGCCGTAGTAGCCGGTGCCCCAACAGTAGACCTGGCCTGTTGTTGATCGCACAGCACAGTATGCCTCATTGCCACTAACCACGGCGGTGACGTCGGTTAGGTTCGCGACCAGTACCGGCACCCCCGAGCCCCTGGTGCTGCCGTTCCCCAGCTCGCCGTATTCGTTGTCGCCCCAGCAGGCCACTCTGCCCGTGGTAAGGATGGCGCAGTAGCCCAGCCCCCCAGCGACCATAGCCTTTGGGTTGGTTAGGCCTCTGACTGGGACCGGGAGGCTCGAGTTTCTGAAAGACCCGTTACCTAGCTCACCCTCCTCGCCGTAGCCCCAACAGTCCATCCTGCCGGTGGAGAGCTGCGCGCAGAAATTCTGGGTCGCCCCGCCGAGAATGGAAACGGCGTTCGTGAGCCCCCCCACCTTGGTTGGTGCGGAGTGGGGGATAGTGGCCCCGTTACCGAGCTGACCCCCTCCGTCGTACCCCCAGCAGTAAATTCGGTGTGTTGCCAGCAGCGCGCAGTAGCTTCCCCAAGCGCCGACTGAATCGCCAGTCACGGCCACGGCGTTCGTGACGTTCTCGACTTGAATGGGGACAGATGAGCCGCTGCTTGTCAGCCCGTAGCCCAGCTCGCCGTTCGCATTCGAGCCCCAGCAGTAGACACGGCCAGTCGACTCGAGCGCGCAGAAATTGATATCGGACGACGCCAGCTGAGTGGCTCTGGTTATCCCTTTCACGGCAACCGGTAGCGCCGAGTCGGCGCTGCCGTCGGGTGCACCGTTCCCTAAGGCTGTGTCCTCGTCACTGCCCCAGCATCGCACCTGGCCGGTCGACAGGAGGGCGCAGAAAGTGCCATGGTTGTCGCTAATCAGGCTCTTGACATTGGTTAGCCCGGCGACGGGGGCTGGAACGTCAAGCGTGTGCCCATACCCCTGCCCGTTGTCGTACCCGGCACCCCAGCAGGTCACCGTGCCCCCCGACACCACGGCACAGTATACGCCCGAGGAATCAGCTGTTAGCGAGACAACGCCGGCTAAGTTTTTTACCTTCTCTGGCACCGCCGAGTTGCCCTGGGTGCCGTCGCCGAGAGCGCCTGAGGCGTTATTCCCCCAGCATTCTACTTGTGTAGTCCTAAGCAGGGCGCAGAACCCTGTGCCATCAGAGGCAAGCGTCTTTACGCCCGAGAGCGGCGGTGGGCTCTCGGCGCTTGCCCCCAACCCGATCGTTATCGTGGCAGTCACAGCGACCACCACAACAAACAGGCCGCCCGTTCGGAACTTCATTCGCTGTTCTCCTTACTTGACAAGCACCACTGGCGGCCGCCGCCCCACTAAACGACTGGCTCTCCCTGTCGCAGGTCACAGCTGGTGAAGTACCTTTGCGGCACGTGACTAACTTAACCCCCTGTACCTCGTCCCACGACAGGCCTGGCAGAGGCTACCATTCCCCTCGGCCGGCAGCACCGGGAGCGGGCGGTAACCGCAAGCGAACGGTCTCTCGGCGGGCACTCGCCTACTCGCAGCGGCTCTCTAGTTTCCTCAGGTGCCAGCTTGCCCGCCCACGAAATGCCAAACTCGGGTGCCGCATCGCCCAAGTAAGCGGGATTAAAATACAAACACGTCCAGATCGCGTTCGCTCGCTTTTCCGCGCACGGCTGTGCGGCTTCGGTTCGACATTTAGCTTCGAATTTCATTTGTCATAATGGTTTTCCCTCGTGATTCGCCCATTCTTCGCGATCTGAGCGGCTGTAGGGATCAAATTGGGCGACAGCAGGGCGCAACGGATCTAAGGCTCTGGGGCTCCGCATGCCCGACCGCCTCTCTTCACTCTCGGTGGCGAACTGGCCGTCCGCGGGCAATCGCTACTGGCCCCCTTCGTGCAATCCTGCTGGCCGCCAACACCCGTCAGACTGACGGGACGTCAGCGGCCGACACGCGATTCATCGTTATGTACTTGGTACTGGTTCGTCTAACCGATAGGAGGTGCCATCCCAGGGCACCGGACTATCTTGGAGAACACGGTGTAGCAAGGCCGAGCGGTAGCCGGAATGTTAGGGCGGCCAAGGTCAGTTCGATACGTACCCCTCAGTCGAGGCCCCAAGCGACCCATGTCGAGGGAGGGCCATCCGGGACGATGGCCAACAGGACCCGACCCTCATCTGTGAGCGACCGAAGGTCTTCAGTTTCGTTGGGCAGGGCTAACCCGTATTTCTGTCTGATGGCACGGAAGCGAGGTAGTTCGGCGGCGACGTCTTCCCGGATCTCTACTGTCGCCGATAACAAAACGGCGCGTAAGCCAATGGGGTCGTCGATGGCTATCTCGGCTCGGGAGTCACGACGGAAGATGGCGTACTTGGCACGGCTCCGGGTGGTCGAGACGTAGAACCGCTGCCCGTCCCAGAGGAACCAGTTCGGAGTCAGGTGCGGTCGACCATCTCTGCGGATGCCCGCGAGGACGACGTTATGGCTCTCGGAGAGAAATGCCTCGATCTTGTCGGCGGACGCCATTCCCCTACGCTTCGGAGGTTCCAACGTCGGACTGTCCGGCTTCTACGTTGGAGCACCGGTATGTCAGAACGACCCGACCCGACCGACGGGCTCTGGACTGGAGTAGTTCAAGCTTTTGCGGTTTGACGCCCGCAAGCGGGGCCTTGCCGCCGCCGAGGATGATCGGGTGAACTATGAGGTGCAACTCGTCGATGAAGCCCAC
Source organism: uncultured Acidimicrobiaceae bacterium (assembly GCA_963749305.1). Taxonomy (GTDB): domain Bacteria; phylum Actinomycetota; class Acidimicrobiia; order Acidimicrobiales; family Palsa-688; genus Fen-671. The sequence continues at coordinate 17,603 of CAVVMN010000003.1, forward strand.
GTCCAGAAGGTTGGACACGAGCGATGCGCCTCCGATGACGTAGATTGCCCCTCCCGGCCGGTCCTTGACCTTCCGAAGCTCGCTGACGTCACGAATGAGGTGAGCTGTCTCCCAGTTGACATCATCGAGCGTGGTGGACAGGACGTAGTGCGGCGTTCGCTGCGTCCAGCGCGCGTACTCCACCTCGCCCGCTGATGGCTCACGACCTAACATCGCGGTGCCGCTTTGTGGGTCGGCTGCGATCGACCCCCAGAGCTGTTCATAGCCCGGGTACGTGCCGGCTCCGATGACAGCCGCGTCTACGTCTGAGAGCAGGTCGAGCCCGTCGTTCCACCCATCGACCCAGTCGACCTCTCCGTTGGCTCCCTGCATATAGCCGTCCAGCGATATCTGAAGCGCCGCCATCACTGGGCGAGACTGCTCGTTCACCGTTCTCTGTCCTCCAGCGGCGTCGATCGTTGTCATAAGGACCTCCTTTTTGCTTCCGACGACCCGATGTCTGCCGGGGCGGGCCACGTGCTCGCCACCCGTTGCAACTGCGGCCAGGCGGAAAAGTCGTCGCGCCTTTCAGGCCAGTCATGGCCGCATGTCGCTCTCAACCAGTAACAGATGCGACGCTGTGAAGCGCTTATTCGCTGATCAGACCGGGGGCCGTTGGGAGGCCGAAGACCCGGAACAGAGTTGGGTCGAGGAAGGCGTAGATGGCGACGATGCGACCGGCGACCACCTCGAGCACGTGGATGGCGAAGGGCTCGAGCACCCCGGTCGGGCGGGCAGGTCGGTACACGGCAAGCGCTGGACACCCGTTGGCTGTGACCTCGATCGTCCGATCGCGCCCACCTTCCCCCTCCATCGCGACCAGGAAGCGCCGGATGTCGGCGGTGCCCCGCAGCCATAGCTCGAAGGGCGGCATGCTGAGCGTGGCGTCCTCGTGCAGCAGGGCCACCAGCGAGTCGACGTCGTACCGCTCGAATGCCTCGATGTAGCGGTACAGCAATGCACGGTCGGTCCCGGTCGGCTCGATCGGCGGGCCATCGAGATTTGCCGCCTCTAGGGCCCTGCGAGCACGGCGAAGGGTGCTGTTCACGGCGTCTTCGCTGGTCTCGAGCAGCTCCGCCACCTCATGCGCCCGCCACCCAAGCACGTCGCGGAGGACCAGCACCGCTCGCTGGCGGGGCACCAGGTGTTGGAGCGAGGCGATGAACGCCAGCCGGATCGACTCCCTGGACACAGCCACCGCGGCCGGGTCGTCATCCGGGGACGAGACCAGGTGGTCGGGAACCGGCTGCACCCACGTCGCTTCCGCTCGAGGAGCGCCGAGGGCAAGCTCGTGGGAGTGGTGCCAGCTGCGACCGTTAGCAACCGGCGCGAGGTCCATGGGCAGAGCGCGTCGGCCTCGACCCTTGAGCATGTCCAGGCAGACGTTCGTAGCGATCCGGTACAGCCACGGGCGCAACCCGGCCCTGTCCTCGAACCGGCCGAGGCCCCGCCAAGCCCGCACGAGGGTGTCCTGCGCCGCGTCCTCGGCGTCCTGTGGGGACCCGAGCATCCGATAGCAATAGGCGGTCAGCTGGCGGCGGTAGGGCTCGAGGTCGCTCAGCTCGTGGTCAACGACGGCAGTCACAACAGTGGGCAGACTACGTCTCGTCACATCGCCGGCCGGATCTGGCGCCTGAACACCTCATCTGCGTAGCCGATGTCTGAACCGCCTGGGGCACGCGTAAACGGCCCCGAACGATACGGATAAGGCGTCGACTTTCGACCCTGCTCTAGCGCACATAATCTCGCATCGGGCCAAAAGCCACGCCTCCGTCTCTCATTGTCAGGCTCCGCAACCAAGTACGCCGGCGGGTAGGCGCAGAGCGTTCGTCCCAGCCGTTTCTGCCACGCTCACCTCTCCACTTCCGAGAACCGTTTCGGCGGTGCCCGCCCCGTTGTCGTCCCGGCGAACAGCTCCGGCCGCAGCGCAGCTTTGCCCGCCCGTCGGCGCCGGCGCCTTGCAGCCTCTTCCTCCCCCCGCTCCGCCTCCCCCTGGGCAGCCTTGACCACCACCGGGAGCTCGGCCCGGAGCGCTTCGAGCGATCCGAGGCGCGCCCTCACGTTGTCCAGGGCCTTCCGGGCCTCGTCGGCCAGCCGGCCAGCCTGCTCGGATTCCGAGCGCGCCAAGTGGGCATTGTGGACCGCCTGGACTACCCGGAGCATCTCGGTAAAGAGAAGTCTCCAGGCGGCGGGCGTGTCCTCGTCGAGGTCCGCTTGGGCCATGAGGGCGGCCACCGACTTGATGGTGCCCCGCGGGACGCAGCGAACTTTCGCTGGCCTTTGCCGAGGCCCTTGGGCCGATCGGGCGAGCAGGCCTGAGGCGTGGGCCAGCGGCCCGGGAATGCGCTCCAAGCGCCCCGATAAGACAGCCAGCACCCCCGCCGCGTCGGAGGCGACCGTTCGCCAGGTGGTCACGTCCTCGCCGGGAACGGCGCCCAGCTCGCGCACCACTTCGCCCAGGCCTTCTGTCGCTTCTCTCCACCGGGCCGGGCACCGCTGGGCCGGCGCCCGGTGCACTTGCGGGAGCGCCGTCTTGCCCCAACACCGTGAGGCCTCGCCCCAGCCGTAGGTGAGGTGCCGGCTGGCCCAAGGGGCCTCGTGCACGCCCGTCGCCGGGGCTCCACGACCCCACTCGGCCCCGGCCTCGCGGTTCTCGGCCTCGCCGTCGGCCCAGCGGTCCCGTAGGGCCGGGAGGGAGAGGTCCCGCGCCAGCTTCCCCCCGCCGAAGAAGACCGCCACCCCTCCGTCGGAGGGCTCCTCGGCCACCGCGTAGCCGACCACACGATGCCCGCCGACGCGGTCGTAACGGGGCATGGCCGCCGCCCCGGCGTCCCGGAGCAACCGCACGAACTCGGCTTCGCGGCCGGCGACGGTAGCCGCCGCCCGCACCACCCGGGCGAGCTCGGCCCGCTCCGCTTCTGCCCTTCCGGTACGGCGCGCCTTCTCCGCCTCGGCCCGGGTGAGCCCGGGCATGGCTGCCTTCAGGGCGCGGCCTTCCACCACCGAAAGCCCGTAGCGGCCTTCCATGTCGGAGCAGAGACGGGAAAGCTGACGGAAGTCGTTGGCCGTGCCCGCCACTTTCCCGTCTTCGCGCACGAGCCCCACGACGACGTGGACGTGGTCGTTGCCGGCGCTGGAGCGACCGTGACGGACCGCCACCCAGCGGCACGCCGCCCGATGCCCGGAGGCTTCAAAACCGAGCCGGCTCATCGCCTCTTGCGCCACCTCGGCCCACTCTGCGTCTGAGAGCTCGCGGTCCGTGCCGGCCTTGGTGGAAAGCGACAGGTGCCAGCATGCGCCGGCGGGCACCTCCATGCCGAACAACACTTTGGGGAAGTCCATAGCCGCCGCCAGCTCCTCCAGTTCGGCCTTGGTCGGCCGCAGGCCCGCCTCCACCCGGAGCGACGCCGAGGCCGCTACCACATGGGGGTCCTCGTGCTCGTTGTACCTCCCAGGGCCGAACAAGTAGCGCACCGCGCCCGAAGGCTCCTGGCCCCGCGTCACTTTCGCGATCACGCCTCCGCCCCTCCCAGCGAGCGCCCCTCCACGGGCGCTGAGGAGCGCCGCCAGTTCGACAATGCGCCGGCCTCCCGCCCGCACTTCGGCCATGACCTCGTCGGCCCCACTCGGCACATCGCGCCTCACATGCGCAATGTGTGTCAGCTGGTTCAAGTTCACACAGGCCCCGTGAAGGTCTCTCGCCACCGCCAAGAACTCGCGGCAAAGGGCGCGCCGGGCAAGGAGGGAGGGACGGCCTTCGGGCAGCGCCGACTCGACCAGGAACCGTTGTACCGACAGGCCCTCGGCCGCCGCTCGGGGCACGATCCAGGCCTCTTCCTCGGGCGACAGGCGCACACCGACTACGCGCTGGCGTCCACCCGGCCGACGCCGTAACCGGCCTCCGGGACGCGCCGTCGGGGTGGCTCCCGGCTTGCCCAAGACCGGTTCGTCACGCCCCCGTCCCCGCCCGGCTCCCCGGCCGGGCGCGCCGTCCCCGGCACATCTCCCACGCTCCCAGCGTGGCATGCGCCGCCCTCCAGGGCAAGCACCCACCGCGATCAGTTATACTGATCGCATATCTTGCTCTGGCAGAAACTAATACCCGAGTGGGTCTTGAAACCCACGATAATCTCAGCTACTTTGCTCATGATCCAGCAGCTCGTTGAGAGGAGCTAATTATGGCTAATCGCTCTACGCTTCGGCCCATAGCACGCGTCGGTGACGACCCGATTGCGCGACAGCTTCGGGACATCGCAGCCCTGGAGGCGGCGGGCACGAAGGAGCGCCTGGCGACGCGCACTGCCGCAGCGCGTTTGTTCTCCGGGGCCGTGGCCCGGAGTGCCGAAGCCAAAGCCGCTTGGGAGCGACGTCAGACATCAGTAGTCAGGGTCTTGAAATGTCGGCTCGCGGTCCTGGTTGAACGCGCCGATGCCCTCCACCCGGTCGGGATGCACCGCCGAGCGCCAGTGCTCCTCCATCATCACGGCTATGGCCTGCTCGATGGGCTGACCTTGCCCTAGCCGGACCGCCCGCTTCACCGCCTGTACAGCGGTCGGCGAATTGCCGGCGATCTGCTCGGCGATGTGGTGCGCGGCAGGCATGAGGTCGGCGGAGGTGTGTAGTTCGTTGACCATGCCCAGTCGGTACGCCTCCTGGGCACTGATCGGTTGGCCCGTCATCAGCATCTGTAGTGCCCTACCAGGCGGGAGCAGGCGGGGCAGGAGCGCCGGCGACCCCCCGCCGGCGGCGAGACCGACCATCGCCTCCGGCTGCCCGAAGGTGGCGTTGTCCGAGGCGATGATGAAATCGGTGCTCTGGGCGATCTCACACCCACCTCCGTAGGCGATCCCGTTGACGGCGGCGAAGATCGGCTTTCGGAGCTGGCGCAGCGTGTACAGGGTACGGTCGAAGTCTTGGCGCTGGCGCAGCCAGTCTTCCTTGGACATGTCCTTGCGTTGGCGCAGGTCGCTGCCGACCGAGAACGCTCGGTCCCCGGCTCCGGTGAGGATGACCACCCGGACCGCCGGGCGTACGGCGATCTCCTCGAGGACCTCGGTCAACCTCGCCCCCATCGCGGTCGTGATGGCGTTGTCGGCGTGCGGCCGGTTGAGAGTTATGACGGCGACCCTCCCGCTGGGGCCGTAGTCGACGAGCACCGGGTCGTCCGGGTCGTCCGCCCCGGATTGGGGCGGCCCGAAGTCGAGTGCCTTCCAGCGGTCGGTTCGTGATGGGCTTGTGGCCACGTCGTCATTCCTTCCTGGTTCGGGCCGCGGTCAAGTGTCCAGCTCGGCGAGCCATCTCAGTGCTCGCAGGCCCGGCGCAAACAAAGCGGCCACGGCAACGTGAACTTCCGACGTCAACCCACCCGTCCAGGCTTGGGCCGCGCTGCAAGTGTTCGCTATCGACGGCGGTCGGGATCTGGCCTTCCTCAGCTGCATCTTTGACAAGTTACTGGTCAACTTCACGTGGTGGGTGAACCAGCGCGACCAGGACGCCAACAATGTTTTCGAGGGTGGGTTCCTCGGGCTGGACAACATTGGCGCCATTGACCGCTCCCACATTCCCGCCGGAGACAGCCTTCAGCAGTCAGACGCCACGGGGTGGATGGCCGCGTACACGCTGGCCATGGGTGCCATCGCGGCCGTCCTCAACCGTTCCGGCCAGCGACCGGGCGACGATCTGGTGCTCAAGTTCCTCGAGCACTTTGCCGCCATTCGCAAGAGCATGGAGTCCAAGGGTATGTGGGACGATTTGGACGGTCTGTACTACGACAGCCTGGTGACCGGGGACGGGGCCACTATCGCCTTCAAGGTCCGGTCCATGGTCGGGATAATCCCGACGCTAGCGGCCATTGTTATCGATGAGGGGATAGTAGGGGAGGCCGCCAGCTTGGCCAAGGGGTTTGCCCGGTTCCTCAAAGGTGAAGGGCTCGGGGACCTGGACAAGCTCAGAGGGCTTGGCGTCCTGCGGGGAGAAGCGGGGGCACAGAGGCTTCTTCTCGGCGTCGTCAGCATCGAGCAACTGGAGCGCATTGTGGCCAAAGTGTTCGACGAAACGGAGTTCCTGTCGCCCTTTGGGCTCCGTGCCCTCTCGGCCTTTCATCGGGACCAGCCCTACGATCTCGATGCCCAGGGCATCAGGGCCAGCATCGACTATGAACCGGCCGAGTCCACCACGGACATGTTCGGTGGCAATTCCAACTGGCGCGGCCCGGTCTGGTTCCCCTTGAACTACATGGTTATCGAAGCCCTGGAACGTTACGACCGCTTCTTTGGCGAGGACTTGGCTGTGGAGTACCCCACCGGCTCGGGGAACCGCATAACTCTCGGCGAAGTGGCCCAGGATCTGCGCCGGCGGCTCGTCTCGCTGTTCCTGGTCGGCGACGACGGCCGGAGGCCTTGCTTCGGGTACGTTGGCCCGTTCCAGACCGGTCCGCTCTGGAAAGACAACCTGTTGTTCAACGAGTACTTCCATGGGGACAATGGGGCCGGGCTCGGTGCCTCGCACCAGACCGGCTGGACGGGGCTGGTGGCCGACCTGATCCGTCGGCGCCACGGCGCCGTTCCAGAACTGGGCGATGTCCTGCGACAGATCTCGCCCTCGCTGTAGCGTTACGTCGCACGGCACGGCACGGCGCCAGAGCTGGAAATGGGGCCGCTAGGGGAGCGGCTGGCCTGCGTCGCGTCGAATTGCGCCGTCGGGCACCGTGTCGGCAACTCGCCCTTGTTCAATTTTTCAGGAAGCTGGTGCCGCCAGATATCCTTCGAACCGCTCTTTGACGCACGCGAAGCGGCCCTCCATTTCTAAGCGTGTCCCGAGCCGCAAACTTCCGGAATACGGGCTGACACTCTTGGTGCTTGCGTGGGGCGTTCAACCTGAAGTTCCGCGCACGGGACGGGAGTCGGCATAACGGCGTCCTGGTTGGATCACGGAGCATCCACGACCTGGTAGATGCGAGGCCGTACTCCGTCTCGACGGGGAAATGCCGCCTCTGGCCGTTCTAGGCACTTAGAGGAGGAGGACGCTTTTGGGGGGTTCCCTAAGCAGCGACGCAATTTCCGTTGATAGTGCCACAGTCGTAGGGCCAGTGATCAGCTGTGCATTCCGGTGGTTGCGGACGCCTCGACCGCCATCCCGTGCCGCCCGGCTGGCTTGCGCAGTGCTCGATGCCCGATCCGGCCAAGCTCCCGCTCTACGTCGAAGGTAAGCGAGCCGTATACGTTGAGGTGGTCAATGAGCGCTGGTGACAGGTGGGCGGCGCCACGCCGCCTCGCTGGGACCTTGGGCAAGCGCTTGAGCGTTGGAGTGCGTGCTTCGACGCGCAGGAGGTCAATGCGCCCGCCGCGCAGGAGCGCCCTCGTGCGCCCCAGAACACCGTGAAGGGCGGCCTTGTGTCAGTTCGGGGCGCAACGTTGTGATGCCGGCGCCCTTTTCGGTCCGGGCCGAGGAACGCAGGACTGGCCTTCTCAGGAAGTACCAACCTCGTCGAGGCCACGAGCGACGTGTCCTTGGACCCACGGGGCACCGTTAGCGACTAGCCGCAGAGGCGCTTATGGTTGCGCGTTGGCCCCTCTATTGGGCCGGGGTGGGGGTCACGATGTTTAGGTCCTGGCGCTCGCGAGATCAAGTTCAACGCACCCGCTACTTCGACCAGTACCCGTTGATATCGATGTGTGATCAAAAAGGCTCGTCTACATCTAGGGTTTCCTTGCCTTCCAGGTATACGAGCCGAACGGGTCGACATGGCTCTCCTGAGATCAACCGGGCCAAGTGGTTTGCCATTTGGAGGGCAACTCGAGGGCATCTTCGGGCTCTCGCGAGCCGAGGCGCGACCGGCCGTTGGCTTGGCCAGCCTCGCGCCTCGCTTATTACGACGAAAATGACCAGCCTTACTGGCAATGGCTCGGCCTGCGGCTGTCAGACCGGCGGAGCGCCGGGTTCTTCGACCCGGCACCCGTTGCCTCACCGGGCGCCCTCTTATGCGTCGGTGACGTTGCGGACTGACTCCAGGACCACCGTGCGGTCCCCGGAGTCGGCCCGGTGGCTCTCAAAGCGCACGTTCGACAGCGTCTCGTCGACCAGCTCGATGCCCTGGACGGTGGCATATCCGCCCAGGTTGACGTTCGTGACCACGCCCCGGACTACCCCACGGTACGTGTGCTTGTCGACGGACACGTCGATGAGCATGTCGTCGCCTGACACGAGGGCGGCCACCACCCGGACTTGGTCACCCAGGTGCAGGTACGGGCGCGCCGCTTTTGGGCCGGTCACGTCGACCACCCGGAAGACAGCCTGTCTACCGTCTGAGCCGATCTCCCTGGTTATGATGGCGCCCGCCCTCTCTAGCTGGGCCACCACCCGGTTCACCGTCGTGACAGACGTCCCCAGTCCTGCGACCAGCTGAGAGCGGGTCTGGGGCTTGCCGGTCATGAGGCGCTCGGCGATCCGCCGGGCGGCCGAGCCGGGCCGGAACAGGGCGTCAAGGCTGATACTGGCTGCCTTCGGCTTGGCCATACCGTCTGAGCGTAGTGCGTCGCCCCTAGCCGTACGTTTCTACCGTGAAGGTCCCGGGTTAGGGCCTCGTCCGTGCCCCCGCGGGACCTCGCCGCCGGTGGCGCTCCCGACAACTGACCAACGTCTGCGTCCTGCCAGCCAGGGCACAGGGAGTTCCGCACGAAGCCATCGTTCTCTGGCCGGCTGGAGAAGGCACTTCCCGGCCGCCCGCGTGACAACGACTAGGAAGTGTCTGATCATAGTGAGACATAAGTGTGATATGGTGTTGAGGGACTACGGGAATGGTCCAGGCCCTCGTCATCGAGAGCCGGGGCTTCTTGGCCCACCTCCACATTTGCCGGCATGACCGCTTCGGGACGATGGGCAAGGTCTTCGTGACCACCGGAGAGCTGCCTCAGGAGACCTGACAGGAGAGCGTTCTGCACGGGTAGTTAGGCTCGGCCTCAGAAGACTTGCGGGTTCTAAGGTCAAGTTAGGGAGCTCACAACAGCGAAGGGTGAACTCGAGCGCGCGAGTAGTCCTTCGGCGGTCCCTTAGCCGAGTATCTTGGCCTTCTGAGCCTGGAACTTCGCTTCTGTGAGGATCCCTTGCGCCTTGAGACCGCCGAGCTTTTGCAGCTGGCTTAGGGTGTCTGACGACGACGCCGCCGCCGCCGGCGCCGCCCGGGGCTCCGTCATCAGCCCGGTCACGTGGCCTGCCGGCCTCGCGCAATGGCCACCAGGTCGCGCAGGTGGACCTCGTGGGCTCGACGCCGTGCCGCCGCCGCCAGGTTTCCCGGCGGCACCCGGAGGTGGAGCCCCCGCGGATGGGCCCGGAAGCGCAGTGGCGTCGGCAGCTCGAGCGCCTCGCCGTCGATGCCCGCGTACGCCGTGCCGGACCGGGAACGCACTTCGAGTTCGGGTGTCGTGAACTGGTAGGCGTGGCCGCTGCGGGCGCTCTGCCCGGCCAGGGCCAGGGTGACGACCTCTGCCGCTTCGGCCCCGGTGCGAGCCGTTACGGCGAACACCCCGAGCTGACCGGTGTCAAGCCGGCGGCGCTGGGAAACCTCGAGCGAGGCCCCGAGGACATAGGGATTGTTGGAGACCATCAACAGGAACGGCCCGTCGACCTCGGTGCCGTCCGGCGTGGTGAGCTGGAGGTCGAACGGCTCGGCCGTGCGGGCCAGCATCTCGGGCAGCAACCGCTTCGAGGTCTCGGCCTTGGCCTCCCGGTAGCCCTCCTGCTGGACGATCGTGGCGTAGACGCCGAGGGACACGTTGTTCACGAAGAACCGGTCGTTCACGGTGGCGTAGTCCACCCAGCGGTCCTCCCCGTCGCCGAAGGCGGCCACTCCGGTCCGTGGGTCCTCACGGTCGAGCCCGAGATCGAGCGCGAAGTGGTTCCTGGTCCCGGCCGAGACACAGACGAACGGGATACCGTGCTCAACGGCGATCGAGGCCACCAGGGCCTGCGAGCCGTCCCCCCCGGCCATGCCCAGGCAGTCCGACCCCCGGCGGACCGCGTCCCGGGCCAGCTGCTCGAGGTCGAGCCCACGGTCGAGCATCACCGTCTCGACTCCGAGCGAGGCGGCCAGGTCGACCAGCCCGAAGCGGTCCACCTTGCCGCCCCCCGACCACGGGTTGCAGAGGAGCACCGGGTGCGACGGTGCCGGTCCGACCGCTGGCGTCACCGGCCGAAAGCTCTCGACCAGGGCCGCCCGGGCCGAGGCGACGCAGACGGTCACCAGCGCAGCCACCACGGCCGTGCGGAGGACGGTCTGGCTGACGCCGTCGCCGGCCAGCAGCAGGGCGGCGACGAGCCCCGCCCCACCCACCACGACGGCCACGATCCCCACCGTCCGCCGCGGCTGGCGCTCGGCCACGGCCCACCAGGCGCCGGCCACGGCCAACACGACGCCGGCCACGGCCTAACAAGACGTACCCGGCGTTGTGGAGCAGGAAGATGATGACGGCGACCACGAGGAGGGCTACGGCCAGTAGGGAGACGGCGACCAGGGCCCGCTGGCGGGTCGAGGCCGGCGCCGTCGGCCCAGCCATGGGGCCCGACGACGACCGGGAGGGGGAGGAGCCGTCGACGCGTCACGCCATCAGGGTCCTCTGCTCCGTAGGGTGTCGCTCCACTGTGCCCGCATTGTACGTGCGGCGCGCTTGACCGCCCGTGGGGCGAGGGACGAACCCCCAAGCCTGCCCGGACCTATCTCGTGGGTGGAGCGATGAGTCCTCCGCTACCACGTGGTCCCACCTATCAAGGGGGGATGGTTGCGGTCCTCGTGCCCATCGGCCATGGCATATGCCGACCTGGCCGGTCGACCGCCGGTCACCGGCCTCTGCACGACCGTTGCCTGCCTTGTCGGGTACGCCATCTTCGCGCCGTCGTTGGGTCCTCGTCCTCGGGCCCGACTCCTCGGTCGCCCTCATGATCTTCGCCGCCATCACGCCGCTTCGAGGGCCAGCAGAACCTCCATCGTTCCTACTACCGGGTCAGCAAAGTCCTGGTCCGGGGCCGGGGGCTTTCCTGCTGTGCCGCTGGTGACGGTCCTGGTCGAGCGCCTAAAGACCACCGAGCGCGGCAGCCCGAGCTGCCGGCGAGCCTATGGCACCTGTCGGCACCTGACCAGCAGCCCTACCCTCCTTGGCCCAGGGCTAGTGGCCCGCGGGGCGAGGGCGACGTCTGTCTTGAACCCCGTCACTATCGGCGTGGCCGAGCAGAATGACGGCGTGCGCCTAGAGATCTACGTCCGCCCAGGCGCGTCGAGAACCGCGGTCGGGGGGGAATACGACGGAAGGCTCGTGGTCCGGGTCGTCGAGCCGGCTGACCACGGGAGAGCGACCGTGGCGGCGATAAACGCCGTCGCGGATGCCCTGAAGATCGCGCGCCCTGCCGTCACACTCGTACGCGGGGCAGCCTCCCGCCGAAAACTGGTCGAGGTCCACCCCGGAGCACCGGGAGAGCGCTCGATCGCTGAGCTCATCGCCAGTCTGCGGTCCCCGGCCAATTAGCCATCTACCCGGACGGCGGCTAAGAAAAGGCATTAGCCGGCTCTACGAGAGGACTTTGTCCCCTAGCCGTAAAGGACCCCGGGGCCTTTGCTGAGATGTCGTATTTGTTGAGGCCGAGTTGGCCGTCCCGATTCCGTTAGCCGCGGCTAAAAGGACCGGTGACCGTTGTTCTATGTGCCTTGAGGCGGGCCCTGAGCTTGGCTCACGATGGACGTGATGAACTCATGGGGCGCCCGATAAGTGCCGAAGTGTAATGCCTCGGAGGTCTGGAAGTCGGCGCGTCTTGCCGTTGAATCTCCCGATGACAGCGGCGGCTGCAGCCTCGGGTCCGATATGGCTTCCTATCGGCGGGAGCGGAGTGTTCACGGCGCAAATGCCAGGGAAGGAGCCCTCCGCGGGGCTCACAGAGGCCCTGGGGCCTAGGAGGGCGCTTGTGGGGGTGGCTCGTGCACGGCGGCCTCCCAGGCCTTGCCGGACAGGCGCACGGCCACCACTCGGGCGACGGCGATGCCCACGGCCATGGAGGTGGCCCAGGTGAGGGCGGCGCCCCAGCTAACTTTGCGGTCCGCCGGTCCGCTCGGAGGGGGCTGGTGGCGCACGAGGCGCCAGGCCATGGTGAGCAGGCGCTGGGTCACGATGGCGGCCACGGCCACCGAGGCGGCATTGACCACCTTCCAGCCCAGGTCCTTCTGCTCGGGGCTGGCGTTGACGGGCTTGTGAGCCCTCCAGGTGTGGTGGTAGCGAGGCTCCATCTGCCTCCAATGATGCCCCCTCTAATACCGGGGTTTCAACTGGGGCCTCGGCTGATTTGGGTATGAACCGGCGGCACCGGCACGCCCCGCAACATGATTGCGCTCAATAATCCGGAGCTGTGGCTGGTGAAGTTCGTCCGATAACGACGGGTCGAGGAACAGTGACTCAGACCACCAGTCGCGCCAGAACGCCGCTGAAAATCCTCGAAGGCACACACCGGCCCGCCGACGGCCCTGCGGTCAGCATTCGTAGGTACCCTTGCGCCGTGCAGGACTACGCCGGCGCCTCGTCAGCTGTGCGGGGGCGCTGTCACCGGATGATCTGCGGCGACGGTGACGGGCACCCCGAGGACTGCCTGGGTGTTCCGGTGGTGAGTCGCTGGCGGGCCGATGGGCGAGGCCGCTGGAACTCGGTCGACGCTTGCTCGCGCCACGCGGCCGAACTGCAGCCAAAGCCCGGGCCGCGCCCCGTCCTGGCAACGCTCTAGCGCCACGGCTCGGGGCCAGGCCAGACGGCGCCCGAGGCGCGACCTCCTAAACGCCCCTGATGTCGCGCCTGCTAGGGCTGGTCGAGAACCCGGTTGCCCGGGCCTGGTGACAGAGACCGGTGCTTACCGCTCCCCGGCTCACCAGCAGGCGTATCGGGCCGCCCTCGACGCCGGCCGCCCCGAGGCGCGCCGTCGTGGTTGTGACGCCAGCTGGCAGCGGCTACGCCAGGTGTTCCTCGAGCGAAGCCGAGTCGTCGGGGTCAACCCAGTACAGGATCGCCTCGTTTCCCGGTAGCCAGGCCGCAGGTGTCGCTGGGTCAGTAAAGGAGGGAGTGCGCGATCCGTGCGCGAACGATGCGGCATCTCGTGTCGCCTACTGGCACAAACTGGCGGCAAATGTCCTGGCGGAAGGCCATTCTTTTCTAAACAGCGAGGTAGAGATTCCGCCGGATTTACGTTCGCAACGTAGAAGTCGCCCGGTTCAAGTCCGGTCACCTCCACTAAAAAGCCCATTTCAGAGGCGCGTTTTGTAGTTTTCACCCTCTCGGGGTATCCGCGGTCCCTGAGTCAACCTCACGCTGTCGTGCCCTCTTAGAGAGACGACCCGGCCCGACTGGACGGCTGTCCGGGCGGGGTCCGCCGGCGGTCGGTGCGAACTGAACACAACTTAACCCACATTGACATAAACCTTGCGTAGGCATAGCGTAACATTCGCGCCGAGGAAGGTGCACCGCGCCATCACAGGGAATGGCCCCATACCCGCGGAACATATCTAGAAAGGAGACGAACCTGGTGAGCACCACAATTGCGGAAGCACAGAACCGCGACCCCCGAGCTGAAGCGCTGTTCGCGCAATGGAATATCCCTTATGAGCTCAACCACGAGTTCTCGATTGCAGACATCCGCCGCCTCGACGGCGCTCAGGTCCGCGACCTCGGCCACATCGCCCCGGAAGAGGGCGTCCAGGAGTACGCCACGCAGATGCGCTCAGGGGCCTTGTTCCCGCCGATCGTCCTGATGAAGCCGAACATTTTGGTCGACGGGAACACACGCCTCGGTGCCGCCAACGCGATCGAGCGCGAGACCTTCGCTGCCTATGTCATCGATGTGCCGACGGTCGATTTCGCCAAGTCTGTGGCGGGCGCCCTCAACCAGCTTAACGGCCGGCGCCTCGACGCCGCCGAAGCGCAGCGGGTGGCGCTGACGATGCTGCAAGAACTCAAGTTCAACGACGACCAGATCGCCGCCTACGTTGGCCGATCTTCCCAGATGGTGCGGACCTGGCGCCGACAGGCTGAAACTGAGGCGAGAGCCAAGCGCCTAGGGCTTGAGGAGCAACTCCAGACTGTGAGCAAGAACCAGCAGGACCGGATCGCCAGCATCGGCCATGACGCTCCCTTCGCCGAGGTAGTGAAGCTCCTATCCGAGTCGAAGGTCCCAAATGGCGAGCTTCGCTCGATCGTCCAGGACATCGTAAGGGCGCCATCCGAAGCGGATGAGCTGGATCGCGTCGCAAAGGCCCGCGCTGAGCTCAGGGCCATGGGGCCCCGTCCCCGGCACGCCCAGACCAACCCCGTGGCCCGGCGGGCCCAATGGTCATCCCGCAGCTCCTTAACATGAGGCCTTTGGCTCTCCTCGAGCCTGCCCGCCTCGAGGAGGACCGCAAGCTGTGGGAGCACTTGCGCGGCCATTGCGAGGAGGTGCTACGGGTCTTCGCTGAGCACCCGGAGCCGATGCTTTGAGCCCAAGGCGACAGGGCAGTAGTGACGAGGCCTCCCGCACCACGGTCAATATCTGGGACGTCCTGGTCCGTTCAGAAAACCCCCTAACTGTTGAGGAAATCGCAGCAGAACTGAGCCGGCGTGGCCTGCGGGACAACACGGATGCCGTAATGTTCCATAAGCAGGAGATGGCAGCCAAGCTCGACCCGGCTGCGGCTAAAGCCTTCGAAGCGCTGTGGGCCAACGAGTCGCCACCCACCGATTTCCTCGAGGAGGCTTGGCTTGCCTACGTCACGCACTGGCTGCGCGCAGGTCCCGACACGAAAGCGTTCCTCGTCACAACCGGGGACGGAGTCGACCACGCAGCGCGAAAGCGGTCAAGCGTTACAGTGCCAACCGCGAAAGGCCACCGATGGTCTACCGCTGGTTCATCACCTCGGAGAGCCGGCTGGTGCCCTACGACCCTGAGCAGAGGGACCAAGCCAACCAGGGCCACACCGCCGGCATCGAGTTCCTCCGGCGCCTCGCGGAGATCGACAGTAAGCGCAAGGTTCCCGCCGACGTGCGGGAGCTGCTCGACCTGGCCGAGAAGGCGATCCGAGCCCGGACCGGCGATGAGCCTTGAACCGCGAGCTCGAGCCCAGGTCCTAAAAGTGATTGTCCGTCATCCGGGGCCACAGGCCGCGCAAGAGGGTGCAATGGTTTTGGAAAGCTTGCAAAGGGAGCAGGAGCGACAACTTTTGGTCCCTGGCGACCAAGGCCATCTATCTCGAACGAAAAACGTGGTGCGCAATCTCGGTCACCTGCAGTCGATGGTGGGCAGTCCGGCTGCGTCGGCGACGCTCGGAGGAGCCGACGTTCGCTGTGATCGGCCGCCGGTCTGGCAAGATGTAAGCGTGACGCGTCGTCCGGTGACCGTTGAGCTCGATCCCAACTTGGTGGAGGCGGCGCGCTTGATCGCTGAGCGGGCTGGAGTTGCGGAGTTTGAGTTATATGAACGGGCCCTGCGTGACGTGCTCGTCCGGGACTACAAGCAGCTGATGGACCAGATCGGGCAATACCAAAGCGCAAGGGGCTTGACGGTCAGCGACGATGATGCGATGGAGATCGCAACCAGCGAGTTAAAGGCGATGCGGGCTGAACGCCGTAATGCCTCTTAGATGCTGGTCGTCTTAGACGCGAATATCTTCGTCTCTGCTCTCATCACGCCGCAGGGTCTGGCTCGCCGCGTCGTGGAAGCCGGGCTCGCTCGCCGGTACGAATACGCCGCCTGCCCGACTCTGTTCGAGGAATTGGAGCGTGTGACTCGGCGACCGAACATCTCCAATCTGCTAACACTGGGAGCAGCGGACCGCTTCCTTGTTGACGTGCGCGGTGGCGCGAGGATCGAACCGGATCCGGAGCTGCTCCCAATCGGACGCGACCCGCTCGACGACTATCTTCTCGCGCTCGCCGCATCCGTTGAAGCAGACCATCTCGTCACCGGTGACCATGATCTCCTTAGCCTGAAGGCGGCGCCCGTCCCGATTACAACGCTACGTGAGTTCGCAGATTTGCTGTGGCAACGCGGCGAGGGCGCTGCAGCTACTTCACTCCGGTAGGCACGCCGGCGCCTGGAGGCGGGTTGTCGAGGGACGGCGCAGTGCGCAACAGATCCGCGCCGCGATCTCGCCGCGTTGTTTGCCCGAGGCTCCGATTAAGTGCACCGGCGTGACTCAACGTGACTCATTTGTTGCCCTTCAGTGCACCTCGGTGCCCTTCGGTGCCCGAACGACATGATGGCTGAGCAGGTCATCTCCGCGAACGAGCACGTCAGAAGGGGTCTCGTTACTACGTTCGCATTGTAGAAGTCAACACGCCCGTTGAATCCAACGACATCCGTACCAGCGAGCTCCTTCGGGCCGGCAGGCAGTAAGCGAACAGCAGATGAACCTGCCAAGCAGCCGTGAACGTTTGGTAGCAGTTGTGGTAGCAGTTTGTCACGGTCCGCTGGCCTACGTCGGGTACAAAACCCCTGGTCAAATAGGCCCAGCCGATGTGGGCAAACCTCGACAGACGATTTGCCGACATCTTCTAAGCGGCGGGTCGCAGGTTCGAACCCTGCCGGGGGCGCCCCCTGAGCAGGACTTTTGGAGCGGCGAGAGTTAGCCGGTCGAAAGTGTGTGCAAAGAAGTGTGCAGTTGCGAACGCGCACGACCTCAGGACTTCCTTCGCTGCTGGCCAAACAGCGCCTCGGCGATACGACCCGCGGCGACGGACTTCCGGTCCTCCAAGACGTGTAGGTACCGATCGGTCTGTGCAGTCCGGGAGTGCCCGAGCACTTGGCCCGCTGTCTTTGGATCGAGGTTGGCGGAAAGCATCATCGTGGCCGCAGAGTGGCGTAGATCATGGAGCCGCTTGGGCGGGGACCTTCGCCTGGCCGCACAGCGCCTTGAAGTCGCGGCCATCGGCCCGCGGGTAAGTCGGTCCGCCCCTCCCATTAGCGAACACCCATCCACCGTCAGGACCTTGCTCCCATATCTCGCTCGCCACCCGCACCGCTAACTGCGCCTTGCGGTGGGCCCGCAGTTCGTCGGTGACGGGGACGGGGAGGGAAAGGGTGCGCTTGCCGGCGTCGGATTTCGGCTCTGACACCCTCCAGCGAGCAGCGTTCCGCGACCCCTTAGCAGCCCTCAAAAGGGCAGTCATCTGGTCGAGGGTATAGGGCACGATCTCGTCCTGCGACTCACCCACCATTTCGGCTGCCTTGGCCGGGTTGCGCGCGATGAGGCCCCGTTTGACCGCGTCGTTGAGGGCGGCGTTCAGCGTCCTTCGGCAGTGACCGACTGTGAGCCCACGGTCGAGCAGGTAGGCCCACAGGTGTTCGACGTTGCCGGGACTGAGCCGGTCGAGTCGGACTTTCCCTATGGCGGCAGCCACGTGCTTCTGGTCGACGCGGTAGCCGTCGATGGTGTTCGGCCGTACAGCCCGCAGCTTTTCCCTTGCGCAATATCCACTCGGCCAGGTAGGCGGCGAGGGTTGTTCGTCCTGTCGATGTGACCGCCCCGGCGTCACGGTCCTGCTCAAGCCGTTTGACCTTCGCCGTGACGCCAGCCTGTGTGCGGTCGACCACATGACGCCGGGTCGGCTTGCCGCCAGGGCCGGCACCCATTGACACCCAGCCGTGCCAACGACCGTCCGCTCCCTGATAGATGCTGCTCCGACCGTTTGCCGCGCGTCCCATGGCACGCAGTTCTAGCTTGCAGCGGGTCCCTCATGCCCGGCCAGGAACTCATCGAGAGCCTTACGGGGTACCAAGCGGCGGGTGCCGACTTTGACGGACCGAATAGTGCCTACGTCAAGCAGGGTGAACACGGTGGTGCGTCCGACTCCAAGAAGCCGCGCCGCCTCATCCACAGACACAGATAAAGACGCACCGACGGGCCGTTCGCTTAGTTCGGTGATTTCAGAGGCGAGCCGTTGGACTTCGGCAGCCAGCTCCGTTGCGAGCGCTTCGACCGCGGCAGCATGGCGGCGCACGACGGTCACCTCGTCACCTCCATTCACGAGGAGCCTGTAGGCCGGTCCCATCTTTAAACGGCCATGTCGGGAACAGTCACGTGCAGGACCAGCTGATCAAGGCGCCCATCGACCCTGAACAGGTGTGGAGGGTTAGCCATGATCAGCTCTTCTCATCATTGCCTCGTGCTGCTGAAATTAGCGCATGTCACAGGTCACTTTCAAGAGTTAGCTTTGCATAGTTTCATGAAGCTCGAAAAGCCGCACAGGAAGCAAAGCGGAGTGCGGACCTGAACTGCCCACGGAGCCACAGGCCAGGAGCCGGCGGCGTCAGCGCCCCGGGCCCGGGGCCGCTCGGTGCCCGGCCGGCGGCGCCCGGACGGCTGCGTGTCCTGAGACGGCGACCTGGTGGGCCGGCCCCGGCCCTTGCTGGCCGAGGGCGCCGGTCCCCTGTGTACAGCCGCGGCCGTCGAAGGGCCGTCGCGGCGCTCCGCCACCCATTCGGCCATCTCGGCGTCGACGAAGCGGACTTGGGCCCGTTCCGGTACTTCCAAGAGCCCGTGCTTGTGCACGAGGCGGTCGCGGGCCACGGCCAACTGTTTCGGTTCTTTTCCGAGCACCTTGGCCACTTCCTCTACCCCGGCCCCGCCGGTGCCGGCCAGGCTGGCCACGGCGGCCAGGTAGTCGCGCTCTTGGGGCCGCAGGTTGCCCCAGGTGACCTCGTACTGGCCCGCCAGCTCGGCTCGGGCCGAACGCAGCCCGGCTTTGGCGTGGGCCAGGGTGATCGTAGCCTCCCCCTCCGCCGCCTCCCAGGCGTGCCAACCGAACAGCTGCACGTAGTAGGGGTGGCCGCCCGAGCGGCGCACCAACAGGCGCAGGGCCTCGTCTTGCCAGGCCACGTGGCGGCGGGCCGCCGGCTCGACCAGGGCCAGGCGCGCCGCGCTCGGCTCCAGGTTGGCCAGCTCTTCGACCGGGAGGCGGCTGGCGTAGGTCCCGGCGCCGGCCAGGCGGTCTCTGAAGGTCTGGGTCCCGGCGAAGACGACGGCCACGGGTTGGAGGCGACGGGCCACCACGGTCTGGAGGGCGCGGGCAACCGCGGAGACGTCCTCCTGGGGTGCCATTTGGGCCTCGTCCACCGTGACCAGCAGCCCGGTGCCGTGAGCGGCGGCGAAGCTCCCGACGCGCCCCAGCGCGTCCTCGAAGGCAGCGGCGGCGCTCCCGGTGCCGACGTTACGACCTCGCTCGACGGTCGGGCGGCTCGAGGCCACGCCGAGGTCCACGGCGGTGTTGAGCTGCGCCTGGAGGTCCTTCGAACCCCGGCCCAAACGCCCCCAGGGCCGGACGGCCTCGGGTATGCGCTGGAGCAGGACGGCGACCAGGCTCTCTTCTGGCAGCGCTTGCACGTGCAGCACCGCCCAGCCCAGCTCCTTCGATGCGACCTCGCCGACCACGTCCAACAGGACCGTCTTGCCCGTGCCCCGGCTGCCGAGGATCGCCCGGCAGAAGCGGGGGTGCTCGGGGCCGACCCCCAACACCCGCTCCACGTCGTCTACCAGGCCATCGCGGCCGGCGACTACCGGCGGGCGGCGTCCGGAACCGGGGGTGTAGGGAGGAGCCGGCACTTGGTTAGCCATCGTTAGCCTTCTTCATGCCCGTGTGCCCTAGCGAACAGTTGTCCAAGCAACCCAACGATATAGCAACAGTTAGTGCTTTGTCTGGTACCTGTGCCTGTGCCCTGGTCAGCTCTTGGTCTCAAACGTTTTGGCCCAGGGCGTGCAGGTTAGCCTGCCGGGCCTTGGTCTGCGACGGGACTTACGACCGGCCCCGGAGTCGCGACCGGTCTCGGTCCTGTGCCTGGCCTCGCCATTCGCTCCTAGCGTGATTTCGGGGAGGCGTCCGGGGTGGGCGACTGGCCCCCACTCCAGCAACGACGATCGTCCTGCACTGGGGCCGTCCAGCGTTATGGCTGCGTATTATGTGCGGCCTGGACATGTGGACTCCTGAACAGGCATAACGATGAATACGATCGCTCTGCCGCGGCGTGGCGAGTCTCTCTGGCGGCTTCCGGGGTGATTATGTGCGCCGGACGTCGCCGCTAGCCTTCGGTGCTAGCAGGGGTTGCGGACGCCCGGTACGGCGCCGTGGGGACAGTCGGGTACGTTGGCCGGGCGTCTCCCACTCTTTGCTGCCGCTCGTGAAATACGCGGGCTGGCGGCGTTTGCGACGCCGGGCTGCCGTCTTCCGGCAGGCCTTCGAGCAGTACAGACTGGCCCTGACGCCTTGTATGCGACCTCCTGCGGTGCGATGCTGTGATGCGTGGAGATGGTGCGAGGCCTTGTGCCCCTTGTAAGCTTTCTCGTGCTTGTGATCGTGATCACCGCAGTACCGATCATTATCGCAGTGCTGTCCCCCTGGCGTACGAGAACGCGGCGGTCTACTACTCGTCCGCGGTGCACGGCTGCGTCCACTGGTGAAGCGACGCAACTGCGACCCAACCAAGGTGTGGCTTTCCCGTTGATCGTGCCGGGGCCGTGAGGTGTTTGGGCCTCCGACGGTCGCTACATGGCCATCTTTGGCGACTACTACTGGTTAGGTCGAGACGGTCGCTGTCATTTGCCACGACGGGTCGAAGCTCCGCCCCGTCCTGTCGGTTGAAGCGCGGTGACCTGGTCGATCGGTGTGTTGCCGACGGTGTGCCCCTTAGTCAGAAGTGAGGCGGCCGCAAACATTCCGTAGACAGCTTGGCCGATGTAGAGCCCGATGATGTGTGCAGTTCTGTGTTCAGTTTGCCCCAAACCGATCGGTTCCTGGCGGCGTGAAAGTCCTGTTCCAGGCCTCTCGGACGACACGGATGAACTGGTGCGGGGGGCCATCGGGAACAAGACTGCCATGAGACGATCGTCGCTGGACCAGGTTCACGGCATCAAAGTCTTGGTGAAGACTCTGGACCGCGTTCTCGGCGCCCACAGGGTAGAGTGCCACGGTTCAGCACTCGGATTGCCACCCTTCCGGTACGATATGTTGTACCACTCGGTTCTGGAGGAATTACATGGCTATCACGGCATCCGAGGCCCGCAAGAACCTGTTCCCGCTTATCGCACAAGTCAACGATGACCGCCAGCCGGTAGAGATCACCTCCAAGAACGGCGACGCCGTGCTCATGTCACGTGAGGACTATGAGGCGCTTACTGAGACAGCGTGGCTTCTCCGCGTCCCGGCCAACGCGCAGCGGCTCCTAGAGAGCCTGGCTCAAGCCCGGTCAGGACAGCGCGAAACGCACGACCTGGCCTGATGCGTCTTGTCTTTACGCCGCACGGTTGGGACGACTATCTCTATTGGCAGAAGACCGACCGGGCTACCCTAAACCGCTTGAACCGGTTGCTTAGCGACGTGCTTAGAGATCCGGTGGCTGGCATCGGCAAGCCTGAGCCGTTGCGGCACGTGCTGGCCGGCTCCTGGTCGCGGCGGATCGACGACGAGAATCGACTGGTCTATCTCGTCGATGGCGAGGACATTGTCGTCCTCCAGGCCCGCTATCACTACGAAATCTGAGCGTCCAACACAAAGGCTCCTTCGTGCCGGTCATGGCCGTGCCGCTCATCGTTGACCTGTGCGACTGGTCTGCCGTTTCTACGCCGACGGTCGCTCGGTTCGTCCCATGGTGTCGGCGGGTGACATGGCCCATGTAGAGCCCGATGATGTGTGCAGTTCTGTGTGCAGTTTGCCCCGAACCTATCGGTTCGTGACGTGGTGAAAGTCCTGGTCGAGTGGTCTGGGACGACACGGATGAACTTGTGCGGACTCGGTGCGGACATCTTCTAAGCGGCGGGTCGCAGGTTCGAACCCTGCCGGGGGCGCCCGTACCCCCACTGAGCAGGGCTTTTGCTCCACCTCGGGGAAGGCGAATTGGGGTGGTAGCAGTCTTGGTAGCAGTACACAACCGTAGACGAGCCAAGACAGCGATCAAAGAATGGCTCATTTTGAAGGCCCGTTGACGAGGGTGGTGGTCACGGCACGTCATTCTCAAGTGCGCTTGATAGCACCTGGTGGACCCGCGAGGCTCGAGGGCTTGAGAGAGGCGCCACATCTTCGGCCAGCACTGTGCTGGAAGCGCGGCGCACCCAAACCCGAGTTAGCGCTGAGCTCGCGGTGGGTTGATCATGATGGCTCGCGTAGGCGCCATCTAAGGAGCCGGGTGCCCAGATGGGCTGCGGGTACGTGGCGGGGTCGTGTTTCGGCGGAGACGCGCCCAGATCTTAATTGATGAATTGATCAGCTTGAGCCGGACGCCGAGGCCGGCGAGCCGACAAACGACTCGATCTGCTTGGCGAGCTTGTCTTCTATCTCGAAGTTCCAGGCCGTCTCGCCGACGTCGACCACCAGGAACAGCTCGGAGATAAGCAGTGTCTCGACCGCGGTTACGCCGAGGTGCTCGAGCCACTTGCCGATCCCGACCCGGACAGTGAAGTCGTCGGGGGAACCTGAGATCCAAATGGTCAGAGCGCGGTCAGCGGCGATGAGGCCGGCTAGGACGCCACCCTTTTTGGCTTGGGTGACTGAGCCCTGCCCGCTCGGCGGAGAGCTCTGGACGGTGTACCCGTCCGACTTCATATAGCCCTCGACCTTCTGCTGAAGCTCGATGAGATCGGAGCCCTTTCCCTGGAAATGCAATACCTTCTCGCCAACGGCCATTTACGCCTCCTTTCGGTTAACCGCGGTGGGGAGCACTCTCCACTAGTGCCCGACCTGCGGTACGGCTACGCGAATGGTACCCCGGCAGCGGTGCCCGCCGAAAAGGGACTTAGCCCGCATCGTCTAGGGCCGGGGATGAGCGCGCCCGCTTTGTCGTCCTCGCCTAGGACAGCAGCGCCGCGGTTTCGCAAGGGGATGTGGGGGCGATCAAGCGCAAGCTCCTTCGAGGACCTTGCATAGTCGTCTCTTGCAGAGACGGGTTTCGCCGACCGCCGCCCGGCCACCGGCACTGATAGTTCCGGCCCCGACCAAGGTTGTTGTGGGGCACCGTGGACGGCGGCCCGGAGCGCCGACCCTCAGGGTACGTACTCCTGAGCTAAGGAAGCCAAGGCATGAAACGACATAATGAGGGGTCTTGTTCATTGGCTAGCAGTCAGTCCCGCGACAGCACCAGATCCTCGATCTGGTGTCGTGGGTCATGATTCGTCGCGCATGCTGACGGGCTCGATCCAAGCCGGCTTCTCATCCTGCTTCGGGGCATCGAGGCTCTCGGCAAAGCTGGCAAGGACGAGGCGGCACTTGGGGCGATCGCAGAGAAAGCAATCTCGGTCCTCCCCCGATAGACCGACGCGGCAGCGCCTGCTCAACAACGGCGGCGGCGTCGCGGCTGACCAGCCACAGTCTCGCCGTTATCCTGGCACACCACCCGGTGATCACGGCCCCAGGCCCGAGCCGGAGCCACAGACGACTGGCTGCCTCCGTTACCAAGAGCCCTGACCGCGGCCGCTGGCTATTCTTGACTAGCTGGTGTTACGACGTGGGCTCAGCCCCTGCGTGGGACCCAAAGGGTTCGTGTGGCACCAGTAGACGACGACCTACCAACCGACGGCGAGCCTGTGGACAGGCGTCGAACGGTAGCGAGGCAGGCTTCGTTAGGGCTGGTCTTCGCCCTTTTGGCCTCTGCCGCCTTTTTCGACGGCTATGACGCCCAGATCCTGGCCCTGCTCCTGCCGCAGATCCAAGACAGTTTCCACGCCAGTGTCACCGCCCTTGGAATTGCCCATGTCCCCATCGCACTCGGCCAGTTCGTCGCTTTTTTCGTCATCCGTCAGGCCGACCGGGTGGGCCGCCGGCCCCTCTTGCTGATAACCATCCTGGGCTACACCGCTTTTACGGCGGCCACGGCCGCGGCGTGGGACCTGGCGTCGTTCGCCATACTGCAGTTCGGAGCCCAGGTCTTCATCGGGGCAGAGTTCGGCGTCGCCGTCACCATGTTGGTAGAGGTCTTCCCCAAGGAGCGACGTGGACGTGCCCTCGGCGTACTGCTCACCTTCGGTCCTGTTGGGGCAGTCGTCGTCGCCGTCCTGCTCGACGCCGGGCTACAGGACACCGCTCTTGGGCTGGCGCCTGTTCTACCTGATCGGGCTCCTTCCGCTGGCCGTAGTGGCCGTCGGCCGCCGCCGCCTGCCCGAGACAGCCCGGTTCGAAGCGGAACGGCGCCGGCGTGCTCAAGGCATCAGCGCGCCCAGAGTGTCATTTCTCGAACCCTGGCTCTCCCAATATCGGGGGCGGCTGGTGCTCGTCGGTTTGGTATCTCTCTTGCAAACGCTGCCGACTTCGGCGGCAGTGGCCTGGTGGGCGTACTACGCCGAACGTCAGCGGGGCCTGAGCACGGAAGAAGTAGCTACTTATGTGATCTTTGCATACGGTGCCGGGCTGTTCGGTTACTACAGCTGCGGGCGTCTGATGGACCGGATCGGCCGGCGCCCCACCGCGATCATCTACATCGTGTGCACCGTTGTCGCCGGCATCGGCCTCTTCCAGAGCGGTCGTGGTCTTGCCAGCCCGCTCCTGCTCGCCGTGGCCGTGTTCTTCGGGCTTGGTATCGGCCCGGTGCTGTCCGCGTTTGCCACCGAACTGTTCCCCACGCGTATCCGCGCCCAAGCCTCGTCATGGGTCCGCAACTGGTTCGCCGTCGTCGGCGCGGCGCTCGGCCCCGCCCTGGTCGGGGTGCTGGGAGACCCGTACCGCGGCGCCATCGGCAATATCGGCAACACCATCAGCCTCCTAATGCTCGTTGCCTTGCCGGCTGCTTTCCTCGTATGGCGCTACATGCCTGAAACCCGAGGGGTCGAACTAGAGGAGGTTGCGGCTCCTGGCCCAGGCCTGCTCGGCGAGAGCGAGGTGCCAGCCAGCGCGGCGGTAACGGAAAGGGCCAGGCTGCGGCGACCATTTGCCATAGGGCTGAGTGCCGTGGTGCTCTTCCTAGGGGCGGTCTTCGGCGTCGTCCTAACTCTTGGCACCGGCCAACAGCGGCCGTCGGGTGCAGCCCAGAATTGGCTTTTCGACATGGCCGGGTCCACGGCCTCGAGCGGCCGTCTCGCCGCGCTAAGCGGAGCCGCCAAGGTAGGCTTGCCCGCACTTGCTCGCCCCTTGATCGCCCCGGGGACCGCCAACGAGGAGGCGTTCACCCGCATCGTCGTTGGCCGGAGCACAGTCTCTGGTAGACACCGCTACCGTCTTCTTCACAGTTGTACGTCCTTCCCACCCTCCGGCACCGCCTGTACTGGCCGGCACTCTCACGCTCCACAGGTCAAGCTCCGGCTGGCATGTGACGGCTGCCAGCGGGGTCCATCGGGTTACCGCGGTGCCTGCGCCCGCTAACCCCGCGCTCCCGGGGCCCGGGACCGCCTGGGCCATCGGCGCCGCACTGGTGGTGGTGCTTTTGGCCGCCGCGGCAAGCGTAATTGTCAGGCGCGCGGGGCAGGCTTCCTAAGTGGCAACCTACGGCCATTTGCTCTAGCCGAAGAGGGCGCCTAAAGGCGGCGAGCTATTGAAGAGAAAACGCCGCTCGGGCACGACGTGGTCGCACCAGTTGGACGTGTCGACCCGGCTCCGCGTTTTGCTGAGGCCCCTGAGTCATTAAGGAGACCCAAACCTGTGGGGCTGGTTCCGCTCAGTGACCTTGTGAATGTGGTCACAGTTGGTGAGGTCTATTGTGGCTGTGCAGTCCTAGAGCCCTCCGTGTGCGCTGCGAGTGGAGGTAGGGACGGCGCCGCCGGTGGTGGTTGTTCAGGCTCCCTCCCTCCCTGAGCAAGCGCCTATCACCTAGATCGCGCCGAGCTAGCGGCCAGCCACGACGGCACCGTTGAGCGCAGGCACGTCAGGCTCCGCGGTCATACCTGGTTATACTGGTGTGGATGAAGACAGCCATCTCCGTCCCTGATGAAACGTACGAGCGTGCGTCGAAGCGGGCCAAGGGCCTGGGAATGAGCCGGTCGGAGTTCTTCTCTCGCGCCGCCGCTCGTTACCTCGACGAACTGGACAACGAGTCGCTGACCCAGCAGATCGACCAAGTCCTCGATGGACTGATGGAGGTCGACAGTTCCACCTCCGACGCGCTTGAGGTTGGACGACGGTTGCTGGCCATCGACCCGGACGAGTGGTAATCAAGCGGGGCAGTATCTACTGGGCCGACCTCGGGCCAAGGTCGGCTCTGGCCCGGCCAAGCGACGGCCGGTGCTCGTAGTTTCCGCCGACGCCTTCAACAGGAGCCACCTGGCCACCATCCTCGCTGCGGTCCTCACCTCCAACACCGCCCTGGCGGCGATGCCGGGTAACGTCTTCCTCCCGGCCGCAGCAACGGGACTTCCTCGAGACTCGGTGGTCAACGTGACCGCCGTCGTCACTTTGAACAAGACGGACCTGACCGAGCATGTGGGGAGTGCCCCCGTCGCCCTTTTGGAGGACGTGAACCGAGGTCTTCGGCGGGTGCTCGACCTGTAAGTCGGCAACACGTTCCTGTACATCGGTAGCTTTCACCGGGCGGGCCACCCCGAGCAGGTCCCACAAAAACGCGCTGCGCAGTCGAGGAGAGAAGTATAGCCCGGGCGCGACGCGGGCGACCAGGCGCAGGCCCCGAGCCCGACCTCGGTGGTTGGTCTTTTGATGGTTCGCGCGTCGAGCCGTTCGGCCAAGGCTTTTACCTGGCCCGTGCCTATCTAGCGGCCGCCCGATTATTTGGTCAGAAGTCGACGGAGAACTCGCGCACGCCGCTGACCAGTTGAAAGCCGATCCGCTGGTTGGCGGCGAGAACGGGCGCGTTTTGGGCCAGGTTCTGCGTTATCAGCTCTGTCCAGCACGCGTCGCGAAGTCTCCCGAGCACGCTCAGCCTTCAGCACTGTGGCCAGCCCTGGCTCCGTTCGTCGGGCACTACCCCGGTAAAGAAGGTGCTCACTCGTCCTTCGCCGTCGGCCCTGGCCATCACCAGCGTGGTCCCAACGTTACGGTCGCCTCGGCACCCCAGGAGCACCTGCCATAATTGGCGGAACTCCCGCCGCAAGAATTCGAGGCTGGGTGGTTCGCGCCCTCGCTGACCGTCGGGCGTGTCGCCAAAAAGCGGGACGAGGTCCTGGTAAAGGCGCTCCCAGGCGCTTTCGTGGGCACCCGCCGACCCACGCGACGATCTCAATGCCCCGGGACAGGACGTGGTCCACCGCGGCGCCAACCGTGGCGTCCTCGAGCCTTTTGAGGTCGAGAACCGGGTCAGCTGGAGGACCGGAGAACGCCCGATACGACAAGGAAAGGGCCACAACCCGATCCTCGCTGCATCAGGCGGGCGGCGTCGAAACCAAGCCCAAGGTGGATAGATAGAGTTCTCGGCACGCACAGGTGCCGAATCCTGCATCCACAACCCGCGGGGTTAGTATTGTTCCGCCCCCAGCGGTCCTAAGCGACATCCCAGAGGACGGGAGCATCGGTACCACGGCCGACCGCATCTGAGTCGAAGTGCTCCACGTCCACCATTGACAAAGCTGCATACGATATCACGGTGTTAGGAAGTCCGACCAGGACGTGGCAACCGAATCTACGATCAGGCATACGTTCCGGACACTCATGGGTCCTGGCGGGTTCCCCATCGAATTAGCGGGCCTCATGGTGGCGAGCCTCACCCGACCAGCTGAGGTACGTCTGGTCAAGTGGCGCTGCGCTTCCGTTACCCAGAACTATCGTTGGTCTATAACGCGGTTCCGGTCCACCAAGAGGCTGCCGCCCTTTTGGTCTCGCAGCCCTTTCTCAAACAGTTGACCCTTAGTGATCTCTTCCGAAGCCTTTGCACCGGCGGTAGACCTCACAACTCTTGGACGGTTGCTCGCGAAGTCGTTGAGGCAGTCTGCGGCCCGCACGACAGGGCAGACTAAGGTTCAGCGGTCGCTCGCCGCGGATTGTCGGGCCTGGAGGCGCCGATTTGCCAGAGGACCTGAGGATCTTTCTGCGGCCAGTTGGGGAGCGACGACGATCGAGGAGGACAGGGTTTCTGATGATGCTCCACGGGTTCTTTGAACGAGATCCAGTGCAAAGCCGGCCATCTTCTCGAGGCGTTGGCGGACACTTTATGCATCACTAGTGCTCGATGTGCTACAGGCCCGCGGCCAGCGGCCAACTCGCCCACGCCTACGGGCCACTGACGGGCGCGAGGATTGCCCTGTGCGTTTCAACGTCGTCCCCGGCACCAGCCAGGACGTCGCCCTGAAGGGTCTGCAGCAGGCCGCTGGTGACCTGCAGAACTCGGTGGCGGGCGGCCTTCGCCTAGTCGGGGCTCTGGATGAGAGTCTTTGTCCCAAGGTCGAGGTCGTAGGCGTGAAAGCAGCCTCGTGAGAGCAGTTGTCTTCGACAAGTATGGGCCGCCGGACGTCCTGCGAGTCGAAAACCTCGATCGCCCCGTACCTAAGGACGACGAAGTCCGCGTCAGGGTCCTCGCAACGACGGTCAGTAGGACAGACTGCGCCCTTCGCGCCGGCGAGCCGTTCATTTCCCGTTTTGTCACCGGTGTGCGCCGACCGAAGCGGAGGATCCTCGGCAGCGACCTAGCCGGAGCAGTCGAGGCGGTGGGCACAACCGTCGCCGAGTTCGAGGTCGGTGACCACGTCTTCGGCATCAACCCGTGGAAGTTTGGCGCACATGCGGAGTTCACCTGCATGCGGGCAAGTGCCCCGTAAACCCGCAGCACTGCACAGTTCCTTTGACGCACGGTGGTCGGCGCGGGGGTCGAGCGCGTGTCCCGCTTCGTTGGCAAACACGCAGCCGCCTCCCGGCCCCTCCTCCCAGACCTCCGAAGCCAGCCGCTTTTCCGCTTGATGACGCCGGTGATGACGCAGGTCCACGGCGAGGCTCGGCGGGAGCACCAAGGTTCGCCGACCGGCCGCTGACTTCACGGGCCGTAACACCAGGCCACCACCTAAGCGCTCATGGCAATCGGCTCCTCGTTTGGCCAGTGAGCCACTTGCTGTGTGGCAAACGCTCGGGTCGGCACACCCGTGTTGCCAACCGAGGCGCTGTAGCTGGCGGCGGACGCAGAGGATCCCTTCACCGCCGCGCTCGACATCGTCCCACTGGAGACCGAGCACCTCGCCTTACCGAAGTCCGAGCACCGCGGCAAGGGCCAGCGGGGGGCGTTGCGGGTGCCCTCCGCGGCGTTCAGGAACTGGCACATCTCCTCGACCGTGTAGGGCTTCATGGCAGGGCTCTCGACTCGCGGGGTGCTTGCCAGCTTGACTGGGTTGTGTGCCAGCAGCCCGCGTTGTACTGCCTCGTTCAGTGTCGCCATCAGGGTGCGTCGGCAATGCGGTACGGAGCCGACTCGCCCAGCGTCGACCATTGATTTCCAGAGGTGCTCCACGTGGACTGCTCGCAGGCGCTCCAGGCGCACGGGTCCGATCGCGGCCACGATGTGGCGTTCGTCCACTCGGTACCCCTCCAGAGTGCGTCGGCGCACAGAGCCAAGGGTTTCTCGCTTGCGCAGTCTAAGACGATTGGCTAACCAACTAGCTAGCTATCCGGGTCCACGTACCGGTCCAGATGAAGCCGCGTATCTGGCACGCGTCCGTCCCGCCAATGGGCGTTAGCGTTAGCGCGCTTCCATGCACTGTCCACGAGTAGTTCGCACCTGGTCCGCCCCAATAGCACCACGAACCGCCGAGCTGGTCTGTGTTCTCGTTGAACGGTTGAATTGAGACGGCTCCTTGAAAATGGAAGCTATGGAGGCCGGGCGTCCAATCCGTGAGCAACTCGAACCCGTCACCGGTGTTGCCGTCGATGCTGCCACTGATGGAGAACTTACCGGGGAAATGGTCCTCGATCCATTTGCGTGAAAAGGTGATCGTGTACGTCCCGTCCGGCGTGTAAGTTTCGGTAGGGTTACCGGGCGATCCGGGCGCGGGAGCATCGGCCGTTTTGATCGTGCGTTGCCAGCTCCCCACGAGCGCGGCCGGCGGGACGGGTGCCGGAAGGACGCGGGCAACTACCGTATCGCTCCCGGTTTGCCCGTTCAGGGCCACGACGCGGACCGTGAACTTGTGGAGGCCCGGTGTCAGCCACGAGGTGACCAGGTACCCACCGCTATCGCTGTAGGTAGAATAGTAGGAAGAGGTGCCTGGGTATGTGGAGGGATTACCGGTTCCAACCCAGCACAGTTTGCCGTCGATCAGGTAGTCGACCTGGCTGATCTGAGCTTGCGGGATGCTCATGAAGGCCAGCCAAAATATACGGTGCGGGAGAACCGTCTTTCCGTCCAGGGACGAGATGACCTTGAGCAGTGCGGGCGAGGCGGACGCCGCCACAGCCGGGGCGGCTCCGAGACCGGCGAGGCAGATGAGCGCGACTGATGGTCTAAGAAACATGACTACTCCAATCCGTTAGTTCGCGAGGCGGTCGAAGCAAGGGATGTGGCTGGTATGGGGGTGTTCGGTGCCGCAGCTCTCCGGGACAACCCACCGACATCGTCACGTTGGGATCGCCGGCAGGTTGCTCGCCGCTCTCCCGTGTGGATAGAAGGAGGACCGGCTATCGACTTGTGCTCCGTTCCATCGTGGTTGCGTGCTGAAATGCTGGGCTGAGTGGGAAGCATTCACAAAGATCTTTGCCGTCAGGTGAGGCGGGGTGCGCCCGGCTAGGACGGAGATAGGGCTACGGGGCCAGGGGTAGCACCGAGAGGTCGAACCAGCCAGCCACATAGAGGCTGCCCACCGCGGGGTCGGCCACGATCGACGCCGGGCCGAAATCGGCCGGTAGCTTGTCTGTCGGCTGGTCACATCCTGTCGTCACCAACCCGTTGCAGATGGTTCCGGAGATCACCGAAACGCTGGCGTCTTGAAAGTTGGCTGTATAGACGTCATTGGTAAAAGGATCGAGGGTTATCCCGATGGCGTTGTGGCCGACGGGGACCTGGGTTGCGACCTGGTTGCACCCACTGGTGGTATAGCCATTGCAGCTGGAGCCGTTGACAACAGCGACGTCGGCGGCGTAGTCGCCACCAGATAACAAGGCCACGTACACGGTGTCGGTGGCCTCGTCGACCGCAACCCCCCAGGGCGCTGTCCCGGGCCCCGTGGCGCTAGTTGAGCTGAGGCCGAGGGGCATGAGCACGGGGGCCTGGCCACAACTCATATGGGCGGCGTCGCAATTGGCGCCGTTGATCATGTAGAGCCCGGGACTGCTCCATGTAGTGGAGAAGTCATAGGTATCGGTGGCGTAAATAGTGTTCGTGACTTGATCGACGGCGATGTTCGGCTCAGAGTCGCCCGGCGCACCACCGGAGCTGCCGAACGCGATGGAGCCGGGGACCTGGCCACAGCCTGCGGTGTTGATGGCATCACATGTGGACGCGTTGAAGACCGAGACCAGGTCAGGCCCGCTGGCGGTCTCGGTGCCGACGTAGAGGGTTCCGGTGGCGACATCCACGGCCACCACGTCGGCATTTCCACCCGGGACCGCGAGCGTCTGCAACTCGCTACACCCGCCCTGGTCGGTGGCATTGCAGGTGTCGGCATTGACCACCGACACGCTGCCCGAGCCGCCTGAGCCGTTGTTCGCCACGAAAACGGTGTGGGTTAGAGGGTCGACCGCTACCCCGCTCGGGTAGCTGCCTGCCGTGAACTCCGGCGGTGCTGTCGCACAACCGGACGGTTCTCGGCTATTGCAAGTCCGGGTATTGACCATGGCCACAGCGTCACCTGTGATGTCATAAGCGGTTCCTACCGCATTGTCAGCGGCCAACGCATCGGTACTGAAGATGTCCGGCCAGCCCACAGGAACGGTTGTCGGGTCCTGGCTGCACCCGTGCGTGACTGTGGCGTTGCAGCTGGAAGCGCCGATCACCGAGACGTCGTTGTCGATCTCGTTGGCGACGTAGAGGGTCTGGGTCTGGGGGTCGAGCACTACGCCCTGG
The DNA here is from genome assembly GCA_963749305.1 of uncultured Acidimicrobiaceae bacterium. GTDB lineage: Bacteria > Actinomycetota > Acidimicrobiia > Acidimicrobiales > Palsa-688 > Fen-671. The sequence continues at coordinate 49,532 of CAVVMN010000003.1, forward strand.
GGCCGGCGCCGGTGCGGGCCAGGGGCGGGTGCAGTGTGCCACAAGCAGTCAGGTTGTTCCCGTTGCAGACGTTGGTGTCTATCACGGCGACCGCGTCGTCCTCTTGGTATGTGACGTAGACGCTGTGGAGCGGGACGTCCACCGCCACGAACAACGCGTTTAGGCTTTGTAAGTACGGGAACGCCAAGACGGTGCCATACGGCGCGCTGGCGCATGCGGCCAAGTCGCTGGCATTGCAGTCGCTCAGGTCCCAGGCCGAGACCGTGTCGTCATAGTTGGCCGTGTAGAGAGTGTCGTTGGCGGGGTCGATCTCGAAGCCGTTCGGCCCGCTAAAGGTGTCGCCGTTGTAGAGGGTGGCGATATCGGAACTGACGCAGCCCGACTGCACGGTGGCGTTGCAGGTATTCGCGTCGAACACCGAGATGGCAGCAAAGGTGGCCACGTAGACGGTATGGGTCGCGTCGTCAGCGACGACGGCAGAGGCAGGGCTTCCCACGTTGACCGTGGGTGGCTCGGTGGTCGGGCAGGTAGCCAGGTCAGCGGCGTTGCAGGTAGCGCTATCGATCATCGAGACCGTGGCGGGGCCGTTCCCGTTGTCCTGGTTAGGGACGTAGACAGTGTGGTTGGCGTCGTCGACATAGATGCCGATCGGCCCAACCCGACGGGGACTGTGGCCGGTTGCTGCGCGCATCCCGACGTCTTCATGGCGTTGCACGTGGCGCCGTCGAACACCGAGACGGTGTTGTCGCCCCAGTTCGTGACGTAGACCGTGCCAGTGGCCTCGTCCACCGCAATCGAACTGGGCAAGCTGCCCACCGTGATTGTCGGCCACGGCCCATGGCAGCGTGATATATCCTGCGCCTGACAGCGGCGGGTATCGATGACCGACACCGTGTCCCCGTCGCCAACGGGGCCGTTGTCGTTGTAGCCGTTGGTGACGTAGACCGTGTGCGTGGCCGGGTCGAGGGCCAGCTCGGAGGGCCCGATGCCCGTCGGCGCCGTACTCACCTGGGCGGTGCCCAGAGACCCGGAACCAAGGCCGGGAACCGGCCCGTGGTTCCCGGGTACCCCGACTGGCGCCCACGGGACCGAGAGGTGCCGGTGTGTGTCCGCCACTCGGGCCGGGAGCGGTGAGGCGCCGCCAGGGGGCGGTGAGGCGCCGGCAGGGGGCGCGGCCGAGGCGGAGATAGGCACGACACAGCAAACAGCCGCAATCGCGAACGAGGCGGCGAGTCGCGCCCCAGGAATGGTACGGGCGCGCCCGGCGAACTGCCGACGAGGCTGTTTTGGGAGGCGAATTGACGCGTCTTTATTGCGGGTGTCGGGCATTGTCGGGCTCACTCTCGTTGTGTGCGCCGGCCAGTGGGCCGGGGACTGGGTATGGTCGTCCTCCGAGGTGTTTTCGGTCGAGCGGATCGCAAGACGAAACTAGGAAGTGGCGCTCCAAGCCCGATCGCAAAACGCTCGCAATCCAGGTGGCGGCGCAGTTTTGTTAGGGTTGGCGATAGGCCTGCAGTAGCAATTGCTTCGCGCCTGGAGGAGCCCGTGGACATCAAGCTGCTGGGCCCGACAGAAGTCATTATCGATGGCACATCGCGCGCTTTGGGTGGGCCGCGCCAAAGAGCTCTGCTGGTTGACTTGGCGCTGCACGCTGGCCACGTCGTTACGATGAACGAACTCGTTGAGGACCTGTGGGGTGGGTCGCCTCCAAGTTCTTCCGCCCACACGGTCGAGAACTATGTTTCCAGGCTCAGACGGGTGCTTCGGGTTGAGGACAGGCCGGGTGTCCTTTTCTACGGTGGATCCGGCTATCGGTTCAACGTCTCTCCGGAACGGGTGGATGCTCTCAGGTTTGGCGAGCTTGATGCCCTGGCCAAAGCGGCGCTCGATCGTGGTGACCACGTGGCCGCCACGGGTTTACTATCGGCCGCGCTGGCGCTGTGGCGCGGGCCGGCCCTCGCCGACGTCCAGGACTCTGCGTTCGCACCTATCACAGCGCGGCGGCTGGAAAACGACCGCTTGGCCGCCTTCGAGCGCTTGATAGATGCACGGCTCGTCCTCGGCCAACACCGCGAGGTCGTCTCCGATCTCGAGCGCACCGTCAACGCCGAGCCGTACCGAGAGCGGTGCCACGCCCAGCTCATGATCGCCCTCTACCGCTGCGGGCGCCAGGCGGACGCGTTGGCCGCGTTCCAAAGAGCTCGGCCCGGCTAGCTGAGGATCTCGGTCTCGAGCCGAGCCGCGACCTGCGCGAGCTCGAACGAGCTATCCTCCTCCAGGCGCCAGAGCTGGACCCACCTAGGCCCAGCGCCCCGCTCGCCGTCAAGGGTTTGCCACCGATGGACGACGTCGCCGGTGCACCGGGACCTCGCGTTGCAGATGGGGCCTGGGGCAGCCCAGGTTGCCTGCGCCGCCTGCGTATCAGGTCGGCCGTCCCGGTGGCTGTCGCCTGTGCCACCGCGGTTGTCGCAACCGTTGTGGCAACCATCGGGCCCAAAGCGGCACCGGCCGTAGGCGTGGACGGGAACGTGCTCGAAGCCATCTCGGTGCGGTCCGGTGATGCTACGAACCGGGTCGTGCTCCCGGCCCAACCTGGTTCGATTGCCATGGCGCCATCTGGGTAGCCAACCAGTACTCGGGGACGGTCTCGCGCATTAGCCCCCAGCGCTTGGCTGTCGTCGGCACCATTGACGTCGGCGACAACCCAGTCGCGTTGGCCTCCAGCCCCGGCGGGGTTTGGGTAGCGGCGTCCGCCCCCGCTGGGGGGGGACAGAGGCGGGACGCTGGTGCTTGTAAGCACGCAGGGCCTTAACACGGTCGACCCGGCGATGAACGGCGGGATGGAGCCACTGAGCTTCGAGCGTCTGGCCTATGACACGTTGGTCACCTACGAGGCGGCGCCAGGCCCCGATGGGCTGAGGCTGGTACCCGACCTCGCGCTCCAGGTCCCGGCGCCCACCGACGGCGGCCGCACGTACAGTTTCCGGCTCCGCCCCGGCATCCGTTACTCCAACGGCGACCCGGTCAAGGCCAGCGATTTCCGGTACGCGCTGGAGCGCCTTTTCGCCCTAGGTTCCCCGGCAACCAGCTTTTTCAGTGGCCTGGTCGGCGCCGGGGCCTGCCAGGCCCACCCGGGCAACTGCAACCTGTCCGAGGGCGTGGTCATCAACGACCAAGCCGGCCTCGTCGTTTTCCATCTCACGGCCTCCGACCCCGACTTCCTCGAAAAGCTCACGCCGGAGACATACGCTGCGCCTGTGCCGCCGGCTACTCCTGACCGCGACACGGGGCTGACGCCGGTCCCCGGTACAGGCCCCTACCGCATAGTTAGCGCTTCACCGGCGGAGGTGGTCTTCGACCGGAACCCGTACTTTCACGAGTGGTCGCACGCCGCCCAGCCCCAAGGCAACCCTAATGAGATCATCTGGCGCATCCTCCCCTCCGAGCAGGACGTGGAGAGCCAGATCGCGCAGGGCAAGGGCGACTGGACATGGGACTCTATCCCGCCGGCAAAGCTGCACGCTCTCGAAGTTGAGGACCCCTCTGAGGTGCGCTCGAACCCGTCGTTTGTGGTCGAGTTCATCCCCCTCAACACCCGCGTGCCCCCGTTCAACAGCCTGTTGGCGCGAAGGGCCCTCAACTACGCCATAGACCGGGGCAAAATCGTCGAGATGTACGGAGGGCCGACGGTAGCCACGCCCACTTGTCAGCCCCTCTTGCCCGGTCTGCTCGGATACCAGCGGTACTGCCCGTACACCGTGCACCCGACGCCTAACGGGGCCTGGACGGCGCCTGACCTGGCCCTAGCCAGGAAGCTGGTCGACGAGTCCGGCACTAAGGGTGACGTTGTGACTGTCTGGGGATCACCGGACGAGGGAGCAGTACCACCTCAAGAGGCCGCCTACATTACCCAGGTACTCCGTTCTCTGGGTTACCGGGCGCGCCTTCATATGATCTCGTTCGGGTTGATCAAGCACTCCATGTGGCCAACGTTCCAGATCTCGGTCGACGGCGACTGGTCTCCCGATTATCCCGCCCCTTCGGGCTTTTTACCGCCGTTTTTCGCTTGCAACGGCGGTTCCAGCAACGGTTACTACTGCAACCCGGCCATCGACCAAGAGATGACCGAGGCGACGCTGCTCGAACTTCAGAGCCCGGCGCAAGCGGCCGCCATGTGGACCAAGGTCGACCACCAGCTCACCGACCAGGCGGAATGGGTCACGACAGTCGACCTGAACGAAGTGGACATCATCTCCAGCGGGCTGCGCAACTACGAGTTCAACCCCGTCAACGGTTTTATCGCCGATCAGGCTGTCGTTCGCCGCTGATCGCAGGACTGCTGGGTGCGGCTTCCCCCGGGTTCCCCGTCTGGAGTGTCCTGCGGCGTGGATTGTTTGCGGTTGCTGGCCGCCGAGGCCGGATAACGGGATCCGACATACTTGCCTGTCCGGTCAAGGAATGCATAATTGGTGGATCCGTATTCATGAGACAGTTTCGGGTGTTTATTGCACAGAAGCACCGAATCGGCCGATACCAGAAACCCCTGCACCGACCACACACACCCAGGGTCGGTGTTTATGTCGAGGTAAAAGGTGCCGTGGTCCGCATAGCGCTCGGCGGCGGTGAAACCCCATCCCAGTTGGTTTGGCCCGCTGTCGTTGTAGTCGGCGCCCGTGGGCGTGTTCACCGCCCAATCAAAAATGCTCGTGGAACCCGATGGGTGGCAGTTGTACGACCAGTTGACCTGCCACCAGGGCGCCGAGGCCGGGACGGTGAACATATTCGTATCGTCAGGCCCGTTGCCCTTGAGCGAATAGATGACCGGACGCGGCACGGGCTCGACGAGGACTTTCATCGTCGCCATTGCGTTTCGGTCCCTCCGACGGCAAACGCGAAATGTCCACTGCCGTCTGTGAACACGGTCTGGACACCTGTAGCGGAGCTTGGGCTAGCGTCGGCGCCGCAAAACATACCACGAGCATTGCAGGGTGCTGTGTATGCAAAGTTGGGGCGGTAGGGGCCGACCGACCAAACGAAAAAGTTGATAGCCCCGATTCCCCGAGAACCGCCGTAGCCCTTGTGCGACCAGACTACTTCGTAGCGGTCGCCCGCCGGGACCGTGAAGGCGTAATCGAACTCGTCCCCGCTGTCGGCTACGTGGCCAGTTGAAGGTGGCGAGCACGTGCGGGCCGGACGGCGGTGGGCTTGCGCACGCTACCTGCACATTGCCCACGAAAGCCAGCACCCCAGCCAGCATGGCAACTGCGGTGACAGACGTCGAGTTGCGCTGGTCGCTTAAGCGGCCGCTCAGTAGGCGTTGGTTGTTACAAGGCATCTATATATGAGCTAGCCCAGCCGGCGGCTGAGACGTCGGTTGGGCATTTTTCCGTCGGACGAGGACATCCGCGGAATGTCGGTTCCGGCTAGCCAACTGTGCGAAGCAGTCGGCCCACCGCCCCAAGTTCCTCGCGCATCTTCTCTATAAGGTCGTCACCTACTCCTTGTAGTGCCTCGTTTTCTTCGACAGCCGAGTCCCTGCGGATCTGAGCATGGCGGACATCGTCTCGCTGATTGGCAACCATGTAGGCGTTCCACTTCATCTGGAAGTCGTGAAGACACGCATCAAAAGTTTGCAGGAGGCCACCTACCTCGCCGCTCGCCATGAGGCTTGCAGTGGCTTGCGCGCTGTCGTCAATGTCTGGGGGCGGCATAGGTCCGCCGGTGTCTGACTGCGCCCGAATCGTCGTCTCTCGGGCCAATTGGCTGTGGTACTGGACATACTGGGTGAGGACCAGGTACGCCTTCGCCAGGCGCTCCTGGTTGCGGTCGTCTTTCGCGAGTTCTAGCTCGTGCTGGCGTTGCTTTTCTCCCTCGTCCTGGGCGTTTTCGATCTGCCGGTTCGTGAGCTTGTAGGTGACGAATGCCGTGATACCGCTCGCCGCCACGGCACCGGCCGCAGCGGCCACGGCTGTCCATAGGGCTACGTCAGCCACGCTGCGAGGTTACGCGGCCCCGATCATCAAGAGGTGGATCGGTCCGGTCAAAGGTGCCGCGAACGTCGGCTGCCCATGGTGGACTACGGAGGCGCAGTCAGCGCCCGCCGTTGTGGTCATATCAAAGAGCAAAATGCAACCCCCGCCTGGGGGCGGGTCCTCTCGCCAGACAGATTGCTGTGGACCAGAGTGCTAGCCGACGCCGTGGTCAATGCCCGATAACCGGCGATTATGTGCGATTTAGCCGAACGAGTTTTGCATATACTCCTTGGGCACAAGAATGTGCGAGTTATCTAGCGCCGCATTTGTGCCGTTAGTGGTGCAGTGCGACTGTATGTGAGCCGTCGGCTGCTGGCCTCGCGTCACTTTCGCGATCACGCCTCCCCCCTCCCGGCGGCCCCCCTCCACGGGCGCTGAGGAGCGCCGCCAGTTCGACAATGCGCCGGCCTCCAGCCCGCACTTCGGCCATGACCTCGTCGGCCCCACTCGGCACATCGCGCCTCACATGCGCAATGTGTGTCAGCTGGTTCAAGTTCACACAGGCCCCGTGAAGGTCTCTCGCCACTGCCAGGAACTCGCGGCACAGGGCGCGCCGGACGAGGAGGGAGGGACGGGCTTCGGGCAGCGCCGACTCGGCCAGGAACCGTTGTACCGACAGGCCCTCGGCCGCCGCCCGGGGCACAATCCAAGCCTCTTCCTCCGGTGACAGGCGCACACCGGCTACGCGCTCGGCGCCCACCCGGCCGACGCCGTAACCGGCCTCCGGGAGCTCGCTGCCCAAAAGGCGGCGGCCACGAAGGAGCGCTTGGCGAGCCGTACTGCCGCGGCGCGTTTGTTCTCTGGGGCCGTGGCCCGGGTTGCCGAGACCAAAGACGCCTGGGAGCGAGCCCAAGCCGACGCTCATGCCGTCCAGGCAGCGGCGGTAGAGGGCTTCCTCGGCTCCGGCCTACAGCTTGGGGAGGTGGCCGAACAGCTTGGCATATCGAACGGGGAGCTCCGCAGCTTACGTGCCACGATGCCCGCGCCCGCCGACGAAGGCAAGCGGGCCGATGAACCGCTCGGTGGGCGACCAGATGAACGCCTCCGTGGTACTCGAACTCAAAGCACGCATCTCTGGGGTTGAGCCCTGCACACAGCAAGGCGCCAGCTCATCGGGAACGAGAGTGCCTGCGGTCACAGGTCCGCGGGACACCCAACAGACATGACCATCGAGGAATCACTGCGAGGAAGTCCGGGGCTCTGCCTTCAACTGCGATGCTGCCGTCCAGCCGGCGCATCCGGGCCCGATGTAATGCTCCGAGCTTTGCGCGGAGACGGCTGAACTGGTCCGCTACGTCCGCAGTTGCCGTGCCGACGGGCGTTTGAACCAGCCCGATGTTTGTGCCCTGTCGACCCATCAGGTAGCGTCGTCCGTACGCTACGTAGCGCCTTCGGTCACGGTGCGATCGTTTCGTTCGCAGGCAACAGTCTGAAGCAGCGGTCAACCAGAACTCGTAAGCGAGGGGCAAATGCGGTGTAGTCGCTGGGCCGGTCTGGTGGGGGTGCTGAGCACGGTGCTCGCCTTGTTGGTCCTGAGCCCGGTGGCCATGGGGGCCACCGCGCGCCCGACGGTCACGGCGATCTCCCCGGCGGCGGGACCGCCGGCCGGCGGCACCACAGTGACGATCACCGGCACCGACCTGACCGGGGCCACCGAGGTGGCCTTCCGGAACACGGCGGCCACCAGTTTCACCGTGGTCAGCGCCACCGAGGTCACCGCGGTTACCCCGGCCCGGGCGGCCGGGACGGTGGATGTCACCGTCACCACCCCCGGCGGGACCAGTCTCACTACGGCGGCCGACCAGTTCACCTATGCGGCGCGCCCGGCGGTCACGGCCATCTCCCCGACGGCGGGACCGCCAGCCGGCGGCACCACAGTGACGATCACCGGCACCGACCTGACCGGGGCCACCGAGGTGGCCTTCCGGACCACGGCGGCCACCAGTTTCACCGTGGTCAGCGCCACCGAGGTCACCGCGGTTTCCCCGGCCCGGGCGGCCGGGACGGTGGATGTCACCGTCACCACCCCCGGCGGGACCAGTCTCACTACGGCGGCCGACCAGTTCACCTATGCGGCGCGCCCGACGGTCACGGCCATCTCCCCGACGGCGGGACCGCCGGCCGGCGGCACCACAGTGACGATCACCGGCACCGACCTGACCGGGGCCACCGAGGTGGCCTTCCGGACCACGGCGGCCACCAGTTTCACCGTGGTCAGCGCCACCGAGGTCACCGCGGTTTCCCCGGCCCGGGCGGCCGGGACGGTGGATGTCACCGTCACCACCCCCGGCGGGACCAGTCTCACTACGGCGGCCGACCAGTTCACCTATGCGGCGCGCCCGACGGTCACGGCCATCTCCCCGACGGCGGGACCGGTGGCCGGCGGCACCACAGTGACGATCACCGGCACCGACCTGACCGGGGCCACCGAGGTGGCCTTCCGGACCACGGCGGCCACCAGTTTCACCGTGGTCAGCGCCACCGAGGTCACCGCGGTTACCCCGGCCCGGGCGGCCGGGACGGTGGATGTCACCGTCACCACCCCCGGCGGGACCAGTCTCACTACGGCGGCCGACCAGTTCACCTATGCGGCGCGCCCGACGGTCACGGCCATCTCCCCGACGGCGGGACCGGTGGCCGGCGGCACCACAGTGACGATCACCGGCACCGACCTGACCGGGGCCACCGAGGTGGCCTTCCGGACCACGGCGGCCACCAGTTTCACCGTGGTCAGCGCCACCGAGGTTCTTGCGGTGTCCCCGGCCCGGGCGGCCGGGACGGTGGATGTCACCGTCACCACCCCCGGCGGGACCAGTCTCACTACGGCGGCCGACCAGTTCACCTATGAGGCGCTCCCGCCGGTCATGCCGCCTTTCCCTCCCGCCGGCGTGAGCTACCCCAATGCGGCGATCGTCACCTTCGGGGCTGACCACTACGTCTTTGCCGGCGGGCGTGCCTTCCTGGCCTCGGCCAGCGAGCTGGCAGCCGTACAGAAAGTGGACCCTGCCAAAATAGTTGTCGCCGAACCCGTTGGGACCCCTGCGCCGACTTCGGTGGCCCCACGCCCCGGCGTGACCCTGTTCACCCAGCCGGTGAACGGCAACGTCACCATCTACGTCGTCGGCTCTGACGGCGAGCTGCACCCCTTCGCCACCCCGACCCAGTTCTTACGCGACGGCTATAACGGGGCCAACGTCATCACGGTGCCGAACCTGGGCGGCCTCACGGTCGGTTCGAACGCCGGCAACACCCTGACCGCCCTGGTCACCAAGGCCGACGGGGCCATCGTCGACTCGTCCGGCACGCTCTACACGTTCGCCGGGGGCCGCGCGTTCGGCATCCCGACGCCGGCCGCGCTGCAAGAGATCAGGAAGAGCAATTCGTCTGTGGAGCTTCAAGGCTCGGTGTCCTCGGCCGACACCGGCGCCCCCATGGCTAATGGTGTCGTGCTCAGTGTGGCTGGCCCCGTGTACGTCAGCTACGTGGGTGAGCTGTACCCGTTCAAGACGACGACGCAGCTGGCCAATACCGGCTATGGGGGCACCCCGGCAATCCCGGCGCCCGATACCGGCGGCCTCGCCGTCGTTTTCCCCTACGCCTAGGCTCTTAGCCTTCGGGCGTTCCCCATCTCCTAGCTGGCGAACGGCCTTCTCATCGTTCCGTGGACGGCGCTCCCGCCGTCCACAGGTTGAGTCGTCGGATTAAAGCGCGCCCCGCTCGCCGATAGTCCAGGTACTGGGCTCCGAATTTGCGAGCAAGGGAGGTAAGTAGCTCGCAGTCCACCAGGGACAGGACCAATGTCGCCAAATTGCGCACCTTGTGAGTGCCGCGTAATCAGCCGTTCGGGGTGCAGGCCCAGTGCTGTACTGAGAGATGCACGTGGTAGGCGGCGGCGCGCCGCCGGGCGCAGACCTGCCAGTTGGCCGGGACGAGGATGCCGAAGTAGCCGTCCCGTGAGACCGTGTACGTGAAGTGGTCCCGGCTCGAGCTGGCCTCAGCCTTATCCAGGTACATGCCGGCGACACGAGGGACCGCCGGTGTGTGTGGCGCGGGACGGCCCTGTGCCGACACTGGCCTGGCGGCAGCGCCAGACGACCGCCCGCAAAGCGACGGCGACCAGGTGACTTTTATCACTCGTAGGTCCTTTCAGGCGCTTGGGTCAGCCATGCGACGTGGGCGACGATTTACCGACCCAAGTCGTTCGACTGTAACGGATTACTATTTATGTATCTCGTCATAGGGAGACATATGTCTGAGGTATGTGGGCACATTCTCAGAAAGGCTTCCAGCCTGGCCTACCCGAAGGCGCGACGACCGCGTTTTCTAAAAATGCAACAGCGAGTCGCGTCAGTCGCAAGCTCCAGGTCGTCCAGACCAGTCAGGCCCGGGTCGCCCAGCAGCCGGGCGATCATCGGCACCAGTAGCGCAGTTTGCGGCGAAGGTGGGCGGCAACCGGGGGCAATGGCGGCGGTGGCGGCAGCGCAGGCCAGAGGGGCCAGCCCTCAGCCCGCTCGGAGCCCAGCCCCGGCCCTGAGGCCATCGGCCTGACCAAACCAGAGCCTTCGCCGGGCACGGACCTCTCGGATTGTGGCGCCGGCGCGGCGACAGCGCACGAAAACGCCAAATCCGTCGCGGCTTACTGAGTGGGTATACGACGGCATCGAGGAAGCAGGGTCTCAAGTGGCGTTCGAAAGGCGCCTAGTGTCCTGTCGGGTTGAAGCGCAAAGAAAGTAATCGAAGGGGGAATTAATCCTTGCCGGGGCGCGTTCTGCCAGGTAGAACCGGACAGAAGGAGTTCTGCATGGCACGCTTTGGCCGCCCCACAACACGGGTAACCCTCACCGACAACGAGCGCCAAACACTGCAGCGCTGGGCGCGGCGCCCCAGCTCAGCCCAGGTGCTGGCGCTGCGTTCGCGGATCGTGCTGGCCTCGGCCGAAGGGCGTACTGATACCGAGGTCGCTGCTGAGCTGAAGGTGCACCCGGTCACGGTGTCCAAGTGGCGGCACCGCTTTGCTGCAGATCGCCTGGAGGGGCTCAGCGACGCCCCTCGGCCGGGCGCGGCCCGCACTGTCGGCGATGACGTGATCGAGGCGGTCCTGGTCGACACATTGGAGTCCGCCCCGCCCGACGCCACCCACTGGTCCACCCGGGGCCTGGCCAAAAAGCACGGTATCAGCCACGACACGGTGGCCGAGATTCTGGAAGGCGTTCGGGCTCAAACCGTGGCGGGAGGACAGTTTCAAGGTCTCTCCTGACCCTGACTTGGTCGAGAAGGTCCGTGACCTGGTCGGGCTGTACATGAGCCCCCCGGTGGCGGCGGCGGTGTTCGCGGTAGACGAAAAGCCCCAGATCCAGGCGTTGAACCGCACCGCTCCCACCCTGCCCTTGCTCCCCACCACGCCGGCTAGGGCTACCCACGACTACCAACGCAACGGGACCCGCGACCTTTTTGCCGCCTTAGACGTGGCCACCGGGACCGTGCTCACCGACATCAGGGCCAGGCACACCAGCGAGGACTTTGTTGCCTTTTTAGGCCTTATCGACCGCAACGTACCCAAGGGCCTCGACGTTCACATCATTTTGGACAACCTTTCGGCCCATAAGGCCCCCAAAGTGAAGAACTGGCTCTTGCGCCACCGTCGCTTCCACCTACATTTCACACCGACCTACGGCTCGTGGATGAACATGGTCGAACGGTGGTTTTCCGCTCTGACCACCAAAAAACTCCAGCGTTCAGCTCATCGCAGCGTGAAAGAACTGTCCGCTGATATCAAAGCTTGGGTAGAGGTCTGGAACCAAGACCCCAAGCCGTTCGTCTGGCACAAGACGGCCGAGCAAATCCTCGAGAGGCTCGCTGGTTACTGCGCGGCAATCAACCAAGGAAGCTAAGTGCTTCAATCCGACAGGACACTAGGCGTCACACGCGGAATGGCCTACCGTTGGCTCAATGGTGGCAGGATGTCTGCACCTACCAGGAATGCCCGGGCCACCGCGGAAGAGAACTAGAGAAGATCAAAAACGACATAGAGGCTAATCTGGCCTCGCGAGCACAGCATCCGCAGGGACGACAGCTAGGAGGGACTGAAACAAATAGCGGACCTCGCACGACGCGGGACCCCTATAAGAGGAGTGCGGGCCGTGATGACGCCTCGTCCGTGAGGAACGGTTCCGAGGCAATCTTAGGACGTCACTGTCCTCCCCGCTGTATGAACGTGCTCACCAGTTCCTCGGCGTTGTCGGCCAGGATGTCTTCGATCTCATCGAGCAGCTCGTCAAGCTCCGACTTTATCTCGTCGCCTCGCTCCCGAATCTCCGGGTCGACGGTAGTCACCAGCACCTCTTGCGTCTTGCGCCCGGAGCGCCGCTTTTCCTTTTGCACAAACTCAGCCATTACTAAACCTCCACCTGATGCGGCGGGTCGATGTGTGGGTCAGTGGGCCACTTTGGGTACTCCAGGTCATTGGCCGCACCTCGGCGTGGCGCCGCCTCCGCCTCCAGTAGCCACAGCGGGCATACCATGTTCAGCCGGGCGTTGAACGCGAGCCCGCCGATCATTGCGAACCGGTCGCATCAGTTTGCCTCACGCTCAAGACGCTCGTTCCACTCGGCCGCTTCACGGTTCATAAGGTCGCGTTCGGCCGCTTTCATTTCCGACCATATCTGCTGCTCAATCTCAGTCTCAGTCATTTGCTAGGTCCCCTTTCTCCCTTACGGACAGGCCATCTGCTTGCTGACTGTCCTCCGACAGCCTGCCTTCTGTAGGCTGGTCTTGAAGCAGAACTGGACCTTGGCTGGCCCGCTTGCTGTGGTCTCGGACAGTGCCCCGGTCGGCCCACTGCTGGGCGCGCTGCTGAAAAACGAGCTGTTCCGCGTCGAGGTCGCCGTAATCTTCCGGTGCGATTTCCAGGTCCGGCACCCTGCTCAAAATGTCCCGAATTTGCGGGCCGGTCATGTCGCCGACCTCTCTTTCTTGCCAGCAACTACGTGCCGGGCGGCTCGCGCGTCGCCACATACGGGCTCGTTAGCCATGATGTAACGCTATAGTCAGACAGGAAGGGGGACATGAGCGGATGGTGAAGGCAACATAAGTTAGGACTTGTGACAGGTATATGGACTAACCGAGCGCTGCAGATCGTCCCCCCCGGGCCCAGCCAAAGTGCTCGCTGGAAGTCCTATGGACAAGAGCGGCTAAGGGTTGGTATCGCGTCCCGCCCGGATCCGCGGTCCATTGGCACAATTACCTGGCCTACGAAGCCCGCATCGGGTGGGACGTGAGCATGGCTGACTGGAACGCCGAGGGAACCCCGGTCAGCCTGGTGGCAGCACAGGCAAATGCCGTGTTTGCCGAGGTCAACGCCATCTCCAATTAGATGACCGGGGCCGAGCGCATGGGGCGCGAGGTATGGTGCCACGTCACCGACGACCTGGGCCACGAGGTCCGCAGACCTGGGTGGACAAGCCTGTCGAGAACAACCCAGACGCAAGGGCCAGCGCGGGGACCATGACCTTCGAGCCGCTGCTACACCGGGACGGTCCGGGCCTCGTTGTAGCTGGTGATGTACCCCGGACGGCAGACAGGGCATAGAGCGAGCGACAGTCATAAGCGGACCAGGGAGTCCTCACTGCCGAACCCGTTACCGACGTAGCCGTCGGCCCGCCAGTCGTTTTCCCATCGACAGCCGTCGATGGGATATCGGTACCGATAATTCCGGCCTTGAGGTAGGTCGACGGTCACGCCGAAGCGGCCGTCCTTGTACTTCTTGAGCGGGTGAGACGTTGTCGACCAGTCGTTGAATTCTCCGCAGATGGATATGGACTCGGCCTGGACGGCGCGAGGGAGGGTGAATGTGACTCGGCTGGCCCCGTTCTTTCCGGGCTTCTTAAGCGGCATCGTGTCGCACTCTTTCTTTTCGTCGCCCGTTGTGGACGACGGTCGAGGGTGGCCGGCACCGAGGGGCATTATGTTCAGTAAGAGTTCACAGGGCGCCGCCCGGCGTCGGTTATCGCTCCATTGTTTGCATCTGGTCCCCACTCGAAGACACGAGGTGAACAACACTGGCACAACAGTTCTCGTCGACCCGGTGTGGTCCTCGCTAGCGGGATTGCGTGGGGAGGCCCGCTCGTCTACTCGGGAAGAACCCCCGGTATCCTCATCAGCTCGCCAACGATGCCCAGGCCGTCGACCCGCACTGAACGAGGGCCGGCTCCTCTTTCGACCCTCAGTGCGAGCTTTCCAGATACACAACGGCCAAGAGAACCAGGGGACCCGGGCGCTGCGCGGACCCCTGTTAGACGGAGCTGAACACGCTCGCCCTAGCTCGCAGGTCGTCCCAAAGTCCACCCGCAACAGGGTGGGTCGGCCCCGCCCTGGGGGGAGGGACAATTCAAAGTGTTGCCTCTATCCCAGGGGCACATGAGGCTGAAGCCGCTATTTGGTTAGGAGCCACTGAAATGAGCGACAAGCAGGTTGTACTGGCGATTTTCCCAGACGAGGCGGCCGCCGATGCGGCGGTCACGTCCCTGAAGTCCTGGGATAAGGCGGACGGCGATATCAAGCTGAACGCGATCGGCGTCCTCGTCCTCGACAAGAAGGGCAAGGTCAAGACGCACAAGCTCGGCCGGCGCAGCGTCGGCAAGGGCGCCGGGATTGGCGTTATCTTGGCCGTCTTCGTCCCACCTAGCCTGCTCGCCGGGGCCGTCGCAGGCGGCGTCCTCGGTGCCCTCCATCACAAGAACCTCGGCCTTGGGGGGAACGACCGCGACCGGCTGACCGCTGACCTGGCCAACGGCAAGGCGGCTGTCGGTGTCCTCGTGGCCGGTGGTCAGGCAGCGGAGGTGTCCGGGAAGCTCACCGAACTGGGAGGGCAAACGGAGGTGCACACGGTGAGCGACGAAGATATCGCCGAAGTCGACAAGGTAGCCGCGGAGATGGCCGCTGCGGAGGCCGATTGGGACCGTGAGCACAGCGCCTGGATGCGAGTCGAAGAGTTCCAGGACGCCGGTCAGCTCGTAATTCGGGCGGAGCTTCCCGGTATCGACGCGACCACCGATGTGGAAGTGAGCCTCACCCGCGATACGTTGCACATCCGGGCTGAACGCCACGAAGACCCCGAGACGACCGACAAGCCCGGCTACCGAAGTGAGTTTCGTTACGGCTCGTTCGCTCGCGAGTTTGTTATGCCCGAGGGGGTCAGCGAGGATGACATCAAAGCCAGCTACCACAACGGCATCCTGGAGGTGCGCGCCGCCATCCCTGAGGGGGGCATGAAGACCTCCTCGAAGGTCATCCAGGTCATGACGGCCTGACGGGCCGGGCTGTTGAGCCGGGCCATCGCTGGGCGCGGCCTGGTCGGCCTGGCCTGACCGCCACCGTGAACTTAGACCGCAAGAAGCTACCAGCGCCTTGCATCGGCCACGCACAGGACGAATTGGGCTGCATCACCGTCAGATGCCCAGAGGCGGCTGAGATGTGCGCCGACCAGCGGAGTTCGAACACAGGCGCAACAGGAAGGACGAGCGATGGCTGACGTTGATATTGATGAACTAGGTCCAGTGGACTACCGGGTCGTCGAGTTCCCACCAGGTGCCTCCCATTTCACTGGCGAGATGGCCGCAGAACTGGCCAAGCTGGTGGACTCGGGGACCATTCGTCTACTCGACCTCGTCATCCTCGTGAAGGACGCCGACGGGGCGGTCGAGGCCCTGGAAATAGAGGACCTTGAACAACTCGACGATCTCCGAACGGCAGAAGCCCAGCTCGCCGACCTGCTCGCTGCAGAGGACATCACCAATCTCGCCGCAGCCATGGAACCAGGGACAACGGCGGGCGTACTCGTCTGGGAGAACAGCTGGGCCGCTCCTTTTGCCACCGCCGCCCGACGCTCCGGCGGCCAGCTCATCGCCAACGGGCGCATCCCGATCCAGGCCATCCTGGCCTCACTCGAGGCCGACGAAAAAGGAGACTGACGTGCCACTCCGACCCGTACGCGCCGCCCGGCGAGGCGTCATCGGTGCCCCCGTCGCCCGCACCGCAGCAGTTGTAGGCACCGCCGCCGTCGTCGCCCACGGCGTCAACCGTCGCCAAGACCGACGCGAGGACCGACGTGACCGGCGTTGACGCTAACGCTTGCGATCTGACGGCCAAAACAACAGGCCGCCTGCTCGGGCGCCGACCCCCCGCGACTATCGTAAGCCCATCGCTGGATCTTCACCCAAGTCACTGGACGTTGCAGTAATCGGAGCGGGGCCCGCCGGGGTGATTGCTGCGTTGCGCGCGGCGCGGCTCGGAGCCAGGACCACGTTAGTGACAGCCGATGACTTCGGGGGGATGGCTGCGAACGACGGGCCGGTCCCCGTTCGCACATTGGCACAGGCCGCTCGACTGATGCGCGAGGCGAGGCAGTTTTCGCTCTACGGGATCGAAGCGAGCTCAGTGTCACTGGACTATCGCCGGCTCCTCGATCGGGTCCATGACGTGACCGAGCAAGCGCGCAAGCGTTCGCTGATGCGAGACGATCTCGAGCGCGCCGGTGTCGTGATATACGAGCAAGCAGGACCGGCGAGGTTTGCCGACGCCCACACCATCGAAAGCGACGGCGCTCCCCGCCTTCAGGCGGACAAGGTCATCATCTGCACTGGAGGAACGGCGCGACCGCTCGCCGTTCCAGGGTTCGAGCTCACAGCGACGCACAGCGACGCGTGGGCGCTCACCTCGGTTCCGCCGTCGTTGCTCGTGCTGGGAGGCGGCGCCACAGGAGTGCAGGTGGCCTCGATCTTCAATGCGTTCGGATCACATGTCCGGCTCGTCGAGGTTGCTCCGCGCATCTTGATGAGCGAGGATGAAGAGCTCTCCCAAGCGGTCAGTGCTTCCCTTAGGGCATCTGGCATCCAGGTCGACGAGGACGCCGGGACGATCGAGCGGTTCGAGCAGTGCCCGACCGGGGTTCGAATGGTCCACTCGACAAGCCATGGCGAGAGCTCGGTCGATTCCGCCGTGGCTGTGGTCGCGGTCGGATGGGTGGCAGCGACCACCGGACTGGACCTCGATCGAGCCGGGGTCGAAATTAACCGGCGCGGGTACGTCGACGTCGACAGGCATCTGAGGACCACCACGGCCCACATCTTCGCCGCCGGCGATGTCACTGGACGTGCCATGGTGGTCCACGAGGCAGTCCGCGAGGGGTTGGTGGCCGCTACAAATGCCGTGCTCGACGCGGACATCGCGCTGCCCAACCAGGTGAGCCCGATCGGGAGCTTCACCGACCCAGAGTACGCATCAGTCGGGCTGACCGAGGCAGCAGCGCGCGAGGCACATGCGGTGGCCATAGCGACGCAGCCTTTCGGATCGTTGCCCAGGCCCATCATCGATGGACGCGAGACGGGGTTCTGCAAGCTGGTCATCGATCGTGACCTCCACACGGTCCTGGGCTGCCACATCGTGGGCGAACGGGCGGTCGAGCTGGCGCAGCTCGCCGCCACGGCGATGGCGGCGCAGATGTCGGTCGAGCAACTCGCACTGGTCCCCTTTTCATTCCCCACCTATGCAAACGCGCTCGGGCGGGCTGCCGTCAATGCCGCGATCGAGCTTGACCAGGACGGACGTTGGGTGGTCGATCATCTTGTCACCGCTCAGGAGTTCGGCGTCACTTGAAACTCGCTCTTCACCCGCTCTCACCCACTGCCGTATGGGCACACCCAACAACCAACTGAGCACAGGAGCACAGCCTTGGCAATTTCCGCAACAGAGCCCTCTCGACCCGGTAGAAGCGTCGGCACGACCACCGAGTTCACGCTTTTCTTCCGCATCAAGCCGGGCCACGCCCCCGCCCTCCGCGAGGCGCTCGAGAAGTTGCAGAGCACGCCCGGCTACCTGCCTGGCGACTACAAGATGCCGATCACGTCGATCCACGAGGCCCGTTTCGCGCTGTTCGACGACGACACGCGTTTGTTGTTCGCGACCAGTTTCGACGGTGCCTGGGACGCGTATATGGTCGACTTCTTCAATACCGGGCCGACGCTCCAGCTCTTCGACGCCACCTTCCGGCACGTTGAGGGGTACGACGGCCTGCCCGACCTGGCGGCGCTGAAGTCGTTCATATCCGCCGCCCAGGAGACGACGGCCGCCTACGCCCGGAACTATCCCGGTACGGTCAAGCAGATCCGCAGGGCGCTGCGCGTAAACGACGCCTTCCAGCGCGTCCTGGACAACCCGGACGCGGCCGAGGCGCTTCAGCACGCGGCGCTCAAGCCGTTGCTCGACGAGGCGGGCGACGCTTAGGCCTGCGTTCTTACGAACCGGGCCAGCCAATACCGTGTCTCATCACCTCTCTGGGCCGCGAGCCGCAGCACAGCCCATCGCGGACATCACCGACTTCTATGCCTTCCCGAGCCCGGAGCGGCCGGGATGGCTTGTGCTGGTCGTGAACACCCTCCCGCTGGCGCCCCCATCGGCGCTGTTCTCAGACGGTCTGATCTACAGGTTCCGCTTGCACCCGCTCACGTTTAATGCTCACTCCCTTGCAGTGCCGTTCGTCGTAGGGGGTCAGGAGCTCGTATTCGATTGTGTATTTTCGGAGCCCTTCAAAGGGGCGACGGGACAAATGGCGGAGCAGGACGGGACGTGCACGGTCCCAACGGGCGAGATGGTCACGTTCCGGGTGAACGACGAGGCTGGCGGCGCAGGGCACGGTGTTCGCGCTTTCGCCGGTGTGCGATGGGACCCGTTCATCATGGATGCGCCGGCCGCGTTGAAGACGATCGCTACAGGAAAACTGGCTTTCACCGACCCGGGCTCGATCTTCCTCGACGGAAAGAACGTGCTCGGCATAGTGGTCGAAGTCGACTGTGCCGGGCTACTCGGCGGCGAGGGCCTGTTCGGCGTAGTTTCTGAGACGCTGACCCGGGGCAAGCACAGCGTCCGGCTCGAGCGCGCCGGTCGACCCGAGGTGCACAACATGATGCTGTCGCCAAAGCAGTTCGACCCCACGAACCGCGACCTCGAAATCCGTGATCTTTACAACATGGAGGACAGCTTCCATCTCAGGCCGGATTATCAGGGGGCATACCGCGCTAGGCTGAACGCAAACCTGGCCTTCTGGGACCGCCTCGACGGCAAGGTCGACTGGCCGACGGACGATAGCGGGACGCACCCACTGACCGAGCTGTTGCTTTCGGACTACCTTGTGGTCGACGTAACGAAACCTTATGCCGAGCAGGGGTCGTTCCTCGAGATCGAACGGGCCGCCCAGCGCGGCCAGGTTCATGAGACGTGCGGCGGGCGGGCGCTAAACGACGACGTGATGGACAACATCTTCACGTTGCTGGTCAACGCTGGCAACGGCCCTACCATCCGCGATGGCGTGGACCAGGCGACGCGCCCCGCCACGCGCACGTTCCCCTATTTAGCCCCTCCCAACCCGGATCCTCCTGAGCCTCCGGGTCAAACGGTAGCGATCGAGTAATGAACAGCGCAGCAAACGTCAGCCTTGAGCTCAACGACATCCAGCGAGGGGTGCTTCAGCAACGACCGTCCCCCTACGTCGGCACCTACCTCCTCCTTCGCATCGACGAGAGAACGGCGGGACGAGAGCTCGTCAGGCGACTGTTGCCGGCGATCGACTCGGCCAGCTCGTCTGCTAACCCGACCGAGAACGCCTCGGTATCCGTAGCGTTCAGTTATCAGGGCCTCGAGGCTTTGGGCGTACCTAAGGAGTCGCTTGACAGCTTCGCACCCGAGTTCCGCCAAGGGATGGCGGCGCGCGCCACGGAGTTGGGCGATGGCGGTGAAAGCGCCCCGCACAACTGGGAAAAGCCCCTCGGGACCTCGGAAGTCCACGTTGCCGTGGCCGCTTTGTCAGGCGACTCCCAACGGTTGGAGGCGATGCTCGAGCGGGCCCGTAGGGCGCACCAGGAGCTACCCGGAGTAGAGGTGATCTGGCGCCAGGACTGCTACCAGCTCCCGACGGGCCGCACTTCGTTCGGGTTCAAGGACGGGATCGGGCAGCCGGCCGTAGAATCGACCGGGATCCCAGGGTCGAACCCGCATGAGCGTCCGATAAAGGCGGGCGAGTTCATCCTCGGCTACCCGGACGAAACCGGGGCCCTCCCACCCATGCCGACCCCAGAGGTCCTGGGCCGCAACGGCACTTATATGGTCTTTCGAAAGCTTCACACCCGCGTCGCCGCCTACCGCCAGTACCTTCGCATCAAAGCGAGAGACCGCGAAGAAGAGGCGCTACTCGGGGCCAAGATCGTCGGCCGCTGGCAGAGCGGGGCGCCACTCGCGCTGTGTCCCCAGCGAGACGATCCCCAGCTAGCCGCCGATCCCGCACGCAACAACGTCTTCCTCTACGGCGACGACCCGAGAGGGTTCAGGTGCCCTGCGGGCGCGCACGCCCGACGCGCCAACCCTCGAGACTCGCTCGACCACGAAGGGAGCGTAAACGTCCACCTACACCGCATGATCCGACGCGGCACCAGCTACGGCCCTCTCCTGCCCGAGGGGGTGCTCGAAGACGATGGCGCCGACCGCGGCATCGTGTTCGCATTCATCGGCTCGCACATAGGGCGCCAGTTCGAATTCGTAAAAACTCAATGGCTGAACGACGGCATCTTTATCGGTGCCCCCACAGAGGACGATCCACTCGTCGGACAGAACGACGGGCCCGGTACGTTCACCATCCCGTGGCAACCAATCCGTCGGCGGCTTCAAGACCTGCCCCCGTTCGTCATAACGCGCGGCGGCGAGTACTGCTTTGCGCCGGGCCTGCGAGCACTGAGATGGCTCGCCGAGCTGGACACTTGAACGGGCCCGAACCAGGAAGGAATGACGACGTGGCCACAAGCCCATCACGAACCGACCGCTGGAAGGCACTCGACTTCGGGCCGCCCCAATCCGGGGTGGACGAGCCGGACGACCCGGTGCTCGTCGAATACGGACCCAGCGGGAGAGTCGCCGTCATTACTTTCAACCGACCGCACGCCGACAACGCCATCACGACCGCGATGGGGGCGAGGTTGACCGAGGTCCTCGAGGAGATCGCCGTACGCCCGGCGGTCCGGGTGGTCATCCTCACCGGAGCCGGGGACCGAGCGTTCTCGGTCGGCAGCGACCTGCGCCAACGCAAGGACATGTCCAAGGAAGACTGGCTGCGCCAGCGCCAAGACTTCGACCGTACCCTGTACACGCTGCGCCAGCTCCGAAAGCCGATCTTCGCCGCCGTCAACGGGATCGCCTACGGAGGTGGGTGTGAGATCGCCCAGAGCACCGATTTCATCATCGCCTCGGACAACGCCACCTTCGGGCAGCCGGAGGCGATGGTCGGTCTCGCCGCCGGCGGGGGGTCGCCGGCGCTCCTGCCCCGCCTGCTCCCGCCTGGTAGGGCACTACAGATGCTGATGACGGGCCAACCGATCAGTGCCCAGGAGGCGTACCGACTGGGCATGGTCAACGAACTACACACCTCCGCCGACCTCATGCCTGCCGCGCACCACATCGCCGAGCAGATCGCCGGCAATTCGCCGACCGCTGTACAGGCGGTGAAGCGGGCGGTCCGGCTAGGGCAAGGTCAGCCCATCGAGCAGGCCATAGCCGTGATGATGGAGGAGCACTGGCGCTCGGCGGTGCATCCCGACCGGGTGGAGGGCATTGGCGCGTTCAACCAGGACCGCGAGCCGACATTTCAAGACCCTGACTATTGATGTCTGACCATAAGGCCCAACGCCCAACAGGCACCCTCGCTTATGCCGACCAGAACGAGCGTGACTACGAGGCGTTCCTGAAGGCAGTAAAAGGTGGCGTCCTGCCCGCCGAGGCGGGCGTTCGAAGAGACGAGAGCCGTCCAGGGCAGCGCTGCGCTGGACTTGCTCGCTTACTTGCAACGGTGCCGGTCATCTCACCCTTGGGGTCATGCTCACGCCGGTTCTTTTTGACCGTGGGCGGCGAGCGCGTAGATGACCAGCACGCATATGAGGACGTAGGTTAACGACCAGACCGGGTAAAACGGCATCCACCAAACAGCACTGATGGCGCCGATGGCGCCGGCCACAATGCCGAACCAACGGGAAAATTGGGAGCGCATCATTACCCCAAATCCTGCTCCAAACAGCACGATGGCAACGACGATCCACACCCAACCATAATTGCTCAGGGTTTGGCCGAATAGGGCGCTTTTAAGGTGCGAGGGCACGGCACCGTTGTAGGACCAGGCCCAGATAGCGTCGAAGAACCTCATGGCGCCGGCCATCATCAAGATGATCCCGGCAAAGATAAGCCAACCTTCACTCCTGGGGTCGTCCATGTCTAGTCCTCCTGTATTAGGGATGGTTCTTGTTCCATGCTATTGATGCCTGTGTCGACAGTCTGTGCCAGCACGCCCTGGTCCTGATGGCGAACTTAGCGCCAAGCGGGAACTCGACGGGGTAAGTTGTACTCTCGCGTTCACATCGGTCGAGGCCGAAGGTCAGCCTTCCTTGATGGCCGCTAGCCCTGCCTCGAGGGTGGGGTAGAAGCGGTTCCCGTCGAGAGTCTCGAGGAGCCCATAGCGCTGCACCTGGTCCTGGAGGCGGCTGCGCATCTCCACGAACGCCATATGCGTGCCCGAGCCGTTGAGCTCGCGGTCGAGTTGCTCGAGCATCTGGGCCGCGGAGACGTCGATATCGGTTACGGCTTCGCACTGCACGACCACCCACGACGGGTGGCGGTCAGCGGCGATCCGGCGGACTTGAGAGCGAAAGGCGGAGCAATTGGCGAAGAAAAGCGGGGCCTCCCATCGGTACACGACGATCCCCGGGAGTTGGCGAGCCTCTTGGTACTCTTCGACGCTGTGCCATCCTTCAAGCCCTTCGACCCGGCCGAGGACCGTGCCTCTCGGTTGCCAACTCCGGCGGAAGAACAACAGGACGGCCAGGACGATGGCGACCACTATGCCCTGGAGCACCCCGAGTAGGACTACTCCGACCGTCGCCGTGAGCGACAGGGCCAAGGCACTCTTCCTGACGAGGTAATAGCGACGGAGAACATCAAGGTCCATCAAAGAAAAGGCCGCCGCGATCAGGACCGCGGCCAGGGCCGACTGCGGCAGGTCCGCCAGGACGGAGTTAAGGAACAACAGGAGGAGGGCTACCACGCCGGCTCCGACGAGGGACGCGAGCTGGGACTTGGCCCCCGCCTGCTCGACAACGGCGGTGCGGGACCCACTGGTTGACACGGCAAAGCCTTGCACGAGCCCGGCGGCCAGGTTGGCCGCACCGATGCCGATCATCTCCTGGTTCGGGTCCACCTCTTCGCCCCGGCGGGCGCCGAAGCTGGCCGAGGTGGCGATGGTGTCTGCGAGCGATACGAGCGTGATGCCAATGGCGGCGACCATCAACGGGGCTACGTCGGCCAGCTTCGTCCAGGGCAGAGACGGTGCCGGGACGCCTCGGGGCAAAACGCCGACCGTCTTTACGCCGTGTGCGCTCAGGTCGAGGACCGCGGAGACAACGGTGGCGCCTACTACTGCGACCAGGACGGCGGGGACGCGACGAGTGAGCTTCGGCAAGACCAACAGGACGGCCAGCACTCCGAGGCCGGTGAGCAGAGCGGGCCAGACAGTCAGGTCCAGGCTCGTGAAAAAAGCCCGCACTTCGTGGCCGAAGCCCTCTGCCTCGGTGGAAAAGCCGAACAGCTTCGGCAGTTGGCCGACGATGATGATCAAGGCGAGCCCGTTCATGTACCCGACCTGGACCTCGTTGGAGAGCAGGTCGGCGACGAACCCCAGCTTCGCCAGCCCGAGGCCAATTTCGATCAGGGCGACGATCAGGGCGAGCATGCCCGCCAGCGCGATGGCTCGCGATGGCGCCCCCACCGGCCAGGAGGGGCACGATGGCGGCGAAGATCATGGGCGAAACGGACGAATCGGGCCCGAGGACAAGGACTCGTGACGGGCCGAACACCGCATAGCCCACCAGGCAGCCGATCGTCGTGTAGAGGCCGGTGACGGGGGGCAAGCCAGCGAGCTCGGCGTAGGCCATGCCTTGGGGGACGAGGATGGCGGCCAGGACAACGCCGGCAACAATGTCGGGGCGTGCCCAGGCCGGTTTGTAAGTCCGGGCCGCCCGGACTCCCGGTACCCAACGATCGAGCTACGACCGCTGTTGGGCCACGCCGGCTAGGACGCCCTGGGTTTCTCGCCGTTGGCTCGACGTTGACATCTGGCTAGTCGCGCTCGTACTACCGGAACGAGCACCTTGACCATCAAGCAGATGACTGAGTGCAGCGTCGTAAGCCTCCTCGGCCGCGATCTTGTCGAACAATAGGCAAAGGGCCGTGCCCAGCTGGCGGTTTGCCTATCGCGAGTCGTTCAAGACGTTACCGGTGCCGAGGGCCAGAGCCATCATCCATACGGGATGATGTCCCTACCGAGCCGTTTGAACCTGCTTCATCCGGATCGGACGATGCCGCCGGCTGGTAGCTGACCCAGAGTAGACCGGTGAAGGCTGCACCATTTCCCTCCCCCTTGCTTTCCGCGGGGTTTCTGCGCCCGTTTTCGGGTGCGCCGACGCCGGGTTAGAACGAGGGCGGAGGGATGGTGCGGCCGAGCGCCGAGGCGGGCTCAAACCGTGCCTGAAGGCCTGTCAGTGGTCGAGGTCGCGCTGCTTACTGGCCGCCGTCCCGAAGCCATCGTTCTGACCCGAAGCTATCGTTCTGCCCCGAAGCTATCGTTCTGAGTTGTCAAACGTCTGAAAGGTGCTCGTACAATGAACGTCCCACGCCAAACCCAAAACCATTCGGCCACCAGCAAGATGGATGACAACGTGGGGGCCGAAGTCGAGCGGCTGCGCCAGGCCGACGAAGAAGGGGTGCCGTGGAGGCGTTGGGGCCCCTATCTGAGCGACCGGCAGTGGGGCACGGTGCGCGAGGACTATAGCGACAGCGGGGACGCCTGGAGCTATTTCTCCCACGACCAGGCCCGCTCCCGCGCCTACCGCTGGGGTGAGGACGGCATCGCCGGCTTCAGCGACGACCAGCAGCTGCTGTGCCTGGCTCTCGCCCTTTGGAACGGGAAAGACCCCATCCTCAAAGAGCGCCTGTTCGGCCTCACGAACAGCGAGGGCAACCACGGCGAGGACGTGAAGGAGTACTACTTCTACTTGGATGCTACGCCCACCCACTCCTACCAACGTTTTCTCTATAAGTACCCCCACGCCGCCTTCCCTTATAACGACCTGGTGGAGACGAACCGTGCCCGCAGCCGGGACGAGCTGGAGTACGAACTGCTCGACAGCGGCGTCTTTGCTGAGGACCGGTACTTCGACGTCACGGTCGAGTACGCCAAGGCGGCGGCCGACGACATCGTGATGCGCGTCACGGTAGCCAATCGGGGCCCGGAGATAGCAGAGATTGATGTCCTGCCTACGGTCTGGTTCCGCCACACCTGGGCGACTGACGGAGGCGACGACCTTGCCGTCCGGCCGAGCCTCAAGCGAGAAGGGGCCGCTCTCATCATGGCCAGGCATCCGCTCATAGGTGTCTGGCGGGTCGAGGCTACCGCTGACGCAGAGCTGCTGTTCACGGACAATGACACCAATACAGAGCGCTTGTGGGGCACCCCCAACGTCAGCCGCTATGTCAAAGACGGGGTCAACGATTACATCGTCCAGGGTCAACGCGACCGGGTCAACCCCGAACAACAGGGGACGAAAGTGGCGGCCAAGCACCACCTCGTCATTGCCCCCGGAAGCGAGGAGGACGTCTATTTGCGCCTCCGAGCCGAGCCCGTGCCCGGAGCTGCAACCGACAGCCCTGACGCCATCATCGCGGCGCGACGGGCCGAGGCCGACGAGTTCTACGCCTCGATCACGCCCCCGGGCCTCGACGCCGACCAAGCTGAGGTGATGCGCCAGGCCCTGGCCGGGATGCTGTGGACCAAACAGTACTACGGCTACGACCTCGACCTCTGGCTTCAGGAGCACCGGGCCCACCCGTTGCGAGCTCCCTCGAGGAGCATCCGCAACGACCGCTGGTTCCACATGACCAATGGGGACATCATCTCCATGCCGGACAAGTGGGAGTACCCCTGGTTCGCGGCCTGGGACCTCGCCTTTCACGTGGTCCCGCTCAACATGGTCGACCACGAGTTCGCTAAGAGCATGGTGCACCTCATGTTGAGCGACCCCTACCTGCACCCGAGTGGGCAGATCCCCGCTTATGAATGGAACTTCGGCGACGTCAACCCCCCCGTCCACGCCTGGGCCACACTCTTCGCCTACAGCGGCGGCCTGCCCGGGCACCACGGCAAGGTCGATGTCGATTTCCTCCGGGACGCGTTCAAGAAACTGTTGCTCAACTTCAACTGGTGGGTCAACCGTAAGGACCGGGACGGCCACAACGTCTTCGAGGGCGGGTTCTTGGGCTTGGACAACATCGGGATATTCGACCGCAGCGCTCCATTGCCAACGGGTGGGTACCTGGAGCAGGCTGACGGCACCGCCTGGATGGCATTGTTCAGCCAAAACATGCTCGAGCTAGCCCTTGAATTGGCGAGCCAGGACCCGACATACGAAGACTTCGCCCTCAGGTTCGCCGAGCATTTCTTTTGGATCGCCGCCGCCATGGACCCGCTCGGCGACCATCCGGACGAACTATGGGACGAAGAGGACGGCTTCTTTTATGACGTCCTGCGCTACCCCGACGGCACCGCCAGCCGCATCAAGGTCCGTTCCATGGTCGGCCTCATCCCCCTTTGCGCGGTAACCGTTATCTCTGAAGAGGTCATCGAGCGTTTCCCAGCCCTGGCGCAGCGGATAACGGCTTTCCTGGGCCGCAACCAGGACCTGCTGTCCGAGATCGCCGACCCCCTTGCCCCAGGAGTGCACGGGCGGCGCTTGCTTTCGGTGCTCAACGAGACGAAACTGCGGCGAGTCCTGGCCCGGATGCTTGACGAGGACCGCTTCTTCAGCCCCCACGGTGTCCGCTCCCTGTCGCGCTGGCACAAAGACCACCCCTACCTCTTCTCGGTCCACGGCGAGGATTACAGGGTGCAGTACCTGCCCGCAGAATCGGACACAGGCATGTTCGGGGGTAACTCCAACTGGCGAGGCCCTGTTTGGTTCCCTATAAACCTGCTCGTGGTCCGAGCTTTGCTCCAGTACTACCTGTACTACGGCGACGAGTTCCGCATCGAGTGCCCGACGGGGTCCGGCCGGGAAATGACGCTGTTCGAGGTGGCGCACGAACTGTCAGACCGTCTTTGTGGGATCTTCTCCGGGACGAGCAGGGACGCCGGCCGGTTTATGGAGGGACGGCCAAGTTCCAGACTGACCCGCACTGGCGTGACCTGATCTCCTTCCACGAGTACTTCCATGGTGACAACGGTGCCGGGCTGGGAGCCAGTCACCAGACGGGCTGGACGGGGTCCGTCGCCCGCCTGATCCAGCTGTTCGGCTCTGTGACTGCCGGCGATGTGCTGCACGGTGGGACGAGGCCGATGACCCAGTTTTACCATCGGACGGCAGCACTGACAACGTGACCGGGAGACGAGCCCTCGCCGTGTGAAACGGAGGCTTGACACGCACATTTCCACCCTCGCCGGGGTGGTCCCGAGCCACCCCCTGCGCCGCAACTATTGACTGTCACCTGCGGCTTTAGGAGGAAAGCGGTGACAGGAGGAGTGCCAAATGCCCACGTTTAGCTGGGCGCCGGCGACGGTGGCCGAGTCAGGGGCACTTGCGGCGCCCTCACGGTTTATGGAGCCCGCAGTGAGGGGACGGCGGCCATGACGGTCCTCGACCGGCCGGCCGAAAAAATCGCCTGGTACGCGCAACCGGCTGATCAAGTGGCGTCACAGCTCGGCGTCGACCCTCAACAAGGTCTGAGCGCCGAGGAGGTGGCCCGCCGGCTCACTGAATATGGCCCCAACGAGATACCTGCGGAACCGCCTCCAAGTACATGGGTCGTGGCCCGGGCACAGCTGGCTAACCCGATGAACATCATGTTGCTGATCGTCGGCGTGGCCAGTTTCATCATCGGGCAGGTGGCAACGGGTCTGGTAGTCACTGCCCTAGTGACGTTCAACGTCATTATGGCGACGAACCAGGAGTTGAAGGCGCGGGCCAGCGTGGAGGCCCTGGCGCAGCTCCAGGTGCCTCTGGCGCGGGTTCGACGCTCCGGTCGGGTCGAACAGATCGAATCAAAACTGCTCGTGCCGGGCGATGTGGTGCTTCTCGAGGCCGGAGACCTCGTCCCCGCGGACGGGCGTATCTTTACATCAGCCACCCTCGAGTTGCAGGAGGCCGCTCTCACCGGCGAGAGCGCTCCAGTAGCCAAGGACCAAGCCACCCTGCCGGCGGCTGAGATCGCCCTCGGCGACCGGACGAACTTGGTTTTCCAGAACACCGACGTGACCCGGGGTACAGCGACCTTCGTCGTCACCGCGACCGGTACGCAGACAGAAATGGGCCGCATCGCCCAGATGGTCACCGCCACCGAGCGAACAAGATCGCCCTTGCAGCGCGAGCTGGACGGGATGACGAAGGTCTTCGGCCTTGTCGCCTGGTTGGCCGTGGCGGTGATCGCCATTTTCGGCATCGCACGGGGCCAAACTCGAGACACAGTTCTGCTCCTGTGCATCTCTACGGCGATCTCGGCCATACCTACGGGCTTGCCGACGTTCGTGCAAACAATGCTGGCGTCAGGGGCGCGGCGGCTGGCCGAGTCCAAGGCGGTCGTCAAGTCGCTCACAGACGTGGAGACCCTGGGCGGCACGACCGTCATTAACAGCGACAAGACCGGCACCTTGACGATGAACGCCATGACGGCGACCTCGATGCTGGCCGGTGGTGAGTGGTTCACGGTCGAGGGGGTGGGATATGAGAAGACTGGTGCGATTTTGGGAGTGGCGGGGCGCGCCTTGTCCTACTTCCGGCGGCTGGCCCTCGGGCTCACGCTGTGCACCGACGCGACGGTAGCCGACGACGGGACGGTTATCGGCGACCCCACCGAGGCCGCCTTTGTTGTCTTAGCCGCAAAAATGGGGGTTGACGCTGAAGAGACTCGTGCCGCGCTGCCCCGGCTGCTCGAGGTGCCGTTCGACTCCGAGTACAAGTTCATGGCGACGTACCATGACCTCCCTGATTGGCTCGGCGGCGGTATGTTGCAGGGCCCACACTTCGTAACCGTCAAGGGGGCGCCCGACGTTGTCATCGAGCGTTGTGGGCGGGCGTTCTGGCACGACGCACAAGTGCCTATCGGTGACGTCCGCGACGAGATCCTGGCCGCCAACCAACAGCTCTCCGAACGTGGTCTGCGAGTGCTGGCGTTCGCCGCCCGTGACGTCGACGATGCGACGATGACGGCCGCTACGTCCGACCCCATGTCCCAAGTCACCGACCTTGTATTTGTGGCCATCGTCGGGATCATTGACCCCCTCCGCACGGAAGCCAAAGATGCGGTGAGCGTTGCCCTTCACGCCGGGATCGACGTACGGATGATCACGGGCGACCACACGGTGACCGCTCGCGCCATAGCTGACCAGTTGGGGCTGGGGCCGGGTGTGATTACCGGGATGGAGCTGGCGAAACTTGGCGATGAGGAGGTGGTCGGGCGTCTGCCCGAGCTTCACGTTTTCGGGCGCGTGGCCCCTGAGGACAAGGTGCGACTGGCCCGCCTCATGCAGGAGTCCGGTCAGGTGGTGGCGATGACCGGGGACGCCGTCAACGATGCCGCCGCACTGAAGCAGGCCGACATCGGCGTCGCCATGGGGAGCGGGTCCGAAGTGACCAAGCAGGCGGCGAAAATCGTGCTGACAGACGACAATTTCGCCACGCTGGTGCGGGCCGTCGACCTCGGCCGGGACATCTACCGGCGGATCACGTCGTACGTGAAATTGCAGTTGACCATCCTGTCGTCCGTCTTGCAATTGATGCTGTACGCGACGATCCTCAACATAAACGGCGGGATTGCCCTCTTCCCCCTGCAGCTCTTGTTCTGCAAGTTCTTCGTGGTAGTGACGGTTGTTGTCGGGTTTATCGTCGATGTCCCGGACCCGAGCGTAATGCAACGCCCTCCGCGCCACCCTGGTACCAAAATAGTCAACCGGCCGCAGGTTGTCCGCTGGCTGGCGAGCGGCTTTGTCGTAGCTGTTACCGCACTGGGCCTCCTGGCCTGGGGACCGGACAAGCCCAGCACCACTCTCCCGTCAATCTCGATGACGATGGCATTCGCCTTTGTATCGCTTACGGCCGTGAACCTCGGAGTGGTAATGCGACGCGAACGCGAAGCGCCATGGTCATCACCGCTATTCCCGTATTTTGGTTGGATCATCTTGGGATGGTTCCTGACTTGGGCCGCGGTGGGACTATCGATGTTCCAGCGCTTGCTCGACACGGTGGCTCTTTCGGGGGGGCAATGGCTGGTAGTAATGGGCCTCTCCGTCGTCACCCCGCTGCTTGTGGCCATCGACAAGGCGGTCCAGTTACACCGGCAAGGAAAGACCGCTGTGCTTGTCAAACCTGCACGGTGAGCCTTACCGGCGCTCCTGGTGCTTTCGAGCGCCTCGGCGAGCCATAGGGCGAGGGCAACCATCGAAGAACTGACCCTCTACCCAACGGGCTTGTTTGTGCTTCCCCCAGGCTCCTGCCGCCTGCGCGCATGCACCCACCAGGCGATGGCCAACCCCAGGACAACTACAAGAAGGATCCCGAACGCTATCCAGCCCGATTGCGCGTTGCTGGGTTGCTCGGTCACGACGATCCCCCGCGTCGCTGCGATACCGACGACGACTCGACGTTTGGTCGTCGAAGTCGTCGAGGCGGCAGGGAAAATGAACAGATGACTGGTGCATAACTGGACGATCCTGGTGCTGGCGGTCGGGTTGTTCGCTTGGGCCGTCTTCTCCCGCCGGCTTGAGCACGGCGTGGTGACTCCGGCCATGTTCTTCGTTACCTTCGGCCTGTTGTCCTGGCCCGGAGGGCACGGGCTGGATCACTCTCGACGTGGGCGGTGAGGAACTGCGGGGTGTGGCCGAGCTCACTTTGACGTTGGTGCTGTTCACGGACGCCAGCCGTTTGAACCTCCGGGCTCTGCGCCAGGACTATCCGCTGCCGGCCCGGCTGCTGGGTGTGGGCCTGCCGCTCACCATCGGGTTAGGCGCCGTGGCGGCCAAGGCGCTCTTCGGTGGGCTCACCTGGTTGGAGGTCGGATTGGTGGGGGTCATCCTGGCCCCCACCGACGCCGCTCTGGGGCAAGCGGTGGTCAGCGACCCGCGGCTCCCGGTCCGCGTCAGCCAGGGCCTCAACGTCGAGAGCGGGCTCAACGATGGGATCTGCGTGCCGCTTCTGTTGATCCTGCTCGCTGCCACCAACGCCGACGAAGGAGTCATCCATGCGGCCGCGGCCCTCCGCCTTGTTTTCGAGCAGATCGGTTACGGGCTGCTCGCTGGGGTGGTTGCCGCCACGGTGGGTTCGGTGGTCATTGGGTGGGCCAGCCGGCGCGGGTTCATGTCGTCGGAGTGGCGACACGTGGCCACCTTGGCGGCTGTTGCGGCCTGCTACGGGTTGGCCGTCCCGCTCGGTGGGAGTGGTTTCATTGCCGCCTTCACGGGCGGGTTGGTGTTCGGCTGGCTCAACCACAAGGAGGTGCCCGCCCTGACCGAACTGGTCGTCGATGGAGGTGAGTTGTCCGCGGCGTTGACGTTCGTCTTGTTCGGAGCTGTGGTGGTCGGCCCTCTACTGCACCGGGTCGACGCCGCGGTGGCGATATACGCAGCTCTCAGCCTGACGGTGGTCCGGATGCTGCCCGTGACCATAGCGCTGCTCGGCAGCCATGCCGGGCTTCCCACCGTCGGGTTCATCGGATGGTTCGGTCCCCGCGGGCTGGCGTCGATCGTGTTCGTCGTGATCGTAGCCGGCCAGCCGGCACTGTCCGGGGCCTCGCAGATCAGCGTGATCGCCTCTGCGACCGTGCTGGCGAGCGTTTATCTCCACGGCCTGACGGCCGCGCCGTTTTCCGCCCGTTACGCCAAATGGTACGAAACCCACCCCCGGAAGGCGAACCTGATGGAAAGTGCCGGGGCTCACCGCCATCATTCCAGGTGGGAGCGCAACAGCCACAATTAGCTCGAGGAACCCGAAGCGGGCCCTTTGCACCTGGAGCGGCTCGCCGCCCATGCTCGATGGTAGACTCCGCCAATGACGATGCGACGGGGCCCGAGATGACGGGCGTGAGGGATCGGGCGTGAGCGGATGTGGAAGTTCGTCTCGACCGGCACGGGCATGCTGTGCGCGGCTGATCGTCCGGAAGCTCATGAGGGCCGGGTACACGGCCATCCGCAAGGACGCCGCCGCCGATTCGCCGTTCGACCCCACCAAGGCCCGGTTCTCGTGGCCCGACGCCCTGGTGTGGGCGGCCGCGGCCGGCATCGGCCTCGGCACCGCCAAGGTGGTGAGCGCCCGCGTTGCCGTCTTCGGGTGGGAGACGGCCACCGGCACCGTCCCCCCGGGGGTCGTCGAGGAGCCCCCGGTCGTCTGAGTTGGGCGGGGGCCTTCGGCGTAGCATTCGACCCTGATCCCCTTTGCCAAAGTAAGCCCGTGCGCTCGAGGCGGTGGAAAGCGAACCAGCCCCATATGGGCGGCAGGTAGTACGTGCAGAGCCGGTAACAGATGGCGGCGGCAAAGGCGGTGGCCTGGTCAATGCCGGCCGCCGTCAAACCAACCATCAACGCGCCCTCGCTAACGCCGATCCCTCCCGGGATGGGGATCATGCTGGCGAAGAACGACACGAACACGTTGACGACCAGCAGCGTGGCCAGGGACAGTGAAGTGCCCAGTGCGACCAGGACCAGCCCGAGCGTGCTGGCAAAGAGGACTTCCGCCGCAAGGTTCGCCAATAAGAGTTTCACTACCCTGGCGGGAGACCGGAGGCTGGCCACGGTGTCCCTGAAGTTGACCAGTGACGGCCGGATGCGGTCCACTACTCGCTTGCGCAACCGAGGGACCGCCAGGGCCGCTACGCCGGCCACAACCACCACTAAAACCAGCAGGACGATGACAAGAAGGAGATTGCCGTCCCGGTGGCTGGATGTCTGTAGGTCTACTTCGATCTCACCGAAGCCGAACACGACCGCCGCTACGATTATGAATACCTGCACGATATAGCCGGCCACGTTCTCGATCAGCCCGATCGAAACCGCAGAAGCGGGTGGGATCCCCTGGCGCTGGAAAAACCTTACGTTCAAAGCCATCCGGGCCACTGTGCCCGGGAACACCAGGCTGATAAAGGTGACAGAGAACTGCAGCAGCACAGGTGGCCCGTAAGGAATGTGTCGGGGACAGGCGGCTCGCGTCGACTCGGCATAAGCGAAACGGGGCAGCTGGGCCACGATCAGCGCCAGCAGCAGGATGGGTAGCGACGCAGTCCGGAGGGCGTCGAGAACCTGGTTGATGTCAACGCCGGCGAGCGTGCTGATCAGGAAATAGGCGGCGACGGCGAGCAAACCGGCCTGTACGAGCGTCCGGGTCGATACGCGCCGTATGGCTGCCATTTTCGGGGCTTCGATTTCGGCTTTGGCCGCCGCCCGGGCCCGCAGGTCATCCACGTCGAAGTGGGCCTTGGCCGCCGACTCCCTTAGCCGCGGGCCGAGCGCAGCCTTTTGGAGATATGGGACTATGGAACCGAGGTCCTCTGAGCCCAGGCGCCTATCGGCGATGGCCAGCGCTTCGTCGGTGCTCAACGCCAACGCGGACAAGGTGAGCAACTGCGCCAGGTCGATATTGCGGCGGTCCTGGTCCGTCGCGACCGAGGCGCGCGCCATGCTGTCGATCAAAACCTGGCCTCGGTCGACCCGAAAGGCTCCGCGCATGCAGGTCACCGTGGGCCAGGCCGGCTGCCCCGAGGGCCAGCACCGTATCCCACACTGCATCGATCGTCTCGCTGGTCACGCCGGCGCCCTCAGCGGTAAGGGGGGCGCCCCGGCCCGTACCACGATTATGGCGTCGTTATCGGCCGTCCTTCCTGCTTTCAGAACGTCCTGGGCCGGCACGTCGTTGCGCGTCGCCAGCAGGGTCAAGAAGCCCTCGTGCTCGACCTGCTGCAGGCGCGTCAGGGCGACGGTGGCGGTGCCGCGAAACCACAATGCCCGCCAGGCTTTGGCCATGAGTTGCGCGTCCCAGGCGTCACGGCCATAGACCTTTACAAGCAAGGGACGCCCTTCGGCGTCCGTGGCGTCAAGCAAGAACACTCCGGCTTCCTGCGAGCTCGCCTCGGACAGAGAGCCGACAGGTACACCGAGGTCGAAAAGGCCCTTCCTGACCTCGGCCAGGCTGGGGCGCCCGCCACTCGAGCCGAACACGACATGGACTGTGACGGCGGCGCTGGCACCGCACAGGAGCCCAAGTACCACCCCGCTGGGAGCAGCCACCGAAAGAATGGCGGCCGAGATGGCGCCAACCGCAATGAGCCACCATCCGAGAGCCCGGAAGGGTCGCGCGATGTAAGGCGAAACGGCTACCGTCGCCGCTACTGCGAGCGCCACGCGGGTCGACACCGGGTCCGGCGGCGGACCGACGGCTACGGCGGCGTCAAAAAGCGAACGGGATGGGCCGCCTACAGCCGCTCCTACTACAACGACCGCCACTCCTGAGCCGACCAGAGCAAGGATCTGGTCGCGCAGGATATCCGTCCTGGTCCGTACCGCCGATGCGACGACCAGGAACAGCGCCCATCCGCTCATGAGCCAGAGCCCGGCCCGCCAGAGGATGTCGAAGAAACCCGGTAGAGAGGTAGCGAAATCGGCCAGTCTTTGCCAGAAGGCCGAGGGAGGGGTGGCGGACTTGACGACGCCGAGGAGGCCCACTACGCACAGGACCAAGAGAAGGAAATCGGTCGGCCGGCGGGAACGCGGGGCTCGCCTGTCCGTCGTGAACAGCTTGACCCTCGAGGGCCGCGACCATAGCGGGACGCCAGTGGCTCGCTGGTTGATCACGGACCGGCGTCAGGGCGGTGGCGCAATTCTGGAGTGGGCTGACTTTGTGCACGCCGATTGGCGATGGTACGGGCTCGCTGTAGCTCGATGAGCAGGCTGGTGCACAGCATATGCGTAACCCGCGGCGAATCGCTCGTGCCGCAACGGAGCTCGA
The DNA here is from genome assembly GCA_963749305.1 of uncultured Acidimicrobiaceae bacterium. Lineage (GTDB taxonomy): Bacteria > Actinomycetota > Acidimicrobiia > Acidimicrobiales > Palsa-688 > Fen-671. The sequence continues at coordinate 84,678 of CAVVMN010000003.1, forward strand.
TCGGGACCAGCAATTGTCGTTGTAGCACTGGCAGGTTTAAGCCAGGGAGGTCGGCGGTCGCCAGCAGTTCGCGAGCGAAGTATTGAGCGGCGGATACTTCATCTGTGAAATGGGCCTTTGCTTCGGCCAACTCCTCGATGTCGGCTCGTTCCCCATGGGCGAGGATATTAAACCACACCCAGGGAGGAACCCGTTTGGGCTGACGCGTCATTTCGAACAGGTAGCAGCCGTTCAGGAACGCCTCGCACTCGTCTACCAGCTCGCGGGCCTCGCCCCTCGAGCGGCGCCAGAAGATGAGCTTTCTCTGGCCTGGTCTCATCGAACTTGCTCCTTTGCGGGCTGGCCGTGATGGGCGGTGGGCCTCCGGGTGGCTCAAAACGGAGCCGGGATGTACATGTGGCTAAGGTCCATATCTTTGTAGCCGCCTGACTTACGCCGCTTCGGGAGAGTGATGTCTTTGACTTTCGGCGGGTCATAAGGCACATGGCCGAGCAAATGGCTGATGATATTGAGCCGGCCGCGCTTCTTGTCATCCGTCTGGGCCACGTACCACGGCGCCCAGCCTGAACTGGTGGCGGCGAACATCTCGTCGCGGGCCCTTGAGTAGTCGTCCCACCGCCCATAGGACTCGATGTCCATGGGCGACAGCTTCCAGATTTTGCGCGGGTCGTTTATCCTGCTCTCCAACCTCCGTGTCTGTTCGTCCGGGGAAACCTCCAGCCAGTACTTGAGCAGCAGGATCCCGGAGTCGACCATCGCCTTTTCGACAGCCGGGGTGGACTCGAGGAACCGGGCCAGCTCGTCCCGCGTGCAAAAACCCATGACCCGCTCGACACCGGCGCGGTTGTACCAACTGCGGTCGAAGATGACGACCTCGCCGGCGGCCGGGAGGTGCGGGATGTACCGCTGTACGTACATCTGTGATTTCTCGCGGGGCGTGGGCGCGGCCAGAGCCACGACGCGGAACACTCGGGGGCTGACCCTTTCGGTGATCGCTTTGATCGTGCCTCCCTTGCCGGCGGCGTCGCGTCCCTCGAACACCACGCAGACCTTCGCCCCTGAGGCCTTGACCCACTCCTGCATGGCCACCAGCTCACCGTGAAGGACACGAAGCTGGCGCTGGTACTCCTTTTCCTTCAACTTCGTCGGCTCGTCCCCATTGGTAGCTATATCAGCACTCGGACCGGAGTTGGCCTCCTCGGTAGCGCCAGTGGTTGCGGGCTTCCCGTTGGCACGCTTTGCCTTGGCCATTTTCAATCGCCTTCCTCGTGGCCGGCAGGCGTTAAGGCCACTACACCGGCGATATTAACATGTCGACCAGGGGTCGCTCGGAACAGGATCGTCGGTTGACGGGTAGATGCACGCCACCCCGTAGCGGGTGGAACGCTGGCGATGGCGCTAGCTCGGCTGAGACGCAGGGGACCGGGCGGGCGACGCCACTGGCTGGCGAGGCAGCAGCACGGCGGCCAGCAACCCCACAGCGGCAAAGGCGGCGATGGTGGCCAGCGCCAGCGCGAACAGCCGGTTGCCGGTAGTCAGCGTCGACACCAGCACTGATCCTGCGATTGCCGTCCCCAGCGATGACCCGAGGTTCGAAATGCTCCGTGATAAGCCTGAGATCTCGCCCTGGTCCTTCTCAGGGAACGCCGACTGTACGACGTTGACCGAAGCTGTGAGCATGGCCCCGACCCCGACGCCCATCAGGAACAGGCCGGGCACGAAGGTCCAGATGCTCGACGTGGCCCGGGCGAAAAGCAGTAGTTCGGCCAAACCGATTATGGTCACCAGGAACCCGAGCTGTACGAGCGTCCGTTGAGCGCGGCGTTTGGCCATGCGTTCGGCCAACACCGACGACAAGAGGATACCGACCGTGGAGGCGGTCAGTACCAGCCCGGTGTGGATGGCGCTAAAGCCCCGGACCTCTTGCAGGAACACCGAAACCACAAAGAAGCTCCCTTGCATGACCAGCCACTGCATGTTCTGAGTCACGAGGCCCAGGTTGGAGAGGCGGTTATGGAACAGGCGGGTGGAGAGCAAGGGCTGTTTGCCCTTCCGCTCCCACGCCCTGGCGTGCAGGTAGAACCAGGCCAACACCAGGCAGCCGGCCACGAGGAAGATCCACACTGGCGAGACGCCTCCCTTGGGGATCACCACCGTGTTGCCAATCTTGGCGTCAGTGCGGGCGACGAACCACCCGTATGTCCGTGAGATCAAGACACCGATGACGACCAACACGAGGCCTACGGCCGACAGCACGGTGCCGATGATGTCGAACCCAGTTTTTTCCGCCGCCGCCTTCCGCGGCACTTCGATGCGATAACCCATGGCAATGATAATGCCGATGACGATGGCCTGGGCTGCGAACGAGGCCCGCCAGCTGATGGCGCTCGTTATCAGACCGCCGATTAGCGGCCCGAGGGCGGCGCCCAGCCCCGCCGCGCCGCTAATCACGCCGAAGTATTTGGCCCGGGTGGGGAGATCTGTGAACGCGACGGTAATAATTATGTATACAGGCGGGATCATAAGTGCCGAGCCGATGCCCTCGAACAGTGAGTAACCGAGGACGAGGACACCGAGCACCGGGGCCGCCGCGGCGATGATCGCCCCTGCCCCGTAGACGATAAGGCCCAACATGAAGCAGAACTTCCGTCCCCATAGGTCGCTCAACTTGCTCCCGGGTATCATCAATGCGGCCATGGTGAGCGTGAACAACGTGATCGCGGTCTGGACGCCGATGACCGTGGTATTCAGGTCCTTGGAGATGTCGCTGATGGCGACGTTCATGTTCGTGCACGCATAGCTGGCGATGAACTGGCAGAGAGCGAGCGGCAGTACCAGCTGCCGCGGGGTCAGCTGCTGGACGGGGATTTTCTTCATCACGCTGCGCCTATCTGCCTATCTGCCTATCAGATTGTTGGCGGTCTGCGTTGTCTGTGGGAGCGGGCACCGCTCAAGGGTCCCAGGACGCTTCATGCCGCTACGCTACGCGGAGAGCAGGCCTTGTTGGTGAGCCTTCCTCACTGCCGCGGACCGCGACTTGACGCCCAGCTTGCGGTAGACGGCGATCGCTTGGGTCTTCACGGTAGTCCGCGACACGTTGAGGTCCTGGCTTATCTCCTCGAGGGTCATGTAGGTCGGCAAGTAGTGGAGCACCCGCAGTTCTGCGGGAGTTAGCCGGTCCGGGACCGGGGTAATCGCGAAGGCCGTTTCGACTATGTCCTGGGCCTCGGCCATTCTTTCAATCAAGACGCCGGCTCCACCGATGCGCGACGCCTGCGTACGCGCGTGGTGCAGCAACTGGCGGGCGGCAGCATGGTCACTGAGCAAGACAAGGGCGCGGGTAGCAATGACCTGTGCCTCGATACTGGTCAGGCTCGAGAAGGCGCCGCCACTCAGCCCCTCGAGCGCGGCGCGAGCGTAACGGTGGCCAGCCTGGATGTGGCCCGAATGGGCAAACAAAAGCGCAGAGGTAGCGTCGATCGCCAGTTTCGGCGCGGGGTGGGCCGGCCCGGCCAACTCGAGGGCGGCCCGAGCGCGGCCGGCGCACGAGCCAGCCCGCTCCCAGTCGCCTTCGTCGAAAGCCAGCCACGCAAGCTGCACCAGGCAGGAGGCGGCTAGCGCGGGCATGGCCATCGCCGAGCGATTGCAGCCTTCGTGCAAGACGGCTTCGGCTTGAAGGGACCGCTCGTTGAGGCGAAGGGCGGTGCCGGCGAATAAACAGGCAAAGGCTTTCCAAGGGCTGCGGCCATCGATGATCTCGTATGCGGACATGGCGTCGACCAACGCCTGGGCGACCCCCCGTTTGGCGCCAGCGGCGCTCAGCAGGGCTAGTTCAGCCCTCAGCGGCGTGCCATCGGAGAGGCGGCCATCATCTGAGCCGACCAGGTTGGCGGTCAGCGCTTCGGTCTCGTCGGCGTTGAGGGCAGTCAGCCAGGCGGTGGCGATGGACAGCGAAGGCCGCGCTGCCACTTGCTCCCGGGTTGGTAACTCCAACCAGGCCGCCAATTCATGGATGTGGTTGCTGGTTAGATATCTCGGGGTAGCCGACCAGACCAGCCTTTCGAAGCGGTCGAGGTCGCCCGCGGCGTAGGCGTGGCGGACCGCGCTGTCGGGATCGCCGTGCCGTTCCCACCAGTGGCTGGCCCTGTCGTGCAGTACAGCGCTGTTGTCACCCCGGCGGCGACGGCATTCACCCCGAAGAAATGCGGCAAAAAAGCGGTGGTAACGGTACCAGTCGCCGGTACGGTCCAGAGGGGCCAGGAACACGTTGGCCGTTTCGAGGAACTTGATCATCTGGGCAGAGTCGTTGCGTTGACGGACAGCGTCGCACAAAGCCGGGCAGAACCGCTCGAGGACCGAAGTGTCAATCAGGAAGTCAATACACGTTTGGTTGAGCTCATCGAGTATTTCGGCCAAGTACTGCGCCACCGACCGCTCGTCGCCATTGAACAGCAGGGCCTCCCGCTCCGCGTCCCGTCGACCGCGAAGCGACCTGGCGGCCAGGGCCAGCCCGGCGGGCCAACCTTCGGCCCGCTCGACCAGGACGGCGGCGCTCTTGGCGCTCAAGCGTAAACCAGCTATTTCGACCAGGTGGGCTCCGTCTCGCGCTTCGAGCGTGAGGTCGTGCAGCCCAACTTCCAGTACCCGGTCCTCGGCCCGCAGCCGCCCGAGGCCGAGAGCCGGCCTGAGCCGGCTGGCCAGGGCCAGCGTCGACCCCGCCGGGAGCAGGTCCACCAGCCTTTCCAAAACGGCCAGTGCGAGCGGGTCTCCCAGCTTCTCTGCCTGGTCGAGCACAATTACAACGGGTCCAGAAACGGGGACAATGGCCGCCAGATCAGTTTGAGCAGTACCTACGCCCCGCCGGGCCAGGGCCAGGGACGGCTGGCGCCGCCTATTGCGGGGTACGCCAGCCGCAAATAGTGCCCTGGTCAAGTGCTCGGCCAGTAGCTCCGGGTCGTTGTCGTCGTCCGAGGTTTTCAACCACGCGAACGGCCTTTCGTCCTCCTCCGCCCATTGCCTTACCAGGGTGGTCTTGCCGTACCCGGCCGGAGCGCAGATGACGACCAGTGGAGCGTCAGACTCGATCAGCCGTTCGACGAGTGCAGGCCGGGCGATCAACGCCGCGCCGGGTCGCACGCCACCCTGGGCCGGGGGGATGGCGTTGGCAGGAAGCGCTGTCATGAGCGGCTGTCTCGCTCGTGCTGCTGGTGGTGTCATTAGAGTCGCCGTTGCTCATGGTGACGCCTGATCGGGTGGCTATGGACCACTCGGGCGCGGGTGGTCAGCGCGGAAGGCGCTCCCGTTGAGCGTGAAGGGGCGAAAGGCCAGGAGGCGTAAGCCAAGAGGTCGAAAATGGCCCGCGGCCGGGTGGGGGCACATCACCCACGACGGGGTAGGCCGCAGCGTCCTGAAGCGAAATAGTCTGAAGTGTCGAGATGCCCTACCGACCGAGGGGTGAAGAGGGATGAGCGTCGAACGCCAGCGGGTGGACGGTTTCGGGAAACTGGAAGACGGGCTGCGAAAGGCGGGTGATTGGTATATATGGGGCCCCTACGTGAGCGAACGCCAATGGGGGACAGTGCGCGAGGACTATTCGTCAGACGGTGAGGCGTGGAACTACCTGCCTCACGACCATGCCCGTTCGCGCGCCTACCGGTGGGGGGAGGACGGCTTGGCGGGGTTCTGCGACATCGAGCAGCGACTGTGCCTTGGGTTGGCCTTGTGGAACGGCCAGGACCCCATCCTGAAGGAGCGCATCTATGGGCTCACCGGGCAAGAGGGGAACCATGGAGAAGACACCAAGGAGTACTGGTGGTACCTGGACGCCATACCTAGCCATGCCTGGAACCGGTGGCGTTACCACTATCCTCAGCGTGCCTTCCCTTACGAAAAACTAAGGCAGGAGAACGCCCGGCGGGGCAAACTCGACCTGGAGTACGAGCTGATCGACACGGGCATCTTCGACGGAGACCGTTTCTGGGTCACGGAAGTGGAATATGCCAAGGGCGACCCTCTTGACATCCTCATGACAGTGCGGGTCACGAATGCCGGGCCTGAACCGGCCACTCTGCACGTGTTGCCCACGGCCTGGTTCCGAAACACATGGTCGTGGGAGATCGGTGCGCCGAAGCCCGAGTTGAAGGCGACGGGCCCACCAGTGTGGCCGTCCGCCACCCGTTCCTGGGCGAACTGGAACTAATCGGGGGACAAGCGCCCGAGGGCAGCTCTCCCACATTGCTGTTCTGCGAGAACGAGACCAACGACGCCCGCCTTTATGGGAGGCAACCCGCCGGCCATTACCCCAAGGATGGCATCAATGACCACGTAGTCACGGGGGCCGGCACCGTAAACCCGGAACGCCGAGGGACGAAGTGCGCCTTCTGGTACCAGCTGCCCGTCGGCCCGGGAGGGACAGCCGAAATCCGCCTACGACTTAGCCCGAAGGGCGTCAACCCCGATGCCGCGGGCGCTCTCGGGAGGCCATTTGAAAAGGTCGTCAAGCGGTGCCGGGCCGAGGCGGATGAGTTCTACGCCGAGCTGACCCCGCCGGGGGCGGGCGCGGACGAAGCGATGGTCATGCGTCAAGCCTTCTCGGGCATGCTGTGGAGCAAACAGCTTTACTACTACGACGTGGCGCGCTGGCTCGAGGGTGACCCGGCTCAACCGGCGCCACCGGTTTCGCGCTGGACGGGACGCAACCACCGGTGGCAGCACTTTGACGCCTTCGACATCATGTCGATGCCGGACAAATGGGAGTACCCCTGGTTCGCCGCCTGGGATCTGGCCTTCCACTGTGTCGCGCTGGCGCACGTCGACCCGGCGTTCGCCAAGTACCAGTTGGTGCTGCTCTGCCGGGAGTGGTTCCAGCATCCCGACGGGGAGCTGCCGGCCTATGAATGGGACTTCGGCGACGTCAACCCACCCGTCCAGGCTTGGGCCGCGCTGCAAGTGTTCGCTATCGACGGCGGTCGGGATCTGGCCTTCCTCAGCCGCATCTTCGACAAGTTACTGGTCAACTTCACGTGGTGGGTGAACCAGCGCGACCAGGACGCCAACAATGTTTTCGAGGGTGGGTTCCTCGGGCTGGACAACATCGGGCCCATTGACCGCTCCCACATTCCCGCCGGAGACAGCCTTCAGCAGTCAGACGCCACGGGATGGATGGCCGCGTACACGCTGGCCATGGGTGCCATCGCGGCCGTCCTCAACCGTTCCGGCCAGCGACCGGGCGACGATCTGGTGCTCAAGTTCCTCGAGCACTTTGCCGCCATTCGCAAGAGCATGGAGTCCAAGGGTATGTGGGACGATTTGGACGGTCTGTACTACGACAGCCTGGTGACCGGGGACGGGGCCACTATCGCCTTCAAGGTCCGGTCCATGGTCGGGATAATCCCGACGCTAGCGGCCATTGTTATCGATGAGGGGATAGTAGGGGAGGCCGCCAGCTTGGCCAAGGGGTTTGCCCGGTTCCTCAAAGGTGAAGGGCTCGGGGACCTGGACAAGCTCAGAGGGCTTGGCGTCCTGCGGGGAGAAGCGGGGGCACAGAGGCTTCTTCTCGGCGTCGTCAGCATCGAGCAACTGGAGCGCATTGTGGCCAAAGTGTTCGACGAAACGGAGTTCCTGTCGCCCTTTGGGCTCCGTGCCCTCTCGGCCTTTCATCGGGACCAGCCCTACGATCTCGATGCCCAGGGCATCAGGGCCAGCATCGACTATGAACCGGCCGAGTCCACCACGGACATGTTCGGTGGCAATTCCAACTGGCGCGGCCCGGTCTGGTTCCCCTTGAACTACATGGTTATCGAAGCCCTGGAACGTTACGACCGCTTCTTTGGCGAGGACTTGGCTGTGGAGTACCCCACCGGCTCGGGGAACCGCATAACTCTCGGCGAAGTGGCCCAGGATCTGCGCCGGCGGCTCGTCTCGCTGTTCCTGGTCGGCGACGACGGCCGGAGGCCTTGCTTCGGGTACGTTGGCCCGTTCCAGACCGGTCCGCTCTGGAAAGACAACCTGTTGTTCAACGAGTACTTCCATGGGGACAATGGGGCCGGGCTCGGTGCCTCGCACCAGACCGGCTGGACGGGGCTGGTGGCCGACCTGATCCGTCGGCGCCACGGCGCCGTTCCAGAACTGGGCGATGTCCTGCGACAGATTTCGCCCTCGCTGTAGCCGTCTACGTTTTCCCCCGGCGCAGCTCTATGCGCCGCCGCTCCTCATGACCTCCTGCACCTCCTCGACCGTGGTGCTCGGGACCACCGTGGTCTTATTGGAGCTCGTCAAAGTGTTGCACACTGCGTTGGAGGACTGGTAAGGCGAGACAACTATGATCGCCCGCGCCCCGCCCTTCAGGGTCTCGCCGAGGTCCTTGACCTTCCCATGGTCGAGCGCTCGTCTAAAGCGGGCCACCAGCGCGCCGCCGCCTGCACCGACGACGGCGGCGCCGACGATCGTGGGCGGGAACAAGATGCCTACAACGGCGCCGACAACGGCGCCCTCACCCCAACCGTGATGAGACTGGCGGTGCAGTACCAGCGCTTCGCCATTGCGGTTCTCGACGAGCGCCGCGTCGGCGATATTTATATCGCCCGCCTGCGCCGCCGCCTCGAGGGCGGCCCAGTCCGCCTCGGCGGCTTCGAGGGCAGGCCAGTCGATGTCCGGTCCGGGGTTCTCGCTGTAAACGGCGACAATCGTGTCCAGGTTGGTCATGGTTGGCTCCCTAGTACCCCGCTCGCTGTTGCTACCTCGGCGGGGACCGCCGCGGTAGCAGGCTGGTCCGTCCGATAGACGACGGCTTCGCTTTCGCCCCCGGTCTCGACCTCATTCTGGCTCTTCACGCCAACGCTTTCGCCTTTGCTTGCTGGAACTCTGCCTCGCTGATCACACCCTTGTCGCGGAGGTCCGCCAGCTGGGCGATCTCGTCTGCTGCGCTGGTCCCGTTCGTGTTGGCTGCACTCTGGACGTACTGGCGAAAGGCGGCGTCCTGCGCCTGGGCGTCTTGAACGGCGTGCCGCTGCATCTTGCCGCCGCGAGCTATCAGGTACACGAAGACGCCGAGGTAGGGCACGAAGATGACAAATATCGTCCACAACGCTTTGCTCCAGCCGGAGAGGTCCTGGCTGCGGAAGATGTCGCTGAAAACGACGATCAGTAGCCAGATCCAAATAAAGAAGAGAAAGAACCACAGCATGGACCAAACGACTTGTCCGGTCCCGAACGTGCCTAAGTACATGGGTCATACCTCCGTGACAGTTTGTAGGTTTGGCGGGGCGGGAACACGATGACGCTTCCTGGGGTGGGCTAGCACCACCCACGAGCGGGTGAAACCCGGGGGTGTCTCGCATTTCGGGCGTGCCGGGCTGGACGGCGCTCGGACTTGACGCGGCGGCAGGCACCGCGCGTGGGGAAGTGCGGAGGACCGGGTGCCTACAAGTCCAGGATCTTGCACTTTTGCTGCTGGTACTCCTCCTCGCTCACGAGGCCTCGTCGATGCAGATCCGCGAGCTCTCTGAGTTGGTTAACCGGGTCGATGACCAGTACTGCCCAACCTGGCCCGAGCTCACGGGCGGTGGCCGGCGGTCTTTCCAACAAGTCAGGCCGGTTACTGCGGGTACTGCCTTGGGGTAGCAAGCTCACCCTCCTCATCCGTTACCTAAGCGCCTAATCCGTTACCTAAGCGTCGGCCCCCGAGCGCCGCCTCGACACGGGAGGCCGGGATGCGTTCGCCGGCCACGATCTGTCCTCCTGCACGTCGCGCCGCCGTTGAAAGGGACCTGGCCCAGAGATCCTCGGTGACGAGCACGACACCTGGCATACCCGGTTTGAGCGCGAAAGACGCTAACTCGAGGTCGTGCTCACTAAGCATGCCGCCCACTTCGATGTTGAGGTTGCGAACCGACGACAGGGTCTCGACGCTGTCCAGTTCGAGCACGGTCACCGCGCCGTCGGTCTCTCTCACCAGCACAACGAGGTCCAGGATGCGGATCTTGGCCGTCTCGACCAATTTGGCCAGGGCCGTCCCGATCGCAGCCAGTGCGTCCTGGCTGGGCACGACTACGATCAGGTACTCGACCAGGTCGGTCCTGATCTCGTGCTTGCCGTCTCGACGTTTCTGTTCCTCGGTAATGGCGGTTACGGCTCCTCCGTCGGGTCTCTGCCGTCTGATAGTGGGTCAAAGCCGAGTAGGCCCGCACCACCCCAGAGCGTGTGGTCCGGGAGTTTCGCACCCGAACGACCCCGCCGGGATAAGGCCGTCCGCCTGTCCTTGGAAAGGTGCTAGGGCAGCCTCGCCCAGCGCCAGTACGCGGATTTATCCACTGGTCGGCGTCAGCGTCGACAATCGGCCGCCTCTATCGGTTCGAGGCCCGTAACTACCCGGGGCCGGGTAGTCCCGTGTTCGAGGTCGAAAACCGTTGTTTCGTCGGTCGTACCTTGGTATCGAAAAGATTTTCAGCAGTCTTAATGTTAGCTACACCCAATCTCCACCCAATCTCCATAGCCTTCTGGTCAGCTCCACCTCTGACAGCTTGGCTTTTTGGGCGTTCGGTCGACTGCTCGGCCAGTGGCCCGGACTGACCAGGAGACTTGCCGACCTCAAGAGGGAAGAGGCGCTTATGGTTGCGCGCGTTGGCTCCTCAATTGGGCCGGGGCGGGGTCACGATGTCGAGGTGGTGGCGCTGGCGGATCACGTTCGACCTGGTCGGACGCAAAAATTAGCGCAGACTTCCCCTGGTTCGTACGCTTGTTCCCTGTTAGCCTTTCCGGGCACAGGGGGCCGATGCTGTGGAGGTCGGCTTGGCCGGCATGGTGACTGATTGTGAGCGTGGTGGCGCTGGAGGTGGGGTGTGATCCCCATCTTCCGGGCCAAGCTGCGCCCGCCCACGACCGCCGGCCACTACGTAGAGCGGCCCCGTCTGTTGAGGCTCCTCGAAGAACTGGTCGAGGCGCCGCTCACTCTTGTCGTGGCGCCGGCGGGGACGGGCAAGACTTCACTGCTAGCGGCATGGGCGTCCGGGTCGGGCACCGCCACTGCATGGTTGTCCCTGGACGAGACGGACCGCGACCCGGTGCAGTTCTGGTCCGGGGTCGTGGCGGCGCTGGAGACGGTCATGCCCGGGTGTGGTGAGCGTTGCCGGCCCCGCCTGCAGCGCCGCAACGGTGTGGGGGAGGCGGTGGCCCAGCTGCTGGTCGACCTGGAAAACCAGGAGCCTGCCACTGTTGTCCTGGTCCTCGACGACCTTCAGCTAGCGGACGAGGACGAAGCCGTGGCCGGGCACCTGGCCCAATTCGCTCTGCACCTGCCTGTGTGGCTCCATGTGGTACTCAGTTCCCGCAGGGAACCCAAGCTGCCGCTGGGCCGGTTGCGTGCCCGGGGCCAGCTCGGTGAGCTGCACTACGCCGAGCTGAGGTTCTCCCACGACGAAGCCATCGAGTTGGTTTCGCGACTGCTGCCGTCGATGCCGGCAGACCAAGTCGAGGCTGTGGCGGAGCAAGCCGACGGGTGGGCGGCGAGCCTTCAGTTGGCGGCCATCGCGGGCCGGTCCCAGGGAGTGCAGCGGGGCGGTGATTTACCCGGCGTCCGGGCCAAGGTGCAAGTGCTGGACTACGTGTTCCATGAGGTGCTGGCGGCCGAGGAGCCTTCGTTGGTTGAGGTCCTGATGGAAGTTTCCGTCGTCGAGCGGGTCAGCCCGAGCCTCGCTCTGGCCCTGACCCGCCGGCGAGACGTGGTCGACCTGCTCCTGCAGGCGGAGGCCAGGGGGCTCTTCGTAACCCGGCTCGGCCCGGAGGGATGGTTCGAGCTGCACTCGTTGGTTCGCGATGCGCTCGTCAGTGAGCTATCGAGGCGGTCGCCGGACCGTCTGGCGGAGCAACAGACTCGCGCCGCACAGTGGTTCGAGGGCGAGGGCGAGGTCGCGTTCGCCCTCGAGCATTACCTTCTGGCTGGTCAACCGGGAAGCGCATTGCGGCTCCTGGCTGCCAATGAAGCCTTGCTGTACGACAGCGGCAGAGAGACTACGGTCCGGCGCGCTATCGCCGCCATTCCGGACACCGTGGTCACCGGCGACCTGGAGCCCTTGATCGATTACGCGTGGTGCCACTTGCTCGTCAACCGGCGCCGGTTCCTCGAACTTGTAGACCAGGCGACGTGGTGGGCTGGCTGCTCCCCAGTAGACCAGACGCTTCAAGCCCGCCTGACCATGCTCCAGTCCGTGGCCGCCCAGGTGAGCTGCGATTGGGCCGAGGCCGGGCGACTGGCTCGTCAGGCCCTGGCGGCGCTGGGTGGTTCCTGGTGGCGGGACCCGCTCGGCCGTTTCGGCTGGAACGGCATAGCCCGCGACGCGGCGCTGTCGGAGCGCTGGGACGAGACGAGCGACGAGGTACGGGAAACGGATTTCGCGTTGAAACGCGACCCGCAACGTCGGATCGCCTTCGAGGGGACCCGTGCCCTGGGGCTGGTGCTCGCCGGCCGGCCCCTGGACGCACTTCGGGTGGCTGTTGGCGTCCGCCATGCCGCGGACGTCGGCAATATGACGATCCTGCGTGCCGAAGTGGCCGCCGCCGAGGCTCTGGCCCACCGCGAGCTGGGCGACCGGCCCGGGCCATCACTGAGCTGGAAGAATTAGCGACGGCGCCGGCCGAGACCATGTTCTACGTCAGAGTACTGGCCTCGATGGCCCTGGTTGAGGCGCACCTGGACGAGGGGTCAACCGATGCCGCCCGCCGGACGTTCGACGAAGCGAGGAACCTGGTCGAAGCGGAAGCGCTGGCGGTCGGGGGACGCAACTGGCTGGCGCGGGCCGGGGCACTGCTGGCCCTGGCGGCGGGGGACGGAGCTGCGGCGCGGCACTGGTCGGGGTTGCTCGAAGACGAGTTCTGGGCCGGGGTCAGCATCGCCCGCGTTCATCTCGCAGAAAAGGACCGGCAGGCCGCTCTCGTGGCCTTGGACACGGCCGAACCGAGGTGTGTACGCCACGAGGTCGTGCTGGCGTTGCTGAAGGCCAGAGCTACCGAGGACCGCCACGTCGAGGCGGCCAAATATGCCAGTAGCGCTATCGACCTGGCCGCCAGCAACGGCATGTTGCAGACCGTCGCCTCCGAAGGCCCTGACGTCGTGGAGCTGGTCGAGGCGAGTGCCTGGCGGGCCCCGCCCCATTGGATGGACCGTTTCCGGCGGGCGGTGACACCTGTAAGCATAACTCGCCTGAAAAACCCGGCCAACCTGGTCGAGCCGCTTACGGAACGAGAACTCGACGTAGTCCGCTTTCTGCCCAGCCGGCTGACCGTACGCGAGATCGCCGATGAGCTTTACATCTCACAAAATACGCTGAAGTTCCACTTGAAGGTGATTTATCGCAAGCTTGGCGTCAGTTCGCGAGCGGAAGCGAGCGAGATGGTGCGCCGGATGATGGTGGCCCGTTAAGTGCGGAGGGGCGCTCTCGAAGCGTCACGGCGCCGCCCAAGGTGCGTTCTGGTTGCTCACAGATATCGGGCCGCGAGCCGCGGCCTGTACATAAGGGTCGCGGACGGGAGCGCCCGGTAGTTTGAACGCTGGCCGTCATGAGGCCGGGCGGCTGGCCGAGGGAGTTGTCGGCTCGGCCCGGCTCGTCGCCTTCGGGGCCAGCACCATAGCTCCCGCAGGGGCGGTAGTCGCCGGGATGGTAGTCCTGGTGTCGTACGCCGGTTATGCGTCTCCTTTGGTCGTACTCATCGCCTTCGGCGCCTCGCTCTGTTGTGCGAACAGCATCGCCGAGTTTGCCGGCCGGCTCCCGTCGGCGGGCTCCCTGTACACGTTCAATAGCCGGGGCCTGGGCCAGACTGGAGGCTTTGTGACCGGCTGGATGATGGCCTTTGCCTACGCGCTGTACGTGCCCGCCGGTATCTCTTTGACCAGTGTTTACCTGTCATTACTGCTCGACGACAGCTTGCATGTCACTATCCGCAGCTGGGTGCTGTTCCTGGTCGTCCTGGGGGCCGTGAGCCTCGTTGCCTACCTGGGGATAAGAACCTCGTCGTGGCTGGACCTCGTCCTAGCCGTGGGCGAAGTGGCCGTATTCGCGGCCCTGGCCATCACCATCCTCGCCAAAGTCGGGCCGGCGCATTATTCCATCGCCGTTTTCAATCCCACTTCTTCACCACACGGGAAGCTTTCCGACATCTCCTCGGGGATGATTTATGGCATCACCGCCTTTGCCGGTTATGAGGCGGCCACCACGCTGGGCGAGGAGGCCAGGGACACGCGGCGCTCCATCCCGAGAAGCATCATTGGCGTCGTGATCGCGGTGGGCCTCTTCTTTCTGCTTGTAGTGGTGGCGGAAGTGTACGGTGTCGGACGAGGAGGCATACCCGGGTTCGTTCAACAGGCCAGCCCTATGCGTTATCTGGCCGGCCGGTACTGGTCGTCATCGTTCGACTGGACGATCGACCTGGTGGTGGTGCTCACCGGCTTCGGTTTTGTTATAGCCGGCTTCAACGTGGTGATCCGCATCCTGTTCGCCATGGGGCGCGAGGCGGCCCTTCCGAGTGCGTTGGCGACGCTGTCCAGCCGCCGTACGCCGGTCATTTCGATCGCGTGCGTGGCAGTCCTGGCCATCCTGTTAGGCCTGCCGCTCACCTACACGTACGGTGGCGTGCACACTTTCGGCTACCTCGCTGGAGCGGCCGGGCTGTCGCTCGTGCTCATCTACCTGGCCGTGAATATCGCCACCATCCGCGCCTTCCGCACCGAATACCGGGACGAGTTCCGGATATGGCGACACCTGGTCATCCCGGCTGTGGCCGCTTTGCTCCTCTTGCTCCCCTTGTGGGGGATCCTCCATCCGCGCACTCACAGACTGGTGGACCTTCTGCCTTTAGCCGCGTTGGCGTGGCTTTGCCTCGGGTTTTTGGCTGCTGGTCTGGTCAGAGCCCGGTCACCCAGGCGCTTCGGGACGATGGGCAAGGTTTTCGTCACCACCGAAGACTTGCCTCAGTAGACCTGACCGCAGAGCGGGCTACACGTGCAATTAGCTGAGTAATTTGGCCTTTTGGGCCTGGAACTCTTCTTCCGTGAGGATCCCTTGCGCCTTGAGGTCGCCGAGCTTTTGCAGCTGGCTCAGGGTGTCAGGTTCTGGCGCTGGTGCCGGCGCGTATTGGGCTTGTGCGTACTGGGGCTGGGCGTCTTGCTGCTGCTCGTAATAAGCGGCCTCCTGCTGCGTCGACCAGCGGTTGGCTTGCCGGCGGGAAACACGGTTGGACACAGCGGTGGCCGTACCGGCCACAACGGCAGTACGGGCGACGCCTCGTAGAAGTCCGGGCATGATTTTTGTCCTCCTTTTGCTCAGGCGTCCGCCGGGCCCGTCGCGTCGAGCGACGATACCAGCGTGTCGTATGGGATGTAACCGGCGGCCACTAGCTCTGCCTCGCCGCGCCGCAACGCGTCGACGAAGGTCGTGGCCCAGCGGTTCTCGAATATCAGGATCCCGGCGGCCGACCCTGGTTTGACAACCGAAGCGGCATCCGCGAAGTCACTCTCGTCGACCAGTCCCGATGAAACACCGTCGAAGATGGCCAAGTCGAACTGGCCGTCGCGGTTAATGTCTGCCAGCTCCAGAGCCTGCACCGAACCGTCGGCGCCCTTGGTGATGAACCGCAGATCCAGGATCCGTATCACGCCTTTATCGACGAGGTCGACGAGGATGGGAAAGCCTTCGCCCGTCATTTTGCCACCGGGGAACTCCACGATCAGGTAGCTGATCGGTCCCATCGCTTCTGTTTCTGTCACTTCGACTCCTCTCTCATGCGCCTCTGGTCGGTCTCGGGCCCGTTCGTCTCGTATTCACCAGGCGGTGCCGAACCCGATCAGGATAGCGGCAGCGAGCCCGGCTAGGGGGCCAGATGCCTAGGGCGCGCCCCCTCCGGCTGTCCCGGTTCCGCGGGCGCGGACCGGACAGCTAGGCCGAGGGCGAGGGATGCCGCAACTCTCATCGCATCTAGTTGAATACGGCGACCTCGGCGCAGCATCGTCCGAACCGGATGATGAGGCCGGATGAACAGGGCGGTCAATGGACGTGCGTTCCCCCAGCGCATGCAGCTTGGAGGCGCGGGGCGGGTGCTAGCGAGCGGGGCTCCGGAGCACGGGCCCACTCACTAAGTACCGATGAGAGTGTCCGCGGGTGTCGGCTTTGCCATCCAGCTCAGCACCTCGTCTCGGGCGACCACCTTCGGGGCCTTCACCTATCCGGGCCCGAGGTGGGTCGCCCCGCCGTCGTTTACCAGGGATTCCCCCGCCGACAACGGCGATGCCCTCAGCTGAAGCGAGTGACGGCGGCGGTGAGCGCGGCAGAAAGGCGCAGTGGCGGGTTGCCGCCGTCTCTTCCCTCAGGACCGGGCCACTTGGTCCACCGCTGAGAAGACGTAACTTTCTCGATCAAGAGCGAAGGAAGCGGCTTATTGCTCCATCTCCCGTCATCAACTGACCAATGCAGAGACCTTGACACTTAATCGTTCAAGTCGTTAACTGGTACCTGGAGCTGGTTGCCCAGACCAAAAGGGCGTCGAGGACACGTCCTCCGGGTCTTGGGCGGTGCTATTTCCGCTGGGAGAAGGGGGTTCAGTGGCGAAGCCATGGCAAGGTGCCTCATGGGTTGGCGTTAACTTCTGGTCCCGGGCCGGGGGCCCTCGAATGTGGGTGCACTATGACGGCAAGATCGTCCGCCAGGAGCTCGCCGTTCTCGCCGACCACGGCTGCAACGTCACCCGGTCCTTCTGTTACTGGCCCGATTTCGTACCCGAGCCGGAGCAACTCGACGGCAAGGTAGTTGATCGGTTCAGTGACTTTCTCGACGCTCATGTGGAGATGGAGGTCAGGACTATCCCGACCTTCATCGTTGGCCACATGTCTGGGCAAAACTGGGATCCGGCTTGGCGGCAACGACGCGACCTGTACCGAGACGTTTGGATGGTGTCTCAGCAGGCTTGGTTCGCCGCTGAAATGGCACGACGGTTCGGCGCCCACCCGGCTGTCGCCGCGTGGCTTGTCTCCAACGAGATGCCAATCTACGGCGGGCACGGCACCGCGGACGAGGTTACTTCTTGGGCCCGCCTTATAGTGCAAGCGATTCGGTCCGGCGGGGCGACACAACCGATCTCAATTGGCGACGGCGCCTGGGGGGTGGAGGTTTCTGGTAACGACAACGGGTTCTCGGTGCGAGCGCTGGCTCGTCTCGTGGATTTTCTTGGCCCTCATGTCTATATAAGTTCGGACGATGCAGTCCGCCAATCGATGGCGGCGGCAGTTACCTGCGAGCTTTGCACCGGGTTCGGTGCCCCCGTGGTACTTGAGGAGTTCGGGCTCAGTTCGGATTTTTCGTCTGAGGACAATGCCGCTCACTATTACCGCCAGGTCCTGCATAGCACCCTGCTCGCTGGCGCTGAAGGCTGGCTCGCCTGGAACAATTCCGATTACGACCAATTAGAGGACCAGGATCCGTACCGGCACCACCCGTTTGAGATGCACTTTGGCGTCACAGACAGTACCGGCAAGCCTAAAGCAGCGCTTCGCGAGATGGCTCGCTTCGCCTCCCTTGTTGGGCAGCTCGACGCGGACGGTTGGGAGCGGACAGACGATGAAGTGGCGATCGTCGTCCCGGAGCACTTCGAACGCACCGATCCCTATTCCACGTCCGAATACCGAAGAGATCTGCGAGGGATCCTAGGGCAGGCGTACATCGCTGCCCGGGAAGCCGACCTTCCAGTGGCTTTTACCCGAGAGCGCGACGGGATCAGGGCCGGGGCCAAGCTTTACCTTCTGCCGTCAACTAAGCTGATTACAGCGCCTACGGTGAGGAAACTACTGGCGGCCGCCGAGGCCGGGGCTACCGTGTACCTGTCCTACTTTGCCGGCAGCAGCCCGACCCAAAGAGGTTCATGGGTCCCGTGGTTGAACGAGGCATTCGGGATAAGCCACCAGTTGAGGTACGGGCTGGTCGACACGGCGAAGGGTGACCACGTGGTCATGAGCTTCGTGGAGGACCTGGGCGCCCTGTCCGCGGGGACCGAGCTGAGGTTCCACGTCGCGGGGAACGAGGGCTCTCGTGCTTTTCTCCCTCTCGAGCCCGCCGGAGCGAAGGTCTTGGCCGTCGATCACCTAGGCCGGCCGGCACTCCTGGAGCGAAGGCTCGGCGCCGGCGCAATGGTCCTGTGCGCATACCCAATTGAGCACATGGCGGCCTGCACTCCCAACGCGAACCCGGAGGACACCTGGAGCCTTTACGGCGCGCTAGCCCAGGCTGCCGGGGTTGTTCTGCCATTATCTGTAACCGACCCTCGGGTAATGATCGGTCGCCTCAAGTCTGCCGGTAACGAGATCGCCCTGGTCATGAACATGTCGGCAGAACAGCTCGAAGTAAAGCTCCTCAGCTTTGACGGTTCGACGTATAGCCGGTACGACGGGGCGCCGGGCTCCCCGGTCGAGGTCCTTGTGCTACCACCGTTCGAGGTTGAAGTCCTAAGGCTCGTCGCCTAGCGGCCTTCGCAAGGGCGCGGTCGACCAGTCCCGTAATTACAGCTCGGCAACAGAGAGGGGGAATATTGGGGAGCTGATCATTTTCTGACTGGTGCCGATAGTGCGGCCACGGTCGAGAGACCGGACGGTAGGCCGCGTGAGGGCGCCGTCATGACTCGAGGCCTCGGAGGAGCCACGACTGACTCGCCTCTGTCTTAAGGTCGACCGCTTGTGTCATAACAATTTACGTTCAGAGCAATTGATTTAGGGAGGGACTCATGGAACCAATAACCAGACGTCAATTCCTCGGCACAGCCGGGGTCGCGCTTGCCGGCGCTGCCGCTGGAAGCCGTCTCCGGTCCGCCGTGAGAGGGCCCAGCCTGGCGGAGCGTAGCAGTGCGGCCAGCGGGGTAGTCGCCCCGTTGGCCTATTCGGGCGGTCTACCCAAGTGCACGCTGCACCTCGCCATACCTAGCGGGCCGGAGGCTGATGCTCACGTAGCCCTGGCGCCCGAGTTCACCAAGTACTCGAAGGGTAAAGTCACCGTTGAGGTGGAGCAGTACGGACGTACAGACCAATACGAGGAGAAATACCTGACCTTGATGAGGGCAAAGTCGTCGGAGTGGGACATAATCCGAGTCGTCCCGCTGGACTTCCTGCTCTGGGGGCCGAACGGCTGGTTGATGCCGTTCACGAAATACATGAAGGACCCCAACCTCTTCAACGCTCAGGTCTTCAATTTCCACGATTATCTGCCAGCACTCGTAGACCTGATCTCGTACAAGGGGCAGGTCTACAGTTTTATCCAAGAAGCGAGCGCTATGCTCCTGTTCTACCGTAAAGACCTGTTGGCTAAGTACGCTGGCATAGCGGGACCACCGGCGCAGGGCTGGTCGTATGACGAGATAACGACGATCGCCACCAAAATGGGCGCAGCCATGAAGGCGGCGGGGTTGAAGACGTACCCGTTCTTCTTCGAGGGCAGTGCCGAGCAAGCCAACTGCACCCTGTTCCAGCTTGCGCAGTCAACGGGCGTACCAATAATGACGCCGGGCTTCAAGCCACAATTTACCAACCCCAAAGTCGAGGCCGCCGTTGCCTGGGCTGTGGGGCTGGAACGAGCAGGGCTCGTCCCGCCCAGCGTTGCTGAGTCGGGGTACGCTCAAGGTATCACTGTCTTCCAGCAGGACATCGCCGCGATGGGCATGCAATGGAACGCAGGTGCCATTAACTTGGTGGACAAGCAGCAGTCACCAAACATCTATAACAAGATGGGTTTCGGAGTGCTCCCTTACTCCCCGGCCGGTGGTCCGAGCGCGAAACGTTTATATGCTTCGGTGTGGTCGCTAGGTGTTTCGGTGTACAGTCAGTTCCCGGAGGCCGCTTTTGAGTATGCGAGTTGGTTCGCGAGCCCGGAGATCGCCCGCGAAACGGTCCTGAAAGGCGGTGGCAGCAGCGGTCGGCAGTCGTTGCTGCACGAACCGTCCATCCTGGCTACTAACCCGCAGTACAAGGCACTGGCCGACTCTTTCGCATTTTACGCTCCTTGGCCTCAGACACCTGCGGCATCGTACGTCGTCGAAGTGCCGATGGTGCAGACTGGCACCAAGATATTCTCCTCAGTTCCGTCCCAGGCCGGTATCAACCAGGACCTGGGCGGGTTGGACTCGACCATCCTGAGCTATCTGAAACAAGAAGGGATCAGTGTCTCCTAATTCGCCGGCACCGGGTGGGAGACGATGACCATCGACGAGAAGGTGATGCCGCGGTCCCGACGCCAGCAGGCCCGGGGCATCACCGGCGATGGCATCGCGGCAGCACCCAGTTGGAAAAGAAGGCGGTCTAACGACCTTGTCCGCCAGGAGCGGCGTACTGCTGTCTTCTTGGCCGTCCCGGCCGCCGTCGTGGCCATCGGGGTGATCGTTGCGCCCCTCTGCTATGCCGGTTGGCTCAGCCTGCACCGGACCCCGCTCGTCGGGGGCTCGGTCTTTGCCGGGCTTACCGAGTACGACGAGGTGCTCCACAGTGGGGCTTTCTGGTCCAGTATTTGGGTGACAGCGGAAGTGGCCGTGCCGACAATCATCATCGAGCTGATCCTGGGCACGACGTTGGCCCTGCTTTTGCAGGGCCTCCGCGGAGCTGGAACAATACGCTTGCTACTAATAATACCCATTCTTCTGTCGCCCGCTATCGTAGGCGCCGACTGGTCCGTAATGCTCAACCGGTCTACGGGGATCATCAACTATATCCTGGGCGTCCTGCACCTTCCCCAGGCATCCTTTACGGCAAGCGCCCGGACCGCATTGCCGACGGTCGACGTAATCTACGCGTGGCAAAACGTGGGTTTTACCCTCCTTGTCATTACCGCAGGGCTCGCCAGCATTCCTCATGAGCTCCTCGATGCAATAATCGTCGACGGCGCCAGTTACCTCCAGCGCCTGCGCTACCTGTTGCTGCCGATGTTGGCGCCACTATTCGCGATTATTATTTTCTGGCGCTTTATCACACTTGTTGAGGACTACGGTCTTATCGGGCTGCTGACCGGAGGTGGCCCCGGCACGTCAACCACGACGGCGACTCTGTACCTCTACAACCAACTGACGGCGGGCGATAATGTTGGCGTCGCGTCAGCTGCCGCAGTCCTCATTGCCCTTATTACGATCGCTGTCGGTATGGTCCTGGCGCGCTTTGCTCTGCTCAACAAACGACCATTGAATGAGCGGCGTTAAAATGATGCTGACGGCCAAAGGTTCATCGGTGCGCACCGCGCTACGCTACCTCGTGTTAGCGGTGTTCGTTGTGGGCGCGTTATTCCCCTTGTACTGGGTCTTTGTATCGTCCGTAAAGCCGAACGCGGATGTCTTCAAAATCCCACCCACCTGGACGTTCCGTCCGTCACTCGGCAACTACCGGCAGATCCTCGGTATGACGAGCAGTTCTGCGGGAGGGACGGATTTTGTCCGGTACGCAATAAACAGCACAATTATCGCCATAGGCACGGCCATACCGAGCTTGCTGCTCGGTACATTGGCGGCGTACGGGATCACCCGCTGCAGGGTCCGATGGGGGGGTCGGTACCTGTCTGGGATCCTTGTCGGCCGCTTGGTACCGCCCGCCGCCCTGCTGGTCCCTCTCTTCGTACTGTTCACCACGTTGCACTTGATCGACACACAGATCGCCGTGATCATTACCCTCATGTGCTTTGGCCTGCCCTTTGTTATCTGGATGATGAGCGGGTTCTTCTCCGAGCTGCCCTACGAGCTGGATGAGGCTGCGCTGGTCGACGGTTGCTCTCGGATCGGGTCGTTGTTCCGGGTCATCCTTCCGATAAGCGTCTCGGGTTTGGTCGTAACGGGGTTTTTCGTCGTCCTCGGAGGGTGGAACGAGTTCCTTATCCCGCTAGTTCTGACTGAGAACAATGCACAACCGATTGCCGTCGCCATCCAGAGCTACGTTGCTGGCTTTAACGTTCAGTGGGGCCCGCTGTTTGCCGCCAGTACGTTGGCGTTTCTCCCCGTACTTATCATGGGTGGGCTCGCTCAGCGGTACCTGGCACGCGGGTTTACCTCGGGGGCGGTAAAGGGGTAGCCAGGTGTTTTGCTACTGCCGCGGAGCCTGCGGCCGATTGACATCTATTGGGTTGAGCCGTATATCATGCATTGAGGCGTTGTCCATTGCCTGCTTCGACGCGCTCCGCTAGATGTGACCTGGTCATCCCTCTTGACTGTGAGGAGGAAGCAAACTGCCAGAGAAGAGGGGTTCCTCCGGACGAGTCACGATAGTTGATATCGCACGAAAGGCAGGAGTGTCGCGCGGCGCTGTGTCGTTCGCACTGAACGACAGACCCGGACTATCGGTAGCTACGCGTGAGCGCATTTTGTCGATAGCGAAGGAAGTCGGTTGGTACCCGAGTAGCGCAGCACGAGCGCTGCAGGGGTCCCGAGTGAACGCTTGCGGGCTTGTCTTAGCTCGACCTGCTGAGACGCTCGCCTTCGAGCCTTTCTTCATGGGCCTCGTAGCCGGGATCGAGTCAGAGCTGTCGTCGCGGTCGATTGCACTAACCATCCAGGTAGTGGACAGCTTGGAGGATGAGTTGGAAGTGCACCGTCGCTGGAGTGGCGAGCGGCGCGTCGACGGCGTATTCGTGGTTGACTTGCGGGTCAACGACCCCCGGCCTGGTGCCCTGGTCCAACTCGGCCTCCCGGCCGTAATACTTGCCGGCTCGCGCCCTTCCCACTCATTGCCAACCGTCTGGCAAAATGAAGCGGAGGTTGAAGTCAGCGCCGTCAGGTATTTGGCCGCGCTCGGGCACCAACGTATCGGCCGTGTGGGTGGCGTGCCGGACTTTCTCCAGACGCAGATCCGCAATGCGGCGTACTTAGCAACGGTTCAGGAGCTTGGCCTTGTCCCGATAGTCGCCACGACGGACTTCCGCGCCGAGACAGGAGCTCACGTCACTCGGCGGCTGCTGGCCGGCCCCGAAAGGCCGACAGCCTTCATCTACGAGAGTGACATACTGGCCGTCGCAGGTCTTGGTGTCGCCCATGAAATGGGTTTTCACGTACCCCGGGACGTATCGATCATCGCTTGGGACGATTCTCCGTTCTGCCAAGTAGTCCACCCACCGCTTTCCGCGGTGACCAGAGACGTACCCCAGCTCGGCGCTCGCGCCTGTCGCCGGTTGGTCGAGCTCATTGACCACGGCGTATGCGGTGACCTCGAACTGCCTTACGGTCATTTCACCCCAAGAGGCAGTACAGCTAAAGCGCCTACCATTATCGGCTCCGAAGTTTCGCGGTCCGCGCACAAACACCCGCCCAGGGAGCAACAGAAAAGGCAAACCAGGGGAGTTGGAGCCCGGTCGACAAAACGGGTTGAAGAGTAAGGGCTAGACAATGTGGCACTCGATTAGCCGCACTTTTGGTAATACCGTTGAGGCTCTCTGATGGGAGGAGAAGAGGTGCGCGAAATCGACCAAGCAGATATCGAGCACTGGCATCGACATGGTTACGTGATTATAAAAGAGTTCCTCACCTCTGCTGAACTCGAGGCAGCGATGGGGAACCTGCACATGTACTTACCAACCTGGCACGAGTATGCAGCGCGGGCTCCACTTTTTGAGCACATGCAGGGAGGTTCAAGACTGGCAGCCCCCGGTTGGGTGCGGCACGAGTTCCCCTACGTTGGTGACGCTCTAAACGACGTGGCCTTCCACCCCTTTCTCATTGGTTTCGTCGAGCGCCTGGTTGGCAACGCGAACCTCCTGATGAGCCACGGGGCCATCGTAGGTAAGTACGCGGGCCGGGCCGACTACGACCAGGAGCTTCACGAGGACTACACCAACAACACGCTCGCCTTCCCCGCCAGCGGGGTACAGATGATCGATGTGCCCATGATCGTTTACTACACGGACGTCACGGACGACCTTGGACCAACCTATCTCGTCTCCAAGGAGCACACCAGCCGCCTTTCACCAACTGGCCGCCGTTTTTATAGTCGGGAAGATTACCCCGAGCTATACAAGCACGAGAAACCGGCCACCGTGCCGGCTGGCTCGGTGCTCATCTATTCGATGCGGGCTGTCCATCGTGGTTCGGCCATGCTAGCGACCGAGGGTGTCCGTTTCTCGCAGTTCGTGGCCTTCCATACCGCCGGCTACCCTTGGCTGGGATCTCATACGTTCCAGGGCCTTGGGGACCGACCCGAGATGCGACGGTTGCTCGTGCGAGCCACGCCACGCCAGCGTGAGCTTTTGGGGTTCCCTCCCGTCGGCAGCGTTTACTGGACCGAGGAGACCTTGGCCGGTGTAGCCGCGCGTTACCCGGACATGGACGTAAGCCCGTATGAGGCCAGTGGGTCGTGAACATCAGCTTTACCAAGGCAGGCTCGGCCCAGTTCAACGCCTTCGCGGCCAGGCACTACCGCTGCTATGCCCAGGACCCAACTGATCCCCCCCTCTGCGCTCTCCAGGCAGTAGTGCTCGATGGGACCGTCTGGCGGCCCCCGCCCTGGAGGCCAGCTCCTTCCCTGGAGGGGCGACCATAGCGGGCGATACGTCGTCTCCGTACACGAAGGTGGAGGCCGTCAAGTTCGCCTCGCTTGTACGAGCCTCGTCCGGCATGGCGCCGCTTCACAACTAGGGGCCCAGTAACTGGCGCGCTCTAAAGGGGTGACCCGTAGACCGCTAACGGTCCGTGTCGAGCGAATGACTGCCTCGTAATGCGTGCCCGATGACCCTCAGCGTTTCGACGCGATAGTCGGACCTTTTCCCAGTTGGGCGAACCTGGGACCGATCGCATGACTTGGGTCACGTAGCTGTTGCTGCACAACACCTATCGGTCCCAGGTCACCTTTTCGCGCCCAGGTCTGGGCGGTTTTCCACTAGCGCCGCCCTTTTCGCCACCAGTCCCACCAAAACCCGGACCAACAACAATCGGACAATATACCGCGAGGCACAAGGCCAACCGCCCGCATTGAGCACGGCCCATGAAGCGTCACGACAGACTGGTCCGCGTTCAGGTCGTCGAGCCCGCGTCAGCCTGAGCCACACACTTAGAAGAACGCCAACCCAGACCAAGCACGCCACACCACTCCAACACCATGATCCTTCCCAAAGACCGCGACCCCCGCTTCATAACCATCCGCCGTGGGGGGACGCTTACGGACTCCGACCATAGGCTCCTGGCTTTGTGGGCTGCCGCCTGCGCGGAGCACGTCCTCTATCTTTTCGAGTCGGTGCAGCCGTCGGACCCGCGGCCCCGCCAAGCGGTCGAGCGCGTTCGGGCTTGGGCGGCCGGCGAGGTCAGGATGTCTCAATCCCGGGCTGCAGGTGGCCATGCCATGGCTGCGGCAAGACCTTTGAGCGGACCGCCTCGGCACGCTGCATATGCTGCCGGCCAGGCGGCCGTGGTGGCGCATGTCGCCGCGCACGAGCTTGGTGCGGCGGCCTACGCCATCAAGGCCGTGCGCGCGACGGCCCCGGGACGAGAGGGTGAGAGCGCCGGAATGCTCGAGTGCCGTTGGCAGCGCGACCAGATCCCGGATGCGGTCCGCCAGCTCGTCCTGGAGGACGAGCGGTTGCGAAACGAGATTTGCTGGCGAGTCTTCGACTGCTGACGGGGATGATGCTCGGATGAGCTCTTCTTCGCCCATTGAGACTTGGTTGCCGCGGCCCTCAGGTCATGTTGGCAGGAAGCGATGCTTCCCCCAGAACCGCAGGATTAACTGTCGCGTTTCCTTGGCGCGTCGACCGGCAAAGTTATTCTGCAACCGGCGCCGCCAGGACCAGAGGAGTACGTGATGCAGCTTCCGTAACCTAAATCTACGATTTCTTCCAGATGCCGGGGTTGTCGACGTCCGGAGCCACCGTCGGCTTTCCGCCTGGCTTGAACGACTCTCCGTTCGCTTTGTCGACCAAATTGAAAACCTCAGTAACCTTGGCCGTCCATTCTTCATCGAGCTTGACGTCCTGGTCGATCCCGAACAAGTCCCGCATCCCGCGCAACTCGAATAGCGGTGCTTGTTTCGGCGTCTTGCTTGGCTGCTCCTCCTCCTTTTCGGGGGCAGTGCCCTTTTCTGTCGTCGGCTCAGGCACGCCCTCCGAGCTAACCGTGCTGTCGACGGCTTCTTCAGTCTGTTTGACGACCGTGTCTTCATCAACAACCTCGATGTCAACGGCATCGCCGTAGGCGCCCATCCCTTCGAAGCGCTTATCCGAGGCCTTGCTCAGGAGGTCGGTCTGCGGCATCTCCTCGAGCCACTGCTCTCGAGTCACCGTGGACTTGTAGCCCGTGCCTTCAGGGTCCTCGTTGAGTGGGGCCATCCCCTCCAGGGGCATGCCGAGGACCGGCTCCTGGCTGATCTCGCGAATCGATCGCTCGCGCTTGACCGGGATCAACTTGTTCTTGTCGTCGACCTTGTAGCCACCCATCCCAAATAGTCCCTTTTTCTGGAACTTGCCAGGGACCTCTGCTTCGCGGAACGACGGGAAAATACGCTGCGAGAGGGCCATTACCAGGTTGACCCACTTATCGATGTTCTTCGTGTTGCCGAAGAAATCGTGCTCGGGGACGAGCGAGAACATCTTCGTGAAAGACGTTCGGGCCATAATGGTGAAGGCCGATTTAGGGTAGAAGAGCCGGTCTTTTCGCGTACCCTGCTCCAGGTACGACAGGATGAGAAGCAGGAACCCGGTCAACTCTGGGCTCGCATCGGCGCCGCCGAGGTACTTCTTTTTGATGTTCTTGTCACCAAGGTGTCTCTCGACAGCGCTCACAAATTGTGCGCCAGTGCCGAGACGGTACAGAGCCGCCATCTTGTCCAGTGCAACGGCCGGCGACGCTTGCATCTTTCCGAGCCCAGGTCCGGGCACGACGTTTACGTTAGCGGCACCGCCGTAGTCGCTGGCCTTGACCGGCAGCTTTTTGGCAGCGTTGATCTTCGTGAGGGTGTCTTGAGCCTTAGCGACCGACGCGGTGGCCTCTTTGACGGTTGTGTATGGCTTCGTCACCACCTCGATGGCCGATTTCTCCTCATCGGAGGCGTCCTCGCCCTCGATTGCGTAACCGTCGCCTTTGATGATCGTCTCGCCCTTGTCGAGACGCGATCCATTGTCGGCGTGAGTTGTGTCCCACTTCCCGAACTCGAACTCGAAGCCGATCGCCCTTTGGATCGACTCCGGGCTCCGCAGCCAGCGCGACGCAGCGGGTGGCGCCGTTGTCAGCCGGGTGACGACGGCTCGATTACCAGCCGTCCGCTGCAAATAGAGCAGCTGGTTGCGGTCGACAGGGTATGCCCGGCCCGCTACGCCAGGCTGCAGCGCCCGCATTCCGAGGTATTGAGGAGACCCGGGCATGCGGGAGAGCGGCGTGCCCTTTGCTCGCTCCTTCGGGCACTCCAACTTGTTGGGAGGATCCGGTCGCTCCGCCCGCTCTCGCACGAGACATCCTCCTTGACGGCCTTGAACAAAAACAGTATGCAGAGGGCCCAGGGTGTCAAGAGGCTCCCGAGCCGGCAGGTAATCGCCGAAATCGGGATTTGCCCTCGGCGAGGGTCGTTTGGGACGATTTGTGCGCAAAAAGTGTGGGTTGGTCTTCTTTCGGCTCGGCACCACCAGGCTCCTTTTGGACCGGGCGGCACCGTCCGCATTGCTGTACCTCAGGGTGGCCGACGTTTCCGAAGCCATGGAGAAGTTACGTGTGGCAGGGGTGGAGGTGCACACCGAGCCACACGTGATTTTCACCCATCCTCGCCTCCGGTGTAAGAATTCGACCTCGGTCGCCTGGTTACATAGGCTGGGCACCCGTGGACCTCGGAGGTGGGTAATGGATAGCAATCAGGGTGTCGCTTACGTCGGCCCCGGCAACGTGGAGTTGCGGGCCATCGATTTTCCGGTACTCGCGCTCGGGAGCCGCCGCTGTGACCACGGGGCGATCCTGAAGGTTGTGACCACAAATATCTGCGGCAGCGACCAGCACATGGTGAGGGGGAGGACGACCGCACCTCCTGGGCTCATTCTGGGCCACGAGATAACGGGCGAGGTAGTCGAGGCAGGCCGCGACGTCGAGTTCGTGAAAGCCGGCGACCTTGTGTCAGTTCCCTTTAATATCGCCTGCGGCCGCTGCCGTAACTGCAAAGACGGCAAGACGGGCATCTGCTTAAACGTCAACCCGGCTCGACCCGGTGCCGCCTACGGATATGTCGATATGGGGGGGTGGGTCGGAGGGCAGGCCGAGTACGTGATGGTCCCCTATGCCGATTTCAACCTCCTCCGCTTCCCGGACAAGGACCAGGCCATGGCCAAGATCCGGGACCTCACGTGTCTTTCGGATATATTCCCGACTGGCTTTCACGGGGCCGTCACCGCCGGGGTGGGGCCGGGTTCCATTGTTTATGTCGCCGGGGCGGGGCCGGTGGGGCTGGCCTGCGCCGCCTCCTGTCACCTCCTGGGTGCGGCGGTCGTCATCGTAGGTGACCGGATATCTGAGCGCCTGGCTCAGGCGAGGAGCTTTGGTTGCGAGACAGTAGACATCTCCGCCGCACCCATCGCCGACCAGATCGCCGAGATAGTCGGACAGCCGGAGGTCGACTCTGCCGTCGACTGCGTCGGCTTCGAGGCCAGGGGCCACGGTGACGCGGCGAGCCACGAGGTCCCGGCGGCTGTATTGAACTCCCTGATGGAATTGACCCGAGCCGGCGGGGCTATTGGGATACCGGGTCTCTATGTAACGGGGGACCCCGGCGGCATCGACGAGGCGGCCAGGGTGGGTAGCCTCAGCATCCGCATCGGCCTCGGTTGGGCCAAGTCGCACGTTTTTACGACAGGCCAGTGCCCCGTGATGCGGTACAACCGCCAGCTTATGACGGCCATCCTCTACGACAAAGTGCAGATCGCCAAGGCGGTCAACGTCGAGGTCATCCCCCTCACCGAGGCGCCTCGCGGGTACCGCGATTTCGATGAGGGCGCCGCCAAGAAGTTCGTCCTCGACCCCCACGGCCTGGTCGGAGCCCACCGCTAAGCTCCGGCCATGTTCATAAACCTCGAGAACGACGGTCACAGGTACGAATGGCTAGAAGGTTGGGCTGATGTTCTTGCCCCCGAGCAGGCCCAGTCCGGTTGGGCTCATCACGGTCTCGCCATCACCCGCTCAGGTGAGATTGTGGGGTTTCACCCGGCCAGGGCCGAAGTCGTCATATTCGACCGGGCCGGGCGGGTTAGCAGATCCTGGCCTGTCGGTCTCAAGGAAGGTCATGGTCTCACCCTGGTAGAGGACGACGGTCACGAGCACATCTGGGTCGCTGACCCGGGGACAAAGATGCGCAAGGCGCCTGACAACTCTTACCAGCGAGACGTGTCGCCCGGGCAAGGCCAGGTAGTGAAGTTCGGTCTTGACGGCGCGGAGGTCACGAGCCTGCCCCGTCCGCCCCATGCCGCCTACGAAAAGGGCTTCTTCGCCCCGACAGCAGTGGCCGTCAACGAGACGCGTCACGGCGGGAACGGTGACGTGTGGGTGGCCGACGGTTACGGGGAGAGCCTCGTACATCGCTACCGCGTTGATGGTCGGTACTTGAGCACCTTGACCGGAGATGAGAGCCCGGGTGGTCGCTTCAATTGCCCCCACGGTTTGTTCATCGATCGCCGGCACTCAACTCCTGAACTGTGGGTAGCCGATCGAGGAAACGCGCGTGTACAGGTGTACGACACCGATGGCCGCTGGTTGCGGACGGTAGGCGAAGGGTTTTTGAACAGCCCGAGCGCGTTCGCTACAGACGGGCCCAACATCGTCGTCGGTGAACTTTACGCCCGGCTCGCCGTAGTCGACATGGATGACCGACTGGTCGGGTACCTGGGGGAGGACGACGAGGCCCGCCAGCGTCCCGGATGGCCCAACGGCCTCGGGCCTGACGAGCAGCCGGCCCGTAACCCCAACCTCCAGCCAGGGCGCTTCAACAGCCCACACGGGCTCGCCTCAGATGCCGATGGCAATATCTATGTGGCCGAGTGGTTGATCGGAGGCCGCATGATCAAGCTCGACCGCGTACCTTCGCCGAAGGCTCGGTGACGGCCAGGGTTTGCGGACCACGTCGGGTGGGTTGGTGATCCGACGGGAAGACCCGTGTTCTTGCACGCCAGGTTGGTGCTGGGCCAGGATTATTGGGAGTACTTCATGTCACGCGATGACGCCGGGTTGGCTCAGAGCGTTTGGATGAGGCCTCCGTCGATTACGTAATCCGCGCCCGTAATGTTGCCGGACCGCTCGCTGGCCAGGAAGACGATGAGATCTGCGACCTCTTGGGGCGTAGTGAACCGCCGTGTCGCCGTGTCGCGTACCGCGGACTGTTCGTATTCTGTGGGCGCCCCGCCGAGGGTAGTGGCCAGAGTGGAGCCGACACCGTGGTCGCCGAGCCACAGGTCGGTCGCTACTGGCCCGGGGCTCACGGTGTTCACGCGGACGCCCTGCGGCCCAACCTCCTTCGAGAGCGCCTTGGAGAAATTACGTAGGGCGGCCTTCGCCGCGCTGTAATCGATCACAGGCGGGTCCGGAAGCGAAGCATTTACCGAAGCGGTATTTACTATGGAGCCACGTCCCGCGGCGAGCATGTGAGGCAGCGCAGCCCGGATGGTGCGGACCGCCGCCATGAGCGTCAGGTTCAGCGAGTAAGACCATTGTTCATCGGTCACGGACGCAAACCCGTTGACTCGCGGGGTTACGCCGCCGGCGTTGTTGATGAGGACGTCAATTGGCCCTCCGTCGAGGGCGGCCGCCACCAGTCGGCTCGGACCTGCCTCTGATGACAGGTCCACATGCACTTCGGTGGCTTTCCCCGAAGCGACCAGCTCCTTTAGTTCGTCCGACGTTTCACGCGACCCGCCAACCACGTGCATGCCCTCGGCCACGAGTGTGCGGGCCACCGCCAGGCCGATCCCTTTACTCGCTCCGGTAACAATAGCTCGTTTACCAGCCAGTCCAAGATCCATATTTGTCTCTCCTTGACGGTCACATCACGGCAGGTGCTGTCCGCTGGTCGCGTTCGCAGCGGTGGTGACGACGGCGGTCACCCCGCCGGGGTGCGAGACTATGGCCAGGTGGGAAGCCGGGACATTGGTGATGTGACCGTGGACCGCGTGGGCCATGGCCAGTTGTTCGCCGGGTACGATCACATGGCCCACGGTACCAAGGGCCTGGCATCGAGGTGATCGTCGACCACTACGTCTGGTTGGTTACTGCTGCGTCTGCGTAATCAGGGCTTCCGGGGTATTTCGCTTGCGCGTCAGGACAAACAGGCTGACAACAAGCGTCCACGCCGGAAATAGCAAGATAATCCACAGACTAAGGCTGATAACGACCAGTAGAGTCAGCGCGACCAGGTACGAGACGATTGACAGCCAACGTGGCATCAAGCCGGTGCGCAACCATATGGTCCCCAGGGAGATCATGAAGACGCCCGCCATCCGTATGGCGTAGATGTTACTTACCTGCAACATAACCACCCGCCCGAAATATACGATCTGCTCTTCGGAACGTTGGCTTGACACGAGCTTGGCGCTGGCCAGGGTGGCGCCCGCGACTCCCGACGCAACAAACACCATGGCCAAAAACAGCAGGCCACTGCCTAGAAAGACGGTGGAGAAGAACCTGTCTTCGTAGTCACCCAGAAGGTCGCGAATGACCCCGATGAACCATAAAAACGCGATGCCCGCGAACGGCATGAGGCCGAGGGCGACACCTATCCTGCTACTACTGTGGCGGGCCCAGGAAGTGGGTGTAATTGCCCCTTTCGGCAGGCTGGTGCGGAGCAGCACGATGCTCGCGCAGAACAGTACCGTGAACACGATCCCGGCGATTGCGGCTGCACGCGGCGTCGTTAACCGCTGAAGCTCATTCCGGCGGATGGGCCCCGTCATTGTCGCGCCGTGGGACGAGCACAGTATGCCAGCACCTTTCACCTGTCAGCTAGAGCCGCCGGCGCTCCCGCTCCCTTTCCACTTCCCTTCCATCGCGTCCCAGCTCTCGTTCGCGTTCGCGCTCCCTCTCTCGCTCCCTTTCGAGTTCGCTTTCATCCCGCCCTAATTCGCGTTCGCGTTCCCGTTCCCTCTCTCGTTCGTCCATTTGTTTGTTCCTCCTTGTTCCTGTCCGTGAAGGCCAGCTCGACGTCAACCGCTGTCCTCCTGGGCGGCAGCACGGCCTTTACTGTTCGGTTCTTGGGGTTGCCAATCGTCGATGATGGGGGCAGATGTCTTGCGTTCGCATCACCCCGATCGAGGTATCGTCTCTTGTGAAAAATAGGACTTGTCACGCGCCGCCGTCCGATGGTCGAGCTGACCAACCTCCTGAAGCTCTAACCCGGTTCGGGTGTGGCTCATTGCTGTCTGCCCTGGCGCTCGGGGAGTCCCTAGCGGGCCCTTCTGGGCATGCTCGCGCCGATAAGCCAAATAGTCGGCCTCTCGAGGATTGCAGGGGTGTGCCAGAGCGTCGACCGAGCCAAGGAGTACCTGTTATAGCCAAGGCGGGCAGGGTCGCCTTATGCTCACGTTCGGCCGTCGCCGCGTCGCCGTCACGCTGGTTGGGCCATCTCCTGGAGGACCCGCTTCGTATTGGCGCTCATTGACTTGTCAAGCTCGATCCTGATGATCCCGGCCTTCTCGAGCTCTGCCAACCTGGTGCGGGTAGCCAATCCAGCCTTGTCGCCGGACTCGCCGAACTTCCCCGCGCCGACCTGGTCGATCACCGCCTCGTTGGCGCCCCCCAGCGTCTGGCCACCGGGGCGCCACTCCCCGCGATGGGCGACGCCTCCCCGGTCCACCCACGACCCGTAGGCTCCGTACTCGCTGCCGGACGGGATGCGCAGATTGAGGGCTTTGGGATCGAGGATCTTGAACCGCCAGATGCCGTACTCGGCCGACTTGCACTGGTTCACCCACGACGACTTCGGGATCCCGAGCTTCTCTTCGAGGTGGAACAACCCGCGCCCGCCCTCGGCCGACGCCTCCTGCACGAGCTTGTCGGCGTCGGCGAGAGGCGCGACGAAGTTGGTGCCGGCGCCCCACGCGTTGAAGTTGGCCTCTGTCAGGTGTTCACCGCGGATCTTCAAGTACGCGTCGTTGGACACGAACGCGTGCGAGCCCCGGAGGAACTCGGCCAGGTGGCCCTCGCGCTGTTCGGGAGTGATGTAGGCCGCCGATGAACCGATCTTCTCTTTGGAGTTGACCTGGCTGGCGATGAAGGCTCCTCCCGCCGTGGTCGTCTTCTTCTGCCGGGCCTGGCGCGCCTCCATCAACTGGCGGAACTTCGCCGCCCTCTCGGGGCCGAGAGCGGCCGCGATCTTGACGTTCCACACGAGGGGGTCGCTCTGCTTCCTTGGCTTGTTGAAGGCGCGGGATTCGTCGACGAGGCCCCGCAGCGCACTCCATCCTCGAGCCGCGCCCGGGCCGTGCTCGGCCTGCTGGAACATGCCGGCTGCCGCCTCGAGGTCCTCGTCCTCCACGTCTCGTTGGAGCAGCGCCACCGTCGCCCGGTTGCCAATGAAGCGCTGAAGGGCCATCAGGCCCTGCGGTGTGACGTTCCCCTGTGCCGCGGAAACGGCGCGTACCTTACAAGCGGCCTCGGCTTCTGGCAGACGGTCTCGGTCAGCAGCTTTGGACTTTGCGGTGCCCAACGTCGTTCCCTTCTGTCAGTTCGCGAGTGTACAACCCGGCCTCGAGCGGCACCCTCTGTCAGCTGGCGTTCTCGCCATCGGTGTAGACGTCGTCTCCCTCCTCGAACGCCGGCGTGTTGAGCACCAGGTACGTGCCGCACCCCTCGAGATAGTAGGGGCAGCCCTTCGGGATAACGAGCAGTTCACCCTCGAATACAGCAGTCGGGCCGTGCCCGTCGAGCCCAAAGCTCAGGGCACCGCTCAACACGTAGTAGAGGCGAGCCGAACGGCTGGAGGCCAACTCTCGGTGCCGCCCATCGATCGAGACCCAGGTAACGCTCACCGACGAAGCGCCCTCGGCCGCCCGGGCCAGTGGCCGGACCACGGCGGCGTTGCTCGGCTCGTCGATGACCGCAGCCGAGTCGACACTGGCCCAGAAAGCCCCAGCAGGGAGGCGAGGATTCTGTCACTTGGCGGCCGCCTGGCGAAGTGTACCGTAGGCCTCCGCCGGCGAGCCCTGCACGCCCCAGTCGACGTCCACGATGACCTCGTCGACGCCGGCGTCGCGGAGACGGGGGACCGAACCGGCGACCACCACCGTACGTGGGGCCGAGTCGATTATGCGCAGAGTGGTCCAGAGCGCATCGGGATCCCGGCCCGTCCGCTTGGCTGATTCGCGCATTTTCTCCACACCACGGCGGAGTTCTTCGAAATCGAGCGCCGTGGCCGACTGGTGGGCGAGCCACCCGTCGCCGACCGTTGCCGCCCGGGAGATGGCTGTCCGAGAGTGGCCACCAACGAGGACGGGAACGTGCCGGCGCGGTGCCGGTAGGCTGAAAACTCCCTCGGGAAGGTGGTAAAACTCACCCTCGAACGGCTCGGGTTGGCCGCTCCAGCACGCCCTCAGGATCTCCACCCACTCCACGAAGCGCCGGCCTCTCGAGCCGAACGGTACGTCGAGGGCGTCGAACTCCTCAGCCATCCAACCGGCGCCGACACCGAGGGCCAGCCGGCCGTCGCTCAGGACATCGATGGAAGCGGCTTGTTTGGCTAGTTCCACCGGGTGCCGTAGTGGCAGGACGAGCACGGCCGTGCCCAGGACCGCATGCCGTGTGGCGGTGGCGATCACGGCGAGGGCGATCATGGCGTCGAAATACGGGGTATCTGAGGGCCAGGTGGCCTTCCCGTCGGCGGCAAAGGGGTAACGCGACTCGATATGCCGGGGCATGACGATGTGGTCGCTCACCCATAATGACTCGAAGCCGGCTGCTTCTAGCTCGGCCGCCATGGGCGCGATGCCACGATCGGCCGGCAGCGGCCCGCTGTTCGGGACCTTAGCACCTATCCGCATCGGGGCACCCTCCGTCCTCGAATTTGCTCAAGTAATCCGGGCCAAAAATTGCTTGGTACGTTGGTGGGACGGTCGCACCAGCACCTCGGCGGGCGGCCCTGACTCGACGATGACCCCGCCGTCCATGAAGATAACACGGTCGCCGACCTCACGAGCGAACGTCATCTCGTGGGTCACGACGACCATCGTCATGCCCTCTTCGGCCAAACGACGCATCACGTTCAGGACTTCGCCGACGATTTCAGGGTCGAGCGCCGAAGTAGGTTCGTCGAACAGCATGAGTTTCGGTTCCATCGCCAGCGCCCGGGCGATAGCCACCCGTTGCTGCTGGCCTCCGGAGAGCTGGGCCGGATAGCTGCTGGCCTTCACGCTCAGCCCGACCCAATCGAGAAGTTGGCGGGCGCGTTCTTCGGCCGCCGCGGGCGACTGGTGCCTCACGTGCACGGGCGCTTCGACAATGTTCTGCAAGGCGGTCAGGTGACCGAAAAGGTTGAAACTCTGGAAGACCATGCCGATCTTGGTCCGTTGAGCGGCCAGCTCGTCGTGGCGCAGATCGACCAGCCGGCCATTGTCGTCA
Organism: uncultured Acidimicrobiaceae bacterium; assembly: GCA_963749305.1. Taxonomy (GTDB): domain Bacteria; phylum Actinomycetota; class Acidimicrobiia; order Acidimicrobiales; family Palsa-688; genus Fen-671. The sequence continues at coordinate 120,216 of CAVVMN010000003.1, forward strand.
CGAAGGCCCATGAGGTCACCGTCGACGTAGACCCGACCGCCAGTGGGCGGCTCCAGGTGGTTTATGCAGCGCAGCAGGGTGCTCTTACCGGAGCCTGAAGGCCCGATGAGGCAAAGGACTTCCCCGACCGAGACGTCAAAACTTATGTCTTGCAAAACTTGCAGGGCCCCGAAGTTCTTCGACAAATGGTCGATCCGGAGGATGGTGTCGCCTTTTCCGTTCCCCACCCCGGTCTCTCCTGGCCATGGCCCTTGAGTACCCGTCCTTGTCGACCGCGCCCCGGCCGTCTCGTTCCCAGACAGTTCTGTCACCGGAATTGCGCCACCGGCGTACCGAGCGACTCAACGTCGACTTCCACTCCCAGCCCCGGCCCAGGTGGGACTCGGGCGCAACCTCTCTGCGGGACCACAGGGACTAAAGCCACGCGCTCTCGCACCTCGCCGCTCGGGATGAAAGCGTCGAAGCGACGCTCGGGTGGGGCACTGGCGGCCAGGTGCAAGATGGCCGCACTCACGATGTCTCCACCGGCCGAGTCCTCGACCGAGACGGCCACGCCCATAGCCGCGCAAATATCTCGAGCCTTTCGAAGCGGCGTTATGCCGCCAAAGCGGGACAATTTCAGGCGGGCGGCGTCCATTCCGTCGCCTTTGAGGGCGTTCAGCAGGGCGGGGAAGTCGGTCAGGCTTTCGTCCAGCACCATGGGTTTGCCTGACAGTTGGCGAACGGCGCCGCACTCACGGGTAGTGGCGCAGGGTTGCTCCAGGTAGACATCGGTGTTGCGCAAGCGCCCGGCGAGCTTGATCGCCTCGTGGCCCGGCAGGCGGCCGTTGGCATCGACAACGACTCTATCGATATCGGGAACGGCCTCGACGCAGGCCATGACGCGGCTGAGGTCGTCGCGCCACGCGTCACCCACTTTCACTTGCAGGAGGCGGTACCCGTTTTCGTAGATCTCGCCGGCCCGTTTGGCCATGGCCGCCGGGCCTCCCAGGCTCACGGCCTTGTACAGGGTGACCTCCTCGTCCCTCGCACCGCCCAGGAGCTCGCATACCCGCAGGCCCGTTGCCCGGCCGAGCAGATCCCAGCAAGCGATATCCAGCGCCGATTTTGCGTACTCGTGACCTACCACGGCGACATCCATCATTTCGTGGACCTTCTCGACCTCCCTTGGGTCGGAGCCCAAAATGGCCGTCACCAGAAGGGGTAGTACGGCCTGGGTCGCCGCCGCGTGCCCGGGGATATAGGCCGGGCTGAAACTGCATTGCTCACCCCACCCGAAGTGTCCTGTGTCCGTTTCGATACGCACGATCGTCGCGTGCTGTTCGCTCACGACCCGGTGGCCAGACATCGTGAACGGTCCCGGTTCGACGTGGTAAGTCTTTTCAAATACATCCACGGCGGCGATCTTCATCAGCTCTCGCTTCGCTATCCGGTTCTTACGACCCGGCCTGAGCAAGTGGACGCCGGTCACCCGTGAACATGCGCCTCAGGGACTGGTTGATGAAGGGTAGGGGCGAGGCCGGCGGAGGCTTGGCCCTCGATTTAGCCAGGTGCCGCTCGAGGTAGTACTGGCCGATCGAGAGCACAGTCGTAAGGATCAAGTACCAGATGCTGGCCACAACGAGCAAAGGGATCGTTTGGAACGTGGTGTTGTAGATCAGCTGGACGGAGTAAAGCAGTTCCGCCATCGAAATAACGCTCACCAGGCTCGAGTCCTTGAGCATGCTGATGGTGTTGTTGCCGGTGGGTGGGACCACCACCCGCATGGCTTGGCGCAGGATGATCCGCCGCATCGCCAGTCGCTTTGTCATGCCCAGCGCTAACGCCGCTTCCATTTGGCCGGGGTCGACAGACAGGATCCCGGCCCTGATGATCTCTGACATGTACGCCCCCTCGTTGAGGCCGAGGGCCAGGATGGCGGCGACAAGCGGCGTAACCAGGTGGTTGACGTCGGCAGAGACGAAACTGGGGCCAAACGGGACACCCAGCGAGACGCGCGGTACGAACGAAGCGATGTTGTACCAAAAGATGATCTGGACCAGCAGAGGGGTGCCCCTGAAGAACCAGATGTAGGCAAACGCCGTCCCCCTGATGAGGCCGCTGCGCGACTGGCGCATCAGGGCCACGACTGTGCCAATGGTCGTCCCGGCCACCATCGCGATGACCGTGAGGTAGATGGTCCGGGTCACGCCGGTGAGCACGTTGGGGGCCGTGAGGTAATGGCCCACGACGCTCCACTGGAGGCTCTTGGCGGTAACGAGGAGGTGTACGAACATGGCCAGGAGCACAAGGATGGTGATGCGCACCACCCATCTGCCCCCGGCTCGGGCGCGCCCTGCCGGCCGCCCGCCGTCTCCCCTGAGCGCTGGCCTCCGGGGAGACGGTGAAGCTCTCTCTTTCGCATCCTCGAGCAATGTCATGCAGCTTTGCCACTTCCTCGAGGCGGTGGTCCGAGCCTCAGTCTAGAGAAGCCTCGGGAACTGCGTGCGAGAGACGGCCGCCGTCTCTCCTTCACTTTGTTCCCGGAACATTTATAAAGGTTACTTGTTGTAGTCGACCGCCTTCGTCAGCAGCCCTCCAGTGACGCCCCACTTGGACATGAGCTCCTTGTAGGTGCCCGTGTTGATCATGTGGTTCACGGCCTGGGTGATGGGGACGTCGAGCCCGATGCCCTTGCTCACACCGACGCCCTCGGGCCGGGTTGCAGGTTGAGCGGTTCCTCGCTGAACTCATGGCCGGTCTGCTTGATGAGCCAGCCGATGTCGTCTACGGACGTCGCGTACAGGTCGGCCCGGCCGCTGGACACGGCCAGCTCGGCGGCGGCATCAGACGGGTAGGTCTGGACGTTTATGGTTGGTTTGCCAGCGCTCTTGCACGCCGGGTCGAGACCGCTGAGCTGGCCGATAAAGGCCGAAGCCACGATCACGCCCACAGTGTCGCCGCACAAGTCGGTGTTGGTTTTCACCGGCTTCACCGAGCTTCCCACTTTTGCGGCAAAACCCGTGCCTACGTTGTAGAGGGACACGATGTCGATGACCTTGGTGCGGGCACTCGTCACGATGAAGGAGGTGAACGAGCTGTTGAACCGGCCGTTCTGCAGGCTGGGTACGAATGTGTCGAACGACGCCGACGAGGTGGGCTTCCAGGCCACGCCCAGTGTGGCCGCCACCGCATGACCGAGGTCTACTTCCCAGCCGACAAGCTGGCCGTTGCGCACGTACTCGTCCGGCGCGAAGTCGTTGTAGGTGATGTCGAGCAGGCCGCTCTTTTTTACAGAGGCGGGCACGGTGGCGGCCAGGGCCGTGTCCTCGGCGATGCTGACGCCGTCCACCATGGTTGTCATCGCCATGCTGGCCGCTGCTTTCGAAGCGCCGGAGGCGTGTTCCGGTGTACTGGCGGCTGAAGCTACGGTGTTGCCAGCGATCAATATCGTGCTGGCCAAAGCGACGCTGCCGGCCAGCAGGCTCGGTCTGTGACGTGGCGTATGGCGGAGCCGGCGGTTACGAATATTCATTAGGCGCACCCCTTTTCTTCGGTGTCCCTCTTTTTCGGGCCGTTCTTCGGTTTGGTATTCTCCCTGTGACCACCCCTCTAGGTGGCCGGCGGCGTCCCTATTATCCCCTGCGTCGTCGCGGCCGGGTCGTCGGCCTGGGCGCACCGCGAACCAGCGAACCGACTGCGCCGCCCGGGCGAACGATGGCGTTCTCGGGGTCGCCGCTGAATTTAGGCTGCCTTACAGCGTTCGTCAACCGTGCACCTGTGCGTATAGCGAACACCTCTAGTCTTCAGCGAACCGGTCGACTCTGAAAGGACCGAGGTCGATCCCCGGGTCACGCCCGAGCGCGAGGTCGGCCAGTACCCGTCCCATCAGCGGGCCAGCCGTAAGTCCCAGGTACGGGAAGAGCCCGGCAAGGACGCGGCCCCGTCCCGGCAACCTCCCGATCACCGGCCGCTCGTCGGGGGTGGCGGTACCGATACCGGCCCACGAGCGGATCACGAGGACGTCGTGGAGGCAGGGGGCAACGTGCAGTGCCACGGCCAGGTTTGAGCGCAGGGATTGCATGTCGACCAACGGGTAACCCGTCACCGGGTGCACCTGCGCCGGCCAACCACCGCCTATCAGCAAGGAACCGGCACGGGCCTGTTTCAGGGTGAGCGGCGCGCCGGCGTAGTACACCAGGTGCTCGACCAGTGGTCCCACCGGTTCTGTGGCCGCCACCTGCACAGGTTCGATGGCGATAGGCAGCCGGAGCCCGAGCGTGGCCGCTTGCTCCGACAGCCCACGCCCCGAGGCCAGTACGACCTGGTCGGCCAGGATTTCGCCCGATTGGGTGACCAGCCTGACGCACTGCGCCGACGGCTCGAGCCCGAGCACGGTGACCTGAGCCCGGATCTGCGCCCCCGCCCTTTCGGCCTGGCGGGCAAAGGCGGGTGCGGCCACCATGGGGTTGGCTTTTCCCTCCACCGGGCTGAACCCGGCGCCGATCATGCCGTCTGCCACGTATGGCGCCATGTCGCGCAATTCCTGGCGAGACAGGATCCTCGAACCGAGCCCGCCCTCGCGCTCTATGGCAACTTTTTCCTCTACCCAACGCATCTGGGCCGGGTCGTCGACCAGCAGCAAACCTCCATTTGTTTTCACCTCCAGGTCGACCCCGAGCTCTTCCGACAGCCCCCGCCAGATGTCCAGGGACCCCATCAGGAAGGCCAGGGCGGGCAGGAACTCTCTGGCCCATTTCGGGCCCCTCTGGCTGTAGGAGAGGGACTGGATCTGGCCGTGCAGGCTGCCGGCGTTGCGGCCTGAGGCCTCCGTCCCCACCTCGGACCGCTCCAGGAGCACCACGCTGGCCCCGGCCCGTGCGAGGTGGTAAGCGGTGGCGCAGCCAGTGATGCCGCCGCCGACAACGGCGACGTCGTAGACGCGACGTGGGCGACGTGGGCGGTGAGGGCGATGGCAGGCGGGGGCCAGCCTCCGTGGCCGTCGACTCGGGCATATCGGCTCGGTACACTAAGCCACAAATAGGCCGCGAGAGGACAGCCCGGCGGCCGCTCAGCGACAGGTTAAGTGGAAGGGGCAGAGATGACGTCTTCTTTTCACGGCGCTTACACGGTTTGCGTGACGCCATTCACCGAGGACGGTTCCCATGTAGACACCGGCGCCTTTCGCCGGTTCCTGTCCTGGCAGATCGAGGTGGGTGTCCCGGGGGTCATCATCCTGGGGACGACGGGCGAGTACCTGACGGTGAGCGACGAGGAACGGGCCGAACTGGTGGGAACGGCGGTCAGCCACGTCGCCGGCCGCGTGCCCGTCCTGGTCGGGACCATGAACGCCTACACGCCGCGAGCTGTGGCGTACAGCCGCCAGGCCGAAGAGCTCGGGGCCGACGGGCTCATGATCCTGCCGCCCTACTACTACACGCCCACTGACGACGAGATCTTCCGCTACTACGGGGCCATCTGCGCCGCCGTAGACCTGCCGATAATGCTCTACAACAACCCGGTCACCTCCAACGTGGACATGTCGGCGGCGCTGGTGGCCAGGCTGGGCCAGGCGTACGAGAACATCCGCTACATAAAGGAGTCGAGCCAAGACATCGCCCGGGTGAGCGAGGTCATAGAGGCCACCGACGGCGTCGTCAACGTTTATGCCGGCGAGCGGCCGGTCGATTCCTTCCTGCTCGGGGCGATCGGCTACGTGAACCCCTACGGCAACTACATCCCCCGGGCGTCCAACCGGATGTGGGAGTTGCTCGAAGAGGGGCGCATCCAAGATGCCCGCCGGGTCCAGCGCTTGATCGACGCCATGGACCACATCATCGCCGCCGGCCACCCGACGTACGGACATCAGTGCTATTCGAAGCGCCTGGCCGCCGTAGCCGGCTACCCGGTTGGCGATGTCCGGCCGCCCATTTCGACGTTCGCCCAGCTGGGCGAGGAGGGCGAGCGCCGCGTCTCGCAGCTGACGGGGCTCATGCACCAGCTGGACGACCTGATCGGTGAGATCGACGCCAAAAAGAAGGTTTCCTGAGCCTTCGTCGTCCGGGCCCTGGGCTCGGTTCAGGGCCAAACTGGTGGCAAAATGGGGAACATGTGGCCAAAAGTGTTGTCCTACAGCACTTTTGGCCACAGGATAACCTTTCTGCAACGAGGTCGCGGTCTGTTCGGCCCTGCCCAGAGTCAAGCTGGTCAAAAGCGCCAATCTGGGACCAGATAGGTGACTTGGGGCCTATAACTGTTGTCCTACAACACTTTCTCTCCCCAAGTCACCCTTTTGCTCCCAGTTGCAGCCCTTGCAGCCCTTGCAGCCCTTGCGGCCCGTGTTGGCCTGAGCAGCATGCGACAACTCCCCCAGTTTCTGGATCTATATGCACATGGGCCAATTCAGCCGGCACCGAGATCGGCGCCGGCCGGGTGACGTAGAAAGCGGGCGTTCAGGCTGAAAACGCCCCACGTCCCTTTAGGACCGCAGCGCGTGCGCCGGCGGGCAGGCTCGACAGTGGCCGACCCCATCCATAGGTTCCCGGTCCGCGACGCTCAGAGGTCGTCGGGCCGAGGGATGCGTTCGAACCGGTTGATATTGACGTCGAAGCCGGCGTCGTTGCCGGTGAGCTCCTGGCGGCGCCGGCTGATCCGCCACCGCCCGTCCTCCTTCACCAGGCGGTCCTGGTACCGGCCCATCATGGTGGCCGTCGACCCGTCGGGCCGCTCGTGCCAGGCGATGACGTAGCACGTGGCGCCGGCATGGACGCCGTCGCCCTCGAGGTTTACCATCACGTTCGAGAGGTGGTGGGAAGTGCGGGCCCAGCGCCACATCCGGGCCAGGTCGTGACGCAGCCCGTCGGCCCCGTGGCTCTGCAGGCGCGGTCCGGGCCCGTAGTCGACCACACAGTCGGCGGTGAACAGCGCGGCCAGCGTGTCCAGGTCCATGCGGTCAAGGTGGGCGCAGTACGCGTAGAGCACCTCGGCGATGGCCTGCTTGTCGTCCAGGTCATTGAGGCGGCTGTCCGGTTCCGACGGACCAGGCCCGGCCCCGCTCATCGGGGCTCAAATGCCATCGACGCAGAGGTACTTGACCTCGAGGAACTCCTCCAACCCATGGTGCGACCCCTCACGGCCGAAGCCTGACTCCTTCATCCCGCCGAACGGCGCTCCTTCGTAGGAGATGATGCCGGTGTTCGCACCGACAACGCCGAACTCGAGGCCCTCACCGACCCGGAAGGTTCGCCCCAGGTCTTTGGTGTAGAAGTAGGCGGCTAGCCCCGACGAGGTGGAGTTGGCCAGGGCCAAGGCCTCTTCCTCGGTCTCGAACCGGAAGAAGGGCGCCACCGGCCCGAACGTTTCCCCATTGGCCAGTTCCATCCCGGATGTGGCCCCAACGAGGATGGTCGGCTCGAAGAACGTGCCCCCGAGCTCGTGGCGTTGCCCGCCGCTCAAGACGTGAGCGCCTTTGGAGGTGGCGTCGCTCAGGTGGCGTTCCACCTTGGCCACCGCCGTCTCCTCGATGAGCGGCCCGATGGCCACCTCGGCGTCCAGGCCGTGCCCCACCTTTAGCTGATTGACGGCCTCGGAAAACCGCTCGACGAAGGCGTCATGGATCCCCGATTGCACCAGGATGCGGTTGGCGCAGACGCACGTCTGGCCGGCGTTGCGGAACTTCGAGTCGATGGCGCCCTGGACGGCGGCGCCGATGTCGGCGTCATCGAAGACGATGAACGGCGAGTTCCCGCCCAGCTCGAGGGCCATCCGTTTCACCGTCCCGGCGCACTGGGCCATCAATAACTTGCCTACCTCCGTCGACCCCGTGAACGTGAGCATCCTGACCGTCTCGTCACTGGTGAGGACGGCGCCGACGGCCTCCGGCTCACCGTGGACGACGTTGAGAATGCCGGCCGGGAGCCCGGCGCGCGCCCCGAGCTCAGCCAGGGCCAGGCCGGACAGTGGGGCCTCGCTGGCCGGTTTCAGCACCACGCCGCAGCCGGCGGCCAAGGCGGGGGCAACTTTCCGGGCGATCATGAGGGCGGGGAAGTTCCAGGGAGTGATGGCGGCAATGACGCCGACGGGCTGGCGCAACGCGAAAAGGCGCCGGCTGCTGCGGTTCCCGGGGATCACCTCGCCGTACCCGCGGCGGGCCTCCTCGGCGTAGAACCTCACGAAAGCCGCGCTGTAGGCGATCTCACCGCGCGCCTCGACGAGGGGCTTCCCTTCTTCGATGGTCAGGAGGAGGGCCAGCTGTTCCTGGTTGTCCTTGATGAGGTCGTGCCAGCGCAGGAGCACATCGGCTCGTTCTGTGGCCGGGCGCGCCCACCAACCGTGCCGTGCCCGCTCGGCCGCAGCCACGGCCCGACGGACGTCCTCGGGCGTGGCCGAGGCGACGTGGGCCACGATCTCCCCGCTGGCGGGGTCGGTGACCTCGAGTGTGCCGCCGTCGCTTGCTGCCACCCACTCGCCATCAATAAAGAGGGCTTCACGGAGCAGGCCGGCAGCGCGGAGATCGGCCACGTGGCCGGCGACAAGTGGGACAAACGACTCAGCTAGTGCCGTCATCATGGCGGAGATACTATGTTCGCCGCTGTTCGTAAATCGAACGGCACGTTCGCTTAGCGAACGAAAGAAAGACGGCGGAGAGGGAGCACCAGTGCAGCCGCTCGACAAAGCGAGTGCCGGAGGCCCAAGCCTAACGGTACCGGCCCCAGGGGCGGAGGCCCTGAAGGACCTCGACCTGAGGTTCGCCTTCCACCCGTTCACTTCGATTCGCGACCATGAAGCGTCGGGCCCGCTGGTCATCGTTGAAGGCCAGGGTTGCCGCTTGACCGACAGTCAAGGGCAGACCTACCTGGACGCCATGGCCGGCCTGTGGTGCGTGAACATCGGCTATGGGGACCTCGAGATGGCCGACGCCATCCGGGCGCAAGTGGCCCGCCTGTCGTACTACCACTCGTTTTCTTCGATGGCCAATGACGTTTCCACGCTCCTGGCCGAGAAAGTGGTCAAGTCGGCCCCGGTCCCGATGGCGCGCGTCTTTTTCGGCAATAGCGGTTCCGACGCCAACGACACCAACCTGAAATTGGTCTGGTACTACAACAACGTCTTGGGCCGGCCCGAGAAGAAAAAGATCATTTCCCGCCGGCGTGGTTACCACGGCGTCACCGTGGCTACGGCCGGGCTCACCGGCCTCGACAGCCTCCATGCGGGTTTCGACGTGCCCTTGCCGATGATCCGTCATGTCAGGGCGCCCCATCGTCTCTGGGAGGCCGAGCCAGGGATGTCGGATGCCGAGTTCGTAGCCGACCTGGCCGCGCGAACTCGAGGAACTGGTCCTGGCCGAAGGGCCGGAGACGGTGGCCGCCTTCATTGCCGAGCCCATCCAGGCCGCGGGCGGCGTGATCGTGCCCCCTCCCGGCTACTTCCCTGCCATCGAGGAGGTACTGCGCCGCTACGACATCTTGTTTATTGCGGACGAGGTTGTCTGCGGGTTTGGCCGGCTCGGCCGCTGGTTCGGGACCGAGACGTACGACTTGCACCCGGACTTGATGACCCTGGCCAAGGGGATCACGTCCGGCTACGTCCCCATGTCGGCCAGCCTTGTGTCGCAACGCATATGGGACGTTTTGGCCCAGGGGAGCGACCGCTACGGCGTCTTCGGCCATGGCTACACGTACAGCGCACACCCCGTAGCGGCGGCCGCCGCCCTGGCCAACCTGGCCATCATCGAACGTGACGGCCTCGTCGACCAGGCCGCCAAGCGGGGTGCCTATCTGCGCGAGCGGCTGCACGAGCGTTTCGCCGACCATCCGCTGGTCGGCGAGGTGCGAGGCGAGGGGCACATTGCGGCCGTGGAACTCGTCCGTAGCCGTTCTCCGCTGCAGCGCTTCGACCCGTCGCTCCGAGTCGGCGCCCGTCTGGCTCGGGCCAGCCGGGACCATGGGGTAATCACCCGTGCCCTGCCTAACGCCGACACGATTGCCTTCTCGCCTCCCTTTGTCGTGACCGAACATGAGCTCGATGAGATGGTCGATGGCACCCGCAAGGCGCTCGACGACGTGGCGGCCGATCTGCCGAGGGAATAACGGGCCCAGGACGATGGCAGCGCTTATGGGCCTGCTCGTCAACCCGGTCGCCGGCATGGGTGGGCGTGTCGGCCTGCACGGCACGGATGGGCCGGGCGTCTGGCTGAGGCCCGGCGGCGAGGCGCCGTACCGGTAACGGCACCGAGGGCCAGACGGGCGCTGGAACGTCTCGCCGGCCGGGAGATTGTCATCCTGGCCGCCCCCGGGCCGATGGGTGCCCACGTCGCCGCCGAGGCGGGCGCCCAGGTGCGAACGCTCGAAATGCACGTCGGGCCCGAGACCATGGCCGCCGACACACAACGGGCGGCCCGCATGCTGGCGGACGCCGGAGCCGCCCTGGTGCTGTTTGCCGGCGGCGACGGGACAGCCGCAGACATCGTCAGCGTCATCGGCCAGAGCGTCCCTATCCTGGGCATCCCCAGTGGGGTCAAAATGCGCTCGGGGGTGTTCGCCGCCAGCCCCGAGGCAGCCGGCGACATAGCGGCGGAGTTCCTGGCCATCGCTGGCCAGCCGGTGGCTGCGGCTGATGTGGTCGATGTGGTCGAGGGTGGCGGTGAGCGGGCGGGGCCGGACCGTTTACCCTCCGTCGAGCTGCAAGGGCAGGCGAGCGTACCGGGCCTGGGTGCCGGGCGCCTGCCCGGTCCGAAGAGCTCTTCCCTCTTTGGGTCGAACGCTATGGTCGACGCCATGTGCCGGGCTGTAGCCGGAGAACTCGTCCCCGCCACGCTCTACCTCTTCGGCCCCGGGTCGACGACGGGGAGGGTCCTCGAGGTCCTGGGTTTACCTGGCTCCCCCCTCGGCGTCGACGCCGTCAGGGACGGTGCCCTCGTCGGGGCGGACCTCGGGGAGCGTGCCATAGTCGAGCTAATGGACCGGTTTCCCAAGACCAAACTGGTCCTCGGTGTTATCGGAGGCCAGGGTTTCCTGCTCGGGCGGGGCAACCAGCAGCTGGGCGCGGCCGTCCTGTCCAGGGTGGCACCGGAGGACGTCATCATCGTGTCCGCCCCGGACAAGCTCGTTGCCCTGCAGCCGCCATTGCTCCGCATCGACGTAGGGGACGAAGCCTCGTTCGCCTGGGCCGGCGGGTACCAGCGAGTGCGTGTCGGCCCGGCCCGCTTCATGATGATGAGGGTTTCCGGGGCGGCGTGAGCGAGCCGGCCCGAAGTTAGTCCTACCAACAGAAAGCCGAAGGAGAGGTCCCACCTGTGGCACATCCCTACATGGCCAGCTCGGGCGCCGCGTTGAGAGAAGAAATGCTGGCTGAGACGGGGGCGGCGACGATCGAGGAGCTGTTCGAGCAGGTCCCGCCGGCGCACCGGCTGCACCGCCCGCTTGACCTCCCCGAGCAGCTCAGGTCGGAGGCGGCCCTGCGCCGTCACCTGACCGAGCTCCTGGGGCGGAACACGTCCTGCGAGGAGGCCCTGAGCTTCCTCGGTGCTGGTTGCTACCGCCACCACGTCCCTGCCATCTGCGACGAGATAGTGGCCCGCCACGAGTGGCTCACGTCCGTGTGGGGGACCCCGTCCTCTGACTTCGGCCGTTTCCAGGCGTGGTTCGAGTACGCCAGCCAGCTGGGGGAGCTGCTCGACCTCGATTTCGTCGGTTTGCCCGTCTACAGCTGGGGTTGCGCAGCGGGCCACGCGCTGCGGATGGCGGCCCGGTTGACCGGGAGGACGACGGTGCTCGTCCCCCGTGCCCTCGACCCCGAGCGCAAGGCGGTGATCGGCAACTACTGCGGCAACCAGCGCCTCCAACGCCACCTCGAAGTGCGTACCTTCGGTTATCGCGACGATGACGGCCGTCTGGACCTGGCCGACCTGATTGGCCAGCTCAGCGAGGAAGTAGCCGCCGTTTACATCGAAAACCCAAATTTCTTCGGGGTTATCGAGGACCAGGCGAGTGAAGTGGTGGAGGGGGCCAGGCGGGTGGGAGCAGAAGTGATCGCCGGCGTCGACCCCATCTCCCTTGGGGATCCTGGCGCCGCCGGGTGAGCTCGGCATCGGGCTGGCCGTCGGCACCACGCAAACGCTGGGGGTGCACATGAACGGCGGAGGCGGTGCGGGTGGCTTCATAGCCAGCCGTGACGAGGAGCGCTATGCCCGCGAGTACCCCACTCTGCAGGTGAGCATCTGCGGGACGACTGAACCTGGCGAACGCGGTTTCGGCATTTCCCTCTTCGAGCAAACCTCGTACGGAGCACGTGAAGAAGGCAATGACTGGACGGGCAACTCGGTCTATATGTGGGCGGTGGCCAACGCCGCCTTCATGGCCGCGATGGGCCCGCAGGGCTTCGCCGAGGTGGGCTCGTCCATCCTTCAGCGCAGCCATTATGCGGCCGCCCGACTGGCCGCGGTCCCCGGCCTGTCGGTGCGCTTCCCGCGCGGGTTTTTCCAGGAAATCGTGGTCGACTTCGGCGGTACGGGCCGACGAGTGGCCGAGGTCAACGTCGCCCTCCGCCGACGAGGGATTTTCGGTGGCTTCGACCTTTCGGCCGTGTTCCCGGAGCTGGGGGAGAGCGCTCTGTACTGCATCACCGAGCTTCACACCCAGCAAGACATCGACCGGCTGGCCGACGCCCTGAGGGAGGTGACGAAGTGACGGCCGAAGTGGCGGCCGAAGCGGTACCCGGCAGTGCCGCCAAAAGGCCGCTTCCCCGTCGCTACCACGCCGCCGTCTGGAGCGAACCTCTGGTTATGGAGCTCGGGCGGCCGAGCCGGCGGGGGGTCTTCGCTCCTGAAGTAGAGCCGGCCGTCGCCGAGCTAGCGGGCCGGCTGAGGCATTGGTCCCGGCCGCCGCTCGCCGTCGGGCAGCGCCGGCCCTCCCCGAGCTGAGCGAATGGGAGGTGTTGCGCCACTACCTCCGCCTTTCCCAGCAGACGCTGGGGATGATGGGCGTCAGCCTGTTCGGGACGTGCACGATGAAGTACAACCCGGCCGTGTCGGAATCGCTCTCCCGCCTGCCCGAGGTGCGCGAGGTGCACCCGCTCCAGGCCGAGGAGACGGTCCAGGGGCTCCTCGAGGTGGTGTACCGGCTCGACCTGGCTCTCCGCGAACTGTCCGGCATGGCCCAATTTGTCTTCCAGCCCGGAGGAGGGGCCGATGCGTCCTACCTGCAGGCGTGCATCACCCGGGCTTACCACGACGCGCGGGGCGAGCTCTCGAAAAGAGACGAAGTTATAACCACAATTCAGGCTCACCCGTGCAACTCCGCCACCGCCGCGGCGGCCGGTTTCAAGGTCATCACGTTGCCGCTCGAAGAAAAGGGCTACCCGTCCCTGGACGCCCTCCAATCCGCGCTATCCGAGCGCACCGCCGCCTTGTTCGTCAATAACCCCGACGACATGGGCATCTACAACCCCGAGATCACCGCCTGGGTCGACGCCGTGCACCGCGCCGGCGGGCTGTGCTTTTACGACCACGCCAATTTCAATGGCGTAATGGGCAAGATCCGCGCCGCCGAGCTGGGTTTCGACGCATGCATGTTCATGCTGCACAAGACGTTCGGCGCTCCAAAGGGCGGCGGCGGGCCGGCCGTCGGTGCATATGGCTGCTCTGAACGCCTGGCTCCTTACTTGCCCGGGCCCGTCGTCGTCCTCGAGGACGGCCGCTTCCGGATGGTCGAGCCGGCCGCCGGGATCGGGAGGGTGCGCGAGTTCATCGGCAACTTCCCTCAGATTTTGAAAGCGTACGCCTGGGTGAGGGCCATGGGCGCCGAGGGCATCAGCGAGGCCTCGGACCTTTCTGTACTAGCCAGCAACTACATGGACGTCCGGCTGCGGCGGATCCCGGGCGTGACCCGCTCACACCCGTCCATCCCGGGGCCGCGCATGGAGATGAGCCGGTACAGCCTCGAAACGCTTACGCGGGAAACGGGGGTCACCGCCGTCGACGTCCAGAACCGGATGACCGACTTCGGGATCGATGCTTTCTGGCTGAGCCACGAGCCCTGGGTGGTCCCCGAGCCTTTCACACCAGAGGTGGGGGAAACCTGGTCCAAGGAGGACATCGACGAGTGGCTGGCCGTTTTGGAGTTCGTCTGCCGTGAGGCCTACGAAGACCCTGAGCCCGTCCGCACGGCCCCTCACAACCAGGCCGTCCACCGCGTCGACGGGCGGCACCTCGACGAACCCGGGGGATGGGCCACCACATGGCGGGCGTACCGGGCCAAGCAGGGCCCGACCGGGTCGATGCCGACGAGCCCGTCTGCATAACGGCGTGATGGCCGGTTCAAAGGCTGTACCTGGGTGCGGGTAGGCAAGCCCGGTATTTCGGCCGGCCCAGAGGACACAACCATCGATTTCGAAGGCCGGCCGGTCCCCGCCCGGCGGGGCGAGAGCCTGGCTGCCGCGCTGATAGCCGGCGGGCACTACGGGTTCCGGCGGACGGCGAAGACGGGGGAGCGCGGCGTCTTCTGCGGTATGGGGGTCTGCAGCGAATGCGCCGTACAGGTCGAAGGGGTGGCCGGCCGGCTGGCCTGCATGGAACGCGTATCGCCTGGGCTCGCCGTCGAGCATAACCCGCCGGCTCGCCGGGTCGACCCGTCCGTGCCGCCTGACAGCCAGGGCGGGCTGCCCGAGCAGGTGCGGGAGACCGACGTCCTCGTTGTCGGGGCCGGACCTGCGGGACTGCGGGCGGCGGTGGCGGCCACCGAAGCCGGCGCCCGGGCCCTGGTGGTCGACGAGCGGGCCGAGGCTGGCGGGCAGTACTTCAAGCAACCCACCGGTTCGCTAGACCTCGATGAACCTGGCCTCGATGCGCAGTACCGGGCCGGCCGCGCGTTGACGCGGGAAGCCGCAGAGTCTCGGTGTCGAGATCCTCCACGGCGCCCGGGTATGGGGCCACTCGGGCCCCGGGGAGCTGTACGCCGTGTCGAGGACAGGCCGGTACGTCCTTCGTTCCCGGGCGCTTGTGCTCGCCACCGGCGCCTTCGAGCGCGGCACCCCGTTCCCCGGCTGGACGCTGCCCGGTGTGATGACGACAGGCGCGGCCCAGACGCTGCTGCGCTCCTACCTGGTGGCCCCGGGCAACCGGGTGCTGGTGGCGGGCAATGGCCCGCTCAACCTGCAGGTGGCGGCCGAGCTCGCCGCCGCCGGAGTGCGGGTGGTGGCCGTGGCCGAGGCCGCCTCCCTGTTCAGGCCGACCAATGTCCTGCATCTGGGCCGGATGACCGCCGCGGCCCCGCACTACGCCCGGCAGGGGTTTTCGTACCTGCGGGCCCTGGCCCGCTCCCGGGTGCCCGTCCTGTCCCGGGCCGCTGTGGTCGAGGTGACCGGGGACGGGCGGGCCGAGGTGGCCACGGTCGCCCGCCTCGACGACGAGGGCCGGCCGCAACCCGGGGGCCGCCGGCAGTTCGAGGTCGACGCGGTGTGCCTGGGGCCGGGCTTTGTCCCCTCCAGCGAGCTGGCCCGTTCCTTGGGGTGCGAGCACCGGGTCGACGATCGGACCGGGGTACTGGCGGCGCGGCGCGACCGTAACGGGCGCACTTCGGTCGACGGCGTCTGGGTGGCCGGTGACGGCGGAGGCATTGCCGGCGCTCAGGTGGCTCAAGCTATGGGGACGCTGGCCGGCCTCGACGCGGCTTTGTCCCTGGGCTGGCCGGCAGATGACAAGGTGGCCGAGCGGCGGCGCCTGGCCGGACGGGAGCTGGCCCGGCACGAACGGTTCCAGGCAGTCCTTGTGGCGCCTTTATGCTGCGCCCCGGCTGCTAGACCAGCTGGCCACGCCGAGCACGGTGATCTGCCGGTGTGAGGAGGTCACGTTAGCGGAGCTGACGGACGCCGCCACCCCATGGTTGGCGGCGGCGGGCTCGTTGAAACGAGCGACCCGAGCCGGGATGGGCAAGTGCCAGGGGCGCTATTGTTCCCCGGTCCTGGTAGCACTGGCGGCCCGCCAGTCGGAGCAACCGGTGGGGCCGTTTTCGGGCTTCGCGCCACAGGCACCCGTCACCCCGGTGACGGCGGCGGCCATTGCCGCCGGTTCCCCGCCCGCGGGTGCGGGGTAGGGGGCGCCAAATTCGCCTTCTGGGCGCGCTTCTCGCTTCCCGGCGAATTTCATGACGATTTCCGACAAAATCGTCGCCCAGAAGGCCGAACTGCACCCAGAAAGACCCGGAAGTAAAGAGTTATCTGGTCTCATTTCCTCATAAAAACACATAACGTGCAGTTAACGGCCTCAAAGCGTGTCATTTACCGGCTAAACGCGACGCTGCGCCAGCAGATCCACAGGTTTCAATCGGGGACGGAAATTCCTAGCGGATGTAGGCGCCTCCGTTTATGTCGAGCGTGGCCCCTGACAGGTGGCGGCACAGCCCGCTGGCGGCGAAAGCCACCAGATTGGCCACTTCCTCGGGCGGCACCATCTCGCCGAGAGGGAGGATGGCCCGCACGGCGTCCTCGCCGCCCCGGGTGGCGGCCGAGATCTTGGACAGGCGAGTGTTCACGATGCCGGGGGCGATCACATAAGCGAGCACACCCTCCTTGGCGTGGGCGCGGGCGAGCGTCTGGGTCATGGCCTTTATGGCCGCCTTCGTGGACGCATAAGCCGTCAATTGAGGGATGGCCGAACCCTGCTGCGCGGCCCAGCTCGACATCGAGATGATGATGCCGCCGCCGGCTACCCGGAAGTGGCGGACCGCCTCCCTCATGAGGCTGGCCGGCTCGACCACGTTCACCTGCAGGATCTGGCCCAGGTGGCGTCCCACTCGGCGTCGTCCGAATCGATTGGAGTTTCGGGCATGATGGCGGCGTTGTTCACGAGCACATCGATGCGGCCGCGCCAGGCCATGGCGTCCCGCCACAGCCGCCGGGCCGTTCCCGGCTCCGTGAAATCGGCGGGCAGCAGCAGCTTGCGGTCCGGCTCGATGGCCGCGGTCGCCTGCTCGACACCCGCCAGGTCGCCGGCATAGTGGGCGACGAGTGAGGCCCCGGCATCCCCCAGGACAGCGGCCGTGGCCGCGCCGATGCCGCTGGACGCGCCGGTTAGCAGGATCGTCTTGCCACCTAAATCGATCACTGGAGCTCTCCTCGAGCATTTGGTCTGGCCGATAATTGCTGTGTTTTTTGGGCTTTTTGGGTTTTGGCGCTACAAGATACCGGCATCGACCGGCAGCAGCTGTCCGGTGATGCCCGACGAGAGGTCGCTGGCCAAGAAGAGCACGGCATCGGCCACCTCATCGACGGTCGCCATCCGGCCGAGGGCGGCCGAGGCGCTGGCCTTCTCGAGGGCCTCTTCCACTGTCAACCCGCCTGAGGCCGAGCGGGCCGCCATCCTGGCCAACAGGGCGTCGGTGCCGATGGGGCCGGGGGCCACGGCGTTCACGCGGATGCCAAGACGACCGACATCGGCCGCCACCGACCGCACCAGGCCGACCACCGCGTGCTTGCTGGCCACGTAGGCGGGGATGTGAGGGTCGCCCCTCCACCCGTTGAGCGAGGACATGGCCACGATGGCCCCACCACGGCCCGTCATGGCCCGCACGGCCTGGCGGACCGTCAGCATGACGCCACGTACGTTCACAGAAAAGACCTGCTCCCACTTCCTCGAGGTCGATCTGGGCCGTCGAGGTCCAGGGCGGGACGACGCCGGCGTTGGCCACCACGACGTCTAGACGCTCGAACGTGCCCACGACGCTCGAGAAGGCCGCTTCCAGCGACCGGGCGTCGGACACGTCGGCGGTGAACGCCCTCCACGCCTCGGGTACCACCGGGGTGGCGCCGCCCTGGTCGATCACCGCCCCCCTCGCTCCGGCTTCGGCGAACACCCGCACAATGGCGGCCCCGATCCCGTTCGCTCCTCCGGTAACGACGGCGACCCGACCCGGACAGAAGGCCGCGCGGGTGAGCTCACCGGGACACGGGCCCTCGGTTACCATTGAGCCCGGTTGTCGCGAGCCAGGCCTGAGCACGACTGCCAGGAGCAGGGAGGAGAGAAGGTGCGGACGTTCCCTCGCGGGCGCCTCCCCCTTGAGTCACGGAACGGGCTCCAACGCGGGGCCGAAGCTCGAAGTCGTCGTCGACGGGCGCCCGGCCCGGGCCTTCGCCGGCGAAACGGTCGCCGCGGTGCTCATCGCCAAGGACGGCCTCCGGACGCGCCCGACCGCCGGCGGGGCCCCGCGGGGTATTTACTGCGGGATGGGCGTGTGCTTCGATTGCCTCGTGGTCGTCGACGGCGTGCCGAACACCCGGGCCTGCATGACGCTGGTAGCCGATGGGATGCGCATCGAGCGCCAGTCGGCCTGGGGGTTGGCGGACTAACCAAGGCCATGGAGACGAGGCGGACCGGCACAGTGATAACCCGTCCGCTGCGGGGGCGGGCGAGGAGGAAAGGCGGCAGCGAGGTTCTGGGGTGCCGGTATCAGTGGACAATGCGTGAAGCGTCAATGGACAAGCTCCGGCCTGGACTGTCGGTTCTCGCGGGCAGCTAGCGGCTCACGATAGCGAGCACCGACGGACAACCTCAACCGCCGGAGTGAGCAGGGATGACCCCCTCCAAATGCCGGAAGCATCCTGGCTACGAACTTCATCCCGGACCGGAGGGGGTATGTAGTGGCCGCCTGGTCACACGCTGGCCGCTCGGCCGCCAGCCCTTAGCCCCGGACCGATTAAGCAACCCGAAGGAGGACGGTGCCCGAGGCTGAGGTCGAGCGAGCACCGGCGCGACGGCTGGGCCCGGTTGCAGCCCTCGCTCACGAACCGCGACTGGTGACTGTCGTTGCCGCCGGAAGCATCGGTGTGGCCTGGGCGCTGGTCTTCGCTCGAGCCCACCTGCAGGTCGCTATCTACGAGCCCGACCCGCAGCGCAGGCGGCTCGTTCCCTCTGAACTTCAGCGCCGCCTAGAGGCGCTCGACCAAGCGGGCTTGACCGATCAGGATCCCGCTGCGGTCGCAAATCGCATAGACGTTCACGACGACCTGAAAAGCGCTCTCGCCTCGACTTGCTATGTGCAGGAGTGTGCGCCCGAAAGCATCGCCGTAAAGCGGGACTTATTCCGGGACCTCGGCCGGTATTCTCCTACCGACGCCGTCCTCGCATCGTCGTCCTCAGCCATACGTATGTCCGAGATCGCCGGTGGCCTCGTTTGCGCCCCGCGTTGTCTCATCGCTCACCCCGGGAACCCGCCTTACCTGTTGCCTATCGTCGAGCTCGTGCCGTCGCCGTTCACCGACCCGGTGACCGTCGACGACGCCGAGGCCCTGCTCGGTTCCGTCGGCATGTCGACCGTGCGGGTCGAACACGAAATCGAGGGCTTCGTGTTCAACCGTCTGCAAGGGGCGGTGCTGCGCGAGGCGTACTGCCTCGTCCGCGACGGGGTCGCGTCACCTGGCGACATTGACCGAGTGATGCGAGAGGGCCTCGGAAGGCGTTGGGCCATTCTTGGCCCCTTCGAGGTGGCAGAACTCAACACGCGGGGCGGTATAGAGGCCCACGCCAGATTGATGGGCCCGGCGTATGCGCGTATGGGAGCCGAGCGCGGTCAGGCGGACCAGTGGACCGACGACGTGGTAGCGACGGTTTCGAAGGCTGTCCAAGCGCGGTTCCCGCGGGAGGCATGGGACGACAACGTCGATTGGCGCGACCGCGCCCTTATGGTCATGGAAGCATGCCGGCGAGACAATCCGCTCTTGTGCGGCCCCGCCGCGCCGCCCGAACGTGCATCGAAAAGAGATGCTCTAGTGACTGACGCTGGTGTTGAGCCGTTGCCATAGCTGGCCGCAACCGTCTGTCGTTAGCGTCACGCCCATGACACATCGGGCCGGTTCCGGCAGCAGCTCCCGAGCGTCGTGAACGTCTTCGGGACCTTCAAGTGGGAACTTGGACCGCATGGTGCAAAGTGCTGCCGTCATGGGAGCCAACGCCGTGACCATGATGCGCTTCGACTCCACGGGAATGGGCGCCGGGGAGGAACCTGAGGCTCAAAGAACCAGAGGTAAGGCTACGGGCCTGGCTTGACAGAAATGTAAACATCTTGTAAACAGATCAGACAGGCAGTGGATCGTAAGGGGTGGCAAGTATGCTGTGGTGACCCGTCAGCCAAGAGCTTTCTCGGGTCGTCCAAATCCCGGGCCGGGAGGTCATGCCGTGGTCGGTCGCACACGAGAGGTCGTCTAATGGCGACTTGTGAGCCAGTCGTTAGCCACGCCCGGAGCGGAATCCAGCACTGCTGATCCCTGGCGGCTTTGGCTTGTAAGTCAACCTGGTTGAGGAGGAATTGTAATGATGAGTGGTCAAGTCGGACCAGGCCCGGCGCATGGGATGTCAAGGCGAGAGCTTCTGCGCTATATGGGGATCGGAGGTGCGGCCCTCGCAGTAGCACGCGCGTTGCTGTCACGTAACGTCAATTCGGGGGTGGCCCGCTCCGTCACCGCAGCGAGCATCAAAAATACCCCGGTCGTGTGGACCAATATCGCCATACCGGCCACTCTGGATCCCGCGATCGGCTTCGATTCGGACACGCTACAGATGGTCCGGAACGTCTATGAGGGCCTGCTGGAGTACGTTCCGGGAGGAACCACAGTCAGGCCTGCTTTGGCGACGAGCTATAACTCTTCGGCCGACGGATTGACTTGGACCTTCCAGATCCGCAAAGGCGTCGTCTTCCACGACGGGACGCCGCTCGACGCAGCGGCCGTCGTGAAGAGCCTCCACCGGATCCAATCGATCAACCAAGGGCCCGCATCTTTGCTGGCAAACGTCAAGGGCTTCCAGGCCGCCGGCCCGTCCACCGTGGTTGTCCACATGAGCTCTCCCTACGTCTTCCTGCCCGGAGTCATGCCCTGGCTGCCGATCGTGAGCCCAGCGGCCCTGGCCGCCCACAAGACATCCGCCGACGCATGGGCCGAGAAATGGTTCGCCAGCAACGCGGCCGGAACTGGTCCGTACGTACTGACGAGTTTTACGCCGAGCACCCGCGTCCAAATGGCGATGAACGAGCACTACTGGCAGCCGTGGAAGAACGGTACGCCAACGTCTGGGACAATGACGTTGACACCGGACGTCAGCACCCAGTTGGAGCTGTTGCAGGCGGGGGAGGTTCAGTTCCTTGGTGACGTGTCGCCGACTGACGCGGCGACGGCCAAGACGCTATCGAACGTCGTGGTGCTTACGGGACCAGGGCTCAAGGTCCAGGAGATGCCCCTCAACATCTCGAAGCCGCCAATGAACGATATCCGGGTACGCCAGGCAATTATAAAGGCCTTCGACTACAAGGCGTTCCTGGCATTCAGCAAGGGGTTCGATAAGCCGGCAAATTCTCCGACGCCGGCGGGGCTGCCTGGTTGGGATGCCGGCATCCCGTACCCGGCGCAGGATCTTGCCGGGGCCAAGAAGTTGCTCGCCGCGGCCGGCGTCACTTCAGGGACAACCCTCTCATTTGTCGGAGTCGGTGGTGTGGATTACGAAGCGTTCGCCGCCACCGTGCTGCAGTCAGCGCTGGCCAAAATTGGCATCAAGTTGACCATCACGGCCCCCCCGTGGCCCGTCCCGTTCACCGAAATGTCGAAGCCGTCGACTGCGTCTCATATTTCGTTCCTGAACCTGAGCGCTAATACGAACGACCCCAGCGCCACATTGCGGGAGGCGTTCCAGTCGTCGCAGATTGCCAGCAAAGGCGGCTACAACTGGTCCTTCTACGAAAACCCGACTGTTGACGCCGACCTCTCAAGTTCGGTGCAACGGTCGGGGCCTCGGCTCAGAACGCCCTGATCTCAAAGATACAGCGGACCATCGTCAACGATGCGGCTTCGGTCTATGTTGCTTATCCCGAGTTGCTAGAGCCGGTCACACGACCATGGCGGAACTCGAAGTACGACGCACTATACGACATGAACGTCGTCCGCTGGTTCTACTGCCGGGAGACGGCGAGCTGATATGCGAGGCGGGCGCCATCGAGACGACTAGGGCCCTCGAGCGGGCCAGCGGCCGCTAAGTCGGGTAGGGCCTCAATGAGCAAGAGTCTCGAAGCCGTCGACCTCCAGGACGATGATGATCGTGGAGAGGTGGCGACGGCCAGGCCTGTGGTACGTGGTGCAGCGGCTGGCCGCTGCCGTGGTGGTGATTTTTGCCGTCGTGTCGGTGACGTTCCTCCTTGCCCATGCCATCCCGGCTGACCCAGCGCGAGCGGCGGCCGGTTTGCACGCCGGCGCGGCGCAGGTTGCCGCGGTGGCGCAGCAGCTGGGGCTCGACCGGCCTTTGTGGGACCAGTACGTGTCGTACATTCAGGGGGTGCTACACGGCAATCTCGGCATCTCTTACCTGAGCCGCGAACCAATCGTCCCCCAGCTATTCTCCGTATTGCCTGCCACCCTCGAGCTGGTCTTCTACAGCTTCGTCATCTGCGCGGTGCTCGGCACTTTCGCCGGGATGCTGGCGGCGTGGAGGCCACGGCATCCCGGTACGCACGCGGTCCGAGCCACCTCGCTTGTGGGGGCGTCACTTCCTGTCTTCTGGTTTGCACTGATGTGCAACTTTGGCTGGGCTCGCGTTTAGCGTGGTTCCCGATCAACGGGCGGCTGGAATCGACCATGAACCCGCCTCCCGGCGTGACCGGTTTCTACACAATCGATTCCTTCTGGCTGGGCAATGGAGCACTTTTGCCGACGCCGCATGGCATTTGGTCCTTCCAGTGTCTCCCTGGTGGCCTGGATGTTCGCGCTAACCAGGCGGGTTAGTGAAAAGGCCGTCTCCACCGAGCTCGCGGCCTTATGTCGAGACTGCCGTGGCTCGAGGTGTCGGGCCGGCTCGACTGCTCTGGCGTCACGTGATGCGAAACGCCGCCAACCCCATCATCACGGTGCTTGGTTTGCAGTTCGGATGGCTGCTCGGAGGTACTGTGCTCGTCGAGGTGGTGTACTCCTGGGGCGGCATCGGGAGCTACATGTACAACGCCCTCCAGAACTTTGATTATCCAGTGATCGTGGCGGTGACGCTCGTCATTACGGTCGGCTTCGTGATCGTAAACCTTATTGTTGACCTCTTGTACCCGGTCATCACCCACGGGCACGGAGCCATTGATGGCGACCGTGGGGGTACCCTCCCGTGCCGCCCGGTCAGTCGACTTCAGGGCAGTGGGCCAATTTGCGGCCAAGTGGTGGCTGGCCCTAATTATCCTGCCGTGGCTAGTGGTCATCATTGCTCCCCATCTCATTGCCCTCAGAACCCGTTGACCATCAACGCGCTGAATGCATCGCGCCACCGAGCGCTAAGCACTGGTTCGGTACGGACGAGGCTGGTCGCGACATTTTCGCCCGCTGCATATATGGAGCTCGTATCTCCATCGCTATCAGCCTCGCCGTCGTTTTCTGTGCCGCGGCGATCGGGCTTGTCCTCGGCGGCTTGGCCGGACTTGGGAACAAGTTCATGGACAGTCTCGTGATGCGGACGACAGATGTCTTCTTAGCCTTTCCCTATCTAATCCTCGCCATTGCCATATCGGCGGCCGTAGGCCCGGGTCTGCTTACCGTGTTGATCGCGTGGTTGCCGTTTGGTGGCCCTCGTACGCCCGCGTTACCGCGGGCAGATCATTGTGCTTCGTGAGCTACCGTTCATCGATGGTGCGCGGGCGGTTGGCACACCCCTGCCCCGGATCTTCAGGCGGCACATCTTGCCGCATCTTGCCTCCCAGCTCAGCGCCAGGATCGCGCTCGACGTTGGGTACGCGATACTCGCCTTGACAGGCCTCAGCTTCCTCGGGCTGGGCGCTCAGCCGCCGACACCGGAGCTCGGCAGCATCATTGCGGACGCCAGGAATTACATCCTCCAGGCTTGGTGGTACTCGACACTGCCGGGGCTGTTCATCCTGGCGGCTGTGCTGTGTGCGATTATTATCGGGTCCCGACTGGAACGGGTGGCGGCGGGCTCGCGGCCATGACCATGCAGGCCGATCGCCCCGAATTTACGGAACCCGCCTCTCAATTACTGGATGGTCCGAAACCGGCGAGTGGTCCGGCGACAAGTACCGCCGCCAGTCGGCTCGTCGAGTGCGACGTTCGTGCCTTGACCGTCGCCTATCGCGTAGACGGCAGTTGGCTCAAGGCCGTTCGTGATGTCTCGTTTGAGATCCCGACTGGTGAGGCGCTGGCGTTGGTAGGCGAAACAGGGAGCGGCAAGTCCTCGATCGGCTACGCCGCCATAAACATGCTGCCTCGTGGGGGCAAGGTCGTCTCAGGGACCGTTGCCATCGGGGACACTGACGTCCTTCGGCTCGATGAACGAGTGCTGCGCTCATTTCGAGGCAAAATCGTTGGTTACGTCCCTCAGCAGCCATCGGTCGCCTTCAACCCGACCAGGACCATCGGCAAGCAGGTAGCCGAGCCACTTATCGTCCATCAGGGTACCCGGTACAAGGACACGCTCGAACTGGTGCAGAGGACACTCGGCGAGATGGGTCTGCGCGACCCTGAACGCCTGATCAGGTTGTACCCGCACCAGTTGTCAGGCGGCATGTTGCAGCGAGCCATGATTGCGAGCGCGATCATCGACGACCCGGAAATGCTCATCGCTGACGAGCCCACCTCCGCTTTGGACGTCACCGTACAGCGCCAGATACTCGACCTGTTGCGCGGGGTTCAGCGACAGCGGAACCTTACGATCCTGCTAATCAGCCATGACCTTGGCGCGGTCTCGCGGATCGCGGACAAGCTAATGGTCCTGTACGCAGGGTGCAAGGTGGAGATGGGTGGGGCCAAACAGATGCTCACGACGCCTCGGCACCCCTACACCAGAGGGCTGTTGGCCAGTTCTCCGGGACGCGGCCAAGCGCACAAATCGCGCCTCGCTTCTCTAACGGGCGTGCCACTCACTGCGCTCGACGTCGACCGAGAGGTCGGTTGTCCCTTCCGAACGAGATGCCCACGGGTCCTGGCCGCGTGCGCAGAACGCTTTCCAGAGCCCGATGGTGATGACGGCCATGTCTGGTTCTGCCACAATCCGGAGCCAGTCGATTGACTCTTGTTGGCGTCGGTTTGAGCAAAACGTACAGGCAAAAGATCAGGGGGCAACAGGTCGTGGTGACGGCGCTGCGCGACGTCTCGTTCGAGCTATCGCCCGGAGAGACGCTTGGCGTGGTTGGAGAGAGTGGCTCCGGCAAATCGACGTTGGCTCGGATCGTGCTAGGCCTGCTGCCGCCAACCAAAGGGGTGGTGGAGTTCGGGAGCCGGGCGATGGGCTCGTTTGGGGCCGCCGATTGGCGAGACTTTCGCAAGAGCGTCCAGGCCGTTTTCCAGGATCCGAGGTCGGCCCTCAATTGGCGTCTCGATATCGAGGAGATTGTGACCGAGCCAATGCGGAACTATGGCATGGGTGACCGTAGAGCACGGCGAGCCAGGGCCGCCGAGCTGCTCGAACAGGTACACGTCAGCGCGAATCTCCTCGAGCGACGTCCTCCCGAAGTCAGCGGTGGTCAGCTTCAGCGGGTAGCTATCGCTCGTGCACTGGCGCTTGACCCCGCCTATCTCGTGTGCGACGAACCGCTTTCGGCGCTCGACGTGTCTGTGCAGGCCGGCGTCATGAACCTACTTCTCGACCTGCAGGCGAGCCGGCAGCTGTCGTTGCTCTTCATCTCCCACGATCTCGAGGTCGTCCGCCACATGAGCGACCGCGTCATGGTGATGTACCGCGGCGAGGTCGTTGAGAGCGCGGTCGTGGACGAGTTCTACGGTCGTCCGCAGCACCCATATTCACGTGTTCTTCTTGAGTTCCCGTCCGAACAGGAGGCCCCTTTGAGCGTTGACGTGGCACAGTTCCCCAAAGCCGAAGATGAGCCAATGAGCGCAGTGGAGGGGCCAGGTTGAGTTCCGAAAGACCGCAGGTCGCTTTGGCCGTCGATATTGGTGGGACCTTCACGGATCTTGTCGCGCGTGGTGCCGACGGATCCGTCTGCACGACGAAAGCCCCGACGACGCCGGGCGCGCTCGCAGACGGTGTTATCGCCGCACTCCGTCTTGCCGCCACCGACGCCGAGCAGGTGAACTTCTTTGTCCATGGCACGACGGCCGGGCTCAATGCCCTTGTAGAACGGCGGTTTGCGCCCGTAGGGCTAATAACGACCCGAGGGTTCCGCGACGTGTACGAGATCGGCCGGGCGAACCGGCCCGTTATGTACGACCTTCGCTACCATCGGCCGGCGCCCCTGGTCCGGCGTGAGCTCCGTCGCGAGGTCACCGAACGGATGTCTGCTCGTGGAGAGGTCGTCACCGCGCTCGGATGAACCCTCATTGCGGGAAGCGTCGGAGGCACTTGTCGAGCGGGGCGTCGAAGCCATCGCGGTAGTCCTGCTACATGCCTATATAAATCCGGCGCACGAAGTCCGCTGCGAAGAGCTACTGCGTTCCTGGTACCCAAAGCTCTCCATCTCGTTGTCCCATCGCATTGCCAACGAGTGGCGCGAGTACGAGCGTACGAGCACGACGGTCGTCAACGCCGCCGTGGCTCCAACCGTCGATTCCTATTTGCGCGACCTCGAGTCCCGGGTGCGAGCCGAGGGTGTGGACGCCAGCATCCACATCATGCAGTCGAACGGGGGCATGACGACGGCGTCGCGTGCCCGCCGGCAACCTGTCAACACGCTTCTGTCCGGACCCGTCGGAGGGGCGATCGCGGCGTCGCATGCCTGCAGGCAGGAAGGGTTCAAGCGTGCCATCGCCGTCGATATGGGTGGAACCAGCTTCGACGTCTCCCTGATCGTGGGCGGCGAACCCCAGCTGGCCCGCGAAGCGGCTCTCGAAGGCCAGCCGCTGCTGATCCCGGTGATCGATGTCCACTCGATTGGATCCGGCGGGGGATCCATCGCATGGTCGTCGGCTGGTGGTCTCCGTGTCGGCCCGAAGAGCGCTGGAGCGCTACCTGGTCCTGCCTGCTACGGCCGGGGCGGCATCGAACCGACGGTGACCGACGCCAATGTCTACCTCAATAGGGTCAATGCGGATTATTTTCTGGGCGGCGCCATGCACCTGCAGGCGGACCGGGCGGCGGACGCGCTAGACAGGCTGGGCCGCGATCTCGAGTTGAAACCTGAGCCACTCGCGGCGGGCATCATCGATGTTGTCGATTCTCGCATGGCCGGGTTGATCCGCCAGATCACAGTTGGGCGCGGCTTGGACCCTCGCGAGTTCGCGCTGATCGCGTTCGGCGGAGCTGGCCCGATGCACGCGGTGGCGCTGGCGGAGGAATTAGGTATTACTACAGTGCTGGTGCCTTACTCACCAGGGACACTCTCGGCGCAGGGAATGCTCGTGGCCGACATTTCCCACGATGTCGTCCGCCCCTATTTTTCGAGGTGGGACCGTCTAGACCATGCCGAGATAGAGGCACTGGTCGAAGAGATGCGAGCGGATGGTCGAGCGTTATTGGCCGAGGACGGGGTGCGCCAACGCGACGCCAGCTTCCACTTCAGTGCGGACCTTCGCTACGCCGGCCAAGAGCACTCCCTGACTCTTCGGTTCAAGCGTCTGGACGAGCCAACGCTGCGACGGTTTCATCGCACTTACCGCCGCACCTTCGGGCATGCAAATCCTCAGGAGTTTGTGGAGCTGGTTGCGGTCCGAATGACCACGACTGGGCGCAACCGTCGCCCATTTGACGTCGGCGTGGTCGAGGATGGCGAGGGGAAGCCTTACACTTTTCAAGAGGTGTTGTTCCGCCAGCATCGCCGGGTCACCACGCCTCGGTTCCGTCGAGGCGATCTGTACCGTGGTCAGCACCTCAGCGGCCCGCTGGTTGTGGACGAGGCCTCGTGCACGACAGTCGTGCCGGATGGATGGGACGTCTACGTCGGTGAGTCGGGGTTTATGCGTCTTCAGCGAAAGGGATAACAGTCATGGCAGTTTCTCTGCTTCAAGAGCATGAATTCGAGTACGGGTCGGAGGTATTGGTCGATCCGGTCAGGGTGGATCCGGTCACCGTCGAGATCATCAGGAACGCCTTAAACGCGGCCGCGGACGAGATGAGCGTTAATCTTGGGCGGAGCGCCTACACCCCGATCATTTACGAGATGAAGGATTACAGCGTCGCCCTGTTCGACGCCCAGTGCCGGCTGCTCGGCCAGTCGCCCGGGCTCCCGATCTTCCTCGGCGCCCTCGAAGATGCAGTCAAGGTGGCCATTGAACGGTACGGCCGTGATTACATGGCACCCGGGGACGTGTATGTCGTCAACGATGCCTATCTGGTCGGCAGCCACCTGAACGACGTCTCGGTATTCAGCCCTATATTTCACGAGGGCGAGTTGGTGGGCTTCGCGGCCACCAAGGCCCACTGGATGGACATTGGCGCCAAGGATCCTAGCCAGACAATGAGCTCGACTAACATATATCAGGAGGGCTACCGGCTCGGCGCCACCTGCATCATTCGGCGCGGCAAACTCAACGAGGAAGTCCTGGATATCCTCATGCTCAACAGCCGCCTCCCGCGCAGCGTGCGCGGTGATTTCTATGCGCAGGTGGCCGCGTGCCGCACGGGCGAGCAACGATTGCAGGTGGTTCTCGATCGTTTCGGACCTGAAACCATAAGTGCCGCCGTCGACGAGATCTTTGCGCAGTGCGAACGGTTGGACCGCGAGGTTGTAGCGGCGCTCCCGGATGGTACCTGGGAATCCGAAGGCTTTATGGACTCGGACGGTAACGGCAATGGCCCGGTCAAGGTCCATCTCAAAGTGACGATTTCGGGATCGGACATCTACCTCGACCTGGCGGGCTCTTCTCCCCAGACTGGGGGCTGTCTGAACTCAGGGTTCGCGCAGACTCTTTCCGGCGCACGACTGGCTTTCAAGTTCCTGATTAATCCGGACGTTCCGGCGACCGGTGGAACATTTCGATGCCTGCACGTGAGCGCACCGGAGGGGAGCATCTTCGCAGCCAAGGAGCCGGCGGCGTGTCAGTACTACTATCCGCATGCCGGGTTAATGATCGACTTGTTTATAAAGCTTATGGCGGAGGCGCTCCCCAACCACGTTACGGGCGCGCAATGCGCCGACCCAATGAACGTGATGTTCAACGGCGTGCTGCCCGACACCGGAGAACCCTGGATGGTCGGCGAGGCCACTGCGGTCGGATGGGGAGCTTCCGCGACGCCGACGGCGAGAACGGAGTTATTAACTACGGCGGAGGCGACCTGAAAAACTATCCGGTCGAGGTGATCGAGTCCAAATACCCGATCCGGATCGCTGCGTACGGTCTTGAGCCCAACACCGGGGGTGTCGGCCGTCGAAGGGGCGGACTGGCGATCTCCCGGGAGTTCGTTTCCTTGGCGGACGCCTCTTTATCCTTGTGGCTCGAACGGACGGTAACTGGCCCTTGGGGGATCTTCGGCGGCGGACAGGGGGCAGTGCCTGCGGCCGTCCTCCGCCTGCCAAACGGCGAGGTTCGTGACCTGCTCAAGTGCAGCCACATCGCGTTCCCGCCCGAGAGCGAGTTGCGCGTGGTCACAGGCGGGGGTGGTGGCTACGGTCAAGCTGGAGAGCGGGAGGCCGAGCGCACTGCCGACGACGTGGCGAACGGCTATGTGAGCCCGGAGGCGGCGCGTGAGCATTATGGCTATTGCGCCAGTTAATAGGGCCAGTTAATGAAACCGTACCGATTCGATCGTAAGGTTTGCGCGGAGGAGATTGGTCTCGACCCGAGACGTCAGGAGGGACGCACTGATGGCGAATAGGTGGCTCATTCAGGGGGCACTCGTGCTCGACGTAAGCAGCGGCAAGACCACTCGCCAGGATCTGGGCGTCGCTGACGGTTTCGTGTGCCCCACGGACGAGGTAGACGACGGCGCCCGGATTGATGCTGGTGGGCTGACCGCGCTGTTCGGGCTGTGGGACTGCCATGCTCATCCCGGCAGTCTCATGCACGACCCAACGGGTCGCGGTTACTTCGAAGGCGTGGCCGAGTGGACAGTACGTGCTGGCGCTAACCTGATGGAGGCGGCGCAGATGGGTGTGACGGGGTGCGCGCGGTTGCGGAGGCTAATGGGATCGACTTGTCCTGGTCGCGCGCCTTCGCTTCCGCACGTACCCCGGGCCGCGGCTCTTCTGCGCCGGCGCCGGAATTCGCACCACTGGGGGCCATGGAACGGCATTCCCTCGCAGGCCGGTCGAGGTTACGTGGGAGGTTGTCGCCGACGGCGCAGACGAGATGCGCCGGGCAACGCGGGCGCTCATCGAGCAAGGGGTCGACTGGATCAAGGTCATGTTGACGGGAGGGTTGTTCAGTGAACACGAGACCGTCGATGACCCCCAGTTCACCGATGATGAATTCGAAGCGGTCATCCAGACGGCGAGCCGGCGAGGTATCCCTGTAGCGGCGCATTGCGGAAGTGGTCGTGTCGCGGAACAGTTCGCACGGGCGGGCGGCCGGTCCGTGGAACACGGCTACGCGCTCGACGAACGCGCCGCGGCAGCGATGGCCGGTGCGGCGACGTGGCTGGTCCCGACCATTGGAGTGACCCATGATCAAAAGATGATGGAAACAGATGGCTGGCCCGAGCACGCACGCACGCGCGCCCATGCGGCGGCCAAGAACCACGCCGAGGCACTGCACGCCTGTGTCGAGGCTGGCGTCGGGATCGCGACCGGCGCCGACCTAAATCCAATTGGCCCGCGCCTGCACGCTGAACTGGCCATGCTCGAGACGGCCGGGTTCACCCGCCAGCAAGTGGTCTACGCCGCGACGGTAGGCGGGCGGGCGCTCAACGGTCTCGGAGACGCAAGCGCTCCAGGCCCCGGCTGCGCCGCTGACCTGATTTTCGTCGAAGGCGACCCAATGGACGACCTGGCCGTCCTGGCCCACCCGCGGCGGTCATGAGCTTTGGGCGTTTCGTGAAGTCCCCACACGAAAATCGCTGAAAGTTTGGCACCCTTTGTGGAGGCAGGCCGATGACTGACGGGCTGGCCGGCCGTATAGCCCTGGTGACCGGGGGCGGCTCGGGGATCGGAAGGGGGATCTCCTTACGCCTCGGCCGGGATGGCGCTGTCGTAGCGGTACTTGACGTCGACGGCGGACGAGCCACTTCCGTCGCTTCCGAGATCAAGTCCGCAGGCGGTCACGCCCTTGCCCTGGCGGTGAACGTTGGAGCTCGCACCGAGGTGCAGGCAGCCGTCACCGAGGTGCTCGAGGCGTGGGCGGGTTGACATCCTCGTGAACAACGCCGGTGTGATCCCAATGCGCGGCCTTTTCGACATGTCGGATGAGATTTGGTCTCAATGCTTCACTACAAATGTGACTGGGGTGTTTATCTGTAGTCAGATCGTCAGCGGCGCCATGGTCGAGCGCTCGATCGAAGGCGAATCGTCAACATTGCGTCTGTCGAATCGGTCGTGGCCCGTCGCCAGCAGCTCGCGTACGCAGCTTCAAAGGGTGCCGTTATGATGCTCACGAAGGCCACAGCGCTCGAATTGGCAGAACACAGGATAACCGTGAACGCTGTTGGGCCGGGTACCATCGACTCCCACGGCCGGTTCGCCGACAATCCGGCAGAACTCCGGGCGGAGTTATCACGCATCCCACTTGGACGAGTGGGCATGCCAGACGATGTGGCCGGCCTCGTCTGTTTCTGGTCGGCGACGATGCTCGATATATCACGGGTACGATCATGTACGTCGACGGGGGCATGCTGATCGAGTGTCTGTCTGAGAACGCCAATACGCCCAACGTCAACCAGCGCGACATACCGCCGGTGCTGGGGGTTTCCTCGACGAGGTCAGAGTGGCGGTCCCGCGGCTCGTCGGTGACACGTATCGAAAAAAGATGGAGGTGATCGCCACCGTTGACAGGCACTCGGCTACCTGATGGCCTGACGGACCGATCCGCTGCTAACGAAGCGATTCTCTCGGCAGTCCTTCGATGATGCCCGAGGGAAAGAGAGGGGGAATGATGGTCCTCGATCGACAGCTGGTTCGCCGTCGTTTGGTGATAGCTGCATTAACTATTTCCATTTGTGCTTTTAGCACGCAGGTAGGCGCAGCTCCCAACCTTCCCCGGAACGCGACTACAACGTACAACCCTAGAATTGCTCAAACCGGCCCCTTGATCTTCAGCATGAACCTTGCTGACAAGCCGAAATGTACCTGACACCCCGAGGTACACCCGCTGACCCCGACGTCGTCATGATCAACGCACTTGCAAAGTACCTCGGTCTGAACCTCAAGATCGACAATTTGGCATGGACAGAACTGATCCCGGGGCTCGAGGCCAAGAAGTTCGACGTTGTGTCTGTCGGGCTAGACCCCACTGCGGCGCGCAGAAAGGTATGTCGATCGGCCGTAGTTACGTCCCCTACAGGTGCCCTCGCAGTCCCGGAGAAGAACACCAAGCCCGCCACCGTAGCCGCTGGAACACTCCCGGTACGATCATCGCCGCCCAATTGGGGACGATTGACCGGACCGCTGCTCAACGACGTTCCGAAGACGACCGTCAAGGCGTTTCCGGACGCTCCGACGGCGATTTACAACGTAGCGACCGGGCGGGCCAACGCCGCCCATCGTCAGAAGCTACTTGATCAGCGCGTTTAGCACCTCGAACCCAGCACGAGGTCAAACCTCTTTTTCTCGCCCAAGATCCTGCCCGTGTACTACGCATCGTATGCGTTCCAGAAAGGGAGACCTTGGACTGGTCAACGAGGTGAACAAGTGGCTGTGCCAGGTTGAGGAGAGTGGCTTCATGGCAAAGGCGTACCAGGAGACCGAAGGTACCCCGCTGCCGACCATGCCAGCGTGCTCACAACAGGTGACACTCGAATGTTCGCCATCTGTGTCGGTGCTCGGAGCTGATGCAGATGGCGGGCATGAGTGAAGAGATGTGAGCTCGATGCCGCAGACACCTGTTGCTGAGGCCCGTGGGGCGCTGGTGACCTGAAAATGCGCGGCGGTATTGGGGAAGCGATTGCCCGGGCTCTGGCGGAACGAGGTGACCGGGTCGTTATCGCGACATCGACAGCGGCGGGCGCTGACACTGCTACCAGGATGGGCCAGGTTGGTATTGACGTCCGGCGGTCCAGCTCAATGTCACCAATGTGGCGCAAGTGCGGCAAGTATCGCGGACGTCGACCGTGAGACCCCGCTCGGCACCGTCGTTTCCAACGCGGGAATCAGCTTCGTGAAGTAGTTTCTTGACATCGACGAGGCCGAATACGATGAGCAGATGGCTGTAAACGTAAAGGGTGCCTTTGGTTATGCAGGCCACGCTGCGGCGAATGGTCCCTCGCAGGCACGGCAGCGTGGTGGCGCTGAGTTCAACGTCAGCCTTCACTGCCTCGACTCAGCCGATGGCACCCTATGACGCTTCGAAGGCAGCTGTGCGGATGATGGTGGTGACTCGGCGCAGAGTTTGCACCGAGCGGGTACGAGTGAACGCTGTCGCACCCAGCACCGTTGGCACAGAACTCCTGCGCTCGGTTATGTCTCCCAAACCGGCCGCCGCCCTCATCGAGTCCCACATCCCCATCGGCCGCCTGGCCAATCCTCAGGATGTTGCCGAACGCCGGCGCTCCTCACCCTCCCGATGCTTCGTATATCACCAGGTCATACGCTTGTCGTCGACGGCGGATGGTTGACGTGATCTCGCTGAGGCCGTCCAGGGTAGTGGTGCAGGTTGGTGGTAGCGAGGTCTTGTCCAAACTGCGAATTGGACCTGAATTGGAAGACCGGCCATGAGAACGGCCATCGAACCGTGGCTGTGCCGGCGCAAGCCGCCGAGCTGACCGGCGCCAACGGGACGGCCGCCGTAGAGCTGACGGCATCCGCAAGAGCTACGGTAGAAGTGAAGGTTTTGCACGGTGTCGGTCTGACGGTCGCCAGGGTGAGCACGTGGTCGTCTTTGGCCCATCAGGGTCGGGGAAGTCGACGATGCTGCGGGTGATGAACCTCCTGGAGGAGCCGCAATCTGGATCCGTCCGGGTATTCGAGAGTCGAGTACGGCCCGTCATGCCCGTCCAGCGCCACCCGCGGCAGCCCGCTACAGCTGCGGCGCATGGTCGGGATGATGTTCCAGCGTCTAACCTGTTCCCACGCCTGACCGCCGTCGAGAACATCACGTTGCCCCTCCGAAAAGTGAAGGGTTTGGGGCGAGCTGATGCCGAACGCGGGCAGCCGCGAGCCTGGAGTCGGTTGGCCTTCGGCGCTGGGCGGCCCACTATCCGTCCGAGCTCTCGGGTGGCCAGCAACGACGCGTGGCGATTGCCCGGGCTCTGAGCTGGATCCTCGTGTGATGCTGTTTGATGAGCCGACCTCAGCATTGGACGCTGAGGTCGTGGGTGAGGTCCTGGTCGTAATGAGACGACTGGCGGAGATGGGGATGACTATGGTGATTGTCGCGCCGAGCTGAACTTTGCCCGTGAGGTAGGAGATTTGAACGTTTTCATCGAAAATGGCGTGGTCGTGGAGTCCGGGGACCGGTCTATCTACGAATCGCCGACGAGCGCGCGGACTAAGCGTTTCCTGGAGGCCGTCTTATGATCCTGGGGTCCACGATCTACAACTGGGGCCTTCTCTGGACTTACCACTCGCAACTGCTGAACGGCTTGCTGGTGGCGCTGGAAGTCGCCGTCACCGGCCTTGTTCTCTCGGTCTTTGGTGGCCTTTTGCTCGCCGTCTGGCGTATGGCGGGCCCGCCGTTTTCGTTACCAGCCACGCTCTATATCAATGTTTTCCGAGGTATCCCGGCGCTCGTTTCGGTCATCTGGGTCTACTTCGGTTGGTCACTTGTCCTGGGCATCAAGCTGAGCGTTTACGAGGCAGCTGTAACCGCGCTCGCGTTGCTCTATTCCGCCTACCTGGCGGAGATCTTTCGTGCCGCGCTAACGGCCGTGCCCCGCGGTCAGCGCGAGGCTGGGCTGGCATTGGGTCTGAAACGGTGGCAAGTCTTCTTCCGGGTCACCATCCCGCAGGCCGCCCGCATTGCCCTGCCGAACATTGGCAGCATGCTGATCGGGATGGTCAAAGATACATCGACGTTTATGGTGATCGGGTTGGTGGAAGTCGTCTATGTCAGCGAAAGCATCGTGTCCACCACGTCGAGCCATTTGTCATCTACACGGCGGCGGCGGCGCTGTACGTCATCGTGGCCTTCGCCATTGACTTCACCTTCCGGATACTCGAGCAGGCGGTCGGAGGCCGGGCCACTGGGCGAATGGCGGTTCTTTGACCGCGAGACGACGGAAGCGGCTCACCGCATTGGCGCTGGGCGGGACGGCTATTGACGGGGTCGCCGACCCCGTGTCGGTGTCCTGTAGGCGAGCGGGCGCGTCCCGGCCATCACCTGTGGACCGGCTGTTCCCACTGTCAAATGATGATTTCACTCTTTTTCGATCGGGCCGGTTGTGACTTTGCTTGCCGGTAAATGTGCGGTTGTGACCGGCGGGGCGAACGGTATCGGCGCCACGATGGTCAAGTCGCTTGTGGCTGCCGGCGCATCTCCCGGTAGCGTGGTAATCGACCTCGCTCGCGAGCTTCGCGGCTCCTCACCGCAGGGGTGGACGGAGTTGGCTGTGGACCTTAGGGATGACGACGACATGACGAGAGCCTTCTCGACGGTGCTCGACCTCCTCCCCAGTATCGACGTATTGGTCGCCTCGGCGGGCATCGTGCCTGGTTGGAGCGGTATTTCCGCTCTCGATTTCGACACCTGGGACCAGGTGTTCCGGGTCAATGCACGCAGTGAGCCTTTATGTTGAAGTGCCTCTTGCCTGCTCTCCACAACGGTTCGTCCGTAGTCGTGGTCGCATCGATGAACTCATGGCGCGCTAATCCCACCATTCCCGCGTACGCAGCAAGCAAACACGCCGTACTCGGCCTGGTCCGCTCCGCGGCACAGGATCTCGGTTCACAGGGGATTCGTGTCAATGCCGTTGCTCCGGGCCCGATAGCGACAGCTGCCCACCTGGACCGGATGAGGTTTCGAGAACAGGAGTACGGCATCACAGTGGAACAAGCGCTGGAAGATGCGAAGCGGGGCACCGCGCTGCGAAGGATCGCCACGGAGGATGAGGTAGCGAGCGCGGTGCTGTTTTTGGCCAGTTCGCTCTCGTCGGGTGTGAGTGGCCACCTTTTGCCCGTTGACGCCGGAATTGTTTGAAGTAGCGAAGAGTTGGGTCTATGGAACAGAGGAGGCGCAGGTGAGCCGAACCCAAGTTGTTGAGCCATCGACCATATCGGAGTGACCGTGCCGAATATCGAAGCGGCATCGGAATTCCTCGTCCGGGCACTCGGTGCGGAGGTGCTCTACGATCTTGTTGGGCCAAATGCAATGGCAACTACCGAGGATCTCGGATCCTCTTGACCTCGAAGCGTACCTTGGCGTTCGGCCGGGCACGAAACTCGAGGCTATGAGAATGATGCGCATCGGTGAAGGCCCCTGCATTGAGCTGTTCCAGTACGCAGACGATGGACAACTCCCAGCGGCGTTGGCCAGTGACCTCGGGCTCAGCACATAGCTTTTTACGTCGACGACATCGAAGTAGCCCAGCGGGCGGTCCTCGACGGGGGGGACAACGTTGGCGGGGCCTTCTCCGCTCCCCGGGGTAGAGGCGGGCGATGGGAACCGCTGGCTCTATACCCGAGCGCCATGGGGGACCATCATCGAGCTCATCACATACCCATCGCCCCAGCTTTACGAAAAAATGATTACGTCGCGCCGATGGAAGCCGAGCGCGGACTATTCCTGATCAGGGGTGGGTCGGAATGGACGTGATACAGAAATGCCGCTTTCGGGGTTGTGAACCGCTCCGGGCGCGCCCTATTGTACGGCCATGACTAACGGGCTCGAAGTGGGTGGCTAACCAACCGGAAAAGGGGTCGTTTTCCCCAGATGGAGTTTGGGGGTGACGTGGAGCACGTTCGGTCTTGGGGGCGTGCAGCCGACGAATGCGGGTACCACCACGCGTTGCTTTACGACCACGTCGTTGGTGCGGACGAGACGGTGCACGAGAACTGGTGGGGCGCTTACAACATCCGGACGACGTTCCACGAGCCAATGGTCCTTTTCGGCTTCCTTGCCGCGATCACGGAGATGGAGCTGTTGGCCGGGGTTCTCGTAATCCCGCAACGTCAAACCGTTCTTGTTGCAAAGCAGGCAGCTGAGGTCGACTTGCTTACAGGGGGTCGGTTCAGGTTGGGTGTGGCCATCGGGTGGAACCCTTGGAATACGCCGCTCTCGGTAAGGACTTTACGAACCGTGGGCGTCGGATCGAGGAGCAAGTAACGTTCTCCGGAGGCTATGGTCCGAGCATTCCGTCACCTTCCACGGCGACTACGACGACGTGAGCGCCATTGGGCTCTGTCCGCGCCCTATTCAGCGTCCGATCCCGGTCTGGTTCGGTGGCGAGTCGCCGCCCGCATACCGTCGCGCCGGGAAGTTTGCCGACGGGTGGATACCGGAGGTCCCGGTCGGTCCCGAGCTTGATGAGGCGCAGGCGATCGTGCGTGAAGCCGCGTCCCGTGCGGGAGAGATCCGGAAAGTATCGGACTGCAGGGACGGGTGAGATGGGGGACTGCCGGTGTGGCAGGGATCGTCGACGACGTTGCCCGTTGGCAAGAAGCTGGGGCAACCCATGTCGCGATCAACACGATGATGGCCCCCAGCGGCGTCTGGCGTCAGGATGAGCAGACCGGGCTGGCCTCGGTCGAGGACCACCTCGAAGTGCTGCACACGTACGCGGAGGCGCTCAAATTGCGACCTCGGGAATGATCCGCGTGCTTGCCCCCGGCGGACTTCGAGGCAAACAGCATTGGCTTGGAGCAGATGCGAAGCGGAGAGGTGCCGGCGAGAGCCGGAGCGACGTGCATGAAAGGTCCGTCGATAAAACGGAGGCGCGACAATGAGCGATGACGGGTTGATCTACAACGCCACCTCCGCCAGCATGTCCCTGCGGTCGGTTTTGGCGAGCGTCGCGGCTGGTCTTTCTTCGACAGCCCGAGCGGGACACAGATGCTCGACAGCTGTCTAGATGCAATTCGGAGTACGTGACGAGCGGCATGGCGAATCGCAAGCAGTCCGGTCCGCCTGGCGAACAGACAGAAAGCATCATCGGCCGTGCCCGTTCTGAAGTGGCAAGGTTCCTTCGCGCCGATGGCTACCGGGTTGCCTTCGGGCAGAACACCACGAGTCTCTCGTTCGCCCTCGCTCATGCGGTCGCTCGCAAGCTCGGTGGCTCGAGGACCACGATCGCCGTGAGCGAACTGGAGCATTTCGCCGACGCGGATCCGTGGATCCAATGCTTCACTGAGCGAGGGACAAGCGTAGCCTGGGTGGAGGCAGATGCCGATACCTGGAATTGCGCATCGAGCAGCTCGAGAAACACCTCGCAGAGCACGAAACGTCACTCGTAGCTATTACGATGGCGTCGAATGCCGTCGGGACGGCTCCTGACGTGGCGGCGGTCGTTGCGCTCGCCCACTCCACGGGCGCGCTTGTCGTGGTGGACGGGTACAAGCAGTACCTCACCGCCCCGTGGACATCGGACGCATCGATCCGGACATCTTTTTCTGCTCGGCCTATAAGTTCTATGGACCTCACCTTGGGGTCGCATTGATCAAGGACGGGGTGGCCGAGCAATTGCCACCGTACAAGCTCCGTCCTGCGCCGGAGTCCGGACCCGAGCGTTTTGAGACTGGCACACAAAACCACGAAGCCATAGCGGGACTGTCGGGGGCGTTGGACGGCCTAGCGCACTTGTCGGGAGGCTCCGGAGGTGAGGGCGCCCGCCAGACGATGGCGATGCTCGCCCCAATCCAATCCCGTATCGCGGATTGGGTCGAGGATGAGCTCAGAGGTCTCGGCAAGGTCCGGGTCTTCCGTCCTCTGCGCGGCCACGGTGACCGCGCGCCTGTGGTTGCTTTTCGTGTTACCGGGCATGCGCCAGCGGACTGTTCTGAGCAGCTACGAAGAGCTGGCCTCTTTATTACTCATGGCGATCTCTACGCTTCTGCGTTGGCCGAGCGCGTCGGGGTCGCTCACGACGGAGGCTGGAACCGGATCGGCGTTGCCGGCTATACGTACCAGGCGGAGGCAGAGCGGCTGTTGGACGCCATTGCCGGCCTGTAAGCGCAATTTGGAGCGCAGAGGCTCCGCCACCCCGGAGTGGGCGCCTCGAGAAGAAGGAGATTGCGAATGGGAATGTTTGGATCGGTTCACCATGTGGGACTGACCGTGAAGGACATTGATCGAAGTCTTGCGTTCTACAAGAAGATGTTTGGGGTGACACCGTCTTTCGACGTTGAGGCGTCCAGCGAAACCCTGTCGCGGGCACTGGGCGTCGACAACGCAAAACTTCGGTTCGCATTCCTCCGTTTCGGTGAGACAGCGGTCGAGCTCCTGACCTACGACAACCCCCGCGTCGATGAGTTCACCCTCCGGAACTGTGATGTGGGCGCACCGCACGTGTGCATCCACGTCGAAGACATCTGGGCTGCCTACGAGCACTGCAAGAGCAACGGAGCGGTCTTCTATTCCGAGCCGTTCCATATCGAGGGTGGTCCTCTCGATGGATGCTCGTTCGTCTATATGCGCGACCCCGATGGCATCACCTTGGAGCTATTTCAAGTGGCAGCCCCAATAGCGAAAGGTCTTAGGAGCACGTGGATTT
Organism: uncultured Acidimicrobiaceae bacterium; assembly: GCA_963749305.1. Taxonomy (GTDB): domain Bacteria; phylum Actinomycetota; class Acidimicrobiia; order Acidimicrobiales; family Palsa-688; genus Fen-671. Next base: position 159,835 of record CAVVMN010000003.1, read on the forward strand.
AGGTGTTGTGTTCCCTCAAACCGAGATCGGCGGGCACGTCGACAGCGTTCGGTACTATGTGCAATCGGTCGAGGCCCTGGGTTATGGCCACGTCATGATCTACGACCATGTCCTCGGAGCTGACCCGGCTGTACATGAGAACTGGAGCGGCTACTACGACGTACGTACAACGTTCCACGAGCCGTTCGTCCTCTACGGGTTTTTGGCGGACATCAGCTCGCTCGAGCTGATAACGGGCATCATCGTTCTCCCGCAGCGCCAAACTGCCCTTGTCGCCAAACAAGCCGCCGAGGTTGACATGCTCACTGGAGGCCGCTTCCGGCTCGGCGTCGGACTTGGGTGGAACACGGTCGAGTACGAGGCCATGGGGAAGGACTTTGCAGATAGAGGCAAGCGGATCAGGAGCAGGTGGCGTTGCTCCGGCGCTTGTGGTCTGAAGCCTCGGTCACCTTTGAGGGCAATTATGAGCGTGTGATCGGAGCCAGGCTGCACCGCCCCGGTGCAGCGTCCAATCCCGGTGTGGTTCGGTGGGGAGTCGTCGCAGCCTATCGACGAGCAGGCCGCTTAGCCGATGGCTGGATACCAGACCACATGGTGCCAGGCCCAAAACTTGATGCGGCGAAGGCCGAAGTCGAGGTCGCCGCGGAGCGAGCAGGTCGCGGCCCTCACAATTGGGATTGCAGGCAGAGTTCGTATGGGCAACAATGGCGTGCAGGACCTAAGCCTTGCCCGGGCTGGTCGAGATGGTGGGACAGTGGCGTGAGTCCGGCGCTACGCATCTAGCGATCAACACGATGGACGCTGGGTTGAGCGACCTCGAGGCTCATATAGACCTGTTACAAAAGTGCGCCGAGGCACTCGAGTTGAATCCCTGATGCGGTGGGGACGATGAACGGTGAGCGGTCCCTCGGCGTCACCACCTGGGACTTTACCCGTACGGGGTGTTGAAGCTCTCCGCTGGGCCGGCGACCACGGCCTGCGACTGGTCCACCTAGACCGCTATGACGCGCAAATGTGTAGCCGTTCAGGGTTGCTGTGCGAGGTGGCGCGGGGACTTGGTGTCAAACTGGCCGCGCTTGGGATGCGAGAACTCGAACGCTGTGGGACGGAAGATCTTTCCCGGGCCCGTCAGGTCATTGACGCCGACATCGACCTCGCCTGCAGGGCTTCGGCGTCGAGTACGTCTGGCTCCCTTCCTTCAACACGGCGCAAATCCGTGACAGAGATGGTCTTTTTCGGGTTGCGGAACTGCTCTCGTATGCATTGACCCGCGGAGCTTCCATGAGTGTCGCCAGCGAGAACACGCTTAGCGGGGCGGAGAATATTGAGTTGTTTGGCATCGTTGACGACCGACGCGCTTGCCTTCTGTTCGATACGCAAAACCCGGTCCTCTTCGGGCTCGACCCTGTGCTACTGGCGAGCCAGGTCGCACATCTCGTCGGTGCTTATGTGCACGTCAAAGATGGGGTGTCAGGCGAGGGCGACGCCAACATCGGCTCAGGTGCGGCGAACGTGTTCGCGACGCTTCGTATGCTTGTCGACCGGGGCTTCAACGGCGAGCTTGTCTTGGAGAACAACTATAAGGAAGCTGCTACCCAGCGGTTGGACGCCGATGTGGCTGTGCTCAACAACGGGTTCTGGTCCGGCCGATTCGTGACCAATCGGGCTATGCAGAGACATTGGACGGGCAAGATCGACACGAGCTTGGTAATACCGCTCGTATTTGGTGTGTTCGTCGCTGACCTTATTGTCGGCCTCGTTTCGCCCATTTTCTCCCTGTTCGCCACTCGCAACGGAACGAGCATCCTCGTTCTCGCCGTCGTGCTCACCTTCGGTGCCTTCGCCGGGCTCTGCACTACGTTCCCCCATTCCGCGGTGGGCCGATCGGATCGGGAAGCGGCGCATCTTCTCGGCGGGGGTCGGGATGCTCGGCTTGAGCTGTGTAGTGTTCGCCGTATCTCGGGGCAGTTGGGTCTGGCTCTGCCGCGTGCGATGCTGGGTGTGGCAACTGTCAGCACATTCCCAATCGGCGTCGCTTGCCTCTCGGACGGAGTGACCCCCGAACTCCGGCCGCGGGCGGTAGGGCTTTATGCCTCAGCCATGGGGGCTGGGTTCGCCGTCGGGCCTCTCCTTGGCGGTTGGTCGGCGACTGAACTGGGCTACCGGCTTACTTTTACCGGCCTGGGCTGGAGCGCTGGCAGTCCTGTCACTGGGATCTGGGTTTCCCGGCGACTGAATAAGCCTGCCCTGCCACGAGAAACCGCGACCACTCGCGAACCCGCACTGTCGACTGAGGCCAAAGACCCGAAGCTGCTCCCGGTGCCAGAGGTCGAAGCGACAGACGCCGGTGCTGTACCACGGGCGCGGCCCCTACTCGTGTCGATATCGAACCTACCGGCGTCCTTATCTGTTGGCGTCGCTATCCTGACTTTCTTCCCGCTTTACACGGCGGGGCTCGGATGGAGCCCCCTGCTCATAGGTTTGGTGCTGTTCATCAGGGCGTTGGCGTCGGCGGGGTACAAATCCGCCGGTGCGTGTCGTCCACGAGATGCCTGTGGCGCCGACCCAGGTCATTGCGGCCGGCCTCGTAATTGAATCGACCGCCGTTGCATTACTTGCATTTCAGACCCGGCTGGCGGTCATTATTGTCCTACTGGCGCTGGAAGGCATCAACTACGGGATACTCATCACTGAGGCGCAGTTGACGCTTGTCTCCACCGCTGGAGCCAAGCGAGGACGCGTCCGCAATGGCCGTCTACACGTTGAGTACCAATATGGCTCAGATGCTGGGCGGCGTGTTGGTCGCCGTGTTCGTCAGCCAGCAGTCAGGGCGGGCGGCGGTGATGACCGTCGCCGCGGCTGTGGTTGTATTATCGGTCGCATACCTCCTCGTGTGGGCCCGCACTGAACTCACCGCGCCTTCTTGGTGTCGAAGGTTGCTAAGTAGGTGATCTTCGCACCCGACCTTTTCCAGCGGGAGTCCCTCGTTACGACGTGAGCAACAAGTACCTTGAGTTATCGAGTGGGCACAGCTAGCCTACTTTCCAAATGGAGTTACGAATCTTTGTCGAACCGCAGCAGGGTGCCACCTACGACCAAATCTTGGCAGCCGCCCTGGCGACGGAAGCGGCCGGGCTCGAACACGTTTTTCAGGTCGGACCACTATCTGTTCGTTGATCAGCCTCCTATTGGGGCCGATGGTCCACTTCCCGGCCCCAGCGACGCATGGGTAATGTTGGGCGCCTTGGCGGGCCAAATCAGCGCGGGTCCGGCTGGGAACTCTAATAACCCCGGCCACATTTCGCCTTCCCGGACCATTGGCGATCTCGGTTGCGCAAGTCGATGCCATGAGCGGCGGCCGAGTCGAACTGGGACTCGGCGCCGGCTGGTACGTCGAAGAGCATCGGGCCTACGGCATTCCACTCCCAAGACTATCCGAGCGGCTGGACCGCCTCGAAGAGCAGCTGAACATCATCACCGGCCTCTGGACCACTCCATTTGGGAGTGAATTCTCCTATTCCGGGCGCTACTACAGTGCGCCGACAGTCCAGGCCTCCCCAAACCGGTGCAAACACCTCGACCTCCTGTAATCCTTGGGGGCCGTGGAACGCGACGGTTGCCGGCACTTGCAGCCCAGTTCGCAGATGAATACAACGTGCCGTTCGCAACGATCGAGCAAGTACGCGGAGTAACGGCCGCGCTCGATGATGCGTGTGGGAACTGTGGTCGAGACCCCGAGACGATCGTACGGTCGGTCGCCATGACGTTGTGCATGGGTGAGAACGAAGAAGTATATAGAAAGCGAGCGCTGAGGATGCATGGTGATCTGGATCAGCTACGAAAAAAGGATGCCGTTGGTACGCCGCCTGAAGTCGCCAGTCGGCTCGCAGAGTACGCTGCAACTGGCGCCAGTCGCGCCTACCTCCAAGTAATGGACTTGTCAGATCTCGATGTCATTGCCCTTGTCGCCGAGGAGCTAGCCCCGCTCGTTGCCGACCTCTAGTCCCAGGCCGGCGTTCGAAGTGGTGGAAGGTCCTGGTCGCAGCGGAGAGACCCGTTACGATTTTCTCGTCATAGGCGGAGGACCTGCGGGCCTGGCCGCTGCCGCACACCGCGGGCCGGCCGGGGCCTGCACACGGTCCTCCTCGATGAGCGCCCCACTCTTGGAGGCCAGATATACCGGCAGCCGGGGCCGGGTTTCGCTTTGAGGAACGGGGGGAAATTAGGCCACGAATTCGGCCGGGGCCTCGAGCTGATCCGTGCGGCGGGCGACTCCGGGGCCGAGTTGTGCACCGGGACCACGGTCGTCTCGTTGCGAGGCACATCGGCCGTTGTGTACGGCTACGGCTCGGCGACCACTACGACCACGCTGGCAGCGCGACGGTCCTGGTGGCGCCGGGGCCTACGACCGGCCGGTCGTTTTCCCGGGTTGGACGCTCCCCGGCGTGGTCACGGCCGGGGGTGCTCAGGCCATGGTGAAGGCGTCCCGGGCGTCCCGGGGGACCGGGTGGCGTTTGCCGGGAGCGGCCCGCTGGCCCTTGCTTTCCCGGCCCAATTGCGCCACTTCGGCGTCAACGTCGTGCTGGCGCTCAAAGCCGGGCCGGCCCCGGCCTACGCTCGTCGCTCGGGCTGTTGTCGGCCGCTCCGGGCAACCTTCCCTCCTGCGCGACGGGGCCGCCTACCGCCTTCAGTTGCTGCGCCGCGGCGTGCCATTGCGGTACCGCCGGATAGTGGTGCGGGCGGAGGGTGACGGCCGGGTGGAGGAGATGGTCCATGCTGCCGTGGACGCCGACTGGAGGGTGGTGGCGGGCACCGAAGAGCGGCTGGCCGTTGACACGATCTGTGTCGGCTACGGCTTTGTGACTTCGACCGAGTTGCTCCGGCTGGCGGGCTGCCGGTTCGGCTATGACGAGGACCTGGGCGGGGCGGTGGTCGCGGTCGACGAGTGGCAGCGGACGAGCGTGGAGGGGGTATTGGCGGCCGGCGATGGCACCGGAGTTCGCGGTGCGCCAGTGGCGGCCGACCAGGGACGGTTGGCCGCTCTTTGTGCCGCGGTCGACCTTGGCTCGTTGTCGCCGAGCCGAGGCGACGTTTTGGCCCAGCCCGTGCGGCGGCGACTGGCGGCGAAAGAACGCTTCCGGCGGGCGCTGCGGCCCCTGTACCGGGTGGGGCCGGGCGTGTACGAGCTGGCCACGGCCACAACGGTTGTGTGCCGGTGCGAGGAGGTGACCATGGCCAGCCTCGAGGAAGCGGCCGCCGCCACCGGCGATGCCAACGTGGCCAAGAGCTATACGCGGGCGGGGATGGGTTTGTGCCAGGGAAGGAACTGCCACCGCCAGGTAGCCGCCGTCCTGGCTCGGCCAAAACGGCCGCTCGGTCTCGGACGTGGCCTCCATGACGCCCAGGCCGCCGGCCCGCCCCGTCCCGATGAAGGTCCTGGCCGACGACTCGGTCCCCGATGACGGGCTGTTCGTCAGGTGAGCCTCGTCACCAAGCCATTGAGAAGTGCCAGTCAGAAGTGCCAGTCGTAGACTGACCCGGCGAGCGTGGGACGGAAATGGGCCTGACGAGGTGAGCCAACAAAGTGCCGCTGAGGCCCACAGACGCCTCCGAGCCCCCAGGCCGTCCCTTGTCCTGCCCTCGGCCGCTGACCTGGGCGCACCTTTGCCTGTTGCCACGGATGTGGCCGTGATCGGTGGCGGTTTGGCCGGGTGCGCTATTGCCTACTACCTCGCCCGCTCCGGGGTGGATGTCGTGGTGCTCGAGCGCGGTGAACTGAACCGTGAGGCATCGGGCTCCAACTCCGGCAGCTTCCATTTTCAGATCGCTATCCACCAGCTGACGGGTTCCGACCTCGGCCGACCGCGAGCGGCTGCTGGCTGACGTACGCCTCCACGCGGCGGCGGCGGCCGTTTGGTCGGATCTGGAAGGCGAGCTCGACGCCGACCTCGGCGTGCACGTCACGGGTGGGCTGATGGTGGCCGAGACAGCCGAAGAGCTGGGGATCCTGGTGGCCAAACAGCGCATCGAGAAGGACGCGGGGCTGGAGACCGAGGTCCTGACGGGCGCGGCGTTAGGGACTTTGCCCCTTACCTGGCCGAAGATTTGACCGGTGCCACCTACTGCGGGCGCGAGGGGCACGCCAACCCGCTGCTGGCGGCGCCGGCGTTCGCCGCCCGGGCGATCGAGGCGGGGGCGCACATCCGGGCCCACGCAGCCGTGACCGCCATAGACGACCATGACGGCCTGGGCGCCGTCCGGTTCAAGCTGTCCACCTCTTCTGGCGCCATCCAGGCCTGCCGGGTTGTCAACGCGGCCGGCGCCTGGGCGGGCGACGTGGCCGCCCTGACCGGCCTCACGTTGCCCCTGAGGGCCGAAGGGCTGCACGTCAATGTCACCGAGCCCCGCGAGCCGATGCTCACCCCCATGGTGCAGCACATCGGCCGGCGCCTGACCCTGAAGCAGACGGCCAACGGCACGTTCATTATCGGTGGGGGTTGGCCCGCCAGACCTGAGGCGGCGCCCGAGCGCTATTCGGTGCGCTGGCCGAGTGCGGCCGGGAACGCAGCTATCGCGCTCAGGGTCATGCCCGCTCTGGCGGACGTCCGCGTCACTCATATGTGGGCCGGCGTCTGGGCGTCGACTGACGATTTCAACCCGATAATCGGAGAATTCAGCCACCGTCCAGGTTACTTTGCCTGCATCGCGCCCACCGGGTTCACGCTGGGGCCGATCGTCGCCCGCATGCTGGCCGAGTCGATGGCCGGGGCCAAGGCAGGACGTCCAGGCCTGGGGCTGCCGGCCGCTTACAAGCCGGACCGGACCGGCGCCTTGGCCAAGCGCTAGGGAACAAACGAGCATCAAGGGCCAAAGGAGGCCGCATTGGACCGCGAAACTGTGGATTGGCAAGGGTATTGGCCCTCTTGCCCGACGCCCTTCAAGCGGGGCGACGAGGGCGTCGACCTCGAGGCGCTTCGAGCACTCCTCGAGTTCTACGTTGGTTGCGGGTTCCACGGGGTGCTGATCAACGGCACCGTTGGTGAGTGGTTCTCACAGTCCGAGAGGGAGCGGCTGGCGGTGGCCGAGACAGCCATCGACCAAGTCGCCGGCCGGATGACAGTAGTTATCGGCTGCACCGCTTACACGGCCGACGAAGTCGCGGGCTACGGGCGCCATGCCATGGCCGCCGGGGCTGACGGCGTGGAGGCCAGTGCACCACCGTACTCCAAGCCATTCCCTGACGAAATCCTTCAGTACTACCGGGATATTTCGGCCGCGGTGGACGGGCCTCTGCTCATCTACAACTGGCCACACGGCACCAATGTCGAGATCCGGCCTGAGTTGTTCGACGAGCTGGTGGAGGTCGACACCGTCGTGGCCGTCAAGGACAGCACGCCGGACGCGGACCAGTTCTACGAGACAACCCGCCGGGTGGTGGACCGGGCCCGGGTGTTCGGCCCGTTCATGACGTTGCGGGGTCTCGAGGTGCTGCGGACCATTGGAGGCGACGGCTTCATAGGGGGTGGGAGCGTGTTCGGCCCGCCGGACGGCCAGTTCTGGGAGGCGTTTTGGCAGGGGGACTACGCCAAATGCGAGGAGCACGCTCGGCGGACAGAGGAGCTCTTCCCCCAGCTCTGGTTGCCGGGCGGCTGGGCCGGCGTCCATGGTGCCTACCAGAGTGAGCTCAAAGCGGTCATGGGTATGCTCGGCCAGCCGGGCGGCACGACGAGGCGGCCCCGCTTGCCGGTCACCGACGAAGGGGCGCTGGAAGAGATAAAAAAGGTACTCATCGGCGCCCGCCTGCTGCCCGAGTGACAGTCTCAGATCGCCGGACCTTGACCGCAGGCGCTTGGGCGACGGCGGATGATGAGAGGAGGAACAATGTTCAACGGAGTTGACCATGTCGGCATCGGGGTGGTGGACATGGGTGCCGCGCTCGAGTTCTTCAGCCAGCGGCTCGGGTTTTCCGACGTGCTGTTCGACCACACGGGCGACCTGCCGGGCCTCGAGGAACTGACCCACCGCCCACGCACCCGTGCCCGCGTCGCCATGGTGGCCAGCCGGTGGCCCACGCCTCTCGGGCCGGGCCGGGTCAAGCTGGTCCAGGTCCTGGAGGACGGGGGCACTCCTGCCGCCCCGGCCGGCCTGGGCTGGGGTGAAGTCGGCATCTGCGAGGTGTGCCTGCACGCCCGTGACGTGGCCCAGGTACACAAGGAACTGGTCGAGACGCATGGCTGCACCGAGCTCATGGAATTTGTGAGCGCTTCGACGACCCCGTTCGACGTGAGCGTCGATGTCTCCTACATAGAAGGCCCGGGCGGGGGCAAGATCGAGATCCTCGAATGGACCGGGCTCTGGAAGGCTCTGCCGGGTGAGCCGCGGCTCGAGGGCGTGAACCACGTAGCTTTTGGCGTCCACGACCTGGCCGCCACCCGCGAGTTCTACGCGCAGTTCGGTTTCAGCCACCTAGTGTTCGAGACGAACGGCTACTTCGAACCCATGCAACCGTGGTTCAAGGGCCATTGCCCCGCATGCACTGGATCCTGGTACTGCCGGGCCAGGGCGCCGGGATCGAGCCGGTGCGGCTGCTCCCCGAGACCGTCGACGGGCGGGGCACATGGGGCCACGTCGGCCCGATGGAGTTTGCCATCGGGACCACTAATATCGACCGCGCCGTCGTTGAGCTGCGCTCGAGGGGCATCACGTTTTATTCGGAGCCGCAAACAGTCGATGTCGGCACAGGGGAGTGGCGGTACGCGTACTTTCAGGACCCCGACGGTCTTGCCGTCTCTCTGGTCGAGGCGCGGTACTGAGCTGCTGTGCTAATTAGCTAATGAGCGAAAGACCAACAACCCGAAAGAGAGGTAATTGTGGTGGCCAACGGCCAGCGTCGAGAACAACTCGAGGAACGCATGGACGCACTGGGTGTCGACCTGGTGTTCCTGCCCCCCTCGGCTGACCTCGAGTACCTGACCGGGTTCAAGCGCCGGGTGCTCACCTTCGGGAACATCGAGTACGCCCACAGCTGGGTGACAGGCTGCTTCATCGGTCGGGGCCGGGAGCCGGCCTTCGTGCTGCCCCGGATGGTCGTGGCTTTCGAAACGGCCGAGGCGCTCACCGGCGACGTCAGCGTCGTCAGCGAACTGGACGACGGTGCTGCCATTTTTCAGCGGGTGGCTAAGTCTTTCGGGCCGGTGCGGAAATTGGCCGTGGGCGCCAGGGCCTGGAGCGATACGACGATCAGGCTGCTCCAGATCTTCGATGGGCCCGAAGTCGTCAATGCCGACCTACTCCTCAACCCGATGCGCAGGGTCAAATCGAAGGAAGAACTGGAAGTAATGACCCAGGCGTGCCGGTTGGTCGACGAGGTGATGGGTGAAGTCAGCCCTCATGTCGTGAGCGGAGCGGAAGAGTTGGAACTGGCCAGGGACATCGATTTTTTGATGCGTTCCAAGGGTTCGTTGGGGCCCTCGTTCGACACCGGCGTTTGGGGCATGGGGCCGCCAACCGGCCGTGACGCCCCGGTGCGGGTCACCCGGGCCACGGTCGAGCCCGGGCTGGCTATCTCGTTTGACTTCGGTTCGGTGGTGAGTGGCTATTGCTCTGATTTTGGCCGCACGATCCAAATCGGCGAACCGTCCCCGGATTTCAGCCGCGCCTACGACGCAGTAATTGAGGCCCAAGCTGCCGGCATCCGCGCTGTGCGCCCTGGTGTCCCCGTCTCGTCGGTGCACGCGGCGTGCCGGGGCGTGGTCGTGGAGGCTGGCTTCGGGGAGTGGTTCCGGCACCGGACGGGGCACTGCATCGGCCTCGACGTCCACGAGCACCCCTTCATTTCCGAAGAGGACAACACCCCGCTCGAGGTCGGCATGACTTTCACCATCGAACCATCGATTTACCGGCCGGGATATTACGGCGCCAGGGTCGAAGACGTCATCGTGTGCGAGGAGGGGGGTGGGCGGAAGCTCAACCAGTACCCGACGACAATGGTCGTGCACGACTGAGCCGGCGGAGCCATGCATTGGGGCCGAGGGTCTGGTGCTCGACCGCGATGCCCTGCATAACTCTCGGACCTGTACAGCCCACTCGTCGCAGTTGACAGGCCGCGCATTGCGCGTGGTACTGGTCGGCGGGGATTGCGGATCAGCCTGAGAAAAATTTGGCCGTACCGTCATCCACGGAGCCGCCCGGCAGCGGAGAAGGGTTTGAGTGAGACGACCCGGGGTTGGCCAGTCGCTCACCCGTTAGCGGTACCACCGGCCGCTCGACCAGGAGGAAGTGCGTGTGAGCAAGCGAAGGATTTCGTACTTCCTCCACCCTTCGAACTCGGGCGGGGCCGGCGACGACGTCCCGCCTGGAGCCCCCGGCAGCGCGGCCGGGGGAAGAAGTGGCATCAGTCGCCGTGTTTTCCTCGTCAGGAGCTCCCTTGTCGCCGGGACGGCCGCCGTCGTCGGTTCGGTGCCCGGGTTCACCAGCTTCCTGTCGTCTGCCGAAACTGACTCGCCGGAAATCGGCGGCGCAGCTCCCGAGGCGGCCGGTGCTGCTGAGGCCGGCGCCGTTCCGGAACTCGGCCAACCCCTGGTTGTCCATGTCGTCAATGCCAGTACCGGTGAATTAAACCTTTACCAGGGTACCGAGCAAATCGTGGCCAGGAACCCTGGATTGGCCCAGGCTATTGCCCGCTTGGCTGCCTCCAAGGGCTAAACCCTCCGTTTCTACGTCCTTTCCTGTTGACCGCCCTAATCTCCCGTGAGGTGAGTTTTGTCTTCTCATCGTGAAGCGCCCCAAATTTCCAAGGATCCCACAGCCGATTCGACCGACCTGTACGCGTTTGTCAGCCCGGACGTGGCCGGTACGGTCACGATAATCGCCAACTATGTCCCTCTGGAGGCACCGGACGGTGGCCCGAACTTCTACGAGTTTGCCGACGACGTCTTGTACGCCGTCCAGATCGACAACGATGGCGATGGCATACCGGACATCACTTATGAGTTCCGCTTCACGACCGTAAACCGCATCCCCTCATCGTTCTTGTACAACGACGGGCCAATTACCGCTCTGACGGGGTCGGGCGCCGCCAATTGGAACCGTCAGCAGACTTATTCCCTTACCCGGTTGGACTATGGGAGACGAGGATGGCCGTACGAAGCGTCGAGGGTAGTGCTGGGCGAGGGTTTGCCCGTCCCCCCCTGCAATATCGGCCCGCTCTCCACCCCGAACTATGCTGCCCTGGCGGCCCAGGCGGTGACGAGTGTCAGTGCGCAGGGCTATTCAGGCAAGGTTTTCTGCGGCCAGCGCGCCGATGGTTTCTATGTCGACCTCGGTGCCGTGTTCGACCTGGGAGATCTGCGCCCGTTCGAAAACGACCACAATATGTTCGGGCTGTCGTCCACCGGTTTGATGTCAGCCATGCCGGGGGTCAACTCGTTGGCCGCCAGCAACGTCCACACTCTGGCGCTGCAGGTGCCCATCCGCCAATTGACCCGCAATTCCTCCGCGCCGACAAATGTGGACGACCCGGCGGCGGTCATCGGCGTCTGGACTACCGCGTCCCGCCAGAAAGTCGGCATCCTGGGTGGGAGCAACGGGGAAGCCTTCGGTTCGGGGCCTATGTCCAGGTGTCGCGCCTCGGCAACCCTCTTATCAATGAGCTACTGATAGGGATCGGGCAGAAGGACTTCTGGAACACGCAATTCCCGGCCGACGACAAGCAGTTTGTCGGGTCTTACAGCAACCCTCTCCTGGCGCAGCTATTGCCGACGCTTTACCCCGGCGTCTTCCCGAACCTGGCCCGCTACAACACCGTCAATGGATCTTCAGCCACTAACGCCAATGGGCCTGACCGGGCTGACCTGGTTGCGGTTTTGCTCACCGGGATCCCGTCGTCGGTATTGCCGACGGCACCGACGTATTCCGGTACCGGTGTCCAGGCTGACGAGCTGCGCCTGAACGTGGCCGTGCCACCGGCCAAGTCCAGCCTGTCCAACCTCGGGGTCCTCGGCGGTGACATAGCCGGGTTCCCGAACGGCCGACGCGTGTTCGACGACGTGGCCACGATCGAATTGATCGCGGTGGCGGGGGCGACCCTTGGCCTGGTCGACAAGAAGTTCACGCCGGACACGGCCGCCACCCCGGGCCAGAACGTTTCCTTCGGGCTCACCAGCTCGGCCACGGACACCTCGGCCAAAGGCACGGTCAAGTACCTCCAGAGCTTCCCCTACCTCGGGACGCCTTGGTCGGGTATGTGGTCACCGCTGACCACACCGGCCGGCAACCTCACCAACCCGGCTGTCGCCGGTTCTCAATAATGGCTTCAGGACCGGCCGTTCGGCCTCCGGCAGAAGCGCCGATGGTGCCGTGTGGTGAGGGCCAGGTGGTCCTCGAGCTCGGCGGCACCATTGGGGCCGGCGTTTTGTTCACCGGGCCTGAGCTCGACGGCGACGAGATCGAGATCCGTCCTACGGGGACTCCATGGCTCGGCACCCACGTCGCAGTACGCGAGCGGCGGTTGGGCACCGGCCGCCGGTGGGCCGCCCTCTTCGTGCCCCTCCACGCCGGCATGTACGAGCTGCGGCTAAAGGGTGAGCCACGTTCACCTTTGGTCAGCATGGAGGTCCAGGGGGGTCGGGTGGCGCATGTCGAATGGCCGCCTGCATGAACCTCCGGGCGGTCAAGGTCTCGCTGCCCTGAGTCCGTGACCGCCCTCAGGAGGGCGTCACAAAAATGCAGAAGGGGTGTCCCGCCAGGTCGGCGTAAACCCGCAACGGCTCCTCCTCGTCGTCGGACCTGTCCAGGAGCAGGCGGGCGCCAGGGCCGAGAGCGCGCTGGTGCTGGATGTCCAGATCCGAAAACTCCGCCCGCTGGCGCGCGTCCGTAGTGTCCAGGACGACCTGTCGGAGGACGGGGAACGGCCCCTCAGCTTCCTGTGTCATGAGCCCATTATCGGCCCGCTGATTTGTTTTTCCCCAGTAACGAGACGAGACGGGCCGTCTGGTTGGTTATTACGGCGTCGACACCAGCGCGGACCACTCGTCGCATAGCCCACCGCCGGTCGACGGTCCAAACCGACACGCCCATTCCAGCGGCGTGCATATTAGCTACGACACGCGAGGTGGCCAGTCGCCAGTGGGCGTTGAACCATTCGGGCTTGGTGCTGGTCAGCAAACCGGCGCTGGGAAGCTCACGCTTCTCCCAGCTGAGCGCAATGCGCGCCGACGGCGCCATTTGCCGCACGCGGACTAGGGCCGCTGTACGGCCGGCGAACACGCACCGGCCCAAGGCACCCGCGGCCTCGACAACCGCCAGCGAAGCCTCGACCACTTCCACACCCGGGAGATCGACCATCACCGGGAGCTGCACAGCGCTCAAAACGTCGGCCAAGCGGGGGACGCGGCGGCCGTTCTGCCCGACGGCAGAGACCTGCTCCCAGGTGAGGCCGGAAACCGGCCTCGGCACGCCCCAGGGCCGGGCCAGGGTCTCGTCGTGGACGACGACAACGTGGCCGTCGCAAGTCACCCTGCAATCAAGCTCGATCATGCCCGCTCCCAGCAAAGCGGCGCTTTCGAACGCCTCCAGCGTGTTGCCCCAGTGGTTCACCGGGTCTCCCCGATGGGCAACGGCGATGGTCACTGGCGCACTCTAGGCGCGGCGTCCCGCCCAGCCCTGGTCGTCCGAGCGCCAAAACGGTGGCCGCCGTTCCCTGCCGCGCCGTTTGCCCTGTGATCGGTCTCGGGAGATAGTGTGACAAGCTGTGCCGGCTAATCGGGGGGCCTGGCGACCGCTCTTCATGTTGGTGGCGCTGGCCATAGGTTTGGGTGTTACAGGAGCGGTGACTGTCGTCCCCGGCCCGCCAAAAGCGGTGGCGGAGGACAATGGCGTCGGGGTCACGCCGGCTATGGGCTGGAGCAGCTGGAGCTTCTTGCGCCACGGCCCCACCGCGGCGAAGGTCGAAGCCCAGGCCAAGGCCATGGTGACTAGCGGCCTGGCCCGAGTCGGCTACAAGTACGTCAACCTGGACGATTTCTGGTACATCTGCCCGGGGAGCCAGGGGCCGCAGGTGGACAGGTACGGCCGGTGGGTGCCCAACCCGGCCACTTTCCCTCCCGGCCCCCGCGGCGAGAGCGGGATCCAGGTCGTCGCCAACTATGTGCACAGCCTGGGCCTGAAGTTCGGGCTCTACGTGACCCCCGGCATCTCCCAGCAGGCCGTGGCCAAGAACACCCCCATCCTCGGGCCTAACGGGCGGCCTTCGGGCTACACAGCCGACGAGATCGCAGAGCGGTCCGTCAGCGAGTACAACTACAACTGCGGCGGGATGGTCGGGATCAACTACAAGGCGCCGGGGGCCCAGGACTTCATCGATTCCTGGGCCGATGAGTTCGTCTCCTGGGATATCGACTACCTCAAGCTGGACGGGGTCGGGAGCTTCGACATCCCCGATGTGAAGGCGTGGTCAGAAGCCCTGCGCCAGACGGGGAGGCCCGTCCATCTCGAGCTTTCGAACAGCCTCCCCATCAAATACGCCTCGACATGGGCCAACTACTCGAACGGATGGCGCACCGGGCACGACATCGAGTGCTATTCGTGCGAGACCAACGGTTCGAGCTACCCCCTCACTGATTACGCCGGCGTCGAGGCTCGCTTCGACCAGGTCGCCGAATGGCGCCCGTACGGGAGGCCAGGCGCCTTCAACGATTATGACTCGGTCGAGGTCGGCAACGGGGACAACGACGGGTTGACGGTGCCAGAACGAGAGACGCAGCTCAGCCTCTGGGCCCTGGCCTCGTCGCCGCTCATCCTGGGCACCAACCTGACCCACTTGAACTCGACCGATCTCGCGCTGCTCGAGAACACGGCGGTAATAAGCGTCGACCAGGACGCTATAGACGCCTCCAGAGTGCTGGAGACGTCCACGTCGCAGATCTTCGCCAAGACCGAAAGGGACGGGGATGTAGTGGTCGGCCTGTTCGATACGGGCACTCGGGCCGAAAGCCTCCCCATGCCGTTTGGTCTCATCGGTTTATCTCCGGCCAAGCGCTACCAGGTGGAAGATTTGTGGTCTCACCAGGCCACCACTTCGACCGGGCCGATCGCGGCGCGTGTCCCCGCTCACGGCGTGGCTCTTTTCCGCATCAGTGCGGCCAGCTGATTCGACCGGCGCGTACTGCCAGGCCCGGCTATATCGCGCCGGGCTGAGGGCACCGTACTGTTGACCATGCCGGACCGGCAAAGACCCGGCGAGTGCGTCCTCGCCATCGATATCGGGACCCAGAGCACCCGCGCCGCTCTCGTCGAACCGAGTGGCCACGTTGTCGGTACGGCCTCGTCTCCGATCGAGCTGTTCACGCCGCGACCCGGGTGGGCTGAGCAGGACCCTGAAGAGTGGTGGTCGACGACTCTCGTGAATATCGGGACCGTCGTGGGAAACCACCCCGGTGTGCGAGTCACCGCCATCGCAGTGGGGGCGCAAATGCACGGGCTGGTGGCCGTGGACGCCGAGGGTAAACCGATCGGGGGCCGTTCGGCCATCTGGAGCGATAAGCGTTGCGCCGAGGAGGTAAACGAGTTCTCGAGACGGCCGGATGCCGGAGCGCTGGCGGTACTGGCCGGCAACAGGCCACTCCCGGCCTGGGCCGGCTTCAAGATGGCATGGTTACGCCGCCACGTCCCCGAGGCCTATGCCGGCGCCGCCAAATTGCTGGTGGTCAAGGACTTCGTCAACCAACGCCTGTGCGGTGAGGTGGCCACAGACCCCTCTGAGTCTTCCGGTTCGTTCCTGTGCGACGCGGCCAAGGGGCAGTGGTCGGCCCCATTAATGGACGCCCTCGGCATAGACCGCTCCAAGTTGCCCGAGATCGTGGGCTCCTCGACCGTCATTGGCGGCGTAGGCCGCGAGGTCGCCGTCAGGACCGGAGTGCCGGCCGGGACGCCCGTCGTAGCCGGCAGCGGCGACATGATGTGCCAGCTCATAGGCACCGGGCTGACGACAAGCGGGCGGGTGGCGCTGGTCGCCGGCACCGCCTCGATTTTGGCGGTGGCGGCCGAGGAACCCTCGCCCGACCTCCGGGTGATGAACCTCCGGTCGGCCAGCGGCAACTGGGCCCGTTTCGGCATCGCCGACGCCGCCGGGGTCTCCTTCCGGTGGATCATGGACCACTTCTGCAGCGCTGCCGGCGACCCTGGCCGTCCACAGGATGCTTTCGACCGGCTCACCAAGGAGGCGGCCGACGTGGGAGCGGGTTCTGACGGGTTGCTTTTCTTCCCGTACCTGCTCGGCGAACGGACGCTCGGGACCGAGCGGTCGAGGGCGTCGTTCATTGGCGCCACCTTGAGCCACCAGCGCCGTCATTTTGTCCGGGCGGTGCTCGAGGGGATAACACTGGAAGACCGCAGGTCGCTGGAGTGCGTCTGCCCCGACGGTTTCGAGGGACCGGTGCGCTGTACCGGAGGAGGCGCTACGAGCAGCTTGTGGAACCAAATCCGAGCGGACGTGTTCGGCCACCCGGTCCAGACGCTGACGGCCACGGAAGGGGGCATCCAGGGTGCCGCCATCCTGGCCGGCGTGGGTGCAGGTTGGTACGAGGACGTCGCCGCCGGCGCCGAGGCCGTGGTCCGGCCGGCACAGACATGGCGCCCGGAACCGGCAACGGCCCGAATTTACGACAATGTCTACAGCACTTTCTGTGCGGTACATGACGCCCTTGGGCCCCATTGGGCGCGCTGGGACGCAGGCTCCGCCGAGTGAACCGGGCGCCCCGTGGCCTGATAATCGATATGGACGGTGTGCTCTACCGGGGCGAGCTACCGATGCCCGGGCTACGGGACCTTTTCTCGCTCATCTTCCAGCATCCGTTTGTCTTGGTGACGAACAATTCGACCGTCAGCGCCGTCGACTGCGCAGAAAAGCTGGGCCGGATGGGCGTACAGGTGCCCACTGAGGCCGTGCTGACTGTCTCCGATGCCACTTCCCGCTACCTCGCCGGGGTAGTACCCCGGATTAGTCGCGCCCTCGTCCTCGGCAGCCCGGCGCTAAAGGCGGCCGTGGCGCTCGGAGGCCTGGCGCTGGTGCCGGAGGGGAGCGGCGCCGACGTGGTGGTCATCGGCCTCGACCGCACCTTCTCGTACGCCTCTCTTTCCCACGCTGTGCGGCTGGTAGAGGAAGGGGCGGCCTTCGTGGCCACCAGCCTGGACTGCGTGCTCCTCACCGAAGGGGGCGTCGTCCCGGGCGCCGGGGCACTGGTGGCGGCGGTCCGTGCCTGTGTCGACGTGGTGCCAGTGTGCGTGGGCAAGCCCGAGCGCGGCGATGTTCGAAATGGCGACGTCGCAGCTCGGGGTGCCCGCCGCTGAGACTCTGGTTATAGGGGACAACCTGGCTTCTGACATAGCCGGCGGAGCGGCCGCCGGCGCCCGTACGGCCTTGCTGCTCTCAGGGGTAACGGCGGCCGAAAGAGACGCTGCGATCGGCCTCGGGAGCGCCGGTCACGGAGAAGCGGGTGCTTGCCGCGCCGGCGACGTCCGTCCCGACTTCGTGTTCCCCGGCCTCCCCGAAGTGTCCGCCTTCCTCAGGGAGTCATGGGGAGGGCCGGTCACCTAATGCGGGTCACCTGGTGCCGGTCACCTGGTGCCGGTCACCTGGTGCCAGTCACCTGGTGAACGTGGCCCTTGAGACGGCAGGCGGCGTCTTCGGGGTCGACCGGGTTGAACATCACACCCGATCCGAGCTCGCCGGAAGCGACAAAGCGGGCCACGCCTTTGTCGCGCCGCGTGGGGGCGACGTGGAAATGCACGTGGGCTGTGGGCCAGTCCCCTCCGTCTGTCGGCCGCTGGTGGCACCACAACATGTAGGGCATCGGCTCGTCGAACAGCGCGTCCAGGGCAGTGAGAGACTTCTTCAGCACAGTGACCAGGCCATCGTGGCTGGGGCGAGCTTCAGCGAGGCCGCCCACATGTTGCTTCGGGGCAATGAGCAGCTCGTACGGGTACGAAGGCGCCCACACCGTCCATGCCTGCCACCCTTTGGACGACGCCACCACACGGCACCGGTGAGAGGTCCCTGGCGCGCCCTTGCCCGAGAGCTCGTCACAGATGGCGCAAGACGGGCCCCGCAGCTCCACACTGGGGACCGGTGGAACATAACCAAAGGCATAGATCTGGCCGTGCGGATGGGAAATCGTAGCCCCGACGTCGCGGCCACGGTTCTCGAAAATAAGGACGTAATCGACATCCGGACGCGCCCCGAGCACTTCTGTCCTCTCGGTCCACAAGGAGACCACCAACCCAAGCTGGTGCGGGCTGAGGGAGCCGAGGCTCTGGTCGTGCTCCGGCGAAAAAAGCACGACCTCGCAGCGGTCATCAGGCAGAGGCGGCCAGCGGTTTTTGAACCAACTCACGTCGTACTTGTCTGGCGCCTCGAGCCCGCCAGGGCAAAAAGGGCAGTCCACGCTCGGTAGGTTGGGCCGGCCTTGCCTGCCGCCGCGCCACCACAACCATGCCCTTGCTCAACGGGTCTTCCCTGCTGTCTAACCCGTCGTGTGAGACGGCCCGGCCGGGCGCGGGCGCGTCACTAGAAGGTGCCGGTGGACTAGGTCGAGTGGAGGGGACCGAGGGTTTCAAAACACCACATGTTAGCGCAGGATCTACTACACTTTCGACGCGATGCCTGGCTGCAGTGCGTCAATAGGGTTTGCCGTGCCCCTCTGCCGAGCGAAAATGTTAGGCCATGCCGATCCGGTGAGGAGCGCTCTGTGCTGGCTCGTTTGAGGCGCAAGCAGATCCTGGAGGAGCTCCGGGCCAAGGGCGGCGTCCGGCTCACTGAGCTCAGCGAGAAGCTGTCCGTCTCCGAGATGACGATCCGGCGAGACCTCGACGCGCTGCAAAAAGACGGCTTGATCGAGCGGGTCCACGGGGGGGCGGTCCTGGCCCAGTTCGGGACCGAGGAACCAGGCTTCGAAAAAAAAGTGCTCCGCGAGCACGACGAGAAGGCAGCCATTGCCGAGCGGGCCGCCGCTCTGGTCAAACCAGGTTCGGCCGTGGCGCTCTCAGCTGGTACGACAACGCACGCTCTGGCCAGCCGACTGTCCACCGCCGAGGGCCTGACAGTAGTGACCAATTCCATGAACGTGTGGAACGAACTTCATCACGCCGGCAGCAAAGGCACGACGGTGATCCTGACGGGTGGGGAGTTCCGCACGCCCTCAGATGCTCTGGTAGGGCCAACGGCCGACGCGTCGATCAGGTCGCTCTATTTCGACCTCCTGTTCCTCGGCGTTCACGGTCTTGACCCGGTGGCCGGCCTGACCACGCCTAACATCTCGGAGGCCGAGACGAACAGGACGTTCATCTCCCGTTGCCGGCGACTGGTGGTAGTAGCAGACCACACCAAGTGGCGCACTACCGCGCTGTGCACCATGGCCGACCTTACTGACGTCGACACGCTGGTCACCGACGACGGCCTTCCCGAGGAGGCCAGACGGCAGCTAAGGAGCCAGATCGGCGAGGTCATCATCGCGCCCAGCCAATTGACCGACGTGAACCGCATTGCCGTTTCTGATAGCTTCTGAGCGGACTCGGTAGCATCGTCCAGGGGGACCGTTGGAGAGGCGGTCACCAGGGGAGGAGCCAGAGTGACGTTAAGGGTGACAGGGGGATAGCGAGTGGCACTGGCTACTGGTGTCGTACCTGCCGACAGCGAGGAGTTCGCCGAGGACAAAGGCGGCGAAGCCGGGAAGCGGGGCTCGGGGTTAAGGGCGTTCGGGCGCGCCTTCCCGTTCATAGCCCCCAGCATGGTGGGCGTCGTCCTGTTCCTGGCCATCCCCGTTGTCGTAGTCATCGTGCTCAGCTTTCTCAACTACAACCTCGCCTCGCCGGCGAGTTGGGCAGGCGTCCAGAACTACATAAACATGTTCAAGTTCGACGGAGCCGCCCACTCCCTGGGGGTCACATTCTACTATGTCCTTCTGAACATCCCGGCTCAAACGATATTGGCCCTGGGCTTGGCCGTTATGCTCAACAGGAAACGCATAGGGACCGGGCTGTTCCGCATCTTGTTCGTCGCTCCCTACTTGTCCACCCCGGTGGCGATGGGGATCATCTGGTACTGGGTGTTCGACCCCAAGCTGGGCGCGATCAACCACTTCCTCGCCCTTTTCGGTATTCAGGGCCCTGCGTGGTTGTCAAACAGCACCCTTGCCATGCCCATTGTGGCCGGCGTCAATATTTGGCAGTACCTGGGTTTTAATATGCTTTTCTTCCTGGCCGGCCTGCAGGCGATACCGCGGAGCCTCTACGAGGCGGCCGAGCTGGACGGGGCGAGCAAATGGCGCCAGTTCTGGAAGATAAGCATGCCATTGCTCAACGCGACACTGCTCTTTGTGTTGATAACCGACGTGATCGGTTCTTTCCAGGTTTTCGATACCCTTTATGTCCTCACTCAGGGTGGCCCGGGTGACTCAACGAAAGTGATGAGCCTCTCTATCTACGACATCGGCTTCACCGACTACCGGCTGGGCGAAGCGGCCTCTCTGTCGGTCCTCCTGTTCGGCGTGATCTTGGTCTTCAGCGTCGGGCAGTTCGTATTCTTCAGGAAACGCACAACGTACGACTACTCCTCATGAGGGGCGAGCCGGCATGACAACTATCGCCATCAGATCTTCGCCTGAGGACAGAGCCAAGAAGCGGAGCGGTGCCCGTACTGTTCTGAGCGTTGGCAAGCTCAGCGCGTTTTACATCGTCTTGACCGCTTTTGCAGTCATCTTCATGGTGCCGTACTTCCTTGCCGCTTTCGGTTCTCTCAAGCCCTCAAGCCAGATTTTGTCCGAGTCACCATGGCTGCTGCCGCACCCATTCACGTGGTCGAACTACCACACTGCACTGTTCCAGCAGGACTTCATCGGGTACCTCGCCAACACGGCGTTCGTGACGGTCATCCTCACGGTGGGCCAGGTGGGCTTCAGCGTTATCGCTGCGTACGCCTTCGCTCGGCTCAGGTTCCCTGGACGGGATGTGATTTTCTGGTTTTACCTGGTAACGCTGATGATCCCTAACATCGTAACGATCGTCCCCCTTTACACCATAATTCGCGAGATGCACCTGCTCAACACGTATTGGGCCATATTCCTCCCCTACGTGTTCGGCACGCCGTACACGATCTTCCTCATCAGGCAGTTTTTCATGAACATACCCCAGGAGATCATCGACGCTTCCAAAATGGACGGGTGCAGCGAGTTCGGGACGTTGCGCCGCGTCGTCGTCCCGCTCTCCCGCCCAGTCATCATCACGGCTACGCTCATCGCTTTCGTGTTCAGCTGGAACAATTTCCTGTGGCCACTGATAGTGACGAACCCAACTCACTACCTACTCACCACCGGGGTCGCCAATCTCTCGTCCTCCAACTATGGGGCCGAGTGGAATATTGTCCTGGCCGGCGCCATGATCACGTTGTTGCCGCTGATCATCATCTTCGTGGTGTTCCAGCGGCATATCATCAGGTCCATCCAATTGACCCAGGGCCATTAACGCCCGTCATCAAACACTCAGGCCGCCAACAAAACAGTCTCGCGACCCGACAAGATAGTCAGAAAGCGTGGCAGGACTGCCACCCACGCACCGAATCGGTGCACCAAAAAACAGAGAAGAGGAGGCCAAAAATAATGAAAGTTAGGCGGCTCATGCCGCTCGCTATAGCCGCGACGACGCTCACGAGCTCGATGGGTTTGGTTGCGGCCATGGAAAGCACCGCCCATGCCAGCGGTACGGTGCACCTCACCTACACTCTTTGGGACCCCAACGAAGAGGTGGGCTACAAGAAGTCGATAGCTGTTTTCGAGCAGAGCCACCCGGGCATCACCGTCTCGGTAGAGCAAATCCCATACCCCGCGTACCAGACGAAACTTCAGGAGGAATTCGCCTCCGGCAGCGGGCCCGACCTCTTCTGGATCAACACCCCTTGGCTGTCGACGTGGATCAAAGACGGCTTCCTTGTCAACCTGGCCCCGGACATCAAGAAGGCCAATATCAACATGAAGCAGTACATCCCGTCGCTGGTCGCCCTGCACGAATACAAGGGCGCCATCTATGGGTTCCCCAAGGACTGGGACACGATCGGCATCTATTACAACCAGAATTATATGGCCGCCCACCACCTGACCCCGCCCAGCAACTGGACCTGGAACCCCACCAACGGTGGCACCTTCCTCAAGTTCCTGGAGCAGGCGACTACCGACACCAGCGGCAACAACGCCACGTCGCCGAACTTCAACCCGAGCAAGGTGGCTGTGTACGGGATGGAGATGGACAACGCCTTCCAGACCGGTTTCGGCAGTTTCTGGCAGATGGACGGCTGCCACGTCATACCCGCGGCCTGGGCCTCATCGACCAGCTTCAACACCCCGGCCTGCGCCCAAACCACCCAGTTCATCAACGACCTGATGTACAAGTACCACGTCCTGGTGCCGGGATCGGAGCTGGGTTCCAACGCGATCAGCCCGAGCGGCCAGGACAACTCGCTGTTCGAGTCAGGCAAAATCGCCATGGAGTTGGAGGGTGACTGGAACACCACCTCCATAGCAGCCGGAGTGGGGTCGAAGTTCAAGATCGGCGTAGTTCCCCTGCCGGCAGGCCCGGAGGGGCGCTGGAGCGTGTTCAATGGCCTGATCGACGGCGTCAACGTCCACACGCCTCACTTGCAGCAGACCTGGCAACTCGAAGAGTGGCTTGGGTCTGCCGCCTCGCAGAAGATCATGGGCTCCGGCGGCTACATCTGGCCGGCGATCCCGTCGCTCGACAACCTGTTCACGAAAGCCTGGGCGGCCAAGGGTATCCCGATGGCCCCGTTCGCTCAGGAAGCTGTGGGCAACGTCGTGGACTGGCCCAACACGCCGGGGATGAACCAGGCCCTCACCGACATGCAAACCTCCATGGGCCCAATTTGGTTGGGACCTGAGACGCTGTCGAAGACAAAGGCCGCCCTAAGCAGCGCATACGCGGCCGCCAACCACGACCTGTCGGCAGCCGGCGCATAACAAAGTTCATGGTGCTTCCGGTGAACCCGAGTTGAGCCGATAACCAACCGCCGCCCCGAGGGCCCGTGGAGTCGAGCGAGGGCCGAGGGGCGGCTCTTACGCGTTGCACCTTTTTCTTACCAGAGCCAGGAGAGCCCGCGTGCCCACAATTGCCACAGTTCCCTGCGGCGACATGGTCGCCCGTTACGAACAGGACCAAGTGACCGGTGACGTCCGTTTCTCGTTGTTCCCCGCCACGGCCGGTTTGGTTGACCGTGGGCCGAAGCCGCATTCTGGATCGTCGTCGGCGGGCGAAGGTGGCGAAGAAGAGGCGATGGAGCCTGGTGCCGTGGCCGAGCCGGGTTTCTCTCATGAATCTCTCGTACAGCTCTCGCTGGTGGGTGACACCGCCGCCGGCGAGCGTTCTCAGGGTCGCACCTTGCGCAATAGTTCCACGACCAAAGAGCTGCAGCTGGTCGGCCACCGCGTGGCCGAGAGCGAGGACGCCGTGGCCGTCACCGTCGACCTGGTGGCCGAGGGGAAATTGGCCGCGTCCCACAACCTTCGGTGGCAGCCTGGCGCCGAAGCGGTCGCAGTCGACACCAGCGTCACGAACATTTCCGACAGCCCGGTTACCCTGCAACTACTGGCCAGTTTCTGCCTCGCGGGCATAGGTGGCCCTGCTCGGGATGACCCGCCGGGGCGGTTCCTCGTGCACCGTATCCGCACCGGGTGGTCCAGCGAGGGGCGTCTTGTAAGCGAGCCGTTCGAGGACCTCCACCTGGAGCGGGCGTGGAGCGACCACGCCGTCAACGTGGAACGTTTTGGCCAGGTCGGCAGCATGCCAGTCCGGGGCTTTGCGCCCTGCGTAGGCCTCGAAGACACCCTGTCCGGTCATACCTGGGCTGCTCAGCTGGCGTGGGCCGGGTCTTGGCAAATGGAGCTGTTCGGGCGGGGCAGCAAGGTCTCACTCTCCGGCGGTTTGGCGGACTCGGACTTCGGCCATTGGCGCAAAACGCTGGCGCCGGGCGAGAGCTTTACTACGCCACGCGCCTGGCTGACTGCAGCGCAGGGGGACTTCGACGCTTGTGTGCAACGACTGGTGAGCATGCAGGAAACCGGCGCCCCGGCGGGAGCGCGGTCTGACCGGTTACAGGACCTCGACCCGGTGGCCAATGAATGGTGCACCACGTGGGGCCGCCCTCATCATGACGAGGTCATTGCCATGGCCGACCGCCTGGCCGGCTCGGACGTCAAGTACCTCGTGATCGACGCCGGCTGGTACGAATCGCCCTCGGGGCGATGGATCGACTCTCACGGCGACTGGGTGGTCGACCGGACCGCTTTTCCCGAAGGTTTGGCGGTTACAGCCAAAGCCGTGCGCCGAGCGCGGCCTCATACCGGGGCTATGGGTCGAGCTGGAGACGTGCGGCTCGGCGTCCTCCGCCTTCTCTCTCACCGACCACCTCCTCCAGCGCGACGGTGTCCCGATAACGGCAGGAGCACGCCGGTTTTGGGATTTTCGGGACCCGTTCGTCACCAGCTACCTGTCCGAAAGAGTGGTCGGCCTGCTCGAGGAATGCGAGATGGGCTATATGAAGATCGACTACAACGAGACCCTCGGCGCCGGTTGCGACGGGGCCGAGTCGGTAGGCGAAGGATTGCGCCGGCAAGTGGAGGCCGTCTTCGAATTCCTGGCCGGGCTGCGCCGGCACATGCCCGACCTGGTCATCGAGAACTGCGCCTCGGGTGGACATCGCCTCGAGCCCTCCCTTATGGGAATGTCCGACCTGGGCTCGTTTTCCGACGCCTTTGAGTGCCCCGAGCTCCCTGTGATCGCGGCCAACGTCAACCGCCTACTGCCGGCCAAGCGCAGCCTCGTCTGGATCGTCCTGCACCGTTCTGACCGCGAGGAAGACCAGATTTACAAGCTCTGTTCCGGTCTTTTGGGACGGCCTTGCCTGTCGGGGGAGCTGGCCGAACTCGATGACGACCAGTGGCGCCGCGTCAACGAGGCCCTGGAGCTCTACCAAAGGGCCGCTCCTGCGTTCATGAACGGGCGATGGCGGCGCTTTGGCCCCCGCGTGGCCCGCTACAGCGCACCGAAGGGGTGGCAGGCTCTATTGCGGACGAGCCACGACGAGCAGGGCGCACTGGCTGTTTTCCATGCTTTCGGCGACCCGCCGGCCGAACCGCTGCGGCTCGACCTGCCCGGGCCGGGGGCATGGGTGGTCGATTCGGCCCTGGCCGGCGACAGCCGGCCCAAAATAGATGGCGGGCCACAAATAGAGGGAGGGCCACAAATAGAGGGAGGGCCACAAATAGAGGGAGGGCCACAAACAGAGGGAGGGCCACAAACAGAGGGAGGGACAGTCTCGTGGGTGGCCCCCGCCCCTTTCACGGCTGCGGCGGCGTGGTTGCGGCCGGCGGGGGATCGGCCGGCGAGGTGGTCTGGGTGCAGTTAGTGCTTCCCGGCGCGTTTACTGTCGGATTTTTGAAGAAATCGCGCCCAGAACAAATTGTGGCACCCAGAAAGGCTCGAGAAAGGCGCCGGAAGGGTTGGCGCACCCCGATCAGCCAAGGCCACTGGTCCACGACGCCGCCCGCGCTACGACCATTTAGTCAGTCCACAATTGGAGCCAGGGCGATCCCGTTCTCCTGGCAGTAATTGACGTATTTGGCCAGCTTGGTCTCGGCTGTCTCTGTGAAGATCGTCTCGCCGCCGGCACCGATGTACTCGATGGGCCCATGGATGGAAAACAGCGTCACCATTTCGCCTTCGCCCGTGTTCATCAGCGTGTGAACGTCGCCGGGGGGCTCGAACACAAACGTCCCCGGACGGGCCACCCAATCACGTTCGAGGTAGCGCCATTCTCCTTTTAATACCCACGCTTCCACGGCCTCGAGGTGCCGATGGAGGTTTATCGTCCCCCGTTTGGTCACGCGGAGCAGGTTCGTCCAGCTGCCCCGGCCCGGGCAGATGCGGAGCGGCTTAAACCAGACGCCCTCGACCTGGGGTACCCACGGGATAGCCTCGGGATCTCTCAGCTGGTCATCCGTGGCCTTGAGCTCGGCCGGGATTGCTACTTCCTCGATGTCCATTGTGTGTTACCTGCCTCTTACGTTCTGACTGAGTTCTGGTTATCCCGGTCTATTCGGCTCACTACGCTACACCCCTTGGCGCGAACGTGTGCGTACTTGCTAGAACATGTGCGGAGTTGCTAGCATCCGGTAAGCCTAGGACGACAAGTCGGCGGGCCTCAATTGGCCGGTCCGATCGCCTCGGGCCTATCGGGACCATTTGGGGTGGGAATTGAAAAGGAGGGCCGTGGACCAGCGCAGGTTGGGAGAGGATGGCCCCATGCTCTCCGTAGTGGGAGTGGGGACATGGGCCATTGGTGGCGACAACTGGGACTATGGGTGGGGCCCACAGGACGACGCCGATTCCTTGAGGGCTATCCATGCCGCCCTCGACCTGGGCGTCAACTGGGTTGACACCGCTCCCGTATATGGCTTCGGCCATGCCGAGGAAGTAGTGGCCAAAGCGCTTAAAGGCCGTCGGGATGAGGTGGTGCTGGCCAGCAAGTTCGGCCTCTTGTGGGACGAGCAGGGAAAGACGTACCGGGACTGTCGCCCGGCCACGGTCCAGAAAGAGATCGAGGACAGTTTGCGCCGGCTCCAGACTGACCACCTGGACATCTACCACCAGCACTGGCCGGACTGGGACTACAAGACGCCAGTGCCAGAAACCATGGAGGTGCTGGCCGGGCTGCAGGACGAAGGAAAGATCCTCAATATCGGAGTGTCAAACTTCAGTGTCGGCGAGCTCGAGGAGGCCCTCAGTGTCCGGCATGTGGCCTCCCTGCAACCCCCTTACAACCTCGTCGACCGAAGCGCCGAGACTGAGCTGCTGCCGTATTGCCAGTCCCACGGAGTGGGCGTGGTGGCATATAGCCCGCTAATGAACGGCCTTCTCTCGGGGCAGATAGATGAGGAGACTAAGTTCTCGGGCACCGATTGGAGGGGGCGGGACGAGCGGTTCACTGGCGACGGCCTACGCCAAAACCTCGCTATGGCCCAACGGGTGAAGAACGTCGCGTCGGACCTGGGGTGCAGTCAGGCCCAGTTGGCCCTGGCCTGGGTGCTGGCCAACCCGGCCGTGACTTCAGGGATTGTGGGGTTCCGCAACGGCGACGAGCCCGCCGATCTCATCAAGGGCCTACCGACTGAGCTCAACCCGGCCGTCCTGGCCTCTCTCCGGAGCGGCCAGGATTGACGGTGCCAGGACCGACCGTGCCAAAATTTATCTTCGCGGCAGCCAGAGCAGGCGCCTCAACCGACGGATAGGGCCGGGGCATGGATTTGAAGCTGAGTGGACGGGTGGCATTGGTCAACGCCGCGAGCCGGGGTCTGGGCCGGGGGATTGCGGAGGCCCTGGCTGCGGAAGGCGCCCGGCTGGTCATTTCGTCCCGCAGCCAGGAGGCCATAGAGCGCACGGCAGCCGAAATTGCCAAGCAATATGGCGGTGAGGTCGTACCTGTGGGGGCCGACGTCTCTCGGCCCGAAGCGGCCGAGACGCTGGTGGGGGAGGCGATAGGCCGCTTTGGCCAGCTTGACATCCTGGTCAACAACAGCGGCGGGCCGCCGGGAGGCTACTTTGCCGATTTCGACGACGCCGCTTGGCAAAATGCGTTCGAGTTGCTGTTGCTCAACGTTGTGCGGATGGTCCGGGCCTCCGTGCCCCACCTTCGCGCCAGCGGCCACGGCCGGGTCGTCAACGTGGCCTCGACTTCGGTGCGCCAGCCAATCAAGGGGCTGATCCTGTCCAACAGCCTGCGGGCCGGCGTGGTCGGGCTGGCCAAAACCCTTTCCGACGAGCTGGCCCCGGACCAGATCACGGTCAACACCGTGCTGCCCGGCCGCATCCTCACTGACCGCCTGCGGGAAGGCTTTCTGGTGCCGGCCCGGGAGGCGGGCATGCCGGTCGACGACCTGGCCCGGAGAGAGGTGGCCAAGGAGGTCCCCCTGGGC
The DNA here is from genome assembly GCA_963749305.1 of uncultured Acidimicrobiaceae bacterium. GTDB lineage: Bacteria > Actinomycetota > Acidimicrobiia > Acidimicrobiales > Palsa-688 > Fen-671. Next base: position 187,863 of record CAVVMN010000003.1, read on the forward strand.
CGGGTGGGCGAAACCGAGGACATGGGCAGCCTGGTCGCTTACCTGTGCTCCGACCAGGCCGCGTACATCACCGGGCAGCTGATCGCCGTCGACGGCGGCCAGGTTCGAGGGATTTATTGAACCCAGCGCCCGCCCGTCGGCGCCGGGCGGGCGCTACTTGCCGACGGCCTGGTGGACCCAGCTGACAGCGCTGGACCCTTCGCCCACTGCGGCAGCCACCCGCTTCATCGAGCCCCGGCGGACGTCCCCGGCCGCGAACACGCCCGGCACGCTGGTTTCGTAGGGGAACGCCCGCCGGCCCAGCAGGTCGAACACGTGCCGGGCCGCTTCGTCCGGGAGCGCGCTGCCCGTCAAGACAAAGCCGTCGTCGTCCCGTTCGACGCCGTCCAGCCACCCGGTCGAGGGCTCGGCGCCAATGAAACAGAACAAACCTTGACAGGCCAGCTCGGCGCTGGTCCCATCGAGGCGGTCGCCCACCGTTATCGACTCCAGGCGAGAGCCTCCACCCAGCCCCACCACTTCGCTCGATAGGTGGACCTCGATCCTCGGGTGGGAGACGACGCGGTCTACCAGGTAGCGCGACATCGATTTGGAGAGGTCGTCTCCCCTGACGATGAGGTGGACCAGGCCTGCTTTTGTAGACATGAAAAGGGCGGCTTGCCCGGCCGAGTTGGCCCCGCCGATAACGGCGACGTCCGAGCCACTGCACGTGCGGGCCTCCAGCTCGGTGGCGGCGTAGTAGATGCCCGCGTTCTCGAACTCGGCCCAGCGGTCGACGGGCAGCTTCCGGTAACGCGCCCCGCTGGCTATGACGACGGCATGCGCTGGCACCTGCGCTCCCGTCGACAGGGTCACGACGAGCTGGCCATCGATTGTGGTCAGGGAGCACGCTTCGCATGGGCTGTTGACCACCGCCCCGAACTTCACCGCTTGCAATAGGGCCTTTGCCGTCAGGTCGCCTCCGGAAATGCCGCGCGGGAACCCGAGGTAGTTTTCGATGCGGGTCGTGGCTCCGGCCTGCCCACCGACGGAAATCGACTCGACCAGCACTGTGTCCAGCCCCTCGGAGGCGCCGTAAACGGCGGCGGCCAGACCGGCCGGCCCTCCACCTACCACGACCAGGTCGAAGACCCGTCCTGGCACTTCCCGGTACACCAGGCCGAGCTCTTCAGCCAGTTGCCCTGTAGTCGCTCTACGGAGGACGTCGGTGGGGGTCACTACGACAGGTAGGTCTTCTACCGGCGCGTTCAGCCGCCGCAGCAAGGTGTGCCCCTCTTCTGACTCCGCATCGACCCAGACGTGAGGCAACCGCAGCCGGGCGGCCCAGTTGCGCAGGGCCAAGGTGGGGGCGGACATCTCTTCGCCGAGGATCTCCACACTTTTGGCCCCCGGACCTTGGCGGAGCAGTTCCCGCCGCGCCATGAAGGCACTGAGGATGACGTCCGAGAGCTCCACGTCGTCCGCCATCAGCCGCCGGAACGTCGAGCGGGGCATGTGGTACAGCCGCGAAGCGGTGGCGGCCCGGGCTGAAAGGTACGCTACCTGCCCGGTGAGCAGGTTCAACTCACCGAGGAACTGGCCGGGCTCCGCCTCCAGTATTACCGCCTCGGGCAAACCGTGGCCCTCTTCCCGGACGATCTGGATCTGGCCGTAGCTGACCACGAAGAAGTCGTAGTCCCCGTCCCCGGCGCGGTACAGGTACTCACCCGCCGCCACCTCCTGCGTCTCAGTCATTGCTCGTAGACGCTCGAGCTGGTCTTCGGTCAGGACCGGAAAGGCGGTCTCGTCCGCTGGCAGGTCGGCCCGGGCGGGCTCGTAGACGCTCATCGCCTCATTATGACCGCCGGGGCGGGGTGGCAGCCCAGCTCATAGCCAGCTATGAGCCGACGCGCCTTTCCGTTCCTACAGCACCACCCACGTCGTGCGGACAGGCGGGCCTTCGTCCGGCGTCAATCGCAAGCTGATAGGCCCAGAACCGACCGGGAAGGCCTCGAACCGGCCCCACTCGTCGCAGGGGACCGATAACTCTTGCTGGCTCGGGCCGGCATCGCCTTGGCGGATGTCCACCCGGCCGGCCACTCCCGGTTCGACTTGGCCGATCACCCGGTAGCGCCCGGAGGCGTCCGGGCTGGCTTCCAGAGTTATCGCATAGGGAGCGGCCTCGAAACGGAGCAGGACCTCTTCTTTCCCACCACGAACGGCTCCGGCCAGCTCGCGCGAGTCGGCGATGAGGGCGGCCAGCTCGGCATCGGGGTCGCGCCAGGACAACAGGTCCATGGTGAACTCCGAGGCCGAAACCGGCGGGGGGTCGAACTTGGCCACCGCGTGCCGTAGTTCAGCGATCAGCTCGTCATCGTCGTCGGTGGCGGGGTTGCTCGCGCCGCCCCACGTGCCCCCTTTTCCTGGGCCAGACGTACCAGAACCAGACATATACGTCATGGCGAGCTCAACAGGTCGTCGGGATGAGCCTTGGTGCCGATGCTTTGGCGCAGTTTGTTCAAGCAGCGGGCGCGGGTGGGGCCGATGCTGCCCACTGGCATGCCCAGGGCGGCACCAACCTCCTGGTACGACGGGGGCGGGTCACTGGCCAGGATGCGCAGGAGTTGGCGGCAGCGCTCTGAAATATGACGGAGGGCGGTCCAGAGCTCGGCGTCGCGCTCACGGACGATCACTCCGTCGCCGGGACCAGCGCTCGAATCGGCCACCTCGGGGACGATTTCCAGCGAGACCCCTTGGCGGCCGCGGCGGCGAAGCTGGGCCAGGCATTCATTGCGGGCCGTGGTGGCCAACCAGGACCCGACGGCGTCCGGGTCTCGGAGGCGGTCCAGATGCTCGACCAGCCGGAGCCAGGTGGTCTGCACCACATCTGCGGCGTCGTCACCGCTCAAGCGGTAAGACCGGGCGATCGACCACACCAGCGACTGGTAACGCTCGACGAGTGGTCGCCAAGCTGACTTGTCGCCTTCCGCGGCGCGACGCACCAAAGCACCAGGGGCGCCGTCCATGGCGTGAGTATAGCGAGGCCCCTCGATCACGATCGTCATGGCACGAACCAGCCCAGGTTCGGGACCTGGCGGGCTTCTGGGTCGCTCTTCAGCTCGGCGAGCACTCCATCGCGGTCCAGCTTGGGGCTGGCCTGCAAGATGCTGGCCACTTTGCCGCTCACATGGGCGGCGGAAAATGACGTCCCGCTCCATACGGCCTGGCCGTCGAACTGCAACACTTTGTGTGGAGCTGAGGAGCCCCGGTACGGCTTGGCCTCGAACGAGCTGGCGATGTCGACTCCCTCGGCGCACAGGTCGACCCAGTCGCCGAAATTGCTAAAGGCTGCCGCCTTCGGGGTCTTTTTGCCCGTCCCGGTCAGCTCGACGGCCCCGACGCTGATCGTCCAGTCGTCGGCGGCCGGGTAGACCTTGCGGGAGTCGCCCAGGTTGCCGGCAGCGGCGACGACTATGGGCGCCGGCCCGGCCCACTGGCCCTTGGCCGCGGCCTCGAGCGCGCTCAAACCCACCAGTTTTCGGTCGGTCCTGGTGGTCGTCCCGAGGGACAGGTTGATCACCCTGGCCCCGCCGCTCAGTACGAGCGCCAGCTGGTGGCCCAGGTACCACTCGTCGGTCACGCCGTCGGAGTCCAGTACTCGGTAGGACTTCAGGTCGGCGTTCTGGGCCGCCTGGCGCACCACCCCGGCCACGAATGACCCGTGGCCCTGGGGGGAGACGAGCGTGGGTTGGGGACCGTCGTACTCCCAGGGCTCCTCCTCGGAGGGCCAGGTCTCGACCGCCGCCAGCACCGGGTTCATTTGGTACCCACGCGGCACGCCGGTGTCGACGATGGCCACGCTGACGCCCGACCCGTCGCCTCCCAGGCTTATTTTTTCGTTCCCTTTCGGCGGACGTGGGTCTCCGTACGGGTCCATCCCCCAGAGCACCAAACCGAACAGGACGTGGTTCGGTGTGGCCTCGAACTCGCCGTGAGCGTGGTCTTCCAGCCGGCGCAGTACATCCTCGAGGGGCTCGTCGGAGTAAACGTGAAAGCGGGCGGCCGGGGGTAGCGGGCCGGCCAGCTCCGAGCCTTTGCCTTTCAACATCGGGCGCCCGTGGTCCTCGCGTCGGCGGTACTCCAGGTGCAGCTGGTGGGCAACGCGTTCAAAGGCGTCCACTTGGCCGGCGTCGTTCCTGACCAATAGCTCGCCTGGCCGGTAGTAGTGGTGGGGGACCACGGACTCGGCTGAGTCATCTGCCAGCGCGTTCCGCGGGTGGACCAATATGTCTTGCCGCCTTTCGAGGAGCTGGCGGGCCCGAGCATGGCTTCTGGGGGTGTTCGTGTTGGCCATAAATAGGGCCTCCTGTGGTGAAGGTCACAAACGTGAGCCAGAAGGCTCCCGCGAAATACGACTTCGTCTATCATCTCGCAGGGCGCAGTTCCAGTTATGCGAGGTAGTCGATGGCTTCAAGTCCCACCGCCGAGCTCTCGAGCCTGTCGCTGCGCTTGGCCACCGAGGACCCGGACCGGGCGGAGCGCTTGGCCATCGAGGCTCGCGACCGCGCCATCGAGGACGGTCTCCCGGGCGCGGAATCGACGGCCTTGCGCGCTCTCGGCGTGGCCGCCCGCTCGCGCCACCGGATCCCCGAGGCGTTGGTCCATCTGCGGGCCGCCGTGGCGGCGGCCGAGCGGGCCGGCGATGCCAACCTGGCTGCCGAGGCTCGGCTCAGCCTGGCCGGGGCGCTGGTGCTGGCCGGAAAGGGCGAGGAGGCGATCGCCACCCTTGACGGTGCCAGCGCTTCAGGGGCAACGTCCGTCGCCGTCGAGTCCCAACGGGCGATGGTCCTGGCCATGCTTGGTCGCTACGAGGAAGCGCTCAAGGCATACCGTCAGGTAATCCCCGGTCTGCGCCGGATAGGTGACCGAGTGCGGGAGGGGCGGGCGCTCAACAACCGTGGCCTGCTCCACATGTACCACGGGCGGTTCGCGCTGGCAGAGGCCGACCTGGCTCGGGCAGAGCGTCTGATGCTCGAGATCGGCAACCCCACCGAGGCGGCCCGCTACTGCCATAACCGGGGCTCGGCCGCCGCGCTGAAGGGCGACCTGCCCGCGGCGCTGGCTCTCTTCGAGGAGGCCGACCGACGCTGCCGGGAGGTCGGAGTCGACCCCGGCGCCCGAGCCCTCAGCCGCGCTAGTGCTCTGGTCGCTGCCGGCCTGTTCCGGGATAGCCGCCTGGTCGCCGAGGACGCTATCGAGCAGCTCAGGGACGGTGGCAACCAGCAGGATCTGGCTGAGGGCCTGGCGTTGCTAGCTGACGTAGCCCTGCTTGACGGCGACCCGGCGGCATCGCGCGCCGCCGCCGAGGAAGCGGCCGCGCTTTTCGAGCAGCAAAACAGGCAGGGGTGGCAATCTCTAGCCGAGGCGGCCATCGCCCGGGCCGGTCTGGCCCAGGGAGACGATCACGTCCCCCTCGCCGTGCTGGCCACTTCGGCGGCCACGCGGCTGGACGACATGGGCCTGGCCGACCGCGCCATCATGGCCCACGCCGTCGCCGGCCGGTTGTGGCTGGCCGCCGGCGACTTCGCCAAGGGCATCGACGAGCTCGACCGGGCCGGGTCGAGGCGGCGGCGAGGAAGCGCGGCCGAGCGGTTGGCGGCCTGGGAAGCAGTAGGGGTCTCACGTCTGGCTCGTGGCGACCGCCGCGGCGCCATGGCCGCCATGCGCTGCGCTTTGGCCGTCGTCAACGATCAGCAGGCGAACATGGCCGCTACCGAGCTCCGGGCCCACATCGCCTCGCACGCCGGCGATGCCGCCCGCCAGGGGTTGCTCCTGGCGCTGGAAACACGACGGCCGAGTTGCATCTGGCAGTGGATGGAGCGGCGCCGGGCCAACAGCCTCCGGCCCCTGCCTGCTCGTCCACCCCGCGATGAGGTGCTGGCCGCGCAACTGGCGGAGTTGCGCCGGTTGGCACAGGAAATCGCCAGCTGCGCCACCAGCGGAGACGACCCTGGCGCTCTCCTCGCTCGGCAATCGGATCTGGAGCGCCAGGCCCGTGAACGAGCCTGGCAAGCGGCCGGGGTGAAAGCGACCCGCGACGTGTCCCGGCCAATGAGGCTGACCGACTTGTTCGGTGCGCTCGGCGAAGCCGCGCTGGTCGAGTTTGCCGATGTCGATGGCGACCTGCATGCCATCGTTGCCGCCGGGGGGCGGTGCTACCACCACCGCGTCGCCCGCGTCCAGGACGTCCGCCACGAGCTCGGGCACGTCCGGTTGGCGCTGCGCCGGCTGGCCTACGGTGGTGCCCACGCCGCCCTGGGTTCGGGCGCCGAGGCCCAACTGGCCCGGGCCGTTGCCCGCCTCGACCGGTTGCTTATGGCCCCGATTGCCCGTCTCCTCGGGTCGCGGCCGGTGGTGATCGTGCCCACGGGCGAGCTGCACGCCACCCCCTGGGCGGCTCTGCCCACGCTGGCCGGCCGGCCGGTCTCAGTCGCCCCGTCGGCCCGGCTCTGGTTGGGGACTACTTCCAGCGAGCCGGGCCCTGGCGGGCCACCGAGCAAAGACGCCCATGAGGAGCAGGCCCTTAAGGAGCAGCACGGCGCCCGGTCGTTCAGCCCGCGCCGGCCGCACCCGCCGCGCCAAGGCAAGCGTCGTTCGGTCGTCATCGCCGGCCCCGGCCTGGCCGGGGCCGAACATGAAGCGTCCGCTATTGGGTCGCTATACCCCTCCGGTCAAGTGCTGTCGGGCGATGCCGCAGAGGTGGCTGCTGTCCTGGCCATCCTGGAGGGGGCGAGCATTGCCCACATAGCTGCGCACGCCTCCTTCAGGGCGGACAATGGCCTGTGGTCGAGCCTCCAGCTGGCAGACGGGGTGCTCACCGTTTACGAGCTGGAGCAGCTGCGCCGGCCGCCCGAAGTCGTCGTGCTGTCGGCGTGCCAGTCCGGCCTGTCCGCAGTTCGTCCCGGCGACGAGGTGATGGGCCTGGTCGCCGCCCTTCTTACCCTGGGGGCAAAGTCGGTAGTGGCCTCCGTGGTGCCAGTCGAAGACGCGGCCAGCGAGCAGTTGATGGTGGCGCTCCACCAGCGCCTCCTGGCCGGCGATGCCCCGGCCGTCGCCCTCGCTGAAGCCCAGTCAGTTACGCCTGGTACCGTCAGCCTCTCGTACGTCTGTTTCGGCGGAGGCTGACCGCCCGTGGTCCCAGGCCTCGGCCGAACCTGCCACCGCACTGGCCGAGATATTGTCCTGGTGGACAATGGGTGGAGGTGGCGGTTATTGAGCATCCTCGGGAACCGAGTACTGCGCAAAGAGGACTTGAAGTTCCTCACAGTCGGTGGCACCTACGTCGGTGACGTAGAGCTGCCCGGAGCGGCGTGGGTGACGTATGTGCGCTCTCCGTTGGCTCACGGCCGCATAGAACGGACCGACGTCACCCAGGCCCGCCTGGCTCCGGGGGTGGTGGACGTCTTCGTCGTTTCCGACCTCGGCCTGGCGCCCAGCCGGCTCGACGCTGACGAGATCCCGGAGGTTATGGCCCGCCCATTTCTCGCCGATGGCGTCGTGCGCTTCGTAGGGGAGCCCGTCGTGGCGGTGGTCGCCGAATCGTTGGCGGAAGCGGTCGACGCAGCCGAGCTGGTCGAGGTCGACTACGAGCCCCTGGTGCCCGTGGTCGACCCGGAAGATGCGCTCGACAACACCACCGTGCTGTTCCCCGAGGCGGGGACGAACGTCGTCACCAGCATCGGTGAGCCAGGCGTGGGCTCGCTTTTCGAGGGTTGCGAAGTCGTGGTGCGCCAGCGGGTGGTCAACCAGCGCGTGGCACCGTGCCCCCTGGAAGTGCGGGCTTCCGCGGCCGAGCTGGGCCCGGACGGGCGGCTTACGTACTACGCGTCCACCCAGACGCCGTTCACGGTGCGCGAGCAGCTGGCCAAGACAGTTCGGAATGGACGAGAGCCAGGTCCGTGTCATTTCCCCTGATGTAGGTGGAGGTTTTGGGGCCAAGGCTGAGCCGTACCCGGAGGAGCTCCTCGTCGGCTGGCTGGCCCACCGGCTCCAACGCCCGGTGCGCTGGACGGAGACCCGTTCCGAGAGCATGCTGGGGCTCGGCCATGGACGGGGCCAGGTCCAGTACGTGACCATCGGGGGATCCCGTGACGGCAAGGTAGCTGCTTACCACCTCGAGGTAGTGCAGGACTCCGGCGCTTACCCCCAGATCGGGACGCTCCTGCCCGACCTCACCAAAAAGATGTTGACGGGGACCTACGACATCCAGAGGGCGGGCTTCTTCTCCCGCTCGGTAGTGACCAACACCACGCCCCTGACGGCCTACAGAGGTGCAGGGCGCCCCGAGGCCACGGCCGCCATCGAGCGGTCCATGGACCTGTTTGCCACCGAGATCGGCATGGACCCGGCAGATGTCCGCAGAGCCAACCTGGTCCGGGCCGACCAGTTCCCTTTCACCACCGCCACCGGCACCGTGTACGACATCGGCGACTACCACCGGGCGCTCGACCTTCTTTTGGAGGCCAGCGGCTACGCGGAGCTGCGCCGAGAACAGGCGGCACGGCGACGTTCCGGGGCCGTCGTGCAGCTCGGCCTGGGCCTCTCCGTCTACGTCGAGATAACCAACGGCGGGCCGGAAGACGCCGAGTTCAGTTCGGTCGAGATCCGGCCCGACGGCAAAGCCGTGGTTAAGACGGGCACGTCCTCCCACGGCCAGGGGCACGCCACGGCGTGGTCGATGCTGGTGGCCGAGAAGTTGGGGATTGCCATCGAAGACGTGGAGTTCGTCCAGTCCGACACAGACGTCGTCAAAAGCGGCATCGGCACGTTCGGCTCACGCTCCCTGCAAACCGGCGGGGTCGCCACCCGCCGGGCCGCTACTCATGTCCTCGACATGGCCAAGGACCTGGCGGCTGACATGTTCGAAGCGTCGGCCGAAGACATCGTGGTCGACCCCGCCGGCGGTGGTCTCCATGTGGCCGGTGTCCCGACGTCGGCCAAGAGCTGGGCCGAGCTGGCTGGAGCGGCGTCCGAGAAAGGTACGCCATTGTTGGCCGAGGTCGATTATGCGTTCGGCGGCGAGACCTACCCCTTTGGCGCCCACCTCGCCGTGGTGGAGGTCGACACGGAGACGGGCAAGGTGGTGCTGCGGCGGATGGTGGCGGTCGACGACGCCGGCCGCATCCTCAACCCGCTGCTGGCCGACGGGCAGGTGCACGGCGGGCTAGCACAGGGCATCGCCCAGGCTCTCCTCGAGGAGTTCCGCTACGACCAGGACGGCAACCCGCTCACTACCAACCTGGCCGACTACACGTTCATCAGCGCCGCCGAGTTGCCGAGTTTCGAGTGCGTCCGCATGGAAACCCCGACCCCGAGGAACGAGCTCGGGGCGAAGGGTATCGGCGAGTCCGGGACCATCGGTTCCACCCCGGCGGCCCATAATGCCGTAATCGACGCGGTGGCCCACCTCGGGGTGCGTCACATCGACATGCCGACCACCCCCGAACGGGTGTGGCGGGCCACGAAGGCGGTGTCAGCATGAGAGTGCGGATGACCGTGAACGGGGTCCCGTACGAGGACGAGGTGGAGCCCCGCTTGCTGCTGGTCCAATACATCCGGGACATGCTGGGTCTCACCGGTACCAACGTGGGCTGCGACACCACTTCGTGCGGGGCGTGCACGGTGCTTTTAGACGGCGAGTCCGTGAAATCGTGCACGGTCCTGGCTGTCCAGGCGGAGGAGGCACACGTGACGACGATCGAAGGGATGTCTCTGCCGGACGGGTCCCTCCACCCGGTCCAGAAGGCGTTCCGGGAAAACCATGGCCTGCAATGCGGGTTTTGCACTCCGGGGATGGTCATGGCCGCCGCTTCGTTGCTAAAGGAACACCCGCAGCCAACGGCGCGGGAGGTAAGGGAGGGACTGGAAGGCAACCTCTGCCGTTGCACTGGCTACCACAACATCGTGGAAGCGGTGCTGGCCGCGGCCGGGCAGCAGGGGCCGGCATGATCCCGGCCAGTTTCGACTATCGCCGGGCGGGGTCGGTGGCAGAAGCGGCCTCGCTGCTAGCCGAGTACGGCGCCGACGCCAAGCTGTTAGCCGGCGGTCATTCGCTGCTCCCGCTGATGAAACTTCGCCTGGCGGTGCCATCACTCCTGATCGACGTGGGCCGTCTCCCCGGGCTCTCGTACGTCCGCGACGACAACGGGTACCTCGCCGTGGGTGCCCTTACCCGCCACCGCGACCTGGAGCAGTCTGAAGTGTTGCGCAAGGAGGCGCCAGTGCTCTCCTACGTCGCCAGCCAGATCGGTGACCCCCAGGTTCGTCATAGAGGCACGATCGGCGGGTCGTTGGCCCATGGAGACCCGGCGTCCGATTTGCCCGCCGCCGTGCTGGCCCTCGACGGGACACTGGTGGTAGAAGGCCCCGCCGGCCGGAGAGAGATCCCGGCGGCTGATTTCTTTGTCGGTTTCCTGGAAACTGCCATTGCCCCGGACGAGATGCTGACCGAGGTCAGGTTGCCAAAGGCCCCCGGCGGCTGGTCGTTCCAGAAGTTCAACCGCCGTGCGCAGGACTGGGCCACCGTCGCAGTTGTATCCGTGGCCGCTGACGACACGGCTGCTAGAAGTCCCGTCCGGGTCGCGCTGGTGAACATGGGGTTGACCCCTCTGCGAGCACGTGCTGTCGAGGGGGCATTGGCCGGCGGGGCCGGCCCGTCCGAGGCCGCCTCGTGGGCCGCTGAAGACACCGAGCCAGCGAGCGACCTCAACGCCAGCGCCGAGTTCAGGGCTCACCTGGTGAAAGTGCTGACCCGGCGGGCGCTAGAAGAGACGTTGGCCGGGGAGCACGCCGACAGGACAGCCCGGTGAGCACGTTCTCTGGTGGTGTAACTGGCCCTGGTGGTCTAACTGGCCCTGGTGGTCAAACCGGTTGGGGGGCCGACCGTATTCAGGCCTGGCCCAACCGCCCGAGGGCCAGGTACCCGGTCCCGGCCAACGGCCCCGAAGAGGTGCGCCAGTCTCTCGGGCAGTATGGCTACCTGGCCGACGAAGGGCTGGCCACGGTGGTCTACCTGGCCCTGGCCATGCGCCGCCCCTTGCTCCTGGAGGGAGATGCCGGCGTAGGTAAAACCGAAGTGGCCAAAGTGCTTTCGCGCTGGACCGGCGGAGAGCTGCTGCGTATCCAGTGCTATGAGGGGATCGACGTGGCCCAGGCCGTTTACGAGTGGGACTATTCGCGCCAGTTGCTCCACTTGCGAGCGGCTGAGGCCAGGGCGGCGACTACGGGCCAAGGCGTAACGGCCGACGTCGAGGACGAGCTTTACTCCGAGCGGTTCCTGGTGCGCCGGCCGTTGCTGGCCGCCGTCACGGCCGACCCGGAGGCTCCTCCACCTGTGCTTTTGGTGGACGAGGTGGACAGGGCGGACGACGACTTCGAGGCCTTCCTGCTCGAGGTCCTGTCCGAGCACGCCGTCACCGTGCCGGAGCTGGGGACGTTCCGGGCCGTCGTGCCCCCCATCGTTGTCATAACGTCCAACCGGACCCGCGACCTCCACGACGCCCTGAAGCGACGGTGCCTTTACCACTGGGTCGACCACCCCACCTTTGAACGCGAGGTGGAGATCATTACCCTCAGGGCGCCAGGTGTCGGCAGTGTCCTGGCCCGCCAGATCGCGGCGGCCGTCGAACAGCTGCGCGTGCTCAGCCTTTACAAGCCTCCTGGCGTGGCGGAGACCATCGACTGGGCCGAGGCGCTCGGGGCGCTGGGCCGTACCCGGCTGGACGAGGCTGCGGTGGAGGCCACCCTCGGCACGGTTCTCAAATACCGGGAGGACGCTGAGAAGGCGCGGGCGGCCGGGTTTGGGGGAGCTAGTCCGAAATGCGGCGGAGAGGGCGAGTTGAAGGCCTGGGAGCCGGCGTGACCGGGGACGGCCCGGGCGCCGGCCCGTGAACGACAGCGCCCGATGACCCGATGACCCGCAGCGACCCGATGACCCGCAGCGACCCGATGACAGTGGCCCAGCGGCCCGAACGCCTCGCCGTCGCTTTCTCGCGGCTGCTCCGCGGCCATGGCGTCCGCGTCCCGGCCGGCGCCTCGCTCATTTACGCCGAGGCCATTTCTGTCCTGGGGTTCTCGCGTATCGGGCCCCTGTACTGGGCCGGGCGGGCCACCCTCGTGAACCGTCCGGAGGACCTCCCGGCCTATGACCGGGTCTTCTCAACCTTCTTTTTCGGCGGCGAAGAAGAAGGTCAAGTGCACAAGTATTCGCGCCAGGCGCTGGCGCTGGTAGGCGCGGCCACCGCTCGCCTGGACGGTCCGGACGAGGACGACATAGAGGCCGAACAAGTCGACGGGCAGCCCTGGGGGCGCTACAGCCACGTCGAGATCTTGAGAAAGAAGGACTTCGCCACTTGCAGCCCCGAGGAGCTGGCTGAGCTGGAGCGACTCATGGCGATGGCCCGCATACGTGGGCCGCTGCGCCGCTCGCGCCGGTACAAACCGGTGCCCCGCCTCAGCCGCCATCCCGATCTGCCGCGTACTGTGCGACGTTCCTTGCGGGCCGGCGGCGAACCGGTGCGGCGGGCGTGGAAGCAACCTGGAGTACGTCCTCGCCGCATCGTCGTCCTGTGCGACGTCAGCGGTTCGATGGAGCCGTATACCCGAATGCTGATGCGTTTTCTCCACATGGTCGTGAGCGGTCGAGCTCAAGTGGAGGCCTTTACGATCGGCACCCGGCTGACCCGGGTGACGAGGGAGCTGGCGCTACACGACCCCGACGTGGCTTTGGCGCAGGCCGGTGGCAGGGTCATGGACTGGTCGGGAGGTACACGGCTAGGTGAGGCCCTTCAGGTGTTCAACGATCAGTGGGGGGCGCGCGGGCTGGCCCGCGGGTCGGTGACGGTGGTCTTCTCCGACGGGTGGGACCGTGGTGACCCGGAGGCCCTGGCCACCGAGATGGGCCGTTTGTCGAGGGTGGCCCACAGGGTCATATGGGTCAACCCGTTGAAGGGCTCGCCCGGTTACGCCCCACTGGCTCGGGGGATGGCTGCCGCTCTGCCGCACATCGACGATTTCGTGGAAGGCCACTCGCTGTCATCCCTCGAGGCCCTGGCCGGCTTGCTTAGCGGTGAGTGAGCGGACAAATGTGAGGTCGCGGTGAGAGAGCCCCGACGAGAGAGGCCCGGTGAGAGAGCGCCAGTGAAAGAGCGCCAGTGAAAGAGCGCCGGTGAAAGAGGTCATCGGCCAGGTTGAGCGGTGGCGCCAGGAAGGCCGGCGAGTGGCGCTGGCGCGGGTCGTGGGTGTTGACGGCTCAGGGCCTCGCGAGGCCGGGGCCACCATGGCCGTCAGCGAGGACGGCGAAGTGGCCGGGTCGGTGTCCGGCGGCTGCGTCGAGGGGGCGGTGGTGACTGAGGCTCTGGCGGCCCTGGAGGAGCGAGCCGGGGCCCGGCGGTGCAGCTTCGGCTACTCAGACGACGACGCCTTCGCCGTCGGCCTTACCTGCGGGGGGACCGTCCACCTGCTCGTCGACCCCGAACTGCCAACGGTCTACGACGAGCTGCGCACGGCCATCGAGCGGTCGGAGCCGGTGGTGTTGGCGACGGTGACGGATGTCGGAGACCAGTTCGCCGGCATCGTTGGCGCTGACTGCGCCGGCCCCGACGTCAGCAGGGTCAACGGTGCCCGAGGGGATGGCCGTCGCTTGCCGGGCACCAGGCTCGGAGCATCCATGCTGGTCAGAGAGGATGGCACGTGTGCCGGGACGCTAGGCGAGGCGCACCTCGACGAGGTCGTGCGCCGCGACGCCGCCGGTGCGCTGGCCAGCGGGCTCTCGGCCACCCGCCATTACGGGCCCACTGGCGAGGCGCGACAGGGCTCGGTCGAGGTGTTTATCGAAGTGTTCGCTCGCCCGCCCCACATGATCATTTTCGGCGCCGTCGATTTCACGGCCGCTCTGGCCAAGCTGGGCAAGGTGCTCGGTTACCGGGTGACGGTTTGCGATGCGAGGCCAGTTTTCGCCACCGCCGCTCGCTTCCCGATGGCGGACGAGGTGGTCGTCGACCGGCCCGAACGCTACCTGCAAAGGGTGGGGGCCGAGCTGAGTGACCGGGACGCGGTGTGCGTGCTCACCCACAACTCGCAGTTCGACGTACCGGCCATTGCCGCCGCCGTATTGACCAAGGTGGGCTACATCGGCGCCATGGGCTCGCGGCGGACACATGCCGATCGCGTGGCCCATCTCGAACAAGCCGGGGTAGGCGCCGAGCTGGTCGGGCGGGTCATGGCCCCGATTGGCCTCGACATCGGTGCCCGGACGCCCGAGGAAACGGCCGTTGCCATTTGCGCCGAGATCATCGCGCTGCGGACCGGACGGCCCGGGCTATCGCTGCGCGACCGAAGTGGGCCGATCCATTAGTGGCCTGGCCGGCCGATGGGGCCACGGCGGGGTCGCGGTGCGGGGCTACGGTGCGAGGCCACGGTTCGGCGCCGGAGCCAGGGTGCGCCGGGCGCCGTCTGGAAACCGCTTGGGACTATTTATATCGCAATAACCGTAAGAAACCGTCCAAAGCGACGTCGCCGGTGACGCTCAATGACTCGTCCAGAAGGGAGCGGTAATGGAACTCACGAACGACTTCACCGTAGACGTCTCGGTCGACGAGGCCTGGGAGGTCTTGACGGACCTCGAACGGATCGCGCCCTGTATGCCCGGGGCCGAACTCCGCGAGGTCGAAGGCGAGGACTATCACGGCGTGGTCAAGGTGAAGGTGGGCGCCGATCACGGCCGAGTACAAGGGCAAGGTCACGTTCGTCGAGCGTGACGACGGTGCCCGCCGGGCCGTGCTGCGCGCCCAGGGTCGGGAGGTCCGGGGCCAGGGCCATGCCAATGCGATGATCACCGCCACGCTCGAGCCGGCCGACGCCTCTACCCGGGTCTCCGTTGTCACCGACCTCACCATCACCGGCAGGGTGGCCCAACTCGGTCGGGGCGTGTTGGCCGATGTGAGCAACAAGCTGATGTCCGAGTTCGTCGAGAGCCTCGAGGCCACCTTGCGACCGCCCGCGTCGGCTGCAAACAAGGAACCGGCCACGACTGCTGTGGACGACAGTCTCGAGACATCGGCGGCTGGCCGAGGCAAGCCAAAGTGACGGTGACGGTAAGGCGGGCTCCGCTCTGTCGGGGCCGGGCCGCGCCGCAGAGGGGAACGGCGCGACTGGACGGCCATATTCTGTACGCGAAGCTGTCCGGCCCGAGGCCGAGCCGGTTGACCTCGTAAAAATCGCCGGCCCGTCCTTGGCCAAGAGGGCTGTTCCCGCCCTCGTCCTGCTCACGCTTCGTCGGAGCGTGGCTGCTCGTCAGGCGGCGCCGCGCCCATAGCTGACTTTCCGGCGCAACTGGCCGAGGCGACGTGGTCGACGGTCAGGTGGCCTGGCTCAGGTCTTCCCTGGTGTCGATGTCGAGCGGGTTGCCGTGGCACGGCACCTCGACCACGAGGTCCGGGCGGGTGCGCATAAGCGCTCTCGCCCCCTCGTCGCCCGTCGTCGGCAGGTGGTCCCACACAGGTCGGGCCAGCTTCACGGGATTGCGCCGGCGGCCCTGGTAGGTGGCGACCGCGATCGGGGCGTCGGCCGATGCCACCGCCCGCCAGACGTCCGGCCCGATCAGGGGTTGGTCGCCCAGCCCTACCACGATGGCCTCGAACCCCAACGCCCGGGCGGCGGAGATGGCGGCTTGTAAAGAGGTCGCTTGGCCCTCGTGCCAGTGCGGGTTTTCGACCATCGCCACCTCTCCGGGGAGAAGGCCGGACAAGTCGGCCGCGCCGGTCACAACGAAAGTCGCTTCGAGCCCGGCGGCCAAAGCGTTCTCGACGGCCCAGGTGACCAGAGGCCGGCCACGGAACGGGGCCAGCAGTTTGCCGCCCGGTCGTTCGCGGTCGTAACGGCTGCCCGCCCCGGCACAGAGCACGGCCGCCGCCACACCGGGAAAGGCGCTGGCTTCCTCCGTGCCCAGGCCGGTCGAGGACTCGGGGACCTCCATCAGTTGACGACCCTAACGTTCAGACGTGCGGGGCCAGCGATCAGACGTGGGGGGCCAGGCCGGGCGAGAGCGAAAGTTTGACGTCATCCGCCGAGCCGGCTAGCCACGGAGAGCCCTATACGATTGGGCCACTAAGACGACGGTCGAGACCGGGCCCGCTGTTCCTCGGCTGGCACAGCAGAAATTCGCAGAAATCAGGTGGTGAAGTGGCTGCTACGTGGGATCCCATCGACCCGGCCTTCCGGGCCGACCCGTACCCGGCGTACCGGGTCTTACTGGAGGAAGCCCCCCTCTTCGAAAGCCCCTACGGTCTGCTCGTCGTGTCCCGCTACGAGGACTGCATGACGATCCTGCGTAGCTCGGGTACCAGCAACGACTTTCGCAAATCGCCGCGCTTTGCTCCCGCCGTGGAAGACGACGAGGACGTCACTCCTTCGTTCCTGTTCCTGGACCCTCCGGACCATACCCGGCTACGGGGCTTGGTCAGCCGGGCCTTTACCCCCCGTCGGGTGGAGCAGTTGCGCCCCCGGGCCCAGCAGATCGCCGACGAGGTCTTCGACCGGGCCGCGGCTGCCGGGAGCATGGAGGTGGTGGAGGACCTGGCCTTCCCGCTACCAGTTTTGATGATCTGCGAGCTGCTCGGTGTCCCGCCCGAGGACGTGGACGAGTTCAAAGAGTGGTCGGCGGCGACGGCCCGAGGGCTCGACCCCAGCTTCACGTGGCCGCCCGGGATGCTCGAGCGCTTCCAGGAACTGAGGACGCGGGCGATGGACTATTTCAGCGACCTCATCGCCCGCCGGCGGCGCCAGCCTCGGGACGACCTGTTGTCCGCGTTGCTCGAAGCCGAGGAGCAAGGGGACCGGCTGACTGAGGCCGAGGTGTTCAGCACGCTCAACTTGCTCTTGATTGCCGGCCACGAGACGACGGTAAACCTGATCGCCAACGGCGTTCTGGCCTTCGCCCGCTACCCCGACCAGTTCGCCCTGGTACGGGACGACCCATCTCTCATACGTGGCGCCATCGAAGAGACCCTCCGGTTCGACCCCCCTGTCCACATGATGGGGCGTTTGCCCATGGAGGACATCGAGCTCTCCTGCGGGACGGTCCCGGCCCTGTCCGAGCTGGTTATGCTGCCCGCCGCCTCCAGCCGGGACGGCGCTCAGTTCAGGGACCCGGACACCTTCGACGTGACCCGTGCCGACAACCGGCACCTCGGGTTCGGCTTCGGGATCCACCACTGCCTGGGCGCTCCGCTGGCTCGCCTCGAGGCTCAGGTTGCCCTCGGCACGCTGGCCCGGCGCTTCAGTTCGGTCGAGCTCGTGGCTGGCCCGCCGCCGTACAAGGACAACATCACGCTGCGCGGCGTGGCCTCGCTCGACATAAAACTGGCCAGTTAGTGCCGGCCACGGCGATAGGCGACTAAGCCGCCGAGGTGCAAGCGGCCCATCAGGCCAGGGCCGGCTCCGATGTCCTGGTCACCACACAGCAGGTGGCGATCGCGCTTGGTGCGACGGTGCTGGGCACGCTGTACGCCCGCTTGCTCGGGCCGGTAGGTGGAGGCTGGAGCGGTGGCCCTGGTACTGGCCGTGCTGGCCTGCTTCGCCGTCGTGGCCACCGCGGCGGCCAGGAACCTGCTGACGGCCACGCGGTGAACGAGGACGCCGGCGGTTAAAGTAACCAGGGCACCATGCCGAACGTTGCGCCAGATCTGCCAGCACCCGATGGCTCAGGCCAGCTGGCCCTAACGCCCTACGCGCCCTCGCTCCAGGACGTCCCGTACACCAGGATCCGTGAGCTCGGCGAGCTGGCCATGTCGATGGACGGCGTGCTCCGGCTGTACTTCGGCGAGTCGAACCTGCCGACGCCAAAGTTCATCGTGGACGCCGCCGTCCGCGCCCTCAGGGACGGCCATACCTTTTATTCCGAGAACGCCGGCCTGCCGTCTCTGCGAGCAGAAATCGCCGCCCAATACAGACGGCTACATGGAGTGGAGCTAGACCCCGCGACCGAGATCGTAATCACGGCTTCGGGCCTTCAGGCTCTCCACCTGGCCATCCGGTCCGTGGTCGACCCCGGCGACGAAGTCGTCATCCTGTCCCCGGCCTGGCCCAACAGCACCTCGATCGTTGCCCTATCGCACGGAGCCCCGGTTGATGTGCCGCTCCGGCTGGAGGCAGAGCGGTACCGGATCGATTTTGCCGAGCTCACTGCGGCCTTAACCTCGAGGACCCGCCTTATCCTCTTGACGTCGCCGTCCAACCCTCTGGGGTGGGTCGCCACCGAAGAAGAGCAGCGCCATTTGCTTGAGATCTGCCGTGAGCGGGGCATCTGGCTGCTGGCCGACGAGGTCTACGAACGCATCTACTACGCCGGTCACGAGATCGGTGAGCCGGCTCCGTCAATTCTGCGTCTGGCCGAACGCCACGACCCGGTCCATGTCGTGCAGTCCTTTTCGAAGTCGTACTGCATGACCGGATGGCGGGTGGGGTGGCTGGTGACGCGACGCGACGTGGGGCCAAAGTGGCCCAGCTCAACGAGTTTTTTGTGTCGCACGCGGCGACCTTTTCTCAGATAGCCGCCCGAACGGCGTTGTCGGACGGCGAGGACGAGCTGCGCCGCATGGTCCGCACGCTTAAAGAGAAACGCGATTTTTGCATCGACGCGTTACGTCAGATGCCCGGCGTCACCGTCCCGCGCCCCGACGGGGCCTTCTACGTTTTCCCGCGGGTTAGCGGGGTCGACGACTCGTTTGCCTTCTGCCTGCGGCTACTTCGCGAACAAAAAGTCGGCCTGGCTCCCGGGTCCGCCTTTGGGGCCGGCGGCGAAGGCTCGATAAGGCTTTGTTATGCGGCCGAGCGTTCCGTCCTCGAGCCCGCCCTCGAACGGCTAGCCCATTTTCTCGAAGCGGGATGAAATAAATACCGGGCGCCGTGTTACCCGCCGGAAACCACTACTACCCGGCGGCCACGAGGCGCTGTTGCTGCTGGCCCAGTCCATCGATCTCGAGCGACATGGTGTCACCGGGCCGGAGGAAAGGGAACCGTCCCGATAGCGCTACCCCTTGCGGGGTACCCGTGTTCACAATATCGCCGGGCTCCAGGACGAGGAACTGCGACAAGTGCCAAACGAGGTAATTGATCGAAAATATCATGTCCGCGGTGTTCGAGTCCTGGCGGGCTTCACCGTTGACAAAGGAGCGCAACGGTAATTTCTGGGGATCTGGGACCTCGTTGCTCGGGACCAACGATGGGCCTAACGGGTTGAAGGTCTCGCAACTTTTGCCTTTGGACCACTGCCCACCCGAGAGCTCGATCTGAAATTCTCGTTCTGAAACATCGTTGGAAATGGTGTAGCCGGCAATGTAATTCGGCGCGTCTTCGAGCGACTCCAGGTACCGGCAGCGAGAATCCGATCACAACGGCCAGCTCGACCTCCCAGTCCGTCCGAGTGCTGCCCCGCGGTATGACCACATCGTCGAACGGACCGACGACGGTATTGGGGTGCTTGAAGAAAATAATCGGAGATTTGGGCGCTGGCGAGCCCGTTTCGGCCGCGTGGGCGGCGTAGTTCTGACCGATGCATATGACGGCGCGGGGGCGGGCAACGGGAGGGCCGACCCTGAGCCCCTCGATCGAGCGCTCCGGCAGCTCGCCCCGCGCCAGTGCCTGCGTCGCCAGGCTGACGCCATCGCCACCGAAGAAGGCGCCGTCGAGGTCGCCCGTACCGATCACCGGTGACAAGTCGTAGGCGCGGCCTGAACCGTCCTGGATAACGGGGACCTCCTGGCCCACCTCCCCGACCCGAAGGAACCGGACCGTGCTTCCTCCCGCGTCGCTGCCCGTCGTGTTCGCCGTTGTCATTTCCGTACGTTAGCTCGCAAGCCCATCACCGCGCTCAGCCACCGGGCGCCAGCCATGTCGTAGTTTGGCCTAAAGGCCCCGGCCCGGGCCCGGAGCCGAGGACCAGCAGTTAGCAGGGGCCCAGCCGACGTAATCAGCGGAGCCCGAAGGCAGAGCCAGGGACCGAAGCCGAGGGGCGACAACCCAGCGACAGACATTGGAGGACGAACCCTTTTGTGCGCACAACCACAGGGACCGCCGGCCGTGGTGCTCTTGAGCGGTGGGCTCGATTCCAGCACCGTCCTCGCTATCGCCATTTCGGAGGGGTACAGGCCGTACGCCCTTAGTTTCCGGTACGGCCAACGTCACGACGTCGAAATTGCCGCGGCGCGCAAAGTCGCGGCGTCCATGAACGTCGCCGACCACGTCGTGATGGACATCAACCTGCGTGCCTTCGGTGGTTCGGCGCTGACCAGCGAAACGCCCGTGCCCCACCACGACAGCGTTGACGACCTCGACGCAGGGATCCCGGTGACCTACGTGCCGGCCCGCAACACCGTCTTCTTGTCGTTCGCCCTCGCCTGGGCTGAGACGCTGGGCTCCAGTGACATTTTCATCGGCGTCAACGCCATCGATTACAGCGGCTACCCCGATTGCCGGCCCGAATACCTCGCTGCTTATGAGGCAATGGCCAACCTGGCCACTAAGGCCGGCGTCGAAGGCCGGCAGCGCCTGCGGCTGCACGCTCCACTGTCCCAATTGACCAAGGCGCAGATAATCGAGCGCGGTGTAGCGCTGGGCGTCGACTACGCGCTCACCCATAGCTGCTACGACCCGGGACCCGACGGCCGGCCGTGCGGCACCTGTGACTCTTGCCTCCTTCGGAGGAGGGGTTTCGCCCAAGCCGGTACCGACGACCCCGCTCTCGAGGCCTGAGCATCTGCGGATTGCCGGGCCCGGGCACCTGCTCGCTAAGGTAAGGCGGCGAGGCGGCCGGCGACTTCAGTGGCGTTGTGGTGCCTCCAGTGGTCCGGCACGACGGAGTTTTCGAGAGAGGTTGAGGTCATGGAAGTCCGGGGGCGCACCGTCCACTTTGGTGTGCAGCTGCAGGGACAGGATTCCAGCTGGGCCGATTACGCGGCGGCCGTGCGGGCAGTCGAGGACCTTGGGTTCGGCTCAGTGTGGGCCTTCGACCATCTGTTGCCGTGGAACGGCGCTGACGACCGTCCGGCGTTCGAAACACTGACCACTCTCGGAGCACTGGCCGTCCTCACCAACCGCGCTCGGATCGGGGTGCTCGTAAACGGGGCCCTTTATCGCCACCCGGCCGTCCTGGCTAAAGCCTCCGCCCAGGCCGACGAAATGACGGGCGGCCGGCTCGAGTTCTCGCTGGGGGCGGCCTGGGCGGAGCGAGAGTTCCGAGCCTACGGGATACCCTTCCCTCCCCTGGCCGAGCGTTACGAGTGCCTGGATGAGGCGCTCCAGATCGTGAAGTCTCTTTGGGCGCAGGACCGGACCACTTTCAAGGGCCGCTACTACCAGCTGGAGGAGGCCCCCTGCGATCCCAAACCGGTGCAATCACCCCATCCGCCGATAACGGTCGGCGGCTCGGGGCTCGGTTCACTCAGGATGGCGGCCCGCCACGCCGACCGTATAAACGTTCAGGGACCACCGGCGAAATGCGCCCGGGACTTCGAGAGACTTCAGGAGATATGCTCCCAAACCGGGCGAGATTTCAACGAGATCGAGCTGTCGGTCCACCCGGCGGCAGTGGTGGCCGCCAGCCACGCCGAAGCCGAAGCGCTGGCCAGGCAGGCGGCGGCGAACAATCTGATCGATTTCGAGGCCGTCCGCGACCGCTGGTTGATCGGCGACCCGGGTGAGGTGGCCGCCCGCTTACGGGCCTACTTCGACGTCGGCGTGAGCCACTTCGTGTTCGGGGTCGACCACCCGTTCAACCTCGCTTCCCTGCAGCTGCTGCAGGAAGAGGTCATCCCCGCTATCGGGTGACGGCGGCACTGGGACCGGCCCAACAATCGCGCCCTGGGTACTACGCCGGCCAGGCCTTGACCGGGCCGTCGACAGAGAGTGCGACCGGGCTACCGGTGCCCAACGGGGCTTGGCCTGTGAGCCGGGCGTGAATGACCGGGGCCTCGCCCATTGCATCGGGGGCGATCTCCACCGTCACAAGCATGTCGTGGCCGAAGTAACGGCATTCGACCACCCGGCCGTTTCGGCTCCCGCCACCATGGTCGCCATTGCCGTTGCCCGAACTGGCATTGCCGGCCCGCAGCTCGAGCTGCTCCGGCCGCACCAGCACCATTACCTTCTGCGCCTCCACGAACGACGAGCCGGCGTCGGCGATGGCCAGCGCGCCGAGCGTGGTCAACACGGTCCCCGCCCGCACCGTCCCCTCGAGCAAGTTGGCGTCGCCGACGAAGCTCGCCAGCGCAGGGTCGAGCGGGTCGGTATACAGCGCCTCCGGGCTGGCGCATTGCGCCACCCGGCCGTCCCGCAGCACCGCCACCCTGTTGGCCAGCGACAACGCCTCGTCCTGGTCGTGCGTGACCAAGACGGCGGTCGTGCCGGTCTCGGACAGTACCCTGGCCACGTCGGCCCTCACCCCGGCCCGCAACGCGGCGTCGAGCGACGAGAACGGCTCGTCGAGGAGGACCAGGCTGGGCTGGCCGGCGAGTGCCCGGGCCAGCGCCACTCGCTGCTGCATGCCTCCCGAGAGTTGGTGAGGGTAGCGCCGGCCTTCCCCGGACAGCCCCACCAGGCTCAGGAGTTCTTCGACGCGCCCGCCCTTGCGTTCCTGGCGCGAGAGGCCGAAGCCCACGTTGCCGGAGGCGGTCAGGTGCGGGAAAAGTGCACCGTCCTGTGGCACATAGCCTATGCGCCGCGTTTCCGGGGCGAGGTGGGCCCGGGCGTCCTCGACCACCTTGTCCCCGAGCGTCACGCTGCCGGCGTCGGCGTGCTCGAACCCGGCCAGTATGCGCAGGAGCGTCGTTTTACCACTGCCCGACGGGCCGAGGACGGCCGTGAGCGAGCCCTCGGGCACCTCGAGGTCGAGACCGTCCAGCACGACCCGGGAGCCGAACGACTTCCGCAGCCCGGAGACGATAACGCGTGTCATGTACTACACCAGTCTTCCCTAACTGCCCGGCAAAGATCTGGCCGGCAGACGGTCGAACCAGCGGCCCAGGAGGTAGGTGGGGATCACGGCCACCCCCAGCATGGTGGCGGCGAAAGGAGCGGCGGCGCCGTACGAGAAGTCGGTGGTATAGGCCCAGAACTGCGTGGCCAGCGTCTGTACACCCGTAGGCACGAGGATCAAAGTAGCGGTTAGCTCCGTCACGGCCGTCAGGAAGACCAGGAAAAAGGCGGCCAATAGCCCGGGCAGGACGAGGGGCAGCGTAATTCTGAACATCACGACCGGTGGCCTATGGCCCAGAGAACGAGCTACCTCTTCTAATGAAGTAGGCACCCTGGCTACCGATGCCCGGACGGCGACCAGGGCTAGAGGGAAGAACATCACCACGTAGGCGGCTACGAGCAAAAAAGCGCTCTGGTAGATGACGCTGGCATACCGAACGGCGAAAAAAACCAGCGCCAGGGCAATAACGAGGCCAGGGAGGGCCTGTACGAGGAGGCCGCTGCGTTCGAACACCATAGACAGGCGGCCCCGGTAGCGCACAGCCAGGATGGCTACGGGGAGGGCGGCAACGGTAGCCACGGCGGCGGCGCACCCGCTGTAGAGCGCCGTATGCCAGGCGGCGCTACCCAGCGAGGAGGCAGCCGGGAGCGTCGTCCGCTGGCTGGAGGCCATCCAGTGCCAGATGGCCCACACCGGCACCCCCAGGGCCAAGGCCACCAGAAGGACCATCGAGAGCACCACCGGGACCGTGGCCAGCCCCAACCGTGACCGGGTGACGACCCTGGCGCGGGGCTGGGGCCTTCCCCTATGCACCGACCGGGCCAGCAGAGCTTCGCCCCCCAGCACCACCAGGCCGAGGGCGGCCAGTACCAGGCTGAGGGCAGAGGCGGCCGGCGTATTGAACCCCACCTGGAACTCGGCGAAGATCTCCGTGGTGAACGTTTGGTAGCGGAGTATCTCGAACGCCCCGTACTCGGCCAGGAGGTAGAGGGCGACGAGCAGGCAGCCACCGAGCAGGGCCAAACGGGCATTGCGCAAGCTCACCGACCAGAAGGTGCGGAACCGGCCACGACCGAGGCTCCTCGACACCTCTTCCTGAGCGGGGTCGGCGCTCCGGAAGCTGGCCGCCACGGGCAGGTACACGAGCGGGTACAGCCCCAGTGACAAGACCAGCGACGCACCCCAAAGGCCATGCAGCGACGGGGCCAACGTGGTCCAGCCCCATGCGATGACGAAATCGGGGACGGCAACCGGCAATACGACGAGGGCCGACAAGGCCCGCCGACCGGGAAGGTTGGTCCGTTCGGTGGCGAAGGCGGCGGCCGTGCCCATAATGGCGCTGGCCGTCGTGACTACTGCTGCAAGCGAGACGGTGTTCCAGAGCAAGACGGCGGTGAGGTGCCGGAAGAGGAGGTCCGACAGTTCGGGCCAGCCCACCTGAGCCGCTTGGATGAGCATGAACACCAGAGGCAGGAGCATGGCGCCGGCCACGACGGCGGCCGACAAGACGAGCGACAGTGGCGCTCGGCGGTGTTGGTGCGCCTCGCTTGGACTGCCAATGCCAGAGCCAGTGCCGTTGGCCGGCGCGGTGGCGACGGCCACGTTAGACCTCTTTATGAGCCACGGCTCTCATTTTCACAACAGCTGTGCCTCGTGCAACAAAGTTACAGCGGTAGCGCCGTCGCCCAGCTCGGCGATCGTGAGTGGCGTTGGTTGCAGCTGGCCAAATGGTCGCAACGGTTGCGCAGTTACGACTCCCGAACCCAGCGGGTACTCGTACGACTGGGAGTGGGCGATGATCTCCTGGCCCGCTTTGGACACCAGAAAGGCCACAAACCGTTGTGCCTGGGCCTTATGGTGACTGGACTGCAGTACCGCCGCCCCCGATACGTCGATTACATAACCGGGATCGCGGGGGGCGAAATAGGCGATCCTCGAATGCATGCTGGAAGTGCCGATCTCGTAGCGCAACCGGTACCAGTAATAGTGGTTGATGATGCCAATGGCAACCTGGCCATTGTTGACGGCAGCCACGAGTGTCTCGTTGTCGGGGTAGGTATGGCTGGCGGCGTTCTTTTTCAGGCCCTCGAGCCAACGCAGTGCCTCGGCCTGGCCGGACGAATGGACAACTGATGTGATGATGGGCTGGAAATCGGTCTCGCTCGGGGCTAAGCCAAGCTTGCCGGACCACTTGGCATCGTCCAGGTCGATCACCGAAGTCGGCAGTTGGCTCGGGGACAGGAGCTTGGTGTTGTACACGATGACACTTACCCGAGCCGATACGCCGACCCAGTTACCGGTAGGCGAGTTGTACCGGGAAGGGACTTTGGCCAACGTGGCCGAGGGGACAGCCGCTAGCAAACCCTTTGTGTGCAGGAATTGCAGCGCTTGCGAGTTTTCCGTGTAGATGACGTCGGCGGGTGAGCTCTTGCCTTCCTCGACGATCTGGTTCGCCAGGACGTCCTCGTCGCCGTTGCGGACATTGACCTTTATACCGCTGGCCTTCTCGAAGGCGGCAACCAGAGAGTCGGTGGTCTCGGGGTGCTGGCCGTTGTAAAGGGTGATCGAGGCCCCGGTTGGTGCACCCGCCGCCCGGCCACCACAGGCGGGCAAAATTAGGCAGAGCGCGGCTACGAACGGTGCCAACAGACGGCGCCACCTGAGGCGGCTTTGAGGCGGTGTAGTCAGCACAGGGTGCACCCTAGCATTTGTGAGGGACACCTAACAAAAAATGATAGGTAAACCTCACTACCCTCGAGGGTCGCGGCTGCGGCGCTGACAGTGTGCGCCTCGTTGGTCCATTGGAGGCCACGTTCGTCGAGGTGCGAGGGTGCGGGCAACGATCGCCAACGCCACGCTCGAAGGGTTCAACGGACCGCTCCGAGCGAGATCCCCTCGACGATCTGACGCTGGGCCACGATGGCCACAAGCAGGATGGGGACGATGGCGATAAGGGCGGCCGACGTGATCAGGTCGTAGTTGGTGCTGAACTGGGTCTGGAAAACGGAGAGGCCCGTCGACACCACGTTCATACTGGTGGTGTTCACCACAATCAGGGGGAAGAGGAAGTTGTTCCAGTTCATCAGGAAAGCGATGATCCCCAACGCGGCGATAACGGGGCGGGCCAAGGGGGAGTAGACCTTGTAGAAGATGCGCCACTCCGAGGCGCCGTCGATTCGGGCCGCTTCGCCTAACTCGGGCGGAGCACCGAAGAAAAATTGGCGGAACAAGAAGGTCCCCAGGGCAAAGGCAATATTTGGCACGATTAGCCCCTGGTAAGTGTTGAGCCAGTGGAACGTCGCCAATATCTGGACCACCGGCACAATGACGACCGTAAAGGGGATCATCAAGCCGCACAGCACAATGTAGAAAAGGACCCGTTTTCCCGGGAAGTCGAACATGGCGAAGGCGTAACCGGCCATCATGGCTGTGAAAATCTGGCCAATAGTGGCGGAAACGGCGAAGATCACGCTGTTCAGGTACCAGCGCCCGAAGGGGGCTGAGTTCCAGGCTTTTACAATGTTGCTCCACTCGAACTGGCTGGGCCAGAGCGATGCCCGTAGGTCGAGGATTTGCCCGTTGGGCTTGAGCGCCGTGCCCAGCATCCAGATGAGCGGGAAGACGACGACCGCCACCGCGATTGTGATCAGGAAATAAAAGAAAACCCGGTTGGCGAGCCGGCGGTTACGCGTCACGGCGGGAACCTCGTCCTACGGTGACGACCACGACAATGGTAATTACCATCGAGATGAGGAACAGGATGGCGGCCAGCGCGTCGGCTTGCCCGGTATTGAACTGGACGAAAGCTTTGTTATATATCTCGTAAACGATGGGCGACGTGGCCCCGTTGGGCCCGCCGCCAGTGAGGACATAGATCTGGGTGAAGGTCTGCAAACCCGTCAATGTGGTGATCACCAGGATCACGGCAGTGGCGCGGCGCAGGAGGGGCCAGCGAACGTAACGGAACCGGCGCCATGGGCCGGCGCCATCTACGCTGGCCGCTTCCAAGAGGTCGACGGGCAGGCTCTTCAAGGCAGCCAGGTAGAGGATGACGTTTTCCCCGAAGAACTGCCAGACGCCAAAGGTAAGGACCATGATCAGGGCCAGCGTGGGCGACGATGTGAAGTCGGCTTGAGGGAGCCCGAACGCCTCGAGGATGCGGTTTATAAACCCGAACTGCGGCGCGAACAGGTTGGCCCAGATGAGCGCCGTGGCCACCACCGGCACGACGACGGGGATGATAAAGGGCGCACGCAGGCGGTCGATACCCGGCAGCTTCATGTTCAGCAACAGCGCTGTGGCCAGGCCGAAGCCCATAGCCAGCACGATGAACCCGATGGTGTAAATAGCTGTTACTTCGAGCGCCTGCGACCCTCCCGACGAGAGCGCATTGCTGTAGTTTTGGAGCCCGACAAAATTGAGCTTGGTCTGGAAAATATTGGTGCCGCCGCCATAAAAGCTGCGGCGGATGGCGATCCCCAGTGGCACCACCGAGAATAGGGCCGTCAGCCCAACCGCCGGGGCAATGAACAAATACGGCAGCACTCGCGGTTGCCGTACAGCACCACGCCGTGGGGCCCTGGCCACCGGACGGAGCCATCGTCCCCTCCCGGGTAAACGGGAAGCGGGCACTGGTCTTGCGCCCGCCTCCCGGCTGCCTGCTGGTGATACTTCTAGCACTATGGCGACGATAGGCAACCCTCGCCCGGTTGCCATGGAAAGCTGGAACTCGGGTGCACGACCCTGAGAGCCGGCCACCGGGCGAGGGTCCCTGGAGGAAGCACTAGCCCTGGGCGAGCGCCTGGTCCACTTCTTTGGCGGCCGTCGAGAGCGCCTGCGCCGGCGTGACCTTCCCGGCGATGGCGTCGTTGATCTCGGTATAGAGGTACGACGAAGCGGTATACCACTGCGGGTTGAGCGGACGGAGCTTCCCGTACTTCAGGTTGTTGGCAAAGACGTTGTACCACTTGTTCGACTCCGCGCTCTTGAGCACGGGCTGGCCGATCTGGGCCGGGCTGGACGGCAGGCCGCCATTCTGTGACGCCAAGTAGGCACCTTCGGCCGGCGAGGCCAGGAACTTGATGAAGGCCATCCCGGCCTGGTCTTCGGCCGGGGTCGTCTTCAACAATGCGACGACACCAATGCCGATGTTCGTCGACCCTCCCATACTGCCGGACGGGTAGGGCGCAACGCCGTAGTCCAGGCCCTTCGGCACCTCCCCCTCCAGCCACGGGCCATCGGTGATCATCGCCACTGCGTTGGATGCGAATGCCGTCGGCCCATCAAAGTTGCCGTCGGCGGCGTAGCTGGCCGTCGGCGCCACTTTCTGGGACCGGACCATGTTTACCCACGTCGAGAGGGCTTTGATGCCGGCGGCGCTGTCGAAAGCGGCTTTGGTCTGGTTGCCATTGAGGAGGCTGCCCCCGTCACCCCACAGGACCGGTTCCCAGTCGTATGAGATCCATTCCGCGTCCCCGGTGGGTACGTAGAACCCGTACCGGTGGGCAGAGGAGCTGGTCAGCTTGGCCGCGTCCGCCGCCAGCTGCGTCCAGGTGGAGGGTGGCGATGTGATGCCGGCCTGGGCAAAGTCGGTCTTGTTGTAGAACAGGGCGATGTCGCCGACCCCCCCAAGAGCCATGCCGAGCTGCTGGCCCCGGTAGAACAGCGAGTTCCTGATGCCCGGGTAGAGCTGGTTGGTCGGGCCGGCTAGCTTGCCGGTGAGCGGTATGAGCTTGCCGCTTTCCTCGACAATGGGCAGGTCGTACGGTTGCTGGTCCGTGTACACGGTCGGTTGCGTGTTGGTCTTCAGGGCGGCGATGACCTTGGGGAAGTAGGTGTCCGACGTCGAGATGTACTGTCCTTTGGCCTGGTACTCGGGGTAGGCCTTGGCAAAGGCGCTGTCTATCGTTGCTATCTCGGCTGGCTTCCAGCCGCTGGTCCAGTAGGTGAACGAGGTGACCATCGAGGAAGCGCCGGCTGGACTGGCCAACGCGCCAACACCGATAGCCGGTGCGGCGGTGAGAAGAGCCAATGCTGCAGCTCCGAACGTGATCCGACGTCTTTTCTGCACTGCTATTCCTCCTATATCGATCGGATTAGTCAGATTTACCTTAACACCCGGCTACCATGATGTCCTGACGCGACCGTCGCCGGTGAGCGGCCATCGGGAAGCCACTACACCGCCCCGCCCAGCGCGCTGGCCAGGGGTGGGGGCGACATCGTCGGGCATGCTCGCGTGCAAACCTGGCGCAGGGGGCACTCGCTCAGAAGCGGCGGCAAAAAGGCGTACGCGTCACGCACATCCGCGTCTTGCAGCCTCTCCCAGAACGCAGCGAGGTCACGCCAGCAGGGGGCGGCGAGCGAGCCGCCTTCGTGCTTGACCGACTCTGCGGCACACAGGTTGGCGAAGCGCATTGATTGCTCCAGAGGCCAGCCCGCCAAGGAAGAGTAGATGAAGCCGGCGTCGAACACGTCCCCCGCCCCGGTCGTGTCGCGGGCTTCGACCGGAAGCGCAGGTACCCGTAGCCCGGTGCGGGTCATGGGGTCGATGGTGAAGGCACCGGAACTGCCGTCCTTTACGACGACGAGCCGGGCCATCGCGGCCAGGGCGGTGGCGGCCCGTTCGGCGTCCTCTGCACCAGTGCAGGCGCGGGCTTCTGACGCATTGGGCATGAACACGTCGACGCTGGCCAACTTGCCGGCTAGCTGGGAGGAGCCGAGCTGTTCGAGGTCCCAGCCCACGTCGGCGAACACGAGAGGCGTTATTCGATGTAGGCCCTGGAGCCAGTGAGCACTTGCAGTGGCGAGGGAGACCACAACCGCGTCGGCCCGGAACCCGTCTGGTAAGGCGGCGGTCACGTCGACCGGTGCTGGTGCCTCGTAGGTTATGAGGCTGCGCTCACGTTCGTAGGCGACCGAGGTGGTGACCGGGGTAGTCCAATCCGGCGATCGCACTGAATAACTAAGGTCGATGCCCTCGTAGGCCAGCGCAGACCAGAGGTACTGGCCGAAGGAGTCCTCGGCGAAGACGGCGGAGAGCCCGACGTCAAGCCCAAGGCGGGCCAGCGCCACCGCAATGTTGGCCACACCTCCGGGTGAAATGCCAAGGTGAGCCGCCTGCACTTCGGTCCCGGGTCGTGGCGGCCCAGGGAGGCCCGAATAGACGAGGTCGAAAAAGACCGAACCGAAGACATGCACGCGCCGGTTTGTCAACAGCTCCGAGCACTGGCCGTAACCGAGCTCGCAGGCGTCCGGCCCTGAGCACGGCCCTTCACCTGATGATGGCTCGGGCGAGGTGCTCTCGGCCATTGTCCCGGCGAGGGTCATGGTCCCGATGATATAGGAAGCGGTGGCTTCACTTTGGCCGCGACCGTGACGTGGTGAGCGGGGTGGAGATAGGGGAACCATCAGAGCGGCAAAGTTCGTCCAGTCGTAGGAGGTACTTCTGCGCCGTCGAGGTGTCATGGCGGCTCAGCGCCAGCTCAAAAGCGTGTGTATCGGAACGCACCCGGCCCCCGACGGCAGCCGCCTGTTTATCCACCAATTTGTGCAATGTGCTTAATCCGCCCTGGCGTTCATACGCCAATTGCATCACCAGACCGACAGAATTACAGAACGAGCCCATCCCTTTGGCCGTGCTGCTCTTGTCGAGATCCTGCACGAATGCGTAGATGCCCACTCCCAATGCCAAGACCAGTGCGGCGAGGACAAACGCTCTCGTGAGCCGACGGGGAGGACTCGCCGGCGGGGATGCGCTGTCCCCTGTGCCCGGGCCCGCAGGGGGCGGGGTGACGTCTTCCACCGGTTACGGGACGGGCCGGGGAAGGCAGGTTGCGGGCCGCTCCCAGGTGGCGGGGCGCAGGCTGGTGCCCCCCGTTCTTTGCTTACGGACTGCCCAGCGCACAGCCACCATCGACCAATAGGGGGGAGCCAGTCATGTACGAGGCCATGGGGCTGCACAGGAAGGCAAAGGCGTCGGCCACGCTGTTCGGGTCTTGAAGCTCCCCCAATGCAATGGCCTCTTGTGCCCGGCGCCGGTAGGCCGGGTCTTCGTCCCACTGGCGGCGGGCCATTCCAGCGGACACGATCCCCGGCAAGACCGCGTTCGCCCTAATGCCATAGGGTGCCAACTCCTTTGCGAAGCTGCGCATAAGTGAGTACACGGCGGCCTTGCTGGCGCAATAAGGGGCGATCTCCGGCCACGGGTAATCCTGTACCCAGGAACTTGTGAAAATGAGGTGCCCCCTGACCCCCGTCTCCCGCCAAAGTCGCGCCGCCGTCTGCGCCAAAACGAACGAACCGCGGACATTCACCCGGAACAACTGGTCGAAGTCGTCCAGGGGGTAGTCGAGGACGGGGTAGCCGGCGACCACGCCGGCGTGACAGCACACCGTGGTCGGGTGGCGGCCAAAACGCTCCTGGACAGAACCGAGGGCTCGCTCGACGTCCGCCCGCTCGCTGACGTCTGCCTGGAGGTGCCAGACGCGATCCCCCGCCCGGTCATCCTGCGGGCCGGCGACGTCAACTACATCGACGGACACGACTGTAGCTCCGCAGCCGGCCAGCCGCGCGCAGATGTACTGGCCCAGCGCCCCCGACCCGCCGCTTATCACTACCAGTTCGCTCGAGAGGTCGACGTCATCCACCGCCGGCCCACACTAGTTGTGGCCGCTCTGTCGCAGCCACCAGCGTCTCGCGTTCCAAAAGCCACCGCGAAGGGAGACTGTTCCCCTCCATCGTCGGGCTGTGTTTTGGAGCCCTAGGACCGACGAGCCGTGTGTGCCCCGCCGGCCTTGGTCCCTCCCGCCGTTGCATAGCTGGTCACCGGCACGCCAAGTAATCCGCCCACTTCCCGGCTTAGGCCCACAAGAGCACCGAGGTCGACCCCTGTGCGCACATCCATTTCGGCAAACATATTTACGAGATCTTCAAGGGCAATATTGCCGTGATTGCCAGTACCTTCCGGAAAACGGATCCCGCCCCCAATCCCACACAGGGTTCCTTCGAAGGTCCTGACCCCTGCCTCCATAGCAGCCAAAGCGTTAGCCAGGCCCATGCCATTGGTGTTGTGCAGGTGGATCCCGAGCTTCATCGACGGGTACTCATCGATGAGGAGGCGGCTCAGTTCGTAGACCCGTCTCGGGCCATCGAGCCCTGCGCTTGTTGCGATGTAGTACTCGTCGATCCCGGCCTTTTCCAACGAGGACACGATGCTGACCGTACGCTCGGCGGGGATTTCACCCTCGTACGGGCAGTAGATGCTCATCGCGACGGCCACCACGACGTGGACACCTTGAGGGCGCGCTATGCCGGCGATCTCCTCGATAACCTCCAGGTTCCTCTCCACGGACATGTTCTGGTTCTTTTTGTTGTATGTCTCGCTGGCAGTGATCAGCGCCAGGACCTCATCAATTCCCGTCGAGATGGCGCGATCGATCCCACGCCGGTTGGCCACCAGGGCGCGGAATGTGCAGCCATTGCGTGGGGGGAGGCCGCTCACCACGGCTTCAGCGTCCGCCAATTGCGGCACGACGTCCGGCCGTACAAAGGAGGTGACCTCAATGCGCTTCAGGCCTACATCCATGAGGCGGCGGAGGATGTCGAGCTTCAGGTCAGTTGGGTAAACCGTCTCCAGGCTCTGCAGGCCGTCACGCAGGGTAACGTCCACGATCTCTACACCGTCGGGGAACTCCATTCTCATACCTTCCTGACCAAATCCTAGTACCCGCTTGATGGCTCGAGACCGGAGGCCGACACGCCCGCGGCTCCCTGACGGATGGGGCTCGCCGACTTTTCGGGCACCTCGAGCGGGCCGCCTGGGGAGGCGCGCAAGCATGCGACCAAAGTTGTAGCTTTCCTGGCCAGGGGTTGGGCCACCCTCTATAGACAAGGAGTGTCGTACCCTCTCGGGGCTTAAGCGCGAGCGAGGACCGACCCGCGCCGCTTCCACTGCAAACGCCGGGAATGCTGGCTACCCGACGGCCGGAGACCCCGGCGGTGGTCGCTTTCTAAACCCTCTAATACCACCTCCGTGAAAATTACGACCGCGGGTCAGAACCATTTCCTCTGCAGGTGCGTCACGCTGTTCTCCAGACCGGAGACAGCCAGACCGCAGACAAGGAGGAAAGATGGGGGCGTTGAGGGGCGCAGCGAAAGCGTCGTCGCGATTTGCTTTCGCCTCCGCCAGGCCGCGCTCAGTTTTATTGCCGGAGGTCGCCTCCTGCCTGTTGTTCCTGTTGCTAGCTCTCGCCGGGAAGCAGGGCATTGGCACGGTCCCAGCGCCACATGTCCGGATTGATGCGGGAAGTCCGCGCCTTGAAGTGGCTATGGCACCCGGGTACAAGCGTTACTCGACACCGACTGGCGGCACACTACTAGGGGCGATCACTTACGGGATGCGGGGCGAATTGTGGTTCACCGAGATCAACAGCGGCAAAGTCGCCGCTATCTCAGAGAGTGGTGAGGTTCATGAGTACACTCCTGGGCCTATTTTTGGCTTGGACGCCTAGACGAAGCTCGTTCGCTGGTCGCTGAAGCCCTACGCCAGTCCCGGGACCGAGACGACCTGTGGTCCGAAGTTATAGGCATGGTCAGTTCTTCGGTCCTCGAGACGTATTGCGGCCGTCCAGCGATGGCCCTGGAAGAAGCCGGGACATTGGTCCGCCGGTGTACAGAGTTGGGCTCGCCGACATTTGCCTGCTGGGGCGAGCGTCACCGAGCTGAGGCTTATATACATCTGGGCGATAACCGCGCCCGGGATGCCCTCGCCAGGGCCCGGGCGCTAGCAGAATCGGTCGACGACGCTTTCAACCTGGCGTGCACTGATACGACCGAGGGCCTGCTCCAGGTGTCTGTAGGTGGCGACGACCAGGGCTACCCGCTTATTGAAGCGGGCACATCGAAACTGGAGTCGTTCGGCTTCGCCCGCATGTGTGTTAGGGACAGAGCGGTTCTCAGCGAAGTGGCGTTGCGTCGTGGTGACCTCGGTACGGCCAGGTCTCATCTCGAGGCCGCGGCCTGGCGGCTGCCGAGGATTGCCGACCCCGAGGGCGTGCCCATTTTGCGAGCTGAAGCCCGCTATGCCCGGGCCCAGGGATCGTCTCGGCGGGCCTACGGCCTAGCTTGTGACGGCCTCGAGGCCGCCGCCGGCAGTGGCCAACGGCTTTGGGCCATCGACTTGCTCGAACTGGTGGCCATAACTGCCTCCGACCTCAGCCACCACGCTGAGGCGGCCCGGCTCCTGGGGGCGGCGGAGGCTCACCGAGCGGTCACAGGCTACGCCCTCTGGGCTCCGGCCCGAGACGAGCTCGAGCCCACGCTCCACGAGATCGAGTCGGTCCTCGGGTCGGATGCTTTTCAAAGAACATTGTTTGAAGGACAGGCGCTCTCGCTTCAAGACGCCGTCGCGTACGCCTACCGAGGACGAGGTAGCCAAATTCGGGCGGTATCGGGGTGGGACAGCCTCACCCCGGCCGAGCGCCGAGTGGTTTCTCTGGTCGTCGATGGCCTGACCAACGCCGAGATAGCCGAGCAGCTGTTCGTTTCCACGGGCACCGTCAAGAGCCACCTCACCCGCGTCTTTGAGAAGCTCGGGGTGGCGAACCGCAGCCGGTTGGCTCGGTTGGCGAAAACACATCTGCCGGCCGTCGGCGACGTTAGCGGCCAGAAGGAAACTCTGGGTCTCGGTCGGCAGGTCTGATCAGATGCGCTCGCCCACACCCGCGCCGTTAGTTATCGCTGATAACTTGCGCTCGGCCGCCCGGCTGGCTGGATCGTCGCTACGAGCGGGCCACGGGAATTGAAGCCGCACCTCTCTAAGCCGGAACACGCTTGTTCGTCCTTACGCTCTAGACTGCTCGGCCGTGGTCAACGGCTCAGGTCCTCGGTTTCTTCCTCATGCACGGCGAGCAGGCGTCGGTAGCGGGCCCGAATGTCCTCCAGATCGTTTGCATCGCTCACTGATTCCTCGGCCGCCTGGACGATCATGTCCGCCTGGCGCAACAAGATGCGCCGCTGCCCAGCGGAGGTGGTCTGTCCCGTGACGACAGCCAAGGCGTGGAGCAGCCGGATGATCACGGCGGGCATCCCGCGGGCCGCCTGGCGGATCTTGTCGAAGGCGCGGTTGACCATCCTTGCGTACGACGGGTCGGACTCGATGAGCCGCACGCGGCCGAAGCCGTCCCGGTAGACGGCTTCCACGAGCGTCCGGCCAGATAGCCTGCTGAGCCCGGCAGAGAGCCAGTCGATGCACGTAAGGGCGGTGAACGTATCGTTTACGGCCGGCGACAGGGCTCGGATCGCGATCTCTACCAGCTGATCGATGGCGAAGACCGGGATCCTGCATGAGCGTCCGGTGCGGCCCGGTCACGTGCGCCTTGGCCAGGGCCAACCCGACCTGTTCGGCCGCCCCGCGGGGCCATACCGTGGCCAGCGGCCGTCCGGCCACGACGAAGTGCCCCGGCCGATGGTCGAGGCGGATGACGGCGTCTGTCCGTGACGCGATGGCGACGAGCTGGGCGTAGCCGACGAACTGCAGGTAGCCGCTCGCGTCCGCGGTGACGGCACCGCCCCGTTCGTCCAGCAGCTTGAGCAGTTCGGGCACCGACTTCTCCTGCCGTCGGCATCGGGAATTGCTCGTCGGCTTCCTGGGCGGGGAACTCGGCGTCGATAGCACGGATCAGGTCTCGGGCGATGCCGGCGATAACCTCGGGCAACTGGATCGACTTGGCGATGTGATGGATGAAGTAGATGAGGACAGCGAGGTCGACCAGCAGGAGGGCTTCGGCGACGGTGACCGACAGGTGTGGTACGAAGTCGGCCTGGTGCGGGATGCTGGTGATCGAGACCAAGGCCAGTACCGAGTAGACGAAGGTAGCCACGAAGATGGCCAGCGTCACCTGGTTGCCGACGTCGCGGACGAAGTTGCGCATCATCCGGGGACCGAACTGCTGTGAGGCCAGGGTGAGGGCGAGGATGGTGATGGAGAACACGACACCGACGACGGTGATCACCGCGGCGGCGATGGCTATGAGCACCTGGCGGGCGGCATCGGCGCTTCCGGACTCGACCCAGAACGGCAGGTGGAGGTGGTGGTGGTACGCCGCCCAATCGACCTCGAAGGTCACCAGGAAAAGGAGGCCGGCGACGACCACCAGGACGGTCGGCAAGACCCAGAAGGTCGTCTTGAGGGCCTCCAGCCGCCAACTGGGCAATTTCCTCTGCCCGCTCCGCCCTCTGGCTCTCGAACCCGCCTCGCTCGAGCGTTCACCGTCCGTCACGACTGCATCCGGACGGGAACGAGCCTCACCACGCAACCGAAGATGTCGCGCCAGACGTCATCCCGGTCCCCGGGCCTAGTCTCCAGCC
The DNA here is from genome assembly GCA_963749305.1 of uncultured Acidimicrobiaceae bacterium. Lineage (GTDB taxonomy): Bacteria > Actinomycetota > Acidimicrobiia > Acidimicrobiales > Palsa-688 > Fen-671. The sequence goes on from CAVVMN010000003.1 coordinate 224,236, forward strand.
GGTAACAGAGCGCCCATGTCGCGAAGTTGGTCATAGTTGCGGTCCCTCGATCGCCGACCAGGCTTCCCGGCACACCTGACCTAAGAGAGTAGCGGCCTGGGGACTGAGCCCACTCGTTTGAACCGTGCGGGGCATGCGCTTGCGGCCGCAGCGGAGACGGATGGTGCGCGACCCTTTGGTGGGCGAGTTTCTCGACAAGCCGGTCGGCGGAGATGGTCGCCCAGCCCCCATTAACCCGATCTCAAAATCTCCCGTCTGGTCGTAATAATTCCTGAACGCTCAGCCATCGGCCGGCCGGGGCGCTTTTAATGAGATAATGCGCCCTAACTTTTGGAGCAATTTTGGCTGGGTACCTCAATTCCGCGTCGTCCTGATGGCGTTCGCCGCTCCCGTCGTTAGCTCACTCTCCGTCACCCGCGTACGAACGCAGGCTTCATGGACAGTGCGCAATGAGCTCCTCGGGATGGGAGCAGCCCCTGTTCATAGCCGGAGTCACCGTCGTAGCTGCGCCACTGTTGGGCCGATATCTGGCGGCAACGTTCAGGGGCGGGAGGGCGCCGGGGGACCGCCTCTTCCTCCCTGTCGAACGCCTCGTCTACCGGGTCATCGGCACCGACCCCGACAGCAGCTGGGACTGGGGGACCTATGCCCTTGCGGTGCTGGCGTTCGGCCTTGTCTCCTCATTGTTGCTGTACGCCGTTCTCCGGTTTCAGGGCCTGCTCCCGCTGAACCCCACACATGCCCCCGGGATGTCTTCGTCACTTTCGTTCAATACAGCCGTCAGCTTCATCACGGGCACAAACTGGCAGGTCTACCGGGCGAGACCAGGCGAGCTACTTGGCGCAGATGGCGGGACTAGTGGTCGCCCAGTTCACTGCGGCCGCCATCGGGCTGTCGGTGGCGCTCGCCGTCGTGCGTGGCATCTCGGGGGCCGCCCGGACGATCGGCAACTTCTGGGCGATTTGACCCGCGCCCTGGTACGCGTCTTCTCCCCTTGTCCGTCGTGGGTGCGATCGTGATGGTCAGCCAGGGCGCTGTCCAGAACTTCAGCGGCTTCCGCACCGCGCACACACTTGCCGGCGGTATCCAGAGCATCCCCGGAAGGCCCGTCGCTTCGATGGAGGTCATCAAGTTGTTCGGCACGAACGGCGGCAGCTTTTACGGCGCCGGTGGTGCCCACCCCTTCGAAAACCCCACTGGCTTCACCAACATGTTCGACCTTTTGTTGGTCATCGTGCTGCCGTTCGCCATAGCGCTCATGTTCGGCCGGCTCATCGGCAACCGCCGCCAAGGGTACGCTCTGGTAGCGGTCATGGCGATTTTGTTTCTGGCCCACACCGTCGTTTCCATGCAGGCTGAGGCACATGGGAACGGCCTGTTGCCGGCAAGCGTATCCCAGGTTGCGAGCGCCGATAGCCCCGGCGGGAACATGGAGGGCAAGGAGCTCCGCTTCGGTGCCGGACGGGTCTGCGTTGATGACGGTCGGGACGATGGGGACGACGGCAGGTCGCCACCGACTCGGCCCTCGACAGCTACACCCCGGTCGGGGGCGCGGGAGCGTTCGTCGGCATCCTGCTCGGCGAAGTGAGCCCAGGCGGCGACGGGGGAGGGCTCTACAGCATGCTTGTCTTCGCACTGCTCGCTGTCTTCGTGGCCGGGCTGATGGTCGGCCGGACGCCGGAGTTCCTCGGCAAGAAGATCCGCGGGCCGCAAATGAAGCTCATTGTCGCTTATGTGCTCACGATCCCGGTCGTCACCCTCGTGCTCGGGAGCATTTCATTGGTGATCCCGGCCGGTACGAGCGCGATCCTCAACCCGGGCTTCCACGGCCTGAGCGAGGTCACCTATGCGTTCGCCTCAGTCACCAACAACAACGGTTCTGCCTTCGCCGGCCTGGCCGCCAATACCACGTGGTACAACACAACTCTCGCCCTGGCCATGCTGATTGGCCGGTTCGTACCGATCGTGCTCGCCCTGGCCATCGCCGGCTCACTGGCAGGTGCTCGCGTGCATGCACGCACCAGGGCAACCCTCGACACCACCGGGCCGACATTTGTCGTTTTCTTGGTAGGCGTGATCGTGATCGTGGGTGGCTCACTACTTGCCCATGCTCATCCTGGGCCCGATTGGAGAACGCATCGTCGGGTAGCAGTACTAGCTGAACGAAAAGCAAAGTCGAGCTCTGTCGAGCGGCCAGTGCTTGGACTGGATGGGCCAACATGTTTTTTGTATGGGACGACCGCACTAACCTTCGAGACCGGACATGCTTGCTTCGCTCAATCGCCGGTACTGAGTCTGCCCGGCCTGGGCATGACCCCCTGTTCCCGACCGCTTCGCCCCTGGTCGAGCATCGACGATGGTACGGGCATATGTGGTTCCACTGGGACTACTGCCGACTATCAGGACGCCGATTCCGCCGCGCGACGTCGCTCATACCGACGTTTGACCATCTGCTCTCATTTAACGAGTGACCGTCGCGCTCAAAGGACAGTTGCCAGAATCCGGGACCTACCGCGGCGCCCGTCACAAAAAGAAGAGTGGGCTACCGGCAGTGAGGATGCGACGCTTGAACGCGGTGCTGGCCCGCCCATATCGTGGTGGGCGCTATCGAAGTTTGGCCAATGCCTCGTTCAGCTGAAGTACGACGATGTAGCTGCTCCCGAGAAAACCCCATTGTTCGCCGTGAGTTTCCCGGGCTACCAGTTTGCGCAGGGCCAGCGGGGCGTTCCTGTGCCCTTGACACCATCGGGATCTGGACGATGGCGTCTTGCGGGGCGATGTCCGGGTGATACCCGCTTCCCGACGTGGCCAGCTCTTCCATCGGATCGGTCGCCCTGTGGAGTTCCAGCAGCCCCGCCATCCCCTTGCCGAGCGGGAAATATTCGAACCTTGGGACCGGTACGAGTGTTGCGAGCACTCGATCGATATGAAGACCGGCCTCAGCATCTGCGTGCTCGTGACAGAGGGCGAGAACGGCCCGAGGGTCCATCGTTAGCGATCAGGGCTTCGACCTCGGGGCTTCGGGCGTCGAAGTCGGGCGACATCACATTCTCATGTGGCTGCCTCCTAATACTCAAGCACCACACCCTGAGAGCTGCTCTCTCCTCCGTCTTGAACCCAGGTGGCAGTGAGAGGAGATGATGACGGAGCCACCTGCCAAGCCGCCGAGGTCCCGTTGAAGAACGACCAGTACCCCGAGTTGTAGTACGTCCAGGGTGCCGCAGGCCCGGTCTTGTAGGCATCGAGGGTGTCAACTCCTATAACAGCGAGATTTCCGGCCGCTCCGGGTGAGACGGTCCAGCTCTGATCACCGAGGTAGGGCAGATTAACGACCTGGCCACCACCGTTTACGAAGCCAGTGGCGGGAGCGTTGAACTCCACGGCAAAGGCGTCCCAAGCATTGGTCGGCGTGGTAACCGTGACCGTGTCGGCTGCGCCGGTCGTGTCCGTGCAGACCCATATCTCGAAGTCGGCACCATCGTTGTACGAGTTGACGAACTGGAAGGTGCCCATCCCTGAGGAGACACTGGTGACGGTATCCGTCTCGGTGCCGGGGTCGGTAAGGGTCTGGATCATGAGAACGACAGAGTGGCCAATCCCGGTGTCGTGAGCGAGCACTTGGTTGGACTGGCCACTACCGATGCTGGTGGTGTTCCCGTTAATGGTGCCTGTGTCGTCGGCCTGAACGAAGGCAACTGATGACGACGAAGGGGTAGTGGTCGTTGTAGTACTGGTGCTGGTCGTGGTCGTAGTACTGGGAGTTGTCGTGGTCGTGGTAGTGCTGGGGGTAGTCGTCGTCGTGGAGGAAGGGGGCTGCGTCGTCGTAGTTGAAGGTGTCGTCGTCGTCGGCGGACGGGTCGTGGTGGTGGATCCACCGCCCCTACCCCGATGGTGATAGGAAAACGCTGCGAGCGACATACTCTTGGACGCTTGGGTCGGCTGTCCCGATCCATGGACGGCCAGTGCGAGACCGGTGAGCGACAGCACGAGGGCGATGGCCAACAAGGGTCGCGCGTGAGGGGTCCGCCATATACGAGTGGGCAAAGCGAGTACGCCTTTCGATTGGGGGGACAAACTCAGGTCCCGGGTACGAACATGACGGCTACTACCCGACACCGGTACGCCCCAAACCGAGCACCGCGCACCAGACGCGCCGCGATTGTCTGTGCCATGTCGAGTCGCGCGTGGAGATTGCCAAGGCTGCGGCACCGCTGACTCGGTCAAGCGGTCTGTCGGTCGCTGCAGGCGGTCGCGTTCTCACGACAGGTGGCGTCGACAGAACCGAACAGTCATATTCGACGTGCCGATACACCGGGTTCTCACATGGACTGGCCGACTGCTCAGATCGGCCGCCTGGATCGACCTCGTCTACTTCCTGCCGAGCGTGGCCATGCAGTGCGGACCAAACCCCGACGAGCTGTTCTGGCGCCATCCGCTCGCTCGGGGCGTTGACCGCGAGCGTGTCGCCAGCGTTCTGGCTGGATGGGCCGGGTTCTTGCCACACGGGGCCGACCTATTTCAGGAAGAGCGGCATAGGTGCGTTTTTGGTTGACCTAGGAAACTTGGCCCAAAGTGGGTTGGAACCTCACTGTGATGCCGTGCAGGACCGACTGGAGGCAATAACCAACCATCTTAATGGGATAGGGGAATTAGCCGACTGGGAAGTGACGCCCGATGCAGCGTTTCACGAGTTCCGCCAGCACTACGTGCACTGGGACGATCAGCGCACTCCTCAGGCTCGCAGGGATGCGATGGAGAGAGTTCGAGTGGCTAAGTGGGTCGTGGCAGAGAAGTTACGGCAACCGCAGAACCTGCTGTTTCAGCAGGATCTCGATGAGCCAATGGACAATATCCTTGATGAACTGGACGCTCTAGCGGATCTCGGTGGCGGGCAGCTATTTCTTCGTGTCCGTGTAGCAGTAAATAGATGCAGGCAGAGGCTAAACGTCTGATCGCAGTAGACGGTCTTCAAGAAGGCCACCGATTTCTCCTGGAATGGCGCCCGTTGTAATTGATTCCTACAACTGCTGATATGCCTCGCGGCGCCAGAGCGGAAGTGGCTTTCGCAATCCAGTCGCGAGCTTCGACACCCACCAAATACTGCCACACCTGTAGTTACATCGGTGTGACTCTGTCGACGGACCTATGGCTCAGCGCTCCCGCTCTTGGCAGTCCCGCATCACAACTCCAACTCTGACTTGTGCTGTGCGGACTGTGCTGGCATTCACCCCAAGTTGCCTTCCAATCGCGGCCAACGACCGTCCGGACCGGTAAATCTGCGCGGCCTCCGCGATCTCCTCGGACGCGAGAGCGGGGCAGTGGCGACGTACTCGGGTTCGGTTGATATGCGCGATCACGGTGCTGCGGTTGATACCGTAGCGAGCCGCCAAGTCGTTGACCTTGGGCCCGGTTTGGTAGTGGGCCACCAATTCCACGATCTCAGCTGGCAGCAGCCGTCGTTGCACCTGCTTCGGGGCTCGTCGAGGATCGACCTCCGAAGACCCTGACGGGACCATCGCCCCCAGGGCCTGAAGGCGTTCTCCCTGGTCGCGGCGGTTCGACTAACGTTCCAGAAGCTCCACCACCCCGAAACGGGAGAGAGAGAAGGGGCGAGGAAGGGGGGGCTGAAGGCGGACAGAGAGGACGAAGCAAGAGGAAGCCAGCCAGAGATAGCAGGGCTATCTAGGCCGGACGGCGGAGAGCGGACGGGGGGGTAAGGGCTCAGACCGGGCCGGGATAGCGGGGGCGAGAGCCGTCAACTCGGCGAGAAATGCTACATGCTCGATCTCGGGAGAGCAGGAGCCTTGTCCTGGTTGGCGAGGTAAGTAAGCGACGGTCAGAGCACTCCAGTTCGGTTGAAAGGGCGCGCTCCAGCGTCTAAACCGACGATTTTCTGCGTGCCTGTTCATAGCGCAGGTGGCTGCGGGGCCAGGCACACTCGTGCGCACGTCTCGACGCTTTCGGACTGCCCGAAATCCCACATCAAGCGCTTGGGTGATGAGCGACGATCGGAGCCGTGGATAGCACGTCTGACCATCTGTCCGGACCTCTGTGCAAGCGTGTGCCGCCTGGCGGGCGGCCGTTGTAAAGTTCGACGTCCTCCGGGAGCAAAAAGGCCCTCATTGTGCCGGGGTGGTGGGCCCTATTCGCTCCGGGTGGTAGCGCCGGGTGGTGGTGGCGGGCGGTTGTGTTATGGCCCCGATGCCCAATGGGGGCTTGTCCTACATAGGCTTTTGGCCCTCTGCATCGGGGTCCTCTTCTTCGGTTTGCTAGTCACAGTGGAGTTACAGTAAAGCTAGCCAACAGGGATAGATCGGGGCCGGGTCCCCTGTCTTCATGGCTCTTATCCAGGGTTTTTGCCCCGAGCGGGCGACGGGAATCGGACCCGCATGACCAGCTTGGAAGGCTGGAGCTCTACCATTGAGCTACGCCCGCAGTTAAGTTTAAGGCTAGCAGACGAGGGCTTTGGGCAGCACAGACAAGGGTGCCGACCGGTCCGACGCCGGCTTAACGCCCGCTGGTCCTCCCAGTCCTGGAAGGCCGCCATCAGCTTGGCCCGAGCGGGAAGGTCGGTCTTCTCCAGGCGGCCAACCAGGCGGACCGTCGAGGAGAACGGCGTCACTCGCTGATCACGCACTCCCCACGACCCGGCGATGTTGGCCACGATCCGGAGCACCCAGGTACGCAGCCGGGACCGCCCCTCAAAGCCGTCGAGCCCGCGCAGCGCGCCCACCCCCGCCTCCTGACTGAAGCCGGCCCCAGCACCCTGCATACGTTTTCGCCTGGGGCGAGTGGAGCCCTTTGGGAAATACCTATACGCAGAGGCGGGGGGAGCCGGCGCCGTCGACGAGTTCCAGGTCAGCTCTAACGGCTCGCTCAGCCCGCTTGGCAGCGTTGCCGGGTTGGGCCGCCGGCATAGAAGGCATCGCCACCGATTGACCGCGTCGGGCGCTGCACTGCTTGGCTTTTCGACTAGCCGTCAGTGTTTGGTACCGCCCACCCCGGCGGGCGGTACCGGCGCTCGACAAACAGGACTCAGACCCTGGGGCAAAGGAGGACGAGCTACTCGTTCGACGCGTCTTGAGTGGCGAGGTTCCAGCCGTCGACGACGAGCTGCCAGCCGTGGGCCCCACTCCGCCTGAGAACGGCGCCGCCCTCGCCCAGCAGCCGGACGAGAGACCCATCGCCCGAGCGGCCCGAGATCGATCGCACCGCGAATACTAGCGCTAAATCGCCCGTGATTATTTCGCCGGTTACGCAGACACGGACGGGAAGCCGCGCCTCCATCAGTTCGGCGAGCTCAGCTCGTACCTCCTCGGCGCCACGAGCGCTCGTCCATGCCGAAAGAGCCAGAGCGGCTGCCGGCTCGTACAACGCCACCGCTGCCTCGAGATCCCCATCGCTGAGTGCGTCGCATACTAACCGCAGTGCTTCGGCCGGTTTGTCGGCGGTCTCCGGCTCGATGGGCTCGGGGTACATAGTTTCCGTTATCTCCTTTGTCTAGCGATCTGGCTATTCACCTGGGTTAAATGGCGTTGGGCGCACCGTACTGGTGCGCCCAACCAGCTTTGTTTGGGGCTTCGGGCGTCGGACTAGGCCGTGGGGATCCCCACGGTGCGGGCGGAGGCAATGAAACCGTCCGTGTTGCCCTTGGCATCGGTGTAAAAACCGACAACGGCACCTAAATTGTTGAGGCCGTTTACCACGGTGCTACCAAGGCCGTCCGGGTCGCTGATGGTCTTCACTGCCCCATCGGCGTAAATGAACCCGAAGGTTTGCTTATGTTGTCCGACGTACATGCCGACTGCGGTACCGGCATCGTTGAGCCCGAAAAGTTCGGTAGTGGTCGAGCCGGGCACTTCGAATGTCTTCCAATTCGCACCTTGCTTGATAAAGCTGGCTACGGTGCCGTTAGCCTCGGTGAAAAACCCGCCCACTGTCCCGTGGTCGTTGATGGCAGTAGCGGTGGCGCTGGTGGCTCCGGGCACGTCGACCGCGGTGAACGCTCTCGTTACCCGGTCCCAGGTGTAAGCGTGAGCATTGCCCTTGGCGTCGTTGTAGAAACCCGCCGCCTCTCCGTCGTTATTGATCCCGAGGAGCTGGTTGACCGGGGGCTTGGACGTGGTTAGCGGGTCACTGACGGACGAGGTCACACCACCCTCATCGAGGAATCCATTGTTTGCTCCCGATGGGAGAGCGTAGAAACCGACGGTGTTGCCCCAATCGTTGATGGCTGTGACTTGAGTCTGCTGGGAACCGTTGAAGTTCTCGTTGCTAAACAGGCTGGCACTGTACGGCGCCAGCGTGTAGCCTTTGTTTGGATGGGTGGCGGCCGGCGAACCACTACCGAAATAGCCGGAAATCTCGCCGAAGTCGTTTATGCCGAGCAGCTGGTTGAACGTCGGGTCTTTCGGATCGCCAAGCGTAGTGAAGCTGTAGTGAGCCGACACGTTGGGGATGGCCATGACCTGGGCTGGAGCGGCCAATGCACTTGTGGCCGGGAGCGCAGCTGCGCCGGCGGCCATCGCGAGGACGCAGCCCGCGCCAATCATCTTCGTTGTGGACTTGTGATGGGCGAGGACCCGAAGGAGCGAGGAGCTGGTCGAGTGGGGTGACATTTTGAGGGGCCTTTCTGCTGGCGTGGCCTAGGGCGGGTTTGGCCCAGGCCGTAACTTGACTGGTGGTTAGAGCCTCATCGACCGCGCTGGGGGCGGTGCAGGGATGCTGGGGGAAACGTGGGGGGCCCCTGGTCAGCGGCATACTTTGCATGCCGAGGACCGCCACGAATAGCGTCGACGGCTGACTGGCGAGGGCCAACGGGCCGTCATTGACGGCACCGGTCCTGAATGAACGTCGGCGCTGGCTGTCCGGAAGAGGAGGCGTGGTGAGCCTGGACGATAGTCGTAGAGCGGTTCGGACGGAGAGAGCCCCAATTCCATTGGGGGGCTACTCGCAGGGGGTGGTCTCGGGCGGTTTGCTATTCGTTTCCGGCCAGGTGCCGATCGACCCAGCCACAAAGACTGTCCCGACGGACTTTGCTGACCAGGTACGCCAGGCGCTCAACAATGTCGGTGCCATTGCCGAGGCGGCGGGTGCCAGGCTGACCGATGCCGTCCGCGTGGGTGTCTTCCTGGCCAACCTCGACGACTTCAGCATGATGGACGCGGTGTACCGCGAGTACTTTCATGACCCGATGCCGGCCCGTACCACGGTGGGCGCCGGGATCCGGGGGTACGACGTCGAGATCGACGCGGTTATCGCACTGAGAGCAGGTATTTGAAACCCGCCGGTCCCCGAACGGCGAGCGCCGGGCGCGCCATCGGCGTGAACGCCGTGTTCGGAGATGTGGCTCTACCGGCAATGTTGATGAAGCAAACGGCACTGGAAAACAACCTTGTCGTTATGTCGAATTACGCCGCTGATCACGGCTTCGTCTTGGCCCCCCACGGCAAGACGACTATGGCGCCCAAGGTCTTTCAGCGTCAGCTGGGCGCCGGCGCTTGGGCCATCACGGTCGCAAATATGAGCCAGGCCGCGATTGCGTATGAAGCCGGTGCGCGGAGGGTCTTGGTGGCGAACGAACTCGTCAGCCTGGCTGATGCGCTCGCCATCGTGGAGTACCTGGCCCCCAGGCCGCCCCCCGCGGTCGAGCGGGAACTTTATTGCCTGGTCGACTCCATACCGGGAGTACAGCTACTCCAGCGCAATCTGGCTCGAGCCGGCGCGGGCCCCATCGGGGTTTTCGTCGAGCTCGGGGTGCCGGGCGGCCGCACCGGCGCCCGTAGCGAGGACGAGGCGGTAGCTGTGGCCGCCGCAGTTAACGCCAGCGATCGTCTTCGTCTCGTCGGGGTCGAGGGCTTTGAAGGTCTCCTGGCGCCGGACCGCTCGCCCGAGGCATTGGCCAGGGTGGACGACTACCTGGACGGCATGCGGCGGTTGACGACCCGCCTGGCTGACGATGGGGCGTTTTCCACCGACGGGCCTGTCCTTGTTTCTGCGGGCGGGAGCCGGTTCTTCGACCGTGTTGCGGCCAGGCTGGGGGAAAAATCGCTTTACGGCGGCCACGATGTCGGGCTCGTTGTTCGGTCCGGCTGCTATGTGGTCCACGACCATGGCAGCTATGCCAACGCCTCCCCGCTGAGCGGCCGCGGTCACACGGGGCCGGGCCTTGTTGGTGCGCTCGAGGTTTGGGCCGATGTGCTTTCCGTCCCCGAGCCTGGGCTGGCCCTTGTTGGGTTGGGAAGGCGTGATGTGTCCGATGACCTCGGGCTGCCGGTAACCCTGGCCGTGGGCCGCCGGGAAAATGACCGTGTTGAGCCGTTCGAGGGGTGGTCCCTGTCAAAACTAAATGACCAACACGGCTACCTTCAGTTCCCCGATAAACCAACGCCCGTGCAGGTCGGTGACCGGGTTGGCTTCGGGATCTCGCACCCCTGCACAGCGATCGACAAATGGAGGAGGATCTTGTTAGTAGGTGACGATTACGAGATCCGCGATGAAATTTTCACCTTCTTCCATTGAAGTTCTCGGTAAGTAGCCCAAGTTCAACGCAAGTGAAAAATTGCCCCCGTGTTAGAAGTCCATGTGCGCGCGGTCAGGCCGAGCCCGCCGTCCGCAAGCTCTCGTAGATTCGGGCCGTCTCGGGCGCCGGTGGCGCGCCCACTTCCCGGCGCAGAAAGTCCTGCAGCTTTTGGTAGTGACGTAGCGCCCGCGCCGGTTCTCCCAGCCGCACCCAGCATTTCATAAGTTCACGGTGGGCGGCCTCGTCAAGAGGTTCATGTGCGACTGCTCGCTCGTAAATCTGTACCGCTTGGCGCAACTGACCGGCACTGACGAGAACAGCGCCGGTGGCGCCGAGGACCATTTCATAGCTCGTACGAAGGTCTCGCCTGCGCATTTCCGCCCATTCGCCGGAAGAGAAGCCCTCGAGGAAATCGCCGCCGTAGACGCTGACCGCCTTTTGTAGCAGGGGCAGCGCCTGAGGCCCCGCGAGCCGTCTGGCACCGGCGAGGGCAGCCTCGAACTCGCTGACGTCATAGCGATGGGGACGCGTCAGATTAAAACTGTAACGCCCGGCGCTGAACACGACCCATTCTCGATCGCCGAGAGCCTTTCGCAGGTCCCGCATGGCGCTGTGGAGGGCATTGCGCAGTTGCTGATCGCTCAGGTCCGGCCAGAGCGCGAGGCCTAACTGGTCCCTGGTCCTCGGTGGTGAGCTGCAGAGAAAGAAGAACAGTTCACGCGGTTTAGAGTAACCCCAATCAGCGGGCTCGAGAAGGCGCCCATTAACTATCACCTCCACGGCGCCCAAAGCTCTGATGGAAAGAGCGGGATCCGATGCTGACGCCGGCGTCTTACCGACGTTCGTGGCCGTTTGTCCAGGGTTCTTCGCCGGTCCGCCGGCAGTTTGGCGCCGCCGGTCTGCAGGCTGCTCGCCCCGGGCCGGGGTTGAGTGCGTCGCGTGTGGCGCCGCGAGGTAGGTCAGGATCTCGTCGAACGAGGCTTTGTTACCTTCAGCAAAGGCAGCGTCGAATTCTTTTGCGTCCAATGACGATTGAGCGGCGAGAAGCGCCGCGGCATGATCGGGCTGTTCGCAGATCGGGACTGGTGTGCCAATGGTGGCCCTGGCGGTCTCCGACGTGCCCAGCAGAATTGCCGCCATTCGTGTGTCCCCCGCGACTACCGCCGTCGACGCCAAATCTTCGAGGACGCTGGTCTGCCGCCACTGGTCGCCCAACTCACGGTGGATTTCCAGGCTCGTACGCAACATCGTCTCGGCTTCAGCTTGGCCCTTGCGCAATGCGACCAGGCCCAACTGGTTGAGGCTCCAGGCGATGCCTTCCTTGAAGCCGATTTCCTCCGAGATAGCCCTGCTCCTCCCGAGCAGCTCTTCGGCCGCCCCAAGGTCCCCGTCTAACCGTGCCACCACCCCGAGGCTTAGCAGGGACCATGCCGTCCCCTCGGAGTCGTTGAGCGCGCTGAAAAGCTCCAAGGCCGTGCCGCACTCCGCCCGGGCCCTTTCAGTATCCCCCTGGAGCCAAGCGGAGAACCCGAGGTAGCCATGGGCGCTGGCCACACCCCACCGGTCGCCTGCTCCCTCGAAAAGTGCCAGGCTCTCAGCGTGGTGCCGTTCGGCCTGCTGGTACCGGCCCTGTTCGCGGTCGACGCCGCCTAGTCGCTGGAGGGTCAGGGCCGTCCCCCTGTCGTCCTTTAGCTTCTTGAAAATGCGCAGTGCAGCGGTCAGTCGCCGAACGGCGGCGACGTAATCACATTGAAGGAAAGCGAGGTACCCGCTGGCTCTGAGCGCTTTGGCCCGCACAACGTCGGGAGCCTTCGGGGTGGCTACCACCGCCCAGTCGAGCCAGTCCCGTCCCTCCTTGTAATGACCGTGGAGGTACCAAAAGAGCCCGAGAGAGCCGGCTATCTCGAGCACCGCGTTTGCGTTGCCCTCATCTCGCGCGAAATTCAAGGCGGCGCGAACATCGTTGACCTCCCCCTCCAGATAGGCCAACTCCACCGCTTGTGTGGCTCCCTCCAACCGCGTTTCGGCCGTGGCCGCTCGCCTCTGGCACCAGCCCAGATGTGCCTGCCGGCATTGCTCCACCTCGCCGGCCGCGCTGAGCTGTTCGGCCGCGTACTGGCGTACCGTGGCCAGCAGGCGATATTTGGCCTGCCCATTGGTGACTTCGGCGACCACGAGGGATTTGTCTACGAGACGCCGGAGGGCATCGTATGCCGCCGAGCCATCTCCGCCAGGTACTGCCACTCGGGAAGCGGCCTCGAGGCTGAACGAGCCAACGAACACGGATAGCCTCCGAAGGAGCTCCTTTTCGTCGGCGTCGAGAAGCTGCTGGCTCCAGTCGAGCGTGGCTCGCAGGGTCTGATGGCGAGCCGGCGAGGTGCGTGGGCCGCCGACTAGAAGCCTGAACACGTTGTCGAGGCTGCTAGCTATTTCTTCGACGGGAAGCATACGCAGGTTCGCGACGGCAAGTTCTATAGCTAGCGGCAGCCCGTCCAGCTGTTGACAGATCCCGCACACCGCTCCGGCGTTGCCGCTGTTGAGGTCGAAGGAGGGGAACGCAGCCCGGGCCCGCTGCACAAACAGCTCAACCGCTTCACACTCCAATAGCGCGTCGACGCCCAGGTCGGCACCAGGCACCTGCAGAGGGTCGACCCGCCAGACGACCTCGCCCGGCACGCCCAGCGGTTCCCGGCTCGTGGCCAGGATGCGCAGCCCGGCGCAGGTAGCCAGCATATAGGCGCCAAGCTGGGCCACCGACGCCACCACGTGCTCGGCATTGTCGAGGACGAGCAGTACCTGGCGCGAGCCCAACGCCTCTGCAATCGCCGCCCATGGGCTCAAGCCCGGGCCCTCGTGCGCGCCGACGGCGTCGGCAATCGCCAGGTCGATGACGTCGGCGTTGACCGGTGCGAGCTCGGCCCAGTAGACCTCGGCCTTACCGACCTCGCGCGCCGATCTAGCCGTCTCAGCGGCCAGCCTGGTTTTGCCCACGCCTCCCGGCCCCAGCAGTGTTACAAGCCTGTTCTCACCGAGCTGACGCCTTAGGTCCGCCACCTCGTCGCGCCGTCCCACCAGCGGCGTAAGGTTCATCGGCAGCTGGCCGCCCGTCCCATTACGCAACCCGGGCCCGCTACTGACGAGCTGTGAGCCGAGTGTGATTGTCATGCTGACGCGCTCCTGGAAAGCTGAAGGCGGGGGTGGCGTGGTCAGGTTGCCGTGGAGGTGTCCGGGTCAACACTAGCCGCGCGAACCGACAACCCGGTTGTGTGCCCGCGGGGGTGTTCTGCGGACATAGGTGGGCAATTACCGGCCCGGGCTTGGTGGCGCCAGCCCTACGGCGCGATGATCTTTGTATGCGCATTACGCCGATGATCGGCCAGAAACCATGGTTCGGGCCGCGCCGGGTGGGTTGGGGGCTGGCACCAATTTCGCTGGAAGGTTGGGCCCTGACGGCTATCTTCGCAGTAATGACCTCGATGGCTAAGAAGAAGGGCTTGGCTAGGCAGCCCATGCAGGTCATGCTGGGCTCTTTCTCCGTGATCGTTGCATTGAAAGGCACTAGCCCCGGAGGGCCTCGCCGGCGCCGCGCCTTCGACCTCGAGAGAGGCCGGTTGTCGCCCTCTGACGAGCCGCAAGCCGGTTAGCCGGCTGGGAACGTCGGAGACGGGAGCCACCCATCCTTCCCGTTAGTAACCAAGGTTCACGCTGAGTTGCCCTTTAGCGACGCCGGATCACCTTTTTGGCCCCCAGGGTTTGGACCCTCCTTAGGGCGCCGCTTGATGATGGGCGGCGAATTGTCCAGGTCGAATTCATCAATTTGCCACTTGGCATTGCCGCCGCCGGGCAGTACTAGCCCCACAGGGCGTCGATATCCACGAGCAGGTTTGTTTGCGTCCCCGCCGTCACCGAAAAGCGGTCCGGCGTTTCGTCGACCACCTTGAGGGCGGCCAACACCTGGTCGTCAATGAAGCGGCTGAGGGCGGCGTAACTGTGCCGGTCGTCTTTGGCCCGACGATGGTGCGGCATGCGCAGCGGCGTATAGAGGTTTAGCTCCTCACGCGCCCGTGTGACCGCAACATAGAAAAGCCGACGTTCCTCGTCCAGACCGGTCGCAGACCCGAGGGCCATGTCTATCGGTATTGACCCGTCGACAACCTGAGGGATGTGCACGATAGACCACTCGAGGCCTTTGGCCGAATGGATGGTCGAAACAATGACGTAGTCCTCGTCCAGGGCGGGGGGGCCGGCCAGGTCGCCCGTCGAGGCAGGAGGGTCGAGGATGACCTCCGCCAGCCAAGCCGCCAGGTCGGGGGCACCCGCCGCCGCTCCGGCGAGGCGCTCGAGGTCCAACAGGCGCACCGTGGCGTCCGCGTACCGGTCCAGGACAAGGGGCCGCACCGCCTCGAGCACTCCTGCCGCCGCGAGGCAGGAACGGTTTTTGCCCTGGCGTCAGCGAGGGCGTGAAGGGTGCTGGACAGCGAATTGCGGGCGGGAGCAGGGGCACTGGCGACGACCTCGGGCCATTTGTCGATCGGGTCATCGCCCGACGCCAATATGGCTTCTGTCATTGACCTCGCACTCGAGGGGCCGAGGCGGTCGTGCAACCGGAGCAGCCTGAACCACGCCACTTCGTCATGCGAATTGTCGAGCAGGCGGGCCGCGCTTACGAAGTCTTTGACGTGGGCCGCTTCCAGGAACCGCAGGCCCCCGTACTTGCGGTAGGGCACCCGTCGGGCGGACAGTTCGAGCTCCAACAAGTCGCTGTGGTGAGCGGCTCGTACCAGCACGGCCTGCTGGCGCAACGGAGTCCCCTTTTCGTAGGCGTCCAGGATGGTGTCAGTTATCGCCTTTGCCTCTGAGGGGGCATCGTGGCATCGGACCAAACGGGGGAGCGGCCCGTCGAGACGGTCGCCAAATAGGAGCACCTTTGGGTCGTCGCCGGCCGGCGGCAGGGCGTTGGCCACGTTTAGGACCGGTTGGCGCGAACGGAAGTTGTGCTGAAGACGGACGACGGTGGCGCCAGGGTACTCGAGCACGAGTTGGCGCAACTGCCCAGAGGCGGAACCGCGAAAGCCGTAAATAGCCTGCGCTTCATCGCCTACGACGGTGAGGCCGAGCCCATCTGGAGCGAGCGCTCGTACTATGTCGACCTGAAGGCCGTTGACGTCCTGGTACTCGTCGACCAGTACATAATCGAAGCCCTCGGAGAGACGACCTCCCCAGCCGTCCTGGGTAACCAGAGCACGCCAATAGAGCAGAAGGTCGTCGAAGTCGAGCAGGGCGGACGTGCGCTTACGGGCCGTAAACGCCCGGAAGAGCTCAGCCATCGCGCCCAGGTGGGGTTCGCACCAGGGGTACTCCAAAGGCACCACTTCTGAAAGCGGCTTGCCTGTGTTGACACAGCGGGAGTACACCTCGGCCAGAGTGCCCGGCCGGGGGAAGCGCGCCGTCGTGCCGGCCAGGTTGTGCTGACCACGCAGCAAGTCCATGAGGTCGCTGACCTCCGCCGGGTCGAGCAGGCTGAACCCCTTAGGGAGGCCGAGGGCGTCGCCATAAGCAGCGATGTACCGGTGGGCGACGGCGTGGAACGTACCGCCGCGAGGTCTCTGGTTACTGCTCAGGCGGGCGAGGGCGGCCGCGCGCGTAAGCATTTCGTCGGCGGCGCGCCGGGTAAACGTCAGGAGAAGGATGCGTTCGGCTGGCACTCCCCGCTCGAGCAAACAGGCGACGCGTGAGGTGAGAGCCCGGGTCTTACCGGTCCCGGCGCCGGCAATCACAACCAATGGCGCCCGGCCATGCGTGGCCACGGCCAGTTGCGCGTCATCGAGCCCTTCGTCCCATCTGCCGAGATCGAACATATATTCGATGTTACCCGGCGTCAGCGTGCCGCAGCCACTTGGAGGGGCCAGACTGAAGGCGTGGACCCCCTGGAAGAGCCGGTTCAACTTCCTTCGCCTTGCCTGCTGGTCCTCGTGGGCCCGGGCGCATCAGGAAAATCGACCTGGGCGGCGGCCCACTTCTCGCCTGACACGATTGTGTCGAGCGACCGGTTACGCGCCCTGGTCGGCTCCGGAGAGGACGACATCGGCGCCAGCGAGGACGCCTTCGCGTTGCTCGACACCATTGTCGAGCGACGTCTGGGGCGGCGGGTGACCACCGTCATAGACACCCTGGGCCTCGACGCCAGCAAACGCCGCGCGTGGCTCGAAACGGCGAGGCGTTGCCAGGTGCCCTGCGTGGCTGTCACTTTTGACACCCCGGCCCGAGAATGCCGCACCCGCAACCGGGAGCGGGACAAACCGGTCCCAGGGTCGGCGTTGTCGGCCCAGTTGCGCAGTTGGTCGCGTGCCCGTGAGCAGTTGCCGTCCGAGGGCTTTTATGCCGTCATCCCTGCGGCGCCGGTACGCGTCGTTCATGAGGCGTTCGCGTCGTCTGCGGACGCCGCTCGTCGTCAGGCGGAGGACCCGAAAACAGGGCTTCGATTCGGGCTGCATATCGGTTCGTTTACTTTCCCGGGTGGCACTATCGCTACACGAGAAGCCCTCCGTCAGATCGCCGTATCGGCCGAACCCGCTGGTTTTGATGCCATATACGTGATGGACCACTTCCGACAGATCCCACAGATTGGCCGACAATGGGAGGATTTTCTCGAAAGTTACACGACCCTTGCCTACCTGGCCGCCTGCACCGAACGCGTCCGTTTGGGGGCGCTGGTAACGGGCATCACGTACAGGAACTTGGCCCATCTTGGCAAGATAATCGCCACTCTGGACGTACTGAGCGGTGGTCGCGCCGTGTGCGGCCTGGGCCTGGCCTGGTATCGCGATGAGCATAGGGCCTACGGCTGGGAGTTCCCGCCTACCGATGAGCGCTATGCGCTCCTGGAAGATGCCATGCAGTTGCTGCCGCTGCTTTGGGGCGCCGGCAGCCCGTCGTACGAAGGCAGCCGCGTTAAGGTACCCGAGGCCATGTGTTACCCGCGCCCGTTGCAAAGCCACGTGCCGATACTGGTCGGCGGCGGTGGTGAACGGCGGACGCTCCGTCTCGCCGCCCGCTACGCCGACCGGGCGAACGTCATGGGCGACCTGAGCACCGTGCGTCGCAAAGGAGCCGTGCTCCGGGCCCACTGCCAGGCTGAAGGACGCGACCCGGCGCTCGTCGAGTTGACCCACCTGTCGTCGGTACTGGTCGGCGCGGACGACCGTCACGTGGCCGAACTGGTCGAACGGCTCCGGCCGCGTGGCGGTGACCGGGCTCGCGCCACGGCGGTTCTCAGTGCCGGGACGGTCCGAGACCACATTGGTCGTTTCAGGGAGCTGGCCGATGCCGGCGTGAGCGAGGTCATGGTCAGGCTGGCAGACCAGCACAGCCCCAGCTCAATAGAGCAAATGGCCTCGGTAATCGCGGCCTTCCGTTGATCGGGCGGTGGTGAACGGCGAGGCCGAAGTGGGCCTGGTTCCTGGAGAATTCCGGAGGGGGTAGCCCGCCGTCGGGAGTGGAAGTCAATACGCCGGCGTCAGGTGGGCGGAGCCGGGAGCAAGCAGGTAGGGTGACGCCATGCGCTACCGGACATTAGGTGCCAGCGGCTGTTCTGTATCGGTACTCGCCCTGGGCACGATGACATTTGGCTCAGAGACGGACGAGGCGGGCAGCCATGCCCAGCTGGACCGTTTCCTCGAAGTAGGTGGGACGTTCGTCGACACCGCTGATGTGTACAGCAAGACGGAGTCAGAATCGATCATTGGGCGCTGGTTAGCGAAGCAGTCGCCCGAGATCCTTGACCGTGTCGTCATTGCCACCAAGGGCCGTTTCCCAACTGGCGACGGGCCCAATGACCTGGGCCTTTCCAGACGCCACCTGAGCAGGGCCATCGATGCTTCTTTGCTCCGTCTGGGGATCGAGTGCATCGACCTGTACCAAGTGCATGGCTTCGACCCCTTGACGCCGATCGACGAAACTCTGCGGGCGCTCGACGACGCGGTCAAGGCGGGCAAGGTCAACTATGTAGGCCTTTCCAACTTTGCCGCTTGGCAAGTACAAAAAGTGGTCGACGTGGCCGACGCCCGAAACCTCAACCCACCAATTACCTTGCAGCCGCAGTACAACCTGTTGGCGCGCGAGATCGAATGGGAGATCATCCCGGTGTGCCAATCCGAGGGCCTCGGACTGCTCCCGTGGTCTCCGCTAGGCGGAGGTTGGCTCACTGGCAAGTACCGGCGCGACCAGCTCCCGACCGGGGCGACCCGCCTGGGTGAGGATCCCAATCGCGGCGTCGAGGCGTACGGCCCGCGCAGCGCTCAAGAGCGCACCTGGGATGTCTTGTCCACCCTGGAGACCATCGCCAAGGCACACGGGTGCTCTTCAGCCCAGGTGGCGCTGAGCTGGCTCCGAGACCGGCCGACGGTGAGCTCGGTCATCCTCGGGTGCCGGACTATCGAGCAGCTCGACGACAACCTGGGAGCGGCGGACCTGGATCTCGACGAACAGGAGACCGCGGCGCTGGACAAAGCCAGCGACCCCGGCCCGGCCCAATACCCCTACGGTCCCCTGGCTATACAACAGCGCAGCCGGAAGGTCGAGGGGGGACGGTAGGGCAACCTTGGACCGCCCGTCAATGTTCGAGTTTGCCGGCGGCGAGCCCGCCTTTTTGGCCCTCGCCGCCGCTCATCATCAGCGTTGCCTGGACGACCCGGTGTTGAACCACCCCTTCTCGCACCCCGGGCACCCGGAGCATGTCCAGCGACTGGCCAGCTACTGGGCCGAGGTCTTCGGCGGCCCTCCGCGCTTTTCCGGTTCGTGTGGTGGGCAGTCGGCCATGCTCGAGCTCCATGCCGGGACAGGTGCTGAAGATGACCTGGGAGACCGTTTTGTGGAGTGCTTCGTAAGAGCCGCAGATGACGTCGGGCTCCCGGATGACCCCGAGTTCCGTCACGGTCTGCGCTCATATATGGAGTGGGCGGTCAGCCAGGTGATGTCGTACTCGCCAAGAGGGGCCACTGTGCCGTCCAACTTGCCGATGCCACGGTGGTCCTGGGATGGCTTCCAGCCGCCCCTTCCTTCTGGCTCGGGCTGACAGGGGACCGGTGATAGCCGGGCTCGGGGCAACTCGGGACCATGGCAGGACCTGGCCGGCGGGCAAATGGACGAATGCACGCAAGGACCGCTGATGGCTTCAATTGACCCGTTCCCCACCGCGCCTCGGCTTCCCGCCGACCTGACGCCAGCCGGTCACGCGGTGCTGGACGCCGACGTCCACTGGGACGGCCTCTTGCTGACAGCTGACTTGTCAGGCCAGGTCGCCGAAGACCCGGTGATCAGCGGGTGCAGATTGACCGGCGCTGCCTTCGTTGGGGCCGAGCTGGTCCGGGCCCGGGTGGCCGACACGGTCTTCGATCGCTGCGACCTGTCAGGTGCAATCCTGGCCCACGCGGTGTTTACGAGGGTCGAGTTCAACGACTGCCGTCTCTCCGGGGTAGACCTGTCAGGGGGTCGCTTGCGAGATGTCTGCTTCCGCGAAAGTCGGCTAGTGGACGCCACTTTGCGCATGTCGTCTTGCGAACGGGCCCGGTTCGAGGGATGCGACCTTACCAGGGCGGACTTCTATGCAGCCCAGCTGCCCGGCGCCTATGTGTTCAATTCCGTCCTCCACGAGACCGAAATGTCCAAGGCCACATTCGAGGCGGCCCGGTTCCACGGGTCGAGCTTTGAAAACATCAAAGGGGCCGAGGCACTGCGAGGGAGCACAATAGGGCCGGCTCAGATCATGCCCGTCGCCCTTCAACTCTTGGCCACCTGGGGCATAACGGTGGAGGAGGATGCCGAGCTGGCGCGGACATGACTTCCTGGCCGACCACCGCGCCGCGTGGGGGTCCTTACAGTGCCTTTGTTTTCGTGGTCAAAGTCATCCCGGCCGCAAACCGTTCTCGCCCGTCCGGGGCAAGCCGCCACACCGACTGGCGACCCTGAACGGTCCAATCCATCGGCCCTCCCACCAGGGCCGTTTCCTCGTCCACTCCGATCACCGTCACGGCCGGGTCGTACGGTTCCAGGAACCGCTCGACCAGGTCCGGTACCCGAGCGGCAAAGGCGTCGAAATGGGGGATAACTCGCAAGTGGGGCAGAAGTCCCAGCCCCACCGTGGCTTCTTTGGTCGGGGAGCGGATCTTCGGCACCCACGAAGTCAGGGCCATAGCGCCCGCACTGCACCCGGCCAGGGCGGAGCCCGTCCGCCAGGCGGCCACGATGGCGTTCCATACCGCGCTGTCGCGCAACGTGTCGGCTAAGTAGCCCGGATCGCCGCCCGATAGGTACACCAACCCGGCCCCGGCGATCTGGTCGGCCATGGCCGGGTCGTTGGCATCGGCTCGGTCATTCACAGGGACCACTATTGGCTGCACGCCAAGGCGCTCTGCCTGTAGCTTGCCCAGGTTATGCCAACGCTCCACCACGGCCGGCCCGTCGGGTACGGCGGCCGTCGCCAGCTGGACGTAACGGGGAGGACGTCCTGCTAGCAAGCCGCTCTCTATGTCCGCCATTTGCGCTAGGTACTCGCCCGAACCAACTAAGGCCACGGGGCCGGGCAACACTGTAGACATCAGCGTGCGGGGTGTGTGTCGCCGACTGCCGAGGTCATTTCCACGTCAGTGTCGCACAAACTGCGGCCAGGCGGCCAGTTTCACAAATGGCAAGCTTTCACGAGCGTCACATAGCCCGGGTCCTGGGCCGGGATCCACTGCCGAGTGATCAGAGGCCCCCCAGCGCTTTGCCAAGTAGCCAGGGCTTGCCATTCTCCCGCCCCTTCGACCCATTTGCCCGTACCTACGGTCTTTGCCATGAGATGATTGCTGGAAACGATGTACTGAAGGTTGAAATGGTATTCATTCTCGCCGTTATAGCCCCGGATCGCCTCTCGTTCGATTTGCGCAGTAGTCAGAGAGGGGATCCGCAACGGCGCCTTTATTAGAGGCTTCATTCCTCGTAACGCTCGCTGGCGGTTCACTATTTGCAGTACGGCCGTAAGTTGACCGCGTAGGCGCACCTGCTCCGTCTGGCGCCACTGCTTGGCGCCTGCGAGGTCCTCATGGTAGACGGCGATGCCGCTGTCCACGTTGGCGTGCCAGTCCCACTGCTGCAGGGGAAAGCTGGAGGGGTCTTTTTGAGCTATTCCGATCCCCGCATATTGAGCGCCAAACAAAGGTCGCAACGCGGCCGGGTTCTCGCCGATATCGTGCGGCACGGCGGTTGACGCCGGTTCTCGAGGCTCGGGAGATGGGTTGAATTGAACAAACCGGCTTTCGTGGCAGAAGAGCTCGTCTTCGACAGATGCATTGGCGGGGCCCTGTGCCGAGACGTAGGCCTTAATGGCACTAATGCTGGGGTTAGTACCCGGGATGTCTAACCACCTCGGTTCGGACTGGACCGGCTCGTCGAGCACGCCGGGAACGATGGCCGACACGTTCAGGCGCCCAAAGCCACCCTCAAGAGTGGTGAAGTCGCCCGCCCAGGGCGCACGACCCGTCGTTGCGCCCGACGCGACATTGTTGTTGTACGCGTACCATTGCCCGCACGACGCGTCCGGGTTGTGCCCACAACGGTCCCTGT
Source organism: uncultured Acidimicrobiaceae bacterium (assembly GCA_963749305.1). Lineage (GTDB taxonomy): Bacteria > Actinomycetota > Acidimicrobiia > Acidimicrobiales > Palsa-688 > Fen-671. The sequence continues at coordinate 246,359 of CAVVMN010000003.1, forward strand.
ACTGTCCCCGCATGCTGAGCGACCAGTTGAAAGTGACAGCCGCCACGTTGCCCGGGTAATCCTCGATGCTGGCTACCGCACCCAGGGCCGGCATGGCCGGGACGCTTGTGATAGGGAGCACAGCTCCTTCAGTCGGGGAACTGATCACCAGGTCGATGAGAGTGATCGTTTCGTCAGTCGTGGCGCCGGCGTTGTCTTCAACGCTCACCGTTATGGTCCCGGGGCCAGCGACAGGTACTCGCAGGCTCCAGGTCCCATCGCGGGCGACAGGGGTGGACAACGCGCCTATCCTGACCACCGAAGCTCCTGGGGAAGTGTCCGTCCCTTTCACCGTCAACTCGCGGCTCTCAGGTGCGCTTTGGTCCGGCCCGGCTGCGGCGAGAGGTAATTGCCATCGGTAAGGGCAATAGTGGAGCTGGCGGCCGGGCTCGTGATGGCCAACCCTGTTGGCTTCAGTGCCAGGTCCCAGGTCAGCTTCGGGGGGCCGAGGCCCGAGTAGGTTGCGGACCCCCGTATTGTGGTGTTCCCCGGACGGTACGAGCCTTCGAAAGCAATCGGGAGATCCCACGTGTTCGTGGGCAATTGTATGCCGCAAGCTAAAGCGGCCGCCTTGTTGACGTAAGTCAAGGCCATTTCAACGGCTATGTTGCCACTGACGCGATAACCGTGGGCGGGGGGAAGGCCTGCCGGTCCAAAGACGGGCACAGGAGCCGCCCCAACCTGCGGGCCTCGAGCTCCGCTGGCACCGGCCGGGTTGAAAACAACATCGAGCCCTAACGGAAAAGCGGCTGACACTGCCTCTTTTGTACCGGTGGCGGAGGCCCGAGCATCGCATCCATGTGGGACGGCCACCTGAGCGGCGAAGTCGTAGCGAACGCTCGCACCTTTGACGGCCAGTGGGGCCCAAAAACACTTGCCACCCGCCCTGGCCGCCAGGGCGCAATGGTAGACGTCAGGGTTGTCCCAGTTAGAAGCGGAGTTCCCCGAACTGGTGCCCACGGCTTTGCCGGCCACCGTCATGGTGACCTCAAGGCTCTCCGAGGTGCGACAGCTCGGGCATGGCCCGGGTACGGAGTAGGAAAACGAATACGAGATCGTCCCCGATACCGTCAGCGGTGAGTTGCCAGCGGTAGTGGCAAGAGCTCCTGCCGCTGCCGGGGCGGCGATGCCGGCGAGGTTTGCCGAAACGAAGCAAGCGCAAAGTAAGGCCGCCAACGCCACTTGAAGCAGAGATACGCGGAGGCGCTCTTCGGTGGTTTCGCTAACTCCTGTCCGGTACGCCATGAGCTCTCCCTACACAACGACGGTAGGGCGAGCGGCCATGTTGCGCCAGTTCATGCTGGCGCAAGGCTGGCATGCACATCATGGCGCATGGCATCTAAGAAGGTCGTGCCCATCCGTTCATCTGTTGCTGCGCATAAGACCGCAGAGCTGATGCCAGTCGCTGATGTCCGCCAAGACCACCCCTCGAAGGCCCGCCAGGACCGTCCTTCGAAAGATAGCCGCAACGCGGGTGTCAAATACCTTAAGAAGCGTGTTGACTGGGCCACAAAGCGGCACCCGGCCGGCGCCCCGACCGGGTAACAGTGGGGGCACATCACCGGCCCCGGCGACCCCGCCGAGTTGTCAGGAGGCGGCGGCGCCGAGCCCTTCGTTGGCGCACACTGCTTGTTATCCCAGCTCTCCTGGTAGTGCTGCTGGGAGTTTCGCTTGTCGGTGCCGCCGTTTCGACCGGGAACGTGAGCTTCGAGGCCAAATGGGCCGATTGGCTACGTGCTCACCACGCCGGGCTCTTGGCCCAACACTTCGAAGAGTTGTATTACTCAGCAGTGGCGCCGGCCAAAGGCGGCCGGCCAAAGGGTTTGAACAAAGTACCCGTGACGATGGGACTGGCATCGGGCACTACCGACCCTCGACGAGCTACGCCTGCCGGCAAGCCGGCAACGCGACCCACGACCACCACCGCGCCGCCGCGCCCCGGGCTCCCGCCGCCTACACCGCTCCCTCTCGTGGTGCACCCGGCGCTGGCCGGAGAAGGAAAGTGGCTGCCCACAGGCCCTCTGGTGCACGGCGTTCCGGCCATGTACGTGGCCCAGTTCCGAGCTGACGACATCTACACCAGCCAGATCACCTCCGCAGTGTGGATAGACGCCAAGCTTTTGCACACCGAGCTCGTTCCCGGTTCTACCGAACCCGGAGGCACGTGGACGCACCCGCCGTATGTGACGGCTGCGGAACTCCCATACCTGGTGGCTGCGTTCAACGGCGGGTTTCGTTTCAGCGATGCCAGGGGAGGCATCTACCTCGAGGGAAGATGGGGAGTTGCGCCGGTCCCGGGTGCCGCGTCTTTTGTTATCTACAAAAACGGGCAGGTCAATATCGGAGATTGGGGCACAGACGTCAGTATGTCCCCAAGTGTGGAGGCCGTGCTTCAGAATGTGGTGTTGTTGGTCGACCACGGTCAACTCGCCCCGTCGGCGACGTACACCGACAACGCCATCTGGGGTTACACGCTCGGGGGCGGGTACGTCGTGCCGCGGAGCGGCATCGGTGTAACGGCGGAAGGGGCGCTCGTTTACGTGGCGGGACCGGCGCTCACGGCCAGATCGCTGGCCGAGTCCCTGCAGCGGGCGGGCGCCGTGCGGGCGATGACGCTCGACATCAACCCGGAGTGGGTAACCTTTAATTTCTACTCTCATGCGGCCGGACATCCCTCGCAACTGACAGGCTCAAAGCTTTACCCGGAGATGCAACGGTCAGCTGACCGTTACCTCCCCCCCGTTTGGGAAGCACGCGACTTCTTCGAGGTGCTTCTGCCCGGCAGCGGGGCCGGCTAGAGCGGGCCGGAACTAGCTGGTCGCTCAAGACCCTGTAATGGCGGCGTAAGGCTGGCTACTTAAGGTAAGAGAGTGAGTGCCTCCTGGGCCGGCGGGCCAATGATGGCGCGTCCGGCGCCGGGCGGATGAAGAGCGACGAAGGCGTGGAGTCGAATGCTCGACTGACGGCCATGACAGCTGCCGTGCTGCTCGTTCTGCTCGGCGCCGAAGGCCACCCTGCTGCGGTTGCATTCCCTGCTTTGGCTTCACGTGTTGATCGGGACCGCACTGGTCCCACCGGTGCTGTTGAAAATGGGCAGCACCTTTTACCGGTTCGTCTGCTACTACCGGGGGTCACCGGCCTATCGACGGAAAGGCCCCCGCCCGTGGTGCTGCGAATCTTCGGTCCCCTTGTGGTCGTTACGACCCTTACTGTTCTAGGCAGCGGGATTGCTCTTATGTTCGTTGACGCTAGCCTCCGCCAGCCGATGCTCCTGTTGCACAAAGCTAGCTTTATACTATGGTTCGCGGCGATGACCGTCCACGTCATCGGGCACATTGTGGAAACGGCCCGCCTAGCTCCGCTCGACTGGCTCAGCAGGGCGCACGCGGATATTGCCGGGGCACGTTGGCGCCAGTGGGCGGTGGCGGCCAGCATGGCCCTTGGCGCACCTCTCGGCGTGCTGCTAATGGGACGGGCGAACTCCTGGTTCCTTCAGCCTTTTTTTCATTGATCCTGCAGTTGTGGGAGGTCCAGTGGAACGTCCTGCGGCCTCTCCGCCCGTCGCCGATGATGCCTCGCGGAAAAATTGTCCCGCGCGTACAACCTGCGCCATGAGACCTCTATGTGGGCGCCGCCACTCATGCCGTCCCCCACTCGCCACTTTCCGTCCGTCGAGCGGACCACAGCGTCCGCGATCGCCAAGCCAAGACCGGCCCCCTCACCTCCGTTGCTACCCCGATGGAACCTGTCGAACAGGAATGGCCGTTGCTCGGGCGGGATCCCGGGGCCGCTATCTTGGACCGCCAGAGTGACCAATTTCGCACTCGAGCTCACGGTTACAGTGACGGACCCGCCGTCGCCGGCATAGCGACAAGCATTATCGATCAGGACGCCAAAAAGACGGTCAACCCATTCGGGAGGCGCCTCGATAAGGGCGTCCGCTCCGGTGGTAAACAAAGAAAGCTGGGTACTTTTTGACTCCGCCACGGCGGCGAACCGCTGCACGCTAGCGCCGGCCAAGGTGACTAGGTCGACAAGCTCGTCAACGGGGACGGCAGGTTTGGCATCGAAGCGGGCCAGGAACAAGAGATCTTCGACAATGTGCCGCAACCGCTTCCCCTCGGTGCCTATCCGGCGCAGGGTCGTGCGGTAACTGTTGCCATCACGGTCCGAGCTCAAAGCGAGTGCCGATTCTGCTTCTATCACAGTGACAGGAGTCCGCAGCTCATGAGACGCGTCCGCGGTGAATTCGAGCTGGCGGCGCCGGGCTTGCTCCAAAGGGCGCGAGGCCATGAGCCCAATGGCAAGCGCCCCGCCGAACATGGCCAGAACCAGCACCGGGCCGGCGATAAGCTCAGCTCTCCCGACAACGGCCTCAATGTGTTGAGTTTCGGCCAGGCTCTCGCCGGCCACGAGCCAGCCGTTGCCGGCCCTCTTGGGTATAAGCCGGAAATTACCGCCGCGGGTGACCGCACTGGTTGCGCCCCCCGTGCGGGACCACGCGTCGGCCGGCAACGGGAAGGCACCCGGGGTGACTGGCAGAGCGGGGCCCTCTGAACCTGCTTGCCAAATCACAATGGGCGCGGTGTCGACATCGTCGTCGTTCGACAGGCGGCCATGTGGTGGTGCGCCGTGGTCGCCGAGCGAGGCAATTTTGTTTAGCCTGTGCGTCACGCGAGCGTCGACTTGTGCCACAAGGTGCCTGGCATCGAGGACGTCAAAAGGGACTATGATCCCCAGGTAGAGCACGGCGGTAAGTAAGGCGGCGATGGCCGCCACCCGCGCTGCGTGCGCCGACGCAGACCCCGGACGCACCCAGGGCAAGATCATGCGCACAAGGCCGGGCCCCTCAGCGGTGCTCAGCGTGGGAGACGGATGCCCGCATAACGTTCATCTTTACATCCGCACCATTAAGCAAAGATGACGGGACCTCTCCGTTTCCCGCTTTTCTGGCCTCTATATTCCGGCACGAAGATCGGTGACGTAAGAGAAATTATCCGAGTGCGATCGAGACGAAGCCACCGAACGTGAGTGGTGCACCCCGATGACGACGATAGGCCCGAGCAAATTCCCGTCCGTGGTCATAGTAATGGCTATCGTCTATAGGGAGGTATTGCGATGATTGCCTTAGAGCCGGGCCAAAAACGTGTCGTGCACGCAGGGCCAACCATCTTGTTTTCGCCCGAAAGCCAAGTCTTGCAATGGCAAGTTGCCCACCCGGCAGCGAAACCTGACCGGTTACCAGCTTGTTCAGCTTGCCGTAAGGCCGTCGTCCACAACATGAAATGGTGACCGACCCTCCGCCAACAGCGAGTGGGCGGCACTACACCCCGAACCGCCACGGCGGTGCCTTCCGGAGATCTCTTTAATGTTCGGCCGGTCGGGAGGGTGACAGTTCGGGACGGCTGGCCGGGTTCGGAAGTAGAGACGGGCAGACCAAGCAGACGTCGCACAGCCGAGGCGCAAAGGAGACGCTCGACCGCCGCTCGGAAAAGTGGCCGTGCGGCTGGTTGGGTGCCACCCGGTTGGCTCACCGCGACCGTGGGGATCTTCGTCGTCGCCATTGTTATTGCCGTAATTGCATCAACACCTGGGTCCCCGCAGGTCGACAAGTACTCGGCGCCGCCGGCCCCGGCCCGAGGTGTGGCGGCCCGAGGTGTGGCGGCCCGAGGTGTGGCGGCCCAAGGTGTGGCGGTCGGTATGCCGGCCGTCGAGGCCGGGCTGTTCTCCTGGCAGCTCCCGGCGCCGGTCAGCCGGGAAGTGCTTTTGCCTCAGGTGGGTACCAGCGACCTGATCGTCGCGGGCGGTATTGGTGCCAATGGGTCATCCGTCGGCGGGACGTTCCACCTGAACACCAGCACGGGGCGGCTTGCTCAGATCGGGGACCTGGCCTACCCCACGCACGACGCGGCTGCGACAGTCGTCGGCGACCAGGTCATCATTTTCGGCGGAGGCACGAATGCGCCCGGCGCGATAACTCAGGACGTCTCTCACACGGGATCTTCACAAATCTTGGGGTCGCTGCCAGTGCCGAGGGCCGATGGCGCTGCCGTTGCTATTGGCGGCACTGCTTATGTTGTCGGGGGTTACAACGGCCCGTTGCTCGACCCCGGGGTCCTGGCTACGACTAACGGGGTCAGCTTCAAAAAAGTAGCCACGCTTTTGGTGCCTGTCCGTTACCCCGCCGTTGTCGCCTTTGATGGGCTGATTTACATCTTCGGCGGTGAAACCTCCGTTGGGCGTCCCGTCGACATTGTGCAGGTGGTCAATCCTCGAGCCGGGACGGACAAGCTTCTCGGCCATCTTCCTATGCCGCTGTCGGGGGCGGCGGCCGGTGTGCTGGACGGCGTGGTCTACATAGCCGGTGGGCTGACAGGTTCTGCTCGTCAGGCGCCAGTCAACGATGTGTTCGCCTTTGACCGCGCCAGCGGTTCATTCCTTCGAGCTGGCTCGTTGGCCGTGGCCGTCTCCAATGCGGGTGCGACGGTTAGCGCCGGCCGGATGCTCATTGTCGGGGGCGAGACCACCGGCGGTGCCCCCAGCGCCAGCGCCCAGGTAGTGAGGGCCAACCCCAACTTCGGTGTGGCCGGGTCGCCGGGGGCCGGTTCTCCATTTTATGGCTCCAAATTGCTGGTGGCCGACCGCGGCAACGACCGTCTTCTCCTGATTGATGACACCGGCAAAGTGACCTGGACGTACCCCTCACCGAACGCTCCACCTCCGCCCGGAGGTTTCTATTTCCCCGACGATGCCTTCTTTATCCGTCACGGCACGGCGATTATCTCGAACCAGGAAGAGAACGACACGATAGTTGAAATCGGGTTCCCGTCCGGTCGGATCCTATTTTCCTACGGTCACCCGCGAACCCCGGGGGCGGCCCCGGGTTACCTGAACAACCCCGACGATGCCTACCTGCTCCGCAACGGCGACATCACCGTCGCGGACCCGATGAACTGCCGGGTCCTTGTGCTGGATCCCGGGACCAAGACTGTCCTCGACCAGATCGGCACGCCCGGCAATTGCACTCACGACCCGCCTAACGCAGTGGGCTCACCCAATGGTGACACGCCGCTGTCTGACGGGAACCTGCTCGTGTCGGAAATCAATGGCAGCTGGATTGACGAGTACACGACGAGGGGCAGGCTCGTCTGGACCGTACAGCTACCCATCGGCTACCCCTCCGACCCCCAGAAGATCGGCCCGACCAGTACCTCGTGGCTGATTATGAGAGCCCTGGAGGGATCGTTGAGTTCAACCGAGAGGGGCAGATCCTCTATCGTTATCAGCCGGCGTCCGGGCCCGGTGAACTCAATCACCCCTCATTGGTCGAGCTTTTACCCTCAGGCGTGTTCTTGTTGAACGACGACTACAACGACCGCATGGTCGCTATCGACCCGCAAACCGGCGCGCTGGTCTGGCAGTACGGTGACACCGCGACGCCTGGCACCGCCGCAGGGCTCCTGAACACTCCCGACGGCTTCGATATCCTCGGCCCTGGCGGTTCGACGCCTACCCACACGGCGACGGGCTGAGGCTCCCGGGAGGGGCCACGCACTCACAAAAAAAAGGTGATATCACTATATTGGTATGGCAGTCAACAAGGCCACCAGCCGACGATCGGCGCCGCCGGATCGGTCGACCAGAAAATACGAGGGGACGTCTCGCCGTGGCAGAACGTAAGAACGTACTGATCCGGATGGACTCGCTGGTATACGACGCCTTGGCCCGATGGGCCGGGGACGAGCTCCGAAGCACGACGGCCCAGATAGAGCTCCTCCTGCGGGAATCACTTCGTGAAGCAGGACGGCTGCCCACGAAGGCATCCCCTATGCCACGGCGGGGCCGCCCTCCGCGACCCGAGAGAAAGGGGGCGTGAGAGAGGCCGCGTTGCCCTGCTGATCTGGAAGCTGAGGGGTCAAGTCTCATCCTCCTTGGGCCGATCCCAAACAGTGTGGTTCCTCTGCCAGATCGTCGGTTCGCGTCCCTCGACGACCGCGCTGGTGGCTTCTTTACCCGAGGCCCTTTCCTAAGGGCCTTCTATGCGGTGCTCGGCCTCCTGCTGGGCGGCTACCTGATCTCGTTATGGGCCAGGCCTGATGGCCAATATGTCCCCTGGTTAGACGGCTGGCTGGTCTGCGGGGTCGAGCTGACCGCCAGTGCGATGTGCCTGACCAGGGGGTTCGTCGAGCGTCGGGGTCGGGCAGCCGCCTTCGTCCTCGGGGCCGCCGTACTGAGCTGGAGCCTGGGCGACGTGGTCATTACTGTCCAGTCCCTCGGAGGCGCCAGACCTCCTTCGCCGTCATTGGCGGACGTCTTCTACCTCGCCTTTTACCCGCTCGCCTATATAGCCGTGATGCTCTTTGTTCGGGGCGAGGTGCGGGGGATGACGGTCACCAACTGGCTGGACGGTGTCATCGCCGGCCTCGGGGCGGCGGCGGTGTGTGCCGCCTTCGCCTTCCGCAGCGTCCTGCAGTCCAGCGGGAGAGACGTCCTCGGAACAGTGACGAACCTCGCCTACCCCGTCGGTGACGTGCTCCTTCTGGGCCTGGTGGTCGGTGGCTTCGCCGTGCTCTCTGGTCGCAGCAAGGCGCCATGGGTGCTCCTGGCCGCAGGTCTGTTCCTCAACGTCCTTGGCGACACCTCGAACTTGCTTCAGCAGTCCTTTGGCGCCTCCCGGATCGGCTCGACGTTGAACGCCATCGCCTGGCCTGCGGCGATCGTCGTGATGTCTATCGCGGTATGGGTCCGGGACCAGCGGGCCAACCCGCTCCTGCCCGAACGGCCTCCCGGCTTCGTCCTGCCCAACGTGTCCGCTACCGGCGCCCTCATAATCCTGTTCATCGCCAGTTTTCACACTGTGGAGCGAGTGGCGATTGCCCTGGCCACCGCCACACTTGTTGTGGTGGGGACCAGGCTGGCCATCTCCGTCCGTCTTATGCAGACGCTCAGCGAAGAGCGCCGCCGGCAGTCGATGACCGACGAGCTGACCGGTGTGCCCAACCGGCGACACCTCTTCCAAGTGCTGGACGACTACTTCCTTTTTGGCCAAGAGCCGGGCGAGGACCACAGGCTGGCGTTCTTGTTCGTGGACCTGGACCACTTCAAGGAGATCAACGACTCCTTCGGTCATCCGGCCGGCGATGAGCTGCTCCGACAGCTGGCGTCGAGGCTCTCGAGCTCGCTGCGGGAGACGGACCTGATCGCCAGGATCGGTGGCGACGAGTTCGCCGTAGTCCTCATTGGCGCTGGCTCTCACTATGCCGAGGAGGTGGCGCAGCGGGTGACGGACTGCCTGAGCGAGCCTTTCCTGCTCGAGGTGGTCAGCACAACGATCGGTGCGAGCATCGGCATCGCTACCGCTCCCACTGACGCGACCGACGCCGCCGGGTTGATGTGGTGCGCAGACGTGGCCATGTACCGGGCGAAGCTCAGCGGGACACCGTTCGCCAGCTACCAGCAGAGCCTGGACGAATGGGACCAAATGCGGTTGCTCGAGGAGCTTCGGTCAGCCTTGGACCAGGGCGGGCTAACGCTCCACTACCAGCCCCAGCTCGACCTGCGAACTCGAGAAGTCCTGGCCGTCGAGGCCCTTTTGCGTTGGGAGCACCCCCGGCTGGGGCTCCTCGCACCGGCCAAGTTCCTCCCTCTGGTCGAGGAAGCCGGGCTGATGGAAGCCGTGACCCGGTGGGTGGTGCGCAGCGCAACAGAACAGTGCGCGCGCTGGAGGACCGAGGGCAGGTTGATCACTGTGGCCGTGAACGTTTCGCCGTCCAATCTCATCGAGCCGGGGTTTGTTGACCTCGTCTGCGCAGAGCTCGAACGTCAGAACCTTCCCGCTGACGCGCTGGTCCTGGAGATCACGGAAAGCTGTGTCATCACTGATTTCGAGCGCTCGCGACAGGTGATCCAGGAGCTCAGGGACATGGGGATCGTCGTCTCGATCGATGACTTCGGTGCCGGGGTCACGTCGCTGGCCTACCTGAGCAGCCTCCCGGTCCGGGAGCTCAAGCTCGACCGGTATTTCGTCGCCCGTCTGGCCGGCGGAGAGGCCGAGCGCGACCTCGAACTTCTCAGGTCGACGATCGAGCTGGGTCACGCTATGGGACTTCGGATCGTGGCCGAGGGTATCGAGGACGAGGACACGCTTGACCTCCTTGCCGGCCTCGGCTGCGACTTCGCCCAGGGCTACTGCATCTGCCGGCCAAAGCCGGCCGACGAGCTGGCCATCCGGCCCACCTGGGCCACCACGGCAGCGACCGCAGCCGCCGCCACCGCAGCGGCAACCTGAGGTCCGCCCATTTCCCGGGGCACTTATCCTTATCGACGTTTGCCCCCTCCCGTATAACTGGTTGTTTTGCAAATGCCATCGTGGGCGCCTAATAAACCGAATAGACACGGCCAGCATTTCGCCCAAAAAACGAAGAAGCATTGTGTCTGCGCCACTTTTGTCTCCCGTGGAGAGGGCGCCGGGTCGTAACGTTGAGGCCCGAGACGGGCTGCCGCATGGTGGGGTTCTGCCACTAACATTGGCGTTGCGCCAGGAGGGTGCCGCCGGGCCGGCGGGAAGGACTGAGTCCACCTCCGAGTCAGTACGAATGTGTGGCTGTGGCCTCTTCCTCGGCCTGAGCAGCGGACCGCAGGCTAAGGAGGGAGACGCCATGTCTTATCCAGTTCCCGAGCGTCCGGATATCAACCAACTACGCCGCCAGGCCAAAGAGCTGCGCGACGCCGCTCGGCAGGGCGACCCCGATGCTTTGGAGCGCTTCGCCCGCCATCGCCCATCCACCCGCCAGCCATCGGTCGGTCAAGGCGAAGTGACTTTGGCCGCCGCCCAGCTAGTCGTGGCGCGCGAGCTGGGTTACTCCAGCTGGCCCAAGCTAAAAGCCGGTATCGGCGCCGACGCGGCTTCGCGGCAAGAGGTCTCCGCGTTATTGACCGCTTCCGTGAGCGGTCTTAAGCGCCAAGCCAGCGAGATCGTCCGGGCCAACCCGAGTATCGCTAGTCGAGGGTTGTTGGCGGCCACCGTGCTAGGTGACGTCGAGGCCGTACAAGACATATTGGCCCTGGACGCCGGAGCAGCGGTGGTCATCGACGACGAACGCGGCTGGCCGCCGCTTCTCTACGCCTGCTACTCCTGCTGGCACCAAATCGAGCCGGACCGCGCCCCCAGGCTGGCCCAGGTGGTACGCATTTTGCTCGACGCCGGGGCGAGCCCGAACACCAACGATGGTGGTCGGCTGCGGTACCGCTCAGCCTTGAAGGGTTCCGTGGAGGTCAACAACCCGTACATCACCCGGGTACTGCTCGACGCCGGTGCAAACCCCGACCCGGGCCAGCCGATTGCAGAGGCAGTCGGTCATCGTGACCACATCTGCCTCCAGCTACTACTCGGCCACGGCGCCCGGGTGGCCCGCACGTGGGCCATGGGCGCCGCGGTGTACCACAACGATGCCGTTGCGATGTCGCTCCTCCTCGAGGCGCACGAAGCGGATGGTGGCGGAAAGGTGGACGCCGCCACGGAAGCCCTCCCCGAAGCCGCCTCCGACGCCTCCCTTCCGGTTGTCGTCGCCCTCCTGGACGCCGGCGCGGACCCCCGGGCCAAAGATTCAGACGGCATGTCCGCCCTGCGCCTGGCGATGCGGGCGGGCCGAGACGACGTCGTTGCCCGGTTGAGAGCCGCCGGCGCCGTCGATGACGGAAACGAAATAGACCGGTACGTCGGTGCTTGCCTCAACGCCGACCGTCATGCAGTCGAGGGGCTGCTCGCCAGCCATCCAGATCTGCAAAACCGGTTGACCGACCAGGACCAGGCCGTGATGTTCGATGCCGTGGGTTCTCGCCCCACTGAGACAGTGGAGTTCATGCTACGTCTCGGCTTTTCTCCCCACACGCGCAATGGTTTTGGGGAACAGCCGCTGCACACCGCCGCCTTCAACGGGAAGGTGGAGGCTGTCCGCCTGCTCCTCGACGCAGGGGCCGACATCGATGCTCGCGACGACAGGTTCGATAGCACTCCGTTGGCGTCCGCCACAGTCGGCAGCGGTGCGCAGGAGGGCACTGCGGGCGACTGGGTTGCGACGGTGAAATTGCTAATAGAGGCGGGCGCCTCTCGAGAGGGTGTTTGGTTCTCAGGGAAGCCGCCGAGCGAGGATGTCATCGACCTCTTGCGGCGCTACGGGATTACCCCCGACGAACCGACCGAACAACAGCCCAACGACCTGATTGAGGTGCCTGGTTCGATCGGTACAGGTGTCATGGCCGATATCGCCCGACACCTCGAAGCCGCCTATCGCGACATCGACCTCGACCTCTTAGGGTCGCTACTGCACCCTGAGGTCAAGTGGACTCAGGTCTGCCAAAACAGCGCTGAGGTCCTGGATTGGTACCGGGGGCTCTTGGCCGCTGGGACCACAACCAAAGTGGAAAGCGTGGAGGTCGACGGCAACGCCGTCGTACTGGGGCTCGCCGTGGCGCTGCCGGCCGAAGGCGCCCGACCGGCACCACCCCAGCACGTCTACCAGGTCTTCACTGCTGAAGGCGCCCAAATCGTGGACATCCGCGGCTATCCCGACCGCCAGAGCGCCCTCACCCGTCGATAAGGAAGGAGGTCGATGACAGTTTGCGCTGACGGCGATGCGGACGGGCCGTCCAAAGGACGGCTCAGCCCCATGAACCGGCGGGTTGGCGCGTCGTCACGTTGACACGGTTGAACAGGTTGGTGGTGCCGATCCAGAGCACCAAGGCACCCAGCGCCCTTTCGTCGAAGTGCCGCGCCGCTTCCTCCCAGATCTCGTCGGGTACAGGGTCCGATTGGTCGGCCAACCGCGTCACCGCCTCGGTCAGGGCCAGCGCCGCTCGCTCGGCGTCGGTAAAGTTAGGCGCTTCCCGCCAAGCCGACACCATAAAGAGGCGATCAGCCTCCTCTTTCGACTTTTCGCCGCCGTGCAAAGCCATATTGACGCAGAAGCTGCAACCGTTGACCTGACTGGCGCGCAGGTGTACCAGCTCGAGCACGGAGCGAGGAGCAGCACCTGAGTCCTGGATGCTCTTGACCAAAGCTTGAACGGCCTTGGTCGCGTCCGGGAACAGGACTGCCGGGTTGGTTATACGGGCGCTGCGGGACGTCGCCGTCACTTGAGACATTCGTGCTCTCCTCTTCCTATCTGGCCGCCTGGTGATGGCCAAGTGTGTTCACGCCGGCGGGCTCCCGCCCGTCACCATAGAGACCAACCGCAGCGGCAGAATGTGACAGGAAGCCGGGGGAGCTTCCGGCACGCACGGGCCGGTCAGCCGTGCTGGTCGCTGCCGGAGGCGGGCTCAGGCATGCCCGTGTAGAACGCGGCGGTGCGGTTGGCGGCAGCCCGGGCCTCGGCGGGGTCGGTGCCGCTAGCCACGCTTGCCGCACACCAGCCATCGCTGGACGCGGTTAGAAAGCGGCGCCCTTCGTCGGACCCCGACCATTCGGCCACCTCGGCTCGGTTGACCGCTACCACGGGGTGGCGTGGCAGGCGGGAAGGCGGCCGGCGATGTCATCGAGGTCGTCGCTGTTGCCCATGGGGCAACTGAGGTGAGCGACGATACGGAAGGCGAGGGGGTCACAGCCCACGCTGGCGAGATGTTCGCGCAGCAGGTCTAAGGCCCGGTTGACGTCGCCGGTCGACGCGGTACCAACCACTTCTATGTGGTGGCGTTCCCAGCTCATCTGCTGGCTGTCGGGTGGGGTGCTCAGCGCCTCGGTCACGGCGGCGAGATCTGCAACCGCTACGGCAAAGGCGGCGTCGGCGGCCACTGCCAGCCGCAACGCCACGATGGCGTTGTCCCAGTCGGCGGCGCGCTCGAGCTTCGCGGTAACACGCCGCCGCCTGCTGGTTGGTGGTCACTACGCGGCCATGGACCTCGACCGCGGGTTCCGGTCTGGCCCGGTGGACGGGGTGGGCGGGGGGACCGCCCGGTGTCGTCTGCATGAGTGCCAGGGTGCTCGCCGTGCCTGAGGTGGCACTGACGTGGTGCTGAGGTCAACTCCGGGCGAACACTACCGAGGCGGCCGGCTTCTATTGGCTCGGCGGGACGCTGCGGGACCAAGAGAGCAGGACGACCGCTCAGGAGCTCGTCACGTCCAGGCGGGCGGCGAGGGCGGCTAGATCGGGCCCATCGGTAAGAGAGCCGTACGCCGTCGCCTGAGCCCGCCTCGTGGCCAGAGCAACAATCGTGCCGATGTTGTCGGGCGTCGGCTGGACGGTCGCCTGGACTGCGGCCACGGCGGTCTCGGCGAGGACAAGCGTGGCCGGGTCGCCGCTGGCCGATGCACCTTGGGCAGCGCGGGCGGCGAAGACAGCGGCGTCGTCTGGTTGGCCGGAGGCGAGCGCCCACCATGCGAGGCCGGCGAGGACGCGGGGCGGCCCGGCGGGGAAGTCGACATAGGGGTAGTGGCGCCCGGCTTCATCGAGCAAGGACCGCGCTCGGACCAGGTCTCCGAGACGACGGGCAACCGCGGCCTGGCCAACCATGGCGTCGGACGACAGCCAGGGGTTGAAGCAGCAGCCGATCGCTTCCGCGTAAAGGCCGTCGGCCGCGTTGTCGTCGCCTTGCCTGGCCCGCAGTGTCGCCAAAGCCACCAGGATGAACGGCACCTCAAGGGCCTGTCCGGTGGCCCGGCACCGCTCGATGACCGCTTCGTACGCCACTGAAGCGCCGTGGAGGTCACCTCGGGCCTCGGCGATCCTGGCCAGGACGTTTAGCGGAGAGACGACCAAAAGCACCTCTCCTTCTTGGTCAAATCGTTCGAGGCTCGAGCGGGCGGCCGGCTCAGCGTCGTCCAGTCGGCCCAGGTACAGCAAGACCCAAGCGACGACAAGGTCGTGCGTCGCCAGGAGCCAACCGTTTTCGAGCTTGTCGAGCAGTTCCTTCGCCTCGTGCAGGGCTTGGAGTGACTGATCGAAGTGGTTGCTGAAAGCGAGGACTGCGGCCCACAGCTCCAGCGCTTCTGCCAACCGGAGCGGGTCGGCCGCGGGCCTCAAGGCGGCGACAGCCTCTTCGCACTCAAGGACGCCTGCCGCAGGGCCCGAGGACATGCCTAGGCAATAGCCATGCCAGGCCTTTGCCGTCGCCGCCACTTGGGGTCGGCGCTCGCCTTCAGCGCGCAGGGCGTCACCCAGCCAGCGGGCCCCTTCGGCGAAGTTGCCGTTGATGAACCACAGCCAGGCGATCCCCGACGCCAACGACAACGCCGCATCGGGGTCACCCGCTGCTATGTACCAGTCGAGCGCCGCCCTCAAGTTGCGGGACTCCGAGCTCAAGCGGTCCCGCCATACCGGGCCCGTGTTACCTCGCAGGCGTTGATAGGCCTCGACGGCCATTTGCAGGTAGTAAGTCGCGTGGTTGGCGCGAACAGCGTCAGCTTCGTGGGACTCCTCGAGGCGGTCCCGGCCGTACTCCCACAGGGTTTGGAGCTGGGTGAAGCGCGCGTCGTCACCAACGGGGGCAGTCACGAGGGACTTGTCGACCAGTCGGCTCATGACGTCGAAGACCTCACCGGTCGGTACCCGCTCGTCGGCACAAACAGCCTCGACCGCGGTGAGCTCGCACCCGCCCACGAAGACCGAGAGTCGAGCAAACAGACGGCGTTCGTCCTCGAAGAGCAGCTCGTAGCTCCAGTCCACCACTGCCCGCAGGGTCTGTTGACGGGGCGGGGCGGTACGGGCGCCCCGGGTGAGGAGCCGGAAGCGGTCGTCGAGGCGTTCCGCGACGGTGGCGACGGTCAGCGCCCGCAGACGAGCGGCGGCCAGCTCAACGGCCAGGGGCAGCCCGTCTAACCGCCGACAAATGTCCTCCACGAGCTGGATGGTGCGGTCGTCGGGTGCGAACCCAGGTCGGACCGCCCGGGCGTGATCGATGAACAGCTCGACGGCAGCTGGCAGCGGCAATGCACCCACCGGCACCAACACCTCGCCGGGGACGCCCAGCGCCTCACGGCTGGTGGTGATGACCCGGAGGCCGGGAACCTCTCCGACCAGGGCGTCGACCAGGGCCGCCGCCGCGTCGACGACCTGTTCGCAGTTGTCGATGACAACTACCAGGGACCGGCCGGCCAATTGTCGCGCCACGACCTCGGCCGGTGACCCTGGCAGCAGAGGCCACCCGGGGACGGACGGGGACGCACCCAGGGTGGCAGCCGCCGCCGCGGCCACGCCGGCGGGATCGGTGACCCCGGCGAGCTCGACCAACCAAGCGCCGTCCCTATGCTCTTCGGCTAGGACGGCGGCCGCCTCGACCGCCAGTCGGGTCTTGCCAGCCCCGCCAGGCCCGGTCAAAGTGACGAGCCGGCAGGCCCGGACGGCCTCGCACACCTGCTCGATCTCCGGGCCCCGGCCGATGAAGCGGCCCATCGGGGCCCTTAGGTTGCCAGCTGCCCTGGGCGTCGTAGCCTCCCGCACGGGCGCCGGGCCGGCGAGCGCGAGCGAGGGGTCCTGGGCCAAGACCCGGGCTTCGAGCTCCCGCAAGGCTGGGCCCGGCTCGAGCCCCAGCTCGTCAATCAAGTGGGCGCGGGCGTCGCCGTAGGCGCGCAATGCCTCGGCCTGACGTCCGGCCCCGTACAGGGCGAGAATAAGCAGTTCCCACAGGTGCTCGCGCAGTGGGTGCTGGCGGCACAGCGTCTCCAGTTCGTCGACAAGCTCCCCGTGGCGGCCCAGCGCCAGGTCGGTTTCGGCCCGGGCCTCGATGGCCACCAGGGTCAGCTCCTCGAGATGTGCTCGTTCTCCGTTCGCGAAGTCGGCGTAGGCAAACTCGGCCAGCGGCTCCCCCCGCCGCAGCCGGAGCGCTTCACCCAGAGCGGATGACGCGAGGACCGTCTCCCCCTCCGCGAGCAGGCGCCTTCCCTCGGCGACCAACTGCTCAAAGCGGGCTGCGTCGAGGTCGTCCGGGGCGATACCGAGGGCATACCCGGCCTCGGAGGTGACGATCGCCGTCGCTCCGAGGGTGCGACGCAGCTGGCCGATCTGGGCCTGCAGGGCGTTGGCCGGGTTGGCCGCCTCTCCGTCACCCCAGAGCGCGTCGATGAGCCGGTCGGCGCTCACCGGCTGGCCTCGTTGGAGAGCGAGGATCGTCAGCAGAGCCCGCTGCTTGGCGCCGCGGACCGGGAGTACTGCACCCCCTTCGACGGCTTCTAGCTGGCCCAGCAACCGGACTTCCACGATCTCCACCGTACGACCCTTATGACGTGGCTGCCCCGAAAGGCGGCTTGTCCCCCCGCTGATATGCGCCGGCGTGCGCACCTCAGCGCCACGGCAGTGCCGCCTCAGCCCCGAAGCGCAGGCTTTGTTCCCAGACGGCCCCCCCGAGCACCACCCAAACAACAGGAAGGAAAAGAAATGATCGAGGCAAAGCACCTCACCAAGCGCTACGGCAAGACGATTGCGGTTGACGACGTCTCCTTCGTCGTCCAGCCCGGCCGGGTGACCGGCTTCCTCGGCCCCAACGGGGCCGGCAAGTCCACCACCATGCGTATGGTCCTGGGCCTGGACGCCCCCAACTCGGGCTCAATCCTCATCGACGGCAAACCCTACGCTCAATTGACCGACCCGCTCAGATCGGTGGGCGCGCTGCTCGATGCCAAGGCCATCGTCGGTGGCCGCAGTGCCGCCAACCATCTCAGGTGGTTGGCCGACAGCAACGGCATCGCCCGCCACCGCGTCAGCCACGTGCTCGACATCGTCGGGCTCAGTGACGTAGCCGGAAGGCGGGTGGGGACCTTCTCACTCGGGATGAGCCAGCGCCTCGGGATAGCCGCGGCCCTGCTCGGCGACCCCCACACGGTGATGTTCGACGAGCCCATCAATGGCCTCGACCCCGACGGCATCTTGTGGATCCGCAACCTCATGAAGTCGCTCGCAGCCGAAGGCCGCACCGTGTTCCTCTCGAGCCATCTCATGAGCGAGATGGCCCAGACGGCTGACCATCTGCTCGTCATCGGCAGGGGCCGCATCATGGCCGATGCCAGCACCGAGGAGTTTGTCAACGGGCACTCAACCGCCACCGTCCGGGCTCGGGCGCTGGAGCCGAGAGAACTGGCCGACGCCTTAGCCCTCCGGGGCGCCACCGTCGAGCTCAGTACGGACGGCGCCCTGGTCGTTTCCGGCCTGGGCACGGCGGAGATCGGCGGGGTGGCCTCCGCCCACGGCATAACCCTCTACGAGCTGGCCGTCCAGGGGGCATCGCTCGAAGAGGCATTTTTCGACCTGACCCGAGATGAAACCGAGTACCACGCCGGCCAGCTGACCGGCGCCACGAAAGGAATCTGACATGACCGCTACCACCTACCCGAGCTCACCAGTGCGCTCTGTGCAGGCCACCGCCGCCCGCCGGGCCCTCAAGGCGGAGTGGACCAAGCTCCGCACCCTTCCCTCCACGTGGCGCACAGTCGCCATGACCGTGGTGGCGGCCATCGGCTTTTCTGCCCTTGCGACCGCCGTCCAAGCCAGCTCATGGGCCACTATGAGCGCCCAGCAGCGCCAGGCGTTCGACCCCACCAGCACCTCGCTAACCGGGCTATGGGTGGCGGTCGTCATCCTGGGTGCCCTCGGCGTGCGGTCGGTGGCCGCCGAGTACACGACCGGGATGGTCCGGGCCACCTTCACGGCGATGCCCGCCCGCCGGCTGGTACTGGCGGCCAAGGCCGCCACGGCGGCCGCCTTTGTCTTCCCGCTGGCCCTGGTGTGCGATGTCGTCAGCTTCGAGCTCGGCCAGCGCATCCTCTCCGGCAAGCACGTCCAGGTCGCACTCAGCCATCCGGGTACCCTTCAGGCCCTTATCTTCGGTGCCGTGGCCGCCAGCCTGGTCACCATCGTCGGTGTCGGCCTCGCCGGAGTCATCCGGCACACGGCCGGGGCGGTCACCGCACTGGCGCTGCTCATCCTCGGGGGAGCCATCCTCGGCCAGATGCTCCCGGTTGGTCTGCGCCAGTACGTGCCCGGGATCGCCGTCCAGGCGGCCGTGACGGTCCACCACTCAGCCGGGCTGCTGAGCCCGGGAACAGCAGTCCTGGTCCTGTGCGTCTACGCCATCGTCGCCCTCGGGGCGGCGGCCCTGCGGGTCGCCCATCGGGACGTATGACCACCCCAAGCCGAAACCGCCATCCAAAGCAGCCTTGACGACTACCGCACCTTAACGACTACGACACCGAGGAAGGAACTCCGATGCAATTCTCCCAAACGAACTCGCCGAAGCGGATCCGGGACAAACTGGCTGCGGCGGCGGCGACATGCGCCTTGCTCGCGGCTGGGACGCTGTCGTTCAGCGCCACCAGCGCCTCAGCCAGCCAACCCGGCCGGAGCAGTGCCACCTTAGCGGCGGCGCTGGGCGGTGACCTCAACCGCTACCTGGCCGACCGGCGCACTCCTGAGCATATTTCGGCGGTGTCGCTGCGAGTCACCTTCGCCGGCTCCAGGCCACCCATCAGCATGGCCACCGGGACCACCCGCTACAACGGCGGGCCGCCGGTACCGGCCGGCGCGCTGTGGCAGATCGGCAGCAACACCAAGGCTTTCACGGCGGTGATCATCCTCCAGCTCGAAGCCGAGGGCAAGTTGTCCATCAGCGACCAGATCGGTACATGGCTGCCGCAGTACCCGGCCTGGCGGCACATCACGGTCCGCCAGCTCCTCGACATGACCAGCCGCATCCCGGACTACCTTTACCAGCCGGCCTTCGCCATTGCGTTCGCGGCGAACCAGGACACCCGCTTCACCGCCGCCCGTCTGGTCTCCTACGTCGCCGGCCTCCCCCTCGGGCCAGCCGGGTACCACTACACCAACACCGATTACATCCTGGCGCAGATGATCATCGAGAAGGTCACCCGCGACTCCTACGCCGACCAGCTCAGGAAACGGATCGTTACGCCACTGGGGTTGCGCACCACGTGCCTGGCGCCCTACACCTGTCCGGCGGCCGACGCCGGCCGGGTGCCGGCCGGGTACTTCTACATCGCTGGCGAGGTGCCGTCGCTGATGGGCAAGCCCATGCCACCCTTGGCCCTGACCTGGGCGCAGGCGGCCGGGGGGATCGTCAGCTCACTGGCCGACATGACCACCTGGGACCGTGACCTCTACCAGGGAAGGCTCCTGCCCGCCCGCCAGCAACAACAGCTCGAGTCCCTGGTGTCGGTGGCCACGGGCCAGCCCATCGGCGGCACCACCGTCGCTGACCCGTCCGGCTACGGGCTCGGCGTAGCACAACAAACCTCCCCTGAGACTGGGCCTTTCTGGTACTACCAAGGCCAGGCCTTGGGCGCCCGGGTCCTGCAGATGTACTTTCCCCGCTCCGGCACGATCATCGCCCTCGCGGTCAACAGTTCGACCGACAACGACCACCTGAGCGACCTGGCCGGATCGGTCTACCAGACCCTGCAGGGAGCAGGCGGAGCCAGCACCGGCTGATTTTCTCCGCCAGGACCGCGGATATTGGCCATATCACACGACTGGCCGGTACCCGCGGTCCGGGAACCCCGAGACCGGTCGGGTCTGCGCACAGGTCGAGCGTGGCCCTGTCGGAGGCCCCCATACCAACTGACGTTTTCCTCTCCCGTCTACGAACATCCCGCGATCAATCAGGAGGCTCAAGCCGTGGCATCAAACGAGACGACTCACGTGCAGGAAATGCGGTACCTCACCCGACCCGGGGGCCGCGTCGCCTTTTGAAGTGACCGGAGCCGGGCCTCTGGTCGTACTTGTCCCCGGCATGGGCGACCTCCGTGGCACGTACCGGTTTCTTGCCCCCTCTATTGTCGACGCCGGCTTTCGGGTGGCGTGGACCGACCTGCGGGGCCACGGCGACAGCGACGCGAGCTTCGCCAGCTACGGCGACGTGGACACGGCCGGCGACATCGTCGCTCTCGTGGAGGAACTGGGCGGCCCAGCCGCGGTCGTGGGCAACTCCATGGGCGCCGGTGCCGCCGTGCTCGCCGCAGCCGACCGGCCCGAGCTTGTTTCGCGTCTCGTCCTCGTGGGCCGTTCGTGCGCGACGGGAAAGGAGGTCCACTACAGCGAATGCTCCTCCGCCTCCTTTTGGCACGGCCGTGGGTCGCTGCCTCCTGGAAGGCCTACCTGCCCAAGCTGTATGCCGGTCACCGACCCATCGACTTCGACCAGCACAGGAGCGAGATCGTGGCCAGCCTCCACAAGCCGGGCCACGCCAAGGCCTTCTCTCTCACGACCCGGACGAGCCACCGGGAGGCCGAGAGCCGGCTTGGCGAAGTGGCGACGCCCGTTCTCGTCGTGATGGGGGAGCAGGATCCCGATTTTCCGGATCCCAAAGCGGAGGCCGAATGGATCGCCGGGGCCCTCCATGCGCGGGTGGTGATGGTCGCCGACGCTGGCCACTACCCGCAATCGCAACAACCCGCCGCTGTCACGAGCCCTGTCCTGGAGTTCTTGCCGATGGCGTTGGGTGGTTTGTAGTGAGCCATCCCGGGGTGGTCCCTCAGCCAATGCGTGCGAGGTGCTGTCAGGGCCACGCTCACTTGTCAGAGGCCCGTGCTACCGACGAAGTGCGAGTCGAAGGGAGAGGTTATGAGTGACACCGTGCTTGCGAGCTGGAACGACGGAAAGGCAAAGGGGGCGATCGTCAACTTCGTTGAACGCGCCACGACCGACGGTCCCGACTTCGTCCCGCCGGCCGACCGGATCGCCACGTTCGACAACGACGGCACCTTGTGGGTGGAGCAGCCCCTGCCCCCCCAGTTCGACTTCGTGTTCAGGCACTGGGCTGAGGAGATCAAAAAGGACCCGTCGATCAAGCGAGCACAGGCTCGGCGCTCGACGCTTCCATGGCTCTCCGCGCCCCCGTCCCCGAACGGAAACCCGCAAGAAGCAGTTGGGCTCACCGCACGAGAATGCCGCCTCCGAATTGTTGCTTACCTGGGTGGTCTTGGGCTGATATGAGGCGAGCGACAAGCGGGTCGCCGACGGCGCAGGCTATGTCCAACGAGGCGGCAAGCTTGCCTAACCCCTGGCGTTTCGACGGTCGTGGATGGTGGTCGTTCGAGGACCGGCGTGACGGGAGGCAAGTGCTAGCGTGGGCGCCGCGCGCCACCAGACCGTCGGTTGGCCAAACGAACGGATTTAATATGACTGATGTAAACCTGGATGAACTAGGTCCGGTCGACTACCTCGTCGTCGAGTTCCCGGCGGGAGCGAGCAACTTTACCGGCGAGATGGTCTCGGAATTGCGAGCGTTGGTGGACGCCGGGACCATCCGTGTGATCGACGTGCTCATCCTGACCAAGGACGCCGACGGTACCGTCGACGCCATGGAGCTCTCCGATGTCCCTGAGCTCGGAGAGCTCCAGGCGATTGAGGCCCAACTTGCCGAGCTGCTAGCGGAAGAAGACGTCGAAAAACTCGCGGCTGCTATGGAACCGGGAAGCACTGCCGGGGTGCTCATCTGGGAGAACCTGTGGGCGGCGCCTTTCGCGTCGGCAGCGCGTCGTTCGGGTGGCCAACTGATCGCCAACGGACGGATCCCTATCCAGGCCATCATCGCCTCGATCGAGGCAGACGAAGCAACTGCGACCGGAGGAGACTGAAAATGGCAGTTAGACCAGCACGCGTTGGACGAGTCGGTGTCATTGGGCACCCCGTCGCGAAAACGGCGGTAGTCGCAAAGGCCGTCACACCGGGGCCCGCTCCAATCGCGAAAACGGCCGTGGTAGCCGCCGCCGTCACACCCGGGCGCCGGCGGATTTAGATCGCTGCCGGTCGGCGATTCGCCGCAGCAGCCGTCGACACAAAGAGGCCGATCGCGGTGACGGCTTGGGCATATTGGCGCCTGTTTGGCCGGACGGCACCGCTTGATGAACAAAAGGCTGGCTTCGGACCTACATAATTTTCCTGTTAGCGATGGCGTCAGGGGTTACAGGTCGGCCGAGGTCATGGTCGAGAGGCGGCTGATGGTGGGCAGCCGGCGCTTGTGACGTTCGGAAGATAGCGGCACTAACGTGCTTGAGCGCCTGCCTCTCGGCGCCGTCGAGCCGGTCCCGGTAGACGCTGAGGCCGACAGAGCACCGTCGCCCGGCACTCTCCACCACTTGGCCCTTCGAGCCCCCGTAACCAAACTCACCGCGGGGTGTTGACCCTGTTGGTCGCTATAAAAGAGTCCAGGTCCGCTTGAGTGAACCGTACGCGCCGCCCCACCTTGACGGCCGCTACGTGGCGCTTTGCCCATAACTCCCTTACATGCCGCGGCGTAGTACAGAGATAATGGGCGGCCCCCTCGTAATCCAGGAGAGCACCACTTGAGTTGGGGTCAGGTTCGCTTGAAGACACTGTCGTTTTAGGGTCGAGTTTGCTCTCCGGTTTTATGCGGCCGCCCTGTGTTGAGTGGGAACTCGGACCTGCTCGCGTTATCATCTGCGATCCCTCTGTCCGTCTCATCTCGTAATGTCTCCCCGAAAGTGCTGACCGGCAAGATGGCTGCTTACTGCGGGCGGGCGAGCGTCAAAGCCCAGCTTGTCGAGGACGTCGTCTGACCAAGGGAGGACGACCAGGACCAGCTCATCAAGTCGCCCGTCGGGCCTCAACAGGTTTGGAGGGTTAGCCATGATTAGTGTTCTTCAACCACTTGCCCGTAAGAGTTACGTTAGCGCATGTAGTCCGCCCCTTTCAAGAGGTTAGCTATTTTTAGCTTTCGTCGTAGGCATCTCTTGGCGCCGCTGCTGGTCATCATGGGCGGGTGGCCCGGACCGTCAGCGGAGCGTCGGGACAGGAGCCCGCGGCGTCAGCGCTCGGGCCCCGGGGCCGTTCGGCGCTCGGCCGGCGGCGCCCGGACAGCTGCACGTCCTGAGAGGGCGAGCTGGCGGGCCGGCCACGGCCCTGACCGGCCGAGCGCGCCGGCCCCCTCTGCACAGTCGTGGTAATCGAAGAGCCGTCGGGGCGCTCCGCCACCCACGCGGCCATCTCGGCGTCGACGAAGCGGACCTGGGCCCGCTCCGGTACCTCCAAGAGCCCGTGCTTGTGCAAGAGCCGGTCGCGGGCCACGGCCAATTGTTTCGGTTCTTTGCCGAGCACCTTGGCCACTTCTTCTACCCCGGCGCCGCCGGTGCCGGCCAGGCTGGCCACGGCGGCCAGGTAGTCGCGCTCTTGGGGCCGCAGGCGGGTCCAGGTGGTTTCGTACTGGCCTGCCAGCTCGGCCCGGGCGGCCTTGAGCCCGGCTTTTGCGTGCGCCAGGGTGATCGTGTCCTTCCCCTGGGCCGCCTCCCAGGCGTGCCAGCCGAACAGCTGCACAGACGAACAGCACGTATGCGGCGATGATGAGCCAACCGGACGAACGCCGAAGGCCTCGGCCCAGGTAGGCCAACAGCAGTGTCAAGGCGGTAATCCCTACGTACCAGCCGCCGATCAGGAGCCCCGAGGCCGATGGCTTGGCCAAGCCGAGCACCGCCGCCGGTACGAGCAACCCGGCGACCACGTTGACCGTGTTGGAATTGAGGGCCGTGCTCAGCGCCGCCGCGCCGCGGCCCCTGCGGGCTAAGAAGACGGCCGCCACGGCGTTGGGCAAGCTGGTGACCGCGGCCAGGACGAGTGCCCGACCACGATGTCGGCTACGCCGTAGTGGGCCCCGAGCGAAGTGGCGCCTTGCTCCATGGCGACGCTCGCCCCTACACCGTCATTAGTGCCGCGAGAACGACATACGTGTCGGTGCTCGTCCCGCACTGGGGTGTATGGCCACCTCGAGCTCGACTTCTTCCTCGACGACGGCCGAGGCAAGCCACTCCAAACCATCGAGGCGGCAGGTTGAGTCGACCGAGTAGCCCGTGCCGGGTACCCAAGAGCACGATGTAGGGGACGAGGACAACGAGGGCGACCAGGAGGCCAACCTCAGCAGAAGCGAGGCCCGCCACAGCCAACAGACAAACGAGCGAGACGGCCATGGCCACCGCGCCACCGAGCCAGACCAACGGTGCAGCACTTTCCCCCCCGACACGACGGCGCCCAGGCCCAGTAGGGCGGCCAGGTTGAAGACGTTCGACCCGACTACTACGCCCGCCCCCACCGCCTGTTGGTGGTGGAGGAGCGCTGTGACCGAGGCGGTGATCTCGGGAGCGTCGGCCGCCAACGCCGCCGCCATCCCGAGCAGAGCTTCAGAAAGCCCCAGCCGTTCGCCCACTCGCTCCAGGCGGGATACAAGGACCCAGCTCGTGGCCAGGCTAACGACGGCGCCAACGACGAAGGCAACGAGAGAAAACCCCATCGCCATCGGTACCTAAGCCATCCGTGGGGGACGTGCCCGGCACCGAGAGACAACCCAACCTCGGTATGTACAGAATGGGCACCGCCGCGGCGCATGTCGGCACCTTCGTGCGAACAAGCACTGCGCCGACCAGGCTTCCCGGCTCTCCGATGCCAGCGGTACACCTTGGGCCGGGACGCCCGACCTGAGCCTGGCCCAGACCATCACCCTGCACGTGACTGCCCGCTTATGCGAGGACGTCGTCGACGACTTCGGGCGCCGGTTTGTCACCCCCCCATTCGCTTGCTCTTGCGGGGCCCGAGCTAACGGGCTCGCTGTCTGGCGCCGGGCGTCACTGTCGTTCGCTGGTCGGGGGCGCGGGACCGTCGTGGGACAGGCCGGGCTGGGTTCGGCCCGTCGGGTGGGACCTGGAGGCCGGGCCCGCCGTCACCGGGACAAGCAGGTTGACGCGGTCGCCGGGGTTGAGGGTGACGCCCGGGTCGGGGTCGCGCAGCGTGTGGTCGTCCAGGACCGAGACCGGGGCCCAGCCTGGCGGCCAGGTGGTCTCGCCCAGTGTGTGGCCGACGGCGGGCGAGCCGTCGCCGATGGTGACCTCCACGACCCGGTAGCCGCGTAGCGGGACAGGCGCGTCGTCGGGAGCCGGCTGTTGGTCGGCCACGGCCCATCCAGCGGCCAGGTGCGCCGGAGGCGTGGCGGCGGCCAGGGCGGTCGCCATCTGGCGAGCGATGGCCTGCAGCACGTTCGGGCTGGTGAGCCAGCCCTCCACTTGTTGCCCGTCAATGGACATCACCGGGAGGCCATCGCGGCCGTAGTTCACCAGCTGGCGCACGGCTTGGGCCAGGGGCTCATTGGCGAACAGGACCTGAGGGGCACCCTGGTGGGTGACGGGCCCGGGTAGCACCGCCCCGTCCTCGTCCGGGCCGCCGTGCGGCCCAGGTGGCCCGGGGTCAGCCGCCAGTGGCAACTGGAAAGGGCGCATGGCGTCGGCGGCCGTGAGCTTCTCGAAGGGGTCGGCGGACGGGGCGTGGTCGATGTCGATGCCGCGCCGCAACAACTTGGTGGTGTAGATGGTGCCGTAGCTGAGGGCCCGGGAGACGACGGTGGCGATGGCCACGGCCAGCATCACCGGCAGGGTGAGCGTGTAGTCGCCGGTCATCTCCACCACGCTGGCCAACGACGTCAGCGGGGCGCGGGCGGCGGACGTGAACACCGCCCCCATGGCGACGACGGCGTACAGGGCGGGCTGGCCGGCGCCCGGGCCGAACAGGTGGTTGACGACCTCGCCGAAGGCCATGCCGGAGGTAGCGCCGATGAAAAGCGACGGGGCGAACACGCCCCCCGAACCCCCGATCCCGATAGTCAGGCTGGTGGCGACCATCTTGGTGAAGACCAGCACGACCAGGAACCACAGGGCGTAGCTGCCAGCCACGGCCTTGTACATGACCGGGTAGCCGACGCCGTACAGCTGGGGCACAGCCAGCAGCAGCAGGCCGAGGGCGACCCCGCCCACGGCCGGCCGGGCCATTCCGGCCGGTGCGCCCAGAGCCGGTCGCAGACGTCCTCGGTCTTGTACAGCACGTTCTTGAACGCCAGCCCGAGCAGGGCCGCCACCACCGCCAGCAGAGCAATGAGCAGATAGTTGCGGACGTGGTGCAGGGCGATCCCGGAGGGGAAGCCGGACAGGAAGGGGGCGGCGCCAAGGAACTGCTGGCTGACCACGTCGGCCACCATGGCCGAGAGCATGACGGTGAAGATGGCCTCGATGGAGAACTCCCGCAGGATGACCTCGACCCCGAAAAACACGCCCGTGATGGGGGCGTTGAACGTGGCCGCGATACCGCCGGCGGCGCCGCAGGCCACCAGGACCCGCAGCCGGTTCTCGGGCATGCGGACCAGCTGCCCTAGGCTCGAGGCCAGCGCCGAGCCGATCTGCACGATCGGCCCTCCCGGCCGACCGACCCGCCGGCGCCGATGCACAGGGCCGAGGCCGTGGCCTTGACCACGGCGACCTGGGGGCGGATGCGCCCCCCGTTCTCGGCCACCGCCACCATCACCTCGGGCACCCCGTGACCGCGGGCCTCCCGGGCGAACCGGTAGATCAGCGGGCCGTAAATGAGCCCACCGACCACCGGGGCCACCACGAAGAAACCCAGGCCCAGCCAGGGGAAATGAGCGCTGGGGACGCGGCCCTGCTGGCCGAACTGGACGTGGCCGGTGGCGGCCCAGGTAAAAAAGTAGACCAGGTACCGGAACCCGACGGCGCCCAACCCCGACCCGGCCCCCACCACCAGCGCCACCCCGAACAGCCCGCCTCGCGAGCCGCGCAGCCAGCCGGCGGCCCTCCCGGCCCACAACCGCGTTTCCGGCCGGGTACCCGCCACCGCCTGGGCGGTCACGGACGTCCCTGCGGGCTGCTGGCCCGAACGAGCTCTGCCTCCGTCCCCGGCGACGATGCCGGCACACCTCCCGCTGGGCCCTCCGGCCATTCGCTGTCGGGGATCTCGCCGGCGACGGCGGCGAACGACTCCAGGGCAGCGGCCACGGCCAACTGCTGGCCGGGTGGCAGCTTGGCCAAGATGGCGGCCAGCAGCACCCGCCGGCGGGCGGTGGCCTGGTCCACCACCTGCCGGCCCGCCGGGGTGATCGAGACCTGGACCACCCGGCGGTCGGCCCGGGCCCGGTGCCGGCGGACGAGGCCCTTGCGGGCCAGCCGGTCGCACATCCGCCCCGCCGTCGACGCCGTGACGTCGAGCGCCCCGGCCAGGTCCACCATGCGTTGCGGGCCCCGGGACGCCACCACGACCAGGGCCCGGTACTGGGCGATGGTAGTGTCCTCGGCCGCCGCCCCCAGCGATGCGGTGGCTACCGCCACCAGGGCCCGGCTGGCCGTCAGCACCGCGTCCACCGTCTTGTCGTCGACTACGTGCTCAGGCACGCCTTGACCTCATATCCTTGCTTATTGCAACTAATGTATAGTGACGTTATCAGCGATGCGCACAAGGAACTCCCCGGCGGAGCGGGTGACGGGCTAAAAGAAGACGTCGAGCGGGACGAACGGCGTGAGAAGCGGCTAAACCGGACGATCTCCATGTTCGAGGCGGCCATGCTGGCCTTCGTAGCGGTATTGGCGGCATGGTCGGGTTACGCCGCCGCCAAGTGGTCGACGGAGTCTTCGCTCCTCCTGGCCAGGGCGGGCGCCGACCGGGCCGAGGCCAACGCGGCCAGCCTCGACGCCGTCAACGCCCTCAACTTTGACGCCACGACGTTCAACGACTGGTTCACGGCCTATGTCGGGGGGAACCGCTCGGCTATGGCCATCGCCGAGAACCGGTTCACCGCGAACCTCGACGCCGCATTTAGAGCGTGGCTGGCGACCGGCCCCGAAACCAACCCGGCCGCCCCGCCCGGGCCGACCTACATGCCTCAGTACCACCAGCCCCAAAAGGCGAAGGCGGCCAAGCTCAATGCGCAAGCCACGGTCGACTACGCGGCCGGGGAGAAGGCGGGGTCCAACGCCGACGACTACGTCCGCACCACCGTCTACCTGGCCACCGTCCTTTTCCTCGCCGGCATCGGGAGCCATTTCGCCTACCGGGCCATCCGCTACGGCCTCGCTGGCGTAGCCGGCGCGCTGCTAGTAGTGGCCATCATGCTCCTGGCTACCGCCCCGAAGCCCGCCTGAGCTGGGCGGCGATGACACCGCCCGAGGACGTAGGACCGGCTACAGCCATGTTCGTCAATCTAGGCGGCGACGGTTGCCCGGCCCGTGACAGGGCACTGACACGCCACCTCGCCACGGGCGAGCCGGGGGGATCCATGCCCCGCGTCGACGAAAGAGGGCGGACGACGAGGCGTGCGCGCCGGCCAGAGTAGCTTGGCGTGGTTCACCGCCCCACTTCCGATGACCGCTTCGCCGGTGCCAGCCTCGCCGTCGTCCCGGCGAAATGCTCTGGCCGAAGCCCGCCTTTGTCCGCTTGGCGACGCCGACGCTTCGCAGCCTCTCCCTCTCCCCGTCTCGCCTCCCGCTGGGCAGCCTCGACCACCGCGGGGAGCTCGGCCCGGAGTGCTTCCAGCGACCCGAGGCGCGCCCTCACGTTGTCCAGGGCCTTCCGTGCCTCGTCGGCCAGGCGGCCAGCCTGCTGGGATTCCGAGCGCACCAAGTGGGCGTCGTGGACCGCCTGGACCACCCTGAGCATCTCGGCGAAGAGAAGCCTCCAGGCGGCCGGCGTGTCCTCGTCGAGGTCCCCTTGGGCCATGAGGGCGGCTACCGACTTGATGGTGCCGCGCAGGACATAGTTGGCTGCCATTCGCTCTTCGGGCCGGACCGGTCCCCACCGCCGCTGCTCACTGTCTGTCCTCGCCGGGCTCTCTTAGCTGGAACTCGCGGATGCGGGCCGCCCGTCGGGTTCACGCCATCCGAGGCTACCCGCGCCAGCAGGAAAGAAGCCGAGCACGCTGACGAAGGGCCCGACCTGGTCGCCATCGGCGACATAAGCTACGCGGGCCGAGCCGGGAGACTGTGGGACGTGGCTAGCTTCTAGACCTTCGCCGTAGCGTGCGGGGTGGTGGCTCCCGACCGGACGGACGACCAAGACAGCACGGGAGCAGATGGGCGCAGCGTGCATCTGCCCGAACCTCAGCCACCGGAGAGCGCCGGGCGCACCCTGTGGTCGCGACGCGACACCCCGTTGCGCCGTTTCTTATCCACCGAAGCGGGTGGTGGCGTCTTCCTTCTCGGGGCCGCCCTGGCCGCGTTGGCGTGGGCCAACATCGACCTGTCTTCCTACACGCACGTCTGGAGTACCGAGCTTTCCGTGGTGCTCGGGCATTTCGTGCTGTCGATGGACCTGCGGACCTGGGTCAACAGCGGCCTGATGAGCTTCTTTTTCCTCGTCGTCGGCCTGGAGGCCCGTCGGGAGATCGACATCGGCGAGTTCCGGGAACGGACGCGGGCCGTGCTCCCGGTGCTGGCAGGCGTCGGGGGGATGACCGCCGCCATTGGGTTGTACCTGGCGATCAACGCCGGGAGGCCGTCGGCCCAGGGCTGGGGGGTGGCGATGTCGACCGATACGGCATTCGCGTTGGGTTTGCTTGCCCTTCTTGGCCACCGCGTCCCGGAACGGTTGCGGGCTTTTGTCCTCACCGTGACCGTCGTGGACGACATAGTTGGCGTGGTCGTGATTGCCACGGCCTATACGAGGAGCGTGCACGTCGTCCCGCTGCTGGTCGCTGGCGGCTTGTTCGCCCTCGTACTGGTGGCGGTCAGGCTGCGCGTCCGCTACGGGTTGGTGTACTTCGCCCTGGGCGTCGCCGCCTGGGTAGCCATGTCGAAGTCCGGGGTCGACCCCGTTGTGGTCGGGCTCGGCGCCGGCCTGGTGGCTTACGCCGCCCCGGTTGCCCGCCCCGACCTCGAGCGCGCCTCGAGCCTGTTCATCGAGTTCCGTGAGCAACCCACTCCTGAACTGGCCCGCTCGGCGCGCGCCGGCCTGCGATCGGCGCTATCGCCCAACGTCAGGTTGGAACAGCTGTACCTCCCGTGGACCAGTTACCTGGTCGTGCCGCTCTTCGGCCTAGCCAACGCCGGTATCCCGGTGGACGCCAGCCTCCTTTCCCGCGCCTTCACCTCACCGGTAACCCTGGGCATTTTCGTCGGCTACAGCGTCGGTAAGCCTTTTGGGGTCACGTTCATTTCGGCCCTCGTCCCCAAATTGACCCGGGGGCGGCTGCGCCCGCCGGTGGGATGGGCGTCTGTCGTCTGCGGAGGGACGCTGGCCGGGATCGGGTTCACCGTCCCGTTGTTGATCGCTGCGCTCGCCTTCAGGGGGCCCAGCTCGAAGAGGCCAAGATCGGCGTGCTCACGGCCGCGCTTTGGTCGGCACTGGCGACTTGGTTGGTCGTCTTCGTAACTAGCCGGTTCCCGAAAGGTTTACGGGTACGGGCACTTCTCGGTAGGTCAGAGGTGATCGTCGACCTCGCCGAGCCCATCGACCCGGGACGTGACCATATCCGCGGCCCGGCGGGCGCACCGGTAACTCTCGTAGAGTACGGCGACTTCGAGTGCCCGTACTGCGGCCAAGCCGAACCGGTCGTCCGTGAGCTGCTGGCCGGCTTCGGGGACCTCCGCTACGTGTGGCGTCACTTGCCGCTGAGCGACGTGCACCCCCGGGCCCAGCTGGCCGCCGAAGCGTCTGAGGCCGCCGCGGCACAGGGAGCCTTTTGGCCTATGCACGACGTTCTGCTCGACCATCAGGCCAATCTCGCGCCAGAGGACATGGTCCGCTACGCGCGGCAGCTGGGCCTCGACGTCGAGCGGTTTACACGAGAATTGCGGGCGCACACCTGGAGCGACCGGGTGGCGGCTGACGTTGAGAGTGCCGACCTGAGCGGTGTTGCCGGCACGCCAAGCTTTTTCGTCAACGGCCAGCGACACGCGGGCGCCTATGACATCGACACGCTGAGCCGTTCAGTCCGGACCGCCCGCGCCCGGGCCGCCATTCGAACGCCCCAGCCGGAGCCGGCCCGGCCACCCGCTCGCGGTCCCTGACAACTAACCGAACATCGCTGACAGATGCGTAACGCCGTCACGCACCCTCATCACGGCGCACGACGATGCCTTGTTCTCCGCGGCTCGTAGACCGCCAGCGGTGGTGGGCCTGTTTTAGGTTTTATTAAGAACTTCTCTTCCCTTTTAAGATCCTGTTCAGAACGCACAGGGCCAACATGCGGGCATGGCTGATTTTCTCGTAGTGCTGGGAATAGTCGTGTTCGCCCTGGCGATGCTCGCCCTGATCAAGGGACTGGAGCGCGTATGAGCGCGTCAGAGGGGATCCTCCTGGCTGTGTCGATCCTCGTCTTCATTTACGTAGGCGTCGCCCTGTTCAAGCCCGAGTGGTTCTAGATGGGCTTCGCGCTCACCATCGCGCTTTTGGTGGTCACGCTGGGCCTGGCCTGGCGGTTCCTGGGGTCGTACATGGCCGGCGTGTTCGAGGGCCGCGTACAGTTCCTCTCCTGGGCTGAGCGGCCCTTCTACCGCCTGGTCGGCACGAACCCGGAGCACGAGCAGTCTTGGCAACGCTACGCCAGCTCGGTGGTCATTTTCTCAGCCGTCTCGCTGGCGTTCACCTACCTCATTATTCGCATCCAGGGGTCGCTGCCGCTCAACCCCCAGCACTTAGGGGCGGTGACGCCGGCGCTCAGCTTCAACACGGCCGTCTCGTTCCTTACCAACACCAACTGGCAGAACTACGCCGGGGAGACGACCATGTCGTACTTCTCCCAGATCGGCGCCCTGACGGTGCAACAGTTCGTCAGCGCCGCTGTCGGCATCGCCGTCGCCATCGCCATGGTCCGCGGGTTCTCCCGCAAGAACTCCCCCACGATCGGGAACTTCTGGGTCGACATGACCCGCTGCATCCTCTACATCCTCGTCCCGATCGCATTTATCGCCGGCATCGTGGTCGTCAGCCAAGGCGCCGTGCAGACCCTGGCCGGCCCGGTGACCATTCACAACACGCTGAACGGCGTCACCCAGACCATCGCCCGTGGCCCCGCCGGGTTTATGGCCGCCATCATGCAGCTCGGGACCAACGGTGGTGGGTTCTTCAACGTCGACTTGGCCCACCCCCTCCAGAACCCAACGGCGCTGACAAATGTTTTGTTCATCTGGCTCACCCTTTCCATCCCCTTCGCGCTGACCTACACCTTTGGCAAGATGGTGGGGAGCATCCGCCACGGGGCCGCCCTGCTCGGGGCCATGGTGCTCATATTCGGGACTTGGGTCGGTTTCACCAGTTACGCCGAGCACCAGCCCAACCCGGCCGTCCAGGCTGCCGGCGTCGCCCAGCCCGCGGGGAACATGGTGGGCAAAAACGTTGTGTTTGGCGACACGAGCAGCGCCCTGTTCAACGTGTCGATGACCCAGACCTCCGACGGGGCGGTCGACAGTGCAACGGACTCGTACAACCCGATGGGCGGCTTCGGGCCGATGACCGGCATGATGCTCGGGGAGGTGACCCCGGGCGGCGTGGGCAGTGGCATCTACACGATCTTGATATACGCCATAATCGCCGTCTTCATTGGCGGTCTCATGATCGGCCGGACACCCGAGTACCTGGGGAAGAAGATCCAGGCCCGGGAAGTGAAGTTGGCCGGGTTCGGCGCCCTCGTAATGCCGGTCATCGTGCTCGTCATCACGGGCATCGCGGTGTCGACCACGGCCGGTAGAGCCGGCCCGCTCAACCAGGGGCCGCACGGCTTCAGCGAGATCCTTTATGCACTTACCTCGCAGGGCAACAACAACGGTTCGGCCATGGCCGGCCTGAGCGGGAACACGCCGTTCTACAACATCTGGGGCGCCATCGCCATGCTGATCGGCCGGTTCGGCATCATAATCCCGGCTCTGGCCCTAGGCGGGGCGCTGGCGGCCAAGAACGTGGTGCCGGCGTCCCTGGGCACGTTCCGCACTGACAACGCCATGTTCATCGGCCTGACCATTGGTGTCATCGTCATCATCGGCGGCCTCACGTTCTTCCCCGCCGTGTCGCTGGGGCCGATCGTCGAGCAGCTGAGCCACGGCAAGTTCTGGCCTATGGGCTCCATCGCACCGCTCTTCCAGCACGTGCTCAGCCTGGGGAGGTTCCTCTGATGGCTCATCGCGAGGTTGACATGGAGCAGGTCCCGGGTACCGCGCAAGACCAAAAACCCGGTCAGGTAAAGGCTCCTTCGGGGCCGCCGGCGGTTCCCCATGGTGTGGCCGAGGCCAAGAGCCTCTTCGACCGCCAGATCCTGGGCCACGCGCTCATCGACTCTTTCAAGAAGCTGGACCCGCGGGTGCAGGTGAAGAACCCGGTCATGTTCGTCGTGCTGGTCGGCACGGTGGTGACGTTCATCGAGTCCATTGCCCATCCCAGCCTCTTCGACTGGAGCATCACCGCTTGGCTCTTCCTCACCGTCATCTTTGCCAACTTTGCCGAGGCCATGGCCGAGGGCCGGGGCAAGGCGCAAGCCGAGACACTGCGGCGTATGCGTTCGGAGACCGAAGCGCGGCGCCTTGGCGTCGACGGGACAGAAGAGAATGTCCCCGCGTCGGCGCTCAGCAAGGGCGACCTCGTGGTCTGCGAGGCGGGCGACATCATCCCCTCGGACGGGGAGATCACCGAAGGCATCGCGTCGGTCGACGAGTCCGCCATCACCGGTGAGTCGGCGCCGGTCATCCGGGAGTCGGGTGGGGACCGCTCGGCCGTTACCGGGGGGACCAAGGTCCTCTCCGACCGCATCGTGGTCCGGATCACGGCGGAGCGAGGCCAGACCTTCCTCGACCGGATGATCAACCTGGTCGAAGGGGCCAGCCGGCAAAAGACGCCCAACGAGATCGCCCTCACCATCCTGCTGGCCGTGCTGACCATCGTGTTCCTTCCCGTCGTCGTCGTCCTGCAACCCTTCGGGAAGTACGCCGGCGCGCCCGTGTCGGTCGTCATCCTGGTATCGCTGCTGGTGTGCCTCATCCCCACCACGATCGGTGCCTTGTTGTCTGCCATAGGCATTGCCGGGATGGACCGGTTAGTGCAACGGAACGTCCTGGCCATGAGCGGCCGGGCCGTGGAGGCCGCCGGCGACGTCCAGACCTTGCTGCTCGACAAGACCGGCACGATCACCCTGGGCAACCGCCAGGCCTCCGCTTTCCTCCCCGTCGGTGGCCACACTGAACAGGAGCTGGCTGCCACGGCCCAGCTCGCCTCCCTGGCCGACGAGACGCCCGAAGGGCGCTCGATCGTGGTGCTGGCCAAAGACCGTTTCGGGATCCGCGAACGCGACCTGGGCCCGAACCCTACGTTCGTCCCGTTCTCGGCCATCACCCGGATGTCAGGACTCGACCTGGACGGCCAGCAGATCCGCAAGGGCGCGGCCGATTCCGTAAAACGCTGGGTCAAGGAGAAGGGCGGGACCGTACCGGGCGACCTTGACCCCATCGTCGAGAGCGTCTCGCGTTCGGGTGGCACACCTTTAGTGGTAGCGGACGGGAAGGACATCCTCGGCGTCATCGAGTTGAAGGACGTAGTGAAGCAGGGTATCCGGGACAAATTCGACCAGATGCGCCAGATGGGGATCCGGACCGTGATGATCACGGGCGACAACCCGCTCACCGCCGCTGCTATCGCCCAAGAGGCAGGCGTGGACGACTTCCTGGCCGAGGCCACCCCGGAGGCGAAGATGGACCTGATCAAGACCGAACAGGAGGGCGGGAAGCTCGTAGCCATGACCGGCGACGGCACCAACGACGCCCCGGCACTGGCTCAGGCCGACGTGGGGGTCGCCATGAACACCGGTACGACCGCAGCCAAAGAAGCCGGGAACATGGTCGACCTCGATTCCAACCCGACCAAGCTCATCGATGTCGTCGAGATCGGCAAGCAGCTGCTCATCACCCGAGGGTCGCTCACGACCTTCTCTATTGCCAACGACGTGGCGAAATACTTCGCCATCATCCCGGCATTGTTCGTAGTCACCTATCCGCAGCTCAACGCGCTCAACATCATGTCGCTCCACAGTCCCCAATCAGCGGTGCTGTCGGCCATTATTTTCAACGCCCTGGTGATCGTCGCCCTCATCCCGCTGGCACTCCGTGGCGTGAAGTTCCGGCCTGCATCTTCTGCGGCCATATTGCGCCGCAATGTGTTGATCTACGGAGTGGGCGGCATTATTACGCCGTTCATCTTCATAAAGCTCATCGACCTGTTCCTCGTCGCTATCCACTGGTACTAGAGAGGCCGACAGATGTTGCTAAACCTGCGCCGTTCATTTGTCTTTGCCGTGGCTGCCCTCGTCATCACCTTCGTGTACGCCCTCTTAGGTACGGGGCTGTCACAACTGGCCTTCAAGAGCCAGGCGGACGGCTCCATCACGGCCAAAGGGTCAACTCTCATCGGGCAGAACTGGGCGGCTACCCCGTGCCCGGGGCACCCCCTCGGCAGCTGCGTGTTCCACGGTCGTCCCGACGACACCGGTCCTTATGCCGCCTCCAAGACCCAGTCGGGAGGTGACAACCCTCTGGTCGCCAATGGCGTCCCCGGGGAGTCCAGCGCCACCAACCTCGGGCCCCGCTCGAGCGTTCTACTCAACTACACCAAAGAGCTCATGCAATACTGGCACAAGCTGGGTGTCGACCCAACCGCGGACCTGGTGACTACTTCGGGCAGCGGGCTAGATCCCGACATTACGCCCGAGGACGCCACCGTCCAGGTCCCCATGGTGGCCAAGGCCACCGGCATCGCTCGCTCGGCGCTCCAGAAGCTTATCGCTCGCGAAACCCACAGTGCGGAGTGGGGTTTTCTGGGCAGCAAATATATAATCGTCCTCGAGCTGAACGAAGCACTGGCCAAGCTCCGCTGACCACTGCTCGCTCAACTGGTTAGGGTGCACGCCCGGTGCCGAAAACCATCACCGCATTACCCCAACAGGTGCGCCGGGCAGGGGCATAAGCCTAGTTCTGCGCTGTTGTGTCTCGGGTCTATACGTGCCGTCGCGCCGGCGATGGGGGAAACCTCGGTCGACGCCAGAGCGGGCGGGGCGGCATAAGCTGAGGCGGGCTCGGAAGTGGCTCTTCCGGGAAGAACCGTCCCCGGCTGCCCAGCCAACCATGCTGGCGGCAGAGTCGTGCCCGGTTTGCCCCTCGGGCCTGTGCCGTCCGCCATGAGCCGGGCGTCAGCGACCATGGCCGAGTAGAGAGCGTCGCTCACCCGGCGCTTCAGCGCCCAAGAGCAGATTTGGCTGACATCCCCTCGGAGCTTTCCCATATACCCTGGCCACCCGAGTGTCCCATGGGGTGTGTGTGCTCTCCAGCTTGCGCTTCCATCACGACGCCTCGGGCAGCCACAGCTCGGGGCCAACGATGACGCCGTCTGGGAAGGGGGAGTGACCATTCAAGTCCCCCCTCCGACACACGGCCCCAGCGCGGTCATGAAGACCTCCGCTGTCAGATCCTCGGCGTCAGGGCGGTTCCCGCCCCTTGCGTACATCAACCGGTACAAGCGTTCAACATTGTGCCGGTAGACAGACTCCCAGTCGGTGTAGACATCCGCGACTAATCGCAGGTGAGC
This sequence comes from uncultured Acidimicrobiaceae bacterium, assembly GCA_963749305.1. Classification (GTDB taxonomy): domain Bacteria; phylum Actinomycetota; class Acidimicrobiia; order Acidimicrobiales; family Palsa-688; genus Fen-671. The sequence continues at coordinate 283,732 of CAVVMN010000003.1, forward strand.
GGCATCGCCGCCGCTAGAGACTGACTGCTGGCGGTCCGGCGGGCGAGCCTGCTGACGGGCGCGGAACATGTCACCTGAACCATAGGGCCCCTGGTTACAGTCGGCCCTGGCCGGGGGGATGCAACTAGGAACAGGGTTCAGGCTCGCCAACGTCGGGCACGGCCCCCTCGCAGGAGCGGTGAGCTGTCGGCGGGCCGAGGATGCATTAGTTGTCTTTGTAACCCCTCGTCCTATTGGTTGGCGCTCGACAAAAAACCGACAGGTTCGAATCAACCAAGAACAAAAGAGAGGTAAAGCTAATGAGTTTCCGCCGCGCTGCCATTATAACCGTGAGCGGAGCGGTCGCACTCTCCGCAATAGGAGTTGGGAGCGTCGCCGCCGCCACTTATACGGTCCCGACGAAAACCCCCATACCCCAGGCCGCCACTCTTCCATCGGCCCGGGCCGCCAGCGTCGCCGCGTCGACAACTGTGCATACCGGCAAAGCGACCGTCGATGGAAAAAAGGAGACCATCCTGTTCAACTCCCGCGGCCTTCCGCTTTACTACTACCAGCTTGATAAAGCCAAGAAGTCCTTTGTCAGCGGGGGCCTCGCCTAGTTGTGGCCGCCGCTGCTGTCGGCATCGCCGACCGAAGCAGGGGCCAAAGGTACGCTGACCGTCTTGACCGATGCTAGTGGTCACCAAGTGGCCTATAGTGGTCATTTCCTTTACACCTTCGCCGAGGACAGCCCCGGACACGTCACTGGTCAAGGTGTCCAGGGGTTCTTCATCGCAACACCGAACCTCAAGCTGATCTCCGCTTCATCGAAGCCTAAGGCCACGACACCGACGACGTCGGGAGGGTATGGGTACTAGGTGACGGCCGTTTGCCAAAGTGCCTGTGCTCGTTTCTCTTTCAACGGGCCAGCTGAACGGCCCCCTGCGAAAACCATCGAGGCGGTCGAGACGACTGGGTGCCTGTCCCATAATTGGGCAGAGGGTGCGCCGACGTGCCCGGGCCGGCCTACAAGCCTTTCGGCGGACTGAGGAACTGCGCCTCATCGTGCGGCGGGTGAGGCTCGCCCTCGGCAGCCAGCTTGCCCTGTTCACTATCTACCAGTACCACCCTTTTATCACTGACCGGGAGGGGCCTGAGCTCGACAGGGCGCTCTTTATACGGCCTATGAGGTGCGCGGGGACAGCACGTTGGGTAAATCGCCCGCCCCCAGTTATTTCTGCTCGAAGGACGTAAGAACCCAATCGCCGCCGACGCGTATTCGCAACAAAGAAACGGTAAGGCGGCGTTTGCCGCAAACTAGCTCCGGCGACGCCGGAAGAAGGATAGACAGCAGATGAAGGTCGTGTCACGAGGGTGGCGGCAGACCACCGCACGCACCATAAACGCCGGCGGGCCAGGGCGACGTTCCATGGCACCGGGCAGGTCGGTCGCAATACTACTGGGCCTGGCGGCGGCCGCCTCGGCAGTCGCGGCCAGCCCCGGGGCCGCTTCCGCATCGACCTATACGTCCCCGGTAGTCGGGCACGTCTATGTAGATGACAACACGGCTGGGACGAACACGATCGGGGCGTTTAACCGCCACGCGGACGGGACGCTGACCCCCGAAGCCGGGTCACCGTTCGTCGCCGGTGGCGCCGGGACGGGCGCTGGGCTCGCATCGCAAGGTGCGCTGCAGATATCACCGGACGGTCGCTTCTTGATCGCAGTCGATGCCGGCAGCAACCAGATCTCGGTACTGCGGGTCAATTTTGACGGCTCGCTCCAGCTGGTGGGCAGCCCCGTGCCTTCGGGCGGCATCCTGCCGGTCAGCGTCGCCATCCACGACGACCTGGTGTACGTGGCCAATTCCGGCGCTGGCGGTACCAACTACACCGGCTTCCGCCTAGGTTTCGACGGCCGCCTGGAGCCGGTCCCCGGCTCGACCGTCACGCTGCCCGCTGGGTCTCAGCCAGGCGACGTACTGTTCAACAGCTTTGGCCGCAACCTCGTCGGGACCCGCATCGGGACGTCCATGATCGACAGCTTCACGGTTGGCTTCAACGGGCTCCTCACTGCCGCGCCGGGGTCCCCGTTCCCCGCCCAGGGCCTTGGCCCGTTCGGCAGCGAGTTCAGCCCGACGAACCCGAGCCAGCTGTTTGTGTCCAACGCCCACAACGTGGGTGCCGGCACAGGGACGATCTCGGCGTTCAACGACTCCTTCTTCAACGGGGCCCTGTCGTCGATCGGCCCTCTCCGTTCCCGGACCAGCAGACAGCTCCGTGCTGGGTGGAGATCACCCATAATGGTCAGTTCCTGTTCACGGTGAACACCGGGTCAGGCGAAATCTCCAGCTACTCGATCGCCCCCAGCGGGGCTCTGACGCTGTTCGGGAGCACCCCGGTCAGCGCCACGGGCGGCGTCGGCGCCGTTGACGCCCGGCTGAGCCCCGACGGGCGCTTCCTGTACGTCGACGAGAGCAGGATCGACGCCGTCGGCATCTTCGCCGTCAACGGCGGCAGCCTGACCGAGCTGTCCAGCTCCCCGACCTCGCTGCCCGCCGGCGCCGCCCCCGCCGGCGTCGTCGCCAACTAAATTCAGGTCATTCTACGAGCGCACCCGGAGCTGGCGTCATACCCCGGCTCCGGTCGTGCGCGAAGCGAAGGCGAAGACGGCAATTCCTATTCCACATGAGGTTCGTCAGCTCTTGGACGCCCCCAACTATGTCCACCTTTCCACGCTGCGAGCGGATGGCTCACCGCGTAACTGGGTCGTGTGGGTCGGTCTTGAGGATGACTATATCCTGGTCTGCACGTCTGACGAGATTTGGAAAGCTAAAGATATGCGCCGCGACCCGCGCGTCGCGATGTCGGTCACCGATATGGCTAACCCGTACCGTATGGCCGCGATCCAAGGACACGTGATCGAAGTTCGTCGGGACGAGGACTGCCGTTATATGGACCAGATCTCGCTCAAGTACACGCCCTTCCCCGTCCGGGGTCCTGATCGCGTGTGCTTCGTGATATCGGTCGAGAAAGCCGCTCAGCGGACGCTCGGCTTTGTCCACCACCCGACTGACCATCTCGGGCTTAGCCGGAGCTCTAGCTGGTCTCGGCGATGACGGCGGCCAGCAACCCGGCGAAGTCCTCTGCGCAGGGCCCGCATGCGGCCAGGTGGGCCGCGATCCCCGGGTACCGTTCGGCCGCCGCCGCAGGGTCGGCCGCCACTAGCTCGACGTATACGTGGAGCAGGTCCATAGCCTGCTCACAGCCCACGTCCTGAGGGTCAGTGAGCAGGAAGCGGTCGAGCTTTTCGGGTCCGTTCACTGTTACCTCGAACTTCCGTTGTCCAGATGGCCGTTAGCCACGAGCGCAGAGCGCAACTTACGTCGGGCGTCGAAGACGGTCTTGTAGAGGGCGTTGCGGTTGGAGCCCAGCTTGGCCACCAGGGCGTCGAGAGGGACCCCAAGGACGAAAATGGCGACGAACACCTCGCGCTGATGGTCCGTCAGGTCCTCGTCCACAGCCCGGTGCAGGGCGTCGAGCAGCTCCCGCCACTCGGGCTCCCGGGCGGGGTCCAGGCCGAAGCGGTCCGCCAGCCGGTCCCAGTCCTCGGTGCCCAGGGCCACCGTGGCATGGCGCCAGAAGTGGCGCCCGATCTTGGTCGACAGCTCGAAGATCACGAACTTGTAGGCCCAGGTCGTGAACCTGCTCTCGCCCCGGAACTGGCCGACTTTGTTAGTGATGGCCATCAGGGCGTCGGCCGCGGCCTGGTGGGCCAGGTCATCGAGCTCTGCTCCGGTCACCCGCAGGTCGCCGCGGCGCCGGCCTTCGCGGCGTGCGATCCGCAGCAGCACCTCGTGGAGCCGAGCCGCCGCCGCTTCACGCTCGGCCGGGGTGCCCGTCAGCGAACGCACCCACTCGGCAGACTCAGGGTCCAACGCGCGACCGGGGAGGGTAGGGAACCCTCCACCTACTGTCGCGTCCGCTATGGCCACAAAAGCGATCTTACGGGCCCGGCGACGTAAGCGGTCCGTAGCCCCCGCCAGCCCCTTTCGAGTAGGCACTCTGGCGAGCCACGGCGCTTTGGTGGCGGCGCCAACAAAATGACGGCATTGGAGCGTCACTGACGACTGCAGCCGTACCGAGACTGCGAGCCGCGGGCACCGTCCGCTTCGACTGGGACGCAATAGACGCCTAATTCGAATGAGTAAGAGAGGGGGCCAGCGTGACGCTTACCTCTGAAACGGCCTCGAGGCCTCTCACGAGAACATCCGCAAGGAGCCCAACTATGACCACGACTACGATCGCCGAGCGGGTCGCCGCCATGACCGCCGCCAGGCGCGATCAACCGCCGAACGAACTCATGGACATTTTTGCCCGCGAGCAGTCCGAGCTGGCGGCACGAAGCGTTCCTGACGCCAACGTCCCGGTCGGCTCTGTGCTGCCAGACGTTGACTTGGTCGATGCACACGGAGCCACGACGACTCTGTACGCGGCTACCCGTGCCCGGCCGGCGGTTGTGGTGTTCTACCGGGGCGCCTGGTGCCCCTACTGCAACATCACGCTGAGCCATTACCAGGCCCGGCTGCACGCGACGCTGGTCGAGCGCGGGATCGAGCTCATTGCGATCAGCCCCCAAACGCCCGATGGGTCGTTGAGCATGCAGGAGAAAAACGAACTGGCATTCACCGTGCTCTCCGACCCTGGGAATATGCTGGCCCGTCACCTGGGCATCCTGACCGCGCCGTCACCTGAGGTCAGGGCGGCACAGCTCCAGCTCGGCCTGGACCTTGTTTCCGTCAACGCCGACAGCAGCACCGCTCTGCCGATGCCGACCACGATCATCCTCGACGGCGGCCACGTCCTCCAGTGGATTGACGTTCACCCCGACTACACGACCCGTTCCGAAGCCGACGATATCGTGGCCGCGCTCGACGCTGCAGCTCTATAGACCGACAAGGAGGAGCATCTGATGACTGTGAAACTCGCACTACTCGCTTTGCTCGAAGCCAAACCAGAAAAGGGGGGCGAGCTGGCCGCGTTCCTCGAGGGCGGCCGGTCGATCGCGGCCGCCGAGGAAGGCACCGTGACCTGGTACGCCTTCAAGATCAGCGATACAAGCTACGGCATTTTCGACACCTTTGAATCCGAGGATGCCCGCCATGCACACCTCAACGGCGAGATCCCGCGTGCACTCGCGCAGGTTGGCGCGGACTTGCTGGCCCGAGAGCCCGACATCTCGGCAAGGAAAGTTTGAGGCCCACGGTAAAGCCGGTCCGCATTTGTCCCGGCCGCCCCTTTCACCTTCTCAATCTGCTGAAAGACGAGCGAGCCACAGGACGTGAGGAACGGCCTGACAATTCCTTGTCCCCTCAGAGCTCATGACTTTTACTACCTGCCTGGCCCACCAAGGACGTTTTCATAAATAGCTCGGCACCTGCTCGGCCTACAAGGTGCGCGGGGACAGCACGTTGGGTAAATCACCCGCCCCAGTTATTTCTGCTCGAAGGACGTAAGAACCAAATCGCCGCCGACGCGTATTCGCAAACACGGGAAACAGCAAGGCGGCGTTTGCCGCAAACTAGCGCCGGCTTCGCCGGAAGAAGGATAGACAGTAGATGCTCGGCTGCCTCCGCAACACGGTGCTATCGCCGGTGTTCCGCGGTCGCCAGCGCATAGCGGCCTTGGTCGAGGAGGACATAAACCGTGACGTGTCCTGAAGAGCGCCTGGTCGCCTTCCTCGCCGGTGAGCTCTCCTCTGAAGAGGAGCGGCGCTTCCACGAGCACCTCCTCGGCTGTGAGCAGTGCTGGCGAGCGGTCCAGGCCGACCGCGCCGCCCGGCACGCGCTTGAGCAATTGAGCCAGCCCGCGCCCGCCGGGCTCCGGGGCCGAGTCGTCCTCACGGGCATTTATAACAGAAGACAATAAGTAAGATCCCCGGCTCCGGGGTGCTCACGCAGATGCCTGTCGGAACTGAGACGCCAAAGACAGATACGTCAGTTTTTAGGATCTAAAGCCTCTCAGGCGCAGGTCCTCTCGGGCACCGGCAACAAGGGACATTATCACCAACCCGCGCTCATCGACAACGGGTTGGTGCGGAAGGACATAATCAGTAAGTTCGAAAACGTGCGCCATCCTTATGTGTTTGCTTTGAGCAATATATGGTCCCACCTGTGAATTCCAAATGGAGGTATGAAAATGTTCAGTAATATCGTCACTAAACGGGTCAAGCCCTTAGTGCTGGGTGCAGCAGTCAGTGCCCTCGCCGTTACGGGGACGACGACGGCGCAAGCCGCCGCCGTGCCAGGGGCGGCCGTCGACGCCCTAGCGGGGCATGCCGCGGCGGACGGGCTCGGACAGCTAAGCGGCTTCCTGTCCCCGTCCAAGTTTACCGTGGGCAGCCTGATCGACATCAATCTCAGTAATGAGTCGGCGCGTCTACCGATCTACCCAGGGACGGCGCCGAACCCCCTGACAGGCAAGCAAGAGACGGTTTGGTACATCCTGCTCGACGCTTCCGATAGCGGCCTGGCGGCCGACTTGGGCGTCAACTTTGCGCCCAAGCTGGCCAATGTAGGTATCGGCTGCCCCGCTTGCGTACAAACCGTTACGGAAGCGAACCCGACCCCGACCGCCAACCCCTTCGGCCCAGCGGTCATCCAATTCGCTGGTGCACCGGACTTCAGCCCGACGCGTATCGCCGTCCCCGGGCCAACCGGCTTCCCGCTCAAGAAGTTCCAGCCCGGGGCCGACGTGCCCCCCGGGGACAAGTACAGCCCGTTCATCCGTATAGCGGGCTCCGACGTGATCTATAACGCCCCGATCATCGCGGCCGGCAACGGCCCGTACGACGTGACGACTCACACCAATACCGGGGACCGAGTGCTCGGCATCCACATCGGAGGGCCGTCGCAACCTGGCCGGTTCAGTGAGTCTTGGGTGGACATGTTGTTCGTCAAAGGGTTCGACAGCGGTGAACCGATCGTCTACCTGAGCACCGACGCAGGTCAGCCGCTCACGGCGGTACTTGAGCGTTCGACGTACGTGCCAGCGCTCAACGACGCGTCCTTCAACGGTGGCGATGACTTCTTGGGGTCGGCCCGTGAGCGCCTGTTCGGCTTCATCAACGGCCAGACGGGGGTCAATAACCCCCAGGCCCAGGGCTTCCAGCACCTTGCTCTTGATGGCGGGGTGGCCGACAACGCGTCGGCCAGCAACACCAGCTTTATCAATGCGCTCCGCTACGGCGGGGACCTGCTCAACGTGTTCGGAGACTTCCCCACCCTCAGCTCGCCTCGCCATGCGGACGCTTACAGCCCCTTATGGGACGCTCAACTCGGTCTGTGGACGCCCAAGGCCATCAAGCTCGGGCTGGACAAACGGCAGATCGACGAGAACACTGTGCTCAATCTGGCTGCCGACCGGCCAGACTTGCTGACGGGCGTGAACCCGGCAACGGGGGCGCCCTCACCTTACGGCTCGGTTGGCGTCGACATCAACTGTGCCGTTCTCGGTTACACGGCAACAGCTCCACGCACGGCGCTCCAGCCGAGCGCTCCGGGGTCGCAGTTCCCCCCGAGGTAATACAAACCGCGTTGGACGGGCCCCTCAACTAAACAAAGCCCTCCGCTCAAGCGGTTACGAGGAGAGCCAAACGAGACCCGCGGCCACCAAGGTCCGCGGGTCTCGCGGCGCTGGTCCGTTCGTCGAGGTGATGTGGCGGTACCGCAGCGGCTGAGCGCGCCCGGGCGGCCATTGACCGCCCAACGCCGGACATCCGATGCGCCCGGAAGGGGGCGCTGCGTTTGCCACGACGGACGGCCCGATGTGGTCTCCTGGTGACGCCGACGACTTTGTGGCAGTGAGGAAGGAGGAACAAATGAAAGCGAGAGCTCGGGCCGGCGCAAGGCTCCTCGCGGTGGGGGGCGTCGCCGCTGTCATTGGTTGCCTTATGCCGATTTCCTCGACGTCAGGCTCAGCCTTTCCCGCCCGTCTCGGTTCAGTACCGAGCGAGTGCCACCCTGCGGTGCTCGCCGGAGCCGGGGGGTTCCTGGCCAACTTCACCACGGTCTGCGAGGTGACCTCGACGGTACCCGCCGACGGTGACCTCGGCCCCCACGGGATAACGGTCGTTCCGGCCACGGTTGGCCGTCTCGTGGCAGGTGACGTACTGATCTCGAACTCCAACAACCGCAACAACGTACCAGGTACCGGCGCGACGATCGTGGAGATCTCACCTAAGACCGGCGGCCTGAGGCTTTTCGCGAACGTCGCGGCCCAGACGCACGCCCCGGTCGGGCTGACCGCTGCCCTCGCCGTCTTCCACGATGGTTACGTCATCGTGGGGAGCCTTCCGTGGACTAAGGCCACGGCCCAGACCTCAACCGCCGGGGCGCTTTATATCCTCAACAGCCGCGGCAGGCTCGTGCAGACGATCAGCGGGGACGACATCAGCGGCCCGTGGGATATGGCGTCGTACGACGGAGCGCACTTCGGCGTTCTGTTCGTCACCAACCTCATGCCCGGCGCGGGCGCCTCGGCCGGCAAGGTTGTGCACAACGGGGACGTCGTACGGCTGGTCCTCGACCTGGTGACCTCGCCTCCGACGGTGGTACAGCACGTAGTCATCGCGTCCGGCTTTGCGGAGATGACGGGGCCAGCTGCCCACGTAAACGGCCCAACCGGATTGGTCTACGCGCCCAATGGGACCATCTATGTCGCGGACACCCTCGCCGACCGCATAGCAGCCATCCCCGACGGCATGTTCCGCTCCACGAACGCAGGCACAGGCAGCACGGTGACTTCGGGCGATTTCCTCGAGGGACCGCTCGGGCTCGTCCAGGCTCCCGACGGCGACTTGTTGAGCACGAATGCGGGCAACGGCCAGATCGTCGAGTCGACGCTCTATGGCGGGCCAGGCTTCCTGTTCGGTGACCAGCCTGAGTGGCCGACGGTCGACAGCTCGGGGTCGGTACCCGGGTCGGGAGCACTTTTTGGCTTGGCTGTCCAACCGGGGGCAAAGGGTGTGTACTTCGTCGACAACCTGACGCATTCGCTTGACCTCTTCATGTGACAGTGAGCCGTCCAGGCGCGCCGGCTCAACCATGGCGATTATTTCTCCACCGTCCTAGCGATCGAATACCGCTCATCACCGCACCGGATCAACGCGCCGCCTGGCTGCGTCGGCGGCCGGGCGGCCCCGGGGTGGGATGGCACGTCAACCCATGGTGGCCCACTCATACGCAGCGGGTCCCTGCTCGGCTCGGCGATACCGGTCGCCTGAATAGCCGCATCGACATGCGGGAACCGGGACCTGGGCTGGATGCGTACAGCCCCGCTTGAGGTCACCCAGACCTTGTACACTCACGCTTCACGACCCATAAAGAGCTAGCCCGCCGTGATCGTCGCCTCGAAGCGAGCTCTAACTACAAGTAGCTGGTCACGGCGGTGACGGCGGCCAGCAACGAGCCGCGCTCGCCGGCGACCGGGTCAGTTAACTGCACGGCTAGGGAATGGTCACGTAACTGCACGGTAGGGAATGGTCACGCCGCTCGTAGCCATAGCTCGGAGCCGACGATGAATCCCCGGGGGGAGGGGAGTAACCGTTTAAGTCCCCCTGCGACCCGCACGCCGCGAGCCAGGGGGTGAACCGGGCGGCCAGCTTCGCGGATTGCGGGGCCGTGAGATGTCTGGGCCTCGACGGTCGCTTCATGGCCGTCCTTGGCGACTACTCCTGGTTCGGTCGTAACGGTCGCTGTCATTTGCCAAGACGGGTCGAAGCTCCGCCCCGTCTTGTCGGTTGAAGCGCGGTGACCTGGTCGATCGGTGTATTGGCGATGGTGTGCCCTTCGTGGGAGGTGAGGCAGCCTCAAACATTCCCGTAGACAGCCTGGGCGATGTAGAGCCCCGATGATGTGTGCAGTTCTGTGTGCAGTTTGCCTCGAACCTATCGGTTCCTGGCGCGGTGAAAGTCCTGGTGGAGGCGCCCGGGACGACACGGATGAACTTGTGCGGTCCAGCTGCCGACATCTTCTAAGGGGCGGGTTGCAGGTTCGAACCCAGCCGGGGGCGCCTGCCTACTGAGCAGGGCTTTTGCGCCATCGGAGCAAGACTTTGGCCGGCCTGGTAGCAGTACTTGGCCGTAGATAGCCAGCATCAGATGGCTCATTTGTGATCAAAACAGTGGCGACACCATCTCCCTCCGTGTGGGGCCATCCCCTGCCCTGTCCGGCGTTGCTTTGCTGCGCGTGGTCCGCAGGTGAGCGGCGGGAGGCATCCCTGCACTTTGTGGTGATCTATTAGAAGGAGCCCCCGTTCCGTAAGTGGGTCTTTAGTGGCTTGCGCGCTCAGCTGCCTTGCTCGTCATGATAAGCAGCCGAAGGCCCTTGGGTAGGTCGAGCTATCGGGGAGAACATACTCCTTGACCATCGATATCGCTTCCCGGCACTGCATTCTTCGACCCTCCCTGCGTGCTCGATACGGAAGAATAATTGGTGCTAGTCGGCGGCGATGGCGTATTCGGCATCGACGCCGAGCCGGTGCCGGACGGCTCGGCGAGCCATCTCGAGCATCGCCGGGTCGTTGCTCATCACGAAGCTGGCGTTGGCCGCAAGGATGATGCCGTTCAACTCGAAGACGAGCAGGGTGATGTCCTCGCCCTTGGGGAGCTCTGCCAACTCCTGCGCCTTCAACGCGAACTCGAGGATCAGGCCGATGAACGACAGCTGGAACGCCCCGATCCGCTCCTTCACCGGCCGGCGCGTGCCCATCTCGAGGATCGCCCCGGCGAAGAAGCAGCCGCCGGGGAACGTCCGTCGCTGCAGATGATCGAAGAAGTAGTCGCAGACACTGATCAATCGGGGAAGGCCTTCGGGCGCTGCCAGCGCCGGACCGATCACTTCGAGGTGAAAGACGCGGTCCGCCTCCTCGATGGTGGCCAGCTGCAGTTCCTGCTTGGAGCCGAAATGCGCGTACAGCCCGCTCTTGGATATGCCGAGCGCCTTGGCCAACCCGCCGATGCTCAGACCTTCGAGGCCCTCGACAGTGGCCAGCGACACGGCCTGGCGGAGGATGGCCTTGCGCGTCCGTACCCCGTCCTCGCGCGCCTTGCGCACGGGAGGCCCGTCGGGTCCCATCGAAACCTCCTTGACAACTAGCACGACCGTTCGTACTATATCCTCCAAGTACGACCGATCGTACTATATCACCCGGTGAGCCCCAAGGGCTCTCCGGCCCCGTCGAAAGGAACCAGCAGATGAACCCGAACAAGGCACTCTGGGAAAAAGGCGACTTCACCCGCATCGCCGAGAGCATGCGAGACAGCGGCGAGGCGCTGGTCAAGGAACTGGAAATCAGCAACGGGCTTGAGGTCCTAGACCTCGGGTGCGGCGACGTGACCACGGCCCTGCCGGCGGCCAGGCTCGGGGCCAACGTGCTCGGCGTGGACATCGCCCGCAACCTCGTCGAGGCCGGCAACGCCCGGGCACAGAGCCTGGGTCTGACCAACTGCAGGTTCCGGGAAGGCGACGCGTCGGATCTGCACGAGATCGACGATGAGAGCTTCGACCTCTCAGTCAGCATCTTCGGGGCCATGTTCGCTCCGAAGCCAGCCAACGTGGCCAAGGAGATGGTCCGGGTGACGCGGCCAGGCGGTCGGATCGTCATGGGGAACTGGATCCCAAACGACCCCACGCTGGTGGCACAGATCTTGAAGATCAGTTCCGCCTACTCGCCGCCGCCTCCGGAGGGTTTCATCAGCCCGATGACCTGGGGGCTGGAGGACAAGGTGGTCGAGCGGTTCGCGGCCGCGGGAGTACCCGAAGAGAGGATTTCGTTCCAGAAGGACACCTACACCTTCAACTTCCCGGGTACGCCGTCGGAGCTGTTGGCCGAGTTCAGGACGTACTACGGGCCGACGATGAACGCGTTCGAAGCCGCCACCGCCAATGGCCGCGAGGTTGACCTGCAGGCCGAGCTGGAGGAACTGTTCAACGAGCAGAACGCCAGCCCGAGCAAGGTTGCCACTTCGATTCCCGCCACGTTCCTGCGCGTCACGGTTGCAAGCTGATGGGCCCGGACACGCGGTAAAGGAACACAGTGACCGATAGCACTAACGAGGAGCGGGTCAGCGGTGACGATCGAGATCAGGTTGCTGGGAATGTTCGAGGTGCGCCGGGGCGGCAAGCCCGTCCCGGCCAGCGCCTGGAGCCGCCGCTACGCCGCCGCGCTGGTCACCGCTGCTCGCCCTGAGCCGTGGGCGACGGCTGCACCGGGAGCAGGTGTTCGACGCGCTGTGGCCTGACCTGGGCGTGGACGCGGCCGCCCCCAGGTGCTGGCCGCCGCTCGCCTCGGGCAGGACAACCGTCCTGCGGTCAACCTCGGGATCTTGGGCGGCTCCCGACGTCGGGTACTGAGAGGTCGTACGGCGAGCCCTGCCAACCGCCGATCCTGCCGGCCGCCCCGCAAGAGGGGCACGCCCTCGACCTAAGAAGGGACGTCTTGGCGCTCGACGACAAACCGTCCAGGCGTGGCGCTCGTCGTGGGCGCCGGTGACAGCGGGAGCGCGGTGGCCCGTGGCCCTCGCCCGGAGGATGCCGCGGCCGCAAGCACGACATGTCGAGATAGCGGCGAACTTGAGCGCGGGCCCGGGTACATCCGGGTCGAGGTCAATGCCCTCGTAGTGGCGAAGGTCGGTCACATGGAACACTTGGCGCCCGGGGGCCTTTCAACTGGCCGGCGACGCTGGCGCCTCCCCGCGCGTGTTCCGCTTCAAAGAAACCACTCTTGCTGGCTTGACGAGCGCGGAAAAGGCCCCGGCGACCGCCTGGTCTCGGTCCCGTGTGGCGTGCTGGTAACGCATTGCGGTAGCGGACGTGGCATGGCCGGCACGGTGCATCAGTTCAGCCACCGTCGCTCCCGAGGCGGCGGCCCATGTGAGGCCCGAGTGTCTGAGGTCATGGAAGCGGAAGGACAATCCCGTTATCCGGACCGCGGGCTGCCACACGCGCTGGCGGAAATGAATGCGGCTGACATAGCCGCCCTGCGGTGCGGGGAACAGCAGAGCGTCGGGCTCCGGGCCGACCCGTTGCAAATGCTGCTTGATTATCGGCAGCAAATGCGGAGGTACGGCGACAGTCCTTCGGCCGGCCGCAGTCTTGGGTGGCCCAGCGAAACGGTCACCAGTACCCAGTTCGGTCACGGTCTCGCTGACCCGGATTTCGTTGTGGACCAGGTCCACCCGATCACGGCGGAGCGCGGCCAGCTCGCCGAAGCGCAGCGCGCACCAAGCGGCCAGCAGCACCATTGTCTCATAGCGTTCCGGCACAGCTTGTGAGAGGATCTCGACCTCCGCCACCGTGGGGACTGCCTGCTCTTGAGCAGCTTCCTTTGACGCCCCCTTCACGGCTACGGGGCTCCGGACGATGTAATTGTCATTGACCGCGACTTTCATGAGTTGGGCCAATAACCGGTACGCTTTCGGCGCCGTACCCGGCCGGCGGTCTAAAAGAGATCGGTGCCAGGCCAGCACATCCGTCGTGCTGATCGCCGACAGCGTGCGATCGCCAAAGGACGGCTCCAGGTGGGAGCGCAGAAGGTAACGGTACAGCTCGACCGTGCGAGGGCGGAGGTGGTGCTGTTTTTCGAGCCAGGCTTCAGCGAATTCGCTGAATGTAACCTTGCTGTTGGCCGGAGCCACCCAGGCACCACGAAGCAAGTCGGCTTCCACGGCTGAAAGCCACGCCAGCGCATCTGCCTTGGCCTTGAACATCGTGTCGGCGCTATGGAGGGTGCCATCGTGCCAATAGCGCGCCTGGTAGCGGCCTGAGGGAAGCTTACGGACGTTCCCGAAGTGGCGGCGACGGGTCGTTGGCACGTGCCACATCTTAGCGAACGTTATGGCACGGATATGGCACGCCGTCTCTTATCAGCGTCCGGGAACGCTCGCCATACAGGCTCTGAACTGCAGTTATTGTTGTCGGGGAGGGGGGACTTGAACCCCCGGCCTCCTGCTCCCAAAGCAGGTGCGCTACCAACTGCGCTACTCCCCGGCCGCTCAGTAGGACCAGTCGAAGCATGATGGTACCGCGCCTCTGGCGTCGACGGCCGCCAATAGGGATGATGTGCTGGGTGAGGCCCGCGAATGGCCCGCGAATGGAGGAAGTTGTGGGCTTTCTCGGCGACGTTTCTGCTTCTGGGCGCGGGTAACCGAACTGGGCGCGACTTTTGTTGAAACCGAGCAGAAAACACGCCCAGAAGGAAGAACCGCACCCAGAAGGGGCAAAACAATGGCCAGATCTGGGCCAGGTCGCCCGCATTCCCCGGTTTTAGAGCGACATTGACTTTCGCCGACGGCCAAAAGCGGGCCACAGGGCTCGATAAGTCTGGATAGGCGACGAGGAGCGCCATATTCGGCCGAGAAGGCGGTTTCGCGAAACACGAACACCGGGGCCGAGGGGCCGGTCGGCGTCAAGGCCCGGTTGGGCCAGGCCCGGTTGGCCAGGCCCGGTATGGCCAGGCCCGGTCAGGGCCCAGGCCCGGTTGGGGCCCAGGGCCGGTTGGTCAGTGCCTGGCGGGCCCAGGCCGGCGGGGTCAGGGCCCGGTGGGATCAGCAGAGGTCCTGCCGGAGGGCCCAAGAGCGCGGCCGGCGCGACCCCGGCCGGAGCCAGAAGGCTGGAAAACTCGAACACTCGACGCGCGGCATGTCGCCATTGAAATTACGCCCTAGGTATTTGGCAAAAGCACAACCCCCCGCCCGCCCGCAGGCGCCCCCCGCCGGCCTGTCCAACGATGTTCATACGCTGTGATCGCCCTTTGAGCTTCCAAATGCCGTCGTCGGCCCGCTCAATCTGTCGTCCCCACGCCGGCGGAGCTGAGGCCCCAGCCACTCTTGATCACCACGCTCCGGACCTTCAGCGCGCTATTGCCCGCTGGCCTGGACGCTCGAGATCCCTAGTCGCGACGACTTCATAGCCGGGCGTAACCCGCCAGCCCGTCGGCACGAGGTAGGCTCCGCATCTCATATGAAGGCCCAAGTGGCTCCACTGGAGGGCAACAAGGTCAAGCTCTCGATCGAGGTGGAAGAAGCCGAGGTCGAAAAGGCCATCGACGAGACGTTCGCCAAGTTTGCCAAGGAGCTGCGTGTTCCTGGTTTTCGGCCGGGCAAGACGCCTCGGCCAGTGCTCGAGGCGAGGATAGGTAAGCCGGCGGTACGCCAGCAGGCGTTGGAGGACCACATCCCCGTCTGGTACGACCGGGCCGTCCGTGACAAGTCGGTCGACATCATCAACGAGGCCGAGATCGAGGTCACCTCTGGCCAGGAAGATGGCCCGTTGGCGTTCGACGCCGTCGTAGAGGTCAGGCCCCAGCTCAAGCTGGTCGGCTACGAGTCTCTCAAGGTGACGGTGCCGAGCCCGGTCGTGACCGAAGAGGAGATCCAGTCCCAGCTGGACCGGCTGAGGAGCAACTTTGCGGAGTTGGCGCCGGTCGAACGGGAAGCCCGCAGCGGCGACAGTGTCGTCATCGACATGACCGCTACCCGCGATGGCAAGCCCGTAGCAGGGATGTCGTACACGGACTACTCAGTCGAGCTGGGGGCCGGCAACGACCTGCCCGAATTGGACGAACACCTCCCGGGGGCGAAAGCAGGAGAGACGGTCAACTTCGAGGCCCAGATCGGGGACAACCCGGTCCAGGTCGAGGTGGTGGTCAAGCAGGTCCAGGAGAAGGTCCTGCCCGAGGCCACCGACGAGTGGGCGTCCGAGGCGTCCGAATTTTCTACATTGGCCGAGCTCCGCGAAGACATCGAGAAGAGACTCACAGAGAGCAAACGTATGCAGTCAGCGTTCGCCCTTCGGAACGGGACGCTTGAGGCGCTGGTAGCGCTGGTGGACGAGGACCCGCCCGTGGTCCTGGTAGATGCGGAAACACGGCGCAGCGCCGAAGAGCTAGGCCGCCGGCTCGACGGCCAGGGGATACCCCTCCAACGGTACCTCGAGGCGTTGGGCCGCACTACGGAGGAGGTGGTCGCTCAACTGCGTGAGCAGGCCGTCCCCAACGTGAAGGGGGACCTGGCCCTGCGGTCCGTGGCCGATGCCGTCGGTATCGAGCCCTCGGAGGCCGAACTTGACGACTTCATGGACCGCTTGGCCGCCCAGGCGGGGCCCCTCCGGCCATTTTCAAGGAACAGGTCGAGCGCAGAGGGCAGCGTCTCGCGGTACGCTCGGATCTGAAGAAGAGTAAGGCCTTCGACTGGCTAGTCGAACACGCCGAGATAATCGACGAGGAGGGCACCCCGGTGGACCGGGCACTGCTACAACGAGATAGCCAGACGGCGGCCGACAATGACCTACCTGGTCAGTCGATTGTCGGTGAACCTTCGGTGGGCAGTGCAGAGCTGAGCGCATCGGCTGCCTCTGACGCGCCTGAGGGTACAGAAGACGAGTGAGGAGCGACCAGGTGACAACCGGAGGTGCCAGGTGAAAGTCGTAAGCCAGTACCACGTCCCTGGCATTTTTGAGCAGACCAACCGGGGGGAGCGCGGCTACGACCTCTTCTCGCGAATGCTGGAAGAGAACATCGTTTTCCTTGGTACGCCGATCGACGACTATGTCGCCAATGCCGTGTGCGCTCAGTTGCTCTACCTCGAGTACAAGAACCCCGATAAGGACATCAGCATCTACATCAACTCGCCCGGGGGCGACATCACGGCATTGTTCGCCGTCTACGACACGATGAAGTTCGTGCGCAATGACATCTCGACGTTCTGTTACGGGCAAGCCGCCTCGGCGGCGGCCGTGATCCTGGCCGGAGGCACCAAGGGTAAGCGCTACGCTCTCCCCCACGCCCGGATCCTGCTCCACCAACCGTACGGAGGTGCGGCCGGTCAAGCGGCGGACATCGAGATACAGGCTAAGGAGATTGTCCGTATGCGCGACTTGCTCAACGAGATGATCGCCCTCGATACCGGCCAAACGCTCGATAAAGTGGCATCTGATACAGACCGCGACTTCATAATGAGCGCCGCTGAGGCGCAGCTGTACGGCATTATTGATGAAGTGATCACGACCCGCGAGCTGGCCGGCGTACCCCAGGCCGCCGGCGTAGCCTGAGGAGCGAGGAGCAGTAATGGCCAAGTTCGGCGAATCGAGCGAGCTTGTCAAATGCTCTTTTTGCGGAAAGTCGCAAAAGCAAGTCAAAAAGCTCATAGCCGGGCCGGGCGTTTATATATGCGACGAATGTATTGACCTCTGTAATGACATCATCGAGGAGGAGCTTTCCGAGCCGGCGGAGGTGCGTTTCGACGAGCTGCCCAAGCCGACCGAGATATTCAATTTCCTCAATGACTATGTCATCGGGCAGGAGCGGGCCAAGAAGATCCTTTCGGTGGCCGTCTACAACCACTACAAACGTGTGCAGGCGGGGGGGTACGCCGACGGCGATGTAGAGCTGCAGAAGTCCAATATTCTGCTGCTCGGCCCTACTGGGTGCGGGAAGACTTTCCTGGCCCAGACGCTGGCCAAGATGCTCAATGTGCCCTTTGCTATCGCCGATGCGACGGCCCTCACCGAAGCCGGTTACGTGGGTGAAGACGTCGAGAACATCCTGCTGAAGCTCATCCAGGCGGCTGATTACGACATCAAGAAGGCGGAGACCGGGATCATCTACATCGACGAGATCGACAAGATCGCCCGTAAGAGCGAAAACCCGTCGATCACCCGCGATGTCTCGGGCGAAGGTGTACAGCAGGCGTTGTTGAAGATTTTGGAAGGGACGACCGCTTCAGTGCCACCTCAGGGCGGCCGGAAGCACCCTCATCAAGAGTTCATCCAGATCGACACCACCAACGTCTTGTTCATCTGTGGCGGAGCTTTCGCCGGCCTGGACAGGATCGTCCAGAGCCGCCTCGGCCGGCAGGGGATCGGCTTCCGGGCCGAGATCCGCCGGGCGCACGAGGCCGACGAGGACGAGCTCTTGGCCCACGTGCTGCCTGAGGACCTCTTGAAGTTCGGCCTGATCCCCGAGTTCGTCGGCCGTCTGCCGGTGATCGGGACGGTCGCCACTCTCGACAAGCAGGCGCTCATCCGGATCCTGACCGAGCCGAAGAACGCGCTACTGAAGCAATACCGGAAGGTGTTCGAGCTTGACAGCGTCGAGCTGGAGTTCAGTTCGGACGCCCTGGAGGCGGTGGCCGAGCAGGCCATGCTGCGGGGCACCGGGGCACGCGGTCTCCGCGCCATCCTCGAAGAGGTCTTGCTGGAGGTCATGTACGACTTGCCGAGCCGTTCCGACATCGGCAAGTGCGTTATCGACCGTTCGGTCGTGCTGGAGCGGGTGGCGCCCACTCTCGTCCCCCGCACCGACGCTTCCCATAAAGAGCCGAGGGCTCGCCGGGCCGCCAGCTGACCGCAGGGCTTTTACGACGAAGCTCGGTCCCTTAGTTGTCCTGGAGGAAGGGCCTGTCTCAGCTGAGGTGCTGAGGTGCCGGTCAGCCGGCTCCTCGTGGACGTGCGGGGTGTGGCGGGCGTAGTCGACCTTCAACTACGACTTCTGCGCGGTATTGCAAAGCGGGGTGGCCAAGTGTTGGGGCAACAACTTTTCAAAGAGCTGGGTAACTAACCAGCGACAATGCCGCCGTGGCCACAGAAGTAAAGCGCCTGGCGGAACCGGCGCAAGTCGGCAGCGGACCAGTCAATACGGCCCAGGAACAGGCCAATCACCTCAGGCCGAGTGCGGGCCGCCTGCGGGCGACTGGCGGGCTCCTTGGTAGATTGGTGGCAAATGAACCTTGGCGATGCATTGGCGTGGCTCGACCGCCATCAGGACCTCGAGCGCATTTTGGCCGACCGGCGGCTCCAAGCCCCCAACCCCGAAAGGATGCGGCGCCTCGCCCTCCTTATGGGTGACCCTCAGAACGCTCAGCCGGCCGTCCATCTGACTGGCACCAATGGGAAAACCTCAACGGCCCGGGCACTAAGTCAGTTGTTTATTTCGATGGGATTGAAAGTGGGCACCTTTACCAGCCCGCACCTCGAGAGGATCAACGAGCGCATAATGGTCGGGCTCGAGCCAATAAGTGACGAAGACCTGGCAGAAGTGCTGACAGAATCTGGCCAACCTGGAAGCGCTTATGGGCGAGGTCGGAAGGCCGACCTGGTTTGAACTATTGACGGCGGCGGCCTTCCGCTATTTCGCCGACCGTCCCGTGGACGTAGCCGTTGTGGAGGTAGGCATGGGTGGCCGCTGGGACGCCACCAACATTGCTGACGGCGTCGTGTCCATCGTCACCAATGTGGACCTCGACCACACCGAGTTGCTCGGCCCGACGCGAGAGCATATTGCGGCGGAGAAGGCGGGCATCGTCAAACCGGGCGCCACCCTGGTGCTGAGTGAGACTGACCCGGCACTGTACGACATCTTTGCCTCAGAAGGCCCCGAGACGATTTACCTGGCCGGTCGCGATTTCGGGGTCGAGTCCAACGTCGGCGCCGTCGGTGGCCGGGTGCTCGACCTGCGCACACCCGGTGACCGGTACGAGGCTCTTTACCTCCACCTTCACGGTAGTTACCAGGCGGACAACTTCCTGGACGCACTGGTAGGGGCAGAGGCCTTCTTTGGTGGCCCGCTAGACCACGAGATCGTCGCCGAGGCCGCCGCCATAGCCAGCTCGCCTGGACGGCTCGAGGTGGTCGCCCAACGGCCCGCCGTCGTCCTTGACGGGGCCAAGAACCTGGCCGGCGCCCGGGCGTCTGCGGCTGCCGTGAGCGAGGAGTTCGGGGCCGAGCGTTCACGCCTGATGGTGGTCGGCATGCTCGGAGGAAAGGACCCTGTGGAGATGCTGACCGCCCTCGACGCCACGAAGGCCAGGCTGGTTGTCACGTGCCCCCCTCCATCGCCCAGGGCTCAGTCGGCTGAGGATTTGGCCGCCGCCGCCCGCTCGCTCGGCTGTCGTGCCATCGTGGCCGGTTCTGTGGTCGAAGCACTCGAGGTGGCGCTCGGTGAGGCCCAAGCTGACGAGCTGGTCCTTGTCACAGGTTCGCTATATGTCGTCGGCGCCGCCCGGGCGCTCTTAATGGGCGCGCCCGGCCTCGAGCCGAGCGCCCGGTTCAATTGACCCACGCCCGAAGAGGGCCCCGACCGGGGCGACCCGTCCGGGCCCGCTAATCTCGCGCCCTGGTGAACCACGGATGACTATGCCAGCGACGCGCGGCCAACGATGAGCGGCAACGCCCCCGATGCAGGATTGACCCTGGTCATATGCAAGCCCGACGCGGTGGAAAGAGGCCTCGTGGGCGAGATAATCGGACGCCTCGAGCGGCGGGGCCTGCGCCTGGTGCGGGCCGAGCTTCGCCACCTGGACAAGGAGACGGCGGCCACCCACTACCAGGAGCACGCGGGCAAGCCTTTCTACGAAGGCCTGATCGACTACATCACCAGGAGCCCGGTCCTGGTGATGGCGGTCGGGGGGCCACCCGGCACCTGGGAGGTGGTCAGGCGGACTATCGGGGCCACCAACCCGGCTAACGCTGACCCGGGGACCATCCGGGGCGACCTGGCCCTCACGACGGAAGAAAACCTGGTGCACGGCTCCGACGGCCCTGAATCGGCCCGGCGAGAGGTGGGTGTGTTCTTCGGGGACCTGTGACGCCAGGGCCATCCGAGGCCGGCTGGGAGCGTCTTTCACGACTTCGGCTGATCCGGCGCTGCGCCGTGCTTCGCCAGTTTGTAAGCCAAGTCCCCATCATCGCCCGCCAGGGTCTTTGAGCTGCACCCCAACCGCCTTAATCTCCCCGTCAGGCTGGCTAAGCTGCGTTGGCGCCACCGCCCCTCTCGCGTTAGCCTTGGTCGGACCCGCGGCGCCCCAGGAGGCACCCACATCGTGCGCGACAGACTTTTTTCATCATTCAGGCGGGGTCTTGCAGTGGACCTCGGTACAGCCAACACCCTTGTCTACCTGCAAGGGCGCGGCATCGTCCTGAACGAGCCATCCGTCGTGGCCATTGACGTACGTGACGCCCGCCCGCTAGCCGTGGGGCTGGAAGCAAAGAGGATGATCGGGCGCACGCCGGCTCACATCCAGGCTGTCCGGCCGCTTCGCGACGGGGTCATCGCCAACTTCGAGATCTGCGAGAAGATGCTCGCCTACTTCATCCGACGCGTGCACCCCAGCCGCTTGTCGAAGCCGGAAATGGTGATTTGTGTGCCGTCGGGCGTGACCGGGGTCGAGAAGCGTGCGGTCATGGACGCGGCGGAGGCCGCGGGCGCCCGCCAAGCCTGGATCATCGAGGAGCCGATGGCTGCCGCGATAGGGGCTGGGCTGCCCGTTCACGAGCCGACGGGCAACATGGTCGTTGATATCGGCGGCGGGACCACAGAGGTAGCCGTGATATCCATGGGGGGCATCGTGACCAGCCAGTCGGTCCGCATTGCCGGGGACGAGCTCGACGAGGCCATCATCGCCTTCATCAAAAAGGAGTACAGCCTTGCCCTCGGGGAGCGTACGGCCGAAGAGATCAAGATCGCCCTGGGGTCCGCCTGCCCTCTCCAGGACGAGGTGAGCGCAGAGATCCGGGGTCGCGACCTCATTTCTGGTCTCCCCAAGACCATCGTCACCACCACGGAGGAGATCCGCGAGGCGATCGAAGAGCCGGTGGCCGCCATCGTCGACGCGGTTAAGGTGACGCTGGACAAGACACCGCCCGAGTTGGCCGCCGACATCATGGAACAGGGCATCGTCCTCACCGGAGGCGGTGCGTTGTTGCATGGGCTGGACGCCAGGCTGGCCGCTGAGACGGGCATGCCGATCGTGATTGCCGACAACCCGCTGCATTCGGTCGCTTTCGGTAGCGGCCAGTGCCTCGAACAGCTCGGAGTCCTTTCCGACGTGCTCATGACTAGTTCCAGGTAGGCAGTCGCAGCAGTGGCTGCCCCCCGGCGCCCACGCGGCCGGTTCTTATTGCTGGTGCTTGTGCTGCTCGGCGTGACCCTGATCACGCTGTCGGACCGCAATAGCAGTGAAGGGATCTTCAACAAGGTCCGTTCGTACGCGCGCGACGTGGCTAACCCTTTTCAGTCCGACGTCCATTCGGCGCTCGAGCCGGTCGGGAATTTCCTGTACGGGGCGGCGAATTATGGGACTTTGCAAAAAGAAAATGAGGTCCTACGCCAGGAACTGAGCTCGGAACAAACCTCATTTGTCCAAGCTGAAAGCCAACTGGCCCAGTCTCAACAGGTGCTTTCCCAGGAGCACCTGAGCTACCTCGGCAAAATCCCCAGCGTGGCCGGGGAGGTCGTCGATATCGGCAGCGCCAACTTCGAGCAATCTGTCGAGGTAAATTGCGGCTCCAGTTCGGGCGTAACGGTAGGGCAACCCGTGGTTTCGGCCGGGGGCCTAATAGGTAGCGTTACTTCTGTTTCCACTCGCTTAGCTACCGTGACGTTGCTCGACGACCCGAGCTTCACGGTCGGGGTGCGGGTGGTGACCAGCGGAATAGTCGGCGCGGCGGCAGGCGAGGGGCAGGGCAACCTCCTCCAGGTGGAGAACGTCGAAGTAGGTGCCCAAGTCAAGCGGGGTGATGCCCTGGTCACGAGTGGGCTACAGGGCGAGCGCTTCCCTCCCGGCATCCCGGTCGGCACGGTTGCGTCTGTCTTCGCTCCCGCCGGCGGTTTGCAGCTGTCCATGTCAGCCAAGCCGTACGCCGACCTGGCCAACTTGCAGTTCGTGCGGGTCCTGTTGTGGTCCCCGCAAACGGGCTGAGCGCCGGGCGCGAAGTGGAGCTGCAGATAAGTGAGCCGCAGATAATTGGACGGGAGCTAATTGGGGCGCAGGAAATTGGGCTGCGTTTGGTAGTTGCGTCATGAGCGGGCGCTGGGTCAAATCCGGGCTCAAGGTTGCCGTCGTGTTGCTGGTAGGAATCCTGGCCCAGACCACTTTCGGCGCCGACCTGCGAGTCAACGACGTCGCACCTGACTTCATGCTGCTCCTGGCCGTGTGCGCCGGCTATGTGGGAGGGCCGGACGAAGGCGCGGTCGTGGGGTTTGCTGCCGGGCTGCTGAGCGACCTGTTCTTGCAGAACACCCCGTTCGGGCTGTCAGCCCTGGCCGCCTGCCTGGCCGGCTTTGCCGCCGGCTGGGCCAGGACAAACTTCTTGCGCCTGCGCTTGTGGCTCGTCCCCGCTATCGCTGCCGCCGGTACGGCGCTCGGCGTGGTGCTCTTCGTCGTCATCGGTTACTTGGTCGGTCAGGCGCAATTGGTCGCACCGGGAAAACGATGGCTCGTCGAAGTGGTTGTGATCGAGGCCACTTACGCCGCCCTTTTCTCGTTGCCGGCGGTGGGCTTGATGTACTGGGCTCTCGGTGCTCACAGCTTGGCCCCCCAACCCATGACTGCTAGCGCGACGGTCACCGCCTCTGAGTTGCCGAGCCGCCGGCGTGCCAGCGCCCGCAGCCGCCGGCGCCGGCGGGTCCGGGCAAAGGTAGGGTAACCGGATGGCTCAACCGCCCTCGCCGCCTTCGTCTGAGCCGAACACGCCGCATTACTCTCCTCGCCTGCGGGCGACGGCCGTCCTGGTCGTCGTGGTGTGCCTGTTCGCCGCGCTGTTCGGACGGCTCTGGTACCTCCAGGGCGTCGAGGCCAACACGGTGGCGGTGAAGTCGGTGGCGGGGCAGGGGATCGAGACGGTCTACATCCCGGCGCCCCGGGGAGAGATCTTCGACCGGAACGGCGTTCTCCTGGCCGGTAACAAGATCGAGCAAGTGGTTACGGTGGCGCCGGGAGCCGAGGCCGCTCACCCCGGGATCGTGGGGGAGCTCTCGGCCGTGCTCGGCGAGTCGACGGCGGAGGTCAAGGCGGCCATTAACAACGTCCAGTACAGCCCGTACCAGTCCGTGCCGGTGGACGAGGGGGTGAGCAATGCCGTCGTGCTGGCCATAGACGAAAACCAGTCCCTGCTGCCCGGCGTGAGCGTCCAGGCTGAACCCGTCCGCTACTACCCCCAGGGCGAGACGACGGCCAACATCGTCGGTTACGTAAGCACAATTACAGGGCCCGAGTACGACCAGGCCAAAAACGAGCAGTGCGGGCCAGGTGTCCTTTGCTACCAGACGACGTCTTTGATCGGGCAGGCCGGGGTGGAGTCCAGTTTCGAGGACTACCTGCGGGGCACGCCCGGTGTGGAAAAGGTGCAGGTGGACTCCCAAGGCCAGGTCCTCGGGCTGCTGAGCTACCGTCCGCCGGTCCCGGGCGACAACCTGGTCCTTTCCATCTCGCTCAACGACCAGCGAGCGGCCGTGCAGGCTTTGGACGACTGGGTACTGAAAGCGCGTGGCATGCGGGACACAGTGAGCGGCCAGGACTTCCGCGCCCCGGGCGCGTCGATGGTGGTCGAAGACCCGCGCAATGGCCAGGTGCTGGCCCTGGCTACGTACCCCGACTACGACCCGTCCGACTTCCTGGGCGGCATCAGCGAGGCCAAGTGGAAGTACTACAACAACCCGTCCAATAACTTCCCGCTTATCGACCGGGCCATCTCGACGGGGTACGCGCCCGGTTCGACGTGGAAGATGATCACTGCTACGGCCATGATGCGTTATGGCCTGCGCTCGCCCTACGCCTATTACGACGACATCGGCACTTACTCGATCGGCGGGCAGAACTTCCACGATGATGACAACTTGCCATTAGGAGAAGTGGACCTGGCGGAGGCGCTCACCCAATCGAGCGACACCTACTTCTACAGCCTGGGCGGACAGTTCTGGCAGTCGTACGACGCCAACCACCTGGTTAAAGGCCCCGACCCGCTCCAGGCCGTTGCTTCCCAGTACGGGCTTGGCCACTACAGCGGCATCGCCCTTCCGGGCGAAAGCCCGGGCATCGTCCCCGACGCCCAGGTCGTGGCCAAAGAGCACGAGCAGTACCCCAAGGACTACCCCGACGCCGTCTGGGAGCCGGGGTTCGAGGTCCAGGAAGCCATCGGCGAGGGCCAGGACTCGGTGACCCCGCTACAGCTCGCCAACGCGTACGCGGCGTTCGCCAATGGAGGGACCCTTTACGTCCCGGACATCGCTCTGGCGGTCGAGGCGCCGGGCCGGGCCGACCGGCCGAACGGAAAGCTCCTCAAGGTGTACCGCCCGCAGGTGAAGAACCACGTGGACGTCCCGACCGGTTATAACCGTGAGGCAATGGTCCAGGGGTTCGAGGGCGTCACCGGCAACCAGCTCGGCACCGCGTATAACGCGTTTACCAGCTTCCCGCTGGCCCAGTACCCGGTAGCAGGCAAGACGGGGACGGCACAGGTCGACGACTACTGCGCCCCGTACACGACGTGCGCCCCCGGCGCCCTGGCCTGGCCGGCGTACAAGCAGGACACCTCGGTGTTCGCCAGCTTCGCCCCGGCCACGGACCCGCACTACGTGGTGGCCGCCGTCTTCGAGCAGTCCGGGTACGGCGCGTCGGTGGCCGCCCCGGCGGTGGAGCAGGAGTACACCACGCTCTTCGGGCTCAACAAACCGCCACAGCAGGGGTCGTGCACATCGGCGTCTTCGTCGACTACGTCCACCACTTCGACGACTTCTGTGTACGGCTCGACCAGTTCGACAACCAGCACCACGGTGGCGGGCGCCCCGTGCCCGAGCACCACCACGTCCACCACCAATGCATACGGCGCGGCCACCACGGTCCCGACCTATGCGAACGGCGGGGGGGCTACCGGCTAATGGCGCTTACCACTCTCCCGTCGGCGTCCCCCAGCGCTACGGCCGCCGTACCCCGTCGGCCCGTGGCCACCCCGGCGTGGCGCCACGTGGACGTGCTGCTGGTCGCCGCCGGTGCCGGCCTGTCGGCGCTGGGCGTGCTCATGATCTATTCGACGACCCGTGTCCCCCTCGCCGCCGCCGGGGCCAACCCCGCCTCGGAGATGACCAAACAGGCCACGTACGCGGTCATCGGGTTCGCGGCCTTCTTGGCCACCATCTTCTTTGACTACAAGCGTTACCTTTCGTGGGCGCCGGTCTTGTACGTAGGCAGCATTCTGCTGCTGCTGGCCACGCTGGCCATCGGGCGGACAACGCTGGGCGCCACCTCGTGGATCCAGGTCGGGAGCATCGAGGTGGAGCCGGCCGAGGTGGTCAAGGTCACTTTCATCATCGCCCTGGCTGCGCTGTTGGCCAGCCGGAAAGGCCACGTGACCGGCCGTGTCCTGGCCCTTGTGCTGGCCCTTTCGGTGCTGCCCTTCCTGCTCATCTACAGGCAGGACGCCCTCGGCAGCGCCATGGTGCTCGCCGTCGTCATGATCGGGATGCTGCTGATGGCTGGGACCAGGGGCCGCCATATGGTCGTCCTGGCCGTGCTGGCGGTCGTGGCCATCGGGGGAGTGTCGGAGACCGGGGTCCTGAAGCAGTACCAGAAAGACCGCCTCATAACCTTCCTGGAGGCGCCGAGCGGGGTGGCGACCACGAACAACGCCAGCAACCCTTATGCGGCCTCCATCGAGTACAACCTGGACCAGTCCAAGGCCGCCATTGCGGACGGGGGTATCAGCGGCAAAGGGCTCTTCAAGGGGCCGCAGACCAACCTGTCCTATGTCCCCAACCAGGACACGGACTTCATTTTCACCGCCATGGCTGAACAGTTCGGCTTCGTCGGGTCTGCGTTGTTGTTGGCCCTTTTCGGGATCGTGGTGTGGCGGTCGTGGCGAGCATCCGTCGTCTCACGCGACCTGGCCGGGACCCTCATATGCGTGGGAGTGCTGGCCATGCTCACGTTCCAGGTGTTCGAGAACGTGGGCATGACCATGGGCATCATGCCGGTGGCGGGTATTACCCTGCCGTTCATGAGCTACGGAGGGTCCTCGATGGTCGTCGACTGGGTCGCTATTGGGCTCGTCGTCAACGTCGGGATGCGACGTCTTAGCTAGCGCACGAGGACAGCACCACATCAAAACCGGCGGCACCACGGGTCATGGCGGCGACCAGACCGATGGCCACGGTTGTGGCCGGCGTCCGCCCGTACCGTTTTTTCGCCGTCGCTTAGGTTACCCTTAGTTGCGTTTCAGCTTGTCCCTAAGTTTGGCGATGCTCGGTCGCTACACTCGGGTGTTGAGATGACCTCGTTCGGGACAAGCGGCTCAAGCGCTCTTGGAGCGGCTACATGAGCCGGCTGTGGTCCCGCCTTTGCAGAAGTCTTGCGAGAGGACGAGAAACGCGGGGAGCTGCTGTGGCGAGCAGCTCATGCGGTTCGGCCAGGCCTTCCGGGGTGAGTGCGGCGCAGCCAGAGCCCTCACCTTCTGTGCGGCTGGGCCATGGCGTGGGCCGGCAGATTTGTTCAAAAATAAGGCGCGACGGCGCGCGGCTGGGATCCCGCTGCCCGGCCGGGGATGTCACCAGGCGTCCTGGTCGCGACGTGCGCACGGCGTGCTCCGGAGCGCGCCTGTTTGGAAGGGAAAGTTTCAATGTCGGAACCAGTGCTTGGCGAAGCAGGCAACGCCAGCTCCGAGCCGGCCACGTTCGGCCGGGACGGGGAAGAGAAGCCTGCGATGGACGATGGGCAACGCGATTGGTCCCGCGTCGGACCTGATAGCTCGCGCGACGCCTCGGGCCTCTCTGATGGCAAGACGGCGTCGGATGGTGCTCTGTCAGATGGCGCCGTTTCGGATGGTGCAGGGTCTGACGGGGCGGTAACCAAGGTCTCCCGTCGGCGGCGGCGAGGTTCTCGCGGAGGTCGTGGGCGGCACACAGCCATGTCGGTGGTGAGCGCCTCTGATGCGGAACATGAGGACGCCACGGCGGAGCCGGCCCAGGTGTTGGCCGATGGCCCGTCGACGTCTGAGGGCCAGCTCCAATCCGAAGCAGTGGCCCCGCCGCCACCGCCAAAACCGAAGATCGGCGACACCCGGCCCGGCTCTCCCCCGGTCACCAAGCGCCGAGTGCGCAAGGACCTGGTGGCGGGCAGCGAGATGGCCCTGAGTGGCCCTAACCCCGTGGGCGAGCGACCCGACGAGGCCTCTGTAGCGTCGGCTGGCTCGGCCACCGATGGACGGGAGCGCCGCCCCCGGCGGCGCCGCGCCGAGCCGGCGGCCGAACCGGGCAGTGGCGCGGACATCGACGGCGCAGCGGCCGCCGGGCTAACGGCTGGGGCCGCGACCGCTGGTGCTTCGGGCTCGACGGCCCGGGCCACGGCCGGCGGACGGGCGGCGCGCAACGACGGCGCCCAAGCGGCCGGAGCCCAGGCCCTGGGGGGCCAGGCGTCACGGGCCTAGACCTCGCGGCCATCGGCCGGGGACCGGGGCGCCGACCGTTCGGGAGATGGGCGCTCGGGAGATGGCGCGCTCGGGAGACGGTCGTTCGGGAGATGGGCGTTCGGGAGATGGGTCCCCTCGACGGGGAGGCACAAGACCGGCGCAACCGGCCCCTGGGCCGCTACCTCATGGTCGTCCACGTCGGCCCGACGGCCACCCAGATCGCCGTCCTCGAGGGCCGAACGCTCATCGAGCACTATGTCTCGCGCCCCGCTGACGACTCGACGCAGATCGACGGCAACATCTACCTCGGCCGAGTCCAGAACGTGCTGCCCGGCATGGAGGCTGCGTTCGTCGACATCGGCACCCCGAAGAACGCCGTCCTCTACCGCGGCGACCTCCGCTTCGACGACGAGGAAGTGGAGCGCCCGGCATCCGACGACGGGGCCAAGCCGACCCGGGGCCGCCTCGGCGGGGCGGCCAGCGACGCCAGGATCGAGCAGCTGCTGCGCACTGGCCAGAGCATCATCTGCCAGGTGACGAAGAACCCGATCGGGACCAAGGGTGCCCGGCTCACACAGGAGGTCTCCCTTCCAGGCCGCTTTGTCGTGTTGATCCCCGACAGCGAGACCTATGGCATTTCCAAGCGTCTCGGCGATGACGAACGCCGGCGCTTGCGCAAGATCCTCGACGACATCCGGCCCCCGGGTCACGGCCTGATCGTGCGTACCGCCGCCGAGGGGGCTAGTGCCGACGAGCTTGGACGCGATGTCGCCCGCTTGTTGCGCCAGTGGGAACAGGTCCAGCAGCAGGCCAAAGCTTCAAGAGCCCCGCAGTTGCTGTACCGGGAGCCGGACCTCGCCGTTCGGGTCATCCGGGAGGAGTTCAACCGCGACTACCGGGGCGTCGTGATAGACGACCGCAAACTGTTCGACGAGGTCAAAGAGTACGTCACCAGCATCACGCCCGAACTGGCCGACCGGGTGGAACTGGTCGACCCCACCGAAGAGCCGTTGCCCCTGTTCGAGCGGTTCCGGGTGCACGAGCAGGTGCACAAGGCGCTCGACCGCAAGGTCTGGTTGCCGTCCGGCGGGTCCATCATCATCGAGCGGACGGAGGCGCTCACCGTCATCGACGTCAACACGGGCAAGAACGTGGGGTCGTCCAACCTCGAGGAGACCGTGTTCCGGAACAACCTCGAGGCGGCTGAGGAAATCGCTCGCCAGCTGCGCCTCCGCGACATCGGCGGGATCATCGTGATCGACTTCATCGACATGGAGATCCTGGCCAACCGGGCCGAGGTGATCCGCACCTTCAGGGAGTCGCTGGCCAGGGACAAGACGCGTTCGCAGGTCTTCGATATATCTGATCTCGGGTTGGTGGAGATGACCCGCAAACGGATATCCGAAGGGCTGGTGGAGTCCTATTCGGAGACCTGCCCCACATGCGGTGGGCGCGGGATCGTTTTCGACGAGTCCTTGCTATAAAGACAATAAAGGTCCGCCGCCACCTACTCGACCCGGCAGAGGCCTACTCGACCTGGTAGAGGACAGTGAGCGTGGCCCGGGCGATCGTGTGGAAGGTCAGGTTGAACCCCAAGATGGCCGGCGACGCCCCCGGGTCGACGCCAAGGTCGCTCGTGTCAAGGGCATGGACGGCAAAAATATAACGGTGGGGGCGGTCTCCTTTGGGAGGCGCCGCTCCCATGTACCCATTGGTGCCGGCGTCGTTGCGGAGCATGAACGCTCCGGCTGGTAACCCCGCCCCACCGGGCGCTCCGGCGCCGCGTGGCAGCTCTGTGACCTCATTGCTCAGGCCGGCCACGGCCCAGTGCCAGAAGCCACTGGTAGTCGGCGCGTCGGGGTCGTAACAAGTGACGGCGAAGCCGGCGGTCTCGGGCGGGAAACCCGACCAATGGAGCTCGGGGCTGTGGTTCTCCCCGCCCACCCAGTCGCTTACGTGAGCCAGTGGTTTGGTGGCCCCTTCCGAGATGTCATCACTGGCCAGGTTGAAGCTCGGCACCTTGGGCAACAGGTCATAGGGGTTAGGGCTTACCGGCCGTTCCAGCGACATGTGGCTTTCTCCTTCGTTCGCTACCTTTGGCTTCGTTCGCTACCTTTGGCTTGGTTCGTTTGCCTTGGGCTTGGTTCGTTTGCCTTGGGCTTGGTTCCTTTAGCTCTGGCTTGGTCTATTTACCCCTGAGTTGCTCCAGCTACCTCTGGCTGCTTACGAGGCCATGTCGCGTGCGGGTACCGACCGCTCGGCGTGACCTGTGTAGACCTGAGTCGGCCGCCCGATGCGGTTGGCGCCTGAGCTGATGAACTCCAACCAATGGGCCACCCACCCGGCTGTGCGCCCGACTACGAAAAGCGGTGTGAACATCTCGTCGGGGAACCCGATGGCCGTGTAGACGATCCCGGAATAGAAATCGACGTTGGGGTACAGCCGCCGAGAAATAAAGAAATCATCAGCCAGAGCCACTTCCTCCAGGCGCAAGGCGATGTCAAGCAGAGGGTCTTGCGGGGCCAGTTTTTCCACCAGGTCCAGAGCCACCTGACGGATGACCCTGGCCCTGGCATCGGTGGTCTTGTACACGCGGTGCCCAAACCCCATCAACCGGAACGGGTCATTGCGGTCTTTGGCTTTATCGACGAAATCCGACAGGGGCCGTCCGGACGTTTTTATTTCTTTCAGCATTTTTATGACCGCTTCCGCGGCACCGCCATGTAGCGGTCCCCAAAGAGCATTTATGGCCGCCGATGCGCCGGCGTAGAAACCGGCCCCCGACGACGCCACCAAACGCAGGGTGGCGGTCGAACAGTTGAGCTCGTGGTCGGCGTGCAGGACGAGGAGGGTGTCGAGGGCCCTGGCCGTGGCGTTGTCCGGCAGGTAGTCGCTCCCCGGGATGGTAAAACAAAGCTGCAATAGGTCCTCGACGTAATCGAGCGAGCGGTTGCTCTTGGCCCTGGGCAAGCCACGCAAGGTCGAAAGAGCGTAGCCGGCGAAAATAGGCATGGCCGAGAGGAGCCTTACGCCGGCCTGCTCGACCTTCTCCGGGTCGCCCGAATTGGCCGCACCCTCGACGTAGGCGCTCAAGGCTTCGGTGGCGATAGCCAGCATGGCCATCGGGTGCATCGACTGGGGGAAGGAGTCGAAGAGCCGCTCGAGCCCGACGTGAAGGGCGAGCTTCGGGTCACGCACTTTGGCCGTGAAGGTGTCGGCCTGTTCACTGGTCGGGAGTTCGCCGTATATGAGCAAGTAGGCCACGTCCAGGAAGGAGTAGGACGTCGCCAGCTGCTCGACCGGGTAACCGCGGTAGTACAGGCGGCCCGCTTCGCCTTCAACGAAAGTGATGGCCGACTGGTATGCCGCAGTGTCGGCATAGCCAGGGTCGTAGACCGACAGACCGTGGTTGGACAGGCTGGACACGTCGATGGCGGTTCGTCCCATAACCGGTCGTTCAACCGGCAGCTCGATCGCCGTACCGCCGAAGGTGAGTGTCGCGTCCGTTTGAGCCTTTTTCGGACCGGTCATTTCACGGCCCTCCTTTCGCTATGCCTGATGTGCGTGCCGGTCTTTCTCTCGTTGCTCGCCTCCGCGAACGTCACATCGCACCTAGAGTTTCGACGTGACGACGGCGCCATAGTTGTCCGGGCCGAGGTGGGCTGCAGCAGCACCCTGGCAGCCTATCTGGGCCACTTTGCTGCTCGCAGCTGAGGGCCCCGCCGCAGCCCGGCGGGGATGGCTAGCCCAGCCCGCCGTTCATTGCCGTTATACTTGCCCACCTGTGTATGCGGTGATCAAGACGGGTGGCAAACAGGAGCGCGTCGAAGAAGGCCAGCGGCTGACCGTAGAACGGCTGGGCGCGGCTGACGGCGACGAGGTTTCCTTCGCGCCCGTATTGCTGGTGGACGGAGGGACCGTGCTGGCCACTCCGTCGGAGCTGTCCGGGGCGAAAGTGACGGCACGCGTGGTCGGCGAGGAGAAGGGGCCGAAGGTACGCGGCTTCGTTTATAAGAACAAGACGCGCCAGCGACGCTCCTGGGGTCATCGCCAGCAGTACAACGTCATCGAGGTGACCGCGATCACCAGGGAGGCTTGAGAGGTGTCCAAGACCAAGGGCGGCGGCAGCACCCGCAACGGGCGCGATAGCGCCGGCCAGCGGCTGGGCGTGAAGGTGTTCGACGGTGGAGCGGTCAAGGCCGGGGCTATCATCGTCCGCCAGCGCGGCACCCGGTTCCACCCGGGCAGCGGCGTGGGCCGGGGGAGTGACGACACACTGTTCGCCCTGGTCGAAGGCCATGTCCGCTTCGCTCACCGCAACGGGCGACGGCTTGTGGACATCCAGCCGGTAGCTGCGTCCAGCAACTAGCCCAGTCTCGAGGTCGTCCTGGACCTCGACCCAGTTGGCCGACGAGCCGGGCACATGAGGCGGCGAGGAGCCGGTTGTGTTCGTTGACGAGTGCCAAATCCATGTGAAAGCCGGTGATGGCGGCGCCGGCGCGGTGTCCTTCCGTCGCGAGGCCCACGTTTCTAAGGGCGGCCCCGACGGGGGAGATGGCGGCAGCGGGGGCGACGTCTGGCTGTTCGTGGACCACAACGTCGCCTCGCTGCTTTCGTTCAAGGACCATCCGTACCGCAGCGCCACCTCCGGTACCCACGGCCAGGGCAAAGGTAAGCATGGCCGCAACGGGACCGACCTGGACGTCCCGGTCGCCCTCGGGACCGTCGTGCGCGACCTCGAGGGCATGGTCGTGGCCGACCTCAATGAAGCCGGTGCACGCTGGTTGGCCGCCCACGGGGGGAGAGGGGGGAAGGGCAACGCCCGGTTCTTGTCCAACCGCCGGCGGGCACCGAACTTTGCCGAGCAGGGGGAGATCGGCGAAGAAGCCTGGTACGACCTCGAGTTGAAATTGATGGCCGACGTGGCTCTCGTCGGCTTCCCCAATGCCGGCAAGTCGACGCTCATATCGCGCATATCGGCCGCCAAACCCAAGATCGCCAGTTACCCGTTCACGACCCTCGAGCCCCACCTGGGTGTGGTGCGCTACGACGAGCACGAGTTCGTGGTGGCCGACATCCCGGGGCTCGTCCAGGGGGCGAGCGAAGGGAAGGGCCTGGGGCACCGGTTCTTGCGCCACATCGAGCGGGCCAGGGCCCTGCTCGTGCTGGTCGACCTGGCCCCCGATGACGGCCGTTCCCCCGAAGAACAGGAACGGACCTTGTTGGCCGAGCTCGAGCGCTACCAGCCCGAACTGGCCGATCGGCCTCGACTGGTCGTCGGTTCGAGGGCGGACATCGCTACCGACCGCTCGTGGGTTGACGCCGGCCGTCCCAGCATCTCGGCCGTTACCGGCGCCGGCATCCAGTCGCTGCTGGGCCAGCTGGCCCGCCTGGTCGAGGAGGCCAGGGCCAACCAGCCGCGGCCGACGCGGGTGGTCGTGCACCGGCCGGTCCCTTCCGGCGTGGTAGTAGAGAGGGCTAGCGACGGGTCGCTGGTGGTGAAAGGCCGGCAGGCGGAGCGGGCGGTGGCCCTTTCGGATCTAACCGATGCCGGGGCGCTGGCGTACGCTCAGGAGCGGTTGCACCGGTTGGGGGTCGACCGTGCCCTGGTTAGGGCGGGCGCCCGGGAGGGAGACCGGGTCCGCATCGGGCGCTTCGAGTTCGATTGGGAGCCCGACTGATGCCCGCCGGTGCCACCCGCACCGTCGTCGTGAAGGTGGGCACGTCGTCCATCACTGATGAACGCGGCCGGATCGTGGAGCAGGCCATAGCCAAGCTCTGTAACGAAGTGGCCGAACTGCGGTCGGCCGGGGACCAGGTCGTGGTGGTTACCAGCGGGGCAGTGGCGGCCGGCCTGCCCGTCCTCGGCTTGCACCCGAGACCGAACGACCCGGCCGTACTGCAGGCCGTCTCGGCGGTGGGCCAGAGCCGCTTGATGGGCCACTACGACCGCTCGCTGGCGGCCGCCGGGCTGGTAGGTGGTCAGGTACTGCTGGCCCCGCTCGACTTCTGGGACCGGGCCCAGTACTTGCACGCCCGGGAGACGTTCAGGCTGCTGCTTGGCCTGGGGGTGGTCCCAGTGGTCAACGAGAACGATGCCATCGCCGACGACGAGATCCGTTTCGGGGACAACGACCGGCTAGCTGCCCTGGTGGCCAACTTGCTCAAGGCTGACTTGCTGGTGCTATTAACCGACGCCGCCGGCTTGTTCACTTCCGACCCCCGCCTGGGCGACGAAGCCTCCCTGATCGAAGAGGTGCTCGAGGTCGACGAGGTGCTGTCTATGGCCGGCGGGCCAGGCAGCCCGCGGGGCAGTGGGGGAATGGCCTCGAAGCTGGCGGCGGCCAAGATCGCGGCCTGGTCGGGAGTACGCGTGGTCATAGCCTCCGCCGAACGACCCCGGGTGCTGCAAGACGCTGCCGCCGGGGTGGCCGGCATGGGTACCGTCGTCCGGCCTCGTCAGGGCCGTCTTCCGGCCCGCAAGTTGTGGATTGCCTTCGCCCTGGCGCCGGCCGGCACGGTGGTGGTGGACGCGGGAGCCAAGCGGGCGCTGATGGAGAGAGGTGTCTCTTTGCTGCCGGCGGGCGTTCGTGAGGTCCGAGGCGATTTCGCGCCCGAGGACGCCGTCGAGGTGGCCGGGCCGGACGGCTCTGTTTTCGCCAAAGGCCTGGTCCGGCACAGTGCAAAGGCCCTCAAAGAGTGGGCCGGGCTGCGCACCTCAGAATTGCCGGCCGAAGTGCCGGAGGAGGTCGTCCATCGCGACGACCTGGTGATCCTGCCTTAGGGTCATCCTGCCAAGGGGGTGCCGGCTGCCGCTGGCCTAGCTGCACATCCCCCACGAATTGAGGACCGGGCTGGGCACCGCTTGCCCGCACGCCGTGGTCGTGTACTCGCCGAGGTAAGCCCACGGCTTCGCCGGCACCTTGACGAAGATTGCGGTGGCGCTGAACTGGGCCAGCAGCGCGTTGCCCGCGGTAGTGCCCGCTCGGGCCTGTGCCTCTATCGAGGGGACGAAGCGCGAGACGGCCCAGTAGGTACCGATGGCTGGCTGCTCGGCGTAGAAAACGGAACCGGGTAGGGCGGAGGCCACGTCGGCCACGCTCATGTGGACGCCGCCGGGCCGGGCATCGACCCACAGCGACCTGAGCACGAGGCCGAAACCGTTGGGAGCGGAAATATTGACAGCCGCACTGGTGCTGGCCTGCGGGCTGACCTGCGGCCTGGTGGTAGTGGTCTGCAAGCTCGTCGGTGCGGCCGTGGTGAGCCCAGTTGAACCTGCGCCGCGTGTCGAGACGTGGTTATCGGCGCCGGTCGAGCCACTGGTCGAGGCGCTGGCGCTCGTGGAGGCGCTGGTGACAGGGGAGGAGGTCGAGCTCTGGCTCGTAGTGCCCGACGTGGTCGGAGCGGCTGCTTGGCTCGTCGTCGTCGGGCTCCCGCCGCCTCCGCCACTGACCATTAGAGGCACGACTACGGCGGCGGCCACGATGACAGCACCGACGAGGGCGGCGAGCATGACCCGCGGGCGTCCGCGTCGGGGTTTCGTCCCGACAACCTCGTGGGATGTATGGCGAGGTTCATAGTGGGCCACACTCGTATTTTCCCCCAGCGGGTAGGCATTAAACGCGGATACTTGTGGCGTTGTCCGGGCTTTAGGGCTACGCCGGCCCAACGAGCTGGCCCAAAACGGGTCAATCGGCGGGTCGTCCCTCGGTCCCGTGCTCTCCGACCTCCCGGGGCGGAAGGTAAGGCGGCCATTTCGGGGTGAAGACGAGGGGCCCGGGTCGCCGTCGTGGTCCCGTGGGTCCGGTCTGTCGGCGTTAACCCTTGCCGATGGTGAAGAGCCGGACGGCGACCCCTGGGCGGCCGCAACCTATCGTCTCTTTTCCTCACAAATAGCGTTGAGCGCCGGCCTTTTGGGCGCGACTAATGCTTCTCGGCGACGTCGAGGTAGAAAATCGACTGTTTTTACGCCGAGTTTCGCTAAGCGCACCCAAAAAGGCTCGGCTGGAGGCCGCAACTCCTCCCGCCGGTCGGCCAGCTCACCCGGCGAGGGCTAACAAACGCCCCGAGTGGTCTTGTCCCCTTTCGGCCGCGGCCGGGCACGGGCGGCAGCGACCACCCCGGACCGTCCGGGACGGGCGTGGCTGGTGCCGAGGTGCACGGGACCGTGGGACTCGAGGTGCTCCACGGTGCGCTTCAGGTCTTCCGCCAGCATGCCGGCTATGTCACGGGAAAAGCCCTCCCTGACGACGACCCGGAGCACGGCGACGTCCTGCGCGTTGGGGGCCAGCGTGTAGGCGGGCACGATCCAGCCCCGTTGGCGCAGATGGGCGGCAATGTCGAAGACGGTGTAAGGCCGCGGCCCTCGTCCCGCCCCGTCCGCCAGTCGCCAGCAGACGAGCGGCAAGGTGCCCGGTTGGCTCATGATCTCGAAACGGCCCACCGACTCCACGGCCTTGGTTAGGTAGGAAGCCGTCCCCTCGAGGCCTTG
Organism: uncultured Acidimicrobiaceae bacterium; assembly: GCA_963749305.1. GTDB lineage: Bacteria > Actinomycetota > Acidimicrobiia > Acidimicrobiales > Palsa-688 > Fen-671. The sequence goes on from CAVVMN010000003.1 coordinate 320,433, forward strand.
CATTATGTCGGTGTAGCCCTCCATCCCCAGGCGCAAGAAATTGTAGTACTGAGCCAGGATCTGCCCGGATCCCTTGGAGAAATTGAGGCTGAAGGTGGGCTGGTCACCGCCGAGGTAATTGACGTGGAAAATGAGCTCGTTCGGCAGATCCTCCTCGCTGCGCCACACCACCCAGCCCACGCCCGGGTACACGAGGCCGTATTTATGGCCAGAGGCGTTTATGGAATGGACAGTGGGCAAGCGGAAATCCCACTCGAGGTCTGGCCGGGTGAAGGGGGCGACAAAGCCGCCACTGGCTCCGTCGACGTGGAGCGGGACGTCCCAGCCGTGCTTGGCGTTCAGGTCCACAAGGGCGTCGTTCAGTTCGCTGATCGGTTCGTACTCGCCCGTGTAGGTGCTGCCGAGGATGCCCACAACGCCGATGGTGTTCTCGTCCACCAGCGCCATGGCCTCCTCGACGCCGATTACGTAACGCTCCGGCGTAAGCGGCACATACCGGGGTTCCACGTCCCAGTAGCGGGCGAATTTCTCCCAGCAAACCTGGACATTCGCCCCAAAGACGATGTTCGGGCTCGTCTGTTGACTTCCCCTCTTTGCGTCGGCGCTCACGCCACCGCCATTTGAGGGCCAAGCCGGCCAGGTGGATGGCCTCGGACGACCCGACAGTGGCACAGCCCACGGCGTCGCCTTGCTCATGGGCATGGAAGAGCCGGGCGATCATGTTCACACAGCGGTTGTGGATCTCCGTCGTTTGGGGGTACTCATCGGCGTCGATGAAATTGCGGCCGAAGGACTCGACCATTATCTTGTCGGCTTCCGGTTCCATCCACGTGGTGACGAAACTGGCCAGGTTCAGGGCCGGGTTCCCGTCGAGGTTCAGCTCGTCGTGGATCAACTGGTAGGCGGAACGGGACGGCATGCCGTGCTGCGGCAGTTGGTAGCGAGGCACGGCCTCGCAAAGCTCGCGGGACCCGTACATGGGCGCCAGCTCTGAGTTTTCCTCGTCGAGCTCGGATGTCTTGAGTTTCCTGGCCAGCATGGTCTGCTACCTCCTCGGGCTCGGGCTGGGGCCACAGGGCTGGCCGCGGCGACCGGCCGTGGTGCCAGAGCACCTGGCCTGTTCGTAGCAAACGGCGACCGGCGGTGTCTAATAACTGGGCCCGGGGGCGATGGCCGGGCCGGCCTCGGGCGCCGCGACAGGTCCCGTGGTCCGGCGCGGGGCCAGGCCGGGGAGACTGGCCCGCTCGAATTTAGCCAAGGGCGATGGCAAGGTACCTTTCGAGCGCAAGGTACCTTTCGAGCGCAAGGTACCTTTCGAGCGCGCCAGCCGGTGTCTCCGGTGCCGGCGTCCGTTCAGGAGGAGGGCAGCTCCACACAGGTGGTCTCGCAGGTGGCGAAGCGCCCATCCCGGACGTACCCGATCACGGTGCGTTTGCCGATGTAGCGTTCACCGAGCAGCGCCTGTAGCTCGCGAACATCCCCGATGGGCTTGGAGTCCACGGAAACGATCACATCACGGGGCCGGAGACCGGCCTGACCCGCCGGGCTCGAGGCGACGACCGAGACCACCTCGATGCCACGAGCAAACCCGGTGGCCCGCGCTACTGCCGGAGGGAGCGGGCGAGGGCCGCCGCCGATACCGAGGTAGGCGCGCCTGACCCGGCGGCCGGCGGCCAGGGTGCCGATTATGGCCCGGGTCGTTTCGTTCACCGGGACGGCCATGCCCAGGCCCTGGCCTACCCAGGGCCCGACCAGGGCAGTGTTGATGCCAATGACCTCGCCGGCGCTATTGGCCAGCGCGCCACCGGAGTTGCCGGGGTGGAGGGAGGCGTCGGTTTGTATGACGTCCCCGAGCAACCTGCTCCCCGGGCCGGCGGAGGCCATCAAGCTGCGCCCCAGGGCGCTGACCACACCGGCGCTCACCGACCCCTCGAAGCCGAGCGGGTTGCCGATAGCTACCACCAGCTGGCCCACCCGGAGGCGGCTGGCGTCGCCGAGCGTGGCCGGCTGGTAGCCGTCGCCGGCGACCCGCACGACGGCCAGGTCGCTCAGGCGGTCCGCCCCCACGACCTCAAAGGGGGCTTCGTCGCCGGTCGTGAACGCGGCGGTCCCGCGGCTCGACCCCTGGACCACATGGGCCGAGGTTACGAGCAGCCCGTCTGCCGAGATGATGACAGCCGAGCCAGCTCCGGCCGGCCTGTGCATCTGGTCCTCGACCTTCAGTGCGGCCACCGACGGCAGCAGCTTCTCGGCTACCCAGGACACGGTGCGGGAGTAGCTGTCGAGCAGCGCCGCCTCGACGTCATCTGGGTCGACGTCAGGTGGGCCGCCGTCATTTGGGCCGAGATCACTCGGGCTCAGGTCAACGGCGCCGAGCGGCGCCCGGCCGCCCTTGGCCGAGCCGCCGGCGTCTACGTCTTGAGGCCCCCGCACCGACGCCTCAGCGAGGGCCCCTTCTGGGTCTGGCGGCACCTCAGGTGGGGCCGGCAGGGTGCCCGTGGTCATCACGCGCTCCCCTGGTCGGAAGCGGCGGCCTGGTCGAAGTGGACGGCCACGGCCAGTTCGTCGGCTCCCCGCACGACGACCAGGTCGGCCGACCCCGCCTCTCCCGCGGTGACCAGAGTCGCGGCCAGTTCCTCAATCGTGGTTACGGCCGTACCGTTGACCGAGACGATGAGGTCGCCGCGCCGGATCCCGGCCCGCGCCGCCGGCCCGGACTCGTCGACGGCGTGGACAAGCAGGCCATCGCGCGGTTCCAAGCCCACTGCATGGCGCAAGCGGCGGGCCACCTTCGGTGGGGCCAGAGCAACGCCGAGGCGCACACGGCGGGGTGATTCTCCCCGGGCCAGCGCATCCACCCGGGCCTTCAAGTCCGTCCCGGCGGGCAGGGCAAGGTAGAAGCCCTCACCCGGCCTGTGTGTATTGATCCCTACGAGCCGGCCATCGCTATCTACTACCGGTCCACCTGAGGAGCCGTGGGCCAGGGGGGCGCTGTGTTCGAGTGCTCCCGAGACGGTCCTTCCCTCCGGGCCCCTGAACGAGAGGCCCAGGCCGGTTATGAACCCAACTCCGACGCGGAGGCTTCGCCCACCGGGACGGCCGAGCCCGATGACAACCTCGCCCAGCTCGACGTCACCGTCGGACCAAGCCACTACCGGGCTGCCGCTGGTGTCGACAGATAGGACGGCCAGGTCGCCCTCCAGGTCTGCGCCCGCCACGGTGGCGGTGGCCACCCTGCCGTCGGCGAAGGCGACGCTCACCTCGCCCCGTACGTTGTGGGCGTTTGTCACCACCAGACCGTCACCGACGACCACGCCGCTGCCAGCCGGCCCAACCCCAACGACCGAGGCCTGTACCTTGTTGACCACCTCAGTGACGGCCTTCGAAAAATCTCCCAACGACGAACTCACCTTTTCCTCCTGCTCCTTGTAACTTGTTACTTGCAAGTTAGAAGTTACTCCTCCAAGAGCCATTAGCGGCGAACAAAGAGGAGATCGCCAGATTTAAGGCAACCTGGAACTTCATGGAAGTGCCCGCGGGCTGCGGTGGTTTGGAGTGAGGTGCCGCAAGCCCGTCGTCCGGACCATGTCGAGCCCCCGGGGCGAGAGAGGATCAGGGAAGATGAAGAGGCAATGACCGACGTCGCCGGTAACTCGGCTCTCGATGTGGCCATGGCCAGGGTCGGCGACCGTTGGACCTTACTGATCGTCGATGCCCTGCTGGACGGGCCGAGGCGGTTCAAGGAGCTCGAGGCGGCGGTGCCAGGTCTGGCCCCCAACGTCCTTTCGGCCCGCCTACGCCGCCTGGAGAGCGAGGGCCTCATCGTGGCCGTCCCGTACTCGGACCGTCCGCCTCGTCACGAGTACCAGGTGACGGAACAAGGCCGGGAGTTGGCCGGCGCTCTTCGACTGCTGGCCCGGTGGGGAGCGCAAGCCACGGGGGGCGAGGCCGAGGGGCCGCGCCACCGGTCCTGCGGCACCTTCCTGGAGGCGCGCTGGTACTGCCCGACCTGCGAGAGGGTGACCGAACGAGCCGACGACGACGTCGAATGGCTATAACGCCGGCGACTGGGCTCGGGCGGGCGTTTTTGCTCCGGCTGAGGCCCTCGGGAGGGTTCCGTTTGGCGAGGTTCGTGCCTGCGCAATTGGCTCCGGCTGGGGCCGGCAGGACGGGACCCGTTTGGCGAGGTTCGCTGGACCTTTGCGCGCAGATGTGCATGTAACCGCGACTGCCGCGCAAAGGTCTCGCCTTAACGCCGTGTTCGGAGCTTCGGACGTCCTGGACCAACGTGGCCTCCGGGGCCGACCGGGTCGGGGAGCGTCCGGGTCGCCGGGGAACGCCCAAGCCGGTATGACGCCTAGGCGGCCGGCGAGCGCCTAGGCAATCGCTTCGGCCAGCAGGCTGACCTGGTCGAGCCGGGCCGAACCCGAAGCGAAAATTATCTCGTCGCAGCCGCTCTCCCTGAAACCCTCGGCGTAGGCCTTGACCATCTCCGGGCTGGTAGCCATGCCGGCGGCGATCTGGTCGGCGAACGGGCCGAGCCACGCGTAGTAACGCTTGATCGTGGCCACGGACTCATCTCGCGCCTCGTCACCCAGGGCGAAATAGCAGAGGGACAACTTGCGGGGGATCCCGGTGCGGCCCGCCTCCTTCCAGGCTTTCTCGAACGCCGTCGCCCGGTCCAGGAACATGTCCGGTGTCCCGCCGCCCATTATCCAGCCGTCGACCATGCCGGCCAGGCGGCGGATGCTCGAAGAACCGAACGCCCCCAGGATCAGTGGAGGCCCGCCCACGTTCACGGGCGCCGGGCCGATCGGCCCATCCGTGCCCCGCTCTTCACCCCTCCAGATCCGGCGCATTTCGTCTATTTGTTCGGCGAGGCGCCGGCTTCGAGACGCCGTCGGCAGCCCACTGGCGGTGAAGTCGTCGTCGCGGCCCCCCGTCCCGATCCCGAGCACCAGGCGGCCTCCGGAGAGGCGGTCGAGCGACGCTGTCTGTTTAGCCAGCAGGGCCACATTGGCGTGGAGCGGGGCCAGCAGGACGGACGTCGTGAGGCGGATCCGTTCGGTAACAGCGGCCGCCGCAGACAGCGCGATCAGGTCGTCGTAGTTCGGGTAGACGAGCCGCCCGACCGTGCCGAGGCTGACGAAACCGGCCGCCTCCGCTCGTTTGGCCCATTCGATGACCGTTTTCCCCTCGACGTCGGCCACCTGTGTTGGCAGCCCGATCCCGATTTCCATTTCCGGCGCCTCCTTTTCCCACGGTCCGCGGCTCGGGCCAGTGTAAGTCCCGCCTCAGTAAACGTGCGTGCCTCGGAGCTCCGTCGGGCGCGGCCGGAGGCGCCATCCGCAGCCGCCCGAGGCGCCAACCAGGAAGGGCCAGCCAGCAAGTGCCAGCCAGCAAGTGCCAGCCAGCAAGCGCCGGCCCAGGAAGGGCTGGGCCGAGAAGCCGAGCCAGGAAGGGCCGGTCAGGCCGCTATAGATGCGGGTAACCCGAACGACTCGAACAAGCCGGGATAATCGAACACCGTTATACGGGAAATCCCGCCGGCCGAAATTCCCAGGACCTGTACATGGGCCCCGTGGAAATGGCCGTCGTCGCCAAGCCTGTACATAGCCAGCGCCGGCTGTCCATTGGCAGACGTCTCCACCATCCGTCGGCCCCCTGCGCCCAGGCGGGAAAAGACGCTGAAGGTAAAGCGGGCCGCGGCCTCCCGCCCCAAGAACCACGTGAGGCTGGGTGGCATTTCGGTGAGCACGTCGTCGCGCAGCAGGCTGACCAGCCCGTCCACGTCTGCTGCCTCGAACGCCTTTATGTACCCATCCAGGAGTTGCCGCAATTTGGGGTCGGCCGGGTCGAGCAGCTCGTCTTCTTTCGGGGCCAGCTCGTCGAGCTGAGCCCTGGCCCGCTGGAGGGCGCTGTTCACGGCGGCCGTGCTCGTGTCGAGCAGCTCGGCCACCTCGGCCGCCCGCCACGCCAGCACTTCGCGCAAGAGCAGGACCGCTCGCTGCTTGGCCGGCAAGTGCTGCAAAGCGGCGACAAAGGCCAGCCGCACGCTGTCTCTTTTGACGGCCAGGCTGGCGGGGTCGGCGGGCAATGAAAGCCAGGCATTGGGAAGTGGTTGTAGCCACGCCACCTCGGTGTGCGCCGGGCCCAGCGAGGGTTCCTGGCTGGGTTGGCTGAGGTCCGACGGCAGGGCCCGCGCCGAGCGAGAGCCGAGCCAGGTGAGGCAGGCGTTGGTAGCTATTTTGTACAACCACGTCCGCAGGCCGCCCTTGGCCGGGTCGAACCTCCCATAAGCCCGCCAGGCCCGGAACAATGTCTCTTGTACGAGGTCTTCGGCCTCGGTGGCCGAGCCGAGCATGCGGTAGCAGTGGGCCAGCAGCTCCCGCCGCAGCGGCTCGGCCGCCCGCACGAACTCGTCGTTCAGTTCGGCCTGGGCCATGTTCATCGGGCACCAACCGGTACAGCCGCTCGTGCCTCGGGTGGCATTGCCGTGTCGCCCAACGCCACGGTCTCGACTGCGGGTGGGCCGGACGCAGCCCCGTCGTCCACCTGCGCCATCCGGTGGCGTCTCAATGCCCTCGATGGCGCCCAGGTACCAGCGGCGGCACCCAGTATCGACAGGCCGGCGCAGGCCCAAATGGCGGCCGAGAAGCCGTGGCTGAAGGCGCTGCCCGAGGTATAGCCGCCGCCGTGCTCGCTGAACACGGCGGCGGCGATAGCGATGCCGAACGTCCCGCCCAGCTGCCTCAACGTGTTGAGCGCTCCCGAGGCCTTGCCCATGGCCCAGCGAGGGACCGAACCCAGGACGCAGTTTTGCGCCGCCGGCATGGCCATCGACGCACCGAAACCGGCGACAACCATCGGGACCACCATCGAAATATAGGTCACGCCTGGTTTGGCTATTAGAGCGAGCCAGCCGAAGCCAAGTGCCTGTAGCGTCAGGCCGGCGACCAACAGAGCTCGCTCGCCGACCCGGTTGACCAGCGCACCGGCCCTTGGGGCCACGAGGAACAGTGTGGCCGTCCACGGCGCCAGCCGAAGCCCGGCGCCAAGCGGCCCATAGTGCAGCGACGTCTGGAGGAACTGGGATCGTTGCTGGCCGGCCATCCGCTCTGGCGCGGCGCCGCCTTTACCTTCGTCCGGACCGCTGGTTTCGCCCGGAACTATGAGCCTTCTCACGTCTCCTCCAATCAACTGGGTCGTTCATGGGGCCCCGGCCCGCTGTAGGTCAGACGTATATACCGGCCCGATAGGCCGAACTCATCGCCCCCGCTCCGCCCGAGCTGCTGCGTTGCGCATATCGTGAGAGCTGGTGCCAAAACCTCCAGTACGGGCGCTCACCCTGGGCGTCGCTGAACCTCATCCGCTCGATGCCGGGACGGTGCGGCGAGCCGCGCAGAAATTGCGTCAAGCCAACGCCACCTTCGAACGGGCCGGGTTCGAAGTGCAGACCGTGCGGCTGTCGACCCGTCCCGTACTCTCTGACCTGGCCGGCTGGGCTGTAGACGCCGTTGCCGATTACGCCAGTGACCTGCAGGGAGCGCTGGACGCGGCCGGCATCGAGTTCTGTTCCCTGGGGCCGGCACGGCGAGGTACTGCTCCGGAAATGATCGTCGGGCTGGCCGACATGATCGGTGGGCGAGAAGCCCTCAATTGTTCGGTGATGGTGGCCACCGTGGGCGCCGGGGTCGACATGGTGGCGGCCCGAGGGGCAGCGCAGGTCATGCTGCGCCTGGCTTCAGAGACCAAGGAAGGCTTCGGCAACTTCAATTTTGCCGCCTTGGCCTGTGTGGGGCCCGGGTCGCCGTTCTTCCCGGCCGCCTATCACGCCGGGCCGGCCAACCTGACCGTCGCGTTGCAGGGTTCGGGGATCGTGGCCGAAGCGCTCGAGGGGGGAGTAGAGCTGTCCGACGTCACCCGCCGGACAAGGGAGCGCCTGCTTGACCACGCCGTCCCGGTAGTTCAGCTGGCACAGGCGTTGGCCCCGGAGCTGGACGTGGACTTTGGCGGGATCGACCTGTCGCCGGCCCCCGACGGCGCCGACAGCATCGCGGCGGCGATGGAGCTGGCCGGCATCGGGCCGGTCGGGTCTCCCGGCACGCTGGCTTTAGCCGCCGCCCTCACGCCGGCCATACAGAGCACCGGGCTGCCGACATGTGGCTACTGCGGGTTGATGTTGCCCGTCATGGAGGACGTGGTCCTGGCGCAGCGCTGGGCCGAAGGGCGGCTGGGGATCAACCAACTACTTGCGTATTCGGCCGTCTGCGGTACTGGACTGGACACCGTGCCCGTCCCGGGTGACTCGTCGGTTGACGAACTGGCCTATGTGATCAGCGATATGGCCAGCCTGGCCGTCCGGTTGCGCAAACCCTTGTCGGCCCGTCTCTTGCCGGTGCCCGGGAAGCGGGCCGGCGAAACGACCGATTTTTCGTCGCCGTACCTCGTCAACACCCTGATAAAGCCGATCGGGTAGGCGCCCGGCGGGCCGCGTCACGTGACTGGGCCATAGGACTGGGCCATAGGACTGGGCCATAGGACTGGGCCATAGGACGGGGCCATAGGACTGGGCCATAGGACTGGCCATAGGACTGGGGACGGCCCGGGTCGCCGGGCACCGCGCCGGTAGGCTGATGGGCAGATGAAGGCGGCCGCTTCTCTCGTGCTCGCTGCCATTCCCGATGAGGCTGGGGCCCGGGCTGCCGAGGAGGCTACCGAGTCGCTCGATGGCGTGGCGCCGGCGCTGGCCGTGCTGTTCGCCACGCCCCACTATGTGGGGCGGACTGAGGCCCTGCTGACGGGGGTCCGGTCGGTGGTGGGCCGGGTGCCACTTATCGGTTGCGTCGCCGGCTCGGTGGTGGGCGGCTCGCACGAGGTCGAGTCGCAGGCCGCTGTGTCGCTCTGGTTGGCGGGCGACACGGGGCCGGTCGAGACCTTCTCGATGGGGTACGTGAAGGCGCGAAATGGCGGGCTGTACGGCGGCTACCGCTTCCAGGAAGACGGCGGGCTTCACTTACTGGTGTGCGACCCGCAAACGTTCCCGGCGGGGGAACTGCTAGACCACCTGAACCAGAACGTCCCGGGCACCCATATCGCTGGCGGGCTGGCCAGCGCAGGCGGCGCCGGCCGAGGCGCTCACCTGTTCCTCGACGGCAAGACGGTCGATAGCGGTGCTGTAGGGGCCCGGCTCACCGGCGTCGCCGCCGATGTTGTCGTCTCACAGGGCTGTCGGCCCATCGGCAGCCCCTACACCGTGACCAGGGCCGAAGGCAATGTCATGCACGAGCTGGGCGGGCGCCCTCCTTTTGAGCGGCTCAAAGAGATCGTGGCCACCTTGTCCGAACCCGACCGGGAGTTGCTGGCCAACGGCGGCCTGCAGCTTGGCCGCGTGATCGATGAGTACCGCCCCGAGCAGCGCCGAGGCGATTTCCTGGTCCGCAGCGTCGTAGGAGCGGATCCCGACACCGGGGCCATCGTCGTGGGGGACGAGCTCGAAGTCGGCCAGACGGTCCAGTTCCACGTCCGGGATGCCGAGTCGGCCGACCAGGACCTGAGGGAGGCATTGGAGCGCGAGGTGACCACTTTGGCTGGGCGGGATGCCGCTGGCGCGCTGCTGTTCACGTGCAACGGGCGCGGTTCGCGCCTTTTCTCCACACCGGACCACGACGCCGGGCTCGTGGCCAAGTTGCTCGGCGAGGTACCGGCGGCTGGGTTTTTCTGCGCCGGCGAGCTCGGGCCGGTGGGCGGTAAGAATTTTCTGCACGGGTTTACCGCATCGGTGGCGATTTTTCGGTAACGATGAGGACCGCCACGTCGTGGTCGGGGCCACTTTTGTGGGGGCGGCCGTCACCGAACTGGTCCACTCCGCCACTATCGCCATGGCGGCGAGGTGCCGCTGGAGCGTCTCTGGCACGCCGTCCCCTCTTGTCCCACAGTAAGTGAGATCTGGCTGCGGCTATTGGAAACCTGCGGGTTGTGAAAGGCCACGAGCCCTTTCAGGGCCCGTGGCCTCGTCCTGGCCGAGCACATAGACGTTGTAGGGGTGCTGGATCACTGGCCGGGCCACATTGCGGACGGGTATACCCGCCGGCGTGGCCCCTTTTTCGATGCCACTATGAGCATGTCCGTGCAGCACCAGGTCGGCGCCGGCACGGTCTATCGCCGCTCCGAGCAGGTAGCTGCCGAGGAACGGGTAGATCTCGAGCCTCTCACCCTGGAGGGTGCCTTGGACCGGGGAGTAGTGCAACAAAACGACCCGGTAATCGGTGGCCAGGGAACGCAATTGCTCCTCGAGGCGCTCGGCCACCAACCTCGTATGACGGACGAAGGCCTTCATCTCAGGCTCTCCGAACTCCGTGGCGCACGCGCCGGCGAACCCGCCGCCAAATCCCTTTGTCCCCACGATGCCCAGGGTGGCGGCACCTACCTTCACGACTACCCGCTCGCCCTCCAGCACGCGCCCGCCCGCCGCGGTCAGGGCGAAAATGACCTCGATTTGACTATCTCTCTGGTAGTCGTGGTTGCCGAGGACGGCCACAATCGGTACGTCGACGCCCGAAAGCTCCTGACCTAATACCCTTGCTTCTGCGGCGCTGCCGACCCTGGTGAGGTCACCCGCCAGCAGCAGTACGTCGGCATCATCGTTCACACCGGTGAGGTTGAGACAACCCTCGCAATCTTCGCCGACGTGGATGTCGCCCACCGCCGCCACCCGGGTCACAGCACCCTTTCTACGTCCGGAGAGGCCCATAGAGACGACTGTCACCTTGTTGTCGAGGGCGGCTCCAGGCATCTGCTCGTGGACCACAGTGTCGATGGCGGCCCGCCGTTGTTGAGTCGTCACCATGCCGCTTACCGAGACCTGGCCATGGTCAATATGGACCTCCAGGCCGAGTTCTCCCACCCGGTCGTCCTGGGCCAAGACATCACGGATCTGTTGGCTTTTGTACTCCGGTTCGTCCGTGTTCGGCCCTGTTTGTGACGACCCTATTTTTGACGCCGTTGTTTGCGGTGCCGCTGCTTGACGTTCGTCCACTCCGAGCCCCCCGCCTGTTTGCCCGCATTGATGGCCCCACAGCTCCTACATGGCACCCGGCAAGGCGACGAGCCGCTCACTGCCAAGGTTCCTCTCCAGCTCCGGGCGCCGTCGATGTGGGCATCATCAGTTCAGAAATACCCACGTTCTCGGGCTGGCAATCGTCGGGGATTTCTGGTCCGTGACCTAGCACCCGCATGGGTCCCAGCCCCACCGGCTCGATCATGCCAGCCCCGGTGGTGCCGGCCCTTACCCCGGCGGCCCGGCCGACCCGTGATGGCGGGCCGTCATAGCCGCCCTGGTCCCCCGGCATATGCCGGGGTCGAAAATCGCTTGGCAGACGGCGAGCCGGCCGTTAAACTCTGTCTCCGTGTTACTCGTCGTCTTCAACGCCTGACTCCAGCGGCGCGAGCGGGCGCCGCCGCGAGCTCAGGACCAGGCCATCAATCGAACGGCTTTAGCGCGAGGAGACGACAAGAATGCATTCAGCTGAGGTAAAGCCTGTCGGGCCGGCAGCGCAACCTCTTCCCCTTGAAGTAACTGACATTACGAAAGTGTTCCGCACCAGGCGACGTGGGCTACTGGCCCGTCTGGGGCGGCGCAAGCCGGGGAAGCAACACAAGCGCGCTGCCCTCGATTCGGTCAGTTTCAAGGTGCCGGACGGGGAAATTTACGGCATCCTGGGGGCGAACGGCTCGGGAAAATCGACGCTCATCCGCATCCTGTGCACGCTGCTCCTGCCGGACCGGGGACAGGTACAGGTCTTCGGTCACGACGTCGTCAAGGAGCCAGGCGCCGTGCGGCCATTGCTCAATCGAGTTTCGGCCGACCCGTCTTTTTTCAAGCCCCTGTCGGCGCTCGAGAACCTGCTTTTCTTCGGCCGCGCTTATGGCCTGGACGGCGCGGACGTACGGCGCAAGAGCAAAGCCATTCTCCAGCGTCTCGGCCTGGACGAAGAACATATGCGCGAGCCCATGTTGCACCTCTCGAGAGGTCAGCAACAAAAGGTGGCTGTAGCGCGAGCCTTCCTTTCGGCGCCCCGGCTCATGCTGCTGGACGAACCGACCACGGGGCTCGACCCGCGCAGTAAGCGCGAAGTCCAGGCCTTTATCACAGAAGTGCGGCGAGAATCGCAAACGACCATCCTGCTGACCACCCACGACATGGACGAAGCCGAGCAACTCTGCGACCGTATCGGTTTCCTGTCGGGGGGCAAGCTCGTAGCCGAAGGGACGCCATTGGAACTACGCAAGCAAGTGGCGGCCGGACGTTCGCTGGACGAAGTGGACATGGAGACGGTGTTCCTCGAACTGACGGGCCGGAGCATCGAAGAGGACGAAGACGAGGACGACGATGAGGGCCGAGACGGAGGTGCCGCCCTCGAAGCGATGACCGGTGAAGCCATGACCGGTGAAGCCATGACCGGTGAAGCCATGACCGGTGAAGCCATGACCGGTGAAGCCATGACCGGTGAAGCCATGACCGGTGAAGCCATGACCGGTGAAGCCGTGACCGAGGAAGCCATAACCGATGAAGGAGGTGCTTAGGCCATGACCACTGTCGAACTGGTGCGGGCGCGCCCGCCGAGCCGCGTAGGGCTGGGATGGGCGTTTTTCGAGCGCCAGACCAACCTGTGGAAGCGCTACTGGGCGTGGGAACTGGTCTGGCTGGTCTACGGCGTGGTCAACACGCTGGCCATAACGTTCATCGCCAACGAAGCAGGCCGGACCGGGACCGTGCCCAAGGGCGAGGTGGCTCGCCTCACCATGTTCCTGCTGATCGGGACGCTCGTGTGGGCGTTCCTGTCGGCCATCCTCGACGACATGAGCCTGACCATCATGTGGGAACGGTGGGAAGGCACGATCGAGCACACCCTGATGGCGCCGGTCCCACGTGTGGTGCACCTCATCGGCATGTCGGCTTTCGGGGTTATCCACGCTCTATTGCGGACGCTCCTGATCATGCTGTGTGCACTGCCCTTCTTCGACGTCCAACTGGCCGGCGCCGACTGGCTCACAGCGGCTGTTGTCATCGCCGTCGGGAGCGTCAGCCTGGTCGGCCTCGGGATCCTGGCCGGTATCCTGCCGCTGCTGTACCCGGAGCGTGGCGAACAGATGTCGTTCATGGTCCAGGCGCTCGTCCTTCTAGTGTCCGGCGTGTACTACAGCGTGGCGGTTCTCCCCGCCGGGTTGCAGGCCGTCTCGGCCTTCTCTCCCGCCACCTACCTGTTGAGAGGGATCCGGGACGCCCTCCTCAACGGGACGACGCTCAACAACGAGGCCGGGCTCATAGGCATCCTGGCTCTCTTCGGGGTCGTGCTGGTGCCGCTGTCCCTGTTCGTCTTCGGCGTGGCCGAACGGTGGGCCAAAAAGACGGGCCGGTTGAAGCGCCAGGGCTGAAGTCGCGCCTGCCCAGGGGTTTGGGCCAGGGGCCCGAACGGGTATGGGCGCGGAATGGCTACGACAAAACAAAAAGAGGCAGCCCGCCGCAACCTCGAGAAGGCTCGATCGGTTCAGCGCGCCCGGGCGAACGGAGCCAATATTCCCCGGGAGTCTGCCGGTCTCAGTACAGCCGAGCAAGACCGCTTGCCCGGCTCTGACTTCGCGTTCCCAAAGCAGCGTAAGGAGCCCCTGGTAGACGCCAGCCATGTGCGCAACGCTGTGGCCCGCTTTGACCAGGTAGAAGACGTCAGTGACGCCGACCGGGACGAGGCGTGGCGCCGGATCAAGTCCGCCGCCCGTAAGTACGATGTCGAGGTTTCGGCCGACGACTGGAGGGAGCTGGCCCACGGGGGCAAGCTCAATTAGGCCTCGCTGGGTCGGCATTGCACAACAGTTGAGGGCGGAATTTCAGATTGGCGGCCCCCCCGGGCCTGGCTGAGCCTAGGTCAGCTAGGCCCGCTGGGTGCTCGCCCCGCCGAAACTGGGACGCATGGCAAGAACGATTGGCAGGACTTGGGGCTTCCTGGTGTTGCTGAGCCACACTCTGTCGTGCCGGGTCACTGTGTCGGTCCCGGCACTGGACCAGAGGGCGACCAAGGGTGGATGATGTTGGCATGTCCGACGAACCCTCCCGAAAACAACTGAATGGCAGCCTCCGACCGGAGGCTCCGCCCCGAGAACGCATAGGGGACACGAACCCTGACACTCCCGTATCTGTAACCGTCTATTTGCGGGGCGCGGAGGCCAAGCCGGGTCGCATGGCCAGGGAGGAATATGAGTCTGCTCACGGGGCGAGCCAGGCAGACGTAGACGCGGTAACCAGCTTCGCCGCCCAACACGGCTTGACCGTAGGGGAGGTTAACCGCGGCCGGCGCAGTGTGGAGCTTTCCGGCACCGTCGGCGCGATGGGCGATGCTTTCGGGGCCAAGCTCGGCGACTACCGGGCGATGACGGGAGTTCGGTTCCACTCGCCGGAGGGAGAACTGACTGTACCCGCCGAGCTTGATGGTGTGGTGACGGGGGTTTTCGGCCTCGATGAGCGCCCCCAGGCCCAGCCTCACTTTCGACCCCGCAACGAGTCTGCCGCCCAGTACACACCGCCGCAAGTGGCGGCCGCTTACGATTTCCCTACCGGCGTTACGGGCAGCGGCCAATGCGCGGCAATTATCGAACTTGGCGGCGGGTTCCAGGAATCTGACCTGACCGCTTATTTCAGTACTCTCGGGGTCCCCACTCCTACGGTTGAGGCAGTCAGCGTCCTCAATGCCCAGAACCAGCCCGGTGACCCTAATGGCCCTGACGGCGAGGTAATGCTCGATATCGAAGTGCTCGGCGGGGTGGCGCCCGGGACGACCATCGCCGTGTACTTCGCCCCGAACACCGACCAGGGCTTCATAGACGCCGTCTCGACCGCCGTCCACGACGCGACGCGACGGCCATCCGTGGTCTCCATTAGCTGGGGGAGCGCCGAGAGCATGTGGGCCCCTCAGGCTATGCAACAAATGGAGGAGGCTTTTCTGGCCGCCGCCGCTATGGGCGTTACGGTGACCGTCGCCGCCGGCGACAATGGTTCGAGTGACGGGGTAACTGACGGCAACGCCCACGTCGACTTCCCGGCGTCGGCTCCGCACGCTCTCGCCTGCGGTGGTACTCGCTTGCTGCTGGAAAATGGCCAGATTTCCTCTGAAACAGTGTGGAACGACACCCCCGGCAGCGACGCCGGAGGGGGCGGGATCAGCAATGTTTTCCCGGTCCCGGATTACCAGCAAAACGCCAATATCCCTCCCTCGGCCAATGCCAACCACAATGTCGGGCGGGGCGTCCCTGACATTTGCGGCGACGCCGACCCGGACACTGGGTACACCGTCCGAGTCGATGGCCAGACGCTGACCGTCGGCGGGACGAGCGCGGTGGCGCCCCTGTGGGCGGGCCTGGCTGCCCTCTTCAACCAGTCACTGGGCCAACCGGTCGGTTTCCTGCAGCCGTTCCTCTACTCTGCCCCCGGCATCGCCTCGTTACACGACATAACTTCGGGCACGAACGGGGCCTACAGTGCGCAGGCAGGTTGGGACGCGTGTTCCGGGCTTGGTTCGCCCGACGGGTCGGAGCTGTTGGCGGCGCTGAAGAAGGCCGCGCCGCCGGCGGGAGCGGCGCCCGCGGCGGCGCCGGCGGAGCCAGCGAGCGGTGCTGGCAGCGCCCAGAGTTCTGCGCCCTCGCCTTCCGCACCACCACCTTCTACGTAGCCACCTTTTCGTCAGCAGTGGGCCAGGTCAGCAGCACCCGAGTTGGGGGATACCTCTAAACACGATTAGCGGTGTCGACAACAATTACGTGGCGGTCCCCGGTACTGCTGGGCCCGCCCTCGATCAGTGCACCGGGCGGGATCGGATAAGGCCCGGGGTTGCTTTCCGAGGCGTATTCGAAAGTAACCGGGACCTTCGTCTGCGACCCGCTCACGACGTTGTAGGGGATGCCCAGCGGTTCACCGTCCCAGTCACCTCGGCCGAAGTCCGGGTGGAGCGGGTCGGCTGCGCCGATAGCGGCGATGTAGCCGGCCGAGCGAGGGTCAACGGGCAGACCGAGGATCGGCGTGTTCCACACATCGTCTGGTGGGAGCAATTCGCATTGCCGGGCCCCCGGCACCGTGACCATGGCGGCGGCGGCGCCCGCTGTCACCGAGGTGGCCGAGAGCGGGCCGCAGGTCAGCGGGGCCGTTGCCATACAGGCCATCACCGTGCCCACCACCCGCTTCGGTGCGGGCCTACCACGCATTTTCCGACGATGGCCGGAGCGAGCGCCCGTCACGGGTTCACTCGTTCGGTCGGTGCCACCAGCCGGAAGACGCCGCCGGGCCTGCACCCCTGTGACCATCACTACAGGTTCGCACCACATGGCCTGTCGCGCTGGCATCTTTGCCCGAAGTCCGGCACAGCCCGGTCGTTCCGGTCGGAGCCAGTTACTTCATACAGCAGGTAGAAAGGACGGCCATGACGACAGTGACACTTGGAGGCCAGCTCCTCGTCTCCAGACAGGGGCTGGGCTGTATGGGGATGTCTGAGTTCTACGGCGGGCGCGATGACGCCGAGTCGGTGGCAACCATCCACCGGGCCCTCGAACTCGGGGTGACGTTCTTTGACACGGCCGATATATACGGGCCTTTCTTGAACGAAGAACTTGTTGGTAAAGCCCTGGCCGGCCGGTGGGACGAGGTCGTGATCGCCACGAAGTTCGGCATCGTCCGTGACCCCGGCGACCCTACCCGGCGCGGGTTCAGTGGCCGTCCGGAATACGTCAGACAGGCATGCGAGGGATCGTTACGACGGCTCGGGACCGACGTCATCGACCTCTATTACCAGCATCGCACCGACCCGGACACGCCAATCGAGGAGACCGTAGGGGCCATGGCTGAATTGGTGGCCGAGGGAAAGGTGCGCTACCTGGGGCTGTCGGAGGCGAGCCCGTCCACACTCCGACGGGCGGTGGCGGTGCACCCGATCACGGCACTGCAAAGCGAATGGTCGCTATGGAGCCGCGACATCGAGGCGGACGTAGTGCCGACGGCTCGGGAGCTCGGCATCGGGCTGGTGGCGTACAGCCCCCTCGGGCGAGGCTTCCTGACCGGGCAGATCACGAGCCCCGATGATTTCGCGGCCGACGACTTTCGCCGCCACAACCCCAGGTTCCAGGGCGAGAATTTTGCCGCCAACCTCCGTCTCGTCCAACGGGCCCGAGAGCTGGCGACGGAAAAGGGGGTCCTCCCGGGCCAACTCGCTCTGGCATGGCTGTTCAGCCGGGGGGACGACGTCGTCCCTATCCCCGGTACCAAGCGCCGCCGCTATCTGGAGGAGAACATCGCCGCCGAGCAAATTGAGCTCACGGCCGACGACCTGGCCCGGATCGAAGAGGCGGCGCCGTTGGGTGCGGCCGCCGGCGACCGTTACCCCGATATGTCGCCCATTGCGCGGGAGTCCGCTCCCGCCGGCTCCTGATGAGCGGCTGAGGATCAGCCGATATCGGCCAGCGCCTCCGCCAGCGGTTCGAGCACGTCGGCGCGATGAGGAGGCATAAGCGTGACGATGGCCAAGGCCACACCTGCATCGCCCAGCTCGGCGGCGTTGGCTGCCGTCGCCTTCGGGTCCCCCTCATAGCGGACGTGGCTCGAGATCAGGATGTCCGCCGGGTCCCGGCCTATCTCGGCGCAATGCCGGTAGAGCACGTCGCGCTTGGCCCGGAACTCGTCCACCGTCCCCCCCACAAAATTCCAGTGCTGAGCGTACAGGGCCGTGGTCCTGAGCGTGCGCCGTTCGCCGCTGCCGCCGATGCAGATCGGTGGGTGCGGCCGCTGGACTGGTTTCGGGTTGCACCGGGCTTCGGTAAGCCGGTAGTACTTCCCGCTAAAGGTGGTCGTTTCTTGCGATAGCAGCCCGATGAGCACCTGGCACGCCTCTTCGAAGCGGTCGCTGCGCTCGCGTGGCGACCCAAGTTCGATCCCGTAGGCACCTGACTCTTCTTCGTTCCAGCCGGCACCGATGCCTAGCTCGAGGCGGCCATCAGAGACGATGTCGAGGGTCGCCACCATGTTGGCCAACACCGCCGGGTGGCGGTAGTGGATGCCGGTCACCAGGGTGCCGATCCGCAGCCGCCGGGTGGCCTGGGCCAGCGCGGTCAGGGTCACCCACGCCTCGAGGCACGGCCCCGTCGAATCACCCCGGATCGGGTAGAAATGGTCGAAATTCCACGCCGACTCGAAAAGCTCGATCTCGTCCCCGGCTCGCCAGACTGCGAGCATGTCATCCCAGGTCGTGTACTGCGGAGCAGTCTTGAAGGCAAAGCGCATGGCCTCACGCTAACGCCAATGGACCACAACACGGAAAGCGCTGGCACCCCCTTGTGGCCCCTTTCGAACGGCATAACGTTGGCGCCCACCCGCCGGTGGTGGCCGGCTCAGTCGCTCTTGGAACTAAAGGCGGCGTCGAAGGCAGCTTCGGGCGGGCTGATTTTCGACAAGCGCCGGATGAGCTCGAGCGCCTCCGGGGCACCGATCAGACGGTCCATCCCGGCGTCTTCCCATTCGATCGAGATGGGGCCGTCGTAACCGATGGCGTTGAGCATGCGGATAATGGCCTCCCAGGGCACGTCACCATGGCCGGTCGACACGAAGTCCCAGCCCCGCCTCGGGTCCCCCCACGGAAGGTGTGAACTGAGCCGGCCGTTGCGTCCGTTTAGCTGGCGCTTCGACTCCTTGCAGTCGACGTGGTAAATGCGGTCCCGGAAATCCCAGAGAAAACCGACCGGATCCAGGTCCTGCCACATGAAATGGCTCGGGTCGAAGTTGAGCCCAAACGCCGGTCGGTGCCCGATGGCGTCAAGCGTGGCCACGGTTGTCCAGTAGTCATAAGCGATCTCGCTCGGGTGCACCTCGTGCGCGAAACGCACGCCCTCCTGGTCGAAAACGTCGAGGATGGGATTGAAGCGCTGGGCGAAATCGGCATAACCTTGCTCGACCATTTGCGGTGGGACGGGTGGGAACATCGCCACAAGGTGCCAGATCGACGAGCCCGTAAAACCGATCACCGTCTTCACTCCGAGCCGTTTTGCCGCTCGTGCGGTGTTCTTTAGCTCTTCTGCCGCCCGCTGCCGGACCCCTTCGGGGGCGCCGTCGCCCCATATGCGAGCCGGCAAAATGTTCTTGTGGCGCTCGTCGATCGGGTTGTCACAAACCGCCTGACCGACCAAGTGGGTCGAAATAGCAAAGACCTTCAGGTGGTGGTCTTCCAGCAGTTCGAGACGGCCGCGTATATAGCTGTCATCGCTCAGAGCCTTGTCGACTTCGAAGTGGTCGCCCCAGCAGGCGATCTCGAGCCCGTCATAACCCCATCCCTCTGCCAGTTTGCAGACTTCGGCAAAAGGCAGGTCCGCCCACTGGCCGGTAAAGAGCGTTATCGGTCGCTGCATTTTTCTCTCCTTATCGCTCGGGTACCTTCGTCCCGTCCTGGCCAGTTCCCACCTAATTGGCGCCGACGGCCGTCCATCGGGCGTCGTTGGCCGCGCTGTCCTCAACTGCCGCCAGCACCCGCTGCACCTGCAAACCATCAGCGAAGCTCGGCTGCGGGTCGGTACCGTCGATAACGGCCCGGACGAAGTCGGCTATCTCGTTGGTGAACGTGTGGTCATACCCGAGACCGTGCCCGGGTGGCCACCATGCCGGGATGTAAGGGTGCACCGGTTCGGTCGCCAGGATGCGGCGGAAGCCGTTTGTCCGGCGGTCTTCCGAGCCATCCAGGAACCACAGCTCGTTCATGGCCTCGAAGTCGAAACAAAGTGAGCCTTTTGAACCATTGAGCTCGATCCGCAACGCGTTCTTGCGACCCGTGGCCATGCGGGTGGCTTCAAAGGTGGCCAGGGCGGGCCCCAGTTCGGCGTGCATCACCACGGCGTCGTCGACGGTGACCTCGCCCAGAGTGCCGCTCCCCTGGCCGCCGAGCGATACCGTGGGGCCGGCCGGGAGCGGTCGCTCGGTTATAAAGGTCCGGGCCCGGGCGCTGAGCGCGCTGAGCCGTTCACCCGTCAGGAACTGAGCCACGTCGATGACATGGGCACCAATGTCGCCCAGGGCGCCAGAACCGGCGCTTTCCCGGCGCATCCGCCAGGCCAGCGGCACGGCCGGGTCCACCAGCCAGTCCTGCAGGTACACACCACGCACATGGCGCAGCTGGCCCAGACGGCCCTCGGCCACGAGCTGACGAGCTAGCACCAAGGCCGGCACCCGCCTGTAGTTGAACCCGACCATCGAACGGTACCCGGCCGCGCTCGCCACCTCCGCCGCCTGAGCCATGGCTTCCGCTTCGGCAACGGAGTTGGCCAGCGGTTTTTCGCACAGGACGTGTTTGCCGGCCTCGAGCGCGGCCACTGCGATCGGCATGTGCGTGTCGCCGGGCGTACAGATGTCGACCACATCGATGTCGTCACGGGTGACAACCGCGTGCCAGTCTGTGGCCGTCTCTGCGAAGCCAAACCGGTCTGCCGCCGCCTCGAGCGGCGCCCGGTCGCGCCCGCAGATGACAGACAGTGCCGGCACCACGGGTAAGTCGAAAGCGCGTCTCACAGCCTGCCAGCCATGCGTGTGGGCGGCGCCCATAAACCCATACCCGATCATCGCCACGCGCAGCTGGTCATGGTGGCCCGGCATCTCAACCCCTCTCGTCTCGGCCCAACGTGGGTAGGCCCCGCGCTCAGCGAGGCGACCTCGCCGGAGGCACAATTTGCGATCGTACGCAGCCGGCGCCCAAAGGCTCCAGTCCCGGCTGGTCACGGCCCGGCCTCGGCCGCCACCGCCCCGCTCTCTTTACGGCCGCCTCGGCCAGGCTACGTTTGGACTCGCCATCCAGCTACCGAAGGGGAGGACCGTGCATATCCTCAGGTTCCGTCCACCCGGGTCTACCCGGGACGTTGTCGGCGTGTTCGACGGCGAGCGCGTCATGGAGGTCCCGGCGGCCTCGCTGGCGCAGTTGTGGTCGCTCCGCCTCGGTGCCATCCGGCGGCTCGTCGATGAAGCCGGTGGTACGGGGTTCCCGCTCGAAGAGGTCGAGGTACTGGCGCCGATCGACGGCCGTACCGAGGTATGGGCCTGTGGCGTTACCTACGAGATATCTCGCGAAGCCCGTGTCGAAGAGAGCGAGCGGGCTGCGGATGCGTACGAGCTCGTCTACGACGCCGACCGGCCCGAGCTGTTCTTCAAGTCGGCGGCGTGGCGGGTGGTAGGCGATGGCGGCGCGGTGGCCGTGCGGTCGGATTCGACTCTGGACGTACCTGAGCCCGAGGTAGCCCTGGTGATAAACGCTTGGGGCGATGTTGTGGGCTATACGATCTGCGACGACGTGTCGTCCCGTTCGATCGAGGGCGAGAACCCGCTCTACCTCCCGCAGGCCAAGATCTATCTCGGGAGCTGTGCGCTCGGGCCCATGGTGCGGCCCGTGTGGGAGGTGGCCGACCCCTACGCCCTTGGCATCGAACTAACGATCCGTCGTGGAGGGGCCGTTGCCTGGCACGGGACGGCCAGTACAGCCCAGTTGCACCGCCGCTACGACGACCTGGTGAAGTACCTGATGCGGGCGGACGTCCACCCTGAGGGGGCCGTGCTTTCAACGGGCACGTGCCTGGTGCCACCGGCGCCGTTCTCCCTCGAGGCCGGCGACATTGTCGAGATCGGCATCGACCAGATCGGGACGCTGACAACCGACGTCGTGCGCGGTCTCGACGCGGCTGTCGCAGCCAATGCCGGTCCGGCATCGGGTGCGGCTCCGCCCTCCCGCTGAGCGGCCAGCCGACCTCTGAGCGGTGTGGTAGCTACGTGGGCGGCCCGGTGACAGTAAGGGTCACAGAGTTGCTTGTCTGCCCATTTACCACGACGGAGACAGATGCTTGTTCGCCGGCGGCCCACTGGCCACCTCCAACGGGGTTGGCAAAGGGGACGGTGAACGATATGGCGTTGTTGGACCACGACCTGGTTGGGACCGGTGCCCCGTTCATCAGAAGTTGGCCTCCCGGTGGCGCCGTGAGGCCAGGCGGCGGTGCGACCAAATTGGCGCCGGTTAGCGTGACCGACGCTCCAGTAGCCGCTTGCGGCGGGTTGGCTTGATAGAGCGTTGGTGTCCCGATCGTCACCAGTTTTTTGCCGAGGTAGCCACCCTGGCTGATCCCCATAAGGACAAGCAAGGACGAATCGATGTCCGGCAGCGTCGTGACCACCGGGGTGCTCACGACCTGATGGGCCAGGCTGCTCAGGAAGATCCCCAGGGAGATAAGGGTAAAACCGATCATCTGAATTTTTGCCAGCTCTGGCATACCGCTATCATCCGTTAGCACACCACCCTGAGGGCCGCCGCTCTGGATGCTGCCGGTCTGGGTATTGCCGCTCTGGGCTCCACTTATGACCTGGTTGGTCGCCCCGCCCACCTGCGCCACGCTGGGTTTGGCAATTCGCCCCGTCTGGACGTAGCCGCTGGTGATCCCCTTCGCGACGATGGCTGTGCCGGTACTGAAGCCCAGGACGGTCAAAACGTTGGCCGGGATCTGGCTGATCGCCGCGTAGTCACCCTGCTTGGCCCGCAGGACCCACAAGACGCTGTATGCAAATATGACCGCCACGATCCACAACAACCATTGAAATTTTGAGGTGCTGGCCCTGCCGTCGGCCCCTTCAACTAATTTCCAAGGGTTCCAGGCGCGAGCGAAGACGCCTCCCAGGACGTACAGCAACGCCAATACGCCGAGCCCGATGAGGACAGCCAGCCATTTCCACCCGGGTGTCACTATCGCCGGGGCGGAGGTGACGACCCCTTTGACTACAACCATTGTCGAGCCTTCTTGGCTTGAGAAACCTCATCTCCCAGTACGCATTCGCTCATATGTTGGCCCCCTGCGTCCGATGTAGGCGAGATTATATATCAGCCTGTCCGAGCTAATTGGGATTTCGAGCGACAACGACTTCTCTAATAAGTAAAGCAGTCTGGGAAGAAGCGGTCGGCTGGCTTTCCCGCTGGGACAAAGGGCGTTTTGGCCGAGCGGGCTAAAACGCCAGCGCCGCCACGTAGGGACCGTTTTCGAAAATCGTCAGTATTACGACTGCTTCGGTTACGCGGGCACTCGATCGCCGGGCACCTGTTAGCGCGAGCCCATCGTCCTAATGTTGGGTCGTCGACCGGCGAGCCACGGGGCTCGGTGGTCGGCGTTGTGGTGGCCGTAGCCCTCGGATAAGGGCCGGCAGGGACAGGCCCGTCTGCGAGCCTCGGTCGGTAGTTGGCCCGCACCCGGACTGGCTTTGTGCTCCTGGGCCAGTGGTGCCGTCCAAACACGTGTTTGCGAGGCGTGGGCCACCATAGCCGGGCCTTCCTCGCTTGGCGCCCGGTGTCACCCGTCGTGCGCCCTGGGCCAACGCCGTTTAGGCGCCCCGGAGGCGACCGGGTGCGGGCAAGAAGACGGGTCAAGGGCGTTATCCGAGCTAACGCAATAAGTGAAGAAGGTGCTACCGAGCGTCGCGGGCACAAACTAACGTCGCCTCCTGTGGAGTCGACCCTGCTGTCAGTGGACATAGATGAGGCCGGGCAGCCTTATCAGGGGCTGGCGGCTTCGCCGGTCCACGCCGTAAGCGTCGCCGACGTCTCTGTTGGGTACTCGCCAAGGGAGACCAAGGTTGACCGCGACCACGTTGCCGCGCTGGCGGACGTCGTCGACCGTCTCCCGCCCGTCATCGTGGACGAGCGGACGATGACAGTAATTGACGGCGTGCACCGGCTCGAGGCTTACCGGAGCCTAGGCCGTAGCCGAATTCCCGCGTTGCTGTTCAGAGGCAGCGAGATGGAGGCACTGGTCCTCGCCATCCAGGCGAACATCCAGCACGGCAAACCGTTAAGCCGGAGCGAGCGCCAGGAGGCGGCACGGGCAGTGCTCCGCCGCTGCCCCGACCGTTCAGACCGGTGGGTGGGGGAGGTTTGCGGAGTGTCGCACTCCACGGTGGCCGTGCTGCGCCGGTCTGTGAGCGAGGCAGAAGCGAAGATAAGGACAGGGCGCGACGGCCGGCGCCGCCCGGTCGACCCATCTTTAGGGCAGGCCGCCGTGGCCCGGGTCATGGCGGAGAACCCGACGGCGAGCATACGTCAGGCGGCGGGAGCTGCCGGGGTGGCCCCGTCAACCGTCCAACGCCTCGCCGCCGGTCTGGCCCGGGCCGACAAGCCGGCACCGAACGGCATGACGATTGACGTACGGAACTCCGTCCTGAGGCCGGCTGAGGCCCCGGTGGCAGATCCGGCCTTCCGCTCCTCACCCGAAGGTAGCGAAGCGGTCGTTTGGTTGGCGAGGACGGCTGTCAGTGTGGAAGACCTCCATGCCCATCTTGGGGGCCTGCCCCTCTCCCGTGTCTACGAAGTGGCGGACGAGTGCAGGCGCAGGGCGCGCACATGGGCACAGATGGCCGACGCGCTCGAGGCTCGGGTCCGCCGGGGGTCGGTCGGGACTTAGGAGTACCGGCGACGGAGCTCGCCTCGGCTTGCCCCCTTCGGGAGGGTCACATTCGACCGGGTGTTTGGCGCGGGCCTGTTCAGCTTTGCCCCTTCGGCTGGTGCATTAACCGAGTAAAGCCGGGTAGCGCCGGCCCGGGTGAGCGTTCGACTGGACACGTTCGACCGGCCAAACTGGCCAGTCGAACACGCCTCCCCTAAAAACGGGCCCTCGACAAGCGGGCCAGCGTCGAGCGCGGCGCGCTCCATAGTTCGGTTTTTCTCGGCGCCTGAACAAATAATTTCTACGGTTGCTGTTGCCTCTCGGGAGTAAAGCGACGTGGCTCGCCGCGTGTAGAAGACGTGTTTTTCCCTTCACGGCGCTTCTCAGCGATTGAGCAACCTTATAAACTTGACGGCATAGCGGCCGGGTGCCGTTTGCCCCGGGTGCCGCTTAAAGGCCAACCGGTCGACCCAATACCCCGAGCGGAGGATTCATCTATGAGCGACATCAATCTGGAAGCGGCGCTGGTTAAACCCACCGACTTCAAATTCAGGGAGGTCTCGAGCCTTACACAGTTCAGAGCAGCGCTCATCGAGGCACCCGCTCTGGGGGCCTTGGTCGATTTTGCCGGGACGTTCGCCGGTCACGGGTTCAACACCATCTTCCGTCCTGACAGCAAAGCGACCCCGACCACGCTGCCTATTCCGGTGGTGGGTGGCGACAATGTGCTCGAGTTGAACTTGACGTCGGAAACCCTTTCTTTTTCAAAGAGCTTGGGTTCAGTCCCCAACCGTGGCTTCGTCCAGGGTGATGTCTTCCTCAACGGAGTCCCCTACCTCCAGACGATCAGCGACATTACCGTCCCGAGCCAGCCCGTCGGCATCCACTTCGAGCCGGGCCTGTGGTTGACGGTACCGGCCACCGTCGACCCCTCCGAGGAGACGACGGTCGTGAGAATGGCGTCGATACCGCACGGCACAACGGTCCTGGCCCAGGGTACGGCTAAAACCGAAGCCGGGAAGCCGGCTATCCCCGCAGTGGACATCACCCCGTTCACCACGGCGCCTCCGCATAACAAGATCCCGTTCCCGAGCCAGACGGCCACAAACAAGGACACGGCGCGGATCCCTCAGGATCTCAGTTCGTTCATCACCGCCGGCACCATTACCCAGGCCATACTCGACGACCCGAACACCATTCTGCGCAGCCATATCGCGTCGCAGAACATTACGTCGACGACCACGATCGTCATTTCCACCGAGCCATCGTCGCCCATGTTCGGTGGGGGCACAGGGAACATCGCCTTCTTGCTGGGCAACCCGACGGCCACGGCTCCTAACGCTCAGGACGTCAAGATGACGGCCGTGTTCTGGGTCGAGACCGTAAAACACACCATAGTGGTGCCCGTCTTCCACCCTGGCCACCCGGCCATGATCATCCCGGCGGAGACCGGCGAAGCCGGCCAGCCCGTGCCCAAGTTCCTGGTGAACCCGCCAATCCCCATTACGACGCCACGGTCGATCACGGTCGAATCGGTACAGATCCAGTACTCACAACAGGTCTTTTTGAATTTCAACACCCTGACCTGGCCACACATTTCCGTAGCCACGCTGGTACCGAGCTCACCCATCCCGGTGCCGCCCTCTGTGTGGGAAACGGCCTGAGACGGTAGGACCGGGAGCGGCCGGGTGCCCGCCGCTCCGTGCTTGAAAGAACCCGCCGGCCATGGGCCGGCGGGTTCGTTTATAAAAACGTTCAAACCGCGGCGATCTCGAAGAAGGTCAGAGCCGGCGCTAGTGGTAGACGGCGGACCTCCTCCTTATGGCTGGGTCTTTTCCTGGCCGACCAGCCATGTCTTAGCTGCCGATTGGCCGTTATTGAACAGCGTCTGCTGCTGGTCTCCCGTAAGGCCAAAATCCGTAGCCGTCATCCCGGTGGAGTCGACGAAGATGGTCCACGGAGGCCGCTGCTGGTCGATGTCGATGTAGTACCGGTCGCCGTTGTCCATAAGCGTATGAAGGCAAGCCATCGTTTCAGTCGGGACGTGGTGGACCCCGGAGGCTGCCTGCACCACGGCCTGCTTGGCGGACAGCTTTATCCCGAGCGTCGGCCAACGGGCAGGGACGCCGTCAGTGCGGTCGAAGACGTCTATGGGATAGTTGTCGAGCATCCCTCCGTCCACCCAGACAACGGGACCGGAAGGGAAATCTTGCCCGCCGATCATGCCGGCCGGAGCGCGAAAGCGAACGGGCTCGAAGAAGAAAGGTATCGCCATCGAGGCGCGCACGGCGTCAACGACTCGCTGGTTGCCGGCGTCGAAGCCATAGGCCGGGTAATCCCATGGCAAGCGGACACATTTCCCCCGCGTGATGTCCGAGGTATGTACGACCAGTGTGAACTTCTGCGAGGGCAACAGGTTTTTGTCAGCTCCTGGGTCGTCCATTGGGAGGTCGCTGAAATGGACAACCCCGATGTCGCTCAACACTTTTCCCAGCCATTCAATCAGGTAGTCGCCGTCGTACAGGCCCATCTCGATCATCAACCCGGCGGCGTCGCCGACGGCGCCGAACTTGCCCCGGAGCCCGGAGTTTTTCATGAACTGCGGGTACTCGATCGTATTGAGAACGTCGTGAAGTTGGGTCAGGGGCTGTTTCTTGGCATTTAGTGCCGCGATGATCGAGGCAACAATGGCGCCGGCACTGGTCCCAGCCACCCTCTGGACGACATAGCCGGCGGCATCGAGCTCGAGGATGGCGCCAACCAAGCCGATCCCTTTTACGCCGCCACCTTCGAGTACCAGGTCTATAGGTTTCGATTGCGCGGGCGTTCCCGACCCCGCAGTGGCCAGTTCTGGAGTTACGGTCATAACGCTGACGCTCCTTGAAGTATGCGGCCTCGGGCAGGAGATGCGATTGCACGGTCTTGGTCTGTGACCGCTATCTACCTTAAACCTTTCGCATAGCCAAATCGAGCGACAGAGGCCAAAGCAAGGGGTCTATTTGGCCAATGGTGAGCGGCCCGTCGCCGGAGGCTGTGCCACCCGCGGCCGGAACGGAGGCGGCGGCCGCACCTGGCGGCCGCACCTGGCCGCCCCACCTGGCCGCCGAGCGGTGTATCTGGCCGGGCCTGACGGTCTCTGTGGTACCGCGGCCCGGGAAAGTGCCACAACGGGTCCCTTCGTGTTGCCGTTGGGCGGCGAACCTGCCCAGAGCTCGAGGGCCGTACAGGAGGAGAAATTCTGCATGGCATGCCCGAGACGGCGTCTTTTTGCACCGGCCTTCGCCCGGGCCTTTGAGCTAGCGGTGAGCTCGATAGGCTCGGCCCGGCGTTGTTCTCCGCCCGGGGAGCAACCGTGTTAGCCGCCGCAGCCCAACCGTATGAGGAGCCTTACGATAGGCCCGGGCTGTCAGGGGCCCGCACGTTACCGGTGGCGCAGCTCTCTGTTGGTTACTCGCCTCGCGAAACGAAAGTGGACACCAGTCACGTCGCCGTGTTGATGGAGGTGCTCGACCTTCTGCCGCCCGTGATAATTGACCAGCGGACCATGACCGTCATCGACGGCGTGCACCGCCTCGAGGCCTTCAGGCAAGCCGGTCGTACCCATATCGAGGCGGTACTGTTCACCGGCCAGCGCCCCGAAGCGATGGTGCTGGCCATCAAGGCCAACGTAAAGCACGGCAAGCCGCTGAGCCGGGGGGAGCGCCGAGAAGCGGCGCGCTCGCTCCTGCACGCGTTCCCTGAGCGGTCCGATCGATGGGTAGCCGAGGTCTGCGGGCTCTCGCACACCACCGTGGCACTGGTCCGGCGGAGTGACAGCCTGCCCCACGAAAAGGTAAGGACAGGCCGGGACGGGCGGCGGCGCCCGGTCGACAGACGGGCGGGCCAATTGGCGGCGGCCAGGCTCATAGCTGACCACCCGGCCACCACGGTCAGGCAAGTGGCCGAGGCCGTTGGCGTCGCTCCGTCGACCGTACATCGGGCGCGGGCCCGGCTTCAGGAGCCCGGCCGCCCGCCTTTGCCGGCACCGACGCCGGTCGCAGCCATTCCTATCGCAGGGGTCGACCTCGCCCCGGCATTGCCGGCCACGCCGGCCCTGGCATTGCCGGCCACGCCGGAAATGGCCGAGCCCTCTTCGTGGTTGGCCAGGACCGCGGTCAGCATCGACGACCTGTTCACCCAGCTCGGAGCTCTACCGCTTTCGCGGCTGTACGACGTGGTCGACGAATGCCGCAGACGCGCTCAAACTTGGTCGGAAATCGCTGACCTGTTGGAAGCCCGAGCTCGGACCGGCCTTACCGCCAACAGGTGCCTCAAAGCCTGAAAACTCAATAGCTCGTGGAGACACCTCGATCGGCCAACCTAGTTTGCCAAAACTAGGTTGGTTGTCGACGGAGCAGCTCCGCCACTCGCCGGTCGTTGTCGGCTCGGGCAGCCAGGAGGTTCAGGGATGTCGTCAGAGGTACCTACCAAAGGCTTGCAATTAAAGTCGTTGGTCAAGGCCGACCAAACGCTGGAGATCTTCCTCGACGAGGACGATGTCCCCGCACCGGGTGCCGGCGAGGTCCTCGTCCGGATAGAGGCAGCCCCGATAAACCCCTCGGACCTGGGCTTGATGTTCGCCGGAGCGGATATCGGCGCCGCCAGTTCCGGTGGGCCCCGGAACGGCCCGTGGTCACGGCCCCGGTGCCCGCCCGCGCCATGCGGGCACTGGCGGCGCGGGTGGGGATACCGGTGCCTGTGGGTAACGAGGGGGCGGGGACGGTCGTGGCGGCCGGGTCTTCGAGTGCGGCACAGGCGCTGCTGGGCCAGAGAGTCGCCGTGGCCGGGGGCGGCATGTACAGCCAGTTCCGGCGGGCCGACGCCTCGTTGTGCCTGGTCCTGCCGCCCGGGACGAGCGCGGCCGAAGGGGCTTCGGCCTTTGTCAACCCCATGACGGCGCTGGGAATGGTCGAGACCATGCGCCTTGAGGGGCACATGGCACTCGTCCATACGGCGGCCGCCTCCAACCTCGGCCAAATGCTCAACCGCCTTTGTCTAGAAGAGCAAGTCCCGCTGGTAAATATCGTGCGCCGCCCCGAGCAAGAGGAAATCCTGAGGTCCGCCGGCGCCGCCTACGTATGCAATTCGGTGGCCCCGAGTTTTATGGACGACTTAACGGACGCCCTCACGGCCACGTCGGCGACCTTAGCCTTCGACGCCATAGGTGGCGGCCAGCTGGCCAGCCAAATACTTACCTGTATGGAAGCGGCGGTCAGGTCGAAAACCGACCAGTACAGCCTGTACGGGTCGCCGGCCCATAAACAGGTTTATATTTACGGTGGGCTCGACCGCGGGCTAACCGAGCTGACGCGCAATTACGGCATGGCGTGGGGGATCGGGGGATGGCTGATCATGCCGTTCCTGCAGAGAGTGGGGCCGGAGACTTTTGCCCGAATGCGGCGCAGGGTGGCCGACGGGCTGAAAACAACCTTCGCCAGTAGTTACAGCCAGGAGGTGTCCCTGGCCGGCGCCCTCCAGCTGGACGCCATAGCCGATTACGGGCGCGCCGCCACCGGAGCAAAGTGCCTGGTCAACCCCAACAGGTGAACCGTTAGGGCGGCGCCGATAGGACCAGGCCAGCTGAACCTGCAATGGTCAATGCTTTAGGGCCTCGCCTGTCAACCATTCGATGTAGCGGTCAGCACCGCGCCGGACGACCTCGCGCGCCCCGGAGTGTACCGTGGGCTCCCACCACCCGCTGTAAATCCGGTCGTACTCCAGACCGTCGATAGCGGCGACGACGCCTTCGACCGAAGTGCGCGGGAGTGGTAGGCGGTTCGGGGCGCTGCGCAAAAACGTGACCCGGTCTTCGCCCGGGGTGACCATGATCGTGTCGCCGGCCAGGAGCACCCCCAGGCCCTCTGCGCCGTCGCGCCAATGCAGGACGGCACTGCCATCGAAGTGCCCGCCGCACTGGACCAGGGTGACACCCGGTACTACTTCCTGCCGGCCTTGCCAGAGCTTCACTGCGGGGTCTGGGCGCATCAGCCATTGCTGGTCCGCCTCCGGGATCAAGATGGCGGCGTCAAAGACCTGCGCCCACTCCACGATCGTCCCGTAAAAGTGGGGATGGCTGGCGCTAATTGCCGTCAACCCACCAATGTCGCGCACGGCCGAGATGGCGTCGTCGTCGATAAACCCCGGCGCGTCCCACATTATGTTGCCGGCGTCGGTCTGGACCACGAGGGATCGCTGGCCGATGGCGACGTTCGGTGTGGCCCCCACGCCGAGCAGGTTGGGCTCCACGCGCCTCACGTCGCTCCGGTGGCCCATTGAGACAAGGTCGCTGATGGTGCCCCAGCGCTGGCCGCTGGGCGGCACCCACTGTCGCTCGTCGGTGCAGATGGCGCACGTGGCCGGCGGGTCAGGAGTATCGGCATGTTGGTTGGCGCACGTTAGGCAACTCCACGCCGGCATATGTCCAAGCATGCCAGACCGCCTGAATTACGCCACCATTGGCGAAGTTGGGGCACTGGCGAAGTTGGGGCGGCCGGGCTGGTCATGCCTGGCCCCGGCGCGGGCGCCATCGATCGTCCTGTCGGATTTACCGAACAGTCAAGTGGCGTGGTCGAGCGGCCGTTAATCAAGTGGCAGCGTCGAGGGACTGGAGAAGGCAGCTCATTAAATGGACGGCGGACGGGAGCAGGCTCGCCCCCGAGCCACCAACGGGTACCGCGAGGCACTGGCCGCGGCGACCTCAAAGCGGTATGAAACCAGTGGACAAGGCCTGAGCCTCCACGCCTCGCCTAACCAGGGGGCTCTATGAACGCGAAGGACAAGTGGCGTTCCCATCCCGTCCTGGGGGCCATCGTGTCCGGCGCCGCCATCCTGGCTCCCTTTTTGGTTTCAGTGGCGACAGCGGCGGTTGTTGGACGTCTGCTCCCACGTGGCCATGGCCAGCCAGGGCCGGCCCTCTGGTGGGCCGCCGTGCTCGTTTCGTCGACGGCTGCCTTCTTCGCTTCTGAGCGCCTTTTCCGCCGGCTTCTGCCGTTGGCCGCCTTGCTCAAAATGACGATGTTGTTCCCCGACCAGGCCCCAAAACGCTTGAAGGTGGCGTGGCGGGCCGGTTTGACCCGGGATCTCGAACGCAGCTCGAAGCTCGAGGTCAGCACCAACCCTTCGGTGCCCGTGGTCATGGCCGAGGAGATCCTGGCGCTGGCCGCCTCTATTAGCCGGCACGACCGAAGGACACGAGGTCACTCCGAACGGGTGCGGGCCTTCACGGACCTGATCGCAGATGAGCTGCACCTGCCCACCGCTGACCGGGACCGGCTGCGGTGGTCCGCTCTCTTGCACGACGTCGGCAAGCTGTCAGTGCACCCGCACATCCTGAACAAGGCCGGAAAACCGACCGAAGAAGAGTGGGCCGAGATCCGCAACCACCCGCTCGAAGGCAGGCGGCTGGTCGCCCCTTTGGTGCCCTGGTTGGGCCAATGGGGCCTGGCCATTGAGCAACACCACGAGAGCTTTGACGGGACGGGCTACCCCTTCGGTTTGTCGGGCGAGGAGATCTCGCTCGGTGCCCGCATCGTCGCCGTGGCCGACGCCTTTGAGGTCATGACGGCGATCCGCTCGTACAAGAAGGCGTTGAGCCCGGTGGCGGCTCGTCAGGAACTGACTCGTTGCGCCGGTAGCCAGTTCGACCCCGCCATCGTGAGAGCGCTCCTGAACGTTTCGATCGGACGCCTCCGCTGGGTGGCCGGACCGGTCTCCTGGGTCGCCGATGTCCCGCTATTGGCCAGGTTGGGGGTGGCCGGGCACGCCTTGATGACCACTACGCAGGTCGCCGTCGGAGCGGCGGCATTGACGGCCGGCGGCGTCCTGGCCGTCCACGCCGCCACTCCACCGCCACCACGCATCACAGCAACGAGCAGGATCGGTTTGGCCGCCGGCCCGACCCCCACTACGGTCCCGCCTCGTCCTGTGCGGTCCGCCGAGACGACGTCAACGGTGACTTCGACGGTGGCCACGAGCACGACGGTGCCCGCCACGACAAAGCGGCCGGCCTTTAGCCACGGCAAGCGAACTCGCCCGGGAGGGGGCCGGGCGGGGCGAGTTCGGCTCCGTAATATGCCGGCGACGACCAAGACCAGCGTCGGCGGAAGGTCGACTACGAGCGCGACCACCTCGAGTCCCAAGGGCAAAACTACCAGTGCGTCAGTTCCGTCGACGGCGCCTGTGCCAAGAACGCTTGTGCCAACCGGGGTTTTACCGACCACGACCGCTGCGCCCGCCACGACGACGACCAGGCCGGAGCCGACTAGGACAGTGCCGACGACAGCGCTGACCACGAATACGAGGCCGGTCAAGACCACTACGACTGTGCATATGTACGTCGCCGTACGGCAGCCCATGACGTCGACCACCCGCATAACGGTGCCCACAACGCATTTGGCCGGGACAACCGGGCCAAAAGGGCCAACGACTACGGTGACGGCGGTCCCAGCGACCAATACCACCGTTGCGCCGTCAACGACGCCGGCCACGACAACGGCAAGAACTCAGGTGGCGACTGCGGTTTCACCGCCGACACCGGCAACGACGCTGCCAATACCAACAACGAAGTCGTCGACTACCACGACGGCGGTGCCGAGCACGACCGTCACGACCAGGGCGCCGGCCACCACCACGACAACAGCGGCGGTCACGACAACGACCGAAGAACCCAGTACCAGTACCACAAAAGCGGTGACCACGACCACCAAACCCACCACCACGACCACCAAGGCCACGACAACAACGACCAGGGCCACCACGACGACGTCAAGTCCCACCAGCACGACCGTGGTCTCGACGACAACGACGGCGCCGGCCAGCTCTACCACTACGACGCCGACTACATCGTCGTCGGGACCAACGACGACAACTCAACCGCCGCCGACGACCACCACGGAACCCCCTGGTCCTACAACGACGGTGGACACGCTTTGCCTTCTCGACCTGGTGTGCATTTGACGTGACGAGGGCGGCGTCCTGAAATAACGGCCTAAGTCGGCAGAGACCGCCGGCGCCAGGATTCGATAAGGGCACGCGCAATACTGATCTCGCCTGGCAGGGCGGGGAGGTCCGAGGGCGAAAACCAGCCCGCATCGGCAATTTCGTCGCCATCGGGCGACACCTCGCCGGAGTCGAACTGCGCGAAGAAACCGATCATCAGCGAATGCGGGAACGGCCACGGTTGGCTCCCGAAATAGCGCAAGTCACGTACTTCGATCCCCACCTCCTCCCGGATCTCGCGGTGAACGGTGTCCTCCAACGTTTCTCCCGGCTCGACGAAGCCGGCCAGGCAGGAGTACATACCCCCCGGGAAGCGGGCGTTCCTGGCCAGCAGTGCTTTCCCGTCGGCCCGTTCCACGAGGACAATCACCGCCGGGGCCAGGCGTGGGTACACGACGAGGCCGCATTGCGGGCACCGCCGGGCCCGTTCTTCAGCCATTGCCTCCGTTGGTTGAGCGCAACGGCCGCAAAATTGGTGAGCGCGGTCCCAGGCCACTATCTGTACCGCCCGGCCGGCGATGGCCCAAACCCGCTCCTCCACTTGCCCCCACAACTGGCGCAAGTCGACAAAGCCGGCGTCGGCGTCGGCCTTCTCCTCGACGGCCACACAGGGCAACCCGTCAAGGGCGCCCAGGAAATGCCCGTTCTCAGGGAACGGCCCCGCTCGACCACTACCCGGTCCACGCGCACCCGCACCACCAGGCTTCGTGCGCCAGGGCGAGCGCTCGTATTGAACCCGGGCTCGAACATCCTGGCCGACCTTATTCCATCCTCACGACTTTCGGGACTATCTGACCTGTGCGCCAGACGGCGAGAAACAAACCTGCTCCCGGACCGGTGCCGGCCTCGGCTCGAGGAGCCGAGGCCGTAACGGAGGCCCGTCACCCCAATCCGGCACCCTCCCGGCGCGAGCGAGTGCCGTCGCTGGCGGCCGCTTCCTTCCACCGCTCGAAGGCGATGGCGAGAGCTTCCTGAGCGGCCAGGCTGGGCTCGACCACCCCGGCCACGGGAGGCCCGGTCAGGCGCTCATGGACAATCTCCGCCGCTCGGCCACCCAGCAGCGCCGCGCCGCGGGCGGAAGCGTCCGGGTTCTCCACAATATGGAGCCTCTTTCCCAGCACGTCGCACAGTAGTTGGCGCCAGCCAGGACTAAGGCTGCCCCCGCCGGCCAGCAGCACATCGGAGGTGCCGGAGAATTCGGGTAGCGATTTAGCCGCCTCGGCTATGGAAAAAGCCACGCCCTCAAAAACAGCGCGCAACATGTCAGCTCTGTTATGGCGTAACCCGAGGTCCAAGAAAGCCCCGCGGGCGGCTGAGTTCATCGACGGGGAGCGGGCCCCGGCCAGGTGCGGTATGAACAACATCCCGTTGGCCCCGACGGGGGCCCCTCGAACAATTCGTAGGCCTCCTCCCAGGTGGCGTCGAGGGCGGCCAAGGCCCAGGACAGGGCCACTCCGGCTGCTTGAACGGCCGCCAGCGCGTACCACTGGCCGGTCAAGGCAGAAGCGAAGACGTGGTAGCGGAGCCCGGGGTCGGGGCTTGGGGACCGGCGGAGGGCGACCACCTGGGCCGCCGACCCAACCGTCAACTGGACGGCCCCGGTCTCGGACAGGCCGGTCCCCACCAGTGCCGCGGCTGTGTCCGCCGCACCAAAGGCGACAGGCAGGCCGGCAGGTAGCCCGAGCTCCTGGGCCACGGACGCGTCGAGGGCGCCGGCCACCGAGCTAGACGCGGAGAGGGGGGCCAGCAAGCGGCGCGCCAGGCCGAGCCCGTCGACGACGGGCCAGGCCCAAATATTTTGGGGCACGTCGAAAAGCAACGTCCCCGACGCATCACTCGGCTCGCTGCCCGCGTGACCGACCAGCCGCAGGCGAAGCCAGTCCTTGGGCTGTAGAGCCCAGTCGGCCGCGTCCAGGGCGGCCGGCTCGTTCGAGCACAGCCAGTAGAGCATGGGCCCGGCCATGCCAGGGTTCAAAGGGTTGCCCAGAACAGCCAGGGAGCCAGCGGGAAGCCGGCGATAGGCGTCCAGGCTGCCCTCGGCACGACGGTCGAGCCACAGGATGGCCGGCCGCACAGGGGCCCCGTCCGACCGGGCCAACACCACCCCATGCATCTGACCTGATAACCCGACGGCGCCCACAGCCGCGTCGGTCTGCGAGAGCACGTCCTGTACGGCGGTCTTGACCGCACCCCACCAGACCTCCGGGTCTGATTCGACCCAACCCGGTCTCGGCCTTGACAGCTCTACAGGGGCCGACGCCACGCCCAACCTCGCCCCCGTACCGTCGAGCAGCGCCGCCTTCACGGACCCGGTGCCCAAGTCGATGCCCAAAGAACAGAGGTTGTTGTTCATAAGCGGGGCATTAGCTCAGGTCCAGCCGGGTTCGAGGGAACATTGGAACATCCTGCCCTAACCTGGCCGGCGCGGGAAAAGGGACCTGACCCTCGATCATGTGCTCGGAGAATTCAGCTGGCCGCCGTCTCCCGGTCGTTCGCTCACTCTCCGCGCGGGGACATCACGGCCTGACTTCGAGGGGACTCTAGGGGTGGTGGCGCCTTTTCGGACGTGCCGGGCGCAGGCTGCGCCAATATCAGCCCTCGTTGGGGCACCAACAAAGCCGGAACCAGAAGGGCTACACTCGCCGTCACTACGACTGACCCCTAACATTTGGAGGGACAATGAATAAAACGGCTGCTAGGGCAACGCGTAGCGTTGTGGCCGCCCTGGCGCCGGTGGCGATGGTGGTGGCAGCCGGCACCGGAATAGCCCACGCCAGTTCGGTCCACGTGCCCAGCAAATACGCCTCTGGTATCCGAATGGCTATGGACGCTTCCTACCCGCCCGACGAATTCATCCAGAACGGGCATATCGTCGGGTTCGACGCCGATTTGGGCCAAGCCCTCGGCAAGGCCATGGGTGTCAAGGTCACGATGGTAGACGCCACATTCGACACCATCATCCCGGGCATCGTGGACGGCAAATTCGACGTTGGCAACTCCTCTTTCACCGATACCAAGGCCCGTGAAGGCCAGGTCCAGTTCATCGACTATTTCCGTGCTGGGGAGGGTTTTTATGAGCGGGCCAACAGCACCCACAGTTTCAACGGGCTCAAGGCGTTATGCGGCCACAGCGTCGCCGTGGAGACGGGCACCACTGAGCAGAGCGACGCCCAGACTCAGGCGAAGTCCTGCCACGTAACGGTGCTCTCCTACGCCGATCAGAACCAGGCCAACCTCGCCGTGTCCGACGGGCGGGCCGACCTTGGCTTCGCCGATTCGCAGGTGGCGGCCTACATCGTGCACCTTTCGAACGGGCAGTTCAAGCTGACCGGCACACCCTTCTCGACCGCGCCATACGGGTTCATTGTGGCCAAGAACAGCGGCTTGGCCTCCCCGTTGCTCGCCGCAGTGAAGACTCTCATGGCTGACGGGCAGTACAAGAAGATCCTCGATAAATGGGGCGTCGAGCAGGGAGCCGTCACCACCGCGGAAATCGATGGCGCTTCGAGCTAGGCCCCGCCTCAGGAAAACTTGCCCGCTCGAACGCCAAAGTACCGAGACTCCTAACTGTAACGGGGCTCCGAGCGCGCAAGTAGTCCTTCGGCGATCCCTTAACCGCCTCTGGGTTAGCTGACCCACCAGAAAAGGGGTAATGGCGACGGCCGAACCGGCAAAAGCCCCAGGTCAGCCGCGCACTGACATGCAAGTGGTGCCGTTACGCCACCCGGGACGCTGGGTGGCGGCGGCGGTGGTCTGTCTCCTGGCCGTAATGGCCGTACATTCGTTGTTCTTCTCCAACGTCAAGCGGGACGGCGTTACCGAGGGACGTTTCGAGTGGAACATCATAAACCACTATTTCTTTTCGACCGGCGTCCTGGAGGGGCTCGGGGTAACCCTGGCCTTGACCGCAGTGGCCATGGTCGGTGGGATCCTGCTCGGGGTCCTGCTGTCCATTATGCGCCTCTCGCCTAACCCGATCGTCACCGGGAGCTCGTGGATCTACATTTGGTTTTTCCGCGGTACGCCCGTCCTGGTCCAGCTCCTGTTCTGGTACAACGCCGCCTATATATTCCCCAGTTTCACGCTCGGGGTACCTTTCGGGCCGGCTTTGGTCCATTTCAACCTCAATTCCTGGTTGACGCCGTTCGTCGCCGCTTGCCTCGGGTTGGCCCTCAACGAGGGGGCATACATGGCGGAGATCATCCGGGCGGGGATAATTTCAGTCGACGAGGGGCAAACCGAAGCGGCTCAGTCGCTGGGGATGTCGCGGCTGATGGCCCTGCGCCTCATCGTTTTGCCGCAGGCGATGCGAGTTGTAATCCCGCCCACGGGCAACGAGACCATCTCGATGCTGAAGACCTCGTCCCTCGCCTCTGTCGTTGTGGCGCCCGAGCTCCTGTTCCGCGTCGAGCAAATATACGCGGCCAATTACTACGTAATACCGTTGCTCATGGTGGCCAGTCTTCAGTACCTCTGGGTGACATCGGTGCTCATGGTGGGGCAGTACTACCTTGAACGTCATTATGCGCGGGGCGCGGCCCGCCAGCTCCCGCCCACGCCATTACAGCGGCTACGCCGCTGGCTGCTCATCCGCCCGGACGAGCACAGGCTGGCCAGGCTGGTCCGCCCGCAGGCGGTACCTGCGGGCGGTTACCCCCATGAGTGAACTCATGGTGTGCGCCGAGGGGGTGCGCAAGCATTTTGGGCGGCTCGAGGTGCTACGCGGCATCGACCTCGAGGTCCGTACAGGCGAGGTGCTGTGCATTATCGGGCCATCAGGGTCGGGGAAGTCCACTTTCCTGCGCTGCATCAACCACCTCGAGAAAATTGACGAGGGCCGCCTCACTGTTGACGGAGAGCTGGTCGGCTACCGGGAGCACTCTGGTCGGCTGTACGAGCTGAAAGACCGTGAGGTGGGCCAGCGCCGCGCGCAGGTCGGTATGGTGTTCCAGCATTTCAACCTGTTCCCGCATATGACGGCGCTCGAGAACGTTACCGTTGGGCCGATAAAAGTGAAGCGGGAAGAGAAGGCCAAGGCGGTGAAGAGAGCCCGGGAGTTGTTGCAACGGGTCGGCCTCAGTGAAAAGGCCGGCTCGTACCCGAGGCAGATGTCGGGTGGCCAACAACAAAGGGTGGCGATTGCCCGCGCCCTGGCCATGCAACCCAAGCTGATGCTGTTCGACGAGCCCACTTCGGCGCTCGACCCGGAACTGGTCGGCGACGTGCTCGAGGTGATGCGCTCGCTCGCAGACGACGGCATGACGATGGTGGTGGTCACGCACGAAATGGGGTTTGCCCGGGAGGTGGGGGACAGCCTCGTTTTCATGGATGCGGGCGTGATCGTCGAGTCCGGACCGCCAAAGTCGGTGCTTTCCAGCCCGACGCAGGAACGGACCCAGCTCTTCCTGTCGCGCATCCTCTAGGCGCGCTTCCCTATCCGGCTGGCGCCGGTGCGGGCGCCCGAGCGGGTCGCCGGGCCCATGCCCGGTCGGGTCATCGAGGACGCATT
Source organism: uncultured Acidimicrobiaceae bacterium (assembly GCA_963749305.1). Classification (GTDB taxonomy): domain Bacteria; phylum Actinomycetota; class Acidimicrobiia; order Acidimicrobiales; family Palsa-688; genus Fen-671. Next base: position 359,455 of record CAVVMN010000003.1, read on the forward strand.
GTGGCCCGTCTCCGAGCACAATTGAGCGATGAGCTCTTTCGACCCAATAGTTCGCCCCATCGAGCCCACCGACGTCCCCGCCGTGGTGGCCCTGGTCCACCACCTAGCCGAGTACGAGCGGGCGGCCGACCAGTGCACCCTCACGGGAGCGCAACTGAACGCCGCTCTTTTCGGCGCCAGGCCCGCCCTTTTTGGCCACGTGGCCGTCCTGTCGAGCGAGGTCGTTGGCTGCGCGCTGTGGTTCTTGAACTTCTCCACCTGGCGCGGGGTGCATGGCATCTACATCGAAGACCTTTTCGTCCAGCCCGAGCACCGGGGCCAGGGTTTGGGGCGGGCACTGCTCACGGAGTTGGCCCGGGAATGCAACCGGCGAGGCTACGCCCGCCTCGAATGGGCGGTGCTGGACTGGAACGAGCCGGCGATCGGTTTTTACATATCTCTCGGGGCGGAGCCTCAAGAGGAGTGGAGGATATTCCGCCTAAGTAACAGCGCGCTGGCCCGTCTCGCACCGTGACGTCGCGCACCGTGAACGGCGGAGAATGGCCGCCTATACCTCATTCACCGTGCATCTCGGCGATGGCGGTCTCGAAACGGTCGAGGGCGCGCTCTACTGGCCCCCGGTTAGCAGCCGGGATCCAGGGCAGAGCTCGCGCCGACGCCCGCCCGCTCGAGTTGCTCGAGGGCACGGGGGTCGGCCGGGGCGTTCGCTACGTGCACCTCGATCGGGCGCTCAGCCCGGGCACGGAGTTCCGCCATCCGGTCGAACAGGTCCGGCGCCCCGAAGTTGGGGAACCAGGCGTCCCCGAACGCCAGCACGCGGTCGAACACGTGGGGCCCATAGCCTCCGACCAGGATGGGGGGGTGGGGTCTCTGAGCGGGCTTGGGCCACGACCAGATGGGGCCAAACGATACGTACCGGCCGTGGAAGCTGGCTTCATCTTGCGTCCAAATCGCTTTCATGGCCTCGACGCGCTCGGCCATGACCGCCATCCGGACGGCCGGGTCGGTGCCGTGATTGGCCATTTCCTGGCGGTTCCAGCCGGCGCCGACGCCGAAGTCGACCCGGCCGCCGGAGAGGTGGTCGATACTGGCCACCTCCTTGGCCGTGATTATCGGGTCGCGCTCGATGACAAGGCATATGGCGCTCCCCACCCGCAGACGGCTGGTCGCCGCGGCCGCCGCCGTCATGGCCACGAAAAGGTCGTAGGTATGCCAGTATTTACGTGGTAGGTCATCGCCGTCCGCGGACACGGGCCGGTCGCTGGCCGGGATGTGAGTGTGCTCTGCGAACAGGAGAGCCTGGAAACCTCTTTCCTCCACCAGGCGCGCCATGTCGCCCGGGCTCACTGCATCATGTGTAGGGAACGTTGCCACGCCAATGTCCATGTCCTCGTTTTACCGGAAGGGCGCCTGACACGACAACCCTGGCGATTAGTCGCGTCGCGCCACGGAGCGTTTCTCTTTGTGAGGACGTTCGTCGCCGCGCCCGTACCGTTTCCTGGCCATCACGATAAGCCCGCAGGTGGGGCCTCCTGGAACTCGTGCCCATTGTCTGAGACGTAGCCGGTCCACGACACCCCGTTCCAATAGCGGAGCTGGTGGCGGCCGGACGGGTCGACGGCCCACATCGGAGGCGGCAGCGACGGCGAGCCGTCGGCTACCGAGGCTGCCGGGGTGGCTGTGGTGGTTACCGTCCCGGCGCCATCGTCAGGGCTTGGCCCAGTATCCGGCGACCCAGGATCTGGCGACCCAGGATCCGGCGACCCAGGATTCGGCGACCCAGGATCTGGCGACCCAGGATCTGACGACGTTGTCTCGGCCGCGCGGGGCAAGGCACTGCTGGGACCAGTGGCGGGCATCGTGGCATCGAGCTCGTTCAGTCTTTCACGAAGCTCGCTGGCCGCTTCAGCCGCCTCACCATTGAAAATAGCGACGGCCACCGCCAGCTTGAGGCGGACGAGGTCCGGTGAGAAGCCCGTGTAGACGATGCCTGAGGTTTTCTCGCGGTTGGAGACCTGGATAGCGGTGGATGCCTGGGCCGTGTCGTGCACGATCCCGATGAGCTTCGAGAACTGCCATTCACGGGTGTACTTCCCACCCTGGAACACCACCCGTTGCGTTGTGAAACTGATCCCCCCGGTGTCGATGATGGTCGCCTTCTCTTGGCCTTGGACGTACGTGCCGGCGGACTTTCCCACCCGGAACCGGATGCCGTCCGTGACGGGCACTGAGAAACCCGCCGAGCGCCCGGTCCAGTGGCCGCCTTCCCTCCGGGGCTCGAACAACCCGCCGCCGCTCATGATGTAGACCAACCGTTCCCCGGGCTTCAGGACCAGCGGCCAGTCCTGTGGGTCGCGCGCCTCGCCCTCGGCGACGCCTATAAGGTCGACGAGGGCGGTCCTTAGCTCGGCGTTGGCCTCAGTCTTAGCGGCAGCCTCTTTCTGAGCTCGGCGCTTGCGTCCGAACATCTCGCCTCCCGATGTCCCCACATTAAACCATCCCGGGGAACGTCCCCGTGGCGGCCACGAAAAGGGCCGGCGGCCCGCTCGTTACGGTTATCGAGACTGAGGGACGAACTTTGTCGAGCAGCGGGCGGACTTGCCGCCGGACATCACGACGACGTCGACAACCACGGTAAACCCCGCCGTTGCCGTCGAGATGTTGTACCGCAGCGTCGCTTTCCCGAGGAGGTTCGCCTTACCGTTCTTTTTGGTGTTCGTTGTCTTGTATTTGGCCGTAGTGGTCACGTCGGCGCGGGCCGCCGTCGAGACCAAAACCTCTGTAAACGAGCGTTGTTTTGGGGCGGGATTGCTCATGGATGCCCGGCACGTGAGGGCGGCGCCCGAGGCGGGCGGGGCGAGGACGACGGTGCCGAGCGAACCGAACATGAGGGCAATAGCGGCCACCAGCGCGGCCAAGAAACGGCTAGCTTTCTTGGCCGCCGGGTACTCTCCGGAGCGCGGTTCCATGAGCCCGAAGTTAATCACTTAATCCGACCGAACATAAAAACTCCCGAACCACGCTCGACTAACGCCCAGCCATGTAGCCAGTGGCGCCGTGGACCAGGTCTGGGCCGATCGGAGCACGTATTCCGACAGCACCGGTTGATCGGTGTCGCTCCGGCCCACTAAACCAGCAATGAAGCAGACCGCGACCAGAAGGCGGTGGCCTCGCCTCGGCACCGCCATTATCCGCATGGGCAGTATCCGCATGGGCGGCATCGGTGTCGCCGTGCTGCTCGGCGCTCTGGCTCTGGGGGGTACCGTCCTCGCCCCGGCAGCTGGCGCCCAGGTGGCATGGGTGCAGGCGACCAATACAACGGGGACACATTACGGGTACGGCGCCGAGGAGCCGGCCTGTGCCCGAGGCCAGTTGCGTTTGGTGCTGAGCCTTCCCCATGCCAACTACTACGGCGGCTCGCCCGTGCCGTTCAGAGTCCAGATCATCAACCTGACGTCCCAGCCGTGCAGCGTGACGGCTTTACAACCTCCCAGCGGCCTGACCACCGAACTGGTGTACGTTCGCATCCTCGACAGCCACAGCCGGCGGGTGCTGATACCGGGCGGTCCGCCCGGCCTCAGGGTGAGGATGCTCCCAACCGCACTCGCGGCCCATCAGGTCTTTTCGTACACCTGTACCTGGACCGGTCGCGTCTGGACCGGGACCGGCGCCGGTCAGCCTCCCGGGCTCGGCGGAGTGCCGGCGCCCTCCGGCCGCTATACCGCAGTCGCGGTGTTGGCCAACCCGGCCGTCCAAACCGCGCCGCTGCACTTCGTGCTTAAGCGCGCGGTAGGGAGCGAGGCACCGAGACGTCGTGTCCAGGTCTTCCCAGCAGCCGGCGGTGTCAGTTCCGGCTGAGAATGCCCCGCCAATGGTGGGCGACATCGCAGCGCCAGGAATGGTCCTCGCCGGAAAGGCAATCTAGAGTAGGCCGACGGGGTCGAGGAGGCGTCGAGGAGGCGTCGAACCGGTTTCTGGGCGCGCTTTTTGCTTCTAGGCGCGTTCCAAGTCGGTTCTCGACAAGAACATCGCCCAGAACGCCGGACTGCACCCAAAAAGCCGAATTGCACCGAGAACGCGGCGGAACTCCCCCGATGGCCCCTTCTAAAGGCCAAATACGCGGTCCTGCGAAAGGCGGAGGTGAGGCGCGGCGAGCCCCTGTCTTTCGCCCGGTCAATCCCGCAGGTCCCCAGAGTGGGTGGCGAAGCGGAAGTTGTCGCGGTCGAGGACGGTGGGGTTGACGATGTTGACGGGTAGCCGGCCTCGCAAAACCTCAGCGACATTATTCGCCGCCTTCGCCTCCAGCTCGGCAATTGCTGTGTCTGAGTAGAAGGCGGCGTGCGGAGTAATGATGGCGTTCTCGCACGTCAACAGGGGGTGGTCAGGCGACGGTGGTTCCGTGCTCAGGACGTCAATGGCGGCGCCGGCGATCCAACCTTCGCGGAGGGCGCGCACCAGAGCGGGCTCGTTTACCAATGCCCCACGCGAAGTATTGATCAGGTACGCGGTTGATTTCATTCGCCTCAGTTCCGGCTCACCGATCAAGTCCTTCGTGGCCGTCGTCGACGGGGCGTGCACCGAGACGTAGTCAGCCTCCGAAAGCAACCTTCCAAGGTCGTCGACCAGCTCCACTCCATCCTCATACCCGGTGCGTTGGCGGTGGGTATACGCCAGCACGCGCATCCCGAAACCGTGCGCTTTTGGGACGAGCCGTCGCGCGATGTTCCCGAAACCAACGAGGCCGAGGGTCTGGTCGCGCAGACGCGGTAGCCCGCGGGCGAGAGACAGGTCCCAATGGCCCGCGTGCGTCGACCGGTCGAATTGTGTGACGCGACGGGCGCAAGCGAGCAATAGAGCCATTGCGTGGTCGGAGACCTCCTCGAGGCAGAAATCAGGCACGTTAGTGACTAGAACTCCGAGCTCTGTGGCCCGTTCGACAGGTATGTTGTCGACGCCCACTCCATAGCGGGATACGACAATGCAGTTTGGAGAAGCATCAAGGGCAGCTGCGGGCACCTTCTTCCAGTTGGTGAGGATCGCATCCGCAAGTGGGGCGAGCGATACCAGTTCCGCCTCGTCACCGTTCTGGGGCACAAGCAGTTCGGCGTCAACCTCGGAGAGGATGTCGCGCTCGATTTCGAGGGAGGGCCAAGCGTAATCAGTGACGAGCACCTTGCGGGTCATTCACTACCTCTGTGTGGTCGAAAATGGTTGCTGTAATTTACGCCCCACTGACACCGACGTTATCGTAATGGTCCGCTTGGCGGCTTCGTCGTGGCAGATCACAATCGTGCAGGTAGGCCAGAAGCCATTGAAATGTAGGCGGCTTCGACCAGCTCCAGGTTCCTCCGCTGCCTCCGAGCGCTGGTGCGCGGTTCCCGCCCGGTCGCCACGCAGTCGAGGAACTCTCTGACCTCGCTTCGGAAAGTGTCCTGGAGCGGCACCGTCACCACGTCTGTTTGATCCGGGGTGGTGACACGGAGGCTTCCCGGGCCTACCAGTTCGATGCTCCCGAGGTCACCGTCGATGCGGAGACGATGGTCCTCGGCACCTGTCGTCGTGACGGGGTCGATCATGAAGAAGCTCTCAACCAGGGTGCCAACCGCACCGTTGGCAAAGCCCAGCAGCATTACCACTGTGTCCTCTGTCTCCAGTTCTTGAAAACGCTGGCGGGCCCGGAGGCAGTGCACAGACTCGATTTCACCCAGCATGACCCGGAGCTTGGCGAAGTCGTGGATGCCTCCGGACAGCAGGATCCCTCCGCCAGAAGCCTCTCGGTTGAGGAACCATGGGCGATTATGGACGAAAGAGTCACGGAGGAAACACTGCCTCGTGGCCTGGACGAGGGCCGCCGGCCCGATCGCTCCCTCATCCAATATCCTTCGGATCTCCAGGTAAACAGGGTCGAAGCATTCGTTCTCGGCCACCATCAATACGGTGCCGGCTTTTTCGGCCGCTTCCATCATGCGGTCGGCCACAGCGAGAGTGGGAGCGAGAGGTTTCTCGCACAGGACGTCCCTGCCCTTTGTGATGGCTGTCAGACACGCCTCGGCGTGCAAGTGGTGGGGCAAGCACACGTCGACCATCGTCACAGCCGGGTCCGAGAGAGCCTCGTCCAGGTCCGCTGAAGACCGCCCGCCGGGCTGGAGCTCAGAGACTTCTGTTGCCCGCCTCAGATCGGTGTCTACCGCCCAGCGCACGCGGCTACCTTCGGCAATGAAAGCGGCCGCATGCCTCTGGCCGGCCCAGCCACACCCAATAATTGCCACCTCTCCCATGTCGCTCACTATGCCTTCCCACGACGGGGTCGTGGCGGCCCGTGCTGGGTCAGTTCCGTGCCGACAGACCCGAGCCGCCCGGGGCGAGCCCTGGACGACCCGTGAGCAGGTGGAGGCGCCCACGACGGCCTCAGCCTCGAACGACCCTGGTCGCTGGCCAAGTGGCCACCAAGCGCTTCAGTCGCCCTCGGGGCCGCCCGATGCTTACGGCGTGGATAACCCTGACGAAGGCATCAGGCGCCGATTTGGTGCCGGGCTCGGGGTGGCGTACTCCCTCGAAGGGGTGCTCGGTGGCCGGAAGCGTCGGCGCGGTACTGGACGACGAAGGCAATCTGAGGTGCGACGAGGTGCTCTGGGCTCACGCCGAGATCCTGGCGGCAATCGGGGAGGACATAGCCTTTGGCGACGCCGGCCACACTCTTACGGCCGGCTTGGCCAGCCCGGTACAGGCCCTCGTCACGTTCATGTACTGCGTCCGGGTCAGCAATTTCGAGGTCTCGCTGGAGCGAGACATGGTCGCCACTGTGTTGCACGACTACCTGCAACCTGCTGCTGGTCCCTCCGATGACCCGGCTTTCTCGGCCGATGACTACGGCCCGTCGCGGCACGGAGGTGGGCGAGCGCGTCCGGCCAGCGCCCGCCGCCGGGGCCGGAGGGGCCCTGGGCGCTACCCACGAGGTGCACCGCCTGCTGGTGGGCCGCCCCCACTGTGACGGCGTGGTCTAGCTGGCCCGTGGCCAACATCGGGGTCGGCGGGCAAGAAACACGACATGGCCGCGCCCAGCGAGATCGGCTGAGGGCATACGCCGAGCCCTAGCGGGGAAAATAACCCAAGTGCCTGGCGCTGATGTATACCTGCCGGATGACCCAACCAGCCTGGCTGTGCTCCGCCGGGCTGCGGCTGATTGCCAGGGCTGTGACCTCTATCGGAAGGCCACTCGCACGGTGTTCGGTGAAGGTCGTGGTCCGCAGATTTGATCCTCGTAGGCGAGCAGCCGGGTGACATGGAGACCGTCAGGGCGCGCCGTTCGTCGGTCCCGCGGGGAAACTGCTGAGCAGGGCACTCGAGCAGGCGGGCATCGAGCGGGCTGCCATTTACCTCACAAACGCCGTCAAACAGTTCAAATGGGAGCCCCGGGGCGGCCGGCGCCTTCACAAGAAACCGAACGCGGCTGAGGTTAGGGCTTGCCGGCCCTGGTTACAGGCCGAGATCGCCGCGGTATCACCGCGGGTTGTCTGCTGCCTCGGCTTCCACCGCCGCTGCCTCGCTCCTGGGCAGCGGTTTTCGTGTCACCCAGCACCGCCAAGAAGTCCTGGAAGTTGGCGGTGAGCACTTCGTGGTGGTCGTTACCGTGCACCCTTCGTCGATATTGCGGGGGCCGCCGGAAGAACGTGAGCTCAGCTTTGACGCCTTCGTGGCCGACCTGGCCTTTATCGCTCGGTTCCTTCAGACTTAATCAAGTGCCACGCGGCTCGGCGTTGGCGGTGAGGTTCGCGACATTGCTATGGTGCCCCTCGTTTTTCGTCCGCCACCACATGGCCGGTTCGAAGCAGCTGCTGAGCGACGCGTCCAAACGCGAAATGCAACGCGTGCACTGGCACGTCCACGCCCCCGGTTCCGAGCTTTTCCAGGACTATGGCCTCGGGTTGGACTTGGAGAGGCTCGCTAACGGACGGGTGACGTTCGGCCACGGAGGTGGCTTCCCGGGACAGATCACTCGCTCGATGGCCGACCCCGCTTCGGGTTTGGTGGTGGCTGTGCTCACAAATTGCGCCGACGGACCCGCGGCTGAGATGGCGCGGGGGATTTTCAAGGTGCTCGACTTCTTCGAGCACCACCCGGCCGCGCCCCGCGCTCGTTGGCGCGGACTAGAGGGGCGCTACGCCAACTTGTGGGGGGTGAGCGACTTCGTCGGGGCCGGGCAAACCTGTTCGTCACGTCCCCGGATACCTGGGACCCGTTCAAGCAGTGCGACGAGCTCACACCGACAGCCGGCGGCTCCGGCCCAGCGAGCGTATGGCGGATCGCCGACACCAGTAGCTTCGGGTCGCCCGGGGAGCAAGTAACCTTCACGCTCGACGGCGGTTCCGTGGCCAAACTGCGCTTCGGCGGCATTTCAATGTGGCCCGAAACCCGTTGGGCTGACGTCGAAAAGCAGCTGCTCCCGGGAGCGAAGCAGGTGAGCTAGCGAGGCTATGCGAACCGGATGGCCCGGGCCGGCGTACTCCTCCCCGAGTGACCAAGAACCTGGCGTCGATCACGGAACGTCTCGGTGGCCAGGCCAGACCCGAGGAAGGATTATGAGACTCTTCAAGTCAGTAGCCGCGTGCGCGGTCACCCTGACAACATTCGCCCTAGCCGCCATTGTGAGTGCCGGCCCAGCGGTGGCCGGGGTGGCAAACCCGCCCCCCGCCCCGCCGTTGACCTTCCCCACCATCCAGCTCAACACGGAACCGTCTGGGGTAGCCGTCGACCCCAGCACCCACATGGTCTACGTTGCAAACCCCCAAAGCGACGGGAACGGCCTGGTATCGGTCATCGATGCCGCGGACCATTACAGCCCCCCGGTGCTGCTAGAGCAGCTCCCGGTGCCGGGCGACCCCACCGCCATCGGGGTGGACGCCTCGACCCACGTCGTCTACGTCGCCGACGACAACGGCCTGACCATGGTCAACGGGGCGACCACGCCCCCGACGGTCGGGAGCACCATCCCGCTCGGCAATGACTTACCGGGGCAGGTAGCCGTAGACCCCACGACGCACACGGTGTACGTCACCGAGTTCGGCGCCAACGACGTGAAAGTGGTCAACACCGCCGTCAACCCGCCCACAGTGACCACGATCGGTTACCCCGAGATCGTCGATACGCCGCTCGGGGTGGCCGTCGACCCCACGACACACCTGGCCTACGTCACCGAGATAAACGACGACCTGCTCGCCGTGATCGACGGAGCAGACAACCCGCCCCAGGTGGTCCACACAATTCATCTCGGTGACCCCGCCACATTCAACAACGGGGGAGCCGACCCCGACGCCGTGGGCGTGGACCCCACCACTCACACTGTGTACGTGGCCAATGGCAACGGTACGGTACAGGTCATCAACGGCTACGAGATCACGGCCGGCCTCAGGCTCGGGAGCTATCCCGGCTCCTACCCCGACGGAATAGCTGTCGACCCCACCAGCCACACCGCCTACGTCACCGACGGTGTCGCCGACACGGTCTCGGTGGTCAGCGGCACCCAGAACCCGCCGGCCGTCACCGGCGCGCTTCCCGTGGGCGACTTTCCTCTGGGCATAGGCATAGACCCCAGTACCCACACCGTGTTCGTAGCCAACCACTCCGACACCACCATCTCCGTCGTCGGCCCTCCAACGATAATCGCCACGCCACCGGTCAACTCGTTGCCGGAGGGCATAACCAGGCGGCTGTACACGACGACCGAAAATGCCTACGGGGGTGGCGGCACTTACACCTGGACGGCCGCCAACCTACCCGTCGGTCTTTCCATAAGCCCAACCACGGGCACCATCGGCGGCTACCCCGCCGAAGCCGGCGTATCCCAGGTCACCGTTACTGTCACCGCCCCCTTAGGTTCTGCGAGCAGTACCTTCTCCCTCACGATAGCGAACCCACCCAGGACCACCCCCTGTGGGCCCGGCAAATGCGTATGACGGGGTAACAGTTCAGCAAACAACCAAATTTGGTCTTGCCTATCGGGGCCGGTCGTCTTTTGGGCGGCCGGCCCCTGTTGTCTGCCGCTGGCTAGCGTCGTGCGTCACGACTCCGTGACAGGCGCTAGGGCGCGACGGCCAAACTGTCCCAGAAAAGCAGAAATCCTTTAACCCCTTAGCGAGTCGTGAATAAATTCAGCGGCTCGGATCAGGAGGACGGCGGCCCCACGGTCGTACTCTCTCTAATTGACCCGCCAGGGCTACAAGCGTAATCTCCGCGCCAAGGGCGCCAGTCACTTGTACGCCAATGCGGAGGCCGTCGTCGGTCCAGCACAGGGGGAGCGAGATGGCGGGCAGGCCGGTCATGTTGGCGACCGGCGTGAAGCGGGGACCTGGTGCTGAACCCAATGCGTATTAATCCCTCGGCCAAAGCCAGGGACAAAGCCCGGATCTTGGCGCAAGTAGTTCCGGTCCCGCCCACAAGTTGACTCCCGAGGGGTAGAGCCGGCCCATCCCGCCAAGGATGCTCGCCTCAGCGTGCGGGCCGGTGGCCCCGACGGCTCAGAAGGAAATAGTTCCCGAGCCGGTGATGTCGCCCATGAACTCAGACACCGGTTCAGCGTTGTTGCTCATGTTGCATTGGGCCTTCTTCGGCCCGGTCGCGAAACGGGGACCTATTTCGGCAAAGCTCGTAGTCATTGTCACCGTGCCGCCGATGCCTGTGTAAGCTCCCGTCCCATCGAACAGGGTCACCGGTCCCGAGCCAGTGGCCCATGCAGTGCAGGTGGCGGCGTTGAGCGACGGCTGCAACTTCTGAAGGCGCGTGTTGAACGCCACGGCGTTGACCTCGAACCCCCCGTTCTGGAGTGCCACCTTCACATACTCGCCGTTTGCGTTTACGGTGCCGTTCTTGTTGATCGACGTGGCTGTGCCGTGGTCACCGATCACGCCTGTGAGGAGGATCTTGTCCACGGCACCACTACCAGGGGTCACCCAGACATGGATGGTCCCGGTGGTACTGCCCGATGCGCTGGCGGACGCAGCGGTCGCCCCTCCTGTGAGGAGGAGCACACCGGCGGCGGTTATGGCGCTGACAAGGGACTTCAAGCTGCTGTGCATGGCAGGTCTCCGTTCGGCCTGGCGGCTCATTCGCCACCTGCGAGCCGGCTATCGGCACGCGCACGCACTCTAAAACGGGCACCGTCACTCGAACGTCACACGCCGCACCGCTGCGCCGATCTAGCGCAGTTGAGCTGGACCTGGGTCGCCGCTCTATGCGAGCTGGTCTCTTCGCCCGTCACCGCCGGCTTAAAGGCATGTCCGTGGGCGGCCGCCCCCCCGGATCGGTGGCGAAGAACGGTATTAGAAACGGCGATACGGCAGTGACAATGAGTGCCACCACTGCCTGGGTCGGGGCAAATGAGTGCAACCCCGCCAACGCGATTCCCAGAGCCAAGCAGGCGAAACGCCTCCTCGGCTACCAGGGCGCGTTGATAGCCTGTGGGAACTGATCAGCCTTAGTTGTCAGGTCTCGATGTGCCCAGCGTCTCGCCCTCCGCGTCGCGAAAACTACGGGCGAACTCCCAGAACCGGTACACGCCCGCGAAGGTGGTGACCAATCCAATGGAGGCGCGCACGGCGCCGGTGGTCTTCCCGTCGATGACCTCGAGGAAATGCTCGTAGCCCACCTGGTCTTTGTACGCATGTACTGGCCCGCGAGAGCCTCACCTGTTTGGTCCTGCGCCGCACCCCGATGACGGCGTACGCCGGCCGAGGCGCCGGCGCGGCCCGCGCCGGACAGCCCGCAGGCGTCAGCCGCGCCGGACAGCCCGTAGGCGTCAGCGTGCCACGCGGGACCTGCGCGGTGGACGTCACCGACTACCTTCAACGCAAACTCGGGGCACTGGCACGGCACCGCACCCAGTACCCGGTCGTCCCCTCGATGCTTCCGGGCCAATTGCTGAAAACCATGCTGGGCACTGAGTTTTTCTTACCTACCGGTGGTATCAATGCCGTTGCTGGCTTCTGCCGGCGGGTTAAGGTGGCCCGGAAGCGACCGTTACCGTGGACCTTCGGCGGCATTTCCACCCCTGCACTGGACCATTTCAAATCCTCGCTGCCGATCCTGCGCCGCCTAAGGCCCTGGCGAGGGACGCCACGGCCGGGGGAGGTCAGCAACGGTTGAGCCGAGGTATGCGTGGCGAGCCATGACCCCTGCCAACGAGGGCCACCGCCAACGAGGGGCAGCGTCGCCAGTGGAACGATGACGTCCGATTGTCGGCTTGGCGGCCCCGGGAGCCGATGACGGCAGGCGTGACTGCCGTGCTCCTCGAGCACGCGGGCCTGCAGGCCGGGGAGAAGGTCCCCGACGTCGGCAGCGGTAGCGGCCGGAGTGCCATCGCTGCCGCCCATCAGGTGGGACCGCTGGGTGAAGTCGTCGGGGGCCGACATTTCTGAGCGTCTGGTGGCGGTAGCGCGCCAGCGCACCGGCGCAGAAGGCATCACCAACGCCCGGTTCCTGGTGGCAGACGTGCAAACGGCCGTGGTGGACGGGGACCCGTCCGACGTTGCCATTAGCCAGTTCGGCGTTATGTTCTTCGACGAATCCGTAGCGGGGGCGACGACGTGCACGGTGGTTTCAGTCGGCATCGCCGGCTGGCACGACCCACTCGGCGCTCTGGCCGGTGACATCCGCGATTAGGTCGAAATCACCGTCGTAGTGCAGGACCGGAATGCCGAGCTCCTCAGCTGCGGCGGCAACGAGAAGGTCAGGTATCTTCCGGCCCCGTTGGCTGCGCTCGGCAAGGAGCCGTTGCACCTGGAGGGCTCGGCGGACGTGGGTTGCGGTCGTCTCGATTGGCTCGAAGGCGTCGAGAGCAACGACAAATCGGTCCCATTCGGACGCGTTGCGGGCAGAGTAGCCGACCTCAAGGTCGCAGATCCTTGCGCGGGCGAGCTCGCCCCGCGCCGCAAGTGGTTCGACGACCTGGCGCACCTGAGGCTGGCCAATGCGCTTCAACACACTCGTGTCGACCAGGAAGGTCAGCGCCACGCTTCGGACCGGTCTGCGAGCTCCGCGTCGGCTAGCACATCAAGCGCACTCGCAACCCGTTGTTCGCGGTCACGGGTGGCGCGTCGCAGGGCCTGATTGACGGTGTCCTTGATGGTCGTTGTCCCCAGTTCCACTTGGGCGGCACCGAGCGCTTCTTCGTCCAGATCTACGAGGTGCTTCGCCATGCGATCAGTATATACTTCAGCCAGTAGATATATACGAGCGCCCTTGCTCACGCCGCGCGGGCGTCACCACGCCACTGGCCGGTCCTACTTCAGGCCGGCACCCCATCGTGCTCGTAGGCGGCACGACACGTCGCGTGGCGGTTGTGCCGACCGGTCATGGACGTCCTCCGCCCCTGACGCATCCGCTGCTCCCGATCTAACGCTCGCTATTGTCGGGTCATGGGTGGAGAGGGGTCCGCTATTGAGCCGCGCCACCCCTCGTCGTGGCGACGAGCTGGCGTTCATCCTGCAGAAAGAGCGGGGGGGCGCATCGGCGCCGCTCTTGGAGACGCTGCTCGAGCTGCGCAGCGGTGACGGGACGCAAGCCGTTCGGGACGCCTCTGACCGTCTCGTCCGCCAGGACGCGCCCTGGGCGCTCGACCTGGCTCCGTTAGCCCACAAACTGATCGAGGCCGCGGGCAACCAGCGTGAGCAGCGGCTCTTCATATCCGGGTCGCTCAACCCAGATACGTCACCGTTCGAAGCTTTGGCTGCTCGAGAGGGTATGCGGCGCCGGCATGTCAATACGCTCATCCGGCGCTCCGAGTCGCGTGTCCGTCTAGCGCTCACGAACGCGCCAGCGCCGTTGCCCTGGCTCGTCTCAACGCTGCGTTCCCGTCTCGGGGCCTTGGCACCAGTCGAACAGGTGGCCGAGGAGCTCGACCGTCTCGGCGCCGGCGAGCCCACCGTGGCTCAGCTGGTCACGTGGCTAGCCGGGCCTTACCTGCCACTCAGGCAGCGGCCTGGGTGGCTGGCGAGCACCCTCGCGCCCGTGGTCGCCCGCACGGTCGCTTACATCAACGAAGATCACGGAGTGCGCCGTTTGGCCGACCTGCAAGCCCAGCTGGCAGACGTCGGGATCAGTGCCGGCAATTTCCGGCCCTGGCTACAGGCAAACGGGGCGATGCCAGTGGAGGACGTGGCGGTGTTCGTAAAAGGGCCGCTGGCCGATGTCGTCGAGCGCATTCTCGATGCCTACGGTAAGGCCCGCACGCCCGAGCAGATAAGAGCCGACGTCGCCGGTGGGGGGCGGCCGGTGGACGCCGAAGCCGTGACGCAGGCGCTGGGCGACCGCCGTCGGTTCACCCTTTCCGTGCGGGGCGAAGCGGGCCTGGTCTCGTGGGGGCAAGAAAGGGGCCGGCCGCTGAAGAAGGCGCACGGTAGGCCCCGGAGGGGCCAGGACGAAGGCCGCACCGGGGCGGTCGGACCGCCCGAGCGGGACGGGGGGACCAGCGGGGAGCGGCTCTGGCTTTGGGTGCGGGTAGACGTTGAGGTGCTGCGGGGCTCCGAAGCGGCGGTACCGGTGGCCCTTGTCGAAGGCCTCGGTTTGGCGCCCTTTGCCCGGCGGACCTTCTCGAGCCGCTGGGGCCCAGTGACCCTCGCTTACGATGCCCCGCAGCCCAAGAGGGGGCCTGTGCGGGCCGTGGCCCTGGCCGCGGGGGCACGTCCCGACGACACGCTCCTGCTCGGCTTCAACACCGGGGGCAACCTGGACGTCGAGGTCCGGCAGGGGACGGGCCATGTACCACAGCCCGATAAAGGTGCCGCAGAGGCGACAATTTTCGCAGAAAGCATTTAGCGGAGGCGCAGATGATTGACCAATCAAACTCTCTGGAAGAGGCGCTTCAAGCAGTCGAGCGCGAGGCAGACGCCGCCATCAAGGCAATCGGTTCAGCGTTGAAAGCGGCGAGGAAGGCCAAAGCGGCCGCCGCGCACGGCCAGATCCGCGACCTCCAGCAGTCCTTGGAAGCCACGCTCAACTTGGCCGACCAGGCCACCGCGGCGGCGCGGGACCTGCGCCAAGGGTGGCGTTTCGAGGTGGGCGAGTGGTTCACTTCGGGTGATTACGCCAAGGAACTGCTGGCCGCTGCCACCGAGGCGGGGGTGCAGGCATTCGAGTCGGACGACCGCATCCTCTCTTACCCGGTGATAGTGCAGGTCTCCCCATCCGACACGACTGTGCTTATCGACAAGCAAAAGGACCGGCGGGTGCGGCCTTCTGTCGTGGCCCGCCACCTCGTTGCCCTTCAGCAAAAGCCGCCCAGGTTCAAAGCACAGGCGTTTATCGAGACACTTGCCTCGGGTTACGACCTGGTGGTGGCCAGCGAGCGGCTCCGTCCTGGGCCCCGGCCAGGCTGGTCGACGTACACAAGGTGCTCACCCTGCTCCCGGGGGCGGCCCGCGACTATACCCGCCAGGAGTTCGCCCGCGATATTTACTTGCTCGACCAAAGCGCTGTACTCGACACGAAAGAGGGGCGGCGCATGAGCCTGCCGGCGAGCGCCCTGACGAGGAGCGGGGTGTGCTCAAGACCGTCACCCGCAGCGGCCAGACCAAAATTTACGCGGGAGTGGCCTTCACGGAGCCAACGAAGTGATCCCCGTTGACGAATATGTTGCTTTCCTCGACCGCGAGTACGCGCATGGGTACTTGGAAGGCGGAGGCGCAGCCATAAAGTTCGTGGTGCCTCCTGATGACGGGTCGGCCCCAGTTTTCATGGAAAGTTTTGCCGCCGCGGCGCAGAGTGCTCGCTTCGATGTGGCCAGAGTCGACGCGGTCGAGACGCGCGTCCATTTGCTCGAGGAAGTTTTCTTCGCCGTGGCCAGGCAGGTGGACTGGGACGAGCTCGCAGCCGTCGCTACTCGGTCAGCTCTCGCCGCCGCGGGCTATCCGGCCCCCGACGGCCGCGTGACCCTTGATGCCCTCGCTTCGCATTACGGCGTCGACTCCAGAGAACTGAAGCGCGACGTTGACCGCCAGCTCCAAGAACAGGTGCACCGGGACTACGCAATGGTCCAGGAGTTCCGCATCGCCATGCTGCGCCTTTGCCAGGCTCAGCTCCGCAGCGGCCAAGTGGTCGACGCCGAGCACACCGCCGTGTTGGACTGGCTGCGGGGCGACCTCCGCCAGATCTCGGCTCTCAAGTCGGCCCTAATTTTCCGGAAGATCGGCCGCCACAATGCTCGTCATTTGCTTTTCTCTCTCGCCCACTGGCTGGCTGTCAACAATCACGCCGGTCTGGCGTTGGTGCTGGATATCCGCCGGCTGGGTTTCGCCCGCCGCCCTGGTCCGGATGAGCGCTACGGCCACTATTACACCAGGAGTTCATTGCTGGACGCCTATGAGGTGCTCCGCCAGCTCGTCGACAACACTGACGAGATGACCAACTGCATTGTAGTGGTGGTGGCGTCGCCTGCTTTCCTGTCAGACTCACCCCGCGGGCTCGATGCTTATCAGGCCCTCAAGCTCAGGATCTTCGACGAAGTCCGGGATGTCAACCGGGACAATCCCTTTTCGTCCCTCGTCAGGTTGGCAGCAGCATGAGCAACGACATCACAGTGGAGCGTCGGCGAGCCCTCGAAGCACTGCGCGCAGGAGTGCCCAATCGTGACGCGGTAGCCGTGCTGGGCAGCATGCAGCAGGGTGTCGAGGACCGTTTCAGCCAGCTCACCGTCGCCGTGCGGGCTCTGCCCGGCTCGCCAGCACCCGGTGGGATGCTGGTTGGAGGGGGCTTTGGTTCCGGTAAGAGCCACGTGCTCGAGTACCTGGCGCATATCGCGCTGTCGGAGGGTTTCGTTGTCTCCAAGATCGTGATCTCCAAGGAAACACCGCTTTATGACCCCATAAGGGTCTACCGTTCAGCCATTGAGCAAGCCAAGGTGCCCGGCCGGCCCGGCTCGGCCATCGACGAGATAGCAACTGGGTTGCAGGAAGACTCTCCCAGTTATGCCGAGCTGTACAGGTGGGCGCACCAGGATGACAGCCCGGTGGACGGTCGCTTCGCCGCCACACTTTTCCTGCATGACTACGGACGCGGGGACGAGGAGTTCACCGACAGGATCGTCCGGTTTTGGGCCGGCGACCCGTTGCCGGTCGCCGACCTGCGGCGGCGACTGAAGGAAGCGGGAGCATCGGCCACCTACCGGCTCGGGACCGTCAAAGAGCGCGATCTTTCCCGTCAGCGGTTCCGCTTCGTGTCCCGGCTCGCGCAGGCGGCCGGGTTTGCCGGGTGGGTCGTCCTCCTCGACGAGGCCGAGCTGATCGGCCGTTATGGCTCCTTGCAAAGAGCCAAGTCCTATGCCGAGCTGGCTGGTTGGGTACGCGGGGACCGGGATGACCCGGCGGCACCACTCTGCGCCGTTCTCACCACCGTCGACGACTTCGAGGCCCAGGTGCTGGTGGGCAAAAACGACAACGAGCTGATTGGCAAGCGCCTCCGGGCCAAGGGCACGGACGAGGACGAGTTGCTCGCCGCCCAGGCCGAGACCGGCATGCGGATCATCGAGAGAGAGCAGGTGCAGCTCCAACCGCCCGGACGTGAGGAACTCGACCGCACCTACGCCCAGTTGAAGCAGATCCACGCCGAGGCCTACGGTTGGGTGCCACCGGACGTGCCGGGGCTGGAGCGCCTCCCGTCCAACCGGATGCGGCAGTACGTGCGGGCCTGGATAAACGAGTGGGATCTGCGGCGCCTGGACCCGAGTTATCGCCCTGAAATCAACGTGGGCGGCTTGGGCGTGGACCTGAGCGCCGACAGCGATCTCGAGGACGACCAGAGCGACTGAGAGCACCCATCAGGTGCGGACGCAAATGGGGCCCGGCCCTGCGGGAGAGGCGGCCTGGCCGCCACCGACGCGTCTGGGCAGCCCGTCCGGCCCGGGCGGCCCGGCGGGAGCTGAAACGTGCTAGCCGACGAGATCGGTTCAGTGCTCTCGGCCAAAGGGGGGTTGACGGCATCGGAGCTGGCGTCGGTACTGGGGACCGGCGTCGAAGAGGTGTCGTTCGCCCTCTTTTCCAGTCACGGTAGGTTCCGGCGAGATACCCGCTCCCCGCCGCGGTGGTGGGCGGGTTCATCGCCACGGCAGGCAACGCCTACCCGGAGCATTGCCGCTCGGCCGCTCCGGCGCCGCCCTTCGTCCTTGCTCGGGTTGTACTCATGGCAGGTGGACGCACTGGAGTCCTGGGAGAAAAACGGCGGCCGTGGCGTTATAGAGGCGGTAACCGGGACGGGGAAGACAATGGTGGGAGTGGCGGCAGCCCTCGACGAACTGGCCCGCCGAGGACAGGTCGTAGTCCTGGTCCCGGCCATTGAACTGCAACGGCAGTGGCTGGCCCAGCTTGAGGCCCACTTGCCTGCCCTCCGCTCGGGCGGCCAGACGGACGCCAGCTCATTCGGCAACCAGGCGAGACCGGGGGTGCCCTCGCCGGCGGCGTTGCGCCTCGCAGGCTCCATGGGCGCTGGCGCGGCAGACTCCCTCGTGAGCCACGACGTCTTGGTGGCGGTCGTCAATAGCGCTCGGGCCAAGGACCTCCGGCCGATACGACAGGGAGGGCTCCTGGTGGCGGACGAGTGCCATCGGTACGGTAGCGCTGTCAACCAGCTGGCGCTCGACCCCCGTTTCGGGCGCCGGCTTGGTCTCAGCGCCACTTATGCCCGCGAAGACAACGGCAACCTGGCCTGGCTCGACCCGTACTTTGGCGGCACTTGTTTCCGGCTCGGCTACGAACGGGCTGTTGCAGACGGGATCGTCGCCCGGTTCAGTGTGGTCCTGCTCGGCGTGCAGTTCTCGTCCAGCGAACGGGCTGCTTACGAAGAACTGACGAAGCTGATGGGGGCCTTGCGCGCCCGTCTCGTGCGCGAGTGGGGTGTGCCGGAGGAGCCATTCGACGCGTTCGTACGGGCGGTTGCGGCACTGGCGGACAGCAATGAGGCGGGCGCATGGCCGGCTCGGGAATACCGGCGGACGATGCTCCAACGGCGCCGCTTGCTCGCTGACACGCCGGTGAAAGACTCCGCACTACGCAAACTGGTGCCGGCGCTAAGAGCGGCGGATAGGGCTCTGGTCTTTACCCAGAGCATCGGTGCGGCGGAGCGGACGCGAGTCGTGCTGACCGGCTGCGGTCTCCGTGCTGCTGCTATGCACTCCGGCCTTTCAACCCGGGCGCGGGCCGAGGTCCTCGACCTCTTCGCCACAGGCGGCCTTGATGTGCTCGCTGCTCCCCGCGTGCTTGACGAGGGCGTAGACGTCCCCGCGGCGGACCTCGGCGTGATCATTGGCGCCAGCCGCTCGCGCCGCCAGATGGTCCAGCGCATGGGCCGGGTGCTGCGCAAAAAGGCTGACGGCCGCCGTGCTCGGTTCGTAGTGGTGTTCGTCGAGGACACCGTCGAAGACCCGTCCTCCGGCGCTCATGAGACTTTCCTCGAAGAGGTGGTCAAGGTTGCTGACGGCGTGTCGAGTTTCCGCACCGAATTCGCAACCGAAGGTCCCGGCGAATTGTTGGCCGTCTTGCAGCCTTGATGCTCTGTGTCCTGCGCTCGCCACCTTGCCGGTCTCTCCGCCGAGCGCTGAGAGGGCGGACATAGCGGACAGACTCCGGTAATTACCCCGACAGAGGGGATCATCCTTTGCCGGCTCAGCCCCTATTTCTCCCGCTGCTCAACGGCACAGACACGAAATCAGACAAGTACGTTGGCAAGGTGTTCCTCTCGCTTCCGAGAGGCCGGCCGTCAGGTTAGAAAATCATGCCTCTGACCTGCCCCTTTACTCGCTCGGGTCAGCGACAAAACCCACTGACGAGGGCGTTCTAATAGTTAGGCGAGGGCACTTCCCAGCTTTAGCTTGGTTTTTCCCCACCGGCGGAGCGGGCCCGGCGTCGGTCCGGTGGAGGCGGGGTCGGCTCGGGCCAGCCCTCGACCCGGGCCATCGAGATGACTGAGAGCTGCTCGAGCTCGGCCACGAGGTCGTGCAGGCGGCGGGAGTTCTCGGCCCAGGGGCGGTAACGCTCGAACTGCTCCTCGCTCAGCGCCCGGGTGAGCGTCTTGCCAGCCACCTTGCGGGTCCAGGCCCGGTAGGGCCCGTGCAGGGCGGCAGGGTCGTCGTGGCAGTGGCAGCCCGGCGTGCTGCAGCGTCCTGGTATGGCTCACCAGGCTCCCGGGCAGGCACGGCCCGATCTTGGACAGCTCGGCCAGGATTCTGGCGACGTCGTCGGGCCTCGTCGGTCATCTGCTCCTCCAGTCGAGCATCCCCCATCCTATGGCTACGAGTAGACATACTTGGAGCTGATGCCCGGAGGCAGTACCCACCGCCCTGGCTACGTCCTGGCCGTCTTGGGCCGCTTCGGCTCGGCCCAGGGCTGGGGGCCGAGCCCACCGCTTTGCGCCCCGGTGGTCGAGGCGTTCGTCGTGGCCGGCCTGGCCGGGCGGGCTGCTTCGACCAAGGGCACCTACCGCTCCGTGCTGCGCTCGCTCGGGGGCTCGGCCCGGCCAGCACGGGCCACGCCCTTTTCCGGCTCCCCGGCCAAAGCGCCCTATAGCGGCAAAGAAAGAGAGGAGCTATTTGCCATAGCCGCCTGCCAGCGCCAGGCGTGGCGGCGGCGCTCGGCGCTGGCCTTGTTGGCCCTCGGCATAGGGGCCGGGCTGCGAGCCGGCGAGCTGGCCGCCGCCGTCGGTGACGACGTCTTGCGCCAAGCGGAGGGTGTGGCCGTGCGGGTGGGGCGCCGGGCGCGTCGTGCCTGTCACGGCGCGTACGCGAAGACCGTGGCCCAGCTGGCAAAACAAGCTGGGCCGGGTTACCTTTTCTGCCCCGGCGGGGCCGACCGGGCCTACAAGAACTTCGTCAACAACTTCTCTTGCACCCTGGAGGCTGACCCGGCTGCCCCCAGGCTTTCCTGCGGCCGGGCCCGCTCCGTTTCATCTGCGACCACTTGGCGGTCGGCACACCTTTGCGGGGGCTGCTTTATATGAGCGGCATCTCTGAGGTCGAGTCACTGCTGCGTTATACCCGCCACGTCCCGGGGGCGCCCCGGTCCAAAGCCGAGCTGAGGAAGAGGCTGGCCTCGCCGTGAGCCCCGCACGGCCCGTCCCGGCATTTGGCTCGTTGCCCTTCGAGGAAGCCATTTCTTTTTGCACCGCCGTCATCGACAGTTCCGGGGTGGCCAACAAAATAGAGGCTCTCCTCGCCCGGAAGACGGGCCGGCCCCGGCAGATGAAAGTGCGCGCCATCTTGGTGGCCCTTTTGCTGCTCGCCCTAGACGACCGCCCGCTGCACATAAAAGCAGCCACCAAGCTGTTGTTCTGCCGGTTGCCGGGCCGCTGGCAGGCCGAGCTGGGCCTAACCGCTGAAGCTACGGGCAGGAAAGCGTTCCTGGCCCGCTATCGCCAGGCCCGTTACCTGTTCCACTTGGTGCTGGCCCTCGTCGACCCCTCCGCCGAACCCAAAGACAGGGTATTGCGGGAGGAAGAACTGGTGTCCAGGCGCAAGAAATTGGACCAGGCCGACTGGTGGCCCGGCAAAAGGCAGCTGGAGCAGGTGCTCGCCGAGTTGATCGAAGCTTCGGTCAGGGTGTGCTCTGCCGACGAGCTGGCCGGTTTTGACGGCTCGGTCGGCCTGGACGCCACGCCGGTGCCGCTGTGGTCGCGGGGGCCGTCGGGGCGCCGGGGGACCTGCGCCAGCGACCCTGACGGGGGCTGGTACGTGCGAGAGGCCGACCACCGGGAGGGGACCGGGCCCGAGGGCAAGGCACTGCGGAAGATCTACTGGGCGCTGGAAGCCACGATCGTGACCATGGGGCGGCCGCCCGGGCTCGGTGCCCGCCTACCCCAACCTGGCCCTCGGCGTCGTGCTCGGCCGGCCGGGCCACGACCCTGGTGGCACCGGCGCCCGGGTGCTGGCCTCTGTGCGCTCCCGGGGCTGGCCAGCCAAGTACTTGGGCGCCGACCGCGGTTACACCCAGGGGCTGCCCGAGCGCTTCCACCTGCCGGTGCGGTCGCTCGGTTACTCCCTCGTGATGGACTACAAGGCCACCGAGCTCGGGCGGCAGGCCAACAGCCAGGGAGCGGTCATGGTCGACGGCGCCTTTTACTGCCCGGCCATGCCCGAGGACCTCATCAGCGCCAGCTCCGGCAAACGGGCCGGCACTATCGACGAAAAGACCTACAGCTCACGCATCTCGGCTCGCCGCCCCTGGCGCCTGGTGCGCAAGTCCGGCCCCGACGCAGACGGCTACGAGCGCTTCGCCTGCCCGGCTCAGGGCGACCACCCCCACTTGTGCTGCCCGCTGCGGCCCGAGGCCAAGGCCTTGGGCCAGGTGCCGGTGCTGTCCCCGCCGGCCGTGCCGCCCAAGGTCTGCACCCAGTCGGCCATAACCGTCGCCCCCGACATCGGCGCCCGCCACCGCCAGGACCTGGCCTTTGGCAGCGATGAATGGGCGAGCACCTACGCCACCTACCGCAACACCATCGAGGGCTGGAACGGCTACGTGAAGGACACCGCCCACGAGGCGCTCGCGAGCCCGGGCGCCGGCGGGTGCGGGGCATCGCCGCCCAGAGCATCTTCGTCGCGTTGCTGCTGATGGCGGCGAACTTCAGGAAGATCGCCGCTTTCCGCCAACTGGTCGCCGACGGCGCTGCCACGAAGGTGGCCGAGCGTGCCCGCCGCCGGCGGGTGAGCCTGGCTGACTACCGCCCCCCGCCCTAACACTCTCCCGTCGTCGCTGGCAGGCGAGCACCTGTGCCAGGACGCGCACCGCCATCGGCCCGGCGCGGTCGCACCTCGCAGCACGGCCCATAACGGTCACAGCAATGCGATACTGGCCGTGACGCCTCATGGCGAGCGAGTTTTGTCGTCATGAGTGGGTTAGTTCTGTCGCTAACCCTTCGCAGCCCCAACGGGGTTCGAACCCGTGCCTCCACCTTGAGAGGGTAATCTGGGCCCTGATCACAGAGTTGTAAGTGTATCTGACCTGCCATAACGTGACAGGCAGAGCCAGTTCAGGACAGTACTTGCCACGTCGAAGTGACGCGCGAGTGACGCGGATTTGGCGCTATGGCGACAGCTCCTGAGCCCCACCGGAGAATCAGGGTCTGGGGTGATGCCCTCGCTACGGCTTGGGTGGGACAGCGCGTGGGCGCTTCCTCGGCCGAGGGTCGACCATCTGGTTCCCCGGGAGGTCGGCCAGGGAACGCCATGCGTAATCCTGACCGGCGACCAGTAGAGCGCCGAAGAGGCATACCGCATCGGAGAAGTGCAGAAGATACTCCACATGCGGAGAGGGCGCTAGAGGCTGACGTTCGAATGCCGAACAAGGTTGCCGATTGCGCCCCGCCTTCGCATCAAGACCTCATTGGCGTGTGGGCACCTGGCGATTGACCACACTGAGGAAGAGGCATTGTCAAAGCTCGACGCGCAATTTGGCCCCCTTTGCGCCTATGACTCCTACCCCAGATCACTCGCGGCGTCCCCCCTCGTGCCGCTCAACGTTCGGACCCAGGGCGTGTTGGTAGGCCTGCCCTTTAAGTAACGTCCCTTGTTACCCGGGCCGGGCGCCGTGAGCGGGCTGAACGGCAATCAGGGCCGGGCGCTCAGCCATTCGGCCACCCGATGCGCCGGCACCCGGCCCGTCTCGAGGCCGTCAACTCATACGGCACCCTCAGTTTCGGGTCGCCAGCGTCCCAAAGGCCCCCGGTCGACCCGCAGCCCGTATTAGTCGCCGTCTCGCCGGCTCTTTGGCGCCGTTACCCAGGCCCCCTAGTTGGTAGCGGGGTTGGCGTACCGGCTCAGGCGGCTGTCCGCGCCCTGTCTCGGCCTCTCGCCCACGGTGTGCTCAAAAGAGGCGCGAGCGCCGTCACCGGAATCAGACATGCCCGCCGCGGCCCCAACTTCCCCAAGGTGAAAAGAGGGACTTGATGGCAGTGGTGATCGGCGTCGACCCCCACAAGAGCTCGCACACCGCGGTGGCGGTCGACCAAGCAGAAAAGGTGCTGGGCGAGCTCAAGGTGCGCTCGTCACCGGGCCAGGTCGACCGGCTCTGTTCGTGGGCGGCACAGTGGCCGGAGCGCACCTGGGCCGTCGAGGGCGCCGGTGGGCTGGGCTACCTGCTGGCCCAGCAACTGGTGTCGGCGGGCGAAACTGTCCTTGACGTACAACCCAAACTGGGCTCCCGGGTGCGGCTGTTGGCCACCGGCAACGTCAATAAGAACGACCCCAACGACGCCCGCTCGGTGGCCATCGCCGCCCTGCGGTCAAAGGACTTGCGCCCGGTGGCGGCCGAAGACCATGCCGCCGTGCTGAAGCTGTGGTCCAAGCGGCGCCGGGACCTCGGCAGCCTGCGCACCCAGGTCGTCTGCCGCCTGCACGCCGTGCTGTGCGACCTGGTCCCCGGCGGCCACCCGAAGAAGGAGATGTCAGCAGGCCAAGCGGCCCAGCTGTTGTCCGGGCTGGAGCCGAGAGGAGCAGTGGCCCTGGCCCGCTACGACCTGGCCATGGACTTCTTGGCCGACCTGCGCCGCATCGACACCCAGATGCGGGAGGCCAAAAAGCGCCTCGAGGTGGCCGTTAAAGCGTCGGGCACCACGGTGACCGAAGTCTTCGGCGTGGGCCCCTACGTGGCCGCCACCGTGGTTGGATACGTCGTTGACGTCAGCCGTTTTGCCGACCGGGACCGCTTCGCCGCCTACAACGGGACCGCCCCTATCGAAGTCTCCTCGGCTGGCCACAAGGTCTTCCGGCTCTCTCGGCGGTAACCGCCGGCTCAACCACGCTGTCCACATGGTCGCGGTCACCCAGGTCGTCACCGTCACAGCGAGGGTAGGGCCTACTACGACCGCAAGCTAAAAGAAGGCAAGACCAACAAAGAGGCGCTTCGTTGCCTCAAACGGCGCATCAGTGACGCCATCTTCGCCCACCTGGTGGCCGACGCCAAGCGCAAGGCCCAAACGTCGGGG
Organism: uncultured Acidimicrobiaceae bacterium; assembly: GCA_963749305.1. GTDB lineage: Bacteria > Actinomycetota > Acidimicrobiia > Acidimicrobiales > Palsa-688 > Fen-671. The sequence continues at coordinate 384,406 of CAVVMN010000003.1, forward strand.
CCGGGAGGGCAAAGGGGGAACGGCTCTGTCTCCAGCGTGGCCGGCTCACACCCCGAGCGCCAGCTCTTCGGACAAGCCACTCCCGGGCCCGGGCCGACCATAGGCCCGAAGCCCAAGCCAATGCACATCAGGGCCCAGGCGCAGGGAGCAAAGAAATCCCGAAAAGCATCTTGACAACAAAGAGGTCTCGACATGGCCTAAGGATTAGCCATCGCTACTACCCGAAATCCTCGGCGGCCATAAGGAATATTCTGTCCTGGCCGCCCAAGGTCCGCGCCAAGCCCACCAACCCGGCGACTCACGCCAGTTTAGTAGCGGTGTCGAGAACCCCAACCGAGTGGGGAAAGGGCTCGATGGCACCAACGTACGGTTCGACATGGCAGCGCATCGTCAGTTCCAGCCGACGAGACCGCGTTGGGCAGCTGTAAGTCGTTGGTGCCGGTGCTCGCCCGCGCCGGTGACGCGTCAAGCGGAAGACCGCGGCGCCCAAGACGACTCGACCTGAGTTGACCTGCAGGACCATCGCCGTGTGCCACTCTCACGGTGGCGAGCGACTAGACACTGCAGCGTGAACGGCTCCTCGGTCGCACCGTTCCAGGCCGCCTCGCGCTTCTTCGCCGACTGCGTGGCAGCAGTGCCTGTGGAGCGGTACGAGACCTCCTGGTCCGACGAGTGGCGCGTCCTTGACCTGATCGGCCACGGCAATCACGCGAACGTACTTCCCGTCGAGTACTACGAGCGACCGGTCCCGGTAGCCGGGCCGGAGTACTTCTTGCCCGAGAACATCGCCGAGCGCGGACGACGAGCAGTAAGGGAGCTGGGAGACAACCCCGTGGCCGCGGTACCGGCGGCCTCGGACCGGGTGCTGGCAACGGTCGCCTCCGCACCGGATGGCGCGCTGGTCGGCACCCCCTTCGGCGAACAGATGCTCGCTACCTATCTGCGTGCTCGGACCCCCGAGCTCGTGCTCCACGGCTTCGATCTCGGGACCGATATCAAAGTGCCGGCCGATGCGTTGGTCGAGTGTGGCGTGTCGCTCGTGGGCCTGGCGGTGAGCAGAGGCCACGGCCTGGACGTTGTGCGCGCCTTCAGCGGGCGAGGCACATTGCCGCCGGGCCTCAACGTCTACTGAGCCCCTGTCAGTTGGGAGTTCTCCGCACAGCCAGTGAAGGCAGGACGGCTTGCCGGTGGAGGTTTATGGGCAGTGCTGATAGGCGACAGGGCAGCCAGACGCGGAGGTGCAAATTGCCCATTATGTCGCCTTCGTTTGCCTTCGTCCGCCGCACACAGTCCCGTCGTTCCGGACGCCTGCAGCCTCGCGACCATCCGGTTTTCTGCATGGATGTTCTGGGGCGGTCCTATGGCATGTCGGCGAGTCATGCAGTGCGTCGAGATGTCCGTGCTGGGCCGTAGGTGGATGGCCGGGGATGTTCGATGTCGTTGCTGGCTATGGCCCGGGGAAGACCCGTCGGAGCACGCCAAGGACGAGACCTTCATCATTGTGGGGTGTGTGTTGGGGGTCGAGGCGTCCGTAGACGAGCCGGGCGAAGGCTTCGGCGGTGAGCTCCAGGTCGGCGGCCGCCTCCACCGTCGTAGGGGTGACTGTCACCGAGTCGGGGGTGAGCTCGACGGTGAAGCTGCGTGGGGGCTCGGTGGTGGCGACGGTGATGGTCCTGGTGTCGCCGGTCGGTTTGGCCGTGTAGCGGGCTATCAGTTCGAGGTTGTCGACGACCAGCGCCGCCACCTGCGGGGGGATGGTGGCGGTGGGGTCGACGGCGACCTCGATGTCCCAGGTGTGGAAGGCGTGCTCGTTGAGGCGCATCCCGACGAAGGCGACGAAGCCGAGGGTCATAGGGCCGATGGCGAGGCTGAAGGTCTCCCGCACGTCGGGGGTGACAGTGTCGATGCGGGCGAGGAGGGCGGCGTCGGCGGCGAGGGCGTCGTGGCGCTGGGCCGTCGGTGCTTTGGCGTTCCAGGTGCCCCAGACGCCGGGGGCGAAGTCGTCGGGGGTGTCCCGGCCGGCCAGGTCGTCGTCGAGCCGTCGGTGCATGATGACCGCGCCGGATCCGATGTGGGAGAGCACGTCGGCGACGGTCCATTCGCTCGGGTAGGCCGGACGGGTCAGGTCGGCGTCGCTCATCGCTGACACGAGCTCTCGGAGCCGGGCAACAGAAGAGCGCAGGGCTTCGACGTGGCCGTCAACCATTGGTGACCATCCGGACGGGGGTGAAGGCGGCGACGGCTCGCTCGCTGCTGGGAGCGTCGAGCATCTCGACCGGGGTGTTGTAGCGGGCGGCGAACTTCGGGAGCAGCGCCTTGTCGGGATCGGGGGCGAGCTCGACGGTGGCGCGGATCTCCAGGGCCCGGAACGGGTTGGCGGGGTCGAAGATGAACAGCGTGGCCTTCGGGTTGCGGGTGAGGTTCCGGTACTTTTGCCGGTCCGTGGTGATGGAGCCTTTCAGTACGCCGTCGTCGTCGATGAGGAACCACACGGCGGTCGACTGGGGCTGGCCGTCGGGTCCGACGGTGGTGAGCACAGCGGTGTAGGGGCCGTTGACGAGGTCGGCGTGGCTGGCGGGGATGTCGAGTTTCACGGTCATGACCTGTCTAGCGTACAGGAAGTGGGGAATTTCCCCACTTCGGCTGGGTTGGACGACCCGTGGAACTGAGAGCCGACGCTGCCCGCAACCGTGCTGCGATCGTCGAGACCGCCCGGGAGGTGTTCGCCGAGCAGGGTCTGGACGCCCCGCTGGACGAGATCGCCCACCGGGCCGGGACGGGGAACGCAACCCTCTACCGGCGCTTCCCGACCCGCGCGGACTTGGTCTCGGCGGTCTTCGCCGAGCGGATGACCGAGCACCTCGCCGCCGTCCAAGCCGGCCTGGCCGACCCTGACCCTTGGGACGGTTTCGCCTCCTACGTGCAGGCTGCGGCCGCCATGCAGGCCCGGGACCGGGGCATCGCCGACCTGGTCACCATGGACGTGTCGAGCGCCCCGGACATCGAACGGCTTCGCTCCGAAGCCTTCGACGGTCTGGTCCGCCTGGTGGAGCGGGCCCGCTCCGCCGGGGTCCTGCGAGCCGACTTCGCCACCCCGGACGTCGTCGTGCTCCTCATGGGCAACGCTGGGCTCGTCGAACGAGCCGATGGCGTCACGACAGAGGCGTCGGCCCGGCTCATCCACGTCCTGCTCGACGGGTTCCGCTCGACCGCCGCAACCCCCGCGGCCCGGCGCTCCCAGCCCCGGCCGGGTGCGACTGGCCATGCGACGCAACGGCGAACGCCGCCTCGGCGCCACCCGGCCGGGCCCAATGAGATCGCCAACCGCTTCTTGGACCTGCACCAGCTGCTCGGCCACACCCGCCAGATCCTGCAGATGGACGTAGGCGGCATGCCCCAGGCCCTCTTCCTCAAGAGCATCGAGCTGCTCGGCACTGAGGTCCTCCCCCAAATCCGCAAAGAACTCGGACTGGCTGCCCCTGCCTCCACCGTGGGACGAGCGATCACCGCATCCCCGAGCTAGCCGCTGCGTACACGCCGCCAGCCACCAAGCACCCCACTCAAGTCCCTGTCAACCCGACCCACCAAACAAGGAGACATCACATGAAGGCCATCGCTATAACTGGGCCAGGCGCATCCCCCACCTTATCGACCTGCCCGCACCCAGCCCCGCCGAAGGTGAAGTGCTGGTCAGGGTCCGGGGCAGTTCCGTCAACGGCTTCGACCTCTCCGTCGCCCACGGAATGCTCATCGGCATGATGGAGCACCGCTACCGGGTCGTGCTCGGCAAGGACTTCGCCGGCACCGTCGAAGCCGTCGGCGCCGGCGTGGACGGTTTCGCTGCCGGCGACCCGGTGTTCGGTGTCGTGATGAAGCCCCATCTCGGCGACGGCGGCCTAGGCGAGCTGGTCACCACCCCGGCTGGCTTCCTTGCCAGGATCCCCGCCGAAGTAGACCCGGCGGTGGCCGGGGTGCTCGGTCTGGCCGGCACCGCCGCCGCCGACGCGGTCGACGCCATCAACCCCAGCCAGGGCGAGACGGTGCTCGTCGCCGGGGCGACGGGCCGTGCTGGCGCCATCGCCATCCAGCTCCTGCGGTCCCGGGGAGCCACGGTCATCGCCACCGCCGCCACCGAGGACGAGCGCGCCCTGGTCACCGGCCTCGGCGCCCACAGCACCGTCGACCACCGCGGTGACCTCGCCGCAGTGGTCCGGAGCGTCCAACCGGACGGCGTCGACGCCGCCCTGCACCTCGCCGGTGACGGCCGCACCCTGGCGGCCCTGCTGCGCCGGGGCGGTCGCATGGCCTCCACGCTCGGCTTCAGCGCCGAGCAGACCAACCGCGACGACCTGACCGTGACCCCCATCATGGCCAACCCCTCGACCGCCACCCTCGACAAGCTCGCCGCCGCCGTAGCCGACGGCACCGTGCAGGTCCCAGTCCAGCGCACCTACCACCTAGCGGATGCCCCCCAGGCCTTCAGCGACTTCGCCGCCGGCACTCTCGGCAAGCTCGCCGTCACCATCAACTGAACCAACCCCGAGGAGGGACCATGACCACCATCGCTGACATCCAGTCGCTTGTTCACGCCAGCCAGGGCACCTGGACGCTCGACCCGGCCGGATCATCCGCCGAGTTCCACGTCAAGCACTTCTGGGGTGCCATCACCGTTCACGGCCGCTTCGAGCGCCTCGCGGGCGAAGGCACCGTCGCCCAAGACAGCACCCTTGCCGGCGCCATCCGCCTCGACGCCGCCTCGCTCGACACCAAGCAGAAGAAGCGTGACCAGCACCTGCGCTCTGCAGACTTTTTCGACGTCGAAAGCCACGCCACCGTCGCCATCGCCGTCGAACGGCTCACACCAGATGCCACCGGGCGCCCCGCCAGCCAGGTACGCCTCGAGGCCGCCGGGCACAGCCAAACCATCAATCCCACTATCGAGGTCGTACAAGTCCAGCCCGACCACGGTCACGCTCCGCGGCGAGGTCACCGTCGACCGCAC
>CAVVMN010000004.1:0-791416 GCA_963749305.1 uncultured Acidimicrobiaceae bacterium
ATCGTTATGCCTGTTCAGCAGGCATGTCCAGACCGCACATAATACGCAGCCATAACGCTGGACGACCTCAGTGCAGGACGATCGTCGTCGGTGGAGTGCGGGCCAGTCCCCACCCCGGACGCCTCCCCGAAATCACGCTAGGAGCGAATGGCCAGGCCAGGCACAGGACCGAGACCGGTCGCGACTCCGGGGCCGGTCGTAAGTCCCGTCGCAGACCAAGGCCCGGCAGGCTAACCTGCACGTCCTGGGCCAAAACGTTTGAGACCAAAAGCTGCCCAGGGCACAGGCACAGGTACCAGACGAAGCACTAACTGTTGCTATATCGTTGGGTTGCTTGGACAACTGTTCGCTAGGGCACACGGGCATGAAGAAGGCTAACGATGGCTAACCAAGTGCCGGCTCCTCCCTACACCCCCGGTTCCGGACGCCGCCCGCCGGTAGTCGCCGGCCGCGATGGCCTGGTAGACGACGTGGAGCGGGTGTTGGGGGTCGGCCCCGAGCACCCCCGCTTCTGCCGGGCGATCCTCGGCAGCCGGGGCACGGGCAAGACGGTCCTGTTGGACGTGGTCGGCGAGGTCGCATCGAAGGAGCTGGGCTGGGCGGTGCTGCACGTGCAAGCGCTGCAGGAAGAGAGCCTGGTCGCCGTCCTGCTCCAGCGCATACCCGAGGCCGTCGGCCCTGGGAGCGTTTTGGCGCGAGTTCCAAGGACCTCCAGGCACAGCTCAACGTCGGCGTGGACCTCGGCGTGGTCTCAGGCCGCCCGACCTAGGGGCCTTCGGCACGCTCGCCAGCTCGGCCACGTTGTCGCGCACCCAGCGCCACTTGCGGGCCTGGCCCAGAGCGCTGCTGACCACTCCATGGTGGTGCTGGACGGTGCGCGGCCCCTTGCCCTCGGCGGTGAGCCGTCCGTAGAGAGCATCAAGGTCGAAGGGTTCGAGAGTTGAGAGGGCCGTGCTCGCCACAGGATCGGCCTGGATGCGCTTGGCCATCCGCTGGTAGCCGCGGAGGGTGGTCGGCGAGAGGCCGAGGCTCTGGCGGTACGCCAGCCATTCGTCAAGGAGCTGGCCCAGCGTGCGCTCAGACGGGGTGGCTAGTAGCTGGGCCTGCGCCTTGGCCTCAGCCTTCTGTACCCAGATCGGCTTGGCCTGGCCGGCGCGCACGTCGGCTGCGAAGTTGGCCAGGGCCTGGTTCGCCTGCCGGCTGCCCCCTACGAAGCTCTTGTAGACCTGACGGCGCGTGGCGGGGTCGTAAACTCGGAGGCTCCAATGACGAGGCGAGACTTCCACGAGCGAGCCACTGCCGTGGCGACGGCGGGCAGGTTCGCCTGTCTTGGTCGTGGTACTCATGGCAGCTCGCCTAGCCAAATAAGTAAGAAATAAGGAAATTGGACTGACAGCTCCGGAGAGGGGGCCAGGAAACCCTAAAGAGTCCAGCTAGGGCGCGTGGTGAAATCGGTAGACACAGCGGGCTTAAACCTCGTTACAAGGCCGGTAGCAGGGGGTAGACGAGGCGAGCTCGGCAAAGAAAATAGCAGGTCAAAAGGGGTGAGACCGGAAGGACTCGGCGCCCGAGGGTAGATCAGCAAAGCCAAAGATAGCTCAGATTGAGTAAAAATTGAGTCTAATGGTCTAAACCAGGTGTGACAGCCAAATCACGTTGAGGTATAAGTTACCCGGCGGGGTATGTTCGGTCCCCCACTGTGGCTGGGCTCGCCTGACCAGCCCCTAGCCGTTTCGGCTCACAACACGTTGGTTCCGACCCCCGGGTTAGACGATAGAGAGGGACCTGCTGTCGTAAGTCGACTGCTTGGTTCCGCGCTCGCCGACTAGATGATCCGCTCGCACGCGTGTGGGGTTCAAGTCGGAGGGGGGACTTGAATGGTTACTCCCCTCCCCACCGAGGAGTCATCGTGGGCCCCGAGGGCTACCAGCGGCGTGAGCAGCACTTTTAGCTCACCCACCGGGTACAGTCGGCCACCACGCTGATACGATTTCCAAGCTACACGGCGGACTAGGTGGCCGTATCGCCAGCGCCCCCGGCCTGGCTCGTCTGGAATCGACATGAAGCAACTCCTTGTGATCACCCCGATCCGGTTCAGGACGGAGGGACCAGGAGGCTGTTGCGTAATCAGCTTGGGAACTCGGGTTCACCAAGCTACTTGAGGTGGTCTTTCTTACGGGAAATGATGTAAGGGCGTTGGCCGAGATTAGGCGGCACGCTCTTCGTTGAGGCCCCCGAAGAAGCCCGCTTTTGGCCCCAACCGCTTAGGCGATGCGGATTGTCGCCGGGTACCGGCGGTGCGACTTGAGCAGGTTGGAGGCTGCGGCCACAAATTGCCACTCGGTTTGTCGCCGCATGCAGGCCGCGGCGTGAAAAGCTCCTGAAGCCCAGGTTGTTGTCCGTGACTATCGTGCCACGGCGTTGACACCCCGGAGCGCAAAAACCGGCTACATCGTTGTCTCAACCTGTGCTCTGGGCTGGGCGCGGTCGAGCACGTAATCAACCATGCCGGGCAGGGCAAATTCGAGCTCGCCGGACCGTATCATAAGCAGTTCATTGTCGATAAGGTGTGCGCGCGCGGTACTGAGCTCGTGACCAGTGGAGCCAAGCTTCTGGGCCACGCCTGGCCCTAACGCCGGTACGCCTTCGCGACTAAGCCGAGCGACAGCAGCGAGGTAGTCCCGTTCGCGCGGGGAGCACTGCCGCCAAGCCGGCCCATAGAGGGCCCGGTCGAGCTCGGATGCAGCCGTCCTGATTGCCGTAGGTGCGGATTCGACGCCGATCCCGTCGTTCCCCCGGGATTCCTCCCAGGCTGCGAATCCATACACCTGGAGTGCGTAAGGGAACCCCCCACTAGCCTGGGCGAGCAGGCGGGCAGTTTCGTCTTCCATACGACGTCCGGCTGCCAACGCCGCCCCCTGTAGAGCTCGCATGGAATCCGGCTCGCTTAACATATGGAGCGGGGTCCAGTTGTAGCGCTCGAGGTCAGGGTACTTGTCGATGATATCCGTGAGGCTGGGCAGCCCGGTAGCGAGGATTACCAGCGGCCAGCCTTTGGCAGCAGCTACGCCCAGCGTCGGCACGATCCAGGCGCGCCGGCGACCCCGGACCGCGCGGTGCAGGTCGTCGACCGTCAGAAGGGCACCAGTGCGACGTTGAGCGGCCATTTCGGCGACTCGACCGAACCAGGCCTCGATGTCGTTGCCCGCCCCCCGGCCGGACCGTCTCGGAGACGCTGACAATGCGCTTCGCGCCTTCTCGGCCAGCAAAGTGCCGGAAGGCGGTGGTGAGCCAAAGGAGACGTGCAGGTGCGACCATCCGAGCTGCTCAGCCTGACTGGCGGCATAGTTGAGCAGAGCTGTCTTACCCAGGCCGGCGGGCGCGAGCAAGAACGTCGCCCCTCCATACCGGCCAGACGCCACCACCTTGAAGGCTGCTTCGATGACGCTGAGCACGCCCACCCGGCCGCCGAGAACAGGCGGGGCTTGTCCGGAGCCCGGCCGGAACGGGTTGTCAGTTTGGGCTACTGCCTCAGAACTCCTCTCCTGCCCGATATCAGGAGAGCGGCGCCCCCTCGCTGACGGGCGTGCGGGTTTAGCCCGACCTCCCACGGGGTGCGCATTAGCCACCCATTCTGCGAATTGCGGCCTTGCGACCCCCAGTTCGCCACGGCGCAGCGAACTGAGCAAGCCGTGGTGATATATGAGCCTGTTACGGACAAGGTGGAGGCGTGGCTGACGTGGGTTCATCGCGGCCTCGATGTCGACCACTTGCGCAGGTTCCGTGCCCCACCGACTGGCCAGCAGGCTGACCAAGAACCTCTCTTGGGGCCACAAGCCCGCCCAGATAGCCTCGAACTCCTCACCCAAGAGGGCATCAGAGCGTCTGATCCCGGCCTGGGCATGGGCAAGGCCGAGCCGCTTAGCCCCTTTCGCTGCCACCCAGGTGCGATAGCCATAAAGTTGTATGTAATGAGGGTGGCCAGCTGATCTGGAAGCCACTAGGTCGAGTGCTTCTTGAGCCCAGCTCACGCCGAAACGGGCCGCTGGCTGGACGAGCGCCAATTTGGTCGCTCTGGCATCAAGGTCGCCAAGAAACCGTGTCGCCAACCGCCCGCGTCCGAAGGCAGGCTCGGCCGCCCCAATAGCTGTCGTGAATGACGGTAGGCCAGAGAAAATCAACGCCACCGGCAAGTGGGAGCCCTCCACTTCGGCGCGCACGGTGCGTGCCAGGGCAGCTAATTCGGCGGGACGAGCCAGCATTGTGTCTTCGATCCCTATAAGAATGCCGCGACTCCGCGCGAGTGCGAACCCACCCATCAGACCGACCAACTCGGCCAATGAGAGTCCCCTCGCCTTGATTCCCGAGGATGAAGACGCAAGAGTGGCCCCTGAAAATGGAGCGCCATTCGTAAAATCGGCGACCCGCTCCCCTGCGACCTGGCGGTAGACGCGCCCAAGACCGCGCCATAACCGAGTGGCCTTGGCAAAGCTGGTGGCGAGATCGGCGACCAGGTCGCTTCCCGGGGCCGCCTGCCGGTTTACCACCAACCACCCGAGCTCCTTGCGAGCCCGGTTCCCGACCGCGTCCAGCAAACTGGTCTTGCCGACGCCCCGGTGCCCGAGCAGTGCCGACATAAAGAAGGGATGACCCGGCCCCGCCCGCAATGTCGCCAAAATGTCGGCGATGAGGTCGTCGCGTCCTGCCAGGACGGGAGGTGTGACCCCCATATCGGGAGTGTAGGGGGGCGGATGGCTACCCGCGTCACGCATTTGCTCAGCGGAGTTTATGGCTACGCCCTACTTGCCTGGGCTCAGGCATACTGCATTGAGCTGAGGGGGCCTCTCGGGCCAAGCCAGTCATGGCCTCGATCACGCTTCAATGGGCACTTCGAGCCGCTTCAGCAGTTCCTTGACCCGCTCACCGATCTCGTCGCGGATGGGACGTACATCCTCCACGGACATGCCAGCCGGATCCTCGAGCACCCAGTCCTCGTAGCGTTTGCCTGGAAAGATCGGGCAGGCATCTCCGCAGCCCATCGAGACCACGACGTCGGCCGCTTTGACGAACTCTTCAGTCCATGGCTTGGGGAACTCTTGGGAGATGTCGATCCCGATCTCTGCCATGGCCCGGACAGCGGCTCGGTTTACCTCGGCACCGGGCTCAGAGCCGCCTGACCATGCGACTGCTCTCTCACCCGCCAATTTTGTGAACCAACCAAGAGCCATTTGCGATCGCCCGGCATTATGGACGCAAAGGAAGAGCACCGCGGGTGCCTGGGCTGCGGTCGGAGCTTCGACTCGGGCCAGCGCACTCAGCCGCTGTTTGGCGAACTTCTCCGCGAACGCAACCTGGATCCACTTGGCCGTCTGTTGCCTCGCGAACTCGTGGAAGCTGGACTCCAAGAACAGCTGGATGGTTTCCTTGTTGAAGACACCTTGGAACGACGACTGCAGGTACGCCGCCGCCTGGCGCATCGCGATCCGTGAGTCACTATCCAGCTCCTCGTACACCTCCATGGCCACCTCCTTCGTCTCCGATAGTATTCTTCATCAATGGGCGTTGAGTCAATAATTAGTGAGCGATCGCGCCAACGAGCCCGAATCTACGCCGCCCTTGGCGACCCGCACCGGCTGGAGATCGTTGACGAGCTGACCGTCTCAGACCGTGCCCCGTCCGAGCTCGGCTCGCTCCTCGGCATCGACTCGAACCTTCTAGCCCATCACCTCGGGGTACTTGAGGCCCTCAACATCGTCCAGCGAGTCTCGTCGCAGGGTGACCGCCGTAGACGATACGTCCAGCTCGTTCCCGCCACGATCGCTTCACTTGCCGTCGGCAGCGTCCGGCCCGCGGGGCGTGTAGTCTTCGTGTGCACGGAGAACGCGGCTCGCTCGCAACTGGCCGCGTTGTTCTGGAACACCCGAGATACTGCCGTTGCCGCCGTCAGCGGCGGTACCAGCCCCGCGAGAAGGGTTCACCCAGGGGCGCTGAGAGCCGCGTCACGCCGTGGTCTCCAACTCCGAGGCACTCGTCCAGCACCGATCCCAGAGATCCGGCCTACGGACTTGGTGATAACGGTGTGCGATAAGGCGTATGAACTGCTGGTTGCCGAGGGCACGCCATCTCATATTCACTGGTCGGTCTCCGATCCTCTCGTCTCAGACGACCCGCGCGCGTTCGAGCTGGCGGCGGACCTGCTCAACCTGCGTGTAAATAGGCTCGCGGTGCTCGTGTCGGCGCTGTAACTCGCCGTGCCCAGGGCTGGCTGTAGCGATATGCGGGAGTGCAATTGGGCTTTCAGGCTGCCGGGGCTAAGGGTCCGATTCTTCTAGCCCCATGGGCTCCGATTCTTCTAGCCCCATGGGCTTCGCTCAGCCGCCACGGCCGACGAACGCCAGAACCCCTCCGGCGACCCAAAAACGTTTCATCTAGGCGCCTCACAGGCCGATTGTGTAGTTGCCGATCGCCAGAGACATGGCCGGTTCCAGCCACCGAAGGATGGTCGGAACAGTCGAACCAAATCGACGAGTCGATCTGGTTAGCTGAAGAGCAGAAATCCTGATCGGAAAGGACTCGTTTTGAAGACCGACATTTTCTCTGCCACATGGACGGAGAGTCATGGAATAGCGGGCTCCGATGTAGATGTTCATGGTCCGCCCGAACCAATCTTTACAAGGACGTGGCTGAACCAAAACTGGGCCCCATCAACGATGCAGAGATGACAGTTACCTCTGGCAACATGCTCAACTACCTAGGCGAGGTCAGCCGGGAGGGCAGCAAACTCCGGACTCGAGCCGGCGTCGTCATCGGTACCGCCGATGTGGTAGCGATGACGCACACCGAACCCACATCTAGGGAGAGCGTCAGGCGGAAGTGTACTGGACCGAGGCCGAAGCTAGACAGGCGCTGTCAGCAGCCGTGGCAGCAGCCGGCTACCGCGTATCGCTTTAGGCCTTTTGCCCCCATCAGCCGAACTCCCCGACCTCTGTCGTGGGGCAGTGGCCGAATGCCGGACGGCCAGCGTCCTTCCACCTAACTTGCGGCATCACCCAAAAGCGGCCTGTTCGCCTGGACGGTGGCGCCGTGTATGCCGTCGACCACCTGGTGGGTAAAGCGGACGGAGACGTCTTCGAAGCCGGCGGCCTCGAGGCCGACTACATATTCGCTTTCCGAGAGCGCGCCGGCGATGCACCCGGCATACGATCCCAGTTCCGCTCGCTCCGCCGGCGAAAGACGGTCCTCAGCCACGATGTCGCTCACGCCGAGACGCCCGCCGGGACGCAGCACTCGGGCTATTTCGGCGAACACCGTCTCTTTGTCCGTCGACAGGTTGATGACGCAGTTGGAGATGACGACGTCGACCGATGACTCCGGCAAAGGTACGTCCTCCATGACCCCCCTCAAGAACTCGACATTGTCGACTCCGGCCTGGGAGGCGTTGTTCCGGGCCAGAGCGAGCATCTCGTCGGTCATGTCCAACCCGTACGCCTTCCCAGTTGGGCCCACCCTCTTTGCCGACAGGATCACGTCGATCCCCCCGCCTGAGCCGAGGTCGAGCACCGTCTCGCCAGCGCGGAGTTCGGCTACAGCCGTCGGGTTCCCGCATCCGAGCGAAGCCAGCACCGCGGCCTCGGGCAGACCTTGCCGCTGTGTCGGCTCGTAGAACATCGCCCCGCTCTCGCTGGCCAGGCTTTCGGCCGACACGCTCTCATGACCACAGCAGGGCCCGCAGCCAACCACGCCCGCGTTGGCGACTTTGAGGGCTGAATCTGCGTAGTACCGGCGGACGCTCTCGCGCACGTCCTCCGGGTTGCTCGGGGTCGTTGCCATTGCATTTCCTTTCTGTCTTGTACTCAAGCTGGGACCGTCTGGCGCCTTGCTTGTCGCTGCGCACGCCGGCTGGTGGCCCCCGGCCGGGGCGTCGGGAACACGTCCGGGGCCACATCACCCATCACTAGTTGTGCCGCTGAAGGGAGGCATTCGATGCAGCTTTCATTGATCCTGAACAGACTGGTGGTACCGCGGTGCTCGACGTGGACGAAGCAGGTCTCCGCTAGCCGGCGAAGGTGCTCCGATACGGTCGACTGGCCCACATCAACAGAGGCGACGATCTCGCCTACCGTCATGGGCCGCCGCTCACTCGCCAACAGGCTCAAGATCTGGATCCGCGTCGGGTCGGCCAGGCACCGGAACCATGTTGCGAACAGCTCGGCCCGGTCCCGTTGAACCATCATCGTCTATTGACGATAGTCGATAGATAGCAATTAGGGGGAACGCTTAGCCCAAATTGGGCCATGGTCAGGGGAACGTCACCGAGCCGCCGCTATGGCTCGATCGAGACCGCGTGAACCTGGGAGGTCTTCCCTCTCCACTCGGTCATCGAGCATGAATCGACGGCCACCGGCGCGCAGGCTGGCGACGGCCCTAGGCATCACCACTCGCTTGTCATCGGCACACCAGCCGGGCCGCGTCGCTCCGGTACGACAAGCGGGTCAGTTGCGTGTCCCCGGCGGGCGACCAACCCCGCCGCCACAGCCGAGCTGATCACGGGCTCGAGCACCAGGGCGCGTTTGAGTTCGCACGCTGACGGTCATCACGGTTGCGGCGACGAGCGAGGCCGAGGCGGAGACGTCCCATTTGAATGGTCAGCAGGCAACTCGTCCCCGCGACGGTCGCCCGTCTCGGTGTGGGCGACGTACGAGGCGCGAGCCGACTAATTTTCGTCTGCACGGAGAACTCCGCTCGCTCTCAGCTGGCGGAAGTGCTCTAGAACCAGCTGAACGTAGCCATTACTGCCGCCGGTGGCGGCACCTCTCCGGCAGTTCGAGTCCACCCGGCACCTCTCCGGCAGTTCGAGTCCACCCCGGCGCCGTGCGGTCGGCCTCTCAGCGCGGCCTGCGGCTCCGGGGCTCCGGCCCCCGCCCTATACCTGAAGTTGGTTTAGGCGATCTTGAAGTCACGGTCTGCAATAAGGCACACGAGAGGCTCTGCGCCAACAGGCAACTGAGCCATATTCATTGGTCAGTGCCTGACCCCGCCATTTCTGGAGACCCAAAAGCATTCCCCTCACAGTCGCTGTGCTCAGCGAGCGCATCTCCAGCCGGTCGGGGAACGTGCTAGCGAACTGACCCAACCCTCGGCGTCCCGGATCGTAGCTACAGCTGGGCTAGGGGGAGGCCCGGGTCAGCCGAAGCGGCCGTTTACGTAGTCCTCCGTCCTCGGGTCGTGCGGCGAGGTGAAAATCTGTTGCGTCGGGCCAAACTCGACGAGCTCGCCGGCACGGTCCTCGGCCATGAGGAGGAAGGCACAGTTGTCGGACACCCGAGCGGCTTGCTGCATGTTGTGAGTGACGATAACGATGGTCACGCGGTCCTTCAGCTCTCCGACCAGATCCTCGATCCGACGTGTCGCCTGAGGGTCCAGGGCTGATGTGGGCTCGTCCATAAGCAGGACCTCTGGCTCCACAGCCAGTGCGCGAGCGATACAGAGCCGTTGTTGTTCCCCACCCGAGAGAGTCGCGCCCCCGGCTTTGAGGCGGAAACGGACGCTGTCCCACAGCGCGGCCGCTATTAGGGCCGACTCGGCCGCCTCGTCCAGCAACGCCTTCTTCCTGACGCCGTTGAACCGGAGCCCCGACACCACATTGTCGTAGATGCTCATGGTGGGGAACGGGTTAGGGCGTTGGAACACCATGCCGATGCGGCCCCGGATGAGCGTCGGGTCCATACCGGAGCCGTACACATCGGTCGAGCCAAGGCGCACCGAGCCGGTGACGTGTGCGTTGCGGACGGTGTCGTGCATGCGGTTCAAGGCCCGAAGAAGCGTCGTCTTCCCAGACCCAGATGGCCCGATCAGGGCCGTGACTTGCGATTTGGCAACATCGAACGTCACCGCACGGACGGCCGGTTTCGTTCCGAACGACACTGACACGTCGCGCAGCGCCATGGTCGTTACGTCGCTCGGGGCTGAGCTGGGAGCCGTTACGACCGGTGCGGGGACCGGAAGAGCGGAGGTTATAGTTTCGTCGCTCATCGCTTCACCCTTCCGAACCGGGCAGCCGCAACCCGGCTCGTCACCGATAAGAAGAGCACCATCACGATCAGGGCCAGCCCGACGCCCCACGCGGTCTGCTGAAGGTCGGGGTAGGCCTGGATCCCGTCAAGGTACACGGTAAGCGGCATGGCGGCCATCGGCTGAAGAGGTGAGAGCGCAAGGTACTGGCTCCCGATCGCCGTGAACAGCAAGGGCGCCGATTCCCCGACGCCGCGCGCCACCGCCAGCAGCACCCCCGTCACCAACCCGGCCAGCGCCGCCGGTATCAGGACACGTCTCGTGATAGCCGCATCTTTGGCGCCTAGGGCGAGGGCGCCTTCGCTCAGGTCTCTCGGCACCGTACGCAGCGCGGTGTCACTGGCCCGGACTACTACCGGGAGCATGATCAAGGTGATGGCAAAGCTCCCTGCAATTGCGGAGAAGTGGTGCATCGTCGTGACCAGGACGCCATAAGCAAAGATGCCGACGGTGATAGAAGGTATCCCTGAAAAAACGTCAGTCGAAAAGCGGATCGCCCCGGCTATGCGGCCGTTGTTCTGCGCCAGGAAGAGACCGATTACCACTCCGAGCGGTATGGCGACGGCGGCTGCGATCCCGTCGATTATGAACGTGCCGACTATCGAGTTCCATATCCCCCCTCCCGGGATGCCTTCGGGAGTGGGCTCGTGGGTGAAGAACCCGACTGACCACGCCTGGATCCCGCGTTGGACCACGTAGACAATGACGCCCACGAGCGGGACGAGCGCAACGACCACGCAAACGCCGCACGCGTACATAAGGAAACGTGAACCCCGCTGCCTCCGCCGCAGCGAATGGGCGGCTAGGCGCTGGACCTCGGCTCTCCGGGTAAGGATCGGGTCGAGCGAGAGGACTGTCATGCCAGTGCGATGTCAGTACGTGAGCGGCCCACGGACCGGACCAGGAGCCGGGCCAATACATTTACGACTGCGGCTACGACTAAGAGCAAGACAGCAATATAGACGAGCGAGGCAAGGTGGTACGGCTCGGTTGCCTCGGTGAACTCGTTAGCAATGACAGACGACATCGTGGCAGATGTCCCAAACAAGGAGTGGGCGAAGGCAGGGGTGTTCCCGATGATCATGGCCACCGCCATTGTTTCTCCCAGAGCCCGTCCTATAGACAATGTCACGGCACCGAGCAGCCCTGCTCTGGCGTGCGGCAAGATTACCCGCCACAACACCTGGCCTCGCGTCGCCCCCAAGGCGAACGCTGCTTCGGTCTGCTCCTTCGGCACCGCAGCCAGCACGTCCCTCGAGATCGCCGTCATCGTCGGGAGGACCATGACAAAAAGGATCAGGCCGGCCAGGAGGAGGCCGATGCCGATCTCGGGGCCGCTCGCGAGGCCGCTATGGAAGAACACGGCCCCGATCACAGGCTCGATCACAGTGCGCGTGAGCGGTGCCAACACGAGCAGCGCCCAAAGACCATAAACGACACTTGGCACGGCGGCGAGCAACTCGACGGCGGTGCCGACGACGGACGCCAGCCGCCAGGGCAACAGGTAGGCCAGGCTCAACGCCGCGCCAATCCCGATCGGGATGGCCAACACCATGGCGATGAAGGTCGTCTCCAGCGTGCCGACTATGAACGGGAGGGCGCCGTAATGCGCCGTTACCGGGTTCCACTGCGTCCCCCATATGAAGGACAGGCCGAAGTGGGCGATAGCTGGGCGAGCCTGGATGACCAGGTCGACCACCAGACCACCCATGACTGCCACGAAAATGAAGGCGCCTACCGCCAGGAGCACCCGGTAGACATGGTTGGGTACCGCTGGGCGAAGGCGGGGTTGCCCAGCGGTACGGACAGCGGTGAGAGCCACTGACTGCGTTCAGCCCTACTTGGAGTACTTCGCGATCGCCGACTGAGTCAACAGTGGCTTGCCGTTAGGCCCAACGACCTGCAGGAGTTCGGTCTGCGCCAGCGATTGCACGGAAGCAGGCAACGGCACGTACTCGAGCGAGCCGGCATACTTCTGGCCGCCGGCGTGCGTGAGCCACTCGAGCATGTTCACCAAGGCAGTGCCCGTCCCAGCGTTCTTCTGGTTCTTGTACACGACGGCCCAGCTGTAGGTCGCGATGGGGTAGGCAGATTTGTTGCCTTTCAGATCGTCAATGGCGAAGTGCGTCGATGAGACGTTAGGTAACAAGGCGGCCTCAGCGGCGGTGCTGTCTAGCGATGGCAGTACATAGGATCCCATGGGGTTCTGCACAGCCATGTACTGGAAGTTGTTCACCAAGGCGTAGTTGAGTTCGACGTACCCGATGGAGCCGGGCGTGTCCTTCACCAGGCCCGCCACCCCTTCGTTGCCTTTGCCGCCGATCCCTGTCGGCCAGCTCACGGTCTTGGCGATACCAACCTGGCTCTTCCAGGTGGAAGACACGTCCGCCAGGTAGTTGGTGAAGGCATAGGTCGTACCGCTGCCATCAGAGCGGTGCACGACCACGATGGACTGGTTGGGGAAGTTCACTCCTGGGTTGAGCTTGTCCAGGGTGTTGTCGTCCCAGTTCGTGATCTTGCCCATGTAGATGTCGGCCAAGACCGGGCCGGTTATGTGGAGATGGTTCGGAAGGCCGGCAACATTGTATGAGATGGCTTCGCCGCCGAGGTCGACCGGCACCTGGACAATGGGGCCAGCGGTCGCCTGCGCCAAGTCGGACGCCATCATAGGCACATCGGTGGCACCAAAGTTGACAGTGTTCTGCTCGATCTGCTGCTCACCACCGCCGCTCCCGATGGAGGCGTAGTTGACCGACGTGTTGTGGTCGACCATTCTTTGGTACTCGTAGAAACCGAGGGTAAAGAAAGGCTGGTCAAATGTTGAGCCCGCGCCATTGATTACTGTTAGGGCGCTGGCGCCGGGAATAAGGGTCGCACTGACGCTAAGCACTGCCGTCAGGGTTGCGGCGCCTAAACGCAGTGCCCTACGGCCGACGTGACGCCTGGGGACCGAATTGGTCGCGGTCATAAACGTTGTTCCTCCACGCAAATTCTCTGGGGTTGGCTTCATAGGTCTAGGCAGGGTACCAGTATGTACCGTCGAGATCCCGTCAGTACTCAGTAGGACGCGAGGGCACAATTATCGGTGTCTTTGGCCCGCTCCGCGGGCGAAGGCAAGTCGCGCTATCTGGGAGCCGGCTTTTCTGGCCCACGCCTCCCTAAGCTAAGTGCTCGCGCTGAACGCGGCAATAGCAGCGGGCGACGCCAAGGTGAACATTTGGTGAACGTTAGGTAAACAAGACGGCTTAGCTGCGGGACTACTCCTACGCCCGCTCCTCAGCGAGCCCAGCCTTACTTGAACGGCGGGTAAACAATTCCTAACGACACCCGGGAGCGTTACCACGGTAGAGCACAGGGAATGTCGCTGCACTCACTCAGCGTGGACGAGGAAAAAAAGAAAATATGCACGCTGCCCGATATTTCGTACTCTTTTGGCGCCCCGGCCGAGGTGGGGCGCAGACCACCGGCCCGAGGGTTACACGCTGTGGCCGAGCTGGCTCACAATGGGCCAGTCCGTGCCCAGGAGGGCCCGGATCACGAACCCCTACACGATCGTGGTCGGCGCCCGGGTGCCTTGGTCAATGCTGCTCCGCACCGATGTCGCGTCTCCGTGTTCACTAAGACGGGCGCGGGCTGGCGCCAGATGGCCGAGCTGACGGGCCAATGACACCACCAAGGGTGACTGGTTTGGGTACTCGGTCGCGATCGCAGGCAATACGATCGTGGTTGGCGCCCCCCACCACGCCCGTGGTACGGAGGCGGTGTACTTCTTCTCTAGGAGCGCGTCAGGCTGGCACCAGACAGCAGAGATGTTGGGCATCGGGCCGCCCGATTGCTGTTTGGGTGGAGTGGTCGCCGCGTCTGGCAGCACCGCCGTTGTGGTCGACAGCGCTGTTCTAATGTTCACCAGGACGGCCGCGGGCTGGCGACAGAGGACCGCCTTGAAGGGTTCGGACACCGTTACCGACGACAGCTTCGGAAACTCGGTCGCGATTACGGGCTATACCATCGCCGTCGGCGCCCCCGACCACGCGTCATTACGCGGAGAGAGCGAACGTGTTCGAAAGCGAGAGCGGCTTCGGTTAAGGAACGGCTGCGCTCCTGCTAATACATCACCCCCAAACTGGGTCCTTGTCTAGACGGACGAATGGGCGGACTTGACCATCGACGTCACCCGCTTCGCTGAGCGAGAACGCGATCCAGGCGCCGCACACACAACGTCATTCCCGGGGGTCTCAGCGACCTACGTCGAGTTTGTCTTTTGGGACAACGAAAAGCGGGCCTTGGTTGTCAGGCAGGCGCGTCAGGAAACAGAAGCGGCAAATGGAGCAGTTCCAGATCACCGAGTTCCGCTTCCAGATAGTTGTCACTACGGAGGGCGTCACCCCCAAAGTCCAGGTGGTAAAGGTTCGACCAGCAGACCGGCCCCGGGTTCGATCGAGTTTCTGGGCCTCATCGATTTCTCCGAGGCGACGGACCCTCGGATAGTCCGGAACCAAGGTATATACGGGGTGCTTGCTGAACCTGAGCCCGACAAGTCGCTGCGTGAAAATTCTCGGCACTCCTTGGCTGGGGCAATTAACAGTCGCTACCTCGCTTACGAGCTGCGGAGAAGTTTCAACCGGGCGGATGTTCGCTCTCCGCCTCCCATGCGTTAGGAACTCGCCGACATCGAGGTCCTGCAGCTTGTCGGGAGCTTCAGAGTCGGGCTCGCCGGCACGGAACCGCAATGGGTAGACGTCGAAGCTCACAGGTACAGAATGGGCACGGGTCGAGTCTTTTACAGCGCTCGTGGGGCCGACTCGTTGATCAGGCCGCTCGCCTCTACCGCCTCGGCCTGGGCGCGCTGAACGTCGACTTGGACGTTGCTCCCAGACGGCTTTGGTCTCGGCAAGTCGGGCCCCGGCCCCGGACAACAAACGCGCCGCGGCAGTACGAGTCGCTAGGCGCTCCTTCGTAGCCGCCGCCTCCTGGGCAGCGAGCTGGCGGAGCCGTCGTATGGTCGGGTCGTCACTAAGGCCTGCTATGGATCGGAGCCAAGACCCATTAGTCATAATTAGCTTCTCTCAACGATCTGTTAGATGACGAGCAGAGTAGCGTATGTGAGGGAAAGTTTTCAAGTACTAGCTGGTATTAGCTTTTGTGGGAGCAAGATATGCGATCAGTGCAACTGATCGCGGTGGATGCTTGCCTTGGGGGGCGGCGCATGCCACGCTGGAACGGTGGGAGATGTGCGGGGGACGGTGCGCCCGGCCCGGGAGCCGGGCGGGGACGGGGGGCGTGACGGACGGGTCTTGTGTAAGCCCGGGGCCATCGCCACGGCGCGTCCCGGAGGCCGGTTACGGCGTCGGCCGGGTGGGCGCCAGCGCGTGGTCGGTGTGCGCCTGTCCTCAGAGGAAGAGGCTTGGATAGTGCCCCGGGCGGCGGCCGAGGGCCTGTCGCTACAACGGTTCTTGGTCGAGTCGGCGCTGCCCGAAGGCCGTCCCTCCCTCCTCGCCCGGCGCGCCCTCTGCCGCGAGTTCTTGGCGGTGGCGAGAGACTTTCACGGGGCCTGTGTGAACTTGAACCAGCTCACTCACATTGCCCACGTGAGGCGCGATGTCCCGAGCGGGGCGGACCAGGTCATGGCCGAAGTGCGAGCGGGGGGTAGGCGCATTGTCGAACTGGCGGCGCTCCTCACCGCCCATGGAGGGGGCTCCCCTGGGGGAGGCGGATGCGTCGGGCACGAGGGGGCAGAGGCGTGATCGCCAAGGTGACGCGGGGCGAGCAGCCCTCGGGCGGGGTGCGCTACTTGTTCGGCCCTGGGAGGTACAACGAGCACGAGGGCCCCCACGTCGTAGCGGCCTCGGCCTCGCTCCGGGTGGAG
Source organism: uncultured Acidimicrobiaceae bacterium (assembly GCA_963749305.1). Lineage (GTDB taxonomy): Bacteria > Actinomycetota > Acidimicrobiia > Acidimicrobiales > Palsa-688 > Fen-671. The sequence continues at coordinate 15,938 of CAVVMN010000004.1, forward strand.
GCGGGCCTGCGGCCGACCAAGGCAGAACTGGATGGGCTGGCCGCGGGTATGGACCTCCCGGCCGTGTTGTTCGCCACGGTGGTGCCCGGCGGCGCATGCTGGCACCTGTCGCTCTCCACCAAGGCGGGGACGGACCGGGAGTTGTCAGACGCAGAGTGGGCCGAGGTGGCGAAAGAGGCGATGAGCCGGCTCGGTTTTGAAGCCTGCGGGCATCAGGCGGCGTGCCGCTGGGTGGCGGTGCGTCACGGCCGCTCTAGCGCCGGCAACGACCACCTCCACGTCGTCGTGGGGCTGGTGCGCGAGGACGGGAAAGTCGGGCGCACGGCCAACGACTTCCGCCAGCTTTCGGGGCTCTGCTCCGACATGGAGGGCCGCTATGGGCTTTCGGTGGTCGAAGGCCGCGCCTTGAAGGCGGCCATGCCCGGGCTCACCCGGGCCGAGACGGAGAAGGCACGCCGCACCGGAAGGGACGAAGCGGAACGGACCGAGCTCGCCCGGGTGGTGCGGGCGGCGGCTACGGTCGCCGGCAGCGAAGCCGAGTTCGTGCGGCTCCTGCGGGACGCCGGGCTGGCGGCCAGGCCCCGTTACGACCGTGTCGGCGGGCACCGCGTGGTCGGCTACGCGGTGGCCGAAGAGCCCTCCGACGGAGGGGTGGCCGTCTTCTTCGGTGGGGGGAAGCTGGCGCGGGACCTCTCGCTCCCGGGACTACGGGACCGCTGGCGCGACGGCGAGGCCGAGAGACAGAGGCCGCGGCCGAGTGGGCTGGCGCGGCCCCGGCAACGGGCGCGCACGAAGCCCCTCGGGCCAGCCGGCACCTCACCTTCCGCTGGGCCGAGGCCTCAGAGCGGTGGGGCAAGACGGCGCCTCGGGAAAAGCACCCGTCGTCCGCCCAGCGCTCCCCGGTCGGGTGGAGAGAAGCGACGAAGGGCCTGGGGGAAGTGGTGCACCGGCTTGGCGCCGTTCCCGCCGAGGAGGTAACCACCTGGCGAGCGGTCGCCTCCGATGCGGCGGGGACGCTGGCAGTCTTATCGGGGCGCTTGGAGCGCTCCCTTGGGCCGCTCGCCCACGCCTCGGGCCTCCTGGCCCGATCGGCGCAAGGGCCTCGGCAAAGGCCAGCGAGGGCTCGCTGCGTCCCGCGCGGCACCATCAAGTCGGTGGCCGCCCTCATGGCCCAAGCGGACCTCGACGAGGACACGCCCGTCGCCTGGAGGCTTCTCTTTTCCGAGATGCTCAGGGTGGTCCAGGCGGTCCACGACGCCCACTTAGCGCGCTCGGAATCTCAGCAGGCTGGCCGCCTGGCCGACGAGGCACGAAAGGCCCTGGAGAAGGCGAGGGCGCGCCTCGGCTCGCTGGAAGCCCTCCGGGCCGAGCTCGTCGCGGTAGTCGAGCCTGGCCAGGGGGAAGCCGGACGCCGACAGGAGGAGGCTGCGAAGCGTAGACGCCGCCAGGCTGAGAAAGGTGCACTGCGGCCAGAACAGTTCGCCGGGCCGACAACGAGGCGGGCACCGCCGAAGCGGTCCTCGGAAGTGGGGAAGTGAGCAAAAGGTGTGCTGTGACGAACGCGCCGGGCCTCCCTGCTGCCGTACCGGGTTGAGGCAGCCTGGCAAATGAGAGACGCCTTTGGCCCCACGTGACATTGTGTGCGCTTGAGCAGGGTTGAAAGTCGACGCCTTATCCCTCTATATGCTCGGGCACGCCGTGAAACTCCGGAGGTTTTGAGCCACCGATATTGGTTGTTGCGGAATGCACGCCTTAGGAAGGTGTCAGCTTTCCATTGAAGCCTCGGCGAGCTCCCGGGAGAGAGTTTCGACCGTCCAAGTCGGGCAACCGCAACCCAGGAAATCGTTGTCGCCGGTAAGGATCCCTACGTTCAGGGCAAGCGCGAGCGCCACTGGCGCCCAGTCATTGGGGTCACGGGGGACTCGCCGGCGAGCGACCGCTTCCAGGTGCTCATAGGCGGTACTGGGGATGACTTCGATCACTCCGGCTTCGACCAGGTCGCGGACCGCTTCTTGCAGCAGCCCGGCCTGTTCGGCCGTCAGGTGTCCCTGTGCGACGATGGCGGAGACTCGCCTTTCCAACTCGTGCTCGGCTTCCCCCCACTGCTCCTCGGCCACAACACAGCGCAGGTCGGGGTGGCCTAACAGCTCGCGGCCCGCTTGCGCAGCAGTTCGGACACGAGCACGCTCGCGTCCACCACGATGATCACTCGTCAAGGGACTGGCGCAGGTCGAACAAGCCAGCCAACTCCTCTTCAGATAGGCCGGCGTCGGCCAGGACCCTTTCGACGGTCGCCCCGAGTTGTGCCAGGGCTCGCTTGGCTTGCCCCTGGTCCCGTTCGACCGGGATATAGAAACCGATCACCTCGCCGTGCTTGCTGACGGCGACCGGGTCCGAGCCCGATAGGTATGTCGTCGCGTGGTCCCGGAACTCGCGGACCCCAACACTCTTCAGCTGCGCCATTGTGACCACCTCGTGACCACATCGTACCACATGCCGACTTCACCGGTTGGCGCTTGCCGCCTCTGCTGAACGCGGTTTGTTGTTGGGAAGGGCGCGTATTCTGGCGCCTCAAGCGGGAGGCGAGGCCGCGCCCTTAGCCGATATGGCTCGGGTGGGGCACGGCCCGAGATCGGTACGGCGCTGTTCCGGATGGGGCAATCTGTGAGGGTCTGGAGGTGTCAGGATGGCGAACCGAAAGTTCCCCGATGGTTTCTATTGGGGTGTGGGCACGTCGTCGTACCAGATCGAGGGGGCGTGGGAAGAGGACGGCAAAGGGGTTACGATCTGGGACACGTTCACGCACACGCCCGGGAAGATCAAGAACGACGACAACGGCGACGTCGCCAACGACCACTACCACCGGTACAAGGAGGATGTGGCGCTCATGAGGTCGATCGGCGCCACCGCCTACCGGTTCTCGGTCTCCTGGCCCCGCGTCTTCCCGGACGGGACCGGCCATCCAACCTGAAGGGCATCGACTTCTACAGCCGCCTGGTCGACGAGCTGTTGGCGGCGGGCATCGAGCCGTTCGGGACGCTTTACCACTGGGACCTGCCCCAGGCGCTGCAGGACTGGTACGGGGGCTGGCGGTCCAAGGAAACGGTGAAGGCGTTCGCTGACTACGCCGGCTAGGTGGCCGAGCAGCTGGGCGACCGCGTGAAACACTACTTCACCGTCAACGAGTTCTCCTCCTTCGTGGAGGGTGGCTACCAGGTCATCGAGGTGCAGGCGGGTGGAGGGAAGACGGTGCATCAACGGCGGGTTCATCACTGTAATGCTCGAGGGCAAGTACACCGATGCGTACCTGGCCGAGGCGGGAGGCAGCACACCGCGGTTCGACGACGAGATGAATATCATCGCCTCGCGGCTGGACTTTGTGGGCATCAACGTCTACAAGCCTCGCTGCTACGTGGAACCCGCCGAGGTACCGGGAGATCCCGATCAATTCCTCCCATCCCAAAATGCAGTCGGCCTGGCACCTGCTCGACCCCGCGGTCATGTACTGGGCACCCAAGCACGTACACGCCATCTGGGCACCGAAATCGATCTTTATCACCGAGAACGGCTGTGCGGCGTCGGACGTCGTCGCAGACGACGGCCGCTCTACGACTCCGACCGGGTCATGTTCCTGCGGGCCTTCCTAGATCAGCTCCAGCACGCCACCTCCGAAGGCGTCCCTGTCGACGGCTACTTCCTCTGGAGCGGCCAAGACAACTTCGAATGGGGCAACCGGTTCGGGCTCATCTACGTCGACTTCGACACTCTGGAACGCAAGCCCAAGCTCAGCGCCAAGTGGTTCCGGCAGGCAGGTCAGCAAAACGCCGTCGTATAGCCGCGCCAGAACGACAGCCCGCGATGTTATTCAGCCGATCTTGCCAGGCGCACTAAATCGACGTTATGCCTGTTCAGGAGTCCACATGTCCAGGCCGCACATAATACGCAGCCATAACGCTGGACGGCCCCAGTGCAGGACGATCGTCGTTGCTGGAGTGGGGGCCAGTCGCCCACCCCGGACGCCTCCCCGAAATCACGCTAGGAGCGAATGGCGAGGCCAGGCACGGGACCGAGACCGGTCGCGACTCCGGGGCCGGTCGTAAGTCCCGTCGCAGACCAAGGCCCGGCAGGCTAACCTGCACGCCCTGGGCCAAAACGTTTGAGACCAAAAGCTGCCCAGGGCACAGGCACAGGTACCAGACAAAGCACTAACTGTTGCTATATCGTTGGGTTGCTTGGACAACTGTTCGCTAGGGCACACGGGCACGAAGAAGGCTAACGATGGCTAACCAAGTGCCGGCTCCTCCCTACACCCCCGGTTCCGGACGCCGCCCGCCGGTAGTCGCCGGCCGCGATGGCCTGGTAGACGACGTGGAGCGGGTGTTGGGGGTCGGCCCCGAGCACCCCCGCTTCTGCCGGGCGATCCTCGGCAGCCGGGGCACGGGCAAGACGGTCCTGTTGGACGTGGTCGGCGAGGTCGCATCGAAGAAGCTGGGCTGGGCGGTGCTGCACGTGCAAGCGCTGCCAGAAGAGAGCCTGGTCGCCGTCCTGCTCCAGCGCATACCCGAGGCCGTCCGGCCCTGGGGGCGTTTGGGCCGGGGTTCGAAGGACCTCCAGGCGCAGCTCAACACCGCCGTGGACCTCGGCGTGGCCTCGGGCCGCCCGACCGTCGAGCGAGGTCGTAACGTCGGCACCGGGAGCGCCGCCGCTGCCTTCGAGGACGCGCTGGGGCGCGTCGGGAGCTTCGCCGCCGCTCACGGCACCGGGCTGCTGGTCACGGTGGACGAGGCCCAAATGGCACCCCAGGAGGACGTCTCCGCGGTTGCCCGCGCCCTCCAGACGGTGGTGGCCCGTCGCCTCCAACCCGTGGCCGTCGTCTTCGCCGGGACCCAGACCTTCAGAGACCGCCTGGCCGGCGCCGGGACCTACGCCAGCCGCCTCCCGGTCGAAGAGCTGGCCAACCTGGAGCCGAGCGCGGCGCGCCTGGCCCTGGTCGAGCCGGCGGCCCGCCGCCACGTGGCCTGGCAAGACGAGGCCCTGCGCCTGTTGGTGCGCCGCTCGGGCGGCCACCCCTACTACGTCCAGCTCTTCGGCTGGCACGCCTGGGAGGCGGCGGAGGGGGAGGCCACGATCACCCTGGCCCACGCCAAAGCCGGGCTTAGGTCGGCCCGGGCCGAGCTGGCGGGCCAGTACGAGGTCACCTGGGGCAACCTGCGGCCCCAAGAGCGCGGCTACTTGGCCGCCGTGGCCAGCCTGGCCGGCACCGGCGGGGCCGGGGTAGAGGAAGTGGCCAAGGTGCTCGGCAAAGAACCAAAACAGTTGGCCGTGGCCCGCGACCGCCTCGTGCACATGCACGGGCTCTTGGAAGTACCGGAGCGGGCCCAAGTCCGCTTCGTCGACGCCGAGATGGCCGAATGGGTGGCGGAGCGCCGCGACGGCCCTTCGACGGCCGCGGCTGTACACAGGGGACCGGCGCCCTCGGCCAGCAAGGGCCGGGGCCGGCCCACCAGGTCGCCGTCTCAGGACACGCAGCCGTCCGGACGCCGCCGGCCGGGCGCCGAGCGGCCCCGGGCCCGGGCGCTAAGCCGCGGGCTCCTGGCCCAGGGTCGGTGGGCAGGTCAGGTCCGCACTCCGCTTTGCTTCCTGTGCGGCTTTTCGAGCTTCATGAAACTATGCAAAGCTAACTCTTGAAAGTGACCTGTGACATGCGCTAATTTCAGCAGCACGAGGCAATGATGAGAAGAGCTGATCATGGCTAACCCTCCACACCTGTTCAGGGTCGACGCGCGCCTCGAGCAGCTGGTCCTGCACATCCGCCCTTGGTCAGACGACGTCGTCGACAAGCTTGGCTTCGACCCCCGCTCGTCATCGGGCTTCGCCGAAGTGGCGCGGATTTAGGGAGGACTTGGCTCATGACGAGGATCACCCAACGGGGCTTGTAGTACGCACCCCCGACGGACGGGCCTGGCCCCTCACACTGTCTGTGGTTGAGTACCGGCGGCTGACCGGGACAAAAAAAACGGCACAAGCTATCAGGGACGACCTGGAAAAGGGCCGCATCCCGGCCACGTCTAGAAAAGCGCGGAGCGGGGAGCACTGGCAGATCCCTACGGTGCGCCTGCTGGACGACTTAGGAGTCCCTTACGAGTTCGAGGCGGCTTGAGGCAGAGCCACCCTTGCCAATTGGCCGAGGCTGTCCGCCGCTTGCTTAGCCGCCTGCGACAGCCCATGGGCATACATGTTGGTGAAGGTGCTCGGCACGGAATGGCCCAAACGCGCCGAACCGGTCACCACGTCCACGCCCATGGCCACCATCTGCGTGGCGCACATATGCCGCAGGTCATGGAAGCGGTAGTTGAACGTCTGGTCGATGGCACCCTTGAGGGCAGCAGCGTCCAGCTCCTGGCAGGCCCTGGCAAAGCCCCTGCTTACACTGTCAGGCGTGCGCCAGCTGTCCCCGCTGGCACGAGACGACCAGATGTACGACGAGGACGACATGGTGAGCGCACCTTCGATCATTTGGACCCGTCGGCAGGGGGATGCGGGCGTGCATAGCCCGGTCCATCGCTTGGTCCCAACGGGTTTGCAGCAGCGTCAAAGCGAGATCGTCCAGAGGGATCGTCCGCACCAGGTCGGACTTGGTCGTCTTCAGCCCTGTCTTGCCACCCAGCTCCCAAACGCTGCGAGCGACCCTCAGGCTGTGGGTGTCCCAGTCCACGTCTTCCCAGCGCAGCTCGCACAGCTCGCCCCGCCGACAACCGGTGAGGAACGCGAACAGGGTGAGCGAGCCCAGATCAGGAGAGCCTCCAGAGATGGCAGCCACGAGAGCACCCAAGTGTTCGATGGATGGCGGCTGTATGTCTGGCCTAGGGGCCTTCGGCACGCTCGCCAGCTCGGCCACGTTGTCGCGCACCCAGCGCCACTTGCGGGCCTGGCCCAGAGCGCTGCTGACCACTCCATGGTGGTGCTGGACGGTGCGCGGCCCCTTGCCCTCAGCGGTGAGCCGTCCGTAGAGAGCATCAAGGTCGAAGGGTTCGAGAGTTGAGAGGGCCGTGCTCGCCACAGGATCGGCCTGGATGCGCTTGGCCATCCGCTGGTAGCCGCGGAGGGTGGTCGGCGAGAGGCCGAGGCTCTGGCGGTACGCCAGCCATTCGTCAAGGAGCTGGCCCAGCGTGCGCTCAGACGGGGTGGCTAGTAGCTGGGCCTGCGCCTTGGCCTCAGCCTTCTGTACCCAGATCGGCTTGGCCTGGCCGGCGCGCACGTCGGCTGCGAAGTTGGCCAGGGCCTGGTTCGCCTGCCGGCTGCCCCCTACGAAGCTCTTGTAGACCTGACGGCGCGTGGCGGGGTCGTAAACTCGGAGGCTCCAATGACGAGGCGAGACTTCCACGAGCGAGCCACTGCCGTGGCGACGGCGGGCAGGTTCGCCTGTCTTGGTCGTGGTACTCATGGCAGCTCGCCTAGCCAAATAAGTAAGAAATAAGGAAATTGGACTGACAGCTCCGGAGAGGGGGCCAGGAAACCCTAAAGAGTCCAGCTAGGGCGCGTGGTGAAATCGGTAGACACAGCGGGCTTAAACCCTGCCGCCTTTGAGCATGAGGGTTCGACCCCCTCCGCGCCCACGCCTGTTGGCCGGTAAAGATGCTGGTCAGAGTAAAGATGCTGGTCAGAGCATTGCTAGGACGTCCTAGCAGCGCCATAGGATACGCGTAGGACACAAGAAACTCGGACTTTATCGGCCAGTAATGGTCGCCAACGGGCACTAGAAGGCTCGGCGTGGAGGTCTTCGCCACGAACCAATTCGTTCCCATCACCGAGCTGGCGCGCGCAGTTGAGGAGGCGGGCCTGGAGTCGCTCTTCTTGGTGCAGTACACGCACCTCACGGTGGGTCGACGTGACCTCTTGCAGCGGCCCCAGCCTCCCATCCTGGTTGGGAGCCACGGTGCACGCGGACTGAGACATGTGGCTGAATATGGCGACGAATGGTCCCCGGTAGTGACCGACGAACTCGACCTCTCGGGCGACCTACAGGAGTTGGAGCGCCTCTGCCAAGACGCGGGGCGAAAGCCTGCCGGCGCCACCGTCATCCTGGTCGGACCTGACGAAGGCGCGATGGAGCGGTGCGCCAAGGCTGGCGTCGCACGCTACATTGTCGGTCTCGTCCCGAGGTGGCGAAACGACGTCAGCGCCTTCCTCGAGAGCTGCGCGCCGCTGGCTCGCCGCTTCGAGGACTGAAAACCGTTCCGTGGAAAGGGGGTTGGGTCCTATTACGGCAATGGATCTCCGCCCCCTCTTGTTTGTCACGCACAATAATCGATAATCGGAGCGCGGCTGCCCACGCAACGAGACACGACGGCTTGAATACAAAATCGGCCAGTCGGGGTGTCGTGTGAAGCGCAAATCAGCGCGCACGCCCGGCGGTCGGGGTCACTTTTCCAACCGCCCGCCATCAGCACGAAGTCGATGACGACTTGGTCTAAGTGCCAATGCCAGCAGCCGGTGCCCGCCCTAACCTCCAGCTGTCTCCCGTGCGGGAGGACTACGTCGGGATTTTCTTTGCTGGTCCAGAGGAGTCGACGTGGTTGCTGCGCGAGGCAGCCAGTCGTGCGATCATCAAGCTCGATCAGGATCGCTCAGAGCCGCGGTAATCGCTTCGACACGGGCGCGGTGCGCGCGGCATCGGGTAGCTACCTGGCGCGCGGTCATGCGTTCGTAGGCGGCCGCCCACAGATCGAGGGTCAGCGGCCGGGCAATCATGACCGCTGGCAGCCGGGCGCGTTCCTCCTCCGACAGAGGGACTGAGCCTGCATAACGGTCCAATGCTCGGCGAGCGCCAGCGGGGCCGGCCACGTACAGCAAGAAGGCCAGCGGCCAGATCCTCGGACCACGCCCCACCCCGATCCAGTCGATGATCACCGGGGGTTGCTCGCCCTGTGGGACGGCGTTCGGCGGTGTGAGGTCGGCGTGGATCAGCGCCTCGGGCAGCCCGGCGCCGTCGTCGGCGTCGGCCAGGGTGTCGACGAGCTCGGCGACCGAAAGTCCGACGTGGCCACCAAGGGCAAGCGCCTGGTCGATCTCGCGCGACGGAGTGGGGCCGAGCCGGTGCCAGCCACCGCCGGCGGGCAAGTCGTTGGCAGGTCGGGCGGCGAGTCGGCCGAGCAGCCCCGCGCACCAGGCCAGTAAGAAGCCTGGACCGGGAGCTGGTGACGGCTCGACGTACTCGGTGATGAGCACGTGCCGGTCCTCTCCGAGCGCCAGCACCGGATCATCACTCGTGCAGCGTTCGGCAGGGAACCGGGTGCCTGCCAATCTCTGCAGAACGTGAGCGGCAGTATCCACCATCGCACGCTCGACCCCTGGACCGAACACACGCGCGACGAGGTCGGGCCCGTCAGGTCCGGCGTCGGAGGGATACAAGCGGTATACGTCGACGTCCAGCTCGCTGTGCAACGACAGCGGCTGGCCGATTGACTCGGCGACCACACTCACCACAGTCGCGGCGTCCTCGATCACGGGATGAACGCGCATCGCAACACACTGACATGCCAGGCAAGGCGCCCGCGGTCACCCGGCCGGTCGAGGGCACCCTTTGAGGGCTTCGGGGAGGCACTGGGGATTCATGAACACGCCGCTGGCAGAGAAAGTCGCGTAGCGTGACAGAAGCTGACGGCATTGCCCTTAGCGAACAGGGTTGGAGCCGGCAGGGCGGCGTGGTGTGGCTGCCGGCTCTGCCGCGCGAGGAAGGGACATAACGACCCATCCCGAGCGGCACAGGTCTGTGGGCTTGACCCTGGTAATCGGCGATCGTGAGTTCGTATTCTAGACAAAGGTGTCTTCAGCATAGGTGCGCATAATGTTGCCGAGACGCAAGAACAATCTGGTTGCACTTTCGGTCCGGACTTTCGACTGAACTTGCGAGAGCCGAGCGAGCGCCGGGCCGCCGATCGGCGATGCTCGACGGACCCGTACGTGACCCGGCTTGGTGCAGTCAGGACAAGCCGAGCGCGTCGGCGACCGACGCCAGGTAGTCGATATGGCCGTCGACGGAGCCCAGGCCCAGGCCCATCGTGACCACCGAGACATGGGTACCGCCGGCCTCGCGCCAGGCACCCACCTCCGTCTTCAACTCGTCGATGCCGCCCCGAGGAAGGACCACGTATTCCCCGCCGAAGTCGTCGACCGACCGGTTGTGGCCGGCCACGCGGTCGCGCAGCCGGTCCCAGGCGTCGATGGCGTCGTCGATGCCACCGGCGAAAAAGATGAAGCCGTCGGCCAGCCGGGCGGCCCGGGCGAAGGCCACCTCGCTCGACCCACCGAGCCAGATCGGGATGGGCCGCGCCGGCTTGGGCACGAGGGCGGCTCTGTCGACCCGGTCGAAGCGGCCCGAGAAGTCGACGACAGGTTCCGTGAACAACTTCCGGAGCAGCTCGACCTGCTCCTCCTGCCTGGCCCCGCGGGTACCGAAGTCCTGCCCCAGGGCCTCGTACTCGACGTAGTTCCAGCCCACACCCACGCCGAGGCGGAGCCGGCCACCGGACAGGAGGTCAACGTCGGCCGCTTGCCGGGCCACGAGCGCGGTCTGGCGCTGCGGCAGGACCAGGACCCCGGTGGCGAAACCGATCCGCTCCGTTATGCCGGCAAGATAGGCGAACATCACGAACGGGTCGTGGAACGGGTCGCGCTCGGTGTAGGGGCCCGTCAGCTGACGTGCCCGACCGGCGTGAACGGCTCCGAGCACGTGGTCAAAGGCGAGCAGGTAGTCAAAGCCCAGGTCCTCGACCGCTTTCCCCATCCGCCCAACGGCGGTCGGGTCTCCTCCAAGCTCGTTCTGCGGGTAGACGGCGCCGATTTGCATGGCTCCAGCCTGCCACGACAGGTGGCTGCTACAGCCGGCCACGCCGCTGCGGCAACCGGCTCGGCGCTCGGCTCGACCGCGGACAAGACGACCGCGCCCGGAGAATGGAGCACAGAAAAATCCCGTTCTGCCTCGGTAATCTGGCCGCGTATTAGGCGGTGCTTCTAGGCGGGCGTCGTCGCGCACAATCCCGTCTCGCTCGGCGCTTCTGGCCACAGGTGTTCGGGGCGGGAAGGTCGGCACCGTAACGGCTGATCTGGGTGAGTGGCAGGTCACGGTCGAAGCGGTCGGTCTAGTGCTGGATCGACAGGCTGGGTTCCTCGACCACAACGGGCTGGGCCCGAGTGGCCTGGGCACCACGACAGCCGGCGCGCGACCGTTTACCGGGAGGAGCGGCGCTGTGAGGCGATGAAGTCGCGGTACCAGCCGAAGCTGGCCTTTGGTGTCCGCTTCTGGGTCGGGTAGTCCACGTGCACGATCCCGAAGCGCTTCCAGTAGCCGAAGCTCCACTCGAAGTTGTCCATGAGCGCCCAGACGAAGTAGCCCTTCAGAGGCACTCCCTCCAGGGCCGCTCGAGCCGCGGCATCAACGTGGGCCTCCAGGTAATGCTGGCGTTCGGGGTCCAAGACGCGGTCCTCGTGGTCGACAACGTCGGGGAACGCAGCGCCGTTCTCAGTGATGTAAACGGCCTTAGGGCCGTAGTCTCGGCTGACACGGGCCAACACCTGGCGCAAGCCGTCCGGGTGGACCTCCCAGCCCATGTCCGTCTGGGCCGCGTCTAGCTGCGGCACCTGCCGGGCTCGCTCACCGTCGGAGGTGCCGGCGCCGATCGCGCTGCCGCTGTAGTAGTTCACCCCGAGGAAGTCGATAGGCGCAGCTATGCAGGGAAGGTCGCGGTCGTCGACCGGTGGCATGAGGCGGTCCCACTCCTGCAGGACGTCAGCCGGGTACTCGCCCCGGAACAGCGGCCCCAGGTACCAGCGGCTCCCCGACCCGTCCCACCAGCGAAGGGCTTCGTGGTCCTCGTCGCGGTCGCTGGCCGCCCAATGATGGTTCAGGTTGAGGGCGATCCCGACCTGCGCTCTCGGGGCCACACCCCGGAGCACCTCCACCGCTCGGCCATGAGACAGCAGGAGGTGATGCGAAGCGGCCACTGCGTCCGCCTCCGAGCGTCGTCCGGGGGCGTGCACCCCGAGCCCGTAGCCCAACCAAGCCGACACCCAAGGCTCGACCTGGGTGACCCACAGCGTCACCCGGTCCCCAAAATGCTCACCGACGACCCTGGAGTAGTCCGCGAAGGCATCCACCACGGCACGGCTCGTCCAGCCGCCCTCGTCTTCCAATGCCTGGGGTAGGTCCCAGTGGTAGAGGGCTATCAGCGGCTTTATCCCTGCCTCCAGTAGTGCGTCCACCAGGCGGTCGTAGAAGCCGAAGCCCTTGTCGTTGACCTCTCCGCGCCCCGAGGGCAGGATGCGGGGCCAGGAGACCGAGAAGCGGAAGGCGTCGACGCCGAGCTCGCTGAGCAGCCCGACGTCCTCCCGGTACCGATGGTAGAAGTCGCAGGCGACGGAGCCGCTTTCGCCGTTGCGGACCTTTCCCGGCGTGGCACAGAAGCGGTCCCAGATGCTCTCCCCCTTCCCGTCCTCGGACGCCGCCCCTTCGAGCTGGTAAGAGGCAGAAGACACGCCCCATACGAAGTCGTTCGGGAACGCCATTGCCCTGGGCGCGCTCATCCCCGTCACGCTAATGGGGGTGGGCGGAGGCCGCAGGGCTGGGGCTCGTCCGCTCACCGGCGGCCGCGCCCGGCTCCAGCGTGCCTTGCCGAACGAGGGCCCAGAGCGCGACGGCCCTAGACCCTGCCGCGACGGTCCAAAAGATCAGGCCCGGCCCGATCGTGCCGACCAGAGCCCCGCCCACGCCTGTTGGCCGGCAAGGATGCTGGTCAGAGGCACTGCCGAGCAGCGCCTTCTTCTCCAGCATGGCCTAGCAACAAAAAGGTTGGGGCCCCATCCCCGGGCACCGTGCGCGACGCTGGGGCAAGCCGGCGCGACGCTGGGGCAAGCCGGCAGGCCTTCTCCCGACCGGAAGACGACACTCCGGCCCTTGACGTCGTCCGGCGATAGTGATATCACTTAATTGCAATGTGATATCACTTTTGGCTAAGCGTCCTCAGGAGATGAGCCCGCTCGTGACTGGAACCAACAACTCAGAGCTTGCCCTCATCACCCAGCAACTCACCAAACGCTTCGGGGACCGCACCGCGGTCGACGGCCTGTCGCTGAGCGTGGCCAAGGGAGAGGTGTTCGGGTTCCTGGGGCCGAACGGCGCCGGCAAGACCACCACCGTCCGCATGCTGGGCACGCTCATCGCCCCGAGCTCGGGTTCGGCCGTGGTGGCGGGCCTGGCCCTGAGCCCCGCCAACGGGGTGGAGATCCGCCAGCGCATCTCGGTCATGCCCGAGTCGCCCGGGCTCTACCTCCGCCTGAGCGTCTACGAAAACCTCGAGTGCTTCGCCGGTCTCTATGGCCTGGCCGACCCCGGCCCGCGCATACAACGCGCCCTGGAGGCGGTCAATATGGCCGGCCGGGCCAAGGACCCGTGCGGCACCCTTTCCAAGGGCCTCCGCCAGCGCGTCGGGCTGGCCCGCGCCCTGCTGAACGACCCCGAGGTGGTCTTCCTGGACGAGCCGACATCAGGCCTCGACCCGGTGGCCGCCCGCGAGGTGCACGAGCTGATTTACGGGTTGCGCCAGCAAGGCGTGACGATCTTCCTCACCACCCATCGTCTGGAGGAGGCGGAGCGGCTCTGCGACCGGGTGGCCATCTTCTCCACCACGCTGCGTTCGGTCGGACGGCCGGACGAGCTGAGGGACCGGCTGTTCAGAAAAGAGCTCTCAGTGGAAACGGTGGCCTCCCTGGCTGCCCCCGAGGCCGTGTTCGGCTCGGTCGGGTCGGTCGAGAGCTGGAGGACGGAGGGCAGTTCCAGGTACCTCCTGTCAGTGACAGACACCAGAGCGGCGGCCCCGGAGGTAGCCCGCGCCCTGGTGCGGGCCGGCGCGGACATCCTGTCCATAGCCGAGTCCCGCCATTCCCTGGAGGACGTCTATCTGGAACTCGTGGACGAAGACGTGGAGGTGGCCCGGAAATGAACATGAGCATGGCGCGCGTGCGGGCCATCTCCCGCAAAGAGTTCAGGGATTACCGGCGCAACCGTTTCGTCGTCTTCACCATGGCGATCTCGCCGGTCGTGTTCGTCGTCTGGTCGCTGATCAGCATCTTGCTCATCCCGGCCACGCAGTCGAGCAGCGCGCTCAACGCCCAGGTAGGCCTGTCAATGCTTTTCATACTCCTTGTGCCGGCCATCGTCCCGGCCACGATCTCTGCTTACTCCGTGGTCGGAGAGCGCGAACAGGGGACGCTCGAGCCCGTGCTCACCACCCCGATCCGCAACGACGAGTTCCTCCTCGGCAAGGCACTGGCCGCACTGGTGCCGACCCTGGCCATCTCTTACGCCATCTTCGGCCTCGTCTTGATCTGCGTGGCGATCTTCGCCCACCCGGCGGTGTCGTCGGCCGTTTTTCAGGCGCCGCTGTTGCTCACGCTGGTCCTCTTCACACCTCTCATCGCCAGCTGGTCCATCTGCTTTGGCATCGCCACCTCGGCCCGGTCACGAGACATCCGGGTAGCCCAGCAGATCGCCACGCTGGCCAGCCTCCCGCCGGTGGCAGTGGCGGCGCTCATCTCGTTCCGGGTGCTACCGCAAAGCCTGGGCGTCGCCCTTGGCCTGGCCGCCGTGCTGGTCGTCGTCGACAGCCTGGGCTGGCGAGCCGTTGCGGCCATGTTCGACCGCGAACGCCTGGTGACGAGGTCGTGAAGACAGTCGTGTCTCTCGAAGAAAGGAGCTCAATCATGCTTTATCACTACTTTCGCCGTCCCGCCGCGGAGCGGGCCGGCCGTGCTCCTCTTGTAGCGCGCTTGGTCCTGCCGGCGGCTGTGGTCGTCCCCATGGCCCTGCTGCCCGCTGCCCGCGGAGGGACGGTCAGCGCCACCTCGGTGTCCACAACCGTCCCCGGGGCGACCGTACCGTCGGGAGAGTGGCCGTACCCGAACGGCGACCTGGCCAACACCAGGGACGCTCCGGGCTCAACCATCTCGTCGGCGAACGTGGCACGGCTACAGGAAGCCTGGGCGTTCAAGCTGACGGGCACGGCGGCGGCCGGCCTCTCCGGGACCGGGTCGCTGACGGCCGGGCCCGTGGTGCAGGGCGGCGCGGTGTACATCCAGGACCAGTACGCCAACGTGTACGCGCTGTCGCTGGCCACCGGCAAGCTCATGTGGGAATATCAGGCGAACCTCCCCGAGAAGACCGGCCCGGGGCCTGACGGCGTGGCGGTCGCCGATGGGACGGTGTACGGCGACACGTCGACGTCGGCATTCGCGCTAAACGCCGTCACCGGCAAGGCGGTCTGGGTGGACAGCAGCCTGTTGAACACCAACCAAGGGTCGTTCGAGATCCAGCCGCAGGTGGCGGACGGGCGCGTCTACCTGGCCAGCGCCTACGGCTCGGGACCAGGCGGAGGGGTACTGATGGCTCTCGATGCGGCCAACGGCCACCTGTTGTGGAAGTTCAACACCGTCATCCAGCCGTCTAGCGGCGTACAGGGCCTCGGCGTCGGCTCGGGCGGGGCCTGGGAGACGCCCCTGGTAGGTAGCGACGGGTCGGTGACCTTCGGCATCGGGAACCCGTACCAGAGCATCGCATCGGCCATCCAGCACCCGACACGACAGCTCTACACCGATAGCGAGGTGAACCTCAACGCCACGACCGGGAAGTTGCGCTGGTACTACCAGGCCGTGCCCGACGACTTCATGGACCACGACCTGCAGTCATCGCCCATCTCGACGACCATCGGCGGGGCCCCGGCGATCGTCGCTTCGGGCAAGGTGGGCTACGTTTACGCGCTCAATGCTCGGTCAGGGGCGCTGCTGTGGAAGACACCCGTCGGCGTCCACAACGGTCATGACGGCGACTCCCTGCTGGCGCTGGCGCACAAGCTGAAGGTGACGTACCCTTACACGTTCGAGCCCGGGTCCCTGGGCGGGGTGCTGTCGAACATCGCCGTAGCGGACGGCAGCGTGTACGTGGCCACCATCGACCTGGCCATCACGGCCACCGGCCCGACGGTTGTCGACGGCAACAAGGCCGGCAGCGCCGAATCCGGGGAGGTGGAGGCGCTCAGCCTGGCCACGGGGAAGGTCGAGTGGGACACCAAAGTCCCTACGTTGCCGCTCGGTGCGGCCACGGTCTCCAACGACCTGGTCTTCACGACCCTCTACAACGGCGAACTGGTAGCTCTCAACCGCGCCACCGGGACGATCGTCTACCGCCACCAGCTACCCACCTCGACCAACGCCCCGATAGCCGTCTTCGGCAACACCGTGCTCGTCCCTGATGGCGGCCCCCTGACGTCGGCTGCCGGTGGCGGGGGCCACCCCCAGATGGTGGCCTATACGGTCCCATGAAACCCGTCCGGCAGCCCACCCCCGCCGTACCGCGGCCCCGACCCGACGAGAGGTTCGACCGCTCCCGGCCCGGGAGCCGCCCGCATGTCGCTGGACTGCAGCTCTTCGCCGCACACTGAGCACACCATTACGGCGTCGGCAACGTGGCCACAGGCTTTGTGCGTCATGCTGACGGGAGGCCCGTCGGGGGCGGCGTAACGGTCACCCCACTGGCGCATGGCCGTGAGGACCGGCCACAGGTCGCGACCTTTGTCGGTCAGCCGGTACTCGTAGCGGGGTGGGCGATGGCTGTATTGCACCCGCTCCAGAACCCCCTCCTCCACCAGGTGGCTTAGGCGCTGGTTGAGAATGTTGCGCGATATCCCGAGCCGCTGCTGGATGTCGTCGAACCGGGTCACGCCCAGGAAGACGTCGCGCAGGACCAGCATCGACCACCACTCGCCCACTACTTCCAAGCACTGCGCCACAGAGCAGTGCATGCCGGCGAAGCTTTTGCGTTCCACAACTCAAGCCTAGTGGGTTGCATGATAGAACGCCACTACGTTAAAGTTCATCTCATGATAGAACTCACTGCCGCTGGCCAGCCCGTGAGGGCCACGAGGACGGAGGCGACGGCCAGCCCCCGCCAGGTGCTCCTTATCGTCTGCGCCGGCGTGGTCCTGGCCAGCCTGGACCTCTTCATCGTGAACGTCGCCCTGCCCCAGATCGCCCGCGATCTCGGGGCTCACAATCTCGCTGAGCTGTCGTGGGTCCTCAACGGCTACGCCATCGTGTACGCATCGCTGCTCGTTTTTTTCGGCCGCTTGGCTGACCGGTACCGCCGCGACCGGGCTTTCTTGCTCGGCGTGGCCATCTTCACGGCCGCTTCGGCAGCATGTGCGGCCTCGACCAGTGTTGGGATGCTGGTTGGGTTCCGGCTGGTCCAAGCGGCCGGAGCCGCGCTGCTGACCCCGACCTCGCTCGGGCTGCTGCTGGCCTCGTACGAACCCGAGCGTCGCCATGGCGCAGTACGGGCGTGGACTGCTGTCGGCGGCCTGGCTGCCGCGCTCGGGCCGGTGGTCGGCGGGCTGCTCGCCCGACGCTCATGGCCCGGATGCCGAGGGCCAGGGCAATTCCGAAGGCGGTGGCCCAGTTGATTACTTCAGCCGAGGTGGGCTCGTCGTTCTTGGTCTCGATGCTCATTCGTGCTTCCGCCGCGGTTGTCCTGGCATTGCTGATCTCAGCGGCCGTGAGTGGCCCCGAAGCCTGGACCAACCAGCCCGATACGGTCGGTTTCAGGCCGAGACGCTGGACGGCTTGCTCGGTAATGACCGTGTTGGGCGCAGAGACGCCCGACGGAAGGGCACTGACCTCCTGGACCACCGGGTTGGCCACGCAATCGGTTGGCGGGCAAGGAAATGTCTGGGCCGTCGCGGCCGCCCCAGGTGGGCTGGCTGCTGAGTGTGCTTTACGGGCCGAGAGCCCGTCGAGCTCCAGTGGCAGGGACACGTTCTCGGCCGCCGTGAGGCCGGGCAGCAGGTTGAAGTCCTGGAACACATAGCCGACCACCCGGCGCCGGAGACGCGCCTTGTCATTTCGCGACATCCTGGACAGAGCTGCCCCGCCCACGACGACGTCCCCGCTCGTCGGCTCCTCGAGGCTCCCCGCGATGGTCAGGAGCGTGCTCTTCCCCGAGCCGCTCGGCCCCATCACCGCCACCAACGCCCCTTCATCGACTGACAGGTTGACGTCGGATAGCGCCTTCACCTGGTTCGCCTCCTGCCCGTAGACCTTGGAGACCCGCCGCATTTCCAGGAAGCTCATCGCCGCCCTCCTACTTTCACTCGCAACCGTGGCACTGCCGAGGGGAGCGGGGCCGGAGGCTCGACGGAGGCCCGCTTCAACCGGCCGTCAGCTGTATCGAGCCACCGGATCACCGAGTCCAGCCGGAACAGCTCGGCATCGACGACGAGGGCGAGGGACAGGTCGTACCTGGCCTCGTCCTCCTTGATGCGAGTCCACTGCTGCATGAGCTCGACCAGGTACCTGCGATGGACCTGGATCACGTCCCGCACGTCGACGCCGGGCACCTGCAGACCTACGAGCACTTTGATCACCAGTTCGTCGCGCGGCGGCGACGACAGGTCGACCGGGGTCCGGAGCCAGCTGGCCAACTCCTCCTTGCCCGCCGGCGTTATGCGGAAGCCCTTCTGTCTCTCGTCCTCACCGGCGTCGTCAGATTCGACCAGCCCGTCACGCTCCAGGCGTTGCAGGGTCGTATATACCTGGCCCACGTTGAGCGGCCAAACCTCCCCGGTCCGGCTTTCGAACTCCTGGCGTAGTTGGAGCCCGTACTTGGGGCCCTCGCTCAACAGCCCCAAAAGGGCGTGGCGGACGCTCATGGCAGTTTACGCACGAGTAGCATACTGAATATGCTACTTGGCCGACCTCCGAAGTCAAGGTGCCTCTGAGCGGCGGTTATGTGCGTTTGGCCAGGAACGCGTCCTCGGCCTCGTAGTCGAACAGGTCGGGGTAACGGGCCAGCGTGGTCAAGACATCCCGCCAGTCGCGGCCCGAACAAGCGGCGACCACCCAGGGGACGGTCTCGGCCAAAGCCTCTGCGTACGTGGCCCGTTGCTGGTAGCCGAGCTCGGTTTCGGCGCGGCGCATGTCGGCGATCACGGGCCGGGGCACGGCCCACGGGTGGTTCCCAACTGTCGGTCCCGGCTCAGGGCCGTCTACCAGCACCCGCTCGGTCGACCAGCCCATAAAGTCGTCCACAATGGCGCTGATCTCAGCAACAGACGGGGGCCTCAGGTCACCGCAGTTAAGCGTCCGGTCCCCGGGCGTCCGGGCCGCCAACGCGACCAGCTCGGCCAGGTTCACTGTCGCCGTGGGCTGGAAGACGCTGGCCCCGTTGAACGGGAGCACGACCTGGCGCCTACGGTCGAGGGCTCTTTTGACGAAGTACCACTCGCGCAGGTGGTGGCTGTACGGACCATGGATGGCCCCCGGTCGCACAATGGTCACGGGCCAGGGTGCTCGTTCCCGCAGGGCCTGTTCCACGGCAGCTTTGCGCTCCGAGTAACCGCCATCGCCGGGCGGCACGGTGGGCCAGTCCTCAGGCAGGGGCACCGGCCATTCGGGAAAGCTGGCCTCATCTTCGGCCTCGTCGAGCGAGCGGCCTTCTTGGTCGCTGTAGACGGACAGCGTCGACATGACTATTGCTGAGCCGACCCGGTCGCCGAGGGCGAAGAGCTGATCGACGTGTGCCGGCGTAAAGCAAGTGATGTCGATCACGACGTCAGTTCCGGACGGAACTACGTCGGCCAACCCGACGCCCTCGTCCCTGGCCAGCAACGACCACCGGATCCCGGGCGTGGCCTCGGGACTAGGGAGATCGCCGGCGCTCGTCGCCATGACCTCCCATCCGTCAGCGACCAGCCGCTGGCCAATAGCCCGACCGCTTTGACCCCGCCCCCCGATGACCACTGCGCTCGGCACCTGCCCAGTTTGAGTGGAGGGGCCCCGGCACGCAAACCCCGCGCGCAGTTGCTAGGCCGAGTTGCTGCTCGTCTCCGCCAGCCGGCGAGTAAGGAAGCGTCGCTCGGCATCGGTGCTGGCCAGCTCCAGCGCCTGCCGGTAGCTACTCGCCGCTTCCTCGAAGCGGCCCAGGCGGCGGAGCAAGTCGGCCCGGGTGGCCGGCAGCAGGTGGTAAGTGCCGAGCGACCCCGACTTCTCGAGCTCCGCGACCAGGCCAAGGCCAGCTTCGGGACCATCAGACATTGCCACCGCTACCGCCCGGTTGAGCTGCACCACCGGCGACGGGAGGTAGAGGGCGAGCTGGTCGTAAAGCGCCGCGATCTCGGCCCAGTCGGTGGCGCCGGCGCTGGGGGCGGTGGCGTGGCAAGCGGCTATGGCCGCCTGCAGCTGGTACGGCCCGGGACGCTGTTGGCGCAACGCCCGCTCCAGAGCGGCGACGCCCTCGTCGATCTCGGCCCCTGACCACAACGAACGGTCCTGGTCCTCCAGTGTTATTACGTCGCCTGACCCGTCCAACCGGGCCGCCCGCCGTGCGTCGTGCAAGAGCATGAGGGCCAGAAGGCCAAGAGCCTCTGGCTCATCGGGCATCAGTAGACAGAGCGTCCTGGCCAGGCGGATGGCCTCGTGGCACAGGTTGGACCGCAGCAGGTTGGCGCCAGCAGTGGCCGAATAGCCCTCGTTGAACAACAGATAAAGCACACCAAGCACCGCCGTGGTCCGCTCTGGCAATAAATGGGCAGGCGGCACTCGGTACGGGATGCCGGCGTCCCGGATCTTCTGTTTGGCCCGGACCAACCGCTTGGCCATCGTCTCATCCGAGACCACAAAGGCCCGGGCGATCTCGAGGGTCGTCAGCCCGGCGAGGGCCCGCAGCGTAAGAGCGACGCGTGCCTCGAGAGCTAGAGCCGGGTGGCAGCAGGTGAAAATCAAACGGAGGCGGTCGTCGGCGATCCCGCTATCGTCGCTCGAGACCTCAGCCACTTCGTCTTGGCCGGCCGTTTCGTCTTGGCCGAGTGTGCGCGCCACTTCTTGCAGTTTCTGGGCGCCAACTGCCGACCTCCGCAACCGGTCAATGGCCCGGTTGCGGGCCGTCGTGGTGAGCCAGGCGCCCGGGTTGCGCGGGACCCCGGTGTCGAGCCAATTTTTCAGGGCTATGGCGAACGCTTCCTGGGCACACTCCTCGGCCAGGTCCCAATCACCGGTCACACGGATCAACGTCGCCACAATCCGCCCCCACTCCTCGCGAAATGCGGTTGCGACGGCGTCCTCGACGGCAGTCAATACTCCTCCACGACTGGGGCGCCCGGTTTAGTCGGCCCCGGCGGCCAGCACCTGGTACGCACTGGGCAACCAGGTGCGGGCCCTTCGGGCTCAGCCCTTCTTGGTCTCCCAGAAAATCCGGTCGATCTCGGCTATTTGGCGCAGCAGGTCGTCCGCTACAGAGACGTCGGTGGAGTGTTTGGTCTCCCCGGCCGTCTTGGTCGCCTTCCAGAAAAGATCGTGCAGGTTCGGGTACTTCTCGAGGTGCGGCGGCTTGAAATAGTCCGTCCACAACACCCAGAGATGGTGCTTCACGAGCTCAGCTCGTTCTTCTTTGATGAACAGGCAGCGAGTCCTGAAGGCTTCGTCAGTCGAGGCGTTGTACTTCTCCAGGATGGCCTTAACGGAATCGGCCTCGACCTTCGCCTGTACCGGGTCATAGACACCACACGGCAAGTCGCAGTGGGCATAGGCAGTGCGGGGCGGGCTCACACGGTCTGCCAAGGCCAGCAAACGCACCAGCAAGGTCATGAAATAGGCTCCTTTTTCCTTGGTCGGTTGTGCTAAGGGTACGTGCCGTGGGACACGGTCAAGGCACACGTTATAGCGGCTGTGTTGCTAAGCGCCCAGTCCCTGCCGCGCCTCGCCGCCCAGTAGCCGTCGGCGCCGAGGCGTACCTCAAGATCTCTCCGCCAGACAAACCGGGTAAACGTTCCGGGGCTTACGCTCTGACCGGCACCGGCACTGCCAGCGGCGTCGGGGCCGTCACCGTAGCCGCCGTCGCCGTAGCCGCCGGTGCCCTGGCCGGCGCCGTCCTGGCATGGTCAGCCTGGCGGGTGTGGCACTCCTTCGAGCGGGTTGAGGTTTCCGGGCCCAGCATGGCCCCCTCTCTCCAGCCTGGGGACCGCGTCCTGGTGCGGAGGACGCGGTCGGTGCGCCCCGGTGACATTGTCGCCGCCTCGGACCCCCGCCGACCGGAGCGATCGCTGCTCAAGCGGGTCGTCGACGTGGGCCAGGAGGGTGTCTTCCTGCTGGGGGACAACCTCGAGCACAGCACGGACAGCCGTCAGTTCGGGCCGGTCCCCCTGGCGTCTGTGCGAGGAAAGGCAATATATCGGTATGCACCGCCTGCTCGGGCCGGGAAACTATTGTGAACCAGTCGCAGGCGAAAGGAGTAAATGCTGGAGACCGAGTTCATGGACGAAATGCAGGATGCCGGCTTGGCGGTGTCGGTTTGGTCAAACGACCCCGGCGAGACCTACGCGGTACATTCGCACCACTACAAAAAGATCCTCTGTTGCTTGCGAGGCTCGATAGTTTTCCACACCGACAAAGGTGACGTAGCGCTAAAGGCGGGCGATCGAATTGTCCTGGAGGCGGGCACCCCTCATGCGGCCACAGTTGGGGTTGAGGGCACTCGCTGCGCCGAGGCCCATGTGCCCGTTTAAATAGGCAGCACCCACTCTTTCAGGTACTGTTCGCGCTTTTCGGCCCAGTCTTCCGCCGTTATCGCGTACCGCACGTGGTCCTCCCAGACCCCGTTTATCTCGAGGTACCGGAGGGCGATCCCCTCGTTGCGTAAGCCCAGTTTCTCGGCCACACGGTTGCTTGGACGGTTGCGCGGGATAATGGAGACCTGCAGGCGGTGGAGCATCAGGTCTTCAAAAGCGAACTTGGCCACCACCACAAATGCCTCCGGCACGTACCCGTTGCCGGCCATAGCCTCGTCGATCCAATAACCGACATAAGCGGTCTGGAACGGGCCCCGTTGGACCGACGAGATGTTTATCTCGCCGGCGAACCGGCCCCTGACGAAGATCCCGAAACCGTAGCCGGTGCCCAGCTCCCGCTCGCGCATGCGGGCATTGCAGCGGGCCACCCACGCCCGTTTGTCGACCGCCGGGTCGGGTTGCCCGGGGATAGGACGCTGTTCCCATTTGACGAGCCAATCCCGCGACCGGGTCCTCACCTCGCGCCAGGCGTCGAAATCGGAGGCAACCAGGGGGCGCAACATAACCCGTCGCCCGTGAAGCTCGGGGTACACGACCGCATGGCCCCATGTCACAGCTGCAATGCTACTTGCGTCAGGTTGGGGCTCTGTCAAGCCGAACGAGGGTGATGACCAAGCCATCGAGGATGTCCGACTCGGAGACCAGGCAATCCTGGAAGCCGAAGTGCGCCATAAGGGTGTCGAGGACCAGGGTGCCCCCAACGATGACGGGTGCCCTGGCTGGCTCGATCCCGGGAAAACCGGCGCGTCCGGAAGCGGGCCGCGCCGCCAGGGCTGAGAGGGCACGGGCCACGGCCTCCCTCGACAGCGTGTAGTGGTGCACGGCATCCTGGTCATAGGACTCGAGCCCCTGGTCATAGGAAGCGAGGGCGGAAACCGTCCCGGCCAAGCCCACGAGCGCCTCAGCCGATCGAAGTGCCGGTACCTCCCTCTCCGCGGTGCTGAACCTCGCCTCCAACCATTGGCGGGCGGTGGCCAGTTCCTCGGTCGTCGGAGGGTCGTCATGGAGGAACCGCTCGGTCACGCGCACACAACCGAGGTCGAGGGAAATGGCGCCCGACGGCTCCGGGCCAACGGCCAGCTCTGTCGAGCCGCCACCGATATCGGCCACCAGCCAATGGCCGTCAGAGGTCCTCAGCTCCGCCGTTGCCCCCAGGAACGATAGGGCGGCTTCCTCATCCCCGCGGAGCAACATAAGAGGGGCTCCGATGATCTCCTCGGCGGCATTGGCAAATGACGCCCGGTTGGCCGCGTCCCGGAGGGCTGACGTCCCCACCATTCGAGTGGCGCTCACACCGTGCCGGTCCATCAGTTCGCGGTACTGGCGCAAGACGGTGAGGGCGCGCTCGGCCGCCTCGGCCCGAATTACCCTGGAACGGTCGACGCCTTCCCCGAGCCCTGTCACCCGGGTAAGCCTGGTTATGGGCTGGCCCTGGGGGTTGCTGATCAATAACCGGGTCGACAGGGTGCCGCAATCTACCGCCGCGTAGTTGCCCATTACCCTGCGACGGGGGCAACTGGCCCGGTCCCCGCTCCGGGCCATGCGCCAATTTGCTCGGCCACCCACCGACCCACCGGGTCGTCGCCCCCGACCAGGTACCAGGCGTAGTGGGCATGGAGGCACTTGACGCCCCGCCTGGTCCCGCCAACCCCGCCCGCGGGTCGTGGTCCCACCCAGTCATCAGGCACTGATGAATCCCTTTCGGCCGCGTACCGGAGGTGGGCGCGTTCCAGTTCGCCGGGGTCGACGGCCGCCTCCGCCGCGCTAACCCCGCCGCCCGCCTCCAGGCGGTCGACCGCCAGCCGGGCCTGCCGGCCGACGAGCCAATAGCGCGTCGGCATGGGCGTACCGTCTTCGAGCACGGGCCGTTCCGAATTACCACCGGGCCGCCCTGGTCGTCGCGAAGCACGACGTCAAACGGCCCGCGAGGCTGGCGACCCAACAGTGCCTTCACATCTTCGTGTTTGTTCAGCGTCGCCAAGGGGCACCCAGTCCGTACGCGGTCGGCGCGTCGATCTCCTTACCTGTCCGGCTACAAGTGGTGCCAGAACTCCAGGGAAGAGTACCAAGCCGCCGGCTTGGGCGGCGGTGGGGCCGTCGTCTGGGGACGGCTGGTGCCGGGCAGCACCATGAAGGCCTGCTGGCCCTGCTTGACGAGGCCGTACTGCTGGCGGGCGATCTGTTCGATGGTGGCATTGTCCTGCAACGCGGAGCTCTCTGACGTCAGTTTGGCGTCTTCCGCTCTCAAGACGGCGACCGTGCGCGCCTCGGCCGCGATGCCCTGCTTCTGAGCGAGGTACGTGCGCGCCGGGAACACGAACAAGTACATGGCCCCGCCCAGGACCAGCAGCACTAGTGCGACCTTGACGCCTAAACGCATACCGCTTCCCGACTTGTTGCTCAAGTGAAAACTGTGACCAAAGTTAACAGAGAGACAGTAGCTTACTGACGAGGCTGAGCGCACGGACGGACCACCGGACGGGCTACCCCGGCGGGGCTACTCTCGCCGCCAGCGCTGATCTCCAACCGGACAAAACCATGTACTACCTCCCGGCTTACAGGCCGCGTCTGGTGCATTTATCGACGCACCGGCGGAGCAGGGACAAGGTTTTGTCCCGTATTCCGGCTAATAGTGCACCCGACGACCGGGGCCCGGCGTCACCAATTGCAGGCGAAGGCGAGCATCTCGCTTACGCCGGCTCAGCCGCCTTTACCTCTTCCCACAAGAGGTCGAGCTGCCCGAGGTCGAGCTGTGACAGGTCGGCGCCGCGCTCAGCCGCCAGCGTCTCCACGGCCATAAACCGCCGGCGGAACTTGGCCGTCGCCTCGCGAAGCGCCGCTTCGGGGTCGACCTTTAGATGACGGGCCACGTTCACTACGGCGAACAACAGGTCCCCCAGCTCGACCCGGACCGCACCCTCGTCGCGAGGTGCCATCGCCTCTTCTGGCAGACCAGGCCCGTCGGCGGCAATCGCCTCGGAAAGCTCGCCAAGCTCCTCGCCTATTTTGGGCAGGGCGCCCTCGGCTCCCTCCCAGTCGAAGCCGGCAGAGGCCGCTTTCCTCTGGATTTTGTGGGCATACAGAAGGGCCGGCAGGTCGCGAGGGACGTCGTCCATGATGCTGGCGCGCCCTTTTTCTTTCCGCTTTATCTGCTCCCAATTGCGGTTCACGTCTTCGGCCGTGTGCGCCTCGACGTCGCCAAAAACGTGAGGGTGCCGCAAGACGAGCTTGTCGTGAACATTGCGGGCCACGTCGGCCAGGGCGAACTGCCCCTCTTCGGCGGCCAGTACCGAATGGAACACCACCTGGAACAGCACATCGCCGAGCTCCTCTTCGAGGTGCTCGTAGCCGGAACCATCCGGGCCCAGTTCTTCTATCGCTTCAAGCGCCTCGTAGGACTCCTCGAGCAGGTAACGGGTAAGGCTTTGGTGCGTCTGCACGCGGTCCCAGGGACAACGCGCCCGCAGGGCCCGGGCCAGCTCCTCGAGGCGGACGAACTCAGCGGCGAACGGCTCCCCGAGGCGGGGGACCCAGATGCTCGTGAGGTGGTCGGGCACCACCACACGGTCCAGTTCGTCCCAGGGCACAACCGTCACTTCCTCGTCGGGCAGGCCGAGGTGCTTCAACACCGTCACACTTACGCGCTCGTCGCCGGGCTCGACCTGGTCCAGCACCGAGCCGAGGGCCAGCTTTAGTTCGGACAGCACCTGGGGCGAATCACACTGCCCAACCAGCAACGAGCCCGTCGAACCGGCGACCTGCGTGGCGAAGCGGTGCCCGTCCACCACCCGCGCACCGGCGACCAGCGGGTCGACGCCGAGGCGCTCGAACGCCAGGTCGGCGAACGAAACCCCGGGCAACACCACGGTCTCTACCCGGGGGTCGGCCCGCAACAGCTC
Organism: uncultured Acidimicrobiaceae bacterium; assembly: GCA_963749305.1. GTDB lineage: Bacteria > Actinomycetota > Acidimicrobiia > Acidimicrobiales > Palsa-688 > Fen-671. The sequence continues at coordinate 42,501 of CAVVMN010000004.1, forward strand.
GACGGTCCGTTCCGCCACCCCCGGTGACCCGGGAACGGCGTAAACGATCGGGCCCTCGCTGGTGGCCGATTCGACCAGCGCGTCGACAATGCCCGAGTACACCTCTTCCAACGTGGCCGCCGACTCGTAGAGGTAGTCAAAACTGCGGGCACCCGGCACGGTGAGGGCAGACGGGTGGCGGGAGGTGCGCAGCCAACGGACGGGCGCGTTTTCTATGGCGGCAACCGATTCTGCGGTGACCAGGCCGGGCCGGCCGGGGCCGAGGCCCACGACCGTGACCTTCGGCAGGGGCGTCACGGGTTCAGGGGGAAGCCTGGCCCGCCGGCCACACCTGGGGGATGTAGGGCGGCGACGGCAGCGCCGTCGTCCAAGAACCGTAGCTCGGGTCGACCTTGACGTCCGCCGCTTTCAGGATGCGGCTAAGGCCGGTCCCGTTGGCGTCTCCCTGAACTGGCCACGTGTAAGCATTAGGGCCGGCGCCGAGCGCCACCACACCTATTACGGCGGCCACCTGGGCGTTGAACGGGATGATCGTCCGCGACCGCACCTGGACCACCTCGTACCCCCAGCTTTGGGGCACCAACCCGGCCTTGCCAGGCGCCAGCGCGTAGACCGTTTGGCGGAACGCCGTTGGCTGCATGATGAGCTGCTCAGGCGTCTGGCAGTAGCGAGCACCATTTCCGACGGTCGGTGCTGCACTTCCCGCCGATGCCGCCGTGAGTTCGGCGGCCACCGCTTCGGCCTGCTTCTGGCTGGCCGCCATGTCGATGGTGCCGCCTCGCCCTGGCACCGAGACGTCGACGGAGGTCAGGCACACCTGCGACCACATCGAGGACAGGTTGGCCGTGTAGAACTTCTCGGCCGTGCTCAGGTCGGGCGCCTTCAACTGCACCATGGCCAACTCCGCCCCCTCCTCGGCCGTCGACGACCGCAGTTGTGCCGGGAGCTGCGCCCACACTTGAGGGATCGATGCCTCCTCGCTGGCCCACGCGGCGGAGCGCTCGAGGTACGACGGCACCTCACCGCGTTCGGCCAGGTACTGATGAACAGCCAAAGCGCTGACGAGAAGAGTCAGCCTCCCCGTGGCCCACGGTAAACCGAAGTTGCCCGGCCCGGACCCTGTGCCTACCACGGTAAAGGCGGGCACGGTCTCGCCTTGAGCGGCGTACTGCGCAGCCTGCGCCTTGCTGGCTTGGTCGAAAGAGGCGACGTAGGCCGGGCTCGAGGACCACCACTGAAGGTTCTGGGACAGCTCCGTCTGGGTGATTACTTCCCCGTTGACCATGGCCGCCGGTGGCGCGGTACTGCAGGCCGACAGGCCACTGCCTAGGACACCGGCCACCGCCACCACGGCCAGGGGCGTGGTGCGGGCGCGCCAAGAGGCCCGGCGCCAGGTTGCCCCGAGGTGGCGGCGAGAACGACGAGCAACAACGGGAGGTTTCACGGCCGGCCCAATGTTAGCCCCCGGCCGCACCGGCCTGGGAAACGGCCACGCTCTCGGCCGACGGCACCAGGGCGCGGAGGATCTCGACCAGGGCCGAAGCCGTGTCCGTACCTTTCCGGACCGGCCCTACCAGCTGGGTCTGGTCCTCTTTGTAGACCGCACGCGGCCACACCCGGCCAAGGCGCACCTGCTCGCTCGCTTTGAGGGAAACAGGCGAGACGCGGGCCACGAGGCTTCCGGACGGGGTGCCGATCCCCCCGCTCACCACCGTTATGTCCCGGATCCCCAGCCGCACGCACTCGGCCCTCAGATGGGCGATGCCCAGCAAAGCCGAAGCGGCCTTCGGCAGCGGGCCGTAGCGGTCGGTCCATTCGGACTCGACGTCGTCGACTTCCTCATGACTGCTGAGGGTGGCCAACTTCCGGTAGGCCTCCAGCCTGAGGTCTTCACGCGCCACGTAACTGGCGGGAAGATTGGCCGTCATGGGCAGGTCGAGACGGATCTCGGCCGGTTGCCGGACGGGCTCACCTTTCATGTCGGCCACCGCCTCGCTCACCATTTGCACGTAAAGGTCGTAACCGACGGCGGCGATGTGCCCCGACTGGTCGGCGCCAAGCAGGTTGCCGGCCCCCCGGATCTCGAGGTCCCGCATAGCGATCTTGAAACCCGAGCCCAGCTCGGTGTGCTCGCCGATGGTCCGCAGCCGCTCGTAGGCTTCCTCGGTCAACTTATGGTTCTGCGGGTAGAAAAGGTAGGCGTACGCTCGCTGTCCGGCTCTTCCCACCCGGCCTCGCAACTGGTGCAACTGGCCCAACCCGAGCATGTCGGCCCGGTCGATCACCAGAGTGTTCACCGTCGGCATGTCTATGCCCGATTCGATGATGGTGGTGCACACCAAGACGTCGTAGCGGCCCTCCCAGAAATCGAGCACGACCCGCTCCAAAGAGCCCTCGTCCATCTGTCCATTGGCGATGGCCACGCGGGCTTCGGGCACCAGTTCGCGGAGTCGGGCGGCGACTTTTTCGATGTCCCGCACGCGGTCGTGGACAAAGAAGACCTGTCCCTCTCGCAGTAGTTCCCTGCGTATGGCTTCGGCTACGGCCCGCTCGTCGTACTCCCCTACGTATGTGAGGATGGGCCGGCGGGCGGAAGGCGGCGTGGCAATGAGCGACAGGTCACGCACACCGGTCAAGCTCATTTCGAGCGTTCGTGGTATGGGCGATGCGGTCAAGGTCAGCACGTCTACGTCCGTGCTCAACTTCTTGATGGTTTCCTTGTGGTTGACGCCAAAACGCTGTTCTTCGTCGACGACCAGCAGCCCGAGGTCCTTGAACTTGATGTCTTGAGCGAGCAATTTGTGTGTCCCGATGACGATGTCTACCGAGCCGGTGGCCAACCCGTCGGTCACGGCTCTGCCCTCGGCCGGGGTCAGGAAGCGGGAGAGCATCTCTACCCGGACCGGGTAATTGGCAAAGCGTTCACTGAAAGTTTGCATGTGCTGGGAGGCGAGCAACGTGGTCGGGACGAGCACGGCAACCTGCTTGCCGTCCTGGACCGCTTTGAAGGCGGCCCTCATGGCCACCTCCGTTTTGCCGAAACCCACGTCACCGCAGACCAGTCGGTCCATGGGCATGGGCGCCTCCATATCTGCCTTTACGTCAGCGATCGCCTTCAACTGGTCCGGCGTTTCGTTGTAGATGAAGGTGTGCTCCATCTCCGTCTGCCATGGGGTGTCGGGGCCGAAGGCGTGACCGGGCGCGGTGGCGCGTTTTTGGTACAAGGCCACCAGTTCGTGAGCTATCTCCCGGACCGCTTTGCGCACACGGGCCTTGGTCTTTTGCCATTCGCTCCCGTTCAGGCGGGACAACCCCGGCTTTTCCCCGCCCGTGTACGGGCGCAAGGCGTCAACCTGGTCAGACGGCACATAAAGCTTGTCGCCGTCACGATATTCCAGCAATAAATAGTCGCGCTCGACGTCCCCTATTGAGCGTTTGACCATGCCCCCGAAACGGGCCACCCCGTGCTGGAAGTGCACGACGTAGTCGCCGGTTTTCATGTCGTCGAAAAACGTGGCCACCTGGGCGGCCCGGGGCCGGGCGGTACGGTGCGGCCGCCGCCGGCCCGTCAGGTCGCCTTCGGCCAAAACTGCGAGCTTGAGCGCCGGGAATATGAAACCTCTGTCGATGGGGGCTACGACAACGTGGGCACCGCCCCTTGCCCCGACGTCGAGTTGGCCGCTCGCCCCAGGGTCATTTACGACCTCCGCGCCAATACCCTCGTCCTGCAACGAGCGGGCCAGCCGTGCCGCGCTCGCCCCGTTCTCGGCGCACACCACGACGGTAAAGCGCTTCGCCCTCAGCTCGCGCAACTGGGCTAAGAGGCGCTCGGGGCCGCCCGCCACCGGGTCCCAGCCCATCGTGCTTATGGTGGGGGTTCCCGGCCCCTCGGGCGCCGGCATCAGCATGGCCACCGAGGCGTTGGTCCCGCTCAGCAGCCGGTCAAAGGGTAAGTAGAGACGCGGGAAATTGCGGCCCTCGGCGCCCCAGGTGGTGGCCAGCGCCCCGGCCAGGTCGGCCTCTTCGTCGGCGATCTCCACGGCCCGCTCGCGCATCCGGCGCGGCTCGAGCAGTAGCACCTTGGCCCCCGAGGGCAAGAGGTCGATGAGGAGATGCTCGTCGGCCGTGAGCCACGGCAGCCACGACTCCATGCCGTCGAAACTGAGGCCCTCGGCCAGACGCTCCCAGGCCTCTCTCCCCCACGGCTCGGTGTCGCCCAGCGCGGCGGCCCGCTGCCGGACCTCGGCCGAGGGCAGGAGCTCCCGGCACCCGAAGACCACGACCTCGTCCAGGTCGGCCACCGAACGCTGGTCAGCGACCGAGAACTCGGTCAGCCTGTCGACCTCGTCGCCCCACAGGTCGATGCGTACAGGAGAAAGCGCCGTCGACGGGAAGACGTCGACGATCGAGCCGCGTACGGCCATCTCACCGCGGTGCTCGACCTGGTACTCCCGGCGGTAGCCGAGATGAGCCAGCTGCTCCACCAGTTCGTCCAGGTCGACTTGCGCCCCCCGCACGACTTGCAAAGGCTCGGTGTCCTCGACATGGGGCCCAAGCCGCTGGAGCAGCGCCCTAACGGGAGAGACGATGACAGACGGGACGGTGGCATCACTGGCCCCATCGCGCAGCCGGCGCAGGCGCCACATGAGCTCGAGCCGCCGGCCCATCGTCTCCACGCCCGGGCTGACCCGCTCGAAGGGCAACGTCTCCCAGGCCGGGAACACCGCCACTTCTCCCGGCCCGAGCCATACACCTATCTCGTGCGCCAGCCTTTCGGCGATGGCGCCGCTCGGGACGGCCACCACGATCGGCTGCCCTGACCCGTGCCGGGCCACGGCGGCAATGGCAAAGGGCTGGGCCGCTTCACCGACCGCCACCGTCCGCTCCGCACCGACCGAGAGGGCGGCCAGGACACTGTCGCCGTTCGCTAGAGAGAGCAGCCCGGCGAGGGCCGGCCCGGTACCTTCCTCGGGCGCGCTCGTTTTAACTTGCGTAGGAGAACTCATTGCTCCCCCATTAAACGGCTCAGGAGGTCCCTATAATCCTCGCTCCCGTGACCACATGCTCACTGGTCAGGAGTAGCGGGTTGACCAGCGGGTTCGTGCCGGAGCCGGTGAGCCCGGCGTCATCGACATCGACGCCACGGACGAGCGGGGCCCGTTTTGGCCGGCGGAGGGTCAGGTGACGAAAGGCGGAAGCGCCCGCACGGGCCTCGTCACGAAGATTGCGGGACGACCAAACGGGCGTACGCGTCCTCGTCGAAACAGACGTTGAAATCGACCGCCGCGAAACCACCGGCACAGGCGTTATCAGTGAACTGCCGGGCGGCGTAAGACGTCCATCCCCCAAAAGCCTCGAAGAAGCCAGGCGTGACGCCATCCACGATCTTGTGCGGGTCCTCGGCCGGTGCCGGCGGGTTGGGCGGCACGTAGTTAGGCCACACGAGCGGGTACTTGGTGGCCATCGAGCTTGGCCCCCCTGCGCCCTCGATCACCCAGGCCGCCGTGTAGACAGAAATGGCCGCCTTGGGCGCCAGTTGGGCCAATCTTTCGAGGAAGGCGTCGACGGTGGCAGGGGAAGCGAACGAGCCGTCGCACTTCTCCCAGTCGACCATCAGCCCGAGGTCGAGCCGGCCGCAGGCCGACTCCACCACGTTGGCGAAGTGCTCAGCCTGAACGGCGCCGTCAGAAGTGTCCAGGAAGTGGTAAGCGATGAAGTCCAGGGCATTTGCTTTCGCCTGCGCGTAGTTGGCACCCAGCAGCCCGTCAGTGAACCCGCTCCCCTGGCTGGCCTTGGCCGCCAGGGTCGTGCAGCCCATTGCCGTCAGAGCGGCGCCGTTGACGGGCCGGTCATTGGTGTTCGAACAGTCAGGCCACATGCGTGTCCCCAAGAGCCGTCCTCCTATCGGTCGGTCCCAGCCCATCGCTGTCGAGCCAGTCGATGCACGGCGGCAGCCAACGCAGTGCGGCGGGCAATGAGTCGTTGCTGGGAGAGGCAGCTATTAGGTCGTCCGCTGCCTCACACGAATGGTGGCAGAACGCCCACGGTGAGTCAAGGACTTGCCTGCCGGATTCCTCGCCGATAGGTATAAGCGGATGAGCCAAACCCTGAAGCTCACCAACGGAATGGTCATCACGGCTACGGGCGACCCTCCGTTCCGCGGTGGTGTCGCCGTCGACAACGGCATCATCGTCGATGTTTTCCATGGCAGCGCGCCGGCTGGCACCGGGGCCACTGTCATCGACGTCGACGGCCGCTCGCTGTTGCCGGGCCTGATCGACGCGCACGTTCATGCCACCGCAGTGGACGTGGACATCCAGCTCCAGGCCAGCCGACGCTTCGAAAGCGAGGTTGCCGTACTCGCGGCGCGGTCGCTGTCCGAAATGCTCGAGCGGGGGTTCACGACCGTACGCGACGCCGGTGGCGCGGATGCCGGGCTGCGCCGGGCGCTCGAGCAGGGTGCCTTCCCGGGGCCACGCCTGCTGGTGTCAGGCCGCCCGATAACCCAAACCGGCGGCCACGGCGACCAGCGCCCGGCGGCAGAGTGGAGCGCGGGGTGCGACTGCCGGCCCGGGCCGCACGTCGGCATGGTCTCAGCCATCGCAGATGGGCCCGACGAGGTGAGACGAGCCGTCCGGGAGGAGCTCAGGCGGGGTGCGGACCAGATCAAAATGATGGCCAGCGGCGGCGTGATGTCGCCGACGGACCCTCTGAACTCGGTGCAATACTCACTGGCCGAAATTTCCGCTGCCGTCCAGGCCGCCCAGGCGGTCGGCACCTACGTACTGGCCCACGCCTACACAGCCGAGGCCGTGCAGATCTGTGCCGAAGCCGGGGTGAGGTCGATCGAGCACGGGAACCTGATAGACGAGGAGACAGCCAGGTTCATGGCCATGCGGGGGACGTTCCTGGTGCCGACGCTCGTCACCTACGAGAGGCTGCATACCGAAGGCCCGGGCCACGGCATCGGTCCTGACCGGCTCCACAAGCTGGGCGCCGTTTTGGATGCCGGGCTCGAGAGCCTCGAGATAGCGCAGCGCAGCGGCGTGAAGATCGGGTCCGGTTCGGACCTCTTCGGCCCAATGCGCCGTTACCAGGGCGACGAAGTGGCCCTGCAAGCCCAGGCACTCGGGGCCATGGGCGCCATCATCGCTTGCACCAGGACCAACGCCGAGCTTCTCCACCTCGACGGCGAGATCGGGACGCTCGAGCCGGGGAAGCGGGCCGACCTCGTCGTGGTCGACGGTGACGTGCTCGCCGATCCCGGGTTGATCGGCCAGGCCCAGAAGACGGCTCTGGTCGTTCAGAGCGGGGACATTGCCATATCCCGGCTTACTACCGCGTGAGCATTGGAGGCCGAAAACCGGGCTGAGCCTTCAATTTTCGCTGGCCTTATCATTGGTTCACCGGCTCATCTGGTGGCTGGCGGGTATTGAACTCGTTCTGCGCCGCCGCCACACCCTGGGAGAGGATGTACTCGACCGCGTCGGCGGCCGTTTCGATGGCCCCACTGAGTTTCTGACGCTCGAGACGAGACGGGGTGGACAAGACATGGTCGACACCGTAGTCCTTGCCTCCAGGGGGCTTGCCGATCCCGATGCGGACCCGTAAGAACTCGTCCGAGCGCAGCCAGGCCTTGATGGACCGCAGCCCATTGTGACCGGCCAGGCCACCGCCCGCCTTCACCCGGACGGTGCCCAGCGGAAGGTCGAGCTCGTCATGGACGACCACCAGCTTGGTCAGGTCTTCGATCTTGAAGCGCCTGACGAGACGGACGGCTGAGCGGCCCGAGTCGTTCATGAAGGTCTGAGGAAAGGCCAGGGCCAGACGCTTGCCGTCCACCTTGACTTCGGCCACGAGGGCCAGCTCTTTGCCCTGGCGGAGACGCTCGCCATGGCGCTCGGCCAGCAGGGCCACGGTGTCCGCCCCGACATTGTGGCGGGTCTTGGCGTAGCGCGGGCCAGGGTTGCCGAGCCCCATGGCCAGCAGGTCAGCGCCGGCGGTGCCGGTGGACTTATGCGAGCGGAACAGGGCTGGCTCAGCCCTCTTCGGCCGAAGCGTCTCCGTCCGATGCTGCCTGCGCCCCACCTGCCGGCGCCCCCTCGGCGACCCCGGCCGCCTCAGCTGCCGCTTCTGCGGCCTGGTCCTCGGCCGCCAAACCGGCGGCCACAGTAGAGGCGGAGGCGATCACGACCGGCTCTTCCGGGTCTGCATCGGTCGTCACGCCTCGGGGCAGGGCCAGGTCGCGCACCCGCAAGGCGCCGCCGATCTCGAGCTCGCTGACGTCGACCGTAATCTCCTGGGGGATCTGGTCGGGGGTCGACCGGATGCTGAGGGTGGTGAGAGTGTGCTCGAGGAGCCCTCGTTCGCGCTCGACCTGCGTGGCCGTGCCCACCAGCACCAGCGGGACCTCGGCGCTCACGATCTCGTCCCTGCGCACCACCTGGAAATCGACGTGGGCCACGGTGTTCCGCACCGGGTGACGCTGGAGCTGGCGAGCCAGCACCAGGTGCGTCGAGCCGTCTACGTCCAGGGTGAGCACCTGGTTGAGGCCATGGACCGTCAAAGCACTACGGAGGTCGCGGGCCACGACTGACACGGGCAGAGGCTCCATGCCGTGCCCGTAAACGACGGCTGGCACACGGCCCTCGTGGCGGAGCCGCCGGGACGAGCTCGACCCTGTAGGCCGACCAAGTTCAGCCACCAATTTGACTTCTGCCATGTTCCCTTGCGCTCCGCTCCTCGTCGGTACCCCGCCAGATCAGTCTCGGGGCAAAGAAGACCCCTTATGATAGCCCGTCTGAGCTGCAGCAGGATATCGTCCAGCTTCTCCGCCTGAGGCCAAGAGCGACCGTCCGAGGCCGCCTCCAGCGCCGTTGGTGGGGGTGGTAGCAGCCCGTAAGGCGCCCCCCCTGCGCTCAGCTCTGGTTGTCACCCCCGAAGATCTGCGAAATGGAGCCCTCCTCGAACACGGCCCGGATGGCGTCGGCAAAGGTCTTGGCCACCGAGACGCTCTCAATTTTTTCGATCTGCTTCTCGGACGGCAGAGGGACGGTATCGGTCACCACGATGCGGGAGATCTTTGAGTTCTTCAGCCGGTCGATGGCCGGCTCGGAGAAAACCCCATGGGTAGCGGTGGCCCACACCTCGGTAGCACCTTTTCTGTGAAGGAGCTTGGCCGCTTCGCAGAGCGTCCCCGCCGTATCGATCTCGTCATCGATGAGCACGCACATACGGCCATGGACATCGCCCATCACACCGAGGGCCTCGACGTGGCCGATCCGGTCGACACTGCGGCGTTTGTAAATAGACGCCATGTCGACGTCACCCGCGCTCCGCGCTGCCTTTTCTGCCACCTTGGTGCGGCCGGTGTCGGGCGCCACCATTACAAAGTCGCCCGGGACGTTGGTTTTCAGGTAGTCGACGAGCAGGTTTACCGCCGTTAAATGGTCGACCGGCCCATCGAAAAATCCCTGTACTTGCCCGGAATGCAGGTCCACGGACATAATCCGCTCGGCCCCGGCGGCGTGGAAAAAGTCCGCCACCATCCTGGCCGTTATCGGCTCACGCGCTCTCGATTTTCGGTCCTGGCGCCCATAACCATAGCGAGGGCAAACGGCGGTAATGCGTTTGGCAGAACCGCGTTTGGCCGCGTCTATCATCACCCATTGTTCCATCAACAGGTCGTTCACCGATTTCCCGTTGGCCGGCGAATGAGTCTGAAGGATGAAGACGTCTCCCCCGCGTACGGATTCGCCAAAACGCGCCCGGATTTCCCCGTTGGGAAAGTCGGTGAGCTCGCACGGGCCTACCTCAACACCCAGGTTGGCGGCGATCTCTTGCGCCAGCACCGGGTGTGAGCGGCCGGCGTACAGCTGAAGCCTGTGCCTCGAGACCAGTTCCATGCCCTACCCCCCGTCCAGGCCGAAGGCCATCGCCGGCCGGACGACGGAGGCCGGGGCCACAACCGTCCCCGGCGTCAACCAGATCCACGGGCCCACATGCGCATCCTCGCCTATCGTCACCTTCTCCGCAAAAGTCGCTCGCACCTGTGCCCTGGCGCCGACAAAGCAATCGACCAAATGGCAGTTGGGCCGATCTCAGCCCCTATGTCGACCCGCGTGTTCCCCTGCAGGATTGTCCCGGGCAGGAGGCTGACATCCTCGGCCAGCTCGACGGTCGAGTCGATGTAGGTATTTTGCGGGTCGAACATGGTGACGCCCCGGCTCATCCACTGCTGGTTGACTCGCGACCCTCAATATGGCCTCGGCGCTGGCCAGCTGGCAGCGGTCATTGACGCCGCCGGCTTCGGTCGGGTCGTTCACCACCAACGACGCCACCGGGTAGCCAGCGTCATGCAGTACCGCGATCACATCGGTGAGGTAGTACTCGCCCTGGGAGTTGTCGGGGCTCAGCCGGCGCAGAGCGGGCGCCAGCACAGACCGGCGGAACACGTAAATCGACGTGCCCACCTCGTCGATGGCCCGCTCTTCAGCCGTGGCGTCCGCCTCCTCGACGATGGCGGCGACCCGGTCATCGCGAGACCGGACCACCCGGCCGTACCCGGTGGGGTCAGGTAGGCGAGCGGTCAACAGGGTAGCTGCGGCTGCTGATTCCCGATGAGCCGAGACCAGCGCCTCGAGGGTGGACGGCCGGAGCAGGGGGGCGTCGCCAGGCAAGACCACCAGGTCGTCCAGCTCGCTGTCGTCATCGTTGAACGCGGTCAGCGCCACTGACAAGGCGTCCCCCGTCCCCCGCTGTACTGGCTGGTCGACGACGTCGATCGGCAGGCCCGGCGACTTGGCTTCGGCCAGCGCCTTTGTCATCCGGGTGGCGCCGTGGCCGACGACCACGACTACCCGCGAGAGGTCCAGGCCCGAAAGGGCGCCCAGCACCCACAGGACCATCGGCCGCCCGCACAACCGGTGAAGGGGCTTGGGGCGTGAGCTGCGCATGCGCGTCCCCTCGCCTGCGGCCAGGACGACCGCGGCCAATTTGGGCTGATCAGACGGCCTATGACTGCCCTGACGACGCAAATCTCGGTCGTAGTTGCTCACGCTCATCTTTCTAGTCCAGCCGCCGACCGGCGTCGGCGTATATGAACCAGCCCGGTGATGTTGAGCCGAGAGGCCGACTTGATCGGAAGCGGTATTGTTGTTGTGGCTCGGCCTGTTGAGCCTGCGGTTCCGGGAGCCAGTTGTCGGTCCGGGGTAGTTCAATTGGAAGAACGCCGGACTTTGGATCCGGATGCTTGCAGGTTCGAGCCCTGCCCCCGGAGCTCTTCTAGCAGGGATTTCTTGGAGTGGTCACTCCCTCGAAGTAAGGTTTGGACAACTTTTTGGACAACAACTGGTTGGCCAGCGTCCCCGGGAGGAGGGCCGGTGCGGGGGAGCATGCACGAGGTAGGCGAGGGCCACTGGCGGCTGCGAGTCTTCGCGGGCCGCGAAAACGGCAAGGCCCGCCACATTTCCCGCTATTTCAGGGGGACCAAGCGACAGGCCCAGGGCGCGTTGGCAAAGTTGGTGACCGAGGTTGAGGAGCAACAGGTCTCTTCCGCGGGCGCCGGCAAGCTTGGCGAACTCCTCGACCGTTGGCTCGACTACATAACGCCCAATCGGGCCGCTTACACGATCGACGAGTACCACCGCTTAATAAGCAAAACGATCAAGCCTGCTCTGGGGAACGTGCGCCTGGACAGGCTGAGCGCCCGTCAACTTGACGCCTTCTACCGTTCGCTCCAGGAAAAGGGTCTCTCCGGTTCGTCCATCCACCAGCACCACTCGATCCTCCATGCCTCCCTCCGACGTGCCGTCAAGTGGGGCCTGATCGCGGCCAACCCGGCCGACCGCGCCACCGCCCCTCGTCCCGCCCGCTCGACAGCCACCGCGCCGGAGGTGGCTGAGGTACAGAAGCTGATCGCTGAGGCCGAAGCCGACGGCGACTACGTGCTGGCGACGGCGATCGCGCTCGGCGCCGTTACGGGCGCACGGCGGGGCGAGCTGTGCGCACTCAGGTGGAGCGACGTGGACTCGGGCCGGCGCGTGCTCACGGTGTCTCGTTCCTTGACCGTTCTCGCAGCCAAAGCAACCGAGGGACCAACGAAGACCCACCAGCGACGTGACATCGCGATCGACCCGGCTCTCGCTTCGCTACTCGCCGCTCGCCGGGGCCAGCAAGAGAGCAACGCAGGGCTCGCCGGCGTTGAACTCGTGGATGACGCTTACGTCTTGTCGCGCTCTTCGGACGGCTCGGCACCGTGCCTTCCGGACGGGCTCAGCCTGGCGTACGCCCGCTTGGCCAAACGGATCGGTATCGTCACCCATTTCCACGAGCTGCGCCACTTTTCAGCGACTACGGCTATTGCCCAGGGCGTCGACGTGCGCACCGTCGCCGGCCGGCTGGGCCACGCCGACCCGTCTTTGACGTTGCGGGTTTACGCACACGCGCTGGAGGCACGGGACCGCCAACTAGCGGACATCCTCGGCAGCACAGTCCTCGGGCCCGTGGACCACGGCCCGAAGCCTGATGAGGCTGACCCGCCACCGCCGGCCGAGTTGGAAGGCACCGGGTAGCTCGCCTCGCCGAGCGAGGTCGTAGGCAAGGTCCTTGGAGATCCCGAGAAGCCTTGCCGCTTCAGGCACCGAGACCACGTAGGGATCACTTCGGGCGAGGACCCATTCGCCTCGCTCAGCGCCGAGAGCATGCCCCGTTACTACACCGCGGCTTTGCCTGGCCCGCTGAAGTGCACTGGCGGCCCGGGCATGAGCAGAATCCAGCACAGAGAGGTCTCCTTGGGCGGAGGACAGTTCGGGACGGACAGGCATGGCGACCTCCTTCTGAGGCCATGACATTGGGCCTCTGCTGACTGGCCGCTGCGGCGTCCGCGCTATTCAACTGCCCTAAGACGGGGTTCGATGTCCGGGGCCGGGGCTAAGCCCCCGTCCTTACTCGCCTTTGACCGACACCGAGCCAACGGACCGAGCTTCGGCGCTCGAGAGACCGACGGCGGCGGCACCAACTGCACCGAAGCGGCCCATCTGCCTGGATGCCTTGGCCAGCTCAGACCGGGCTGCGAGCACGACTGCCTCCTGTTCGGCGACCACCCGCTCGCGGACCGTACAGCGTTGCCTCCACCGCCGGCGTGCCTCGGACTTGCCTCGCCCGCCGCCTGCCGTTCATCCACGGTGACGATGCGCTGACGCCGGTTCGCCGGCTCCCAACCGGCCAATCCGAGCCCACCTGTAGCAATCACAAGTTTTCGTTCACATTCCTTGACTTTACGGTCCCTGATACTCCCCGCCGCGGCCAAGGCTCATGCGCAGTCCACCAGTGCTCAGCATCATTGGCCAGCTCCTCTACCAAAGCCTTGACTCGCGGAGCTGCCACCATGGCGCGCCAGCTTTTACCACTCGCCAGTGACGGCCCACAACGAATCCTGGCCTCGGCACAGCCCAGGCACCGGCTGCCTTTGAATCCCCTCACGCGCAGTGCCTTAAACCCCAGAGTAGGAGCGCGCTCGCTGAGACCCCCGCTCGTCGGTCAACAGCTGAACAACTGGACAACACACCGCCGGCATTCGGGGATGCCACCCCCTGCCGCGTGCATGCAGAGGGCTGCAAGGCCGCTGGCTTGCGGTCTGGCTTTGGCGGTGGCGCAGCTCAGCGAAAAGGCGGAAGCCACTTTCCTTTTGTGGTCCGGCCAAAGGCGGGGACCGGCCAAGCCAACCTGTGCACAAGACGCCCAGATCATGGATAGCCCGGACGAGCACGGCGCTCTCTATGGGAGGCCGCCCACCGGCTCGCGGCCCCAGGAAGGCGTCATTGATCTCTATCCGCAGGGTCAGCCTGGGCGGGGGCTACCGCTACCTCCTGCGCTCGGTGGCCGCCGGCGACGGGGCGGGCAAGGGCACCAACGCCCTGGCCCGCTACTACGCCTCTTCCGGTACCCCGCCCGGGGTGTTCATGGGCGCTGGCCTCGCTCACCTCGACGCCGGGCGGGGGGTGGCGCCCGGCACGGTGGTCACCGAAGACCACCTGGAGCGCATGTTCGTGGCCTGTGCCGACCCGGTCAGCGGCGAGCCCGTCGGGGCTGCGCCCCGGGCGCCCCGGGGCGGGGTGCCGGTGGCCGGCTTCGACCTCACCTGCAGCCCGGCCAAGTCCGTGTCGGTGGCCTGGGCGCTGGCCGACGAGGCGACCAAGGCGGTCATCTACGGCTGCCACCGCCGGGCCGTAGAAGTGGTGCTGGCCTACGCCGAGGGCGAGGTCTTCCGCTCCCGGTCGGGCACCAACGGGGTGGTCGAAGAAGACGTGGACGGAGTGGTGGCGGTCAGCTTCAGCCACTGGGCCAGCCGCTCAGACGACCCTCAGCTCCACGACCACGTATTGACCTGGGCCAGAGCCAGGTGCACCTCCGACGGCCGCTGGCGCACGTTCGACTCCCGCGCCCTGTACAAGGCGGTGACCACGCTGTCGGAGCTGTACGACGGCGCCCTGGCCGACCTTTTGACCGCTGCCCTCGGCGTCGGCTGGGAGGAGCGAGAGCGCCGCCATTCGACCCGGGCCCGGTTCGAGGTGGCGGGGGTGCCCGAGGCCCTCCTGGCCGAGTTCTCCCAGCGCGCCGGCCAGGTCGCTGCCCACGCGGCCGAGCTGCGGGCCCAGTTCGCCGCCGCCCACGGCCGGGAGCCCACCGCCGTCGAGGACATGCGCCTGCACCAGGTGGCCACTATCGCCACCCGCCCGGCCAAGTCCCACGCCAGCCTCCAAGACTGACCGAGGGGTGGCGGGAGCGGGCCGACCGGCACGTACCAAGAGCGCTCCAGGCGGCCTGGGTGGCCAGCCTGGCCGGGCGCAACGACCTGCCCTTGCTGTGCTCCGACGACCTGGGCGAAGCCATCCTGGCCGACGCCGCCCGGGCCGTCCTGGAAGCCGTCTCCGAACGCCACGCCACCTTTTCCCGCATGAACGTGCTGGCCGAGGCCCACCGGGTGCTGCACGGCGCCCGGTTCCAGAGCCCGGCGGACCGCATCGAGGTGGCCGAGCGGGTGAGCCGGTTGGCCCTCGGTTCTTCGCTCCCGGTCTCGGCCCCCGAGGTGTGCCATACCCCGGCCCTTTACCGTCGCCCCGACGGCTCGTCGCGCCTGCGGCCCGAGAGCCGGGCGCTGTACACCACCCAGGCGCTGGTAGACGCCGAGGCCCGGCTCCTCGCCGCCGGCCGGTGCCGGGAGGCCCCGGCGGTGAGCGTGGCCACGGTGGCCCGTACCTGCGAGGGCCGGCTGCCGGGGCGGGGGTACGGGCTGAGCACCGACCAGGCCCTGGCGGTGGAGAAGGTGGCCACCTCCGGGCGAGCCCTCGACGTCCTGGTGGGCCCGTCGGGCACGGGCAAATCGACCACCATGGCCGGCCTGCGGGCGGTATGGGAGGCCGAGCACGGCCCCGGTTCGGTGCTCGGGCCTGGCCCCGACGGCGGCGGCGGCCGAGGTGCTGGCCGCCGAGCTCGGGACCGCCACCGAGAACACGGCCAAGTGGCTCACCGAACAGAGACGGGTGCCCGAGCTCATTGCCCGGAGGGGCCGGCTGGCGGCCCAGGCGGCCAAAGGCGCCCTGTCCTTTTTCCGCCAGAGCCAGGTTGGGCGACGCTCTGGCTGGCCTGGACCAGGCCATCGAGGCCCGCCGCCTCCACCGCGGCCAGCTCGTCATTGTGGACGAGGCCAGCCTGGCTGGCACCTTCGCCCTCGACGAACTGGTGAGCGCCGCCCGGGAGGCCGGGGCCAAGGTGCTCCTGGTGGGCGACTGGGCGCAGCTGTCGGCCCTGGAGGCGGGCGGGGCGTTCAGGTTGTTGGTCGCCGACCGGGCCGACATGGCTCCCGAACTGGGCGACGTGCAGCGCTTCCAGGCGGGGTGGGAAAAGGCGGCCAGCCTCGGACTCCGCCTGGGGAAGGAGGACGCCATCTGTGCCTACGAGGCCCACGGGCGGGTCGCCGGGGGCGAGCGGGAGGCGCTCCTCGACGCCCTGTACCGGGCCTGGAAGGCCGATATGGACCAAGGGCGGGAGAGCCTCATGGTCGCCCCCGATAGGGCCACGGTCTCGGAGCTGAACGGCCGCGCCCGGGCCGACCGGGTGGCGTTGGGCCTGGTGGCGCAGGCAGGTCTCACGGTGGCCGACGGCCAGCGGGCCGGGGTGGGGGACGAGGTGGTGACCCGGGAGAACAACCGGCTCTTGTCCACCGGGAAGCGGTGGGTGAAAAACGGCGACCGCTGGCTGGTCCGAGCGACAAATGGCGACGGGAGCATGGCCGTGCGCCGCCTGGACGGGCAGGGCGAGGTGGTCCTGCCGGCTAACTATGTCCGAGAGCACGTCGAACTGGCTTATGCCACAACGGCCTACCGGGCCCAAGGCCGCACGGTGGCCACCGCCCACGCCCTGGTGTCGCCCACGACCACCCGGGAGGTGCTCTACGTCTCGGCCACCCGGGGCCGGGAGGAGAACCGGCTCTACGTGGACACCTGCTTCGACCCCGACCCTCCCACCTCGCACCCGGGCCTGGCCCGGCCCCAGAGCCCGAGGGCAGTGCTGGCCGCCGTGCTGGCCCGGGAAGGTTCCGAGGTCTCGGCCCACGAGGCCATCCGCTATGCCCGGCAAGGGGCGGGGTCTTTCGCCGTGCTGGCCGCCGAGTACCTGAGCATCGCCCGGGACGCTCAACAGCAGCGCTTCCACGCCCTCCTCGGCCGCTGCGGGCTCGCCCCAACCCACCTCGCCTCGGCCCAGGCCAGCGGTGCCTACGGGCCGCTCCTGGCTGCGGTCCGGGACGCCGAGGCCCACGGCCTCGACATCGACGCGGCGCTACCGAAGCTGGCGGCGGCCCGGTCACTGGCCGGGGCCGACGACCCCCTCGCCGTCCTGCACGCCCGGGTGGAACGCTGGGCCGCCGCCGCCGGCAGCAAACGCCAGGCCAGTGCCGGCCTCATCGCCGGCCTCGTCCCTCGGGCGCTCGGCGTGGACGACGAGGACCTGGCCCGCGCCCTGCAAGAACGGGACCGGGCCATGGAGCGACGGGCTCGGGAGCTGGCCGAACAGGCGCTGGCCGAGGGGCAAGCCTGGGCGCGGAGCCTCGGGCCACCGCCCGCCGATCCGGGCCGGAAGGAAGCATGGCTGCGGGCTGTCTCCACCGTGGCTGCGTTCAGGGACCGCTGGGAGCTCGGCGCTGACCCTCGACCCCTCGGCCCCGAAGGTGCTGTTACAACACTTGAGGGGCTCGCGCACCGCCGCACTGCCCAAGCGGCGGTTGCCCGCGCTGTCAAATTAGCTAACCCGAGCACGCCGTCTCCGGGCCAAGGCGCTGTCCCCGCCGGCCCCGAGCTCGTGACCGAAGGAGGAGCGTTGCTCTGACTGCGTTTTGACCGCCACCGGCGTGGTGCTTTGTGCTCTGGTGCTCGGTGGCTCGGCAACCCCAAGGACGGCAAATAGGAGCACTGTCCCCCCGTCCTGGGGCCACGATGAGGGCCCGAGGTGGCGAGGCTTCTAGTGGCGTCGGTGCCAGACATTTACAGCAGCATTATGCCGCGCATTGCGTGCGCGGCGGGCAGGGCCGCGGAGGAGGCCTGCAGATTCGGAGCAGGGTCAAGTACATCGCGGCAACCGTGCAACGCCATGCACCCCGATCGCCGGTTATCTGGACCGGCTTCGAGTGAGCGGGGCTAGGAAAATGCCGATATTATGGGCCTTCTGGCTAGCGGGTGTTATGTAGTGCTGTTCTGTGTGTAGAAAACCCTGGAGCACGCTTGGGAAATCAGACGTGGCAAACGCCATAACTGATCGCCTTGGACGCCCGGCCAACCGGGGTACGGCCAACGCAGATCAAGCGATCTGCACAGACCCAGGTTGTCGGGGCATGCTTGACTCGATGGCAACGTTCGCAGCGGAGATAGCCGAGTACTACGCGAAGTACCGTCGAGGCTACCCCGAGGTCGTCCTCGACGCGATCGCCGAGCGACTCGGACTAGGCCTGGCCGACGCGGTCCTCGACCTGGGTTGTGGGACCGGTCTGCTAACCCAACCCCTCGCCCGCCGAACCCGAGTTGCCATCGGTGTCGACCCCGAGCCGGACATGCTGGCCGTCGCACGACGAACAACGGGGGCTGACCTTCGCTCCAGAGTGATCTGGGTGCTCGGCACCGACACCGACCTCCCGACGTTCCGCTCGTTGCTCGGCGCGCAAGCATTTGGGGCGATCACGATCGGTCAGGCCCTGCACTTCATGGACTACACGAAACTGTTCCAGGAAGCTAAGCCGCTCCTTCGGTTTGGCGGTGGGATCGCCGTAGTCGCCAACGGCGTGCCGCTGTGGCAGCAAGACAGCGACTGGTCCCGAGCCCTACGAGCCGCGCTCGGGTCCTGGTTCCACATCGAGGCGACAGCCACGTGCGGCACCGACCGCGCTACGCAGCAACGCTACGCCGAGGCCCTGGCCGCAGCGGGGTACGAGATCTCGGAGGTCGTCCACGAGTACGAGGAGGACCTCGGTTTTGAGCAGGTGCTTGGCGGCGTGTACTCGGCTTTGTCCCCCGGCGACCTCCCCGGCGACCGCCGGGACGCCTTCGCGGAGCACGTGCGCGGATCTCTCGCAGGAACGGCCACCTTCACCGACGCGGTCCCCGTGAGGGCGCTCATCGGCGTCGCCCGGTAGCGGCCGGAGCAAGACAGCACACGACCGCGGTCTCGGGATTGACCATCGACGTCCCCGCGCCTGATTCGGCGTGATGCGCTCCGTGTCGTCGGCAGCCTGTGATTCGCCACCGGCGCGGGAACTGGCAACCGCTCGGTGCTAGCACAACCCGAACCGCCCCCGCGCCCGGGCTCGCAAACTTGCCTGGCACTAACCGTCCTCGCCGAACATGACCTGGACTTCCTCAGGCCGACTCGAGATATCCGTCGTTCGGCACTCATCGCTGATTTCCAAGCCGGGCGGGCGCAGATAGATCGTTCGGTCGCTTCGGGTGAACCGACTGGGCGAGGAGCGGGGCGTGCCTGCGGCGATACCCGGTCCCTTATTAGTTTGCACTCATGACTGACAACTCAGGCATAGCCAGTGAAGTAGAGCGCGGTCGGCTCAGTTCGGAGGAGAAGGATCGCCGCTCGAGGAGCTTCGGTGAGTCGGCACTGCTCTACGAGAGGTTTCGGCCGGGGCCTCCGCCTGAGGCGGTCGACTGGATGCTTCAAACCCGAACGAGAACTGTCGTCGACCTGGGAGCCGGAGCTGGTGCCATGACCAAACTACTCGTCGAACGAGCGGATCGCGTCATTGCCGTTGAACCGGATGAGCGTATGCTCGAGGTGCTTGCTGGGAACAATCCGAGCGTCACGGCGCTGAGAGGTAAGGGTGAGGCGATACCCCTTCCGGACTCGTCGGCCGATGCCGTGGTGGCCTCTGCTTCTTGGCATTGGATGGACCCCCTCAAAGCCCTCGGCGAAGCAGCCCGGATCCTTGTGCCGGGAGGCATCCTTGGTGCAGTTTGGGCAGGACCTGATCCCGAGGGCCTCTTCGTTTCGCGAGCACGGGAGTTGTTGGCACAGCGACCCCAGCGGGAAAATATTCCGACCACACCTGAAGCGAGAGACGACGACCTCGACATAGAGAGCGCCATATTCGACCCGAATAACCCGGCTCCGGTACTGGAGATTCCTGCAGGCTCACCTTTCGCTCAGCCTGAGCGTGAAGTCCGTACCTGGAACATCGCGCTTAACGCCGACGAGCTGATTGGCCTCTTGTGTACCTTCAGTTGGATCATCTTGATGTCCGACGGGCAACGGTCGCGGGTGCTCGCCGAAGCCCGTCGACTTCTCGGAGACACCCTCGGAATCGAAGGAGACGTGACTGTCGATGTCCAATACCGCTCCGAAGCATGGCGAACCCGTCTGAACCTCTGAGCTCGTGACACCACCCGAGCGCTCCCGCACGCCCGATAGGAGCGCACAGAACTACGGCCAGCAGTAAAAACGACAACGTCCCGACTTGGCGATCTCGCGCTCGACGAGTAATGCCTCGGTGGGCGCCGGCCTTTTCCACGCCGGCGCCCAGATCTCCGAGAGAGTGTTACCGGTGCAAGCTCAGGACCTGGTGCCTGAGCAGGGGGTGACGCGGGGGGTGCCAGGATCGTCGGGATGGCCTGTCAGATCACCATCTCGATCGTCCGGCGTCTCCTCGACCTTCTCCGGCTCGGGCCCGCCCGACGAGAAGGACCTTGAGATCGCAGTGCTCCGCCACCAATTGGCCGTGCTCCGCCGTCACGTGGCGCGGCCACGTTACTCGCCGGTGGACCGGGCATTGCTCGCCACGCTGGCCCGGCTGTTGACCCGGGAGCGCTCCGGGCAGCCCTTGAGTGGTTATGCGCCGTCATGTGTGGCGCTAAGTGTATTGCTTAGTTCTACGCGAACTAAGCAAGAAACTAAGGAATTGTAGGGGAAATCGTGAATGGGAGGGACTTGCGTGGGCTAATGTGAGCGCTGCTGGGCCCGGGGCCGGCACAAGGGAAGGGGTCCGTCATGCAAGGCACATCATTCTGCACGGGAGGCGCAATATGAGCGCCCCGTTCACTACCGGCCCGGTCGAACAGTGGCCCGACGAGTGGCCCTACGAGCCCAGCGCCTGGTGCCCGAAATGCCAACGGTGGATCGGCCTGTGGTACGTCGTTCCCGACGAGGCACCCAACGAGATGATCCCATGCCCCAACTGCTGTGGCGATCTTGTGATCGCTTTGCGCCCCGTCTCCAGGCGTGGCTTCGACGCGCCCGGCCCCGAGCCGCTATATGGACCGGCGCCGCCAATGCCTGAACTTGACTAGGAAGTTGGGAGCGGGTGTCGTGCCGGGTTGCCCGGGGTGAGGCCGGTCGGCTAGCTCCGAGGCGTGAAAGGCGCAAGCGTCTAACACGATAGAAACGCCCGGACAATGCCGAACGCCAGCTGGAGGTGACAACAGGCTCGGGGCAGCAGGCAGGGTGGCCGTCCTCACCGCTTGTGGTGACGAGACGGTGGCAGCGCCCCGCTCCCGGGTCCAGGTGTCGGCGTAGTCCATGAGAGGGACGCTAGCCAGCGTCCGTGACGTCGTGGGCATTCGCCACGCCTGTGTGTACCAAGCTAGCCGCCATCCCGAGCGGCAAAGTTAGCTGGAGGCTCGGTAAGCTGGCCCCTTTTCCCAGGCCAGGCTCTCAGGTACCCAATGGGCCGGAGGGCCAACGTCTTCTTCACCAGCAGCCCCCCAGGACGTGCTCGCCCGCGGGGCGTACCAGGTCAGCTCGGAGAAATGCCGAGTACCGGCTGGGCCAGGCTGTGGGTCAAAAAGCACCACGTCAACCTGCACGATGGTGTCTTCTTTGGCGTCGAGGCCCTGGTAGAAGAATACGCCGGAGCCGACCGCGTCCTGGGTCGCCCACAACCCCCACTTAATCAAGCCAATGTTTGCTTCGCCCGTAGCGCAAGACAGGGGTATGCCACTTGGTTTGGTGTACCAGTTGCCGGCGAAGCAACCACTGTCAATGAAGACAACGACCGGTTGCGACGAGGCAGACACTGGTGTGGCCAAGCCCGCAATGACCGAAACCCCGGCAACAACGGCCTCAAGCAGCCGCTTCATGACCGCTGTCCTCCGTATTGAAACACTGTCTTCAAACCTTTCAGAGGCCGATGGGCGTTTTATCGAACTGAACCTCGTCGTCCTAATTTCGTTATCCTCCTCGCGAACCTGACCGCATCGTCCAGGGTGGAGGACCAACCCACCAAAGGTACATGTCGCCCCGCTCTGCACCTCGTCAGGTGCTGCCGCAGGCAGCCTAGACGGCATGTACCACGTTGCCGTGACCGCTCACCGTAAGGGCCTGGTCTGGTCGACGATGGGAACTGGCGGACATTGGGGAGGAGCGGGAGCTTGCCGGCGGTGAAAACCACGTCTTGGTCTTGGTCCCGAGTACGGCCAAGGCTAAACAAAACCTGAGAATATGGTCGCGTTTCTACGGCGGATGTATCACCGTGACGATACAGGTACTGAACCATATGTGACAGCCGAACGGGCCGGTCCTGCAGGGAACACGCTGGGACCGCGTTTGTTGGACCGCCCATCGGGAGTAATCCCGGCCTGTAAGTACTCCTAGTGCCGCGTCAAGCAACGTTTGCGCGCTTTGAAATAGCACGAAGTGCATCATCGTCAGCGTGCCGGTTACGCCAGGCGATGTAGCGGCGGATCATCGAGTTCTGCTCGTCGTGGTTGCGGTGATCGGTGCCATCGAGGGAGAAGTAACGCAACGCAGCAAAGTGAGACTCGATCCGGTTGAGCCAACTGGCGTCTGTGGGGACATAGGCGAACTCGACGTTGTTGGCCTGCGCCCAGTCCCCGACGCGGGTATCGACATTGGTCGATAGGTGCGGGCTGTAGTTGTCGAGCACGATCGCGATGCGTAGTGTGCTCGGGTAAAGGGACCGGAGGTACTTGCAGAACGTCAGGAAATTCGTGCGGTGCTTGCGTTCTTTTATGTG
Organism: uncultured Acidimicrobiaceae bacterium; assembly: GCA_963749305.1. Classification (GTDB taxonomy): domain Bacteria; phylum Actinomycetota; class Acidimicrobiia; order Acidimicrobiales; family Palsa-688; genus Fen-671. The sequence goes on from CAVVMN010000004.1 coordinate 65,023, forward strand.
CCCGTAGAGCTTGTCACGGTTGAGGTCCAAAGCGGCGAACAGGTGGCGGACGCCCTCGGTCCTTTTGTAGGTGGCACGGCGCCGGCGGCGCTTGGCACCCTGGCGGCGGAGCTCGGCACCGGGTGCCCACTGTTTGCCTGGCCGGGGCCAAAGGTTAAGAGGGCCGAACTCGTCCATGCAGATGACCACTTCTGGGTCGCCTTCTTTGGGCTCTGCTTTGCCGTCGACGATGTCGTACAGCTCGAGGACCCGGTTCTTCTTGGCCTCGTAGTGGGGGTCGGTCGACTGCTTGTAGGTCTTTATGGCTTGAAAGGACACGCCTTCTTCGTTGAGGACCCTTCTCAGGCCCTCGTGGCTTATGTCTTCGACCACCCCCTCGGCGACCAAGAACTCAGCGAGCTTGGCCAGGCTCCAGGTGGAGAACGGCAGGCCGTGGTCCACGGGACGGGACAGTGCGACACGCTTTATCTGACGGCGTTCCCCGAGGGTGAACGTGGGCGGGCGGCCACCGGAGTAGCGCGGGTAGAGCGACTCAAAGCCGTCTTCGTTGAAGTTGTTTATGACAGCTCTCACCCGGTCGGGGCTCGTGAACGCCACCCTCGCAATTTGGGCGACGTCCATGCCTTGGGCTGAGAGAAGTACCATCTGCGCCCTCCGCCAGGTCACCACCGACCCAGAGGAGCGGCGCACGATACGCAGCAACCTGTTGCCTTCTTCGTTAGACAGCTCGCGTACCCGCAAGCCTTCTCGCATCCGACCTCCTGGCCTCGTCGTTACCGGACAAGGCCAGCCTGTCAGCGCGGCTACCCCTCAGTGGTGGACCCAAAGAATGCGAACCTTGGCTGACGCGGCACTAGGAGCTGATACCAGTGCCCACCACCTTTACGCGCAAGTTCTGTTATAGGACCACGGCAGGCGTGGTCATCGTGGCCCTCGCCAGCCTCTTTACCGCTCAGGCATCCTTTGCCTCGACCGGCGCCACTACTCCTGTCGTGCTCACTTCAGCCCTTAAATTGACCCCGGCGGGCACGTACCACCTAGAGGTCCCCGCTGACGTCGAGTGGTACTCGACTGGGCTTGTCGTTGGCCCAGGTGATGTGCTCAACGTCACCGCAACGGGCGAGTGGAGCTACGCACCGGGGCAGTGGTCTGGCCCCGACGGCCTAACCGGCGCTTTCAACCACTCTCTTATCGCCCAAGTGGGGACTGGGGGTGATGCCTTCGGGGTCGGTACTAACCTCGGCTGGACCGTCAACGCACCAACCGGCGTCCTATACATGGGGATGGCCGACGACAACTTCACTGACAATTTCGGCCAGTTGTCGGTGACAGTGACGATCACGACGTTGCAGGCACAGGTAAACGGCTTCACCGTGTGGAACGGGAACCAGCCATACCAGGTTGCCGAACGCCAAATGTTGGCCAAGATCCCCGGTGCCATGGTCTTGCCCTCTTCTGGTACCCCCCTGGCGTTCCTTTACCCTCTTGCGGTCGACGAGGGTCAGAACAAAATGTGGACCCGTATCAGGTGGACAATCGCGCCGTCCGCGGCGTTCCTAAGCGAGAACGCGGTCGCCCGGGTGGCATCGGCGAAGCAGGTCACCCAGAGCCTGGTCGGTCTCCTGAACCAGACTTATGGGGCCTACGTGGCCCAACTGCAATCCGACCGCCTGCCCCAGCGGGGCGGCGACTTTGCCCACCAGTGGACGGTTGAGGCCCAAAGCCTCAGCACGACTGGCGAGACGATGTACTTCCAGGTCGGTGCGCAAGAACCTTCCTCGATTCCGGTCGAGGCTTGGAACGGGCTCCCCACGCTGCCTCCGGGCCAGGGCGCCCTGGGGCCGTTTGCCCTTTCGGTCCAGCTCGCTTTTAGCACGGTGGCCCCGACGTCCACGACATCGACCCCGTCGGCTACTTCGACAGTCGTCGACTAATTCAAACACCCTGCACCACGCCCTCGAGGAGTCAATGGCCATGAGCGATACAACGACGCCATCTGTCACGAGCGAAACATCGATGACATCTCAACAGGACCGGGCTCGTCTGGTTCAACGAGCGGTCACCAAGTGGACCGGCGAGTTGGTCGATCTGGGCGGAAGAAACACCCTGCTCTACTACCGCGACCTCAAGCAGGGGACGCTCTCCTTTGGTGCGGACTCCGGGTCTTACGACGTCGCCGTCGAGGCGCTGCTTTCGGGCCACACCGTTCGGCTCTCGGAGCTATTCGCGGAAACCAGTTGGCCGACGGCCGCGCGGCGGGCGCGCACAGTCAGGGCCAAGGCCACCGAGAACATGGAGGAGCGGGGTATCCACACACTGTTCCTGGCATGGGGAATGGCCACCTGGAACAACCCAAATACGACGGCGACTCCTGCGGCGCCCGTACTTCTCCGCCAGGCGGCGCTGTCCTCTCGTGGTGGCGCTGGTGAGGACTTCGATCTCAGCCTGCCCGGCGAATGGGAGATCAACCCCACGCTTCTTCACTTGCTCAAGTCGCAGTACAGCGTGGATGTGAAGGAGGGGGAGGTGTTGGAGTTGCTGAACGAGGATGCTGAACCTCCCGATGCCGCCGACCTTTTCGAGCGGCTTACTAAGGCCGCCGCTGACGTGGCTGAGTTCTCGGTGACGCCCAGGGTGGTCATCGGCAACTTCTCTTATGCGCGCCTGCCCATGGTGCTCGACCTTGAGAACGCCCAGGACGCGCTCGTGAAATCGGAGTTGATCTGCGCTCTGGCCGGAGTCGAAGGGGCCCGCACCGCGGTACGGGACTGTCACTCGGGCACCTCCATCTCCGAACCGGACCGAGTGCCACCCCAAGACGAGTTCCTCGTCCTGGACGCTGACGCCAGCCAGTCCTACGTCATCAATGCCGCAGTGGGCGGGGCAGACTTGGTGGTGGAGGGGCCGCCCGGAACCGGCAAGAGCCAGACGATTGCCAACCTGATCGCCACGCTGGCGGCCCGCGGCAAACGCATCTTATTCGTATCCGAGAAGCGTGCCGCGATCGACGCTGTGCTGGACCGACTTAAGCGCGTCGGGCTCGGTGATCTGGTATTGGATCTGCACGAAGGGGCTAGCTCGAAACGGAAACTGGCGGCCGACCTGGCGCGAGCGCTGCACTCGGCGAGCACCTTCCCGAAGCCCGACATGTTGGAACTCCAGCAAAACCTGGCAAGACGGCGTGACGTTTTGGTGAAACACAACGAGGCCTTGCATCGCAGGCGAGACCCGTGGGATGTCAGCGTCTACGATGTCCTCGTCCGGCTGACGGCCATCCCGTCATCGGCCACCTCGCAGCAGCGGCTGGGTTCTTCCGTACTAGCCCGTCAGGACGCCCCTACCTTCCGCCAGTCACTGGCTGACGTGGAGAACCTGGCCGGGTACGGCTTCGCGCTCGGGAACGAGAGCCCCTGGGGTCCCGCCCTGGACGTGGGCTCGATCACCTCGTCCGAAGCGGCCATGCAGGCGCTGAACGCTATCAATGGGCTTGGTACTCGCATCCTGCCCGAAAACCGAAATCGCTTCTGGAAAGCATGTCGCGATTGCGGACTTGTTTTGGCGCCAGCCGTCTCGGAATGGGATCGAACCATCCGCCTCTGGAAGGACTTGGCGGCCATCCTCGAGGTCTTCGAAGACAGCATCTTTACCTTGCCACTGGGGGAGCTGGGGACTGCCATGGCTCCCGCTACGAGCAGTCTTTTTCGGGCGCACCGGAGCGGTCATCGGCAACCGCTCCTACAGGCAGGCCCGGAAGGCGGTTCTCAGCCATTGGCGTGGCCGAAAGCCGACACCGCGCCAGCTCCACGCCACGGTAAATAGTGCAGCGGTAATCGCAGAGTCCTGGAAGGATCTAGCGTCAGACGACGGACTGCCTCGTCTACCCGCCGAGCTGAGCGGTGTGGAGGGCGGGTACTTTCAGCTTTGCGCCGAGCTTCGGTCCGTCGCTGAGCGGACTGCCCGACCCGAACTGGCGGGATGGACGATCGAAGAAGTCGAGGGCTTCTTGCAGAGGCTCCGAAATGATAGTTCCACCCTTTACCGGCTGCCGGAGGTCCATGCCCTGCGCACTCGGCTGGCTGCCGCTGGATTGGGCCCGCTACTGGGCGAGATGACATCCCGGAACCTCACCGTCGATCAAGCCAAAGACTGTTTCACCCATGTGTGGCTAAGTTCCATCCTGGCCGAGGTCTCCGTGGATGACCCGTCGATTGGGGCCTTCGACGGTCAAACTCACAGTCGCGTCGTTGGCGAGTACCGGTATTCCGACAGCCGGCATGTCGGCACTGCTCCCGCTCGGGTCCGTCGGGCGGTGGCCGAGCACGCCACCAGTATGCGAGACCAGTACCCGAAGGAGTCGGACGTCATCGAGCATCAGTCCCGCCTCAAGCGGGGGCACTTGCCGGTCCGGGAGCTGTTCCAGATGGCCCCAAATGTGCTGGGCGCGCTCAAGCCCTGCTGGGCCATGAGCCCGCTGGTGGTGTCCCAGCTTCTGCCCGCCCAGAGCCTGCTTCGACGTGGTCATCTTCGACGAGGCGTCCCAAGTGACGCCGGCGGACGCGGTAGGGGCCTTATGCGAGCCGAACGGGCGGTGGTGGCCGGAGACCCCCACCAGTTGCCGCCGACCAGTTTCTTCGCTGCGTCGTCAGGCGGGGGTGAAGACGACGAGGATGTGGAGCCGAGGAGCTCTCAGCCTACGCTGGCACCGAGAACATGGAGTCGATCTTGGACGCCATGGGAGCCCTGCTGCCCCCGCCGAAGGGTACGCGACGCTGGGCTGGCATTACCGCTCGCAGGACGAGCGGCTGATCACCTTCTCCAACGCCCAGCCCTACCTATACGACTGGTCCCTGACCACCTTCCCGGGCGTGGCCGGGGACGGATTGCCTGCGCCATGTCCTGGTGCCGTTCCGGCCCGGGCCGGGCCGGCCAGGAGGACTCGGTCGCCGACGAAGTGCTGCGAGGTGGTCGAACTGGTCGCCGAGCATGCCCGGTCGCGGCCGGACGCAGTCGCTGGGCGTCATCGCCATGGGCATCAAGCACGCCAACCGCATCGAGGAAGCTCTGCGCCGAGCCCGAAGCTGACGACGACGAGCTCGACGCACTTCATCGCCGGCGAATGCATCGATGCAGGCGCTCAAGGAGCCCTTCTTCGTCAAGAACCTCGAACGGGTCCAAGGTGACGAGCGCGACGCCATCATCCTGACCATCGGGTACGGCAAGACTCCGACGGGCGGATGCTCTACCGCTTCGGCCCGATCAACAACGAGGGCGGCGAGCGGCGCTTCAACGTCGCCATCACCACGGGCCCGATCGCGGATGACGGTGGTGTCATCGTTCTCCGCCGCGGACATGGATCCTGACAAGCTCCATTCCGACGGCGCCCAGATGCTGTGCGCGCTACCTCGCCTACGCCGAGTCTGGGGGCAACAACCTCGGCGATGTCGCCAAGGCCAAGCCGGACCTAAATCCCTTCGAACGCGACGTCGAAGACCAGCTCAGCGCAGGCAGGGATCCCGCTTAGTCGCCCAGTACGGCTGCTCCGGCTACTGGATCGACTTCGCCGCCCAGCATCCCAGCCGGCCTGGCCAGATGGTGCTCGCCATCGAGTGCGACGGCGCGACCTACCACTCTTCGGCCACGGCCCGCGACCGTGACCGGCTACGCCAGGAGCACCTGGAGCGCCTCGGCTGGCGATTCCACCGCATCTGGTCCCAGGAGTGGTTCCATCGGCGCGAAGCGGAGATCGACCGTGCGCTCGACGCCTACCAGCGGGCTGTTGAAGCGGCCGATGCACGCCAAGACGGCTACCGGGTTCCAGCGAGTGGGCCCAACCTGGACCCATCGGGGGTACCCCTTAGAACCACAGGAGCCCTGGCCGCCTCGCGATGCAACGAGTCGCCTCCTGGCCCTCGCACCGAAACACCCCAAGCAAGCCGCGGCGGACCGTGCCCGGTCGGGGACCGTCGGGCCAACATCGCCGAGTACTCCAAAGCCGAGCTGGTCAGCGTTATCCGCTGGATCGAGTCCGACACTTTGCTGCGAACCGAGGAACAACTTCTCGAAGAAACAAAGCGTGCGCTTGGCTTCCAGAAACTCGGATCCCGGATCCGAGATTCCATTCAGGATGCGATCCCAGCCGCCCGCGACCCAAACTGGCGACCGCAACCTCCACGTTCAGCTTCGCCGTCAAACGATCGACATTCTCGAAATTGGTCCGGTCCAGCTCGTCAGTGAAGTGTCTCGACCCTGCGAGGAGCGGAGCTCCCTCGGGAGGCGGGCTCGTTAGCCTGCTGCGTCACGAACCTGCGAAGTGGACAGTGAGTGGCAGTAGGAGCAACGTCGATGAAGGCCCCGTAGTGCTTGAACCTCGCCATCACCAGCAGATGCGCACAAGCGGTCCCCTTACCTGTCCTTAGTTGGCGCGAAGCTACATAGAGGAGCACAGGCCCATTTGGGTCCCCTCTGGAGTGTGGCTGTGCCCGCGGGGAAGTGTTTGCGACAGCCGGGAGTACCGCCGGAGGTGTGAATGTCCTTGCGGGCCCTGTTCGTCCAGGTCCACACTGAGCGGCAGAGGATGCCCGCGGCACACCAAGAGACGGGGAGGTCCTGATGTACGGAGCACTCGTCAAGTTCGTGGTCAAACCCGGGATGAGGTCCGAGTTCTTAGAGTTCCTGCGATGGGACGCCAAGGTGGCAAAGGACACAGAGCCCGGCACATTGCGGTTCGACGTGTGGACGAGCCCGGAACCTGACGTGGTGTACGTCTACGAGACCTACACAGGCTCAGAGGCTTTCGAGGTCCACAAGAGCAACGAGCCATTTAGGAAATTCGAGGAGGTCATATGTGAAGAGATGATCGTGGAATGGGGGGAGGCCATCCCTTTCGCGGAGAGCGTTACGTCCAACGTCGACGAGTGACCTCGCGGAGCCCGCCCGACTCCACGGCACCTCGTTCCGGCACCGGAGTTGCAGCTCGGAGCGGCAATTATGCAAGAGGGCCTCGAGATGTCCCGTCGCCTGGGTGACAGGCCTAATAGCAGGAGTACTGGCGTACCTCCTCCGGCGGGGGAGTACATGGGAGATCCCGTCGAAGCCGTCCGCTACGCCGAGGAGGCGCTCCGCTGGGTTGACGCGGGCATATGACGCAATGTTGTCGATGCATCTTCGCCTGGAGTCCTCGTACACGGAGGAGAACGTTGCTGCACACTTGGTATTCCTCCGCCAAACGAGGCTGGAACAGACTGTCTCGTACGTATGGGGGAGCGCTCGGTAATGCAACTTCGAGATGTGTAGCCCTGTCGGGGTCCAAGCTCAGTAATGTAAATGCCGTCGACCGTGCCCTGCGGGTCACCCCGACGCAGCGCATTAGGCCCGGATGACTGCTTGCACGACATGGGCCCAACGCACGATTCTTGCCCTCGCTTCAACACGTTCCTCAAGGCTGAGAGAAGGGCCGACCTCGGAGGTGCAGTCCTTTTCTGAGGGCTGAGAGGAGGCTAGGGGTAGTCTTTGTATGGCGTTGCCGCCCAAGCAGCGTGCCAGTTGTGCCGATCATATTTGAAGAGTGACCGCACTGCCGGGATCTTTAGATGTGGCAGGGAGGGCCCGGGGACCTAGGAACCTCCGACCCTCCCTCCCCGCTTGAGCGTTAGTTCACCACCAGCTTCGACGTGGTGTTCGCCTCCGAAGGTATGGAGATCATCCGCACGCCCGTGTGGGCGCCAGATGCGAACGCGATCTGCGAAAGGGTCGTCGGCACCCTGCGTCGAGAATGCTTGGACCACATGGTCATCTTCGGGCGCGGTCACCTGGAGGCGGTGCTCACCGAATACCTCGCCCACTACAACGGGCATCGGCCACACCGGTCGCTCGGTCAGCGATGTCCGGACGGGCCATTGATCAGCCCGGCGTTCGACGCCGGCTCGCCCGTCTTGCGGCATGACGTGCTCGGCGGGCTCATCCACGAGTACAAGCAGGCCGCGTGACCTGCCAGCGATCGATTATTCGGCACCGACGCCGAGTTATAACCAGAAGTTGTGGATGCTCGATCTGCTCAAGGCAGTGACGTACCCTCCAAGTTGACCAAACAACAAGTCCGCCGGGTGAGACCGGCGGGGAGGAGTACGCCAATGTTGAAGCTAGTACAAGATGCTTCCGCACGCGTGGAGCAAGCACCCACAACTGTCGGCCTGGACGAGCTGTGCCGCCTGGCTGCCCAAGAGATGCTCAAGCTGGCGCTGCTGGTCGAGCGCCAGGCCTACCTGGACGCCCATGCCGACCAGCTCGACGGCACCGGCAAGCGCCTGGTCGTCGGCAACGGCTACGCCAAGGAGAGACAGGTCACCACCGGTGCCGGCATGGTCGAGGTGAAAGCCCCCAGGGTCGACGACCGCCGAGAAGGCCAGCATTACCGCTCGGTCATCCTGCCCGCCTACATGCGCAAGTCCCCCAAGGTGACCGAGGTACTGCCCGTGCTGTACCTCCGGGGCCTGTCCACGGGTGACTTCGCCCCCGCCCTCGGCGAGTTCTTCGGCTCCGGGGCGGGGCTGTCGGCCTCGACGGTCGCCCGGCTCACCGAGTCCTGGCAGGACGAGCGCGAGCGCTGGGCCGGCCGGGACCTGTCTGGCACCGACTACGTGTACTGGTGGGTAGACGGGGTGCACTTCAACGTGCGCCTCGAGGAGGACCGGCTGTGCTGCTTGGTCATCGTCGGCGTCCGCCCCGACGGCGCCAAAGAGCTCGTCGCCCTGGCCGGGGGCTACCGGGAGTCGAAGGAGTCGTGGGCCGCCCTGCTGCGCAGCCTCCGCGAGCGGGGCCTGTCCGGCCCCGTCCTCGCCGTGGGCGACGGGGCCCTCGGCTTCTGGGCCGCCCTCAGAGACGTCTTCCCGACGACCAAAGAACAGAGGTGTTGGGTGCACAAGACTGCGAACGTAGTTGACGCGCTACCAAAACGCCTTCAGTCGCAAGCCAAATCCGCTATCCAGGCCATCTACAATGCCGGCAGCCGCACGGGGGCCCTGACTGCGGCCAAGTCCTTCGCCGACACCTTCTCCGGCTTCCCCAAGGCCACCGCCAAGGTAATGGACGACCTCGACACCCTGCTCGCCTTCTATGACTTCCCCAAAGAGCATTGGGTGCACTTGCGGACCAGTAACCCGATCGAGTCGACCTTCTCGACGGTCCGTCTCAGGACCAGGGTCACCCGGGGTGCCGGCTCACGCAGGGCGGCACTGGCGATGGCTTACAAGCTGTTAGACGCCGCCCAAGCCCGCTGGCACAAGATAGCTGCCCCCGAGCTCGTCCCGCTGGTGCGAGCCGGCGCCACCTTCATCGACGGCAAACTGCAAGAAAGGAGGCCATCAGAAACCGACAACATCAACACCGAGAACGGGTCCGTCGCAGCCTGAGCAGAAATCTCATCCACAACTATTGACAATTGCTCACCGACGCCATCCAGCTGATTCATAGGGCGACTCGCGAGTCCTCGCCAGTCGCCTCCTGGCTACGGTCCTGCCAGACGCGCAAGGCCTCAGCCGTGACGTCGGCCGCCCGGCCTCACGACGGCCGCACGAGGGTCGGGCCAATCCGGACGGTGCTATAGGCCAGCTCGACCACTCAAGCCGCCGAGGCCACGTCGCACGCCTCGTGCGCCTCAAATTGGTCTCGGCGAGAGGGTCGCGTTTGGACAACTTTTTGGACAACAACTGGCGTCAGCTGTTGCCCAAACGGGCCTCCAGGGCAGCCGAACCGCTCGCGAAAGAGCAGCTCAAGCCATATTTGGCCATCGCGGGCGACGGTCGTGATGTGACTTTGGATCCGGATGCTTGCAGGTTCGAGCCCTGCCCCCGGAGCTCTAAAGCGCAGGTCATCGATGGTTTCTCTGATCGGCACCCTAGGCCAATGGCCCGCACTGCCAGCAAACTGCCAGCAAAGGGCCCGCTCTCCGGGTGGCACGCTGGCGACTGCGAAATCCGCTCACGTCGTATCGTTGAACCCGTGCAACCCAAATGGGTTCAGACCGGGTCCGACACGTGGGCCTTATACGACAGGGCTGGGAGCATCGTCGCCGCCCTTGAGAAGAAACGCCAGCCCGAAGGGCAGGCGGGCCTCTACTACATAAGGTTCCTCACTGAGGACATGTCGGAGCACTTCTGGACACTCGAGGCGGCACAGCAAGCCGTCGAGGCTATGGCCGACGCGGAACCTGATTAACGGCCGAGGGACCACCGCCGGCTGGGGGGCCACGGAACGGTCCCTCGTCCGAGGGCCCAACAGTAGCGACCACGGTCCCCGAAACGGGGTCGCCTGGCCGCGTAGCCTCTGGGTGTGGCCGACGTAGCCCTCTGGACGGCGGTAGCCAGCAATCCACCCAGCCTGGTCGATGACATCACCGCCTGGGCGACGCTGGCCCTGGCCGCCGTCACGGTCGCGCTGGCTTACATCGCAACCAGACAGATGAAGCTAACCAGGGACGCGCTCAAAGTGGCCGAACAGGACACCCGAGAGGCGACTTGGGCCAGAATAGACGAGGCTGCGCCACGAGTAACGTTTTTGGCGCGGGCGCCCGAGGAGCACCAGGCGGCGTGGCTCATTCCATTGGAGCCCGGGACGGACTTTGACTTGTCACGGTTCCCGGCAGCGGAGGTCGCGCTGGCGGGCTGGTTCGAAGCAGTCAACGAGGGGAAGTCAACCGGCGTGATCGAAGTACCCGCCGGCGTTCTAGCGGTCGAATCGACACCGCAACTCCCCAGTCTCAGCAAGCTGGCTGAGTTTGACCGCACGCGACCAACGGGACAACAACTGATCCTGCGACCGGGAGAATCGACGCTCCTTCTCGTCGAGGTTCGCAAGACCGTTGCTCAGTGGGCTGACGGGTCTTCTGCCGAGATGTCGCCTCCGACGTACAACCTAACAAGAAGCCTCCGACAGCACCCCGTCAGGGTGACGGTTACCGACACCTTTGCGGAAGGGGTAGGCGACAAGACGGTTTTGGCCCTTTGGGGCGAGCCTCTTGCGCGCTTTGACGAGGACGTCTGGCGCTCCACGGCAGTCCTCGCGAAACCAGTCGTCAACCGAACGGTGCGGGAGTACAGAGACGAGACTGCCACTCCGCCCGCCAGACGACATTGGTTCAGGGAGCAGCGGTGAGGACCGCTCTTAGCCGTCCCACTCCCCCAGTACCATCCCCCCGTCGTGGAGGACTACGGAAGCGCCTGGCAGCCTCGGAGGGGCGTTTGCCACAGGTTTGTATACGCGACGAGCACGGCAAGCCGACCGAGTGCCCGGAGCCACTGGTCGCCTCGGGGTGGGTATTAGCAGAGTTCACTGGCCGGTGGCACTACGTCGATGCCTGCCAGCGGCACGCCTCGCAGCTGCTGGATCGACCTAGGCGCCGCTAGCTCGTAGTCGTCGTGGCCGGTTGGCCTGCGTTCGGGGGGATGAACATCTGTGAGCACATGGGGCTTTGAGCGGGGCTGAGGCAGGTAAAGATGCCGTTGTATTGGAAGCTAACGCCTTGGCTTGGAGGCCCAAGCGTGAACCCGGTGTGCGAGCCTGGTATCACGTTGACTCCCGGCGTCCAAATGGTGACGTTTATCCCTAGCCCTAGCCATGAGCTGAGCCCCATCAGGAAGCTGATGACCAGGTATATGGAGTCCACCGCCTGGCAGAGTAGTCGCAAGACGATGCAATCTCTAGGCCCGTAATGGGCTAAAACCGCAGGTCACAGACGCCCTGAGAGCCGTTGCAAACCGTTGGGCGGTACCAGGAGTGCAAAGTCCTCTTGCCTCGTCGGCAGTTGAGGTTCAAAAAGCGACAGTCTCTAGTGCGCAGCTTCGCGATCCCGCTCGCGACGCTCCTCCCGCAACGATTGCTGTACGGCCTGCGCTCGTTCCGACCGTTCAGCTCGCGCTGCGAGCCGATCCCTCTGTTCCTTGTCGGTCCGACGAAAGGCAATAAGAGTCGGACGACCGAGTAAGGAATGCATGTGGTCGTCGGCCCGGGCGGTCACTAAGCCAACAACGGCAGCCACAACCAGCCAGCCCGCAAATGTCAAGACGCGATACGAAAGCGAGAGGTGTGCCAGTCCTGTGAACAACCCCAGAAGGGTCGGCAGCAAAAGAACCAAAACACCGAGGACGATCGCTCCAACCAGCCTCAGCCGACGTGGAGCAAGTCTGTCGAGCCACCCAGGTGGAGGCTTCGGGGGGTGGAGATTAAGAAAGGTCGCTACGCCAGCGATGACACCGACGAAGACGAGCGCGGAGAGCGATCCGAGCAGCCAATCCAATGGCGCGTTGCTCTTCATCTCGGTGAGACATTAGGTGCATTAGCGCGGGAGCGACCTAGGCCGCTCTCCGTCGCTTGGCAGCGCGTAGCGCCGTACGCTCCCGGGGTGTCGTCCCGGCCCACGTTCCTTGCAGATCAGGGAGCGGTAGCGCGTACTCGAGGCAGGCCTCCCGCAAAGGGCAGGTGGCGCTGACCGCCTTAGCAGCCGCGACGTCGAGCTTGGCCAGCGCTCCCGCTGCACGCGGGAAGAACCGGACTCCCTCCGCCTCGGGCTGGCGGCAAGCGGCTTCACTACTCCACGCGCCCAGCAGCGGGAAGACGGGCGGCGAGGACGCCGCTTTGCCTCGTTTCGCTCGCTCGTCCCTGGGAACTAGCCAGCCGTGCTTGCGGCACAACCCGGTGCTGCTAGCGGGCTCGCCACAGTGCGCCTTGTCGCGAACAAGTTAGTGACCCCGTCAGCAGTCATGTCCATCGAATTGCCGCCGATTCGACCAGCGTTCATGACCAGCGCGTCGAGCGATCCGTTGATGCCCGCCAGGCCGGCGCGGACCGAGCCCGGATCGGCAACGTCCATGAGAACGATGTCGAAGATGCGCCGGCCGGTCTCCGCTTCGAGCTCGGCCTTTGCCGCTATCGCCCGCTCTCGGTTCCGGCACGCCAGGTAGATGCGGGTCATCTCGGGACGTAATGCCAGTTGCCGGGCCACGTCCTTGCCGATCCCGACGTTGGCGCCCGTGATGAGTACCGTCTTTCCTGGGAGTGTCTTCATTGGTATTTCCTCTGGTTTTCTGTGGGCCTAGTCAGGCAGGACAGCTCTTGCCGGGTTGCGTCCACCGGTTCTCCCGGGTTGCTATTGGGATCTGGAGCCACCTCGATCAGCTAGGGAGGCCGTCGAGCAAGCTGAAGCGGGCATCCATCGCGACACTTCGGACATCGATCAGCTGCTGATATTCAGGCGAGTTGTACCACTTGATGGCCGTCTCATGGTCGGGAAACCGCATGAGTGCCCCTGAAGTGAGCGAGCCATCGCCGTGCAGGATCTCCCAGTTGCTGTTGGCGAGAACCTCGCCTCCGTGCTCTTTGGCCGTCCGCCCGGCGTTGGGGCCGTATTTCTCACGATAAACATCCGGGTCCTTGACGGTGAATTCGACAATTACGTATGCGCTCATGCGGGTACTCCTCAGTTGTTAGTTGTGATCTGTGTTCTAGGTCTTCACTCTTAAACGTCACCGCCGACAGGCGTTACGTCGCTACTCGGCCCCCGTCGACTGCAAGAGTGACGCCGTGGACGAAGCTGGCATCATCACTTGCGAGGAAGACGATCGCCGCAGCAAGTTCCTCGGGCTGAGCTACGCGACCTGCTGGTGCTAGTGCTGCGAGCTGGTTCACCATCTCGTCGGGGACACCTTCCATCATCGGGGTGCGCGTCGGACCGGGAGCAACGGCATTGACCCGAACACCACGAGCGCCGTATTCGGCGGCCCAGGCCTTAGTCAACAGTTCGAGAGCCGCTCGGCTGGCGCCATACATAGCCATGCCGGCCTGTCCAAAGCTCGCGACCATCGTGGAGACGTTGACGATCGAACCCCATCCGCGTTCGGCCATGGCTGGTGCCAGTGACGCGACGAGGAAGAACGGAACCTTGACGTTAAGTGCAAAGGTCTCGTCGAACTGTGCTTCGGTGGCTGCGTTGCTTGGTCCGAGCAAGGCGACGCCAGCGTTGTTGATGAGGATGTCGACGTGACCGTCGCCTGCCTCAGTGGCCCACTCGACCAGCTCCTGGGCCGATTCGAGGTCGCCCAACGTGGTGAGCCTGAACGATGCGCTACCGCCGCTGTCCTCGATCTCGGCGACCACGTCTTTGGCTCGTTGTTCGTTGCGCCCGACTACCAGTACGTGAGCGCCGCGAGCGGCCAAGGCGATGGCCGTAGCCTTGCCGATTCCGCTCGTCGAGCCCGTTACCAGAGCTGTCTTGCCTTTTAAGTCAGTCATTCGTTGTTTTGTCCTCTCTTGTAAAACTGGGTTGTGCAACTCACTATGACACAGCCGGACTGGGCTGTCAAACTCAAAATCCTGCTAGCATGGGCGGCATGGTCAACGACACCAGCGTCCGGCCGAGGCTCACCCCCAAGGGTGAACGCACCCGAGCACGAATAGTGGAGAAGGCCGCCGCCTTGATCCACGAGCGCGGGGTCGCAGCGACCACCTTGGAAGACGTCAAGGTGGCGGCGGAAGTCAGCGGCTCTCAGATGTACCACTACTTCCCCGACAAGAACGAACTCGTGCAGGCGGTCATCGACTACCAAGCCGACACCATCGTCAATCACCAGCGGCACGCGCTCGGCAGCGCGAACGGAGTCGAAGCCTGGCGGAACATGGTGATCACCGCAGCGAAGCGCACCAAAGCAAAGGGGGGCTGCCCACTTGGCTCGCTCGTTGGTCAACTGGCCGAGAGTGACCCCGAGGCCCGAGCGCTCATCGCGGCAGGGTTCGATCAGTGGGCAGCCGCCATCGGCGATGGACTGCGATCCCTACATGCCGACGGGAAGCTCCCGTCCGACATCGACCCGGACGACCTCGCCACTACTCTGCTCGCCACGCTCGAAGGAGGACTTCTACTCTCCCAGGTACTTCGGAGTAGCCGTCCGTTCGAAACTGCGGTCAATACCCTCCTCGCCCTTGCCATCGGCACATGAGCCCAAACCGGGTTCGTTCACAGCCATCGCCGAGGTCGGCTCACGGCTCTTGGATGATGCACGTGCATCCGCACGATGCGCTTGCGGGCCCGCTGCCGTTCGTGATGCGGGACACCTCGTCGCGCCCAGTGGGTTGCTCAGGTCTGGCTTTCCGTGAGCTCCGGCTGTTCGCCCTCCGGCTGTTCAAGCTCCGCCGCGTCAGCGTCGTTGGAGGCCAAGGCGGTGAACTACGCCGGGTGCATGCGCTCGCACGGGCTCACCGACTTCCCCAACCGAGCCTCGGGTCGAACGGCATGCCCAACTTCAGCAGCGGGAACAGCGATCTCAGCCCCCAGCCACCGCATTGCCACGCGGCTCAAGGGGCCTGCAAAAAGGACCTGCCCAACCTCGGGCCGCAGACGCCGGCCGAAGAGGCAGCGGCCAATGCCGAGGCGCTTAAGTACGCCGGGTGCATCCAGTCCGACGGCGAGCCCGACTTTCCTCATCCCGGCGGCCAAGGACTGGTCCAAGTCAAGAACGCGACCGTCATCCTCGACCCGAACTCGCCCCAGTACCTACAGGCCGCCCAAACTCCGCCCAGGGCGCGGAGCGGTTCGTGAGCGCGTCCATCGAGGTACGCATATCGTCCCATTATGTGTCGCTGAAAAAGGCTGTAGTTACAACGAGAATCCGTGCAGATCGACGGCTACGGGCTCTGACGTGGGCCATTTTCGGTTGATGTACAGTACATATCTAGTGCACGTATTGTTCCGAGCGCCCCGGCGTTCTGTGCCGACGCCGAGGGATAGCAGCGTTTCCGACTTGAGTTCCGAGATCGCCAAGGATGTACTCCTCCAACTAGGGGCTGGCAGACCCAATGCTGCACGTTCTGTCCCGCCTGACACGATGAGATGAACATTGCCGATCCCCTCCGTCGTTTGACGCGATCAGGATCAACCGGCGCGATTCTCGTTACAGCTTGCGGGGCCCAGGCAGAACGCGACCAGTGATGGGGCGGCTACTGCCCCATAACCCGGTGGCGCAGCTCGACGTAGACCTCGGTGCCGACGACCGCCTCCAACTCCGCGCCCAGCGAGTCGATTACCTGATGTTCGCCCACGTATGCCAAAGAGCCCTCGGTGCAGCACCAGGCCATTGTCTCGCCCTCTGCCCCCCAATCGCGGCGCGTCCAGCGGCGCACCGTCGCCACCTCGGTACCGTCCGCACCCGCCTCCCAGTCCACCTTGATGGGCAGCTGCCAGCACACCGAAGGCTTCCAATCAATGGGTGACTCGCCCGCGTCGATCGCGGCCAGGTGCAGCGCGCAGCCGGCGCCGCCGACGAACCCGGGTCGGTTGAGGAAGATGCAGGCCCCATCGACTACGCGGGTGTGGGTACGGGCGCCATCGCTAAAGATGCCATCCTCGCTTGCCTCGGCGTGGCGCTCGAAGCGGTCGGGGTCCAACGTGGCAGCAAGTGCGGAGATCATCCGGGCTTCGTCTACATCGCCCAGGTCGGCACCGATGGAGCAGCACCCGAGGCCCAGATGCGCCGCCGGCTCCGGACCGATCCCGTGGCAACCTCGGCCCCACAGGCAAACCCACCTCGAGGTCAGGAACTCCCGGTCGAAGCGCCAGACCGTGTCAGCGTCGTGGATATCCTCCATCGCCGGGCCCATCCGACGAGCCTACTCAGGTCCACGCGCTCGCTCGCCTCGACACCTCCCGGAAGCCACAGTCCTCAAGGCCCGTTCCCGCTCACCGGACGGCAGTGCCGGACCCCTCCCGCCTGAGCCTCATGTTCTGTACCAGCCCGCGCCACTACAGCTACCCCAGGCTCTGCCGCGATAACCCTGCCGATTCGGGCGCGCTCGACCAATACGCCGCTGACTTCACAGGTCCGAACGAGATGTCCATTTATGGGGCGTTCCGAGGCGCCGGTTCGAGGGAGCCCCCCCGTGCTCCAATCGGCGGTCCGGCGACTCGGGCTGCAGGGCCCTCTCGGATCAGTCTGTTCGAGAGCCCGAGTCGCTGGCACACTACTGCTAGCGGGACCTACTCTCTGGCAACTCTCTCAACACGTATTTACTGGTGCTCTGCTGCAGAGAGTGCACCCACCATCACGGAACAAATCTGAGACTGCTTTCGGCTAGTGACCGCCCTGCGTCGGTACACTACCCGGGTTGTTGTCGGCTTCATAACCGAGCTGGATAGCCGGGCCCGTCGGCGAACTGGTCGACTTGTTCTCGCTCTACCCCAGATTGCTCGAGGTGTGGCCACCCCTTGCCTGGAACTCTCGAGCTGCTCGCTTCCGCTGTCGGGCGCGTACCGATGAAAGTAGCAGGGAGCAAGGCCCGAGAAATAGAAGCAGGTCGAACGCGATCAGACCCGGTCCGTTGGCTCGGGAGGCAATTAGGACTCCCCCGGTCATGAGGCAGGCAGTGCCGCCAAAATGCCGTCCCTGTTGGAGGCAGTGTTAAGCATAATGCCCTCAGGGCCAATCTTTCCTGCAGCTGTTTGACCACCTTACTTTCGGGGTGATCGCGCTGCTTTCGCAATATGGCAGCGGCGGCGTGCCTTTCATAGGGCAAGAGGTAGTATGTCGTTGGTAGCCTCCGCCTTTCGCCTCGTTGCGTCACCGGCTTTGTCCGCTCATGATCCCATCGATCGGTGTTTGGGAGAGCCCGACCAGTGCCCGCCAGCGACAGAGCCGGTCGTTGAGGGGCTCATCAGACCGACGTACCGAGGGCGCACCACGCAGAGCAAGTCCACGCGGTCCACCGCTTTGGTGACCGACCCCGCCAGGGGCAAGTTACGAGGAGACCGTCCGAATCCTGCGAAGGTCCAGCACAAGACGCCGAAGGCGGGCATTGTGGTCACCTACTTCGGGGCGTTTCCGACACTGCCGCGGGCGTAGACCACGGGATACGGATCGAAGCGAGTAAGTGCGGAGCGAGAGCGCCAGGTCCATGGCTAGCTTCATGGCGTAACGCGCCGAAGCCGCTTCATTGCTCGTCGTCCTCGAAATGGGTCACGCCGGGAGGCTCCCCGAGGGAGTCCTCGAGATGCCTGATCAGGGGAGAGACGGACGACAACAGGCCGAGATTCTCGATGGTATCCCGGTCAGCTCGGATGCTTCGAAGCGCGTTGAGCGTCTCGTAGGCCGGTTCGGTCCCGAAGCCGGTGAACGCGGCGAGGTACAGGAGGGCTCCGTGCTTCCTCGCTTCCGCCGTCCAGATCTCGTCGCATAACGACAGTAGTCGCTGATCGAAGTCGGGCATCGCCGAGGGTTCGTCGATCGTTGAACCCATGACGACAGATTGTCTCATCCGCGCACGCCCGCGTTGGACCGCACGCCCCAGCAGAGGCGAGCCGAACGACGGTTACCGAACCGTTGGCCCACGCCAATTCTGCTTCTACTACAACACAGATGCAGCACGCATATCATTCCAGCGCGGCCCGACATTCTCCCGCGGCGTCCCGTGCCCACTGCGGGGGCCCTGATATCGTTTTACGACGCAGCCACCTAGCACTGCTCTAGTCCGCCTGGCGCGAGTCGAACAGTCTGCGCCACCACGATCGCCCGGCAGATTGTGGCGGCTGCTGAGACCGTTCCCACTCCGCTTTGGTCAACAGGTTGCCGCTTTTCCGCTGCGTTACGACGCAGGCGGTATGAGCATGACGGCGACGTGCGTCGTCGCCCTCGGGATACAGCAGCGTGTTGGGATTCATCGCCAGTAGCAAACGGTGGCAGATCGGACACGTGTACGTCTTCGCTTGCCCGCCTTTTGCCGGGCGCATGTCCCACCAGCGCACTGAACCCGTCATCGACTGGGAGTTGTCTTTAGCGATCCCGAGACCTCCGAGAACCGCACCCCTCCGGGCCACACCACGAACCAGCCATAACCACGATCGGCTCAGCCTCCAGTACTGCCATCACCATCGAGCCTACGCCCGCGTCCACGGGACGAAAGGATCTAGGGCTTCCCGTCGGGGTTGAGGGACGCATTTACCGCTCGCCACATCGACCTCGAAAAGGCCAAGGCCAATCTTGACTGAGCGTGTTGGCAGATGTGCAGCATCATGAGGTGAGGCTGACAGCCTGAGCGGGCCTGGCCCACAATGGCGAACCGAACCTCCGTTATGATCCGGCCCCAAAGACCTAGTAGCTACAACCAGAATTGGCCCATATCGAGACGGCTCGGCGCTCGTGCGTCCCATTGGGGTCCCGCGCCATAATCCGCGGCCAGATTACCGAGGCAGAACGGGAACAATCTGCGTTCGGTCGCTTCGACGGGTGAGGCTCTCCACGGACGACCCAAGCGCCGAGTATGGCGCGTGGGGCCACGTCGAAGAAGCGAGTTTGGGTCGGGCTGTCACATTCGTCCGTCCGGTTTCGTCTTAGTTGTCAAAGGACGAAAAACAGGTGCCTTGCCTGGTCTCCGTGGCAGGCGCGCCGTCACAGAAGGGTTGACTGATGACAGTATTGGTGACGGGAGCAACCGGGCTCGTAGGCTCCATGGTGGTCGAGGGTCTGGTGGAGGCTGGCGTCCCGGTACGGGCACTGACCCGATCACCGGAAGAGGCCCACTTTCCCGAGGGGGTCACGCCTGTCAGAGGAGACCTGCTCGACGTCGACGCCCTCCGGAGCGCTTTGACCGGGGTGAGCACGATGTTTCTGCTCAGTGCCGTCATGGCCGAGGAGTTGACTGGCACCCTACTTACGCTGGGCCTGGCACGAGAGGCGGGGGTGACGGGGATCGTTTACGTGTCCGTCTATTGCGGCGGTGACTTCAGCGACGTAGCCCACCTCAACGCGAAGTTCGCGGCCGAACGCATGATCGAGCAGGCTGAGCTGCCCGCCACCATACTGCGTCCAACGTACTTTGCCCAAAACGACGCAGCGCTGAAGGGCGCTCTGGTGGGAGGTGGCATCTATCCGATCGCATTGGGTCATCTCGGGGTATCCATCGTCGATGCCCGTGACGTCTCCGACGCTGCCGTGATCGAGCTCCTCCGTCGAGAGCATGCGACTACCCCCCTGCCGAGCGCGGTGTACGACCTCGTCGGCCCGGACGCGTGGACCGGCCCCATGCTCGCTCAGATCTGGTCCGAGGTGCTGGGCAAGACCGTCGGCTACCCAGGTGACGATCTGGACGGACCAGAGATGCAGATGCGTCAGGTCCATCCTGCCTGGTTCGCATACGAGATCCGGCAGATGTTGGCGCGCTTTCAGAGCGATGGCGCCGTGGCAACCGAGGAGGGGCTCTCCGATCTGGAAGCCCTGCTGGGGCGCGTACCGCGCTCGTATCGGGACTTCGCGACGGAGACGGCGCACCAGTGGCTGACCGCATCCGAGTGAGGAGCTTGCGATGAGCGACCGGGACGTACTGGCGGAGGCGTTCGACCAGAATCGGACGCACCCGCAGGCGGTGGCCTACCGCATGCTCGGCTCGCAGACCGAAGCGGAAGACGCCGTCCAGGAGACCTGGATGCGTCTAAGGGGCACCGACGCTGCGGTTGTCAACAACCTGACGGCCTGGCTAACCACTGTGGTGGGCCGCGTGTGCGTCGACATGCTCCGAATCCGGCGTGCCCGCCGCGAGGAAGTCAGCGGGCCGTGGCTCCCCGAGCCCGACGTTCGGGCCGCCGAGATGACGGGACCCGAAGGTGCGGCTTTACTGGCTGACTCGGTGAGCCTGGCTCTGCTGGTCGTGCTCGAGACCCTTAGCCCGGCCGAACGTCTCTCTTTCGTGCTGCACGACATGTTCGCTGTGCCGTTCGAGGAGATAGGCCCGATCGTGGCAAAGTCACCGGCGGCTGCTCGGCAGCTGGCTAGCCGAGCCCGCCGGCGGGTCCGCGGTTCTGTCCGCGAACCGCACCCGGATCTGGTCACGCAACGGTCCGTCGTCGATGCGTTCCTCGCCGCATCCAGGAACGGAGACTTCGATGCACTTCTCAGCATCCTGGACCCTGACGTCGTGTTCCGTATCGACGCTGGAGACCGCAGTCCCCTCACCCGACCCCCCGTAGTCGGGGCCCGCCAGGTCGCACGCGCCGTGATCGAGCGCACCAGATTCACCCGCCTGGGTAGGCCGGTAATGGTGAACGGCAGCCTCGGCCTCATCGTCGGCCCCAGCGACGCCCCCGCAGGTGTGGCTGGGCTGACGATCGTGAACGGCCGAATCACCGCCATTGACCTCATCCTCGACCCCACCAAGTTGGGTCGAGGTCACCTGAACTGAGTAGCCGCGGGACTGGGTCGGCTCGACCGACCTGGCGGTGCCCAAGACCCGACGGGCCCTACTTCCCGTAGTCCCTTCTCCAGCCGAGGAGGAGGGCCGAGAAGGCCGTGGGTCCTACTCATCACCGCCAGGGTCGCAACACAACGTCACATCACGCTAATCACAAGAAGGAGAACACCATGCACGTACTCATGATCGGCCATCTGACCGGCAAAGACTACTCCGACCTGCTGGAGGAGGAAGGGAAATTCATTGGCAAGGCACGGGCCGAGGGAATCGTTGGCGATGTCTACCTAAAGGCGGACTTCACCGGCCCCATCCTGATCCTCCCGGACACGACCGCAGACGAGGCCCGCGAACAAATGGCAAGTCTCCCTTTCATCGTCCACGACATCGCAACATTCGATTACATCGAACTTATCGATCCCCCGGCAGGTTTGCCGGGCACCAAGTAGAGCCCGCCGTGAATACGGGAGCACTGGCCATCGAGGTCGCCAACCTCGCCAAGACATACCCCGGTGAGGTTCAAGCAGTAAAAGGCATCAGCTTCGAAGTGGCACCAGGAGAGGCGTTCGGCCTCCTCGGACCCAATGGTGCGGGAAAGTCCACCACCATTGGGATGCTCAACACCACCGTCGCTCCCACCTCGGGCCGCGCCTTTCTCGGGGGCCGCGACGTCGCCGCCGACCCAATGGGGACGCGATCGATCAGCAGCGTGGTCTTTCAGGACGCCGTCGTCGATAAGCAACTCACCGGCCGCCAGAACCTCGACCTCCATCTGAGACTGTGGGGAGCCCGGGACCAGCAGGCGCACCTCACGGACCTGTGCGAGGTAGTGGGCATCAACGACATCCTCGATCGCCCCGTGGCCACCTATAGCGGAGGACAACGACGCCGTATGGAGATCGTCCGCGCTCTGGGGTCGAACCCAGAGATCGTCTTCTTCGACGAGCCGACGGTCGGGCTCGACCCCGGGATACGCCATGACCTCTTCGATGTACTCGCCAACCTCCGAGAACATACGGGTGTCACTGTCCTCATGACGACCCACTACCTCGACGAGGCCGAGCGGCTGTGTGACCGGATCGCCATCATCGACTCCGGTCGCCTCGTCGCCTGTGATTCGCCGGCGAACCTCATGGCCCAGATGGGCAACGAGGTCCTCGAGATACGCGTCGACAAGCCCGATCCGGCCGTAGCCTCGCTGGTAAAAGCGGGGATAGGGCGCGATGACATCTTGGTTGTCGGCACCACGCTCACCGTCTCGCTACGAGACCGTAGCGGCGAACAGATCCCCCAGCGCCTGCGCGACGACGGACTGGTCGTTCGCGCCGTGACCACCCGCCACCCAACCCTCGATGACGTTTACCTGCGCCTTACCGGTGACCGCATCGGTGCGACCGAGCAATAGGAGAAAACGACATGACCGCCATTCTTGATATTCCGACCCAGCCGGCTCGGACGATCCGGACCCGCGCCGTTTCGGCAGTACCCACGCTGGCCAAGCGGCGGCTCGCGCTCACGGTGCGCTCGCCACGCTCCCTGGCCGTGCCACTGTTGACGCCCGTCCTCTTCGCGTTGGTCATCGCCCCCGCGTTGGCGAACACGCTCGCATCACCCGGGGCACGGACAACGTACATGACCTTCATCGCGCTGGCCACCGTCGGCCTCCTCATTCCCATCAACTGCACATTTGCCGGGATAGGGGTCATCGTTGACCGCCAACAGGGCGCAATGCGAGAGCTCTTGGTGGCACCGATCCGCCGGACATCGATCATCATCGGCAACCTCGTAGCGGCCCTGGCCCTGACCGCTCTGCAAGTGGTCGTTCTGATCGCGGCATCGGCCGCCCGAGGCGCCCACTACGAGACCAGCTTGCGCGTGCTGTGGTTCGTCGCAGCGGTGCTCGTGTTCTCGATCATCATGTACGGACTGGCCGAGATCCTCAGCGTCCGACTGCCCAGCCCTGAGGATTACATCGGGGCGGTCCTGGCGGTCGCCATCGTTCCGTTCTTCTTGGCTGGCTCGCTCTTCCCGATCACCGCATTGCCGCACTGGCTCGACGCAGTGGCCAAAGTCCTGCCGCTGACCCAGGCGCTGGCATTGTTCCGTTACGGCCTGACCGCCCACAGTGGGGTGACGGCGCTACACAACATCTGGGGCCTACACAGCGCACCTACCATGGCCGCGCTGTCAATGGCCGTGCTTGTCATCTACACCCTGGTCATCTTCAACGGCGCCTTCCGATTGTTCACCAAGGCCGGCACCAGCTAGCACCTGGTAGTGACTACCAAGGGCACAGCGACAGTCCTCACAACGTTTAAAATCTCATCGTGGGAGCTACATCCTCCACGCAATCGGAGACTTCCCGATGACCGCCTCAACGCCCGTCATCAAGCTACGAACACTATGGACTGCATAGTCCACTCAGGAGACGGCATGACTACCCTTGCCTTCCAACTGAATGACATCACGGCTACGGTCCCCGCGGAAATCAGCGGACGGATACAAAGCGGGCTGGACGACGTCACCAGCTCCGGGGTCGCCCCCGGTCTTGGCGTAGGTGACGTTGCACCCGAGTTCACCTTGAACGACGCCGTGGGCAATAAGGTCGTGGTCGCCGACTTGCTCACCAATGGTCCGGTCGTGGTCACCTTCTACCGGGGGGAGTGGTCCCCGTACCGTAATCTGCAGCTCCGGGCACTGCAGGAGGCGCTTCCGGAGATCACCTCGACGGGAGCGACGCCAGTGGCCATCAGTCCCCAGGCAACTGACCACGGCCTGACGACGACCGAAAAGCACGAGCTAACGTTTCCGGTTCTGAGTGACCTCGACCAGGCGGTAAGCGAGTCCTACAAAGTCCGATTCGATGTCACTGGTGAGCTTGAGGACGTGCAGGTCAACGTGTTCCAGAGCGACCCCGCGCAGCAGAACGCTGACGGACGGCGCTCACTTCCAGTTCCCTCCACATTCATCATCGACCGGGAGGGCACGGTGAGGTTCGCTTCTGTCAACGCTGACTGGCGAGTGCGCGTCGAGCCGACTGACGTGATTGCCGCCCTCAAGGCGCTCTGAGCGCATCAGGGGCTGGGACAAGTCACCGGCACTTTGCTCTGCGTACGCAGGCAGGCAGGGTGCCAGGGCACGAGAGAGCCAACACGCTGAGGCTTCGTACGCCCGGGCGACCGGTGGCCTGGCACTGGTTGCACATGGCAGGTTCGAGTTGTGCCTGCGCGGCGGAGTTGGGGCATTCACCGCTGCGCCGGTTTGACTTGCAAAGATCGGCCAGCGGTAGGCCCCGCACTGAGACAAAGCGACGGTACATAAAATCCGTTATTGTGCTTGTGGTTCTTGCACTGCGGCACACTCTGACCTGCGCGGAGCGACAGCTACGGGCGCTCTGACTTGGGCCAACTTCGCTTGATCTACAACACAGATCCGGCGCGCATATTGCTCCGAGCGCTCCCAGCGTTCTGTGCCCGCACCAGGCTATAACAGTGTTGTCGCCTTGATTTCCGAGATTGCCGAATAGGGCGCGTTCGCTGGCGGCTGGCAATCGTGGTGCACGAGACACAGAACATGCCTTCGGTCCCTCGCGTAAATCCGGCTAACCATCTGTCGCGCCCGTTTGTGACAGATCTGGCGATGGCTAACTTGGCTGGCTTGACTTTAACTAAGAGGGTCTTTGCCTCGGCTGCCTTGTGGCGCTGGTGGGCGAGGACCGCCGCGGCAGCGACGCCCGTCAACCCGAGCGCTGGTACGAACGAGGTCTCCGGCGACTGGACGCCGGGATGACGGAGCGGGGCGGTGGGATCGTGCCGGGGCCGGTTGTCGAGCACATGAGGGCGGCAGCGGTGTTCCCCGGTGCAGCGAACGTCGCGAACGTTGACGCCGGGAACTTCTGGGTCTGGGCTCTAAGGGCGTACATGTCGATGAAGTCGAGGACGTCGTTGGCATTGGCGTCCCGCAAGGTGAGCGCAGGCAGGTTCCATTTGCGCTCGATCGTGGCGAGGATCGACGCGTGGTCGTGCACGACCCTCGAAACGTGGTCCCGCTTGGCGTAGGGAGAGACGACGAGCGACGGGACGCAGAAGCCATACTGCATAAAACCGTTGTAGGTCGACTCGCCGGCCTGGGCCGGCAGCAGCGTCGGCCCGACGTTGTCGGGTGCCATCGCCACCGGCGGCGGCACGTGGTCGAAGTAGCCGCCGTGCTCGTCGTAGTTGATGATGAGCAGGGTCGTGTTCCACTGCGGTGAAGCCATGACCGCCTGGACCACCGAGGCGAGGAACGCTTCCCCGTTGACGATGTTCTGCGGGTTCTCCTGCGAGGTGACGTCGTAGTTGGGGTCGATGAGCGTCACCTGGGGCAGCGTCCCGGCGGCCGCGTCGGCAAAGAACGTCCCGGTGATGTTGTTGGCCGGGTCGGTGGGGGCACCCAGCGCGGCCCAGTACCCCGGGAGAACGACATTCATCGCCTCGTCGGTGTAGTAACCGAGGTCGTCCAAGGCATACAGGAGGGGCGTGGCGCCCTCGAGGTACTCACCGATCACAGAGGGATTGGTCTCGCCGGGCGGGGGGTACAGAGCGGTGTAGTCCTTCCAGGTGATGCCGTACTTGGCGAGCGTGTTGAAGATGGTCCCGTTCGGCGGTTGCGGCCATCCTTCGACCTGCTCCACGGTCGCTTCGTCGGTGAGGCCCATGGAGGTCCCGGCGAAGAGGTACATGCGGTTCGGGTAGGTCTGCCCGAGCACAGAGCAGAACCACCGGTCGCCGATCGGGAACGTCCCGGCCAGGCTGTATTCGAACGGCAGGTCGGCGCCCGTCCAGTACCCCATCGCCACCGGCCCGCTGCCGGAGATGACGAACCCGTCGTTGGCGCCGTTGTCGAACTGGATGTGGGCCTGCTCCCACTCCTGGGTCGGCTGATTGCTCAGCTGGCAGGTGGTCGGCATGTGCAACGCCTTCTGGATGTCGCCGTTGGCGTAGGGGTTCGTCGCCGTCGGGTTGCCGCGGGCGTCGAGGGTGAACCCGTCGCCTCGACCGAGCATGCCGAAGAAGTTGTCGAACGAGTGGTTCTCCATCATCAGGATCACGATGTTCTCGATCCCGACCATGGAGGGGTCTTCGGTCCCTGCTGGTGCGTTCGGGTTGTAGAGCGAACCCGCGACGCGGAAGTCGCTCGCGTCCTTACCGAGCACCCACAGTGCCTCGAGCTGCTCGGCCGTCAGCGTGGTCGGTGGGCCTGGCATTGGGCTGGCACCGGCAACCGTCGAACCGGCGCCCGGCAAACGCATGGCGAGACCGCTCCCTCCGACACCCCCCGGTGACGATCGCGGCCCCGCCTAGGGCAAGGAAGTGTCGTCGGCTGATCGCCATCTGAGTGGCCTCGTTTCTGCCCTGTCACACGCCGGTCGTCCGGCTGTCCTTGGTGCAGCGATGCTATCGCCACAAAGTTACGGAGAGACCACGAGGGCCTAAATGAGGAGTGAACAGTCGCTCCGCCCGGACGACCCGCAGATGACGACCAGAGCGCGCTTCGGGACCGGCCTCTGATGAGGAACGGTACGGAAATTGGCGGCAGTGGGCCCTTGCCGTTACCGGGGCGCGGACACCGCTGCCTCAGTCGTCTTCATCCGCGGCCCTTGGGCCCTGTAGAGACGCCGAGCGGAGGGCGGTTGCGCCCACGACAGTGACCGTGGACATCATGTGGCCGTGCCCCCGGCCGAGGTGTTGTTTTGCCGCTTCCCCGGCGCCAGTGCCGCCACGGTGAATTAGCAATCGCACCCCGAATAACTCTTTATGGGCGCCCGGGGCTCTCGGCTTCCGTCCCGTCGGTCCCGTGACCAATTAGACGGATATTTGCGCAACTGATATGCCGATTTTTCGAAGCTGGCCCGTGCACAATGTGCGCTGAGATTATCAATGCCATACGACATGTTCGGCGCTATGGGAAAGCCAGCGCGACAGGCCGGTGACGTTCAGGCGCTCGCGCACCGCCAGGAAAGGCGCGTCAGGCGTCGACGGCAGGGCTTTCAATACGAGGCGCATAGCCGATGTGGCCGGTCTCGTCGCTGCCCAGGATGGCTTCGATCTCGGCCAGGTTGGGCAAGCGCCCGTAGGTGGCCGGCCCTCCCATGCGGAACGAGGCGTTCTCCAAGAATCGGCCGACCCTGGGGTCGGTACATAGTGAGAGGCCAAGATGGGTCCACAGGGATTCCACCTGCTGCCATCGCGTGGCCCGGTCGGCCAGGAACAGCTCCTCGTAGGACAGCTCGAGGGCCCGCCCGTCTTCTCGGGCGCGCAGGATGTCGGCCACCTCGGCGAGGTTGTCTCGTGGCCAGGTGAGCAGGTTCCGAACGTCCTCCAGGGGCGGGGGAACCAGGTCTGTGTAGTAGGTCTCGAGGTCCCGGTCCCACGCGCTCCACAGGCCGGTTTGCTCGGCGATGAAGTTCGACACCACCGCCTCGAGCAGGTTGCGCCGCCTCAGGAACAGCGAGGATGCCATCGACCACCTGGTCGAGGGAGGTGACGTCGGTGGCCCGGGCCGGGTAGTCAGGGTTGGCCGGCAGCCAGGTAGAGAAGTTCTCGTTGAAGGGCTCGTTAAGGAGGGTCAGTTCAGGGTGGCAGCGCAACATCCCCACTACGGTGTTGCTGCCGCTCCGGGGATGGGCCACAACCACCATCCGCGGCCCGTTGCCCATGAGCTCATTCTCCGGCACTCGCCGGCTCTCACGACGGCACATCCGAGGGGTGCCGAAAAGGGGCGGTTGCAGGAAGCGAGCGCAGTCACGTCGAAAGGGTCCGGCGCACCCATCTACTGCGATGTCCTCGGTGGTCCTTGTCGAGGAGTTTGTCTTTTGTGTTCCGCGGGCAAAGTCTAAGACGTCACCAACGAGCTCCGCGCGACCCGGGAGCTTACGAGCCTTTGGGGCTACGGAATTCCTGTTCTTGCTTGGCTTGGTCAGAACGGCCTCAGGTGTTCACAGGCGACAGAGCGACGGTTCTCGAGTAAAAACGTCGCCCTCTCTTGAAGAAAACGGCGCCCCAGAACGCGCGCCCCGAACACCGGCCCATAATAACGGCCTTTTCGGTGGGTACGGGCAAACCGAACGGCACGTACGCGCACGGCAGCACACTGACCCAGCTGAGCTCCCTGGTTCTCTGTGATGAAACAGACGTGGTACCCAGGGTGAGGCCGCGATGCTCAGCCGCGCTGTTCGTCAGGACCGATTTGAATAGATGCGGTCGGCGTGGAGCAAAACGGCGGAGCGCCGCTCCTCGCGCATGACTCGGTCGAAGGTCACCCAGTCGTCATGGGCCCCCCCGGCGGCTCGAAAGACCGCCCGCAGCAGCTCGGCGAGCGCGGTGGGGTCGAACCCGGGGAAGGGGTCGTCGGGGCCGATGATGTCACAACGGCCCTCGGCGCTCGCCCACTGCCACCCGGCTCGGAACACGACCGTAGCCCTTGGCCTGGACCGGAGGTTGGCCAGTTTTACCTTGCCGTAGGTGACGAAGGCAATGACTTGTACGTCTGATACCGGGTGCGCCAGCAGGCCGGCGTTCACCACCGAGGCCTGGACAGTACCGTCTGCTCGCGTGGTTGCGACGATGGCGAGATGGTGGTCCTGGGCGCCGATGAGTTCTAGGTCCGCCAGCTCCACGGCTTCGACTATGCCACGCCAACGGGCCTACCTGGGGCAGAGCTGGGGAAGGGAAGCCAGAGCGTCCTACGTTCCGGCTCGAGATCCCATCACCGATGTGCCCATCACTAACACGCGAGGACGCGCCAGGGATGCCCGCGCCTGCGAGCCTCGCGGTGCGAAATGCAGCCGAGGTAGGGGGCCGCGCCCTGAGCTGGTCAACGTGATGCCTTCCCCGGGCCGTCTACGTCATTATCGAGCGCCACGTAAGTGCCGTTGCCCGTTGGTCAAGCCTCGAGAGCAGACAGCGCTCCGGGCCCTGTGCGGTCCGGTTGCTGGAATGCGACTGCCCTCCTCCTGCGGCTGACCCGCGCGCCTGGTTCCAACGGCCGTTGAACCTGAACCTGTCGGCCAGTTGGCTCGTAGAGGTCGACCCATACTGGACTGGACTGCATGGCCGACGGCCTGGAAGGAAGTAGTGGAGCATGGACACGCAGGAGTTGATGAGCAGGATGTCCGAGAACTTGTCGGTACGCCGCGCCTTCGGCCCCGCCTACGAGAAGGACGGCCTGCTGGTGATCCCCGTGGCGTTAGTTGCTGGGGGCGGCGGGGGCGGCGAAGGGACGATGCCCAAGGACCAGGATGGTCACCCACGTCCGGCGCCGGAGACGAGCGACGATACAGCTCATGGGCCCGAAAGTGCCATGGGGTCCGGCTCGGGCGGGGGGTTCGGTGGCCTGATCATGCCAATCGGAGCCTACGTAGTGAAAGGTGACCAAGTCCGCTGGGTGCCGGCGGTGGACGTGACGGTGGTCCTCCTGGTCAGCCTTAGCATGGTCCGATTGCTAGCTCGGATATGGACGCGCGGTCGTCGGCGCCAGCACGCCTGAAGGGTTGCACGAAGCTGCTCAACCTCGAAGGGCACAACGCTAATAGGGCCAACATGCGCAGTTAGACAGTCACCGTTCGTGCGCGCTGCGCTGACCTGGGCCGACGATCTCGCACCCGGGCCCATGAGGAAAGCGGCACGTTTATTCGCCGCGTTAGTTGGCCGCGCGGACGGCGAAGCCGGGGCTTGGCCGGAAACATAATGCGCGCTCCATAAACCGTGATCGCACGGGACGGGTTGACCCATATCGGCACTTCTCGTGTCAGCAGCAGACGGCGCGATTATCGAGCGCCCGATAAGTGCTGTTGCACGAATGATCCAGGGCGGGCGAGCCGAGGGATGGGCGGGCAACACGGCGAGGGCGATTATCGCTCTCGGTGGGGCCGGTCTGCCTTAGTCTGTCCAGAAGTCCGAACACGTCCGATACGCCTTACTTAGCGACTCCACCACCACCGACGACTGGTGGCACTATTTCACCATGGGTTCGTTGGATTACATCCTGCTGGCCGATGGCCGGCGCCTTGATATCCGTGTGAGCGGGCCGCCCGATGGTTTACCGCTCGTGTTCCACCATGGCACACCGGGGGCTGCTACCCCAATAAGAGCCCTGGAGCGCGCCGCTCATGCCAGGGGCCTGCGTCTAGTGACCACCTCCCGGCCCGGCTACGGAGGTTCGACCCGACAGCCGGGCCGCACCGTGGTCGACGTGGTGGGCGACACCACCGCCGTCTTGCAGGCGATAGCCGCCGAGCGGTGCCTGGTGGCGGGGTGGTCCGGGGGCGGGCCGCACGCCCTGGCCTGCGCCGCCCGGCTCGCGGGTGCCGCCGCCGTACTGGTGATCTCCGGTGTGGCGCCCTACGGCGCCGCCGGCCTGGACTGGACGGCCGGAATGGGCGAGGACAACGTAGCCGAGTTCGGCCTCGCCTTAGAAGGCGAGGACCGCCTCCGGCCGTACCTGCTCGAACAGCGGGAGGAGCTAAAAGACGTCACTGCCGACGGCATCGTCGCCTCGCTAGAAACACTCCTGCCCGAGGTCGACCGAGCCGCGCTCACCGGCGAGTTCGGCGAGGACCTGGCTGCCTCGTTCCACGTGGGCCTCCGGCTGGGCGTGGACGGGTGGCTCGACGACGACCTCGCCTTTGCCAAGCCCTGGGGCTTCGACCTCGCCGAGGTCACCGTCCCAAGTGCCCTCTGGCAGGGCTCGGAAGACCTCATGGTCCCCTTCGCTCACGGCCAATGGCTGTCGTCCCGCGTGCCCGGCGTGACCGCCCACCTCGAGCAGGGAGAAGGCCACTTGTCGGTCGGCCTCGGCGCCCTCGACCGGATGATCGACGAACTCGTAAGCGCCACCGCCAGGAAGAGCTGAAGTTACCAGCCCGGGCGGCATCCAATGTCCTCCACGCGCCTAGGTAGGGGGCTGCCCTGGCCTAGAGTCAGCTGATCATGGCACCGAAGTTCGGGCTGTTCCTCCCACCGTTCGAGGCGCTGGCCGAGCCGGACCGGGTAATCGAACTGGCAGTGGCGGCCGAAGGGTCGGGCTGGGACGGGTTTTTTCTCTGGGACCATATCCTGGCCCTCCCCGGCATGGCGGTGGCCGACCCTTGGGTCATCGTGGCTGCGGTCGCACAGGCGACAGAGACGATGCGCTTAGGCATGCTCGTTACACCCCTCGCCCGCCGACGGCCGTGGGTGCTTGCCCGGCAGGCGGCTACCCTCGACCGGCTCTCTGGAGGGCGTCTTGTCGTGGGCGTGGGCCTCGGCGACGACAGCATCGGTGAGTTCAGATCGTTCCGCGGCGAGCCGACGGAGCCGGTGCAACGGGGCGCCATGCTGGACGAGGCGCTGGAGCTCCTGCGCCGCTTCTGGTCGGGTCGGGACGTCGAGTGGGAAGGCCAGTACTTTGGAGTTGAAAGCGGGCCCTTTTTGCCTCGGCCGGTCCAGGACCCGTTACCTGTCTGGGTCGCTTGCCGGTGGCCCCATCGCCGTCCGCTGGCCCGGGCTGCTCGGCACCAGGGTTGTTTCCCGTTGTTCGACAGAGGCGGCTGGGACATCCCGGCCTTCCCGGACCCGGGGGCCGTTTCGGCGGCGCGGTCCGAACTGCGCACGTATGGGGCGGCCACGGACATCGACATCGTTTGCCGAGGCGCGTCGCTTGCGGTCGAGGCGGCCGAGCGCGTCGACCGGCTGGGTGCGCTCGAAGCTTCCGGCATGACTTGGTGGCTCGAGTCCTTCGGCCCGGACGAAGTTCTGGTTCAAGCACTTGAAGACGCGGCGCGAACCGGACCGGCCTGAGCTTGCGTCGCGGCCGGCAACTAATCGGGAAGCCTGCCGCGCGGGAAGTAATTTGCGGATCCGATCACGGGTAGGGGAGGTCCCTTTCAGCGCGCTGCTCGCCTCACCCCAGACAGTCGTGAGGCACCCAGTGCCCGAGCAGACGTTCGCGGGCGACGTGTCGCTGGCGCCCGATAACCGGCGATGCAGAGCGGGCGCTGCGCCACATAATCCGCGCCCGCTAATCCGGCGCATCCAGAGTACGAAGCCACACCGATCGGCACCTCTGGTGGTAGCGCGCCAACGGCAGGGAGCCGGCGTCGTCACCAGGCACACCCAGTCAGTGCCAAAGTTGGACGCCTGGTGGAAGCCGACTCTGAGGAAGCGTCTTGCCTTTGCCGCGTCCCTCCGTCATCTCGGCTTGTCGCCGCCGCTCCAGCCATGCTCACCCGCGTCCCCGCTCCTCGCACGATGGCGCGCCCTAGGGGCGGGCCAGCTATCCTGAACCCCGGACCTGAACCAGAAAGAGCCGGGGTGACGACCGGCACCGGCTGGCTACCCAGCGCATGCTGGAGGGCCAGCGAGCTGTGCCATCGATATCAAGGCGCTCGCACTCATGCATTGCGGGATAGCGTTGCCAAATGGTGCCAAGGCCGCGCCACGGGCGACGAGCGGCAAAGGTGTTGGTCCTGCTTGCGGTTCTTGGGATGCTGTCGTCGGTGGCGGTCGCGCCGGCGCTAGCCCAGCCACCACAAAGTGGAGTTCCCACGCCGGCCAATGTGGTGCGTGCTCGCGTGTTGTTCGTTGCCACCTTTACGCCGTCGTGGACCGAGTTCACCGAGCTCACAGTTACCCAACTGACCAAGGGTGCCGACGTCGTGCTGAGCTGCCGTGGCCACGGCTGCCCCCTCATTTCGAGGACTTCGAGGCGTCGGGCCACAAGCTCTCCTTCGCTCGGCTGCTCGCAAGCAGCAAGCTCGCGCCGCACTCGGTCGTGACTGTTCAAGTCAACGTAGCGTCTGAGGTCAGCAAGATCTTCACCTTCACGACCAGGTCGGGAGCCGAGCCCGCGCTCGCGGTCCGCTGTCTCGACCCGGGTGCTAAGAGCACCACAGTATGCCCTTAGCGGCCCTACTACGGCTGGCCTCTCCCCGATCGCTGTCGGCAACGGGTCAGCCGACAGGGCACCAGGACACAAGGTCAGCCTTGGCGCTTGGTACTGACACCAACTCGAATAGGTGGCCGCAACATAATGCAAGCCCCGTAATCTATTTGATTTCGACCAAGAAGCCGCACAGAACGGCACGTATCGTGGCGCCGTTTGTGGATTAGCCACTGCCACGAGCAGCAGTATCAGCCAACGGCTCTCGTATGGGTTGCGCCGGCGTGGCCTGCTACGCGGGCTTCAGTTTGATGGCCAGTTGCTGGGCAATGTTCGTGACCTGTTCAGGCGAGAGCGGGCCAGCCCGACCGGCTATCTTGGCCGCCTCCTTTGGCCAGACCACCGTGACCCCGTCCACTTCAAGTGCTGTCGGGAATATCCCCCAGTCGACATTGACCAGAGCCAACACTGGGCGCACTTCCGGGCGGACTGGTTCTCCGAGTACGGCCGTGACTGCGGCCACTTGTTTCGCCATGTTGGATATGAACCCTGTGCAGTCGCGTCCTCCGATCCAGAGTTGTGGAAGCTCGGGCTTAAAGAGGCCACCTGACCTCCGAAGCTGCACTCGGCCCGTCTCGCGGTACTTCGCGTCAATGACATAGACGCCCGATGGCCCCACAGCAATGTGGTCGATATTGGCGGATGACCCAGGTACCCTCCGGTCGTGGAGCGTGACCACGCCACGGTCGGCGAGGACGTCGAGCCGGCGGCCAACGGCCCGCTCTCCCACAGCCCCGTTGGCCCAGGCCCGAGTGGATTGGGGGTCACCGAATATGGTCAGCAGGGCACCGCCGATCACGGGGTGCTGTTCGCGGACTCGCCGTACCCGCGCCGCCGCCCGGCGGTCGTGTTCCCGCTGAGCCGACCGGCCGGCCACCCCGAGGTCCTGAGGACCGGCTTGGACATCGGCCTGTCGCGCACTTGAGTCGCCAACGTTTTCCAGCCCGCGGAGGGCTCGCGCTGCGTCCGCCTCAGGGGTGTGAGCGCTGCAATAGACGAGCTTGGCATGGGAGTCCCAGTACGCACGAACGCCGCGATCGAGCGCGATTCCACAAACGGCGCACGCACCTGGGAAGCGGAGCTTCATGACCCGGCTCTCACCCACGTCGACAAGGGTAGCTGTGGGGCTCGTACCGAGGAGCCCAGCAATAGGACGGGGACATGAACTGGGCGCGGGTGTGGCACGGCCGCTAATTCGCCTGCTGGGCTCACCGACGGCGCGGCCATAAGAACATCTCTTATGCAGACGTCACACCGCTGGTGGGGCGAGCGCGACTCGACCCACCACCCCTTTGTAGGGCAACTTTTCGGGCAACAACTCCAGCCAGTTCTTGCCCCAACCGGCCTTCAGGACAGAACCATCGGCCAGAAAAGGGCAGGTCAGGCCCTATGGTGCCGCTGGGCTAGTCGTTCGGTGGCTGACTTTAGATCCGGATGCTTGGAGGTTCGAGCCCTCCCCCCGGGGTGTCACCCGCCGGCGGGGCCGCGAGCAATCGTGCTGGTCGATGGCGGCTTCATGACGGGTGCAGACATGGTTGCACGGGGGATGCCGGTCCTTTCTGGCCGCGATGAACCGGCCGCCTGGATCCGGTCGAACGGGCTGCGGTTCGCCGACTGGGGCTCGGCGGTCCGCCAGCTCGCTGAAATGGTCGGTGCCGAGGCCACGCCCTCGTTCGAGGCCTACGTGCGCGAGGTGTTCGTAGAGGTCGACGAGGAGGTGCGCGACGCGACGCCACCCGGGCGGTTAGCGGACCTAGTGATCGCCGTCCACGGAGAAGACGTCGTGGGCCAAGGCCGAGGCCTCAAGCTGCCGACGCTGCTGATCGCCTGCGGGCAGCCCCTCGCCGCACGACCAGCATGAGAAAAGGCGTGGCAGGCATTCGTCACCGCATCCCCGCTGGTTGAACTGAAGGTGGCCGACGACTGGGGGCATAACGCCGTCTGGCAAGCGCCCGAAGCGTCATCAAAGCTGATCGCCGACTGGCTTCGAGAGCACTTCTAGGAGGCTGGTGTCGAACCGGGGGTGCGCTTGATGGGCGTCGGCCGGTTGAGGGTCACACCTGACCCAGAGAGGCCCATTCCGGGCCGGTCGCTTTGGGCGGCGGGTGCGTCGATCGGGCCCTCACCCACGCTTGAAATGCCGGACAGGGGCCAGTCGGGCTGTCACGGGCTCCTGTTCACGCTTTGGCCACCGTCCATCCGCTCGGGGTGGAGCGAAGCCCGAGCACGGCCAGGCGGGCCAGGTTGGTGGCCGCGGCAAGTAGGTTGAAATCGGCATCTACTTTCGTCCGGCCACGTACACGGGCTCGCCGCCCGCCATGGCGGCGTCGCATAAGGTGCCCAAGTTTGCGTTCGACCTTGGGGCGGGTGGCGCGATAGTCCGCAGCCCATTCAGGGCCTTTTTGACGGTCCCGGGCGCGGGCTAACGCGTCTTCGTGGGCACCGACCCCGATGGTGCGCCCACAGGCGGCGGTGGTGCAGCAGGCTCGCAACGCGCAGTTCGTGCACGAACGGCCGAACGAGGCAGTGCCGTTCCCGTCGGGGCCGTAGCGGACCGGGACCGTCACATTATTGGGGCAGGTGATGGTCCTGGCCCCGAGATCGATGTTGAAACGGTCCTTGGTGAACAGCCCGCCCGTCGCCGTAGGCGGCTGGGTCTTGCACCCCGAGGCGATATCGGCATGTTCCAGCCGGGACTGGAACTCGCCGGTCCCATAAGCGTTATCGCCGTACACCTTTGGCTTCGCCCCATCGTCATCTTCAGTCTCGTCGCCGTCGCCCAATAGATCTTCGATGAGGTTGGCGGCGACGCTGGCGTCCCCGGCGTTGCCGGGCGTGACAACAGTGCGGGTGATGACCTCGCTGTCGGGGTCGACGGCCACATGGCCTTTGAAACCATCGAATTTTCGGGCTGCCGTCTTATGACCATGCCGGGCGTCGGGGTCGACGACCGAGATCACCCGGTCCTTGGCCACTTTGCGGACGATGCGGAACGCCCCGTCGTCGCCAACTTCGAGGTCTTGGCCGACCACGGTGGCCAACAGCTCTGCCGCCGGGGCGACGCCTGGGCCAAGCTCGCGGCCGTCAAGGATCTCTAAACAGGCATAAGCGTCTTTGGCCAGTTCGTCGACCAGGGCTTCCCGGGCGGCCGGGTCGTCCCAATCACAGGTCGGTTTGCCGCCGCTGGCGTAGTCGTCGTCGCGCCCCAGTACCCCCCGCAGCTCGGCCTCGAGCTCGGTGCCGACGACGTTCAGCAACTGGCGGATAGCGGAACGGACCAACGTGACGGTGTCCATGGTGGCCACCGCGTCATATAGCGGGGTCGAGTCGAGGACCCGCCGGGCTCCCACAAGCCCGGCCCGGCGGGCGGCGTCCAGGCTCACCTCGAAGATCCGCCGGGGCCGCTCGGACGCGGCCAGACGGGCCCGCATGTCGACCAGCACCGTGTGGGCGAAGCCCGGGTAATCGAAATCGAGCCCGCCCGCTGCGTACTTCCAGCGGGCATCAAACTCGAAGGCCTCCACCGCTTCGCGGTCTGAGAGGCCGAAGAGGCGCTGGAGCACCATCACCACCGCTACGATCCGGGGCGGCACCGACCGCCGCCCGGTGCCAGCGAACAAGTCGGCGAACAGCTCATCGGCGAACAGGACATGGCACTCACGGTGCAATACGGCGAAGATCGAGTTCTCCTTCACCCGGCCCGCCACAAAGCTCGAGGTGCCCTTCATCAGATCAGCTTGGCGCGGCGCCAGCCCGACCGTCACCGCCCCGACCTCTGCCAGGCTAAACACATATTTGTAATTCTGACCGGTCGACGCTCAGAACGCGAACATCTACACCCGCGAAAGACACCAACCTCCTAGACGGCCTTGCCCAACTGGGTGCGGCGGCGGTGCAGATAGTTCTTGTGAACAAAATCACAGGCTGGGGAGGTCTCTTATTGTTGTGCGCGAGTTCCAGAACGTTCCTGACGAGACCACCCATGGCACACCCCAATACTCAGCCTGGCTTCTCGGTGGTGCCGCAGAGCACGAGGCCAACGCCGGCCGCCCGTCCACCAGTCCTGGACGCGATCGCCTTGACTGCAAACCAACGGCGTTGGATGATCAAGTTCTTCACAAAAATAAGGAGCGCAAATGTCGCTGACCGATGAAGTACGGGCATTGAACGACGCTTTTAGCAAGGCGGTCTCGAACCAGGATGTCGACACGCTTGTTGAGTTCTATGCCGCCGATGCGAAGGTGCTTGCGCCTGGAGTTCCGATGATTGAGGGCGCAGCGGCGATTAAGGGGTTCCTCCGGATGATGCTGGACGAGGGCGCTCGGGCTCTCGAATTCGAGTCGATTGTTGTAGATGGCCAAGCCGACCTAGTAGTCGACGTCGGGCGGTATCGGCTGACGATGGAACCTCCCGGAGGCGAACCTATGATCGACGTCGGAAAGTACATCGCCGTGTCGAAGCGACAGGGCGACGGATCACTGCGACTGGCCTACGACACCTTCAACAGCGACGCGCCACCGCCGTCACCGTAGGCGCAATAACGTCCCAATTGTTGCAACCCACACCTGTCCAGCCGCGTCACCGATGTGCCGATCCGGACGTAGGCAGACAGCATCCCTAAAACACCTCCGGCTCCCTCTCCCCAACCGAAGTTACTGGGAGGGCACGAAGGAGCTGGGAGGCGAGAAGATGTCGCGTTCAGCATCCCCGACCAGTTTGTGAAGTGGTTCACAGCTTAGGACGCCACTGGACCCGGAAGGCCTGGGAGCTGCTATTCCCTTCGGTCGTGCGTATGACCAATGCCGCCCTGCCGCCACTGCTGGCCTCGGGCTCGTCCGTGGTGCTAGATGTCTCCTCGGTCAATGCCCGGGTCCCGGTGGCAGAGGTGCCCGACTACAGCGCCGCTAAGGCGGGGCTCAACAAGTACTCCAAGGGCCTGGCGGGGCAGTACGCGAAGCGAGGCCTACGAGTGGTCACGGTGTCGCCAGGCCCGACGGCGACTCCATTGTGGCTCGGGCCGGAGGGTGCCGCGGCCCAGAATGCCGAGCTAAGCGGAGGCGACCCAGGCCTAATTGTGCGGCGGGTCGAAGACAACATGCCCCACGGCCCGATGGTCAAGACCGAGGAAATGGCGGACTTGATCGCGTATCTGGCAAGTGCCCGAGCTGGGAGCATCGGCGGCATCGACGTCCTCGTCGACGTTGGCATGACCTAGGCGCTCTAGGCGTCGAGCGGGGCGAGCGTTGTTGCCCTCGTTGTTCCCCCCGAGAGGTGGGTCGTGCGACTACGGAGACGAAGGGCGCTGTCGGAAAGTTCCAGGGGAGGGCTCGAACCCCAGGCACCCGACCCAAAGACAGCCACATCCGTGGACGCCGGGAGGGTCGTCCGCGAAACGATGAGATTGAGGGCCGCTCGCCGGCCAGGTGATGAGGGACGCCCTAAGGCCAAGAGCCTGTGAGTATGGGAAGACTATGGTGAGGCCGCCCGTGTGGGGCGCCGGGATAGGCGGGGTGCCGCCGTAGCCGTAATTGGTCAGCTGCCTTGTCTCGTTGTCTTGAACGCGTAGAACTCTCCCAAGTATCTGACGTACACGGGGCCCGCCATACTGAGCACGACCGCATCGGCCATGGGGGCGCGTAACCTTAGCGGGCACAACAAGAAGTTCCCGCGGTGGAGGCGCACGCCGCCCTCTACAACTTTGTCTTCACCAGTTTGGGCAGAGCAGCAGCTCCTACCTTGTGCCGCGGTTGTCCCCGTATGGCCCTCAGAGCCCCTTCGGCGGATTTGCAGCCCCTGTAACTATCAACGGACGGTCTCGACCGCTCCAGCTATGGCGCGAATAGGTCGATGTGGAAACGACGCCCAAGTGTGCTCCGCCGGCGCAGGAAGCCTGCGCATTTTACCGCCTGGCCGGGTGGGCGTTAGTCTGGCCGTGATGCTGAGCAGCTCACTTTGGGAGCGACATTCGGCATGGTGGCAGGAGGCTTTCACCGAAGGAGCCGATCCCGAATATGAAGAACAAGTCCTGCCCTTAGTCGAAAACAGCCTGAGAGGGGCGCGGCGCGTTTTAGACGTGGGGTGCGGTGAGGGACAAGTGGCTCGGCGCCTCGCACGGCTCGGGGCGGATGTGATCGGGATTGACGCCAGTCTGTCGCAGGTTCGCGTGGCCCAGCAGCGGGACCGTTCGCCGCGCTTTGCCCAGGCGCGGGCGGAACAGCTCCCATGTATTAGCGCAGGCTTTGATGCCGTAGTGGCTTGCCTAGTGCTCGAGCATGTTGACCCGTTCGAGCCTGCTGTTAGTGAAATCGCCCGGGTGCTGGTGGCTGGTGGGCAGTTGTTGTTGTTATTGACCCACCCTCTCCTCCAAGCGCCCGGAAGCGGCTGGGTGGACAATGAGGGCTCAGGCGAAAAGTATTGGAGGGTCGGCTCTTACTTGGGAGACGACGTCGCGGTCGACGAGGTCGCACCCGGGGTCCATTTCGAGTTCGCCCATCGACCGTTAAGCAGATATGTGCACGTGATGGGCGAAGTCGGGTTGCTCATCGAAGACATGATCGAGCCTTCGCCGCCCTCACAGGTCCTAACGGAGACGGGCGGGTTCCCGGATGCGGCCACCATCCCGCGACTGATGTTGATATCTGCGCGCCGAAGCGGTTGAAGCGTTCCTGATGGAGCCGGCCGCCCGTGCCGATATCCCATCGGCTCAACAAGCTCACCTGGGAGCCGGCTGGGTCATGGTACTGGCCGAGAAGCAGCAGCAACGGGTGGAAGCCATCTGTAGCGGGGAACGCTCGATCCTCGAAAAACAATCAGGGTGTCCCCTGACGCTGGAACACCATAACTGGAGCTGGGTCAGCGCGATTTGCAGAATGTGACAGGGCCTTCGATCAGTCCGGGCTGAGACCCCCCGCCGGCATTGTCCCGATCCCGGACGACCGGGTCCAAGCCGTAGTGCCGGGGGTGGTGGCATGAAAGTGCACGCCGTAGTCATCGTTTTCGACATGCACCCGGGCGAACCCGGCTTGGAAGAGGCGGTCGTCGAAGCCGGCGGGGTCGATCGGCACACAGACGTCACCGGTGTGCAGCTGGCGGAAGTCCTCACCGTCGCGGCTATCGGTACCCGCAAAGAGCCCTCCCGGTCTGAGGACCCTGGCCACCTCAGCGAACAGCTTGTTCTGCAGAGCGACGGAGGGAACGTGGTGGAGCATTGTGAAACAGAGCGCGGCACTGAACCTTTTGCTCGGGAAGGGCAGGTCGGTGGCATCGGCGTGCAGGACCTCCACGTTCGAGCCCGCTAAACGGGCGGACAACGTGTCTGCCAACGCTTGGTCGACCTCGACACAAGTAAGGCGGTAGACAAGGCGGCAAAGGACGTCGGTCGACAGTCCGGGCACGGGACCTAACTCCAAGACGTCGTCACCGAGATCGACGTCGCTCACCACGCGGGGAATGATCCAACGCTCGACAGCCTCGGCCCACTCGGGGCTCGAGCAAAGCGCCAGGTGCTTCTCGTTCACTGCTTGCTGTCCATAACCGTTCCTCCTGGCGTCACCGTCTGGACAGTACGTCAGCGGCAGTAACAATACTTATATTTCAGTCAGAAATTGCAGTGTCTTCGCTGCAATGGACAGGCCGAAGTTCGGCGCCTTCAAGAACCTGAGTGGGACGACATCGTGAGATACCTACCCGGCTCTGTCGGTCTGCGTGGTTTTAGGAGACGTTGCTGCTCTCGTCCGAAGCCACACCGGCGCCCTTGGCATCAGACCAGCGATCGACAACGGCAATGTCGGCGAGGAACCGGACCTCACTATCGGGGGCCCAGTGGCGGACCGCCTCCTGAAGGCAATCGTCGAGAAGCTGAGCCACGGCAGCCGCGCTTTCGGCGCCGACGTGGACCAGCAGTTCGTCGTGTAGGCACAGCACGATCTCGGCGCCGTGCCGCCCACCACGAGCCCGCGCGGTTACCGCCCACACCTTGAACAGCTCCGACGCCGCTCCCTGGACCAGCGCATTGCGGCCGTAGCGGCCCCGTGCCGCCGCTGCGCTGCGGCTTTCGTCGATGCCGCTGTCTCCGGCGTCGCCCGAGCTCATCGGGACCAGCCGGCCCCCGTAGGTCCGGAGGTCCCGCCCGGCCTGGCCCGACCGATAAGCCTCCGCCAGGTACGTCATGGCCACGGGGTAAGCGGCTTCGAGACGGCGTAAGGCTCTGGCACCGTCGCCGGTGGTCTGGCCGTACATTGCCCCAAGAACGGCCACCTTGGCGGTTGCTCGGTCCACGTCGAGATGCTCAGCGACCGGCGCGTACATGTCATCGTCGAGCGTGGCCCGGACCAGCACCTTGTCCCCCGAGACGGCCGCCAGCACTCGGGGCTCGATCTGGCCCAGGTCGGCGCGGACAAAGGTGTGGCCTGCATCTGCCACCACGGCAGCGCGCATCTCCACGGGCATGTTGTGCAATCCCGCGGATGCGGTCATACGTCCCGCGGCGCCGTCCGAGCCCGTCCAGTACCCTCGCAACCGGCCGTCGGCGCCGAGGTGTTCGTCGAGCCAGGCGTAGCCATATGTGGTCGCTACCCGTTCGGCTTTGCGCCAGGTGAGAAGAGCGTCGACCAAGGGGTGCGTGCCGGCGAGCGCCCTCAACCGCCATGCCCGTGTATCAGGCAGATCGATCCCGGCCCCGGCAAGCAACGAGCGCACCTGTACCGGGCTGCGCAGGTCGACGTGGTCGGCGGCTGGAGCATGGCGAAGTACCTGGGCGTCGCGTTGAGCGCGCTGGTCGGCCACCTCTACGGCCGTGCGCGGGCGCGGGCCCACGATCCGAGCGACGATCCCTTCGGCCGCGGCACGGTCCATCGGCAGCCCGCCGGCGGACAGCTCGGCGCAGAGCAGCTCGGCTGTCGACTCCGAACGGGCCAAGGCGCCCGCCCTGGGCCGGTCGCCGAGCTCGGCCAAGCGGGCTTGCTGAAGAGCTGCGACCTGCGCCGCCAGTTCGGCCCACCGAAGGACCCGACCAGACGTGCGGGCCCATCCCCCACTCGCCCACTCCGGCCGGAGATGGCCGTCGGGCTGAACAGGGTCCTCGCCGTCGCCATCGTTCTCGGCATAGCTGAACAGGTCCGGTGGCGCCATTGTCGGGACCGCCTCGAGCGCCAGGTGGTGCAGTCGTGCCCAAACTCGGCCCGGGTCGGCCCGCCACCCGCCGAAGAGCAGGCGATGTACAGCAGAGATGTCCCAACATGTGGCTATCCGCACTCCGGTCCTGATGAACGGAGCCGCCGTCTCGCTGGACCACCACACCCATCGGGGCCGCAGTGCCTCCTCGACGAGGCCAACGACGACTGAGGCGTCCCGATCTGGGTATGACCAGGAGAGCCCACCCCCGCTCATGGCCAAGCCGAGCCCGACGCCGGGTGCATACGCCAGGCCGACGAGGTGCCCACGCCCGACGCCTGCGAAACGGAGCTTCTCCACTACATCCGTACCTGTCACCAACAGAACCTGGTTACCGCGTCCCCGTCGAACATGTCTGTCTGGAGCCAGCTGATCGACAGCCTCGAAGCCGGCTATCCGCCCTCGGTAACCCGGATGATCGTCTTGCCGGGCGACCGTCGGTCGGGAGCGAACGCAGTAGGGGCGTCGGCGAGCGGCCGTACCGACCCCACGATCGGCTTGAGCCGCCCGTCCCTGAGCCGCTGGGCGAGGTCCGCCAGCCGGGAGCGGTCGGGTTCGACGACGAAGAAAATAGCCCGCCCGTCCTTGGGCCGGACCGTGGGCATCCTGGCAATGGTGACCAACGTGCCGCCGGCACGCACCAATGCAGTCGATTGGTCGAGGATCTCGCCGCCGATCACGTCGAACACCACGTCAACCTCGGCGGCGTCCTCCAGCTTGTCAGCCTGCAAGTCCAAGAAAGCGTGTACTCCCAAACCGAGGGCAGTCTCGCGGTCGGCGGCCCGGCCGGTGCCGATCACTACGGCTCCCACCTCGCGGGCCAGCTGCACGGCGATCGAACCAACCGCGCCGGCGGCGCCATGGACCAGGACGGTCTGGCCTGCCGTAAGGCGGGCGTGGTCGATCAGCGCCTGCCATGCGGTCAACCCGGAGATCGGAAGAGCGGCAGCCACGGTGTGGTCGACGTCAGCCGGAAGGGGAGCGAGGTTGCGGGCCTCCACGGCGGCGTACTCAGCCAGGGAGCCGTTGCGGGCCCAGTCGGTCAGCCCGAACACCCGCTGGCCGACACTGAGGCCGGTGGTCCCGTACCCCAACTCGACGACGACACCCGACAGGTCGTGGCCGGGCACGCTCGGCGTCCGGTCGCGCCCCGAGCGGTCGGCCCATGTTGTCGGCCAGTCCAGCTCGCCGCGGGTGAACCCGGCGGCATGCGCCCGCACGATGACATCGTTCTCGGCGGCGTGGGGGTAGGGGATGTCCGTCAGGGAGAGCCCACCGACGCCGGCATCTCGGTCTCGAACGGTTATGGCTTGCACGACAGCATCTTTCCAAAGCGACAGCGTCTGGGGGCGAAGGAAAATATGTGGCCCATTCGGGCGATGGTCCTGATGTGACTTTAGGCCCGGATGCCTGGAGGCTCGAGCCCTCCCCCCGGAGCCTTCTAGCAGTTAGTCATAGGGATGGCAAAGAGTCTTGACGCCATCCCAGGCGAACCATTGGCCTAGCGGGCCGCCTGGTGATGACGGCTCACGAGCGTCGAGACGTTGGTAGGCGAGGGGCCCATTGGGAGTACAGCGTCCGAGGTCGTAGGCGCGCACCTCGGCCCGCACGCTGCCGGGGTAATACCCGCCCTTCGGCTTAAAGATGTAGGTCTGCCCGTACCCGTACGCCTCCGGCTGGCCCCAATACATCCAGGTAATCCCGTGGAC
Source organism: uncultured Acidimicrobiaceae bacterium (assembly GCA_963749305.1). Lineage (GTDB taxonomy): Bacteria > Actinomycetota > Acidimicrobiia > Acidimicrobiales > Palsa-688 > Fen-671. The sequence goes on from CAVVMN010000004.1 coordinate 109,074, forward strand.
CATGCCGGAGGGGTCGCCGCCGTTGAATATTTCCCTTGGTTGATAAGTGCCCCACCCGACCCCGACCCGAGGGATGAACACGTCAGAGCCGAGCACGGGCTGGCCCCGGACGGTCGGGACACCGGCGCATTTTGTCCCCATCGGGAGGTCACCGTCGGGGAACCACATTTGTCCCAGGGGTTGAGGGATCCCGCACAGGCCCCGGGGGAAATTGGAGTAGGTCAAGTACGTGAAGTCAGCGCTTTGGCCGGTCCGATGGAACAGCTGGAAGGCACCCATATCTTCGCAGCCGGTTGGGATGTCGAAGCAGATGTCGGCCACCACCCAGTCAGAGCCCGCACTGGCCGAGCTACCATAAATGACGCCTGCGTGTTCGATGAAGGGGCCCTCAATGCGGCGTTCGGGGACACCCGCCGGGACGCCGAACACGTCCTGGGGCTTGGGGTCCGCGAGGTAGGCGTGGAAGTAGCTGGCGCGGATCTGGGCGTCCAGTGTTTTGGTGACATGCAGGTTGGCTGCTGTGCCGCTTACGGGCGTTGAAGGGGCCGAGGCCCCCGAGCGGCTGGCCGGCGACGTCGTCGGGGCCGGCGGATGGCACGTACCGGCGGTCCAATGCCACACGGCCACCACGGGGGCAGGGATGTTCACGTGGTAAGCCGCACAGGTACCGACGTTGTCGGTGTACCCGACGTCGTGCGCCGTCCAGCCGCCTGGCGGAGTGCGATGGAAGATCAGGTAGGCCCCGTCATCTTGGACCACGACCTGCGCCGCGGTGGAACTCCGTTTTGGGACCAGGCTCGCCCCTGCCCAGTATGTCGATGTCGCTTTATCGTACGCGTAATAGGCCGGGTATTGCTCAGGAGCGGCGCCCAAGCCCACGAAGTCCGAGGCCGGGAGCCCATAGTAGGAAGCGGCGGCGGCCACGAGGGCCGAGCGCACCGTGCTTGTAAGCACGAGGTTTTGCGCGGCATTGGCCGCCTGGGCCGATGACGCCACCGTCAATGGGGCCAGCCCGAGCACCGTGGCCGCCGTCACTATGCTGAGCTTGGTCCTCATAGGAATTTCCCTTCCATCTTGGTCGTTATTTGGTCTGGGCGTGAGCTTGTTACATGTGCGAAAAGCAGTCCCGCGCGATGGTCGAAGCTTCGGGCAACCCGCCCTGGGCCACACTGACCTGCACGCTGTAACTGTCCGAGCCGACCTGACCAAGAGGGAACCACAGCTCTCCTGAGCCTTTCGCGCCACCCTTTTCGACCACCCAGATGACGCCCCTCCCGAGTGCCGGCTCCGGAATAAAGGTATTGGCAAATTTGGGCGGCAGGTCCTCGCCGACCGTCCCGCGCTGGACATAAACGTTGATGGTCGAATTGCCCGGCGGGTTGGCCGTGTACTCGCACAGGCCGGTCGCCGCCAGGTCGAACTGGGTGGCGAAATGAGCACCGGCGGCAGCATCCGCCTCCCCCTCTGTGAGCAAGGTGCACGGGCGCTTGACGATCGTTTCTACAAGCGACGGGCTCACATCGGTGGGCAGAGTCGGGCCGCCGGCCACCTTTGGTGGGACAGTAGAACTCGTGCTAGACGGGGTCGGCGGCGGCACCGAAGTGGGCGGCCTGGACGGCGGCGCCGTGCCCTCGGTGAGCGTGTATAGAGCAAACGCCCGGACGATGGCGCGCAACACCAGGTTGATGTACTTAGTGCCGAGCGCAGACTGATCTATGACGCAACCCCGCAACATGTTGCCGTTGGTGACGCCTTTGGCGCGGCATTGCGATTCGTAAAGCGGGAGCAGGAAGGCCGGGACGGTGGCAGCGTCGAAGTTACTGGCCGGGAAGCCCTTCACGAGGTAAGAGCTCGGGTTTTTACCCGGCGGGTACGTGAACAGGGAGGCGCTCTTGGTGATCGCCCAACTCGGTGCGAACGACCCGTATATCGTCCGGAAACCAGAGTTGGTGGTCGGGTCGACGAGATAGCGCTTACCGTTCCCGCCGATCAGGACGGTGTCGGTGGCTAGCGGGCTGGCGCCGGGGACGACCGAGTTGAGCAGCCCGTGAAGACCGCCGACCAGCGACTGCGGAGCGCCGAAGAACAAATTGAGGCCGCCGGGGAAGCTCTCGATCGCCGCGGTACAACCGTTGGGCCACTTCACGAATATGTCGCCCTGGCCGTCGGCGTGGACGCGGCCGCCACCCGGCAACGAGCGGACGGTGGTGCCATCGAGGTGGGTCACCGCGCCATTGACAAGCAGCCGAGCCGGAGTGCCGGCGTCCACCTCGAGGCGAGTGCCGGCAATGAGCATCGCAAAGGCGGTGTCCTCGGCCACCGAAGATGACCTGTTCACCGGTTGCTCACGGACCTGGACTTCCAGCGAGCGGTCCCTGGACTCGACGAGCGTGTACTCGCCGGCGGCCTGGAAGTCGAGGGCGCCGGCGTTGAAGGTGGCGAGGTGAGGGTCACCCTCGGAGTAGGCGACGGCGGTACCGTTCCCCGGGCTCGGGTTGCAGTCCCCCGCAGAGGGCGGGAGGTCCACCGGCGTCGTCCGGTTACCGGGCGAGGCGATCGAGGTGATCGTATAGCGCGCGTCAGAGCCGGTGCTGCTCACGGCCAGCGTGAACGGTGCCGCCAGCGGCGCCAGGTTGAGCGGGGTGCCGCCCGAGGTGCAGCTGACATTAGTATCCTGGCACGGCTTCGATCCAACGCAGAACACTGCATCGGTGAAACCGAGGTCGTTGTGGCCCGACCCGTCGTGGACCGATCCGTACCCGCCGCTCACACTGATCTCGAGCAAGCCGTCCGGGACGGAGGACTCCTTGTCGATCACCGCCGCCCACGGTTGAAGCGTGCCACCGTTCGAACCGCCGGTCGCCCCCAGGACACCGGCGACCGACGCCGGCTGCGCGCCCATCGGTACCCCGATCCCCGGTGTCGTCCATTCGTCCCCCCAGGTCGGCTGGTTGACGATCGACGCCCCCCAGGCCTTCTCCACCGGGACCGAGTCCCCGCCCAGTGCAGAGATGAAAGCCGATGACCCACCGGACTCGTAGGCGCGCCAGGCGTCGACCATTTTCGACCACAGGTCGTCGCCCGTGACGTGAGCAATGAGCGAGTACCAACCCACGGCGTCGTAACCCCGCGCCGTCAGGTCCCTGTCTGGGATACCGAGCCACCCTTTGCTCCAGAAGCTGGCGGTGCCAGGCTCGCCATAACCGGCGTAGCTGGTGGCCAAGTAGGTCGCCGAACCCTCCGTCATGAACGCGGGCAGCCCGTGAGTCGCCTCCGCATACGTGAACACCACGGCCTGGTAGCAGTGGACAACTTCGTGCGAGAGAATGACGTGGAGACGGTCCGACACCCCGCCTAGCGACGCGCTCTCGCCGCCGTACAACAGGGGGTACAGGGTGATCTGGCACGGCTCCCTGACGAAGCCGGTATTGGAAGACCCTGGGGTCTTGACCGCGTTGAAGTAGCCAGAAACCGCCAGGGTCCCGCTGTTCTCATTCGCGGGGGCGAAGACAATGGCGAGCGGGTCGGTGAGACGAGAGTTGGTGGGCGCCAGGACCGGGAGCCCGAGCCGTGCGCCTATACCGGCGAGATCGCTCACGACGTCCGCGCACACCCCCTCTTCCAGTGAGTGGTCGACCGACGCAGGTGCCGTCACCCATTTCAGGCAGTTGGCGGTGAGATCCTGAGGAACTTGGCCGAGTGGCCCGAGCCGGGCTCCGACCTCAAGTGGTCGCTCCCCGGTCGCTCCGGCCAACTGGGCCGTGACCGCCGTCCCCAAAAGCGCCAACAGAGTTGCGCAGGCGACTAGTACAGAGCGGTGCATGGCGCCGCCTCTAAAGGCGAAGTGTTGAGCGGTTCACAGTTTCTCCGCCAATCTGACAAGGGCGGCCAGCTGCGATTTCGACACGGCCTTGGTGTACACGAACGCCCCATATTCCTTCTTGCCACTTAGTCCGGTTATCCCCTGAGTGAGGACCCCTCCCTCGGTGAACGTGTAGTAAACGGCGGGCAAGCCCAGGCCGGAGTACGGGACGAGGCTCATGCTGAGCTTCTGCGCCTGTGAGATCCCCTTCTTCAGCTCCGCCGTCGTAAGCGGCTTCGACGTGACCTCGTAGACAAGTCCGACGGTCTTGGCCAGCGCGGCGACGCTCGTCTCGGACCCGTACGTACAGGACGTCACGGCCGCAGAGATCTCGTCGTTTTGCTTGGTCGCCTTCAAATTGTCGGCCGCCGCTGTGGCGGCGGGGACGGAGAAGCCGACGATGGCGGCCACCGATGCCGCGCTGACCTGGTGGCACATCCCCGCGGCCGACAGCTCTGGCCCGAAGACGCTTCGGCGACGCTCGGGGTGACGGCGATTAACGCCGTGCCGACGACGCCGAGAAATAGGCCGAAAGATCTGAAATTGCGATGCGCCCGACGGGCTCGCCCGCCAGAGGAGGCGCTGTAGCTCATGGGACTCCCTTGTCTAGTAGCTCCCGGCACCTCGAGATAAACGCAGGCACGACCGGCTGCGAAGAAGTTCGGACAGCTTAGCTTGCCAACGCCCCCCGGCCCGCCGTCGTCGCTCCGCGCCGCCCTCGCCGGGGTTGCAATCGGAAAAGTTCCAGAAAAGGACGAAAAACAGCGGCCCACGGTCACCGTCTGCACCCGTGTTCTTTCAATTTGTGGGCGGGCTCTCTACCCACGAGCACCGGGTTATCTCCGGCCTGTTGTGACGATCACTCCCTCGACAACAACATCGATGGCGAAGCGGAACCGCTCGTCGGCATCGCCGGCGACCATCTGCGCCGCGTGAGCGGCGAGAAGAGGGAACCGCTCGGGTGGCAACCCGGCGAAGGTTTTCTGGAGTTCGTCGACAGGCTCTTGGCGGTCGCCCTCGTCGGCGCGGTCGCCGTCGTCGGTGCGGCCGCGAGCACGCCGCACATCGTCCTCACGGGCGACGGCCGTTACTAACGACACGAAGATGTCGCAAGCCCAGGCTGCGCCTTGAGGGTCGAGCCCGCCGGCGAGCAGGATACCCAGCAGGTTCTCAGTCAGACCAAGGACCGCGTCGGTCGTGGGCGAGTCAGCCAGGGTCATGCCGGCGATCCCAGGATGAGCAACGAGGGCTCGGCGCGTGCGCTCGAGCAGTGAGTACAGCTGAGCACGCCAACACGAAGGTTCCGGGGTTTCGAGTTCGATCGTGGCGGTGACGCGGTCCAGCATTGCCTGGAGCAGGCCCTTGCGGCGAGGGACGTAGACGTAGAGCGAGGCAGCTCCTGTGTCCAGGGCGGCTGCGACCCGGCGCATCGTGACCGCGTCCACGCCGTCCGACTTCAAGATGGCCAGAGCGGCGTCGACGACGGCGTCCTCGCTGAGCGGTGACTTCGCCGGGCGGTCACGAGTCGAGCGATGGCGGGCCGGGTGGCTCATCGGCGGACTGTCGTCGACAGACATGGCGGATAGAAATTGTAGTTGTTACGAACAGTGTTCGCCACGTACGCTGTTCGTAAATGACGACCAACCGCAAAGTCCTCTTCGGCCTGGGGCTGGAAGCCGGCGTTCACCAAGTGGGCGAGATGCTCGGGCATGCCCGCCTGGCCGACGAGGCAGGGCTCGACCTTTTCAGCGTCAGCGACCATCCCTACTTCGCCGAGCGCCTCGACGCCTATGCCGCGCTCGGGTTCGTCCTCGGCGCGACCAGCAACATCACCGGGGCGGTGATCATGACAAACCTTTTGAGCCGTCCGGCGCCGATCCTTGCCCGCACCGTCACGGGACTGTCGACGATCTCCGGCGGTCGTGTCGTCCTCGGCATGGGTGCGGGCGGGATGTGGGAAGAAATTGTCGCCCTCGGCGTCCCCCGTCTGTCGCCGGCCGCTCGGGTACGAGCGCTGGAAGAGGCGATCACGGTCGTGAGAGCGCTCTCCGGCGGCGGGGCCCCGGTCACGTTCGACGGCGAGTTTTATAACGTCACGGCGTTGACGCCTGCGGCCGCGCCAACGCCACTTATCTGGGTCGGGGCGCTCGGCCCGAAGACCTTGGCCGTAACCGGCCGGCACGCCGACGGGTGGATACCAGGGCACCTCGCCGACTGGCGCAGCCGAGAGGTTGCCCAGTCACGGCCCATCGTCGACGAAGCGGCGGCGGCGATCGGGAGAGACCCGGCTGACGTCGACACCATCTACAACGTGTCGGGGCGACTAACCCGGGACCCGTTACCACGGACCCGCGATGACGAGGGCCGCTGGACCGGGGGTGGAGTAAGGCAGTGGGTAGACGAACTGACCTTCGCCGTCCTGGAGCATGGCGCCGCTGCCTTCATCTACCTGGTCCCTCCGGGCGACAGCATCAGCGACACGACCCTCGAACTCTGGGCGCATGAAGTCGTTCCCGCTGTCCGAGAAGCGGTGGCCAAACGCTGACCTGAGACAACCTTCCGAGCCACCCGTGCCGACCCTCATCTATCTGTACGGCCCTCCGGCTGTCGGCAAACTCGCGGTCGCAGAACGCCTGAGCGCGCTCACCGGTTGGCCGATCTTCCACAACCATCTGTCAGTCAACGCCGTGCGGCCCGTCTTCGGCTTCGGATCAAAACCATTCATCGAAGTGGTCCAGCGCTTTCGTCTCGACGTCGTCCACACCGCGATGACTGAAGGCATTAACCTGATCTTCACTAACAATTCGGCATGGGGCGGACCGGACAGCCGAGCGCGATTCGTCGCTTTCGCCGCCGCAATGAGGAACGCCGCCGAGACCGGAGGCGGCCGGGCCCAGTTTGTCCGGTTGACCGCTCCGCCGGCGGTGCTGGAGGAGCGCCTGGCGAATTCCTCACGCCAACAACTCGGCAAGCTCGTCGACCTCTCGCGTTTGCGAGAGCTGCTTGGGTCGTTTGATGACTCGGCTCTCTACGATGACGATCTCACCGTCGACACCAGCCAGTACTCTCCGGACGAGGTAGCTTCCACCATCAATGCGCACGTCGCTCGCGGCGGCACCCCGTAGGGACAAGGCCGATCATTTCACTTGATCACTAAAGTAACTCCGAAGCATCCTCGGCTGCGAATGGCTATTTCGAAACGCCCAGGCTCACCAGCGACGGTGTGCCCGGGCGGTGCCATCACACCGTTGGTGTGGCGCGGTCAGAACTCGGAACCGAAGATCGTCGCGCATCCGTGGGTCGACTATCGCCCTACATTTCCGCCCGATCTCGTTGCAGAAAGGTGAACTTGTAGTCAAAGGTGTTGTCTGACCGCACTTTTGGCTAGGAGAATGCCTCTTTGCAACCAAGTTTCCCCCAGATCTTGTGGCAGAACGGTGAACTTGTGGCCAAAAATATCGTGCCACAGCCCTTTTGGCCACAAGTTGACCTTTTGGCCACAAGTTCAAGAAAAAATAGAGGGGGCCCCAAACTCATCACCATCACGGGGCCAGCACAGGTAGGTCGAGCGTGCAGTGCTCGTCGAGGTGGAGGACAAAAGTCTCGTCCGGCGGCCCGTACCGCTCGAAGCACGAGGCGTCGTGGCCACCCAGTGCGACGCGGATCCCGTGGCCCGCCCGGACCAGCGCGGCTACGGGCAGGAGTTCCACCACAAGGTCGAGGTCCTCGCCGGGCACCACTGCCAAGCCGTCAGCCCGGCCGAAGCTCCGGGGCACCCCGAGCCACGAGGGGTCGGCCGGTCCGGTCGTCGCCCGGTGCACGAAACGCAGGCAGCCCTCGGTCACGTAGGTCACCTCACCGTCCGGAGCGACCTCCTCGAGATATACGTAGACCGCCCCGTCAGATCCTGACGTGGCCAGATGCAACGAGACTATGGGAAAGCCCACAATGTGGAGGCCGCCGGCCAACGGTTCGGACGTGAAGGTCAGCAACGATTTGTCCGCGTCCTGGCGGTCGGCGTACGCCGCGCCCCGGCCGAGGTCGACTGCGAGCCATCGGTTCGCCGGGCCTGTCGACGCCACCGGATCGGTGACGTGGCGCACGTCGATGGCCGGCCCCGGCTCCCACGCCAGCCGCCCTGGCGAACCGAGGTACCACGTCTGCACCTCCACACCGGCTGGAGGCCACGAACCGACCGCTTGCCACGGGTCCGTCCCGAGCGTGCCGAATGTCAAGCCGTGGCTGCCATCGGGGCTTTCACCCCGATCAACGAACCGAGCGAAGAACTCCACGAGCCGGCGGTCCTGGCTCTCGGGGGACAGCAGCTCACCATCCAGCGTCCCGCCTGGCCGGATCGTGTCAGCGAAGGTGCCACCGCCGTGGCCCCAGGGCCCGATCTCCACCTCCTGGTGGTTGGCGAAGGTGGCGAACCGGCGCAAGGCCCCAGCGGCAAAGGCGGCGTCCAGCCACCCGGCCCGGACCAGCATGGGCACGCCCGTGGCCTCGATCTTCTGCCGCGACGCGCCCGGCGTGGTTGCTTCCCAGTCGAGGCCGGCCAGGCGGTCATCGCTGAACGGTGCCTGGCCCCACAACTTATGCATATCCACGTTGCGCTGGTGGTCATCGATCGCCGCCTCGAGCAAGGCCGGCCCGTCCGGCCCGTCCACCGGCTTGACCGGTGGCGGCAGCATCAGCTTCTCGGTCGGCAGACCGGTGAGCTCCGACAGCCGCTCAACCGCGCCGACTACGCCGTCCTTTATCTGGCTCTCGCACATCCACCGGGCGAACCGGTCACTGGTGGCGCACCCGCCGGGATAGAACAACTCCCGGTACGGGTCAAGCGGGCTGAACAAAGCAGCGATAGCGACCACATGGGGGTTTCCGAGGCCAACCACGAGCTCGGCGGCCTGGCCCTCGTACGACGTGCCGTAGGCACCGAGCCGACCATTGGACCACGGGTGCGCGGCGACCCAATCGATCAGCTCGCCGTAGTCGGCGATCTCACGCGGCGCGAGCTCCATGGTGCGCGAGCCGAACGAAGCGCCGGTGCCTCGCGCATCAGCGACGACCAGAGCGAACCCGGCGCTGGTCCACAGTTCTCCGGCCGCACGGTTGCTGTCCGCCTCCGGGCCCGGTCTCGGCCGCTGTTCGGCCCGGTGGTAGCGGGTGGCCCGGAACGCGGTGCCAACCCGCTCGCCTCGGGCAATGCGCTCGACCGGGAGCCAGACGTCGACCGCCAGGCGGACGCCGTCGCTGACCGTCACGTACACGGACTGGAGTCGTTGGGTCGAGTCGATCGTCATAGCATCGACTGTGCCATCGATGCCGGCCCCCCAAATTTGGCCCTAGCCCGCAGCACTATTGCGAGCGTCTCTTCGCTGGTGCGGGTCAGCTGGCGGCCACCCGATTGTGCTTAGCGCCGACCGTGGTGCTCAGCAGTTCTTTCAGTGACTGCCCAAGAGCGACGCCCACTGAGGGATTACCAGACCAGGTACCAGTGATTTCGTTACCCTGGTCCCGTCCTCTGACCACGTCAGCCTGGCCTTGCCACCCGCCAGGAGCGTCGAGAGCACCCCTAGGTAACGCGGGTCAGCCAGTTCCAGCGACCCGAGCTCCTCGCCAGCAAACCAACCCAAGCCGCCGTGCTGTTCTCGGGCGAGGTTGAGCGGCTCGCCCCGCCACGCTCTTAGCACCCACAAGCTGATCTCATCCACGTCGCCGACAAGATGGAACTCAGGCGCACGACCAGCAAGGTCCACTTCGGCGCTTACCTCCTCACGCAGCTTGCGCTCTAGCGCAGCCGGTGGGCTTTCGCCGGGCTCGGCATGGCCCCCGGGCAGGTCCCACCCGCTGGGTACGTGCAGGGACCAGGGTGGTAGCTCAAAAGGACGCGCCCCTCCCTCAGGAGCACACCTCGGACCACGCGACGAGGGCAGCCTCGGGGGCCCGGGCTGACAGTCACGCTCGCTCCTCCTATCCGCCGCTCACGAGTGGCTTCCTAGCGGCCCGTGCGAAAGCGGCAAAGGGTTCACGCCGCGCCGAACACAAGGCCGAAACCGGTGTGTGGTTCAACTCCGGGGCCTGGACCGTCGCTGCTCGTCGCCAGTGAGAAGGGGTACAACCGCCGCATGCCTTGAGGCTCAAGGCTTCCCCCGGCCCATTCTGGGCACCGACCCGGCCCGCCGCCTGGCCTTCTCAGCGGTGTTCGGCGTCTCCGGGCGAGGTTACAACCATCCCTGTTGCTCGGCCGCCCTCACCGCCTCGGCCCGGTTGCGGGCCCCGTTTTTCCTATGGCGGCCGAGAGGTAATTGCGGACGGTACCTTCCGAAAGAAAAAGCTTCTCAGCTATCTCGGCCACTGTGGCCTCTGAACGGGCCACGGCCAGAACGTCCCGTTCTCGGGCAGTCAGGGGCGATGCCCCATGGGCCAAGCTGTCGGCGGCCAACGCCGGGTCGACTACCCTTTCACCCGCGGCCACCCGGCGGATGGCGTCGGCCAGGTGCTCGATGGGGGCGTCTTTGACCACGAAGCCGGTGGCGCCCGCCTCCATGGCCCGCCGCAGGTACCCCGGCCGTCCAAACGTAGTCACGATCACCGCTCGGCAGCTGGGAACTTCCTTGACCAGGACGGCCGCCGCAGCCAGGCCATCGATGCCGGGCATCTCGATGTCGAGCAGGGCTACATCGGGATGGTGCTCGCGGGCCGAGGCCACCACCTGGTCACCCCGGCCCACCGTGGCCACTACTTCGAAATCGTCTTCCAGGGACAGCGCGGCGGCCAGGGCGGAGCGGACCAGCTCCTGGTCGTCGGCCACCAATAGCCTGACTGTCACGCCGGCACCCGCGAGGCAGTATGGCCGGCCAAGCTGACCTGCAGACGCCAGCCGCGCGGCGAGAGCGGCCCGGCCTCGACCTCACCGCCGGCCGCCTTCACCCTCTCCCGCAAACCCGTAAGGCCGTTGCCGGCAGAAGACGGGGTGCCGACTCCGTCGTCGATGATCTCCACCGACGAACCTGACAGCCTTACGCTGCAGCGCGTGGCTCGGGAGTGGCGCACGACATTGGTCAAGCCTTCACGCAGGGCCCAGCCGAACAACTCCTGGTGGCCAGTGTCGACTATGTCCACCGCCGTGGGCAGCTCGGCGGTAATACCCGCCGCCCGCAAAAGTTCTTTGCCGGTGGCTAGTTCGCCAGCCAATGTCACGTCCCGGTAGCCGCTGACGGCGGCCCGCACATCGGCCAGGGCGCCCCGGCTGAGTTCTTCCACCTCGGTGATCTCGCGCGCTGCCCCGTCGGGGTCTTGAGCGCTCAACCTCCGGGCCAGGCCGGCCTTGACGGTGATGGTGGTCAACGAGTGGCCGAGCAGGTCGTGCAGGTCGCGGGCGATACGGGCCCGCTCGTTTTCGGCCGCCAGCCGAGCCAGTTCGATGCGAGCCTCGGCCAGCGCCCGGTTACCCTTCATTACGTTGAAGAAGCCGAACATGGCCAGGGCGGTCAAAGGCACCGCCACCACCAATCCGGTGCTGGCGCTCTGGCTCAGTGTGGTGTGGGCGGCGGGTACCCACACCGGCACGAAGAGCGCGGCCAGAGTAAGAGCCACCACCGCTGGAGCGGCCCGGCCTCCGAAACGGCCGACGGCGGCGACGACGATGAACACGCACATGACCGAGGCATCGGCCCGGGCGAACGGCACCTCGGCCACCCACAGGGCGACCATCATGGCCAGGAGCACCCAGTACTGGCCAGATGAGGGCTGCGATACTGCCCCTAGTGCCAGGAGGTAGCAGGCGCAGAACACGGCTACCAGGGCCAGGCCGGCCACCAGAGCAGCCCCCGAGTTGTGGGTGACGACCGAGGAGGCCGTTTCGATCAGGTACAGAAGGAAGATCCCCGGGAATACCGCCCTCCGCCAGCCGCGCGCCCAACGCTGCTGGACGGCGGCCCAATCGTCAGGGGCGGGCCGCCGCCGCTTCCGCGCACAGCTGTGAGGGTGAGCCGTCGATCGGGCGCCCGCTGGCCCGGCCCTGTGAGCCCACTGCGCCCATAAAGTCCAAGGTACCCAGCCCCGGTTCAGGCGCGAGCGGTGTCACGCCGGTAAACCCAGGCGGCCAGGCCGGCCAGTACCGCCGTCCACGCGGCCGTCACCGTCCAGGCCTGCCATGGCAGGCCCGCATTACCGGTCAGAGCGGACCGCCCGGCCAGCACTAGCCAGTACGAGGGCACCAGCTTGAACAGGGCCAGCAACACGCCACCGCTGGCCAGCGGGCCCCAGGTGCCACCGACCAGCGCTAGCAGGGTCGTCACGGCGCCCATGGCCGGCCCTGCCGTGTCGACCTTGAGCACATGGCCCATCAGGACACCGAGGACGGCGAAGGGGAGGAGTACAACCAGGACCAGGACGGCCATCAACAACCAACGAGTGAGCGATAGCTGTACACCGAGAGCCGCCCCGGCCGCCGTCAGCGCCAAGATGCTTATTACGGCCATCAGGTAACCGCCTAGTACCTTGGCCTGGAAATAGCGGGTGGTGCTAAGAGGCGTGAGGCGCATCTGACGGCCCCAACCGAGCTGGCGTTCGGCCGCTATGCGGGCGCCGATAGAAATGACCGCCGTCATCGACCCCCACGCCGCCATCCCGGTCATGTAGTAGAGCGGAAAGGCCACCCCGTCTAGGTGGGCGGTCCGGTTGGGCCCGGCGATCATGAAAAACAGGAGCAGCGGGAAACCGAGGGAAAACAATAAGAACTTGCGATTTCGTAGCGATCGGCGCAACTCGGTCTTCAAGTAAACGGCATTCGTCATAGGGACGCTCCTTCCAGTTGGGCCTCGTCCGCGGTCAGCTCGACGAAGGCATCTTCAAGGTCGGCGCCTCTCACTTCGATATCGCGCGTCCCCGGGTAGCGGGCCAACAGCGCCTTGAGAGCGTCGTCGGCGTCGTCGCAAGAAAGTACGACGGTCGACCCTCGCCTCTCAGCCGTCGAAACCCCGGGCAAACAAGACACGACGCTCACCTCGGCGTCGGGCACCGTGGCCCGTACTGTACGCCGGCCCACGATGGCCTTGACGGAGGCGGTCGAGCCGTCCGCTACGACCCGACCTCGGGCCATCAGCACTATCCGGTCGGCGTAGGCGTCGGCCTCTTCCAGGTAGTGAGTGGCGAAGATCACGGTCTTGCCCTGGCTGGTGATGCCCCGCATGATCGACCAGAAATCACGCCGGGCCTCGACGTCCAGCGCCGCCGTGGGCTCGTCCAGAACTAAGAGCTCGGGGTTGCCCACCAGGGCCAGGGCGAACCGGACCCGCTGCGACTGGCCCCCGGACAACTTGTCGGCTGGACGCCGGGCCAGGTCGTCCGTCCCCGTGAGGCGCATGACCTCGTCCACGTCCAGCGGGTGGGGGTAGAGAGAGGCAACCATCGCCACCAGTTCCCGGACGCTGACAAAGCCGATCAAGGAGCCCGTTTGCAGCATCCCGCCTACGGCCCCGGCCTGCACGGCGTCCTGCGGTGGCATGCCGAACAGAGATACTCGTCCACTATCGGGGCGGGCCAGCCCCAGGACCATGTCCAGGGTGGTCGACTTCCCGGCGCCGTTGGGGCCCAGGAGGGCCACTGTCTCACCCGGCGTTATATGCAGGTCGACCCCCCGCACCGCCGGCACCCGCCCATAGTTCTTAGCCACGTCCTCCAGGAGCACGCCGAGGTTGCACACCAAGGTTTTTTCCATGCCTTCCAAGCTGACACCTTGGGGAAGGGCTGGGTAGTGAGGCCAATAACGAAATAGTCATGACGAATGTCACGGGGCTATCGGGCTAATTTGACAAAGGAGAGGCCTGCTTGGTGGGCGGCACATGCTAGCGTTTAGGCTGGCGGAACACGCCAGTTAAGCTCACAGTCACGTAGCCGAGATCTTCCGCCCCACCAGCCATGACAGCGCGGCGGCCGCTTGTGGGAGCGTGTAATCCTGACCAGGGTCACCTGCGTTCAGGTACTTGAGACCTTGGCTATCGAGAAGTTTGCGTAGCCGTGGTGGAAGATTACCGTGCAAAAACGGGATGTCTTGAGTGACGAAGCGCTCGTCGCCCGACCTGTCTATGAGAAAGAACCCGTCCGAGTGGTCCACGTCGTATGTCAGTGGCTTGCCTGTCCACCAATCGAGCTGAGCCGGGTGCCCCTCGGGCACGTTTTGGCAGTAGACACCCAGCGGTTTCCAAAAGGCCCGGATGCTAGCGGCACTGCCTGTAAGCAAGGTCCAGTCAACCCCGAAGCGCGTCCGGTAGGCCCGCAGCCGCGCCGGTGTGTCCCGGCCCGGGTCGACGGTGACTTCGACGAAAGCCACCTTGCCGGCCAGGCCCGCTGTTCTCACTGACGCCTGCAACTGCTGGAAGATCCCGGTCGTCAGCGGGCATTCCTCCTGGCACAGAGTGAGGAACGAAGACAGCACAACATATTTTCCGCGGAAGGAACGCAAAGACATCGTTTGGCCGTTTTGGTTCACCAGCCGCGTAGATGGCACAGGACGTGGTCCCGGGAACACGGTGCCGAACGCGGCTGAAGGAGCCGCAGGCGGGGAACTTCCGCAACTCGCCAAGCCGACGGCCGTGCTGGCGATAAGGAAAGCGACGGCGACGGACCTAGGAAGCGAGAAGGTTTTCCAACTCATGCAGCGGGACAGGTAATGCGGCCAAAGGATAGCCACGAAAACCGAGCCCGCCCGGCCCGGCATTGCGAGCCCGCAGACCTCCGCCATACAAAACATAGCAGGAGATAGGGGTCTTGCCGCAAGCCGCCCAAACGTGCTCATCATTACTTCTTCAAGAGCCGATAGCGGCCGGGACCTATAGATTTGGGAGTTGTGACATGAGCGCGTTTTTGTCCGCCGATGGGCGGAGCGTCCCCGGGAAGCGGCGATGACCGATCATTCGGTCGTGATTGCTGGAGCCGGACCGACCGGGATGATGTTGGCGGCCGAGCTGGCGTTGACGAGCACCGACGTGGTCATCGTCGAACGACGGGCCAGCCAGGATATCGACGGGTCGCGAGCCGGCGGTCTCTACCCCCGGACCATCGAGGTCCTGGACCAACGCGGCGCGGCTGAACGGTTCCTCTCGGCCGGGCAAACTCATCCGGCCCTCGGCTACGCCGGGATCCGATTGGACATCAGCGACTTCCCAACGCGTCACAACTACGTGCTGGCGCTGTGGCAGAGCCACTTCGAGCGCATCCTGGCGGCCTGGGTCGATGAGCTCGGAGTCCCGGTCCTTCGCGGCTGCGAGGTAGTCGGCTTCGCTGAGGACGACAGTGCAGTGGTTGTCGAGTTGTCCGGCGGCACCTCGCTACGGGCGAAGTACCTCGTCGGCTGTGACGGCGGGCGCAGCCTGGTCCGAAAGACCGCTGGCATCGACTTCCCCGGGTTGGAACCCTCGACTAGTTGGATGATCGCCGAGGTCGAAATGGACCAGGAGCCCCAGATTGGCATGCGCCCCGAGGGTGGCGGCATCGGTCCCGTCGACCGAGAAAAGGGTGGAGGCCCCTACGGGGTCGTAGTAAGAGAGTCGCGGCTCGCCGACACCAGCGAGCCCAAGCTGCAGGATCTCCGTCAGGCGCTCGTTGCCACCTACGGGAAGGACTTCGGCGCCCACAGCCCAACCCGGATCTCCGCGTTTCACGGACATGACCCGACAGGCGGCGATTTACCGCCGCGGCCGCGTGCTGCTCGCCGGGGACGCCGCACACATACATCCCCCGCACGGCGGCCAGGGCCTCAACACGGGCGTCCAGGATGCCGTGAACCTGGGGTGGAAACTGGCCCAGGTGGTCGGGCGGAGATCGCCTGAAAGTCTTCTGGATACGTACCATGCCGAGCGGCACCCGGTCGCCGCTCGCGTATTGCAGAACACCAAGGCCCAAGTCGCCCTCAGCTCCCCCGACGACCGTCACCAGGCCCTCCGCGACACGATGACCGAGCTGCTGGCCCTGGACGAGCCGCGCAAACGCATCGCCGGGATGCTCTCCGGTCTCGACATCCACTACGACCTCGGAGAGGGGCACCCGCTGCTGGGGCGGCGCATGCCGGACCTCGACTTGCAAACCGTGGACGGTCCTGAGCGCGTGTTCGGCCTGTTGCGCGACGCCCGGCCTATTCTGTTCAACTTCGGCCAGCGGGGCGCTTTCGACATTTCTCGTTGGGCGGACCGGGCCCGGTTGATCGACGCCAAGCACGCGGGCGAGTGGGAGCTCCCCGTCCTTGGTGAGGTGGCGGCGCCTCCCGCTGTCCTGGTCCGGCCCGACGGGCATGTGGCCTGGGTGGGCGACCTGGCCAGCCCCGAGCTTCCTCGAGCACTTGCGACATGGTTTGGAGCACCCGCTCCGGATCATTAGGCCCGGCATTTATGCGCCAAGGGTGTTGACTTCTTTTCCGTGGCCCGTCCCTCGCCGTTTGCACGACAACGTTCCCGCTGACGCCAAACGTCCAGAACGCTAGGAGATTGGCGCCAAGGCCCTTTCGCCTAGGTTGTGGCGTTCGGGTCGCTCTGAAGGCTGTGATGACATTCATTTCGGTCGCTTCAGGGCGTTGGCGAGGATGGCGGGGGGCGTCGGGCGGGACGAACGCCCACTGGCCTCGTCCGTGCACCAAAGCCCAGCCCTGGTAGGTCTTCTGGTAATGGTGGAACTGGCGCGGGCCAAGGCCACCAGCCCGTCGAAGGCGTAGGCCTCGGGCCGCTCCCGCCGGCCCTGTTTGCGGGCCGCCTCGAACGCTCGCTCAGCGAAGGGGGCGATGGCCGCCATGACCCTGATGTAGTCAGAGGCAAGAATGAAAAGGCGCTCGCCGCCCTCGCCGCCGGCAATAACACTACGAAATGCGCGGCGATGGTCTGGAAATGTCATCCTTCACCTGGGAACAAAACAATCCGGCGTAGAAGCGCGCCAGCACTCCGAGCGCATAGCGGACGGTGTTGTGGTTGAGTCCGTCTCGAACTAATCGTCGAGTTCAGCTGTTGCGAACGGGAACGTGCACCAGACCGCTTTGCCATACTCGGTCGCTCGGGTCCCCCATTTCTGGCCCAGGGTCGAGACGAGGTGCAGCCCGCGACCATGGTCGTCGGCCGGCCCGGGTCTCAGCACGCGTGGCACGTGGCTAGCCGAGTCAATTACCTCGAGCAAGAGCTCCGAAGACGTACGCGACAGCCGAAGGGTAATTGGTGGTCGTCCGTGGTTAACTGCGTTGGTCGCCAACTCGCTGGCGATCAGGACCACGCTGGGCACAACGCGGCTGGCGACGGACCAAGCCTCCAATATGTCTGCCACGGTGTCGCGAGCTTTCGCCGCCGCCCTATCGTCGAAAGGCAGGGCCGTCTCCAACCGTTCCCAACGAGGCGAATGGAGAGGCACATGAGCAACCAGGACGGCAATGTCGTCGTCAGACCCGGTGGGGCACAGGTTCTCGACCAACATCGGAGAGATGGCTTCGACCGGAGCGTGCTTCGCCTCGAGGAGAGCCGCAGCATCGTCTATGCGCGCATCGAGGTCGGCGTCGGGCCGCTCGACCAGCCCATCAGTGTAAAACACGACGGTCGAGCCGGGCTCCAGTGTCGTTGTCGCCTCAAAGCGGCGAGCCTCGGCAACACCCAGTGGAGGGCCAAGGGCATCCGTGAGCCGGGACACGCCGCGCTCCGGCACGGCGCACAGAGCGGGTAGGTGGCCGGCGTTGGAGTAGGCCAATGTCTTGGCAAACTGGTCATAAACGGCATAAATACACGTAACTATCTGACCGCCCTCGAAGCCCTGGACCGTTGTGTCCAGGTACTCGAGGACGTCGGCGGGCGAGAGGCCGGTGTTGGCATAGGCCCGGAGGGCCTCACGTACCCGGCCCATAATGGCTGCGGCTTTCACGCCCCGGCCCATCACGTCACCGATGACTAGCGCGGTTTGCCCTGCGCCGATGTCGATAACGTCGTACCAATCGCCCCCGACCTGGGTGCCATGGACACCGGCCTGGTAATGCCCGGCAATTATCAGCGTCTCCGACCGCGACTCGACCACTGGTACGAGGCTGGCTTGCAGTTCGCCGGCGATACGGCTCTCCAGCGCGGCGGTTTCTCGCCTTGCCCGCTCTAGATCGAGGGTGGAGCGAACGCGGGCCAGGAGCTCAGGTGCTGAGAACGGTTTGACTAGGTAGTCGTCAGCACCCGCTTCCAGTCCCAGGACGGCCGCCCCCTCTCCTGCCCGGGCGGAAAGCATGATGACTGGCACGGTGGCCAGCAAAGGGTCGGAACGAAGCGCTGACAGAAGCCCGAAGCCGTCGAGGTTGGGCATCATTACATCGGTGAGGACAAGGTCGGGGCGAGCCGATCGCGCCATGGAAAGGGCGACGGCCCCGTCGCGCGCCATATCGAGGTGATAGGAATGCCCGAGTAAAGACGAGATGTAGCGGCGCATGTCGCCGTTGTCATCCGCCACAAGGATACGGGGCTTGACCGTGACGTCCGGTTCCGGCGCCGCCTCTCCGCCGTGGCCTTCGCTCTCCCTTTCCTCCGCATTGGCCAGCCAACGCATGGCTTCCGCCACGAAACCCGAAGTAATATCTTCGATTGCGGCCACCTCGGCGACCGCACTCACTGGGGCATCCGGTCGCCAGGGTTCGCCCTCGCGGGCGGGCAGTTGCACGCTGAAAGTACTCCCCTGGCCCGGAACGCTGCTCGCCTCGATATGTCCACCGTGTAGGTTGACGAGTTCCGCGACCAGTGCCAACCCGATCCCAGAACCCTCGAAACTGCGAGAGCTCACCCCTTCCACCCGGTAGAACCTTTCGAACAGATGAGACTGGTCATCCTCGCTGATGCCGATGCCAGTGTCGCTAACGCGGAGCTCCACCCATGCCGACGAATCCTCGGCCAAAAATTGGCGCACGCTGACCGTAATGCTTCCTTCGAAAGTGAACTTCAAGGCATTGGATAGCAGGTTCGAGACGATCTTCGCCCACATCTCCCGGTCGACGAGGGCCCATACGCCGATTGTCTCGCCATCGACATCCAGGCGGATCCCCGCTCGCTCGGTGGCAGCACGGAACATGCTGGCCAGCTCGGCCGTGTACCGTCCGAGGTCGACTCGTTCGAGGTTGGCGGTGGCTTTGCCTGACTCCAGTCTGGAGAAATCGAGCAGGGCGTTAACCAGTCTCCGTAGCCGCTCACCGTTTTCATGGATAAGCTCCAGGCGCTCTCGCTGGACTGGGGAAAGGGGATCTTCGCCGTCCCTTAGAGCGTCGGATGCGGCCCGAGCATTAGCGTCAACGGGGTGCGGAACTCGTGGCTTATATTGGTGAAAAAGGCGGTCTTGGCTCGGTCGAGCTCGGCCAGAGCCTCGGCGCGGACGCGCTCGAGTCTCGTAAGCGCGGGCGTTAGCGATGCTCGCTACGACCTCGTTTGCGATAAGCCTCAGAAACCCCTGATATTCCCAGTTGAACGGCCGGTAACGGTTTAGCGCTGCGATTAGAACTCCATAGGGGCGCTGGCCCACTTGGTGCCTGAGCGGCAGCATTACGGCCGACTTGGCCGGTTCGCTCCAATCTCCACTGGGGACTGCTACGAACCGTTTGGCCAGGTCCTCAACAAGCACCATGTTGCCGGCCATGGCGTCTTCTAAGGGCCACGAGCTGGTCGACTGCCAGAGCCTTACCGTCTTTGGGGCCACGGCTCCGCCTGGCGAGACGCCGGCCGCACTGACAAGGGTGGCCGTTTGCCCGTCATCGTCGACGCGGTAGACAAGGCTGAACGGGATCTTGCGCAGGTCGGTCGCCAGTTGCAAGCTCAACGTCGTGTAGACATCCTCTTCGGTCCTGGTCTCGGCCAGCGCCGAGCCCAGGTCACGGAGGATCCGCATCCGGCGCTCGTTAATGACCCGAGACGTCTCCTCAGAGACGATGCACAACATGCCAACGATCTCGCCACTCTCGTCCGCCAGCGGGCTATAGGAGAACGTATGGTAGGTCTCCTCCGGAAAGCCGCTCCGCTCCAGGATGAGCTGGAGGGACTCGTCCCAGCTGGCGATGCCAGTGCTGAGTACCCCGTCGATCCGCGGCTCGATTTCGGTCCAGATCTCGGACCACACCTCTCGGGCCGGCTTACCCAGGCCCAAGGGTACTTTTTACTGAGCGTTGCCTGACAATATGCCTCGTTAGCGAAAAAAGTAAGCTGCGGCCCCCACGCCATCCACATCGAGAACCGAGACGTCAGCATAACCTGAAGCGTCGATTTCAAGCTTTGCGGCCACCGGCTTGGTGGCCCGAGGGGTGTGGCCTCCCAGTCCACTGCGAGCAAATCTCGGCCTAACTCTCCGAGGGAAAGAAACAGCGCCTGGATGTCTGACATTCGCCCAACCTGGTCGCCTGAGGTAGTCGGGACGGGTTTGTCCATCACCATCTGCGCTAACAACTCCTAGATCGGTGAGGTCCCAACCACTGGGACAGCCCCAGCCAGCTGTGGCTCAACCGGCTGACATGACTGTACTTCTCCGTAGGTGATCCTTCAAGGGTGCTAACACCCAGAACCGCCACTCTCGGTAGTGGAGCCACTTCGTCTCAAGGGATGCCTCACGCTCGCCGGTGTGGGACTGCCGGGCGAGACAACATGCGCCAACGCCTGGCTCCGCGGCTGACGTATGCGTTGACTGGGAAGTCAATACCCATTATTAGGGCAATCGTTTGCGCACTGCGACCTGCGCCCAAATTCGCTTCCCGCCACCGAGTTGTTCCACTCCCCATGCATCTGCCAAGCGCTTGACGATAGCCAGGCCTCTGCCGCTCTCGGTGAGCGATGGAGCGTTAGCCTCAGGGTCAGTACCGGCCAAATCCGGGCGATCTAGCCCGGGAAAACGCTCGTCCTCATCACGCACACCTACTGTGACCCTTTCGGAGTCAGCCGTCAGCGAAACTTCCAGGATGGTGTGGGCATGAAGAGCCGCATTTGCCACCAGTTCGCTGGCAATCAGCTGCAACTTTTCGGCCGATTCCTCCATTTTCAGGTCCCTCAGCCAACCAAGGACCGCCGTGCGGGCCAGTCTGGCCGACTCGGAACCAGGTCGAAGCCGAAGTAAGCGATATTGCACAATTGCCTTTACTCTTGCCGAAGCGCGTGAGATCCCGTCGTCGCGCGCTTGTCTGCTCCACTGAGCTTGCGCGCGTCTCGCAGTTCGACAAAGGGTCGTTCCTCTTCTGGCAAACCCTTTTCCACGGCTCGTTCATGGTCGAGCTCGGCATTTACCTCCAGGCCCAACAAGAGCGCGATGTTGCTTAGCCACAGCCAGACAAGGAATATCACGAGGCCAGCCAATGGCCCATAGTCTTTGCTGTATGACGAGAAGTCTGTCACGTAAAGAGCGAAGAGAGCCGAGACGACCAGCCAGCCCGCGGTCGCGACGATGCCTCCAGGAGTGACCCATCGGGCGTGTGCAGGTTTGACGTTCGGGCTGGCCCAAAAGAGCACGGCCACCAATACGACCGCCAATACGAACAGAGCCGGCCATTTTGCGATCCCCCAAATCACCACGGCAGTATGACCGACGCCCAAGGCGTTGCCTACGGCGTTGGCGATCGAGCCGCTCACGACCACGATCACGGCACCCACCACCAGCAAGACCACCGCAGCAGCCGTTACCGCCAACCGGAGAGGGATGGTCTTCCAGGCCGGGCGCCCCTCCGGCACCTCGTAAATGATGTTGGCGGCCTGACGAAACGAGCTGACATAGCTAGACGCCGACCACAGGGCGATTAGGGCACCTACGACAGCCGTGATGCCGGTTCCTGTGGCGTGTGACCGAGCCTGAGAAAGTAGCGTCTGGACGAAATGACCACTGCTCCCGGGGGCGACCGAATTGACTTCGTGAGCCACACCACTCGTAATTTGGCCCCCAAGCATCCCGAGGACCGTAAACAGCACGATAAGCCCTGGCACGGCGGCGAGAACGCCGTAGTAGGTGAGCGCCGCGGCCAGCGTGGTCAGGTTTTTGTTGCGAAAGCCGGCACCTGAACCTCGAGCCCGTCGCTCCGTACGTCGCACGATCGGGTAAGTCACAAGTGGGTAGGAGAAAGGTATGACTGATCAGCATGACCAACCGACGCTTGACGACGTCATGGAGACGACCGAAGATGCCGTCCCTGACCATAGGGCGCACGCCAAGACGCCGAAACACCTTGACGACGACGAACTCGAGCGACGCACTGAGGAGGAGCGGATAGAGGTCGGCTTGGAGGACGACACCGGCACGCCAGCCACTTGAGGCTTGGCTAATGCTTCACTGATTACTTCATCTCATTTCCCGCTCTGCCCCACAACTGGCCATCACCGAGCGGCCATTGGCTTCTGCCCCACTTCTCGGCCGCTCGGACCGGGTGGCCACCGCCGACGAGATCGCCGGTCGAAAAAAATCCTCTTACATGTCGATCCTGCCGTAGGCCGTTCGACGCTCTGCCAGAGTGGGGCGACGGACGCCCCACCGTTACAGAAGGAGAGACATACCATGCGGTTCCTCGGGTACACCCTGGCGGACGAGTCCACGCTGCCCACCGAGCCTCCCCCGCCCGAGCTGTACGAGCGGATGGGGCAGTTTGTCGAGGAAGCCACCAAGGCTGGCGTCATCGTCGCTACCGGCGGCATCGCGCCAACTTCAGCCGGCGCCAAGATAGCTCTCAAGGACGGGAACTATACGGTCGTCGACGGCCCGTTTGTCGAGGCAAAGGAGATCGTCGGCGGCTGGGCCCTGATGGAGTGCCGAGACCTGGCCGAGGCGGTCGAGTGGTCGAAGCGGTTTCTCGCCGTGCTCGGCGAAGGCGAAGTCAGGATCCGGCCCGTCTCCGGCTGAGGAGCGACGTCCCTCGGAGGTGGTTGAATCGGCAACGTGCGCGCTGCCGGTTCGACCACCGTCGTGGAGACGGTTTTCCGTATGGAGTTCCCACGTGTCGTGGCCACGCTGGCGCGAATGGCGAACGACCTCGATCTCGCCGAGGAGCTGGCACAGGAGGCGCTCGTTGACGCACTACGCCAATGGCCACGAGACGGTGTCCCGGACAATCCCGGCGCCTGGCTGACTGCCGTCGGCAAGCGCAAAGCGATCGACCGGTTGCGGCGTGATCGCAGGTTGGCTGATAAGTACGCCCAGCTCGGGCGGGCACTCGAACTGGAGGGTACAGATGGCGCTGAACCGTCTGGCCTGGACGAAGAGGTGCTGGACGACGACCGGCTGCGTCTCATCTTCGTCGCCTGCCACCCACTTCTCCCGCTGGTGTCGCGCGTGGCACTCACCCTGCGTCTCGTCGGTGGCCTGACCACAGCGGAGATCGCCCGCGCGTATGTCGTGCCCGAGGCGACTGTCGCCCAACGCATCGTCCGAGCCAAGCGCGCCATCGCTAAGGCGGGTGTGCCCTTCGAAGTTCCCGGAGGTGATCAACGCGCCGCCCGCCTCGGCGCGGTGCTCGAGGTCATCTACCTGATCTTCAACGAGGGCTACTCGGCCACCGCTGGAGACGACTGGCTGCGTCCTGAGCTGTGCGCCGAAGCGCTGCGCCTCGGCCGCGCCCTCGCCGCTCTCATCCCCGATGAGGCGGAGGTGCACGGGCTCGTGGCGCTGATGGAGCTCAACTCGTCGCGCCTGCGCGCTCGGGTTAGCCCGACCGGTGCCGTGGTTGTGCTGGCCGACCAGGACAGGCGGATGTGGGACCGGCTGCTCATAGCTCGCGGCGAAGCGGCACTGCGGCGGGCAGACGAGCTGTCGGCGACGCGCAGCCCCTACGCCCTGCAGGCCGCCATTGCCCTCTGCCACGCCCGCGCCTTCCGCTCCGAGGAGACCAACTGGGCCGAGGTGGTGGGGCTATATGAGGCGCTTGTATCTGTAATGCCGTCGCCGATCGTCGAACTCAACCGCGCCGTAGCCATCTCGATGGCGTCCGGTCCGGCTGCCGCCTTAGCGCTGGTCGAGCAGCTCGTCGAGCTTGGCGCGCTCGAGCGGTACCACCTGCTCCACGCCGTTCAGGGTGACCTGCTCGACAAGCTCGGACGCCACGCCGAGGCCGCGGCCGCCTTCGGACGCGGTGCCGAACTGGTCCACAACTCGCCCGAGCGAGAACTCTTGCGTCAGCGCGCCGCCAATAGCGCAGCTAAAACCCGAGCTACAGCCGGGCCGTTCGAAGCGCGGTCTGGTCAGCTTTAGGGCGGCTGGACGGGAGTTACCGCCACGGCGCCGCCGAGATAGAGCGCCCCGATCTCCGGATGAGCCAGGACCTCACGGCCCGTGCCCTGCAAGCGGACCTGACCGTTTTCGAGGACAATGCCGTGCGAGCTCAGCCGCAGGGCGGCCCGGGCGTTCTGCTCGACGAGCAGAATCGTCCGGCCTGCCTCGTTCATCTGGCGCACGGTCTGGAACACCGTCTTTCTTGTCTTCGGGTCGAGGCCCATAGACGGCTCGTCGAGCACCACCAGCCGCGGGTCGAGCATCAGGCTGCGGGCGAACTCCACCAACCGCTGCTGGCCCCCGGACAGGCTGGCCGCCTTTTCGCGCCCCCGCTCGGCCACTATCGGGAAAATGTCCTCTACCGCCTTTCGGCGCTCCCGGATGAGCGCCTTGTCGCGGAGAGTGAAACCGCCCAGCTCCACATTTTCTCGAACGGTCATGTGCCGGAAAAGGCTGTGGTTCTGAGGCACGAGAACAATGCCGGCGGACAGGACCTCCTTGGGAGGACAGCCGACAAGGTCCCGGCCGTCGAACACTATCTTTCCTTTGCGTGGCCTCAACATCCCTGAGATGGTGGCCAGAAGCGTCGACTTCCCCGCACCGTTCGGCCCGACGATGCAGGTGATCGAGCCTTTGGGGACGGCCAGGTCAACCCCCCGGAGCACGTCGCCACCGCCGTACCCAGCCACGAGGCCCTCCACGCCCAGCAGCACTGGAGCGGCGACGCCAGCGCCGGCTCCTGTGGCGGTCGCCGGTTCAACGATGAAAGGCATCAGCTTCCTCATCATCCACGTCGTCGTCAACGCCCAGGTACGCGTCCAGGACTCTGGGGTCGTTGCGGACCTGCTCAGGCCGGCCGGACACCACTGTGCTCCCGTGGTCCATGACAGTTACCCGTTGACAGAGGCCCATAACGAACTCCATGTTGTGCTCGACTACCAGGAAGGTCCGTCCTTGCCGGTTTAGCTCTTTTATTTGGTCGGAGATGGCATTGAGGAGCGTCGGGTTCACACCCCCGGCTGGTTCGTCGAGGAGCAAGAGCTCAGGGTCGGACATGAGCACGTACGCCAGCTCGAGCAGTTTGCGCTGCCCGTAGGAGAGGTTGGCGGCCGGCTCCTCAGCGAGGCGGGCGATGCCGACGAACTCGAGCAACTGCCAAGCTCGCTTACGTTCACCGTGGGAGCCGGCTCTGCGCCATGCCGTGCCCCACCAAGAACGCTGGTGTTGGCTGGCCACAAGCATGTTCTCCATCACGGTCAGCCGTCCGAAAACACGGGTGAGCTGGAACGTCCTCCCTACACCCCGATTGAAAATCCTGTCGGGGAGAAGGTTCGTGACGTCCTTCCCGTCCAGGCGCACCGCCCCCTGGCGGACCTTCTCGTAGCCGGTAATGACGTTGAACAACGTTGTCTTTCCCGAGCCATTAGGGCCGATGAGACCGGCGATCTCACCCCGGTCGACCGACAGGCAGCAGCTATCCAACGCTTGGATACCGCCGTAGCGCTTATCGACACCTACCACTTCGAGCAGTGCCATCGTTAGACCTGCGTCACGACTTCGGCCCCGAACTGACCAGCCCGCCACCGGCAACGGTGGTAGATGTCTGCGCCGTGCCCGCCCCGCTTTTCCCGGACGGGGAGACGCCCGCAACTCCAGCAGAGGGCCCGGCGCCACGGCGGGCCGCAACTTGGTGCCAGAAAGTACCCACGGTGGGAATGACGCCTCTGGGCATCCACAACAGGACCAGCAAGAAAAGTGCTCCGTACACGAGCAGATAGAGATCCCCGTTGGTGAACTGGATCGTAAAATACTGCTGTAACGACTCGAGCACCAGGGCGCCCAGCAGTGGCCCGGTCAATGTGCCCAGTCCCCCGAAAAGGGCCATCAGCGCCACCGAAAGGTCGAAAAGGGGGTTGAAAGCGAACTGTGGGAAAATTTGCCCCAGGAAATAGGCATACACCGCGCCGCACATCCCGATAGGTACGGCGGAAATCACAAAGGCCACCAGTTTGACCCGGCCGGCGGGCACTCCCAACCCTCGCGCCCGGTCTTCGTCGTCCCGGATGGCCAATAGTTGGAGGCCAAAAACCGAGCGCCGGATACCCCACGACACGGCCATGGCGAACACGACGATCCCCAAAGCCACGTAGTAATACGGGTTGTTGTACGTCGCCGCCGCCCAGTTAGGGCTGGGGACCTGGATCCCCGATGACCCCTGGGTAATGCTCAGGTTGTACGCCATGAGCTGGAAAGTGAAAAAGACGGCGATGGTGATCACAACGAACGTGTGCCGCCGGGTCCGTAGGGCGATGAGGCCAAAAGGGACGGCGACGACCGCCGCCCCCAGCCCCGCTACCGGCACCAGCGCGAACATTGACTCGCCGGCGGGTATGTTAAAACGCTCGGCCAGGATGGCCAGTATGTAGGCGCCGGTCCCGAAAAAGGCCGCGTGCCCGAGGGAGATGTAGCCGCTGTAGCCTGAAAACGCGTTCCATGAAGTGGCAGAGGCCATGAACAGAAGTGTGAAAACGGCGATGGTGGTAACGCTGGGGTTCGTGAACACCAGCGGGAAAGCGGCCAGCACGACGAGTGCGGCCACAATGCCGACGATCTTGGCCAGCCCGCTCCGCGTCACTGCGCTCGGGCAGCCGCTTGGCCGAACAGCCCCGATGGCTTGACGGACAGCACGATGATGAGCATGGCAAAGAAGACGAACGGGGCCCAGGTCGGGGACCAGACGACGGCCACCACGTCCTCGGCCACCAGTACGGCGACGGCGGCGACGAGGGCACCGCCGATGCTACCCAGGCCCCCCAGGATCACAATGGCGAGCAGGCGGGAAATGAGGTCGTACCCGGTGTTGGGGTTGAACGAATTGGTGGCGCCGAAGACCATCCCGCCAGCGGCGGTGACTGATACCCCGACGCCAAAGGTGATGGCGGCCACCCGCGCTACGTCGATGCCGACGAGCTGCGCGGCGCTACGGTCCTGCATCGTGGCCCGCACACTGCCACCAAAACGGGTCCGGTAAAGCATCATGTACAGCGCGCTCAGCAGCCCTACCGCCAGCAAGAAACCGAAGACGTATATGTAAGGCAAGTAGAAACCGAGTACGTGGAAAGACTTGTTGACGTACCAGGCGTTCAACTGAACGTAGTCGTCCCCAAAGATGAGGCCGAGGACACCTTCGATGATGATGGCCACCGAATAGGTGGCCAGTATGGACATCGCCGTCCGCTCACGTTCGCCCAACCGGCTTATGAACAACCACTGGATGAGCACTCCGATCAGGAACATGGCCGGGACCGTCACGAGCAGGCCCAGGAACAGGTCGACGCCCAGGTGCACAGATAGGACGTAGCTCAGGTAGGCGCCCAGGACGACCAGGATCCCCTGGGCGACGTTGATTATGTCCATGACCCCGAAGATGAGTGTGAGCCCGGCCGCCATCAGCGCGTAGACCCCGCCCGTGAGTACCCCGCTGACGACGGCCTGGAGCACCAGTGTGCCCACTGGGGTCAGCTTCCCCAGGCAGCCTTCGGGAACTGGACCTTGGCCGACCCTGGGTCAGTCAGGGGGAGCACCTGGTCAAAAGTACCGTGGATCCACTGGAACACGAATATCGTGGCCGCCATGTTTTCGCCCAGGCTGTCGAAGTGAACGGGCCCTGGACGCTTTGCAACGTCACATTGCCATGGAGGTAGCTGATCAGCTTCGACCCCTCGAGGCTTTTGGTCGCCTCGACCGCCTGGGCCGTGACCTCGCCGACCGAGAAGGCCTCGGCCACATCCGCATTGATGTCCGACGGCGTACCGCCGTACTGCTTGATGTAGTCGGCGACCATAGCTTTGGAGAGGCTGTTGCTCGAGCCGCCGTACCAGGCGTCAGGGACCATCATGCCGTTAGTGTTGCTCGCCCCCACCGCCGACACGAAAGCGGCGCCCTGGTCGGGCCCAGCCGTGGCCACGAAGGCCTCAGGGTTGTAATGCTGCTGGGCGAAGGCATGGACGAACGCAGAAACGGTCGGTACGTCGACCGACCCAAGCAGGACGACCTGGGCATTGGAGGCGGCGACAGCGTCAGCGATCGGTGTGTAGTCGGTGACCTCTGCGGGGAAGACCTTGAAGTACACCGTCTTCACGCCTGCTTTTTGCAAGATGTGCTCGGCCACCGGGAGTTGTGGCTCGGTGAAGGGGTCATTGCTGGTCGGGTAAGCCGCCGTCTTGGGCCGCTCGGACTTGGGCAACGACGCGATCCAATTCGCGAACGGGACCAGGGAGTTCGCTACCGGTGCACTCACGTCGAACAGTGAGTGCAGCCCGGTAGCGAACGCCAGCGGTCCCCCTCCGGCACCTTCGACCATGGCGTACCCGTACCGATTGGTCACCTTCGCCGCCGGGACGGTGAGAAGGGTCGAGAACGGGCCAAAAATAAGGTTTACGTGCTTGACGTTGATAAGCGTCTGGTAGTTGGTCGCCACCTGTGTCGGGTCACTGGCATCGGAGATGATGTCCAATGAGACCTTGTGCCCAAGCAGGCCGCCGTGGGCGTTCTGGTACGCCTCCCAGAGGCGGTACCCACGGTCGAACGCCTGGCCGTCCGCAGAGAAGTCGCCCGAAAGGGACAGCGAGGCGCCGATAACGATCGGACCGCTCGACGGCACCCCGTTGCTGGACGCGCTGGCATTAGGGGCGAGCGCTACCACGGACAACGCCGCGATGGGCAGAACGCCGGCGATGGAGGCGAGCCAGCGGCGGCCTCCCCTGGCGCGCAGGTGGCGTGGCCAGTTGGTCTGTCGTTTTTCGAGAACCGTCTTGTTCATTTCAAACCCCCTTTTTCTGACCCCTCACGGGCCGAACATATGATTACCCCTGGGCTGCCGGTGTTCCTGGCAGTTCCGTCGGCGCATGTGCCGAGCCGTTGCCAAGCTCGACCCCGGCCCCTTTGGCCTGCATGCTTATGAGCGCAGCAAAATCCTGCTCCCCGTAGCCCTCGCCTACAAGTCGGGCCACGACCTGGCCGACCAGAGCCGATACCGGCATGGGCACCTCGAGTTGACGGGCGGCGGCCAGCCCCAGATCCATATCCTTGCGGAGCAGCCTAGCGGTGAAGGTCGGATGAAAGTCCAGGTCGACAAGGGCAGGTGTTTTATACGCAGTGAACGTCGAGCCGAGGACGCTGGCGTTCAAGAAGGCCAAGAAACTGGCGCGGTCGACACCTCCCTTCTCGGCCAAAAGCGTGACCTCCACCAGGGACTGGATGACGGAGCCAAGGAAGAGGTTATGGCAGAGCTTGACCAGGCGAGCCACTTCCCCCTCACCGCAGTAGGTGGCACTGGCGCCGATGTCCCGTAGAACGGGCGCGACACGTTCGTAGGCGGTCAGGGGGCCCGAAACTGCGAACGTGGCGCGACCCGCCCGTACCGCACCGGGGTTACCGCTGGCCGGCGCGGCCAGGACCTCTGTCCCGGACTCGGTGGCTTTGGCCCGCAATGTAGCCGATGCGTCAGCAGAAACAGTGGTCACATCGACGATGACCTGCGGTGGTTTGCTCAGCGTGAGGAGCCCATCGGCGCCGGTCGTCACCGCCAGGAGGTCCTCAGACGAACCGACTGAGGTAAAGACGACCTCGAGGCCGGCCAGGTCGGCAATCGACGCGGCCGGGACGGCTCCGGCGGCAACAAGCGGCTCAACCTTGGAACGGGTCCGGTTGTAGACCGTAACGGGATGGCCCGCCTGTAAGAGTCGCTCGATCATGGCCGCTCCCATGCGCCCGGCACCGACCCAGCCGAGAGCCCGCGCACCGCGGTCCCGTTCTGAGTGCGGGACGGTGCTACTGACAATCGATTGCATACGCACCTGGGAGTATCGTTCGCCGCTAACTCGAATGTCAAGGCCAAACTTGCATCCGGCTTACCGTTGCCAACGCTACAAACGTGTGCAATCCTGCAGTCGATGACTGACCAACGGCTGGCAGAGGCGATCGGCAACTGGCAGGCCCGCTTCCTCGAAAACGGTGTGAACCCAAGCGATTACGACCGTATGAGGAGGACTGTCACCGAGTGGTCCCAGTGGTTGGCCGCATGGTCGGCCTTGGCCGCCGCTCACGAATCATTGGGCCGGAAGGCCCTGGCCCAAGGCTACTACCGCTCCGCCGGCGGTCATCTCAGCCAGGCCGCCGTTTACTACCACTTCGCCAAGTTTTTCTGGGTCGATGACGTCCCCGAAATGCGCCGCACCCATGAGCGGGCGGTGCGGTGCCTGATGGACGCGCTGGCCCACCTGGACCCACCCGGGAAGCGAGTGGAGATCCCCTTCGAGAACGGTGCGATGGTAGGTGTGCTCCGGGCGCCTTTGTCCCCCGGCCCGCACCCGGTGGTCATCCTGGTCCCGGGCCTGGACTCGGCCAAGGAGGAGTTGCGGACGACCGAGCAGCTGTTCCTCGACCGTGGCCTGGCCACGTTCGCCGTGGACGGGCCAGGACAGGGGGAGGCGGAGTACGACCTGCCGATCCGGCCGGACTGGGAAGTCCCGGGAGCGGCCATCATCGACGCGCTGGAGCGGCTGCCCGAGGTCGACGCAGCGCGAACGGGAGCCTGGGGTGTCAGCCTGGGCGGGTATTACGCGCCGCGGATCGCCACCGGTGAGGCCCGGGTGCGGGCCATCATTTCTCTCTCCGGCCCTTACCAATTCGGTACCAACTGGCAAGAGCTACCCAGCCTGACGCGGAACGCCTTCCGGGTGCGGTCCTTCTCCAGCAGTGACGACGAAGCCCGGTGCAAGGCCCTCGAGCTGTCTCTCGTTGGGCGGGCGGGCAAGATTGTAGTTCCGCTGCTGATCGTGGCCGGGCGGAAGGACCGTCTGATCCCGCCCGAAAATGCTGAGCAGTTGGGCAGCGAAGCGGGTGGGCCGGTCGAGCTTCTCATGTTCGAAGAAGGCAACCACAACTGCATGAACCTCACCTACCGCCACCGGCCAAAGAGCGCCGACTGGATGGCGGTTCAGCTACGAGGTTGACGAGCCAAGGGCGGCGCCGACAGGACTCGCAAGCTGGGCCCTGCCGCCCGCCGCCGACCGGTTGGCCTGGCCACTACTGGAGCCGGGCCGGTCGACCCGCGCACCACGAGTTGGGGGGCGAGCAGGACTATTTTGAGCGGGGTGCCGTCGTGGGACATGCGTTCGAGGAGCAGTTCGGCGGCCTGCGTCCCGAGGTCGTAGTGCGGGATGCGAACGGTGGTGAGCGGTGGGCTCAACCTGTCCATGAACGGCATATCGTTGAAGCCGACAACAGAAACGTCCTCAGGACAGCTGAGCCCCAGGCGCTCGAGGGCTGTGTAACAGCCGAGGGCGAGCATGTCGTTGCCGGCTACGATCGCCGTCGGCCGAGACGGCTGCGACATTACTTCGGTGCCGCACCGTAACCCTTCGGCCACAGAAAACCTCGAGGCAAAAGAGACCTGTGATTTTTCCGGTTTTAGGCCATTGTCCCGCATGCTGGCGACAAAACCGCGATAGCGACGGTACCCCGTCGATAGTGACTGTGGGCCGGCCACGTGGGCGATCCTGCGGT
The DNA here is from genome assembly GCA_963749305.1 of uncultured Acidimicrobiaceae bacterium. Lineage (GTDB taxonomy): Bacteria > Actinomycetota > Acidimicrobiia > Acidimicrobiales > Palsa-688 > Fen-671. The sequence goes on from CAVVMN010000004.1 coordinate 140,722, forward strand.
GCCCGAGCCCGGCCAGATGCTCGATGACCATGCTGACCCCGGCCTGGTCGTCGACGGAAACGGACGAAAAAGCGCGGTCCTCGACCACTCGATTTACCAGCACGACCGCCGTCCCTTGACGTCCGAGTTCGACGATCAGCGGATCTCGGCGCCGTGCCGTGGCCAGTACTAGCCCATCGATCCGGCGGCCGAGTAAGCCGTCGAGGATGAGGCTCTCGCGCTCGATGTCGTTGTCCGTGTTGGCGAGCAGGGCAACGTAACCGGCAGTCGAGAGACGCTCTTCGAGCCCTCTGACAATCGGTGGGAACAGCGGGTTATTGATGTCCGGGATGACCACGCCCACCGAAAACGTCCTGCGGGTCTTGAAACTTCGGGCCAAATAATTGGGCTTGTAGCCGAGCTCGGCGGCCGCGGCCATGACCCGTTCTGCCGTCTCGGCCTTCACCAGGGACCGGGTGGCCTCGTTGAGGGCGCGCGAAGCGGTGCCGGGGTGGACTTCGGCCCGTTGGGCCACGTCCCGTATTGTCGGCACCATTGTGCTGTCGATATTACAGACGATGCGGAACGGGCAAAAGCCCTCGCCCTTCAGCTCCTGGCGCCCTCGTCCTGGTGCGCTTTGAGACGCATGGCCGGTCGGTAGGGACCTGTGGCTACTTTTCGGGTAAAGCGGGCACCCGCGGCGACGCGGGTGGGCATAAACGCCTCAGAAAATAAAGGGGACGAGCATCTTTGTCGATTGCTTGTACGCAGGGTACGAGTCGGGGAAGAGACCGGCCATAAGACGCTCCTCCATAATGGCGCTATAGAGGAAGTACCCTCCCAGAAGGACCACCGCTATTAGCCAGTAGACACTGACCGCTATTGCCGTGCCGACCATGGCCAGGATTATGCCCGAATAAATCGGGTGGCGAACATTGCGGTATGGACCGGTGGTCACCAATTCCGGGTCGACTTTTTGCGACATAGGCATACCCCAGTTGCGACCGAGGTAGAGGCGGGCCCAAATTGCCAGCCCCAAGCCCAGCACAAACAGGGCCAAGCCGGTCCCTTGTAACCACGGGTTGGAGGTGGTCTCGTGCCCTTTGAAAATGTGGAGCCGAAATAAGAGAAGCACGGCGACCAGCACGGTCACCCGGATGCCTACGAACCCGGGCGAACGGTTTTGGCCCTCCTTCACGCCGATGGCCGCCGCGAACCAATAGATCCAGAAAGCGACCCAACCGACGAGGATGACGATGTCGATCACATTCATAACGCAACCTCTTTGGTCATTGTACGACATACCGGCCCGCTCCCCGGCGCGGCTGGCGCGGAAAACGAGAGGTGACGCTAGGTGGTGGCGCCGTTCGCCTTTAGCAGGCGGACGATCTCGGCCTGCTGGGCCTTGGCCGCTTCCGAGCCGCTACCACCACGACCGGTAGTGCTGAGGGCCAATTTCATTGGTGTCGATCCCCTCTTGTTCGGGCGCAGAGGGTCAGCTCCGTCCTCGAGCAGTGCCCCCACCGCGTCGGCGCACCTGTTGCGGATGGCCCGGTGCAAAGGAGTGACGCCGCCGAGGTCGACCGCATTTGGGTCAGCGCCGGCGGCGACGAGGCTGGTCACCGTGGCCCGCTGTGCGACGGGGCCCCATCTGGGTGAGCCGGGGCCCCCGTCAACGGCGTAGTGCAATGCCTGTGCGCCCCGCCGGTTGCTCGCCTCGACGTCGGCCCCTGCGTCGACCAGGGCCCGAACGAGCGAGGCCCGAGCCCGTTGTCGAGTGGCACCTGTACCAGCGTGAGCACGAGCCAGTTCAGGGGATGCATCGAGCAGATGAGACACTCTGGACTGGTCGTCGGCCATGATGGCGTCGATCAACGACTGGAACGAGGCGTCGGCGGTCCCCATACAAGTGGGAACCTACCCCAGCCGGGGTTGTCAGGATGGGCAGCAGTGCTGGTCCAATGGGCTCGTCATGGAGAGAACGTCGCCAATTTGACCCGCACGTTGTCTTACCGGTCCTTCGACGGCGACCTCACCGCCCAGGGCCGAACGCAGGCCCATGACCTGGGACGCCGGCTGGCCGGCCAGGGTGGCCCACCGCCGGGCCTGCTGGCGTGCTCGCCGGCACGCCGCGCTCGGCAAACGGCCGAGATAGTTGGGCAGTGCCTGGGGCTCACCGTCAAGTGCGAGCTCGACGATTTGCGCGAGCTCAACGTGGGATCCCTTGACGGACGCGGCGACGAGGAGGCCTGGGCCACCTACGACTGGGTACTGGACGGGTGGCGAAGGGGGCAGCGCGACCGGCGGTTCCCCGGTGGAGAAGACTGCTACGAACTGTGTCAGCGTCTCGGGCGGGCTTTGCAAGCCGTGGCTTCCATCAGCGAAGAAGGGCCGGCTGTTATCGTCGCCCACGGCGCCAACCTGCGCGCCAGTGCCCCTTGGCTCATGCGCGCTCCCGAGCCGGGCCGTGACCTGGCCCTTGCAGACGTGGCCAGTTTGGAGGTGGCAAGCGACGCCGGCGGCCACGTCCAGGTAAAGCTTTTGTGTTGGGGCGAGACCGATGGGCCGAGGGCCAGATTGTGAGAAAAACGGGCCGGGCCCCATGTGCGTTCGGCCATTTCGCTCGCCGGCCTACGGGAACTGCCTCACATATCGACCAGGGGTTATTTCTCACGCGGCGGGAGCGACAAAGGCAACCCGAAACAGGTTCGGTCGTCACCATGCTCCTCTCGTGGCACCGTTCTGCGCTCCTGTCGTTTTACGGTACCGACACCGGCTCCGTCCCCAACTGGGCGCCGGCGCGCCCAGTTCCTTCTGTTTGTGGTGTCTGCACCTACGTCGGTTCGGACAACCCGGCCGTCCTCACTCACGAAAAGAAATGGAGCCGAACACAATGACACCGGCAAATGCAACAGTTCTGGTTACCGGGGCCAACCGCGGCATCGGCCAAGCCCTGGTTGATGAAGCTTTGAGGAGAGGTGCCCGCCGGGTGTACGCTGGCACGCGCCAGCCCCTCGTCCATTCGGACCGGCGCGTCACCCCTCTGGCCCTCGACGTGACCGACCCAGAGCAGGTTCGTAGCGCGGCCGAAGCGGTCGGATCGCTTGACATCCTCATAAACAACGCCGGCATCGGGCTTTTCGACGACTTGACCGATCGGGCGGCGCTGGAACAGCACCTCGCCGTCAACCTTTACGGCCCGTACGGTATGACGCAGGCCTTCCTGCCAGCGCTGATGCGTTCTCAGGGAGCCATCGTCAACGTGCTCTCCATTGCCGCCCTCGCCGCCCTACCGGTTATCCCCGCATACTCGGCATCGAAGGCGGCCGCGCTTTCCTTAACCCAATCCTTCCGTGCCCTTTTGGCCGGACAGAGCGTAAGCGTCCACGCTGTCCTGGCGGGCCCAGTAGACACAGAGATGTCACGGAGCCTCGAGGTCCCGAAGGCCTCTCCGGAGCCCGTGGCCCGAGCTATTTTCGACGGGGTCGAAATCGGGGAGGAAGACATCTTCCCGGACGCGACGTCCCGGTCGATAGCCGACGATTGGCGCAATGGTGCGACCAAGGCGCTCGAGCGCCAATTTGCCACCTTGGTAGGAGCGGTCCCCGCCGGGGCATGAAGAAATTGACCGGGCCGGCTTTGAGCCTCACGCGTCATGCGGCGACCACTGGGGATGTGGCCACACGACCACGTCCCCGGTTGACCCGAGCAAAGCCATGGGCGAATAACCAGCCGGTGCCTCACCCTGGTCCCGTAATTGTGGGGTCGGGAGTTAATGCGTTCCCATGAGCGTGATTAGCCAAACGTCGGAACAAATCGCCAAAAATGGCGTCGCGATAAATATAGGTAACCTGGCGGACCAGGTGCCGGTCCGGGCCCCGCGACCACGTCATGTCCTCCGTCAGGACAGGGCTCTGGACCAGCTCGGATGTCGTCCACGACGGGTTCAACAACCATCCGGTGGCGGCGAGGTCCCAGATAACTTTCGACACGCCGGGGCTGTCCTCGACATGTTGGTTGTACCGGTCCGCCAGGAAAGCGCCGACCTTTCCCGCCGGCAGGACGTAATGCTCGACCTCGTCACGCGTAGTACTCAGATGGTCAGCCACGTTGAAACACGGGACATGGACCAGCGCAACGCCCGAATCGAACAAGACCCGGGACGACCGCCGGTCCTGTTCCAGGTTGAACTCCCGGGCGGTGGGCCAATAAAGCGAGTTGCCCCCAAGCCAAATGACCACGATGCGGTCGATGATCTCAGGGGCCAGCAAAAGAGCGCTGCTGATATTCGTAGGTGCACCGATGGCAACGACATATAAAGGGCCCTCGCCAACGGTCCGGGCCCGACTTATGAGGTCTGCTGCCGCGGGCGACGACGGGGCCACATTGCTACCGCTCAGCCACTCTGGCGAGCCCTCTAACACGGGTACGCCGGGGTGACCGAGTACACCCAGTATTCTGTGGATTTCCTCGAAACTTTTCCGCATCCCGTCGCCAGGCCCGGTTGACCTGGCGTTGTGGAACGGCGCCGCATAAATGGCTTCGGTTTGTACACGGTCTTGAGACAGGAGTAGATGGACCAGGGCGAACTGGTCATCGACCTCGTTGAAGGCGTCGGTGTCCAGCACCATACGAGGCAACACGGCGCGGTCGGCGTTTTTCCCCTCCAGCAACCGCACGCGGTCTGCGTCCGAGCCTCGCACCCGGGCTCCACTGCTCACAACGTCCAACTTATCCTTGGCCCGTACCCGGGGCCTCAAACGACCGGGGCGGGATCGGCCATTATGGCCTCATGTCGTTGCACACAGCATTCACCGACTTGGCGGAAGTCGAACATCCCGTGGCCTTGGCGCCGATGGGTGGGTGCGCCGGCGGCGCGCTGGCGGCCGCCGTTTCCAATGCCGGCGGCCTCGGCCTGGTGGGCGGAGGAAGGGCGAGCCTGGAGTGGTGCCGGGAGCAGGCGGGCTTGGCCGCCCGGCTGACAGAACGTCCTTGGGGCATCGGTTTCCTGACCTGGACGCTGACTCGTCCCACCCTGGAAGGGGCCCTCGACCTGAGGCCGGCGGCCGTCATGCTTGGCTTCGGCGACCCGGGGCAATTCTCGGAGGCGGTGCGCCAGAGCGGGGCGCTCCTGGTGGTCCAGGTGACCGACCTCGACGAAGCCAGGCGAGCTCTCGATGTGGGAGCTGACATCGTGGTAGCCCAGGGGACGGAAGCCGGCGGGCACGGCGGGCGGCGCTCCACCTTGCCATTTGTCCCTGCTGTTGTAGACATGGCCGCGCCCACAGCGGTTCTCGCCGCCGGCGGTATCGCCGACGGGCGTGGGCTCGCCGCCGCCCTGGCGCTCGGGGCGGACGGGGCATTGGTCGGCACCCGGTTCCAGGCCAGCCAGGAAGCCCTGGTGGCCGAGGGGCCCTGAAAGCCATCGTCGAAGGGACCGGCGACGAGACTCTCAGAAGCCGGGCACTGGATATTGCCCTGGGCAACTCATGGCCAGCCCGGTACACCGGCCGTTCGTTGCGGAACCCGTTCCTGGATAAATGGCGGGACAAAGAGGACGACCTGAGCGCCGACGAAGAGACGTTGGCCAGCTACCGGGCCGCCACGTCAGGAGGCGACCCGTCACTTCTGCCGGTGTGGGCCAGCGAGGCCGTCGACCTCATCCACGACGTCCCGCCGGCCGGCGACATTGTGAGGCAACTGGTGGGAGGCGCCGAGGAAGTACTGCGATCGCTGGCCCACACCACCAGTTAGCAGCCACCGGTGATCGGCATCAGGGTCACCGTTGACGACGGTCCGCTCCGGGCACGATGTTTGGGGCCGGGCGGGACGGGTATGAATTCCTGTTGGCGTCTACTCCTCAGGGTGCCGGCATGAGAAGAGAGGCGCCGCCCTTGCCGAGCCCGTTGGCTGAGGTCCTTTGGAGACCTCGCCGACGGGCATCTGCACTCCAGGGGGACAAAAATCCGTAGCGGCCCTTCAATTGTGCTCCGCTCGGTCCGCAGAGGGTTTCTTCGGGTCACGAAACGTGACCCTTGGGCCACTCAGGGGAGGACCGGGCTGTTTTAGGCGTCCTTCCGGGCGCGCTATGTGATTCTCGGCGTACATTCAGTCGATTTTCGACAAGACCGTCACCCAGAAACCTGAACAGCGCCCAGAAACCTCAACTGCGTCGAGAAGTCGCACACACACCGAGAGCCGGAAACGCACGGCGCCCTTCTTCGCCAGGTTATCAGCTACTTTTTTGTGCCGGCAGCCAGGCGCTCCACTTCGGCCGTGGCCAGGTTGAGCCGCACGGCCTCGCTATCGAACTCCGCCACCGCACTCTGCGGAACGGCTACCACCTTGTGCCCCCACAAATGCCGTTCTTCGCTCACAAGGACGGCGGAGATCCTATAGTCCTCCCCAGCGGTCAAAAGGCCGCTCACCACCCCAATATGGCCATCGGTAGCCACGACCTCCGTTCCCGTTTGTAAGCCCGTCTCGCCTTCAGGGAGGATCTCGTGCACCTCCGGTCGCAATAGCACGGTGCTGTGCAAAAAGATGTAGCCGGCGGAGAGATCTTTCACGACCTCTGTGCTTTCGGCTCGTGGGAGGGAGTTGAAGGCGGCCAGGTCGCAGCTCAGGTTGACCTCGTCGGCGGCCGACTCGACCAGCCCGATCGAGACGAGACGGCCGAGCCCTATGCGTAGCTCGGGTTCGACGACCAGGTGAGTAACGCGCTCGGGGCCCGGGTCAACGACCAGGCTGTGCAGCACACCGCACTTTCCGTCGGTACAGGCCACTGGCGCTCCGAGCATCAACCGGGTCTCTGGCATGACGTCACGCTAGATCTGCGAAATGGTCGCCGCCCATCCGGAGGTTTTCATCGGCGGTGACCGGCCGGCATGAGACCTGCGGAGGCGAGCTCGAAGGCGGTCGCGGTCTCTCCGCCGGCGGGGTAAGCCCGGACCACCTCCAAAGCGCCCGTTACGCTAGGCACTGTGACCGTGACCGAGGAACGTCAGGCGCCGGAGCGCTGGAGGGCTGAGTGGGCGGAACTGTTCACCGAGGTGGTGACCTCAGGCTTATGCACCGGGTGTGCTGCTTGCATAGTTGCCTGCCCCCACGACGTGCTCGGCTACAACACCGAGGCCGGGGCCTATAAGCCGTTCCATCTGGAGGAGGAGCTCGGCCCGGGTGGCTGCACGCACGGCCTGCGTGGCTGTACAAGCTGCACGCGCGCCTGCCCGCGCTTCAGGAACTGGGAGACAGAGGCGGACACCTTCCTTTTCGGCCGGTCCCGGTTGCCCGAAGAGCAGGCTGGCGTGGCCAAGTCCGTCCTGTTAGCGCGTGCCACGGATCCTGATTTCTTCGCCTCTGGCCAGGACGGCGGAGTCGTGTCCGCCATCCTTCTGTGGTGCATCGAACACGACCGCATCGACGCCGCTCTCGTGTCAGTGCTGGAAGGGGACGGGTCAGGCTGGCGCGCCGTGCCCGGAGTGGCCCGCACCCGGGAGGAGATACTCGCCGCCGCCGGTTCTCGTTACACGTACTCGGCCAACCCCCTGGCCTACGCTGACGCCGTTTCGGGCGGCGGCGAGCGCTTTGCTCTTGTCGGCATGGGATGCCAGACCTCCGCCCCGGTGGTCATGAGGTCCCGCAAGGCAGGCAAAGTCGGCCGCCGTCTTGGCCTGTCAATCGGCCTCATGTGCTCAAAGACCTTCGACGACTCCATATTCGAGGAGTTCTTCGAGGCCAAGTACGGCCTGGCGCGCCGCGACATTGCCAAGATCAATATCAAAGGCGTGTTCCAGATTTGGTGCAGAGACGGTTCTTATCATGAGGTCCCCCTAAAGGAGGGCCACACCTGGACCCGGGAGGGCTGCAAATCGTGCCCGGATTTCGCCGCCGAACACGCCGATATCTCGACCGGTGGCATCGGAGAGCTGAAGGACTGGACGCTGACCGTCATTCGCAGCGATCTCGGCCAGGAGATCATCGACGAAATGGTGGCCGGTGGTGCCCTTGAAGTCCGCCCTGGTGAGGATGACCCCGGCGCCCTGGCGCTAATGGGCCGGCTGTCGACCTCCTCCCGGCGGCGCTGGCCCGTCGCCAGCGTGGCCGCCCCTAGGGCGGGAGTCCCGCCGCCCAAGAACGCTTCTGCCGGTGCCGCCACCCGGCCTACGGCTCCGACCTGCTAAGTTTGCAACCCGCCATGGGATCGTTGATCAAGAAGCGCCGGAAGCGCATGCGTAAGAAGAAGCACAAGAAGATGTTGAAGGCCACACGCTGGCAGAGGCGGGCCGGCAAGTAGCCCTGCGTTCGGAGCCCGCCTCCGGGCTAACCAGCACCCATGGCGCACAGTCGGCTCAGGCTGGCACCGGGTTCCGCGCCACTCGCACGACCAGGCGGCCCGCCCCCGGGTACTCGCCCCGCACGAACCAGGTCGAGCCGCTACCCGCCAGTTGTGGGCGTTCGCCCGTGGACTCGGCCAGGAGGTCGCGCCATTTGGCCAGCCGGGGTTCGACCCGCAGAGCGGCCGGCTCCAGGTCGTTGAAGTTGTCTGAACCCGGGCCACCCATCTCGTCCCAGACGTGGTACACGGCCTTCGTGGCTACACCAAAAGGGGGAACGAGGAGCGTATAGGGGTCGCCGGCAACCTGCTCGAACCGGAGCGGCTCGAGCACCTCGCCGACACCGGTCACTCTGGCCCGGCCCCCGCCGGCCAGGCAGAAAGGGACGTCCGACCCCAGCTCGAGGGCCGCTTTCAGGGCAGCCGCCCCGTCAGCCCCCGCCCAGCCCAACACAGCGGCGGCATCGGCCGACCCGCCACCCAACCCGGCGCCGGCCGGGATGCGCTTGACCAGACGGACGTGTGCTCTCCGCCCAATCAGCGCCAGAGCGCGAGCGACGAGGTTGGAACTGTCCTCCGGCACGTCGCCATGGCCGCCCCGGCCGCCTTCAACCAGCTCGACTTCGAGGCCATCGCCGGCGGAGAAAAAAAGCGTGTCCGCCAGGTCGACGGTGACCATCTCGGCGTCCAGAAGGTGGTACCCGTCGGGCCGGACACCGGTTATGCGCAAGGACAGGGTGAGCTTGGCCAATGCTTGCCACTCGCTTGCCACTGGTTTGCCAGTCATTGGCGGCCCGGCAGGGGCGCCCGTCAAGGTCCGGCCGTCGTTCGTGCGGTCACTCGCGCTCGCTTGCTTCCTGTATTCGGCTCTCCGCTCCACGGAAGGCGACTATGGCTGCCGCCAGCCGGCCCCAATCAACCACCGACAGCTCCTCCGCCCTTGACCGGTCGTCGATGCCAGCTTCGGCAAACACAGCCGCTGGCACGCTCAACCCGGCCAATGCCCGCCGCAGCATCTTCCGGCGTTGGGCGAACCCGGTCCTGACGATCTCGAACAGCGCCTCGGGCGCGACGAGGTGGGGGTCGACACCAGGGGCGGGCCGGCGCCTGATGCTGACAAGAGCGGAACCTACTTTCGGTCGCGGCACGAAAACCGATGATGGCACGGTCCCCACCAGTGCCGCTTCTGCCCAGTAGGCGACCTTGACCGAGACGGCGCCGTACGAGGGGTCGCCTACAGAGGCCACCAGGCGGCGGGCCACCTCGTCCTGGACCATGACCAGCATCCGCTCTACCGCGGGCACGAAGTCCAGCAGGTCAGCCACCAGGGGCGTGGCGACGTTATAGGGCAGGTTGGCCACCAGCACCCAACTGCGGGCCGGTACTAGCAGGCCGGCCCAGTTGAGGTGCATGGCGTCGGCCTCCACCACCTGAACAGGGAAAGATGGAGCGCGTTCCTCCAACACTTTCCTCAGGGCTGGCACCAGCCAGCGGTCCCGTTCGACGGCCGTGACGCTGGCGCCCGTTTCCAATAGGGCAAGAGTTAGCGACCCGAGGCCGGCGCCTATTTCCACTACCTGGTCCCCGGGGCCCACCCCGGCCAGGCGGGCGATGCGCCGGACGGTGTTTGGGTCGGCCACGAAGTTTTGCCCGAGGGCGCGGCTCGGCGAGATCCCGTTCTCCTCGAGCAGACGGAGCACGTCGGGCCGTGAGAGCGTCACGGCACCATCCTGGCCGCGGGCGGGCCGGCGACCATCCATGTGCACGCTCGGACGCCAACCTCGAGCAAGTACACCTTTTAGCTGGGTTCCGGACATAACTGCACCCGACGCGGCACTGGCAGAACGCGGCGCCTCAGCGGTCGAGCGCGAAAGCCTCTGCCGCAGCGGCCCAGCTGGCCTCTTCGACCTCAGCGGGAGTGACGCCCTTGGCGACGGCAACCCCGGCACCGACGAGCGGGACGTAGGCCGGCACGTTCGGCTTACCCCGGTGGGGCACGGGCGCCAGGTACGGCGAGTCGGTCTCGACCAGTAAGCGGTCGAGGGGGCAGAGAGCGGCCGCCTCCCGTACGTCACCGGCGTTTTTGAACGTGACGATCCCGCTGAACGACACCCAGGCACCGAGGTTTAGACAGGTGCGCGCTTCGGCCGGGCCTCCGGTGAAGCAGTGAAAAATGGTGCGCGACGGCACGCCCTCCGAGCGAAGTATTGCGAACGTGTCGTCCCACGCCTCCCTGGTGTGCACCACCAGCGCCAGCCCGTGAGAGTTGGCCAGCGCGATCTGGGCTGCGAACGCCTCCCTCTGGGCCGGGCGGGGAGAAAAATCGTAGTGGTAGTCGAGCCCGCACTCGCCTATCCCGACCAGCTTGGGCTGCCCCTGCACCAGCCCCTCCACCGAAGCCACGCCTCTACTGGCCTCGTGAGGGTGCAGGCCGACCGTGGCCCAAACGTCGTCGTTCTGGGCTGCCACCTCTAAAGCGGCGGCCGATTGCTCGGCGTCGGTCCCAACGTCGACCAGTCGCGTGACCCCCGCCGCCTTGGCCTGTTGTATGGCGTCGGCACCGATCCCTTCGTAAGGGATGTGACAGTGGCTGTCGCACCACACCGGTACGGTCAGGCGCTGAGACGGGGGAAAAGAGGAGCGCCTCGGCTCACCGGCAACCCGCCCGGGTACCCGCCCCACTTGGCCGCGTCCGGGAGCCTGGCCCCCGCCGGCGAACCGGCCAGCCCGATACGCCGCCAGATCTCTGAGGGGGCGCGGGTGAGGGCCGGGCTGGCCAACACGGCCACGATCCTGAGCACCTCGAGGGCGTCGCCCAGTACGGCGTCAACCTCTGGCCCGGGCTCGGCTCGCCAGGGTTCGGCCGCTTCCAGAGCGGCATTGGCGGCACGGACCAACCGCCAGGTGGCGTCCAGAGCGTCGCTGGGCGAGATCTCGTGCCAGGCTGCGGCGGCGGCGTCGTACACCTCAGCGGCCACGTCGGCCAAGGGGCTGTCGGGTCGCGGGGCAGGCCCGATCCCGCCGCATTTTTGTTCGACGACAGCGCTCACCCGGGCCAGCAGGTTGCCCAGGTTGTTAGCCAGGTCAGAGTTGTAACGGGCGACCATCGCCTCATAAGAGAAGTCGCCGTCAGGGCCGAACTGCTGGTCCCGCAAGAAGTGGTACCGGAAGCCGTCCACCCCGAAATCGGGCACCAGCCCGGCCGGCGATATCTGGTTGAACGCCGTCTTCGACATTTTCTCCCCGCCCACGAGCAAATACCCGTGCACTGCAATTTGGTGCGGGGGCTCGATACCCGCCGCCATGCACAAAGCAGGCCAGTAAACGCAGTGAAAGCGCAATATGTCCTTGCCGATCAGGTGGTGGACCACCGGCCACCATTTCTCGAACCGGGCGATGTCCTCTCCGTACCCGACCGCAGTCGCATAGTTGATGAGGGCGTCGTACCAGACATAAAAAACGTGCGCGCCGTCCCATGGCACCCGCACGCCCCAGTCGAGTGAGGTCCGCGTTACAGAAATGTCCTGTAGGCCACCCCTTATCAACCCGAGCGCTTCGTTGCGCCTGACTTCGGGGATAACGGCCCCCGGGTTTGCGGCGTACCACTCCAGCAGGCGGTCGGAAAATGCCGACAGGCGGAAGAAATAGTTGTCCTCCTTCAACAGCTCGACCGGCCGGTGGTGGACCGGGCACAAGCCGTTGACGAGGTCGGCCTCGGTGTAATAGGCCTCGCAGGCCACGCAATAGAGCCCCTCGTAGGTCCCGAGGGTTATCCAGCCGTTGTCGTAAGCGGCCTGCATCAAAGCCTTTACGGCCTGATGGTGGCGCGGCTCGGTGGTGCGGATGAAATCGTCGTTCGAGATGTCGAGCAACTCCCAGGCGTCCCGGAACCGAGCGCTGTAAACGTCCGCTTGTTCCTGCGGGCTGATCCCGTTGGCTTCCGCCGAGCGCTTCACTTTCAGCCCATGCTCGTCCGTGCCAGTCAGGAAGAAGACGTCCTCGCCGAGCAAACGGTGCCATCGGGCCAGGGCGTCAGCCGTAAGCGTGGTGTAGGCGTGGCCAATGTGAGGTGCGTCGTTGACGTAATAGATCGGCGTAGTCACATAAAAGCGGGCCACCCGCCCAGGGTACCTGGCCACCTGCCGCCGCCGAGGGGTCTTTAGCCGGGTAACCCTGTCCAGCCGGGCAGGCTGGCCGGGCTGAACCGGCCGGCCTCTCCGCCGTCCGTATCTGGGCCGTCCGTATCTGGGCCGTCCGTGTCTGGGCCGTCCGTGTCTGGGCCGTCAGTGTCTTCATTGCCCGGGCCTCTTCCGTGGCGAGGCGGCGCCGGCACCGGCCCCAGCACCAAGACGTACTCGCCACGGGGTTTTACCCCCCGCGCCCGCTCGGCCGCCTCGCCTGTCGTGGTCCGCCAAACCTCCTCGTGGAGCTTGGTCAATTCCCGGCAGACGGCTAGCGGCCGGTCAGGACCGCACGCGGCTACCAGGTCGTCGAGGGATCGCTGTAAACGGTGCGGAGACTCGAAAATGACAACGGCCCGGTCGGCCTCGCCCGCCACCGCGGCCAGCCGCTCGCTCCGCTGTCGCCCCGAGCGGGGCAAGAACCCCTCGAAACTGAAGCGGTCGGCCGCCAACCCCGATATCACCAGCGCGGCCAGGGCGGCCGACGGGCCGGGCACACTTTCGACCGGGATGCCCTCGGCCAGCGCCGTCCGTACCAGCCGGGCGCCAGGGTCGCTGACGAGTGGCGTACCCGCGTCAGTGACGATGACGACGGATGCTCCGGCCTTGGCCCGCGCTACGGCGCCGGGTGTGGTCGCCGCCTCGTTGTGGCGATGGTGTGAGACGAGCCGTGGCCCCGATATGCCCGAGTAGGTCAGCAATTTCAGCGTCCTGCGGGTGTCCTCGCAGTAGATGTAGTCCGCCGTCGCCAGGGCATCGACGGCACGAGGCGACAGGTCGCCCAGGTTGCCTATGGGCGTGGCCACGACCACCACGCGGCCGCCGGCGTGGGGCCGGGGGGCACCCGGCTCGCCTTCCTCAGACGTTGAAGCGGATCTCGAGGACATCGCCGTCCAGGACCACGTACTCTTTGCCCTCGACCCGGAGCTTGCCCGCGTCGCGGGCGGCGGCCCACGAGCCCAGCGAAAGCAGTTCGTCCCAATGGACGACCTCAGCCCGGATGAAACCGCGCTGGAGGTCGGAGTGGATCACCCCGGCGCACTCTGGCGCCTTGGCCCCCGCCCTGAACGTCCACGCTCGGCTTTCCTTGTCGCCCGTAGTGAGAAAGGTGCGCCGGCCGAGCATCCGGTATGCGGCTTGGGCCACGCGGGGCAGGGCGCCTTCACCCAGGCCGAGCCCGTCCAAAAGTTCGGCGCGGTCCGCTTCAGACAACTGGGCCGCCTCTGCTTCGAGCTTGACGCTGACGGCCAGCACCTCGGCGGCCGCTCCAAGCTCGTCTGTCACCGTCTTCACGAGCGAGGCGTCCTCCCCGACCATGTCCTCACCCAGGTTGACCACGGTCAACAGAGGCTTATTGGTGAGCATGAAGAACGGGCGCAGCTGTTCGCGCTCGTCGCTGCTGAGGCCGGCGCGATAAAGGGGGGTACCGTCGGCCAGCACGGCCTGCGCTCGTTCGAGCGCTTCGACCTGCGCCGTCTGCGACTTGTCCTGCTTGGCCGCCTTGCGCCTGCGCTCCAGCTGCGTCTCCGCACTCGAGAGGTCGGCCAGGACGAGCTCGAGCTCGAGCACGGTCAGGTCCTCCAGCGGGTCGTTCCCTCCCGGCACGTTGGGGTCTTCGAACGCCCTCAGTACCAGGCAGATGGCGTCGGCCTCCCGGATCCCCCCGAGGAAGCGGTTGCCGAGCCCTTCCCCGGTCGACGAACCGGCCACCAGGCCGGCGATGTCGACCAGTTCGACGCTGGCATGGACGACCTTCTTCGACGAGCTCATGACGGCGAGGGCATCGAGGCGGTGGTCAGGCACGTGGGCCACGCCCGTGCTGGTCTCGGTAGTCGAGAACGGGTGGCTGGCGACCAGTACCGAGCCTCCGGTCAAGGCGTTGAAAAGGCTGGACTTGCCCGAGTTAGGGAGGCCGACGAGCCCGATTCGTTCCACACCGAAAGGGTACTGGCCCTTGGCACAGAAGGCCGGCCCGCTTATCGGCACCCGCTCGCCCTGCCCCGGCGAGATGACCACCCTGGTGTACTGTCAGTAAGCCAGGAGCCCACGATGCTGGACCACTTGTTTCTCGACACGGTTGGGGCGCTGCGGGCGGCGCTCGACCAGAGCCTTTTGGAGCCCGCCGGCCAGGACGACCGCCTGGTCTACGACCTGTTGACAGGTGACCTCGTTTGGGAGGCAACCGTCAGCCTGCCGGGCGACGGTGACCCCCCGCGGGTCAGTGCCGACATCAGCCTTGACTGGCAAACCTGGAGCCAGTCGGCGTGGCGCAGCATGAGCATGGGCGAGCAGGTCGAGGAGCCACCCGAGATCGGCATCGAGGTGGTCTTCCGGGTGCAGCGTCTGGCCAGCCGGCCGGCGTTGGCCGCCGTGCTGGCCGTGCTGCCCGAGGAAAGCCCGGACATCGACGGCGACAACTTGGCCCGTTCGGCCCCCGTCATCGAGGAAGCCTACGAGGACGAAAGTGCGCCGCCCGAGGTCGCCGTCGAAGTGTCTTACGAGGGCAGCTATCGTCTGCCCGCGCCTAGTAGCAGCGAACCCAAGGAGATGAGCCTTTTCCCCGGGCCGGTGGGATCGTCGCCAGGCGGCCGCGACGCCCTCCAGCTACGTTCGGGCGCCACCCGCCAGGTGAGTGCCGCCACCGAGGCAACTATCAGCTCGCTCGGTTCGTGGGTGGCTTCGCTTCTGGTGCGCCTGGCCGACCTCGACCTGGAGTACCTCCCCCCGGTCGAACCTGAGGGTTCCTAGCGGTACCAACCTGCAACGCAGTGCCAACCGGCAACAGGCCCAGGCCCGAATGGGTTGGCACGTCGCTCTGGTGGGGCCGTAGGGTAGACCGGTGGAAGAGCGACCGTCGTACCGCCTGCCAAGGAACGTCCTCCCCGAGCACTACGCCCTGGTGCTCATGCCAGACCTGGACCACGCCGCTTTCGACGGCGAGGTCATCGTCGATGTAAGGGTGGTCGAACTAGCCAATGAAGTAGTCCTTAACGCGGCCGAGCTGGACATCGTCGACGCGCGACTTCACCCAGGACGGACAAGACGACGTCCCGGCCACGGTCTCCTACCGGGCCGATGAAGAACAGGCCGTCCTGGTCCCCGCCCGTCCTCTCCGGCCCGGCGCTTACAGCCTGTTTATGCGCTTTTCGGGCCAGCTCAATGACCTGCTGCGAGGCTTTTACCGGAGCAAGTTCAAGCGCGACAACGGCGACGAGGCGTGGCTGGCGGCCACCCAGTTCGAGGCCACAGACGCCCGCCGCGCCTTCCCGTGTTGGGACGAACCCGACCTGAAGGCCAGCTTCGGGGTCACCATCGTGGCCGATGAGGCGCTGACCGTGCTCTCCAACGCCCGCGAGGTCTCTTCAGAACCGCTCGGCAACGGCAAACGTCGGGTCCTCTTTGCGGACACCATAAAGATGTCGACGTACCTGGTGGCGTTCGTGATCGGCCCGTTCGAGCTGACGCCCCCGAGGGACGTGGACGGCGTGCCTTTGCGCATCGCCTGTGTCGTGGGCCGCGGCGCCCTGACCGGTCTGGCTGGGGACGCCGCCGTACATGCGCTCCGGTTCCTCCGGGAGTACTTCGCCGTTCCGTACCCGGGCGACAAACTCGACCACGTCGGCGTCCCGGACTTCGCTTCGGGGGCCATGGAAAACCTGGGTCTTGTCACCTACAGGGAAACGGCTCTCCTGGTGAGCGAGCAAAGTTCACAGGACGAGCGCCGACGGGTGGTGTCCGTGATTGGCCACGAAACAGCCCACATGTGGTTTGGCGACCTGGTCACCATGCGTTGGTGGGACGGGACGTGGTTGAACGAGGCATTCGCCACCTACATGGAGCTGCTGGTTACCGACACCTTCGAACCCCGCTGGCAGATCTGGTCCAATTTCGGCATCGACCAGGCCGCCGCCCTGGCCACTGATGGCTTACGGACCACCCGGGCGATCGAGTTCCCGGTCGGCCGGCCGGACGAGGTCCAGGACATGTTCGACGTGATCACCTACGACAAGGGTGCCGCAGTCCTGCGCATGATCGAGCGCCACCTCGGCGAGGAGAACTTCCGCCGTGGCCTGCACTACTACATCGACAAACACCGCTACTCGAACACCGATACCACGGACCTTTGGGACGCCCTCGAAGTGGCTTCCGGTCAACCGGTCAGGGCCACGATGGGGACCTGGGTGGACCAGGCCGGGCACCCACTCGTATCGGCCGAGCTAGGGGCGGACGGCACTGAGCTCACGATCTCTCAGCGGCGCTTCCTGTTGGACGGGGGCACCGACAACGACCAGCGCTGGGTGGTCCCCGTAAGCGTGCGGTACGTCACCAAAGACGGCTCCACGGAGCACGAACAGCTCCTGCTCGAGGACGCCTCCACGACGATCGAGCTGAAGGGCGAGCCGGCGTGGGCGTTGGTAAACGAGGGGGCGTGGGGTTTCTACCGAGTCCATTACAGCGATGACCTGCGCCAGAGACTGTTCGCATCGCTGGCTCAACTGGACGGCAGGGAACGCCTGCGCCTGACGTCCGACACCTGGGCGCAGACCGTCGCCGGCCTGTTGCCGCTGAGCGCGCCGGTAGAGCTGTGGTCGCTGCTGTCAGACGACCGGGAACCGGACGTGTGGTGGGGCATCTCGGGCGGGCTCGGGCTACTGGACCTTGTGTGCGACGAAAGCGAGCGCCCCGCCGTGGCCACTACCGCTCGTCGCCTGGCCGGCCGGGTGTTCGCCGATGTGGGCTGGCAGCCCGGGCCGGACGAGGCGCCGCGCCAAGCTCGCTTACGAGCCAGGCTGGTGACCCTCCTAGGGACGCTCGGAGCCGACCCGGAGGTGCGGGCGGAGGCGCGCAAACAGCTCGCTGATGCCGACGCCGGCCGTGCTCCCCTGCCCCCGGACCTCGCCACCGCGGTGGCCCGGGTGATCGCGGCCGGCGGTGGTCCGGACGAATGGGAGCTGCTCTACTCCCATTACAAGAACGCCGGCACGCCTCAGGACGAGGTCCGTTACCTCGACGCCCTTGGCGGCTTCTCGGAGCGAGCTCTCTTGCAACGTTCTGTTGACCTCGCCTTTTCAGGAGAGGTCAGGTCGCAGGACGCGCCGTTCCTGGTGTCGAGCATCCTGGCCCGCCGGGACGGTTGCACCGTGGCCTGGGAGGCGATGGAGCACCGCTGGGACCAAATGCTCGAGCGTTGGCCACCTAAATCGCTTCATCGTTCACTGGAGTCGATGCCCGGTCTGGCGGCCGCCGGGGAAGAGTACGCTCACCGCGCACTTGCTTGGCTCGACGCCCATCCCCTTGGGCTGGGCGAGCGAAAAGTGCTCCAGGCCCGGGAGCGGCTCTTGGTCAACCTGGCCTTCAAGGCGCGTGTGGCGGGCCCGCTCGGCCTCGGGACCTCGGGCGCTGGCGCGGCCTGAGCCCGAGATTTGAGGCCACATCACTGAAGGCACCCTCCCCGGTCGGTCCCGCTGTCGCCACATGGCTGAGATGACCCCGGCGAAGAGGCCATTTCGATCAAGAAGCCACTTCGGCGAGGGGGCAACTTGGGTAAAGCCGTGTTCATGAACGACGCCACCAGCCGGCGGGCGGTCGGCCAAGGCTCGATCGGCCAAGGCGCCATCGGCCAAGGCGCGATCGGCCAACGCGCCATCGGCCGGCGGACGGCCAGCCCGTGGCCTATCCAGGTGTTCGCCGTCGACGAATGCTCCGCCCAGCTGACCTGGCCCGCCTCGCCGGCGGAGGGGCTGAAGATCGAAGTCGGCGACTGCGTCGTGCACCCGGGGGCTTCGCCGCCGGTGGAACTGGTGCTCGACAACGGCGGGGTCAGGGCCGGTGTGGACGGCCTTGACGGTGCCGGCCCGCTCCCCCGTTGGGCGCGGCGCTTCGTCTCCGGCCGCCGGGTGCTCGACCCGGGATGGCCGGGGGGACCAGGCGCCATTGTCATAAATGGGCTGGAGCCGGGGACGACCTACGACATCGTGGCCAGCGCGCCGGGGTCCCCGGCCTTCCTTGCCGGTCGCCTCCGGGCCCTCACTCCACCTGGCGGCCGCCTGCTATGCCAGTTCGCCACCATAAGCGACATCCACATAGGCGAGAAGGCCTTCGGTGTGCTGATGAGGATCCACGACCCCGCGGAGCGACCGGCTAAGGGCACCGGCATTTCCTACACTCCGCAAGCTGACCCTTACCCAGTCAGGGCGGTGCGGGCGGCCATGGTTGAAGCGGCCCAGTGGGGGGCCGAGCTGGTAGTGGCGAAAGGCGACCTGACCAACACGACCTCGCCGGCTGAGACTCGCGACGTTGGCCAGCTGTTGGCGGCTGGCCCGGTCCCGGTAGAGGCGATCCTCGGCAACCACGACAACAATTTCGGCGTCGACATCCGCGGGCTCCTTTACAGCCAGGGCGTGGCCGTCCCCTGGCAGCCCCGCGTCCGGGACCTCCCGGGCCTCCGGTTGGTCCTGATGGGCACCGGGAGCGGCAACCCGCGGCTTCACCGGGGCGAGCTGGCTCCCAAAATGAGCCGCGAGATCGCAGACCTGGTACGCGAGTCGCCCGGGCCGGCGTGGGTGGCGCTACACCACCCGTACGAGAAGTTCCCGTTCCCTACCGTCTACCCGCCGGGGCTCCCGTTCTCGGAGGGCCGGCAGTTCCTGGATGCGCTGGTGGGGACGAAAAAAGACACCTTCGTGACGTTTGGCCACCGCCATCGGAACAGGCGCTACGACTACGGTCCGCTCGTAGTCACCGAGGTCGGCTCCACCAAGGACTACCCGGGGGTGTGGGCCGGTTACAAGGTGTACGAGGGAGGGATGATCCAGGTGGTCAGGCGCACTTCGAGCCCCGACGTCATCAGCTGGACCGAGACGACTCGCCGGGCTATGAACGGCCAGTGGCGCCGTTGGTCGCCAGGGCGCCTGGACGCCCGCTGCTTCGCAGTGAAGTGGCGTAGCGCCTGAACCGACGACGACGCCCGCCTTGAACGCCGGGCGCCACCCTCAAGCTTGGCCTGGCGGGCCAAGCCGCTCGATACGGGCTTCGACGGCGGCCAAGCGTTCTTGGGCCGCTGCGTACAACAGCTCGGCTTGCTCGTAGAGGTCGGCGGCCGCTTCTATGCCGAGCTCGCCGCCGGCCAGTTTGCTGGCCACTCGTTCCAGCGCCGCCACCAGCTCTTCGAACGTGAGTGTCTCTAGCGACCCACTAACCCCGGTCAGTTTGGGGTTGAAGGCCACGGGGCCTTCGCTTTGAGAAGCAGCCTCCGAGCTGCCACCTACGGAGCCGGGCCGGCCGTCAAGCGGCCGGCTGTCGTCGCTCACCGCTTATTCCTCCCTCTGGTACTTCCTTCGCCAGCCCTACCACCGCCACCCCTACCACCGCCACCCCTACCACCGGCACCCGTACGACCGGACCTTATACCTCCGGCCTTCGGAGCGAAGGCGGCCTCGACTCGCGCCGCGATCAGCCCGTGCGCCACGCTGATGTCAACCATCTCGCCCTCCTGCACCTGGGCCGGGTCGCGCACTATGGTCCCGTCTCGTCGCCTGACGACGGCAAAACCTCTCTCGATAACGTGCTGCGGCGACAGCGAACGAGCGTGGCGGGCCAAGCTTTCGAGGTGCTTCCCCGACGAACTGAGACGCGTGGCCATTGGCCGGCGCCAGTCGTAGACCTCGAGCCGGCGCCGGCACACTTGAACGGCGGGCCGGGGGTGCGACCAGCGAAGCCGCTCGCCGGCGTGCCGCAACCTGCTCCCGGCCCGCTCGACGCCAATGGCCAGAGAACCTCCGACATCGGCGTGCTCCAGCCTCTCCCTGGCCAGACCAAGCTCCCTCCGGCCCCGGCCACCGAAACACCAAAAAGACCGGCGAGTTCATCGTCGAGCTGCCTTTGGTCCGGTACGACCACGTGGGCGGCGATCGACGGCGTCCCGCAGCGCAGGTCGGCTACCTCGTCACACAAAGGCCGGTCAGCCTCGTGCCCGATGGCGGACACGACCGGGACCGGACAAGCGGCCACCGCCCGGCACAGGTCCTCGTCGCTCCATGGGAGCAGCGCCGTAGAATCTCCGCCCCCACGGGCCAGCACCACCACGTCGACCTGGGGGCGACGGCAAAGGCGCCAAAGCGCCTCGACGATAGCCTGGGCCGCCCCAGGCCCGGTCACGGTCGTCTCTTCCACTGCCAGCGGGTAACCAGGGAAACGGGCGGCGACCACCGACTCGATATCTTTGCGCACGGCCGCATCGGCGCCGCACAGGACGCCGATAACCCTGGGCAGGCGAGGCAAAGGGCGCCCAGGCTGGTGGAGGAGCCCATCAGCTTCCAACCGGGACCGCGTCTCGGCGATCATGGCCGCGACAGCACCCTCACCGACAGGGGTAACCTCCTCCGCTTCCAGGAGCAGCTGCCCTCTCTCGTTCCCCCACACGAGCGTGCCCACGACAATCACCCGCTCCCCGGCCACCGCTCGGCAGCGGCGGGCGTGGCGGGCCGGACAGGCCACGGGCACCTGGGCGGCTCGGTCCCGAAGCACGAAGTAGGTCCGCCCGGACGGGAAGGTTTGGGGGCGGTGCACTTCACCTTCCACCGCAATGCGGCCGATGGCCGCCATCGACCGGGCTATCTCGCCCGAGAGCCGGACCAAGCTCAGACGGCGGGGAGCATGGCCAGGGCCGCTCCCGCTTTGGTCGCCCCTCAGACGGGAAGGCTCAGACGGCCAAAGTGGCAAGGTCATCGAGTGGCACCGTAGCGCCCGGGCGCCCCTACCGCGCTCCCGCCCGCCGGCCACCACCGCCGCCAGGTTGCAAACGCCTTCAGGGCGTCATTATTGACGAACACTCCGCTGCCTGCGCCCGCCGGCACGTCTATGGTCCCGTCCGGGGCCACCTCGAGCGGCGCGGTCAGATCCTGCTCGAAAAACCGGCCCGAGGCAGACAGGTCCCCGGTGAGCGAAAAGTTGGGCAGGGCGGCCAGGGCCAGGTTGGCCGCTCGCCCCACCCCCGTCTCCACCATCCCGCCGCACCACACCGGGACGCCCCGCTCAGCGCACAGGTCGTGGACCCGCACGGATTCGAGAAGTCCGCCGAGCCGTCCGGGTTTCACGCTTACGACAGAGCAGGACCCCATCTCCAGAGCGGTCGACACCACGTCCGATGAGGTCAGTGCTTCATCCAGGCATACCGGCGTCCGGATCCGTCGGGCTAACCGGGCATGGCCCACCAGGTCGTCATCACCAAGCGGCTGCTCAATGCAGGCGAGGCCGTACCCGTCCAGGCGGGCCAGGCGCTCATAGGCCTCCGTGAAAGCCAGCTCCTGGTACGAACCGTTGGCATCGGCGAACAAGGCAAGTTTCGGCCAGGAACGGCGGACGGCGCTCAGCGGTTCTTCGTCCCAACCCGGCGTTATCTTCAACTTGACCCGGCGGTACCCCTCGGCCGTTCGCTGGGCCACCTCGTCGAGGAGCTGACCGAGCGAGCTGGTCAGGCCCACCGCCACACCCGCCGCGACAGTGGGGCGCGGCCTTTGACGGGTACGGCTCACGGAGGCCAAATAATCGGCCAGCCTGATGCCGGCCCATTTCAACTGGGCGTCGAGCAGCGCCGCCTCGAACGCCGCCTTCGCCATCCGGTGGCCTTTCAAGAACGACAGTGCCGGGACAACGTCCTCCGCCCGAGCGCAACCGGCCTGCAGCAAAGCGGGGACGATGTACTTTTCGGACACTTCTACCGCCCCGGCCGTGTACTCGGCGCTGAAAGTGGGCTCGGGCAGCGCGGTGCACTCTCCCCAACCCTCCGTCTCGTTGACGTCTCCCGGGCCGGCGGCGTGGCGGACGACCGCCTTTACGAGCAGGCTGTCCCGCTGAAAAAAGCGGCCCGCCGCACTGACCCAGGGCTTTCGCAACGGGACCAGGACGCGCACCAGTTCGAAGCCGACCAGTTCCGTCTTGCCTTCCGGGAGAAGGCGGCTTTCCGGTGCTGCCGAGGTCATGTGCCGCCGCTGGCCTGCTCAGGCGCGGACGGCCTCACTAAGGGCACGCAGAGCGAGAGCCGGTATCGCCAGGCCGCCGGCGGTGCCGGCCCCGACCCGGCTCACCAGTTCTGAGGTACGGGCGAGCGGCCCGGGCCTCATCGCCAGCCACTCGCGGGCGGCCTGGTCGCCCGGGTCACCTGGGTGTGCCGCCAGGGACCTCGTTACGGCGGCCACTCGGCTGTGAGCCAGGTCGTCACCCAACAGGTCGAGCTCCCACCGTTGCCAGCGGTCGACGTTTTGGCGTTGCCCCAACGCGTTCGCGAGGGCCCGTAGGGCGAGGCCCTCCTCGACCACCGCGTACGCCGCCGTCACATCCCCCAGGTCTCGCCCGGTGGCCCGCGCCACCTCGGCCAGTTCGCCCACTGCGGCGTTGCGCACCAGTTCAGCGATGCGCGAAGAAAGGTCCTCGGGCGCTCCTAGCGCTACGAGCTCCGCCACTAAAGGACGGGTGTCCATTGGCCCCGCCACTGGAGCCCCTTGGCGCGAACAAACCTCGTCCAGCTGGCCGACGTAAGGCCGGTCGGCGGCAACGGCGACGGCCAGGCCGGCGCCGACCGAGTCGTCGCCCAGCGGGTCAACGATGCCTTGCCGCGCCAGGTACCACCGCGCCAGCCGGCCCAGGGCGGCGCTCAAGCAGTCTCGCAGCGCGCTCTCCGCCTCGGGTGAAACCGTCCAGGCCACGGTGTCGACCTCTTCGAACAGCGGCCCGGCGCCGAGCACCTCCCTCGCCGCCCAGTATGCGGCGGCCGCTTCCCACGGCTGGCGCCCGGTCTCCGCCGCCACCTCGTGCGCCCAAACCGCACCCATGCGGGCAATCAGCTCGTCCGCCAGTTCAGACGAGACCAGCTGCCTGTACAGGGGGTGCTCGGGTATGAGGTCGGAGAAGGCTTGGGTTACGGCCGGCGGGAAGTAACCGACACCGCAGGCGCGAAGGGCGTCGTAGCGTGGCAGGGGCGATGAATCGATCGAACGGGCCAGCTCACTTCGCGCGTAGGCCAGCAGCACCGCCAGCTCTGGCCGGCTGAGGCCGGCGCCCGCCGGCCGGCGACGGGCTAGCTCCTCTGCATCCGGCAAGGCCTCGACCTCGACGTCCAGCAGACCGGCGCGCTCCAGGTCTTCCATGAGCGCTTCGAACGCGGGTAAGTCTGCGGCGCTGGAAACGGCCGCCCGGTCAAGAGCCACGACGCTCTGTTCGACTTGAGCCAGGACGGCATCAGCGACGGCGTCGGCGGAGCCGGCCAAGACCTCGTCCCTATCAGCAGGAGCGAGACGGCCCGAGCCGAGGGCTAAACCGAGAAGGATCTTCAAATTGACCTCGCGGTCAGACATGGCCACACCGCCGGCGTTGTCTATGAAGTCGGTGTCCACTCGCCCGCCTCGGCGCGAATAACTGGTCCGCGCCCTTTGCGTCATAGCCAGGTTGGCTCCTTCGGCCACCACCCGCGCTCGCAATTGGTCCGCGTTGACCCTCACGTCGTCGTTGGCCCGGTCGTCGACGTCCCGGTCCGTTTCCGCCGATTCTTTTACAAATGTGCCTATGCCGCCGAAGAAAATAAGGTCCACCTGTGCTTCCAGAACGGCCTTCACCAGTTCTGGCGGGGACATTTGGCCGGTGCCGACCACCCCCAGGGCCCCGCACGCCCGAGGAGAAAGCTCGACTTTTTTGGCATGGCGCGAATACACCGCCGCCCCATGCGACGCGGTTTTCAAGTCGTAGTCCTGCCAAGAGGAGTGCTCGAGCTGGCTCAGCCGAAGCCTTTCACCGTATGACACATCGGGATCCGGCGAGGGATCGACGAAGATGTGGCGGTGGTCGAAGGCGGCGACCAGGCAGATGCTCTGGCTCTGAAGCATCCCGTTACCGAACACATCACCCGACATGTCGCCTACGCCTACTACCCTCAGGGGCTCGCGTTGAGAGTCCATCCCGAGGGCACGAAAATGCCGCCGGACCGCTACCCACGCCCCTCGGGCGGTTATCCCCAATGCCTTGTGGTCGTAGCCGCTGCTCCCCCCGGAAGCAAAGGCATCGCCCAGCCAGAAACCTCGCCTAACGCTTATGGAATTGGCCAGGTCCGAGAAATGGGCCGTGCCTTTGTCAGGCGCCACCACCAGGTAGGCGTCGTCGCCGTCACGACAGGCGACGCCGTCGGGATGGACGGGCTTCCCATCGACGACGTTGTCCGTGATATCAAGCAGAGCCTCGATAAAAGCGGCATAGGCCGACTTTCCCAGATCCAGGTGCCCTGGATCCTGGTGACCTGGATCGTGGTGGCCTGGATCCTGATGGTTTGCGTCGTCCTTGCGCAGGACGAAACCACCCTTGGAACCGGTCGGGACGATGAGCGAGTTCTTTTTAACTTGCGCCCTGGCTAATCCCAGTACTTCGCTGCGTAAGTCCGCCTGGCGGTCGCTCCAGCGGATGCCTCCTCTGGCTACCAGCCCGAAACGGACGTGCAGGGCCTCGAACCAGGGGCACCACACAAAGGTCTCGGCCATGGGTTGGGGAGCGGGCAAAAAGGGGATGGAAGGGCTGGCGAACTTGAGAGAGATGGTCGCCCGGGACAGCGCCCAATTGGTACGGGTGGTGGCTTCCAGGAGGGAGGCAAGCTCGTGCAACGCTTTGTCGTGCTCGAGGTCGGGCACCGCGGAAAACGCCTCGAGCATTGACGCGCGGGCTTCGTCGACCGAAGCTCCCGACGCGGGCACAAGGAGGGCGATAAACAGGCGCACAGTGGCCAGAGCACAACCGGGAAAGGCCACCAGGGCGCTGCTCATGGCGTCGGCAGCCTCCGACGACCAAGGCCCACCAACGACCCTGCGGTAGGCGCAGTACGTGCAGAGCAGGGCCACCTCGCGCCAATCGAGACCGGCTCCGACGACGAGGCGGTTGAGCGGGCCGAGCTCCCCCGCCCACTCAGCACGGCGTCGAGGGCGTCCACCAGGCGGGGGCCGTCCCGGAGCGGGTCGAACATGCCCGGCTCCATCAAGGGGGTGTCGACCCGCAGGCCGATGTCGTCCACGTAGGCGTCCGGCTGACCGGCACCGAATTGGAAGTGCCAAGGCACCGCTTCCACGACTGCTAGCCCGAAGCTCTCGAGCACCGGGAGGAACGACGAGAGCTCCACCCTGGCCAGTCCGACACGCCGGAGCCGAAAGTCTCCCGGGGCACCCGGGCGGCAGGGGCATAGGACAAGCCGGCTGGCGTGCCCGGTTGTACGCCGGGCAGAGGGCGTCAGGAGGCCGCCGGCGTAGTCCGGCCCGCTGGTGCCAGTGGGACTGCCGGTGAGGCCCCCGGCGGGGCCGGAGGCTGTGCCGACCCTCCACTCCCCGGCCGTCGGGCCGCCTCTGAGCAGGCTGGACATCTCGAGCCAGTCAACGGCGGCGTCCTCTGGAGCCGTCTCTTCCGCGTAGCCGGGCGGCAGGGAGGCGAGGAACGTCCCGCGCTCGTCCCAGGCCGGCCCGCCCGCTGTGGCGATAGCGATAGGAGCGGTGGTGCCCAGTCTCGACAGCTCCTGTTCGAACGAGGCTGCCCAGACCTCAGTCACCGCGCTCATACGGCCAGTATGCCGGGAGCCCAGCCTCTGCGTTGTGGACCCAGCTTGGGCACGGGTTGCGGACGCGTCCCCGGCTTAGCTCCGGAACCGTCGTGGACTTGGGGATAATCGCGGCCCCTCAGGGGCCGCGATGCTGCCCAGTTCGCACGAAACCAGGGGGGGACGGCACGTTGCCGGCGTTACAGCGCTTTGTGCGGTTTGACGTTCCCACCGCTAGTGGCGCCAACGGCTCGTCGCGACCGCTTTAGGCGCCGCGGCGTATCGACCTCGAACCAGATCGTCTTACCGACGTCCGAATGCGACTCCACGCCCCAATTCGTACTGAGGCCCCTCAGCAACATCAACCCGCGCCCGCTGTAGGCATCGGTGGGGGCGACGGCGAAAGACGGGAGCCTGGTGTTCTGGTCGAACACCTCGACGCGGACGCAGTGGCGCAGGCGGATGACCGTGACCTCGAAGTCGCTCCGAGCGTGAAGCACGGCGTTCGTGGCCAGCTCGCTCACCAGCAGAGGCAGGTCCTCGATCTCCATGCTCCACCTCTCGAGCACGCAGGCCACGAAGTGGCGGGCGGCAAAGACCTCGCTCGGATTGGGCGCGAACGTACGCCAGGCCCGGTCGGAGCGCTCATCTTCGGCGGGCCTAACCATGCCTTAGCAGTACCCGTTACAGGTGACATGGCCACAATGGGCGCGCCGCTCGCGGTTCCTTTTTCCGCCGGCGCGGCTCGGCTTACCACGAACTGCGCGATTTCTGCTACGTCTTGCGTTTGAACTATCATGCTTGCTGGGCGGTTTGGTGGGCCGCGCCAGGAGCCCGCGTGGTGCGAAGATTTTTACGGCACAACTGCCAAAGTGACCCCACGGCCCGTGACTCGAACTACTACGGGGGGTATACTTTTGGTTGAGCACGCGAACCTGAGGTGCTCAGGGCAACCGTCCGAAAGGAGAGCTAGATGGCGACACTGGGCTCGTCCGAGGAGAGCGGTCCGCCGGGCTGCTAACGGGCCAGGCGGGAGCCGGCTGCCGGTGCCTTCCAGTGCACCGCCCGGTTGAGCCTGGTCAGCTTGGCGGCACCCCGCAAATGTCCTTCTGGCCAAGCCGCGACCGGTTGACATCTTCGGTCTCGAGGTGGTCCCAAATACGAGCATTTGGGGCGTGCCAACTTTTTTGCCCAGGGGCGAGCGTCCGGCTCGCCCCTGGTCCGCGTCAAGGCGACTATCTGTCATGCACCGTTGGAAAAGGGAGCAAGGACGGCGTGATGGACGCCATCTGGGCCGCTTCTTCGTCGCTTTCCGCCTCGCCCGCAGCCTTCTTCACCAAAGTGACCTGCCGGCGATAGTCCTCGAGTTCGGCCGCCTCCCTCGCCGCGTCCCAATCAAGTAATGCCGCCAACAGCCGAGCTACCTCGGCCGCACAGGCGAGGCCGCTGTCGGCGGTTTCCATTGCTACCCGCGTTCGGCGAGACAAGACGTCGTCGAGGTGGCGCGCCCCTTCATGGGTGACTGCGTACCGGATCTCCTGCTCCCAGGTACCCTGGTGCACCCGGCACCGGTTCGAGCAGTGCCGAGCAGTCCCCCGCCTTGGCCAGCACTTCGCCCACCAGGCTGCCATACCGGTGGAGCAGCCTCTCGACCTCGGTTACCGGTAGGCGTTGTTCTTGCGACAGTTGGTCTCGACGGTCCCAGCACGCGGCAAAGCCCTCGGCCCCCAGCAGTGGCACCCGGTCAGTTCGTGACCCGCCTTCCTTGGACGGAGCCGCCTTGGACGGGACCGCCTTAGACGGAGCCGCCTTGGACGGGACCGCCTCGGGCAACCGGTCAGAGATAACGGCGTCGACGGCGTCGGCGGCCACGACCCGGTAAGTGGTGAATTTCCCGCCCGAAACAACCACTAACCCTGGTGAGGGCCGGCCGATGGCGTGCTCTCGGGATAGGTGCGCGGTTTGGTTACCTGGATGAGCGCCGGCGCGCTCCCCCGGCCCCCGTACCACACCCGCTCCGGCCACCAGGGGCCTGAGCCCAGCGAAGACGGCCTCGACGTCAGCGCGGCCCAGCGGTTTGGCCGCCACCGTGTTGACTTGCGCCAACAGGTAATCGACGTCTTCAACGGTGGCCAGAGGGCGTGATTTGCTGTACTCCCAGTCGGTATCTGTGGTGCCAACCAGCCAGTGCTCCCCCCACGGCAAGACGAACAGAACGCTTTGCGCGGTCCGCGTGATCAGCCCGGTCGAGAGGGCCAATTTTTCCCGGCGCACCACCATGTGGACCCCTTTGGACGGCCTGACTTCTACGGCGCGCTGGCGGCCGGCCAGGCTCTCGGTCTCCTCAGTCCATGCCCCTGTAGCTATGACGGTGGAGCGCGCCCGGGCCTCGAGCTCGGCCCCGGACTCCTCGTCGCGGAGCACGGCGCCCACGACCCGGTCTCCCTCCCGCAAGAAACCGACGGCAGCCATCCGGTTCGCCACTGCCGCCCCTGACGCCGCCGCCGTCCTGACCACGTCCACCACGTAGCGTGCGTCATCGACCTGGGCGTCGTAGTACAGGATGGCCCCGCGCAGGCCGTCAGGGCGCAGCCCGGGAGCCAGGGCGAGCGTGGCCCGCTTCGAGAGGTGCCGGTGGAGAGGCAGCCCCCGGCCGGTGCCCGTTGACAGGCCGAGCAGGTCGTATAGCGCGATACCGGCACCCACGTAAGCACGCTCGACCACTGGGCGGTGCAGGGGCCACAGGATGGGGACGGGATGGACCAAATGGGGGGCCAGGCGCTGGAGCAGGAGGGCGCGTTCTCGGAGACCCTCTTGGACAAGCCGAAAGTCCAGCATCTCGAGGTACCTGAGCCCCCCGTGGATGAGCTTGCTCGACCGGCTGGAAGTGCCCGAAGCCCAATCCTGCGCCTCAACTAGCCCTACAGACAGGCCGCGCGTCACGGCGTCGAGGGCCGTGCCGGCACCGTTTATGCCTCCGCCGACCACCAGCACGTCGAGTTGCCCCGCGCCGATCCGGGCTATGTCGTGACGTCGCCGGGCCGGCGATAACTGACCTGGTTGTTCGCCCACCCCTGCGTTCAACAGGTGTTGCCTCTAGAAGAGCCCCGGGCGCGCACCGCCGTGAGCCTACCCTGACGGGCGCTACCCAAAGGGCTCTACTCTGACAGGCCCTACCCTGACAGGCACATCAGGCCGCGGGAGGAGAAGGACCGGAGCAATGCACGATTTCGTGGGAGCGCTAGACCAGGGGACGAGCAGCACTCGGTTCATCGTCTTCGACCACGACGGCATCGAAGTGGCGCGCCATCAGCTCGAGCACCGCCAGATCCTTCCCCGCCCGGGATGGGTCGAACACGACCCTATGGAGATCCTCGACCACGCCGGGACGGCCATGGGGGCAGCGCTTGCCAATGCCGGCCTGCGGGCCACTGATTTGGCCGCCCTTGGGATCACCAACCAACGGGAAACGACCGTGGTCTGGGACCGAAAAACGGGGCTTCCCTACACCAACGCCATTGTGTGGCAGGACACTCGTACGGACCGCATTGCCGCCGAACTGGCGGGCGGCAGTGGCGGAGAGTTGGTCCGCCGCAAGACCGGCCTCCCGCCGGCAACGTACTTCTCGGCGGGAAAACTCCAGTGGATCCTCGAGAGTTCGGACACCATCCGCCGAGAGGCGCAGGCCGGGAACGCCCTTTTCGGCACCATCGACAGTTGGCTGCTCTGGAACCTGACCGGGGGCACGAAGGGAGGCCAGCACGTGACCGACGTGACCAATGCCAGCCGGACGATGCTCATGGACCTGCGCACGTTGACCTGGGACGACCAGTTGCTGGCCCTTTTCGGTGTGCCCCGGGAAATGTTGCCCGAGGTCCGGCCGTCCTCGGCCCATTACGGCGAGGTGGCTATTGAAGGGGCTGGTGGAGGACGAGTGGCCCTGACCGCCGACCTCGGGGACCAGCATGCGGCCATGGTGGGCCAGGTCTGCCTGCGCCCCGGAGAAGCGAAAAACACATACGGGACGGGCAACTTCTTGCTCCTCAACACGGGCACCCAGATCACAACGTCGAAAAGTGGGTTGCTCAGCACGCTTTGTTACCAGTTCGCGGGGGCGGGCCCGGTTTATGCCCTGGAGGGGTCGATAGCGGTGACCGGAGCGGCCGTGCAGTGGCTGCGAGACCAGCTCGGCGTCATCGAGGAGGCGGCCGAGATCGAGAAATTGGCCAGCACCGTAGAGGATTCTGGCGGCGTCTATTTTGTGCCTGCATTTTCAGGCCTGTTCGCTCCATACTGGCGCTCCGACGCGCGCGGGACAGTGGTCGGGCTCACTCGGGCCAGTACCAGAGCCCACCTGGCCCGGGCCACGCTGGAAGCGATCTGCTACCAGACCAGGGACGTCCTCCTGGCCATGGAACTCGACCTCGGCACCCATCTCGAGGAGCTCAAGGTTGATGGGGGCATTACCTCGAACAGGCTGTGCATGCAATTGCAAGCAGACATCCTCGGCCTGCCTGTGTCGAGGCCGGCCGTCCCCGAGACCACGGCCTTGGGCGCCGCTTATGCCGCTGGATGTGCGGTGGGTTATTGGGCGGGCGAGGACGACCTGCGCCGCAACTGGCGAGAGGCCGATCGATGGGAGCCACGCTGGGACGAAGACAGGCGCCAAACTGGCTACGCGGCCTGGAAAAAGGCCGTGGAGCGAGCCCTGGACTGGGCCGGTCCAGGTAGCACGTGACCGGTACCAATTGAGACGCGGGCAACAAAGTGACGACGTGGAAATTTTCGGCGAAGCTGCAGCCGCCTAGGATGGCTTCGCCGCCCGGCCGTGCACATCGGCCCAACTCGATAGAAGGGGGACGGACATGACCAAGAGCGCGTCTCCTCCGCCCAAAGGCGACAAGCCTGTCCCGGTTGCCCCACCGCCGCCCCCGAGGTGGCGCCACTGGCTCTGGCTGGGGGCGTTCGTGCTGTTCCTGCTGCTTTTCTTTGTGCTGCCGGCCACGCGGATCAGTCAGCCGATCAACCTCACGTACTCGCAGTTCCTGGAAGACGTGTCCAGCAAACAGGTGAAGACGTTCACCATCGACGCGGACGGGACCGCTACAGGGACGCTCACCAATGGCAAGCAGTACACGACGGTCGTACCGGTCCAGCTGACCAACCCGACTCTCCTTCCGACCCTGAAACAGCAGGGTGTCGAGATATCGGCCAACCCACCGGGCACCTCGTTCGCCTCCGAAGTCCTGACGTGGGTCATACTGCTGTTGCCGTTCGTCATCGTCTTTTGGCTGTGGCGGCGGCTGTCCAAGGGAGCGGCGGGCCCATTGCAAGGGGTCCTCAGCGCCGGCAAATCCAAGGCCAAGGTCTTCGACGCCGACCGGCCAAAGACGACTTTTGCCGACGTAGCCGGGTACGAGGGCGCCAAGGCGGAGATCGCAGAGGTGGTCGAGTTCTTGAGGAACCCCGACCGCTACCGCCGAGCCGGGGCGGTGGCGCCCCGGGGCGTGCTCATGATCGGGCCACCCGGCACTGGCAAGACCCTGCTGGCGCGGGCCGTGGCCGGCGAAGCACAGGTGCCCTTTTTCTCTGTTAGCGGCTCGAGCTTCGTGGAGCTCTACGTCGGAGTAGGAGCGGCGCGAGTGAGGGACCTATTTGCGGAGGCCCGCAAACGGTCGCCGTGCATCATCTTCATCGACGAGATCGACGCCATCGGCCAGCGCCGTGGAGGAGCCGGCGCCATCGTGTCGAACGACGAGCGTGAACAGACGCTCAACCAGCTGCTGGCCGAGATGGACGGGTTTGACATGACCGAGGGGATCGTCGTCCTGGGCGCCACCAACCGGCCCGAGGTGCTCGACCCGGCCCTGCTCCGCCCAGGACGCTTCGACCGCCAGGTCACGATCCCGCTGCCCACTCTGCCCGAGCGGCTGGCCATCCTCAAAGTGCACTGCAAGACCAAGCAGCTGGCGCCCGACGTCGACCTCGAGGTCGTGGCCCGAGGGACACCCGGTTTTTCCGGCGCCGACCTGGCCAACCTCTGCAACGAGGCGGCCATCGTGGCCGTGCGCAACAACCGGGACGTGCTGTACGCCAAGGACTTCGACGAGGCTCGCGACCGTCTCATCCTGGGCCGGCGAGAGGGGTCGAACGTCCTCCTGCCGGAGGAGAAACACGCCGTCGCAGTGCACGAAGCGGGGCACGCGCTCGTGGCTGCCTTGAGCCCGAAGGCCGACCCGGTGGCCAAGGTGACGATACTCCCGGCCGGCCAGGCGCTGGGGGTGACAGAGCAGCTGCCGTTCGTCGAGCGGCACCTGTACGGCGAGGACTACCTGAACGACTCCCTGGCCGTCCGCCTCGGCGGCCGGGCCGCAGAACTGGTCGAACTGGGCCAGGGCTCCACCGGCGCCTCCAATGACCTGGCCAGCGCCACCGACCTGGCCGTAAGGATGGTGCGAGAGTTTGGGCTGTCACCGGCTCTCGGGCCCATCGGCTACCCGGAGGGAGGCTCGGTCTTCCTCGGCGGCGGCGGCCCGGCCTGTCGAGCCGGCCCTTCGCGGAGGAAACTCAGGCCAAGATCGACGCCGAAGTGTCGGCCATGCTGAGCCGGGCCGAGAGACGGGCAGTTGACCTGTTGACGGAAAACCAGGACAAGCTGCGGCGCCTGGCCAACCTGTTGGTCAACAACGAGACCATAAATGGCTCGGACGTTTACCGCATTGCCGGCGTCCCCGAACCCCAGGGCGTCGAGGCCGGCTACACGATGGCGCCCGAGCGGGCCGCGGCCACGGGCGCAAAGTCCATCCCGGCCAGCGGCCACGCCGCCGACGGTAACTGAACGCAGCGATCGTGCCCAGCGGGCCGCCGGTCGGGCATACCAGCACGCGCAGCCTCCGACGCGTCCGCAGGGCCTCGAGGCGGACCGGTGTAAGGGCTCAGCCCAGGAACTGGCGGGCGCCGGGACCTTCCTGGCCAAGTACATCGCCCGGGTTGGCCAGGCTGCAGCGGTCCAGCGAGAGACAGCCACAACCGATACAACCGGTGAGGCGGTCCCGCAACGCTTCGAGTTGAGCGATGCGGTCGCCAAGGTCCTGTTGCCATGCCGCTGAGAGGCGAGCCCAGTCCTGGCGCGTCGGTGCCCGGTTGCCGGGCAGCCCGTCAAGTGCCTGCCTGATAGCCCGCAGCGGTATGCCAACGCGCTGTGACGCCCGTATGAAGGCCACGCGGCGAAGGGCATCGCGGGGGTAGCGGCGCTGGTTGCCCGCAGTGCGGCCGGCGGAAATAAGGCCCTGCGCTTCGTAGAAACGCAACGTGGAAATAGGGACGCCACTTCGCGACGAGAGCTGACCGACGCTCAGTTCCTGGGCATTCGACGGGATATTGGCCACCTTGCTAAACCTCGATATTACTTTAGGTCTATTTATGGGTCGGGCCGACGGGGAGCTAGCGGCTTCACGGGCCTTCGGGCCTGGCTTTGGCCGCAAAACTGGCGTGTTGGCTTGTGGTACCGTTCTGGGCACTTGTTCGGACGGGCCTTCGTGAGGACGCTATGACCACTGTCGAAGAGCGCATCCAGTGCCGTTGGTGTCATGCTCAAAGCCCTAGTTCGGCGCGCACCTGTGACCGCTGCGGGGCCCCTCTAGATGTCCGGGACACGGTCACCGACTCGGGATGGCGCGAGGCTCCCAGGCTGCGGGACCTGACCGAGGTGCACTGGGGGTCGAGCAGTTGCCAGCTGGACACCGGTGTGGTGCCCGTGGTCGAGGCGACGCTGGCGGAGGCGGACTCGGTGTTCTTCGAGCACCACGCCATGCTCTGGAAAGACGAAACGGTGCCCATGTCCGTGATGAGCACCCCCGGTGGCGCCAAACGGCTGCTTTCCGGCCTGCCTTTCGTCCTCAGCGTGGCCCGTGGGCCCGGCCGGGTGGCCCTGTCCCGGGACGCCCCGGGAGAACTCATCGTCCTGCCCGTCGACCCACCCAAAGAGATCGATGTGCGGGAGCACGCGCTGGTGATGGCCAGTGGCACTCTTACGTACTCGTTCGAAAAACTCCCGGGGGTCCGGGCCATGCTGGCCTCAGGTACCGGCATGTACCTCGACCGCTACGTGGCTGGCTCCGGCGCCGGGTTGATGGTGCTGCACGGGTACGGCAATGTTTTCGAGCGCGCCCTTGGTCAGGGGGAGAGCATCCTGGTGGACCCGGGTGCTTTCCTCTACAAAGACTCGTCGGTGACCATGGAGGTCGTTTCGGTCAATTTCAAGGCCAGTTTCGAGGGAGCCGTCGGCCAAGCCGGCGCCGGCGGGGACGGCGACCCCTCAGCCGCGTCGGCGGGGGCGGCGGCCGGGCCAGCAGAACAGCCGCAGCCGCCCCAACCCGCTCAGCCGGCCCAGCAAGGGGGCATGTTCGGCCGCGGCTTACGGGGGCTGAAGGCGGCCAAATCGATGCTGAACGTCGGCGCATTGACCTCGGCGGCGGAGAACCTGCGCTCCGGTGGCGGGTTGCAAGGGGTGGCGGCCGGCTTGGCCAGCGGCGGTGGCTCGAGCTCTACGCTCCTGCGGATGAACGGTCCCGGCCGCGTCGGCATCCAGTCCATGTTCAAATTTCACAAGAGCGAGTAACCCGAAATACCGAGAGCCAGAGGCCGAAGAACATGACCGACGTTGCCGCTCCCGAAACCTCCTATACCTGCCCGTACTGCAGGCAGACCTCGGACGGGACGGCGACCAGCTGCCCGACCTGCGGGGCGCCCGTCAACATCCAGTTGCGGACGACCAAATCGGGCTGGACCGAGCTCCCGTCTATCGCCGACATGGCCCGGATCCAGTTCGGGAGGTCCCGTTGCCAGGTGGAGGGACGCCTGGTCCCCGTGGCGGAGATGACACTGGCGGCCGGCGATGGCGTGTACTTCACTCACGATGTGCTCTTGTGGCAAGACCCGGCGGTACAGGTGAGCGCCTTGTCGATGGCCAAACCATGGTCCCGTTCGCGGTCGGGGATGCCGCTGGTAATGCTGCAGGCCGCTGGGCCCGGACGGATCGCCTTTGCGCACGACAGCCCCGGTGAGCTCGTCGCCCTGCCTCTGCAAGCAGGGGCGGCGGTGGACGTCCGCGAGCACGCGCTACTGGTGGCCACCTCCGGCGTCGGGTACGACTGGTTCGAGACCGGCGTGTGGTTCGTCACCACGGGCGGGAAAAAGCAGGACGCGGCGGCCGGGGCCAGCCTGTTGAAGATGGGCCTCGACGTGGCCGGCCTGGCCACGGGCGACCGTGACGACCGTCGGGACGACCAGCCCACGTGGCATTACCCCATGGGCCAGTTCATTGACCGGTTCCACGCCGGGGACCAGCCCGGGCTCGTCATGGTGCAAGTGGGCGGCAACGCTTACACGAGAGAGCTGGCCGATGGTGAGTCGATCCTGGTGAAACCACCGGCCCTCCTTTTCAAAGACCCGACGGTGTCCATGCAGCTGCACGTGGAGTACCCGGCCGCCGGCATAAAGCTCTGGCAAACGTGGGGCAACCGCTACCTGTGGCTACGCCTCTGGGGCCCGGGCGCGTTGGCCTGCAGTCCTGTTACGACCGTGTCGACGACCCCGGTACCGACTTCCGGGACCTGTCGCCACACACGGACCATCTCTGGACCTAGACGGGGTACGTCACCGGCCCATCGGGCCCAGCAGCGCGCCGCCGGGCCGGGCGCTGCTGGGCGGGGCGCCTAGCTGCCGGCCAGCCCAAGGACCTCGTCGAGGAAAGCCAACACGTCTGTCCGCTCGGCGATGGCCTTCGAGGTCGGTTTGCCTTGCCCGTGCCCGGCCGAGGTCTCGATCCTTATAAGGACCGGTGCTTTGGCACTGTCGGCCTGGGCCGCCTGCAAGGCAGCGGCAAACTTGAAGGAGTGGCCCGGTACGACCCGGTCGTCGTGGTCGCCCGTGGTCACGAGCGTGGCCGGGTACTCCGTCCCGGGCACGATGTTGTGCAGCGGGGAATAGGCGCGCAGCCAGCGGTACTGCTCGGGGTTGTCCGGGTCACCAAAGTCGCTCTTCCAGGCCCAGCCAATGGTGAACTTGTGGAAGCGGAGCATGTCCATGACCCCCACTTCGGGTACGGCGGCGCCGAACAGCTCCGGGTGCTGAGTCAGGCAGGCGCCAACGAGCAAGCCACCGTTGGAGGCACCGTTTATGGCGATGCGGTCCGGTCGCGACCATCCCGACGAAACCAGCCACCGGGCGCAATCGCAGAAGTCGTCGAACACCCGTTGCTTGTGCGCCAGCCGGCCGGCGTCGTGCCAGGAGCGCCCGTACTCACCCCCGCCCCTCAACACCGCAACGGCCAGGATCCCACCCCGTTCGACAAACAATGCGTCCGCTTTCATGAAGTCCGGGGTGATGGATATGTCAAAGCCGCCATAACCAACGAGCAGGACGGGCACGTCCCCGGTCTTGGAGATGTCGCGCCTATAGGTCAGGAACAACGGGACCGGCACCCCGTCGTCCGCAGTCACGAAGACCTGCTCGCTGATCAGGTCGTCAGCGTTGATAGGGGCGGCCGAAGGGCGCAGCAGGCGGGTTTCGCCACTATCGACGATCGTGCGACCACAGAGAGCCCGAATCAGTGAACGAGCGCAGCCCGAAGTGCATCAGGCTGCTGTCCGCCCTGCCTTCTATACCGGATTGGCCGTGCACGAAGTTGAGAGAGACGACCGGCGGGTAGGGGCAGCTCCCGGACCAGCGTCCCGTCCAGTTCGAAGACGGACAACCTCGAGCAGGCGTCCTGGAGGTGGTGGCAGACGAGTCGGCCACCGCAATTGCGGGCGCCTAAGAGCAACGCTTCACGTTCGCCCACCACTTCCTTCCAGGCGGCGCGCTCAGGGTGGTCGAGGTCGGCCGCAACCAGGCGGCCGCGCTCCGCTCGGTCGTCGGTGACCAGGAAGAAGGTCGTGCCCACGGTGTTGACGACGACCGCCTTGGAGGAAAAGTCGCTGACCAGGGGGACGAGGCCCCGACCAGGCTCGGCCAGGTCGAACACCTCGATACGCGCCTCCGGATTGGTCCCCCGCGAGATAGAGATGATGACGAAGCGCCCGTCCTCGCTGACCTCGACCTCAGGGATCCACTCCGGCTCGTCGGGCGCTTCGAAAACGAGCTGGTCATCAGCCTGGGGCGTACCGAGGCTGTGAAAGAAAATCCTCACCAGCCCGACCTGCTCTGTGTACTCGTCCCCCTCCCCCGGCTTATCGACGGCGCTGTAGTAGAAGCCGCTCTTGTCCGCCCGCCAGGCGGCGTCGCCATACTTGGCCCATTCGACGACGTCGGGCCGGTCGGCGCCCGTGGCCACGTCCCGTACCCGCCACGTCTTCCAGTCAGAACCCGCCTCGCTCGTCGCATAAGCCAGCAGCGACCCGTCGTTGGTGACTACCGCTCCAGAGAGGGCAACGGTCCCGTCCTCGGACATGATGTTCGGGTCGAGCAACACCTGCCCGTCGTCTTCCGGAGAACTCATCACATAGAGGGCTCCCTGGTTTTGCAGGCCCGAGTTGCGGGTCTGGAACCAACGCTCCCCACGCTGGAAGGGCACGTCGTACTTCGGGTAGTCCCAGATCTCAGTCAGGCGCGACCGGATCGCCTCTCTGGTCGGCACCTTCGAAAGGTAGGCCTCCGTCACCTCATTTTGGAGCTCGGTCCAGCGGCGGGTCTCGGGGTCGTTGGTGTCTTCCAACCAGCGGTAGGGGTCGGCCACCTTCTCACCGTGGTAGTCGTCAACTTGACTGCCCGTTCCCGTCTCTACGATGTTCGGCACTGTCATTTCGGCGACCGTACCAGAGCCCTCAAGACCAGCAACAACGTAAATATTCGTCATCGAGGTACATCTCCGTCATCGAGCGCTCCTCTTGGTGGAGGGAACGTATGTTCTACTCTACCGCCCTGAAGAGCCCGTTTGCCGGTACATGGGGCCCCTTCCCACGGGGATGCACCAATTCCTCCATCGACGCCCTTTAACATCAAAAGAGCCATGGCTGTTCAGACCGCAGTTCGCGGCGGCCGCACGGGGAAGCCGACGGAACAAACCCGGGGGCGCCAAGCCCGCCTGCGGCCGCGTTGGCCAAGACGGGTACTTGTCGTCGCCAACATTGTCGTCCTTTGCCTGATCGCGGCTGGCGTGGCCGCTTATGGGTACGTCGATTGGCGACTGGGGCAAGTCAAACGCGTGTCGGTGACGGGCTTAATCCCCGCCGGGCAGAATGCGCAGAGCCCCCCCTCCGGTGCAGGCGCTCCAATGACCATCCTGGCCGTCGGGAGTGACACACGGGCGCTCGGAAAGGGCGCCAATGCCATTTTCGGAAATTCCTCTGAGGTCACGGGCCAGCGGTCGGACACCATAATGTTGCTCCGAGTCGTCCCTGCCAGTTCTAGCATCGCTCTTCTCTCGATCCCGAGGGACCTGCTCGTGCCCGTGGCCGGTATGGGCACGACGCGCATAAACGCCACCTTCGACAGCGGCCCCAACCTGCTCATCAGCACGATCGAGAAAGACCTCGGCATCGACATAAACCATTTCATGGTGGTCAATTTCTATTCGTTCACCCAGCTCTCCGATTCTCTCGGTGGTGTCTACCAGTACTTCCCGGCGCCGGCGCGGGACCTGTACTCCGACTTGAGCGTGCCCCATGCCGGCTGCGTGCTGTTGAAAGGCCAGCAGGCCCTGGCCTTTGTGCGGTCTCGCGAATACCAGTACTACCTGAACGGCTCCTGGCAATATCAGCTGGTACCGGAAAGCGACCTGGCCCGTATTCAACGGCAACAAGACTTCGTAAAACTGGCCATTAAGAAAGCGGAAGTGGTAGGTCCCACGGACCCGCTGGCGTTGAACGCCGTTATTGGCGGAGTAACAAGCAGCCTGGCGATTGACAACACATTTACCAATTCCCTCATCCTCACTCTGGCGAAGGTCCTGCGTCACGCCAACGCGGCGGGCATTCCCGACTGGACCTATCCCACCGTCAACTCGTACGAGGTCCCGGGCGCGCTTGACCCGGTGCCGTCCGAGGACCAGGCGATGCTAAAGCAGTTCCTCGATTACGGTATGCCGGCGACGACGTCAGCGAAAACGGCTAACGGAGACGTGACCTTCTCGTTGGCCGCCAAAGTGTTCGACGCCGCCGCCACCGAGGAAGCGGCCGGGGCGGCCAACCCGCTCAACACCACGCCGGCTTCCCAGGTCGAGACGGACTCCTCGTCGTACTACCAGGGCCAATACATACCGCCGGGTCTTCAACCTGGCCAAGTGCCGGAGAAGTGCCCCTCTTAGGCGCGACGAGGACGGTGAGCGGCGAGGGTTCTGGGTATCGGGCAGGGGCGCCGGCGGTTAACCCCGAGCAGGCAGCCGCCAGGAGGGGCGAGCGGGCTGCTCCACGGCCCTACACACGGCTAGCAACAGGGCCTCAGAACCAGGGGGCCCGATGGCGCCGAGACCGACCGGCAGCCCGTCGACCAGGCCCATAGGCGCGGTGGCTATCGGCCAGCCGGCGATCGATGGGGCCTTGGTGATCGGAGAAGCGGCGGCCACGCGGTCGCCCAAGGTCAGGTCGCTTTTCCACGCCGGGCCAAAGGTGGGGGCGATCAGCACGTCGGCTTGGGCGAACGCAGGCTCGAGGCAGGTCCGCAGAGCCCACTCGAGGTTGCGGGCCCTGGCCGCCTGATAGGCGCCGGTGCCGGTCCCGCCCAGTTCGAGTGCCCGCTCGAACAGGTCGTGGCCGAAGTGAGCCAGCTCCGTCGACGCGTGGCGCTTTTCGTGCGCGACGACCTGGGCCAGGTCTTGTGGCCCGTTGGCCCCACGGGTCGGCAGGTAGCTGGCCAGCCCGTCGAGCAACTCGCACAGCATGACCGTCAGCTCGTCCTCGTCCTCCGCTGAGGACGGCAGCGCAGCCTGCACATCGTGGACATAAGCACCGGCGGCAGAGACCCGTCCCACTGTTTCGTCGAACAGCGCGTCCGTGCCCGGATGCCCCGTGCGCCAGGAGCGAGCGACGCCGACCCGCAAGCCGCTGACGCCCTGACGGGCTCGGTCAAGGATCCCGGACCAGCCGGTAAGTACCTCCAACAGAAGTGCCACCTCATCGACGGTCCGGGCCATCGGCCCGGGACTGTCCTGGCTGGCGCTGATGGGCACGACTCCTTCGGTCGAGATGGCACCGACGGCGGGTTTGATGCCCGCCACCCCGTTGACCGAGGCTGGGCACGTTATGGAGCCATCCGTCTCGGTGCCGATGGCCAGCGGGGCGAGCCCGGCGGCCAGTGCGGCCCCGGAGCCAGAAGACGAACCGCCGGCGTTGCGGT
Source organism: uncultured Acidimicrobiaceae bacterium (assembly GCA_963749305.1). Classification (GTDB taxonomy): domain Bacteria; phylum Actinomycetota; class Acidimicrobiia; order Acidimicrobiales; family Palsa-688; genus Fen-671. The sequence goes on from CAVVMN010000004.1 coordinate 181,109, forward strand.
CGAGCGCCCACGGGTTACCGGTCAGACCCCCTACCGCTGACCAGCCGGACGTGGAACGGGCCGACCGGATGTTGGCCCATTCCGACAGGTTGGCCGTCCCAAGGATGACGGCCCCGGCGTCCCGGAGCCGCCGTACCAGCGGCGCGTCACGGGTTGCGGGCCGGCCGGCCAGACTGGTAGCGCCGGCCGTCGAGGGCAGCCCGGCCACCTCGATGTTGTCCTTCACCAGGACCGGCACGCCGTGGAGGGGCCCAATGGGATCGGTGCGGTCACAGGCTCGCGCCTCGGAAAGGGCGCTGTCGGACACCGCCAGCACGCTCCGTAGAGCGGTCGGCGAACCGGGCGCGTCCAATGCCGACACCCGCCCGAGCAGTACCTCCACGAGAGCCTCGGCGGTGCCCGCGTAGCGCTGCAAGGCGGGCACGTCGGCGTAGGCGAGCTCGTCGTCCACGACGATGACACTAGTGACATCGGATAATCGGTGGCCCCATGTTGGGGGTGGCGTCAGACTGGTCAGGCAGAGGCGCCGATCAAATGCATTCGGGCCCAGTCCACCCGGGCAGGGTGCTGTCGAGCCCTGCGCAGGCCGGGCCACAAGGTGCCCGAGGCCGAGTAGAGGACGGGGATGACCGAAGTCGAAGCCGATTCGGCGACAACTCGAGAAACACTCGCTTACTGCGTCGAGATGGCGCGTCCCAACGGGCGCCGGCTCGTGGCCGGGGCCGTCTTCCTCGTCATAGCGGTGACCATCACGGACGTCGCTACGCCGCTGGTCTTCGCGTCCGTGCTCGACCGGATCGCCACTCTCCAGCCCGGTACGGCCATGTGGCCTCGTTTCGGCACCCTGATCGTGGCCTACGCCATCTTGATCGTTATCGGCCAGGCCGCTTTCCGAATGTCGGGATGGCTCGAGTGGGAAGGTTCGCTGCGGACTTTCGCCAACGGCATTCACCGGAGCTTCGAACGGCTAATGCGTCTCGGCTACCGATGGCACGTCGACCACCCCGCCGGTGAGGTGGCGTCTTCCCTCAGCGCTTTTTCCTGGGCCCTGATGGACGGTATCGACAACCTCCACTGGGGCGTCCTGCGGATCATCGTCGTCGTCATCAGCGCGGTGGTGGTCCTGGCCATAGTGGCGTGGCCGGTCGCCGTGGTGCTTGTTGTACTAACCGGGGTCTTCGCTTTCGTGGTGGTGAAGCGGTCAGCGCCGGTGACCGAAGCCTCGCGTCGGTTTTCGAGGGCGCACTCGCGAGCTGAGGGCACTGCCTCCGACGTGATCCGCAACGTCACTACCGTGCTGGTGGGCGCCGGTCAGGAAGCCGAATCGGAGCGGGTAGAGGAGCTCCTTGGCGCCTCAGTGCGAGCCGACCTGCGCGCTCGCAAGGTGTTCACGGTCACGCGGGTCTGGATGAGCGGGACGGTGGGCCTCATGACCTGGGGCGCGCTACTGGTCGGAGTCGTCCTCGCCGTGCGGGGCGACATACGGGCCGGCGTCATCTACCTGGTGCTGTTCTACGCGTCGCAGGTGTCCAGCCAGCTCATCGAGAGCTTCATGCAGATCCGTCAGCTGTCACGCGGCTTGGGCCGGGCTTCAAAGCTGGTCGCGTTGGCCAACACCCCACCAGAGGTGGTCGATGTCCCCGAGGCCCCCGACATCGTGGTGACTAAGGGAGCCGTCCGCTTCGAGTCGGTCAGCTTCGCTTATCGTCCGGACGCGTCCCCTGCTGCAGGACTTCAACTTCGAGCTGCGCGCGGGTCGAGCATGTCGGCGTGGTCGGCTCCTCTGGGGGTGGCAAATCGACGATCACCCGGTTGGTGCTGCGGCTGATGGATGTCAGCGGCGGCCGGATCCTCATTGACGGGCAAGACATATCTCAATACACCCAGGACAGCGTCCGCCGTGCTATCTCCTATGTCCCCCAGGATCCCCAGATGCTGCACCGGAGCATCGCCGAGAACGTCTGGTACGGGCAAACGGGCCCATTGATCTCGAACGCGTGCGACGAGTGGCTGTCGCCGCCCACGTTCAGGAGTTCGTAAAGGAGTTGCCCGAAGGGTTCGAAACCGTCGTCGGTGAACGCGGCCTCAAGCTTTCCGGTGGCCAGCGCCAGCGCGTCGCCATCGCTCAGGCCATGTTGAAAGCGGCGCCTGTGCTCATCCTGGACGAAGCCACCAGTTCGCTCGACTCGGAGTCGGAGCGCTACGTCCAGGAAGCGTTGTGGCGCTTGATGGCCAGGTCAACGGCGCTCGTCGTCGCCCACCGGCTGTCGACTATCGCCCACCTCGACCGTATCGTCGTCATCGACGCCGGGAGGGTGGTCGAGGTGGGGACCCATCGCGAGTTGCTCCTGGACAGCTCCGTCGGGACCTACCGGCACCTCTGGGAGCATCAGTCGGGTGGTTTTCTGAGCACTTGACTGGCCGGCGCCGCCAGCCGGAAGCTGACTTACCAGCCTGGTTTACCCCCGACGACTGCCGGGTGGGGCCGGTGAGATCGAGATGGAGGCGGCGGGCCGAGGTAGAGGCCAGGTGAGCGAGGTAGAGGCCCGGTGAGCCGAGAGCTCAGTGGTCCCAGGCGTTGCCGCACCTGGCTTCTCGACGCCAATCACGCTTCTGGGCGCGCCACTGGCTTTTGGGCGTATTTTCTGCTCACTTTCAACAGCTGACGTGCCCAGAAACGAAACCCGCGCCCAGAAAGCGGGTGAGACGACGTGCCGGCGACGATTCCCGGCCGCAACCCCAGACCAGGTGGGGGTGAGACGACGTGCCGGCGACGATTCCCGGCCGCAACCCCAGACCAGGTGGGGGTGAGACGACGTGCCGGCGACGATTCCCGGCCGCAACCCCAGACCAGGTGGGGGTGAGACGACGTGCCGGCGACGATTCCCGGCCGCAACCTCAGATCAGGCGGCCTGGTCTCTAGCCACCTGCGTCGCCACTGTCGAACCCGACACGATCTCAGCGGCAAAATGGTCGAGCAGGTGGACCAGGTCGGGGTACTGCTCCGGCGACCATCCCTCGAGGAGGGTCTCCAGACGCTCGCGTACCGCTGAGGTGAGCCGGTCGGCCGTCTCCACCCCGGTATCGGTTAATCGCATGTCCGCCCCGCAAAGACCTCGTTGTTTTACGTCCTGGATGGCTCCGTCGACCGCCTCTGCCGTTATCTTTTGCTGTAGGGCGACCGCTCGAAGGTCGGCCTCGCTCATCCCCGGGTTACGTCGTAGCTCCACGAGGGCCCAGCAGCTGGGCAAGGGCAGGTCGATGCCGGCCTCGGACGCCACCCGGGCGAAATAAGCCACCATCTTTTGGCGACCGACAAGGACGCTGAGGGCCCGGCCTATTTCCGCCAGCGAGTCCCCCGACCGGGGGCTGCCAAAAGCTTCGCCAATTCCCTCGGTAGTGACCGTGGTCCGCATTGGCAGCTCCTTGATAAACCAGGAGGCGGCAAAGGCGAGAATGGACACGTAACCGGCCACCCGGAAAGCCGTGCTCAAAGACTGCGAATAAATGTCGAGGAAGGACGCCCTTACTTGAGGTGGGAGGGCGGCCAGGGCAGCCGAGCTCATGGTGCGGCTGTTCTCGACCAGCTCGGGAGAGTGAGGGAAGGCGTGGGCCAGTTTCGACGCCAATTGGGTGGCAAAGATGGTGCCGATTACCGCCGTCCCCACCGAACTACCGACGTTTCGGAGCAGGGTGTTCCCGGACGTGGCCACGCCCAGGTCCTCGTAGCGGACGGCGTTTTGCACGGCCACCACCAGGACCTGCATGACCAGGCCGATGCCAAAGCCGGTCACGAACATGTACAGCGACGAGACGAGGTCGGAAGTGGCTGGAGTCAGGTGCGACAGCAGGAACAAGCCGAGCGTCATGATGGCTGTCCCGACGATGGGGAACACCCTGTACTTCCCGGTCCGGGAAACTATCTGGCCGCCTCCTATCGAGGTGATCAGCAAGCCGCCCATTAGCGGGAGGATTTCGAGGCCGGAGGTAGTAGGCGATGCCCCTTTCACCAACTGGAAATAAAGAGGAAGGAAGGTGATGGTCCCGAACATGGCGAACCCCAGCAGTAACGCCACCACCCCGCTGCTCGTGAAAACACTATTGGCGAACAGGCGGGGCGGGAGGACGGGCTCGGTGGCGCGACGCTCGACGACGGCGAAGATAATGAAGGCCACCACGGCGGCGACGCCGAGGCCGATCACCTCAGGAGATACCCATGGGAAGGTCGTCCCGCCGACGCTCACCATGAGGACTAAGGCCGCCAGGGCCAGCGAAAGCATGGCGGTACCGACGTAATCGATGACTGGGCGCCTCCGTACGCCCGTCAAAGGCAACGTGGCGGCCAACACGAAGAAGGCTACGACGCCAATCGGCAGGTTTATGTAGAAGATCCAGCGCCAGGAGAGGTCGGTGGTTAGCGTTCCTCCAATGAGCGGGCCGATGACGGTGGCGATCCCGAAGACGGCGCCGAAGAGGCCCTGGTACCGGCCTCGCTCTCTCGGTGAGACGACATCTCCGATGGCCGCCTGGGCGCTCACGAGCAAACCGCCGCCCCCGAGGCCTTGCAGGCCACGGAAGGCGACGAGTTCGGCGAAGTTGTGGCTCAAACCGCACAGCGCCGACCCGGCCAGGAATATGACCAACCCGACCTGGAGGACCGGCCGGCGACCGTAGAGGTCGCCCAGCTTGCCGTACAGCGGGGTCACCACCGTTTGGGCCAACAAGTAGGCCGTCGTCACCCAGGAAATGTGGTCCAGGCCGCCCAGATCTCGGGCGATCGTCGGCAGAGCAGTGGCCACGATGGTGGAGTCCAGCGCCGCGATCAGCATGACGAGCAAAAGCCCTACGAAGACGGTGGCCAGTTGGCGGCCGTGGAGTTCTTTGGGCCCGTCGGCGCCGGCCGTCCCGACCAAACCCCCCGTCTGTGCGCCCCTCACTTCGTCAGCCACGTCCCCGGAGCCTAGACGGCAACTGCCACTGAGCCTGAAGATGCTTGAGCTAGCATCCGGAGGATCGACGTTCTGCCCACAGATAAGCAAGCCGGTAGAACGAAGAGCCGTTCCTGGCCCCTTTTGACTGCCGCCGGGCTGATCACCCTGGCCCTGGCGTCTGGCGGCTGCAGCCTCACCGGGAAGAGCGCCACGCCGACCACGGTCCGGCCGACCACGAGCGCTCCCACGACTACCGTGCCCAAGCCGACCACGACGACGACCCGGCCAGTGACGGCGGTCAGCGGGCCGCAAACTATCCTGTCGCCGATCGGGCTCAACGTGCGGGCAGGGCCCTCGACGACGGCCAAGGTCATCGCGACGGCAGCGCAAGGTACCGTCTTCCAGTTGCTCGCACACACCAACAGGTCCGGAGGTTGGTACCAGGTCCGCGGTTCGACGGTTACCGGATGGATCAGTGCCGACACGGGCTACAGCGCCCCGGGACGATTTGGCACTTACACCGGCGGGGCCTTCAGTGTCCTTTTCCCAGTGGGATGGACATCTTCGGGGACGCCAAAGACCGGAGTAGTTTTCCGGCCGCCGTCATCGCCTGAGCGGGTCGTGATAACGACGGCATCGAGCGTGGCGAAGCTCCCTACAGTCAGTCAGGGCGCCGGCATCTCGGAGAGCAACTCGAGGCAGATGGTGGCGTGCGGGGTCACGGCGAATTTGCACACCTACACCACCTCGAGCCCCGACAAGTACTACGCGCAGCTCGCCCTTCCCCTCGGGCCCGGCAACGCCCTCGGCTTGCAGGCCACGCTCACGTCGATGTCACAAATGCGGACGGTGCTCGATTTCGTGAACTCGCTATCGTTCCCTCTACCTGTCTGCGTCGGCGGCCCACCGACCACGAAGGCCAAAGCTCCGGGCACCACGGCATAAGGCCGGCGCCGGCTGGCTTAGAGCCCAGTAAATAACGCGACCTTTGCGCGGGAATGTGCGTTATCCGCATAACCCCGCGCAAAGGTCGGGTAGGCGCACACAGAGGCGTTCACAGAACCGTTCACAGAAGCGCCTGTACCGCCGCCGCCAGGGTGTCCTCCTCGGACCAGTTCATGTAGAAGTGACGGTTGGGTTGCACCATCATGTCGTGGTACCACCACAGGAAATAAAACCCGAACGTGAAAATGGCGACCAGCACTCGGGCCACGTAATTATGGCGCCCCTTGACCCGTGCCGGGTTCGGGTAGGGCAGGTTTTGTCCGAACCGGCCAAAAATGAGGGCGATCTCGTATTCGACCCCCACCTCAGCTTGGTCGTGCTTGACGAGGTCCTGGTCGAGCAATATAAACGCCACGAAATGGACAATGCCGCTGGCGATAAGCGTGAGCAGCGTCCAGACCAGCGGTTCCCGGAAATCGGTCGTCATTTTCCTGAGCTCGGCCAGATGGGCGGCGGCCCGTTGGAACGAGGGCGTGAGCTCGCCCTGCAGCCCGCGCCGTCCCGCCTCCTCCCACGCGAAGGTGATAGTGGCGTCGAGGAGGTCGAGGCGGCGGGCGTTGTGGTCCCGCATGCGGCGCACCAATTGGTAAAAAACGTAGTACCCGTATATGCCCAGGGTGAGCACCGTCCAGCCGAGGGCGGTCCAGTAGTTGAAGATGTAATCGGTGCTGGCCCGACCTTGCCAGGCCAGCCGGATCCGCTCTGCCGGCGACTGTTGTGGCACATACGGCGGGGGCGGTCCGCTCGACCAGTTCCCACCGCCTGGCGGGGTTCCTGGCCCGGGAGGGGTGACCGGGTTCGGCCAGCTTGGCCCGGCGGCGTAGTCAGGCGAGGACCGGTCGGGTGGCGGGCCACCCGGCCCGTACCCGCCCCCAGGGCCCAGCGGTCCACCTGGCACGGCAGGAGCACTGTCGGTCATTTGCGAGCCTCGATAGCCGGTACGTGGCACCCCATTTGCTAAATCATTGTGCCAAAGAAATACTTCGCCGTTGAGCTAAAGCCCCCAGAGCCCGGAAATGCGGCTTGACTCCTGTCGCCCTTGCTCCACCCCGACCAGGTAAGCCTCTCCGGCTTTGCCGACGTCCATGAGGGAGGCGCCCCAGCGGCTCAACTCGAGGAATTCGGCGTTGGGCTCGATGACCTCGACGAGCGAGCCAGACGACCTCAGATCGGATATCTCCTCGGCCCCGCCTGCCAAAGAACTGTCGGTACCAGAGTTGGACGACCCAGAGCCGGAGGGTTCAGCCGGCGGCGGCAGCTCAGTGACCGAGACAACGAGTACACCGTCGTGGCCTTGGGCCAGGTCGGCATTGAGCGGGCTACGCACCCCGCCGTCCATGTACCGTCGGCCGCCGATCGTTACGGGAGGGCACACCATTGGCACCGCACAGCTCGAAGCCACGGCTCGCTGCAGGTCGGCGCCCGAGCCGGACCGCCATACCACGAACTCAGCCTCGGTTGCCTCGACGGCGGTACAGGCGAAGCGTTCAGGCCAGGGGGAGTCCTTTAGGACAGCGAACAGGTCAACAAAATCGTCTTCAGCCACCACGTCCGCCTCGAGCGCCAGCCGACCGATGGAACGGCGCACCTCGTCGGCGGGCGCCCCGGCCAGGACGGCGTCGGTCAGGAAGTCGGTGAGGGCCTGTAACCCTTCTGTTATGGACGGCCCGGCGTTGGAAGCCATGGCGATCGCGCTCGTCTCGAGCAACAACGCCGCCGTTTCGGCAATATCGAGGCCCAGCGCTAGCTGCGCCCCGACGAACGAACCCGCCGACGTACCGAAGATGGCGTCGGCGGCGGCCAGGTCGACACCCCCCTCGAGCAGTCCGACGGCGAGGCCTGACTCCCAGCCGATACCAACCGGCCCGCCACCACCGAGCACGACCGCGCGCGTCATCGACGGGTGAGGCTACCAACCTTGGCGGTGTGCCGAGGCGCCCTTGACAGCGGGCCACCTCCAGTGTAATAGTCTAACTAACTAGAGTACTAAGTAACTGGGGAATATAAGCCATGATCTCTTTCCGCCTCGATGCCAAATCCGGTGTCCCGCCGTACATCCAGGTCGCCAACCAGGTCCGTCATGCCCTGAGGCTGGGGTTGCTCGACTCAGGCGACCAGTTGCCCACGGTCAAAGAAGTGGTTAGCCAGCTGGCCATCAACCCCAACACAGTGCTCAAGGCATACCGCGAGCTGGAGCTCGAAGGCCTGGTCGAAGGCCGGGCCGGAGTGGGTACGTTCGTGCTGCGAAGGCCCGAGGGGCCGGCTCCGGCCACGCTCGTATCTCTGCGCCGGAGCCTGGACAAGTGGATAGAGTCCGCCATCGGTTCTGGCCTCGACCCGGCCAGCATCGACGCCCTCTTCCGTACAGGCCTGAGCGACGCTCAGGCTGCGGGTCGCGATGCCTTTACGTCCACCCCGCTCTCCGACATTGAAGAGACGGGGACCGGCGAGGGTGTGGCGTGAACGGCCCGGCGGTGGTAGCCGAGCGGTTGTCGAAGCGTTACGGCCAGAAGTGGGCACTGCACGACTGCAACGTGACTATCCCCGCCGGCCGGCTATGCGCGCTGGTCGGCCCGAACGGCGCCGGCAAGTCGACTCTCCTCCAGCTGACGGCCGGCCTTATCAAACCGTCCGAAGGCCGGGTCGAGGCGCTCGGGTCGCCCCCCGACCAAGGGCAGCAGTGGCTGGCCCAGATCGGGTACCTGGCCCAGGAGCTACCTCTGTACAAACGGCTCACGGCCGACGAACTGCTCGGTATGGGCCGCCACCTAAACCCCGGATGGGATGACGGATTTGCCCGCCAGCGCCTCAGCGGTCTGGGCTTCCCGCTCGACAAACCAGTGGGACAGCTCTCCGGAGGCGAACGGGCCCAGGTGGCGCTGGCCCTCGCCCTTGGCAAGCGGCCCCGGCTTTTGTTGCTCGACGAGCCGGTGGCCAGCCTGGACCCGCTGGCCCGGCAGGACTTCCTGGCCGGCCTGGCCGTGGCCAGCGCTGAAACCGAACTGACCGTCGTGCTTTCTTCTCACCTGGTGGCCGACATCGAGCGAGTGTGCGACTACCTGGTGGTCCTGGCCGCCTCGAAGGTGCAGTTGTCCGGTGACGTCGAGCATTTGCTGGCCTGCCACCGGCTGCTGAGCGGGCCTCGCCGGGACACAGGGCCGCTAGCCCGAAAGTACGAGGTCGTGGCCGAGCAGCACACCGAACGCCAAACCACGGTGATGGTGCGCAGCCAGGGACCGGTCGAAGAACCCTGGTGGGAGGTGTCGGAGGTGCGCCTGGAAGAGGTCGTCCTCGCCTATATGCGTCGAGGTGCGGCCTCCCGAGTGAGCATGTACGAGCCCGCTGAGCCTTTCAGCGCCGGTTTGAGCGGGGCGGCCCGATGACGTGGTTGATATGGCGCCAGCACCGCCGCCAGGCCATCTCGGCCGTCGTTGCCCTCGGCATCGCCTCAGTGGCGTTGGTCATCACCGGCTTCGGGATACTGGCCACCTACCACTCCGCGTTGCGTACGTGCGCCACCGGGCTGGGTGGGTGCGCGAACCTCGACGGCCAGGTTTTCCAGGGTGGCTACAACCGGTTTTTCGACCTAGTCGACGCGGTCGGGTTTACTCTCCCGCTCGTTTTCGCCCTTTTCTGGGGGGCGCCCTTGGTCGCCCGCGAGATCGAGGAGGGCGTTCACCGGCTGGCGTGGACACAGAGCATTACTCGCCTGCGTTGGCTGGGAGTGAAATTGGCATGCGCCCTCGGCGCCGCCGCCCTCTGCACGGGAGCCTTGTCCCTGCTGGTGACCTGGTGGTACCGGCCCATAAACGCGGTGCAACAAAACCGTTTCGGCTCCGTCATCTTCGATACCCAGGCTCTGGTGCCGATTGGTTATGCGGTATGTGGCATGGCCCTGGGCTGCCTTTTGGGCGCCTTGCTCCGGCGGGCTTTGCTGGCCATGGGGACGACCCTGGTCATTTTTGGTGTCTTCCGGTACCTTTTCGACCAATACGTGCGGCCCTACTTGCTCCCCAGCCGCACGGTCACCGTCGACGTGACGAGTGCTTTCGGGAACGCTCCGGCCGGCGCCGGGAGCTGGCTGCTCAGCGAAAAACTGGTCAACCCCTTGGGGCAATCGATCTCGATCAACAAGCTCGACCCGGCTCAGCTCCCCCTGGCGTGCCGGGAGGTGTACTACTCCAACAGCGGGCTCGGCGCTTGCCTGACCCATCACGGCTATCGCGTGCTCGTCAATTACCAACCTCCCAGCCACTACTGGCCGATCCAGGGCATCGAGGTGGCCATCTACCTGGCCCTCGCCGCCATCCTGGTCGGCATCACGTGCCGGTGGGCCGTGAAGGCGGACGCCTGAACATGGCGACCGGGAAAGAGGATAAGGAAACTGGGCCAAAAAAGTGACTTGGGACGGTTAGGTGTTGCTGGGCAACACTTTGCCGTCCCAAGTCACGCTAATCACCCCAGATCGGTGACCGATTTCTATATCTGGACCGCGTCCGTCACAGACTCGACAGCATAGGCTCGCCTGCCCGGCCATCGGCCTTTGCCGGCGCACGGGTGCAAGGACCGCCTTTAGCCTTCAGATCTCGACCTGGTCGACTGCTCCGTCCGGCGCCCGCACCACGCTGCTGCTGACGAGAGCCGGCTCAGCGGCCTCCTCCAGTGCGAGCGCCTCCTCTAGAACCCGGAGGTCGAGTTCAGGCCTTTGTTCTTCGTGCCCTTCCTCTACAGGGGTGGAGGCGACGGTCGACTGCGCCGCCGGCCTAACGAAGAACCCGACAATTGTCATGGCCAAGAGGGCGAAACCGGCGCCCACACCGAAGACTATGTCGAGCCCGTGGACCAAGACGACGTCCGTCGGGGAGCCCGCGTGCAAGCCCGCCGCGGTGGCGAGTTGAGCGTGCTGAGTAATAGCGCCGAACAGGGTGACCAGGACGGCCAAGCCGAGCGCCGCACCCAGTTGCTGGACGACGTTGATCAAGCCCGAAGCGGCACCGGCGTCCCTGGGGTCGACGCCCACCAGCGAGGCCGACGTCAGGCTCACCAGCGAGATCCCCGCCCCCGCCCCGAGGAGCACCAGACCGGCCAGGACCTGCAGGTACGAGGACCCGGCGTGCAGCTGGCTCGAGAGGGCCAAGCCGAGAGCGGCGAGGCCGACGCCCGACATCATTATGGCCTTGGGCCGGAACCGCGGTACAAGGACCCTGCTCGTCAATTGAGAGCCGAGGAAAACGGAGGCCGGGATGGGCAAGAAGCCCACACCGACGACAAGGGGCGAGTGGCCCTGGACGTCCTGCAGGAACTGCGACAGGAAAAAGAACGCTCCGTACATTCCGGCATAAACGAGACCGCGGGCCAGGTTGGCACCGCTCCGGGTCGGGTTCGACAGGAGCCTCAAGGGCAGTATCGGCTCTTGCGCCCTACGCTCATCCCACACGAATGCGCCCAACAAAAACGCCCCGGCCACTAGAGAGACGACGGTCACGGGGTCGCCCCATCCGGAACTTCCGGCCTCGACCAGGCCGAGCACGACCGCCGTCATCCCTGCCGTTGAAGTAACAGCGCCAGCGGCGTCGAAGCGGCCGTGGCGCCGCTCTGTCTCGACCAGGACGAAACGGCCGATCAGCCAGACCGCCACACCGATGGGGACGTTCACGAACATGACCCAGCGCCATGACGTCCATTCCACGAGGAGGCCTCCGGCTACCAGGCCGATAGCGCCGCCGGCGGCCGACACGGTCGTAAACAGCCCGATGGCCCGGACCCGCTGGGTACCCTCGGAAAACAGGGTGGTGAGAAGAGCCAACGACGAAGGGGCGGCGAAGGCGGCGCCCACGCCTTGAAGAGCGCGAGCGGCTAGCAGCATCCAACCGGCGGTGGCCAGACCACCCAAAAGCGAGCCCAGCGTGAAGACGGCGATGCCGAACAGGAACGTGCGGCGCCGACCCAGGAGGTCACCGGCACGTGCCCCCAGCAGCAACAAGCCGCCGAAAGTGAGGATGTAGGCGTTGAGCACCCAGGACAGGCCGCTCCCGGAGAAGCTCAGCCCGCGCTGGATGTGAGGCAAGGCCACGTTCACGATGGTGCCGTCGAGGACGACCATGAGCTGGGCCGTCAGGATCACGAACAAGGAGATCGATTGCCGTCCGAGGCGCCGCGGGGCGGCCAGCCTCCTTTCGACTAAGCGGCCCGGAGCCACCCGGGCTTCGCTGAATGTTGTAGCGGGCATTGACTTCTACCTTTCGGCTGGTATCCTTGTGCCTAAGCGGAAGCTTCCTCCACTTAGTATACGGAGGGTGCCTCCGGTTAGCAAGTGTTTTTTCCGAGAGGTCCGGGAAACCGATGAGCAGCCAGGCCAGCGCAGTAGGGACCACCACTCAGAAGGGCGCGCTGGGCCACGGCGAGGCCGGCGACGCCGGCCGGGCGATGCGGGCCGATGCGCGGCGCAACTACGACCGCCTGGTGGCTGCCGCTAAAGAAGTGTTCTCGAAGTACGGCGGCGACGCCTCCATGGAGGCCATAGCCAAGGAAGCGGGGGTGGGCGTGGGGACGCTCTACCGTCATTTCCCCAAACGGATCGACATCGTTGAGGCCGTCTACCGTACCGACGTCGACCAACTGGTCGAGACGGCTGAGACGGCGGTGGCGCAACTGGACCCCTGGCCGGCGCTCGAGCTCTGGCTCAACGCCTTCGTGCGTTACGCACAGGGCAAGAAGACGTTCCTGAGCGAGCTCCGTGAGGCGTTCGAGAAGAACCCCGAGTTCAAGGTGGCCTCGCGTGAGCGGATCGACCGCGCCTCGGACCTGGTACTGCGACGAGCCCAGGATGCCGGCGTCGTTCGGACTGACATCGACGGGGCTGACCTGATGCAGCTGATGGGGCCGATGTGCACCAGCGCCACGCTCTCCGAAGACCAGAGCCACCGCCTGTTGGCCATGGTCCTGGACGGCCTACGGGCGCCCCGCTTAACCGCCTCTACCACAACGCCCAGGCGCCAACTTTTACTTGCGCCGTCGGCGTAACTGCTCCAGGGCCTGACACCCAGGGCCTGACACTCGGGGCCTGACACTCAGGGATCGTGGCGCCGCCTGCAGTGGTCATGCATGGCTCGGCCCATTCAGGGTGCCTTGACGCCGGCCCTTCAAGCGTGCTAACGATAACACATCAAGACGAAGCTGCATGGGGAGGCAAGGGGTGAAGGGCCGCGACCGAGATGGGACCGGTAGCGAGTACCGTCGCGTTAAGTAACTTTCATTCAGGGGAAACACGAAAACACGAAACGTAACTCAAGCGCTTATTCGCGAGACGGGGATCGGCTGGTGCAATACCCCTCGAATGTCTACGTACAGCAGTTTTGAACTGCATCTGACAAAAGGAGCCACCATGAAGAAAGGCATGAAGTCAGCGCTTGTCGCGTCGGCTTCGTTAATCGCCCTTACGGGCACGATGACATTCCCGGCAGCGGCCAACGCTTCCAGCAGCACTAGTCTCCAGCTGGCCAACGACAAACCCACCTGGACCCAGGCCTACAACGCGATAGGGCCGATAATCGCCAAGGCCGACGGAGGGGTAGGTTGGTACTCTTCGCCCTCCCCCAATACGACCGCCTTCCAAGCCATCGTGCGGGCATCGGCCACTACCTCAAAAGCCCCGCCTCTCTACACCTGGTGGTCCGGTCAGCAACTCGTGCCCCTCGTGAAGGCGGGGGCGCTCGCCGATTTGACCCCGTACGTGAAAACGTGGGAGTCGAAGTACGGCTTGAACCCCGACGTCGAGAACGCCTACAAGGTCAACGGGAAGTACTACGGCGCCCCCGAGAACGCCGCCGACTGGGTGATGTTCTACAACAAGAAGGACTTCGCCAAGTACAACATGGGAGTTCCCACGACCTGGTCGCAGCTGATGAGCGACGCGGCGACGTTCAAGAAGAACGGCATTTCGCCGTTCACTAACTACGTCGACGACTGGGCCGGCTTCATCTGGTTCGAGCAAATTCTGGTCGAGCAGGACCCGTCGGCCTATAACGCGCTGGTACAGGGCAAAATCTCCTACACAAGCGCACCCGTCGTCGCCGCCATGAACGAATGGAAGACCCTGGCTAACGACGGCTACTTTGCCACTGCCCAGGACATAGACATCCCGAACCCGACCGCGTTCGTCAACGGGTCCCAGGCCATGGATCTCCTCGGCTCCTGGAACGAGGCGTCCCTCATCAAGGCCGGTATGAAGCCGGGCAAGGACTTCGGTACCTTCGTGGTGCCACCGATAAACCCCAAAGTCGGCTGGCAGATGATCTTCGAGACCGGCCCGATCGTGGTGTCCGCCCACAGCTCACAGGAGAAAGCCGCGCTAACGGCGGTGAACACGTTTATGGAGCCGGCAGTGCAAGCCAAATGGGACCAGCTTCAGGCCTTCACCAGCCCTGAATCGGCGGTGAAGGTTACGGACCCGACCGCCATAGCCGTCAATAACGAGATCAAGACGGAGCACGTCACCCTCAACAACCGGTACTGGGAGGCCACGCCACCCCAGATCGCGGTCCCGGTCTCGTCCGACCTCTCCAAGTTCATCCTCAACCCCAACCTGAGCCTGATGCCGTTCTTGAAGACCCTCCAGCAGGTGGCCACTTCCTACTGGTCGACGGTCAAGAGCTAAAGCGGCCAAAACCCAGGCAGAGCACACTTAGAAGGAAAGAAACAGCGTGAGGCTAGCTCGGGAGGGCCAGGACAGGGCCAAGCGGTGCATGAGGTATTTCCTGTACCTCGCGGACCGGGCCTGGCCTGGCCCTCCCGGTAGGCTCGTTAGCTGATATGAAAACCGTCTCCTTGCCCAGCGTCGTCAAGCCCGAGGCTTCGCGACAGCCAGCGGCCAGAGACTTCCGGGCCGGCGCCCGGCGGCGACGCCGGCGCACGGCGAGCGCCTACCTCTTCGTTCTACCGGCGCTGGCCATCGTGGTGGGAATGTTCGGTTACTCCGTCGTAGTTACGGTGTTGACGAGCTTCACCAACTCCAACGGCCTGACGGCCTCCCAGTACGTGGGCCTGGCCAATTATCGCGCCATGCTCCAAGACTCGGCGCTGTCGACCAACGTGTACAACACATTGATCTGGGCCGTCGCCATGGTAGTCCTGCCGGTCGGTCTCGGTCTCGTGGCTGCTCTCGCTTTGAGGCGGCGCAGGGGCAAGGGGATCTTCCAGAGCGTTTTCTATCTCCCTTATGCCATCGGCTTCGTGACGACCGGCATCATATGGAGCTTCTTGTTCGGGACCAGCGGCATCAATGTGCTGTTCCAGGACCTGGGGCTGCATTGGCTGGCCCAACGCCAGTGGCTCAACGGCGTCCCCCTCAACACCTTCTCTATGATCATCGCCTCCACTTGGCAGATCGCCGGCGTGGACATGTTGCTGTTCTTCGTCGGCCTCGACACGATGGACAAGGAGATTGTTGAGGCGGCGGGTCTTGACGGTGCTCACGGCTGGAGCATGTTCCGCCATATCACGATGCCGTCGCTGACCCCCATGACGCGGGTCATCATCGCCATCAGCATCGTCAACGCCCTCCAGGCCTTCAACCTCATCTGGGTCATGACCCAGGGGGGGCCTTACGGCTCCTCCTCGACCTTCGCCGTATGGACCTACCAGCAGTCGTTCCAGTACTTCAAGCAAGGGTACGGCGCCGCCATCGCCGTGGTCCTCGCCATCTTCGTGCTCCTGGCATCCCTCGGGTACCTGCGCAGGAGCCTACGAGAGGTAAGGGTATGAAGGCTATCCGCTGGAAGCAGGTCGTAATCTACGGGTGCCTGAGCATAGCCGCCATTTTGTGGGCGCTCCCCATATGGTGGACGGTGATCAATGCCACCAAGTCCACCTCTGACTTTTTCGCTCATCCCTTTTACGCCCTCCCGAGGGAGTTCAACCTGTTATCCAATATCCGCACCGCGTGGGACAACGCGGGCCTCGGGACAGGCTTCATAAACAGCATCATTTATGGCGTCGTAGGCGCGGCCGCTTCCATCGTCATCGCGTCGCTCGCCGCATACGCGATCGTGGTCCTCAGGATACGAGGCGGCTTCACCATATTCCTGATCATTTTTTCCGCCACCGTGTTCCCGCTGCAGATGTACATCGTCCCGCTGTTCAAGATGTACAACTCCGTCGGGCTGTACGATTCGCGGCTGGGGATGCTCATTTTCTATACCGCCATCTCCGTGCCGTTTTGCACGCTGGTCTTGCGGGGTTTTTACAGCACCGTCCCGAACGAGCTCAGGGAGGCGGCGCTAGTGGAAGGGGCGGCGCGAGTTCCGGATCCTGCGCTCTGTCTATGCCCCCCTGTCCGTGTCGGCGGCCCTGGTGCTTTTCCTTTTCCAGTTCACCTGGATCTGGAACGACCTGCTGTTCGGGATCGTCTTGACCTCATCGCCTTCGGACCGGCCCGTGATGGCCAGCCTGAGCAGCCTGATGGGCATTTACGGAGGCTCCAGCCTGCCGGTGGAGCTGGCCGGCACGCTGATCGCGGCCTCGCCTATGCTCGTACTTTTCTTCTGCCTCCGCCGGTTCTTCACCCAGGGGCTCTCCCTGGTCGTTCGCAGGACGTAACCCCGTTACGGGTGGGCGACCCGTGCCCGGCGTCGCCGATAGGAAATGGCGAAGGCAGAAATCGACCGGACGGCTGCTGTTAACGCCTGCGACAAAGGAGCGAATATGACTGAGGGACTTCTCAAAAGCACCTTCCACGACCCCACCGCCGGCGACCGGCGACGAGACCTGGACCAGTTCCGGGCGCAATTGGAGGACGCCGTCTTCCAAGAGGTCGGGACGATCGCCGGGAGGTCCCTACAGGCCGTCAGCCTGCCGCTGTTCAAGCGCGCTCAGGGAGGGCTGGCCCAGGTCGTCCGCTTCCGGCTCGCCGGCGCCGGAGCCACGGACCTCGGCCCGCAGGTATCGCTCGACGGTGACGACGGCGCAGCCTCCGGCCCATTTAGCTTCGAGGTCAAAGAAACCGGGTTGGTGGCCGACGCCGAGGTGCCCGAGGTGAGCGCTCCAACGCGGCGGCACTTCAAAGTCCTCGCTGCCAATGGGGACATCATCGGCGAGGGTGACGTTATCGTGCGCCCTCAACGTAAGTGGTCGGTGTCACTGGTGCACCACACCCACCTCGACGTGGGCTACACGGACCGGCAAGAAGTAGTCATCACTAACCACCTCCAGTACCTCGACTCAGTGCTCGACCTGGTCGACCACACCAGTTCATGGGACGACGACGTCCGCTTTCGTTGGAACATCGAGGTGAACTGGCCCCTGGAACGCTGGTTCGAGTGCCGCAGCGAGCGGGACCGCGGCCGGATGATCGACGCCATCAAAGCCGGCTCCGTCAGCGTGGGCGCCATGAGCTTGAACATGCACACCGAGGCGTGTGCGATCGAAGAGTTGTACGAGATGGTCCGGTTCACCGTGGAGTTACAGACCGCTCACGGTGTAACGGTGACCAGTGCGATGCAGACCGACGTACCTGGCGGCGTGACGGGCTTGGTAGAGGTGCTGGCCGATGTCGGAGTCCAGTACCTGTCGGTGGCCCACAATTATGCCGGGCGCTCCGTCCCCTATCTCATCGGAGGAGAGCGGCTCGAGCGCCCGTTTTACTGGCGGGCTCCCAGCGGCAAGCGGGTCCTGGTCTGGCTTACGGACACGCTTCACGGCAATGCCTATATGGAGGGCAACATCCTCGGCCTGGCGGAGTCGTACTCGGTCACGCAGGAAAGTTTGCCGTGCTACCTCGCCGGTCTGGCCGAGCGCGCCTACCCGTTTGATTCGGGGATATGGCTCCCCGAAGCAGAAACCGTGTCTCGCCCGCCCTACCCTCACGACATCCTCCACCTTCGAGTGCAGGGGAAGTACGGTGACAATGCACCGCCCAATTTGACCGTTTCGGAAGTGGCCCGGGAATGGAACTCGAAGTGGGCGTTCCCGCACCTGCGAGTGGACCGCAACGAAGACTTCTTTGCCCGCGCCGAAGAACGGTTGGGGACCACAATCCCTGAATGGCAGGGTGACTGGGCCGACTGGTGGGCAGACGGCCTGGGCTCGGGGGCCAGGATGCTCGGCTGGGCACGCCAGGCTCAAGGCGGTGTGCGGGTGGGGAAAACACTGCACGCGCTGTCCGACGTCCTGGGCGGCTCGCCGGCGGCACCGGTCCAGAGTTCCCGCAAAACCTACGAAGATATAGGGCTTTTCGACGAGCACACGTGGGGAGCCCGCGCCCCGTGGCAGGACGAAGAGGAAGGTTGGGGTTCTGGAGACCTTCAGTGGCAGCGGAAAGCTTCCTTCGCCCGAGACGCTCGCGAGGCGGCGGCCGCGCTGGTGAGCACCGGTGCTCGCCGGGCGGCTGAGCACATTGGTGGCCGCCGCGGCTTGGCCGGGATAGTCGTGTTCAACCCCAGCGGATGGGCCCGCACAGATGTGGTCAAGGTCTTCCTGCCTTTCAGCACGGTGCCGGCCACTTACGACGTCGCCGTGCAAGACGACCGTGATGGTACGAAGGTGGCCACGACTGCCGCTCCCCAGCAACATGCCGAGCACCGTCCCGCCGGCCGGTTCCTCCAGTTCCTGGCCAGGGACATCCCGGCACTGGGTTATGCCCGGTTCAACGTCGTAGAGGGTGCGCCGGTCCCGGTGGAGGTCAGCCAACTGGGTGAGCCGGTCATCGCCAACGAGTTCTACCGCGTGACCTATTCATTGCTGGACGCCTCGATCAGCTCCATCGTCGAACGGGGCACGAAGCGCGAACTGGTCAACGCTGACGCCATTTTGGGGCTGAACGCTTACGTTTTCGACCGGTACGGCACCAGCACGAAGGTCGACCACCTGTCGGGTCGCGTGTTCAGCCGGCAACTGGACCTCATTGCCGAACGGGTCACGGGAGAAAATGCCGTGGTCGTGCGGAGAGAAACGAGCGAACTCGGGGAAAGTATGACGCTCGACGTCAGAGCCCCGGGCTGTGCGAGGCTGCTCAGCACCATTACAACTTGGCACCAGATCCCCCGGGTGGAGATCAGCAACCGTATGTTCAAGCTGAGGACAGTGGACAAACAGAGCGTCTTCTTCGCATTTCCGTTCGCAGCAACCAGCCCCGAGCGCATCTACGAGTTGCCAGGCGTCGGGACGAGCGCGAGCGCCCCCACGGTCCCCGGCTGCCCGCAGCACATGAGGGCCATCCGGCACTGGGTGGCGTTGGCGGAAACCGCCGGCGGGACCGCCTGGGCCACGGTGGACGCGCCCCTCGTGCAGTTCGGTGACATCCACTCGCCCTATACCCCGTTCCCCGGTACCCTGCGCCTGTCGAAGGCCGAGCCGGGAACGGTTTACTCGTGGGCCGCTCAACAACATCTGGGACACCAACTTCCCGACTGAGCAGGGCGGCGAAATGAGCTTCCGTTATGCCATTTCCTCCCAATCCGACGGTGAAGTGCGAACACTCGGGGCCCGCCTCGGCGAGTCCGTCAGCACCCCTTTGGTCGGAGCTGTCGTCCCCGCGGCGGCCGCCGGCCAGGAGATGCCGTCCTCGGGGAGCTTGTGCGCCATCGACCGGCCTGAGGTCCGGCTGGTCCAGGCAACTGCTTCGGAAGCCCATGGTGACCTGCTGCTGTGGCTCGACAACCTGAGCGCCAACGAGGTAACAACAGGCATCGCTTTCCCCGACATAGCCGTTCGGGCGGCGCGGCTGGGGAACGTGTTCGAACAGGGGCAGGACGCCGTCCCGGTCGCCGACGGGTCGGTCCGCATCAGCCTCAAACCGGGCGAGACCAAGGCGCTGGCGGTGGAATTGGCGGCAAAGGGCCGGGCTTCCTGAGCCCCTTGGCGCTTTACGTCCGAGCGAACGTGACCGCCCCGCCTTCGGCGATGCCGGCCACCGGAGCCGTCCCCTCGAACAAGACCGCTTCCACCACCACTTGGCGCGAAGCCTGACCGGCCAAGCGAAAGCCCGTCGCGCCGGTGGCGCGGACACCGGCTAATCCGTGGCCCGGGATGGACGAGGCGGGCTCGACCGCTATCACGTAAGCGCGGCCGAACCACGGCCAACCCATCGTCGAGTGGACCTCCTGCCAAAGCCAGGCCTTGTCGAACACCTCCAGAGGCCAACGCAAACCGACCCCCAGGCTGAGGCGGGGGTTGGTGATGGCGAAAAAGCCCGAGTCGAAGTCGAGGAGGTAGGCCATGACGGCGCGCCGCTCCCCTGGGCCGGGACGCGGCCCAGGTCAACGGTTTCTCCTTCGGGCGTGGTGGCTAGCGGCCAGCGGTGACGGGTACCAGCGCCCAGCAGCGTCCCCGGTCCCTCGTCATCGGCTTGCACGGCCCGGCATCCTGCTCGCAAAAGGGAGCCGGCCTCGAGCAAAGGCGCCCCGAAGGCGGGGTGGTGCGACCACATGACCTCGACTTCTTCTTCAGAACCGTTCGTTACCGTTTCCTGCACCCGCAGCACCGGCCCGTCGAGGCTTAGTTCGCGGCGCACGTGCAGGGGGGCGGTAAAAAGCGAGGTCTCCAACGTGGCCGTGGAGCCGCTCTGATCAAGCACCGTCCACGGGACCAATGCCGCCTCGCCGTGGAAACCCCAGGTCACGCCCTGCTCCGTGCACTCGTCCCCGCCGTTGGGCAGGAGGAGTTGCCAACCGCCCGGGTACGCTTCGATCCAGCGCTCCATCGACGTAGACGGTCTCAGCCATGGACCGGGGGTGCGCACGCCCCATGGAGACTTGAACAATACGTCGACCCCGCTGGCGCGATGCACGAGCGAGTAGATATCAGCTCCCTTGTCGGGCAGTACAGTAACCTCGACTTCCTCGTTCTTCAGCGTGAGGGCGCCAAGGCCGGGGGCCAATTCGGGGACGGCGGTCACCGAGCGGACACGCCCGTTTTGTCGTCGTCCAGTTCCATCATGTCGATAAGACCCTGGATATAGCCCAGCGCGAAGGCTCGGCCGCGATGCCCGTACGAAGAGTCCCCGACCAGGGCCGGGGTGTGGTCGTCCAAAATGAAGCCCTCGAAACCGTGCTGGCGCAATTCCCTTATTACGCGTGCCGGCCGGTAGTTGCCCTCACCAAGGAAACATTCCACAAACTCTGGAACTGTGCCTTTCACATCCCGGAGATGGACGTAGGCGATCTTGTCTCGGGGAGCCAGGTACCTTATGGCTTCGAGCACGGCCTCCTCGCCACCCATTTCCGAAACGGTGCCCAAACACAGTTCGATCCCAAAACCGGGGCCGGGAGAGAGGTCGACAGCGCGTTTGAGGGCGTCCACAGATCTGAAGATCCGGGCTACTTGGCCCAAACTGGGGACGGGAGGGTCGTCGGGATGTAAGGCCAAGCGCACGCCGGCTTCCTCTGCGATGGGGACCAGCGCGGCGACAAAGTACTCATAGGAGCGCCACATGTCCTCGTCACTTCTGGGGCCGGGGATATCGAAGAGGGCGCCGCGGCTCCAGGAGTCTTTTTGGTCCTCGACCCTGCGGTCGCGCCGGGCTACTAACACTTTGTCGGCCTGGCTGTCGTCTGTGGCTACCGCCAGGTCGAAGCCAGACACCACCGCGCCGCCCCGGCCGACGGGGGCCAGCTCGGTGCGCCACACAGAAGTCGGCATCCAGTTGAACCCGAGGATCGGTATACCGGCCCTTCCCATGTTGCGGATGGTGGCGGCCACGTTTTCGATGTCCTCATCCTGCCCCGGACGGCCGAGCATGGCGTTCTCATAAAAGCCATTGGGTACGTTCTCAATGGCCTCGAGACGCAAGCCATAGCCCTCTACCTTTTCTCGCAGGGCGACCAGGTCAACCAGTTCCCAGCGGCGTGCGCCGGGCAGGTCCGGTGTGTTGAGCTGGACGCCGCTCACGCCCAACTGGCTGGCGAAGGCCAGGTACTCTTCGGTGGCTCGGGCCGCCTGGCCAACCCCGATCCTCATCGACATTATTCGTAATTCCTCCACCTAGACCGGTCGATCTACAAACCAGCGAGCTGGCTTGACCCGCATATTGCGGCTGTAGCTTAGCTGGGCTGTACCAAAGTATTTTCAGGGACCAGCTGCCAGCCGCCTCCCGCGACCTCGCCCGAAGAGGGTGTACTTCTCACCCGCAGGGCCGTACTCGACGACGGAAGTGGGGATGGTCACACGGCGGGGTGGCATTTCGGTGGCGTTGGCCCCCACCCGGTCCAGGAGCAAGCGGGCGGCCTCCCGCCCGAGCTCGACGGGGTCATAAGCCACGACTATCAACGGCAAGGCCAGGATGCCGGCCAGCTCGAAGTCATCGAACCCGGCCAGGGCTATAGGCGGCCCATAGTCACTGGCGGCTCGCAATGCCCCGAACATGTTGCGGTTATTCGCCGCGAATAGCGCCGTTGGCGGGGTTGTCATGGCCAGGAGCGAGCGCACTGTTTTCTCGGCCGCGGCCACGTCGCTCTCCTGGTAGCGCACGTACTTCTTGTAAGACCGGAGGCCGGCTTCGGTCATGGCGGCCTCGAAGCCACGGAACCGCTCGGCTCCGGTCCACACCGTAGAAGGTAAGCCAACGAAACCGATGCGCTTGTGCCCGAGCTCGATCAACCGGCCCGTTGCCTCCTTGGTCCCGGCGAAATCGTCCACGAGGACACAATCGGCTGCAATTCCAGAGGGTGGCCGAGCGACGAAAACAACCGGGGCCCCGCGCATTGGCCCTGACGCCAAATGCCGGTGGTCGTCACCTTCCGGGGCAATGATTATGCCTTCGACTCGACGGCTCAAAAGATCCGAGACGAGGCGCGCCTCTCGCTCCGCATCTCTGCCGGCGTTCACGAACATAACGGTCAGGCCGTGCTGTTCGGCCACCTCCCCTATTCCCAGGGCGAGCTGCGAATAAAATGGGTTCGCCAGGTTGCCGATGACGAGGCCAATGGCGTCCGCTCCACGGCCGATCCGGAGGTTACGGGCGGTGTCGTTTCTCAGGTAACCAAGCTCCTGTACCGCAGCGCGGACGCGGCTCTTTGTATCGTCAGTGATCCGGGGGTCATCGTGGAGTACCCGCGAAACCGTCATCACGCTCACGCCCGCCCGTGTCGCCACGTCGCGCATGGTCGGTACGGCCCGGGCGGCCCGAGGTTGTGACCCCGTCATCGAGTTGCCCGCCACTGGTACGGCCGCGCCTGAGGGTCAACGGCCCACCCTGGCCCGATCGTTGTTGGCGCGTCCCGCTGAGCGTAAGCAGCGGCTCCGAGCAGTGCGGCGTGTTCGGGACGAGCGGCCACTGAGGCGGTTAGCCCTTTCAGCGAGGTGGCACCGTCACTCTGCAAACCTTCCCACAGGGCCGGCCCGATCAGATCCCAGGACCCGGTCATCGAACCTCCGATGACGAGGACGCTGGCGCCGAACTCCTCCAGCCACGGGCGCAAGACCTGGCCGAGTTGCACGAAGGAGAAATGGAGCACGTCAGCGGCCGCTCGGTCCCCGTCCCGGGCTCGGGCAGCGACAAAAGCAGTGTTTTCCGGCACAACGCCTGTGCGTTCCCGGTATGACCTTTCGATCGCACGAGCGGAGACCACGTCTTCAAGGGGCTGGCCGGCGATCTGCAACAGGTCGGCCCGGCCTTCAGGCGGGACACCAGGGCCCTCGTGTCGGAGCTCGCCATCTGCGATGAAAGCTGACCCGACCCCGGTACCGAGGGTGATGGCCACGCACCGCTCATGGCCCGCAGCCGCCCCGAACAGCCATTCTCCGCACAAGAAGGCGTCGGCATCGTTCAGGAAGATTATCGGTCCTGGCGGCCCGGGCAACCCGTTGGACAGCGCGCCGCGGACGTCCACTCCGTAAAGGGACTCGAACTTCCCGACATCGGCGAACAAGCCAATACCACGCTCGTAATCAAACGGGCCAGGGATGGCCACGCCCCAACGTTCGCCGCCCTGCACCGGCAAGGCGCTCCCGCAAGTAATTAGAGCCCCCAGCAACTCGGCGGAGCTGCCCGACGGGTTCAAAGTGGCGCGTTGCACGGAAGCGGACAGCACCATGCCCACCTCCACGTCGACCAGCGCCGCAGTCACGTGAGTGCCGCCGATCTCGAGCACCGGCAACGCCCGCACAGCCGGCCCGCGCGGCTGTTCGCCCGCCGTCACGGTACGAGGGCCTTGACCACCCTGGCTCCACTGGAGCCAAGTGGGCGCAGCGTGTAACGGCCCACGGCCGCCGGCACCACCAGCGTCTCGGCGTAGACCAGGAAGTGCGCCGGGGCATCGGCCGGCTCGACCAGGACCCCTTCACCTTCGACCACGTTCAGGACGTGGAAGCGTCCGTCGGTGGCATCGTCGGCCACGGCGCCCGACCGCAGGGCAGTGCGCCGGACTTCGAAGAACATTTCCGGCAAGGCGCCAAGCAACTCCTCGTACCAGCCATCACCCGAACGGAGAAGACGTGGCTCCTGGACCAGGTCGCGGGCCACCGCCTCACCGCGCCGCCGGCTGTCCAGGTTTTTGAACGCGTGGTCGACGTGCACCGGTCTCAATTCGCCGTCGATGCCTTGGCGGAGCCAGTCGTAAAAACGCAAGGAGTAAAGGTAAGGGGTGGCGCTTATTTCGAGCACCACATTGCCTTTGCCGCTACCGTGGGGCGTCCCGCCCGGGATCAAGAACAGTTGGTGGGGGGTGGCCGGGAAAGTGGGCACGTAGCGGGTGATTTCCAGTGGCGTGCCTTCGTCGTCGGCTTTGCTCGCCTCCAGGTAAAACGCTTCCACATCTGCGTCGTCACGCAACCCGAGGAAAACCTGCTGGCGTTGGCCCCCGACCATTACGTAATAAGACTCGTGCTGTGTATAAGGCCACCCGAAAACTGAGCGCATGTAATCTGGTTGGGGGTGACAATGGACGGAGAGGTTGCCTCCGTCGACGGTGTCCAGGTAATCGAAGCGCACCGGGAAGGAAGTGCCGAACACGCTGTGCACGCTTTCCCCGAGGAGCTCCACGGGGTGCCTGGCCACAACGAGCTGGAACGGCAACTCGACCTGAGGACCATCCTCTGCTCCGATGAGAACGCCGGCTTCGGGAGCAATAAGTTCATAACCGAGCGCGGTGTTCAGCGACCCGGGGTTCTGCCCAAGCGTCCGTTGCGCCCAGTGACCGCCCCATGGCGTCGTGTTGAAGGTGGGGCGAGTGCGAAAGGGCCGGACAGCAAGATCGTCCAATGTGGCCCGCAAAGTAGATCCGTCGATAACTGCAGGTACGTTTGCGTCCTGCATGTCGATCCAGAATTCGATATGCGGCAGGATTTCATCGCGTTGGCGGTCGAGAAGGGGCCAGTCGATGAAAAAGAGACGCTTTGTCGTGCCTGGTCCTTCGCCGGCCGGCTGGCCCAGGTTGAGGCCGCTGCCCGCCACCACGGCCCCTTCGGCGTAGCGCTTGGGAAGGTCGGCGTACCACAGCACGTCATACGGGGCCAGTGCGGCACCAGGGCCATAGACGACGAGCAAGCCCCCCGGCGGCACCTCCAGGTCAGACGGCGGGCGGAGCAGGTCACCAAGCTGACCGGAAGCGAGGTGGTCGAAATCAGGGTCGTCTCGCAACTCGTACGAGGAAGTCAGTTCCTCGACCCGCTTCCAGGGCAATGCCCAGGTGGCCGTCTCAACGAACTTGGCTTCGAAACCCCGCTGGTCGAGCGCCTTACCGAGGCCCTTCACCAGATCCGGCCATCCGGCCACCACTGGCCCGTCGACCGCGAGACTCGAAACTCCCGGCCGGAGGGAGGCGGCCAGCACGTCCCATCCACAGGCGACCGGCTGGCCGGCCGGCGGGTAAGACGGGGTGGCGACGTAAGGACGCGCCACCAGGCCCTTCATCGGCCGTACCTCACCCGTTGCCACCACCCTCGTAATGCTGTCGACTCCTCTGTGTTATCGATAGCATAGGCCCCTTCCAGCGTCAAATGGGGTCGCGGCGGCCCCTCGGCTCCCTCAGTCCTCCAGGGCCACTCCAAGCTGAGCCAGCAAGCCCCCGTCGACCTTTAGCTCGGCCCCGGTAACAAAAGAAGAACTTGGGCTGGCCAGGAACCAGACCGCCTGCGCCACCTCTTCCGGACGGGCCACTCTTCCAATCGGGTGCATCGCTCCCCACTTGGCCAGGAGCTGAGCGGCCTCACCCTCCTTGGCGAACAATGCGGCGGCAGTATTGAGGAGCGGGGTATCGACCGACCCGGGGCAGACCACGTTGACCCTGATGTTTTCCCGGGCGTGGTCCACGGCCAGAGCGCGGGTGAGCCCGACCAGAGCCGCCTTACTCGATGTGTAGGCAACCACGCCGTTTTGGGTGGCGAAGGCCTGGACGGAGGACACGTTCACAATCGCCCCGCCGCCGGCAGCGCGGAGGTGCGGGATGGCGAACTTGGACAGCAAGAAGGCGGTCCTCAGGTTAACCCTGAGCACCTCGTCCCACTCGTCGACAGAAGTCTCCTCGGCGGTGCCGTAGCGCTGGATGCCCACGCTGTTCACCA
Source organism: uncultured Acidimicrobiaceae bacterium (assembly GCA_963749305.1). GTDB lineage: Bacteria > Actinomycetota > Acidimicrobiia > Acidimicrobiales > Palsa-688 > Fen-671. Next base: position 207,538 of record CAVVMN010000004.1, read on the forward strand.
CCACCCGGAGTGGTCCACGGGACCGGGCAACGTCGAGGAGCTGTCTGGCCGCCAAGGGTTGGCTAAGGTCGCCGGTGAAGCCAAAGACGCCACCGGCATACCCGGGCGGGCTTTTTTCACCGAGCGCTTCAACGGCGGACGCCACTTCGGCCTCGTCTACCCCGGCCAAGAAGACCCGTGAACCGGCTTCGAGCAACCGTTTCGCGCAGGCCAGACCGATCCCCGATGAACCGCCGGCGACCACACTTACCCATTCGCCCTCATAGCTGCCAGCGGTCATGTCTCGGTCACCCCGGCCCACTCCACCACTGAGGCGGGCACCACCGAGCCGGTCGATTTCTGAACTTGGCCGGCCGTTTGACTGACCGCCATCATCACCATTTCAAGAGAAGGCTTTTTGTACAACGCGGGCCGACCGTGACCGTGACGGTTGACCCTTGCGTGCTCACGGGCGCGTCCTCCCGCTCGTCCGGCAGTACGGTCCAAGCACCGCGCAACGTGCTGCCCATGTCAACCGTCACTCGCTGGTCATCAGGCTTGAAGTTCAGGAGCCGGAGCACGATGCCAGTTCCATCCTCGGCCACCTTGGACCCGACGACCAGGTCCGAGCCTTCGAGCACTCGCCCCACTTCACCTTTCGGCGGCGAGAAAGGCCTACGGTCTCGCAATGCCACTGGCGGAGTCCTGACTTCGGCCGAGAACCGCATCGCCCTCGTCACGTCGAGGTGTCCCGGCATACTGGTCAGGCTGTAGCGAAGCCGGATCTGGCCGTCTTGTTGCGCCTTGAAATTGACGAACCAATGGTTATTTAGTGCCCATGACATGATCACGGAGCTGGATTTGTCCAAATGCTCTACTACCCGCCCGGTATTAACGCCTCCGAGGTGGACAAGGGGGGCGTCAAGGGGTACCAGGACGACACTGTGGTCCTGGCCGTCGATGCCGACCCACCCCTGTACGGGGTACCAGCTTCGTACACTCCCGGGCAACTGTTCGACATCGGGTTCACAGGGTACGCCGTTGAAATCGCCCAGGAACGAAGACCCCGTAACGCTGAACGGGAAGGCAAAAAAGACGCTCTCGGGATCCGTGACGCCGACTTTGTCGAATACCCACTCGATATCCACCCGCCGGCTGGCCTGCCACAAGGTAAAGGTGCATGTAGCGGTGCGCATCCCGGGCCCGACCACGTCCACCGAAAGGCAAGCGCGGCCATCACCCACCAGGGAGTCACGGAGCTTGACTTCAGCCGGCCCGTCATAGGCAAACTCGGCGTCGTCACGCCAGGAACCGAAGTCCTTGGCGGAAAAGTCCGGGGTGAACAGTGCGGTCCGGCCTTCGGGAGACGTCACCCGTTCGTACACGTACTGGCCCAGCAGCCAGTCTTTGTACGACCCGGCCAGATCCTGCCCGGAAGCTTTGTCCAGCCAATGAGCCAGCCCGCCCTGGCCGGGGTCGACCTCGATGCGGTAAGCTTCGTTTTCTAACCAGTTAGGGCCGCTGCGCAACTCCCCTGTCGTCCCGCACGCCTCGGTGAGGTAGGCATATCCCCAGGCCGGCACCTCGCCTTCGACGGTGACGGGCTCGACCTCCGGTTTGTCCCCGCCCCACGGGACGCCTTCGGGGAAGAACATGTCGAGCATCCCGACCGGGGCCGCTCCACCGCGCTGGCGCGGTTCATCGACGATTACCTGGCGGGCCCAGGGCAGCGTGTTGAGGACGAGGACGCCCCGGTCATCGTCGAGGGGGTATGCCTCTTCTGCCGTCAGGTCACCGAGGTTGAAGCGCCCGCCCGGCGTCCCTTCACCAAGTGAGCGGGCCACCTTGCCCGCCGCTTTGGCCAGCATGTCGTGAGCTGACGCTGAAGCGCGGAACGCATAGCCAGCCTTGGCATTTTCCTGTCCTTTGGTCCATGGGTCGTGCGGAGCGGCCACGCTGGCGTACGCCCCCCAAGTGTGCTCGTCGTACAGGCTCGCTTGTTCGTAGGTGGCATTGGCGTCGGACCGCGAATATGGGGCCTGGCCCCATTCCTTTAGCCGGATCCAGCTGCTCAACGTTTCCGCCATTCCCAGTAGCTGGTGAGACTGGCGCGATACCGCCGTCTCGTAAGCCGTAGAACCGACACCGTCGCACCACCAGTCCATCCATTCACCGCGCATCACGGGAAGCTCGACGTCCTGTTCCCTCAAGATTTTGGCGAACTCTCGGTGGGCCACCAATTGGAGGCGCGGGCTGTTGCCGAGCTCGTTCCACTTGCGCACGAAGTCGGCGATGACAAGGTCCGGCGGGCCATTATCGACTCTCATAGGATGAGTGGACTGGAAGAACAGGAAGTCAAACGGGTAACTGTCCCTGGCCTCCAACTTCTTCACGCAATCAGCGACCTCCCTTTCGGCGAACCGCCAATCGCCCAGCTTGAGGGCGCTACGCCCGAAAAGGTAGTGGTACCCGTTCCAAACCAGCAGCTTCCGCCCGCTCGGCGCCTCCCACCAGAAGGCCATCGGGTAGGGCTTGGGGACACCTCCCCTGACCGGGTTGATCGACATCGAGAGGAACTCAACGTCCATATCCAGGAGCAAGTCGGCATATAGCCAGGCAATGCCGTTCACGTCGGACTGCATGGCGGTATCGACGTTCAGCCCCCAATGTTCCCGAAGGCGGCGGACCGGGAGCAAGCTCCGGTACATCTGCTCCACTCCCAGAAGGGGGGTGAAGTTGTACTGCATCGCCCCCACGTCCAAACGGCCCATATCGTGCCACTTCTTGAACCGCTCCAGCTTGGCCGGCCCCGCTGTTTCCAGGTAACGCTCGGTCGTCCCGGTGACCTCGCATGTCCAGCGGTATTGCGCCTCTTGCGGGTAGTCCGCCGTCCTCTCGCACAGGTCAATGGCCTGGTCGATGAACTCAGCGTGCTGCCGGAACACCAGATCCTGGTAATCAGTGAAGCCGATATCAGTATGGCTATGGTTCAGGATGTAGAACGTTTCGATCTGGGGCACTACTTCTTCTCCTTGTGAAAACCATTCTGTTGTGCCGGTTATCGCTCAGCCTTCGCCGCGTGACGCTGAAGTGCCCCCTTGTCTTCCTAGCATAGGGCCCGCTCGCCGGGCGCGAACCAGTCCGCCACTTCGACCAGGGCCGACACATGGCAGTGAGAGCCGTTGCATAGCTGGTACGGGTCAAAGTGCACCGAGAAAAGCCCAGCCCCCTCGGCGCCGACTACGTCGAACTTCACGGTGTCCCCGATGTAAACGCTGCGGGAGGCTTCGACCTCGAGGGCCACCAGAGCCAGCTCAAAGATCCGGGGGTCAGGTTTCTCGACGCCCACCACGCGCGAGTCGATGACCACTCCGACGCGCGGCATCCCGTCAGTGGTGACCGAGCAAACGCTTAGCTCCTCGAGCTGGCGCTCCACGGTCCCGAAGGCGTTGGACACAACCCCTAGTTTGTAGCCGGCGCCGGCCAGCGACCAGAGGAGGTCCACCGCTCCCTCGACGGGGACCCATGGCGCGGAGGCGATCAACTGCTCGATCAATGGCACAGCCGCATCCAGCTGGTCGTCGGGTAGCCCGACCGCAGAGGCGATGGCACGGCGCATCCCGCCCCAATCGGGCAACTCCAGGCTGTCAAGGAGGAGGTTGGCGCTGTAGTAGGCGCGAGGCCAGTCTTCCAGGCGCGATTCGTGCTGCAGAGTGCGCAGGGCCAATTGCCCGAACATCGGGTCCGGGAGCAATAGCACGCCCCCAGCGTCGAATATGACCGCGTCAATCGCCTCAGGAGGCGGCATCGAAATTGAGGTGGCCACGCACCGGACGCTACTACTGCGTCGTCGATTTCGTCATGCCGCCGCCGCCCGTTAGCTTCACGGCCAGGCCGACGGGGACGATCGTCAAGACGAGGACGGCTGTCACAACCACATTTACCTCTGGCAGCTGTTGACCCAGCCGGATGGCGCCGAAAATCCAGATCGGCAACGTCGTCTGTGCCCCCGCCGTAAACGTCGTCACTATGACCTCGTCGAAGGAGAGGGCAAACGCCAGCAAAGCCCCCGACACCAGCGCAGTGGCAATCGTCGGCAACGTGATGTAACGGAACGTCTGCAGCCCATGGGCGCCGAGGTCCATCGAGGCCTCGCCCAGCGAACCCGACGTGCGCCTGAGCCGGGCGATCACATTGTTGTAAATGACCACTATGCAAAATGTCGTGTGCCCAATGATGATGGTGACCAGCGAGAGGTTGACGCCTCCGAAAGTGAAAAAGGAGCGCAGGGCGAGCCCGGTGATGATGCCCGGGAGGGCGATCGGGAGGACGAGGAGTAGCGAGATGGCCTCCCTCCCGAAAAAGCGGAACTTGTGCACTCCGAAGGCGGCCACAGAGCCGAGGACCAGCGCCAAAAACGTCGCCACCACACCGGCCTTGACCGACAACCAAAGCGCTGACTTGACTGACGGGTCGTCCCACGCCACAGAGAACCAGTGGGTGGTAAACCTCTCGATGGGCCAACTCTGGACATTCGAGCGGTCGAAGGCGAAAAGCACGATCGTAGCGATAGGGACGAAGAGGAACAGGAGCACGCCCACGACCCATGCCACGAGCACAGCGCGAGTGGTGCGCCCCTCCATCACATGGCCTCGAAGGCGCCGGCGGCCCGTGCCGCCAGCAAATAGCCGATCATTATGACGATGGGCACAAACGCCAGCGCAGCCGCGAAGGGTAGGTTGTTCGCCAACCCGATGTTGTCGTAGATGATGTTACCGATGAGGTTGGTGCCAGACCCGGAACCTATTAGTAGCGGCGTAATGTAGTCACCCAGGGTGAGCGAGAACGTAAAGATGGACCCGGCTACGACGCCCGGCAAGGCTAGCGGCAACACTACGCTGCGGAACGTCCTCGGGTTACGGGCGCCCAGGTCGGCCGAGGCTTCGATGTACGAGTCGGGGATCCGCTCGAGCGCGCCGTAAATGGGCAGGATCATAAACGGCAGCCAGAGGTAGGAGAAGACGACCCACATGGCTGTGTTCGTGTAGGCGATATTCGGCTGGCCAAGGCCGAGGTGTTGCGTCGTCCAGTCGAGCGTGCCGTCTTTGGTAAGGATGACGATCCACGCGTAAACGCGGGCCAGGTAACTGGCCCAGAGGGGCAGGAGCACGGCGATGAACAAAGCGTTACGAACCCTGCGGGTGGCGACGCGGGCCATGAAATAGGCGAACGGGAAGGCGAGGACGGCGTCCGTCAACGTCACGAGAGCGGCCAGAAGGACGGTCCGCCCGATGATCTCGGGGATCGGGGCGTTGAACAGGGCAGCAAAATTGCTGAGAGAGAACTGGTGCTCGAGGTTGTTGGTGAAGGTGTTCACCGTCCAGAAGGAGGTGAGGAGCATCACCACCAACGAGGCCAGATAGATGACCAGGAACCACGCCAGGGGTGGGGAAAGAGTGAGGGTGGCCCGGAGCCATGTCCGGCGCCAAAGCGCAGCAGAAAGCCGGGCCGCCCCGGTCTGCCGGCTCTTTCGGGCCACTCTCTTACTCTCTTACTGGGGGTTGGTCAGCTCTTAGTGGCGATTAGCCAGGCTACTAGCCGGTAATCTGGGTCCACGCCGTCACCCATTGCTGGAACGGGACGCAGTCGCTTTGACCATTGTCGCATTGAGCCAGCGGAGTCTTCCAGAACTTGATCGACTTGAAATAGGCATCCGGCTCGTTGGCGTGCAACGACGCGCACGACCCCTTGGCCAGTTTGTCCATAAGCGGGCACGCCAGCGAGTTGTCGGGGGTCTCCCCGTAAGACACTGCCTGCTCCGCCTGCACCTGCGGGGTCGTTATGTAGGCCATCCATTTATACGCGCAGTTGGGGTGGGGGGCTTTCGCCGCCATTAGCCACGAGTCGGCCCAACCAGTAGCTCCCTCACTGGGGATGGTGTCAGCGACCGCGTCTCCGGCCGCTTGCAATTGGCCGGTCTGATATGGCCAGGCCGCTCCGACCACGGTTTCCCCGTTTTCGAACAAGGAGATCTCGTTGGACGCCAGGTTCCAATAGGCCTTGACGAGGGGCCTCTGTTGCTTCAGCAGGTTGACCGCCGCATTGAACTGGCTCTGCGTCAGCTCGTACGGGTCCTTGATCCCGAGCTTGGGCTGGTGGACCGAAAGGTAAAGAGCGGCGTCGGCGATCTGGATCGGGTTGTTCGGGATCGTAATCCGGCCTGCGTATTTCTTCGAATAGATGACCGACCACGATGTCGGGGCTTCGGGGAAGGCTTTCTTCGAGTACAGCAGGTCGTTAGGTCCGAACTGGAGCGAGACCCCGTAGTGGACACCGTTTATGGTGTTGAACGCCGGGCTTTGCAGGAAAGGCCGGAGCTCTTTCCAGGACGGGATGAGCTTCATATTGACCGGTTTGACGTCGCCACCGTAAATGAGGCGCAGGTCGGCGTCACCAGAGGCCGAGACGAGGTCGTACTGGCCACCACCTCCGTTGGCCATCAGCGAGACCATCTCGCTCGAGGAACCGGCATATTTTGCGTTCACCTGGCAACCGGTCTGCTTCTCGAAGGGCGTGACCCACTGTGGCTGGGCATAACCCTCCCACGCGATCAGGTTGAGCTGGCCCTCACCTTTACCGACCGATTGCTGAGGCTTCATGCTCTGGGTCGGCGGGGTCAAGGTGCCGGCGGCGACGCGTTCGGCGGGTCTCTGAGCGGCGCTCGCCGCGCCCTCCCCGCCGGTCAAAAGCGATAAGGCGATGGCTACGGCGGCGGCAACGGGCGCGGCCCCTCGCCATGAAACTGTCGGATGCTTCATTTCCCTCTCTTTCTCTTGGAATAGCAAACAGTGCTGTTCGAGATAATCAGTCTGTGGTGGGCCGGTCCTCGTTGGTGGCGCCGACCCGGAACGCCTGGTCAGGGCGCCACGCCACCCGGGCTCGCCGGCCACGAGCCTCGAGCGCTTCGGCGGCGGCAGTTTCGAGGTTTTGGCGTACCGCCACGAGTTGGTCCCCTCCGTCGAGCTCGATGCGGTACCTGGTGACGACCCCAAGGTAAACCACATCAGCTACGACGCCGTGTTCGATATGGGCACCCGGCGGCGCCGTCTCAGCCTCGTCGAGTAAGAGGTACACCTTCTCGGGGCGGATAGTGACCCGCTGCCCTTCGCGTTCGATCAGGTTGGAAACCCCAATGAAACCGGCGACAAACTCGGTCGCGGGCCTCTCGTAGACTTCGACCGGCGTACCGAGTTGTTCGATCTGCCCACCGCGCAGGACGGCCAGACGATCGCTCATCGTGAGCGCCTCTTCCTGGTCGTGGGTTACGTACACGAAAGTGATGCCGACCTCTCGCTGGATCCTCTTGAGTTCGATCTGCATCTCCTGACGCAGCTTGAGGTCGAGCGCCCCGAGTGGTTCGTCGAGCAGGAGCACCTCTGGCTCGTTGACGATCGCCCTGGCCAACGCCACCCGTTGCCGCTGCCCCCCAGACAGCTGGATCGGTTTTCGCTCCTCGAGCCCCGAAAGCCGGACCATCTCGAGCACCCTTTCAGCCCGGCGACGGCGCTCGGGCTTGGCCACCTTGCGGATCTTGAGCCCGTACTCGACGTTCTCGATCACGCTCATATGCGGGAACAGCGCGTAGTCCTGAAAGACGGTGTTGACCTCTCGGGCATAGGGTGGCTGCCGGGTAACGTCAGCGCCGCCCAACTCGATGGTGCCGCTGTCAGGACGTTCAAAGCCGGCGATGAGCCGCAGCAGCGTCGTTTTGCCGGAGCCGGAGGGGCCCAGCAAGGTGAAGAACTCGCCCTCGGCGATCTCGAGGTCCACGCCCACAACCGCGAGTACTCGCCCGTAGGCCTTGCGCAGCGCCAACAGGCGCACTGCGGGTCGCGTCTCGCTGGACGATTTCGCGGGCCGGACCTCAGTCGCAGCTTGGCTCACGGCGTCCTCCTCTCACGAGGAGGTTAGTGGCCAGCGACCAGCGGCGACCGTCGGCTAAAGCCGGTTGCCCGCGTCCCGCGGTCGCCGGTTTACGCACAGCGCGGCGAGCGCCAAGACCAAGTAGAGGCGGCGCAGACCGCCCAAACCGGCAACAAGTGGTACTCGCGGCGCCGACCAAGGAGAGCGGCCAAGGAGAGCGGCCAAGGAGAGCGGTCGACGAGAGCCGCGACGACCTCGACGGCCGGCTTTTCCGTTTGGCCCGGGATAGGCCATTGCGCCGCCCGTCCGTCCTCAATATCGTCACGACTAACGGCCCCGGCATCGTCGCGACTGACGGCCCGGCCGGCCGTCAACAGAAGGAGGAGGCAACAATGGCTGGCACACTGCGAGCAAATCTCCAGTCTTTCGGTGATCGGTTCTCGGGCCGAGTGGTGACGGCTGACGACCCTGACTTCGATACAGTCCGAGCCGAGTGCGTGTGGAACGGTGACATTGACAGACGTCCCTGGGTCATCGCTCAGGCCACTTCGACCGCAGATGTCGCCGCCGCCATCGGCTTGGCCCACGAAGTGGGCCGTGACGTGGCCGTTCGAGGCGGCGGTCATAATTTCTCAGGGTCCTGCATCGCCGACGACGCAGTCATGATCGACCTGGGGCTGATGTGCGACCTACACGTGGACCCGGGCACGAAAAGGGCTGTGTGCGGCGGCGGGGCGCGCTGGTCCCAGCTGGACGCCGCCACCCAGGAGCACGGCTTGGCCACGCCCGGCGGGTTCATCAGCCACACGGGTGTCGGCGGCCTAACCCTGGGAGGAGGCATGGGGTGGCTGACCCGCAAGGCCGGCCTGAGCTGCGACAACCTGGTTTCGGTAGAGCTGGTCAAGGCTGATGGCGCCGTCGTTCGAGCTTCTGCCGAGGAGAACCCGGATTTGTTCTGGGCCGTGCGGGGTGGCGGGGGGAACTTCGGTGTGGTCACGACCTTCGAGTTCCAGCTGCACGAGGTGGGGCCGACAGTGCAGATCGCCCTATCGTTTTGGGACCTGGACCACGGCCCCGACGCCCTTCGGGCTGCCCGGGACCAGGTGCCGCAGTTGCCCGACGACATCTCCGTCTTCCTGGCCGGCCTCAATGCCCCGCCGGCGCCCTTTGTGCCCGAGAACTACCAGGGAGCCCCTGGCTACGCAGTGTTGTTGGTCGGGCATGGGCCAGTCGAGGGCCACGCCCAGGCTGCTGCCGCCCTTCGAGAGGCGGCTCCCCCGGCGTTTGCCTTCGACACCCCCATCCCCTTCACCCACCTTCAACAGATGTTCGACGAATCGGCACCCTGGGGGATACGAGGCTACGAGAAGGCGGTGTACCTCGATGAGCTGACCGACGGCGCCATCGACGTGATAGCGAGCCACACGCCAAATAAGGCGTCACCGATGTCGTTCATGCCGGTATTCGTCCTCGGAGGCAACTACGCCCGGCACTCGGACGACGAAACGGCATTTGGAGGACGGCGTCAAACCCGTTACGCCCTCAACATCGCCGCCATCGCCCCCACCGCTGAGTTGCTGGAAGCCGACCGAGAGTGGGCACGGGCGTTTTGGTCAGACCTTGTCCCGCATGCGGACGGGGTGGGAAGTTACGTGAACTTCATGTCCGATTTCGACCAGGACCGGGTTGTTGCTAGTTATGGGCGCGATAAATACCAGCGGCTGAGCGAAGTGAAGGCCACCTTCGACCCCGACAACGTCTTCCACCTCAACGTAAACATCAAACCCCCGGTAGTAGCGTAATCGTCGAGGCCAGGTAAACGGCCGGCCTGGCCACGGGTGCGTGACACTGAGGCCATCTGGGGCTATACCTGGGGAATGGACTATCTCAGGTCTATCCAGCAAGACGGCGAGCTCTTTTACGCCACGGCGTCCGACGCCGACCCAACCCGGGGCGTGCCGTGCTGCCCCGATTGGGTTGTGGCCGATCTCGTTTGGCACTTGGGCGAGGTGCAGTGGTTTTGGGCCGCCATTACCGAGCAGCGCGCCACGGCCCCTAAACAGGTTGAAGCAGGTAAACCGGCCCGCCCCCGTACTTACGCCGAGACGATCGCGTGGGGCCGGTCCCAGCTCGACCGATTGGCCCACGTCCTCCAATCGACGCCCGACAACGTTCCGGTCTGGACCTGGGCTCTCGACGAGTCCCGGCACAATGTCGGTTTCATTCGTCGCCATCAAGTACAGGAGGCCGCCGTGCACCGCTGGGACATACAGAGCGCCGCCAGCGACCGCATCCCCGACCCGATCGACGCCGAGGCGGCGTCCGACTCGATCGACGAGTTGCTCTCCGTTTCGTTGCCCTTCGGTGTGAGCCACAGCAAGCCGCTCTCAGGTTCTGTCCACATCCACTGCACGGACATCGGCGGCGAGTGGTTCATCGAGCGGGACGGGAGCGTCAATCGTGCCCACGCCGCGGGCGACGTAGCCATGCGGGGAACGGCGTCCGACCTCCTCCTTGTGCTTTACAACCGGACCGACGTCGAGGCCATCGACGTGACCGGCAACGAGTCACTGGCCCGTCATCTGGTTGAGCGGATAGAAACTGACTGATCCAGCTGACCACATCGAGAGTCGTCCCACACGGCAAACGGGACAACACCAGCGGCGCAACCGGCTGAGTCGAGCAGCCGTCCGCTCCGCTTGACCGCACGCAAGACGACCAAACGGTCGACGACGCGGAGCAGCGGGAGCTGGGAGGCAATTTCCAGCTCCAGCCGGTGGATCTCTTCGGCTGTTCTCAACCACGAGCAATACGCAATTGACTCGCTGGCAGCCACTGTGGCCGCCAGCCGGGTTTGGGGCATTGCACCTAACTGTTTGGCTGAGCTCACCAACGTGTCGACCGGTACATCAGCCCACATGTACGTTTCGACCGGCCATCCGACGTTTAGCGCGGAAACGTCGGTCCGCAAAATGACGACCTTCGACTGCACTAGCTCCTTCACTCGGCGCCGGGCCGTAGCCGGGCTGATCCCACCTCGTTCGGCCAGCTCGGCGTACGAAGCGCGGCCATCGACGAGTAAGTGGGTGAGAATCGCCTTGGTACTTTCGGACATCTCGCCGGAGACGGCCCCGTTCGAGTTTTCAGCCGTCGGCCCGGCGCGTTTGGTGCGGGTCAGCTTCCGCAGCTCCGAAACGGTTTTGTCGGGCAAGACGTGCAGCCTCCATGACGAACCCTCGCTGTACAGGCGCGTCACGATGCGAGCACGCGTGCGCACTACTCCGGGGACCTTGGCCAAATGGTCGAGCAGGTAGTGCGACATAGTCTGGAGGTCGACGGCGCTGACGGTAACCAGTAAGTCGGTGTTACCTGTAGTTATTTCTACTGTAACGGCGGGCGGATCTCGGGCCAGCCGGCTGGCGACCGAAAAGCGTGTATCAGGCTGGCAGACAACCTCGGCATAAGCCAAGCACCGGGCGTTACTGACGGCCACGCCTGGTCCCGCCGTCACCCAGGCGACCCCTTCGTCAGCCAAACGCTGCCAACGGCGGGCAGCGGTGGCTGCAGATACTCCGAGCACCTGGCCGAGTGCAGCCCAGGAGGCGCGCGGCGCCAATTGCATGGCATCGATAAGACGTTCATCCTCGCCCGACAACATGGTCACTGGTTCTCCTTAGCCTTTCCGTTCCTCTTCAGCCATAGCCTCTCTTACGGGCGCAATTCAGCTCATCGAGGCCTCGAAGACAAACTGGCCGCCCTGGACAGTGGCCAGGACCGGCACCTCGGCGATTGTCTCGGGCGGCTCGGTCCGCAGGTCGCGCCCGAGGACGGCAAAGTCCGCCAGCTTTCCAGGGCTGATCGTGCCTTTGCGGCCCTCGTCAAAGGCGGCGAAGGCCGCGTTCGTTGTATAACTGGCCAACGCTTCGTCGACCGTCAAGGCCTGGCTCGGAGCGAACGGTTGGCCCGACGCAGTGCGCTGGGTGACCGCAGCCTGGATGCCAATTAGCGGCTCAAAGGACGACACGGGCGAATCCGAACTGCCCATCGTGAGCACGCCGGCCTGCAAGAGCGACCGTTGCGGGTACGTGAGCTGGCATCTCTCGGCCGAGGTGCTCCAGGAAACCGTCCCCGAACTCAGCTATGAACGGGGGCTGCCCTACTGCGAGCACACGCAGTTGGGCCATTCGCTCTATCAGGTCCGGCCGCAGGATGCCGCAGTGTTCGATACGGTGCCGATGGTCTTCACGCGGCGCTCGGCGCAGCGCCTTCTCGTAGGCGTCCAGGCACATCTCAATGGCTCTGTCACCGATGGCATGGATCGCCACTTGCCAACGTCGGGCGTGGCAGCGCCACACCAGGTCGTCCAGCTCCTCCTGGCTGAACATGGCCAGCCCCAGGTCGTCCGCAGCCGAACCCATATACGGCTGGCACACGGCCGCGGTCCGGCCAATAAGCGACCCGTCCGATATGAGCTTTATGGACCCGACTCGCAGGTGGTCGTCACCGAACCCGCTGTATAGGCCCAGCTCTTGAACGGCATCTACAAATGGCCTCCTTAACATCATGTAGGTGCGTAGGGGCAAAGTACCGTTAGCCCACGCTTCCTGGAACACAGTGAACTCGGGCGTGTTGAAAATGCCCGCTTCATGCCCACTTGTCACTCCGGCGGCCAACATGGCCCGGCCGCCCTCATGTAAATACTGGCTCAATTTGGCCAGGTCCGATGGGAGGAAGGGTACACCCAGCAGTTCCTGCGCCGTTTCCTGCAGTAGTCCTGAGGGTTCCCCGTCGGCGCCCAGGTGGACGTGGCCGCCCTGAGGAACCGCCGTGCGGGCCGTAATGCCGGCACCATTTATCGCGACCGAGTTGGCCACGCTCATATGGCCGCTGGCGTTCCTGATGAGCACCGGGTTGGCTGGGCTGACCGGGTCGAAATCCCACCGCGTCGGGTGCCGGCGCTCCAGCAATTTGTTGTCGTCATAGCCGCGCCCGAAGATCCACTCGCCCGGAGCGGCATTGGCGGCCCGCTTGCGCACACGGTCGACGATTTGGGCGATGGAGGTGACGGCCGGGTAAGAGCAATCAATCTGGGCGCGCCAGTACCCGAGCGCCATTACATGATGATGGGCATCGATAAAGCCGGGGACAACGGTGGCGCCGGCCAGGTCAACCTCCCGGTACGGCCCCCGGAACTGTTGGCGCAGTTCCGACACCGTCCCGACCATGGCGACCCGCTGGTCCTCGATGGCGACGGCGTCCGCGTGCGGGAACCGCTCATCCAAAGTGACGATCGTCGCATTGGCCAGGAGCGACCGGCCGCCTGGCCCTAGCACCACGTCGGCCGGCCTCCGGGCACGCTGACGAGAACGCGCTCTCGCGCCTGCTTAGAGCGGCGATGGTAAATGAAGCTCCGTACGAGGCTCATGAGCACTAACTGGACATCCATATCTGGCCCATGTTGAGGTCCAGTGGCGGCACGATCGTCGAACCGTTCACCTGGGGCGTCATCACATAGCTAGTCGTCTCATAGGCGGTAAAGATCAGCGGGACGTCCGTCCAAACGATTTCCCGGATCTGCTGGTAGAGGTTTTTCCGGGACACGAAGTCGGTTGTCGTGTTGGCCTTCTTTATAAGCGCGTCCACCGCCGGGTTCACGTACTTGGTGAAGTTGTCCGGGGCTGTGCTCAGGATCATGTTCGAATAGAAATTGTCCGGGTCAACGGTCCCGGCCCAGTACGCCGTTGTCGCCTGGTAGTCCGCCCCGGCATACCTATCGAGCCAGGTCGTGACCTCTAACTGCGTGATCTTCATCGTGATCCCGATCTTGGCCAACTGTGCCTGGACGACCTCGCCCGTGGTCAGCAGGTTGGGGTACTGGGGCAAGCCGAGATATTCGATGGTCAAGCCCTTTGGGTAACCAGCCTGGCGAAGTTTCTCCTTAGCCAGGGCAAGATTGGGGCCGTTCGAGTACGGGCTCGGGCCTGAGTACCACTTTGACTGGCTCCCGACCTCCTCGGCGCCTTTTTCCGCGCCCACGCCAAAATAGGCCAGCTGGACGATCTCACGGCTGTCAATGGCGTGAGCCACGGCTTGGCGCAGCAATTTGTTGTTGAACGGCGGTTTGCTGCAGTTGAGGGCGAGGATATCCGGGATCCCCGCCGCCGAGGAGCTCACTACTCGCACCTGCGAGCTCTTGGTCAATGAAGGTAGCTGCGCCAGCGGTACGGCGTCGGCCCAATCGAGCGAGCCGGATTCGAGAGCCTGGATGCGGCTTTCGTCGTTAGGCAGGAACTCGAACTCTATGCCGTCGAGGTACGGCTGGCCGGTGCGGAAGTACTTATCGAAACGCTTGACCGTGATCTTCTGGTTTTCTGTCCAGTTGACGAACTGGAACGGTCCCGTACCGACCGGGTTGACCTTGGGGTCCATGGTCTCGACCGCTTTCTGGTTGACGATCTGCGCATTGAGGCAAAGGTTCGTAAGGAAAGGCCCATAAGGGGTCTTCAGGTGGAAGACCACCTTCGTAGGTGACACCACTTCGATGCCGTCAATAACGCTGTAGTTGGTCACGTACGGTGACCCGGTCGCCTTGTTGAGGATCCGGTCGAACGTGTACTTCACATCGGCGGCCCCGAAAGGCTCACCATTGTGGAAGGTGGCGTTGTTGACCAGGTTAAACGTCCAGGTCGTAGGCAAGGTTTGGCTCCAGCTGGTGGCCAAGGCCGGCCCGTAAGTACCGTTAGGCTTCATCTCGATCAACTTGCTGAAAATGTTGTCGTACACCTCGTCCCCGGTGTACACGTCGGCTACTGCCGGATCCAGGCTCGAGGGGTCGCCGGTCAGGGCCGCGCTCAAGGTCCCGCCGCGAGTGGGGCTCAGCTGGGCCAAACGCAGAGGCACCGAATGGCCATTGGCGCGCAGGGTGCTGGCCCCCGCACTGAGCCCCGCGAACCGTCCAACAACGCCGAACGAAGCGACGGCGGCACTGAGTTGCCCGGCGCGGACCAGTAATTGCCGGCGGGACAGGCGGCTCTCGTTGCTTGCGTCCTGATCAGGAGCGGCGGGAATGTCCTCGTTCATCGCTTACCTCGCTTCATTAGTTTGGGTTTCATGTGTTTGGTTTTAGGACTTCTAGTGGACTGGGCGGGCACTGGAGGAGAATTTTCCTCCACCAGTGCGGCTCGTATTGGGGTTGGGTGGTACGTGGCGTCAGGAGAGGGGTGCGCCCTGCCGGCTACGGAACTCCTCGGCGATCGACTGCATCTGAGTTACCCAGAGGCCGTCGCGGTCCAGGACATGGCGAATGACTCTTTCCAGCATTTGCATGCGATGGTGCCGTCCGATTATCTGTGGGTGCATGGTAAGCACATAACAGGCGTCGGAACCCTCGGCATAAAGACCGTCGAAGTCGTCTTTCCAGATCTCCTCGACCTTTGACGGGCTCGCCAACCCGACCAGGTAAACAGGGTTATACGCAAACAGGAAATGTGACGAATCCGTTAGCTCCCAGGCTCCCGGGACCTCCACCAAGTCGGTCCGATCGCCATTGGGCTCGACCCAATAGGGCCGGTCCATAGCTAGCTGGCTGGCATCGTACTTGAAGCCGTACTCGGCCAAAAGAGAAAATGTATTGTCGGAAAGCTCCCATGAGGGGGAACGGTAACCAATGGGGCGCACGCCGGCCCGGTCCAAAGCTTCCAGGCCTCGCTCGATCATCTCGCGCTCCGCGGGAAGGTCGAGCCGGTGAGGTGGCTCGTGCAGGTACCCGTGATGACCGATCTCGTGCCCGGCATCAACGATCGTCTTGGTGACGTCGGGGTGCCGGTCGGCGGTGTCGCCCGGGATGAAAAACGTCGCCGGGAGCTCGTATTTCCGCAGTAGTGCCAGTATCCTCGGCACACCTTCATTGGCACCATAGGCGCCCCTTGACAGCGCCGATGGGGTGCTGACGCCGAAGGAGCCAAGCCAAGCCGATTCGGCGTCGAAATCGAAGGTCAGTGCCACCGCTAACTTACGGCCTTCACCAGTTCCCAGGTCCGGCGGGGAGGCGGCGCCGGTGCTGCGCTTTTCCGATGAAGTCGTCTCGGTGCGGGATTCGTCGGTCACGGACAAGGCTCCTTTTGGACACTGCCACTAGAGGTCAATACACCTGGTTTTTCGGCTGCATTGGGTTGTTCTGATTTGGCCGGACTGGTAGCGGTCAATTGGCCTCCCTGTGCTCGGAAGGCCGCCGCCGCCACCAGACAAGCCGATATGTGGCCGGGGTCGTACTCGCGCTCCTCCGGCAAGTGACTAGTGCACTCCTCTACTTTCTCCGGGCACCGGGGGGCGAACGGACATCCTCCGCCTGATGGCGCGGAGCTGGCCAATTCGTCAGCCAGTGGCTGGACCGGGGCGCGCCGCTTGGGCTCGGGCCGCGGTATGGCGCGCAGGAGCGCCTTGGTGTACGGGTGGACGGGCGAGTCGAAGACCTGTTCCACCCGGCCAAGTTCGGCCAGGCGGCCGAGGTACATAACCATCACGCGGTCACTTATGTGCTCGACAACCGACAGGTCGTGAGAGATGAAGACTATGGCGAGATCAAGGTCCCGCCGCAACGTTTCAAACAGGTTGAGGATCTGGGCCTGAACCGAGACGTCCAGAGCGGAGACAGGCTCGTCGGCCACCAGGAGCTCCGGCCCGAGCGCCAGCGCAGCTGCTATGGCAACACGCTGTTGCTGGCCTCCGGACAATTGATGGGGGCGTCGCCGGGCCAGGAAGCTCGGCAACCCCACCCGGTCCATCAGTTCGCCGACGCGAACGCGACGTTGTTTTGGCGAGCCTATTTTGCAGGCGTCGAGTGGTTCACGGATTGTGCGTTCAACGGTCCAACGGGGGTCGAGCGAACTTCGCGGGTCCTGGAAAACGGGTTGGATACGGCGGCGAAGCTCAGTTCGGCGCGCACGGCTAATGCTCGCCATGTCGGCGCCCTTGAACACCACTCGGCCCGAAGTGGGGACAGTGAGCCCGGAAATGCAGCCCGCCAGTGTCGTCTTGCCTGACCCGGTCTCCCCCACGACCGAGACGACTTCTCCCGCGGCCACGGTGAAGGAGACGTCTTGGACCGCATCAACGACCCTGGACTTCGTCCCCAGCCCGGCCGACGTGGTGAACCGCTTGCTTATGTGCTCAACACTCAAGACTGGCGCGCCGGCCGCCTCGACGGTTTCGCCCGGGGCCATATGCTCAGCCATTTTGATTGTCCGCCAGGACGGCGACTCTCTCGCCGGCCACGATGTCGGCCTGGTTGAAGCAAGCCACCGAGTGAACGGGGCCCACGGCCAAGAGCTCCGGGCGCTCTTCGCACTCGGGCCCCCGGTAATCGCAGCGGTCTTTGAAACGGCAGCCCGTAACGGTACCGAGCAGGTGAGGCACTTGCCCAGGGATCACTTTCAGCGGGCCGTCGGCCCGCCGGGACGTGGGTATAGCGGCCAGTAGCGCCCGCGTATAAGGATGCCGGGGCCGAGCGAAGATATCCTCGACGTCGCCGAGCTCGACCAGCTCGCCGGCGTACATAACGCCTACGCGATCGCACATTTCCGCGACCACGCCCATGTCGTGAGTTATGAGCAAAACTGTCATGTTCCTGCGGTCCTGCTCGCGTTTGAGCAGGGACAGGATCTGCGCCTGGACGGTCACGTCGAGCGCAGTCGTCGCTTCATCGGCCACCAGCAAGCTCGGCCCATTGACGAGGGCGGTGGCTATAACTACCCGCTGGCACATGCCGCCGCTGAACCGGTGCGGAGGGTCCTTGTACCTGACCGCCGCGTTGACGATCCCGGTACTGGTCAATGCCTCGGTGGCGACGCGCCTCGCTTCCGGCCGGCCGACCCTTTGGTGAGCTTGGACCGCCTCCGCCACCTGGTCACCGACTGACATGACAGGGTCGAGGGCGGAGCGGGCGTCCTGGGGGATGAAACTGACCCGGTTGCCGCGCAGCTCGCGCCACTGTTCCGCTTCGAGGCTCGTCAATTCCCTGCCATCCAGACGGACAGACCCGGAAACCGTGGCCGCGGCCGGCAGAAGGCCCATAGTGGTGAGGGCCAATGTGCTCTTACCGCAGCCCGACTCGCCGACCAAACCGAAAATCGTTCCCTGTTGGACCCGGAACGTGACGTCGTTGACCGCCGATACCCAGCCCTCGGCGGTCTTGAACCTGACCGAGATATTTTCCAGTTCAAGGCCGGGCCCAGACCCGCCGGGGGCAGACCCGCCGGCCAGACCCGCCGGGCACCGTCACCGGGACAACCCGCCTTGCTCGTCCAGACCTCTTTGCAACCCTCGGCCGGTCAGGTTGAAGGCAAGGATGGTGAGGGCTAAGGCAGCGCCGGCCGCGACCTCGATCCACGGGGCCTGGGTGGCGAAATTCCCGCCTTCGTTGAGGATGGCGCCTAAGTCAGGAGTCGGGGGCTGTACCCCGAGACCGAGGAAGGCCAACGACGCCTCAATGAGGATGGCGAAGCCGGTGAGAACGCTGGCCTGGACGATGACGGGGGCAAGGCTATTGGGGATGACGTGCCCTACCAGTACACGCACGTGGCTCGCGCCCCGGGCGCGAGCTCCGCTTATGTACGGCATGCCTCTCACTACTACGACCGCCGACCGGGTGACGCGAGCGATAATGGGCACGAAGATAACGCCAATGGCGAGGATGGTGACGCCCTCACCCGCGCCCAAGATAGTCAGCAACACAATGGCCAGCAGTAAGGCCGGGAATGACAGCAAGAGGTCGATCCCGCGCATCAAAATAAGGTCCACGTGCCCGCTGACGTAACCAGCGGTCAGGCCTATCGGCAGCCCGATGACCATGGCCACGCCCACGGACCCCGCCGCTACAGCTAGCGATGTGCGCAGGCCGTACATAACCCGCGTGAATACGTCTCGTCCCAGGTCGTCAGTACCGAAAAGGTGGGCCGCGCTCGGGCTATGCATCACCGAAAGCGGGTTGATGGCCACGACCGAATAGCCGGTTAATAGAGGGCCCACGAGCGCCAGGACGACCAGCGCGCTCAGCAGTCCTACACCGACGAGCCCGGCGGGCCCGCCGAACCAACCGGCCACACGCTTGGTGCGTTCGGCCCGAACCGACGGGACGTTGGCCCTGAGCAGAGCGGGGTCGATGACAGCCATGTCAGCGTTCCGTGTCCAGGATCCGGGGATCCAGCCAGGCGGCGGCAAGGTCGGCGAGCAGGGTCACGAGGATGAACAGGGTGGCAACCACCAGGACGCCCGCCTGCACGACGGTGTAATCACGTGTGTTGATGGAGTTAACGATCAGCTGACCGAGGCCGGGGAGACCGAAGAGGTATTCGATAACGATGACCCCGCCTAATAAGTAGCCAAACTGCAGCCCGATCACGGTCACGATCGGGCCCGATGCGTTGCGCAGCGCCCGGCGGTAGACGATGGTCCGTCGTCTCAGGCCTTTGGCCTGATGGAACTGGACCGACGGCGAGCTGAGGGCGGCCCGCATCGCTCCCTCGGTGGTATGCACCAAGTAGGCCACCTGCGCCAGGGCGAGGGCGGCCACAGGCAAAATGATGTGCCTCAGGTTCTGCACGGGGTCAACCGTCAATGCGACGTAACCGAACGGCGGGAGCAGCTTGAAATGACCCGTGAAGACGATAACTAGCGAAAGGCCAAGCCAAAAATTCGGGATAGCCACGCCGGCGACGACCAAGCCGCCCACGGGCCCCGACGCCCACGGGCCTCGAGTGGCGGCCAGGATGCCGAGTGGGACGCCGATGGCCACCGTCACCAGCATCGTAAGTATTGTCAATTCGAGCGTTACCGGCAGTGCCGCTGATATCAGGCTGGTTACGGGTCGCTGACTGGCGTAGTCACGTCCAAAGTCGAGGTGGGCCACCTGGCCGAGCCAGCGCAAGTACTGCTCGACGATCGGAAGGTTGAGGCCGAGCTGACGGCGGGCGACCGCAATCGACTGAGGCGTGGCCTGGATCCCGAGCATGGCCCGAACAGGGTCGCCCGGGACGAGGTGGAGGACCAGGAAGACGAGGATGCTCATAAAGAGCAGCATCGGGACCGTCAGCAGGAGGCGACGGACGACGTACGACGCCCGGGGTGTCACGGGCCACCGACCCGTCCGTCCCCGGTCGGCAGCGGCCGGGTGGCGGCGGCCTCCGGTTGGCGTCCCTCCACAGGGACAACTTTAGCGCTTTCATTGTTTCAGGACCATTAAACGCACGAAACAGTCATCTGATGGCCATTACACTACAGGATCGGTCATCGGGGCGTCCAGGGACTGGACGGGGCGGGACCACTTCGTGGCGTCCCGGTCCATCGGCTCGGAGCCAGCGCATTGGCCTGGGCGCCTGCCGAGGGCGCGAGCTGGGTCCTCGGGCGTGGTGCGCTGGGCCGGTCCTAAGGGGGCGGTCCGCGGGGGCGGCCTCAGGGGGCGGTCCTCAGGGGGGCGGTCCTCAGGGGGGCGGTCCTTCTGGGCGCGCTTTTTCGATCTCGGCGTATTTCTTGAGTGAATCGAGCAACATACGCGCCCAGAAGCGCGGACTGCACCCAGGGGCCCCAGTGGAAGCGGGCCGGGCTGGCTGTTCTGCCCTCAATCCCGGGTCTCTTGCGCCACAAGAAGACAGTCGAAAATTTCTCGCCGACCTTTGAACCGCACGCCGCTCGGGCCCGTGTCTCTCTGCGGGTCCCACCAAGCAGACCCTCCCAGGACCAAGCCTCACCCCCGGCCGCTGGGAGGCTCAGCTGTAGTCAAGTCAACCTCTCTCGAAAAGGAACTGCCATGCCCGCCACCCCAATGACCACCCTAGACAACCAGCGCCAAGCTCGGCGAGCCCAGCGCATTGCTCATCTCCGCTCGCATAAGGCCTCGGGCGCCCGCTTCGCCCTCGCCATCGCCGCCGGAGCGTTGCTCGTTCCCGGCGCCGCCGCCGCCGCGTCGGCCGCGCCTACAATGATCGCCCTTTCGGACGCGACGAGCCACTACAGCTTCACCACGCTCGGCGACTCGGCCGACCCGACCTTCAACCAGCTCCTCGGCGTGAACGACTTCGGCGTCATTGCGGGGTACTTCGGCAGTGGCTCTCCGGCCGCCACACACCCCAACAAGGGCTTCACTGTAAACCCCTACAGCGGGACTACCTTTAGCAACGAGAACTTCGTCGGCTCCCAGCAGACCCAGGTCACGGCGATAAACGACTGGGGCAACACCGTCGGTTTCTACGCTCTCCCGTCCGGGGCCAACTACGGTTTCCTCGACGAGGGCGGCGTTGCGTCTTCTGTGAGCGATCCCCTGACGTCATCGAAACCACCGGTGAACCAGCTCCTCGGCCTGAACAACAACGGACAGGCAGCTGGTTTCTACAACGACTCCAAGAACAATTCGCATGCCTACATCTGGGACCGGGTTACCAGGGCGTTCACGGCCATAAACCCCCCTGGGGCCGCCAGCTCCACGGCAACGGCAATAAACGACCATGGCACGGTGGCAGGTTTCTACACTGAGGCCAACGGCAACGTCGTCAGCTTCATCAAGCAAGGCTCCGCCTGGAAGACCATATCGGTGCCAGGGTCGACCACGACCGAGATCTTCGGCCTCAACGACGAGGGCGCAGCGGTCGGGATGTACGTAGGGCAGCACAAACAGACCTACGGGTTCATCTATAGCGGAGGCACCCTCAAGACCATCAGTGATCCCAATGGCGTCGGGAGCACGGTGGTCAATGGGCTCAACAACAACGGCCAAATCGTCGGGTTTTATACAGACTCAAAAGGCAATACCGACGGTTTTGTTGCTTACGACCACCTGGTTGGCATCCCGTTCGTCAAGTAGTAACTGGCAACTGGAACACACATTCTAAAGGGACAAGGCTGGGCGTACAGCGTCGTGCGCCCAGCCTTCGTCGTTGTGTCGGGCATCGAGATGGCCACGCCCCCTCGAGGCCGCTTGCGGCGATGACCCTGAGCAGACAATCTGAGGTGAGATCGCCACCACTGCGGAGGTCGCCATGAAGAGCACTGCGGCGAGCGTCGTCGCCTACATCAGAGGAGCAACCGCCGGACTGGCAACCAACCCTGCGGAAGCTGAGAGCAGCCTGCCGGCGGCAGGTCGAAGGGGACGGGAGCGCCCAACCCGTGGCTCGGACGTACAAGGCACGGGCAGGCCGCCGAGACTCCAAATCGGCGGGCTTGTCTTTATCAGGCAACCAGTTCAGACGGTACGCGCAATTCGTCACGGGCGTAAAGATTGGTGAGGACAGCTGGTTCATCCGCGGCGCACGCGGCGGCCACCTCATCGAGGAGCTCGTCGTAGTCGGTGCCCGCTTGGTCCTTGTAGGCCGCTTGCATACGGCCCCACACGTCCCAGGGCAGCATCTCGAGCTTGTTCAGTGCGGCCAGGTCCTTCACCAGGTTCCCTCGGATCTCGCCTGGTCCCCAATTGTCAGTCCCGTAGACGCCAAAACTCGACGCGTCGATCCTCCCCTCCCGGTAGGCAGTCCATGCCTCTCCTCCAGAAAGGAACTCACCGGGCTCTAGCTCCTCAGGGTGAGGCAGGAGCTCTAGGCCAAAGATCTCCGAGTCGACGCGCACCCACGTGGATCTGTGCTCCTCCCAGTACTCAGTGACCCAGTGGTCGAGGCCCTGGCCCTTTTGGAAGTAGGTGGCGAACCCGCAACGTGCTCGAGCGGGGATACCCCGGTAGCGCAAAAGCGCGCAACTCAGCACGGCGAAATGCCGGCACGTCCCCACCACTCGCTGGTCAGCGTCGCGGGGCATGCTCAAGGGCGTCGTTCCAAGCGCGCACAACACAGCCACGATCTTCGCCGCTGGCCTGATCTGGTTCTCGGCCAGCCGCTCAGGGGGCAAGCCAATCTTCTCGGCCTCCGTTGGCTGCAGCACCAGGCCATGGACCGGCGAACAGATGGCGACGGCCTCGTGGGCCACCGGAACCAGCGCTTCCTCCGCAGCACCGGATAGGCTGGTCAGGGCGCCCGGCTCCGCGTAGTCGATCACTGTTGACATCGTGTCACCTCGTCCTTGACGTCGTAACAGCACCGCGATGAGTACTGTACCGGTTGTTCGCGTGCCCGGACGAGACGCTGGTCACCTCGAACGGCGGCGTTGTACGCCCCAACCAAGAGGTGGGCAGTAGGTTCAAGCCAGGACCACTCGGCTACGCGACATCGCACTTGGCCTGTATGGCTCGTACCGCGACAATGGTGGCCTTGGCTCACAAGGAGGAAATATGTGGACGCGCGCCCGGCCATTTCGTTTCGGTATCCAACTACGGCCGCAGCGGACGACCTGGGACAGGTACCGAAAGGCCGTGCAATTGGTCGAGGAGCTGGGCTTCGACACGGTCTGGAACTCGGACCACTTGCTGCCCGCCTCGGGCCCCGACGACGGCGCCCGGTTCGAGACTCTGACGACTCTGGGGGCAATGGCCGATGCTACGACGACGGTGCGCCTCGGTGCGCTCACGTTTGGGAACCTGTACCGGGACCCGGTGACGCTGGCCAAGAGCGCCACGATGGTCGACCACATCAGCGGGGGCCGGCTCGAGCTGGCCATCGGTGCCGCGTGGGGCGAACGCGAGTTCAGAGCATACGGGCTCCCCTACCCGGATCTTTCGGAGCGTTACGCGTGGCTCGACGAGTCGCTCCAGATCGTGAAGTCGCTTTGGGCTCAACCACGCACGAGTTTCGTGGGCCAGTACTACCGGGTGGACAATGCCCCTTGCGCACCAAAGCCCCTGCAGTCGCCTCACCCACCCATAATTGTCGGAGGAGTCGGCGCCAAAGCGCTCCACATCGCGGCCAAGCACGCTACGGGCTCCAATATGTACGGGGCGCCAGAACGGGTTGCGGAACGTGCGACGATACTTCGGAAAATGTGCCAGGACGTTGGCCGAGACTTCGACGAGATCGAGTTGTCATTACACACAGATCTCGCTCTATCGTCGAGCCACGAGGCCGCGGAAGAAATATTCTCACGGACTGCCGCTCGGTACGGCGAAGATATCGAGGCTCAACGAGGCCTGTGGCTGATAGGGACGCCCAGCGAAGTGGTTGTTCAGCTGCGCCGGTACGCCGATATCGGGATATCACACTGCATCATGCACTTCGACGACCCATTTGATGAAAAAACACTGCGCTTCTTGCGGGAGGAGGTCGTGCCGGCGTTTCGCTAGTACCGCAGCGCCAAGGCGCGCCGGGGCGACTTCCGTCCGGGCCCATACTCCCTATCATTTTTTGTCAGTCCTCTTTTTCAATACTCTATGTGGCGCATTCGAAGCTGACAGTGTCCCCGTGGACCAGATCGCCCGCAAGATTGCCCTTTCTGGGCGCGACTCCCGTATCTCGGCGCGATTTCTGTCGATTTTCTACATTATCGCGCCCAGAAAGAATAACCGCGCCCAAAAAGCAGAACCGCGCCCAAAAAGCGACAAACCATTCGGCGAGGCCAAAGGCGTTACCGGCACCACCGCCCCGCCATGTCTACGGAAGAGTTCGTAGAGCTGTTCACTGCCGACAAACCGGTGGTGTTCGCTTTCCACAATCGGTGGCCTACGCTCACGAACACCTGGAAGACCAGCCCGAAATCCGCGACTGGGTCTGGACGGACTGAGATCGACGACTTCATCCTGCCACGCGCAGCACCGGCGCCGTCGCTACCGCCCACGGGTTAGCGGCCGGCTGGCGGGAGAGCCTTCATCACAGCCGGGAAGGGGACCGGTGGCCCGGCTGTGCCCCCGACCCGCCCCGATCGTGCCGGTAGCCTGTCTACCGGAGGGCGGCGGAGCCAGGCGGCCCGCGGCCACACGAACAGGAAAGGGGTGCCCCGGTGCCACTCATTGCTTGCCGCTTACGAGTCGCGTTAGCCAGGACGGGCAGACGGTCACGTGCTCGGTCGGTCGCTGCGGCCGGCGGCGTGGCCATCATGTCGGCGCTAGCCGCAGTTACCGGGACCAGCATCGCCGGAGCCGCGATCTTGGCTGCACCCGCTCGCGTGCATGGCCTGACCGGCCAGGCGGCGGCGCCGGCCAACATACTCACCGCACCGACGCGGGTCTCCCACACCACGGACGGCACGGTGGGCTACCGCGAGATCGGGACCGGTAGCCCTCTGCTCCTGATCATGGGTTATGCCGGTTCGCTGGACAACTGGGCACCGGACTTCATCGACGAGCTGGCGCAGGCCCACACGGTCGTAATGCTGGACAATTCCGGAGTGGGCCAGACGTCCCGAGTCCCTGGCACGTTGACAATCGACGCCATGGCCAACCAAACCAGCGCTCTGCTAACTGCTCTCCGCCTCGGACCAGTCTCCGTCCTCGGTTGGTCGATGGGGGGAATGACCGCCCAGGCTCTGGCGGTCCTCCACCCGAGCCAGGTGAGCGAGCTAGTCCTGGCCGCGACCCAAGTCGGCAATGGCAAGGCTCGCCCCGTCCCGGCTAGCGCGGCGGCCGAACTGGCCAGCCCTGACCCCAGGGTTGTCCTCTCTGCGCTCTTCCCACCTGGGCAAGCGGCAGCGGAGCGGGCATACGGGCTCGGCATACTTGCTTACGCCAACGTCTACTCCCCTCCGCCGGCCGTGCTACTGGCTCAAAGCAGCGCGGTCACCCAGTGGATCCAGGGCAAGGATCCAGCCGGTCGGGAGGTCTCACAAATCCGCGTCCCGCGCTCGTCGCCGACGGGACCATGGACGCCCTCGACCCGGTCCAGAACGCCAGCCTGCTAGCTGCTGCGATCAAAGACGCAAAGGTACACCTCTATCCCGACGCCGGGCACGCGTTCTTGTTCCAGGACTATACGGAGTTCGTCAGCGCGGTCAATGCTTTTCTGGGCTGACCGGGCCAACTGCAGGAGCGCAACGGGGAGAGGCTATCATCGGCACCCTCGATGCAGTGGCCTTGACGTAAGGGAGGGTTCCTGATGCCTGGCAAGGCGGCCGTGGCGCCAAAGTTCCTGGGGAATGGCAAAATTGTCTTTGAGGAGCGAAGAGCCCCCTCGCCCAACCAAGGCGAACTACTCCTCGCGGTGGGCGCGAATGCGATATGTGGCACCGACCGTCCCCAGTACTTCGGGGGGTCGCCGGTGACCCCGGGCCACGAGGCCGCCGGTGTAGTGATTGAACGCGGGCCAGGGACTCGAGTGAAAGAAGGCACGCCTGGAGTCGTCTTCTTAATGGACTACTGTGGAGAGTGCAGGAGCTGTCGTATCGGCTTTACCAACCAATGCCTGGCCAAGCGGGCCGATATGGGCTTTACTCACGATGGGGGTTATGGGCCCTACGAGGTGGTGCACGAGAGCAATTTCTTTCCTGTTGACGGCGATCTCGACCTGGCCGAAGCGACCATGCTCCTCGACGTCATGGGCACGAGCGGCCACGCCATCTCCCGAGCGAAGCTCGTACGGCCGGACATCGAGTCGGCTTATATCGCCGGTGCCGGTCCCATTGGCCTCGGGCTGCTGGTGATGTGCAAGCTGGTATTCGGTCCGGAGTTCGCCGTGCGCATCAGTGACGTCTCGCGTTGGCGTCGGGATTACGCGGCGTCTTTTGGTGCACAGGCGGTCGACGCCTCGGACCCCGAGGTGGTCGCTTCGCTCGAGCCGAGCGACGTGGCGTTTGACTCGACGGGTAAGCGCAGCGCACGCCAATCCGCGGTACAAGGCTTGTCAAAAAGAGGTGTCCTTGTGTGCGTCGGCCACGGAGAAACGCTGGACCTGGCGGTAACGGACGACCTCATCTCACCGGAGCGTGCCGTGCTCGGAAGCGAGTACTTCCATTACGATGAAATGCCCCGCAACCTCGAATTACTCCGAGCCAACCGCGAACTGGTGGCCCGTGTGATCACCCACCGTTTTGACGTGGCCGACGTCGCCGACGCCTTCGAGACGTTCCTCTCTGGGGAGTCGGGGAAGGTGGTCGTCACTCAGAAACTGGCTCTGTGACCGGGGCGCAAACCTCTGCCGATGGAGGCCAGGAGGGGCGGACCCGGGTGGCAGTGATTGGTGCCGGGCGGTGGGGCGAGCACCATACGCGAGTGTTTTCGTCCCATCCGGACGCCGAACTTTGTGCAGTCGTCGCCCGGCATTTGGACCGCGCCGAAACCCGGACGTCGCGGTGGGGCGGGCGCCCCTACACCTCCATAGAAGACATGTTTTCAGTAGAATCTCCCGATTTGGTGACACTGTCACTGCCTAACGAAGAGCATTTCCATGCCACGCTCGAGGTTATCGAGGCGAGCGTCCCCCTCCTGGCCGAAAAACCGCTCGTTTTCAGCGTGCGGGAAGCCGATGCCTTATTAGGGCCAGCCGAAGCAGAACAGCTGTTTTTCGCTATCAATTTCAACCATAGGTACGCCGAACCGGTTCGACGAGCACACGACTTGGTCCAGGCCGGCCAACTGGGCGACCTGGTATTTGCGACGTGGCGCTTCGGCGGAGAGGCGGGCTCCAGCTCCCACCCGCATGCCAATTTGATCGAGACTCAGTGCCATGGTTTCGACATGTTGGAGTTCCTTTGTGGCCCGATCAAGTCCGTAATGGCGCAGATGACCAATAAGACCCGCGGAGTGTACACAACTCTTGCCGTCGCCCTTGAGTTCTCTAATGGTGCCGTTGGCAGCATGGTCGGCAGCTACGACTCGTCGTATGCCTATCCTTCGACGCACTTCTTGGAACTGAACGGTACCGAAGGCAGGGCCCTGGTCGAAGACACGGTAAAACGGCTCACGTTCAGCCGAGCCGGGAACGAGACGCGCGAGGTCTGGGAACCAGGGTATTTCAACGATTTCGACCGGGAATTCCACCGGACGTTCGACAAGCATGCCGACGCCCTCCTGATGTCGCTGCGGTCCGGTCAGCCACCACCCGTGCCGGCTCGCGCCGGGCGCCGGGCTATAGAACTAGCAGAGGCGGTAATCCGCTCCTTCGAGGGTGGCGAGCGTGTTTCAGTGAACCACGCCGTTCGCCCGCCTCCAATTTGATCAATCGACCCCCGGTGCAAAGCCGGGACCATTAAGGACGAGGTAGCTCGCCAAACGACGTTGACGTGGCCGCCACCGCCTCTGCATTACCTCTGGGGCCGTCGGGCCACTCGACGACGCGCTGCTGCCAGTACTCGCGTGGCGTCCCGGGATATCGGGGCATGAGGAGCACGTGGAGGTGCGTAGCGGCGACGGCGGCATCCCCGAGCGAGTGCTTGTCGCACACGAAACCATGACCATCGGGCCTCCCAGCCATAGCGTCAACGTACCGGCACCGGCTGTAACCGGCGGCCGGGTTCATCAGTAACCCTCGGAGGTTGCTACTGTTCGTCGTCGTGCCCAACAGCGGGGCCCAGACCCTCGTGGTCGTGCTGCCCGAGGTTGACGCCGACATTGGTTCCAAACTTCGTTGGGCTGACGCAGTTTTGTTGCCCGGTGGCGGCGACCTCGACCCGTCGTTCTACGGCGAGGAGCCTGCGACGGACACTATCTACGACGTTGACCGGGTGCAGGATGCCTTCGACTGGCCGTCGCCCGGTGGGCCGTCGACGAAGGCGTCGCTTTGCTGGCCATCTGCCGAGGGACGCAAGTCGTCAACGTCGCCTGCGGGGGGACCTTGCACCAAGACATCGGTTCAAGCCACCGCGCCCGTACCCAGGTGGCCATCGAACCGGGTTCCCGGCTCGGAGGATTACTCGGTGAAGAGCCTTTCGTCGTTTCCTGCCACCATCATCAAAGCGTGGCCAAGCTAGGCCAAGGTTTGGTCGTGGAGGCCCAGGCCGGCGACGGCACTATCGAGGCGCTCGACCTGCCGGGCGCCACGGGGTTCTTCGCTGCCGTGCAATGGCACCCGGAGGACACTTACGATGAAGACCCTACGCAGCAGGCCCTGTTCAGGGCCTTCATCGAGTCGGCCTAACCGCAGCCACCTAATGGGCACATAGAACTAATTGGCGACCGCGCCTCGCTTGAGCTGCTGCAACTGGCATGCCAGCAGTACCCCCAACAACCCTCCTATGGCCTCCATTACCACCATCACAACCGAGGTGTGCCGGCCGTGGAACAAGAACTTCCCGGCGGCCAGGACAACGACAACGAGTGTGGACAACAAGGCGGCAGGTACGGCAGGCACTGGCGGTCGGCGGGAATAGACGATGAGGAAGCCGACCGGGATAAAGGACAACATGTCGGCCGAAAAATCCAGCCAGTCCTGGTCGGAGGGCGGAAAGGGGATGACGTGGTCCGGAAAGTAGAAGTACCGCCGCGGGACCGATAATGCGCCGGCCAGTACATAATTAACACTAAATCCGGGTGTGGTCACCGACGCCAGGCGGATGTTGCCCTGCCAGGCGCCTCCCCCGTGGACCTGGTTGCCCAGGGCGATCTGGCCCGGGCCCCAGACTTTCACCGAACGCGCCGGCAGGCCCACGAGCAGCTGCGTGGACCCGTCGACGTCGACGCGGAGCTGGTCGTGCTCGAGCATTACGTCAACCACGTTCCACTGGTGCGCGTGGACCACCCCGCCGACCCCGAACGGCGGGTCACCGTTGGCATCTGTACCGGGATGACGCACCCACACCAACAGGACTGAGCCATCCTGGCCAATGGCGAAGTCAGTGTGCCAGAAATTGCTGGCCAGCATCATGATGGGTGCGCTCTCGTCGGCCGAGCGCGGCTGGAACACCACTCGAACGTCGACGACACCAGAATCTCCGCACCGATGGCAGCCAAGCCGGTGTCCCCTGGGTGCGAGCGTTGTTCATCTCGGCAAACCGCAGGTAGCCGTCCGTGCTCCTCGTGACGCCATTGGTGACGTAGCGCGGAGGGTCCCACCCAAACGGGTAGTACGCGATGACGACAAGCACGAGGACGACGCCCAGCAGGGCGAGACGGTAGATCAAGGGCGCCACGGGGCGCGTCGGTACCTTCACCCTGTGTTCACACGGCCCGCCGCCTGAGGCATCCTGGGACATTAACCGCGATTGAGCACACTACGCTCGCCAGGCTGGCACAGTGTGGGGCCAGTTCGGAGACAGACGCAAGCCGTTCTGGTCAGGCGAACCGTAGTTCTTGGGCAAGTTCAAGCGCCTTGACCAGGGTCTTCCTGGCGCGCTCCAGTTGTCCATGTTCCCACGCCTCAATGGCGGCCTGCACTTCAGCTTCCAGTTCGTCCGGCAGCCGCTGCTGAGGAGGCTGGAGTAGCTGACGGGCAGCTTCGACCGCTTGGGTTACCTCGCCGTTTTCTAACCGCACGGCAATGAGGGGCCACAAACAGACCCAGTGGAAGGGCTGCCAGCTAGTTGCGGGCCACGAACCCAGGGCCTCTCGGGCCAGAGCCTCCACCTCGTCGTGACGACCCGTCTTCCAGGCCAGCCAAGCCAAGCTGGCCTGGCCGGTAGCAGCATATTGAGGTCTCGAGGCGGCGTAGGCCGCCTCTATGGCTTGGGGCGCTAACAGGCCCACTGCGGTTGAGTCATCCCGACGAAGCGCGACCAGGTTTAAGTAAGACAGGCTTAGAGCGCGCATCCCAGCAGACCCCGTGCGCTGGGCGGTGCTCAGTGTGGCTGTAAGACTATCTTCGGCACCGTCGAGGTCGCCGTACCAAAGTGAACAAAACCCAACGTTGAAAACCGCCCATGCGACGTCTACCTCCGCAGGTCGCCCCCGATAGCCGGCGGCGCGAGGGAATTCTTGTTTCGCGATCAGTACCTTTTTTTGATTTTCGAGTACCTCGTCATCGACGCGGTGGCGTCGGTCAGTTAGCTGCCATAGCACGAGCGCCTCGAGGTAATCCGCTTTCCTGTGAACAGGGACGCCCTCGGCCTCGAACCAAGGACCTACGATCGCCAACACGGCCGCCAACTGGTCGGGTTCATCCTGCCAATAGTGGATCTCTGCTTGTCCTAGCTGGCTCTCGATCCAGAGGTCAAGGATTTCTGGGCCCATGTCTCGGGTGGCGTGGCCAAGACTTGTCGAGGCGGCCTCGAAGGCCCTGGCGGCCGCGACGTACTCGTGGCGGTCAAGCTCGGCCCATCCCAGGCGGTTGTGGAGACGAGCGGCTCGGATCCGGTCATCCGCGTCCACCCCGGCCAAGGCGTCCTGGAACATTTCACTGCCTTCTGCGTAGTGGCCGGTTAGCACAAGGACGGTCCCCAACTTGCCCCGGATTTCCGTTTGGGCTCTGAGCGTACTGCCGCTGGTCGGGCCGGCAGAGTCGAGCTCCTCACGGGTTAGTAGGTCCAGCGCATAGCGGTAGGACGCGACCGCCTCGTCGTTGGCAAACGCCGATGCGGCATGGTCACCGGCCATTTCCAGATAGTGGGCCGCCCGTCCAGGCTCTCCGGCCAGGTCGAAGTGGTGGCCAAGCACGGTCGCCACTTCGTCGAGCCGCTCGGCCGAGGAGGTCTCCAGGTCCCAAGCGGCGCGGGCGTGCAGAAGCCTGCGGTCGTCGCGGAGCAGGCCCTTGTAGGTGGCCTCCTGGATCAGGCTGTGGCGAAAGCGATATGACGCTTCAGGCCCATTTCGCCACTCCACCAATAAGCCGGCCGAACAGAGCTCCGAGACTGCGCCTTCAAACACGCCTCCGAGATCTGTGACCGCCCTAAGCGCTTTAGCGCCAAACTCCGGTCCTAGCACTGACGCGGCAAAAATGGTTTCACGAGGGGGCGGCTCGAGCCGATCGACCCGGGACCGCAACAGGCGCTCGATAGCTTCAGGGATTTCCACCGAAATGCCGGGGTCGATGTGCCATCCGGACTGGGCCTTGGCCAAGGCACCAGTTTCGAGCATCGAAGAGAAGCGCTCTTCTATAAAGAGGGGGTTGCCGGCGCAGCCCTGTCGCACCGCGTTTATAACCTGCTCTGCCGTTTTCCCGCTGAGAAGGCTCACGACGAGGTCGCGCTCGGCCTCTTTGATCAGGGGAGAAAGCTGGACCCGCCGCAACCGGAGGCTCGGGTCAGAGTCAATAGTCCTTTCTAGTGCCGAGACGCCGGGATCGGGTTCGGGCCGACAGGACATCACCAGCAGAAGGGGACCTTCTTTGGTGATGGTCACCAGCTCCTCGGTCAACCGCAGCGACGTGGGATCGGCCCAATGCAAATCCTCCAAGACCAGCACGGTGGGCCCGTAGGCAACCAGCCGGGAGACGACGGAACGGACCGATCCGAAAATGGCGTGCTGCAATGCCTCCGGGGTCAACTGTGCCACCGAGCTGCTTTTATCGTCAGTAATGCCCAAGGGGACCGACAACAGTTGGGCCGGCTCGTTTGCCGCCTCGTTGCCGAAAACGGCTTGTAACGCCCTCTCCAGAGCGGCGCGCACGACGTCTGGGCTCTCTTCAGGCGCGACGCCGACCCAGCCGGCCAGCAACTGCCGGAAGAGGCCGAAGGGGCGAGAAGCATCGTACGACGCCGCCCGCCCCTCGAGCCACAGGGGCAAGCGGCCAGAGGCTGCGCCGGCCCAGGCAATGAACAGTTTGCGGCATTCCTGGACAAGACGGGTCTTGCCCAGTCCAGGTTCACCCGCGATCAACACCGCGCCGCCTGTCCCGGTGACCGCTTCTTTCAAGGCTGCCCGGAGCTGGCTGAGCTCCGGCTCTCGTCCTACGACAGGTACTCGTCCTGCTTGGCCTCGACGGCCAGCTTGCCCGGCTGGCCGTGCCTTGGGCCGGTCGAGGTAACGAGCCAAGAGAGGCTTGGCCCCGGTGACAGTTGTCACCTCCTCTGTTGGGCCCCAATCAAATAGCCGTGCGGTAGCAGCATGGGTGGCTGGGCCCACGAGTACGGAGGCGGACTTCGCCATGGACTGCAGCGCCGACGCCGTCACTACAACCTGGCCGAAGGCACCGAAGTGGGGACTGCCGCCGAGCAGCCCACCCACCACCGCTTGGCCAGTTTCGACACCGGCGCGCATTGAGAAGCCATTGGGGCTCGACACGACGGCAGCCATTGACAGGTAAGCCGCCCGTAAAGCACGTTCAGGGTCGTCTTCGTGCGCCACCGGCGCTCCGTAGAGGGCGACCAGGCCGGCGCCCGAGACGGCCGTAACAGTGCCGCCAAAAGACTCCACGTGACCAACCATTTCGGCCAAAACAATTCCGGCCTGGTCGCTCAGTTCTTCTGCGCCAAGCTCGCCGGCCCCCAACGGCAGCGCGAGATCTATGAAGAGGCAAGTCACAAGCCGTCGGTCGCGCTCTCTGTCGGGCTGGCTTGCGAGCGCGAGAGAACCAGCCCCTCCCTCCGGCGTTACGGCCAGGCCACTTCCGGCCCGCACGCGTTCCAGCGCCGGCGATGTCCTGAGGCCTAGTTCCTCGAGGGCGGCTCGGCACCGGCGATAAGTGCCCTCGACCAGGGCCCACCTCAGTTGAACCGCGTACAGACGCATCAGGGCGGACGCGGCCTCTTCTGACGTCGCGTCGTGAGAGAAGCACGCCTCCCACGCCTCAGCCACCGCTTCGGCCGTGCTGCGCCCCCACCCTCTGGCCCGGTCTCGGGCCAAGGCCAGGCGAGCGTCTTGCCGGGCTCTTTCCAGATGTTCCCTCGGGAAGAGCGCCCAATCCGCATAGGGTTCGTCCTCGAGGAGCGTGCCTTCGTCTACCAGCGCTTGCAGAAGCAGGTCGTCTCGCTCGAGCCCCGCTGCCGCGCTCATGGCCCGCTTTAACCTTTCCCAATGGAGTTCGAGGTCGATTTCGATCTGCCAGCGCGGGTTTACCCAAATGTAGTTCCGATCGGCTTGGAGAAGAGTAGGGGCATCGAGACCCAAGCCTGCTAGAGCGGCACGGGCGTACGATAAAGCGGCCGAGAGCCCGTGCGAAGCGGCCGGACGGTTCAGTCTGGGAAAAATCGCAGCGTATGCCGCTTCCCGGCTGATGCGCCGGTCGGCGCTCACTAACAGGAGCTCGCACAGGCGTTTGGCCGTGGGACGGGGCCAGGGCCCGCTCTTTTGTCTCCGAGAGAGATGGCGAACGGCCCAAGCAACTTGGCTTGCAAGAGGCCGTAGTCAGGCCCGTGGGCGTCGCCTGCTTGCGCCGGCACGAGGAGATTATCTCACCTCGAGGCACCCGGGGACGGGGTTCCAACGTTCAGCGCGTGCTCCTCCTGGCGCAGGGAAGCTGCTTGTGGTTTCCTGGTACCGTCCCCTCTTCAGTCCGATCTCTTCTCCGAGCACTCCCCTGAACGCCGGCGCTGCCGGCCATCGTCAATCCCGCGGTTGCCATAACGGAGACCCGTCATGCCCAGGCTTGCTGATGCCGGCACCGATTTTCCGGTCCGGGAGCCACGGAGCATTTTCTGGAGGCCTGCAGAGCTTCCTGTCTGCCGTGGAGCGACGAGATTGCCAGAGCAAAACCCGCTGGGCCCTGCGCAACGTTCCCCGGCGACGACACCTGGACTGCGCAACCATTCGCCGAAGGCGTCGTGCTAATCGGTGACGCCGCCGGCTACAACGACCCTATTGCCGCTCAGGGGTTATCGATCGCGCTCAGGGACGCCCGCTCCGTGCGAGACCTTATCCTGGCCGGAGCCCGCCAGCCATCCGACTTTGCCGCCCACGGAGCGGAACGCTCGGAGCGGATGCAACGTCTTCGGCTCGTAGCTGATGTGCTTTCGGTCGCCAAAGCCGAGGATGCTCATAACCGGTCGGCTCGCCGCGCATACTTTGACGAGTTGATGGCGGCCCAAGATCCCCAGGTGTCCCTTTTGTTACGGGGGGCCTTCGCCGGCCCCGAGACCATACCTGCGGAACTCGTGCGAGCCTCGGTCCTCGAGCGCCTTCGCAGCGCCAACGGAGCTCCCTGAGGAGCCCGAACTTGATCCTTAGCCACTCTGTGGTGGGGGTCAGGTGCCGCCGGTGACTCGGCGAGCGTCAACGTCCGCATGGTCGGGATCGCAGACCGGACCGCCAAGCTCCAGGCCGGCGCCGGCGAGCAGAGCGCCGGCCTCGACGTCCAATTCGGGGCGCGACGGGCGGCGGGGAAACTTTGGGGAAATGCGTCCTTCAATATGACGGTACCGGCGTCCGCGCC
The DNA here is from genome assembly GCA_963749305.1 of uncultured Acidimicrobiaceae bacterium. Lineage (GTDB taxonomy): Bacteria > Actinomycetota > Acidimicrobiia > Acidimicrobiales > Palsa-688 > Fen-671. The sequence goes on from CAVVMN010000004.1 coordinate 242,472, forward strand.
GTTGGTCGCGAAGGAGGCACCGCCACGGGCACTAACAGTTTCACCAGCGCGGGGGCGATCGCCACCGTCCTTCCCGGCCCCGCCCGGTGCGGTAAACGGGCGCAAGGCTACGAGAATTGAGGACGGCCCGCTTCGAGCATGACGTCGGCCGCATAACGAGAGTGGCCGTTGCCGCCGTGGCCGTTGTGTGCACGGTTATCTCGGGGATCCCCTGTTCCAATGCCGGAGCATCGCCGGTCTGGAGGGTCCTGGACGGCCGGCACATCCCAGAATCCTCCGCTGGACAACTTGCTTTTCGGGGTCTCGTGCCCCACTTCCAATTCCTGCGTTGCCGTCGGTTACAACGGCAACAGCGCTTTCCAGGGGCCACTCGTCGAGACCTTGAGCCGGGGGACATGGCGCGTCACGCCCAGCCCCATGGAAGGTTCCCCGTACCTTATCGACTCGCTGGACGCGGTCTCCTGTGTTTCGGCCCGTATTTGTACTGCGGTCGGCTCGGCCACAAACCAGATGGGCACCAAGGGGCGCACGCTGGTCGAGACCCTCAGTCATGGCACATGGCGGGTCAGCCCGAGCCCAAATTTGAGGGCGGCGTTGAGCAGCCTTTCGGGAACGTCCTGCACTTCCCCCAATGGCTGCGTGGCCGTTGGCGACGACGGTACCGCGAGCTTTCAGAAAACGCTGGTTGAGAGGCAGACCAATGGCACCTGGCGCCTCATGACAAGTCCGGACGCCAGTTCTCCCTACGTGGTCAACTATCTGAACGCGGTGTCGTGCGTATCTCCAACCCACTGCGTGGCAGTCGGTTTCGCCGCCGATGCCACGGGCATGAACTCGCACACGGTCATAGAGACTTTTGACGGCAGCACCTGGAGATTGGCGCAGAGCCCGAACACAACGTCGCCATTGAACGAGCTCTTCGGGATCCGGTGTTCCACCTCCACTGAGTGCGTAGCCGTTGGCGACTACGGCAGCACCGGCGCGCAAAAGACACTCGTGGAAACGCTCGGCGGGGACATGTGGACGATAACCCCGAGCCCCAACACGGCGCTGCCATTGAACGACTTCTTCTATGTCTGGTGCCGATCTCGGACGTCCTGTGCCGCGGCTGGTTATGCCATGAACTCGAGTGGCACCGAGACGAAGACCCTTCTGGCGAGGCTCAACGGCAGCACCTGGACGATAGTCCTGACCCCGAACACGAGATCCCCATTGAATGAGCTCTACGGCTATTCCTGCGCCACCTCGAATTCCTGCTACGCCGTAGGGGTTTCGGGCACAGACAGTGCTCAGACAGCTCTCATTGAGGCGAGTTGAGCAGAGCGCGGTTCCGAGAATAGACTGTCCATATTCTTGACAGTCTTGGTTTCGTAATGTATGCTGTCGGGATGCCAGACCGTTCCAAAGCCGACACCTACCTGTCCATCCCGGAACTGATGCGGCTCGCCCGTGGAAGCTACAAACGGGCGTTCGATGCGCAGTACGCGGAGCAGTCGATACCGGCGCCCTGAGCTGCAGTTCCGTCCGAGTCGATGAGCGACCGCCCTTGGTACGAGGACGTCCCAATACCGCAATTAATGCGCAAGGCACGCGACGCGTACCGCGAGGCAGTACAGCACGCCCTGGCCGGAGCTGGGTGCGATGACATTCCACGTAATGGAGCGTTCGTGCTGGCCGGGTTAGACCACTGGACGCCGGAGCCGGCGTTCAGTCCGCAGGCCGACGTCGTCGCTTCGCTCGGGTTGAGCAAACAAGCGGCCAGCCAGTTGATCGACACCCTCGTGCTTCGAGAATATCTCGAGCGCCGCATCGACCCCGAGGATCGTCGGCGCATGGGCGTACGGCTGACCGCCCGCGGCCTCGCCGCCGCGATCGCGATCCAAACCGCGACCGATTCGATCGACGCGACACTTGCGGACCTTATCAGCGCCGACGAACTGCATGGGTTGCGGGCGGGCCTGGCGGCTTACAAGGTGGTCCGTGAGCGGTCGGCCCGCTAAGCACTGCCGACTTACAACGGCAATTCCCCGATTTACGCTCGACGTCAGGCTCACGAAGTCGGTGATCCGGGCCCGCCGGTCCGACCTCGCCGCCGATGGGCGGATCAACTTACGGGCTAGCGGCTCCGATTGGCTCGAAGTTGGCGTAAGTAGCGACGCCGACGTCGACCTCGCACTGGTGCTCGTTCGGGATGCCGTTACGGCCAACCTCCCGACAGCTCCGCCAGGGGCTCCCCACACCGGTGCGGAGCTCGAGCAACGACGACGCTTCCACTGACGACTGGCCGTGACGTCGCATCCCGCCGTGGCCGCAGGTGCGGTGTCTCGGACGGGGCACCCTCTGGTGTCAGCACCACATTGCCGCGCCCAGGTGGCACCCTTGACGCGAAAAGCTGGGCATGGATGAATGAGCAAGTGTTTGATGCGGACAGAGTGACAACGGACCGTGCAAAGAACGCGTCCTGCGTTCGCGGGGCAACGCAGCCTGGCAGTTGCTGACCAAAACATGGCGCTCCACCAAGTTGTCGGGCCAGCTTGGGCCTACGGCCGCGCCCAACTGAGACGGCGCTGGACGTCGGCGGTGGTTATTGCCTTACTGGTCGGGACCGCCGGGGGTGTGGTCCTCACGGCGTATGCGGGAGCGCGGCGAACGGACACCGCTTACCCCCGGTACCTGACCGCAACACACGCGGCTGATTTCCTCATTTCCACCGGAAATTCCGGCACGCCGGCCACCAACACCTTTTATCGGCACGTGGAGGCGCTGCCGCAGGTGCAGCGGAGTGGTGTTCTCTTCGGCCCATCATTACTCGCCGTCTCGCGCTCCGGTCAGCTCGATCTTGGCGGCCCCAACTTTGTCCAAACCTATGCCAGCGAAGACGGGAGGGCCGGGTACACGGTCGACAGCCTCAAGCTGCTGACGGGCCGGATGCCGCGACCCGGCCGGCCCTACGAAGCGGCGGCCAACCGGACTTTGGCCCTGCGCTGGCATTTGCGCATCGGCAGCACTTTCAAGATGTTCGCCGTCAACACCAATGCCTCGGCGGCCACAGCCCCGCAGGTTGTGCGTCACGAAAAGCCGCTGACCTTCACTATCACGGGTATCGGCGTGTCATATGACGAAGTCGTCCCGGTGGCGTCGAACGACGGTCTTCCCACGCTGTTCCTCACACCCGCGTATTACCTGGCGCACCATACCCCGGCCGAAACGAACTTCGACGGGGTCGCCGTGCAGCTTCGCCCGGGGGCCAGCCATTCTGCCTTTGACGCGGCCACCACGGCGGCGTGGGGCGCCGCCGGTGGGCAGCGGGCATTGAACGCACTGTTCGTCGCGGACCTTACCCAGCACTACGCCCGCGTGGAGCGGGCAATCAAGCCCGACGGGCTCGTCCTCGAACTCTTTGCCCTATTTGTGGCCATCGGCGCCTTGGTGGCGATCGGCGACGTCCTGGCTCGCGAAGTGCAGCTTTCTTCAGTTGAACACCCAACGCTGAGGGCACTCGGCTTCGACCAGGGCCAGCTAGTGGCTACAGCCATGCTCTGGCTCACCGTGCCGGTCGTGGTCGGGGCACTCTTGTCGGTGGTCGGGGCCGCGATGGCCTCGCCTCTTATGCCCATCGGGGCCGCACGGCTCGCCGAGCCTCGCCCTGGTCTAGCTATCAACTTTTCCGTGCTCGGTTTCGGTTTTGGCGCGCTTGTCATCATGTTCTGCGGCCTTTCGCTGCTGGTGGCCTGGCTTGTATCTCGTTCCTCCATACCAGGCAAGTCGGATGCCCGGGTTGTCGCCGCCAGGCCATGGCGCGGGGCGGAGACACTTGGCCGGGCCGGGTTCCCCCCCTCGGCGGTCAACGGCCTGAGTATGGCAATCGCGTCGGGCCGAAGCAAGGCCACCGTGCCCGTGCGAAGCGCTATTATCGGGGCCGTCCTGGCAGTGGCGTCGATCGTGGGAGCGGTCACCTTCGGGGCCAACCTGGACCGCCTGGTCTCCACTCCGGCTCTGTACGGGGTGACCTGGAACGCCGGCCTAGACGACCAGTTTGGGGCTTTGTCCCGCGCACAGGTGCTGGCGGCGACTAGGCAGCTGGCGGGCGTCACCGGAGTCGCCGCGGGGGCGTATGGCGGTGACGTCTCCATTGACGGTGTTACGGTCCCTGCAGTCGGGATAGACAGCCTGAGGGGGTCGTTGTTCCCGACGATCGTAAAGGGTCGGCGGCCGGTCGGCCCGGGCGAGATTGGCCTGGGCGCTGAGACAATGCGGCAACTGGAGGCGCGGCTCGGAGACTGGGTCACTTTGAGAGCGGGGCTTCAGTCGCGCCGGCTCAAAGTGGTGGGCGAGGTTGTGTTCCCGTCGTTCGGTGAAGGCTCGTTCACGCCGACTGACCTGGGCGAGGGGGCGATAACAACGTCACGGATCATGGCACAGACTCCGGGAGGGCCGAATGGGTACAACTTTGTCCTTCTTCGCTTCTCCAGGCGTGCCGTCCCGGCTGGCGTTGCGGCCCTCACCCGCATAGCCGCCCGCGGGGGGTGCGAAGCTGTTGCCTGCATTATGACGCCCAGGGCCATGCTGCCCACGGACGTAAAAAGCTACGAAGGGGTAAAGGCGACACCGCTCTACCTGGCCGGCATCCTCTCGTTTTTCGGGGCGGCGATGATTGGGCACGCACTGGTCACCTCGGTGCGGCGCCGGCGCCGGGAGCTGGCCCTTCTAAAGACGCTCGGTCTTTCTACCCGGCAGGTGGCCGCATCTGTCGCCTGGCAGGCTTCGGCGTTCGCCGCCATCGGCCTCGTGGTTGGGTTGCCCGCCGGGGTACTCCTCGGGCGATGGCTATGGCAGATTTTTGCGTCGGAGGTTGGGGTGCCCGGCACGTCCATCTTCCCTCTCAAGGCACTCTTGGTGGTGCCCGTTGTGCTTATCCTGGCGAACCTGATCGCGGCCGTACCCGGCCAGTCGGCCGCGCACACTCGGGTAGCACACGTCCTGCGGGCCGAATGAGGAACGGTCGCTTGATTAGTCAGCGCGAAGGGCCGGGATAAGGCGGCGAGCATTACCTGCGTAAACATCGACGAGCACTTCTTCGGGCAGGTACACCCCTGAGATCGTCCAACGCCCGCACCCGGGGGGGTCGGAATGCGAGTAAGGGAAGTACTCGTCATCAGTCTCCAGGAAGCGGAAATACCCGGCGTAGGCGCGGTGCTTGGGCGGGAAGGCGTCCGTCCCGAACAGGACGCGCGTGGGGTGCTTCATTATCAGTTGCCTCGTAGCTCGAGGCTGCCGTCCGAGATCAGCGACCCTGGCTGCGATGTCGGCGTAGAAGTTCGGGTAAGCGTCGAACATGCGCCCCACCCAGGCCAGGTCCTCGGCGTTGCAACCGACATGAGCGCCAATGAACGTGACGCCGGGGTTCTGTGCCACCAGATGCTCCAGGGCGTCGATGAGGACCTGGAAACGAGGGAACTTCGGGTCGGCAAAATGCCATTCAGGATGGACCAGGAGTTGTTCGAGACGCTCATTTTTCTCGCTCAGGGGCTCGAAGAACGCCGGAGGGTCGGCAATGTGGATCAAGACCGGCAACTCCGCTCGCGCCGCCACTTCCCACACTGGCCCCAGGCGATCATCATCACACAGGACGAGGGCACCAGATTCATCGCGGACGTGGAGGCCAACGTCCTTCCACACCTTGAGACCAGCAGCTCCGCGATCTATCGAACCCTGCAGGCTCTTGGCGAAGCGGTCCGGCCACCCTGGTTGCTCGCACTCGTCCCAGTCGAGGCGGCAGAACGTGGCGAAGCGACCAGGGTACGCCCGGTCATAACGATCGAGGTTGGCGTCCAGGCTGTCGCCCCAATCACCGTCGAGATTGACAATACTTTGTACGCCCCACTCGTCCATTTCTGCCACGAGAGCCCCGACGTCTTTGACCAGCCAGTCGGCTTTGTCCCCGCTGACCACCAGTTCGTTCACGTCCATGCGGCGGCCCAAATGATTGTGCACATCGACCACCGGTGCTGATGCACGGGGCACCTCGTGCACGGCCAAATGCACCGCCGGTTCGGGCTTGTACTCGCGCAACAGCAGATCCTTCCAATTCCGTTCCACCGGCTAAACCTCCAGTGCGGCCACGATCCGGGGAGCGTACTCTACGCTCTGGCTGATCGGGGCCGCTGATTGCGAGCCGGGCTCTCGCACGGATCGCCGGTTCTCGGCAAACCGCGAGCGGCAACCACTCTTCGAACGTGGTTGACTGTCTGTCGAGCCTACGCCGCCCTAGCGGCTTCGCGCGTATGAACAGGTTGCGAGCACACCGTCGCATGCACCCCGAGCCAAAAGGAGACACAAGCAGTGCGCCGTTTGCTAATCCTCCTCCTCTCGTTCAGCGCACTCGTGTCAACGGTTAGCGGTATGGCGACGGGCGCGGCCAGCGCCGCCAAGGTCCCGGGCACCTGCACCGTGTCCCACACTTACCACTCACCCAACCACTACGACGTGCTGATAACGACCGGGCACTGCAGCGTGCCCGAGGCCTATTTCAAACAAATGATCTGGATCGACAACGTCATTATCGGCCATCCTTCCTCCCATCTCGTTTTCTCACGGACCAACTCTTCGAATTGGAAGTTCGTAGACTCGGGCCCCCACAAAGGTGATTTCACCAACACGGCATCTCCTTTCACCATGCCCAAGCTGCCCATAGACTCATACTGGACTTTCGATTTCCGCGATATCGTCCCGGCCGGCATCTCGCATGGGAGCATGGTGATACCGGTGTCCGGTATGGCCGACAAGCCAATCTCGTGCAAGGCGAGCGCCAAACTCTGTACCTCCCTCACCTGACCGGCTAGGCGACTGCGACCTGTGTCGAGCCATACGGCGGCTGATTACAGGGCTTTCGGGCGCCAACAGGCCAAGGGGCGGTCCCGCGACTACGAGGCGCTGGCGTACGCCGTCGCGGCCGACGAAAGAGTGCTCTCGTTCCTCGGGCAATTGCCGGAGCCGAAGCGACAGCCCAACCTGTTGTTCGCCTCGGCGCGCTACCTCCTCGGTGCGCCACCGGAGCCGACGTCGCTGCGCGAACTCGTCACCTCCAGGGCGGAAGATCTAAAGCGCGTAATCCTCTCCCGGAGGACCCAGACCAACGAGCCGGCGCGCTGCGCTGTGCTGATGCCGGCCCTCGCGGCCCTCCCCGGGCCCCTCGCCCTCCTCGAAGTCGGAGCGTCCGCCGGCTTGACGCTCCTCCCGGACGTCTACTCCTACGATTACGACGGCCACCGCGTGTGCGGCCTGGACCCTGACGCCCCGACGGTACACTGCCGAGCAGTTGGCCCCGTCCCGCTCCCGGGACGAGTGCCGGAAGTCGTCTGGCGGGCGGGGATAGACCTCGACCCGCTCGACGTCGGCTGCGAGGAGGACATGGCGTGGTTGGTATGCCTCCTGTGGCCGGGCGAGGCCGGTCGGGCCGAGCTCCTGGAGGCAGCCGTGGCGGTGGCCCGCAAGCGGCCACCGGTAGTCCACCGTGGCGACCTCCTCGACGATCTAGCTGGCGTGGCCACCCAGGCTCCGTCCGGGGCGACGCTCGTCGTCTACCACTCGGCCGTACTGGCCTACGTGGACGAGGCGAAGCGGGTCGCCTTCGCCGAGGCGGTCCGCACCCTGAGAGCGGTGTGGCTCTCTAACGAGGGCGACGGGGTCCTCCGCGGTATCGGCATCGACAATGGCGACGCTCGGTCCATGCTCCTCGTCCGCGACGGCCACGACGTCCTGGCTCGCACCGACCCTCATGGCACGTGGGTGGAATGGGCCTGCTGACCCCGGCGTGCCGCGCCGTTACCAAATCGTCCAGCCGCCGTCCACAACCACGTTTTGGCCTGTCACAAAGGAAGACTCCGGCGACACGAGGTAAATGAGGGCGGAGCGAAGGTCTCGAACATCACCTACCCGCTTCATCGGAGTGAAAGCGCTGACCCGAGCCACCCCCTCTGGTGTGGCGTGGTCAATGTTCGCCTCCGTGTAGGGGAACATGCCCGGGCTTAGTGCATTGACGGTCACGCCCGTCCCGCCTGTCCGAACGGCCAGGTATTTGGACAGACCGATGAGAGCGTGCTTGCTGGTGACGTAGGAGGCGGCGTCCCATTCGAAATCATAGAAGTAAGGGTTGCCGATGACCATCCCGTAGACAGAGGAAATGTTGACTACGCGGCCCCAATGGCGCTCGATCATGGCGGGGACGAACATCTGCGCCAAACGGAGAGGCGCCTCGAGGTTTACCGCCATGACCTCGCGCCAAGATTCGAGGGAAACCTCCGTCCAGCGACCTTGGACGCCATAACCGGCGTTGTTGACGAGGATGTCGATGGCGCCCGCCGCGGCCACGAGGGCGCGCAGGTCGTCTTCGTTGGTGACGTCGCAACGCACCGGCATTACGGAACGGCCCAACAAGTTGAGCTCGCCTGCCACACTCTCGAGCGGCCCGCTCCGTCGGCCGCAGATAACCACTTCCGCTCCGTGTTCGCTGAGTGCCTCGACGAACGCACGGCCGATCCCGGTGCCGCCGCCCGTTACGAGCGCCCTTCTCCCCAGAAGAAGCGAGCTGCCAGGTGAAGCGCCGCTGTCGGTCATATGCCTCCTCCTTCGATAATCAATCCGTCGATATACGGACGCCATCGGCAAAATGCCGGGGACCAAATAGACCTAGAAAAAAGTGTCGACAATCTCGACGACCGTATAGTCGTCGTCCGCCATCAGCACTCGACGCCATTTGTCGAACGCTGTACAGGGATGGCGGATCCCACAAACTAGACGATCACCTACTCGGACTTCTGGCGCCCTCTCAGTGTCGATGTAAGCGTGCTGGTCGTTGAGTGCCGTCACCGTGCCGACCATGGCGACTGGCCGCCCCTGGTCGCCCGGGGCGACACGAGACAAGACGACCGGCAAGCCGGCGTCGAACGGTGCGTCCCGACGGCCAAACGCGGCGATAGCGCGGCCCGGCTCGGGCACGCTGATGACTTCGCTCCAGACCTCGAGCGCCGGGATCAAACCCGGCTCCTCAACCTGACCTGTCAATGGCGCTGGACCTGCGTAGTCGCCGTGGTCGTGGGTTACGTAGCAACCACTGCGCAGCACAACCCTGGTGGGGCGGTCCAGCCCGGTCGCGCTCAGAATGGCGGCCACGCGGTCGAAGTAGGTGCTCCCGCCCGCACTCAGAACAACCTCGGGGCCCCCTCGGAAAAGCTTCTCCGCCTCGAGCCGCTGCGCCAACAACTGCATCGACTCCAGGAAACGGTCCACCTTGGCCAGGTTTTCCGGTGACCTCGTCGCTCCGAGGATGCCTTCGAAACCTTCCACGCCGGCCAGCTCCAGGGGAGAATTATCGGCGACGCAACGGGCAACGGCGACGGCCTCCTCCGCAGTACGGCAGCCAGCGCGACCTCCTGCCGAGCCGAGTTCCACCAAGACAGGGAAGGGCTTGGTCAATCCGCTCGCCCGCAGGCCACTGGAAAGGCTCTGTACCCCTGATGGGGAATCGACCAGACAGAAGACGTCAACTGCCCCCTCCCGAGCAGCCAGCTCGTCGCCGAGCCACCGCGCCGCCTGCGGGTTCACTACTTCGTTAGCAATGAGCACTCGCGGGATACCCCATTCCAAGCACAGGCGCAACTGGTACATCGTGGCCACCGTCATCGCCCAGGCGCCGGCCGAAATCTGGCGTCTGAGGATATTCGGCGCCATCGTCGTTTTAGCGTGAGGCGCCAGCGATACACGCCTGGTGGCGCAGAAGTCAGCCATGGCCGCAATGTTGTGCTCGAGAGCAGACCGCTTGAGGACCAGGCGGGGGAACTCGTAGTTGTCGGTCAGCAGGTTCGTGCCGACGACGTCCGGGAGGTCCTCGAGGTCACGGAAAATAAACGTCATCAGTAATTGACCCATCCACCGTCGACAAGGACAACTTGGCCGGTGACGAAGTCGCTGTCGGCCGAAGCCAGGTACAGGAAAGTGCCGGCGAGGTCCTGTGCGAACCCGCGCCTTGGGATGCTCTGGCGCACGGCCTGTTCGCGAGCGCTGCGCTCGGCCGCTTCGGGGTAGAGCTCTTCTTCGTTTTCAGTGCGGATTGCTCCTGGCATCACGCAGTTCACGCAAATACCATGTTTTCCGACCTCCCTGGCCAGTGAACGTGTCATGCCGATCAGAGCGGCTTTCGAAGCTACATAATGCAGCGCATTTGGCGCACCGAGTTCGACCATCACGCTCGAAACAGTGATGATCTTGCCCCGTCCCCGGGCTTGCATGGCCGGGAAAACGGCCTGCGAGCAAAACAGAGTGCCGACGACGTTCACCCTCATTACGCGGTCCCATTCGGCCTCGTCGATATCAGTCCAGGGAAGGCGTCCCGTCGCCGCCGCATTGGCAACGAGGATCCCCACGCCCCCCAGCTCCGATTCGGTCTCACGTACCATTGCCTGCACGTTGTCGTTGACTCCGACGTCGGCCGCAACAGCAATAGCCCGGGTACCGCCATCCCGCAATTCCTTGACCAGTTCTCCTGCACCCTCGCGGGCCTGCGCAGACCAAGGCGGGTAATTGACCGCCACATCAGCACCTTCAGCGGCGAAAGCGCGACATGCCGCGGCGCCGATGCCCCGCCACCCTCCGGTTACAAGGGCTACTTCTCCGGCCAGACGACCTGCCGGCGACGATGCCGCCACTCAGGCCCCCGGGTCGTCAAAAACGATCAGGCCACGAAGATCTTTACCTGAAGCCAGGTTGGCGTACGCCTCATTGATCTCGGAGAGGGCGTAACGATGGCTGACCAATTCGCTGACCTCATAACGCCCGCTCTGGAACAGCTCTACGAACTTAGGGAAATCGACTGGCGGGTTACACGACCCGTAGGAGCAGCCCATCAGCACCTTTTCCTGCGCGCGCAACGAGTGCGGATCGATGTTCAGTAAGGCGCCCGAGGGTGGGGCGCCAATTACGACACACTTACCTCCGGGGTTCAGCGCGGCCATGCTCTGTTCAATGGCCACGCAACTACCGACGGCCACGATTACGACATCGACGCCGCCATTGCTCACTGCTTGAATGGCTTCGGCCATGTCGTTCCCCGATGCGGTCACCACCTCAGTGGCACCGAGCCTCCGAGCGGCCTCGAGCTTCAGCTCAACAGGGTCGACCGCCACTACCGGAAAAGCACCGGACAGATGCGCGGCATGGACGGCGTTCAGGCCAACGCCCCCACACCCGACTACTGCGACGCTCTGCCCTACGGCGACCCGTGCCGTGTTGAACACGGCGCCGGCACCGGTGCTCACCGAGCAGCCGATCAGCGCCGCCTGTTCCAGCGGCAGAGACTTGTCGACCTTGATGGCCCCCGATGCCCGGACAACGACGTACGGGCTGCTCGTGGCCGGGCCGTAGTGGAAGATTTGTTCGTCACCGCGCTGAAAACGCGTCTCGCCGTCGTCCAGCACGCCGAACTTGGGCTTGTTCGTACAACGGGCGGGCCGATCGCCGAGGCACTCGCGACACCGGCCGCAACTTGGGCCCACGACAATACGACGTGGTCGCCCGGGGCCACCCCGGTCACACCCTCGCCGGTTTCCACGACTATCCCGGCCCCTTCATCACCGAGGACAATCGGCAGAGGGGTCCCCGCCAGCGACCCGTCGATGGAATGAAGGCAACTGTGGCACACTCCGCCGGCCGCCAGTCGGACCGCCACCTCCCCGGCACGCGGTGGCAGTACTGTGATTTCCTCCATGGCCATCGGCACTCCGACCTGGCGGAAGACCGGGGCCTCGACAGTCCAGGGTGAACTCTTCGTATTCAAAACCGCTCCTTTCTAGCTTTACGTAGGCTGGTGTAGCGGGCCGCTCGACATGGCGTCGAGGAGCGCCCGGCTGTAAGGGTCCTGAGGACCTGAGAAGAACGACTCGGCCGCAGCCTCCTCGCGCACCGTGCCCTGCCTGAGCACAAGTACGCGGTCGGCCACTACCTGTGCAACGGCGAGGTCGTGGGTTACGAAAATGCAACCGAAGCCGATCTCTTCCTGCAGATCGCGCAAGAGCCCAAGGATCTGTGCCTGCACCGAGACGTCGAGGGCAGACGTGGGTTCATCACACAGCAGGACGCTCGACCGAGCTACCACTGCCCGAGCGATGGCAACCCGTTGGAGCTGGCCCCCGCTGAACCGTCCCGGGCGCTCAGAACACCGGCCAGGGTCGATGCCCACCCGTTCCAGCATTTCTGTTACCAATCCTGTGCGTTGTGCCCTTCTGAGCTTTTGGAGAGGCTCGCCAACGCTCTTGCCGATGCTGCGGTGCGGGTTCAACGATCCGGCCGGGTCCTGGAAAACGACCTGCGCCGTAGCCACCGTGCCCGGTTTGATGCTGGGCGCCTTGCCGGCGACGCTGAGGCGACCGCTCGTCGGTTGCTCCAACCCGGCGACGAGCCTGGTCAAAGTGGACTTGCCCGACCCGCTCTCCCCTATTACCGCCAGTGTCTCACCCGCCTTCAGCGTCAGGCTGACCCCGTCAAGAGCGCGGACCACCTGATGCGAGGAGCGGTAGACGCGGGTCACGTCCTCGAGCTCCACAACTACCGGCAAGCGCTGGTCACTCATAGTCACTGCCACTTTTCGCCGTTACAGGACAAGCAACATTGACGCCGGCGAACGGCACCAGCGGGGGTTCCTCGTGCCAGCAGGCGTCCTGGGCAAGGCTGCAGCGGGGCGCGAACCGGCACCGGGGCTCGGATTGGAAGAGGGACGGCGGGTTCCCGGTGATGCTTTCAAGGCGTCTCTTCCCCTCTGACCCGAGAGTGGGGGTACAGGCCACGAGCGCTCGGGTGTACGGGTGCCTCGGTTGCTCCAGCAATTCGTGAGCGGGCCCGCTTTCGACCACCCGGCCTCCGTACATAACGACGAGAGTGTCACAGAACCGACCGACCAATCTCAGGTCATGACTGATGATCACCAGCACGGCACCGCTGGCAGTCGTGAAGCGTCGGATGAGCTCCAGGACACCCAGCCTGAGGGTGGCGTCGAGCGCGGATGTTGGTTCGTCGGCCAGCAATACCGATGGCCTGGGCATCAAAGCCATGGCGATCGCCACTCGCTGCGCCATACCGCCGCTCAATTGGTTGGGGAATAAGCGCAATACGGCTTCGGGGTGGACAAAACCCATTTCCTCCAGTAATTCAACTGCTCGCGCCCGCGCATCGGGACGGGTAGCCAATCGTCGTCGTGTCACGCCCTCGACGATTTGCGAACCGACCGACTTGAGCGGGTCGAAGGCGGTAAAGGGGTTTTGCAGGACAACCCCCACCGATCGACCGAGCAACTGGCGCAGCTCGTCGTCCGTACGGTAAACCCGATCGTAGCCACCAATCCTCACGGATCCGGTGAAATTGAACCCCGACGGCAAGAGCCCCATCAGGGCTCGAAGCGTGAGAGTCTTCCCGGCGCCCGTCTCGCCCACGACACCCATGGCGCTGCCGGGCTCGAGCGAGAACGAAACCGGCCCTATAGCTGGCCGGTCGGTTGCTGATGGCCGGATCACCGTGAGGTCCGCAACATCGAGCCCGGTCATTGGCCGCTGTTGGGGTTTGTACTGTAAAAGTCCCGCAAGCCGTCGCCGGTCAGGTTGAAGGCGACAACGAGCAAGGCCAGGGCGATACCGGGGAACAAGGCGACCCACCACGCCTGGGACAGGACTTCTTTGCCCTCTGACATAAGGAAACCCAGGCTGACATAGGGAGGCTGCAAGCCAAGGCCGAGAAAGCTGAGCCCTGCCTCCCAGAGCAACGCGATACCTGCCTGCAACGACGCGAGCACGATGATCTCCGTGCGCACGCCCGGCAGAATGTGAAGGAGAATTATGGCCGGTCGCCGCCTCCCCGCCAACCGCGCCGCCAAAACATAGCCTCGTTCACGCTGAGCAAGGACGCGGGCTCGGGTGAGCCTTGCGTAGGGCACCCAACCCACCACAGCAATGAGAATGATGAGGCTGGGCATACTGTTGACGACGACAGCGGACGCGGCGATGAACAAGGGCAGCGGGGGGACCGACAATTGGATGTCGGCCAAGCGCATAAGGGCAACGTCCAGCCATCCCCGCGTGAAGCCGGCCACAATGCCGATGGTGCAGCCGACGCATGCAGAAAGGCACACGACACCGAGAGCTACCTCTAGTGACGTCCGAATTCCGGCGGATACCCAGGCCAACACGTCCCGCCCGAGGGGGTCGGTCCCTAGCAAGTGCTTCCCCGTCCCCGGAGGCTTGAGTATGGAGGCGAAGTCCTGGGCCGATGGGCTTCCTTCTACTAGGGTCCCGACAACGCTGAGGAGGACCATGAGAACGAGTATCCCGACGCCTACTTTGAGGGAGCCGCTAATTCTCCAGTGCCGTTCGGCGGCACGTTGACGGGACCGCGAGAGGCGCGCCGGTGGCGCTGGTGAGGTGACCGCGCTCACTGCCCTGCCCCCGCCGCTGGGCGCCCGATACGCGGGTCGAGCCAGACCACAACCAGGTCGGCCAAGAGGTTAAGCACGGTGAACGTAACCGCGATCACGACCACGATGGCCTGCACAACGGTAAGGTCGCGGGCCTGCACGGCGCTAATGAGCAAAGTGCCGATCCCGGGCCATGCGAAAATAGTCTCGACGATCACGGTGCCCCCGATCAACCAACCGGCCTGCAACGCGACGAAGGAAACGAAAGTGGCCATGGCGTTGCGAAAGCTGTGGCCGAGCACGATTTCCCGACGCGTGAGGCCGCGGGCGCGCAGGGCGAAGGCGACGTCAGAGTCCGTGAAATCCAGCAAATTGGCCCGGAGCAGCCGGGTAAACGAAGCCAGCATCGGCACCGTCAGAGCGATACAGGGCATGATCAGAGTTTTGGGGCCGTCAAAACCCAGGCTCGGCAAGAGGTGCCAGTGGACAGCGAGCAGAAGGACCAGGAGAAGGGCGATCCAGAAGTCCGGGATGCCCTGGAGGACCAGCACCACAGGCCGCCAAAACCGGTCCGCCCAGCCGTTCCGGCTCAAGCACGCTCGAAGTAGCGATGGCAATGGACAAAATGAGCGCGGCGGACAGGCTCACACCAATAAGGAGCAGCGTGTTCGGCAGTGCGGATATGACGCTGTTTATGGCCGGGGTGTCGTAACGGAACGACACTCCGAACTGCCCATGCAAGACGCCGCCAATATAGGAGACGTACTGTGACAAGAGCGGCCGGTCGTACCCGAGCTGTTTGGACAACGCCTCCACCTGCGACGCAGGCAGGGACCCTCCCGCCAGCACAGTGGCGGGATTGCCGGTGGCGTGTACGAGCAGGAAGCTAACCGTCACGGCTCCGAAGAGCACCAGGATCCCGGCACCGAGACGCCCGATGACGTGCAGGGCCACCCCTTTTAGGCGTGACGTTCCAGGGATCGTCTCCAAAGGCGCATCAGACGAGGGCGTCTCTGTTACTGGCTCCGGCACCGGCTGGGCGCCGACGGGTGTAGCAGCGACGGGCACGGCGAGCGGCCCGTTTCCGGGCCGCTCAGTCATGTTGGCGGCGGGGCTCGCGACAGGATCCAGCTCGGAGGCTCCGTTTACTATGAGTGTCTCTACCCTGGACAGGCCTACTTTGGCCGGGTCTTGGGTAACTGGCTCTTGGGTGCCTGGGTCTACAGTGCCCGGGCGCGTCAGCTGAAGTAGCTGTTGCTGAAAACGGGTTGATATGCGTCTTTCGGGTAGACGTAGCCCTTCACCGTAGAGCTAAACGCGTCCGTGTTGTCGGCATAGTAGAGGGGCAAGTGCGGGATCTGCCGCATGAACAGGTTTTGAGCTTGCGCCAGGTAACTCAGGCGCGTTGGGCCGTCTGGCGTGGTATTGCACTTGTGGACGAGGGCGGTCAAAGCGGCCCCCTTGTACTGAGGGTGCGCCAACACCAGCCCGGTGTCGAAGTGGAAAGGCCCACCGTTTACCCATCCGTAAGTGAGGATGAAAAGGTCATGCTTTGGCTTCTTGGCCGCGAGGTCGGCCACGAGGACCCCGGGATCTTCAACGTCGAAGACGACGTTGACCCCCGCCTGGGCCAATTGCGCCACCATCGCCTCGCCGACCAGGGCATAGTCCGGGGAACCGGTCCCCATCTTGAGGGTAAGGCCCTTCGAATAGCCGGCAGCCTTCAGGAGGGCCTTGGACTTGTCCGGGTCGTAGGAGTAGGCGGTCGTCGGCGTTATGTGGCCGTAGCAGCCGATCGGGATCGGAGAGGGGGCAACGGTGCCCTGTCCAAGTAGCACGTCCTTTACGATCGTGGCTCGGTCCACGCCGTACGCGATGGCCTGACGCACACGAAGGTCGCTGGTGATCGGCTGGTCGCACCGGAACGTGAGGTGGAGTTCCAGCCAGCTCGGGCCGCCCGACAGGCCCACCCTGGAGTTCGCGGCCAGCGACGGCAGGTCGTGCGGGTCGACCCGCATGATCAGGTTCAACGAACCGGACTCGAGGCCATTGACGCGGGCGGTCTCGTCGGTCACCGTAATGAGGTCGACCCCGTCGAGGTAGGGCTCCGGTTTGTCCCAGTAGTTGTCGCTGGCGGTCAGGGTAATTTTCTGGCCGTGCACCCACTCGCCCCATTGGAACGGTCCTGTACCGACGGCGCGTTTGGCCGCTGCCTTTGCCCCTATCAGCGACGGCGGCATGGCCTTTATGAACGTCAGGTTGCGGGCGAAATCCGGGTTTGGCGCCGAGAACGTCACCTTGAGCACCTCCGGGTTGGAATCGTCCACCTCGGTCAGGCCCCCGAGCAGGAAGCCCCATGAGCCCGGCAAGTAGTGCGTGAAAGTAGCTTTCATGGCGCTCGAATCGAACGGGGTCCCGTCCTGGAAGGTCACGCCGGGGCGGAGCTGGAACGTCCATTCGGTGGCATTGGCATTGGAAGCCCAGGAAGTGGCCAGGGCCGGCACCAGCTTGCTCTCAGCGACGTTCCACTGCAGGAGGCCGTCGTAAACGTTACGGACAACAGCAAACTCCTCGACCTCGAGCGCATAAGCCGGGTCGATGAAGTTTGGCTCAGCCAGGTTGGCGACCTGCAGCGTCCCTGACCGTTTCGCCACCTGCTGGGCCTGCACTGCAGGCCTGGCAGCGACCAGCGGTCGCGCTATCGAATGGCCCACCAAGCCTCGTAGGGCCGGGACGGCAAGCGCTCCCATGAAAGCTCCCTGGAGCACGGTGCGGCGTGTGACTTGGTGCGGTACTTCGGCCGGCTCGGCCGGCAGCTCATGATCGGTCCCCCTGGTTTTGTCGGTCCCACTGCTTCTCTCAGTCAAGTCCTCCTCCTTTTATGTCGTTCGGTTCTCCTGCATGTTGTCCTGGTCCCGAGGAAATGTGGCCACGCAGGGGCAGTGGTCGCGCCCGCTGGCCTGGCTGGCCGCCCGGGCGCGAGCGTGGCCGATCATCAACCCACCTGTCGTAGGGCTTGCTCGGCCGCTTCCAGAGTGCGCTCGACGTCCGCTTCAGTGTGCGCCGTTGACACGAACCAGGTACCGCGGCCGGTGACACGGACACCTTCAGCATCAAGCTCGGTTATGAACGCGGTTTGCTTTGCGATATTGGAGCTCTGGTAAGAGCGATAATCCGTAATCGGGCCTGGAGCGTCGAAAGTGGTGTTGAACACCGGGCCCACACCCTGGACACAGAGACTGCCGCCGCTGAACTTCGAGAGACGTTCGAGGCCGTCAACGAGCAGCCCTGATACCTGACGTAGGCGGGCCTGAGGAGCACCCCCGTCGGCCGAAAGCTGGTCCAGGGAGGCCAAGGCGGCGGCGATGGCCATGGCGTTGGCGTTGTAGGTCCCTCCGTGCATTACGGACCCATCAGCCAGCGTGTCCATGAACCGGGCCTTACCAGCCAGCGCGGCGACCGGGAAACCCGCGCCGAGCGCCTTCCCCAGCACGGTGAGGTCGGGTGTCACCCCGAGCATGGACTGTGCCCCGCCGACATCGACACGAAAACCGGTTATGACCTCGTCGAAAACAAGGACTATCCCCAACTTGTCGCACAAGCGCCGGACGCCCTCGAGGTAACCGTCGTGAGGGACGATCACAGACGTGTTGCAGAGAACAGGCTCCATGATTATTGCGGCGACTTCGCGGCCGCGCTCCTCTACGAAGCCTTCCAACAGGCTCAGGTCGTTCCAGGGGAGCACGACCAGGTCCGCCAGCGCGCCCGGTGACTGCCCAGCAGACTGTAGCGGTGCTGCGTAGCCCTCTTTGGCCGGCACCGTAGTTGTCCCCGAGAAGACACTGTCGAACCAGCCGTGGTAGTGCCCTTCGAACTTGACCACAAGGGGGCGCTGAGTGGTGGCGCGCGCCAGGCGAAGGGCGAGGTGCACCATTTCGGACCCGGTACACCCGACCCGCGTCCGCTCTGCCGACGGCAGCAGGGAACTGATCTTGCGGGCCAGTTCGATCTCCGCCGGTTGTTGGCCCGCCGGGCATTGGAGCTCCTCTTGAGCGCGTGCTACCCGGGCCAGAAGAGAGGCTGGCGAGTGGCCCAGGATGGCTGTCCCCATCCCCAGGACATAGTCAACGAACTCGTTCCCGTCCACGTCGGTAAGGCGCGAGCCTTCGCCGCACGCCCAGAAACGGTGCGGTGGCACTGGCCCGAGCCGGAAATTGCTGTTGACGCCACCAGGTATGAGCAATGACGCCTCTTGCTCCAGCGCCTCTGAACGCTGTCTCCCGGCTCGCATGCGGACCGATTGTTACGCGATGCGAGTCAAGTTGTCAAGGCCTAGGGACTGGACCCTGCTGCCGCCGACGTGTAAGATCATTTGTGCTACTTGGTTCCGACGCCGTCAGGCGGGTTCGCTGAGGTTTGCGCCTGGTCGCCGGAAAGGCGAGAAGGCGAACAGACAAGTCACCATGCGGACCTCTCTGTGTTCGCCGAGGGAGTTGCAATGCGAATTGCTGTAGGTGGGTTGATGCACGAGACCAACACCTTCGCCAAAGACTCCACGACACTCGACGATTTCAAGGCGTACAGGTTCGCCGTGGGCTCGCAGCTTTTCGGTTATGCCCGGACAAGGACTGAGCTCGGTGGGTTCCTGGCCGGGTGCGAGGAGCTGGGCTGGGAAGCCGTCCCCACCCTTTTTGCCGTGGCTATGCCGGCCGGGCCTGTCGATCATGGCGTCTTTGAAGCACTGGTCGACCAAATGGCGGACCGAATGCTGAGCGCGCCACGAGTCGATGGGATGCTGCTGGCGCTCCACGGGGCGATGGTCACGACCTCCAGTCACGACGCCGATGGGGAAATCGTGGCCCAGCTGAGGCGTCGTGTCGGCTTCGAGCTTCCCATCGTCGCCACAGTCGATTTCCATGCCAACACGACTGACGCCATGACGCAGCACGTCGATGCCCTCATCGGTTACGACACCTACCCACACGTCGACATGTACGAATGCGGCCGGGAGGCAGTCACCGTCATGGCCGACGTGCTGAGCTCCGGCGCCCGAAGGACGGTTGCACACCAAAAGGTCGGGCTCATTACGCCACCGCAGGCCCAGTACAGCGACGCCGAGCCCGTGAGGTCGATCATGGAGATCGCGCATGCCCTGGAGGCGTCGGAAGGCCTGTCGATCACCGTCACGCCAGGCTTTCCGTACGCCGACATCGACAGTCTCGGTCTATCCGTCGTGGTGTCCAGCAGTGACCCGCTCTCGGCCAAGGATGTCGCCGCCACCATGGCGGCGGAAATCGAGGCCCGGGCCGGCGAGTTCGACTATGAAACGACGACGGTGCCTGAGGCCGTCGACCGTGCTCTGAGAGCCGATGGCCCCGTGGCACTCGTGGATTCTGCCGATAACGTGGGCGGAGGAGGGCCTGGGGACGGCACCGCCATCTTCGAAGAATGGCTACGGCGAGGCGGGTCAGGGCTGGTTGTTACGCTGACCGATGCCGAGGCCGTACGGGCTTGTTTCGATGCCGGGGTGGGGTCGATGCCCAAGCTGTCGGTCGGCGCCAAATGCGACGACCGGCACGGCTCGCCGATCGAGCTGAGCGGCTATGTCCGCCTACTTTGCGACGGCCGGTATGTCCACCGGGGCGCCTACGCTACAGGCATTACTTCCCAAATGGGCCGAACGGCTGTAATCGAGTCCACCGGCAACACGGTGGTCTTGACAGAAAACCGGGTGATGCCCTTTGACGCCCAACAGTTGCTTTCGATCGGTGTGTCGCCTGCGTACTACAAAGCATTTATCGTCAAATCGGCGGTGGCCTGGCGGGCCGCCTACGGTGGGTACGCGTGTGAGGTGATAGACGTTGATGCCCCGGGGATCTGTACGGGCAACCTCGTCCGCCTCGGGTTCTCGGCTGAACGCCTCCAGATGGTGCGGCCGAGCCCGGCCTAGTGGCCTCGTTTGGTTTGCTTCACACCATTGTGGCGACATAAGCACGGCGTATGGACCTCGACCTCCTGATCAAGGGGGCCGCCGTTGTAGACGGCACAGGTGGCCCTGCTCAACACGCCGACGTCGCCGTGCGCGACGGCTCCATCGTTGCAATAGGGACGCTGCCGGCGGGCAGCCGAGCCAAAAAAGAGGTCGACGCCACGGGGCTCACTCTCACGCCGGGGTTTGTCGACCTTCACACCCACTCGGACGTCACATTGCTGCACGACGGCGCCGGGATAAACAAAGTCTGCCAGGGCGTGACCACCGAGGTCACCGGCAACTGTGGGTTCTCGGCATTTCCAATCGCGTCGGAGCGTCGCCAGCTACACGAGGACCACCTGGCCTATCTCGGGCCAGACGTGGTTGATATCCAGTGGGATGACTTTGACGGTTATGTGGCCGCCCTAGAGGCGGCGCACCCGATACAAAACGTGGCTTGCCTTGTCGGGCACGGCACCCTCCGGCTCGCCGTCGCCGGCAAGGCGCCTGGTCCGCTCGATAGCTGCCAAGAGAGCGAGATGCGCTCGGCGCTCGAACTCGCCCTGGAGCAAGGTGCTCTCGGGTTTACAACCGGGCTTACATATGTCCCTTCGATGTTCGGCTCGACTGCGGAAATCACGATGCTCGCCGCCGTCGCGTCCCGTCACGACGCCCTCTACGCCACGCATGCGCGAGGCACCGCAGGCCGGGAACGAGAGGCCATCGCCGAGGCCATCGAGGTGGGCCAGGTTTCGGGAGTGCGCGTGGAGTTTTCTCACCTGGCCCTCAACGACCCCCGCAGTTGGGGATCCGCTGGCGAGTCTCTTTCCCTCTTCGACGACGCTCGCCGTGCCGGTGCCGATATACAGTTCGATGTTTACCCTTACGACGCATCTGCCTCGTCGCTGTCGCAATATCTGCCGACATGGCTCACAACCCTCACCAGCAGCGAGGCTCGCAACTTGTTGAGCGCGCCGGCTTCCCGCCAGCGGGCCTTGAGCGAGATATCCCAAGGCTGGTACGGCGGGATCCCCTGGATGTGGGACCGGGTCCTCGTCACCCAGTCGGGACCAGGAGACCAGGAGTCGCCAGGTCATACGATCGAGCAGTTGGCGAGCAAATCAGGGGAAGACCCGTGCGCCGTGGTATTAAGGCTGTTCGAGGAGCAGGGCAACGGTCTCCAGGTGGCCATGTTTTACCGGACGGAGGAGGACATGGTCGAGTTCCTGCGCCACCCCGCATCCGTCGTCGGCTCTGACGGTGTAGCCGTGGCCATGACATCTCTGTCCGAGCGCGCCCATCCGCGGTTTTACGGCACCTTCCCACGGGTCCTGGGCCGTTATGTGCGGGAAAAGCCCATCCTCGGCCTCGAAGAGGCCGTGCACAAGATGACCGGCGAACCGGCAGAAAGGTGCCGGATTGCTCGGCGTGGGTATATCAAGGTCGGTTATGCGGCCGACCTCGTATTGTTCTCGGCGGGAAAGGTGGCGGACATGGCGACGTTCGCGGAACCTAACCGGCTCCCGCTCGGGATCGATCAGGTGTATGTGAACGGCCAGGCCGTCGTCGAGCACGGTGCTTGGAACGGCACGAGCGCCGGCCGGGTACTGCGGCGTGGACAGGCCTGAGGAGTGACCCGGTCCCGAGCCACCGGCTAGGGCGTCATCTGCGGCGACCTGAGCCCGAGTGACAACGAACTGGCCGCTGCCACCAGTTCTGCACCGATAACTTCGACAAGCTCGTCGCTGATCCGCCACCGCGGTCCGGTGACGCTTATGGCACCCATCGGGCGACCCGTATGGTCAACGAAGGCGCTGGCCACGCACACTGAGCCGAGCTCGTTTTCCTCGTCGTCAATAGCAAAGCCACGCTCTCGCACCGTAACCAGCTGCCGAAGCAAAGCCGGCACCGCTACGACGGTATTGGGCGTCTTGGAGGGCCGTTCGACGGTGGCGAGCACGGCCCGGGCCTCTTTGTCAGGCAGAGTGGCCAGGATCGCCTTACCGAGAGCTGTCGAGTGCAGATGGTCACGAAACCCCGCCGGTACTTGGGTACGGAGTTGGTGGATGCTCTCGAGCACGTCGATGTAAACAACCTCGTTGTTCACCAGGGTGGCCAGGTTGACGGTCTCGCCGAACTCAGCGCCGAGGTGGACCATCGAAGGCCGGGCCAGCGACAGCAGGTCCGCAAATCCATGCACGGACCAAAGTGCGTAGACAGCCGTCCCGAGCATAAAGCGCGAGCCGTCGACCTCGTGGCTGACAAAACCGCGACTTTGCAACGTACGGACTATCCGGTAGACGGTCGGCTTGGCCACCCCGATCTTTCGGCTAATTTCTGCCGCCGTGAGGGGCGATTCGACCAAGGCCTCGAGGAGGTCGAGCGCTTTGTGAAGTACAGCGACTTCGTCACGTGGCGGTTGAGGTTCTAAAGCCATGCCCTGGCGTCCCCGCAAAGGAACGCAGACCTCTGCCACATCGAACATCCCGGCCGTGAGGCCGAAGGAAATTCCGTCTTCACACTGTCCCCTTCGTCATCGTCGACCAGGCCCTCCATCCAGTTAGGGCTGTTGTGGGCCGACACCACAAGGCAATTCAAATGACAACGGCGCCCTCGACGGTCGGGCCCCAGTTGTGCTCTGCTAGCAAACTCCCACCCGGCTTGGTCCGGCCGCAGAGTCCGGATACCATCATACCGAGTTCGGTAGGAGAACTCAAAGCTGAGCTTGCCGGGCCGGGCACGTCACTGGGCCCACCTCATTACCTCTCTAAATTGGTCGTCTTCGCGCTCCAAAGGGAACAGCGGCCTGGGCCGATGTTTGTAGTTCAGGTTGGCCAAAGTGGGCGCCGTGCCGCCAGGCGTGTCGACGCGCACGATCTCGGCCGAGATGGGACCATAAGCCGGCAGTGGCGATTGTACGCCCTTGGCCACGATCACCCTGTGGGCACCGGGGTTGATGTTAACCACCTCCAATTGGACGAGGCTGATCGGCATCACCGCCAGAGAAGTCAAGAGGATGACGAAACCGTCATCGGACTCAACGACACCCGATTTGCCCATGTCCAACCGGGGTATCCCGGCATGAGCGACACCAACGGTTTGGAACTGGCCGTGGTGCAACGCTTTGACGGTCCCGCTGAGGGGGAACGGCCCCGGTCCATCGGGCGACGACCCACCGGCTCCCAGCGCCACTCGGCCGCCGACGCCGGCAGCATGACAGGTCGAGGCCGCCTGTGGGTCGTTGATGATGGCCAGCACTCTGCGCACTCCTGCTTTTCGCAGTTCATGGAGCAGGACCGTCGAATCCCCGGCCGCCCCACCTCCGATATTGTCGCCCGCGTCGAGCAGGAGGACCGGCTCCTGGCGGGCGCCGTGCACTATTGACAAAGCCTCCTCGATGGGCACGACACCGCCGGTCATTGCTCCCCGCCGGTCCCAAGCGGCGCGGGCCAGGCGGTCGGCCGAAGATTGCGCTTTGGCCCCGTCTCCATCGGCGATGGCGATGCACGCCATCCCGAGCTCCGGGACGTCCGCGTATGGGTAGCCCATGGTCATCGATGCCGAGAGCATCGACTCGGCCTGCGAAGCCACAGTCGCGTACAGATCGCTCATCGGAGGGACCTCAGTGTATTGGCGGGCGATCTCTGGCACCAACGGGAGCCGCCGGAGCGCCTGCACCGGTCGGACCTCACCGCGTGCGGCGCGCACGGCGAGGGCCCCGGCCTCGTACGCCCGCTCCCGGGCGTCGACGTGCGGGTTGGTGCGGTAGGCGACAGTGACCGTCGAGTTGTCGATCATCCGCTGAGCCACATTGGCGTGAAGGTCAAGTGCGACGGCGATAGGCACGTGGTCGCCGACAAGCCGGCGCATGGCTTCGATGACAGAACCGTCTACATCCGGCTCGCTTTGAGCCACTGCTGCGCCGTGCTGCGCCAGAAGGAGGCCGTCCCAGGGCCCGTTGTCCCGGACCATCTGGAGCATCTCGGCCAGATACGAGCGGAAGGCGCTGTCCTCGATTATCCCGCTCGGGACCGGGAAGGTATGGACCAACGGGACCGCAGTGACGTCCATCGCGTCGCACACGGCGAGAAAACCAGACACGGACGATCCTCGTCCCTCGTGGACCTCCCTTATGGTCCCGCCCCGCAGCAGGCCTGCTTCCTCAAAGCTGGCGACGCCCGTGAGGCCAGGGACAAATGTATTGGACTCGTGCGCGAAGCCTAAAAGTGCGAAACGCAATTTACTCATGCCTAAACCTCGTAATCGTCTTCGTGGCGTCATCCCGTCCTCTTCCGTACCCTAGTCAGGGCCGGGCATCGCTCCCCAATTCGAGCCCTACAATGACGACAAGACGTAGCCTGTGTGCTTGACAGTCTGTAGAGCCAGTCATCTCACGAGGACAACGTGTCGCCCAGCACTGAGGAGCTGGTCGCACGAAGGCACTCATTAGACAGGGGAAGGCGGCCATGAGCTCCCAGGATCCGACGGCCAACAAGGAACCAGCCGACCTGACAATGTTCACGTACCCCTGGGACCTTTACCTGGATGGCGTCGAGAACTCGGTCAAACTCGTGCGGGACCTAGGCTGCCAGCGCGTGGCCGTGGCCGTTGCCTACCATTCAGCTGAGTTGGTTTCTCCGCGGCGCGGCCGCTCGGTCCATCAAGCGGTCGAGGCGAATGTCGCTCATCTTGCCTTGCCGGCAAGGTTTTCTGGCATCGCTATAAGGTCAGGGCAACTGGTCGCAGAGGCCCCCGGTCTGGCTGAACGGCTTCGCGCCGCCGCAGATAACGAAGGCCTTCGGCTCACCGCCTGGGCGGTGGTCTGCCACAATTCCGAGCTCGCGTGCAGGTACCCTGGCTCCGCTCTCGAAAACTGCTTCGGCGATCGTTCAACTCACGGGCTCTGCCCATCACACCCGTCAGTGCGCCAATACATTCTCGAGCTGTGTACAGGCATACTCGAGACCGGGATATTCGACGAGTTGTTCGTAGAAAGCGTCGCTTACATGCTTGCCGGCCACGGGCACCCCCACGAGCTCTGGGCCGTGCGGGACGACCCGGCCACCCGCTATTTCCGCTCGCTGTGCTTTTGCCAGGCGTGCCTCGAGCTCGGGAACCGGCTCGGCTGCAAGTCGCCCAGACGTTGTGGCCAGCCCACCATGCCGGCCTGGACGTCCTGCTGGAGAAGGTCTCTCTGGCCAGGAGCCTGGGGATCAGCGCGTTCGGTTTGTACAACCTGACGACGGCGACCGTGCCCACCCTTGAATGGGCTCGGGCAGTGGGAACCGCGCTTTCGCACGACCGGGACTGAAGGGGACTACGGCCCCGCTGTGGTACCCAGCGATCGGTTTTTTCTACCTTTCTCAGTTACCAACGCCACGGCCCCGGAGGCCCTGTTGTTGCTATTTCGAGGTCGGCTGGACCGCGTCCGCTTGGTGGACTAAGTATGACGCTATGCGGAAGGCGTGTCAAAAGAATGAGCCTAGTCCCGGTGCGCCGAGCGTCAAGCCCGGCGAGTGGAGAAAATTGCCTGGGCCCTGCGAACCGCGGTGGTCGCAGTGAAGTCCTGGCTCGAATGCCGGAAATGCGGAGAGCGGGCCGCCAAAAGCCGGGTCGCCGTGTGGTGTGCTACGTGCCAGGGGGAGCTCGTCGTCAAGTACGGGCCGCAGTCCGAGAGCAGCAAGATGGATGTTGGCCAAGGTGTCTTCCGCTTCGGCGCCCGGCTCCCCGTTAACGGGCCGTCGAAAGCGGTCACCCTGGGGGAGGGCGACACTCCCCTCATCGGCCTGTACGGCAAGACCTGCGCACGGCTTGCCCTCCGCGCCGTCAGGCTGAAGTGCGAGTCGGCCAACCCATCGGGTTCGTTTAAGGACCGGATCGCGGCGGTCGCCGCGACTCTGATGACTGAGCGCGGGATCTCTACGTGCGTTGGGACATCTTCCGGCAACGGCGGGGCGGCGATGGCCGCCTACGCCGCTCGCGCCGGTCGAAAGCTGGTCATCTTCGGCCTCTCCGACACGCTCCCGCAAAAGGCACTACAGATCAGAGCGACCGGAGCGCACCTGGTGCTGTTGCGCGGCCTCGGGCACGACGCCAGGGCCACGCAAACGGCGTTGGACGAGGTGATGCGGTGCGCGGTCGACCTCGGGTGCCTACCCTTTGTAACTGCGAGCCGGTACATGCCTGAAGCCATGGAGGGCGCCAAGACACTCGCTTACGAGATGGCCGAGAAGGCCCCAGAGGCCACTGCCGTATACGTTCCTATAGGCGGTGGCGGGCTCTTCGCCGCCCTTTGGCGAGGCTACTCCGAGATCGCCGGAGAGCTACCGAACGGGCCCCCCGCCTTGTCGCCGTCCAGCCCTCGGGTTGTCCGACGATAGCTCTCATGTCGCGCGGCCTCGAGCCGGTGCTCCGTCAACCCGTGTCGACGACCATATCCGGGCTGCAGGTGGCCTTCCTCTTCGAGCCAGAAGGCGTAGCTCTGGCCCTTGAGTCATCCGGCGGCCATCTGGTGGAGGTCGATGATGCTGCAGTGTGGGCGGCACAGGCCGTCCTGGCCCGTGAGGAGGGACTACTGGTGGAGCCCGCTGGCGCCACCGCTCTGGCCGGGATGCTGCAGGATGCTAAAACGGGTGCCGTCACGCAAGACGACGATGTGATCGTCGTTGCCACCGGCGCCGGCTACAAGGACCCGGTCGCCCTGGAACGGATGGTTGGCCGGCCCGATTTGACGACGGTGGGCCCCACCGAAATCAAATCTGCGCTGAAGGGTCTCCTGGAGAGCGCAAATGGCCGCAAATGACGTAGCTCTACTACGGTGGCCGCGCAAGGGTGGTGCGACGAATTGGTCGTACAGGTTGCGTGAAGCGAGATCGGAGGAGCGTTGGGAAAAACAGCCATCACCGTACCCGGCCTGCCACAGCCGGGGGGCGCCTATTCGTATGGCGTGGTTGCGAACGGGTTCTTTTATACCGCCGGGACTGGGCCCAGGCAGACCGCACAGCAAGACCTGACCGGGACCTCTGTCGAGGAGCAAACCCGTATGACCCTGGGGAACATCGAAGCCATACTGCAGACGGCGGGCCTGTCGCTGGAGGACGTCGTCAAAACAACTGTCCACCTACACGAGCTTGACCGCGACTTCGGCGGGTTTAATTCAGTCTACGCCGAGATTGTCCCGCAGCCCTACCCAGTGCGAACGACGGTTGGGTCGCGACTGCTCGGGATCCTCGTCGAGATAGACGTCGTTGCCGCTCTGCGCTCGGAAGCAAACGACTGACCATTTGGGCCCGGATGTCAGAGGAGAGTTAAGTGACGCGTATCTTCGATGATCCCCGGGCCTTCGCCGACGATGCGCTGGCCGGGTTGGCCGCCGCCTATCCCGGCTACGTCCTGCGAGTGGAGGGCGGCGTCCTCAGCGCCGCGACCAGCCGCCCAGGCCAGGTGGCCGTGGTGATCGGTGGTGGGTCCGGCCACTACCCTGCCTTCGCCGGCCTGGTCGGTCCCGGCCTCGCCACCGCGGCGGCCTGCGGCAAGGTTTTTGCGTCACCTTCGGCGGGCCAGGCTTACCGGGTGGCACGCTCGGTTGAGAGCGGCGGCGGGGTGCTCTTTAGTTACGGTAACTACGCCGGCGACAGGATGCAGTTCGGCCAGGCCGAGCAGCGTCTCCGGGAGGACGGTGTCGACGCCCGCACGGTCGTGGTGACTGACGACATTGCCAGTGCCCCTCCCGGGCAAATGGAGGAGCGACGTGGTATTGCAGGAGGCCTGGCGGTTTTCAAAGTCGCCGGCGCGGCGGCGGAGTCCGGGCTGTCCCTGGACGAGGTCGAGCGCCTCGCCCGCAAGGCCAACAGCTGCACCCGCACGCTAGGCGTCGCCTTCGAGGGCTGCACGCTGCCGGGAGCCGACGCTCCACTGTTCACGGTGCCCTCCGGCCACATGTCGATCGGGCTCGGTATCCATGGCGAGCCGGGTATCAGCGACACGGGTATCCCGTCTGCTCACGAGCTGGCAGAGATGTTGGTCATTGACCTCCTGCGCGAAAAACCTGACGCGTCACCGGAGCGCGCCGTCGTCCTCGTCAATGGCCTGGGTACCGTCAAGTACGAAGAGTTGTTCGTTTTGTTCGGCGAAGTGGCCACCCGGTTGGCCGCAGCCGGGGTAGATGTCGTCGATGTCCTATGTGGCGAGTTCGTCACCAGCCTGGATATGTCGGGGTTGTCTCTTACATTGTTCTGGTTAGATGACGAACTAGAGGCGTGGTGGTCAGCGCCAGCTGATACACCTGCTTACAAAAAGACATCGAACCGCGTGTTCGAGCGTCGGAACGTCGAAGACATCGGACGTTACGAACTGCACGCTGACGAAGATGCCACCGCGGCCTCGCAACAACTGGCCCGAGTGGCCACGGTCATGCTGGGAGCCGTAGCCGAAGCGATGCACGCCCACGAAGTAGAGCTGGGCCGCCTCGACTCGGTCGCCGGTGATGGAGACCACGGCGCCGGAATGTGCCGAGGCGCTGATGGAGCCCTGGAAATCGCACGGGCCAAGCTGGACCGTCACGCTGGAATACGTGAACTACTGGCGGCCGCGTCTGAGGAATGGTCCGACCGTGCTGGAGGTGCGTCTGGCGCTTTGTGGAGCGCAGCCTTGCTAGCCATGGCCTCCAGCCTCGGCAACCGCGACGGTTACGGCGCCGAAGATTTGGTGAACGCAGCGGTGGCGGCGCGTGACGCCATGGTGGCGCTGGGCCAAGCCGAGCAGGGTGACAAGACCATCGTTGACGCCGTCTTCCCGTTTGTGGCTACGTTGGAAGACGAGGTTGGCCGGGACACAGGCCTGGGTGCCGCCCTTCGGACGGCGGCCACAGCCGCCACGCGAGCGGCCGCAGCCACTGCACCGCTTCGGCCCCGGAAAGGCCGGGCGCGCCCGTTGGCTGACCGGAGCGTCGGGACTCCTGACCCAGGCGCCGTATCCTTCGCCTTGGCCGTTACCACCATGGCCGACAAAACGGCTGAGATCGCAAGTGGTCGACGTCCGCCGGACGGGACCTGAGGAGGTAGCCGTGGCGCCGAGGTGGCGGATCGTAGTAGGAAGCGACAATGCCGGCATCAATTACAAGAACGCGCTAAAAGCATTCCTGCAAAGCGACTCACGGGTGGCATCGGTAGACGACGTCGGCGTGGCTACGCCGAGCGACGAGACGGCCTACCCTCATATCGCCGTGGCCGCAGCTCAGAAAATTGCTGCCGGCACGGCCGACCGGGCGCTCCTGTTCTGCGGTACGGGGCTTGGTGTGGCCATTGCCGCCAACAAAGTGCCCGGCGTTCGCGCCGTGACAGCCCACGACAGTTATTCCGTCGAGAGGTCTGTCCTGAGCAACAACGCTCAGGTCCTGACCATGGGCGAGAGGGTAATCGGTCTCGAGCTGGCAAAGAAGCTAGTGGACCAGTGGCTGGACTACGAGTTCGACGCCAATACACCCTCGGCCGCCAAGGTCGACGTGGTCAGTTCGTACGAGAAAGCCATCGGAACGGATGTCGAATAGGGCAGTTGGCCCGCTCCGGTTAGGCTCGGCGTCAAGCACTCGGCACCACCGCCATAACCCTCACCTGGCCGTATACCCACCGTCGACCAGAATGTCGGCCCCGTTGACCATGCTGGCTGCGTCGCTGGCCAGGAACAGCGCCGTCGCCGCCACCTCATCGGGGTAGGCGAAGCGGCCCGAGGGGATCAACTTCCGGAACGCCTCGCCTTTCTCGCCCGCCCACACCGCTCGGCCCAGCGCGGTCATGACGACCGTCGGCGAAATGGTATTGACCGTGACCCCACGGCCACCCCACTCTACGGCGAGGGCACGGGTGAGACCGAGCAGTCCGGCTTTTGAAGCGCAATACGCGGCGTGGCCTTCGAGCCCGACGCTGGCCGCTTGAGACGCGATATTGATTATCCGTCCTCGGCCGGCCGGGAGCATATGACGCCCCACCTGCTGGCACAAAAGGAAAGCCCCCTTCAAGTTGATGTCCAAGGTCGATTCCCACGTCTCGAGACTCAGGTCTGTAGCAGGTTCGATGAGAGCAACCCCGGCGCAATTGACGAGGATGTCGATCCGCCCGTAATCAGTCATAATTTTATCTACGACGCTGGCTACCGAAGTCTTGCTGACGACGTCACAGAAGTAGCCGCTGCTCGCCCGCTGACAGGTCGCCGCCACCTCGATTGCTTTTTCCGCCTGAACGTCGAGTACCCCCACCCGGGCACCCATGGCGGCAAAGGTAAGGGCTATCTCGCGCCCGATGCCCGAGGCCCCTCCGCTCACCACTGCGACTTTGTCCTCGAGGCGGAAAGCGGTACCTGCAAAGTCGAGCGGTTGCCTACCTTCTGACACGTCCTCTCCCTTTTTGCCCGTTTTCACTCCGGTATGAGGGTCACCTTTATGGAGCTGCTGCCTTCGGCGACCAGGTCAAGGCCCTCTTGATAACGGGACAGCGGCAACTGGTGCGTGCAAATTCGGTCCAGGGGGAGCTTCCCGGACTCGAGCATGCGGATTGCCGCCGGCCAGCAGTGCGGGCCTAGATGAGCGCCGCGAACGTCAAGCTCCTTGTCGTCGCTAATTATGCTCCAGTCGACGCTGGCATCAGACCCAAACACGCCGTACTCAACATAAGTCCCAAGTTTTCGAAGCAGTCTCAGACCTTGTGGCACTGCGGCCGCGTGGCCACTGCCTTCGAGGTACACGTCCGCTCCGTACCCTTCAGTCAGCTCAGCCACCGCGTCGAAGGGATCTTCCTTCGCCACATTGACGGTGACGTCGGCTCCACACAATTTCGCCACCTCGAGCTTGCTATCGACAGTATCCAATGCCACCAGGTGCGCTGGAGAACGCGCCGCCGCCCCGATAATCATGCCCAAACCGATCGGGCCACAACCGGCCACGACCACTACATCCCCGAACTTGATGTCGGCGCGCTCAACGGCGTGAAGGGAGCAGGACAGCGGCTCTGCAAAGGCTGCGTGTTGAGCGGGCAGGTCTTTGCCGATCCGGTGTACGATCGCCTCGGGTGGGAAAAGCATGTAGGAGGCCATTGCCCCCGGAGTGCGCCGTTTGAAGCCGTAAAGGTCATGTCTTCTACACATCCAATACTGACCGTTCACGCAATAGCGGCACTCCCAACACGGGACGATCTGCTCTGACACCACTCGGTCACCGACACCGATGCCCCAGCGCTCACCGGCTCGGTCATCCAGACGCACTACCGTACCGGCGAACTCGTGCCCGGGTACTACGTCTCGCTCCGCGTAGGCGGGACGATGGTCGTCACCCCAAAACTTAGCCGCGCCGTGATAGCACTTGAGGTCGCTGGCACATATCCCCACCGCTTCCACCCTGACCAAAGCACTCCCGGGCCCCGGCTCGGGCACCATGACCTCCTCGAGCCGGTAGTCATGGGGCCCCGGCAGACTACCGCTTGCATCCGCTCCGGCACCATCGCTCCTTTCTGGGCTCAGAAGCCCTGGGCTCCCGACGCTACCAGCGATGGTAGGACCTATTGAGTTTGGCGCTCCACAAGCCGGCGTTGAACTAAAACTCCGCCACCACGACGCGGCCCTCGAGCCAGGCGATCATGTTAAGGACCAGGAAATTCCAGTTCTGGAACCCTTTGGTCATGATCGGGTCGCCTGTGTCAGGGTTATAAAACTCGTGCAGGGCGCCCGAGTCTTCGAGGTCGCGCCCGAAGAGCCGCACTGTCTTCTCGGCCAGATCTCGGGCATCGTCGAGGAACCCATATTTCACTAGCCCTCTGAACAACATGTAGTTGCTCATGCCCCAGACTGGGCCGAGCCAGTTGGACGGGTTGTTCGAGGCCCGCAGGTCGTACATCTTTTCGAGGCGCGAGAGGCTACGGATGCCGTATTGCGCGTTAAAGGTACGCGGGTCACGAGCGCGCTCGGCCATCCGCCCGGCCTGTTCACGAGAGGCGAGCCCTGCCCACATCGGCAGGAAGCTCGACCAATTGTCGACGCGCAAAAGCAGTGATGCCCACGGGCGCGGGGCGCCGCTATGCAGCCAGTCCGCAGGATCAACCGGCCGTAGCGCAATATCGGCGGAATAGAAGGTACCGTCGCGCTCGTCCCAGAGGTACCGGGTCATGGCGTCTGCCAAATCCTGGGCCTGGCGACGGCGTCGGTTCGCCTCGGGTACGTCCTTCAGTTCTTCGAGCAAGAACCCGTAGGCCAGCAGCTCTCGGTAGAGCAGGCTGTTCAGGTACACCGCCGCCGTGCTCTTATTGGGCCGATAGTAGACCGAGGGATCGTTGTCGACGCCGACGGCGAAGTCGGTCTGCCAATAAGCGAGCCCAGTTTCAGCGTGAACGTGGCTTTCGAGGTAGCGGTCGACGAAGCGGCCAATCGTGGTCATATAAGGCCGGATCCATTCGGCACTCCCCTGCCGTTGCGTGAGCAGCGCCGCATGTTGCACGAGTACGGGCTTATGCATGTTTTCGGCGAACCCTCCGGAGCGTGTGGGGTCGCCGTGCGTGAGGGCTTTGTCGGCCGTCAGCTGGACCGGCATGACTCCGTCGTCGTCCGTGTGGTCAAGGAAGTTGAGGACGCTGCCCTGTTCGTACAAGGCGAAGCGGCCCCGGCTGTCGGTGTCAACCTCTACCTGCCCCAGGACGATACTGGTCGACCAGGAGTCCCAGTCCCAAAGCGCGTCCGAATAATACGCCGAGCCTGGCCTCGAGGGCACCGTATAGGGATGAGCGAGTTGCCCGGCGGGCTCGCGGGTCATTTGCTCGGAATTGCTGCGGATGTGATCTTGGAGAAGGCGTACCCAGCGCTCGAGCATCGTTCCTCCGGTCGAGTAAGCGGACGTGACGTACAACCATAGGAGATGTCACCCGCTGGGCACGTGGCTCTCGCCACCGGCTGCTTGGAGTGTCACAGTCTGGGCCGCTGTCTTGTCTAGGTGAGGTCGAACCCTCTCGCAAAGGAGCCAGTGAAATGACCGTGATAATGATCCAATCGAAGTTGAAGGCCGAGAGCGTCGCCGACGTCCAGGCAGCAATAACGAAGATGCTTATTGCCGTGGACGCCGCGCAACTCGAAGGGGTCCGCTACGCGTCGCTGCTGCTGCCCGACGGCCAGACGTTGGTCGCCCTTCTGCAGGTCGACGACGGAAGAGAAAATCCGCTCACAGATCTGCCTGAGTACCGGGAGCTCCTGGAAATCGTCGAGCCGGCGCGGGCTGAGCCGCCCGTCGTCCAACGGTGGACGGTCACCGGTTCGTACCGGTTGTTCTGACAGCTATAGCAAAGTCGCCGTGCACCGACCCTGTCTCTCTGTCAAGCTGGCATCTCCCGCCGGCGCACGGCGGCACGGCTCACGCTCCAACGGGTCGAACGCCCACGGCGCATTAGTGCCTCGATTCCCACGCCGCCTCCGCGCCGGCTATGTCCTGGAGCAGGTTGCCGATGGCGAGGCCGTACTCGTAACCATGGTAGCCCCAGGCCGCACCGGCAGGGCCGCCACTGCCCAACGCGTCATCGTTCACTACGGGCCGGGTGTGGCTCGCTCCGGCAAGGCTCGTGACCTGCAGCCAGGTGGCCCCTCCCCCTTGCTTACAGCTAGCCGAATAGAGCCCGGGATAGGTGACCCAAGGAGTGGAAACGTGCTCGGCCAGCGCCAGCTGGGTAGCGGTCAACATGTAGGGGTCGAGGTCGGCGGTGCCGCCACTAAGGGCGGCTGGGTTTACACAGGCGACCTGCTGGCCGGCCTTGGCCGTCTGGCCGGACTGGAGGCTGACCCCTTGACCGGGCCGGCCGAAAAGCGAATCTGCCGGCGGCTGTGAAGGGTAAGACGAAAAGGCGATGGTGCAGCCTGTTTCGGTACCCGAGGTGCACAGGGGGACCTTGGTGAAGGTGGCGCCGACTGTTTTGCCGGAAAGCACCTGGAGGTTGCCTCCGACGAGGACGGCAACGAGGAGACGGCTAAGCACGGACGGCTCGTGGTCGATCTCGACGGAGATGAGGTGGATGAGTACAGCCGACCCCTGCGAGTCGCCAACGAGGACGACCGGCCTGCCCTGGGTATGGGCGAGGAACCACTGCCAGGCGGGGAGGACGCTGTCATAGGCGACACTGAAGGTCGAGCCCATCACCGCTCCGTGGCCGGCGAGGAACTTCTCCACCGTTGGCCAGGTCTGGGAACGGTAAGCGGGTGCCCACACATTGCATACCTGAGACAGCGGGGCGGCTTGGTCGACCGCAGTGACCAGGTCCGCCTTGGTCACGGCTAAACCGGTGTTGGAGGTCTCGGCCAGACTGTCCGTCGGATGGACGTAGAAGCAGTCGAACTTCGAGGCCAGCGCCGAGCGCGGCCAGCTAGCGGGCTTCAGGGTGCCGGCCGCAGTGACAGTCGTCGCCCCAAGGTTGTAGGCACACGGGTTGGTCGCCTTTGCCTGGCTGGGCTGACACAGCCAGGCGATCCCCGCCCCCGGGCTGGCCGCCTGTCCTTCCACCTGGCTCGCTCCCACGGGTGGGCCCGCCGAGCAACAGCCCGCCATTACAAGAACCAGGACAATGGCGCTTCGAACGGCTCCTCCGAGGAACCGGGGTCGGGACCGGGCTTCGTGGCCCTTTTGGCCCAGCACCAGTACCCCCCATGCGGCCATCCTCCTTCGGCGCCGAGAGACCGGGTTCCGCCCTGACGGAGATAGGCAACCTGGTTGCATATCAGTAGGGTAGCCGATGATGCCTGAGCCGGCAACGCCTCTCTACCGCTTCGGCGACCTCCTGGCCCTGGCCCGCCGCAGCTGGGTGAGGAGAATGGAGAGCGAGCTCGAGGCGAGAGGCTTTCGTGAGTACCGTCTGAGCGACGCTGGCAGCGTGCGCCTGCTGTTCGTGGCGCCCCGGACGGTGGGCGAGCTCGGCGAGTTGCTCCGGGTCACCCGCCAGGCAGCCAGGAAGGTCGCCACCAACCTCGAGGCACGTGGCTATGCGACGGTCGCACCCGATCCGAAGGACGCCCGCAAGCTCAACGTGACGCTAACCGAAGCCGGCCGCGCCTACGGGCGGGCCATCGCCGAGGTCATCGCCTCGCTCAACTGGGCGCTGGCACTCCGCGTCGCTCCCGAGCAGCTCCAGGCGGCCGACACCGTACTGCGTGCGGTGATCGACGACGAGGCGCTGCGCGCCTGGGCTCAGACGATCCCCGGCCCGAAACCCCCCGAGGTGTCACCGTAATCTGAGTCGAACCGTGCGTTCGGGGGTGCAGGCTCGTCCATTAAGGGGCTACCTCGTCGTTGAACACCCTGAGGACCTCAATCTTGCCCAAGCGGGCGCTTGGATGGCCGAAAGCCACTTGCACCGCCTCATCGAGGTCGGCGCATTCGATGACCTGAAAACCAGCCACCTGCTCCTTGGTCTCGGCGAAGGGCCCGTCGGTGACCAGAAGCTCGCCACTCCGGTCGCGCACGGTCTTGGCGTCGGCGCCGAGCTCGAGCCGGGCTCCGGTGACGAGCCGCACTCCTCGGGCTTCGGTATCGCGCACCCACGCCGCCAGGGTGTCCGCGCCGGCGCCCGGCACTCGGCAGTCTTCCTCTGGCTGCTCTTCCCCCGTCTCGTCGAAACACATCAGTAGTAGGTACTGCACAAGCCCTCCTCTCGGGACCACTTGACGGTGCTACCTCCGGCGGAGTCTCACCCCGTCCGCGGGGTGCGCCCTCCTCCTTAACGACGAAGGGAGTCCCCAGGATGGACAGGGTGCTGCCCCTCGAACAGACCGCGCATCGAAGCTGGCGGTCGATGGGTCGAATGATGACTGCGCACAGACCACGTTATGGCGGGTCGTTTCCAGAAGCCAGCAATCCCTCTAGGACCGCACGTGGTGCGCCGGGGTCGTCCGGCTCAAGTCAAGCGTCTGGGCGCCCACGCAGGGCTCTCGTCACTGGTTCCAGAGGCCCCATCTCGCTAGCATGCAGCGTTGCTACCTCGAGAAGGAGGACCACACAGTGGCCAAGGCCGACGAACTCTTCGTTTACATCGGTACATACCGAGACGAAATGGCGGCGCGTGCCGACTACGACATTGTGAAAGACCTGCATGCCTCGGGGGTAGTGGGCAGCTACGACGCCGCCGTTATCACCAAGGACGAAAACGGCAAGGTCCATGTCAACAAGGACGAAATGGCCACCCGGCACGGGGGTTGGGGTGGCGCAGCCGCGGGTGCCGTGGTCGGCATACTGTTCCCGCCTTCGATCATCGCCACCACCCTGGTGGGCGCAGCCGTCGGTGGAGTCAGTGGCCATCTTTGGCGGGGCCTGTCGCGCTCCGACGTCAAGGAGTTCGGCGACCTGATCGACGAGGGCCAGGCCGCCCTCCTGATTGTCGGGGCCAGCACCGTCCTCGAGGCAGTGAACCAGGCAGGGTTGAAGGCTGAAAAGCAGGTCACCAAAGACGTCCCAAAGGTAAGCCAGAAAGACGTTGACCAGGCCATCGCAGAGGCCACAAAAGAGGTGAACTGAACAACAACGGGCCAGACGACAAGCCGCGCGACAATATGTCCACGCTAGGAGATGTCACTTCGCCGCCCGTGAACGACGGTGATATCGAGTTTTATAACGATCACGGGTACTGGGTTTCTCCTCCGATCGTGCCGGACGATGTGCTCGATACCGCCGAAGAAGGCATGGAGCGGTTTTACGCCGAGGACGTCGACCACGTGCTGGAATGGGACCGTCGCGTGGACCGTGATCGGCTACCGCTTGGGACTTATAGCCATTGGGGGTGGCGCCCGGCTCACGGAGAGATCATGCGTAAAAATGACTACACGTCTTTGCGCGTCGACGAGCTCGCTCGCCTAGCTCATTTCCCAGTGATTGCTGCTTCCGCGGCCCGTCTTTCCGGCTCCGAGCAACTGCGGCTGTGGCACGACCAGTTGCTTTATAAGCCGGTCGACACGGGGAACGATCCCGCAAACGTGAAATGGCACACTGATCTTTTCTACTGGAAGACTTGCTCAAGCCAGGAAATGCTGACCGCCTGGATCGCATTCGCAGATGTTACGGAAGATGATGGTGCGATGGCGATCGTCGACGGTAGTCATCGATGGAGCGACGATGTCAGCGTTCAGTGGGACGGCGTGCCGTTTTCCATAATAGACACAGTCCTGGCCGAACACGAAGCTGAGCTCGTCCCGATTTGCGTCAAGCGAGGCCAGGTTAGTTTTCACCATTGCAAAGCTATCCATGGAAGTGGCCCCAACCGAGGGAAGAAACCGCGTCGTTCCTTCGTGGTGCACTTTCAGCCTGGCACCAACCATTACGTCGAACGTGGGCACTATCACCCCAATGATGACCTGGTTAGACGTACGGCCAACGGTGAACCCGACTACTCCGACCCGCAAATATCACCCCAACTGTACCCATAAGGCTCGCGCTGGGCCGTCTTTGCAACGATCGCCTGACCCGACGACCAGTACCCGCTACTCATGTCGTCGGACCAGGCCTGCCGACGAAGGGAAACCGGACGTGCGAATACTGGTGGCAACCACGGCAGGTGCAGCTCTCTTCGGACCGCTGGTCCCATTCGCTCAAGCCTTGCAAGCGTCGGGGCACGAAGTACGAGTGGCCGCCCCGGCGTCCTTTGGAGAAGCCGTTGGCGGTGCAGGTCTTCATCTAGAGCCGTTCGACGATGCGTCGCCAGATGCTCTTGGGGGCATCTTCGCCCGACTGCCGGGCCTGAGCATGCATTAGGCCTCGAGCCCGTTGTATTGCCGTCACCGATGCGGCGCGGCGGGCGCCACGCTCCACGAACGGACGTTATCCCAGTGTTAGAGGGTCTTTCGTACCGTCCGTTCCATGGACCAACCAAGAGTACGTCGCCATCGCGACCCAATCTGGCAACGCTTGTCCGTCGGCCGGCCGCGGCTCAGAGGTCGATCCGGTCGTCGACCGCTTCTGCTAGTCGCCTCTGCTGTCATTGGCCTCGCCCTCGCCACCGCGGCCTGCGGGGGCGGCTCGCCCCGGGCCAGCGTGGCCCGGGTCGGCACGACCACGACCGCGCTGTCGGCTGGGTCGGCGGCCGCTGACGGGCCCTCCAACCGCCAATTCGTCAGGTACGCCGGGTGCATGCGCTCACATGGCGTTTTGAATTTCCCCGACGACCCGGGCTCGCCCGTCATCAGGGCCCTAAAAGTGAGCGGGGCGACGTCCTCGCCGGAGTTCCAGGCCGCCGCACAAGCGTGCGAGAAGTACGCCCACTATGGCACGCCGTCCCCCCAGATCACCTCCCAGGACCAGGCCGACTACCTGAAGGCGGCCTCCTGTATGCGCAACCACGGCATCGCCAGCTTTCCCGATCCCGTCTTCTCAAACGGCAACGTCAACTTCCCCATACCCCAAGGCATGAACACCAACTCGACCCCGTTCCGTCGTGCGAGGGAGGTCTGCGAGGGTCTCATACCCCCGGGCCTGCCTTACAGCAGGGAGGCGGAAGGTGGCCAGTAGCCATTGTCCTCGTTTGCCACCCGAATTATGCATCGCAAATAGCCAGTAGTGCCCGTGTGACGTCGGTGTGACGGCAGGCCTGGGACAATCCGGCTCAGTACACGCAGTGCAGAGCGTCGGTGCTCGGCACGTTGAGAGGAGGTCCATTGTGGTACTAACCAGGCTTGCGGGCAGGGCAACGGTCGGCGCTGTGGGGGTGGCGATGGCAGTACTGCTGTTGCCGTCCCTTGGGCCCGCCGGGACCTCCCTCCTGTTGACGGTAGCCGGGGCGGCAACCCGGTCATCGCCTCTGACCACTGCGGCGGACGCCGCGTCCCCGGCGGGTAAGGTAACCGCGGTCGCCGGCGGCTTGTACCATACGCTGGCGCTGAACTCGACGGGCGCGGTGTTCGCTTGGGGTTGGGACATAGCCGGCCAGCTTTGCACCGGCAGCACAAATGGCAGCGATGTCCCGGTGAAGGTGAGGCCACTGGCCGGCACCAAGGTGACGGGGATCTCCGCCGGCTTCGCTCACAGCCTGGCGGTGACCTCGACGGGCGCGGTGTTCGCCTGCGGCAAAAACGACGACGGCGAGCTCGGCGACGGGAACACGACAGACAGCGACGTGCCGGTGAAGGTGGACTTGCCCGCAGGCACCAAGGTGACCTCGGTCGCCGCCGGCGCCGGCCACAACCTGGCGGTGACCTCGACCGGCGCGGTGCTCGCCTGGGGCCTGGGGGACCAGGGCCAGCTCGGCAACGGCAGCACAGGCTCCAGCGTTGTTCCGGTGACCGTGAACTTGCCCGCGGGCACCAAGGTGACCGCCGTCGCCGTCGGCGCCCTGCATAGCCTGGCCCTCACTTCGACCGGCGCCGTGTTTGCCTGGGGCTACAACACAGACGGCGAGCTCGGTGACGGCGGTACAGCAAATAGCGATGTGCCGGTGAAGGTAAAACTCCCAGCGGGCACGAAGGTAACCGCCATTGCCGCCGGCGGCTACGTCAGCCTGGCGGTGACTTCAACGGGGGCGGTCTTCGCCTGGGGCTACAACGCAGACGGTGAGCTCGGAGACGGCGGCACCACAAACAGCCATGTGCCGGAAAGGGTGAAGTTGCCCGGCGGCATGAAGGTGACCGCCGTTGCTGCCGGCGGCTCCCTCACTGGAGTCGGCGTGATCATCGCCGGCCCCGACCATAGCCTGGCGCTGACCTCTACCGGCGCCGTGTTCGCCTGGGGCTACAACGCAGACGGTGAGCTCGGAGACGGCGGCACCACAAACAGCCATGTGCCGGTAAGGGTGAAGTTGCCCGGCGGCATGAAGGTGACCGCCGTTGCTGCCGGCGAATTACACAGCCTGGCGGTGACCTCGACGGGCGCGGTACTGGCGTGGGGCGGTAACAACTTCGGCCAGCTGGGTAATGGAAGCTACAGCGGTAGTGAGGTGCCCGTGAAGGTCAACCTGCAAGGGCACACCCCAGGACTGATGGCACCGCTAAGGCTGGCGCAGCCCGCCCTGGCGGCGACGCCGGTAACCAGAACTCAAAGCACCGTCTTCGCCGGCTACGACTTCGCCAACTACATCGCCGTACCGGGGGCGGTGAGCGCCATCGTCGTCGTCCCGAAGCTCAACTGCGAGGCCACGCCACCCGCGGGAAGCTCAATTTACGTCGGCGTCGGCATCCAATCCGTGAACTCGTACGCCCGTCTGTACGTGGCTTGCACGCCGCAACGCGTGGCTCGCTACTACCCATCGCTCCTGGTAGACGGCAGCACAAGGAACATGGCAAGCGATGTGGCCCATCCTGGAGACACGATCGAGTTTGCCGTGTCCCAGAGCGTTTCGAAAGTGACGGACTCGGTAATTGACATGACGCACAAGTTCATCGCCACCGGCACCGGCGCCGGCAGCGGCACCAGCGAAGGCATTGTGGGGGGCGACTTTCCCGCGGTTTCTGGCCCAACAGCTGCCGTGCCCAACTTTGGTACTCTGGAGTTCTCGAGCGCGCTGATCAACGGGTACCCGTTCGGTTCCGCGGAAACTGGGCTCCAGGCCGACGACCTCTACGCCAGCTCGACCAGCCCGGTCCAGATCAAGACCACCTACTCCGGCACCAATAAAGAGGCGTTCGCCACCGTCTTTCAGCACTCCTGACAGGGGACGGCGCGGCGGACGTCGCATCCGCCGC
Organism: uncultured Acidimicrobiaceae bacterium; assembly: GCA_963749305.1. GTDB lineage: Bacteria > Actinomycetota > Acidimicrobiia > Acidimicrobiales > Palsa-688 > Fen-671. The sequence goes on from CAVVMN010000004.1 coordinate 283,565, forward strand.
GCATCCACCTTTTGCGTGGCTCGCTGCGGTTAGGCGACCACCACGAACGGGCCTCGCTGTTTGCTGCCGTCCGGGAGGTCCCACTCCGCAACCACGGAGGCGACCACCTCGCCGCCGCCGTCATCTTTGGTGGGGCTGAGGACGCGTACCAGCCGGAGAATTTTCCCGAATTTACTCGCTGAATTGACAACCAGGTCCGTCGTACCCGCGGTATCCTCAGCGGCACGGGTAGCGCTCAGATTATCAGGGGTGGCAGTGACCCTAACTGAGCGGTCGGGGGTGTCACTGACGCTCTGCGCTTGAGGTTCTGCTCGCCCAGTCAAAAGAGCCAACAGTTGGGATACCAGTACCGAGTCACGGGCACCGTCATAAACCCACCGGGTGCCGAGAACTCCGTGCTCGGCCGTCCCGACTATTGCGTCTTCGGCACCCTCGAGAGGAGCAGCCCGGTAGGTCAACGGTACGTTATAGGCCACCGCCGCCGGGCCCGACGAATCGACAACTACCATGAACTCGATCCCAACCTCCCCGTCCGGATCGTCGAGGCGGAAGCCCCCGGCACGAGACAGCACCGGCTCAGCTGCACCCCTGTACCAGGCACGGGTCGGGAGCCAGCTGCTTAGCAATTCCAATTTCGAGGGCGACAGTGTCGTCGTATGAATGGTGGCCACAGTCGATCCTATGTCCCTGTTCGACCGTTCTGGAATGCCTGCACGCCGGCCAGGAAGCGCTCAACATCCTCCTCGTTGTTGAAGGCGTGTGGGTCCACGCGCCCCAAACCCCAGTGGTACCCGCCAACGTCCACTCGGCGCGACCGCAGGTACTCAGCGAGTTCGGGTGCGCTCGGGGTATCGAACGCAACGATACCTGCCCTGTGGCGCGGTTCGATCGGTGTACGCACTCTAATGCCAGCGTCCCGCAGCCCTTCGATGCAGTGGCCGGCGAGACAGCTGATGCGATCGAGCACGACGCTTTGGCCTAACCCCTTCACTAAGCGTATACCTTCAGCCGAAGGCACCAAGCCGGCCATGTTGGGCAAACCGAGCTCGAAGCGCCCGGCATCCGCACGCCGTTGCGGCATCCATGATTGCGGGAACGGTTCTCCGCCGAGATCCAGGCCGAGATAGCCCACGTCCAGCCCGGCAACACGGTCCATCAAGCGGGGATGGACATAGAGAAATCCAATTCCGGGCGTCCCTAGCAGCCACTTCATCGTCGTACCAACGACGACCCGCACCTCATCGAGATGTGTGGGGATCTCGAGCACGCCCGCTGACTGGGCGACGTCAACCATGAGCGCCGACCCGTGCCGGCGGGCCACCTCGGCAAGAGCTTCAAGGTCATGCCGGATGCCCGTGAGCGGGTCAACGTGTGACACCACGATAGCCACGGTGTCGTCGTCGGTCCGTTCCGCGATGGCGTCGGTCATCGCTCCGGGAGCCGCGGATGACGCTACTCGCAGTTCGATGTGCCCGAGCACGAGCCAGGGGTAGCGGCTGCTCGGGTAGGTAGTCCGGTCGACAACAACGTTGGCGTTCCGCTTTGACTGGTGTAAATCGCTGAGCAAGATGCGTACTCCGGTATTGGATGCCTGGGACGTATTGGCCGTCAGCGCGACGTGCCTGCCGTCGACACGCAGGACTGCACCGACCGCATCGCGGAGGGTGTCCATCTCGGTCAGAGCGGAGTCGTAGCGCCGAAGTGGCTGCGATGCCCAGTCGGAGAGCCACTCTCGAGCGGCGGAAACTACTGTGTCTGCCGCCGGGGCCATCGCGCCCGAAAACAGGTAGGCGCGATCAGAGGTTATGGGGAACCGGGACCTGAACTCGTCGACTCTCACCCCTGCGTCGCCGTCAAATCAGGTTGTCTGGAAGGCTCAGCGCATTGAACTTCTGGGCCGCGGCATCAACGTGGCGCTTCCCGTTCTTCATCGAGAATGCTAGATGCCCCGGAAGCAGCGCCTCGAACCGCACGTCCAGGAGGCGGTTCATGGACTCGGCGTACTGCTGCACGCTTGAATCGGCCACGTTCTGCAAGACGATCTTGCCACCCCAGAAGACGTGGTCGCCCGAGAACAGGTACCGCTCCGATGGCCCTTGCAAAAGGAAGCACATATGGCCACGGCAGTGGCCATCGGTCCGCAGGGCAGTGATCGTGAACCGACCGAGCTCCTCGGTATGCCCGTCAACAAGTTCCTGCTCAACCGTGGTCGGCTTCCAGATAAAGTCGGACGGGTAGAAACCGACTGATTTCGCCCAACGCAGCCCGATTACTTCCTCGTCGGCGGTACGCACAGCTTCGGAAGCGCTGTCGGCGATGGCGATCTTCAGGTCCGGACCGATTAAGCGGCGCAGTTCTGAAAGCGCCCCTGCATGGTCTGCGTGGTAATGCGTCACGAACAGCATCCGCACTTGGTGCGGGTCGAGCCCGCAACGTCTCATGTTCTCGACAATCTTGTCGGTGCCGTTGAAGCCGGCATCGATCATCCATAGCCCGTCCCCCGTGTCGAGAACGTAGCTATTACAGTCGAGACGATTGGAGAAATTGAAACCGTAGTCACCGCTACCGACGAGGTAGAGGTGATCGTCGATCCTCATATGACCCTCCTCCGTCGAACGCACCCATCTGGTCGTCCAATCGCGGTAATCGTTCACTCGAGATCGCTCTCCGCCTAGTACGTGAGCAACCCTCCGTCGATGGTTATCGTCTGCCCCGTAAGGTAGGAAGCGTCGTCGGAACAGAGAAAACTAACGGCCCCGGCGATATCCGCCGGCACGCCACGTCGACCAATGGGAATTGTGCGTGTCCACCAGCCGTCATCAGTATCGGGCTCGCCCCGCACCGTCCAGGCGCGCGGGCCGACATCAATGTCCCCGGGGGCGACGCCGACCACTCGCACACCCCGCGGCGCCAACTCGAAGGCAAGCGATCGCGTTAGCCCGACCACACCGGCTTTGCTGGCCACATACGCCGCCGCATGCTGTTGAGCAGCGAAGGCAGCCACCGACGCGACGTTCACGATGACCCCCTTTCCGGCCTGGCACATGAACCGCGCTGCCTCCCGGCTGCAGCGGAAAACTCCCTTCAGGTTGAGGTCGATGACGAGGTCGAGGTGCTCGTCGGAGGAATCTATGAACGGGGCCAGCGCGGGACGACCTGTCACCCCTGCATTATTGACAAGAATGTCAATCCGCCCACAGGTTTCGATGGTGCGGGCGACGGCCTTGTGGCACCCTTCGGCGGTGGCCAGATCGGCACCCACCGCAATAACCGTTCCGTCCGTTGCGTCCAGCGCTTTCGCCAGTTCCTCAGCCAGTTGTTGGTCCTCATGGCAGATGATGACGCGGGTACCGTCCGCCAGGAAGCGCTTGCTAATCGCCGCCCCGATCCCCGTGCCGCCGCCCGTCACCAGGGCGACCCGACCGGCCGATGGGCCCGACAAGGAAGTCAACTGACGGTGGCCAGTTCGCTGGTGCTGCTGGTCGCGTAGCGCACGACAGCCACGATTACTCCCAGGTAGTCCGCAAGCGCCGGCCCGTCTGGCCGTCGAAGACGTGCATGGCAGATGTCTCACCGTCAACACCCACCCGGTCGCCAACCCTCACCGGGGATGCGCGATCGGCGCGGACGCCAATGAGGCCGATGCCAGATTCGACCAGGACCCGTTTCTCGGCCCCCAGGTGCTCGACCGTTAGCACGGTCCCGTCGAGCCCGCTCCCCGTTGACGTCAGGCTCACGTCCTCAAAGTGGACGCCCACGGTGCATTCGTCCGATTGTGCGCTGTCAGCGATCGGGACCGACCACGGGCCAACGACGGCGAAAGCTTCCCGGGCGCCGTCAGATTTAATCCTGGCGCTCAAGAGGTTCATCGGCGGGCTCCCGATGAACTCCGCCACGAAGCGAGACGCGGGCGCGAGTAGATCTCTTCCGGCGTCCCCACCTGCTGCAATATGCCGGCGTTCATCACGGCGATCTGGTCGGCCATCGTCATAGCTTCCAACTGGTCGTGCGTGACGTAGACGAACGTGGCTTCCAGGCGCTGCTGAAGGGCGCGGAGTTCCACCCGCATCTCGGCCCGCAGTTTGGCGTCGACATTGCTCAATGGCTCGTCTAACAAGAAGGCTCGTGGCCGACGGACAACGGCGCGACCGACAGCCACCCGCTGACGCTGGCCACCTGACAGGGTGGCGGGCTTGCGGTCGAGCAGATCGCCGATCGAAAGCATTGCCGCCGCATCGTTGACCCGCCGAGCGGTCTCCTCCCGGGGCGTACGCCGAATCTTCAGACCATAGGCCATGTTGTCGTACACGGTCTTGTTCGGGTATAGCGCGTAAGACTGGAAAACCATGGCGACGTCGCGCTTGTGCGGCGGGACACGGGTCACGTCGCTCCCGTCGAAGGCGATGGCCCCTCCCGATACCAGTTCGAGCCCCGCGATCATCTGCAAAGTGGTCGTTTTGCCGCACCCGGAAGGGCCGAGCAGGACCGTAAAGGAGCCGTCCGGCACGACCAGGTCAAGGGCCGAGACCACTTCGTTGGCGCCATAGTACTTTACGACGTTGTCCAGCTCGATCAGCGCCATATATGCCTGTCCTCCTGCGGGCGCGGCACGCGATCGCTCATCGCGGCCACGCTGGGAGTTGTAGCCGATGACCTCATCAGTGGTTAGCCCTTCACTGCACCCGAAAGGAAGCCGCGCACAAGCGGGCGCATGGCGAACACCGCGATCACCATGGTTGGCACCATGGCCAGCACGGCAGCGGCGGCCATCTGGCTGAAGTTCGACGCGATGAGGTTGTACATGCCTGCGAGCGCGGGCTGGATCATGATCAGGCCCGGTGAAACGATCAGGATCAGGGGATAGATGAGGTCGTTCCACGAGAAGAGGAACGCGAAGAGCCCACCAGTGCGTACCCCCGATCGCGCCAGCGGGATGGCAATGCGGGTGATGCTGCCGATACGGGAAAGGCCGTCCACACGCGAGGCGCGCTCGAGCTCGACGGGCGTGTCCTGTATCGAATTCGAGACGATCCAAATCGTGAAGGGCAGCGTGATGCTCATATCCGCGACGCCAACACCGATGAGGCTGTTCGTCAGCCCAACCCGGTTGAAGAGGATAAAGATCGGCAGCACCAGTACCAGCGACGGGATCATCTGTGTGCCGAGAAGCCCGAGCCCGATCGAACGGCGCAAAGGGAACCGCAGCCGGGCGAAGGCGTAACCCGCCGGCGCCGCCACCAGCATGTTCACGAGCGCTACGGGGACGGCGACTATAAAACTGTTGCGGATGGCGGGCGCGATCAAGTCCGCGGAGGTGCTGGCCGTAATTGACTCGAACAAGCCGCGCCAGTTCGTGAGGATGGACCCGAAGTTGGCGCCGGTCACGCTGGGCAGCCATTGCGGCGTACCGGAGAACTCGGTCGATTGCTGGGTCAAACTGACGAGCAGTAGTACATAAATCGGGGCCAGGACAAAAGCGACCACGAGAAGGACCGCGAACGCGTGCCCGACCTTCCGAGCCACCGTTGCCAGTCGTGCGCGTCGCTCAGTGGTCGTCACTATCTTTCTAGGGCCGCGTTCAGCGACCCTCGACCCAATTGCTTCACTCGTCATCGGCGCGACGTCCCAGGAGAAGATAGAGGAAGGCGGAGATTATGAAGATCGAAACGGCTATAAGAAAGAACAGTGCCGAGCCCACGCCCCAGTTCAGGTCAACGAAGGAAGTGGTGTAAGCAAAGTACGGCAGTACGTTGGTGGCCAGTGCCGGCCCACCGCTCGTCAGGATGTACACGAGCACGAACATGGTAAAGCCGGCGATCACCCCGAGGACCGAAACGAGGAAGGTCGTGCGTTTCACCCATGGCACCGTCACGGCGAAGAACCGCCGCAGTGAGCCTGCTCCGTCGACGCGAGCGGCGCGCTGCAGCTCCTCGGGTACCGTCTGCAGCGAGCCGAGGTAGAGCAGGCCCGAGAACGGTGCCGTCGCCCATACAACCGCTCCCGCCATCACCGTAAGGCTGCGCCAGCCGCTGATGTCGAACCAAGTGATCGGTTGACTGATCAGGTGGAGCTGCTCGAGGAGGCCGTTTAGTGTCCCTAGCTGTTCATTGAAGATCCATCCTGTGAGCAAAGCAACAACGGTGGCGGAGAGCGACCATGGCAACACGAGCAAGCCACGCACGATCGAACGACCGGGGAATTCGTTGAGCAAGATGAGCCCGATGGCGAAGCCCAACACGACAGTGCCGACAAGTACGAGGGCAGCAAAGTACAGCGTCCGCACGAGCGAGCCCGCGAACTCTGGCGAAGTGATCGCCGACCAGTAGTTGCTGAACCAGATGAAGCGGGTCGGTTGGGCTTTCGTGTTGACGTCGTTGAGGCTCAGCCAGAAGGCGTACCCCAGCGGGTAGGCGAGCACAGCCAGGACGACGACCAGCGAAGGACCAAGGAGCGCGTAGGCAAGAGCGACCTCGCGGCTCTCGTACGATTGTCGCTTCCTTGCTCTGGAGAAAACCTTCACGCGACGTCACGACCTCTGAGCCCCGGCCCCGCCCTTCGGTCCTCGGGCCGCAAGGCGGGGCGGATCTCGCTGGACAATTTCCTATATGTCTACTACTTGATCTGCTTACGCGCGTAGTTAGCCGCCGCTTTGAGCGCCTTGGCTGGCGTCGTTTGCCCAACGACGGCGGCCTGAAGCTGTGTGCCGATGTAGGTCTGGAAGCCCGTGTACCACGACGCCCGGTCGACAGGAAAGAGCATCGCCTGTGCCAGAGATGATTGTTTGACGAACACGTCGTAGTCAAAGAAGGAGAACGCGGCGCGCACGTTTGGTTCGGCCAACAGCCCCTTGTACGGTGCAGTGAGACCGAAGTCTTCCACGAGGTAGCCATAAGGGACAACATATTGGCTTTGCTGTTTACTGTCCCGCCAGGCCATGAACTTCATGAACTCCCAGGTGGCTTCCCGGTGCGGGGTCGACTTTGTCATGGCGTAGACGGCCATGAAGGTCATAGTGCCGTGCGTAGTACCGGGCATCAAGGCGATCTTCGTATTGCCGTACGCGGGCGTCCCCTTAGTCACCTGCCAGGGTTTCACGAACTGGTTGTCAGCCAATGAGAAGGCGGCTTTTCCAGCCGAAAACAGGTTGGAGACGCTGGTGTAAGTCGACGCCAGGATGTCCGGCGCCACAAACCCCTTCGAGAACCATTCCTGCCACTGCTCGAGTACCGAGATGGCGATCGGGTTGGTGTCGAAGGTCGGCTCGAGGGTGGACGCGTTGAACCCCGTGGTCATGCCCTCGGACGCGCAGTGGGCCAGGAAGTTATAGAAAACGATCCCAAAGTCGGCGTCCCAGAAGGCGGCGAACGGGTAATCCAACCCCGCCTTCTTCATTTTAGTACAGGCCGCCGTGAACTCGGCCCAGGTCGTGGGCGGGGCGACATCGTACTTGGATAACAGCGCCTTATTGTAGGCAAACAGGACGGTCCCGTTGTAATAGGGAATGGCCATTTGCTTTCCATCGCTCGAGATCAGGTCCGGCTTGAGCGACGGTATGGACATGTCGGCATTTATCTGGGCCAGTCCCGGAAGCCCGTCCAAGGCCTGAGTCCAGCCGGACTCGTACCAGTAGTTGGCGTAGCCAGGGTCGGCGAGCACCATGTCAATACCAGGTGCGCCGGCGGCAAACTTGGTTTCTAGCACGGTCTCGTAGTCCGTCGGGATAAGCGACAGCTGCGCCGAGAGGGGTGCAAACTGCTTGTTAAACGTCGTCACGAACGGCTGGATGAGTGGCCCGAGTGACGAGTCGGTACAGTATGTAACAGTTGTCGTGGTCGCTTGCGGTCGCACCGCTCCATTGAGCAGCCCAGAACCCTGGCGTGCGAGAAGCGGGGCGACTAGCGCGCTAGCCCCCAGAGCCCCTCCTCGCATCAGCAACTCCCGGCGGGAGAACCTTTGGCTCATTGACATTTTCCACTCCATTTGGTTGACATAAAGGTCACATCATCGCTGACTGCGACGATGAGTACCGCACCGAGCGGTGAGACGTGGCTCGGTTGGCACCGGCTCGAACCTCCCGGAGCCGGTGACATCAAGGCCCTCAGCAGCGGCCGGGGCGCAACAGCAGAGCCACCTAGCATCTGAGGAACTCGAAAGCAGTGAGCGCGTAAATCCGACTTGCGGCGACGACCTCGTCCACGCCCACCGACTCATTAGGCCGATGAGCGTCGCTGATGCGTCCAGGGCCGAGCGCCGGGAGGACAGAGAAGGCGCGGGTGGCCCAGATCGAACCCTCGGTGCCGCCCGGAAATATTCCATCGGGCAGGTCCTTGTGCAAGACGTCATGGGCCGCGGCGCGCGCGGCGCAGATGAGCGGGTCCGCTGGGTCGACGGATGAAGGCGGGAACCACGCCATGTCCTCGGTCCACTCCGCCTCGACCTCGAGCTGCGGGTCGTCGGCACGAACCCGGTCCAGGAATTCTTCAACCTGGGCTTGAAGCCCATCCAATGTCATCCCCGGCACGGTGCGGACATCGACCCCGAAGGCGGCCTCGCCCGGGCAGACTCCATAGAAGATCCCGCCCTCCAACGTCACGCCCGGATTGGCGACCGCAGACCATGGGGAGCCGACCGGGGACTGAGGCCTGAAGTTGCGTGCAAAAGAACCGAGTACTTCAGCCAGCTTCACACTGGCGTTGACGCTCGGCAAGCGGTCAGTAAGAGCCGAATGCATCTGAGTCCCGCGCACGACGACTCGGAAGCAGGCGACCCCTCGGGCCGCGACGGCAAGGTACTCCCAGGGCTTCTCCACGCCGGTCGGCTCACCGACGAGGATCCCGTCTGCCGTCTCAATCTGGTCGACCAAGAACTTGGCCCCTAAAGCGGCACCAGCCTCTTCATCAGCGGTGAACAGCAACCTGAGCTCGCCCTCCAGGGCGCCGGAATCGGCCAGGCATCGTCCAGCAAAAACCATCGCCGCGATCGCTGCTTTCATGTCCGCCGCGCCCAAGCCGTACAGTCGGCCGTCAATGATGCTCGGTTCGTACGGCGGCGTCTTCCACGCCGCGAGGTCGCCCGTTGGCTTGGTGTCGATGTGCCCCTGGAAGACGAGCGAGCGGGCACCCGATGTACCTATGCGGGCCGTCAGGTTGGGGCGGGCCGGTTCCCGAGACGGGGTCTGCAGGTCGTAATAACCGAAACGCTCGAGCGCCTGGGAGATGAAATTTACCACGGCGCGTTCGTCACCCGGTGGGTTGGGGCTCGGAGTGGCTATCAGGTCGCAGGTAAAGTCGATCAACTCCGGAACCCGCTGTTCGAGCAACGAGAACAGCCGTTCGCGGCTCGCCGCAGTCACGCCGCCACCCCCTCTTCGAGCCGGGCCAGCAGACTGCGCGCTTCACTCAGCGATGTGGCGGTCCGCTGTACGGGCTGGTAACGCGAGGAGATGAAGGTCTCCCGAAAGCCTGACCCGCTCAGCAGTAAGACGACGCGCGCATCAGGACCGATCAGCGCCGATTCGCGGGCCTTTTCGAAGGCGGCAAATGCAGCGGCGGACGACGGCTCGACAAAGAGACCCTCGCCGGCGGCAACATCTCTCTGCGCCTGAAGAGCTTCAGCGTCGGAAACAGCGACGGCACTACCGCCGGAATCACGGATGGCATGCAGGCTCTCCACCCCGTCGGGAGGAAAGACATGGGCGATCTTGACGAGGACCGTTGGTGGGGGGTCGTACCCCGGTCCGAATATCGTCAAAGGGTCCTCGACATCTTTCTCTAATGCACGTGCTATGGCGTCGTAACCTGTGGCCACCACTCCGAGCAACCGGGGAAGGCGCTGGATGCGGCCGAGTTCGTAGAGCTCACGGAACCCGCGCCAGATCGCCGCCGCGGTCCCGCCCCCGCCGATCGGAACGACGAACCAGTCAGGGACCCCGACCAACTGGTCGGCCACTTCAAAGGCGATGGTCTTTGCTCCCTCGGCCTGGTACGGGTTGGAGCTTCGCGCCGTCGAGCTGACGTACACTTCACCGCTGGCGCCGAGCTCAGCCACTCGTTCGACTACCGTGTCCACGTCCGCATCGACCTCCATAATCCGCGCTCCGAGTGCGAAGGCCGGGTATAAACGTTCGTCTGGTACTCCACGCCCAACGACCACGACGGCCTGGATACCGGCACGGGCACATGCCGCGGCATTGGCGATCCCTGTGCTACCCGATGACACCACTACCGAGACCCGTCGCCCAAGCGACCGAGCGTGGCTGACCGCTACAGCGAGCGCGCGGTCCTTATGTGAGCCCGTCGGATTGCGTGTCTCGTCCTTGAACCAGAGCGGCTGCGAAACGGAACGGGAAGTCAGCAACGGGGTGCCGCCCTCTTCCAATGTAACGATCTGATCGGGCCCGGCTACCGGCAAACGACGCCAGTATTTCCACATACTTCGAGCGAAGGCGGCGTCGGTAACAAAGGGACGCTCGTACTTAAAGGCCAGCACGCCCCCACAATTCGTGCACCGCAGGGCCGCCGGCGGCTCACCGGACCCACAGCTCAAGCAGTACGGCCGGAACGCTGGGGGATCCGTCGCTTCGCTCATTTCCGTGAGAGTGTCCCTTTCGCCTCGCCTCTACGATGCCGTGCACCAGCTATTTGGCGCTTGGTCCAGGTCACGTCACGAACCGGTACCTGTCAAAAAGCGCGCTGGATTGGCCACCGTCAACTGCTCGAACGTTACCGCGTCGAGACCGAGCATCCGCAGCCGCGGCCACACTTTCTCAGAGATGTAACAAAACCCGCTGCCTCCGTAAGCCCGGTACTGCGAGCTATTAAATGCGTCGTGCGAAATAAGCAGCTGATGCGAGTAGCCTCGGCTGCAGAGTTCGGCGATGAGCTCTATGACTCGTTGCTCGTATATCTCCGGTCCGACTGTCCCTAGCGCCCACTGGCCGAAATTGTCTAGCTGGACATAGGCCCCTTGGTCGAGCAACGCCAGGTAGTAGTCGAGCACCGGCCAACTGTCGCAGTGACCGATGGCGACACGGTTGGGGTCGACTCCCTCCTCCCTGAAGATCTTCAGTTGGGCAAGACCCACGTCACTGAAGGAGGAATGGGTCGTTATCGACAGCCCAGTAGCCAGTTGAGCGCGCGCTGCAGCGCGATGCACTCGCTCCTCGAGTGCGCTCACCCAGGCGTTGTTGGCGCCGATCTCTCCGATGACGCCCGGCCGGATGCCCGAGCCGGCGACGCCTTTGCCGATCTCCTGGACCAACCGCTCGGCCAGGTCGTCGACATTGCGGCGATCAATCAAGTCTTCGGCGGGATAGAAGGGCTCCCGGTACCATCCACAGCCCATCACCACATGTACGCCGGTCCTTTCCGAAAGCCGACGGTAGCGGAGCGGATCTCGACCAATTGCGGGCAAGGTCAGCTCGACGATGGCCCCGCCTCCGAGCTGTTTGAAAGCTGACAGCTCGGCGGCGAGCAGGTCATCATCGACGTACACAGCGCCGAGCGTCCCACCGCGGGCAACCCCGGGCGCCTCCTTGATGTCCCACAAGCGGGCAGCCAGATGTTCATGCGGGAGAACGAACCCGAGGTCGTCGGCGGGCACCGGGCCGAGCACGGTCTCAACTGTCACGGTGGGCAGATTGTTGGGTTTTGTCACTTGAACCGGGTCGGGAGAAGTTGGAAGGGACGTTAAACCTGCACTTCATCGGCCTTTGATAGGATAAAGGTACCTTATTGGATGGTAAACGGTCGACGCAACCCCGAGGCTTGCCGACTCGCAACTAGACAGACGAGGTCCCAATGGTCTCCGTGACTCGCCGAAACCTGAGCCAAAGCGTGACCGAAGACCTACTACGGCTTATAAGGATCGGCGAGGTCCGCTCCGGCGAACGTCTCCCGACCGAGCGCGGGCTGATGGAGTTGTACAACGTTGGCCGCAACACGGTGCGCGAGGCGGTGCATGCCCTGGCGGCGCAAGGCATCGTCGACGTGCGACCGGGCCGCGGCGCGACGGTTCTCGGCATCTCGACGGACCAGGCGATAGATGCCGAGACTGTCGCCGCCCTCCTATCCGACCAGGCGATCACCGACCTCTACGAGTTCCGTCGTCTCATCGAGGTCGAAACAGCCGGCCGCGCTGCTGAGCGCGCCGAACCGGCCGACCTGGATGCGCTCGAGCTTGCGCTCGAGACCTTTCTTCACGCCTATAAGGAAATGATGCCGACCTGGAAGGCCGACGTCGAGTTCCACCGGCTTATTGCCGCCGCGAGCCACAACGACATCTACGGGATCGTTCTCGACGCGATGAACGACCGCCTTCTCGCCGCGCGGCATGAGACACAGCGTTTGCCCCGAGCGTTGGCGCTCGCAGCAAGAGAGCACCGCGCCATCTTCGAAGCAGTGCGCGACAGTGACCCGCTGCGGGCGCGCCAGGCGATGGCACAGCACATCGACTCGGCGGTGTGGGCGCTCCAGCAGGCGCGGAAACGGGCGGTACGGCTGAGCGACGCTCGACGCCGTGGCTCGGTGCCATTGTCGCGGGACGGTAAAACTGCCCGCCGCGCCCCCTGATTCCCGGCCCGCTCACTGCCAGACGGTCGCCGCCCATCTGCGCGACCACGTAGGTAGTAACCCCTGATCTGTCGACGGGACCAATAGACTTCGATGCCAGCCAGAGCCCGGCATGATGGTCTTCCATGGCGGAGGTCTCAGGAGAAAGGCTAAAAGAACTTCGGGGCTACGTCTCTGCCGTCGTCGGTTGTCCTCCAGCACGCATCACGGCGGCGAGCCGGTTCCCGGACGGCAACCGCCACGCAAGCGCACGTGACACGCCCTGCTTTGCCAGCGGCGGACCGCTCGCATTACTGCACGGCGACATCGCCCCGGGGAACATCCTCTGGCACCGCCGTCGAGCGTCCACAACCAATCCGGGCCGGAGCCGATCGCCAGCCCCGCCCGCACCAGCGGCTGCGGCCTGCCGGCGACGAGCGGCCAGACGAGCAGCACCGAAAGGGCCAGGTAACCAGTCTCGAAGTGCGTGCGACAGTGAGCGCGGTCAGTAGGACGGCTTTGAGGTAGCCGCGCCCGTCGCGGACCGCGTGAGCGGCTATGCCGAACGGTGCGAAGTCGCTCGTCCGCCTACTCGTACCCGCACGAGCCCTTGAACTAGTACCACAAAGCGACCACTGCGAGGACCAGACTTATAGTTATGGGCGATGCAAGGCTGACCTGGTACACACCTCCTACCTGCGGCTCTTCCAAATTCGTGACCTCGAGTTAGACGCTGGTTCGGTGTGCCGGGGAAAGGTCCTAATGGCTCGATGAGGTTTGCACTGGAGAAGGAGGGACGATGAGAGTTGTCCGCGTCCGGGCGTGGGCGTCGGCCATTGTGGTGGTCGCTTTGCTCACGGTCGACGTCGCCCCGAACGAGCGCCGGCCCACCCCGCTGCCAGGCCCCGCCCGGCCAGGCCATGGTCCAGGCCTAGAGGGAGCATCTCAGGTACGGCAGTACCCCACCCCGACGAAAACCACCATTTTGGGGTCCATCACCTACGGGACCGGCGGGAGGATGTGGTTCACGGAGACAACCTCCGGGAAGATCGGCGCGGTAGCACCGGACGGCCGGGTCACCGAGTACCCGACCTCATCTCCGGGCAGCGTGCCCGAGGACATCGTGCGTGGTCCGGATGGGCGCATGTGGTTCTCCGAGCAAGGGATGGCTGCACTCGGCGCCATCACCGGCACCGGCGTGGTCAGGAACTACCTAATTCCGTCGGGCAGTACCGCGCTCGGCCTGGCCCTCGGCCCAGACGGACGGTTGTGGTTCACAGAACAGCTCAGCAACCGCATCGGCGCGATGACCACATCGGGCGCCGTTACCGAGTACCCGCTACCAGTCGAGAATGCCGCTCCCCATGACATTACGGCCGGGCCAGATGGGAGGTTATGGTTCACGGAGCCGAACACCGGTCAAATTGGTGCAATTACCTCGTCGGGTGTGGTGACAGAATACTCAGTGGCGATGACGCGCTCTGGCGTACGAGATATTGTCAGTGGTCCTGATAGACGCCTTTGGTTCTCCGAGTTCACGGCCAACAAGATTGGTGCCATCACAACAACGGGAAAGGTCCAGGAATATACGGTGCCTACACCCGACGCACAACCACATGGCTTGGTGGCCGCAGACGGTCGAGTGTGGTTTGCCGAGGACAATGCCGGGGCAGTCGGTACGGTCACGCCCACAGGTCTGTTTGCCAGGGTGGCCGTGGATGGCAGGCACGAGCCTGTATTCGTTGCGTCTGGCCCTGGCAATACCATTTGGTTCACAGAAGACGGTGTCCCCAGCATCGGAGTCATACAGGCCGAACCAGAAGGGTTGCCGGCCTACCGGGACGTCACCGCTCCTGAAACCACACCAGGTCGGCGGTCGTCGTTGTAAGGCGTCAAGTCGAGGGATCTCTCCCGCACTCCGATCATCTGTAGCTTCGCTCCGTGGCCAGCGAGCAGACTGACCGATGAGCCCCAAGGGTTCCAAGGGTCTAACGAACAAAAGCCCCCGAGGAGGTTGAACCAATGACAGCGACGTCCGCCGTACCCGACATGCGCGTGGAGCTCGTCCCGGTCCCGGTATCAGATGTCGACCGGGCCAAGGAGTTCTATGAGCAGGCTGGGTTCGGCAATCTGCACGACACCCAAGTCACGCCAGCCATGCGGGTTGTGCAACTAACCCCGCCCGGCTCGAGCTGCGCCATCGTCTTCGGCACGGGGATGGGCCCGATCACCGATATGGTCCCAGGATCGGTCAAGGGCCTCCATCTCGTCGTCGACGACATGGCCGCCACCCGCGCCGCTTTAACCGAGCGCGGCATCGAACTGAGCGATGTTGACGACATGGGCGGGGTCCTTTACTCGTATTTCAGTGACCCGGACGGCAATATGTGGGCACTCCAGGAATGGCCCGCCGGTTACCGCGGATAGCCAAGGGAACAGGGAAGCAGGAACCCTAGAGGTGCGCATTGTCTGACTGTCTTTGACGGTCATAACTGTCTAGTTATTCCATCGAGGTCTGCAATCTGTATTGATGCAACCAAAGGAGAAGCATCACGCCGCTCGCCAAAACAACATAGCAGGCAGAACTAATTCGTTTAAGCATTTCGTTGTTGCCGTCGACGTTGTTATCATCTCGTGCATGAGCGAAGACGAGCTTTACCGCCAGTACGAGACGGTCAACCTCTACCGCCGGGGCCCGGGGGCGACAGTGGAGCTGAACCGCCCGGAGCGCATGAACGCATGGAGCAATCAATTCTCCCTTGACTTGCTGACGGCGCTCCGGGAAGTGAGCGACGACCGCGGCATCCGGGCGGTCGTCATTACCGGGGCGGGCCGGGCTTTCTCCACCGGTGCCGATCTTAAAGAGGCGGCCGAGCAAGCGGAGAATGGCCCGATCGACGTGTACCGGGTACTGACCGAGCGGTACCACCCGATAATCACGAGCATTCGGCGGATGCCCAAGCCCGTTGTGGCCGCAGTCAACGGCCCCGCGGTTGGTATAGGGCTCTCCCTGGCACTGGCATGCGACCTCGTGGTAGCCGCCGAATCGGCGTATTTCATGCTCGCCTTCGTTAACATCGGGCTCGTCCCCGACGGCGGTTCCTCGCTGTTCGTACCATCGCGAGTGGGGTTCGCCCGAGCTGCCGAACTTGCCTTGCTCGGAGAGCGGCTCGATGCCCGGATAGCGCTCGACTGGGGACTGGTCAACCGCGTCTGGACCGACGATACGTTCGCGTCTGAGACGGCCTCGCTGCTTGACCGGCTGGCCTCAGGGGCCACGAAGTCCTACGCCGGCACCAAGCGGCTATTGAACAAGTGGCTGTACGAGCAGTTGGACGACCAGTTCGAGTTCGAGGCGCAAACCCAGAGGGAAATCGCGGGTTCTGGCGATTTCGCAGAAGGGATCAGGGCTTTCGCCGAAAAGCGGGCACCCAGGTTTACGGGCGTCTGAAAATGAGAGGTTCGGACAGCTCTGCGCCAGCTACATCGATGCTGGTCTTGAACCGGGCCCGGCCGTCGCTCATCGACATTTCGAAGTTGCCCATCGCTAGGTCATCGTTGGCAAGAGCCAAGTAGGAGTACGACGCGGTTCAGCGCTCTGTACGCTGCGCCTATGCCGGACGCACCGCCCCGCCCCGAGCCGTTCACCCCGCAGACAGACCCCGCGGCGCTCAATGACCTTCGGACGCGGCTGCGGGCGACGCGATGGCCGGACGCCCCCGAGGAGGCCGCTTGGTCGCTCGGGGCCGACATCGACTACCTCCGCGAGCTGGTCGCCTACTGGGCGGAAGGGTTCGACTGGTTGGCGCAAGAAGCAGCGCTCGCCCGGCTCCCGCACTTCCGTGTCGCTCTTGGCGGGCTCGGGATCCACTTCGTGCACGTCCGGGCGACCGGACCGCGCCGGCCTGTTTTGCCGCTGGTGCTCTGCCATGGCTGGCCGGACTCATTCTGGCGGTACAGCAAGGTCGTCCCCCTTCTTACTGATCCCGGCGCGCACGGCGCTGACCCCGCCGACGCCTTTGACGTGGTCGTGCCGGACATGCCGGGCTACGGGTACTCCGACCGCCCCACCGGACCGCCCCTCGACACCATCTCTGTCGCCGGCCTGTGGGCCGAGCTCATGGACGTCCTTGGGCACGATCGCTTCTGCGCCGCGGGCGGAGACATAGGCAGCGGTGTGAGCCGCTACCTTGCGCTCGACTATCCCCACCGGGTCATGGCCGTCCACCGCATGGACGCCGGGCTGCCCGTCTTCACTGGCGACCCGGCGGGCCTCGCCCCCGAGGAGCGGGCCTGGCTCAACGAGGCTGCAGCCTGGGGCTCGACCGAGGGTGCCTATGCCGCCATGCACCGCACGAAGCCGCAGACGGCTGCCGTCGGGCTCACCGACTCGCCCGCCGGGCTGGCGGCGTGGATCGTCGAGAAGCTCCGGGCGTGGAGCGACTGCGCCGGCCAGCTTGAGCGGCGTTTCACCAAGGACGAGGTACTGACAAACGTCACCCTGTACTGGCTCACGGGGACGATCGGCTCTTCGATGCGGATGTACCACGCCAACGCAGCCATATCTTCGGCGCAGCACGCCCGACGAGTCGGGGTGCCCTCGGGCTTCTCGCTCTTCCCGGGCGACATTTCCCGACCACCGCGCGCATGGCTCGAACGTACGGCGAACGTCGTGCGCCTGACCGAGCCCGCTCACGGCGGCCACTTCGCCCCCTTCGAGGAGCCCGAGCTCTACGCGGAAGAACTGCGCGCGTTCTTTCGTCCCTATCGGGTGGCGACGACCGGGCGGCCGTAGGCTTCGGTTCTATGTCGGACCGGTCCCGTCGCAACATCAAGCCATGGTTCGTCGAGCACCACTTCTGGGACGTTCTGGGCCTGAACACGTGGAGGTCGAAACCTGCCCTGGGCGGGGTCCCCGGTTCGCGACGCCACATTGCCCGAGTCGGGCGGAATTCTCCCTGTCCCTGCGGCAGCGGAAGGAAGTTCAAGCGTTGCCACGGAACAGGTTGGCGTCACTGGATGTGGATCGTTCGCGAGCACGCAGAAGGGTTCAATGCCGAGAGCTAGACGAAGGGTGTCAACTCGCTCGAGCCTTGGGTAGCGGATACTCCCCCTGTCAGGAGCGGTCGTACCGGGCCAGTAGGGGAACCAGTACCGAGGCGACCGGTGTCCCCCAGCCCGCGACCGGGCTCCAGCCGGGCCCCGCCTGGTAACCCTCCAGCGTCTTCCCCGCTACCACCACCGTGTTGTCGCCCTTCACGACATCGTGAAAAGCGGTGTGGTAGCTGGCGCTCTGGGCGATGTCGTAAACAGCAGGGTTGACGGTGCCCAGGTCCCGCCCGGCGTACTGGTCGGCCAAGGCTACGAGACCGGCCCAAAAAGGCGCCCCGGCGCTGGTCCCGGCGGCCGCTTCCATTAGCGGGCCCGAAGGTAGCGCAAAGATAAGGGCCAGCCCGCTGGACATGCTGGCGTCGGCGGCGACATCGGGCACGCCTCGGTGAGCTCCTATGCCCTCGACGCCGTCCTGGTAGGAGGGGCGGGCGAAGAAGCCGCTGAACCCGCCATTGGAACCGTAGTTGGGGCCGTCCCAGGCCGCCTCGCTTATGTACGAGCCCGACTTCGGCTTAGCCACCAGCGTGGTCCCACCTACTCCCAGCACGAGCGGGTCTGAGGCAGGGTACTGGACGCCCTTTTTCGGGACGGGCGCCCAAGGCTCGTCGCAGCCCAGGTCGGCCACGCCTGAGTCACCTGAGCTGGCGGTGACCGTAATGTGCCGGCCCACCAGCTGGCTGATAAGCGAGTGCGCCTGGGCCAACTGGGCCGGGGTGAAGCAATCCTCCCATGCGCCACCGCTCATGGAGACGACGTCGGATCCTCTCGACGCCGGCACCACGTCGCTTAGATCGCTCACCACTGCGCCCGCCGAGTACGTGCGGGGACCGGTGAGGACAACCCGGATGGCGGCACCGGGCGCGACGGCGTGGACCATTTCGACATCTTCTAGCTCTTCGGCTATGGCCAGGTCCACTGAGTCCTTGGGTGCCGTCCCCGGCACCACCGTGAACCTGACGGCGGGGAGGTGGAAATAGCTGTCGAACTCAGCCATGTCCTGGAAGATGTTGGAGCTAGCATCCCCGCCTGCGCCTGAGGCGAGCCACTCGACGAGGACGACGGTCCGGCCCGCCCGTCGATGCCTCGGGCCAAGAGCGGAGAAATGCCATAAGCGTGGCGGAAGGCTTGGAGGCTGTAGCAGGTCTGGCCTGGTGGGACCGTGCACCCGGTACCGATGGCCTCGGCCAGGCTGAGGACCGTATAGGAGGGGGCGAGCCCGGCTGTCGGGTTGCCGGTCGTGTAGACGTCGAAGTCGCTGACCTTGCCACCTTGGGGGTTGGTGACGCCCTCGACCGTCACAGATATGTGATCGCCGGCCTTTATGGCATCCTTCAGCGGGACCTCCAGCGCCCCTTCGGCGGTTAGGCCCGCGTCGCGCAAGCCCAGCGGCCGGGTGCTCACGCCGGACCCGAACCTTACGCCCGAGGCGAGGAACTGCCATCCTTGGGTCACGTCTTCCACCCGTACGGTCGTTTCGGTCGAAAAGCCGGTCGGACCGGCCGTCTCGCTCAAGTACACGCCGCCTCCGGCGGCGACCCCAACCGTGGCCTTGAAGTCGACGAAATAGTTCGCTTGTGCGCCCGGGTACGGGGGGCTGACGCCCACGCTGAGCCTGCTCACGGCTTTGGCCGGGACGCCTCCCGAAGAACTGGCCGCTGCGGGAAGAGGGACAGTGGCCACCAGGACCACCGCGCAGCTGAGCGCCGCCAGGCTGCGGCCTCCCTGCTCGGCGCAGCCCCGCCGATGCCCGTGCCGGGCCGCTGACCGGCCGGGTCGGTGCACCTGCATTGTCCAAGTACGGTAGTGGTCCTCTATCACGCCGTAACATCACGCCGGGGGACCGCCGCTGACGAGCCGTTCAGATTCTGTGACCTTAAGTGAGAAACGCAAGCATTTGACAGGTCGGCTAGCTAACTGTCGATTTCAGTAACAGCGCTCACCGGGTCGGTCCGCGCCGTGCCCAGTGTCGCCGGGCGAGGTACGCGCTCTGCCTCGCAGGTGCGAATCTTGGGAGTATGAGCCAACGACGCGCCGCCATGCTGCTGATCGTGACCGAAGACGGCCGCCTTCTCCTCCACCATCGTGATGATAATCCGGGTATCGCCCACCCGGGGTGCTGGGCCGGTTTCGGAGGTGCTGTTGAAGAAGGAGAGTCAGTCGAAGAAGCCCTTCGACGTGAGGTCCTCGAGGAGACGGGATTGGTGATTGAGGAGCCTCGCTTGTTGACAGAGGCGGTCGATGTCGAGGGAGGCGGACGGCTAGTCTCCCTCTTCTACGTCAGGGGTAGTTTCAAGCCTGAGCAGATCGAGTTACACGAAGGAGCAGGGGTGGGTGTTCACTCCCTTGGTGAGCTCGACAGCCTTAATGTGACTCCGTTTGTGCGCCGAGCTATCAACTCACATCTCGTGCCGTTGATCCGCGGCTGACGACGCCGCCCAGCTTGTCCCCCTTGCAGCTCCCAAATCGCCACTGTGCACTGCCGCGCGCCGAGTACTCGCCAGCCACACGACCCCCTAACCCCGCGAAGTCGGGCACTCTTTTCTTGTGGTCGTGCCCCGACGAGTGCGACGCTAACCCTCCCACTCTGTTGGTAGGGTTTGTGATGCCTCGATTGGCGCCACGCCAGCGAGCGCGTTCGCCTAAAAAGGCTCAGCTCGTTCGGGCGACGATGGCCTCGATCTCCCCAGCTGAAAAAGCCCGCATGGTGTTGGTGCGGATGTTCCCAGCCGAACCCTGTTGCAGCAGAGCGGCCACGCTGGACTCCTCATCCGGGAACTCGACCACGGACACTATGTCGTACGTACCGACCGTCCACAGCAGCTCGCGTACCTTGCCCCCGCTCGCCTCAACAAGCCTGGTGAAGGCTTCGGCACGCTTGGTGGTCTCACGGAAATTCTTGATCCCCTGGTCGGTCCAATTGATAAGCGAAACATATGCAGGCATCCGATTCCTCTTTCTCTCAGTCCTCTTGGGGTAGGGTCATCCGGATCCTACGCATTGAGCCGGCCTCTCGCCTCGGGACGGAGCGCGCGGCACCTGCCTACACCATCGGTCAGTGAACGCGTCGAGCCACGCCGATCAGCACCCGTTGGCCCGGCGAAGCGGGATTGCCGTTGGCCAGCTGGCGGGTGACGGTAAGGACGGGGAAATTGGTCGGTGGCACTCCGGCCCACAAAGTGATGTTGTTTGGTTGGTTGAAAGTGCCGATGGGGACGAGCACGCCGCTCGGGTTCTTCAGCCAAGCCTCGTAAAAGCGGCCGTTGGCCAACCGAGGC
The DNA here is from genome assembly GCA_963749305.1 of uncultured Acidimicrobiaceae bacterium. Classification (GTDB taxonomy): domain Bacteria; phylum Actinomycetota; class Acidimicrobiia; order Acidimicrobiales; family Palsa-688; genus Fen-671. Next base: position 304,500 of record CAVVMN010000004.1, read on the forward strand.
AGCCCTGTGGCACGCAGGTTCACCCGCCATCCCGCAGAAGTCTTCGTCAGAGTCGCTTCCCCGGAGGCGCCCGGGCTGAGGGTGGTGCCAGCCAGTGCCGCTCGGAACCGCTCCGTCGCCGCCCCGGATTCTCACAACAACGAGGAGTGCGGCGGTGATGGCGGCGGCGGCGAGCAGGCTCGTGATGGTGGTTAGGCGCCTACGCCGCCGACGAGCGACCGGTGGAGCACCGACCCGGGTGGCGGCGGCGCCGACGGCAGCCACCACTTGGTCCTCGAGCTCCGGGTATGGCTCCGTCCACACCGCGGGATCAGTTAGAAGGGTACGAAGGTCATCCAGGCCGGCGCGCTCCTCGGGCCGGACAATCGCATCGGGCTCGCCGGGAGAAGATCGTCGGCCTGGCGGCCGAGCCGTTCCCGCTCGGCTGGGCTACTGCCGAGGGTGTACACCGGCGCCGCAACGGTCGACACCGTATCTTCACTCATTATCGACCTCCGATCTATGGCCCAAGCGCCTTCAAACGAGGTAAGCCAACGAGAGCGAGCCGGCCCGGCCGTAAGAGGTGCCTGGCCGCCGGCCGGCGCGTCGGTCTCCTCAGGCCACTGTGGGCCACTGAAACTCGACGGGACAGTGGCATGCCGGCCAAGATGCGCAAAATACTCGCCAAGGTCGAGCCGTTCAGGTCCCGCTATCGCAACAAGACCAATAGTGTGGAGCAGAGATGGGGTCGAGAAAGCTGCGGCAAAGGGGCCCCGAATGAGGCCCCTCGCCTCATTTAGCTGGGGCTAAAAGCCCGAATGCCCACGCCGGAAAAACTCGACGTGTTCCGCCGGCAGCGGGGTGTTCCCCAAGATCAGGTCGACCGCCTTTTCCGCCGTCATCATGACAGGCGCATAAATGTTGCCGTTGGTGACATACGGCATGACCGACGCGTCAACGACCCGCAGGCCTTCGAGCCCCCAGACCCGCAATGACGTGGGGTCGACGACGGTTCCCTCCCCGGTGCCCATTCGGCAGGTGCCGCACGGGTGTAGTGCCGTCTCGCCATCTCGGGCTACCCAAGACAGGACCTCGTCCTCAGTTTTGACATTTGGGCCGGGGGAGAGTTCGCCCCCATTGAACTCGTCCATTGCGGGTTGGTTCATAATCGACCGGCCGAGCCGGACCGCCTCCACCCACTCCTTCCGGTCCTGGGCTGTCGACAAATAATTGAACCGGATGGCGGGGTGTTCGGTCGGGTCGGAAGAGCGGACCTTTACCCATCCCCGTGCGTCCGAGTACATCGGCCCGATGTGGATCTGGTAGCCGTGGCCGGCGGCTGGTGCGGAGCCGTCGTAGCGCACGGCCACGGGCAGGAAGTGGAACATGACGTTGGGGTAAACGGCGTCGTCGTTGCTCCTGGCGAACCCGCCGGCCTCGAAGTGGTTGGTGGCGCCAGGGCCTTTGCGCTGAAGGGCCCATTCGACGGCCACCAAGGGCCGGTTGCGCCACTTGAGCGCGGGCGCCATCGAGACAGGCTTGGTGCAGTCGTACTGGACGTAAACCTCGAGGTGGTCCTGCAGGTTTTCACCCACCCCCTGCAGGTCGACCTCGGGCCGGATACCCAGAGCCGATAGCTCGTCGGCGTTACCGATGCCGGACAACTGGAGCAGCTGGGGCGAGTTAAAAGCCCCACCACAGCAGATCACCTCGCCGGCGCCGGCCTGGCATCGGCGCCCTCTCGATACGTACTCGACGCCCACGGCGCGGCCGCGCTGGACGACGATCCTCGTGACCAGGGCCCGGGTCATGAGGTGAAGGTTCGGGCGGTCCATGACAGGATGGAGGTAGGCGCGCGCCGCGCTCAGCCGTCGGCCCCGCTGGATGTTCCGGTCGAATGGGGCAAAACCCTCCTGGCGGTAGCCGTTGACGTCGTCGGTGAGGCTCAGCCCTGCCTGCTGTACGGCGGCGAAAAACGCCCCGAAAAGCGGGTTGGTGACTGGCCCGCGTTCTACCACGAGCGGGCCGCCGGTCCCCCGGAACTGGTCCCCACCGGCGAGGCAGGTCTCCATCTTTTTGAAGTAAGGCAAGCAGTGGGCGTAGTCCCAGGTGCCCATGCCGGGATCCGCGGCCCAGCGCTCAAAATCGAGCGGGTTGCCTCGTTGGAAGATCATGCCGTTGATCGAGCTCGACCCACCGAGGACCTTGCCCCTCGCATGGTAGATACGCCTGCCGTTCATCCCTGGTTCCGGATCTGACACATACCGCCAGTCATAGAAGCGGTTCCCGATAGGAAAAGTGAGCGCGGCCGGCATGTGGATGAACATGTCAAACCCATAATCCGGGCGACCGGCCTCGAGGACCAGGACGTTGACGGAAGGGTCGGCGCTGAGCCGGTTGGCCAAGCAGCAGCCCGCCGACCCGCCGCCCACGATGATGAAGTCGTACGTTTTGTCCTCGGCAATTCGTGATGGGTACCCGCTCATGGTGCCCTACCGGCGCGGTTCAGAGCCATCACTCGCGTTTGTCCTCTGCCAAGATTTGGCCCACCGTTACCGCTTCGGCGACATCGACGAGGGCGCGCCCTCAGCTCGGGACAACCCAAAGCCGTACCGCTAACCCGAAGCCCATGAGGCCGACTATCCATCTGAGGACGTCGCCCGGTAGGCACCTGGCCAATCGAGGCCCGAACATACTACCAACGAACATCCCTGCGCCCAGCGGCAGCACCACCGCCCACCGGATGGGGGCGAAAGCGATGAAGATAGCTGCAGAAACAACAGACACAACGCCGACCAACATGTTTTTCAACGCGTTTGCCTTGGCCATCTGTTGTTGGACGGTGACGGTTAAGAGCGCCAGTGTCATAATCCCGGCGCCGGCTCCAAAATAGCCGTTGTAGACGCCGATGGAGAGAAGCCCGCACGGGAGGATTACCCCATCCCGCTCGCTCCGGCGGCGGTCATACCAACTAGAGAGCAGGGGTTGGACGAGCAAGACGATAGACGCGGCGGCCACCAGGAAGGGCACGATACCGGAGAAAACCCGGGCCGGAGTGGCCAGCAGCAACACAGCACCGGCAATCGCACCCACCGCCGACACCGGGGCCCATCGCCGCGACCACGACCCGGTGCCTCGCAACTCGGACCGCGAAACCATGACCGAACCGGGCCAGCAAGCCACGCCCGCTACGAGGTTGGCCAACGCCGCGGGCAAGGCCGGGACACCAGCCAAAATAAGCGCAGGGTACGAGACGAGCGAAGTGATGCCACCCGCGGTGCCTACCAGGCCCGCCAAAGCCCCGGCGACCGGAAGGAAAATATCGTCGGTGGTCGAGATCACGTCGCAAACAGCGTACGCCACGCGGCTCTCGAGCGCGCCTTGTCGCTGGCTGATGCCGCCGCGAGGCAGGTAGGCTTCACTGGCATCTTGACCCTGACCCTGTTCGAAACCCAGTGCCGCTCCGCCTCGACGAGCTGACGGCTCTCGCCGCCGAGGGCAGCGTGGACACGGTGATCGTCGCCCTCACCGATATGCAGGGCCGTCTTCAGGGCAAGCGATGTTCGGCCCGCTATTTCCTCGACGAAGTCGTCCCGAACGCAGTCGAGGCATGCACCTACCTGCTCGCCGTCGATGTCGAGATGCGGACCGTCGGGGGTTACTCAATGTCGTCGTGGGACCGTGGTTACGGCGACTTCGTCATGCGGCCCGACTTCGCTACGCTGCGCATCCTGCCCTGGGCCCCCGCGTACCGCGCTCGTCCTGTGCGACGTTGAATGGGGTGACCGCACACCCGTCGCACCATCGCCCCGGCAGGTCCTGAAACAGCAGGTCGCCCGGCTGGAGGAACGGGGGCTGGTCGCGTTCGTGGGGACCGAGCTCGAGTTCATCGTCTTCAACCAGTCCTACGAGGAGGCCTGGAGGCTCGGGTACGACAACCTCACCCCGGCCAACTTGTACAACGGCGACTACTCGATAATCGGCACCGGTCGCGTTGAACGCCTTCTCCGGCGTATCCGCAACGAAATGACGGCCGCCGGCATGTACGTCGAATCGGCCAAGGGCGAGTGCAACCTGGGCCAGCACGAGGTGACGTTCAGGTTCTCGGACGCCATTACGACGTGCGACAACCACGTCATATATAAGACGGGGGCCAAAGAGATCGCCCACCAGGAGGGCATGAGCCTGACGTTCATGCCGAAATGGGACGAGCGAGAGGGCAACTCCTGCCATATCCATATCAGTTTCCGCTCGACCGCCGGTGGGCCGATTATGGCCGGAGACGGTGAGCACGGGTTCTCGGCCATGATGGGGCACTTCATTGCCGGCCAGCTGGCGTGCGCCCCGGAGATGACTTACTTTTACGCACCAAACGTCAACAGTTACAAGCGCTTCGTGCCCGGCAGTTTCGCCCCCAGAGCCCTGGCCTGGGGCCGTGACAACCGGACGTGCGCGCTTCGCGTCGTCGGCCACGGGCCATCTTTACGGGCCGAGTGGCGGGTGCCGGGTGGCGACGTAAACCCGTACCTGGCGGTAGCCGCTCTGATCGCCGCTGGGCTCCATGGCATGGATAACGAACTGGAGCCACCGCCCGAATTCGTCGGAAATGCCTATGAGCCGGGTCAACCCTATCCGTGCATACCTGGCAATCTCCGCGACGCGGCCCGCCTGCTCCAGGAGGGCAAGGCGGCGCTGAACGCGTTCGGCCGACCGGTGATAGACCACTACTTGAACGCGGCCCGGGTCGAACTGGAAGCGTTCGATTCCGCCGTCACCGACTGGGAACGGGTCCGGGGTTTTGAGCGCCTCTGAACAGCCGGCCCTGCCGCCGCCGTTGATAGGTCTTTCCACCTACGTGGAAAGGGCGCGCCACGGGGCCTGGGACGAGAACTGTGCCCTCCTGCCATACAGCTATGTGGAGGCGGTGGCGCGGGCCGGGGGGTGCCCGGTACTGTTGCCGCCTTTTGGCTCCAGCGCGACAGACGTGCTCGAAGCCGTGGACGGCCTGGTCCTCACTGGCGGTCCCGACGTTGACCCTCGCCTGTACGGGTCGAGCCCGCACCATGAGACGGACTCGCCCCGGGAGGACAGGGACGCGTGGGAAATGGCGCTCTGCCAGCGCGCACTGCGAACAAGACATGCCCTTGCTTGCCATCTGCCGGGGCCTGCAATTGCTCAACGTCAGCCTCGGGGGCACCCTTCATCAGCACCTCCCCGAGGTCCTGGGCCACGAAACGCACCGGGCGGCACTGGGCCAAACCAGCCCCAACCTGGTCGTCCTCGAGCCCGGCAGCACCGTCGCCTCCTTTCTCGGGACCGAGGCCGAGGGTCTTTGCCATCACCACCAGGGAGTCGACCAGCTCGGCGGCCGGCTGCGGGCCGTGGGGTTCGCGGACGACGGCAGCGTGGAGGCGGTGGAGGTGCTCGGCTCCGGGTTCGCCGTAGGCGTCCAGTGGCACCCAGAGGAGGACCGCGCTGACGGCCGTCTCTTTGTGGCCCTGGTCGAGGCGGCGCTGGGTCATGCCAAGGGGCGCCAGGCCGGGCGCTCGGCTCAGCTCGCATGAACCGCTGTCAGGATGACCGTCACCAGCGTCGTAAACCCGGCCACAGAGCAAGTGATCGCGGAAGTACCCCAGACTTCCCTCGAGGAGGTGGACCGGGCCATCGAAAGAGCCAATCGTGCGTTCGAAAGCTGGCGTCAGGTCGCCCCTGCGGACCGAGGCCGCCTGCTGAGCCGGTTCGCCGAAGCGGTCGATGCTGACCGCGAGGAACTAGCGCAACTTGAAGTGCGCAACTCCGGCCACACGATCGGCAACGCGAGGTGGGAAGCGGGCAACGTACGAGACGTCCTCAATTACTATTCGGCCGCACCCGAAAGGTTGTTCGGACGGCAGATCCCGGTGCCGGGTGGGATCGACATCACCTTCAAGGAGCCGCTGGGCGTGGTCGGGGTGATCGTCCCCTGGAACTTCCCGATGCCTATCGCCGGCTGGGGCCTGGCGCCCGCGCTGGCGGCCGGGAACACCGTCGTTCTGAAGCCGGCGGAGCTCACTCCCCTGACTGCGCTCCGCCTAGCAGAGCTGGCCTTGTCCGCCGGCTTGCCGCCGGGCGTGCTCACCGTGCTACCTGGCCAGGGCAACGTCGTCGGCGAGCGTTTTGTCAGCCATCGCCATGTGCGCAAAGTGGTTTTTACCGGGTCGACAGAGGTGGGCAAGCGGGTCATGGCTGGTTGCGCCGAGCAGGTGAAGCGAGTGACGCTCGAGCTCGGGGGCAAGAGCGCCAACATCGTGTTCGCCGACGCAGACATCGAGCGAGCGGCGGCTACGGCTCCCATGAGCGTGTTCGACAACGCCGGGCAGGACTGCTGCGCCCGCTCGCGGATCCTGGTCGAGCGCCGCGTGTACGACCATTTCCTCGAGCTGCTCGAGCCGGCCGTGAAGGCCGTTCGCGTTGAGGACCCATCTCTCGGTTCGAGCGAAATGGGCCCGTCTGATAAGCGCTCAGCACAGAGACCGCGTCGCCTCTTACGTTCCCGACCATGCGGGTGTTGCGTTCCGGGGCCAGAGCCCGAGCGGCACGCGGGTACTGGTACCCGCCCACCGTCCTGGCCCCGATAGACGTCGAAGACCGCGCTTTTCGCGAGGAGATATTCGGCCCCGTGGTAGCAGTGGCACCCTTTGACGACGAAGCCGACGCCATCCGCGTCGCCAACAGCACCGAGTATGGGCTGTCCGGGTCTATCTGGACGCGCGATGTCGGCCGGGCCCTACGAGTGGCCAGGGGCGTCGAATCGGGCAACCTCTCGGTCAATTCTCATTCGTCGGTCCGGTACTGGACGCCCTTTGGCGGATTTAAACAGTCCGGCTTGGGACGCGAGCTCGGGCCGGACGCTCCCGACGCCTTCAGCGAGCTGAAGAACGTCTTTATCTCTACGGAGGAATAGGGCATGTCGGTACCTGTTTGCCGCCGCCTCGAAGGCAGGGTGGCGGTTGTCACCGGTGGCGGCGGTGGCATCGGCTTGGCCACCGTGCGCCGCTTGGCCACGGAAGGTGCGCGCGTGGTCGTGGCAGACATCAACCCGGACGCGGCCAAGTCCGGCGCTGAAGAAGTGGACGGGCTGCCCGTCACTGTCGACGTAAGCAATAGTGCTGATGTCGAGCGGCTGTTCGGTGTCGCTCATGAGACGTACGGGCGCATTGACATTGCTTTCAACAATGCCGGCATCTCGCCCCCCGAAGATGACTCCGTACTTACTACTGGAATTGACGCATGGCGACATGTCCAGGAGGTCAACCTTACGTCGGTCTACCTTTGCTGCGCGGCCGTCATCCCCTATATGCAGCGCGCCGGAAAGGGTTCGATAATCAACACGGCTTCTTTCGTGGCCGTGCTCGGGTCGGCCACGTCGCAAATCTCGTACACCGCCTCCAAGGGTGGAGTGCTCGCCATGTCCCGGGAACTCGGCGTGCAATTTGCCAGGGAAGGTATCAGAGTCAATGCCCTCTGCCCGGGCCCGGTCGATACGCCCCTCCTCCGGGAGCTCTTCGCCAAGGACCCCGAGCGAGCGGCGCGACGGCTGGTCCATATCCCGGTCGGGCGTTTCGCCGAACCCGAAGAGATCGCCGCCGCAGTCGCCTTCCTGGCCAGTGACGACGCCTCCTTCGTCACGGCCTCCACCTTCCTGGTCGACGGCGGGATTTCCGGCGCCTACGTCACACCGATATAAGGGCTGCCTGCCTTGTGGCGCTTTTAGCCGATGATCATGAAAAGACAAACGGGGCCGGAAGGCGGAGCGCGATGTTCCGGTCTCGTCGTTGTCCCTCGCGGCCGAAACCGACGCCGGCAAAGGGGTTGTTCGAGGCGAGTTCGCGGTGGAGGGCGGCCAAGCGCTGGCGCCCTTCGGCTCGGTCCGGGTCTGCGGGCACGTCGCTGTCGACCATGGTGCACAGGACGGCGATTTCCGCAGCACCGCTGGCAACCACCTCTACTAGCCTCGACTGGCAGGGCCAATCAGCCATGGCTGCCGTCGAGACCTCCCAGAACCCGCTCGTGCGACCGCTCCTGTCGGGCCGGGGCTGAACGTCGTTGAGGTGCCGGTGGCCGTTCAGCCACAGCACGACGTTCCCAAACCTGTGCAGCAGGGCTTCGAGCGCGCCCGCGGTTACCCTCGGGTGGTCCTGCTCCGGCCCCGCCGGGTCCTGGCGTTCGTTGACCATTGTGTCGAGGCCATGGTGAGACGCCACTACCACCAGTCGGTCCTGGGCGCCCGTCCTGACCACGCCGCCCTCACGGTCCAAATACTGTGCGTGGGCTTCGATTAATCGCTCCTTTAACCAGCGGAACTGGCGGGCTCCTATGCTCCCCTGGAAACAACCGTCCAGGTTGGTGGTGTCGAGCAGGATGACGCGAACGGGCACCGGTCCGTCCAAGTCATAGACGCCGTAAGCGGTCTCGGCCTCGACGTTCCATCGGTGGAAACCGTGGCCGATTGGTCGTCCCCCGGCCTGCAAGTGGGCGGCCACGAAATCACGCCGGCCGACGCTGCGGCGGCCAGGGTCGCTCCCCACCTCCACGGCCGGGCCGGCGAGGAGCAGTTCTGGGGCGGAGGTGAAGTCGGCCTCGTGTGAAAGGGGGTCTATCCCGGCGGGCCAGTCGACCGGCTTGCGCGCCCCAAAAAGAACCTTCTCATAAGCGGGGGTCGGGATAGCGGTACCGAGCACGAGCCCGTCGTGGTTCCCAAAGCAAGACAGCCAGGGCATAGTAAGGCCCGGCGACTGGAAACCCCTTAGAGCCTCCTCCAGCAGCCCAGGATAAGTGGGGAAACCGAAGCGGTCTTTGTAGGGGTCCGGCCCCGGCTCGGGACGCCAGTATGCATCTGGTCCCCAGCCCGGGGCCTGGACTCCCTGGTAATCGGGGCCCCGGAATTGGGGGCGACGGCGCCGCCGGCGAGCAGGGCGAGGAACCACTGCAGCTCGTTCAATTGAGCGTTGTCGAGGCTGTCGCCGGTAGAGATGCACAGCCCGAGCGGTGCTCCCGTCTCGGGACTAGCTGTGAGGCGGTTGAGCGTCGCCACCATGGCGGCCACGGCATGGGTAGCCAACGCCTCCTGGGGCCGGAACGCGGGGACAAACGACTCGTCACCGGGCCGACCCCGAAGTTGCTCGAAGAACTCGAAACGGCCAGGCGACTGCACGTCGGCGATCTGAAAATCGGTCAGGTGCCCAAGATGAAGGAGGGAGACGAGATCGCGGCTAAGACGTCCCGGTTCACCAGCCAAATCGTCACGCGCCAACCGGGGCTCGCCAGGGCCGTAGACGAGCCGTCGATATTCCCTCTCAGATCCCGTACAGCGAGTGGCGCCCGCCTGCAGCGTGCGTTCGAGCGTAGTCAAGGGGCCCAGGTTGGCTCACTGCACTATCGGCGATCAAATGAGCCGCTCCGTCCGTGCAGGCGAGGCGCCGGCAGGATAACTTTTTCGCCGTCGGCTCGTTATTTGAGCGGGCCCATAGTTGGGGCCGGGTCGAAGGGGTCGCCGAGCGGTTTGCCCTGGTCCTCGGATAGGGCCCGGCGTGCCAACGACGGGCTCACGCCAAGAGGGCTTTGGCCGGCACGGTCTCGGTATTTCGATGGACAAGAGGGGCCCATGGGCTGAAATAGTGGGCAGATGGGTCACAACGTTGCTCTAGTTCTCGGTGGTGGCGGAGCGGCCGGAAATGCGTGGGAGATCGGCATCATCGCAGGCCTGGCCGAAGGTGGTACCGATATGACCGAGGCCGCCGATCTGGTGGTCGGCACCTCGGCCGGTGCCACCGCGGCAGCGCAGGTGCGCAGCGGTATACCGCCGGCCGAACTGTTGGCGTCAGTGCTGTCCCCGCCGGTCCAACCGGCCGGGCAGAACCGGGAACGGCCGCCGTCCCTGCCGATGGCCACCGTGTTCGAGCGGATGAGGGCCATTGGCGCCGCCGCCACCTCGGCCGCCGATCTGCAACGGGCGATGGGCGTGTTCGGGTTGGAGAGCGACTCCGTACTCGGGCCCGGGGCGGCACAGCGGCGCGCCATCGTCGCCGCCAGGTTGCCTCGCCCTGAATGGCCGGACAGGCCGATGATCGTGACGGCCGTCGACGCGCATACCGGCGAGTTGGCTGCGTTCGACCGCGGTTCCGGCGTCGACCTGGTGGACGCGGTCACCGCCAGCACGGCGCTGCCCGGCCTGGTCCCGACGGTCAGCATCAACGGCAATCGCTACATCGACGGTGGCGTGCGCTCCCCCGACAACGCCGACCTCGCCTCGGGCTATGCGAACGTCGTGGTGCTCTCGCCGTTGGGTGGGCGGAGCCAGACACCACCGGAACGGGGCGCGGGCCGAGCAGGCCAGTTCGAGGGCCTGCGTAGACCACCGGAATGGGGCACGGACCTGGCCAGCCAGGTCGAGGCTCTCCGCAAGCAGGGCAGCCGCGTCGAGGTGATCACACCGGACGCCGGCTCCCGAGCGGCAATGGGCACGAACCAAATGGATCCGGCGACCCGAATCCCCGCCGCCCGTGCCGGTTTCGCCCAAGGAAAGCAGGAAGCGGCCCGCGTGACGTTCCTTTGACGATTGCACGCCGACGCCCAGCGTTACACCGTCATCTGTGAAGAGCCCCTAAAGGCTCTGGGAGGAATTTGGGACCTGAAGGCGCCCGGCTCGTGGGGTACCCCACGCTCGGGACCTACTCCGGCGACGGCGCAGACTTCCTTCCCTTGCCCGAAGTCTTGGTCGCCGGTGCCCGGCCCCAGCGGGACTGGCCCAAGACGGCGTGCGCTCGGCCGACCGTGGTTGACTCAACGAGTGCTCGAAGGTCCTAAACGCCTGTCACGGGACGCACTGGGCGCGGTGGCAGAACTAGAGGAGGCGGTGGTCAGCGCTGATGGTGGCCGTCTGAAGCTGGAGTGGCCGGCGCTAGAGTCCGGCGACCGGGTTGAGGCCTTGCTTTGGTTGGAGGGAAGGCAGCTGGCTGGGTTCCTCGGGTTGTACGCCTTCATCCCCGAGCCCATCGAGATGGTGGGGATGGTGGCGCCTGGTTGGCGTCGACGGGGGATCGGCACCGCGCTCCTGGACGCCGCCCTGTCGGCCTGCCGTGAACGGGAGTGCGGGACGCCGCTGCTTGTGGTGCCCCGGTCGTCAGTGGCAGGAAAATCGCTGGCGTTGCGCCACGGCGGCGTGTTGGACCACTCCGAGCATGCCTTGGTCCTGGTGGGGCCGCCCAACCACCAGCCCGGCGGACCACGCATCACCCTGCGGCCCGCTACTGGCGAAGACGCGGCCGAAGTCTCCAGGCTGTTAGAGGCGGCGTTCGGCCTGCCGGCCGCCGGGCTGTCGGAACGCCTGGGTTCCGGACAGGAGCCGACACTGCTCGTCGAGTCGGGCGGTGCGACGGTCGGTACGGTCCGCCTGACCCGGCACGGCGAAGAAGCCGGCATTTACGGGCTCGCCGTCAACCCCGCGTGGCAGCGTCGGGGCATCGGCAGAGCGGTGCTGGAACAGGTATGTGAGCAGCTACGCCGGGAGGGGGCACGACGGGTCGGCCTGGAAGTAGCGGTCGACAACGAGCGAGCGCTCCGGCTCTACACTTCCGTCGGCTTCAGGGCTATTACTATCGAGGACTATTACGCCATGCCCACGAAGGCGCTCTGAGCGTCCGGTAAGGCCAATCGTTCTGAGCGTCCGGTAAGGCCAATCAACTAGCCCGGCGACACATTGGCAGCTCTCGGATGAGGAGCCGAGATTATCGAGTGCCCGATAGGTGCCATTATGCGGGCCAAGGCGGAACGACCCACGGCCCCGTTACTATCGCCACGTGATCAGGGCCGTTGAGGAGAGCGACCTCGAAGCCTGGCGGGAGCTGTGGGCCGGGTACCTCCGCTTCTACCGGGCTTCGGTGCCAGGCGAGGTGACGCTCGCCACCTTTCGCCGACTGGTGGCCGGCAACGACGGAATGGTCGGCCTGGTGGCAGAGGACAGCGGTCGGCTAGTGGCCCTGGCCAACCTCGTCTTCCATCCCTCGACCTGGTCCCCTACGGTCTACTGCTACCTGGAGGACATGTTCGTCGCGCCGACGGTGCGCGGCACCTCGGTCGCTCTCGACCTCATCAGCGCCGTTTTCGCCGAAGCCGACCGGAAGGGCGCGACGCGCACGTACTGGCATACCCAGGAGTTCAACGGCCCGGCGCGCTCGCTGTACGACCAGGTTGCCCACCCCACCTCCCTCGTCGTTTACGAGCGGTAGCCGTCTGGGGTCAACCAATTAGTCGCTGAATTGCCCCGTCTTTGGAGGTGCCCTGCAATCGTGCGAGTTTGTGGTCGCCACCGGCCGCCCCTAGGATATTCACCCTCATGGGTGAATATGCTGCCGACGTGCTCGACCTGGTCTTTTCTGCCGTCTCCGACCCCACGCGCCGCGAAATATTAGCCCGGCTTGCCAATTCGGACGCCCGGGTGACGGATGTCGCCAGAGGTTTCCCGATCTCGCTCAACTCGACCTCGAAACACATCCGGGTGTTGGAGGAGGCGGGGCTGGTACGACGGAGTGTGCGGGGGCGCGAGCACATCTTGACCTTGGATGCGGCGCCCCTGGCTGAAGCGGCCGGGTGGATGGCGCGTTACCAAGCCTTCTGGAGTGAGCAACTCGCCTCGCTCGACGCCTTTGTCACTCGCCGCGGCAAGGCAGGGAAGCCGTCGTGACGGACGGGTACTCGGTCACCGTCCGACGGGAGATTGCCGCTCCTGCCGAAGAACTTTTCGATGCATGGCTGGACGGGCAAAGCCTGGGGACGTGGTTCCGACCGGCCGGGGTTCGGGAGACTCGTGCCGAAACGGATCCTCAGGTGGGTGGGACGTTCCGCATCGTCATGGTCCATGACGAGTCCACCGTGTGCTCGGGCACCTATCGCGAGATCGACCGTCCTCGCCGTCTGGTGTTCACCTGGTCCTCGCCCGACACCGGGTTCCGGGACACGGCTGTGACCGTGACCTTCCAACCATCGTCGACGGGGACGGTCGTCGAGATCTATCAGACGGGACTTCCGGACGAGCAAGCGAGGGACTCGCATTACGCGGGCTGGTCGGACATCCTGCGTGAGCTCGGGCACGTCACCCACTAAGAGAAAGGGCCAATTTGGTGCCAATGTTGGACGGGAAAGTCGGCGTCGCTGCCGGCGGAGGAGGCGCCACCGTGGGGCGATGGCGCGTGCTCTGCCAATGGTGACCAGTGGTAGGAGAGGTGCGACGGCAGCCGCGCTAATGGGACGCGCTGACTGGTGGCGCCTCCTGGGCCGTCGCGGTCCAAAAGATGAACGTTATGGACATGGGGCTGGGGGATGAAAGGGAGACAGCATAATGACGAGTCATCGCATCGGAACACGCCAGCAGTGGCTCACGGCGAGCGTAGAGCTGCTCGAGCGCGAGAAGGAGTTCACACGACTGGGGGATGAGCTTGCCCGGCAGCGTCGGGAGCTTCCTTGGGTGCCGGCCGAGAAGCAGTACATGCTCCAGACCGCAGACGGGGCTAGGACGCTGGCGGAGCTGTTCGACGGCCGCTCGCAGTTGGTGGTCTACCACTTCATGTTCGGCCCTGATTACGAGGGCGGATGTCCTTCCTGCTCGTCGACGGCCGACAGCTTCAACGGCGTGCTCGCCCATCTGAAGGCCTGCGACGTGACGATGATCTGTGTCTCGCGGGCGCCGATCGACAAGCTGCTCGACTATCGGGAGCGAATGGGTTGGAGCTTCAACTGGGCGTCCAGCCACGAGAGCGACTTCAACTTCGATTATGGCGTTTCGGCCGGGGAGGGGATGACGCACGATGCAGCCGTGCCGGTGCTGAAGGCCAACGAGCTGGTGCTTCTGACGCTGCTGAACGAGCAGCCGGCTGTCCGTGAGGAACTGCCGCTGATCAGCCCATGAGCTGGCTGCGCCGCCACGACGAATACGAGAGCGAATGAACCATGGACACGTCCGTACTGTTGCCCCGTCACGCGCCTCGGCGACGTCGGGTCGGTGCCGGACGTTCCCGCCTAACGCGCACGGTTCTCGAGGTCGGTGGCCGACTACAACGGCCAAGTGAAGGCTGCACACATATTGGGTCTGATCGCAGCCGTCGCGGATGTCGATCCGCGCGGAGACTGACTCCTCCGGCTCAGCCAGCGATGCTGCCAACGTCGCATGACGCAATGAACAAACCCGCTGCGAACCTCAATATTGTTCAACGGCCCGCCGAAGCTGCGCTCGCAGAAGCAAAGGAGAAGTGCAGACCCAACCCCATCAAGAGGAGAGAGTCATGAAGGATGACGCAACGAACCTCGACGGGCCGACGGCCGGCCCCACCAACGCACCGAACCTGCCGGCGGCCGTCGACCGGGCTACTTTCCAGGCCGAACTGGACAGGCTGCGCGTCCGGGAGAAAGCGCACACCCGCGAAGGGGACGCGATCGCCGCGGCCCGACGGCGATTGCCCATGGTCGAGGTGGACGCCAACCTCGCGCTGGTCGGGCCAAAGGGGGAGCTCACCCTGCTCGACGCGTTCGAGGGGCGCCGGCAGCTCATCGCCTACTACTTCATGTGGGACCCCGGCAGACCCGCGCCCGAGCAGTGCGAAGGCTGTACCTTCTACACCACCCAAGTCGCGGAGCTGTCATACCTTCATTCGCGCGACATCACCTACGCCACCTTTTGTCAGGGCCCATACGACGAAAGCGCCCGCTACCGCCACTTCATGGGCTGGGACATGCCTTGGTACTCCGCACAGGCCTCACTCGACACGCTGCTTGGCGGGCGCCAGGTCGGCTTGTTCCACCTCGTGTGCTACCTACGCGACGGCGAGCGCGTCTTCGAGACCTACTGGACGACTCGGCGCGGCGTAGAGGCAATGGACTACAGCTACGCGCTCATGGACCTGACCGTGTACGGACGTCAGGAGACCTGGGAGGACTCGCCCTCCGGCTGGCCACAACGGTGCTCGAACACGCGGACTGACGCTGGCTCGCCCGATTGGCCACCGGTGTCAGTGTGGCCGGGCGGACGCCCCATCGCCCAGTGGTCGCGACTCGAAGCTGGGCGCTCTGACGACCTGCGGTCGCCGGCAACACGAGGCTGAGCCGCCGCAGCCGACAGGCAATGTTGAACTAATCAGACAGGAGGGCAGGTTCGTGGCCATGACCCGGTTGCGCTACCAGCTGGTGGGTGCAATACCAGGCGGCACCACCGCTACGACGGCCGCCGCGGTTACCGCGACCCTCGGGGCCGCGGCCGCATGCTGGGTTATCGCCATCGACCAGATGCGAGGCATGGACATGGGGGTCGCCACCAGGCTCGGCTCTTTCGGCTTCTTTGCCGCATCGTGGGTCTCGATGATGGCGGCGATGATGCTGCCGGGCGCGGTCCCGGCGCTATTGCGCCGCACCCACGCCAGCGGGCGCGTGCTCGCCGCCCCGGTGTTCGCGGTGTCGTACATCGCCGTCTGGGCGGTCGTAGGTGTGGCGGTGTATGCGTTGTACCGGCCCCATGGGACGGTCGCCGCTGGCGTCGTCGTGACGGCGGCGGGCGTGTATGAGCTGACTCCCATCAAGCGGCACTTTCGCCTGCAGTGCCATGAGAAGGCACGTTCCGGATTGGTGTTCGGGCTCGACTGCGTTGGCTCCAGCGCCGGGCTGATGGCGATGCTGGTCGTGCTCGGGGTCATGAGCGTCACCTGGATGGCCGTCATCGCCATCGTCGTGGTCGCCCAGAAGATCCTGCCCGCCAGGGCCACCATCGATGTCCCGCTCGCGCTTGCGATCGTCGGGCTCGGCATCGTCGTCCTCGCTGCCCCCGCGTCGGTCCCTGGGCTCGTGCCCACCACCGGTCACATGCCGATGATGTGAGAGAGGAGACAACCGATGACCGAACACAAGGTCGGAACACGAGAGGAGTGGCTCGACCGGGCACGCTCGGCCGCAACCTGGGCGACCTGTCGTGGTTCCACCGCCACGACCAGTACGAGGCCAGCTACCGATAACGATCGCGTACATCGCCGGAGGCCAGGCTGAAGAAGTCGGTCACAGACGACCCGGTGGTGGTCGCCCTCGAAACGCTCAGTCGGTACCGAGAACGAGAGGAGCCCAATGGCTGAGACAGCCGAGCAGTACAACGCCAAGGTAATCGATGAGTTCCGCGCCAACGGCGGACGAGTAGGCGGCATGTGGGGGGAGACGCCGCTTCTGTTGCTTCACCACACCGGCGCGAATTCTGGAGTGGGCCGCGTCAACCCGGCCGCCTACCTGCCCGATGGGCCGCGTTACTTCATCTGGGCCGCGAACGGAGGAGCGCCGAAGAACCCAGCCTGGTACCACAACCTAAAGTCGCACCCGAGCACGAGGATCGAGGTCGGTGGCGAGACGATCGAAGTCGTCGCTGAGGAGACTACTGGCGACGAGCGCGACCGGCTGTTCGCGACAGCAGCCGAGCGCTATCCGCAGCTCGCTGAAGTGGCGCGGAAGACCACGCGCGTCATCCCGATCGTGGTCCTCACACCCAGACCGAGAAGGTGAGGGTTTCGGGCCGCGGCCCACAGTCCGTGTACCCGTTCGGGCCAGGGTTGGCTCCGTTTGCGGTTCCAAGCCTCGCCGTGATTGCTGTTGGTGGACTCGTCCTTCTTCTGGCCCGAAAGCATCCCCACTCGCAGGCTGCCCATCCGCAATGTGCCGAGCTTGCGAGGTCAGTCCGGGGTGTTAGCTCGCAGTCAGCACGGAATCGCGCATACCGTAGACGGGGCTGATGGCGCGCCGAATAACTGCAACAGGCTTTGGTTTGCACCTCGGAGGCCCCGCCGGGAACCGGCGGTAACGTGCTCCTCCCTGGCAGGGTCCTCGTTGGCGTGATCGAGCGCAGAATATCCCTACGTGGATTGGATAATCTAAGGTTGCCTTACAAAGCGTAGCGGCGGCCCCAGTTGAAGGCAGCCTGCGAGTCCTTGGCGGCGCAGTCGTAGGTGTAGTACGTGCCGTGCCAAGAGGCGGCCCAGGGTGAACCGGGTCCTTCCGCGGTCGACAGGCAAGTGAAATTGCCGCTCCGGAACGAGCCACCGCTCTCATTGGCGGCGTCCACACCAAGCGTCTGGCTGACCTCCGTGCAGGTCGTACCGTAAAGGTCTACCTGGGCTTGTTCTGACCCGTTCGTGTACCCCTGTTGCAGGCACATGCCCTGATGAAGAGGGGTCGGCAAGAGGTGGCGGCCGGTCTTGGAGAAGACGGCGTGGCCGAGGTCGATGACGACGAACTTCCACCAGCAGGTGGTCTCGGGGAGCACATCGAGGAGGTAATTACCGGCCGGCAGTATCACGACAGGCGAGAGGTGGAAGCCGGCGTAGTTCTGCGGGATAGGTGCGTCCGCGCTGAGGCTCAGGTGGACTGGCGTGTCGCCGCCGTCAACATAACCATAAAATTCGCATTCGCCAGTATTGTCAGTGTCTTCGGAAGCGTCGTATTGAGCCAGCAAGTCCAGTTCGTACGTGCCTCCTCCGAGCGCGAAGGGGCCTGTGCCGGGGCCGACCGAGCTGTAGTCAACCTCCTCGCCTCCCTTGTTGAGCACTGACGCCAACTTGACCCCGGCCCGTGGGCCTAGGTCTACGGCTAGCCTGCCGGCCGCCTCGGCCGGCGGGACCACGGAGACGGTATTGACGCTGACCAGCGCCACCACCCCGAGCACGATAATAAGGACCGCTACGCGCCATCCACCCAAAGCGGGTCCCCCTTCTAACAAAGAGCGGCCCACGCGTGGTGCCTCGTAGACCGCTCGGCGGCCCTGTACTGACCGCCAGATCATAACGCTCGCGGCTGGGCGCTCTCCTGCTCGATGGGCACTTTTTTACCGGGCTTGGGGCAGGCCTTGTGAGTGCGATGGCAGGGCGGGGGCGGATCCCGCGCCTGGGCGCGAGTCCCAGCATGTTCCTTGAGCCAGCGGCTTCGAGGTGCGTGACAGAGCGACAGGGCCACGCATCAACGACTCTGGCCAAGCCTTGGCGAGGCGCTCGCGCTAAGCACTAGTGGTCGAGGACCACGTTGACTTTCCTTATCCGGGCTTCGCTCAGGGGACAGTTCCGAAGCGAACCCCGGACCGAACACGCGGCACCGGCAGGGGCAGAGGACCGGATACCTGGCCGGGTTCGTAGGCCAGGCGGCCCGGCCTTCGGTTCAGTGCGACATCAGGGCGCTTGTCTGCGTGATGTAGGTCGGTTGGCTGAAAACACCGCCGTTTTCCACGATGTTGTAGTCGTTGTCGTTGTCGAGGTCGAGCGCCGGCGTCGGCACCTCGCCGCCGCCGGTCGCCTGGCTGACAGCCTGGGCCCAGGCTGGGGCGTCGGGTGCCACCGTCACTTGAAGCGTGATGCCAACCTCGGCGCCGGCGGGGATGGGGCTGTCGGTCGTGCACGTGACCGTGGCCAGGCTGCACGCCCAGCCGCTCGGCCCCGACAGCGCATAGGGCGCCAAGCCGGCAGGAAGGTCAACCGAGACCGTGACCGGGCCAGCGGTGGGGGCGAAGCCTTCGTTGGCCAAGGTGACGTTGTAGTCGTCCCTCGCTGCCGGCCCGTCGCCCTCCGCGAAGGGGGCGTAAACGAGGCCGTGGGACGAGGGTTGGGACGTGATGGACAGGTACGGGAGCTGCGTCACCGTCGTCGGGTCGGTTGTCGTAACTGGGACGGCCACTCCCCCGCCGCTCACCGAGACAGAGTTGACCACGGAAGGCTGGGCGTAGTTGGCGACCGCCACGATGAGGGTGATGGGTGGGTACGACCGGCCAGGTGCGAGGGCGTCCGCCCTGGTGCAGGTGGGCTCGGGCTCGAACGTGTCGACTGCGCCCCGAGCAGTTGGAGGTAGCACTACGGGAGCGAGGCTGCACGTCCAGCCCGTGCCTGACATCTCCTGCGGGGTGAAGCCAGCCGGAAGCTCGTCCGTGACCGTGACCGTTCCCGACGACGTCCCGGCGGACGCGGCGTCGGTGACATCGATCCTGTACGCATCGGCGGCATCACCCTGCGCGAAAGTCCCGACCACAGTGCTGGTGGCAGTCAGTTCGGGGCTGCCCGGCGGGTTGGTGCCTGAGGCGGTCGTCGTGGCCGGAAGGACCGTCGTCGGGTCGCGGGTAGTCGCGGGGCCAGTGGCATTGCCTCCCCCGTCCACTACGACTGACGGCTCGGCGGCTGTCGTCGTGTCAGAGGTGCCTGTCGGGCTCACGCTCACCACCTCGGTAATGGGCGGCTCTTCGCCGTTCTCGCCTTGGAGGACGTCGGCGCGGTAGCACGTGTCAGCCGGTTCGTTGTAAGGACTGGAACTGGCGGCCAGGTTGCAGGTCCAACCGCTCCCGTACAGGTCCATTATGGTTTCGCCGGCACCGGGGCCGAACGTGGCGGTGATAGGGGTCACCGGGTTGCCGTTGGTCGGCCCTCCGCCCTGGTTTATAACCGTTTCCTGGTACACGTCGGAGGTGTCTCCCTGTCGGAACGCCCCATCGATGGCGTAATCGTTGATGAGGCTGGGCAGCCCGACAATGGGAGTCGCCAGCGCGGTCGTGTAGCTCGGGTTGGATGGGGCGCCGCCCGTCACGCTCACCGAGTTGGTGACGTGCAAGCCGGCCACCGAGTCTTGAGTGCCGTACCCGGCGGTGTTGCTCACACTGACGGTGAGCGTGATCGGCGGGTACGACTGCCCGGGCGTCAGTACGGCCGGGCCACCTCCAGTCCCTCCGTCCTCGGTACAGACGATGGTCGGGGACTGGGAGTCGTCACAGCTCCACCCGGTCCCGCTCACAGAAGTCTCGCTGAGGTCGATGAAGTTGTCGCCCACGACATCGGTCACCGTCACCGGGGTGGTGCCATCGGTGGCAACACGACCCGAGTCGGTCACCGTAATGGTGTAGGTGTCGGCACTGTCCCCCTGGGTGAAGCTGGTATGGGGCGTGGTCGTGGGGGAATTGGCAGTCTGGGTAGCGGTGAGCAGCGCGGGTTGTGGTGACGGGACCGGGGCCAGGCCGGTCTGAGGCGTAGCGCTACCCGGGGCGAGGGAACTGCCGTTGGCCAGGCCAAAGTTCTCGGTACCGGGTGGGCCAGGCGGGGTGCCGTCGACTGCGGTCGCACCCGGGCCCTGCGGCGCGGCCACGACGAGGGGCGACGCGGAGCAGGACTGAGTGGAACCACAGCTGGCGGCGGTGCCGACGTTCCAGCCGAAGACGCTGACGACGGGCGTGGCGCCATCGAGTGCCGCCGCGCCGTACGTCGCCGCGATCGTCTGTGACTCCCCGGGCCAAAGCGTTATGTCATTGTCGGAATAGGTCACCGGGAGGATCTCGTTGTCTCCCGGCAGTTCGTTACCGGTAGCGGTGCCCCGGCGGATGTCGGCCCGCAGGAAGAACGCCACCGCCGGGTTGGATTTGGGGTTGGTGATGGTGACGTAGGTAGTGACCTCGCCAGTGCCGGGACCGCCCATGCCGTTGCCGCCCGCACCCGGCCCCACGGGTAGCCCGGGCGCCGTCGCCCCAGCCGGAACGGTCATGGCTGCCACCTGGACCTCCTCCGTAGCCAAGCTCTGCAGGGCCGTCATGTCGGCGTACTGGGTCATCCCCGCCACCGGGCTGGACGGCGAGCCGACCGACGACTGGGGGTTACCCTCGGTGGCGTCCCAGTCCACCACGTCCGGCTGGGTCGACAACCAATAGACGTTGCGGTCGACTACCTGGCCCCGCTGGCGGAGCACTAGCTCGACGAAGTACGTCTGCGCCGGGGCGGGCGGCGTTGTCGTGGCCGGCACCTTGGGCGTCAGTACGCCGTTTGTCACCTGTTGGGGAGCGAGGTTCAGGTTGTGCGCCGTCTGGTCGTCGAGGACGGTCCCCGACACGCTGTAGACCCGGGACTGGACGGAAAGCCCGCGTTGGGTGACGCCGCTCAGGTTGTCGATAGTGACTTGGCCGGTGTCGAGGGCGTAGAGGACGTGCACCGGCTCGTTGGCTTTCTCGGCCCCGAAATAGCTTCCAGCCTCGTCGTAGTCATAGTTGTAGATGTCCCACAGCAGCGTGGGCCAACCCTTGTTCAGCTGCCAATAGTCGGTGCCGGTCGATGGTGTCGGGTAGTTGTCCCAGTGGTCGATGAAGGCCTCGAACTGGGCACGAGTGTCCTCGTAGTTTTGTACCTGCGCCTCTTCCACGTACTGGGGCAGGCTTTGCCAGCTACCGTAACGAGCCTGGATGGCTGCGTCGAGGTTGTAGAGCGTCCCGAAGGAGTACCCCTCGTGCTCGCCGATCACCGTGGTGGTGCCATCCCCGATCGCCGGGCAGTTGCCAGTGGACGACTCGTAATTGGTGTGGAACTGGTGGTACCCCGGGCATTCCCACAGTGCTTCTTGTTCTGCCGGCGTCATGAAGCGTGAAATCGAGTCCATTGTCGGCACTGTGTCGCCGGCGCTCTGTTCGCTGTCGAAGCCGAACGAGCCGCCCACGTTGGTCTCAGTGTTGTCGGGGTCGACACCGGTGTTGGAGTCGTGGGTGGTGTCGTACCAATAGTTGGGAGGCACCCAGTCGTAGGGGCCCTCCTTCTCTCCCGAGGGCCCGTAGAGGGCGGCGTCGTTGTACTCGGCCGACGACACGATCGGCTCCTGGAACCCCGACTGAGCGAACCCCTGCTCCGAGGCCGTCTCCTGTTCGGGGATGGGAGCGTTGTCGCTCCACGAGAAATTGAGGACGCTCGGGTGGTCGCGCAACTGCTGGCCGATCGTGAGGGCCGAACCGTACATCACGTGGTATTCCTGGGTCGTCACTCCGCGGCCGCTCGAAGAGGGTGCCCAGGCGTCGCAGCACTGGAAGCCGCCATCGATCAGGATGCCCGCCGCGTCCATCTGTTCGTAGAAGTTCTGGGGCATTTCCTTGCCCTCTGTGCGTATGCCGTTCAAGCCCATCGACTTGATCAACGCGATCTGGTTGGCAAGGTCGGACGCCGAGTAGTGGAGGAACAGGTTTTCCGACCAACCGCCGCCGCGGAACACGAATGGTACGCCGTTTATCTCGAACACACGGGCTCCGTCTGGCGCCTCGCCGGAGGGAGGGGTCAGGTAGGTCGTCACCGAACGGATGCCGAACGTGATTGGCGGCGCCGCGTCTTCAGTGAGCGGGCCTTGGCGGACCGAGGCGTAGAGAGTGTAGAGGGGCTGGCCGCCCATCTGGTACGGCCACCACAGCTCAGGTCTTTGGAGGTCCAGCTGGGGGAAAGAAGCCGGCGAGAACGTCAGGTCCTCGGTCGTCGAGGGAGGCACGGTCACTGGCTGAGCCACCTGGATCCAGGCGCCGCCACCGGCCGGTGCCGCCACCATTGCGTTCACCGTGGCGGTTTGGGTCAACTCGCTATTGTTCGTCACGTCCGCATGTACGGTGAGGCCCGCGCTCCTCATGTCAGGGGCGTCTTTTTGCTCCACATATACGTTGGAGATCCCAAATGCGTCTGAGACGTGTAGGGAGACCGGGAACTGGATGCCGGTGTTGTTGTCCGGTGGGATTCGGGTCCAGTCGACGTTGTCAAGGGTGAGCATCAAGTTGGGGTTATTGGGGTACACCTCGAGGGCGAGCGAGTTGGTCCCCGGGACCAGCAGGTTGGTCACGTCGAATGTGTAGCTGGCGTAGTCACCCTCGACCGTGGCCTGGGTGGCCACCTCGGTGCCGTTGACCCAGACATCCGCTTGGCCCACGACGCCCTGTAGGACGAGCTTGGCGTCCTGCCCGGAGGCCAGGTCAGAGCTGAAGTTGGTCTGGAACCACCAGGGGACGTCGAACAACGGGTTCGTCGTGGGCCCGATCCGGCTCTGGACGGCCACATTGGGGCCGTAGAAGCAGTCCTGCAGGTTGTTCGAATAGAAGATGCTGTCTGGTCCACTGGCTGCCTGGGTGATGGTCCCAGTCGGGAACTGGCTCTCGTCGTCGGGGCAGATGCCGTTCTGCAGCAGCGCCTCCACCTCGGTACCTGGGGCGCCGGCGTCATCCGCGGTGACGGGCAGCCAGCTGCTCGTGTCGAACCCGGCAGTGGAGATTTGCTGGCCGGACTGGGAAACTCCGGCGTCGTTCGTCCAGTCTGTCGTGGCCGCCGTGGTTTGAACTCGCCACCCGCCGCTGCCCAATCCCAAGCTAAACGTCCCCGGCTGGCGGATAACCCCGGAAGCCTGGCTCAGCACCGTGGCAACGGAGCGCGTAGCCAGCGCCCGCGCCGCGCCCAAGCCGGAGACGTGGCCGCCGGCCGGGGCGGCCCCCGCGGGCAGTGGGAAGGCCGCGGTACTGAACACCACCGCCGCGCTCAACAACGACACCAACAGCGACTTCCTCGTTACCATCGGCGTTCTCCTACCGTGAGTTCCCTATGGGTTCTCGGGCCTTAGTGCAGGCGTCGATTTGAGGGGCGACGAGCGCGCGACCTTCGGGCCGGCCGTCTCACTCATGCCTCCCCACCCCCAACGACCCCCTCGTTCGAAGCCAGTTAGGGAAGCTTGCTATCTATCGTCGAGAGAGTCAAACGGGTCCCGCGGCTCAGCCGCACGAGCCAATTGAGGCACTTCTGTCGAACACGTGGTTGGCGAGCACCCGGCCATGGCCCGGCGGTGTACCTGGGGCGTGACCAAGTCGCCGGCTGGTAGCACATCGCTGGACGCGCTCACCCTGACCCCGAGCCGAGCCGCCTTACCGACCCACAAGGTTTGACGTGCCCCATGGGGGAACTCGTCGCCGCCTGAGCGCGGGTCCCTCCGGTCAGACCACGCCCTGGATGCGTGAGCTGACGTTCGGGCTGTCGCGTCGTGAGCACCCGGTAACCGGCATAGTCGAGCGTCCTAACCGCCCATAACGCACGCTCAATAATTCGGCATCACCAAATCCAATTCATGAGGCGCGCGTAACCTATTGCGGCACCTCCCAAAACACGCTCTGAACTGGGGCTCCCTTTGCGTGGAGGTGATGGGACTTGAACCCCCGGACTTCTACGTTGCGAACGTCACCGAAGCCGGTTCACAGCGATGGCGTTGGGCAGCAGTCTGACGAAATAGCGCCCGTGGACGTCCAGATTTCCCTTTGGAACGATGACCGCTGGTGACCACCCAAGACCCCTGGTGGCCGCGGCGGGCACGCGGTCGTATTTAGCCCCGCGTAATTCGTAATGGTCTACGACTCGACCAGGATCACCAGTGTCTCTGGCAGGACCCCGTCATGTGCCATGGCATCAGCCGCCTCTGGGGCCTGCATCGCAGTATTGAAGGTTTCCAAGTCAGGAACATCCATTAAGAGTGCGACGTGGTTCGGGTTGTGCGGGTCGACGAAAGTGCGGATGTTGGTCACACCGAGAGGCCCAAAGAACTCTTCCCGCTTGGGCGACGCCAGCCAGTGCTCGCGGTCCTTGACGTCGTGATGACCCATAATGGTCGGCATTGCGGACTCCTCGGGTTCCCGGGGAGCGGCAGTTCCGCGACCGGTAGCCAGACCGTACACCAATACCGGCCACCTCTGCGCCGGAACTTGCTCAAGATATGGCCGCCGCATCGCTCTATCCAGTTCGCGCGGGAGCCGCCGGCGGGGACTCGAGCCCTCAGGTAACAGGGCCAGATGTCCCGGAGAGCCTCTGACGGCGTGTTTTGACCAGGCTCGGGAGCGTCGCGGGTGAAGGTCTTCCCGCACGGTCACACCCTTGGGCCAAACTGGTGGACGGGAGCACCGGTGAAGAGCTTCTCGAAGAGCGCCGGCGTCGGCGCCGTTCCGAGGGCCGCGCCTTTGGGAAGAGGGCCGGGGGCTGTTCCAGCGGATGACCACCCGGACCTCGCCAACGAGCCCTCCCGGGTCGACCAGACAGATCTCTGGGCCTATCTCGTCTTCGTACAACGTCGCTTGATTGGTATGATCATCGGTATGACCGCAAGCAAGATCGCGGTCAGCCTCCCAAGCGAGCTGGTCGAGCACGCACAGCGCGCCGTCTCGGAGGGCCGGGCCGCCAGTGTCAGCGCATACGTCGCCCGGGCGCTGCGAGAGCAAGCGAAGCTGGACGACCTGGCTTCGCTGCTGGACGAGATGCTGGCGGAAACCGGCGGGGCGCTGACTGCGGTCGAGCGCAAGGCCGCCGATCATGCTCTTGGCCGATGAGGGGGGCGGTCCTCGATACTGGTGCGCTGGTTGGTTTCGAAAGGAACGACAGGCGGGTTGTTGCAATCGTTCTAAGGGCCTCGATCATGGCGACACTCTGTTCGTTCCCGCCGGTGTGGTAGCCCAGGCATGGCGCGACGGCGGGCGGCAGACCCGTCTGGCTCGGCTTCTCGGGTCTAGGTTGTGCGATGTGGTCGTACTCGACGACTACGGGGCACGAGCAGCCGGACAGCTGTGCGGAGCGACAAACACCACTGACATCGTCGACTCATCAGTTGTCGTCGCTGCACGAGAGCGGAATGTCCGGATAATAACCTCCGACCCCGATGACCTGCGGCGGCTGGACCGGCATCTCGATCTGGTCGGGATCTGACGGAACAGCTAACCTCCGCGCTTGTATCGTTTTTCTTTATCGGTGTGTCGGCTCGCCTGCGGAGGAGCTTTCTTCTGCCCTTGGCGGCAATCGAAAAAACGGCAGACGGCGCGTTCTGCCCCGCTGGTCCCCTCGTCGGCGACCAATTCGAGGTGGTGTTTAGTGGCTCGTAACCTGCGGCCAAAATCTGCGAGGCCGGCGGTATCGAAAGGCACTTCCATCAGGAGTTGGGCGCCGCCGCCAACCACCGCGGGCGCGAGGTTCAAGCCACTCGGGGGACTGACTCCCGGCCTACGGCGAGTGGAGACCGAACAGAACCAAAGGAGGCTGGTGTGAGCGACGATCAACGATTGGCTCAAGCCGAGCAACTTCTCAAGGAGGCCAGAGCCGCATTGCGGGCGGCCAAGGGTGACGGAGCGACCGTCACTCCCAGGTCTGTCGGCGAGGCGATCGAGGCAATCGACATTTACTTCAACCACTACTTTCTAGACCTCCCGAACCGCCCGAGGGGTGATCCTCGGTGACACAGCTTCCACTCGCACACCGGTGATGATGCACCGAGGGCCCGAGGGCCTTCCAGAGAAAGAGTGGGTCGAGGTCCGCCACGTAACTGGCCCGGGTACAGCCGCGGTAGCAGGCCGAGAACCCAGCCGTGGCAAAACGGCCGTCTT
Source organism: uncultured Acidimicrobiaceae bacterium (assembly GCA_963749305.1). Lineage (GTDB taxonomy): Bacteria > Actinomycetota > Acidimicrobiia > Acidimicrobiales > Palsa-688 > Fen-671. Next base: position 330,685 of record CAVVMN010000004.1, read on the forward strand.
GGGGCAACCGAGGTCAGTGGCGGCGACGACCGCGGCTGCGTGGTGGTGGTAGACACGACTTTTTGCCTTCGGGAGAGACCGTCCCGATGGCGGTGCTCAGGGAGTAAAACATCTCGCAGCGGCTATCATACCGTCCTCCTTACGGCCGTACTCGGGACCGATAGCGGTACGTGCCCCAGCGGGAGCGGTCACCGGAGACGAACTGTCTTCTAATGGACGTGCCAGCCAATCACCGAATATCCCGGGCAGAGCGCTTGAAACTGCGATGGAATTGGCCCCTTATTCCAGGTCTGGTTCATTACGACGGGGTCGCCCCATATGTTTGCTCGGGGCGCGACGCTCCGGCAGCCTGTCCCCAGGGCCGCCTCGCCCACATGGCCTCGGCGTGAGCTGATGGCACGATCTGACCTGTTCCTGCTCGGATCAGGCTGGCGTCGACCGATCTCAAGAACGGCAAAACTGGCGGACCGAACTGTATCCTGGCTTGTACGGTCTACCTGAATAGCAAGGGCCACCGCACTGCGTCCGATAGCTTGCGAATATTGCGATTTGAGCTGTACGAGTTTTTCGGTTCCCTGCTTTCTATGAAAATGCGCGCGTTATTTCGCGCCGCATTTGTGCCGAAGTAGCGCGGGCAAGCTTGAAACACCTACGCCAGAACTCGATATAAACGTTCTTCAGCCCTCCTCCTCCAGCGACCGGGGCCGTAGGCCCTGAGCCAGACGCCGAGAGAGTGACCTCGGTTGGTCCCACCCAAACTGTTATTGGTCTCTGGCTGGTGCTGCGGAAGGCCCGAGGGATCAGGCGACCGCGGGTGGGATGTCCGCTGCTGCCCGGGTAATTGCGTCGCAACGCGCTGCCAGTGGGCCGGCGGCGTCCAGGGTACGCTCCCCAGCGCTAGGAGTAGAAGTAGGGGTCCAGGACCCTGACCTCGGTGATCCGCTCGACCGGGAGGTTGTTCGCCGTGGCGCTCTGGCGGACGGCTTCGGGGCTGGGGGCGTCGTAGACGCAGTACGTCTTCGTCTTGTCGGGCGTCACGTAGGAGTGGAGCCAGGTGACACCGTAATCGAGGTTGGTGCCGACAACTTCGGCACAAGCCTTGGCCCCGATGGCGTCCATGGGGATGTGCAGCCCATCGGTGAAGCTGCGCTCAACGAGGTACCTCGGCATGCTGGCCTCCTAGCGGCGGTCCCGGTACAGACCATGCTAAAGGCGGCGTAGTTGCCGGTCATGGGGGCGCGCTACCCAGATTGGGCTCCGGGGTTGCCCATTTTGGGACCAGTCGTTTTGGGCGACCTCGGCCCTCGGGCGTCATTCTGACGAGGTGAACAGGCTATTTCCCCATCGTGGGGAAATTCCTGCCCGGTAGCGGCAGATCTGGCCACCGTTGAAACGCGGCCCGTCAGGGTGCACCATTGGGCATGGCCTCAGCTGGCGTAGTCGTCGCCGCAACGGGCAGGTCGGGCGAGTTGCTCGAGCGAGCGGGCCAGCTGGCCGTGCTCAAAGAGGCACTGGCCTACGTGGGGCGCGGTGGGCGGGGCACCGTGGTCGTGGTCAGCGGCGAAGCGGGGGTGGGCAAGACGGCCCTGCTGCGTTCGTTTTGTGCCGGGGTAGCCGGGCCGCAAGCGGTGCTGTGGGGCACCTGCGACCCGCTCTTCACGCCCCGTCCCTTCGGGCCGCTGTTCGCCATCGCCGAGAGTACCGGGGGCGAGCTCGGGGCCGCCCTGGCCCAGGGCGCCAACCCGCCCCAAGTGGCCCTGGCCGTGGCCCGAGAGCTTCGTCCGGCACCGCCGAGGTTGTTGGTGCTGGAGGACCTCCACTGGGCCGATGAAGCGACCCTCGACGTGTTCACCCTGCTCGTGCGCCGGGCCGAAACCGTCCCGGCCTTGGTGGTCGGGACCTACCGCGACGATGCGCTCGAGAACGCCCACCCCCTGCGCAGGGTCCTGGGCGAGCTGGCTACGACCACCGCCGTCCGACGGCTGAAATTGGCACCTCTTTCACCCGACGCGGTCGGCCGGCTGGCGGCGCCGCATGGCATCGACGGCCGAGACCTGTACGAAAAGACCGGGGGCAACCCGTTCTTCGTGGTAGAAGTCCTGGCCGGGGACAGCGAAGAGATCCCGGCCACGGTGAAGGACGCCGTCCTGGCCCGGGCCATGCGGCTCAGCCCCAGTGCTCGAGAGCTCCTCCAGGCGGCGGCGGTGGTGCCCCAGCGAGCCGAGCTGTGGCTGCTCCAAGCCCTGGCCGGCACCGCCGTCGAGGCCGTGGACGAGTGCGTCAGCGCCGGCATGCTGGTGGCCGAGGGCGACGGGGTGGTCTTCCGGCACGAGCTCGCCCGTCTCAGCCTGGAGGGCTCGGTCGGCCCCGCCTGTAAAGCTCGGTTGCACAGTCAGGCTCTGGCCGCCATCTGCGGCCGGCCCGGCCCCGCTTTGGACTTCGCTCGCCTGGCCCACCACGCCGAGGCGGCCGGGGACGCCGACGCGGTGGTCCGCTTCGCCCTCCCCGCCGCGGAGCGGGCCAGCTCGATGGGCGCCCACCGGGAGGCCGCCGCCCAGTACGGGCGCGTCCTCAGGTCCGGGGCCGGGCTGCCGCTCGGCCAGCGCGCCGACGTGCTGGAGCGACGTTCACACGAGTGCTACCTGACCGACCAGAGCGACGAGGCGATAGCCGCTCTCGAGGAGGCGCTCGAGTGCCACCGTGCCCTCGGCGACAAGCTCGGGGAAGGACGCACGTTGACCCGGCTTTCCAACATCCTCTGGTGCCCGGGGCGGACGGGGGAGTCGGCGCGGGCCGCTCGTGAAGCGGTGGCCGTGCTCGAGCGGCTCCCGGCCAGTCGCGAGCTGGCCAAGGCGTACGCGTCGCTGGCCAGGAGCATTGGCGAAACCGATGGTTGGGCGGCAGGCACCGGGTGGGGGCAACGGGCCCAGCAGCTGGCTGAGGACCTCGGGGACATCGAGACCGCCCTCGACGCCAGGAAGATCGTCGCGTGCGGGCTCCCGGACGGCGGGTTGGAGGACCTGGAGCAGGTCCTCGGCGACGTGCAGCGGGCTGGCTTGGGTGAAGGAGGCACGTACCTGTGGCTCTTGCGTATTGCTCTTGACGTGGGGCGCTACGACGTGGTCGCAGGCCGACTGGCCACAGGCCTCGAGTACTGCACTGATCACGGGCTCGAACTGTTCCGGCTCTATTTGCTCTCGTTCCGGGCGCGCCTCTACCTCGCTCAGGGCCGTTGGGCACAGGCGGCAGAAGCGGCCGACGTGGTCTTGAGGATCCCCCGGACGTCGATAAGCCCGCGCATCACCGCCCTGACGGTCCTGGGGCTGGTCCGGGCCAGGCGGGGCGACCCCGGTCATCGGCCTCTGCTCGACGAGGCGCGGGACTTGGCCGCACCAACGGGTGAGATATATCGGCTTGGCCCCGCGGCGGCGGCCCGCGCCGAAGCCGCTTGGCTCAGCAGCGACCCTCAGGGCGTTGCTTCGGCCACGGAGCTGGCCTTGGCGCTGGCGTTGAAATGCTCTACGGCCCTAGCCGATGAGCTGGCCGTGTGGCGGCACCGTGCCGGCCTGGGTGCGGCAAAGCCGCTTGCACCGGGTTCGCCGTACGGTCTGCAGCTCGCCGGGTCCTGGGATGCGGCCCGGGCATTATGGCTCGAGGCCGGGTGCCCCTACGAGGCCGCCCTCTGCCTGGCCGACGCCGGCGACGAGGCGGGGCTGCGGCTGGCGTTGGAGGAGCTGCTGGGGCTCGAGGCCCGCCCGGCGGCGGCGATCGTGGCCCGCCGGCTGCGCGACCGAGGCGTGGTGTCGTTGCCGCGCGGCCCCCGCGCCACCACCCGCCAGAACCAGCACGGGCTCACTGCCCGCGAGATGGAGGTGCTGGCGCTGGTGAACGAGGGCTTGCACAACGGCCAGATCGCCGACCGGCTGGTGGTCTCCGTGCGGACCGTCGACCACCACGTCGAAGCCATCCTCCGCAAGCTGGGGGCCAAGAGCCGCGCCGACGCCCGGACCACCGCCACCTCGCTCGGGATAGCTGTGGGCGCCACGTGAGCTAGGAGCGGGCCGGGAAGGGTGCTCGCAGCGTCAGTGCCCCGGTCCGCGGTAGGCAGCGCCGGGGTGATAGCGAGATAACCGGCCCGGACAACAGGCTCATGGGGACCATGCTGTTGGGGTCACCGGACCTTTTCGAACGGTGCGAAATGCACGATATTCCTGGCCATCATTTGGCCCGAAAAATAGGGCAGTGGCGGGTTCTGGGAGCACTGATTAAATGAGGCGAAAATGGAGCGCGTCGTGTCAGAAGTGCGACGTGTTCCTCTCGGATGGGCATCCTGATGGTCCGGGTTACCTCCCCAGCCGATCGGGCCGCAAGGTTGGACGTAGGGCGAACGATTTCGCCGCTCCGTTTGCGGGGACCGTCCGCCAGGACTGTCTCGACCACGTCCAAGGTAAATGTTTGACCACCACTGCCCCCGCGATCTCCCGCAAGCCCGGCGTCAACGCCCAAGATAGGTAAACGCCCGTCCCAGTATGGGCAGAAATTGCCCATGTGCTTTTCTATGGACGCTCTTACCGTAGCTCGTGTTCACAGGTTCGAGGTCATCCAGAAGGTCGCAAGACGCCTGTGAGCGACGACAAAAGGCGCACATTTTGCGTCCACGAGACCCCTTCCCCAAAGGAAGCCCGAAAAGGCCGGCGGGCGCAACGACCTCCCGGCCGGCCGCGTTACCCGGGTACAGGTGCTCGACCCCTACTTCCACATGAGAGGTGTTTACGATGCGCAGATCATCAAAAGCCATAATCCCAAGGTTCCTGCCACCACCGGAAGGCTCATCTCTACGAACGACGTCGGCGGGCTCAGCCTCGGCGGCGGCCCCGGCTTGGCTGAGGCGGGTGTTGGCCGTCCCTGCTGCTGTCGCCATGCTCACCTTCGCACTGGTGACCGTAGTGCCGCAGCTCAGCTCGCCGGTGAGCGCCGCAACTCCTTCCTGCGGCACCCCTGTGACCGCCCCGACCGGCCCTGCCACCGTATCGGCGGCGTCCAGCCCCTATGGCACGGTGCTGGTCATCGGCTCGGGTACGTACTCGGGCTGCTCTGTCTACGAGCTCACGACCGACGAGATGCACACGCTCACGTCCGGCAAGGCCCCGTTCGCATGCACCGATTCCACTGCCAATGCTTTCAAGGCTTCTTGTGACACCGTGCTGTGGCCGGCGCTGCTGACCGACGGCGCCCCGGTCGCCGGGCACGGGGTCAACCCCACCCTCCTCGGGACAGTGGCCCGCACCGACGTCTTCCCCGGCAAGTCGGTACAACAGGTGACCTACGGGGGCCTACCGCTCTACCGGGTCATCTTGGACGACGCGCCGGGGCAGACGACCGGGGCGGACATGTTGGACCCGGCGACCTCCCCCCAGGGCATGTGGTACCTGGTCGACCCGAGCGGAGGCCGTCTCGCGACCGGACAGGCCCTAATTGGCGCAGGAAACCGCGCCCGTCTATCAGAACGGGAAATCTACCGGGATCTCGGCCACGGTACTGGCTGTGTCCGAGAGCACCGGCCTTTCCGGGGAGGTCGCCGCCGGCGGCATCGCCGCTGGCCCAGTGAGCGCACCCGTCTACACCTTTAGCCTGGACAAAGGCCACCAGAGCGCGTGCCAGGGAATGTGTGCCATGTACTGGTCACCCGTCCTCACCTCTATGTCCCCTCTGGCCGGAGCGGGAGTTGACGTACACCAGCTAGGGTTCATAGTGAGGCCTGACGGCACCCACCAAGTGACCTTCGACGGTCACCCCCTGTACATGTTCCACCAGGACGCGGCCTTACCGCTCCTCACCCCCGTATACCCCACCAGCATCAACGGAGCGGGGCCCAGGCTTTCGGGGGTCTCTGGCAGGCGGTGCAGCCCTAGTAAATGATGCCGAGCGGGCCAAGAGGTGACGGCCCGGCGCGGCCAGCGGGCGCCGTTGCAGGTAAGGCGGCACGATTGCGAGCTCGCAACGTTGATGGCTGCTGCTCGTAGGCCCGTCCAGGCTGAGTTGTGGGACGATGTTCAGGTCCACTGCCCGCTCGTGGTGAACGCGTATGAGCCGCATTTGGCCAGCCTGAACGACAGCGAACCTGCCGGGCGCTGCTACTCGCAGCGCCCGGCGGCGCGCAGCCAGGATGCGCCAGTACGAGGTGACGTCGCAGAGGTCCCATTTGTCGGCGAACGCCACAAACTCGCCCCGAGCCCGGGCACGTCGTCGCCCCTAAGGCGAACCGACATTGGCGGCCCGCACGCGCCCACGAAGGCGACCAACAGATCCGACGGCACCGTCCCCCCAATTGGGTGAACCGCCGGCCGAGCGCTCAGAGAAGCCCAGGAGTTAGGGGTCCTCGAGGGCTTCGGATCGCTTCGCGAACGCGGCTTTTTGCTCCGCGGCTATTGATCCTGACTTCATGGCGTTCACCGCATAAAGCCGTTATCGCGGGCGATTTGGCGGTTGATCCGACCGGTAGCTTACGGGCAACGTAGCTGATGGAAGTCCCCGGTCAGGACTGCGCCGGGGGCACCCTGAGGGGAACGTAACGCTCCGCTCTGGCCCCATCATAAAGGATAGCATTATTCGCCTTGTACAGCTTCGACCCCGTTAAATATCGCTAGTGGACAAGGACCAGGCTGGCCGTGGAGTAGCCCGAATTACCCTCATTGACGTAATCACACCGCGTTCGTGGGCGGTATGAGCATGGGCATCTGGTGGACATGGGTCGCACCCGGCTGGTGTAGCCTTCCCGCAAGACGGGGTGAATTGCTGGTCGGTTGGCCACTTGACCTGGCTCCGCTACCCCGCGGCGCGTTGATATGAAGTTTGGCGTTCTGTCCCGTGCAGCTTCAATTTAGCCAGCCACCTTCGTGGGGTCCTGCCTGCTTTGGCCTCGCCCAACTCCGTGAAGGTTTGAACCGCGCGCTTTGGCGGATTTCACACCATATGGGTGAAGCCAGGCGGGCGAAAACGTCTGCATAGTCTCCATATGAGGTATCACGGACAAGGGTACCTCCGAAATAGCTGAGGCATAACGACGATACATGTACTTACCCAGATGTAGAGGCACGGGAAGCCCGGGTCTCATCGAGATATTTACGAGAGGAACGATAACGAAGAAACCGGTCGCAAAACGGTTGGCTCCGGCCATCTTGGCACTGGGCATCGCAAGCGGCAGCATCTGCTTGACTGCCGGGACGGCGTTCGCATCGAGTAGTAAGCACAAGGTCGGGAGCACCTGCACGAAGTCGGAAGTAAACGAGACGGTAAAGGCCGGCAAGACGACGTTAACCTGCAAGGAGATCACTCTGTACGAGTGGCAGAAGTAGCACCTGCAACAGCCAAGAGTGGAGGTTTCTTGATTGGCGGAGGCTAACGAGCCAAATAAGGCCACCGCGACCGGTTACGGTGAGCCTTAGTTTACGAGCGTGGTCACCCGCCAAGGGGGCGACCACCAGAGGCCACCACGAAGATGGAGGGCTCGACGATGAGCAAACAAGTTCGCGTTGCACTGGTCCTGGCGGCGGTCGGCATCATCGTGTCTGTCGCTGCTGAGTGGGCTATCCGGCACCTGACCGAAGCCGCAGGCGCATCACCCGAAGCTGACGAACCGCCCGGCGCCAGTGGTCAGTGAAATAGTCCTTCGGGCTCCGGCCACCGAAGAGCAACCCCAGGTCGACGACCCCGCAGGTGGCGACTAGCCGATCAGGAAACGGCTCCACCGCGTGCTGCCACTGAGGGGAAGATGCGCGCGGGCCAGTGCCTACGCGTCCGCCAGGGGACGAGGTTGACCATGGACAAATCGCCTAGGACGGCAGAGCTTCAGCAGCTCACGACACCGCGGGCTGCCGCCATAGCCGGGATCCTGTTCTCCGTGCTCTTCTGCGCCAGCATCGTGTTGCTCCGCACTTCATTGCCGGGAAAAGCGCTCGTGGGGACGGCGTGGGCCCATAAGGACTCAGGTAGGATCGGTGTCGCCCTCGGCCTGATACCCTTCGCCGGCATCGCCTTTTTGTGGTTCATCGGGGTTATCCGCGACCTTCTGGGACAGTTCGAAGACCGCTTCTTCTCGACCGTGTTCTTCGGTAGCGGCCTTTTGTTCCTGGCCATGGTGTTCGTGTCATGCGGGGTCGCCGGAGCAACCCTGGCCAGCGCCAAGGTCGCCGCAACCCAAAATTCCGAAGAGCAGATCGTGTATTTCGGACGAGTGATCATGCTGCAGATCAGTAACATCTATGCCTTGCGAATGGCAGGCGTTTTCATGATCTCACTCGGCACGATCTGGTGGCGCACAGGGTTGATGCCACGCTGGTTGGCGGCGGTCTCGTTCCTCGTCGCCCTCACCTTGCTGGTGGTCATCAGCCTTAGCCTGTGGTTAGTCCTGCTCTTCCCGGCGTGGACGCTCGTTGTCAGCCTGCTTATCCTCGTGCGCAACCGACGCGTCCCGGCCACGTAAAGCCCGACTCGGGGTGCCGTCGCAGGACCAGAATCGCCCGGTCGGGGTGAGGCACGCCGAGCGCCAGGTGGGCAAAGTGGACGATGAAAGGGGTACCCCAGCATCGGGAGCCTCGGCGACCGAAGAAGGAGACATCATGAGCCACGTAACCGAGCAACAACTCGAGGACATGGAAGCGCTGTTCGTCCAGACCGCGGCAAGCATGACGAGCGACGGCCAGACGATCAAGTTACAGGGCCTGTCACCGTCGACGCTGTACTTCTCCGACCGCCCAAAGCGAGAGGTCGGGCACATGTCGACACGCCAATTCGTGGATGTGTGGGGAGATGGCGACAACAGCTTCGCCAAGAACCCCCCGAACGCCGTCCTTTCTTTCGCGGAGCCGGGTGACAGGCTTCCCGAGGACGCTGTCGTGGTGATCCAGGACCCCCACCTGGATGGTGACGCGCTCAGCTACAGCATCAAGCTCCTGGACGGCTCCGTGCCCGCCACCACCGGGCCATGTGCACTGTTTATCGACCCGTTTGGCCGCCCGTTGTCGCCAGTTTCGGCTGCCGGTATGCACCGGCGAGAGCGCCGCCGGATGCGCTGAGCTGGCGTGCTCGCCAGCCCAGCGAGGATGTGCTGAAGGCTTTGTACCCGGCGTGTGCTTTGACCAGGACCTATCCTTCTTCGCCGGGAAGAGGTTGGGGGTCGTAGGCCGGGAGCGGGTTCGGTTGGATGATCGACCGCACCACGCTCGGGGTGCTGAGGTCCCCTCCGGTGTGCATCACGCTGAACTCACGCTCGGGCCGGCCTTTGCCGATGAACGAACGTGTCCACTTGAGCAGAGTCGTCAGGCGGTTGCCGAACCCGGTCAGGAAGGTCAGGTGGACGAACGCCCACACGACCCAGCCCGGGAAGCCGCTCAGGCGCAGCCCGTGGAAGTTCACGACGGCCCGGAACCGCCCGACGGCGGCCGCGCTACCGACGTCGCGGTACTTGAAGGGGTTGGATGGTTCACCGTTCAGGCGGCGCATGATCGTGTTGGCCGCGTGCAGGCCACCTTGCATAGCGACTTCGGCCACGCCCGGGAGGTTATTGAGCGCCATCATGTCGCCCACCACGAACACCTCGGGGTGCCCCGGCACCGAGCAGTCCGGCAGCACGGCAATGCGCCCGGCCCGGTCGAGCTCGGCACCGGTGGCCTTGGCTAGCTCGGTGGCCAAGGGCGACGCCTCCACTCCAGCGGCCCATACCGTGGTGTAGGTCGCCAGCCGGGTAGTGTTGCCCTCGCCGTCGGCGACGTCGACGCCAGTGGCGTCAATACCAATTACCCGGGCGCCCATCCGGAGCTCCACACCCAGGTGCTCGAGCTCCTTGGCCACCTTTCCCGATAGTTGGTCACCGAAGGTGGCGAGCGGCTGCTTCCCGCCGTCGAGGAGGATGACCCGCACCGAGGAAGGTTCGAAGGTGCGGAACTCGCCCCGCAGGCTGCGGCACGCCAGGTCCCGGACCTGGCCCGCCAGTTCGACCCCGGTGGGGCCGGCGCCGACGATAGCCACGGTGAGCCAACGCTCCTTCTCCACCGGGTCGGGGGCCATCTCGGCCATCTCGAAGGCGCCGAAGATCCTCCTCCGCAATTCGTGGGCGTCGTCGAGGGTCTTCATGCCGGGGGCGTACAACGAGAACTCGTCATGGCCGAAATAGGACTGGCTGACCCCGGCGGCCACGATCAGGCTGTCGTAGGGGATCTCGAGGGACTCGACATCGGCGATGCGGGCGTGCGCGACCCGGCGGTCCAGGTCGAACCCGGTGACCTCGGCCAGCTCGACGCGGACGTTCTTGTGCTTGCGCAGCACGTGGCGGATGGCCGGCGAGATCTGGCCCGGCGGGAGCATGCCCGTGGCCACCTGGTACAGGAGCGGTTGGAACAGGTGGTGGTTGCGCCGGTCGAGCACGGTCACGTCGACCTTTTTGCGGGCCAGCCACCGGGCCGCCGGGAGGCCGCCGAAACCTCCGCCTACGATCACCACGCGGTGACGGGCGGCGCCATCAGTACTCGTATGGCTCACCCGATGCGCTCGGTGATGTGCTCGCCGACCCGGATGGCATTGGCGATGGCGGTCAGGGCCGGGTTCACCGCACCGATGCTCGGGAAGAAGCTGGTGTCGACGACGTAGAGGTTGTCCAGCTCGTGGGCTTTGCAGTTGACGTCGAGCACCGAGGTGGCCGGGTCAGCACCGAAGCGGCACGTACCGGCCTGGTGGGCGACGCCGGCGATGGGGATGTTCATGGTCATGTAGAAGTTCTTGTCGAACACGTGGTGCTGGGCCAACCCGACATGGTTGAGGACTTTCTTCAGCTCCTCGTAGAGCCCTTCTGCTTCTTTGTCGTTGCTCGATTGGTAGGCCAGGTGGACATGGCCCGCCTTGTCGACGGTCACCCGGTTGTCGGGCAGGGGCAGGTCTTCGGTGGTGAGCCACCAGTCCACCGAGTGCTCGGCCACGTCGTCGAGGCTGCGCCGGGGGGCGATCTTGGTGAGCTTGGGCTCTTCGCCTTTCATGGCCCCGGAGTTGGACTTGCCGATCATCTGGATGTTGCCCAGCGGCCAGTCCCGGCCATTGCCAGCCAGGTAGAAGTCGTTGATGCCGAGCGTTTTTTGGAACACGGTGGCGTTCATCTCCTTGCCCAGGGCCGCCACCGCCTTGCAGTTGTGGAACATGTAGTTGCGGCCCACCTGGTCCGACCCGTTGGCCAAGCCGTTGGGGTGGCGGTCGTTGGCCGACCGCAACAGGATCTTGGCGCTGTTGGACGCCCCGGCGCAGAGCGCGACGACGTCGGCTGAGTAGACCTCGGTGTTGCCGTCCCGCTTGACCACCACGCCAGTTACGCTGCGTCCCGATGCATCCGTCTCCAGCTTCACAACTTCTGAGTTAACGAGCAGCGTGACGTTCGCCATGTCGAGCAGAGGACGCACCCCGATGACCTCGGCATCGGCCTTGGCGTGGACCAGGCACGGGTACCCGTCGCACCAGGCGCACCGGATGCAGGCGCTCCTGGCCCGGTCGGCCTCGTCCAGCATGATGCCCACAGGGGCCGAGAAGGGGTGGTAGCCCTTCGCCTTCAGGGCGTCGCTGATCTCTTGGAGGCGGGCCTCATGGCTGACGGCGGGCCAGGGGTACGGCTTAGACCAATGGCCTTCGGTGGGGTCCTCGTCCCGGGTGCCGTGCACCTGGTAAAGCCACTCAGCCTTGGTGTACCAGGGCTCGAAGTCGTCATAACCGAGCGGCCAGGCCGGCGAAATGCCGTCCAGGTGGTGGATCTCGCCGAAGTCCTGGGGCCTCAGACGGTAGAGGGCCGCCCCGTACAGCTTGGTGGCCCCGCCGACAAAATAGTGGACCTGGGGCTGGAACGGCCTCCCGGCGGGGTCGTACCACGTATCGGGTGAGACGTACTTCCCGTCGACGAAGACCGCCTCGGGGCTCCAGTTGTCCATCTCCCGGGGCAAGAAGTCGCCTCGCTCGAGCAGCAGGACCCGTTTACCCGACGGCGCCAGCGTGTGGGCCAGGGTCCCGCCGCCAGCGCCCGTACCGATAATGATGACGTCGTAGTCCTCTGGCACGGTGAACCTCCTTTGGGTGCAGGGATTGTTACAGGCCGGGGCTACTGTGCATCAGGCCGCCGTCGACGAAGACCGTGGTCGCGTTCAGGTAGCTGGCGGCGTCGCTGGCCAGGAACGCCACGACGTTGCCGATCTCTCCGGGCTCGGCCATGCGGCCCAGGGGGATCGCGGCGTCAAGGGTTTTCATCTTCTGGGGGTCGGCCATGGTCGACGTGTTGATCGGCGTGGCCACCGCCCCGGGGCCGACCCCCACCACGCAGATGTTGTGGACGCCCAGCTCCATGCCGGCTTGACGGGTCAACATGCGCATCCCGCCTTTGGACAGGCAGTAGGGGGCGTTGCCGGGCATCGGCCAGTCTTCGTGCACGGAACTTATGTTGATGATCCGCCCGCCGCCGCCCTGGGCGATCATCTGCTTGGCGGCCAGCTGGGTCCCGAAAAAGGCGCTCTTCAGGTTGATCTCCATGACTTTTTCGTATTGCGCCTCAGTGGTCTCCAGGACCGAGGTCCGGGTCTCGATGCCGGCGTTGTTGACCATGACGTCGAGCCGGCCCAACTCTTTTACTGCCCGGTCGATGAGCATCTGGAGGTCGGACACCTTGCTCACATCAGCCTGAACTCCGATCGACTGGTCGCCGAGGGCGGCGACTTGTTTCTCGAGCTCCTCAGTGGCCTGTTCGTTGGCCACGTAATCGATCACGATGTTGGCGCCGGCGCCGGCCAAGGCCAAAGTTATGGCTTTGCCGATACCGGAGTTGCCACCGGTTACAATCGCGACCTTTCCTTTGAGCGTCATAATGCATTCCTCTTTTTCAACGACAGCGTGCGGCCTTGGTGACCCTGAGGGCACACTAGGTTGTGGCCCGTCGGCACGTCTTCACCCGATCGGTGTGATCCAGCCGAAGAACGCCACTGCCACGATGTAGCCATGAGGCCGCTCGAACCTCACCTGTCTAGGTCGGGACGACGCCCAGCGACGGTCAACCCGGTGGCATCCTGCCCAGGAATGGGTCGCTCCGAAGTTGGTGAACGAGGCACGGAAAGGGTGGTCCTGTCATGACGACCGTCGAGCTGTCCCGGGCGCAGTTCGCGTCTACAAGCGTCTACCACTTCCTGTTCGTTCCGGTGACCATCGGGTTGGCTTTCTTTGTGGCCATCCTGCAGACCGTCTGGCACCGCTCCGGCGACCCGCAACTACGCCGCCTTACCCGGTTTTTCGGCACCCTGCTGCTCATCAACGTGGCCATCGGGGTGGTGACCGGGCTGGTGCAAGAGTTCGAGTTCGGCATGAACTGGTCGGCTTATTCACGTTTTGTGGGCGACGTCTTCGGGGCCCCGTTGGCCATGGAGGGCCTGGCGGCGTTCTTCCTGGAGTCGACGTTCCTCGGGCTGTGGGTGTTCGGCTGGGACCGGCTCCCGAGACGCGTTCACCTGGCTTGCATCTGGATGGTGGCGGTGGGCAGCCTGCTCTCGGCCGCGTTCATCATGGCCGCCAACTCGTGGATGCAGCACCCGGTCGGCTACACGATCAACTCGAAGACCGGACGGGCCGAGCTCAACAACGTCGCCGCCCTCTTTACCAACCCGGTTTTCCTATGGGGCTACTCCCACGTCCTGTTGGCTTCGGCGGTGACCGGGGCGCTGGTCCTGCTGGCCGTGTCGGCCTGGCACCTGCGGAGGGGGAGCTCGGTGGAGGCCTTCAGCCAGACGGCCAAGATCTCGCTCGTGGTCCTGGTGCCGGCCATCATCCTGGCCATGTTCGTGGGCAGCGAGCTCGGGGTCGTCGAAGCGAAGTACCAGCCCATGAAGATCGCCGCCGCCGAGGCCCAGTGGACCAACTGCCAGCCGTGCTCGTTCTCCATGTTCCAGATAGGGGGGGGCAACAACGACGAGACGCCCACCCAGATCATCGAAATCCCCCACCTGTTGTCCCTGCTGGCCACCAACCATTGGAACGGCGCCGTCGAAGGCCTCAACGAGGTCAACGCCCAGTACCAAAAGGAGTACGGCCCCGGCAATTATGTGCCCAACGTGTTCATCCAGTACTGGTCGATGCGGGTCATGGCCTACCTCGCGGCGCTGATATTCCTGCTGGCCCTGTGGGGCGCATGGGGCGTGTGGCGCCACCGGCTGGAGCGCGCCCGCTGGTTCCTGTTCGTAGCCACGTGGGCCGTCATCGCCCCGTTCTTTATGAACACGGCGGGCTGGCTGCTGACCGAGAACGGCCGTCAGCCCTGGATCGTCCAGGGGCTGATGCTGACGAAGGACGGCGTGTCCACGCTGAGTTCCACCTGGGTCATTATCACCTTGACCTTGTTCGTCTTGGTGTACGGCGTCTTCGGCATCGTCGACGGGGTGCTCATGGTCCGCTACGGGCGCAAGCCGCTATCTGAAGGCGAAGAAGGCGAGGCCGCGGCAGGCCCCGATGGGACAGTCCCGGCGCCCGACGACATGCCGGTGTTGACCTACTAGGAGGACGAGATGGGGCTGCAGGTCTTGTGGTACATCGTCATCGCGTTCTTCTGGACCGGCTTTTTCATCCTGGAGGGCTTCGACATGGGCGTGGGCGCCCTCCACATGGTGGTCGGGCGGACCGACATCGAGCGCCGGGTGGCCATCAACACCATCGGCCCGTTCTGGGACGGCAACGAGGTGTGGCTCATCGTGGCCGCCGCCGCCACCTTTGCCGCCTTCCCGTCTTGGTACGCCAGCATGTTCTCGGCCCTGTACCTGGCCATGATGCTGGTGCTGCTGGCCCTCATAATCCGGGGCGTGTCCTTCGAGTACCGAGGCAAGCGCACCAGCCCCCGCTGGCGTGCGACCTGGGACTGGACGCTCACGGTCGGGAGCCTCCTGCTCCCACTGCTGCTCGGCATCGCCCTCGGCGACCTCCTCCACGGGCTGCCGATCAACAAGGAGGGCAACTATACGGGGACGTTCCTGGACCTCTTCACCGCCTATGGCGTTTGGGTCGGGGTCACCTTGCTGGCCCTGACGCTGGCCCACGGCGCCATTTACCTGAGCCTGAAGACCACGGGGGCGGTGCAGCAGCGCGCCCAACGGTTAGCAGGCCCCTTGGCCTGGGTCGCGGCGCTCTTCGTCCTCGGCTTTTTCATCTGGACCCACGTCTTGTCCAACCGGGGCGTGCTCCCCAACCCCATCCAGATAATTGCCTTCCTGCTCGCGGTGGGGGCAGCCTGGGCGGTGCGGGACAGGTACACGGGGTGGGCGTTCGGGGCCACCACCGCCACCATCGCCGCCACGGTGGTGTCGATCTTCGTGTCCCTGTACCCAAACGTGATGGTATCGAGCACCAATGCGGCCTATAACCTGACGGTGGCCAATTCCGCCTCGAGCAACTACGCCCTTACGGTGATGACCGTCGTGGCTGCCATCTTTACCCCGTTGGTCCTGGCCTATCAGGGTTGGAGCTACTACGTTTTCCGTGGTCGCATCAAGGCGCCGGCCGCCCCCTCCGAACTGGCCACCTCTGCGAGGCCGCTACCGTGACAGCGTCGGCCCCCTCGATTGCCTCGTTGAGACCACGAATTCCACACGCTCCAATTATCTTCAAATAGCAGTTGGAGCATTGGCCGGTGATGCCTTACCAATTCTCCAGTAATCCCCGGTTCTGTTCAGTTGACAAACACGTCCTCGTCGTGGTTTGTAGACGGGAGTGGTGGCGGCGTCCTCGGGGCCACGTGTCCTACCTTCGCTGCCTTTGCTGCGACCTCAACCTAGGTCCGCTTCCAAGTGAAATCCGCGGTCCGCAGCCTGGTGGCCGGTCGACCGGTTGAGGTTGCCACCACCTCTGACCGACAGTGCTCCGACGCCAGGCCGACAGCCGGGCGTTAGCCTCGCAGTGATGCAGCGCGGTTCACTTTGGGAGCAACACTCGGCGTGGTGGCAACAGGCTTTCACCGAAGGAGCCGATGCCGAATATGAACAGCAAATCCTTCCCTTGGTAGAACACAACCTGAGCGGGGCGCAGCGCGTCTTGGACGTGGGCTGCGGTGAGGGCCAAGTCGCTCGCCGCGTGGCACAGCTGGGGCCGGATGTGGTGGGGATTGACCCGACTCTGTCGCAGGTTCGCGCCGCCCACGAGCGGGGCGGTCCGCCGCGCTTTGTCCAGGCCCGGGCGGAACACCTCCCATGTGTGACGGCCGCCTTCGATGCCGTACTGGTATGCCTCGCGCTCGAGCACATGGACCCGTTCGAGCCCGCCATTAGTGAAATAGCGCGCGTGCTGGCGCCGGGTGGGCGGTTCTTGTTGTTGTTAACTCACCCCCTTCTCCAGGCGCCTGGAAGCGGCTGGGTAGAGGAAGACGGTTCAGGCGAAAGCTATTGGAGGGTCGGCCCTTACTTGCGAGACGATGTCGCCATCGATGAGGTCGCGCCCGGGGTCTACTTCGAGTTCGCCCACCGACCGCTGAGCCGGTATGTGCACGCGATGGGCGCCGCCGGGTTGCTCATCGAGGACATGATGGAGCCCACGCCGCCAGGACAGGTCCTGGTGGAGACGGGCGGGTTCCCCAATGCGGCCACCATCCCGCGACTGATGCTTATTTCCGCCCGCCGAACCGCTTGAAAAGACGATGTCGGGGCCGACGCTAACCTTGCTGCTGGCTCTGCGGGCCGCGTAGCACGGCCACGGAGCGAGGGCCGACCGTAATAGTGCGTCCGCCTACAAGGGGCGTCGGCGTCAGCGGCTTCACCGGTTCGAACGTGTCGATTTCGACGTACCAGCTTTGGCCCGGCCTGCTCGCTGGGATGACGAACTCCAGAGGCTCCCACCACGAGTTGACCATAAACAGGAAGTCGTCGTCGATGAGGAGGCTGCCGTCGTCGGCACGGTCGGGGTCGTCGCGCCCGTCAAGGTAAAGGCAAAGGCTGCGGGCATTGGGGTCGGCCCAGTTGGCCGCCGTCATGGCGTTGGCTGACGGCGTGTACCAGCACAGTTCGGATGCCTCGGCCCCGGCCAGGAACCTGCGCCTGCGGAACACCGGGTGCGCTCGTCGCAGGGCAATGACCTTTTTGGTGAAAGCCTGCAGGTCAGCATCAACGTGGGACCAGTCGAACCACGTGATGGGGTTGTCCTGGCAGTAGGCGTTGTTATTGCCCTGCTGGGTGCGCCCGAGCTCGTCGCCTCCGAGGAGGAGCGGGACGCCGAAGGACAACAGGAGCGTCGTCAGCAAGGCGCGCCGCTGGCGCGCCCGTAGGGCCAGCACTTCCGGGTCGCTGGTCGGCCCTCGGCCCCGCAGTTCCACGAGCGGTTGTCGTCGGTGCCGTCGCGGTTGTCCTCCCCGTTGACCTCGTTGTGCTTGGAATCGTAAGAGACGAGGTCGGCGAGGGTGAAGCCGTCATGCACCGTGATCAGGTTGATGGACGCGGTCGGTCGCCTACCAAGGGTGGCAAAGAGGTCCGACGAACCGGCGAAGCGAGAGGCAAAGTCCCCAACGAGGCCGGCGCTGCTGCGCCAGAAGTCGCGTATGGTGTCGCGGTACTTACCGTTCCACTCTCGCCACCCGGGTGGGAAATGCCCGAGCTCGTAGCTGTCGGTCTGGCCGACGTCCCACGGCTCAGCCACCAGCTTGGCCTGCGAGACCACCGGGTCCTGGGAGACGATGTCGAAGAAAGCCGACACCTGGTCGAAGCCTCCTTCCTGGCGGGCGAGGCTGGGGGCCAGGTCGAAGCGGAAACCGTCGACGCGCATATCGGTCAGCCAGTACCGCAGAGAGTCCATGATGAGCCGCAGGGCGAGCGGGCGATGGCCGCCTCGTGACCGAGACCGGCGTAAGTACACCGAAGCTCGGGCGGGACCCCGGGGTGCGCCATAGTAAAGCCCTTTACGTGCAGTTCGTACATGACCGTGTCGGCGTAGCGGTGGTAGGGCCGCGGTCGCTCGCTCCACTCGAAGGCGGGGTCGAGGACCAGGCTGCGGGGCACTGAACTGGCCGAGTCGAGCTCGCTCGGCCTGTCAGGGTCGCCTTTGGCGTACCCGAGAACCTCAGGACCGAACCGGACCGATCCTGTTATGGCCCGGGCGTAGGGGTCGATCAGCAATTTAGCCGGGTTGCACCGCGCCCCTCGTGCTGGGTCATACGGTCCACTAGCGCGATAGGCGTAGGCCTGTCCTGGGCCAACACCGGGCACGAAGCCGTGCCATATTCCCGCGTCGAGTTCCTGGAGCGGCACCCTCGTTTCGTGGCCCAAACTGTCGAATAGGCACAGGATCATCCCCTCGGCTGTCCCTGAAGCGATGGCGAAATTGGTGCCGCCTTTCACCGGTGTCGCACCGAGAGGGAACTGGCTGCCGGGGAAAGCTTGTGCGACCCGCTCAGCTACGTTGGTCATTTCTCTGGCCCGCGGGCCACCGCCTCCCGCAGGACGTCGCCAAGGGCGGGTACCGCCCCGTGGCGACGGCGGATGATATCGGCGATGACGCCGGTCCAGCCGGTCTGGTGGCTGGCACCTATGCCGGCACCGTTGTCGCCGTGGAAGTACTCGTTGAACCACAGGTTGTCCTTCCAGGCCGGGTCGGTCTGGAGCCGTTCAGTGCCGCCGAAGCAGGGGCGGCGGCCGTCGGGACCGACCACGAAGATGGAGATCATGCGCTGGCGCAGGTCCTGGGCGATCTCAGCGAGGGTCAGCTGGTTCCCCGACCGGGTCGGGTACTCGAACGTGAACGAGTCCCCAAAGAAGCGGTGGTAGCGCTCCAGGGCCCGATCACCAGGTAGTTGAGGGGGAACCACAGCGGTCCCCGCCAGTTCGAGTTACCGCCGAACATGGCCGTAGTGGACTCGGCCGGTTCGTAGTCGATGGTGGCCTGGAGCCCTTCGACGTCGAGCTCGTAGGGGTGCTCGAGGTGGTAGGCGGAGATGGCGCGGAGGCCGTAGGGGGCCAGGAACTCGCGCTCGTCGAACAGCTTGGTCAGTATCCTCTCGAACCGATCTACGCCCACCACCCCGAGCAGCATCCGCCTGCTGCCGGGCTCGCCTTGTAGCAGCCCGGTGTGGGCCAGCTTGTCCAGGTCGTCGTAGCCGTGGTCGCGGAGCAGGCGGGGGAACTGTTTGGCCACCACCATGCTCTGCGCCAACATGCCCTCGTTGATAACGGCGGCGGCCAGCATGGGGATGATGCCCACCATCGAGCGGACCTTCACCGGTACCACGCCCCCATCGGGGGTGACCAGGCGGTCATAGAACAGGCCGTCGACGTCGTCCCACATCCCCTGGCTGTCC
The DNA here is from genome assembly GCA_963749305.1 of uncultured Acidimicrobiaceae bacterium. Taxonomy (GTDB): domain Bacteria; phylum Actinomycetota; class Acidimicrobiia; order Acidimicrobiales; family Palsa-688; genus Fen-671. The sequence goes on from CAVVMN010000004.1 coordinate 350,012, forward strand.
ATGGCGTCGCGGATGGCGGCGAAGTGCTCGATGAACTTGAGCACGAGGTCGTTGGCCTCCCGGTGCCCGCTGCGGTTGAGCACGCCGGCGATGGCGGCCATGCCGAGGGCGTAGGAGGCCATCCACCCGGTGGCGTCGGACTGCTCCAGCGTCCCGCCGACCGGGAGGTGGGAACGGTCTATCGGCCCGATGTTGTCCAAGCCGAGGAACCCGCCTTCGAACAGGTTGCTGCCCGTCTTGTCCTCCAGGTTGACCCACCACGTGAAGTTGACGAGCAGCTTGTCGAATATGCGGGAGAGGAACCCGAAGTCGCGGCCGCCGTCGATGGCCCACACCTCCAAGGCGGCCATCACCTGGACCGGGGGGTTGATGTCGCCGAAGTCCCACTCGTAGGCGGGCAGGGCCCGTTGGGGTGCTGGAACCACTCCCGGCACAAAAGGATCAGCTGGTACTTGGCGAACGCCGGGTCGACGTGGGCCAGCGCCACGCAGTGGAAGGCCAGGTCCCAGGCCGCGAACCAGGGGTACTCCCACTTGTCGGGCATAGACATGATGTCGAAGGCGTCAAAGGTCTGCCACCTCGAGTTGCGCCCGTACCGCCGGGACGGCGGCGGCGCTGGTTGGGTGGGGTCGCCGTCCAGCCAACGCTTCACGTCGTAGTAATAGAGCTGCTTGCTCCACAGCATCCCGGACAGGGCCTGGCGCATGACCATGGCCTCGTCGGCCGAAGCCTCCTTCGGCGTCAGCTCGGCGTAGAACTCGTCGGCTTCGGCCCGCCTGGTGGCCATGACCTGGTCGAAAGCGCTGCCCAGCGCGGCTGAGGCCGCGGGGCCGGCGCCTTTGGGGCGCAGGCGCAGGTGCAGGTCGACGGTGGCCCCCGGCTCTACGGTGACCTGGTACCAAAAGGCGCACTTGGTCCCCCGCAGCTCGGGGTTGACCGTGGCCGCCCCCGACACGACGTGGTCGTTCACCCCGTCCTTGGGGTGTTGGGGGCTCGCGGTCACGCCGTAGAGCCGGCGCTCGTTGGTCTCGTTCTCGCAGAACAGCAGCGTGGGCGCCGCCCCCCCGGGAGCGGCCCGCCCGATCAGCTCCAGCTCGCCCAGGAACGGGTGGCGGACGCCGACCGAGGCGGGGCCGGTGGCCGCCAGCTCCGGCTTGGGGGCGTCGAAGTCCCATGACCAGGTGTTGCGGAACCAGGCGCTCGGCAGCACATGCAGGGTGTCTGGGTCGGGGCCGGCGTTGGTGACCTGGACCGACATCAAGACGTCGTCGGGGGCGGCCTTGGCGTAATGGACCTCGACCACCCAGTAGCGGTCCTGGTCGAAGGCGCCGGTGTCGAGCAGCTCGTACTCAAGCTCATATTTGCTGCGCCGGCTGTTCTCCTGGCGCAGGTCGTCGTAGGGGAAAGCGCGCTGGGGGTAGTGGTAGCGCCAGCGGTTCCAGGCGTGGCTCGGGAGGGCGTCGAGGTACCACCAATAGTCCTTCACGTCCTCGCCGTGGTTGGCCTCGGACCCGGTCAGGCCGTAGGGACGCTCTTTGAGGATCGGGTCCCGGCCGTTCCACAGCGCCAAGCCCAGGCAAAGCCGCTGCTCGACGTCAGAGAAACCGGCCAGGCCGTCCTCGCCCCAGCGGTAGGCCCGGGAGCGGGCATGGTCGTGGGGAAAGTACGTCCACGCCTCTCCGTCGGCGCTGTAGTCCTCCCGGACCGTCCCCCACTGGCGCTCGCTCAGGTAAGGGCCCCAGAGGTACCAGTCGCTCGCCTGGCGCAGCCCGTCCTCGAGTTTCCCAAAAGTCTTGACCCGCTCTGATTCGACGCCCATGACACGTCCTTTCTTTCGATAAACAAACTCTTGGTAAACGCAGAGTTAACGACACCGTTCCCAAACAAAGCTCTCTAAATTTCCCAAAACAAAGCTAATTTCCCAAAACAAAGCTCTCTAAATTTCAACGTACGGTCGGGAGGGCCGTGCGTCATCATCCCGATCGGGTACATCAACGCAGCACCGATGCGGCGCTCATTTACGTGAGCGTTCAGATGCTCCTGGGCCTGCTTATGATCGCCGGCGTCGGCCACCTTCTCACCTATTCCGCCGAGACGGGCTTGTGGGCGGGCACCACAGAGCTCTTGGGAGCCATCCTGACGCCGCACCCGCGCCTCGCCAACCCGGCTGCACCTAGGTTTGGTGTCCAACTCCCGAGCGAGTAGCGAGGTGCCGCGGGCTCCTCTAAAAACCCGCGCGAAACTGCGATGGCCACAGCCTCGGCACGAGAGCCAGCGCCGATCTTGCGGTAGATCGCTTTCAGGTGGGTCTTCACCGTATTGGGAGAGATATAAAACCTGGCGGCGATGTCGGGGCCGCTAAGGTGCGATGGCAGGCAACCCAGCAATTGCCTCTCTCGGGTAGTAAGCGGCTCCATGATGCTGCTGGGCTCGTTCGAGACCGTACTCGGCATTCCCCGCTCGGCTTGAGCGATCAGTTGGGCCATGTACGGCTCTGGACAGCTGGCGAATAGGACACGGAGCAAGGGAAGGACCTGCGGTGCTTCCTCGAGGAACGGACGCACATAGCCCTCAGGCCGGCCCACATCCACCGCCCGGCGCAGGGTGTCGCAGGCCCATAGCGAGTTCGAGCCAGCTGCACAGCATTCACCTGTGGCCGACCGAGCTGTTGTTCGGTCTCCCGTCACTCCGGTCCCCGTCCCACACCCGAAGGAAGTCAAGCTCTCCAGTCCGGCTCGTCCGGGGCCTCATGTTGACGGGCCGACCGGTCCACGCTCGCTGGTACCACCACAACACTGAAGCCGTCGCGACGAGCACCGCTCGGAAGGGTAGCCGAATCCCGAGTAAAGCCATCGCTACCTCCTCATTTCTCCGTGGTCACCCTAAAGACGTCGGCGCGGCCTGATCTTCACCCACAACCCGGGTGATCCTCTACGGGTCCGGGGTCGCAGCAAGCGCATCAAAAAACGGAGGAAGGCCTGAGAACGAGATCCCCGAGATCTCTGAATGAAGGCGCTAACGCCATCCGGCAGCCCCTATACGATGATGGCCTGCGAGTGGGGTGCCTGCTGTCTAAGCTTCCAGCGCCAGCCAAACCGAGCGTATCTTCAGCGTTGGGCGGTGTCAATCGCTCTGCGAAGCACACGTCACCCTGTTGGGGTGACAAGCTACTGGCCTAGTCGGTGTCATGGTGGGGCCCGAGCTCGGTGACCAGTCCTTCCTCGAAGTTGCCCCGGAACGGGTGATGCCGCGGCGGGCTCAGCCCGAACAAGATTGGTTATCGTGCCTCATACCAGTCGAGCGCCTTTGCCGGCCGGTCTCGCCGGTTCGGCAGATCTCGTATCAACATTTCGCTGATGAGACGCACGACATGGGCAACTCCCTTGCTAATGATCAGCGGACTAAACGAACGGAAGGAATAAAGGATGAACGAGCAAAGCAATGGCGAGGGCTGGCTGCTCTTCGCGGGCATCTTGCTGATGCTGGCCGGCGTCATGCGGTTCTTCGACGCCATCTGGGCATGGACCTACAGCGGCGCCGTGCCCAGTAACCTACAGAGCGCACTGCTGGGGCACAGCCTCACGACGTATGGCTGGGTGTGGCTCTTCATAGCCATCATCTTGTTTGTGTCGGGCCTCGCCGTCATGGTGCGATCGCAGTTTGCCCGGTGGATCGGCATCTTTGCCGCCGCCATCGGCTCCATTAGTGCGATCTGGTGGATGCCCTATTACCCGGTCTGGTCGCTCACCTACATATTCATGGGCATCTTGGTCATCTACGGGCTGGCGGCTCATGGCCAAAGGGAACCAGCCCGGTAACAAGCGGTCCACTCTGAAAGACGATGTTGCACGCGTCTTCACCTACCAGGTGCTGGCGCGTCAGCCGAACAGCCCTGTCCGTTTTGTGATGTGGGAACTTAGGAAGGACCTCTGCGATCCGCGTGCCGTAGACGGCACGCGCATCCGGGTTGCTCAGAGCCCCATTTCGGCCGGCAGGACGCCCTTCTTCACGGCGTCGAGGAAAGCGCTGTAGTCCCGCTCGTTCTGGTCGGCGTAGGCCATGGCGAACTGACCGACGGCCCAGTCGAAGCCGGGGCCGGCGCCCAGGTAGGAGGCGATGGCGATGCGGTCGCCCGAACGGGCGTGGGCCCGGGCCAACGTCCAGCCGCAGATGCGGCCGTAGACGGCCAGCACGGCCGGGGTCAAGGCGGCCGGGTCGACCGAGACCTTGCCGTCCCAGAGCTGGCGGACGTAGAAGTCACGCTGGCGGTTGTCCAGGCCTATGGTGCGCAGCCAGCCCAAGAAGATGTCGCTGGCCGACTGCATGACCCGCTGGCCCTCGACCACCCGTTGGCCCTGGTTGGAGACCCGGCTCTTGCCCACGTAGGGGGCCAGCACCGAGTCCTGGGCCTCTTTTACCTGTAAAAAGACGGGGTCGGCGTCGTGGCGGCCCATGAGCAGCAGGACCCAGCACCGGGTGCCCACGCTGCCCACGCCGACGACCTTCCTGGCTATGTCCACGATGTGGTACTGCTCGAGCAGGTGGCGCCGGTCGGTCTGCAGGCTGCGCCGGTAGGCCCGGAACAGCTGGTGGAGCTCGTGCTCCATGCGGGCCTCCTGTTCTTTGTTGACCAGGTCCCCCAGGGGGACGATGAGCGGGGGGTCGGCGGTGATGCGGGGCTGGCCGTCGACCACCGTGGTCAGCTTGGAGAACGCCTTCATGCTGTCCTTGGACCGGGCCTTGGCCAGGGCGGCCTCCATGTTGGGGGCCTGTTTGGGGCCGAGCTCGGACCGGGCCATCTCGACCAGGGCGGCACCCTCCAAGCGGGAGTACCACACCCCGAGCTCGGTCAGGCCGGCGAAGCTGCGCAGGGCCTCCCGGTACTGGCGCACGGTGGCCTCCACCGCCGCCCGGCGCTCCCCCGGCTTCATGGAGCCGTCCCGGCCGGCCACCTCGATGCTGGCGGCCAGGCGTTTCACGTCCCACTCCCAGGGGCCGGGCAGGGTCTCATCGAAGTCGTTCACGTCGAAGACCAAGGCCCGCTCGGGGGAGGCGAAGCCGCCGAAGTTGAGCAGGTGGGCGTCCCCGCACAGCTGGGCCCGCAGGCCCGAGACCGGTGTGGCGGCCAGGTCGGCCGCCATTATGGCCGCCGCCCCCCGGTAGAAGGTGAACGGCGACACCATCATGCGCCCGTGGCGGATGGGGACCAGCACCGGCTCCCGGCTGGTGGCCTGCTCGGCGATGATGTCGACCGGGCTGCGGCGCCCGGGTGGCGGGGCCCAGGCGGCGTGGAGCGAACGGGGGACAGCCAGGCGGGCGGCCTTGCCCTTGCCGGCCGCCTCCTCGGCGCTCACGTGGTCCACCCGTCTCTCTAGCGAGCGGTCGACCCTGGTGACAGGCTCCGCCCCCTCGGCGCCCGCCAACACCTTGTCCTCGACGTGCTCGAGGCGCGTCGCGTCTTTCTTCGCCACTGTGGTGTTGGTTCTCTTGGGCACCGTTGTGCTGGTTCTCTTGGGCACCGTGGTGGTGGATTTAGTTGGCACCGTAGTGGTGGTCATCTTGGTTTTCTCCTTTATTGGTCTTTATGGGGTACCACGGTTGGTCTTTGTGGGGTACCCCGAGCGGGCGACGAGCTCGTCAGCGCTCTATGGGCGATGCGCCGCCCTCGATCGCCTCGATCTCTTCTTTTGCCCGGGCACCCCCCGCAACAACGCGATGACCATCACGGCTGTGAACGCCGTTGTGGGTCTCGGGCGTCCTCTCCGGTCAACGGGGGGCACGCTCCACCGTGACAACCCGCTCTGGAGGACGAAACGACCTTCCGCGGCAAAACGAGAGAGCCGAGTGGCTCCCGGTGGTAACAACTGGGATTGGCCTGCTCACCGTTTCTCGTCCGGCAATATTAATTTCGCCCGGAGAGGACACCGGCTTATTACCGTGTGCGTCCTTGGAGATCCACTACACAAATTCCACCTACCTGTAGCACCATGTCCGCCACCCTCTATACTCAGCGGGTCTTGGTCCTCGGGCCGGCACAATCCCGTATCGGAAATAAACGGTCCCTTCGCTCATGACAAATGCGCCATGCGTGCCAGCTAACCTTAGTGCGAACTGACTACTGGACACCTCACCCAAATGAGGTGAACGCCGACGTTCGGGGCCGGCCACACCAGGGAACGATATCAACGCCCGGAGGAACGTACTTGCGTGAAGGGCACCGCTCGCTATCAGCGAGCCGAGAATGCCCCGAACCGGGTGAGCCCCGCCAACCCCGGCCCGACCACAATGAACGGGACGAAGAGTGGGCCGTAGACAGGCGTCCGCCGCCGACGACCTCGGAGCCTTAAAGGGCCCAAATGTTTGTCACACCCATCGCCGCACCCCCAGAAAGAACGGGACGTCCTACGAACGAGGAGGCAAGAAGCGGTGCTTGCATATAATTATCCCCTGCTAGACGTCTTTTGGACGATGTTTGAATTCTTCCTTTTCTTCATCTGGATTTGGCTGCTGATCATCGTCTTCGGCGACATTTTCCGGAGCCACGACATGGGCGGTTTGGCCAAAACCCTTTGGACCATCTTCGTCATCGTGATCCCACTGTTCGGCGTGCTGGTGTACCTGATCGCACGAGGTGGGAGCATGCACGAGCGGGCCGTCGAGCGAGCTCAGCAACAGGACCAGGCTTTCCAGGCCTATGTACAGCAGACGGCCGGGCCATCGAGCACCGCCGACGAGTTAGCCAGGCTCGCCGACCTGAAAGCCTCTGGGGCGATCACCGAGGAGGAGTTCCAGGCGGGCAAGGCCAAGGCTTTAGCCTGAGGAACCCCCACCAACGAACGGAATGACAATGACAGACACAGCCTTCGATGAACTAGGCCCGGTTGACTACGCGGTGGTCGAGTTCCCCGCGGGAGCGAGCAACTTCACCGGTGAGATGGCGGCCGAGCTGCGGGCGCTGGTCGAGGCCGGCACCATCCGGGTGATCGATGTTCTTATCCTGACCAAGGACGCGGAAGGTAGCGTCGACGCGACTGAGCTCTCCGATGTCGGCGAACTCGGAGATTTGCAGGAAATCGAGAGCCAGCTCGCAGAGCTCTTGGCCGCAGATGACGTAGAACACCTCGCCGCCGCCATGGACCCGGGTAGCACTGCCGGAGTACTCATCTGGGAGAACCTGTGGGCCGCACCGTTCGCTGCCGCAGCGCGGCGTTCTGGTGGCCAACTGATCGCTAACGGACGGATCCCCATTCAGGCCATCATCGCTTCGATCGAAGCCGACCAAGCGCCTGCGACGGTAGGAGACTGAAAATGCCAATCAGGCCAGCACGAGTTGGGCGAGTCGGTGTCATCGGCGCCCCGGTAGCGAAAACGGCGGTAGTGGCCAAAGCGGTCACGCCTGGGCCGGCGCCAATTGCGAAAACTGCGGTAGTCGCCGCCGCCGTCACACCCGGGCGCCGGCGAATCTGAGTCAGCCCCAGTCGGTCATTCCAGGTTAGGAGGACCACCGGTGGCGCCGGAGCGCGCCCCGGAAGTACTTGAACGGCGGCTACTGGGGCTGCTCCGGCTCCGGCCAGACTGTCTGCGAGGCCGCTCGCAAAGGTCCGTGCCGCGTGTAGCTGGTTGCCTTGGACATTGGTGGGCGGGATTTTCAAGCCCAGGTGCCTCTCACGGCATTCGCCCGTCCCTAGGTAGCTGAGCAAGGAGGACGACGAGCTCACCTGGCCGCCTTGGTAACGGAAGTGTACGCCGTCGGCAAAGGGTCGACGGTCGTCGTGACAAGACCACACTTTCTGGCCCCCCCAACCGGCGCCTGATCATCGTCGTCGTCTGGGCCCGGGTCAGCTCGACAATGTCGGTGACCGGCGCGTCAGGAGGCGGACGGGTAACCCGGCTGGGAGGCCACCTCAACATCCCAGGGGCGACGGGCCTCATCGCGACATCATCATCACAGATCCGTTTTCGGGCGAGATCACTCCAACCGGGTGAAGAGGTCACGACCGGGGCCACCTTAATGTCATTCAGGGGCGCCATCGCCGCGAGGGCGCGAGAAAACATCACCAATAAACAAAAATGGCCTATGACACTCAAAGGATGGTAGCGATCGTGACCGGGGCCAAGTCGCTATTGGAAAGGCCATTACGCTGGGCTGACGGCCCCGAGCGCCAATGTGGTGATCGATTGCGTCGTACGAGGCGGCCACCGAGGAGCTCGAAAAGCAGGGCGCCCCTCTGGGCGACCAGTCGAACCGAACTCGCTCTCGGCCGATAGCCCAGACGATGAGCGAGATACGTACGGGTCGACGAGCAAGGCAGGCCCGCAATTGAGCTCGGGTGCAAATACCAGGAGGCTGCAGAAACTGAAGCTTCTCGAGACGCATGAGCAAATCCCGTCAGTATCGGGTCACCCCGTCATCGTGCCATGCTCGTGGCTGGCCCATTGACGTTCGTCAGGCTGGTGATCGGTCGTATGCATGATTCGACGCAGGGAATACGCTGGACGGTGGGCGTCGAGCACAGCCCGTGGCGGAATAACGCAATCGTGACGGTCGGACCTTCGGCCCCGCTGCCCGTGAAGGCTCTGCGAGGGTCTGTCTAAGCGTGCCCGAAATACCCGCTTCAGCGACCGATGTTCTTACTTTGCTCCGGTCCCGGAGTTACCTGGTACTGCTCATAATTGTCGCCATACTTGCGGTGCCGATAGCGGCGGCGGCCTATTGGTTCCTATATCTCGTCAGTGACCTGCAAAAGTGGGTTTTCAACCCAGCGTACCTGCCGAAGGCCCTGGGCTTTCACGGCGAGCCGATCTGGTGGCCATTGCCAATGGTCGCGTTGTCCGGCATCCTCGTGGGGTTGACGATTAAGTACCTACCGGGGCGGGGCGGGCATTCACCGGCCGATGGGTTCCAGGTGCATGGGCCGCCGTCCAGGATTGAGCTACCGGGCGTAGCCTTGGCCGCCCTGGCCGGTCTCGCCCTCGGTGCGGTGATCGGGCCCGAGGCGCCCCTCATTGCTATCGGCGGCGGGTTGGCCGCTGGTTTCGTACGTACCGTGAAGCGGGACCTGCCCGAGCAAAGTGTGAGAGTGGTCGCGTCGGCAGGCAGCTTCACGGCCATCAGCACGCTGCTCGGCTCTCCCCTCAGCGGCGCCTTCTTATTGATGGAAGCGTCGGGCCTCGGCGGGCCGACCCTGGGGTTGGTTCTGGTGCCGGGCCTCCTGGCGGCCGGGATCGGAGCGCTGATCTTTGTCGGCTTCGATGCCTGGACCGGGCACGGGGCATTATCGCTTGCCATTACCAACCTCCCATCGGTGGGCCATCCCGACGGCGCCGAGTTCGCCTGGGCGGTCGGCATCGGCGTGGCCGCGACCATCCTGGGCGCTCTGGTCCGCTGGCTCGCGTTGTACCTGAAGCCTCATGTCGAAGGGCGCATCGTGGTCCTGCTCCCGGTAGCCGGGTTGGCCGTCGGCGGTTTGGCCGTCGTGTTCGCCGAAGTCACCGGGAAAGCGTCCTCCTTGGTGTTGTTCTCGGGCCAGTCGGCCCTACCCTCGCTCGTGACTAACAGCACCGCTTACTCAGTTGGCGCCCTGTTGTTGTTGGTCGTGTGCAAGGGGTTGGCCTACGGGATATCGCTGGGCGGTTTCCGCGGCGGCCCGATATTCCCGAGCATGTTTATCGGGGCGGCCGGCGGGATGGCGCTGTCCCACGCCGGCGGCCTGCCCGAGGTGGACGGCGTGGCCATGGGGATCGGGGCGATGATGTGTGCCATGCTCGGCCTGCCTCTCACGGCCGTTCTTATCACGACCATCTTCATGGGCTCCGACGGCCTCAACGTAATGCCTATTGTCATTGTCGCCGTCGTGGTCGCTTACGTCGGCCATGCCCATTTCTCGCCCCGGCCTCGCCCCGCCCCCACGGACACACCCAATGCGAAGGCAGCCGGCCCGCCTCTCGCGCCGGCCTCCGCCCCCGCGACATGACTATGGAGGATCGGGATTTAGACAGAGCCGGGCTGGGTACTCCCAGTACGAGCTCGCGCACGGTGCCCGCGCACGATAGCGCGAAGAAGTCGAAACCCCTGTGGCAGCGCATACTCGGGGCAGCCATCAGTGTCTGTCTGATCCTCTTCATTTTCCTCGGCGTTATCCCGCAGTTCGCCAACTACTCGGACGCCTGGACTGCTATCAAGGGCATGAGCGCTGGGTGGTTGGTGGCCATCGTGGTCGCTGCGACCGTCAACCAAATCTCCTACGTCTGGCCATATCAGGCGGTGCTGGCGCACCTTCGCTACCGGCACGGTTTCATGGAGACCCAGACCTCGTCGGCCATCTCCAACACTGTGCCCGCTGGGGGCGCCGTCGTGATCGGGATGACCTTCAAGATGTTCGGGAGCTTTCGGTTCTCAAACGTCGCCATCAGCGCCAGCCATTAAGACTTGCGCCACCATCGGGTGACATTAGGACCGGCAGCGCCGATCCTGGCCAGAGGCAACACGACAGCGACTTGCAGATGCTCCAGTGGACTTTAGCCAGCCCAAACCGGAACCTGCCGTGCGTCGCCCCACCGCTCCGACGGATAGCGAGAGTACGCCTACGAGACCAACCCCATATTCGCAGCGGCACTGGACGACTGCTCACCGCCGCGTCCGATCACCACTGGACCGTGACCGACATGGCCACCGACTGGCCCATTGTCTTCCGTTCTGGCCACCGACGGCCGGCCGTGTCACCGGATTTAGGACCAAGACCGGCCAGTGGCCACTTGAACAAAGGAGTTAACAACCATGACTGACTCATCGATACCCGGGCTGGCTCTGGGAGAGGGTAACCGGCCAAAACCTCGGGTCCTGTTCGTCTACTACACCCATACTCAGCAGAGCCTCAAGGTGTTCGAGGCGATGGCTGACGTACTTCGCGAGCGGTATTGCGACGTCTCTCAGGCCGGGATCGAATTCACAGATCCCCACTACGCACGGAAGTTCTCGGTCTTCCCTTTCGGCGCCCAGAGGCGTTGGCGAGCCCGAAAGGTTCTTGACGCTGGGGTGGCGGCTGCTACATAGCCCCACGAGGCCTAAGTGGCGCTGAAGGGCGGGCCTTAGGGTGCGCGCGGCACGCCGGGGCAGATTGGCCCGACCGACCCCCAATTTCAAGGGTTTTCAGCAGTGCTCGGTGCTGGAGCTCCGGACCGCCAAGAGCGGCGCTAGAGCGTCCAAGATATCCCCGGTAAGAAGGCCCGTGGCGTAGCAGGAAACGCGACAGGCGGTTCTTGGCCGGGTGAGGTGCTCGACCGGGTCCCCCGGACCGGGCAGGACGGGCAAGGAAACCGGGCCCGACAACAACGGCCAAACCGGCCGAGAACAAACCAAACCTTTCCCTTCCGCTTCAAGTCCTCTTGACACGCAAGCACCCCTTCACCCCTGTCAGGAACGGCACCGAGCTCTTGCGGAGCGCTGACCATCGTTCCGTCGCGACTGAAGGCCACGCGCCTGCGGCTCCCCCGGCGGCTCGACTGGATCGTTCTGTCGCGCCCAGGAACGGGACATCCAGCATTCGCTGGCGTGCCCTCTGAGCTGGTTCTAAAGATCATGAACCGCGCCCACCGTCTGGCTCTCGGTGTTACCGCCCGAAATAGAAAGTGTGGCTGTACAAAGCTTTGTGCTCTCGATGCGGTTCCCAGGAACGCGTCCGACAATAACCCGCCCATCAGACGAAGCTCGCCGCTACCTAGCTATCCCCGGGTTGACCGGAGTAGGTGACCAACGGCCATCGCACACGGACCCAGCCCGACCTTTCGCGATCCGCGGCCCAAACGGAACTAGCCATGATCGAAGGGTGCTTCCACACGCCGCCGAAAAGGGTGCCTTCGAAGCCCAGGCTCAAGCGACGCGGTGGTGTTATTCGAACGGCTGGTCGTCGACGGCTTGTAGTTGGAGTAGCTCCAGGCCAAGGGCCATCAGGCGGTTGAGCGTGCCGTGAACGGCGGCCTGGTCAGGGAGCTGGGCGCGGATCGTCGTAGTTCCATCGCCCACGCTCACATCGAAGTCCTCGAAGGCGTTGACGATGCACGGGACCGCCTCCCCGGTGAAAGTGATCTCATATGTCCTAGGGGTCGTCATCGATGTAATCAGTCTGTGACCCAGCGCAGCTCGCACCCCACTCAGGGTGCTTGTTCCCGCGAACTTTATCGTCACCCTCGACGGGTGAGATAGTTCGAAATACCCATTCCCGCCGGGAACTAAGCACCTACTGCGCCGGGGGGACCCCGCGAGGTCCAGCGCCAGCCCCAGAAATCCCGGTTGCACTAGCATCTGGCGGGATGGCTGATGTTGAGCAGGTGGACGATCTGGACGGGCCGATAGCGGACCCCGCTCACCACAGAGTGGTCTTCGAGAACGATCATGTGCGCGTGCTTGAGACAGTCATCGAGGTAGGGGACGCAACGCCGCTGCACACGCACCTGACCAAGCACATCATGATCGCGAGCAGCGGTAGCCATTTCATCCGGCGCGACGCAACCGGGACGGTGGTTTTCGATACCCGAGCGACCGAGCCGCCTTCGGTCATCGAGCCCGTCGCGTGGGACAACGGCACCCCGGCCCACACGCTCGAGAACACCGGCCCGGAGGCCATTCGCGTGACGGCCATCGAGCTGAAGCAGTAGCGGACGATCTGGGTGCAACGGACCGTCCTGGTCGCGCCCGCTTCAAAAAACTTGAGGCGATAGCAACCAGAAGACCGTCCTGCACTCAGCCCGCCCAGGGGTCAACACACGTTATTTAGACCACGTGTGACGGCCCAGGCTGTCATTGGGCCCTCGGCTGCACCAAAGCGGGCCCCGGCGCGACGCAACTATCCGGCTTTGCCCTGAGCAAGTCGTCCTGGTGGCTAGCAGGACGCCGCGGTCGGTGACGCTAGATCACAGAAGCCCCAGCGAGGTCGCCCGTTCGACAGCAGTGGACCGGGAGGTCACACCGAGCTTCATGTAGGTATGGCGAAGGTGGGTCTTCACCGTGTTGAGCGAGAGATGCAGGTCGGATGCCATCTCGAGGTAGGTGAGCCGCTGAGGGAGTTTCTCTAGGACACGTACTTCGGCCTCGGTGAGCGGGTCTGGCAGCCTGCCGGGGGGAGGGGACGGCTTCAGCTTGCGAGCTTGCAGTCCTGCCGCGGCAGGACTACCTCTGAGCTCGGGAGGAACCGCCGCCGGAGTAGTCGAAACTCACACACATTTCGGCGCTCCCGTCCCCGCTCAGCCGACGGAGTGGTGTGCGCAAGGCTCAGCCCGAGAGATGCGTGCTTCGCGCCTCGAGTGCCACCGACCCATTCATCGGGTGGCCCACCGACCCGTTCATTCGCCTGCTCGCCTTCATCGGACGACCGTGCCTCGTGGCACGCAAGCCGCGCAGCTCCCTGTTCGAGATGCAGAGTAATTCGGCCACTTCCCCAGGCCTGCAGGCCGGAGCCAAGGAGACCCTCTACCGCCTCGGCCTCAGCCCGCTGAGTTTGGGTCTGGACGCGCTCCCACGCGGCTTTGGTTTCGGCAAGTCGGGCCACGGCCCCGGAGAACAAGCGCGCCGCGGCAGTACGGGTCGCCAGGCGTTCCTTCGTGGCCGCCACCTCCTGGGCAGCGAACTCCCGGAAGCGTCGCGCGGTTGAGTCGTCGCCAACCCGTGCTATTAGTTCGGATGAAGTGTGATTAGCCATAATTAGCCTTCTAAGTTGGTGTTCGGAAGTGTGGGCACAACCTAAATGATAAAGCGCTGTTTCCAACGCTCGCTAGTATTAGTTTTTGTGGGAGCACGCGACTACCTGGCCGCGGTGGCCACGCTGGGCGGCCCGGGCGGCGCCGGGGTCGAGGAAGTGGCCAAGGCCCTGGGCAAAGAGCCAAGGCAACTGGCCGTGGCCCGCGACCGGCTCGTGCCCAAGCACGGGCTCTTGGAGGTACCCGAGCGAGCCAAGGTGTGCTTTGTTGACGGGGAGTCGGCGAGCTCAGACCAACATGACAGCCCGATTATCGACCTGCCCTTGCTAATGATATGGCTCTACTCCGGTGGGACGATGGATGGGCCAAGAGGGTGCCGTGGCTGTGCTAGCATCTTGCTTGCTCATCTGCTAGCGTGATGTCGATGCCTACCCTTTACATCCGCAACGTCCCGCCCGAGCTGGACGCAGCCCTAGATGCCGCGGCCCGAGCAGCGGGTGTATCGAAAAACCGGCGCGCCATCGAGGCGCTGCGGCGCGGCCTTTCGATGGACCAGCTCGATCGTGCCGAGCTCGTCGAGCGAATCCGGCGTGACCGGCGCTCCGTCGACGTCGACGTCGCCGAGCTGATCCGAAAGGAGCGGGCTGACCGAGGCCGCTGACCAGCCGGAGGTGGTGCTGCTGGACGCCTCCGCGCTGGTCGAGCTCGTGGTTGCCGGCCGTCACCACCAGGGTGCCGACGCCCTTCTCACCCGCTACTCGAACGCCGAGCCACGGGTGGTCTTCGCCTCAGCGGCCCACGCACTCGTCGAAGCTGCCAGCGCGCTCCGGCGCCTGGTGCGCCTCGCCATCCTCGACCCGCCATCAGGTTCGGAAGCGATCGAGTGGCTCAGTCGGCTCGATTTGGCTCTGGATCCGACCGCGCCGCGGCTCGGTCGGATTCTGGTCGCTGCGCGAGGTTATGAGTGTTTACGACGCCGCCTATGCAGCGATGGCCGAGGCGATTGGGGGACCGCTTGTGACCGTAGACCGTCGTCTGCTGAGCGCCTGTCGGCACGCAGGAATTGCCGCCATACACCTCGACGACTTCGGTCCTCCTCCGGTCGAGACCAGACGTCGTTGACCTGCGTAGGCGTGTGCGGGTGTGGGATGCCACCGATCAGTTGCATCATCTGCTACCCACTCTGATGAGCGTAGAGGGGCTCGCTCTGCTGGGCTCACGCGTCTTCTTGGCGTGCGGTCAGGCAATCGTTGCCTTAGCCCTCACTTAGCGTTGCGGGTGAAGGTCAACCTCGCTGGCAGACAGAGCCGCGACGGGCGGCCGCGCACTTCGGCACTTATACGGGCCCGCTGTAATGTCGCGTTTCTAATTAGTGAGGGAGTGGCGCACGGGTAGCTCTGGAGGGCGCACACGTGTCGGTCTGCGATCGAGGGCGCTCTCCTCCCTTCCTCTCGATTGCCGACGGTCAGGACGTCCATATCCATCCGTTCTTTCTTGGAGCCATCCGCCCGACCAAAGGCCGGTGCGCCTGGGCCACTATTTCACGGAGCTGCCAATCGGGCACCACGGCGCTCTTAATGTTGGTGGCACGCCACCTAGCCCGGAGATGCTTGCCGAGCCGGGCCGTGCCGACTTGGGCCAGCACCACCTTAACTGCGACCCGGCGCCTGAGGGCGCGGTACCTGGCCGCTCGATCTGCTCAGGGGTTTGGGTGCGTCCCAGTGAAGCTATCCCTTTACGCGACGACCGATTGGAGTAGGTGGTCCACCCGGTCGGCGACCACACTCCAGTCGTACTGCTCGGGCCGATGCCAATCCGAGGACAGCCCTCGATCCAGGGCGCTAGCGATCGCCTTGGCGAGGGACGCGGGATTTTTGGAGCAAAGATAACCGTTCATTCCCGAGTTGACTAGGTGGCGGGCCGCGTCGTCCGGATGGTCCAACGTGACAACCGGTAGCCCGCAGGCGTTCCCCTCCACGATGACGAGGCCGAAGCCCTCCCGTTCTGACGGCAGCACCAATGCCCGGGAGGCCTCGAGAGTAGCGATGAGGCCATCGTGCTCGGGAACGAAGTCCGAGAACTCGATCCCCTGGAGGCCGAGACGGGCCGCCTGTGCCTCAAGACCCCGCCGTTCCGGCCCCTCCCCGATGATGAGGCAGCGCAAATCCGCCGCTCTTTGCTGAGGAGGGCGATCGCATCAAGGAGAAGATCGACATTCTTGTTCTCCAGCAGTCGGCCGGCGAACACTACGTCGGCTCCGTTTGCGGCAGGAGAGACGGAATCAATGCGGGCGTAGTCGACGCCCAGGCTAACCGTCTCGACGGGAACCCCAGGAAAGCTGTCCTGGAGGCGCCTCGCAGTGTGGTCGGAATCCGCCACAATAAGATGCGGCATTCGGACAGCGAGTTTCTCGACCAGTGATCCAAAAAGCCATAAGCGCCCCATGTAGGAGTACCAGTACGCCCGGCCCCACACCTCGTGCAAAGTGCCCACGACAGGTCGCCCCTTGAGTAATCCGACCAGCCGGGCGCTAAAGACTGGAAAGAAAGGCACGCCCTTTCTCACTCCGGCTATGACCGGGTTGCCATACCAGCTCCTGGCCCTCAACCTGGTAGGCTCCGTCTTCCCTCACCAGCTAGGTGACCGCCTGGCCGTAGTACCCGAGCCGGCCGTGATCAAGCGCATGGTCGTCGGCGACGTCACTGCCTTTCACCAGCACCCCCACATCAAGAGGGGCCTACCCTTTGGTATGCCCAACACCTACCGCTGGAAGGCGCATGAGCTAGCGCTACGCGACCTACACTGGGTCCAGGGGCCGTTGCCGCGCGCAGGGCGGCCGATTAAGCCAGCTACCTTGAAGCCCGGCCCAGCGGCCTGGTCGCACCGATAGTGGCGTTGCCGCCTGGCCAGCCACACGGTACCGATCCCAGTCCCGACCAAAACTGCTAGCGGGCCAATCTGTGTCGCTAAGATAAACTAAAAGCCCTGCCCAGCGAGGGTGCGTGCGCCGCTTAGAAGATGTCCGCCCGGAGTCCGTAAAGGTTCATCGTTGTCGTCCCAGGTGCCTCGACCAGGACCTTCACCGCGCCAGAAACCGATAGGTTCGGGACAAACTGCAGATAGAATGCACACATCATCGGGCTCTAGCGACGGGCACCGGCCGCAAAGCCGGGGGGACGTCGCTTCGGCCGAAACGAGGCCGGCCAGGTCTCACGGTCACCTTGAAAGAGTCCATTTCCGCGGCCTGCAACAATCCTGGCTGGACGCGCCGGCGCCCCGGCTGGGGTTGTTCCCAGACCGGGGCTCCAGTGCGCAGGGGCCGTGTTGGGCTAGTGGGGACTATGAGGGGCTGGCGGCCAGCTTCGGGGCAGTGGTGGTGCCGGGGCCGAAGTTCGGGATCTCTTCTTCTGCCGGGACCCGGCGGGAGTGCCACAACCCGAAGCCCGACAGGAGCAGTGTCACGCCGGCCAGGACGAAGCTCACGATGGAAGCTATGAGGGCGATCTGGCCCATCTGCCACCAGCCGTAGGCGTTGAGCAGCATGCTGCGCAGCGTCGTCCCTTGGAACACGGTCTGCACTGTCGCCTCGGCTGAGGTGTAAGCGGCGCTCCCCTTAGGCAGGGCCATGGCGGCGCCGCTCAGCTCCGAATACGTCTTGCCGCCCCCGATCTCCTGGAGGTGGACAGCGATGAAGTGGTTGGCGTAGGCCTCGGCTTGGGCGCCCGTGGTCATCTCCTCGCCGGCGTACTTCTGCAGGTAGGGGAGCATCCCGGGGGTGATCTCGGTGCCCGGCTTGGCCTGGGCGAAAGCGGCGGCGCTCGGGAAGGTGATCCTCTGGGCCGACAGCTGGTTGGTGACCGTGCTGTTGGCGAAGCTGTACCCCCAAAATAGCAAGGCGCCAGCGGCCACCAGTGCCACGGTCAGCAGCAAGCCGCCGACACCCACTATCACGTCGAATGATTTCCTGCGCACTTTGTTTCCTTTCGTTGTGCCTGCTTGGTCTCGTAGCCATGATCTTCGATGTCGATGGCCGCTTCGTAGGGCCGAACGTCCCACCGTAGACACCCCAAAGTCAGGGCTTGGGTAGGCCCAGCCACCTTTGGTGCGGAGCTCCGGGCTGCGTGGCAATACCTTTGGTTAGGACCAGTGGGCCTTGTCATCCGCGGTGGTTTGTGGCCGTAAGCCCATAGAGGTCGACAAATCCATGAGCGAGCTGAGCTCCCGCATCCCGTCCGAAGCAGGACCGGTGCTCCTGCCCATCGCTCATGTAGCCCGACGGTGGCCACGCCAGTCTCCAATCCCTCGAGATTTACAACCGCGTCGCTGTCGCCCTCACGGACGCGCAAAAGACGTACGACGACGCCATCACCCGCTTCCCTGTCTGACCGCCTCCCACTTTTCCCCTGGGGTCACGTTCGGGAGTACCGGGCCCAAGTAATCTGGCACTTCCCATTTGTCGAAAGACGTTTTCTGAGTGCGCGTTATAGACGAGCGCCGCAGCCATGGGACTTTGTCCCCTGGTGAAGGGCCGATGGTGCGACTAACCAGGTCATATGTTCGTGGACGCCGAGCTTCCTATCGCGCTCACATTTGACGTGGCTAAGCAAGCACTAGAGCGTGCTGTGGCCGATGGGGGTTTGGCGGCTGAGTCCCGTCGGGCAATCGATGATGGACTGATATTTGTAATGCCAGTGGGGCTCCGCGGTGCCCGCGGGCCAGCTAGGGAGATGACGGTCGGGTTGTTGCCGGGTCGCCGTGAAGGTAGGGCCCAGTTGTACCACTCCGTTGGGAGGTGACCGGTCCCACGGGAGCGCTTTTCCTGGCACTTGATGCCAACCTAGAACTCGTGGCTGTCGACGCGGCCACATCACGATTGTCGGTCATAGGCCGCTATGAGCCGGCGCTGGCAGCCTGGGCGCGACAATCGATCGCGCCGGCCTGTCCAGGGTGGCGTCCGCGACCATGACCGCACTGTTGCGCGACCTGGCGACCCAGCTCAGGCACTGGGCTTGATTACCCGTCGGGCCAGGGTTCTCTGGCCCCATACTCGCGGAGATCCCGGATCCCGTGAGCTGTCCAAATCAAACTCGACCCCACGTGAGGAGACAAATGACCACGCAACAGGAACCACCCACAAGTACCCCGGGACCGGGAACACCCCCGCCGGGCCCCTGGGCCCGCTCGCTCGGTACGAGCAGGGCGTCATCGACCGCATCGCCGACTTCAACGACCCCCGCCAGGAATGGCGGCGCCTCTTCTCCGAGCTGCTGGGCACGTTCTTCCTCGTGCTGGTGGCCGCCGGCGGTGGCATGATGGGCCAAGCTTTCCCGGGCATGATCAGCCGTACGGCGGCCGTGGTGGCCCCGGCGTTGATGGTCATGGCCATCATCTTGTTCATGGGCAAGGTGTCCGGTGCCCACCTGAACCCGGCCGTCAGCATCGCTTTCGCCCTGCGGCGCGACTTCCCCTGGGCCGGGTGCCCGGCTACATCCTGGTGCAGTTGGTCGGGGCCACGCTGGCCGCCCTGTTCCTGCGGGCCGTCATCAACGTCTCGTCCATGTACGGGTCTAACTACCCGGCCCACGGCTACTCCCACTTGGCCGCCTTCTGGATGGAGCTCATCTTGACCACGGGCCTTGTGAGCGTGATCCTGGGCACAGCCTCGGGGGCGCAGAACATCGGCATCTTCGGCGCCTTGGGCGTAGGGGGCTACATCGCCCTGGCCGGCCTGTGGGGCAGCCCCATCTCGGGCGCCTCCATGAACCCGGCCCGTACCTTCGGCCCCGACCTGGTGAGCAGGACCTTCACCGCCTACTGGGTGTACGTGGCCGGCCCCCTTGCTGGCGCCGTGTTAGCCGTGGGCATCGCCTTCGTCTTACGGGGCCGGGGAGGCGGCAGGTCCGGCGCGGGAGCGGCACAGGGCGACCTGTTCACCGAGGTGTACGAGGCCGGCAAGTCGTGAGGGCCCGGCTCGTTTGAGCCGGGTGCGCAGCGTGCCGGTTCTCGGTCTTCAGGCTCGAAGTTGTCCCACTGGAATGACCGACCGTGCTTCGGTGTCTTTCCGGCGAGCGATATACAGAACCACGAATACACGCCAGCGTCGCTTTGGACTGCCGCGACCGATCTGGGGTGCTTTCTAACTTGAACGGCGGTTATAGCGCTGGATAGAAAAGGGCCGAAAGCGCACCAGTACTCGTAACGGGATTGTGCGCCGCGACTCTGGCCTGAGGGCAGGACATAATTGCGCAAGCCGGGTTTCCCTGAGGCAGAACGGGAATATTTTGTATTTGCTCGCCCGGGCAGCCTTTTCCGCGGTCGGGCCGAGGGCAGATTGGTCCCGTTTCGTTAGGCGTCGTTAGTGGCACAACGGAGACCGGGCCACGTCATGCATCCGCCAGCGATGGCGACCACCTCGCGACCGAGCCCATTCCTGTCGAGCCCCTCGGGTATCGATGGCTTCTATGGGCGATGGGCTGGCCAGGCCGTCGTGAGTCTCCCCGGGGGCCTGTGGTCAGGAGCTCACTGGGGCCCACCATCGGACGAAGAACCCGGCGCCCGCCCGGCTGGTCAGCTCGACGCCCCCGCCGAGGGCTTCGGCCCGCTCCCGCATGTTGCGCAGCCCTCTCCCGTCAGGTGGTGGGCCGGCGGTGCCGGTACCGTTGTCGGCCACCCGCAACATGATGTTGCTCGTGACCCTGAGGTCTATGGCGGTGGCGGTGGCGTGGGCGTGAAGGGCTACGTTCGCCAGCGCTTCTCGCAGGGCGGCGAGGAGGTGCTCGGCAACGACTTCGGGGGCTGCGGTGTCGACCGGTCCGCCGAAGCGCAGCGTGGGGTCATAGCCGAGGCTGTCGGCGGCGTCGGCAACGAGGTCGAGGACCCGGGCGCGCAGGCCGCGGCGGAGTCGCGGTGCGCCGGCGCTCGAGAGCGAAGACAGTGGTCCGGACGTCGACGATGGCGGAGTCGAGCTGGTCGACGACGCCGCCGAGACGGCGGACGACGAGGGGGTCCTCGACGAGCCCAATAATGCCTAGCAGAGCGAGGCCGGCGGTGAAGAGCTGGCGGACCACCACGTCGTGTAGGTCGATGGCGATCCGCTCCCGGTCCACCATGACCGCCAGTTCCTCAGGACGTGGCCGAGACAGAGAGGACACGGCCAGTTGAGATGCAGGGGAAGGTGCTGGTCCTGGCGGTGCGCACGTCTGGCGCTGGGCCTCGGCGGCTGTGCCGGGCCCTCTCACGGTCGGCGTCTGGCGGGTCACGGCTGCACCGGTACGCCGTCGTGGCCGTACGCAGGGGGCGGGGAGGCGGAGCTGAGACCAGAACGCGACGCCCCGGCCACCGCCATGAGCCCGGTGCGAAGGTGCCGCCGGTACTTGTTTGGGGACAGCCCGAGCAGCCGGGCGGCTTGGTGGTCGGGTGTGGTGGCGAGGCGCAGGGCGACCGCTTGTTGTTCCAGCCTTGACAGGCCTGCGTCGCGAAGCGGTACCAGGCCCGGGACGGGGCGGACGTCTAACGCCTCGTTCGCCTGGTGGACGTGATTGGCCAACAGCTTCCACCGCTGGTGCGAGGAGGTGAGCCGGGGGTCGGCGCAGAGGCCCGTGAAGGCATCAATGACCACCCGTTGGGCATTGTCTGGATCACCCGAGCCCAAATAGGCCAAGGCGTACAGGGCGTCGACGAGGCGGGGCAAAAGTCGACCCTTGCTGTCTGTGGCGCTAGCAGGCTGTCCCGTAACCCCGAGCGTGGCGAGCTCCTGCTCGCACCGTGGGACCTGCCGTCGGGGGGAGACGGGGTCAACCGCGGCGCGAACGGAAATCACGGCTCCGCCACCAGGCGCCCGAAGCTCTGGTTCTTCGGCCTCGGCGCCCACTTCGAGTGCTTCCCACATGCCATCCTCCTCGGACCGGCCGGCCGCGCCCCCGATATGACAGCAACGGAGGGGACCTGGCGTCGAGGAGGCGTAGCCGGGGTCTAGGGCGGCGACACCACGACGAGAGAACTAAAATTACGCCGATACCGGGAGGGCCGCAAGGGCCGCTCGAGGAACAAGAGATCCTCGGCCACCTCGAAGGGGGCGTGGTGCTGACGACCGTAGGCCAAGACAGCGAGAGCGGCTACGAGCTGATGGGGCCACCCGAGCTGAGGTGGTCGTCCCCGGCATGACCTCAGCGCGGCCCTTCCGACAGCGTTGGAACCGTCGGCTTGCTTGGCGCCTGGTTGTCCCGCCGTGGCGGTGGCCGCTCTTCAGCCCGTGCACGGATGCCGTCGTCAGAACAGAACCCCGTCCCGTCCCGTTTCAAGCAGAGGAGGCCCAACAACCGGCCCGAAGTGTCTACCACGGCCAGCCGGCGCCGGCCGTGGTGCAAAAGCGACTCCCTCGCAGCCGCGACGGCCTGCGATGGCGCCACCGTGCGACCGACAAGTGTGCCGAGCTCCGCGGCGCATCTGGCGACGGGCGTGGCTTCGGCAAGGTCCGATCTTTCTATGGTCGTGACGAGCCGCCCGTCAGCGGCAACGACCAGGGCCATATGAACATGGTCGTCCTCGAAGCACTCTCGGATCGTCTGCGGCCGGCACTCAGGTCCGTGCGTCTTCGCGGCCGTCACCATGACATCGGCAACAAGGTCGCCAGGGCAGCACTCTGGCGGGACTCCAAGGGCCATGAGCGGTCGGCTAAGCCGCCGCGGCGTTGAACCGGGCGCTGAGCTTCACCGATTTCACGCCCGAGGTCCCTGCTATCTGCAGTGCCACCCCGATGGACAAGAGCGCGAAACCGACGATGCGCAGCGAGGGCACGCCCAGGAGCAGCAGCCCGGCCCGGTCGAAATGAAGCCGGGGGTGGCCGCTACCGCGGCCAAGGCCCCCCCGACGGCGGCGTAACCCACCTTCTGGCGCGACGTGCGCTGCTCTTTAAGCCCGGCCAGCGCGGCCGGCACGGCCACGAAGCTGACCAGCATCGCCGCCAGCACGACGAGGAGCGACAGCGAATACCAGGGTTTACCGAGCGGCGCGACCACGAAGCTGACCACAGCGTGGGCGGTCCCGAAACCGAGGCCCCACAACAAGATGGCCTTCATGTGGGTGGCAGCTTGGCGCGCCGCTGGGCCTATACGCGGCGGCTGTCCCCCGGTTATAGAGAAGGCGAAGATGGCGTTGCAGTAAAAAGCGACCGTTGCCGCCGCCACCATGAGTAAGAAACCGAGCACCTCGATATACCCATGGAAGTGGTGGACCGACCGGCTGTCGAGGACGTGGGACTTCAAGTTCCACATCGAGAACCAGACCCAGGCCGCCGGGACCAGCTCGATGAGAGTCAGGCGCCAGTTCTTGAACAGCGGCTTGATGCCGGCGACGATCAGGGCCAGCGTCCCCGCCACGTAGCCGAGGGGGGTGAGCCAGCGCCGGGTGCCACTCAGCTGTACCACCTGGGCCTCGACCTCCGCCGGGTCCGCGTCGCGCACGGCAGTCGCCAACTTGACGATGGACCTGAATAGCGAGTCGCCCCGCCGAGGTCGCGACGGGGGCGGTGTACTCGACGGGCCCTTCGGATCGTCAACTTCCGCAGCGAGAATCCTTCGGTGGCCTCGGCGCGGGGACGGCGGCGTGCCCTTGGCCCATCATTTCCGGCAACATCTCATTTCGGCCTGCGCCGAGGGTTGGGCTGCTGGAGGAGCAGCGGGTGATTTCGCTCAGGGACATGGCCGATCGAGGTGGCGAGCGGCGCTCGCAACCGCCGGACGACTCGGTGCTGTTCGGTACCGAAGTCACGGAACTCATCGATAGAGAACTCAACGAAGTCGTCCCATCTCACCAGAGGTACCATTCGGCGGCACGCACGGTCTTTTAGGCTAATTAGCCGGCGGCTCCTGGGGCTAGGGCCGAAAGTCCCGCTCGCGGGCCTACGGTGGCCGCGGCATCCCGTCTTCGGCGAGAGGCCGTTCGTGGTTGCCGACTTCGTTGGGGTCTCGTCGGGACACCTTTGACCGCCCGGTCCTTTGGTCCTCGATGTCGCCGAGGGCCTCCTCCTCGGGCAGGCCCGGCACATTAGGCGATAGCGCGCCTCACGCGGCCAAAACGGGAGAAAGCCCTTTGGCAGCCCCGGTCTCAGCGTTTCGGGCCGAAGGACCCTAGCGCGCGTCGCCAGGTCGTGGGACGGTTGATCTTGGTAGGCGGCGATGTGCGTCTACGACGAACGAGGTGACGATGAGCTCTCTGATGGCACCCAACGTAAGCGGTGTCGCCTCCCCCGGCCGACGAACCGTCTACAGCATGTGCGGGATGTGCGCGGTGCGCTGCCCGATGGAGGTGACGGTCGAGGACGGTCGTGTGACCTGGCTGCAGGGCAATACGCACGACCACGCCCTCGGCGCCAGCCTGTGCGCGAAGGGCGCGGCCGGCCTCTTTCTCGAGTCTGACGACGAGCGGCCGCAGACGCCGTTGATCCGGGCTGGCGAGCGTGGCGGCGGCCAGTGGCGGCGGGTGTCCTGGGACGAGGCCCTCGACTACGTCGCCGAGAAGCTGACTGAAACGATCGATGTCTTCGGCGGCCGCGGTATCGCGCTTTCCGATCGTGGCGGCCCCTTTACCGACCTGACCCAAACCTTCGTCCGGGCGCTCGGCTCGCCGAACTACTTCGATCACGATGCCGCCTGCGCCGGCAATGTCCATAACGCCATGCGTTCGCTCTACGGCTTCGGTGTCGCCGGGCTCTTGTTCGACTACGAGCACTGCAAGCATCTCGTCCTCTACGGCCGCAACGTCGTCGAATCGCTGATGGTCAAGGAGGCTAAGGCGTTCATGGCCGCGGTGGCGAGGGGGATGCGCTG
Source organism: uncultured Acidimicrobiaceae bacterium (assembly GCA_963749305.1). Classification (GTDB taxonomy): domain Bacteria; phylum Actinomycetota; class Acidimicrobiia; order Acidimicrobiales; family Palsa-688; genus Fen-671. The sequence goes on from CAVVMN010000004.1 coordinate 374,530, forward strand.
CACCTACATCGACCCGCGCGCCACGATCACGGCGACCAAGGCCACCCGCTACTGGCAGGTACGGCCGAAGAGCGACTACGCGCTCAACCTCGCCATTATCCATGAGGTCCTCGAGCAGGATGCCTACGACAAGAACTTCGTCGCCCGCTTCGTCTCCGGCCTGGACTACCTGCGGGAGGCGGTCAAGGACACAACGCCCGAGTGGCAGGAGCCGCACACCGGCGTTCCCGCCGCCGAGCTTCGCGCCTTCGTGACCGAGATCGCCGCCGACGCACCACATGTGATCTTCCATCCGGGGTGGATGTCAGCTCGTCACAAGCAGTCGTTTTACGTGAGCCGCTCGGCGCTGATCCTGAACGCGCTGATGGGCAATATCGAGGTCCCGGGTGGGTGCGTGCTGGGGAAGCCGCCCGAGCACTACGGCCGCAAGGGCTTGAACCATCTGACAGATCGCGTGCCGGAGGTCAAAGAGCCGCGCGTGGATGGTGCCGGCGGCGAGCGGCCGCAGTGGGACCCGGCAATCGGCATGCTGCACCAGGCCTTCGCCGCAATGGAGACGGGCCTGCCGTACGGGATCGGCGCCTACTTCGCCTACCGCCACGACCCGTTCACCGGCATGCCCGACCCGGAGGCGACGCAACGTGCGGTCGAGAAGCTGAAGCTGCTCGTCTCGATCGACGTGCGCTACTCGGAACTGGGCTGGTTCGCCGACGTCATCCTGCCCGAGTCGACCTACCTGGAGCGCGCTAACATCCTCTGCCAGATGAACGGCCCGGTGCCGGTCTTCGCCATGCGCGACCAGGCCATTGGACTGCGCTTCGACAGCCGCCCGGCGTGGTGGATATTCCGCGAGATTCTGCACCGGATGGGGATCAAGCAGGCGCTCGATTTCGAGACCATCGAGGAGCTGTGGAACTACCAGCTCGATGGCACCGGCGTCACTATCGCCGAGATGCGCGAGGCCGGCATGGTCGGTTTGGCGACGGCACCGAAATTGGTCCCCCGCGACGAGCTCACGTTCCCGACGCCCTCGGGGAAGATCGAGATCGAGAGCGAGGTTCTCAAGCAGGCCGGGCTTGAGAGCCTGCCGGCATACGTCCCAAGGAGGCGCCGACGGGCGAGAAGTTCACGCTGCTGTTCGCCAAGACGGCGACGCTCGCCAGGGCCAGTCGCTCAACAACCCTCTGCTCAACGAGAGAGCGCCCAAACAGGTGCTCTGGATCCATCCCGACCGTGCCGACGCGCTCGGGATCGTCGACGGCGACGAGGTGGAGGTCAACGGCGGCGGCCGCTACACCGGTCGCCTGCCGGCGAAGGTCACGTGCTGGATCGATCCCGACGCGGTGTTTATGTTGCACGGCTACGGCGCCACGGTGCCGCTCGCCAGGCGCGCCCTCGGCCTCGGCGTCGCCGACCAGCGGTTGCAGCACGGCAAGCTCTACGACTTCGATCCCGCCGGCGGTGGCTGTGCACTGACCGAGACGGTCGTGCAGGTGAAGCGTCGGGTACCGGAAGGAGTGGCAGGATGAGCAAGTACGAGCTTCGCCACGACGAGGCCAACTGCATTGGCTGCCTGGCCTGCGAAGTCCATTGCAAGACCAACAAGCAGCTTGGTCCTGGTCCTGACCCGTGCCGGGTGATCGCGCTGGGCCTGGTCGAGGTCGACGGACTGCCTCGGGCCCACTTCGTGTTCATGCCGTGCTTCCACTGCGAGGACCCGTGGTGTGTCCGGGCGTGCCCGACCGGCGCGATGCAGAAGCGTGAGAAGGACGGCATCGTGTTTGTCGAGGACAGCCTCTGCATCGGTTGCAAGAGCTGTATCGCGGCCTGCCCGTGGGGCACTCCGCAGTGGGACCCGGCTACCAACAAGGTCGTCAAGTGCGATTACTGCATGGACCGGGTTGATGCTGGGCTGCAGCCCGCCTGCGTCACCAAGTGCGTGACCGGCTGCCTGTCCTTCGGGGTCGCCAACGAGCTGCCCGACCTGCGCCGCGAGCGCTACGCCCGTCACCTCCTCGCTGAGCCGCCCGATCTCAATGCGGAGAAGTCGTGACCGATCTCCAGGTGCTGCCCTCGTGGCTCGACGCCGGTGGCGCCGTGCTCGATGGTGCCGTGGCGCCAGCTCCAACGCTGGCCGACGCGCTGCCCGGGTCGACGAGGGCCCGGGAGATGGCGCCACTGCAGCGGCTGCAATACGTGCAGCAGGCCGGGCTGGCCGAGTACGGCCCGGCGGGCGAACCCGTCTACGTTGGCGTGGCGACTGTTCCTGCGTGGCCATCGGGCCGTCGGAGCTGGTGATCGATGCCACCGGGCTGGACGCCCGGCCCAGGGAAGCGTCACCGTGCTCGACAGGGCGCCATGGCTGCTGGCCGAGGGGGTCCTCATCGCGGCCGGTCTGCGTGACAGCCGCACCGTCGAGCTGCGGCTGCCCGCCGAGCTGACCGGCCACGAAGCCGCTTTCGCTTAACGCCGTCGACGCCCTGCGCTCGCTCGCCCACGTGGAGGGTGCACCCCGCATCCGCCTCGACGTGCACGCGACAGCCGGGCCAGCTGCTGGGGGAGGGACGGCCCGTGGACGGGACGCGGCTGGTACACACGCCCGAGACCTGGTGCCGCCTGTCCCGGCTCTTTGCCGGCGCGTCAGGCCCAGACGCGTCGTTGCTGACGCTGCGGCGGGGCTTGAACCAGCGCGGCCTGGTCGAGTTGGCCCGCTCCGGGAACCTCGCGGGCGCAGGTCGACGGCTGGGGCGTCGGCGGCGGTATGGACGGCCATGAGGCCGTGCTTGTCTTCGACGACGGCCTCGGGGGCTTCCTGCCGCTCTCGGAGGCGGACCTGTCGTGCGACCCCTTGTCGTTGGCGTCCGCCGGTATCATCCGTCGCCATCGACGCTGATGGTGATGGCCGAAGGTGTGTGCGTGGTCGAGCAGACGGCCGGGCCTGTACCGCCACTGGCAGCTGGCCGACAACGAAACGTCACCGGTACGGGCCTTACTGGCCCGAGCGGCCCGTCTGGCGAGCGAGGTCAGTCTGGGGCGCGGCGACGCCGGCCATCTGGCCGCACTCGACGAAGTGTCGCTCCAGCTAGCCACCCAGGGCCTAGGGGCGGCCTGGCCGCTCGGCAGCTCCCTGCACCACTACCGCCAGCAGTGGGAAAGCCACGTCCGGCGCGAGTCTTGCCCGGAGGGGGTGTGCCTCGAGCGGCACGCCGCGCCGTGCCACAGCACGTGCCCGGCCAACATCGACATCCCCAGCTTCATGACCCACCTCGGCCACGGCGACTATCGCGCCACGATAGAAGTCATCCGGCGCGATAACCCCCTGCCGCTGGTGTGCGGCCTGGTCTGCCCGGCGCCGTGCGAGTCCGCCTGCGTCCGCGGGGGCAGCAACGGCGCGCTGTTCATCCGGCCCCTGAAAGCCACCGCAGCCATGGACTGCCTGGCTGACGGCGGCTACCCCAGGCCCGCACTGGCGCCCGACACGGGCAAGCGGATCGGCATTATCGGCTCCGGTCCGGCCGGACTGACCGCCGCCTACTACTTGCGCACGTACGGGCACCAAGTCGAGATCTTCGAGGCCCAGGACAAAGCCGGCGGGATGCTGCGCTACGGCATCCCCGCCTACCGGCTTCCACTCGACCTGCTCGACCAGGAGCTCGGCCAGATCACCGCTCTCGGCATCGCGATCCGCACCAGCGCCGCCATCGACAGCCTCAACACCTTCCGCACCAACTACGACGCCGTGTTCCTGGGCCTGGGCACCCAGCGGTCCCGCCTCATCCCTATCGACGGCGTCCACCGCCCCTTTGTGCTGGGCGGCATCGACTTCCTGCGCTCCGTGCGCAGCGGCGAGGATGTGCACGTAGGGCCGCGGGTCACCGTCATCGGCGGCGGCAACGTCGCCATCGACGTGGCCCTGACCGCCCTGCGCCAGGGCGGCCAACACGTCGACATGGTTTCCCTAGAGAAGCGCCGGGATATGACCGCCAGCCCGCACGAGATCGAGAACGCCGTCGGCGAGGGCGTGCAGCTCCACCCCGGCTGGGGCCCGGTGCGCATCGACGAGGACGGTCAGGTGAGCTTTCAGCTCTGCGAGCGGACCCTCGACGACAACGGCCGGTTCGACCCGCAGTTCGACGCCAACCGGCGGCTGACCCTCGAAGCCGACCACGTGATCCTCGCCACCGGCCAAGGCACCGACCTGGCGGTCCTCGACGGCAGCGGCGTCGAGAACATCCACGGCTTCATCGTCGCCGACCCCAAGACCCTGATGACCGACGTCCCGGGCGTCTTCGCCGGCGGGGACGCCGAACACGGCCCCGAAACCGCGGTGGAGGCCATCCGCTCCGGCAAGATCGCCGCCGCAGCGATCGACGCCTGGCTGCGGGCGGAGCCCCTCGACCCTGCCGTGGGCCAGCCGGTACGTCGCGCCGACGTCATCCCTCTGCGTGTCAGCCGCGCCCGACCGCACGTACCTGCCCCGGGCGGTGATGCCCGAACGCAGCGTCGAAGAGGTCCTCGGGGAGGGGAACTACGTCCAGATCGAGGAGGGCCTCACCGCCACGATGGCCCACGACGAGGCCCGTCGCTGCCTGCGCTGCGACGTGTGCATCGGCTGCGGCCTGTGCATGGCCGCCTGCAGCGAGATGGGCGTCGAAGCATTGCGCATGGCCGACACCACCGCCATCCGACTTGCCTACTTCGACTTCACCCGGGCTGCGGACCTGTGCATCGGCTGCGGCGCCTGCACCCAGGTGTGCCCGACAGGGGCCATCCACTTCGACGACCGCGACGGCGTGCGGCGCACGGTCATCACCGGGACCACCGTGTGCCAACAGCCGCTGCTGACGTGCAGCCAATGCGGAGCGCCCACCCAGACGCCCAAACACCGGGACTTCATCCGGCGCCGCCTGCCCGACCACATGGCGGCCCTGCTCGATCGCGAGCTGTGCCCGTCGTGCGCCCGCCAGCGAGCCGACCGCCCCGCAGGGAACGTTCGGTTCATCCCACGGTGAGACTGATCTCCCACCGGGTTCCGCCCCAGCACATCGCCGACGCCCAACAGCGTGGGCCAGACGACATCAAGGTCGTCGTCGACTTCGGAGGTTGAGAAATGGTAGCTAATTTGGATAAAAATCCCCAGCGAGGCGGCCAGGCCGTCGCCTGCAATACCGAGCAGACCCAACTCGGTGAGGGTATTCGGTGGGACGGCCGGCGCAGCGAACTGCTGGCGGTCGACATCCTGGGCGGGCGGGTCGCCCGAGGCGTGCTTCGCAACGACGACTTGATCGAGCGCGTCGGGGTCTACCAGTTGCCTACGACGGTCGGGATGGTCGCTCCCGTGGAGGGGGACGACGGCTGGGTACTCGGGGCCGGGCGTGGCTTCGTCCACCTCGCCCTCGACGGCACCCAGCGCACCATCGCAGAGGTCGCACCGGCCGGGACCCGCATGAACGACGGCGCCTGCGACCCCCAGGGCCGGTTCTGGGGCGGGACCCTGGCCGAGGACCACCACACCGGCGGGGGCGCGCTCTATCGGTTGGACCGGACAGGAAAGACCGAAGTGGTGCTCGAGGACCTGACAATCTCCAATGGACTTGGTTGGAGCCCCGACGGCCGGACAATGTACCTAGTGGACAGCGGCCCGCGGGTGGTCCACGCGTTCAGTTTCGACGGTGATGGCGGCACGATCTCCGCTGGGCGGATCCTGGTCACTGTGCCCGAAGACATCGGGGCACCGGATGGGATGACGGTGGACGCTGCCGGTGACCTCTGGGTGGCGATCTACGGCGGTGGGCGGGTCAACCGCTACGCACCCGATGGCTCGTTGCGCGAGGTGTACCCCATCCCGGCCCGGGAGTGCACGTGCTGTGCCTTCGGCGGCCCCGGCCTGCATCGGCTCTTCGTCACGACCGCGACAGAGGGCTGGACCGACGAGCAGCGCCGCTCCGATCTGGCCGCCGGCCTGGTCTACCAGGTGGGCACAGATGCCACCGGCCAGCCGGCCGCGCCGTTCCGTCCGGACCCGGCGTGGTGGGAGGACTTCACCCGGTGAAGGAGAACGACCAAGTTCGAGAGCGACCAACTTCGAGAACGAACAGGCGCCGTTCACCCACACCCTGGCCGGCGCTCTTCTTTCACGAAGTCGAAGCTGACTCGCAGCCGGCCTGTCAGGCGTCAACCTGAGCCAGCCATTGCCCAGACCAATCGACGCCGATGGTTGAAGCATGAGCAAGCGCCATCGGAGCCGGTCGGCATGAGTTGGGGGTTTGAAGCTGGGAGGGTCCGCGATCAGGTACCCAGCGGTCGTGCCTCCATCCTGGGTGTGGCGTGTTCAGGTACACCGGCGATTCTTGCTGGCAGGTTGGTGCATGTCGATGTCGGCGAAGACGTCGAGCACTTCACCGATTAGGTTCGCCTGGTGCCCCCGAACTGGACTGAACTCGCCGACCGCCTGGTGAAGGTGCTGCACTTGTCGTCGGCTCCGGTGGCTATTACCTTCGCGGCCAGCCCGCCCCTGGGCGTCGACCGCTTCGACGCCCCCATGGCGGAAGCGACCGAGGATGGTCGCCGAGGGCGGGTCCCGGCCGGGTGCGTGTTCTGGATCCACGGGGCCGAGCGGGCGTTCGCCACCGTGCCCGAGGATCACGGCAACTGCAGTGTGGGGAGCGTCACCCACGGCCTGCTCGCCCCCAGCGAGGTCATCGACCACAGCGATGTGGCGCAGCTGGTCGGAGTCGGTTGGGTCGGGCCCGGTGTTCTGGATCAACTGCCCAAGGTGGCGACGCGGCCCGGGTCGGTCGTCTACGCCCCTCTGGGTACCGTCCCAATCGATCCCGACGTGGTGCTCCTGCGGGTGAACGCCCGCCAACTGATGGTGCTCTCCGATGCCCTTCCCGGCCTGTCTATCGAGGGCAAACCCCAATGTCACATCGTGGCCATGGCCATGGAGCAGGGGGTGGCCGCGGCCAGCGTCGGCTGCGCCCTCAGTCGGCAACGGACCGGCATGCCCCCCGACGAGATGACCTGCGCCCTCCCGGCCGGGCAACTGGACACAATGGTCGAAGCCATCGAGAAGACGTCGGCGACCGACGCCGTCGTGGCCGGGTACGCCGCCAAGGATGCCCGCCGCTTCGCCTGAACTGCGGGGAGCCCGTCAGGCGAACGCGGCCAGCGGGGCGAGTTGGGCCTGGGTCGGTTCGGAGCAACAAAACCACGGCTCGGTGAGCCGGGCTCGCTCGCCACACGGGCCGGCCGAAGCGGCCCCCCGGGCGGGTCGCGCCGGTGCCATCGACGTGTACGAACGAATCAGCCCGTCGATCTGATCGAAGGTCCGCTCCTGATCCTCGCCGACTTGGGCCTCGACCAGAGTGGCGATCTCCACTTGGAGACGGTCGACGGTCTGATCGGGATGGGCCCAGGTCCAACCCAACTGGGCCGGGTCGTAGCCGCATAGGCGGGCGGTCATGGCCGGCTCGGCCAACAGCAGCGAACCAGCCGGCACGAGCAGTCGCACGCTGTACTGGACCGGATCGACATTGGCAATGAGATCGTGGGTGACCACGAAATCGACCAGGGCGACCAGGTCGTCGATGGTGGTCCACGGCGTGAACGGCAACCACGATGGGCGGATCTCGATGCCGTGCGAGCGCAGGGCCATCACCGCTTTGGACATGTCGGCCGCAGTGTGGCCCTTGTCCAGAACGGCGAGGATGCGGTCATTGACCGACTCAAACGCGCTGACCACGAACGCACAACCGGCCTGGGCTAGCAGGGGCAGCAAGTCGGAGTGGGCGAGGAGATGCTCGACCTTGATGGTGGCATCGAAGGTCAGTTCCGGATGGCGGTCATGCACCGCGACCAGGACCCGGCGGGCATGCTGAGGTGCGTTGAAGAAGTCGGGGTCGGCGAAGCTGATATGGCTGGCTCCGGCGGCCACCAGCTGGTCGACGTCGGCCAGGACGACATCCTCGGCCACCGTACGGACCCGCCCGTCGTAGACGACCGGGACCGGGCAGTGCCGACAGCGGTGCGAACAGCCCCGGCTGGCGGCCACCGAACCGACCGGTCGTTGCTCGCCGGCGACGGCCAGACGAGTGTAACGGCCCAGTTCGGGGAGCAGCCGACGGTCGGGCACCCGGGCCGCAGACCGGCCAAGTTGGACCGCCGGCCCCGGGTTGACTCCCCCAGCCCAGGCGGCTAGCCCGGGCTCGAACTCTCCGGCGATGATGGCGTCAGCCGACGCGATCACCGTGAGGTCCCCGGCCATCCCGGCGTACAGACCGAAGAAGCACAGGGGCAGGCCGGGCCGGCGAGCCCGCACTTTGTCGGCCACCCGCAGGGCCAGGCGCATGGCGTTGTGCATCGGTACCGACAGGGCCACTCCTTCGGCCCAGTCGACGTCGTCGGCCGAGAGGGTATCCAGGGCGATGTCGACACAGCGCACCTGGTGGCCGGCCGCGAGCAGGGAGGCGTTACCCGTCGCTGCCGATAACGGTTGGTGGCCCAACTCGTAGGTCGATACCACCAGAACCTTCACGGTCTGAGCCTACGCCCAGCACGGGCGGCTTCGGCCCGTCGACCTGCGCCACTGTTTACGAGCCGGGACCGACGACGACGTGGAGGGCCGCCTCGGCCCGGCGTAGGGCGATCTCGACGTCCGCCGGCGTCGGACCGCGTGCGAATACGAACCCGAGATACCGATCGCCCTCGGGCAGGGGCACCACGGCTCGACCGGCGGCGATGGTGATCTCCAGGCCGACCACACCGTCGACGGCCAGGGCGTCGGCCTGACCGCACACCTTCTCGAGCACCCCGGCGGCCCGGATGGGAAGCATCATCACCCCCGAGGCCTGGGCCTCCCGGCCCAGCCCCTCGAGTCCGGCGCCGACGGCGTGGCGTATGATGACCTCTTCCAGGCTGACCCCGGCTCCGAAGCGCAAAGCCCGGGCGCACAGACCACCGATGGAACGGGCCGCCACCTCGATGACCACCGGTCGACTATCGGCTGCGACGCGCAGTTCGGCATGGACCGGGCCCTCCCGCAAGCCGACCGCCGCGGCCGCCGACGCCACCGTGGCGGCCAGCAAGGCCAGGATCAGGGCCGGTTGGCGGGACGGGGTGACATAGATCGTCTCCTCGAAGAAGGGGCCGTCGAGCGGGTCGGGCTTGTCGAAGACCGCCAGCACCTCGAGCACCCCGTCCACCAGGAGAGCCTCGACCGCTACTTCGGCGCCGGCGACGAAACCCTCGACCAAAATCGGCTCGAGGGGCCCGACGATGGCCCGAACCCGCTCGCCGGCCGCTGCAGCCTCGACGTCGTCATCGACCCGGATGACCCCTTGGCTCCCTGAACGTGACACCGGTTTGACCACGCACGGATAGCCGATCTGGGTCGCGGCGGCCGCCACGGTGTGGTCCGGAAGAACCACCCGGTAGTCGGGTTGGGCTACCGCCGCGGCGGCCAGGCGGCCCCGCAGGACGGCCTTGTCGCGCGTCGCGGCCACCGCATCGACGGGGTTGTGGGTCAGCCCCAACCGGGCCGAGGCCGCCGCCGCCACGGCCAACCCCTGGTCGTCAACCGCCAGCACCGCGTCGAGGGGCCGACGGCCATTAAGGACGGCAATGATCTCCACCGCCGCGCCCACATTGGCCATAGGGACGACCACGGCCCGATCGCCCATGACGTCGGCCAGGGCTTGACGCCGCTCGCAGCCGACGACCACGTCGACCCCGAGACGTTCGGCTGCGGCCAGGAAATCCTTGGCCCGGTAGGTCTCGGTGGGCAGGAGCAGGAGTACGCGGGGCATCACCCCTAGAATGGCCCGCAAACGATCGGGATGTGACCGACACCACTATGACCGACGACAATCCCACCCACACCGCCGTCCTAACCTTGACCGACCAGGCCCTGGCCAAGGTGTTGGAGTTGCGCAGCGACGAGGCCGCTGCCGAGTCCCTGGCCCTGTGGATCGAAATCAGTGGGACCGGCGGCGACACCTACACCTACGACATGTACTTCCAGGCCACCACTGACGCCGGAGCCGACGCCTGGACCGGGGTCCAGGATGGGCTGACCATCGTCGTGCCGGCGGCCAGCGCCCCCAACATGGCCGGCTCGGTGCTTGACTTCAACCGGGATCTACTCGGCGGCGGGATGAGCATTCGTAATCCGAACCGCCCGCCATCACCCCAGTCCAGCCCGATCATGACAGGTCCCCCGCCCGACCTAAGCGGGGACGTGGCCCAGCGGGTCATCCAGGTGCTCGACGCCCAGATCAACCCCTCCATCGCCGCCCACGGAGGCCACGCCGACCTGGTCGCGGTAGAAGAAGGGGCCGCCTACCTGCGCCTCAGCGGAGGGTGCGCCGGCTGCGGGATGGCCGCGGTAACCCTCAGCCAGGGCATCGAGGTGGCCATCAAACAATCGGTGCCCGAGATCGTCCGCATCGTCGACGTGACAGATCACGCAGCGGGCACCAACCCGTACTACGAGCCAGCCAAGAAATAACCGGCAGGGAGCACCGCTCGGCTTGAGGCCCGCGGCCCCGGTACTCCACCCGTCCCCGGCCAGCACGGCGGGGCGCTGACGTACGACGACCCTCAAAGCCTTGACGCCATGGGTTTGGTTGCTGGCACTGGATGACAGCGCGTTGTTTCAGCCGGTCCGGATCCTCTCGGCGATCTCGTCACCGGTCGACCAATAAACTCCCGGCGCCCTCCGAAAGCGGGGCGTGGGTGCGGGCAGGCCCACGTCCGTGGGCGCGTTCATGGCTCCTCCTGGGCATTCGATAACTCGGGCGGGCGTGCACGTCCGGGGCGGTTTCGCCGAAACCGGCTCACCCAGCGCGCCAGGGTGTCGTCCATGCTGACAGCGTGGCTTCGTCCCAGGTCGAGGGCCTCGGTGGCGATCGTGGAGGAAGAGCTGGCCAGGAGGGCGCCGATATCGGTGTTCTTCACCAGAGCCTCTATATCGATGCGGCCAGCGATCTCGTTGACGTCGACCCGGGCGATGAGCTTGTTCATATCCACCCGGTCGAGTGCCTGGTCCAGGTCCACCTGGGCTACCACGGCGTTCATATCCACCCGGTCGAGCACCTGGTTCATGTCTACCCGCGCCATTACTGCGTTCAGGTTCACCCGGTCGAGTACCTGGTTCAGGTCCACCCGTGCCAGCAGGGCGTTCAGGTCAATCCTGTCCAACAGCGCGTTCACATCCAGCGAGTCGACGACGAGGTCGATCACGCGCTGGGCAACTCCCTGCGCCATCGACTCCATTTGCTCGCCAAACCCCGTGTGCGGATCAAGTCAGTTGGGCCCTTGAGCCGGTTAACAGGGAGCCAACGAGCACGGCGGACGTTGCTATCATGCGCAAAGGGCATGGCGAAGCGGCCATCTACTTGGCAGGCCAACTAGGCTCTGCCCCAGGGCCCGCGACACCGCCGTCGGTTCCTGGTCCGGGTTGACGGGTACGAGCTCAACGCCAAGCTCCTCGATTTGCTCGATGAGCCCGAGCAGGTTCGCCTGATCGGCCACCTGGCCGGTCAGCACCGTCGTGCCCGCAAGGCGCTGCAGCTCCATGCCTTCAAACAGGAACCCGAACGAATCGCCCAGTTCCCCGCGAAGGACGAGCCGGTACCTGCGGGCATGCGCCCATTTGCTGTTCACTTCTATGCAGCCTCACACCTAGGCAGGTGACCCGTCATCCCCTACTGGCCAGGTTCCTCTAGGGGAACTGCTCTCACATCAGGGCCCGGCCGTACGCCGGTCCAGGGCCCGGCCAGACATGGACGGCGAGGCGGGTAGACCTAGGCGGCGACGCCGACCGACGGCGCCAGGTGCGTTATCCCCCAGGCTGATGAAGACCACGAACCACCCATGGGTGGACGTCAGCAGCCGCTCGGGGTGACCGGAAATCTGTACCCGGGTCCTCAATTCGCCATGACCAGCGCCACCATCAGCTGCCCGCCGCCCGCGACCAACCGGGTCCAGACACTCGCCGGCCCGAAGTGGTCGTTCGCGAAACCGTAATTCAGGTGATGTCACTGGTGATCGACCTCCATCCCCCTGTGCCGGCAGAGACGCTGAGCGAGGCCCGCTCTTGGCCGTGGGTCAGGCACGGGGCGCGCTGGTCCCATCTTTTGATTTCTCCTTATTTTCCGAGCACTCAGCCTGGGCTGCCTCGGAAGCAGTGGAAGATGAACCGAGCCCGGGGCTCTAGCGGCGGAAGGCCATGTGGTGAGCGTCAGTAACGAGCTTGGTGCACATGTTGTCAGGCACGGCCCAGCCGACGACGGCCCAGCCGGCTCGATCGATCACCGTTAGGCAAAGCCGTTTCAAGTCCAGACGTGGGTGACGTGCGGTTCCCTGGTCGGTTTCCTGTCGAAGTCCATTTCAATCAATGGGCAAGCAATCGACCTGCCGGCCGATCTCTAAACGGGCACCAGTTGCCGGTCTCGCACGGCGTAGGCCATTATAGGTGAGCGGGAAGAAAACGAGGCTGAGGATGAAGTATGCGAGGAAGCTGTGCCCCTTACGGGCCGCCACGCGAGCGGGCCAGAACGCGATTGCTACCCAGATGATAACCCCGATAATTACGCCAAACCACATAGCGCCTCCTAGTCATTGGGCCCACATTGGCCATAAATCGATCTCATTAATTAGCGTGCGCTTTTGGGCCCCGTGTTACTAGGGCCGATCGGCTCTTAACGCGCGGTGGTCGGCCCGACGCTTCGGGAGGTCGGGCCTTTACTTGGCTCGCTCCTGACCGTGCCGCCGCGTCTATGAAGGTGCCGCTCGGTGAGGGGGGCACCAAGTATTGAAACGCATCGACGACCTCGAGCCGCGTGCTCTCCCAGCACGCGCTCCACCACAACACGGCGCGGGCCGCACCGAAGCCTCAGTCTGCGATGCGCTGGTCTCGGGCGAGCCCAGCTGCACCGGGAGCCGTCCGTGGCCGATCAGGCTCCTCCCTGTTGTCCCTGTCGGGTGAGGTTAGGTGGCGTGATCGACGGACGTCCCCATAACAATGTCGCAGCGCGAAGTCACCCGATCGGAGTGACGCAAGCCGGAGTAATAGATGGCAAGTTCATCTTGGACGAACATGTATGGAAATTGCTGTCGCGTCACGGCCCCTATCACCTGTCGAGCCAATTACCGGGCTCAGCTGACACCTAGCCCGACGGGGAGCCTCCAAATGACCTGGAGGCCGCAGCGGTCCGAATGGTGATGCCCGTCTGCGTTCCCAAGGCATTTATCGAACGTTGATATCCGCAAGCCAAAGGGCAAGTGGGCCCGGCTTGCCAGCGAGCTGGCGCGGCCGTGGGCGACTGCCAACGTCGAAAGGGAGGTGGTTGACCATGGAGAAGCTCTGGTCCGCAAGCAGAGCTTCAGCGGCTGACGACGCCGCGGGCCGCCGCAATCGCCGGCATCCTGTTCAGCGTGCTGTTCTGCGCCAGCATCGTGCTGCTCCGCACCAACTTACCTGGAAAAGGCCTCACGCCAACAGCCTGGGCTCACCGCGACGGGGGCCGGGTAGGTGTGGCGCTCGCCCTGGTACCGTTCGCGGGCATCGCCTTTTTATGGTTCATCGGGGTTGTCCGGGACCTACTCGGAGAATTCGAAGACCGGTTCTTCTCGACGGTCTTCTTCGGTAGCGGGGTGTTGTTCCTGGCCATGGTCTTCGTCGCCTCGGGAGTGGCCGCGGCCACACTGGCCAGCGCCAAGCTTTCTGCCACTCAGGGTAACGAACAGCAGCTCTTGTACTTCGGTCGCGTGGTCATGCTGCAGGTCAGCAACATCTACGCCTTGCGGATGGCGGGCGTTTTCATGATCTCGCTCGGCACCATCTGGTGGCGCACAGGCTTGATGCCACGTTGGCTGGCGATTGTCTCGTTCCTCGTCGCGCTGACCCTGCTCGTCGTCATCAGCCTCAGTTTGTGGCTAGTCCTGCTCTTCCCGGCGTGGGCTCTTGTGGTTAGCCTGCTTGTCCTCGTGCGCAACCAACGTGCGCCTGCCGCGTAAGGCGGAGAGGACGCCGAGCCGGGCCCGGTCCTTCTTAGCAAGACACGCTGGCGCCCGCGCCCTCGACCGGATCGCCACCGGCCCCAGACCCTCTTTGGTGACCAACGTTCGGGACGGTGCTGGCGGTTCGGCAGCGCACGCGGGGGCCGACCTGGGCTTCCCGCGATCATGTCGGGCGTGAACGCGAGGACGCGAACGAGGTGGCGTCACCGGGTCGCCGGGTCGTTGCGGAGCGTCGGTCCCGAGCTCCTCTCGGCCGCGTCGGACAACGACCCGACCAACGTTGGCACCGCTGCCGTTATCGGCGCTCAAACGGCATACCAACTGGCATGGGTGGCCCTGCTCGTGGCTCCCTTGCTCGGAGTTGTCCAGGCTATCGCGGCCCAGGTGGGCTCCGTGGCCCGCGACGACCTCCAGACGCTGACCCTGAAGCGCTACGGCCGGCGCGTGGCCCTGGCCCTTCTGGTGTCAGTGGTGGTAGTAAACGTGGTCACCATCGCCGCCGATCTCCAAGCCGGGGCGGCCGGGATCGGGATCCTGTTCGGCGTCAACTCCCCCTGGCTGGTGGTGGCGCTCGGGCTGGCTCTGGTTGGTCTGTTACTTGTGGGCAAGTACGACGAAGTAGTGGCCGTCTTGCGCTACCTGCTCCTCGGCTTCCTGACTTTCGGACTGGCCGCCTTTCTCGCGCACCCCGACTGGTCCCAAGTCCTCAGGTCCAGCCTCGTCCCCACCTTCTCCTTGCGTCATGACGTGGTCACGGGCGGCCTCGCCATACTCGGCACCACGCTAACGAGCTATGTATATGTGTGGGAGACCATCGGGCGAGGGCGGGAAGAAGCGGGCCTCGGCACCACCGGCGGCCCCGTATTGGCCCGGGCCAGGACCGGTGCCGTGATCGGTGCGGTGTTCACGGCCACGATCTTTTGGTTCATGCTTGTCGCTTCGGCGGCGACCCTGGGCCAACATCACCACGCCGTCATTTCGGCGCAGGACGCGGCCCAGGCTCTACGGCCGCTCGCCGGTCCACTGGCCGCCGACCTGTTCGCGATCGGCCTCGTCATATCTGCGTTGGTCGCCCTCCCGGTGCTGATGGCCACCACTGCCTACATGGTCGGTGCACAATTCGATTGGCGCCGTGGGCTGTCTGAGCGGGCCGACCACGCTCTAGGTTTTTACGGTGTCCTGACGGCGTCAATAGGACTTGCCCTGGCCGTGACTTTGGCCAAGATCTCGGTCATCGGCATGCTGGTCGCAGCCAGCATTATCGGCGGGCTCGGGACGCCCGTAGGATTGGTGATCCTGGTCCTCCTCGCTCGGGACCGGACTGTCATGGGCGCCCAGCTCATTTCCGGTCGATTGGCCATTGCAGGCTCAGCGGTCGCTCTAGGAGTCGGTGGTTTCGGGCTGGTGTTCGTCATCGGGGCGGCTCTAGGCAAGTTCTGACCCAGGCCGCCTTCTCTTGAGTGGAGGGGCTCCCCGGCTAGTGGTTCCCTCAGACCAGGCGATCGGGCTGGGCTAACCAGACGAGCACCCCGCGGAATGCGTGCGCGTGGTCAACTAGGACCTCGGCGACACCCGACTTCTCGAGTGCCACCTGCCCGCCGCCGCAGAGCGCGCCTATAAGCGAGCTGAAGTCTGGCTCGTGGCCGACGAGCATCACGGCGGTGGCGCCGGCGTGGGCACGGACAATAGGCGGCAGTTCGGTGATGTGGAAACCAGGCTGCAGGGCGGGCTCGACCGCCACTTGGTCCTCGAGCCCGAGGACCTTGGCAGTGATTGCCGCCGTTTGAACGGCGCGAGCGTATGGGCTCGTCAAAATGACGTCGGGCTTGACCCCCAGACGGGATAGCCTCTTGGCCACAAACCGGACCTGCTTGCGACCCTCTGTGATGAGTGGTCGCTCGGCGTCCTCGCCCGTCCAGGCCGAGCGCAGCCCGGCGTCCCCGTGGCGGAACAAGAAGACCCGGAGCGGTCCGGCCAGGCCGCCGCCCGAAGACCTGGCTTTGTCAGGAGGTAAGTCGGGCTCATGCCCGGACGCGGTCATTTCCATGGCGGCTTTCGTGTTGGGCCGTGTTCAACTGTATTAGGGAAGGGACGGCCCGCGTGCCTTGCCGACGACGATCACCGGTACGGGTGGATGGGATGGGGCGTCGAGAGCCGCCAGGACAAGCGTGACGAGTCTCCCCCGAGCGACGCTCGAACTGCCAATTCCCACAACAGGTTTCCGAGACCCGCCAGCTGCATAGAGGCCAACGTGAGCCGGCGTCTCGGCACCGGGTCCTTTGTCCGCTTGCTCATTACCATCGACGAGGCCCAAGCGGCCCCTCAGGACGACCAGTCTGCCGTCGCCCGCGCCCTTCAGACGGTGGTCGCCCGCCGGCTCCAGCCCATCGCGGTCATATTCGGTGGGCTGCCGACGTTCCGGGAGGGCCTGGCCGGCGCCGGGACCTACGCCAGCCGCCTCCCGGTCGAAGAGATCGGGGACCTGGAGCAGAGCGCGGCGCGCCTCGCACTAGTCGAGCCGGCGGCTCGCCGCCACGTGGCCTGGGAGCCCGAGGCCCTGGACCTGCTGGTGCGCCGCTCGGAGGCCACCCCTACTACGTGCAACTGTTCGGCTGGCACGCCTGGGAGGCGGCCCAGGGAGAGCCTACGATTACTCTGGCGCACGCCAGGGCGGGGCTGGCCTCGGCAAGGGCCGAACTGACGAGCCAGTACGAAGCGGACTGGGCACGTCTGCGGCCCCAAGAGCGCGACTACCTGGCGGCCGTGGCCACCGAGGGCGGCCCGAGCGCCGCCGGGGTCGAGGAAGTGGCCCAGGCACTGGGCAAAGAGCCAAGGCAGCTGGCCGTGGCCCGCGACCGGCTCGTGCACAAGCACGGGCTCTTGGAGGTACCCGAGCGGGCCAAGGTGTGCTTTGTTGACGGGGAGATGGCCGACTGGGTGGCGGGGCGCCCCGATGGCGCCACGACGACCGCCATTGTCCAGAAGGGGCCGGCGCGCTCGGAGGGCCAGGCCCGGGGCCGGCCGCAGAGTTCGCCCTCTCGGGACGCGCAACTGTCTCGGCGCCGCCGGCCGCGCGCCGAGCGGCCCAAAGACCTCGGCCGCTGACCCCACGGGCCTGGCCCGACGCCTCGCGGGCGGTCCGGGCGGCTCGACAAAGCTAAAACGAGCTAACCCCTTGAAATGGCCGCTGACGGCTTCCTCAGTGACCGTGGGACCATCGTCACCTGACGTCATCGATGTCCTTTCGCTCAAAGTCCACCGAACAGAACCACCAAAAACGAAACGCCCATACCGGGCCTTTTGGCGTTCCACGTGGAGGCGTCCGTTTGGGGGGAACCTGGGCACCCTCACCGGACGTGGGCACAGGTGCCCGAGAGCCGGTGAGCTTGGGTGCCACGGTCGCGTCGGACGCTCATTTCGCAATCGAGGCTTCGATAAATGAGATGGGTCCGGCCACGAGACCAACTCCGTCTGATTGCGTGCGAGGCGTAGTATCGCGCACTCGGTTGCCTCGGTTGTGAACCTCGTCGCAGGCTCACTCACCTTTAGGCGATCGCGCCGCTGGGCATGGCCGTATGAACCGGAGCCTCAGCCCGCTTCGATTCAGATACCCCAGCGAAACTCGGCCCGGCTCGCGATACAACCGGTGCCAGCAAAGACCTTATTGCTCACGCCATCGGTGTGACTGACCCCCGGGCCTATTCAAGGTCCTAACGACCCACAAGGTACCCGTGACCGTCACCGCCTAACCCACATCGTCGTCTACGTCAACACCTCGACCAGCAGACCGGCACCGGTGCCAGGGCATCGCTAGGCCAGGCTGAGACACATGCGGAAACTCGGCGGCGACGAAGCGCAGCCCAGTTGGAAGATCCTAGGGTGAGAGAAGTCCGGTGCGCCCGGTATTGAGCGGAAGGAGCCGGCAGCGAGGTGAGCCTCGAGCCATTTTCGCCCAGAGCCGGAGGCAAATCGGGCATCGGGTCGCGTCCCGCGGCCGTCCCGAACGCACATGCGGTAACCCGTCGCCGTGTTGCTGGCGCGTTCGGTTTTGTTGTTATGGCGTGGTTCATCCTGACTGGACTTTTGGTCCTGGGCGGAGAAGGTGTCGAGCATTCGAGCACAGTCACGTCCATGGACCGGAGGGTGACCGCCTTCGTGGTCGCCCATCGTACGGCGGCTCTCGATCAGCTGATGAAGGCCGTGACCTGGGCGGGCTCATGGGTCGTTCTCTTCGGCTTGGCGGTCGTGGTGGCCTTTTTCGCATGGCGACGCCTTCTCCCTATATTCGCCGTGATCGCTCTTCTGGTGGCCTGGTGGGGGGAGCTGCTGGGCGTGACTCTGACCAAGGCAGTGGTCCAGCGAGCCCGACCGCCGGAAAGGGTGCGGGTAGTGGTGGCGCACGGGTGGGCGTTTCCCTCCGGTCACACCGCCAACGCCACCGTTGTATTCGCCGCCGGCGCCGGCCTGGTGCTTATCTTCGTTAGCAAACGAAACTGGCGGGTCCTGGCGTGGGCGCTTGCGGTACTGGCAACCGCTATGGTCGGTTTCTCAAGGATCGAGCTGGGTGTTCACTGGACGACCGACGTGGGAGCAAGTCTGGTCTGGACTTCCTGCTGGCTCTTGACCATAGTCGGAG
This sequence comes from uncultured Acidimicrobiaceae bacterium, assembly GCA_963749305.1. Lineage (GTDB taxonomy): Bacteria > Actinomycetota > Acidimicrobiia > Acidimicrobiales > Palsa-688 > Fen-671. Next base: position 393,188 of record CAVVMN010000004.1, read on the forward strand.
TCCTTCGCCGGACAGCACCGGGTCACCTGGCGCAGCGACGCGGTTGACCCGGTCGGGACGCGCTCACAGCGCCGGGCTGAAGAGGCCGCCACCTGCAGCTTTTCCTCAACCTTGTGCTCGGCTTTGAGCCACTGCCGAGAGCGACCAGGCCGGCAGACGGAGCTCTCGCGTAGCGTAGACGGAGCTCTTGCGTTGCGTGTCAACTCCTGGGCGCTTCGCGCACGAATCGCGCACGCGCCCGGGGCTGCTGGTTCGTGCCCTGCAGCTTATTGCCGCCTGAACTGCCTTTTTTACTGTGGAGGTGATGGGACTTGAACCCACGACTTCTACGTTGCGAACGTAGTAACGCCACCCCTTCTGACGTGCTCGTTCGTGGAGAGGACCTGCTCAAGCACCTTGCCGTTCGGGAACCGAAGGGCACCGAGGTGCACAGAAGGGCAACCAATGAGTCACGTTGAGTCACGCCTGCCGGCTCCGTCACCTCAACCCAGGGTCGGGGGTTGCCCAGGAAATTCATCTTCGCTCGCGGCCTCGGCGTCAGCATCTTCTGCGTTCACGGTTCCTCGCCAGTTCGAGCCCGGATCGCCTTTTCGGCAATGTCGAGGAGCTCACGCAGATTTGCCGGGACTCTGCGCTTGCCATCGAGCTCGGCAAAACGACGAAGGAACTCGATCCCGGCGGTGTGGCCCTGGTTTGCCTGGTCCCGCTGGTCGGGGTCGTAGGGCACGAGACGACGCTCAGAGGTGATGAACCAGCGGTAGACCATAGGCGGTTTCTGTCGGTTCGCCATGTAACGTTTGATCGCATTCGGGCTGCGCGGGTCGGTGTCCTCCTCCGTCGTGACGAGGAACATTTTCGTGCCCGAGCCTGACCGCAACCCGTGTGCGACGAAGGCAATCCAAGCCTCCTCGAGGAAATCGGGAGGCGGCGACTCGTTGGCCCACAATGTCTCGAAAGCCTTCGCGGCGGCCGGGTCGAGCTTGGCCGCCATCTCGCCCTTGTGGAACATCACGGCGTCGGTGTTGTCCCGGAGGCCTCGCTTGCTCAGTTCGGCCGCTATTTCCTCGACGGTTAACGACTTCTCTGAGCGGGCCAAGACATCCCAGATATTGACGGTCGTGCGGGAGGCCTCGTCACCGCTCCCCTGTCGCCTCGGGCTCAAAGCAATGGCTCCGGGTGCTCCGCGAAGACCCGCAGCACGTCGTCGCAGTGAGCCCTTAGCTGTTGCCAAAGCTTTCGGTCTTCCTCGAGGCGGGCAGGCTCGAGCAAAGCCAAGGGCTTCATGTTGAGAAGCTGTGGCATGACCATGCGAGCTCGCCGGGCCACCGGATTGACCTGGGCGCGGCGGGGACGCGGCCCTATGGCCTTGAGTTCGGCACGGGCCCTCGCGACCCTCTCCAGCTCATCTGCCTCAGAGGGAGCCTTCACGATGTCCTGAACGATGGCGCGGACCTCGGTGTTCGGGACTTTCGATTCAGAAAGGAGCCTCACCACCTCGGCAAATGGGGCGTCATGGTTGATGCTAGCAATCCGGTCTTGCTGGTTTTTACTGACATTCTCGAGTTGTTCGGCTAACCCGAGGCGCCTGGCCCTGGCCTCGGTCTCGGCCTGCCGGCGCCAGGTCCTGACCATCTGAGAGGAGCGGCCAACGTACGCTGCGATCTGGTCGTCATTGAACTTGAGCTCCTGCTGCATCGTCAGTGCCACCCGCTGGGCCTCGGCCGCATCAAGCCGCCGGCCGTTGAGCTGATTGAGTGCTCCGGCGACAGACTTGGCGAAGTCGACCGTGGGCACATCGATGACATAAGCAGGGAACCTTTCCCGCCCGATTGCGCTGGCGGCACCGAGACGGGTGTTGCCATCTACCAAGATGTTCGGCTGCATCAGCACTATCGGCGGGAACATAGCGCCCGAGCGCATCTGGGTGGCGTACTCCTGTACCCCTTCATCCGGAGCAATGTGCCCGAGGTCCCTTACCTGGGCACCGTCGAGACGACGGATCTCCGCTACGGGGAACCCTTGTTTGAGCTCAACAGGGATGTTCCACTGCGCGAACAGGGCCTCAGCTCGGGGGTCCCGGTTTTCTGCCTCGGGAAGTGTATTGCTCACGTAGTTCGTCTCCTCGTAGATGAGCTCCGAGGTCGAGGGGCTCGCCTATCGGAGGCTACCCTCCGCGATCATTGATGTCAATGTGGGTTAATCTTTACTCCGTAACCCTAGCGGCCGTGCATACGGCGGCCTGTCCCACTGGCGACATCGGTGCCTCTCCGGCAACGATGCCGATCAATATGACCGCACACTCTGGTACTTGCTCGTCTCCGGCGTCGTGCGAGCCGGCTGTGGTGACTGCCTTCGTGGCTACATCACCGCTGTTGGGCCCGGCGGCCCCGTTGGGTCCACTGGCGCCATAGGCCGCTTTTTAGCCGCGCTGGTCACTGGCAACTCAGACTGGGTCCCCAGGCAGCCATGCGCATTCCGCTCGCCGATGGTCATCTCCGCTGATAGTGCTTCTCGTTGGGCTGGAGATAGACCATGCCTATCGATCGCTGCGGGCGGTGAGTAGCCACCTGGAAAGAGGGTCGTTCGGGCTACGGGCGAGGCGGACGACGAGGCCGCGGTCAGCGAGCTTGTGCAGGCGAGTCCGCGTCGAACGGTCAGAGAGGCCGGTAACTCTCGCGAGCTCCGCGGTCGTGGATCCACCCTCGTCCGTGCGGGACAGCAAAGCGTCGAGGAGAGCGGCCTCCACCTGGTCGACCCGCGGCGCCGTGGCCAGCCCCGAGTGGATGGTTACCCGGAAGCCCGCTGCCCTCTCCTCCAGTGGCGGGTCAGCCAGGCCGGCGTCCCGACAGGCGTTGGTCATCCTCTGGATCCCGCTGCCCCATTGCTCAATGAGCTGGAGGTCCTTGAAGACCCGGCCAATTACCCGGTTCCGAAGCTTGGAAGTGCCCGCTCGGACATCTTCTAATGTGAGCCCAAACGGGAGCAAACCCGGGTTCTCTACCTCGATCCTGTCGGAAAAAAGCGAGATTGTAATAGGTCTTCCTCGCTCCGCGTAATCCGCGTGCACGATGGCGTTGACGACGGCTTCTCGCACTGCGGCGGGCGGGTAGGCCGGGCGACGGACGTGCCTTGCGTCCCTGACCTCGAGGGAGGTTGCCGTCATCCGGGTCACCTGAATGATCGCCTCCTCGACGGCGGCGGGAAGGTAGTTGAGGATATCTTTGGAGTCCAGGATGGTTGCCCGGTCGATGCCTGCGAACAGGCGTACCCGCACCCAAGCGTCGGGCAAGTGCTCCAGCCGGTTCCTCCCTAACAGCAGAAGGCCACCCACTGTTGGGACAGTTGAGCCTTGGTAGGAGGTAGTGATCCGGAGTGTCTTGACATCACTGGCCCGAAGGTCGCGTATGCCGCGGAAAGACTCGGAAGCGGCTCGGAAGTCGATTTCTTCCGACCTCGCTCCCGGATAGGGCTCCTCGTCGAAGGGGCGGCCTCGGGCGTACCTGGAGAGCTCCCTCACCAGTTCAGGGCTGGCCCGTCGTGAGGTCGACCCTGCATTGACACGTCACCGGCAACCTGGACGACTGGTCTGACGACTAGTCTTCCAGTAAACTTGCCGCCAAATCTGACAAGGGGGAGCCTAAATGATATCCAAAATAATGCCCGCTGCTCTCATCCTGGCTGCGGCCGTAGGCCTCACTGCCGTGCCGGCCACGGCCGCCACCATGATGACGACCGGTACGGTCCAGGTCTGGGTCACGCCCAACACGACCAATGTCAACAGTGCCGTGGACAAGATCATGCTTACGGGTGTGATCGGTGACTATGGCACGTCCACCAACATCAATAAGAACGGCACGGTCAACTCCAATGGTAACTATGCCAAGGTCGCCCTCCAGCACGGTGGGTTCGAGGTCAACCTGACCACGCTGAACAAGGTCACCAACAATGCCCCGCCCCTCATGGCCAATTCTACGAACTGCTCGGTAGTGTTCGGTGGCACCGGGCCGGTCACGTTGTTCGACGGTACCGGTGCCTATGCCGGCATTACCGGCACCATCACCATAACCGAGAAGTTCGCCGCTATCGGGGCCAAGTACACCAGCGGGGCCAAGAAGGGCCAGTGCAACATGGGCAACAATGTTGCGCCGGTTGCCTTTACGGGGACCATCAATGGCACGGGTAAAGTATCGTTTGGCTAAGGACCAGCTACTAAAGGGGAGATGAGCCCCTTTGTCGGTCAGCGGGTAGCGCTGGGCCCTTACGCCGGGGCCATAATCGACATCACCTCGACCGCTTCGGCCTTAGTTCGTTTTGATGCCGGCGACGTCGAGGAGGTAGACCCGAACACCCTGCGCTACGCGGAGCTGGACTATCCTGAGCTTCAAGATGTGGTTTGGGTCCACCCTTCGCCGGAAAAGGCCCTGGAGGGGGATCCATACCTGCGCCAGCGCTCCCGGCACCGGCCCCGCAACACTGCCTCTGCCGGCACCAGCCTCTCTCCCTCGGTCACCGGGGACTCGGACCAGATGCACACCGACAGCCTGAAGGATGCCGAGAACCGCTGGGGCATCGACATCTCCGAGGCCATGGCTACGCCCGGTTTCCCCGGAGAGAGGCCCTCCTGAGCCGACGAAGGCACAGAGGCTTTGCCTGAGGAGGAAGGTGCCCTGGAGCACGAGGCAGCCGTAGCTCGGGGCTACCACACCGACAAGTTCTTCCACGGTCCGAGCCACCCGTTCAGCCCCGGCCATGAGGTGGTGCCGGGCCTGGAGCCAGCCAATCACCCCGATGTTGCCGACAATGCCCCTTACCCTGAGCGGCAGCGACATCGGTGCGACGTGGTATTGGGACCCAACCGAATGGGCGGTCGAGGTCAAAATGCTCCCGCTCCTTGGTGACAATGGCAAGCTCAACGACAACATGCTCATGCATGTGCTCTCACCGTACCCGGCGCACCGAAGCGCCCTCACCGATGTGACCAAGCTCCGATCATCCGGCTTTGTTTGCCACTTGGCCATCCTCATTTATGGCTTTGACTCCAAAGACTGGCCAATCGAGCCTGCAATCCAGGCTTTCGAAACTTTAGCTCTTGTCCAAGCCTCATTCCCCGACCGGGTAGTAGTCCCCTTCGACGACTTGGTCCACCCCGTTCACAAAAGCGGCAGGGTCTACGCCTGGGAGATCAGACGGGCATGAGTCTTTTGGTGGCAAGAAAAGTGGGGTGCCGGCGTTGCCCATAGATAAGGGAGTACTTGCCCAGTTGCGTGAGGTTCGGTGGGCCGACATCGCCTATTGGTGGGCGGATTGAACCGCCTCTCCTCATGATTTGGCCTTGGAATCAAGTGGTTGATCACCGTCGAGTGGGGTTTACCCAGTAAATCAACGCTCTGGCCCAGGGGATCTGGTGTGCCGTGCCTCTATATTTTCCGGAGCCGGCAACTCCTGTTGTGATGGAGGTTTTACCCGCCAGGTCATAACTAGCTCGGTAACAGAACGACTTTTGAGCCGTGATCAGAAGAAGCGCTTAGGCCGTGATCAGAAGAAGCGCTTAGGCCACAAGGCTCTAGAAGGCCCTAGGAGCGCCAATATCCGCCCTCGGCTTCCTTTACCCTCCGGCGAAGATCGGCGCTGTACGGGGCTTACAAAGGCTTCTCAGAGAGGGCTGGGCTAAAACCCCAAGTGGAATAAAAGCTCTTGAGCGGTCTTGGACAAAAGAGAAGCAAAAAGGCGCTCAGGTGCTGAAGTTGAAGGATATTCATAGCCAAAGTACCCATATATAGTGACCCTAAGATCGCCCGTCAGTGCTCTAGCCCTTTGGCCGGCACCTTCATGGCCCGGTCGTAACCCTCGACACGCCCCCAACCGGGCGTAGGTAGGCAAGTGGAGAAGAGCGCCTCTAAGCGTGACATCCAGCCCCCGTTGCAATCGGCACAAGTCCGTGGGAGCTTGAGGGTCGCCAAACTCCCGAACTGCTTGGTGTGCCTGACTATTGGCTGATCGGGTACCTCCGTGAGAAAGTCGGTGCTGATGGGACCGACTGGCTCCAGTTCTTTGGATACCCAGCGGCTGATGATGTCCTCCTCAGCCCGGGGGCCGACCTGATCACAGAACATGTAGAGGACCCTTTTACGACTTGTAGTCACCTCATCAGCGCTTCTGTTTGTTGCCCGGTGAAACCGTCCGTGAATGGGAGTCGATGAGGATGGGTGCCTCGTACATTGGGGAATAAGGTCAACTTTCCCGGCTTGTCGGTCTCAGGCTCTAACCAGGCCACAGCTGAGAGAGCTGGGTCCCAGGCAGGTGGTTTGTCCGTTGCATGCAGCTGGAACGGGCCAGATGAGGTAGACCGCACGAGCGGGTCCAAGGTTAGGCTCAAGCTCAACTGACCGCGCATCGCCGATTGAAGAAGGCCGAGATCCAGCGGGAGGCGAGGGTCCGCTCCGAGCACGACGACCAGAGGGACCTGGAGGGTGCGAGCCAAAGCGGTGTACTTGGTGACCTTGTCGTTGACGAAGCCGGCAACGTCTCGGTCGCTGTTGACCCAGTCACCACCCCTTGGGTAAACCAGGTCGGCGTTTGAGCCTTGAAGCTGGCCAAGGACGGTAAAGACCAAGCCTCCCGTCGACATCTGGTCACCGGGTGCGATCGAAGGTCTTGCGAGCCACTGGGCCAGGTCCTGCGCAAGCCTCTTGGCCTCCTTGGGACCAGGTCCTGGAGGATGTGGCGACGCTGAACCGATCATGACCACCCAGGGGGCTGGGATGTGCCGAACACGGTCCCTAAAGCTGCGCCATAGGTGGTCGGTTGACTCGACGTCGTTGGAGCGCATCCTGTTAGCCACCTCCAAGATGATCGCCGGGCGGCCGGCCTCATCCAGGACGGCGATGTCTAGTGTCAGCCCACCCAGTTCAACCTCGTAGTGAGGACAGAAGCCTGCTCCCTGAAGGATCGCTATCGTCGCCAGCTCGTTGTATGTCTGGAGAAAGTGGTTGTCATCGGTCAGCCGGCCCCAGAGTTTTGCCTGCCCGGGCTCGGGCACCAGACGCAAAGCCTCGTTCATCCAGTTGCGCTGATCGGCTCGGTCCGGACTGGTTGCCATCAAGTAGTACTCGGGTCGGTGAGTCGCCAACCTCGGGCCGTAGCGCCGGGTCAAGTCCCTGGAAAGCTCATCGTCGAACACCAGGTCGATCTTGCCAGCTCCTTCGGAGCGTGAGGCAGCCTTTACCGACCTGGTCCTCCAAGAGCCTCGGCGTGCCATCTTCATGCCATCTTGAGCGGGCACGAGGGGTCAACACTAGTTGTGAATGAGGTTATCCAGGTCGTGGCAACAGCAGCGTTGAGCTGCTCTAATGCTGCTCGGGCTGGTGGAGGTGATGGTGTCTGGTGGAGGTGATGGGACTTGAACCCACGACTTCTACGTTGCGAAGGTAGATCTGGCGCAATCTCGACCACGCTGTTTAGAACAGAATAGCCTTCTGCCAGGACACTTGCTGCCAGTTTGTGCCGGTAGGAGGCACGAGATGCCGCATCGTTCGCGCACGGATCGCGCACGCCGCTTTCCCCTTCCTTTACCGCGATGTCGTCGGTCCAGGGGCCGTTGCCGCGCACAGGGCGGCCCGATCGTTAGGTGGGCCAGCTGGTGGACCCAGCCCGAGGCGGTCCTCCGGCTCAGTGTCTGTGGCGCGCCTGGGAGGCCCCTGCGTCTCGAGCCGGCCAGCGGTATGTCGAACTGGTGGAGATTTCATTTCCACCCCCACATGCGCGTCTTGCTGGACGGCGAGAGGGTGCCCTCCGGAGCTTGTACTCGCGCCAGCATCAACAGGGCAGGCCAGGCCACTTGCCAGTCACGGAGCCGCCAAAAGACTGGGAGATTGCATCGGTACGGCGTCCGCCCTCATTGCCGGGACGATGACCGTATAGCGAGCCGGTCGGCGTACGCCTGTCACGGGACCACCGGCGCCGGCGTGAACTGGTCGAGGTCGTAAATGCCAAGGCTGAGCTCAATGGCAGCAACGCGGTCGACGACCGCACCGAACGCACCGGCCCCAAATTGGCGCGCTTGAAGGTCTGCGAACGTCGACGCCAGCTCGTTCATTTCTCCCGCACCAACCAGGTCGCGGAACGCGGGGAAAACGACGGTGTCCTCTCTCGCCTCGTGCGGCTGGTACATCCGCACGAAGGCCGACATGGCGCTCGTCACTCTTTTGCGTGTTGCCGTGGAGCTCATACCGGCCGAAGTGGAACCATCGAGGATCAACTGGGTGAGCTCCCTCCCCCGGCCGTGCTGAACGAGCAGCGTGTCAACCGTACTAACCAGCTTCCCGGCGTTCTTCAGGCGGGGGAACACGTAGCCCTCTTCGAGGGCCTCGTGGAAGCTCTCTATGAACTCGTGGATAATCTCGGCGCCGTTATGGATGGCCGTGACCGGTGGGGCCTGCCCATCGTTCACGCGCCGAAGCGCTTCTTGGTAAATCAAGAGCACTCGCTTGAGCACGCCGTGTTCTGCCATCAGGTCTACGTCCGGCGGCGGCGAGGGGGCGCTCTGCGGCGAAGAGAGACCGGCGACGCCGACCTTTGCGCGTGTGCCGCCAACGGCGAGGACGGCCGCGCCCGTGGCCAGCAGTCTCCTGCGGTCGATCAGAGGCCCCGTGGCGCTTCTGGTCTTGTGATCTGGGTTGTTCACTGGCCCCAACCCGGGCGCACCTAGCAGTTTCGGCTGAGCGGCGGGCACCAGAGGGTCGCCGTCGGCCCTCATCAAGTACCAGGGCCCACCGTTCAGGTTGATGCCCTCGCCAGAGGCCATGCCCGGGCCCACGTCGGCCACGTAGGTATAAAGGGGCCACCCGCTGTAGGTCACGACGTCGGCGCCGCCAGGACTAGAGACAGTGCCCAGGAGCCCAGCCTCTACCCCCGGCCCGGTGGTCGGCTTGGTGCCGGTAGGGACCGTGAGCGGCGGCCAGGACAGGGCGCAGGTCCCGGTGCACGTCACAGCCCGGCGACGGTCGGGCCCGAACACGTACAGGGAATGGCCGGCGCCGTCAACAAGAACCATGGCCCGGAATTGAGCCATATAGACGGCTTTGAGGGCCGCGGCCGCGGTGGCTGTGCCGGCTTGAGCAGTGGTGGCCGGCGCCGTGGACGGCGGACCCGGTTGGTCCCCGCAACCGGCGAGGCAACAGCTCGCTGCACAGGCGGCGACGGCCCAGGCGAACCAGTCCCGGCAGGGGGTGTATTGACCTCTCCGCATGCACCCCGCCTCAACCGCCGCGGGACGCGTGGTGTACGGCCAACCCGGCCGTGCAGGGCGACGGCGGGCGGGTGGGCACCAGGTGCAGGTGGGAACCTGCCCCCAAGGAGATGGCGACGACCGCCACGAGAGCCGGCACGGTGGCCCCCGCCCACTGGACGCGGCTGGCCCAGCGGGACCGAGCGCCAAGTAGGGGAGGGCGTCTGGATGTCCATGCGAACCCGCGCCGTGAAGGCTCGGCCATGGCTGTCAGAGCGGCCACCAGGCCTTCTGGTATGGGCCGAGCTGAGGTCAGCGCCGCGGAGCGCGAAAGCCTTGCCACCTGCGCCTCGAAGTCCCGGCACGCCGGGCACCTGGCGAGATGAGCGCCGAGATCTGTGCTGGCAATGGGAAGCGCCTCGCCGTCCTGGCGCGCCGAGATTGCCTCGGAGGCCGCCTCGCAGGTGACAGGGACCTTCCTGCTCGAGGCACTGCGTCCCTTCGTCACGACGAGGAACCGTACTGGAGCGGGACGTCCATGACCTGCTGTTGGGCCCACCTATTCGAGGCAGCGTCGAGGGACCAGACCGAGAACTTCGTGCCGTTACCGACCAGTGCGTCTGGCGTCACGCCGGAACCGAAGGCGACCGTTGCGGTCCCCGTGGGAGGCGCCGGTAGTTGCTGCCAGGCGGCGCCGCCACCCTGGGCCAGGGCGAGCTGGTCTGCGCCGGACGAGTCCTGCAGCAACACGAAGACACGTTTTCCCTCGGCAGGCCCGAAGGAAGCCACCTGTTCGTCGTTACCAAGGCCCAGGGGGGCCGAGGTGGCCCAGCCCCCGGCGGGCACCGACCAGGCCGCGAAGACAGAGCTCCCGCTGGCAGTTGTGACCACAACTACGGCCACGGTCGTGCCATGCGAAGTCCATAGGCCGAGGACTTCGGCCCGGCCGCCTTGGAACGAAGGAGGCAGCGTGGGGCCGACCAGGCGGCAGGTGCCGTGCAGGCCAGTGAACAGCCCGACCACACCGACGTGAGCGCAGCTCCCGCCGACGAGGGGCTGAGCTCCCAGGTAGCCGACGGACGTGAGGGAGCCGAGGCCGCAGGACTTCCCCGCACTGGCCCGGGCCAGGTCGCCCTGGGTTATCAGGACTTGCCACTTTGAGATGCCTCCAACGTCGACCAGAACTTGGGCGCCAACGCTGCTGTTTACGAGGGCGAGCGCGTGCCCGGCGGTGGTAGCCAGGGCGTCAGGGCGGGCGGCCAATTCCTTCGCCACGAGCCCGTCCGACCAGGAACGGCCCCCATCTGATGTGGAGATCAACGGGGTGAAGGTGAGGTCGACCGACGGTCGGACGCCCACCAGCAGCGACGGGCCGGCCGAGGCCAACACCAGGCCCCCGTTGGTGGCCGTTGCCGTCGCTTCCACCCGGTTGGACCAGGGAACCGAACCGTCGGGACGGTAGAACAGCTGCCAAAACGTGTTGAGAGGTTCGTCCAGCCGGCCCATCGGTATGGTGGCCCACGTCCCGCTCGAGGTCTGGACGGACGTGGCTAGAGGTGTTGGGGTCTCGGGAGCAGCCGCGGGGCCATCTGTCTCACCCAGTGCGGTACCGCTGCCCGAGGGCCCGTCTAGCCCGGCAACGGACAGCACCACTGCCAACAGGGCGGCGGCTGAGCGAGGCCAACGGAGATAACGCACGGTCTTTTTGCTCACTGGCCGTTCAGGACCGTCTTGACTGTGTTTGCCAGCATCACCGAGAACGATGACTCGGTGGCCGACGTCGCTGGTCCCGGGTCCGTGTCCAAGATGTCCCGGGTATGACCGGAGCTGTCGATCACCCAGGCGTACTCACTGTGGCCGATCATGGCTCCCCCGGGCAGGTAGATGACTGCTTCGCCGTACGACTTCCAGACCTGGCGCAGTTCACTTAGTGAGCCAGTCAGGTAGAGCCAGTTAGGGACGTGCTCCAGGCCTTCCTGTTGGTCGAAGGCGGCCAGGTAATCGGGGGTGATGTAACGAGGGTTGGCATTGACCGCCACCATCTCCACCCGACGGGCATCGCGGCCCAGGTAGCCGTCGGCGGTGCGGAACTCGGACGCTATGACCGGACAGTCAGTCGTACACGTGTCGTCCAGGAAAGTGAGGGCGATGGTCTTGCCCCGCAAACTGGCCAGGGTTACCGCCTGGCCGGCCTGGTTGACCAGCGTAAAGGCGGGGGCCACGGCGTCTACGGACTGAGGGCTGCCGTCAACGGCTTCGGCCATCACCGGGTCCGCTTGGTCCACCGTCGCCGCCACGGCCATCGGTACGGCGCCGAGCAGCACGACACCCAGTGCGCCCAGGGCCGCCACCGAGCGGAACACGTACGCAGGGTCGTCCGCGGCCAGCCATCGTCGCCAGGTCTTCCTGCCGGTCTGTGGGCCAATTGGCACTACTACGGTACTCACCGGGGCCACAGGCGGCGCCCGGGTCAGTGCCAGGTAACCGGCCACGAACAAGAGCGCGATAGGGACCATGCTGTTGGGGTCGGTGCCGAGGCCACCAAAAAACCCGAGGTCCTGCACCAGGACCCAGGTCGCCGCGCATAGGACAGTCCCGGCGATCACGCCCACTCTGGCCAACCGAGGTTGGGCGCTAAGGAAGGAGGCGCCGATGCCGGCCAGGGCCAGCACTACGAAGAGGTTCACGGCCCAACCGTGGGCGCCGTCGAAACGCCCGAAGGCAGTCACCCATCCGGCTAACAAGCTCGGCTGAGGTGTTTGCGCCATTTGTTGGACCATGCCGACGGTCTGGCCGGCGACCGCGTTAGGCCGAGGTTGGCCTTGCCAGAAGCCCCGCCCTGGCCAGGCCTGCAATAAGGCCATGCCCACGAAGAATGCGCCCATGATGCGCAGGACGACCCGGCCCAGCCTAGGGCCGCGCCACGCCTCTTCGGGCAGGGCCACCAAAGCGCCGGCGAAGCAGTAGAGCAACACCGCCCCGGGGGCGCCGAACAGCCAGCTCAGCCCGGGGCTGAAAATCCCCCCGAAGGATTCCCCGAACACCCAGACCACCAGCCCCCAGGCGACGCTGGCCACCCCGGCTAGGCGCGACCAGTTGCCGCGGGCGGCGGCGAGCAACCAGAGCCCGATCCCGACCTGGACCCACACGGCTCCGGCTGCCGCTGTCACCGGGTGGTAGTTCCAAAGCGTCGTACCCGCGTGGACCAGGTGCTGGACCCAACCCGGAGAACCGGCGGTGGCCGGCTGGACAACCTGGGGGGCCAAACCGAGAGGCATCGAGATCTGGGCCTGCAAAATGCCGTCGAACACCCAGATAAGCCCGAAAGAGACCCGGAGCAGCCGTCGGCCCGCAGGCTCCGGGGGAGGAGTGGGCAACGTTGTCGGGGCCGGGCCCGCTCCTGGGGCGTGGGCCCGTCGGAGCTGGACGGCGCGCGCCACGTTCCAGGCAATAGCGACGAGGGCCAGGATCAACAGGACGATCAAGCCTTGGTGGAGCAGGGCGGCTTGGAACGCGGAGACGATGGCGGGGTTGTTGGTACTGAGACCGGAGCTCATGCCCGACATGCTCAGGTAGTCGAACGAGAAGCCCAACAAGTTCCCGGGACCTGTGGGCGGCCAAAGTGGAGCCGCGCCCTCCAGCCAACTTATGGTGTCGATCAGTGGACCTGCTCACCCGGCTGGCGCTTCAGGCTCGAGCCGGTGATACTCGAGCCCTCGGTCGCTTCGTCGAGGCCGGTTATCACGAAGTTTGGCGGTTCTGTGCCAGCCTCACAGAAGCGAACGCGGCGGATGACCTCTGCCAGGAAGTGTTCGCTCGGGCCGTAAAAGCTCTGCCGAACTTCAGGGGCGAGTCATCGGCACGGACGTGGTTGCTTTCCATAGCCCGCCATACGTGCGCCGACGAGCTCCGGGTACGCTCTCGCCGGCGACGCCAAGAGACATGCGCGGCGGGCACCGAACAAGCTACGGTCGTCGACCCCAGCGGCGACGTCGCTCTGGCGGACCTCATTGGCCAACTTGAAAGCGACCGAAGGACCGCGTTCGTGCTCACGCAAGTCCTCGGCCTTTCGTATGCTGAGGCGGCCCGGGTTTGCGATTGCGCCATTGGGACGATCCGCTCCCGCGTGGCGCGAGCTCGCGCCGAGCTCGTGGGCTTGCTTCATTCAACTAGCGAGGGTGAGCATCGCCGCCACGCTTGACCACTCTCCTGTTTTGTACTTCAGCCAAAAAGGCAAGACACGGTACGGCGAGAGACTGAGGCTGAGAACCTTCAGCCGTTCGGGATCAGTGAGCTCGATGGGAGGGCAACGGCGTCTCAGCTGGTCTCGGGCTAGAGCGTTCACGGCTGGCCTGATTTCCGAGGAGGCCTGAGGGAGCGCTTACTGACAACCTCGGCAGTGGCCGAGCAGGGCGAAATGGTGGGGGTCGATGTCGAAGCCGAACTGAGACCTGGCTGACCTGGACAACCCTGCGAACAGGTCGTCGGGGACCTCGATCGTGGTCCCACACGTGCCACAGACGAGGTGCCCGTGGGCAGTGGAGGCGAGGTGGTACATCGCCGGCCCATGCCCCAAGTGGGCGTGGATTACCACCCCCAGGCGTTCCAGGTCATCGAGGTTCCGGTAGATCGTGGACATGTGGACGTCGGGCGCCCGTGCTTGGACAGTAGCGGCCAAGTCCTCGGCCGTCTGGTGCCCCTCGGCGGCGAAGATGGCCTCCAGGACGAGGCGGCGGGCCGAGGTCACCCTCCCCCCGTGCTCTCGGACGAGAGCCAGGACGCCCTCGACACTGGAGGTCAAGCCCTGTTCCCTTTTGGCCGTGCCAGCGAGGGTGCTCACGCCCTTCATCGTAGCCCCTTCGAGACCCCAAATCTCGACCTGGAAGCTCTTGCGTCCAGCTCGCATTTGAGCTAGAACTATGCGCAAGCACGGAGGAGGTCCCCGGTGGCTAGTGTCAGCGACGTCTCGGCCGGGTCGGGCCCGCTTGCCAAGCTGAAGCAGTTCCGTAGTGACATGGCGCCGGGACAATGGCTCCAGACCAAGCTGATGTTCGCCTCCATCGTGCTGCTCCACGTCATCGGTTTCGGCGTGTTCATCATCTTCGTCGTCCCCGACCACTACAAGGGCCTCGGCATCGGGGTGTCGGTGCTGGCCTACACCCTCGGGCTGCGCCACGCCTTCGACGCTGACCACATCTCCGCCATCGACAACACCACCCGCAAGCTGATGAACGAAGGCAAGAGACCGGTCAGCGTGGGCTACTTCTTCTCGCTCGGCCACTCGACCATCGTGATCGCCATCGGGGTAGGGATCGTGGTCGCCGAAAGGACGGTCTACGCCGCCGTCTCGAACAACGGCTCCGGCCTCGAACAGTTCGGCGGGATCTTCGGCACGGTCGTGTCGGCTACGTTCTTGTACCTCATCGCCTTTTTGAACATCATCATCCTGGCCGGCATCATCTCTGTGTTCCGCAGGATGCGCCACGGCGACTTCGACGAGGCCGAACTCGAAAAGCAGCTGGAGAACCGCGGCCTCATGTACCGCGTGTTCGGCAAATGGATGAAGACGATCACCAAGGAATGGCAGATGTACCCGGTGGGCGTCGTCTTCGGCATGGGCTTCGACACCGCCACCGAGGTCGCGTTATTGGCCACCACGGCCCTGCTGGCCACCAGGGCGTTGCCGTGGTACTCGATCATGTGCCTTCCGGTCCTGTTCACGGCCGGGATGAGCCTGATGGACACCGCCGATGGCGTCTTCATGAACATGGCCTACGGGTGGGCGTTCTTCAACCCGGTCCGCAAGGTCTACTACAACCTGGCCATAACCGGGTTGTCCGTGTTCATCTGTTTGTTCATCGGCACCATCGAAGTGCTCGGCCTGCTGCCGATGGAGCTGCACCTCACCGGCAGCTTCTGGGACTTTATGGCGAACTTCAACATCAATACCGCGGGGTTCGTGATCGTGGGCATGTTCATCCTCACCTGGGCCGGCGCATTGTTGTTTTGGAAGTACGGCCATGTCGAGGAGAAATGGTCGGCCAAGCTCGTCGACAAGACGAGTGCAACGCAGTTCGAGGCGGACCTGGCCGCCCAATGGGTCGAGACCGAGGGCGCCTGATACACCTGCAACCTCGCCATAACCAATCCATCGCCATCTGCAGGTCATTGTCGCATCGAGGCCCTCGGCCTTCTCCCGTTCGAGGTCAGGGAGTGCGGTTGCATTCGAGATGCACCTGACGTCCGAGCCCAGTCAAGATGAACACGTCACGTTGTACTTGGCCGCTTGCGCGCTGTTCCGCTGGCTGGAAATGCCCGAGGGGATGGCGCGTCGCGTCGATGTCTCCTCATGGTTAGCCCTCGGGATCTCGTGACAAGTTTTAGGCAGCCACGACCGATCCGCGCGTTTTGAAATAGTCGTCGAGGTGTCGAAGCCCATGCCGAGGAGGACCCCGTTGCTCTGGCCGAAAAAGCGGTCGGTGTTTCGAGATATATGTGGCTCGATCGCTACTCCGGCCACTGGAAACATCGCAGCACCTGATGAAACGGACGGTTTGTGCTTTGGCTCAGTAATGTGAAGGCGAGGGCCCTAGTGGGCCTTGGGGCAGCATGGAGGGAGCTCATTAAGCTTCAGAACGCAAATTTGTGACCCAGGAAAGAAAATCCGCATAAAGAAGAGAAGGCGCTTCCACTGCCCTGTACGGGCTAGCCCGGCGGGCCACGCAGCGTAGGATTCGGGCGGTGCCGTGGCCGTCAAGGCGGCATGCCGTCTGGCCTCTCAGCCACGGTGAACTTGCCTACACCTCGCAGTCCGATCAAGGTAAGACACGGTCGGCGGGAGCACCGTGTATGCGGCAGCGTCAAGCGTACCTCCGCCGCATAACGTCCCATCCTCGGGTGAGCCAGGGTCCACCCGAGACGCCCGTCCGGGTGCGTCAAAGCACTGTTCGGCCGGGAGCCGCCGACCGAGTGGTCAGAGAATTCGCCGCGAAATCGGGTCCCGGGACATGGCAGAGTGCACCATGGACTTTGGCGCCCATCTGCCGCTGATGGACTTCGGGGACCACCCCTACACCTTCAGGCACCTGGCCCACTACACCGATACTGCGGCCCGCCTCGGCTTCAGTGCCTTGTCGGTCAACGACCACATGGCGTTCTCGGTGCCGTGGCTCGACGGCGCCACCGCCCTGGCGGCCAGGTCGGCCACTCGGCGACCATGGCACTCGCCACGACCGTGGCGCTACCGGCGGTCCGCGGCCCGGTGCCACTGGCCAAGGCGCTCGCTGCGATTGACCGCCTCAGCGACGGTCGGCTGGTCGTCGGTGTCGGCCCCGGCTCGTCTGAGAAGGACTACGACTGCGTCGGTGTCGACTTCACCGAGCGGTGGGAGCGTCTCGATGAGTCGATCGGCGCCCTCCGCGCCCTGTGGCGGTCCGACGCTACCCCGTTCGTTGGCCGTTTCCACTCCACCGCAGGAGTAACCCTCGAGCCGCACCCGACGCGCCCGGAAGGACCGCCCATCTGGATCGGGAGCTGGGGGTCGCCGGCCGGCCTGCGCCGCACCGCCCGGTTGGCCGACGGTTGGCTGGCGTCCGCGTACAACACAACGCCGGCGCAGTTCGCTGAAGCGTGGGGCCACCTCTGCGAGCTACTCCCCGCGTACGGCAAGGACCCAGGGACCTTTCCGAACGCGCTCGCGACGATGTGGTTCTACATCACGGACAACGCCGCGGAGGCGGACCATGTCATGCGGCAACGCATCCTGCCGAGGGTCCACCGCCCCGAGGAGGTGCTTCGCGACCGAATTCACGTCGGCCCGGCCGAGTCGTTCGCGGAGAAGCTCTCCGCTCTCGCCTGGGCGGGCGTCCAACGGGCGTTCCTGTGGCCGGTGGCCGACGAGGCCCGCCAGCTGGAGCTGTTCTGGGACACGGTGCGGCCGGCCATGGCCGAGTAGGTTCATTCCTCGGCACGCGAGGTTGGCGTGACGACCCCAGGCTGGCAGGCCTACGAACACGCCCTGGACCCGAGCGTTGAGGCTAAAGGCCCGCCAGTTTTTCTGCCACGTTATGGGACTGCACATTAACTGTTGCTATATGGTGGTTTGCTTGAAGAACCCGTGGCTACGGCACATGAGCACTAAGAAGGCTAAGCATGGCTAAACAAGTGCTGGCCCCGCCCTATACCCCTGGTTTCGGACGGCGCCCGCCAGTAGTCGTGGGCCGCGACGCTCTGATAGACGACGCGGCTCGGGTACTGGAGGCCGGCCCCGAGCACCCCCGGTTCTGCCGAGCGCTGCTCGGTAGCCGGGGTACAGGCAAGACGGTCCTCCTGGACGTGATCGGCGAGGTCGCCTCCAAGAAGTTGGGCTGGGGAGTGCTGCACGTGCAAGCGCTCCCAGAAGAGAGCCTGGTAGCGGTCCTGCAACAGCGGATACCGGAGACTGTCGAGCCATGGGGGCGCCTGGGCCGGGGTTCCCGGGACCTCCGGGCGCAGCTCAGTGCCGCGGTAAACCTTGGCGAGGTTCCCGCCGGCACGACCGTCGAGCGGAGCTCTCATACCGGCGCCCCTAGCGCGGCCGCGGCCTTTGAGGACGCATTGGGGCGTGTCGGCAGCTTCGCTGCCGGTCACGGCACCGGGTTGCTCATTACCATCGACGAGGCCCAGGCGGCTCCCCCGGACGACGTCTCGGCAGTCGCCCGCGCCCTCCAGACGGTGGTGGCCCGCCGGCTCCAGCCCGTCGCGGTCATATTCGGCGGGCTGCCGACGTTCCGGAAGCACTTGGCCAGCGCCGGGACCTACGCCAGCCGCCTCCCGGTCGAAGAGATCGGGGACCTGGAGCAGAGCGCGGCGCGCCTCGCACTAGTCGAGCCGGCGGCTCGCCGCCACGTGGCCTGGGACCCCGAGGCCCTGGACCTGCTGGTGCGCCGCTCGGGCGGCCACCCCTACTACGTGCAACTGTTCGGCTGGCACGCCTGGGAGGCGGCCCAGGGAGAGCCCACCATCACCCTGGCGCACGCCAAGGCTGGGCTGGCCTCAGCCAGAGCCGAACTGACGAGCCAGTACGACGCCGCCTGGGCTCGTCTGCGGCCCCAAGAACGCGACTACTTGGTGGCTGTGGCCACCCTGGGCGGCCCGGGCGGCGCCGGGGTCGAGGAAGTGGCCACGGCGCTGGGCAAAGAGCCAAGGCAGCTGGCCGTGGCCCGCGACCGGCTCCTGCACAAACACGGGCTGTTGGAGGTACCCGAGCGGGCCAAGGTGTGCTTTGTCGACGGGGAGATGGCCGACTGGGTGGCGGGGCGCCCCGGTGGCGCCACGACGACCGCCATTGTCCAGAAGGGGCCGGCGCCCTCGGAAGGCCAGCACCGGGGCCGGCCCGGCAGTTCGCCCTCTCGGGACGCGCAACTGTCTCAGCGCCGCCGGCCGACCGCCGAGCGGCCCAAAGACCTCGGCCGCTGACCCGCTGGCCCCTGGCCCAACGCCTGCGCGGGTAGTTCGGGCCACGCCTTCTTGCTGGGCGGCACCGGCGCAGCAAGAATGCCTGCACAAAAACTAAAAATAGCTAATCCCTTGAAGGCCGGCGTCCGAGCGCGTCGGGCTACGACCCTGCGGAACACTTTTGTGAGGGTACCAAGGCATGCATGGGACCCCCGCCGCAGCGCTGGGCCCGAGCACCTCTCTCCCTCTTTTGCCTTGGAGGAGGACCCCAGATAGGCCGAAGCGGTCGGCAAGCGGCTCGGCGCTCGCGCTTGCTGGGAAGCCTGCAACTCTTGGGTGCTTCGCGCATGAATCGGGCACGCGCCCGGGGCTGCTGGTTCGTGCCCTGCAGCTTATTGCCGCCTGAACTGCCTTTTTTACTGTGGAGGTGATGGGACTTGAACCCACGACTTCTACGTTGCGAACGTAGCGCTCTTCCGGGCTGAGCTACACCCCCGCAACCAACAAGACTAGCGCCTCAGCCCAACGGCTGAATAGCTCCTCAAGGCGCCGGCAGATTTGGGGATCAATGGACCATCCGTGGCGCCTCGAACCTTCATTTCGCCCCGGGACGGGGCCTTCTGGGTGCGGTTCCGGCTTCTGGGCGAAATTTCTGTTGAAACCGAGCAGGAAACGCGCCAAGAACCAAGAAGCGCACCCAGAAAGCAGATGACAAGGCCCGGGCGGATACGAAGGGCCGCTTCCACAGAATTCAAGCACACGGCGGGCGCCGGCATCGCCCGGCGGGCCCTGCCGGCGAGAGCTCCACAGAGGCGAGTGGGGACGGCGGGAGCGTAGGCGGCGAGCCGCGGGTCGCGGCTCATCGACCTAACCCCGCCGGCCGGCGGACGAACCGCCGGCGTTTCGATGTAGGGCCCTACGGGGCCGCCCGTTGTCCGCCACGACGGGCAACCGAATCGACTGTCACAGCCACCAGCAGCACGACGCCGGTCACCATGTAGGTAGCGGCGGCGCCCAGGCCGATCAGGTAGATGCCGTTGTAGACGGCGGCGATCACGATGCCGCCCAGAACAGCGTGAAGGGGCTTGCCCCGGCCGCCGTAGAGGCTCGTGCCACCGATGACAGCAGCGGCCACCGCGTAGAGCACGTAGGTGGGGTCGATGTCTGTGGCTATCGAGCCGATCTGCGAGAGGTACATCAGACCGGCTATACCGGCCATGAGGCCGGTCAAGCCGAAGGCGATGGTGCGGATCAATTTGGTGTTGATACCGGCACGGCGGGCCGCTTCCGTGTTGCCACCGATGGCGTATATGTAACGCCCGAACCGGGTGCGGGCCAGCAGGAAGCTGCTGGCGCCGAAGACGACCAGAAGGATCGGGATGGACCACGGGACGCCGCTGACCTTCTGCGTACCGGTCCCGCGGTTGACGTTACAGATCAACACGAGGGCTACGCCGGCGATGGCAACGACGGCCGCCTTCAACAGGGTCAGGCCCATGGGCGGGGTGACGAGGCCCTGCGCTTTTCGCCGTATATCTCGGAAGACCGAGTAGGCGGCGAACCCCACGACCACGACGGCCATAACGATCCAGCTAGCGGTGGGGCTCATATTGCCGCCGACCAGGTCGAGCAGGACCCGGTTGGAGATGGAGATGACACCACCGACAGCGATGGGGAAGGTGTCGAACATCCAGATCATCACGCCCTGCCAGCCGATGTAACCGGCCAGCGTGACAATGAACGACGGCAGCCGCAGACGAGTGATGAGCGTCCCGGATATGAGGCCGATGGCGGTCGTGGCGCTGAGCCCGGCCAGGATGGCCAGCCACCAGGGCAGGTTGTAGGGCGGGGCTACCAGGGCGGCCATCAGGCCGGCACCTATGCCGGCCACGAAGACCATAGAGAGGTCGATTTCGCCCAGCAGGAGGACGAAGACCTCGCCGATGGCGAACATGATGAACACGACGGCCTGGTTGAACAGGTTGACGATGTTGCCGGCCGACAGGAACAGAGAGGTCTTCAGTTCGAAGACGATAATGATGGCGACGAGGCCGATGACCACCGGCAGGACGCCGCTGTCCCCCGAGCGGACCTTCCTCCACCACGCCGTGGCGTACTCCCCCAGACTGTCGGCGACCACCTCGGAGGACGCCGCCAAGGTGCTAGCAGCGGGCGCTATGTCCTCGACCGGAGTTGCCGTAACTACCGCGCCTCGGGTGCCAGGGTCTTCGCCGGTCTCCGGGTTGGGCTGGTCCGATGACATTGCTCAGGCCTCCTCGGCCCCGTTGCCACCGGCCGGCGCCGCAACTGCGGCAGTCCTGTTCGTCAGCGTCCCTGTTGTCATGTACTCGACCAGGCTTTGGGTGTCGAAGTCCGAAATGGGGCCCTGCGCCACCATCCGCCCGAGGCGCAAGACGGTCACCCGGTCGGCCACGTCGAAGACATCGTTCAAATTGTGCGAAACGAGCAGGACGCCGTAGCCCTGGTCCGCCAGGCGCCGGACGAGCTGGAGCACCTGTGCCGTCTGCGCCACCCCCAGGGCGGCCGTTGGCTCGTCGAGGATCATGAGCTGCGAGTTCCACAGGACCGCACGAGCCACAGCCACGGACTGGCGCTGGCCACCGGACAGAGACGCCACCGGCTGGCGGATGGAGCGCACCGTGGTGACGTGCAGGTCGGCGAGGGTGTGCCGTGCCGCTCGTTCCATGGGCGCTTCGTCCAGTTCGCCGTATTTGGTCAGCTCCCGTCCGAGGAACATGTTCTGGACAATATCCAGGTTGTCGCACAGCGCCAGGTCCTGGTAAACGGTGGCGATACCGAGGGAGGCGGAGTCCCTCGGAGAATGGATGTGAACGGGGTTACTGCGCCACAGAATCTGGCCGTCGTCAGGGGTCAAAATACCGGAGATGATTTTGATGGTGACGCTCTTACCGGCGCCGTTGTCCCCGCACAGGGCCGTGACCATCCCGGCCTCGACCGTCAAATCGACGCCAGCCAGAGCTCTGACCGCCCCAAAGCTCTTTTCCACGCCACGCAACTCGAGTAACGGTTGCCCTCGCTCTAATAAAGCCTGAGGCATCCTGCATCCCTTCCTTCTTCCAGCAACTCGACCTTTTGGCCAGGACAGGCTTGTTGCTGACCTTAGTCTTCTCCGCCTTCTTTGGGAGGGAACCGGCCGTAATCGCTATTGCGCTGCTTTACCCCATCTGACACAAGCGCCTGGGCCAATGTGGCCCAGGCGCTCGCTTACCGACAGAAGGAAGCTCTGCCTCAGGAAAACTTGCTCGCTCGAAACTCGGACCTAGATAACAGCGTCACGCGGAGAGGGCTTCGAGCTCGCAGGTAGCCCGTCGGCGAGTTGTCACGGAACTACGGGTTGATACCAGCGGCCTTGCAAGCGGTGGCCGAGGAGTACGGGGCGGCGCACAGCTGTTTCGGGGGCACGAACTTGTCGGCGATGACCGTCGAGTTCATGTTCTTGCTGGTGACCCATTCTGGCGTCAGCAGCACGGACGGGACGTTCTTGTGCTCAGTCGTGTCCGCAGTCGTGCCATTGACCAGAGCAGCCGGCGGGGTCATGCCTGCACGCAAGTAGACGGCGAGGGCGACTGCGGCCTGGGCCTCGAGGTAGATCGGCTTGTAAACGGTGCCGCACTGGTAACCAGTGAGGACGTTGCCGAGGCCGGTCAAGGTGGCGTCCTGCCCGGTGACCGGGAAGCTATTGGCCTTGATGCCCTTGGACTTCAAGTAGGTGATGATGGGGGCGCCGTTCTCGTCATTGGGCATGAGCACGGCGTTGATGTTCGAGTGGGCGGTGTACTCCTGCTCGAACTCGGTGAGAGCGGTGCTCGGAGTCCAGGTGCCGGCCGGGACCTCGTTGGGCTGGAGCTTGCCCACCAGCGTCCACTTGTGGGAGGCGAAGTACGGGGCCAGGACGGAGTCGTAACCATTGGCGAACAACGTCGCGTTGTTGTCGGTTACGGCGCCGTGCATGACCAGCACGACGGGGTTGGAGACGTGCTCGCTGGCGACGCAGTTCACGAGGCCCACACCGAGCAGCGTGCCCACGAAGGTGTTGTTGAAGCTGTCGTAGTAGGCACGCTGGCCGCCGAGCGTCAGGCGGTCATAGTCGATGACCTTGACGCCGTGAGAAGCAGCGTACGACTCGATCTTGGAGCCCACGCCGGAGTCCAGCGGGTCCATGATGAGGACCTTGTCGCCCTTGGTGATGTCGGCCTGGGCATCGGCGAACTCGGTGGCGTCGCTGCCGTGGGCGTTGACGACGGAGATCTGGGACGACGAGAGGCCGGCGTCCTTCAGGGCCTCAGTCAGGTACGGGGCGTCGAACTCGACATAACGGGTCGAGGAGACCGTGTCAGGCAGGATGGCGCCAATGCCACCGGAGCCCTTGGCGGTGATGGACTTGAGCAGCGACATGGTGGAGAAGTTGCGGTTGAACGTGGTGGCCGAAACCGTGGCGGCCGACGCCGTACCGACCTGGCCAGCCATGGCGGAAAGCGTCAGGACTACCGACGCCGATGCCATCCACTTGGCTTTCTTTGAAATTTCCATTTGTTCCCCTTTGCTACTTCAGACGAAGTGGAGCAATTAGCGGTATCCGCGCCAGCCGGGCCCCACGCTAACGGTGGCGCCATTGCCACGGGTTGCAGTGCTACTCAGCCCGGCATAGCTACCGGAGTTTTTGCGCTTCGCTCCGGCCAAAAGACCGTACGCCTGTGTTCGTGAACACGGACGTGAACAGAGGGGCTCCCTCGTAAATAATTCGTGAAGAAAGCGTTAACGAACTGTAAACGGCCTCGTCAGGAGCCGACTGAGATTTGCCACGATCGGTAGGCGCCTGCTACGGCGGCCAAGTATAGGGCGCTATCCGGGCACAAACCGGTAACCGGCCCTGGGCTGAGTGATGATCACCGGGGGGCCGCCCCCATTTTCCAGCTTGGCCCGCAACCGCCTGACGTACACGCGGACGTACTCGGTCTCCGTGGCGTAACCCGGGCCCCACACCCGTCTTAGCAATTGGGCGTGGGTAAGGAGTTTGCCTCTGTTTATAGCCAACTCACGCAAAAGCGCGAACTCCGTAGGGGTCAAATGGACGACCTCGCCGCCGCGAGTTACGAGGCGCATATCGAGGTCGATTACGAGGTCCCCGACTTCAATCCGAAGAGGGGACGCTTCTACCGGCTCGGCCGGGCGGGTACGCCGCAACGTCGCCGTTATCCTGGCCAGTAGCTCTTCGATCCCGAAGGGCTTGGTCATATAGTCGTCGGCCCCAAAATTGAGCGCAGTCACTTTGTCCTGTTGGCCACCGCGTGCGGAAACGACGATTATGCCGACCGTCGAGCGTTCCCTCATTTGCCGACATAGTTCGAAACCATCGATCTCGGGCAGCATGAGGTCCAGCAGGACAATGTCGGGTGATTCGGTCTCGACCAGTTCGAGGGCACGCGCCCCGTCGAGCGAGACACTGGTATCGAAACCTCGCACCGCCAGGTTGCTGCGCACCAGGTCGACGATGTTGGGGTCATCTTCGACCAAAAGCGCTTTCGTGCGCTTCCCAATATCAGACATTTTCGCCTCGCCCTTCGACCGGTAACCGCACCAGGAAGCACGTCCCCCGCCCCGCGTCCTCCAACGTGATCTCGCCGTCATGGGCCACGACAATTCCTCGCGCGATCGACAGCCCGAGCCCGGCGCCGCTGGAACGGCCGTCGGCCCGAGCCCGCAACTCGAAAATGTGAGCCGCCAGGTCGGCAGTGATGCCGGGGCCGTCGTCGCGGACCCTGATGGCCACCGTATCTCCCGGTTTTGGCTCTCCCGGTTTTGGGTCTCCCGGTTTTGGGCCTCCCGGTTCCGAGCGGACGTCAACGGTGACGTGTACACCGGGAGGATTGTGGCGGAAAGCGTTCTCCAGGAGGTTGACGAAAACCTGCTCGAGGCGGTCATGGTCGGCCCAGACCGGGCCGATATCGGGCGGGCAATCGACGGTGACGGCAGCGGCCGCTTCGGGTGGCAAGCACGAGACGGCGGCCTCCAGGACGAGGGCGAGGTCGCACCAGTCCGGCTGGAGGCGCAACAGCCCCGACTCGATAGCCGAAAAGTCCAGCAAGTCGCCTACCAAACTGCCCATACGGGCCGATTCGGTCGCTATCCGGTTCAAGAACCTGGTCTTGGACTCGTCGTCCCATGTCACGTCGGAGGCCAGCAGGCTGCTCGCATAGCCCCGGATGGCAGTGAGCGGCGTGCGCAACTCGTGGCTCAAGCGGGAGAAGAAATCGCGCTGGAGCTGGTGGGACCGGCGCAGGGCCTCGGTCTGCTGGCGGGCCTGCTCGGCCTCTTCTCGTTCGAGCGCCAGGCGGAGCGAGTTGGCGGCGTCACCCAGCAAGGCCGCCGCGTCTTCGGGCGGGCCCAGGACAGCCCAACGGGCAATCAGCGCGGCCCGACCGCCCGGCACCTCAAAGGCGGTGCCAATGACCTGGCCCACCCCGCCCAGCTCGAGGTGCAGCGGCCCTTCAAAATTGGGCTGGAAGGCTCCTGACATCATGCGAACGGCGTCGGCTTGGTCTCGGTCCGCCGGCTCCTGGTGAGCTTCGTTGTCCGCGTCGACGAAGACGGCGCACTGAGGTGGCCCGTCCGCGTGGCTCCACCCACAGTTCGATCTCCGCCGCCCGCAAGCCAATTTGCAAGGACTGCAAGGCCTGGAGGAGGCCACTTGACACGGGGCCGGGGCCGGCCAGGGTCTCCAGTACGTCGCGAATGGTCTCGAGCACCCGGTTGCGGGCCGTGACCTCTCCGAACAGACGGTCCCGTTCGATGGCGCCGGCGGCGTAGCCGGCGTACAGCGATACGAGGTCCATTTGGTCACGGTGCGGGCGCCCCACGAAGGGCTGGCACCCGGTGATCACACCAATCAGCCCGGTCGACCCCACCAACGGCACGGACCAGGAACTGCGCACCCCGGCCTGCTTGCCCAGGGCCGACAGATCGGCCCAGGACGATGCCTTGTCTATGTCCTCGTCGATGACGACTTGTCCCGAGGCAGCAGCGACCCCCATCGGCCCGCCGCCGGCCCCTACCGGGACAGTCGCCAGGGCCTCGAGCAGCGCCGGCGGGAACCCGGCCGCGGCCGCACAACGGAGGTACTTGTCGTCGAGGAAATGGATGCAGAGCTGGTCTGTGCGGATGGCGGCACCAAGCGCAGATATGACCAGCGGGAGGCTCGAGTTGGGCCGGGCCGACGCCAGTTGGTCGACCAGGTTTTGCAGGCGGGTCAGCTGGTGCCTGGCCGTCACTTCCGGCTCGTGGCCGGACATGATGGCCACGACGTCGTCGGGATGGCTTTCGGAGGGCACCAGGTCCGCCACCACCCGCCCTCGACGCAGCACCAGGATCCTGTCCGCCAGGTTGAACACCTGCTCCACGTCGTGCGAGATCAGAAGGATCGTGGTCCCTTCCGCCTTTACTTTGGCGATCAGCTCCTCGACCTGCTTTGTCTCCAGGACGCCGAGCGACGCCGTCGGTTCGTCCAGGACGAGGAGACGGGGCTCGCTTTGCATCGCTCTGGCCACCGCCACCAGCTGACGCTGGCCGCCCGAGAGCGCCCCCATAGAGCGGTCGTCACTGAGCTTGATCCCGTACGACGCCAGGATCCGGCGGGTGGCCGCTCTCTCCTTCTGGTCGGACACGAACCATCGGCCCGTCTCCCGCCCGAGGAACAGGTTGGCCGCCACGTCGAGGTTGTCGCAGAACGCACCGTCTTGCCACACGACGGCCAGTCCCCGGCTGAGCCCCCCGGCATTGGACTTGACCTTTGACCCACCGATGTGGACCTCGCCCAGGTTGGGCGCGATGTCCCCCGCAATACAGCGCACCAGGGTGGACTTGCCCGCCCCGTTTTCGCCGATGAGGGCCACCACCTGCCCGGGCCAAACGTCGAAGTCGACATCGTCCAGGACCGGTAGACGGCCGAGCGTGACCGAGACGCGCTTTACCCTCAGGAGCGGCGGTCCCGACGAGGTAACCGCGTCAGGCAATTGAAGGGCGCCGGCGGCCATACCTCCAGTGTGCTCTACCTTCGCCAGGTACATGCACGCAGGTCACGCCGGCCGGTCCGCAATGCTCCCACCGGTTGGGCTCCCCCCGCCGGCCCCCCTGCGGCTCACCCCTATCGGGCTCACCCTGCCGGCCTCACTCTTGCGGGCATCACCCCTGCGGGGCAGCCGGCGAGCCCGGCACCGAGCCGGAACGCCCTGAATGTCCGGCTGCGCTCTCCAGGGCGGCCTGGAGCCGCAGTTGAAGCGCGGTAGTCGTCAAGTCCGAGCGGGTCCTCTCCAGCACGGCTCGCAGCGCATCTGCGCTGCGCCGTAGGCCGCCCGTCAGGGCGTCCGGAAAGTCGATCCCCATGACGAGCTCGTAAACACCGTCCATCGCCCGCACCAACATTTCGGCGTGCCCGGAGTTGCCTTCTCGAAGCCGGTCAAGGACTTCACGGCGCAGCTCGGACGCAGCCTCGCACAACCCGTTGAGCCAGGGCGCCAGGCCAATGGACAGGTCCTCCCAGGTCGGCAGCCGGCCGCCCTCTACGAGCATGCGGGTGAGGGCCGCCTCTCCGTACTCTTTCTCAGCGTCTTGAAGGAACCCGGCGTAATAGACCGCCGGGAAGGGGCCCAGCGCCGCCTGCGCTTCTCGCAGAGATTGCTCCGACTGGCCGAACAAAAGCTCCCAGCGCGAGGCGTCCCTGGTGTGCACTGCTCGCACGGCACCGCTGGCAAACCTGGTCGCCCTGCGGCAGGCGGCCAGAGCTAGCTCTCGCGCCGACTGCATGTCGGCCAACCGCGACTGCGCAGCCTCAGGCGCGTTGTCCGGGAGGCCGATCGCGTTCGCGCCGGCGACGGAGGGGCTCGTCAGGCCGGTACCAGTCGGGCTGGGACCTGTAGGACTGGCACCGCCAAGGCCAGCACTGCTCAATTGCCTCGCGACATGGCCAAACTGGCGTAGCTGCCGAAATCCCCGTAGCTCGGCTCTTCCCAGTCTGCGCCCCCGAAAATATCGGCCCGTACGTAGTTGGCCCCGGCCAAGCGGGCGGTCGAGATTGTCGGCTTGACGAAGCTCGTATCACGGCCTCTGGTCCCGGGAGAGGTCGTTTTGCTTTGCCCACCTGCGGTCCTGGTCAGAAGGAGGTAGATATACGAGACCAGAGCCACGTCGACCAACACCTGCAGGAAAACCACCAACGCAGAACCCGTTAGCAGCGCAGCGAAGAGGCTGAGCAGAGCGGCCACGGCCAGAACGAAAATTACATCACGGCGACGGCGACGAACCTCTTGGCACGTGTGGCTGTGAGCCGCAGCAGCTAGCCGCACGGGCCGAGCGACCGGTTCCCTGGGATCCACCACTCTTTTTTGGCTGGCGCTGACAAAGGCCGGCGGGGTGGCGCAAAGGCGGTTGGCCGGCGCCACCCGCGCCGGAGTGGCGCTCCCCAGTACCCGTAGCTCGTTGCGGAACGAACCGACCGGGTCGCCCAAGGGGCGCCTGGACCAAAGCCAATACACGAGGACAACTCCCCAGAGGCAAGCGATCAATAGCGTTGGGCCCATCGACACAACTCCTCCGCTTAGCGTCTGATTTTTCACGGACGATAGCCCGCGCAAACACGAAAATGGTGGATGCTTGCCTTTGGGCCCGCCCAAAGGACAACTCGTTTGCTCGATGCCGTCTCCCTCTTTGGGAGTTTTGGCGATTCGCTGTTCGAGCTACAAGTTTTCCTGAGGTGCGGCTTTAGCTGTCAAGACCGGAGCTGGCACCGCCGATGAGGCCGTCAATTTCCTCTTCAATCGGCAACGCCCTACCCACTTCTGTTGGCACGGAACTCAACAGCGACGCTCCCTCCCGCCGCCAATGGCCCGTCCGACCGCCGGTCTTCTCCCATAAAGCAAGCTCGCCAATTTCCATTGCGCGGTCAAACGACTTGCACATGTCATAAATTGTCAAAGCGGCCACCGCACAAGCCGTAAGGGCTTCCATTTCGACGCCCGTCCTGTCGACGGTCTCGACCTGAGTCTCGACCTCGACATAATCGTCGCCGATAGTGAAATTGATTGTGACGGCACCGACCAACAGGGGATGGCAGAGCGGTATCAGCTGAGCTGCTTGCTTGGCCGCCTGTATCCCCGCAACGCGTGACACAGCCAGGACATCGCCTTTGGTAATGGCATTGCTGGCCACCTTGGAGGTTGTTTCTGGCTGCATGTGGACCCTGCAGCGCGCCATGGCCCGCCGGTGGGTAGCTTCCTTGGGAGTGACGTCGACCATGCGCGCACGTCCCAAGGGGTCGGTATGAGTCAGGCCGCGTTCGGACACCGACGTGAGTCTATCCAAACCGCCTGGAGGGCACATTTGAGCGCCGCTCCGGACCGAGAGGCGGGGACTTCAGCCCCCGATCTGGCTCATGCTCCGGGCTGGGCGCACGAAGTTGACCTGGCCAATCGCGTGCCCGGCCCATTTGCTCGCCACTTCGGCGACGATGGCCTCGGCCAGGTCGTCGTCGGTCCCCCCGCCTCGAAGGACCGCACGCAGGTCACGCTCCCGTACGGCGAACAAGCAGCTGCGAAGTGACCCCTCTGCCGTCAGCCTGACCCGGTCGCAGTTGGAACAGAAGGGCCTGGTAACGCTGGCCACGACGCCGACATATCCGGCTCCGTCCAAGTAGCGGTACCGGTCGGCTGGTTCCGGGCCTCGGAGCGGCGCGGAGGGGCTGTGCCCGAGCCGATCGGGTTCATGGCCATTGGCACCGAGGCCCTCGGTGCCCCCGGGCGCATGCTCGGCCATGGCCGGTACCAGCGGGTAGGCGGCGTCGATCCGTTGAATGATCTCGCCCGCCGGCACGACCCGGTCAAGCGACCACTGGCCGTCGCCGTCCAGCGGCATGAACTCGATGAAGCGCACCTCGACGCCCCGATCCCGGCCGAAGCGAGCAAGCTCGACGACCTCGTCGTCGTTGACGCCCCGGACGAGGACGGTGTTGACCTTCACCGGGCTCAGCCCCGCCCGCACCGCGGCATCGAGCCCAGCCAGGACCTGCGGGAGCATGTCCCTCCCGGTGATGGAGGCGAAGCGGTCGGGGCGCAGGGAATCACAGGAGATAGTGACCCGGTGCAGGCCGGCCTCCTTCAACGGGCGCGCCAAGTGGTCGAGAGTGGCCCCGTTGGTGGTCATCGAGAGCTCCACCGGGAGACGGGCCAGACGGGCCACAAGGTCGGGCAGGTGGGCGCGGACCGTGGGCTCCCCGCCAGTTACCCGGACCGAAGATATGCCGAAGCGTTGGACGAACACGCTCGCCAGCCGCTCGATTTCCTCGAACGTGAGGATCTCGGACCTCGGGAGCCAGTGCATGTCCTCGTGCGGCATGCAGTAGGTGCAGCGGAAATTGCAGCGGTCGGTGACCGATATGCGCAGGTCATGGACCTGGCGGCCAAAACTGTCCTTTAGCGGGTGCGGCACGGTACTTAGGAGGCTACGCCCTGGCCCGGCCTATGACCCGTCCCTGCCCAAACGCTCAACCAGGAACTGTCGGAACGCAGGGCCGATGTCCTCGCGCTCCAGGGCCAGCTCCACCGTGGCCTCCAGGTAGTCCAGCTTGTTGCCGACGTCGAAACGACCTTCGCGGAACGTCCAGCCGTACACGGGTTCGTGTTCGCCCAGCGCCTTGATCGCGTCAGTGAGCTGGATCTCGCCCCCCGCCCCGGCTTGGTCTCGGCCAGGACTTCGAAGATCTCGGCGCCGAACACGTACCTGCCCATCACGGCCAGGTTGGACGGCGCTTCATCCTGCGCCGGCTTCTCGACCAGGTCGTCGACCTTAACGATGTTCTCCTCGAGGGCGGTGACAGCGGCACAACCGTACGACGAGATGTCCTCTGCTGGTACTTCCTTCAATGCCACCACACTGTGGCCGTAGCGCTCGTAAACCGCCAGCATGCCGGCCAGCACGCCCGAGTCCGGGTGCATGATGTCGTCGCCGAGCAGGACAACGAAGGGCAGGTTGCCGACGTGTTCGGAGGCCACCAGCACGGCATGCCCGAGGCCTCGCGGCTCACCCTGGCGGACGTAATGGATTTCGGCCATTTCGGCTATTCGCCTCATCTCGGCCAGCTCGGCCAGCTTGCCCCCCTCCTCGAGGTAGTACTCGAGCTCGAACGAGCGGTCGAAGTGGTCCTCCAGGCTCCGTTTGCCCCTGCCGGTGATAACAAGGATGTCGGTAATGCCGACAGAGACGGCCTCCTCCACCACGTACTGGATGGCCGGCTTGTCAACGAGCGGCAGCATTTCCTTCGGCTGAGCCTTAGTGGCTGGCAGGAAGCGGGTACCGAGCCCAGCGGCGGGGATAACAGCCTTGCGGACTTGCTGGGACATTAGACGCACCTTCTTGGTGGGCATGGGCTTAGTGAGAATGGGCGATGGGACTCTCGGGATCCGGAGGCTCCTGGAGCGGGTAAGGCTGATGCCTTGACGGCGCCGTCCGGCGGGAACCGTTCTACTATGGCTGTTTGTTTTCGTAGGCGCACGGGCGCGGTACTGATGTCAAGAGTTCGCAAACGTGGGTAGTCGGCTACAATTAGCAGTGTCGCCTTAAGAGTGCTAATGAAAGGGCAGCTTCATCATGCCAACGTACGAGTACGCCTGCAAAACCTGCGGAGAGCATGTCGAAGTGGTCCAGTCGTTCAATGACGATGCCCTGACCGAGTGCCCAGCCTGCGGAGGACCGGTGCGGAAGGTCTTCGGCAACATAGGCATCACGTTCAAGGGGAGCGGCTTCTACCGGACCGACAGCCGCTCGGACGGCCGGCGGAGCGGGCAGAAGAGCGGTGAAGGCAAGGCCGGCGAGGCCAAGTCGGGCGACGCTTCTACGGGGGACGGGGGTAGCAAGAGCGATACCTCGAGCTCATCAACGGGCACGGGTTCCTCAGGCTCATCGAGCCCGTCGAGCGGCTCTAAGTCAGAGGGCTCCTCGAAGAGCGGATCGCCGGCAGTGAAGGCGGCTTCGTAGGCCCGGACGGACCGTCTGGACAGCCGATTTGCCATCCGTCCACTTGACCAGAACGGGCGCCGGTTTCAAGCCCCGCTCATCGACATTTCAGAAATAGCCACCGTCGCGCCCGCCGCCCGCGACGGCAGCCACTCGATGTCATTGGCTACGGCGCTAACACCAAGGAGCATCCGCTGGATGCTCGACGCCACCGTAAGCCCCCTCACCGGCGCCGCCAGCTCGCCGCCACGGACCAACAACCCTTCTGCGCCAACAGAAAAGTCACCGCTCACAGCGTTGACGCCCGAGTGCATGCCGGTGACGGACTGCACCAGTAAGCCATCGCCCACCTGGGCCAGTACCTCGTCGGGGCTCAGCTGACCGGGCTGCAATTGCACGGCCCGCGTCCCCACACCAGGCGCGCTCTTGAAGCCGGCGCGCACGGCGCTGGCCGTCGAACCCGTGCCCGCCCGGCGGGCCGCGGTGCTGTCGTACAGGAAGCAGCGCAGGATCCCCGCCTCGATCATGATGTTGCGCCGGCACGCCAGGCCTTCGTCATCGAAGGCGGCCGCCCCCCAGGCCGCCGGCACGGTCGGGTCGTCCACCAGCGTGATCAGCGGGGCGGCGACCGCTTCGCCCAGACGGTCCGAGAAAAGTGAGGTCCCCTTCAGCACCCTTTCGCCGCTCAGGACCGAACCGAGCAGGCCCAAAATCTGGGCGCTAACCCGAGGTTCGAGGACCACCGCGAGGCGCGCCGACCGCGGCTTCGTCGCCCCGAGCATCCTCACGGCCCTGGTAACGGCGTCGTTCCGCCGCCCTCGAAGGGAGTAGTTCGGAGGGCGACCGGCCGACGGTGTAGCCATGCGCCACTTTGCTCTCCAGTCCGTCGCCGGCCACCGCCACCGCCGCTAGATAGCAGGACGTCGACCGGTCGGAGGCCTTCACCCCGAGCGAACTGGCTACGGCCATTTCGGTCGACGAATCACCCCAGCGGGCCGACTCCACCTGCCGGATCCTGGGGTCGGCGTGACGCACCTCACGTTCGAGGTCGAGGGCGGCGTCCACCTTGCGCTGGGTCGGCCAGGTGGCCAGCTCGTCGCGCCAGAGGTCGAGGCGGGCCGGTGCGGCGCCGTCGGGCGCCGGCAGGCCCACCCAGGCTTCAGAGCTGGCAAACCGGGCGTTGCTTCGCGCCTCCTCGAGCGTCTCGCCTAGCCCGTCTGCGTCCAGAGCACCGGTATAGGCGAACCCCTGCCGTCCCCCTGAGACGACCCTGATCCCGGCGCCCGCGGATGTGGCTGACGACAGCGACTCGACCTCGCCTTCGTATACCCGCACTTCGGTGTCGGTGCCCCGGGAGACGTAGACCTCGACATCTTCTCCGACACGCGACCAGCCGGCCACCATGGCGGCCAGGTCGGTCAGGTCGGTCAGGTCGGTCAGTTCGCCCACGTCGGCCACGTGGCTCAACGGGCCGTGCCACCGATCGTCAGCGCCCTTACCCTTAGAGTGGGCTGGCCCATGCCGACCGGGACACCCTGGCCCTGTTTGCCGCATGTCCCCGGCAAACCCATCGAGAAGTCGTTGCCTATGACATCGATGTCGCGGAGCACCTGTGGCCCGTTGCCGATCAGGTTGGCGTCGCGTATGGGCTCCGTGAGCTGCCCGTCTTCGATCAGGTAGGCCTCCGTCATGCCGAACACGAAGTCGCCCGTGGTGGTGTTGACCTGGCCGCCACCGAGCTGGGCTACATAGACGCCCCGCGGGGTCTGGCGGATGATCTCCTCCGGGCTCTCGGGGCCGTTCATGAGGAACGTGTTGGTCATCCTGACCATCGGCAAGTGCTGGTAACTCTGCCGGCGGCCGTTACCGGACGAACTTCTGCCCTCTTTGCGGGCGCGCAGCCAATCCCACATGTAGTCCGTCAGCACCCCGTTTTCGATCAAGACGTTGTGAGCGGCTGGATGACCCTCGTCGTCGACGGCCATAGCGCCCCACTGGTGGCTCATCGTCCCGTCGTCAACGAGGGTGACGAGCGGGCTGGCCACCTGTTCGCCTACCCGCCCGGTAAAGACCGAGACCGCTTTGGCGATGTGGTCGGCCTCGAGCCCGTGCCCGCAGGCCTCGTGGAACAGTACTCCCCCGGTGCCGCACTTGATCACGACCGGCATCGTGCCCGACGGGGCCGGCCGGGCCTTCAGCTTCGAGAGTGCTCTTTCGGCCGCCGAGCGGGCCACCGCTTCGACGTCACGCTGGTCGAACAGCTCGAAACCCATGGTGGCGCCGACCGCCTCGCTTCCTGTCTGCATACCGGTATCGCCACTGGCCACGGCAGCAACGCCGAAGCGCACGCGCACCTGGTCATCGGAGGCGAGAACACCGTCGGAGTTGGCCACCAGGACCTGGCGCCGGCTATCCCGGTAGTTGGCGTTCAGCTGCCTGACCTCGCCACCTGCGGCGCGAGCGGCAGCGTCCGCCCTGCGTAAGAGGTCGACCTTGTCCGCTTTGGCGACGTCGGCCGGCAGCACCCCGACCGGGGACGGGCTCGGAGGGGCCGACCGGGACAGGGCCACCTGTCGCGTGCCGGCCCCACCACTTCGCGCCGCGGCTGAGGCGGCGTCGGCGGCGGCCAGCAAGCCCCGTTCCGAAAGGTCGGCGGTGTGGGCAAAACCGGTGGTATTGCCGACCACAACCCGGATGCCGGCTCCGCGGTCGTGGCCCGAACTGATGTCCTCCACCCGGCCGTCGTCGAGGGCGACCAGCGAACCCCGCCTGTCCTCCGCGAACACTTCCGCGAACTCGCCGCCTGTGGCCAAAGCCTCCTGAAGCACCCGGGCGACAAGGCCCTCGTCCATCAATGGCGCGGCTGCTCGAGTGGGTGTCATTGCCGAGACACGCTACTGGCGCGGGTATGCGCCGCGTCGGGGCGGCGCGGGCGCAGCCGGTTAACACGAGGTACCGTTTAGGGGTGATCCTGGAAACGATCAATGGGCCTAGCGACCTCCGGCGGCTCGACAACGAGCAACTGACAACCTTGGCGGCGGAGATCCGGGACTTCATCGTGCACGCGGTGTCGTCAGCGAACAGCGGCCACCTGGGCAGCAACCTGGGTGTGGTGGAACTGACGCTGGCGTTGCACCGCGTTTTCAGTTCGCCCCGCGACTACGTCATCTGGGACACGGGCCACCAGGCCTATGTGCACAAGCTGGTGACCGGGCGGCGCGAGATGTTCACTACGCTGCGCCAGGCCGAAGGGCTCTCGGGCTACCCGTCGCGAGCCGAGTCGGTGCACGACTGGGTCGAGAACAGCCACGCGTCGACGGCGCTGTGTTACGCACATGGCCTCGCCGCCGCCGTGAGGCGCAGCAACAACCCCAACCGCAACGTCGTGGCCGTCGTCGGCGACGGTGCCCTTACCGGCGGAATGGCCTATGAGGGCCTCAACAATTTGGGCCACAGCGACTCCCGGGTGATCGTGATCCTCAACGACAACGGGCGTTCTTACGCTCCCACCGTGTCGCGCCTGTCCGAGAGCCTCACGCGTCTACGACTCCACCCTGGTGTCAGTTCGGCCCGGCGTCGGGTGGAGGCCAAAGTGCGGGACCTGCCGAAAGTCGGGAGCCTCGCCTACTCGAGCTTGCAAGGGTTTTATTCAGCGATCAGAGAGGTAATAGAGCCGCCGGCCTTTTTTGAGACCCTCGGGGTCCGCTACGTGGGGCCCCTCGACGGGCACGACATCCCCGGCATGGAGCAAGCTTTTCGTCAGGCCGCGGCCCACAACGGGCCGATCGTGGTCCACGTCGTGACCCAAAAAGGGCGCGGTTACGGGCCAGCCGAAGACGACGAGGAAAAGTGCCTGCACGACGCCGGCGCCTTCGACCCGGCAACGGGGCCGACCGAATCGGCCAAAGCCATCAAGGGTTACACGCTCGCTTTCAGCGATGCGATGCTCGAAATCGCAAACAGGCGGGACGACGTGGTGGCAATTACGGCCGCCATGCCCGGTCCGACAGGTCTTATACCTTTCGGCCAGCGCTGGCCGGACCGGTTCTTCGATGTCGGGATCGCAGAGCAAGCGGCCGTCACGTCGGCCGCCGGCATGGCCATGGGCGGGCTGAGGCCGGTGGTGGCCGTTTATTCGACCTTCTTCAGCCGTGCTTTCGACCAGGCCAACCTGGACGTCGGGCTGCACGGTCTGCCCGTTGTCTTCGCCCTGGACCGGGCCGGGATCACCGGTGACGACGGGCCAGCCATCACGGCATCCTGGACATGGCCCTCTGCCTGAAGATCCCGGGTATGGCCATATTTGCCCCCTCTTCGGCCCAGGAACTGAAGGTCATGCTCGGATCGGCGCTCGAACTGTCCGGCCCGTCAGTCGTCCGCTACCCGAAGACGGCGGCCAGGCAGGTGCCGGCGGACCAGGTCGGTCGCGGGTTGTCGGCCCGCCTGGTGCGCAAGGGCGACGGGTCGGTCTGCATCCTGGCCGTAGGCAAGATGCTCGAGCCGGCCGAGGAGGCCGCCGGGCTGCTGGCCGACGAGGGCGTAGAGGCGACCCTGTGGGACGTCCGCGTGGTCCGTCCGCTCGACCCCGTGATGGTCACCGACGCCGGCGAGCACGCCTTCGTCGTAACCGTGGAGGACGGCATTCGCAATGGCGGCGCCGGCAACTTCATTGCCGACGCCATCGCCGACCTCAACGCCAACCGCCAGAGCCCTCCCGTGCTCAACCTGGGTGTACCGACGGCGTACATCCCCCACTCGAAGCCGGACCGGATCCTGGGCCAGCTCGGGCTCGACGGGCCGGGGATCGCGGCGTCGATCTTCAAGGCCATCGAGTGGGCGCCAAAAGCGTTGGACATCTCGGAGGTGTCGGCCGGCGAGGCGGCCAGCGGGGTCGGGGCCGGCGTGAGAGCGTCAGTTCGAGACGACGCCAATGGCAACGGGCCCGGCGGCGCTCACGACCCTTTGGCGGCGGAGACGCCGTTGCCGGCGGCGCGGTAGGCCGAGGGCCGAGGCCGGCGCTGAGCGGTTTAACTTTGCCTATCTACGCCTGAAGGCGGTCGGACCAGCACGGTCACCACCATCTTGCGGCGGTGGGCACCCAAGCAGGGGGCTTCTGGGCGCGCTTTCAATTTCTCGGCGCGATCCAAGTCGAAACCCGGCGTTTTCTACGCCGAGTTACCTGAAGCGCACCCAGAAGGCGGAGACCG
Source organism: uncultured Acidimicrobiaceae bacterium (assembly GCA_963749305.1). Classification (GTDB taxonomy): domain Bacteria; phylum Actinomycetota; class Acidimicrobiia; order Acidimicrobiales; family Palsa-688; genus Fen-671. Next base: position 430,097 of record CAVVMN010000004.1, read on the forward strand.
TAGTCAGGCCTTTCTGGGCGACCTTCTGATTTCTGGTCGTGTTCTGAGTCGAAAGTCTGCGTTTTCTACGCCGAGCTACATGTACTGCACCCGGAAGGCGGGGAGCTGTAGTGCATACGTCTCGCTCGTAATACCTCTTGTTATATGAAATGGCATGAGATAGGCTTAGAGCCCGAGGTCCTCACTTCCCCCTTTAATGCGTTCGGGATGCCCGGGAGGTCCACCGTGCAACGACAACTTTGTTTCGCCCCAGAGGTTCTCCACGTCCGGCCCTGGCCCGACGACGTTCTGGACCATATGGGCCACGACCCCAGGTCGAGTTACGTTGAGGATTATTGGTTAGGTCTCTTGGGCCCTTCGACAACTTGGCTTCTTCGCCGGCTGGCCGCCGGCTTTGAGTACAGCCCCGAGGGCTTTGACCTCGACCTGGGCGAAACGGCCCGGTCGCTTGGCCTCGGGGACCGCAGCGGCAGGCACTCCCCTTTCGTGCGCTCGATAAACCGCACCGTCCAGTTCGGCCTGGCCCAGATCTCAGGCCCTGAGGAGCTCTCAGTGCGGCGGCGGATGCCGCCACTCAACCGCGCCCAGCTGGCCAGGGTTTCGCCGGCCCTTCAGGCGCGCCACGCCGCCTGGCAGGAGGAGCAGTTGCGCCTCCCGGCCAGCGAGCAGCAGCTACGCAGGGCACGCCAGCTCGCCCTTTCGCTTCTCGAGCTCGGAGAAGGATACGACGCCACAGAACGCCAGTTGCTCCGCTGGCGTTACCCGGCTCACATTGCGCGGGAGGCCGCCACCTGGGCGGGGCCAGAGGGCTACCGGGTTGCTGGCCAATGTCGACCGCGGAGATGAGGGCCGAGGGGAGGGCATTGTGGCCACGACCGTGATCGGCCCATGGGCCGGCGCCGACCTCGATAGCGCCTGAGGATCAAGCCCTTGTGCTGGTCTCGCCGCTCCCAACGACCCAGGTCGTCGGCATGGCGCGGCGGGCCGTTCCACGGCGCCTTACGAGGGCCATTTTCTCCTGCGTCTAACATGGCCATGCCCGGCCAGACCTTTGGAGGCGGCATCACAACTGAAGAAATGCGTAGCGCTGCCGCTCACCCGCAGGGCGGAGTGATCTCACCGGAAAGGGGGGTCCGCACCTGGACCTGGCAGATGCAGGGGCCCCCTCAGGCCCCCGCCGTACTGCTCCTCCACGGGTGGATGGCCACGGCCGCACTCAACTGGTACGGGTCACTCGAGTTCCTTGGCCGCTCCTTCCGTGCCGTGGCCCCGGACCTGCGCGGCCATGGCCGGGAGGGTTGCGGGGCTCCCCCTTTTACCGTCGAGGGCTGCGCGGACGACCTGGCCGCCCTCATCGATGAGCTGTCGATAAGCCCGGCCATCGTGGTCGGCTACTCGATGGGCGGCGCAATAGCTCAGGTGCTGGCGAGGCGACATCGTGAGGTAGTGCAGGGGTTGGTGCTGTGCGCCACGGCGGCGTCGTTCGCCAGGCGGGTCAAGCTTCGGCCCGCGGTACACGTGGCCGGCAAACTTGGTGGGGCGGCGGCCCGGAAGTGGCCCGGCACCGCCCATCGCTTCTTGTCGTGGCGCATCGCCCGCCACGACAAAAAGGTGGAGCGCGAACGGCGGTTGGGGCATGACGAACATGCCCATCAAGGAGCGCAGGTACTTGACGCCGCGGGCGAAGGGATCGTGACCGAGCGGTCACCTAATAAGGTCAGCCAGGGCCCGATGGAGTGGGCGCTGGCCGAGCGGTCGCTTTCTGACCTGGCCGCGTTCATCGAGGCTGGAGCGGCCCTCAATGCCTATGACAGCAGCCGCTGGCTACCGCATCTGCAAGTGCCCACGGCCGTCCTGGTTACGACGGGCGACACCGTGGTGGCGCCGTCGCGACAGGAAGCCATGGCCGCCCTCATCCCCGGCGCTCGCCGGTACCTGGTCGACGGCGGCCACGATGCCGTGGTGGCGCAACCTGGCGTTTTTCTGCCGATCTTGCGCGACGCGTGCGCGGAGCTGGCCCAGGGCGGGTAATCCCTAACGACGGGCGCCGGAGGCCGAAAGCCCAGCCTATGGTGGGCCCTTCGACGGTTAGCGGAGGGCCGAGGACACCTCCCCGGCTGCGGCGACGACCAGGGGTGCATAGCGCTCCCCCGGTTCGCGCGTCGTCCGTTCGATAGGCCCGGACACCGAAACGGCCGCCACTACGGCTCCGTCCAGGTAAACCGGAGCGCTTACCGATGCCACACCAACCTCGCGCTCCTCAACGCTCTGGCACCATCCCTGGGCCAGAGCCTCGGGGTCGCCGCCCAGCACCCGCCCACCCGACCCCTTTTCCATGGGGAGCGACGCCCCTACCGCAACGATGGTGCGCAGGCTGTGGGGCGACTCGAGGGAGACGACGCATACTCGCCGGCCTCCCTCAGCCACGAAGAGCTGCACGCTCTCGCCCGTGTCGTCCCGCAGCCGCTCGAGCGCGGGCGTGGCCGCCTCAGCCAGCCCCCGCCGGCGCTGGCCGGCAAGGCGGCCCAGCTCAACCAGCCGTCCACCCAGGCGATAGGTACCGTCTGACCCCTTGTCAACGAGGCCGTGCGCGACCAGGGCGGTGGCCAACCGGTACGCGGTGGCTCTCGGCATCCCGGTGGCTGAGACGAGGCCGGCCAGGCTCAAAGGCCCTTTTGCAGCCAGGCTGTCCAGGACCGAAACAGCCTTGCCGAGCGAACTGGCACCCTGTAGGCTGTCTCCCATATCGAGATGATATCTCACTATGTGGGACGATTCAGGAAGGAGGCCCATACATGAGCGGTTCTGGCTCCTCAGCGACGATGGCGGAAAAGGTCTGGCGGCACCACGTTGTCCGGTCGGCCGAAGGAGAACCGGACTTGCTCTACATCGACCTCCACCTCGTCCACGAGGTGACCTCGCCGCAGGCGTTCGACGGGCTGCGCCTCGCCGGCCGCCCGGTGCGACGACCCGACCTGACCGTCGCCACGATGGACCACAACGTCCCCACTACTGCCCTCGACCAGCCTCTTACCGACCCCATTTCGGCTCGCCAAATAGAGGTCCTGGCGGCGAACTGTACGGAGTTCGGTATCCGCCTGTTCCCCATGGGGCATGCCAACCAGGGCATTGTCCACATAATCGGTCCCGAACTCGGGCTTACCCAACCCGGCATGGTCATCGTGTGCGGAGATAGCCACACTTCGACTCACGGTGCGTTTGGGGCGCTCGCTTTTGGTATCGGGACGAGCGAAGTAGAGCACGTCCTCGCCACCCAAACCCTCCCCCAAGCACGGCCAAAGACCATGGCAGTTACCGTCGACGGAGAACTGCCACCCGGTGTCACCGCCAAAGACATAGTCCTGGCCATCATTGGCCGGATCGGGACCGGCGGCGGCATCGGCCACGTCATCGAATACCGGGGCTCGGCTATCAGGTCTCTTTCCATGGAAGGAAGGATGACCGTTTGCAATATGTCGATCGAAGCCGGAGCCCGGGCGGGGATGGTGGCGCCTGACGACACGACTTTTTCCTATGTAGAGGGACGAGAGTTTGCCCCGAAGGGGCAACAATGGGAAAAGGCACTGGAAAGCTGGCGCTCTCTGCTGACCGACGGCGATGCCAAGTTCGACCGGGAGGTCGACATCGATGCGGCTCGACTGGCGCCGCACGTCACATGGGGTACCAACCCGGGCCAGGTGGTGCGCCTCGACGAAGCCGTACCTGACCCCGAGAGCTTTTCTGAGGCTGCAGCTAAAGAGTCCGGTCATCGGGCTCTTGCTTATATGGGGCTACAAGCCGGCACACCCATGCGAGAGGTCAAAGTTGACACCGTCTTCATCGGGTCGTGTACAAACGCCCGGATCGAAGACCTACGGGCGGCCGCTTCTGTATTGGAAGGGCGAAAAACGGCACCCGGTATACGGGCTCTGGTCGTGCCTGGTTCGGGGCAGGTCAAGGTCCAGGCCGAAAAAGAGGGCTTGGACAACGTCTTTATTAACGCCGGTTTCGAATGGCGTAACCCCGGATGTTCGATGTGCTTGGCCATGAACCCCGACAAACTGTCTCCCGGCGAACGGTGCGCCTCCACTTCCAACCGTAATTTCGAGGGTCGCCAGGGGCGGGGTGGGCGCACTCACCTGGTGTCACCTGCTGTCGCCGCGGCGACCGCCATCGCCGGGCACTTCGCTTCTCCGGAGGATCTCCAATGAAACCAATACGAGTAATAACCGGCAAAGCCGTGCCCCTGAACCGGGCCAACGTCGACACCGACCAGATAATCCCGGCATCGTGGCTGAAGCGGGTGGAGCGGACGGGCTTCGGGCAGGGACTGTTCTCCGAGTGGCGGGACCAAAGGGACTTTGTGCTCAACAAACCTGAGCACGCCGGCGCCACCATCCTGGTGGCCGGGGTCAACTTCGGCATCGGTTCCTCTCGAGAGCACGCTGTTTGGGCCCTCATGGACTACGGTTTTCAGGCCGTCGTCTCACCTCAGTTCGGCGACATCTTCCGCAATAACTCCACTAAGGCCGGGCTCCTCCCCGTCCTGGTCGACCCCGAAGTCGGGCAGGCCCTGCTGGAGGCGGTAACGCGGGACCCGTCACTCGAGATCACCGTCGACCTCGAGCGGTTGACCCTGGAGGCGCCGGCGGCCGGGATCGAGACCACTTTCCCCCTCGACCCCTTCACTCAGCGACGGCTGCTGGAAGGGTTGGACGACATCGGCCTGACGTTGCGCTTCGCTGACGACATCGGCGCCTACGAGGCGACCCGAGATTCCTGGCTGCCTTCGATGAGCGCCTAAGCCCAAACCGGGGACCAGTCGCGCCCCGGCCAGCACTCAGGCTCAGCTGGTATGCTGTTATCAGCGGGGTGGAGCAGTCAGGTAGCTCGTTGGGCTCATAACCCAGAGGTCGCTGGTTCAAATCCAGCCCCCGCCACCAAGAAAGCCCTGGTCAGAGCGGTGCTCGGCTAGGGCTTCCTCTATCTCCCGCCCCGACTTCTAACGGATCTTCTAACGAGTTCTAACGGGACGCCGGTTTGAGCCGCCTTGAGGACCCCGCGGGACGGCCCGATCGACAGATGCGTCGTGGATGGCATGGTCTTTGTTGCCCGCAAGGTAACAGATGTGCGTGGTGGGCACATCGAGAGCTAACGGTGAGGCGTGTCCTGCCTGCTGCGAGTGTTGGTGGGCAACGAGGGAGAGGCGAGTCACGGTACGCTTATGGGCGTGTCGAGGCTCGAGCGGATTACCGTTGATCCCTCGATCTGTCACGGACAGCCGATAGTGCGAGGCCTGCGCTATCCGGTCGAGAGCCTTTTAGAGCTCTTGGCTTCTGGTATGACCATCGGCGAGATCATCGCGGATTTTCCCGACCTCGAGCGTGACGATCTCTTGGCTGCCCTCGAGTTTGGTGCCTTGGTGTCAGGCCAACGTCGAGTGGTACCGCTCGGCGCTGCGTGAAGTTCCTGATCGACACGCAGTTGCCAGCGAATCTCGCGGAGCTCTTGCGTGCGGCTGGCCACGACGTAGTTCACACGTCGCAGCTCCCAGAGGGTAACCGGACAACCGACGCGGCGCTTGCCACGCTGGCCGATCAGGAAGAGCGGGTTGTGGTCACCAAGGATCGTGACTTCCGCGACACCCACCTGCTCCGGCACTCACCTCATCGGCTGCTGGTGGTAGCTACGGGCAACATCTCCAACAAAGACTTGCTCGCCTTGTTCGCCGATAACCTTGGAACCGTCGTCGCTGCTCTGAACGAGGGGAGCTTCGTAGAACTCGGCTCAACGGGTCTCGTGATCCATGACGGCAAAAGCTGAGGCGCCGTTGTTGACTATCATCGCGCGGCCTGTGTTTGACGGTGCTCGCGCCGAGGTTTCTTAGGCGTACGCCGACCGAGCGTCATCAAAGCCTGAGCTCGAACTGGCCCGAGACCTCCGCAAAAGTCTCAGCTGTCGAGTGGGGATCACGGCTCCTTCTCTCATCCGAACACGGCCGCGGCAAAGGCCTTGGCGGCGTCCGCTTGCATACCTGGCAGCAAATGCTGGTAAACGGACAGCGTGAACGCCGGGTTGGCGTGGCCTAACCGCTCGCTGACGACTTTGAGCGGAACGGCTTCTTTGAGCAGGATCGAGGCGTGCGTGTGGCGAAGGTCGTGCAGACGGATCGTAGGCAGTGTCGATTCTCGCGACAATGGGAGTGGCGCGGACGCACGAGCGGCCCGTATGCTGCGGCTTCGCGGCCGAGACGTCGGTCGAGCACAGACCTGATCACACTTTGACGCCTTGCCTCGTAGCAGCCCTCCATCCAGTCGCCGATGTCGCTCGCGAGCGACGGCACGTACCTGGTGGCGACGGCGGCTTTGATGATGACGGCGTAGAGATCATGCCATTTGTGACTGGAAGCCTGCTGCGGCACAGCCGGGTCGCCCCGGTTTCGTGCGGGCTTTGCCCCGCCGCCCGGCGAGGAGCGTCGGGGTCATCAACGGCAGAACTAATCGACCAGCACCGGCAGGCACCCGGGGTGCAGGACTCTGGCGCACTCGGCGAGCCCGGCCTGCTGGTCGCTCCAATGGTCGAACGAGGTCGTGCTCACGGCCAGGTTGAAAAACCTTCCGGGTAGGGGAGGCCCTCGGCCAGCCCAACGGCAGGGGTGAGCCGCTCGTCACTAGAGGAGGCTTTGGCGGCCTGGATCATCGCGGGTGCGGGGTCGACTCCCACGAGCTCGATAGTTTTCGGGGAACGGCTGGCTAGAGGGCGGAGGAGGTAGCCGGTCCCGCATCCGACGTGAGGTTCCGCTGCGGAGTGCCGGGGGGTCGAGGGCAAGAGCCGCCGTGCGATGTGCTATCTCGTGGTGCAGATTGCCGAGCCAACCATATTCGTAGCCGGCTGCTCGCTCTTGGAACGCGGCAAGATCGCGGTGCGGCGGCACGTCGCGACTGTAGGGCACGTGTTCAGGAGCCGGTCACTCTGGTCGTGCCGAGACATGCTCTCAAGGTGCTCGCCGAACTCTGCCCAACTCTTTGACGAGGCCCCGCTGACGAACAACCTCCCCGCACGGGTTCGAGTCCCCTCGGGTGGACCTACCTACGTAGAGAGTTCTCAAGCTTTGGCACCTCTGCAAATCCCTAGTCAAACGACTACTTCGCCGGGCGGGTACAGGCGGGAAAAGGGGCGCAACGTCGCTCAGGAGCCGCCGGTCACGGCGTTTGACGATCCGCGGGCCCGAACGTGCGTGAGCTGCGGCAGGCTCAGCTGCGGCTCTCGCCGTCGGCGGAGCAGGCGCTGGTGATCGGCAAGGGGCGGGTGACCGGCACCACGGGCTAGCTCCGGGGGATACCGATCCACGTTTTCCTCGACGCGGCGGCTTGACCTTGACCTTGGGGGAAGCCGCAGACTTGTCCGGTAACTGTCATGTCGATGAGGAGCGAGCACGTGGGTCAGATGAGCATCGGAGAGTTCGCCAGAGACTCGCGGCTATCGGCCAAGGCGCTGCGGCTCTATGACGAGCTGGGTCTGCTGCCGCCGGCACGGGTGGATGAGGACTCTGGCTACCGCTTCTATGAGCCCGGCCAGCTCAAGCAGGCACGCCTGATCGTGGCGCTGCGCCAGCTGCAGGTCCCGCTGGCGGAGATCAAGGCGATCCTGCCGCTCGAGCCGGTCCAGGCGGCGGAGCGTGTCCGCGAGGTCTGGGCTGCAACCGAGGCCGAGCACACGTCCCGCCGCGCGCTCGCCGCATACCTGATCGACGAGCTGAGCGGAAAGAGGTCCGTTGTGTACGAGGTCAGCACGAGGGAGATGCCCGAGCGCAGCCTGCTGTGCCTGAAGCGCAACGTCGCCGGCGGGATCGGGCATGGGCGTTCGGCAAGGAGTTCATCGCCCTGCTCCGGCACTACCAGCTGCCACAGATACCGGGACGCGCCGGCACGTTCTTCTGTATCTTCTGGGGGGAAGTCAGCGAGGACAGCGACGGCCCGATGGAGTGGTGCCGTCCCGTCCCAGCAGACGAGGCGGAAGCACTCGCCGCCCGCTGCCCGGAGCTGACCCTGCGCGCCGAGGCCGCCCACCGGGAGGCGTTCGTGAAGATCGGTGATGGGCAGATCGACGGCGCCGACTGGCAAGTGGTCTCACGATCGCTGGAGGCGTGGAGCGAGCAGCAGCCAGACATACTCGCCGGCCGATCTGGGCGTGCGGATCACCTATCTCCCGAGCGAGGTGGGGCGGGACACCTACCAAGACTTCGCGGTCCCGTTCAACGGTCGGCCACGCGGATGACGACGGTCGTCACAGCCGAGTCGTTGACCAAGCGCTTCGGTGAGGTCTCAGCGGTCACGGATCTGTCATTTGCGTTGGAGGCTGGGACGATCACGGGCTTTCTCGGCCCCAACGGCGCTGGCAACGAACTGCTGGCCGGGTCAGGTACGTTTTTGGCCACAGGGCCGGCTTTCTGAGGAGCAAGCGTCTTTTCGCGTGATCACTACCTTGTCGTCCCTACCTACAAGTTGCCTGCCCACCACGACCTTCCGGCGCCGGGAGAGCCTGCGGGGAGGCATTCGCGTCATGTGACCGTGAGGACGGTACCTCCGGTGCGAGTCACCTTGCAGCCCTGCGCGGAGACGGTTAGCTGGTAGCGGCCCTTCTCGGCCGGGAGCGTCCCTGACCATCCACCCCAGACCAGCACGTCGTTGCCGGCAGGCAAGTTGAGCGCGGCAACGATAGCGTTCGCACCGCCCGGCCGCTCGACGAGCAGGCTTGCGTACGCAGGGTGCGACATGTGGAAGCTCACCGTGACGGGCTGGCCAGCGGGGGCAGGCGACGGGTGGGCTGAAACGCTCGCAAGAGAGAGGGCGCAGGTGCCGGGTCGCACCCCGGCCCGAGCCCGAGGTGCCGTGGCCCTGAGAGGTCGGAGGTGTGAACGAGAACGACCAGATGTGCTCATCGTTCTCGGTGTCGTCCCCGCTGCCAGTGCTGGTCCGCTTCTGCACTGTGAACGAAGACGGCGCCGCTAGCGGGAAACTCAAGTTGTCGCCGCCAACGAGCGACAGTGAACCCGACATGATGTGCGAAGTGGTGGCGTAACCGGTGTAGCTGGCCCCGCAATCGTAATCAGCGTTCGTCTCGGTGGCGTCGGGCAACGAGAGCGAGAGGTGCGCCTCGCCGCCGCTCGCGTGACCACTGACGTCGACAGAGAAGGGCTCGGTGGTAATGGGCGGGTCGCAGTCGAAGGGCCCGTCCTGGCCGTTGACGCCGTAGAGGTGCCAGTGGGCATCGGTATAGCTGCCGCTGCCGCCACCGGCAATCTCGCCCGCCTTGGCGATGGAAAAAGTGAAGTTCAGCTCGACCTGGTAATTGGACGAGCTCGTCGAGTCGACATCGCCCGAAGAACTGTGTCCGAGGTCGACGTCGATCCCCTCGGCGCTGCCATGCCCAACGCCGACCACGCCGGGTGGCACGGCGGCGAGCGTGGTCGCAGAGAGTGGCACGAGTATGGCCACAAACGCCAGCGATATTAGGAGGCATGCCCTGTAGCTCTCCCGGACTAGGCGCACTTCAGCTCAGCCTCGCGAAGAGCCGTACGGCGCAAGCGGGAGAGTCGCCATCTAATCGGTCACAGCTTCCGGATGGTAACGGGGACGGTGGGTATCGGCCCCGGCACAGAAATCCCCTGGTTCGTTGCGATAGTCAACGAAAGGTTGTCTGCGAAGGCCGCGTTGTACTGGTTGGCGGCACCGCCGCTGGCGCTCATTGTTATGTCGATCGTCCGAGTCCCTTTCGGGATCAGCGCCGCTGCGCTGCGCGCCAACAGCTCGGTCTGGTTATGGCGATCAGTGACGCTGACTGGACCGATCGAGAAACGCCCGAGCGCAGCGCCGGCGGCGCTTTGGAAGCCCGCCATGACCGTCATCTCCGCGGGATCGGTGCCGCTCCCCCCGAGGTCAGCGCTCAGCGTGGCGACCTGTTGGCCAGCGTCGATCAGCGCGCCTAGTGCGGAGTCGTCATCCAAGTTGATGACCTGAGTTGCCCCGCTGGCGCTGTTGGCCGGACCGCCAGCGAAGTAGTTTTGACCGCCGTCGATGGCGGCGCCGTACGCGGTGCTCAAGAAGCCAGGCTCGCGCGCAGGCCCGGCCGGCGCTTCTGCGGCGCGGCGTACTGGACGACGGTAAGACTCCCGGTGGGCGTCCAATCGGGTGGGGCGATAACCGACGACCCGCCGGCGGGTTGGCCGAGTTCCGAACTAGGCGTCTCGATTGACCCCGGCGGAGCCCCGCCAGTCGAGGTCGTCAGGTTCCAGGTGGAGTCTGTCCAGTCGCCGCCAGGGTCATTAATCAGGTTCCCAGTCGGCTTCGCCAGCGCCCACGGTGGTGCAACATAGCTGTAGGGAGTCGTGAAGAACCCATAGAAATGAAGGCCTGAATATTCGCTGCCGGCGGCGTCGTAGGTCTCGATCTCACTCGGGTACTGGGCCTCATCGTTGTAAGTGTTGTGAGTGTTCAGGTACATGAAACGACCCGGGAAGTTCGGGTCGTAAACCTGCACTACAAGCTGTCCCTGAGGACCTCCACGATAGAAGTAACCGGTCGCCAGCACTTGGTGGTTATCGAAGACCTGGCTGGGGTTCAACGCCTCTACGAGCAGCAACGGGACAGGCTGCCCGGCGTTTATCGATCGCGTTATCCCTCCGAAGTAATGGCTCGTCTCCCTTTCGCGCTCAGACTCGTAGGGGTCCAACACCATCATATGAAGCATTTCCCTCACGGCTCCGAAGTTGCTGGCCTCGAGGCTGTCGAGCTGGCGCGTGTACAGGTACTCAAAGACCGGCCCGCTCTCAGGCGGGCTCAACAAACCAGGGCCCAAGGACAAGCTCCCGGTCTGTGACCCTGGAGGCGTGCTTGTACCATTGCCCGCCAAAAAGGTGTCGAGCGCGGCATAAGTCATGCCACCACAAAGGCCGTAAGTATGTTCGAAGTCCAGGTGGTAGCCGTCCACCGACAAGGTGAAGGCGTTGTTCGTGAACTGGTTTATGAAGTCGAACCCCTGTGAATCGAAACCTGCACCCTCTGGCGCGAAAGTCGCACTCGTAGTGTCGAAAGTGGCGTCCGCTGGGGCGGCGAACGGGTTGAAGTTTGTGACGTGAAGGTCGCTGATCGTGGGTGGAGGCAATGCTGCCCAGGCGGGTTCGTTATCGGTGACGGCGCTGGTCGCGACCAAAAGCACTATCGTGGCCACAGTCAGCGCGATTATTGAAAACGACCAAGAACTCAAAGTTCGGGTGCCAGCTTCACGCTGGCCTCGAGCGACGGTTGTCACGGCCGCCAGGCTATTCCGACGCTGCAGGACCAGCATCGGGAAAATGCCTAGTTTTGCACTGTACGTGGTCCCGGCTGGCGCGCCGAAGCCTAATATCCGCTTGACCATAGGGTATTTGGCCCGCACGAAGGAAGCAGGGAACGGATGGGCTCTGTCAGATTGGCGGCCGTTACGTGCCTCGTCTTGATCTCCGGTGAGCTGATGACCGACCCTTCCGCCGGCGCCGCCCCAGGTGAGGTCGGCCGGGTGGCGTCCAGCTCGACCACAACGCTGGTCGTTCCCGCGTATATCACGACGGGGCCCGACGGAGCCCTATGGTTCACGGACCTGGGCAACAAAACAAACCGTGGTTCGATCGGGCGTATCACCACCGCAGGGAAGGTAAACATTTTCACAGGCGGCGGCATCAATGGCCCCGCGGGTATCACGGCCGGGCCTGACGGAGCCCTGTGGTTCACCAACAGCGCCGGCAACTCGATCGGGCGTATCACGACCAAAGGAGAGGTCACCAACTACGCCGCCGCGGGGGTGGTAAACCCTATCGGGATCACGAACGGGCCCGGCCGGTCGCTCTGGTTCACCGATAGCTACAACCCCGGCTCCTTCGGCCTGATCAGCACCAGCGGGAGGATCATCATCCACACCAGCGCGGAGATCGACGACCCGGTCGGCATCACAACCGGCCCTGACGGAGACGTATGGATGACAAACGCTGGCACAAGGACAAGCAAGGGCTCGATCGGCCGGCTCACCACGAATGGGAGGATCACGGTCTTCACTGATCCTGGTCTTGATGAGCCATCTGGCCTAACCGTCGGGCCGGATAAGGCTCTCTGGTTCACCAACTACGGCGGCAACTCTATAGGTCGGATCACCACCAGTGGGTCTGGCAGGTTATTCTCCGGCTCCGGTATCGACGAACCTGACTCGATAACCGCTGGGCCTGACGGCGCCCTTTGGTTCACCAACTATGGCGACAACTCGATCGGGCGCATCACCACCAGCGGACAAATCACCAACTTCACCGGCGCTGGCATCGACGGGCCCGTGGGGATCACGGCCGGGCCTGATCGGGCCCTGTGGTTCGCCAACTCCGCCAACAATTCGATCGGGCGGATCACCACGAAGGGAAAGGTCACGAATTTCACCGGCGCCGCCCATGGATAAGTCACCGCCGGTCCGCACTTCAAGGACGTCAAGCGGCCCGAAGTGATCTGACGCTCGGACGGCGAGGCTGTCTGTCTGGCCGGCCCATGTGCGCAATTGGGCCCAAAAGGCCCAGTCCTGCGCAGCTAGCGTTCCAGTCATGCTGGGGAGAGAGGCCGAGCGCCGGCGCATCGACGCCCTCCTCGATTGCGCGCGCCGAGGCAACAGCCGCTCCCTGGTCGTCTCGGGGGAAGCCGGTATTGGCAAGTCCGCCCTCCTCTGCTATGCCGAGCGCGAGGCCGAGGGCTTCACGGTGCTACGGGCCAGCGGTATGGAGTCTGAATCCGAGCTCGCCTTCTCTGGCCTGGCCGACTTATTGCGACCTCTGCTCAGCGAGCTGGGGGCACTCCCCGAGCCACAAGCAGCCGCTCTCCGGAGCGCGCTGGCCATTGGGCCACCCATCCCCGGTGACCCGATGGCGATAGGTACAGCGACTCTGGGCCTTTTGTCAAAGGCCGCGGAAACGGCGCCCCTGATGTCACTTATTGAGGACGCTCAGTGGTTGGACCGACCCTCATTGGCGGCGCTCGTTTTTGTTGCCCGCCGCCTCCAGGCCGAGGGCATTTTCGTGGTCTTCGCGGTCCGGGAGGGGGAAACGTCAGCGCTCTCCCTCGACGGCATAGAGGTTCTCCGTTTGACTGGCATCGACGAAACCACGGCCAGTGCCCTCCTCGATCTGGCGGCACGCGACTTGTCACCGCTTGTGGCGGCCAAAATACGGGCTGTCGCCGCGGGGAACCCGCTCGCACTGCTGGAAATCCCGCTCACAATTACCGAGGCACAACAAAGTGGCTCCGAGCCACTCGACGAGCCGCTTTCTGCGGGCCCCCGGCTCATGACGATATATAAGCGTCGCATCGAGCGCCTGTCACGCGAAGCGCAATCGAGCCTTCTGATAGCGGCCGCCAGTGACCGAGACGACCTCGCGCCGGTGCTCCGGGCCATGAGGGGGACAGGGCTCCAACCCGGTGCCCTCGAGGAAGCCGAGACGGCGGGTTTCCTAACGCTCCGCGTCGACCAGCTGACCTGGCGTCATCCTTTGGTTCGGGCCGCCGTCTACCACGGAGCCGAGCCGGCGGCGCGCCGCGCCGCGCACCGTGGCTTGGCCGAAGTGCTCGACGAACGACGTGCGCCGGACAGCAGGGCTTGGCATTTCGCCGCGGCCGCCCTCGGCGACGACGAGGTGGCCGCCGCTGCTCTCGAGCGCTCGGCGCTTAGTGCCAGGTTGCGCCGAGGCAACGCTGCCGCTGCTCGGGCCTTTGAACGAGCCGCCCGACTGTCTGCGGACCCCGAAGCTCGCGCCCACCGTCTGTACGAAGCCGGCCTGGACCTGCTCTCCACGGTGCAGCCCGACCGGGCCGGGCAGCTTCTGGCCGAGGCGCTTAGCCTTACGGAGGACGCCGGTTGCCGAAGCGATATCGTGCGGACCTCGGCACTCGCAGACATGTTCCGCGGGTCGCCGGAGGCCAACATCGACAAGCTTGTCAAGGAGGCCGACAGGATCGAGCCGTTGGACCCTCAGCGGGCGGCCGTCATGAGATCGGACGCCTGCATTGCCAGCACCATAACTGGGAACGTGGGCAAAACGCTCCTCTTGGCGGAGCGCGCTTTGCAGACCGCACGTGCAGCTGGTCCACAAGCTGCTGCGCTTTCTGAGACAACGCTCGCCAACGCCCTGATCCTCGCCGGCCGGGTAAGAGAAGCACGCCCTTACCTGGAAGCCGCCTGGGAAGTGTTCCGGCGCGATGGCTTGCCACCTGTCCCGTTCCGCCTCCACCTGGTGCAGAGCCTCGGCCATACCGCTACCTGGCTGGAGGACTACGACGAGGCGCGCCAGTTCCTGCAGGACGTCGTGGGCTCGGCGCGGGACCAGGGTGCCGTTGCCGCCTTGACGTTTCCTCTTTCCTGCCTGTCCGAAGTCGAGTACCGAAGTGGCCGATGGGCCAGCGCCTACGCTCTGGCTGCGGAGTCCGAGCGGATCTCGAAAGAAGTCGGGGCCCGTAACGAGACCTCTTTTAGCCTGGTTTGCCTGGCCCGGGTTGAAGCGGGAATTGGGAAGGAGGACGACTGTCGCGCCCATTTGACAGAAGCGGCCGCCATTTCTCGCGAGCTGACCATCGGCTCGATCGAAGTTTATGTCAGAGCGGTCTCTGGCCTGCTCGAGCTGGGACTTGGTAACCCTGATCGCGCTCTCGCCCATTTGGAACCGCTCTCCCGGCTTGTGGAGCGCTTCCAGCTCGGGCACCCCAATATCGTCCAGTGGGGCTCAGATTTCGTCGAATCGTTGTCCAGAAGCGGTGACACGGACGCGGCGGAGAAAGCCCTTGCTACTTTTGAAAGTCAGGCGCGCGCCACGGACAGTCGCTGGGCGCTCGGGGAGTCTGCCCGATGCCGTGGCCTTCTATCCGATGATGAGGGCTTCGAAGGCCACTTCGCCGAAGCGCTCGGATGGCTAAATGAGGACGATGCGGTCTTTGAGCGGGCGCGGACAATGCTTTGCCTCGGCGAACGTCGGCGCCGCGCCCGACGCGTCAGCGAAGCCCGCGACGCCCTGGTCGCGGCACTTGGCGGCTTCGAACAGCTCGGTGCCCAATGCTGGGCCCTGCGCACCCGCCGAGAACTGTACGCCGCCGGTGCGCGTCTGCGCCCGGTACGTGAACATGCTATCCAGGAACTAACTCCCCAAGAACTCCAGGTGGCTCTCGCTGCCGCCGCTGGTGGTACTAACCGCGAAATCGCGGCGAACCTGTTCCTCTCCCCGAAAACCGTCGATTTCCATCTGGGAAAGGTGTACCGCAAGCTTGAGGTCCACTCCCGCACCCAACTGGCCGCCCTAATGACCAGGAAGGCTCGCGGCCAGCGACACCCACGAGCTGACTCAACGTGACTCATTTGCTGCCCTTAGGGCCGTCGCTACCCAGGAGACCCCGCGCGGGCCGGCGACTACACGGACGGCCCGCTGACGCCGCTAGTCGATCACGAACCACGCTATTTTCAACGGAGTGGTCGGGGCGGCAGTCAGGTGGACCGTGAACGACCCTGGCGCAGGGACGGCCGCCGCGAGGTGCACCCCTTTTTCCAGCTGTTGTAGCGTCGCCAGCACCAGGCTCGAAGTGGTCAACCCGTCGACATCTACCCGAAGCGTCAGCCTGCCAGCGGGAACGGTGGCCAAACCCGATCGTGAGAAGCTCACCACCCCCTGCACCGATAAAGCCGTACCCGAGCTGCTCTCTGCCATTACTGCAACTCCGTTGGCGGATGTCCCGTAGACGCCATGACCACCATCGGAGCTCGTGTCCTTGCCAAAGACGCCGCTCTGCCCGGACGTGCCGCAAAGCCCGAATACCCCGGTCCCATTATCGGAGAACCCGCTCATCCCATAGCCGCCGGTCGAGCTCTGGTCGTGGCCGTGAACGGCACTCTGCGTGTCCCCTTGGGTGAGGCCGAAGACCCCGTACAGGCTGTCCGAGCTACCGCTGACACCGATGGCCCCGCCGTTGCCCTGGCCCACGACACCGCTCTGCAGTGCCTCGGAGCTGGTCCCAATTACGCCCGCGGCATGAACAGAGGTCCCCTTGACCCCGGTGCCCCAGGTCGAGGTCCCGTAAACGCCGATGCCGCCGTCCTTACTAGAGTCGACCCCGTTCACGCCGGCCTGGCCGTAGCCCAGGGTGATCCCTTTGACGCCCGTGCCGTTCTCGGACCGGCCGTAGGCGCCGTGACCGCCGCCAGCGCTGTTGTCCACGCCCGCCGTCCCGCTCTCGCCGTCGGTCACAGTAGTCCCCAGGAGACCGGTACCCGAGCTCGTCTCTATCTCGGTCGTCGCGCTGCAGCTGTTGACCTCACCGAGCTGTACATCGTTCGAATTTCCGGTAGAGGCGTCCGCCGATTGAACACCTGCCACCGCGCCGGCTGCCGCACCTGCACCGGCGGAGACCAACCCAATTAAAAGGTGCCGGCGCGAGGGCCGGGCGAGGCTGCTCTCGGGCACTGAGCCCACGAGGTGATCGTCCCCCACGGTCGCGGCAGCAGCGCTCTCGGAGCTTGCCTTGTCAAAATCGTTCCCCATCCCTGTCTCCTTTGGGTTCAATCGACGAAACCGCCGGAAAGCTGATCATCCGTTGCCTGCCCGTCGTCATCTCCTTCCTCTGCGGTTCCGCCCGCCGTGGCCTGGCAACAAGGCGATCGAGCGTTTGCTATCCACGGCGCACCAAACAGATGGCACCAACCCCTCGTCGCACGCTAGCGGGCCGGCACGCTCGAGATCCCATCTGGCTGGCATCGCCGCCCGCCGCCCGTCCGTTACCGTTTGCCCATGACCGGCAATGACCCGGTGGTGTCTTCGGCCCAGATCACGACGGTCGGCGTGAGCCGACTTCAGCGTGATGGTCTCTACGGGTTTTTGACTGTGGCTTTTGTCGCGGCGCTGTGCTCGGGGCTGATCCGGGACCAGAGTGCTGTTGCGAGGGTGGCGATCGCCGTGATCTTCGGGGCCTTGACGGTCGCGGTCGTCGTCACCTGGGTCAAGGCCTGGCGACACCCCGACTGGCTCGACGTCGGCACAGATCGGATTCGGCTCCGCCCGAGTAGAGGCCCGGCAAGTGAGCTGGTCCGAGCCGATAGCGGGCAGCTGCGCTGTTTCGTTCGGGCTGCCGGTAGGACGCGGACGGTGCAACTGCAGCAGCTGGCGACCGGCCGGCGGCTGGCGCTGCCGTTGTTCTCGCCGCGGGCCGTGGCCGAAGCCTGTCGTTCCGCCGGTTGGGAGGTGAGCACGTCTTCGGCGCGGCGGTTGCCTTTCTGATGCCCCTCGTCTGGGTTGGGAGCGACGAAGACCCGCTGTGGTATCGCCCGCCGTACCGTCCCGAGGACTACCGAATCGACCCCAATACGCTCCGGGGCATCGAGGCGTGGCGCGACGACCACTACCCGCAGGCCTGGCTTTTCGAGGAGCGCGAGGGACCATTTTTCGGTTGGGAGGTGGTCGGGCGGTTCGAGCGCGACGGGCGGTCCTGGACCAGGGCCCGGCTGCCCAGCACGGACTGGTGCCTCGACGTCGAGGTCGTCCCCACGGGGCTCGGAAGGCTGGAGGTCGTCGACCCTGGGGTGGCCTATGACATCGCCCTCAACGACGATCGGCGTCGTGGTCGCCGGGTGACCACGACCGACCCGCGTCCAGGATCGTAAGTCGCTCCACAAGGTTCGTCCACCTCCGCCCTCAAATGAGGAGGCAAGTACGACTGGCGGAACAAGGAGAGCGACGAGCCCACCATCGTCACCAACCGCCTCGAAGAGATACCCGGCGGTACCTGCCTCACATGGGACCACACCGGCTTTCGCGGCATCGAAGGCGTCGTCATGGCGCGGCTGCTGGGTCGGGTGCGCCGCAAGATGCTCTCTGAGGGCCTTCCCGCCACCCTCCTGGACCTGGCCGAGTACGGACAGCTTCGCCCCGAGAGCCCGCTCCGGCCGAAGGGCTGATAGCGAATGAAAATATCGCCGTTCCCTCGCCAAGGAAGTACCTCGGCAGCCTTACGGCCATGCGCACTATCGAACAGGGCGCACAGGGGCCTCGTCGCCTTCGGATGACCGAGTCGTCTCGGTAAGGTCGGCGATGTCACTTGCAGATCGCAACCGGTCTTGTCGATCCGGAGAGGGAGGGAACGGGATGGCAGCGGAGGACGTGACAGCGGAGATCCATGGGTTCAGCGAGCCGGGCTCGACGCCGACGCCATGGGTGGCCGGACTTGAGCAGTTACGTGCCGCCGACACCTTCTGGCTATCGACCGTCCGTCCCGACGGCCGACCGCACGTCACGCCTCTGATCGCCGTCTGGCACGCGGAGGCGCTCTGGTTCACCACCGGGCCTGAGGAGCGCAAGGCCAGGAACCTGGCCGAGAACCCGTCGTGCGTGCTGACGACCGGGTGTAGCGACCTCGTCGAGGGAGCACTTGACGTCGTGCTCGAGGGCCAGGCCGAGCAGGTGACCGACGACGCCGAGCTCCAGCCGGTGGCGACCGCGTTCGCGGTCAAGTACCCGACCGGTCCGTGGGACTTCATTGTGCGCGACGGGGCGTTCAGCGATCGGGATGCCGGTGGGCGCGTGATCGTGTTCCGGGTGCGCCCGGTGCGCGGCCTGGGGTTCCGCAAGGGCGATCGCTTCAGCCAGACGACCTGGCTGGACTTTCGATGAGCCCAGTCCTCACGTTGTCATGATGGGACGCTTACGCCGTAGTGGAGATGAACGACGCCGTTTTTGAAGCGGCGCTCATCGAGCAGCTCGAGTTGCGCGCGGACGTTGTCCGGCAGGGCGCGTTTGCCGCCACCCACCACGATCGGGCATAAAAAGAGATGGCACTCGTCAACCAGCCCGGCGCCGATCACCTGGCCGGCCAGCTCGCCGCCGCCGACTGTTATGTCGGCCGTCGAGGACAGCTTCAGCTGCCGGACGGCGTCCGGCTTGAACTCGCGCTCGATCCGAGTCCTCGCGCTGGATGGCGTCAAAAGCGTCCGTGAGTACACGATCTTCTCGGCCGCCCGCCAGATCCCGGCAAAGTCCCAGAACACTGCCGGCTCATCGGCCTCGGTGCTCACGGTCTCCCAGAACACCATCGTCTCGTACATCCGGCGCCCGTATAGGTACGTGCCGATCGGCCGCTCGAGATCGTTGACGAAGGCAAGCACATCGTCATCCGGCGCCGCCCAGTCGAACTTGCCCTCGGCGTCCTCGAAGTACCCGTCAAGCGAGCTAATCACCGAATAGATCAGCTTGGCCATGTCCACTCCAATCGATCGTTAGCGCCGAGTTCAGAGTTCAGGGCAGCCGAAAGTGGGACCACTGACCGCGTGATACGAGCTCGGACAGTGCCATCTCCGCCTGCTGGCGTTGGGGACATCAGAACCGGTGCATGGTCTGGCCGAACGGTCGCCAGCTGCACGCCCTGTGACTGGTCATCGACCGGCTCCCGCTCGGGCGGCCGCCACGCCGCAATCCTTTGTCCAAGGTCGACGATCGCCTCTTCTGCAATATCGGCATGAAAGGGTTAACCGCAAGATCTGCCTCCATGGCAGCAGTGTTGGAAGTCAAGATTTCCTTTCCTTTCTCGTGTGTCGAAGCGATCCCGGTCGAGGGCAACAATGAAAACAACTTTTTGGCCGGCGCAGTTAGGCAACTTCTTTCTAGCGGAGATAACGGAAAGCGATCGGCGACCAGCTCTTTCGAGGGCCAACGTGTCGGGCCGAGCCTGCGGAACAGGTCAGTGAGTTGCTGCTCTTCGATCTCGAGCCTGAAAGGGCAAATCGCCGCGGTGGCTCCTGATTCGAGTGCAGCTGACAGCTCGCACCCTCCTCTTCGGGACGATGCCTTCGGCATCGCCGCGTCCATCTGGCCGATGATGAAATACTCCCATAAACATCTAAGCCGTCGCGCCAGTGGAAAACCCTGGTTGAGCCGGGGCTTCCTGAGTCGTGTTGCGCAGTGGCCACATTGCTGAAGGCTGAGAGTCGGCGGTTGGGGACGGCCGGTGTGTAACCTTCGAAATCCGGAAAGGATGCCACGTCGGCCTCGACTGGCCGGCGTTCAACACAACCGAAACGCCTCTCACCCCGCGGAACGAAGGTGAAAGGCAAACACAGTCGAGGAGATGCCTCTGAACAGGGCATAAAGGCCGACCCAAAGCAACAGGAGCGTCGCCCGAGCCGGGAAATATTGCTGCGATACCCAAAAGCCGAGGAAGAGCTCGAGGAGCCCGGCAATCAGCCCAAGCCACCACACCGAGTTGACCGGTTGGCCCATGATCGAGCTAATGAGGTCGAACGTCCCCTTGAAGATCAGGAGCAACCCGAGCACGTCAGCAATGGACACGAACGTACCGACGGGGTCGATGAAGGACCATATGGCAGCGACGAAAAAAGGATGCCCAGGAGCAGCCGGCCAACCCCAACTACCAACCACGGATGCGGCCATGAACTCTTCGATCGCCGATATAAGAAGATGACCCCGAGCAGCACTCCGACGGCCCTGACGGACGTGAGGCTCATTTGCAACACAACGAAGGATATGACGAACCAAGCAATGCCAGCGACCAAGAAGGCCCACCAGGGGCCTACCATTTGGCGGACAGCGTCGCGAATTTGCGTGTCGAACATGGGAAGTCCTTCCTCTAGAGTTTTCGTTGAGGCTCCGTTTGTACCCTGTGTTTTGCTACGACCTACGAGAATGGCGGCGCCATCCCGCGGATTAGCAAGCCGCAGTTCGAACCAACTGAGGCTGGAAGTGCGTGCTCGACGAGCACTCCTGGGCTCTCGCCGTTCGGGCTGTGGATGTGGCTGTTCGACCTGCCATTTTGACGCGATCGTGGAGCCCGTGCAGGCCCGAACTGCGCCCCGAGCCGCCCCCTGAGCGCAATTCAGTTGTCGTAGATCAGGAATTGCTCGATCGACCACCATTTGGTCGTTGAACCGGCGGTGAGGACGACCTCGAGGTATTGGTCAGTACGGGCCGGGAAGCTCACGATGGTGGGCTGTGCGCTGGCAGTGCAGCTGGCCACGGTCGTCCAGCTGGTGCCATTGGACGACACCTCGACGTTGTAGCCGCGCGGGTAATCGCCCGCGTAGTCGGGGACGTACATGTCCACCTCGTCCACCGTCTGCGCCGAGCCCATGTTGACCTCGTAGGTCATGCCTGAGGCCTGGTCCGCCCCTGAGGTGAAGCGGTCGGGGTCGGAGTGGTTGACGGCGTTGGTAATAGCGTTCTGCGCTCCGCTCGCCGCGGGCATGTCGGCCGTGGACGCGGTGAAACCCGACTCGTTCAGCTGGGTCTGCCCCGATGTGGACGCCGTGCAGTTGGCCGACGACGCGGTGGTTGTTGTCGTGGCCGCCGTCGTGGTCGTGCTGGCCAATGTTGTGGTCGTCGTCGGAGCTGCCGTGGTCGTGGTGGTGCCCGAGGAGCTGGATACGTAGAAGTACTCCATCGACCACCAGTAACTGGGATTAGCCGTTGTCAGCACCACTTGTACGTACTGGGCCGTCTGGGCCGGGAAGCTGACCACCTCGGGCGTGCTGGTGCCGGC
This sequence comes from uncultured Acidimicrobiaceae bacterium, assembly GCA_963749305.1. Lineage (GTDB taxonomy): Bacteria > Actinomycetota > Acidimicrobiia > Acidimicrobiales > Palsa-688 > Fen-671. The sequence goes on from CAVVMN010000004.1 coordinate 451,681, forward strand.
ACAGGTGGCGACGACGCTGTAGGAAGACCCGTTGGAGGAGACCTCGACCTCGTAGCCGTGGGCGTAGTCCGTGGCGTAGTCGGGCACCGCCATCTCGACCTCGTTGAAGGTCTCGGCCTTGCCCATGTTGACGACGTACTCGTCGCCCACCGCCTGGTCGGCCCCGGTGGTGAACCGGCCTGCGGCGGTGTTGCCCTTGACCGCGTTCGTAATCGGGTTCTGAGCGCCCGAGGCCCCGCTGGGCACGGGGGCGCTGGCGGTGAAGCCGGGCTCAGCGAGGCCGGTCTCGCCGCTGGTCGAAGCGGCGCAGTTGGCCCCCGATGGAGAGGTCGTCGTGGTGGTCGGGGACGTGGTTGTGGTGGTCGGGGACGTGGTTGTGGTGGTCGGGGAGTGGTTGTGGTGGTCGGGGAGGTCGTAGTGGTTGTAGTGCCGCTGCCGCCCGACGGCACCGACCACACCTGGTCCGAAGTCCCGGTGCAGTCCTCCAGTTCGAGTTGGGATCCGTTGGCCGGGTTTGTCAGGCAGAGCCCGGAGTTGGGGTTCTCGATCTCGCCGTTGGTCTCGACCGTCCAGTCCTGGGCCACGGTGCCGTTGCAGGGGTACCAGTCGACGTCGGACCCTGGACTGGTGCCGGCGGCCACCACGTCCAAGCAGCCGCCCTCGAGCCCAATGTTGGAATTGGACAGCAACGAGACGGCCTGTCCAGAACCGCCGCTGCAAGCCGTCACCTCGATCGGGTTGCCCTCGGTGTTCAGGTTGTTGGCATTGCCCAGGCAGTTGCCGGCCTGAGTGATCTCGCCGCTCGCCGTCGGCGTCCCGGGGCTGGCATTGCAGCCCGCTCCCTGGTAGCCGTTGCAGTTGAGGCCGGATGTGGAGGAGGTTTGGTACACCGCCACCCAGTTGACCAGCATCGAGTAGCCAGAGGCGGTCGGCGACGTCGGAGTGGTGCAGCCGCATTCGCCGTTCGGGTAGTTGCCGCCCATGGCCAGGTCGAAAATGATGTAGAAGCCGTGGTCGATGGCGTCCTCCCAGGCGGCGGTGCCGACGCTGGCCTCAGTGATGGTGTCCTCCACCGTGCCGTCCATGATGAACTCCAGGTACTCGGCCGAGGTATTGACCCGGTTGATGAGCACCGCATACGTGTTGAAGCCGCTCTGGCAACCGGTGGTGGGGCACGCGATGAGGGCATGGCCGGGGCTGTTGGCAGAATCGTGGAGAGTTTGGGACGCCTCGTTGTAGGCGTTGACGTCCTCCATCATGTCGATCTCACCTTCCGTGGGCCAGCTCCCGCCGGCGCGCCCGGGCGAGCCAAGGGACCAGAACGCCGGCCAGTAACCGAGACCGTCACCACTCGGTGGGTTGGGCTGCTCGATCGAGGCCTCTATTTCCATCTGCCCGCCTGGCGGTGCATAGAAGTTGTCGAGCGTGCTTTCGAGCCGGCAGGACGTCCAGCTGCCGCCAGACTCGATCGCAGTGAGTTTTAGGTCGCCGTTGCCATCCACGCTGCAGGTGGCCGTGGACGAGGTCATCTGCTCTATCTCGCCGGTGCCAAAGCCAGTCCCAATGTCGTAGAACCAGTTGTTGTAGTTCGGCCCAGAACCGGCCGCCCCGCTAAAGCTGTCCGAGAACGTGGTCGTCCAACCGGACGGCGGTGCCGGCGGGGTGCCGGCCGAGGCGGGGGGTGCGGTCGCCACCCCGGCGGCGATGACTACGCTGCTCAGCCCAGTAGCCACCATGGCGACGATGGTAAAGCTCGGCCAACCCTTGCGCCGCCGTACCGGTGACGAGAGGCGGCCCCAATAATCAAGACCGAATTTCATCGGATTCCAACCCCCTTCATAAGTGATTGCTCCTCAAGGGGCGGAATAGCCACCCCACAAAACGCAATAGCCCGAACCCCTTTTTCCGTTCTCGGGGGTCAGTTGTAACTGGCCACGTCCGAGGGCCCACCGTTGGACGAGTCGACGGCCGCGCCCGTCCCGTTGATGACCGATTCGATGCCCCCCGACCCATTGAGGAACACAGTGAATATGTGAGTGAAAACGTCACCGGCGTTGACCGGGGTTTCGAAGCCCTCTGCATTCTCGATAGCTACACCTTGGTTGAAGTAGCTGTAACTGCCCATGCCGTAGCCGGTAAAGGTGGAGACCCCGGGCATTACCTCGAAAGCTGGGTAACCGTCCGTAGAACCATCCATCCACGCCGACTGGGTAGGCGGGTCATAGGGGTTTTCGTTCTGGAAGAAGATGACCTTGCCGCCCTGGCCGTACCATTCCACCTCGGTCTGCTGGTAATGCTCGACGGCCAGCCCATAGGCGCTCACGTCGTTGCCGTTGACGACCAGGCCTGTCGCGGCGGTGTTGTCGGTCCAGCCGACTCCGTTGCCATGGTCAGCCCTCCAGGCCCACATGTCGTCGATGATCGAGTAGTTGGAATTGTCGATAAAGCTGTCGGTGGCCTCGCCGGCCGTGGCTCCTCCGATGCGGAAGAAGATGTCGTCCAGGGTGACCGGGTTGGACGAGTAGTTGGCGGCTGAGCCCTGCGTGCCGACTTCGAGCAGAGCCGGGGAATTAACCGGCCCGGCGTCGAAGATGACGCCAGAAATGTTCACCCCGGCCACGTCGGCCACCGTCATAGTTACCTGGCCGTTGGTGGGCACCACGGTCGGGAACCCGAGGCCGATGATCTTGGTGTTGCTATCAGGCACGTTTATAGTCGCGCCCCACTCGTAGACCCCGGGGGTGAGGATGAGGTCGTCGCCGTTCGCGAGCGCTGCATTTATTTGGTTGGTCGTCGAAGAGGGAGTGGCTACATAGAAGTCGCTCCAGGGAAGCGACGACCCGGGTGGGTTGCCACTTGTCCAATTCGGCCCCGACGAGGAGGTCTGCAGCGCGGGGACAAAGACGTCGTTACCGCCCGAAGAGTTGAGGTAGAGATATGGCTCTTCCTCTGTGCTGCCACAGGTCGAAAGGCTGGTGTACTGGTTGCCAGCGCCGCTCCAGGCGTCGGCGGGTGCACCGGGATCGCCGCAGAAGACCTGGTTCCAGACGCTGCCGTTCCAGTCAGACAGGCTGGAGTTGCGGGTGAAGTACTGCTGCTGGGAACCGTTCAGGACCTCTCCGTTCATAACTGAGTCGGCAATGAAACCGCCTGAGGCGTACGCCGGGCTTTCGCAGAAGTCCATGAGCGTGAGCGTCCCGTTCACCTCCACTTGGCGCATCGGCGAAGCCTGGGAACTGGCCCAGAAGTCGTCACCGTCGTTGTAGCACCCTGAGGTCCCGCCGCTGTTCACGTTGATGGTCAGGTTGAGGACCGAGCGCCAGAAGTTGTCGGTGGCGTTACAGGTGGTCCCGGAGCACTGGTTATACGAGTTGATCACTCCGTTTATGACGGTTGCCGTCGGGGTGAGGCCTAGACCGGCCACCTCTTCGTAGTAGCCCATGTTGATGACTAGGGGGTCGGAAGACGAACCGTATGTGCCCGGCTCGAACAGCATGGCGTAACGGGCGGTGCCGAACTGGTTGCTCTGCTGGTCGCTGTACAAACTGTTGATGTCGGACTGGATAGTGGCTTGGGACATCGACGGGCTGAACACATAGACATCTGAGGGGAGGGAGCCGCCGGTGGGCGGCGGAGGCCCGTAACCACCAGATGTCGTGGTTGTGGTGGCCGCCGTGGTTGTTGTCGTCGCCGACGTGGTTGTCGTCGTGGCCGCCGTCGTGGTCGTGCTGGCCAATGTTGTGGTCGTCGTCGGAGCTGCCGTGGTCGTGGTGGTGCCCGAGGAGCTGGATACGTAGAAGTACTCCATCGACCACCAGTAACTGGGATTAGCCGTTGTCAGCACCACTTGTACGTACTGGGCCGTCTGGGCCGGGAAGCTGACCACCTCGGGCGTGCTGGTGCCGGCACAGGTGGCGACGACGCTGTAGGAAGACCCGTTGGAGGAGACTTCGACCTCGTAGCCGTGGGCGTAGTCCGTGGCGTAGTCGGGCACCGCCATCTCGACCTCGTTGAAGGTCTCGGCCTTGCCCATGTTGACGACGTACTCGTCGCCCACCGCCTGGTCGGCCCCGGTGGTGAACCGGCCTGCGGCCGTGTTGCCCTTGACCGCGTTCGTAATCGGGTTCTGAGCGCCCGAGGCCCCGCTGGGCACGGGGGCGCTGGCGGTGAAGCCGGGCTCAGCGAGGCCGGTCTCGCCGCTGGTCGAAGCGGCGCAGTTGGCCCCCGATGGAGAGGTCGTCGTGGTGGTCGGGGACGTGGTTGTGGTGGTCGGAGAGGTCGTCGTGGTAGTCGGGGAGGTCGTCGTGGTAGTCGGGGAGGTCGTAGTGGTCGTGGTCGAATTCGAGTTGTAGATAAGGAATTGCTCGATCGACCACCAGTTGGTCGTCGATGCGGCCGTTAGGACCACCTCGAGGTACTGGTCGCTCGCCGTGGTGAAGCTCACGATGGTGGGCTGGGCGCTGGCAGTGCAGCTGGCCACAGTCGTCCAGCTGGTGCCGTTGGAAGACACCTCGACGTTGTAACTGCGCGGGTAGTCGCCGGCGTAGTCGGGGACGTACATGTCTACCTCGTCCACCGTGTGGGCCGAGCCCATGTTGACCTCGTAGGTCATGCCTGAGGCCTGGTCCGCCCCTGAGGTGAAGCGGTCGGGGTCGGAGTGGTTGACGGCGTTGGTAATAGCGTTCTGCGCTCCGCTCGCCGCGGGCATGTCGACCGTGGACGCGGTGAAACCCGACTCGTTCAGCTGGGTCTGTCCCGATGTGGACGCCGAGCAGCTGGTCTGAGCAGATGCACTCGGCACCGTCAATTGGGTAACGGCGATCGGCCACAAGGCGACGAAGGCCACCACGGACACCGCCGTATAGGTGATCAAGCGGGGCCCCGGGCGCCTCCGACCCGGGTGTATGGACTTGCAGTGCTTGAGCCGTCCGGTGCTGTTCTTGCGCGCGACCGAATGTGGACTGTTCGTGCCCATATTTCCCCCTGCCCTTCGCTGAGCCGCTCCCACCTCTCAAGCTCGGTACGAAGTAACCCTACCCCTCTTTTTCTCGATTCTTCAAGAAAGGTTTACTCAAAGCCTGCTCGGAAGTGTATGCCCGGGGAGAGGCCCGGTCCCCCTCCTTGCCGCCTCCTGGACCGGTCCGGGCCCCCGACGCCACAAAGGGTGCTCGAAGGGCCCGTCACCGGGCTGATGGGGTCTATAGCCCTTGCCCTCGAACCCGTGAACTGCTCGTGGCCCGAGGAGAACAGCTCTCAATGATCTGGAGGACGCTGCGTCTCGGCCTCGAGCAATGGCGTTCGTCACAAGCATCCCTGTATTTCCTGAGAGGGTTCTGAGTCCGGAAATGTGTCGTAAATGCCATCAGGCGGCCAGCGCTCCGCTCCTCCGTCCGACTGGCGTAGAACCTGACCCAGGGAGGTACCGAATGTCCCGTCGTTTGCCGTTTGCGTCAAGGCTCACCCTCACGGCCGGATTGGCCGCATTTATTGCCATTGCTCCTACGTGGACCAGCCCCAGCTGGGCCTCCGCCCCTACAAACCACAGCGGTCCCGCGCCCGAGCACGGGCCCCTCTCAGGTAAATGGTCGGGAACCTACAGTGGCTCCTTTAGTGGCACCTTCAAGTTGGCCTGGATGCAGTCCCGGCACAATCTGGGTGGGACGATCATGATCTCCGGGTTCAACAACGTACCCACGAGTATCCATGGGACCGTCCAAGGCGCCACTATCCGCTTCGGCACCGTTGGCTCAGAGGCAATTACCTACTCGGGCTCGGTTTCAGGCCAATCGATGTCTGGCACCTGGAAGATGCAGGCCGGAGGCCGGTCCATGGGGGGCGGCGCCTGGAACGCTTCCAAGGCCGCCTAAACGACAGCGGGTCGGCCAAGAGGTCCCCCGCCCCAAGCGGGCATCGGTTAGTGGTCGGACCGCGACTCCGGCGCTGGGCGCAACAGTGCGAAGTGCTGCTACGCTCGCAAACGTACTACACCCAGCTCTGTTGCGTTAGGTGCAACGCCATCGTGAGGCACCGGTTGCTATGAACAAACGTCGGCCAGTGGGGGCATTTACCATCGAGGGTCAGCGTGGCTACACGGGAGGCTCCCGAGCAAGGTGAAGGCCGCTGTGCTGGCGCACATACCTTCCGAGGAACTGCAAGTCGTCGACGTCCCCGAGCCCGTACTGGGCCCGGGAGACGTACTTCTTTCGGTAGAAGCATGTGGAATTTGCGGCACGGACCTTCACATCATGGAGGGGCTTTCCTACCGTCCCGAACTGCCGCTGCCCCTCGGTCACGAACCCGTCGGCCGGGTGATCGAGGTTGAGGATCCTCGCCAGCCGCGCTCTCCTCGGGCAGCGAGTGGTGCCCACGCTGTTCATCGGTTGCCATGAGTGCGAACCATGCCGCTCTGGCGACGAGCGCCTATGCGACCTCGGGGCGGCGATCATCGGAGTAACCAGAGCCGGCGGGTTCGCCGACCGCCTGGCTCTGCAAAGTCGTCAATTGGTGCCCGTGCCACCCCAATTGTCCAGTCCGGCAGCTGCCACCCTCGTCGACGCCGGCCCCACCGCTCACAACGCCGCAAGGGTGGCTCTCGCTCGGTCCCATCCCAGAGAAGCCCCGTACCTGGTCATCGGCGCCGGGCCCGTCGGCTTTCTGGTGTCGGAGTTGCTGCGTCATCGCGGCGCCGAATTCGTCGTAGTAGAGCCAAACGCCGAGCGACGGCAAAGGGCACAAGCACGTGGCTGCACAGTCGCTCCGGACATATCGAGCGTCACCGGATCGTTCAAAAGCGTGATCGACTGCGCAGCTGCTCCTGACATCGTCGAACAGCTTTTGGGGTTACTCTTACCACACGGTACTTATATAAGCGTAGGCTACGGCACGGTGCCTGAGTTTGATTTTGCGCTGGTATCTCGTAAAGAACTGGCCATTTACGGGATCCGGTCAGGCCGGCGCTCCGACCTCGAAGCAATGCTAAGCCTCGTGGCCGATGGCATCATTGCCGCCCCCAGCATTGACTGTTGGCCCCTGCAGGACATCAATACCGCGTTCCACTCATTGCGCTCAGGCCAAGTGGCCGGGAAGGCGGTCATAATGGTTGGCTCTGGCGGCGACTGACATTGAGCAACCTGGAGACGTGTTCGGTGACCTACAAACTGACAGGCGAGCCCATGCCAATCAATCGTTGATGAACAGGAGCGAGGAAAATGCGCGAAGATGTAGGCAAGCTCGTCGGCATGTCGGTTTGGCTTGCTCTCGAGGACCTCGAACAAGCGTGCACGACACTCGGTGATTTGGGTTTCGAGGGCATGTCAGTCGTTTACACTCAGGTGGGCTCGCGTCTCATCTCGGCACCCGTATACGAAGGCCATTACGCAGCGGCGGGCGATATTATCCGAGAGGCTGGGCTCGTAGTATCGACCCTAAATGCGATCGAAGACGCGCCCCAGTTTGACCCATTCAGCTCTACCGAGAGCAATGTCCGTTCCGCAGAAGGACTTGCTCGGCACCTCAGAAATGCATCGGCAATGGGGGCTCCAGGGATCCTCATTTGGGACGGTCGCGCCGACGGCCCTGGACAGCTCGACGCTGCTCCTCGAATGTTCACCGAATGTATAGCTAGAGCCCGCGAACTCGCGGGGCCGGGTACGGCAAATGTTTCTATTTCCGTCGAGTTTCACCCCTTCACGTTCGCATTGAAATATGGCAAGCTGCCTGAGCTGGCCGCCATGCTCCCCGACGTCGGCGCCGGGTTTTGCATCGATTTTTGCCATTTCGGCGTGGCCTTGGGCAAAGACTTCATTAAGGAGCTGACTGATCCGGTCATGGAGGCCACTCGAGAGGTTCATTATTCCGACACTGACTGCAAGACCTCTGAGTTCCACTATCCTGCGGGACGCGGCATCCTGGACATGGCGGCGCTGGAGGACCACTTCCGGGGACGCCGATTGCCCGTTGGCCTCGACCTCTTCCAATGGCCTGCACCACGCAGCGGTGCCCGGTCCGCGTGGGACAAGTTCACCAGCTTCGTGCGAGCTCAAGAGCAGTCCTGACGACCTACGACTACATCATCGTCGGGGCGGGGTCGGCCGGCTGCGTTGTGGCGAACCGCCTCTCTGAAAACTGCGCCACCGTCCTTGTCCTTGAGGCGGGCGCGGACACTCCTCCGGGAAGAGTCCCAGCTGACATTAGCGATCTCTATCCGCGTTCATACTACAACCGTGCGTATATGTGGAAGGGGCTGCTCGCGGACCAAGGAGGGAGTGGCTCCGGAGTCAAGTCACCTTTTGCCCAGGCTCGAGTGATGGGCGGAGGCTCCAGTCTCATGGGGATGGTGGCGCTCCGGGGATTACCGGCTGACTACGACAACTGGCTAGAGCAAGGCGCGGTTGGTTGGGGCTGGAGTGACGTTCTACCGTTTTTTCGTTGTCTCGAACGCGATCGTGACTTCGATGGTCCTCTTCACGGGCGCGACGGAAGAGTTCCGGTGCGACGGCACCTATCGGAAGATTGGCCGCCGTTCAGCACCGCCGTCGGCCGAGCGATGGAAAGGGCCGGTTACCGGTACGTGAGTGACCTCAACGGCGATTTCTCAGATGGGTACGGGCCATTGCCGATAAGCGCCACATTGTCTTCCCGAGCCTCCGCCGCGTCTAGCTACCTCGACGACCAAACACGTCGCCGTCCGAACCTCACAATTCACTGCAACACGGTGGTACAGCGGCTCGACTTCGAGGCGGACCGGTGCGTCGGCGTATCGGCTTCAGAAGGCAATCAGCTCCGCATTTACCGGTCGAACCGGACAATACTTTGTGCCGGCGCCATCCAGTCGCCCGCACTGTTGTTACGCTCGGGAGTCGGCCCTAGGCGAGACCTGGAGCGCCTCGGCATCAGGGTCCGAATTGACCGTCCGGGAGTGGGAAGGAACCTCCAGAACCATCCCATCGTTTACCTGGGCGCCCACATCAAACCAGAGGCGCGTCAATCTACTTCCTTGCGTGCGGGGTTTAGCAATGCTCTACGTTTCAGCTCCGGTCTGGGCCACGCAGGCGACCTGCAGTTGTTGGTCCTCAACAAATCCTCGTGGCACGGTCTGGGCGCCGCCGTCGCAGGACTCGGTGTCTGTCTGGTGCAACCCCGCTCCCGGGGCTATCTGACCCTTCTGTCGCCATACGCCCACGTGATGCCCGAGGTCAGGTTCATGATGCTGTCGGAACCGATCGACCTCGAACGCCTTGTCCAGGGATTTCGTCAGGCGGCCGACTTGATGTCAGATTACGAGGTACGCGCTTTTCGCAACGAGGCGTTCGTGGCCGGGTACTCGGGCGTTGTTCGCCGATTGAACGCACCCGGCATGGGAAACGCCATCCTGACAAATCTATTGGCGCGGGCGCTGGACGGGCCGGCGATCGTCCGTAGCAACATGTTGCGCTGGGGGATCGCACGAGGAGATCAGACCGAACGTCGCTTAGGGGACTCCACGTGGGCTCGCGACACCGTTCCTGGGCGGTCGTTCGCCACCTACCACCCTGCCGGGACCTGCGCCATGGGATCACCGGACAACGCCGACGCCGTTGTCGACGCCAGGGGCAATGTGATCGGGCTTCGCAACTTGCGTGTTTTGGACGCCTCTATCATGCCTGTAATCCCCCGGGCCAACACCAACCTCCCGGTCATGATGCTAGCTGAGCGTGGTTGCGCCTTCATCAGTGAAGACGATGCGGCGAGTAGTTATCTTCAGTGAACGTCCCGACCAAGAAAGGAAAAATAGCTGCCATGGATGACCTCATCATCACAGTGACGGTTGACTCGTCGATGTCCTACCCCGGTAACAGTCAGATGCCCCCGATTGAGGATACTGATGCGGTGGCCGCCGAGTACATACGGGCCATCGATGCTGGAGCCAGCCTGGTACATCATCATGGTGTTCATTACCTCGAGACGTCGATTGCGGCTGACGGCAAGCAGCTGTCTCACATCGACTTCGAGGGTTGGCAGAGCCTCACCGAGAAGATCCGTTCCGCCCGCGATGCGATCATCCAGTTCGGGATCGCCAGCGCGCGCCTTGAAGAGAAGGTGCGTCTGATGGGGCTGCGGCCCGAGATGATGTCCTACGCGTTCAATGTGCACGACGAGTACTTCCGGCCAGATCCTGCCTATCCGGCCAACGAGATGTACTCCCTCCACCCCAGAGACGAGCTCGTGGACTTCTGCAGTGCGGCCCAGGAGCACGGCGTGAAGCCTGAGATCGAGTGCTTTTACTCGGGCGCCTTCTGGAACCTCGAGTTTATTCGCGAGAAGGGGCTTCTCGACGACCCCGTGTGGGCTACCCTCCTGGTTGGCTGGCCAGGCGGAGCCTGGACACCTCCGACGCCCGACTCGGTACTGTATTTGACTGGCCATCTGCCGCCAAGAGCTAACTGGAACTTGAGCGTGATGGATCCGGCCACCCAATGGAAGCTTCTACCCATTGCCATTGCCACTGGTGGCCACGTCCGCGTCGGCTGGGAAGACAACCCATATCTTCCGGACGGTTCGCCGTCAAAGACAAATGCAGAACTCGTCGATGTGGTGGTCCGAATGGCAGACTGTATTGGGCGCAAGGTCGCTGACCCAGACGAGGCGCGCCGGATCATTGGGCTGACGAAATGACGACCATGCGGTCGGCCTCCGCAATGGTTTCAAATCGGGGCGCGCACTAGTGGGTGGCGCGCCACCCGCTCCCGGGGCCGGTTCCGTCCAGGCGGGACGCGAACAACCCGAACATATCGGCGCCTGGGCCATCATGGGTCATAGGGTCGGAGTCGAGGCGATGTGCCGGTTGGGCATTGACTTCATAGGTATCGATGCTCAGCACGGCTTCTTCGCCTTCGACGATGCCAGCGTGGCGATCCAGGTGGCAAACCTTTGCAAAGTGCCCTGCTTCGTGCGCGTCCCGGTCGAGCAGCTCGAATGGGCTCCCCGCTATCTCGACGCCGGGGCGGACGGGATTGTGATCGCGATGGTAGAAAATGCGGCCCAGGTTGAGCGGGCGGTTCGACTCGCTCGCTACCAGCCCGATGGTATGCGCAGTTACGGAGGTGGAAAGCGAAACGGCGTGGGGGAAAATGGGGCGGTCGAGGTCAGGAGGGCGTCAGCAATCTACCCGATGATAGAAACGCGCAGTGCGATGGAGTCACTGGACGACATCGTTGCCATACCGGGTGTCAGCGGAGTCTTCGTAGGTCCCGTCGATCTGGGCCTTGCCCTCGAGCGCCCGTACCCGCTCCCCAGTGAGGATGAACCGTGGCACCAGGCATTATCCAAAGTCGTTGAGGCCTGCCAGCGCAACAACGTCCGTGCCGGAATATTCGCGACGGACGGGGATGATGCCAGGGATTGGTTGGCATTTGGGTTTCTAGACGTTGTTGTGTCGAGTGACATCGCCATGTTGAGAAGGGCGATGGACGATAACCTGTCGAGGGCGCGCACCCCTCGGGAAGGGCCGGTCCTCGCGTGCGGATCGCCGATCCATACGCAGGACGATAGCGACGAACCTATTGCAGCATGACCCCCACCCGGCGTCCCCGCTCCAGGATCGCAGCCCAGGTCGGTTCGCCCAGTACAACCTCGTTCGTCCTCGCTCGCCGTTCCTGCTCCAACCGTCCGGGCAACACAACCGGGTTGTCGCCTCTGGTCGCCGAGGACTGCACGTAGCCGGCCATACCGTCAGCGCGGGTTCGGAACCCAGGGTCGACGTTCACGGCAAGCATCGCCAGGTTGTTGCCCACACGGCTTGGATCGGCCGTGTCATCGCCGACAAGCACGGTTGCCAGGCCTTCGACCAACAAGCCAAGGGCAAACCCTCGGTGGCCGAGGCGCTCACCCCCCAGCGGCATGATCGTCCCGGAAGGGTATCCATACAGTGCGCAGGGATCTGTTGTCGGCTGGCCGTCGGCATCTAGCAGAGTCTCAGGGGGTGCCTCTAAGCCAAGGTCGCGAAGCAACCTGATCCGGCCTTCGGGAGCCGCAGCAGTGGAAAAGTCGCCGACTATGGGATGCCCTTCAGTGGGGACCGAAAACGCAATCGGGTTTGTGGCCAAGCGCCCTTCCCGGCCATTGAACGGAGCCACCCGGTGACCCGACCTCGGCCCGCTGCAAAAGATCACTGAGAAAAAACCCTCCTTACCGAACCTTTCTGCGTACGCTCCAATTCGTCCGGCATGACCGCACTGTCGTACCGTTACCAGGCCGACGCCGTTCTTCTGCGCCAACCGTATCCCGTGCTCCACCGCAACCTGACCGGCCACTTGGCCGAAACAGCGGCGACCGTCCATGTCTATTCGCGCCCCCGCCCCTTGCTCGGACGGAGTAGCCACCGGGTCGATTTCGCCAGCCAGGATCTCGTCGACGTACTGAGGCACACGCAGCAGCCCATGCGATGGCAGCCCCACACGTTCGGCGTCTACTAGGTGTTCGGCCACTGCTCTGGCATTTGCCTCGGAGGCCCCGTATGCCAGCATCAACGTCACGACTACATCAGAGGCCGCTGAGCAGCTCAATCGTTTCTCACTCATGGGCGTACGCGTGTTGTCTTAGACGCACCACACCCATACCCATGTTTTAGCACGGCGCCCACGAAAGGGAACGGAAGAACGGCTCGCGGATAAGTGGCGGTGTTAGGGCAATCGTTGCGGACAAACACATTTGGCCAGACGGCCCGTACGCCGGGTTTGACGGCGGACCTCATGCGCGGCTGTCGGCTTCATTTCGGCCATTGAGGCGCTGAACGTCTTCTGGCGGCAGGTACAGCGGGCGAAGGTGCAGACCGCCATCGACGAAGATCTCCGTACCAGTTACATACGATGCCAACTCGTCTGAAAGCAAGAACAGAGCGGGACCGCGCACCTCCTCCAGCCCACCTTCGCGCTGGCCCAGTGGTACTTCCCGGGCGCTGGCGCGGCGTTGGTCTGAGGGAAGCTCGTCATTGAGACGGGTCGGAAACGGGCCGGGTGTCAGCATATTGACGCGAATACCAAAGGGCGCCAGTTCGATGGCAAGAGTCTCCATATAAGACCGTAAGGCGACCTTCGAAGCACGATATGCGGCTCCGGCGTAGGAAGGCACGCAGACAACCGTAGAACCCACTATCAAAATAGACCCTCGGCTCGCGGCGATCATCTGCGGTGCCAGGCGTCGGCAGATCAGTGCACAGGCGGTGACGTTCACCGCGAATTGCTCGCTCCAGGCCCGGGACGACACCGCCGTCACGGCCTCAGCCGTATAAATTCCGGCGACGTTGACGAAGAAGTCAATAGAGCCGAGTTGGTCAATGGCCCGCTCCACCAGCCGGTCGACCTGGTCCTCGAAGCGCAGGTCTACCGCGACGTATTTGGCTTCGATGCCCATGGCACGGATCATCTCCAGCGACTCGTGCCCCGGGCGCCGGTCGGCTATCAATACGTCGACGCCCGCGCTGGCGAGGGCTATTGCGATTGACTGGCCGATACCTGAGGCCCCACCGGTGATTAGAGCTGTGCGGCCGTCCAGGCCCGGCCACTGCAGGGGCTGTGGTGAGGGCACGTCACCCATCGCCGTCAAGGGGCCTCCTCTAGAAGATCGCCAGCGGGTTGACAGGGCATCCAGTGGCGCCAACGATTGGTAGCGGAGCGACGGCGAGCATGAAGGTCGTCCGGCCGTGGCGGTGGCACGCGTACTTGAGCACCTCGACCACCGGATTGTCGAGGATGGCTAGCCCCATCGCCACATGGCCAACCTGATGGAGGACCATGGCAATGTCTGGGTCGTCCCCGGGTACCTTTTCAATGCAATCTCCGCTGTACACCCCTACGTCACGCTCCCGCAGCCAAACAACCGCACTGGCTACCAGGCCGGGGCGAGTTTCCTTTGTGGGCGCGCCTGAAGCAAGGTTGGCCCGGACGAACACAGCGTCGCCGGGCAGCACCTCGGCACCCCCCAATCGCTCTGCCTCGCTCAGGTCGTCGCCGGTGATCGCGTCTGCGGCTGGCAGGCCTACCGTATTTCGGTACTCGGCGACGTCGAGCAGAACACCGCGCGTAACTATTCCTCCTCGCATCGCGTCGATGCCGCCGAACGACAGGCCCGAATCGGCCACCACCTCTTCCGCCCGTCTAGCGTTGTAGGCCAGACCTCCGAAGAAGCTGTGACAAACGGCGTCCATGTGGGTTATGTCGTAACCATGCGAGGCGACGGTCAACACATCCAGGGCGTCGCGGCGCTCGCCCGTTGTGCTGTACACCCGCAGCCGGACCGCCGCCGCCTCATTGCCGAACTCTCCAGGAGGCGGTATTTGACCGAGCGGGACAACCTCACCGGCAATCACGCAGGCGAGAGCACGTTGAACCGCCCGCGCGTCGATCAGGTTGAGAGTGCCCCGCTCGTCCTCTGGTCCCCAGCGACCCCAGTTTGAGTACCGCTCGAAAATGGCCGGTAGGCCGGGCATGCCGTTTAGCGGTAACGTCACGGCGCCATGTCGCCCCCTCATCTAACTGGGCAAAGGGTGAAAGCGATCAATCAGCAGCGTTACGAATTCCTTGACTCGGGCTTCAGGAAAGCGGTGTGTCGGCCCGGTTATCCCCGCCGACCCGGCGAGGAAGCTGCCGGAGACGACGACGGCGACGGCCACACAACTGACGCCCTCGAATGTCTCGTCATGGTCTATCGCGTAACCGTTCGTCCTTACCTCATCGAGCATGTCCCGCAGCTGGATCGGGCCCGAGCGGCGCGGTCAGTCCCCTCGGTGTAGGTCAGGCGGCCAAGCACGATGTCGAGCCGGGTGGGTTCGAGTGCCGCGAGATAGGCCTTGCCCACCGCTGATGCATTCATCGGCCGAGCGCTCCCGATCGACTCCTGCACCCCGATTGGGTGGTCTGTGGGGAAAAACGACGCGTAAAGCATCCGGTCGCGTGCCGGGACCGCGAATATGGTCGTCTCACCAGCGACGTCACGGATCTCGCTCAGCGTGCTGTGCAGGTCCTCGAGCCACTCGCTCGAGGTTGGGACGTCGGGTTGCTCGCTCTCCGTAGCCCTGTCCAGACGGGTCGGTGGCTGTCCGGCGAGCGCGTAAGTGCGGTGCCTGTCATCCCTTGTCACATAGCCGGCGCCATGAAGCTCTTGCAGCAAGCGGAGCGCCGTGCTGCGGTTTACCTCCAAGGCTTCGGCGATCTGACTGACGGAGCGCGGTCTCTCGCCAACCAACTCGAGAACATACAGCCCGCGCAAGAGGGGCGAGCGGTGTTTGGTCGGGAGCGCCTTGGCGTGACTCCCGAGAGTGGCTCCCTCGACCCGAACGACGGTCCGTCGCGGTGGGGTCACCGGGGCGGCGCGCCTCCCCGCACTCTCACCGCCGGCCGGGACCGCGACTTGCGCATAAGTAGGCACCACTGTAGCGCTTGCCCAACCGCGCCTTTGTGGCGTCGAACGCAACGAGAATGAGCGCGTTACTCTACGTCGCTGGCCTTGGCCGCCCTCAAAACGCGTTCGACGCGCTTCCCCGTGTCAGTGGGATGCGGCTGGGACCGGCCGAGACATGGTCCGTGGGAGCGATGGCAAGCGGAACGTCGGGACAGAGTTCAGAGCCATCATCTACCTTGGCTGAGATGCTCCGACGCGTAACTGGCGAAGCTTTCCGGAAGCACCGCCCAGTTTGAAACGGCGCAGTATATGCGGTCGTGCAACTCCGCCTCAGCGATTACCCGCAGTACCGCTTCTTGCCTTGTCGCGTCGTCAGAGGACACCACCTGGAACGGCCAGGCGAATACATCCTCCCGGGGGCCAATGAGCGCCAGATGCGGATGAGTCCAGTCGATCGGGAAGATCGCACGTAGCCGGACTGGTGGGAGTTCCTCGCCGGTCATGCGGTCTCTGTCCGACCTGAGCAGGGGCCATGACAAAGACCAAGTGCCCGCAAGTCCGCCCCTGTCATCACGTGCTGGACTATTCGTCTCAACGGTGCCCGTCCCCGACAGGTACCAGTCCGAGAGGTCGTCCAGCACCCGCAGAGCCAGAGGCGTCATGATTTCAAAGGCCCGAAGAAAGGCGACCTCCTTCGCCTCCCTGTCGAGAGCACCTTCATAGCCCCTCTGTCGCAGATCCGTGACGTGCCGCGAGTAATCTTCGACCCGACCGCGCCACGAGCTGTTGCTTCCTTCCCAGCGCTCCACTTCAGCCCCGCTCATTCTCGACCCTCAGCCCGACCTGAACGGCTCGACGCAGGCCATTCCGGTTTTGGCAAACGCCTGTCAACTGAGGTTCCTCACATACGCGGCACGGATCCTCCTCACTTCGGCGACATCCATCCATTGCTCGAGGTGGTCGTACAGGTTGCCGTGCTCTGACGCGACGGCGTCGCTCCTGCCCGTCGCTCGCACTCGCTGCGCAGCTTGCCACATGGCGTTGGCCGCTACTCCCGTTAGCGTCGTTGGTTCAACGTATACGTCGTAACCTAGACCGTATATCTCATCGATCGATAGAGCCATGATGTCTCCGCCGTATTGTTGCAGGCGGTCCGCGGGCGTCTCCGTCCCGAGGGTCCTGATGGTGACCAGCGGGATGTCGACCTGCGAGCGGAACCACTTGGCATGCTCGACCGTCCAACATATGGCATACAAAGCATCAGCCCCCGCCTCGATATAGGCTTCTGCCCGTTGCAGCCAGTCCTTCCGGCGCTCTTCCTCTGTGTCGTGCACACTGGCGACGTAGGTCCCGGGGCGGGCGATAATCATAAAATCAGGGTTTGGCTTCTCCCCCACCAAGGCCCGCACCTTGTTGGCCGTATCTTCCAGGCTCTCGAGGCCCATCTCGTGGGGTGGGATGAATGGGCACTTGTAGGGCAAGCCGTAATCGTCGATGTGGATGGCGGCGACACCAACAGCGGCCAGCTCCTTCATCCAGTAAACCGACACGTATGGCTCGCCGAACCCCTGTTCGAAATCGACAATAATAGGTAGTGACGTGGCTCGGCGCATCCTGGAGCACATTGCGACCAGTTCATAAGGCCCGACAATGCCTATATCCGGGACACCGTTAACGAAGCCATTTGGAAGCGAGGAGACATATATGGCGTCGAAGCCGGCGCGTTCGACTATTTTGGCCGAAAGCACGTCGTGCGCGCCCATGCCCCAGACGGGCTTACCCTGGCCAAGCAATGGCCGCAAGTACTGGCTTTCTATCGACATCTTTTCAACCTGCTTTCGTCATCATTATCTTGACTTCCGCGCCGAGGCGCGCCGCTTCGTAACCCGCGCGATTAGTAGCGACCGTCACCACGCCATCTTGGCCGAGGGCAACGTCCGACGGCTCACCGCGGATCGCGCAAGCGAACTCACGCAGCTGGCCGCCAAACATGGCGGCCGCTGCGCCTCCGGACCAACGCCCCGGTTCCACCTGCTCGACGTAAGACCACCCCTGCTTCTTCGTCAGCGCGGATTCCTTGTCCCATATGGCAATTCGACCGTTCTCGGTTGAATCCCAGGGCAACAGGTCGAACAGCACCTGACCGGATGTGCCGAACAGGTACCCGTACTCGGTCCACTCGCCTACTCCCGACCCGAGGGACCACAACGGTGACAGGCTCCTCCCTACCACACCCGTCTCGAAGCGGAAGGTAAGACCGCCATCGAACCGCACCACAGCGAGAGCGAAATCCTCCCACACGGAGGCTCCGGCCGGCCAATCCAGCCTATCTCTAGCCACGTTTTCGAGCACCGTGTAAATCGTGGAAGGCTCGGAGCCTGTCCAGTGACGCAACAGGTCAACATAGTGAGGTAGGTGGTCTTGCAGGATGCCACCGCCGGCGCTCTCGTCCTCCCAGCGCCACCGATAGCCCCGCTCAAATCCACTCGGGATAAACTTGGCGTCCAGCTTCGCTGTGCTTGCCCAGTGCACGCCACACAGAAAAGGCTCCCCGATGACGCCGTCCGCCAAAATGGTCCCGACTCGGGCTAACGTCGGGTGAAAGCGTTTCTCGTGCCCTACCGCCAGCACCCTGTCCTGGTGCGCAGCCAGCCTGACCAGCGCTTCGCACTCAGCGACGCTCCGGCCCATCGGCTTCTCGACCAGTACATGGAGCTTACGCTCCAGTGCGCTCTCGACGAATTGAGCGTGAGTTCGGTCAGGCGTAGCGACGACTACAGCGTCCATGCCCTTCACGTCGAAGAACTCTTCTGGACTGTCGCACAAGTGAGGGATGTCGGCTTTGTCAAACCGCTCGAGCTGGGACCGGTCGCGGTCCAGAATTGCCACCACGTCGAAATCTTCGCTTCTGAGAGCGGCGGGGATGTGAGCGATCGTGGCAGAAACGCCCGCCCCTATGACACCGAGTGAAACGGGTTTCGACGCCGGGCCCACTACTTCAGACCTCCGGGACTCTGTGCTCGCTCATTTCGGCCAGCTCGATCAGAAGGCCACCGGGGGACCGCAAGAAGGCCACTTCTCGCACGCCAAATTGAGCGTCCACGTGTGCGACGGGTAACACCTCCGTCGCCCCGTTTTCCAGCGCCGCCCTTCGGGCCGGCCCCAGGTCGTCTACTTTCAACACAGCATGACAGAAACCGAAGCCAAGCGGGTCGACTAACTGGTCCTCGTACACCATGGCCTCTCCCACGTGCAGGTATTTGTCGCCGAAGCGGAGCAGCGGGATGCGGTAGCCCTTGCCCGCAAACGGCAATACCTCGTCAAGCACAAGCTCGCCGCCGATCCCCGTGAGAAAGGCAACCTCGCGATCGACATTGCCAACCTTCGCGCCCAACGCCCACAACTTCATGGTCTCCACTCCAATCGCAATGTCACTAGCAGCCCGGGCCATTATCAGTCCACCGAAAACTCAAGCGCACCTCATTCTCGGTAACATTGTCCAGAGCCCGGTGAATGAGCCGGCGGTGAAGCAGGAGAATGCTCCCCATCTGGACTCGCCAACTGCGATTGGGTCAGTTTCACTTCGGCTGCCTTGACCTGTCCTGTGCTGCCGCATGCCTTCTGCTCCACTCCTCATCCCATCGGTTCCGTAGTTCTCCGAGCGTCACGCCGGCGATCATCTCGCGAAGCTCTTCAGTCGAAGTCTCGCCCAGGCGGAACGTCTCAATGATGTTGCCGTGTTCGAGGAAGGCGATGCGATCGGCAACCGGGGTCACGTGCTCCATGTTGTGGTCGATGTAGATCACACCGAGCCCGCGGTCTCGGGCAGAGCTGATGACCGAGAGAACGCTTCTTGTCTCGCGCACCGACAGGGCCGCGGTGGGCTCGTCGAGGATCAGTAATCGGGCCCCGAAATGGACCGCACGAGTTATGGCGAGAGACTGTTTCTCCCCTCCCGATAGGACGGACGCTGGCTCATCAGCCGTGCGGATGTGGACTAACCCTAGTTCTTCCAGCTTCGATCGACACACGAGTCTCATTCGTTTCCGGTCCAGACGGTTACCCTCGAACAGCGGAGACCGCAGTTCCCGACCGAGGAAGAAGTTGCGCCAGAGCGACAATTCGTCTATTAGCGCAAGGTCCTGGTATACCGCCTCGATCCCGAGCGCCCGGGCTTGCGCCGGCGAGTGCATAGAAACGTCGTTGCCGAACAACCTGACTACTCCGCGAGTAGGGCGGTGGTAGCCCATGATTATCTTAACTAGCGTAGACTTCCCGGAGCCATTGTCACCCACAAGGCCGACCACCTCGCCCGGATTTACCGTGAGGTTTACATCGCGGACGGCGGGAGTTGAGCCGTAGTACTTCCAGATTCCCCGAAGCTCGACGAGGGGTGTCGCCGTCGAGCCTTCTCCCTTACGCTCTTCACCGTCGCCGCCAGGTTTCAGGGTCGCGGCACCCTCTGGCCCCTTGGTCACGTCGGGCTCGGCCTGTCCGACCTTGTCGATGTCTGCGGAACTCATGGCTCGCCGCCGACCAGCTCAGCTTTGCCCGGGCTCTCAAACAGTCTCATGCGGAGCTTTCCGAAGCCGAGCCCCGAGAGCTTAACATTTACAATCACCGCGACAACTAATATGCCGCCGATCACGGCGGTGTACCATTCGCCCGGGACACCCACCAGTACAAGACCAGTCTGCAGCAGCCCGATGATTAGACCGCCGAGAAATATCCCAGGCATGCTCCCGACGACACCGAAAAGGGAGGTCCCGCCGATCACGGCGGCGACGATCGCGTACAACTCGTAATCCTGCCCATTCGATGCTGATGCTGCTCCGTAGGCGGCGAACTGCGCGCAGCCAGAGAGGGCTGCGAGACATGCCGACACAACGAAGTTGATCGTCTTGACACGCCGAGCAGGTACGCCCATTGCGAAAGCAGCCCCAGCTCGCCCGCCCGCCGAGCGGCTCCAGTTTCCATAACGCGTGTGGTCCAGTACATACCAACCTACGACGGTTAGGCCGATCCACCATAACAGTGGCGCCGAGATGTATTGGTTGAGCGAGCCACCAAAGAGCGGCCGGACGATCCCGCTCCCGAAGTACAGGATAGTGTTGCCTTGCGTGAGGATCAGATTTATCCCGCCGACCGCGAGGAAACTAGCCAGCGTGGTAATAAATGAAGGTATTCCGAACCGCGTCGTAATAAGCCCGTTTACGAGCCCGACCCCGCCGGCAATCGCGAAAACAATAACAAGGGCGAGTAGGTCGTGCACGCCTGCGTTCAGGAGTTTGCCCAGGATAACTTGAGCCAGGGCAAACACAGAGGCGACTGAAAGGTCGAATTCTCCCGAGATCATCAGGAAGCCGGCACCTAATGCGACGATCCCAATGGAGGACCCGAGCGCAGTGAAACCACTAATTTCCTGGGCGCTGAAGAAGAGGTGAGGCTTCAGTAACCCAAACACGGCGATGAGGATTATCGTGCCGACCAGCGGGCCGAACGCACGCATCTTCCCCCAGCGTTCGACGGTCGTAAGCGCTCTGTGGGCTCGAGTCGTCGGTCGGCCCGTATAGGCCTCGGTGCGGTTAGTTGCTTTCTCGAGGGTTGGCGCACTCGGCATGTCGTCTGCCGGGGCCGATGCAGCAGTGCCAGAGCCGTGAATGCTCATCGGCTAGCCTGCCATACCAATCTGATAGCGGTTTATGCGACTCGGCCTTGGGTTTTTGAGAAGTACTGACATGCCGGGCGCCCTCTCGAGCTTAGCGGAGCAATTGGTGCGTGGTCACTGGCTGAGACGTTTGGTTCTGTCTCAGTCGAGGCCGGCCTTCGAAGCGGCGGCGACATCGGCGACGTTGGAGCTGTTGACCACGTAGTCAGAAATATCTACGGTAACGGGGTACAGATGGTCGAGGATCTCGAAGGCGAGGTTCTCGGCCGAGATATACCCCTGCAGGTAGGGCTCCTGGTCGGTGGCGTCGGTCATCACGCCTGCCTGAATGTAATGAATCGCTTCGGCGTCGACGTCAAAAGCCCCGACCGGGATGTTCAAGTGATGTTGCTGGACGTACTCTGCGGCGGGATCGCCCGTTGGGTCGCCCAGCCCGATAATGCCACCAATCTCCGGGTGGGCAGCCAGGTAAGACCCGATGAGTGTGAAGTTGCTCGTCTCGTCGAGGCCCGCCGGAAGGTATTCCGTCTTGATGCCGTGGGCATGGAACACAGTCTCGAGGCCCTGGCGACGCAGGGCGAGGACCTCTACACCGGGAACGGGGTCCACTATCAGCACAGTGGAGTGCGGTTTAAGATGAGGCAAGAAGTCATTAGCTAGCGTCTCAGCATGGTCGAACGCGTTTTCGCCGACGTAGGCAAGGCTGGTTATTGAGGTGTTCGTGGTGGCCGTATTGGCGTTGCTGCCGAACTGCTGAAAAAGGTTGTTGTTGTAGAGGACAACCTTGGCTCCTTGGTGGAGCGCTTGGAGCGTGACGGCTTGAATCGACTTATCGGTGTAGTTGATCGCAATCCCTGCCGGTTTAGCAGCCAGAGCGGCCTGGATCAACGGGATGGCCGACGCTGAAGAGTGAACGCCGGGGGCCTCGTAGATCGCATGCAGTCCGAAGGCCTTTCCACCGGCCAAGAAGCCATTTTGAACTGCAGCCCAGAAGGTGTTGTTCGTGACCGACCCGACCATGTAAACAGTGGGCTCACCGGCGGCATCGGCAATCCTTGAATTAGCCTGCTGGCTGGCAAACGCCGGCGTAGCGGGTGTAGCAAGAACTCCAGCCAGAGTCAGCGATGCGGCGGCCAGGGCAAACGAGCGTTTCGTTACTCTTACCATTGAGGTTCCTCCCTTTATTTTGTGGTTGGCGTGACGTCCCGTCGCGGGATGCAGCCTTTTGGTATCAGTCTCCAAGATGGATGCGAACGCATAACCACCGGTCGATTGGTTGATGTCAGTCTTCTTTGGCCGCTTGGTGGCGGAGATTTGGTTCGCATGATCCTAGAAGGATGGCGGAGTAACCGCCGCTATGGCCACGGCAATCTCGGTTGTGACGTTCTTGTTGTAGTGCGGTTGGTCAGCGTCGTAGGTAATACTGTCACCTTCGGACAGTTCATAGTGTTCACCTGCCACGTTCACAACGATGGCACCACTTAAGACATGGACCAGCTCTTCCCCTTCATGACGCAGAGGCGCCTTCGAGTTATCGAACTTAGGCGGAAGCTGATAACGGAAGACTTCCATTTTTCCTTGGACATTCGGCGTCAGAAGTTCATAAAGCAGGCCCGCATGCGGCAATGATATTTGTTTTCGCTCGTCGGCTCGCACGACGTGTGCGACGTCCACTCGTGCCCGTTCGTCGGGTCCCATTTCAGTGAAGAACGCCCCAAAAGGCAGGTCTAGTGCTTTCGCTAGCTTCCATAAGGTCGCAAAAGAAGGGTTGGCTAGCCCCCGTTCGAGCTCACTGATCCGTCCGGCGCTAACGCCCGAGAGCTTCGCCAGATCTTCAATGGTGTAGCGGGATCCTCTGCTTGCTCGGAGGATCACCCCGATAGATGCCGCGACGTGTTCCGGCCCCCTGTCACCTCCCCTTTGCGGCACCGCGTGACCGTTCGCTTGTCGCGCGAGTTCCACGTCCTCGTGTAATCCTTTTGTGAGTGTCGTCGCTGACTTAATTCAGAATTGCGATTGAGATCCCAATCTTCATTATAGTGAGGATGAGGGTAGCATAGTGATGGGTTCCAGTCACGTCAAGGGTACTGGGGTGTGGGGCTGACATGCGGCAGCCATATCGTTGCCGAACCGGTCCCGAGTGAGCCCACGTCACTGAAGGGAGAGAGCAAGGCCGTGCCACGAGGGCAAGCGGTAGCCGACGATGGCAGGGCTCTGCGCGACACCGAAGCGATCGCCAGCCGAAAGTTCCCCGTTTTCGCCACCGGCGTCGCACTCCGCGGCCCTTCGAAGAGTGCCGGCGGGTCGGTCGGGCGGTTGGCTGAGATCGGTGGGACGATCGTCTACACGGGTGATTGGCCCCCATCTCACCCCAGGACGATCGTCGGCCTGGACCTTCCTGGTACAGTCAGGCAGTCGGCACGGAACACCTGTGAGCACCGTGCGGATAGCGCTGTCGACACCAAGTGAGAGGCGGTCATCCCGTGCGTTCTGACATCAAGCCTGGCGGCATCTTCCCTGACTACACGTTGCCCGACCACACCGGCACTGCCAGGTCGCTTAGCGAGCTCCAAGGCCGCGACCCGCTCATCCTTACGCTGGCACGCGGCAACTACTGCCCTAAAGAGCACCAACAGCATCTAGAGCTGGCGGCGTTCCAACCCAAGATCGCAGTGGCGTACACCCAGATTGCCACCATCGCCACCGACGACCACCACACCCTGCAGGAGTTCCGGGCCTCCGTCGGCGCCCAGTGGCCCTTCTTGTCAGACCCCGGCCGGATAGTACAGAAGGACCTCGACATCCAGGAGTACACCGACCCGGAGCACAACCCGATGATCCCGCACACGCTGGTCCTGAAGCCGGGGCTTGTCATCCACAGCATCTACAACGGGTATTGGTTCTGGGGCCGCCCGTCGGTGTACGACCTCTGGCATGACCTGCGCGCCGCGTCGAGCGAGATCCGGCCGGACTGGGACCTGGGCAAGCCGGGACTGCGGGAAGCGTGGGACGCCGGCGACTTCTCGCCCTTCCACGGGTGGGACAAACAGGCCCCCGAGTCCGTACCGACCTCTTATACGTAGTAGGCACAACGGTCGTCGCCGCGTCCATGGCTTGGCCAGCCGCCTCATAACACCGCTACCACTACGTTGGTCGGACAGTTTCGGGCACTGTAGGCTCGCCCCGTGCGTACCCCGGTGTGCGAATTACTTGGGATCGAACACCCGATCGTCCAGGCGCCGATGTCTGCTGTCCCTGGGCTGGCCGGGGCGGTCTCCAATGCGGGCGGCCTCGGCATGGTGGCGCTGACGTGGTCCGACGACGCCGGCGATGTTGTCCGTGAAACGGCGGCACTCACCGATCGGCCGTTCGGGGGCAACTTCATCCTCACCTCGGACCACCACCGTCGACTTGATCAGGCCCTCGACGCTGGATTGCGGGTCGTGTCGTTCATGTGGGCCGATCCGGCTGACTATGTCCAGGCCGTCCACGACGCCGGCGGGGTCGTTATGCACACCGTCGGCAGTGCTGACGAGGCGAAACGGGCCGTCGCAGCTGGAGTGGACGTCGTCGTCGCCCAGGGTTGGGAAGCGGGCGGGCACGTGTGGAGTGCGGTGGCAACGCTGCCGTTGGTGCCGGCTGTAGTCGACGCGGTTGCGCCGGTACCGGTGATCGCCGCTGGCGGCATCGGTGACGCCCGGGGAGTGGCAGCAGTACTTGCCCTAGGTGCGCAAGCCGCGTGGCTGGGTACGCGGTTCCTGATGGCCGAGGAGATGCCCGTCCACGAGGATTACCGGCGGCGCCTCATAGCGGCAGCAGAGACCGACGCGCTTTGGTACCCCAACCTGTTCGAGGTCGGCTGGCCGGATGCCCCCCACCGCGTCCTGCATAACTCAACCGCCGAGATGTGGGAGGCGGCAGGCCGGCCCCCATTGGGACGTCGCCCGAAGGAGGGTGTTATCGCCACCTTTGCTTCAGGCGAGCCCATCCTTCGTTACTCCACCGCGGCGCCGATGGTCGGGACTACTGGCGAAGTCGAGGCGGTGTCGCTGTGGGCAGGACAGAGCGTTGCGCTGGCCAAGCAGGCACAGCCGGCGGCCGAAATTGTGGCCGAGCTCGTCAGTCGCTTGTAGCTACGCCAAAGTCGTCGAGCTAGCGCAGGCCGAACCTGGGGCCGATGCCGCGCTTCAAGAGCAGGCGAAAGGTGCCACTACGTCGTCGTAGACCCGGGCCCCGACCAGGAGCCCGTCCTGGCCGCGCTCGAAGACGGCGATGCCCGCCTGGGCTGGAAGCTCATAGCGGCCCCATCGGACGCAGGTGTACTCCAGCGCGCACCGCACGCCGTCATCAGTGACGGCGCAGTCCTGAAGGCCAATTCCGCCGCCGCCACTGAAGCACATCGTGAAGAAAGAGGTCAGCTCGGTGGTGCCGCGGTGTAAGTACCGGGGGCCTATTGGCTCGCGAAAGTACGCGTCCGGGGCAAAGGTGCCCACTATGGCATCGGCGTCACCGGCGTCCAGAGCGGCGCGGTAGCGCGCCACCACGTCACCGGGTCGGTCTGGCCCCGGCGAAAGTATGGGCGGCCTGAGGTGGCGCTGCCCATCGACCGGCCACTGGCTGCAGTACGTGCGGAACACCACCGACCGGTCGTCCCTGGGCTCCGCCACCACGGCTATCGGCCACGGCACCTCTTGTCCGTCGACGGCCAGGTGGGCTAGCAGTTCGACGACGGCCCGTCCGCCGGCGGAGGTCGAGGCCACGGTCTCGATGCTGACGTGACGTTCGGACCTCCAGGACTGGTTTTGCCTGACGAACCGGCGCAACTGGTGATGACCGCGGACCTCACCCGCGCGGGGGTCGTAGATGACGACCTCACCCGGCCACGTCGCTTGAAGCGCATCTGCGTCACCCTTGTCCAGTGCAGAGAAATACTGCGCGAGTGGGTCAGCCTGACCGTCGATGCGCGTCTCTTGGCGGGCTAGCTCAGCGGCAGCGACAAAGTCCGGGAACCACGGCATTTCGACCTCCATGATCCGCCCTTGCCGGCGGCGCCCGATGGCGTGATCACTCGAACCGCAAGGACCCGCCACCACGATACGAGACGCGTCAGCCGTTGTGGGTTGGCCACCCGGAACAAGGGTCTTTGGTGTCGTCTGGCATCAGTTTCTCGTTGATGCACCGTGTCCAGTTGACGTCGGGTTCCCCTTGGGAGTCGAATTTGATTTGGAAGAGCCATCCGAAAACCGTGCCCGGCCACGTGGCATCCTTAGGCGGCCAGCAATTGGCCGCACTGAACTTGGGTGGTACGCGGGCGCCGTTCGCGGTCAGCAAGGCGTTGGCGAGCTGGATGATCTCCCCGTGGTGCCAACAGATCAGGATGTTTTTCCCGGCGTAGTCACCGCCCTCGAGCTCAGTGACAAGGTCCGGGTATCTCTTGTCCTCGATGCAGGAGAAGAACGGGCGGGGCTGCTGTTCGAAGCCGGCGAACAGCGATACTGTCAGGCGGGGCCGGTACGAAGTCTCGTAGTCGTCAGCGGCGGCGAAGACATAATCTATGGCCATTTGGTCGGCCTTCCCGTCGAGTGCGAGAGCCGTGTACTTTTGGAAGTAGCCGACATATGCCTGCGCACGTTTCCACCCCTGCGGGCTGAGGTTCGGCCCGTCCTTGACGTCGTCGGTCCCGGGATCGCCAGGCTTTTCGCCGTGCCGAACGAGGAGAATGCTCGTATTGCTGAACATGGTCGGCTCCTTCTCAACTGCGCTGACAGGTCGCGTCAGCCCGAGGTCGTTTATTGGTAATGCATCATTACACGAACCTTCCGAGACCTGGGCGTGCCTCCTGGGCGCCACCGGCCCCGTGGCCTCGTGGCCGCTCAGCCGCCCCCGTTTGTGCTGAACTGATCGACTGGCCAAATGGACGGTCGGATAGCATCGTCGTGCGACCTTGCCATGTTGCGTGTGCAACGTGGCAAGCTGGGGGCTCATGGACCTTTCATTCCAAACGGTAACTGGCACCCACGCCAATGGCGTCGACGACGACTCAAGAGCCATCAATGGGTTCCTGGAGCAAGCTAAAGGTATAGTGTTCCTCCCGGCGGGGACGTACCTGGTGAGCGGCACCTTGGAGGTACCGCCAGGGGTGACCTTGCTCGGCGCCGGTTGGAGCTGGCCGGGCGCAGTCCAGCCACTGCCACGCCTTCGGGGCACATGGGTCATTGCGCGTGTCAACGCGCAATTCAGCCCTATAGCTCTGCGAGATGGCGCCGCCCTGCGCAACCTGGCTTTCGCCGTAGACGGGCAGCACACGCCAACCGCTCAGCCCAATGGGTTCCCGAACATAAACGCGGTTGTCCACGTCCAAGGCTCCGACGCATTGGTCGAAGATGTTTTCTTGGCCAACCCGTACGTGGGAGTTTATATCGACGGTGTGGGGCGGGTCACGATCAGACGTCTTTACGGCCAACCCTTGCAGTACGGCATAGTTATCGACCGGTCGCTGGACACCAACTACATCGACAACATTCACTTCTGGCCTTATTGGCAGAGACTGGACGGCCCCCAGGCCCAGTTCCAGCAGGCACAAGGACGGGCTATCGAGCTCTATCGTTGCGACAACCCGCACCTCAGCAATATTTTCGTCTCCAACTACGACCAGGGGCTGAGCCTGCGCTCGTCTCCCCCTCCGCGCGGTGGCGTTCAGTCGCCTCCCGGGCAGCCGATCCCCCACAAAGTACACCTGGTGAATGCCGACTTCGATAGCACCACCACCGGGATATATATCAATGCTCCCGGTAACGAAGGTGACCTAACGTTTGTACAATTGGCAAACGTGACAATGCAAGGCCCCAGCGCCGGGCCAAACAACAACACCCAGGCCTGTGGGTGGACAGAGCCTCTACCAACACCCGCATCCACGCCAGCAACCTCCGGGTCTCTAATTCCGTCGCCAACGCCATGCAAATAGATGCCCCGAACGTGTACTTTTCAGGTGAGAACGTACATCTACACCAATGGGGCGGCGCCACCGGGATGATGGTCAGCGACAGTACCTCGCACGCGTTTGTGGGAGCGGCATTTACGGCGAGAGGCCCCAACAAACCCTATGACGGACGAGGGAACTTCCATTTCTCTCAGACGGGTAAAACGCCCTCGTCTTAGGGACGGCTCTTGCTTGTGCGCCAGCGTACCCCGATGCATGGTTGCACCCGTATTACTGGCAGGCAGCCAGGACGCTCCCGTTCGAGGAGCTTCGCCCCCGGGGCCAACCACCTGATCGCTGGTATCGGCGAGGCCCTCGAACGTTATGCCTCCCCGCTGGCGGCACAGGCCGTCGCCGTCTTGGTGGGGACGTTAGGTGACGCCGCTCTCCCTGTGCAGACCGCCGATGGGCGCGAACCGGCGCTACGAACCGCCCGTATCGACCGAGGCTCCCGAAGCCTAAACCGCACCGCCATCTAGCGGGACCGCGGACCGGCGGGCCGAGCCCCATGAGATTCGAGCCAGACGACCAGTTCGTCGGCCTCGGCTACGCGAGCGTTATCGAGTGCTGTTTGGTCACCCCAGCCCACCCAGTTAATGTCGGCCCCTTTGGCCAGCAGGATTTCGGCGACGTCTTGGTGCCCGCCACCGCAAGCAGCCCAGAAGGCGGTGGTAATTCGCTCCTGGTCTGGGGGGCGGGTCTGCGCCAAGGTACGCCTGGACCCGGTCGAGCAGCCCGAAAGCGGCGGCCTGGTAGATGTTGACTTCGGCACCACGCTCGACCAACCGCAGTCCGGCCCGCTGTCCTCCGAACGCGGCGGCATCGGCGATGGGGCCGAGGCCCCCAATGACCGAGCCGGGGACGTTTATGTCCGCGCCGGCGTCGAGGAGGGCGTCGACCAATTCGACGTCGTCGTTGCTGGCCGCCCAGTGCAGTGGAGCTTCCCCGTGAGGGCCGTCCATGTGGGCATCGAGGTCAGCCCCGGCGTCGCGGAGGACAGCCACGATCTCCTGCGGGTTGCGTCGATGGCCGGGCCAGTCGGCGAAAAGGTGCAACAGGGTGCGCCAGCCGGCCGCCTCGCCATCTTTGACGATCCAGGCACGCGCCAGCTCGGGACGCTTGGCCAGCATCCGCCGCAGCCGATCGGCGTCACCGCGCTGGACCGCGGCGGTTAGCTCTGTGGCCAGCGGCTCGTTCCACCGCAATGTCAGGTAGGAGGATGGGGCCTCGGCCATCGTCGTCCCCGCCTTTCATGTCGTGCTCAGGTCGTGTAGGGCTCAGGGCATTGGGCTACCGCCATCTTGCCCATTTGTCGTTGGGCGATTGGCCGCCGTCGGTCAGGAGACCGGCTTAGCCCGGCCCACGAGGACCCGTTCCCCTGAAGACGCGGGGTTGCCATTCGCTACCTGCCGGGTCACGGTGAGGGTCGGGAACTCCGTGGGGGGGACACCAGCCCACAAAGTGATGTTCGTAGGTTGGTTGAACGTCCCGATGGGGACAAGGACGCCCCTCGGGTTTTTGAGCCAGGCCTCGTAGAACCGGCCGTTGGCCAGCCTGGGAAGTCCGGTGACGCGCAGGTCGACCCGCCAACCGCCGGTCGTCTTCGTGAGGGTCGCCTCGCCGCTCGCACCCGGGCTCAAGGCCGTGCCGGCCAGAGCAGCCCGGAACCGGACTGGCTGCGTTCGCGCATTGGTCAAGACAAGGACGAGGGCGAG
This sequence comes from uncultured Acidimicrobiaceae bacterium, assembly GCA_963749305.1. Lineage (GTDB taxonomy): Bacteria > Actinomycetota > Acidimicrobiia > Acidimicrobiales > Palsa-688 > Fen-671. The sequence goes on from CAVVMN010000004.1 coordinate 481,418, forward strand.
GACAATGGCCACCGCGGCCAGCAGTCCACCGGCGCGGGCCAGAATGCTGCCTTTACGTCGAGCGGATCGATGGTCACCGGCTCGACGATCATCGGGAGGAGCCGCCTCGGATATGGCCGCCACCACCCGTTCCTCGAGCGCGGGGTCTGGGTCGGCCCAAACTGCCGGCTCTGCCAGCAGGGCCTGCGTACAGCTATGTGAAGCCCGGTGGTGGGACCGGTAGCACCTGGGTGGCCGGGGGCGCAGTACCCAATGGCACGTACTGCGCCGTGACGTGGCGGCTCGACACCAACGGCGCCCAGACGAAGGTCGGTACTGAGTGCGTTGGCATCGGCACGACGACGATCGGCTGATACTCGTCGCCAGCGCAACCGGCTGGATAGCTCGCTAGCGAGAGAAGGCGGCAGTAACGTCCGTCGATTCCCGGGGCAATAACCGGCACGGCAGGAACTCGACGCCGTGTGAGCGGTGCCCGTCGATGGCCTCGAGCAGGCGTTGAGCGGCGGTGCGGCCGACCTCGTGGAGGTCCATATCGACCGTCGACAGCGGGACCCTAGCGTGCGCCGACATAATCTCCCAGTTATCGAACCCGATGAGCGCAACGTCTTCGGGTATGCGCCGGCCGAGGTCCCGCAACCCCTCGGCCACCCCTCGAGCGATCTCGTCGTTACCGCAGAAAACGGCGTCGACATCAGGGCAACTGCGGGCCAGGACGGCCGCGGCCTGCCGGCCCCAGGCCTCGCTCCAATCACCGTAAAGGACCCCCGGCGGAGCGAGCTCGAGGCCCTCATCAGCCAGGGCCCTTGTCGCCCCGGCCGCTCTCAGTTCTACGGAGCGGAACTGCTGAGGGCCGGTGACGTGGCCGACCCGCTCGCGCCCGGTCCCCAACAGGTGGCGCACGGCGGCATACGCACCCGCTTCGTGGTCCGGGACCACCGAGGTGTCCAGTGGGTCGGTGGAAGGGGTCCATGCGTACACCACGGGCACAGGGACCGCTCCACCAATGGGTGGCCTGGGGTCGGTCTGGCCGCCAGCCACGATGATCCCGTCCACCCGCCTCGAGAGGAGCGACCGCAAATAGTGTTCCTCCCGGATCGGGTCGCCCCGGCCGTCGCAAAAGAGCACCGCGATCCGACCTGCCCCCAGGGTGTCCTCCACCCCGAGCATGACCGGGATGCTGAACCGGCCCACCACGTCGGAGGCGATCAAACCGACGGTAAAGCTACGGCCGCTCAAAAGGCTCCGGGCCAACGCGTTCGGGACAAATCCGAGCTCCTCAGCGGCGGAAAGGACCTTGGCCCGGGTCTCAGGTCGCAGGGCGCCGCGGCGGTTGAGCACCTTGGACGCCGTCCCCAGCGAGACGCCGGCTCGGGCGGCCACGTCCGCCAAGCGGCTGGGTGCTTTAGTTTCTTGTCGTGACATGGATGTTTCCTACTATAACGGCAAACTTTCCCGGTCGCTATTTCGGTCGCTACCTGCATTGACAAGCTTCGGACAGGGATCTACGCTAAGGCCGCTGAAGGAAAAGCTTTTCATGGGGGACGCTGGTCGAGGGGACGATTTCTGGAGCCGGTCGGCCAGCGCTAGCCACTGGGCTCTCCTCCGGCCCATCCGAAGGTAGGAACCAAACGCCGGGCCCCGCAGGAGGCGGGATCCTGGCGAATGTGAAAGGGGAAAGGAGATCCGGATGAACGTGACCTTCAACCGGGGACGACCAATGCCTGTGGCTGCCAGCTGGCGACGGGCACGGACACGTCAAGTGCTGGCCGCCATAGGGACGACCGCTCTTGCCTCGACGCTCATAGCCACGGTTGGCCCTTTGCCGGGGGCGAGCGCGGGTACCAAGACTGTGACCATCACGCTCGGCTATGCCGGCGGCACCAACATTGACCCTTATTACGACCACGTCATCCAATCGGCCGAAAATGCCCTGCCTGGTATCAAGGTCCAACAGGTTGTTTATGCCACCTACGACGACCAGCTCAACGAAATGCCCACTCAAGTGGCTGCCGGCACGATCCCCGACATCATCGTGTGGGACAACTCCGCCCCGGTAGGGCAGTACGCCCAGCAAGGCGCCATCATGGGCCTCAACAAGCTGGTCAAGTCGGCCGGCGTCAACTTGAGCGGGGACCCGGGTGCCCTGATAAATGCCTGGACCATCAATGGCAACCTTTACGGCATTCCGCTGTACTTGCAGGACTCTGCGTACGTCTACAACCTCGGGATGTTGAAGGCAGCCGGGATCACCACCCTGCCCAAGACGATGCAGCAGGTGGGCGCCGACGCCCTCACGGTTTATAAAAAGACCGGGAAGGCCGGCCTCACGATCCTCGACAACCTCTTCCACCTTACGCAGTACGTCCTCGCCTTCGGGGGTGGGTGGGGCTTCGGCAAAACGATCAATTCGAGTGCCAACATCGCCGGCCTCCAGTTCCTGGTCAACCTGTTCAACCGCCATGCCGCGGTCCTGCCCGACCAGGTGGGCGCCTCGTGGGACGGAGTAGCTGTGGGTGACAACCAGGCCGCCATGTCGGACGGGGGTCCTTGGTACATCGGCTTTATGTCCTCGAGCGCACCCAACGTCAGCTACTCCCTCGGCCCGATCCCAAGCTCCACTGGCAAGCAGTTTGTTGTCACATATGGGGGCGCTTACACCATCACGGCACACTCCAAAAACCCGGCCGCTGACATGGAACTCATCAAGTACCTGACTGATGCCGACGCGGAGCACTATGTGGCGATTGATAGCAACTTCGGTTTCGTTCCCGCTATGAGCCAGTACATCAACCTGTACCGCAAACTGACGCCGAGATATTCGGGGATAACCAACACCGTCCTGGCCAACGGCCTGACCCTCGACTACCCGCCCAGCACGATCCAGTTCGGCAACGCCCTCGTCAGTGGGTTCGAAAACATAATCCTCCGGCATAGCGGCAACGTAACTTCACTGCTCAACTCGCTGCAGCAGGCGTACGGCGCAAAATAAGACCGGGCCGCCAGACCGGCGGTCCCGCTGAAAGAACAACAGACTTGGGCGCCCGGGAGAGCCGGTCAGGAGGCTCGGCCGGGCGCCCAACTTCGTTTACCAAGTCAGACGCCGTTGCGAAAGGACACTCACATATGGTGCAGGGTGTTGGCCGTGCCGGAACGGCTCCCTTGCTGCTGACCGGGAGCCGGCGGCGCACGACGGCCCGTGCCCGCCGTGATTGGGGCGCGGCTTATGTACTGTTGGCCCCGGCCGCCGCGCTCCTGGGGGTGTGGTTCGTATACCCGATAGTGGACACCGTCGTCCTTTCCTTCCAGCAGGTCAACCTTTTCCACTTCTCGGAGCGGACCTATGTCGGGCTCACGAATTTCCACCAGCTGTGGACGGACCCCGCGTTCCACCACTCCCTGTTCATCACGGCGATCTTTGTCCTACTGGTCGTCCCTGCTCAAACCGTGCTGGCTTTGGCGTTCGCCGCGGTGCTCCAAAGTGTAGGAGCGGGCAAGGCCTTTTTCCGGACTGCAGTCTTCCTGCCCTATATGACTTCCACTGTTGCGGTGACAACGGTGTTCATGAAGCTGTTCGTCGAGGGCGGCCCACTGGCGTCGTCGATATCTCGCGTCTTCGGCGTGGCGGACACGACGTGGTACGCCGAGCCCAGCTTCGCCCTCCCGTTCCTCGTCATCGTGTACGTCTATATGTACATAGGTCTTTACGTCATCGTGTTCGTCGGGGGCATCGAAAACGTGCCGGTCGAATTACACGAGGCGGCGAAGGTTGACGGCGCCGGCACCTTCCAACGGTTCCGGTTCGTTACCGTCCCGAGTGTCAGGCCCTACGTTTTCTTCGTTATCGTGGCCGGTTTTATCCAGGCCGTTCAGATTTTCGACCAGGCGTATGTGATCGCGTCCAATGGCGCCATCCTCGGCAGCCCGGCAGGAGCGACGGCCACCCTGGTAATTTTCCTCTACCAGCAGGCGTTCCGCCTCAACAACCTGGGGTACGGAAGCGCCGCCGCCGTCGTCCTCTTGGTAATTGTTTTCGCGGGTACCGTGCTCACCCGTAGGCTGCTCCCGGAGCGGTCGTGAAAGCGTCTCGTTGGCTATTCGCCGCCACCCTCTTCAAGTACAGCTTCCTGGCTATCGGGGCCGTGATCGCCATCGGGCCGATACTTTTCGCGCTGTACACCTCCTTCGAGCTGCCCGCCGACTACCCTCGCATCGTCCCCCTGACTCGGCTAACGCTGTGGAACTACCGCTACGTCTTCGACAACGCCCCGGTTCTACGATGGTACGTGAACACCGCTTTTGTCACATTGGGCGTCGTCGTCGGGGCGGTCATCGTCAACACAATGGCCGGGTATGCGCTGGCCCGTATCCGCTACCCCGGTCGAGGGCTCAGTTTCCTTATTGTATTGGCCATCCTGATGGTGCCCCTCCAGGCCATCCTTATCCCGTTGTACCTGCTCGTGGCCCAGCTCGGTTGGCTCAACTCATATCAAGCGCTCATCATCCCGTTCATAGCCAACCCGTTCCTTATCTTCTTGATGCGGCAGTCGTTCATGAACGTGCCTACTGACCTCGAAGACGCGGCGGCCATCGACGGCGCCGGCCGGTTCAGGTCGTTTTTGAAGGTGGCCGTCCCGCTCACGATGGCCGGCATCGCCACCCAGGCCATCCTGGCGGGCACCTGGACGTGGAACAGTTTTATGATCCCGGTCACCTTCACGACAGACCCCAGCCATTACATGATGACCGTCGGCTTGAACAGCCTGCAATCGCAGTTTTACACATTGGCAACGGTGCAAATGGCTGGCGTCGTGCTCTTGACCGTGCCCATAGTCCTGATGTTCGTGGCCTTTCAAAGGCTTATAGTCCCGAGCTTCGCCACCGCCGGGATCCGAGGTTAGGCGCCATATGGTCAAAAGTTCTCCCCCGGCGCACACTGGCATGACACCTGCCGTCGTTGAGCCTATCTATTCGGGGGCCGCCGCCCGTCCGGGCCGGAGCCCGTACGGGGTACGGGTCCAGGCCGTAGGCACCGACTGGGTGCAGCACCGACCGGTAACTGTATATCTCTCTGCCAGGGGGTCTGGAGGCCAGTGGCGAGGCTACGACGCCGTCGAAACGACGGCCGAAGGCTTTGTTGGCGTGGCGGATGTTCGACTGAGCCCTCGTACGACTCTTCAAGTCACCGACACCTGGACAGCCGCTCAGCACGAGGTCACGGTCTCCCGGGAAGTGAAGGTGCGAGGCGGCGATGACGGCGGTTTCATGACTGCGCTGACCTTAGCCCGCACCGAACCGGCCGGTTGGGGCCTCGTTGTGCCGTTCGCCCCCGGTGCCATTTATGGCGATATGGAGCCGGTGCCGAAATGGTCCATTGGCGGCCCGCAACTTCGTCGAGCGGGCGCAGGCACTGTCTTGTGCCGAGAAGACCGCCTGGCTGCACCGATGTTCGCCCTGAGTTATGCCGACGGGATATGGATGGGAGTGCTGCGCCACGCGGCCGGGGCCAGCACGACGGTTTCTGACCGAGGCAACGCGGAAGGAGGGGAGGTCCTGGTCGACCGTCGGTTCGATTTTGCCTCCTTGGGCGGGGTCGAGCGTCAAGGGCGGGTCAACCTCGGTGCCTTCTTTCCCGGCTCGGAAGGACCTGTCACCTACAGCACCGGTGGCGCGCCACTTCGCCAACACCGTCACTGGCGAGGCCGCTTTCACCCGCTGGTTGAGGGCGTCCGGCACAACTACCAGGTCACATTTACGTGGGGGACGGCGGTTACGCCAACTGAGTTCCTTTCGGCTTCGTGGCGGTGGGCCTGGGACAAACTGGCTCCAGAGGTGCGGGCCGTGAATGTCGAAGAGGTCGTAACTGCGAGCACCGCAGTCCTGGCCGACCAAGTGGTCGTAAATGGCTCCCTGGCCGGCGTACCGCTCGAAGTCGACGCCGTAACGGGCCGGCAGGGACCTAACTGCCCAGCCATCATGGGTTTCGTCGGGGCTAATACGGATGCCGCCTACGTGCTGCTTCGGGTGGGAGAACGCCTTGGCGGGACAACCGGTGCGAGGTACGCAAAGCTCGGCGAGCAAGTCCTCGACTCGTTCGCCAGGCTAGAACTTCACCCGCCCGTCGGCGAAGGCTTCGACCTGGCCTCGGGCCGCCCGACCACGTACCGAAAGCTGCGCGGCAAACCCGCTGTCTACCTGAGGTCGCTGGCAGACGGCTGCGACGGGACCTTGAAGGCCTGGGAACGCGAGACCTACATGGGCCGCGACCGGCCGCGCTGGTTGGCGTGGGCCCAAAGCGGCGGTGACTGGCTCCTGTCGGCCCAGAGGCCCGATGGTTCCTTTCCGCGTGCGTGGGAGGCCGGCACGGGGAGTGTGCTGGAGACTTCCAGCACGGCGAGCCACCTACCGGTTACGTTCCTGGCCCGGCTCAGTAGCGCCACCGGCAAGTCGGTCTATCTGGAAAGTGCTCTCCGCGCCGCTGAGTTCTGCTGGAATTCGGCCGGTGCCACCGGCTGTTTTGCCGGCGCCACCCTGGATAACCCCGATGTTGTCGACAAGGAAGCGGCGATATTCGCGCTCGAGGCCTTCCTGGAATTGCACCGGTCGACCGGTGACGCCGTCTGGTTGCAACGGGCTGTCACGGCCGGCTCAATCGCGGAGACATGGGTTTATACCTGGGATCTGGCCATGCCGGTAGACGCGGTCGAAGCGGAACTGGACTGGAAGCCGGGCGTCCCGACCGTCGGTGTCCAACTGATAGCCACCGGCGTCTCGACCTGTGATGGTTTCCTGGCCATGAACGCGGCCGCCTTCGCTCAGCTCGCTCACCTGACTGGTGACGAGCATTTCCTCGAGGTGGCGCGCATCGTCACTCACGGGACCAAGGCCATGCTGGCCCTGCCGGGGCGGACGTTCGACCTCCGGGGGCCGGGCTGGCAGCAGGAGCACTGGTGCATAGCCATACCCCGCGGTCGGGGCCTGTCGCGCAACTGGCTGCCATGGGTAACGGTCGCCAACGTGGAAGGCATCATGCGGCTCGAGGATCTCGGCAAGGAGACCGCCGACCTCGTTCTCTGGGCTCGTCGGTGAGGTGAGGTGGCCCTGCCGCTGTCCGAGCAGCCCCTGGTCGAGGTCTTCGTTGCTTAGGCGGGTCAGGTGGCGTCTCTCTCGGTGCGGGGGCTCCGACCCTTGCGCGAAAATGTTGTTATTACCTCGATTTTCGCGCAAAGGTCGGCCATTCCCCCAGGAGCTTCGGAGCGTCCAGGGCATTTAGCGTTACCAGCCTTCTGGCGGACGCACACGAACGTACCTTTCCTATTGCCATGAATGTTACTACGGATGTGAACGGTATGCTAGGCTCTGGTCATGGCCAGCGCCGACCTCCTTCTCCACCCGGTGCGCCTGCGTATCGTTAAGGCCTTCCTCGGCGACCGGGCGCTCACCACCGCCCAGCTGGCCGCCGAGATGAGCGACGTCCCCGTGGGCAGCCTCTATCGCCACGTGTCTCAGCTCACCAAAGCGGGGGTGCTGCAGGTCGTCGCTGAGAGGCGGATCCGTGGAGCGGTCGAGCGCACATACACCCTGCGCCTGGCGGCCGCTCAACTGCAGCCCCACGATATGACGGCCATGAGCCGCGACGACCACACGCACGCCTTTATGGTTTTTATTGCCGGGCTGCTGGCGGACTTTGACCGCTACATCGCGTCGGAGGCGTTCGACCCTGTCGGCGACCTCGCTACCTACCGGGTAGCCGGGATGTGGCTCAGCGATGCCGAATATGGCGATTTCTTGCGCGACCTCATCAGCATCGCCGTGCCTCGGCTGGCCAATGCTCCAGCCAAAAACCGACGGCGGCGCATCTTTTATCAGGTCCTGTTACCGGCGCCCGAGCAATCCTCGAAGGCTCGCTCGCCGTCCAAGGCCAAGAAGTCCGCGCCGAAACGAGGAGGAAGAGTGCCTTGATACCGGCCAGCCCCGCCGAGCGGACCATCACAACCATCGAACTGGCGCGCCACGGCCGCTTCGACGACATACGAGATCTCTTCCTTGATCAATTGCGGCCGATGGTCTCGGCAGACGTCTTGCGCGCCGCCTGGGACACCGAGATAAGCCGGCTGGGGCCGGTCATTTCGGTCGGGGCCCCGGTGGCCGAAGCGGGGCCACAACACGCCGTAGTGGTCAAGGTCCCCGTCACCTGCGAACACGGAGCAATGACGGTCGTCGCGTCGCTTAGCTCGACTGGCCAGCTGATGGGGATCCAGCTGGCGCCGCCAAGCGCAGCCGAGCCGACCGGAAGCTGGGCCCCGCCGGACTACGCAGCCCCCGAGCAGTTCGATGAGCAGGAAGTCTTAGTGGGGCCCGGACCGCTGGCCGTGCCAGGGACAATCACTCGCCCAAGGGCGGCACGGCCCCGTCCGGGCATCGTGCTGCTGGCCGGCTCGGGCCAAATGACCGGGACGGCACGATAGGGCGCAACAAACCGCTGAAAGACATGGCCTGGGGGCTCGCCACTCTCGGGATCGCCGTGCTGCGGTTCGACAAGGTCACTTTCGCTCATGACGCTGAAGTCAGGGGCAGCCCGAACTTCACGGTGGTCGACGAGACCGGATGTTTCCATCCGGATCTATCCCGCCGACAACCATTTCTTCTTCCCGGGGAGCGGGCCATCGGCGCCGGCCGAGTCCGAGCCCGCGCAACACGTCGACCCCCAAGTCGTGCTCGACATGGCTGAATGGGTCAACACAGGCCAGCTCTCTCCCTAGTTCACAACCCGCCGCGACAGAAAAGGGCGCCGCGCCAGGGACGCGACCCGCGCCGCTCTATTCACTCAAGTACCGGCCCAAGGCGTCGAGCCAGTCGCCGGTCCCCTGCTCTCGCCACGCCGGTTGCTCGCGTCCATCCAGATAGGCGCCGGCCTCGACCAGCACGACGCGAGTGGCGTCGCCATCGGGTACAAACTCCACTGTCGTCAGCGAAACGGTGGCCACGGTGTCATTTTCGGCCAGCACCGACGTGTAAACGATCCGCTCGTCGGTGACAATCTCGCGGTAGAGAGACTCCCACGTGATCCGCTTGCCGTCGAGGACGGCGGTGTTCCTTTCGGTACCGCCGGGACGGAAGTCCAGCTCGTACTCGGGCGAGTTACCCGAGAACCAGCGGCCTTTGACCTTCTGGTCCGCCCACGCGCTGAACACGTCGTCGGGCGACAATGGGTACGTCCTCTCGAGAGTGAACGTGGCATGGACGATGCTGTGGTCTGACATTTATCCTCTCCCTTTTCCTTGGTGGTAATGGCCTTTGTCGTAATGCTCGGTCTTGGTCGGCGCCTAAGGCCGGCGCCGCGCCTCCTCGCTCAACCCGGCGAGCTCAGCGCCGAGACGGTCGAAAAGGCGCTCCCAGTCCGTGCGCTGCGCGGCAAGCCAGGACTCCGCTTGACGAAGCACCTCGGGTTCCAGCCGGCAGGTACGCACCCGGCCTACCTTCTCGGTGGTTACCGCTCCGGCCGATTCGAGCACGCTCAGGTGCTGGACCACGGCCGGCAGCGACATGGCCAGGGGCTGGGCCAATTCGCTGACCGAGGCCGGGCCGCGTACCAGACGCTCGATCATGGCACGCCGGCTGGGGTCGCCTATGGCGTGAAAGACCCGGTCAAGTACTTCCGAACGGTTAACCACACGCTTAAGTATACGACGACACCTCGCGAAAAGTCAAGTAACTGCTTAAGTGTCCACCAGGGCCGCCGCGCCTAGGGATCTTGGCTGGTCGTCAGCGTGAAAGGGCCTGGGCGCAATCACGCCCAGGCCCTGTTTGCGCGCGTTGCAATTGATAGCGGGTTACCAGACCTGGCCAGCCAGCTGTCGCGTGGGTACGTTCAGCCGGTTCCACAGGTTTATCAGGCCGATCTCGATAAGCAACGAGGCCAGCGCCTTGTCGTCGTAGTACCGAGCGGCTTCGTCCCAGATCTCGTCCGGGACGGGGTCGGTCCTGTCGGCCAGACGGGTCACTGACTCAGTGAGCGCCAGTACAGCCCGCTCAGCGTCGTTGAAGTAGGGCGAGTCGCGCCACGCCGACACGGCGAATATGCGCTCGTCACCCTCTCCGGCTTTTTTCAATGCGCGCGAGTGCATATCGACACAGACACTGCACCCGTTGATTTGACTGGCGCGGAGGTGGACCAGCTCTACAGTCGTCTCTGGAACGGTATCGTTTTTGGCCGCCTTGCTGACGGACAAGATGGCCCTTATGGCCTCGGGGACAAGAGTGGCGGCGTTGTCCATCCGCTGTCCTGAACTGGTAGTTGCGGTGGTGTTCATGGTGTAATCCTCCAGGTTCCTACTTGGTTTCTCTGTCACGGAGCCGAGCACCCTGTCACCCAGGACCGGGGCCACAACCGCAACCCGGTCTGCCTCTGGGCTCCAAGCGAGTGCCGGCACCGCTGGTCTGTCCCCTAACGACAGTTCAGGGTGGCAAAATGTGACAGGCGCGGGGACGGCGGCCAAGCTCACACGCCAAGCTGGCCGGCGCCACGTTCGAGCAACGGCGTGGTCCGGGGCCATTGGAGTAAACCGCCATCCGGACTGAGCATCCGGCGCCCGTCCTCGACCGGCGCCGGTCGGCCCCAGGTGCATTCACCAATTCACAAGTGGCGGCGAGTAAGAATCTAGGCCAGCGCTAACACGAGCGGCGCCTATCACCTGGATTGGACCGCCAGTGAGCCGAGCCTCGCCAGATAGTTCGATACAGAGGACCCGGGAACTAAGTGAAGGGATGACGGTTCCCGGAGGCTCTTCAGGTCGGGCTTTTCGAGGCGACATTCAGGGCCTGCGAGCTATCGCCGTGCTCGCCGTCGTCTTTTACCATGCGCACGTTGGCTTTCTCGGCGGAGGGTACATCGGTGTCGATGTGTTCTTTGTCATTTCCGGCTACTTGATTACGGATCTCTTGTGGAGGGAGCTCGAACGCACCGGTCGCATCTCGTTTTCTGCCTTCTATGGCCGGCGCATCCGTCGGCTCCTGCCCGTCGCCATGCTCGTGCTCTTCGTGACTATGGTCGCCTCTCTTCGTTGGCTCCCTCCGCTCGAGCTCCGGTCCGTTTGGAAAGACGGGGTGGCGACCGCGCTTTATGGAGGGAACTACCGCTTCGCCGCTGTCCAGACGAACTACTTGACATCTTCGGTACCGCCGTCCCCGTTCCAGCAGTACTGGTCTCTCGGCGTTGAGGAGCAGTTCTACCTCTTGTGGCCCCTGCTGCTGTTACTGCCACCTCTCGCCATTTGGCGGCTGTCGGGGCACCGGGGCTCTTTCGCCGCCCGCACCAAACGCTTGCCCGGGCACGCGCGGGTGGCGCCTCCCTCACGGTTGGGCGCCTTCGTTGTACTGGGGGTCATCGCCTTCGGCTCCTTCGCTTTCTCGCTGTGGTTGACCCAGGCGGACCAGCCGTGGGCGTTTTTCTCACTCCCGAGCCGAGCCTGGGAGTTGGCGGCCGGGGGTCTGGTGGCCCTGGGTGCCCCCGTACTCCGACAGGCGCCCGCCGGTATCGCGGCGGTAGCCGGATGGGCCGGTCTGGCCGTAGTTGTCGTTTCGGCCATGACATTTACTTCCCTCACTGCGTTCCCCGGGATCGCCGCGGGGGCGCCTGTCCTGGGGACGGCCGCCATCTTGGCCGGCGGGCTGACCGCCGTCCGGTGGGGGCCAGGTGGCCTGTTGGACAGGGCGCCGATGCGCTTCACCGGGTCCATTTCCTACTCGTGGTACCTCTGGCACTGGCCCGTGCTCGTAATTGCCCCCTTCGTGATAGGACGTCAGCTTTCCGAAGGGACGGCCGTCGCGTTGGCCACCGCCAGCGGCCTTTTGGCCTGGGTGACGTACCGCACCATTGAGGAGCCCACCCGGCGCTCGGTGTGGTTCGCCGGGCGAACTCGTCGCACCCTGGTTGGAGGTTTGGGGTTGAGCGCGGCCGGGGTGACTACCTGTGTACTAATCGCCGTTCTCCCGTCCAATTTGGCCGGCCACGGCCAAGCCCCGGTCGGCATCCTCGATTCGGACTCGAGATTGACGTCTTCGGTTGACGCCACAAAGGGGCCGAGGTCGGCTCCCCTGGCCGTCGTCCTTGCTGAGGCGCGTCTGGCCGCCGACCAACACGAAGTGGCACTGGCCCTGGAGGGCTCGGCGCACATGACGGATGTCCCGAGCAACCTGCAGCCATCGCTGATAGACGCCAGCTCCAGTGAAGCGGAGCCTTTCCTTGACGGTTGCCTCCTGGGGTTCACCGAGACCGAGGTGCCCCCGTGCGTGTTCGGCGACGTCAACTCCCGTACCACCGTGGTCTTGTTCGGTGACTCGCACGCCGCCATGTGGTTTCCCGCTCTTGACCAATTGGCCAACGTCCGCCACTGGCGCCTCGTCGTTTGGACGAAGGCTACCTGTCCTCCGGTGGATGTAACCCTCGTCAGCCCCGACCTGGGCCGGACCTATTTCGAGTGCGACGAGTGGCGGAACGACGTCACCACGCTCATCCGCTCGATGCACCCGCAATTAGTCGTGCTCGGCATCGCCCCCAATTACGACGCACCTTATGACATCGTGCAGGACGGGCCCGCTTGGCTGGCCGGGCTCGAACACTCGATCGCCGCGCTGCGTTCCAGCGGAGCGCGAGTCCTGGTACTGGGGTCGATCGACTCGCCCGACTGGGTCGTCCCCGACTGCCTATCCGCCCATCTAAACGACGTCCAGGCGTGCAACGTGACCCCAAGGGAAACGCACGACGGGCCCGGGCTGGTGGGCTACGACAATGCCGGCATAATCGCCGAGCGCAGTGCCGTGGTACGGGGTGGCGGGGCGTTTGTCGACGTAAAGCCCTGGTTCTGCGCCGCCACCACTTGCCCGGTTATCGTGGACAACCTGCTGGTGTTCCGCGATAACAGCCACATGACCGTTCAATATGCGGACTATTTAACACCTTTGGTCAACGACGAGATAAACCTGGCACTGCAAAAGCACTGACGGTTGGTGGGCCTCCGCTCCGGCGGGCTCACAAAACGGCCGACTCACACGACACTCTGGGCGCGGCCCGAATACGACCACCGTTCAAAGGCCGTGTCGTCGTAACCGGCATAGAAGTCCTCGAGGTCGTCGCAAAGCGAACCGAAAGAACCGGCCATGTAAAGCACGGGCTGATAACGCGTGATGTCGTACTGCATCGTGCCCATCTCGGCGAAGTTCATCGGGCGGATGTCGGACTGTTGGAAGGCATCCAGTTCACCAAAAGAGGAAAGGATGCCCGCACCGTACGCCTTCGGTTCTCCGGCTTCCTGCACGACACCAAACTCGATTGTGAACCAGAACACGCGCGACATGAAGCCGAGTGCCTCGGGCGACTCGGTGCGAGCGACGGCTTTGCCCACCTCTTCGTATATGGCCGCGAAACGAGGGTTGGCCAGTTGGTTTGCGTGCCCGACCACCTCGTGGACGATGTCGGGCTCTGGCGTGTAGAGCGGGACCGAGTGGTGCCGGAGGTACTGGGTGGACAAGAAACTGCGGCCGGCGAACGAACCATAGAACTCCCTCAGCGGGGCCAAACCGGCCACGGGCAAGTACTGGAAACCGGTGAGCGGGGCCAGCCTGGCGGTCACCTCGTCGAGTTGCGGCACATGGTCCTCGGGCAGGCCCAGAGCCTCGCTCGCCTCGAGGTAGGCCTGGCAGCCGTACTTCCGGTGCTTAACCGCCAGTTCTTGGGCCACAACCCGCCAGACGTCGTGTTCGACGCCGGTGTACTCGACGGGCGGCACCACGGCGCCCGGCTCCCATCCGGCCGACATCGACGCGATCTCGTCCCGGCGGCGCCGGTAGTCCGGATCGGCAAAGCCGGGATGGTCCCGGCCAAGGACCACCCGCAGTCCCTCAGCCGATCCTCGGCAAGTCGTTCGCCACGTCCATTTCACCGTGGGTCGTGCCGCTCGAGGCGTTGAAGCCGTGGCTCGTCCCTGGCCCGGTGCAGGGCCTGCGCCGGCGCCCTACTTGAGAGCGCCAGAGCCGCGCGGCCTCGATGTGAGCCTCGAATTATTGGTGAACGGGCAAGTCCTCAGCACACCAAATTCGGCCGAGTTGTACTGGTCGATGGCGCAACAGCTGGCCCACATTACGGTAAACGGAGCGGCCACCCGTCCGGGTGAGCTGTTCGCCACCGGCACCATATCCGGGACCAGGCCCGGGACGGCAGGCAGCTTGATGGAGCTGACCTCGGGCGGGCACCAGCCAATTGTGCTCAGTGACGGAACGCAGCGGGCGTGGTTGGAGGATGGTGACGAAGTGGTCGTTCGGGGTTGGTGTGGCACGCCTGGCGCCACTGAGTGGCTCTCGCTGGGTGAGGTACGCGGCCGCGTCTTGCCCGCTGGGACCGCAGCCGGGAGGCGCACGCTGGCACCTGGGACCAGAAAGGAAGTAGTCCCGTTATGAGGTACGTATCGCTAGGCGAGGTGCCAAGAAAACGGCACACGGTATTTTACGAGCCGGGCGGGGGTCGACTGGCGGAGGAGCTTATGGGTGAACAAGGTTTCCACGGCGCTTCCTCATTGCTCTACCACAGGCACTCGCCGAGCGCTCTTTCTTCCGTCGAGGCGGTCGAGGAACAGCAGCCACCAATGCAGGCCAACCACCCGCTGGCGCCGTGGCACCTCCGATTAGGGAAGCTCAGCTCCGGCGGAGATGCAATAACCGGTCGCGTCACCCTGCTTTCGAACGACACGGTCACCATCAATTACTTCGTGGCGGAAACGGACAGCCCGCTTTTCCGCGACGGGCGGGGGGACGAATTATATTTCGTCCAGGCTGGCCGCGGTGTTTTGCAAACCGTCTTTGGTGCCCTCGAGCTCGGCCCCGGAGATTATGCGCTGGTCCCGGCGTCCACCACGCACCGCATTTTGCCCGACCGTGAGACCGGGCCTCTTCAAGGACTGGTACTGGAGGCCGTGGGCCACGTAGACGTCCCGGCCAGGTACCTCACCCAGCGGGGGCAATTGCGAGAGGGCGCCCCATATAGCGAGCGGGATTTCCGAGCCCCTCAGATCCCCTTGCTCGCCGACGGTTCTGAGGTCGATGTCCTCGTCGCCACCCGTTCCGGGCTCAGCCGCCACCGTCACGTATCACACCCCTTCGACGTTGTCGGTTGGGACGGGTCCCTTTACCCGTTTGCATTCTCCATTTACGACTTCGAGCCCATCGTCGGGCGCTTCCACCAGCCTCCACCGGTGCACCAGACGTTCGAAGGGCCGGGTTTCGTGGTGTGCAGCTTCGTACCGCGCCCTTACGATTTCGGGGAAGGGGCAGTAAAGATCCCTTATCACCACGCCAATGTCGACTCCGACGAAGTCATTTTCTACGTTAGTGGTGACTTCATGAGCCGAGCCGGGTCGGGCATCGAGGCCGGCTCCCTCACCCTTCACCCGGCCGGGTTTGTGCACGGACCTCAACCGGGCAGCGTCGAAGCATCGCTGCAAGCCATCCGGACCGACGAACTGGCCGTGATGGTGGACACGTTTAGCCCGCTGTCCTTGAGCGAGGAAGCCCGCCGCGTCGCCGACCCGACGTACTTCCTCAGTTGGGCGCGGCCGCCCAGCCTTCGGTCGTGGTGGTGACCGAACCGCCGCTGGCCAGGCTGGCATCTATGGCCAGCGATATGAGGTGGTCCTGGCACCCATCAGCCAGGGGGTAGGGGGCCGGGCCTTCCTGACGGCACCATTTGGCCATGGCAGAGAGGAGGGAGGCGACTGCGATCTCGTCATCTGCCAGCCGTAAACCGATATAGGGGTTGCGGTAGACGATGTCGCCGTTGAAGCTGATGTGGTCGGTGTCATAGCCGTCCAGGTCGAGGTCGTAGCCGAGCTGGCGCCTGATGAGCGGCGAGCTGATGAACGTGCGCTCGTCGGCCAGCCGGTACACCGTGTCGTCCACTATCTCCCCGTGGCTGCCCCGCACCACGATGCGCCGCGCCCGCAGCTGGTTGTGCCACTGGTTTGCGGTGAAGTCGTACAAGCCCACACCGGTGCCAAAGTCGACGGTGGCGATGATGGTTTCGGCCTGATGAGCGGCGCTGTCACCCGTCCAGCCACTCTTGGCGGAGGGGTTGACAAGTGGGCTCGTGAACGACGATGCCTTCACCGTGGCCGGGGCGAAACCGGCGCCGAGGAAGCTGCGCATGAGCGCGATCACGTGATAGCCGTGGGTCGACGACACCTGGACCGACGTGGGCTGGCCGATCACGCCCCGTCTCACCAGGTCGAGCCGAGCGACGTGCCCAGGGTAGAGCGGGTACTGCTCAGCGACTTGTACCAGGCCCGTAGCCCCCACCGCGTCCCAGAGCCGCCGCATCCCCTCCAGGTCGCTGGCCGGCGGGGTTTCCAGCAGGACCGGTAGGCCCGCGTTTACAACCTCACGAGTGATGTCCGGGGCGACGGTCCGGGGGACGCTGACCACGACGAATTCCGGTCTTTGATCGATCAGCGCGGGTTCGAGAGAGGTATAGGCGGGTGCGTGCCAGAGCGACTCCGCCTCCTCGGTGGTACAAGTCTGGTGGACGACCACCCCGGCCAGGTCAACCTCTTCCATCTGGGCGGCCAAACGGAAGAAGAACCGTGACCGCCACCCGGTGCCGACAACCAGGAAACGCACGGAAGGACTCATTTCGGGCTCACTTTCGTTCCAACGGCTAAATCGAGGATTCGTCCCTCGCCATACTTATCCGCGCTAGGAGGATCGGGGTGGTGGGCGAAAGTTTACCTGGCTGATGGCCGCCATTCACTTCTTGGTCCCTGCGCATTCAGCCCACGTGGGTTATCAAAAGGTGCATTGGTTCACGACGGACGTCGGGCGACGACAACGGCTAAGCAGCTTCACCCCCCAACGCGGTAACCCCAACGCGCCGCGTCAGCCGGCGTGTGCAACCCGGGAAAAGCCCCTTCACCCCCCAATCTCCTCTAGCCGAAAGGAAGAGCGATCAAGCATGAACGCCCATAAACTACCCGGAAGATCTCGAACTTGCGCGGCGACGCTCGGGTCCGCCGCCTTGCTGGCGTCGACGCTGACGGCGTACGGAAGCGTGACCAGCCCGGCCTGGGCCAGCAGCTCAGGCAAGGCGCCTGAGCAGCTAACCATGGCTATCGCTTGGACCGGGACTCAGGCGGCCGGCGTACCGCCGCTACTTGCCATGTACAACAAGGAGAACCCAGGCGTTCACTGGAACCTGGTCGAGAACGTGACCGAAGAGAAGTTGTTAGCCGAGGAAGCTGCCGGTGACGCTCCTAGCGTGGCCATGCTCGACACCACCAACCTCGTTGCCACCATAGCCACCACGGCTGCCATCCTGCCTTTGCAGCCATATATTTCCAGCAGCAAACTCGACCTCAGCCAGTTCACCCCGGCGTCCCTCTACAGCAACACATACCTCGGGGCTCAATACGCTCTGCCATTTTTCGAGGACACCTACGGCCTGTGCTACAACAAGACGCTCTTCCAAATGGCCGGGATCGCCAGTCCTCCCACAACGCTCAGCCAATTGGCCGTCGACGCCAAAAAACTAACGATCACGGGCTCCAACGGTCAGTACTCGAGCACGCCGGAAATGGGCCAAAACCACTAATTTTCTCCACCCTTTCACGGCCCGCACCCACCGGTCGAGCCGCCAGCCGAGCCTTATCTCCCCAGCGCTCGCCCCGGGTACGGCAGCCAGACCGTAGTTTGGTTCCCTACGAAGTCGACTACGAGGCCACCGCGGACGCCCGGGCGGTTAAAGGCGGGCGCCGCGATAATCGTCGGCCGCTGGAGAGAACCCTGACCGTGAGCGAGGAAACCGGGTTGTCGGTAGACGTCCGGCCAGAGGGCAACCTCGACGGTCTTTCCAGTGCCGACGCAAACGCGCGACGCGCACAGAGCGGTCCAATGGAGGCCGGGCCGGCCAGCGGTGGCTTTCGAGAAATTCTGGCCCGGAACGTCTTTACGTGGCTCAATTTGATCCTGGTCACGTTGGGCGTGGCCACGTTGGCCACGGGGTCGCTGGCGGATGCTGCCTTCCTGCTGGTTGCCGTCATCAACACTGTGGTGGGCACTGTGCAGGAGGTCCGCGCCAAGCGCACCCTCGACCAGCTGGCCCTGCTGAACGCCCCCACCGCCCGAGCTCGCCGTGACGGCGAGCTCACCAACCTGTCCATCGAACAGCTCGTCGTCGACGACATCATCGAGATGAAGACGGGAGACCAGGTGGCGGCGGACTCGGTAGTGGCCTCCGGCCGCGCCGAGGTGGACGAGTCGCTGGTCACGGGCGAGGCGGACCCGGTGCCCAAGGGCCGGGAGACGCGCTGGTGTCAGGGACTTGGCTCGTCGGGGGGGCGGTCGTCGCCCGGGTCGCCGCCGTGGGGGCAGATTCCTACGCCAGCCGCCTGGTCGGTGAGGCCCGGCGCTACTCCTTGACCGGGTCGGAGCTGGTCCGGTCCGTCAACCAGGTCCTGCGGTGGCTCTCCATCCTGATGCTGTTCATTGGACCGGTCCTTCTTTGGCGCCAGTTACAAGTCCAGGACTGGCGAGCGGCCGTCCGAGCAACCACGGCGGGCCTGGTCGGGATGGTCCCCGAGGGGCTGGTGCTGCTTACGACACTGGCTTTTTTCAGCGCCGCCGTGCGCTTGAGCCGCCGAAGGGTCCTGGTCCAGGAACTGCCATCGGTGGAATCGCTGGCCCGAGTTGACGCATTGTGCACCGACAAGACGGGCACGCTCACGGAGGGGCGTGTTGCGTGGGGTGGCCTCGTGCTGCCGCCCGTGACGCCATCCGGCGGGGCGCCGTCACTTCCTTCTCGCCAGGAGATCGAAGCCGCTCTGGGTGCTCTGGCCGCGGTGCAAGACGAGAACCCAACTATGGCGGCCATTCGTAGCGCCAGCGAGGTAACAGCCCAACCCGGCTGGGATGCGGTGGAGACAGTGCCGTTCAACTCCGCCCGCAAGTGGAGCGGGACGACGTTCGCCCGCCAAGGGACGTGGGTCCTCGGAGCGGCCGAGATGGTGACGGCGAGTGATCCCGGCGGCGTTAGGCCCGTGGCCGACGAACTGGCCGCCCGGGGCCGGCGCGTCCTGGTGGTCGCCAACGGTCGCCAGAGCGTGGCCGGGACCGTTCTCCCTGGTGGCCTGCAGCTCGTTGCCGCCGTCGAGCTACGGGAGGAGCTCAGGCCCGATGCCAGGGCCACTCTCGAGTATTTTGCCGCGCAGGGCGTGACCGTCCGGGTCGTTTCAGGCGATAGCGCGCCCACGGTCGGGGCCGTCGCCGTCGAGGTGGGCCTGGCCGGCGGTGCGGACCCGGTCGACGCCCGCTCCTGGCCGGAGGACCAGGCTCTGCGCGACGAGCTGGTCAGTACCCACACGGTGTTCGGGCGAGTGACCCCTGACCAGAAACGGTCCCTGGTCGATTCGCTGCGTCGGCAAGGACACGTCATCGCCATGACCGGCGACGGCGTCAACGACACATTGGCCCTAAAAGACGCAGACCTGGGCATCGCCATGGGGAGCGGCTCCTCCGTAGCCAAAGCGGTGGCCCAGATCGTCCTGCTCGACAACCAGTTCGAAACCCTTCCGGTCGTCGTGGCCGAAGGGCGCCAGGTCCTCCACAACATCGAGCGAGTGGCGTCTCTGTTCTTGGTGAAGAACGTCTACTCGCTCATTATCTCGGTGGCCGTCGCCGTGGCTGGTTGGCCTTACCCGTTCTTGCCGCGACAGCTCACCCTGATAAGCGGGCTGGCCATCGGTATCCCGGGGTTCTTTCTCGCTTTCGCTCCGAGTGAGGAGCGTTTCCGGCCGGGGTTCCTGGGCCGAGTCCTCAGGTTTTCCATCCCTGCGGGAGCGGTCGCCGCCATAGCCATACTTTTGGCGTATGCGAGCGCCCGAGGTCTCGACGCCACCGCCGCCGAATCAAGGGCGGCGGCCGTCATCGTCGGATCGATCGTGTCGCTGAGCGTACTTGTCGTCCAGGCCCGCCCGCTGCTGCCCTGGAAAGTGGCCCTGATCGGCACCATGGCGGCGCTATTTGTGGCTGCCTTCTTGTTGCCCGGCGTGAACACGTTCTTCGAGCTAGACGACTGGCCGCCGGCCGCAGCCGTGCTGCAGGCCGTCGGTTACGGGGCAGCCGCCTCAGCCGTGATCTGGACCGTCAGCGGGGTCGTTAGCAGGCGCTCGCAGCCAACGACGAGATAGCTCACGGGTAAGTAGTGACGATCGCCGGGAGGCGGGCTTTTGCCGCCGAACGCACCGCCGTATTAGCGTCACTCCCACAAAAATGATGGGAACAATCAGGTTAGTGAGGAGAAAGGGACTGGAGCATGAGTTCAACGGACGAGCTGGTCTCCAATAACGCGAGCTATGCGGCTGGTTTTACAAAAGGCAACCTGCCGCTGCCGCCGGCCAAGAAGGTGGCCGTTTTGGCCTGCATGGACGCGCGCCTCGACCCCGCCAAAGCTCTCGGGTTGCAAGAGGGAGACGCACACGTGATCCGCAACGCAGGAGGTGTGGCGTCAGAAGACGCCGTACGCAGCCTGGTGATTTCTCAGCGCCTGCTGGGGACCGACGAGATCATCCTGGTCCATCACACCGACTGCGGGATGGAGACGTTCAGCGACGATGCAGTGAAGGAACAGATCCGGGCCGACACCGGTCTGCGGCCCAGCTTCGCGCTGGAGGCTTTTCCAAAGGTCGAAGACGACGTCAAACAAACCGCCGCCCGGATCAGGGCCAACCCCTTCGTGCCCAAAAAGAACATCCGTGGCTTCGTCTACGAAGTCGAGACAGGGCGGCTGCGAGAGATCCCGTTGGACTGAGGGGCAAGATCCGAGACCGGCGTGTGGGGCGAGATGGCCCCCGCCGGGCTCAACTGAGCCGCAGAGGCGCCAAAATCCTCCTGCGATAATTGGGCTACGAAACGAGCTGCGGCGCCGCTCGGGTCGACGCTGGGCTGACCATTGCCGTTCAGCGTGATCGATGTAAAGCTGGCTTTCTCGAAACCGCCCCGCCCCCCCAGGGTCACCCTGAGGATGCCGGACAGACTGAGGTCACCGCCGGTAGCGAAGTTGCCGTACCCGGCGAAGTTGCCCATGCTGTAATCGATCAGGTCGCCCTTATAAAATTCCATGCCCCGCAGGACATGCGGGCCACTGGCAATAACAAGGTTGGCACCGTCGTTGATCGCTGCATGCGCGAAAGCCTCGGGGTTGCCCCGGTCTTCACCAACGTAATATTCCTCCTGGCCCGTGACATGGTCGGCCTGGCTCCCCTCGGCGCCAGCGTGCATATAGACCACGACAATGTCGGCCTCGCTCCGGGCTTTCTGGATGAGTGCCTTGGCCGTTGTGAAGTCGAGCAAGTTATTGGTGTTCGTGTACGGCGCGAAGCCGATAAACGCCACCGAGGTGGCGCCGTCATGCACGATCCCGATTTGACCCGGTAGTCCAGTTTGAGCAATCCCGGCCGCTTTTAGCGCCGCGCTGGTGTCGAGCAAGCCCTGCTCGCCGAAATCATGTGAGTGGTTGTTGGCACTGTTCAGGATCGTGAACCCGTCATGGCGCAGGTATTGGGCGTACACCGGCGGCGTCCGGAAGGCAAAACACTCGGTCGACCCGGGCCCGCACTTCGACCCCGTCGAATTCGTGAGAGTCCCCTCCAGGTTGCCGAACACGATGGGCGCCGCCAGTGCGGCCTGCACAGGGCCCAGGTACGTCGCCGGGCCCGGCGGCAACAGGGGCGTGTTGCCGAGCTCTGTGTCGCCGACGACGGACATGGTGACAGGTCCCGGTGTGGGCTTTGGTGGGCGGTGCTTGGCGGCCAACGCGGTTGCCGTTCCCCTCACCTTCGGGAGCGTGCCCCGGTGGCGCGTCGAAGCAGCCGCGCTCGGGGGCCGGACGGAACGGGCTATGTGGTGCGCCGCTACGATGGCTACGGTCACGACCAGGCTTGCCGTTACGAGAACACCGAGCCAACGAAGGACCAGGACGTGGGCCGGCGGGCGCCGGCGCTGGCGCCGCCCGTAGGGGCTCACTCTCACTGTGCTGTCATCCGGACCGGAAACTTACTGTCTCGATAGCTCCCCGCGCACTTCGAGCAGCCAGATCTGGTCGCTTCGACTGGACCGAGCGATTATGTTCGACTGGCCAACTGGCCAGTCGAACATAATCGTCGGCACTGGCCGGGAATGTGCCCGCTTGGCGAGGATGAAACAATTCGTCACGTAGCAGAGCGGTACAAATGGGCTGGCTGTCGCCGGGGCGGCCCTTGACTGGGGATATCGGCGGGAGCTACTCTGGAGTGCGCGTGAGCTTTGCTCAATTCGAGTACCCGTCACGCAGTCTTCGGCAAGTTCATCGCAATATCGTGAGGCGCGCTCGATTAGGCAACATTGACGCGGGTGAAAATGCGCATCGTGCGCTCCTTTTCATTACCACGGGCTGACGTGGCTGCAATCAGCGCCTAAACACAGAGGAGTCCCAATGTCCACGCCAACACAGACACAACTCCAAACTGGCCTTAGCGGAGCCGTCGGGTGCGACTACTCGGCATCCGAGAGCAAGCTGTATTTTGTAGCATTCGACACCGGCAATTTTTCGTCGCTAACCGTTCCGCCCGCGCCCGTCGTCCACGATGTACTGGGCACCGGCTATAACAACCCCGAAGACGTCAAGCTCAGTGCGGACGGTATTCACGCCTACATTACGGAACGGAGCGGCGACCTCGTCCGCCTAGCGTTGAAGACGCCGGACCGCAGCGCGGCAACGGTGGTCACCTCAGGGATCACAGCGCCACAACAAATGTTCCTCGACGAGGCCCACGACTCCGCATATGTGGTCGAGTTTTCCACCCCCGGGAGGCTGCTCAAGGTAAACCTGACGAGCGGGGCCAAAACGGTCATTGCATCTGGGCTGGACAACCCCATCGGCGTAGTGGTGGACTCGAGCCGCCAGTACGCCTACATCACCGAGCAGACCACTGGGCCGGACCAGGGCCGCGTCAGCAAGATCCAGGTAAGCAGCGGCCTGCGGACGACGCTGGCAAAAGGGTTGACTGCCCCGTTCTTCTTGACCTGGACGGGCCCGTCCGAAGATGCCCTCTACGTCCCCCAGCGCGACCCCTCCAATTCCATCCTCATTGTCAACGTGACTAATGGGGCCACGACCACCGCCGTCACTGGAGTGCCCTTCCGCCCCTCGAGCGTGGCCGTGCCCAACTCGACAGAGATGCTCATCTGCTCCGACTCTGTCATCGAGGAAGTAATATTTGCGCCGTTCCTGGCCGACGGGCCATTGCTGATGGGTATAGGCAATATTCCCGCCAACGAGGTGAGCACCACCACCGGTTTGGCTACCACGCCGTCCAACTCGCTCTGCCCGGTCACTGATGCGCCCTTTGGCGGGACTCTGCCGATAATGGTCAATTACCAATCGGCGGACAGCGCGGGTGCCGCTTTTTACCAGGTGCTCGTAGACGGCGTGGTCCAAACCTCCGCCTGGACGGTGTTCCACTGGAACGGCGTGACCAACGTGCAGATAACCGTCACGCCCGAAACTGTCAACCCGGGAGGGACGACGGGTTGCTACCCGGTACACCCGGTGGCGCAACTATTTGATTTTCAACCGCCGGCCCTCGGGTACCTGCTCGACAGCACCGCGCTCAGCAACGGGCTGCACAAGATCCAGCTGCAGTTCGTGGACAGTTCAGGTCACAAGATGGCCGGTGTGGTCAGCGTTCCGCTGGAGGTAATGGTCAACAACCAACCCTGCGTAGCCGTAATTTCCCCGCCGACCATAAACACCTCGCCGACGGAAACTGCCAGCGCGCAATGCGGCACGGTTAATTACGGCGGCAACAAGTCCCTGACGGTCACGGTCCCCTTCACGGCCACGCAGCCGGCGAAGTTCGGCAATTTCTCGTTCTCGATTACCCGTGGCACGTCCCAGACTTTCCTTGGCCCGCAAAATGCCCCGGTGCCGGCGACCGCTCCGTTCACCGACTCGGTGGCCACTTTG
The DNA here is from genome assembly GCA_963749305.1 of uncultured Acidimicrobiaceae bacterium. Classification (GTDB taxonomy): domain Bacteria; phylum Actinomycetota; class Acidimicrobiia; order Acidimicrobiales; family Palsa-688; genus Fen-671. The sequence goes on from CAVVMN010000004.1 coordinate 505,455, forward strand.
TTGGGGACGTGCACGACCGCCGGTTTCGCCGCCGAGTTGTACGTGGCCGCCACCATGACCAACGGCATCGACCGGCAGAGCCAATACGACGCGTCGGCTCAGGCCGGCATAGCGCTGACTCCCTGAGCGTCCGTCCCTAAGCCACCAGTCCCCCAAGCACTCAGGAGAAGGGGTGCTCCAGGCCGGCGGGATCCCGTCATTTCGGCGGTCCCGCCGGCCGTCTACTCCAGCCGCCAACCTTGCCGTCCAGGCTCGTTCTGCCGGGGACAGCGGCTCAGGTTATTCGTGGTCCAGGTACCGCATCGCGAATGGAAGAGCCGGCTAGCACGGTGGTAATCCGTTCGATGGCGTCCCACGCCTCGACGTAGCTCGTATAAAGGGCCACGGGAGCCAGCCGTATGACATCCGGCGCCCGGAAGTCGGGCACGACCAGGCCCTGGTCAATAAGTACCCGTGTCGCCGCCCATGCGTTGGGATGGCTTATGGCGAAATGACCGCCCCTGCGGGCCGGGTCGTCAGGGCTGGCGCTCCTGGCCCCGAGTGGCGTCAAAATGCTTTCGGCCCGGGCGGCCAGAAGATCGACCAGCCGTTTTGTTTTCTCCCACAGCGCCGGGACCCCGGCGGCTAAGAGGGGAGAGATGCCAGTGTCGAGGGCGACGATGCCGGCCACGGCCGGAGTCCCGGCCAGGAACCGGCCAACCGTTGGTACCGGGTTGTACGCGTCCGCCATGGCGAACTGGTCCTCCTGCCCCCACCACCCCCAGATGGGTTGGCGCAGCGACGTCTGCAACCCGGCACGCACGTACAACCATGAAGGCGCTCCGGGGCCGCCGTTCAGGTACTTGTACCCGCAGCCCACAGCCAGGTCAGCGCCGGTGGCGTCGAGTTGCAGGGGGATGGCGCCGGCGGCGTGGCTCAGGTCCCAGAGCGTCAAAGCGCCGGCTCGGCGGGCCGCCTCGTTGACCCCTGCCATGTCCGCTACGGCGCCGGAGCGGTAATTGACCCCCGAAAGGCATACGAGACCGACCTCCTCGTCGAGGGTCTCGGCTACGGCGTCCAGCTGGGTTCCTTCGGTGGGGCCGGCGTCGATCAGGCGTATTTGTCGGCCCTGTCGCGCCGCGATGCCCTGCAATACATAACGCACGGTCGGGAAGTCGTTGGCATCGCCGACGATCACGGACCGCAAGGCTCTTGAGTCGACGGCCGCGCTAGCCAGCTTGTACAGGTTGACCGTGGTGGAGTCGCTCACCACCACCTGCCCGGGGCCGGCACCTATTAGTTGCCCGATCCGGTCACCGACGGCGACAGGCAGGTCTACCCAGCGCTCCCAGCCGCCCACCAGGTCTCGGCGCCACTCCTCGAGGAGGTCATGTATAGCTCGAGCCGTAGCCCGGGGTTGACGGCCCAATGAATTGCCGTCCAGGTAAATAGGCGCACCGGGACTTATCACGAACTCGGCCCTGAACGGCGCCAGCGGGTCAAGAACGTCGGCCTCGGCCGCCTCGGCCCGGGTGCGGGGTGTCGGGAGGTGGCTCATCCGGTACATCCTCGCCTCCCGCGCCGAGAAAAAACCGCCCAAACTGGGAGCGAGGGGGTGAGCTGGGACCTCGAGTTCAACGTGGACCCGCCGGCGGGAGCCGCACCTCACTTCCCGGGGCCGAGGGCCGCGATTCCAATCTCGTGGCAGTTCGGTGTTCTCGTGGCCAGAAGTGCTGCAGGGCAGCACTTTCTGCCGCATGTATGCCCGTTGGCCACGAGGTTCAGTCTCGCCTCGATCGAGGCCGGACGTGGCCGCATTTCGGCTTGGCGTTTTGGGACCGTTCGGGTGACTTGGGTCGCCGAGCTGTTGCTGTACAACAGTTCCCCGTCCCAAGTCACCATTTCGCGCCCAGTTCGGGTCTAGTACCCCACGTCGCCAGACCCCAAACGGTTACCCAGAAGATCGTAAAGATAATTGACTAGCAAATTCCTTGACAATAGGCTGCCTGTCCATGGATGACGAACAGGGGACGAACGAACAGGGTACGGACGGTCTCGCCACAGTTACGTTGATGCGGTCCGCCCGCGGCGTGTACTCGCGGTCCATCAGAGCGCAACTTCACGTCATTGGAGCTAACGACCTGCCGAGGAACGGCGCCTTTATCCTGGCAGGAGTGGTCGGCGATAGCCGGCCCATACAGGACCTGCCCGCAGACATGGGCATCAGCCAGCAAGCGGCAATCGAGCTCCTGGACATCCTCGAGAGGCGGGGCTACCTCCAGCGCAACCCCGGCCCGGACGACACCCCCGGCACCGTCACCGAACTTGCAGAGCTCACCGAGCTCACCGAGCGAGGCACGGAGGTCGTGCAAGCGGTGCGGAGGGGGATCGAGGCTGTCGACCTCCGGCTCCGGGAGAGAGTGGCGCCTGAACAGATCGACGCCATGCGGTCAGTCCTCATTGCGCTGACCGAGATCAAGAGCCATGGCCCGGGTGCCGAGGGCGGCCGGCCCGGGCCGTCCCGTCAGTTCCGCCAGATCAGCCCGATCTTCTCCGTGCGCGACCTGAAGGCGGCCCTGGCTCATTATGCGGCACTCGGGTTCCGCACCATTCCGTACGAGGACGGAGATGGGTACGGGTTCGCCAATCGTGACGGGCTCGGTCTCCATCTCGCCGTTCATGACGACCATGACCACACCCACTGCGGTTCGGCCTACCTCTACGTGCAGGATGCAGACAAGCTCTACGAGGAGTGGAGCCGGCCCGGTGTCGGCGGTTGTACCCATCCCGTTGGTCCCACGCCCTACAAGCTCCGAGAGGGTTCACATACAGATCCCGACGGCAACCTCATCCGGTTCGGTTCTCCCACGGACGAGTGAGCCATGGACTGACCCGTGGAGGAGTGGCCTTTCGAGGAGAGGCTCGGAGTAGTGAGCCCCCGAACGGCACCCCTTCGTCACATTCGGCCCCTCTCGCGGGTCTAGCTCCAAGGCACACGGTGCGAAAGGATGTGACCCGGTGGACAACCAGATGTGGCTGGCGGAGCGCTTCGAGGAACAACGGGCCCATCTGCGAGCAGTGGCCTACCGGATGCTCGGTTCGCTGAGCGAGGCGGACGACGCCGTCCAGGAGGCGTGGCTCCGCCTGAGCCGGGCTGACACGAGCGACGTGGTCAACCTGGGCGCCTGGCTCACCACCGTCGTGGCCCGTGTCTCACTCAACATGCTCCGCTCCCGCCGGACGCACCGACAGGAGCCCTTTGGCCCGCATATGCCCGAGCCGATCATCGACCGGGCGGACGGGACCGACCCCGAGCACGAAGCTCTTCTAGCGGACTCCGTCGGGCTGGCCCTGCTGGTCGTGCTGGAGACATTGGCGCCGGCCGAGCGATTGGCATTTGTCCTGCACGACATGTTCGCCGTGCCCTTCGACGAGATCGCACCGATCGTGGAACGCTCGCCCGAGGCGGCGCGCCAACTGGCCAGCCGCGCCCGCCGGCGCGTACAGGGCGAAAGGGCCGTCCCGGACGCGGACCTCGACCGCCAGCGCGAGGTAGTCGACGCCTTCATGGCCGCCGCCCGGAACGGTGACTTTGACGCCCTCGTCGCCGTGCTCGACCCGGACGTGGTGCTCCGGGCCGACGCGGGAACTTTGCCGGCGGGGGCCCGTGAGGTCCACGGGGCCGTGGCCGTCGCCAGCCGGGCACAGTCCTATTCGCGCCTCGGGATGCTTACCCGACCAGCGCTGGTCAATGGCGTGCCCGGCGCGGTCACGACGCTCGACGGGGAGCCGTTCTCCGTCGGCGCCTTTACGGTCAGGGGCGGGAAGATAGTAGCGATAGACATCCTGGCCGACCCGGACCGCGTGCGTCAGCTAGACCTGACCGTCCTGGACGACTGACCGACGCCGTCACCAGGTTCTCCGCTCACGTCTGGCGCCTGCTCGACGGCGGCGGCCGGCCCCCCGGAGGTCCTCGAACTGGTCAACCGGGTGGGGATGCGGGCGGCCACCGCTACCGCGCAAATGCCGACCACGATGCCGAACAGGAAGGCCAGCGCGACCCCAGAACGGTGCCCGAGCCCTTCTGCCGTGGCGGCCACCAACGCGCCCGCCACCCCGGTCCCAACGGCCTGACCGAGCACGTCGAACAGCTGGAGGCTGGCTGTCGCCTTGCCCTCGGCCCCCGGGACGGCGCGGTCGAGAGTGGTCACGGACAGCGGGGCATAGGAGACGCCCATCCCGCCCCCGGCCACAGCCCACGCCAGCACCCCGAGCGCCGGCGGCACGGACGGGAGGAGGGCAACGAGCATCAGGCCGAGACCGCCCAACACCAGGCATTCACCCCACCGGACCAACCGGCGCGGGCCTTGGCGGGCGATGTGGTGGGCCTGGAACCATGCGCCCGCCGTCCATGTCAGGGTCCCCGCGGTAAGGGCCAGAGCGGCCAAACCGGTGGAGGAATGTCGGACCGTCGTGATGGCGTACGGGACGTAAGCGTCGCCGGCGAAAAAACAGCAAGTTAGCAGGCCGCGGTTGAGGATCGTGGCCGGCAAACCACTTCTGGCCGACAGGGTCCCTGGCGGCGTCAGTCGGCGCAGGCACACGACGAGAAGGCTGCCGCCCGCGATAGCCCCGCCGACGACGGCCGGCAGCTCCCCGGAACTGATCGAAGCAAGGGCCAGGGCGGCCCCGGCTACTACCCCGAAAACCGGCAAGTAAGGCACCGAGGCGCTCCGCGGCCGGCTCGGCGCCGGCACGTGCTTCATGGCCAGGACGGCCAGCACTCCGGACACGACGACCAACGGCACCAACCCCAGGAAGACCCATCGCCAGCTGGCGGCCGCTGCCACCAGGGCGGCGATCGCCGGCCCGATCAAGGCCGGGGATGACCCACGCGGTGGACAGGATGGCGAACATCCGGGGCTGGCACCGCTCGGGATAGCCGCGGGAGATGGCTACGTACGCTATGGCTGGTACAAAGCCCGCACCCAGGCCCTGTATGGCCCGTCCCGCCACCAGGACGGGCATGTTCGGAGCTGAAGCCGCCAACGATCAGACCGCCGGCGAACAGAGCCAGGCCGGTCAGCATCGGCGGCCCGAGCGGCCCGCGGTCTGACAGGGTGCCCGCCACCACGATGCCGATGAGGCTCGTGAGCATGAAACGCGCTGAACACCCACCCGTACAGGCGAAGGTCGCCAAGGTGGCGGCTGACCACAGGCAAGACGGTGGCAATGGCCAGCGCTTCGAAGGCCACCAGCGTGACCGCCAGCACCAGCCCCACCGTCAAGGGGCCGCCGCCCCGGCGCCCAGACACCGCCTGGCGCGTCCGGCGCGTCCGGCGCGGCCGTCGAGGGGCGGTCAGACCGGCGCGTGCTCACTCAAGCGAGGGTATGACCTCGACCGCACTTGAGGTCAAGTGCATTTCATCGCAGGGCCCTCCGCCAACGGCTTGGTCATGCACGCGAGCAACAGCGGGCCGGCATGGCCCGGGATCAGCCGCCGGACACCTGGCGGTCGCGCCCCTCCCAGAACGGCGCCCGGAGCTTGAACTTCTGCAATTTCCCTGTAGCCGTCCGAGCCAAAGAGGCATGGAACTCAATGGAGCTCGGGCACTTGAAGTGGGCCATCCGAGCGCGGACGAACTCGATGAGCTCCTGCTCGCTGGCCGCGGCGCCATCGCTGAGGACCACCAATGCTTTGACACTCTCGCCCCACTTGGGGTCGGGAACACCTATGACGGCAACTTCAGCTACCGCCGGGTGTTGGTAGAGGCAGTCCTCGACTTCGATGGACGAGACGTTTTCGCCCCCGCTGATGATCACGTCCTTCTTTCGGTCAGTGATGGTCAAGTACCCCAATTCGTCGATCTCCCCGCCGTCGCCCGTCTTGAACCAGCCGTCCTGGACCGCCTCAGCCGTCTGCTCGAGGCTGTGCCCAATAACCTCCGAAAACGTGGTTGGAGCGGGCCAGGACTTCCCCTCCCTCGGCTCGCTTGACGCGGACCCCAACGGCGGGCACGCCCGCCCGGGACAGGCGACGGGAGCGCTCACCGGCGTCGAGGCCGTCCCATTCGAGCGGAGCCCGGTTTACGGTCAGTAGCGGCGAAGTTTCGGTCAGCCCGTAGATCTGGATGAACTCCCAGCCGAGTTCAGTCTCGATGCGATGGATAGTCCGTGACGGCGGAGGGGCGCCGGCCACGACTACGCGGGTCCTGTCCTTGCCCCGGGACCGGTTCTCCACGATGGCGGCGCGCTTCGGCGGCGTCCAGAATGGCGGCGATGACGGCGGGCGCCCCGCACATCAAGCGTCACGTCATGCTCGCCAACCCGGCGCAGGATCTCTTCGCCGTCCACTTTGCGCAGGACGACCTGTTTGCAGCCCATGGCCGTAACGGCGTACGGCATGCCCCAGCCGTTGCAGTGGAACATCGGAAGAGCGTGGAGGTAAACATCCCGGTCCGTGACGGTCACATGCCAACCGAAAGTGGCGGCGTTGAGCCAGCAATTGCGATGGGTCAACTGGACGCCCTTGGGGCGGGCCGTGGTACCGCTGGTGTAGTTGATACTGGCAGGACTGTCCTCGTCGGCCTCCCACTGACGCGGGTAGCCGGCCGGGCGGCGCCTCGGCGAACAGGGCACGGTCGGCCCGCCCGTCGAGGACTATGCGCTCTTTCGCCGTCACACTCGTCAGTGCCTCGTCGAGCTCAGGATCGACCAGCAACACGGAGGCGCCGGAGTGGTCGACGATGTACTGGACCTCGTCCGCCAGGAGCCGGAAGTTGACCGGGACGAGGACCCGCCCATAAGCGCTCACCCCGTAGAAAGAGATCAGGAACCGGGCGGAGTTCGGGCTGACGATGGCTACGCGTTCCTTTTCGTCGATGCCCATCTGCTCGAGGGCCAGCGCCATGCCCCGAGCCCTGCGCCTCGAGCTGGCCGTAGGTGAGCGCGCCCAGGCTGGCGTCAGCACCGGGCTCGTCGACAATGGCGGTCCGGTCCCGGAAAACAAGGGCGGCACGGTCCAAAAAGTCGCCAACAGTCAGCGGGACCTTCATCGCAACCCCCTCAAGGACAACAAATGGACAGTAGTCCTCGTGCGGCGTGTCCACTAGGGCCGGCCGAGACCGGCCCGCCTACCGGCTTTCGGCCGATCTGTGCAGCATCTGGCTGGCTATCTCGCCCGGGTCCGGGTTTGGCTGCGCCCGGCGAACGGTTGATCGCATTAGGGCACGGCCGGATCGGTAAGGATCGGTAAGCGTGAGCATTTCGCTCGTCGGTGGGCCAAAGGATGACGTCTTCGTCGGTCGGCAAGCGGAGCTGTCCGCCCTGCTCGAAGTCATGGCCCGGGTCGAGGAAGGGCAACCCTGGTTGGTGACGGTCGAAGGTGAGTCCGGGATCGGCAAGACGGCCCTGGTAAAGCGCGGCTTAGCCTCGGCGGCGGGTTTCAGGGCGCTATCGGCGCGATCGGACCAGTCCGAGACCGACCTCGAATACGGCGTCATCGAGCAACTGCTTCGCAATGTCGACGTCCCGCTGCTCGACCGGTACCCGCTGCTCCGCGGGGACGTCGTGAGGTCCTCAGCGTTCGCGGTAGGCGCGGAACTGTTGGCCGTGCTGGGTGAACAGCTGGCCACGGGCCCGATTGCGATGGTCGTCGACGACGTCCAATGGGCCGACCGCCCGTCGGTCGACGCCCTTTCGTTCATGCTCCGGCGCTTGTCCGTCGAGCCGGTCCTCGTCGTGCTCGTCATCCGCGGAGATCGCGACCACCTGGACGAGGCCACGCGGCGCATGCTGCTCGGGGTGGACCAACGACTGCACCTGACACTGGCGGGTTTGGCCCGCGACGACATTGCCCCGTTGGCAGCAGCTATCGGCGCCCCGCCGTTGCCGCCGGATGCGCTCCAGCGCCTGTACGACGGCACCTCGGGCCACGCTTTGTACCTGCGGACCGTCCTGAGCGACCTGGACAACCTGGGCCGGCTGGGAGCGGCCAGGCTCCCGGTGCCGCCGTCGCTGGCTGCCGCGATCGGGGACCAGCTCACCCTCCTGCCCGCGGAGACGAGGTCGCTTCTGGAAATGCTGTCCGTTGTGGACGCGGCCAATGCCGCTGGCTCTTCTGGGCCAGGCCGCAGGAGTGGCGTCTCCGAGCGCCGCCATCGAGCCTGCGGTCAGGGCCGGGTTGGTGGACCTCTCAGACGAAGGACCGAGCTGGCCAGTTGTGATCCGGCACGCGCTGCAGCGCGACGGTGTCTACGCCGGCATCAGCGCCAGCCGGCGCCGAGAAATGCATGCTCGCGCCGTTCCTCTCGTCGACGAGAGCGCCGCCTGGGCCCACCGGGTGGCCTCTCTCGACCATCCTGACGAGGACCTCGCCGTCCAGCTAGAAGAGCTGGCGGGCGGAGAGGCCGGACGCGGTCACCTGGCTTTAGCGGCCACGCACCTCTTGTGGGCCTCCGACGTCTCTCCGGCGCGAGCCGACCGGGAACGGCGGTTACTAACCGCAGCCATGCACCTGATGCTGGCCGAGGAAGCTCGCGGCTTGACGTTGCGCCCGACCGTCGAGGCGGCAGCGCCGTCACCGCTGCGCAGTTGTGTGCTCGGCACGATGGCGTTCGCGGCAGGCCAGCTTCGCGAGGCGGAGCTCCGCTTCACGGAAGCCCTGAGAGAGGTCGGAAAAGACTGGAGAGCCCCGAGCTCTGCTGGCGGTGGTGGCCAATCGCTTGGCCGGGACGTACACACTGCTAGGCGACGGCGAGAAGGTGATCGAGTTCTCCCGCCAGGCTCTGGAGACCGGCACTCTCAACCCGGCTGCCGAAAGCCAGACCCGCACACTTATAGCCATCGGGACGTCCCAGGTGTCGGGCGCTCGCCAGGCCCTCGCCGACCTGACGCACCTTGACCCGGACCCCGCCCGGGTCGACCCAGTGCACGTCGACGGGCTCTCGTTCCGGGGGGTGTTCCACCTTTTGGCCGGCGACCTCGGCAGTGCCGTCGCCGACCTGACGGCCAGCCTCAAGTTGGCCCGCCGGGGCGCCACGATGACCCTCGGGCTGCGGGCTTACTCGTACCTTGGCCTGGCCCAGTACCTGTCGGGCGCCTGGGACGACGTGCTGCTCACTTCCGAGCAGGGTTTCTCGGCCGCCACCATCCGTCCCCGGCGCTTCGAGTTGCCGCTTTTGCACCTGGCGGCGGTCGGCGTACCCGCTGGGCGAGGGGCCACCGAGGATGCCGAACGCACGCCGGCGCTGGCGGAAGAGGCAGCCGCTGCCCTTGACTACGGCCAGGAGCGTCTCTACGCCGCCATGGCCCGCGCTCTGGTATGCGAGGCGTCTGCCGACTATGCCGGCATGGTCGAGGCCCTGGGTGGCTGGCAGGGTACATCGCCCTTGACGGCCGGACCCGGGTGTACGAGGTCCTGTGGCGGCCGCTCCTGGTCGAAGGCCTCCTCGGCTCGGGACGAGCGGAAGAGGCGAGCGCGGCCTTGATGCCGCTGAGCGCGCAGGCTGCTCCCGGGCAGTTACCTGCAGGCCGCCATCGCCTGGTTCGAGGGGTGGCTGGCTGAGCAGCAGGGAAGCCCAGAACGGGCGGACGAGCTGTACCAGCGGGGCGAAGAACTTTGCCAGCAACGACAGCCCGGTCTACTCGGCCCATTTGCTCTTTGCCCATGGCCGGCTTTTGCGCCGGACCGGCCAGCGCCGGCCGGCGGTCGAGCGCCTGCGCCGGGCCCACGACCTGTACAGCGCCATGCGGGCGGACGCCGTTCATGGCCCGGACCGAGGAAGAGTTGAACGCGTGCGGGCTGGCGGCAATCGCCCACGAAGTCGCGTTCTGTGTTCGAGATGACAAACCGGGAGACGGAGGTCGCTCACTTGATCGGGCGAGGGATGACCAATGCCGAAATAGCGGCCGAACTGTTCATTACCCCAAAGGCGGTCGAGTACCACCTGGGCAACATCTACGCCAAGCTCGGGTTGAAAGGGCGCCAGCAGTTGCGCCGCTTCCTGGGCGAGTCTCGGCGTCCCGCCCTCGTCTGACCACGTCACACTCGAGAGCCTTGACCCCACCTGGCATCTGCTGTCGCCACGAAGGGAACCGACCGGGTAGGCTCGGACCAGGAGGTTGAGGTGGGGAGTTCTGTAACCTTCAGGGCGGTGGCCGTCGGAGCCGTTCTCGCCGGCACTTTTCGCTGGCCACGGCGAGCAACGCGCTCTGCGGCGGGGGCCAGGCCAATTGTGCTTGCCTGCAAGGTCCCGGCGGGCGCCTGGCCCGGTCATTACGGCTCGATCGGCAACCAGCAAAACGGCGAAACAGTTTGCGTGGTACTTGGTGGGAAATTGCTCGTGTCGCTTTCCGCGCCGGCGGGGGCCGGACTGCGTGGCAAAACATCGTGGTCTCTCCGGCCGGGATCCTTACCCCGGCTCCCATGCCAAGACCCGTGCGCCGAGGAGTGACGGGCGCCGGCTTCCTGGCTAAACGCGAAGGCATCGTCAAAATCAGTTCATACCGCCATGCCTGCCCGGCGACGGCGGCGGGCTCGGCCAGTTGCGACGCATTGATCTCGTGGAAAGTGACCGTCGTCGTGCGGGGGCCGCAAGGGTTTTGCCGCAACCGGAAAAGGTTGTGCCGCAACCCGCCGTCCAGTAACGCGATCGTAACTCGTCACCGGCTTGTGCTCGAAAGAGCCCAGCTCCCGCCGGGGAGCTGGGCTCTTTATCTTACGTCAGACCGGCTTCTGGCGTCCTTAGCCGGTCGTGTATTGGTAGGGGATGGCGGCCAGCTCGTCGCCGTCGGGATTGGCGGCCCCGACGAGACTGCCGAGAGTCAGGTCGTCGACGTACAGCGTGCCTGATACCACCGTCCCTGGCGTCCCGGTTGGCGAAATGTCGACTTCTATCGTCCCGCTTTGGCCTGGCAGCAGGTACAGGAAGCCGGACAGGCTCCCGTCCCAGAGGTTGCCGGTACTCGAGGTGACGGCCGGGTCGAACGCCTCGGTCACGGCCGAGAGGTTGGCAGAAGCGGCGTCAGTGGGAATTCCGCTCGGCGGGTAAGGCCCAAGCTCGTCAGGGTTGATGTACCAGAGCCCGGGGCTGACCTCAGGGCTCTGCGTGTAGGTAAGGCTGGCGGAGCCCGGTCCGAACGTACCGGTGACCCCGGGTGATGCGACGGCCGGGGAAAGCCACGGGTCGCCGGGAAAGTACTCGAAGTCAAAGGTCACGGGCGTGCTGCCGTCGGCGCTGGAGACGTTGGCCTGGAGCTGTGTCGTGTGGGTCGGGACCAGGTAATACGGGAACGAAAGGCCAGCCGGCAGCGGGATGGTGAAGCTGGTCGACGTTACGGCCGGGTTCTGGTTCGGAAGGTTGACGGTTTCCGTCTGGTTGTCCAACCTCGGGTCGACAAAGAAGGCTTCCGGCGCCACACCGGTGTTCTTGACCGTGACGTCGAAGGCTGTCGAGGTCAGGGCGGGGACGTTTACCGAGGAGGAGTCCGGCAGGTCGCTGCTGACGCGGACCTGGTTGAAGGCGACCGACCCCGTGAACGGGTCGCTGAGCTCATCGCCCACCACCGGGTTGGACCAGAACAGCACCAGTTGCCACTGCCCCGGTATGGGGGCAACGTGGTATAGCTGCGTGAACGGGGATGCAGCCGTTTGAAAACCGCTACTCGTGGGTTCAAGCGTGTAATCACTCGAGTACCCAACCGTCTGGCCGTTGGGGTCGACCAGGTAAGCCACCAGCTGGTCACCCAGGAGCAAGCCCGCGCTCGGGTTATTGGCCAATCGATGCTTACATCCAGGTCAGATTGGCCGGGCGGCACATCGAAGTAGTATGCGTTCGTCTGAGCCTGGATACCGGCCCGCCCGTTGCCGCCCGTGAGCACCCCGCTGAACGTGCCGCCAGCGGGGCCGATGGGCACGTCGCTCCTGACCGTCACGGGGATGGTCGTTTGACCTTCGTCCGACGACACCACGACCGATTGGTCGGAGTCGCCGGCCGTCGACGGCGTGGTCAGGCTGAGTGTGGCCGTCGCCGTTTGGCCCGCCGGGATCGATAAGAACCGCGGCACTATCGAGCCGGCCGGTGCGTACTGCCAGGTCTGGGCGTCCCACTGGACGGGCCCACTCGTACCCAGCGAACTGGGGCCGGTGGCGCCATCGAGCTCGGTAAAGAAGAGGGCTGTCCACCGCCCCGGCACAGGGTCGGTCACTTCCGCTTCGGCAAAATCGCCGAGGCCCTGAGGCTCGGTGTACCCCGCGTACGTCCCATCGGGCTCGAAGAGGGCCACGTGCAGGAGAGAGCCCTGACCGGTGAACTGGTAGTCGGCCGAGAACTGCAGCCGCGACGGGGTGTTGGGGTTGGTCCGGGGGACGTTGAAGGTCTCCGTCTGGTACACCTCCGTGACACCCGACCAGATTGGCATCGTGCCGCTATTACCCGTCAGGCTGCTCGGGTCCATGGTGAACGTCTGGACACCGCTGTCTGAGACCTCACGGGTGAGGGCCCGGGTGGACAGTTGGACGTGCTCGGTCGAGCGTCCTGTGTTGGTTAGCGAGATCTGCTGAGACTGCGCAGCGCCCGGTTGGCCTAGGAAGTTGACCTGGCTGGGGCCGAGCAAAAGACCTCCGTCTGGCTGGGCACCGTGGCTGCGGTGGCCGCCTTGAGCGGAGATAGACGGCAGGGACTCGGTCAACTTGACCGCAGCAGAGACGTTGAGCAGCCCAGCGCCCTGCTCGTCCGCGGGAGCGCTGATGTCAGTAGCGCTGCTGACCAGGATTTGCTTGACCAACGCGGGAGTGGGATCGGTACCGCCGTGGGTCTGCGCATATGCCTGGATGACATCGGCCGCCGCCGCTGACGTCAGTGGGGCCGACTCGCTGGTCCCTCCGGTGAGCTGAACGCCGATGTTTGTGCCGCCAAAAACGCCCGGACAATCGGTGTACAGGGCGCCATTTGTCGAGCAGAGGGCCCAGTTCTCGTCCCCTGGCGCGACGAGGTTGACAGTGTTGCCGGCCTGGGTGAAGCCACCGGAGGACAGAGATGAGATGTTGTTGTCTACCCATCTGCCGTTGCCGACGGCGGGGTTGTAAAAGCCACCGTCGTTGGACTGCGCGTAGCCCCGGAACGTCGTCGACGCACCCACACTGATCAGGTTGGGGTCGCTGGCGGGAGAACCGACGGTGTTCGTGACACCGGCGTCCCCGCTGCTTACGACCACAGTTACGCCGGCGGCTACCGCAGCGTCGTCTGCTGCTCGCATGATGTCGGCCGCGGTATCCGGGACGTTTGGCGAGCCGAAGGACTCGTTGATGACCTTGACGCCGTTCTGGACCGCGTATTGGACCGCCTGGATGAAGCCGGACTCCGTGGTGTCGTTGTTTTCACTGAAGACCTTCAGTGCCAGCACGCTTGCGCCCGGCGCGGCGCCCACGATCTTGATCCAGCAACCGCTGGCGGGCAGCCGGGCTGCTTGTAGTGGATTGACGTACTGGGCGATGTTGTACTCCTGATTGCCCTGCGCGGCGATCGAGCTGAGCGTCGAGGAACATCTCGCCGCCACCCGTGGGGGTGCCGGCGGGGTCCCCCGAAAAATCGACTTCTTGGACGACCGGCTGGCCCGCTGGGCCGTAGGCCGGGTTGCGCTGGAAATCAGGGTTGGTCGGGTCGATGCCGTCAGCGATGGTCGCCACGGTCACTCCGGCCCCGTCAATACCGAGCGACCAGGCCCCTGGGGCATTGATCGTCTGGAGCGCCTGCGGGTCGAGCTCCGGCCTGGACTGCGTGCCGCAGATCGCCGCCCCCGGGCCATGCGACCTTGGCCCCGAGCCGCCTCTCTGGCTCGGGGCGAACGAACTCTCCTGTCCAGGTCCAACCGGTTGCACGAGCGGAATGGTGGCGTCGGGCACTACTTGCGAAACCCCCGGGAACGACGACAGGACCTGGGCCTCCGCCGGCGAGACACTGGCGGTAATGGTGTCGATCAGGCTCGTAGTCGACAGGACCGTCGCCCCCGCGCTCTGCAGCTGGGCCAGGACCGGCTCCTGTTCGGCACACGAAGCACCGGCGCCGGAGGCGGCCGCCACCGCTGTGCACGACCCGCTCATTACGACGATCACGGTCTTCGGTTGTCCGCTCGCGGGCACTGGGGACTGGGCGTTCGCTGCCGGCTGGGCCACTAGTACAGCAGCCAGTGATACCGCTGCTGCCGCGGCAAAAGGAACTCTTCTCCGTAATAAAGACACGCTTGTCCTCCCCTTGTGGTCACCAAACACAGAACGCCGCCTGCGGAGGCGAACGCTAGCACCGACATCTCAAACACGCAGAGCACGGCTCCCGTGCGAGACCGGCCTGCTTATGGTGGCCCGGATTAACGGCTGACCAGGAGCGTTGAGAGGTCCGCCAAGGGGATGAGCGGCTTCACGCCGTCGAGGGCAGGTCTAGATCTTCGGGCTCAACTGCACCTGGAACGGAGGGGTGCCGGCTAGCTTGCCGCCGTCGATCACGAGCGTGGCCCCGGTGATGTAGGAAGCCTCGTCCGAGCACAACCAGACGACGGCGGCAGCCACCTCGTCCGGTTGGCCCACACGTTGCATGGGCATGGCTGCAGCGGCGGCCCTTTGAGCGCCTTCTCCGGCGCGCGCCAGGTTGTCCGTGAGGATCGGGCCGGGGGCCACTGCGTTGACGCGGATACCCCGCTCGGCGTAGTCGAGCGCCGCCACTTTGGTCAGGCCTTCGATCCCGTGCTTGGCACTGACGTAGGCCGCCAGGCCACCGACCGCTTGCAACCCGGCCGTCGAGGAGGTGTTCACGATGGCACCGCCACCGGTGCTGAGGATGGCCGGGATCTCGTACTTCATGGCCACGAACACGCCCCGGAGGCTGATGGCTACCCCGGAGTCGAACGCTTCGACCGGCACCTCAGCGAGCGGGGTGGGCCGGTGACCGCCGCCGGCGGCGTTGTTGCAGGCGAAATCGAGCCGGCCGAACTCCTTGACCACCACGTCAACCAGTGCAGCTACAGCCTCATGGTCAGCGACATCGGTAGGAACGACTAACGCTTTTCCGCCTTCGCCCCGGATCTGGCCGGCTACGTCGTCCAAAGCCTTTTCATCCCGGCTGGCCAGCGCCACCGCCGCGCCACTCTTGGCAAATGAACGAGCTATCGCCGCACCGATGCCCCGGCTCGCGCCAGTCACCAGGGCCGCTCGATCGGTCAGGTTAGGGGCCATTGCCCGTCCTCCTTTGGGTCGGTTTTCCAGTGGATCCGCGGTCGCCAGCCGGACCTCCGTGACGTACAGCAGCGCGGGTATGAGGCCGCACTTTGTTAATTATTCAATCAGACACAGTGTACGATTAATTAATATACCGGCATGGACTCGTTGCCGTCAAGGGGGCAGTTGCCCGCGACGTGGGAGGCCAACGCCAAGATCCGCCAAGTCATGTGAGCCAAGCCACGCGAACACTCGTAGTAAGCGGCTAGTGCTCTCCCCGGGCGGGCGCCGAACGACCGGCCGACTTCGTCGTCCTCTGGCCGCTCAACCCCTGGTAGCGCCCGATGGCCACCTCCATCAGCTCGGTGACCTCATGGGCAACCTCATCTGGTTGGTGGTGGCGGGCCGAGAGGGAGTCGAACGTCTCGAAGCTCGTCAGCGTGTACAGCACTGTCAGGAGGTCTTCGAGTCTTCCGGTGTGCTTCCCGGCCTTGCCGGGAAAGAACCGCCCCAGGAGCACTCCCAGGCCGGTATGCCGGCGCTGGTCTCGCTCGGCGATGACCAGCCCGACCTCTGGGTCAAGGGCGGCGAGGGCACGCAACCGGCGCATGACGAGGCGGTCGACTGACCAAAACCGGGCGAAACTACGGGCGAAATCTCGCAGCGCCCGATGAGGGTCGGCTTGCTTGAAAGCCCCCTCGAGCTCAACGAGCCCGCCCTCGAAGGCCAACGAATCGCAGACAGCCTCCAGCAACCCCGTCTTGGACTCGAACTGGTAGTAAACCGTCGCTCTGGCCACGTCAGCCTTCTTGGCCACCGCGTCGACCGTAAACGCGGTGTAGCTCATCGACCCTCGTAGCAGCTCGCGGGCGGCCGAGACGACTCGGTGGCGGACTTCATCGACCTGGTCCTGGCGCTTCCCGAGCTGGTATGGACGAGGGCTCATCGCGGCCCCAATCGTCGGTGGCTAATCAGACGTCCTATCTGACCAAATAATACGCACGGCGGCTTGGGCGGTCCAGCGCCACGAGGAGGGCTTTTGAGCCGCCAGGCGCGCGGCCGGAACCGTGAGACCGGAGCCTGGAGGCGACGGCGCTCGTCCCCCGCTCGCTTGGGACGGTTTCTGACGGTTTATGCATACAAAGTGTCCCAAGCGGGGATTGCTGGTAGTAACGGGTTACCCATGTCATGCTGGAGCCCAGGAGAAGAAGTGACCGGACCGGTGAAAACAGCGAGGCGCCTTGCCATCGTGCCTTACGACGCCCCGGGGCTGGGCGACCGGAGCTACATGGTCCACGATGGCGCCAAGGCTGTCGTGATCGACCCGCAGCGCGACCCGGCTCCGTACCTGGCGACGGCAGACGAACTGGGGGTGGACATCACGTGGGTCCTCGAGACCCACGTCCATAACGACTACGTAAGTGGGGGCCTCGCTCTGGCCCGGCGCACGAAGGCCAGTTATGGCATCCCGGCAGGAGAACCAGTGGACTTCGCCGCCGAGAGCCAAGCCTTGACCGAGGGCGACGTCCTGAACACGGGTTCCTTGACAATCAAGGTGCTGTCGACGCCCGGTCATACTCCCCATCACCTCGCCTTCGTGGCCGACGATGGCCTCGGGGCCGCGGCGGTCATGACCGGCGGGTCACTGCTGGGAGGGGCGACCGGTAGGACCGACCTCTCCGGCGACGAAAGAACAGCCGAGCTGGCGGAAGCCCAATGGCGGTCTGTGACGCGCCTGCTCGACGAGCTCAAACCGAGCACCGTTGTGCTCCCGACTCACGGGTTCGGAAGTTTCTGCTCGGCCGGCGCCGAGCCGGCCAGCAAAACTGACGAGCTTACGATCGGTGACGAGCGCCACCGCAACCCGGTCGCAAAGCTCGGGCTGTCAGCGTTCGTCCAAACGCTCGTTCACCAGGTCATGCCCATCCCGGCGTATTACCCGTACATGGCCCCGCTCAACCGGGCGGGCGCGACGGAGCCGAAAGGCGGGCTCCCGCCAAAGTTGCCCGCGGACGAGGTGACCGACCTGGCCCGCTCGGGTACAGCCGTTGTGGACCTGCGTCCGCGGCGAGATTTCGCCCGGGACCACCGTCTTGGGGCGCTCAATATTGAGCTCGGTGCTGACCTGGCTACATATCTCGGTTGGCTGGTCCCGTTCACTGCCCCGTTCGTCTTGCTGTCCGATTCGGTCGACGATGTCATCGAAGCTTGTCACCTGCTATCGAGGATCGGCCGGGACACGCCGCTGGGGTGGGCGCCGGCGGGCTCTCTTGCGCCACCGCACGACAAGGAGCACGACCACTACGAAGCCCGCAATTTTGACGACTTGGCCCGCCGCACCCACGAGGGCCCGCAGCCGAGCGTGCTCGACGTGCGCTTCGCGTACGAATGGCAAAACGGGCACGTGGCCGGCGCTCGCAATGTCCCGCTCCCGGATGTGGCCGGCGCCAGCGAGACGCTGTCAGAAAACGAAGAGATCTGGGTGCATTGCCAGTCAGGTTTTCGGGCCGCTATTGCCTCGTCTGTATTGTCAAGCGCCGGCTTGTTCCCCGTGCTGGTCGATGACCTGTTCGAACACGCCCCTGCTTCCGGTCTTGTCATTGTTGCCGATTAAGGTGGTACGAAGAGCCTTTTTCGCCCGGGTCGGTGTCAGGCGGGGGCGGCCACCAATTCATGCGCATCGAGAAGCTCATCGACCAACTGCCTGATCTCGTCCAGGCCGAGCTGGGCCGACAACAGGGGATCCAAATACGCCGCCTGATGTAGAAGATCGCGGCGCCCGGTCAATATGCCTTCGACGGTAAGCAGTTGGACGTTAATGGTCATTCGGTTGAGCGCCGCGCACGCCTCCGGTAAGCTCCCGACCCGCCCCGGGACGATCGTCCCTCCTCGAACCGTGCAGGGGACCTCGACGCAACAATTCTCGGGCAAGTTCTCGATGAGTTGGCCATCGTTCACAACATTCCCCATGAAAGTAAAGGGTATGTTCGACTCCAGGGCGGCAACGATCCGCGGAGCGTACTCGACGCTCTGAGGGGCCAGGACCGGGCCCGAGACGTCAGGATCCGTCAATGAACGCCGGTTTTCGGCAAAACGCTCAGCGTTCCGGTCGAGCACGGCCAGGTATTCCCGCCCGCTAATACCGAGCGCCTCCGCGTTGCCGCCCGGACGAAGGAACCATGGGTAGTACTCGGCACTGTGAACACTGGACTCGCTAACGAAGTAACCGAAGCGGTCGAACAACTCGAACCGCACCGCGTCACGTTGGCGGACCGCGGGGTCATCTGCCCGACGGCGTAACAGTGGGTACAGGTCCCGACCACCGGACGCCAGAGTCAGGAACCACGTCATGTGGTTGATGCCGCCGGCGGTCCACGCCAGCGGGCCGGGACCGGGGAGGTCCAGGTAATCAGCCAGTTCGCGTGCGGTGTTCTCGGCGTCGTGGCACAGGCCGACGTGGCGCAGGTTCGTCGAACGGGCGATCGACATGACGACCGTAGCCATCGGGTTTGTCTCGTTGAGGAGCCACGCATCCGGGGCCTCTTCCTCGATCACCCTGGCCAGAGCCAGGACGTGAGGTATGGTGCGGGCCGACCGCGAGATCCCCCCGATGCCATGAGTGTCAGCGATCGTCTGGCGGATGCCATAGCGCTCGGGGATGTCGAAGTCCAGGTCAACGGCGCGCCGCCCGCCGACGGCCATCGTGTTGACGACGTAGCCGGCGCCCCGGACCGCCTCTCGGCAATCGTTTGTCAAGTTGACCCGAGCGCCCGTCCCGCTCTTCTGGACGATCACGTCCACAACTTCCCCGACTTCTTTCAATCGCTCGGTGTCGATGTCCATCAGCCTGATCTCGGCGTTCGCCGTCGGCTCTTGTTGCACGAGGTCGCTCACCAACTTCCTGGTGAACACCAGGCTCCCCGCTCCGATGACTGCGATCTTCACCATCGCCCTGTCCCCTTTCTCCCCATCTCCGCCTTTGTCGGCATAGGCCGGCATTGTCTCCGCATACCCGCCTCACGATGATTGAACCGCCCCTAGCTTGTCAAGGTTTCCGCAAACCGCCCTTGATCGTGGGCACGAGTTCGTTGGCCGTGACCGGCTATCTGTCGCTCGGTCGATCCTCAACGGCGTCGCCGCGACCCTCGCTCGAGCCAGAGACCGGTCAGAATGACCTCGATGGTTGGGCTGCGAACGGTCGGTTTGCGAACGGTCGGTCTGCGAACTGGGCTGCGAACGCTGGCTACCGTTTTGGCTTTGGTAGCCGGTGGTGCCACTACGGTGCCGGCGACCGCCAGTGCCACGGGAGTACCAGGGCCAGGCCGGGTGGTCCCGAGCCGTTCGGCCCGGCCCCCCTCTACCCTTTGCCGGCGGGGCCCGTCCAGCCCAAGCCGTGCTCGCCCCCGAAGGTCCCGCCCTCTCCGCCAACGCCGCTCGGGCCGCCGTCCGTCCCCGAAGCGGCAGTGCCGCTCGTTGGGCCTCCCCCACCACGGCGGGTCAACCTTTCAGCTATCTCGGGCAAGGGCATCTGGCTGACCGTGTGGCCCGGATCGCGGCTCGACGCGACGGCCGTGGTAGCCGCAGCCCGCTCGGCGGGCCTCCGCCAACTATGGCTCCGCACAGGCAGTAGCCAGAACGGCTTCTACGGTGCCGCCCCGCTACGAGAGCTGGTACCGGTCGCTCACGCCGCCGGTATCTCTGTTATCGCCTGGGACTTCCCTACCCTGTCCAACCCGGCGGCAGACGCGGCGCGAGCGGCGCGGGCGTTCCGCTCAGGCGCCGACGCCTTCAGCCCTGACATTGAGACCAGCGCCGAGGGTACCTACCTGACAGCCAGGCGTGTTCGCTACTACCTGTCCCTGGTAAGAGGCATCGCCGGGGACCGGCCCGTCATAGCCACTGTCATGCGCCCAACCGCCTACTGGGTCGAAAACTACCCGTACGGCGCTGAAGCCCCGTTCGTAGACGCGTTCGCACCCATGGTGTACTGGTCGTGCACCGAGCCGGGCGCCGCGGTCGACGAAGCGGTGAACGTACTGTCACGGTGGCGACCGGTGGCCCCAATTGGCGAGGACTACGACATGGGTTCAGAAGGCGGGCCGCCAGGGCTCCCGTCACCACAACAAATATGGCGTTTCCTCGATGTAGCGCACCGTCTAGGTTCGATCGGGGCCAGCCTTTATGACCTCGAAACAGGTGGGCCCGCTCAGTTTCGGGCGTTGGCCGAGTACCCGTGGCAAGGGCGGTAGGGGAGCCTTCGCCCGCAGGCTACGACCAACCCGCCTACGACCAGCCCGGCTACGACCAACCCGGCTGCGACCAGCCCGGCTGCGACCAGCCCGGCTAAGAACCCCCGACCCAGACCGTTTTCAGGTTGCAGAACGCCCTTATCCCCTCCCCCGACAGCTCCCGGCCGTAGCCCGAGGTCTTGATCCCGCCAAAAGGTAGCTCCGGGTAAGACGTGACCATGCCGTTGAGGAAAACGGCGCCGGCCTCCAGGTCCCGCACGAACCGGCTACTCTCCTCGTCGTCGTTGGTCCAGGCGTTTGCGCCCAGCCCGAACTCGGTCGCGTTGGCCAGCTGTACTGCCTCGTCGATGCTGCGAACGCGAAAAAGCGTGGCCACCGGGCCAAAAACCTCCTCCGAGAAGATGCGCATCTCCGGCGTCACCTCCGCGACCACTGTCGGAGGGTAGTACCAGCCGGGGCCCGAGAACGGCTCTCCACCGCAGAGCACTTTGGCCCCTTTGGCGACGGCATCAGAAACAAGCTCCTCCACGTCCTCCCGGCCCGATCGCGTGGCCAGCGGGCCGACATCCGTTGTCTCTGCTAGAGGATCCCCCACCGCAAGCGCCGACATGTTCTCCACGAACCGTCGCTCGAACTCGTCCGCCACGTCTTCGTGGACGATAAAGCGTTTGGCTGCGATGCAAGACTGCCCGTTGTTCTGGCACCGGGCCGTCGTGGCTACCCTGGCTGCCGCCTCTAAGTCTGCACTGGGCATCACGATAAAGGCGTCACTCCCCCCCAACTCGAGGACACTCGGTTTGATCATCTCGCCGGCAACCCGGGCCACAGCGGCGCCGGCCGGGCCGGAGCCCGTGAGGGTCACCCCGGCCACCCGTGGGTCCCGGATCACCCTCTCGACGCGTGCTGACCCGATAAGCAAGGTCTGGAAGGCGCCCTCGGCAAAGCCGGCCCGCTTGAAGAGGTCGGCAATGTACAGGGCTGTTTGGGGCACGTTGGAGGCGTGCTTGAGGAGGCCGACATTGCCCGCCATTAGGGCGGGAGCCGCGAAACGCATGACCTGCCACATGGGGAAGTTCCAGGGCATTACGGCCAGGACCACACCCAGCGGCTGATACCGGGCGTAGGCGGCGACTGCTCCGACGGCGTCGGCGTCGGCCACCTCATCGGCCAAAAGGGCCTGAGCGTTGTCCGCGTAATAACGGCACCCCCGGGCACATTTGGCCACCTCGGCCCGGGCCGACTTGATCGTCTTACCCATCTCGGTGGTCATGACCCGGGCTATTGCCTCTTGTTCGGCGTCCAGCAGGTCAGCGGCTCGTCGCATGCACGCCGCTCGCTGTTCGAAGGTGGTGAGACGCTGGTGCTCGAAAGCGGCGGCGGCGCGCTCAAGGCACAATGCAAGCTCCCGCTCGGAGATCTCCTCGAAGAGCTCCAGCTCCTCCCCGGTCGCAGGGTTCGTAGTCGAGATCGCCATCAGGCCCTCCACTTCGCTCGGCACGGTCAGTGCAACTTTGGCGGACCAGCCTACGCTGTGGGCAAACCCATGCGGCCCCTCCGCCGGCTACACCTTTGCCCTCGCCCCCAGGGCTAGTAGGAAAGCGGCGTAACTCCAGGTGAGGTTGGAGACGCTCCGTTCGAAACCTGTGCTCTGGTCGAACTGCTCGCTCAACTCGAAATAATTGCTGTGGTAGACGACGGCGTTAAGCATGCTGTCGCCCGCCGCCTTCAAGGCTGCCACTACGTTTGCCGTCGGGTCAGCGGCGGCCACCCCGACCTGGCTCAGGAACGTGGCCGCCAGCGGGTCGCTGGGAACGGGCGCACCATTTTGGATGGCGCCGGCCAACTGGTAGTAGAGCTGGGCGAAAGTGCAAGTGCAGACAGCCCAGGGATGGCCCGTAGGACTGGTGAGGCTCAAGCCGTCATACTGGTCACCGACGTAACGACCGATCAGTGGCCCGATACCCCGCTCACTATCGGCGATGTTTATCGAATACGCACTGGGCCCGGTTGACCACTGCGCTCGCACTTGTGCGGCAGTCGATAAAAGCTTGGGGTCGGTGCAGGCAATACCGTCACCGTACACGCAGGCCAGGATGGGGTCGACGCTCGGGTCGTATTGGGCTGCCGGGTCTCCGGTCAACCTCTGGCCGTCGAGCACAGAAATATAGCAATTGGCCGTCGCCGACCAGTGGGCAGGCAGCTGTTGTGCCAGCCATGTGGCGGCGCCCTGGGCCGACGCGGGGACGTCGATGTTCAACGCCGGCCCCTGCGCTAATAATTGGTCCAGGCAACGAAGCTGAACAGCACGGGCGAAAAGTGACTGCCCTACGGTGTCTTCCCAGTGGGTGACAGTGGGCTGCTGGTAGCGCGAACCGTTCAAAAGGTACGCGATATCCGCAGAGATCACGTTGCGCGCCACCCCTTGCGTCCCATCGTCAAGACCTCCGAAGCCTTGCAGCACCGTAAGCACCCGGAGCGCCGGCCCGTCGCTTTCGTCGACTGAGCCCGTTGGCCAACCCTCCGGTGTGTATTTCGCCTGACCGATGACGCCGCCACCGCTTTGACAGGTGCTGGCAAAGTCGACGTATTTCCCTAAGATCTCGGCCGCGGCTCCGGCCGGCACCTGGCCTGATGCCAAACCCAGGACGACAGAAACGGTAATAGCCGCGTCGCGGGTCCAATTGAAGACATAATCCTCGCTGATCCCGGCCACATTTCCGGGGTAGGTGGGCCACGAAGGCGATGCCAGCACGCACCCCGGAGATGAAAAGCTGCCCGGGGCATTGTGGTCGGCGGCGACGAACCCGTTAGTGGAGATGTTCCGGGCCATCAGTGCGAACATGTAGGGGGCGACTACCGATGGGTCGGCGCCCGCGGTCCCCGGTGGCACGGCTGTACCTGTCGACATTTTGGCGGACGTCTCCTCCCCGGCGGGCGGGTCGTTAGGCAGTGAAGGACCAACTCTAAAGACTTCTCACCGGGCCGCGCCGCTCGGGCCGCGCCGCTCGGGCCGCGCCGCTCGGGCCGCGCCGCTCGGGCCGCGCCGCTCGGTCACCCTCAGCTCGTGCCTCGCCGTTGCGCCGGTCTGTACGACGGTGACGTCCCGCTGGCACGGGCGCCGGCCCTCGTCCGCCAACTATCCCTCGGCGTCTTTCCAACTTCCCCTCGACATCCAGGTCGAACGTATGTACGATGCAGACAATGGCAGGCGGTGACGGCGACGGCTTCAGGTGGCCGATCGAGGACGATGACACCTCTGGCGCCCTCTTCAAAGGGCCGTGGCCCGAGCGCCATGTAGGTCGGGGCGAGTACCGGGGGCTCGAGTTCCTCCATGTCAACGCCCGCACCATTATCAACACGGTGCCCGCTTCGTCGCGTATGTCCTTCCAGTACACCATCAACGCCTACAGGGGCTGCTCACACGCCTGCACCTACTGCTTTGCCCGTCCCACTCACGAGTTCCTTGGCCTCGGGATCGGTGAGGACTTCGAGCGCCGGATCGTCGTCAAGGTCAACGCCGTCGAACGCGCCCGCGCCGAAGTGTCCTCGCCTCGCTGGCAGGGCGACCTGATCGCGATGGGCACCAACACAGACCCCTACCAGCATGCTGAAGGCAAGTACCACCTGACGCGAGGGATCATCGGTGTCCTCAGTGAGCGAGGCAACCCGTTTAGCATCCTCACTAAGTCGACGCTCGTGCTCCGGGACCTCGGCCTGCTGGCCGAAGCGGCCCGGCGAACGAGCGTTCGGGTCAACCTGTCGATCGGGACACTCGACCGCGACGTCTGGCGGCTCACCGAGCCGGGTACACCTCCACCGGATAAGCGGCTGGATGCAGTCCGCCGCCTCAACCAGGCCGGGGTACCCTGCGGGGCCCTCGTCGCTCCCGTGCTCCCGGGCCTCTCTGACGGGGACGAACAGGTAACTGCCGTGGTCGAAGCGTGCCGGGACGCCGGGGCAGTGGGGGTCAGCATCGTCGGGCTCCATTTACGCCCGGGCGTCCGCGAGCACTACCTGGCCTGGCTCGCCTCGGCCCGACCCGACCTTACCGAGCTTTACAGCCGCCGGTTCAACCGGGGTGCGTACCAGCCCCGGAAGGAACAACAACGGCTGTCGGCCCTGGTGGGGCAGGTCATGGGGCCGCGTTCGGCGCCAGGTACGGCGTTGATGCAGCCTTCGGCGGCGCCACTCGAACCGGCACCCGCGCCTAAGGCTGACGCGCCGGCCCAACTGGTCCTGTTCAGCCCGGGGCCGGCCGGCGAGAAAGAGAAGGACGGGCGGCGCAAGTACGCGCCACGATAGGACGGCACCGAGAAGGACTAGCCCGCCCGAGCCAATCGGTGCCGCTCGGCCGGCGTTAGAAGTAGGGTAATAAGCCTTGGCGACAACAACTTTCACTCGATCTGGCGCGCTCGACGAGACGATCGTCGATCCGTACAAGGGAAAGTGGTCGACGCTGTCAAACACAACCCTCGGGATGTTGATGGCCACGATCGACGCATCGATCGTGTTGATTTCCCTGCCCGACATCTTCCGCGGGATCCAGCTCGACCCCCTCACCCCGGGGAACACGAGCTACTTCTTGTGGCTGTTGACGGGCTACATGCTGGTGACGGCGGTCCTCGTAGTGAGCTTCGGCCGGCTGGGCGACATTGTCGGGCGGGTCCGGATGTACAACATGGGGTTCGCTATCTTCACCCTGTTTTCCATCTTGTTGTCGGTGACTTGGCTGCACGGCCGGGACGCGGCGCTGTTCATGATCGTCATGCGCTTGATGCAAGGAGTGGGCGGCGCATTCATAATGGCGAACACCGCCGCCATCCTCACGGACGCCTTCCCGCCCAACCAGCGGGGGTTGGCGCTCGGGACCAACATGGTGGCCGCCATCGCCGGGTCGTTCATTGGCCTGGTCCTGGGCGGGATCCTGGGTCCCATCGACTGGCGCCTCGTGTTCTGGGTCTCCGTACCGGTCGGGGTCATCGGCACCGTTTGGGGCGTAATCAATTTGAAGGACAAGGGCGTCCGCAACCCGGCCAAGATCGACTGGCTTGGCAATGCCACCTTTGCCGTCGGCCTGGTGGCCTTACTGGTCGGGATTGTGTACGGCATCGAGCCCTACGACGGCAAGACCATGGGTTGGACGAACCCATGGGTCCTGGCTTGTCTGTTCGGTGGGCTGGCCCTGTTGGCGCTGTTCGTATGGATCGAGACGAAGGTCTCAGCGCCCATGTTCCGCATCCCCCTGTTCAAGATCCGCAGCTTCGCCGCCGGCAATGTGGCCAGCCTCATGGCGGCTCTCGGGCGGGGCGGCCTCATGTTCATCCTCATCATCTGGCTTCAGGGCATCTGGCTGCCCAGCCACGGGTACAGCTTTTCTCAAACCCCTTTGTGGGCGGGCATTTTCATGCTGCCCTTGACCCTCGGCTTCCTGATGGCCGGGCCGGTGTCCGGCCACCTGTCGGACCGCTTCGGGGCGCGGCCCTTCGCCACCGGCGGCATGCTCGTCGCCGCTCTCAGTTTTGGCTTGTTGGAACTGCTACCGATCAACTTCTCTTACGTTTGGTTCGCGCTCTTGATTTACATCAACGGGCTGGCCATGGGCCTGTTCGCCTCACCCAACCGGGCCGCCATCATGAACTCGCTC
The DNA here is from genome assembly GCA_963749305.1 of uncultured Acidimicrobiaceae bacterium. Lineage (GTDB taxonomy): Bacteria > Actinomycetota > Acidimicrobiia > Acidimicrobiales > Palsa-688 > Fen-671. The sequence goes on from CAVVMN010000004.1 coordinate 531,535, forward strand.
CCGCCGGCCCAACGCGGCCAGGGTTCGGGGATGGGGGCGACGATCATGAACTCGGCCATGGTCCTATCGATCGGCATTTTCTTCACCTTGATAATTGTGGGCCTATCGGCCGACCTGCCGACCACGCTGTTCCACGGCCTTACGGCGCACGGCGTCCCCGCCGCGGAGGCCCGACGAGTAGCCGACTTGCCGCCTACTTCCTCCGTTTTCAGTGCCTTCCTGGGTTACAACCCGGTCCAGAGCATGCTGGCCCCCACCGGCGTCCTGGCCCACTTGCAGCCAGCTCAGGCCGCTTTTCTGACCGGCCGGTCCTTTTTCCCCAAGCTGATCGCCGTCCCGTTCGGCCATGGTTTGCACGAGGCGCTCGACTTTGCCCTGGCTGCTTGTCTCGTGGCGGCGGGCGCGTCAGCCATGCTGGGTAAGCAATATATTCACCAGGCCCCAACCCAACCAGCCGTGGCGAAGGAGCCCGCTGAAGACCTGGCCCCGGCCCCCGTGTTTGCGGCCAGCGGCCATCTCGCCAACAAGGGCTGATGTCCAGCCAGGCTTGCGAGTTCAAGTAGCGGCCGTCTCCCACTCGACGTCCGACAGCTGGGCTAGCGCCAGCAGCAGCGCATGTGTACCCTTTTGCCCTCGCCCCTGGGCGGCGGCGGCAATGTAGAGCTGTTCGGCCAAGGCCAGGCCGGGCAGCGAAAGCTTCATTCGGCGAGCTTCCTCCAGGGCGATCCCCAGGTCCTTTATGAAATGGTCGATCTTGAACCCCGGCTCGAAGTCCCCGCGGAGGGCGCGGGGGCCGTAATTGACCAGGGACCACGAACCAGCTGCTCCAGTACTGATGGTCTCGATGACCTTGGCTACGTCCAGGCCGGCCCGTGACGCATAGAGCAGCGCCTCGCATACCCCGATCATCCCGGAAGAGATGGCGATCTGGTTGACCATCTTCGTATGCTGGCCGGCGCCGGGGCCGCCCTCGTAGGTCACCACCCGGCCCAGGCGCTCGAACACCGGGAGCGCCTTATCGAAGGAACCTTGTTGACCCCCGACCATGATCACCAGCGAGGCGTTGCGCGCCCCCACGTCGCCGCCCGAAACGGGAGCATCCAGCGCACCTATACCTTTGGCCGCCGCCGCATCGAAAATGTCTTTGGCCAACTGGGGCTCGCTCGTGGTCATGTCCACGAACGTGGAGCCATCGGCTGCTGTCGAAAGTACGCCCTGGTCTCCGAGGACCACCTCGCGGACGTCGGACGGGTACCCGACCATCGTCACGACAATGTCAACGCCGTCCGCCGTTTCGGCCGGCGAGGAGCACCATTTGGCGCCCTGGTCGACCAGCGCGAGAGCGCGCTCCTTGCTCCGGTTGAACACGTTTACCGGGAACCCGGCGGCCAGCAAGTGCCCGCACATCGACGATCCCATTACGCCTGTACCTATCCAGCCCACCTTCAACATGTCATCGCTCGCCATGGTCATTTCTCCTTAGCACTCAAAGCAGCCGGCGCGGCCCATCCATAACGTCCTGTTCGCCCCGTCGTCACAGTTGCCTATTGTTCGGGATATGGGCCCCGCCGTGCCAGTCGACACTCAGGGCGATGTCGACGTGGCCATTGTCGGGGCCGGGCTGGCCGGCGCGGCCACGGCATGGGCCGCCAGCCGCAGGGGACTGTCGGTGGTCCTGTTCGAGCAGTTCGCTGTCGGCCATCACCGGGGCAGTTCCCACGGGAGCGCCAGGATCTTCAGACGCGCCTACGAAGACGAGTTGTACGTCCGGCTTACGGGTGAATCAGCGGAGCTGTGGCGTGAACTCGAAGTCGACACCGGGACGACGTTGCTCCGCACCACTGGAGGGCTCGACCATGGCCCACAACCCATTCTGGACCTCATCGACGAACATTTGACCGCCGCCGGTGTCGCTCACGAGCTGATCAGCGCCCGGGACGCCGGCCGGCGCTGGCCTGGCATGCGTTTCGAATCCCCCGTCGTGTTCCATCCCCAGGCCGGGGTGGTCGACGCCTCCGCCACCGTTCTAGCCTGCGTGGAAGCCAGCAGACGAAGAGGGGCAACGATATTGGCCAGCACGCCCGTGGCGGAGATCATCCCCCGGGAAAACGACGTGCTGCTGAAATCAGGGGAGAAATATTGGCTGGCTCGGCGCGTCGTCATCGCCGCCGGTGCGTGGGTGAGCTCGGTGGTCCAGGGCATTGTCCCCCTCCCCCCGGTGACGGTGACCCAACAGCAGGTGTTCCACTTCCTGCCTCATGACCGATCCGTCGAGTGGCCCGTATTCGTCCACCGCGACGCCGACCACTTCGTTTACGGGCTACCGGGGGGCGGCGACGGCGGCGGACCGAACGCGCAAAAGATCGCCGAACACGGCAACGGTACAGTGACTACGGCTGACGGTCGCGACGGGGTCGTCGACCCGGCGGCCAGGTCGCGTGTGGTCGACTACGTGAAGGAGTGGCTGCCGGGGCTGGTGCCCGAACCCCTGAACGAGACCACTTGCCTTTACACCACGACGGCCGACGAGGACTTCATACTGGACCGGCGGGGGGCCATCATCGTGTGCTCGGCCTGTTCGGGGCACGGGGCCAAGTTCGCACCGTGGCTGGGCGTGGAAGCGGCCAAATTGGCCACCGGAGAAGCGGCCGGCGAGGAGCGGTTCCGCCTAGGTCGCCCAGGCCTGGACCGGCCAAGCGTTTTTGTCGGCAAATAGAGGCCCTACACCCCCGGCGGCGGATGGCCCGGCTTGGTCAGTAGCCGCTTTGCGCTGTTGTCGTGGTCGTCGAACCGCTGCTGCTCGAGCCGCAGGCACTGGGGACCACAGCCAGGGCGGCCAGAGCTACAAGCACGGCGACGCGGCCGCCCCACCGTGCCAATTTTGACTTGTTGGCCTGAGCCAAACGGTTGCGTGGACTTTTCATTTACTTCGTCTCTCTTGTTACCTGAATGAGTTTCGACGTGCCGATGACGTGCCCTTTGGCATCAACGGCCTGGACCTCGAACACAGGGAAGTGGCCCTTCACGGTGATGCTCGTCTCGAACCCAGACCGTGGGGCGTTGGCCACCACGGCCAGGTCCTGCTGGCTGGCCCCGGCCAGGACCCTCCAGGACGAGACCTCGGTGGCCCCGTTCCAGCTGGCATAAACAGACGTCACGCCGGCGCCGGGCCGAGCCGCGCCTTGGGGCGGTGAAGCCGGTAACCCGACCCAGTTGGCCACAGTGGCCCGGTAACTGAGGTCAGGTGAGGGAAGGGAGGCGTCCAGCAGCAACTTGCCCGATTTGTTGTACTCCGAGAAATAGGGCTGCGACCCCCAACCCACGAAACACGTTGCCATTGGCCAGGAGCTGGTTGTCGCCCATGTAGGCGGCGGAAAAGCTCTTGCCGTGCGTGTACTGGCTGACAACAGTAGCGGTATGGGTGGCCGTATTGAGCTTCAGCTCGAGCGCTCGCGATGGGCCGGCGGGGGCCAGGTACGTGCCCGCTCCGGTGATCTGGCAACAATTATCGTCGAACATGGTTATTAGCGAACCGGCGTGCAACTGGACGTCGTGCTGCCATTCGAACGAAGCATCTGTTGGCAATTGGAAAGTCGAGCCCTTGCCTCCCAGCTGCCACTCGATGTTGCCGGTCTTGGCGTCGACCATGTACGCCGCCCAGGTATTGCGCATTGACACGAGGAACGTGGAGCCCCCGAGGACGTCAATGGAGTTCACGTGGTAGGCGTCCCAGGGGAAGCCGTTTGGCGGGGGTTGTGTTTTCGCCGCCGTGAGCGGGATATGGTCAAACGCGTCCCAGGTGTAAAGCAGATTCCCGGTGGCAATGTCGTACTCCTGGACGGCGGAATCGTCGAGCACCCCGTCGGCCGGGCCACCGTACTTCGACAGGTTCATCGGGATGTCTTTGTTGGCCGTCACCCAGGCGTCACCGCCACTGATGACCAGCTCGTGCAGGGTAATAACCCACCCGTCGACGCCCTTCAATGTGGCGATTTGCTGGTAGTGCTGGTTGACGACGATGTCCTCGCCACTCTGCGTCGCCCCGGTATCGGAAACAACCCCCTGCCACCACGTGAGCACCGGCTGGCCTTTGTACGTTTGGGCCGTCAGGTTCGAGGCCACGACATCTTTCGGCACGGGCGCGAACCACACGGGCTGGAGGTCGTCATCGAGGATCAGAGGCCCGCTCTGGCCGACCATCGGGTGGGTGGTGAGGTCGTAGAAGTTGGCCAGCATGATGTAACCAGGGGCCAACTGGCTGGTAGATGTGGGTATATTGGCCCGCACCACCGGGGGGTGTAGGCCCGGCGCCGACACGAAGGTGTACGCCCCCGTGGTCGTATAAGCGCCGATCGGCGCAGCCGGTTTCGAGACTCCGAAGGAGAGGGCGGCGAAGCACGCCACCACGAGCGCCACGCAGCCCGTCAACCTCCAGCGCTGACCAGGAGCCTCTATGGCCGGCGCCCGCACAAAGGCGAAAGTGACCAGGGCGGCCGCGCCCACCAAGGCGGCGGCGACGAGGTAGGCCAAGCGGAAGCCGTTCGTCAGGGCCAATGGCACGGCGACGTTGCGGCCCACGGCTCCGCTTGTGTAGGCCGTGGCAAGCGAGATCAAAAGAGCCAGGCCCAGGCCACCGCCGGCCTGACGGGAAGTGTTGACCAGCCCTGAAGCGAGCCCCGCCTGAGCCGGCCCCGCCCCCTGGGTGGCAAAAATGGTGGACGGCACTATGGACAGCCCGATGCCGATGGCGGTGAGGATGCCCGGCAGCACGATATAGGTCACGGCGCTCCCGCTCGGGCCGATACGAGCCAGCAGCAGCATCCCGCTGCACATGATCACCAGGCCACTGCCGAGGACGGCCCGCACCCCGAAGCGGCCCACGAGGCGCCCGGCGCGCGATGCGCACAGAAAGATGACAATGGCCATCGGCAAGAAGGCGAACCCGGTGGCCAGGGGTGAAAGCCCGAGCACTTGCTGGAGGTAGAGCGAGCTCACGTACCACATCGGGAACAACGCGGCACTGAAGAGGACCACGATGACGTTGGCCACGCGCAGCGGGCCGGTGACCTCCTGCATCGGGACCAGGGGGGCAGTGGCGCGCTTCTCGACCACGCCGAACAGCCCCAGCAGGCCGGCTCCCAGCACGATAGGGACGATGGCGTCAGGGGAGGTCCAGCCGTCCTGGCCGGCGTTCACGATCCCGTAAATGAGCACTAGCTGGCCCAGGGTCAGGGTGAGGGCGCCGGAAATGTCGAAACGGGGGTTGCCTTGGTCCTTTCGCCGCTCCGTGACGACGCGGTGCGCGATCACGGCGGCGGCGATGCCGATCGGAGGGTTTATGAGCAGTACCCACCGCCAGCTGAGCTCCTGGGTTATGACGCCACCGAGGACCGTGCCCGCAGCGCCGCCGGCGCCGTTCATAGCTCCCCAAAGCGCGATCGCTCGGTGGCGTGCCGGCCCGCCGCGAAAGAAGAAGTAATAATGGCCAATGAGGTGGCAGCCATCAGCGCCCCGCTGATGCCCTGCAGGGCCCGGGCCACCACCAGCATCTGGTGGTCTACCGAAAGGCCACCGGCAAGTGAGGTGAGGGCGAACAGCGTCAGCGCGGCGACAAATGTGCGCCGTTGCCCGATGTAATCGGCCGCCCGCCCGCCGAGCATCAAAAAACCGGCAAAGAATATGGCGTAGGCGTCGACCACCCACTGCAACTGGGTCGTCGAGAAGCCCAGGCTCGACTGGATCGACGGGAGAGCGACGTTGACGATCGACAGGTCGAGGATGACCATGAACTGGGCGATGCAACAGACCGCCAGCAGCCAAGCCTGCCTGTTTTTTCCTCCGTTAGGGCCGGAGTTTGCCCACTTACGCCTGATGCTGCGCCTGACGTGGCCGGCCCGGCGGGAGCCGTTGGCTCCGACCCGACCTTAGCCAGGCTCACCGGTCCGCACCGACCGGCATCTCTTGCTCCCGCCAGCGGTTCAGGGCGGCGACGGCCGCATCGACGATCCTGTCCCCGAACTGTTTGGCGTCGTTAATATGCGGGACCGGGACCTCTGGCGCAGCCACGCCGAGGAACTCACACAGGGGCCCCATCCGTCGCCCGGGGACCATACAAGAAGACGGTCGGCAGGGACAGTATTTACGACTTCCTGGTTGTACCGTTCCATGGCCCGCGCCATCGCCCCACTGCCCGGGGCGTCTTGGCCACACGCCTAGCAGCCCGCTCTTTTGCCACATCGATTTCATAAGCGAGATATAGGACGCCCATTTCGGGTCGACCCGGGACCACGCCGTGGACAGGTCGTGGATCAACATGTCGCCGTAGAAGATCCCCCAGATGGTCTCGCCCATGCTGCGCTCCCACGCCTCGCCGTCACGGACGCTGAGCAATACCTTGGCCTCTGGGTACGCTTCCATGAGATCTCGGTAAAAAAACGCGCCCGGCCAGTCGACGGTGGCCTGAAAATGACCGAAAATGTCGTCCCACTCGCTTCTGCCCTCGAGTGCCTCTTGCCAGCGAGGCACGTTGTCGAGGTTGCCCAGCACGTTTACCATGTGGTAGCACGGCTCAAAACCGAGCATTTCTAGGGCCACCTTCTGGGTGAGGGTTGCAGTGCGTGGTAGTCCGGCACCGATAATTTTCATTTGTTTTGCTCCTTGGCTCCGTCCTGGACGGGCGCGTTTATTGTTGCAGGACCTCTTTGCCGACCTCGTTGGCCCCGCAGAGATATTCTTACTCGTGCCCCTGATCCACTGGTTAAGCCGGTGTAACAGGTACGTAACGATTCAGCTGCACCGGCTGGCTTGTCGAGCGCTCGAGCGAGCGTAGCTTCGAGGCGTCAGCCTTCCAGCGCCGCGTAGTCCCCTCTGGTGGACGGTCCCCGGGTGAGGCTGCCGTCTCCCGTCGGCACCTGCGCCGCCTGCCCGCCCACGAGGAACCTGACCCCCCTGACCCCGGTGAAGGTCGTGGCCGTGAAGACGATCTGAGCCGCCGCCACCTGCTGGTCCTGGCCTCCCAGGCTCTCGAAGGACACGGGCAGGTCGACGGCTACGACGCCTCCATGCACAGGGCCAACACCGAAAGGGCCGACTGACGACGCCGGGCTGACCAAGCCGTGGCTGGACTCTCCGGCGGTCGGCCCGGCCGCCAGTTGGCCGAGGATGGCGCTGATGGTCGCCGGCCAGGCCACGTCGCGACGGACCGGCACCAGCCGCCCGCTGTCGCCTTCCATGTACACCGTCACCCTGGCCGTCAACAGGCCCGGGTCCGAGGTGCTGGGCGACGATGTGGGCCCGAGGAGGCCGTACGGCACCGCTTTGGGGTCCAGTGGCTGTGGGGCGCTTTCGGCGCCCACCCCGCAACTGGCCAAGCCCGCACAAACCGCGGCCAGCGCCGGCAACTGTGGCGGCCGCCCGGGCCAGCCTTTGGCCCGGCCTAGGCCCCATCAGGCGTCACCACCGACGTCACGGGCAGGCGGACGATGAAGCGGGCACCGCCGCCGGGGCGGTCGGTTACGTCAACCCGCCCGTGGTGGGCCTTGACGTGCTCCGACCACGAGGGCCAGGCCCAGGCCCGTCCCGGAGGTCCCGGACCGCCGGCCGGCGGCCGCCCCGCGGTAGAAGCGCTCGAATATGGCGCCTCGCTCGGCCGGCTGGACTCCCGGGCCGACGTCCTCCACCGCCACCTCGGCTTCGTCGCCGCGCCGGTCGACCCGCACGCCCACCGCCCCGCCGGCGTGAGCCCTGGCGTTGTCGAGCAAGTTGACGAGCACCCGTTGCAAGGCGGCGCCGGTCCGCCGAGCAGCCACGTCCCATTGGCCCGCGGAGTGACCGTTACCGGGACGGCGTCCTGGCTGTAAGCGGCCACGGTGTTGACCACGAGGTCGTCCAGAGCCAGTTCCTCGAGGTCGAGGTTGGCCGCTCCGGCGTCGAACCGCGAGATTTCCAACAGGTCCTGGACCATGTCTGAGAAGCGGTGGATTTCGGCGCTCAGGAGGTCGAGCGCCCGGCGGCTGTCAGGTGGGAGGCTGGCCCGCGACGCCTCGAGCAGTTCCACGGTGGCCTGGACAGTGGTCAGCGGCGAACGCAGCTCGTGGCTCACGTCCGAGGCAAACCTGGCGTCTCTCTTGATCCGCTCTTCGAGGGCGGCCACCATCTCGTTGAACGAGGCGGCCAGCACCGAGAGGTCGGGGTCATCCGTGGGGGGAAGGCGCTGGTCCAGCGCTCCTCCGGATATGGCGGCGGCCACGTCGGCGATGCTGTGCAAGCGGCCGCACCAGCCGCCCGCTCGCCCACCGCCCGACCAGCAAACCGCCCGCAGTGGTAGCCACCGAACAACCGAACAACACCGACGGCCAGCAGGCTCAGGGTGCGGTCCAGGTCGCCGAGCGACTGTATCTCGAAGTAGTCGGCATGAACCGACTCGAGCGGCACGCCCACGACGACGGCCGGCTGGCCCTGGGCGATCACTCGCTGCCGGGCCGGGACGCCCTGGCTCACCATCTTCACCAGTGAGGCCGGCAAGCTGGCCGGTCTCGACGTGCCCGAGGACTCGCCCAGCGAAACCGAGGCCGAATACCACTCGCCCTGCCGGTAGGCCAGGGTGACCGTCCCCTGCGCGTCGATGAGCGACGAAAGGGCCTCGCCCAGGTTGGCCCCGGCGTAAGCCAGGTCTCGCTTTAGCACTCTGGCATGGGCGTACGTCTCGTGGACGGCGGTCGATTCCCGCTCGTCGAGCAGGTAGTGGTGGACCAGCCCGTAGGTCGTGAGCGACAGAGCGGCGGACAGGATGGCTGCGCCCGCCGCGAAGGCGGCCGTGACCCGTGGCCGCAGGCCGAACCGGAACCGGGGGCGTTGCCACTTCCTCCGCCTCGTCGCTGGACGGGGCCGGCCCGTCGTGGCGCAGGCTCGTGCGGCGGCGGGACGGGCCGCCCGAGGCTGCGAGGCCCTGTCAGAGGTGCCCTGGGACTGAGCGGTGGTGAGCGGTGGCGACCATGGTGCGCCCGCTCACGGAGCCTGGAGCTTGTAGCCCAGGCCCCTGACGGTAAGCAGCAGTTCCGGCTTGGAAGGGTCGGTTTCGATCTTTGCCCTCAACCGACCGACATGGACATCGACCAGCCGCGTGTCGCCAAAATAGTCATATCCCCATACCCGGTTGAGGAGCTGGGGCCGGCTCATGACCCAGCCGGGTTTGGCCGCCAACTCGCAGAGCAGCCGGAACTCCGTGCCCGTGAGGGAGACTGCATCACCGTTCTTGCGGACCGTGCCTGCCTCCGGCTGGATCTCGACATCGCCGAAGACAAGGGCGACGCCGTCGCGAGAGCCGAAACTGGACCGGCGCATTAGCGCCCGGATGCGGGCGGACAGCTCCTTCGACATCACCGGCTTGGTCAGGTAGTCGTCCGCCCCGGCCTCGAGGCCCTCCACAATGTCCCTGGTCCCGGCCAGCGCCGAAACGATTATGACCGGCACCTCGCTGGCCCGGCGCAGCTGGCGAGTGACCTCGAAACCGTCCAGGCCCGGCAACAACAGGTCGACAAGTACGACGTCGGCGCCACTTTCGTTGAAGTTGCGCAGGCCGTCCTCTCCGCTCTCGGCTTCGGACACGGCGTACCCCTCTTGGCGCAGCAACATTCCGAGCGAGGCGCGGATATTGGAGTCGTCTTCGATCAGCAGGATGTGTGTAGCCACTTAGCTGGGTGCCGGCCCGTCTGGCAAGGGGTTGACCTGCTCCATCATGCCAGCTTCATCCCGCCCACACGACACCGAGGGCAAAGACCGTTACATAATTCTTATCTAAGCGCCTGGCTGGTGACCAGCCCGGCCGGGCCGGGCCGGGCTGCTCGGCCCGCAGGTTAGGGACGGCGTTCAAACAGCGGCGCCGTGTAGTCGTCGACCCGGTGTGGCCAGACGCCCATGGTCGGGCCGCTCATCTAGATGGACAGCTTGGTCACTGACAGGTAGAGCTGTGCCGCCCACGACACCGCGCTGTCCGCCGCGAAGTGGCGCTGCATGGCCCGGTTCTCGAGGGCATTGTCAAGGGCCGCCATGATCATCGACTGGTCGAGGACAAGGTCGCGCTGACCTATCGCTGTAGAAGGCCCCGTTGTGGTAGTAGTGCGTCCAGTTGTCACCCACATTGGGAGGCGAACCGACGTAGTAGCCACCAAACATCTGGCCCGTGGGTTGGTCGCCGGGGACGGCGGGATTGGTGTTGCACTGAGTCTGCGCCGTTGTCGTAAAACAGGCTGAAATTCATTGGGCCCAGAAGGCTGTCCACCAGGTGCCCGAGTTCCGGGAAGGCTTGCTGCACGACGATGAGGCCGGAGGCGTACCACCCGTTGTCGACGTTTGACACGAAAAAGCAGTTGTCGAAGCTGGGCGTTGTCTCCGTACATGCAGGGTCACCAGGGTTCTGGATTACCTGGCCGGTCGCGGTGCTGTACCACTGGTACAGAAAACCCTCGTACCGCTGAAGTTTTTGCACTTCGCCGAGCGTCGCTTCAACCAGTGCGCGCGCTTGTGGCCGGCCCACCAGGCCCATGTCGTTGGCCGCCACGACCGCCCACAGGTACACGCCTATGTCCGCCGCAGACGTATATCTCCCGGACGTCGTCGGCGTGGCTGACCCGCCGGAAAAGGTGAGGTTGTCCATGGGTAGGTTGGTAGCCGGGTCGATGTCCATCCTGTAAAAGGCCCAGGTGTCCTTGGCCACGCTCATCAGCGTCGCCTGCTGCGTCGGGCTGAAGCCACTCTGGAAATTGAGCACGCCGTTGGCCCCACCGCCTCCGAGTTGAGACGAGCTCGCTCCCGTCGCCTGGAGAGGCGTAGCGACCAGCGCGCCGAGGGCGACAAGGGGCAGGACCAGCCGCCACCCCCTGGGCCGCCCCCACCCGCTCTGTTTTTTCTCGATTTCCTTCGGATCTCTCACGACACTCCTCCCTTTTTCATTTGCCGTGGTTCGAGGCGCAAGCGCGCCACCCCTGGCATCGGGAGCTCGATCTCGAACTCCGTGCCCCCATCCCGGACGCTGGCGCCGTTGAACCGCTGCTCGGTCAACTGGTCCCGCTCCCGGAGCTTTTCCCAACCCTCAGCGTCTGGCCAGTCCTTGTCGTGGCCAAATGACGGGGCGATGTTCGAGTTCTCTTGGTCAACCCGGGCCAGGCTGGCGCTGTAGCCACCATGGCCCAGCCCGGACATCCGTAACATCACTTTGCGTCGGAGAGCGGGGTTGCCTTCGTACTCGGCGGCGTCCGGCGTGCCGTTCCAGATCAGGACATCTATACGCCCGTCAGCTGCTCGCGCCGCCCACGCGTCGACCAGGCTGCCCGCACCGTCACCGCGCAACTCGACGGAAAGCAACTCGTCGCCGAGTTCCTGGGCCATGTGCTGCGCCCAAAACCGCGGCTTGCGCAGGTTCCCTACGGTCAATAGCCCAAAGCCGTTGTGGAACAGCCTTTGCGGACGGCCTAATTCCTCGAAGTGGTCGCTCACCACCCAGTGCGAGAGGGCGTCGACCCGGCCCTGGGCCGCCTTGTAGCCCCTGAGGAGGAAGGGGGCGTCGAATGCGCTCCCGTGCACCGGGGCCGAGTGACGGAAGCCCACTCCCCACTCCGTCCACCAGATTTGGGCGTGGCCCAGCCCATGACGGGTCAATACGGCCCGGAGGTCGAGGGGGACGTTGCCGTAGGTATGAGTCGACACAAAGTCGACCGGGGCCTTCGTGCGTTGAGCGAAGGCAGCGAAGTCCTCGATCCATCCCGCCGCCGCGGTAGCCGGCCCCCCGACCCGCAGACGGGGTTCTACCTCCTTTATAGCCCTGGCCGCCGCCTCGTACAGCTTGAAGTACTCGGCCTGGGTGCCGGTCCAAAAGACGCCCAGGTTCGGCTCGTTCCATACCTCGAAGCCCCACTCCGCCACTTCGCCGACGCCGTAGCGGTCGAGGACATGTTCGGCCAGCTTGGCGTTCAGTTCGGCCCAGATCTCCCAGTCCCGAGGCGGGGAAATATGGGCGCGGTACTCGAACACGGTGGCGTCCGGGTCCCTGGCCAGTTCTCGGGGCATGAACGAGAGCTCCACCACGGGCTTCAAATCAAGGCCGAGGAGCGTGTCCAGGGCTCTGTCCACAGCCGCGAAATTGAACCGCGGGCCGCTTCGAGGCCAGGAGAAAACCTCGAAGTCGTCATGGAATATGCCATGCGCTCTCACCCACCGGGCCCCCAACTGGTCGTGGGCTATAGCCAACGCGTCCCGGAACTCGGTCCCCACGTCGTGGCCGAACGCGTCCTGGCCCATGTCGAGCTGGCTGAGCCGCTCCGAACCGACCATGGCCCACACCCGTTGCAATGTGCCGGTGCTCCTCGACGCGTCCACGTCGACGTGGACTATCTCTGGGTGGCCCGAGAGCGGGCGTACCACCACGGGGCTGGAGGGCGACATGTTGGCCTTCTCGTCCGGTCCCGGGACTGAGGCGACGGTGTAGCTGTAGGCGAGACCTGCGCCTACGGCCGTGTCGGCATAAGGAGGGCCGGGCACGGCCAGCACGTCGCTGCCGCCGTGGTCGAGCGGGGCCAAGCGGCCTCCCGGGGACTTGGCCCGGCTGATGACATACCCGGCCGCCCCGTCAACCGGGTCCCACCAAAGGGTGACCTGGTTGACCCCGGCTTCGGCGGAAAGGCCGGTTGGGGCCGGCAATCTTGGCGAGTGGCTGGGCCCGGCGCCGTACCCGGCGCCGGCCGGCTCTTCCCGGGGGCGGCAGGGGGCAGGACGCGTACTCTCAGGGCTCAAAACCACCGCTCCGCCGACTGACTATGACCATGCCAGCTATGACCATGCCAGCTATGAACATGCCAGCTATGACCATGCCAGCCAGGTCGCGCCGAACAGGCGCGTGGCCTCCTGGCTCATCATGTGGCGCTCCCTGGGCCCGCCGAAGGGCAACCGCAGCTTTCCCTGACGACCAGGGTCGTCGGGAGCATGACCGTCCGTGGCGCGCCCCGGGTGGCGCCGGCGATGCGCTCAAGCAGGAGGGAGACGGACCGGGCGCCCAGCTCCCGCATGGGCTGGTGGACCGTCGTGAGAGGTGGCGATGAGAAACGCGATAGCTGGATGTCGTCGAAACCAGTCACAGCGACATCTCCAGGTACGGCCACCTTGACCGCCAGGGCGGAGGTAAGACCAACCGCCATCTGGTCGTTGGCGACCACAATCGCCCTGGGCAAGGTGCTTTTGCGCAAGAGCCGACTGGCTATGCGGGCTCCGCCCGATTCAGAGAAATCATCGTACATAGAGGGACGTGAGGACGTGGGCAGACCCGCCGCGTGCATGGCCCTGCGAAAACCAGCGAACCTGGCCTGGCTGTCGGGCGATTCCGGCGGCCCGCCGGCGAAAATCACGTCGCGGTAGCCGTGCCCGTTGACGAGGTGGTCGGTGGCGGCGTAGGCGCCGGCCTCATTGTCGGCCGCCACCAGGTCAGCGTGCGAGGCCCGTCGGCGGGCGGCCAGGAGCACGACGCGGACGCGGTGGGCCAGCGCCTGCAGTTCGGGTGGCGAGACGCTGCCGGCCAACACCACCAGCCCGTCGACTTTTCCCGTGACAGTGCGGACCATCCCTGAACTGTCCGGGCCCCGGGTCCCGGCTACCAGGACGGCGTAGCCGGCGTCCTGGGCTGTGCGCTCGGCGCCCCGGATGACCTGGTCGGCATAAAGGAGCACCTCGTGGCCGACTTCGGCGCTTTGGTCGCCAATGTCAGGGAAAAGCAGGCCGATAACGCCGTGGCGATTTGTGGCCAGACCGCGAGCAGAGCCGTTCGGGACGTAGCCCAGGTCCTTCACTGCGGCCATGACCCGCTGCCGGTTGGCCGGCGATACGCCAGGCTTGTCGTCCAGTGTCCGGGATACCGACGACGCCGAAACGCCCGCCCGCTCAGCTACCTCGAATATCGTGATCCGCTCGGCCACACTGGCACCTCAGACCGTCCTGTTCACTATTCCAGCCCACACCGCTCCCGGCACTGCAAGCGCTTGCAGTGCCCCTCCTGAGGTCAAGTACCCGGTCCTCGGCGAGAGCAAACACTGAGCGCTGGAACGAACGTACGAGCGCTCAGGGAAGGGCCGGGCTCAGACGGCGCTCCGGCCTGGTTGTGACAGGTTCTGAGCCGCCCCGGCGTCGAAAGGCTTACGACGGCCTCGCTGAATGGCTCCGCTCATAGCCTCCGGTCCGGCGTCCCGAGCCCGCTTGGGACGATTTCTGACGGTTTTTGCGTATAAATCGTCCCAGGCGACTTCGGCAGCCGAAGCTATGGCGGGTCAGCGCGCACCCAGCGCTTCTACTAAATCCCCGCGCACTGTAAGCAGGTCGCGGGTGGCGCAGGGGTCAGGGTGTGACGGTGACGTTCTCGCCGTACGGGACGAGTTCTTCCCACGTATTACCGGGGGTAAGGGTGATGGTGGCGCCGCTCTTGCTGTCGATGAAAACCGCCGGGTGGTCCAGCAATGGCCGTTCCCAGTGCCCATAGAACACGGTGCCGTCCCGGAACACGAACGCCGGCCCCGTCCCTTTGAGGGCCAGGTCGTTCTCGTGCGCGCCGGTGTCGTCTTCGATGTACGGGGTCGGGTGCTCCAGCACGAACATCACGACCACGTTGGACGCCGTCACCTGCGCTCCGTCGCCCATCATGGCGGGCCCGTGTCCGAATAAGACCGGTACCAGAGGCCCGTGTCCTTGTGCCAGGTCCAGCTGGTCACGTCGAGGGGGAAGTTGAGGTTGACGACCGCAGCCGGGTAACCGCCGAGCACTGGCCGCCCGTAGCTGAAGATCGGTGTCGGTGGCTTCTCGGGATAGTGCAAAGCAGCCGCCGCAGAGTAGAGCGCGGACGTGGACGTCACCAGGTTGTGCGGGGCGTAACGGGTCGGGTCGGTCCAGTAGGCGCTGCTGGCCCAGTTGTCACTGAGGTCGCTGAGCAGCGACGTCTTTGAGTCTATTTCACCGATCGCAGGCTGAATGGCGCCGGAATAAGCGATGAGCATCCGGCCCAGCGGTTCGAGGATCTTCGGGTCAACCAGACGGGCCGAACGGACCGGCTCGATCCGGTCCGCATTTTGGCACTGGAACACGGCAATGAACCTGGTTATGCCGCCTTCGACAGGCTCTTCGAAGACGATATCGGCCTTGTCCAGACCCCATTGGGGCCGCGCTTGTGGCAGGTTTTCGACCTTCACAGCCAGAGCGGCACGTTTAGGTACCTGTCCTCCCGGGGGCTCCAACCCGGTCAACGGGCACCGAGGGTCACGATGGACGGCGAGCGCGGCTTTGCGGGTGCCGCTCCGCTTCTGGGCCGGGTGCGTCTTGACGGGTTTCTTGTCCGCTGTGGTGCTGGTGGCCGCCCTGCTGGTCGAGGTGGACGAGCTCGACGTCGACTTTACGGCCGCCGGTTTGGCGCTGCCTCCGCACGCGCTTGCCAACAACACCAGGATTGACGCAGCTGCCGCCGCCGCCACGCGACGCCCGCCCAAGGGGCCTTTCATTCCCCTGAATGGTAATTCGCCGGGCCCCGCAGGTGGGCGACACCCACCACCTCGGACATGTAGCCGTGGCCGTACTTGTGCTCGTCCTGGTCCTGAGCGGCGCCCTCACCGCAAAACCTCACCAAACAGCAAAGCTGGTGCGTTCAAACAGCGCTTCGACTTCACCGACGACGCGGCCGATAAGCACGAGACCGGCGGTGAGGACAACGGTGCCGTCCAGCACCACGGTGCCGGCCAGCACGGGGCCACCACCGAAACCGACTACGGTGCCCGCCACACTCACGAGGGCCGGTCCCGGTCAAAACGCCCCCCCAGTCAGCCGGGTGCTGGCCACAACTACGACGGCGTCGGTCCTGGCGCCCAGCCGGCCCACCATGGTCATGGTCCCGGCCGGCGAAATGGTCGCGGTAACGGCCATGACAACGGCTCCGGCGCCGGGAGCGCAAAAGGCGACGGTCACGGCAACGACAGCTGACTGTTGCCTTCCAGGTGACTGTCAACCGGGTGAATACCCTCAACCAAGCCGGTCGCCTGGGCGCGCGTCGGGCTCAGGTGAAACTAGAAGGACAAGCTTTTCTCGGTAGGTCCCGAGCGTCAACACCTCGGACCAAAACGGCCCAATCTGACGAGGCGGGAAATTAACCACCGCCAGCACCAGACGACCCATCAATTCTGCCGGGCTGTAGTTCGTTATTTGCGCCGACGAGCGCTTGACTCCCAAATCCGGGCCGAAATCGATCCGCAATTTCCATGCCGGCCGGCGCGCCTCCGGGAACTCTTCCACCTCTACGACCCGGCCGACCCGAATATCTACCTTGGCAAAATCGTCCCACGTTATAGCGTCGTCCATGGAGAAAACCATAACCTCCCGCTCACGCGGTCAAGAGCCAGTTCCCGCTCTTCAGAGAAAGGTTTGCCCGCCTGGCGCAGATATTGGCGGCATCGCTGTCGCTCGGCCACTCAGGGCGTTGCTAGGGCGGGCTAATTGCCTCCGGAATGTGCTTTCTGGTTGCACTTCCAGGTTCTGGGCGCGTTTTCTGCTCGCTTCAGGCATTAATCTCGCCCAGTTAGCCGAATTACACCCAGAAAGGGCTTATGTGGCGGCAAGAGCCCGGCGAGGCGGAAAAACCTGGCCTGCGGCATGAGCAGTCCGGCCTACGGCGACCAAAGGCCTGGCGAAGCACCGAAAAAGCCGGGCGCAACTTAATACCTCTTACCCCGGGCGCTTATTCCCGGCGGCCACTCCCTGCCACCGAACTGGCAGCGGGCTGGGAGGCGGCGGCGAAATGGTTGCGCCCCACCCGCCGGGCCCGTCCGGACGCCAGTGCAGACCGTACGGCAGCACGGAACCGGCCGGGCCCCAGAACCGGGCGCCAACGGCGCGCGAGAGTTCCAACGCCGAAAGAGACCCTTCTTGCGTGAGGGCGTCAACTATGGCGTCAACCTCACGGGCCAGGTAGGGGTCAGCACCGGGGTACGTAGACGCCTGGGGCCGCGGCGACCACGCCACCCGACCCACGTGCCGCCGTGGGGGTGGGTATGGCCCCACCGGACTCGGGGGCGCCGGCCGCCGCTCGGCCCCAGGCCGCTCTGTGCCCGCTGCCGGCTCCGCCGCCGACAACGGTTGCGCGATGTCCTCCAGGCTTTGTTGTTCCGCGTCGATACCCAGGAACACCTCGACCAGGCCGGCTGCCGCCATTAGGCAACCGCCGATCACATATCCGACGGCCACAGCGCTCGGTCGATTCGTGGCGATGAGCTGGCCGAAAAGGACGGGGCCGATGATCCCGCCGAGGCCGGTGCCGACGGCGTAGAAAAACGCAATGGCCAGAGCTCGGGTCTCCATTGGGAAAATCTCGCTTACCGTCAAGTAAGCGGCGCTGGCGCCGGCTGATGCCAGGAAGAAAATGACGACCCATGCCACGGTTTGAGTAAATGCCGTAAGTGTGCCCTGGTCGAACAACCACGCGGTTACGGCCAGCATTACCCCGGAGGCGAGGTACGTCCCTGCGATCATGGGCCGCCGGCCGACCACGTCGAACAGACGGCCAAGGATAAGCGGGCCCAGGAGGTTGCCGACGGCGAAGGCGATCAGGTAGTAACCGACCGACGAGGATGGCACATGGTAGAACGTGGTGAGCACCAGCGAGTAGGTAAAAAAGACGGCGTTGTAAAGGAAAGCTTGACCGATGAACAATGACAACCCGAGGATAGAGCGGCGCGGGTAACTGCCGAACACGACTCGGGCCACCTCGATGAAGCTCACGGGTGGGCGCTGGCGGACCTTGATAGGCTCACCCGGGTCGTCCAGTTCGCGGCCCGTCGACTCGCGCACCTGACGTTCGATGTCGTCGACGATCTGGTCGGCCTCGTCGGCCTTCCCGTGCGTGAAGAGCCAGCGCGGGCTCTCGGGCAGATGACGCCGTACCAGCAGGACACCGAGCCCCAGGACGGCCCCCATAAAGAAGCAAACGCGCCAGCCCAGATCCTCGGCCAGGACGTTGGGGTTCAGGAGCACGAGGGTGGCTGCGGCTCCCGCCGCCGTCCCGAGCCAATACGAGCCGTTGACCAGAAGGTCCACGGTGCCCCGGACGCGAGCAGGGATCAGCTCATCTATGGCGGAATTGATGGCCGAGTACTCCCCGCCGATCCCCATGCCGGTCAAGAAGCGGAAGATGAAAAACATCCAGGCGTCCTGGGACGTCGCAGTGAGGACGGTGGCGATCAGGTAAAGCCCCAGGGTGACCAGGAAAAGCCGGCGCCGGCCGAAACGGTCGGTGAGATGCCCGAACAACAGAGCCCCCACACAGGCTCCCGCCACATAGACGCCGGCCGCATCGCCGATCTGGGCGGTGGTGATGGTGATGCCGCTCCCCGCCTTGGTGAGGGTGCTCCCGACGGCGCCGACGATGGTGACCTCGAGCCCGTCGAGGATCCAGACGGTGCCCAGGCCAATCAACACCATCCAGTGCCAACGTGACCACGGTAAGCGGTCGAGGCGCCCCGGTACGGTGGTCTCGGTCGTGCCGGGTTGAGGCTCCCGGGAAACAGCGACACTGGCTGCCATTTGTTCCTCACCTTTCCCTTTGGCCACCAATTTGTTCGTGCCCCGCCGTCCCGCCAGTACACCGCATTTTGCGGCCCAGCAGGGCACTTGATCACAAGGCATACCCTGGTATGCCCCGTTTATAAACGGTAGTTAAGGGCGCGATGCGAAAAGCCGGTCGTTACTCGCTTTTCTACCGGTCTGGTGCCCCTGATGAAGGGCTAGGGGCGGGGGCGCAGGTGTGGCATCGGTTTGAAGGGGGTATCAACTATACATCGGCTGGGTAAGCGGCCAGCCGAGAGCCCCGAGCTGTCGAGGCTCCGGGCTGACAAGATGTGCCCACAATAGAAAGGTTCCTCCATGCTATTGCTCGCGCTTGTCTTACTGCTGGCATTGTTGTTCCTGGGTTTGGGGTTTACCCTCCATTTCCTCTGGATCATCGCCGCCATCGTCTTCGTTTTCTGGTTGGCGGGTTTCGCCTTCCGCGCTGGAACTGGAAGTGGACGCGGTCGCTGGTATTACTGGTGATCCGTAATGCAGCACGGCTTGCCAGCCAGCGCTGGTAAGGGCAGGAGTGCTCGCAATCGAGGAAAAACAACCCGCGCCTGGCCTTTAGGGTCTAACACCCAGGCGGGCGCAGGGTTGTTTTTGCCATTTCTCGGCCATGCACGAGCTGACCGCAGCGTCGGGTGACGTCCCCGTGGTGGAAGGCGTACTGGCCGCGGATCTCGACGGTCGGACCGAGTAGCTATTTGGGCGCCTGACCGCTCGCACCACGGCGTCAGGCCGGGTGACGGCCTCCCTGACCATGCCGGCTTCTAAACTACCTGCGCATCTCAGCAGAGCCGCCCGAAATGCGGGGGAGCCGTTCGGCCGCCCCTACTGTCCCTAGCCGAGCTAAGTGAGCTCAGCGGGCGAGCCGTCTCTGCCGGTTGCGAGACAGAGGAAGGCAGGTCGTCACGTACTGCCGGCATTGGTGTTGGTGCTTGGGCTCACTATCACCGGGTTCCTTACGTGGATCTGCTTGACCGTCAACGACCACAACGAAACGCGTCTTCTCAGGCTCCAGGTGCGGGAGGTGGGGACGGTACTCGCGGATGCTGTACCGAACGTGCAAAACCCCCTCGCTTCTGGGGCCGCCATCGCCAGCGCCACCAACGGGGACGCGGCCAGGTTTACCGCTTACATTGCCCCGTACGTAGGGCCGTCCGGGTCCTTCGTCTCTGTCTCCCTCTGGGACTTGAAGGGGTCTTCCGCCCGCATGTTGGCCGCCGTCGGGACGTGGCCGCCCCCTGCGGCGGGAGCCCCGGGCCTGGCACCGGCCTTGCGAAGGGCCAGCGCCACCCCCGTCATGGACGTCAAAGGGTTCTTCGGCCCTACCCGCCCCCACATTTCGTACGCGCTGGCCTCCTCGAACATGCACCTGATCGTGTACGCCGAAAGCGCTCTTCACCCCCGCCAGCCGCTCAAGGTCGCCCGCAACTCGGCCTTTGCCGACCTTGACTATGCCCTCTACCTCGGGCGCTCCGCCCAGCGCGACAAGTTGTTGGGGGCCACGGACATCTCGATGCTCCCGCTCACCGGGCGAACGGCAGTGGTCACAACGACCTTTGGCGACAACTCCCTCTACCTGGTGGCCAAGCCGATGGGGGAGCTCGGGGGCGCTCTGTTGAACGACCTGCCCTGGATAGTGGCCATCTTCGGGACCGTCTTCACATTGGTCGCTGCCGCGGCCGCAGAACAGCTCGTCCGGGGGCGCCAGCTGGCTGAGCAACTGGCCTTCGAAAACCAGGCTCTTTATGGTGAGCAGAGGACTATCGCGCAGACCCTCCAGCGCTCGCTGCTCCCCGAGGAGCTCCCACAGGTCCCGGGGCTGGAGTTCGCAGTGCGCTACCTGCCCGGCACCGAGCGAGTGGATGTCGGTGGTGACTGGTACGACGTCATCGCGGTGGGCCTGGTAACGGGTTTATCTTCGTCGTCGGTGATGTTTCAGGTCATGGCCTCAAGGCGGCAACGACGATGGCCTCCTTGCATCACGCCATCCGGGCGTACGCCGCCCAGGGAGACCCCCCGACGGTCATCCTGACCAAGCTGTCGGGCCTGCTCCACGTCTCGAGCGGCGGCCAGTTCGCTACCGTGCTCTGCGGCGCGGTCGACGTGGACCGCCGCCTGGTCACTCTGGCCAATGCCGGCCACCTGCCTCCTCTGCTCGTGACGTCGGCAGGAAGTGACTACGTTGCCACCGATGTCGGCACGCCGATCGGGGTGGCCACCAACGGCCAGTACGGGCAGGTGACCTTCCCTGTGCCCCGCCACGCCACCCTTCTCGCCTTTACTGACGGGCTGGTGGAACGGCGAGGGGAGAGCCTCGATGTCGGCCTGCAACGGTTGCGTGCGGCTTCCACCGGCGACGACGGCCCACTTGATAATCTGCTCACGAAACTTGTGGAAGACGTGATGACGGACGCCTCTCGAGACGACACAGCCATCCTGGGTTTGCGATGGACGAACTAAACGACAACAAGACGCCGAACCTGGAGGGCGCCGAGGCCTCCGTCGACCAGTGGCGCGAGGAATCCGGGGTCCTGGTCGTCCGGGTTACAGGCGAGGTCGACATGTCAAACGCGGCCAGCGTCCAGGAAGTGGTCGACCAGGTGATGGGGACGGATGTCAAGAGCCTCATCTTCGACCTCGGCGGCCTCGAGTTCATCGACAGCTCAGGCCTGGCTGTGCTGTTGACGGCGGCTCAGAAGGTACCGTCGGTCCAGCTGCGCAACCCTTCCCCAATCGTTCGTCGGGTCGTGGAGGTCACCGGGCTCTCCGAGACGTTACCGACGGAACCATGAGGGATGGCGCCCCTGGACGCCACGGTGGCCCCGTCTGAGCGGGATTGCCGCCTGTTTGCCGGCGTACAGGCGTCTGTAACCAGCGCCAGACGGTTCGTGGTCGAGGCACTTTGGCAAATCCCGAAACCACTCCTCGAGGCCATCGAGCTGATGGTGTCCGAACTGGCGTCCAATTGCGTCCTTCATACCTCGGCCGAGTTCGTGGTTTGCATCGTCAGAGCCGAGCGCATGGTGCGGGTTGAAGTGACAGACACCGGTCGCGGTCTACCTGTACTTCGCCAACCGGCGTCCGCCGACCTCAGAGGACGGGGGCTGGTAATCGTCAAAGAACTGGCCGATGAATGGGGGGTTGTCCCTCAAGCCGGTGAGACCGGCAAGATGGTGTGGTTCGCCGTCCGCCGGCCCTAGGCCAGAGCGTTTGGTACCCGGCATTCCTGACATGGGTACGGGTCTGGACTCAGCTGTTTGGGGATAAAGCCGTCGCCGGAAAGGCTCCACACTGCCCGCTAAGTGTCGCGACATATAACGACATAAATGAGGGCGGGGACAATTTCCAAGCGGCAGGCCGGGAAAGACGAAATGGCTCCGGAGGGGGTAGGGGCCCTTCCCTAAAAGACTAATCGTCCCCCCAGCTACCACACCCCCTCTCCCGTTCATCAACCCAGCCCCCTGGGTATGACTAGTGCTTGCACCCGATCGAGTCCGCTCAGGCTGACCTCTCGACGCTCGTTGAACGCGTAACCGACAGCGCCGGCGGCCCGGCGCGGCTCCGCGTGGTTCTTTTACTGGCCGGCGTGCTGGCCGTCCAGGGAGCCAATGTCGGCAGCGTGGGCGCCCTCGCCCGCCAGCTCGAAAAAGCCTTCGGGATAGGCAACACCGAACTCGGCTTGCTTACGACCGTGACCGCACTAGTGGCGGCCGTCGCCTGCTTGCCTTTCGGTGTGCTGGCTGACCGGGCTAAGCGGGTCAGGCTCCTATGGTGGGGCGTGCTGGCCGGAGCCCTGTGTATGGTTGCCTCCGGCTTGGCCCAGGGTTACGCGATGCTGCTGGCTACCCGCTTCGCACTGGGAGCGGCGATCGCCGCCTCCGCCCCGGTCGTAACCTCGCTTATGGGCGACCTGTTCCCGGCCCAGGAGCGCTCACGCATATTCGGGATGGTCCTGACCGGTGAACTGGTGGGTACAGGTCTCGGGCTTGTGATATCGGCAGAACTCGGAGCTATCGTCGGCTGGCGCGCTCCCCTGCTGGTGCTCGCCGTCCCTAATGCCGTACTTGCCCTCCTGCTGTGGCGCCTGCTGCCCGAGCCGGCCCGAGGCGGGCAGAGTTGGCTCTATCCCGGAGCAGAGGAGATCAAGCCAGCCGAAGAAGCCGAGGCCGAAGGCCCCTCCCCGATAAGCCAGACCGTTGAGGGGCCCGGAGCTGAAGATCCCTCCGACGCCGACGCGGCCGATGTACGGCGGCGGGCCCGCGAGCTCAAAGGCGTGCAGGCTAATAGCAAATTGGTGCTCAGGCAGGATCCGGCCCGTTTGTCACCCAGGGCCGCGGCTACGTACGTCCTGCGCATCCCCAGCAACCTTGTGTTGATTGCCGCCTCCGCACTTGGTTATTTTTTCCTGGCCGGTCTGCAAGCATTCGCCGTCCTCTTTGCCGAGACCCACTACGGGATCAGCCAAACCCTGGTGGTGTTCGTGCTGGCCGCCGCCGGCGTTGGCGGAGTGGCCGGCACTTTGTATGGAGGCCGGCTGGCAGACAGCCTGGTCCGCAAGGGAGTGGCCGACGCCCGGCCACTGGTCGCTGGCATCTCCTTCGTTTGCGCCGCCTTTGCCTTCCTGCCCGGGCTGATAAGCGGCAACATCCTGCTCTCACTGCCATTTTTTGCTATAGCGGCTGGCTTCGTCGCCGCCCCCGACCCGCCGTTGGATGCCGCCCGGCTCGACGTCGTCCCCTCGCGGCTGTGGGGCCAAGCCGAGGCAGTGCGGACGTTTGCCAGGAACATATTGCAAAGTTTCGCGCCCCTACTGTTCGGTTTCATATCCGCGTCGTTTGGCGGGCCACACGCCGGTGCGGCCGCATCCACCAACCCGCACCTCGAGGCGGTGGCCGGCCGAGGGCTCGAGTATGCCTTCATAATTATGCTTGTCCCCCTCTTGGCCGCCGGCGTACTCCTCCTCTTGACCAGAAGGACGTACCTGGTCGACGTGGCTACCGCAGATGTGTCCGAGCGCGCTAACGCCGACGCGAAAAGGCCGACGGCTCGTATCGAGCCGTCGGCCGGTGTAGGGGCTACTAAAGGGTGAGAGGACTTAGAACGTCTCGCGCTGCTGGACAACCCGGTCCTGACCGCCGTCTGGCGACATGCGGACGTTTTCACGAACCGTCGTCTGCCTGAACGACCCCACTCCGAAAACGATCGCCCCAATAACAACGCAACAAATTCCGACGATGAGCAGGATCACCCCAACCGTATTGATGCTCAAGCCACTCGTGGTCGCGGTGACGGCATAATCCAGGATGGCCCCGACGACGACCAGGACGACCCCGAGGCCAATTAGGCCTGTTCCGGTTCCTCTGTACATTTTCGGTCCTCACTTAGTTGTGGCGGGCGTCGTTCCGCCCGTCGGTACACGACCGACCTGGTACCCCTGACATCTGGTGCGTAAACATCTGACCCGGACAGGGAACAATGCGCACTCGAGCAAAAACCGACCTCATGGACGGTTTAAGGCCAGCTGCGGCCACCTTGCCGCACGCGGCGGCGTACCGGCCGATGACGGCCAGGTGAGGAACCAGCTCGCAGTGGGTACAAGTGGGTGCAGGGTTCCCGCTCCGGCCGCGGCCAGGACGGACGATGTCCGGCCGCGGCGCAGGTGGACAGGATTACTCATGCCGTGCCCAACCGCCCGGCGGCCCTGACCCAGGGACCAACGGGAAAACGAAGAACGTGCGAAAGGAGCATGCATCGTGGGACAACGTCCGGTCGCAGTTGTCACCGGCGCGTCTGCTGGTGTTGGGCGGTCCACAGCCCAGGCCTTTGCTCGAAGTGGTTTTGACGTGGCCCTTCTGGCCCGTGGTGAAGCCGGTCTGGAGGGCGCCGCAGTGGACGTAAAGGAGGCCGGCGGCCATCCTCTAGTCCTTTCGGTAGACGTGAGCAATGCCGACGAGGTCGATGCCGCGGCCAGCCGGGTCGAGGAAGAACTGGGGCCGATCGATGTCTGGGTCAACGACGCCATGACAACGGTTTTTGCCCCTACGTGGGAGGTCAAGCCGGCCGATTTCCAGCGGGCCGTAGAGGTTACCTTTCTCGGGCAGGTCTGGGGGACAATGGCGGCGCTTAAACGCATGCGGCCGCGCGACCGGGGCAATATTGTCAACGTGGGCTCTGCCCTCTCTTTTATCGGCATACCTTTACAGTCGGCTTATTGCTCTTCCAAGTTCGCGTGCCTGGGTTTTTTCGAGTCAGTCCGGGCCGAGCTCGTCCATGACGGCAGCCATGTGCGCATGAGCATGGTCCACCTCCCGGCGGTAAATACCCCGCAGTTCGACTGGTGTGAAACGACTTTCGACCGGCACCCTCAGCCTGTCCCGCCGATATACCAACCCGAAGTGGCAGCCAAGTTCATTGTCGAGGCTGCGCTCGACGGCCGGCGCACCAAAGTAGTCGGTTCGTGGAACAAGGTGCTGGTGGCGGCGGGGCGTATGTTCCCCGGGCTCGGGAACCAGTACGCCGCCCTCGGCGCCTGGAGCGCTCAGCTCACCTCTCAGCCGGAGGGCCCTGGGCACAAAGTAAACCTCTACAAGCCAATGGACGCCGACAGCGATCATGGGGCCCACGGGAGCTTCGACGACCGCGCCGGGGGCTTCTTCGACCCGAGCTTCCTGAAGAGCCTGCCCACAATCGTCCGCACTTTTGCAACGGCGGTCTGGCGCACCACGGCCGAAAAGAGCCACCGCTACCGGTCCGCTACCAGCGCAAAGGTTGGCAAATCGGCCTGAACCGGCCCGAGGAGGTCCATCCCGGGGGTCCAATGCAAAGCGCAGCAAAGATAACTGCCAGCAATCGCATCGACGGGTACGCACCGATCCGCGACTACGGAGTGCTCGGCGATGGCCGCACGGTTGCCCTTGTGGCCGCCGACGGCCGGGTGGACTGGTGGCCCGTCCCTACCATCGATGCGCCCGCCATCTGCGCCGCCATCGTTGACGCCAAATCTGGCGGCTTTTTTGCCCTTTACCCAGCTGTCCCGTGCCAGGTGAAGCGACGCTACGTGCCCGGGACAAATGTCATCGAGACCGTATACAGTGCCGAACGCGGTCGAGTGCGCGTGACCGACTCGCTCAACTCGGGCGCTGCTGGCCGGCTGCCCTGGACCGAATTGGCCCGCCGGGTCGAATGTCTTGACGGGCACCTGGAAATGGCCTGGGAACTGGTGCCTGGAGACCGGTTCGGCCAAGGCTCACCGAGGTCAAGGATGGAAGGCGACATACCTGTGGTGACCATTGGTGACCAGATGCTGGGAGTCGTGGTTGACGGAGCTTCTGTTACGGTCGGGGCCCGTGGCCGTGTAAACGGTCGTGTCCTTTGTCAACCGGGGCGGCGTGCTCTCGTCTCCGTGGTTGTCACCGACCACGAACCCCT
The DNA here is from genome assembly GCA_963749305.1 of uncultured Acidimicrobiaceae bacterium. GTDB lineage: Bacteria > Actinomycetota > Acidimicrobiia > Acidimicrobiales > Palsa-688 > Fen-671. Next base: position 557,587 of record CAVVMN010000004.1, read on the forward strand.
CTTCCTCCCCGCCCCCAGTGCAATAGACGCCAGGATAGACCGGACCATCAGGTCGTGGAGACAGTGGAGCCGCCTTTTGGCATACGAGGGGCCCTGGAAAAAGGCCGTTAGGCGGTCCGCTTTGACCCTCAAAACCTTGTTTTACGAGCCGGGGGGCGCCATCGCGGCCGCCGCTACCACTTCATTACCTGAACGCCTCAGCGGGCCCAAAAACTGGGATTATCGGTTTACCTGGGTTCGTGATTCCTCCTTTACGCTCGACCGGTTCATCAACCTGGGAATGCATGAAGAAGTACACGCCTCGGTTTCCTGGATGCTCTCTGCGCTTCGCAGGAGCCACCCGCACCTACAGGTGTTCTACACTCTGGCCGGCAACGTGTCCGGTGGCGAAACTCTCCTCAACTTGCCTGGTTACCGGGACAGCCGACCAGTCCGAGCGGGCAACAATGCTTCCACTCAAACCCAGCTCGGCTCGTACGGCGACCTTATCGACATGGTGCACCGCTACGTCGGCGCCGGCCACATCCTCGACGCCGGCACCCGGGATCTGATCGTTGAGCTGGCCGACGAATGCTCCACCAAGTGGCCGCAGAAGGACTCAGGGATCTGGGAGTTACCGAAGCTCGAGCACTACACCATCTCGAAGATCGGCTGCTGGGTCGCCCTCGACCGGGCGGCCGACCTGGCCGAGCGTGGCCAGCTGCCGCTCCGCCACGCCCGTCGGTGGCGTCGCGAGGCAAAAGCAATAAAGCGCTGGGCCCAGGAGCATTGCTGGTCGAAGGCCCGCCGTTCCTACACTTTCTACGCCGGCACCGAGGATCTCGACGCCTCCGTCTTGCTGGCTGGGCGGGCCCGGTTCGACCGCGGCCCGCGGTTGGCCAGCACCATCGAAGCAGTGGTGGGCGAGCTCAGCCGGGGACCATGCGTCTATCGCTATTCCGGCATGGCTGATGAAGAGGGGGCCTTTGTCGCTTGCAGTTTTTGGCTCGTTTCGGCTTTGGCCCATACCGGTCAGCTCGACCGCGCCGGCGCCTTGATGGACGACGCGGTCAAGTTGGCCAATGACCTCGGCTTATTTTCAGAACAAATCGACCCCACGACCGGTGAGTTCCTGGGCAACATGCCTCAAGGCTTGTCCCACCTCGGGCTGATAGACGCGGCCCAAACACTGGCCAACGCGGGCGTAGAGCCAGGAGATTGACGCGGCGTCAACGTGCGTGTTTCGCGCCGATGAGAACGCCCCGGCGCCGTACCGTGCCGGTTCCCTCGGCCATCCGCCTCAGGTATGGTATGCGGCGAGGTTTGCCACCTTGACCGGCGGCATAGCGACTCCCCGGGAGGGTGCGTGATGGACAAGACCAAAGCCCGAGCACTGCTGAGAGACGAGACGGCCCGGGTGGAAGCGCTCCTGGCCTCGACCACAGCCGCAGGCGAGGCCAACCGTCAAGCGGCCGACGAACCGGGAGACTGGACGGATTCGGCGGAGCCGCTGACGGACGAAGAAGGCGACGACGCCGTGGTGGCCCAGTTGCGAGACCGCCTCGAGGCGCTCGCCCGAGCCCAACGCCGCCTCGATGAAGGGACCTACGGGCGCTCCGTCCTCAGCGGCCAACCTATTCCTGACGAGCGGCTGGAGGCAGACCCGGCGGCCGACCTTACGGCAGAAGAAGCGCAGCTCAGCGAAAACAGCTAGGGCGCCGCCGCCTGTCCGGACCAGCCCTCATGGGCTGCGAGCATTTTGGACGGGAGCCACCAAAAGGAGAAGCGCCGCCGGCAACTGGTAAGGTCCTCGGCCGTGGAGGCCCTCCCCTCGTTCGACCTGGAGGGCCGGGTGGCTCTGGTCACCGGGGCGGCCCGCGGCCTGGGGCGTTCCATTGCCGCCGCCCTCGCCCACGCCGGCGCTGACGTTGCCCTCGGCCTTCACTCACTGGCCGGGGCCGACGAGGCCGTTTCCGCGGTCGAATCCCAGGGCCGGCGTTGCCTCCCCCTGGCTATGGACATGCTGGACCTCGAGCAGGTTCGAGCCGCCGTCGGGACGGCCGCGGCCCAGCTCGGCCGGCTGGACATCCTGGTCAACAACGTCGGCGTCGGCCCGGAGAACCTGGCCGTAGACGTCAATGTGGACGATTTCGACTACACCGTGGCCGTCAACTTGAAGGGGACCTTTTTCGCCAGTCAGGCCGCCGCCAAGGTGATGATCCCCCAGGGGTACGGCCGGGTGATCAACCTCAGCAGTCAGGCCGGTTTCGTCGCCTTGCCGACCGAATCTGTGTACTGCATGACCAAAGCGGCGATCGCTCATCTGACCAAGTGCCTGGCGGTCGAATGGGGGGCACATGGGATCACCGTCAACGGTGTGGCCCCAACTTTCATCCGCACACCGGGTACGCAACCGGCCCTGAGCGACGCTGATTTCGAGCGCGACGTGACCGAGCGCATTGCCGCCCTCCACCGCATCGGAGAGCCGGTCGAGGTCGCCGGGGCGGTCGTCTTCCTGGCGTCCCCGGCGGCTTCGCTCATCACCGGCGAAACGATCCTCATTGACGGTGGTTGGACCGCTCGCTGAACGGCCTCTCGGCCCGCTAGTTAGCCCTTTTGGCGCCGGCGGCTCGACTCTGGCGCCCGCTCCTCGGCGCTGGCCCCGGCGGCTGGACGGCCCGGGCCGGGACTGTGGGCATCCCTCCCGGACCGCCGCCTCCTACCTGTACGCCTACCCCTTGAAGATGGCGAACGCGGCGCCTTGAGGGTCCATGAAGACCGCGAAGCGGCCCATCCCGGGGATGTCCATGGGCTGAGCGAGGACGGTCCCGCCTAGTTCAGCCACCCTCTTGGCATCGGCGTCCACATCGCTGCTGCCGAAATAGACCAGCCAGTGGTCCGGGACGTCGGCGGGCATATCGGCCCGACGAGGCATTACCCCAGCGATCGTGCGACCGGCCACTTGTGCCTCCGCATACTCGTCGCTGCCACCCCAGCCCCAACCGAAGGTCTCGGAATAGAAGGCTTTGGACTTAGCCAGGTCCGACGTGGACAGCTCGTTCCAGACGAAGCTGCCTGGTTCGTTGACCAGCTGGGCGCCGATGTGGTCGGCCGGTTGCCAGGCCGCGATGAACGCGCCGGTCGTATCCCTGAAAATGGCCATGCGCCCCGCTCTCATTACGTCCATCGGCGCGACGATTATGGTGCCACCCGCGGCTTCTGCGTTTTTGGTCACGGCGTCCACGTCGTCGACGTTGATGTAGGTGGTCCAGCGAGGCGGCCCTGGATCCTGGGCCGGGCTGATGGCAGCCACCTGCTTACCCGCCTTCGAGACGATTGTGTAGTGCCCCGCCTCCTCGCCCATGTCCTGTCCTTGCCAATCGAACAGCGTGGCGTAGAAAGCCAGAGCCGCCTGTGGGTCGGGCGTCCCTATGTCAACCCAGGACGGGACTCCATGTTCGTAACGCGTCATCTCGGGCATTTGACCCTCCTCTTGTCTTCGCTCTTTCAAAGAACTCTTACCCCGGAGGAAACAGGGCGCAAGGGGTGCCTCGGCGGCTCGTGGTCGGGGCGGTACCTTTCTCGACCGGAGCGCCGGTTACTCCTGGCCAGGAGGTAGTTTCAGCTGTCTCTGCCAGGAGATGTACTGGGACCAGTTGGGAGAACGTATGGCAGGCTCCGGGCAACTGACGACTTACCTGGGGACCGCTCCGGGAGTCGGCAAGACCTATGCCATGTTGACCGAGGGCCGGCGCCGGGCGGCGACGGGTGAACACGTGGTCGTCGGGTGGGTCGAGCACCATGACCGGCCCGAGACCATGAGACAGGTCGGGGACCTCGAGGTCATAGGCCCAGGTCACGTCGACTATCGAGGCCATGATTTCGCCGAAATGGACGTGCCCGGGGTCCTGGCCGCCGGTGCCGACCTGGTGGTCGTGGACGAGCTTGCCCATAGCCTCCCGGACGGGAGCCGGCGACGCTGGGCGGACGTGGCCGACATCCTCGCCAGCGGGACCAATGTCCTGACTACCGTCAACGTGGCCAACCTGGTGTCGGCTCGGGACTACGCGGCCCGGCTCACCGGCACCGGGACAGTCGAGTCCGTCCCGGACGAGTTCGTCCGCTCCGGCCAGGTGGTGCTGGTCGACCTACCCGCTGACGCCCTGCGACGGAGGATCGCCGCCGGTCAGGTCTACTCCACCGACCGCGTGGGGGGAGCTCTGGGAGAGTATTTCCGCGTACCCAACCTGGAGGCTCTGAGCCAACTCGGCCACGCGTGGGTGGATGGCACTCTCGAGCAGGTGGGGCCGGACCTCCTGGCTCGTCGCGGCCTCCTGGACGGCGCCCAGCGCCCCGTGGTTGTCGCCGGTGTCTCCGGGTCGAACTGGAGCGGGGCCGTGATCCGGCGAGCGGTTGAACTCGCCTGTGATGACGACGCCGACCTCGTCGTCGTCCACGCCAAAGGGGCGGATGGCCAGACCGGTGGCAGCGAGAGCGAGCTCGACCGTTACCGCCAGCTGACCGAGGAGATGGGAGGCAGTTACACGGAGGTCGACGGCGAGCCGCCCGCTACCGCTATAGCCAACCTGGCTCGCAACCTGGGCGCCTCCAAAGTGGTCGTAGCCCGTCACCGTTCGCGCCTTTCGGAGCTGGCCCGTGGGTCAGTGGCGACGCAGGTCCGCCGCCTGCTCCCGGGCACGCTGCTCGAGGAAGTCCACGAAGCCACCTGACTGGCACCGTCATTGACGGGGCCGGGCGCAAGGCACTGGCGTTGGCGACGGTGCCCGTTACCGGGCTGGATGGCCGTCACCTGGCTGGATGGCCGTTACCTGGCTGGATGGATGGTGCGCCCGGTCAGCCAGGGCCAGCCCAGGGATAGGCCAGGGTGGGCCGGGGGTCTTCCCCGATGGGAAAGCGGTCGTACACACCGGAAAATGAACCCATGACTGATTACAGCTCGCAAACGCCGCCGCCCGGAGCTTCAGATAGCTCGCACAGGCTCACCCGCAGCACGAAAGACCGTATGATCGCCGGTGTCGCCGGGGGTCTGGCGGAATACCTCGACGTCGACCCGGTAGCGGTGCGCATCGGTTTTGTGGTGGCCTCGTTCTTGCTGGGAGGCATCGGCGGTCCCATTCTCTACCTTTTGATGTGGGCCATCGTGCCCGAGCAGGGCAAAGCGACTTCGATCGCGTCGGAAGCCATCAAAGGAAATCGGTGGCCGCGCTCAGGCCAGGGCCCGGTGGCATAATTACGTAAAAGCGGGCCTGGCTTTTTTATCTCAGCGCACTCTCAGGGTCTTATCGCTAGATCACTGCACTTCACGGCGACCCTGTTGTGGTGGTACGGGCAAATGGGTCTCAGAGCTCTCTCAGGACGATAAACCACTGTCCCTCGCGCTGTATAGCAATGTGCACGGGGCACACCTGATGTGCGCCTCGGGGCCGCGAAAAACGCCGGTCTCCAAGTACCGACGAAAGGAAAGCCAGTGAAGTTCTTGGTCGTAAAACGGTTGGCTCCCGCTGTCCTCGCCCTTGGCATCGCGGCGAGTGGCGTCGGCCTGACTGCCGGCACTGCGTTCGCATCATCCTCAACGGCGGCCAAAGCCGGAGCGGCCTGCTCGAAAGCCGAGAAGGGTAAAACCGAAAAAGCCGGCAAAGTGGAATTGGTCTGCAAAGACGTGAAGGGCAAGTACAAGTGGGAGAAGAAGTAATAGCACCCTGACCGCCAGCGGGAAGACAGGACAGAGAGCTCCGGGTTTACGGCGGGCCGGAGCTCTCACTCCCCTCGGCGAGGGGCAGGCGCTGTGGTCACTGTATTCACCGGCGGTACTGGTTGAGGCTCCCGGGCCTCGCGGCTCGGGCGAATAGAACCGACAGTGGCGGGGCTAACCTGACCAGTGGCGGGCAACCTGACCACCACTCGGGCGCCCGGTTGGGCGTCTTCCACCCAGACCTCACCCCCGTGCGCAGTAACGATCTCCCGAACGATGGCCAGCCCCAGGCCGGCACCCGTTCCCTCGTGCGCACGGGCCGTGTCGAGCCGGACAAAACGTTCGAATATCCGCTCCCGCTCGAACCATGGGACGCCGGGGCCGTCATCGCTCACCGTCAGGTAGTAGGAATCTCCCCGTTGGGCGGTAGCAAACTCGACCAGGTGGCGGGCATAACGTTGCGCATTATCCGACAAGTTGGCCACCACTCGGGCCAGCTGAGCCTCATCACCGCTCACTCGCGCCGCGCTCACGCCTTTCACTGACACGTCCACCTTCCCTTGCGCACGAAGGCGGTCGGCCTGGACGAAAATAAGCTCGTCGAGGTCGACATCGGAGGGGCGCAACCGCAACATGCCCTCGTCGAGACGGGCCAGCGTGAGCAAGTCTTCGACCAGTTGGCTCATCCGGTTGACTTCGACGACCGACCCTTCGAGCATGCTTTGGCTGGCCGTGCCCGGGTGAGCGGCCGCCACCTCGAGTTGCGCCTGCAAGGCGGCCAATGGGTTGCGCAACTCATGGGAGACGTCTGCCACTAGCTGGCGCTGGTGGTCGTGCGAGGCTTCAAGCCGCTTGAGCATGGCGTTCATGGTCCTGGCCAAGCGTCCTATCTCGTCGTTCGCCACCGGTTCGGGGACGCGCCGGCGTAGGTCCGTGGCCGAAAGCTCGGCCACCTCGGCCCGAATGGCTTCTACCGGCCGAAGCGACCAACCGGTGAGTGCCCAGACGAGGGCTCCTACCAGTAGAGCGAGGACGGGGAAAGCGATGCCCAGCGACAGCTCGACCAAGCTGATGGCGTGGTCGGCGGCCCCGAGCGAATAGGCCACAAGAACGGAACGGGCGGCCCCGGGCCCCTCAGGCCGATAGCGGCGACGACGAAGCGGTTGTCGAGATCGAGGCGGACATGGGTGAAGCGCCGGACGCGAAGAACGACACGGGTGGATGTAGCGAAATGGCCGGGGGCCGGTAAGAGGTCGGCCATGGCCGCTTGGCCCGCAATATCCCGGCTCGACCTGATCACGCTGCCGTCCGTACCTACGACCTGGGCCGCCATCTCTTCCGTGGATATCGGAAGAGGAGCAGGGACAAACCCCCTTGTGGTGATCAAAAACGAGATAGAGACGGCTTCGGCTTTAGCGGTGTTGGTAGCGCTCTGGTACAGCGAGTTCTGGAGGAGCCAGATAACACCCGACGCGCTCAGCACGAAGGCGACGCCGACGATAAAGACGGAAACGACGGCCGCCCGGACTCGCACCGAGCCGAACCAGCCCAGGGGATGGAAACCCTGCGGGTTAGATCCCACGCTCATCTATGACCAACCGGTAACCCAGCCCTCGTACCGTCTCGATCGAATGGCGGTCAAAGGGGGCGTCGATCTTCTTACGCAAATAACCCACGTAAACCTCGACGATGTTGGGATCTCCGTTGAATTCCGGGCCCCACACTTTCCTCAGGAGCTCATCTTTGCTCATCGCTTTGCCAAGGTGCCCGAGCAGTGTAGCCAGCATGTCAAATTCCCGGCGAGAAAGCTCGATCTCCTGGTTGCCGCGGGCACAACGATGGCTGCGCCGGTCAAGGATCAGGTCGCTGGCACGCAGGACATCAGCGTCGCCGGCCAACGATTTCGCCCCCCGCCGGACCAGGGCGCGCAGGTGAGCCTGTAGCACGACGTACGAGAACGGCTTGGTCAGGTAGTCGTCCGCTCCAGCATCGAGCGCTTCGGCTTCGTCCCACTCTCCGTCTTTGGCCGTCAGCATGAGGATGGGGGTCCAGATCGCCTGCTCTCGGAGCCGCCGGCAAATCTGAAAGCCGTTCAGATGAGGCAGAAGGATGTCGCACACAATGACGTCGAAACTCTGCTCTGTGGCCAAATGAAGGCCTTCGCTGCCGGTACTGGCCGCGACGACATCGTGGTTTTCTTCCCGCAAGCCACGGCAAAGTGCGTCGCGCAGACGGTCCTCGTCCTCGATAAAGAGGATGCGCACCGAAAGAAAGCTATCGGACGGGCGGCGCACACGGACCGCGGGCGGCCGGGAGCCAGCCGCCTTCGGGCCCTTTTCCTCAGCGCTTTCTCAGAGTTGCGGTGGGCTCGGCGGGTACCGACGAGGCCAGTCCGGCACCGTTCAGAGCTGGTCCCGCTGACCGCTGCAGACCTCAGCCGGCCTGCCTATGCGGGCCTCAGACGACCAACAACAGGCATCGGCTGGCCATAGCCACCGTGCGGGCCAGCGACGCTGGTCAGCAGCCCGGTGGCCATTTGGTGGTCACGGACGTCCCAGAGAGCCACCGCGGTGTCCCACGCAACGTCCCGTGCTTCCGTGATGCTCCAATTACTGACCAGGTTGGCTACGGCCGCAACGTGGTGGTCGGCATCTCGGACGTCCGGTGGCTCGAACGATTCCCGTATCGACTGCTCAGACGCGTCGAGCAGGGCGTCAACCTTTTGGTAGTCCGCATGGTGAGCACCATCCTCCGGTGCCGTTCCCAGTTGGGTACACGTCGTCACTACGGCGATGGGAAGGTCGTGGTTTATGTGGGCGTTCATCCCGGCCAGAGCGAACTGGATGGGCTCGATCCCGGGATTGCTGCGGGCGGCCAGCAAAGGTTCCCATGCCACCGGCCACCCGGGTTGGGGCCCGGAAAGGGCATCGACAGCGGCGAAGTACATGTTGGCGAACACCACGTCGAGGCCGGTGACAAAGGCCGGGTCCCCAAAGGATCCTTGCTTCACTTCCTGGGCTACGCCCTGGGTCACATCGAGGTACATGCGGTTGAAGCAGGCGACGCCGTCGGCTGAGGGCAGGGCGGAATTAATCGAGACCATGCGGGCAATAACATCGTCGATGGTCACCGCCGGAGGCGCGGGTGGAGGCACCGGTGCCACCGGTTAATTGCCACCAGCTGGAGCGCCGCTACCAGGTGAGCGAAGCGAGGCCCACGGTTGCTGCTCCGACACGTCCTCCAGCTCGTACCCCGAACCCATCCCCACGGCGGGAGCAATGACCACTCTCAAGTGCGCCGTCTCGGGACTGAGGTTGAACGAGGCATGGACTCGGCTCGCGACTATAAACGCCGAATCGCCCGGGCGCAGGATGGACACTTCTTCCTCCACCCATTGCTCGATTTCGCCCGCGGTCACGATGATGACCTCTTCCTGTACTGGATGACGGTGGAAGTCATGGCCCGCGCCCGGCCGGATTTCAACATCCATAACGACCAGCTGCTTGGCCCCCACCACGGCGGGCGTGCAGCGCCAGCCGATGGCGCCCCACTCGAATTCCTCGCGTCCGACTTCCTGGCCTCGCATAAAGGCGCTCATTGGACCTCCATCAGTGCTACTTGCCCCGTTATTTTGGCTGTCTCGTTTTGTCTAGCAGCTGCACTTCGCTCAGGATGGGACCAGGCAATGGTACGACCCTCGCCCCGACCACCCCCGGCCCAGAAGCGGCTCCGGCCCAGAAGCGGCTCCGGCCCAGAAGCGGCTCCGGCCCAGAAGCGGCTCCGGCCGAGAAGCGGGGCCAGCCCAGCCGGGCCATGAGGGATCACAGCCAGCTGAGGCTTGACAAGCGGGTCATCAGGTCCCGAGGCCGGCGGGGTCATAATGGCGTGATGCAGATGGAGACCGAAGGCTACGTCCCGCCCAGACGGACCTACGGCTCGAGCTCCGACCCGAGGGGCGGTTATCACAACGCGGACTTCGACATTATTGTCATCGGCGACTGCAACCCCGACATCGTGTTGCGCGGGGACGATGTCCGGCCCGAGTTCGGCCAGCACGAAAAGCTGGTACCGGACGCCGCCCTCGTCATCGGTGGCTCGGGGTCCATCACCGCCTGCGCCTGCGCTCGCCTTGGGCTTCGGACCAGGTTCATCGGTGCTACCGGCAACGACCTTTTTGGGCGCTACATGCTGGAGCAGTTACGAGACTGGGGCGTAGACACAACCCTTTGCCCCGTTCTCGACGATCTGGGCACGGGTTTTAGCGTGGTCCTCAGCGAAGGGGCGGACCGGGCGATCCTGACCCACACAGGCACCATTGATGGCCTGCGGTTGGAAATGTTGCCCCTCGGAGAGCTTGTCCGCGCCCCTCATGTGCACATTGGTTCGTACTTCCTCCAGCCCGGCCTGGCTGCCCAGTTGCCCGATTTGACCCGTGACCTGAGGGCCAACGGCGTGACGGTTTCGGTCGACCCCAATTGGGACCCGGCCGGGAACTGGGACAACGGCCTGTTGTCGCTGCTCGGCTCGGTCGACATTTTCCTGCCCAACGCGGCCGAAGCCCGGGCTCTCAGCGGCCTGACCGGCACCGCTGCCGCCGCCCTACAGCTGGCCCAAAACGGGAACCTGGTCGTGGTCAAGGACGGTGCAGAGGGTTGCATCGCCGCTCAGCACGGGGCCATTTCCTCGCGGCCCGGCTTTGAGGTCAACTGCGTGGACACGACCGGGGCCGGCGACGCCTTCGACGCCGGGTTCTTGCGCGGGTGGCTTGACGGACTGCCACTGCCCGACTGCTTGACATACGGTTGCTCGGCTGGGGCTTTGTCGACACGGTCGATCGGGGCGACCGGGGCACTGGCAACGCTCGAGGAGCTGAAGGCCACCATTGAGGCGGGTGCGGTTACGGCAGGGACGCCATGAACCAGGCCCATCTCGAAATCCTCGCCAGCCCCGAGTGAGCCCGGGCGCCTCACCAATCCTCGTGGCGCCAGCCAAGCAACCGGCCCGCCTTCGAGGAGTCGAAGAAACCTTCGTGCGGCGCCTGGCGGGCGCTGCCACATCACCCCGGGGTAATACCGTTTTGCCAACTCGGTCGATGACGCCCCGCCCACGTGGTCAGGGGCGACGATCTCAAACACCTCGTGGCCAATTTGCCCACCTTCGAGGGCCAGCCAACAAGCGCCTGCCGCCGCCGCTAACGATGTGTACCCCCAGAGGTTTTTTATAGCCACGTCCTCCGGGGCCTCGCGGTACACGGCGGCCGCCCGCGCTCGCTCCGGGACAACCATGTGGTACCGAAAGCTGGCAATACCAACAGAGGAATAACGCCTGGCGATGGCGTCAGCCTGCTGCTCACAGATCCACTTCGACAAACTGTACGGGTCCTCAGCATAACTGGGATGATTTTCGTCGAGCGGGAAATAGTCGTAGCGCGGAGACCGGCTCCAGGCACAACCGATAGCATTGACACTCGACGCCTGGCACATGCGGGTGATGCCGACTTCCACCGCGGCCCTGAGGGCGTTATAACTCCCGACCACGTTATTACTGTGGACAACCGCGTCCTCTAACAGCCCGGGCCTGGCAATGGCGGCCATGTGCACGAGCCCATCACACCCGTCCAACGCCTTCACGACGGCCGGATAATCGGTCATATCGGCTTGCACCCAAACCACGTTGCCACTTGGGTTTTCGATTCGCGGGGCATCAGCGAATCGATGGCAACGACGGCCACTCCCCGATCCAGGAGCAAATCGAGCACACCGCGCCCAATGCGGCCCGCCGCTCCCGTCACCGCCACACGCGTCACCATGTCTTTTCACTGTCTCCTTTACGGCTGAGGGCCGTCATCTTGATTACCAGGGACGTTTTACCGGTTACCAGTTCCAGGCCGTCCCATCGCGTAATTGGCTGACAGGCAGGTAACCGCGCTGATAGGGGAAGCTGGCCGCCAGTGCCTCGTCGATGTCGACACCAAGCCCCGGGCCATCGCCGGGGGTCAAATACCCCCTCTGCACTGACCACTGATGGGGGAACACCCGGTTAGCGTCCAGGGGATGTTCTGCGTACTCCTGTATGGCCACGTTATGGACAGCGACGCCGAAATGCGCGGCCGCCGCCATCGTGACCGGTGACAGATCTGCCGCTCCGTGACAACCCATCCGCACGTGGTAAGGCTCGGCAAATGCGGCGATCTTCCTCAAGTGCGAGATGCCGCCTGCATGCAAAGCCGAGGCGCGCAGGTAATCGACCCATCCCTTTCGGATTAGCCGCTCACAGTCATAAATGCTGTTGAAAACCTCACCCACTGCCAGGGGTGTGGTTGTGTGCTGACGGACGAGCCGGTAACCGTCTTGCAGTTCCTCCAGGACGGCGTCCTCGAGCCAGAAGAGCCTGAACTCCTCCAGGCGGCGGCCTAGCCAACCTGCCTCCGACGGTGTCAGGCGGTGATGAGCATCGTGCAGGAGTAAGGGCTCCGGGCCAACTGCTTCCCTCACGGCCGCGAACAGCTGCGGCGTGAAGCGCAGGTAGGCGTCAGAAGACCAGTCTTTCTCGACGAAGGGGTAGCCCTCTGGTTCAGTCGTCTCCGGCGCCCGAGGCACTCCGTACATCTCGTCGATCCCGGGCACCAGGCACTGCACTCGCACAGCTTCGTAGCCCTCGTCCAACGAATGCCGGACCTCGTCTATCACGCCGTCCAGGCTCCGGGAGGAGGCGTGCGTATAGACCCGGACCGCTTGGCGGCAGTGGCCCCCCAGGAGGTCCCACACCGGCGTGCCGAGCAGCTTGCCTTTGATATCCCACAGCGCCATGTCGATACCGGCAATAGCGGCCATGGTGACAGGGCCTCGCCGCCAGTAGGCGCCGCGGTACAGGTACTGCCAAATTGCTTCTATATCGCCTGCTTCACGCCCGATGAGCAAGGGGGCCACGTGCTCGGACAGGTAGGCGGCGACGGCCATCTCCCGTCCATTGAGAGTGGCATCGCCAACCCCGTACGTGCCGTCCTCAGCCTCGATCTTTACTGTCACATAATTTCGCCCGGGGCTGGTAACGATGACCCGCACATCTCCGATCTTCACGTACCCACTTTCCTTTCAGACACAAATAGGCCCTTCCCAAATCGCTTGGCCCAAATCGCTTGGCCCAAATCGCTTGGCCCAAATCGCTTGGCCCAAATCGCTTGGCCCAAATCGCTTGGGACGATTTGTGACGCTTTTTGCATATAAATCGTCCCAAGCGAACCAAGAACCACTGCCTGTCCCAGGCCCGACGGTCATCGGACCGGCCAAGCGAACAAGGATTGCTCCCCCTCCTCGGCCGAGTGGTCACGACACCTGCCAGACGACCTCGTGATCGCCCCCGCCTACCAACCGGTCCGGCCCTCCCGGTTGGCCCTCTGCTGCGTACGCAATGACGGTCCCGGCGGGGCCATCGTCCAGTGCCACGCCACCGGCGATCGCGCACGTCATGCCAGCAGGGACGCGGATCCGGCCGACTACCCTCTTGTCGCCCTCCCAAGCCCACGCCAGTTCGAGCCGCCCGGCGGGGGCGTCGAACTTGAACGCCGCCTCTGATAACCGTCGGGTCAGCGCGGGGGCGAACCGGATCTCCCGGGTGGCCGGGACCCCCGGGGCCGGCCGCAGCCCACACACCCCCTCGACCAACCACGAGAGCATCGAGCTCATGGCGTAGTGGTTGAACGAGTTCATGGACGGGCACGCCGGCCACCCCTCCCGGTCGAGCCCGTCCCAGCGTTCCCAAACAGAGGTGGCCCCCATTTCCACCATGAACCCGAGCGACGGTGGCTCTCGCCGCAACAGCAGGTCATAGGCGAGCCCGGGGTACCCAGCCCGCTCTAGAGCGGACGGGAGGTAAGCGCTGCCGCAGAACCCCGTCTGGAGACGGCGGCCGGCGGTCACCACAAGGTCGGCCAAGTGCTCTCCCGCTTTGCGGGCCACGTCGCCTTCAACGAGCCCGAGGGCAAGCGGCATTACATAGCCCGTTTGCGTCTCGGCCGCCGCCACCGGGGCGAAATTGTGCGGGCCTGAGCGCGGGCCGGCCGAGGCCGGGTCGGAGATCCTCCCCGTTCCCGCATCAACGTAGTGTTCGAGGAAGGCCTGCTTGACCAGCTCGGCTCGGCTGCGCAGCCAACCCGTTGCTTGAGCGTCGCCCAAGCAGCTCGGCGACCTGGCCCCCGACGACGGTCGAGCGGTACAGCCAGCACGTTGAGAACAGGTCGTGCGAAGTGTCAGGGCCGGCCGGGACCCAGTCGCCGTAGTCGTTGCCGCGCCCGGCCCGCCAGATGCCGTCGGGGTTTTGCTCGTGAACGCGACTGAGCCACGCCTCCATGGCCGGGAACATGGCTTCGAGCACATCTTCATCGCCGTAGCGCTCGTACATGAGCCACGGCAACAGCACGCCGGCGTCGGCCCAGACGGGAGCACCGGCCACGAACGACGGCCCGGGCCAACGCGACGATGGACGAGGGGCCACATCGGCGAAACCTCCATGCGGGGTGCGCGCATCGAGGACGTCGTGGCACCACTTGGCCATGAACCCGCTGATGTCGTACGTGTACGAGGCAATAGGCGCGAACAGAAGCGCGTCCGCCATCCAACCCATGCGCTCGTCGCGCTGAGGACAATCCGTCGGGACGTCGACATAATTGGCCTGCAACGAGCAGACCATGAGCTCGTAGATCTGCTCCAGCAAGGGCTCGGAGCACGAAAACCAGCCCGTTCGCGTCATGTCGGTGCTGAGAGTGACGCTCTGAGCCGAGCGCAGGCTCTCAGGACCGGAGAGGCCGCTCACCAACGCGTACTGCCAGCCTCTGAAGGCAAAGGCGGGGGCGAGCTCCTCGGGCCCGTCGCCGGCGCACACGAAGCTGTCGGTGCACCGCGCCCCGCGCAGGTTTTCCCGGTAGAGCCGGCCCGCCGGGTCGAGGATTTCCCCATACCGCACTTCTATTTTCCGGCCTGGCCGCTCGTCGACGGTTAAGCGCAGGAAGCCGCTGTCGTTGCGCCGGCTATCTATAAGGGCCACGCCGTCGTTCAGCCAGCTGACCTTGGCCTCGGTTACGTTTGTAACGCGCACCGGTTCGGCCTGCTCGGCGACCACGGCGCCCGCCGTGCCGGGCGTGCACTCGACCGGCTCCCAGGCTGAAGCGTCCTCGATGCCGGCCCAAGACGGGCTCAACAAGCGGCGGTCCCAGTCCTCCCCGTCGTAGAAGTCGCTCGAGAGGATGGGAGAGGGCCTCCACTCCCAGAGCTCGTCCGTGCCAATCGTCGTGCTGGCCCCGTCTTCCTCTTCGACCTCGACCTGACAGAGGAACTCGGGAACGGGCACCGGCTCGGCCGAGCTCACTTCGGCGCGAGAGGCGATGCGGCCGCCGTACCAACCCGGCGCCAGGACCGCCCCGATGACGTTGTCGCCCGCGTGCAGCAGGCTCGTAAGATCGACTGCCTGGTACTGGACGCGGCGACGGTAATCGGTCCACCCCGGCCGCAAGAGGCCATCACCGGCTCTTTGCGAATTGACCCACAGTTCGTAGACGCCCAGCGCACTCACAAAGGCGCGAGCGCGCGCCGGTCCGGAATTGAGGTGGAAATGGCGACGCATTAGGTAAGCCGCCCGCCCCTGGCGGCCCCGGCAGTGGCGGGTGGGCCACCCACGACGCGCTCCAATCGCTGCGATGAAGGAGGCCGACCTGAAAATAATGGCGCTCGCTCCAAAGGCTCGTGCCCCCCGAGGCCGTCCGGGACCGGACCGACCAAAAGGCCGCTTGGCGTGACTCGAGCGGGCGGCCATGGTAGCGGGCGCTCGTAGTTGTGGACTCGACCCACCCGCTGTCCCAGAGGCCCGCTTCGGAGCCATCGGCTCCGCCGGTCGTCGAGACCGCCACCTGGTACGCCACCTGCGCGTCGGCACCGGCAGCCGCCGGCAGCTGCCAGCTCAACATCGGGCTGGCCGTGCCAATGGCGTTCGGCGATGCCAGCCGCTGGCAACGAAGGCGCTCGGGACGCCATTCAAGCTCCTGTGGGTCCACCACGTGGCACCCGTCCTTTCTCGAAACGTTCTCTCCACGGCCTCGGCTCTCCACCACCTCGGCTCTCCGCGACCTTGGCTCTCCGCGACCCTTACCGGTCGACGACCTCGGCCCCGCTTTGGCGCAAACGTACTGCATGGCGCGCTGTAGGTGGAAGGTCGCTTGCCTGATCGAGCACACGAACGGCTACAGTGCCGGAGGCACGCCGGGCAAACGCGCCGGCCGGCGGGACGAGGAGGACAGGATTGCACAACGAGACGGGGGCCAAGTCGGATTGGTCCAACCCAATTTGGGGCGACGATTGGGAGGAAGTACGCCGCCTTTGGCTACTCGACCCCGAGGTAGCCCACTGCAACCACGGTTCCTTCGGTGCGTTGCCGGCGCAAGTGTTCGAAGCCCAGAACCAGTTCCGCCGGCGGATCGCGCTCAACCCGATGAGCTGGTTCGACCGCGAGATGCCGGACCTCTTGACCGAGGCCCGTGCTCAGGTGGCAAGGTTTATTGGCGCCAGTCCAGATGACGTCGGTTTCGTCAATAACGTGAGCGCCGGCGTATCGGCGGTTGCGCAATCGTTGTCCCTCGGCGCGGACGATGAGATCCTGTCCACAGACCACGCCTATGGCGCCGTATCTTCGGCCATGGACAGGTTGGCCGCCCGCACCGGCGCTAAGAGAGTGGTCGCCAAGGTCCCTGTCGACAGCACCGACGATGAAGTTGTGGCCATATTGGCCGAGCACTGCTCAGAGCGGACCGCCCTCGTCCTGATCGACCAGGTCACGTCGCCCACTGCCAGGCGGTTCCCGGTGGAGGCGGTGGCCGCCCTGGCGAAGGGCTTCGGCGCCGCCACACTGGTCGATGCGGCCCACGCCCCCGGCATGCTCCCGCTCGAAGTCCCCAAGATGGGCATCGATTTCTGGGTCGGCAACCTGCACAAATGGGCCTGCGCCCCCGTTGGCACCGGGGCACTGTGGGTGGCTCCGGCGTGGCAGGAACAGATGTTGGCCTTGATAGTTTCGTGGGGGGAGGCGGAAGGTTTCCCGCTCTCTTTCCAGCGGGTCGGGACCGACGACCTTTCTGCGTGGGTGGCGGCCCCCCGCTCTCTCGAGGTACTCGGGTCACTGGGCTGGGACCGGGTACGGGAACACAACGAGGCCCTCGTCCGCGCCGCGCAGATAACGGTGGCGGAAATCGTGGGTTCGCCGGCCGTCAAGCTCAACCATGACCCGGGTCTGAGCATGGCCCTGGTCCCGCTGCCACCTGGCTTAGCCGACACCCGCGAACAGGCCCTTTGGGTGAAGGACAAAATGGCCGCCCAAGGGGTGGAGATGTCCATTGGTTGTTGGAACGGCCAGGGGCGCGTCCGTCTGTCCGCCCAGGTGTACAACCGCCCCGCCGACTACGAGCGGATGGGGCTCGGGCTTCGCGACCTGCTGGCTGGCTGAGAACGGAGGTTTTCTCGGCGCCTCGGGTTAGGATGCGAACGGCGGCGCTTCGTAGTTGGCCCCGTACGGAGCGTCGGGCCGAGTGAACTCGCCCATAAGAGCCCGGCGTAGCGGGGTAGTGCGCTCGAGGAACTCCGACGAGTTTTCGAACCGGTCCGCGCTCCGTACCCACGGAGGGCTGTAAATGTAATGGGCCGTGTACCTGTCCCGGTCACCGTTGTGGCTGTAAGTGCGATGCCAAACCGCATTGTGGAAGACCAGCACCGAGCCGGCGGACGCGCAGATCACGTGCCCGATAGGCACGTCGTCCCTGGCGGCTACCACCTCGGCAGGCAACCGGACCTGGCTTCGGTGACTTCCGGGGACCAGTTCCATATTCCCCATGCCGGGCTCTGTTTGGTCCGTCAATAAGAACGACGCCCGGAGCTGGACCAATGGGACCGGGTAGCCGAGCTGTTTAAAGTCATAGGCACTGGAACCGTCCTGGTGCCAGCCACCAACGCCGGCATGGGCCGGCTGCATAGTGCTCCAACACGCCTGCAATATAAAGCGGTCTCCGTAGAGGCCTCTGATCTTGGGGAGGACCGCCGGGTGGTCGATCAGCCGCTCCAATGCGGGCTCGGTCTCATACCCGCGCCCTTGCTGGCCAAAGACGTGGTCGCGGGCCGCGTGCAATCGTTCCGAGGCCGCATAACATTCTTCGGCCTCATCGGCGGACAGGACGTCCGGGATGACAAAGTAGCCCCACGACTCGAAAATGAACCGGTCAACGTCGGTGAGCTCACCTGGCCCCACTTCTGCGCTCAACATGGGCCGGATGCTACCAGCCGCTCCGCGGTAAGTGCTCCTGGGCCTGCTTGTGCGCACACCGCCGCTCGGCTAGTATCGACGATGAGAAAACGGAGCAATTACCAGGTGTTCTCAGGTTCCTGACATGTCCCCAGCCGGTACTCAGACTTCTCCCGTCCCCACTTACGGCTTGGCCGGCGAGCAAGTTGAGGCGTTCGACCGGCAGGGTTACCTGGTCCTCCGTAACCGGATCCCGGCCGCCATGTTGGCGCGCCTCCAGGAGGCAGCCGACGACTGGGTAACGGAGGGGAAGCGGGCGCGAGAAGCAGCCGCAATTAATGACGATTACCGCTTTGTGGCTCAGGGCGGGCACGAGGTCATGTACCGGGTCGACTACCTCCACAATAAAGGGCGCCCCGCTTCGCTCGAACTCCTGGGCAGCCCCGAGGTCCTCGGGATTGCCGAAAGCCTGGCTGGCGCCAACCTGGTCCCAACGTACGAAGCGATGGTGTTCAAGGACACGGGCAATGGGGCGCCGGTCCGCTGGCACCAGGACGCCACACACCCACGCCGTTACCGCATCTTCAACATCGACGTTTACCTCGACGCGGCATTGCCGGGCCAGGGCGCGCTCAGGGTGGTGCCCGGCTCACAGCGGGCCAAGGTCGACGTGTGCGAGATCGAAGAAGAACATGGATGGGAGGTGCCCGGTTCCCTGGAGGTGCAGATGGGCCCTGGCGACGTCCTGGTCCATGACGTCATGCTGGTCCACGGCTCCCCGCCGACCCTCGGCAACGCGCTGCGCCGGACGATATATTACGAGTTCAGGCCGGCGGAACAGATCCTCGAAGAGGGGCCGTGGGACCGAGCGTGGGTCGACAAACGGCTGCGCCTGCTACCGCCAGCTTTCGATGCCTACGCCGAAGCCAACCCTGACCAGCCTGGCTTCAAATGGCGGGCCGACCCCGGTTTTCGGCCCGCGCTGGCGGGACTCCCGGGAGCTGAGGGGGTTGAGCTCCGGGTGCCGCACGTCGTGCACAGCCCGGGCTCTTATTGCAGCGCAGGAGACGTACCAGGTCCGGCGTAACGCACGGAGGGGCGCCTGCTTCGCGGACGCCAGCGGGGTACACAGGCCCCGTTTTGGCCGGCGCTAGGCCGGTGTGCGGACCGACGAGCTCAGGACCATCAAGGTCTTTGTCCCGGTCACTTTCCCGCTGCTGCGCAACCGGTCGATCACCCGCTTCAGGTTTTGCACGTCGCTCACTCTGATCCAGGCGAGAGCGTCGGGGTCACCTGCCACCGTAAAAATGGCCTGGACTTCAGGGAGATCTGAGGCGATTTCCTCAATGTCGTCGACTCTGGTGCTCCCGGCGAAGCGCAGTTCGGCGAAGGCCTCGACGGATTGGCCAAGGTAGGCGTGGTCGACCATGGCCGTGTACCCACGGATGACACCGGACTCCTCCAGCCGGTCGATCCGCCGCTTCACCGCCGGCGCCGATAGCCCGACCTCCCGCCCGATCTCGCCGAAAGTCTGGCGAGCGTTCTGCTGGAGCAGCTTGAGGATCCGTTGATCGGTGGCGTCTACGCCGTTCATGGCTGTGGTCACCGCAAGATTATAAGCCGAACCTCCGCGTGGGTGTCGATTCGTTGCGTCTCAGGACCTATGAACAGGCGATCCGTTGCGAGGCCCTCGGAAACCGGGTTATCGTTAAACCATGAGCGCGACCGCGGATGTGCGCGCCAAAGGCTCCTCGACTGACGAGCATTTGGAAGCACTGGACCGGGTCCAGAAGCGCGTCCTCTGGCTGGCCGTCAGCATGATCCACCATGCGAACCGGGTGCGAGGCAAGAGCTCCGGGGTGAAGGTGGGCGGGCACCAGGCGTCGTCGGCGTCCATGGTGAGCATAATGACGGCGCTTTACTTCGATTACCTCAAACGGGGCGACCAGGTCTCGGTAAAGCCGCACGCTTCACCGGTTCTGCACGCCATTAATTACTTATTGGGGCGCCTCGACGAGCGCTACCTGACCGAATTGCGCGCCTTTGGCGGCCTGCAAAGCTACCCGAGCCGGACGAAGGACCCCGACCCGGTCGATTTCTCGACCGGATCTGTCGGGATTGGGGCCACGGCCTCGATATGGAGCGCCATAGCGCAGCGGTACGTGTCAACGCATTTCGAGCATCCCGGAGTAGGGCGACGCATCGCGCTGGTTGGCGATGCTGAACTGGACGAAGGGCCAGTTTGGGAAGCTCTGATGGACCCCCTCGTGGCCCGCCTGGGTGAGGTCCTATGGATCGTCGACCTGAACCGCCAATCCCTGGACAGAGTGGTTCCCGGTATTGCCGCCAGTCGTATAAAGGACATGTTTACCGCGGTCGGGTGGAACACGATCGTCCTCAAGTACGGCGCCCGCCTCCGCGAGTTGTTCGCCCTGGAGGACGGTGAGCTGCTCGAACGTCGGATCGACCGAGATGAGCAACGAGGAGTACCAGTACCTCCTCCGTTTGCCGGAAAACGAACTTCGCACTGCCCTGGCCGGATCCGGCCCCGAGAGTAACGGCATCCTTGGACTGATCGACCACCTCGACGATGCGTCAGTAGCAGCGACGCTACGCAACCTCGGCGGCCACGACCTCGGCGACTTGCTGGACGCCTTCGCCGCCGCTGACCGGGTTACGGACCGGCCGTCGGTGGTCCTGGCCTACACGATAAAGGCTTGGCGCCTGCCCACCGAGGGCCATCCCGGGAACCACTCGGCTCTCCTATCGGTAGAGCAATGGCACCAACTCGGCCTCGACCTGGGCGCCGATCCCGGCAAGCCGTGGGAGAACTTCGCGGCTGAGAGCCCGGAGAGCGGCATTTGCGTCGCAGCGGCGAAACGGCTCGTCCGCCCGGACCTTAAGTCAAGACCCGTGGTGAAGCCGCCAACAGATCTCGGTGTTACCCATCGGGGGTCGGAGTCGACGCAACAAGCGCTGGGCCGTTTTTTGCTCGACCTGTCTCGTGCCGCCCCCGAAGTTGCGGCTCGTGTCGTTACCGTTAGCCCCGATGTCGCGTCCTCGACGAACCTCGGCGGATGGATCAACCGGGTCGGGATGTGGCATGTAGACGAGCGCCCCGACTGGTTCGAACACGACCGCTCGACATTGCTCCATTGGGCACAGTCACAAAAGGGTCAGCACATCGAGCTCGGCATCGCTGAGGTCAACCTGGTCGGGCTCCTCTCCGAACTAGGCCTTACATGGTCCCGTGACGGCCAGCCGTTACTGCCGATCGGGACGCTGTACGACCCGTTTGTGACCCGGGCGCTGGAGCCGTGGTCGTTCGGAATTTACGGAGGTGGCCAATCGATCCTGGTGGGGACGCCCTCGGGTGTCACCCTGGCCCCCGAGGGGGGCGCCCACCAGTCCGTCATAACGCCTTCTATCGGCCTCGAGCAACCGCACTGCACGGCCTGGGAACCGGCATTCGTCCAGGACCTCGAGTGGGCACTACTGGACGCGCTCGGCCACCTGGGGTCGCCGGACGGTACGTCGGCTTATTTCCGGCTCAGCACCAGGCCAATTGACCAGGCTCTGGCTGATTTGCCCACGGGCGCCGATGACCTGGCCCGCCGGCGGCGGGCCGTTCTGGCCGGAGGCTACCGGCTGCTAGAGAGCCAGGAACGGCCCACAATCTGCCTCGTGGGCATGGGGGCCGTGATGCCCGAAGTAGTGGCCGCTTCCCTGGAACTGGAGGCAGACGGCGTAGCCTGCGACGTAGTGTGCCTGACGTCGGCCGACCTCGTCTTTCGGGCCAGCCAGGCCCGCCGGGGCCTGGCCAGCTCGCCCTTCCGGGTGCTGGAGACGCTATTTCCCGCCGCGCGGTCGGCGCCTATGGTCGCTGTCCTGGACGGGCACCCGCACACGTTGTCTTTTTTGGGGACAATCAATTCCACCCCGATTAGCTGCCTCGGGGTCAGCGACTTCGGGCAGGTGGGTGACGTCGACGACCTGTACCGGCACTTTGGCATCGACGCCGCCACCATCCTTGGAGCGGCCTGGGACCTGCTCGACGAGTTCGGCCCAGGACAGGGTCGACGACAGGATGACCGGGCATAGCCATGGACGGTCCCGCAGAAAACCGTACCTTTCACATCAAGTTTATCGGGATTTGCACCTCATTTGATTTCCTTCGTGGCTGCAGAAAGGAAGGTCCCGGCCACACGCTTTAGGAAATGAATTACTCTGCGAACCCTCAGGTTTGCTAGAGAAGACATTCTGTGAAAATTTGCACCTGCATCTGAACGCGCCTCCTCCGTTGGACGCGGCGTGGCGTCGTTTGGGTGGCGCGAATTGTGAAAAACTCCGTTCGGTGGCCAGGTCAGTACCGCTGGCGACCGAGCGGTCCGGTAGCCCCCTTCCCGTCACGCCGTCGCAGGTCGCAGCGACCCTCCCGGGGCCTGATCGCGTTGACATGCCCTAGGTGCCGCGATACCATTCCGCCACCAATAGAACGCCCTGCTGGGGGTTATAGGAAGGGGTTTAGAATATGAAGGAAAACGCGAGCGAAGATCACGGGAAATTCCCAAATCTGACTCGCCGGCAGTTCCTCGGGGCCAGCGGGGCTGGCGCCGCCGGCCTATTGCTGGCCAAGAGCAACCTGGTCAGGTCTGCTCTCAAGACCCCGTCGGCGACCGGGGCCAGGAGCTCGTTTGGAGTATCGCTCCCCTCCGGTGCTGCGCCTGCGTCTCAGCAGTACCTGATCGCGTACTACAACTCGGTCGGCGCCACGTACAAGGCGCTGGACTTCTACGAGACCGTCTACTCGCGCGCCCCATTGGCGGACAACTTCGAGATTTCCCTGGTGCGCATCAACCAGAACTACCACATCGTCTCGGGCACGGCCACCCACTGGGCACAGACGACCCCCACGACGTGGGAGTTCTACATTCAGCCCGGCATCATGTGGAGCGACGGCAACGAGTTGACGGCCAACGACTACGTGGAGACGTTCCGTTACTCGGCCGACCCCAAGCACGCCTGGGACTTCGCCTGGTACTGGTCCGGCGTGATCAAAAACTACACCGAGGCCGTGGCCGGCAAAGCACCTGTCAACTCGATCGGCGTAGGAGTCGGCAGCAACAAGTACACGTTCGTAGTCACCACCGAAGGCCCCGTGGCCTACATCCCCAACGCCATGCTGTACTCGATGCCGCTCTCCGCTGCGGGCCTAGCCAAGTACGGCAACGGCTTGTACAACATCAACCCGGCCACTTGCATCTCGTGCGGCCCGTACATCTTGAAGACGTTCAACCCGACGTCCGAGATCGTGCTTACCCCGAACCCCAAGTACTCGGCGCCGTACAGGCCTTACATCACGAACCAGAAAGCCAAGATTTATGCCGGCGCCGACTACCTCCCGCTGCTTGACACCGGTGTGGTGGACTTCAACCCCGGCCAGGCGCTCTCGCGGACCGACCTTGCCATAGCCAAGTCAACCCCGAAGCTCTCGAAGGTAAAGCCGGCCACCAACCCGCAGGACTTCCGGGTTTACTACGTGTTCTTCAAGACCAAGGCCAAGCCGTTCAACAATTTGAAGGTGCGGCAGGCCTTCGCCCACTCCATCGACCGCAACCAGATCATCAGCGCCCTGCTCCCTGGGCTGGCCGTCCCGGCCTACGGCTACCTCATGGAGGGGTACCCGTTCGCCGTCAGCCAGCCGCTCGAGCCCGACACCAACTACGACCCGGCGAAGGCGCAGAAGCTCCTGGCCGAGGCTGGGTACCCGAAGGGCAGCGGTTTCCCGACGGTGACGTTCAGCTACCCGGCCGCCGTCGGCGCCATGGACAGTACCACTACAGGGCTCGTCGCCCAGGCGCTATCGCAGAACTGGAACCAGGTTTTGTTCGGCGGCAGCAGCACGCTGCTACTGTCGGAGTTGGACACCTCCACCTTCTATACCAAGATGGAGGCCCTGCCGACCCAGGTAGAGATGGGGTTCGTGTCGTACGGCATGGACTACTTCGATGCCTCCAACATGCTCAGCGTCTACAAGGCCGGCGGCCGCCACGACTGGGACAACGCCCATTACGACAACCTGTTGACCCAAGGTGCCGCGACCTTCAACGAGGCCAAGCGCCAGGAGATCTATACGGAGGCACAAACCCTTCTTACTTACGATGCGCCCGCCGTGTTTGTTTTCCACGGCCTCGACAAGTACCTGACGTGGCCGTACCTGCAAGGGCCGGCACTAGCCACGAACTACCTCGGCTACAACGGCCTCCAGTGGCCGGGCTTCTTCCCCTTCTCCACCTACCAAGAGGGGATTTACATCGGCAACAACGTCAAGCAGTACCCCCGCCAGAGCGAGAGTTTCTAATAATCAAGCCACGCCGTGGGATGAAGCGGTGATCGTACGACCGGGCCTCATGCGATGGGCCCGGTCGGCGCACCGGCCACCTCAGTCTCATTACACGAGGGGTTAGCCCCGTGATCGCTTACATCGCTCAGCGCATACTGTCGCTGCTGTTCGTGCTTTTTCTGGCCACCGTCGCCATTTTCGCCATGATGCACTCTGTCCCTGGCGGCCCTTTTTCCTTCACACAAGGAGATATGACCCCGGCGGCCATGCACAACATCATGGTCAAGTACGGCCTCTCGGCGCCGATCTGGAGGCAGTACCTCAACTGGATCTGGCAGCTTCTGCACGGTTATCTAGGTATCCCGTTCGAGGAGCCGACAATGACCGTGAACCACTTGATCGCCTCGGCTTGGCCCATAACGCTGATCGTCGGCGGCCTCACCATCTTCGTCTCGTTCACCGGAGGTATCCTGCTCGGCTGCATCGCCGCCCTCCGCCAAAACACCTGGGTGGACCGGTCGATCACTGCCGTCGTCTCGACCATCGGGGTTGCCCTGCCCAACTACGTCATCGGTTTCCTCTTGATCGAGGTCTTCGCCATCAGGCTCGGGTGGTTCCCTGTCGGCGGCTGGGGCAACCCCATCGACGTGGTCCTGCCCGTCATCGCCTTCTCGCTCTACCCGATGGCTCTGATGACCCGCTACACCCGGGCCAGTACGCTCGAAGTGATCAACTCGGACTACGTCCGGATGGGCCGCGCTCGCGGGCTGTCCGAGCGGCGGGTCGTCCTCCGGTACGTCCTGCGCACCTCGCTCATCCCCCTCATCACCATCATGGGACCGCAAATCCCGAACATCCTCACGGGCTCGATCTTCATCGAGGCGACGTTCGCATTGCCCGGGCTGGGTAGCTACTTCACGACCGCCAGCCTGCACCGGGATTACCCTCTGATCATGGCGCTGGTGCTCATCGTGGCCGTCCTCTGGGGGGTGTGCTACATCGCCAGCGACATCGCCTACGTGATGGTGGATCCCCGCGTACGCCTGGAGGGCCTATCGCGATGACCGCAGTGCCAGTGCAAACGCCGGTCCCGGTGCCTGCGGTCGCCGGTCGCCGGGCCAGTTCCAGCTTCTGGCGGGCGGCCTGGTACCGCTACCGCCGCAACAAGCTCGCCTTGGTCGCCGGCGCGTTTGTCATAATCATCCTGCTCACGGGCATCCTGGCCCCGCTCATCTCTCCGTACAGTGAAACTTCGAACGACTTGACCGCCACCCTCAGTGGGGCGGGCCTGCGCCATTGGCTGGGGACCGACCAGCTCGGACGGGACACACTGACCAGGGTGATCTGGGGGGCAAGGACCTCGATGACCGTCGCCGTCGGGGCGACGGCGATCGGAGCCGTGATAGGGATACCGATCGGCATCCTGGCCGGCTGGTTCGGCGGTGGCTTCGACTGGGTCGCCCTGCGCCTGTTCGAGCTGTTCACGATGGTCCCCACCATCCTCGCCGCCCTGCTCTTCATTACCGTCTTCGGGGTCAACATCTGGAAACTCGCGCTGTTCATCGGCTTCACGCTGTGGGTCGGCTTTGGCCGCCTCATGCGGGCGCAGTTCCTGGCCCTCCGCGACCGCGAGTTCATCCTGGCGGCGCGGGCGGCAGGGGTGCCTCAGCGGCGCATCATCGGGGTGCACATCCTCCCGAATGCCGTCGGCCCGATGATCGTCTTTTTCGTCCAGCAGATCCCGTACGTGATCTTCACCGCCGCCGGGTTTAGCTTTCTCGGGCTGGGGATCCAGGACCCCACCGCCGACTGGGGGAAGATGATCAATGACAGCGTGTCGTACCTCCCGATCGACCCGCTCCTTGTGCTTGTCCCCATTGCCTGCATCGCACTGGCTTGCCTCTCCTTCAGCTTCATGGGGGACGGCCTGCGCGACGCCCTCGACCCGACGTCCACTTAGAGGCCGCTGTGGAAAGTGAGCCGTCCCAAGGCGTTCCTCCTGAGCCCGCCGGAGATGTCGAGGCTCCATTGCTCGAAGTCCGGGACCTTCACGTCTCGTTCAAAATGGAGTACAACACCATCTACGCCGTGCAGGGGCTCAACCTCCACGTCCGGGCGGGCGAGAGGGTTGGCATGGTGGGCGAGAGCGGTTCGGGCAAGAGCATTTCTGCCCTTGCGATCATGCAGATGGTGCCGTCGCCGGGCCGGATCAGCAAAGGCGAGATCTGTTTCGCGGGCCAGGAATTAGTCGGCCTGTCGCGCAAAGGGATGCGTCGGGTCCGGGGTGGCCAGATTGGCATGATCCCGCAAAACCCGTTGACTTCCCTCAACCCGGTGCTGACCGTTGAGGACCATTTCCAGGAGGTCCTGTCGCTGCACGTCGGGCTCAACAAGCAGCAGGGCCGGGCCCGCACGATCGACCTTCTCCGCGCCGTGGGCATCCCCGACCCGGCCACCCGTATGGGGGAGTACCCCCACCGCCTGAGCGGGGGCCAGCGCCAACGCGTGATGATCGCCATGGCCATGGCCTGTGAACCGCGGATCCTGATCGCCGACGAACCGACCACGGCGCTCGACGTGACGATCCAGGCCCAGATCCTTGAGCTCTTCGACGACCTTGTGACCCGCTCCAATCTTGGCGCCGTCCTGATCACCCATAACCTTGGCATAGTGGCCGGCCATTGCGACCGGGTGGTGGTGATGTACGCCGGCAAGGTGATGGAAGCCGCCACTGTTTTCGACCTTTTCGACCACCCTGCGCATCCGTACACCCACGGGCTGCTCCGCTGCGTGCCCCGCCTCTCGGCCGTGCGTTCGCGAACGTTTCATTCCATTCCCGGGCTGCCCCCGAGGGTGACGGAGCTCACCGGAGGATGCCCGTTTGCGCCCCGGTGCGAGCGGGCCAGCGATCGTTGCCATACCGAGACACCGCCGACGACGGAAATCGGCCCGGGCCACGCGATTGCGTGCTGGCACCCTTACGTGGGCGAGGCGGAGGTCGCTTGATGGCGCCTTGTAGGACGGACGGGGACAGAGCGTGAGCACGGCCGCCGCGCCGCTGCTCCAGGTCGACCAGCTGGTCGTCCACTACCACGTCCGGGGGCCGGGGACGGTGGTGCGCAGCCACGAAACGGTACATGCGGTCGACGGGGTCAGCTTCACCCTGGAGGCCAACCAGACCCTCGGCCTCGTCGGCGAGAGCGGCTGCGGCAAGTCGACGACGGGTAGGAACATACTCCTCCTGGAGCGGCCGACATCGGGCCGCATCATGTTCGAGGGCCGAGATCTCGGGCCGCTCAACGGTCGACAATTGACGGAACTGCGCCGCGACATGCAGATCGTCTTCCAGGACCCGATCGCCGCCTTGAACCCGCGCCACACCATAGGCCAGCTCATCAGCGAGCCGCTGCGCGTCCACGACCTGGTGCCTAAGAAAAAGCGCCGCGAACGGGTCGAGCAACTCCTGGAGCTGGTAGGGCTCCCGGTGGATGCAGTTTCCCGCTATCCTCACGAGTTCAGCGGAGGCCAGTGCCAGCGGATCGGGATCGCCCGCTCGCTGGCCGTTGAACCGAGCTTGGTCGTGCTCGACGAGCCAGTGTCGGCGCTCGACGTTTCGATCCAGGCCCAGATCCTCCAGTTGCTGAACGACCTGCAAGCCAAGTTTGGCCTGTCGTACCTTTTCATCGCTCACGATCTAGCCGTCGTGGGAGAAATGAGCGACCGGGTGGCGGTGATGTACCTGGGCAAGATCGTGGAACTGGCCGAGCGCGACTTGCTTTATGGTCACCCCCACCACCCCTACACACAGGCGCTTTTCTCGGCCGTGCCGATCGCCGACCCCAAGCTCAGCCGGGAGCACCACCGCGCCGTGGTAGCTGGGGAGGTCCCGAGCTCGCTGGCCCCCCCGCCGGGGTGCAGGTTCCACACCCGCTGCCCCATGGCCCAGGAGATCTGTCGCCTCGAAGAACCGCCCCTTTTGCACGTTAGTGACGGGCATGAAGTGGCGTGCCACTTTGCCGAGGAGGCAGCTCGCAGCAACCCGTTCGGCTCCTCGATAAGCGCCTTCGCCGCTCCGGCGCCGGCCAACGGGCTCTTGCCGTCGCCAAGCGGCCCGCCGGTCCTGGCGGGCGCGCCAGCCGGCCCGGGGCGGGAAGTCAAACCCGGCGATTTTTCGCCCACTGCGGCCGGAGCGCCTCAGCAAGAGGTTGGAGGCGTTTGATCAAGATCGCCGAGGCGCTCTGGTCGGCAGAGCCCTCGCGAACCAGCCGGTTGTGCCGGCAAGCCGGCGTGGAATATGCCGTCGGTGGCCTTCCCACCTTGACCAGTGCCTCGTCGACCGACGAGAAACCCTGGGATTTCATGCCCTTGCTGACATGGCAAGAGGATTACCGCGCCAGCGGTTTCGAGCTGGTCGTTATCGAGGCCAGGCCGCCGCTCAACAAGGCAAAACGAGGGTTGCCGGGCCGCGACGAGGAAATCGCCGCCGTCTGCCGGCTAATCGAGAACATGGGCCGTTTGAGCGTACCCGTTTGGTGTTACGAATGGATGGCCGACTTCAACTGGGTGCGCACGGCCACCGCCGTGCCTGGCCGGGGGGGTTCGCTGGTCAGCGCATTTGACGCCTCCAAATTGGAAGACGCCGCCGCCACCCCGCTTGGCCCTCTGAGCGAGGAAAAACTGTGGGAAACCCTGGAGTATTTTCTGCGCCAGGTTGTCCCGGTGGCCGAGCGCGCCGGCGTGAGGTTGGCTATGCACCCGGACGACCCCCCATTGTCGCCCATTCGCGGGGTCGGGCGCATCATGCGCAGCGTGGACAACTACCAGCGCCTCCTGGACCTGGTGCCCAGCGAATGCAACGGGATCACCTTGTGCCAGGGGAACTTCACCCTTATGACGGACGACCTCCCCTCGGTCATTCGACATTTTGGGCGTCAGAAGAAGATCTTCTTCGTGCACTTCCGGGACGTGCGGGGAACGCCGGAGAACTTCGTCGAGACGTGGCACGACGAGGGCAAGACAGATTTGGTGGCGTGCATGGAGGCCTACAAGGAAGTCGGCTTCGACGGGCCGCTGCGCCCCGACCACGTCCCCACGGTCGATGGCGACAGCAACGAACACCCCGGGTACTCGGCTTATGGCCGCCTCTACGCTTTAGGTTACATCAGGGGTCTCCGTGACGTGGTCTGGCGGTCCTGAACCGCGCCAAGGAAGCCTACCAATGAGAAACGGAGCCTATTTTCTGTGCACATCCAGCCCACGCCGGAGGAGCTCGAAGCACTAACTCCGCTCAACCCTTTTGGGCGCTTCCCGGACGGGCGTCCCCGCGTCCCCGACGGTATCCTCGACCGTCTGCTACGGGCCACCACGGAGCAGGCGTGGAAGACCATGTACGACCACGAGTACCGGTACCAGTTCGAAGGGGGTTGGCGCCAGACCCACCCTGGCCGCATCACGGTGGGCCGGGCCGTCACCGCTCAGTTCCTTCCGTTCCGGCCGGATTTCCATGCTGTGGTGCAGCAGACGGGCATGAGCGAAGGGAGGTCGGGCAGTGGCGGCCAAAACTCCTGGGTTATCGAATCTCTCCAACAACGCGATGTAATGGTGGTCGATATTTTCGGGAAAGTCGAGGACGGCACCGTCGTCGGCGACAACCTGGGCACCGCAGTAAAGGTGCGCACCGGTGCGGGGGCGGTAATCGACGGCGGCATCCGGGACTACCAGGGGTTGACCCTGCTCGAGGACGTAAATTTCTATTTTCGCGGGATGGACCCGACGCCGATCGCCGATGTCACCCTGGCCGGGATCAATATCCCGGTCCGCCTGGGCCGGGTCACCGTTTTGCCGGGGGACGTCATCCTCGGTACCCCCACCGGCGTGACTGCCATCCCGCCCCACCTGGCCGAGGAAGTGGCTGGAGAAGCGGAAGACACGATGCTGCGCGATGGCTTCGGTAAGCTCCGGCTGGCCGAGGGACGGTATACCAGCGGGGAAATCGACGTGGCCGCCTGGCGGCAAGACATCGAGGCCGATTTCCTCGATTGGCGGCGGTCGTTACCCACCACCGATATGGGGTGTCACGCACCGGACGCACCATGAGGACGGCGGGCCTATCCGGTCTCCTCCCGGTGCGACGACATCACAAGTGCCTTTATACGTTGTGCACACTCCAGGGCCGAACTGTCCGTGGTATCGACTTCGATGTCGTAGTAGACACCCTGGTGGACCACGTCGGCCTGAGCGGTCGCCATCCCGGGCACCCGGTCATTCCGGCCCGCTTCTCTGGCCGCGGCCACGGCGGGTTCGCACCGCACCCCCACCCAGAGCACGGCAAGACCGCTCAGAGCCCGGCGGAGCCGAGCCTGGGAGCTGCCTCCGCCCAGGAACACCTCGTCGACGATGACGCCAACTCCGGAGCGGGCCATGGCGGCGATGCCGTCGTACCATCCCGCCTCCAGCCGGCGAAAGCCCGGCCCCACAGAGATGGTCCCGTCGGGAGCGAACGAGATCACGTCATCGTCGCGCCGGGCGGGCATGGCAGCAATCAAATCGTCGACGCCTAACATCAACCAGGGAACGGGAAGTAGTTCCTGTAAACAACGGCCGAGGCTCGTCTTGCCCGAGCTCGACCCGCCGTTCAACACGACAATGTCAGCACTCATTTGGGTTTGCACTCATTTCGGTCAGCGCTTAGATCTCAGTGCGGCTATTTCATGCTCCCGGCCGTGATCCCGGTGACTATCCAGCGGTTGAGGAAGAAGACGATGAGCGCCGGTATAGCCACCGCCACAATTGCCGCCGCGTTGATAATCGTGTACGGGACGTTCCGGCTATCGATGGCGGCCAGCAGGACGGTGAGCGGTTCGGTGGAACTGCTGCTGCTCAACACGAGCGGGAAAATGAACTGCCCCCACCCGAACAGGAATGTCACGATGGCCGTCGCTACTATCCCTGGACGGGCCGTCGGCACCACGACCCGAGCGAAAGCCTGCAGGGGGGTGGCGCCATCGATCCGGGCCGCTTCCTCGATGCTGACCGGCAGGGCCATGAAGACGTTGTACATGATCCACAGGGCCAGCGGGAGGAAGCCTGACGTATAAACCAGGATTATGCCAAGGTAGGTATTGACCAGGTGCAGGTCGCTCATTATGCGGTAAAGCGGGATCAAGGTGGCGTACACCGGAAGGGTAAGCGTGGCGATGACGGCGTAAAAGATCGGGCCCTTGAGCCGGAAACGCATCCGGGCAAATGCATAAGCACCGACCACGGCGATGACCAGCGTCAGCAGGGTCGCACCCACCGTCTCGACGACGATGTTGATCAACGACCGGGCGATGCCCCCGGCGGCATCGGCGCTCTCTGGCCCGGCGCCAAAGAGTGCTTGATAACTGGCCCAGATCGGGTGCGTGACGATCAGCTGAGCGTGCGCTTGCTGGGCGGCGGCGTTCGTCGACAGGCTGGTTTTGAGCGCCCAGTAGATGGGGAACAGCGACCAGACCACAACCAGGGTCAACGCCACGAGGCGGCCCGACCCGCGTAACCGCCGTTTCACTAATATTCCACCTTTCGATAAAGGACCTTCACGATGGTGAGGGCCGCAACAACGGTGACCACTGTGGCCAACAGTGAAAGGGCGTAGCCCTGCCCGAAATTCAAGTCCTGGAACGTGATGAAATAAGTGGTGCTCATGAGCGACGAACCCGTCGTGGCACCCTGCGTTCAATGACGTAGACCTGGTCGAAAATGTTCAGCGACATCACCAGCGCTTCTACGGTAGCTATAGCCAGGGCCGGCCTGATCAGTGGCAGAGTGATGCTCCTGATCACGCGGTGCCACGACGCGCCGTCGACACTGGCCCCCTCGTAAAGCTCGTCGGGGATCGACTGGAGGCCGGCGAGCACGACCAGCGTCGCCAGAGGAGTGATCTGCCACACCTGGACCAGTGATATCAGCAGGATCGTCTCGATCCGGTGTGTCCCGATGAAGAGCTGGTACTGCCCGATAAGGTGAACGCTTTTCAGTACGGAGTTCAACACCCCGACGGTGGGGTTGTAGATCCACGACCAGATGACGCCCTCGACCACCCCGGGGAGCGCCCAGGGCAGGATCACGATGGCGAGTATTATCCCCCGGCCCCGGAACGGGCGCTGGAGGAGAATGCCGATCCCCGTGCCCAACCCGACCGTGAGGACGACACCAAAAAGGGCGTACCAGCCAGTGTTCTCGAAACTGGTACGCACCTCGGCGTTACTGAAGATGCTGGTGAAGTTGCCGAAGCCGGCAAAGTGGTTAGGCGGTGTCAGCGGGTCGTTATGGACGAAGGCTTCGATAATCGTGAGGACAGTGGGGTAAATGGCCAGGGCGGCAATGAACACCACCAGGGGGGCGATCAGGAGGTACGGCAGCGCCCCGTCGCTCCCCGGCCGCCGTTGTACCCCGCCGCTCCACCGACTACCGCGGGATTTGACGTCTAGCCCGTTGCGCCCCCGGTCCCGGCTATCCAGGTTTTGGCTATCCAGGTTTTGGCTGTCCCGGTTTTGGCCGGCCGTTTTCACCATCCTGGTCTCGGCCGTCCCCGGCCTGGCCGGCGGGCGCGGCGCGGCTAGGCCGGATGCCCTCACCGGCCGCGCGGTCGGCCATTTGTCAGCTGCCCTCACCGGCCGCGCGGTCGGCCATATGTCAGCCTCCGAGTGACGCAACCTGTGAGGCGATGGCACTGATAGCGCTGGCCACCGATTCCTGGCCGCTGGCGGCGCTGTGGAGGTTGGTATATACAGCGTTGCTGAACGCCGGGTACCAGGGCGGTGCCCCGGCCGGGAAGATGGCTCGTGAATGATGCTCGGCGAGCGTGGCCAGTTCGGCGG
Source organism: uncultured Acidimicrobiaceae bacterium (assembly GCA_963749305.1). Taxonomy (GTDB): domain Bacteria; phylum Actinomycetota; class Acidimicrobiia; order Acidimicrobiales; family Palsa-688; genus Fen-671. The sequence continues at coordinate 590,759 of CAVVMN010000004.1, forward strand.
CGCCTGGGACCTTACCGGACTTCACCAGGTCGGCCAGGCCGGCGACGTTCGCCGGAAGGGGGTAGCCGGGTATCACCTCGGAAGTCCCGTTGGCTCCGGCAAAAGCAGCCTGGTTGGCGGGCTGGTCGTACCACTTTATAAATGTCACGGCCGCGCTCACGTTCTTCGCTTCCGCCGGGATCCCGATGCCGTCCGGGTTGGCCAGGTTGGGCGCCGGACCGCTGGCACCGGGAGTCGGGATGTAGGAGACGTCCCCTACGACCGTCGAACTGCTCGGCACGTCGTAAATCGACCCAACGTCACCGGAATAGTCGGAGAAAACGCTCGCACTCAGGTTGTGAGCCTCGTCGATCGTGAAGCCTTGCTCGTCAATGTCGTCAAGGTTGCCCTTGGGAACCAGGCCGCTCTTGTACGCCGAGACCAGCCACTCCATGGCCTTGTACCCAGCCGAACTCGGCGACGTGAACTCGGGCTTGTAAGTAGAGCTCAACACCTGGCCGCCAAAGGCCGCCGTCAGCTCGTACCAATAAGTCGACAGGCCCTCGGCGGCGGCAAACGGGACGTCGAGAGGGTGGGCCACGATCCCGGCGGCCTTGACCTTGTTTAGGTCAGCGCTGTACTCGGAAAGGGTGGTCGGCATCGTCTTTATCCCGGCTTTGGCAAAGTCCTTGGTGTTCACGGTCGTGACAAGGAGAGACGCGTCGCTGGGCATGCCGAGCAACTCGCCATTGCGTACGAATGACGCCAGTTGTGGGTATTGGGAAGAAAGAGATGACGGGTTGAAGTACTTGTTGAGCGGGAGGAACCACTTGGTCTGGTAGTACTCCCCCACCTTGGACCAGTCCACGTCGGCGACGTCGGCGAAGTAGGTGTGGGCCTCCGCCGCAGCCACGATCTTGGTCTGCAGGTTGTCCCACTGAATGTACGAATAGTTCACCTTGATGCCTGTTTTGGCTGTGAACTGGGCCAGCAGGCTCTTCGGCGGCGCCGGGTAGGCAATGGCAACGTTTATCGTGACGTCGCCTTTCGCACTGGACATCCTGGCATTCTGAGCGGACACGGTGGAAGCCCCGCAAACTGAGAGCGCCATGGTGCCGGCCAGCGTTACAGCCACCGTGCGGCCGGCTCTTTTTCTCGTTTTTATTGACATTTTTCCCTCTCGGCTATCTGTTGCTGATTGCTTTCCGTCCCCTGTACGTGCCGGGCCACCTGGCGCCGGCCGCCATTGGGACCACCTCGGGCGGCTCGGCTGGCCGCGGTCCTCGATCAGCGGGTCGAAGAACGCCATGGGGCTCCCTTCGAGGGCTGCAGTAAACGACGGGACCAATGCCCGCAGTCAGCTCTCTCTGAAGCACGTCTTCGGCGAGCGTTGGCGCGAAAACGAGCCTCCGTGCACCCACGATGGCGATCTTCATGCGCTTTCCGAGCATCTTGTCGCTAACGGCTGCTCACTTTAGTCTCATTTGAAGCCTCTAGCAACGCGTTCGTGCAGGATCGAGCATTGGTGCATCACCCGCTCTGCGCACATTTGCGACCGCTTGCTGTGCCTATCTACACGTCATGGGGGCGCGCCTCAGGCCGTAACGACCCTCACACCACGGTCACTGAACATGGCCAGAACCCCCTCGTCGGCGGCGGAGTCGGTTATAAGCGTGGTCACCCGGTCGATGGTGCATATCCGGGCAAAGGCCACGACGCCCAGTTTGGAACTGTCCGCTACGACCACGGTCTGCTTGGCCCGGCTCACCATGAGCTGGTTGATGCTTGCCTCCCCCTCGTGTTGGGCAGTGGCCCCGGCCACGGGGTCGATACCGTTCACTCCTATCACGGCGAAATCTAGCGAGATCTCGGCCAGGAGTGGTGTCGCCAAGGGGCCGATCAGCTCGTAGGACTGAGGCCGTATGACGCCACCCGTCACGACCACCTTGACCAGGGGCCTGACTACCAGTTCGTTGGCAATATTGAGGGCGTTGGTGACCACCGTAACGCCAGGCTCGTTGGGAGAACCGCGCAGGTCAGCCCGGGTGGCGATGGCCCGGGCCACCTCGGTGGTAGTAGTACCACCGTTAAGGCACACGGTCGCCCCGGGCTGGACCATCGCCGCCGCCGCGCTGGCAATACGCTGCTTTTCGGACGTATGGCGGGCCGTCTTGTACCGCAACGGCAGGTCATACGAGACGTTGCTGGCCACGGCACCGCCTCTGGCCCGCGTTAAGATCTGCTGCTGTGCCAGTGAGTCCAGGTCGCGTCTGATCGTTGACGCAGATACGCCAAACTTTTTGGCCGCGTCCTCCACGTTCAACTGGCCCTCAGCCGAGAGCAGGTCGATCAGGGCGTTCCAGCGCTCATATCGCGGCACCGCAGGTCATCAGCCTTTCACAGCATTCGCCGCATGCAGTTCAGACGAGCATACCTGGCTCAGGCTGCCCGAAGGACTGGAGGCGAGTGCAAGTTCCTATACACTTCGAGTATGGTACACGCAAGTTCACGCATCATTTGCCAGTTCACACGAGCAAACCGACCGCTAGCGACGGAGCTATAAGCACGTGCCTTATGTAGAAGACGAGATCGCCAGTCAGCCGCGCTGCTGGGCCGAGGCCGCCGCCCTGGCTCCGGCCAGCCAGGCATCGCTCCCGCGGACCGGAGCGCGCGTGGCTGTGGTGGGCTGCGGTACCTCGTACAACATGGCCCAGGCCTACGCCGACTTACGCGAGGGGGCGGGCGAGGGCCTCACGGACGCGATGCCGGCGTCCGAACTGCGGGAGCGCCGTCAGTACGACCACTTCCTTTTCTTGTCCCGTTCGGGGACGACCACCGAGGTCCTCGAGGCCCTGGCCGATGTCCCTCCCGGGACACCGACCTCAGCTATTACGGCCGACGCCAACTCGCCGTTGGCGGCCAACGTCCAATCAGCGGTGGTCCTGGACTTCGCCAGGGAGCAGTCGATTGTCCAAACCCGGTTCGCCACCAGCTTGCTTGTCCTCCTGCGCGCTCATCTGGGAGAAGATGTCAAGCCTCTGATCGACGACGCCTACGAGGCCATAGACGCCGCCCTCCCCCCCGGCGCACTGGCAGCTAAGCGCTTCACTTTTCTTGGGCGCGGCTGGAGCGTCGGCCTGGCCTATGAAGCGGCGCTTAAGCTGAGGGAAAGCGCTCAGGCCGCCACTGAGGCGTACCCGGCGATGGAGTTCCGTCACGGGCCGATCAGCGTTGTCGATCCAGAGTCCGTCGTTTGGTCCCTTGGCCCTGCGCCGGTGGACCTGGCCGCCGATCTAGTGCCCACGGGCGCCATTTTCGTAGTGGCCGAGCTCGACCCACTGGCGGAACTGATCAAAGCCCAACGTCTCGCCGTCCAATTGGCCACGGCTCGCCATCTCGACCCCGATCACCCGCGTAACCTGGCTTTCTCGGTGATCCTCGCCTCCGGCCGATAGATTTCCTGGCAGCAAGAAAGGCCAGAAAGGCGGCAGGTTGCCCAAGATCGCAACGCTGGGTGAGGTACTGGTGGAGATCATGGCCACGGGCCCGGGCGATGGCTTTCGTGACCCGCTCGACTTGGTGGGCCCATTTCCAAGCGGAGCGCCTGCCATTTTCATTGACCAGGTGGCGAAGCTGGGGACGCCCTGCGGTATCATCGCCGCCGTCGGCGATGACGATTTTGGTCGCGCCAACATCACGCGGCCTCGGCCATGACGGTGTCGACACGAGCGGGATCGAAGTCCGCAGTACCGATGTAACGGCCACCGCATTTGTGCGCTATCGCCATGATGGCCAACGGGATTTCATATTCAACCTCAGGAACAGCGCGGCCGGGAAAGTCGAATTATCAGGACAAGCGCGAGAAATGCTTGACGAGTGCGGCCACTTGCACGTGTCCGGGTCCTCGCTCTTTTCTTCCCGCATGGTGACTATGGCCAACCAGGCCATTGCACTGGTAAAGGCCCGTGGTGGCTCGGTGTCGTTCGACCCGAACATCCGCTCCGGAGTGGAGCCAGGGTCAGCCGCGCATGCCGCCCTCCGGGGCATTTTAGTTTCGTGCGATATGTTCTTGCCGAGCGGGCCCGAAGTCACACTCCTGACGAAGGCCACCAACCGCAACGACGCCATCAAAGAGGTACTGGACATGGGCGTCTCTTGCGTCGTGGTAAAGCATGGTCCTGGCGGATCCAGCTACCACGACGGCCACACCGAAGTCTGGGCGCCGGGTTACACCATAAACGAGGTCGACCCGACGGGCGCCGGCGACTGTTTCGACGCCGCATTTGTCACCTGCCGGCTGCAGGGCCGAGAGGTAAAAGAGAGCCTGGAATATGCAAACGCGGCCGGGGCCCTGGCTGTTGCCGTCAGGGGCGCCCATGGAAGGCACCTCCACTTTCGCCCAGCTCGACGAGCTGCGCGCCGGCTCCCACTCGGAGGGGAAGAGGCGTCTGGACGGCCTCTTCGCCTCGGAGCCGAGACCGCTCTCATCACCAACCGGTATCACGTCTGTTTGCTCCGGGCACCCTTTGGTCATCGAGGCGGCCATGCTGCAGGCGGCAGAAGACGAAGCGCCATTGCTCATCGAGGCCACCTGCAACCAGGTGAACCACCAGGGTGGCTACACAGGCCTGACGCCAGCCGCCTTTCGCGAGATGGTCAGCAACATCGCCCAACTGGTGGACTTCCCCGAGGAAAGGATAACGCTGGGCGGGGACCATCTCGGCCCCTCACCATGGCGCCGGCTGCCGGCTGAAGAAGCGCTGGCAGAAGCCGAAACAATGGTGGCCGCCTACGCCGCCGCCGGCTACGAAAAGCTACACCTGGACACCAGCATGGGCTGCAAAGACGAGCCGGAGCACCTCGGCGATGCGCTCACCGCTGAGCGGGCGGCCCGTTTGGCCCGAGTGGCAGAACAGGCGGCCGGCGCCGCCGGCACTATGGTGCGCTACGTAATAGGCACGGAGGTACCTACCCCGGGCGGCGCCTTGCACGACATAAGGGACCTCGAGGTCACCCGTCCCGGAGCGGTCTTTGCCACCCTTGACGCTCATAGGCGGGCCTTCGAGGCGGTGGGGGTGGGAGAAGCGTTCAGCCGGGTCATCGCAGTAGTGGCGCAGCCGGGGGTCGAGTTCGACAGCGAGAAGGTCGTGGTCTACGACCCTCAGCCCGCTCGCGACCTAATTGGCGCCCTCAAGAAGATGCCGGGGCTCGTGTTCGAAGCGCACTCCACCGACTATCAGCCAACGGAGAGCCTGGCCGAACTGGTGCGTGACGGGTTTGCCGTACTGAAGGTCGGGCCGGGCCTGACCTTCGCCATGCGCGAAGCTCTTTACGCGCTGGACCATATTGCCTCGGAAATGTCCCCGGGCTGGCAAGACAATTCTTTGATTGTGGCGATGGAGCAAGAAATGGTCGCCCACCCCGGTTACTGGGAGCATTACTACCCGGGCGACCCGAACTGGCAGCGGATAATGCGCCATTTCAGCTACAGCGACCGTATCCGCTACTACTGGGCCTCACCGGCCGCTCAGCAAGCCGTCGAGCGGCTCTTCGACCATTTGCGCGGCACAACCATCCCCGCCTCCCTGGTCAGCCAGTTCCTGCCGACGCTGTACCCGCGGGTGGCGTCCGGCGAATTACCGTGGCACCCGAAAGGGCTCGTAATCGAGGCGGTGAGGGACGTGCTCCGCCAATACGACGTGGCCTGTGGGGCAATTAGCGCAGGAGGACCAGGCCGGGCGGGACGATAAGGCGGTGGACACGCCGGGCCCGATGACCGATATAACTTGGGGCGCTTTGTCGAGGCACAAGAGAGCGGCGCTACGTACAAGCAAGCTTTGGACGAGATACGCCGAGGCCGAAAAACCAGCCACTGGATGTGGTTTATTTTCCCCCAGGTCGCCGGGCTGGGGCAGAGCCCGACATCTCGTTACTACGCCGTCTCCTCGCTCGCGGAAGCAAAGGAGTACCTGCGTCACCCTGTCCTCGGTCCCCGGCTCCTGGAGTGCTCACGAGTGGTGGGGGCCACGGAACACAAAACCGCAGTCGAGATATTCGGTGGTATCGACGCCCAGAAATTGCGCTCCTGTATGACACTGTTTATGAGGGCGGCGCCCGATGAGCTCGTGTTCTCGCAGGTGCTCGACCGCTACTTCAGCGGACAGGCCGATCCCGCCACGGACGGTCTCATCGGTCGATGAAGGCCAGCGCCCGCCCTGGCCCGCCACTCCCCTCGCCGATCTTGACCGGCAGGAAGACAAAAGTGGCGCCGCGTGCGGGGAGCTCCCCCAGGTGGCTCAACGCCTCTATATAGACCATGCCGGCCGAGAGGCCCAGGACGTGGACGGGGGCGGCATCTTCGGCCGGCCCCATGCTGACTGAGTCAGTACCGACGCAGCGGACGCCGCGCTCGAGCAAGAGCTCTATGGTCTCCGGCGACGGGGCGGGCCACGCCGTTACGCTCGAGAACACGAGCGGCTCGACCACATAAGTCCGTCCCGCTGGCCCGGGTACGTAATGCTCGTCCCAATCACCTCGGAACAGGACCACGTCCCCGGGGGCTATCGCGCCGTTGGCCGCTTCCCAATCCGTGATCAAACCGGGTTCGATACGGGGGCTACAACCTGGGCCGGCACTGCCTCGAACCGAGCGGACGTCTACCACGGCGGCGGGCCCGATGAACTGCTCGAGCGGGACCCGGTCGCCGGTGATGGAGCCGGCCGGGCCGGCGTTGGGTAGCCCTGACCCCGGGACGGGGACGAAGTGCGCAGGTGCGTCGAAGTGGGTGCCCGTATGCTCGTCCATCCCCACTGCCGCGGTGTGGTAGGGGACGCCGGTCCGGCACCGCAGCCTGGGCCCGTTGCCGGCGGCCGTGGTCTCGAACCAATGGTCGACCGTATGGCGGTACTGCATGGCCCCGGGCCAGGCGCAGGGGAGGTCTTCGGACAAGGTGAGGGAGAGGTCGACGACCCGTGACGACCTCATCGCCTGGGCCAAAACGGGTGCCGACGGCTGAGAGTTGGCGCCCGCCACGTCCGGGTTGGTGCTGGTCATGCCGCAGTATAACCCTCGCTGTGGTGGGGGCCGATAGGGCGGTGGGGGCCGGCGCCGATGGGCGTTGGCCGGCGAAATTATGCCGTTAAATGGGCGCTATCGCGTTGCCGCTCAATGACGGGTCATGGTGGAACATGGGCCAAGCCCCAGGGACATCGACGACAGAGCCGTTGGGCCCCGCCACCTCGTAGTGTTGGACTTCTCCTACGTTGTGGTTGTTGTAACCAGCCAGCGTTATACCGATCGTGCCATTAGGGTCGTCGGTGACGAGAGCACAATTTTGCAAGCCGACGCCCCGCTCCAGCGTGGCCAACATTTGCCCGGTACGGCCGTCGAGCACCCAGGCACCCCCCGTCGAGGCGACGATCACGTCCTGAGCGCCCGCCCCTAAATTGGCCGAGACTACGCCGCCTATTACCTCTCCATTAATCTTCTGGTGCCATATAACCGAACCATTGGTGCCGTTGAGCGCATAAACAGAACCTCCGCCATGCTGGTTGTCTGTGCCCTCGACAACATCGAGTTTCCCATTTCCCGTGAGGTTGGCCAGCGCCGGGCTCGAACTGGTGAGCCCGTCGAGCCGGGTAGTCCAGATGAGCTTGCAATGCGAATTAACCGCCAGGACCACGCCGCTGTCCGGCGCCCCGGGGAAATAGTCACCCGTCCCCACGGCGATACCCTCTGCCCCGCCGGCCAAGAACGGCCCGACAGCCGGGGACGACTCCACTGATTCGTTCGGGTTGTAGCTGCATATCAACCCGCCATTAGGGCTTTTAGTGCCGGCGTTGCCAGTCCGGGACGTGACGCTCACGTGGCCGCCTTGGGTGTAGTGAACTTCGTAGGCCAGGCCAGCGGTTTGGCCCCCGCCGTTGACGATGTTGTTCTTGCCCGTCCCGTACATGTCGGCCAGGGCCGGCGTGGCGTAATCACCGTCCCCGTCGAACCAGGGGAACCCGGAGAGGACCTTGCCCGGTGGCGGCGTTGATCGCATCTTCTTGCTGGCCGATCGACGGGGCCACCACGTCGGTGCCGCCCTGCAGGTCCCCGACCGCCAGCGAGGCCACGATGCCGGAAACGAAACTGGCCCCGGGGTTATGGATGCTTACGGACCACAATTTGCTGCCCGTCGGCTTGAACGCCTCGTACCCGCCCTCATGAGGGGTGGCGGCGGTGCCGGCGCCCACAAACACGGTGTCGTTGGGCGACCCGGCACTCAAGGCGGCCACCGAAGGTGTCGATCCAACGGGTATGCCGCCGGTGCTGGCCGGCCAACCCGGCACCGGCGCGCCGCTGGCCAGCGAAAAGGCATCCACATCCCCACCCTGGTCGCCCACCACAACGGCACTGGCGCCGTTGAGGACGGCCAGGTTGGGCGACGAAATGCTGATGGGGCGGCCGTCGGTGACGGTCTGCGACCAAACGCTCTTGAAACTGAGAGCCTGCGCCGACGCCGGCCCGCTCACGATGACGGGAAGGGCCAACGCCACTGTCCCCACGGCGACGAACGGCACCGCACCTCTGGCAACGCGAGCCGGCAGCCCAGTGCTTCTGGTTGGACATCCGTTGACCTCCTCCCCCAGGGGGAACCGTGCGAGCGTAGCGCTGTCCGCGGCTCCTTGACTACCCCGAGCGCCCGTCCGCGCGTCATTTCGCCAACGCTCCGGGGACCGGACTTAGCTGGTGGAAACGCCGAACAACGACCCCACCCCGTAGGTGACGGAGGCCGCCACCGCGGCCACGGCTAGTTGCCGCAGTGCCGTCTTCCAAACGCTCCGCCCTGCGAACGAGCCGATCATGGCCCCAAGAGCCAGGGCGGCCAAACCACCGATGACAACCGAGGCGATCACGGCGCTCGTACCCGAAACGAAGAACCACGGGAAAAGGGGCAGGATGGCCCCAATGGCGAAGGAGACGAAGGAAAATGTGGCGGCCCGGCCGGCCGACCCGGGCGCGTCGGGGTCAATACCCAGCTCGAGGCGGGCGTGCGTGTCCAGGGCCATCTTGGGGTTCTTCGACAGGATACGGGCCACCGTGTCGGCGTCTTCGGGTGTAAGGCCCTGGGCACGGTACATACCGGTGAGTTCACGCAGCTCAGCTTCGGGCTCCTGAGCCAGCTCCTGGCGCTCGACCTCCACCTCCCGCTCGACCAGCTCCTGCTGCGCCCGGACCGAGACCAGCTCGCCCGCCGCCATCGAAAAGGCGCCGGCCAGCAGTCCGGCCACCCCGGCCAAGCGGACCGTGGCGGCGTCGGTTGACGATGCTCCGGCCACCCCGAGGACGAGGGACAGGTTCGTCAACAGCCCGTCGCCGGCCCCGAGCACAGCGGCCCGCTGTGTCCCTCCTTTTACGTCGCGGTGGCGGCTACCCCTTGGGTTTCGAGCGCTCAAGCCCATGCGAGCACCGGCAGCCCTGCCCCGGGCCGCTCCGCCGGCGCGTGCCATCGCTCTGAGCATACGTCCAGGCCGGCACACACACCGACGTGAGCGTCCCGGCCGCCCGTCAGCTTCAGCTCCCAGACAGGGGAGGCGGAGGCCCATTTTGGCGTTGGCCCCGGCCGAGCGGTCACGTCGCCGTGTAAAGCAAGGGCCCATCTTTTGGTGGGTCTTGTACATTACGACGAACACGTCTAACTTCCTGACTGCGTCATGGTCCGAACGCTGACGAGAGGATGGGTAGCTTGAGAGCGATGTCCGCAAGGGCCCGGCCACCCCGACGAGGCTCGTGCCGTTGGAGGGCATCTTGGGACCGGGTCAGCCCGGAGCTGAAAAGGGGTGACAAATACTGATGGACGGTGCCACCGTGGTCATTGGAGGCACGGCGGGCATCGGCCTGGAGCTAGCCCGAGAGTATGGCCGCCTCGGGCAAGAAGTGGTCATCTCCGGCCGGAACGCCAAAGGGGCCGAGCGGATTGCGGCAGAACTAGGGGGCAAGTCGAGGGGGATCGGCCTAAACCTTTATGAAATCGACACCATCGCTGCTGCCCTCGCTTCCGTTGATAATGTCCGGCGCCTGGTTGTCACCGCCATCGAACGTGACAGCAACCAGATCGCCGATTACGACAAGGAGGCGGCGGTACGGCTGGTGACCCTGAAGCTGGTGGGCTACCCCGAGGTCGTCCACCAGTTGGCCTCACGTTTTGTCCCGGGCGCTTCCATCGTGCTCTTCGGCGGGTTGGCCAAAGAACGCCCCTATCCCGGTTCTACGACAGTGAGCACCGTGAACGGCGGGGTGTCCGGCCTGGTTCGTACATTGGCGTGCGAACTGGCGCCTATTCGGGTTAACGCCGTCCACCCCGGCATTGTGGGGGACAGTCCCTACTGGGAGGGCAAACCCCTCGATGCCGTGGTCGCCCGCACACCCATCGGACGCCTGGTGAAGATGCGTGAAGTCGTGCAAGCGACCATGTTCTTGCTCGACTGCGAGGCGGTAAATGGTGTCGACCTCTTCGTCGATGGCGGCTGGATGGTGCGCTAAGCGTCCGCGTAATTCTTAGCGGGCCTCATGAACCCATTTGGCATTTGCGGGCGACATCTCACCGTGGGTCGACCGCCACGGTATTACATGTAATTGTCCGGTTTGGCTCGTTGGGGAACATGGCCTATCTTCTCGGCGACGTTTCTGCTTCTGGGCGCGCTCCCTACTTCCGGGCGCGTTTTCTGCTCGATTTCAACAAAAACGTCGCCCAGATGGACGTACTGCACCCAGAAGCGCCGGTCGCGCCCAGAAAAACCTGGAAGTAACGTCCGGGCCGCCTTTTCCCCGTGCAAACAGCCGTCAGTCCCGCCGGCAAAACCGCGCCGACGTCAGCAATTCACCCCAAGTCTGGCGATCAATCCCGGTTGCAGCCCTAATAGCCCGGGCGAAAACCGCTCAGTCGGTGGCGCTCGACTGGCTGGGCGCGCCGGTGTTGAGGTTATTGAGATGGGACTGCGCCTCCCGGGTGGTGCTCAAAGGCCCATCGACGGTCCAATAGCGCTGGCCGGCCACGAGCAGCTGTTCGGCGGGGAACTTGGTGATTACCTCGCAGCCATCGGCGGTCACGACCACCTCTTCTTCGATCCGGGCCGCCGACCACCCGTCAGAGGCCGGCCAATAGGTCTCCAGGGCAAACACCATGCCCTCTTCCAGCACCTCCGGGTAGTCCAGAGACACCAGTCGGCTGAAAATGGGCTTTTCCCAGATGGACAACCCCACCCCGTGCCCGTACTGCAGGGCGAAGGCGGCCAGTTCGTCGGGGAAACCAAACTCGGTAGCTTTGGGCCACACCTCGACGATGTCAGCCGTTGTGGCACCGGGTTTTACCCGGGCGATGGCCTCGTCGATGAACGCCCGGCAGCGCTTGTAGGCGTCACGCTGGGCGACACTGGCGCTGCCTACGGCAAACGTGCGGTAGTAGCAGGTCCGGTAGCCGTTGAACGAGTGCAGGATGTCGAAGAAGGCCGGGTCGCCAGGGCGAAGGATACGGTCGCTGTAGACGTGGGGATGCGGTGAGCAGCGCTCACCGGATATGGCGTTGACCCCCTCGACATGCTCGCTACCAAGGTCGTAGAGGGCCTTGGCTACCACCCCGACGCATTCGTTTTCGCGCACTCCAGGCCGCAAGAACGCGTACAACTGGTCGTAGGCGGCGTCAACCATCGATGCCGCCGCTACCATCAGGGAAATCTCGTCCTCGGTCTTGGTGCGGCGAGCCTCGAGGAAAACCTGCTGGCCGTCAGTGACGCCTATACCCGCTTGGGCCAAAGCTTCGAGGATGGGCATCTCGGCCACGTCCAGCCCCACGGGCTCGCCGGCGAGGCCGTACTTGTCCAGCTCGCGTTTGATAGTACGGGCCACCTCCTCGGCCCTTCCCGCCTTCGGGTTGAAAGCGCCCCGCAGGGTCGAGATCCCGGGGCGCGAGCCGGGCTCGGCGCCGCTGCCGTAGTCGAGCCAAGGGTTGTACAAAACGTGGTGCTTGGCCGCAGAACCAAAATCCCAGATCACGGGCTCGCCCCCCCGGGGCAGCAGCGAGAAGCGGATCAGCTTGTCCATGGCCCAGGTGCCGATGTGGGTCGCAGTCATGTACCGGATGTTGTAGAAGTCGAAGGCAAGTAAGGCCCCGAGGTCACTGCGGTCCAGCTGGCTCCGTAACCTGGCCACCCGGTCACGCCGTAAGCGGTCGAAGTCGACGCGCTGTTCCCAGTCCACGGCGTTGAGCCCGAAACTTTTCAAGGCCATATGGTCATCCCCTCATCCTTTTACGTGGTTGTACAAAGCCAACCCTGCTCCGGCACCGGCGACGAGCGTGCAGGAGGAAAAGGCGGCTAGTCCCCTTTCCCTGCCAGCCAGGTCGGGCTGTCGACCTCGATCTGGACTGCCGTCCTCGACTCGCTCATGGGGGCGATGACCCGGCTGAAAAGGTCCTTATGAGCCGGGTGGTCCAGGTACTCTGCGATCGCCTCCGGGGTGGCCACCAGGGCGGCCAGGCCGAAGTCGGCGTTGCCCTGGCGCAGGCCCAGGTCAGGCCCGAACCGGTAGTCCAGGATGCAGTCGACCTGCTGGCGGAAAGCCGCCAGCTCCTGGCACAAGTGAGCGACGGCGGCGGGAGTGACCCCTTCCTTCCAGCGGAAGGCGACCAGGTGGAGGATCATGACGGCGGCAGTGTCACAGGGAGGTCCAGGGTCGCAGGGAGGTCCAGGGTCACCGCGAGGTCCAGGCCACGGCTAGCCGAGCCCCCCTCGAACTGAGGAGACCACCCGCTCTACCGACGGGATCACGGCGTCCTCCAGCGAGTCCGCCGCCGGCAGCGGGACGTGGGGCGCCGTGATGCGACGAATGGGAGCGTCCAGGTCGTAGAAGCACTCTTCAGCGATGATCGAAGCCAGCTCGGCCCCCCATCCACACAAGCGCGGGTTTTCTTCCACGGTGAAGAGCCGGCCCGTCTTCCTCACCGACCCCGCCACCGTCGTTACGTCCAGCGGGACGAGGGAACGAAGGTCTATGACCTCGCAGTCAGTGCCCTCGGCGGCTAGCTGTTCTGCCGCCGCCATGGCTCGGTGCACCATCGTTCCGAGGGCGACGATGGTGACATCGTCGCCGTCACGGCGGACGCGGGCCGTCCCCAGTTCGTCCACGTGCTCGCCCTCCGGCACCTCCCCGTTGGTGGGGTAGAGCGCTTTCTCCTCCAGGAACATCACCGGGTCGTCGTCCCGTACCGCCGCCGCCATCAAGCCGACCACGTCAGCGGGAGTCGATGGCACCACAACCTTTAGCCCGGGTACCGCCATCAACCAGCTCTCGACGCTCTGAGAATGCTGAGCACCGAAGCGAAGGCCCCCGCCGTTGCCGAACCTGACCACCAGGGGCAGCGTCACCTGTCCGTTGGTCATATAACGCGCTTTGGCTATCTGGTTGGCGATCAAGTCGTGGCAGACGGAAACAAAATCGGCAAACATCAGCTCGGCGACAGGCCGCAGGCCGGTCATGGCCGCACCCATGGCCGCTCCGACGATGGCCTGTTCGGAAATAGGCGTATCTCGCACCCGTTCGGGGCCGAACCTCTCGAGCAGGCCGACCGTCGCCTTGAACACACCGCCCGCCGCTCCCACATCCTCGCCGATCAGCACCACCGCCGGGTCCCGGCTCATTTCCTGGGCCAGCCCGACAGCAACCGCCTCTCGGTACGTGATCACCGGGCTCATAATGCCGCTAGCCCGCCGCCGGCGCCGGCCGGCAACACCCGATCGCTCAGCGGCGCCATGTCGCCCCCCCGTCAGAGAAGACCTGGCGTTCCACTCCGGCTGGATCCGCCACCGGGGCCGCCTTCGCCTCTTCACGAGCCTGGTCGACCTCACTTCGGGCTTCTGTCTCGATGCGGTCGAGGACGGCAGCCTCTACCCCGTCACCGAGAAGCCTCTCGCGATAACGAGGAATAGGGTCCTTGGCTAGCCATTCGGCCACCTCCGAGTCCGGCCGGTACTTGCCCGGGTCGGCCCGGGAGTGGCCGCCGTGACGGTATGTCACCGCCTCGATCAAGCTCGGCCCGGCCCCCGAACGGGCCCGCTCTACCGCCTCCAGGGCGGTCCCGTAGACGACGTCGGCGTCGTTGCCGTCGATGACCACCGGTTCGAGCCCGTAGGCACTGGCCCGGTCAGCGGCCGGCCGCCGGACGGCCGTGACCTGGCTTATGGGCGTGTACTCCATGTACAGGTTGTTCTCACAGATGAAGAGGACCGGCAGCTTCCATATGGCGGCCAGGTTCAGCGCTTCGTGAAAAGCCCCGATGTTGGTGGTGCCGTCCCCGAAGAACACGACGGTCACCTGATCGGTCCCGCGGTATTGAGCCGACCAGGCGGCGCCGTTGGCGATGGTGAGATGGGCACCGACAATGGCGTAGGAGCCCATGAAGTTGTTTGGTGTATAGGTCAGGTGCATGGACCCGCCCTTGCCCGCCATCAGCCCGGTCTGTCGCCCGAGCAACTCGCCCAGCACCGCCGCCATAGGCGCGCCCCGGAGAAGGGCGTGGGCGTGTCCTCGATAGGTGGCAAACACATAGTCGTCCGGTCGCAAAGCGGCAGCGACACCGGCCGCGATCGCCTCTTGGCCGATCGATAGATGGCTGGTGCCCTTGACCAGGTTTTGCAGGAAAAGGTCGTATGCCTCTTTTTCGAAATACCGGACGCGGACCTGGGCACGGTAGATCTCGCTGCGCAATTCCAGCGACGTCTGGCCGGTAGCGGCGCCGGCCACTGGCTCGGCCGTGCTACTCATGGCCCGGGTCACCCCGCCCCTTGTCGCCCATTACCCCGGACCAGCATGTACTCGAGACGAGCCGGCGCACGAGGAGCGACCATACTCCCTTTGCCGGTGACCTCGAGCAACATGACAAACATCGAACAGTAGCAGCTCTCCGTTAACTGTCAATAAACACTATTGGCCGGCCATCGCCAGGACCGTTCAGTATGGGTGACGGCGCCGAACCTGTAGGAAAGCGGGCCGTTGTTAAGGGCTCGAGCAAGGACATAAGGACATATAGGAATTGTTTTCGTCCTGGCGGAGAACTCGTAATGGCGTTTTACCCGCCCGCCCACCACGATAACCTGCCAAGTGAGATCGTCGGCCCAAAGGACAGAGCGACTGTGATGACCTACTATACGCCTCTGTGCAGCACAACGAACAACGACCGCGGCACCATCGCCGTCGGGAACCGCTCCATCTCGAGACTGCGCACCCAGAAGTGATGGCGGACACGAAAGTCGGGGCCGATCCCCAGGAGCCGGTCGAGGTTGTGCCCGCCGAGACCGGGCCTGATACCCGCACCAAGGCCCACGAGCTCATCGGTAGCCGCCTGCGTGAGGCCAGGCTGCGCAGCGGCCTCGGCGTACGTGAACTGTCGAGGCAGCTGGAGATCTCGGCCAGCAGCATCTCGCAGATCGAACTGGGGCGGGTCGTGCCCTCGGTCAGCACCCTGTACGCGCTGACGAACGCTCTGAACATTTCCATGGACAGCCTGTTCGTAGCAGAGGGGGACGAGGCCGCCGAGCAGGCTGCAGCACCAGAAGAGGTCGATCGGACCGCAAGCGCGGTGTCGCCGCCCACCGCTCGCCCCGGACCGGCGGCAAGTGCCCACGAGCACTCCGTGGTAATGCGGCGTCGCAACCGCCGGGTGATCGACCTGGAGCGGGGGGTGCGCTGGGAACTGCTAACCCCCGTCCCGGAGCCAGGGGCCGAGTTCCTGGAGGTGCATTACCCCGCCGGCAGCGAGTCCAGCGCCAATGGACAGGCGATCCGTCACAACGGCAGGGACTACTGCCTGGTGCTCGAGGGTAGCCTCCGGGTGCAGATCGGTTTCGAGGAATATGTTTTGCACCCGGGCGACTCGTTGGCGTTCGACGCCACTAGCCCGCACCGTTTCTGGAACGCCGAGGACGTTGCCGTAAGAGCCGTCTGGTTCGTCCTCGACCGATGGCTCCCGCACGGCGGGACGGGCCCGGAATGGGACCGGGACAGCGGCCGAGGACCTAAGCCCCCGGGCTAGATAACGGGACCTCCTTGCATTGCGTGCTATTTAGCGACTGGGGTCGTGCTCGGCTAACTCCCTGAATGCCTCAGGCACGCGGTCCGTGTTCGAGAACACGACGGTGGCATAACCCACTGCATTATGGCCGAACTTGGCCCGCACCCCATCAACCGAGCGGTCCAGCAGCCATCGGGCCGTGCCCGCGGGGTCCTTCGGTCTGCCCGCGATGACGCCTCCCCGCCCGCCCGCCGTCAAGGGCAGCTCGAGCTGTAGAGCCGGCTCCACGAGGTTGGACACCGAGACACCCAGCAGGGTCAACTCTCGTTCGCGGCGGTTTTGTTCAAGCGCGGTCACGGCTAATTCGACGGCCAGTTCAGTGAGCGTCAAGGTTTGGGAAATCGCCGGTCGCACGGTCACAGACCGCGTCACCGACCGCATGCCCGTGAACCGGGCCCGGACGGTCACTGTCCGCGCCGCCCGGTCCGCCGCCCGCAACCGCCCGGCCACGCGGTCGGCCAGGTAGCCGAGGGTTGAGTGGAGCAGCTCTGTCGTGGCCAGCCGGCGGCCGAGAGCGGCCTGGGCGCCGATCGACGACGCCCGCCGCCCCCCCTCTACGCGGCGGGGGTCGAAGTTGCTGGCCAGTGCCGACAATTTCCCGCCCGTACCCTTACCCAGCAGGTTGTCGAGGACGTCAGGGTGGACCGCGGCCAGTTGGCCCACTGTGTGGATGCCGGCGCCAGCCAGCTGGGCCTGACGAACATGGCCGACGCCCCATAAGAGCCCCACGGGCAGGTGCTCGAGGAAAGCGCGCTCGCCATCCGCTGGTACCACCACTATCCCGTCGGGCTTGGCTACTTGCGACGCCACTTTGGCCAGGTGTTTGGTCCGAGCCACACCGACGGATAGGGGCAACCCGATCTCTTGCCGGACGCGTCCGCGGATGGCGGCACCGATCTTGGCGGGTGGGCCGAAGAGGTGGATGGCCCCCGCCACATCGAGGAAGGCTTCGTCGATCGAGATCCTCTCGACCACGGGAGTGAAATCCCCCAGGACCTCGATCACCTCGTCACCGAGGCGCTGGTACTCGCGAAAATGCCCGGGCACGAACATGAGGCCCGGGCACAGCTGACGGGCGCGCCAACCCGGCATACCGGCCGAGACCCCGAACGACCTGGCCTCGTAGGAAGCGGCGAGCACTACGCCGCCGCCGACGGCGATGGGCCGCCGTCGGAGCGAGGGGTCGAGCAATTGCTCGACGGAGGCATAAAAGGCGTCGAGGTCGGCGTGGAGGATGGTGGCCGCCCTGTTATCGGCCATAAGGCCAGCGCTAGTCGAACATACGTTCCCTGTCTAGGGGCTGAGCTGCCACCGGGGGCGCTTGCGCGGTGCCGTCCAGCCGACCGGTGCTCGCCGGTGCCTACGCTCAGGCCAGGCCGGCGTCGTGAGCCAGGAGGGCGATCTGCGTGCGGTTCGTGAGCTGGAGCTTGGTCAGGATGTGGGTGATATGAGCCTTGACCGTGGGGACGCTCATGGCCAGTTCGGCACCGATTTCGGCGTTCGTCCGGCCCTGAGCTATGGCGAGGACCACTTCCCGCTCCCGCGGGCTGAGGGCGTCAAGTGCCGAACGGGCGTCGTCGCGGACGGCCCCCTCCATCGCGGCGCGGTCCATAAGGCGACGGGTGATCTGCGGTGACAGTATCGGGTCGCCGGCCGCCACCCTCCGGACGGCGGCGGCGATCTCTGCCGGCGGCGAGTCCTTCAGCAGGAACCCGCTGGCTCCCGGCCCGCAGGGCGCGAAGCGACGTTTTCGTCGGCGTCGAAGGTGGTCAGCACGATGACTTCGGGCGGGCGTGGGCGGCTGCGCACCCAGCCGGTAGCGACGATCCCGTCGACGCGTGGCATGCGCAGGTCCATCAGCACCACATCTGGCGCTGAACGTGTCGACGGCCTGTCCGACCTGGTCTCCGTCGGCCGCCTCGCCCACGACAGCGATGCCGTCGGACCCGTCGAGCATCATGGAGAGCCCGGCTCGCACGAGGGCGTCGTCGTCCACTATCAGGACGCGGACGGGTTCAGCGGGGCCGGTCACGGTCGGCCGTCGCCGGTCACGTCGGGGCACTCGGTCACGGTCGGGTCGCCGGTCACGCCGGCCAAGGCAGCCGGGCTCGTAGCCGGAACTGGCCGGCAGCCGTCGTTTCGTAGTCCAGCTGGCCACCGGCGAGCCCGACTCGCTCGGCCAACCCGATCAGGCCCGGTCCCGGCACCGGGGGCGGACGGTGGGCGAGACGGGCCTCCGGTGTACCTCGTTGGTGACGTCAATACGCAGCTGGCCCCCCGGCTCACCGGCTGAGCACCACATCGACCGGCTGGCCGGTGGCGTGCTTGCGGGCATTGGTGAGGCCCTCCTGGACCACCCGGTACAGCGTCCGCCCGGTCGAGGCCGGCAGCGCCTCGGGGTCACAGAGTTCGTTGCGCATTTCCACGCGAGTACCGGTAGCACGGGACTCCTCCACCAGTCGGGAGAGGTCGCTCAGCCCCGGCTGAGGACGGCTGGAGGGTTTGGCCGTCGTCGGGCTGGTCCTCACGCAAGAGCGTTATCACTTGGCGCAGGTCCTCCAGTGCCTGGTGGGCTCCGGAACGGATGACACCGGCGGCTCGCGACAACTGTTCGGGGGATGAATCTGGGCGGTACTCCATGGCCCCGGAGATAAGTAGCCAGCAAAGAGAGCCTGTGGGCCAGGACGTCGTGCATTTCGCGGGCGATACGAGCACGTTCCTGGGCGCGGGCCTCGTTCACCCGGCGGTCCTGTTCGGCCTCGGCCCGTTCGGCCCGCTCGCGTAGAGACTGGATAAGCGGCCTGGCGGGCCTGGGTGAGCGCTCCCCAGCCCACCAGCGCGGCGTAGGCCACCACCACCAGGACGAGCCACCAGCCGTAAGACAAGCCGCTGAATGGGCGCCAGGCGCCGCGTATGGCGTGCGCGACGATGCCGACGACCGCCACTTCTACGGCCACCGCGAAACGTCGACGCTGGGCGACGAACAAAACGGCCACGGTGGCGGCCGGCGTGGCGGCGGCCGACAGCGCGGCCAGCACGCTCAAGGCCAGCGCTCCGGCCACCGGCCATCGCAAAGTGACCGGCATCAGCGCGCAACTGGCCACACCGACCGAGACATCGAGGATGAGCATCCCGGTGGAGGCCCCTGAAGTGAATTGGCCCCAGAGCGTTAGCCCGGTCAGTGCGCCGACGGCAATCACCACCCAGGCGGTGATGACCGCACCCGGTCCGCCGCCGGTCCCGCCGACCGACCGGTCGCCCGGGTGCCGCGGCCGACGAGCCGTTCTGTGCCACTGCGGCCACGTCTGCCTTCACATGGCCAAGCCTAAGACCGGCGGCACCAGGTCAACACCGACCAAAGTCGAGGTGGCATAGACATTGGTCGAGCGAGGAACCGACTCGATGCTGATGCCCGAGCTGCCGCCGCCCACGTGATTATGCAGACATGACCATTTACGTTCGAGCGACGAGATGTCCGGCCACGGAGCGGCCAAACAAGCAGGGACAAGAGGTCGCGCACCGGAGACCTGGCATGACTGCCATCGAAATCCAGCGCCTTCACAAGCAATATGGCGCGAAGGTCGCCGTGGACGACGTCAGTTTTAGCGTTGACGAAGGCGAGATATTTGGCGTGCTGGGGCCGAACGGTGCCGGCAAGACCACCACCGTGGAGTGCGTGGAGGGCCTGCGCCGGCCCGACCGGGGCACCGTCCGTGTGCTCGGCCTCGACCCTCGCCTCGACCGCGACGAGCTTCGTCAACAGGTCGGCGCCCAGCTGCAGGAAAGCCAGCTGCCCGACAAGCTGACCGTGAGCGAGGCGATTGGGCTGTACCGCTCGTTCTACAAGGCGCCCGCTGACGCCGATGCCTTACTGGAACGCCTCGGCCTGGCTGGTACGCGGCGCACCCGGTACAAGAAGCTCTCCGGCGGCCAGAAGCAACGGCTGTCGATCGCGCTGGCCTTGATCGGGCGGCCGCGAGTGGCGGTGCTCGATGAGCTTACGACCGGGCTGGACCCCACCGCCCGGCGCAATGCTTGGGCATTGGTCGAAGACCTGCGTGGCCAGGGCGTCACCGTCCTTCTGGTCACCCATTTCATGGAAGAGGCGGAACGCCTTTGCGACCGGGTGGCGGTCATCAACGCTGGACGGGTAGTGGCAGTCGGCAACCGGGCACGCTGACCGCCAACCTCGGAGGCGAGTGCTGGGCCAGTTTCCGTCCCTCCGCCCCCTTCGACGACCGTTTGCTGCTCGACCTGCCGGAGGTGGCCGGCCTCACCCGGCACGGCGACGTGGTGTCCGTGACCGGCGCCGGCGACATGGTGAGCGCCATCGCCTCCACGCTGGCCGCCAAGGGTGTCATGGCACAGCAGTTGCAGGTGGGCCAACCCAACCTCGAGGACGTGTTCGTGGCCCTGACGGCATGAGCCGGGCACCGCAGACAAGGCCCCCAGCCGCGGGGCAATCGACAAGGAGGAACAACTGCAATGACCGCCACCGTCAACATCGCTCCCACTCGCTCCGCACGCCTTTAGGAGGCTGGCGCTGGTAGAAGCCAAACTCCTGCTTCGCGAACCGCTCCCCTGTTTCGGGGCATCGCAGTACCCATGGTCCTGCTCACTGTGATGGGCTCTCCGCCGGTGGCCCAGACCGCAGCTTGGCGGGCTCCGGTTGGTAGCCGTGTACGAGCCGATATTGATCGCCTTCGTTACGGCCACCTTCGCCATGCAATCGCTGCCCACCGTCCTGGCCAGCTATCGGGAACGCGGCATCCTGCGCCGGCTCGACACCACGCCCGTAGGGGCGGGCGCGCGTCCTCGGTGCTCAGCTCCTGGTCAACCTGGGCGTAGCCCTGACCGCGACTATCGGTCTGCTGACCGTGGGCCGGGTTGCCTTTGGCGTCGGCCTGCCCAGGCAGTTCGCCGGCTTTGCCGTCAGCGTGGTGCTGGTCGCCTCAGCCATGCTCGCCCTCGGCTTGCTGATCGCGGCGCTGGCCCCCAATGGGCGGGTGGCGGGAGCGGTGGGCGCCATCATTTTCCTGCCCATGATGTTCTTCGCCGGGTTGTGGACGCCCCAGGCGACGATGCCGGAGGTAGTGCGCCAAATCGGTGGCTACACCCCGTTGGGCGCCGCCGTGCAAGCCATCCAGGACACGATGGTGGGCCGCTGGCCACACCCCGTGGGGCTGGGTGTGCTGGCCGGTTACGCCGTTGTTTTCGCGGTAGCGTCGGCCGGTTCTTCCGGTGGGACTGAGGGTGGTCCAGAGGAAAAAGGCAGCCCGGACGCTACTTCCGGGTCTTTCTGGTCGCGACTGGCGTTTCCGGGTGCAGTACGTCCATCTGGGCGACGTTTTTGTTGAAATTGAACAGGAAACGCGACCGGAAGCAGGGAGCGCGCCCAGAAGCAGAAGCGTCGCCCAGAAGGTGGGCCATGCGCCGCTCCACGCGCTTCGAGGTCTAGCCCGAACCCGCACCGGACAATGGCGCGTAATACCGTGGCTCTCTACCCACGATGAGATATCGCCCCCAAGTGCCAGGTGTACCGAGGTCATGGCTCGTTCGACCTCTTCTCGTTCGCCCTGTTCTCGTTCGACCCGTTCTCGTTCGACCTGTTCTCGGTCGAGTTGTCCTCCTCGCCGCCGCGCTGACCTCGTTGAACGGGGCCGGCGCCGGCCTCCCCCCGCTGCTCGTCGCCGAAGCGGCGGCCCAGACGGTGCCGCATACCTCGGCGCCGGCCTGGTCCATCGTGGCCAGGTTCGCCTTTTCCCCTTTTAGCCTGGCCTCCGTCTCCTGCCCGTCGCCGTCGGTGTGCGAGGCGGTGGGCGCCAACGCCACCACCTCGGTGGGCGACGCGCTGCGCAGCACGAACGGTGGTAAGAGATGGGCCAACAAACAGTTGCCGGCCACCGGCAGCCTGGGCGCCGTAGCCTGCCCGTCGACGTCGGTGTGCGAGGCAGTGGGCGGGACCTACGCCGGCTTCGCCTCCGTGGCCCTGCGCAGCAGCGACGGCGGTGAAACCTGGACGGCTCAAAAACCACCGTCGGGCACCGGTTTTTTCGACGCCCTGGCCTGCCCCACCGCGTCCATCTGTGAAGCCGTAGGCGAGACGTCGTCGGGGATTGCCGGCAGCGCCATGCGGACCGTCAACGGGGGCCAGACGTGGGTGGCGCAGAAACTGCCGCCGAAAGTGGGTGGGCTCGGCGCCGTCGCCTGCCCGTCGCCTACCGAGTGCGAGGCGGTCGGCACGGGGACGCGGCACTTCGCCGGCGTAGCTCTGCTTACCACTGACGGCGGTGCCACCTGGACGGTCCAGAAGTTGCCGCCCGGCACCGGCGGGCTCGCCGCCGTGGCGTGCCCGTCCGCGTCCGTTTGCCAGGCCGGGGGGCTTGACGCCAGCGCATCGGCCGGGAAGGTGCTGGGCACCACCGACGCCGGCCGGCATTGGGTCACCGAGCCGCTGGCCCCCACGGGCCGAATAGAGGCCATCAGCTGCGTCGCATCTACCTGCGAAGCCGTCGGGCGCAGCGCCGACCGGTACTCCGGCGATGCCCTGCGCACCACTGATGGCGGCCGGACCTGGGCCATCCAGCACATGCCCGCTGGCATTGGCGCGCTCAACAGCGTGGACTGCACATCGGCACTCATATGCCAGGCCGTGGGGGGCAACCCTTCCGGTTCGGCCGGCGACGCCGTACATACCACCAACGGCGGCTCGACCTGGGAAACCGAGGGCCTCCCCGGTATCGATGCCCTCAGTGCCCTGGCGTGCACGTCGGCTACTGACTGCGAGACGGCCGGAGTCGGCGCGTCCGGGTCCACCGGGATCGCGTTCGTAAGCCAAAATGGCGGCCGGGCATGGGAAAGCAACGGCGTCTCCCCCGGCGTCGGCTATTTCGGCGGCACCGGGTTGGCCTGCCCCGCCACCACATCGTGGTGCGAGGCGGCCGGCGGCAACCCGTTCGGGTCGGGCGGCTACGCCCTCCACATCCCGGACCGGGGCGCGGGCTCGACGCGTGGCTCGCCGGCGGGCTGGGCCCACCAGAAGCTGCCCGCTCGTACCGGCGCTTTGAACGCTTTGTCTTGCCCGTCGCCGTCTATTTGCGAAGCCGTCGGCGTGCGCAGTTCCGAGAGAGGGGGCGTGGCGCTGCGCACGGTGGACGCGGGCGCCGACTGGGTGAGCCAAAAACTGCCTGCCGGGGTCGACGGTCTGAACGCGGTCGCCTGCCGTTCGGCTTCGGTTTGCGAAGCGGTGGGCGTGCGCGCCAGTTCCGGTGGTGTGGTGGTTGGCACCTCAGACGGCGGCACCCGTTGGGCCGACCAAGCCCTCCCGCCCGGGACGGGCACTCTTAACGCCATGGCCTGCTCTTCGACCTTGGACTGTGATGCGGTCGGCGGCACCCGGTCAGAACGGGCCGGCACCGCCCTCGTCACCAAAAACGGCGGTAAAAACTGGGTAATCGGACGGCTCCCGCCCGGCACAGGCGTTCTCGACGCCATCTCGTGCCCCTCCAGCTCGGTCTGCGAGGCCGTGGGCGTCGACCGCTCGGGTCAGGCCGGCGTGGCCCTACGCACGCAGGATGCCGGCATGACCTGGGTGGGCCAGAAGCTCCCGGCGGGAATGACCGGGTTCGAGGCGGTCGTGTGCCCCACGCCGTCTATTTGCGAGGCGCTGGGCCTCACGCCGACCGACGCCATTGTGCTCCGGCTGGCCTGACCCGCCGGTGAAAGGCTGGCTCACACGCTGGCGGCGCCCTGCCCGACCAATTCGAACGCCTCCCACATAGCGGCGTACTTGCCGTCTCGCTCGAGCAGTTCATCGTGCGTGCCGACCTCGGCTACCCGGCCGTGGTCCAGGACAATTATCCGGTCCGCCGATTGCGCCGTCTGCAGCCGGTGGGCGATGAGGACGGTCGTGCGGTCGCGGGACACCTGGTGCATGGCGGCGACCACCCGGGCCTCGGTGGCCAGGTCGAGGTTGGAGGTGGCCTCGTCTAGAAGAAGTACGGCCGGGTCAACCAGTTCGGCGCGCGCCAGCGCCACTAGCTGTCGTTGGCCGGCGGAGAGCGACCGCCCTCGCTCAGACAATTCGTGGAGGTAACCGCCCGGGAGCCCGGCAATGAAATCGTGGGCACCCACGGCCCGGGCGGCCCGTTCTACGTCGGCGTCGGAAGCTCCCGGACGCCCATAGGCGATATTGTCACGCACCGTCCCCGAGAAAAGAAAGGCCTCCTGCGGGACATAGCCGAGCTGGTGCCGGAAAGCGCTCAGATCCAGCTCCCGCAAGTCGTAATCGTCAACCCTTACCCGGCCACCATCGGGGTCGTAGAAGCGGGCAAACAGCTTCATAACGGTCGATTTGCCTGCGCCCGTTTGGCCGACCAAGGCGATGGTTTCTCCCGGTGCCACCTGTAAATCGATGCCGCGCAGGGCCTCGGGCGCCTTGGCCGCCGGACGGCTTTTTGGTTTTACCCCCGGAGATCCCCCGGCGCCATCCTCGGTGGGCCGCGACGGCGCCGACGGGTAGGCGAAGCGCACGTCGTCGAGCGTCAGCGCTCCTACCAGGCGGCCGGGCTCTAGAGGGTTGGCGGCCTGAGGCGTGCGCGTCTCGAGCTGCATGAGCTCGCCTACACGGCGCACTGACACCCGCGTCTGCTGCCAGGAATCGAACACCTGGGACAACTGCTGGATGGGTGAAAAGAACAGGTCGATGTACAGGATGAACGCGATCAGGGCGCCGGAGGTCAACTGGCCTCTGGCCACGAGACCGGCGCCCACACCGAGCACGATGGCGTCGGCGACGCCGGAGAGGAATTGTACGAAGGGGAAATAAGTGGCCACGAGACGCTGCGCGGCTACCCGCGATTCCAGGTAGTCCCGGCCTAGCCGGTGGAACTTTTCCTCCGCCAACTTCTCATGTACAAACGCCTGCGATTCGCGCACGCCTGACACGCTCTCTTGGAAGTCGGCGTTGACGATGCCTACACGTTCTCTCGAAAGGTCGTACAGGCGGGCCGCTTTCCGGCGGAAAGCCACGGTGGCGATGGACAACGGCACGACGACGGTGAGGGTGCATAAACCCAATAAGGGGTCGATCACCACGAGGGCAATGCCAACGCCGACGAAGGTGACCATGGCCACCAGGGCCGACAACAGGCCGTTTTCGATCAGGGACTCGAACTGGTCGACGTCCGTGGTCATACGGGTCATGATGCGGCCGGCCATTTCCCGCTCGTAGTAATCGAGCGAGAGCCGTTGTAGCTGGGCCCAAATCCGGATGCGCAATGAAAGCATGATCCGCTGCGCCACTCGACCGGTAACGAAGGTCTCACCGATCTCGACGACCAGGTCCGCCAGGACGACGAACAGGTAAATCCCGGAAACCATAAGCAAGACCGCCAACGACCCATGCGCCACGCCGCTGTCCAGGCCCTCTTTTACCAGCACCGGCCCGGCCAGGGCAGCCAGGCCGTCGAGGACCACGAGCACCAGCCCGGCCAGCAGCGGCATGCGGAACTCGTTCAGCAACCGGCGCAAGCTGAAACGCCTGTCCTGGACAGCCTCTTTTTCGACGTCGACGACCGGGACATCCCGCACCGGGGGCAGGGCGTCGACGCGTGCCAATAGCTCGGGGGTGGGGGCCAGGTTCAGCCGCCATCCCCCACCTCCGCCACCCAGACCGGGGCCAATACTGGGCGGGCCAACGCTACGAGCGGGAGCGTTGCTCCGTTTGCCGGCCTCGGCCCCGTTGGTGCCATCTCGAGCGGCCCAGGCCGAAGCGGTGACCACATCCCGGCCGGCGCCGGAAGAAATGGCCGCCAGTGCTTCGATACGGTCACCGACCTGGGCGGCCAGGCTTTCTTCGAGCCCGGACAACAAAGACCGGTAACGAGCACTGGTCGCCATCAGCTCCTCGTGGCTGCCCTCGCCCACCACTCGCCCGGCTTCCATAACGACGATGCGGTCGGCCAGGTGCAGGGTCGAGCGACGGTGGGCGATAAGCACCGTAGTGCGCTCGGCCATAATCTCACGGAGCGCGTCATGAATAGCCTCCTCGACGTTGGCGTCGATGGCGCTGGTGGCGTCGTCGAGGATGAGGATGCGCGGGTCGTAGAGAAGGGCCCGGGCCAGGGCGATCCTTTGCCGCTGGCCGCCGGAGAGGGTGAGGCCGCGCTCACCGACCAAGGTTTCGTAGCCGTCCGGGAGCGCTTCTATAAATTCGTGGGCCTGGGCCGCTTTGGCGGCAGCCACAATTTGCTCGTCGGTGGCATCGCTGCGGCCATAGGCGATATTGGCCCGCACCGTATCGGAGAACAGGAAGCTCTCTTCGAAAACCACGCCGACCTGACGGCGCAAGGACGCCAGCGCCACATCACGCACGTCGTAGCCGTCGACCGACACGGAGCCCGTGGACGGGTCATAGAAGCGAGAAACCAGCATGGCCACAGTGGACTTGCCGCTCCCGCTGGCGCCGACGATGGCCACTCTTTCCCCGGCGTTGATGTGGAGGTCGAACCCCTGGAGGACCGGGTGGCCTTGGCCGTAGGCAAAACTGACGTCGGAGAAATCGATCTGGCCTCTTAGCCTCGGCAGTTCGATAGGCGCCGGTGGGTCGACGATGGCGGGCTTGAGGTCCAGGAGCTGGAAGATACGTTCAATGCCGGCCCGGGCTTGCTGGCCAATGGTGAGGACGCCGGCCAGCTGGCGGGCGGGGGCCATCAACTGGGCGATATAGGTGGAAAAGGCGAGGAAAGTGCCGAGAGTGATCTCACCCTGTAGAGCCAGCCAGCCGCCGAAGGCCAGGATGCTCACCTGCCCGATGGTGGGGATGGCCTCCAGCAGCGGCTGATATCGAGACTGGAGCCTGACGGCTCGCATCTGGGAGCCGTAGAGCGTTTTGGACGCCTTTACTACCCGCCCTAGCTCGGCGTGCTCCTGGCCGAAAGCTTTTACGACCCGCACGCCGTTGACGTCCTCGTCGACCACCTGGGCGACGTCGCCTTCTCGTTGCTGTGCGTCCCATGTGGCGGGGAAGATTTTCCAGCGCATCCGGTAGGAAACGATGAGCAGGGCGGGCGCCACCACCACGCTCACTATCGCCAGCAAGGGCGAGAGGTAGATCATCAGGACGAGGGAGACCACCATCAGCAAAACGTTGCCGCTCATGATGGGGAAGAAACTGAGGAGGCCTTGCACGAGAGTGGTGTCCGAGTTGGCCCTGGCCACCAGCTGTCCGGTGGGCATCCGGTTGAGGTTGTCGAAGTCCATCGACTGCAGGTGGTCGTGCATGTCGTTGCGCAGGTCGAACTGGACCCCGAGCGCCACCCGGCCGCCGCGGTAACGGCGTACGTAGGCGAAAAAGAACGCCGCCACGGCCAGCGCGATGAGCAGCAGGACCCACGGCCATAGCGGCGACCGGGGGACGATGATCACATTGTCGATGATCTGGCGCTCGACCAGCGGGACAACCGTCTGGCACACACTGCCGAGCACGGCTGCGGCCAGGGAAATGTAGACATCGCGGCGGTGGCGGAGCATGTAGCCCCACAGGCGCCGCACCCATCCGGAATTAGGGCCAGCCTGGCGGACGTCGTTCGTCTCCGTCGTCACCTAACCCCTTCGACGAAGCTTTCTACAGCCATTTGCTCAATGGCTTCTCCCATCGACACGAGGGCGCGCAGCGTTTGCCCGGGGTTCGGGGTCTTGGCGCAGACGTCGTCCAGCCACGCAGCCATGGCCGTCTCTACAGTGCTGAGCCAGCGCTCGCCCTCGGACGTCAGCTGGAGCGCAGCGGCCCGCTGGTCGCCGGCCACCCCGGCCCGGGCCAGCAGCCCACGCTTGCACAACGACTCCACGCTGGCACTGATGGTCGGTTTGCCGAGCGCCAGTTTGGTGGCAATACGCGACGCCCGTTGGTCACCGGAAGCGATAGCCGCCAGCACCCGGTAGTGGGCCAGGTTGACCTCGCCCGAGGCGCGCTCCAAAAGGCGCGAGCTGCGGGCTAGAGCGCGGATGGCCTCGACCGAAGGGGTCGGCAGGTCCGGCGTGGTTGCTGAGGAGGCGGTGGTCTCCTGCGTGGTTGGCGCGGTTGTCGAAGGGCTCGAGCTCACGCACCCAGTGTAAGCCAGATAGTTCGGCTATCGAACTATTTTGCAGCCGTTCGGAGAGCGCCGTCAACTACCGCCGGTGAAATGCCGTTTTGCGAGAGTCAGCCAGACCTCGTTATCGCAGGGCCAGCGTGTGGGCCTGCCACGGGTCGAGCGATACGAACAAACCCTCGCTTTGCAGCTCGGCGCCGTCACGATCGAAGCCCGTTTCTTCGACCAGGTCGGTGAACTGCCACGACCGAGCGCCGATGTCGGCCCAGGGCAGCCCCACCCGGCCCTGAGCGGGCGCGTCCGAAAGGTTGACCACGACCACGAAGCGGTTGCTCGCGCCGCCAGCGCCCCCACCAGACCAGGACCAGGCCAGCAAATTGGCGCAGCTCTGGTTGTCGGGCCATCCGGTGACATCGAGCTGACGCCACTCGCCCTCACGCATGCCGCTTGCTCCTATGGCCTCCACGAGCGAGCGGTACCACGAAGCCAGAGACTGGTCCGCCGGCTCGTCTGGACGCCGCGCCAGGAAGACCGGGGGCCGGACCCGGCGGCCCTCGAACTGGCCCTCGTGCCACATCGTCGCCCCCGGAAGGGTGGCGATGGCGATGGCAGCCGCTCGCTCCGCCTCGGGGGGCATGCGCTCGGCCACGCGAGGCTCGTCGTGGTTTTCGAGGAACCTGAGCAGCCGGGACTGGTAGCCGATGTCCGCTCTTAGATGGCCCCGTACGGCGCTGGGCTCGGTGGCCAGGAGCCGGTCGTAGAGCCGCTTGTCGTAGCAGAAATTGAAACCCTGCTGCTGCAGTTCCCATTCGAGGTCCCAGTAAGCCTCGGCGATTAGCACCGTCTCGGGATGGCGTTGGCGCAGGACGCCGATGACCGTGGGCCAAAACTCCTCCGCCGGCGGGGCCCGGTCCGGCCGCCCCACGTCCTGGAAAAAACGTCGTTGGTCAAGAGCATGGCCATGTCGCACCGGATCCCATCGCACTGGTCGGAGATGTCGGCCAGTGTCTCGGCCGTGGCTTTGCGCAGGGCCGGCGAAAATGCGTCGAGCTGGACAACGTCGGGCCACGCGGGAAAATAAGGGTCGCGGCCCCGGGCCAAGACTTGCCCGCCGACCGAGATCCACGACGCCGGGTCAGCGTCGAGGTCGTTCTGCCCACCGCGCACGAACCTCTCGGGGTGCTCGCTTGTCCAGGGATGGTCGGGGGCCACGTGGTTAGGGACGTAATCGAGCACGAGCCGGACGCCTCTGTCCGCCAGCTCTTGCCTCGCCTTTGCCAGTGCTTGCGGGCCGCCAAAGGACTCGTCAACGACGTAGCGCCGCACGCAATACGGCGACCCGATGATGTCTTCGGGGTGCACATCGGGCAGGGCCTGGCGGAACGACTGCTGCAGTTCCTCGTTGGCATTGGCTACAGCCAGGCCAGCGGGGCTGCGCTCCCAGACACCCATCAGCCATACCGCGTCTGCCCCGGCCGGGGTGATGGAGTCCCAATCGGCGGGCGCGATCTCAGCCAGGGTCAACCGGCGGCCGGCCGCCCGCGACTTTTCGTCGAGCCAAACGGCCGTATTGACCTCGTAAATAACCGGTCGCGCCGGCCACCCGTTCATGTCATTCCGCCCCGGCTGGCGCCTTGGCTGGCGACCGCTGTTCGATAAGGAGGCCCAGGCCGATACCGACCATCCAGATGTCCTTGCTTACCGCAATCCCGGCCCGGCTCGGCCAAAAACTGCCGGGCTCGTGGAGGGATGGAGTGCGAAGGTACATAGTGATCAACGCTCCGCTGAAGAAAGTCAGGGCCAGTCCCGCCATTCTGTTGGGTATTGGGGCGATCAGCAAGGCTCCGGTGATGATTTCACCTATCGCCAGCATGCGCAAGAACTTCGGCGGAGGAATATCGCGAAGGAACGGGTAAGCGCCCGTGGCCATACCATGCACACCGGCCGCCTGTTCCTCAGAGCCGTGCCACTTGTCGAGGCCGGAGTGGAGGATGTACGCGCCTGTGGCCAAACGAGCCGGAAGGTTGTGAACGTGCAGGCTGGGGAACATGCGGGGCAAGGTGGCTCCCTTCGCTTCGAGTAGTGATTGCCCTGGGCCCTGGTCAACCTAGGCTGGTCCTCGGGCTATATGGTGCCGTCGTCAACTATTTTCTGGTGCCGAGTTCGACGGCCAAATGTGACCGGCCTCGCTTCGATTGGTTTGTTCGACGACTTTCTTCTACGGGCCTTTTCGATGGGCCTATTTGACGGGCCCATTTGACGGGCCCGTTCGGTAGGTCTATTCGATGGGCCGAGCCGGGTCGGCGCTCCACTGGGACCAGGAGCCCGGGTAAAGACGGCCGGCGCCCAAACCGGCCAGCTCGAGGGCCAGCAGGTCATGGCAGGCGGTGACGCCCGACCCGCAGTACACCACCGGGGTACTGCCGGGGTCGACGCCGAGGTCCCGGTATGCCGACCGCAGTGCCTCCGGCGACTTGAAGCGCCCCTTTTCGTCCAGGTTGCCGGCCGTCGGGGCATTGATTGCGCCAGGGATATGGCCGGCTCTGGGATCGACCGGTTCGACCTCGCCCTTGTACCGCTCGGGCGCACGGGCATCGAGCACGATGGTCGCGGACACAACCTCGTCCGCACTGGCCAGACGACTGGCCGGCCATTGGGCGCACCTCGAAATCGCCGGCGGGGCGTGCGGCCCGGTCTCCGGACGGCTGATCTACGAGCGGACCGCTTTGGAACGGGCCCGGCCACGCGTCGATCCCCCCATCGAGCAGCGACGCGGATTGGCCTGACGACACGCAGGAGCCACACGAGACGGGCGGCGATCCGGCCACCGTCATCGTCGTAAGCGACCACCCTGGCCCCACTGGCTATGCCCAGCGAACTCATGGCCAAGGCGAAGTCGGCCGGGGTGGGGAGCGGATGGCGGCCCTCCTCGACTGACGGCGGGCCGGACAGGCACCGGTCGAGGTCGACGAATACGGCCCCGGGCAGGCGTTGCTTCAAGTAAGCGTCATAGCCCGACCGGCCGTCGAGGTACCAACGCACGTCTGCTACCACCACTTCGTCGTAGTGTTCGGCCAGCCACTCCGGGCTGACGATGGGCGGCTCGAGGGCCGGGCCCGAGTCGGGCGGAACCGTCATGCCGGCAGGCTACAAGTGCCGGACGCGTTCACCCTCGAGTGGTGGCCAGCGCGCTCTGGCCGACATGCTGCGACAGCCACTCGTTGAGCGGGACGGCGGCTCGCAAAACGGTCACGACGCGCTCTTTGGCCTTGCTCGTCCCCAACCAGGCCGCCGGCGGCCACAATTGCCAAACCGTGATCCCCTTGCCTCTCAACAACTCGATCCGAGGGTGGTCCTTGGGATAGCCCTTGGGCGCGGTTTTGAGCGAATCGTTGACCGCACAGGCGTAGCCTTGCTCCCTGATGGCGCTGACGACAGACATGAGAGCGGCACCGCTTTGCTCTCCGGCGACGGCATTTCGGAACCTCTCCAACTGGTCCGGGGCCATCATGTACATACCGGACCCCACGCCCAGCCCGTCCGCCGATAAAGTTACATAACCCGATGGAGCCCACGGAGGCGGCGATATTCGTTTTATACGGCGATTTGTCCTTACTGAACCGCACGTCCCGATAGGGCCGGAACAATTTGCCTGGCCCAAACTCGCTTTCGAGTTCAGCGAGCAACGCCACCATGGGGCGCTTAACGGTGTCCTCGTAAACCTTGGTGTTCGCCTGCCAAAAGCTTTTCGAATTATTGGCTTCGAGGCCCTCGAAGAACTCGATGGCCTCTGCCGGCCAGCCGCGAAACGCCATTGAGAGGATCATAGCGACCGCTCCGCCGGCGGGCCCGGTGCCGCCCGGCCAAACCCAGGTGACGGAAGCCGCCGGTAAGCGGAAGGCGGCCGGTGACGGAAGGCAGGCCGGTCGGCGCCCGCCCGCCGCTCTCCGCAACACGGCTTTTGCCGCCACGACGGCCACGACGCCACGACGCCGCAAGGCCGCAACGTCGCTGTCGGTCCTGGTCGCGGCGCGGAGCGATTAGTTCTGTGCCCCGGTGGAGTTTAACCAAGTAAACCGGAAGCTGGACAAAGGAGCCAACATGCCAAACCGTGAGACTGCCCCCTTGGGATCGCCCTGCTGGACCGACCTGTGGACGTCGGACGTGGAGGGGAGCCGCAAGTTTTACAGCGACATCTTCGGCTGGGAGGCGCAGGAGCCGAGCGCAGAGTTCGGCGGTTATTTCATGTTCACCCGTAACGGCGTCCCCGTCGCCGGCGGCATGGGGGACATGGGCGACCTCCGCGCCAACAACACCTGGAAGGTCTATCTGGCGACCGATGACCTCGCCCGGACGGCCAAGACGGCCGAGGCCGAGGGCGGGCAGGTTGTCAGCCCGCCCATGGCGGTGGCCGACCTCGGCAGCCAGGCGGTCCTGGTCGACCCGACGGGCGCAGCTATTGGCGCGTGGCAACCGGGGACATTTCCCGGGTTCACCGTGTTGAACGAGCCTGGCGCTCCCAGCTGGTTCGAACTACTGACCCGGGACTACAGCACCGCCCTCGACTTCTACCGCTCCGTCTTCGCATGGGAGACCGTTGTCGTGGGTGACACCGGCGACTTCCGTTATTCGGCCATGCGCAACCCGGCCGGCGAGGGCGAACTGGCCGGGGTCATGGACGCCTCCGGCTTCCTCCCGGAGGGCGCGCCGTCCTACTGGGCTGTCTACTGGGAGGTCGGGGACATCGACGCCACCGCGGGCAAGATCGAGGCCTTGGGTGGGTCCGTCACGTCCGCCCCCGAAGACACCCCTTATGGGCGCTTGGCCACCGTGAAGGACCCCGCAGGCGCCGAGTTCAAGCTGCCGCGGTTCGCGCTGACGGTTCCCTGACGCGCGCAGGTCGCGGGCAGTAGCCGTTGGCGCTACAAAGGGTGACAGGCCCTCCTGCGACCTGTCAGGCCAACGGCTACGCTCGTGGTCCCGATGGCGCTGCCGAGAAAAGCCCAGGTCGGCGGGCAAGGCCACGTTGGCGTTGAACCAGGTACTGGGGCAGAGGCGCCGGTGCCAGCGGCGGTGATGCCTGAACTTGTCATCGCCCCCGACGACCCCCGGTCCCGCGATGTCATTGTGCTGCTGCAAGCACATCTGGAGTTCGCCCGGGCCACCAGCCCTCTCGAGCACGTACATGCCCTCGACGTCGACGGCCTGCTCGAGCCGGGTGTGACCTTCTTCAGCGCCCGGCGGGATGGCGTGCTCCTGGGTGTGGGGGCCTTGAAGCGACTGGACCGGTCTCACGCTGAGCTGAAATCGATGCATACCAGCGAGGCGGCCAGGCGCCAGGGGGTGGCGTCGGCCATGGCGGCTCACCTGCTCTCCTTCGCAGCTACTTCCAATTATGAACGGGTCAGCCTGGAGACGGGCACCATGAGTGCATTCGCCCCAGCCCGCTCGCTGTACGCCAAGTTGGGCTTCGTAGAGTGCGAGCCGTTCAACGGTTACACGGCCAACCCGTACAGCACTTGCATGACTCATCAGCCTCGTGGGCTGAGGCGGCGGGCTAGGCCTTAGGCTTCTTGGCCCGGCTGGGCGCCACCCTGGGCGGCTCTCCGGGCATCTTCGGGTACACCGGCGGCCAGGGGGCATCGAGGAGGCCGGCGGCGCGGTCCCGCTGGTGCAGGGCCAACACCGGCTCGAGCGACTGCGGCTCGTCCTCCATTACCTCCCACGGGTCGTCTTGGCGGCGCACCCGGTCGGGGACGGTGGCCACCGTGAGCTCGTCGGGGACGATGTTGTCCAGTTCGTCCCAGGCAAAGGGCGTTGAGACCTGCGCTCCGGGGCGGGCCCGGACCGACCACGCCCCGAATATGGTCTTGTGCGGGGCGTTCTGGTTGAAGTCGACGAAGACCCGGGTGCCACGTTCCTCTTTCCACCACGCCGCAGTTATGAGGTCCGGGCGTCGCCGCTCGAGCTCACGGGCCACCGCTACCGCCGCATCACGCACCTCGTAGGAGGTCCATCGCGGCTGGAGGGTGGCGAACACGTGGATGCCGCGGTTCCCCGTCGTTTTCGGGCGGGCCACCACGCCGAGCTGCTCGAACAGGGCGCGGACCTCTTGCGCGGCTTCCTGGACCATAGGGAACGTGACGCCCGGCGTCGGGTCCAGGTCTATGCGCAGCTGGTCGGCGTGTTCGGGGTCCGCCGCCCGCGACGGCCAAACGTGGAAGCCGAGGCACGCCAGGTTGACCGCCCACAGGACATGGGCCAGGTCACGGGCCACCAGGGCCTGAGACGTGGTGCCGTTCGGGGTCGACACGACCACGGTCTCCAGCCAGTCCGGGCGCTGCTCAGGCACACGTTTTTGGAAAAACGACGGCCCCGTGGCGCCATTGGGGAACCGCTGGAGCAGTACCGGGCGGCCGCCCATGGCCCGCATCAGGGGCTCTTCCACCGCCTGGTAGTAGTGGACGAGGTCGAGCTTGGTCTCGCCGCGCTCAGGGAACAGCACTTTGCCTGGGTGGCTGATAGTCATTTCTCGGCCGGCGGCTTCGACGGAAACCTCGTCCCCCTCGGGATTGGTGCTCACGTAGCGACTGTAGGCCGGCCCGGCTCGCTTGTCGCGCCTAGGCCTGACCCCCGGGAACGCCGTGGTCCTGCGGGCGCGAAAACTATTCTCTTAGAGCGGGCAGAACAGCACCGGGGATGGCCGAGACGGCCCCAGCTGCGAAGGCAACGCCAAACGGGAAGGGCACAAACGAAAAATGCCAGAGCCGTCGAAGACCCCTGAAAACCCGGAGCCATCGCCATCGCTCCTCGATCGGGGCTTTAGTCGCGGGATCTCCATAACCCGCGTGGTCATGGCCGTGCCGGTATTAGTGCTGGCCCTCTCCGCGTCTATCGGCCTTTGCCTACGGCACCGATGTGTTCGTCAACGCCTTGCGGGAGGTGGTGCGCCATCCCCTCCCGGTCGGTGACAAGGTCAGCTATTTCCTGGTGATAATCGACCTGTTCCTCATCGGTGCCACCCTGCTAATTGCGGCCATAGGGCTATATGAACTGTTCGTCAGCCAGGGGACAGCCCGGGCCGGGGGCTCGCCTTTGCCGGAGTGGTTGCAGATGCGCGACCTCAACGACCTGAAGGCCAGGGTGGTCGCCATGTCCGTCCTCCTCTCAGCCACGACCTTCATCGAGGTGCTCGTGGACGAGGCGGCTACCGGGTACTACGTCCTGCAGGTGGGCGGCGCCGTGGCCCTGGTTATAGCGGCGCTGACCATTTTCTTGCGTTACGGCGAGAGGCATTGACCCGCAAAGGTCGCTGGTCACGAATGGCCGCGCATTACCTCGATGACGACGGAATCATCAAGACGCCCGAGGCCAGCTCGTTGGCCAGTCAGGTAAATTTCCTCAGCGGCCTGAGCGAGGGGCGTGGAAAACCCCGACTGACGGGCGGCGCCCAGGACCAGCCCCATATCCTTCACGAAAATGTCGAGCGCACTTCGGGGAGGTTGGAAATTCTCGTCGAGCATCCGGGCGCCCCGGTCCTCGAACATAAAGGACACGGCCGCTCCGTGCCGAAGGACCTCCCAGCATTCCCGGGCCTCGAGCCCGAGCGCCTCAGCAAACGCCAGGGCCTCGGCCGCTACGGCAATGTGCACCCCGCAGAGCAATTGGTTTACGAGCTTCATCCGTTGGCCGTCGCCCGGTTCCCGGCCCACCACCACAGTGTTGCTGGCCATGGTCTCCAATAACGGTGAGACTTTCTGCACTGCGTTCTCGTCTCCGCCGACCATGGCCAACAGGTCGCCCGACTGCGCCCGCGCTGTGCCACCGGAGACCGGGGCGTCGACGACCGTGACCAGTCGCGGGGCGAGCCGCTGCACCCAGCTGGAAATGGCGTCCGGCCCTACCGTGGCCATGACCAATACGGTGGTGCCGGGACGAAGAGACGGCTCGAGGCCGTCCGGTGAAAACAGCACCTCCTCGGCTTGCCCGGGAGTAGCGACCATCAGGACAATGACGTCAGCGTTAGGGGCCGTCCCTCCGGCGGTGGCCGACGGTTTCAGACCGCTGGACGAGGTCACCGACGTGAGGCGGTCCGGGTCCTTGTCATAAGCGACGACTTCAAAACCGGCCGCCGCCACCCGCCCCGCCATCGGGCCACCCATGGCGCCCAAGCCGACCCAACCGACTTTTAGCCCCTCAGCCATCAGCTATTCCTGCCGGTTTGAGGACCGGTCAACATTGCCGTTGCCGTGCCGGCGCTTTTTGGACCGCAGCCATTTTCACACGACACCTCCTTCATATCGGTGCCTCGAGCTGGTCGATAGCCCGCGAAAGGCTTTCCTCGTCGCCCACATTCCCGGCAAAGACGACGTACGGCATGCCCACCGCTCCCGCTGAGGCGGCCACGAGCCTGAAGACCGAGATAATGCCTCGGCCCAACTGCCCGACAACGACGGCCCGACGGGTACCGAAACCTTGAACGGCGACGTCGTGCGAGGTTATGCCGCCCTTGGCTATGACCCAGGCCGGCTCCCGGCCCCGGAGCGGGGCGAGCGCGTCAGTAACGGCCACGGAAACAAGACGAGCAACCGAAAGCTCGTCGTCCTGGTTGGCACTGCTAACCACGGCGCGGCTGGTCATAAGCAGCACATTGGAGTGCTCGAGCGAAGCGGCTACCTGGCCGGCGACCTCCTCGACGTGGCGTTGGCGGGACCCGGCGTCCATCACTTTCGTCGCATCCAGTTCGACCTCGGCCAGCGTATGGTGAGCCTTGGCGTAGTCCACTTGCTGGTTGGTCAGCGCCGTATGCGACCCCACTACCACCAGGCCGTGGCCCGGGCGCTTCTTCCCCAGCCAGATTTCCGTCCCGGACAGAGGGCCCTTCTGTCCCAGTCCAGCCAGGACAGGTACAAACGACGGCGCCGTGCGGTAGAGCCACGTTTTTCCCGCCGTCTCCAGCCTGGTCGCCGCCAGCGCCACGACCTCGTAGTCCGCGTACTCCAACGCGTTCACCACCACGAACTGCAAACCGCTCAACCCGCCAAGGATCTCTTCCACCCGCTCCGGACCGCCGGACCTGATGTCTTCGATGCCGATACTCACGACGTCAGAAGCTTGCACTTCTCCTGAGCTTTTCTCGGCTACGAACTGACGCAAATCAGATGACGTGTAACCGAAACTGGCATCGCCAGCGAATTCCGTCTGCCCGACCGGCACAAACTCGCCCGCCACCCTGGCCCAGTGGGTGTCCCCCACCGTTACCCGACCGGCCTCGAAATAGGCGGGAGCCAGCAAGACGGCGTCATAGTCTCGGCCCATGGCCGCCTTGTAGGCGTCGTTGAGCGCTCTGACCTCGCCGAACAGGTGGCCCCGAAGGGTGGAATCGCTCCTGCTCACAACCGAAAGGCGGAGCCCGGCAGACTGGCAGTAAGCCAGCGCCCCGGTGCCAATTTCTCTATTGAGCTGGGCCGCGTGAGCCGGGTCGAGGCTGCGCGAATTAGTCAGCACAAAAGCACAGGAGCCGGGGTCACGGAAAGCTTCTGCCAGCTGGTCGATATCAAAGTTGAGCAATATCGAGACATCATGGACGGCCTGCGACCCGGTGGCGTCGTCGTCCACCACCAGTAGGCGACGGTCTGGGCCGCCCGCAGCGGCAATCTGCTCGCGTGCGTCAGGGATCACGCGCGGTGGAGGGAGCGCTGACCAGCTCGACGCATCGGCGGCCAGTTGTCTTACCGAAGGCGTAGAGAACTGATTAGCGAGCTGGCTCACTCTTTTACCCTAACCGGATGCTCTGGGCCGGGCTGAGGCCGGCTGGGCGTGCGCGGGCCGTTGGGCCGGCCCCAACCAGTAGATTGCGGGACGCGAGCAAGGAGGAAGCGAGATGTCAAGTTCGGATGACCTCGGCGAGGAACAGGATTTCGTGGACGACGCCATCGACGATGACGATGTGAGCCCCGATGAGCAGTTGCTCCTTGACCGTAAAGAGTTGAACGAGCTTGGGCTGGAGCTCGATGACCCCGACCAGTTCGCCGACGAGTAGACGAGCAAGCGTTCCTACTGGCCGCTTAAATCGCCCGAAGGCGTAGGGCTCGGCCGCCCAGGCCAGTTGAGCGCCGCGCCAAACCCCGGCCACCAGCGGCACGCCGGGCCGGTAAGCCAGGTAGAGGTGGGAGGGAGCGTCCAGTACCACGAGGTCGGCTCGCGCCCCGATGGCGAGGTGCCCGATATCGTCTCGCTGCAGTGCTCGGGCACCCCCGAGGGTGGCCGCCCACACCGCCTCGTCCACCGTCATCCCCATTTCACGCGTGGCCAGCGCAATACACCAGGGGATGCTGGTCGTGTAGCTGGTACCAGGGTTGCAGTCCGACGCCAGGGCAACGGTGACGCCGGCATCGAGGAGGCGGCGCCCATCCGCATAGGCCGAGCGGGTCGAGAACTCTGCCCCCGGCAGCAGCGTGGCTACCGTTCCGCTGGCCGATAGCGCATCAACGTCGGCGGCACTGAGGAAGGTGCAGTGGTCGGCCGACGCGGCGCCGGCCTCGACGGCGACCCGGACGCCCGGCCCGGGGCCGAGCTGGTTGGCATGGACACGGCCCCGGAGCGAGCGCGCTGCGCCCGCTCGCAACACCTCAGCCGCTTGTCCGGCGTCGAAGGCACCGGCCTCACAGAAGACGTCGACCCAGCGGGCGTAAGGTGCACAGGCTTCGAGCATTGTCGAGCACACCAGCGCCACGTAGTCGTCTGAGCGCCTCGGCAAACTCGGCCGGCACCACGTGGGCGCCCAGGAAGGTCGTCTCCTCGGTGTGCTGTCTGGCGGTGCGAAGGCTGCGCTCTTCGTCACGGGTAGTAAGCCCGTAGCCCGATTTGCACTCGAGGGTCGTCGTTCCCGTTCTCAGGGCTTCGGCCACCAGACGGGCCACGGTGGCGTCCAGCTCCTCGTCATTGGCCGCACGGGTGGCCGACACGGTGGTGAGGATGCCTCCCGCCTCATAGGCGCCGCCCGCCAGACGGGCGGCGAACTCTGCGCTCCGGTCGCCGGCAAAAACGAGGTGGGTGTGGCTGTCCACGAACCCGGGCACAACCGCCCGGCCGGCGAGGTCGAAATAGGTGTCGCCAGTGCCGCTCGGTACCTTGCCCGCCTCCCCCACCCATGCGATGCGACCGTCGACGGCCACGAGGGCGCTGTCGGCCCGGCACCCGAGCGGGCCGGCGCCAATGGTCGGGTCGTTGGTGACGAGCAGCCCGATGTGGTCGAAAACAACCGAGTTTCCCTCCGCCGGAGGGCTCACGGCCACGGGAGCGCCTTGATGGCCGAACGGAGCGCGCCAGCCACGTCGCCGACCAGGAGATGTTGGCCGCCCTGGACCACTGGCCGTCCGGCCACGAAGACATCGGTGACATCGTGAGGGCCGGCGGCAAATACGGCCGCTTCCAGAAGTGAGCCCTCGTCTGCCCCGGCCAGAGCCGGCCCGTCGAGGCTAAGCGAGACGAAGTCGGCCGGCGCTCCCGGGCTGAGCCGGCCGCCGCCGGGGACACCCAGGGCCGAGTAACCCGCCGTCGTCGCCGCTTCCAGCAGCTGGGCCGTGCTGAAGTTCCCCCGTTGGCGAGAGGCGAGCCGCTCATCGAGCTCGAGCGCCCGCATTTCCTCAAACGGGTCGATGACGGCGTGGCTGTCACTGCCGAGCGCCAGCGGTGCGCCGAGGGAACGGAGACGCCGGGCGGGGCCGATCCCATCGCCAAGATCGCGCTCCGTCGTCGGGCACATGCACACGCTGGTCCTCGACTCCCCCAGCGCTTCGGCGTCCGCCTCGCCCAGATGGGTGGCGTGTACCGCCACCGAACCCGGACGCAGGGCACCGGCGCCGGCCAGCAACTGGACGGGGGTGGCCCCGTACACCGCGAGAGCAGTGTTGTTCTCGGCCGGCTGCTCGGAACAGTGGAAATGCAACGGGACAGACCGGTCGGCGGCCCATTCCGCCACCCTCGTGGCCGCCGAGGGAGGCACGGCCCGTACGGAGTGGATGGCCGCACCGACCAGGGCGCAGCCTTGCGTGGCGGACGTCGCCGACGTCGCCGCCGTGGGGGCCGGGTTGGTCATGTCAGCCAGCTCGCCCGCACGCGCCGCCCACGCCTCCACGTCCCCGTCTCCGAACCGCAACTGGGCGCCTTCAAGGGCGCGACCGGGCCCCGCCTCGAGGTAGCAGGTGTCCAGGAGCACCACCTTCACCCCGGCTTCCCGCGCCGCAGCCAAAACGGCTCGGCCCATCACGTTGGGGTCGCCATACCGCACGCCCCCTGGAGCGTGATGGAGGTAATGGAACTCGCCGACGATCGTGAACCCGGCCACCGCCATCTCGGCATAAACGGCCCGGGCCAGAGCGAAATACTGTTCAGGTGTAAGGACGTCGGCCAGCGAGTACATCATGTCCCGCCATGTCCAGAAGCTCCCCTGGCCCTTCTCGGACCGGCCCCGCAAGGCGCGGTGGAAGGCATGAGAGTGGGCGTTGGCGAGCCCCGGGAGCGTGAGGCCGGCGAGGTGCGTAGCCCCGGCGGGCGGCCTGTCAACGACGCCGACGGCTTCAATGGTGGCTCCATTGACATCGAGCGTCACCCCGGACGTCACCATTTCACCGCCTAGCCAGGCGTAGTCGCAGAAGAACTGAACCCGGGGCCCGTCCGTCGGCACTGCGATCATCAGGCAGCCAGTGATGGCAGCCGAACGAGAGTGGCTCGACGAATTGTGAGGTGATGGGAGCCCGTGGACAGAGCGCTGTCGGCGAGACCCTGGCCGAAGGGGGCTCTTGGTCGGTCACTCGAGGTCACTCGAGGTCGCCTGTTACTTTTTCCACCGCCTCTATAAGACGGCCGGAGCCTACGAACCGACTGGCCAGAGCGAGCTCGGGGGAGACGAAGCGGTCCGGTCCCGGCCCGGGACCCATCGGCGCAACGCCCCGATAACCGCCGCCGTGGCCGGGGCGGGCCGGAGCGGGGCCCGCAGGTCGATAGCCCTCGCCGCCGCCACCAGCTCCACGGCCAGGACGTCCGTCAGGTGCCCGAGGGTGGCACGAAGCTTGCGAGCGGCGTCCCAGCCCATCGAAACATGGTCCTCCTGCATCGCCGAGGTGGGGACGGAGTCGACACTGGCCGGAACGGCCAGACGCTTGGACTGCGAGACCAGCGAGGCCTGCGCATACTGAGCGAGCATCAGGCCGGAATCGACGCCGGCGTCCTCGGCCAGGAAGGGAGGGAGGCCGTGGGAGCGGGCCGGGTCTAGCAGACGGTCGGTCCGCCGTTCCGATATAGAAGCGAGGTCGGCCGCCACAATGGCCAGAAAATCGAGCACGTAGGCCAGCGGCGCCCCATGGAAATTGCCGTTAGAGCGCACACGGCCGTCTTCGAGCACAACCGGGTTGTCGATAGCTGCTGCTAATTCGCGGTCCGCCACCACCCTGGCGTGGGCCAGCGTGTCGCGGACCGCCCCGGTGACCTGGGGTGCGCAGCGCAGGGAGTAGGCGTCCTGGACGCGAGTGTCGCCTTCCCGATGCGAAGC
The DNA here is from genome assembly GCA_963749305.1 of uncultured Acidimicrobiaceae bacterium. Taxonomy (GTDB): domain Bacteria; phylum Actinomycetota; class Acidimicrobiia; order Acidimicrobiales; family Palsa-688; genus Fen-671. The sequence continues at coordinate 632,490 of CAVVMN010000004.1, forward strand.
CACGATCTGAGACGACTCCAGCACCCGGAGCATGTTGGCGGCGCTCACAGCCTGGCCCGGATGCGGCCGCAAGGCCTGGAGTTCGGGCAGGAAGGCCTGGTCGGTACCTAGCAGTGCCTCCACGCTCATGGCCCCGACCACGTCAGCGGTGGTGCACAGCTCGCCCAGGTCCTGGCAGGCCAGCACCAGCATCCCGAGCATGCCGTCGGTCCCGTTGATGAAGGCGAGGCCCTCCTTCACCTCGAGCACCAGTGGCTCGAGCTCAGCCGCGGCCAGAGCGCTCGACCCGCTGAGACGCTGGCCGTCCGGGCCAATAGCCTCGCCCTCGCCCATCAGCACCAGCGCACAATGGGCCAGGGGAGCCAGGTCGCCGCTGCAGCCCAGCGAACCCGATGATGGGACGACCGGCGTCACGCCGGAGTTCAAGAGCGCGGCCAGGTGGTGGGCCAAGACGGGCCGCGCTCCGGTATAACCGGAGGCCAGCGTCTTCAGCCGGAGGAGCATAAGCGCCCGGACGACTTCAGTCTCGACTGGCTCGCCGATCCCGGCCGAGTGGGAGCGGATGAGACTGGCCTGGAGCCTGGTGCGCAGTTCTGGCGGTATGTGACGGGTGGCCAGAGCGCCGAACCCGGTCGAGATGCCATACGCCGGGATGGGTGAAGCGGCGAGTTTTTCGACCACGCGGCGAGAAGTGGCCATGGCCTCGACCGCCTCGGGCGCCAGTTCCACCTGGGCCCCTTCGCGAGCGACGGCCACAACCTGGGCCGCAGTCATGCCGTGGGGGTAGATGACGACATGGCCGGCAAGGTGGCTCACGGGCGCCCCTGGGCCGGCCGCCGCCCGGTTTGCTCGACGCCGGTCGGGCCAGACCTCATTGGTATAGCGACGCCCCGTTCGTCGGCCACCCGGACAGCCTGTTCGTAACCAGCGTCGACGTGGCGGATGATGCCCATCCCGGGGTCGTTCGTGAGCACGCGGGCCAGCTTCTCCGCCGCCAACGCCGAACCGTCGGCCACGCTGACCTGGCCGGCGTGGATGGACCGGCCAATCCCGACGCCGCCGCCGTCGTGGATGGAGACCCACGAGGCCCCGCTGGCCGTGTTCAACAGCGCATTGAGCAGCGGCCAGTCGGCAATGGCGTCCGACCCGTCGAGCATTTGCTCGGTTTCACGGTACGGCGAGGCCACGGACCCGCAGTCGAGGTGGTCGCGGCCGATCACGACCGGGGCTTTCAGGCGCCCGTCCGCCACCATCTCGTTGAAGCGAAGACCGGCCCGGTCGCGTTCGCCGTAGCCGAGCCAGCAGATGCGGGCCGGCAGCCCTTGAAAAGCGACCTTCTCGCCGGCCATCGACAGCCAGCGGCGCAGACGGTCGTTGTCGGGGAACAGTTCCAGCACGGCCGCATCTGTCGCGGCGATGTCCTGCGGGTCTCCGGAGAGGGCGGCCCAGCGAAAAGGGCCTTTCCCCTCGCAAAACAACGGCCGGATGTATGCCGGGACAAAACCCGGGTAGTCAAACGCCCGCTCGAAGCCGCCGAGACGGGCTTCGGCCCGCAGGCTGTTGCCGTAGTCGAACACCTCCGTCCCCTCGTCGAGCAGTTCGACCAGTGCGGCGCAGTGCCCGGCCATGGACGCCCGGGCCTGCTTCACGTACTCCTCGGGGTTGGCCACCCTCAGCTCGCTCGCTTCCGCCAGGCTCATCCCGGCCGGCACGTAGCTGAGGGGGTCGTGGGCCGGCGTCTGGTCGGTGGCAATGTCGACGGCCACGTCCCGGCGGACGAGCTCGGGGACGACCTCGGCCCCATTGCCCACCAGGCCGATGGACAGGGGGCGGGCCTCGAGACGGGCACTCTCCGCCAATGCCAGCGCTTCGTCGAGGTCATGAGCAACGGTGTCGAGGTAGCTCGTTTGCAGCCGGCGCTCGACCCTGCTCGGGTCCACGTCGCAGCAGAGGACGACGCCTCCGTTCATAGTTACGGCCAAAGGCTGGGCACCACCCATACCGCCTGCGCCACAGGTCACCGTCAACGTCCCGACCAAGCTCCCGTCGAAGCGTTTGTCGGCTATGGCCGCAAACGTCTCGTAGGTCCCTTGCAGGATCCCCTGGGTGCCGATATAGATCCAGCTCCCGGCCGTCATCTGCCCGTACATGGTGAGGCCGAGCCTCTCCAGGCGGCGGAACTCGTCCCAGTTGGCCCATTCGGGGACGAGGTTGGCATTGGCGATGAGGACGCGCGGCGCCCACTCGTGCGTCCGGAAGACGCCGACGGGACGGCCCGACTGGACCAGGAGCGTCTCGTCGTCATCCAGAGAACGCAGCGCAGATTCGATGGCATAAAACGAGGGCCAGTCCCGCGCCGCCCGCCCGGTGCCTCCGTAGACCACGAGGTCGTCCGGGTGTTCGGCCACTTCCGGGTCGAGGTTGTTATGGAGCATCCGTAGCGCCGCCTCCTGGGGCCAGCCCTTGCACGAGCGCTCGGTGCCCCGCTCGGCCCGCACCCGGGGAGCGGTCACTGCCCGTCTGCCCCGCTGGTAGAGGTGGGCGGGACGGGTTCGGTTGTTGTCCGGTTTTGCGCCTCCCCGCTGAGACCATTGCCGGCCTGAGCTTCGCCGGCCTGGTCTTCGCCGCCTGGGCTTCGCGGCAGCGCCCACGGACTGGTCCACGATGCTCTGGGCTGAAGCAGCCTGCCCGCCGTCGTTCGATATGAGCGCAGGCTGGGCCGTGGCGGCCTGGACCGCGGGTTGGGCCGGAGTCGGTTGGACCGGAGTTGGTTGGACCGGACTGGATTGAGCCGGTGTGGATGTGGCGGGAGTTGCTTGGGCCGGTCTCGGCGGGAGGCCCTCGGGCGGGAGCTTGCCGACGCCGGCAGCCAGCATGGCTGTGTTGGGGATCTTGAGCTGCCCGTCGTCGGTCCGAACCGTTACGTAAGTGAGGCTCATCTCGAGCACCCAGGCGTCGAAGATGCCCCCCAGGGATCCCGACCGGATCCGGATGTGGTCACCGACCACAAAGGGCCGGGCCAGGATCAGGACCAGCCCGGCGAAGATGTTGCCAAGGCTCTGCTGCGCCGCGATACCGAGCACGACGCCGGCCAGGCCGGCCCCCACAAGGAGACGCTCCACGGAGACGTTGAGGACCGCCAGCGCGGAGAAGGCTACGAACAGGTAGCCGACAGCCGCTGATATGAACTTCACCGCCCCTTCGAAGGCGGGTGCGTTGCGGCGCCCCATCAAGTGGCTGAAAGCCGTGGACAGGCGGGTGGTGGCGACGATGCCGGCGCCGACGATGACGAACGCAGAGATCCACGCCACGAGCTTCGGGTTGAAGGTTTTCGCGTGGACGTCCCCGTACATGGACCCGATGATCAGGGCGGCCAGGGTGACCACACCCGACAGGATCCCGATCACCCAGCCTTTGAGGGGGTATCGACGCGGCACGGTGCCTACCTCCAGGTACTCCAGGACTTCCGGCGCTTCGCGCCAGGGACCCTAGTCGATGCCGGCGCTAAGGAGCGCGGATGCAGGTCAGGCCGAGGTGGTTGATCGGCTAAACGGTGGAGCGGGGCGCCAAGCGGTGGGGTGGCGAGCGGTGGGGTGGCGAGCAGTGGGGTGACGGCGCCCGGTTGATTATTTCTTCAACAGCCGGCCGACGATGATGGAACCCTCGTAGAGCAACACCATTGGCACGGCCAGGGCCGTAAAGCTGAAGGGGTCATTGGAAGGCGTCACTACCGCCGCCACCCCGCAGAGTACGACAATGGCCGGCCGGCGCCATTTCCGCCACTTCTTGGACGGCACCACGCCCGAGATCATGAGGAACACCACGATGATCGGGTACAGGAACACGGCCCCGAAGACAAGACAAATCAGGACGTAAATGTGGACGTACCCGGAGGGCGTGAAGAGTGGGGCTACGCCCGTGCCGCTGGCGCTGATCAGCCAGTCGAGGGCCTTGGGCCAGACCAGGATGGCGGTGGACACGCCCATCGCAAACAGGATGCACGCCGAGACGACGAACGGGACGGCGTACTGTTTCTCGTTCTTTTTGAGCCCGGGGGTGATGAACCGCCACAGCTCCCACAACCAGACGGGCGCCGCCAGCGCAACGCCGATGTACATCGACACCTTCAACCGGGTGGTGAAGCCCTCCGTGGGACTGGATATCACCAACTGGGAGGTGATCATGTCCTTGTGGTGCTTGTAGAAGCTCCGGTACGGGGCGGTCATGAAGTGGAGCACCGGGTTGTACAGGAAATAGCCGGCCACCGAGGTCACGACCACCGCAATAGCGCAGATGAGGACCCGCTTGCGCAGCTCGGCCAGGTGCTCGAACAGGGTCATGGTGCCGCCCACGTCGCCCACCGCGGGGTCGTCGGCGTGGTGGCCGTTCATGCTGGCCGTGCCTAGGTCGTCAAGGGCGCCCGCCGCCGAACCGTTCTCGGTCACCGCTATACCCACCCCATCCGAGCTCATCGCCGTCCCGAGCAGCTCAGATGGCATACCGGTTCCTTGGCCGTCTTGCGGCTCCTGGTCGTCGGCCATGTTCAGGTCCTGTCCGGACGACTGGAATGGTCAGATCCCGCGGTGTTCTGGACAGGCTCATTGGGGCTGCAAATCCGCGGAGGGCATGGGGGGCCAACCTCAGCTGTCCGGGCTAATTGAGCGTCGGGTCGTCAGGGACAGAGTTGAGCGGGGTGCTCACCGGCTCCGGAGGCAGGACCTGAGCAGGCTCGGGCACAGCTGGGCTCGGAGCGGTCAATTCCGCGTGAGCGGCGTTAGCGGCAGCCTGTGCCTCACGGGCCCCAGCCTCCAGCGCCGCCCGAGGTTCAGAGAACGCGTTATGCAGCTCGTCGCGGATGGCCGACGTCTGCTGGCGAGGCTCCGCCAGCAGGTCATGGAACTCTGACTGGAAGCCCGAGGTGTACTTGCGCAGCTCCGCCATCCAGCGCCCCATGGTCCGGGCCGCTTCAGGTAATCGCTTCGGCCCAAGCACAAGCATGGCGATCACGAAAAGCACTATGAGCTTTTCGGGGTCGAGGTTCACTGTTTGCTCGCCGGCCTAGGCGGACCGCAGCTGAGAGAGCGTGGCCACCTTGGGGTCAGCTCCCGGCCTTGGGCCCCTCGGCTTGGCTCTGGGCAACGCGGTCAGCCACCATGGCGTCGAGCTGTGCCTGCGTTACCGTCACTGTGTCACCGTTAGCGGCTGGGCTGGTCCCGCTGACCTGCACCGTGGCGGGCAGGGCAACTGGGGTGACAGGCGGCGCAGCGGGCGCACTGACGGCGGCGCTAGCCGACTCGGCCTCGGAATGAGACTTGCGGAACTCCTTCAATGCCTCGCCCGTGTTTCGCGCCAGCTTCGGCAATTGGGTCCCTCCGAACAGGACCACTACCGCTACCAATATGACGATCAGGTCGTCCCAACCCGAAAAAATCGAAGAAAAAAGCACTCGTCACACCTCCCTTCTCAACATTACCGGTCGTCTGGGCCTCCGGCACTTCGCGGTAAGCCTATTTGAGGAGCGGCCACTGCGCTCAGCAGTACACGTTTTTTGATATCAATACCCTATAGGGGTATAGAGTGTGGATATTACGAGCCGGTCGCATACCGGCCCAGGCGCGACGAGGAGAGGGAAATGGCTGGTTACAGCAACGACAAGGAAGCCGTACTACGCCGCCTCAGGCGTATCGAAGGCCAGGTCCGGGGGCTGCAGCGAATGGTCGGCGAGGACGCCTACTGCATCGACGTGTTGACCCAGGTGTCGGCGGTCACGCACGCGTTGGAGTCCGTGGCCCTCGAACTGCTCGGTGACCACCTGGGCCACTGCGTGCGGGACGCGGTGGCCGAGGGAGGGCCCGAGGCCGACGCCAAGATCCGCGAGGCCAGAGAGGCCATCGAGCGGTTGGTGCGCTCTTGAACCCGAGCGTGGGCCGAACGGTGATTGACCAGGTCATTGCCACGACGCCCGGCCACGTGCTGAACGACGTCGGCCGGTCGTTGCGAGAGGCCTTCTTCATGTTCTGGGAAACCCTCTGGCCTCTCGTGCTCGGCTTCGGGCTATCGGGCGCCGTACAGGCGTTCGTGACGCCGAAGGAAATGGAACGCTCCCTCGGCAGCCACCGGCCCGCCGCCGTAGCCAGGGCCAGCGCTTTCGGCATGGTGTCGACTTCGTGTTCCTACGCCGCCGCGGCGATGGCCAAGTCGCTGTTCCAAAAAGGAGCCGACTTCGTGTCGGCCATGGTCTTCATGTTCGCTTCCACCAACCTGGTGGTCGAGCTCGGGGTCGTGCTGGCGGTGCTGATCGGCTGGCAGTTCACGGCGGCCGAGTTCGTAGGCGGGCCGATCATGATCTTCTTCCTCGCCGTCTTCGGAGGGCTCGCCCTGAGCCCGGGCCTCGTCGCCAGGGCGAGGCGGCGGGTCGAGTCCGGGGCCGCCGGCGGCGGCCACGAGCACCATCACGGCGGCCCCTCCCAGGGCGGCCAAGGCACACCGCTGACCAAGCAGCTGCGCTCGAAGGCAGCCTGGTCTGACGCCGCCGGCTACACCATGGCCGACCTCAAAATGCTCCGGAAGGAGATGGTCATCGGCTACGTGGTGGCCGGCTTCCTGGCGGTGCTGGTACCGGACCACCTGTGGTCCACTCTGTTCGTCCACGGCCACGGGATCTGGACCTCGATCGAAAACGCCGTGGTCGGGCCGGTCATCGCCTTCTTGAGTTTCGTCTGCTCGGTCGGCAATGTGCCGTTGGCCGCCGCGCTGTGGAAAGGCGGGATCAGTTTCGGTGGAGTGATCAGTTTCATTTTCGCCGACCTCGTCGCCGCCCCGCTGGTGCTCATATACCGGCGCTACTACGGGGGCGCGTTGGCCTGGCGGCTGGTCGGGCTGTTCTGGGCCGTCATGGCGGGCGCCGGCCTCATCGTCGGTGCTCTTTTCTCCGCGGTTGGCCTGGTCCCCCAGTCCCGGCCCACCCAGATCGTGACCACCAATTTCACCTGGGGTTACACGACCTTTCTCAACATCGTCTTCATCGGCGTGTTCGCCGTCCTGTATTGGCTGTACCACCAGCGCCGCCGTCTCGAGAGCAGCGCCGCGTACGCCACCGACCCGGTGTGCGGGATGCGGGTGCCTGTTGCGACGGCCTCCTCGCGGAGAACGGCCCAAGGCGAGACGTACTGGTTCTGCTCGGAGGACTGTGCCGTCGGTTTCGCCGCCAGCTCGGGACAAGCCCACGACATGACCCCGGATGCCGCCCAAGACATCGTCGTCGAAAGCCATGGGCGCCCTTCCGGCGCGCCACTGAACTGAGCCTCTGGTCCAGCCGGCCGGGCCGGGTGGGCGGTGGTGGGCCGAACCCAGCCGTTGGACCAGCCACTGGGCCTGCGCACGGGCCAGGTTGGACCGGACAGGAAAACGTCGTGCCCCGGGCGCGGCCTGCGATGCTTGGTCCGTGGTCCCCATCGTCACCTACGTCCTTGCGCAAGCCAAGCGGTCCCAGGCGCTGCGGTTAGTCCTCGTAGGCACCGCCTGTCTTTTACTCGGCGCCGTGCTGTTCTCCGCCACTCAGGGGATCTCGTTCGCCACCGCGCTCTATTGGGCCATAACTACGGCCACCACCGTCGGCTACGGCGACGTGATCCCCAAGAACCCCGCCGGCCGCGCCATAGCCGTCGCCGTCATGCTGACCACGATCCCCCTCTTCGCCTCCGCTTTCGCGTTGCTCGCAGGGGCAGTGGTGGCAACCCACTTGCGTAGGCTGCTCGGCGTGGCCCACCTAGAGCCCGACAGCCAGTCGGTGGCAATCTACGGCTTCAGCCCGGTCGTCGCCCGAGTGGCCAGCGAATTGCACGAAGCCGGCCGCCGGGTCGTCGTCGTGGCCAACACAGACCGCTCCGCTCTGCCCGACACCGTGGGGCTGGTGGCCGCCGACCCCACCAGCGAGGAAGCGGTCCGGCGAAGCCACCCGGAACGGGCCGCTCAGCTGCTCGTCACGGGGGCGACCGACGCTGACGTACTGGTAACGGCGGTGCTCCTGCGGCACCTGGCTCCCAATGTGCCAACCCTGGCCGTCGTCGGATCCGGCGCCGTCAGCGCCGCGTTGAAGGACCTCGGAGTGGACGTGAGCCTCTCGTCCGACGAGCTGCTCGTGCATACCCTGGCCAAGAGCATGGAGGCCCCGCACGCGGGAGAGCTCCTGCTGCGACTGGTGGACTCGGAGGGTTACCAATTGAAGGAACTGCCCATAGACCCGTCCTATTTGGGCCGCGGCCTCACCAGCATCCGCAAAGAGCACCCCGGCCTGGTCCTCGGCGCCGTGCACGAGGGCCACGTTTTAGTCGGAGTATCTCACGACGTGGTGCTGGCCGAGGGTGACCAATTGATCGTGCTCGAGGCCGGGCACTAAACCTCCTTTCAAAACGGGGGGTTTTGTGCACTTTTATCCGCGGCCGCGGCCACGTTGCTGTAACTGCCGAAAAGCCTTTCCGGGCCGCCACCCCGGCCCGGAAAAGATAGGCACGCACTGCGGGCGCTCGGGGCCCGAGCACCTTCCGGGCTGCGCTGCCAATTAAACGCCGGCCGCGGGCCAGCAATAGCCAATCGGTCGGCTCCAGCGGGCTCACGGTGCCCGCCCACGCGCCACCATCTTGCAGATCCCCGGGAGAACGGAGCCCGGCCCCCGAGTACGGTTCGACGACGCTGACGCCCGGCGCACCACTGGACCGTAATGAAGCAGCCACCTCATCAGAACTGGCCGTGACGTTCCCGACCGACGGCCACAACAGGGCCAGCACGTGACCGGGCAGGCCAAGGTCACCGGTAACGACCAGTTGCGCCCGGTTGAAACCGGAGAGGGCAGCCGCCAGCGAGCGGGCCGCCCGTTCGAGCTCGTCCCCGCTCATGGGGCGACCGGGAGCGGGCCGGCGCCCCCGGCCCAAAGGCCAACCCGGCTCCATGCACACCACAACGTCGTCGCAACCCGGACCGCTGCCGGTGGCCCCGGGCCCGGGCGGCCGGCGCAACTTTGACAACGCCGGCCCCACTTCGACGCCGGCCGCCGGCATGACGAGGAGGGCGGCACTGGGGCGGGGGGAAGCGACGACCACCTCTTGCCCGTCGGCCCACGCCCGCCGGACGGCGGCCACGGTGGCCGCCGCCGCCGGGCCGGGGGCCGGCGGGTAGCTGCCTACCACGAGACAGGAGGGGGTGTTCGGTGCCATCTGGCTAAAAGGCGGCCTGCAGGCTGGCTTCCATGCGGTCGAGAACCGGGGGCCAGGTGTAGTTCTCGATCACATAACGCCGGCCGGCGGCGGCCAGGTCGGAGGCCATTTCCGGGTTTTCGGCCACCAGGCGCAACTGCTCGGCCAGCTCGGCCCCGTCGCTGAACATGAGCCCGCCTCCCGACCGCCGGCAATGCCAGGCCACCACCTCGCTACGTCTCGACGCGATCACCGGCGTGCCTGCCAGCCAGGATTCCATGATGGTGCGGGAAAAACTCTCTACCCGGCTCGTCTGTACGTAGGCGGTGGCGGCGGCAAAAGCGTCGTTGCGTTCCTCGTCGGTGACGAAGCCGAGGTCCATGACCCGGCCGGCCAGCGCCGGCGGGACACGGATGGCCCGTCCGAACTCTCCCTTTCCGATGCTCACCAGGTCCAGGTCGAGGCCGCCGTCCAGGACGGCGGCGGAAAAAACGTCGAGCAGCCAAGCCAGGCCTTTTCCTTCTTCGCGCCGGCCGGCATGGAGCACGAACGGGCGCTCCAGCCCGTGCCTCTTCATAAAGCCGGCGGCGTCGTAGCCGGAGGGCACCGGCACGCCGGCGCCGGTCACACTGTGCCGGCGGCCGACGGGGCCGAGCTGGTGGGCGAGGGCATGCTCGGGCCCGAGAGGAACCACAGCAGTGCCGGGTCGGCGAACACCGGCCGCAGCACGTCCAACCGGGCGTACGTTTCGTCGTGCAAGCACGGGATGATGACGGCCCGTTCGGCGACGAAAGGGGCACACACGCTCGTCGTCCAGAACAGGTACGGCGAAAAGACGATGGCGTCGTAGTCCCGGCCGGCCCGCAGGAGGTATTCGAACAGCGCCGGCACGCCGAACAAAAAGCCCATCCAGCTGACCTGGTAATCGAGGTCCGGGATCCGGCCCGCCTGTATGGAAAGTTGTGCCCGCAGCGCCGGCCGGCTCGGGTGGCGGACGACCGGGAAGCGCCGCACGGTGAGCCCATTTTCCCGGGACAGGCCCTCGGGTAGCTCGTTGGCCCAGCGTGTAATGGTCAACGGCGCAGGTGGTTATGACCTCCACGTCGTGGCCCCTGGCCGCCAGCCCGAAGGCCGCCTCACGGGAGACCGCTTCTGACCCTCCGAAAACCCCCGGCCCGAACCGGGGCGGGACGAACGCCAGCTTCATCTAGTAGCCGGCCACGCCCCGGGACTGTTCATCAGGCCAAGCGTAGCGGCGTCCCCCGCCCCCTCCGCAGGCTGTGGGCCTGGGCTCAGCCGGTCACGGCGGCAAGTAAGCTGCGCCGTCACTGCGGCCCCCGCCCGCCCAACCACTGACCATACGCAACACGACCTCCATGCCATTGACCGTCGCCCTCGATGCCACTCCGCTCCAGGGGCCCCAAACCGGCATCGGCGAGTTCTGCGCCCGGCTCCTCGAGCAGCTGGGCGCCCAACCCGACCTCCATGTCGGTGCCTTTTCTGTGAGCCGCCAGGGCCGCGAGGGCATCAGGGCGCGGCTGCCACCCGGCGTGACCGCGCTTGGACCGCCCGGCCCGGGCTGCCGGCCCGGGTGCTCCACGCCTCCTGGGCGCGCTGGGGTTTCCCGCCGGCGGAGCTGTACACCGGCAAAGTCGATGTGGTGCACGGCACGAACTTCGTCGTCCCTCCGTCGCGCAAGGCGGCGATGGTGGTCACCGTCCACGACCTCAGCCCGCTGCACTTCCCGCAGTTCTGCCCGCCGGCGGCGCGGGCTTACCCCGACCTGGTGAAAAAGGCGGTCAGCCGGGGCGCCTGGGTCCACGCCGACTCGGAGTTCGTGGCCCAAGAAGTGGTGGAGGCGCTCGGCGCGCCTCCAGAACGGGTGAGGGCCGTCCATCTCGGGGTCACGCCACCGGCCCGCCCGTCAGGTGCTGACGACTGGCGCAAGCTGCTGCCGGACTGGGTGGGCTCGTACGTGCTGGCGTTGGGACGGGTGGAACCCAGGAAAGACCTCCCCACCCTGGTGCGGGCGTTCGGCCAGCTTCGCCGGCAACCACCCGGGCCTCGCCCTTGTCATTGCCGGGCCCGACGGCTTGGGCTCCGAGCAACTGAGCGCGGCGATATCGGCGTCGGCCAGTGGCGACCGCGTCCTCCGGTTGGGATGGGTCGACGACCGGGCCCGCGATGCCCTGATCGAAGGCGGCCACCGTCTTCGCCTACCCATCGCGTTACGAGGGCTTCGGCCTCCCGCCTCTACAGGCCATGGCCAGCGGCACCCCGGTGGTGGCGACCGCCTCCGGAGCGTTGAAGGAGGTGCTGGGCGACGCGGCCTGGCTGGTGGCGGTGGGAGACGAGGGTGCACTGGCCAATGCGCTCGAGAACCTCATCGTGGACACCGCCGCTCGCCAGGAACTGGCCCGCAAAGGCCGCCAGCGAGCGGCCCTGTACAGCTGGGAGGCCTGTGCCGCGGGGCTGGTAGCGCTCTACCACGAGTCCGCTGAAGCGAGGCTCGCTAATCGGTGAGGCCCACTAATCGGTTAGATAGGCCTCGATGCCCGACAAGAGTTGTTTGGACGTGTTTTCCAGAGAAAAAGTGGCGGCTCTTTCTTTGCCCCCACTGACCAGTGCGTCCCGCCAGGCCCCGGGCCGGCAGACCTCGTCCACCGCCATGGCCACAGTTAGTGGGTCCTTGTCCTCGACCAGCACCCCGGTGCCCCCCAACGTCTCGGGCACGGCGGCGGCGGCATAAGCGACTACCGGCACCCCGAGCTCCATCGCCTCCAGCATCGGGACGCAAAAGCCCTCGTGCTCGGAGAGGCAAACGAAGACATCGGCCACGGCCCAGTAGGCCAGCAGCTCCACATCTCTCACCCCGTTGAGGATCTCGACGCTTTCACCGAGCTCGAGCTCGTCCACGAGGCGTTCGAGCGCCCGCAGGTATTGCACCGACGTCCCGCCGCCGACCAGCGTGAGCCGAGCCGAGGGGTCGAAAACCCGGCGGTACACGGCGAACGCGCCCACCACGTCGTGCTGGCACTTGTTGGGCGCCACCCGGCCCGACGAACAGCCACTGCGCCCCGGAACGGTCCCGGCGCTTGCGCAGCCGCTCCAGCGTGGCCTTGTCCGGCGGCCGGTGGTACTCCTCGAGGTCGACCAGCAGCGGGCAGACGAGGGTCTGCTTGTAGCCGCAGTTGACCAGTTCGGCTTCGTTGAAGCCCGAGTCGGCGAACGAAAAACCAACATGAGGGGCCAGCATGGCCAGTTCCTGGCGGGCCTCCTCCATCGCCGCGGCGATCTGCGGCTCCCAGCGAGCGAAGTACTTGAGCAGGAGTGATGTTGTGATAGTGGCCGATCAGCGGTTCGCCGCCCTCGGCCCTGGCCCGGAGCCAACCGGCCATAGACGAACTGGTCGAGGACTGGTAGAGCAGCACTCGCGGCTCGCCCGGGCGCCGAGGGTCTTCCAGGTACGGCTTGGCCTCGTGGCCCAGTGGGGGCAGGATGTGCTCCGCCCAGATGTCTGACTTGAAGCCAGCCTGGCGCAGGACCCGGCGGGTTTGCAGGGTGTGGTTCCCGATGGCGTCGTGAGGCGCGAAGCCGGGCAGGTACTGGTCGATCCTCATTGGTCAATCCTCACTCGTGCGGGCCTCATTGGTTCAGGCCTCTTACCCTCATTAGCCCCGTAAGCCTCAGTGGTCAGCCTCGCCGGTGGCGTCCTTGGCCAGGCCCCGCTTCGCCCGGGAACCGCGCGTGTCGTTCAACGCCTCCAGCCTACGCAAGCGCTCTTCGGCCGCCCCGAGGCGAACGGCGAGCTCGTCGGACGCCGACTCGAGGCCGTCCGTCCGGGCCGCCAGCGTGTCCCCGAGGTTGAGCACGTGGGCGCCGAACAGGTTGAGCTGGGCGGCCAGGAACCGGAAGTACCAGGACGTCAGGCGCTTGATGGCCTTTTTCACGTACTCCCATTCGCGCCGTTGGCTGGCCGTGGGCACCTCCACGTCGAAGGTGGACACCTCCCGGAGGGCATCGAGGGCTTCACGGACGTTGTCCGGCTTGGACTCCCGTGCCTTCAACCGGCGCGTGGCCTGGCGCACCTTCTCGATATAGACCAGGGTGGCCGGGCCTAGATCGGGGACCTTCGGCGTCGCCGAGCCGCCGTTGTTGTTCGTCATACGAGAGCGCCACGTTAGCGCCTGGCGCCCGGCTGGAGGTGGATGTGCGGCCGCTTCAGGGTGCCGCGATCCCTACGACGATGCTGTCGTGGCGGGCCGTGCTGGCCGTCCCGAGGTCGGTGGCGAGCCCGTAGCAAAATAGCTCCCCACCCGTGTCGACCAACCGGTAGCCGGCCCCTCCCGGGAGGGCCTCGATACCCGTGATGGCGTCGGCTATGCCGTGGCCGGCGATCGAGCCCAATGCCGGTGCGTCGAAGGCCTCCACGGTGCCGCCCGCGCCGACCAGCCAGTAGCCCGTGGTCGCCGAATCGACGGCCATCCCGGTCACCGGCGCCGAATGCACAGCCTGGGCCGAACTGTGGGCAACAGCATCCCCGAAGGTGAAGATGGCCCCGTTTTCGGCTACCAACCAGTAACCCCGGCCATCGCTGGTAGCGGCAATGGCGACTATCGGCGAGTTCAGGTGCAGCTCGGCCTTCGGCCCGTAGAAAGTGGCGTCGCCGAAGGCGGACACTTGGCCGTTCTGGGCCACCAACCAGTAGCCGTGCCGGTCCGGAGTAGCGGCCATGGCTATCACGGGCGCCTGCAAATGGAGGCTGCGAGCCGGGCCATAGAACTTGGCGTCGCCGAAACTGAACACCTCGCCGGCCGAGTCGACCAGCCAGTACCCACCCCCGTCGCTGGTGGCAGCCAACCCGACGACCGGGTACTTGAGCTTGGCCCCGGCCAGCGAGCCGCAGTAAGCCACGTTGCCATAAGCAAAGACGCCTCCACCCGTATCCGTCTCGTAATAACCGTTCACTCGTCCGGGCGGGGGCGTACAGGCGTCGGGGCGGAGGTGGTGGGGTGGGTCGGGTGCAAGTGCGGTTACGCCGGGGGCAGTGGCGTTGCCGGTCAGTTGCGGGTCATGATGGAACATCGGCCACGCCCCGAGGCCGTCGACGTACGCGCCGTTGGAGCCGAACAGCTCGAAGTGCTCGACCACCCCCTGGTCATGAGCGTTGTACCCGGCCACCGTGACCCCGACCCGGCCGTCCGGGTCGTCGGTCACCAGCGGGGAGTTCTGTAAGCCGATACCGCGCTCCAAAGTACCGACGAGTTGGCCGTTGCTCCCGTCCAGGACCTGCGCCCCGCTGGTGGTGGGGACGATGACGTCCTGTTGGCCGCCGTTGAGATCGGCAGTGACGACGCTGCCGATCACTTCACCATCGACCTGTCGCCTCCACAGCACCGAGCCCGTCGGCCCCGACAGTGCGTACACGTACCCGCCGCCGTGGCCGTTGTCTGTGCCTTCGAGGACAGCGAGCGTCCCGTTCCCGGACAGGGCGGCCAGCGCCGGGCTGGAGCCCGTGGCCCCGTCCAGGCTGGCTTGCCAAACCAGGTTGCAATGGGTGCCGAAGGCCAGCAACTTGTCGCGTTTCGGAGGCGCCGCGGAAATAGGTGCCCGTCCCGACGACGATCCCGATCGAGTCGCCGGCCAGGAACTGCCCTACGGCGGGGGACGATTCCATGACCTGGTCGGCGTTGTACTCACACTTGAGGCCTCCGGTGGGGCTGCCAGTGCCCGCCGTGCCGGTGGGCGAGATGATGCGCAGGTGGCCACCCTGGGTGTACTGCACCCAGTTGGCCAGCCCGGCCGTTTGGTCGCCCCCTTCGATGATCTCGGTCTGGCCGTTGCCGTACAGATCGGCCAGCGCCGGCGTGGAGAAATCACTGTCGGAGGTGAACCACGGGAACCCCTTCAGGGTCGACCCCGTAGCCGCGGCCAAGGCGTACTCTTCCTGGCCCACAGAAGGCGCCACCACATCGGTACCCCCCTGCAGGTCGCCGATGGACAGCGACGCCCGGACGGCCGACGTCGCCTTCGCGCTCGTATCGGTGCGCGGGTTTTTCACCTTTCGGAACCAGCGTCTGGTCCCATCCGGGTTGAACGCCTCGTACCCACCCCTATGCGGCGTGGCGGCGTCGCCCACGCCCACAAAAACCACGTCATTGCCGGAGTTATCACCGAGCGGCGCGACCGAGGGCGTGGCGTCTATCGGGATCCCGCCCGTGCTGGCCGGCCACCCGGGTATGGCCTCGCCGGTAGCGAGGGAGAGGGCGTACAGGTGCCCTGACCGGTCCCCCACCACGACCGCGGGTATGCCGTCGAGGGTGGCAAGGTTGGGGGACGAGAGGGCCACCGGCGCCCCGGCGTCGGGCAAAGTGCGAGACCACACCTCGACGAACCCCTCGTCGGCCGCCGCCGCCGGGCCGGGAGCGGCGAGCTGGCCGAGGCCGGCGCCGGTCACGATGGCGACCGCGACCAGGACGCGTGCCACCCGCAATGCACGCTTCGACCTCACGGTGGAAAAGCCGCGCTTTGCCGCTCGCCCATCTTTCACCATGATCGGCGCGCGTTGGGCGCGCCCTTGAGCGCTGTTCGCAGTCGCCGGCCAGGCGGCACGCTCGGCGTCACCGGCGCCGGCTCTCAGCGCCGGCCAGCACCGCCAGGCGCCAAGCTCAGGCGCCAGGCTCAGGCGAGTCTCAGGTGCCAGGGCTCAGGCGGGAGGGCTCAGCCCGCCGCCTTCGCCGCCGGCTTGGCGAGAACGGACGACCCCGTGTACGGCACGCTGAAACCCTTGGCCGTGAGCGCCGTTGGTGTGGCCACCACTCCCGCCCGTTGCACCATGCTGTCCTCTTGCAGGGCACTTTCCGGCCCCGTCATGCCCAGGTTGCTGAACACGACGGCGGGTGAGTAGGGCGCCAGTTCCGACGTGACACACCGGAACGTGCACCTCGTCGTGGCTTCCACAATCCATTCGGCGCTCGACCCGGGACCGCTGTATTGCTCCGGTGGCGTCGTGTAGCTCTCCCCGTTGGTGTTGTCGGTCAGGTTGATCTCCCACGAGCTGGTGCTCACCTGCCACAGCGTTACCGTAATGCTGTCGCCCGCTTTCACCGTGACCGTGGTGATGTCCGTCTCGGCCGCCGGGAGAATTTCCCACCAGGCCTGCAGGTCGAAATCGTTCGGGCTGGAAGGGTCGCTGTACTCGTCCACACCCGCCTGGATGAGGGAAGTGTCAGCATTGTTGGCTCCGTCGACACCCACCCACTCGGCCACCTGGTCGTATGACGGAGTGCCCGGCGTTACGCTCGGCACCGTGAAGGTCCCCTTAACCACGGTGAACGGCCCGCCAGTGGTTGAGTACCCCGACCAGTTCGAGCTCTGGGTGGAGGCCGGAGGCGTCGACGATGCGGCCACGGTGGGTTGGTTTGTCGTTGTGGGGACGACGTTTTTGACGGCGACGGGTGCAGGGGCCAGCGAGACATAGAACGGGTCGTCGGCGTGGACCGACCCCTCGCTGGCCGCCAGGGAAAAAGCAATGGTCCGCAGGACGCCGGTGTTATTGGGGCCGATGGTGACGTTGGCCGAGAAGGTCCCGCTCGAACACGACCTCGCGTTGTGCGAATAAACCACCGGGAACGACTGGGTCGACAGGAGCTGGAGCTGGCACGTGGTGGCGTTCTCGACCCTGGCGGCCACCGTCACCACGCCGCCGGCGGCCGGGAGCTTGGCCGGCGTGGCGGTGGCGGAGAGAACCGCGGCGGGTTTGACCGCCGCGAGCAGCACATAAAAACGGCCCACAGACGTGGACACGCGGTTGCTGGCAACCAGGTCGAAAGCCACCGTCCTCTGTACGGGAGTGGTGTTGGGGCCGACGGTGACCTGGGCCGAGAACGTCCCGTTCGAGCAAGGCCTGGTGTTGTGCGCAAACACGACCGGGAACGACTGGGTCGACAGGAGCTGGAGCTGGCACGTGGTGGCGTTCTCTACGGTGCCGGCCACCGTCACGACCCCGCCGCTGGCGGAAAGCGTGGCCGGGGTGGCGCCGGCCGAACGGACAACGGGCACTGGAGGAGGCGGCGCCGGGCTGGCCCACGCGCTCTCCGCGCCTTCCAACCCCAACAGGACCAGCGCGGCTGCCAAGAGGGGCAGGACCGAGAGCCTCGACCAGGTCATCCCTTTTTTTACCCCCGCACGCCGACCATCGAGCACTTGAACCACAAAGGATCGTTCGCGTGATACCTGAAAACCGGTTTAACGCTCGGTGTGAACTAGCAAAGAGCCTGGCCCAAAGACCCCTGACGTGGGCCGCTTGCTAGCGTTTTGAAGTGGCGCTGACGACAAGGGCTCCGGGGCCGGAGGCAGAGGGACAGCCCGGAGACCCGGGTGCCCGGCGAGGGCACTTCTCGACTGGCGCCCGGCCGCGGGCACGCGGCGTGTTCGGTTGGCCGGCGGCGGCGCTGGTCAGCGCATTGGCCACTCTTTTCAGCTGGAAAACGGCGGCTTGGCCTCGTGTCAGCGCGGGGGTGGACTCATGGGAGGCGGCCCTTTCACTGGGCTTCACTCACCATTTGCAATGGGGGCCGCAAGCGGTGTTCACGTTCGGGCCGTACGGCTTTGTCGAAAACCTCCTCCCCTTCTCCCGGCTAACCGCCGGCCTCGGGTTTGTCTACGTCCTGGCCATCACCTGGGGGCTGGCCGCCCTCATCGTCGCCGCGTTGCGCCCGCAATGGGGGCTGTTGCTGGCCGGAGTGGTCGCCTGGGCCGCGCTCGGGATTGGCGCCAACTTGCTCGAGGCACCGGAGCTGGCCCTGGCTACGGCCCTGGGACTGGCGCTGGCGTCGTTCAGAGCTACCTCCACGACCGCTCGCCTCGCGCTGCTCGGTGGGCTCGGGGCTCTGGCCGGCTTCCAACTGCTGGTTGAGATCAACGTGGGCCTGGTTACTACCGCGCTCCTGGTGCTGGCTGTGGTCGGAGCGCCCAGCCGGCGAGGTCAGGCCGCGCTGGCCAGCGCCGTCCCGTTCGTCCTGGTCCCCACGGTGGCCCTGCTCTCAGCCGGTCAGAGCCTGGGCAACCTGGCCAGCTACGTTCACGGCTCCCTTTCGGTCGCCCTGGGGTACGGGCCGGCCATGAGCCTGACGACCGGGCGTCATACCGAGGACTGGTACGCCCTGGTCGATGTGGCTCTGCTGGCCGGCATCTTCGCGCTGGTCCTGAAGGGCAGGCCGTGGCTGGAAAAGGCGGCCATTTCCTTGATGTTGGCCGGCTGGACGTGGGAGGCCCTGAAGGAGGGCTTCGTCCGTCACGACACCCACGACCTCACCTTCTTCGCCCTCGTGTTGCTGGCTCTGTGCCTGGCCCGCCTGCCGCGCTGGCCCCGTTCGCTACCCCTCGTGGGCGTCCAGGCCGGCGCCATCGCACTGGTTGCGCTGCTGGCCTGCCTGGCCAACGGGCACCCGCCGCCATCGCTCCGCTCCCCCGTAGAAGACACAACCGCGTTGGCCCAGGAGGTGGGCGACCTGGCCCTTCCGGGGCACTGGGCCAACGTGGAGCAGAAGGCCCGGGCCGAGATGCGCGATACGGGCGACACCTTGCCCGCGGCGGTGGTGACGGCCCTGGCCGGCCACACCCTTGCCGCGGAGACGCTGGAGGACGGCATCACCTTTGCCTATCCCGGCTTGCGCTGGGACCCCGAACCCGTGCTCCAGTCCTACAGTGCCTACACCTCCTACCTCGACAAGCTGGACGCCCGCTTCCTCTCCTCTCCCCGGGCGCCCGAACGCATCCTCTACCAGCCGGTGACCATCAACGACCGCGACCCGTGGTGGGAGCCGCCCGCCACCCTCGAGGCCATGTACTGCCACTACCGCGAGATTGGCCCTGTCGGGCACTGGCTGCTGATGGCCCGGATCCCCGGGGCCGGGCGTTGTGGCCCGGCAACGGTCATAGGTTCGGCCACCGCCCACTTCGGCCAGCCCGTGCAGGTGCCGGCGGCAGCGCCGGGCAGGATGGTGGTGGCCACCTTCGCCCTCAGCTCGCCGTTGTCGGCCCGGGCCGAGGCAGTCGCCTTGAAAGGTCCCGAAGTGTCGCTGACCGCCAGTTATGGCGAGGGTCCGGCGGCGGCCGAGAAGTACCGTTTCATCACGGGCACCGCTTCGGATATGCACGTGCTCAGCGTCCCGGGGTCGCTCGGGTACCCGCCGGCGTTCACGCCGCCGGCGATGCGGCGCTTCGAGGTGACGGGTGGCGGATGGGGGCCTGGGCAGGGCTCGGTGCACGTCGTCTTTTATGCGGTGAGGTTGGGGACGGGATAGGGCCGGCGGTTTCGGGCCGGCACCCCCGTCGACCACTAACGGGCTATATCAGTCTGCTAAGTGGTACTGAGACCGCCGGTTGCTGCATCTGGTGCCGTTCTGGGCGCGGTTATGTCATCTGGGCGAGGTTCATGTCGGAACTGAACAGGAAACACGCCCAGAACCGGGAACGGCGCCCAGAAAGCGCCCTTCGAGACCTCTCCAGGTCTCTCCAGGGGAAACGCCCTAGAAGACCTCGACACCCTCGAGGGTGAGCAGCTGTCGTTTCATCGGCAGCCCACCGCCGTACCCGCCGAGCCCTCCACCACTTGCCACCACGCGATGACAGGGCAACACGATCGGTATCGGGTTGGCGCCGTTAGCTTGCCCGACGGCCCGGAAGGCGAGAGGACGCCCCACCATCATGGCCAGTTCGGCGTAGCTCACCGTCTCGCCGTAAGGGATCTCGGCCAGCCGGAGCCAGACGCTGCGCTGGAAGTCCGTTCCTTGGAGCTCGAGGGGGAGGTCGAAGGTCCGTCGGCCGCCGGCGAAGTACTCCTCCAGCTGGGCCACGGCCGCGACCAGGGGCTCCGGCAACTGGCCACCATCAGGACCCGCCGCCGCGGCCCCCGATCTCGCACCGTTGGCCGGCAGTGTGTGCTCGCCCGCTTCCTGGGGCAGCGCGATGAGAGTGACCGCCTTTTCGTTGGATTCGATCGTCAGTACACCGATTGGGGTCTTCATCTGGACGCGGTGGTTCATGCTGCGCTCTCTCCTTTCGAGGTCAATGTTGTGACGGCGCCTTCCTTCGTTGGCGCCGCCGGCCCGGCCGCCCCCGCCACTGACCACAGGTGGGCAAGGGCATAAGCCCGCCACGGGCGCCAACGTTCAGCCAGTCGGGTGAGCGAGGCGGGGTCGCTCGCCAGTCCCAGGCGGGAGGCAGCCCGGCGCAGGCCGAGGTCGGTCGGAAGAAAGGCGTCGGGGTCACCGATCGCCCTCATGGCGATGTACGAGGATGTCCACGGCCCGACGCCGGGGATGGCGAGCAACCCTTCGGCGACTTCGGCCGGGTCTGCGCCAGGGTCGATGACCAGCTTGCCGCTGGCCAGTGACTCGGCCAACGAGTGCAGCGCCCGCCGGCGCCCCGCCGGCATCGTGAAGGCCGAGGGTTCGCTCACGGCCAGTTCTGCCAGCGCGGCCGGCTCCGGGAAGGTATGTGTGACCGCGCCGAGAGGTTGCTCCAGTGGCCGTCCCGCCGCTTTGACGAGCCTGCCGGCCAGGGTACGGGCACCGGCCAGCGAGACCTGCTGGCCGACGATGGCCCGGACCGCGATCTCCAGGCCATCGGTGGCACCGGCCACTCGTCGTCCCGGCACTTCTATAACCAGCGGTCCCAGGAGCGGGTCGGAGCCGAGCGCTTCGTCGACGGCTTCGGGGTCCGAATCGAGGTTCAGCAAGTGGCGGCACTTCGCTACGGCCAGGCTCAGGTCTCGCAGGTCCGCCAACGAGAACACGGCGCTCACATAACCTTCCGCCGGCTTCAGCTCGACCGTGCCCTCGCCGTGCGGCAGGCGCAGGCTCCGCCGGTAGGCACCGTCGTCGAACACCTCGACTCCGGGGACGGCCCGGGCGGCCAGGAAGCTCAACAGTGGCGCGGCCGCAAACGGACGGCGGTGCGCTAACCGGAGCGATAGCTGCGGCCGGCCCGCCTGGACAGCGCGCTGGGCCTCCATCGTGGACTTGCGCCGGCTGGCCGCTCGGCGTAATTCGGTCGGCGTGCGCCCAAAAACCTGTTTCACCGTCTCGTTAAATTGGCGCACGCTCTGGAACCCCGCCGCGAACGCCACATCGGCCGCCGGCAGGTCGGTCGTCTCCAGCAGGGTCCTGGCCGTCTGGGAACGTTGCGCCCGCGCCAGGGCCAAAGCGCCCGTGCCCACCTCCGCCACCAGTACCCGGTGTAGTTGCCGCTCGCTGTACCCGAGCCTGCGGGCCAGGCCGGGCACCCCTTCGCTGTCGATGATCCCGTGCAAGACAAGTTTCACCGCCCGGGCGGCCACGTCGGCCCGGCCGAGCCACTCTGGCGAGCCCGGCGCGGCGTCAGGGCGGCAGCGGAGACAGGCCCGATAACCGGCCTGCTGGGCGGCGGCGGCCGTGGGGTAGAAGTGGACGTTCTCCCGCTTGGGAGTCAGGGCCGGGCAACTGGGACGGCAGTAAATGTGCGTGCTGCTGACGGCAGTGAAGAACCACCCATCGAAACGGGGATCCCGGCTCTGCACGGCCCGATAGCACCGTTCGAAATCATCCATCTATGGCATCGTGCCACGCCCCGGGACGGAAGTCTGGCGGTTTTCGGACATCCTCGTCGGGCCGGCAGCCCGCGGCTCAGCCGCACAACATGCGATCCCAACCTCCCGGGCGAACGCTGGTCAGCGGGGCCTCGGACGTCTCGTCAGGCGGTCAGGCCCCTCAGGCCGTCAGCGGCCGTAATCCTGGACCGCCCCTCGCAACTGGGCCGCCACTTGTGGACAGCTGGGGGCGGTACCCGCCCGCCGCGCCGACGCCGGGATATCAGACTGGGCCAGTGAGGGCACCTGCCAGGCGGCCGAGGCGTAGCTGATGGCGTCGTCCGTCAATTGCAGCAACCGGTCGTCGCTGACGGGTTGGTTCAGTAGCACGCGGGACAGGACCTTCTCTCCCGAAGGGCTTTCGATCAGCCCGCCATGGAACGCAGGCAACACGACCGACGGGAACGCCAGTTTCTCGGCCACCGGCACCACCGTGGCGTCCGCCAGTGGCAGGAGGGCGAACTGACGGGTGCCGTTGATTGGGCACGACATGGCCTTCTCCAGGACCGGAGCTTCGCCGTCGAGCGAGGCCAGGAACCGGTTATCAGGCGACAGGTCGACCGGCGCCACCCCCTGGAAAGCATCGCTCAGAAGCCGCATCGCTTCGTCCATCGCCACCCCCCACCCCTTGTCTCCCCGGGTCGGGTAAAACACGCGTCCCGGGTCTTCGATCGGGCTGGCCATCACCAGTGTCGCTACCGGAGAAGCGACCTGTGTCAGCAACGCCGTCTTCGCCACCAGCGCCCCCTCGCTCTCGGCCACGACGTCGACCGGTCGTCCTGTCCTGGTGTAAAGGGACGTCACCTGGGTCAGCAACATGCGGTCGAGCACGGGGAGGGCCTTCACGGTGTCCATGGCCGTGTACGGAAGAGGTGCCCCAGCGGCGTCGAGGCCCCGGTAGGAGAACGGGACCTCCACGAAATTGCCCGGCACTGGGTGCCGGCTGTTCCCGTCCCAGGTCGACCCGTACCCGGAGACGACCAACACCGGTTGACCGCTGCCGGCCGGGTCCTTGAACAGCGGGCTGGCGTCCGCCCTCGCCGTCCGCACATGGCCGAACCCGACCACCGTCCCGACCACCACGACGGCGACGAGGGCGACGGTAGCCAGAGGTACGGCAGGTACGAGATGGCGCGCCGGCCGACGGTCGACGACCACACGGACCAGTCCCTTCCAGGACCACGCATTGAACAACCCGCACAGCGCGCAGATGAAGGGCCACAGGGCCGGGGGGGCCACCGCCATCGTCCCGGTGGTCACGCTCAACACCACAAAGCACAGCGCCACCCAGCCGACGGCGCGAATCGCGATCAGGCGTCGCCACCATTCACTGGTTACGCCAATCGGGTGGGCGATGAAGGCCACGAGGAGAGCAGACGGGACGGCGGCAAAGAACAGCCAGGACACAGGCGCCGCCGCCAGTCCAAACAGCAGCACGACGCTCGGGGCCAGGAGCACGGCTCCCAGAGCGGTGGCGAATACCCCTCTCGGTAGCAACTTCCAAATTGGTGGGGCGGGCAGGTGAGACGGCCAGGCCAGAGCGACCGACAGGGCAGTCAGAGCGCCCCGGACCAGAAGCATGGCGACGAGCTCGCCGGCCAGAGTGGGCCAGGAATCGTGGTAGACGCTCACCCAGCGCAGGTCGCCGAACACCCCGAAAGGAGCAATGGCGCTCGCCTGCGGCGCCAGGGCCGGCGGGGCGCCGTGGTCGAAGCCGATGACCAGGCCGGCCTCGGTCAGGTTGACGGCGATGCAGAGCCCGACGAGCTTCCACCAGCTTGGTAGAGCTCGCCAAGCGCTGTGCCCGGAACTAAGCCAGGAACGAACGGGCCTCTCGGCCGTGGCCCCGTTGGCCATGGCTCCACGCTTGCACTATTTCGGCGCTAATGGCAAGGACCTTCGCCATTTCGGGTAAGGGGTAGCTAAAGGTGAGGGGGGGCCAGATCGTGCCGCTGGGTATGCACCGCCTCGGACAGTTTGTAGGCAAAGAGCGTCACCAACCGTCCCCGGCGGCGTCTCGATGGGCTGTGGGGCCGAAGGACAAATCGTGGCGGTGCTAAGTTGCCCTCGGTGAGCGCCCCTGACGAGGTAGGCACCCTCGTCACCGAGCGGCCCATCGCGAACGTCCCGGATGGCGCACCAGAGACCGAGCAGACAGGTGGGAAAAGACCTCGTCAGCGGCGGTTCTGGGGACCGGGACATGTCCTGGGCCGACGGCGGTGGACGACCGTCGACACCCTGGTGGTCCTCGGTTTGGTGGCCATCGGGGTAGCCCTGCCGGCGGTCGCCGCCCTCTCGTCCCACGCCTTCGGGGTTCCTCGGTACGACGACTGGGCCTATCGCCGGATACTGTCGGACTTCGTCCAGACGGGCCACATCTCGCTCGTTGGGTGGGGCGCCATGTCCCTCGTCGGTCAGATCCTGTGGGCGGCGCCGTTCGCCATCGTCCTCGGTGGGCACCCGTGGGTCGCCAGTTTTTCGGTCGCCGTCGCTTCCGCCATCGGCATCTCGTGCGCTTACTGGCTGGCACGCGCCATTGTCGGGCGCATCTGGGGCGTGGCATGCACGCTGCTAGTGCTGGCCGCCCCCGGCTTCTTGGTCAACACGTCCACTTTCATGACCGACTTGCCGGCCTTCTCGGCAGAAATAGCTTGCTTGGCGCTCGGCGTGGCCGCCCTGGAGCGCCAGGGCCGGCGCCGCTGGGCCCTTTTGGCCGCCTCCATGGTCCTTGGGTGCGTTGGCTACTCAGTGCGCGAGTTCGACCTGGCCGCTCCCATCGCCGTCCTCGTTACGCTCGCTCTACAGGACCGGATCTTTGCTCGAGACGACGGTCGCAAGAGCCGGAGGGGTGGGTGGAGCAGGCCCGGGCGCCATCTGCGGCCCTACGTTGTGGCCGGCGCCGGCCTCGTCGTCGCCTGCGCCGCCATCTACGTGTGGACGTGGCAACTCCCGGGCGCTCAGCACGAGGGCCTCCGGCCGCCGTCTGTGGCCGCCCTACGGTCAATAGCGGGGGGCTACTTTGCGCTGGCGTTGTTCGTGGCGCCGTTCCTGCCGGCGGCGGCCTGGAGGTCCTGGGCGCGGCCGTCCATCAGGGGAACCGCGGTGGCGGGGGCCATATTCGCCGTCGGAGCCCTGCTCATGGCCACCGGCCCCTCCATTTTCAGCGGCAACTACTTGACCCCGCAAGGCATGAGCACTACGGCCACGCTGACCGGGGTCCGCCCGGTGCTGTTCCCGGGCCCGATCTGGACCGTCCTCGAGCTGGTCGGCATCGGGGCCGGCACGGTGCTCGGCTTCCTGGCCGCCAATGCCACCTATACCGGCGGCACGAGCTTGCCATCCTGGCGGGCGGGCCTGGTAACGGAGCGGACCGTCATCAGCATTTTCACCTGGCTCAGCGGAGCCGGGCTGCTGTTGTACGGGCTGTTCGTCCAGGGACCCATCTTCGACCGCTATGTGTGGCCGCTTGTATTTGCCACAGCCATGCTGTTGGCCGCCAAAGCACTGGCCGCCGAGGCCTCGCGACCCGCCACCGTCGTCCCAGATGCCCAGGGGCAGACGAGGTGGCTGCCGTTTCCCTCCACGCCCGGGACGCCGGCTCTGGCCACCATCGGGGCGACAGTCCTCCTGGCGCTGGTGGCCGGCGCCCTGGCTACTACCGTGACCCTGAACGCCGACTCCTACGACGGTGCCCGATGGTCAGCGGGCCAGATGGCGGTCAAGGCGGGTGCCCGAGCCAACGCCGTCGACGCCGGCTTCGACTGGGTCGGGAGCCATGCCGCCGAGCCAGCAGTCCGGGCCCATCAGGTGGCTGGCGTCCCCTCGTACGAGATGTGGTACGACCAGCTGTTCCCCGGGTTCAGGGATTGCGCCTTCGTGTCCGGGTCGCTGCCCGCCCCCCATGGCACATCTCTCATCGGGATAGTGCGCTACAAGGAACTGGGGTTTGCCGTTCCCGAGCACCTCTATATCTATGCCGTGAAGTCAAGGCGGTGCTCGTGACCTACTTGCCCGTCTTCGCCTTCTCCGCGGTGAGGATCTGCGTCAGTAGCGCTTGGTAAGAGGTGTCGCGGGGGTTGTCCTTGATGGCCTGACGGGCCAGCGACGCGCCAGTCTCAAGGTCAGCTTTAGCGTTAGATGGCTGCAGTTCGGACAGGTCAACGTAGACCTCGGCTTCGGCCGCCGGGTAGGGCGCCCATAGCGGCTTCTCTTTAGTGGCCTTTATCGTCAGCTGCTGGGCCTGGGTGAGGTCGGTAATGGCATTGGACGTCGACGAAGCGTGGCTGCCGGCGTTGGTCAGGATGCTCGCCTCACTGGCCGGGTAGCTCGGTTCCCAGGGGTTGAGGGAAAACGACTCCTTGAGGTCAGCGAAATACACCGCGCCTACCTGAGTGGGCTTGCTCGCCGCACTCGTTGAGGCCGACGAACCGGGGGCGGGCTGTTTCAGGCTGGTGTAGGCGGCCCAGTAATCGTGGTCTGCCCGATACGGACCGTCTACCCCCAGAGCGAGGAACACAATTACCACTGCCACCACTGCCCCGACCCCCAGTGTCCACCAGGGCACGTTGTCCGGGCGGCGCCCATAACTCGGGCGCTTGCGCCGGCTGGCTGACCTTGGGGCCCAGGCCGGCGCCGGGCTGACGGGCCTGGTACCGGGCACCTCTACCTCGACGAGGTTGTCCGCGGTGGGCGAGGCGGCGACCAGCGACTTCGGCCGCAACGTGTCAGGTACGCCCACAGCCTGAGCGATGACCGTCGAGCACCCGATGAGGAGCCAGAAAGAAAAGGACAGCCCGACCTGCTGCACGTTGAACACGGCCTGCACGATGTAGGCGACCATGGACGCGGTCGCCACCGCCACGGTCAGCCGGTGCCGCTGCGCTTGCTCTCTCACGGTGTCCACCAGACCCTCATCGCGTTCCAACGAGCGCAGCCGGCGCCAGGCCCCGACCGACCGCAAGCCGACGTACACGAGCAGGGCCAGGAAGAGCAAGAGGCCGATGAAGCCCTGGTCGGCCAGCACGTTCATGAAAATGTCGTGCGCCCCGTTGACCAGGTAGTTGGGCCCAGGCCGGCTACCCAGGCGGCACTTTGGTACTGCGGGTACACCAGGGCAAAGGCGTCGGCCCGATCCCGGTAAGGGGGTGATGGGCGGCGATGTGGAGGGCCGCAGTCCAGATGTCGTAGCGCTGCTGGACCGAAGTGTTGCCCCCCGACTGGAACAGGGTGGACAGCGAGTGGGACAGGAAGCGCTTCCCGTCTGCCGCCAAGCCCAGGACGGCCACAACGATGACTGCAGTCGCGCTCCCGATGGCCAACACCGGGCGCCGTTTGATCTCCGGTGCCAGCATGGCGGCGAGGACGACGAACGAAACTATGGCCGCCACCCATGCCCCGCGGGCCGAGGTACGAAGTAGCTCGACGAGGATGACGATGGCCATCACGCCGGCGGCCGCCCGCCACCACCAGCGCTTCGTGCTGAAGCCAAGCGCCACCACAACAGGCAGGATCATGGCCAGGTAGCCACCTAGGTGGTTGGGGTTGCCGAGGGTGGAGAATATGTCGTTGGAGAACGAACCCAGGTTCCAGAGGATGAAGTCCCATCGGGTGCTATGGAACTCGGTGTCGTGCAGCTGAACTAGCCCGTAGAAGACCACGATGCCCCCGCCGGCGAAGGCAAATGTGCCGAGCACCTTTCGGATGTCCGCCGCGTCGAACGCCTCCGCCGCCGCCATCATGATCACCCCGAAGGCGGCGGCCGAATAAAACCCGTCATAGGAGCCGTAGTTGCCCAAGAGGCTGACGTGCGTATCGACGCCGGCGAAGGCCGATATGGCCGTCCAGGCGACAATGGCTCCCACGATCCACTGCAGGCCGTTGCGCCAACGCGGCACCGCCCGGTCGTGCACACCCGCCACCACCCATAGCCCTATCAGGACCAGGGCGCCGATCATGGTGAGGGTGTACTTAGGAAGGTTGAACACGTCCCCGCTATGAGGGTCGAAGACGACTGGCACGGCGGCGGCCAGGACGATGATCACGGACGCCCGGGCGGCCCGCAGCCCTTCTTTACCTTTAATCACCTCGACTACGACCCAGCTCGTCGCTATCGCGGCGCTAAAGACGACCCCCAGGAACAGGGCAAAGCTCCACTTGACGGCGCCCGTGGCCAGGAGCAGAAGAGCGATCAGCCATGCTGGGACACCCAGGAGCAAGGGCCAACCCGGGGTGCCGAGCGCGGCCGGGACGGCCAC
This sequence comes from uncultured Acidimicrobiaceae bacterium, assembly GCA_963749305.1. Classification (GTDB taxonomy): domain Bacteria; phylum Actinomycetota; class Acidimicrobiia; order Acidimicrobiales; family Palsa-688; genus Fen-671. The sequence continues at coordinate 660,566 of CAVVMN010000004.1, forward strand.
GACGGGCAGTAACCATTCGGGTACACCGGCCGCGCCGGCCCTCGCACGGCGGGCCCGCGGTCGCGGCGGCTCCGGCGGACGGGCCGGCCGCACCTGCGCCGGGGCAGGCCGACGCGGCTTAGCCTTTGTCTGCGACCCACTGCGGTGACGCTGCCCGCTGCTTTTTGCCACAAAGGAAGAGGTTACTTGGGCACCTACCCCCTCCAGGTGACGCGGCCGTCCACCCAGCGTCTCACTGGCAGCCGGACCAGGTGCGCAGTTGTAGTGTCGGGCGCCGACTATCAGGGCCGTGGCCTGCGATAACGTCGTTGGTTATAATGGCGGGCCCTTTTCTACCCGCCTGGAGGGACGAGACCAGATGCCACAACAGAGCCCGTCGCCCGCGGCGGTGACGCGCCGGCGCCGAGCCGTCAGGTGGATGGCGAGCACACTGGCGGTCCTCGCTGCCTTTGTCGCCGCGGGCCTCTCGGCGGACGTCCCGGCGGCTAACGCCGAAGTGGTCACGGCCACGTACGTGATCGGCACGCCGACAAACGCGGTGGCGGGCGTGGTCGCCTCGCCGGCCACCCTGTCACAGGGCGCACCCACGCCATTCGTCGTGAAGTTCAGGGCCACGGCGGCGCTGTCCGGCACGGGCGCCAGCTCGGTAAGCATTACCTCCTCCGCCCCATTGGCTACCGCCCCGTCCACTGTCGCCCTCATCGACGACAGCGACACCGCTTGTTTCCAGGGCGGGACCAACGGAGGGCTCGTCGGCACCACGACGCTCACCGTCGATTTGACTTCCTCCTGCAACGTCGCGGCCGGTGACGAGGTCGAAGTCGATTTCACCGCTTCGGCCCGACCGCGATCGGTGACTTTACCCTGGCGGTGACGACTTCGGGCAACAATGCCCCGGGCGTCTCCAACACACTTACGGTCGAGCCGACGCCCCCGACGCTGTCGGCCAGCTCCGTTGTCCTCGGTGCCAACGCCACTTACACACTGAGCGGCGCGTCGTGGCCGGCGCTCGGCTCCGGCGCCAGCGCCCTCGTACTCACAACTAAAGCGACGGCGGGAGCGACCCTTTCCTGGTACGGCGGCGCCACCGGTTACCTGGTCACCTACACGCCGCCCAAGGGCACGCCGACGGCCGATGCAGTGAAGGCAGTGCAGGTGAGCACGACCGTGGCCAGTAGCGACACCGTCACCCTGACTCTGGCGACGGCATTGGCCGCTGGCGACCAGGTCACCATCTCGGGCAAAGGGACCAATCCTGCCGCTACCAGCACCGATGAGGTGTCAGTCGGCCCGAAACGGGTTCGGCCGGGTCGTTGATGGCCGCTGGAGCCGTTGAGAGCTCCACCAACGCGCTTGTCTTCGGCACATTTGTCAGCAACGTGACGGTGGCCGCCTCGCCCAGCGTGGCCACCGCCATCGCGACCTACGTAGTCAGCTTCCAGGCTACGAGCCAGCTGTCAGGGCAGGCCGGGGGTGAAATCTGTCTGAACGAGGCCGCCGGGCCAACCAACTTCTCCAGTCAAAAAGGGGCCTTGGTCTCAGACACGACCGCTGGGTGGCACTTCATGGCTAGTGCCGCGACCTACCCGTCCGGGAACCCCCCCACCAACCCGGGGTGTGACCAGCCCGACAACGGAGTTGTGCTGCCCCTGGCCACGGGTTATCAGGTCAACGCGGGTGACATGGTCACCCTCACTTTGGTGGGCGTTACTAACCCGAGCGCAGGGACGGTGGCCGATTTCACCGTCGCCACCAGCGCTGACCCGGTGGCGGTGGCCGCGCCGCCTTATGCGGTGGGGGCTAACGAGGGCAGCGGGACCCTGGTGAGCGTGAGCCCGAGCACCACTGGATCGCTCGCCACGTACACGATCTCGGGTGTGAGGGCTAGCACCCGACTGACAGGCGGAACTTCGACGATCACATTGCAAGCGCCACCGGGCACCGTTTTTCCCAACGACCCGGGTTCCTACACGGTGCAGGACTCGACCAGTCCTTCAGGGTCCGGGTCAGTGACTACCCCGCTGAGCGGCGGCGGGACCAACAACGTGACCATTACGGTGCCAGCTTCTATCAATGCCGGCGACCTCCTTGACATAACGGTCGAGGATGCCATTAACCCGAGCAGTGCCAGCCCCTCGTATACCCTCACCCTCCTCGGTAACGTTACGGGCCCTCCAGCGGTCACGACGTTCCCCGGTGCCAATGTGAGTTACCCGAACGGGGCCATCGTCACCTTCTCCGGGAAGGACTACGTCTTCGCCGGAGGGAGCGCCTTCCAGGTCCAGGGGCCAGCGGCACTGGCCGCCCTCCAGAGGGTCGACCACGCCAAGGCCCAAGCGGCACTGTCCGGCTCCAGACCGCCGATGGGAGCCCCGCGACCAGGGACTCTGCTCTTTACGCGACCTATCGACGGCACCGCCACTATCTACGTCGCCGGCACGGATGGCGAGCTTCACGGCTTCGCCACCCCGAAACAGTTTGTGAGTGACGGCTACGACCCTGCCCTGGTGGTAACCGTCACCAACCTCGCTCAACTCGGCGTGGGCGCCTCGGCTGGCTCGCAAGGTGCTGCTGGCAACGCCTTTTCCACCAACTCCGATGGGGCCATAGTGGCCTCCGGGCACGCCTTTTATCTTTTCGCAGGTGGGGGAGCGTTTGGGATCCCAACGGCGGCCAAATTAGCGGCCGTCCGCAAGACGGATAGGGCGCATACCCTGAAAGGGACCGTCGCTCCGGCACAGACCTCCGCCGTCTTGGCCAGCGGTCAACTGCTAACCATATCGGGCACGGTTTACGTGAGCTACCAGGGCGATCTTTACCCGTTCAAGTCCTTGGCCCAACTCCGGGCGGATGGGTACGGTGGCACCGCCGCCCTGACTGCGCCGTCAACCGGCGGAGTACCGGTCGTTTCCACGTATAGCGGGACCTGACCGGCCTCTGGATTAGGTCGCCGGCGGACCTCTGCGTTGCGCCAAACCCGGCCTTCAACACCCTCGTACCCTGCCGCCGGTTTGGTTTTGTCTGCAGGAATGTGACGCGCTAGCGTCCCGTGCGTCTCACTATCGGGCTTGTTCCGGAGCAAGCCTGTTATTGCACGGCACCGAGGTCCACCACAGTGCTCCGGACCTGGGCTAACGTCCGGGGTGGTCGGGCACCTGGCAGGGCCCAAACGGTGCACGGCGCCAGCAGCACCGCCGCTAGCGGCGGAAAATGTTCACCCTACCTAGGAGGGAAAACTAGCTAAATGCAAGAAGAACATCCTTTGGCAAAGTCGCCGAGGCGTGGGTGGAGACGTGCCAAGCTGGTTGCTGGCACCCTTGCGCTGACCATGGCCGGCTTCGGCAGCGTTGCGGTGGTAAGTGCTTTACCCGCGTCTGCCGCCGCAGCCTGTGGCAGTGCAACGAGCCGCGACTGGCTGCCTGACGAACACCTATACCATCGGTTCGCCGTCCACCGGGGTCAACAACGTCACCGTAACGCCAACCACGGGGACCACCGGGACCGCTCAGACCTACACCGTGACTTTCGTCGCGGTAAATGCGCTGGCCACCGGCAACACGGTCACCATCGGCGACTCCCTTGGCAATGCTCTCGTGGCGACCATTAACACGTCCAGCGTCGCTCTGATCTCGGGCTCCTGCCTCCAATCCGGGACCGTTGCGACCACGACAGCCAGCACCAGCGGCCTCGTGATCACACTGAACTCGAGCGCTTGCCCATCGATCGCGGCCGGCTCAACTGTCACGGTTACCTTCACTGCCGGTAGCCCCAGCAGTACGCCGCCCCAACCGAGCGGGAGCTTCAACTTCACCGTGTCTACGAGCACCAACGCCACGACGGTAAACTCGCCAACGGTCGCCGTGAGTAGTGCACCACCGACGCTATCGGCCAGCAATCAATCTGCAGGCCAGAGCGCCACGTACACGATCACCGGAATAGGTGCGTCCAACGCGACCGGGGGCTCCTGGTCCACGTTGACCGGCACTGCGGGAGTGCTCGTGTTGGCCTCGACAGGCAACGGAGTCGTCTGGGCTCCGGGCGCTGCCAGCTACACGGTTACCTACACGCCGTCTGGCGGGACAGCCACCAATGACCCCGTCACCGCAGTCAGCGTCATCACCGGGACGTCTGTCGCCCCGCTGAGCGTGGGACTGACACTGACGACGGCCATCGCGTCCGGTGGCACAGTCAGCATTACCGCCAACGTCATCAACCCGCCCGCCAGCACTCAAGGCGTGACTATCGAACCAGCGACAGGGACGGCCCCGCCGTTTACGTCGGTCGGCAACACGGAAACGACCAACACGCTTGCGTTCGGTACGGCCGTCAAGAGCGTGACCCTGGCGGTTTCGCCTCTTGTCGCAGGAGCGTCGGCCATATACACGATCGGCTTCACGGCCTCCAGTGGACCGGCTAACTCGGTAAGCGTCACCGAGCCGAACACCGGCTTCACGGGCGTGAGCGGCGCACTGATCACCGACACGACTGGTGGGTGGCACGTTGTCACGAATACCCCGACGATCGGCACAAACAAGCTCACGATCTCAACCGGGACAAACGTGATCAACAGTGGTGACGCGGTAACCGTAACGATCGCCGGAGTAACCAACCCGGCGGCCGGGACGTATACCGACTTCGCGATAAGCACCTCCACCGACACAGTCGGGGCTAACGCCCCGTCCTATACGATCACCGCGTCCGGTACCTCCGGTGTCAACGTCATCGTGAACCCGCCGACGGTTGGGAGCCTGGCGACATACACCATCACCGGGCTCTTCGCGGCCAGCGCCATAACGGGTGGCCTGACGGCCAGTGCCATCACTTTGACGGCACCGGCTGGCACGGTCTTCCCGAGCACCGGGGGCGCCTTTGTGATCACGGACTCGACCACCCCGTCGGGTTCGGGCACCGTAGGCCCGAGCGGGGTCATAGCCGGAGGCGGCAGCAACACGGTGACCTTCATCCCGCCGAACAGCATCGTCTCGGGTGACGTGCTCACGATCACGGTTACGACTGTGATCAACCCGAGCGCGTCCAGCAGCGGGTACCAGCTAACGCTCTTCGGCCCGCTCACTGCGGCAACTGGAGTGGCTCCGTTCCCCAAGGCAAACGTGACATATCCCAACTCGGCGCTGATCAACTTTGCCGGGACGATCTATGTGTTTGCAGGAGGGCACGCGTTCGGGATACCGACCCCAACGGTCTTGAACAAGATCAGATCGGTCAACCCGGCCGTAGTGTTGAACGCGGCCACAGGCACGGTCGTACCAGTTGTCACTGCTCGCGCCGGCACGCTGATCAGTACATACGCGGTCAACGGGAACGCCACGATCTACGTGGTCGGCACCGACGGGGAGCTGCACGGCTTCTCGACGCCGAAGCAGTACAAAGCGGGTGGTTACGACACCGCCCTCAATACGACGGTCAACAACACGGGTGGGATGACGATAGGAAGCACTATCGGCGTCCTGGGTTCCGCCGGGACGGCTCTGGCCACCAGCTCTGACGGGGCCATCGTCGATTCCTCGGGCACTTACTACACCTTCGGTGGTGGGCGTGCGCTGGGCATCCCGACTCCGGCTCGACTGAACCTGATAACTGCTCACAACACCGCCACGGTCCTGACCGGTACCGTATCGACGAGCCAGAAGCAGGCCAGCTTGGCCAGTGGCATCCTGCTTAGCGTCGGGAGCACCACGGGCGCGGCTGCGGAGGTGTTCGTCAGCTTCAACGGCAACGCCTTCCCGTTCAAGACGCTGACCCAGCTTAAGAACGACGGCTACGGAGGCACGCCGGCGGTCCAGGCCCCGAACACGGGCGGGCTGCCAGTGGTGTCGACGTACAGCGGTTCTTAACGGTTGAAAAATCAGCTGGCCTGCATGTAAGGGTCAGCTAACGCTGGTTACGTCAAGAAGGGCGGCCCGCAAAGGGCCGCCCTTCTGCTTGGTGGCACAATCGCAGCTTCTTCACACAATTACGGCGGGCACTTCACAGAGGCGGGCAAGGCTCGCGTCATTACCTAGAGGGAGAACATATGCATCGAACAAAGTCGTTCAGACACGGCACCAAGGCGTTGGCGGAGCCGTGCCAAACTAGCCGCGGGCACCCTCGCCCTGACGATGGGCGCGCTCGGGGCGGGCCTCGTGGCCACCGCTCTGCCCGCCTACGCCGACGTACTCTCGAGTTACTACACCATCGGTACGCCATCGGGATCGGTGGGTACCGTCACCGCTACACCTGCCTCCGTAGCCGCGTCTGCGTCCAACAGCTTCACGGTCACCTTCACAGCGGCCGCCGCACTGGCCGGCTCGAGCAACGGTTCAGTGACCATCACATCTTCAACCCCCCTGTCCTCGGTCCCGACGGGGATCGCTCTCATCGGCGGGAGCTGCCTACAGTCAGGAACCGCTGGGAATGGCGGCGCGGGTCTCGCTACCACCAACGTGATCACTATCTATCTGCTGGCCAGCTGCAGCATCAGCGCCGGCACCAGCGTCAATGTCGCCTTTACAGCTAACGCTCCGGCGGCGACAGGTAGCTTCTATTTCACGGTCAGCACATCGAGCAACGTCACGCAGGCCACCTCGAACACGATCGCGGTCGGGACTTCGGGGGCCACTCTGTCAGCGGCCTCGCACAACTTCGGCGTCAACACGACCTATACCATCAGCAACGTGCCGGTGGCCGGCCTGGCCACGAGCCAGAACTGTCGTGACACTGAGCGTCGTGCCCGCCGGGACGATCTCGCTCTCCGCAGGAGCCGCGAGTTACACGGTGACCTACACTCCGTCAGGCGGCTCGGCGACGAATGACACTGTCACTGGCATTACCCCGACAAGCGCCTCGATGCGTCTCGCTCACATTGGCTATACCGGTCTCGAACGGCGGCACGCTCAATATCTTGGCCACCGGGCAGAACCCCACCTCCGCCGCGACGGCGTACCTGACCGTGCAACCGGCTACTGGCACGGTCGAGACCACGAACGCCATCACCTTCGGCAACTCTGTCACCGCTGCTACGGTCACGCCAGCCTCACCGCTCGCCGGTGCGACGACCACGTACACCGTCAGCTTCCGGACGTCGAGCGCACTCACTGCCGGAGGCGATGTCTTCTTGAGCGAGACCACCGGCCCAACCAATTTCGCCACCGTCACCGGTGTCTCGCTGAGCGACACGACCCAGTCCCGCACGATCGTCGTGACGGGTGCCGCCTTGGCCAGCGGGTCGGCCACGCTGCCTACGAGCTTCACGATCAACGCCGGTGACTCGATCGTGCTCACCCTGGTCAACGTCACCAACCCGGCCGCCCAGACGATATCCGACTTCAACGTCTCCACCACCTCGGACAACGTGGCCACCAGTGCCGCGGCGTACACGATCGGGACCAACGGCAGCCCAGGCGTGGTGGTCACTCCCAACCCCAACACGGCAGGGGTCGATCGCCACGTACACCATCGCCAATGCGAAGGCCAGCGCGGCGATGACCGGGGGCAGCTCGACCATCGCTTTGCAAGGGCCGGCCGGTACCGTGTTCCCCAACTCGCCCGGCGACTACAGCGTCACTGACTCGACCACCGGTTCAGGGACGGGCACCGTGACTGCCGCCCTGGTCGGCGGGGGCACGAACAACGTGACCTTCACCGTCCCCAACAGCATCAGCTCCGGCGACGCGCTCACGTTCACCGTGTTGGGCGTCATCAACCCGAGCACGGCGTCCAGCACCTATCAGATAAACCTGGTCGGCAACGTGACCGGGCCCTCGGCGGTGCCGCCGTTCCCCCACGCCAACGTCACTTACCCCAATGGGGCCATCGTCAGCTTCTCCGGCACTCATTACGTGTTCGCCGGCGGCCGAGCGTTCGGCATCTCGAGTAGCTCACAGCTCACCTCGTTGCAGAAGGTGAACAAGGCCCAGATCCAGACGGCAGTATCCGGCGCCACGCTTCCCACGAGCGTCGCTCCCAGGGTCGGGACTCTGATGTTCACCAGCCCGATCAACGGGGTGCCGACGATCTATGTGGTCGGCACTGACGGGGAGTTGCACGGCTTCTCCACTCCGAAGCAGTTCGGTGCGGGCGGCTTCAACGGGGCGCTCGTAGTCACCGTGACCAACCTCGGTGGCTTGAAGATCGGCTCCACCGAGGGCGCCTTGGGGGCGTCCGGGAACGCATTGGCCACAAGCGCCGATGGGGCGATCGTCCTGTCCGGCAGTGACTACTACACCTTCGCCGGCGGCCGGGCGTTCAATATCACCACCGGGGCCCAGCTGACGACGATCAAGAAGACCAATAAGTCGACCATCATCAAGGGGACCGTCACCGCGGCGCAGAAGTCCGCATCCGTGGCTGCTGGGGCCCTCCTGACCATCGCGGGACCGGTCTATGTCACCTACCAGGGCCAGATTTGGCCGTTCAAGTCGATGAACCAGCTCCACAACGATGGGTACGGCGGCACGGCCGCCGTCCCGGTGCCGAGCACCGGAGGCCTAACCGTCGCCACTTATGGCGGGAGCTAACCCAGCCCTAGTGTGATAGCAACTTGAAGAAGGGCGGCTCACTGAGCCGCCCTTCTTTTTATCGGAGGCCGATCTTCGGTTGGAGTGTCCGCCAAAGCGTGCCGCCGGACGGAACGACCACGAACTCCGGTAACGCCGCTCCTACCTAGCGCCCGCCGCCGGCTGGGCCAGCGCGGCGCCTCGCAAGATAAAGGCAAAAGCCACCATTGCGATGATGAAGACGGCGAAAAGAAGGGCGGCCGGGACGGGCGGCGCCCAGCCGTGCACCACCGACGAAAACGCGTCGATGGGGCCGCCTGTCCCGACCGTATAGCGGCGTAGCGTGGCGTAGAAGTCGACCACTTGACAGACAGCCGTCAGCGAAACGATCAAGGCGGTCAGGCGCAGAGTGGCCCGCCGGTCCGAGAACCGTTCTCCGGCAATGGCGGCCGCCACAATCGGTACCCCCACCGCCAGGCCCATGAAATCCCGCCCCTGGCCCAGGATCCCGTCCTGGCGAGCGGTGGTGAGGATCATGACGGTGGGCAGGACCACCCAGGCCAAGACGGTGCCGATGACCACCGCAGCGGCCCGCCGGTGCGCGAGGCACGCGCCAATGAGGACCACGGCCCCGAGCGCTCCCAACCACAGCACGATCACCACGTAAGGCGACGATGCGTCGAGCCAGCCGAACTGGCCGATGCTCGAGGTGACGAGCAGGTCCAGCCGCTCCAGGGCCAGCCGGAAGATGCCGCCCTCCGTCGTCCCCGCCGGGAGCGGGCTCCCGGGCTCGGTCAGGAAGGGGTTGGCCAAGAGATCCCAGACGAGGGAAAGGACGCCCGCCAGTACGCACACCGCCAGCCAACCCTGGACATACCGGCGACGCAGGAGGTCCCCGAGCGGCGTGGCGGAACCCACGCCCACGATGGCAGCCAGGATGAACAAGACCCACAACGGTGCCAGTGCGCGGGTCAAGACGAGCACCGAGATGGAGATCCCGAGCGCGCCCACTATCGACGGGGTCACGTCCGGGGGTCGTTGCGATGCCAGCGCCATCGCCGCCGTCCACGCGCTGATCGCGCTGGCGATCTCGAGGCCGCTCGGGTTGATAACGGAGGCGAGGTACAGCGCCATCGGGGTGATGGCCAGCGCTACCCCCCCGGCCAGCAGGGGCGCACCGCGGCAGCGGCGTAGTGAAATTATGGCCAGGGCCAGCATGGCGGCCGAGAGCGCTCCGCTTACCAGGCGCGCCGCATAGATGCCCTTCACCGATACCAGAGCCAGCGTCGGCAGGCCTACCAGCACGTAATAAAGGGGCGGGTACCGGCCCACGTAGGTTTCGACTGAGACCGTGTGGGTCGACCCGTTCAACGGTTTCGGGCAGCCAGCGGGGACCGCGGGCTTGAACTGAAAGCAACCGACGTGGGTTTCCAGGCTGGCGAAAACCTCGGGCACCTGAACGATAACGGTGCTTTTTTGGGCGTTGGTCGGGTGCGGGAGGTCCTGGCCTACGAGCTGGCCCCGCACCAACGACGCCGCACGCACCAAATGGGCCGGCTCATCCGGCCCAGAACCCAAAGGGCTGGCGAACGACCAGGCCGCCACGGCCACAAAAAGGACCCCGAAAGATACCAGCCACATCCGCAATAAGGGCCTGGCCGCCCGGCGAGCCGGCTGACGCGTGGGCGGAGCGGCACGGTGATCGGTCCCGGCAGAAATCGAATGTCGCGGCCGGACGGCCACGGGGGACCCCTGCAACGTGGCCGACTGAGCCTCCCGCGAGCTTTGAACAAGCCCTTCGGCGGCCGGTGGCTGGTAGGGCTCATTCACAACGGCCCCAAGCGTAGCCGGGGCCCGTTCCAGCTATCAGCAACGGCAGAACACCCCGCCAATGCGAGGCTTTCGACCGAAGTGGCTACGAGGGCGGAGTGGTGGTCGTACCCGGCAGAGTCGTTGTCGAGGCACCGGTCGTCGTCGTGGGCGCGACGGTAGTCGTCGTCGTGGTGGTGGTCGTCGTTGTTGTCGTCGTGCTCGTACTCGTTGTGGTCGAAGTGCTCGTCGTCGAGGTCGAGCTCGAGGTCGAGCTCGGCACCGTTGTCGTGGTGGTCGACGTGGTCGTGGTGCCTTTGGCCCGCGGCTTTTCGGTCGTGGCCGGGTATAGCGGGACAGTCGGGCCAATGTTCACCGGGCGGGACAGCGGCGGCAGGCTGGTTGGCGGGGCCGAGGTGGTGGTAGTGGGAGCGACCGTGGTGGTCGTCGGGGGCCTCGTCGTCTCAGTGGTGGTCGGGGCCGGCCTCGTGGTGGTCGGGGCTGGGCGGGTAGTAGTCGGCGCCGGCTTTGTGGTTGTCGGCTTGGGCCTGGTCGTCGTGGTAGCCACCAATGCCGTCGCTGGCCGCACGGTGGTCCGGGTAGTGCGGAGCGCCGTCGTCGTAGGAGCGGGCGCAGTGGTCGTAGTTGGCGGCAACGTCGTCGTAGTAGTCGAAGGTTCTGTGGACGTGGTTACCGGCGCTTTGGTTACCGGCGCTTTGGTGGCCGGCGCTTTGGTGGCTGGCGCTTTGGTGGTCGGCGGCCTCGAGTTGAGGGCAGCCTGGAGGCGGGAGTTCTGGGCCTCGAGGGTCTGCAACTGCTTAGTAAGCAGGGCGATGGTCGCCGTCTCGTTGATCTTGGCCACCGAGGGGGGCAAGGTCGTTGGTGCTTGCCCCGCTTGGGACTGGATCACCTGGGCGGCGGCGTTAATCAGCTGCTTGGCTTTGACCGGGTTTTTGGCCGACAGCGCCAGGCTGGCCTCGCCGAGTTGCCTTTCAGCCAGGACCAGCTGCGCAGGTATATGCACAGTGGCAGGGTTCGGCTGGTCCAGAGCACTGATCAGCGCGCCGCCGCCTACCGCTCCCACCAGGAGCGTTGTCACCGCGGCGACCAGCAACCGCGCCCGGCTGTGCCGGCGCACGGCGCGTACGGCCGAAGCCGCCGCCCTTACCTCGGCGGCGCCGCCCGCAGGTAACGGCGGTAGAGGCAGCGCCGTCCTCAAGTTGTCCGCCACTGCTGCCAACCCGGCGGCGGGGCCGGCCGGGCCAATCTGACCACGCCAGACGAGGACTGGTCAATCGCCCGGTCGAGAGCTTCGGCCAGCTCCCGTTCGTCCGGCCGCGGAAGTTCCTGCGTCACAGCCTGACCTGCCCGCGAAGGGCCCCGAGCGCCCGCATCTGCTGCATCCGCACGGCGCCCGCCTTCTTGCCCATGACGTGGCCAACGTCAACGGCAGAGAGACCTGAACAGACCCGCAGCCACAGGACCTCCTGGTCCGCCTTGGGCAACCGGGCAAACCCTTTACGCAACTCGGTCAGGTCTTCGTGCGATATCGCCACCTCTTCGCCCGACGGCTGCACCCGGTCGTCCGCCTCAGGACGGTCGGGGAGCACGACCAGGCGAGCACGGCGGCGATGTTGGTCATTGGAGACGTTACGGGCGATGCTGAACAGCCAGGCCCGGAACGCGTAGGCGTCCCCCCGGAACGTGGCGATCTTGTCGATGGCGCGGGTAAACGTCTCCGAGAGGGCCTCGGCGGCATCGTCGCGGTTGTCCAGTCTGACCATCAGGTACCCCATAAGCGGCCTGGCGTACGCCAGGTAGGCGGCCTCCCACGAAGAGGGGTCCCCCTCCTTGGCGGCGCCAACGCCGGCGTCGTCAAAGGGGGGTAGTGCGCTGGCCGATCTTGCTTGGTTGTCCTCCCGTTCGGCCGGCTTGTCAGAAAGACGAAGCACAGCGAAGGGCGTCACTGCAGTTCCCGGATTGCCGCTCGGCAATGTCCCGCCGAGCCGGGCCCCCGGCGCCGCCTTCAGTGGTCGACGGCCGATGGCCAGGCGACCTCTGTGCGCACGCTTCTCAGTCGCTTCGGGGGGGATGGCCGCGTCAGCCCCAGGGGCGCCTTCAACGCCGAGAACGCCATCATCGGATGGCTCTTCCGGGTAGGTCTCCCCCGTCTCGCTGCGCGGGGAACCCTTCCGGGGCGACCGAGCCACTCCGACCAAAATAGCCGGCCAGACCTGCCGGCCCCGGCCAAGCGAACGTAGCAGCCAGTACTGACGAAGCGCGGCCCATCAATTGGTGCTGGACGGGCGCGACATGTCCGACGCCCCTCGCACTCCTAGCGAGCCACTAATTCGCGGAAAAGGGCGATATGGTCGGCCACCATCCTGGCCCGACCGAAGCGCTCAGCCACTCGCCGACGGCCCTCTTCGGCCAGACGGCCCGCCAGTTCACGGTTGACCAGTGCCCGCTGCAGGAGCTCCGCCAGAGCAGCCGGGTCGGCCGGTGGGCACAGCCACCCTGTCACAGAGTCCTGCACCACGTGACGGACGCCGCCGACATCGGTGGCGACAACCGGCCGGCCAGCGGCCAGCGCTTCGATCAGCGCCACAGGCGTGCCCTCGTTGCGGCTGGACAGTGCGACCACGTCCAGGTCGGCCAGCGCCCCGGGGACGTCATCCCACCACCCGGTGAAATGAGTGCGATCTGCGATCTCGAGATGACGGCTGAGGCCCTCCAACTCTTGGCGGAGCTCACCGTCACCGAGCACTGCCAGGTGCGCTCCTGGGGTCGCCGCCACCGCGTGGAAAAGCGTGGCATGGTCCTTGACCGGTACGAGCCGGCCGAGCACACCGACGAGCGGGACGTCAGCACCGAGCCCGAGCATCGAGCGCAAAGTGCCCGGCTTCCCCGATCTGGTACCAACGGCCAGTAGCGGGGCCAGGTCGAGGCCGAGTGGGATCACCCGGTATTGGCCGGCCTTGCCTACGCCCAGATCCACCAGCTCATCGCGTATCTCAGGGCTCACGGCCACTATCACGTCGGTGCGCCGAGCCAAACGTCGCTCCAGTTCGATGAAGGCTTTTTGCTGGGGCCCGGCAAAGTACCCCTCGAGCACGTGACCATGGAACGTGTGCACGAGGCGAGGCCGGGTGGCGGGCCGTGAGCTAAGTACGGCCAGGCGGCCGATGGTCCCTGCCTTCGCCATGTGCGTGTGCACCACTTGTGGCCGGGTGTCCTGTACCAGCTGGCGCACGGCTCTGAGGGCACGCATATCGGTGGCCGGGCTGACGGGCCGCACCAAGGGGACACGATGGACCGAAACCTCGGGGTCCGTCAGCTCGCCTTCCCTATCGGTCGGCGTGCCGGCGGCAACCAGAGTGGGGAACTCGGGCTCCAGCCCCCTGGCCAAGAGAAGCGCCTGTCCGGCCGGCCCACCGATGTTCAACCGCGTGATGAGCAGCAGGACCGAGGGGTGCCTGCCGTCAGCCGAAGCGGCTACCGGCGAAGCGGGGATATCGCTGGCCAGGCTCGGCCGCTCGACCGCATCTCCAGGTTTGCGCACCTCGGCCACAAGGTCCATCGTCGCGCTCCGCCGCCGGCAGTCGGCATGGCCTCCGTCTTGACGAGAGTAGGCAGTGCGAGCAGGATCGCCCCATGGGCGAGCCAATGCGAAAGGAGAAGGCAGGCAGGGCAAAAGGAGGCGGTGCAAAAGGTAGCGGTCCTTGGGCAGGGCTATGTCGGGCTGCCGCTCGCCATTCGGGCGGTGGAGGTGGGCTACGAGGTCGTCGGCTTCGACACCGATACGAGGCGTGTACAACTCCTGGCCGACGCCAGCTCGTATGTCGAGGACGTCTCATCCGGGCAATTGGCCGAAGCGCTCGCCACCGGCCGTTATTTCCCCACATCCTTCCCGGCCCGGCTCGAGGGGTTCGATGTCGCCCTTATCACGGTGCCCACACCGCTAAGAGAAGGTGGCCCCGACCTTTCATTCGTCAAGGACGCCGGCCGCGCCCTGGCGGAGCACCTCGAGCCTGGGGCGGTGGTGGTGCTCGAGTCCACGACTTACCCGGGCACAACTGAGGAGCTGCTCGCCGGCATCCTGGCCGATGGTTCCGGGCTGGTGCCAGGACGCGATTTCCACCTGGGTTACAGCCCCGAACGCATCGACCCCGGTAACCGTCATTTTTCCTTCGCCGAGATCCCCAAGGTTGTATCGGGCATCGACACTGGTTCGCTTAACGCCGTCCAGGCGTTCTACGACACGCTGGTGCACAAAACGATCGCCGTTTCACGCCCACGGGAAGCCGAGCTGGCCAAACTCATCGAGAACACGTTCCGTCACGTCAACATTGCCCTGGTGAACGAGCTGACCATATTCGCCGCCGAGCTGGGCGTCGACGTCTGGGAAGCCCTCGACGCCGCATCGACCAAGCCGTTCGGGTTCATGCGTTTCAACCCCGGGCCGGGCGTGGGTGGCCACTGCCTGCCCATAGACCCGAGCTACCTTTCATGGCATGTGCGCACGAGTGTCGGGCGTAGTTTCCGGTTCGTTGAGCTGGCCAATGACGTAAATGACCACATGCCGGAGTACGTCGTCCGCCGCCTGAGCTTGGCCCTCAACCGTCGCCAGCTGGCCGTCAACGGGTCCAGGATCCTGCTCCTCGGGCTGGCGTACAAGCCCAACACGTCGGATCTGCGTGAGTCGCCCGCGCTCAGCGTGATGAGCGGCTGAGCTCACTGGGAGCCGAACTGCGCTACGTGGACGATCACGTCACTGAAGCCGACATGGCCAGCCTGAGCCGGGACATCGTGCAGGCGGAGCTCACCGTCGATGAGCTAGCTGCGGCGGACGCGGTGGTGGTCCTGACCGACCACGACGACGTCGACTACGCCCTGGTCACTGCCCATGCCCGGTATGTCCTCGACACCCGTCACCGGTGCCGGGGA
Source organism: uncultured Acidimicrobiaceae bacterium (assembly GCA_963749305.1). GTDB lineage: Bacteria > Actinomycetota > Acidimicrobiia > Acidimicrobiales > Palsa-688 > Fen-671. The sequence continues at coordinate 675,817 of CAVVMN010000004.1, forward strand.
GAGGTCGTCGAGTACCTCTGAAAATCGCCCGTGATTGTTCAGCGACCCCAATGGAAAGCGACGATCCCGAGGACGAAGCCGACGGTAATGCATATCCCGGCGGCCATCATGACTTTGCGGCTGGTACTTTCCCGGGCGCTGTTGGCAAGAAAGGCCGCTCCGGCGATGAACAAGAGACCACCGATAGCGCCAATGATGAACCCAATCTCACCTATTCGCCTCGCTGTGCCGGCAGCTAAAGCGACGAGTTCCATGGCCGGAGGGTAGCACCATTTCCCGAAGTTCACTCCAGGGGATGACCGTGTGCCTTACTTCCTAATCATCGCGTTGCCCACGCTAGCTGGGCAACAGTTCCACAGTCTCATAATGCTCCAGAATGCCCTCACCCAGGGGCGTCTTTACACACGACACCAAAGCGATCCCTAGTTCCTCGGCGAGGGCAGGCAAGTCATGGGAGTAGGAGTAATCGACTACGCCGGGCTCGACAACTTTGCCTGCATTTGACAGGACCAGCTCAATAAGGATGACTCGAAGTCGCGAAATCCGCATCATATTTAATAAGCACTGGCGCACATCGGGCATGTGGTCCAGAACTGAGACTGTGAACGTTATGTCGACATAGTTGTCGGGCAGAGCTGTCAACGAACGTTCATCGCCCTGCCGGAGCCGATCGCCCAGGCCGAACAGACGCCTGCCCTCAGCAACATGGTCCGGGTTGAGTTCAATACCTTCGACTTTCACATCTGGACGCGACCGCTCGATCCAGTGAATATTCCGACCGACGTTCGCGCCCAGCTCAAGAACACTCTTGGCGCGGAGGCGCGCAATGCGATCGATTAGAAGGAGCGTCTGCGGCTGAAAGCTTCGGTAGTAGTCGTTGGTAGGCTGCTGTCGCCAGAAATCGCGCGCCCTCAGAGCTTCGGTTCCCGGATCTCCAGCCGCTTCGGTGCGCGGGCCGGGCTTGGGCTCGTCGCCGAGTTGCCGCGTCACTTTTGTGAACTTACCTCCTCGGTGGACACCCGTAGGACAACGCGTGTCTATCCGGGAAGGTCCAGCATGGCGGCATCTGCGAGGCGGGCGGCTAGGATATGTCTTGATTACGACCCTAACTCGTCGCCGCACTACCGCACCGGAGCCAGGCAAAAGGCGGCTCTCTTGTCAAGCCCCCTGCGTTGTGAACTCTTTGACTGAACCCAGGACCCCGTTACAGGCTCAAGATGCCCATGTCGCAAGGCATGGGGTAACGTGAGCACGCTCCCGCTCTGGGGTTACGCCGTAGTTTTGGTCGGCTCGTTGGCCATGAGCCTGGTCCTGGTGCCGGTAGCCCTGGCGGTCGCCGTTCGCTTCGGGCTCCTCGACCACCCGGGGCCGGCGAAGGGCCACGCAGCGGCGGTGCCCTACCTAGGCGGTGCCGCCATCGTGGTGTCGTTCGCTCTCGTCGTGGTCATTGGCAACGTGGTCGACCCGCCGCCCAGTGGGCTCGACCAGTTGGCCGGCTTCCTGGGGCTTGGCGTGCTTCTGGCCGTGGTGGGACTGGTAGACGACCTGAGCAAGGGCCTCAGCCCCGGTTTGCGGCTCGTAATTGAAACTGGCGCCGGCGTGGGAGTGTGGTTGTTGGGCATATCGCCCCACCTGGCTGGCGTGCCAAGGCCAGTGGACGCCGTGGTGACGGTCGTATGGGTAGTTGGCATCACGAATGCTTTCAACCTGCTCGACAACATGGATGGGCTTTCCGCTGGGGTCGCCGTCGTGGCCGCGCTGGCCATCTTTGGAGTGTCTTTGCTCCAGCAGCGCTACCTGGTATCCGCCTTGGCCCTGGCCCTCGCTGGCTGTGCCGCCGGGTTCCTTCGAGCGAACTTCCACCCGGCCAGGATCTACATGGGAGACGCGGGCAGCCTGTTCCTTGGGTTCGTCTTGGCCGTACTGCTCCTGAAGTTGCGAGCTAACGCACCTACACGGGTCCCCTTGGCCGTAATCATCGCAATACCCGGCGTTGCCATTTTTGACACTACACTGGTCACGGTTTCCCGCTTGGCTCACCGACGTAGCCCGTTCCAAGGCGGACAGGACCACACGAGCCATCGCCTCGTACGTCTTGGCTTGTCGGTCCCGGTCGCGGTGACGACGATTTACGCTGCCGGAGTGGTCCTCGCTGGTGCCGCCCTGTTGATGTCCCAATTGGGGCCATCGGTGCGGATCGCAGGTGTCGTCGGGCTCTTGGCCGCCGCTGGCGCACTCGCCGTCCCCCTGGCGCGAGTGCCGGTCTATGGTCCGAGAGCAGGCGCTCCTATTGAGCGTCCGCCGGGGACTGCGCCGGTCGAGGCGGCGGGGACAGAGGAGAGTTCTCGACCAACAACCCAGGAAGGAAGCCCGTTGCGGCCGCGAGATCCCACGGGCCAACCGCAAGCGGTATGAGGGTTGGGGCCTACGCGGTAGCTTCAACGCCATCAACTACTTTGTGATCATGTCTTTTGCCGCATCACCGGTCGGGACGACTGTCCACTCGACAGATATGGCCGAGGTGGTACGAGCTAAAACGGACCTATCGGTCCTAATCCCGGCCCTAGACGAGGGTCCCAACCTCGCTATCCTCCTGCCTTGGCTGAACCGGATCCTTGACGAGCTTCAGGTCAGCCACGAGGTCATTGTCATCACCAAAGAAGATGACTCACAAACCATTTCGGCCGCCGCTGTCGGCGGCGCAGAGGTCCTGACGCAAGTTTCGAATGGTTACGGCGGTGCCCTAATAGACGGGCTAAAGCGGTCACGCGGAGAGTTCGTTTTGACGTTGGACGCCGACCTTTCCCATCGTCCAGACTTCGTACGGCGCATGTGGGACTCGCGTTCCGCCGCCGACATTACGATCGCCTCTCGGTACGTCCCAGGCGGGACGGCCACCATGCCAAAGGCGCGCCTCTATCTCAGCCGAGTACTGAACCTGGTCTTTCGTCGGGGCCTCTCCGTGCCGGTCCTCGATCTGTCCAGCGGATTCCGTCTTTATCGGCGGAGCTGCATTGACCCGGATGGGCTCTCTGGGGCCGACTTCGACGTCCTGGAAGAGATCCTTGTCAAAGCCTTTTGCGACGGATGGCGTGTTCAGGAAATCCCCTTTGACTACATGCCGCGCGAGCAGGGCACCTCTCAGGCTCGTGTGGTACGCCTCGGACGCGCCTATTTGCGCGCGTTCTGGCACCTTTGGAAGTTGCGCAACTCGATTGCTGCGGCCGACTACGACTACCGCGCCTTCGACAGCCCAATCCCTTTACAGCGCTATTGGCAAAGATCGCGCTTTCGCATCGCCAGCGAGTTGGTTGATGGCCAGGGCCCTGTCCTCGATGTGGGTTGTGGCTCGAGCCGCATCATCGGCTGCCTGCCTGAGGGCAGCATCGCCCTGGACATTCTCGTCAGGAAGCTTCGGTTTGACCGTTGCTTTGGCGTTCCCCTCGTGCATGCGTCCGGCTTCGATTTGCCGTTCCCGGACGCCTCATTCGCCTGCGTCCTTTCGTCAGAGGTGATCGAGCATGTCCCGAAAGAGTCTCCCATGCTCGACGAGCTCTGCAGGGTCCTCAAACCGGGTGGCCGGCTTGTTTTAGGAACTCCCGACTACGCCCGTTGGGAATGGGTTTACTTAGAGAAGTTGTACGCAAAGTTCGCCCCGGGGGGCTATGCCGATGAGCATATTGCCCATTACACGCGCGACGAACTTTTAGACCTCATGAAGGCCAAGGGCTTCACGCACGAAGAGACACGTTATATTGCCCGCGGTGAACTAATCATGGCGTTCAGACGCTCTCTAACTACCGCTCGAGACCAAGCGACGGCGTAGCTCTTGCCCGCAGCGTATCTGCCATCTGTGTCAGCTACGCCCGATTCGTCCCCACGATCTTCGCTACGCCATCTTCGAGGCTGAAGGTAATCGCTACAGGAGCCGTCGTGGGGCCGATGTACACCTTCCCTCCGGGGTCAAGCAACAGTGGAAGCCAGCCGGGCTGGACCGTCCACTCCGTGGCTGAAGGGTCGCCGAGCACGTCAACCGAGACCGGGGCACCCGTCTTTGCCCTCGCCGCCACGACATGGGAGTCAACGAACTGCGCCTCCTTTGACAACACACGCACACCGTCAACGGCGTTCAACCCTTCCGGGCCGTAGACAGCTGCGACGTTGACGAGAAAGATGCCGGCCGCCGCTACCACGCTAAGTGCATTCCCGATTGGGACCCATTGCAGGAGCGCGGCGACGACAATAGACACCCCAATCAACGGGATGGCCAGGTTGTAGTAGGACCAGTCTCGGGAGAAGGGAAGCAGCGGTAGTAACCCGATCACGAACGTCCCTGCTCCAAAGATGAGCAGCCCCACGCTCTCGCGTGCCTTCTGCCACCACAGCGTGGCGACGCCCACGGCCACGCTGCTGCACAAGATCAATGCCAGAAGAGCTGGGGCTCTCCAATTACCAGCACCACTCAGCGCGTTGTGGAACGTCGATGTGAGACCGAGGCCCTGGACTACGGCTGAACCGGTCAGTCGGATCCAGCCGAGCGGAGAGAACGTCATGGAAAACGCTCCGCCAGGGTGAAAGCCAATTATCAGTCGGAATATTCCATATACGATAGCGGCGCACCATAGCCATTGGGTGTTTCGAAGGGCCGTTCTAAAACGAACGCGCCTAACGGCAACCTCGTACAACAAAGCTATTGCCGGTACAACTGCCGCCGTCTCGTTGCACAAGAGGCCGATTACGTAAAAAAGTACAGCAGCGCCAGGCTTCTTGGTAACCACAAAGTACAAGGCCGCCGCCACTATCAGTGTTGTCCCGGTCTCACAGAAGGCGGACGTCCAGGCCAGCCCGTCGTAGTGCGTATTGGAGAAGGCAAAAATTGAGGTCGCAGCCAAGGCCGGAAAGGGGGAGACATTAAGCGCACGGCAAAGTCGATAGACCATGACGACGCTCAACAAAAAGGTAGCCAAGATGACGAGGTGAAACCCGAGTGGATGAAATCCAAACAACTGCCAGCAGAACCAAAAGAACACGTTCTGTGTCAACGGACGGTAGGTATCGGCTCCGTTGGGCTGCGTGAATGCGGCCCACCATTGACCTGGCGTAGACATCCAGTGACTTCCATCGAAAAGCCAAAAGAAATCGTCGCCGACGAATGCTGTTCGAGTTGTGTCCCAAAATAGCGCGCCCGCTGCTACTACCAAAACGGTCAAGACAACCAAATCCACCCCGCCCCACCGGAACGTCTGGTCCTCTTCGGGCGCCAGGTACCCAGCCGTCTGGCCTATGCGGTCACTCCAGGGAGCTCTCCCCCGCGCTATCAGCCTCACCCTGGTGAGCTTAGACTCCAACTACGCCGCGTGGTCACCACGAACACTGTGGGACCTCCGGTAGCGTAACAACGCCGTCGAGAGCGGCAACGGGTAAGGCAAGGCCCCGGGTGGACGGGATCCTGTGGTTGACGAGGCATAACCCATTTGAACCCCACAACCGTCCGCCCTAGTGCCACTCGTCGACAGCTCCGCCCTGGCCGAAGAAATGTGCAATGCCGGCGACAACCCTGGGGGCTGCGCGCCCGTCGCCATACGGGTTGACCGCTCTGGCCATCGCGTCATAGGCAACATCGTCGTGCAGAAGGAGACGTATCGCCTCTCGAATAGCAATCCTATTGGTCCCGACCAACCGGACCGTCCCCGCCTCCACCGCCTCGGGCCGTTCGGTGGTTTCTCGCATAACCAGTACCGGTTTACCGAGGCTGGGACCTTCTTCCTGGATGCCGCCGCTATCTGTCAATATTATGGTGGACCGAGCCATTAGGCGGACAAAGCCACCGTAGCTCATAGGTTCCACGACCCGGACGTTCTGGAGCCCCCTCAATTCGGGCAGCAGTGACTCCGCGCACTACAGGGTTGCGGTGGACCGGAAGTACCACAACTAAATCGGGCTCGAGACGGGCTACGTCAGCAATGGCTTGCCCCACCTCGACTAATGCCTCTCCCCACGATTCGCGCCGATGGGCGGTGACGAGCAACACTGGGCCACTGCGCTTGTCCAGGTCGGCGAGGCTAGGTTCGTCATACTCCGGGGCACGGTCCCTCGTCCAGAGCAGAGCATCGATGACCGTGTTGCCAGTGACAAGGATGTGATCGCGGGCAATCCCCTCAGCAACAAGGTTGTCCCTCGCTGAACGAGTGGGCGCCAGGTGAAGTGATGTCAATTGCGAGGTCAGCCGGCGATTTATTTCTTCCGGGTACGGCGAGTACCTACTTCCCGTGCGCAGTCCCGCTTCGATGTGGGCTACCGGTACCTGGTGGTAGAACGCCGCCAGGGCACCGACGAACGTAGTTGTAGTGTCCCCCTGGACTAGGACCATAGCCGGCTCTTCCGCCTCAATTATCGGGCTCAGGCGCTGAAGGGCCCGGGTTGTGATCCCGGCCAGGCTTTGTCGTTCCTGGATAATGTCGAGATCGAAGTCGGGTGAAATTTCAAACAGAGACAGCACCTGGTCAAGCATCTTGCGGTGCTGGCCGCTCACCACTACGACCGGGCGAAGTTCGTGGTTAGTCCTCAGGGCCTGGAGGACAGGAGCAACTTTGATTGCTTCGGGCCGCGTGCCAAAAAAGAACAGTAACTTTAGGGGCACGGCCGTCGTCCCTGCTCAACCGGGCCGCGTTCGCCGCCGGTCCTACGTCGGTCCACACCCTGTGCGCCTCTTGCTTTCCGCCCCACCAGGACGGCACGCAATATAAGGTCATCCAGACCGCTCTGGCGGTAAACGTCCGGTCTTATGGCGTAAGAGAGTACCGAGGGCCAGCCTGCAACATCTTCACAGAACCGTCTCAAGATGCGCCCATCGCCGCTACTCACCTCGTCCCCGAACAACCTCGCAAACTCGCGGGCCTGCATGATATGGTCCTGCGTGTAACCGTTCAACCTGTAGCGCGCAGCTCCGTACAAACGCGCCAACCGGTTCCGCTGTACCCCCATGTGGTTGCGATCGTGAATGCGGTACTGGACATAGGGCTCGATGTCATACACGATGTTCCCCAGCGCGGAGAACACAAGATATGACCATGCGTCGTGCATTATCGCGTAGGCCGGCAGTTTCTTTGTAATTAGGCCCCGGCCTCTTGTATTGATGACCATGGTCGGCCCGGGAGCCACATTTTCGACCAACGCATTCGATAGCGAAAGTTGGCGCCGTGGCAAAGGCGACAAGCCCAGGGGGGTAAGGTTGGCATCTGTGAAGGAAAGCCGACCACAATACATCGTCGGCCGTCGAGCCGAACCCTCGAGCAGGCTCACGGCTCGCCACAGTTTGCCCGGTAGCCATATATCATCTTGGTCGCAGAAGGCAACGTAGGCGCCGTCGACCGTGGCCGTCGCCAGCAGGCGGAAGTAGCTCTGGCAGGGGCCCACATGGCCCCCCAGTTCGACGGCGACGACACCCCGCCGGGCCAGCTGAGCAACCGTCTCTCGCGTGCCGTCGGTGGATCCGTCATCGCGTACATGCACGCGGACATCGACATCATCTTGAGACCACACACTCTCCAGTAGCGGGGTAAGGTATTCACCCGCGTTGAACGTGCTCAGGAGGACCTCGACGACCGGTTTCGTCACTACCCCAGCCCTATGACCTGAGCCAAGGGTTGCAGCACAACCGACCAATCGTAGGCCGAGCACACCCTTTCGGCGACAGCCGGGTCAGGCGGGGTCGCAGCCGCAGATTCCAGACCCGCGGCGACCGAAGCAACCGACCCCGGGTCGACACGCCACACGCCCTCGGGGAGGTACTCCTCCACTACTGGGCTCGTTGCGACCACGGCCGCCGTACCGGCCGCAACCGCTTCCAGTGTGGCCAACCCGGGAGTCTCCACAAACCCTACTTGTGCGTGCGCCCTGACGGATGCCACAAGTCTAAGAACCTCGGTACGCGGGCGAAACCCCTCTATAACAGTGTTGGCACCAGCCGCCGCCATGACCGTGCGGGCGTACGCGTCCAGCTTCTCCGCTTGTCCGACAACCCGCAGAGCGATCCCCGACTCTCGCGCTGCCTGTACCAGTACTAGTGAGTTCTTCCGCGGGCTAAGCCCGCCCAGGCACAAGACCTCCGCCGTCCGCTGCGGCCACGCCGACTCCGCTTGGGATCTCGTCCGGCCAGATACCGTTACGGACCACGACCCACCTCTGGTCTGGAGAGGCGCCCAGATAGCCCGCAAGGTGGGCAGCCTCAGCATCACTATTGGGGCAAATGGCTGCAGCGCCCTCCACCACTTGCCCCACCAATTGGCGGTTCCCGGCCGTCAACATTTTCGCTCCGGACCTCACTTCGGCGAAGCTCATTTCCCTTAGCGCAAAACCCGCTCGCGAAACCGCCCGTCTCCTGGAGCTGTCCGCGGGGAGCAACCGCGAAAGCGCCTGGCGTTGCCCCTTTGGGATTATTGACCGCAAATCCCAGAACACCGGGAACAACACATACGGGACCTGTCGCTTTCTACACTGGTTGGCTGCTAGTAACGTCCCGGGCAACAATGCCGCATTGAACAAGATGGCCCAATCCCACCCGGTCGGCTCGAACCGGTGACCCGTGACGAACTCCACTTGGCACCCTTGTCCCCGGAGGAATTTCCCGATGGCGCGGGCCTGGACCAAGTCGCCGCCGGCGGCATTGTCCCGCGCGTCCCTAACGACTATGCCGACCCTGACCAGAGCGCTCACTCATTTGAACTCATTCCGGTATTTGTGCGGAGTCCACGCCCCCCACTTCTCCTCGAAGACCCTGCGACTGTCCTCAAACTGCGCCTGTTTACGGCCGGATCCCAACAAATCGAAGGAAGCGGACAGTTCGTGGTGGACAAACACATCTTCCGCCACCGCTATCTTCAACCCCGATTCCGAAACCCGTCGACAGTAGTCATCGTCTTCGAAGAACCCCAGGCCAAACCGCTCGTCCAACTCCCCCACCCGTTCCCAGGTGTCACGGCGGAAGGCGACAGCGAAAAAGGCGACATTTTGCACGGGCATCAACGACCTGAAGTGCCCGGCGACGTACCGCCTACTGGCACCGATCATCTCCATCCCGTCCTTATACTTTATTTCTATCGCCGCCTCGTTGCCTATGGCGTTCGTGACTGCGCCCACCAGGCCCAGGTCGTCGTTCTCTCGGAGGTGACGCACTAGTCTCCCCAGCCAACCAGGGGATACCTGCGTATCATTGTTCAAAATGACGATATATTCCCCGGAGGCGGCGCGGACTCCGGAATTCACTCCTCCCGGGAACCCGAGGTTTGCCGAGTTGAGCACCACCCGCACCCGTTCCCATTCTCGCCCCGCCTGTTCGAGCCACTGCGCGGACCCGTCTGGGGACGCATTGTCAACCGCGACCAACTCCCAATCCGGATAGCTCGTCATCCCCAATAGGCTCTGTATACAAAGTTTCGTCAGCTCCAGCTGCCCATAGCAGACAACCACGACGCTGACTTTCGGGAGCCGCGCAGCAATACCACTCTCCAGCCGTTCCGCCCTGTCGTCCCATGACTCGTCGCGCACGGCGTAGCTGCGCTGCCGTGCCAGCTCAGGGTCGCGGGCCTCGACCACCGCTGCTTCCAGTGCCGCCGTGAATTCCACCGGGCCCGACGCCACCCGCACCCATTCGCTCAACGGGGCCTGTGTGAGCTCGGGAAGCGCCGTGGCGACGACCGGTCTACCCGCAGACAGGTACTCGTAGACCTTGACCGGGTTCGTGGCCAGGGTCAACGGCAACAGCTTGAAGGGTATCATCCCAACGTCCCAATTGCTCAAATAGCCCCTTATCGCATCGTACGGCTGCTCGCCACGCATTAGCACATTTGGAAGGGAACCGAGGTCCCGTAGATCGGCCCGGAAAGTAGACCCGACCAGCTCGAACTCCCACTCGGGATGAGCTTTAGCCGATTCGCTCACTAGAGCCGAGTCGAACCAATGAGATATGGCGCCGTAATAGCCCACCCGCACCGGGACTTCACCAGAGGGACGGAGCCTAACAGTTACGAAGTGGTCACGGTCGGCGGCGTTTTTGATAATGATGCACGCCTTAGAATCCCGAGCCTTGGTCGCCAACATATCGGCCGCGACCGTGACCAAATCTGCTGCCGATAGCAGCTCTTGCTCCTGTTGCGGAAGCCAGCCACCATTCCCAAGGAAGCCCGAGTGGTCATCCATCATGTCGTAGATCAAAAAGCCGTCGTCCCATTGGCGCATCAACTGCGTCCAAAAGGGGTGCTGCACCACTCTTATTATGGGGGCGCCGGCGCAATAAGCCTCGAGCGCGAAGAGGTTCGTAGCTACCTCGTCGATCTGCTCCGGGGATAATAGCGTCTCGTACAAACGCGGGTGTGGGGGTGAGCACGCCAGCCGGCACAAGTGGACATTCCTGGCGGGCGACTCGAGCACCTCGAACGGCTTATCATCCTTGGACAGCAGGAAATCGGGTGAAATGTAGAAGACGCGGTGACCACGCTTACCTAGCGCTCTGGCTAGTTGCTGTGGCCGCTGAAAGCGGAAGTGCCAATCGATCACAGGGAATATGACGAAAGTCAACTGGCTTTGCGCGTCCGCCGACGGGTGCCAGAACGCTTCAGCGCAGCGGGCGTCAAGCTCTGTGCGGCTCGGGGAGACGGTAGTCGAGACTGGTCTCGGCGGCCCGCTTCGACGCTGCCGCGCGATCTGGTAGACCATGGCTTGCGCGCTGTTGGGCGCCAGTCGTCTGGCCGCTGGGGCCAGGTAGGCACGCACCGTGTCCTGCCATTCCGCGGGGAGGCGGCGACCGACGGCGCGTCCAGTGTGCAATGCTCGCCGTAGCAGCGGTCGCAGGATTCGGGTCTCCTCTTGCACCAGCAACTGAGTGCTGCGCCCCAACTGGTCCGCCAGGGACGCAATCTCACTGTCGAGGCGCTGAACCTGGTCATCGTGCGCCCCGTTTATCTCACGTAGTTCGGAGGCCAGAGCTTCCCGCGCGTAGCGCTCATCTGATAGTTCCGTCCTCGTGGCGGCGAGGGCATCCGCGGTTGTCTCGAGCCGGCCTTCAGTCGCCTCGAGGCTGCTCCTAAGTTCGGCGTTACTGTGTTTACTGGAGCGAAGGGTGGCCGTAAGGCCGGCCACGTCGTAGGTAAGGAGAGTCAGTTCGCTGAGGGAGGCCGCGGTTGCGCTCAGATAGGGCGGTAAATTTTCAGGTCTCGTTCGTCCTTCGAGGTAAAAGTCCGACCCGTAGATAGCGAGGACCTGCCAGCCTGGCCAGTGTTCGTTGTTTACCGAGAACGGGACCACTGCGAGCCTCGAAAAGCCACCTATGGCGTCCGGGAAGGACTCGTCCCGGAACTGAGCAAAATGTTGGTCGTGCAGTGGGTGTTCCTTATAGGGGACGAGGATGATGTACAGAGACCGACAATGCCTCACGTGGTCGGTAGCTACCGCGAGCGGGTCCTCGAAGTGTTCTAAACAGTTACTCGTGACGACGACGTCGAAGTCGTCCGGTATTTCGCCCTCAGATGTCCAGACGAATTTGGCTTCGGGATGCCGTTGGCTCGCCTCGTCTATGGCGTGCTTGGCAAAATCCAAGCCAGTAACCTGACTGTTTGGGAGCAACCGGGCAAGGACGGCGGTTCCTTCGCCAGTGGCACAGCCCCAGTCCAGGATCGAACGGTCAGGTTCAATGAGCCACTGCAGTTCCGGGAGAGGAAGATGAGCAAGAAGTTGCAGCATGAAATGCCGGCTCTGCAGCGGTCCGTCGTTGACTCCCCAGTCGTCCTCGAAGTATTGCTCCCAGAACGCCCGGCTGTTCATCGGTGGCATGCTCATGTAGCGCCAAGCGTCTGGGTGCGATTCAGGCGGTGCGCAGTCAACGAATCAAAAGGGACACGTCCTTCGGTCAGCACATCAGAAGGATACCCGCCCGACACGCTGACACGCTAGGAGGCCGCCCGTGGACAATCGGGTTGCCGTCCTGCGCCGGCTGAGAACACTTGGTCTCGACCTGGGCTTTACCTGGTCGCCGAGCTCGACGGGGCGCCGACATGATGGTGGGACAGAGCAGACGGCTCGCATGCACCTCGACAGCATCAGGCGGGAGCTGATCGATCCCGCGTTGTGCGACATCGTCAGCTTGGGTCGACGGGTCTTCGACTGAACTGCGGGCCGCTACGCCGACGTCGTCTCCGTCGTTGCTTCGGCCGCTGCGGTATGACCCGGTCGGGGTGGGTCGGGATGATGACCGGTTAGGACTAGGTTCTTACCGAAGAAGTATTGGAGACCAGAGTCAAGCCGCCGGCTGAGCGGGAAAAGGCATCTGTCATAGAGCCGGACTGAACGTCGAGATATAAGCCCCGAGCCCTTCCGGCTCAGCACTCGATAGAAAAGTGCAGCAGGAAAACCGAGACTGTCGGCGTAGGCGCACCCGTCCACTTTGAAGCCCACGGCCTCAGCGAGGCTGATGAGCTGCCGTCGTCGGTACCGTCGCTGGTGTCCCACGCGCCTGTCCATGGCACTGAACAACACCGGGAACGCAGGGACGTACAGCAACAGTTGCGCACCGGGGGCAGCGACACGGAACAAGTCGCGAAGGACAGCCTCGTCGTCCTCGATATGCTCGAGGACGTTGAAACTGTAAATGGCGTGTTGGGAGTGGTCCGGCACGGCGCGAATGTCGCCAGCCGTCTCGAAGCCACTAGCGGACAGCCGCGACTGCAGACGATCGTCAACTTCGACACACAGGACTGTGTAGCCCAACGCCCGCGCCCTGCTGGCGTACGTACCGACGCCGGCACCAAAATCGAGCAGGGCCGAGCCGGGTCCGGCAGTTTCGACAAGCTTCACAATGAGGCTGGTCAGGAAGCGTTGGTAGTTGACGGCCTCCTCCATTGCCTCCAGGTTCTCAATACCGGAATACCCGGTCTCCATGTCCACCGCCTCAAATAGGGCAATCTCGTCTCAGCACGATGAGTTGACAAAAATGGGGCCGGGCCCGTCCCGCCCAATCAATTGGGCGTTGCTCAGCACTTACCTCCGACCGTCGAGGACTTCAATGTAACCTCTGACAGGTGGTCGCCCTCCCCGAGGGGCGAGAGTGATACGATCATCGTCGGTGAGACGCCAGCGGGCGAGGTCGCGTAAAGGGTGCCCACAGACTTACCAGCTACCGTGACGTAGTCCGAGTCCCAGCCAACGCTCGGGAACAACACAAACGCTCTCCACGCTGCGGTTCCACGGTTCTCCACGGTCAGGGCATATGTGGTCCCGCTGCACACCTTCTCCGCGACCGTCCACGGGTGCACCACGTCCTTGGTTAACACGCATGTCCGTGCCTCGGTCCCTGGCGCACAGACGGGTGTCGCTTCACCAGGCGTAACGACGAGCCTATAAAGTTGCCAATTCTCAGCCGCGAACGCCAGCTGGCCATGAGCCCGGACGAGCTTCGCCAGGAAACGATCACCGCCGCCTGGGCCACCTCCGCTTGCGTCGATCAAAACCCAGTCAACCTTTTGCGACCTCGCCAGACGGTAGATAGCCGGCGCGCTCGTCGGCAGGGCTCGCTTCAGCGATTGTTGCGCCTCGAATTCCCAATTAATAGAGAACTCTAACCCCGGCCGCAACAACGTTCTTGCGTACCCTTCTCCAATTATTTCGGACCCCGGGGCTGCAATTCTGTCGACGGCGAACATCGCCGGCGCGCTCGGGATAGCTTCATCCACATAGTTGACCTTATTTTGGACCCCTGCATCTACCCTCCACGGCACAAGTTGCGGTACATTCCAGAATGACGCCAGGGTCGCGGGGAAAGCGATGGCGGCACACAATGCTGCGAACGCGGGGCTACGAACCAAGGAGCCGACCCGTGCCGGCAGTTGACCCAGGGCATATCTGGGAGCACCGGAAAGAACGACAACAGCTACCGGCATATACGGTACCAGATAGCGAAGATATCTTATCTGCCACCACCAGGCGATGAATGCCACAATCAGTGCGGCCCACACCAATTGGAGCGCTCGTTCTCGGTTCCATCCAAGAACTAAGGCACAAAAAAATAGGAGGAGAAGTGCTCCGTAGCCTGCCGACGGGGTCGTTTCCACCAACCTCGACGGCGACGACAGGCTCGTCCACGGGAGCGAGAGGAGGGCACCCAGCCCGTGTGGCTTGAAAAAGGGGAAATTGAAATTTGTCGCTGTCGGGGCGAAATATTTGCTGCGGAAGATATTATTGAAAAGTGGGAACACAGGGTTCCCCGTGGTTATCCAGAACCACGCTCTTTGCGGGCCCCATATAACCAGAAAACCTCCGCATAGCGCCAAGCCGTTGAAGAGGCGTTGTCGTCCGCTCCCGCCGGCCATGAACCACCAACCCACGAATAGTGCAGCAGCGAACGGCGCCACGGTGAGCTTGCCAGCGACACACGACCCGGCGACCGCTCCAATGACGATCCCCAACCTTGCCCGCTGGTGACCGTGGTAACCGACGGTCTCAGCTACGGCGATGGTTAAGCCGACACACCACAGAGCCGACAGTGCATCGTCATACGCTGTACTGCTCTGCCAAACCAGCTGAGGGGTTATGCCAACGATGAGCGCCCAAACGGGCGCCATCCGAACCCCGCCCCGAGCTAAGTACCACCAAATGGCAGCCACGACCGTCAGGGTCGCAAAATATTGAAGAAACCGGCCGGTAGCGGGTTGTCCAAGTAAATGGCCGGCGACAGCGAGCAACTCTGCTGATCCTGTTGTGCCCAACTGAGGATGGTTGACGTAGGTAGCTATAGCGACCTTTCCAGATTGCGCCCAGAGCGCCGGAAGCCAGGCCTTCATGTAGAGGGCATCAACTTGAAGCTCCGGCGCAGACGCCCAGACGGCTTCCCACACCGCAAGAACGGCGAGTAGACAAAATACCGTCGCCGTCCCTGACGATCGCCCTAACCGGGCGACAGCACGACGTGCGGCCCCGGCGTCAAGAGCCAAAGGGCCGCGTCCCGCCACCCCCAGGCCAACCATTATGACGGCCGCACCTACAAGCGGCCATCCCAGCGTCCATGGACTTATTGCGCCCGGTGCACCTTCGAGGAAGGTCAGCGCCGATAAAATGCCGGCCCCTAATGTGAGGGCCGCAGGCCACGGCGGTGTGGCGTTCGACAGAGCCTTCCACGCCCACGCGCCCAAGCCAAGCGAAACCAGTAAGGTACTGGCCGCCACGCCTGCGGCGCTTATCGTACCGCTGATCGCCAGTACGAAAAGTATTCCAACCAGGCAGATCGCGGTGACAAAGAGAACAAGTCGTTGCCTAAGCCGTTCGTTCAGAAGTGAAAAAGCTGCGCCCAGAACGGCCGCTGTAGTTACGTACGCTATGAGGAACCGCTGACCGCTCGCCGCCCCCAGATAACCCGGCTGCAACGCCACCCGGACAGCGAATACACAAAGGGCAATCAGACCTGCCAGTCCGACGCCTAGGCCGACATAAGTCGCCGTCCGGCTCATCCGCTCATGGGGGATCCCGCGTCGAGCAAGCCACGGCTCTCGATTTTGGCGAGAAGTGACCCTGTTCGTTCCCGCACTCGGCCCTCGAGAAAGCGTCTTCTCCACTAGTTCATATCCGAGGTGGATGGTCAATTGGCTGCTGCACCAATGTTGCCATTTCGTTGATGACCCGATAATCCGAAACCGGAGCGACGCAACGGTTGAGAGGGCCCGGCAACGAGAGGTACTGGAGGCGCCTTGTTTCCCGCCGTCCCCGGGTGACAGTGTCAAGGATGAGACCTGACATAAGACTGAGCGCGGCCAGCACGACCAGTCCCGTGGCGAGAATGGCGGTGGGGAACCGAGGGACCTTGTGAATCTGCAAGAAGGTCTCAAGGATCGGGATCCCTAGCGCCAGAGCGCAGGCGACGAGCACGACGGCGGCCAATCCAAAGAAAAGGAGCGGCCTACCTTGACGGACCAGGCGGAACATAGTGCCGAGAATTCTCAGGCCATCGCGGAATGCGGTAAGTTTGCTGGGCGACCCTGCAGGCCGACTCTTGTAGGCGCAGGGCACGTCGGCGATCGGGATGCTCATCTCCAGAGCGCTAATGGTTATTTCAGCCTCGATCTCGAAGCCGGTCGCCTCACAAGGGAATGACTTCACAAAGCGTCTCGATAGGGCGAGATAGCCTGAGAGCATGTCGGGTACTGCTCTACCGAATAACGCGTGAGCGAGCGCGGCCAGCAGGGTATTGCCAAAGACATGGCCCCGTCGAAACGCATTACGGTCGACTGGCAAACGGCGACCTTGGACAACGTCATACCCTTCGGCAACCACAAGGTCAATGAGGTCCCCTGCGACGGTGGGGTCGTAGGTGTCGTCCCCGTCAACTAGCAGGTACACGTCAGCCTCGATGTCTGCAAACATCTGCCGTACGACGTGGCCCTTGCCGGCAAGGGGCGAGCGCCGGACGATAGCGCCTTCCTTGATGGCGATCTCAGCAGTCCGATCAGTCGAGTTGTTGTCGTACACGTAGACGCGTGCCAACGGGACCGCTTGATGGAAGGACCGCACGACCGTGCCCACCGTCAACTCCTCGTTCAGGCAGGGAACAAGGACGGCGATCACGGGCGCCGGGTTCACCCGAAGGACATCAGATGCAGTCCCTATGGTCACCCTCCTGCGGTGTTACGCCGGGTGGAAACGCTCCAGCTCATGAGGCGCGTAGCTCACTGAGTACACAAAGGATAACTTATCAAGGGCCCGGTTCCCAGGTATCATTTGACGCCGACGGGCTGGTTGCCGTAGCGCTGCGCGGTGCAGCCCTCGCCCGGGCCAGCCAGATGTCCCGTTCGTGGACGTGGCCCCGAGCCCGGTCGAAGCCGACCGCTATAGTTACGTGGTTGTGATGCCCGCGAGGGTGTACGGTCGGGAGTTGACAGCGTGATGGACGGGGATCGTCGGAAGCAAATGGGCGAGGCACTCGGGCGGCTGCACGTACTAGACCCGGCCATTCGTCAGCTCCGTAAGACCACGCAAGGCGTGACCCTCAATATGCGTGCCCATTGGGGGCTCGCCGATCAACGGGCGGCGCTCAATAGCAAAGGTGCGAGCAGCGTCCTGAAATCGCGCCAAGGCGGCGACGTCCCTGGCACCCTAGCCTTTACGTGCAACATCTGTGGTCGCTCCAATAAGCGCCCGATGGCGTCCATACAGAGAGAGGAACCGTCCTGCGACGGCTGCGCGCTCCACCGTAAGGTGCCGCGCCGTAGCCCACGTACTTTCGATCGCTTTGTTCGGACGGTGCCTCACCATACCCGAATTCCCCGATCGCCCCGACATCGTAGCCTGGGGGCTCTCCGACTGGGATGGGTATGCGTCCCGCCTGCGTGAGAAATTCTCCTATACGAACACCTTTTATCACACAGAGCCCCGGCTAGACATCACGAACATTACCCCGAGCGATATAGGTCGCCTCGACGTGCTCATCTCGTCCGATGTGTTTGAGCACGTCTCCCCCCGGTGCGGCCCGCCTTCAACAACGCTCGGCTGCTCCTCAAACCGGATGGGTTCCTCATACTGACGGTGCCATATGGCCTCCAACCCGAGACGATCGAGCACTACCCGAGGCTCCACGACTTTGCCATTGAAGGCGAGGCAGACGACCGCCGGCTCGTGAACATCACAGCCGAGGGGGAGCAAGAGACTTTCTCGAACCTCGTGTTCCACGGGGGAGACGGCAGCACCCTGGAGATGCGTATCTTTTCGAAGGATGGTCTCCTGGACGACCTTCACGATTCGGGGTTCTCCAGAGTGGCGGTTCAATCCGACCCATGCTTCGAGCACGGGATTTACTGGTGGCTGCCGTGGTCGTTGCCCATCGTGGCGCGGCCCTGAGCGGGGGTTTCTACGCCTTCCTGTTCGGTCAGGCCGTCGTCTCACCTGAGTAATCGGATGCCGCCTCCGTTGCGTCACGGAACCGAGCGGCGACACGGCCATTTCCCTCCCCACGAGCCTCGGCAATGACATCGTCCAGAATGTCGACCAGGGCCCGTCGAGCATGCCAACCGGTGAGCGTGCCGATCTTGGCTACATCGGGCACTCGTTTGGCCATGTCCTCGAAGCCGACCTCGTACGCCACGTCGTACGGTAGGTGGACAAGCGGCGAAGAGCTTCCTGTGCGGGCAATGATCAGGCGGGCCAGCTCCTCGATCGATATCTCCTCCGAGCTGCCGACGTTGAACATGTCACCCACGGCACGTGGCTCGTCCAGCAACCCCACCAGCGCTCCTACGACGTCCTTTACATGGCAAAAGCAGCGCGTTTGGGTGCCGTCGCCGAACACGGTGACCGGCTCGTCGGCCAGAGCCTGACGGACCAACCGCGGTATGACCATCCC
Organism: uncultured Acidimicrobiaceae bacterium; assembly: GCA_963749305.1. Taxonomy (GTDB): domain Bacteria; phylum Actinomycetota; class Acidimicrobiia; order Acidimicrobiales; family Palsa-688; genus Fen-671. Next base: position 694,190 of record CAVVMN010000004.1, read on the forward strand.
GTAGGCCGGGCTCTGTCGAGGTCCAACCGTGTTGAACAGCCTGATCACAATCGTCGGTAGGTCGCGCTCTCGGTGGTAGGCGTAGGCAAACATCTCGTCGACGGCCTTGGATGTCGAATACGCCCAACGGGCGACGGCCGGAGAGCCGAGGACACGGTCGGCCTGCTCGCTCAACATGTCGGCATTGTTCTTCCCGTAGATCTCAGAAGAGCTGGCCACCATCACCTTGCGCCGGTACCGGTGCGCGGCCTCGAGTACGGATATCGCCCCTTTGATGTTCGTCGTCAACGAGTAGAGGGGCTGCTCGACGATCAGCTTTACCCCTACCGCCGCGGCCAGGTGGACGACGATGTCGCAGCCACGGACCGCATCGTCAACCGCTAGCTCGTCCAGGACCGACCCCTGCACAAAGTTGAACCTCTCTTCACCACGTACAGCGTCCAGGTTGGACAAACGGCCGGTCGACAAGGAATCAAGGACGGAGACCTCGTCACCGCGTGCCAACAACGCTTCAACCAGGTGGGACCCGATGAAGCCGGCTCCGCCAGTTACGAGGTAGCGCGTCACCCGTAAGAGGCTACACCGCTCACACCGAGCTAGTGCGAGCCGCCGCTGGCTCGCATCCTGGTCGCCTCGACCTGGGAATCTTTGAGCAATGCGGCCAATGACCGCTGGGCATGTGCGACGACGACGAACTGGTAGGCAAAGAGCGACCGGAGGCGGTGCGCCAATAGCGAACCGACCCGGAACCCCGCTCGGACAGGTATGCCGCTTCCTACCATCGGCAGTGGCGGAGGGATCCCAATTACCCTCTCGACGACAAAGCCGGACTGCTCGAACAGGCGCCGGAACGACCGCAGGGTGAAGAGCCTCCGATGCGTCATATCCAGGATGCCTCGTTGACCGTAATTGAATTGGCCAACGATCAGTGCGGCGCGCAGCGGCAGGAAGGCCACGTTACCCGTCGACGCAATGATCCTTGGGCCGTCGCTTTCCTTCGCCCAGATCGCTTCTCGCATCGACTCCATGAACCTCTCCGGCGCTGATAGGTGCTCTATCACGTCAAGGAGCAGCACAGTGTCGAACTCACCGAGATCGACAGGGAATGGGTCGACGTCGATGTCGGCCTTTATGAAACGTCCGAAGCGAGCGGCATCCTGGTCGCGCTTGTCGACACCAACCACGAAGCACCCGCGGTCTCGCAAGCGCTGGTCGAGGTCTCCGGCACCGCAGCCGATGTCGACCACCCTCTCTCCAGGACCGACCTGGTCGAGCACAACGGTCGAAGGGCTCTCGAAGTCAAGTTTCGGTTGATAGATGATCTGGTCCTGAGGCTGAGAGAAATCGAACTTCGGGTCGTAAAAGATCCCGAAGCGCTGCAAAAAGGCCTGGGTGGTAGTAAGCGATACGTCACGGGCGTACTTGAGGCCGTTGACATAACTGATCTCGTCCCCGTAGTACGTGGGGATTTCGACTTCGACAACCCGCCGGCCGCTCAGGAAAAACTGGACCAGGATCTGCGTGTCGAAATGAAAATCGTCCGTATTGAGCCTGAACGGTAGCGCCGCCAGAGCTCTTACCGAGTAGGCGCGGTAGCCCGAATGGAACTCGCTCATCTCTGTGCCGAGCAGTTTGTTTTGAAATGTCGTTAGAACCCGGTTGCCAAGCAGTTTGTACAGGGGCATACCACCTCGCCTAGCGCCGCCCTTGGTCAACATCCGGGATCCCATTACGGCTTCGGCGTCACCCGAAACAAGCGGCGCCAACATGTCGGGCAACCGCTCGGGCGCGTACTGGCCATCTCCATGGAGCAGTACAAGGAAGTCGAAGCCCATTTCGATGGCGTACTCCATACCGATCTTCTGGTTACCTCCGTAACCCCGGTTAGTAGGGTTGCGGAGCACAGTGGTTGGTAGTGCCCAGTCCTCGCCCCTGGACGTCTCGAGGCTCCGGACGAACGTTGCGTCACCTGAGCAGTCGTCGAGGACCAGTAGCTCCAGGTCGAACTGCTGAGAAAGCTCTTTCGGGATACGGCTCATGACCGACTCGACGGTGCTCTCAGCGTTGTACGCAACAACGAGGATCAGGATCCTGGGGAGCCGTTCCATATCTCTCCGACTCACTTCAGTGGCCGGCGAGTTCTAGCCTCGGCGGCCGTACCGAATACTGACGAGCTTAGGTTAGTGGGGCTCCGGCTGCCCTTGCGCACTGCTCGAGGTACAGCTCCGCCGAGCGCTTTGGCGGGAGAGCCCACTTTTCACCTTAGGGCGGCCCCGGCCGGCTCGACCCGACAGGAATGTTATGCGCGTGCGCTTTGCCCGTCCCACCCGCCGACTAGCCTGGCCGCAGCCTTGGAGCGGGGTCTTTCCGCTCTCGATCGCTTGCAACAAGCTCGAGAGGGGGCCATCATGGCAATTAGTGAAGAGAGCCGCCACCATCTCTACCTGCGGTTGGAAGAGGTACTTGGCTCCGAGGAAGCCGCGACGCTGATGGAGCATCTTCCGCCGGTCGGGTGGGCGGATGTCGCCACGAAGCGTGACATCGACGCGCTGCGTGACTCCATGAAGCGTGATATCGACGCGCTGCGTGACTCCATGAAGCGTGATATCGACGCGCTGCGTGACTCGACCAAACGCGACATCGAAGCCCTGCGGTACTCGTCTAAGGGCGATGTCGAAGCGTTGCGCAACCATGACATCGCTGAGGTCAAGCACGACATTACTGGGGTCAAGCAGGACATTGTTGGGGTCAAGCGCGACGTTGCTGACGTCAAGAACGAGATCGGTGCGTTGAGGGCAGTCGTGGCCACCCGCGAGGATCTAGCCGGCCTACGAGCAGACATCGAACGTGAACTGAGAGGCTTGACTTGGCGGTTCATCACCGTGCTCATCGCCGCCGTGTCAATTGTGATCGCTGGCGTCAAGCTCTGAGCGCTGACGTCCAGTCAGGGCCCGAACGACCATGTCCCGCCCAGGGACACTACGCCGGCCGGCTCGACCGGGCCCTTCCGGTCTACGTCCATGCGCAGCACATTGCGGCGCACGTCGTAGGGGTGGGCCAGGTTGTAGTCCATGAGCGAGGCAGTCAGGTCGTACGTGCCGGGCAGGAGCGGGAACCGGTCGAGGCGCAGCTCCACCCAGCCTTCACCGTCTAGCTTCTCCGGCACCTCCCCCGGTTCCCTGGTGGTCGGCCCGCTGATAACGAGGCCTTGAAGGGTCTGGACCGAGACGGAGAACACGGGTCGCGCCACCGGTTCTGAGGCCGAGTACCACAAGCGGACCGTAAGCGGCTTCACCACTCCCGATCCTGTCGACCTGACGCCCGAAGCGGTCCAGCAGCTCCACTCGCTCGATGCGGGCTTCCCCCGAACCCCATCGGTCCCCGTGCTCGGTGGGGCGGTGCTCATTGAGGACGATCGACCCCGTGTACGCCTCAACCGCCTCTCGGGGCGTGCCATCAGCCATTTTGTGGCCCTTTTTGAACCAGATGGCGTGATCGCACATGTTGACCACGGACTGCATCGAGTGCGAGACGATGATTACGGTCTTGCCGTCCCGCTTGAGGTCGGTGAACCGCTCGAGGCATTTGCGCTGGAACGCCTCGTCACCGACGGCCAGGACCTCGTCGACGAGGAGTATGTCAGGTTGCACGTTGATGGCCACAGAGAACCCGAGCCGCACGTACATACCGGAGGAGTAATTCTTTACGGGCTCGTCGATGAACTGCCCGATGCCGGCGAAGTCGACGATGTCGTCGAAGCGGGCCAGGAGCTCTTTTTGCTTCAGGCCCAGGATGGCCCCGTTCAGGAACACGTTCTCGCGGCCCGACAGCTCCGGGTGGAAACCAGCACCCAACTCGAGGAGTGCCGACATCTTGCCCGTCACCTTTACGGATCCTTTGTCCGGGCGGAGGATCTTGGCCAGGCACTTGAGCATCGTGGACTTGCCGGAGCCGTTCTCGCCGATCAGGGCCGTCGTCGAGCCTTCCTCTACCTGGAAGCTCACATCATCGATCGCCCAGAAAACGTCCACCTTGGCCCGCCCGCCGCGCATCAGGGCTACCTTGATCGAGGCGTTCCGCTCACGGTACAGCCGGTATTTCTTGGAGACGTGGTCCACGACCACGACCGGTTGGCCCAAGTTGCTACAGCTCCTCCGGGAGGCGGGCCTCGTACTTGCGGAACACCTTCAGGCCTACGGCAAAAGCACCCACGGCCCAGATTACCAAGTACATGAAGTCACCCCATGACACGTTGGAATGGACCGTGACGAGAGTGGCCGTGTGCCCGGCGGTAGCCGAGGCGAAGGCGTACACGTGGGTCGACCCCGGCAACGCCCCATCGTAAAGGAACGACTGGAACACAAGCACCGCGTCCGTCATGGGGTTGAGCTTGAAGATGGTACCAAGGGAGACGGCGTGGCCGAAGAGGTGTATGTACCTGGCCGGCGAAAAAGTACCCGTGGGGCTATTGATACCGCCGCCGACGATGTAATAGGGGTACGCCACCGGGGTCAGGAACATCCAGATAAAGAAGAAGATGTTGGAGAAGTGCTGGATGTCCCGGTAAAAGACGTTACCCATGGAGAACAGAAGTGAAAGGCCGAGAGCGAAAATCATAACCACGGCCATGGTGAAGATGACCCCCGGTATGAAGAACGGCGCCCTCCAGTTGCCGAAACAAACCACGGCCACCAGCAGCAGGCCCATCTCGATCAGGTGGGAGACGACCTTGGACGCCACCGTGGCACCCGGGAATCAGCTCCCTGGGGAAGTACGTCTTTTGTATCAGGTTCTGGTTGCCCAGCATGGCACCCATCGACTCCATGATGCTGCCCTGGAAGAAGTTCCACGGCAGCATGCCGGCCAGGAGCATGAGGGCGTAATTATGCAGGCCGCTGGGGACGCCATACGGTGGTTTGATCTGCAGGAGGAGAGAGAAAACGACGGTGTAGATCAGCATGTTGGCGATGGGGTTGATCATCGACCAGCCCCAGCCGATCACTGACCGCTTGTACTTGGACCGCAGCTCTCGAAGCGTCAGGTTGTGGAACAGCTCGCGGTACTGCAGGTACTCCCGGAAGCTGATGCCGGGCGTCTCCGCCGTGGTCGTGACGGTCCGCCGGTGGCCGCGCCGTGACGTGCCCTTCCCGTTCTCCTTGCCGTTGCCGTTGGCGAGCCCGGTGGCGGCCGCGCCATTGCCCTCTGGCTCTGACGGCCAGGCCTCGAGTGACGAAGGCTCTGAGTCGATCTCGCTCATGGCTCGGTCCTGAACAACAGCCGGTTCCGGTTCATATTGGGGTTGTAATAGGGGTCGCAGGACGATCGCGGCCGCCAGCGTTCGTTGAACAGAGGGCGCATCCTCCGGGTCCTCGACGAGCCCCCGGGACGAGCCCTCTGCGTGGTACAACTCTGCATCAGGCTCGAAAACCACCTGGTAACCAGCTTGGTGCAATCGCAGGCAGAAGTCTACATCGTTGTAAGCCACACGCAGTCGTTCGTCGTAGCCGCCCACCCGCCAGTAAACCCCGGGCCGGGTGGCCATACAAGCGCCGGTCACCGCCGTCACGTCTCGAAGCAGGTCACCCATGCGCCACCACTGGCCCCACTCGATCGAGTTGGCGTGGCCCCGCCATGCACCGATAACGATGCCTTCGTGCTGGATGTCGCCGTTGGGCAGTCGCAGCCGCGGCCCGACCGCACCCACCTCAGGCCGCATCGCCTGCTCGATCAGCCTGTCCAGCCAGTCGGCCGTGATCACCTCGGTGTCGTTGTTCAAAAAGACGAGTAGGTCACACTCCACGGCGGCCGCGGCCATGTTGAGCTGACGGGGGTAGTTGAACTCGTGCGGGTAGCGCAGGACCCGCCCGGGCAGGGCGCCGAGGAACTCGAGGGTGTCGAGGTCATCGCTCTGGTTGTCCACCACCACGAGCTCGAAATTGTCGTAGATGGTCCGGGAGACGAGGCTCTCGATGCAGCGCTCGAGCAGGTGCCGGCCATTACGGGTCGGGATGATGATGCTCACCTTGGGCTCGCCGTAGCGCCTGAACCGCACCCGGTGGACGTCTTCCCATGCGCCCTCTTCGGTCCAGCCGCTGGTGCCGCCGCGGTCTTCGCGCCGGCGGAGCCAATCGCCCAGGGCCCGCTGAGCCGCCATCCAGGCCCAGGGCTTGTGCTCCCCGGCGGCCGCCGCCGACCTCGGGTGCTGCCGCCAACTGTAGAGCGAGTCCTGGATATGGGCTATGCGGTCCGTTACGTCAGCCACCCGGAGCACCAGGTCATAGTCCTGGCTGCCGTCGAAGTCGCTACGGAGGCCGCCCAGCTTCTCCACCAGAGACCGACGCAGCACGAGCAGGTGGCAGACGTAGTTCTGGCAGAGGAGCAGGTTGGGCGACCAGTCGGGCTTCCATCGCGCCTCGGTGAGCCGGCCCGAAGGGTCGAGCTTGTCCTCGTCGCTGTAAAGCATGTCCAGCGACGGGTCGGCGTTGAGCCAGCGCGCCACCTGGCCCAGAGCGTGGGGTTTCAAAACGTCGTCGTGGTCCAGGAAGGCGACGTAGTCCCCCGTAGCCAGGCTCAGGGCAGCGTTCGTAGCGGCGGAAATGCCCGAACGTTTGCTGAGCCGCGTCGTCGTTACCCGGCTGTCGCGCCTGGCCAGAGACTCCAATGTGGCCAGCGTCTCAGGCCGGCGGGATGCGTCATCGGCCATGCACAGCTGCCAGTTCGGGTAGGCCTGCGCCATCACCGACTCGGCCGCCGCTATGAGCATCCACGGCTCCGTGTCGCACACGGGCATCAACAATGAAATCGTCGGTTGGTACTCGGCTTCGGCGGCTTCGGCGGCGATAGCCGAGACGACCTCTGGGACCGGGCCGCGCCGCTCGTGCCACAGTTCGTACCGCTCGTCTTCGGTCAAGCTGTCGGGTACGAAAATGGCGGGCGGGTCGGCCACCGCCGGAGGGCGCAAAGCCACCTTTACCTGCTGAGTGGCCGGATGGGCGTGCCAGCGTTCCACAGGCCAAAGGGGCCCTTCCGGTGGGTCGATGCCCACCGCCGTCAAGGCCGATCGTAGCGTGGCCTGCCTGTTGGCCAGCAGGTCTGACACTTGACGGCTGATCAGGTCGGCCTCCACGCTCCAGGCGGGCTCGTCGGAGAGCAACGGCCACCCGCGGTGCACCATGGCCGGTACGTCGCCCACGCCACCGGCGTCGACCTCAGCCAGGTCACTGGCCTCGAGCCCTTTGGCCGTGACCAGCCACGGGGTACCGGCGGCCAGTGCGGCCGGGACCCACGAGGCGGCGCTGGTCCCGTGCCGTACCGCGCCCACGGCCAGCCTGGCCGTGCCCAGGGCACCGACCAGGTCCCCACCCGAAGGGACGACCTCGGCGCCTGCTCTCGACGCGGCGAGGGCGAGGCCGGGAGTGGGCCAGTCGCATATCACCCGCACCCGCAGGTTGAGGTCGCGCCGGCGCCACGACGGCACCAGTTCTTCCAGGGCACGAAGGACGGGCTCTTCCGCATCCCCGGCGGCGTCGAAGTTGTCGGTGGCCACCAGGGCCACGCCATCCCGGTCGGCAAAGCCCTTGGCCACCTCTGGATGAGGGAGTGCCGGCCCGAGCCGAGCCACCCGCATCCCGGGCGCCAAACCGGCCAAAAGGCTGGCGTCCGACCCGTTGGCGCACCAGGCGGTGTGGACACCTTCTATATCGCGGAGGAGACGGGCATGCAGCACCTCGGCCACGGTTTCGGTGCCTTGCCTGTGCCCGGTCGCCTCCCCAAGGGCCTGGCTACGACGGAATGGCAAGCGTTCGCTGTAGAGGACGCAAAGGGCCTGTGGCTGGGTGGCGCGGACCAGCGACCACAGCCTGGTCGTCAGGCCCTCGTCGCTCACCAGCACGTGGGAGTAGTGGTAGCGCCGGTCGTCGCACCACAACGGCCAGTCCACCGGTCCGGCCACGACCTCGATGCCCTGACGCTGGTAGTAACCGGCGAAGCGCACGGCTTCGAAGCCATCTGCACACGCCAGCGTGACGCGGGTCGCCGGCGATTGGGACAACACTCCTACGATCTCGCTTAGCCCCTCGAAGCCCACCAGTGTGCCCGGGACTGTACCCGTCACCACCAGCACCCTGGTCGGCGTGCCCTCGTCCCGTTCGGCCCAGCGGCGGGGGCCGACCGGTGCGGGGAGGGGCGAGAAACCTTCGGGTGCAGGCACTCTCCACGAAGGCTCGTAGACCGTCCGCAGGCCTCTGGTGCGTACGTGTTCGAGCACGTCCCGCACAAGGGCAGCCGCGTCCGGGCCTCGTGGTCCCGGGGAAAAACCGTCGAGAGCTTCAGAGGAAACAGCTATGACGGCCGAGGAAGTGCCGGCCACGTCGCGCCGGAACGAATGCTCGGGGGCGCCCAGAGCCGCACCTGTGTTGAAGGAAGCGACGGTACCGGACGGACCGGAAATAGTCCCCCCCTCAGCCACCCTGTCATGTACATCGAACAACAGCGGCACCACGGCCCCGATACCGAGCGGGCCGCCAAGCAGGTCCACCAGTGCTTGTTCGGGGACGTCGCCCTCCGGCCCTGCCGCCAGCACCACCACCCGGGGCAACGGCCCCTCGGTGGCCAGCCACGACGCCAGCTCCTCCGCCAGCGTGCGGTCAGGCCCGGGCCGGGCTATGGAGACCTGGCCGGGCTCGCTCAGCGCGGCGCCTTTCGTAGGCGGTCGTAGAACCCGCGGGCGGGGGCCAACACGCGCATTGTCGCCGTCCCGTGGATGGCGCGCAGCTCGGCTTGCTGCACGGCCGTTTCTTCCTGCAGCCGCCGCAACTCCTTCTCCATCACTTCCAGGCGGCGGCGCACGATGAGGTCCTGGCCATGTACTGCTTTAATGGCGGACTCCACACTGGTGTTGGCCGCCTTCTCGAGCAGGGCGGCGCGCTCACCGAAACGCAGCCGCTCGGCCCCGAGCCGCTGCCGGAGCGCCTCATTAACCGCTTGGAGCTCCTGGAGCCGGGCCTCCATGGCCGGGCTTAGGCCCTCACTACCCCGCCCGTTCGTCGAAACGTCGGCCGCCGTTTTTTTCAATATCTCAGCCGATTCGTCGAGGGCCTGGTCCAACGTCGCCTCCAGTCGTTTGAACCCGGGCGGCCTGCCCGTCCGGGCGAAAATATTAGGGATGGTGGCTACGATCTCCGCCGGGTCAGCGGCCAGCGCGCTGGCGTCTCCGGTCCAGGCGGCGAACGCACTGGGAGGGCTTTCCTCTGGCCCCAGCGCCACGTGGGGGACGCCGAGTGCCCAGGCCAGGGCCAACATTGCGCCGCTATGGGCCACCACGGCGCCGGCCGAAGCCACCGCTGCGGCGACGTCGACCGGGTTGGTGACCCGGACCTCGGGCTGAGCGCGCCACGGGTAACCGGGCCAGTCCTCGGGCTGGTAACGGCCTTCCTCTGTTTCCGTCCGGCGCTCCCGAAGAGCGGCTTCGGCCTTGGGGTCCTCGCCTAGCCTTCCGGGCGACAGCCATACAACCTCAGCCGCAGCGCCGTCGTCGCCGGCCCCTTCGGCCAGCCGCTTTAGCGCCAGGTCGAGGTCAGCGGGGAGAGCGCCGTCGGCCGGGGAGAGCACGCTCCCCTCGACGAGCACGTAACGCTCAGGCAAGCCTTCTACGACCCTCATGTAGGCGCCGCGCGCCTCGAGGAGCGAGGCCGGAAGGTGGCGGGGCGCCAACAGGACGGGCTCGGGCACCGCAAACGGAGAGCCCACGCTCCGGTGGGGTTCCAGGCCCCAGTCCTGCTCCGGGGCCACGGCCACGCCCGGAGTGCCTGATCCAGCCAGGACCTGAGCCAGCTTCGTACCGCCGCCTTCACAGCTGCCGGACACGACGAAGACGTCCAGGTCCCGGGCATACTCGACGCCGGCGCCATCGGTCTCGCAGCTCTTCGCCGGCTCACCGGTGAAGCCGGGACCAGACCACGGGGCCGGAGCGCCATTGATCAGGACAGGCGAAAGGCCGGGGCAACGGGAGCGCATTTCCGCTCTCAACAAGGCGCCGGTTAGGGCGGCCAGCGGGTCGTTTGCTTCGGTCCCCGCCCACCAGCCGACGCGCGTGTGCTCGAGGACTTCTTTCACGCCCATTGCGGGAAGATTACTACCCGCTACCCGTTGGCTGGTCGGAAGCCCTTACCAGTGCCTCAGTAGTCCTTGGTGGCGACGGGCACGTTAAGTGGTATCAACATCTCGCTTCGTGAACTTCGTGGCACCCAGACCGGATCGGGGTACTTGACTCAGTGGAACACGGCCTGAACGACAGGCGCTTGGACGGCACTCCTCTGGACGAGTCGCGCCAAGACGAGTCGGGGCGGCACTAGTACAGCGCACAAAGGGGCACATGCCTTTCTCAGTAGTGATACCGGCACACAACGAAGAGGCCGTCATCGGCCGATGTCTTTCCAGCCTCATGGACGGCGCCCCTCCAGGAGAACTCGAGGTGCTCGTCGTATGTAACGGCTGCGACGACCGAACTGCCGACGTCGCCCGTCAGAGCGCACCAAATGCGACAGTCCTCGAGATCCCCGTCGCCTCCAAAGTGGCGGCTCTGAACGCCGGCGACGAGCATGCCACCCACTTTCCCCGTTTTTACGTCGACGCCGACGTGGAGCTGAGTTACCCGGCACTGGTATCGGTAGCCCGCGTGCTTACCGAAGGGGGGGTGTTGTGTGCGGCGCCGAAGCCTTTGTTCGACTTGAAGGCTCGCCCCTGGTCCGTCAGGGCCTTCTATGCGGTGCTACAGGGAGTTCCATATTTCTCGCAGGACATGGTGGGTACCGGTGTGTACGCACTGTCGGCGGAAGGTCGCCGCCGTTTTGGCCCTTTCCCCGAACTGACCGCAGACGACCAATTCGTCCAGCAGCTTTTCGACCGGCCTGAGCGCCGTTCGGTGGCGGGTGCCCACTTTGTGGTCCACCCGCCGGCCAACCTGCGTGGTGTGCTGGCGATGAGAGCTCGCGCTTACCGGGGCAACCGGGAGCTGGCTCGCTCGGGGCTGGCCCGGTCCGGTCCGCCGCCATCAGGCTTGAAAAGCGTTCTCCGTCGGGCTCTTGTGCCGGCCGAGGCGCCGGGGGTGGCGGTTTACACCGGCGTCAATATCCTGGCCAAAGGGCTGGCCTACGGCCGTCCTTCTTCGACGTGGGAGCGCGACGACAGCGCCAGGCTGATGGCGTCTGGCAATGGGCCGGCGTCCTCGCCGTCGCCAGGCCCGGAACGAACCCGAGTTTGCTATGTGACCAGCCATTACCCGGCGCTGTCGCATACCTTTGTCATGCGCGAGATCCTCGGGCTGCGGGCCGCCGGGTGTGGAGGTCGACACTGTTTCGGTCCATAGGGCGACCGCCGCCAGCCTGCTGGCTGATGCGGACCGGCGCGAGGCCGAGAGCACGTGGAACATTTTCCCCCTTCAGGCCGGGCGCTTCGCCAGGGCTCACGCGGCCGCCGTTTTAGCCCATCCAGCAGCCTATTTTCGGACCGCCGGCCAGGCGTTGCGGGCCGCCCCAGGGGGTATCCGCGGATATTTATGGCAGTTGTTTTATTTCGCCGAGGCGATTGCCTTATGGGGCCATGCCAAGCGGTTGGGCGTTCGCCATTTGCACGCTCACCTGGCCAACGTGGCCGCCGATATCTGTTGGTGGGCGTCGGAGTTCGGCAATTCTGCAGAGGGAGGCAAGGACTGGCGCTGGAGCTTTACCATGCACGGCCCCACCGAGCTCTTCGCCGTCGAGCGGTTCAACCTGGCTCGCAAAGTCGCTCACGCCGACCTGGTGGTTTGCATCAGCGATTTCACCCGCTCGCAACTCATGTACGTCAGCGAACCTGACGACTGGGCCAAGCTCCGCGTAGTGCACTGCGGAGCGGACCTGAGCCGCTACCCGCTGGCCCCCCCTCGTCAGGGGCCGGGGTTCGTCGTCCTGTGCGTGGCCAGGTTGGCGGCCCAGAAGGGGTTGGACGTCCTGCTCAGCGCGGTGAAACTTCTCGCCGACGGCGGCACGGACGTGCAGCTGGTCCTGGTCGGAGACGGGCCGATGCGAGACCGGCTGACCCGGCGAGCCGAACGCCTCGGGATAAAAGGCCGCGTCGTCCTGGAGGGGGCGGTGGGGCAGGACGAGATGGCGGCTTACTATGCCGGCGCCGATGTGTTCTGCCTGCCGAGTTTCGCCGAAGGAGTGCCCGTCGTGCTGATGGAGGCGATGGCGAGCGGCCGCGCCGTAGTGGCGACACGCGTCGCCGGTGTGCCTGAACTGGTGGAAGACGGCGTTTCGGGGTTGCTCGTGGCCCCCGGGAACGCGGAGGAGCTGGCGGCCGCCCTGCAGCGGTTGGCCTCTTCTCCGGAGGAGCGTGAAAGTATGGGCCTCGCCGGCCGTCGCAAGGTCGTCGACGAGTTCGACGCCGAGAAATGCGCCGCGCAACTGGCCAGGTTGTTCCAGGAAATGTCGTCGACGGGACGACGGAGCGGCATGCTGGTAACCCCATGATGGGGTAGACGAGCTCGCCGATCAGCCGTGTGGCCGAAAGATCAGCGAGGGTGAGCTTTGAACCTCCGGTTCTGAGATCACCCGTTCGGAGCGGGTCTGAGGCCGCTACTTCCACGAGCACTTCTACTGGCTTAGACTTAGCCTTAGCGTCAGAATGGGTGCGGCACTGGCCAAGGAAACAAACAAGGTTCTGACGAGCACCTCGTCTTGATACTTGACCTAGTGAACGGCAGAACAGGGAAGGCTCATCGTCCAACCGACCGGCAGGATTGGTAGCTTCTCTGCTTTCTGACGACCGTGGCAGGCGTGCTGAGCACGAGCGTATGCCGCTGACCAACGTGGGCCGCTATCACGGTAAGAGGGGACGGAGAAACTGAAACCCCAGGACAAAATCACCGCCAATGCGGCCACGCCGGCGAGCGGCCGAGCCACCTTTGCCCGGTGAGTTGAAGGCATTCGCCGCCCGCGCGCCGGGTTCGCTGGTAGCTTCAGCCGAGAAGCGACATCGGCAACGATGCCGACGCCGTAAAGGGTGAAAAAAGCTGGCAGAACCGCGTACCGTGGTGCCGTGCCCTGCGTTCTGGCCTCCAACACGTACGTGACCCCGGCAAGGATGACCGCCCCGATTGCCACAATGAGCTGGCCACGTGCGTCGTGGGGTCGGTAGACGACCAGCAGGCCGACAGAAATGATCGCTACCACGGCTATGGCTAACAGAACCAGGCGTCCGTGCCGGACGTCGCCAAAGGGACCGCCAAAGAACTGGCTGGCCAGTACGTCGTACACAAAGGTGTGGGCCACGTCGTGCAGCGACGCGGGAATCCCGATCTGTCGTTTCGGTTTCACGATGACTATGACGATGCCATGGAGGGTCTGGACGGCAGGAACATCACTGCGGGCATGCGGCTCCTGCGGTCAAGCAGCCTTAGCAGAGCCAAAGGGAACAACACGAACCCGACGATCGTCGAAGCAGCTGTAGCCACGAGGAACGGGCACTCAGACCGCGGCCCGTCCTCGTCCGGGGTATTGCCAGCAGACCCAAAACGACGCTGCGACGAGGAAGAACTGTAGGTTCGCCATGTTAGCGATGCTCTCTTCTCGGATCGCTGGCAGGAAGCCGAAGCAAAGGCCGAGCCCCACCCGGATCCAGCGCTCCTGAAGGTAGGCGCCGCTGAGGGCTTCGACCGTGGCACCACAGAGGCTCGCGATAACGACCGCATATGTAGCTATCACCATTGGAGCTATTGAAAGGGGCAGCGCTGCGGCGATTAGAGCGCCGATCCGGGGAACAGTGTTTAGATATCCAGCGTAGAAGTGGAAGAAGCTACCGATGCCTTGGTGTACGGCACCAGCCAGGAAGACGGTGCCATCCTCGGCCCATATCGTCTTCCAGGCGCTTGGGTCGCGGGCGAACGTTACCAAGAACACAGCGGCGCCGGTCAAAGCCGCCCACAGAGCTTCGTTCTTCCGCTCGGGGCACTCTCGAACAACGAGGACAGTCGCCGCTCTGGTCGTATGCGATAAGCCACGTGTATACCTTCGCACCAGGTGCGCACTCTAATACCGCCGTGGCTCCGGACACTGGTCCGCAGCCCGCGCTTAGCCAAGACCGCCGCCCCTCGGCGTGGGACCATAGGGCAAAGCCCCCCGGAGCCCAAGAAAGTACCCCGGTGGCGTATCGGACCTCCTCTACGATCCCCCGGGATGCGCTTGCACGGCTCCTCGAGCAGACCCCGGAGCTGCCCATCAGCTGGAACGCCGAACTGACGCAGCCCGTCGACGCGGTGGTGACCGGCGCGGGAGCGCGGAAGTTGCGGCTCTCCGTTGGGGCCTCGTCCCGAGCTACCGAACGGCGCCGTTGTCACCACTTCGTGTACAGGAGCGAGGACGGGCACCCTGAGCAGCGCCCCGAGCCGACCGTCACCATATCGGCCCGCTCCCACGTGGTGGATGCTCGCGCGGCGCAGCTCGCAGCTCTGGACCGCCCCCGGCCGTCCAGCGCTTGGAACTGACCGAGCCGAGCCCGTCGACTTGCAGTCCGCGCTCCGTTTCGTCGCCGGCCTCGGGAACTGAATCGAGAGCCGCGGCAAAGGTTTGGGCAGGCCGTCGAGTGTGTGACCGCCGTCGAATGTTACCGCCTCGAGAGCCTGTCCGCCCTGCTCGCTATATCGCCGCTATTCCGGCTATCGAACCTCACCGGCTATCTCTGCCGTCCCTAGCCCTGGACCCCCCGTTTTCCCCCGCTGCTGGCGACGCTCCCGGGCTCTCTGGCCTACCTGCCGCCCTCGTCCACCCGTCCTTACCGGCGTTATCGGCCATTGCCGCCCGGCGCCAAAGAGGCCTAGGGTGAATGCGGTGCTGGGTCTGGTCCGCGGGTTGGGCGGGATTCTACTGGCGGGGTCGGAGCGGGAGCGGCGACGAACCAGTCGCGTTGCCGTATCTATGCCCGGTGTGCGGGTCGGCGAGGTTCGCGGACGACCCAGTGCCGCCCGAGTGGGACGAGCTTTTCGCCAACTTGGACCCTTCCCCCGGGGAACTGGCCGTCTCTGGCGGCGAGAGCATCTGCACTGCGACCGGTGCCGGGCAAACCTCCGGATCATGGCCCTCACCAAAGCTCTGCTCCTGGCGCTCGGTTGGCCGGTCGAGAGGGACGTCCGAGCGTTCAACCTCGTGACGTTCCTGGCCACCCATCCCTGGACGCGGCTGTTGGAGATCAACGACTCGTACGTCGTCGGAGCTCCCTGCGCCGGCTGCCCGGCCATGTTGCCGCCGACTACCCCGAGGTCGACATCCAGGCGATGCCGTACCTGGACGGCTCGTTCCCGCTGGTAGTCCACTCCGGACACGCTCGAGCACGTCGCGGCGGCCGGCCTGCGGGAGTGCTGTCGGGTGCTCCGCCCGGGCGGCTCGTTGGTCTTCAGCGCCCCGCTGCGGATGGACCGGCTCACCGCGAGCCGGACGGGATGCCGCCCGTTTACCACGGCGATACGAAGCCCCCCTATCGGTCACTGGTCCACACCGACTTTGGTCCAGACCTGTGGACCATGGTGCTCGGCGCCGGGTTCTCCGACGTTACGGTCGTGTCGCTGGAGAGCCCGGCGGGGGTGGCGTTCTCGGCCCGCAAGGCTCGCTAGGACCGAACGCTTGCACTCCAAACGCTAAAGCCCTGTTCAGAGCCCTACCGCTTCCCGCCGGCTATCTACCACCCGTCCCAAGCCCTACATCCCCGTCTATCGCCGTATACCCGGCGGTCCTTGGGCTCCCGAGCACCTTCTGTCGTCGGCGCCAGCGCCCCGTCCTCTTGACCGGTACGGGAGTCAGCTCTCCCTCGTCGGTGTCCGTCCGCGCTCGCCGCGCGCCCGGGCTGGGCTTCTTGCGGCTCCCCTTCCTCTGCCGCCCCTCTCCCGGCTGTCCCCCACTTCCGCCGCTACCCTTCCGTTTCCCTTCTCTCCCCACTGAGCGACAGCCCCTCGCGGACGCCGGTATGCTGGTTTCGATAACGAATTTCGTCGAGGCTCGTGGAAGGGGCTAATTTATTTATTTTTTTTATTTCTTATTTCCGCTTTCTTTCCGACAGATTACGAGGGCACCGTCCAGTAACTGTCAGCGTTATTAGTGCGCTCGTAGCGGTAGCCGAACCAGCCTTTTATGCTGCCGGACCGGCCGCTTTAGGGCCAGACGACAGGTGCACTCCCCGTTAAGGTTTTGCCCGCACGGTCACGGCGGTAGCTACGGCAACGGCCAGAGCAACAGTGGTTCTGGGTCCGGCAGCGTTGCTGCCACCGCTCAAGCCGCTGCGCAGCAGAAGCTCAGCAGCAGGCCTCCGGCTATGGTGGCTCACATGTCGCCGACGGCGGCCATCACGGGACCCGCTAAAAGGGAGACTCCAGAGACACCGAACAGCCAGTACCAATATTTAGTACTAGCTAAACATCCATATCGGGCGGTGGCCAAAGCGAATTTACAGTGTTAAAATATACGGGTACTCAGAGTACCTGCGCGGTTACGGCTTTTTGTCTCTGATTGTGCTGTCAACTCTCAGCGCCGGATGGGTCTGGTCTCGTTATCGTCCTTGCCAAGGGAAACAACCTCGTCTACAGCGGCTGGCGTTCGCTGGTTCGCGTCATCCGCTTCATACTGGAGAACAGACCTATTCCGGCATCACCCATAAGGCTTTTGCCGATTACTGCGCAATGCCCCTAACAGCCGGGCAGAGTAATAATTTAGACGTGGCCGGAGATTTGCCGTTACTGGTCTCCATCGTTCTCACGCCCCCGCAAAGCTTGCCCGTAGGGGGGTACCTGGTCCAATACGAGCTGGCGGACCACCTCGCCGCCCTGGGCGACCGGCCCATGATCGTACACCCACGCGGTGACCGCCCAGACCTGGGTTCGCTCCCCCGAGCGGCAGTCCGCTATTACAGAGCGCGCCGGCAGCCCGAGCGTCTCGTGCCGTGGCACGACTTCGACCCTGCCGTCGTGCTCTACCTCATTCCCTGGCTTTCGGGATCCTGGCTCCCGCAGGCCCAGCTCACCGTCCTCACCGGCTACCAGACGTCGGCCACCATCGGTCGCCGAAGGAAACGCACAGGTCCTTTAGCTCAGATCGTCTACGACTACGAGTTCTGGGCCGGGGGCGACTGCGAGCTCAGGTCCGCTATAGAGCGCTCGTTGGGCCGCCCCGACGTCGCTCATATTGCAACGTCGAGCGCCGTCCGCGAGATGTTGGAGCAGATGGGCGCACCCGTGGTGGCCACGGTGCCGCCCGCTATCGCCGATCGTTTCCGTACTGCCGTGCCGCCGCAGGAGCGACAACTCAGCATCGGGTTTGCCTATCGGCGCGAGCCTCACAAGGGGATACCCGACCTGGTTGCCGCGCTCAAGCGCTTCCATGCGACGCATTCATTTGTGCCGGTGCGCTGTTTCGGTCCTGCCGACGACGCTGACCTGCCACCATGGGTCGAACGGCGGGGCTTCCTCACGGACGATCAGCTGGTCAGGTTCTACAACGACTGTGCCATCTTCGTGCTCCCGAGCCATTATGAGGGGTGGGGCCTGCCTGCGGCAGAGGCGATGGCGTGCGGCGCCGCTTTGGTGGTGACGGCCTCCGGGGGTACCGCTGACTTCACCGCCGACGGTCACAACGCGCTGGTCGTATCGCCGCGAGATGCCGGCGGGCTGGCCCACGCCCTTACTCGACTGGTGGAAGATCCTGAGCTGCGCAACCGGCTCGCGACCACCGGCGCCGAAGAGAGCACCGCTAGGCGCTGGCCGGAAGCCGCCCGCGCCTTCGGTCGGATCTTTAGACAGATCATAGATGACGACCAGGCGAGCCAGTACCACACTCGGGCTCCCCTGTCAGCAAAGCAGACTTGAGCCGACCTAGCCTCACATTTGCCAAACCCGTCTGTCCGATGGTGGCCGGGCGCCACCGTTAGGCTTCAGCCGGGTAAGGGTAGCAACCTCACGTGGAAAAGAGCGTAGATGTCCTGATTGTCACCTACCTGCCAGACCTGGGCCTCCGCTCGTGCCTGGAGTCGCTCAGCGGCCAGCCCTGCGCGAAAGTCATTGTGGTCGTCAACAACACGGCCGAAGTCGCACGGGTTGTCGACGAAATGATGGGCTCGTTTAGCGACATGCATGTCCGTCTCGTCCTGTCGGGCAAAAATCTGGGCTTTGCGGAAGGTGTCAACTCGGGCCTGCCTTACTGTTCGCAACCGTACGTGCTCCTTTTAAACGACGACGCCGCACTGGAGCCGGGGTCCCTCGGGATTCTCGTCTCAGAGATGCAGCGCGCGGCTCCTGACGTGGTTGGGCTCGCCCCGAAGGTCCTGCTCGACTTGCCGGAGCCGGTCATAGACAATGTGGGTGCCGCAATCACCCCCGACGGGTCAGTTCACAACCGTGGTTACAACCAAAAGGACATTGGACAGTTCGACGAGCAAGTCGACGTTGCCGGCGCTTGTTTTGCCGCAACCTTGCTGCGCCGGGAGGCCTTCGAACTGTCTAATGTGGGCCCACTCGACACTCACTATTTCATGTACGCAGAGGACTCCGACTGGTGTCTACGGGCCCGTCTGCGGGCTACCGGTTTGTGGCCTGCCCCGAAGCGGTGGTGAGGCACGCACATTCGCTCAGCTCAGCAACGTTGCCCTCGACGTTCAAGTGGCAGCTTATACGCCGAAACTCCATGCTCACCGTTGTGAAGGGCTTCCCTCGTAGACTCGCCAGCAAGTTGGTGTACGGGTACATGCACGATTCCCTCCGTCGCGCTGTTCGGGGGACCGACCGTCGCCAGGCCATCACCGGCATGGCGTCTTTCGCGCGCCTGGTCCCGTGGGCCGTCTGGCAACGAATAACCATCCGCGGCCTCTTCAGAGACAACCCCGTGGACGCCGCGCTCTTCAATCCGCACGTAGCTGCGCAACCCAACAGCACGCCGGGCGCCGCATAACACAATCCGGCAAGCAGCCAACAACTCCGACCACTGGAGTCCGCGACATCAGCGGACTTCTCGGATCACTACGTGCATGGGTCGACGTGCATTTTCGGTGCGGCCACGCGCGCCAAGAGCTTCTCCAAACGCGCCTCCGCGTCCGCGGTGCACCATTTTTGCTCGACGATCTCACGGGCCTGCCGCCCCATTTCCTGGAGCCTTCCCTTATCCGCCAGCGCTTCATCGATCTTGTGCGCAAAAGAAGCCTCGTCTGGCACGGTCAGGAAACCGTTTTGACCCTCGATGATGCTTTCCCGGGTGCCTGCTTCGGCCGCGCCGACGGTCACTAGACCGCAGGCACTCGCTTCCAAGGGGGCGAGGCCAAACGGTTCCAGTCGCGGGGCATATAGGAACAGGCCAGCCGTGCGGAGAAGCTCCAACAATTCCTGGTCGCTCACCTTCGGTCTCAGGTCTAGCGTGACACCGACATCTCTGGCCAGTTCGTTCAACATAGCCGCATAACCCTTGTCAACGATGTTGGCGGCCCAGACCAGGGGCCACGATTTGTCGTTGCGACGCCCCAAAGCACGAATTATGAACGCAGCGTTCTTGTCCGCGGCAGCGTGCCCCATACTGAGAAAAAAGGGCTGCCGCGTGCCGTCTTCGCCCGGCGTGAAGCGAAGCTCGTTTACCCCAAGGTGGCAGACTTCCGCGTCCAGCCCATATGCTCGCAGGATCGACTCGCACGAATAGAGAGAATTGCAGGCGACTTTGTCGAATGCAGCAGCGTTCCGGACCTCCTCGCGCACTCGCACTTCGTTTCTCCTCACCTGCAAAGCATGGTTCACGACCTGGCGTACCTGGCGGGGTGAGCGCCACCAGCCCGCCTGGCGCTCATCGGCCGCCCAGGGCGACTCCGGCAAGGCCTCGTACAATAAGCGGTGAGGCTCCTGCAGGTACAACATCGAAGGCAAGTCCACGTACCGGGCAATGGCCGTAACGCCGAACTCCATGCAGGTACCGGCGAATAGCATATCGAAACCCCCAAGGTGGATGTCCCGGGCGCACAGCTGACAGTGCCTGTTCATGGCTTCGACTCGCACGTCGGTGTCGTGGGTTAGCTCCCACAAGTTTTTCGTCTTGCTCGACTGCACATGCCCGACCTCCACGATGTGCTCGGGCACGAGGTCACTTAGTGGAAGGAACTCCTGATCGGCCGACGGAGGGCACCAGGACTCAAGTTGGTGCCCCGAGTTGAGAAGGCCTGAGACCTGGTCATAAAGGGCACGCTTTGCCCCTCCCCAAGGCAGGTTGTGCCACAACGCTATTCGCATGCGTCTAAGTTCTTAGATAAATTCCCGAGCTGCATGAGGAGTTATGCAGCTCGGACACTTTGGCGAGTTTGGCGCAGCCGTACAATTTTCTTCCGGACGTCCCTCCACATGACCAGCACATCGGCACCAGCACGTCCACCAGCCCGGTAGATCAATGCGCGGGCTATGACCTTGAACTTGTTCCTCCGGACCTGTCGCCGTAGTTGGACGCGGTCCCGGCCATGGGACATCGCCTCGTAATGCTTGACCGCGGGCAACCAATTTTCAGGCATCACGGCGTAAGGGACGTTCGCATCGAGGATGCCGACAAATAACCAGGCGGCAACGTCATAACCTATGGCGCCGTCGTACCATTCTTCGAACGAGCGACCAACCGCCCGGATCTTGGCAACATCGAGGAGCATGCAGTAGACGGTCGGCCGCCTGGACATGGTTACGCCCGGTTTGGTGATCTCCGGCCTTTGCTCTTCCATGATCGCGGTCACGAATGCCGCCTCGTGCTCAGACCGCACCCGGTGGAGGTCGGCCAGCCACCCGTCGAGGCGGACCTCCACATCGGAATCGAGCAGGACGATGTAATCAGTTGGGCAAGTGCTCAACCAGTGGTCGATCCACCCGGCATGGGTCCTGCCTCGGGGTGCGAGCTTGATGTCGTCGACCACACCGAGTCGCGCCATCCGTACAAGCATCGGCAGTGTCCGGTCAGTCGACCCGCAGTCACCAACGACACGGTAGGGGTCCCCGGCATCGCGTACCTGAGGCGAGCGCAGGCACCACTCGGTATTCCAGGCCGTGTTGATGCTCGCGATACAGATAGTCGTGTCGGGTTCCTGGGTCACCGGAAAGCCTCCTTCAGCCAATGTTCGAACACCATCGGTCGTGAGGGCGACCACGCCGCCAGCCAAGGCTCCGCCAAGGCCGCCCACTCCGGGTCCGGTCGAGGCTCGATCCGCTGCAGGCGGCGCTCGGCCACTGATGGGGCAACCAGGGCCGCGAGCCGCGTAGGCCAGCTGTCCGGGCGCCCTTCTGATGCGACCGAGCTGCAGGAAGTGCCTGGACGCCTGCACCCTGTTCCTCCCAGAGAGGTGACGCCGCGCCGCGCTTGCCCACCAGATCTCCGCGTACCGGCTGTCCACCGGGCCGAGTTCAGGGAAGTACTTGGCGCGCACCAGGTTGGCGCTGCGCAGCATCATGCGCGCGTCGGTCGAACCCTGGCCCTCCCACATCCGCCAAGCCGCCAGCGGCCGGTCCAGGTAAACCAGGGGCGACAATCGGGCCAGGCGCACCCACATGTCCCAGTCCTCACAGCCCGGCACGTCGTCGTGGAACCCGCCTGCCGCCAGCGGCCAGTTCCCTGGACACCAGTACCGACGAGCCACCACCTGGGACGACATTGTCCCGCGCCAGCAGGGTGAGCAGGTCTTGGCTGCTGAACAATTGCCCCTCGGACGGCCCCAAGGGACCCTCGGTCAGCCGCCCACCGGGGCGCATGCCAGGTCCCCACCGACATAAGCGCACCCAGTGGCGCACCAGCGCGCGCTCGGGTACCTGGTCAGAGCCTTCAGCTGAAGTTCGAGCTTGGTGGGCGCCCACAGGTCGTCGTTGTCGAGGAAGGCTACCCAAGGAGTACGAGCGGCGGCGATCCCGACGTTGCGGGCCTTCGCGGCGCCGAGAGGTTGGTCCAGCACCAGCACGACAAGGCGCTCGTCCCCGAGAGCCCGGAGCGCTTCAGCCGTCCCGTCCGAGGACCCATTGTCGACCACCAGGCACTCGACCTCTGAACAGGTCTGAGCTAGGACGGAACGGGCGGACTGCATCACCAACTCGCGACGGTTGTACGTCGGGATGATGGCGGTAACCGGTGCGCACGCACCTGGCTGCCGCGCTATCTGCGCTCGCACCGGCCATCAAGGCGACGGCACCTCGGGTAGCGGCAGGAAGCCGCCTGGCTGTGCTTGGGCTCGTACTCAGTCGATGCGTCTGCCTGCGCGAGAGGCTCTTCGGACAACGCTGCCCAATGGCGCAACTCCCACGCGGCTGACCGCGGCCTCGCCACGATCCTGAGCGCTCGCCGCGGCCCCAGCACGAGCACGGCGAACACCCCAGGCCGACAAGTGCCGGGACGCCGGCCGCAAGCAACCCTAGCGCGCCGATGGGCAGGTAGGGCCGGATGAGCGACTTCGAGGCCAAGGGTGAGCGCCGCCGCGGCCGCCCCTCGCAGCAGTGGCACATAGCGCAGAGGGTTGGGAAGGTCGCTCCGCACAGTGCGGCGCACATCGTGCAGCATGTACACGGCCGCTACCAGCTGGCCGATGGCAGTGGCCGCCACGACGCCAAGGGAACCCAACAGCACCATCGGCACCGTGAGGGCGATGTTGACGACCATGCTGACGACGCCGTAACGGGCCAAGGCTCCAGCCTTGCCGATGGCACTGATGTAACTGCCGATGAGGGCGGTGACGAGCGGCATCGCCGCCCCGGCGATGAGCACGATACAGATCCAGCCAGCCAGGCGGAAGCGGGGCCGAGCCAGGCCAGGATGCCGAAATAGGCGCGATGCCATCGCCACCATGGTCCAGCCCGTGACGGCGACGACCCACATCCTCTGGAGCCGTTTGAACTCGCGGAAAGTGCCTTCCTCTCCCGTCGCGCCCGTAGACATTGCCAAGGTGTACGCCGGCCGGGCCGAGAGCATTCGAGGCGACGGACGAGAGCTGGTTGGCGAAATTTGCTCCCGGCGAGTAAATGCCGAGGGCGTGGACCGAGAGCGCGCCCCCGATCACGAGCGAGTCGACTTCGGTCATGACGAGCATGGCGACGCCACCGACCTGCAACTTGCCGGAGAAGCTCATGATCGACCGCAATTTGCTCCAAGGGATAAGGCCGATCCCTCGCCGGTCGAGGTAGCGCAGGGCCACGGGGATGATGAGCGCCGATGCCAGCACCTGCTGACCGACGAATATGAAGGCCACTCCCCGGAGACCGCACCCCGTTTCGATCACGATCACGAAGCCGATGACGTAGGCCACGTAAGTGGCCAGGCCTGCGGCAGTGCTCCACGCCTAGCGTTGGCGGGCGTTGAGGACCAATTGGAACAGCGAGTGGATGAATAAGCGTCGTGACGAGGATGCCCAAGGTGCGGAACAAGAAAATCGCCTGTGGCCGCCAGATCGGCTGACATATTGAGGAAACCGACGACCACGGGTGACAGGAACCAGGCGGCAATGCTGATGACAATCCCTAGACCCGTCAGAAGAACACAAAAAGTGACCAGCAGCTGGGTCGTCGACTTCCTGTCGTCGGTCCCGGCATAGACGGAGAAGTAACGCGGCGCCGCGCCCATTACTCCGCCGTCAAAGCTGGTCAACATGCCGGTGAGGGTCACTACCAGCACGAATATCCCGTACCGCTCGATTCCGAGCCCGTGGATGATGAACGGGGTCAGGACAAGGTTGCCGGCCACGCCGATGAGCTGGCCCACCGTCCCCCAGCTGAAGCCTCGGGCGACGCCCCGCAAGCCCGGTGGTTTTTTCGCCATCGGCCGATGACGGCGACGGCCCAGGCACGGAGACCCCCGTGGCGTCCAGCGGGGTCGCCGTACCCGGGATCCCGGTCGTCTCCATCGGGTCGATCAAGGTCGCCTCGGGACGTGCCCTGGGCTCACTGTGCGCCAGGATGAAGACCGCCGCGGGTCAGAGCCGTCGTGTCGGGCGGCGACCGGGCTCGAAGGTAAAGTGCCGCTGCTGGCACCGCTCGTAACTGAGAGACAATGACTGTTGCCTACTGCATAGCGGCACACACGAGAGCCGGCCCAATGCCGGCGGCTGGTGCGACGACTGCTGGACGACGACCCCGAGTGCATGGTCTTCTTGCACTACGACCAGCGACAATCGGCCCGCTTGACCTCGGCAGGTGGACAGCCCACGTGTGCATTGCTCCGCCAGAGGGCCGTTCACTGGGGCAGCACCCAGCTCGTGGACCTTTTCGTCGAGATGTTCCGCGAAGCGGTAGCCAGGGGCTGCTCGTACGTCGTCATGCTCAGCGGCCAGGACTACCCGCTCCGTCACCTGGGCGGGCTCGAGGCGGAGCTGTCGGGCTATGACGTCTGGGCCGACGTCAACCCGCTCTTCGCCGGGACGGTTCGTGCAACTGGCCCGAGGGCAGGCGCCGTTACTCGTACCACTGGTGGCACTGCCGACAACCCGCCAAGGGCGATCAGGGGCGCCGAGCGGGTGGCCGCTAGGCCTCCTCCGGACCCCACCGTCGAGGAGCGAGCCGCCCCTGCCCCGCCTGGTGCGGATCGCGCAGGAAGCAGATCTGGTGGGGAGTCAAAAGCCGTGGTCCCGGGGTCCCGATCTACACAGGCAGCACATGGATGAGCCTGTCGGCGCGCGCCGTCGAGGTCATCACTCGTGTCCTCGCACTGTGTCCTCGTTCTTCCATCATGTGCCCATCGCCGACGAAGCGTGGTTTCATACGGTCCTGCGCAATTCCACCGGCCTTACCTTCGCCCCGGGTGACGCCAGGTACATTCACTGGACCGAAGGAGAAGCCGCACCCTGAAGTGCTCACCGTCGAGCGACCTTGACGGCATGGTGGCATCGGGCGCACATTTCGGGCGCAAATTCGACGAGGCTGTCGACGCTTCGGTGCTCGACCGCCTGGACGTGCTGAGCCGCTCCTCACGTTCAGATGACAACCAGATTCATTTACCGAGGCCCCGCTAGCTAAACCGCTCGCCGGGGGGCCGTCCGGCCTTTGGATTGTGGTATGGCCGTGACCAGGGCGACGGTACCGAACTGGCCGAAGCCGCTCCCTGCCTCGTGTCCGACCAGGTCGCCCGTGTACTCAGCTGTCAGTTCGACCGCTCGCCAGGGGCTGAAGCCGCCGTTGCCAGTCTGGGCGGGCGCTGCCGTCCGGGAAGTCAGACCACCATTTCCTCACCAGACCTGGGACGGTGAGACGTGGGTAGCCCAGCATCCCTGAAAGGACCAGGTGCTCGCGGTGAACTCTTTTGTACAGGGAGCGCAGTCCCGCCTCTCTGCGATGTGACGATGCCACCACAAGTCGCGGATCGGCATACAGGCTGAAACCAGCCGACAGGACCCGCCACATCCACTCCTTGTCCTCGCACGCGACGAGCTGCTCGTCGAAGGGGAACCGCTGCCAGACCTCCTTGCGCCAGGACGATGCGTGGTTCGAGAACCCCCATGTGGCGTCGCTTCCCAAATCGGCCAGCTTGAACACGGCCGGGCCGGTCGAGCGGGTGCCGTCCGGACGCGTCGGCGGCCCCCAGGTCCCGGCCACTCGTCGTCCCCGTAAGCGTCAAGCGAAACCTCGACCCAGTCGGAGCTCGGCGGCACGCAGTGTGCCGACAAAGCGAAAACAACCTCGCCGCTGAGCGTGTTCCGCCCCCAAATTGAGGGCACGCCCGTAAGTGAAGGCTTCAGCGGGGATAGATATGACCTGGTCACAGTAGGGGCGAGCGATTTCGACAGTCCTATCGGTCGAGCCCGAGTCCACCAGGATAACCTCCGTCTCGACCGTCTGGTCGCGAAGGCCGCGCAGAGCTCTTTCGATCGTTTGTTCCTTGTTCTTGGCACGCACCACGACGCTAGGCGTTGCTGTGGGCAAGGTTCTCCTTTGCTCCGGCGGGCTCGCTTTCCTTCCTACCCCTCGTTTGTGCTGCTAGCAACCGGGCTGCTGGGAGCACGCCGAGTCGTCAGACGGGCGTTAACAGCTCTGTAACACTCTCTTCACATCTGGGCGGCGAACTCGGCGCTAAGAATCGACAGGTGGACAGCGATCGCTTAGCATCGGCCGACGCGCACCCATCCCTGACCCAGTCAGCCACCGCCGTACTCAGGCGTGATGGAAATGTGATGAAAAAAGGCGCCGAACAAAGCCGACGCCGGCGACCTGCTCGCCACGACCGACAGGCCGCCAAATCTACGGTATGTAGCCTTCGCCCGCCTTTTCGATCTGTTCGCCGGATGCCGAGCGCGGCCTTCCGGCGTGGCCGCGTCCGAGAGCGCGAACCTGGGGCCGGCCTCGATCCGTGCCTTCCGGCGCTCGAAGAACTCACGGCTGTTGCCAACAACCCTGGCCGGCCTGCCAATGGCGAGCGAGCCGGCAGGGATGTCCGAGCTCACCAGGCTCCCGGCCCCGATGACACTGTCGTCGCCTATCGTCACGCCCGGAAGTACAAGGGTGTCTGCACCCAGGAAGACCCTGCACCCGATGTGCACAGGAGCCAGCCTGGTATAGCCCAGCGCTTCTCTGGACGTGGCGTCGTGAGCCAGGATGTGGGCCCGTGGCGCCAACCGGCTCCCCTCGCCGATGCTGATCAGGTAGGCGGCAATGGGGTCGATCAGGACCCACGGGGCCACGTAAACGTTGCTGCCGATCTGCAGGCCCTGCTCGACGAGAGCCTCGATGTCGACCTCGCCCCGCAGGCGCTGCCTCAGCCTTTGCACTTTGCGCAGCGTCCGGCGCACCTCGGCCAGGTCGGGGACTTGCATGGTGTCGTGAGCGTAACCGATAGGCTCTCGAATAGGCCGCTTAAGCCGCTTGTCGCGCGGCGTAAGCCGATTCTCACCTGGGCTTAAGGTTAGCCCGGGCGTCATATTGGGTATAGTGCGATGTGGTCAGTGCCTGGTTTGGCAGGAATCCCAGCGCAAAGCGGACCAGCGTCAGATGAGCGCTGGTCCTCGAGCCCTCTCGATCACAGACTAGGAACGTTCTTGTTGCCCAGTTCTCAGTACAAAACAGGCGTAGAACCGCGCTCTGACAACGACTACGGCGCCGACGTAACTCGCGACCCGCACCGAGCGGCTTGACGACGGCTATTGGGACCAGAACGGCCACGGCGGTGGGCCCGACGACGGGTACGAGTCGATAGGCCGCTCGGCCCTCCACCACCCGGTGGTGGTCGGCGTGGTCGCCGTGATCGGGCTGCTGGTAGGGACAGCCGTGGGCTACAAGCACCCGGCGACGTACACCGCCGATGCCCAATTGATAGTGGGCCGCGCCTCCAGCCTGGCCCAGGACCAGATCCCCGGCCTCGCCGTGGCCGAGCAGGAACTGGCGAGCGATTATGCCCGGCTGGCCACGTCGACCGACGTCATCGCGCGCCACCGAAGCCAAACCTTCATGTCGACGTCCCTTCCCGGGACAATGACCGCCTCACCGATCGCCCAGTCTTCGATCATTGACGTCCAGGCGACGGCCTCTTCGGAGGCCGAAGCGCTGAAACTGGCCAACGCCGGCGCGGCGGCCCTTGAAACGGTGGTCACCCAGGTCACCAACGACAACCAGTCCCAGGTGGCACCCATCGTCAACGCCTTCCAAAAGGCTGACGCCGAATACGAACAGGCGACGGCGCAGTACAACCTGCTCCAGCACCAGCTCAACACGTTCCTTGGCGAGCTTGGCAACCACCCGGTCACCGCCGTGGACAAGAAGTACGAGAACTACCTCAACTCCCAGATTGCGGCCGCGCTCACCAAGGCGGACACGTACAAGCTGGAAAGCGGTAACTACTCCAACGAGTACTACGCGGCCGTGCCCCCGCTTCAGGTCCAGCAAGAGATGGTCCAGCGGATCGGCGTGGCCACCTACAGCGGGAGCAACCGCAAGTCCTATATCGAGGCGGCCGCCCTCCTGGGAGCTGTCGGAGGTCTCGTGGTCGGCCTGGCGGCAGCCGCCTGGCTCGACGCCCGTAGAGGCAGGCGCAGGGCCCGCGCCTTTGCTCGCTAACGGCCCGGGCGGCGCCTAGTGCACCGTCTTCACTTCCTGACGCAGTACCTCCAGCACCCCACGCTCGTCAACGTGGCGACGTTGGTTGCGCTGGCCATCGTTGGCCTGGCCGCTTGTTACCTGCTGAGCCGCCTCGACCTGTCCGTGATCGTGGTCGTGGGCTTGTTCTTGCAGCTCTTCTCCGGCAACTGGTCCCTGATGGGGATACCGCTGCCCCTCGACCGGCTGGTGCTGGCCGTCGCGTTGATTGTCCTGGTGCTCAAAGGTCCCCGGTGGGTGAGCACGCGACGCCTGGTGGTGCGACCCCTTCACCTGGCGCTGCTGTGCGCCGCCAGCATGGGCTGTCGCCTCGGGCATCATCGCCGGCACTCTCGTTCGGCCACCTCGGTTTTTACTCGCTGCTCGACCGTTTCGGCATCGTCCCGTTTGCCATGTTCACGCTGGCGCCGCTGATCTTCGGATCGGCCAAACAGCGCAACACCCTGCTGATCGGACTGGTCGCCATCGGGCTGTACCTCGGGGCCACTGGTGTGTTCGAGGGCCTTCACGTTTGGCGGTTGGTGTTCCCCAGTTACATTGCCAACCCGAACCTCGGGATCCAGTGGGGACGGGCGAGGGGCCCGTTCCTCGAGAGCACCGGCGACGGCTTTTGCATCCTGTGCGGGATGGTGGCGGCGGCGATCGCCCTCACGTCGTGGCGCTCCCAATGGGCGCGGCTGGCCTGCTACCTCACGATCGTGTTAGGGGGCGCGGCGCTGTTTTTCACCCTCACCCGGAGCGTTTGGATCGGCGGCTTCCTCGGCATCGTCGCCGCCATGCTGCTGGCCCGCCAGACCCGCAGGATCCTCGTGCCCGTGATCCTGGTCGGCGCGGTAGCAGTGGCGGCCACGTTGGCGGTTTCGCCCCGTATCCGCTCGGATGTGATCGGGCGCACCGAGAGCCAATCACCGGTGTGGGACCGCGAGAACACCGACCTGGCCGCCCTGAAGATCATCTCGAAATACCCGCTGACCGGAGTGGGATGGGAGAACTTCATCAACGTGTCCGGCGCAGTACATGCGCCAGCAGCCGGATTACCCGATCACCGGCATAGGCCTGGAGGTCCATAACGTCTTCCTTTCCCATGCCGCCGAACTGGGCATTCCCGGTTTACTGCTGTGGTTGTTGGCCTTTGGTGGCGCCCTTTGGCGGGCATTTTCGCCCTTCCCGTGGTCCAGAGCCCCTCGTAAAAGCGACGACGCCGCGGGCACCACCCGAGGACTGGAGCTGGCGTGACCCATGGAGAATGGGTGGAGTCGCGATCGTCCTGTGCTTCCTTGTCATTGCCAACCTCGCCCCCTTCAGCGAGGCGCTGCCCAACACGTTGCTCTGGACGTGGCTGGGCGTCCTGGCCATGCCCTACACGAGTGTGCTGCGGGTGCGGGTACCCGCTTACGCCCGGGAGCGAGCCGCCGTCACCGTTGCGCGCCGGCGGGAATTGGCGCCACTGCACCTGAGTGTCCCCGTCAATCCAACTATCAACACCGAGATCCAGCCTGGGTAAAGTGACCTGTGCTCGACTGCGGCGGAGTCGATCGGACTAGCATGCTCAACCGGCGAAAAACAGCTTGGCCAACAGGAGCCCGGCGAACGCGAATGAGAGCCTGGCGCAGAGCGGCTTCTCGCCCGCTGGCCGCGGCCGGCGCTGTTCTGCTGCTCGGGGCTGTCGCGGCTGCGTGTGGCTCGTCGCACAAGAGCAGCTCTCGTCCACCCCAGTCGACGGCACCGCCGTCGACAACAACGACAAATGTAACCCAGACGACCGTAAATTATCGCCGCACCACGTTTGCCCCTCCGGCCACCTTGTGGCACAAGAGCATTTTCGATCAGGCGGACGTGGGCAACTGGTCTCTCCTGTCAACATCACACCAATTCGCCTCCGATATCGTCTCGGACTACACCCAGGACTATGGGTCGGTTGGGGTCAACAACTTGCCCATATACCGTGTCCCTGCCGACCAACCCGGCGTAGGCATATCGGTCTTAAAGGGTTGCAACAACTTCTTGTCCGACACGGGGACCGAGATCCCGATCCCTGCAAATGTCACCCTGATCGGCTCGGGCGATAACCCGCTGATCGTGTACCAGCCCTCTACCGAGACGGACTGGGAGCTATGGCAGGCCACGAAGAACTCGAACGGGACGTACTCCGCCTGTTGGGGTGGCAAGCTGGACATGGCCGATTCGACCGGGGTTTTCCCGTACCCATACGGGATGTCGGCTACCGGGATCAGCTACCTGGCTACGGCCATCACTGAAGCCGACGTGGCGTCCGGGCACATCGACCACGCCATCGCCATCCAGATACCCCGTTGCAACGAGTACGTGTACCCGGCGGACCGCCACGACTGCGGGTCGGAGCCCGGACAACCGGCCGAAGGCCAGTGGTTCCGCCTGCCGGCCAACCTCCCGATGCCGGGCGGCCTGAACCCCTTCGCCCAGATGGTTTTTACTGCCCTGCAGCAGTACGGCGCCGTGGTCACTGACTACGCCGGCGCCGTCATGATGGAGGCGGAGCAGCCGAGCGACTGGGCGGAGGAAGGTGGTCAGGGACCGATCCGATAACTGCGAGCTGGGAAGGCCTACCCGAGTACAAAGTCGTGGCCGGTCTCCCGTGGTCGAGCCTGCAAGCCGTCGCGCCGCCGCAAGGTTAGGCATGCGCCCGACGAAGCGCTATTTCGTCTCCCTCGACGTAGAGGCTCTCGTCCTTCCTCCACAAGTGGTCGGGTGCCGGCGACAAAGCCGAGTCAGCGAACTCGCGGACTTTCGGCCCCCGGAACCCGACCTCCTGCAGGAGTGCGACGAGTGTCTCCCCATCCCATGCGGACTGGTGGTCATAGCAGAAGGCCAACTCGACCAAAGCCAATAGCGCAGTTGGCCGCCCCGGGCGGACGGATCCGAGCAGGTTCTGGTCGCCGGCGTAGTCTCGGGCAAAGCGACCGAAGTCGGGTACCGCAACACGGAGCACGCCTCCCGGTCGGAGGGCACGGTAGCATTCGCGCAGGAACGTCGCGGCGGCAGGGAACTGCAAATGCTCGAGCAGGTGCTCGTGGAAAATTGCAAAGCACCGAATTCTCCGGGAACGGCAACGGGTGCCTCAAGTCCCATGGCAAATCTGCCGCGGTGCTAACCAGGTCGATGTTGACCCAACCATCAATATGATTAGAGCCACATCCCAAGTGAAGTTTCAGAGCGTCCCCTGATGCCAGGAGGCCTGCGGCTCGGCGTCGTTCCAGCGGTTGCGCCGCCGCGGCTCACAGCCGTCTTGACGCGGTGGCGAAGCGGCTTCGGGATGAGCATACGCTCGATCTTCACTCGGCCTGCCAGCGATGGTGGCTGCTCGCCAATCACCCGGGTAGGGGACCAGTTGCTTTCTTCCAATTGCCGGGCGTAGACCTCGAACTTGTCGCGGCCGGAACCTGAACGGGCCTCGCCACTTGTCATACGTTCCTTACCTTAGCTTGCGATTAATCGTCGGGGCGAGCTGACGCCGTCTTTTTGCCCACCAGCTAACCCGGCCGCTCGGCCTGAGTTTGTTTGACAATTTCCCGAACGACCAATGCCACGGCGGATTTGCTCAGTAGGCGCCGTGCTTGTGGAATACACTGCCGGGCGTATGCCACAGGATCTTCAAATCCCACCACAGCGACCAGGAGGCGACGTAGGCATAGTCCAGTTGCCGGAGCTCCTCGAACGGTAAGTCGCTGCGCCCGGAAGTCTGCCACAGGCCTGTCATCCCCGGCCGCACATCGAAGCGCCGTGCTGCCCAGCCGTCGATGCCGGCGGACTCGTCAGGCACGAAGGGGCGCGGCCCGACCAGCGACATCTTCCCCATAAGCACATTTATGAGCTGAGGAAGTTCGTCGAGGCTGGTTCTGCGCAGGAACCGCCCGACAGAAGTCACCCTGTGGTCGTTGTGGAGCTTGAAAAGGGCCCATCCGCGTCGTTGCGGTCGCGCAGGTCCAGCTTCACCACATCCGCCCCGACCTGCATGGTCCGGAACTTGACCATCTTGAACGTGGTCCCCTTGTAACCGACCCGGTCCTGGCGGAAGAAAACCGGGCCAGGCGAAGTCAGCTTGACCGCCGCCGCGATCACAGCCATGACGGGAAGAAGGACGATCAGCGTGAGCGCGCTGACCACGATGTCCAGGCACCGTTTGGCGGTGCGGTTGAGGAACCCCAGCTGTGGCGGCGCGATGTCCATAACTGTCAAGCCGTGCAGTTCCTCCATCTGGGACTGCCACGTCACGAGCTCGAATAGACGAGGGACAACGCTGATATGGACCCCTGCTGGCAGCCGGCGCAATACCTCGGTCACCGACGTTGGTGGGCTCTTGGAGAAGGCCACGAGGACCCGCTCGACCTGCATTTGCTCGCACACCGATGGGAGCTTGGAAATGGGCCCGAGGCATGTGCTGAGCCGTTCGCCGGGCGGTGTGTGGGGGTCATCGTCGACGAAACCGAGCAGCTTGATGTCGGGGAAACGTTGCATCCGCTTGGCCAATGACGTGGCCACGAGGCCCGAACCTACGATCACCACTCGCGACCTCTGCCCGTCATTGCCCCTCAATGCCAGCGAGACAAGACCTCGGCCCATCGGGACCAAGACGACGGCCGGGGCGGTCATGAAAAGGACCTCCGCCCAGCCGATCTTGGGCACGCCGGTGAGCCGATGGGCTACGGCCGATACGGCCAGTGTCAATATGGCGCCGAGGGCCAGCGCATGGCCGCGAGGGCCGATGTCCAGGAACGAGTTCGGCCGTAACCGCCGGCCGTCACGCCGGTAGAGGCCGTACGCGGCCAGTGCCACGATGTACAGCACGATGTAGGGCAGCTCGCGCGCCAGGCTCACGATGGGCATCGGCCCCTCCCGGCTGCCGAAGGGCTGGCGGGCCAGGGCGCCGATAGCGAAGGCGGTGGCCAGGCTCACGGCATCGGTAAAAACGACCAATGATTGCCCTCTTCGGACCGGCGAGACCGGGCTTACCACGGGTACGTCCGGCGGCGAGAGGGTCAGGTCGACCGAGGGGCTGTCCGCCTCGCCCAGATCGAGATCGAGGCCCAATGTGGCCGAGCGCGAAACGGTCGTGTCCGCCATCAGCGCGACCGCCTGCATATTACGAAGTGAGAGAAAGGACAAAACAAAGCGAAATTCACGTTTGGGCTCCGCCCACGAGGGGTAATTTCATCACAGAATCATCAAATGTTCTTCACGCCTTCTTCACAGAGACAAAATATGAAGCGCAGGAAGAATATTTACATAGATGTAACTATGGGCTCGTGCCGTCGAGCGCCGCATTCAATTTACCCACGGCAGGGTCATCCTTATCAGGTAAGGGCGAGAATTAACCTCTCCGAAACTTGGCACGGTTGGCTCAGGGACCCACCGGCGGCAGTGCGTTTTTTCCTTCGATCTTCTGACCGTTCGGGCGTCGAACCAATAAGGGCGGCGACGGCTGACGAGAGGTCGGGGTACACCTGGCCGGCCACGGTTTGCGTACCTTCCGGCCCCAATCTGATGGCCCGGACGCCGGCAGCTATACCAGCCTCTACGTCGCTTTCGCGGTCCCCGATCATGACCGAAAGCGTGAGGTCGAGCGCGGGGTAGTCGCGGGTCGCCTGGAAGAACAGCCCCGGGCCTGGTTTACGGCACCCGCAGCTCTCGTCAGCGTGAGGGCAAATATAGAACTCGTCGACTTTGGCCCCAAAACGGCGCAGTCGAGCGGCTAGCGCTCCGTGTACGTCATGGACATCGCTCAAGCTCATCCTCCCAAGGGCCACTCCTCGCTGGTTGGTGACAACCAGGACCAGGACGCCGGCCTCGTTCAGGGCCCGGACCGCCTTTCCTGCTCCCGGGAGCAGGCGCAGTTGTCGGGGTGAGTACACGTACGATCCTTCCGGCGGCTTTATATTGATGGTGCCGTCCCGGTCCAGGAACACGGCGTCCAGGACGGCCATGGCGTGGAGGCGCGAGAAGAGTAGCGGCTAGCGCGTCCAGGCGCGTACCCCGAGGGGTGCGAAGGAGAGACCGCTCGCAGTAACCCCAAGTCGTTCAAGGGCCTCGGCCACCCTCGGCCGGTTCTCAAAGTCGACGTAGAGCAACATGAAGCCGCCTCCGCCCGCCCCTGTCACTTTGCCCCCGGCGGCGCCGTTTTGCAACGCCACCTCGTAAATCTCGTCAATAAGAGGGGTGGTGATCCGGGGTGACATCTTCTTTTTGGCCTGCCATGCCTGGCCGAGGAGCCAGCCGAAGTCGTCCAACCGGCCCTTCAACAAAGCAGTCTTCATGGCCAGCGCCAGCTCTTTCTGCTCACGCAGCCCTGCTGTCGTGTCGCTGTCCGAATGCGTATACCTCTTTGTCTGGTCGGAGATGATGTGGTCGGACCGACGAGTCCCACCGGTAAAACACAAGACAAGGTTCATCTCGAGCTCGCCGACAATGTAGTCACGCACTCTTAGCGGGTTGACCACGACTTGCTCGCCGAACTCGATGTAGTTAAAGCCTCCGAAGGCGGCGGCATAGTAGTCCTGCAGGCCGCCGGCTATGTTCATGTCCTCGCGTTCGATAACCGATGCCAGGTGGGCCATTTCGTACTCCCCCGTCGGCATCCCGTAATACTCGTTGAGCATGGCAACGACGGTGACCACCATCGCCGAAGAAGATCCCAGACCGGACCCTGGTGGGGCGGACGAAGAAAGGATGATGCCGTAACCGTTGTGGCCGTCGCGCCACCCTCGTCGAAGAGCGGCCTTGACGAGGTCGAGGTTGCCGTCTAGTTCGAAGCCTTCGTCGGGGGAGACCTGTACGCTCACGCCGTAATCCCGTGACTCGATGCGGAGGTGGCTCTCAGCGTGCACGGCCAGCGACCCAAGGACATAACGGTCGATAGTGGCGCTGAGGACGGCGCCACCCTCAGTCTCAGGAAAAGGCGATACGTCGGTGCCGCCTCCGGCGAAACTAATCCGCAGCGGCGTCCGCGCCCGCACGATCCCCTTGGTCCGCTGGTCCTTCGGAAGGTCATCGAGGCGAAGGTCGATGGGGGCTTTCAACCCACGACCTCCTCGGCTCGTCCACCCGAAGAAGGACCTGTTGCCGGTCTAACCACCCTTGCTATCGCGCTGACCGCAAGCATGCGGCAGGCGAACGGAAGGTCGTGGACGATGTACCTCTCGAAAAGGCGGCGGGGCTCCAGACGCAAACGGTGCAGCCACTCCAGCCCGTTGTTCCTCATCCACGTTGGCGCCTTCGGGGTATCGCCGGCGAGCATGCTGAACGTCCCGCCTGACCCCACGAACCAGGTTGTCGGGAACCGCTCACTCAGCACGTTCATCAATCGCTCCTGCTTAGGGAAACCGAAGGCACAGAAAACTACCCCGGGCCTGGATTGTTCCAACGCTTCGCAGATGCTGGACATCTCTTGTGGGTCGTCTTCGAAGCCAAATGGAGGGCACAGATAACTGACGGAAAGACCCGGGCAACGCTCCGTGAGCACCTTTGCCGTCCGTTCCGCGGTGCCGGGCGAGCCGCCCAACAGAAAAACGCCTACTTGTCTCTCGGCCGCTTTGGCACAGAGAGTGTTAATGGCCTCGGACACAGGTATTCGTTCTTTTAGTGGGCTCCCCTGTAAACGCGCCGCCCACAAAAGGGGCATGCCGTCCGGTAGCACCAGGTCGGCGTCCAAAAGCAGCGGGCGCAGGCTTCGGTCCATCGCCACCTGACGCATAACGTCCACATTCGGGTTGACCAGCCGACCTCCTTTGCCACGCTGAGCGGCGGAGATTACGTACTCGGCCGCTTCCTCTCCGGACAGGTTGTCCAGCCGGACCGACATGAGCGTGATTTGGGCTAGGCCCTCGGCTCGTGAATGTCGTTCCTCGCTATCGGTACTATTCCCCACGCTTAGCGCGCGAAACGCGGCCATCAGGCAAATTTTCCTTTATTTCGTCTAGCTCCAGGGTCAGGAACGAGCTCCTCGCCGTGTGTACGCCAGCCGCATTGGGTATACCCTTTTCGGGCCACCCCAAACCGGGCGAGCCCGGGCGGGTGTTACGGGACGGAGAACATGGGTTTGACCAGCAAGGAGACAGCCTTGACGACCGACGTCGATTTTGGCCACAACGGCGCGGCTCTCGTCGGCTCGGTGGACGACGGCGCCATGGAGTTCGCCGCCGGCGAGCTGGCCAAGCTGCAGGACAGCCTCGTGCAGCTCAATTCGAGAGACAGCGTCAATGCCATGACCCAGGTTGCCGCCGTCATCGTGAATTGCTTGCAGGGTAGCGGGAAAGTGCTTTTCTGCGGCAATGGTGGTTCGGCCGCAGACGCCCAGCATCTGGCCGCCGAACTGGTAGGACGTCAGAACTACGACCGTGCGCCCGCCGCCGGGATCGCTCTCAGCGTCGACACTTCGGTGTTGACTGCCATCGGCAACGACTACAGCTTTGACCGCGTTTTTGCTCGCCAGGTCCAGGCTCTAGGCCGGCCAGGCGACGTCCTCTTCGGGATCTCGACCTCCGGCCGTTCAAAAAACGTCGTACTAGCGCTGGAAGTGGCGAAATCCCAGGGGATTATTACGGTTGGATTAACGGGTCGAGACCCCCGGGACATGGGCAGCGCCGACTACGTCCTGGCCATGCCGTCCACGGAGACGGGCAAAATACAGGAACTTCAGCTGGTGGCTGGTCATATTATTTTCGCCCTTGTCGAGCGGACGCTCTTCCCGATCGAGGTGGAGGAACCGGTCGTCCGCGCCCGATGATGTTATCCGGCGTTCCCTGAGAAGTTGTCCTCCGACACTAGAACTTATGCAAGCGTTAACAAAAACGTTAATAAAAGTTCTCGATGTGAGGGTTCAGCCGCTCGTGGGAGTGCTCCGGGCTAAGACGTCATGACGCTAGGGCCCAGCAAAGCCGCTGACAGCACCTCGGCGGCCAGTCCCGGGTGGAATGGCGGTCCCCACGGCACTCGCATGGCCAATACCGGTACAGACCTCACCACTGCGCTGATGGCCCCGAACTGTGCTCGGAGCAGGACCGGTGAGGTCCAGCCTTCTATCCGTTGATATTGGGCCAGTGTCATTACTGCCTCCCCCGGCGTTAACCGCTGAGCAGTAACCTGGCTGGCCTCTCGGTCGGGCCAGGGGACCACCACCGACCCGAGGGGCAGCTCTTCGGTGGTGGTCGTCCGAGCGCCCACGGCATGACGTTCGTCGACCGTACGATAACGGCTGGTTTGCGGGTCGAAACGCTCCAGCAATGCCTCCACTTTTTCTCGAACTCGCAATTCGCGCCCGGCGGGTACGCACATCACCTGGTCGCCTCGGATGTCCACAGGCAGCAGGTCATCGCTCACCAACGCGTGGCCCTCCGCGCACAACAACGTGGCCATGGTCGTCTTTCCCTGGCCGCTCTGGCCGATAAAGGCCAGTGCCTCGCCGTTCACCTCGACGGCGCTGGCGTGCAGCACCAGACGCCCGTTTGCGCTGAGCAAATAGGCAATGATCGACCCGGTGATGAGGATGGCGATCAGCCCGATCGGGGCGGCCGGAGCGCGATAAAACGTGACGCGCCAATTGCGGCTGTCCTCACCCGTGGCGGCGATCTCGAAATCGGCCAAACCATAGAAACGGCCAACAACCACCTCCCCGCAACGAGCGAACGTATACCAGGCCTCCTGGTTGACTATTCGCTCGGCCACAACCTCTGATGAAGGCCTTTGCTTTGGCACCGGACGTACTTCACCCTCGACAACTTCGACGTAGGGCCTCCCACCAGCGCCGCTCTCAAGGTCGACCACCGGCGCCGCCAACTCGAGGGGAGAACTGACGAACAGGCCGGCGCACCGGTATACCGTCAAGGCTCAGTGCCCGGACGGGCTTGACCATCCGTCACAGGCCTACGCTCGCTCGATTTTTGGGCCACGAGACTATCTTCAACCGCCAGTCGCCGGCCCATCAAATACCAACCAAGTTTGCCCGGCGCCGGGGGTACCAACGCCGGGAAAGCTGACCTTGTCTCAGCTCATGTGGTGAGGGAACCTGGTGGTGTTGCCCTCACCGGAGCCAGGGAAGTCAAAATAGACGCCCGGCTTGGACATCTGAGTGAGGTCAGTCACCTCGCCCAGGACTCGTATTTCAGGCTCTTCGTATGTTTGATCGCTCATACCGCCTCGCTTTCCGCCTTGCCGGCTTGGATCAGTGGATTTGATTGTTTGGCTGGTCCACTGGAACTGCACTGTCAGCTTAAGGCCGCAGGAGGCACCTTCACAGGGGGAGGAGTCCCCCAGGGGTCGCGGCGCCCGTTTTTCTTTCCTCCCTGGCCAGCCAGGCCGCTTGCAATGGGAGTGCGGCCCCGTACACCGGCCGGGGCTCGCGCCACGCCGCCCGCAAAGCGTCCGCATCCACCCAGCGGCCGTCAAGGCTGTCGCCGTCCCAGTCGCGGGCGAAGCTACGGCTCTCAGGCCCCCAGAACACGTCGCCAAAAGTGGCCTTCGAGCGCCGGCTGAGGACGGCCTCGCTAAGTACGGGGGAGAACACAGCCATCATGGCCGCTGTCCGTTCTCCCAGTCCCAGCCGCCCGCCTCGCCGGGCCAGGGCGGCCAGGAAAGCAGGGCTGAGCAGCGGGGTGGCATAGGATCCGCCCCTGGCCTCGCACAACGCCGACTGGGTTTGGTCGGCCAGGCGGAGCCCGCGCTCGGAGCTGACCTCGTGAAGGTAGTCCGGCCACCACAGCGGGGCGATGGCCACCATTTCCGATCCCCAAGCTTCGCGCTGTGCATCTCGGGCCTCAGGCGTTAGCCAGCTCTGATAAGGCCGGGCGCGGGCGATGGCGCGCCGGAGGCGGACGGACCTGGGCAAGGTCGCGGCGAGCAACGGGCGGAGCGACGAAGCCACGCTGCGCGGGTGGCGCAGCTGGCGCAGGTTGCCCAGGTGACGGGCACGGGCCCACGCCCCTGCCGTGCTCCACGTCCCGAACACCTCATCGCCCCCCTGGCCGGTCACGAGCACACCGTCGCCGGCCGCTTCGATCATTGGCATCAGCGCGGCAGTAGGCGCCGGCCAGAACAGCCCATGGTTGCGCAGCAGCCGGGTCGCCAGCGGTCCGAGGAGGTCGAAATCCGTCCCCGGGGAAATGACCTCCCAGTGCTTGACCCGCAACTCCCGGGCCACGTGCTCCTGCCATGCCGACTCGTCCGCAGCCGCATCGCCCGGCCACCGGGCCGTGACCGCTACCGGCTCATCGAACCCGTCCCGCCGGGCCACGTGCAGCAGCGCCGCCAGTACAGCCGACGAGTCCCTGCCGCCCGAGAAGGCCACGACGCACCGGCCGCGTTGAAGCAGCTCCCTGGCCTCGTCGAAGAGCACGTCAAGAGGGTCGCGCTCGACCTCCGGCCACTGAGGAGGCTTGTTCGTCCCGAGGACGATGCCACTGGCTATATCGAGCTCCGTAAGACGAAGGGGGTTGGGAGCCAGAGCCCACGGCCGGGCCGCCGGTGACGAGGGGTTCATGGAGCGGGCAAGATCAGGCAACGCTCCTGGAGCGCCTCGAGAAAGCGCTGGACGTCCTTGGCCGCCTTGTCCGTCGTGATGCCATAGGTAGCCACCAGGCCGGCGGCCAGATCCGCAGGGGTAGCCCCTTCCTCGAGGTTCTTCCACAGCGTCACGGCGGACGAGTTGAGCGTCAGGTAGGTAGCTGTCGGGACGTCGAGGATGACTATCTCGTCGCCCACCTGCCGCCAAACGGCTCTTTCGGAGTCGAGGGCCAACCGTTCGCTGGTCGCGAACCTGGGCTCGTCCTGCGGCTGGTCGTCAGCGTCGGCCGGCGTCATCGGTCAAGAGTCGCATAGTTCGGTCAAGAGTAAGGCAAGTGCTGGTCATGGAACAGCTCTTTCGGCTATGAGCTGAGCCTGGCTATGGACGCCCAGCTTGGCGAACACCCTCGTCTTGTGGTTTTCTACCGTTTTAACGGCCACCCCGAGCAGGCGAGCGGCGGCCTTCGTGGAGAGTCCGTCGGCCATGGCGTTGAGGACCTCCATCTCTCGGAGCGTGAGCCCTTTGTCCGCGCCCGAGTTGGCTCCACGCCACCCCGAGCGCCATTGAGTGACCACCGCCGCCATCAGCAACGGAGGGAGGCATACACCGCCGCCGGCGACGTCGAGGACCGCGTCGCCCACGGCGGCCAGCCCGAGGTCGGTCGTACATACCCCGGACAGGCCTCGCCCGACAAGTTCGAGCACGCGGTCAGGGTGGAGCTCGTCCGTAAGGAGGAGCACACGGGCGCCCACCCGCACCAGGTCGGGTAAGAAGTGGTCTATGAGGCCGTCCCCCAGGAGCTCGCCAGCCACGACTACGTCGGGTCTGATCAGGTCGGCAAGCCGAAGCGCGGCCGCGCCATACGCACTGTCCGCCACCACCTCGGCTCTCCCGGCCAGCACCTCGAGCAGCCCGGGGGCTACGAAGCGGTTGTCGTGGACGGTGACCACTTTGGGCAGGTCGCTGCGGTAGACATTGGCGCGCACTGCCGGGCTCCGGTATGCGGCACGCTTCATCGTCGTCGAGACGTTTCCTGCCATCTGGCCGTTTTCATAGCATTTTACCTATCGGCGGCTGCGCGTCGGTCGACGGGCCGAGGAGGCCTCCGGCCAGGGCGGTGGCGACCGCCTGGGCCTGGCTTTGTACGCCGAGTTTGGTGAAGATTGCCACCTTTGACTTGGCCACGGCCCGGTCCGACAGTCCCAGGCGGGTGGCCACCCCGGACGCCGTAAGGCCCAGGCTCAACAGGGCGAGGACGCGTAGCTGCTGCTCCGTGAGGAGGCCGCCCCCGCTCCCCCTCGGGGCACTAAGGACAAATGGGGTGGCCCAGTCGGCGTCGGGCGCCACCAGCTTCACGACCTGGTCGGGGGTAGCGCTACGGGCTAGCACCTCTATCCCTTCGAACGACCCGGGACGGCCGGACGCCGTCAGGCCGACCAGGTGGATCCTGGGCTGGTGCGACCGCAGGGTAGCCACCAGGGTTGGGACATCCCAGGGAACTCCGTCTGCCTCGATGACCGCTTGGTCCACTGCGCCCTGCGCTGCTGCGGCCAGGACACCATCGGCGTCGGCCACGCCTGCCGCCACCTCGCCGGCCCCGAGGTGACGGCGCAGGAAGGCCGTCATCGACTCACGGTAAAAGCGGCGCCGCTCCTGGACCACGAGCACCGGCCTGAGTATATGGCGAGACCATTCGGGGTGCCCTAGCCAGCCATTACAAGCCATTGCAAGACAGTCCGGCGGTGACGCTGGGTAGCCTCGCAAAAGTGGCTGACGAGGAGAGCCTGGCCAGCAACGGGCCGCATGGAGACCTGGCGGGCCCAGCTGGTCCTGAAACCGGGAAGGCGGAGGTGGAGGGGTTGGCGAGGTTGGCGAGGTTGGCGAAGACGAGGTAGCCGAGACCTTCGACGTCCAGGAGCTGTTCCACCCGGAGGTCGACCGAAGCCTCCGCCAGCTCCCCCGCTTGATGGCCGGGGCGCTGCGCCTGGTGTGGGGGGCGGCGCGCGGGCAGTTCATCCTCAACGTGGTCCTCCTGGCGGTGGGCAGCGCCGCCCTGGCCCTGCAGGTGCTGGTGGGTAAGGAGTTGCTCACCAAACTGTTGTCCGACAACACCACGAAGGACTTCTCATCTGCCGTCCCTTATGTCGTGCTCCTGGCTGTCGTCTTGGCCGTGGCGTCGATCACGCTCATCCTGCGCAACGAGGTGCAGCGCCTCCTGGCTGAACTGGTGGCCCGCTCGTCGATGCAACAGGTGGTCGACGCCGCCTGCCGGGCCGACCTGGCCCGTTTCGAGGACCCCAGCTTCCACGACCGGCTCCAGCGGGCCATCGTCAACGCCTCTATCCGGCCGCTGCAAATGACCAACGGTCTGCTGGCCGTCGGGACCGCCCTGACCGGGGTAGTGGCGGTGGGAGCCGTCCTGCTGGTCATCGACCCGCTGTTTTTTGTGCTCGGCCTGATCGCCGGCATCCCGATCATCCTGGCCAGTCTGCGCGTAGGACGAGCCCTGTACCGCTTCGCCGTAGAACAGACGCCTACAGACCGGGAACGCACGTACATCCAGGGGTTGCTGGTCGAGAAGGACCCGGCCAAAGAAATCAGGGCCTACGAGATGGCGTGGTTCCTGCGGGCCCGCTTTGCCGCGCTGTACGAGCGGCGCATCCAGGCGTTGCGTCACCTCGTCCGCCGGCGGGCCGTCCAGGGCGTGGTCGGCGGCGGGCTAACGGCAGTGGTGTCGGGCGGCGTGCTCGGCCTGCTGATTTTCTTCGTCTCCGAAGGCGACGTGTCCCTGGCCGGCGCCGGCGCGGCAGCGGCGGCCCTCATCCTGCTCGGCACGCAGCTACAGGGCCTGGCCAGCGGCGTCGGCCAGCTCTACGAGAGCGCTCTTTTTATTCAGGACTTCAACAACTTCGTCCAGGTGGAGCTAGCCCCTGGCACCAGCCAGTTCACCGGGACTGCGCCGGCGCCGGCCCACATCGGGCACCTGAGCGTGAGAGACCTTACTTTCACATACCCGAGCCGGCGCGAACCGAGCCTGAAGGACATCAACATCGATATAGGCCCCGGCCAGGTGGTGGCCCTCGTCGGCGAGAACGGTTCGGGTAAGACGACCCTGGCCAAGCTGCTGGCGGGGCTGTACCAGCCCCAGGCGGGGCGCATCACCTGGGACGGGCAGGATCTGGCTGCCACTGACATCACTCAGGTGCGTTCCCGCGTGGCCGTGCTTTTCCAGGACTTCGTGAAGTACTTCCTGTCCGCCCGCGAGAACATTTCCATGGGCCGCTGGGAGCGCGCCGACGACTATGCCGCGGTCGAGCAAGCCGCGGTCCGGTCGGGTGCGCACAAGTTCATCGAGGCCCTGCCACACGGGTACGACACGTACCTGGGGCCGCAGTTCTTCGGCGGTAGCGACCTGTCCACCGGGCAGTGGCAGCGTGTCGCCCTGGCCCGGGCCTTTTTCCGCGACGCCGAGCTGATCATCCTCGACGAACCCACCGCCTCGCTCGACCCCCGGGCCGAAGCCGCTCTGTTCGTCGCCGTACGCGAGCTGTTCGCGGGCCGTTCGGTCGTCCTGATCTCGCACCGCTTCGCCACGGTCCGTCTGGCCGACCGTATCTATGTGCTCGAAGCTGGGCGGCTGATCGAGAACGGCGACCACGACGAGCTGATGGCCCGCAATGGCCTCTACGCCGAGCTGTTCACGATGCAGGCTTCGGCCTTCGGGTTGTACGAGGCCAGGTAGCGGGGTCCCAGGGGGCGCCGCCGACCAGCGGGGCCAATGACCGCGAACCGGGCCATTCTTCTGGTTGGCTATTCCGGTCGGCCCTGAGCGGGGGCCGGGGGCCGCAGATCGGTCCCACCTTCATGTTCGGTGCGCCGGCTGTGCCCATACTGGTCTGTGGCGATGACCCGCTCCAGGTAGCGTTCGAGGCCGCCACCGTCGTCGCCGGAGCTGTGCAGCACGTTCCTCGGGTCCTCAGGGTCTCGCCAATACTCATGAGGGTCAAAACGGCGCTGCACCATCTCGTACGCCGACCGCGTGACCTGGGCCGCGGTAGCCGGGTAGCCGTCGCGGAGTGACCGGGTGACCGCCCTGTCGATGGAGCCCCCTCCCGGGAGGTTGCCACTCGACCTCCACTTGCGCAGGCTGTGCACGAGCAAACGCCCCGCCGGCCCGCCACTCAGCTCGGCCACGACCTCCGCAGGAACTGGAGCCCCCAGGACCTCCCTGGCCCGGTTCAGCGCCACGGCCACCGGGAGGTCGGTCCGCCAGGCGTGGCTGCGCTTAACCAGAGCATCCCAGTCAGGACCGAGGTTGATGACCGAGCGCTCAACATCTACCAGCCAGCCGAGCTGGTGCCCGCCGGCCAGGGCGGCGTGCAGAGCAACATGGAGCACAGCGTCCGTGGCCTCGAGCGTCCACGCGCTGACCGTTCCCAGACGCACCTGCCGGCGGCGGGCGAAAAGGTCGGCCATGGGGATGGCAAAGCGTTGCCGTTGGTTGAACAGGTTCACCAGGTGCCAATGCAGGTCCACCAGCTCCGGGCCGAACGCCAGGTGAAGCTGGCCCCGCAGGTCGTTGGACACGAGGTCCCAGTTGCGGTCCAGGATGGACCCACCGCTCGACATGAGGACCCCGAGCGCCTTCGGGAAGTGCTCAACCGGGACGACCACGTCCAGATCTGAGTAGTCGCGCGGAGACCCGCCATAGGCCAGCTCTGACAGCACGGGCCCTTCGACAATGACCCAGGGCACGCTGACATCACGCAGCGCCGCCGCCAGCCTGACGAGGAGGGCGAGATAAGACAGGTTGAAAAAGGCATCGGCCTTGGCCATGTCGAGCAACCTGGCCCGTGGGCCTGCGCCAAGACCGGGCCGAGGGTCTCCGTGACGGGGCCGGTGACACGTTGGGCGACGGCGAAGTCCACCAGCGCGTCCTGGTCAATGCGTTCCACCAGGGCCTAAGGTCCTGTTCGTCGCGTGCGCCGGCGCTGGCACCTACCGAAGCGACCAAAGTCTCCTCGAGCCGTCGGCGCGCCGTCTTCGTGTTCGTCGCGAGCATGGCTGGCAGTAAGTTACCTGTAC
The DNA here is from genome assembly GCA_963749305.1 of uncultured Acidimicrobiaceae bacterium. Lineage (GTDB taxonomy): Bacteria > Actinomycetota > Acidimicrobiia > Acidimicrobiales > Palsa-688 > Fen-671. The sequence goes on from CAVVMN010000004.1 coordinate 738,880, forward strand.
CCAGAGGGAGCACGATAAATCGCGTGAACGCTAATCTCTCCTGGTGGCAGGGCTGCCACCATCGGTGGCGTACTCGGAAACGGCCCACAGGCGGCGCCTCTGGGGCGAAGTGGGGCACCGCCGGGAAGGAGTGACAAGCGTCCTACCTCGTTCGAGTCGGGGTCCCTCCGCGCGCCAGGAGTTGGTGGTCGATCAGGTCCAGGACGTCCACGTCGACCTCCGCATCGAACTTGCGGGCGAACAGCTTCGTCCCCCCTCCCGGTAGCTCGCCCGTCTGGCCGTAAGCCGCCGCCGTGAGACGGCCGATGTCGTCGCGGCGGAACACCTTGGGGTGAGCACCTCCGGCCGACCAGTCGGTGAACCACAGGTTCTCGTTCGACACTTCATCGGCCATGGGCGAGCTCATGGCCAGGCTGGGGATGAACAACTCATCGGGCGTCCAGGCCCGACGGAAGAACTTGACCAGCTCAGGGCGCTGTTTGATCTGGTCGAGAAGGTGGCGGACCAAACCTGCTGAAAGGATCCTCTGGGCTTGCCCGTAGTAAAGGGCGACACCTTTCGGTGGTCGTCGCGCCACGGGAACTCGGACGCGCCGCCCTCTGACCGCCACGTTCCAATTAGTGGCGCGCGAGATCCCGCCGTCGCCGTCGGAAAGGAACGCCACCGGCATCCGATGGTGGGGGATCCAGGACGTAGCCGGGCCGCGAGCCAGGAAGGCAGCTATCTCGTCGACCGGTCTCAGCGGGTAATCCTGGCCCGTCATATGGACCACATGTGAGCACTGGAGGTCGAGCGACCGCTCCAGTCCCTGGACAAAGGCTTGAACGGCTCCCCACGACGCCCATCCTGTGGGCGTCCGATCGATGAGCTTCACTTGGGGTCGGCTGGCGGCCAGGTCCTGGAACCCGTCCCAGACCTGTTCACCGGCGCGCCCGTCCACGTGCACCAGTACGGGGCAGGGCTGGAGGACGTCAATGAGACGGCCTACCTGTGCCGGCGACTTGTGCACGAGGAGGACGAAGCAAACGGGGGGCGGCACGTTCATTAGATGCTCGGCATCTACCCTGCGAGGGTCGGCGTGAACCACACGGGTGGGCTAGCTGTAAACTAGCCGAGCCGGGCTAGCGTCTCTAAAGGCTAGCGGGCCCTCGCGGTTGCCGGCCCCGAAGGGGGCTAACGCAATTCTGTGCGAGTACCGTGCCGGGCCAGCAGACGCTCGTCGATCAGGTCGAGGACATCGGTATCGACCTGAAGGTCGAACTTACGCGCAAAGAGCTTCGTCTTCCCGCCGGGCAGGTCGCCGGCGTGGCCAAGGGCGGCGGCCGTCAGCTCGTCGATGTCCTCGCGCCCGAACACCTTGGGGTGTGAGCCACCGGCCGACCAGTCAGTGAACCACAGGTTGGCGCCGGATACGTCCGCCGCCATCGGCGATGTCATGGCGAGGCTCGGGATGAACAACTCATTGGGCATCCAGGTGCGCCGGAAGAACCTGACCAGCTCGGGGCGCCGGCGTACCTCTGCCACCAACCAGCGCGCCAACGGCATTGACATGACCAGCTGGGCCTGGCCATAAAAGGGGGTAACCCCCTCAGGTGGTCGGCGGTTCATCGGCACACTTACGGCATGGCCTCTCACCGCCATATGCCAATGCTTGGTCCGGGCCACTCCGCCATCTTTCTCGGCCAGGAAACCAACCGGGATCTCGTCATGCGGGATCCAGGAACTGGCTGGGCTTTGTTTGCAGAAGGCAGCGATCTCCTCTATGGGCCGAATGGGGTAGTCCTGGCCGGTCATCTTGACGATATGCGTACAGTCGAGGTCGAGCGCACGTTCGAGCCCGTTGAGTGTGGCCTGCACGAGGCCCCAGGACCCCCAACCGGTGGCCGTCCGCTCGACCAGGTCGAGCTGACCGTACTCGTCGGCCAGTTCTTGAAACTCGGCCCATACCTGCCGGCCGGCGTGCGCATCCAGGTGGACCAATACCTGGCAGGGCGCGACTACGTCTACGAGACGTTTGACTTGTTCCGGTGACCTGTGCGTGAGCAGAAGGAAGCAGACAGGTAGACGGGCCGTCATTATCCCTTCAGGTCTACCCTTCGCGTGAAGTGGGAAACGAAACCCTTCCTTAACTTCGCTTATTAGAAGAGACGGTGACAGGCCTGGGCTGTACCTGCTGGCCACTGGTCCACCGCGTCGAGCGGGGCGGTGGCGACAGGTACTGCGCTAACGAGGCACTACGCTCCTAACGGTGGACCACGACTCCAGCAGGCGGACGCCCTGCTGACCGGGCCACCGAGCACAGCGGCGCCGCCGTCGCCAGACGCGACCAGGCGCCTGGCCGGGCCGCCCGCCGCCCTGTCCACTTCAGGGCGCCACGCCGCACCTCGCCGTCCGGCAACGGTCGCACGTCGAGCGGGCGGTGACCCTCGTCCACGTGGCCAGCCTGGCTGGTGCATTCGCGTTCTGGGCCTGGCTGGACAGAGGCCTCTGGTTCTTTGGCGACGAATGGAACTTCCTGGTCAGCCGGGGCCTGTCCTACGCACCGACCAATCCCGAGAGCATCTGGTTCCCGCACAACGAGCACTGGTCAACGCTCCCGGTCCTGCTCTGGAGGGCGCTCTACAGCATCTTCCACTTCAGCACCTACTGGCCCTACCTCGTCCCCGTGTTGCTGGCCCAGGTGCTCATCATGCACCTGGCCTGGCGTCTTAGCCTCCGCGCCGGCGCCAACGCCTGGGTGGCTACCGCGGCAGTAGCTGTCCTCGGGTTTCCTCGGCGCCGGCGCCGAGGACCTGGCGTGGGCTTTCCAGATCGGCTTCGTTGGGTCGGTCCTGTTCGGGTTGCTTGCCCTGGACCTACTCGACAGGCGTCCTCGCCCGGAGGGACGGCATCTTGTGCTTGCTTCCCTGGCTTTGCTGGCCAGTCTCATGTGCTCGACGATCGGGGATTCCATGGTCGTGGGAGCGGCTGTGCTCGCCTTCGCCCGCCTCCCCTGGAGACGGGCACTCGCCGTCCTGGCGCTGCCCGTCGTCGCTTACATAACCTGGTTCGCCGGCGTCGGCCGCCTTGGTCTTACCGCCCATTCAGACCGGTTCACCCTGGGCACTTTGACCGCCCTCCCCCGCTACATGTGGGACGGTCTGTCCTGGGCTTTGGGGCGAGCGTTCGACCTGCAGCCGGCGGGCTGGGCGATATTGATAGCCCTGCTCGCTTGGGTCATTTGGCAGGCACCCGGGATGTGGCGGCAGCGGCCGGTCCTTCTAGCGCTCTGCGCTGCCACCGCCGCCTTTTACCTGCTGGCCGGTCTGGGGCGCGACATCTCCACCGGCTCCCCCGATGTTTCCAGGTATGTGTACGTGGCCATCGCGCTGCTGACGCCGGTCATCGCCACCTTCCTCAGCCCTCGAAGCGCACCGGCCGTTTTGCAGTGGGGGGCCGTCGCCGTATTGGCCGTCGTTTTGGCCGGCAACGTGGGCCAGGCCGAAACGTGGGTGAAGGCACGCGTAGCCCTTACTTCCAGATTGAAGACAGACGTCCTGGCTCTCGGGCGGCTGGTGGCCGCCGGCGTCCCTGACGTCACGGGGCCTGGTGCGGCGCCCATCAGTTATTTCCCGAACCTATCGGCGGACGACCTTGGCCGCCTGCAGCGTCGCCCACCTGTTCCCGCCGGCCACGTTGACACCGGTGGACATGACCAATGCCCGCGCCCTACTGGCCGTCGGGGATTGGAACGGGTCTAATACTGCTCTGTCTCCTAAGCCACTGGTGGCCGGGCACTTTGCCTATTTGAAGTCTCAGTCAGGCTCGGTCGCACCGCTGGGCGGGGCGTGTTCCCGATTTTCGGCCACACACCCTGGCCGCCCGCTCCAAATCTGGTTGCGAGTGGCGGCCGGTGAGGCCTCGGCCGCGGTCCTGGTCGAAACCCGGCCGGCACCGCAAGGAACGGCGAGGTACCTGGCGGCGGTGCTTGTGCCACGTCGGGGACCGTCGAGCTCCGTCCCTGTCGAACTCCTCGTGCCCGCGAGCGGCGTCGGGTACCTGAGCGACAACAACCCCAGAGCCAAGCTCGTCTTGACCTGGACGGCCGGGACGCCGCTGACGCTCTGCGGGGTTTCAGCTCCGGCGTGAGGTCGACGGGCCTACTTTCCCCGTCTCCTCGGCGAGAACCCGTCACCCGTGTGCCACGGGGGACTTCTCTGTTCCCGGTGGCGGCGCGGAGCGACCTGCCTCCCGGGGTGCTCGCATTTGGTTATTTGTGCGGCTTTGCCGCCGTTAGCGCGGCGGCCCTGCTGCGCCAGCCGGGCGTGCCCGCCATAAAGACAATCTGGGCCGAGGACGGGCGGATTTTCTACGCCCAGGCGACCACCCTCTCGTTCTGGCGCACCCTGACCACCCTGCACAACGGTTACATGCAGCTGTTCCCACGGCTCGCCGTCCAGTTGGCCCGCCTCGTGCCGGTAGCAGACGTCTCGACGTTGTTGGCCCTGATCGGCGCGTTGAGCCTGGGTGGCCTAACTTGCCTGGTCTTCCATATGGCCCGGGGGCACATCGCCTCTCCTGGCCTACGGGGGTTGTTGGCAGCAGGGATGGTCCTGTTACCGGTGGCCAACGTGGAGCTCCTCGACAACCTGGTAAACGTCCCGTGGTGGTTGTTTTTCGCCGCTTTCTGGGCTTTGCTCTGGCGGCCGCGGTCATGGCCTGGTCGCGCCTGCGCGGCGCTCGTTTGTTTCCTGGCCGCCGGCTCAGAAGCTCTGGTTGGGGTTGTTCCTGCCCTTGGCCGTAGCGCGAGCAGCCATACTCCGCCAGCCGAAAGAGCAGGCGGCCGGCGGAGGGCTGGTGCTGGGGCTCGTTTATCAAGCAGCGGTGATATTGCCGTCGGGGGCTAAAGCGGTCTCGAGCCCCGGTGGTTTGCACGACATTGGCCAGTCCTTTGCCTTGCGGGTCGGCCTCGGGATGGTGGGTGGGGTAAAAGGGACGGACTGGCTGGTGCGCCAGGGGCGAGGGCTCAGCATCGTGCTCGGCTGTACCGCTATCGGCGTCGTCATCCTGATTGCCCTGTACGCCCGCTCGCCCCGGGTACGCCTGTTCACTCTGGTGGCGTCGGCCTATTCAGCCGTATGTTTCGTCGTGCCCGTATGGCTCCGGGATGTCGCCACCGTTGTGCAGCTGAACACAGTGGGCATTGCCGGCCGCTACCAGGCCGTGCCCGTCCTGCTGTTGATGAGCGCAGTGTTGGTGCTGGCCGATTACTTCGCCCTCGAAGGCGGCGCCACTGCATTTCGGCACTCAATGGGGAGGAGCAGGGCTCCTGCGCCCATCTCCGGGAGGATGGCCGTAGCCGTGGTAGTCTGCGCCGCTTTGTTCGTCCCGAGCTGGGTGGCGGACTTCCGGGGCCTAACCAGCGGTCAACGGGGCCACCGTGGGCGACTGAAGTGGCCAAGGCCGTTGCCGCATGCCGGAAAGGGGCGACGGCCACGGCTACGCTCTCGATCGACCCGCCTCACTGGACGGTCACACTGCCCTGCCGGCTCGTGGTCGCTCCAAACGCAACATCGCCTGAGGCGCCGGCTCAGCGTGACCGCAGGCTCACTGAGTAAAAAGTCACCGTGAAACGGCCCTGTCCCCGGCCCCAGCCCCCTCCGGAAAGACTGAGCTTTCTTATGGCGGGAGGGGTAAAGGCCGGCGAGTACCCGAGGGACGTAGGCACCGACAAGACATGGTCGTCGGCGGCCGTCCCCGGGATGAACCGGTAGTTCTCGGGCCGAGTGGCCCCCGTCCAGGCGGTCAGGCCCATCGTCGGCGGCTTCAGCCCGACGCCCTCTACCTTGGTCTCGAACGGCACTCCGAACGTAAACGTCGCGACGACCATCTGGCCCGGTAGGTCCGGCACGCTAACCGGGGTACCGAAACGAGCGCTCACTCTTTTCACTTCTATCGGCCGCCCGCAGCGGTCGGGAGCGTTCGCTAACACCTGCGCCGGCCCGGGCGCCGGCAATTGTACGTAGTGGCAGTACATCGATTCGAGCGTGGCCGGAGGGTCGAGGAACTTGTCCCGCCCGTCGATGACGGCCCATGGCTGGTACAGGATGCGCTGAGGAGCACGCGACGACGCCAGGAAGGCGGCGTCCAGGTGGTCGAGATAACCGGTGTAGGCGCTGTAGCTCTGCAAAACGGGCTCGGGGTCCCACTTCAGTTGCGGGTAGTCGTAGATGATCGAGTTCTCGACCGGTTCGACGGCCACGCTATGCCCCTGCAGCAGAGAAAGGGTGGCCGGAGGGAGAGCGTCGCCGGTTGCCAGGAGGCGGCTGCGGTCGGCCTGCTGAGCCTGCGCCAGGCCTCCCACCCCCAGGACGTCACCGGCATCGTGTAGGAAGGCGGACGTTGTGGCCCCCGGTGCATGGAGCTGTTCGGGCACACCGGTAGCAGCCAGGCAGAAAATGACGGCCGTGACTACAAAAACGCCGGCCTGCAACGGGACATAAGCACGCTTCAACCGGGCCAACAACACCACGGCCAGGGCCAGGCCAAAAAACGTGAGGTCGTGGGTGTCATGGCGCACGAACCCCTCTTTGAGCACGGCCCAGAGCCAGCCGACCAGGAGCAACCACACGGCCACTTTGTAACGCCCCGGTTTTCCCCGTACCGACAGGCTGAAGAGCAGGATGATCAACCCGCACACCAGTGCGGCATACCAGTCTTCGGCGCTCCGCCCTTTCGAAACCTGCATGGCCGAGCTGTACCCGACGGCCACCGAAAGTGAACCGCGCCAATAACTGGCGATATTGCTGAGGCTTTGCCCCGCAACCAGCCAGCCTCCGAAGAAGACAACGGCCAGCGGTGCGCCGGCCGCCGGCACCGCCCGGCGCCAGTCGAGGTTGCCGAAGACGACCACCACCACAAGGAGCCCCAGGGTGAGCAACCCCTCGTTGGTCTTCACCATCAATTGGAAACCGGCCAGGGCGCCAAGGACGACGATAAGGCCCAGCCGCGCCCGGTCTTGCCGAGCCACCAGCACAGCCAGAGCCAATCCCAGCGCCGTCCCGGCGGCCACGTCCGAATAACCGGTCTTGCTGGCGGCCAGCGCCAGAGCGGCCCATGCGGCCACGCCGGCGCCCAACAAGCCCCACGAAGGGCGCAAGGCCGAGACGACCAGCGCCGCCAGCCCCCACACTACGGCGAGGGCGTAGAGGATACTGAGCGCAGCGGTAAGGCGGTAGAAGGGGTAGATGCCGTCGACGAACCCGAACGGCCCAAACGTAAAGATAACGGACGGCCCCCACTGCAAGTGACGGGTGAACCCCATCGCCAGCCCGACCTCCCAGGACGGGTCGATGCCGGCATAAACGGGGTGCCACGGGTAAGGCCGCCAACTCAGGACAGTGGCCAGAAAGCTCACCACCGCCACGCCGCGCCACCCGCTGACCAGACCCGCACCCGGCCATTTGCGAACCTGCCCTACTGCTGGAGGCAGCGCGGTCTCAGCTACCTGGACCGCCACTGATGGTGTCGCCTCTATCGCCGCCGGCCCGATTGCCCACACGTCTGGACCACTGTTTTAGCGCCGCGGCCCCAGGGTAGGCCTCGCCAGCCCGCCCCTCAGGCATTCGAGTCCTCGGTGCCGTAAACAGAGCGCCAGTCAAAAATCACCGACGGGTCGAGGTCGCCTCCGTCGTCAACGTGCAATTGCTCGGGCGGGATAACCAGGCGTTCCGGCCAAGAACTCATGTTGTCGTAATGATAATTTGAACCCCCGCGGCGCAGGCCGGCCCGGTCCACCTCGAGACGGCGGGCCATCTGGTCGGCGCTCCTCATCGGGTAGTGCCGTAAATTGAACAGTTGCGGGTAGCGCTGGCCAAGGGGAGGGTTGTGGTTGAACTGGCGCTCATTGGTCGACGAGGCCCGCCACGAACGGATACGCGGCCCACAATCGGCGAAAAGGCTGTAATGGCGGACCCGCTCGACCGCCCGAGGCACGGTCGGGTCGTCGGCCTCGGTCCACCAAAAATTGAAATTGTTGAACTGGATCCAGTCATACGGCGAGGCGGCGACGTCCGCCAGCCAATCGCGATAAGGGCGGCTGCGGTCCGGCCCCTCCAGGAACTCGTCCTGGTCAGGCCAAGAGACCCAGTCGTAGTTGGCCACGTAGGTTTCCAACAGGTGAGCGGACATTGCTTGGTAGAGCCCGTAGAAATCGACGCTGCGGGGGATGGTCTGCAGCTCGACCAGCTCGGGCTGGAGGCGGCGCAGGACATCGGGGGTCTCATCGGTGGAACCGTGGTCCCACACGACCAGGTGATGGCCCTGGTCACGCAGGTAGCGCACTGCGTCTTCTACGAGGTCGCCGTCGTTGTAACAAAGCAGCACACCCAGCAGCCGCAAACCAGGCTTGTCCTCCCGGCCCCGGCGCCATGGGAGCAACCCGGCCGTCACTTTGGTCATCTGCGTTCAAAGGTTATATGAGCCCGGGTTCCGATAGCTTCTGGGTCAGTGAACGAGAACGATCAAATGCCAGTCCCATCGACAGGCCCCTTGGCACAACCAACGGCACGACCAATGGCAGGACCAATGGCGGGAGTGGTCATACTCGGCATGCACCGGAGCGGGACAAGCGCCGTTGCCGGGTACCTGGCCAAGGCGGGCTTTTTCGCCGGCCAGGAGGGCGACCTGCTGGAGGCGGCCGAGGACAACCCCAAGGGGTTCTTCGAACGTGCTGACGTAAACGCGCTGAACGACAACTTCCTGGCCGAACTGGACGGGGCGTGGGACCGGCCACCCGGACGGGAGCCGATACTCGGCCGGGCCGACGAGTGGCGCCCCCAGGTCGAACAAATGCTGTCCAACCTGGCTGCCGAAGCGGCCGGGCGCCCCCTGGTGCTGAAGGACCCCCGGATAAGCCTGCTCCTGCCGGCGTGGCTGCCTGTGCTCGACCAGGGCCGGTTCGCCATCGTTATCGTCGACCGCAGCCCGATGGACGTGGCCCTCTCTGTGCGCAAAAGGGACGGGCGGCCACTGTACGTAGCACTGGCGATCTGGCAGTTGTACTGCACCGAACTCCTCGAGGGCCTGGCCGGGCGGCGCGTGCTCCTGGTCCGCTACGAGGACTTCGTGGAGGACCCCGCCCGCAGCGGTCCTCAGCTCCTCCAGCACCTGGCGGAGGCGTTGCCCGAGCTGGCCCAGCCTCTTCACCTCTCCCCCGGGTCGCCCGCCGCTGGCGGCACCGCGACCGGGTTCGTTTCTCCCGACATGCGTCACCACCGGACCGAGGCCCACGACGCCTCGAACGAGCAAGTGCTGACGGGCACCCAGCTGTCTCTCTACAAGTGGTTCCGCGAGCAGCCCGAGGGGTGGGTAGATCTGCACGCCCCGAAGAAGCTGCGCACCGAGCCCACCAACGCCCTGGTGACGACGGCCGAGTACTTTGCCGCCGTGGCCGATCGCTCGGGCATGGAGGCGGCGTACGACGACGAACGCCACAAGGCGCTCCATTTCGAACAGGCCACCGAGCTGAAGGACCACCACATCGAGAGGCTCGAGGCCGAGTTCCGTAAGCTCCGCCAGCGAGTGGAGACGGGGGAGCAACACGTGCATGCGCTGGCGGCACAGACCAATGAGCTGCGGGCCACCAACGAGGCCCTCCGGGATGAGCTGCGCCGCCTCCAGGAAGACGGCCGGGCGGCGGCGAGCAACCTGGTCTCTGTGGCCAAGCGCGGCTTGCCGGGCCGGCAGCAGGGCCAGCCAGACTAGCGAGCGGCTGGCTGTCCCTCGTAGCCGGCGTAAGGCCCGGCCGCGCCTTCTGGCGATAGACGCGACACCACCAGGTCGGGCGCCCTTCTCGGGCTACGACAGAACTCCACCAAGGGCTGGGCCGCCCGTCCCCAGGTATGGCGCTGCGCGACAGGCAGCGAACAGCTCCTGCGGTGGTGGGTTGGCCAACACGACGGCCAGGGCCTCTTCAAGGGCCTCGTCGTCCTCGGCGGGGACAGTGACGCCGAGACCGGCGTCCGCCACCTCTGCGGCCAGGACATCGCCTTCGGTCAGCACCATAGGGAGCCCGGCCCACAGGTAGTCGAGGACACGGGAGCGGAACGAATAGCGCGTCTCGATGTGGTCCAGGTGCGTGCTTACGGCGACGTCGGCATCGAGCAGGAAATCGGCTCGCTGCGCGTAGGGCGCCCAGCCGGCGTTGAAGAACACGTGCTTGCCCGTGAGGCCGAGTTCCCCCGAAAGCGCCTGGACCTGGGCCGCCACCCGCATCTCAGGGACGGCGGGGTTGGGGTGGCGCATGCCGAGGAACACCAGCCGCAGCTCGGGGATCCGGTGGCTCAAACGCTCGGCCGCCCGCAACAGCGATATGGGGTCGAGCCAGTTGTAAACCCCACCTCCCCACAGCACGACCTTGTCGTCCGGGCCGATGCCGGGGACCACACCCCGGAGCCCAGGGCCCTGCCGGCGGGGCGGCTCGTTGGGCAGGCCGAACGGGACGACTGAGACCAGGCGGGAGAGGAGGGGGTCAGCCTCGTAGGTGTAAGGGTTGACCCGGCCCAGGGCGCCCAGCGAACCGAGCCAGAAATCCCGCTGGCGCTCGCTGGCACAGGTGAAAAAGTCGCCCCGGCGCAGGCCGGCGTTGACGACGCCCGCCAGACGAGTAACGGCCCGGTCCTCCTCGTGCCCGGTCTGACCCGCCCATCTCCAGGTTCTCCAGGTGATAGGGGTCGTAGATGTCGACCGCCACGGGTTTGTCGGTTTCACGCAGCTCGGCCGCCATGTAGACGAGGGCACTCGGGGAAAACGAGACGTCGGTCCCCTCGACGAGCTCGCGGATGGCCGCACCTTCGGCGAGGCGCAACTCGGCATTCGGGTGGGAGCCCGATACCGACACGGTGCTGGCCAGCACGACGTCCAGGTGCTCTCCCAGGGCGTGAGCCAGCTCCCAGGCCCGGATGGCGGGACCAGGCATCTCTGGGCCTACCGGGTCCGTGGTGAACACGACCACTCGATGTATGGGTACGCTTCGTGGCCGTGGGCTCTACCATCGCCGTGAGGCTACCGGTCGTCGCGGGCGGAAAGCGAGGCGGTAAGTGACAAGGGTGCTGGTGGTGACGGCCGATGTCGTGCGGGCGCAGATGGCTGGCCCGGCCATGCGCGCCGTGCATATCTGCGAGCGTTTGGCCGAGGAACACCACGAAGTCCGCCTGATCACGACATCGCCTTACTGCGAGATAAACCCGGAAGGCTTCACGGCGTTGGCCGGCGGGCCGGACCAACTCGCTGAGTCAGAAGCCTGGTGCGACGTCCTGGTCCTCCAGGGCTATGTGACCCATCACCACCCCGTGCTGGGGACGTCGAGAAAGCTCATCGTTTTCGACATCTATGACCCGCTCCACCTCGAGACCCTGGCTCTAACCAAGGGGCACTCCGGGCCGGCGCGCGACGACCACGTCCGGATCTCGATCGAGAACCTGAACCACCAGCTAAAGCGGGGTGACTTCCTGATCTGCGCCAGCGAGAGGCAACGCGACCTGTTCATCGGGGAGCTGTGCGCCCTGGGGCGGGCCAACGCGCTCACGTACGACGCCGACCCGACGTTGCGGCGATTGATCGACGTGGTGCCCTTCGGGCTCCCGGACCAGCCGCCACAACACCGCCGCCAGGTATTGAGGGGGGTCGTGCCCGGCATTGGCCAAACAGACGACGTGATCGTCTGGGCCGGTGGCATCTACGACTGGTTCGACCCGCTAACCCTTATCCGGGCCATTGCCAGGCTGTCCAGGAAGCGGCCGTCGGTCCGGCTCTACTTCATGGGGCTGCGCCACCCCAACCCGGACGTCCCGCCGATGCAAATGGCCATTGATGCCCAGGCGCTGGCCGACGAACTGGGCGTAGCGGGCCGGAACGTCTTTTTCAACGACGGCTGGGTCGATTATTCGGAGCGGCAGAACTTCCTGCTCGAAGCCAACCTTGGGGTCACGGTGCACTTCGATAGCGTCGAGACGCGATTTTCGTTCCGCACGCGGGCGCTCGACTATCTGTGGGCGGGCCTACCCATTGTCGCTACCCAAGGTGACGCTTTCGCTGAGCTCATCGAGCGTGAGGGCCTCGGCCTGACCGTGCCGGCCGAGGACCCTGCCGCTCTGGAGCAAGCCCTTTCCCGGCTACTCGAGGACTGGGAGTTCGCGGAAGAGTGCCGGGCGCAGGTGGCCGAGGTGCGCGAGCGGTTCCGTTGGTCGCTGGTGCTCGACCCACTGGTGTCGTACTGCCGCCACCCGCAGCCGGCGCCCGACCTTTTGGCGGTGCACCCTCACGGCGCAGCCCCTTCGGGAGGCGACGTTGCCGGCGGCCCGGACAAGCGCAGCTTCCCGGAACTGGTCCGCTTCCATTACCGCCAGGGCGGCGTTGGCTCAGGTGGTAAAGAGCGCGGCGAGCAAAGCAGCTCGGCGCGCCCGGCGGGAGTGAGCTAAGAGACCAGCGCCGGCTCGCCCACCTGGCGGGCCCTGGAGATCACCTGGTCGATGAAACCGTATTCCTTCGCCTCGTCAGCCGTGAACCAACGGTCCCGGTCCGAGTCGCGCTCTATACGTTCAACGGACTGCCCAGTGTGGTAGGCGATCCTCTCAGCCATCATCCTCTTCAGGTAGACGATCTGTTCCGCCTGGATGGCAATATCCGTCGCCTGCCCTTGCATTTGGCCCGACGGCTGGTGCATCAGTATGCGCGAGTGCGGGAGGGCGTACCTTTTCCCAGGAGCACCAGAACACAGCAGGAACTGGCCCATTGAGGCGGCCAGGCCCATGCAGAGAGTCGAGACATCGCAGGGTACGTACTGCATCGTGTCGTAGATGGCGAGGCCGGCGGTGACCGAACCACCTGGCGAGTTGATGTAAAGGCTGATGTCCCGGCTGGCGTCCTCGGCGGCCAGGAGCAAAAGTTGGGCGCAGATCAAGTTGGCCGACCGGTCGTCGACCTCTGTGCCGAGGAAGACGATGCGCTCACGGAGCAAGCGCTGGTAGACATCCGAGCTGGGGTCGCCACTGGGCACGCCGGCCTGGGAGACGGGCAGCGCGGGCAGGTGTAGGAGGGACATACGTGCAGGGTACTGCCAAAACCCGGGCTGGCGCCCCCCGCTGAGGCGGCCGAGCACCGGGCGGCCGGCGGGCTATGCTCGGCGCTGCCGCTGCGGGCGTGGCGGAACTGGCAGACGCGCCAGGTTTAGGTCCTGGTCCCGAAAGGGGTGGAGGTTCAAGTCCTCTCGCCCGCACTTGTTAAGGCGGTGTTACATGACATCACCGACGATCAGGAGCATGGCCCAGTCTCGATCATTGAAGTCCGCTTTGGCCGGAGCTCTTGTCGCCGGCTCCTCTCCTCGTAGCCGCGTGGGGTGCCCCGGCTCAGGCCGACGGCGGAGGAGGGGGGGCCATCAAGATCGTGGGCGCCAGCTACTCCCAGGAGCTGGCGTTCGCCAACTGCATGCGGGGGCACGGCGAGCCCAGCTTCCCCGACCCGAACTCCGATGGCGTTTTCTCTTTGAACGGCATCGACCCCAACTCGCCCCAGTACCGCCAGGCGCAGACCGCCTGTCAGCATTTGCTACCCAAAGTGAGGCCGCCAACACCGGCGGAGCAAGCCAAGCTTCTGGAGAAGGCGCTGGCGTACTCGAACTGCATGCGCAGGCATGGCGAGCCCAACTTCCCGGACCCCAGCTCCAGCGGCGGTGGCATCAGCTTCAGTTTGAGGGGCGTCGACCCCAACTCACCGCAGTTCCAGCGGGCCCAAAACGCTTGCCGGGGAGTGTCTCCGTTCCCGGCAGGCGGGCCGGGTGCGCCCTGAACAAGGCGGTGGCCAGGAGGCGGCGAATGCAGAAAATCCCGAGACGAAGGAACGAGGTTCAACTCCACTTCCTCGTACGACGACATGACAAAAACCTGACAAAAGGCTCGGCCCGAGCGCTCGTCGCGACGGCGCCGACGCCCATCACACAATCATCACAAGTTGGTCATATAAATGGAGCAAAATCTGCCGGGAGAGGGTAGAGCTACGAAGGCGATGTTGTGCCACGCCGTCGGTGCCCGTTGGGGCATGCGACATGATAGGGAGGCAACATGCTACGCAGACCATCACCGAGTGATTTAGGCGACAGCCCCCCGCACGGTTCAATGCGAAGGCTCCTCACATTGAGAGCCACCCGTTTCGCTTTGTGCTTGGCTTTCGCCGTCGGCATTGTCGGGTCACCTATCGGAGGCGCTGCGATCGCTAACGCAAGCCCCCATTCAGTGCAACCCAGCGCTCAGGTCAGCAGCCAAAGAGACCACCACAGGGGTGGCGGGGGCGGGAACAGCTCGCGTGGCGGCAACTGGGGAGGCGGAAGCCGTCATCAGTCCGTCAGCGTGACCGGGAACGTTTCATCGGTAGGCGCAGCGAGCTTTACGTTGACCGGTACAACCTCGACGCTCACGTCTACGCCTTCGACAGTGACGGTCAACGTCTCGTCGAAGACCGTGATCACTGCCTTTGGCAAGCGTCATGGGTACTTGAGTGACATAGTGGCCGGGGACGTCGTCCAAGCCACTGGTTCTGAACCGACAGCGGGGACCATCAATGCCAACAAGGTGACCGTCCCGGGCGTCACGGACACCGGGTACCTGGCATCAATCGGGACGTTGAGTTTTACGCTCACGGGCACGGTGTCGACTCTCGGGCCGCTCTCACCCACGACGGTCACCGTCTATGTTTCAGGCTCCACGAAGTTCAACCAGGGACAGAAGATGCACTTCGTGGGCCAATGGAGACACAAAGGGAGCGGAGGCCTGTCTGACCTGGTGCTTGGCGACACTATCCAGGTAACCGGGGCTCAGGCCGGTGCCGGGGCCGTCAACGCCACCTCGGTGACGGCCGTTTCACCCCCCAAGCCAAAGTCGCACCACGGCGGTGGTAAGGGCGGTGGCTACGGCGGCGGTGGTGGTGGCTTCGGCCGCGGCGGTAGCGGCGGCAGTGGCTATGGTGGCGGCGGGTCCGGAGGGCGGTGGCGGTATGGCGGCGGCGGTAACGGCGGCGGCAGTGGTGGTGGCTACGGCCGCGGCGGTAGCGGCGGCGGTGGTGGCTACGGTGGCGGGGGCTCCGGCTTCGGAGGTCACGGAGGACATGGAGGCCGCGGCCGCTAAACCCGCCCGGCACTAGCCGATAACACTTAGGAGGGGCGTCCCGGCGGGGGGCGCCCCTCCTAATTTGTTGGACCGCCTTTGGGGGCGTCGTGCAGGACCGGCCTTACTTGCCTGCCCCGTTCATAGTCGTCTCCCGATCCTGGAGTTCCAGGTCACGGCCGGCTGGCTTCAGCGGGACTCCTTGAGCGCCTGCTTACGGCAAGCCAGTCGCGGTCTCGCCCCCTACCAACCCGCCGTTGGCACCGGACGCTTGCTGCATGGCTCCACCAATGTCGACGGGCCGCCCGCAGGCGTAGTCGGGGTCGACTCCATACGGAGTGGGCGCCCCTCCGTAGCCATATTGCACGAGCCAGGGCGTGCCGCCGGCGAACCCCAACGTTGACGAGGCCAGCCGGGACGGGTCGCCGGGTTGCATAGCTCGCTGGCAGAACGAGGCGGCGCTGAAGATATCCCCTGTGGGGTTGTCGGCACCGGGGACCCATAGGGCCGGCTTGCTGGCCGGCAGATAGGAACCAGTTATCTGGCCCCATTGGTACCAGGTACTGTAGATCCCAACCGTGTTCGCAGCCCCTTTTATGGCATCGAGGGCACCCTGGATTATGGCTGCATTGACCTGCTGGTCAGCCGGTGAGGTGGGCCAGTTCTCCCCGATTTCTATGTCCAGCCACCACATTTTCGGCTTGGCGCCGGCCGCTTTTACGAAGGCAAGGTCAGCTTTGGCATAGTTGTAGCCCCAGTTGTACCCCTCGCAGATATTGCTCTTGGGTGCGCAGTAGGCTCTGGGGCCTTTCGTCTCCGTCGGAGGATTGCCGCCGGGGGCCGCCTGCAAGATTATGTAGGCGGAGAGGTTGGGGCCGGCCCATTTCGCCTCGGCGGCGAAACAGGTGTTGAACCGGCCGATCGTGCCATCGTTCACGCCGACGATCGCATACGGGTGCTTGTTGGGTAGCACCTGGACCTTCACCGACCCATGTGGGGAGCACTGCGGCCAAGAAACGTCGTAACCGATGGTTTGGGCCCCATACGGGTCACGACCACCGATGCTCTGGACGGGCAGCGTCGTCGTAGTGGTGGGGACAGTAGTGGTTGTCCTGCGGACCGTCGTCGTGGTCCGCCGTACGGTTGTCGTCGTTCTAGGCGCGGTCGTCGTGGTAGCCGGGGCTGTGGTAGTCGTCCGGGGGAACGTGGTAGTCGTGGTCGAGCTCGAGGTGCTCGTGCTGGTGGCGGTGCTGGTAGACGTCGTCGAATTGCTCGGGATGCCGGTGGTAGTCGTACTCAGCGATTCAACGATGGCCACAACGTTGGAGGATGTCGATGTCGCCGGGCTCACCGCGCTCGAGGTTGGCTGCGTCACCGAAATGAAAAATGGTGCCATTTTGCGCTGCCAGCCAGTACCCCCTGCCGTCCGGTGTGGCGGCCATGCTCACGATCGGGGTGGTAACGCTGGCGCCTGGCGGGGACCCGTAAGAGGTGGCGTCGCCGTAGGCAAAAATGCTCCCGTTCGAACCCACCAGCCAGTAGCCGCGCCCGTCGGGGGTGGAGGATATCCCGATGATTGGGCTGGTCAGGGGGCTGCCACCGGCGGAACCGTAGAACACGGCATCGCCATAAGCGAATATCCCTCCGTCCGAGGCCACCAGCCAGTAGCCCTTGCCATCGGGTGTGGCGGCCATGGCCACGATTGGCTTGTTCAAATGGTCGCCGCCAGTCGAACCGTAAAACGCCGCGTCGCCGTAGTTGAAGATCCCTCCGTCGGAGGCCACTAGCCAGTAACCGCGCCCGTCGGGCGTGGTGGCCATCCCTACTATGGGCTTGTTCAGGTGCGCCCCGCCGGGCGAGCCGTCGAATTGAGCGTTCCCAAAGGCAAAGACACCGCCGCCCACTGCGGCCAGCCAATAGCCATCGCCCGCCGGCGTAGCTGCCGCCGCCGCGATCGGCGTGCTCAACTGGACCTTTGACAGATCTCCTAAAGAGGCCGTGCCATAGCCGGACACCGTACCGTTCGCCCGTACGAGCCAGAAGCCGTTGGCTACGGTCTGCGAAGTCGCTTTACCGGTCCCGCCGCCAATAACGCTCAGCGCGGTTAACGTGACGGAAAAACAGAGGATAAAAGCCAACTTCGCCGGCGATAACGGCTTTCGAGCGGCGCCTCGTTGCGCAGTCAGTTTGATTTGCCTTAAGGGTCTGCGAACCGGCCGTGCTCTTGGTGCCCGCCGATGGTCCAAGCCCTACCCTCCTCAGATAATGCCCTCTTTCAGCGCTTCGCGCACCCAAGGTATGACTTCGTCGAGCATCTCGTCGAGCGTGGTAGTGGCCTCGAAACCTAATAACTGCTTGGCCTTTTCGACCGAGGGGACGCGCCTGGCCACATCGTGCTCGAAGGGCGGGTCGCTCACATAGCGGAAAGGTGTCTCCGGGCCTCGTATCTTCCGCCAAATCTGTTCGGCGACTTCGAGGACCGTCGAGGAACTGGCCGTCGACAGGTTGAAATCCTCATTGAGAGCCGTATCGTGTTCCATAGCAATTACTATTCCGCGCGCCAGGTCGCGTCCATAAGTATAGTGCCTTACCTGGGAGCCGTCACCCAGGATATGCAGGGGATCTTGTCCCAAGAGTACCTTTTGCACCAAATCCGGGACAACGTGGCTCATTGCCAGTTTGACGTTCCCCGAAAGGATTTCTACATCTCCGAGTGCCCGCCCTTCACCCACCCCGACACAATTGAACGGGCGCACGATCGTGTAGGGGAGCTGGTACTGGTCCCACGCGGCCCGGGCGAAGTACTCCACGGCGAGCTTTTGGAAGCCGTAAGAAGACAGCGGAGGCGGCACTTTTAGCTCATCGCCCTCCACTGAGGGCCAATGGTCGGTCGACTCGTAGACCATCGACGAGCTCATGTACGTCACCTTGCGCAGCTGTCCATTGCGGTGGGCGGCCAGGGCGGCGTCGACAGAAGCGGCCATGATCCTCTCGTTGTTGGCCAGCAGGTCGTACGAGTGAGTGTGGAAATAGGAGATCCCGCCGATCATGGCTGCCCCTGCGATGAAATGGTCCGCGCCTACGAGCAAATCATCGAGGAGCTGGGTGTCTCGACAGTCTCCCTCGACGAACTGGTACGAAGGGTGGGCATCGTAGGGTCGTTTAACCGGGCCGTATTTCGAAAAATTGTCAACTCCAACGACATCGAAGCCACGCTGGAGCAACTCCTGGACCACATATCCGCCTATGAAGCCCGCGGACCCGGTTACCAGTACCTTCGTCATGTTCCCCTTTCCGAGCTTGTGCTCAACAATTGCCTCAGCGCCTCTACATCGAGACGCGGGCCGAACGCAAAGCGGTACCAGCGCAAGTAAGCGGGTACCCACTTGACCACCTTGAAGTGCGACACCCCATATGTCCGGTCGAGCCAGATGGTCGGCACCTCGGCCACCGGCCGGCGCAACCGTCTGGCTTTCGCTACCAACTCGAGCCCCACCTCGAAGCCCTGGTCACTGTGGATGCCGACTTCCTGAACGAAACGGCGGTCATAGGCCTTGAACGAGTTGGTGGGGTCCCAGGTGCCCACCCGGGCGAAAACTCGCAAGGTGGCACCGGCAACACGCGACATGAAGCCTTTAACCAGCGGGCCGCCCACTTGTTGGCCGCCCCTCGAGTACCGCGATGCGGCAGCGACGACAACACCTCTTTCGACCAGACGGGTCAATTGGTCTATCTGCTGGGGGTCATCGCAGCCGTCCGCCATCGTCACCACCACGACGTCGGCCACCGACGAGTCAAAACCGGCCCGGATGGCGCGGGCCGGCCCGCGCCCATTGGTATTGAGCACCAGGCGGACACGGTCGTCCTCTTCGGCGTACTTTTCCACCCAGGGGACCGTCGGGTCATCCGCCGAATCGCACACCACCAGGACCTCGCACGGGAGGCTAACCGCCTCACAGATGCGCCGGAGCGCACCGATTATGGCCTCGCCTTCGTCACGAGCGGTGACCACCACTGAGACTCGGGGCTTCATGACCAGGTCTGGTCCTCATCGAGCTCAAAAACGCGGCCAGCCAACGGGGGCCCCGAGAGAGTGGCCGTCCCGGCCGGTCCTGTGGCGAGGTGGCGCCAACTGAGCCTCATACCCTGACACCTTCGCCCCGTACTCCCCAGACGTCGATCACCGGTTTTTCCGTAACCAGGTCGGCGTAGCGACGGTGGGGGGCGCCAATGACAAGGAGATCCGAACGATCGAGGACGTCCTCCAGCGGTACAAGGTCGCGGTCGACGGTTACGTAAGGATCTGTGCACAGGACCCCGCCCGCCTTGAAACGCAATATCCGCTTCAGCTTGTAGGCGAGGCTCGATCGAGTGTCGTCGCTCTCCCCTTTGAACGCCATGCCCAGGATCCCCACCGTCATGTTCGGAAGGTCATAATGCCTGGCGGCCCGGTCGACGAGGTAGAGGGGCAAGCCTTCGTTGACCATCATGGCGGCGTGGCCCAACACGAAGTTGTTGTTGTTGAAGGCGGCCAACTGCATCGTGTCCTTGAGCAGGCAAGGGCCGGCGGCAAAGCCCGCGGCGGGCAAGTCCGCCGCCCGCGGGTAGTTGTAGATCACGCCCTGACGGATGCGCTCGTAATCGAGGCCGAAATCATTAGCCATCATGTACAGCTGGTTGGCCAGCGCGAACTTCAGGTACCTGTACGTGTTGGTGTACAGCTTCGCCAGCTCCGCCTCCTCAGGAAGCAATTCGACGATCTCGTTCCCAAGGACCTCGAAGAGCTTTCGCGCCCTCATGACCGCTCCCGGGTTCCTGGCCGAGATGATTTGGGGCAACTCGAACAGCTCTTTAAGGGCCTTGCCCTCCGCGATGCGCTCCGGGCAAAAGGCGACCTCGATGTCGAGGCCCAGGTTGCCAATACGGCGCTCCACCAACGCGGTCACGCCCGGGTAAACAGTGCTGCGGAGCACCAGGAGCTGTCCGCGTCGCAGGTGCGCGCCGAGGTCCTCCACTGCGGCGGGCACCACCTTGGGGTCGGGGTTCAAGTGCTCGTCGACCGGCGTGCCGATGACGACGACAACATGCTCGGCTCTCGAGACAATTGAGGCGTCGCTGGCTGCCGTCAAGCGCCCCTCGGCGTTGACCCGCCTGAGCACCTCTTCGGCCCCTGGCTCGTCGAAGGGCATCACCCCGGACTTCACCTTCTCGACTGCGGCCGGGTTGAGGTCGTAGATGCCGACCTGCAGCCCCCGGTCGGCGAAAGCGATGGCAAGAGGAAGGCCGACGTGGCCTCCGCCTCCTACCACTACGACGTCCAAATCAAATCCCAATGCTGGCTCCCATGCTTCGCGACTATTTAGTTCGATCGCCAGTTGGCCACCGCCGTCCGGCTACATATGCCCCCACCGGTAGGCTTGCTGGTCGGGCTTTTGCTCCAAAGTGCTCTGTCGGTCCGGTGTTACAGCGGTCTAGTCCCGCCCGGTCAACCAGGGCCAAGCACATGGCCCGCTCGCCGTTGGGACCGGCTGTCCCGGGGAGCCTAGCAGGCGGGGCCTCTGAGCCGGCGTGTTGGGCTGGCCCGTCGCTCATTCTTGAAAAGGGCGTAAGCCGCTCGCCGCGCCGCGCCGCGGGCGCCGGCGCCCCTGTCGGCTCTCGTTCGGCTCTGCGGGCAAAGGATGGCCCGGCTTCGGGCCACGTACGACCTCGACCTGGTTTTCTGGGCGCGTTTCCTCTAACTCGGCGTGATTTTCGTCGAAACTCGCCTTAAAACGCGCCGAGGTACGGGAAGCGCGCCCAGAAAGAGGCGCGGGTGCTCCCCGCCTCGACCAGAACAGCGCTCAACGCCGGCTTGCAACCGCGTAAAGCGCCCGACGGAAGACTTGGCCCTCAGAAATGCCGGGCGTTGCTGCGTCTATGCCACCATCTCGCGGACGACAGGTCTCGCGGCGGCCAGCCCCGCGCGGCCCAATCAAAGTGCACTGCAGGCGACGGGAGATCACGACGCCCCGACCGCCACCCCAGCTCTGCTACCTGGCCCTTCGGGTCTCTTCGGCCTGGTGAGCGCCCTCTGTCCCAGCCGGCGCCGCCCCCGGCACCTCCGGAACCTCCGGCACCTGCGGCACCTCCTGCTCCTCGGGCTGCTTCGGCGCCTCGAGCGCCCGCGGTGGGCCCGCCGTTTCTCCATCCCCGGGCACGACCGTGCCGATGATGGCCAGTTCGTCCTCGACCAAGGGGGTCTGCGTGTCGGCCCGGAACATTTGCGCCATCCAGCGCCAGCGGGCTCGCCACAAGGCCCTCCGGGCCGCCAGCCCGGCCTGGTTACCAGCCGGTGGGTGCAACTGCAGTGACAGGTAGGCCGTTCCGCCTATTGGGATCGGCAGCCAGAAGTTGACCAGGCGCCAGGCCAGGACCCCCCAGATGGCGATTGACCTGGGCGTACCGAACCCGACCAGGATGCCGCTGACCGTCGCTTCGACGACCCCGAGACCGCCGGGGGTGATCGGGATGGCGGCGGCGATATTGGCCACGCCGTACGCCACCAGTAGGGCGACCGGGTCTACCCAGTGCCCGAAGGCCCCGACGAAGACCAACAAGGAAGCAGCGTCGAACAACCAGTTGGCGGTGGCAAAAAAGAGTGCCTTCCCCAGCTGGCGCCGGTCCTTGGACAACTCCTCGACACGGGCCGCGAGCTGGCCGAACAGCCGAGGGAGGGTCTCGGGGTGGAGGAACGGCACCCTCCTCCCCACCGCCGTCAAAAACGCCGTAGCGCGTTGGTCGCCCTTCGTCAGCAGGATGACCAGGCTGGCAATCCCAACCATCAGCAACATGCCGATGACGGCCACGAACAGGTAACCCGATTGGAAACCGTAGAGCGGTAAAGACACGAGGAGGGCCAGCCAGAAGATGACGTTGAGCACGACGGCCGAACCCATGCCCTGGGTGGCCAGCGCCACCGCCGTGTCCGTCCCGGCCACACCCGAACGCATCAGCAGCCGGTACCCGAGCGAATAGCCCATGGCATTGCCCCCCGGTAGGCAGTGGCTCAGTGCAAGTGTCGAGAGCTGGATCCTCGACAGCGTGGCAAAGCCAGGGTCGGAGCTCTTGGGGATGAGGGCACGCGTGAACTCGAAGTAGGCCAGCAGCGACAAGACTTCCAACAGGACGCCAAGCACGGGCAGGAACGGGTTGACCGATGCAAGGACATGGAGTGCCTTGTGGGTGCCGCCGATCTGGGGGATCACGAAGTACTCGACGATGAAGCCGGCCAACAACAGCTCGGCCAGGTGACGGACCGTCCGTGGCAACCACCTGTGCCGCCTGGGCTTGGCCGGGGCGTTCTCGTCCGCTGGCGACCCGTCGACTGCCGCTTCATTCCCGGGAGGCAGGGGTGAGGAAGGTTCGGGCCGCATTGCGCTCGAGCTGCCGTTCAAAGCCGGCCCATCTACCCCTGGCCCTTCGAGGCCAGGCCCGTCGGGCTGCGCGCCGTTACTAGCCGTCCCGTTGGCTCTCCCGCCCGGACCGGCGAGGCCAGTCGCACCGGCCACCCCGGCCTCGGCGTCAGGAGCGCCGAGGCTGGCGCACTCGGCCGCCGTAGAGTCGGCCGGCTCATTAGGACCTTCGGCCCGGCGCCGCCGGAGCGCGCTCATGAGCCCATCTTCGCACCCGCTAGGTGCCGTGGCTCAGGCAGGGCCACGCAGTTTCTCGCCGAGAGCTCGAAATGCACGGCCTCGATGAGAAAGAGCGTGTTTGGCGTCGGGTGACTCTTCCGCAATTTCCCCGAAGGTACGACCATCCAGTTCCAGTGGAATGAACACCGGGTCGTACCCGAAACCGCCATTTCCCCGCCGCTGTTCGGCAATCCAGCCGTCAACGACGCCCTCCGCGCTCACCTCTGTCCCATCCGGCCACATCGCCACGGCCACGGTCACGAACCTCGCCCGACGTTGCTCCGGGCCATGACGCCCAGCCAGCTCAGCCAGGACTTTGTCGACATTCGCCTGGTCGTCGGGCGGCTCGCCCGCAAAACGAGCCGAGCGGACACCCGGTGCCCCACCTAGCGCTTCCACTTCGATCCCGGTGTCTTCTGCGACAGCCGCCATACCGGTCTCTCTGACCAGAGAAGCTGCCTTCAAGCGGGCGTTCCCGAGCAAGGTGGCCTCCGTTTCCTCCACCTCGGCTGCGCTGTCGGGCCGGTCGAGCAACTCGACGTCGAGACCGGCGGTGGCCAGGATCTCTCGTATCTCCCGGGCTTTGTTCGCGTTAGTCGTAGCCAAAGCGAACGGTCCGTGTTCATCCATCGGGCTCATAGGACCCGATCTGTGTAGCATCGCGGCCCCTGAGGGGCCGCGATTCTCCCCAAAACGCGGATATCGAGCCAATACCCGCTCAACATTGGGCCCATCCATCAACCGGCTCGGGGCTCAGCCGCGAGACGGGGTACCGCGAGGGTCCCGCGGCGCAGGGGCGGTAGCGATGACCTCGGCTTGCGCAGCCAGGAGCTGGGCGATGCCTGACTCGGCCAGCGCCAACATGGTGTCGAGCTCTGCCTTCGAAAACGGGTTGCCTTCCGCCGTCCCCTGCACCTCCACCAAGCCTCCCGAACTCGTCATGACGACGTTCATGTCCACTTCGGCGCCGGCGTCCTCGACGTAGGCGAGATCGAGCATCGGCGTGCCTCTCACTATCCCCACCGATACCGCCGCACAACCCTCCTTCACGGGGTGGGCCGAAAGGTGACCGGCGGCCACCATTCGGCTGCAGGCGTCGTGGAGGGCCACCCACGCCCCGACGATGCTGGCCGTCCTCGTCCCGCCATCGGCCTGGAGGACATCGCAGTCCAGTGTCACCTGCTGCTCTCCGAGGCCAGCCAGGTCCGTGACCGCCCGCAGGCTGCGCCCGATCAGGCGCTGGATCTCCTGGGTACGGCCTGACTGGCGGCCCCTGGCCGCTTCCCGGTCGATGCGTTCCGGCGACGAACCCGGGAGCATCGAGTACTCGGCAGTAACCCAGCCCTTGCCCGACCCCCGCATCCACCTGGGCGGTTCCTCGGAGAAAGACGCCGTGCACAGGACCGTGGTACGGCCCATCCTGACCAGCACCGAGCCGGGAGCGAACTCGGTGAAGTCGCGCTCCAGCTGCACCGGGCGCAGTTCGTCGGCTTGGCGCCCGTCAGCCCGGGCCGGGCCGGGACCGTTCAGATCGTCCATGTCTTACCTACCTCGGCTAACTCAACGGGAGCGCCAAAGGCGGCCGTCGCTTGCTGTTGAGACACCGCCCGGTCGAGCGGAGGCGCCAGGTGGGTGATGATGAGGCGTTCCGCTCCTGCGCCGGCCGCCATCGTCCCCGCTTGACGGGCGCTCAAGTGCTGCATGCTCCCCTCCGCTTCCTGGGCCAGGCCCGCTTCGACCAGCGCCAACTGGGCCCCCTTGCCGAGCTTGCTCAGATCCCAGGCCGGGCCGGTGTCAGCCGAGTAACTGAGGGCACGTCCGCCGACTTCGACCCGGGCCGCCAACGTTTCCACTGGGTGGTCGGTCCGCGACCAGTTCCATCTGGCCGGGCCGACCTGGGCAGTGTCGCCATCCCCGATCACCCGCCAGTCGAGCGTGCCGTCGCGGTTCTCCCCCCGCATAAGGTCGCGCAGCCCCTCAGGCGCGTACACCGGGAGGCCATGCCGTTCCAAGAAGTAACGCATAGCCACATAAAGGCCCTCCAGGTCGCTCCAGTGGTCAGGGTGGGAATGGCTGATCACCACGGCGTCGAGGCGGGCCAGCGGTATTTGCAACTGGAGGTTGGCCATGGTCCCCGGCCCGGCGTCCATCCAGGTGGCAAAGCCGTCGCTGCGCAGCAAATAACCGCTGCAGGCACCGCCAGGTCCCGGGTAGCTGCCGTCTGACCCCAGCACCGTAAGGGAAAAACGGCCCGGGCTCTCTAGAGGCCCCAGGCCCCGGTGTAGCCGGCAATGGTTCAGTCATTTAATGGTTGGTCCATTTCATCTGGCCGGGTGAGGCACGGACGGCTCCCAATGTTCGGCGTGGTCGAGCTCAGGGCCGAAGAAATGTTGTCCCAACTTGACAAAATTGTCTACCTCACCCGAAGAGATCCAGTGGTGGCTGCCCTTGGCTACGCTGCGGCGGCTCAAGCCGGTCTCCAGCAGGATGCCCCGGACCTCGAAGGCGGTCTCCTCCGCCGAACTGACCAGGACCACACTCGGGCCCATCACCTCACCAATTGTGCGCGCCAGGTAAGGGTAATGGGTGCACCCGAGCAGGAGCGAATCAATCCCGGCGGCGGCGACGGGGGCAAGTAGCCGCTGCACCAGCGCTCGTGCCGCCGGGCCCCGGGTCTGGCCTCGCTCGACCAACTCGACCAGTCCCGGGCAGGCTGCGCTGGTGAGCTCAACGGGCAAGCCGGCCCCCGTGAGCGACCTACGCGCCCTGACTGCCCGCTCGTAAGCACCAGAACCTATGGCCCCGACCGTGCCTATCACCCCGACCCGGCCGGTGCGGGTAACTGACAACAAGGCTCGGACGCCCGGATCTACCACCCCGACCAGGGGGACGTTGAAGTCGAAGCGCAGCATTTCCAGGGCGGCCGCGGTGGCAGTGTTACAAGCGACCACCACGAGCTTGACGTCGTGCGCTTCGACGAGCTTGCGCGTTATTTGCGCGGCAAAGGCCCGCACTTCGTCCTGGCTTCTCGGGCCGTACGGGTACCGGCCCGAATCCCCCACGTAGACCAGGTCTTCTGAGGGCAAAAGGTCGGTGAGTGCCTTGGCGACCGTTAGGCCGCCAAAACCACTGTCGAACATCCCTATGGGCCGGTCGTCCATTCCCCGGCGAGCCTAGGCGACGACCGTGCGAGCCCCAGGGATCCGGCCTATCGCTAACTCAGAAGTACAACTCGTGCCGGGCTCGCTCGACGACGTCGTCGATGTCCCCCGCCCATACGTCCGTCGAGAGGTACTTCCAGCCGCCGTCGGGGGACACGGTGACGATAGTGCCCTCGTTAATTTCAGAGGCACACCGAGCCACACCGGCCATTGCTGCCCCCGTCGAGATGCCCGAGAATATGCCCACGTCCGCCAACCGGCGCACCCACTCGATACTTTCTCGTGGGCCGACGACGCGGCTACGGTCGAGCAGCGAGTAACCATCGTTATCGGAAAAGACCGGAGGGATAAAACCTTCGTCCAGGCTCTTCAGCCCTTCGACCGTCTCCCCCGCGGGGGGCTGAACTGCCCAGACCCTAACAGCCGGGTTCCGCTCTTTCAGGAAGCGCCCCACCCCGATAATCGTGCCGGCGGTACCAAGGCCGGCCACAAAATGAGTCACCTCAGGGCAATCTCGCCAAATTTCGGGGCCGGTCCCCTCATAATGAGCTTTTGGGTTGGCGGGGTTGCCGTATTGGTACGAGAACCACCAATCAGGATGTTCTTCAGCCAATGCTTGGGCGCGGCGCATGGCACCATTGGAACCTTCAGCCGCAGGCGAACGGATTATCTCGGCATCAAAGACATTGAGGAGCTGGACGCGCTCCGGAGAAACGTTCTCGGGCACCACTACAGTAAAAGGGTACCCCTTTACCTTGGCGATCATGGCTAAACCAGCCGCCGTATTGCCTGAGGATGATTCGAGAATGCGTTGGCCCGCATGAAGGTTGCCGTTTTTCTCTGCTTCTTCGATCATGGCCTTAGCGGCCCGGTCCTTCACCGAACCGGCGGGGTTGAGCCCCTCGAGCTTTATCAACACGCGTGCCCGCGGGTTCGGGCTCAACTCGCTGATGTCCACGAGCGGCGTATTGCCGATCGTGTCGAGCACGTTTTCATACCGCGCCACGTTCAGCCTCCCGCCACGGCCGGCATCAACGTGACAACATCTCCCTCGCCCACTTTGGCGTCAAGCTTGCCCAGGTAGCGGACGTCGTCGTCGTTTACGAACACGTTCAGATGGCGGTGCATCTCGCCGTCGGGGTTGAGCAGAGAACTACGCAGCTCGGGGTACCTGGCGGCAAGGTCGTCAAAGATCTCTCCGACGGTCGCTCCCTCAGCCTCTACTGACGCCTCCCCGCCCGCGTTGGCCCTCAGGATGTTCGGTAAACGCACTTCGACGGTCACGGCTTCTCCCCACTCGTGCGACCAGCCGGGCACAAACCCGACCTTTCTGGTCACCATTGTAGGGTATTCCGGCCTAAGCGGGCGTTACGACGCGCTCCTCTTCTACCTGACCGGCCACGATCCTGTAGCTGCGCAACACCGGGTCGGTGTCGCCCAGCGATACGAGCACGTAATGCCAGTTGGGGTCCGGGGCCTGGTTGATGTCCGTGGGCGACGGATAAGGAGCGGTGTGGGTGTGGGAATGCCAGACACCGATCAGCGACCAGCCCGACGCCTCTGCGGCGCGGTCCGCCCGGAGCAAATCCCTCGGTTCGACGGTATAGAGACGGGCTGACCGGGCGGCGTTGACTGCCGGGTAGACCTCGCAAACCTGCCCGTCCCGTCCCGCCAGCAGGCCGCATGCCTCCAATGGCAGGCCGTCCAGGCAGTGCGCCACGACCCTCTCCCAAAGGCGGACCGGCAACGACAGCACGCACCCGAAGCTAGCGCCGGAAGGTCATAGCGGCGTTCCCGGGGGTGAGTGCGCCGGCCTTGCACCTGGTCGTTGGCCTTTCATTCTGCGAGCACCCGTATGCGAGTGGCCCGGTCCGCGGGTCGCCCGGTATTCGAGTGGCCCGGGCCCGAGGTGTCGCTAGGCTCCCGGAACATCTTTAGATGGCCCGATGACCGCTAAGACCGATGCCCGCTAAGACCGATGCGCCGCTAAGACCGATGCCCGCTAAGACCGATGCCCGCTAAGACCGATGCCCGCTAAGACCGATGCCCGCTAAGACAGGTCCCGGTCGGGCGTTGGTCGCCCAGAACCGTCGAGCGCGCCATGACTACGACATCCTGGACACCTACGAGGCCGGGATCGTCCTGGTCGGCGGCGAGGTGAAGTCGTTCAGAGAGGGGCGGGTGCAATTGCGTGACTCGTTCGCCAGGGTCCAGGACGGCGAGGTCTGGGTACATGGCATGCACATCTCGCCGTACGCCTATTCCAGCGGCTTTGGGTACGCCGACCCCGACCGGTCGCGCAAACTACTGCTTCACCGCCGCCAAATTCAGGAACTGGAGCGCCAGACCCAGCAAGGGCCGTTGACCCTCGTGCCCCTCTCGGCCTACTTCAAAGATGGGCGCGTCAAGGTCGAGCTGGCGTTGGCCAAAGGCCGGCGTGACTACGACAAACGGCGGGCCATCGCCGCGCGTGAGGCCGACATGGAGGCCCGTCGTGAGATGGCCGCGCACAGGCGGCGGGAGGTGCGGAGCTGAGCGGTGCTCCCAGCCTGTGTTCAGCGTGCGCACAGCTGCCACCCAGGGAAGTCTGGTAAGACGGATGACGTTATAACTTTGAGCTAGGCGAAAGGCTTTAGAAGGAGTCGTCGGCAGTGCAGGACACGTTGAAGTTGGGGCGCCTGGTCGGGGTCAAGGTCGGCGCCAACTGGAGCCTCTTCGCACTGGCGGGCATCGTCGCATACTTCCTGGCCACATCCCGGTTGCCCGCCGACGCGCCCGGCTACAACGACAGCGCCTATTGGTTGGCCGGCATCCTTACCGCGGTGGCCTTATTGGCCGGCGTGCTCGTCCACGAGGTGGCCCACGCCGTTGCCGCCCAGCGCTCGGACCTGCATGTTGATGGCATCACGCTCTGGTTCAT
The DNA here is from genome assembly GCA_963749305.1 of uncultured Acidimicrobiaceae bacterium. Taxonomy (GTDB): domain Bacteria; phylum Actinomycetota; class Acidimicrobiia; order Acidimicrobiales; family Palsa-688; genus Fen-671. The sequence continues at coordinate 767,765 of CAVVMN010000004.1, forward strand.
GGGCGGTGTGACCCGGATCGAAGGCGACAACCGTAAACCGTCAACCGAACTGATCGTGGCGCTCGTCGGCCCGCTCGCCAGCGGGGTCATCGGAGCTCTCTCCCTCCTGTTCGCCTGGCTGACCCAAAATGCGGACTGGGGCCTTACTGCCGCCTCTCTGCGGTGGCTGGGCCTCATCAACTTGCTGCTCGGAGCGTTCAACCTGTTGCCGGCGGCGCCGCTGGACGGCGGCCGCGTGCTGCACGGCCTGATCTGGACCGTAACCAAGAACCGCTGGTTGGCCACCCGGTTCGCGGCCGGCGCGGGCATGGTTCTGGGGGCGGCGTGCGGGCTTCTCGGTCTCTTGGCCTTCGATGAGAGCGACCCTCTGGACGGCATCGTCCTCCTGCTTATGGGTTGGTTCGTCATCTCATCGTCCAAGAGGGAACAACTCGCTGGGCGAGCGCAGCACGTGTTGGGCGATGCCCACGTCTCGGACATCATGCGGTCGGCCGTCCTGGCGCCGGGTTGGCTGACCGTGAGCGCATTCTGGAACGAGTGGGTAAACCGCTACCCAGAGGCAGCCTTCCTGCTGGAAGTGTGGGGCGGCGAAACCTGGAAAGGTGTCGTGACTGCCCAACAGCTGGCGGCGGTACCGCCCAGCATGCAGGGTTCCGTCCGGGCCCAGGACGTGGCGCTCCCGCTGGCGCCCCCGGTCCCGGGAGGGCAGGCACCACTTGGGCCGGAACAGCCGGCGCTGGCCCTGGCCGGCAGGCCCGGGTCAGCTTTGCCCATCGTCGCCCACGGCGCCACCGTCGGTGTCATCCTGGCTGCAGACATATCCGCCATGGTGGCCCGGGGTACCCCCGTGCCTCGGCGGACCTGGGCCCCGTTGTCGCCCCCGGCCCCAGCTCCCTCGGGGTACGCCTGATCTGCGTTTCCGGTACAGTGGAGGGCTCAGCACATTGACATGGGGGTGACAGGTTTCGACTTTGGCTGTCGACCCGAGAGAAGCGAGCCGTGGTCCCCGGATGCCACGTAAAACAACTGGGAAACCAATAAATGCCAATCAAGGCAATGCGCGTCTAGCGCTGGCTGCTTAATTGTGGCCCGTCCGTCTGACCCCAGCCCTGCGGGTCAGTAGCGGGCGTCATAATGCGGGGCTTACCTTACGGTTGCGCCAATCGGCTGTAGGGAAAATCAAAGTTGGCTAGGACTGCCGGCCGGCGCCAGTGGCGAGCCGGTGGTCGACAAAAGTCACTGGCTGCGCTCGGAGAAGACTCGGTGAGGGGTTGAAGGACGCGGGTTCAATTCCCGCCACCTCCAAGGGTGCTCAGGGGGAACCGTGAGCACCGTTGGAGGTGCACCATCCGCCACGTAAAGCTCATATATTTGGCGCGCCCAAGAGATAGCGTCACTCACTCGGACACCAGAGGGTTGAGGTCGCGTCCACAGTTCGAGGTTTTCGGGGCGGTTGTCATCACGGACGCCGTTGATGTGATGGACGGGCTCTCCCTCTACGAGGTACCTGCCCAGTAACTGCTCGGCAACCAGAATGTGCTCAAACACATAGGGGCTGGTGCCTGCACGGGGATGCCCGGGAACGCGCACCATGGCGTAGCCGGCCTTGTGACGTGTGCGGCCGCCTCTCCAATTCCCATTCGATTCTCCGACCTCAGTTCGGCAGGAACTGCAAATGGCCGACTTGACTTGTTTTTCGTTGCCGCAAGCGCATAGATCACGGCCTCGGCATGAAGGGCAACGTCGGTGACGGCTTGACGGTTGGAACATCCGTCCGCATTGACTGCACTCTCTAACGACCACGGCCAGAAGGTAACAGGAGACTGTGACGCTCTACTTGCTCTACAAGTTCCCTCGGGGCAGGCCCCCACGAGTACGAGCTTGTAGTTGCGTGGATCGGAGCTTCCTATTGCGGGCCGAGGCGAGGTTCCAAGGTAGGCATTCCAAGATCCTGGAGACGACGGACGTAGCTCCTCGCTGGCTTTGTGCGGCCCATGCCGGACACGAGGTCCGCTCGAAAAGCGCTTCGGGCCCCTCAAGCGACTGGCGGGCCGCTGACGCTGTCTGCGGCTGCATGACGACTTAGGGCACCTGGCGCCCGGCGTGGGGAGCACAATGGTGAGGTGGTGCCGCCCGAGCCGCAAGTGGTGCGACAAACTGCGCTCGCTTCCCTCGTCGGTCGCACCGAAGGCTGCTGGACATCTGCGGTCGCGCCCGGCTCGGGTCGTGAATGAGCGTCTATAGGGGCCAGGGGTCGTCCAGCACTCCGAGTTGGATAAACAATCCGAGTTTGTCAGCACCGACCCACTCCCGGACGACCCCATCGGCTCCGAAATGCATAATCGTGACCACCCACTCGTGCACCGCTCGGCCGGTCGGGGCCCTTCCCGCATATCCACCGGTGTCGGTCCCCCGAAAGGTGGCCCTCAGGACGACGGTGTCGCCCGCGACGATCAGCTCCTCGATGTCGATGTGTAGGTCGGGGAACGCCTCGTGATAGCGGCGGATCGGCTCTACCCTGGCCGCCGGCCCGGAACCGAAGGGGTTGACGTATGTCTCTGCGTACAGATCGGCAGCGGCCCGGTAGTTCCGGGCATTCCACACTTCCTCGACGAAGGTGCGCACCTGCATCCCGCGTTCGACGGCGTCCACGGCTCACTCCAGTACTCGGGGAGACGAATGCACATTACAGCTGACGACGATCCTCCAAAGACCCCGTCGTTTGGGTACCTATGTGCCTGGGCGCCATCCACGTCGGCGATCGCCACGACGTGCTCCGGTCCCCCGAAAGCTCGATGACCGCGGGCAGCGACACCGCTCGCGGCGATGATGGTCACTCGGTTCCTCTGTTCCTGCCATGTGGGCGATTGGGAACCGCATCGCCGCCGGTCGGATGATTCTCTGGGACGGCGATCGTCGCAACCGGTATGACGATGACGACGAGAGTGCTGAGTGTGACGATGCCCGTAGCCGATCAGGACCAGGCGTTGCGGTTCTACACCGAGGTGCTCGGCTGCAAGCTGCGCACCGACATCGAGGTATGGCCAGGCGCGAGGTTGGTCGAGGTGGTCCCACCCGGCTCGAGCGTCGGCCTGGTTCTGTTGCCTCCTGACAGCGAGATCCCAGTGGCCGTGCGGCTTGGCACTACGGATGCCGAGGCGGCGCACGCTCGCCTGCGCGACGCGGGAGCCACGCTTCACAACGACCAGGTGCTGCACCTTGACGGGGCACCGCCGATGTTTTTCTTTGCGGACCCAGACGGCAACGGGCTCGTCTACCTGGAGGAGCCTTCCGGCGGCACCGAGAAGACATGAGCACGCCGCGAAGACCTGAGCACGAAGGTGACGAGGCGGGTCGCCACGAGGCGGGTCACTGACGCCCACGTTGTAAAACCTGACGGTCTCGGCGACCAAGGCCGACTCACTGGTGTTGGTTGCGATAGTGCGGCGCGCCGCGCAGTTCCTTGTGAGCGTTGTCGCCCTTCGCCTGTGAGTACTCCGTTAAGGAGAATGCAAATGGCTACTTCAGAGAAGTTCGTGATCACCCCGCGAACGAACGACCCAGCGGTCCGGCTCGTCGGGGCCAGCGAGCGCAGGCGAGACCTGACGGGCTCTGTGCGCCGAGCCCAGCTGGTGCCGAGCTAGCACCCGCCCTGGCGGAGATGCACGCCGTCCTGGGACAAGCCGTTTTCGAGCAGTCGAGGTTTGAGGGCGAGGCGCTCGCGCTCGACCAGGCAGTCGCCTACGCCAGCCGAGGACGGGGCAGCCACTCCCGGGCTCAATTCGGCTGGGAAAGCCTGACCGTGTCGAGAAAAGGGTCGTGTCGCTTGTAGGTCAGCACCTGACCAACGCCGAAATAGTGTCCGTGGCCATGAAAAACTCCCCACGTGTGGCCAAGTCGATGTCCCCGCGTGTGGCCAAGTAAAAGTCCCCACCCCTCTCTGAGCATCCACCAAGCGTGGCCCTCCGGGCGGCCACGGTGTCGGTACCCATCCGCACCGACCACCCGGAGGACACTCCATTGAAGTCGGAGAGGGAACGCATGGACATGATCGCTGCCTACAACGACGTCGGCAGCTACAGGGGCGCCGCCGCCATCTGCGGCGTCGACCACAAGACAGTAAAGAGGGCTGTGCTCGGCCCGGCCGCAGGTACCAGCTCCAGGGTGGCTCGCCGGCACAACTACGACGTCGTGGCCGACGTGGTGGCCGAGCGGGTGGCCAGGACCTCGGCCCGCATATCGGCCAAACGCCTGCTGCCCGAGGCCAGGGCCGCCGGTTATGCCGGCTCGGCCCGCAACTTCAGGCGCCTGGTGGCCAAGGCCAAGCGGGCCTGGCGGGCCGGCAACCACCGGGGGCGGCGGCCGGGTGTCTGGGCACCCGGCGAGGTGCTCGTCATCGACTGGGGCGCCGAGGCGGGCCTGCACATCTTCTGTGCCGTGATGGCTTTTTCCCGTTGGCGCTTTGTGCGTTTTGCCGCCGACGAGAAGGCTGCTACGACCTTTGAGATGCTGGCCCGCTGCTTCGAGGCCTTGGGGGCGGTGCCCAAGGTGGTGCTGGCCGACCGGATGGGCTGCCTAAAGGGCGGCGTCGTCGCCAACGTCGTCGTGCCGACGCCGGCCTACGTCCGCTTCGCCAGCGCACTACGGCTTCCGGCCCGACTTCTGTGAGGGCCACGACCCCGAGTCAAAAGGGATCGTCGAGAACCTGGTCGGTTACGCCAAGTCCGACCTGGTCGTGCCCGCAGAACTGGCGGTGGCCGAGCTGGCCCGGGCCAACGAGGCGGCTCGGGCCTGGTGCGACGAGGTGAACGGCCGCCCGCACTCGGAGACATGCGCCGTGCCGGCCGAGCGCCTGGAGGCCGAGCGGCCCCTGCTGGGCGAGCTGCCGTCGCTGCGGCCGTCGCTTCGCCGAGTGGCCTCTCGCAAGGTGGACCGCCTGGCCGTCGTGCGCTTTGGCAGTGCCCGCTACTCGGTGCCGACCAAGCTGATCGGCCGGACGGTCGAGGTCCAGGTGCTGGGGGCCGAGGTGCGCCTGTTCCACTTCGGCGAGGTGGTGGCCACCCACGACCTGGCCGCCCCGGCGAGGCGTCGATAAAAGACGAGCACTACGGCGGGCCCGCCGGCGCCCCCGAGCGCCGGCCCCGCCCCCGCACGGCGGCCGAAAAAGCCATATGTGCCCTGGGAGAAGTGGGCGAGGCCTTCATCAAGGCGGCGGCCGCCGCCGGGGTGACCAAGCTCGGCACCGAACTGGAGGAACTGGCCGGCCTGGAGGCGGCCCACGGCCGCGAGGCACTGGTGGCGGCCCTGGCCCGGGCAGTCGAGTTCTCCCGCTTCAGGGCGGCCGACGTGCGCTCCATCCTGGCCGCCGGCAAGGGCGCCCCGAGGCCGGCCAAGCCGGGCGAGGCCCTGGTGGTCGACCTGCCCAAGGTCCCCCGCCGGCCGCCTGGCCGACTACGCCACCGACCGAGGCCGGGCGTCATGAGCACCACCGCCCCGCCCTGCCAGCCGACCTGGAGGCCGGCCTGCGGCGGCTCAAGCTGGCCACCTTGCGCCGGCTGGCCCCCGAGCTGCTCGGACGCCAAGGCCCAGCGCTGGGCACCCGAGGACCTCCTGCGCGCCCTGGTCGAGGCCGAGGTGGCCGCCCGGGACGCCTCCATGGCCGCCGCCCGGCTGAAAGCAGCCAACTTCCCGGTGAAAAAGACATTCGAGGACTTCGACTTTTCCGCCTCGTGCATCCCGAGGGCCACCCTCGACTACCTGGCCAGCTTGGAATGGGTGCGGGCCAAGGAGAACCCGTGCTTCGTCGGCCCGCCCGGCACCGGGAAGTCCCATGTACTGATCGCCCTCGGCCACGCCGCCGTCGACGCCGGCTACAAGGTGCGCTACTTCGTCGCCACCGAGCTCGTCGAGACGCTTTACCGGGGCCTGGCCGACAACTCGGTCGGCAAGGTCATCGAGTCCATACTGCGGGCCGACGTCGTGATCTGCGACGAAGTCGGCTTCGCCCCGCTCGACGACACCGGCGCCCAGTTGCTGTTCCGCTTCGTCGCCGCCGCCTACGAAAGACGCTCCCTGGCCATCGCCAGCCACTGGCCCTTCGAGGACTGGGGCCGGTTCCTGCCCAACGAGACCACCGCTGTCTCGCTCCTCGACCGGCTGTTGCACCACAGCATCGTCGTCGTCACCGACGGCGAGTCGTTCCGCATGCGCGAAGCCCGCACTCACCGAGCCGGGCCAGGAGGCAGGCTCCGTGCCCGCTGAGCCCCCGTCGCGTAACGATGGCGTAACGATACGGCCGTGCCCGGTCTGCGGGACCGGCTATTTGCCTGCCGGGCGTCGCCAGCACTGCTCGGACGCTTGCCGCCAGGCTGCCTGGCGTCGCCGTCATCTGCCCGCTGCCCCCAGGCGCCCCTCCCGCCCAAGGGGTCAAAACGAGCTGTCAGCGTCTATGAGTGCGACGGCTGCGGCGCACGGGCTATGGGCGAGCAGTACTGCCTGACTGCCGGAGCTTCATGAGGTCGCTGGGCCGGGGCGCCCATGTCCCCATTGCGACGAGCCGGTCGCTGTCTCTGAGCTAACTGAAGGAGGTGGCCGCTGACCTGAACTGACCCCGGGGGTGGGGACTTTTACTTGGCCACCAGTGGGGAAATAGCGAGCGCCTTTTCATCTCGTTCCCACTGTGAAGAGCCACTTGAGCAGCGTTTTCGATAAATTAGGCTCAGGAACCGAGGGCAGCTAGCGGCTAAAGCGCTGCGCCACGAAGCGGGCAGTAATTTCTAATTGTACGTAGCGGATTAATGAGGCCTCATGTGGTAGGAAATTTGAGCGGTGAGGATGACGATCGCGCTGCCAGCGGAGGGCGTGCCGTGCCCTTAGAGCCGAAACCGTAACCTCGGAGAAGGAATCACTTCTATCAACTCGGCCACTGCCAGAAGCATCAATGCAGAGCCGCCCCGCGAGGGGCCTTCTTTCGCGTTCGCAGTCGTCACGCTGCCTCACTCCCGCGTGCGGGCGCGCTGCTGCGCGCGATGAGTTCGTCCCACGAGGCTTCCTGGTGCACCAGTTCCTGTCTCTTGCGCCGAGGCCCGCCGTTCTCAGCAGGGCTTAGATCCAAATGTTTGGTGCTAGGCACTTCGTCGCCGACCGTAAGACCCATTTGGTCCGCTGCCTTATGCTGTTGTAGGGACGCCCATCCCAGCCGCGGATTCCTGTTATAAACGGTTCAATGTCCAGGCGCGGTTGGATCTGTTCCCCGCGGTCCATGAGGTCGCGGACAATACCGTAAAGACGCTGCTCCGATGCTTGATCGGGCGTCTCGGCCATCTGAGGTAGGCTCTCTTGGAGCAACTGCAATCCGCGTGCGTTCGTTGCGTAAACCCACATATCGACCCACGGCCGGGGGTACGTTCGCAGGTTCAGGTAGAGGTCTTTGCCAGGCCGCGCCTTGGCAATTATGCGGGCAATATTGTTCACGACATAGCGCCCTGTCGTTTTCCACAGTAGACCGGTCGAGGTGCCAATTCTCTGTGATGTCCTTGCCGCATCGAGTACGAGGCACGTTTCCATGTAGCCCCGCCCCCAGGAGGCTTCAATCGGCCTGGGCTCAACGCTGAGCAACTCGACACGGTCGTCTCGCTCAGCGAGACTCTTGAAGGCCGAAAGGTCTGAGCCACTGTTCTCCGCGAAGACAATCGTTGTGATTATCCTCCGGTCCAGCGCGATGGCAAAAGCCAGCGAAGTTAGGTACTCCTGGCGCCTTTGCGCCGTGTCAGTCACGCGCAAATGCGGCACTCCCGGTTGGGGAGTGATGGTGGCCGTGAGGAGTAGCGCGCCGCCCTCCATTTCAGCCCCATCTTATATCGGTCCCAGAGATGAAGCAGTTCCTCGGCCCAACTGAGGGCCGTCCTTGTCGACATGCAAAGGGCGCTCGGAAAGTTAGGCTTCGAGCGTCCGGTCTCAGAGGGGCTCCTGCCCTCGAGGAGGGGTGACTTAGGTGCGTCGCAGCACGCTACGCCCCTGGACTGGCCCGGAAGGTCTCTTGCCCTCCGGGCAAAAGGTCGCATTGCCTATCCGCCAGCAGGCCCGGCCACCTTTTTACACCAGGTATCAGAGACGGCCCAGTCGAGTAGGCCGGCCCTCCTCATAGAGATGGTGTTTGGCCCGCAAGAGGCGTATGGAGTCGAGGATAAACGAGGCGAGCGTGAAGCCGAGCATGGCCGTCATCTTCGTGATTGCCTGTGGCGCTCAGTCTGCGACCCGCGTCGCCAGGTCGAAAATGGTGGCGATCTCCTTCGCGTAATGGTCGACGTCGAGGCCCGGGTCACGGGCCAGCGGGTACGGCACTGAGTCGATGGCCCCTCGGACCGCCACGGCCATCACCCCTGGGTCGAAGTCGCCACGGAGCTTTCCTTCGGCCTGGAGGCGGGCGAGCAACTCTTTGAGGAGTTGGACCGCGACGTCAGCGCGCGGGCCGGAGTCCCAACCGCCTTACGGGGTGGCGGCAACCGGTCAGGGGCAAAAGCCGCAGGACGCCGAGCGACCGGCCTCGGAAAACGGGAGACCGGAGAGCCGAACGCCACAGTGAGTCATGTGCCGTGGTATGTTATAGACTAATATATTAGTCACTAACATAGGCGGCTATAGTGCAGCCGAGACGATGGTGGATGCTGGGGGTCACCTGCCTGTCGGTAGTCGTCGTGAGCCTGGACCTCACGATCCTGAACATTGCGCTACCAGCCATATCGGCAGCGCTCCATGCAGGCACAAGCGACCTCCGATGGCTGAACGACGCCTACTCGCTCGCCTTCGCTGGAGTCATCCTCACCGCCGGGATGGTAGGCGACCGCTTCGGGCGCAAACGGTTGCTCCTGGCCGGCTTGGCCGTGTTCCTGGCGGCGTCGCTGTGGTCCGCGCTCTCCGGCTCGGTGGGAGAGCTGATCGCGGCCCGGGCGTTGATGGGGCTGGCCGGCGGGGTCGTGTTCCCACTGTCCCTAGCCGTCGTGCCGGCGGCTTTCGAGGACGACGAACGGCAAAAGGCGGTCGGCATCCTGACCGCAGGAGTCGCTTTCGGCCTGCCGCTCGGGCCGGTCATCGGCGGGTTCTTGCTGCAGCACTTCTCGTGGGAGTCGGTGTTCTGGGTAAACGTGCCGGCAGCCGGCCTCACCCTGGCTGCAGGAGCTGTCTTGATGCCCGAGTCCCGCAACCCCGACCCCCAACCGCTTGACCTCCTCGGGGCCCTGCTGTCCGCCGCAGCCATAGTCAGCCTGGTGTGGGGGTTCATCGTTGGCCCCGAGCACGGCTGGACGAGCGCCGAGACAATGGAGTTCGTGGCAGGGTCGGCGGCCCTGTTCGGTGCCTTCGTGCTACACGAGCGGGGCGCCGCGCACCGCCTCGTCGACCCGGCGCTTTTCAGGGACCGGCGGTTCTCCTGGGGCACGGCGGCCACTGTCGCCGTGTCGGTGGCGCTGTTCGCGATCTTGTTCTTCTTCCCCCAGTACCTCCAGAGCGTGGCCGGCGACGACCCGATCAGCGCCGGGCTGAAGCTTCTCCCGTTGATGGGTGGCCTGCTCGTCGGGGGAAGCGCGGCCGACCGGGTCGCGCGAGCAGCGGGCACCAAGGTGACCGTTGCCGCCGGGCTGGCCCTGCTGGCAGCGGGCCTCGTCATGCTGAGCCAGGTCCACATCGCCACGAGCTACGACTTCGTTGCGGCTGGGCTGGCGGTAAGCGGGCTCGGGACCGGCGTCTCCATCTCCGCAGCGATGAGCGTAGTCATGGAAGCCGTGGGCGGCGACGAGGCCGGGACTGGTGCCTCGCTCAACAGCGCTCTGCGCCAGGTCGGCGGGGCGGTCGCCGTCGCTGTGCTGGGCAGCGTGCTTTCAAGCGCCTACGCGAGGCATCTCCGGCCTACCCTCGCCACGCTGCCCGCGCGGTGCCGGAGGCAGCCCGCGCCTCCGTTACCCGGGCCATGCAGGTAGGGAGCCACCTGCCATCGAGGGGCCGAGCCCTCCGAGCCGTGGCAGGCGTGGCGTTCCTCCACGGCTTGAGCACGGTCATGCTCCTCTGCGCTGGCGTCGCCGCGGGCGCCGTGCTCACGAGCCTGCGCTATCTGCCCGGGCGCGGCACCTCCGACACCGAAGCGCCCCCGCAACCTCCAGCCGCGACCTCCGAGCTGGCAGGTACGCGACGATGACAAGGTGACCGAGCCCGAAATGGACTGGCGGCGGCGCAAGAAGACCGCCACCCGTGACCGCCTGCGCGCATCTGCGCTGCGCTTGTTCAGTGAGCAAGGCTACGAGGCCACTACCGTCGAGCAAATCGCGGCCGCCGCAGGTGTGTCGCATATGACGTTCTTCCGCTACTTCCCGGCCAAGGAGGACGTAGCCCTGTCGGACAGCTACGACCCCCTCATCGTCGGGCTGATCGCTCGCACGCCGTCTACCCAACCGCTCCTTAAGCGGGTCCGCACCGCAATGCTCGAAGGACTGCGGCAGGTCTACGGTTCCGAGCGCGACACGATGTTCGCCCAGAACAAGCTCATTATCTCCACCCCGGCCCTCCGCGAGCGCCTTTGGGCCAACCAGGTCGCCACCCAAGAGATGATCCTCGAGGCCCTCGACGACGGCTCGCTGGGCCGCGGCCCCGACCTTCAGGCCAAGGTCGTGGTCGCGGCTTGCCTGGGCGCAGCAACCACCGCGGTCCTCACCTGGACCGAGAACGACGGCACCCCCGAGCTACCCGACCTCATGGAAAAAGCCTTTGACACACTCGCCCACCTCGGCAGCCTCAAGGCTCCCTGACTACGGCTATCACCTCCGGAGTGGCGATGTCGGCCCTTCGGCTTCTCGCACGTCAAAACGGAGCAGTGCGGCGCGTGTTTCTGTTGCGGGCCCGAGGTACTCGACAACCACACCGACGGGCATGGTCCAATTAGCGTCGTCGATAAATGCTGTTAGTCTCTGTTGGTCGTCCGCCCTGTCGCCAGTATGCGTATTCGGCTTCTACCAAGCCTGAAAGAGCCGACACATGTTTGTCATTGGTGAGATCATAGTTCTGTGAATAGGTCGGGTCAATCAACCGCCATAGAAAACAATTCCGACGGTAGAGTTCTACCGGCCAGAATACGTCGAGCATCATCTGGTCGATCTCAGAGCTGCGAATACCTTCGAAGCTCGGTGCGGAAAAGTCTACATCGGTCAACAGTTTATCAATCCTGCCCGTATACCAGTTGCGCCTAAGCTCAGGCGGGAGTGAAGTGAATAGCGAATTCGCCATATCCAGCGCTTCCGGCCATAGGCGGTTCCCATTTCGACCGATGGTTTCCCAAATTAGCCAGAACTCTCCCTCAGGTGCGAGGAGCGCGTTTGCAGCCAGCAATACCGTTTCAAGCTCCACTATGTGATGGAGTCCCGATACGCAAATTATGATATCGAAGCCGGGCTCCAGACCGCTTGCACCAAGCTGGTTGATGTCACCAATAACGCCGATGGTCTCAACCCGCGGCCTAAGGCGCGTAACCGCGGCGTTCATTAGCTGCTCGTTGATGTCGAAAAGAGTTAGCTCAACGTTGTCGAGGCCCGCAATTATAGACTCCTCCGCCTCTGCTTTGCCTGAGCAGACCGATAGAATTCTAACTCTGTCCTGAGCTTCGGCCTTTCCCTTAAGCCTCTGGGCGAAATCCGGGGGTTTCGCCGGCATCAAGTCCTGGAGATAGCGTAAGCCAAAGGTGAAGGCGTTCTCTCGAGGCCCGCTTTGGGGGTGTTCGAGATGTGACGCAGGCTTCCCCTCGAGGAGCGGACTGCTGTCTTGCGTGACTTCGCCTGTAAGGAGCTGCGAGCGACAATAGGCGAATAGTGGATGCTCGAATGCCTGAGTGAAATGTCCGATCTCATTTGCCGTACGCCATCGTTTGTGGCTCCGTGCCGACAGAAGAGCCAAGCGGTCTGACCTACCAATGGCGAGGTTCTCTATCGCTAGCCAATCACTAGTTGGATCATTATTCGGCCCGGCAAGGCACCGAATGACAATGCGACCTGTCATCCCCTCCAAGTCGTCGAGCTCAAGAGTAAGCGTTCTGCGGTTTGGGTGACCCGGGCGCAGCGGCAATTGGACCAGATCCAGAACGTCGCCTTGGACCTCCTCAAAGGTGACAATGGCATCGAGCCCGTCTGAACTAATACTTTCAAGTGCCTGGGCAAGAGCAATGGCGAGCACATAATCGTGCCCAATCGTGATCAATGGCGTGACTGCCTCCTCACCCGGGGTGATGGCCAGTGAGCGTACGAGTGCACCAGCGCGATCCTGGCTTAGCCAGCGCCATTGACCCACCGCACCCTGGTCCCACCGGATCTCTGGGGCACGGTCCTCATCCAAATAGAACTCACTTGTGGTCAACGGACGCCTTTCCATGAGCTTTCATTCCTGCGCCTCTTTAATTCCCCACGACGCGATGGTTGCTGCTGCGCGATCGATCAAAACGTCAAAGTGCTAGACGCAGCCGCAGAGCCTCGCGGCCCAGGCCGCGGCGCAAACGCGACAGGCACGACGGCACCGGTGGCGGCGTGGGGTCCTGGCTTACCCGTATGTGGGGTGCTGCGGCCACCCAGGAGGCGAATCCTCCCAGTCCTCCTGCCGGCCGTACGGCGTGAGATCCAGGATGTTGTTGGAAAAAAGTAGGCGGTCCACCCCCCGAGCCGTGGTCGAGTACGTCAAGTAGACATCGTCGCTGTCGCGGAGGAACACGGTCAGGCTGAAGAGGTCCCCGGCGCCTGTGCCGGCCGCGAAGCCGTTGCCGCGCGAGGAGACGAACGGCACCTTCCATCCCATCCGGGCCTTGTACTCCTGGATTCTGGTCGAGCGGCATGTTGGACACTGTCACGAACGTGACCCCCGTGCTGTGAAGGGAGGTGAGATCGGAGACGTTGTTCGTGAAGTGGGTGCAGCCGGGGCAGAACGCGTCGGGCCCGTTGTCCATGAACTGGTACACGACAAGCTGCTCCCGCCCATCGAACAGGTCAACCAGCGTCTTCGGTCATGCGGTTCTCCTTTCTCTCCACGCCAATTCAGACGATCCGTCCCGGCGGGACTCAGCGCTCAGACGGTCACCCTGCGGATCGTTGCAAACCCGCCGGCAAATAACGCTGCTGCGAGTACCGCTAGCACGCCGGTCAATCCCAACGCGCTGAGGGTGGTGAAGAATTGGCCGATGCTCGTCCAGGCGTCGGCCCAAATGGCGATCAGTGCTCCGGCGAGCAGCACGGTGACCTGGCCAACGATGAAAGCCAGCAGTCCAGGTATGTTCCATCGCCGGTAAACAAGGCCGAACCAGCTGCCGTAGACGAACACCAGCGTCAGCCCAACGAAAGACGTCAGCCAGGTGAGGTACCACGGTCCCGACAACAGGTAGCCCACACGGAAGAAGTGGAGGTGTATGCCCCACCCGGCGGTAGCGCGTTCGATTACCTGGAGGATGGTGAGCGCCAGACCGTATACGACGGCCATCACGACTGCGAGACTGGCGGTGCCGACAAAGTAAGAGCGGCGGCTAACGCCGAGGCTCAGCCCGAACGGGAGGGAGCGATTGGTACTGAGCAAACCGAGGACGAGGATCATGATGTAAAAGCTGGCAAGACCGCCTACGGGTATGTTCTGGTTAGGGCCCTTCGGGACCACACCGACGATTACCAAATTGACGGCGAACACGAACGCCAGGAGGGCCCAGGGCATTACGAAATAGCCGAGGCGGTCAAGCAGATGGTATCGGGCTACGTTGACCAGGGTCTTCATGCGCACGTCCTTTCCTTGAAGTCTTCGATAGCTCGACCGGCCGCATGGACCATCACCTGCTGCAACGACAGAGGTTCCAGGTCCAGGTGCATCTCCCGGGCTCGCACCCTGTCGCCGGCGTCAAGGGTCTCCCCGATCACGACCGACTCCTGTGATGCGAGCCGACGGCGGTCCCAGATTGGGCGACCGGCGACGAACGCCTCGACGGTGGCGGTCGGGCCGCTCACCGTCGTGGCTGCGCCGCGGACGTCGTCGGTGGCCGCGTCCAGCACGATCCGCCCCTTGTCGATCATCACCACCCGCTCAAGCAGGTCTGCGGCCTCGTCGATCAGGTGTGTCGACAGCAGGAACGTCCGGGGATGCTCGGCATACTCGGCCAGCAACGCGTCGTAGAACATCTGACGAGCGACGGCGTCCAGGCCCGCGTACGGTTCGTCGAATAGCGTCACCTCTGCTCGAGCGGCCAACCCGATCACGATGCCAAGGGCCGTGCGCATCCCCCGGGAGAGCCGCTTGATCCGACGATTGGTCGGCAGGTCGAACTCGCCGAGCAGCGTCTCGGCCAGTTCCGGGCTCCAGTTGGGATAGGACCACGACGCCGCCCTCAGAGCGTGGACGACCTTGAAGTCCGGGAACTGCTGGTCCTCACGGACTAACACCATGCGACGCAAGATGGAATCGTTTTCGATCGGGTTTGCGCCGAGGACATGCACAGTGCCAGCCGATGGCAACTCCTGGGCGTCGAGGATGCGGAGCAGGGTGGTCTTGCCCGCGCCATTGCGACCCAACAGCCCCGTGATGGTCGGGCCTTCGATTTCCAAGGTCACGTCGTCGAGCGCCGTGTAGTCGCCGTAGCGCCGGGTCAGGCCGGTCACCGAGATCGCCGGTGTCATGACTTGGCGCCTCCTTTGCCGTTGCTGATATTGCTGTTATGCGAAGCGATGATGAGGTCGACTAGCGCCTCGGTTCCCAAACCGAGGCGGCTGGCCTCGGCGACCAGCGGCTCGACGTAACGAGCCGCGAACTGTTCGCGGCGGACGTCCAGCAACTTCGCTCGGGCGCCGGGAGCCACGAACATCCCGATACCCCGGCGTTTTTCAAGGAGCCCGTCGTCGATCAACATATTGAGCCCCTTGGCCGCAGTCGCGGGGTTGATCCTGTGGTAGGCGGCCAGTTCGTTGGTCGATGGGACGCGGTCTCCCTCGATGAGGACGCCGTCGGCGATCTCCTCAGAGAGGAGATCGGCGATCTGGGAGAAGAGCGGCGCTCCGTCATCGAGCACGGACCGCTCCCCAGGCGCTGGCTGCCCATAAAGATGTTCGTTGGTTCATTACTTCACTAATGTACCCGCGAGGTAGCGAGGTGTCAAGCCCGTGGGTCATAGGTGGGCTGGCGGGTATCTTGATGCCCTCGTGACTGTTCTCGTGGACATGGAGCAGGTAGCCGTCGGCCGAGTCGGGCGCATGCTCTTTGAAGGGCTGTCGATGACCGTTGCCGACGGTCAACGGGTCGGCGTTGTGGGTGTGAACGGTACAGGCAAGTCCACTCTGCTCAGGGTCCTGGCTGGTAAGGACGTCCCTGACGCCGGCGTAGTGCGCCGCGGGCGAGGCACGCGGATCGGGTTCTTGGACCAGGAGCCCGAGCTGCCTGACGGGACGGTTCAAGCAGCCGTGGGCGAAGGTTGGGAGGCGGAAGCCGCCCTGAGCCGCTTGGGCCTAGGCCCTCAGATGGGTACCAGCACCAGGGCCCTTTCCGGCGGCCAGAGAAAACGTGTGGCGCTGGCTCGGTTACTGGCTCACCCCGTCGAGCTCCTCGTCCTCGACGAGCCCACCAACCACCTGGACTTGGGCGCGGCGGCCTGGCTGGAAGACCGATTGAGCTCCTTTCGTGGTGGCCTCGTGCTGGTGACCCACGACCGGCACTTGTTGAACCGGCTTACGACGACGGTGTTGGAGCTGGACCGGGGGCACGCCTATTTTCACGACGGAGGCTACGAGCTTTACCTGGCAGCCAGATCCGAGCGCGAAGCTCAGGCCGCGTCAGCTGAGGCCACTCGGCGCAACCTGGCCCGCAGGGAACTTGCTTGGCTGCGCCGGGGCGCCCAGGCGCGGTCCCGTAAACCGCAGGCCCGGGTCGAGGCGGCCTTGCGCTTGATCGAGGGACGACCGGCCCCCGCGCCCGGGACGGCTGAGTTCCAAGCCAACTTCGGCGTCCCTCGCCTGGGCGACAAGGTCGTGGAGTGCATCGGAGCGGGTTTCCGCTACGAGGACGGCCCCAACGTGCTCTCCGGCGTCGACCTGGTCGTGGGGCGGCGGGAGCGCCTCGGCGTGGTGGGTGCCAATGGTGCGGGCAAGACGACCCTGCTCCAGCTGCTGGCCGGGCGGATCCAGCCGACTGAAGGCGTGGTAGAGACGGGGCCGACCGTAGTAGCGGGGTACCACGACCAGCTGACGGCCGACCTCGACGCTGATGCCACAGTGAGGGACCTGGTTGCCGGCCCGTACCGTCAGCCGGGGTCACCCGAGGACATTAACCTGATGAAACGGTTCCTTTTCGACGGCGACCTATCCTTCGCCCGCGTAGGGACATTGTCCGGAGGTGAAAGACGCCGGTTGCAAATCCTGCTGCTCACCGCGTCCAGGCCCAATGTCCTGTTCCTGGACGAACCCACCAACGACCTCGACCTGGACGCTCTGCGAGCCCTGGAAGACTTTTTAGAGGATTGGCCGGGGGCGCTGTTAGTCGTCAGCCATGACCGCACGTTCCTGGATCGGGTCACGGACCGTTTGGTGGAAGTGGGGCCAGAGGGGGCTGTTGCGGAAGTCCCGGGCGGAGTGGCCGGCTGGGTTGACCGGGCGGTAGGTAGGCAGGCTCGGCCCAACGAGCAAAGTTCACGCGTTGTTCCCTCTAGGTCCACCGCCGCAAGCACCGACGGTGCCGACAGCCTAAGCGCACCTGGGCGACCACGCGTGAACCCCTCGCGGCAGGCCCGGCTTCTCCGCGACGCAGAAAGAGAAATGGCTCGGCTGCATGACGAAGTGACGCGCCTAACCGAGGCTTTGGCGGCCGCGTCTGAGTACAAGGACATGGCCGCGCTGGGCCACGACCTGGCCGAGGCCCAGGCCGCCCTCGAAACGGCCGAGGAGTCTTGGCTCGCCTTGGCAGTCAACGACTAAGGCCGGGTCGGAGGGCACGATCAGCGTCGTGCTTTCGGAGAAGACCAGTTCCGGCGCGACCGTGAAGGAGGACCTCGTCAGCGACAGCTACGGGTTCCTGGTGGGCCAGGCAGAAGTAGAGCTTGATGCCACCGAGAGCTCAGCCTCCGGGAGCGCCAAGCCCAGCCCCAGCCTGGAGCAACGGTTGGTGCTCCTGCTCGATAGCCGGACTAATAAGTTCGCCGGCTAGTTCCGGAAGGACTATGGCGAAAGGGCGCGGTCGCGTCCCTCGACCGTGGCCGCCACGCGAGCCGGGCCCGTTTGGGCTCGGTCAGCTGGGATGGTAACCCTCGGAGGCCTCAACCTTTGAGCAGCTGTCTGGGGTGAAGTGGTTCGGTATCTTCGGGCATAACAGAGATGGTTGCGACGGGGCCGTGCTGTTGGCCCTCAAGCCCCGCCTTCGAGCGTGGCCATAGGGGGGCCCGGGTCACCGTCCGAGGAGCGGCGTACTGAGCAGCCCAGGTTGGTCAGCGCGATCGCCCATAGGGCGCCCGTCCACGGGGACATTGAAGAGCTGACACAGTTCCCGCCCCTAGCTGGGCGATCTGGCGCCCCTAATCAGAACCGGCGCCCGCCTACCTCTTCGAAGAAACTGGTGGTATCCGCATCAAACGTGCCCACCAGGTCGCTCTCTACGTCCAGGCGTCCCCACGTCGCGGTCGCCGTCGAGGACCGGCACGCTCAGCTCGGGCCCGAAGCCTTCTTGATGGCGAGACGGCGCGAAAGACTTCCTAGCCGGCGTTCGCGTTCAAGGCGGCCACAATGTCATCGATCGCCGTCTGCTCGGGCTCGCTCACGTCTTGGCCGTGCTCGCGGTGGGCAGCTGCGACTTTGTGGGTCAGGTTGACGATGAACTGACGGTATTCCTCCACCTCGACTGGCGTGGCCTTCCGCTCAAGCACCTCGACAGAATCGCGCAGGTGCTGTAGGCCATGCTGCTTGAGCTCGTCGGGGGAATTGTAGTGAGTGTGATCCCGTTCGGGTTTAGCGGACACGATCTCATCCAGGAGCTCGCTCTCACCATGCTGTTGGCGCGCCTCGGCGTAAGCCTTGGCCATAGCGATGGTTTCGCGAAAGATCCCTCCGCGTTGGGCCGTGACCACGATCATGCCAGCACTCGGGGGGGCTTCCAGAATGAGCTGCCACTCTTCGGCCGAGAAATCGGACTTCGTCGTCATCGCCTCTCCGATCGTTTTGCACTCGCTGATGTTCGTGACACTCACCGTAGCGACTGGCTTCATAGAGCGCCGGACTGGGGGCATCTACCGCGGGCAGGTGACAGGTTGGCCAGAGCGTTCTTGGAGGAAAATATGGGGCGCTACCTAACGGCTATAAGGCGGGCCCCATTTGTCCGGTTGTCCTGTTGTTACCAGTGCGCACATTGCAGTGACGGCCGCCGGTCATGAGTTTCGAGAGGAGCCGTCGCACTGAAGTGCACATCAGCCGCGCAACGTTGCCGCGTAACTGGCGGTGGCGCGGCTGACTGCGTCCAGGAACCCGCGGATCGTCTGCAGGTCACCGTCGTCGTATCGGCTCGCGATCTCCTCGCCCAACTGCAGGAGAGGACGGAATACCACCCGCTGACGCTCACGTGTGGCGTCGGTGACCTCGATGAGTAGGCGCCGCCGGTCGGACCCCTCCGGACGGCGCACCACGTAGCCAGCTCGCTCGAGGCGGTCGATGACTGTCGTTGTGCCCCCGGTGGTGAACCCCACCCTGCGGGCCAGGTCGGTGGGGGCGATCGGCCCTTCTCTCTCCACGATGTCGAGCGCACGCATGTCGGTCCGGTTGAGCCCGTAAAGCACCGCGGCCACCTCCACGACGTGGTCGAACTGGATGCTCAGTTCCCTGAGGCTGGCGACCACGTCCACAGCGTTCCGGTCCAAGATAAATCCCTTGCAGTTCCAGTGACTAGTTATATAAGCTACTTGTATCGCTAGTCTACTCTGGAAAGGAAGCAAACCAGTGAGCCGGACCACAACCTTCGCCAGTGCGGCTCTTGTCGGCTTGGCCATCCTCAGCTTTGCCGGGTACTCACCTCCAGCCGCGGCGGACGCTCTTAAACAAGCTGGGGCCGAGACCGTCTTTATGCTCGGCACCAATCCGTCAAGGCACCTGTTCATCACTCCTGCGGGGCAGACGTTCGCCGTCCCGACCGGCCCGCTGGCCCCAGGCACCCGGACCTTGGCCTTTGAGTCGCTCAAAGAAGACGGGGCGGCCGTCGGCAGCGACCTGGAGCAGTGCACCATGAGCTTCAGCCTTACCGCCCTCTGCGACGACACGGTCACGCTGCTTGGGCGGGGCCAGCTCGTGGTGAGCTATACCCTCCAGTGGCCATCAACGGGGGCATCAGGGCCGAGCAGCTGGAGCGGGCCGGTCATCGGAGGCACCGGTGCCTATAACGGCGCTCTAGGCGTGTTCCAGGCGACGGCCAACCCCGTTGGTGACCGGCTCACCGCCACCTTCACCACTAGAACTTCTTGGGGTTCGGGTCTCTGGATCTTGTGACAAGTTTTGTGCTGTTCCTGTTTGGCTATGCCGCTAAGCCGAGCCTGGCGTTCGTGACGTAGTCATCGGTGATGCGCGAGATTGTTGCCAGGGCGCGGCGTAGCTCGAGCGGCGCTGGGGGTTGGTCCCCTTCGAGCAACGGGCGGAGCAGGCGGCCGTAGAGCTTGGTGTAAAAGATGACGACGCGTTGGCCGTCAGGGGTCAAGGCATAGGAGTTGGTTTTGGCTTGACGCTGGATAAGGCCGTGGAGGCGGAGCCGGCGCAAGTCGTAGCTCATCTGGGCGGAGCTGTAGTCCTTGCCGAGGAGCCCGGCCACCTGCCCGCGAAGGCTCTTGTTGGTGAAGCCGGTGACGGCGTGGACGACCAGGCAGAGCGAGCCGGCCAGGGCCATGGCGCGTTGGTCCCCGAAGCGGAAAGCCCCGGTTCGTTGGCCCTCTCTCATGTAGGGCTGGTGGATGCGCTCAAAGAGCGCAGAGCCGATGGCACAGCCCTGGCCGGCACGTTCGATCCTAAGCAGGCGGTCGTTGACTTGACGAGCCTTGGAGATGAGCTCGGGCAGGTGCTCGAGACGGGCGAGCACCCCGATGTCTTTCGGTTTGTTGACCACGGTCTCGATCCTTAGCGCCCTGCCCTCCTTCAGGTACTGCTTGACCCGGCTGTGCTTGTAGGAGAAGTCGAGGTGCACCTCGGTGCCTGGGGAAAAGACACGGGTGGAGAACGGCTGGGTCGTCCCCCGGCCGCGCCGTTCGCGCCCGAAGACGGCGCGGACTTCCTCGGGACGGCCGATGCCGATGTTGTCTGTTACCAGGGCCTCGAAGAAGCCCCTGGCCCGGCGGGGGTCGTCGAAGACCAGGGTGCGGGAGACTTCCACCTGGCGCATGGAGAGCTCCCAGAAGTACCCCGCCGCTTTGTCTTCAGCGGTGAACGGCGTCGGCACCACCGCGGCCCAGCGGTCGAAAAAGCCCTGCACGTCAGCCGGCCCGAAGCGGTCGCAAATGGCCTGGAGGCGGGCAGGTTGGGCGCAGGAGGCAAAGCCGTTGGCCAGCTCGCCGAAGACGAGGCCCTCACGCCGGGCCTGGCGCTTGGCCCACTCGTGGCCGTTCAGCCATTACGCGTCGGCCCGGATTATGTCCCGCGGTGGTGTGGCAGTGTGAGACGGGCCAGGTGGCGAGTGGTCAGTGAGCTGGCTCCGGGCCGCATAATTTGAGACGTTGAACGATGCTTCCTCGGCCGGGATGGACCCGGGGAAGGAGGCAACGATGAGCGATGGATGTCGAGTTCGGGTGACGGGCCCGCTGGCGTTGTACGCGGATGGGTTCCGCCAGGATCTAGCGGTTCAGGGTTACAAGGTGCAGCCGAGGGACCGGAACCTGCGGACGTTGGCCCATGTGAGCCGCTGGATGGCGAGCAGGGGGCTGTCGGTTGGTGAGTTGACCCCGGGCCGGTTGGAGGAGTTCCTCGAGGCACGCCGGCGCGAGGGCTATCACCATGCACTATCGGTACGAGCAGTGATGCCGCTGATGGGGTACCTGCGCGCCTTGGGGGTGGCGCCGCCTCCTGGTGTCTTGGTCACCGGCAAGGCGGATCTGGTGGTGGAGGAGTATCGTCGCTACCTCCTCAGCGAGCGGGCGTTGACGCCCGCCGTGGTGGGCAAGTACACGCGGCTGGGCCGGGAATTCCTCGCGTCTTGCAAGCATTCTGGCGTGCTTGAGTTGAGCGAGCTGTCGGCGGCGTCGGTCACTGAGTACGTAGTTCGCGAGTGTCGCGGGCGGACTGGCGCCTCGGCGGGGCACCTCGTCACTGGGCTTCGGTCGCTGCTCGGTTTTTTGTTCCTGGCCGGCCACACAAGCGGGCAGCTGGCCTCGGCGGTGCCGACGGTCGCTCATTGGGGAGCGGGCAGCCTGCCCCGGGCACTCGGCCCCGGTGCGGTGGCTTTGCTGGTCGCTAGCTGCGACACCGAGACGCTGGTCGGCCGGAGCGACCGGGCGGTCCTCGTCCTGCTCGCCCGGCTCGGCTTGCGGGCTGGCGAAGTGGCCGCACTGGAGTTGGGCGACCTCGATTGGCGGGCGGGCGAGCTCGTGGTTCACAACGGCAAGGCCCGTCGCCACGAGCGGCTCCCTCTACCCGTGGATGTCGGGGAGGCCTTGGTCGGTTACCTCCGCGGAGGTCGACCACGGGTCGCATGCCGGAAGGTGTTCTTACGGCTCAACGCCCCGATCGTGGGCCTGACCACCCCGGCGATCACCGCCGTCGTCTACCGGGCTTGCCGGCGGGCGGGCCTGGCTCGGGCCGGTGCTCACCGGCTACGCCATAGCGCCGCGACCGCCATGCTCGCCGATGAGCCCGGTCGAGGTCGGACAGGTCCTGCGCCATGTCAGCCAGGAAACAACGGCCATCTACGCCAAAGCGATCGAATTGCACTGGGAGGGCTCGCTCAGCCATGGCCGGAGGCAGGAGCATGACCGGCATCCGCCCCGCTATCGACGACTACCTGTCCGTCCGCCGATCGCTCGGCTACAAGCTGGAGGACCGCGAGTGGCGCTGGTTGACTTCGTCTGTTTCTTGGAGGAGCAGGGCGCCACCACCGTCACCACCCAGCTGGCGCTGGATTGGGCCACGCTGCCCCAAAACGTGCTCCCGTCGTGGTGGGCAGCCCGCCTGCGAGTCGTGCCGGCTTCGCGCACCATCTCAAGGCGTTCGATCCTGCCACCGAGGTCCCACCGGTCGGCCTGCTGGCTGGCCGAACCGGCGAGCGGTGCCCTACCTGTACTCGAAGGCCGATGTGTGCGCACTGATGGCAGCCACCGCCTTGCTGCGGCCCACGCTACACGCTGCCACCCACCGGGTGCTCATCGGCTTGTTGTCGGTCACCGGCATGCGGCTCGGGGAGGTGATCCGCCTCGACCGATCAGACCTGGACACCGCCGAAGGGGTCTGACGGTCCGGGACGGCAAGCTGCGAAGAGCAGACAAGTGCCGCTGCACCCGAGCACCCTGGTCGCCCTGGCCGACTATGGGGAACTCCGCGACCACTGCTGCAGTTCTCCGAAGGCCAGCCTGCTGATCTCGACCACCGGCAGCCGGCTGATCAGCCAGAACGTCCACTACGTCTTCGCTCGTCTGGTCGGCCAAGCTGGACTCGACCCCACTCCGATCGTTGCCGTCCCCGGCTGCACGACTTCCGCCACTCGCTGGCCGTGGACACCCTGCTCGGCTGGATCGCGAGGGCCTCGACGTCGAAGCGCGTCTGCCCTGCTGTCCACCTTTCTCGGTCACACCAAGCCGGCCAACACGTACTGGTACCTCTCCGCCGTCCCCGAACTGCTCGCCTTAGCCGCCGAGCGGCGAGACCCGTGCCATGGCGGTGAGAGCATGAGCGCGCTTGCCCCAACCCTAGAAACGTTCTTCACCGAGCGGCTGATCAACGAACGACATGCCAGCAACAACACCATCGCTGCCTACAGGGACGCCTGGCGGTTGCTGCTGCGCTTCCTGTGTGACCGGACAGGCAAACAACCATCCCGGCTGGACCTGGCCGATCTCGATGCCACCGCCGTCAGCGCCTTCTTGGATCACCTCGAGCAGGAACGCCACAACAGTGCCCGCACCCGAAACGCCCGCCTGGCCGCCATCCGCTCGTTCTTTCACTATGGCGCCCTGTGCCACCCCGAGCACGCCGAGCTCATCGCCCGAGTGCTGGCCATACCCACCAAACGCTGCCAGAGGACCGACGTCTGCTATCTGACCCGCTCCGAGCTCGATGCCGTCATCGCAGCACCCGACCGGCACACCTGGACCGGGCGGCGAGATCACACTCTGCTCGGCGTCGCTGCTGAGACCGGTCTTCGGGTATCGGAACTCACCGGGCTACGTAACTGCGACGTCGAGCTGGGCACCGGCGCCCATGTCCGCTGCAGAGGCAAAGGCAGGAAGGACAGGTGCACGCCGCTGTCCAAAGGCACCATCGCCGTCGTGCGGACCTGGATGCAAGAACACGGCGGCGCGCCGGCCGATCCGCTCTTCCCCGCTCGGAGCGGCAGCGCCCTGACTCGCGGAGCAGTCGAGGACCTCGTCGCCAAGCACGCCGCCGCCGCCCAACGCCGCTGCCCGTCGCTGGCGACCAAACACCCGACACCCCATACCCTTCG
>CAVVMN010000005.1:0-264184 GCA_963749305.1 uncultured Acidimicrobiaceae bacterium
GGGAGGTGCTGTGAACGAGTTCACGCTCACCTATGAGGGCTTCGACCCCGCCGAGGAGGGGCTGCGGGAGGCCCTGACCTCGACCGGTAACGGCTACTTGTGCGCACGGGGCGCGGCCGAGTGGGAAGACGCCAACGATGTGAACTACCCGGGTACCTACATGCACGGCGTCTACAACCGGGAAACGACCATCCTCAACGCGCGGCCGGTGCTCAACGAGGACCTGGTCAATTTGCCGAACTGGCTCGTGCTCAAACTGCGCATTGACGGCGACGAAGCTGTGGGCCTGGCCGAAGTCGAACTGCTGGATTACCGCCATGAGCTGGACATCCGGCATGCACTCATGGTGCGCGAACTGCGCTTCCGCGACCGCTGCCACCGAGAGACGACGCTTCGAAGCCGCCGCTTCGTAAGCATGGCCGATCCTCACTATGCGGGCATCGAGTGGACGCTGACACCGCTGAATTGGTCGGGTCGGGTGGAGGTGGTGGCAGCGATCGACGGTCGCGTGACCAATGGCGGCGTCGCGAGGTACCGACAGCTCGAGGGCCGGCACCTCAGCCCGGTTTCGTCCCGCACATTCGGGCCTAATGTCATCGCGCTGAAGGTCGAGACGCGGCAGTCGAACCTGTACATCAGCGAGGCGGTCCGCACCCTTGTCGTCGACGCGCCCACGGACGTCGCCTTCGAGCAGAGGGTCCACCAGATGGCGGACTACATCCAGCATGTCCTGTCGTTCGATGTTCGCCAGGGGCGCCCCGTGCGGCTTGAGAAGATGGCGGCCTTCTCCACCTCGCGCGACCCGGCGACCAGTGACACCCTGGTGCGGGCGGGGACAATGGCACAACGCGTCCCCGACTTCGCCAAGGCGCTGGCGCGCCACAACTCGTCGTGGGACGAACTGTGGCGCCTCTGCGACGTGCGCCTGTCCGGTGACCGAGCGGGCGCAGCTGCTTCTGCGGCTTCATATCGGCCATATCCTCCAGGTCTGCTCTGAGCACACGGCTGACCTGGATGCCGGAGCGCCGGCCCGAGGCCTAAACGGCGAGGCCTACCGGGGCCATGTGTTCTGGGACGAGCTGTTCGTGTTGCCGTTCCTGAACTTCCGCATGTCCAAGGTCTCCCGGGGATTGCTGATGTACCGCTACCGGCGCCTGGACGAGGCGCGCGCGGCCGCCCGAGAGGCCGGCTTCGGCGGTGCGATGTTCCCCTGGCAGAGCGGCAGCGAGGGTACGGAGGAGACCCAACGCATCCACCTCAACCCGCTCTCGGGGCGCTGGGAGCCCGACCTCAGCCGCAACCAGCGCCACATCAACGCCGCCATTTTTTACAACATTTGGCAGTACTTCGAGGTCACCGAGGACGTCGAGTTCCTCGGGGACTGCGGCGCGGAGATGATGCTGGAGATCGCCCGTTTCTGGGCGGCGATCGCCCATTTCAACCAGGAGCGCGAGCGGTTCGAGATCCACGGCGTGATGGGCCCGGACGAGTTTCACGAGAAGTACCCGGGCGCCACTGAGGCCGGGCTTCGCAACAACGCCTACACCAACGTGATGGTCGCGTGGCTGTGCGCCGTGGCGGGCAACCTGCTGGAGCTTCTGCCCCCGAGTCGAGCCGATGCGCTCCGGGAGAGGATCCACCTCGCCGACGATGAGCTCCGCTTGTGGGAGGACATGAGCCGTCGGATGTTCGTTCCTTTCCACGGCGACGGCGTCATCAGCCAGTTCGAGGGCTACGACGCGCTCGTGGAACTGAACTGGGACGCCTACCGTGCGAAGTACGGAAATATCCAACGGCTCGACCGGATCCTCCGGGCCGAGGGTGACGACCCCAACCGCTACAAGATCGCCAAGCAGGCCGACACCGTGATGCTGTTCCTACTCTTTTCGGGCGATGAGCTGAGGGCGATCTTCGAGCGGCTCGGCTACACCTACGACTCGGGCACGGCCGGCAAGAACATCGCCTACTACGACCGGCGGACTTCGCATGGCTCGACACTGAGCCTCATCTCCCACGCCGGCGTACTGGCAGCGATCGATCCCGAGAGCTCATGGCAGCGGCTCCTCGCGGCCCTGGAGAGCGATGTCGGGGACCTCCAGGGAGGGACCACCAAGGAGGGCATCCATCTAGGTGCCATGGCCGGCACGATCGACGTAGTGCAGCGCGGCTACGCTGGCATCCGCGTCCACGCCGGCGTGCTCCACTTCGACCCCCGGCTACCGGAAGCGGTCGGTGACCTGTCGTTCTCGATGCGGTTCCGCGGCACTTTGATCTACGTGACCCTGGCCGCTGGTCAACTGGCAATTGCGGTTGACCGGGAGGCCATGAGCCGGCCGATCAGGATTGGGGTCGACGGCGAAGTCCGTGAGCTCTGTCCTGGGGACCGGACAACGTTCGAGATGGCGGCGCGCTCGGCACAGACGGGCCACGACTAGACAGGAGCGTGCCATGCCCATCTTCCGAGGCGCCATCTTCGACGTTGACGGGGTGCTGATCAACTCCCCGCACGAAGAGGCGTGGCGCCAGTCTCTACAGGAATTGATGGGTTCAGATTGGGCGGACATCCGCGACCGGACGACCTGGTCGCCCGCGGCCTTCACGTCGCACGTCTACCAAGAGGAAGTGTCCGGCGAGCCGCGAATAAACGGCGCCCGCGCCGCTCTCGGGTACTTTCACGTGCCTGATGCCGATCGGCGAGCGGAAGAGTACGCGCAGCGCAAGCAGGCGACGTTGGAGAGGCTCATACAGTCAGGAGACTTCGGCGCTTTTCCCGATGCCCTACGGTTCGTCATAGCTCTCAAAGACCTCGGGTTCCGAATAGCGGCGGCTTCGTCGTCGAAGAACGCGGATACGTTCCTGCGCAAAATCCGCCTAGACACATTTGCCCAGGAGCAAGGCATCGTCTCGGCATCGCTCCGGCCGGGCCTCACCCTGCTGGACGTCTTCGACCACGATGTCTCGGGCCGGGATTTCGCGCACGGCAAGCCACACCCCGACATGTTCCTCGCCGCCGCCCACGAACTCGGCGTCGCACCGACGCACGCCGTAGTTATGGAGGACGCGCCGGCCGGCGTCGAAGCCGCAAAGGCGGCGGCCATGGCTGCAATCGGGATCGCGCGCGCCGACGACGCGGCGCTGCTGGCGGCGGCCGGCGCAGACATCGTGGTCACTACCCTTGACCAGGTTGACCGCGAGGCGCTCGCCAAGGGCCGATTGGCGACGAACACGCAGTGATTATCGGTGCAGACCTGCAGAAGGCACGCTCGGTACGGTTGCGCCGTGGCCCTTGACCCCGGTGACCCGCTCGCGACGCTCCGGAACGAGCCCGCAACGGCGGGGGTCTTCACCGACTTCGATGGAACGCTGGCGCCCATCGTCCGCGACCCCGCCGCTGCCAGGCCGGCGAGGGGTGTAGCCGAGCTGCTCGACGGCCTCGCCCAGCGCTACGCCGTCGTGGCCGTCGTGTCTGGCCGGCCAGTCGCCTTTCTCGCTGCCCTTCTCCCGGCTTCGGTCGTGCTATCGGGACTATCCGGCCTCGAGGTGCAGCGTTACGGCGAACTTCGCGTCGACCCCGGCGCTGAGCGCTGGCGCGCGGTCGTAGCTGGGGCCGTCACCCGCTGTCAGGCGGAGGCGCCCCCCGGCGTGGTGGTCGAGGCGAAGGGCCTGTCGCTCACCCTGCATTATCGGACCGACCCAGGCCTCGCGTCGCAGGTGGAGGTGTTGGCGCGGGAGGTAGCGGGAGCAAGCGGGCTAGTGGTGCGGGTGGCGCGAATGTCGGTGGAGCTACAACCGCCGGTCGCCGCTGACAAGGGTAAGTTCGTCCGATCGCTCGCCGCGCACCTTCGTTCTGTGTGCTATCTGGGTGATGACGTCGGCGATCTGACGGCCTTCAGCGCGCTGGACGATCTCGCGGCTCTCGGCGTCACTGCAGTGCGGGTCGCGGTCCGCAGCGATGAGTCACCCGCCACACTGCTCCGGGCTGCAGACATTATTGTCGACTCACCCGTGGGTGCGGTCGCCCTCCTGCGGACGCTGCTTTAGTTCGGTTCAACAGAGCGGGTACAGGTGAAGAGCCCATGAGCTGGGCAGCTCCAACGGCTGTCTCCTGCTCCGGCTTGCGCCCGCCATGCCTCACCAGCTTTCGTGTTGCCTTCTCGCAGCGCACCGGGAAAACCTGGCACCGGTCCTATGCGTTGCTCAAGTCTTTAGCTTTAGGGATAGGCAACCCCGCAGCGCCCGCCGGCAAGCCAGGGGGCAATACCGGCCCCCTCCCGCAGTTCGCTGCTGTACACCCGACCCAGAGACCGTGCGCCACAGTGGCCGAGGACCTGTGCCGACGGCTAATGGCGGAGTACGTGGGCTTCCTGCTCGGCACGCCGTGGGCTCTGGTTCCACCTCCGTGCTGTCATGGCTCGTGCCCTGGCTCGGCCAAGCCGGGGACCAAGACGCCCGCGTCCCGCTGGACGTGTAACGGTCTCACCGCGGGCTCTGGCCAAGGCTAGCCAGGCCAGTCCAACCTCGGCCTCCAGTTCAGCGCCCTGCCTGCCGCTCACATCGACCTGCTCACTGATTGTCCCTGGCCAGACCCCTTCCTCCCAGGTGCGCTACACCCGGTGGCGGTGAACCTGGCGTTCGCACGGCCAAAGGCTTCTTCGGGCGTGTGGGAGATGAGTAAGCCTGGGATAGGGTTCTAGATCGTGCCGCTAACGGCGCACACCGCTACGACGAAAAAGACTGAAGGTAAATACAGACTCCCATTCTTGAGTGGCCCTCTGAGAGGCGCGCCATGCGGACCCAGCGGGTAGTAATGCCAGTGAGCGAGGGTCGAGTCCTGGACGGTCCTGGACGACGACGCTGAGCCAGTAGCAGCGGTTGAGGAGTACCTGGTACCTGACGGCTATCGAGCGGTCACCGAACACGGTCCACGTCTACTCCTTGAGCCTCAAGTTATGGCCCGAGTTCCTCGTTGCGATCTCGAGGGCCTTTGACACCCCCGGGGTCGATGATGTGGCGCGCTTTGTCGCCTGGCTGCGGGCTCGTCGCCGTCGGTGACAGTGCTGGACAGTGGGGCGGGAGCATCGCCAGGCGGCGACCGTGAACCGGCATTTGGCAGCGGTGTTCGTTTCTATGAGCACCGTGCTCGCTCTGGAGGTGAGCTGGCCGAGCGCCTTCGGGCTTGGCGGCCAGCCGGCCGGCGCAGCAACAAGCCGTTCCGTTACCACAGACCAAGGCTAAGCCGGTGGCCATTAGACCGGTGAAACTGGCGGTCCCCAAGCGGGCCCCGCCACGCTGAGCTCCGACGATGTCCCTTCGGCTGGTGGGAGTGTGCGAGCACCTGCGGGACAGGTTCTTGTTGTCCTTGCTGGCAGAAACGGGCATGCGTATCGGCCAGGCCCTCGGGCTGCGCCACAGCGATTTCGTCTCGGGACAAGCAGGTCCACATCGGCCCGGGGCCGACAATGCCAACCGCGGCCGGGTCAAGACGCCTGCCACTGTCTCGGTGCCCGTGCCCGGCGCGCTGGTGCGGCTGTACGCGGCTTAGATGCACACCGAGTACGGCGAGCTCGACTCGGACTACCTGTTCGTGAACCTGTGGGCAGAGCCGAGGGGTCCGGCGGTTGACCTATGAGGCGTTGGCTAAGTTGGTCCACCGGTTGCGGGCCTGCACCGGCGTCCAGTTCCATTTTCACATGTTGCGCCACTCGGCAGCGACCGAAATGGTCCGGGCCGGCGTCGCTATCGAGGTGGTGTCCAAGTTGCTGACCCACCGCTCGGCCACGATCACCATCCAGACCTACCTACACCTGGGGGTTGACGACCTGCGGGCGAGGCTCGCAAGGGGCCTACCTTGTCGAAGACGGCCGCATCAGGACGAAGCCCGCGATAGGCCGACGGGCAGGTACGCCTGACACGTCAGCCGCGAAGCGGCACGAAATGCGGCCGTTCTCCGTTCAGGAGCTGCTCGATGTTGTCGACGATCAACGCCGGTTTGCACCCAGGTACGCCGATGTCACGCAGGTCCTGGGTTTAACTGGGCTGCGCTTTGGCGAACTGCGTGGCCTAAGGGTCGCCGACGCGCTGGAGGTGCCCTACCCCGCTCTTCGGGTGAGCCGGTCGGTCCCGGCATCGGGCGGCGGAGGCAAGCCGATCGTGAGGGAACGCACGAAGAGTGGCGTGACTAGGACGGTGCCATTGTCCGAGGTCCTCATCCCGGTCATCCGGCGCTGGTCTGCTGGGAAGCTACCCGACGATTTGTTGTTCAGCGCCCCACAAGGTGGGTGGATCAGCCTGAGCAACTGGCGCCGCTCGGTCCGCTGGTCGCAGACCGGCAGAGGCCGGCGGCCCCACGATCTCAGGCACACGGCTGCGACAGCGTGGCTGGCTGCCGGCGTTGATGTGAAGATGGTGCAGACTTGGCTCGGTCACGCCAGCGCCGAGCTGACCTTGAACCTCTACGGTCACCATCTCGGCACCGACGCCGGCCGGGCTGGGATCGCCAGGGTCAATGCCATCTTCGGGGACGCCACAGGGACGCGGAGACGAGGCTCGTCGAAGCGCAACAGCACTCTCAGCGACGGAAACCGGCTCTGATCTGGACGGTAGCGGCGAGCGAGGCTCCCCCTCGAAAGAACCCTCTCTCCTCTCCTTTTCACATATCGCGCTTCCCATCGCCGTCGGTTCTTGCGCCTGGGCTGGGTGGTCGGCGGACTCCGTGTTCGGTGTCGAGCTATTTGGGCCCGTTGTCACACCAGCTGCTGGTCGTCTCGATTACACGCCACTAAATCGGGTTCAGAACTAGCCCCGTTCGGCCCGTTTGCACGTCCATGACCACCAGCCGCCCTCAAGGGGCGGGCGCAACAGGGATGCAGTGTCGCCGTACGCAGCCAGAGCTCGGCGTCGCGACGGGCCGGCACGGCGCGGCCGTCGAGGGCCTCGGCCTGGACGCCGTACACGAACGCCGTCGGGTAGGCCGGCGTCGGGGTGAGGGAGACCTCGTGCAGGCGCGCCTCAGGCGGCGAACGTGGTGGAGGTGCTCCGGCCCACGGTCGGGGTCCCACTATGCGGCCCAGCACCAGGTCGAACTTATGGGCAAGTACATCCAATGGGGGTACCGCTGCACCTCGGCGACCTTCCAGACCTACTACATCACGGATTATCCGAGCGAGGTTGTGCCTCAGGTCCAGGACAACACGCCGTCTTACCAGTCGCCCACGGAGCATGCCGGCCCCTTTGGCAACGGGAAGCCCACGACCGCCACGCTGCCGGCCAGCTTCCGGGTCACCATCCCGGCCGTGCCCCGCATCCAAGGCCGGGCCGCCCGGCCCCCGGTGCTCTTGGGCTGCTGGTTGCAGGCCTACGCCGGCCGGTCCGGCGGCCCCGGTGTTCCCCAAGCTGAAGAACAACACGTCGTCGTAAAGGTGCTGCGCGCCGGTTAGCGTCTGCAGCGCTCGACGCCAAAAGCTTGGCAAAGACGTCTACAAGGTCGCCAGAGCGCCCCGACAGCGTAGAAGCAACGATGACCACCCCGACGATCTCGAGACGCTTGGAGCCCTCTCTCAGACCCAAGGCGCCGACTTTTCTTCCCGCCGTAGTCCTCCAAGAAGGACACGGTTTGGCCCGCATACCCGCTGCCGGTTCCGCATCCTGAGCAGCCAAAAACGCCTGCGCCACCGGCACAATCTGCGCCCCTGGCCGAGAAGTTCGATTACTGGCTGAGGAATCTCCCGACACGAGACACCCGCAGTTCCCTGGTCCCGCAGTGGTACGCGGTGCTCGGGGAGATGGCCGCAGAGATTGACCGGCTGCACGCTGAGGTCGAGGAGTTGAAAGCTCGTGCGTGAGCGCTTCGAGGACGACGAGCCGCAGACCCGTGGCCAACTGTATCGGCGCCTCGTGGCCGTCGTGCTGACCCGAAATAACAGCCAATGCAAATGTGGCGCACTGGCACTAGGGATTTGGCCCCGCGATCCGGAAACGCGCTTCGGCCTTGAGGACTTCGGAGCCTGGGAACCGATCTGTCATGCGTGCGCCCTGGTGTCTGAGGCCCCGCTCTCGTTCAATGAGCACGAGCGAGCAGCTCGGCTGATTAGACACGTACCGGCCCGAAGACGCCGCCTAGAACCTAGGGAAATGAAGACGCCCCGACCGTTTGGCCGGGGCGCCTGTTTTGTCTGGCGGCCTCCGTTACACAGAGGGGAGTGAGGCCCTGTCTTGGGCCT
Source organism: uncultured Acidimicrobiaceae bacterium (assembly GCA_963749305.1). Lineage (GTDB taxonomy): Bacteria > Actinomycetota > Acidimicrobiia > Acidimicrobiales > Palsa-688 > Fen-671. The sequence goes on from CAVVMN010000005.1 coordinate 8,220, forward strand.
GGGCTGCCTGCTGCCCGGAGATCCAAATGCACGGCGAGGAACTGTCCCAGGCGGACGAGTCGACCCTCTATCACCACTTCGAGATGAACTACACCCCCATAAGCACCGAAAGCGGACGCCGTCTCGCCCGCCGCTGAGTACGCCAAAGAGGGACGCTCATTTGGCGACGGCGCTGTCCGAGATCGGCGACCTCTGCGGATAGCAGCTCTGAGCGTGTGACCAATCAACCAGTTCGGTTGTTGCTTACGCCCTGAGTGCGGTCCTCAGACGCGGACCGCCGCTCGGCGCGTTGGTTCACGACGTCGATGCGGTCCCGTCGGCTGTTGGCGACGGTGAAGCCGAGGCCGAGGGCCATCACGATGACCCCGTCGCGCTCGGAGGCGATTTGCCGCCATTGGGCAAATCGCCGAGCGCCAGTGCCCAAGCGCAGGCCTGTTCGGAAGGGGAAGTGTCAACGGGCCGTGTCTGCGGTGAGATCGGGCTAGTGGTCCCGGGGGCATGGCCCGATCGCAACCCACCGCATGTTCAGGCGATCGTCCTGGTTAACGACAGCGGCTTCGCTGACAATTGACATCGCGTGATAAGAACGGGCGCTCAGCATCGACGCTACGGGAAGGGGCAGGCCATCATGTCCCCGGCCAGCGACGCGACACCGCTGCTCCATCATTGGCTGCATGCGCTTGCCAGTTCGGGCGTGACCACGGCGATAAAAACGTCGCCGGCTAGAAGGGTGCTGGCATGATATCGGGTATGCCCAAAGGACGAGCACGTCTCCGGGCCGTCGTGGGCACCCTGCTCCTCAGCGGCTTGGGACTATCCGGGATAATCGGCGCGGCGCCCGGGGTGGCGACGGCGTCGACGGTCCCGACCTGCAGCGGTGGGACGTGCACCGTCACCTTGACGACCAGCGGACTGCAGTCGTTCACCGCACCCGACGGCGTGCTCAGCCTGGCGGTCACGGTCGAGGGAGGGGGAGCGCGGTCGTTCCTCAATTCTGGGACGGTCGGCGGTGGGATGTCGGCGGGGACGCTGGGTACGACGCCGGGTACGGCTTACGAGGTGCTCGTGGGTGGGCTCGGCTCCGGTGGAACAGCGAACTTTGGGACCGCGGCCGGGGCGCGGCCGTCAATGGCGGCGGCGGCGCGGGAGGCGGTGGTCCGAATGACGGGTCCGGCGACGGCAGCCTGGGCGCGGGTGGCGGGGGCGGCGGGTCGTTCGTGTTTACCTCCGCCGGAGTGCCATTGCTCGTGGCTGGGGGCGCCGGCGGCAACGCCGGTGGCGTCTGTACCGGTGGGGTGGGCGGAGGTGCCGGCTTTCCGCCGAGCGCCGGGGGCGCCATCAGCGGCTACACGAGCGCGTGCACGCTGGGCGGCGGTGCCGCCGGCTCCTCCGCCGGAGGGACGGCCGGGCCCGCTGGCAACGGCGGGTCGAGTGGTGCCGCGGGGTCAGGGCCGGCGGCGGGCAGCCTCCCGGGCGCCGGCGGCGCAGGGGGGACGGGGAGCACGTCGTCGGGTTACGGCTCGGCCGGTGGGGGCGGTGGTGGCGGCGGCTACTACGGCGGCGGCGGCGGGGGGGGTAGTGCGAAATACGAAACCTCGTACGCCGGCGGCGGTGGCGGCGGCTCGGGGTACGCCGCTTCGACGGTCGCCGATGTTACCGGCGCGGCTGGGGCCAATGGAGGGGGCGGAGTAGTGAAGTTTGTCTACGCCGACCCAGTGGCCACGGGGACGCCCAGTTACGACGCCGGGTCGGGGCAGGCCCAAATAATCGGGGCGGTGAACGGCCTGGCCAGCTCGGCCGCGGGCACGTCGGGGCCGGCCGGGGACACCCTGGCCGTCACGGTGCCGTCGACCACGACGGCCGAGGGGGGGACGGTGGCCGTGAACGCCAACGGGGGCTTCACTTATACCTCGGCGGCCGGCTTCACCGGCACCGACAGCTTCGTCTACACCGTCACGGACACCACCGACGGCTCGGGCGACTACGCCACCGGCACAGCCACCATTGATGTCGTGACCGCCGTCCAGGTCTTCCCCACCACGCTGCCGGCGGGGCAGTTTGGCAGCAGCTACGACCAGTCGCTGGCCGCCAGCGGGGGCACCGGTCCTTATACTTGGTCGGTCTCCTCGGGGCCACTGCCGCCCGGGCTCAGCCTGAGTTCCGCGGGGTTGCTCAGTGGATCGCCCACCGCCGCGGGGATGTTCAACTTCGGCGTGGAGGTGACCGACTCCAGCACGCCCGACGCGATAAGCACGACCCAGAGCGTGTCGGTCACAGTCGCCCCGGCCCCCCTTAGCATTACCGCGTCCAGCCCAGGCATGACCTATGGCGGCGCGGTACCGGCCATAACCCCCGCCTACAGCGGCTTCGTTGAGGGCAACACGGCGGGCTCGCTCACTACGCCGCCGACCTGTTCAACCACCGCCGCCAGCACCTCTCCTGTGGGCAGCTACCCATCCACCTGCTCAGGAGCCGTCGACTCCAACTACGACATCACCTACGCCCCCGGCACAGTCAGCGTAGGCCCTGCGGATCTAGGCATCACCGCGTCGAGCCCGACTATGACCTACGGGGGAGCGGTGCCCGCCATCACACCCACTTACAGCGGCCTAGTGGCCGGCGACACAGCTGCCTCGCTGACCACGCCGCCCACGTGTTCAACTACCGCCTCGAGTTCGTCGCCCCCGGGCACGTACCCCTCCACCTGCTCGGGCGCGGTCGACTCCAACTACGACATCACCTACGCCTCCGGCTCGGTCAGCGTAGGCCGTGCCCCGCTCAGCATCACCGCCTCGAGCCCGGCCATGGCCTACGGGGGACCTGTGCCGGCTATAACGCCCGTCTACAGCGGCTTCGTGAACGGCGACACGGCCGCCTCACTGACCACCCCGCCCACCTGTTCAACTACCGCCTTGAGCTCGTCGCTACCGGGGACCTACCCGTCCAGCTGCTCGGGGGCGGCCGACTCCAACTACGACATCACCTACAGCCCGGGGTCGGTGGCCGTGGGCACGGCCATACTCACCATCACCGCCACCAGCGGCACTATGACCTACGGGGGTGCCGTGCCGGCCATGACCCCGGTCTACAGCGGCTTCGTGAACGGTGACACACCCGCCTCACTGACGACCCCGCCCACCTGTTCGTCCGCCGCCACCAGTTCGTCCCCGCCGGGTACGTATTCGACTAGCTGCTCGGGGGCGGTGGACGGCAACTACGCCATCGGTTACGTGGCTGGCACCATCACCGTGACCCCGGCCTCGCTTACCATCACCGCCACCAGCGGCACCATGACCTACGGGGGCCCGGTGCCGGCCATAACCCCGGTGTACAGCGGCTTCGTGAACGGTGACACACCCGCCTCACTGACGACCCCGCCCAACTGTTCGTCCGCCGCCACCAGTTCATCCCCGCCGGGTACGTACTCGGCCAACTGCTCGGGGGCGGTGGACGCCAACTACAGCTTCGGTTACGTGGCTGGCACGGTCACCGTGACCCCGGCCCCCCTGACCATCACTGCCACCAGCGTGACCATGACCGTCGGGGGAGCGGCGCCTGTAATTACGCCTAGCTACGTCGGCTTTGTGGACGGCGACAATGCATCTTCCCTCACCGTCGCCCCGACCTGTTCGACCACGGCCACCAACTTGTCGCCGCCCGGCACCTACCCGGCCACTTGCTCAGGGGCGGTGGACGCCAATTACGCCATTGGTTACGTGGCCGGCATGGTCACGGTGGTTGCGGGCACGTCCTCCGGCGGCCCGCCGGCGACCACCACCACCACCACACCGGCGCCGCCAGCCGAGGCCTTCCCCGATGCCGATATCTCGTACCCGAACGGGGCCATCGTCCGTTTTGGGGCCAGCGACTACGTCCTCGCCGGGGGGAGGGCCTTTGCCGGTGCGGGGAGCTCGCTCGCATCAGTAGAACGGGTCGACCACGCTAAGGTGGTCCCAGCCCCGGCAGGCGCCACCGCGCCCACGGCGGTGGCCCTGCGCTCAGGCACTCTCCTTTCCACCCGGGCGGTCAACGGCGTCCCGACGATCTACGTGGCCGGCACCGACGGCCAGCTCCACGGGTTCTCGACGTCAGGGCAGTTCTTCAGGGACGGTTACGACGCCGCCTTGGTCGTCACCGTGCCCAGCTTGGGTGGGGCCACTGTCGGGGCCACCGCGGGCGTCGAGGGCGCCGCTGCCGGCGTCTTGGCCACTCGGGCCGATGGGGCGATCGTCGACTCGAGGGGCACGTTCTACGTGTTCGCCGGGGGACGAGCCTTCGGCATCCCATCGCCCGCCGCCTTGACCGTGGTGCGGGCCGCCGACCCCGCCACGGCCGTCGCCGGCGCTGTGCCCGGCGCGGAGACCATCGCCGCCATCGCCGGCGGGGTACTGCTCAGCGCACCCGGCAAGGTGTACGTCAGCTATCAAGGAACCCTGTACTTGTTCAAGGCCAAGGCCCAGCTCGCGGTGGACGGGTACGGGGGCACTCCGGCAGTGCCGGTCCCCGGTGGCGGCGACCTGGGCGTGCTGGTCAGCTATTCGGGCGCATAGGGGACTCCTCCGCTTCCGACCAGGTCGCTGTGTGGGGGCACGTCCCGAGCCGATGAGCCCCGGCCGGCAGGACCGTCGCAGTTGACGTGATGCCGGCAAAAGGGCGGTGGGGGCCCCAGACGGTGACGGCTTGCCGCCGGATACGGGCCGGCAATCGCGCCCGCCCGAGGCGCTTCTCCCCGAAAGAGGACAGATGACCCGAAAGAGGACAGATGAGTGGCAAAGAAGTTGGCCCGAAGACCACCCTGATCGATCCCCAGGGCAACGACGTCACGCCCTTGGCCTGGGCGGAGGCCGAGGCTCGCATCGACGCCGCCCGCTGGTACTGGTTGACCACGCTGCACCCGACAGGCCGCCCTCACACCCGTCCCGTGTTGGCCGTCCGGACCGCCGAAGGCTTGTTCACCACTTCTTCCCGGGCCGCCTAAAAGGGCCGGAACCTGCGGCTGGACCCGAGGTGCTCCCTCGCCATCAAGGCCGATGACCTGCACATCGTCGTCGAAGGCTAGGCGGGCAACCTTGGCCGCAGAGGCCGAAGGTCGCGACTGGCTCACGACGTACATGGCCGACGCGGCCCAGGCACCGCAGCTGAGCGAAGCCGACGAGCTCCGGATGGGGCAGTTGCTGGAGGGTGGGCGCCTCGCCTCCCGTTTGGACGCCTTGGGGTTGCCAGTCGCTCGGGATGAACTTGAGCTGGCGTGGTCGATCTCAGGGCGAGCGCAGGAGAGGCTTCGCAACGCCAACCGCCGTTACGTCGTCTCCCTGGCCGAGCGCTATGCCGCCAAGAGCGATGTCTCCTTCGAGCAACTTGTGCGGAGTGGCGAGGTCGGGCTCAGCCTGGCCGCGCAACACTGGGCCCGGCCTACGCCCGAGGCCGACGTTTCTCGGCCTACGCCACTTGGTGGGTCCGCCAGGCGATGATCGCCGGTATCGGGCCGGGCTTCGACGCCCCGAGCTATCGGCGAGGCACCGTGTAGCGGTTACCAGTAACACCGCAAGGCTGGCATTGGCCCTGGAAGTTGTTAGTTGGCCTGGTGTAAGCCTGTCGGGGCGTGGACGGGAGACTCCCTGGGTACGTCGTTCCGGAAGCCTGTCGACGAGGTTCGTCTTCCAGAGTCTTTAAGGGTGATGGCACGCGACCTACCGGCCACCGGCGGCCGGTTTACTGCTGCAGACCGGGCCTTGGTCAGTTGGCGTGGTCGACAAGATCGGTCCCGGCCCCCGCTCGTCTTATGTCGAGGACTTTTGGCTGAGGATTCTCGGCCTCTCCGCGGCCTGCACGCTGTCGGCCGATGAAGAGGGCGGTGAAGACGAGGCCACGATCGTCGTCAATGGGGCAGTGGCAGTACCGAGGCCGTGGCCACTCTCCGGGGGCAGCAGTCTATGTCCGCACCAGCGCCTGCGACCTGGCCGAGAACCGGCGCCTATGCCGCCAGATGAAGGGAACGAGTGATGACAATTGACATTCCCCTCAAATGGGCGGCTCGCCAAGAGTCGGCTGGCAAAGCCACTGTTGTCGGTCGAGGAGACGGCTGTACTCTTGGGAGAGAGCCGGTCGTCGGTATACCGCTCGATCGAGCGAGGAGACTTTCCGCTACCGGTATTCAAGCTCAACGGTCGGCTCCGGGTATCCCGCCGAGCAGTTGAGCGGCTCATGGATGGTGAGTACCCAGTACGACCGAAGTCCTCGGCGGGGCTCAGTCAGTCGCTTCAGCCAAGTAGCTGACCGATGTGATCGGCCGCTCTCCTGTCCTCGGCCGGGACTCCGTCGGTGTAGTGGCGGGCCATCTGGACCGTCGACCAACCCAACCTCGACTGCTTCTGTGCCTCGCTGATCACGGAGTCGATCTCCGTCGAATGGAAGTGGCGGAGCGAGTGCAAGTGGATGTCGGGGGGGAGACCGGCCTTGGTCCGGATGCGGGCGAGGGCGTGGCTGAACGAGTCCGGGTAAGGCGGCGCGTTGCCTCCCGGCTCATACGAGAACACGAAAGAGTGAGGGCTGACAAGCGTTTCGCACCCGGCAGCGAGCCTGTCCTGCTCGGCCCGAAGTGCCGCCAGCTGTCCAGTTGTACCGGAGTCGATGGCGACGGTACGGACAGAGGCCCGGGTCTTCGGCCCACGGACGACAGCGCCTCCCTTGGCGGCCACCACGGCCTCGTCGACTCGGACCGTGTTGTCGTCCAGGCGGACATCGAGCCACCGCAAGGCGCAAGCCTCACCTCGCCTGATGCCGGCGGCGGCCAGGAGCCGCATGAACACTGCCGTTCGAATGTCCTCGTACCGCTCGGCCGCCTCGAGGAGCGCGTGAACCTCGACACCGCTCGGCGCTCGGACCCGCTCTCGCTTCTCATTGAGACGCCAGGTCGGCAGCTCGCTGTCGGCGATGGGGTTGGGCAGTATGTTGCCGCTCCACCGCCGAGCGAGACGGCAGGAACGGTGGAGCACGGCCCGGATCATGCGGACGCTGCCCTCGGAAAGCCCCTTGGCCTTCAGCTGGCGGAAGTACCGCTCGACCTCGTAGGGCCGAGGGATGCGATGCGCTGGCGGCCGATCGATTTGCGGATGTGGTTTTCCCAGCAGCTCTCGTAGCGGCCGGCGGTCTTGGGCGAAAGATCTTCCCACCCGTTTTCCCGCCACGCCGCGATGGCGTCATTGACCGTGGTCGTCGGTCCCCATGCGACCGGCTCCTCGGGCACCGCGGCGGGAGCCGACTCCTGTTCAGCGACCAAACGGGCGAGTTCTCGTTCGGCCTGGCGCCTTGTGCCTTGGAAGGTCGCCTGACGGTGCCGGACTCGTCCGGTCGAGTCCCGGCCCACATAGATTCGCAGTTCCCAAACGTTCGGCCGATGATCTTTCAGCCGGATGCTGCCAGCCACGCTGCTACCCCCTGCTGAAGGCCTTGTTGGGCATCTTGTTGGGCATCTCCGGCGGAGCTTACGACCTGGCCGTGACCACCAGCAGAATACTGCCTTTGACCTGGGGGAATCCGAGAGCCCGAGAAGGGAATCGAACCCTTGACCTACGCATTACGAGTGCGTCGCTCTGCCGACTGAGCTACCCGGGCCTGCACCCCCGTAGCGTAGCGGACCTTCTGGACCGCAGGCTCGTCGTCATCACCCCGGCCGGAGCGCTCGAGCTGCATCGTCGTATCTTCAAGGACCACACCTCCGCCGGGGTTAGCCGTGACAGTACGGGCGTGAGGGGACCGGTCCGGGTACCGCGACAGCCTTCGATTGCCAGAGCGACAAAGAGGGTATTTCCTTCTCTATGGGTGGCTGTACCGGTTCGATAAAGGTGGACGCGGAGCCGATGGCAGTGTCGAATTGCGTGGCCCGGGTCACCAATATTTCGTGCTGTTGCAGAGTGATAGCCGCCATGGCAGACGAAAACAGACGGGTCTGCAGGCAGGTAAATAGCAGTTGCTGCAAATAGCAAAGAGGTCAGCCGGGCGGTTGGCCAACGCGTGAGTAGGCGCCACAACGGAGGTCAAGTCCTATGAAGAAGGTTCTCGTTCTTTTCGCCGGAGCCATCGGGTTCGTGCTCGGCTCCCGGGCCGGTCGCGGCCCATATGAGCAGTTGGAGCGGTGGGCTCGACAGGTGGGCAAGCAGCCCGAGGTTCGCCAGGTCACCGATCAGTTGTCGGCGTCCGCTTCACAAGTGAGCGACACCGCGGCCCAAACTGCCTCCTCCGTCGCTAACCAGGCCGCCGGGGCCGTAAGCCACGCCACGCAGTCGGCGGGCGACACCGTCGCGCACAAGATCGACAAGGCTGGCAAACAGGCTTCCGAGACAGTCGACGAGGCCGCCGCCCGTCTCGGCGACTGACTGACGTCTTTACCGCCGTCCGGACCGACGTGGCCCACAACGTGATGCGGCTGCGGCGGGGGCCCACCGGTCACCGCGTCCTGATCGGTTCACTGCTGGGTGGAGTGGCGGGCGCCGTTGTCGCGTTCGTGCTGCCGTGGCAGGCCACCGTGCTGGTGGGTTGGGACGTCGCCTGCCTGTATTTTTTGGTCTTGACGTGGTCGGCCGTCGGCCAAGTCGGCGGGGGACACCAAAGCCAACGCAGTGTCAGAGGACCCCAGCGCACCCCTGGCGGATCTTGTGATCTGCTTCGCCGCCATCGCTTGCATAGTCGGTGCCGGGTTCGCGCTGGCACTGGCGTCGTCCACGACGAGCGGGGCGAAGGCGGGGCTGATCGCCCTCGCCGTCTTGAGCGTTCTGCTGTCTTGGGGCGCGGTTCATACAGTCTTCGCACTGCGCTATGCGCGCCTCTTTTACGGGAACAGCCCGAAGGGCGCCGGCATCGACTTCAACGAGGATGACCCGCCCGACTATCGAGACTTCGCTTATCTCGCTATGACGATCGGGATGACGTTCCAGGTCTCTGATACCGACCTCCGGACGAAGAACATCCGTCGCGCCGCGCTGCGACATGCGTTGATCTCCTGGCTCTTCGGGGCCGTGCTGATCGGCCTTACGATCAACGTCCTTGCCAGCCTTCTCAGCAATGGTGGCAAATGAAGTTCAATCCAGGAGCTTGACCTCGCCGCCCGCCTTGCGCTTGTCGAGGCAGGCCGTCTCGATGCGGTCGCCGATCTCCTTGTCGATGTTGCGCCAGTACTCGAACACCCGATGGAGGATGTCCTCGCGGTTGACTGCCGCAGCGTGGCCGGCCACATTGTCGACTAGCCGGTTGCGGGCAGCATCATCGAGCACTCGATTGACCAGGGTGTTTGCCTGGCCGTAGTCGTCGTCGTCGGCGTGCAGGGTGTAGGCGGCCCGGACCATCTCGCCGTCGGCGGACCATACCGCGTGCTCAGCGTAGGTCACCGCGTCGGCCGCAGGCGCGCCCTCCACCGAGTTCGGGTAGTAGACCGGGTCGGTGGCGTTCTCGACGCGCATCGCCCCGTCCTTGGAGTACGCCCGTACCGCCACCTTCGGTCGGTTCACGGGGATCTGGTGGTAGTTCACCCCGAGCCGGGCCCGGTGAGCGTCCGCATAGGAAAACCCTCGGGCTAGCAGCATCTTGTCCGGGGACAGGCCGGTGCCGGGCACTGTGTTGTTGGGTTGGAACGCTGCCTGTTCGATCTCGGTGTGATAGTCCGTGACGTTCCGGTCCAGCACAAGCTGGCCGACCTCGATCAGCGGGTAGTCCTCGTGCGGCCACACCTTCGTCAGGTCGAAGGGGTTGAACCGGTAGCTCTTGGCCGCATCGAAGGGCATGATCTGCATTTTCAGCGTCCAGCTGGGGAATTTTCCTTGCTCGATCGCGGAATAGAGGTCCCGCTGGTGATAATCGGCGTCCTCGCCGGCGATGCGATCGGCGTCCGCCTGCGTGAGGAACTCCACCCCCTGGTCGGTTTTGAAGTGGTACTTGACCCAGAACCGCTCGTCCCCGGCGTTCACCCACATGTAGGTGTGCGACGAATAGCCGTTCATGTGGCGCCAGGACTTCGGGATGCCCCGGTCACCCATTAACCAGGTGACCATGTGGGCCGACTCGGGTGACAGGGTCCAGAAATCCCACTGCATGTCGGCGCTACGCAGGTTGTTAGCGGCCAGGCGCTTCTGGGAGCGGATGAAGTTTTGGAACTTCAACGGGTCGCGGACGAAGAAGACCGGGGTGTTGTTGCCGACCATGTCGAAGTTGCCCTCCGACGTGTAGAACTTGATGGCGAAGCCGCGGGGGTCGCGCCAGGTGTCGGGGGAGCCCCGCTCCCCGGCCACGGTTGAAAAACGGATGACCAGTTCGGTCTTCGTGCCGGGCTGGAAAACCGCCGCCTTGGTGTACCGGCTTACGTCATTGCTGACGGTGAATGTCCCAAAGGCGCCGCCTCCTTTCGCGTGCGGCTGCCGCTCGGGTATGCGCTCCCGGTTGAAGTTGGCCATCTGCTCCAGCAGGTAGAAGTCCTGGAGGAGGACGGGACCGTCTGGGCCGACCGTCAATGAGTGTTCCTGGCTGGCAACCGGGATGCCGGCGTCGGTGGTGGTCGGCGGACGGCCATCAGTGGACTGGGTCAATAGCTTGTCCTTTCTGTTTTGGGCTGCGTTGCTTCGTCCTGGCACAGCCCGCTCCAACAGCCCGTTTTTGTTATTCCCGATCGGGCCCAAAACAAAGCGGTTTTCGAGTCCGTTAGAGTTCCCTCATGGCGACCGCCGCCCTTACACCGGTCCCGGCCAGCAGTCGCTGGTGCCGGCGCGGATGGAGGGCCCTGTACTCTCAGCCCATCGGCACGGCGCTAGTAAGCCGATAGGACGTTTATGGCTGCCATCAGACTCGAGCCGCGACCGTCCGGATGACACCGTCGATCCTGTACGCGCCTGGCGCTGACAACCCACCCAGGCCGCTCACCGACCATGGGTTCGCGGTCGACCTCAACCTCGAGCAGATCTTTGCTGCCATCAATGCCGGGCGCGAACAACTCGACCTCGCGTCGGTTTTTTACGCTCCTCTGAGCCAGCTCGATGACGTGACGTACCGGCATGAAGTACTGGCGGACCTGGAGCGCCCCCTTGTCCGGGCTGGAGTGAGAGACTTTGGGCGCCGGATGCGCCAGTCCCGTGACATCCTGGCCCAGGCTCGGTCCATGCGCAGCCGCTGGCAACAGGAGCGTCTGTTCGTCGACGCGGTTTCAACCTATTGTGCCGCAGTTATCGCGTTGACAACCGCCTTTTCAACGCTCGAACTGTATTCCCGCGGCATGCGCGTGCTGGCGGAGTACATCTCCACTTACTGCTCGTCGCCGGATTTCACGCGATTGGCGGACGAAGCCAGCGATGCCGTGACCGAACTGGCCACGGTCACGTACGCGCTGAACATCAAAGACACCCGGGTAACCGTGACCGAGCAGCGGGACCAGCCTGACTATGCCAGGGAAATAGAGACGTTCTTCGCCAAGTTTGGCAACGGGCTGGCGAGCGAGCACACGGCCGCCATCCCAAACCGGTTGAACATGAACGAAGTCGAGGCCGAGATCCTCGAGCTCGTGGCCCGCCTCAACCCCGGGCCGTTCGCGGCGTTGGACCAATATTTTCGGCGTCACCAAGGCTTCCTGGACGCCGCCATTTCCGCCTTCTACCGCGACTCACAGTTCTACCTTTCCTATCTCGACTACATCGATCCCCTGCGGGAATCGGGCCTGCCGTTCTGTTACCCGCGTCTATCTGTCTCGCCTGGACGCGTACGGGCCGACGCCGCCTTCGACCTCGCCCTGGCGGCCAAGATCGCCTCGCGGCCTTCACAGAGCGCCATCGTGACCAACGACTTCGACCTTGGCCCGGACGGGCGCGTCCTGGTTATCACGGGGCCCAACAATGGGGGCAAGACGACCTTTGCCCGGGCCTTCGGCCAGCTCCACTACCTGGCCAGCCTGGGCCTCCTGGTGCCGGCCCGAGAAGCCGACCTGGTGCTCGCTGATGCGGTACTGACATCCTTCGCCCAGGCCGAACGGCTCGGCACGGGCAGGAGCCACCTCGAGGAAGAGCTCGTGCACCTCCATGATGTCGTCGGGCAGGCTTCCCCCCGCAGCGTCATCATCCTGAACGAAAGCTTCTCGTCGACCACCCTGCGAGACGCAACCCTGCTCGGCCGAGCGGTCCTGGCCCAGCTTGTGGCTCGTGGTTCGCTCTGCGTAGTCGTGACCTTTGTCGACGAGCTGGCCACCGCCAACCAGGCCACGATCAGTATGGTCGCTACCGTCGACCCTGATGACCCGGCAGTGCGCACTTACAAAATCGTTCCCAGGCCACCGGGCGGGCTGGCCTATGCTGCCGCCCTGGCTGAGCGCTATGGGCTCACCTACCGGGCGGTAACCGACCAGGTGGCCGGCTGAGAAAGTGCCTAAAGGTGGCGACTGAGTGAGAGTCCTGCTCATGCACCCGAGCGAGGATTTCGAGCCTGACCGGGAGCTGCCGCCCGAGAGCGACGGTCTGGTCGAAGACCTTGGTCTTTCCCCTCTCTTCGAGGTCATGGCCAGCGGCGACAGGTTCCTTTTGGGTGTGGGTAGGGCAGCCGTGTTGTCGCCGTTGACGGAGCCGAGCGAGATTGTTTACCGCCAGGAAGCCCTCGCCGACTGCCTCGCCCACCCGGAGTTCGTGAATGAGCTGTACTCGTTGGCGACCGAGGCGGTTGAAAGCCACAAGAAGGTTATGTCCTGGGGCATCACCCCTTCCCCCGAGAGCCTCCACTACATCTCCCACCACGCGTTGGAGCTCCTCTTGGGCTACCTCGTCCGGTTGCGTCGTGTGACAGCGGAACAAGGGGCCGAAATGTCCTCTGTGGCGTTCGTCCGCCTCCGCTCGTTGGTCTTGAGCGAGCTCGACGACTCCTACTTGACGCTCCTTCAGGGCCATCTCGACGAGCTCAGGCTCCGGCCTGGCCTCTGGATGAGTGCCCATCTCGGCCGCGCCAACAAGGGCACCGGTTATGTGCTTCACAAGGCGCCGGCGCGAGCACGGCGGGACCGGCTGTCCCGGCGCGGCCAGACCGGTTACAGCTTCACTATCCGCGACGATGACGACAAACGCCTGAGGGAGCTGGGCGAGCTAAAAGCAAGAGGGATAATCGCGGTGGCGAACGTCCTGGCCCAGTCGGTCGACAGCGTCGTTTCCTTTTTCGGTTCTCTTCGTTCCGAACTCGCTTTTTATAAGGGGTGCCTCAATCTGCAGACTGCGTTGGTGACAAAGGGGGAACCGCTCTGCACTCCGGTACCAATGCCCGCCGACAGTCACTGTTTCCGGACGACTGGCCTCTACGACCCTGGCCTCAGTCTCCGTATGGACGGGCGTACCGTGGGCAACGACTTAGACGCCGACAGTAAGGCGCTCGTGGTGGTGACGGGGGCCAACCGCGGGGGCAAGACCACGTTCCTGCGCAGTGTTGGCCTGGCGCACCTCATGATGCAATGCGGCATGTTCGTCGCCGCGAGGTCTTTTAGTGCTGGCGTGCGCCTTCGAGTCTTTACTCATTTCAGGCGGGAGGAAGACCGCTCTATGACCGGGGGGAAGTTGGAGGAGGAACTGGCGAGAATGAGCTCCGTCATTTCCCATATATCGCCGGGGTGCTTATTGCTGTGCAACGAGCCGTTCGCTTCAACGAACGAGCGGGAAGGCTCGGACATCGCCCGGCAAGTCTTCCTTCCATTGGCTAGCGCGGGAGTAATGGTCGTCGTAGTTACCCACCTCGTCGACTTTGCCGAGAGCCTTTATGAAAAGCACCTCGTCTATATCCTTTCCCTGCGCGCCCCAAGACAGAGCCAGGGGCAACAGTTCAAGCTCGTAGAGGGGGCACCGGAACCGACCGCCTACGCCGAGGACGTGTACAAGCAGGTCTTCGGGGAGCTCCCCGGCGACGTTCTGGGCGCCCCGTCGTCCGCTAACCGCCAGGCCTGATTGCTGGCCGTGGCCGCCGGTAACGGCGTCCGGGTCGAGCCCCGGACATGAGCGACCCGTCGGGGGCTGGCGCCGCCGTCTCTGGTCGCAGTGAGCTGCCGCGCCGCCCCCTCGGCACCACGTCGTTGATGGTGACCCCGTTGTGTATAGGCGGTTCCGCCATAGGCAGCATGCCCCAGGTTTTCGGAGAAGAAGTTGACTTCGAGCGGTTTCGAAGGAAGTGCCCGAGCCACTTTGGGAGGAGCTAGCAGAGCTGGCGCCCTCGCACGGGCAGTGACTGCGTTAAGCACGAACGAAAAAGGCTCCTCGACAAAGCTGCTCGACCCGCTCGCGACCCCTCGCTGATTATCGTTTTCGTTGGCTAGTCACCGGCGAGGCGGCCGGCGTACCAGTCTTCATACCCGTTCTCGGTAATGGCGATCTGAATGTCCTCCGGCCGTACCCCGACTTTGCCCAGCCGGGTCACGAGGGCTCGATAAAGCTCTCGTTTTAGTGCCACCGGGTAGCGATGGACCATGAGGACCTGGATCACCATCAGACTTTGCCGGTCGACGCCTCCGTACGACGGGTCGAACACCAGCTCGCCATTGTCGCGAGGACGAAAGATCTGGAACTTGTCGTCCGGCGGGATGTCGAGGGCGTCGATGAACGCAAGGTGAACTTCCTCGCTGATCTCAGTCCCTTTCTCTTCGAATAAGGGCCGTGGCAGGTCGAATTGTACGAGTGGCATCCGGATCCTTCGTGGGTCGGGGATTGTTGGTTACTTTATTTGGCGACGCCAGACGGGCGGCTCCCGTTTCTTCAAGCAACTACTCTTTGGGTTCACACGTGGAATGGCGCACCACCAATGTGGTGGCCAGGGTGATATGGGTGGCTTTGGTCGGCTGTCCGTGGATCAGTTTCACTAGCAGGTCAATAGCCCGTTGCCCCATCTGGCGAATTGGCTGGCTGATGGTCGTCAATGGGGGGGAGCTCAGTGCCGCCTCGGGGATGTTGTCGAACCCGACCAGCGACAGGTCGGCCGGGACGCTTAGCCCGAGCTGAGCGGCCAGCTCCATGGCGGCCAGGCCGGACACATCGCTCGAAGCAAAGATGGCCGTGGGGCGGTCCTCCGACTCGAGCAGCTGGCGGGTAGGGGCCACCGGGACATCGGGAGAGTACGGCCCTACCTGGATAAGCCTCTCGTCGACGGGCACGCCGGCCGCCGCTAACGCTTTTCGGTACCCTTTTAGCCGCAACTGGGCCGACCTCAGCTCAGGTCGCCCGGAGAGCATGCCTATGCGGCGATGGCCGAGCTTCAGGAGGTGCTCCGTGGCCGTCTGGGCTCCGCGCAGGTTGTCTGAATCGATGGTCGGCAGATCGGACGGCCCGGTCCTCGGGTCGACCGCCACCACCGGTGAGCCACGGGGTACGTCGAGGATGGTCGGCGTAACCAGGACGGCGCCGTCGAGCAGGGTACCGCTCAGCCGTGAAAGGTACCGGCGTTCCCATCCAGTGCGGTCTCCCGAGCGGCCGCTGGCTGAGTACACGACGAGGTCGAAACCGGTCCCGTGAATCGAATCCGCTATACCGCGCATCAGCTCTGTACTGAAGGGGTCGAAGTCAGCCACCAGCACACCGATGACGTTGGTGCTGTGGTTGCGCAGGCTCCTGGCTACGAGGCTGGCCTCGTAGCCCATCTCCTCCATCACGGCCTGCACGCGGGCGTTGGTGTCGGCGGCCACGCCGTAACGCCCGTTGATGACCTTGGAGATGGTGGCCACCGATACGCCCGCCCGGGCGGCAACGTCCTGGATAGTCACACGCGTTTTCGGGCGCACGACGCTTACGTTAGCGGATCCGGCCATGGCTTCGAAAACGTTATCGATAACGATTGACAGAGCTTGCGACCGGGTCTACGATGCGAGCATCGGCCCGAGTAGCCATCTGGTCGTGGGGGTGTAATCAGCGGATGCGACAGCCGTGCAGTCCATGACAGCGAGCAGGCATCATCGTGCGGTTCGTCGGACAGGAGTAGCCGGGAGCTGTGCCCCACTGTGCCGCGCGCGTGCCCCGTGGGCCGTCAGCGAGATCCAATCAAGAGGGGAGTAGCGAATATGAGGACACGAGTATCAAAGTCGAGCCCGCGCCGACGGTGGTCCTTCGTCGCTGCGGCGTTGGCCGGCGCCACGTCGATTGTCGGGGTGGCGCCAGCGGCGGTGGCGGGCAGCCCGCCACAAACCATTTCTCTTTGGCTCGTCAACGGTGGCACCAACCCGCCGCTCAACAGCATCGCTCAGGCATTCGACAAGTCACACCCGGGCGTCAACATCGATATCACGTACCTGCCGAACAACAACGCGGGTAAGCAGAAGCTGTCCGTAGCCATGGCCGGCAACACGCCGCCCACCATCTTTGTCACATCGGGTGGGGGCGGGTTTTCGCCCTACGTTGATGCCGGAAAAGTCGTCGTCCTCAATCAGGCGCTCAAGTCGTACGGCAATTGGCAGGCAGAGTTCGGCAAGGCGAGCTTCGGCCCGGTGACGTTCAACGACAAGATTTACGCCATCCCCATCCTGGGGTCGCAGCCCGCGCTGGTTTATTACAACAAGGACATTTTCTCGAAGCTCCATCTGACGATACCCACCACCTGGGCGCAGATGGTCGCCGACGCGGCCAAAGTGAAAAACGCCGGCCTCATCCCGTTTGCCTTAGGCAACTCGGAAGGTTGGCCGGGCCTCATCTGGGAAGAGATGCTCGTCGACCGTCTCGGAGGTGGCCCGCTGGTGGGGTCCCTTCTCGGGGGTGCCAGCGCGCCCTGGGCGTCGCCATCGGTAGTCAAGGCCAACACCATGATCCAGGAACTGGTAAAGGACGGGTACTTCCAGCCTGGCTACAGTGCGGTCGACTACTCTAACGGCGAGCCCAACGCGCTCATGTTCAGCGGCAAGGCGGCTATGCAGCTCATGCTCAGCTTCGGTTATACGCAGATGCAGACGGCCGACGCGTCGTTCGTAAATCAGGGCCACCTCGGATGGTTCCCGTTCCCAACAGTGCCCGGAGGTAAGGGCAACCCGGCCGACGAGGAAGGCAACGTGGGCCAATATGCAGCCATTACGACTGGCGCCAGCCCGGCGTTACAGAAGCTGGCCGGGGAATTCCTGGCGGACGAAATGGGCTCTGCTCAGTATGCCAAGCTCATGTTGCAGGGCGACGAGGCACCACTCATGGTGGCGGCCGAGAAATACCTGAACGACGCCAACTCTTTTACTCAGTTCGCATATGGCTTGGCCGTGAAGGCTCCTTACTACGGGGACTCGTGGGACAACACGCTGCCCGCGGCAGACGGGCACCCGTTGTTGTCGGACCTGGAGAGCGTGTTCACCCTGAGCGAGATCCCATCGAAGTTCTCGTCGCAGATGGTGGCCGTGGCCAAGTCGGCGGGTTGAGCCCAGGGCTTTTAGCTGAACGAGGTCCAGGTGTCACGAGGACCGTGACTGAGGACGAACATGAGCACTACGGAACGGCTACCGGTCACGGTGAGCGAAGATGACCGTGTCGTCATAAAGGAAACGAGGTCGAAGCAACGGCGGGTACCGCTAGGCGAGCTCGTCTCGCTGGCCCCGGCGACCCTGATCTATACGTTCCTCCTGGTTGGGCCGGCAATTGTCGCCCTGGCCCTGAGCTTTTTCTCATGGAACGGCATCGGTGCCTTCAAATGGGTGGGGTTAGGCGAGTGGTCGCGATTTTTCAGGGACAGCGGAGTGTGGTACGCACTTTGGCTGACCATCCAGGTGACGGTGATCAGCTGGTTCGTCCAGACGTTGTGCGCGGTGGCGATCGGCGTAGCCACAGCCAGGCCGAGCCGCACAAACAGTGTTCTGGCCGCCGTCTATGTCGTGCCCTTGCTGGTATCGACGACCGCCGTGGCGTTGCTTTGGGGGGCTTTTCTGTCACCCACGCTGGGCGGCCTCGCTTACCTCGGCCAGGATCTCCACCTCGGCTTTCTCTCAACGGCGGACTGGCTCGGCAACCCGCACATCGTCGTTTACGTAATCACGCTGGTCGTGGCCTGGGAGCTGACCCCCTTTTATGTACTGCTTTACCGGATCGCCCGCCAGCAGGTCCCAATTTCCCTCTACGAAGCCGCTGAGCTGGACGGCGCCACGCCCTCACAAATCTTCTTCCACGTCACCATACCGCAACTGCGCAACACCATCGCCATGACCAGCATCCTCATGGTTATTACAGGGCTCACGAACTTCGACCTGTTTTATATCTTGACCGATGGAGGCCCGGGCCGCTCATCGACCGTGTTGCCTTTGTACATGTACAACCTGGCCTTTTTCTCCAACGAGTACGGATATGCCAGTACCATCGCCGTGTTTCTCGTAGTCGTCGGTCTGGTGCTCGGTGCCGTGATCATGTGGTTCTCGCGCTTTTCGTCAACTGCTCGTCAAACCGAGGGAGGGTAGAAGCCTGTGGTAGTGGCAGCAGGGTCGCGAGTGCGGCGGACGCGGTTCACCAGTCGTATGGGGAGGTTCGTGTTGCTCGGTGTATGGGCATTGGTCGTTATCATCCCCTTCTATTACTTGATCATTTCGAGTTTCCGGTCTCAAGGCTCGTACCTGACCGACAACCCCTGGCGCCCGACCGGCCAATTCACTCTCGACCAGTACCGGCTGGTCTTTAAGTCTGGCTTCGTAACTGACCTGTTCCACAGCGTGGTAGTGGCCGTCGGGGCGGTGGCGATCACTCTCTCGGTTAGCGTTGTCGCCGCCCAGCGAATCGTGCTGAACCGTACCAACATCGGCAAGGGCGTGTTCAAGTACGTGCTGATCGGCCTCGCTGTCCCCTTGCAGGCGTTGATGATCCCGATCTTCGTCGTCATTGACCGCATCGGCCTGTACGACACGCTCTGGGCACTGATCCTCGTGGGAGCGGCCTTCGGCATCCCCGTCAGCCTCCTGGTCCTGGTGAACTTTTTGAGAGACGTGCCCACTGAACTGTCGGATGCCATGTTCGTGGACGGGGCTACGGACATGGCTGTGCTGCGCAAGCTTCACATCCCGCTGGCTCGCCCGGCGCTACTCATGCTGGCGGTGTACCAGGGGCTGATCAATTGGAACAATTTCGTGCTCCCCCTGATCCTCACCACCTCGGCGTCGGCCCGGGTGCTGCCGCTGCAATTGTTTTCGTTCGAGACAGAGTTCGGGGTAAATGTCCCTGGCGTACTGGCCGCGGTTGTTCTCGCAACGCTCCCGATGGTGCTCGTGTTCATCGTCGGGTACCGGTTCCTCGTCCGCGGCCTCGCCGCCGGCCTCGGCGCCGGAGGAGCGGCCCGATGACGGGCCGACGCGGGTCGGGCCAGGGTGGGGATTGCGCAAGATGACCGTGGAGACCTCACCGGGTCAGCCATACTGCTCGACCAGCACGTCGAAAGCCTTGTCCACAGCCTCGTCCACGACCTGACGACCAGGCTCGGCGTCCAGCCAATCCACCATTTCGCGGGATCCATCAGCGAAGGGAATGCTGGCAGTCCAACCCG
Organism: uncultured Acidimicrobiaceae bacterium; assembly: GCA_963749305.1. GTDB lineage: Bacteria > Actinomycetota > Acidimicrobiia > Acidimicrobiales > Palsa-688 > Fen-671. The sequence continues at coordinate 27,690 of CAVVMN010000005.1, forward strand.
GGGCCAGGCGCTGGATCTTGGAGTTGTCGAAGATCACCGAGTATGCCTTGTCGCCCAGGAGGCGCGGTCCCCAGTCCGGCAATACTTTGGCAATTGTCTCCGAGGCGACGTGGACCAACTGTGGTTCAGCCACCCCGGCAGCACGGGCCACGATCCGGTGGATCTGGTCCCATGTGAGGACCTCGTCGCCCGTGATATGGAATGAATCTCCGATCGCCAAAGGGTTTGCCAACAGGCGAACGAAAGCGCGGGCGAAATCGTCGTGATGCGTAAGTACCCATAGCGAGGTCCCGTCGCCGTGCACGACCACCGGTTTGCCGCGCCGCATCCGGTCCACGACTGTCCAGCCGCCGTCGAAAGGCAAACCCGTGCGGTCATACGTGTGCGAGGGCCTTACGATCGTTACGGGGAAGCCGGTCTCGCGATGTGCTTGGAGGAAGCGCTCCTCACAGGCGATCTTTTTGCGAGAGTATTCCCAATAAGGGTTGACCAGTGGCGTCGATTCCGTAATCGGGAGGCGTGCTACTGGCTTCTGGTAGACGGACGCCGAACTTATAAAGACGAACTGTCCCGTACGCCCGGAAAAGATCTCGATATCCGTTGACACCTGAGCCGGCTCGCGGATCGTGAAGTCGGCGACGACGTCGAAGCGGTGTTCACCGAGGGCACCTCTGGCGGCAGCAACATCGCGGATGTCAGCGGTGAGGTGCTTGACTTCTGCGGGTAGCAAGCGAACGGATGTCTGGTTGCGGTTAAGGACCGAGACGTCGAAGCCTCTCTCGAGGGCGCGAACAACGCAAGCAGAGCTGATTTTGCCCGTACCGCCCACGAAGAGCACTGACAATGACGCCATTTCCATCCCTTCCTCGCTGAAGCCGCTCCATGTCGGACCGAGGCCGGAGGCTTCGGTACACGACCTCCTTTAAGTTACCCGGCAGCTAGTCCGGTGCCCCCTCGGCGAACAGCAACAACTCATCGCGGAGGCCGTTGATGAAGGTCCGGGTCAAGAGCACCGCAAAAGGTACTTGCAGAGCGGCTACGCTGACTTGCTATCGACGAGAATGAGTCTAGGATGATTAGTACCATGCGCATCGACCCCGGAGCCCCCATGCCGCTCTATCAGCAGGTCGCGGCCGAGCTGCGCCGAGCTATCGCCAACGGCGAAGTCAGACCTGGCGAGCGCATGCCCCTGGCAAAGGACCTGGCCGCAGTCCTTGGTGTCAACCGCAACACGGTGCTCCGGGCACTTGGCGAGCTGCGCGACGAAGGCCTCTTGGAGTTCCGGAGGGGCCGCGGCATCACAGTTGCCGGGACTCCTCGAGCGCGGTGCGATGCTCCAGAAGGTGCGCGACCTTGTCGCCTTTGCGCGCCGTGAGGGTTACGCCATGGACGAGCTCATTGCCATGATCAAAGCGGTTTCCTAGGAGTTCCCCATGCCCACGCTCGTCGCACCAAGACCACGGCACCACAGCGGCGTGCCGGAGGCGGCCGCTTTAATCGCTGAGGCTCGGGCGCGACGACGTCGTCGCCGGCTCGTCGGCTTGGTGTCTATCGCTCTCGCTAGCGCAGCCGTAGTCACGTGGCTCGGGCGGGACATATCTCGGCACTCAGCCAATCAAACGACGGTGCCGAACGCTCAGCTCACCGCGGAGGCAGTATGCGCCACGGCAGTGACCTACGGGCCACTCCCCGTGTGGGCACGCTCTGGCTTCCAGCCAGCCAACGTGGCCATGCTGTATGCGCTCGGCGCGCACGGCGACATCGTGGCGGTGCTCTGGGCCCGTCACGACCCGCTCTACTCCCCGCCGAAGCCCGGACGGGGCAATAAAATCCTGTGGGTTTCGCGGCTGCCCGTCGAGCGCGCTCGGTAACCTCGACGTCACGGCGCGCCGCCTCGTCGGTGCCACGGCCGTCGGCCCGGTCGTCCGACGGACGGTCTTTGGTGGGCCAGGGCCGTCGGGCATCGATATGCCGCAGGCAGGTTGCTGGCAGTTCACCCTGCGCTGGTCGGGCCATCAGGACAGCGTCGACCTGGCCTACACGGCAAGCGGGGTTTGACCGCTGCTCGACGCCCTGATGTTGTCGTGATTGGGGTCGACCGGTGTCAGGCCAGGCCCGAACTTTAGAAGGCCTCGCTCCCGTGGATGTTCTCGTCCTTGGTGATCTTGCCCAAGGACCCCTTCGCCCCCATGACGGCGTTGAGCGCTCCGTTCATCTTGTCGAACACGTTTGGCCCCAGCCAGTTCTCGAGAGCACCATCGCGGCTTTGCCAATCGGCCAGGGAGATCGTGTTGCCGCCACCCGGCGGTTCGACGTGGCTCGGCAGCCGGGCCAAAATCTTTTTTGTGCTTCTCCAGGCCGGCTCGACGCCCGTTCGCGCCGTCTCGGTGATCGAGTCCCGTGACATGTTGGCAGTAATACCTGATTCTTTGACGCCGACCGAGCTCCCGGCGTCTAACATGGTGTAATCGCCGTATATTTTGAATAGCGGCTTCTTGTCACCGCTGGTGACCTTCAACCCCTCGACGCAAAAGTAGTCATGGGCGGCATTGGTGGCCTTTTGCAAATGGTAAAAATCGCCAGACATCTTCGAGCTGCTCTTTGGTCGCCGCCGCTATGGTGGCGGGTCAGGTCGTTACTACGGCACGCCGGCACTTGGCGCTGGCCCCCAAGACCCGTGACGAGGCTTTCCTTGTCATTGTCCACACGTGGCCGCGGCCTCCGACGTTAGTTACACTATTGAGTTCACAACATCAGCAGCAGGGTCTCTGGCGGCCAACGCCGGCACCATAAGCGTCGAGGCACCGTCGGGGACTTTCCCGCCGGCACGCATGCGCCAATGCCATAACTGTTACTGATGTGACGACGGGCGCCTCCAACACGACCGCGAGCATGTGCTTCTCCGAGGTTGGCACCGAGGGCAGTCGTTTGGTGGTGCAGACCCGGTCGGTATCTCCGGCAACGATCGCGTCGAGGTCGTTATCCCTGGGTTGGACAACCCGGCCGGAGCCGGGCTCCACGTCCTCACCGTCGGGACATCCGCCAACAGCGCCAACTCGGTCAATTTTCAGGTGCTCAACTCCGGCTCGATCAATGACCTGTCACTATCGCGGTCCGACAGTTCACCCGGAGCGAGCAACGTCACTTACACAATCGGTTTCACCACCTCAGCTACAGGCGGGGTGGCTGAAAATACCGGCACGATAAGTCTTGAGGCGGCACCGGGGACTTCCCGCCCCCCTGGGTGCGGTGACCCGATCGTGGTCACGGACCTGACCACTAAAGCCTCTGACCAGGCCGGCAGTTTGTGCTCGTCCGAAGTCGGCGGCCAGGGTGAGCGTTTGTTGATCTCCTCTCCAATCGGGATCAGCGGACAACCGGGTCGAGGTCGTCGTCGCAGGGCTCGACAACCCGTCCGGAGCTGGCCCTCATACGCTGGTTGTGGGGACTTCTTCTGACCGGACGCGATCGACGGGGTACACGACCGTCGCCCCAAGTCACACTGTTGCTGACCTCACGCTGGCACTGACATCCCCGGCCGCCGCGCCAGCGAGGTGACTTACGCCGTGGAATTCACCGCCTCGTCATCCGGTGCGCTGCCGGCTATTTCGGGCGCGATCACGATGCAAGCCGGCGTCGGGACCTTCCCGCGTCGCCCCGTGCGGGCAAGCCGTGGCGACAGTCACCGATCTCACCACCAAAGCGTCCGGCCAGGTCGATTTGTGTGAGGCCGAACAGGTCACGGTGAGCGGCGGCGGCGCCAAACTTGAACTGCTCACCCCGGTGGGTATAGGTGCCGGGCAGCGAGCCGAAATTACCATTACCGGGTTGCATAACCCGGATGTGCCCGGCCCGGCGGTACTGTCCCTGGCCACCTCCTCTGACGGGGCGAGGTTCGGTGGGCTACACCATTACGGGCCACGGCATCCCCGTGGCTGCGCTTTCAGTAGTGCTGTCGACGTCCGCGGCTCGGGCCACCAGAGTGACCTACACCGTCGATTTCACGACTTCGACCGCGGGTGGCCTGGCCGTCCAGTGGGGGGTAATAGAACTGGACGCGCCGCCCGGGACTTTTCCCACTGCTCCTCGCTGCGGTCAAGACGTTGCCACGATCACAAACTTGAATACCAAGGCGTCGGCCGAAGACGACCTGTGCTCGGCCACAATTACCGATGACGGCGCCCACCTGCAGCTCTCGACCCCAGTCGGTATAGGCCCGGACCAGCGGGCCGAGATGGCGGTCACGGGGCTGGACAACCCGGCGTCTCCAGGTCTTGAGGCCTGTCGCTTTCAACCTCTTCCAACAGTTCTGTTTCGGTCAGGTACAACATCGTCCGCGGGAGCGCGGTAGCCGGCGCACGAGTCGTTTTATCCAACGACGCCGATGGCGCGAACGGGGTGACCTACGCCGTCAAGTTCTCTGCTCCCGCAACAGGAGCTCTGGCAGCAAGCTCGGGGACCATAGTACTGAGCGCCGTCCCAGGTACTTTCCAGACGGCCGCCAAGTGCGAGGAAAACGGGGCCACGGTTACCGACCTCACGACCAAGGCGTCGGCCGCCGCCGCTTCGTGCTTCGGAAGCTCCAGCACGAAGACCGGCTTGTTGGGCCTGGTAGTCCCGGTGGCCATCGGAGCGGGCGACGACGTCGTCGTCACGGTGTCTGGCTTAGCCAACCCGGCCGACGTCGGGTCTCAGAGCCTGTCGGTGGTGACCTCCTCCAACGGCGTACCGGCAAAAGCACCCTTCGCCACGGTGGCTGGGGGACCGCTCGGCGGGCGCGTGGGTGACACTTCCGGTAATGCCGTCGACGGCGCAGAAGTCGAAGCCTGCCCACCTCAGGGCATCCGGTGCTACGACGCTTTGAGTGGGCAAAACGGAAGTTTCAAAGAGGTTGTCCCCTACGGGAACTATCTGCTGACTGCGTTCCCGCCGGAGGGCACTTCACTCGCACAGTCCACCCGGCCGCGGTTGGTGCCGATAAGGACCAGTGCCGGCGCCAGCGGGGCCACCATCACTATGCCCGTCCTGCAGCCTCTGCCTGCTGGCCTGAGCATCGGAGGCCAAGACGGCGGCGTCCCGATCGTCTACTCAGGGAGCCCGGCGCCGATGACGGTGCGGGGGTGCCACCACGGGACCGGGGTGGTCGTTGTCCGGGGCACCGATACTGCGACTGGAAAAAGCGTCACGTTCCTGGTCGCCCTGACCGAGTCGCCCACAGGATCGGGCCGGTACTCGGCCCAGCTCCCTCCGTTGTGGCCGGTGCACGGCGATGTCTCGATCGGCGACTACATCTACTGCCCGGAAGCCATCGCCCCAACGGCCGGTCTTGCTGCCGGCGGGACCGTTGTCACTCTAAAGGGGTCCGGGTTTACCGGTGCCACCGGGGTCCGGTTTGGCAACACGCCAGCCACAGCCTTCAAGGTGCTGTCGACTCCCTCATGGAGGCCATCGCTCCGCCCGGTAGCGGCACTGTAACTGTCTCCGTCACAACGCCACATGGGCTGCTCCGCGGCGGTTCTCTCAGTCAGTACACGTACATCTCCCTCAAATCGGTGACGCCCTCTAACGGGCCGGCTTCGGGGTCGACCGAGGTCATCATCAGGGGACAAGACCTGGGCCACGTCAACACGCTGTGGTTCGGGGACCGGCAGGCCACCAACTTGAAGATCGTCTCAGACGACGAGATAGAGGCGCTTACGCCGCCAGGGTCGGGGGACGAGCCTGTGACCATCGGCCAGATCGTCTACCGGGCCCCGGGAGAGCAGGTCTCGAGTGGCCCCAGGCCGGCCCTTTTTTTCCACTACGGCGCCGCAGCCCGCCGGCCCAGGCCTCGGAGTGACCGCAGTCCCGGCTGGCAGGGCAGTAGCCGGCCTCCCCGTGGAAGCGACCTGAACAGCGAGAGGATGGCGGAGCGACCAATGACGGGGGGCTGAGTTTCGATCCCCTGCCGTTGAGCCCGGGCGGAGAGCGGGTGCCCCGGGCCAACCCAACGAGTGCGGGCTGGGCGCTCGATACCCCGGCTAAAGGAATTGTCGCCATCAGCCTCATACTCGCGATCTACGCCATAGCGGTTACGCCGTTCTCCCCGATCCTCGTGGCGGTAGCCCTGGACGGGATAGGGGTCGCCGCCGTCGCCCAAGCGTTGTCAGACCCGAGCGGCACGGTGTCCAACACCAATGGCGGTCCAATCAGTGGCGCCACCACTGTGCTGGAGCAGGGCCCCACCGCTGAAGGACCTTTTATGCGGCAGTCGCGTCTAGCCCGGGGATCGAGCCCCACGTCAACCCACAAAAGACCGGCGATAACGGCGAGTTCCGATGGGACGTCGTCAGCGACTATTACAAGGTTGCGGCCTCAGCCCATGGTTGCCACGCGCCGGGTGACCCCGCCCAGACGACGGTAAGTACCCGGTCCTACCCGTCCCGCCGCCGCGCTTCGGCGTGGACCTGGTGCTCCAGTGCAGCCACGAGGCTGCGCCGGCCCGCCCGACGGTAGCGTCGCTGTCCAATCATTTAGTGGCAACCAAGGGTGGTTCCAAATTGAGGTAGTGGGGACCGGCTTCACGTCCTCGGCTACGGTTCGTTTCGGCCAGCGTTGAGGCACCTCCCGCCGAGCGCGCGGGTACCTGGCCTCGAACCAAAGAAATAGCTAAGTACCTGCCACTCTTGGCGAAGAAGTCCTTAATAAGAAATGGCTAGCCCTTCAGTTTCAGGACAGGGCGCCGATGCCGAAGCTATGAACAGTTCCCTGGCGACCGATAAAGGCCTCGAAGTCCTGGACACCTCGTCCACCTCGCAAACCCTGCAGTCCGCTTCGGTTGCGACGCTGGTGCAAAGGGCCCGAGAAGCTGACCCCCGCGCCTGGGAAGAGCTGGTGGCCCGGTTCAGCGGGATGATCGCCGCCACGGGCCGACGTTACCGTCTCAGTCCATCCGATGTCTCTGAGCTTCAACAGACAACCTGGTTGCGCCTCGTGGAAAACTTGCACCGGATTGAGCAACCGGAGCGAATCGGGGGTTGGCTCGCCACTACCGCCCGCCGGGAGAGCCTGCGGCTATTGCAACGAGCAGCCAAGTACCGCCCCGGTGCCGACCTGATACTGGCCAACTTAGCGGACAGTCACCTGCCGGAACCTGATGCGGGCCCGATCGCAGAAGAACGCAAAGTTGTGGTGCGGGCCGCATGGGAGAAGCTCAGGCCCCGTTGCCAAGAGCTGCTCTCCCTGCTCATCGAGGAGGACCCGATGGGCTACAAGGACATCTCGAAGCTCCTGGATATGCCAGTGGGTAGCATCGGGCCCACCCGGTCACGCTGTCTCGAGTACCTACGCAACCTTGTCGACGAGGCTATGTCGAATTCCGACAATGGTGGCGTAGTGGACCTCAGGTCGTGGTGACGTGTGCCGCTGATCGAGGCGTGACTTTCTTCACCTCGTCGCCCTCCTGCCAGCCCGCCACGCGGCCCGGGTGACCACCACCGTGGTGCTGCGGGCCGAGTAGCCGACCGGCGGGGCTAAACCGCTTGACGCCGGCCCCCCCGTCGTCCTTCAGTCTTCTTGGTCCGGCCAAAAAGGCCGGATCTCCAGAATGCCGTACCGGGCCATCGGGTGCTTCCGGGCGATTTCTATCGCCTCGTCGAGGTCGTCGCAGTCGAGGATGTCGAACCCGGCGATCTGCTCTTTCGTTTCTGCGAAAGGGCCGTCGGTGACGAGGACCTGGGCATCCCGGGCACGCACAGTCCGGGCCCGGGCCGGGTCGTCTAGTTGGCTGCCAAAGCGCCGGGCGCCAATGCCGTCCACTTCGTCTACCCAGGGGTCAACAGGGGCTATCGGCCCGAGCTGGTCCACGTCGACCGTCGGGTCGGTGCAGACCAGCATCATGTACCGGCGCTTGCCGGGGGCCGGAGCGGGGAGGCCTTGCGGGGGCTGGTCCCCATAGAGCGGGCGGACTTCGATGGTGCCCATTTGCACGGTCGGGTGCCTTTTCGCCCACTCGACCGCCTCTTCCATGCTTGAGCACTCGAGAAGGTCATAGCCCGCCACCTGTTCCTTCGTCTCCGCGAAAGGGCCATCAGTCACGAGCAGCTCCTCGCCGCGAACCTTCACCGTGGTGGCGTCGCTCGCCGGCCGGAGGCGGCCGCCGTGCAGGTTGACCCTCCGGCTTACCGTTTGGTCGATCCAGGCCTCGAGCGAGGCCTGGGCTGTTTCGTCCCACGGCTTCGCCGCCGCCAGCTCATCGTCGATCGCATGGACCAGCATGTACTGCACCGTCGCTACCTCCTCAGTCACGGGCCAGGGCGGCTGCGGCCAGTCTGGCCGCTTTTGGCTCGTCACTCGGGACGACGAACTGGATCTCCGAGATGGACGCGTTCCCGAGGATATTTTCCGAGGGTTCCACTCCCTCTCGGATGGGAAAGATATTCGAATGTGGCCGGCAACGACGTTCGCATCAAGGCTCTTGTGGCCCCCGCCGTTTACCGTTTACTCGAGGCCCGGGTACTCGACACTGCCCATATGTGGCCCGCCCGAGGCCCGTACTGCGCTCGGTATGCCATTTATCAGGGAGCTAACTAGTGGCTGACCGACCGCCCAGGCCGCGAGAGGGCGCCGCCACCGGGCTCGAAGAGCGGACAATCACAACTGAGCTCCCGGGGCGGGCCGGCGCCAACGAAGAGCGGTCCCGTCAACGGACATTGCGCCGTTTGGGGCAGCCCTTCGATAGGCACAACCCCTTTGTTGTCGGCTTCGTGGCGACGATGGGCGTCCTTTTGGCCCTGGCGTTCGGCGCCGCCGTGTACTCGATCCGGGCCACACTGGTATTAGTTTTTTTGGCCCTTTTTATCGCCGTGGGCCTCGAGCCAGCGGTTGCCTTTTTTACCCGCCACCGGTTGAGACGCTCGCTGGCCGTGCTGGTAGTCGTGCTCATCGCCACCGCAGCGGTGGCCGGTTTCGTGATGTCAGCCATATCGCCGATCGAGCGCGAGATCAACGAGCTGATCAAGCAGGTACCTATATGGCGGAACGAGATCTCATCGGGGAAAGGCACCGTCGGCCACCTGGCCAAGCAATTGCACCTGAGCAACTACCTCGGTGGAAAGAGCACCGGCAGCGTGGCTCAGGATCTGGCCACCGGCGCCCTGGGGGCTGGCGAGTTCCTCCTGGGCGCCGTCAGCGATTTCCTGATCGTGGTCGTGCTGACCATATATTTTCTCGCCGCGCTGCCCGCCATCAAGAACTTCTGCTCGCATCTGGTGCCGGAAAGCCGCCGGCGCCGGTTCGTCCTGTTATCGGACGAGGTCTTGGCCGGCGTAGGGGGTTTCCTGCTCGGCAACCTGTTCACCTCGGTCGTGGCCGGCTTTGGCACCTTCCTATGGGCCACTTTGCTTGGCATCCCCTACCCGATCTTGCTCGGCTTAATGGTGGCTTTCTTCGACCTGATACCGGTGGTGGGCTCGACCATCGCCGGGGTCATTGTGAGCCTGGTGGCGTTGGTCGTCTCCCTGCCGGTGGCCATATCCACCGCCGCGTTTTATATCGCCTATCGCTTTGTCGAGGACTATTTGTTAGTCCCGCGTGTAATGCGCCATGCAGTTAATGTGTCGCCCGTCGTTACCGTACTGGCGGTGATCATCGGCGGCGCCCTGCTCGGCATCGTTGGCGCCCTGGTGGCGATACCTATCGCAGCGGGCATAAAGCTCATCCTCGAACAAACGGTTTTTCCTCGCTTTGAAAATTCCTGAGGCCCGGGAGCGGCGATCACATTTGGCTTTCTTGGCCATTACCGGTCCGTGCGCGAGTTCGGTGGCGGCGCCGGCCGGCTCACGGGCTCGCTCATGACGACCTCCCGGCCGAACCGCCGCTCGAAAGGTCGTAGCGTACACGCCATGGCGCACTCTGGGCTCGCACCGTTTGTGGTGGTTGCCAACCGACTACCCCTGGACCGGGTCACCGAGCCCGACGGTTCGGAGCACTGGCGGCCCAGCCCAGGCGGGCTGGTTACCGCGCTGGAGCCGGTCATGCACCGCAACCAGGGCACCTGGGTAGGTTGGCCAGGAGCGCCAGACGAAAAACTGGGCCCCTTCGAGGCCGCCGGCATGCAACTGGTGCCGGTAACGCTCACCGCCGAGGAGGTGGGTGATTACTACGAGGGCTTCTCCAACGCCACACTCTGGCCGCTTTACCACGACCTGGCCGCGGTCCCGCAATTCGAACGGCGTTGGTGGGAGTCGTACCGGGAAGTAAACCGCCGGTTCGCGGACGTCGTGGCCGACACCGCGGGGGAAAGGGCGGTGGTGTGGGTCCAGGACTACCAGCTCCAACTCGTCCCGGGGCTGCTTCGGGCGCGCCGGCCGGACCTACGGATCGGCTTCTTCGACCACATACCGTTCCCCGGTTACGAGATTTACTCTCAGCTCCCTTGGCGGCGTCCGATTGTCGAAGGTCTGCTCGGTGCCGACCTGCTGGGCTTTCAGCGCCGCGACGATGCCAGCAACTTCCTGCGGGCGTGCAGAAGGCTGACCGGGGCGAGCACCCGTGGCTCCGTTATTGAGCTAGCGTCCGGGGCCGACAGCTCGGCGAGCCCGCGACGCCTCCGCGCCGGGTCTTTTCCTATCTCCATCGACGCTGCCGGCCTGGAAGCGCTGGCGCGGCGGGACGAAACCCAGGCCCGGGCCCGTCAGCTGCGGGCCGAGCTCGGTGACCCGGAGGTGGTGCTACTGGGCGTAGACCGTCTGGACTACACCAAGGGGATCTTGCACCGGTTGCGGGCTTACGGCGAGCTCCTCGACGAAGGCGAGCTTGACCCCAGCTATGCCGTATTGGTCCAGGTGGCCAGCCCCAGCCGGGAGCGTGTGGAAGAGTACCAGCGTCTACGTGACGAGGTCGAGGCCATAGTGGGCCGGATCAACGGCGACCATTCTTCGGTCGGCAGGACCGCCATCCACTACTTGCACCAGTCCTTTTCCAAAGACGAGATGGCGGCGTTGTACCTGGCCGCCGACGTCATGCTCGTCACTCCGCTGCGAGACGGCATGAACCTGGTCGCCAAGGAGTACGTGGCCTGCCGTTTCGACCTCCGGGGGGCATTGGTGCTTTCGGAGTTCACAGGCGCAGCCGACGAACTGAGGAACGCATTTCTTATCAACCCGTACGACATCGACGGGACCAAAGCCACCATCCTGGAGGCGGCCCGGGTGTCGCCGAGAGAAGCCGCCCGCCGCATGCAGCCAATGCGTCGCCGGGTCATCGAATTCGACGTTCATCACTGGGCGAACACGTTCCTTGGCGCTCTCGACATGGTGACCGAGATCCCCGAGGGCACTTGAAGCATGCCGGCGTACCGCCCTCATCCGCCATTATCCCGCCTGTAACTGTCGGTGAAGCCGTGGGCGAGGAGGTTGGCGAGGTCACGGACGTTCGACGGTGACGACGCCCCTGTGCTGTCCTGTACGATCGATTTTTGCACGACCGCAGTCACTTTCGCCGACCGGGGCAACTCGAGGTCCGACCACCCGTCGCCAGCATAAGGGGCAATCGGGCAAACAACGGTGCCATTACTGTCGGTTGCCACACCGGCGCCGCACTCAGTACCACTGGGCGCGCTGAGAGATTCGTCAACCCACTCTGCCGAGCGGCCTGGCCCGGAGTAGTTCGTCAGCCGGTCGAAGCCCTGCCCGTCGGTGTCGTCCCGCAGTGAAACGTACCAGAGATCAGGGGTGCGGGTCTTCGCGATAAACACGGTCACGCGGTCGTCCGGGTGGACTCGCACCGAGTGGACAAGGGTTTCGCTCGCCGGAAGCACCTCCCACCATGCTTCGACCCAAAATGATGCCGACGGGTCGCAGTGCCCCGTGCTCGGGTTGCTGTAGGTCTCCTGCACGCCCGCTTGTACCAGGCCGGTGTCGCCGATACCGTCAATGCCGACCCAGTTGGACAGCCCATCCCCGCACGACCCGTCGTTGTAAAGGAACGGCACTTTGAACGTCCCCGAGACCGATGTGAACGGTCCGCCGGTCACGACGTAGCCGCTCCAGTTCGGGCCCATGCTGCTCACGGCTCGAGGGTCGGCCATTCTGCTGGCGCCTTCGATGACGGACCTTGGCGGTGCGATGGTGGCGCCCTTTGTCGCCGCAAAATGGGGGTTTATCCCGGCGGCGGTGTCGACAACCGAAGTCAGTGGCGCCAAAACCGCCAAAGCTCCAAGAGTGATTATGGCTTTAGCAAGCCTGTGATGAAAACAAGTACCCGCCGTTCTTGCTCCTTCGGCCGTAGGCCCACTCTGCTTTATGCCGTGTTGCTGACGAGCCCAATGCAGGAGGTCACGCCGGGTCCTCTTTCACCGACGCCACCTTTTCGAGCACCTCCGTCGGTATGGCCAAGAATGCCTCGACTGCTTTTGGCCAAAATTGGGTGCCCGAGCCATGCCGCAGCTGTTTGAGGGCTTCTTCGAGCGGCATGGCGCCCCGGTACGGGCGCTCGCTGGTCATGGCGTCGAAGGCGTCGCATACACGAAAAATGCGAGCTCCAAGCGGGATCTCCGTCCCCTTTAGCCCTCGCGGGTACCCGTTGCCGTCCCAGCGTTCATGATGGCAGTGCACGATCTCCCGGCCCCGGCCAGGAAATCGATGCCTTCTAGTGCCAACCGTCCGTTTTCGGGGTGGGCTCGCACGGCCGCCCATTCGGCGTCGGTCAGGGTGCCCGGTTTGTTCCGCACAAAGTCAGCGACCATGAGCTCTCCGATGTCGTGGAGCAGGAAGCCGTACTCGAACTGAGGGTCGTGGGTGTGCTCGGGTGCGACCAAGGCTGTCAGCAGCATCCCGTACCTGCTCACCCGGTGGAGATGTCCTCCGCCGCAGTCGTCTTTAGTCTCAACGGCCAAGGCCAGGCCGCGCAGGGTGGCCTTGCAAGCCCGCTCCAGTCTCGCTAAAGAACCGGCGAGCCATTCGGACCGGTCCCGCTCGCTCTTGTAGGAGGAGTCGAGCGGGCCGGCCAGGCCCGTCGAGGTGTCGCGGAGGGCGACGAAGGGGTCGAGCCCACTGTCGTCGGAGGCAACGGCGGCGCCGTCCGCTTCGGTGACAGCAACGACGGCGCGTTGGAGAAGTTGGTTGCAGTTCTCCACGGCGGCCGCAGACGCCCTCGCTCTCGAAGAGAACTCCACCAATTGTCGGCCCGAACCAGCCGTGACGTCGGTTCTTTGCATCAATGCTCCTGTACCTTGCACCGCGCCCCGCTGCTCTGGGTGCTCGAGTCGCCTACCGCGTCTTCGGCTCGCTGACCTTGTTCCTGAAGCCGTAGCCTCGGGCTTTGGACGAGCCCCGGTTCCTCATCTGCGCTGTTCGACGGGGAAAGCGGAAGTTCCCGAAGCCCAGGCGGTCCTGGCGCAACGACGACTGGAGAGTTCGATGGCATTGTTGTTGAGCGAAGCCCGGGATTTGGTCTTCCCAAGCGGAGACAGCGACCACGGCCCTTTGGGCCGGCTCTTGCTCTGCCTAACATTTACGACTGGACTGGTGGACGCCTTCAGTTACCTGGTACTGGGCCACGTCTTCGTAGGGAACCAGACCGGGAACTTTATACTCTTGGGCCTGGCGTTGGCAGGCGCTCGAGGCTTTTCCGCTTCGGGCCAAATAGTGGCCTTGGTCAGCTTCGCCATCGGCGCTGCGATCGGAGGCAGGCTACGAGTTGGCCGACTGGAACACCGGGCCCGGTACCTCACGGCTGCCACCGTCGGAGAGGTCGTGTTCCTGGCCGTAGGGGTGGTGCTGTCCGCACTCGCGACCGATCCGCCACAGAACGGTTATCGGTACAGCCTGATCTTTGTCCTCGCTCTGGCCATGGGCGTGCAGACGGCCGCCTCGCGGAAGCTCGCAGTACCGGATCTCACAACCACAACGTTCACTCAGCTGATCGCGGCAACGATGATCGATAGCAGTATTGGAGGGGGAAAGGGCTCCCATATCGGGCGACGCATATTGCTATTTGCCGCGATACTGGCCGGCGCTATCGCCGGCACCTTGTTCGTGGTGGCCGGTCACATCGTCCCGCCCCTTCTCATCGCCGCCTTGGTCACCGCGACGGTAGCTGTAACTGCGTGGCTATCGCGGAGCTCGACTGGTCGATGGACAAGCTTCTCAGGGTAGGCGAGTCATAGCCTGAGGAAACGGAACACTGACTGGCACCTGGTGCGTCGGGCATCGTGACGACGCCGCCATTTGGCCCCACGCACGCGGCAACGCGTCAGTAGGGGCTGGGCTGATTGAAAATGATGCTGAGGCTGGTTATTTTGCCGTTGCGAAGGCCAAAGTAACTGGTCATCACGAAGTCTTCGGGCAGGTTGGTCTTGTCGTAGGTCCCGTCGTAGCGAGCGCGCACAATGGTTTCGTCGTAGTGGCTCAGGACTTCCCGTACTTCCATGGTCACGTGGTCTCCCACGAACTCCTTGGCCATAAAGGCCCGGATGGCCTCGGTGCCCCATATCTCGCGTCGGTTGTCGTTGACGTAGGCGTCGGGGGCGAAGGTGGCGACGATCCGGTCGAGGTCGAAGGCATTCACGGCGTCGATGTGTTCTGCGACAACGCCGGTTAACTCAATGGTGTTAGGCATGGTTGACGCTCCCTTGCTCTTAGTCGGCCTCTTGGCCGTTACTTTCATGGCCGTTACTTTCATGGCCGTTACTTTCATGGCCGGTACTTTCATGGCGGTACTTTCATGGCGCTACCTTCACGGCCGGTACTTTTATGATCGGCCGTACCCTCGGCAGAAGGTCAATAGGCTCTTCGCCGCTTGACTCTCCCCTTGGGGGAGAGGCCAGACTGGCGTTGTGGCCACCACGCTGACGATCGGCGACTTTTCGAAGGCCACTTTTCTGAGCGTGAAAACGCTGCGCCACTACCATCAGGTGGGGCTCCTCGAGCCGGCCGAAGTCGACGAGACCACCGGCTACCGGCGCTACTCAACCGAGCAGATCCCCACAGCCCAGGTCATCCGGCGGTTCCGCGACTTGAACATGCCGCTGGACGGGATCCGTGCCGTCATCCAGGCACCGGACCAGCCGACTCGTGGCCAGCTCATCGCCGCCCATTTATCGCGGCTCGAGCAGGATCTGGCCGAAACTCAGCGGGCCGTGGCCGCGTTGCGTGACCTCATCGAGCACCCCTCGCCCCCGGCGGCGATTGACCATCGGCGAGTGCCCGCCACTGCAGCGGCGGCCGTGACGACGACGGTTGAGGTCGGGGATCTATTGGCCTGGTACCAAGGCGCCATCGGTGAGATCGATGCCACGCTTTCGGCGCAAGGCATCATGCCAACTGCCTCCCCCGGAGGGATATACGCCAACGAACTGTTCTCCGAAGAGCGGGGCGAAGCTACGGTCTTCGTCCCCGCCGCCCGGGAGGTCCGGCCTGTCGGCCGCGTCCGTCACGTTCTTGTGCCAGAAGCAGAGCTGGCCGTGATCACGCACTGCGGGTCACACGCAGATCTGGACCGTTCGTATGGGGCGCTGGCGACCTACGTGAGCGAGCATGCCCTGGCTGTGGAGGGGCCCGTTCGGGAGTACTACCCCGTTGGCCGGCGCGAGACCAGCGATGAGCACGCATGGCGAACTGACATCGGCTGGCCGATCTTCGACACCCGTCATTGACGTGTTGTCAGGGGTTGCGGGTCACCGGGTAAGCCCGAAGGCCGTACGATCTGAGGTATCAAGGTATTTCGGTTCACTGCTCGTAGTGCGGCCTGGGCCCCGCTGGGGTTGGTCCCGGCCGCCGTCGCCGCGGCCTGGATCCCGTTGCGGTCCGACGAGCCCAACACAGATATAGCGCTGGTGCTGGTCTTGTGTGTCGGGGCAGTGGCGATGGTGGGCGGGCCATGGGCGGCGGTCGTCGGGGCGCTGGCCGGTGCTACCGCTTTCGACCTGTTCGATGCCCCGCCTTACGGGCAGCTTTACATGACCCGGGGCAAGGACGTGGTGACAACGCTGGTGCTGGTGGGAGCCGGTCTGCTGGTGGCTGAGCTATGTATACGGATGCGGGCCTACCGAGGTGTGGCCGTCAAGCGAGCAGAGGATTTCACGGTGCTCAGCAGTGCGGCGCGGTTGATGGCTGTCGGCGAGGACGGCCCGATGGTCGTGGAGGCCCTGGCTGGTGAACTCGTGTCCCGGTTGGCGTTGAACGACTGCGAGTTTGCCGACGGCCCTCCGCCCGGAGACCGTCCCTATGTAGGTCGCGATGGGCGTGTGGTCCCGCCGGAGACCGGGCCTCCTGCTGGAGCTGGAGGTCAGATCGACCTGCCTGTGTGGGCGGGTAGTGAGGTAGTCGGCTATTACAGGTTGTACCTGTCGCCCGGACCGCCCCCGCCACCGGACCGGTTGCTGGCGGCAGTTGGGATCGCGGAGCAGGCAGGGGCCGCTTTGGCGGCGTCGCACGCCACCCCTCCAACAGTGCCTGTAAGCACCCGCCGGTTGCGCCTGCTGCGCTAAGCGGTGGCTCCGTGCTCGGGCTCGGGGACTGACAAAAGCTCGTAGTCGGGGTTGAGTATCGCCAGCCGCCCTCGCCGGTCGCCGACCATTCCCGCGGCTACCAACTGGGTACCGGTCCGGATGCCCGGGATCTCGCGCCGTCCCAGGAAAACCAGTAGGACCTCGCCCCCGCTGGCGTCGATGAGGGTGCCCTCGAGGGTGGGCACGTCCGACCACGGTTGGATACGTACGGACCGGAGCCTCCCGGCGACCCGTGCCGGCCTACGGAACTGGAGGTCCGCGATGGGTATCGCACCTGGGACGCTGGCGAACTGCTGTGCGTCAAACTTTCCCTTGCCAGGTTGGCCTTCGACCCCCTGCAAGATAACCTCGGGAGAGGCCAAAGCCCGCTGGCTATCGGCCAAGTCGGCCACGTTGAAGGGGACCAGCGTGGCATTTACGTGGGGGACGTGTGCGAGTACCCGCACGAGCCGGTCGGCGTTTTTGCCGTGTAACAGGAGCGCCCAGCTGCGCCGGTAGCTCCGGGTGGGGATCAACACGCTGACCTCTGTTTGCCCGTCTTCAGCCGCCTTCGTCGCCATCTCGAGCGCAGCACGGCCGAGGCGGCGGTCCGCGACTTCAATGACCTCTAGCGGCAACTTGGACAGGCCCAGCTCGCGCCAGCGGCGCATGACCGCCTCCGCCCGGCGGTTGTCCACGTTGAAATGGACTGCGTACAGTTCGTCGGGGTTCAGGTTGCGGGCGTACTGGATGGCCCGCGCTGTGGCCAGGTCGATCCGGTCGACCAACACGATCGATGTATGCCTGCGCAGGACGGGAGCTACGCACGCGCGCAGAGCGACCCCCTCATCGAGAATGGCGTCTTCCGCCCGGTACTCGGCATTGGTCCTCATCAGCCCGTAGATCAAAATCGGCATGATCACGACCACGACCCATGCTCCCTGAGTGAACTCGGTGATGGCGAAAATGAGGACTACCAAAAGGCAGACCGCCGCCGCCGTGGCATTGATGGCGATGCTGCGCCGCCAGCCGGGTTCGCGGTGGGTCAGATGGTGCTTGGTCATGCCCGCGCCGGCCATCGTGAAGCCGGTGAACACCCCGATGGCGTACAAGGGAATGAGCGACGAGACGCGGGCCCGCGTGGCCAGGAGTAGGGCGATCGAAGCCACCGCCAGTACCAGGATCCCGTTGGAGAACACCAACCTGTGACCGCGTACCGTCAGCGGGCGCGGAAGGAACGAGTCCTCGGCGACGAAGCTCACCAGGAACGGGAACCCGGTGAAGCTGGTGTTGGCGGCCAGGATCAAGATGAAGGCGGTGGCGGCTTGCAAACACCCGTACAAAACGGAGCCGGCGGCGCTGCTGCCGTAGACCAGCTTGCCTATTTCGGAAACGACGGTAGGCGTGCCTGAGCTGAAGGGCCGAGCGTGGGCCAGGGCGGCCAGCACGGACACTCCCAGGAACATGGCGCCCAGAATGCTGCTCATTATGACGAGGGTGGTTCGGGCATTGGCAGCCTGCGGCTTACGGAAGACGCTCACCCCATTCGAAATGGCCTCCGTCCCGGTCATCGCCGACCCTCCGTTGGCGAAGGCCCGGGCCACGTAAAACAGGGAGACGCCCAGCAAGAGCCCGGCGCCTTCGTGGCCAAAGCCCAGTTGCCCCGACGCCGGCGGCACGTGGCCGAGGTCTCCGAGCGCCGCTCGCACCAAGCCGTAGACGATCAGGACGGCCATGTTGGCGATAAAGAAATAGGTGGGGATAGCGAAAATCCGTCCCGCCTCGCGCAACCCGCGGAGGTTGCCGTAGGCGATCAGGACCACGAAGGCTATGGACAAGGGCACGGCGGCGCCATCGAGGGCGGGCACGGCCGAAATAATGGCGTCTGTGCCCGCGGCTACCGACACCGCGACGGTGATGGTGTAGCTGATCAGGAGGGCCGCACCGGCGATCTGAGCCACGTTTGGCCCGAAATTGTCCCGGCTGACGACGTAGGAGCCGCCGGCCTTGGGATAGGACTTGACTACCTCCCGGTAGCAGGCAGTGACAACAGCCAGTACTGCCAGAATTACGACGGTAATCGGTGTGACTAGCCCAAAAGCAGCCAGACCGCCGACCGGGATGAGTATGCGCAGTATTTGTTCGGTGGCGTAAGCGGACGAGGACATTACGTCCGAGGAGAGCACGGCCAAAGCGGTTGGTTTGCCCAGGCGTTGCTTTGTCAGCTGGTCACTGATCAGTGGCGGCCCCAGCAGCCGGCGCTTCAGGCGGTACGCCGTCGACTCGGGCAGCAAAGCGCTCGTTGACGGGTTGGCGGGATGGGACCAACCCGGGAGCGGCGGCACGACGTCCTCGGCGGCGTCTCCCGGTATGACGGTCTTGGGCTCGTTGATCACGGGATTGTCGTGCACGCTATGAACCTATTAAGCAGCTTAATCACCCGGTTGCCGCTCTCGCCTCTTTGCTCGGCTTAAACGTGGCGGCCCGGCGCGCCACCATTACCACGCCGACGATGGCCAGCAAACCGCCAGCCGTTTGCCATGCGTTGAGCGCCTGGTGAAGGACCACGGCCGCAGCCCCGGCGGCTATTACCGGGTTTATGGACACAATTACGGATGAGACGGATATATCCACGAAGCGATGGGCCCAGTTGGAAAGAAGGTGTGCGGCCCCCGGCAGCAAAGCCAGCAGGCTCAGCCACAGCCAGTCCTGCAAGTTCCCGGCGGTCAGGTGCTCACGAGAGAGCAAAGTCACGGGGACCATGGCGACGGCGGCCACGAGCATTACCGCCGCGGTGTACTCGATGCTGCCAATGCCGTTGTCTGGAGGGGTGCTCTCATCAGCAGGAGCTGAGCCCTCAGCGCTGTTTGTGGTGGGCGACGTGCGCACCCGTTTCGAAATCAGCCAATAAGCCGTCCAACAACAAACTGAACCAACCGCCAGCAAATCTCCGATGGCCCCGTGGCGGGCCATAGCTCCGGTAGAGCCAAGGATGACCACCGCCATGCCCCCAATAGCGAGCGCCGTCCACAGCATGTCGGTGACCCGAACTCGCTCATTGAACAGCGGCTTGGCGATGAAAAGGACCAAAACCGGTTGCAACGCCCCGATAATCGTTGCATCGGCAACGCTGGTGAGCTTTACTGCGCTAAAAAATAAAGCAATATCCCCGCAAAGGAGCACCCCGCCCGGGACCGACCGCCACAGGACGGGCCAATAGAGCCGCCGGCCGCTGACGATCAGCAGGACAGCCACTAGCGGGACTCCCAGCCAGAGCCGTTCGAGGGCGGCCACCAGGGCGGGCTGTGTGGTCAGGACGACGAAGACCCCGGACAGGCCCCAGACCACAGTCGCCACTGCTGAGGCGCCCAGGCCCTGGACGGTCCCAGCCAAGGGGCGGCCGTCACTGTCTGATAGTGCTGGGCTCACTGCGCCAGCTTACGCTGCGAGCGTTCTGTCAACCGGGGCCAGCCGAGTTCCGGGTAGGGTCGACGTGTTGCGGGTCTTGATCACCAATGACGATGGCATCACCTCGCCCGGGCTCAGCGTCCTGGCGGAAGTGGCGCGTTCGCGAGGCCACGACGCCTTCGTGGTCGCACCGAACTGGGACAGCAGCGGGTCGAGCGCGGCCGTCACCGGTGTCACCGTAGGGCTGGAGCTGGTGCCGGAGCGCCAAGCTTGGCCGGGTTGGCCCGCTGGAGCTGTCTTAGCGGTGAACGCCACGCCGGCCCTCATAGTCCGCTTGGCATTCCAGGGTGCGTTTGGCGCGGCGCCGGACGTCGTCCTGTCAGGGATCAACCGCGGGGCCAACACCGGTCGAGCAATCCTTCATTCGGGGACCGTGGGCGCTGCCTTCACCGCTTACCATGAGGAGCGGCCCGCTCTAGCTATGTCGTTGGGGTTCAACGGCGTGGTCGACGGCCAGGGTGCCCATTGGGCGACGGCTGCCATGGTCGCCGGCCAGTTGTTCGATTGGCTGGTCAGCGAGCAGCGGCACGTGGCTCTCAACTGCAACGTGCCCAACGTCCCTCTCGAGCAGTTACGTGGCATCCGGGTCGGCCGGTTGGCGGCCGTGGGCGTCTCACAAACCTCGCTGTCCGAGCGCAGCGGCGCATCACTTCCCCTTATGGTCGGGGCCGGCGAACACGACGTCGACGCTATAGGTGACGAGCTGAGCACACCTGGGGGACCAGCGGGCGTGGCGACCGACGCCGCGCTCGATAAAAGCCGGCATTGCATCCGTGACCGCGGTCGTGCCGGTGGTCGAAGACTCGAGCCTGGATCTGGCGGCCGCCCTTCGGCCTGGCCTCCTGGGCCCGGCGTCCCCGCCCTGTAGGCCCATCAGCTCAACGGGGCCCGTGGCCTTCGAGCCAATTGGCCAAGCGGCGCGTGTCGAGTGCGCCGAACCGATAGGCGGCCAGGTCCGGAGGCGTCGCTCGCAGCGCGCCGGCCAGGCCCGTGGCCAGTTCCGGCTTCTCCTTGAGGACGCCTAGGGGAACCTGGTTAGTGCGGATCGTGAAGAGAATGCCGGTGCTCTGAGGCAATGCCGTCAAGACCTGGCGTTCGCTGCGCAGCCAGTGGTCTTGTGGCGCCAGCCGGCCGGGCGTCGGCCCGGGACGGGGTGCGTACAGCTCAGGACTGGCGTGGATGGTCCAGTTGCGCCGCCACACGGCTCGGCTGGCGCCGAGCTGGTCGAGGAAGCGGTCCACCCGCTGGCGCAGCTCGTCCGCGTACCGCGGCACGGGCCTATGGATGGCGGCGACGGGCAAGCCCAGCTTGTCTGGCGGGGACCAATGCGACGGGAAGCACACGACGCCGGCGGCCATCACCCACCGGCCTTCTTGGCGGAGCAGGACGACCAGGTCGTCCGGCACGAGGAGGGCGGCCGCCTCGAGCGGTGGCCATTCCTCGTCCAGTCGGGCGCCAGCCAGCCGGGACACCAACTGAGCGGCCTCGTTTACCGCGTCCTCAAGCCCTGGCCCCTCGAGCCTTGGCCCCTCGAGCCTTGGCCCCTCGAGCCCGGGCAAGGCGACGGAGACCTCATCGTGAGCACTCCGCAGCAATTGCTCTTTTCGCCGGCGCAACTCTTCGCTCTCCGGTCCTGCTACTTCGAACAGCGGCACGTCCCGCAGGGCCCGGGTGCCCATCGTGAGCCAGGGTGGTTCGGCCCGCAATGTCAGCTCTTCCAGCCACCCTGGCGCCGTGGAGACCACCGCTGGAATGTACCAACAGGCATGCGAACTCGCGCTTCATCGTTAGTGTCCCTTTCATGACGAGTTCGAGCGGGGCCGGAGGGCCAAACGAGCCGGGCGTACGAGACGAACCGGGGTCGCCAGATGAAGTTGCGTTTACTCACCTTGACGAACCTCTCTTCGACGGAGCCGACGCGACCAAGCGAGATCTCGTGGACTACCTGGACGGCGTATGCGACCGGATCGTCCCCGAACTCAAAGACCGGCCTCTGTCGGTTATCCGGGTACACCGCGGCCAAGAGGCATTCATGCAGAAAAATGTCCCAAAATACGCGCCCTCATGGATCCAGACGGTGCAGTTCTGGGCCGGGACGTCCAAACGCGAGGTGTCCTACGCGTTGTGCAATGACAGGCGCACGTTGCTGTGGTTCGCCAACCAGCGAGCGGTCGAGTACCACCCGGCCCTGGTCCGAGCCGATGAACCTGAGGTTATGACGCACCTCGTGCTCGACCTCGACCCACCGAGCGCTGATGCGTTCGAAATGGCAGTCGGCGCCGCCCGCCTCGTTCGCCAGGCGCTGGCGGACGTCGGCCTCCATGGGGCGGTCAAAACGAGCGGCGCCAAAGGTTTACACGTGTTCGTACCCGTCGTAGCGGGCCCGTTGGAGGACGCGGCGGCAGCCACCAGAGCGATCGCGGCGCGAGCTGAAGCGCTCGACCCTGGCATGGCTACCACTGCCTTTATGAAGGAAGACCGGGGCGGCAAAGTTTTTGTCGATGCCACCCGCGTTGGCGGGGGGGCAACAGTTGTCGCCGTCTACAGCCCTCGCATCAGGCCGGGCGTGCCCGTTTCTTTTCCAGTCACCTGGGAACAGCTCGACGACATCGTGCCGGCTGATTTCAATCTGCACAATGCTTTGCGTCAATTGGGCAAAA
Source organism: uncultured Acidimicrobiaceae bacterium (assembly GCA_963749305.1). Classification (GTDB taxonomy): domain Bacteria; phylum Actinomycetota; class Acidimicrobiia; order Acidimicrobiales; family Palsa-688; genus Fen-671. The sequence continues at coordinate 50,286 of CAVVMN010000005.1, forward strand.
GTAACCCGTGGGAGGCACAGATGCCGGCCCCTCAAACGCTGAGCGCCGAACTCGTGGCGGAGGGGCGTGAAATCCAGGTCACCCGTGTCCAGGCTATGCACGAGGGGAAGCGGCGCGCCCGAGCCCGGAGGACCAGCGAGTAGGCGCGAAGCTCCTAGACGTCGTCTGTTTCCCTCCGCACCCTGTCGAAGGACCGGGAAAACCGGGCAATCAATTGTTCTTGTTCGGGCGTCTCCACTGCCTGTGGGTGATAATGCCGGCGCACCCAGCAGACCGTGTCCTCTGGCGGCACCCCGGCCACGACGGCCAGGCAGCTGAGGACAGTCCCCGTCCGGCCCACGCCGCCGTAGCAGGCGATCTCCACGAGCTCGCCGCTCTGGGCTCGGCGATGCAGGTCGAGGATGGCCGCGAAGGCTGCCGGTTCGTCTGCGGGGACTCCGAAGTCCTCCCAGTCAATAAGCAGGAACGGCCACGTGACTTCGGGGTCCTCGTGCCAGCGCTGGTCGAGGTAGAGGCCAAAATCGGGCAGCCGGGGCCGGTCCGAGGGGACCAGGTCCAATCGGCCTTGCGCAAGCACGAAAGTGCCATCAGGGAGAGCTACCTCCACGGGTCTTCATTCTGTCGCTAGTCCGTGTTGTCGTGCAGGATGTCCTTTTGGCCTACGTACAGGTCAAGCCGCACCACGCCTGCCGGCCCACTTCGCTTAACCACTCGCAACTGCCACGTAGCCCCGGGCATGGGGCACCATTGGAAGGCTTCGGTGCATTCGTTTAGCGGGCCCCGAACCTGGCAGGAAAGCGTCGGGTCGGCGGCATTTGGGACCGTGGAGATTTCGACCTGAGCCTGGCCGATCAGGGTGGCGGCCGCGTAGGCGTGGACGCCCCGAGGGGCCGAGATGCGAGCCTGGACCACGGTGCCCGCCGGTTCGCGGACGGTGGACGAGGCCTGGGCATAACCGGTCCCCAGATGGAACACGTCCGCGGGCTGCGAACCCGATGGAATGGCGTTCGCGTGGCCGGCGCCTACCGTCGAAGGGACGAGGCCGAGGCCATTTGTGGCCAACGTGACTGTGCTCAACGCGATGATCGTGGCCATGCTGCAGGCACCAATGGCGAGCCGGCGAGCGCAGAGCGCGTGGGCGCGTTGTCCGGTGCCGGCCACGATTATTGCGGTAGCAATGCGAAAACGGGTGGCGTCGCCCTCATTTATGAGCTCCTCGCACAGGTCGTAGAGTTCATCGGCGTAGCGGTCGCGCCAACGGCGTGGGTAAAGGCCTATAAAGAGGTTGAAAATACGGCGGCTCACGCGCTCGCCTCCGCGATGCGGCCCAGGCCGATCTGGGCTAGCCGGGCCGATTCCGACAAGTGCCGGCGAAGGACCTCTAGCCCGCTGGCGGTTATCCGGTACGGGTGCCGGCGCGCCTCGGCGGGCAAAGGCTCGACGAGACCGGCCGCCTCGAGCTTGGAGAGGCACCCATAAAGGGTGCCTGGTCCCAGCCGAACGCCGGCAAATTCCTGAACGTCCTGGATCAATGCGTAGCCGTGTTTCGGGCCGTCGGCCAGGCTGGTGAGCACCAGCAGGCTCCGGTCCGATGAACCGCGGATTTCGTTGGCCGCCACCGCGCCACCTCCTTTGCAGTGTCTCCAGGGCCAGAAATGTCTCCATCGCCGGCGCTCTCTCCATTCATGATATATCGAACTTGGAGTTATGGCAAGCGGTCAACGAGTAAGCGGATCGTTTGAGCCGTGCGTTAAATCGTCATGCAGCTCGGCCAGTTCGACATCACGCGGACGCAAGCCGACGGCCGGCCGTCCCCGACCCGGACCTCGCCGATGTCATGAGGGTGCTCGTGGTCGAGGACTACCGTCCGCTGGCCGACCTTGTCGCTGAGGGGCTTTCCGACCAGGGCATGGCCACAGACGTGGCCTACGACGGCACGCAGGCCAAGTCCAAGCTCACCGTCAACGCTTACGACGTGGTCGTACTGGACCGGAACCTGCCCGGGATCCATGGCGACGCTTTGTGCAAGATGATCTCCGGGGGCGACAAGCGGGTAATGGTGCTCATGCTGAGCGGCGCGGAGTCACCTGGTGACAGAGTCTTGGGCTTGAGCATTGGTGCGGACGACTACCTCACAAAGCCGTTCCATCTGCCGGAGCTCGTCCTCAGGGTGCGCGCCCTCGCCGGCCACCGGTCATGGGCCCGGCCACCTGTGCTCCGGTTGGCCGGGTTGGAGCTGGACAGCATGTGCTGCAGCGTTCGCCGCAATGGCCGCCTTCTCCACCTCTCTCGCAAGGAGTTCGCAGTCCTGGAAGCCCTCATGGCCGCTTTCCCCGGCTACCTGAGCGCTGAGAACCTGCTCGACAAGGTGTGGGATGAGAACGCCGACCCTTTCACCAAGACAGTGACCGTGACGATCGCCCGGTTGCGCCGCAAGCTGGGCTTGCCGCAGGTCATCCGGACCATCCCGCGTGTCGGCTACGGCATCGCGGGAGGGGGCGTCGGTGGAGGGGGCATCGTGGGAGGGCGGGACGTCGGCAGCGCAACAAGATGGCACCCGGCCGGTACTGCAGGCCGGCCGCCGCTCACCATCCTTCCGGGCTGACATTAAGTCGCCGTCATTTAAACGCCCTGGCATTTGCGTGCCCTGACCCAAAACGGGGCTAGCCGGTCACGACGCCAGCCGGGCCTGAACCGGTTCGAGCGACGGCTGCCGTCAGCTTGAAGCGCCGGTGGGCGAGGTCGTCACCGTCGTCGACGCGGACGCCGGGAGAGTGGTCGTAACGGCGCCTGTTCCGCCGGTGACGCCGGCCGCGCCCGGCGCCGGGGCCTGGCACCTGAACACGACGGGAGGCACGTCCTGGGCTCCCGGAGGCACGCTCGTGGCGGAACCTGTCGGGAATGACGTCGTGGCCTGAACCGGGACGGCAGTGCTGCCCACTGGGGGTATTGTGGTCGTAGCCGACGGCGCCGTCGTGGTGGTGGCCGAAAGCGGAGTGGTGGCCGAAGGGAGTGGTGGCCGAAGGCAGAGTGGTGGCGTCGCTCCCGTAGCTGGAACTGACGCTCTGGCCGTGGGCGGCCAACGGCACGTTGCAAGTTGGTGGGTCGCTGGAGAAGCAAGACATCCGGCCGCCCACTTTGACCAGCGTCATGGCCACATGGTCGGGGAAGTAACCAATGCTGAGCTCGGCTCGCTTCGGCATGGCCGAGGGTTTGATGACCATGGCGGTCAGTTTGGCTTGCGCTGTCTGATGGCCAGCCAGGGATTGCGCCGATTTTGCCGCCCAGTTCCGCCCGGAACTTGATACCACCGCCTGGAAACCGGCGGGCTGGTCCGCCGTTTGGCAGAACGCGCCAACGTTGACCACCGCCGCGATGCCGGCCTGGGCCAGGGCCTGGCGCAACTCGCTCGGGTTGAAGCTCTGCTTGGCGGCCAGGGCGACGGTAACGGTGCCGTTGGCGTTGCTGTCGACGGAGTAGGCCGCCAGGTTGACATGGACCGGGCCGCCGCCGAGCCGAAGGTGCGTGGCCACCGCCGGCGCCGCCGGGTTGATGCTGGTGAAAATGACCGGTAACGCAATGGCCAAGCCGACGGCCGCCAAGCCCATTCCCGCTAGTCCCGAACGGCGCCGCCTGGCCCGGCCCCTGGCCACGATGGTCTCCACCGGCGGCGGCTTCGCCACCGTCAGCTTTGACAGACGGTCACGGATGACGTCGAACACGTGGTTTTCGTTCAGGTCGTCGTCGTGCATTGGCTGACCTCCACAGCGAGGGCCGGAGCAACCTCTTCGCGCAGGGCTGACATGGCCCGGGACAGGTGCGCCCTGACTGTCCCGGCCGCGATTCCGAGATGTTTGGCGGTCGTCTCGGTGTCCAGGTCCAGGAAGACCCGCAGCACTACGACCTCTCGCTCGCGGGGCGGCAGGCGGCGGACCGCATTGAGCAAGGCGGCGTCCAACCCGACGCCTTGGTCAGCGACGCTGGCGCTCTCCCGGCCGGTGTTCTCCTGGCTCGGAAGTGCCACCTCATGGCGTCGCCGGCGCCACCACGACACGCCGGTGTTGAGCGCCGTGCGCACCACCCAGGCCCGAGGGGCGGGGTGAACCCCTACTTCTCGCCAGGACACCCAGGCTCTGGCAAACGCCTCCGCCACCAGGTCTTCGGCTAAGCGAGGGTCGACCAGGGTGGCGGTCACAGCGCGCAAACAGGGGTCCCAGCTGGCCTTGTAGAAGTCGGCAAACTCGGTCCGGTCGCGGCCCACTGCTCCTTAACGCCTTAGAGCACGCATACGCTTACCCCTCTCGCCAACATAGATCCGGGCCGTGCGATGAGAGATCCGTCTGCGGGCCCCCAACGCCTGCCGTCGTGGCCCTGGCCCTCGTCGCCTTGGCTGCCGTGGCAGTAGCCTTCCATCGGCGCTGTTCCCAAGTGTGACGGAGGCTGGCCCATGGACGCCGTTCGAAGACTGGCTGAACTGCGCCGTCGGAGGACGGCGCCGTTCCTGCTCGAGCTGGACCTCACCCAGCCAATGCTCGAGGAGCGACCCACTGACCCCATTGCCCGCTTGCAGTCCCGGCGGCGGGCGGTGCTCCCCGACGTCCTGGAGGCCTTGAAGGATGCCGCCACCGACCCGAAAGTGTGCGGGCTCATAGCCAAGATAGGAGCACGTCGAACGGGCTTTGCCCAGGCCCAGGACGTCCGCGCCGCCATCGCCGCCTTTCGGACGGCTGGAAAGCCGACGGTGGCCTGGTCTGAGACTTTCGGCGAGCTATCTGTCGCCACCGTCCCGTATTACGTGGCGGCCTCGTTCGACCAGATTCTGGTTGCAGCCTTCGGGCGAGTTGGGCCTGGTCGGGGTCAGCGCCGGTTCCCTCTTTTTGGCTGAAGCCCTGGACAAGCTAGGCGTAAGGCGCCAGATCGCCGCTCGCCACGAGTACAAAAACGCGGCCAACATTTTCCTCGAGCGCTCTTTCACCGAGCCGCAGCGGGAGGCCACCGCCAGGATCGTGGGTTCCCTGTTCGACCAGGTCGTAGACGGAGTCGCCGGTGGCCGGGCGCTCGGTCAAGATGTGGTGCGCAACCTGGTTGACCGTGCCCCTCTCGATGCCCATCAGGCTTACGAGGCCAGGTTGGTCGACCACCTCGGTTACCGCGACGAGGTCTACGCCGAGACTCTCCGCCAGACCAATCCCGACGCACATCTGTTGTTCGTCCACCGTTACCGTCGCCAACCGCCCCTGGCCAAGCGGGTGGGGCGGGTTGTCCACCGCCAGCGAGGAGTGGTCGCTCTGGTGACCGGCATCGGCACCATCCGCTTGGGCCGCAGCGCACATGGGCCCCTCGTTGCCGCCGGCATGGGCTCGGACACGGTGGGTGCCGCGCTGCGAGCGGCGGCTAAGGACGAGCGAGTAAAAGCGGTTGTGTTCCGGGTCAACAGCCCGGGTGGCTCGTACGTGGCGTCCGACGTCATCTGGCGCGAGGTCGGCCGAGTCAAGGAGGCGGGCAAACCTGTGGTTGTCTCGATGGGGGACGTCGCCGGCTCCGGAGGCTACTTCGTCTCCGCGCCGGCGGACGTAATTGTGGCCCAACCGGGTACCCTCACCGGCTCCATCGGAGTGCTCGGAGGCAAAATGTCTTTCGCCGAACTGCTTGGTCAGCTGGGCATACGCCACGACGAGGTCAGCGACGGACGGCACGCCCGGATGATGACGGTTCTCGACGAGTACACCGAGGAGGAGTACCAGCAGTTGTCGAGCTGGCTGGACCGTATCTACGACGACTTCGTCGGCAAAGTGGCTGCCGGCCGCTCCATGACCGTAGACGATGTCCATCAGGTGGCTCGGGGGCGGGTCTGGACCGGCGCTGACGCACTCGAGCGGGGGCTGGTGGACCAGTTCGGAGGGCTGGAACAGGCGACGGCCGTGGCCCGAGGCCGGAGCGGACTACCGCCTGACGCCGATTTGGTGAGGTACCCGCAGGTGCCGCTGGCACCGCGTTTGCGGCCGCCCCGTTCGAGCGACGACCCGCTGGCGGCGGCGGCAGCTCTCGACCCGTGGGGACCAGTGGCGGCGCTGGCGGCCCGGCTCGGGTTGCCATCGGCGGGGCCGCTCGTCATGCCGCTGACCACCCCGGGCCTTGGGGGCTGAGCGGTTGCGCGGTCGTGGTACAGGCGGAGCAGACGACTTCCTAATCTGATCCAGTGCAACCCGTCGACGCCCTCCGCCGCATTGCCTACCTCCTGGAAGCGGAGGGGGCTGAAACGTACAAGGTGCAGGCGTTCCGCCGGGCGGCGGCGACCGTGGGCGAGCTACCGCCCGCCGAGTTGTCTCGCCTCAACGACCAGGGCCGGCTCGAGACACTGGCCGGGGTGGGCAAGAGCACGGCCGCCGTTATCAATGAGGCACTGTCCGGTTCGACGCCCGAATACCTCGAGGTTCTCGAACAACGGGCCGTCGAGCCGCCTGCGGGCTCCGCCGGGCAACTGCTGCAGTCGCTGCGGGGCGACTGCCACAGTCATTCGAATTGGTCTGACGGGGGAAGCCCGATCGACGAAATGGCGCTAACGGCCGTCGGGCTTGGTCACGAGTACCTGGTCTTGACCGACCACAGCCCCCGGTTAACTGTGGCCAATGGCCTGAGCGCAGACGACTTGCGGCGGCAACTCGATGTCGTGGCCGAGCTGAACGAGACGCTGGCACCTTTCCGCCTTCTGACCGGGATAGAAGTCGACATCCTCGAGGACGGTGCGCTTGACCAGGAGGAGGATCTCCTGGCTCGGCTGGAGGTGGTGGTGGCCAGCGTGCACTCGAAGTTACGGATGGAAAAGGACGAGATGACGGCGCGAATGATCGCAGCCGTCGAGAACCCTCATGTCGACATTCTCGGCCACTGCACCGGGCGCCGCATTATCGGCCGCCAACGGCCTCAGTCGAGCTTCGACCACGAGGCTGTTTTTGCCGCCTGCGCGGCGACCGGGACGGCGGTGGAAATCAATTCACGTCCCGATCGCCGGGACCCGCCCGAAGATCTGCTTCGAGTGGCAGCGGCGGCCGGTTGCCGGTTTTCCATCGACTCCGATGCTCACGCCCCGGGCCAGCTTTCGTGGCTCCGGCTGGGTTGCGAGCAAGCGGCCCAGGTCGAGATCTCGTCGGAGCCGATTGTCAACGCCATGCCGCTCGACCAGCTGCTGGACTGGACGAAGCGCCACTGACTCAAAGTGCAGCCTTCGCCCTTACGCGGGGCGGGCACTGCTTCGCGCTTGCACCGCAGTTCGGGCCTAATTCGCGGTTCGCGCCTAAGTGGCAGTTCAGGCCGGCCCTGACGCAGAGCCCTCGCGAACCGCTCCGGAGCCTTCGAGGGCACCGGTCAGGATTTCGACCTCCGCTGACAGACGGGTCAGGGCACGGCCAAGGACCTCGGCCACCTGGTCGGCCGCATCGCCCTGCATGCGCAGTACCCGGTTGAGCTCCACAAGGTCCGAACGCAGCCCCTCCACCTCGACGCCGAGGCTACCGATGTGGCCCGCAGGCTGCCGATATCGGTCCGCAGGCTGGCCATCTCCGCCTCTGTGGCGGTGCGGGCCGCCCTGGCCTCTTCCTTGATGGCCCTCGACTCGTCGACGACTGAGCCCACCACGGTCTCCCTGACCGCTCTCGACTCGTCGATCACGGACCCTACGACCGTCTCCTTCAAGGCTCTGGCCTCATCGACAACCGACCCGACGACCGTCTCCTTGACCGCTCTGGATTCGTCCACGACCGACCCGACAACGGTCTCCCGCAGGGCGCGGGACTCGTCGACCACGGACCCGACCACCGTGTCCCTGATGGCCCGGGCCTCGTCGCCCAGGGACTCCTGTAATGAGTCCCTTACACCCCGGGCCTCGTCGCTCACTGACTCCCGCAGAGCCACGGCCTCGTCAGTGAGCGAGGCCTGGAGCGCGTCCCTGACTCCGCGGGCCTCGTCAGTGAGCGAGGCCTGGAGCGCGTCCCTGACTCCGCGGGCCTCGTCACTGAGCGATGCTTGCAGCACGTCCCGAACGCCTCTGGCTTCGTCGCTGAGAGAGGCCTGGAGGGTGGTCTGAACCCCCTTGGCCTCGTCGCTGAGCGAGGTCTGGAGAGCGTCCCTGACGCCTTTCGACTCATCGCTGAGGGACTCCCGCATGGACGTTGCCTCGTCGTTCACCGACTTGGTGATCAGGCGCACATACGGCAGGACCAGTTTGTCTAGGGTTTCACGCAAAGTGCGGCTGGTTGGTGCCATGCCTATTGAGCCTACGCCGTATGGGCGGGCGGCTCCCGGCTTCGCCTGTGTGCGGTTGGCACGGGCCGGTGGGCCACGGCGGGCCCATGATGGGCCGATAACCGGCCGATGGTGAACCGATAACGGGGCGTCGGCGATGATGACACCATGCCGCTCTATGTGCATATGTCGTCCCGGGACCCCACCCAGGGCCATCGAGGGTCAAGCCCGTTGGAGCTGTTCTTCGACCTTACGTTCGTCGTGGCGGTGGCTCAGGCCGGCTCGGCTTTCCAGCGCGGGCTGGTCGGAAATGAGGCGGGAACGGTCCTTACCGGCTACCCGCTTGTGTTTTTCGCCATCTGGTGGGCGTGGATGAACTTCAGCTGGTTTTCTTCGGCCTACGACACCGATGATGTTCCTTACCGCATCGCTGTCCTGGTGCAGATGGCCGGCGTCCTCGTGGTCGCCATCGGCATCCCGCGTGCGCTCGAGAGACGCGATTTCGCCATAGTGCTGGCTGGGTACCTGATTATGCGCATGGCGATGGTCGGGCTTTGGTTGCGAGCCGCCGTCTCCAACCCCTCGGGACGGCAGACGGCGCTGCGCTACGCGGTCGGCATAACGGTTGTGCAAGCAGGTTGGGTGGCCTGGTTTTTCTTCGTACCTCGTGTTGCCGCCGTCTGGATCTTCCTGTTGCTAGCGGCAGCCGAGTTATTGGTCCCGATTATCGCGGAGGCGGCCGGGAGGACCGCCTGGCATCCCGGGCACATCGCCGAACGTTATGGCGCTTTCACAATTATCGTGCTCGGCGAGGCCCTCTCGGCCGGGACGATCGGAGTGAACGCGGCCCTGGCCGGCCAGGCCAGTTTGTCCGACCTCGCCACCATCGCCGTGGGTGGGCTGTTGACCGTTTTTGCCATGTGGTGGCTCTATTTCGACATGCCGTCAGAGGAGATCGTGGCCGCCGTGCGTCAAAGGTTCATGACGCGGCTAAATGGGGCGTTCGCGTGGGGTAACGGGCATTATGCGATTTTCGCCAGCGCCGCTGCCACCGGGACTGGTATCGCCATCGCCACTGACCAGGTAGCGCACCACTCCCATCTCACCCATTTCGAAACGGCTCTTTGCCTCACGGTGCCGGTGTCGGTCTACCTCACCGTGGCCTGGGCGTTGCACGCCCCATATAAGCCGCCCAGCTTGTTCCGCAACTGGAGCGTGCCCGTCGCCGTCGTGCTCGTACTGGCCAGCAGCGCGACCTCCCAACCAGTGCTGGTTACCGGCATCCTGCTCATCGTATTGTTGGCATTAACCCTTGTTTTCCGTGCCGAAAAATCAAACGTCGCCGTGGACGAACCCGCCATCGAGTCTTCCACTTAAGTTCATGAGCGGTGGCCTCGAGGAGTGCTCATAGCACGACTTCGGCCATACCCCTGATTGTGGTGAGCGTGGAGGCACCGTCAGCGCCTGACGGCGGCAGCGGCCAAACGACCAGGGATGTGGCTATGGACTCGCGCCAGGCAGCCACATCGTCGCGAATTTTCTCTAATGGCCCCACGAGCGCCACTTTCTCGACCATAGTGGTGGGCACCGCGGCTATAGCTTGGGCTTTGTGGCCGGCCAGGTACAGTTCCTGGACTTTTCGGGCCACATCTTCGAAGCCCAAGCGTACGAAAACGTCGAAATGAAAGTTCATCTCTCGGGCCCCCATCCCGCCGATGTACAGCGCGAACAATGGCCTAACCGCGTCTGCGGCCCGTTCGACGTCGACGTCGACGACCACCGGGCATGATGCGATCACCTCGAAGTCTTCCGCAGAACGCCTGGCTTTCGGGCGAGCGAAGCCTTCGGCCAGGGACTTGCTGAACTCGCCCATGAGCAGGGGCGAAAAGAAAGCGGGGAACCAGCCGTCGGCGATTTCGGCCGCCAGAGCCACGTTTTTTGGCCCCTCGGCGCCCAAGACGATCGGTATGTCGGGCCGGACGGGGTGAACGATCGATTTGAGGGGTTTGCCCAGGCCGGTCCCCCCCGGATAGGGCAGCGGGTAGTGGACGCCCTCGTTGGTGACCGGGGAATCGCGGGCAATCACCTTGCGCACGACCGAGACGTACTCTCGGGTTCGCTCGAGCGGCCTCGGGAAAGGTTGGCCGTACCAACCCTCCACCACTTGCGGGCCGGAGACGCCCAGCCCCAGCACGAAGCGCCCACCGCAAAGGTGGTCGAGCGTGATGGCCGCCATGGCCGTGGCCGTGGGGGTGCGGGCGGAGAGCTGGCACAAGGCCGTGCCCAGGCGGACGCGGGTGGTCCGTGACCCCCACCAGGACAAAGGGGTCAGGGCATCCGACCCGTATGCTTCGGCCGTCCACACCGAGTCATAGCCAAGCCGCTCTGCCTCTAACACCAGTTCCCCGGCGTCGGGAGGGGGAGCTGCGCCCCAGTAGCCGAGCTGCAGGCCGAGTTTGAGCCCGCTCACCCCTCTTCTCCAGCTGCACCTAGCCCGAGGCCGTCCAGGAGGGTGACGTTGGGTAGCTGCGGGAACAAGGGGCCGGGCAGGAGGATCTTCGAGCGCCGGACCCCGGAACCGATTATCACCGTGGCGCTCTCCGTCACCCTAGGGTCGACGAGGACGGGCCATTCCGGTGGCAAGCCGATCGGAGTGATGCCGCCGTACTCCATGCTGGTGAGGGCAACGGCCCGCTCCATCGGCAGGAACGACGCTTTACGTACATCGAGGTAACGCCGTACGGCGCCGTTCACATCGGCCCGGGTGGTCGACAGGACGACGCACGCGGCGAGCCGCTCGGTCCCCTCCCGCTTGCCCCCGACCACTACACAATTGGCCAGCATGTCAGGGTCGAGCCCGAAGGCCTCCTGGGTGGCGGCCGTGTCCGAAATGGCCGGGTCAATTTCGACGACGCCGACCTGGTCGAGCAGTCCCTGGCGCTCGAGCGCCGCCAGCGTAGGAGGGCCCAGCAGGTCGGGCCGCTGTGAGGCGGGCAGGCTGGACAACGCGCCAAGTGTGAAGGACCCCATCGGGCCATCCTGTCACGGACCGGACTGTCGCCGGCGAGGCCCGTTTACCCGCCCCAGTCGCCCAGCGCGATAATCCGACGCGTGGACCAGGAAGACTACGTGCGGGCGGCGCGCGCCATCCGCGATGCCAATAGCCCGAACTCCGTGATGGGTGTGCGCTCGTCGGTGTTCAATGCGTTGCCCATCGGAGGAGGGCGGCGGATCCTGGCGGCCGTGTCTGACCTGGTGCGGCGCACGGAGATGGAGCTCCGTGCCCTCGACCCTCCTCCGGCTGACCGGCTGGCGCTCGAAGAGCACTTCTTACGGCCGTGGTCGGAGCTGGCCGACTACCTGGAGCGGCTGGTGGTGTCGGCGGGCACCAGATGGCTGAGCGCCAACGGCGCCATCGAGCTGCTCGACGGTGGGCCGCCCGAACGCCCGGAGGACGTCGAGTTCTGCATCGCGTACGGGCTCGACGACGCGCCGGAGCCAGACGGTGGCGCCGGAGGGCCGCCGGCCGCACACAGCGGCAACGGCAAGGCTTGATGAGGTTCAGGCCTCCGACCTGCCCTGACCAAGGTCGGAGGCCGGCCGGTAAGAGTCAGCCTGGTTAGGCGGCGCGCCGGCGGGCCGGTCGGGCGGTTCTAAGCGCCGAGAGCGCGACCTTTGCCGCGCCAGCTGCGTTCCCACGCACATTCCCGCGCAAGGGTCGCGCCCCGGGACGACAAGAAGTGCCAGCGGGCGAGCCCGGCTTTCCGCCTCGCACCCCGCGTTCTGGTCTCGGCACCCGGGCGCCCGGCACCCGGCACTCGGCGCCCGGCACTCGGCACCCGGCACCCCGCACCCGGCACCTGGCACCCGGCACCCGGCCTAGCGGCGCAGGCGCTCCAGGAGCTTCGTGGCCAGCACAGGCTCTTCTTCCTCGGCGGCGGGTGGTGAAGGCGAGTCGGGCGGGTGCTTTCCGTCATTATCGGTTTTGGCCTTCTTGAATTTGGCCTTCTTGGTCTTGGCCGTCTCTGCTCTGACGCTTGGCATTAGCCCCTCCCGCCCTATGACCAGCCGCCGTAGGGCTACGTCAAGCGGTAGCAAGATAGCGGCCAGGACCAGCAGCCACTCGGCCAGCGATTGAGTCACGTTGACCGGGGGGACCGGTTCGGAGAGAGCCTCCCTCGCCGAAGAGAGCACCACCCCGCCGCCGGCGCTGGCCAGCTCACGCAGGAACGGCAGGTCGGTCCCGATAAAGCGGAGTTCGGGGGAGTAGGCGATGGCAACCCCGGTCGTGGCCGCGTCAAGCACCCGGTTGCCGGCGCTGACCTCCACCCGCATCAGGTAAGGGCCGACCTCGGCCGTTGGCACGTCGCCCTCGAACCGGCCGGGGGCGGTCTCGGCCAGCGCCACATCGGAGCCCTGGCCATCGGGGCCGACCACGTGGGCCACGGCCGAGGCGTCCGCTGGTGCCGCCGTGACCTGGGCGATCAGGTGGGCCTGGTCCCCTTCCACCTGGGCTGACAGCGATAGGTCCCGGCTAGCGGCTAAGGGCAGCGTGGCGGCGACGATGCCGGCGAACAGCTTGCCCGCCAACCGGAGAACGCAGTAGCTCGGCCGTCCACTGCCCCTGGGTGTCACTGGTCCAGGCCAATGCCGTCCCCAGGCCGTATTGCCATTGCGCCAGGATGGGGTCGCTGGCTGGCCCTGACAGCACGACCTGGGCCGCCGGCTTGGGCGTGGAGGCGACGTAGCCGTCCAGGGGAGGTAGCGACGACGGGTCGATGCCGTCGAGGGCGGTTGACGAGGCGCCGGCGGCCACACGGAAGCGTTCCTGAACGACCCACGGCTGCAACTGGGTCTGGCTTTCGTCCAGGAAGATCGACGGGAGCTGGCTCGCCGCTTCCGAGTCATAAAACCGTCCATCGCCCTCGGCCGCAATGGCGGCCATGTTGGCCATGAACTGGGGCACGCCGTGGACGTCGGCCCCCACCGTCGAGACGGTTATCCCTTGGTGCACGATGCCCGCCATGAACGACGGTGTCGGCAGCGGGTCATCAGCGTCCCCGTCCCCCAGGACCACTATGTACTTGGTGTCGCCCGGGTGGCCGGCCAGCGCGGTGGCTGCGTCCTGGATATAGGGCACGTAGCTGGGCGGGTCCCCGAAGCTGGCGATGCTCATGATGTCTTGCTCGACTTTCTTGCCGTTGCCCAGCCGTTGCAGGGGGACCACGACCCCGGTCTCTCCGTTCGCCACCCCCACCAGGTCCTGCGGCGACAGGTTGGCCACGAGCTGCCTGGCGGCGCCGCGCAGGACCAGGTCCCCGGCGGGGCTTTCCACGGACTCGAGGACAAGCATGACCGCCACCGGCGGTTTCTCCAGCGGGCTGGCCACTCTCATGTCGATGGGGAGGGCGCCTTCCAGCGGGGTGCCGGCGAGGCCGCCGGGGCCGTAGGTGTTGGTGCCCCCGAAGGCGGCCAGCCCCACGCCCAGGTCCCTCGTCGCCGTGGCTATGGCTTGCATGCGCTGGTACCCCAGTTGAGCGGCGCTGACGTTGACCAGGACGACCGATTGCCAACGCGCCACACCTGAGACCGTGACCGGTACCTCCCCGGGGCTGACGACGGTGGTGTGCACTCCAGCGGCACCGAGGGCTCGGGCGACGTTGGTAGCGGCCCCGGGCGACCCTGCCACGACCAGTACCTGTTGCGCCCCCAGGACCTGGAAAAGACCCTCACCCAGGTCGTTGCCCGGCACGGTGTCACGGGCCGGCGATATTTCTACGTTCACTTGATGGAAACCGGGCCGGGCCGGCGGCAGCAGTGCCCGGGTGTCAGTTACGCCGGGCCTCACCTGGACGACCGTGTCCAGTACGACCTGGTTGGTGTCGAGGGTCCAAACCACACGTGCCGTCGTGGCTTCGTTGCTCACGAGCACCGCCGTCGCTTGCGCCCTCGAACCCGGCAGCACGGTGGCGGGGACCTGTACGGAGTCGACCCTCACGTCGGGGCCAACCGGGACGCGCAGCGGCAGGACGTCAACCCGAACGCCTTCAGAGTGCAGCACTCTCGCTTCGCCCACGGCGTCGCCAACGTTCTGGCGCCCGTCTGTCACTAAGACGACGTGGCGGCGGGTCCCCGGCTCCGCCATCGAACCGGCCAATCGGAGGGCGGACTCAATGTCGGTGAAGTTGCCCCCGGGGGACGTGGCGAAGCCCTGGAACTGGAGCTGGTGTTCGGGTGGGTCCTCTACCAGGGCCTCTTGGCCGAAGCTGACCACGCCCAGCAGGTCCTGGGCCGGTAGGAGGACTGCCAACGACGCGACGTCCGGCGCTTCCTGGTACTGCGACTGAGCGGTGCTGGCGCTGCGGTCGGCCGCCACCACCAGCGTCTGGGCGGAGGCGTTATAGGAGAGCTCCGGGCCGGCGAGGGCCAGCGACGATGGCCGCCACCAAGGCCAGGCGGACGGCCAGCGCCGCCTGACGTTGACGCCGGGGAAAGGCCGTCGGCCAGCGCCGCCACAGGATGACGAGGGGCACGGCGACGAGCAGGCGCGGCCAGCCACCAGCGGGTTGGTGAAGTCAACGGGCACGGTGGTACACCAGCCATTCCAGGACCAACACGGCCAGCGCCGCTACGGCGACGACCGTCCACAGCCCCTGGTACAGAGAGGCGCTGGCCAGGGCCTGGCCGGTCGCCCCGGTCACGTCGAGCTGTTGCTGGGGGGCGATGGGCAGGCCCGGCGCGTTGACCGCTACGTAGCTGTCTTTGCGCGGCGCCCGGCGCCCAATACCGTCACCCTGTACAGGCCCACTTCGCCTGTGTCGGTGAACAAGAGCGTCCCCGCGCCGGCCGCCACGCTGGACCGCCCCGGGCGACTACATCGACGTGGCCGTCCGGCCTGGTTACGAGGACTTCTCGCGCCCCGGCGCCGGGGGCCAGCGTGACGGGCGTGCCCGGGCTCTTGGCTCAGAGCGGGCACGGCATTGGGGGCCAGGAACTCGGACAGGTGGTTGACCAGGATCGGGAAAGCCGTCCGCAGGACCAGGTCAGAGTCATGCAGGTAGACGCCCAGCACGGCGGCCGGGGGCTCGCGACGGCCCGCCGTTGCGGACCATGAGCACCGGCCCGGCGGGGCTACTGATCACGACCGTGCCGAAGGTCGAGCTCTGCAGGTCGGCCGTGGCGGCCACGTCGACATTGGAAAGGTCGACGTCATAGAGCAGCGGGTCGTTCGCCTCGGCCGGCAGGAGCTGGCCGGGCACGACCGGGCGCCCCGAGCCCAGCTGGCGGTCAGGCGGCGGCCCGACCACCAGGTACGGAGTATGGGCCGGCAAACCGGGTGGGACGAACCCGTCGAAAACGAAAAGGTCCACGTCCGGGCTCGATGCTTGAGCCTGCCGCCAGGCGGCCGGGGCCTCGGTAGTCAGCGTGACGTCCGGGCGCAGCTCCAGCGCCTTCTGCAGGAACACGTCGCCCTTGGTCACCAGCAGCACCCGGACCTTGCGGGGCGGGCTGGCGACCGCCACCGCGCTGTCGTCGGCCGCCAGGTCGTCACGTGGGAGAAGGGTGACCCTCACGTAACTCGTACCCGGAGGGACGGCAAACGTGATGTCCTGGCTGCCACCGGCGCTCAGGTCTGCTGTCTGGGCATCGGTCAGCTGCCCGTCGGCGAACATCTCAGCCGTGACGCGGGCAGGTTCCTGCCCGAAGTCCTGGACGTGGGCGACGGCGCGTCTCGCCCGTAACCCCGGGGACGACGTTGAGGGCGGTTATGGCCGTGTTCTCGTCACTGACCCCGATCCGCTTGTACTGGACCGGGAAGGGGAGAGTGACGGGTTCGGTCAGGGGTTCGGTGATCCCGTCGGAGAGGACGATGAGCCGCGTCCCCGAGGTTCTCGGGCCGGCGGACGCCACCGCCAGCTGGAGGGCGTCCTGCAGGTCGGCCTGGTCCATCGGTCGGTCTTCAGCTGGTCGAGCGCCTGGATGAGGGGCTGGCGTTGCCCGACGGTGCTGGCGATCACGTCCGGGCTCGGCGCCCATGGCGATCAGGGTCATCCGGGCGTGCGGGCCCAGCCGGTCGACCAGCGCCCTGGCGTCGGCGACGGCGACGGCGAAGCGGCTCGGGGCCACGTCGGTGGCCTGCATGGTCTCCGAGTTGTCGATGACCAGGACCGTCTGGCCGGCCAGCGCCTGGGCCGAGACCAGCGCCGGCCGCAGAAGGGCGCCGATCACCAGGATGGCGGCCAGGGCCTGGAGGGCCAGTAGCCACGAGGGCCGTAGGCGCTGCCAGGGGACGGCGGCCTGTCGGTCGAGGATGACCGGGCGCCACCAGAGGGTGCTGCTCACAGGGCGGGCGGGCCGCCGGGCCTTCAGGAAATAAAGGGCCACGATCGCCACCAGCGAGAGGGCGGCGATGCCGGCGAGCGGCTCGAGGAAGGTCACTGGTGCAGCTACCGCGGCTTTTAGCGGACCACCCTCGCCGGCACCAGCTGGCCCAGCACCAGCTGGCGCAGCGGCGCCCCACCGTCGACGGTGACGAGCCGGGCGTCGTGAGCGGCCGCCAGTGACCGCAGCGACCGCGTGTGCTCCGCCCTGGCCTCGTGGTAAGAGGCCAGGGCTTGTTCGCCCAGCGTGAGCTCGACGGCGTCGGCGGTTTCGGCGTCGACCAGGCGCACCTCGCCCCTGAAGTTCCGGGGCCAGTTCGAGAGGCGAGAGCACTTGCACCAGCACGACTTCGTGGCCGGCCGCTCTCGAGGGCGCCCAGCGCCTGCTTTGGCAGCTCTTTGGTGAGGAAGTCCGAAAAGACGACGGCGACGCCCCTCGGGTACCGAACGGGCGGCACCGGCGACAGCGGACCAGTCGGTAGCGAGACCTCGGGGGAGGCCGGCCAGGGCGGCCCACAGGCGGGGGGCCGAACGCTTGCCCCGTACGGGCCCGCCCGCCCGACGACGGTACCGGCGAAGCCAACGCACGCGGCCCGGTCGTCGGCCGCCAACGCCAGGTAGGCCAGGGCGCCGGCCAGGCCTCTGGCCGGCCGTTCTTTTCCGACCGGGTCCCACGCCATCGAGGCGCTGGTGTCGACCCACATCGTTACGCAGGTGTCTTCTTCGCCCTCGTACAGCCGTACGAGCAGGCGCCCCAGACGGGCGTACGCGCCCCAGTCGAGACGGCGGATGTCGTCTCCGGCGACATACGCGCGGTAGTCGGCCAGGTCGAGCGAACTGCCGTAACGACGGGAGCGTCGCTGGCCGGCGCCGGCGCCGACCACGGCGCGGCGGGAGGGAAGCGTCAGCCGTTCGAGGGCGCGGAGCAGTTCCGGTGTGATGCCGAGGGCGTCTGCGGCGCGTCCGGCGCCACCGGTATTGCCAGCCGCGCCCCGGAGCGCAGGCCGCCAACGTCGCCGGTAAGCGGGCCATTACCGGCGGCGTCCTTGGGCTCATCGGACTGGGCTCATCGGACTGGGCTCACGGACTGGGCTCATCGGGCTGCCACCGGGTCGGGTACGACGGCGTCCAGGAGCCGGTCGATCAACCGGTCGCTCGTCACCCCGTCTGCCTCGGCCTCGAAGCTGAGCAGCAGGCGGTGGCGGAGCACGGGGCGGGCGCTGGCCCGGATGTCGTCGAAGGCGACGTTGAAGCGGCCGGCCGAGCAGGGCACGCGCCTTGCCCGTCAACGCCAGCGCCTGCACAGCTCGCGGGCTGGCCCCGAACCGCACCCGGCCGGCCACGTCGGGCAACGGGCTGCGGTCGGGCTGGGTGGCGCTCACCAACCTGACGGCGTAGTCGAGCACGTGGTCGGCCAGCGGGACCGTCCTCACCAGGGCCGACATGGCCAGCACCTGGCCAGCGTCGACCACAGGGGCGAGCCCGGGCTGGGCGGTGCCGGTGGTTCGCCGGGCGATCTCCGCCAGCTCGGCGTCGCTCGGGTAGGGGACCGACAACTTGAACAGGAAGCGGTCGAGCTGCGCCTCCGGCAACGGGTACGTCCCCTCGAGCTCGATCGGGTTCTGGGTGGCCAGCACAAAGAACGGGTCTCGGCAGCGGTCGGGTGGCCCCGCCGACGGTGACCGTGTGCTCCTGCATGGCTTCGAGCAGGGCGCTCTGCACCTTGGGAGTGGCCCGGTTGACCTCGTCGGCCAGGACGAGGTTGGCGAACACCGGGCCCGGCTGGAAGTGGAAGCGCCTACCGCCCTCGTCCTCCTGGATCAGAGTGGTGCCGGTGATGTCGGCCGGCATCAGGTCGGGCGTGAACTGGATACGGCTGAAGCTCAGTTCGAGCACGTCGCCGAGGGCACGGACGAGCGAGGTCTTGCCCAGCCCGGGCACCCCCTCGAGGAGCACGTGCCCGCCGGCCAGGAGGGCCACGACCGTGTCGCGGACCACCTCGTCCTGGCCCACGATGAGCTTGCGGAGCTCTGTTTCCACCTGCGCCGCCGCTATCGGCGAAGGCCTCAGGCGACATCGCTGTCCCGCTCACGGTGCCTGCAGCGGTCCGGTGGGGGGCGGTTCGGTGGGCTGCCACGTGTGCGTCAGGGGACGTGTGTGCAGGGGGCCTGTATGCGCCGGGGCCAGCGTGTACGTGGACGTGACCAGCCCTTTGACTCCCAGCTCGCCCACCGGGATGGCCGACAAAGTGGGGAAGCCGCCGTACACCTCGACTCCGTTTTGGCTCGGCCACTACCTGGACTTCGAGGGTCCCGCCCGGCCCAAGGTGGTAGGCCGCGTCAGGTACATCGGCCAAAAGCTCTCCTTTGTGCGCCCGTACTCGGAGGGTGTCCCAGCGGCTGGTGGCGTAGTTGTAAGCCTTCACCCCGACCAGTGGCGGCCCGTAGGTCTCTCCCGAAGATGACCCGAGGTCGAGCTCGAGCCCTCGCCAGCGCGTCCCGGGCAGGAGGAACTGGTAGTCGAAAGCACCGCCGGCGTTGAGGGTCAAGGAACCCGTGGTGATGGCATATTCCATCTCACCGGTCACGCCTGTCGACCCCACCAGCTCTCCGGGCACGTCCGACAGTGCGTCCTGGCGGCTCTCGTGCCCGGTCAGGGGGACGACGATCACGTCAGTCACGGCCGGAGGTGGCCCGCCGGTGCCGGCATCGAATGGGAACAACTTATGCGTCGCCATGGCAACGAACACCGCGGCACCGCCGAGCTGCGTCGAATAGGAGGCTCCGAGGCCGCCCAGGGCCATTTCGACTTCCCTCTCGGCCGCCCGCTTGGCTGCCTGCTTGGCGGCTTGGGCCGCTTTGGCTTCTTTGCCGGCTGTGGTCAAGGGGCCCAGGCGCCCTCGGTCCCCTGGCCCTGCTGCCACGGATGGGGCCCGAGCGCCGGCAGGCGGCGTAACGGTGAGGGCGGTGGCCTGGTCTCCGCTGACGGGGACGGGCGCTCCGAAAGCCTGTGGCCACGGGTTGCTGTAAGGCGCGACGGATAGCTCGAACCGGGTGGACCGGCCTGGGCCCATGGCACCCAGTTCTTGTACCGCTTCCCCAGAGGCCAATACGACCTCAGCGCCCGTCAATTTCACACCGAGGTCATTGCGGACCGTACCCATGAGCACGTCGCCGTGCTGAGTGACGTCCGCCCGTATGCTCCCGGCCAGCCGTTCGGTCTCGTTGGCCGACCACCCACCCCGCGATTTGCCCGCGCTTCTAACCGTCACACTTGTGCCCGAGGGTGCCTGCCCCTGCCCGACTGCTATATCGGCCCCTGTCCCCACTGCGAGGTTGCCTACCAGGACCGGGGCAAGTGCTTGGGCAGGGGGACTGGTGAGCTCGACGCGACGTGAACCCCCTCCCGGTAGCTGGACCATTCCTATCGAGAGGACCTCGGCGACGTGACCTCCGGGTGGGACCTGTGAGACGCGGACTTCTTGCACGAGAGGGCCATTTCCGGTGCCGACGCCAGCCAGGCTGGCCGCCAGCGCGGCGGTGATCGCCAGCGCGGGCACGGCCGCCCACGCCAGGGTGCGGCGCCGACGGTGACCGAATACGACGAACAGCACCAGCCCAACTACGACCACGTAGCCGACCAATAGAAGCCCAAGGAAGCCGACGGGCGGCTCTCTCGTCACCGCAGGTGCCTGCTGCAGGAAGGAGGCCAACACACTCACGGCATTGACCGGGCTCATCAGAGAAGAACCGGTGTCGAAGTTCCCACCCAACCCGGCCACGACCGTGGAAGGCGTATTGGACACCGGTACCGGGAACACCCCGCCCGCTTCGGAGTAAGGCAGGGCGATGTCGTAGTAACCGGGCTGGAAGGCGGGGGCGAACAGGCGGCTGAGCAGCGTAGGGGCTCCGGGCCAAGTCGACAGGGGTGCCACGGCCGGGTCGAACGCACAAACAACGACATGACCTCGGCCACGCGTCCCCTCCGTGACGAGGGCGGTGTTCCCCTGAGACAAGGTCTCGACGCCTCTGGCGGCGCCGAGGCTGTTGACGTCCACCCGGCCAGGCAGCGGCGATGTGCCCAGGAGGGTGGGCAGTCCAGGTAGCGCCAACGAGGCCACGTGGCCCGTTGGGTGCCCGGGCAGCCACCTGGCGGGCAGCCCGGCGGTCGTCGCACGCCAGTCGAGGCCTCCGGCCACGACCAAGGTCCCGCCCGCGCCCACGTAGCTCTCGAGCGCTTGGCTCTGAGCCGGGCTGAGGACGCTGGTGTCGGCCTGGTCGATCATGACCGCCCTGAAGGCCCCGAGCGGTGCCGCCACCGCCGGCAGAGAAGACGGCGCTATGTACTGCAGCTGAGGCTGGGCGCCGGTGGGCGCCACGAGCTTGCTCAGCACAGTCACCGCGGGCGGGCTGTCCGTTACTACCAGGACCGCCGGCGGAGCCAGGCCAACAGCGACTGGCAACTGGGCCCTCGCTTGGGCCAGCACCTTCCCCGATGGCCCCACGACACGGGCCGACACGGCAGCCCCGGGCGGCCCCGTGAGGAGGTAGACGGACAGTTGCTTGGCCGTGCCGGCCGCCAGTTCGAGCGGGAGCGTGTAACTGAGGGCGGCGGTCCCCGCCACTGAGCGGTCCTGGCCGGCCGAGAGGCTCGACGAATAGTCCTCGGAACCGAGGCATGTGAAGGTGGAGGGCCCGTTCGAGAGGCACCCGGGGGTGGAAAGCCCTTCCTCAGCTGAAGGAGCCTGGATGACGATGCGGCCGTCCACGTCCTTCATTCCGCCGTTTGCGACGGAGATCGTTACCGGCACCCAGGTGCCCGGGGGGACCGTGACCTTGTAAAGGGCCGAGACACCCAGAGCCAGCCGGGGACCGGCGTGGACGCTCGGGGCCGGGACCGCCACACGCACACTTGTCGGTCGCCCATGGTCGGCTTGGGCCCCGGTGGGCCTCGTAAGGGCGTCGCTCGTCGAAGGAAAGGCCAGCGTGACGGCGGCGACGACCAGGCCAGCGGCGGCTAGCGGCCGCACCGACGCGGCGGCGCGAGCCACCGCCCGAGCCACAGCCCCTCCTCGGTGCGCCGTTGGTCTGTGGCCAAGGTTCACCCGCCGCTCCCGAGCGACGAGAAATAAGAACGCACCGCACCCTGGTCGGCCGGGCTGACGACGTGTGAGCCCAGTCCCTGCAGTGCGGTCTTTGCGAAGGTAGGCAACACGGCCTGGTAGGGGGTGGTCTTGACGGCGCCGCCGGAGCCCGCCTGGGCCCCGACTACCTCCGCGCTGGCCCCGGGCTGGCCGGCGATGGAGACCTGGTCAGATGGCGCCGCGGTGGGGACCGATTTTGCCGTCCCCCCTGACTGCGGCCCTTTGGTCTTTCCCGGGCCACCCTCACCGCCCTGCCCACGGCCGCCCGGCCCGAGCCCGGAACCGCTGCCGGAGCCGGCGCCTCCGGCCCCGCTGCCACTACCACCGCCCGAGGCCTGGCTGCCCGACCCGCTCCCTCCGGCTCCGGCACCGTTCGGTTTACTGTTTGAGCTGGCTCCGCCGGGGCTTCGGCTTCCGGGACCGCCAGCCGGCACGCCGTTGGCAGCCCCGGTGTTGCCCTGAGCCAAGCCCTGGGCCCGGTGGTGGGCAGCGCCACCGCGTCCTGGCGCGAGTGGGCCGCCGGTGCCCGTTCCGGCCTGGGCTTGGCTGGCCACCCTTGCTTCTTCGTTCTGGACGGCGGCCTGGTCAGCGGCCAACTGCTGCTGCAGGGAGACCGCCGATGCTGAGGCTGTGGCGCCGCCGGCGGCGGATTTGAGTGCCTGGCCGGCGGAGGATAGTTGGCCTGTGGAGAGGGCCGAACTGGCCTGGGCCAGGCCACCGGCGAAGCGCCCGTTGCTCCCTGACTGGGCCGAGGCGCTTCCTCCAGTGCCTGCCTTGTAACCGGCACTTGCGGCCGCCCTTCCCAAAGCCGCAGCCAATGCCTTTCGTTGGGCAGGGCTCAGGCTGGAAAGCCTGGCGGCCAGGGCCCGGAGGCCGGCGGCGGCCGCGTTTAGGTTGCCATTGGCTAGTTCCGAGGACAGTTTTTGTGTGCCCGGGGCCCCGGCCAAGGCGTCTCCGGCCGCAGCCTCGGCAGCTTGGTTTGCGTCCGCCGAGGAGTTGTCCAGTTGTGCCAGCTGGCGGGACAGGTCCGACAGGGCCACCAGCGAGGCGAGGGGAGTGCCGGCTCTCGCCAGCTGCGAGAGGGCGGCCTCCAGGGCGCTGGCGATCTTTTGCGCTTCCGCGGAAGACGGGTGGCCAAGCCGGTTGCGGGCCGAGGCCACGACGCGGCGCGCTTGGGCGGTCGCCTCACGGTTGGCCGCCTGGCGGGCCAACGTTTCCGATTGCGGGTTGGGCGTTACCGCCAGCAAAACGGCCACCAGGGCGACGGCCAACGCCACGGCGATGAGGTCCCGGTGCCGGCGCAGAGGGAAGGCCTGGGCGGGTTTGTACCTGGTCGCGGCTCTGATGGCGTCAGCGCGCAACCGAGCCTCCATGTCGCCGGAGGCGTCAGCGTAGAAAAGGGCGCTGGCCAGCCGTTCGTCCAGGTCGAGGCGGGCGTCGGCCACCCGGGCCACCTGCAAGACCGTGGGCCGGCGCCGCGCCCAGGCCGCCCCGGTCACCAGCGCGGCCAGCACGGCGAGCGCCGCGGCGATGAGCGTCACATGCCCGGTCGGCGTGAGCTTGGACCAGACCAGGAGGAGGGAGACGGCGGCGGCCCAGCCGGCCAGGGCCAGGAGGGCCCAATGGACGGCGGAATCTCCAAGTGCCCGCCTGCGGAGCGCGGTTAGGAGCCCGTCGAGAGTGGTGGCGACAGATTTGACCGGCCGGCGCCCTTCAGCGGGGTCGCTCGGAGCAGTGGGGAGCGCGCTCATCGTGGTAATTGGCGCCGCTCTGGCGTCTACTTTGCGCCTTCCGGGTGCAGTTTTCCCTTCTGGGCGACGTTTTTGTCGATTTTCGACATGCAGCGCGCCGAGAACCGAAAAGCGCGCCCAGAAGGCCGGTTCTGGCCCGCCCGGTGCACCCGTGCCGGCACCGACCTCGCTGCCGGCGCCCCTCAGGTCCCCTCCGGCGCCCTCACCCCTCCGGCCGCCCGCAGGCTCGCCTCCCCCCGACCGCTCGCTGCCTCCGCCCGACCCTCGCTCGCTCGCCGCCTCCGCCCGACCGCTCGCCGCCTCCGCCCGACCGCTCGCCGCTGGCCTCACCCCGGCCATCCTCTGGCCTCACTCCGTCTCCCGCCTGTTGAGGAAGAACACGCTGGCAGTCAGCGCACCCACAGCGATCACACCGTCCAGTAAGAACGTACCTTCCCACGCCTGCCACGTCCCCAGGGGACCGAGGTTGATGACGTACTGGCCGCCCGGCCCACAACCAACCGCGATCGGGACACCGACACCTGACCCGAAGAAGGGGGCCACCACGCCGCAGTCAGATGCGTCGAGCAGCGAAGCGGCGCCAACCGCAGGGCTGAGGGCATCGACGGTCCCGCTCGACCCGTTGATCTCGGCGATGGCGAAGGGGGCGGGGCCGTTTTGAGCGGGTTCGGACAATGCCCTGTTCAAGAGGTAGCCGGCGGCAATCGGCCCCACTGTCAGAGCCAGCATGACCAGGTAGGACACCACGGTGGCAGCGGACACCCGACGCAGGAGCACAGACACGAGCATGGACAGCGCCCCGATAGTGATGGCCCCGACCAGCGTGAACGCAACGACTTCCAGAACCTCGGAGAGGCTGACGCCGCCGAGCAAGAAGGCCACGCTGAACAGCGGCAGGCAGGCAATTACCAGCAAAACCACGAAGGCCAGGGCGGAAATGAGCTTGCCGAGGACGATCCTGGCCGGCCCCAAGGGCGTTACCAGCAGGAGGTCAAGGGTCTGGCGCTCCCGTTCGCCACTGATGGTCGGCCCGACCAGGCCGGGTACCACGAGGGCCACTGTGGCCATCACCACGCCGGCCAGCGCCCGGAAAACCTGCGCTCCGGTGCTGCCCAGGCCGACAATGTTGCCGGACGAGCCGATGTCGACGTCGTAGACGATCCAGCCCAACCCGCCGATCACGCACAGGTACCCGGTGAGCAGTGCGAACGCGTGCCAACCGCGCATGCGGGTCCGGAGCTCTTTGCTGACGATCGGGTTCCAGGTGACGGCGGCAAAAAAAGCGCCGGCCCGCTGGGCCAACCCCTTGTCCTGCGCTTTCAACGGGACTGCTGTCATCCGGCCTGCTCCACGGGCTCCGCCGCGGTTGGGGCCGTCAACTGGAGGAACAGCTGCTCCAGCCCACCGTCGTCCTCCCTGAAGTCGACGACCGGGATGCCCGCCGCCACCAGGGCTCCAAGCAGGGCGGCGGCGTCGGCCGTTTCATCTCCGGTCTCGCCGGCTTGGCCGGCGAGGTCGATCTCGAGCGTGTCCGGGCCGGCCCGCCGCACGGCCGAGACGCCGGCGATGCCCCGGGCCAGCCGCTCGGACTCCTCGAGGTCCCCCTGGACGCGCGCTCGGGCCTCCGGGGGCCTGCTTGGCCCAGGATGGCGCCGGCGGGGCCATGCGCCACCATCCGTCCGTCATGGATAATGCCGTAGCTGGTGCACATTTCGGCCAGCTCGGGCAGGATGTGGCTCGACAGGACGATCGTCTTGCCCATCTCCCGCAGCGCCTGGACCAGCTCTCGCATTTCCCCCCGCGCCCGAGGGTCGAGCCCGGACGCAGGCTCGTCGAGCAGCAGGACCTTGGGGTCGTGCACCAGTGCCCGAGCCAGGCAAAGCCGCTGTTTCATGCCTCGGGACAGGGTGTTCACCTGGGCTTCCTGTTTGGAGCCGAGGTGGACGAGCTCCAGGAGGTCGGTGACCACCCGGGCCGTCAGGTGCTTGGGGAGCCGGTAGCAAGAGGCATAAAAAGCCAGGTACTCGGCCGCCGTCATCGAGTCGTACACGCCGAAGAAGTCGGGCATGTAGCCGACCAGCTCGTGCAGCTGGTCCCTCTCGGTGGCCACGTCCACGCCATCGACCTCGGCCCACCCGGCGCTGGGCCGGGCCAGGCCGGCCAATATGCGAAGTGTCGTCGTCTTGCCGGCTCCATTGGCCCCGATGAAGCCGAAGACCTCGCCTTCGGGCACCTCGAACGTGAGGTCGGATAGCGCCTCTGTGCCGGCGTAGACCTTTCGCAGCCCCTCAGCCTTGATGATCACCTGGCCGGGCATCAGGCGGCCCGCTTGGTCGTGCTCGTAATGGGGTGGCCGGCGGCGACAGCGGAAAGCGTGGGTACTTCGCCGTAGACGTTTAGGGGAGCCGAGGGAGAGCTGAGACGCACCTGCAGAACGCTTCCCGGGCCGAGGAACCCGGATGAGGACGGGACGCTGGCCAGGAGCTGACCGGAGGCCGTTACCGTCGGCAGCGGCGCCCATCGGCCGGTCCGGTAATCGAAGGCGCTGACGGTCACTGTCCGGCCGGTGGCGGCGTAAGTCCCGGTCGACGAAGCCGGCGAGGAGGCCATGGCGATCCCCGCGTTTGTGGCCGAGCCGTCGACGGAGCCGAAGTTCAGTTCCAGGTGGGCCCATCCCCTGGCGGGGAGGATGAACTGGTAGTCGAACGAGCCCCCCTGCTGCACGGCCAATGAACCGCTACTCAGTTGCTCCGCCGCGCCAGAGGCGGCTCCCCGGGAGCCGACCAGCTCCGGCCCCAACACGGCCGTCCTCGCCCCTGGCCCGACCGCTGGCAACAGCGGCACGACGACCGCGTCCGAAGGCCCGAGACGCTCGGCCGCCGTCCCCAGGTCCAGCGGGTAGAGCGGGTGCCTGGTGAAGGCGACCAGCACGGGGATGCCACCCGCCTGGCTCGAGTACAGGGACCCGAGGTCGTAGAGGCTCTGTACCGCCTCTTCGTGCGTTTCCGCAGCTCTCCGGTCTCCGTTCCCAAGCGGTATGGCCAATAAGGGCGCCGACGGGACCCCGTTGCTCGACGACGCGGCCAAGTTGACCTGAGACGAGGCACCGACAGCCAATGTCCCCAAAGTCTGCGACTCCAGCCCCGACGCCGTCACGACCTCGGTATCGACCAAGGCGACGCCCAGGTCGTTGCTGACCTTTCCTACCAATGCCCCATTTGACTCGGCCACGTTGGCTGTCACCGTCCCCCTCAGCCGGGTCGTACCGCTGGCGCCCCAGCCCCCGAGAGAGTTGTCCGTGCCATAAACCGTGAGGCTGACGTGCTGCCCGGTGCCGACCGCGCCGCCCGCCGCCCGCGCCGCCTGAGCTGACGGTCGCGCCCACGGGCGCCCCTACGGCCAACTGCGCCCCGGCGTCGGCACCCAGGTCTCCGATCAGCGCCGGAGGAGACGAGAACTGCCCCGATAGGTCGACGTCCTCCGAACCGCCCCGCGGAAGGTAAACGGCACCCAGAGAGATGAGCTGGGCCAGGTGAGAACCGGGGACCAGCTGGGTGACCCGGACCTCGTTGACCATGGCCCGCCGCTCCACTCCGGCCCCTGTCACGTACAGGACGAGCCCGCCCGCGATGGCCAGGCAAGGTACGGCCGCCCATGCCAGTTCCCGGCGCCGGAGACGGGTTAGAGCCCAGAAGCAAAGAGGCCCGGCGATCAGGACATAGCCGATCAGGAGGACTCCGAAGAGGTAAGCATTCGGAGGAGAGGCCCCGGGCATCTGTTCCAGGTAGCCGAGCAAGCCCTGGCTGGCGGTGGTCGGGCTGAGCAGAGCGGGAGTGCCGTTAGCGCCGGCGCCGGTGCTGACGTTCGTTATCGGCGCTGCCCCCAGGTTGCGGGGCAAGGCCTGGATGTTAGATGGCCCAGCGGCGACGGACGGCTGCTCCCCGTAGTAGCTGTCCTGGAACGCCGGGGCAAAAACGCGGCTCATCAAGGCGGGCGTTCCTGGCCATGTAGCCAGCGGCGGCGCCAGCGGGTCGAACGCGCACAAGACAACTTGCCCGCTGCCTCGTTGCCCCTGCACGGCCAGGGCTGTGCGCCCCTGGGCCAACGTCAGGGTTGTACCGCTCAGCGGCCTCAAAAGAGCCAGGTCGACATCGGCCCGGCTCGGGCGGGCCCCGAGCAAGCCGGCCAGCACCGGCAGGGCCATCGGGGACCTCGAGGCCGTCGACCACGGCAGGCAACAAGCCGGCGGGTAACCCCGCCGTCGCCGCTCGCCAGTCGATGCCCCCCGCCACCACCAGCGTCCCGCCGGCGTCGACGTAGCCCTCCAGCGGCCATGGACTGCGCTGGGCTGAGCACACTGGTGTCGGCCTCGTCGATGGCCACCGCGCTGAAGCCTCCCAGGGCGGCCGCGGAGACGGGAAGGTCGGCCGGGACCGTGTACTGAAGCTGCGGGTGCGAGCCGATCGGAGTAACCAGCTCGGCCATCGTCGGGACGGCCGCCGTGCTCTGCGTTACGACTAGCACGGTCGGCTGGGGCGCGCCGTAAGCGACCGGCAGGGGAGCGGTTGCCTTGGCCAGCACAGCCCCTGACTGGGTACGAATGAGCGCCTGCACCTTCCCGTAGGGAGATTCTGCCAGCACATAGGCGACAAATTGCTTGGATATCCCCGCCGCCAACGACAACGGGATCTGGTACGTGACTTCGGGCAACTTTGCCCCCGAGGAATAACCCGACGGCGGGGCGAACGAGGCCCCGCATATGAACCCGATGCCGCTGGCCGAGCAGCTCTCCCCGGTGTTCATCTGCGCCACCGGGACGCTCACTACGACCTGGCCTTGCAGGTCCGAAGCCCGGTGGTTGACTACCGATACCGCCACCGGCACCCAGCTTCCGGCGGGCACGTTGACCCCGTAACTGTCAGAAACGGCCAATGTCACGCCCGACGAGGTTGTCCTGGCGCGATCGGGAGCAGTAGCCAACAAAGCGGCCCTCATCTGCGCTGATGCGGCGGCAGCTCCAGGGCCTCCGACGAGCCGAGGCTCACCAGGAACGAAGACGCCAGCGCGAGGGCCAACCGCCATCGGCACCATTTCGCTGGCACGACCGAGGCTACCGCCATTCGGGAGGCCCAAACACGCGGACCTTCGCGGCCGGCGAACGTCGGAGCGTGCCCGCCTACTAGGTCAAGGCACTACGTCAAGGCACTGGGTCAAGGCACTGGGTCAGGGCGTTTGGGGCCGGCGCAGCGCTAGGCGGAGTGGCGGCGCACGAATTCTGTCGGCAGGACGACGTGCTCAGGGCCGCTCGAGCGGCCTTCGATCAGGTCGTCGAGGATACGCAGGGCCTCGAGGGCGATGTCGGCGCAGGGTTGGCGCATCGTCGTCAGCGGCGGGTCAGCCAGGCCGGCGGCCACCGAATCGTCGAACCCGGCCACGGCAATGTCTTGCGGGATATGCCGCCCGGCCTCACGAAAGGCGGCCATGGCGCCCAAGGCCATAAGGTCCGAGGCGGCAAAAAGGGCATCGACCTGGCCGTTGCGGGCCAGGATCTTCTGCGCCCCGAGACGCCCGCTCTCGAGCGACCAGTCCCCCTCGGCTACGAGGCTGGCGCCGGAACGCCGAGCCGACCGCTCGTTTGTACCCCTCGAAGCGGTCCCGGCCCCCGCTGGTGTTGAGCGGGCCGGTCACCGTGGCGATGCGGGAGTGCCCGCGCCCCACCAGGTAGCTGGCTATCTCGTACGCCGCGGCGCCATCGTCGATCGCCACCCACGAGAGCTCTCCTTCGTAGCCGATGGGCCGCCCGATAACGACCAGGGGGAGCCGGCTCTGGGCCAGCCGAGCCAAGAGGGGCTCGTCCGCATGGGGCAGGGCCAGCAGGGCGCCGTCGACGTGGCCGGCGCTCAGGTAGTCGCCGATGAAGATCTCCTCTTCGGTGTCCTCGGCCGCCGTGAGCAGGAGGTGGCGGCCCTGGCGGCGCAGCTCCCGGCCGAAGATCGAAACGAACAGCACGTAGTTCGGGTCTTCGAAGATGTGCTCCTGGTGTTCGGAGACCACGAAGGCCACCGAGCCCGTCCTGCCGGCGGCCAGGTTGCGGGCCGCCTGGTTGACCGAGTACCCGAGCGTCTCGATGGCGGAGTTGACGATGGCGACGACGGCCGGCCGGACGTGGTGGCCCCCGTTCAGGACCCGCGACACGGTGCCTCGGGAGACGCCGGCGAACTGGGCCACGTCTTCGATGGTGGGGCGCTGCACGTGCAACCCCCGCCTTCCCTTGGCCGTGGGCCTCAGTTGCAGGCCCTCGGGCGCGCCTGGCCGTTCGGCGGGAATGGCCATGCCCGCGGATCCTCGAGGGCCCGACGATTGGCCGTGATTGGCTCGGCCGTGACTGGCTCGCCCGTGACTGGCTCGGCTGGCCTGACAGACGCGGCCGGCCAGGTGCGGCGCGACAGACGCTGCCTGACAGGCGCCGGGGTGACGTTTCCTCTCGTGGCACGAGTGATACGGTCGGCGACCTCGGGTAAGTACGTAGGGGCCGTGACTTCCGAATGTCTGACGCCTCTGCTACGTTGCCAAGCCGTGGGATTGGGAGCGCTCCCAACTCGGTCGGCCCGCCACCCAGGCGGCTCCTCTCCACGTGCAATTGGCCTCGACCAATTTCGGCCCGACCAAGTCGGGAACATCAAAACGAGGGGGTAACAAAATGAAAGTCAAAAAATTGTTGTCACTGGGTGCCACGACCGCCACCCTGCTCGGGGTACTGGCTGGTACTGCCGTCACGGCTTCGGCGTCCTCGAAGGTCACCCTTACCTGGTGGACCTGGACGACCAACCCGCAGAAGGTCATAGCCAACTTCGAAAAGGCCTACCCGAACATCACCATCAAACTGCCTCCCGAGCTACGGCTCGGGTGGCACTTTCTACCCCAAGCTCACCACCGCCCTGGAAGGCGGCACCGGGCCTGACGTGACCCAGGTCGAGTTCGACCACCTGCCGTCAGTTCATCGGCGCTCACGACCTCGTGAACATTGCCCAGTACGTATCGAAGTACAAGAGCGACTTCCCCTCCTGGACCTGGGGCCAGGTCTCTGTCGGCAATGCCGTCTATGCCGTGCCCGAGGACATCGGGCCGATGGGGCTCATGTACCAGCCGGCGGTGCTGAAGAAGTACAACCTGCCGGTGCCCACCACCTGGGCGCAGTTCGCCACTGACGCAGTGTCGCTCCACAAGGCTGACCCGAGCCAGTACCTGACCTACTTCGCCCCCAACGACGCCGACGTCCTCGAGTCATTGTTCTGGCAGGCCGGGGCCTATCCTTACCAGCTCCAACCGAACGGCAGCTGGAAGATCTCGCTGAACGGCCCGATCGAGCAGAAAGTGATGAACTACTGGGGGACACTGGTGAAGGAGGGCGCGGTCGCCGTCGACCAGGACTTCACGGCCGACTGGGGCCATCACATCGGCCAGGACCGTTATGCGGCCATGATCGGGGCCGGATGGTCCCCCACTTATATGGTCGATACCTACCTGCCTACGGGCTCTACCCAGCAGTGGGCTGTGACCCAGATGCCGCAATGGACCGCCGGTAGCCATGCCGCGGCCAACTGGGGCGGCTCCACCAACGCGGTGACAAAGGACGCACCGGCCGACGTCGTGAAAGACGCCGCTCTGTTCGCCGCCTTCATCAATACCTCCAAGAGCGGGCTTGGCCATCGATGAGAGCCCGGCTACCCCGGCCGGTGGAGGCCGCGGCCTCTTCCCCGCCGCGCTGGCCCGTTCCAGCGTGTCGCAGTTCTCAGCGGCCGTCCCTCATTTCGCCGGGAACATCAACGCCGAGTTCTCCACCTTCGCCAACAACGTGCCCACCAAGTTCGAGTGGAGCCCATGGGACACCGAGTTCGGCAACTTCGTGACGACCCAGATGGCTAAGGCCGCCGCCGGGAAGGAGAGCTGGACCAGGCGCTCGCCACCACCCAGTCGCAGCTCGTTTCCTACGCCCAGTCGGCCGGCTATTCAGTCAGCGGCTAAGCGACGTTCGTAGGCCCAGGCGGGGGAGCCAGCCACTCCTCCGCCGGGGCCTTCACCAGTGACCGCAGTGTAAATTTCTTCAAATAGGGAAAAGGGGGCTGATATGACGACGGAGACGGCCGGGGCTATCCCCCTTCAGGGGACGGGCCGGCTGGTAGCGAGCGGGTCCATAAGGCCCCAACGCCGGGTGAAAGAGGTGCAGGGGCGGGCCGGGTTCGGCATGACCCTACCTTTCCTGGTCCTTTTCGCCCTGTTTTTCGCCGGGCCGTTGGTGTACTCCGTTGTCCTGTCGCTCCGTTCCCCCTTGACCGGTGGGTTCAGCGGGCTGCTCAATTACCGGACCGTTTTCCACAACGGCGAGTACTGGAGCGGCGTCGTCCGCATGTTGTACTTCGGCGCCATCCAGGTCACCGTCATGATCGGCCTGGCTATAGGGCTGGCGCTGTTCCTGGACAGCCCTTATTGCCGGGGCCGGAGAATTTTCGCTCTCGTTTACTTCTTGCCCTTTGCCGTGCCCGGGGTAATTGCGGCAATTATGTGGGCTTTTTTGCTCACCCCCGACCTCAACAGCGCACTCAAGGTCCCCCACGACCTCGGCCTCGCCTCCGGGGCGATCAACCCGCTCGACTACCGTTTGTCTCTGTACGCCATAATGCTGATCGTCACCTGGGAGTTCACCGGCTACAACATGACGATCCTCTTGACCAGCCTCACCACGGTGCCGCGTCAGGTTATCGAAGCGGCCAAGGTAGACGGTTGCTCCGAGCTGTCGATCGCCGCCCGGATAAAGCTTCCGCTCATCCGCCGGACCGTCATTTTCATAGTCATCCTTTCCATCATCGGCACTTTGCAACTGTTCAACGAACCGGTGATCCTCAACAACATTGCGTCGATCGGCAATAGCTTCACGCCCAACCAGATCATCTACAACACGGCTTTTTCCTTCGGTAACGAAGAACTGGCGGCCGCTCAATCAGTCATACTGGCGGCCATCACCATCGTGGCCACCGTGGTGTTCTTTACAGTGGTCCGTCGAAGAATGGACCCGTTCGCGGTGACGAGGGGGCGCTGAGAGATGGCCGTAGCCACGATGACGCCGGCACCGGCCAAGAGTGCGCCGCCGGCCGGCAAGCGCTTTTCGTTCCGGGTAAAAACAACTGTCGGGACGGCCGTTCTCCTGGTGGCGGCGCTGTACGTCGTCGCCCCCCTCTACTGGCTGATCGTGTCCTCGACCAAGAACACCCCGCAGCTCTTTTCCACTTCGACGTTCCTGCCGCCGGCCCACCTGTCCTTATGGTCCAACCTGAAGTCGCTGTTCACTTACAACGGTGGCGACTTCAAATGGTGGTTCGTGAACTCCGTCATCTACGCCACCGCCACCGCCTTTTTTGCCACCTCGGTCTCGACCCTGTGCGGTTATGGCCTGGCCAAGTACCGGTTCAGAGGCAGGAGAGCGATTTTTGGCCTGGTAGTGGGGTCTTTAATGGTCCCGGCCACGGCGCTCGTGGTGCCGCTGTTCCTGCTGGAACACGACATTCACCTCACCAACACCTACCAGGGCGTGATACTGCCGCTCATGGTCTACCCGTTCGGCGTGTACTTCATGTCGATCTTTTGCGCTGAAGCGGTACCGGAAACGCTCATAGACTCGTGCCGTATTGACGGCGCGGGCGAACTGCGGACGTTCTGGAAGATCGCCCGGCCCATCCTTATGCCCGGCATGGTCACCTTGTTCCTGTTGTCGTTCATCGGGACCTGGAACAACTACTTCCTTCCCCTGGTCTTGTTGGGGACCGAGACCCGGTTCCCGCTGACGGTTGGCTTGTCGGCCTGGTCGAGCGAACTCAACGCCGCCGGCGCCGGCCAGCCGCTGTACCCAGAGGTGATCCTCGGTTCGTTAATATCGGTCCTCCCGATGCTCATCATGTTCCCCTTCCTGCAGAAGTACGTGGCCAGAGGGCTCACCTTCGGAGCCGTCGCTGGTGAGTGACCGCACCCGCTACGGCGGCGACTACAACCCGGAGCAGTGGCCCCCTTCCGTATGGCGAGAGGACGTCCGCCTCATGGGCGAGGCCGGCGTGGACCTGATGACGGTCGGCGTGTTCTCCTGGGCGCAGCTGGAGCCGGCTGAGGGTACTTTCTCTTTCGGTTGGCTGCGGGAGGTGCTCGACCTCCTGGGCGACGCCGGGATAGGTGTCGACCTGGCCACGCCGACGGCATCGCCGCCGCCCTGGCTGACTACCCGCTACCCGGATGTCCTCCCGGTCAACGCCGCCGGGGCCCGCTACAGCCATGGGAGCCGGGAGCATTTCTGCGTTTGCAGCCCCATGTACCGGGAAAAGGCCCGGCGCATCGTCGAGCGCTTGGCGGCCGAGGTGGGTGACCACCCGGCGGTAGAAATGTGGCACCTGAGCAACGAGTACGCCTGCCACGTCCCGTACTGTTACTGCGACTACCACGCCCAGGCCTTCCGACGGTGGCTCGAGCGGCGCTACGGTTCGGTGGCAGGCTTAAACGAGGCCTGGGGGACGGCGTTCTGGAGCCAACGCTACGGAGACTTCGCCGAGGTGATCCCGCCCCGGATGACGCCCACCTTTGGCAACCCGGCCCAAGATCTCGACTATCGCCGCTTCAGCAGCGAAGCTTTTCTGGAGGAAGCGCTCGAAGAGCGGGCCATGCTCAGAAGCTGCCGCCCTGAGCTACCGGTCACCACCAATTTCATGGGGTTTTTCAAGCCGCTCGACTACTTTGCCTGGGCGTCCGAGCTCGACGTGGCTTCGACCGACAATTACACGGACCCGTCGGCGGCCGACTGGGCCATGCAAAGTGCCATGCACTACGACCTGGTCCGTTCGGTCAACAAGAAAATACCGTGGATGGTCATGGAGCAGACCAGCTCCAGGGTCAACTGGCGGGACCACAACGCGGCCAAGTCCCCTGGCCAAATGCGGGCCATGTGCTATCAGGCCGTCGCCCGGGGCGCCACCGGTCTGCTCTTTTTCCAATGGCGGGCGTCCAGGGCGGGGGCGGAAAAGTTCCACTCGGCCATGCTGTCGCATGCCGGTGTGGCCTCGCCCGTGTGGCAGGAAGTGGTCAGCCTCGGCCGTGAGCTGGCCAGGTTGGGCTCGTTCGAAAGTGCATCCGTCGAGGCCCGGGTGGCGCTTATTTTTTCGTGGCCGAACTGGTGGGCGCTGGAGGCACCTTCAAAACCGGCGAACGACCTAAAGATGGACGAACAACTGACCTGGATGTACCGGCCTCTGTACAACAACGGGATAACGGCCGATTTTTGCCGTCCCGACGAACCCCTCGAGCGTTACCAAGCCGTGCTGGTCCCGAGCCTCTACCTCCTGAGCGAACAAGAGGGTGCCAACCTCGTGTCGTTTGTGGAGCGGGGCGGGACGGCCGTGATCTCGTTCTGGTCAGGCATCGTCGACCACAACGACGCCGTCTACCTGGGCCCCTATGGCGGCCCGTTGCGCCCCTTGATGGGGTGTGACGTCCTGGAGGTAGCGCCGTTGCCGGCGGGCGAGGCCGTCGAGGTCGAATGGGAGGACGGCTCGAGGACAAACGCCACCTTTTGGGCTGACATTGCTGCTGAAGGCAATGGGCGGGTGCTCGCCCGCATTGTGGACGGTCCCTGGTCGGGACGGCCGGCCGTAATCGAAACTTCTTACGGCCAGGGACGCGCCTACTACCTGGCCGTTCGGCTCGACGCGGCCGGTTTGGCACGCATCTACGCCGGCGTTCCTGCGCTATCCGCCGCGCAGCAATTGGTCGCGCCGACGCCCGAGTACGCACCTCTCGGTGTCGAGCGGGTCGTGCGGGTGGCGGACGGTCAGCGGTACGAATTCCTGATCAACCATTCCGACGAAGACAGGCATGTGGAGATCGCTCCCGGTGGGTTTGAAATGCTCTCCGAGCGTGACCTCGAGGACAAAGTGACGCTGCCGCCAATGGGGGTGGCCATCGTGCGGCATGCAAAACAAAGCGCCCCGCTTGTCTCAGGACCAGCAGGGTTTGGCTGAGGACTGGCAGGACCTCGGGGTCCTGGAGCGGGACCGGCTCCCTGCTCGGTCCTATTTCGTGCCCTTCCCCGATGCCGCCGGGGCGCGTTCGTACGACCCCTCCCTGTCCCCCGCCTTCCGCTCGCTTTCCGGCCGCTGGCGTTTTCATCTGGCGCCACGGCCCTCGGCCGTACCCGCCGGTTTTAGCGGCACCGACTTTCCAGACGAGGGGTGGGACGAGATCCCGGTACCGTCGCACTGGCAGTTGCATGGGTACGGGAAGCCGCAATACACCAACGTGGCGTACCCGTTCCCGGTTGACCCGCCGAGAGTGCCGTCCGAGAACCCGACCGGCTGCTACCGCCGGGAGGTGCACCTGGGGCCTGACTGGCTGGAGCGGGGGTCGTTGGTACTGCGCTTCGACGGGGTCGACAGCGCCTTTCACGTTTTTTGGAACGGCGAGCGGGTTGGCTACAGCCAGGGCAGCCGGGAGCCCTCGGAGTTCGACGTCACCCGTGTGGCCCGGGCGGGGCGCAATGTGCTGGCCGTCGAGGTGTACCAGTGGTCGGATGGGAGCTACCTCGAGGACCAGGACATGTGGTGGCTGTCCGGGATCTTCCGCGAGGTGTCGCTCTTGTGGCGGCCCTCGCTGCACCTGGCCGACGTGGTCGTCGACTCACCCTTCGACGTCTCTACGGGCTCCGGCGAGGTCGTCGTTACCGTGGCTGTGGCCGATGGCGGAGACACCGGAGAACGCCCGGTGGTCGAGGTCGAGTTGTTCGACGCCGACGAGTGCATCGCCGGCCAGCAGGAAGTGGTGGCGGGTGACGAGGTCGCCGTGCGGCTGCGCCTCCGGCTCGACGCGGTCGAGGCGTGGTCGGCGGAGCGGCCGCGCCTTTACGACGCGGTGGTGACCCTCAAGGGCAGCGACGGTGCCGTAAGCGAGGTGATGGCGTCCAGGGTCGGTTTCAGGCACATAGAACGCCGGGACGGGCTTTTCTTTTTCAATGGCGTACCGGTGACGCTGCGCGGGGTCAACCGCCACGAGTTCCATCCGGACTACGGAAGAGCGGTGCCGTTGTCGTCGATGGTGGACGATGTCGTCCTGATGAAGCAGTACAACATCAACGCAGTGCGCACCGCCCATTACCCGCCGGACCCTCGCTTTCTGGACCTCTGCGACGTCTACGGTCTGTACGTCATCGACGAGGCCGACCTCGAGTGCCACGGCTTCGTGCTGGTCGGGGACCAGGACCGTCTGTCCAACGACCCGTCGTGGCTCCCTGCCTACATCGACCGTTTGGAGCGCATGGTGGCCAGGGACCGGAACCACCCGAGCATTTTGTTTTGGTCGTTGGGCAACGAATCGGGGTGCGGCAGCAACCATGTCGCCATGGCCGAGCGGGCACGCGAGATGGGCCCTGGGCGGCTCATCCACTACGAACGCTGTCCTGAGGCCGAGATGGCCGACGTCTATGGCTCGATGTACACCCACCCGGACGAGCTGGCCGCCCTCGGCCGGCGTTCGGAGCTGGACAAACCCCACCTGCTCACCGAGTACGGGCATGCCATGGGCAACGGGCCCGGGAGTTACGCGGAGTATTGGGAGGTGATCGAGCGCTACCCCCGGTTGCAAGGAGGCTTTGTCTGGGAGTGGCTCGACCACGGCCTGTCCTTCCCGCCGGGAGCCCGCCAACCGGGGCCCCGTCAACTGCGGGCTCTCCGGGGCTATGCATACGGGGGAGACTTTGGCGACGACCCCAACGACGGCAACTTTGTGATCGACGGGTTGTTGTTCCCCGACCGCCGGCCTTCCCCGGCCCTGGCCGAACTGGCCCGGGTGCAGCAGCCGGTGGACATCGCCCTGCTCGGCACCGAGGGAAAGCTGGAGCTGCGCAACCGTTACGACTTCCTGGACCTCTCTCATCTGACAGGCAGCTGGTCGTTATTGGCCGATGGCGTGCTGGCGGCGGGCGGAGATCTTGGACCACTTTCTGCCGGTCCAGGTTCGTCGCAAACGGTAATGGTCGGCCCCCTGCCCGGGGTGAAGGGCGAAGCCGTGCTCGATGTGTCGTTGCGGGCCAGGTCCGCCTCGGCGTGGGCGCCCGGCGGTCACGAGGTGGCGTGGGCGCAGTTCGTCATCACGCCCAGCTCGGGCGCGAATAGTGGACGGCCGGACGGTGCGGGGCCGGACGGTGCGGGGCCGGGCGGTGCGGGCCAGTCAGGCGGGCCCGTCGACGGACCGGCTGGGCCGCAAAACGGGGAGCCGGCCGTCGAGGCGCGGAAGCACGACGCAGGGCCACCCGGACGTCGCCCAACCGTCCAGACCTACCCCGACGGTGAGGTTGGCGAAGGCGGTTTGCTGACCGTGACCGGTAGCGAGTGGGAAGCGCGCTTTGCCGGGGGATGGTTGACCTCGTGGACAGCCTTCGAGGCCGAGCTTCTGGACCGCCCGCCACAGCTCGAGTTGTGGCGCGCCCCAATAGACAACGACCGCCTCGGGTTGCGGGTGCCAGCGGTGGCCAAGGACTGGGCCGACCACGGCCTTCATCGCCTTCAACACCGCGTCTGTGCCGTGGCGGCCAGAAGTACGGACGGGCACGTCGAGGTGGCCGTGACCACCAGGGTGGCCCCGGCCGTGCTGGCGTGGGGCGTGCGGTGCACATACCGCTATATCTTTGACGCGGCCGGGAGGCTGGCCATCCTGGTCGATGGGGAGGTCGAGGGCGACGCTCCGTCTACGTTCGGGCGGGTCGGGCTAGCCATGGCTCTAGGCCCGGCGTTCGAGGAAGTGGCCTGGTACGGCCGGGCCCGCACGAGACCTACCCCGACTCGATGACCGCCGGCCGGCTGGGCCGCTATCGGGCGTCCGTCGACGAGCTCGAGACGCCGTATGTCGTGCCTCAGGAGAACGGCCACCGCAGCGATGTGCGTTGGTGCCGCTTCTCAGACGGCCACCGTGGGGTCCTGGCGGTTGGCGCCCCCTCGATCGGTTTCAGCGTTCACCGCTGGTCGACGGCGGCCCTGGCGGCCGCGGCCCATGGCGACGAGTTGATGCCGGAGCCTCGCACGTGGCTGCACTTCGACCACCGCCAGCACGGCCTCGGCTCTGCAGCCTGCGGGCCGGGGCCATTGGAGCGGTACGTGCTGAAGAGCGGGCCGTTCCGGTTCTCTGTGGGCTTGTGGCCGGTCTCACCACTCGCTCTGGACCCGGGGCCGGCGGCCCACGAACTCAGGGAGCTGTTGAGAGAGGCCGGTAGGCAGGCAGCGACGCCACATACGGCCGGACCGGCGGTGACCCATACGGCCGGACCGGTGGCGCGGCCGGCGGGAACTGTCTAACGCGGCGCGGTAGGCCCGCCAGCTACGCCCCCGGCCGCGGATCGGGACCGGGCCGGACTGGCACCGAAGCGGGTTGGGGGCCGGGGGGGCCGGCACTCCTCGGGGCCGTACTCCCGGCAGCATCGCCGCCGCCCGTGCCGGAATCGCCGGTGATCCCACCGCCTGCCAGCGTGCCGGCACCGCCAGCCAGGGTGCCGGCGCTGCCAGCCAGGGTGTCCGCTGCCCCCGCGCTCCCGGCCGCCGCCCCGGTGCTGCCCCGCAGCACAATGGGGTCGATAAGGAGCTGCTCGGTGCCGGGCGTCGCCGGTGCCTGGTCACCGTCGTAGTAGTGGAGGATGCGCAGCCGGTACCAGATGGCCATGGTGTCTAGTAGCGACCGGTAGACGGAGCGCCATGACACGGTGCTGGTGAACTGGTGGCGCAGCCGGATCGGGGCTTCCAGGAACCGCTTGTAGCCGAGGCGGCGGGCGATTACGAACAGCTCGAGGTCGAAAGCGAAGCGCTTCTCGAGCATGCGAGGGAGGACCGCAGACAGGACGTCCCTTCTCACGAGCTTGATGCCCGTCTGGGTGTCCTTGATGTTCAGGCGGAAACCGAGCCGTACCACTTGCTGGTAGCCCCATGAGTACACCCGCCGCAGGAAGGGGTACTCGACCTCTGAAAGGGGGTGGCGCTTGCTCCCGAGGATGATGTCCGGGCTGTATAGCCGCACCATTGTCTGGAAGGAGTCCAGCAGGATCGGGTCGAGGTCTCCGTCAGCGTCGATAAAGCCGAGGTACCGGCCTCTGCCCTTGGCCAGGCCAACGCGAAGGGCGGCGCCCTTGCCCTGGTTCTGCGCCAGCACCACGTTGGTCAGCCGGGGCCGGTCGGCCAGCGCGGCGTCCAGCTCGCGGTCGCTGCCATCGGTAGAGCCGTCCGAGACGGCGATGACCTCATAACTGGCCCCGGAGGCGTCCAGTACTGACAGCAGCCGCTCGATCGTGGGTACCAGGAGGTGGCCGGGGTTGTAGTACGGGACGACCACGGTGAGGTCCAGCGCGGCGTCAAGGAGGGCCAAGTTGGCCTGCTCGATCAGGTTGTCGCGCGGTAGCTCGGCCCGGCCCCAGGCGATGACCAGCATCCCCGCGCAGGCCAACGAGGAAGCCACCACCATGACCACCGCGATATCGGTCATCGAACGGTGCCAGATGATCGTCCCGATGACCACGACCACGATCGCCGGCCAGCACAAGGTCGCCACCAGCCGGTTGCCACGGGTCAGGTGGTAGTGG
The DNA here is from genome assembly GCA_963749305.1 of uncultured Acidimicrobiaceae bacterium. Lineage (GTDB taxonomy): Bacteria > Actinomycetota > Acidimicrobiia > Acidimicrobiales > Palsa-688 > Fen-671. Next base: position 90,447 of record CAVVMN010000005.1, read on the forward strand.
AGCAGCACCGTCACCAGCCCGAGCAGGGCACCGCTGAAGCTCAATAGCCCGACAATGCTGGCCGCCTGGGCGTAGCTGGGCCCGAAGAACGCTTTCACCGTCCCGGTGGCAAAAATGCTGACCAGAACAGCGGCGGCAAAACCAATGGCGACCACGGCGGCCGACCCCAGGGCGAACATGAGCCGCTGGTTGGGCCGGCTGTCCGGCCCGACCAGACGGGGGATGTCCGAACCGACCAGCCGCGGGAACGTCAAAGCGGCTATCGCACCTGGCGCCAGAAGGGCGATCTGGGCCCCTGTGGCCGCCGCCGCGTACCAGCCCGAAGCATCGGCCGCCAGCCAGTGCCGGGCCACGATTACGTCTATGGCCGTCAGCAGCCAGTAGCCCGTAAAAGCGAGAGCGGCCCACCTTGTCTCGCCCCACCGCAACCGCAGCGGCTCCGAGGCGGCCGGCCCCTCCAGGCGTCCCGCCGCCGCCCCGGCGGCTGCGGGCGCCGGTGGGGGCCGTTCGAGGAACTCGCGCAGGCCGAACAACACGATCACCGCCGTAACCACCTCACCCCAGACGATGGCCACGAAGGCGGCGTTGAGGCCGCCGCCGTGACGCACCAATAAGACGCCGAGAAGGATGCGAACGGCTATACCACTGATCAGGCCGGTGGCCAGCAGCCGCAGGCGGCCCTGCCCGACCAGAACACCTTTGGGTACTACGCTGACGCCGACCGGCAACGCGTAAGCAGCCAATAGCAGCGCACTGGTGATGGACGGCAGGTGCAGGAACCGCTCGACGAGAGGTGACAGCGCCAAGAGCACCCCGCAAACGGCGAGGCCCCAAATGCTGGCCTGGACCAGCAGAGGCCTGGCCGCCACCCTGGCCTGCCGATTGTCGGGTGTTGCGGTCAGCGCGCGGCCCACGGCCACCTGCAACGCATTGGCCGGGACCTCGAACAGGAGGGTGATGCCCGCCAAAGCGGCAAGGGCACCGAACACGGCCGGGCTGGCCGAGCGGGCGATGAGCACCAGGTAGGCGAAGCTGCCGAGATTTACGGCGAGGGTCACGGCCGCCACCGTCGAGCGGCGGTGCTCCCGCCGCCCTCTTTGCCGCTGACTCGTGCCTGTCATGCGCCCGTTCCCCTCGGCTGGAGCTTGCCCATCAAATTACCGAGCATCGCCAGACGGGCTGGGTTCAGGGGACAGTCGCGGTTTGCACCCAGTGTGAGGGTGGCTATACTGGCCGGGCCATCTAACTGACGTCCATGACCGCCCGCTGTGCTGTGTGGCAGCGGGGACGCCATGGCTCATCATGAAGAGAGCTCCGCCCGGGTGTCCCGAGCGGAGCGTCCCGCGTGTAAGAGGACAGGATGCCCGCGAAGGCCCCAAAAAAAGCGATCGTCGGCGAGAAAGTCGGCATGACCCAAGTCTGGGACGAGAGCCAGCGGTCGGTCGCGGTCACAGTGGTCCGGGTCACGCCGGTCCGTATCGTCCAGGTGAAGACGCCCGTAGTCGACGGCTACTCGGCGGTCCAGGTGACGTACGGCTCCAGACGGCCCGGCACGGTCAACAAACCGCTTACCGGCCATTACGCCAAGGCGAGGGTCGACCCCGGTCGTGCGCTCGTCGAACTGAGGGTGGACGACAGTACTTCCTATTCGATCGGCCAGGAGCTGGGTGTCGACATCTACGCCGCCGGAGACAAGGTCGACGTGACCGCTTCCAGCAAGGGCCGCGGCTTTGCCGGCGGCATCGAGCGGCACAACTTCAAAGGCCAAGGCGCCAGCCACGGTAACCACAAGCACCATCGTGCGCCGGGTTCGATTGGTGCTTGCGCCACCCCGGCCAGGGTTTTCAAAGGCACCCGGATGGCGGGCCGGCTCGGTAACGAGAAGGTAACCACTCTCAACCTGGAAGTCGTCTCCGCAGACGCCGAGCGCAATTTGCTCCTTCTCAAGGGGGCCGTGCCCGGGCCGCGAGGCGGCCTTGTGTTCATCCGTGAGGCCGTGAAGGGGGCGCAGTGACCGTTACCGAAGGCACTGGCACCCGGGGCACTGGCACCCGGGGCACTGGCACCCGGGGCACCGGCACCCGGGACATGGGGCCGCCCCTCGAGGTGAGGTCACAGCACGGCAGCGTCACGGCCACCGTCTCGCTCGACCCGGCCGTGTTCGGCGTCCAGCCGAACGTCCCGCTGCTGCACCAGGTCGTCACGGCTCAGCTGGCGGCGGCCCGCGCCGGGACCCAGAGCACCAAGACCCGAGCCGAGGTTTCCGGCGGCGGGGCCAAGCCCTACCGGCAGAAGGGCACCGGCCGGGCCCGGCAGGGGAGCACGCGGGCCCCGCATTACGCCGGCGGCGGCGTGGCCCTGGGGCCAAAACCGCGCAGCTATGCGCAGCGCACGCCACGCAAGATGATCCAGCTCGCCCTACGGGGAGCTCTGTCTGACCGTGCCGCGGGGGGCCAGGTGGCAGTGGTGGAGAGCTGGGACTGGGAAGTCCCGAGCACCAAAGACGCGTCGGCTGCCCTCACCACGCTCGGGCTGATCGGGCGAGTACTCGTTGTCCTGGCGCGTGAGGACGAGCGGGCTTACAAGTCCTTCCGTAACCTCGCCGGCGTCGACCTGGTCCTCGTCCCCGAGCTCAATGCTTACGACGTGCTGTGCTCGGACTGGGTCGTTTTTACGAGAGCCACGCTGCCGGGCAACAGCACATGGGGAGAGGCCCCCGCCGGCGCCGCCACTGCGACGGCGAAAGCCGGCTCTGAGGATGCCATCTCCGAGGATGCCGATGTCCGAGGATGCCATGTCCGAGGATGCCATGTCCGAGGATGCCAGTGTCCGAGGATGCCATGTCCGAGGATGCCATGTCCGAGGATGCCATGTCCGAGGATGCCATGTCCGAGGATGGCGGCGAGGCTGACGTAGCCACCGAGGTGTCCGAGGCGCGAGGACGAAGGCAACGGAGGAAGAGCCCGATGAATGACCCGAGGGACGTTATCGTCAGGCCCGTAGTCTCCGAAAAGTCTTACGCCCTGAGCGAAAAGGGCGTGTACATCTTCGTGGTGCCGCCCGAAGCCAACAAGGTCGAAATCCGCCGCTCAATCGAGCGCGTTTTCAATGTCAAGGTCACCAAGGTCAATACCTTGAACCGCCCCGGCAAGCGCAAGCGGAACCGGCGCCAGTCGACGTTCGGCAAGCGCCCGGACACCAAGCGAGCTGTGGTGACCCTGGCATCCGGCCAGTCGATCCCGTTGTTCGAGACAAGCTGAGGGTACTGAATGCTTCGTTCACGCAAGCCCACCAGCGCCGGCCGCAGGTTCCAGACCGTCTCCGCCTTCACCGAGCTAACGGTCGACCGCCCCGAGCGTTCTTTGACCGTACCCAAGCCCGGGACCGGTGGGCGCAACGCTTATGGGCGCAAGACCGCCCGTCACCGCGGAAGTGGCCACAAACGCCAATACCGCCTGGTGGATTTCAAGCGGAACAAGGACGGCGTCCCTGCCACGGTCGCTTCTATCGAGTACGACCCCAACCGCAACGCCCGTATCGCGCTGCTCAACTACCACGACGGCGAGAAGCGCTACATCCTGGCGCCGAACCGCTTGGCCGTCGGTGACGTCCTGCGCAGCGGGCAGGGGGCCGAGATCCGGCCGGGCAACGCCATGCCCATGCGCTATATCCCTGTAGGTTCGGTCATCCACAACGTGGAGCTGAAGCCCGGCGGGGGCGGCAAGATGGCCCGCAGCGCCGGGTCGAGCGTCCAACTGGTGGCCAAGGAAGGCGACTTTGCCACCTTGCGCCTGCCCTCTACGGAAATGCGTCGAGTCCCTATCGATTGCCGGGCCACCATCGGCGAGGTCGGGAACGCGGAGGCCGAGCTGATAAAGATCGGCAAGGCCGGGCCGTAACCGCTGGAAGGGCGTGCGCCCGCAAACCCGCGGTGTGGCCATGAACCCCGTCGACCATCCCCTTGGTGGTGGTGAGGGCAAGTCCTCTGGTGGACGTCACCCGGTATCTCCCTGGGGCCGTCCCGAGGGGCGCACCCGGCACGCCCACAGGCCGTCTGACCGATTGATAATCCGTCGCCGCCGGGCTCGCGGCGCCAGGAGGTAACGCCATGCCCCGAAGCCTCAAGAAAGGCCCGTTCGTGGACGGGCACCTGCTGCGGAAGGTCGACGACCTCAACAGCAGGAACGAAAAGCGGGTCATCCGGACCTGGTCGCGCCGGTCGACGATCATCCCTGACATGGTCGGCCACACAATTGCCGTCCACGACGGGCGCAAGCACGTGCCGGTGTACGTGACGGAGTCGATGGTCGGCCACAAGTTGGGCGAATTCGCCCCCACGCGAACGTTCCGTTATCACGCGGGTCAGGAACGGCAAGGAAAGCGCTGATGCCCGGCCCGAAGACCAACGAGCGTGAAGGCACCCGTGCCGTTCTGCGCTACGTCCGCGTCAGCCCCTACAAATTGCGCCAAGTCATCGACGCCATCCGCGGCAAGCCGGTCGAGGAAGCGGCCGACCTGTTGCGGTTCGTCGAAAGAGACGCCGCCATCATCGTCGACAAGCTGCTGCGTTCGGCCGTGGCCAACGCCTCCAACAACGACCACCTCGACCCCGAGGAGCTGTACGTTTCGGCCTGCTATGTCGACGAGGGCCCGACGGCCAAGCGTTGGCGCCCCCGCGCCCGGGGCCGGGCCACCCGGATCCGGAAACGTTCAAGCCACGTGACTGTCATCGTCGGCCGGCTCCCCGAAGAGCGACTGGCCCGGCTGCAGGCGCGCCGGCGGGCCGAGAACCTGGCTATGCAGGCAACGACGGGTCGAGGCCACGCGCCGCGCCCGGACTGAGGGAGCCGAAGGCGCCCAAAACCGCAGGGAGCGCCGTCACCCCGAAACGATCCCGGCAGCAGAGGAAGAGCCGACTACCGAAGAGGCGTTGGAGACGGAGCCCGAGACAGGGGAGACGACGTCAGCCGAAGAGGCCCTCGTTGGCGAGGTGGCCAGCGAAGAGGCGGCCAGCGAAGAGGCGGCCAGCGAAGAGGCGGCAGCGCGAGGCTAGAGGCGAAGCGGCCGGGAGCGAGGCGGCGGCCGAAACCGAGCCAGCAGTCGCGGCCGCAGCGCCGGAGCCGGAGGCTGAGACGAAAAATGATTTGGAGCCCGAGGCGGCGCCGGAGGCAGAAGGTTCTGTAGCCGCCGGCACTGAGGACGACCCAGGTGTCGAGGGTGAGCATGGCGGCGAAGACGACCAAGAAGAAGAGAAGGACAGTTAAGCGATGGGCCAGAAGGTCAACCCGTACGGGTTCCGCCTCGGGAACACCACCGACTGGAAGTCACGGTGGTTTACCGACCGCGAGTACCAGGACTACCTGATCGAGGACATCCATATCCGGGAGTACCTCAACAGGGAGCTCGAGCGGGCCGCGGTCAGCCGCGTCGAAATCGAACGCACCCGTGACCGTTTGCGCGTCGACGTGCACACCGCTCGCCCGGGCATCGTCATCGGGCGGCGCGGCGCTGAGGCGGACCGGTTGCGCACGAAGCTCGCCGAGATCACAAAGAACCCCAAAGTTACCTTGAACATCCAGGAGATCAAGCAGCCGGAGCTCGACGCCGCCCTGATGGCTCAAGGCATAGCCGACCAGCTGGCCGGGCGGGTCAGCTTCCGGCGGGCGATGAAACGCACGGTGCAGACGGTCCAAAAGGCCGGTGCTATGGGGGTACGAGTGCAGTGCTCAGGCCGCCTGGGCGGGGCCGAAATGTCCCGGCGGGAGTCCTACCGGGAGGGCCGCGTACCCCTGCACACGCTGCGGGCCGATATCGACTACGGCTTCCGCGAAGCCAAGACCACCTACGGCCGTATTGGCGTAAAGGTCTGGATCTACAAGGGCGATGTCCTGCCGTACAAGACCTCGAGCGAGGACAAGATCAGCCGGGAAGCGGCTATGGCAGTGGGCGAGGCCTCGGGCCTGGGCGGCACCCGCAGGGTGGTTTCCGCTGGCGGTGGCCGGCGGCGCCCCGAAATGGGCGAGCCCGGCACTGCTCCGGCGGCGCCGGCGGTCGAGCCCGCGGTTGAGCCCGCCGAGCCCGCCGCGGCGTCGGAGCGCGAGATCGTCCAGGTCGACCCCGAACTGGAGCGACTGCTGCAGGAAGAAGAAGAGATCGAGCGGCGTACCCGGGGAGACCACCACGAGACGCCCCATTTCCCGAGGGATTAGCCAGAAATGTTGATGCCCCGGAAAGTAAAGCACCGCAAGCAGCAGCGCGGGCGCATGGACGGACTGGCCAAAGGCGGCACCGAGGTGACCTTTGGCGACTACGGGATCCAGGCTCTGGAGCCCGGCTGGATCAGTGCGCGCCAAATCGAGGCCGCCCGTATCGCGATGACCCGGCACGTGCGCCGCGGTGGCAAAGTCTGGATCCGGGTATTCCCGGATAAGCCCGTCACCGCCAAACCGGCCGAGACCCGGATGGGCTCAGGCAAAGGCAACCCGGAGTTTTGGGTGGCCGTGGTGAAACCGGGCCGGGTGATGTTCGAGCTGGCCGGGGTGTCCGAGACGCTGGCTCGCTCGGCCATGGAACGGGCTATCCAGAAATTGCCCATAAAGGCGAGGTTTGTCACCCGCGCCCACCAAGAAGAGATCGAGGTATAGATGACCCGGGCCAGTCAGCTCAGGGAGATGAACGACGAGGAACTGGCGCACCACCTGGTGGAGGTGCGGGAGGAGCTCTTTTCTCTCCGGTTCCAGCTGGCAATGGGCAAACAGGACAACTCGGCGCGGTTCGGGCACGTGCGCCGGGAGGTCGCCCGGGTGCTCACGCTCCAGCGGGAGCGCCGCACTGAGCGCAACCAACCGGCTCCCGCTGCCCCGCGCCGAGGCGGGCAGCGGAAGGCGGCCGAGTGATGGCCGAGCAGGACCCGGCAACTGAGCCCGAGGACGCATCGGTGAGCGACGCGAACGAAGAAACGGCGGACGTCATGACTCCATCTGGCGCCGACGAAGCCGAGACAGTGGCGCCGTCCGAGGAGACCCCACCATCCGAGGAGACGGGGCGCCGGCACCTCAGCCGGCCAAGGCGGCATCGCCGGTCCAGGCCTCCGCACCGGCTAAGGCCACGGCCAAAGCGACCACTCAACCGGCCGCCGCCAAGGCTCCTCGTCCGAGCAAGACTGCCACCGGGGCCGAGCCAGCGCCGCACCACTCGCCGCAAGGTCCGTGAGGGCACGGTCGTCTCCAACGGGATGGAAAAGACGGCCGTGGTGGTCGTGATCGAGCGCGTCCGCCACCCCCGGTACGCCAAGACGGTGCAGCGCACCAAGCGCCTTTATGCCCACGACGAAACGAACGACGTGCGCGTCGGCGACCGGGTCCGCCTGGTCGAGACCCGCCCGCTCTCGAAGCTGAAGCGGTGGCGGGTCGAGCGCGTGCTCGAGCGGGCGCGGTAAGGAGGCCTAGATGATCCAGCAGGAAAGCAGGCTGCGCATCGCGGACAATTCCGGTGCCCGGGAGGTCTTGTGCATCAAGGTGCTCGGGCGGCTCGCGCCGGCGTTATGCCTCGATCGGGGACATTTTTGTCGCCACCGTAAAAGACGCCATCCCCGGCGCCAATGTGAAAAAGGGTGACGTCGTGAAGTGCGTCGTGGTGCGGACCCGGAAAGAAAAGCGTCGGCCCGACGGCAGTTATATCCGGTTCGACGAGAACGCCGCGGTGCTCATCAACGACCAGTTGCAGCCGCGCGGGACGCGCATATTCGGGCCAGTCGGCCGCGAGCTCAGGGATAAGCGTTTCATGCGCATTATCTCGCTCGCTCCAGAGGTGTTGTGAGATGAAAATCCATAAGGGTGACCAAGTGGTCGTCCTTTCGGGAAAAGACAAGGGCAAGCGGGGCGAAGTCCTGCGCGCCTTCCCGAAGACGGGACAGGTCCAGATCGAGGGTGTCCACCGGGTCAAGCGTTCTCAGCGGACAACACAAATCCGCAAGCGGGCGGGGATCATCGACAAGGACCTGCCGGTGCCCGTCTCGATCGTGGCCTTGGTCTGCTCCAAGGAGCACACGCCCTGCCGGGTCAGCGTACAGGGTCGCTGAAGACGGCAGCAAACAGCGTGTTTGTGTCAACTGTGGGGAGGCGGTCTGATGTCCCCATCAGGTAAGGGTTCTCCCGGCAAGGGCGGCAAGGCCGGAGGCAAGGCCGGCCAAGTCGTCCAAAGGTTCGGCTCGCGGTTCGACTACCGCCCGCCGGACGGCTGCCCGGCGGCGCAGGCCGGCGGTCGTGGCGCAGGCGGAGGCCGGGCGTCGGCCGCCGCCGTCAAAGCGGCGCCTGGGCGGCCACCGCGCCCAAGCGAGCCGCCGCGGCTGCGGGTCCTGTACGCCAAGGAACTGCGCGGCAAGCTTCAGAGCCAGCTGGCCCTGCCCAACCCCATGCTCGTCCCCCGTATGGAAAAGATCGTCCTGAACATGGGCGTCGGCCGGGCCGTCGCGCAGCCTTCGCTGCTCGAGGGGGCGGTACGGGACTTGACCGTTATCAGCGGGCAAAGGCCCATCGTTACCAAGGCGAAAAAGTCGATCGCGGCGTTCAAGCTCCGCCAGGGCAACTCGATCGGCGCCAAGGTAACTCTGCGAGGCGACCGTATGTGGGAGTTCTTCGACAGGCTTATCTCCCTGGCCATCCCTCGTATCCGGGACTTCAGGGGCCTGTCGCCGAAGGGTTTCGACGGCCGGGGCAACTATACGTTCGGCGTCAACGAGCAGCTGATATTCCCCGAGATCGATTACGACAAGATCGACGCGCCCCGGGGAATGGACCTCACAATCGTCACGACGGCGAGGACAGATGCCGAAGGCATGGCACTGCTCGACGCTTTCGGGTTCCCTTTCCGCAAGGAAGGCGCCGCATGATGCGGCCCGCCACCGAACTATTTATGAGCGAGTCTTAGGAGCAACAATTAACATGGCCAAAAAGGCTCTGGTTATAAAAGCGCAGCGCAAGCCCAAGTACAAGGTCCGGGCCTACACGAGGTGCCGGCGGTGCGGGAGGCCGCGTTCGGTGTTGCGCAAGTTCGGCTTGTGCCGCATCTGCGTGCGTGAGCTTGTTCACGCCGGCGAGATCCCCGGCGTCACCAAGTCGAGCTGGTAGGAGGGAGGCGGGCAAACATGACGATGACCGACCCCATCGCTGACATGCTGACCAGGCTGCGCAACGCCAACGTGGCCCACCACGACCTGGTCAGGATGCCGTCGTCCAAGCTCAAAGAAGCATTGGCGGCCATTTTGCTCCGTGAGGGCTACATCGCGGGCTTCAACGTGGTGAGCGACGACAAGCGGCCGGGCAGGATCCTGGAAGTAACCATGAAATACACCGCCGACCGCACCCGGACGATCTCGGGCGTGCGGCGCGTTTCCAAGCCGGGGCTGCGTGTCTACACTGGTGCAGACAAATTACCCCGGGTGCTCGGTGGCCTGGGTGTGGCCGTCCTGTCCACCAGCCAGGGACTGATGACCGACCGTGAAGCTCGCCGGCTCCGGATGGGTGGAGAAGTCCTTTGTTATGTCTGGTGACCGGTGCGCCGGCGACCCGGGCGCACGAAAAAACCAGGTGAGTTGAGGAGTTTTGAATGTCTCGAATAGGGCGTAGCCCCGTGCCGGTGCCGTCCGGGGTAAAGGTGTTGCTTGACGGTCGTTCCGTGACCGTCACGGGCCCGCGCGGCACGCTCAGCCATGAGGTGGCCGGAGACATTACGGTGCGTGAAGAAGGCCAGGTGCTCGTGGTCGAACGGCCCGACGACGAGAGGCGCAGCCGTTCACTGCATGGGCTGACGCGCACTTTGGTCAACAACATGGTCGTCGGGGTGACGGCCGGGTTCTCGAAAGACCTGGAAATAGTCGGAGTCGGGTACCGGGCTACACCCAAAGGGCCGGGGACCATCGAGCTGGCGCTGGGCTTTAGTCACCCGGTAACTATCGAAGCGCCGGAGGGCATAACTTTCGAGGTCCCGGCGCCGACTCGCATCAGCGTGCGGGGGAGCGACAAGCAGGCCGTAGGCGAAGTGGCCGCCAGGATCAGGAAACTGCGCCCACCCGAACCCTACAAAGGTAAGGGAGTGCGTTACTCGGGCGAAGTGGTAAAGCGTAAGGCCGGCAAGGCGGCGAAGTGAGGTCAAGTTGAGCAACGCCAAGAGCAACCAGGTCGCTCGCGCCCGGCGTCATTACCGGGTCAGGAAAAAGGTGAGCGGCAACGCCGCAACGCCCCCGGCTGGCGGTCTTCCGCTCCAACCGGCACATGGTGGCGCAGGTTATCGACGATATTTCCGGGCAGACCCTGGCCGCCGCTTCGTCGTTGGAGGCGTCGGTCAGGGGCGCGGGGAACACCGGGAACCGCGACGCCGCCACCGCCGTAGGCAAGCTCGCTGGCAGAGAGGGCCAAGGCGGCCGGAGTGTCGCGGGTGGCCTTCGACCGGGGCGGTTTCTTGTACCACGGAAGAGTTGCAGCTCTGGCCGACGCGGCCAGAGAAGCCGGACTGGAGTTTTAGGGATATGCCCGAACAGCAGCAATATCAGGACCGGACCATCAAGGTCAACCGGGTCGCCAAGGTCGTAAAGGGCGGCCGGCGGTTCAGCTTTGCCGCCCTCATGGTCATCGGCGATGGCGCGGGCACGGTGGGCCTCGGTTACGGCAAAGCCAAAGAGGCCGGGCTGGCGGTCCAAAAGGGCATAGAAGAGGCCAAGAAGAGCCTTTTCAGAGTGCCACTGGCGGGTTCGACCATCACCCACCCGGTGATCGGTGAGGCCGGGGCCGGGCGGGTGCTACTGAAGCCCGCGGCACCCGGGACCGGAGTGATCGCCGGGGGCGCGGCCCGGCCGATCCTCGAGTTGGCCGGGATCCACGATGTAGTGGCGAAGTCCCTCGGCTCGTCCAACAGCATCAACGTGGCCCAGGCCACCATGGCGGGCCTGCGGGCCCTGCTACGGCCAGATGAAGTGGCCCGTCGCCGCGGCTTGTCCCCCGAGGAGGTCACGCCCAGCGGGGTCTTGCGGGCCTACCAGGATGCCGAACGGGCCCCACGGGCGCCGTCGGAGGTGGCGTGATGGCGGAGGTGGCGTGATGGCGGAGGTGGCGTGATGGCCGACAGCCAAATCCAGGTAAAACAAGTCCGGTCGGCCATCGGGGCCAAGCCCAAGCACAGGGGTACTCTGCGGGCGCTCGGTCTCGGCCGCATCGGCCAGACGAATACCCTGCCGGACCGGCCCGAAATCCGGGGCATGGTGGCCCGCGTCGTACACCTGGTTGAAGTCCAGGCCGCCGGCCAAATAGACGGGAGAGCGGGTAAGTGAAAATCCACGAGCTAGCACCGGCTCCCGGTTCGACCAGGGCGCGCCGGCGCGTCGGCCGAGGGATCGCCGGGAAGGGCGGCAAAACGGCCGGGCGCGGCACCAAGGGCGCCGGCGCGCGCGGTAACCCGAAGCCCGGGTTCGAGGGCGGCCAGCTGCCACTCACTCAGCGGGTGCCGAAACTCAAGGGTTTCAAAAACCCCTTCAGAGTGGAGTACACGATCGTCAACCTGGCCGCCCTGGAGCGCCTGGGGGCGTCCGAGGTCGACCCTGACGTCCTGCGCCAGGCCGGCCTGGTCCACAAACGGGGCCTGGTCAAGGTGCTGGGCGTCGGTCAGTTGACCAAGCGCGTCAATGTATCGGCCCACGCCTTCTCAGCCTCTGCCGCTGCTGCTATCGAGGCTGCGGGCGGTTCGACGCACGTCCTGCCGCCGCCATTTGGGCACGGCCGTCCCCCGGCAAAGGGCAACGCGCTTACCAGTCGGTAGCCGCGACTGCTAGGACTGGTAAGAGGAAAGATGGACCACCGGGCCACGGACCGGGACAAGCACAGTAGGACCGAGGAGAACTAAGGGCCGCCGCCATGCCAATACCCACCAGCCTGCGGAACCTCAGAGCCGCGTTCACGATCCCGGACCTTCGTAACAAGATCCTCTTCACCCTGTTCGTCATCGCCATCTATCGTCTGGGCGACAACATCATCGCCCCCGGCGTCGACTTCAACGCCGTGCAGTCGCTCGAGGCCGCCGCCCGCAACGGGGGCGTCATCTCGTACCTCAACCTGTTCTCGGGCGGCGCCTTGACCAAGCTGGCCGTTTTCGGGCTGGGGATCATGCCCTACATCACGGCCTCCATCATCGTCCAGCTGTTGATGGTGGTCATCCCCAAGTTCGAGCAGTGGCGCGACGAGGGCCCGAGCGGGCAGCGCAAGCTGACCCAGGTCACCCGCTACCTGACTATTGCCTTGGCCATCATGCAGTCGACGGGGCTCGCCTACGCCTTCCACAATGGCGGCGGCGGCCTCCTCGGTACCTCCGTCCCGCTCAACGTGGACCTGATCCCTGACTTCACCGTCCCCCGCGTCCTCCTGATCGTGATCACTTTGACGGCGGGGACGGTCGTGGTGATGTGGCTGGCCGAGCTGATCACCCAGAGAGGTGTAGGCCAAGGCATGTCGGTGCTGATCTTCACCAACGTCATCGCCGGTCTGCCCAGTCAGGGCAACGCCCTGCTCCAGTCGGCCGGCGGGGCCAAGTTCGCGTTCCTGGTGCTGCTGGCCCTGGTGTTCCTGGTGGCGATCGTGTTCGTCGAAATGTGCCAGCGGCGCATACCTGTCACGTTCGCCAAGAGAGTGGTGGGCCGGCGAATGTACGGCGGCCAGAGCACGTACATACCGATGAAACTCAACACCGGTGGCGTCGTGCCCATCATCTTCGCCGCCTCGGTGCTGTACTTCCCCCTGCTCATCTCCAACATTTTCCCGAGCACCGGCTGGGGCAAGGACGTGCAGACCTGGATCAGCGACAACCTGGCCAAGCCCAGCAGCCTCTGGTACATCGCCCTGTACGGCGGTTTGATCATCGTGTTCGCCTATTTCTACGCCGGGATCACGTTCGACCCTCACCAGCAGGCTGATGTCATCCGTAAGCAGGGTGGCTACATCCCGGGTATCCGGCCCGGGTACCCGACCGAGCGGCACCTGCAAAACATCCTCAACCGCGTGACGTTCCCGGGCGCCCTCTTCCTGGCCCTGGTTGCCCTTTTGCCCTCCATCTTCCTGGCTATCTGGAACATCCAGAACTACCCGTTCGCCGGCACGACGTTGCTGATCGCCGTCGGTGTGGCGCTGGCGACGATGCAGCAGATAGACAGCCAGCTCATGTTGCGCAACTACGAGGGCTTCCTGCGGTAAGTGGGAGCCGCTGACAGCCACAACGACGCAGAGCCCGCGGCGGTGGCTGACTCGGCCGCAGTGGACCGCCTGGCGGTGCACGATTGGTCGCCACGTGTCGTCTGCTAGGCCGGCAGGGGTCAGGAAAAGGCACGCAGGCCGACCGTCTCGCCCACCTCTACCACGTCCCTCACATATCGACTGGCGAGGCCTTCCGGGCCGCCGTCCGGGAGGGCTCCGAGCTGGGCCGCACAGCCCAGGTGTACATGGACCGGGGCGAACTCGTGCCGGATGACGTGGTCGTAGGGGTCTTGCGGGAGCACCTGGTCAAAGAGGCCGGGCTCGGCTCGAGCCGGGCCGGCGGGTTCATCCTCGACGGCTTCCCCCGCAATATCCACCAGGCCCAGGCCCTGGCGGACATGCTGGCGCCCGAAGGCCTGGACGTGGTCGTCAACCTCGACGTCAGCACGGAAGAGGTGTTGCGCCGGATCGCCGGCCGGCGGGTGTGCCCGAACTGCAAATCGAGTTACAACCTGGTCGACAACCCGCCGAAGAACGACGAGATCTGCGACGCGTGCGGGGGGGCGTTGGTCCAGCGTGATGACGACACCGAGGACGCCATCCGCCGCCGGCTCGAGATCTACGAGTCGGAAACGTCGCCCCTGGTCAGCTGGTACACAGAGCAGGGGTTGTTAGCGACGGTCGACGCCTCCGGGGCCCCGGACGAGGTGACGGAGCGGGCCGTGAAAGCGATCGAAGCGGCGCACGCTCGACAGCTCTCACGCTGACTCCGATGACTTGGCCGACGAGGGCCTGAAGACCGGAGGCGTCGTGAGGGTGCAGACCGGTACCGTGGTGCTATGAGGCGACGGCCCGACGAAATCGCAAAGATGCGCAAGGCCGGCCGGGTGGTGGCCGAGATGCTCGAGGTGACGACGGCCGGCGCCCGCCCCGGCGTGACTACCGCGCAGCTGGACAAGCTGGCCCGTGAGGTCCTCGAACGCAGGGGCGCCCGGTCCAACTTCCTCGGCTATCACGGTTTCCCGGCCGTTATCTGCACCTCGCCAAACAATGTCATCGTCCACGGCATCCCCGGGCCGTACGTGCTCAGGGAAGGCGACATCATTTCCCTGGACTGCGGGGCGATCATCGAGGGCTACCACGGTGACGCGGCGGTGACCGTGCCCGTGGGCGAAATCCCTCCGCTCACCGAGAAACTGTTGCGGGTGACGGAGGAAAGCCTGGCCGCCGGCATCGGCCAACTCGTCCAGGGCAACCGGCTCCACGATGTCGGCCTGGCCGTCCAGACCGTGGCCGAGGGGGCCGGGTTCTCGGTCGTGCGCGGCTATGTCGGGCACGCCATCGGCACCCAGATGCACGAGGAGCCCGCTGTCCCCAACTACTGGCCCGGCACCCCCGGGCCGAAACTGCGCACGGGAATGGTGTTCGCCGTGGAGCCGATGGTCAACGTCGGCACGGCCGAGACCGTGTTGCTGGACGACGGCTGGACTGTCGTAACTGCGGACGGGAGCCTTTCCGCCCATTTCGAGCACACCATCGCCGTGACCGATAACGGGCCGGAGGTCTTGACCGTAGCCGGATGAGCCAGGAGCGGCGGACCGGTGCAACCGCGTTGGGTTGCCGGCGCCGAAGCGAGGGAGGGTGGCCTGGCGGTTGCCGCCCGGACGCAGATGCGTTCTGTGTAGTATTTCGGCCCCTGAGGGGCCGCGATACTCCCCAGATCGTGGAGACCGGGTATTAGCGGTCTTACCAGGGTGCCGCTTGGACGCGTTATACCGCTGTGCGGTAACATGTAAGCCCGTCCCGAGCGGGGTTAGTTCTGCGTGCCTTTGTTCGTCTAGCGCTGTCGCCAAGTCGACAACAAGACAGGCAAGGCCGCTCGAGGGGTCTCCGGGAGACCCGATAGGCCGAGGTGCAAGATCCTGTGAAAGTACGTCCCAGTGTCAAACCGATATGCGAGCACTGCAAGGTGATCCGCCGGCATGGCCGGGTCATCGTGATCTGCAGCACCAACCCCCGCCACAAGCAGCGGCAGGGCTAGGAGGCAGCTCATGGCCCGTATTTCCGGCGTCGACATCCCGCGGGAGAAGCGCCTCGAGATCTCGCTTACATACATCTACGGCATCGGCCGCACCACCTCCAACCAGGTATGCACCGCTACCGGCGTCAACCGGGACACCCGTGTGCGGGACCTGACCGACGAGGAAGTGGCCAAGCTGCGGGCCTGGATCGACGCCAACCTGAAGGTTGAAGGCGACCTGCGCCGGGACGTAGCCCAGGACATCAAGCGCAAGATCGAGATCGGTTCGTACCAGGGCCTCCGGCACCGGCGGGGCCTGCCGGTGCGGGGTCAACGGACGCACACCAACGCCCGGACGCGCAAGGGCCCGAAGAAGACCGTCGCCGGCAAGAAGAAGCTGAGGAAACACTAGATCGTGACACCGGAGCCCACTTTGGCCCGCTTTGCGGGCCAGCCTTTCATTTCGACCCACCTGGTTGCCTTGCGGCGAGCGGGGCAAAGTTCGCGGAGGGGCCACTAAATGCCCAAGCCCAAGCCCGGGGGCCGCCGCCCCCGCCGTCGTGAGCGCAAAAACGTCGCCTACGGCGTGGCTCACATCAAGAGCTCGTTCAACAACACCATCGTGTCCATCAGCGACCTGGACGGCAACGTCCTGGCTTGGGCGTCTGCGGGCAACGTCGGGTACAAGGGCTCCCGTAAATCGACACCGTTCGCCGCCCAGCTCGCCGCCGAGGCATGCGCCCGGCGCGCTATGGAGCACGGCGTGCGCAAGGTCGACGTGCTGGTCAAGGGCCCCGGGTCGGGTCGGGAAACCGCGGTCCGGTCGATAATGAACAGCGGCATCGAAATTGCCGGCATCAAGGACGTGACCCCTATCCCTCACAACGGCTGCCGGCCGAAGAAGCGCCGGAGGGTATAAGCGATGGCACGCTACACCGGGCCGGTTTGCCGTCTGTGCCGGCGCGAGAAGATGAAGCTGTTCCTCAAGGGGCCAAAGTGCGACTCCATGAAATGCCCCATCGAGCGCCGTCCTTACCCTCCGGGTGAGCACGGGCGAGACCGGGCCCGGCAGGGTTCTGAGTACCTGGCCCAGCTGCGGGAAAAGCAAAAGGCCCGCCGCATATATGGCGTCCTGGAGAAGCAGTTCCGCAACTATTACGAAGAGGCCAACCGCCAGCACGGGATCACGGGCGAAAACCTCCTGCAAATGCTCGAGCTGCGGCTCGACAACATTGTTTTCCGGGCCAACTGGGGCGCCAGCCGGTCCCAGGCTCGCCAGCTCGTGCGCCACGGCCACGTACTGGTCAATGGCCGGCGGGTAACGATCCCCTCGTACCGCGCCCGTCGCGGCGACGTTGTGACCCTCAAAGACAAGACGCGCAACCTGATCGTTGTGCGCCACAATGTCGATACCCTGGGACGTCAAGTCCCGCTATGGCTAGAAGCCGGTGCGGATGGCTTCGAGGTCACGGTCCGCGACCTTCCTATGCGCGAGCAGATCGATGTGCCCGTGCGCGAGTCGCTGATCGTCGAGCTCTATTCCAAGTAACGCGTCGCCAGGAGGTCCATCGCCATGCTTATCATCCAACGCCCAGCCGTCGAGCCGCTCGGCGAAGAGGAAGACAACCGTCAGCGTTTCGCCATCGGGCCGTTGGAGCCCGGGTTCGGCCATACCCTCGGCGTCTCGCTGCGCCGGACGCTGCTCTCGTCGATCCCGGGGGCGGCGGTCACCCAGGTGCGCTTCGACGACGCCCTGCACGAGTTCACCACGCTCCCGGGTGTCAAGGAAGACATCACCGACATCATCTTGAGTTTCAAGGACATTGTCCTCCGGGTGGAGACGTATGAGCCCGTGACCCTCCGCCTCGACGCCAGAGGGCCCGGGACCGTAACCGCCGGCGACATCCAGACCACCGCCGACGTCGAGATCCTCAACCCCGAGCTGCCTCTAGCCACGCTCAACGCAAAGGGCCGGTTGGCGTGCGACATAACGGTCGAGCGAGGCCGGGGTTACGTGCCCGCCGACCGCAACAAGCGCTCCTCCACCATCGGGATAATCCCGGTCGATTCCATATTCTCGCCGATCAGGCTGGTTTCTTTTTCCGTGGAGCCGGCCCGAGTGGAGCAGTCGACGAACTACGACCGCATCATCCTTGACATCACCACCGACGGTTCTATAACCCCGCGGGAGGCACTCGCTTCGGGCGGCAGCACGCTGCGCTCGTTGATGGGCCTCGTGGCCGACATGAGCGAGTCCCCGCAGGGCCTCGTCCTCGGCGAAGTGGTCGGCGCCGGCAGCGGGTCGCCGGACCTGGACCTCCCGATCGAGGAGCTCGACCTGTCCGAGCGGCCGCGCAACTGCCTGAAGCGGGCCCAGATCAACACGGTCGGGGAACTCGTGTCAAAGACAGAGGACGACTTGCTGGCCATCACCAACTTCGGCCAGAAGTCCCTCGACGAAGTACTGCAAAAGCTCGACGAACGGGGCCTGGCGCTCCGCGGTATGCAGGCCCAATAGGGAGTCGGAGGATATGGCTTCAGTTCCTGGTCGTCCCAAGAGAGGCCGCCGGTTCGGCGGTGACGCCGCCCATCAGAAGGCCATGATGGGCAACCTGGTGGCTTCGTTGATCGCCGGCGAAGGCCTGGTCACGACCGAGGCGAAGGCCAAGGCGCTGCGGCCCGTGTTCGAAAAGTGCGTGACCAAGGCCAAGAAGGGCGGCGTCGACCACCAGCGCCAAGTGGTCGCCTTTATCCGGGACAAGGACATGGCGCACAAGCTGTTCGTCGACATCGCGCCTCGTTACGCTGAGCGACCAGGTGGCTATACCCGGATCCTCAAGCTCGGGCCAGGCACGGGGACAACGCGCCCATGGCTCGCATCGAGCTCGTCTAGCCCGAGCCCGAGCCCGGCTGAGGTCGCCGAAGCCGGGGGCCGGGCGCCCGGGACGGAGGACTGGGCTCTCGGGGCAGAGGGCCGGGCGCCCGAACTGCGCCAGCCAGCTGCACCTGGGCCAGAGGCGCTCGAGCCCAAAGCCGAGGGCGAGGACTACCGCCGGCTTCGCTTGCTCGTTGCCTATCTCGGGGCGCCGTTTCACGGTTTTGCCCTTCAGGGCGAGCTGCCCACGGTGGCGCGAGCACTCGGAGGCGCTGTCGAGCGAGTCCTGCGCCACCCGGTCGAGCTGACCTGCGCCGGCCGCACTGACTCCGGCGTGCACGCCTGGGGCCAGGTGGTCAGCCTCGACGTACGGGCCGACGCCGACCTGGCCCGCGTACAGCGCTCAGTCAACAAAATGCTGGCCCCCAACGTCGTCGTCCGCGAAGCGACATGGGCGCCGGCCGGGTTCGATGCCCGACGCTGCGCCCTGTCCCGCCAGTACCGCTACTACCTGTTGTGCTCGGAGTGGCCCGACCCCTTCAGGGCCGCTACGACATGGCACGTGGGCCGCGCCCTGGAGGTCCGCCGGATGGAAGCGGCCTGCGATGCGTTGCTCGGGGAACACGATTTCTCCTCGTTTTGCCACCCGGTTAGGGGCCGGCCTGGCCCACTGGTGCGCCGGGTGCTGCGGGCCGGGTGGAGCGAGCTGGGCGGTTCGCGGCTCTGCTTCGAGATCGAGGCGTCTTCGTTCTGCCATCAGATGGTCCGCTCGATTGTCGGCACCCTCGTCGAAGTGGGGACGGGGCGACGCAAGGCCGGCGAGCTCACCGCCGTTTTGGCGGCGCGCAACCGGGCCGCCGCCGGCCCCCCGGCCCCTCCGCACGGCCTGTGCCTGTGGAAAGTCAAGTACCCGTCCGACGCGCTCGGCCCGACGGCGACTGACGGCGACTGACGGCAACTGAGTGTGACTGAGGGCGCCGGCCGCGACCCTTGCGCGCTAGTCGCGCTTACACGCACATTCCCGCGCAAAAGTCCAGGGAGGCGGGCTTACAGGCCGGCGGTCAGTGGAGGCCAGCGGGCAGCGGAGGCCAGCGGGCAGTGGAGGCCAGCGGGCAGTGGAGGCCGGCGGGCAGTGGAGGCCGGCGGGCAGTGGAGGCCGGCGGGCGGTGGAGGCCGGCGGGCAGTGGAGGCCGGCGAGCGGTGAGCCCGCGGGCGCCGGGCCCACCAGGGTCGGGGTAAGAGCCTACGCCGGGTTTTTGAACGGCCCGTACCGGCGCAGGAAACCGGCCACCACCCCGCCGATGAGGACTACCCACGCTTTGCCCACCAACTGGCCAGGGAGGGCGACCGCCAAGGGGATCCCCGCCAACGTCAAGAACACGACCGAGTCCACCACATCGGCGACCAGCCCCGACCCGACCACGGCGAAGGGGAAGTGCCTGGCCTGTAGCGGCGTGTACACGAGGAAGTCACAGCTCTCGGACAGCAAGAACGTCACGCCTGACGCGACCGCAATGGCGGGGCTGGAGAACCACCACGAGAGGGTGGCGCCGATGACGATGGCCACCACGCCGACCCTCAGTCCAACCAGACGCTGGACGATGTCCCGGGCCACAAAGGTCAACCCGGCCAGGTAGACCCCCGACGGCGCCTCCAACCCGAAACCGACGGGCAGGACGTGGGCACCCTCGACCGGGCGGCCAACGTGGGAGATCATCCAGTTCGCCCCGGCGATCGAACCGACGTAGATGGCAAAGCCCAGGGCACCCAGGGCCAAGCGCGACCCGTGGGGCCAGCCGGAGCGTGGGGCAAGGGAGAAGGCCCTGCGAAACGGGCGAAGCGCGGGCTCGGCGACGCGTGTCCTGGTCCGAGCCGCATCGGTCTGAGCCGGCCCGTCGAGCCGGGCCACTCTCGGCGAGACCGGTCTCCGCCTGCCCGGCTCGCGTAGGCCCAGTCATTTGCCCGGACCTTTCAGCAGCCCGAGGAGCACCCGCAAGCCCCGCTCAGCCGGTCACTTACCGGCGGCACCGTCGGTTCCCGCGAAGGCGGCCACCTGGCTCAGCAAGCTCAGGCAGTGAGCCCGCTCTTCCTGGGACAGATCAGGGGCCGTTCGCACGGCGAGCGGCTTGATGGCGATGCCCCCGCGGGCGTTGAAGTCGCCGTAGACGCGCAGGTACCTCGGGGACAGCTTGGCCGAAATATCGTCGGCCACCATGTTGACGCACGCCTCGTGGAAGGTGCCGTGGTTGCGGTAGCCAATGAGATAGAGCTTGAGGCTCTTGCTTTCCACGCACAGGCCGCCGGGCACGTAATCGATGATCAGACGGCCGTAGTCGGGCTGGCCGGTCACAGGGCACAGGCTGGTGAACTCGCCGCACAGCAGTGAGACCACCCATGGCGAAGCGGGGTACGGGTTGTCAAAGGCCTCCAGAACCGCAGGGTCGGGGGAATCGTAGTGGTACTCGGTGTGCTTCCCGAGGGCCGTGAGTGAAGGAGCTCCAGGGCCAGTCGTGCCTAGGTCGGGTGTCGGTCCCACGGGCCAAGCCTAGGGGCCGGCCGCCGGCCGCCCCTGCTCTTCTATCGCAATTCGAGCAGGTCAAGGTCAGGGCAACGGAGCCGGCAATGTGGCGCACCAGCCGGCCGGCCCAGCACGTGGACCGCTGCCTGCGAGCTTGCCCCGCTGAAGCTCCCGGGCCACGTTCGATTGGGATCGAGCCGGCACGTTTGTGTAGAAAGTAAGGGTCATGACTGCTGTCAGCGCGACGGTCAACCCGCCTTCGCACCCGGCCAAGCCGCTGAACCCGGCGGATTACCGCCCGGCGCTTGTCAACGTCGGCACGATCGTCTGGCTGGCGTCCGAGCTGATGTTCTTCAGCGGGCTTTTCGCCGCCTACCTGACGCTGCGGGCGGCCACGCCGGTATGGCCGCCATTGCACGACGTAGTGGATGCCAAGACCGTGGGCGTGGCCACGGTGGTCCTGGTCCTGTCGTCGGGGTCGATGCAGTACGCGGTCAGAGACTGTCATCGCGCCAACCTGGCCGGTTTCCGGGCCTGGCTGGCTTTCACGTGGGCCTTGGGCGCCATTTTCGAGGGCATGCAGATCACGGATTACTTGACCCGTGCGTTCTCGATCCAGCAAAGTGCCTTTAGCGGTGCTTTCTACGTCCTCACAGGTATCCACTTCCTGCACGTCATGGGCGGCCTGGTCGCCATGGTCTTCATGTTCATGCGTACGTTCAACCCCAATATTCGCTTTGGCGGCCACCGAAGTGCGCCTCACGTCGAGATGTTGTCTTATTACTGGCACTTCGTCGACGTAGTGTGGGTCGGGCTCTACGCAATGATCTTCCTACTCCCGTCTACGAAATGACGATGAAGCGGCGGCGAGCGAGCGGTCCTGAGGTACGTGCTGGCAAGGGCCGGCGCTCGGCTCTCGCCGGCCCGGCCGCTCTGGTCGGCGCGGTCATGGCGGTGTTCGCCGTGCTGTTCTGGACGCTGCCGGCGCCCGCACAAACCAAGCCGGTAAGGACCGACCCGGCCAGCATCGCGGCGGGCGAGACGCTCTACGACTTGCATTGCTCCGCGTGCCACGGCGTTGGCGCGGTGGGAGCAAAGGGGCCGCCGCTGCTCGGTGTCGGCCCGGCGGCGGTCGATTTCTTCCTTTCGACTGGCCGCATGCCCCTCGCCTCGCCCAATGACGAGCCGGTAGAGGGCCCGCCGTTCTTCAATGACAACCAGATCGCGCAGATCGTCGCTTACATCAACTACCTGGACACCACCCACGGCACCCCCGGCCCGGGCATACCGGACGTGACGCCCCCGTGTGGTACCGAGACGGCCGATTGCCCCACGCTGTCGGAGGGCAACTCGCTGTTCCTGTTGAACTGCGCGCAGTGCCACTCGGCCTCGGGCGCGGGCGGGATGTTGAGCCACGGCTACGTCGTGCCCAGCCTCCGGCAAGCCACACCCACTCAGATCGCCGAAGCCGTCAGGGTGGGCCCGCGCCCGATGCCCGGTTTCGGCCCTGGTCAGTTCACTGACCAGCAGGTCTCGGCGATTGCTGACTACGTCAGTTACATGAGCCACTCCAACAACCCCGGAGGGCTTGGCATTGCGTATTTCGGTCCTGTCCCCGAGGGTTTCGTTGCCATTATCTTCGGCCTCGGGGTGCTCCTCCTCATCTCCAGGTTTATCGGTAACCGAGGTTAGGCCCACATGACGACGACCGAGCCCCGTAAAGTTTTCCCGAAGATCCTCACCGGTACTCACGGCCCCGAAGAGGGTGCTGGTGCCGGCACGCCATGGCCTGAGGACGTCCCTCCTGGCCAGGACGATACCTGGTACCCCCTGCGTGACGACCCGTGGAAGGCGAGGCGCCTCGAGTACTTCATCGCCATGCTCTGGGGTGTCACGGGGTTGTGTGGCATCTTGCTCATGGTCGTGTACTGGACGGGCGGCCAGGCCCAGCTCGAGGGTTGGCTTCTTCTGGTCGCGTTCGGCTGCCTGGGCGCCGGTTTGTTGCTCTGGGCGCGCCAACTGCTCCCTGGCCAGGAGATCACCGCGGTTAGGCACCAGCACATATCCGACCCGGAGGTGCGGGCCGCCGTCGTCGATGCGCTGGCCCGGGGAGCGGAGCCGATGATGTCCCGCCGTGGCTTCCTGGTGAAAAAGGTCCTCGTGCCCGTGGGCGGCATCTTCGGTATTGCGGCACTGTGGCCGCTGGCCTCTCTCGGGCCTCGGCCAGGCAACGCGCTGTACCACACCAAGTGGTACTCGGGTGCCAGGCTGGTGACCGAGGACGGCAGGGCCATGACGGTCGATGACGTAATGGTCGACGGGCTGATGACGGTTTGGCCCGAAGGCTATATCGACAGCCCTGAATCGGCCGCCGTCTTGATCAACATCGGCGGCGCACCGGTGGAAGCCCGGCCGGGCCAATCGGGGTTCGAGGTGGTATCGGGGGCCAATGGCCTGGTTGCCTTCTCCAAGGTGTGCACCCACGCCGGTTGCGCGGTCAGTTTGTTCAACGTCTTGTCAATGCAGCTCATCTGTCCTTGCCACCAGTCGACGTTCAACATCCTCCAGGACTGCAAGCCGGTTTTCGGGCCGGCGTCGAGGCCACTGCCCCAGCTCCCCCTGGGCGTGGCTCCAGGGGGTTACCTGATCGCCCGCAGCGATTTCATCGAGCCGATCGGCCCGGGCTTCTGGAACCGGGCGGGTAACTGAGGTGCCCAGTGCGGTCAGAGGTCGGCTGAGAAGGGTTGCCCGTCGATGAGCACGGTGGCGGAGCGTTCTGCCGCTCGCAAACGGGCACAGCAGCAGAAACAGGCACTGGACTGGGCCGACGACCGCCTTGGTTCGTCGAGCTGGTTGCGCTCGGCCATGGACAAGATCTTCCCCGACCACTGGTCGTTCATGGTCGGCGAGATCGCCATGTACACCTTCGTCATCCTGATCGTGACCGGCATTTACCTGGCTCTGTTTTACAAGGCGTCTGACACCCTCGTCATTTACCACGGTGTTTATAAGCCGCTTGACGGCCAGTCCGTAACCGAGGCTTACGCCTCGACGATCGACCTCTCCTTCAGTGTGCGGGCTGGCTTGGTCATGCGCCAGGCCCACCATTGGGCTGCCCTCATATTCCTGGCTGCAATTACGTTCCACATGTGCCGCGTGTTCTTCACCGGGGCCTTCCGTCGCCCGCGTGAAATCAACTGGATCATCGGGGTCACCCTGCTGACGTTGGCCATGCTCGAGGGTTTCTCGGGTTACTCGTTGCCTGACGACCTGCTCTCCGGTTCGGGCCTGCGGGTCGTGTTCTCGATAGTGGAGTCGATACCTTTTGTCGGCGTCTGGTTGGCGTTCGCCATTTGGGGAGGGAACTTCCCGGGCACCCTGTTCTTCGGGAGGCTGTTCGTCATCCACGAGTTCCTCTTCCCCTTACTCTTGGCCGGCCTCCTGGGGGGCCATCTAGCCATCCTCTGGCGCCAGACGCACACTGACTTCCCCGGCCCGGGCAAGACCGAGCGCAACATTGTCGGGAGCCGTCTCTGGCCCCAGTACACGGTCAAGTCGACAGCGCTGCTCATGTTCATTGCCGGCGTGATATTCGGCCTCGGCGGCCTCATCCAGATCAACCCGATCTGGCTCTATGGGCCGTACCAAGCAGCCAGGTCGAGCGCGGGTACGCAGCCGGACTGGTACGTCGGCTGGCTGGACGGCGCGTTGCGCCTATGGCCCCACTGGGAATTCCGAAGTCTTGGCCACGAGCTGGCCAACCCGTTCTTCCCGGGATTGTTATTACCGGGGATCGTGTTCACCGTCATATACGCGTGGCCGTGGATCGACAAGCGCATTTACTCGGACTACGGGCACCACAACCTGCTGGACCGGCCGCGAGACAAACCCCTTAGGACGGCGGTTGGCGTGGCCGCGCTGATCTTCTTCACCGACCTCACCCTGGCCAGCGCCACGGACGTCATCGGGACCGGCTTGCATATCTCCTTCGAGCTGCTGATCGAGATCCTTCAGTACGGCTCGTTCATAGGCCCGATCGTCGGTCTTTTCGTCGCCTATGAGGTGTGCTTACTGCTGCAACGAACGGCCGCCCATCCCATCCAACGGCCGGTCGGTGGCATTATGATCCGCGACGCTCATGGCGGCTACCACACCATCGGCGCTCCTCATGAGGGCAACGGCCATGGCAATGGGCACGGTGCCCCCGACGACGAGCACCATGGAGCGGTGCTCGAGCCGGTGGGCGCCGGGGGGAGAGGCCCGGCGCGGCCGACCACGACCCGCCCGGGGAGAGCGGTGATGGTGGCCCGATACTGCCGGGCGACGACGGGCACCCCCGGGAGGCCTAGCCGCTTCGGCTGCCGATGTTCGAGGAACTAGCTGTCCACAACAAAATCGTGGTTACGGGGCCGCAGCGCTCAGGCACTCGCATAGGCGCGCAAATGATCGCTCACGACACTGGCCACCGGTTTGTCGATGAAGCTGAGTTCCTGATCAAGGACAGCGACCTGTTCCGAGAGTTCCTCCAGAACGACGGTGTCGTCTTGCAAGCCCCTCACATGTTGAAAGACGTGGTCGACGACCCCCCGCCGGGCATCTTCATCGTCCTCATGCGCCGCGACCTCGACCAGATCCATGCCAGCGCGGCCCGTATCGGCTGGACCGAGAACTTCGGTGGCAACACCACTGAGCTCAAGAAGTTCGGTCTCACCGAGGGCGACTCTGCCGCCGTCAAGTACGCCTACTGGGACTCGCACGACAAGTCGGTACCTTTCCTCGAAGTACCGTACGAATCGCTGCAGGCGCATCCCCTGTACGTACCGGACGAACGGCGCAAGACCTTCGGTCACTGGCAGACCCAAGCGTAGGGAGCGGCCACCGACCAACTGGGGTACGTTGGTCGCGTGCCTCGAGTGCTCTCGATAGTCCTGGCGGGCGGGGAGGGCAAGCGTCTTCTTCCTCTCACGCTGGACCGGGCCAAGCCGGCCGTCCCGTTTGGAGGTCACTACCGCCTCATCGACTTCGCCCTGTCCAACCTGGCCAATGCCGGGTTCACACAGGTAGTGGTCTTGACGCAGTACAAGAGCCACAGCCTCGACCTCCACATAACCCGCACGTGGCGCTTTTCAACGCTGCTGGGCAGTTACGTCACCCCGGTCCCAGCCCAGATGCGGAGGGGGCCATGGTGGTTTGCCGGCTCCGCGGACGCCATTTACCAAAACTTGAACATCCTCCGCGATGAGCGCCCGGAGTACATATTGGTGTTCGGCGCCGACCACATTTACCGGATGGATCCCGCCCAGATGCTGGACCAGCACATCGAAACTGGTGCGGCGGCGACCGTGGCGGCGATCAGGGTGCCTCCGGAGCAGGCCAGCGCCTTCGGTGTAATCGAGCCGGGCGAGGGGACGCGCATCGACCGCTTTGTCGAAAAGCCGCCCGACCCGGTCGCACTAGCGGCGGGCCGGGACCACCTGTTCGCATCGATGGGCAACTATATTTTCCGAGCCGACGCACTCGAAGACGCGCTCCGGGAGGATGCCCAGGACGCCAACAGCCGTCACGATATGGGCGGCGATATTGTGCCCCGTTTTGTCGAGAGCGGCGAGGCCCATTTGTACGACTTTTTCACCAACGAGGTCCCGGGGTCCAGCGAGCACGAGCGGGGTTACTGGAGGGATGTCGGGACCCTGGACGCCTACTACGACGCCAGCATGGATCTCGTGGCCGTGCAACCGGTTTTCAACCTGTACAACACCGAGTGGCCTATATTCACGAGCGCCCCGCAGCTGCCACCGGCGAAGTTCGTGTTCGAGGAGCCGGACCGTAACGGGCTGGCTTTCGATTCAATTGTTTCGGGCGGGACGATAATTGCGGGTGGGACGGTCAGACGGTCGGTTATATCTCCGGCCGTTTTTATCGAGCAACGAGCGCTGGTGGAAGGTTCGGTAATAATGGACAACGTGCGCATCGGGGAAAATGCGGTGGTCCGCCGGGCCATAATCGACAAAAATGTAACCGTCGAGCCGGGCGCCCGGGTGGGGGTCGACCCTGAGCTCGACGCCAACCGGTTCACCATTTCTGCCGGTGGTGTCGTCGTTATAGGGAAAGGCGAAAAGGTCATCGGGTGACCCGCATCGCGTTGCTCACGCGCGAGTACCCGCCTGAGATTTATGGGGGCGCCGGTGTCCACGTGGAGTACCTGTCGCGGGAGCTGGCTCAGCTGGTCGACGTGGGCGTTTATTGTTTCGGCGCGCCCCGTAACAACCCCCTAGTAGCAGGTGCGTACCAGCCCTGGGACGCACTGGCCAGGGACGGGAAAGGGGCGGCTTTGCGGGCCGTTTCCGTCGATCTGCGCATGGCCGGGGACGTCGAGGCGGCTGACCTGGTCCATAGCCACACCTGGTACGCCAATTTCGGGGGGTACCTGGCTCAAGTCCTCTACGAACTGCCGCATGTGATGACCTGTCACAGCCTGGAGCCGCTGCGTCCCTGGAAAGCCGAGCAACTCGGCTCGGGCTACCGGCTGTCCAGCTGGGTCGAACGTACCGCCATCGAGCACGCCGACGCCGTGATCGCCGTGTCCCGGGCCATGCGTGAGGACGTGTTGCGGGTTTACCCAGCGGTGGGCCCGAGCAGGGTAAAGGTGGTTTACAACGGCATCGACCCGGACGAGTTCTTCCCCGACCCCCGGACGGAGGATGTCGAGCGCCTGGGGGTGGACCCCAACACCCCCGTAGTTCTCTTTGTCGGCAGGGTAACCCGTCAAAAGGGCATCACCTATCTTCTGGAGGCGGCCAAGTCCTTCGACCCCGAAGCCCAGGTCGTGTTCTGCGCCGGCGCCCCCGATACGCCCGAGATCGAGCGCGAGGTGACGTCGCAGGTCGCTGAGCTGGCCGAGCAGCGCAAGGGGGTCTTCTGGTTCGACGAGATGCTGCCCAGACCGGTGCTGGTGCAGTTCATGGCCCACGCCAGCGTCTTTGTGTGCCCGTCCATCTACGAGCCGTTCGGGATGATCAATGTGGAAGCCATGGCCTGTGGCGCCCCCGTGGTCGCCAGCGCGGTGGGCGGGATACCCGAGATCGTGGACGACGGCCAGACCGGGTTCCTGGTCCCGTTCAAACCGAGCGGGGACGCTTTCGGCACTCCGGCCGACCCGGAGGGCTTCTCCGCCGCTATCGCCCAGCGGGTTAACCAGCTTCTGGCGTCACCTGCTCTGGCCAGGGAATTTGGAGCCGCCGGACGCCAACGGGCACTGGCCGAGTTCACGTGGAAAGCGGTGGCCAAGAAGACGGTCGAGGTCTACGCGGAGACACTCGAGTCGTCACGCGTGTAGTGCCGGAGCGTCCCGGCTATGCTTGCCGGGTGCACGTCGTAGCGTTTCACGCTGGCCATGCAGTCGAATGATCCGGTTTAACCACGTCACCAAGACGTACAAGGGCTCGGTCACCGCCCTTCGGGACGTGACGGTAGACATCCCTCGGGGCGAGTTTGTCTTCATCGTGGGCCCATCAGGGTCGGGCAAAACGACCTTCCTGCGGCTTGTGACGAAGGAGGAGCATTCTGACGGCGGCGACATCTGGGTGGCGGGCAAAGAGGTCGGTTCGCTTGCCCCCTGGAAAGTGCCCTACCTGCGCCGCAACATTGGTTGCATCTTCCAGGACTACCGTCTGCTGCCCGACAGGACCGTGTACCAAAACGTTGCCTTCGCCCTCGAGGTGATCGGGCGCTCGCGGCATTTTGTCCGTTCCCAGGTGCCTCAGATCCTCGAACTGGTCGGGCTGGGCAAGAAGATGGACCGCAAGCCCAACGAGCTTTCGGGTGGCGAGCAACAGAGGGTGGCAGTAGCCCGGGCGTTTGTCAACCGCCCGCTGATCCTGCTGGCCGACGAGCCGACGGGCAACCTTGACCCCGGTACCACGGCCGGCATCATGCGGCTTCTGGAACGTATCAATCAGTACGGCACGACCGTCGTCATGGCCACCCACCAGCAAGTGTTGGTCGACTCGATGCGCAAACGGGTCATCGAGCTCGAGCGCGGCAACATCGTCCGCGACCAGGCCCGGGGCGTGTACGGCATGGTCGATGCTTGACGGCCCGGCGGGCCCGTCAAGGACGTAGGGAGAGAAGAGCAAAACCATGACGATGGTAAGCCCGTACGTGGTGCGCGAGACGGGGGGCAACCTGGCCCGCAACATCGTTATGACGGTGGCGGCCGTGGTCACGATGGCCGTGTCGCTGACGGCGCTGGGCGGGGTGCTGATCATGCGCCAAGCGGTCAATAAGGCCACGGTCCAGTGGCAGGGCGGGGTGCAGGTGGCCGTGTTCATGAAGCCGACGGCCAGCACCCAGGAAATCGCCGCCATCCGCCACGAACTCGACGGCATGGTGCCGGTCGAGGTCAAGGATTTCCGTTACGTCGACAAGAGCCAGGCGTACAACGAGTTCAGGGGCATGTTCAGTGGCGAGCCGGACCTGGTGAAGGTCATGAACGCGGCCGCTATGCCGCCCTCGTTCCGGGTGGTGCCGGCGAAAGCCCAGAACGTCCAGCAGCTGGCCAGCGACTACAACAACCAGCCAGGGGTGTACAACGTGGGCTACCCGGGCCAGGTCATCAAGGACACGTTGGCCCACTTCTCGACGTTGCGCACGGTGGCCTTGATCGTTGCCGGCGGCGTCATGCTCGGGGCCATAGCCCTGGTGGTGAACACCATCCAGCTGGCCATCTTCGCCCGCCGACGCGAGGTCGCGGTCATGAAACTGGTGGGGGCGACCAACTGGTTCATCCGCGTCCCGTTCATGCTCGAGGGCCTCATAGAGGGCCTGGTCGGCGCCGCTTTGGCCTTCCTGTTGACGTACTTCGCCCGGGACACGTTTGCCTCGTTCACCGGTAGTGACCCCCTTGACCCCAACCAGCCGCTGTACGTGAGCTCCCACGAGGCCCTGTTGACGGGTTTGTTCATTGTGGTCGTCGGTGCCCTGGTGGGGGCGCTCGGGTCCGGCTTTGCCGTGCGGCGCTACCTGGCTGTCTGAGCCCGCGATTGAGCCCAACGAGGCCGCCCGAACCCGGGCGCATCTCCAGTAGCAGCGAACGGCCCGGGAACCTCCTTAAGGTCGCTGGGTGAGCCAACGCATAGAGGATTACGCCCTGATCGGCGATTTTCATACGGCCGCACTTGTCGGGCGGGACGGTTCCATCGACTGGTTGTGCGTGCCCCGGTTCGACTCCGCGGCCTGTTTTGCCGCTCTCCTTGGCACTCCCGCCAACGGCCGATGGCTGATCGCCCCCAAAACGGGCGGCCCGGCCACCCGCCGTTCCTACGAAAAGGACACTCTTGTATTGGTGCAGGAGTGGGACACTCCCACCGGCACGGTGCGGATAACCGACTTCATGCCACCCCGCCATCACCATCCCCGCATCTTCCGCTTGGTCGAGGGGCTCCGGGGCGAGGTGGAGGTGACGGGCCAACTGGTCATCAGGTTCGAGTACGGGTACCAGGTGCCGTGGGTGAGCCAGACCGGGAACGGGATACGGGCCATCGCCGGCCCCGACCTGGTCGAGATAGATAGCCCTGTCCCCCAGGAACCGGTGCATATGCACCACGAAGCGTCGTTTGTCGTCAAGGAAGGCGAGGAATACGCGTTCAGGCTCCATTGGGCTCCCTCTTTCGACGATGTGAGCCGGGACCTGGAATGCGCCACCGCCCTGGACGAAACGCGTTCGTTCTGGCGCGATTGGTCCCGCCCCAGTTCCGATGTACAGGGCCAGTTCGGAGAACTGGTGCAGCGGTCGTTGATCACCCTGAAGGCTCTGATCTACGCCCCGACCGGCGGCATCGTTGCCGCCCCGACCACCTCGCTGCCGGAGGACGTCGGCGGGTCTCGTAACTGGGACTATCGCTACTGCTGGGTCCGCGATGCCAGCTTGACCCTGGACGGGCTGGTGGAGTCCGGCCACCTGGACGAAGCCAGAGCCTGGTTCCGGTGGCTCTTGCGAGCGGCGGCCGGGAACCCGGACCAGCTCCAGATCATGTACGGCGTGGCCGGCGAGCGCCGGCTGCCCGAGCTCGAGCTCGACTGGCTCTGCGGCTACGACTCCTCCCGGCCCGTCCGCGTGGGCAATGCCGCGTCCTTGCAGTTCCAGCTGGATGTGTTCGGCGAGTTGATGGAGGCCATCGACATGGCACGCGGTGCCGGGGCCGAGACCGAAAAGGACGTTTGGGCCCTGCAACGGGTGCTGGTCGAGTTCGTCGAGAACCATTGGGACGAGCCCGATCAGGGCATCTGGGAGCTGCGAGGGCCGCCCCAGCGGTTGACCTACTCGAGGGTGATGGCCTGGGTGGCCATGGACAGGGCGGTCAAGGGCGTCGAGCGGTACGGGCTCGAGGGGCCGGTGGACCGGTGGCGCAAGGTTCGGGACGCCATCCACGAGCAGGTCTGCACTCTCGGTTACAACGCCGAGGTCGGCTCGTTCACCCAGGCCTATGGGTCCAAGGAGCTCGATGCCAGCCTGCTCCTGCTGTCCCGGATGGGCTTTTTGCCCATCACGGACCCGCGGGTGGTCAGCACCATCGAGGCGGTCCAGCGCGAGCTGGTGGTGGACGGCTTCGTGCTCCGCTATCGCAGCAGCTCAGGCGTCGACGGTTTGCCCGGTGACGAAGGGGCGTTCCTCCCGTGCACGCTGTGGCTGGTGGCCGGCTTGGCCAAGCTGGGCCGTACCGACCAGGCGCTCGAGTTCTTCAACCGGGTGGTGGCGGTGGCCAATGATGTCGGGTTGTGGTCCGAAGAGTACGACACCAAGCGTAAGCGGCTGGTCGGTAACTTCCCTCAGGCCTTCACCCACGTCGCCTTCATCAATTCGGCCAGGGTGCTGGCGGAGGCCATGGGCGGAAACGAGCCGAGCGCCAGCGCGCCCCGCTCGCGTAGCCCGCGGCTCTTACGCCGTCCGGCCGAAAGCTTTGCCTTCGCCGGCCCTGTCCGATTTCGGGGGCTCCTTTTTCGCCGCCCTAATTGGACCTTGGCGCGCTCCCGGCCTGATTAGGCCACGGCCCGGCCGGAAAAATAAGCCTGGGCCTCGCGGAGGCTGCTGAACACGTTGACGACCCGGTGAAGCCCCACCATTTCCAACACCCGTTGAACCGAGGGCCTGGCTGCGCATACCACCGCTTCTCCGCCCTGCTCACGCGTCCGGCGCACGGTGCCGATCAAAGCACCCAGGCCGGCCGAATCGACAAAGGGAACGGCCGACAGGTCGAATATCACTCGCTTGGCCCCGCCCAAGTGGGCGACGGACTCGCGGAAATCAACCACCGTCAGGTGTTCCAGGTTGCCCGTCAAATGGCACACTACGCCTGCCTCGTCCTGTTCGAATGTGACACTCAAGCCGGGCTCCTTTCCATCGGCCCAACTGCAACAGGCCGTTCTCAGAATGCTGCCTCACCAATATGAACGAGACCGCGATGAAATCTTAAGAGCAGCGCGACGGGGACTTACGGGAATTTCGCTGAGGCAACTGCCCTGGTCAGGGCGACCATGGTTGAGGCCGGCACCAAATTAAATTGGGCCGGATTACTCAGGCGCGTTGATCATGTGACTGGAAGCGGCGGCAAAATAGCCCAGGACCTGGGCTTCGTCGAGGGCCCCGAGATGGGCCGCTTTCACGGCCGCCGTCATGTGCTCGAGCCAGCGCTCTCGTTCCGTGGCCCCGATCTTGAACGGCAGGTGCCGCGCCCGCAGGCGCGGGTGGCCCCGTTCCTGTTCGTAAAGGCGAGGCCCGCCCCAGAACTGGGCCAGGAAGAGGCACAAGTGGCGCTGAGGGCCTTCGAGGTCTTCCGGGTAAAGCGGTCGCAGTACTTCGTCTTCGGCCACTGCCTCATAGAAACGCTGGGTTAAGGTCTCGAAAAACGCCATTCCCCCGAGGCGTTCGTACATGGTCGTTGGTGGCACTGGTGGCTGGGCCCTTCGGCTTGTCTGCTGGCGCTGTGAAGTCGGAGGTTTCCGCCCGAGCGTCAATTGGCAACAAGGATGCTACGGGCTGGGTGGCCCGAAACGGGCTCGTTGCCTGCCGATAGCCGACGGGGGCCACGCCGTAGGATCCGGCATGTGCGGTGGGTCAAGGGGGTGGCGGTCGTCGTCGCCGGCGGTTCTCTGGCCGGCTTCCTGACCAGCTGCGGTGGGCACCCGGCGGCCAGCCCGAAGGCCACGCAGGCCTACTTGAACTCGGTTTACAGCAACGCCCCCGACATCAGCAGTTACCGGACTGGTACGCAGTTGGTCAGCCTGGGCCAAGTGGTCTGCGACGACCTCGAGTCCGGGGCCTCCGTGCAGGAAGTGGGCGACCGGGTCCCGCTCATCGAAGGGAACGTCTCGCTGCCCCCGGGCGACCTCGGGGTCGTGATCTCCGCGGCCGTGAGCGAGTTATGCCCTCGGTTCCGGAGCCTGCTTGACCAATAGCCAGCCTCTAGCGGTGCGGTCAACCGACGAGCACTGACGTCTACGACCGGCGCTGGCCGCTTTACGACGGCCAGGCCGACAGGTACGTCAGCACTCTGCCGCCGCAAGAGAGATGGGAGCCGTTGGCCAACTCGCGTTGCTCGTTCCGGCCGAGCTGCTCCCAGGTCTGAGCCGTAGGCCCTTGCACCCACGAACCACCTTCGGCGCCCCGGTCCACGAGGTAAATGGACCAGTCCCTGACCTGTACCTCCGACTGAACCGGGGCCATGGCGTGGTTGGCGCCCGCTTTCATGCTGATCGCCACCGCGGCACCCGACTGCGCTTCGGGGGCCGAGCCGGGGTCGGCGCCGATGAGGCAGCCGCGAGCGAGCGCCCAGATCGAACCGTCGTCGGCCAGGAGCACACCGACGGGAGGCCGTGGCCCGCTGACCTGAGGGGCCCCGGGCGGTATGGGTCGCCCACAGCGCAGGCAGTTCATGACCCGAGGGTGGTTGAAGTGGCCCAGCTCACACCGCACGCCGAGGACCTCGGGCTGGTCAGGGGCGTAGGAGAGGGCGGCCGCGGCGGCCAGCTCCAGCGGGGGACGGCCGGCGCCGAAGACGTTGCGGAGATCGACGGTGGTCGTCCCGCCGGGTACGCCGGCGGCTGGCATCTCCTGGACGGCCACAGCCCCGGGTGCGCCGGCGGCCCCGGCATCCGACGGTGCCTGCTGGCTGGCGGGATCACCGAAAGTCGTGCCGCTCCCGGCCGCGATCCCGGCGGCGGCCATGCCGGCCGCCGCCCCGAGAGCTCCCGCACCCGCCACCTCGGCCGCTCCGATGCCCGGCACTCCGGCGCCGGGCTCGCCACCCCCGGTAGCGCCGACTGCTCCAGCTCCGAAGGGTGCACTGCCCGCTCCACTGCCGATCACTCCACTGCCTGCCGCTCCACTGCCGGGTGCCGCGCCTGCACCGGCCAGGCCCGCCTCGCTTCCCGGCGCCGCCCCGATGGCGGCACCGCCGGCCACCGCCGAACCGGCGGCTACTCCTAGAGGGGCCGAGTACCCGGTGGGCGAAGGCTGGGGTGATACCGCGGTTTGAGGAACGGCACCGGCCTGCCCCGCCGCCGATGGCGGCCGTAACATCACGAACCCGGCCCCCGGCACTGCCCCGCCGACGAGGTCCAGGGGGTTGCCCTGCTGGCTCTGGGGTGGGGGAGACGCGCCGTAGGGCAGGATGATCAGAGGCCAGGGCCGGCCAACCGAGGTGACCATCCACCCAGGCACGGGCTGCGGGGCCAACCAGCGCCCGCTGTCCCAGGCCTGGACCGGGCCATGAAGGAAGAGGGTCAAACCGTTGGCGCCCGGGCCGACGACGGCGAAGGGAGCCTGTGGCTCCGGGTCGCCTCGCTGCAGGATGGCGATCAACGAGCTGGCCAATTGGTCCCCGCCGTTCGGCCCCTTGCTGGTCCGCTGGGCCTCGTTGACAAGGTGCACTTGCAGGGCGGGTGAGGCCTGCGGGCCAGCCCAAACGGCGACATCGTCATAACGAGCGACCAGGCCGGGACCGGGAAGGACCTCTAGTTTGTCGGGCACGGGCGCCACTACCTCCTCTGCGCGGACTTACCGCTTTGCACTGCAACCTACGACGTGCCGAGGCCGGCCAGGCTCAAACGGCTGCCGTATCACAACTTTGTGGCCGCTTCGTCGAGGCGGTCGGCCACATCACGGGCGGTCGGCGGGCGCACGGCAGGGTCGACAGCCAGGCAACTGGCGACCAGGTCGGTTACCGGCCCCGGCAGCACACCCAGCGCCGGCGTGGCCGCCATCAAGAGCCTGGAGAGCGCCTGGACCACCGGGACCTCTTCGATCCCCTGGAACGGCGCCGATCCGGTCACGACCTGGTGGACGGTGGCTCCGAGGGCCCAGATATCGGACCACCGGCCCCCTTCGCCTCTAAGCAGCTGAGGGTCCATAAAGGCGAGAGGCGGGTAGCCAACCTGCGCCACCGGGCGGTCCCCGCTGGCCAGCGAGGGAGGAGCGAGCACAGCGGCGCCGCTCGGACCGGCACCGGCGACAGCAGCTCCGCTGAACCCCCCTCCATCGCTTTGGTCGCTGGCGATGAGAGCAATGGCCTGGGGGCAGATCGCCCCGTGGAGTTGACCTTGTTCGTGCAGGGAATGGGCGCCACGAGCAGCGGAGGCGACGGCGCGCAGCTGCGCCGGCACATCCATCCCGGGCGGTGGACTGGCCAGGGTGCCGGTCACTGGTGTTGTCGCGCTGACCCAGATGACGGGTCGCTGGGCCCATTCGGCCACACCGGCCTCTAACCACTGCGGCAGGTTGTTGCCATGAATGGCCGCCACGGGTTCCAGTCTCGACCGGGCCACTGTCCAGGGTGTCCGGGCCAGAGGGCCCAGGATCCACATCGTCACGGGAGCGCTGTCACCGCCAAGGCGGGCCGGCCGGCGGGCCCGCAGGCACGGGACGCTCCCGTCCTCGAGCACCGAGCTCGTGATTTCGTAATCGGCCAATTGGCTAGCCAATGCGCGGCCTCCTTGGGCGCTCTTTGGTGACGGACGCTACAGCTTTTTACGGCCAGATGTCGCAGATGGCTCCAGGCATCAGGACGCGAGCGTCAGCGTCGAGAGAGCTTTCTCGGTCGTAGCCGAGTCCTTCGAGGCGATCAACCAAACTTCCGACTGAGTGGGCTTAACCCACGCCAGCACGCCCACAGATGACGTGCCGTTCACCAGGTGAAAGCGGTAGCGCCAGGCCTTGGTGGCGTTGGCGATCTTTGTCTCTGACACCGAGGTGACCCGGTACTTCCAGCCGAGAAAAGTGCCGACGATCTCCGGGAGTGGCCCATGCGCATTGGGGGCTCGGTCCGCTTGAGTGACTGACTCGCCGACGCCTCCCCCCGCGCCCGAGTAATACACGTCCCCCGAGGCGTCGCTCAAGAACTGCTTGAGCGACCAGCTGCCGGGGGCCGAAAAACTGGCATAAATGCCAGGGACCGATTGCCACCCTGACGGGACCGGTGGCTTGACGGTCGGGTAGCTGCCGTTCATGTCGAGGGCGGCCCAGACGACGACGGCGAGGCATATTGGGCAGAAGGCGAGAAGCGCGCCCCACTTCCAGAGCCGGCGCCGGTCCGCTCTGGTGGGCTGGTCGATCCGGGGGTCGTGCCGGCGCTGGCCCGGCGGGGCCCCGGCCAGGACTATCGTGCCGACGTCGCCGTTCTGAGCCTGCACCCTTCCCGACCCGCCGTTCACCTGACCCGCCGTTCCCTGACCCGCCGTTCCCTGACCCGCCGTTCCCCGACCGGCTGCTCCCCGGCCGGCCGAGGCCGGCTTGACTGTTGCCCGCTTGCCCCCCGCCGGCCTGGGTGTCCCCGGACGGCGCCGGTCCGCCGCCGCTACCACGAGTGCCGGCGTCAGACATCGGCTGGCCAGGTGGCCAAGGCGGCGGGCGCGGCGCCGGCCCGTTCGCGGCAGTCGGCGCAGGTCCCAATCACGTCGAGGCGATGGTCCAGGGTCTCGAACCCGTTCACGTTGGCCAGACTGTCCAGGTACTTCTTCATTGCCTCCTCGAAGGCGGGCGGCGGTGTCACGTCCGTCACTCTCCCGCAGGTCGTGCACAGCAGGTGGTGATGGTGTTCTGTAATGTCCTCGGCCAACTCGAAGCGGAAGTAGTCGTCGTTGGCCGCCACTCGCCTGACCACACCGGCCAGCTGGAGGTCGACGAGGTGACGGTAGGCGGAACTGCGCGGCAGGCGGGGAGCTCGCTCGGCGATGTCCTCGATACTCACGGGATGGCCGGCATCAGCCAGCAGCTCCACCACCTCCCGTCGCCCGCTCGTATAGCGCTGGGAGACCTGCCGGAGCCGTTGCTCGACCAAGCCATGCAGCGCTTTGTTCACACTGCGACCCTACCGCTCATCGGCTGGAGAAGGTCCTGACGCCTTCGTCCGCCTAAGCGAGCGGAGCGCAACCGGGCCACGGCCACCAGCCGACCAGAGATGTACCAGACGACGGCGAGACTGCCAACGAAGAAACCGATGGGCCAGTTCGAGGCGAACGAGGCCACGATGGACGCCCAGACGGTCACCAGGGCCAGAGCAGCTGACAGGGCCATGGCCGCAGCCGGCCGGTCCGTAAGGAAGCGTGCCGCGGCCGGGGGCCCGATCATGAGGCTGAACACCAGGAGTGCGCCGACGACCGGCAACGCCATCGTGGTGACCGCCCCTACCGCCAGGAGGAACAGCAACTCGATGCGGCCCGGGCCAATGCCTTGCGCCGTCGCCAGCTCGGGGGCGACGGACGAGAGCAGGAGCGACCGGTACAGCAACATCACCATGGCTATGCAGCCGGCGCCGATGATGGCCGTGGGCAGCAGCTCGCCGGAGCTGACAGCCAGGGGTTGGCCAAATAGCAGCGAAAACGTCTGTTCCGCGTACTCCGTGCTCATACTCAGGAACAGGGAGCCGACCCCCAGCAGGGTGACCAGGACCAACGCCACGACCACGTCGCTACGGCCCCGGCGGCCCCAGCGGGCGATGGCCAGGACCCCGAGAAGAGAGAACACGCCGACGCCAAGGAGGGTACTGGCGCCGATCAGGGCCGCCCCCGCCGCGCCGGTGAAGGCGCCTTGCGGGATGGCGTGGGCCGCGAACGTCGACCCGCGCAGGACGACGAAGAAACCGACGGTGCCTGCCACCACCGCCATGACACTGGCTTCGACCCAGGTGTCGAGCATGAAGCTGGAGAACAAGCCGTTGAACATGGCCTTTAGCCGACGACGGGAGCCGACGGGACCTGGTGGCTGGCCGGGGCCAGAGGAGCCTGGCCCGGGTGTGCCCGGCCCGCCTGTGCCCGACCCGCCTGTGCCCGGCCCGCCTGTGCCGGACCGGGCTGTTCCCGGCGGCGAGCCTCGCGGCCGCCCAGCACCTGGGCCAGCAGGTAGACGACCAGGACTAGAGAAACGACGAAAAAACTGACGGGCCACCCTTGATGCGTTGGGGGCCAGGTGTAGCTGTCGTAGGCCAGGACAATGCCAGCCCACGTGACGGCTATCCCGACACCGGCCGCCCACGCCGCGGCCCGGCCGGGGCTGCGGGCCAGGCGCAGGGCAGCGGCGGCTGGCCCGATCAAAAGAGCGGTGCTCAGGATGGCTCCGATAGTGAGGGCCGAGAGGGCCACAGACAGAGCCAGGGCTACGGAGTAGGTGGTGCCGATAAGGCGCAGCGGCATGCCCTGAGCGGCGGCCAGGTCGGGGTTTATTGAGCTCAGCAGTAAAGGCCGGTACACCACGCCGACGAGCAGGAGCGCCAACGCCCCGAAGACGATTACGAGCGGCAGCGATGCGCTGCTGACGGCAAAGATCGAGCCAAAGAGCACCGTCACTGCGGCCCCGGTCGTGGTCTCGGTGGTGGTGCTCAGGTACAGGAACAGGGCCGACAACCCCAGGGCGGCACCGAGCACAATGCCGGTGGCCAGGTCGCGGCCGCTACGCCGGTTAGTGCCCAGCAGTTCCACAGCCCCGGCGCCGGCCACTCCGAAGGCCACGAAACCGACGAGCGGGCTCACCCCGAGCACGACGGCGGCTGAGCCGCCCGTAGACGTGATGTCGGCAAAGGCATGCCCGGCAAACGATTGGCCCCTGATCACCGTGAAGACGCCGATGGGCGCGCACACCAGAGCGACCACCGCCCCCACCACGGCGGCCGACTGGACGGGCCCGCTCGAGAAGAACCCCGGCGGGAACACGGCATGCAGGATGCTCATGACCGCCTAGGGCCGGCTCCGGGACGCCGCCGGGCCTGCTTCACGCATCTCGCTCAGGAATGGTCGGTTCTCGCTGTCCTCAGGGGTCTCGCAATCCTCGCTGACTTCGCCGTCCTCGCTCAGCCGCTCGCAACCGTCCTCGAGGTGCTCGTCGCCGACCGAAACGAGTACCCGGCCGTGGGCGTGGAACACGTCGACGTGCCGGCCGTACAGCGTGCTCAGCACGTCACTGCGCACGACCTCGTCGGTCGTCCCGCTGGCGGCTCGCCCGCCGGCCAGGTAGATCACCCTGTCCATCACCGGGAGCAGCGGGTTTATGTCGTGAGCAGAGAGCAAGACAGCCACGTCCTGTTCCTTGGCTATACGCGAGAGCAACGAGACCGTCTCCTGGGTGCTCGGGAGGTCGAGGTTGGCCAGAGGCTCGTCGAGCAGCAACAAGAGGGGATGGCGGGCCAGGGCGTGGGCGATGAGGACCTTTTGTTGTTCGCCTCCGGACAATGCACCCACTCTGGCGTCGGCCAGGTTCAGTGCGTCCACAGAAGCCAACAGACTGTCGACGATGGCCCGTTTGTTACCTGACCGCACCGGGATGCCGAGACGCCGGCCGTCGATGCCCAGTTCGACCAGGTCGCGGGCGCGAACTGGCAGGTCTGCGTCAAGCACCACTTTTTGTGGCACGTAGCCGGTGGGCTGGCGGCCGGGCCGGCCCGGGCCATGCTCACCTTGCCGGCCGAGATAGGTTGCAGGCCAAGAAGGGCCCGCAGGAGCGTCGTTTTACCCGCCCCGTTCATCCCGATCAGGCCCGTTACCTCTCCCGCGGCCACGGAGAAGCTCACATCGTGCAGGACTTCACGTCCGCCCAGCCGCACCGAAAGGCCGTCGACTCTAAGGGCCGGGCCCTGTGCCACGGGGGACGGGGAGGACGCTTCGGGAGCCAGGTGGAGCCCGGCACGCAGTGCCATCAGAGGCGCACCGCCGACGAACCCTTGACGACGGCCTTTTGCAGAGCGGTGACCTCGGCCAACATCCAGGTCTGGTAGTCGTAGCCCGGCACAGGCATGGTCTCGTAGACACCGACCACGGGCACCCTCGCCTTCTTCGCATCGGCCAGGAACGTGCTGGTGAGGCTATCGGTGACCTGCTGGTTATAAAGCAACGCCTTCACCTTGTGCCCGGTGATCAGGCCCTCTTCCGTGGCGATGTCCTGGGGCGAGGGGTCTGTTCCGTTCATAATGGCCGACTGAAGCGAAGGAGGGGTGAATATGCGGGCGCCGGCGGCCTGGAGCATGTAATCGGCGACCGGTTCGGTCACGGCTACAGGTGTGCCCGGGTGGGCCGCCTTGAAACCGGCGATGGCGGAGAGCCAGGGCCGGAGCGAGCCGTCGAAGCGTTTGGCGTTGGCCTCGAAAAATGCCCGGTGCGCCGGTTGCAGCCTGGACAGGTCTGAGGCTATGGCGCCGGCAACCGCGGGCATCGTGCGGGGGTCGTACCAGAGGTGCGGGTTGAAGATGTCGCTGGACAGGCCGAGCAGGTCCTGGACCACGATGACCTGGCGGCCGGAGCGGTGGGTGGCCGACTCGATCTTGTTCATGAAGCTGTCGTAGCCAACGCCGTTCTGAACGATCAGCTGCGCTTCGCTCACCTCAACCGACACACTGGCGCTGGCCTCGAACTCGTGCGGGTCGGTGTTCGGGTTGCTCATGATGGCGGTCACGTTGACATAGGGGCCGCCGACCTGAGAGATCACGTTGGCGTACTCGTTCTCTGCGCCCACCGCGACAACCTTGGCCCCCGTCGCCGAAGCCGGGGACGACGCCAATGCCGACGTTGAGACCAAGCCGGCCAGCAGGCCGCCCGTAGCCAGGAGGGCGGCGACGCCGGCGAGCCCAGCGCCGCCGGCCCGCGGGCGCGCCGCCGGCCGTTGCTTCAATCCCCATGTCCGAGCCATAGTTGCATCCTATCCCTAGACTCAGTCTCAATTCAAGTTATCATCGGCAAAGCTCCGCCCGTGACCTCCGCCCGTGACCTCCGCCCGTGACCTCCGCCCGTGACCTCCCCGGCTGAGGCGGCAGTTCCGGGTTTCTAGCCCCGGCCCGCTGACGCCAGCGCTCGGTTGACGTCCATCAGGTGGTGCTCGCCCTCGTGCACGGTGTGACGGGCCAGCCAGGCCACGTTGTGAGGGCCCGTGCTCTCGGCACTGGGGAGGTTGTAGACGAGCGGGCGGGCCCAGGCGGCCGGCTCGAGGCCGTCGAACACCATTGCGCACAAGCGGGCCGACATCTCCAGTTCGTCGAGGACGTCCTCGAGCGGCTCACCTGAGTAGCGGCACAGCTCCACTCGCTCGTCCCGGTACATTCGGGCAAAACCGGGGTTGTCTTCCACCAGGGCCACCACGGCTCGGTCCCGTTGAACGAGCAAAACGTCCCTCATATGACAGGCGTACTCCAGGGCAGACCAGACTGTCGGCGCCGGCCTCAGGCCGGCCGCCCACGGGCCGGCGGCACCCAGGGCCTCTCGATAGCGGGGGCCCATGTCGCGTAACCTTCCCGCCAGCTTGTCAGTCGGCACACTTTCGTAGTCGTAACCGCATTCATCGCATGTCGTCATCGGGCAAAGGATATTGCCGCACCGAAGGGCCAGCCGAAATGAGCCAGCCGAAATGAGCCAGCG
The DNA here is from genome assembly GCA_963749305.1 of uncultured Acidimicrobiaceae bacterium. Taxonomy (GTDB): domain Bacteria; phylum Actinomycetota; class Acidimicrobiia; order Acidimicrobiales; family Palsa-688; genus Fen-671. The sequence goes on from CAVVMN010000005.1 coordinate 131,978, forward strand.
GAATTGAGCTGGGCGCATTGAGGAAAGTCGCCTTCGTCATCAACCCTGTCGGTGTTCGCCACCTCAGGGCGCTGGAGAGGCATTGCGAGGAAACGGCGGCCAGAAATGGCTGGCAACCGGAGCTCATGGGCACCGAAGCAGGCGAGACGAAAGGCGAGCTGGTCGACCACCTACGCCGGTACGCGGGGGCGACGGGCGAGAGGCTCGTCTTCGCTATAGGAGGCGACGGGACCGTCCGGACGTGCGCCGACGCGTTGGCTTATTCCGGCGCCGCGCTGGCTATCGTCCCCAGAGGTACGGCCAACCTGTTCGCTCGGGCACTGGGGTTGCCGGCCGGTCTCGACGCCGCCCTCCGGATCGGTTTCGGGGCCGACGAGCGTTTGGTTGACCTGGCGGTGTGCGAGGGGCCGGGAAGCGATGGCGTGGCGTTCGCGGCCATGGCCGGGATCGGCCTCGACGCCGCCGTAGTCCATTCCACGCCACGTTTATTGAAGGACCACCTCGGATGGGTCGGCTACGCGGCCGGCGCGTTGGCCCACCTCGGGAGCAGGCCGCACGACTTTGCCCTCTCGCTCGACGGTGGGCCCCCGCTGGCTCGCCGCGGCCACTGCGTCGTGGTCGGCAATGTTGGCATCCTGCCTGGCGGTTTTTCCATCCTGCCCGGCGCGTCCCTGCAGGACGGGTCGTTGGACGTGGGCATCCTGGCCCCTCAACACGTGCTGGGTTGGGCGGTAATGGCTCGCCGGATCCTGGCCCACGGCCACGACGTCGACCGCCAATTCGAGCACCACCGGGCCAGCACGGTGGAGGTGACGACGGGGACCGACCTGCCCCGTGAGGTGGACGGGGAGACAATTGCCCACGGCCGGTCTCTTTCCGTGAAAGTCCTGCCCAAGGCGTTGTTGGTGCGCGCCCCGCTCAGTGGCGCGGCAGTGCCCGGCCGGCGACCATAAGCCGATCAGCGGGTGGCCGGGCACCGGAATATCGTCCTGGGCCTGGCCGTTACCTAGTTGCCGGCTGAACAGCAGGCCAGGAGCAGGAGGTAACGATGCCAGCAGTAACCGCCGAGGACATTTTGGTCCTCCCCCGAGTGCCGAGCCCCATCGTCGCTGATGCACACGCACGGCCCGTCCGGTCGGTAACGACGGCGCCGAGCGGCGTGGAGGGGGAAGGGTTCCCGGTGCGCAGGGCGTTTGCCGGCGTGGCGCTCACGGATCTGGACCCGTTCATCCATATGGACCAGATGGGTGAGGTGGACTACGGGCCGGGTGAGCCAAAGGGCACTCCGTGGCACCCGCACCGGGGGTTCGAGACCGTGACGTACATCATCGACGGGATATTCGAGCACCAGGACTCCAATGGTGGAGGCGGGCGTATTACGGACGGGGACACCCAATGGATGACGGCGGGCGCCGGGATCCTCCACATCGAGGCTCCGCCGGAGTCGCTGGTGGTTTCGGGTGGCCTTTTCCACGGCATCCAGTTGTGGGTCAACCTGCCCAGGGCCAACAAATGGAACCCGCCCCGCTACCAGGACATCCGGGGAAAGGAAGCCACCCTCCTCACGACCGGGGACGGAGGTGCTCTGCTGCGGGTGATCGCAGGTCAAGTGGCCGGTTTCGAGGGGCCCGGGTCCACGTTCACCCCGATCACCATGGTCCACGCCACAGTCAGCCCCGGTGCCGATATGAAAGTGCCGTGGCGCCCCGATTTCAACGCTTTGGCGTATGTGCTGGCTGGCCGTGGGTACGTCGGCGACCAGCGCCGACCGGTGCACACCGGGCAGCTTGTCGTGTTCGGGCCGGGCGACTACGTCGAGATCGGCGCCGACCGCTCCCAGGAAGTGGCCAGCCCTAACCTCGAGGTCCTTTTGCTAGGCGGGTTGCCGATACGGGAGCCTGTGGTCCATTACGGGCCGTTCGTCATGAACACACGCGACGAGATCATTAAGGCGATGGAGGATTATCAGGCCGGGCGGCTGGGCCAAATCCCGGCGCAGGCGGTGCCCCACCGTCATCCGGGCGACGTGGAGGTCCCGGAAGACTAAACGATCAAGGTCGGCCGACCGGCCGGGCCGTCCTCGTCTGGTGCATCGGGCGGCCCACTAGTCTCGGTTGCCGTCATGAACAGGGTCAGCCACGCCAACGCGAAGGGCCGAAGAGCGGGCCTGGCGGTGGCTGGGCTGGGCCGCATGGGGGTGGTCCATGCGCAAAACCTGGCCTCGAGGTGCCCTTCGGCCCGATTGCTGGCTGTTTTCGACCCTCGGCCCGACGTCGCGAAGCAGGTTTCGGCCCAACTGGGTGCGACGGCCTTGGCCACATATGACGAGCTCCTGTCCGATCCGTCCCTCGACGGGGTCGTCATCGCCTCGTCGACGAATGCCCACGCCGAGCTGGCTTTGAGCGCGGCTCAGGCGGGCAAGCACGTGTTCTGTGAGAAGCCGGTTTCGCTCGAACGAAATGTGACGGTCGAGGTCGTTGAGGCGCTGGAGGGCGCCGGCGTCAAGCTCCAGGTCGGTTTTCACCGGCGCTTCGACCCCGCTTTTTCGGCCGCGGCAGAGCGGGTGGAGGCCGGGGAACTTGGCGACGTGTACTTGTTCCGGGCCGCGCAACGTGACATGGCGCCACCGCGGCCCGAGTTCTTGGCCGGTTCTGGCGGCATTTTCATCGATATGGGCATCCACGACTTCGACGCCGCTCGCTGCCTGGTGGGCGAGGTCGACTCCGTCAGTGCGCAGGGCGCCGCTCTTTCTGACCCCGGGTTTGCCGAGATCGGCGACTTTGATACGGCGATAGTCGTTCTTACGTTCGCCAGCGGCGCGCTCGGGGTGGTCGACATTTCGCGCGTCGCCGGTTACGGCTACGACAGTTCGACGGAACTGGTAGGCAGCCAGGCCACTGTTCGCATCGACGAGCCTTTTTCGCATGGCTACGAATGGCGCACTCCCGGTACCGTCAGCCGTCCTTTGGTGACCACTTTCGACCGCCGTTATGCCGCCGCCTTTGCGGCGGAACTCGAGCACTTTGCCCGTTCGATCGTCGACGACACCCGGCCGTTAGTCACCGGCCACGACGCACTGGCGGCGTTCGACTTGGCGTCGGCGGCCGAGCAGTCGTGCCGGCTGGGCCGGGCGGTAAGCATGAAGGTGGGCGACCGGGCTCGTTTTGGCGGTGGCGCCGATGCTATTGACCCGATGGGACCTATGGCCTGATGGTCGACAGGCCACAACGGCGACGGTGCTTGGGACGATTTATGACGGTTTTTGCATATAAATCGTCCCAAGCGTCGTGTTGGCGACCGTACCCGATCACGATGACTGGAAAAGGATGACTGAAAACTCAAATACTGACCGTCCGGCAACCGGGAGCACACCGTGAAGGCGCCGGCTGGAGGCATCATCGACCGGCTGGCCGGAGGGCCGATCTCCTGGGGCGTCTGCGAGGTGCCGGGGTGGGGGGTTATGTTGCCCCGCGACCGCGTGCTTTCGGAGATGCGCGGTCTGGGCCTGAAAGCCAGCGAGCTTGGCGCCCTCGGCTATCTGGGCACGGACCCCGGGCAGATCCGCGAGCTCTTGTCGCGGTTTTCCCTTGGCACCGTGGGCGGTTTCGTGCCCCTCGTCCTGCACGATTCGAGCGTCAGGGCACAAGCCGAGCGCGACGCTGAGCAGGCCGCCCACCTCCTCGAGGGGTCTGGCGGCACCTATTTCGTTACTGCCGTCGTCGTTGACGCCGATTGGTCGACCCCCTTCGAGCCCGATGAGCGCCAGTGGGACGATGTCGCCTCCGGGCTGGCCATGGTCGAGGGGGTATGCGCCAATCACGGCCTGTCCCAGGTCCTTCATCCGCACGTCGGGACCCTGGTGGAGCGAGCGGGCCACATTGACCAGGTCCTACAACGGTCTGAGGTCCAGTTCTGCTTGGACACCGGCCACTTTTCGATCGGCGGCGCTGACCCGGTGGCCTTTGCCGTCGACCATGCGACGCGGGTGGGCTTGGTCCACTTGAAGGACGTGGACATGACCCTGGCACCGGCGGCGCTGGACCACGAAACGACGCTGCTGGAGGCGACCCGGGCCGGCCTGTTCCAGGCCTTGGGGCGCGGCGGCGTCGACATCGACGGGGTAGTCAAGGCCCTCGAAGCTAGGGGCTATGCCGGCTGGTACGTACTGGAGCAGGACACCGCGATCGCCGAGGCGGCAGCCGACTCGGTCGACCCCGCCTCCGACGTGAAGGCCAGCATCGATTACCTGAAAGGCGTGGCGGCCAGCGGAGTAAGCCGGTCGTGAGTGGGGGGCCGGCCATGCCACCGGCGGGAGATCGGCCCGTCCGGACCGGCGTGATCGGAACTGGGCGGATTGGCCGGATGCATGCCGAACTGCTGGCCACCAGCGTGCCGGGCGCCAGGCTGGCCGCCGTGTCCGACGCCGTAATGCCTCTGGCCGAGGAGGTCGGCCAAGCCCTCGGCGTGCCGGTGCTCGAGACCCCGAGCCTGATCGGCCATCCGGAGATCGACGCCGTGGCGGTCTGCGCACCTACGGACACCCACGTCCCGCTCCTGATGGCGGCGGCCGAGGCGGGCAAGGCCGTTTTCTGTGAAAAGCCCATCTCCCTCGACCTGGCGGAGGTCGACCGGGCCCTGGCGGTAGTGGCGCGGGCGGGCACTCCGCTGATGGTCGGTTTCAACCGCCGCTTCGACGCGTCCCATGCCGCCGTCCGCGATGCGGTGGCCGGGGGCTCCCTCGGGCCGCCTCACGTTGTCCGCATTACCAGCCGTGACCCGGGGCCACCGACCATGGCTTACGCCCGGACCTCGGGCGGGATATTTCTGGATATGACCATCCACGACTTCGACATGGCCCGTTTCGTGGTGGGGAGCGAGGTCGTCGAGGTGTTCGCCACGGGCGCCGTGCGCATCGTGCCAGAGCTGGCTGAGATTGGCGACGTCGACACCGCCGCGGTGACCCTCTGGCACGAGAACGACTGCATTACCGTGATCGACAACAGCCGGCGGGCGACCTATGGCTACGACCAGCGCATAGAGGTATTAGGCGCCAATGCCATGGCCGCCTCGGAGAACCCGCTGGTCAACACGGCCTTGACACGCAACGCCGACGGTACCCGGCTGGCGACGCTGCCCTACTTCTTCATCGAGCGCTACACCGCTTCCTACGTCCGGCAATGGCAGGCGTTTGTAGCTGCCTACAAGGCGGGCGAGGCGCCGCCGACATCTGGCCACGACGGCCGGGCGGCACTGGTGCTGGGCTTGGCGGCCAAACGCTCGCTGCTCGAACGCCGCCCGGTGCGCCTAACCGAGGTCGACGGGCTCCCGAAGGTCAGCGCCTAGCCTTTAGCGCTCGGTCGTCAGGCCGCGAGGCCATTGGGCAGGACCAGGTCCGGCGCCCCGGCCCGCGTCAGTTGGTCGTCGGGAAGTGGTAGGACGCCCCGGTCGACGCCTTGGCCGCCGGCCACCGTGAGGTGACCACCTTCGCCCGGGTATAGAACGAGACGCCCTCGGGACCATGGACCCGGCGCTCGCCGAACAGCGAGTCTTTCCAGCCCCCGAAGGAGTAGTAGGCCATAGGCACAGGTATGGGCACATTGATCCCGACCATGCCCACCTTCACTCCTCGGTGGAACCGGCGGGCCGCCTCCCCTGACGACGTGAAGAGCGCGGTGCCGTTGCCGTACGGGTTGGCGTTGATAAGGGCCACCGCCTCGTCGGCCGTCTGCGCCCGGACCACGGAAAGAACCGGGCCGAAGATCTCGTCCCGATAGACCTCCATGGCCGGGGTGACCTGGTCGATGATGGTCGGCCCGACGAAGAACCCGCTTTCGTGGCCCGCCACCCGGAGGCCGCGGCCGTCGAGGGCCAGGCGTGCCCCCGCCTGCTCGCTGCGGTCGATGTAACCGAGGATGCGCTCTTTGGCGTCGAGGGTTATGACAGGGCCCATTTCGCTCTGCTCGTCACGGCCGGGGCCACCCGGATCCCGGCCCCCTTCTCTTTGAGAACGCCGACCAGCGCGTCACCGGCATCACCCACGGCGACGGTGGCTGAGATGGCCATGCACCGTTCGCCGGCGGAGCCGAAGGCCGCCGCCACCACGTGGTCAGCGGCAAAGTCGAGGTCGGCGTCCGGAAGAACCACAGCATGGTTCTTGGCCCCCCCGAGAGCCTGGGCCCGCTTGCCCGTTGCCGTCGCCCGGGAGTAGACGTAACGGGCGATAGGGGTGGAGCCGACGAAGGAAACGGCGGCCACGTCCGGGTGCTCGAGCAAGGCATCTACGGCCACCTTGTCGCCGTTCACCACGTTGAACACCCCGTCGGGCAACCCCGCCTCCGCCCATAGTTCAGCGATCAGCAACGAGGCGGACGGGTCACGCTCGCTTGGCTTCAGGACGAAGGTGTTGCCGCAGGCGATGGCGATCGGGTGCATCCACATGGGGACCATGACGGGGAAGTTGAACGGGGTGATCCCGCACACGACCCCTAGCGGCTGGCGGTACGAGAACATGTCGATGCCGGTCGAGACCTGGTCCGAGTACTCGCCCTTCAAGAGTTGCGGTATCCCGCAGGCGAACTCCACCACCTCGAGGCCGCGCTGGACCTCGCCGCGGGCGTCGGAAATGACCTTGCCGTGCTCGTCCGACACGACGGCGGCCAACTCGTCGAGGTGCGAGTTAACCAGTTCCCGGAAGGCGAACAGCGCCTTGGCCCTGGTGCTGAGCGAGGAGGCCGACCACTGCTCGAACGCCTCCGAGGCGGACCGGACGGTGGCATCGACTTCGTCGCGGGAGGCGAAAGAGACCTCGGCGGTTTGCTCACCGGTAGCGGGGTCGAAGACTGGGCCGCTGCGACCGGATACCCCCTCCACCGGCTTCCCGCCCGCCCAGTGCCCGATAACTCTCATTGACCAACCTCCACTCAGTCGCTCACAAATACTCAGTTGCTCACAAATACCGGCGCTGCAGGCCCTTGCTGACCTCGTATGACTTGCGCGCCTCGACGGCGGTGTCCAGGTCCGAGACCTCGGCTACGGCCACATCCCACCAGGAGTCGCTGGAAGGGGCGGGGACCAAGGGGTCTGTCTCGATTTCTACCAGGACTGGCCCGCTGGCCGTCTTGGCCTCTTCGAGGGCGGCCCGGAGCTCATCGACAGTGCGGACGCGCGTCGACGGCACCCCGAGGCTCTTGGCGTTGGCGGCGAAATCGAGGGGCAGCGGGTTGCCATCGAGCCGGCCAGTTGACGGGTCCCGGAAACGGAACAACGTACCGAACCGTTGCGCTCCCACGGTCTCCGACAAGGCGCCGATGGACGCGAACCCGTGGTTGTTGACCAGGACGACTATCAGCTTCACGTTTTCCTGGACGGCGGTGACCAGTTCCTGGGCCATCATCAGGTACGACCCGTCCCCCACCATGACGTAGACCTCACGGTCCGGTGCGGCCATTTTCGCCCCGAGGCCGCCGGCGATCTCGTAACCCATGCAGGAGTAGCCGTACTCGACGTGGTAGCCCTTCGGGTCTCTTGTCCGCCACAACTTGTGGAGTTCGCCCGGCATCGAGCCCGCCGCGCATACCACCACGTCACGAGGGAGACTTACCTCGTTGACCGCACCGATGACTTCAGACTGAGCCGGGAGGGGCTGGTGGCCCAGCTTGTAAGCCTGCTCGACCGTGGCGTCCCATTCCTTGGCCAGGCGCAGAGACTCTTCCCGGTAGGAGGGATCCACGGACCAGCCGGCGACCGCCTCCTCGAGCTGGACCAGTGCGGTCCGGGCGTCCCCGATGACGGCCAGGCCGGCGTTCTTGGCCGCGTCGAAACGGACGATGTTGAAGTTGATGAACCGGGCTGCCGGCCCGAAGGCGGTCCGTGACGCCGTGGTGAAGTCGCTCCAGCGGGTGCCGACACCGAGGACCACATCGGCCTGCCTGGCCAAGGCGTTGGCGGCGGTGGTGCCTGTCGCACCTATGGCGCCCACAGACTGGGGGTGGTCATACGGAAGGGAGCCTTTGCCCGCCTGCGTCTCGCCCACGGGAATACCCGTCGCCTCTGCGAACGAACGGAGGGCCTCAGTGGCCTCGGAGTAGATGACCCCACCTCCGGCCACGATGAGCGGACGCTTGGCGCTCAGCAGCGCTTCCCTGGCCCGGGCCAGTGCCGCCGGGTCCGGCACCGGCCGGTCGACGTGCCAGGTGCGCGGAGCGAACAGTTCCTCGGGCCACTCGAAGGCCTCGGTCTGGACGTCCTGTGGCAAGCAGACAGTGACGGCACCCGTCTCCGCCGGGTCGATCAGCACACGCATGGCTCCCATCAAGGCGTCGGGCAGTTGCTCGGGCCGCTCCACCCGGTCGAAGAAGCGCGAAACCGGCCGGAACGTGTCGTTCACCGAAACGTCCGGGTAGCCCAGGTGCTCGAGCTGCTGCAACACGGGGTCGGCGGTCCGGGTGGCGAAGAGGTCCCCCGGGAGCAGTAGCACGGGCAGGCGGTTGATTGTGGCCAGTGCGGCGCCGGTGACCATGTTGGTAGCCCCCGGCCCGATCGACGACGTGCAGGCCAGAGTCGAGAGCCGGTTGCGCATCCGGGCGAACGCCACCGCGGCAAGGACCATCCCCTGCTCGTTGCGGCCCTGCCGGTAGACCAGCGCACCGGGGGTGTCGATCTCGGCCTCCAGCAGGGCCTCGCCCAGGCCGGCGACGTTCCCGTGCCCGAATATCCCGAAGCACCCTTCGACGAGACGGTGTGTACGGCCATCTCGCTCGCTGTGCTGCTGGACCAGAAATCGCACCGTCGCCTGGGCGACGGTCAGCCGGACTGTGTTCATCGTGTCCCTCCATCACGGTCGGGCCCATCGAGCCCGGGCCCATCGCCGCCGTTCCCCAGTCTGGGCGCCCCGCTCTGCTTGCCGTCAGGTGTGCCCAGCCGCGGGTCGATGGGCTGGTCGGGCCAGGTGGACCTGACCCAGGCGTGTGCGGGGTCGTCGGTGGCCAGCCAGGCCCGTGCGCCGGGGCCGGCCATTACGTTCAGGTAGTAAAGGTCGTACCCGGGGGCGGCCATCGAGGGGCCGTGGTAGCCGTGCGGGATGATCACGACGTCGCCGCTGCGGACCTCGGCGAGCAGGTCGATCGGACGCTCGGCAGTGCCGTAGACACGCTGGAAAGCGAAGCCGTCCTGGCCGGTAGGGCCATCGCCCACCTCGAAGTAGTAGATCTCTTCGAGCTCGGTCTCGTCCACGTGGTCCTCGTCGTGTTTGTGCGGCGGGTAGGACGACCAGTTCCCGGCCGGCGTGACCACCTCGCAAGCCAGCAACCGCTCGGCCTCGAACGAAGCCGGCATGCAGTAGTTGACTACCTTCCTCGAACAGTTCCCGGCGCCGCGCAGTTCCACCGGCACCTGCTTGGCCGGCTGATAGCGAAATGGCAGCCGCAGCTGTGCCTTCGCCCCCTTCGCCCCCGGCACGGCAAAGCGCCCTCCGCCCTGGCTGCTGACCTGAACGCTCGAACCCGGCGGCGCGTAGGCAAAATCGGTCGGCCCCTCGAAGACGTTCACCCGCCCGTTGAGCGTCTGCTGGGCCCCGTCGCATGACACGACGCACGAGCCACCCAGGGGCAACACCAGTACCTCCTCGTCGCCCGTCGAGAAGGTGTATGACCCGCCCGGGGCGAGGGTCAACACGCGAAGTGATGACCAGCACCAGCAAGCCTCACTCTGGGTGAGTTCGAGCGACCAGGGCGCTCTGGCCAACGAGCCTGCTGGACGGTGCAGCTCGCGCACGGTGGCAGGCTCTCTGTCAGGCACCGAACCCTCCTTGCCGACTAGCCAGCGCCGAGCAAGAGCGTATCAGCCATGTGCAGCCTTTCTCATAGGGCACGTGACCTATCAGTCGCCGACCCAGTTGGGCCGGGCGCTTGCGTTGGCCCACGTCGACTTTCCTCGAGGTACGCCGCAGCCTTCTATCTTCAGTGTCTTACTGGCAACTGTGGCTTCGGTTGTCGGCGCCCTCGTGGCGGACGCCGCTATCGTGGCCGCCGCAGTGCGGGCCTTCCCCTACCTGCGGAATTACCCGCACTTCCAGTTCTCCGACTACTCGAAGCTAACCGTCGTCGGTGTCCTCATCGCCTGTGCGGCGTGGCCGGTAGTGACCCGCATTTCCTCAACCCCGAGGTGGCTCTTTTTCCGGATGGCCATCCTGGTCACGCTGTTCCTGTGGCTCCCTGACATCTACATATACATGAAGGGCCAGCCGGCTCACGCGGTCGCGGTGCTGATGGCCATGCACGTGGCCATTGCTCTGGTTACTTACAACCTGCTCGTCCACGTGGCTCGAGTGCCGGCGGGGCTATTGCGTAGCTGGCCTTAGGCCACATCCCGAGCGGCCCAAAGCCGCTCAAAGCCTTGAGGGGCTATTCGTCTTTCGCGCCATCTTGTTGCAATAAGGCAAACTTGTTGCCAAAAGTGCTGCTGTACGACATTTTTGGCAACAAGATGACCTTTCTGCCACAAGTTCGCTCCCGTGCGGCCCCGCCTGACAGCGGCGGTAAACCCTCCCGAACTGGGCGCGGAATGACGACTTGGGACCGCCAGGTGTTGCTCAGCAACATTTGGGCGACCCAAGTCAAGCTTTCGCGCCCAGTTCAACTGCGATGGGAGCGGCACGAACCGAAGGCGCCAGTAGTCGGTACGGGCCTAGCAGTGCGGCGCAGCCCAAACTACAGATCGCGCCCACCTCTCGGAGTAAGCCGGCAGCACTCGACGAGAGATGAGCGCGAAACCTTCATCAGCTGACACGGGCTACCGATGCCGTCCGGTGTCCCTGATATTTAACGATGAGGCCGACGCGTCGGCTGCCAGCGAAGCCGACGCGTCGGCGGCCAAGCCCGAGGGTCTCCAGGCGCAGCGGCCCCCGGGCGGATCCAAGGAAAGACGGGCCTAATAGCTTCCGCCCGACGATGCCGTCGTGCTCGTCGTGGCCGGTGCGGTCGTGGTCGTTGTCGCCGCACCGGTAGTCGTCGTCGTGCCACCGGTGGTCGGCGTAGTGGTGGATGAGGTCGCAGGAACGGAGCCGGCGGCCGTAATGACCTGCCAGGTGCCACCGAAGGCCGTGATGCCCGCTCCGACGGTGGAGCTGTTCAAGCCCTTGAAGAACATGTAGAGCGGATGCCCGTTATACGTGACCTGGAAGCTCCCATTGGCCAGCTGGACGCTGCCCAGTTTGGAGGCCGTCACGCCGGCACCGGCCACGCACGGCTGGCTGGTCAGAACGGGCGGCCAGGCTATGGCGCATTGGCCGGTGCAGCTCTTACCGGTGAAGGCGTAGACGGTGGCGGACGCGTGCTGGGCACCTGCGACCGCCAGGATCTTGCCCGCAGAGGAGGTTTCCACCTTGAGCTGAGCGGCGCCTGCGGAGGCGAAACCCTGCGGCGACAGGCTGTACCAAACGCCTTTGGCGCCGGGGTCGATCACGTTGTTGCCGGTGGCCAGCCCAGGCGCGCCCCGAACACCAGGTCAAAAGCAAACATGTACAGCGGTTGGCCGTCATAAGTGACCTGCGTGGTGCCATCTGGGCGGTGCAGCAAGCCCAGCTGAGAGGCGGTAACGCCTTTGCCGGCGACGGCCGGGCCGCTGGTCAGCAGGGCCGGCCAGAACGCCAGGCACGAGCCGGTGCAGGCGCTGGACGTCGGGGAGTCAGAGGACAGGGCGTACAGCGTCCTGGCCGTCCCGAACGCCGCCGTGGTGCTCAACACCAGACCGGCCGAAGACACCTCGACGGCCACCTTGGCCCGCTCGGCGGCCGGACGGCCCGAGGGGGAAACCAGCCACCAGATCCCATTGAACGACGTGACGTCCTCGCCGTTGGTCTGCCCAGCGGCCTTGTCACCGACGAAGTAGTAGAGGGGCTGGCCGAAGTACGTCTCTTGTTCGCCGATGCCCTTCCTGTTTTCTTCGCCCAGCCCTTTGGCGCTCACGCCGGCTCCCGCCGTCACCGCGCTGCTGCCGGGGACGGCAGGCCACGCGTCCAGGCATGCCTTTGAGAGGCAGGAGGTGGCCGGCGACAGGTCGCCGCTGAAAACATATAGGGAATTGCCGCTTGAATCGACCAGGACAGGCCCGGCCGGGCTCGAGTGGGTCGAGATGGTGGTGCCGGCGGCCGCGGCTGCGGGAGGAGCGACGACGGAGCCGGCCTGGAGCAACCCGGCCAGCGCCGCCGCCGAAACAAGGGCACCTGCTTTAGAAAGGGGTGAGCGGCGAAGCTTCTCTGCCAATGAACGCCGCGGCGGGGGGCATTCGTGCGTCGTACCTCGCGAGGGGCGCGTCCGACTAAACCTGCGCATGGTCCTTGCCTCCTGTGTCGCTACGCGCAAGAACCGTCCTTGCGCTCTTGTTTGGACTACGAGCGGCCGGGCAAAAGAGTTTCAGGTTCGAACCGCGTCAACCCGGGCGACCTTCGAGGACGCGGAGGACGAAGCTTCCGGTGGCACATGAAAAACCAGCCTTCATGGGCATGTTTTCGGGCCTCCCCATTGAGGCGCCGGCACCGGGACGAGGGCTCGGGGTGCCGGCACGGAGCGCCGGCACCGAGGCCACCTCTAAGGAGCGGCCTGGCCGGGACCGCCCGGCGTCTCTCCGTGCTCGTACACCTGGGAGGCAGGGCCGACGATAAGGGGGTCAGGTTTGCCCACGATGCCCGGGTCCTGGTTGGGGTAGTCGAACAGGCTGAGCACGTAGCGCATGGCACCGATACGGGCACGCTTTTTGTCGTTGCTCTTGATGACGGTCCATGGGGCCCAGGTGGTATCGGTCAGCTGGAACATCGCCTCCTTGGCCGCGGTGTAGTCGTCCCACCGGTCCAGGGAAGCGAGGTCGGTCGGCGACAATTTCCACTGCCGCACCGGGTCGATGCGGCGGATAAGGAACCGCGTCCGCTGTTCGGAACGCGAGACCGAAAACCAGAATTTGATCACCGCGATGCCTTCCTCGGTCAGCATCCGCTCGAACTCCGGCGCCTGGCGCACGAAGAGTTGGTACTGCTCATCGGTGCAGTACCCCATTACCCGTTCGACGCCGGCCCGGTTGTACCAGGACCGGTCGAACAAAACGATCTCGCCGACCGAGGGCAAATGTTCCACGTAGCGCTGGAAATACCATTCGCCTTGCTCGCGCTCGCTGGGCCGTTCAAGTGCGACCACACTGGACCCACGGGGGTTCAGGTGTTCTGTGAACCGTTTGATGGTGCCCCCTTTGCCGGCGGCGTCTCGGCCCTCGAACAGGATGACTATGCGTTGCCCGTTGTCCTTGACCCAGTTCTGCAACCTCAGCAGCTCGATCTGGAGGAGCCGCTTGACCACCTCGTAGTCAGCACGTGGCATGCGCTCGTCGTAGGGGTAGCCCTCCCGCCAGGTATCGACGAGGCGGCCGTCCTTCCAGCGCAGAACGGGCTCGTCATCGTCGTCCGACTCGTCAAGCATGAGGTCGTCCAGATGCTTCGACAGGTCGACGTCGATGTCGAGCGGGACAGTGTTACTTGTCTGGACGCTCACCGGCGTTCAGGTCCGGGGCAAGGCCAAAGTGGCAACGGGCAAAGGTTCACACCGTTATCTTGCTCGGTACCAGGCGGGGGTTTCCACTGCCCGGTTGACAATTCACTTGTGGTTCACCAATCCGGGAGGGAGCGGTAGGTGGACACGTAACAAGCAGCCGTCCGTGCCGGCGTCGGGAGCCGCAGGTCGTACCCAGGTCAGGTCCCGGGCGATGTCCCGGTTATGGCGAAAGCCCGCACAGTTCGAGCGGGGTGCCGATGCTCCACAAAAGGATGAGCTCGGCCTGAGGATCGTTATCGCTCAAGTAGCCAGTCCCTCCGGACGGCACCGTCAGTTGGACCGCCGTGGTCGACGCCGGCGCGTTCGGCGGGACCAGCAGGACGGCGAGATGGTTGGTGACCCCGTGCGAGGCCGGGGGCGAAACAACCCGTAACGAGGCGGCCGGCTCGCCAGGCAACAGCCGGAGCCGGACCTGCATAGGGGGGCTTATCGTCTCGGGGGCAAGGTCGAGGCACTCGTTGGGCAGCCGCGATGCAGCCGAGTGGGATGCACTGATGAAAGCAAAACGGCCGGTGAAAAGCGCCCTGGGGGAGAGCTGGGTCTTCCCGCCCGCCCAGGTGCCAACGGCCAGCAGCCCTCTGGCGTTTGTCAATTGAGCAGGTATGGGGGCCGACTTCGGTAGTTGGCCAGAGCGCTCCAAATGGTCGATGCTGGCCGCCGACAAGTCAGGGAACAACCAGATCGGGGAAGCTCGAGGTCCCGACACGTCGGTCACGCCGGACGCCAGCAGGTGCGCCGTCGCCAAAAGTTCGGGCTTCAAGCTTGACTCGAGTGCGACCTGGTTGGATACCCACGTCTGGGCCTGGCCGACGTTGCCCAGCGCCGTAACGCCCAGGACACCCACGACGGCCCACCGCCCGGCCGGCCAGACGGTCAATGAGCTCAGGACTTTCGCGATGAGCGGCAGCAGGATGGCTATCCCCACGTAAACGTACCTGGAGACCACGGTCGTGGCGCCCGCGGTCGTGTCCCGGCCCAGGCCGGCGACGACATAAAACGCCACTGCCGCCACGAACAGGCCGATCAGGGCCGGGTTGTCGCGCCACAGGGAGTGGAGGTGCCAGCCCACCCAGGCGGCCAGGCCGACCAGTAGTGCGGCGCCGGCGGCCTCGAGGTTGAACGTCTGGCCGAGAGCGGACGACAACCCGAACCATACGTACTGGGGCAAGGTCGTCACCTTGGTCAGCGACAGTTGGTCCGCACGCGACGTGAGCCCCAGCCGTCCGACGAAAGCGAACCAGACTACGTAGCTACACACCGGCAGGGCGAGGACCGCCAGTGCGCGTTTCGGAGGGCGGCGAGCGAAGAGCAGGACGGCGGCCCCGATGACCATGGCGTCGCCGATCGTCGAGCACATCAGGCTGGCCAGCAGGGCGCACGCGGCCAAGACGTCGCGACGTCTCGTCGACGCCGGCTCTGTGTTGGGCCGGTCGAGCAGGTCAAAGGCCACGAACCCGAAGAGCACCGAGCCGACGAAGCTGACCTGGAAAGCAGACGCGAGGTCCTCGGCCCCCGCTCCCAGGAACCCGAGCAGGGCCACCGCCGCCACCGCCACCCACGGGTCGACCGCATTGTGCTTGCAGATGCGCCACGCCAGGTGCATGACCGCCACCTGGGCCAGCAGAACAGGTACCAGGTAAGGCCAGTAGCTGCTCAGGTGGACGAAATGGTAGAGGCCTCTCCAGAGCAGGACCGGCAGCGTCGACCAGTGTTCGTTGTGCGGGAACCAGATGCTGCGGCTACTCGTCGGCGGGTAGGAGAGCCCCCGCCTAACCAGGAAGTCCCACTCGTCGCCGAAAAACCACAGGTTCCGGTCAACCCAAGCCCAAAACGCGAACGCCGCCGCCAGCGTGACCCAGTGCACCGTTTCGGCCCACCTGGCCGAGCGCTCCGAAATGGGGGCATCCTCGGTCCGGCGGTGCAGGCGGGCCGGTCGTGCGGGTGCCCGAGAAGCGGCCGTGGCTTCGCGCAGGGGCGCACCAGGTACGGCGCGCACAGGCTACCGGTCGTCCCGGCCGGAGTCGTCGTCCACTATGGCCTCTAGAGGCTAATGCACCGGAGTTGCACTGCAGTGTGCTACCCGGTCCGCCCGTGACCACCCGCCATGCGGCTACGGTACACGCGTTGCGACTTTCTCTCGCCCATCTCGACCGGGTCCCGCAAGAGTGGCGCCCGTCCCCGGAGCCGCGGGAGCTGTCAATTGGTATTGTCCATCTCGGGCTGGGTGCCTTCCATCGTGCCCACCAGGCTGTTTACACGCAGGACGCTTTAGCGACGGGGGGAAGCAATTCCTGGGGGATTTGTGGTGTCACTCAGCGCAGCCCGGCCGTGGCTGGATCTCTTCTGCCTCAGGACTGCCTTTACAGTGTCCTCCAGCGCAGCGAACGCAGCACGGAAATACGAGTGATAGGCGCCATTCGCCAGGTGCTCTTTGCCGGTGCGCAGACGGCAGATCTGATCGACTTGCTGAGCGGTCCGAGCACGCACATCGTGACGCTCACCGTCACCGAGAAGGGTTACCGGTTCGACCCGTCCACCCGGCGTCTGCGCCGGGACGACCCGGACCTGCTGGCCGATGCCGCAGGTCGCCCACCGCGAACTGTCCTTGGCCAGTTGGCTCGCGGGTTCGAAGCTCGTCGCCAGCGCGGCGGGCCGCCCTTGACCGTGATCTGCTGTGACAACTTCCCCCGCAACGGTCGCACTCTGCAACAGCTGGTTACCGATTTCTGCGCCCTCCGGACCGGCCCCAGCGCGGTTGACTTGACCTCGTGGGTAACCGACAACGTTGCTTTCCCCGACACGATGGTCGACCGGATAGTGCCCGCCACCACCCCGGAGGACCTGGAACTGGCACACAAGCTCCTGGGCCTGGAGGATCTGGGGGCAGTTGTGACGGAACCCTTTTCTCAATGGGTGATCGAGGACAGATTTGCCGGGCCCCGACCCGAGTGGGAACGAGCCGGGGCCAACCTCGTGACGGACGTGGCACCGTATGAAGAAATGAAGTTGCGATTATTGAACGGCTGCCACTCAGCCCTGGCCTACCTTGGCGCTCTGGCGGGGTTCGAATTTATCGCCGACGCAGTGAGGGCGCCGGAATTTGCCCGGTATGCCCGGGGCCTGATGGATATTGACGTCACTCCCACTCTGACAGTCCCGTCCGGCTTCGACCTCGAAAATTACAAAAATGACTTGATGGCGCGATTCGCAAACCCTGTGCTGCGGCACCGTACGACCCAGATTGCCATGGACGGCAGCCAAAAACTGCCCTACAGGTTGCTGGGTACGATCGCGTCCCGGCTGGCGGCAGGACAGCAACCACGCCATGCCTGCCTGGCCGTTGCCGGTTGGATCAGATATGTGAGCACCGGGACCAGCGACTCGGGAGTGCCGCTGCCTCTGGACGACCCCAACGCCGGCCAGCTCCAGGCCGCGGCTCGGTCCGCTGATAACACTGCCACTCTCGTCACCTCCTTCCTCGGCCTGCGGGATGTCTTCCCTGAGGAACTGGCTGAGGATGTCACATTCCAGATCTTGCTGACGGAGGCGCTCGTGTCGCTGGAACGGTTCGGGACCACCGCCGTGGTGGCGACCCTCGGCGATTAAGCTCATGGACGGGCCATGAGGGAGCGAACCAACCGGACCACGACATCAGCATTTGGTGTCGGCCGCCGTGAGAGCCACGACGCAAGTGGCTTTTACGCCCGTTTCGAGCCGCCCGAGATGTCGGTTGACGACGCCGTGGAGCCGCTTCCCGACCTACCCCAGGGTACGGCCGCTTGCATCAAAGGAGATTCGCGGCGTTTAAAGCGGCCGGGGGGCGGCCTGCTCCCGGATAATTCGGTGGCTTTGGTGGTCACCTCGCCACCGTACTTCTCGGGCAAGGAGTACGAGCAAGCCCTGGGGCGGGGCCACATCCCGGGCAGTTACCTCGAATACCTCGGGATGTTGCGGGATGTTTTCGCCGAATGCAAACGTGTCCTGGAGCCGGGTGGCCGGATAGCCGTCAACGTGGCTAACTTGGGCCGCAAGCCGTACCGGAGCCTTTCGGCGGATATCGTGCGCATTCTCCAGGACGACCTCAGGCTCCTGTTGAGAGGCGAGGTCATCTGGCGCAAAGGCGAAGGGGCAAACGGTTCTTGTGCCTGGGGCTCTTTCCGCAGTGCGGCCAACCCGGTGTTGCGCGACGTTACGGAACGAGTGGTCATCGCCAGCAAAGGCCGTTTCGACCGCGCCCAACGGGTTGAAACAAGGCGACAGCGCTCTCTGCCGCACACGAGCGACATGTCTACCGATGAGTTTATGGAGGCGACACTGGACGTGTGGAACATGGCCCCGGAAAGTGCCACCCGCGTCGGCCATCCGGCGCCGTTCCCGGTCGAGTTGCCCCTGCGCCTGATCGGGCTGTACACCTTTCGAGACGACCTGGTGGTCGACCCGTTTATGGGGTCGGGGACCACACTCGTGGCCGCAATTTGCTCTGGTCGGCGCTATTTGGGTTATGACACCGACCCCAATTATGTGGCGACCGCTAAGCGGCGGGTGGCCGAGGAACTGGAGCGGCAGGCTCCCGCTGTAATACCCCGGCTCGGTGGCGGCCCGACGACGACGGGGCGGCCGCTCCCTGAAAAACCAAGCCACAACCCCCAATCCGAGGTGCCAAAGGTCGAGAAAGCAGCACAAGCTCTGGCCGAGGACGTTCTCGTCACTGCCGGCTTCACCATAACGGGGCGCAATTCGCGGCTTCGGGGTCTCGGAGTGACCGTGAGCTTTATTGCTGCCGATGCCGAGGGTTACCCTTGGTACTTCGACGTGTCCGGCGCCTTCACTATTACCAGAGCCGGGCTGGCCAGCACGGGGACGTTGCTCAGGACGCTAGGACGGGCGAACGTCATGGTCAACAACGCCAGGACACCTTTGGTGCTATTGACTTCCAGTCTTCCCAAAGCGGGTAGCGACGGCGACCTGGCTCTCCGGGCGGTCGGCCCGAATGTGATATTCGATGCTATAGAACTGCAGGCGGACCAACAGACAGCCCGACTGAAGATCTACGCCGAAGGTGGCCGGCGCGCCCGGCCCGAAGGCGGGTTTTGGCTTGACAACGACGTGGCGAACCTCGAATAAGCGCGGCTAGGACCGGCCAGAGCGCCGTCTGGTCGTCATACCTCCGGGCCCTCGTCGGCGGCGAGCAGCTTTTAGGTTGACGGCCCGACAGCAGCCCTGGCCCGGACAACTTCGTCCCGAGCGGCAATGACGGCGTGTTCGGCCGCGTCTAGCTCCTTTTTGGCCGCCCGCACCTCATCATCGGCTGTCTCCTCTGTCTTGCGCAGGGCCCGCAATTGCCGCTCCAGGTCGGCCGCTTCTTCATTGCACCGGTCACGGTTTCCCCGAGCTTCGTCCAGCTGGCGCTGCCTTTGGACGGCGTCTTGTTCCGCCGCGGCCAAGGCCGCCTCTGCGTCGCGCACTAACAACTCTGCTTGACTGGGCCGGGGCGGTGATGAAGTGCTCTTACCTGCCTTAGGGCACGACCGCACTTCGCCGTCGATGCTGTCAGGGACAGCTCCAGCCTCGGTACTCTGCTCCGGCGGCCGATCAGCGGCATGGTCAACCGCCTCGCTGGCCTCCGGGACCGCCACCAGCCCCAGGCCCAAACCTGAGTAGTGCAGCCCCGTCGTTAGCCGGCCCGCCCGTAAGGCGCCGGCGGCCTCGGGATCAGCGAGCGCAGCGTCGAGCGTGGCCGAGAGCTCTTGAGCCACGGCGCCACTGACAGCCTGCCCATAGTGACTGGCCAGGTCGGCCGCTTCGCGCTCGAGTTCGCTCAGAACCGCGTGGCGTTCCTGCGACAGGCGGCGCAGCTCGCTGGTGGCCAAACTGGCCTGCGCTTGGCGTAATGCCGCCCCCAGGTCCAGCAACTGGGCGACCTGGTCGCCACGCTGGCGGGCGAGGAGGTTGGCGAGCCAGGCACCGGTGGTGGGGCGGCGAAGTTTCTTGATCTCGGCCGCCAGCGCCCGGTCCCCCGCCTTGCGGGCTTCAGCCGCCAGCGCATCGCGCCGGGGGACGAACTCGGCCGGCGTCAGGCCGTAGAGTTCGTCGGCCACGGTGTCCAGGTCTATATCATCATCTTGCCCGAATAGCGCGCATCTTCACCTAATAGCGGGTATCTTGGCCGACTAGCGGGTATCTCGGCCGAATTGCGAGCGGGCTCAGCCCACTGTCCTTCTCCGGGCAGAACGGGTTCGCCAGCGTCGCTATGTAGGATGCCGCGATGACGCGACGTAAGCGCTACGCACTGGTCGGCACGGGATCCCGGTCCACCATGTACACGACCGCTCTGGCGACCACTTACGCTGACGGGAGCGAGCTGGTGGGCCTGTGTGACGTCAACCGCACGAGGATGGCCCGGACCGTCGCCCGAATGGGTGAGCTCTCCCGAGACACGAAGGGGCACGCCGAACCGGCGTGCTGTGAGCCGGCGGAATTTGCCGCCATGCTCAAGGAGCAACAGGTGGACGAGGTAATAGTGACCTCGATCGACCGGACTCATCACCGCTACATCATCGAGGCGATGGAAGCCGGCTGCGACGTCATTTGTGAAAAGCCGCTCACCGTCGACGCCAACAAATGTAAGGCCGTCCTCGAGGCCGAACGTCGCACCGGGCAAAACCTCCGCGTTACGTTCAATTACCGCTACGGCCCCCGCAACGCGGCATTCGCTCAATTGTTGCGGGACGGTGCCGTCGGCCAACCGACGTCGGTCCATTTCGAGTGGCTCCTCGACACCGTTCATGGAGCGGACTATTTTCGCCGTTGGCACCGGGACAAACGGAACTCTGGTGGTCTTATGGTCCATAAGGCCAGCCACCATTTCGACCTGGTGAACTGGTGGCTGCGGTCGGTGCCAGTATTGGTGTTCGGTCTCGGCGACCTCCGCTTCTACGGCCGGGAAAACGCCGAGCAGCGCGGTGTGGCCCGCTTTTACGAGCGCGGCACCGGGAGCGGGACGGACGACCCCTTCGCTCTCGACCTCTCGGCCGACCCGGATCTCAAGGCCCTCTACCTCGACGCGGAGCGCGACGACGGGTACTTGCGGGACCAGAGCGTCTTCGGCGACGGCATCAGTATTGAAGACGACATGGCCGTACTGGCCCGCTATAACAACGGGGCCACGATGTCGTACCACCTCGTCGCCTATGCACCCTGGGAGGGGTACCGGGTTATGGTGAACGGGACCGAAGGGCGGCTCGAACTGGATGTCGAGGAACGGTCGTATGTGAGCGGCAGCGGCGCCGCCGGCCGGGGGGAGGGCCGGACGAGCTTGACCCTGCGCCGGCACTGGGAGAGGCCGCAGCCCATCGACATCGAAGGGGCCGACGACCCCGGCCATGGCGGCGGGGATAAACGGCTCCTCGAAGATATTTTCGGAGAGGCGGCCGACGACCCGCTCGGCCGTGCCGCCGGCGCGCTCGATGGTGCCTGGGCCCTGCTGACGGGAGCGGCGGCCAACCGTTCGTTTGCCACCGGTTTACCCGTGGTGCCCGGCGACCTGGTGCCCGGCATCGGGTTCCCGGTCAGCGTCGGAGAGGGTCGGCCAATTGAGTAAAGGGCCCGAGCGTGCAGGCCATCTACTTAAGATCTGGCTGCTTCAGATCTGGCTGCTTCAGATCTGCCTGCTTCAGATCTGGCTGTTTCAGATCCGGCCCTTGAGGTCTCGTGACTGACGTAAAGCCATTGAGGGCCGGCGTGGTGGGCGCCGGCACGGGCGGCATGCTGAGCATAAAGGCGCTGGAGGCGTCTGAACGGTTCGAACTGGTTGGCGTAGCCGACCTCAGCCAAGCCGCCCGGGCTGGCGCCGTGGCGGAAGGCGTGACAGCTCAAATGTTCGCCGACGCCGCCGGCTTGCTCGACGCGGTCACGGCCTGAGGTGCTCTGTGTGAGTACCTTCGCCCCCAGCCACAGCGAGATCGTGGGCCAAGCCCTCGACGCCGGGGTGCGGGGCGTCCTGCTCGAAAAACCGGTCGCCCTCGACTGGGCCTCAGGTCGGGCCACCCTCGATCGTCTGAGGGCCCGGCAGGTGCCAGTCGTCGTCCCCCACGGTTTGCTGGTGCGGCCCGCTTCCAAGGAGGTACTGGGCCACATCTTTGAAGGAGATCTCGGAGATCTGGAGCTCGTCGAGATCGAATGTGCGGGCTGGGACTTGATGAATGCCGGTGTGCACTGGGTGGATTTCGCTTTAGCTGCCCTTCGCGACGACGATGTACAGAGCGTTTTCGCAGCCTGCGATGTTTCCAGCCACACGTATCGCGACGGTATCGAGGTGGAAACCGAGGCGGTAACCTATGGCGTTACCCGGTCCGGCGTGCGGCTTGTGATGCAGACGGGCGACGACGTCAGACCGGCTCGGGGCGGCAAAGATCTGGTCTACCGTTTTTACGGGAGCCTCGGCAGCATCGAATTCTGGGGATGGGAAGACCGTTATTGGCTCCGCACCGGCGGCCCAGCCCACTCGCCGGCCCTGGTCACAGTGACGCCTGCGCTCACCTCGACTGCGCACCAGGTCTATCTCGAGATGCTGGCCGACATGGTGGAAAAAGGGGAGCCGCAGAACGAACTGGCGGAACTTTCCCTACGGGCGCTGGAAATTTGCCAGGCCGCGTACGTCTCGCACCGGCACCGTTGTGCGGTGCGCCTGCCCCTTTCGGCCTTTACCCCGCCAGCCCGTGAGCCACCCGGCCAGGAATGGGATCCCGGCGCACCCTACCGGGGTTCGGGAGGGCGCAACGGGCGCCGGCCCTGATCGGGTGGTGACTTTCCGGCCCAAACTTGCCTGGTTCCCGGGCACCTCCTCAAATACCCGGTTCTGCTTCGCCCGCCGCGTATAGTTCGCGCCAGAGCTCCCACAGGATCCCGATTAGGTGCCAAAGGAGCCATGGTTGTGAGAAAGAACGGAGGGTTTCATGTTAAGAGCGCTTATCGTAGGCATCCTGCTTTTCCTCCTTGCCACTTTTCCGGCCACATTCTTGCTCATGCTGTTCTTGGGCAACATTGGCATCCATCTGAGTTATTGGGGCACATTTCCGCTCGGCATTCTGGTCTCGGTGCTGATTGGTGCGTCCGGAGCGACCGGCACGAGCGCGTACGACTGAGGCCGCGGCAACCCGCCACCGGGTTTAGAGCGCTAAATCGGTAGAGCCAGGGCACCAGCCGTCATTGCGGCCAAAGCGGCCAGGATCTCCAGCCATCCGGACTGGGCCGCGCTGGCCGGGACCATGGCTACGGCAGTGGCCACTACCACGAGCGCCAGGCTGGTTAGTAGCACTCTGGCCTGACCTCTGAACACAGCCGCGGGTATAGCGGACTCCGCTTGGTGGACGGCCAAGAGGTAGCAGGTCACCAAGACGGCGAGAAATCCCGTATGCCACGGCCGGCTCGGGTGCACAGCTTCGAGGACGACGACGGCCACCGCCGCGCCGGTCTCCCACCCGGCCCGGAGCAACAGGTCGTTGGCGGAATTAGCCAACGACATGAGCGCCCCGGGGAGAAGGTACCGCTCCTGCTGGCCCGTGTCCTTACGCCCAAGGCGGAGCAACCCGGCAGCCACGCAGAAGGCAGCCACCAGGAGCAGGACCACCCCGGGAGCTCCTGTCCCGTGCAGCGGGATGGCCGCCCAGACGGTACAGGCGGCGCCGAGTAGGGCTACGGCCCCTATGTACCTCACCGGCGGGCGCCTGCGGGCTGCCGGCCGCGACGCTGGGGCAAGACGAGCTCGCCCTTCCCGGACCAGCTCACCACCGTGATCCCCAGTTCCTGGATCGAGAACATGAGGGCCTGGCGTTCCAGGCGCCATATTCGTTGCGTGAGGCGGTCCAACTTGTCCCGGGTCCCGGTGGGGGCCACCTCGAGCACGTCGACCACGATGACCGAGAACCCTCGCTGGCGCAGGTCTCGGAGGGTCTCCACGAACTTGGGATCCAGCAGTGGGCTAAATGCGACCACCGCCGCGCCCGGGGGAAGCGCAGCGCGGGGAAGCCGGGTGATGTCGTTGCCTGACGACCAGCCCGCTCGTCCTGCCAGAGCGGCGTCCATCAGCCGGAAGAACTGCCTATCCCCCATGCCGGGGGCCAGCCAACGCATGCGCTCACCGAAAAAGACCATCCCTACCCGGTCCCGGGCGTCCAGGTAGGTGCGGGCCACGCCGAGCGCTCCCCGCAAGGCATGGTCCACTGTCGTAGAGCCCACCTCGCCGACGTCAGAAGTGGCGTCAACCACGAGCACCAGGTCGAGGGACCGCTCGGCGGCAAAGGTGTTCACCTGCAGCCGGCCGCGGCGCGTTGTCGCTCCCCAGTTGATGCTGCGCTGGCGGTCGCCGGGCGCGTACTCTCGCACGCCGGCGAACTCCGTGCCATCGCCAGGGGAACGGGAACGATGATCGCCGGCCCGGCTGGCCAGCGGCCCAAGGACGACGGCCCGGCGGTGCAGGGCCGGCAAGGGGTAGCAGTCGAGCTCCGGTAGAGGCACAAAGTTGTGCGCCTCGAACAGGCGGCACCTGTCCCAGACCACGACCTCGACGAACCCTGGCAAGTACCGCCCCCACCGGGTCACGGCCAGGGACAGGGTTACCGGGTTCGTGGCCCCCCTGTCGTGGCCCCGGACCACCTCGATGCCATCCGAGGGATGGAGGACCACCTCGAGGGCGCTCTCGCCGCTGCCGGCCACCGTCACCTCGACGGCCACTTGCTCACCCTCGAACACCCTCGTCGCGCTCAAATGAACGCCCACTTTTATGGCGTCAGCTTTGGCGTCCCGCCATGTGCTGAGCACGACCAGAGCGGGAGCGGCGACGGCGACGAACTCCGGCCGTCTGGTCACTACGGCCAGCGCCAGACCGGCCAGTGCTACCAGCGACAAACGCCGTGCGTGCCGCGAGATCTTCCATTTGAGCTGACGATTGACCACGGCATGGCCTATCCCTGTCTGGGTCATCGTCGCTCGGCGGCCGGCTCTGCTGGCCGCGTTTGGGCGTAAACCGAGGGGTCGGTACGCGGGGTGGGCACCGTCGAGAGAACGCCGGCGATGACGTCGTCAGCGCTGACCTGGCGGACCCACAATTCTGGTCTCAAGACCACCCGGTGAGCCAGCGTTGGCACCGCAATCTGTTTGATGTCGTCCGGGATGACGTAGTCGCGCAAACGCATGAGCGCCTCCCCCCGAGCCAGCTGCACGAGGGACAGGCTGCCGCGCGGGCTGGCGCCAACCTGGATCTGCGGGTGGTCCCTGGTCGCCCTGACGATCGCAACGGCGTAATCGAGCAGGTCGGGCGCTACCTCCACCTGCTCGAGGGCGTCCCGCATGGCCAGCAGCTCGCTGGCGTCGATGACCTGGGACAGCTCGACGTTCTCCCGGCCCCGGTCGAGCCGTCGCTGCACCATGGCGACCTCGTCGTCGGGCTCCAGGTAACCGAGCCGCAACCTCATCACGAAGCGGTCAAGCTGGGCCTCGGGCAGCTCGTAGGTCCCCTCGTACTCGATCGGGTTGTCTGTGGCCAGGACTATGAAGGGTTGCGGCAAGCGCATGGTCTCACCATCGGCGCTCACCTGGCTTTCGCCCATCGCCTCCAGCAGCGCAGCCTGGGTTTTGGGAGGAGTCCGGTTTATCTCGTCCGCCAGCAACAGGTTGGTGAACACCGGGCCGGGCCGAAACACCATCTCGCCGGTCCTCTGGTTGTAGAACGGGGCGCCTACCACGTCGGAAGGCAGCATGTCCGGAGTGAATTGGATACGGGCGAAATCCAGCCCCAGCACCTTGGCGAACGACCGGGCGATGAGCGTCTTGCCCAATCCCGGGAGGTCCTCGAGCAGGATGTGGCCGGCGGCCAGGATGCCGATGAGGACCAGTTCGAGGCTGCGCCGGCGCCCCACTACGGCGCGTTCGATCTCGTCCAGCACCTGGCTGCAGACTTTCGCGGTCTCGTTCGGCGTGCGCGGCGTTCCGTTCACAGCTGCTCCAGTCTTTGCACCAGGCGGGCGAGGATCTTGGGTGGGATGCCGGGGCCATCAGCGTCACCTGCGGCCCTGCTGGCCGGGTCGACCCACGGCCAAAGTTCGGCGTCCCTCGTATTGGCGCAGAAGATGCTCCGGGCCACGTCGGTTGGCCGTACAAGCTGACGCCGTGATGCTCCGAGAGCCGGGCGGCCAGGACGTGCTCGAGATCGGGCCCGAGCCCAGCCCGATAAGCAGCCGTCGATGACATGGCGTCGGTCAAACCCCTTCTCATACGCCAGTAATTGATGAACGACGTTTTCGGTGGGCGCCGGTTTTCCGGCGCTTCCGGCGACGCCGGCGCGTCGTCTCTCGGTGGGCAGCAGGAGGCTCAACACACCCAGGGCGGCCGCCGAGGAGACCACAACCACCAGTACGGCGGCGGGGCCGCCGGCCACCGCATACGCGGAAATGGCACAAGCGGCGACCGCCACCACGGCCACCACGAGCTCGGGCCGGGCGGCCCGCCAAGGGCCGGGCCGAACGCCGGGCCGAGTACCGGAGCCCGGTTTCACAACTCGGCCCCCGAGCCCACGACGCGTCGATGGTCGAGCTCTGAGGCCAGCTCGGCCAAGGCCCGTTCGGCCGCCTCCTTCTGGCTGCTGTCCAGGGGGTGGCTGGAAAACCTGGCTTCGTAGAAAAGTGATGTCAAGTTCGATGCCGCGCCCGTGCTGACCAGGAGCTGTCCGGCCGCTTTGGCCAGCAGCTCGTCCGGGGTCTCGGCCACCGACCGTGCGGTGCCCGCCCGCGCCAGGCTCTGTTCCATGGCCACGTAGCAGGCGATGATCGCCGCTCGTGCGTCGTCAAGCTCGGCCAAAGCCCGCTGACCGCCCATGATTGCTTCGTGCAATGTGTCGCCGTAGTCCTCGGCAGGGGGCTCGAGCTCGGGCAGTACTTCCAGGCGCCGGTTGCGAAGCGCCTTGACGGAGATGGCCACGATGGTGGCCAGCAACAACGCGGCGACCAGAAAGTAGAGCACGTCGTTGAGGCGGAGGTTCGAGCTGCCCAGAGCGGACGCTTTGGGGAGCCGCAAGCGCAACGGTGGCGCCACCGGGGCGCTCCGGACGGCTCGCCCCGTCCCGCTGGGCGGATGGATGTTGACCAGCAAGTCAACCAAGGTGATAGCCAGGGCCAGGATGCCCGCACCCAGGACGTACATGAGGGCGGTACGCAGCCGGGCGACCAAGGGTTGGCTCTCGAGGCCACGCCGGTTGCGCACTACCAGGACGAGGAACAGCACGATGGCTATGGCTTCCAGGGCGCCGGTCACCTCGGCGTCGTGAAGCTTGGTGTGGCTACCCCATGCCGGCCGGGGGATGCTGGCGTGCAAGCCGACCACGGCCAGCAGCGTGAGCAGGACGAGCAGCGCCAACCGGTACCCCCCGGCGTCGAGCTTGAAAGGTTGTCGGCCGCTCTTCGCTCCGTCCGTCAGAGGGGCGGCGCCAAGGGCTGGCCCCCCTTCATGACCTATCACCCCGCCGTCGACCTCCCGCCCGTCAACTTGGCCGCCGGCCACCTGCCATCCGGCCACCCGCCCGCCGGCCACCCGTCGTCCGCCGAACCGGCGTCCGTCAAGAAGTATTTCACGGGATAACCGTAGCGATGATCAGCCCAGGCCAAGGTGCCGCTCTATGGCCTCTACCCTAAGGCGGAGGGCGTCGAGCTCCGCCTCCAGTGAACGAGCGTTCTCTAACTGCCGGCGAGCGCGCGATGAGCGGAGCGCCCGGTCAACCACGGCTTCGAGGGGGACCATCCGTTGAGGCCCGTGGGTGCCGGCCACCATACGCGACGGGATCAGAGAGGCGCGGTACCAGGACCGCAGGGTCGAGCGGGACACGCCGGCGGCGTTCGACGCCTCCTGCAGGGTGACCCAACCCTCCTCTACGGGCTGGTTGGCCAGTTGGGCCAGCATGTCGTCCCAGTCAACCCCCGACGACACTCCGTCATCGTCCCGCCCAGGGTCATCGTCGCCTTCGAGACCCCCGAACGGGCCGTCGAGACCCCGGCCCGGGCGACCACCCTGGCGCTCCATGTCGCTGTCACCGTCTCCGGCTGCCATTGTGCGCAACCCTATCATTTAATAGTGTCTTGACAGGG
Source organism: uncultured Acidimicrobiaceae bacterium (assembly GCA_963749305.1). Lineage (GTDB taxonomy): Bacteria > Actinomycetota > Acidimicrobiia > Acidimicrobiales > Palsa-688 > Fen-671. The sequence continues at coordinate 159,705 of CAVVMN010000005.1, forward strand.
ACAGTACAGTGAGGACATGTTCGAACGCTTCACAGACAAAGCCCGCCGGGTCCTGGTCATAGCCCAGGAGGAGGCTCGCACCCTCGAGCACCCGTTCATCAGACCCGAGCACCTCCTGCTCGGCCTGGCCAGAGGGGAGGGGGTGGCGTCGACGGCCTTGAACGAGGCGGGCGTGCGCTACGCCGTCATACGCGAGCGCTTCATCGAAGCCGTCTCGCCGATGCCCAATGCCGGCCGGCTCGACAAGATCCCCTTCAGCCCGCAGGCCAAAAAGACCCTGGAGCTGTCGCTCCGCGAGGCTCTCAAGCTCGGCCACAACTACATCGGCACCGAGCACCTGCTACTCGGCGTCCTCCAGCTGGGCGACGACCCCGAGGCCAAGGACAACCGGCTCAAAGACCTGGTTGGGGACATGGCCAGCCAGTTGCGGGGCCGGGTCCTAGACCTCGTATCGGGGGCAGCCGCCTTCACCCGCGTGCGATCACCGGCGGTCATGCAGGCAATGGACCGGGCGCGGCAACTGGCGGGCCAAGCGCCGATGACCACCGCCAACCTGCTATTGGGGATCCTGGCCGACCCCGATAGCCAAGTGTGCAAGGCGCTCAGCGCTCTGGGCGTCAGCCACGACGCTATTTCGGCGGCTTTGGCCCAGGTTGGGGTGGCCGGCACCAGCGATGCCGTGCCCGGGCCAGCGGTAGAGCTCAAGGTCGGGGATGTTTCCACCACGATCCAGGATCCGGAGCTCGCTGGCGTCCTCGAGGGCCTGTCGGCAGAGGAAATTCGCGCCGCGCTCAAGCGGGCGTTCGGGATCGAGCCCGACCAGCGGGCCACTGGCTCGGACGGGTAAGCACCCCTCCACCATCGCACCGGTCCACCATCGCCTAGCGGCAGAGGCTCCATCGGGTGTCATTTGTCTGTGGTGTCCTCTTTCCTCGGACGGCCGCGCTTGGGTAGGGGGCCGGGGACGCTTCACGCCCGGCGTCGGTGAGAGCCCGGCGCAAGATGAACTCGATCTGAGAATTGGTGCTCCGCAACTCGTCGGCGGCCCAGCGGGCCAAGGCGTCGTGGACGCTGGGGTCGAGGCGAAGCAATACGCTTTTGCGCTCCATTCCTCCGGTATCAGCCACAGCGCTACTGGTGCTACTGGCCCGAGCGGTGAACGCCTACTTGGGCGCGGTTACTGGTAGAGGGACCCGGCGTTCACGATGGGCTGGGTGCCCCGGTCGCCGCACAGGACGACCATGAGGTTGGAGACCATGGCGGCTTTGCGTTCTTCGTCCAGCTCGATGACGTCGTGTTCCGATAGGCGCTTGAGAGCCATCTCCACCATGCCGACGGCCCCTTCAACGATCCGGGACCGGGCGGCCACGATGGCGTTGGCCTGTTGGCGCTGCAGCATGACCTGGGCAATCTCGGGTGCGTAAGAGAGGCGGGTGATCCTGGCCTCGAGGATGTCGACCCCGGCGGGCACGACCCGGTCAGCAATCTCCTCAGCGAGCTGTTGGGCCACGTCGTCCGTGTGGTCGCGAAGCGAGGGGGTGAAGCCGCCGCTGTTGTCGTACGGGTGGCTGTTGGCCACATGACGGAGGGCGGCCTCGCTCTGCGTGTTGACGAAGGCCACGAAGTCTTCGACGCCGTAGGTGGCCCGGGCGCTGTCCCGTACCTGCCAGACCACGACGGCGGCGATCTCGATCGGGTTCCCGTCGGCATCGTTGACCTTGACCGTCGGCGTCTCCTTGTTGCGAACGCGGACCGAGACCTTGCGCCGCTGAGCTAGCGGATTGACCCAGCGCAGGCCGGGGGTGCGGACGGTGCCCCGGTAGCCTCCGAAGAGCTGGACGACCCGCACTTGCCCGGGGGTTATGGACGTGAGGCCAGCGGAACTGACGGCGCCCAGCGCCAGTAGCGCCACCCCGGCCCACTTATCGGCGGTGGTGTTGTGGACGACGAGCACGACGCCGGCAATGTAGAGGGCGACGGCGCCGACCAGGAAGGGAAATCCGGGCCCTGAGGCGTACCGCCGCTCGTCGGGGGAACTTGCCGGCATGCTCGGCTGAGTAGCGTTCACGGTTGATGCCTCCATCGGTATGCCTCCTGTGACCTGCTACGCCGGCACTCCCGGCACCTATCAAAGTGATATCAGTTTTTCCCGCAGGTGTAAAGGGGCCCTTGTTAGTTGCGATGGCACCAAATATGGCCCTCGGGCGGACGTCGCTAGTTGCTTACGGTGATGGTCTTGCGCTTGTAGACCACCAGCGATGCGACATACATCACTACCAAGATGCCCACGATCCAGGCGAAAGCGACCCAGACTTCAGAGCCGGCAGTGCCATTGCCCAGCAGCGAACGCATCGTTTCGACAATCGGGGTCATGGGCTGGTGTTGGGAGAAGCCGCGCAACACCTGGGTCATGGAAGACGTCGGTACGAACGTCGGGCTGATGAAAATGAGCAGCAACAGGATATAACTGAACGCGCCGGCGCCTTCCATAGTTTTGGCCAGTAGACCGAAGAACAGCGCCATCCACGTCAGTGCCAGCGTAAGCAGCACGAGTATGCCTACAAAGAGCAGCCAGGCACCAAGGTTGGCGTTAGTACGAAAACCGGCAGCGAACGCCACGGCCAGTACCAGCAGGCACGAAAGCAGGTTGGACAGGGTCGACGACATGGCTTGGCCACCCAAAATGGATGACGGAGCGACTGGCATAGTGCGAAAGCGGTTGATAATCCCGCTCTGCATATCCATGCTCAAGCGGACGGCGGCATAGGCGATACCGCTAGCGACCGTCATGGCGATGATCCCCGGCGTGATGAAATTAATATACTTTATACCCGTGCGGGGACCGAACGCGCCGCCGAACACGTAGACAAACAACAGCATAAGCCCGATGGGCATGAGCACAACCGTGATAATTGTGTCAGGGCTGCGCGTGATGTGACGGAAGCTGCGCTTCGTCATGGTCCAGGTGTCGCTTACGACTTGCATGCTATTTTCCCTCCTTATTGGTGCCAACAAGTTTTAGAAATACATCCTCTAGCGTCGGTGTTTTCTGCGAGAACTCGGGCAGTTCTATGTTGCTGTCCCGAAGGTCCACGAAGAGCTGCGCTACTTGCGAACTACTGCCGTCGGTTGAGACCGTGAGCGTGACTGTGTCGCTGGCCGCCACCTGGTACTGTTTTGCCAGTAGTGCCTCGGCGGCATTGCGCTGTGTTTCGTTGACGAAGACAAAGTCAATACGACTCCCCGAGACCAGCTTCTTCAGTTCGCTGGCGGTCCCGCTGGCGACAATTTTGCCTTGGTGCAAGACGGCGATCTTGTCGGCCAGTTGATCGGCTTCTTCCAGGTACTGCGTGGTAAGGAACACCGTCGTGCCCCCCTGCGCCAATGCCCGGATCGTCTGCCACATGTCGTTGCGGCCCTCGGGGTCAAGCCCGGTGGTGGGTTCGTCCAGGAAGATGACCGAGGGGTTGCCGATTAAGCTCATCGCGATATCCAGCCTGCGCCGCATGCCGCCTGAGAACGTCTGGACGGAGCGGTCGGCCGCATCGACCAGGTCAAACTTATCCAGTAGCTTTGCGGCTGTTTTGCCGGGGTCTTCTATGTGCCGTAGATCTCCGATCAGCTTGAGGTTCTCGCGAGCTGTGAGCCTGTTATCGACGGCAGCAAACTGGCCCGTCAGGCTGATACGCTGGCGCACCTTACCGGGCTGCTCGGCAACGTCAATGTCATCGACAATCGCTGTACCACCATCGGCTTTTATGAGCGTTGTCAGAATATTGATCGTTGTGGTCTTGCCCGCGCCGTTACTGCCGAGCAGAGCAAAGATAGATGCTTTTTCGACCTCAAAGCTAACGTCTTTCAGCACATCAACTTTTTTGTACGATTTTCTGAGCCTGTCGACCTCGATGGCAACCACTATCTTTCCTCCTTAAGCTTTGCTTACACGCCGGACGGTTATGTCCCCAAAGGCGGTACGGGCGCGGACTTCGACGGTGGCGTCGCCAGTAGCGGGGGCCTCAACCGTGTCCAGGCTGTTGTACACCGTGCCGTAATGCGTCTTGAGGTCCAGCCAAGCGGCGACCCCGTCACGTACCCCTATCTCGAGGCTGCCGTTTGCGGTTTGGGCTGTGACCTCGCCATGGCCGACCTCGCCAAGGCGGACGGGGCCGTTGGCACTTTTAGCCACCACCGTGGAGTTGGCCCGCTCGACCGTTATCTCGCCGTTGGCCGCACTGGCGCGCAAATCCCCGCTGACTTCGCCGACCCAGATGTCGCCGTTGGAGTCCTTGATGGTGGCAGAGGCGCCGATGGCCCCCACCCGCACTGCTCCCGAACCGGTCGTAATGTCAGCGTGACCGGAGGCACTGTCCACCGAGACGTCACCGCTACCGGTTTTTACCTGCACGGCGCCCACTTGTTCGAGCTGGACGTCGCCCACACCGGTCTTGAAACGGGACTCTCCAAGCGGCCCCTGGCAGCGGAAGGCGGCCACGCCGGCCTCGGCTTGAACTCGGGAACCGGCTGGCAACTCGATCTGGACGTCGACTGACTCGTTCCCACCCCGGAACGTGTACTGGCGCCAGCCCTTCGGCGCCTTTACCATCAGGTTGCCGTTGGCGTACTCGACCCGCGTCTGTTCGGCGGCGGTGATGTCGGACTGCTTGGCCGGGTTGGTCGGCCGCACCTCGACGACAGTGTCAGGGCGGTCGCTGGCGATCACCCGGAGCTCACCCACTCCGAGCTCGACCAGGGCGGAAATGGGCGCGGGGGTATCGAAAGTTGACATGGAGGTTCTCCTTTTTGGTGGTTTGGAAAGGTTTCTTGCTACGGGTTGGCTCGAGAGGCGCCTTTCCGGCGCTGAGCTGAGAGCTGAGTTAGCGCCCCCAGCCGACGTAATGCTGGCTGCCCCGAGGGGCTCGTCGTTCACGCCGGCGAGCCGAACCGGCGGGCTCCAGCGCGGCGGCGGCGGCGCGCACCAGCCAGGCATTAACCGACATGCCTTCGCTGCTGGCCGCCTGCTCGACACGAGCCTTGAGCTGGTCGGGCAAGCGCAGGTTGACCCGCGCCATGGAGCCCTCGTCTCCATCGAGCAGACCTGGCGCGACCTGCCAGATGCCGGGCACGTCGTCGCTACCCTCCTCGTCCGCGGCCCCGGCGGCTTGGTCGCGCGGCACTGTGACGACGAACTCGGGGCCCTGGGCGCGCAGGCGCAATTCGACCGAACCTGGTGCCAACTCGCAGGTGATCTCGTCCGCCGCCGCCGCCAGCACGTCCTGCAACGTGAGCCGGACGGCCGCGTCCAGGGGGGCGGTAAGCCGTTCGGCCAGCATGCGGGCCTCCTCACCTGAAGCATCAGCGGTTATGGCGAGCTGGCGTTGGATGTTGTCGACGTAGGGTCCGAGGTCCATGACACCATTATGGCACCACTTTGGCACTATGTCAAGAACCGATGCTGCCAAAGTGGCGTAGACGTGGCGCGGACGCTCCGAGCGCCCCTGGCCCTCAGAATGGCGTGAACGAGTTCACACAATTAAGCGGTATTTGACCGGGACCGGTTTTATCTGGGTAGGTCGTAAGAGAATTTGGCCTGTCCAGCGGGCCGGCGAACAAGGGATTTCCGTGTGCTTACAACGGATTTGCACCGAGCCCTTCGTCTCCAAGGTGAAGCCACGTGAATGAATGCACGCGCCCATTAATCACCCCCTCCGAAAGGAAAAAATGGACCAGACAATCGTCCCTATTGGCCGCCGTGATTTCCGGTTGGCCGGGTTCCCCGCCCACCGTCCTGTCGCCCCCGCCGGCGCAGGACAACCCGACGTCGATGAGCGGGCGCCAGGTCCCCCAGGAATGTCCCGGCGCTTTGCGCCGGCAACCTGGCTGGCCCGCGTCAACGTGCACCTCGCAGTGGCGTCCATACCAGTGCTGGCGATTTCAGCGCACGTCTTCTGGCTGGTGTCGCTGCGGACGGTGGCCTTGTTCGTACTGCTCCCATTGGTGGCCGCGCTAGCGCTGTTCATTGTTGCCCGGCCCGACCGTTCCGACCGCGTCGTGCTGGCCGGGTTCCTGTGGGGCCTCGTTGCTTGCGCCGGCTATGACGCTTTGCGCCTCCCGACTGTTTATGCGGCGCACTGGTGGAGCGACTTCTTCCCGGCCGTGGGCGGTTGGGCCGCCGGCGGCCATTCCAACGTCCTCGTCGGCTACCTGTGGCGTTACGTAGGCGATGGGGGCGGCATTGCTGTGGCCTTTTTCGTCCTGGCCGCGACACTGGGCGCCGGGACATGGAGCGTGCGGCGCATTATGGCCCTCGGCCTCGCCTATGCGGTCTGCCCGGTCTGGACCGGTTTGGTCCTGACTGACCTGCTGGCCCCGGGGGGCCGCGCCCTGTTCCCCCTCTCGTTCACGACCCTCACCCTCGCCCTCGCCGGCCACTTGATCTTCGGGGCCGTACTGGGCTTCGGCTACTGGCAGAGCCGGGGGGTCGAGGCGCATTGGCCCGTTCACGTCTCGGACCTGCCCACTCCGGCAGCCGCCGGCCATGCCGTCCTGCGGCGCATTTCTTGGGCGCGCGCCGGCTCCTAGGCACCGGCTCCTAGGCACCGGCCCTAGGAACCGGCCCTAGGAACCGGCCCTAGGAACCGGCCCTGGGAACCGGCGCAGCACCCAACCAGGGTGAGCCAGTACAACGGCGTGCTGGCTCACCCTGCCAGGGTCTGAAGGGGGCCTTCGAGGCCCAATGGTGAAGGCGATCGGGGTGTTAGAGCGAGACCGGCCCCGCGACCAGGACGGCTGTAGTGGGAGCGGGGACGCCTCCGGTAGGTTCAGCGGTGACCATTAGCTCAGTCATGGTCCGCTCCACCCTGAAAGGGACGCTCTCCGGCGACCGGCCTAGCACGCCAAGGGACACCACTCTGCCCGAAGACAGCGCCCATAGCTGGTACGTGCGGCCCGGGGGCAACGCGGCCAGGTCATCGTCGACCCAGTAGGCCCGGCCATCGGGCAGCACCACCACATCGGCGTGCGTGGTGGAGCTTTTGGCTGTGAGCTGTACGTTGCGGTGCGCCGGGTCGGCCAGAGCGAGGGTGACCTGCTGGCTGGGCCCGTGCTGGCCGAGGGCGGACTGGAGCTGTCCGACGCGGTTGTCGAGGTTGACCACCCTGTAGCTGAGGACCCCCAACACGGCGAGGAGGACAGCGGCGAGGCCGGCGGCGGCGACTCGCCAGGCCCGCGCCTTCCGGGCCGAACCGATCGGCCGCAACGGGGGCGCCTCCGGTGGCTCGGCCGCCGGCTCGGTCAGTTCCGAGGCAATCCGGTCCCACAGCCCCTCGGGTGGGCTGGTGGCCGAGCCGCCCAACAGCCCCGCCACTTCGCGGAGCTCGGCCAGTTCCGCACGGCAGCGGGGACAATCCGCCAGGTGCTGTTCCACCAGCGCCGCCTCTTCGGGTGGTAGGGCGTCGAGAGAGTAGGTAGCCAGCATCTCAGAGACCTCCTCGTGGTCCAGCACCGCCATCAGGGAGCCTCCTCCGCGGGTTGGACTTTACCGATGACCAGCCCTTTGGCGGCTAGCGAGTCCTGCATCCGGCGCATGCCCGAACGGATCCGGCTCTTCACGGTGCCCTCAGGCTGACCGAGGATGGTGGCCACTTCCCGGTAGGTGTGGCCCTCGAAGTAGGCCAGCTCGATGGCGCTGCGTTCCGCTGGTTGCAGTGAGCCCAGAGCTTCCCGGACTACCTCGGCCGTCGCCAGATCCCAGAATTCCTGCTCGACGTCGTTCGGGCCGGGCACGGCACCGCGAGCCTCCAGTTCTTCTCGCCGCCGGCGGGCTATGTCAGAGCGCAGCAGGTCGACGGCGCGGGAATGCACCTGGGCGAGCAAGAAGGCCCGCAACGTCCCTCGGTCCGGGTCGAACCGGGCGGGCTCTTTCCAGAACCTGAGGAACACCTCTTGGACCGCCTCCTCGGCGTTGGCGCCGTCCCCCAGCACCCGCCGGGCCAACCCGAAGGCCGGGCCTGCGTTGCGGCGGTACACCTCTGCCAGCGCTTCCTGGTCCCAGCGGGCGACAGCCATCGCCAATACGACATCGCTGGCGTGACGAAGGTCGGTCCTCATTTTTTAGCCGAACGTGAAGTCGTAGGCCTGCACACCCGGCGAAAAGGTTAATTGAAGGTTGCCCGAGCTCAGCGGTTTTCCTGAAAATAGTGTGTACAACCTGGGCACTCCGCTGACGTGCACCGTTGGCAGCGGGCGGCCCTCGAACGACACGCCCACGGTGCCGGTGCCCCCCATTACGAGGTAGACGTCATTGGCGCTGAAATGAATGGTAATGGCGGCACTGTTGCCCGCCGTGGCCTCTTCTGCGTGGTCGCTCCACCAGCCCATAAAAGCAAAGTTGTCGAGCGGGACCACCGTCAAGCCGTGATAAAGAGCCAGCTTGTTATCGACAACCGCGGAACCGACGTTGTAGGCGATCTCGTTGTACCCGAGGTAGCTTTCGGGCGTTATGGTCGACGTCGGGGTCTTGTTGGCGACGTCGGTAGGTGGGGGGAGGTGCGACACGCCATTGGCCGTCAGCAGTTCCCTTATGTCGTCTTCTATAGACGCGTACCCGCCCTCTCCGACGCTGGTGGCCCGGACGTTGCCCTTCGCGTCTATCAGGTAGTCGGCGGGCCACGCCTGGTTAGCCCAGGCGTCCCAGGTGGCGTAATTGCTGTCGACGGCGACGGGATAATCAACGCCCAGGTTCCGGGCCGCCGCCCGCACGTTGGAAAGTACGTGCTCGAATGCAAACTCCGGCGTGTGGACCCCGACCACCACAAACCCGTATTTCTGGTAGTCCTTGTACCAGGCCTCTACGTGTGGCAGAGCGCGCTGGCAGTTGATGCACGAATAGGTCCAGAAATCGATCAGGACGACTTTGCCTCTGAGTTCGGCCAGGGTCAGGGGCTTGTCGCCGGGCGTATTGAGCCAGGCCACAATGCCGACGAAGTTAGGAGCCCGGCCGAGGACAGGCAATGGCGCCGCCGTCGTTTCCTTGGTCTTTTTGCCGTCCTGTGCCTTTTCGGCAAACTTGTTGGCGTGCTCGCCACTGAGACCGTGCAGTTGCGAGGAAATTCCGGACCCGCTCTCAACCCTGTTCTCCAGCGCCGACGTATACCCCGGGACGTCACGTTGAAGGGGGTCGAACAGCCCAAAGGCTATCGCGATCGTGGTCGCCGCCAAGACGACCCCGGCCGCTTGACGCAGGACGGGCAGATGGCGCCGTACTCCTTTCCAACGTGTGGTGGCCCGCTGGGCAATGCCGGCCAGGACCAGCAACGGGATGGCGGCCCCCAGGGCGTAGAAGAGCGTAACGGCCAACAATGACGCGTTCACACGGTGGTTGGCGGACGCGACCGAGATGGCGGCCAAGACCGGGCCGGCGCAGGGCACGAAGACGAGGCCCAGGCTGAGGCCGAGCACAAAGCCGCCGCCCGAGCGGGCGTACCTGGACGAGCCCAGCCGGCTGAACGGCCGTTCCACCCAGTCCCCGATCGCCGGCACGATCAGGCCCAGGGCCAGGACCAGCAAAAGCGAGATGCCGAGCCAGTACAGGAAGTCCTGAGGCAGGCCGAGGGCACTGAGGATGGCGCTACCGAGCAGGACCGTAAGGCTGAAACTGACCACGAGGCCGGCAATGATCAGTACCGGCCGCCGCCAGCTGGCGCCGGTCGACCCACCGGCCACAACCACAGGCAGGACGGGGACGATGCACGGCGAGATGCCGGTTATAAGGCCGCCGAGGAAGGCGACGACCAGTAGCTCAGCCATTGGCGCTCTTGTTTGTCTTATCGCAGGTGCTCAGTGTCGTCCTCCGGGCCGGACGCTCGTTGACGTCGAGCCCTTGCTCATCATGAAGCCTCACGCATCATGAACGTAGCCCCGACCATTGCCAACCGGCCGGTCAGCCCCGTGGCGGGCAGGCCTGGTCACGGTCCGGGCATTAACCATCATCCGGCATACGGGCCGGGACCGACCTGGATGGCACTAGCCGCACGAGATGCGCCTAAAGTGCCCGGTTCGTCCGGGAAGGGCACCTACCACCATCGCTACGTGTGCCGGCCGTGGTCGGCGCAGAAAGCCTGAAGTGACAGAAGTCATCTAGGCCAGCCGGGTCGCGGTGGGTAATCAGTTCAAGTTCGAGCCTGAGCGGCCGATGGTACTGAGGTGAGCAGCCAGGCCGTCAGCCGCGTCCCCCTGCCCATAGTCACCGACGCGGCCGGTCCGGCCGCCCGTCCTTCCGGGCGCGCCGCGCCGAGCGTGCCCACGAACGCCTGGAAGTGGTTCCTTGCTTTCGAGGCTGTCCTCGCCCTGATCTATTTCCCGTTCGGCATCCCTTCCGGCCACCCCCGCATCCTGGGCGTGGTCCCGTGGATGGAGTGGACGGGGCAGGTCCCGGCCTGGGCCGTGCTGGGCCTGTCGGCGGTGGCCGCCATCGCCTACGGCGCTCACGGGTACCGGCCGAAGGCACCGCTGGCCTGGTGGTTCATGGGTGCCGGGGTGCTGCTCTTCATTACCGGGGACACCATCTACAAGTCCTGGCACCAGATCATGGGCCAGAACAACATCCCGTTCCCCTCGTTCGTCGATGCCATCTACATCACCATGTACCCGGTGCTGGCCGTCGGCCTGCTCCTGTTGGCCCGCTCCCGGGTGCCCGGCGGCGACCACGCCAGCGTGCTCGACGGCCTCATCATTACGGTCGGGGTCGGCCTGCTGTCCTGGATCTTCTTGATCGGGCCGAACGTCCGCGCTCCGGGCGGCCTGCTCGTCCGCTTCACCGCCGCCGCCTACCCGCTGGGCGACATCCTCTTGCTGGCCATGTTGGCCCACCTGTGGAGCGCCGGCGGTCTGCGCAACACGGCCGGCCGCTTGCTGGCCATCGGGACGCTGGGGACACTGGTGGCCGACTCGGTCTACGGGCTGGCCGGGCTGCACACTGGCTGGAACTGGCACGACGGTAACCCGTTCGACCTCGGCTGGATCCTCTTCTACAGCTGCTGGGGTGCGGCTGCACTGCACCCGTCTATGAGGGAGCTCTCCGAAGCCGGCGCTGCTGGGCCCGCCCCGGACCAGCCGGGAACGGCTCACCTTGCTCGCCGTGGTCTCCCTCATTGCCCCCGTTGCCCTCCTCATCGAGAGCCTGGCCGGAAAGCCGGTCGACGCCGCCGCGGTGGCCGGGGTGGCCGGGGTCATGTTCCTTCTTGTCGTCTTGCGCATGTCCGGCCTGGTCCACGCACACCAGCGGGCCGTGACCCGGGAACAGGTCTTGCGCCGGGAGGCGGCCGAATTGGTAGGGGCACCCGGCCGCAACGAGATCCACGACGCCACGATCAGCGCCGTAAGCGAACTGGTCGGGAGCCAGGCCCACCTTTGCTCGATTGGCCTGGCCATGGCCCGCGAACCCGGCGTCTTTTCCATCGTCGCCGGGTCGGGCACCTTCAACAACGGCCAGTTAGTCGACCTGGCCGAGCTGCCACTTGGTGCCAAAGAGAGCCTGGCCGCCGGCCAGGCCGTCCGCTGTGGGGCTCCCGAGCCCGAACCGAGCGCCTCGAGCCACGGCCCAGCCACGCAGCTGTTCGTCTGCCCGCTCGTCACGGCGGAGAAGTTGAAGGGCCTCATCGTCGTCCGCAGCCCGGACGAACTACCGGTCGACCTCACCAACACGCTCGAGACGCTGGCCGCCCAGGTCGGCCTGGCCCTCGACCGCGAGGTGCTGACAGAAGCGTTCCACGCCCGCCGGAGTGAAGCCCGCTTTCAGACATTGGTGCAGAACGCTTCCGACGTCATCCTCATCGCCCGGCCCGACACGACGGTCACCTACCAGACGCCTTCGGCTCAGCGCATCCTCGGCTACGGGCCAGGCGCTCTCGAGGGCATCCAGCTCACGTCCCTCCTGCACCCGAACGACGTGGAACAAGCGGTGGCGGCGTACGGCGGGGTTGCGTTCCGCGCCGGGACGTCGATAACGGCGGAGTGGCGCATCCGGCATGGGGACGGCTCTTGGCGCCACGTCGAGGTGGTGGCCAACAACCTTCTTGGCGACCCGACAGTGGAAGGAATTGTCCTCACACTGCGTGATGTCACAGAGCGCAAGGGTCTGGAGGAGGAGCTGAAGCACCAGGCTTTCCACGACGCCCTGAGCGGTCTGGCCAACCGTGCCCTGTTCCGGGACCGGTTGGAGCACGCCCTTGAACGCGCCGCCCGGTCCGTGACCTCGCTGGCTGTCCTGTTCCTCGACCTCGACGACTTCAAGTTGATCAATGACAGTTTGGGGCACGCCGCCGGTGACGAGCTCCTGGTCGCCGTGGCTAGTCGCTTGATCGGGTCGCTGCGGACCGGTGACACCGCAGCCCGGTTTGGCGGGGACGAGTTCGCCATCCTGCTCGAGGAAACCGAGGACCCTGACGACGCCCGCCAGGTGGCGGAGCGAGTTCTGGCCGACTTGCGGCCACCTTTCCAGGTCAAGGACCGTTGGGTCAACGTCCACGCCAGCATCGGGATCGCCTACAGCAAAGGCGGGACCGAGGACCCTGCGGAGCTGATGCAGGCGGCGGACGTGGCCATGTACGCGGCCAAAGCCCGAGGGCAAGAACTGTTACGAGGTCTACAAGCCGGCTTTGCAGGCGGCCGTGAGCGAGCGGCTGGAAAGGTCGGCCGAGCTGCAAAAGGCCGTAGACGAAGGGCGAGTTCGTCCTCCACTACCAGCCCATCGTCAGCCTGGACGGCGGCGAGGCCGTTGCCGTCGAGGCCCTGATCAGGTGGCAGCACCCGGAGCGGGGCTTACTTTCTGCCGTCCGAGTTCATCCCCCTGGCCGAAGAGACCGGCCTTATCATCCCGATCGGAGGCTGGGTCCTCGAGGAGGCGTGCCGAAAAGCCCGGACCTGGCAGCAGGCTCACGCCCTGGCCGGCAAGGCTGCGGATGAGCGTGAACATTTCGGCCCGGCACTTCCAGCACGAGGGGCTGATCGAGGACGTGTCGCACGCCTTGCACGTTTCGGGGCTCGACCCCGCTTGCCTGGTGCTCGAGATCACCGAGAGCGTACTGGTCCAGGACGCAGAATCGGTGATTTCCCGCATGCTCGAGCTGAAGGCGCTCGGGATCGCATTTGCGGTCGACGACTTTGGTACCGGTTACTCGTCGCTCAGTTACCTCAAGCGTTTCCCCATAGATATTTTGAAAGTAGACAAGTCCTTCGTGGACGACGTGGGCGATTCGGCCAAGGCCGCCGCCCTGGCCAAGGTCATCGTCCAGCTGGGCAACTCCCTCAACCTCGACACGGTGGCTGAGGGTATAGAAAAGGCCCAGCAATTCGACGGGTTGCGGTCTCTCGGTTGCATGTACGGGCAGGGCTACTTCTTTGCCCGCCCGGTGTCGGCCGAAGGCATGGACCAGCTCTTGCCCCTCATGACCTCAGGCGCCCTCGTGTCCAGGGCCGAAGCCGCTACGGAGGACCCCGCGGCATGACTAGTGCTACCACCCTGGCTGCGGCCGACTTCACCACGAAACTGAACGGCGTCGCGTTACCTTCCGAGTCCCCCAGGTCAGACAGCCGGTGGGACGACCTGGAGACGGCTGCGTTTTTCCCATCCGATGATGGACGCCGTAATAGACGAGGTACAGGGGCGGCGCATTCGCATCGGCAATCATTGGTTGTCCGATTTCGCTTCGTGCAATTACCTTGGTTTCGACCTGCACCCGGAGATCCTGGCCTCGGTAGCGCCTGCGGTCCAACGGTGGGGCACGCACCCCAGCTGGTCCCGCTTGCTGGGGAGCCCCCGCCCGTACGTCGAGATCGAAGAGCGGCTTACTGAGCTCCTGGGCGCTCCCGATACGCTCGTCCTTCCCACCATCACCCTCATTCACATGTCTGTGATCCCTCTCCTCGTGGGCCAGGGGGCGGTACTGGTCGACGCTCAGGCGCACAAGACCATTTACGAGGGCGCCGCGATTGCCAGAGGAGCGGGTGCGTCCTTGCACCGGGTCCGGGCCAACGACCCCGAACACCTGGCCCAGGTGCTACGTTCTTTGCCCGCCAACGTGACGAAGGTGTTTTGCATCGACGGTGTCAACAGCATGACGGGAAATGCGCCGGACCTACCTCTCTACGCCCGCATCTGTCGTGAGTACGACGCCCTGTTGTACGTCGACGACGCTCACGGCTTCGGCATCGTGGGGGAGTCGCCGACGCCAAATATGCCATACGGGTACCGGGGCAACAGCATCGTCCGTTATTACAACGAAAGTTACGAAAACCTGGTCCTGGTGGCCGGGTTCTCGAAGTCCTATTCCTCACTGGCTGCTTTTTTGGCTTTGCCGACGTCGCTAAAAAACTATTTGAAGGTCGCCGCCCCGCCCTATCTTTACTCCGGTCCCTCGCCCACCGCTTCCTTGGCCACCGTGTTGGCCGGGTTCGATGTCAACGAGCTCGAGGGCGACGACATCCGTCGCGTCGTTGTGCCAGAAGACCCGCCGGGTCCTGGACCATATCGCCAAACTCGGCCTGCGGACGCTCAACACGTCGGGGTACCCCGTTATCGAACTGCCCGCTGGGTAACGCCGATGATATTGACGCGGTGGGGAGGTTCCTCTTCGACCGGGGTATCTACGTGACGCTGGCCCCTTACCCGCTGGTGCCTCGGTCTCAGGTCGGTTTCCGCGTCCAGGTCACGGCGGCCAACGACGACAGTCAAATAGACCAGCTAAACGACGTACTAGCCGAGCTCTGCCAACGTTTCGAGATGCAGCCGGCCACCGGCCCAGCGTGATCGGACGTTGCGGTTCGGCGGTGTGATCCCGGCGGGCTGACCCGCCCGTGCCACCGGCCAATGCGAACGACGAGGGGGAATATCGAGTGTTGAACCTCGGCTGTGTCTGGCGGCCGCCATGTCGCTAACGGCACCGCTGCGCCGGAGAGACTTCAGGTTGCTGTGGACCGGCATGGCCGTTTCCCTCCTGGGGGACGGCATTTTTATCGTTGCCATCGCATGGCTGGCCTACACCATCTCCGACCGGCCCTCGGCCCTTGCCTATGTCGGCTTGGCCACCGCCACCCCCCAGGTCGTCCTCTTGCTGCTGGGCGGGGCCGTCTCGGACCGCTTCCCCCGCCGGGCGCTCCTGTTCTGGGCCGACGTCGCCCGCGGCCTGGCTGTGGCCGCGCTGGCCTTCCTGCTCGCCTTCGGGGCCGCCCACCTCTACCAGTTGTGCCTGGTGGGGGCGGTAATAGGCACTGCTACCGCCTTCGCGTCGCCTGCACTCGACGCACTGGTGCCCCAGCTCGTGCCGGAGGAGGAACTGGTCCAGGCCAACGCCATCGACCAGTTCGTGCGGCCGACGGCTATCCAGCTAGCCGGGCCGGGGCTGGGCGGTCTTGCCGTGGCCACGCTGCAGCCGTGGGGCGCCTTCGCCCTCGACGCGGTGACATTTGCTTTTTCGGCCGTGTGTGTGCTGCGGATGGCGCCCGTTGCCGGCCCCAACGTGAGCAGCAGCCTGCGCCAGGATGTGGCCGAGGGCCTTCGCTACGTACGCGACCACGTCTGGTTGTGGGGGACCTTTATGTGTGCCACGTTCACCTACTTGCTGTTCATCGGGCCGACCCAGGTGTTGCTCCCATTCGTGGTGCGCAACACGCTGCACCACGGCGCGGCGACCTACGGCGCGGTACTGGCGGCCGGAGGTGTGGGCGCCGTTACCGGGGCGATTTTGACTGGCCGGCGGTCCTACCCGAGACGGCCGATGATGTGGATATATGGCTGGTGGACATTGGCCACTCTGGTCGTGGCCGGCTACGGGCTGGCCACCAGTTCCTGGGGCCTGGCCGCCGCCGCTGTCGTCGTTAATGGGGCGGAGGCGGTGGGCGCCGTCCTGTGGGCCACACTCAAACAAAGGCGCGTCGCCAATTCGATGCTGGGCCGGGTATCGAGCATCGACTGGTGCATTTCGACCGCGCTGCTCCCCCTCAGCTATGCGCTTACCGCCCCCATAGCAAGCATCCTTGGACCGCGCCAGACCCTTGTGCTGGCCGGCACTCTAGGGGCCGCCGTGACCCTCGGTTTCTTCTTCCTCCCGGGGATGCGAGACGGAGACGAGCCCGTGCTGCCTATGGCGCACGAAAGGGCCTAACTCCCGACGCGCTTCGGTGCCCGGCTGTCTCGCACCCGGGTAGGGTTGGGTTTCGTGACCTCAAAAAGGCCCTGATTAGAGGCTAATTATGAGCCGGGGGTTCGGCCGGGCGTCGGTCGGCGGTTTTGGCGTCCGTTGGCGTCGGTTGGAATGTCCATCTGGGCGCGACAGTTGGTTCTGGGCGTATTTGTTGTCGAAATATTGAATAAAACGCGCCGAGAACCTGAAGGCGCGCCCAGAAAGGCCATCACCTCTGTTCTGAAGGCGCCGCCGGCCGCTCCATCATGTCGGCCGAAGGGGCCAAATAGCCGCTCGGGCCTTCTCGGGAATTGGGGGACTTTGGGGAGAATCGCGGCCCTCAGGGGCCGCGATGCTACACAGTTGTTTCGAGAGCCGCCGGGGCTGCCCCCAGCTTTTCGGTGAACCAATCCAGGATCAACCGGGCCCGTTCCACCCGGTGACGAGGGGCACCCGACCGGGACAACTCGTGGCTCTCGCCCGGGAAGCGGACGAACACGGGCTGGCGGCCCAGGAGGCGCAGAGCTACGAACAGCTCTTCGGCCTGGCTGACCGGGCAACGAAGGTCGTCCTCCGAGTGCAGGATAAGAACAGGCGTGGTCATCCGGGACACGTAGGTGATGGGGGACTGGCGGAGGTAGGCGGCGGGGTCTTCGAGATGACTTCGCCCGACGACGCCACGAAAAGTGCCGGCGATGTCGGAGTTGGCCTCCAGGGTCAACAAGTTGTTGCAAGACCGTTCGGAACACGCCGCCTTGAACCGGTCGGTGTGGCCGATGGCCCAGGAGGTCATATAGCCGCCATAGGACCCACCCATGATGCCGAGACGTTCGGGGTCTACCCAATCAAAACGCCGGCACCCCTCTTCGACGCAAGCCATCACGTCGTCGAAGTCCACGCCGCCCCAGCCCGACCCGGGGTCGTTCTCCGACTCGGGCCAGCGTACGGCTCGCCCCCAGGCCTCGTCATAGCCAGAACTGCCGCGCGGGTTGCAATACAGCACCCCAAACCCGGCTCCCGCCTCGATCTGGAACTCGTCGAAGAAACGGTGCCCGTAGGAGGTGAACGGGCCACCGTGAACGTTAAGCAGGGTGGGGTAGCGCCGTCCGGCTTCGACGCCGATGGGCGGCATGGCCCAGCACGGGACTTCGGTGCCGTCTGCGGACCGGGCTACGAACGCCTGAGGTTCTGATAAGCGCGTCCGGGCCAGTAACGGGCTCGTTAAATCAGTCACCCGGGTCTCCGGTAAGTCCCCCCGGGCTGATGGTTGTCCCTGCTGCTCGAGGTCATCGCCCCTCCTCCTTGGGAGCGGCTGGACCAGCAGTTCCGGCAATGTTGTTGGTGTGCTGACGGCCATGGCCAGGGTGCCGCCGGCCCAGTCCCAACTGCTGACCCAACGTTCCCCGTCGACGACGGCGAAAGGTTTGCTATGGCTGGAAGTGGCCACGGCGTAGATGTGTACGCTCCCCGAGTCCTCGACGCTGAACAACAAGTGGTCACCGAACCAGACCGGGGCCCGCCCGTAACCATACGGGAAGCAGTTACGGTCGAGATCGTTGGTGAGATCGATGACCGTCCCGTCTGACAGGTCCAGTACTCCGACTTGTTCGTGACGTGGCTCGTCCAGGGGCCCCGGGTTGCGTACGTAGGCGAGCCTGGTGCCGTCAGGCGACCACGAAGGTGACGAAAAGATAGCCTTAGTGTCCGTCAGTCGTTCGGGTTCGCTCGAGCCGTCCGCCGCCATCGTCCACAGGTCCACGGCACCGTCGAGGTCCCATGTCTCGTGGCGGGCGGACGAAAACGCGATCTGCGAGCTGTCTGGCGACCAGGTGACGCCTGTGGCTTCGTACGGCCCCTTGGTGATTGCCCGGGGAGAAGCCGACCCATCGGCTGGCACGGTGATCACCTGATTGGGGCGGTCGACTACCCAGCCCTCGCTATCGAGCCGGTAGAACAAGTGAGTGAGACGCCTGGGCGGCATGTCCTCCACCTTGCGCTTTTCGCCGGCTGCGCCGTAGCGATCAGGATCGGCGACGCGTGCCACGAACGCCAGGTAGACGGAATTAGGAGACCAGGCGAGCTCGGTCACGGGCGCCGGCCAGGTGGCCACGACGACCCTCTCCCCGCCGTGCGCAACGGGGAGTACGGCAATCTCACTGGAGCCTTCAGCCGGCGTAGACGCAAATGCCAACCACTTCCCGTCGGGAGACCACACCGGTAATTGGTCGTCGGGCCCGGCCGAAAAGGGCCGCGGAGGTAGTTGGCCGTCTGTGCTGGCCAGCCACACTCGCGAGCGGTAGCGGTTGGCTTCGAGGTCCACGTCGGTCACGGTGAACGCCACCGACGCCCCGTCGGGTGAGACCCGCGTGTCGTGTACGTGGCGCAAAGCGCCGATGTCTTCGGGACGCATCCCGCGTCTCAGAGTTTGGGTGTCGCTCACTCGGGCCTCCTTGTGTTACCGACTCAGGATAATGAGCGGCGTTCTTCCTCACACAAGCTTTCGTTTGCTCACGTAGGCACTGGCCAGCTCCGGAGGAGCGCAGGCCAACCAAGCATCGATTACGACGTCCCGCAGGGCCTTTTTCGTAACTGTTGTCAGCTGGACCAGGACGGCGGCAAATCCGTCGAAGTGCGGGATGGTGAAGATGGCCTCGGTCGAACTGGCCAGGACGGCCTCCTTCTCGGCCAGGTCGCCAACCCGGACGGCGACGATTGGCCCGCCGGCGGGACGGTCTCCCCAAAGCGCCGGATGTCTGCCTTGCTGAACGGCCGTTCCCAGGCAAACGCCTTACCACCAACGAACCAGGTGCGGTTGCCGTGCCGTTCGGCTTCGGTAACTTCGGGCAGCTCCGTGGCCATAAGGGCAAAGTCGTCTAAGGTCGCCATGCTGGGAACCATAGCGCCGCGGGACCGCCAAGCCGGGCTGGCGTCTAAGTCGCCGGATATTAAAGCAGTGACCCGGACATCAGCCCGCGTCGGAAATAGCGGTTGGCGGCCAGGAAGAGTAATAGCGGCACGGCCAAGGAAATCAGGTAGACGGCGTTCGGGTTACCTATGTTCCCGTTCGAAAGCAATAGGGGCAGGGTCGAGGCTGACCCGTTGTTCGAGTTGAGCACGGCCTGAGCAATTGGTAGCTCGCCCCAAACCCAAACGACCATTAGCACCGACAACGCGATGATCGTGCTCGACGAGAGCCGCAATATAAGCCTTCTGAGTATCCCAAGCGTGGAGGCTCCGTCGACCCGCATGGCTTCGACAAGAGGTACCGGCACGCTGGCAAAGGCGGGCCGCAAAAAGAACACCGCCAACGGCAAGTTAGCCGTGATGTAAAGCACGATAATCCCGATTCGAGTGTTGACCAAGCCAAGCCAGACGATCTCTTCGAATTGCGGGAGGATGAATATGATGCCCGGTATAGCCAAGGTGAAGAGCACGAAGACGAAGAGGAAAGCGCGCCAGCGGGACTGGTCATAAGCCAGGAAATAGGCGGCCGGGACCGCGAGTACGAGCGTGCCCACGACGGTGGCGGCGCTCAGGATGAGGCTGTTCCAAGCGCCGGTTTCGATGGCCGGCCAAAACGTCCCGGAAAACTCGTGGCGCCCGAGCCAAAACTCGGCCTCCCCGGCGAAAGGGAGCAATACGAGCACGACCATTACGGCCAGAAGGGCCCAGCGACTGCGTTTGGCCCAGCGCATCGAGTGGCTCAATGTGCCACGGACCTCGTCGGGCCCAGCGGCCGGGCTGCGCCGCCACGCATTGGCGGCCCAGTGCCAGGCACGACTGGCCACGCGGGAGGCCGGCGCGCGCGCGTCACTTTGCGGCCCAACGTTGTTGAACAGCCGACGTCGCCCGACCCGTCGTGGGAAAGCCAGCATCCAGCCAGCTATGGCCACGATGACCAGGACGGCTCCAATTAATGTCCCCATCGCCGACGCCTCGCCGAAGTTGTAGTAACCGAAGGCCAGGACGTTCGCATAAAAGCCGACCAGCTCCGTGGCTCCGGGAAAACTCGGCCCGCCATTGGTGAGCATGGCTACCGAGTTGAAGGTCTGTGCCTCGGCCAGCAGGCGGAGCACAACGACGAAAACGAGCATCGGTCGGATGGCGGGCAGGACCACTCGCCACCAAAAGGAGAGCCCTCGGGCACCGTCGATCCTCGCTGCCTCGAAGACCTCCTCCGGACAAGTGCTCAGTGCGCCCAAGAGCAAGAGGTAGCACCACGGGGCGCCCTTCCAGATGCCGAACACGACGATGACGCCGAACGCCAGCCGCGGGTGCTCGAGCCAAAGGAACGACGAGCCGCCCCCGAACACGTCCTGGCTGACCTGGTCGGCCACGCCGTGAATATTGAAGAGGCCGTAGAAGAGAGTTCCGGCCACGGTCCAGGGGACAACCAGCGGGATCAGGAAAATCGCCGCCAGCAGACCCTGGCCACGCGCCACCCGCAACGTCATCCATGCGGCCGCCAACCCGAGGCCGACCTCCACCGGGACGGTCAGGAGCAAGTAGAAGACGCTGTGCAAGGCGGCTACGCGTGCCACCACGTCGTTGAAAAGGGCAGCGTAGTTGTGCGTACCTTCGAACCCGTGGGGCTTCAACTGGTACCAACCCGAAAAGCTCCCTCCGATTTCCTGCCACAGTGGGTAGGCCACGAACGCAGCCAGGAAAGCGAACGGGAACCCCGTCGCGACTACAAATGCAGCCCGCCGCCAACCGACCTCTCTGGTCACGGGCCGGCGAAGTCGGTAGCGCTTAATCCCCTCAACCTCAAGCCCCGACAACTTAGCTCAGGACCGGCGTCGTCGGACAACGCCAGGGGAGATCACGCGCGGCGCCGGCGTGCGGAGGTGAGAGGTGGTCCAGCCGGCCCAGTCAACCGGCCCAGTCAACCGGCCCAGTCAACCGGCCGAGTCAACTGGCCGGTACGGCTCTTGGTTTACTCGTCGCGACTCTTGCGCGGCAATGTACGTTATCCGCACATTTGCGCGCCAAGGAACTGAGGAAAAGCCGGCGCTCGGCTGGCTGCGAGAAGGGGCGCTGGGCGTGCCTAAGCTATCTCCGGTGCTCAAGCTGCCTTCTCCGCTACTGACCACGATCGGCCTGGCCGGCGGCTTTGCTGTTGCTCGTGCCACCAAGAACCGTCCACTCGGCGGGGTGGTCTGGGCGTCGTCCGGGCTGCTGTGCATCCCGGCCTGGCGAAAAGCCGGGCTCTGGCCCGGCCTGCTACTGGGCGCCACCTACGCCGGGGCGCTGGGCGGGTCACACCCGCTGGCCAAGCGCCTCGGCGCCTGGCCTTCGGTAGCGATTGTGAGCGCGAGCATGGCCGCCCTTGGTTGGGCCTTGTCCGAGCGGACCTCGTAGACGGGTCTCGAGCAGCGAAACTCGGCTCACATGTCACTGGCTGTGGGTATGTCGACCCGCCGGCGTGCCTGGTCCAGGCTCGTCAGCGGACGACCCTTCACCAGGTGGCCTTACCGGGTGGCGCTGTCCGCGCGGCGCGGCAATTTCCATCCCGGCCGCACGAAATGGCACGTGTAACCGTCCGGGTACCGCTGCAGGTAGTCCTGGTGCTCCGGCTCGGCCTCCCAGAACGGCCCGGCCGGCTCAACCTGGGTGACCACCTTCCCGGGCCACAGCCCTGAGGCGTTGACGTCGGCGATGGTGTCCTCTGCCGTCGCCTTTTGGGCGTCGGAGGTATAGAAAATGGCGGACCGGTAGCTGGTCCCGACGTCGTTGCCCTGGCGGTTCTTCGTTGTCGGGTCGTGGATCTGGAAGAAGAACTCCAGGAGGTCCCGATAGGAGATGCGGCTCGGGTCGAAAGTGATCTCGATCGCCTCGGCGTGGGTGCCGTGGTTCCGGTACGTCGCGTTGGGGACGTCGCCTCCCGTGTAGCCGACTCTGGTCGAGATGACCCCGGGCAGCTTTCGGACCAGATCCTGCACGCCCCAGAAACACCCGCCGGCCAAAATGGCAGTCTCATAGGTGCCCGGCTCATAAGCGCCTGCGTTGTAAGTGTTAGTCATCAGTGTGAACCCTTCTCGTCGTGGCTGGTGTCGTTCGTGTCGTCGAAGAACTTGAGGTAGTCGCCGTACCCTTCGCGCTCCAGGTCTTCGACAGGGATAAATCGAAGCGCGGCGGAATTGATGCAGTAGCGCAGACCGCCGGCATCTGCCGGTCCGTCGTCGAACACGTGGCCCAGGTGGCTATCCCCGTGGGCTGAACGGACTTCTGTTCGGGCCATACCCAGGCTCGAGTCGACGTTCTCGACAACGTTGCCAGGGTCGACTGGGCAGGTAAAGCTGGGCCAGCCGCTGCGGCTGTCGTACTTGTTTGTCGAGGTGAACAAAGGCTCGCCTGAGACGACGTCGACATACAGCCCGGGCTTCTTGTTGTCCCAGAAGTCATTGGCGAATGGCGGCTCGGTGCCGTTCTTTTGCGTCACCCGGTACTGCTCCGGCGTCAACCGGGCAACCTGGTCTGGATCCTTCGTGTACTCCGGCACGGGGTACTCCTTCCGGGTCGTCGTTTCATGCGGACGTGCTCATTGGTTACCCTTTGGCGGACGCCTCACACTGGCCTACATTGCGACCCTGATGGCCTCGCCGCCTCGTTGCGGCGCATCACGGGTAACAACCTCTGGAGCGGGAGTGTTCCCGATCTTCTGGGACTTGTCAATGCCCCGTGAGCCAGGATGAAAGCCCTGGTAGCGCCGTCGGAGAGCCGGGTCAGGTGCGTATCAACGCACCCAGCGTCTCCGGGTCGTAGAGCACCTTTCTCTCTACCGGTCGCCCGTCCAGGACGCCGGCCGGTGTCCCCTCCGGATCCTGTTCCTCGAAGGCCCGGTCCACGACCGCCACCCACTCTTCGTAGCGGCCCTGACGCACTCCGCTCTCAAAGTCCGGGCTGGTAAGTCCAGCCCGGCGCCCCAGGTCGACCAGGTCCGTGGCGGTGAAGCCCCCCGTCTGCTCAGGCGGCTGGTTGGCGAACAACTCGCGCCGCAACTGGTCGAACTTGCCGTCCTCGGCCGCCAGGGCCAGCGCGTTGTCGGCTCGTACGGATTCGACGCCAAGAAAGCACCGCATCCGGTACTCGACGGCCACTGCCCCTGCTGCCACTTCGCGGCGGAGCAGGTCCCCTGACACTTGCTCGAACCGCCGGCAGTAGGGGCACTGCGGATCCTCGAACAGGACCAGCCGGCGACGGGCGTTGTCGGCTCCTACCAACACCCCGCCCTCCGGCGTGTGCCCGGAGGGTACGGCGATCGTTCCAGATGACTCCATGGCGAACTCCTATCCAGGCGTGGAGCCTACGGTAAGGCCACAGGTTCTTGGGTGCCCGAGCTCCCATGATGTCGCTCAAACGCGTCTCTCTCGCCGGTGGATCCGGCGCGCAGTCCGTTGGCGGGGGGATTATGGTTCACCCGCCGTGACAGCCTGGGCTGGGGTGCGTAGGCCTGCTCTTGGCGACAATCGTTCAAAAGTGACGGCCGAAATGGGGCGAGAAACAATTATGTCGCGCGAAAAAGGCTGTTCAACTGTAAACAATCCACAGGCTCAATACCCGGCCAGTGCCCGTCACTTCGTGCGGTCGCTCAGGTCGAGACGGGCCGGCTCGCCAGGCCGTTGCCAGCGTCGGTCGACATTGTCCACGCACAACCCGGCCAATCCCGCCAGCGCCATCGCCGATGCCAGCGTGACCACGGCAATTATCGATGTTGTGATCATAGGATCTCACTTTCCCGTCCTGCTGCGCCCCAGATCAACTGCAAACCGAGGCATACCCATAACTCTCCAGCCGTGAACGCTCGTCTCGCTCGAACGTTCGCCTGTTGGCCAGCGAGACGTCGAATTCGCCTGCTGTCAGTAGTTTCGGCGCAGGTTGTGGTGAGCGTTAGGTATTCAAGCCGCCGTGCCGCAACAGCCGAAGACCCGGCCACTGCAGAAGACAACGAGAACCCCGCGTATCTGCCTGAGCAGGCGAAAAGATTGCAAGCGCTCGCGTAAATTTGTACGCAGAGCGCCCAAAGGTCGCAGATGCCCGTGGAAGATAATCTACAACCCAGCAACCGCCGTGTGAATGCTAGGGTCTGTCACGCAGCGTCCTGACATAACCACCGCCCCGGGCTAGGAGCTTGGCTGAGTGCGTAAACGCGTGATCCCGAAAAATGGTTGGAAACGCAAGGCCGGCGCGCTAGCCGGCGTCGCCCTTGTTACCGGCATTTTTGTGACCGGGAGCACCCCCAAAGACCAAGCTATGGTCCCGATTGCGGCCCATGCGGAAGCTGCGGCGCCAAATGGCGAGGGCTACTGGACGGTGACATCCAGTGGAAAGGTCTATGCATACGGTAGGGCTCAGCTATATGGCGACATGGCTGACCACAAGCTCAATGCGCCGATAGTTGGGATAATCGCCGCCCCGGATGGCAAGGGGTACTGGCTGGTCGGCAAGGACGGCGGCATTTTCTCCTTTGGCAGCGCTCGCTTTCAGGGCAGCAAGGGCAACGGCGGCATAACAGGTGTCGTCGGCGGTGCTTCTGTCCCTGGAACGGCGGGCTCATCGCAGGACGCTGCAGGCCCCGCTGGGCCCCCGGCCCTACTGGCCCCACAGGCCCTACCGGTCCGACCGGCGCCACAGGTGCGG
The DNA here is from genome assembly GCA_963749305.1 of uncultured Acidimicrobiaceae bacterium. GTDB lineage: Bacteria > Actinomycetota > Acidimicrobiia > Acidimicrobiales > Palsa-688 > Fen-671. Next base: position 184,520 of record CAVVMN010000005.1, read on the forward strand.
CGGGAGATAGAGGTACCTCGGGTGACTTAGGGGCCACGGGGGCACAGGGCTCGGCCGGTGCCACGGGCCCACAAGGTGCACCGGGTGGTGGCGGGACGGGGTCGGTCGGTCCACAAGGCGCAACTGGTCCGCAGGGTTCGGCAGGGGCGACTGGCAGTAATGGTCCACAGGGTGCCACCGGTTCCCAAGGTTTGCCAGGAGTTCAGGGCCCCGCCGGCGTTCAGGGCTCTCAAGGTCTTCAGGGTGTCGCCGGCACGACCGGCGTGCAGGGCTCGATCGGCCAGCAGGGCTCGCCGGGGGTAACGGGCGCCAACGGGCTCCAAGGATCGCAAGGAGCCCAGGGTGACGCCGGCGTCCAGGGTTCGGCTGGCGTTCAAGGGTTACCGGGCCTTCAAGGGTTACAGGGCCTTCAAGGGTTACAGGGCCTTCAAGGTGCTCAAGGTTCCCAGGGCACTAACGGCTCGCAGGGATCTGTCGGCGCCCAAGGCACTGCTGGTGCGCAAGGCTCGCCCGGCTCCCAAGGCGGCACAGGTTTGCAAGGCGCAACCGGGCCCCAAGGGCCAACTGGGGCGCAGGGCACGCAGGGTTCCCAGGGCGACACAGGTACTCAGGGCGCGCAGGGCTTCCAAGGTGATCTTGGAGCCCAAGGCTCGCAAGGCGACACGGGTGCCCAGGGATCGCAGGGCGGTACGGGCTTCCAAGGTTCCCAGGGCACCAACGGCTCGCAGGGATTTGTCGGCGCCCAAGGCAGTACTCGGCTCGCAGGGATCCCAAGGGAACCAGGGCGTGCAAGGTTCGCAGGGATCGCAAGGGACACAAGGCACCGCGGGTACACAAGGCGTAGCCGGAGCGACAGGTTCTCAGGGCTCGACGGGAGCGCAGGGCAGCAATGGCGCCCAGGGCAGTACGGGCGCTCAGGGTTCGAGCGGAGCCCAAGGCTCAGCGGGGTCCCAGGGCTCTAACGGTGCGCAGGGCGCCAACGGAGCCCAGGGTACGACGGGCGCACAAGGCTCGACCGGTGGCACGGGAGCTACCGGATCGCAGGGCACACAGGGCTCTCAGGGGGCAGCGGGGGTCACTGGCCCGCAAGGAGTTCAAGGGGCGCAGGGTGTTACCGGCGCCCAAGGTTCAGCCGGGTCGCAAGGGGCCATCGGTTCGCAGGGTTCGACAGGGGCTCAGGGGTCATCCGGCTCCCAAGGCTCGCAGGGATCCCAAGGGAACCAGGGCGTGCAAGGTTCGCAGGGCTCCCAAGGGACACAAGGCACCGCGGGTACACAAGGCGTAGCCGGAGCGACAGGTTCTCAGGGCTCGACGGGAGCGCAGGGCAGCAATGGCGCCCAGGGCAGTACGGGCGCTCAGGGTTCGAGCGGAGCCCAAGGCTCAGCGGGGTCCCAGGGCTCCACAGGATCTCAAGGCTCCACAGGATCTCAAGGCTCCACAGGATCTCAAGGCTCCACTGGGACTCAAGGTGCGACGGGGGCGCAGGGTTCCACCGGATCCCAGGGCTCTAACGGTGCGCAGGGCTCTAACGGTGCGCAGGGCTCTAACGGTGCGCAGGGTTCGACCGGCACCCAGGGCAGTGCCGGTGGCTCAAGGCGGTACTGGCGCTCAAGGTGCAAACGGCGTGACGGGCGCAACCGGTGCCCAGGGGCCGCAGGGCTTCCAGGGGCCGTCCGGGGCCACCGGTCCTCAAGGTTCAACTGGTGCTCAGGGCGCGAGGGAACCAACGGCGCGCAAGGCTCCACCGGTGCCCAAGGCTCGCAGGGGTCCCAAGGCAACCAGGGCGTACAGGGCTCCCAAGGGACGCAAGGCACTGCGGGTGCTCAAGGCGTCGCCGGCGCAACAGGATCTCAGGGCTCGACGGGAGCGCAGGGCAGTAATGGCGCCCAGGGCGGTACCGGCGCGCAGGGTTCGACCGGCGCGCAGGGCAGTACCGGCACCCAGGGCAGTACCGGCACCCAGGGCAGCACCGGCACCCAGGGCAGTACCGGCACCCAGGGCAGTACCGGCACCCAGGGCAGTGCCGGGGCTCAAGGAAGCACTGGTTCTCAAGGAAGCACTGGTTCTCAAGGAAGTACTGGTTCTCAAGGAAGTACTGGTTCTCAAGGCACTACCGGCGCCCAAGGGAGCACGGGAGCGCAGGGCAGTAATGGCGCCCAGGGTTCGAACGGTGCGACTGGGGCTACCGGCGTGCAGGGCCCGCAGGGTTTCCAGGGGCCAACAGGGGGCACTGGAGCGCAAGGTGTCCAGGGAACCCAGGGCTCGAGCGGCGCTCAGGGTTCGAGCGGAGCTCAAGGGTCAGCGGGGTCCCAGGGCGCGGCAGGGTCTCAAGGTGCCAGCGGGCCTCAAGGTGCTACGGGGGCGCAGGGCTCCACCGGTTCCCAGGGCTCTAACGGCGCGCAGGGCTCGCAGGGAGCGAACGGAGCCCAGGGTGCGTCGGGCGCTCAAGGCTCAACCGGTGGTACCGGAGCTACCGGAACACAGGGCTCTCAGGGGGCAGCGGGGGTAACGGGTCCGCAAGGAGTTCAAGGGGCGCAAGGTCCCACGGGTGTTCAGGGCTCCACAGGTTCCCAGGGTTCGACCGGAGCGCAAGGCGTGACAGGGCCCCAAGGGTCGGCCGGCACTCAGGGTTCGCAGGGGGCTCAGGGAAACCAGGGGTCACAAGGGTCAACAGGTGGCACAGGTGGCACAGGTGGCACAGGTGGCACGGGCGCTACGGGCACCCAGGGCGTCCAAGGCTCCCAGGGCCAACCGGGGTGACTGGTCCGCAAGGCGTTCAGGGCTCACAAGGCTCACAGGGTTCGAACGGCGCCCAAGGTTCGACCGGGGCCCAAGGAGCACAGGGTTTCCAGGGCCCCACCGGCGTTCAGGGGGCCACGGGCGCCCAAGGCAGCCAGGGCGCACAGGGCCCTACGGGGACCACCCTCTCGAACACAGTTGTCGTCACAGGAAATACCGGTTCTACCAGTGCGACTTCAACGTCGTCGGCCGCATGTTCGGGCGCTCATCCGGATGCGGTCGGAGGCGGCTTTACGACGACCGCCACGGTGAAATCGATCAACAGCGTTCCCACTGGGGGTAGCTCGACGACGGCGGCAACGGGATGGCAGGTGACCGTCACGTTTACGGCGACGGGAAGTGTAACGGCCTACGCTATATGCAGCTCGTGATCAGGACTGATTGGTAACAAAGGTAAAGGGCATGCGGCAAATGGTTTCCCGCCTCGGGGTCAAGTGGCGGCGGTCCGCGGGATGCCGGCCATTAGTTGCCCTGGGAGCGCTTGTAGTTTTGGCCGCCGGCTGCGGGGCTGCTAACCACAGCGCCTCCCCGCCGTCTACAACCACAACCGTGGCCCGCAGTTCCCAAGCCAGCGCGACCAGCAACTCGGCGGCGGTCTCAACCTTGCTCAAACAAGGCCTTTCCCAGGCGCAGGCGAAACAGCTTGGGCAGGCGGGGACGACATTTAAGAACGTGCTCCTCCTGGACCCGAAAAATGTCTACGCCCTTTATAATCTCGGCGTCATCGACCAAACACAGAATAATACGGCCGGCGCCATCACTTATTACAATAAAGCGCTGAGCAGTGATGGCACTTACACGCCGGCCATGTACAACAAGGCTATTATCCTCGAGGCTACGAGCCTTGACGCCGCCCTTGCCCTCTATAAGCAAATAGTGGCTATCAACCCAAAGGCCTCGACGGCGTACCTGCGGATGGCCTTCGTGTACGCCAAGCAAGGACAGGACGCAAAGGCGGACCAGGCCCGGGCAAAAGCAATAGCACTCGACGCCAGCTTGTCGAAGTACCCCTTGCCTGCGAAGTGCAGTCATCCGAATTGCTGAGCGTATTCACCCCGAGCCACCGTCCCGATTTTTTGGCGGAGTGCTACGAGAGCCTGCGCGACCAGGTGTTCGAGGATTGGGAGTGGCTCGTCCTTCTCAACAAAGGAGCCAGGTGGGAGCTTCCGATCGAGGACCCCCGGGTAAGAGTCGTAATTGACGACAACGTCGACGGCGTGGGGGCGGCCAAGCAGCGAGCTTGCGCGGAGGCGAGAGCGGATATCCTCGTCGAGTTGGACCACGACGACATGCTGGCCCGTCACGCTTTACAAGCGGTACACGATGCCTTCTCGGCACGACCGGAGCTGGCCCTTGTTTACAGCCATTGTGCCCAGATCCTCGAGGACGCCAGTCGTGACAATTCCAAGTTCAATACCGCAATGGGATGGGAGTACCGGGAGGCGGTCGTCGATGGGCGTAGCGTCCAGCACCCGGTTTCGCTGGGGCCCACGCCTCACAATGTTTCCTACATCTGGTTCGCGCCCAATCACGTTCGGGCCTTTTCCCGCCGGGCCTACGACGAGGCCGGCGGCTACGACCCGGAGCGCCGGGTGCTTGACGACCAGGACCTGATGTGCCGGCTTTACCAGGTGGGTGACTTCCATCTGGTCGATAAATGCCTTTATTTGCAGCGCATGCACGAGGCCAACACCCAGAGAGACGAAGAAACAAACGCATTTATCCAGACCGAGACGGTAGAACTTTATAGCCGCTACATCGAAGCCAACGCTTTGGCCTGGGCCAAGCGCCGGCACTTGCTCGCCCTCGACCTCGGCGCCGCTCACGCTCACCCCTCTGGTTACCTCGGGGTGGACCGGCTGCCCGCCGATGGCGTGGACATCGTAGCTGAACTGCCAGCGCCCTTGCCCCTGGCCGACGGTTCAGTAGGTGTGATCCGGGCCGTCGATTTCCTGGAGCACGTCGCTGACAAGGTGGCCATGTTCAACGAGCTGTACCGCTTGTTGGCTCCGGGTGGGCTCCTTTTGAGCCAAACGCCGAGCACTGACGGTCGCGGCGCCTTCCAGGACCCCACGCACGTGGCGTTCTACAACGAAAACTCGTTTTGGTATTACACAGAGGCCAACTACCGGAACTTCGTGCCCGAAATTCAAGCGCGGTTCCAGGTTTCCCGGGTAATTACCAGTTACCCCAGCGAGTGGCACGCCGCTCACGACATCTCGTACGTGACGGCCAACCTCATAGCCCTCAAAGAGCCCATGGAACGCAACGGTGGTCTGCTTTTCTGGTAACTAACAGGCTTGTAGTTACGCGACTGTCGACGTCAGCCAAAATTCACCTATTGTCCAACTGAGTTGCACCTGAAGGAAACTTGGCCGCAATGCGATGGCGCGATGCTCTCGGCCAATGCCACGGGACCGGTTGTTGGCCCGTTCTCAACGAAGCGCAGTCCGGGTGTCTGTCACTGTATTGGCTTTGGCCCTGGGCCTGACCCTCGCCGGATCTCAGGCCACGGCGTCCACCAGTACTCTTGCTGTCTCTCCGTCCACCGTCGGCAACGGTGCCAACCTTACGTCCAGTTATTCGACCAACACTGTCAGTTCGACCAACTGGATCGGCATCTACGGGCCAGGGCAGGTACCCGGCCAGGTGGGGTCTATAACTTACGAGTACGCTCCCGACCCGGCTGGGACCGTGACCATCTCGACGACCAGCCTCAGCGGTGTCGGGCAGTACCAGGCGTACTACCTCTACAACAACGGGTACCAGCAATTGGCCGGCCCTATCGACTTCACTGTTGTCGGCGAGCCGCCGGGGGCGGCGCCGGGGATTGTCCACATGTTCGCGCCGTTCGGTCAAGCAGCGCTGGACGACCCGTTCGCGGTGACCGTCGACGCCCGAGGCGACGTCTGGGTGGCCGACACGGGCAATAACCGTGCCGAAGAACTGGCGCCGAACGGCCTGCCGATCGACGTCCTGGGATCCGGCTCACTTGACCAGCCCCAAGGAATTGCTCTTGACCCAGAGGGCGATGTCTGGGTTTCCGACACAGGCAATAACCGGTTGGTCGAGTTCTCGTCCAGCGGCAAGGTCCTCAGCACCATTGGTGGCCCCGGTTCGGGCGACGGCCATTTCGATAACCCCGACGGCCTTGACCGTGTCGGCCCAAGGGGACACGTACGTAGCCGACCAGGACAATAACCGGGTGGAGGAGTTGTCACTGAGCGGGACTTACTTGGCCTCGATTTCCGTGCCCACCCCCGATGGAATGGCCCTTGCCTCGGCTAGGAACATCTGGGGTGTCGAGCCCAAGCTACGCAGCGGGGAACGCTGTGTACCAGTTCTCGCCGACGGGGACACAGACCACCACGTTCGGCTCCACCCAGGCCAACTTCGGGGCAATGTCGAATACGTCCGGCATATCTGTCACCCCTTCGGGCCTGATCCTGGTGGTGCAGCAGGATTACGGCTGGATAACGGTGTTCAACCCTGACGGCAGCTTCAACACCGAGTTCGGTTTGCGGCCGGCTTTTGGCCCGGCTTCATCCAATGACAACCTGGAGGCCCCGCAAGGGATCGCCATTAGCCCGGCCGAGGACATCTACGTAGCCGACAGTGGCAACAACCGGGTGGTCGAGTACGCCCTGCCACCGGCGTGGAACGAGGCAGCCAAATGAGCAAGTTCCTTTACGGCCCCTCAGGCCCGGTAATCAGTAGACGCCAATTGCTGAAGGGCACGGCGGCCATCGCCGGCGCCGCCGTGGCCAGCTCCGTCTTGCCGGCCAGCCTGCGCAGGGCGGCGGCCAAGACCATCGCCAACCCAACGCGGTCGAGCCTCAACGACATCAAGCACATCGCGATCTTGATGCAGGAGAACCGCAGTTTTGACCACTATTTTGGGACGTTCCCGGGTGTCCGGGGCTTCAACGACCCCACCGCCATCGCCCTGCCGGGCGGCAACCCCGTCTTCTACCAACCCGACCCGAGCCATGCCAACGGCTACTTATTGCCGTTCCACTACGACACGAAGACGACCTCGGCCCAGGCCACGCCGGGGACAGACCTGGCCAACACAGCACGCGGCGTGGGACGGCGGGAAAATGGACGGCTGGGTGGCGGCAAAGGGCCCGTTCACGATGGGTTATTTCATGGAGGACGACATCCCTTTCCAGCGGGCACTGGCCCGGGCGTTCACGCTTTGTGATAACTACCACTGCAGTGTGTTCGGGCCGGCCAACCCAAACCGGTTGTATATGTCGACCGGTTGGATCGACCCAAACGGGACGGCCGGTGGGCCTTTCATAGACAACACACCGGCATTCAATAACGTCATCCTTTCGTGGACCACCTATCCTGAGCGGCTCGAGCAGGCCGGCATAAGTTGGCAGGTCTACCAGGAAGAGGATAACTACGACGACAACGCTCTGGCCTGGTTCACTCAGTACGCGAACGCGCCGACGTCGTCACCGTTATGGCAACGGGGCCTGCTCAAGCAGCCAGCCGGCGCCTTCGAGTACGACGCCCGCCATGACAACCTCCCGCAGGTCTCGTGGATCGTGGCCCCCACTGCCCAGACCGAGCACCCCGATTACTTCCCCGCCGCCGGGGCCGAGTACGTGGCCCAGAAACTCGCCTTGGCCGGCCAACCCGGCCATCCAGTTGGGCACGGCCGACTCGGACCTGTTGACGGCTCAGTACGAGGTCGACTTCAACCCGGCGCCTACCGTCCCGGTAGTCAACCAGCCTTTCCCGCCGCTCTGACGATCGCTGGCAGCAGGGGCGGCCAGCCCAGCGCTGGTCACTTAGCAGAACCACTCAGGGCTGATGCGGCGTCGCCCTTCGGGGTGAGGGCGCCCACGCTCAAGCCAAGGCGTTTGTAGGTCGCCAACGCCTGGTCCCTTATGGATCCCCTCAGCAGCAGTGCAGTGCGGGCCGCCTGGTAGACGGCCCCGCTCTCTTGGAAAATGGTGTGCGCTATTTCTATTTCCCCGCGTGCCCGGGCCAACACGGCGCGCGAATAGGTACCGCCTTCCAGGAGCTCCTCGGCCTCGTCAATGGCTCGGCCGCCCAGCGCCTCTGCCCGGATGGCGGCGTGCCACCCTCGCCACTCCGCGCTCGACAGGGGTGGAGGCTCGGCCAGCAACCGGGCCGCCTCTTCGCGGCGACCGTGGTGCAGGTGCACGTCGGCCTGCATGAGGAGGGTGAAATCACACTTCCAGGAGCAGTTTTCGCCGCCGGCGACCTGTTGGGCACGGGCGAACCAACGGGCTGCGCTTTTTTCGTCACCCCGGTAGCCGCAAACAGCCCCGGCGCTGGCAAAAGCGCGTACCAGCATCGCTGCGCCCACATCGCGACGGTGCGTCACCTCCCAATAAACTCCTGACGCCTGCTCGAGGCATTCATTGAAATTGCCGAGGAAAAAATTGGCGGGGGCAAGGTGGGTAAAGCCGCCGTAGAAAATACCCCGAGGTTGGGCTAGCTGGTGGAGCTCCAGACCCCGGCTGAGCGTCCCTTCGAAGTCGCCCATCAGGAACGAGACCTCACAGGCCATATAGAGGGCGTCTATCCGTTCCAGGACTAATCGGGCGCTTTGGCCGGTGAAGTTTTCTGATAAGCCGAGCCGTTCAGCGATTATCTCGGCCGCCGCGGCGGCGTGGAGGTGGCGGAGCTCGGCCGTAGTTTGGCCGTCGAGTGCTGATGAAAGCACCGCCGGGTCGTCCCCTCGTTGTGCGGCGGCCACGGCTACTCTGGCCGCATCGTCCATCGCTTCGAGGTCCTGGCCGCGGCGGGCCAGCCACATGCGGGCCACGGAGGCGCGGGCCAACGACGACGCGTCACCGGCTGTGGCGGCGGCCGACTCGCTCCGCTGCACCAGTGCCACAGTTTCCTCCGGTGGAGGGATCTCGACCATGGTGGCTCCGTACCGGTTCATCACCTCTGCCGCGCCGGCGGCGGCGTGCGCTTCAGACGGCGCGTCACGGCGGGCGGAGGCCAGCGAGACGGCGAGCTCGAAGAGGGCCACGGCCCGGTCACCATGGCCGCGGCTCCACGCCAGCTCCGCCCCCGAAATGGCCGGCGCTGGATCGTTGGATGCTCTGGCGGCCAGCTCGTACAGGTTTTCGGCCGCGGCCCAATGGCCATGGCCGGTTTCTTCCCAGGCCTCGGCCAAGCCCTGGGCCAAGGTGCTCAATTCGGGACGCGCCAGCGCCTCCGCGGCGTGGACGGCGGCGGCCAGGTCCGGCTCATCGCCCCGGGTCAGCCCCAGAGCCAGGGCCGACAGCGCCCAGTCGACCAGGCGGTCCAGCACACCGGTCTCTTCGCCGAGGGCGCGCAGCCGCTCGAGAGCGTCAGTGCGTATCAGGTCGAGTTGGCGGTAACGGTCGCCCTGGCGGACCAGAAGAGAGCTGTCGACCAGATGGGCGACCCCGGCGGCAACTCGGCCAGGCCCGCCGGCACCAAGTCCTCAGCCACAGACAGACGGAATGGGCGCCGCAGGCCCCAGGGCGCGGTACAAGGCCTGCTCCTCTGCGCTCAGCAGGTCGTAGCTCCAATCGAGGGTGGCCCGGAGGCTGCGGTGGCGGTTGCGGGCGCGGCTCGGGCCCAGCAGCTCGACGGCCTGGTCGAGCCGGCTTATGAGGTCGGCGAAGGTGAGGGCCCCCAGGCGGGCGGCGGCCAGCTCGATGACCAGGGGGATACCCTCCAGGCGCCGGCACAGCTCGGCCACCTCGCCCTCATCAAGGTCCGCTCCGGGCTCGACCGTCTCCGCCCGCTCGATGAACAACCTGGCGGCGGCGTCCGCCGGGAGAGGGTCAAGCAGCAAGACGTGTTCGCCAGGCACGCCCAGCCGTTCCCTGCTCGTCGCCAGGACGTTGCCGTCGGTGCCGGACAGCAGGCGCTCTGCCACCAGCGCGGCGCCGTCCATGAGGTGCTCGCAGTTGTCGAGCACGACCACGACTGGCGCCGAAGACAGGACGCCGGCGATGGCGTCGAGGGCCTGTTTGCCGGCGGGTTCTACCATCCCCAAAGAGGCGGCCACTGCCCTGGCGACCATGTGTTCATCGGCGTTGGCGGGCAGGGATGACAGATCCGAAAACGCCGCCTGCCGGTCGCAAAGTGCCCGCAACGCGAGGCGGGTCTTGCCGACGCCGCCCGGGCCCGTAAGGGTGACCAAGCGGTAACGGCCGATGGCAGATGTGAGCGCGGCCAGCTCGGTTTCCCGGCCCACGAACGAGGTCGGGGGCTCGGCCGGCCACGTCAGCCGGACCCTGGAGCCCGTCGCTTGCTCAGAGGCATAAGCAGCCAAAGCGCGTCGCTCTGGCAGGCCGAGCTTCCTGAGCAGCGATGAAACATGGCTCTCGACGGTGCGCTCCGATATGAACAACGTCTTGGCGATCTCTGCGTTGCTGAGGCGCAGCCCAACCAGCTGGAGTACCTCTGCCTCGCGCGGCGATGGCGCCAGTTCCATGTCGCCATCTTGGCCTCTGTCACCCGGCAAATGGCCGTCCGGTCCGGGTATTGACCGGTGCCCCGGAGAGGTCTACGTACCGGTTCCGTGGTCGTTTCCGTACCGGGCACTGATAGCAAACCCGGCCGCGCCGCCCAGCCTGTCTTCAGAGACAGGACGGCAAAGGAGCTCGAGGTGCACCCAGGTATGGCAGAGCAGCTAACAGTCCAGCGGATCAGGGAGATGAATTGGCGTGACCGGCAGCTGGCGTCTGGCGTTATGCCCAGGCGCGCGACAAGGCGCGGGGTGGCGCGGAGGTGGTTGCATGCCCGGCTGCGCCACTGGCACGGGCCAGAGTTGGCTACTGTCGTCCCCCTCGTCCGGAGAGAGGCCTAGCCGAGCGCCACCTCCGCCCTGTCGCAGGCACGAGGCCTTGTGCCCCTGCCGAGGGTATTAGCTTCTTCGGCAATGCCCACTCGTCCACTTGACGAACGCGTTGCGGTGGTGACCGGCGCCAACCACGGCATCGGCGCCGCCACGGCCATCGCCCTTGCTCAGCTTGGAGCAAAGGTGGCGGTGTCATATCTGCGGCTCGAGACCGAGGACGACGACCCGAACCGACCAGCCGCCTATGGCAGAGACAGGAGCCAAACGGCGCAGGCCGTGATGGATGCCGTCCGGGAGGCGGACAGCGAGGCGGTGGCCATCGAAGCTGACCTCGCCGACCCGGCCACCCCGGCCCGTCTGTTCGACGAAGCTGAGGCCGCCCTGGGGCCCGTTTCGATCCTCGTGAACAACGCTAGCGGCTGGCGCCAAGATACTTTTGGCGCTCACTCCGTTGACGCGTTCGGGCGCCCGAACCGGCCCGTGACGGCGGAGTCGATCGATGCCCAGCTCCTTGTTGACGCGCGTGGCGGAGCCCTCATGATCGCCGAGCTGGCTCGGCGTCATCGCCAGCGTCAAGGAGACTGGGGCCGAATAATCAGCCTCACCTCTGGTGGGCCAGCCGGCTTCCCCGGCGAGGTCTCCTATGGAGCGGCCAAAGCCGCACTCGAGAACTACACGATGTCAGCGGCCAGCGAGCTCGCCGAATTGGGGATCACGGCGAACATCCTGTACCCGCCGGTGACAGACACCGGGTGGGTCAACGACGCCGTGAGGGAGGCCGTGGCAGCCAACCCCGTCTTGCACCACATCGCACAACCCCACGAGGTGGCCGAAGTAATTGCCTGGCTCTGCACCGACGCGGCGCGGCTCGTGACCGGGAACGTGATCCGCTTGCGCTAGCGCCACCGCACCAACCCAGTCAGTGGTCCAACAGGAGATGGCTCCTGGTCGTACCTAGCTGACTTACAGGTGAACGGTCCCCAAACAGACGGTAAATAATTACGGAAATCATCAACGGGGCCAAGACTTTTCCTTGGCCGGCATTCGGGGCCGTGGTACTTTCCGCTTCGATGAGCACTGCGGCGGCACCCTCAGCGAGCGCCGATCCCTTCCAGGCGCTAGACGACTCCAAAATCAGCCGGTTCCAGATCAAGACCATGTTCGTGTCGGGCATGGGCTTCTTTACCGACGCCTACGATTTATTTGTCATCGGCATCGTGGTGTCGATCCTCAAAACGCAATGGTCACTAACTACCACCCAGGTGTCGTGGCTCAACTCGGCCACCCTCTTGGCCTCGGCTTTCGGGGCAATCATTTTCGGCCGCATCGCCGACATGCTGGGGCGGAAACGGATTTACGGCTACGAGGTCCTGATCCTCGCCGCCGGGGCGATCGCGTCGGCGTTCTCACCGGGATATGTTTTCTTGATCGTTTGCCGGATCATCCTTGGGATCGGCATTGGCGGCGACTACCCGGTGTCGGCCACGATCATGAGCGAGTACTCCGGCAAAGAGTCGCGTGGCCGCATGGTGGGGCTGGTGTTCGCCATGCAGGGGCTCGGCCTTATTTTGGGCCCCTGTTCGCGTCGATCCTCCTTTCCACCGGGATGTCGGAAAACTACGTTTGGCGCATACTGCTCGGCTTTGGTGCAATACCGGGCTTGGCCGTGTTCTACCTGCGGCGGCAGATCCACGAAACACCGCGCTTCGCCATGGCTGGCGGTGCTCATGAAGAAGCCCAGGCTGCGATTGCCAGTGCCACTGGGACCACTGTGACGGTGCCCACCGGGGAGTCAAAGGCCAAGGTTGGGCAGGGCGCAATGGACGGTTTCCACAAGATCCTGGGGAACAGGCGGTTGTTGATCTGGCTGATAGGCACCGCCGGGGGGTGGCTGCTGCTCGACTTCTGTTACTACGGCAATACCATCTCGTCGCCCGAGATCCTCAAGCTCATAAACCCAAGCGGCACTCTTCTCGACAACACATTGACGCAATTGGCGATCTTTGCCGTGTTTGCTTTGCCCGGCTACGCCGTTGCCATCCTGTTGCTGGACAAAACAGGACGTAAAACTATTCAGGTCATGGGGTTTACGATGATGGCGCTGATGTTCCTGCTCCTCGGTCTGATCCCCGGGGTTACCAAGGACGTTGTGCCGTTCCTGCTCTTGTACGGGGTCAGCTACTTCTTCACCGAGTTCGGGCCAATACGACGACGTTCATCTACCCGGCCGAGCTGTTCCCGACCGAGGTCCGGACCACCGGCCATGGCATATCGGCGGGAGCGGGCAAGTTAGGCGCCTTCGCCGGGGCCTTCCTGTTCCCTGATTTTCTGTCCTCCTCGATCGGCCTAACCGGAGCGATGACCATCGCCGGGGTAGTGGCCACCGTCGGCCTGGTGTTGACGGTTGTTACGCTGCCCGAGCCACGGGGTAAAAGCCTCGAGGAATTGACGGCGTACGCGTACGCTGAAGAACCGGCCCCGGTCGGACGGGTTCAGCCGGCGTTGGGGGCTTAGGCGATGAGCTACCGCATAGTGGTTGGCGTCGACGGGTCCTCCCACAGTGACGCTGCTGTCCGCTGGGCTATCGAAGAAGCCGAGGCCCGCAACGGCGAAGTGACCGCCGTCTTTGCGTGGCAGCTGCCGTTCCTCTCGTTCCCCGGTGCCTTCGACCGGGACGAGCTCGAACAGGCCAGTAAGGAGTTCATCATCGATAATGTCAGCCGGATCGTGAAGACCCCACCGGTACCGCTGACGACTCTGGTGGCCGAGGGCGACCCGGCCGCTTCACTGATCGAAGCCTCAAAGGGGGCGCATTTGCTGGTGGTCGGCACCCGGGGCCGGTCGCCGTGGTCCGGTCTGTTATTGGGCTCGGTGAGCCAGCGCTGCGCGGCCGCCGCCCCTTGCCCCGTCGTGCTGGTCAAGCTGCCAGCCGAGGACGTCAGCGAGGGTATGGCAGCTCTCGGCGCGGAGGAGGTCTGAGAACTCCTAACGCCGGGCGTCTGTCCGGCTAGCGAGCGCCAGCCTCCTCTTCGTCTTCGTCCCACCGAAGCTCCACAGGCTCACCGCACTTGCTGCACCTTTCGGTGCGGATAGTGCCGAGCTCAGCGTCGTTGTCCTGGCCTGGAATGCCGGCCATCCTGACCGGCGCAATGTTCCAGTGCCCGCTGGTGCACGTGCCCCTGTACAGGTACCAGTCCTCGTCCACGAGCCCATGATCGCGCCGGTCCCTCTGTAGTGGCCCCTCCCTGAAGGATCCCTGAGACACGTCCCCTGAGCCTCGTCGATGCGCCCCGGCTACCCTGAACCGGGAGCCTTAGACAGGAGAGCGCAGTGCCGGACACGAGCCCTTTTTTCAACGTCACCGACTTCGGAGCGACAGGCAACGGCACGACCGACGACACTGTGGCGATAGAGGCGGCGATAGCGGCGGCGGCGCCGGCGTCGTCGTTGGCCCGCACGGGTAATACCGTCTACTTCCCCGCCGGGACGTACATGGTGACCTCTACATTGACGGTCCCGGCCGGACTAGTCCTCCAGGGTTCGGGCTGGAACACCCCCGGGGGCCAGAGCAACGTGTTCGCCGGTAGCTGGATTTTCGTAGAAGCGGGCGCCAGTTTCAGCCCTGTCACCTTGTCGTCAAACGGAGGGTCCGTCCGCGACCTGGGGTTCAACGTCCCCAACCAGAGCACGACGACCGGGCCGGCCAGCGCCGAGCCGATGATCACGATCACGGGCAACAATGCCTTGGTAGAGAATGTCTGTCTCTACAACCCTTACGGCGGGATCTTCATAAACGGCGGCGCTCAGGCCGTAATCAAAAGGGTCTTCGGCCAGCCCATCCAGTTCGGGATCAAAATAGACAACTCGAAGGACACCAACTATATCGACAGTATCCATTTCTGGGTGTACTGGCAGGACTCAAATACGCCTGAGAGCACTTACCAGCTCGCTAACGGAACAGCGATCGGCCTGTTCCGTTGCGACAACCCCCATATAAGCAACGTTTTCGCGTACAACTACAATGTGGGCCTGAGCTTGTCAAACTCGCCGAACGGTATCCCTCATAAGGTCCATCTGGTTAATGCCGATTTCGACAGCTGTGTCACCGGGATCCGCATCAATTCTCCTGGTGCCCCGGGCAACATTGCCAGCATCCAGATGACAAACGTGACGATACAAGCGCCGACCGGGAGCGGTGTCCCGACCGGAAATGGCATCTGGGTAGAGGCGGGTTCGGCCTTTGCCATGGTCCAGGCCAGCTGCTTGCGCGTTTCTCAGTCCGGCCAAAGCGCCATCGAGATCGACGCCGGTGACGTCAATTTCTACGGGGAAAACGTCTCGATCGAGAACTGGTCGGGGAGTGTTGGGTTTTCCATCACGTCGACATCGTCTTTTGCGTGGTTGGGGGTCGGTTTCGCCTTCACCTCGGGGGGGACGCCCTTCCACCCGGCGGCACAGTTCCACTTGGCCCAACACACCTAGGCCGGGTTTCCCCCTCGCCCAATTGTTGCGCCTCAGCTGATGAAAGCGGCGAGGTCCTGGCTCTGGCGCACACGGCTCGGCTCGTGCACGTACATCATGTGGCCGGCCTCGTAGTAACGGAAACTGATGTTGGCTCTGAGCGCTTCGGGGAGATGCAGGTGCTCGACGGCATGCTCGGCGGCAAAATAGGGCGTAGCGCCGTCGTAATAGCCCGCCGCAATCTGGACCCGCAGGTGTGGGTTGCCGCGTATGGCGGCGGCGAGCCGGTCAGCCACGGACACCTGCCGGCCTTCGAACTCCTTATATGACCACGGCCTTACCCGGTCGGTGAGGACCTCGTACGGGAGGTCGTTCTTGTACTCCAGTTCAGCGTTCAAGTAGTGGTTGCAGGCGGCGGCGTACGGGCCAAGGATGGCCGAGTAGCTCGGGTCGACGCTGGCCGCCTCGCCGGCCGCGTCTGCCTCCCACCCTGTGAAACGCCCGTCGAGGCGCCCGATAACGAGGCCCCGGTCCCGGAGCAGCTCCCTGAAAAACCGCTGCGACGCGATGCGCAGGCCCGCCCGTTCGATCCACTCTGGTCGCAGCCCGGTGAGCCGGGCGAGGCGGGAGACTACGTCCTGGCGCTCGCTGGCGGGCAACCGGTTGCCGAGCAGCAGGGCACGGGCGTAGTCGCCGACGGCGAAAGCTTCCGCTTCTGCCCGCACCGCTTCGAGCGTGCGGTCGCCAAGCAGCCCGTGGTAGTGGGCAAGGCAGGCGAACGTGGGCAAACTCAGGACGAAAGCGATGTCGTTCCCATCGGCTTCATCATGCAGCGTGCCCATGTCGAGCACGGTGGACACGAGCATCAACCCGTTCAGCGCAAATCCGTAGCGCGTCTGCAAGTGGTCGGCCAGGGCCGCCGCCCGCAGCGTGCCGTAGGACTCGCCGATCAGGTACTTCGGTGAGAGCCAGCGGCCGGACCTCGACGTCCACAGGCGGATAACGGCACCTACCGACTCGAGATCTCGTTTGTAACCGTGGAAATCGGCTGCCTTGTCCCCCTCGACGACGCGTGAGTACCCGGTGGAAACCGGGTCGATGAACACAAGATCCGAGTGCGCCAGGAGTGTCTCCGCGTTATCACCCAACCCGTACGGCGGCGGGGCCAGGGCACCGACGTCGCCCATTAGAACGCGCCGAGGCCCGAGCAGGCCTAAGTGGAGCCAAACGCTGGAGGAGCCGGGGCCACCATTGAAGGCGAACGTCACCGGACGAGCGGCAGTCCCGGTCGGGTCGGCGACGTACGACACCAGGAAAACCTCGGCTTTAGGCTTAAAACCCCTGAATACGCCGTCCTCCTGGACCTCTTCGCGCAGCACCACGCGACCGGCCGACGCTGAGTAGGCCAGTGTGCCTGACGGCGTTACCAGTTGGTGCCGGGTGGTCACGACGTCGTCTACGGGGCTTGGTGGGTCTATGGGGCTTGGTGGCGTTGCCGGCTCAGCCGGCTCCTCCGTGGATTGTTCTGCCATGTTGAGCACCGTAGCCGCCCCGGGCCAAGTAGACGGGCTGTAGGTGACCGCAGGGGCCAGGCAGGTGTGTTGGTCAGCGCGAAATTCCTCAGTTAGCAGGTGGAGGAACTAGCTGGTTGGAGGGTCGGCGTAGCCCAAAGGAAACCAGATGCCCCTCCATATCGGAGGCTCCATATTGGCCAGCACGTGCTCGCCCAGGGTGGAGACGTCCACATCGGCGATCACGCGGTTTACTTTGGGGAGAGCCCGTCCGTCAAAGATCCTGGCTCGCATGATTTCGCGGCATTCCCGCTCGTCACGACCAGTTACGCCCACGCCCCCTCCAGAGGGCGCCACCGGGGCGGACCCGTTGGTACCCGAGCCCCGTTCCTCCAGCTGCGCCAGAGTGCCGGCCTCGAACTCGAACCAGAAACGCCTCATGTCCTGTTCCACGAAGGGCCACCCTACGCTCGATCAACCAAGCCATACCCGTCCCCTGGCCCGTTCCCGGCCAAAGAGGCCCGGAGGGGTTGGAAAAAGGCCACGGGACCAGTGGAGCGGGCCAGCTTTGCGGTCACATAGCTCGGGTAGCATCCGCGCCGAGATGCTCCATGCCACCCCGCCATTCAAGTCATATAACTCGTTGGCATAACGCCGCCCGGAACGTGACCACTCCGCGCCAAAGCGGCCCCTCGCTTCCCAAAAGGTGAAACCCGGCTCGGCCGGGCCTTTCGCCAGTGTGCAGCGACCTCAACGGCGAGGCTATTCCCGGTCGCCGGGCAGCCTGTCGTCTACGCCGAGCTCAAAGCCTGGCAGTGTGCGCGGTAGACCAAACTGGGCCAGCAAACCCTTGTCGCCGAAGCGGGTAATGGCCGAGATGCCGTCGTTCGACAGCGCCACGACGAGCAGGCCACCTGCCCGCCAAAGAGGGGCCGTCGGGTCGGGAAGGTAATAGCCGAAGGCGGGCTGGTTGTTGGCCCGGGTGGGCACGAACCTAACGCCCTGGCCCACCAAGCCTCTCGACCACAGGAACTCTGCGACGGCCGTGGCGCCACGGAACTCGACCGGCTCCGGTGGCATCGTCAACCTGACATCGCCGGTAAGGACGGCTACGAGCCGGTCAAGGTCACCGGTTTCGAAGGCCTCGACGAAACGAGTGACCACCTGTACTTCTTCCGGGGACCGCGGCAGAGGTACGTGGTCGGCAGGACGCGACGGCCGAAAGCCGGTTCTCGCTCTTTGCAGCGCGCTGTTCACCGACGCCTGAGTGGACCCGAGGATGTCGGCTGTTTCCGAGGCCGAGAACCCGAGGACATCGCGCAAGACGAGCGCGGCACGCTGCTGTGCCGGCAGCCGCTGAAGGCCGGCAACGAACGAGAGTGCGATCGACTCGCGGGATTCGTACCGGGCCTCGGCCCGGCTCAGCCTCGTCTAATAAGGCGTCCGGGAAGGGCTCGAGCCACCAGGGCTCGTCGGACCTGGTGGGTTGTGTGCGCCGCCCGCTGACCCTGGTGGGGCGGCGAGCGTCGTCGCGCAAATAATTGAGGCAGCGATTAGTCGCAATGCGGTACAGCCAGGCCCTGAACGAACCGCCGTCGAATTGGCCGAGCGCGCGCCATGCTGACAACAGGACCTCCTGGAGCACGTCCTCGGCATCTTGGACCGAGCCGAGGATCCGGTAGCAGTGCACAAGCAGCTGGCGGCGGTAGGGGTTGACCAGGTCGCTAAAGGCGCCCTGATCGCCCGCTCGGGCCCGGGCCAGGGTGGTGGCGCTCGCAGCCGACACCATTCCTCCTTCTTCTTGGGCTCATGCCTCTACAGGTAATAACACCGGGAGAGGCACGAACTAATCGCTTGACAGTGTGAAAGCGGGAGGCCGCCGGAGGCCCCCCCGAACGGGGCTGGCGGCCGCCGGCGCGGTGCTGGCCTCCCCGCTGCGGTCGCCCAACACCAGGAGCCCGGCCCTCGACCTGGATTCGGTGTTTGGAGGAGGGCCCGGCATGCGTCCGGACCTGTACGTCGGGAACGCCGATGGCTCGGTCGGCCCGCAACTGAAGATCGGCACCGGTGGGCCCATGAAGACATCCACGCGTACCGAACGGCGACGGCACTTACTCCGCTCTTTTAGGTGACCCTCGCAACGACGAAAACCTGGTTACAGCGGGCCTTCATTCCGCCCACATCATGTTTTACAACCGCGTTCTCAGCGAGCTTGCCCACCTGGATCTGCGCTCTTTCCTTCCGCCGCCGGAGGCCGCATCAACCCGTACGTGCAGTTCCTCATCGCGCGTGAAGTTACTTTGTGGCACTATCAGTGGCTGCTGGTCAACGAGCACCTGCCGCAGATCGTCGGCCAAGACCTGGTAAACGACGTCCTTCAAAAGGGTAATCGCTTCTACTCGCCGCTTCCGGGGGACGCCTTCATGCCTATTGAGTTTGGCGCCGCAGCCTACCGTTTCGGGCACAGCATGGTCCGTCCGTCGTACAGGGCGAATTTCACCAGCGGTACCGGAGATTCCACTAGCCCGACGGCCG
This sequence comes from uncultured Acidimicrobiaceae bacterium, assembly GCA_963749305.1. Lineage (GTDB taxonomy): Bacteria > Actinomycetota > Acidimicrobiia > Acidimicrobiales > Palsa-688 > Fen-671. The sequence continues at coordinate 203,657 of CAVVMN010000005.1, forward strand.
ACCCGTTTTTCGCGCTGGTGTTCGACTCCACCGCGGCGAACTTTTCAGGGCCGGTCAACTATGAGGGGCTCTTGCGGTCCGACCCCACCAGTTACCTGAGCATCTACCCAGGTTTCCAACCGTTCTTGGGCACCGACCTGGTCCTGGGAATCGGCACCAACCCCAACATCACCGGCAACCGGAGTTACACGCGGGCCAACTTCCTTTATTACGCAGGAGTGGTCAACCCGGGGGTCTACCGCTGAGAGCCAAGCCTCTCCAACTACCCCTTTCCGGCCTAGAAGCCCGGAACTAGTCCCGCACGAACGAAGACGCGCCCTCGGTGCCTCGTTCCAGGCATCGCCAGATGGCCTCCGCGGCCTGGCCCGGCGATAACTGTGAAGTATCCACTTCCAGGTCGTAGGACTTGCCTCGATGGACCTCTTCCTCCCACCGAAGTACGGGCGCGGGGACTTCGCCCGCAGAGCCGCTGGTTGCGTATGTCGTTTCCCGGCCAAGCTCGCCGGCGTCGCGCCGGGCCATGATCACATCAACGGGGCATCGGACGCCGACGAAAAGGACACGTAAGCCGCGGAGGCGCCCGGCGGCGTCGGAGAGCAGGTCCAGCGGACGCGAATAGGCCTCGTGGTGACCGACGTCCACTACGACGTTCAGACCCTGCCGGGAGAGTGCGGCGACGCAGTCGTAGAGCGCAGCGTAAAGGACGCGGACCGACGCCTCGTCCTCTGGTCGTTCGCCACCCGGGCGAAGCCCGATACCCGGCCGGTAGTGGGCCGGCACGATGCACCGGTCGAAAACATCGACACCGAGGTTCATCCACACCCCGGGGAAGCTCTCCTGAATGGCGGTGACGATGCTTGACTTCCCCGACCGGGGTGCACCGTTGAGGATGACGATTTGACCGGAGGTCGTCATCCTTCGATTCTCCCTCTGATAGCCGGCCAAGGGGCAAGGCGCGCCGTGCTTCTCTTCGCCGCTTAGGTTGGGTGCGTGCCTGAGATGATCGAGGTGGAGGCGTACCGCACGCTGGCCGAACGGGCCGCGCTCGACCGGCCCATCGCCGCCGTCGAGGCGCCCGATGCCTGGTACCTGAAAGGAGGGCTAACGGCCGGGGTGCTGTCGGTGATAATCGGGTCCCATTTCTCCGCTGCCCACCGGCGGGGCAAGCTCTTGACCCTGGAGACGGCGGGCCCGGATGGGACCGCTGGCCCGGTGCTTGGCTTGCGCTTCGGTATGAGCGGCCGGCTCCTGGTCGACGGGACGCCGGGCGTGGCTGAACTGCGCTACGCCAGCAACGAGCCTCTCGAGAGGTACGACCGCTTCGGTGTCACTTTTTCCGACGGGGGCCATCTGCGGGTCCGCGACCCTCGCCGGTTGGGCGGAGTGCAGCTCGACCCGCCCGAAGGAGCGTTGGGCCACGACGCCGCCAGCATTACGCTAGGCCAGTTGACCCGGGCTCTGGCCGGTAGCCGGGCTCCCCTCAAGGCCAGGCTTATGGACCAGGCCCGTGTCGCCGGTGTGGGCAACCTGATCGCCGACGAGGTGCTGTGGCGGGCCAGCCTGTCGCCTGAACGGCCATCGGGATCGCTTACACCGACCGAGGTCCGGCGTCTCCATCGCCACCTGCGGGCCGCTCTCCTCGAGATGACGGCTCGGGGCGGTTCTCACACGGGGGACCTCATGGAGCAGCGCCGGGCCGGCGGAGTTTGCCCCCGCGACGGCCAACCGCTCCAGCGGGACTCTGTCGGCGGACGCACGACGTGGTGGTGCCCGAGGCATCAGCGCTAGCCCGGCAAATCCACTGCGACAGCTGGACCAACGCTGGCGGCCCGTTTTGCCTGTCACATTGCGGGAGGCTGCTTCGTCCTGCATATCGGAGACATTCTTGCACCCAGAGAGCCGCACGCCGCGAGATGGAGGAAGAAGTAAGAACCGCTCGTTGATCACGCAGCCATCTACATCACAAGACCTGGAATCCGGTCTACCCGTCACCACTCGTAAGAATTCTGATCCGCCCCATGACCAAAGTACTGAACCCGCTTATGGGCAAGTTCGCAGGCCGACGCCATTTCCCAATGGCGGCCGCGGTGTACCACATTGGACGTCGGTCGGGTAGCGAGTACGTGACCATCGTCGGTGCACGCTTGGAAGCGAACGGCTTTATTATCCCGTTGACTTTCGCGAACCAGTCCGATTGGGCGCGCAACGTCAGAGCCGCTGGAAAGTGCCGGATCCGGTTCCGGGGCCAAGACTATGAGGCCACCCAACCTTTGTTGCTCGGGTCTGCCGATGCTCGTCCAATGGTCCGGTCGGCCTTCAACCCCGCCATGAGGTTGATATTCAAAATGCTCGGCATCAAGCAATTTATGCGGCTACGGTCGGCGTCTCCAGGATGATCCGGTTTCACCACTGCGCGCCTGTTGCTGTAGACGTCCTGGCTCTGTTGACGCGGCGGTACATTGAGGAGCATGACCCAACGGATTTCGGCCCGCCAGTTCGAAGAGGCCACCGGCGTTGAAGACTGGCGGGTGTTGCTGGGTGATCGGGCGTGCTCGTACTTTCGCACCCAGTCGTTCGCCAAAGGCGTCTCCCTGGTTGACGCCATCGGGGCGCTGGCCGACGCGGCCAACCACCATCCAGATGTTGACCTGCGGTACGGGGGCCTGACTGTGCGCCTGTGGACTCACGACGTCGACGGCTTGAGCCGAGCGCGACATCGAGCTCGCCCGCCAGATTTCGGCGGCGGCCCGGGAGCTGGGGATCCCGGCTGATCCAGCCGCCGTACAGGAGGTGCAGGTGTCGGTCGATGCAGTTGACGCCGCCAGGCTGATGCCGTTCTGGCGAGCTGTGCTCGGGTACCGGCAGCTGGGAGACGAAGACCTGCTGGACCCGCGCGGGCGGGGGCCGTCGTTTTGGTTCCAGCGGATGGGGACGGCGCGCCTCGAGCGCAACCGTACCCACATCGACGTTTCCGTGCCACACGACCAGGCTGAGGCACGGGTGGGAGCGGCAGTGGCGGCTGGAGGCCGTATCGTCAGCGACGAACATGCGCCGGCGTGGTGGACACTGGCCGACCCCGAGGGGAATGAAGCGGATGTGGCCACCTGGATGGGCCGCGACTGACCGCACGTTCCGGTGAGGTCCAGGGCGTTCCGGTTAAGTTCAGGCCGCCGGCCGCCGGAGCAGCCAGCGGTGTGACGGGAAGCCGTTATTTGGTCCGGCCCGCTGGGCGCAACCTGTCGACCAGGCGCTTCGGTGCCACTGTGCGGTAGGCGTCCTCGCAGATGGCCTCGACCTCTACCCAGTCCACCTTGCCGCCGAGCCGCACGCCGAGCCATCCCCTCGACCCCACATAAGGGGGCCGGAAGAACCGGTCGGGCGCGGCGGCCACGAGCCCTTCTTGGGCTCCTACCGGGGCCGCACACCAAATGTGGGGAAAGTGGTTTTCATGGTGGCCATCTGGCCACAGCATGACGAACTGCTTACCGACAAAGAAAGCCGGCGAGCCGTGGCTGAGCTTCTCGGTCACCCCGGGCAAGGCGAGGCAAATGCGCCGGACCCGCTTCTCCACGTCAGAAACGGTCACTCCACTTACCCTACGCAGGAAGCCGTCTACTGAGGCTCGCCGACGGTCAGTGTGTGCGCCTCGTCTGGTACTCCGGGCAACCCATCGAGGCTGGCCCGGTTGTTGTCCTCTCTGTACCTGGCCAGGCCGTCTTCCCCCATCTTGCCGGCCCACCGTTCGAGCTTGCCCCGATGGCCCTCGAACCTCATCAGCGGGACCCCGAAGCCGCAGGAGTCGGACACGCGCGTGACGTCCACTACAACGAAGGACCTAGTGAGGTCGCTGCCGCCGAACTGTTCGGTCAGGTAGCCGAACTCGTCATCTTGGCTGAACACAGGCCGGCCGCTCCCGTGCAAGCGGACAATTCTCGGTGGGCCGTCGAAGACGCAGAACATCAATACCACACGCCCGTTTTCGCGTAGGTGCGAAATCGTTTCGACGCCGCTGCCGTTCAGGTCACGATAGGCGACCTTGCGTCGCCCCAGGACCCGGAAGGTACCGTTGTTACCCTTCGGACTGCAGTTGAGGTGACCGTCTGCGCTCAACGGCGCAGTGGCGACGAAGAACACCGGTTGGGCGACGAGGAAAGCCGCCATTTTCTCGTCTATAAACTCAAAGGTTTTCGCCATGGCCTCCTCCGATCAGGCCTCGTGACATCCCTGCGGCTACCCCTTGACGGCGCCGGCGAACAGTGAACTGCCCCCTGAACGGCGGGAGATCAGCATGTACAGGGCGACGGGCACCGCTGTAAAGATAAGGGCGAAGGCGCATAGGCCACTGTAGTTGATTGTGTGCTCGCCGAAGAACTGGTAAATGGTGACTGAGGCTGGGAGCTTGGGTGTCTGGAGCAGGACGAAAGGTACGAAAAAGTTGGACCACGTTTGGATGAAGGTGAACAAGGCCACAACCATCAGGCCCGGGATGCTGAGGGGCGCCGTGATGTGCCGCAGCGTCTGCAGCGTCCCGGCGCCGTCTGTGGCCGCCGCCTCCTCGAGCTCAATAGGCACACTGTCGATAAAGTTCTTGGCGATCCAGACCGCGAAGGGGAGCGAGGTGGCGGCCAGGAACAATGCGGTCCAGAGCAGCGAGTTGATGAAATTGAACGACACGAAAATGTCGTACGTCGGGATTACCACGGCCACGATCGGAAGCCCGGTCACGAAAACAATGGCGAGGACCAGTATGTTGCTCCCCGGTATGTGGAACCGCGACAAGGGGTATGCCGTCAAGACGGCTACCACGGTGGTAACGACCATAGTCCCCCCGAAAGGTAAAGCGAGTTGAGCAGTGCGCCGCCCACACCTTCACCCAGAGCTTCGGAACCACTGTTGGACCCGAAAAGACCGGTGAAATTAGTGGTGGTCAGGCCACCCGAGAATGAAACCGCCAGGGTCCCGTTTTTGGTCAAGGCGGTTACGACCAACCATATGAACGGGACGAGGAAGATGATCCCGACGACGATGGCGAGCAGGTTCCACTCCCATGGCGCCTTTCGTTTCGGGGCGGCCCGGCGCTGTCTTGCCGCCAGCCGGACTTCATTGCGCTCCGCCCGGTCGGTTCTGCCGACCGTGATTGTCTGTGCCATCTGCCCTCAGTCCGCCTTCCGCAGAGCTCTCACGTAAAGAAGCGACAGGACCACCCCGATTAAGAGCAGGACGACGGATACCGCGGTGGCATATGCGATCCGGTACTCGGTGAAGCCGATCAGGTACATATAGGTGGACAGGACCTGGCTCTCGTTGCCCGGCCCGCCTCCGGTCATCGTGAATATGAGGACAAAGTCGTTGAGCGTGCCCAGCGTGACGAGCACGACGGCCACCAGGATCGTCCCTTTGAGGTTGGGCAGGACGACGGAGATGATGCGTCTCACGGGGCCGGCCCCGTCGACCTCAGCCGCTTCCAGGAGTGAGTCCGGGAAGGCGGCCAGGGCGGCGGTGAAGAGCAGCATCGAGAAGGCTACCCCGCGCCAGCAGTTGGCCAGGTTCACCGCCAGCATGGGGTGGGTGACCAGCAGCTGGGAGAACGGGAGGCCCAGAGCATGAGCCGCCTGCTGCAGCACACCGTCCTGGCCCAGAAGGGCGTACCACATGAAACCGGCAATTAGCTCGGGCACGACCCAACTCAGGATGATGATGCCGCCGACGAGCGCCTGGACGACCCGGTTGCACCGCCGCAGCAAAAGGGCGAGCAGGAACCCGAACACGATCTGGCCCAAATAAGCCGATCCGACGAGGTACTGCAAGGTATGGACAATCGATGCGCCGAAGCCACCGTCATGGAGAAGCTCGGAAAAGTTGGAAAATCCTATGAACTGATGGTGCAGAGCGGTGGGCCCGGTGAGCTGCTCGTTGGTGAACGAGAGGACAAAAGTCCACACGATGGGCCAGCCCAGGAGCCCACCCAGCAAGACGGCGAAGGGTGCCATCATCACGACGCCCGTGACCAACCGGCTTCGAGTCCTCCGGCTCAGGCTCGACCGAACCGGCGGCGAGCCTGGCGGCCTCGTCGCCTCTTGCCTCAACGTCTGCGCTGCCTAGCAGCTCACCGGGCGCTACCGACACCGGAACCCTCCAAACGTGACGAAGGCCGGGCCTTCGGGCTGTACTTTACCGCCGAACGACCCGGCCTTCATTTCCTGCTTGCTTCGTGCTCTAGGAGCTCATCTTTTGGGTGTTTTTCGCACCGGCCGCCTGAGTTACGTCCTGGGCGTACTCCTTCTCGGCCTGGGCGGCGGTGAGTTGGCCGAGCGATATTTGCCCCGTAATAGCGGCAATGTCAGCCGATATTTGCGTGTACGGCCCGAACCCAGGCCTATACGTCGTGTGAGCGACGTACGTTGTCGCCTTTACGAACAGGGGGTCGTCTTTCACCAGGTTTTTGAACGTCGGGTTATTGGCCACGTTGGGCTCCACCGGGAGCTGGCCGCTCACACCGTCAAAGTTGGCCAGCAGCGATGGAGCGGTGGCGGCTTCGATGAACTGGACGGCTAGAGCCGAGTTGGGGGATTTGGCCGGTACGGCCAGAGTCCAACCACCCGACTCGTTGGTCACGCCTGCACCCTGCCCGTTTTCCGTGGGCCAGTCAGCCACGTTATAGGTCTGGTAAGCCTGCGGCCAGGGCTTGCTACCACCGGGCAGCCAGAAGGTGCTCACCCAGCTCCCGTCCATGTCAATGCCCACCTGCTGAGACGGTATTAGCTGCTCGGCGACGGTATTGCCCCCGTTGGGGTTGGACCAGTAGCTGGTGCTTTCGGTCAGGCCGTCACTATGCAGCGTTTCCAGGAAATTGAAGACCGCATTGAAGCCCGGCCCTCCCGTCTCCCATTTCTTGGTAGCGTCGTTGTAGAGCCAGTCGTTGGTGCCACCCAGCAGTACCTCGAAGCCGCGGAACGATGAGGCCTCGCCCATGGGCGTCCCCGTGTAGATCCACAACGGCGTGATGCCGGGGTCCTTGGCCTTGATGGCCTTGGCCGCCGTGATGATGTCGGCCCACGTCTTGGGTTGCCAATTGGTGGGGAGACCGGCCTTCTTGAACAACGGCATGTCGTAGTAAAGCTGCTGGACGTCCGTCTCGATCATCATGCCGTAAGGCACACCGTTGTACTCGGTCATGCTGTGGAACACGGGGTACTGGTTTTTCCATTCCGGGTCGGACGTCAATTGCGGTAAGGCGCGTATGTACCCGGCGGCGGCGTCCGACTGGACCAGGAACGAGTCCTCGTAGGAGATATCTGGCGTCGTGGACGAGCTGCGCTCGGCCAGGTCGAGTTTGGCGTAGTAAGTGGACTCGCTGTTGGTGACGATATTGCGGATGGCGACAGTGACGTTCGGGTGGCTTTTCTCGAAGACCTTGGCTGCGGCGGTAATCCAGTTGTCCAGGTCGTTATTGCCGCCGTACTGAGAGGTGAAAACCAGGGTGACCTTCCCTCCCGCGCTGGCTGCCGCACCCGTGGCGACCAGACCAGCTGTCGCACCGACGGCCGCCATGAGGGCGGCACAACTCCTTCTTCGCGTAGCTTTGGAAAACATCTCGTTCCTCCTTATAGATAATTTTGTACCAGCGACTCGACATCAGATTCGGGTTGCGGGCCGTGGTCCGTGCGAAGCCAAAAAGGGTTTCGCATGACCGCTGACGCCCCTGGGCGGTTTTTACCTCCTTCTGCCTGAACTGGCGAGCTCATTGGGCGCGTCCTGCGAGGGGGTGGCTCTTGTCGAACGGCGAGCCTTCGTGGCTCGTCCGTTTGGGTGGACGGTGAGGGCGTCACGCGTGTACGCGTTCGGTGTGGCGTTGTGTGGCAGGCGCTCGTGGAGGACCAGGGCGGCGGCACCAATGGCGTTCGCCTCTTCTCCTATGTCCGTTGTCTTGAGGGCGACCGGGGCGATGTGGCGGCGCAGCACTTGACCCTCGATGGCGGACCGCAGGATGGGCAAGAAAATCTCCTCGACGGCGGCGAAGTGTGCTCCACCGATCACGACCTCGGGGACATCGGTGAGGTTTATGGCGGTGACCAAAGCGGCCGCCATCTGTTGGGCCGCCTTTTCCAGCAGCTGTCTGATCGATGACATGTGCACCGATGCGGCGGCGACCGCCTCGATGCTCGAGAATTGGCCGAACTGACGGGCGTCGCGCAGGAGCGCCGCGGCTGACGACTCCGCTTCCAGGCACCCGCGCCCTCCGCAGGCGCACGGCCGGCCGTTCTCGTTGATGACCACGTGACCAAGCTCGGCCACGTTGCCGGTGCTCCCTCGGTAGGCCTCACCGCCGATAACGAGGCCGCCTCCTATGCCAAGCCCCCAGTAGCAATAAAGGAACGAGCCATGGCTCGGGAGCATCTGCCATTCGACGCCGAGCGCGGCGGCACTGGCTGCGTTGTCGACCAGCACGGGTAGGCCGGTCGCCGTCTCCAGGTCGCTAACGATGGCTACCTTCTCCCAGCCGGGGAAATCGGGCGGGCCCACGATGGTGCCTTCGGCCAGGTTGATCGGCCCGGGAGCGGCGACCCCCAGCCCCCTGGTGCGGTCCCGCACATGCCGGAAACGAGGGCTGCGCAGCACAGAACGCACAGCCGTAGCCATGCTGTCGAGCGTGTCGGTGGGCGCCTCTCCGGGCTCAACTGGGCGTTTGTACTGCCAGAGACGAGCCCCTGTCAGGTCGACCAAAACTCCCGACAACGAGTCACGTTCGAGCCCGAAACCGAAAGCAAAGGCTCCGTCGGGACGCAACTGGATCCCGGTGGCGGGAGCGCCCGGGCCTTCCCTGCGGGCCATAGGTCGTTCTTCTATTAGGTCCGCCTCGAGCAGGCTCTTGACAATGGCCCCCATAGCTTGGGCCGACAGTCCGGTTCGGTCGGCGAGCCGCGCCCGTGAGATCGGGCCGCTACGCCTGATTTCGTGGAAAACGGCCCGCTCGTGCCGCCGGCGTTGGGCGACTTGAGGGGTCGGGTCCTCGGCGCTCATTGGCCGTCGTTCACTTCCAGGGGTGCAGTTCGGGTATGTCTGTCTCGAAGCTGCCGGATGCAGCGCCGTCGGGGAACAGGAGGGTCTTCACCTCAAAGGGCGCCAGCGCCCCATTCCATGTCCGGCCCAAACCCTCTATGGTCAATTGAGCCTGAGCGGGCTGGCCTGACACCTCGACCACCCGGGCTACCCAGCCGGTACCGTCCTCGGCCCGTTTTAGGACGGGCACCGTTACGTTGTCGGGTTGGACGGTGACGCCTCGATAATTGGGGCCGAGGGCCGATTCGTGCCATGTCTCGGTAACAGCCCGGAAGTTTGTGCAATGCTCCTCCGCTCGCCTCGGTACCCCGGCGCTGGCCCAATCGCCGGCGTGCGGCATCAAGAGGAGGGAGACGCGGTGGGTGCCCTGGTCTGTGTAGGAGGGTTCGATGCCGCGGTCATGTGGCCAGGGGGCTCCGTGATCGGCCCACCGGGGGCTGCGGAGGACGGTAAGCCGGAGCCGTCCGTCCGAGAGGTCATAGGCGTAGGTCACGTCGGAGACACAGGCCAAGCCGCCTCCTTGTGCCTCGACGTCGACCCACCGGTGCATTACTTCCTCATGGCCGTTCGACGGCCTGGTGATGGCGCCGTAGGGCAGTGAGACCGAGGCTGCCGAGCCGGCGCCGGCGACAGGCACGACCAGCTTCAGCAGCTGGTGCTTTTCGTGCCAGTCAACCAACAGCCTGATCCCCACGCCCGCATTTCCCGCCAAAAGGTACAGATCCTCGTAAATAAGCGAGTTTTGAAAGCGGTATCGGAGGCGGACCGTGGCGCGGACAGGGCCATTTTCTACTGCGGTCGCCCCCAGGAACTCGCATGGTTGCTCTTCGCCCTCGTACCTGACGACGCCGTGAGACCACGTGTCCGAGGGGTCCTCCAGCACCACCGGTCGTAGTCCTTCTTCCGCTAGCCACGGACGACCGTCGCCGTCCCTGAGCCCTGTCACGGCGCCAGTAGCCGAGCCGATGTCGACGGTGACCAGCCCATTACTAAGGCGAGTTTCCGAAGCCGCCATGCCCGTTTGCACCTGCGGCACTTCAGGGCCCGGCTCGTCGGCCTGGTCGCCTTCATGAATCCAGAACAGCCGGTACCCTCCGGCCGGCAAAGCCACCGAAGCCAACGGATGAGTGGCGTAACGCGTGCCTTCACCAGAAGGCACTCCCTGGACGGCCAACGGCTGGTGACCGTCGTCGGTCACCGCACCAGCCTGGTGAGGGAACACGATGGGTACTTGTACGTCCCACGACAGCGGGTTGAAAACCACGACCGGCACAGGGTAATGCTCGACGTACGGTCTCAGGGAGCGGAAGCGGTCAGCTCTGGCCGCTGCTTCCACCCACGTGCTTACCCTCGTGGACACGGTTTGGGTGGCCCGGGTGGCGACGTCGTCGGCAATTGTAAGGGCATACCCGTAGAACTCGCGCAATTGGTCGTGCACCTCAGCTGTGCACGTCCCGCCGAGGCTGTCATGGAACTGGTTGAACAGGACTCGAGCCCAAGCAGACGCCAGGTCCTCATTTACTTGCAAACGTTGGCCAGTAGCCAGCTCCGCCAGCGCCGCCAACCGTTCGGCTTCGACGAGGGCCCTTTCGGCCTGGGCGTTGAGGGTTTTCATCCACGCCACCACGCTGTAGCAACCGACCGCATGCATGTGGAGGTCGCCCTCCACGGTCTCGAGCGGCATGGAGCCGGCACTGAGGGCGGCGTCAAAATATTGCGATGGAGTAGCGAACTTTATCGAGCCAGCGTCGCCCGCCTCCAGCCCGCGCAGTGCCTCGATGGCAGCCCGGGTAGGGCCACCGCCATGGTCGCCGACGCCGAAGAAGAACATAAGCGGCCTCTTCTCGGCTTCCGCCCCCTCGACCAGCGAGGTGGCCCGTTCGCGCACGACCTCGGCTTCGGTACGGTCGGCCTGTTGCCCCGTTGTGTAAGCGATAGGTATCCGGTAGGTGGGGATCTCGGTGCCGTCGATACCTCGCCAGTTGAACAACGAGACGGGGATATCACGTTCATGCTGTTGCGGCCTCATCATTACGTAGCCGTGGAGACCGGCTTTGACCAGCAATTGGGGCAAGGACGCGGCGTGCCCGAAGGAATCGACGTTGTACCCGATGGAGGCAGGGGCGCCGAAAGCCTTTTGGAAATAACGCTGGCTGTACAGTAGCTGGCGGCACACGGCCTCACCGGAGGGCAGGTTGCAGTCGGGCTCGACCCATTCCCCCCCGACCACGTTCCATCGTCCGGCCCGGACGTGCTCTTTGACCCGCTCGAACAGCAACGGGTCCATTTGTTCGACCCAGGCGTAATAAGCAGCCGAACTGGCGGTGAAAAACAGGTCGTCACAATTGTCCAACCGATCGGCGGCGGCGGCAAAGGTAGCCACCACTTCGCGCATGCCCTCACGCCAATCCCATATCCAGACCGGATCTATATGAGCGTTGCCTATCGCAAAAACCGAGGCGCTTGCCTCCGTCTGCACCGTCATGCCACCCCCTCAAAGATCTAGCTCACCGGGCCGGGGGGATCAACCACCAGTTCTTGAGGTTGCCCTAATACCCCGAGTGCCTAATTCCTAAAGCGACAGTACCAACCCCCTTCGGGCCAGTCAAGGCCAGAGCCGGGCCCCGCTCCGGTCCCCGCCGACCATTGGCTAGGGCATGCCAGATCGCGGACGCCGCTCGAACCTGCTCAAACCGGGGTGGCGAGCAATTGCTCGGCCCAGCGGGCCGACTCCAGGCCCTGGGCAAGTTGAAACCGCCGAAGTCCTGGAAGGCCCGGAGGCGGAGGCTGCGTAGCGCCTTCGAGCATAAACCCGGCGAAGCCCACTACCACCCGTAACACGTCTTGGCGAGGGGCGCCTGTGCTCAACGGATGGGCCCAGAACAACTCTTGCGGAGGAGGGCCTCCCTGCATGCCCACGCTAGGGAGAAAGTAGACGAGGTCTACCCATGGAGCGCCGACACGCGCGTGGGGCCAGTCGACGAAATAGACCTCGGTCCCGGCGAGGAGGATGTTGTCGGCCCGCAAATCCGAGTGCAACAGGGTTTCGCCGGCACAGGCGTCGTCTGTGGCCGCCTCCAGTTCGGCGAGGACCTGAGCCTGGCCGTCCAGCCATGGCGCCCATTGCACTAGGCGTTTGAGGCGGGCCGGGCCAGGCATAGATCCCGCCAATGGTGGCTTCCCCCTGGGTTGGACGCGGCGGGGGCGGCGATAGGGCTCGGTGTCAACCCGGCTGACATGGCCTGCAGGGCGGCCAATACCCGGTCAAGTTGGTCCTCGTGCCACGGCAACGCCGGGTTGGCCCCGCCGACGTCCTCGAACAGCAGGACCTCCCAGTTATCAGCCCGCCAGGAGCCCAGCAAGATGGGGAAGGGCGCACGCGGTGGCAGCCTTGCGCCGCACATAGTCGCAGTACCGGGGGCGGTACGGGGCTGATTTTCGGGCAGAGCGGTTGCACCGCTTCGCTTGTGGGCCTGCTGGACGGGACCTTCACGGGCCGAATCGGCGTCTAAGGCACTGTGATGTCGTGAGCGAGCGTGTCGCCCACTGTGGCGCCACCCCCAGCCGCCGAATTGATCTGGTTGAGGTAGCCCTCGAAGTCCATTAAGGGCACCTTGCCAGATGTCGGGACGTTGCCGGCCAGGGTGACTCGGAACGTGATGTCCTGCGTCGAATGTGCCCTCATGGTGGCCCCCAGCGCCGACCCCACGTAGCCCTCGACGTCATTGCCGGCGGCAGTCGAGCCCGTCAGGTGGACCTTGGCGAAATGGCCACCCGGGCCGTGCGTCGAATACGACAAATGGACCTGGTCGGCGTTGATGACCTTTTTCGTACTGCTCCCCGGGTAGATGACGAAGTACACCTGGGCGTTGTACAGCGGATGGACAGATGGGTTGGTGGCTGTCATGGAAAAGGTGGCGGAGCCGCCCGGGTGCAGTTTGTCCGGGAACCTGGCCACTAGCGTCGGGCTGTACTTGACGTCAGTGCCCTGGTAGATAATCGATTCGGAACCCTTGCCTCCGTCGGCTTCGGTGGCCAGCACCCAGCACTGCACGTTGAACTTCGATGCCGTGTACGTCACCGTGGCATGGCCGTCCGCGTCTGTGACCGCTTCGTGGCTAGAAAGCTTGCCGCATAGCCCCGTCCCGTACTCCAGGCCCACGCTGAAGTGGACGCGGTCCCCCTGGACGGCATAACCCTGCGTATCTCCCACGGCGACCACGACCGACGAAGTTGCTTTGCCATCGCCGGGCAGCGTAGTCGGGAAGGCGTCGGTGAAGTCGTTGCCAATCGTCGTGGCCCCCGTGCCTGTCCCGGCCGCCTTCGGGTTCTCGGCCAGTGCTTCGCTGAGGGCACACCCTTTCCCGATACCGGTCTTGTGGTAAGCCAGGTTGCTGAAGAACTCCTGGGTGTAATACTTGTGCCCGTCTATCACCTGGTTGTACTCGCTGCCGCTCCGGTTCGACGTACTCGTCGAACCCAGCGCACCGCCGTAGTTCTCGTCGCACATGTCCCCGATCTCATTGCCTTTGCCGTCGAACCAGGCGTACTGAGGGTTGAGCGGGTCGGTGATGGCCTCCATTAACTCGTGCGCGAAGGTGCTCACCTCCCCGTCGGCGCGGAGGTTACCGTTGGGGGCTTGGCCGGTGTCGCAGCCGCCGTTCGCCGGCGGGTACGGCAGGTCACCGTAAACGGTTTGGTCGGAGCCAGAGCCGAAAGCCCGGTGGTACCCGCAATAGGCGCTGGCTGAGTTCGACCCGTCGATGTCTTCTGTCTCGACTCCCGGAGGCAAAAAGACGGGGTAGAAGTAGGCGAGCGTCGTCGGCAATTTCTGGCTGGCCGTTACCGCTCTGAGTTCACTACGTATCTGGGCATCGGTGATACAGGCGCTGTAGCCGGGTGCCGGTTTGCAGCCGTCGGCGGGAAAGGCGCTCGTGTCCACCAATGGCGTCCCCGCCGTGACCTTGTAGCTGAGGTACGTCTTTAACCCACCAGCTATCTCGTAATACTCCGTAAGGATCGAGTACACATTGTCCGTGCCGCCACTGGCCGCGGCCACGTCCTTCACGTACTGGTCGAGCAGGTCCTGGTAGATGGAGGGGAAGGAATAGTGGCTCCCGCTCGGCTGCCACCAGATGGGCGTGATGGTGAGGCCCGCGGCGCCGTTGGTGGAAAGGACGGGGCCGCCGGAGTAGAGCAACGGCGGCGTGCAGCTGGCACATACCTGTGGCTCGATCGTCCCTGTCAGCTGTGGATCCTGGTTGTTCGGGGCCTTAATGGGGTGCGGCTTGATTAAACCCGCACTTGCGTAGGCCAGTGTCGCGACAGGGCTGGTGGCCCATACGCAGCACGCGCCGCAGGTAGCTACGGCGGCGACCAGCTTGGCTATGCGGAGAGGGCGAGACAGGGGCCGTGGGAGTTTGCCTGGCTGCCCCGCCTTTTCAGTAGAACCCGACGTCGGCATATCGGTCCACCTCCAGGTCTCACGAGTGAGGTGGCTCAAGTCTAAGCACCATGAGTGCTGGGACCACAACTGGGTGTGATGGCCAAGAGGACGGGTGTCGTGGTTACGGGACCGGCGCGGCGAACGTATCATGGTGGCGATGGCGCTATACGAATACCTATGCCGCGACTGCGAGACATCCTTCGAGGTGCGACGGGCAATGAGCGATACTGACGGCGCCGTGACCTGTCCCAGTGGGCACAGCGACGTGCGCCGGAAACTCTCGACCTTCGTTTCCGTTGGGTCGCGAGCTAATGCCAGCGTAAGCAGTGCAGGCTCAGTGGGTCCCGCCGGAGGGTGCTGTGGCGGGGCCTGTGGCTGCGGTCGCTAACCGGGCTCGCCGCTTCCGGACGTGCATCCGGCCGGGCTCCGGGTGAAACAGGCCGGGCTGGCGTCGACGGTCCCTGGTCAATAACGGCTACGCGGATGTCGTCCAACTCACCCATGCGCAATTGAGCGCGTCCGGGTCCCCGGCACCCCATACGACGATTTCTGCCGGGTAGTTCAACGGCCCTGTTGGTGATGCCTTTGACCCTTCGGGCGATTTGTGGGTCGCAAATGCGGCTACCCTCGTGGAGTTCAACAGGCAGCAGTTAGCGAAAGTCTTTGGTCGAGTTTTGGACCAACCTACCTATATCGTGATCGCGCCGTAATCGCCGGCTTGTCAGGCTCGATCGGATCGGTCAGCGCGTATACCGGCGGCCACTCCAACGGCCTGTCGGCGCCGCAGTACCATTGTTGAGAGGATGGTGCCAGAACGCCTGACGATCACCGTGGCGCCGGAGCCACCATCTGGCCCGGACGCTCAGGGTCTGCTTTGGGCCTATTTCCAGGAAATGGTTAGCCGCTACCAGCTCCGACCGGGCCGGCCCGACGAAGTGGAAGGTGCCATGGCCGAGGATCCCAGCGACGACCTCGTGCCTCCCGCCGGGATGTTCTACCTCGCCCGGAGAGGGAGCACTCCGGTGGGGTGTATCGGCCTTCGGCTGAGGCCAAACCAGGTCGGGCAGGTCACCAGGGTGTTCGTGCTCCCCGCCGAACGCCGTAAGGGTGTTGGCGCCACACTGATGGCCGAAATCGAAGCGGCGGCGCGAGACCACAGGGTCCGTCGCCTCGAGCTCGACACCAGGGACGACCTGGTAGAGGCGCGCCGGTTATACGAGAGCTGCGGCTTTGTGGAGGTACCGGCGTTCAACGCGGGCCGGTACGCAGAGCACTGGTTCGCCAAACAACTCGAGGTCTGATCCGACTGCACCTGACCAAACCGGCGGCCCCACCCCGGCCGATGGCCAGGGCGGGGCCGTCCAGCTACACCGTCAGGTCTTTGTTCTCGAGCACGAACTGGCCGGCGACGAAGGTTGCCCCCTGGGGGTCCTTGATCACCGCCAACCTGGTCCACGGCGCATCGAACGGTCCCTTCACGACCTCGCCGCCAAGCTCCTTGACTTTGGCCGCCGTGGCGACGACGTCGTCGGCGGCGAACGTAACGTTCCAGTGGGCCGGCGTCTCGTGGTCGTCCTTCGCGATGGGGTTGAAAGCGGCGACAACGTCGATGAACCCGCCGGGCGCACCCATCTGCCCCATTTGCTGGCGAAGCCCGGGGTTGCGCTCCTCCAGGTGGTCGCCGTAGCCGGGCAGCGTCCAAAACCCACCCATAGGCTGTTCAAGGGTCTTCCAGCCGAACACGGCACCATAGAACGCCTTGGCGCCCTCGACGTCGCGCGTAGCTAGGCCGTTGAAATTGAGGGACCCGTTGGCGTTGACGATCTTGGCGCCCTTGTGGTCCCTGGCTTGCCAGACGGAGAAGGCGGCCCCCTCGGGGTCAGTGAGAACGGCCATGCGCCCCGCCGTCATGACGTCGAAGGGCTCGGCGGCCACGCCGCCACCCGCCTTGAGGGCCTTTGTGGCCGCCTCGTCAGCACTGTCGACCCAGATGTACGTGTTCCACGTCGCCATGGGCGGCGCGCCCTCAGGGATCGACCCCACCGCGGCGACATCGCCGCCGCCAATGTAACCGATGTAGTAGTAACCCCCCGACCCTTCGGGCATCACGTTTTTGAACTCCCAGCCAAACAGCCCACTGTAGAAGGGGAGGGCCGCTTTGGGGTCGGGCTGACTGGAATCAATCCAGCAAGGGACGCCGGGGATATAACCGTCTCGTTCGGGCATTTTGGTCACCTTTCCGTTGCGGTGGCTTTTCTCGCATGCTACGGGTTAAAACCGGTCATCTAGTGACCGGTTACGGCTGAGCTGGCCTTTTGCGAGACCCGTCCCTTGGGTCGCATCCGGGGGAGCAAGCTGGCGGCGAGAGGCGCTGTCCCGGTCGAGGACCGCCCCCAGCTAATCAACCACACCAGCGGCTGGGGTAGCCGTGGCCGCTCACAGGCTACGCTCGGCGAGGGTGAGCCACGACGCGAGGGAGCGAAATTATGCCCATAACGGATCAGAAAGTAGTGATAATCACGGGGGGTTCTCAAGGCATTGGCGCCGGGATCGTCGCAGGCTACCGGAAACGAGGTTGGGCGGTTGTGGCAAATGCTCGGAGGATGAAAGGGCCCGATGACAGCGACTTCGTGGTGGTGGAGGGTGACATATCCCAAGCCGAGACGGCCGACCGGGTTATCGGGACCACCGTGGAACGCTTCGGCCGCATTGATACGCTAATAAATGATGCAGGTATATTCATTTCCAAGCCTTTCACCGACTATTCGGCTGATGACTACGCCACTATTGTTGGCGTCAACCTCACCGGGTTTTTCCTTCTGACGCAGCGGGTCATTGTCGAGATGCTGAAACACGGTTCTGGTCATGTGGTCAACATCACGACCTCGCTCGTCGACTACGCCAGCTCCGAAGCACCGTCTGCCCTGACTTCGCTCACCAAGGGTGGTATCGCTGCCGTCACCCGGGCTCTGGCCGTCGAGTATGCCTCTCGAGGCATTCGCGTAAACGCCGTGGCGCCGGGCATAATCCAGACGTCCGTGCACCCTCAGGAATCCTACGACACACTGGGCGACCAGCTCCCACCTATGGGCCACGTCGGACAGGTAAGCGACATCGTCGACGGCATCCTTTTCCTCGAGTCGGCCCCGTTTATCACGGGGGAGATCCTTCACATCGATGGTGGCCAGGTCGCCGGTCACTAACCGGTCTGTGCCATCCGCCCGATTGGCCGAAGAAAT
Organism: uncultured Acidimicrobiaceae bacterium; assembly: GCA_963749305.1. Lineage (GTDB taxonomy): Bacteria > Actinomycetota > Acidimicrobiia > Acidimicrobiales > Palsa-688 > Fen-671. Next base: position 221,402 of record CAVVMN010000005.1, read on the forward strand.
GACCCTCGGGCCGACTTGTTCTCATGGCCCGGGTAGGCTTTTAGACATTATCGATGTTAAGGTTAGCGAAAGGGACATCCGCTCTCGGCTAGGACCAGGTCGTCCAGGCCCGGGAGGCACTCGACCGTACCGGCGCTTGGGCCAAGGAGTGACCTCATGCCCTCGCCGGACCGCCACCTGACCCCGACGGCACCAGTCATCAGGACACGCGTAGCCCGGTGAACATCGACCACTTCATAGCGCACTACGGTTACCTCGCCGTCTTCTGCTTTGTGGGCATCGAGAGCCTGGGTATCCCGCTCCCCGGGGAAACGGCCCTCGTCACGGCGGGGATCTATGCCGGTAGCACGCACCGACTGTCGCCGTGGCTGATCTGGCTGATCGCATCTGCGGCCGCGATCATTGGCGACAATATTGGTTACCTCATAGGGGACAAAGGCGGTTACCGGTTAGTCCGCCGCTATGGGCCAAAGGTGCATATCGATGAGGCGAAGTTGAAAGTCGGCCGGTACGCGTTCGACCGCCACGGCGGAAAGGTGGTCTTCTTTGGGCGTTTCGTCTCTATCCTTCGGACGTACGCCGCCTTTTTGGCTGGCACCAACAAAATGCGCTGGTCGCACTTCTTTGTGGCCAACGCCGCCGGCGGCATCTTGTGGGCGGCCATCTATACCTTTGTTGCCTATTTTGCCGGCAACGCCCTCCGCCGCGTATCGGGCACGATCAACCTCGCCCTTGGTGGCGTGGCCGTGGCGGCCATTGTCATCGTGTTCCTCGTCGTGAGGCGCCAGACCAAGCGGCTCGTGGCTGTGGCCGAAGCCGCTTATCCTGGGCCACTTTCGGACTGAGCTGCGCCCAGGACCGAGACCAGCGTGTATAACTCGAGCCAGCAGTCACGTGTATCTCTCGACGCTACCGGGCGTCTAGCATCCGTGAGCGTCAGGAGGAGAGTACGATGAGCGCACCATTGGGAGTCAATCCCGCCGCGTTGGAGATGGCGACACGAAAGCGCCTAGCTGCCGCCACCCGAACCCGCGTCGCAGGCTTGGCTCTGGCTCTCTTGGCCCCGTCGCTGGGCGTCGCCACGCTTGCTGGGGCGGCCGCCGCCGCCCCGGTGCCAGCTAGCGCCGTCGTCGCGGGAAGCGAGGCGACCTTCAGCGTGGTTGGTAAAACCGGGCCTCTTAAGGTTGAGGCCCACATCAAGGTCCCGCTCGCGGCCGGAGCTACGTTCGTAGGGGCTGAAGCGCCCGATGGCGCGGCGTTCCTGGCTCAGGTCGGTGGCGTGAAAACAACTGTTGTATGGGTAGTTGACGGTGACGGCCCCGCGGCCGTAGCGGAACATGTGACCGGGGCTGTTCAAGCCTTGGCCGCGGATTCGAAGAACCTGTATATAGCCACGAACAAAATGCTCCTGGCCTTCAATCGCGCCACGGGCGATCAAATCGGGCACTGGGCTTTGCCCAAGACGTCCCGAGCCAATACGTCTGACGCCCAGCTGATATCTATCTCGGGGTCAAACGGCACGGTGCTCGTGCTGGCGACGCGCAACAACGACGTCGACATTTATCGCATAAATAGCGCTTCCACCTCAAGCCCGCGACTGGTAGCCGTCGGCACCAGCGCTGCGTTCGGCCCCGCCGGTTCCGTTTATTACACGCGTGCCGACCACCACCTCACTCATATGAGCCCGACCGGCGTCACCACCGTCGGTCCCGAACTGGCCAACCATCCCAACGGCCTTGGTGGCGGCGTGCAGTTTGTCGACGCCGTGGCCGGCGGCGTCGTGTGGGTGGACGAGCCCGCTGGCCAGGGCCTCGATGCAACCTTCAGCAGCTATGACCAGCGGACCCTGAGGCCGGTGGCCCACTGGGACCAGCCGGTCGACGGACAGATCGTTGGTACCAACACGGGCACTTTGGTGCTCGGCGGCGACGGTTTCTCCCATTGCCCTCAGACCAGTCAGGTGGCTAACAGCTGCCTGTACCGGCTCTCGTCGGCGGGTGCCCTGAGCGGCGCCTTGCCAGTGGGTTCGGCATCGTCGCTATTCGGCCCTGACCCGGTCATAGTCGCAAGTGGTACGGCCGGTGCCGTCACATATCTCGAGCGGCTCTCATGACTTCCTGTCCGGGCCGTTCCGCGGCCGGCCCTCACGAGACAGTGGCGGGTGGCTCGACCGGGGCACGGAAGCCGGGAGTGTTATCCCCCGGCGGTTGGCCTAGGCAACTTCGCCGGGAGCGCCGTCGGCGGACACGAAAGGTAACCCGACCGCGGCCCACGCCTGCATACCGCCGGCCAGGTTAACGGCGTCGTAGCCGGAGGCGGTCAGGAAAGCTGCAGCCCGGGCCGAACGGACGCCGGACCGGCAGACGACCACCACCTGCCGGTCCGAGGGCAGCTCGCCGATGTGATCGGCCAGGAGGCCCAGGGGGATGTGTACCGCAGAGGAGACGTGCCCGGCGTCCCATTCGTAGTCTTCCCGCACGTCAAGTAAAAGGGATCCACCTCTGATGAGGCCATCGGCCTCCTCTGGGCCTACTTCGCCTACAGCCTCCCCGCCGCTCGCCATTCCTGGATCGTAGCCGAACCCCGTTTTGTTGGCCCAGGTGCCGTTTGGTTGGGCCAGATCGCAATGAGTTACTTGCGGTCGGTACAGGACAGAGGCTTTCACTAGGCGTTCTGCCCCTCTGCACGAACGGCCTCTCCTGAGCTACGGTTCCATGATGGTTTTTGCCCGGTGACCGCGGACGGCGTCCAAGCGCGCGCTGAGGGTGCGACCCGGAAAGCGATCGAGCACCACTATGACGTGGGTCGTGAGTTCTTTGGCCTGTGGCTGGATGCTCGGATGGTCTACTCATGCGCCTTGTGGCCTGGAGTTCTTGACGACGACCTGGAGAGCGCCCAGCTGGCCAAGCTGGAGTGGCATGCGACGGCGGCGCGAGCGGACGGCGCGGCGCGGGTCCTTGATGTCGGCTGCGGCTGGGGAGCAATGGTCCACTACCTGGTGACCGAACGGCAGGTGAGCCACGCCACGGGGCTCACACTCAGCTCCGACCAGTTCGCCGCCGTGCCGGTGGACGACCGTATCGAAGTCCGGCTCGAGGACTGGCGGGACCACGAGCCGCCCGCTCGGTATGACGCCATCGTGTCGATAGGGGCGTTTGAGCACTTTGCCCGTCAAGGGCTCTCAAGAGTTGAAAGACGCGCCGTTTACCGCAGTTTCTTTGACCGCTGCGGGCTTTGGCTCGACGAAGGCGGCCGCCTGTCGCTCCAGACGATCGCTTATGAGGATTTTGACCCCTCCACCGGCCCGGTCTCGTCGTTCTTCACAGAGGAAATCTTCCCGGAATCAGCCCTGCCGCAGCTGAGCGACGTCATTGAAGCCGCCGAAGAACGCTTCCGGCTGCTGGCTTTTCGTAGCGACCCGAACCACTACCAGCAGACCCTCCGGCTTTGGCAAAAGCGCCTTGAAGAAAATGAAGTCAAGGCGACCAACCTTGTCGGACGAGAGACTTACCGTAGGTACCTCCGTTATTTACGCGTCTCCAGGGCGATGTTCGACCGAAAGGTATGCACGTTGTACCGCATGATCCTCGAGCGGCGACCCGTAAGTACTCGAACGGTGGGTAGCAAGTGAACCCGGCCCTTCGCGAAGCGTTGGACGAGTGCGCCGGGAGGCTGCTCGACCGGCACTTGTCCCACGCCAAGGAGTGGTTCCCGCACGAGCTTGTCCCATGGGAGCTCGGGCGTCGGTGCGTGCCTGGAGAGGCGCCACATATGGATGGGCCCGCTCTAGCGGATGGTGTCTTGTCCGCCCTGTTCGTCAACCTCTTAACCGAGGACAACCTTCCGCATTACTTCCATTCCATCGCGACGTCGATCGGTAACGGTTCGGCTCTGACAGAGTGGAGCCGACGCTGGGCGGCTGAGGAACAGCGCCACGCCATAGTCCTGCGCGACTGGATCTGCGTTACCCGGAGGCTCGATCTGGTCGCTCTCGAGCGGGCTCGCATGCGCCACGTCTCGGCCGGCTTTGACCCCGGTATCCGGGGGCACAGCGTGACCGACGGGCTCGTTTACCTGGCGTTGCAGGAGTTGGCCACCCGGGTTTCCCATTGGAACACAGGCCGTTTCCTTGACGATATCGGCGCCACCATAATGAAACGGGTGGCGGCCGACGAAAACCTGCATTTCCTTTTCTACAGGGACCTAGGTACGGCGGCGCTGCTGACCGACCCCTCTGGGACGGTCCAGGCCATAGACCGCCAGGTGACCGGCTTCCAGATGCCCGGGTCGAGCATGGACGGCTTCACAGGCCACGCAGTTTCGATCGCGTCGGCGGGCATATACAACTTCCGTGTGCACTTCGAGCAGGTCCTGCTCCCGGTGGTGATGACGCACTGGCGGATGGAGTCGATCGAAGGCCTCAACGCGGCCGGAGAACGCGCCCGCGAGCATCTTCTTTGCTGGATGTCCCGGATGCAGCGAATAGCTAACCGGATGGAGGAGCAGTCAGCCGAAACTCCAGTTATGGAAAGTCAAGTGGCCGCCGCCCAATGACAGGTTGGGCAATCACCTCAACGTCTTAGAGCGACCAGCGCCGGCCTAACTTGTTAACACGCAGGCACGCGGCAGACCAAGTACCTGCCACGCGCCGGCTCCGCCATGCGCCCTATTGGCGCGGGCCCGGTCTGGGACCGGGCCGCCCGTCACAGAACCTTTACTCGCTTGGCCTGGGGCCCTTTGGCCCCTGTTCGATGTCGAAGTCGACCTTCTGACCCTCCGTCAGCTCGCGGAAACCCGAGCCATCGATGGAAGAGAAGTGAGCGAAGACGTCGGGGCTGCCATCGTCAGGCGTGATAAAGCCAAAACCTTTGGTCGAGTTGAACCACTTAACGATCCCTGTCGCCATTACTAAGGAAACCTCTCCTTCTGTTCTTCACGCTGGCAACGCTTGCAGGAGACCTGAAGGAGACCGGCAACGACGCACAGCCAGCATGATCTTGGGGCCGTGCGCGGTCTTAGCCTATCAGGACGGAGCGATGCCAGGTAGCGCCACACCGTTCTCTCAGCGACAACGCACACCAAGCGCCGCGGTTACAGCATTGACTCCCGTAGCGCGGCCAAGGCCGTGAGGTGGCGTTCCATCTTGGCCGGCTGCTCGGCGTCGCGGCTGCGTATCCGGGCCTCGAGCTGGTCGAGCCGCCCCGGTTCCCGCTTGTACAGCGCATTTCGCTCCGTGTCCGGGAGTTTGCGCATGGCCGGGACAAAGGCGGCCTGAGCATCAACTACCCGTCGTACCCCGAGCGTCCTGGCTACCGCGGAGTAGCTCTGTCCCTGTTCCCGGAGGACAACGACCTCTTCGTCCAGATCTCGGTGCGGTTGGCGGGGTCGAGGAGGCCTGTCCTCGGTTGTTCGTTCCGTGCGAGGCGGTCCGTTGCGCCTGCCAGCCATGATGCCTCCTAGCGACGAGGTCTCTAAGACCGGGTAGGTCGTGGTCCTGACGATGGCGGAGTGAGACGCTCCCGTTGACGACCGTTAAGAGGCTAGGAGTGTAATCCCGCAGGGCCTGGCTATCGCAGCCGCCCCTGGTCTTGACGCGTCTTGGCCTATACTTGCGGTTTCGACGCGTACGGCAAAGTTGGTACGCGGCCCACGAGTAGCCAGGCGGACCCGTTCCTCAGGTTGCAAGTGTGTGACCCAAGGATTAGGAGTCAAATTGCCCACTACCCTCGCGGCCGCCGAGCCGACTGCTGAGCTAACCGATACGAGCTTCGCAGACCTCGGCGTACCGGAAAAGTTGGTCGAGGTCCTACGTAGACGCAGGATTACACGGCCACTACCCATCCAGGCCGTCACGATCGCCGACGTTCTCGCCGGCCGTGACGTATCGGGTGAGGCACCAACTGGTTCGGGCAAGACCCTTGCCTTCGCTGTACCTCTGGCCGCCACGCTCCACCGGAGTTCACCGAAACGGCCGCGAGGCCTCGTACTGGCACCGACTCGTGAGCTCGCCAGCCAGATTGCCGCCGAGATGGCACCCCTGCTGGCAGCGCGTTCCTTGACCGTCCACCCCTTCTACGGTGGGGTGGGGTTCGGACCACAACGCCAAGCTCTCCGCAAAGGGGTCGATGTAGCCGTGGCCTGCCCGGGACGGCTCGAGGATTCGATGAGCACCGGGGACATTAACCTGTCGGCCGTCGACGTGGCCGTTGTCGACGAGGCCGACCGTTTGGCTGACATGGGGTTCCTGCCCGCAGTTTGCCGAATTCTTGACGCCACGTCGCCTGAGCGCCAGACGTTGCTCTTTTCGGCCACGCTCGATGGTGACGTGGACGTACTGGTGCGGCGGTACCAGCGCAACCCGGTCCGTCATGAAGTGTCGGAGCGGGAAGCGGTGAGCGGGGCCAGCCACGAGTTCCGGCCCGTGGCGAGCGCGGGCCGGACAGCTCTGTGTGCCGAGCTTGTACTTGCGCCTGGATCTTCGGTGGTTTTCGTCCGCACCAAGCACGGGGCAGACCGTGTCGCTCGAGGATTGAAGGACGCCGGCGCGGCCGCCGCCGCGATACACGGAGACCGTACCCAGGCCCAGCGCGAGCGCACACTGGCGGCCTTTCGCGCCGGGAGGCTGCACACGCTGGTGGCCACCGACGTGGCGGCCCGAGGGATCCACGTCGATGACGTCGCCCGCGTCATCCACTACGACCTACCGGCCGACATAAAGGACTACGTGCACCGGTCCGGGCGCACCGCCAGAGCTGGAGCCGAGGGCAAGGTGATCGCCTTTGTCACCCCGGAAAAACGAGCGTTGGCCGCTTCTCTGCAGCGGAGCCTGCGGCTCGTGGCCAAGTCCGCAGGAGCGATCTCAGACCTGGTGGACGGCCATGACGCCACTCCCCAAAGGCGAGCTCAAGACTTGCCCGGGAGCGGAACGCGCCGGCGCGGCCGCGGGCTACCTCGGCCGAACCGCTCTCACCATGGGGAGGCAGCGACGCGCTCCGTTCGCGGCGCCAACCCTCAGGGGCACCGAGGGCGTACCAGCGCCGGTAGGCGGAGAAAGCCTCGCGGGTAACGGTCCCAGACCGCTAGGGGTACCGAGCGTCGAGAACGGTGGTCACCCGTCCGGTGGCGACGTCGTACACATGCCCGGAAACACTCACCTTGGGTGAGAGCAAGGGCGACGTAAGCAGGCGCTCGACGTCGGTCTGAACGGTTGCCTGCGGGTCGGCGACCGCGGAGGCTTCCAGTTCCATGGCGGAGAGCCCTGTCGCCTCGGCCGCCTTTTGCCGGAAATCATCGTCCGCCAGAAACCCCGTCCCGCATTGCGTGTGATGGACCACCGCCACCTCGAAGAGCGTGCCGACCGGGCCTTGGTCATAGAACAGCTGTTCGGCCAGGAAGGTGAGGTAAGCGATGTCATTGATGACTGGCGGGGTGACGCGTCCCCCAGCGTTGCGAATGACGGGAGCCTCACCGAGCTGGAGGCCGAGGACGATGGCCGGGTCAACCCGGTGGTCGAGGCAGCAGACAACGAGCAACTGAGCGGCGGGCACGCCGAGTGCTATAGGGCTATAGGCCCGAGCGAACTGCTCGTTGCGTCCGAGCAAAGGGGTGATCCGGGTCATCTAGAGAACCTCCGTTCTCGTTATGTGGACACCGTCCACCATAGTGGCGTTGTGGACACTGTCCACTTTTTTTGCCTAGGCTGTTCGTCGTGACCGGCAGCGGACCAACCGATGACGCCCATCATCTGGAGCGCCGGCGTCGTCCACGAGGTGCTGTTCGTGACGGCCTGCTCGCCGCAGGGGTCGAGCTGGCCCGCAATGGAGGCCCTGACGCTGTGGTGCTCCGTGAAGCGACCCGGATGGTTGGTGTCGTGCCCAATGCCGCGTACCGGCACTTCGCCGACCACGACGAGTTATTGGCCGCCGTCTGCGTGGCATCGATGCGCGAGCTCGCGGCCCGGATGGCGACCGGCGTCGCCCGCGTACGCGGTCCCCACGGGGACGCGAGTGCAGCCCGCCAGCGCTTGCGCGCGGTTGGCACTGCGTACTTCGAGTTTGCTCGGGACGAGCCCGGGCTGTTCGCCACGGCGTTCGCCGTACCTCGGCAGCACGGTTACGGCGCCGTGAGCGCCGAACCCGGTAACGGCCGTTTGCCGCTGGACCAGCTGCGTACGGTACTCGACGAGCTGGTGGATGCCGGCGTGCTCGACCGCCGGCGCCGGGAGGGCATCGAGTACCCCATCTGGGCAACTGTCCACGGGCTGGCTGTGCTGACCGGGCCAGGTCCGCTGCGGGCCATGCCCGAAGCGAGCCGGCGTCACCTCGAAGAGCTAACTCTCGGTTTCATAGACGGCGCCCTGGAATAAACAAATACACTTCAAGCGAGCGAGGCGCTGGATGGCCCGCGCTGACAGTTGAGTGACCCAAGTCGTGCAATCGGGCCAGTCCCGGTTCCTGCTCATACCGATGCGAGAGATAAACGGGCGATCTGGTAGCAGTTAGGCAAACTTGTGGCAGAAAGTGTCGCAGGACAACACTTTCTGCTACATGTTTGCCATTTTGCTACGAGTTAACCCGTCAACAGACATCAGAGTGCGACCGGACGCGTCAGGTCCCGCCGGTAAACGAGGTAGTTGGCGCATACGCGGGCGCCGAGCTTCTCGGCCGTCCGCCGTGACGGCCAGTTGTCGCCCACCACGAGGGTATAGCTGATATGAGTATTGCCCCGTTTCACGAGGTCAAGGAAAGAACGAGCGGCGATGGCGAGGTTGAGCCCCGTACCTCGGGCGCTCTCGACGACGCCGATCCCGAACAGGTTGAGGCGCTCCTCGGGCAGCAGCTCACGGTCCCCGACCAGCCCGGCCTGGCTGGAGAGGTCGGGCAGGCATAGAGTCACCCCTACGGGCTGGCCGTCCCGGTAGGCGATGACCGACGCCTCGTGGGCGCCCACCGGCTCGGTGTGAGCGAACATCTCCTCCCACCCTGCCGTAGAGCCTGGACTAATACCCCAGTGACGGGCAAATGCCGTTTCCCATGTCGTAGCGAAGTCCTCGGCCCGGCGCGATTTGTCGGCTTCTGCGAAGCTCATGACCTGGAAGCCAGAAGCTTCGGCGGCTCGTAGCATTTCCTGCCAGCGCTCGACCAGATCCGGCGTGACTTCGATCTTGTAGTCGACCATCCCCTTTTCGGCCACGAAGCGTGCCTCTGCCAGCAACGAATGGTAGTAAGCGGGGTTTTGGCGCATGACGGGCGGCGGCAGCAGTTCGTAGGCATCGACCGTAAACGGCCAATCCAGTCCCGGGCCGCCCCATCCGGCGCGGGCGGCCTCGAGGCCGTGGCCTCTAAGCCAGCTACTCGCTTCGTCCATGAGGGCCCGGACTCCCTCACTGGTGCCCGGAAGCGCCTCGAACAACACAACGTGCCCGAGGGGCTCGTCCCAGCGGTCGATATAATGCTGGTCCACAAGCGCAGCGGCGCGAGCGATCACGCGCCCACCTGACCGCGCCACCAGAGCCGACGTAGTCCGGCCCGCCGCGCCAGGGCCCTCACCTTTCAGCAATGGGCTTACGTCGTTGGACGTCGTCCGCCAGTGTGCGGCCCGGTGGGCGTAGACCTCATTGGCAAACAACCAGAACTCGGCCAGTTCGTCGTCGCTCTCGGCTCGTTCGATTGTTACCTCTTGGCCGCCAACGCCGTCAGGGCCCCCGCTCGGGTAGTACCCAGCACGAGGCTTGGCTTCCATCTGGTCGGCTTCGCGCTTTAATTGCTTATCGATGCTCGACAATTTCCATCCAGGGCGATGCCGGCTGCCCTGTGACGCCCGGCCTGATGGCCCACACGCTGCCGGCATGTGGCTGCTTGCTCAACCGCTCTCCTTCCAGGTCACTACGAGCGGTCGTGATGTACAGGTGGTCCAGGTTGGGACCACCGAAGCAGCAACTCGTCGTGTAGCTGGCGGGAACTTTCACGACAGTGTCCAGCTGCCCATCCGGCGTGTAGCGCCGCACGCCGCCTCCGCCCCACAGCGCCACCCACAGGCACCCCTCGTCGTCGGTGCACATACCATCGGGAGAGCCCGCAGCCCTTTCCACAACGGCCAAAGTGCTCGGCTCACCTATCGACCCGCTCTCGAGTTCGAAAGGGTAGGAACGGATCTCGTGGGTGGCCGTGTCGATGAAGTACATCGTCCGTTCGTCCGGGCTCCAGCCCAGGCCGTTGGAGACCCCGATCCCGTCCAGGACTAACGTCACCTTTGGGCCGTGGTCCAGCCGGTAGAGAGACCCCTCGACGCTCGATTGGTCGTAGCTCATCGTGCCGACCCAGGCTCGTCCCGAGGGGTCGCACTTGGCGTCGTTGGCCCTGTTGCCGGGCAGGTGGGGCTCGAGAGCAATCACATCACGGAGGCTCCCGTCCGGCCGGAGGTGGGCCAACCGGTCGGTGAGCGCTACCAACCACCCACCCGACGACGCTGGTAGGGCCGCCCCTACGTGGGAAGGGAGCCGATGTTCGGCTACGAGCCGGCCCTGGGAGTCGCACACTTGCAGCGACGAGCCAAGGATGTCTACCCACGAGAACTGGTTGGACCGGGCGTCCCAGGATGGCCCCTCGCCGAGGAGAGTGGGGGCTTGGAGCCAGAGCTCGGCTTTCAGGTTCCTGACCATGTGTGCTTACTAGCACGTCCAGGGCGGTCGAGGACAAGGCGTGCGAGGTCGTCGAAGATCGCACCGTTGCTCACCTGCCGACGCTACGTCCAGAGCGAACGGCCGGCGGCGGGTTAGATCAGGCTCGGCGGCTGGTGCCCAGGTACCGCACCAGGTGGTCCACCACCTCACGGGCGTCGTCTTCAATCCCGTGGATAAAGGTGGATTTTCGGCGGCGGAGAACGGGCAGCCCCAGGGCATACAACCCAGGTGCGTCGACAGCGCCGCCATCGTGACGTAGCTGGCCTTTTGCGTCGAGGACGGCCACGTCCAGCCACTGATAATCGGGGCGAAAACCGGTGGCCCACAGGATCGTGCGGACCTCGCCGCTGCGCAGGTCAAGCTGCCACCGGGCCGCTTCTGGCACGCGGGTCGGGGCCAAGCGCTCAGGGGCCGCCACGTCGTCGCCCCCCTGGTCCTGGGCCCAGGAGTCGAACGTGTCGAGGAGACGCCCCATCTTGAGGTCGGCCAGGGTGAACATGTTGCGCAAACCGCCCGAGAAGAGGGCACGGCCGTCCCGCACATCGGCCCAGCGGCCGACGAGCTCGGCACCCATGTCGGTGACCGCGTTCAAGTCCAGGGTACGGCGCTCAGATGTGCCGACGAGCTGGGGTGAAGGGAGCCGCCTAGCCCGGGTCAGGTCGTCGATCTCGTCGTAACGCTGGTCCCAGATGCCGGCGGCGTCCATCCACCACAGCACGTCACGGCCCCGGTAGGTGCGAGGCAATCGCACGTGTTCCCCTACAGACAGCGTCACCGGACGCCCCGAGGCCAGTAGTTCGGCCGCCAGCTGTAGACCGGTGGCGGACGCTCCGACTACCAGCACGCTGCCCTCGGCCAGGTGGTCCGGGTTGCGGTAGTCGAAGGGCGTCAATTGGTCGACGGCAGCCGGCACCGCGTCAGCGAACGGCGGGACGGCTGGTTGGTTGCAAGCGCCGCTGGCGATTATCACCGCCTGGCAACGGACTTCGCCCCGGCTCGAGACGACGCTGTACCCGTCATGGCGGGACCGCAGGGAAGTCACGTTCGCTTCGGCCAGTACGGGGGCGCCCGTCAACTTGGCAAACTTCTCGATGAACTCGACCACCTCTCCCACGTGCATGTAACTGTCGGGATCGGGGCCTTCGTAGCAATGGCCAGGCAGCCGGCTCTGCCAATTTGGAGTTAGCAGACGAAGCGAGTCCCAACGTTCAGTCCGCCAGGAGTTGGCCACGTCTCCGCGCTCCAGCACGACGTGGTCGAGCGACCTCTGGCTGAGGAAGTAGCTGGCGGCGAGGCCGGCATGGCCCGCGCCGATGACGACGACTGCCGTACGTTCGATGGCTTGGCCTCTCAGGCGACCTCGACGGTGACGTTCGTGGGGTTGGTGAGAGCGTCGAACACCGCAGAGCGTTTCTGAGATTGCGCCACCAATGCTTCGATGTCCTGCTTTGAGGCATCTGCGTCGATCGTGAAGGTCACCTTCACGTCATCGAACCCGTTGCGGACGTCGCTATCGACACCGAGGATCCCGCGGATGTCGTGATGGCCCTCGACGGTCGCTTCAACTGAGCGCAATTGGATGCCGCGGTTCTGGGCCACCGAAGCCACGCCAGCCGTGAGGCAGCTAGCCAAGCCGACCAGTAAGAACTCGATCGGGGTGATGCCATTGTCCTCGGCTGCGAAGACCTCCGGGTGGTCGGCTTCGAACACCCCCTCGGCCTTATGGTTGTGCTCCTCTCCGAGGCCGAAAAAGCTCTGTACCCTCGTCTGGCTATGGACGCCGTTTTGCCACCTGGACTTGGCCCGCCAGGTGAACTGAGCGGCTTCGGGCGCGCCCTTGAGCACCTCGCGGGCGTCGAGCAGCGCCTGTACATTGACTCCGTTAGTGACTGTGGTCATGTGACCGATGCCCTCCCTCTGATTTCCATGCGCACATGGACTGCTTCTCTAGTGCTTCCATCGAGAGACTGTACAATACGTCGCGCTAGCGAAAGACTGTCATGATTGCACCCACCGCGGCAGCTGCGCCGCAGTTAGCCGGTTCCGTCGGCGTCGTAGAAACCCGCTACCTGGATTTATCGCGGCCCGTCCAGCTCGATTGCGGACGAGAGCTGGAGCCCGTCCGAGTGGCGTACGAGACTTACGGCACCCTCAACCAGAAGCGTGACAACGTCATTCTGGTTTGCCACGCGCTGAGCGGTGATGCCCACGCTGCGGGTGTGTCAAAGACGGCGCCTTTGGAGAGCACGCGCGACGGTTTCGGGGCCGAAGCGCGCGACGGCTTGGCGGGTAAGGCGTTGGGCTGGTGGGACGGGATGATCGGGCCCGGCAAGGCGTTCGACACCGACCAGTTCTTCGTGGTCTCCACCAACCTCCTCGGTGGCTGTCGCGGCACCACGGGACCGTCGTCGCTCGACCCGGCCACCGGCCAGCCGTACGGCGCCAATTTCCCCGTGATCACGGTGGCGGACATGGTGCGGACAGAACGCGCTTTCCTCGAGGAGTTGGGCATCGATCGGCTGGCCGCGGTAGCCGGAGGTTCCCTCGGGGGTATGCAGGCGCTCGAATGGGCCATATTGTTCCCGGCCCAAGTCGACGCCATCGTGGCCATCGCCAGTACCCATGCCCTGCACCCCCAGGGCCTGGCCTGGAACGCCATCGCACGGGAAGCCATCATGCGCGACCCCGCCTGGCAGCATGGCCACTATTACGGCACTGGTCGCGCCCCCGACGCCGGGATGGGCGTGGCCCGGATGGTGGGCCACGTCACGTACCTGTCCGCGGAGGCGCTGCGAGACAAGTTCGGCCGGCGGCTGCAGTCCGCCGCCGACATCCGCTACACGATTACCGAGCCCGAGTTCGAAATCGAGAGCTACCTGGACCACCAAGCCGGTTCATTCGTCAAGCGTTTCGACGCCAATACGTACCTGTACACCTCACGCGCCTTGACCTATTTCGACCTCGCCCGGCAGTACGGCGAGGGGTCGTTGGCCCGAGCCCTCGAAGGCGTTTCGGCCCGGGCACTGTTGATCGCCTTCAGTTCTGACTGGCTCTACCCGCCGGCCGGGTCCCGCGATATGGAAAAGGCACTCCTGGCGCTGGGCAAACCGGTGGAGTGCCACGTGGTCGAGGCGCCGTACGGCCATGATTGTTTCTTGCTGGAAGAGGCCCAGCAAACGCCGCATATCCGTCGCTTTCTGGCCGAGACCGGAGGCCGCCAGTGACCGGCGGAAAGCAGCCACCCGTCGACCGTTCGTGGCCTGAGGCCGAGGAAGGCCGTGCCTTCGGCTTCGAAACACGGCAGCTGCACGCAGGCCAACGGCCCGACCCCAATACGGGGGCTCGCGCCGTGCCCATCTTTCAAACAACGAGCTACGTGTTCGAAGATCCGGAATCAGCGGCGGCCTATTTCAACCTGCAGGAGTACGGCAACACGTATTCCCGGATCATGAACCCCACCGTCGCCGTACTAGAGGAGCGGCTGGCGAACCTCGAGGGTGGTTGCGGAGCGGTGGCGTTTTCGAGCGGCATCGCGGCACAAGCGGCCGCCCTTTTCACGTTGTTGCGGCCGGGCGACCACGTTGTCTCTTCATCTGCTCTGTATGGCGGTACGGTCAATCAGCTCAAACATTTCCTCGGAAAATTAAGCGTCGAACTGACGTGGGTCGACCCTGACAACCCCGACGCTTGGCGCCATGCCGTCCGCCCAAATACCAAGGCCTTCTTTGCCGAGACAATCGGCAACCCCGGCGGTAACGTGCTGGACATCGAGGCGGTGGCGTCCGTCGCCCACGAACACGAGGCGCCGCTGATCGTTGACAATACGTTCGCCACCCCGTACCTGTGCCGCCCGTTCGAATGGGGCGCCGATATTGTTGTGCACTCGGCTACGAAGTTCATCGGCGGCCATGGGACGAGCATTGGCGGCGCCGTCGTGGATGCCGGGACGTTTAATTGGTCCAATGGGCGTTTCCCCGTAGTGGCGGGGCCATCGCCGGCCTACCACGGCTTGATGTTCCACGAGACGTTCGGGACGTATGGCTACCTGATGAAGCTGCGGGCCGAAACCTTGCGCGACCTCGGCGGGGCGTTGTCGCCCTTCAACGCGTTCCTTTTCCTGCAGGGCCTCGAGACTCTGTCATTGAGGATGCAACGCCACGTGGAGAACGCCCTCGCCGTAGCGGAGTTCCTCGAGGGGCAGGAACTGGCATCGCAGGTCACTTATCCCGGACTGGCGACGAGCAAGTACCGTGCGCTGGTGGAAAAATACTTACCCCGTGGTGCCGGTGCGGTGTTCTCGTTCGACTGTGCCGGTGGCCGGGACGGTGGGCAAGAACTCATACGGGGCTTGACACTCTGGTCACACCTGGCCAACGTGGGTGATGCAAAGAGCCTGGTTATCCATCCGGCCAGCACCACCCACCGCCAGCTCAGCGACGATGAACTACTGGCGGCCGGCGTCCGGCCCGGGACGGTGCGGCTCTCGGTCGGTACCGAGTCGGTCGACGACCTGACCTGGGACCTGAAGCAGGGCCTCAAACGCGTGGCTGCCGTAGCGCCAGGAGCACCCGCGAAATGACAGACCTGACGATCTACCAGGACCCGCTGGTAATCCAACGTCTGCTCCACACCTCGAAGACGATCGCCGTCGTGGGGTTATCGAGCAACGAGCTAAGAGCCAGCTATTTCGTCGGCTACTACCTCAAGCGGCACGGTTATCAGGTCATACCCGTGAACCCACGCGAGACAAAAATCCTCGGCGAGACGTGCTATCCCCGGTTGCAGGACGTACCGGTCCCCGTAGATGTCGTCAATGTCTTCCGCGCTCCTGACGCGCTGCCCGGGATCGCCCGGGACGCGGTAGCTATCGAGGCGGGTGCCCTTTGGTGCCAGTTTGGTGTCATTAACGAAGAGGGGGCGAGGATCGCAGAAGAAGGCGGCGTTACGGTCATCATGGACCGGTGCATCAAGGTCGAGCATGCTCGGTACATCGGCCGGATGCACTGGCTCGGTTTCAACACCCAACGCATCACGTCGGTACGGTCCGGGCTGCAATAGCGCCACGTCCGCACTGGTCAGCGGCCTACCCAGGCGGCGCGGAGCCTACGCCGTCGCCGGCGGCATTTTTTTAACCGAAGCGGTCCAACGCCTCGCCCAGGTCGCCGAGCAGGTCCGAGATGCTCTCGATCCCGACGGAGAGGCGGACCAAACCCGGGTCGACGGCGAGCGGGGACCCCGCCACCGACGCGTGCGTCATGCGGTGCGGGTGCTCGATGAGCGATTCCACGGCGCCCAGCGACTCGGCCAGGGTGAAAAGCCGGGTGGCGCCGGCGACGGCGACGGCGGCGTCCTCGCCCCGACGCAGGGTGAAAGAAACCATGCCGCCAAACGCCCGCATCTGCCGGGCTGCGATTTCGTGGCCCGGGTGGGCGGCCAGGCCCGGGTAGTGTACGCGGCCAACAGCCGGATGGGAACCAAGCAGGTCCACGACGGCCAGGGCGTTGGCACAATGGCGGTCCATCCGTACTGCCAACGTCTTGATCCCGCGCAGCACAAGGAAACAATCGAACGGCCCCGGGACGGCCCCCGCCGAGTTCTGGACAAAAGCGAGCCGGCTGGCCAGGTCTTCGTCTGAGGTGGCAATGAAACCGCCGACGACGTCGCTGTGACCGCCGAGGTACTTGGTCGTCGAGTGGACGACGGCATCTGCGCCGAGCGCCAGAGGTTGTTGGAGGTAAGGAGTGGCAAAGGTGTTGTCCACCACCAACATGGCGCCGTGCCGGCGGGTCAGCTCAGCCACCGCGGCGATGTCGACGACACGCAAGAGGGGGTTGGAGGGCGTTTCCACCCATACCATGCGGGTCTGCGGGGTGAACGCCGCCTCCAGGGCCCTGAGGTCATGAGTGGCCACTGGTTGGTAGGCCAGGCCGGCGGGGGCGTGGACCTTCGACACCAGGCGGTAAGTCCCGCCGTAGGCGTCGTCCGGTATAAGTACCTGGTCCCCCGGTCGCAATTGCCGGAGCAGGGCGTCTATAGCGGCCATCCCGCTGGCGAACGCCAAACCGCGGGTGGCGCTTTCGAGTGCGGCCAGGCACTGCTCCAGTGCCGTACGCGTCGGGTTGGCGGTACGGCTGTAGTCGTAGCCCAAATGTTGTCCCACCCCCGATTGGGCGTACGTAGACGTCTGGAAGACGGGGGTCACCACCGCGCCCGTACTCGGGTCGGGTGGTTGGCCGGCGTGGATGGCCAATGACTCAAAGCCCAGGGGCGGCGGCGGACCGGTGACGGGACGGCCCGTCACTGGCGGGCCAGGTAGGCGAGGAGGTCCGAGCGGGTCAGGATGCCCATAGGGTGGCCGCGGTCCAGCGCCAAAACGGCCGGGTGCTCTTGCAGGCGGGCCGCCACCTGGTCGATGGTCTCCCCGGTGCCAATGGTGGGCAGCGGCGCGTCCATCACTGTCGATACGGGGTTGTCGATCACACCCGGGTCGCGAAGCGCCCGCTCCAGCAAGGCCCGGTCGGTCACCGAGCCGACCACTTCGGCCAACGACAGCGGCGGCTCGGCCTTGACCACGGGTACCTGTGAAATCTCGTACTCCCGCAGTAAAGCGATGGCCGCCCGGACGGTCTCATCGGGGTGGACATGCACAAGGGGCGGTATTTCCTCACCCTTTTGGGCCAGGACTCTGGCCACGGTAGGCCCGGCCGCTTGCAAGAACCCGTGGTCCGCCATCCAGGCATCGTTGTAGAGCTTGGACAGGTAGCCCCGCCCGGAGTCAGGCAGCAGTACTACCACTACCGCCTCGGGGCTCAGGTCCCGAGCGACCTCGAGGGCGGCCCAGACCGCTGTCCCGCAGGAGCCGCCAACATGGAGCCCTTCTTCTCGGGTCAGGCGCCGGGCGGTGGCGAAGGAGCTGGCGTCGGGCACGGCGATCACCCGGTCGACCACGCTGGGGTCGTACGTCGTAGGCCAAAAATCTTCGCCGATCCCTTCCACCAGGTAGGGCCGCCCGCCCCCACCTGAATAAACCGACCCCTCCGGGTCAGCCCCGATGACCTGGATATCGGGACGCTGCTCCTTGAGGTAGCGGCCGACGCCGCTGATCGTACCGCCGGTACCGATGCTGGCCACCAGGTGGGTCACGCGCTGTGCCGTTTGACGCCAGATCTCCGGACCGGTCGTGCGGTAGTGAGCGGCCGGGTTCTCCGGGTTACGGTACTGGTTAGGTTGGAACGCGCCCGGGGTCGAAGCCGTGAGCCGGTCCGCGACTGAGTAATAGGACTCCGGGTGCTCCGGCGCCACCGCCGTCGGGCAGACGACCACCTCCGCCCCGTAAGCCCGCAACAATTGCATCTTTTCGCTGGCGATCTTGTCCGGCATCGTGAATATGCAGTGGTAGCCGCGCAGGGCAGCCACCATGGCCAGGCCAACGCCGGTATTGCCCGAGGTGGGCTCGACGATGGTGCCTCCCGGCAACAGCTTGCCCTCCCGCTCGGCGGCCGCGACCATAGCCACGGCGGGGCGGTCCTTGACGCTACCTCCGGGGTTCAGGTACTCGAGCTTGGCCAGGAGATGGCAGGAGACGTCGCGCGCCGTCCGGTGCAGCGCCAGCAAGGGCGTCTCGCCCACCAGGTCCAAAAGGCTGTCGGCCACCTTCATGGGCGGCCCGGGGTCGGTAGCGGGGCGTATGTCTATGCCCGTGGGGACGCTCACAGTCGGGTCGTCAGTGAACACCACGAGCGGGAGGCCGGCGTCGTGGATCTGGGCGGCCACGGCGCTGGTGTGACTCCCATCACCGAAGACAGCCACCAGTCGCGGGAGCCGGGCGCGCAGCTCGGCCAGGGTGGCGGCGGGCACGCTGGGTTCGGGCAAGGCTACGACGCGTCTCGCCCGCGCGGGCAACCAGTGGGGCGGCTCCGCCGGCGGCACCGTTACAAGTACGTCTATGTGAGCGATGGGCATCGCCCACCATCATCCCGCCCGGAGGTGCCAAGAGGCCACAACCTGGCCGAATTCCTCCTCGCGGAAAACCCGCGCCTCAGCGGTAACAGCGCCAGCCGCTTCGCCGCAGTCAGGCGCCACTATCCGCCAACCCGGCAGTGGCACGGCCACGGCCAGAGCCCCGACGACGCACACCAGGCCGCCCGAGACGATGGAAAATTGGGCGGAGGTCGCTGCCGCTGTGGCCGGCGTTCTGGGCCGCCGAGCGCGACTCTTGCGCGGCAGTCGCTGTTGCACGCATATTGGCGCGCAAAAGTCACCGTTACAGGCCCGCCACTTGGCGCTCCGCTCGGTTGTATCAACCCGTTGCTATTGGCGCGCCCTCCGGCTGGTCAGGACTCGCTCGAGGTGGCGGCCGTCTGCGCTTCCTCGACAGCCTCGTCGGAGACGTCGTGCGTCTCCGAGGCGCCGCCTAGCTCGGTGAGCTTGTCAGCCACCAGTGTGGCTTCAGCGACTGGAGCCAATACGCCTACGGCCGCCTTGCCCCCTTCCAGCTCACTACTGAGCCGCTCCCGGTCCTCCTCCTTCAAACCCAGGTTCTTGTGATGAAGCGCGCCCAGCAAGCCACCTCCTATCAGGCCTGCCGCTAGCCCGACCGGGGTCACCAGCGCCACGACGGCGCCGATCCCAGCACCCTTGCCCCAACTGCGCTTGCCGACCTTGTCGGCTTTGAGCTTGCCGTTGTCGTCCAGGACCAGGACCCCGACGGCATCGCCCTTCGCCACCCCGGATTCTTTGAGAGAGGCGGCTGCCGCGTCGGCAGATGCCTCATCGTTGAATATCGCCAAGACGACCGTGTGATTAGCCATGAGTAGTGTCCTCCCTCGTAGACCAGGCGCTAGCTGACCATAGTGCAGTTCAGTTCTCTTCACGATCCCAGTGCGTTTGGCACGCAAGGCCACCACCCTGGACGGGTGATTGGCCGCAGCCATTCGGGTCTGGAACGGGGTGGCGGGCGAGCCAACCAGGCACCATCACCTTGCTCGGGAAGCCTCCGGCGCCGGGCGGAGGTGGGCTTGGTCGTCGAAGCGAGTGCCCGTCGGAAAGGGCGTAGGGCTGGAGAAGGCTTAGGTTTACTGGGATGCCGGCAGAGGATCCGATCGTGCAAGCGGCCCGTCGCCTATTCGGCTATCGGTCACTGCGGCCCGGCCAGCGCGAAGCTATCCAGAGCGTGCTCGATGGGCGGGACACCCTCGCTGTCATGCCCACAGCCGGGGGCAAGTCCGCCATCTACGAGCTCTCAGGGCCCTTGCTATCAGGGCCAAGCCTGGTGATCTCGCCTCTCATTGCCCTGCAGAGGGACCAGCTTGCGTCCCTGGAAGCGGGGGGGCAACTCAAAGCGGTCGCCCTCAACTCCGCGGGGACGGCGCGAGAACGACAGATCGCCATTGATCAGCTTTCTCGTGATGGACGTTCTCCCGATTTTGTCTTCCTTGCTCCGGAGCAGCTGGCCAACGGTGATGTGCTGCAGCGGCTGGCCGAGCTGAGACCGGCCCTATTGGCGGTCGACGAGGCGCATCTGGTGAGCCGATGGGGCCCCGACTTCCGCCCCGACTACCTGCGGATCGGCCCGGCGCTGGAGCGCCTGGGGCGTCCCACGGTATTGGCCGTCACCGCCACCGCCGCCCCGCCGGTGCGCGACGAGATCGTGCAGCGGCTCAAGATGCGGGACCCAGCCGTCTGGGTGCGAGGCTTCAGCCGGGACAACATCGGCCTGGCTGTCCATGGGTACTTCATCGACGAACGCCACAAGCTCGAAGTGCTACAAGAAAACGTGACCGAGGCCGTGCGGGACCGGGGCCATGGCATCGTTTACGGCGCCACTCATCACCGGGTGGAGACTTTGGCGGCCGAGCTGGCCGCCCAAGGTGTGCGGGCCGCCGCCTACCACGCCGGCCTTCCCGATTCGGACCGTAGCCAAATCGAGCAACGCTTCCATGAGGACGAGCTCGATGTAGTCGTGGCCACCATTGCCTTCGGGATGGGGATCGACAAACCCAACGTGCGGTGGGTTTTCCATGCCGATGTCTCCGGTTCGCTTGACGAGTACTACCAGGAGTTCGGCCGGGCCGGACGGGACGGCGCACCGGCGGACGCGGTGCTGTACTTCCGCGCCGAGGACCTGGCGTTGCCTCGCAGGTACGCGGCCAGCACGGGGCCCAGCCGAGCGGCTCTCGAAGCCGTGGCGGCCACCTTGGCGTCGGCCAAAAGCCCGATGACCCTAGATGACGTACGGGACAGGTCTGGGCTGGCCAGGCAGCGGACTGAGGCCGCGGCCATGGCTTTGGCCGATACCGGGAAAGTAGCCGTAGACGCCGAGGGCGTCGTGACTTCTACGGGCGATTTGACGGACGCGGTTGCCGAGGCCGACGAACTGGTGCGTACCAGGCGAGCGGGCGAGCGCGTCCGCACCGAGACCATGGAGGCTTATGCCCATGAGGTCGGTTGCCGCTGGCGGTTCTTGCTCGAGTACTTCGGCGAGCCGGCACAGGAGAGGTGCGGGCACTGCGACAACGACCAACGCGCCGACGCGGCCACGGACGAGCCGGACGCGTCACGGCCATTCGCTCGAGGGAGCCGCGTGCGGCACCCCGTCTTCGGAGAAGGCGAGGTGATCGGCTACGCCGGGAAGCGGATCCTGCTTTCCTTCGACCAAGCAGGGTACAAACGGCTGGACCTGGGGCCGGTGACGGACGGCGACCTGCTGGAGGAAATGAGCTAGCTTTCGCCGCGCTGACGGGGGTGGCCTCCGAAGGCCCACCCAAATACAAGCGAGATCGCTACCGCTTCCGTTCGGTCGCGGGAACCTGATTGGCGTTGATCAAGGCGCGCTCTTCGTCGCTGAGCCCCGATCTGGCCAGAATGCGTTGTACGGTCGCGTTTTTGCCCGCTCCGTACTCGTAGATGTCAGTTGCCATAGCCGCAACGCGCTTCTTCACGTCGCCGTACTCGGTGCGGAGGTCAGCGTCGGCTCGCAAGGTGTCGCGGACGGCCAGGTGGTTCCGCAGGGCAAGAGAGCCAGCGACGATCACATACGTGTTGGTGCCGGCGAGCCGGTCAGGTTCCCGAAATGCCCAGCGTTGCGGGATTCCGAGCTCGCCACGAGGCTCGAACCCGAGGCTGACAAGTACCGAGGAGGCCGCGTCCACCTCGGCCGGACCGACGACGACATCGACATCGATGACCGGCTTCGCCGCGAGCCCGGGAACCGACGTGCTCCCGACGTGTTCGATCGACACGAAAGGGACTGCGGCCTCCTCCAACGCCGCCGCGTACTCCGCCCTGAGCGCCTCGAACCGGTCCGCCCATGCCGGGTCGTAATCGCGCACCTCGATCACCGGGGCGACACTACTCGGGGCCGCTAGTGTTCCCACCAAGGACTTCGGTTGCCGCCTTTTGAGACCGCTCCCCGGTGATGGCCTGCCGGGACGGTAGGCGATCGTCTACTGATGCTGCTTCCGGCTTTCCTGCCGCGGCACCTATGGCTGGCTGGGTGGTGGTGTGCTGCGTAGTCGAGGCCTGCCTAAGCACTTCGGGGAACTGCACGTCGTCTCGGGCGCCTACCCGTGCGTAACCGAGGAACAGGACGCCGCTGACCAGCACGACCAGGATCCATACCGGGTGGCTGTTCACGCTGCTCCAGTCGTTGAGCCCGTGCAGGACGGCGGCCATGGCCAGCCCGATCCAACCAACTTCGTACCAGTGGTACCGGCTGGTAACGGCCAGCCCGATGAAATAGCCGGTGAGACCGGACCAGCAAGCATGGGTGATGGGGTCGGTGAGGAACCGCCAAACGAATTCGATAATGAAGTACAGCACGGGGCCAGTGAGAACTTCGAACACAGAATTCGGCGCAGAATTGCCCGCCTTTATCAGGTGCTCGATCGAGGGGATCGCGGCTTTCACCGTCAAGTAGAACTGGGCGATTGCGTTCACCGTGAAATAGCGGACGACTTCGCTGGCACCGAAGACGAGCCCACTTACGGCGCCAAGGAACAGGTAATCCCTCGGCATCAAGTGGTGCGTTCTCCTGTAGATCAGCGCGATCACCACAATCGGTAAGGCTTTGGCTAGTTCTTCGGGCAGGCCGATCGTGAAAATGCTCGCGCCGAGGGAGGCGTTGTTGCTTTTTAGCGCCTCCTCCAGGGTGAGCGCCAGCGGCACTTCTGTTACCAGCGCGATCAACGCAACGGCGATAAGCATGGGACGGGTCACGTGGTCCGGCCGGATGATGACGCCGAGGAGCAGCAACCACGCGAGAGCGAAGTACGCGGCGAAGATCCAAGCGGCCACGTCGAATGTACCGGGAGTGGGGTTCGCCCCTAATAAGACGAGGGCGATCGAAGGCACGCAGATCAAGAGCAGGAAAAGCAACACCGGCCAGCTTCTGAACGAATGGTGCCGGAACCAATCAACCAGGGGGAACAAGTCCGTCCAGCGGCCCGAACGTTCTCCGCGAATTGATGGGGTGAGCGGCTCCTCAGGCAAGGTAGTGCTTCCTCCCTTCTCCAGGCCCGCACTGCCACCACGAAGGCTGTGCTTGCCCTCGCAGTAGCACTCGGGCGGCCCGGTTGAGACACAATAGCTGTCGCCGGCTGGCGGACCACGGGTCAGAGATCCCTGGCCTGGGGGTTTGGTTGCTTTTGGTCGCGGAAGAAAGTTCAGCCCAAGCGAGCTTCAAGCAGCCGCTGTACAACCACAGGGTTGGCTTTGCCTTGGGATGTCCTCAGCACTTGGCCTACGAAGAACCCCAACAAGCCGGTCTTGCCGGCGCGGTATAGCTCCACCTTGTCCAGGTTGGCAGCCAGCACCTCGTTGACGATGGCGGCGATAGCGTCCTGATCGCTGACCTGGGCGAGACCGCGCTGGTCGATGATCTGGCGAGGGTCGCCACCTCGTTGGACCAGCTCGGCAAAGACTTCTTTGGCCGCCACCCCGGTTATCTCTCCGGACTCAACAGCCAATACCAGTGCGCCAAGCCCGGTACCTGTGAGTTTTGTCTCTTCGAGGGGGCGGTCGCCTAGTTCGCGGGGGAGTTCGTTTATGACCCACCGGGCCACGGCATCGGGCGGGGCGCCGCTGCCGACGGCGTCCTCGAATACGTCACCCGTCGGCCGGTCGGCCGTCAACAGGTCTACATCGCCTTCGCCCAGGCCGTACTTCGAGGGCCAGGTGGCAAAGCGGTCGGCCAACAGAGCGTCTCGGGCCGAGCTTCGGCCCTGTACTCGGCTCGGCTCTTCTTCGGCGGGCGAGTGTTGGCCCTGGCCGTCTTTGCAGCCGGGGTCGGCCCCGGCAGCTGAGACTTCGCTTGCCACGAGTCTCGCAGGGTGACGGTACGGTTCAATCCCGGCGCGCCGGGTTTGGAGTCAACCATGTCGAACACGAAATAACCGACCCGCTCCAGCTGCCAGCGGCTTGCGGGCTGGGCACTCGCCAGGCTGGGCTCGAGGCGGGCGCCGCTTACCACCTCTAGAGACTGGGGGTTGAGCTTGTCGTCAGCGCCGTCGTCGGGTCGCGCCTCCAAGAACAGGCGGTCATAGAGGCGAACTTCGGCGGGCACGGAGAGAGTGGCTGGCACCCAGTGGATGACGCCCGAAACCTTGACGCCAGGCGGGTTTTTTCCTACCGAGTCGGGGACGTGGTGGCAGAGGACTTCGACAACCTCACCCCTGTCGGTGACAACTTCATCACAGGTGATACACGGCCCGTGGCGCAGACGGACCGTCCGGCCCGGGGAAAGCCGCTGGTAACCAGGCGGTGGGTCAAGGACGAAATCGTCGTGTTCGATAAGGATCTGCCGCTCCAGGGGGATGCTCCGCTCGCCTGGCTTGCCGACATCAGGCGGGAAGTACGGCCCGGTCATCTCCTCCACCTTGCCTTCGGGCCAGGAGGTGATGGTGAGCTTTAGCGGGCGCAGGACACCCATGACCCGAGGCGCGGTCCAGTTGAGATCGTCTCGGACGCAGAACTCGAGCTTTTCGATGTCGACCGTGGAGTTGACTTTGGCCACACCAACCAGGTCGGCGAAGGCGCGGATAGCTTCGGCGCCAACCCCTCGGCGGCGCATCGCGGCGATCGTTGGCATCCGGGGGTCGTCCCAGCCGTTGACGTAGCCCTCGTCCACGAGGGCGAGGAGCTTGCGCTTGCTCAGAACGGTGTAATCGAGATTGAGACGGGCGAACTCGTACTGGTGGGGTCGGCTGAACCCGTGGCGTTCCGAGACGCGTGTGTTGTCTATGACCCAGTCGTACAACTCGCGGTTGCTTTCGAACTCCAGGGTACAAAGTGAGTGGGTGACACCCTCGATGCCGTCCGAGAGGGGATGGGCCCAGTCGTACATCGGGTAGATCGGCCACGCGTCACCTGTTCGGTGGTGGCGGGCGTGACGTACCCGGTAGAGAAGGGGGTCGCGCATCTTCATGTTGGGCGCGTCGAGATCGATCTTGGCTCTGAGAACGCAACTACCGTCTGGTACATTGCCGGCCCGCATAGAACGGAACAGGGCCAGATTTTCTTCTTCCGTCCGGTCGCGGTACGGCGACGGGCGACCGGGTTCGGCAAGACTGCCGCGGTATTCCTTGATCTCCTCATCGGTTAAATCGTCGACGTAGGCCTTCCCCACACCGATGAGTTCCTCGGCCAGCTGGTACATCTCGTCGAAATAGTCGGATGCGTACAAGGCCCGGTCCCCAAAAGAAAAACCAAGCCAATGGACGTCGGCCATGATCGAATCGACGTACTCGACGCCTTCGGTCAGAGGATTGGTGTCGTCGAATCGAAGATTGCAATGGCCGCCATACTGTTCGGCCACACCGAAGTTGAGGCAGATCGATTTGGCGTGACCGATGTGCAAGTAACCGTTCGGCTCCGGTGGAAAGCGGGTAACGACGCGGCCGCCATGCTTGCCCGTCCGGAGGTCGTCCTCGATGACCTCGCGGATGAAATCAGAATGGCTCGTTCCGGCGCGATGGTCACCTATCATCACCAGCCACTCTACCGTCGGCACTGCTCAAGCTCGTCCAGCGAGAAGCGGAGCTGGAGGCTCTACGGCGTTTCCTGCGCCGGCGGATGCCGCTCGCAGTCTTGCCTTGGCGGTGGGAACGCCGTTCAGCGCACAGGACGGGCGAGAGCGAGCATGAAGTCACCCCCCTCGTCCGTCCATGTGCCCTCGGTACCGAGGCCACACTCACCGAGCTCGGAGATGACTTGCCCTGGGGCGAACTTGGTAGAGATCTCGGTCAATAGTTCCTCTCCCTCGGTGAAGGTCACCTCCATTTCGAGGGCAGGGATGCTTATGTGCTCGGGCTGTACCGCTCGCAGCCGCATTTCGATGCGGCTCGCGGTATCGTCCCATACGCAGACGTGCTCGAACCGCTCCGGGGCAAAGTCGGCGCCCAGCTCATTGTTGAGCACGTATAAGACGTTGCGGTTGAACTCAGCAGTGACTCCCGCGGCATCGTCGTACGCACGAATAAGCCGGCCGGGGTCCTTGCGCAGGTCGGCGCCGAGCAAGAAGCGGTCACCTGGTGCCATTGACGCGGCGACGTTGTGCAGGAAGCGACGCCTCAGAGTTGGCTCGAAGTTACCGACTGTACTGCCCAAGAAGGCCACCAGCCGGCGGCCTGTCGCCGGCAGCGTGCCAAGGTGGTGATGGAAGTCGCCCACTATGGCGGTCACGTCGACTCCGTAGTCGGTATGGACGCTGTTCGCCGACCCGACCAGGATTTCCTCGCTCACATCCAGGGCGACGAAATGGTCGAGGCCCTTCGCCGCCATCGCGTCGAGGAGGAGCCGCGTCTTCTGAGAGCTCCCTGAGCCGAGTTCGACGAGAGTGTTGCAACCGGCGCGGTCCACGATCTCGTGCCCGTGCTTGGACAATATGTTGTGCTCGGCGCGGGTGAGGTAGTACTCCGGCAACTCGGTGATGGCTTCGAAGAGCGCACTCCCGCGCTCGTCGTAAAACCACACTGGCGGAAGGGACTTCGGAGCCGACGAGAGGCCAATGCGGGCATCGCGCTCGAGTGCCTCCCGCCGTGCAGACGCGACGAGGTAACGCTGGCATGATATGGACATGGCCCCGCGCCTACAGGTCGCGCGCCAGGCGAAGGCCGGTGAAGGGCCACCGGCAGTGTGGCGCAAAAAAGTTCCGGTAAGTGACCCTCGGATGGCCAGGCGGCGAGGCAACACAACCCCCGCGTAGCACGTGCTGGTTCACCATGAATTTGCCGTTGTACTCGCCCACGGCGCCAGCGGAGGGCCGGAACCCGGGGTACGGCAGGTACGCCGACGCCGTCCACTCCCATACTTGTCCGGCGGCTCCGGTTGCCTCCACGCCCATCGGGCGCGGATGGGCCCGGTCTAGGTCGAAACGGTGGACAATGCCGATCTCAGCAGTCGCCAGCTCCCATTCGTCCTCGGTTGGTAGTCGGCAGCCAGCCCAACGGGCAAACGCGTCGGCCTCGTAGTAGCTGATGTGGCATACGGGTTCGGCAGGATCGAGCCGTTTCAAGCCGCCGAGCGTGAAAACAGCCCAACCGGTGCCGTCTTTTTCCCAGTAGAGGGGTGCCTGCCAGCCCTCTCGTTGTACGGTCGACCAACCGTCGGACAACCACAGCTCGGGCCGTTCGTACCCTCCGTCGGCCATGAACCCCAGCCAGTCGCCGCAGCTCGCCGGCCGGTCCGCGACGGCGTAGGGCCTGAGGACGACGCTGTGACGAGGTTCCTCGTTGTCGAAAGCAAAGCCCGCTCCGTCGTGGCCGACGAGCCCGGTGCCCCCGGGCAGCTCGACCCAATTTAGGGCGGGGCTCGGGTGAGCGTCGTCACGGACCTGACGGTGGTAGCGCGGGCGGAGGGGGTTCAGCGCCAGCAAGCTCTTGATGTCCATCAGGAGCAGCTCTTGGTGCTGTTGTTCGTGCTGGATACCGAGTTCGGCCAGGGACGCTGTACCCGGCTCGGGCGGGCCGGCGAGCAGTTCGCTCATGGCCTCGTCGACCTGGTTACGGTAGGAGGCCACCTCGCCCGTGCTCGGCCGGGTTAGTAGCCCCCGCTGCGGACGAGGGTGACGGGCGCCAATCGTCTCGTAATACGAGTTGAACAGGTAGCCAAAAAGGGGGTGATAAGGGCGGTAGGAGGGGAGCCCGGGAAGAAGGAAAGTCTCGAAGAACCAGGTGGTGTGGCCCCGGTGCCACTTGGTGGGGCTGGCGTCCGGCATTGATTGTGCGGTCTGGTCTTCGGGAGAAAGTGGCCCTGCGAGCACTTCAGTCAGGGCTCTGGTCGAGGAGTAGCGGGCTTGGAGGTCTGGCGCGACCAGGGTGGTCGCATTGGGCATCGGGATGGTCGTCATCGGTCAGTCCGGATGGACCGCGGCGGCGATCCAGTCGAGGTTGCGGGTAGGGTCAAGCCACTCGTTGACGCTGCTGGCTGGTCTGGCGTTCATCTGGAAATCGCAGTCGGGCATCATGTGGGCGCCTCCTTGGGTTTGTGGGTCTCGGCCGACGCTAACGGGAGACGCGCTCCAACTGACCTTTTCTCGGGAAATAACGCCGTAGGCAGCGGGCATCTATCGTCCAAGCTTTGGGATTTGGCGGCGAAAGGTAGCGGTCCCGCGGTTCATGGTCGCTCCTCTGAACCTGGGCGCCGCTTGTGGGGCGATCTGACTTCGAGGGTCTGGTTCCGGCGGACCATCCGACCGGGCCCTATGGCGTGATCGTCGCCAGCCACGTGTTCATTTACGACCCGAACCGGGCATGTTCTTCCTCGGGTCAGCGTCGAGTAAGGAGGCGGTCGTGAGCGTGACCACAAGCGGCCTGGTTACAGATCCACCGAACTCGGTCCGGATAAAGGACTCCATGTCGTCGAGCAGACCGAGCCGGTTGGGCTCCTCCATCATCTGCGTACCCGAGTAGGAAAGCATCAATTTCCGGTAGTTGGAAGCGGTGTACGTCTGGTTCCAGTCGTATCGACGGACAACGGCTGAACCAAAGCGTCCATCGGCCTCCAGTAGTGCGCGGACCGGCGGGTCCGCCGCGTCACGGGTCGGTGCCGGGAGTCCCGTGTGCCCTTCTCCGTACCGCTCGTAGATCGGCTGAGCGGAGGCGAAGAAGCCCAGGTCATCAGCTGAGTCCACCTGGACCAGATCGACGATCGCCACCACACCTCCCAGGTGCAGGATTGCCGCCGGCCGATCGCTCTGCGATGACGGTGAAATCCAGTGGTAGGCAGTGGCCGAGAAAACGGCATCGACGCTGCCCTCGACGTCCATCGTCTCGAAGTCGCCGACGCTGATCCGAAGCAAGTCCGAGGGCAAGTTCGAGCGCAGCTTGGCGGCCATGGCCGGACCGATCTCGATGGCATGCACCGACGCGCCTCGGGCGAGCAGATCCTTCGTCGCCTGGCCCGTCCCCGGACCGACCTCCACGATCCGCGGCTCGTCCGGCAGCAAGTTGAACAGGTCATCGAACAGCGAGGCAGGGTACGAGGGTCGGACCTCGTCGTAAATCTCGGCAACCCCGTTGAACGACCGCCTGATGTCATCTGGCTTACGCACGGACGACATCCTGCTCGATTAGTTGGCTCCGCTGGGGCCGTTGCCAGTGACATCCGGCGAGGCCCGGATTGTGCAGAGCGCGAGGAACGGGCTGTGCTCGAAATGTCTTTCAGGCGTACCGGAGCTCCCGAGCCAGTACGACCGCGTCTCCCACTAGCCGGCCGGCCCACTCCGGCCACCCTGGTCCCAGGCCTGACAGGCGGCCTGAACGGCGGCCTCGAGCTCGTCCGGCAGCTGAGCTTGCGTAGGCTCGAGCGTTTGCCGGGCCGCGTCAACCGCCTTTTCCGTTTGCCCGAGGTCGAGGTAAGCGGAGGCAAGCGGGAAGAGAGCCAGGCAGCGAAGTTGGTACCACCTCCAGGCAAGCCTGCCAGGCCTCTAGCACCTCTTCGGGGTGGGAGCGACCAACGCCGTGGGCCCGGTCGCGGGCTAGCTCCAAGCGCGCCTCTTGGCGGAGGTACTCGACTCGTTCCCGGACCCGGGCCGCCCACTCCGCCTCCGGCTCATCTTCGAGGGGGACCCCGTTCGTCGACAGCACGTCAACGAGAGCGGCATCGCGGCCAGGACCTGGGGCGGCCTTTAGCGCGGCGCGCGAGGCCTCCTGGTGCGTGTCGAGATCTACGGACAGGACGACGGCCGGGCTGGCCCAGATCTGGCTTGGGTCGGCACAAAGCAAGTCGGCGGCGTACGAACCGCCCGAGCAGGCGGACGTCTATGACTGGCGAGCTTTCACAACGGGCGGGCCGTGACACCACCACGCTGCCCATTCTCTCAGCTGTCGCGGCGCCAGGTGGCGCCTCTACGCCCATGTCACAGGTCGAGAGCGGCGCCGCCGAACGGGAGGCCGCTAAGACGGGATAAGGATGCGTTAGGGGCGGCTCGGCTAAGGCCGGTTCCGGTCGCGCCTTGAGTGCGTGCGGCGTCTTTCGGTTCCGCTAAAGCACCCGCGCTCAGCGTGGCTATTGGGACGAGCACGACGATCGCCGCGGTTGCAACTTTGGCGACGAGTTTCTTCGAGTTCATTTTCGGCTTCCTTGGTCGAGATCGCGGTGTTGCAGTGACCATCATGTTGAAGGAGCCCTTTCCCCAAAGCTTTCCCATTTGCGATCCGTGCGCCCTGAACGGTTTGACTTCGTGCGCGACCCGCCTCTTAGGCAGGCTTCCCACGACACGTCGTGCGCGGCCCGCCCTGGATCGCGGCTTCCGCTTGCAACTCGGCGGTGTTCGGAACCAAAGAAATGCGACGGGCCCCGACGCGAGAGACGGCCCCTCGCGGGCCGTCTCTGCGTTGAACCTGGGGAAGCACTGATGGCTGGCGGGCCGATAGTCAGAGGAACCACGTCAAGGTCAGCCGACGGCACCAAGGGGAGCCGCCGGTCCCAAGGTCAGGGTTCCAGCCTGGTACCCGTCCCGGTTGAGCAATGCGTCCGTACCGTTGAGGTTGTTGAGGTTGTCATCGGTGTGGACCACGGTAGAACCGTTTTTCAGGATCCCTTGACCGATATAGGTCCCGTTGACGGTGAGGCTGACCAATGTGTTGTCCAGCCCCGTTTGGCTGGTCGTCAGCCGTACATCATTGCCGTCCACTAGTGAGCCATGGAAGACGGGGGTGACGAACTTCAACGGCGCGTTGCGCAAGATCGGCATCGAGGGGTCGCCGAACGCGTTGTACTCGAGGGCGCTACCCCGAGGCCCATTATCAGTGGTCATGTTGGCCGCAGTCTCTGTCTCCATATAACTTTTGGCCGCCACCACCAGCTGTCCTAACTGGAGCACAGGAGCGACAGGGGACCCTCCGAGCAGGACACGGAAGATGTTGCCTTCTTCAGGGAACAAGCTGGTACCCATGCCCTGGAGTAAGAAGCCGTCCTGATAGATGTAGCTGATCCGTGATGAACCGACGGTCCCGACAGCCTTGCCGTCCTCGAGCCAGAATTCCGAGTAACCGGGTACTACGCCGGGGGTCACGAACGGTGACGACTCTGTATTGCTGTCGAACTTCCCGCTGTCGCAGTCGCTGCTCCAGACCACGGGTAGCTCGCTGTTGCCCGGCTCGTTCAGGGAGCTGATGTCGCCTTCGCCGTACCCAGGCTCATACCAGCCGCTCCCATTGGTGTAGCCGTGATCGCTGTGCCAAAGAAGGAAGGCGCCCGCGTCCAGGTCGTTGCTGATGTCGATGTCAGTGCCGTTGAAATTGATCCCCGACGGTATCTGGGCCCCGGTGTCGAAGGTCTTCGGGTTTATGGTCACGCCTGGGTCATTGTTGGCTTCGTCGCTGGCCACCCGTTCGAACGTCTTGCCCGCTACTGCTGCCTCCGTCCCGACAAATTCGGAGGTGCGCAGGAACGACTCCTCGTCCTGCCCGGTCGGCGTGTAAGTGTAAGGAGGGTTAGCCGTACGCCCGCAATCGTCCTGGATGTCCGGGCAGGGCTGGAAAAACTCAGCGCCGACCACGTTTTGGTAGAAAGCCGAGCCTGCCGGTGGTGGGTTGTCCTCGTAATTGTGGATCATGGTCAACTCAGTGGCAGCGGCCGCCGCCGAAGGCTGGCCGTCGATGTCGGGGACCGGCACCCTGGCTACAAACAAGTCCGGGTTGTAGTCAGTGATCTTGTCGATGCCCGCGGCCAAAGAGGCGTCAACCTGGCTCGCCTGGTGGATGAACCCGTAGGGCATATCAGTGGCCACCACCTCTTCGGGGAAGTTCGGGGTGGTAGTGCCGTCGGAGGTTGTGGTCCCAAAAGAGATCTCGAAGGTAGGGACAACCGTCGTGTCGCCTAGCAGGAGCACATAGGACGGATGGGGACGGCAGTCGGGGTTGTCGTACTGCTTGGCAATGAAGTTGCGGATCTGTTGGGCTGTGGTGCCGATGCCGCCATCGGCGGTCGGCCCGGTAGTGAAGACGTTCGTCAAGATGCCGTCGGCGGTGCGCTCTCCGGCGAAGGTCTTGGCCACCGACATCAATGCCGGCGAGGTGATCATCATCATTTCTTCTCCGCAAACCTCGTTCGGCTGCGTGTAAGAGCCCAGGTAATTCCCGATCGTGCTGTAGTTGAGCAGGCTGGACTGCCAGAGCGTGACGAACGGGAGGTCGTCCGGTGTCATCAGCTGTGTGGTCCCGAACACGTTTCGGCTGTTCCCGCCGAAGCTGACCTGTACCTCCATGCCGGTCAGGACCCTGAGTAGGCGCTGCGCGGGTCGGTACTGGCCGCCGGCCAACGCCACGTCAGCCACCGCCAAGCCGTGCTCGGACTCGGGCGGGGTGGCGACGGCCAAGGCCGACGGGTACTCCTCCGAGGACCTGTAGCCGCTCTGGTTTATCGAGAACGTAGGTGCGGGCGGCGGCAGCGGAGCGCCTGTGCTCGATGTGCTGGCGGCCTCGGTGCCGGGCTGTAACGGCCACAGCTGCACCGCTGGCAAAAGGTAGCTCGAGGTGTGGAGGACCTGGACGACGGCCGATCCGCCCTGGGGCAGGGCGATCTCATCGCCTGTGACGGGCAACTGGGGCAGCCCGACCGCGGTCGCAGTGGCCTGGCCGGTCTCCCCCTTCGGCAGAGAGAACATCGACGACACATTGCCCATACCCGGAGAAAGGACCTGCGTGTACGGGATGCCGTCGCCGACTTTCTCGGAGAACCGGGTTGCCGGGAAGCTGACGTGGAAAGTGACCTCAGTGTTGTCCGATGAGATGACCTTGGTCAGGGGGAAGGCAGCTGGGCTCGATGGCACGCTGGCTCCGCCGCACGCCACTGCGTTGCCGGCCGACAGCAGCAAACCCTGGATGTCGAGGATGTCGGTCTCGAGCTGGACAGCCAGTAGTGGGGAGACGACGAGTGTGCCGACGGTGGCGCGGTCTCGGCCGCTGCCGGCGATCAAGCTCGCACGCATCCGGGCCAACGTGGGCAAAATGGCGCACGGGTCACCCGGCTGAGTGTCTATGCGTCGGTGGGCCAGGACAGCCTGATCGAAAAGAAGCTCCTTTCGGGCTGGGCCCACCCAGCAACTTAACGGGGCCGCTGGCGATGCCGGCCACGAGCTGGGCGAAGTCGCTATCCACGGCGGCCGGGTTATGCGTTTCCACTGCGGCGCCCGCCGCGGGGACGGCCCCGGGCCATCCCGCGCCCGCCCCGAGCCCAAGCGAAAGGAGGGAAGTCGCGATGATAGAGGCCGAGAAACGGGATCTGCGCGAAAGCACCGGTGTGGCTCCTGCTTGCCTTGGGCCGTTGGGCGGACGCCGCGATGTGTTCCTTTGAGTGAAAGTCAATGCTGTTGCCTCCTGTCAGGCGGGGAAGTACCGGCCTCCCGCGCGGCCGTCATCGGCGGACGGGCGCACCGGAGGCAGATCCTCCCGTTGTGGGCCAAATACAAAATTCTCCTAACAACCCTCAATCGCGGCCGCCCAAGCGAGCATTTCACGTCTGCCGGGCCAATGGCCGCACACTCTGTGTCGTCCTTCAAGACTTAGACGGTTCATCGCCGTGGGGGTTACAAAGGGGCGGAATAGCCCGAGGACAGGTCGGATTTTGGTCGAGCAGATTGGAGCCGAGAATGCGCGTGTCCTCCCGAGAACGCGTCAACGCAAACTTATTTCACGAAGGAACAGCCCAGTCGACACTGTCCCCGGGTTATCCGCTGCCGTAGGTCACGAACTTCAGCTATAGCGGTCGGTTTTGCGGCGCAGCGTTGATGGCCATCGAAATTGGCGGCTTTGTTGGGTCACGCACGACCGTGTCTGCCGGTAAGTTCTACAGGCTCCTTGCTCGGCAACACAACAGTCAGAAAGGCGTAGGGCCCTTGTGGGTCCTACTCAGGATGGCCACCTCGCAAGCCGCCAGTCGGAGACTGTGGGCGTCCTCCATTTCTGGCACGGCGCCGGCTCTTATGTGCCTCGCTGCCTTCGCTGCCTTCGCTGGCTTCGCTGCCTTCGCTGGCATCGGCACCCCTGGCAACCTCGCTTTGCCAACGCCGCGTCGCGGACGCCGAGGTAAGGCGGACAAGTGCCGGGCCTGACTCGTCGGCTGCCCACTCGTTGATGCGTGCTCTTTTGCGTGAAAAGGACCGGAAGTGCCATACGACGATCGAATCGTGGGACACGAGCTGGCGGAACGACTCGGTGTTGCCGTTGCAGATGCTGCGGTGGTCGAGAGCGCGCATGACGCTGCGGCGTACAAGCCGGCCAAGGGACAGCCAACGCGGGTAGTCCAAGGCAACGATGAGCTCTACACGCGGCAGGACCAGGTCCAGCCACCTGGAGTAGGCCGTGTCCAGGATC
The DNA here is from genome assembly GCA_963749305.1 of uncultured Acidimicrobiaceae bacterium. Taxonomy (GTDB): domain Bacteria; phylum Actinomycetota; class Acidimicrobiia; order Acidimicrobiales; family Palsa-688; genus Fen-671. The sequence continues at coordinate 255,896 of CAVVMN010000005.1, forward strand.
CACCGCTGGCCAGCACAGATCGCGGCGATCCTTCGTCGCTGCTCGTCAACGGGGACTTCCACCCACCCGGGCTGCCAGGTCAAGTCGTCGACCGAGTGCCAGGGCAGCCCGGTCTGTTGGGCGAGGCGAGCGGCAAGGGTCGTCTTGCCGGAGCCCGTCACGCCGTAAACCAGGATCCTCTCAGGCACATTCGTCAATGCTAAATGCAGATGGGGGAACACAGCTGATTAGGGATGCTTGTCGCGCGCTGATCGGCTCAACATGCGAGGGAAACGTCGACGTGGGCCAAACTCGCGCCGCGACGCGTGGCCTGTTCGTGTCTTGAGGCCAGCTGACCTGAACAAGAGCCCGGTCAGAAGGCCAGAAATGTAGTCTGTCCGTTGCTGTACTGGCTTATGGTGCCCTCCAACACATTTGACATTGTCCTCGCTAGTTTCTTGAACGATGAGCCGTTCCGACCCCGTAACGACGTCCCTGTGGCTAGTGGGCACCTCGAGCCAACATGAACGGGAAAGAATGACGACGACGCGACCTACAGGAGCCAGTTTTGGCTGACACGGCCCGGGCACGAAGAGCGCCGTTCGCGTCGGCATGGCGGCGGGCGCACCTGACGGTAGAGCAGCGGGTGGCTCGCGGCCGGGCCGCCCGGTCTAAGGTGCCACGGTCAGCCCACCGGCGGTGGGAACCTGCCCTCGGCCGGCCGGACCCGGTGGCCCTGCTGGAGGAGCAGGCGGCGTCCCGAGTGCCGACGCTCGTCCCGGTCCGGTACGGGCGGATGCTGGTCTCGCCCTTTACCTTCTACCGGGGCGCGGCCCTGATCATGGCATCCGACCTGGCGGCCACGCCGGTGTCAGGAGTGACGGTCCAGCTGTGCGGTGACGCCCACCTGTCGAACTTCGGCCTGTTCGGGACGCCCGAACGGCAGATGATCTTCGACATCAACGATTTCGACGAGACGCTACCCGGCCCGTGGGAGTGGGACGTCAAGCGCCTGGCGGCCAGTTTCGAGATCATGGGACGCGACCGGGGCTTCTCTCCAGCCGACCGCCGCGCCATCGTGACAGCGGGAGTGGGCGAGTACCGCAACCGGCTGCGGCAGGCCGCCGGGATGGGAGGCCTGGACGCCTGGTACGACCACCTCGAAGTCGGGATGCTGCTCAAGCTGGTCCGCCAAGAGGTCCGCGTCAACCGCGTCACCAAGCTCGAGGCCCGGGCCTTCCAACGGGATGTGGGCAAGGCCTATACACGCGACAACACCCGAGTGCTCACCAAGCGCGCCGCCGACGTCGGTGGAGAACTGCGGATCGCCGCCGACCCACCGTTGATCATCCCCATCGAAGACCTCATCACTCCTGGGTCGGAGTGGGAGGACCCGGTACCGCTTATAAAAAAGCTGCTCAGCACCTACCGGCGCACCCTGGGGCACCAGCACCACCCGCTGGAGGAGTACCGCTACGTCCACGCCGCCTACAAGATGGTCGGGGTGGGCAGCGTAGGGACCCGCTGCTACATCATGTTGATGCTGGGCCGCGACCACAACGACCCGTTGTTCTTGCAGGTCAAGGAGGCACAGGCCTCAGTCCTCGAACGCTTCGTGGGGAAGAGCCACTACGCCCACCATGGCCAGCGCGTCGTGGCCGGCCAGCGGCTCATGCAGGCGGCGACCGACATATTCCTCGGCTGGGTCCGTATCAAGGGCCTCGACGGCGTGACCCGCGACTACTACGTGCGCCAGTTCCAGGACTGGAAAGGCAGCGCCGACGTCGACAATATGCTCGTGCCCGGGGCCGCCCTGTACGCGCGCCTCTGTGCTGCGACCCTCGCCCGTGCCCACGCCCGCTGGGGCGACCGGATCGCCATCGCCTCCTACCTCGGCAATGGGGATGCCTTCGACCGGGCCATAGCCGACTTCTCCGCCGTCTACGCCGACCAGAACGAGAAGGACTATGAAGCGTTCGAGGCCGCCGTGCGGTCAGGACGGCTGACCGCCCAGACCGGCATATAGACGACGAGCACGCGGCCTAGCCCCGCCGCCTCGTCGCCGGTTAGGTCGGTCACGTCCACGATCCGACCGCCGGACAGGGGCAGCTGGCCAGGCGCAAGCTGACAGGCAAGACACTCCTCCATCAACTCAGCTTCCGACAAAGACCGGCGCCGAATGGTCCGAATGATCGATTCTCTGGTGTAGACGTGAGAACTCAGGTCGGACCAAAGCAGTCTCTTTTCGTTTGCACGATTAGAGTCACCGAGCGACACAGTGCCTTTCGATGTTCAAGACGTCTGCCATTTTGCGAATTCGCCATTGCTTCGCGGCGCGGGTTGTACCGGCGGCGCTTCTGATCGTCACGGCCGCGATCGTGGACCTTGAGGGCCGGGGTGGCTGGTTAAGGGCCTCGTGGGCCATCTATCTGGGCGAGCTTTCCGTTTGCTTCTACCTCGTCCACTACCCCGTGGACCGACCCTCGTCTAATACCGCGACGACGAACCACCGCCAACAGGACGCTCCCCCACGACGATCCGCGGGCCGTTCATCGTTGACGGTGCCAAGGCCGAGCACCGGAGCAGGCGGGGCCGGCATGTGTGCGCCCATCAGGCCGGCGTGGTAGCTACCCACAGGACCTTTGCTATTTCGGCGCAGAACTCGCCTCTCTCTTCTCGTCGACGGAGCTCGGCGGTCCACGCATCGGCTTCGGCGCGCGACGCCTTGCCGTTCGCAACCGCCCGGTCAAGGGACCGTTCCAAGTTCGTAAGGCGGACGAAGTCGTCATAAGTCCACCACGAGCGCTCCTCGACCCGGTCGAGGACGGTGCACCCTGCCGAAGCCAGCAGTTGGCCGATAGCCGAGCCGACCTCCGGGTGTGCGGCGGCAGTTACCCACTCGGCCGAGACCGTTGACCCATTGACGGACAGGCTGGACCAGTCGGGTTCGAAGATGAGTTAACAAGCTGCGGGGCTCTAGGCAGCTTACGACCTCATATATCAAGACGGCTGGGTCGCGCACGTGCATGAGTACCCGCTCGATCCAGCACCCGGCGAAGGCTCCCTTGGCGAAAGGCAGCCGCTCGCCGGCCGCCCTCACCACGGGCGACTGGCAGCGGGCCGCCGCTACGCCTACCATGACCGAGCTCGGGTCGACCCCGACGGCCCCAAGCCCGAGGCTCTCCAACACCGTCAGGTCATGGCCGGCGCCACAACCCAGGTCGAGCACCGGGGCGTCCGGGTTCCTGAGCTTGTGGGCCACTGCCATGTAGTGCTTCATGGCAGCCAGGCCGACCGCAGAGTCTGCGAGTATGGTGACCAACCGGGCGGGATCCTCGGCTCGGTCAACCTCTGAGAAAGCGGAAACGGCGCACCTCCCTTTGCGAGAGCCCAGGCGGCCGGCCCCCGATCAGAGGCTCCCCCGTGGTGCTCCACGCCAGTGCCGCCAGTCGCTGTATTGCCTAGTCTCGCAGACTGGGTCTCGCACACCGGGTTATCGGCCAGTAGCTGGTGTCTCACGCTCTCGGTTGCGAACGGCGTCTTTCTCATCTGACGTGCCACAATTTGCCATATCGGGGAATCTGGCAGGCCGTGAGCGAGGTCGCTCTTGTCCGGGCGGGTTTCCGCATATTGTCCGCCCGCGCCTCGCGTTCTGTGCCCGGGCCAAGTGATGGCGGTATTGCGGACTTGATTTCCGTGCCGAATCGCTGCGTGGAAACGGACAGCTCCGGCGGGTTTCACTGGTCCCCAGAGCATCCATTTATGGGAGCGGCTTCGACGTAACCGATGGGACGCGCATTCTGCTCGGGGCGCACGGGTCCCGCCTAGCCGCATCACTGGCAGGGATCACTCGCGGTAGCCACGATCGCCGGGCATAGGTTGCACTTTGACTCCCGTGGCAGTGAGGAACTGGCGGATCTGGCAGGCGTGCTCGAGAACGTGCAGGGGCACGCCGCCGACAATGACTCCGTACCGAACCCCTTGGTATCGATGAGCGCTGGGGAGTGGCCGAGCCGCCGCCTCCTCGGTTAGCGCATCCAGCGTACGGCGCACCCTCTCGCGGCTGTAATCGATGTAACCGAGGAGTTCGGCCTTGGTGAACCTACGGTTAGGAAAGGCGTAGGTGTTGTCATCAAAAGGTTCGGGCGGTTCCCACGGCTCGAACTCGGCGGTGAGGTCGTAGTCAAGGGTCAGCAGCGCGTGGTACCCCAGGAACCAGGGGGCCGAGCCGTGCAGGCCCCCCTGCGGCGTTGGAGCGGTGGGCGCCTCGTCCGGCCAGAGGTCCGTCTCCCACAGGTCGTCGGGACAGTCCACCAGCGCCATCTCCATCAGCCGCAGCGCTCGGTCGAAGTTGCTGGCAATGCTCTGAACAAACGGGTTCTCCACGCCTTCGGTATAGCGCAGGTGGACGGGACCGGTGCCAACCAGGGCTGCGGCGTGTTGCGTCCCCCAACGCGATCGGGCACCGGGGTTGTCGGCTACTAGTTAGCGGGGGGAGGGTAGGCCCTCCCCCCGGCCCCCTCCCTCTGCGCCGGCCGCGTGGTGACCCAAGACTGTCGGGCCGGCAAAGCCGGCCCTCGTGCGCTATCACCTCAGGTATGACCACGACGCCTACGAACATCAACGACGTGCTCGACGGCCACGTCGTACTGGAAGTCCACTGTGCCGACCGGCTGCTGCTGAACGCCTATGTGCCCAAGCGGCAAGTTGGCGGCCAGGTCGTCACCTTTTTGACTGAGCACCTCGGCTTCCGCGTCCCCTCACCGGCCCTGCTCGAAAAGATCGGCAACCGCTTCCGCCAGGAGGTGAAGGCCTTCGCCAGCCAGAACGGCTTACCCGTGCTCAACCTGAAAAAGCCCGACCGCACGCGCTGGGACGACCGCAAGCTGGACCACGTCCGCCCCTACCTGGACAAGGCCGAGGCCGAGGGGCGCAGTGGGGTCGTGGCCATCGTGGCCGCCCAGGAGTTCCAGTGGGTATGTTCGGCCAAGAACCGGGCCACCACCCCAGGTACGGTCTGCTACGAGTTCGCAAAAGAAGAACGCCGCGTCGGGACGTACTACTTCTACATCTACGACAACGGCTTCGGCCCCGGCTTTGTCAAGATCTGCACCTATTTCCCCTACCCGGCCAAGGTCTGGCTGTTACGCGGCGTTCGCCATAACAGCCATTACGCGTCGGCCCGGATTATGTCCCGCGGTGGTGTGGCAGTGTGAGACGGGCCAGGTGGCGAGTGGTCAGTGAGCTGGCTCCGGGCCGCATAATTTGAGACGTTGAACGATGCTTCCTCGGCCGGGATGGACCCGGGGAAGGAGGCAACGATGAGCGATGGATGTCGAGTTCGGGTGACGGGCCCGCTGGCGTTGTACGCGGATGGGTTCCGCCAGGATCTAGCGGTTCAGGGTTACAAGGTGCAGCCGAGGGACCGGAACCTGCGGACGTTGGCCCATGTGAGCCGCTGGATGGCGAGCAGGGGGCTGTCGGTTGGTGAGTTGACCCCGGGCCGGTTGGAGGAGTTCCTCGAGGCACGCCGGCGCGAGGGCTATCACCATGCACTATCGGTACGAGCAGTGATGCCGCTGATGGGGTACCTGCGCGCCTTGGGGGTGGCGCCGCCTCCTGGTGTCTTGGTCACCGGCAAGGCGGATCTGGTGGTGGAGGAGTATCGTCGCTACCTCCTCAGCGAGCGGGCGTTGACGCCCGCCGTGGTGGGCAAGTACACGCGGCTGGGCCGGGAATTCCTCGCGTCTTGCAAGCATTCTGGCGTGCTTGAGTTGAGCGAGCTGTCGGCGGCGTCGGTCACTGAGTACGTAGTTCGCGAGTGTCGCGGGCGGACTGGCGCCTCGGCGGGGCACCTCGTCACTGGGCTTCGGTCGCTGCTCGGTTTTTTGTTCCTGGCCGGCCACACAAGCGGGCAGCTGGCCTCGGCGGTGCCGACGGTCGCTCATTGGGGAGCGGGCAGCCTGCCCCGGGCACTCGGCCCCGGTGCGGTGGCTTTGCTGGTCGCTAGCTGCGACACCGAGACGCTGGTCGGCCGGCGCGACCGGGCGGTCCTCGTCCTGCTCGCCCGGCTCGGCTTGCGGGCTGGCGAAGTGGCCGCACTGGAGTTGGGCGACCTCGATTGGCGGGCGGGCGAGCTCGTGGTTCACAACGGCAAGGCCCGTCGCCACGAGCGGCTCCCTCTACCCGTGGATGTTGGGGAGGCCTTGGTCGGTTACCTCCGCGGAGGTCGACCACGGGTCGCATGCCGGAAGGTGTTCTTACGGCTCAACGCCCCGATCGTGGGCCTGACCACCCCGGCGATCACCGCCGTCGTCTACCGGGCTTGCCGGCGGGCGGGCCTGGCTCGGGCCGGTGCTCACCGGCTACGCCATAGCGCCGCGACCGCCATGCTCGCCAGCGGTGCGAGCTTGGTCGAGGTCGGACAGGTCCTGCGCCATGTCAGCCAGGAAACAACGGCCATCTACGCCAAAGTCGATCGAATTGCACTGGGCGCGCTCGCTCAGCCATGGCCGGAGGCAGGAGCATGACCGGCATCCGCCCCGCTATCGACGACTACCTGTCCGTCCGCCGATCGCTCGGCTACAAGCTGGAGGACCACGAGTGGCTGCTGGTTGACTTCGTCTGTTTCTTGGAGGAGCAGGGCGCCACCACCGTCACCACCCAGCTGGCGCTGGATTGGGCCACGCTGCCCCAAGACGTGCTCCCGTCGTGGTGGGCAGCCCGCCTGCGAGTCGTGCGCGGCTTCGCGCACCATCTCAAGGCGTTCGATCCTGCCACCGAGGTCCCACCGGTCGGCCTGCTGGCTGGCCGCAACCGGCGAGCGGTGCCCTACCTGTACTCGAAGGCCGATGTGTGCGCACTGATGGCAGCCACCGCCTCGCTGCGGCCCGCGCTACACGCTGCCACCCACCGGGTGCTCATCGGCTTGTTGTCGGTCACCGGCATGCGGCTCGGGGAGGTGATCCGCCTCGACCGATCAGACCTGGACACCGCCGAAGGGGTCTTGACGATCCGGGACAGCAAGTTTGCGAAGAGCAGACAAGTGCCGCTGCACCCGAGCACCCTGGTCGCCCTGGCCGACTATGGGGAACTCCGCGACCACTGCTGCAGTTCTCCGAAGGCGCCCAGCCTGCTGATCTCGACCACCGGCAGCCGGCTGATCAGCCAGAACGTCCACTACGTCTTCGCTCGTCTGGTCGGCCAAGCTGGACTCGAGCCCCGCTCCGATCGTTGCCGTCCCCGGCTGCACGACTTCCGCCACTCGCTGGCCGTGGACACCCTGCTCGGCTGGTATCGCGAGGGCCTCGACGTCGAAGCGCGTCTGCCCCTGCTGTCCACCCTTCTCGGTCACACCAAGCCGGCCAACACGTATTGGTACCTCTCCGCCGTCCCCGAACTGCTCGCCTTGGCCGCCGAGCGGCGAGACCGTGCCATGGCGGTGAGAGCATGAGCGCGCTTGCCCCAACCCTAGAAACGTTCTTCACCGAGCGGCTGATCAACCAACGACATGCCAGCAACAACACCATCGCTGCCTACAGGGACGCCTGGCGGTTGCTGCTGCGCTTCCTGTGTGACCGGACAGGCAAACAACCATCCCGGCTGGACCTGGCCGATCTCGATGCCACCGCCGTCAGCGCCTTCTTGGATCACCTCGAGCAGGAACGCCACAACAGTGCCCGCACCCGAAACGCCCGCCTGGCCGCCATCCGCTCGTTCTTTCACTATGGCGCCCTGTGCCACCCCGAGCACGCCGAGCTCATCGCCCGAGTGCTGGCCATACCCACCAAACGCTGCCAGAGGACCGACGTCTGCTATCTGACCCGCTCCGAGCTCGATGCCGTCATCGCAGCACCCGACCGGCACACCTGGACCGGGCGGCGAGATCACACTCTGCTCGGCGTCGCTGCTGAGACCGGTCTTCGGGTATCGGAACTCACCGGGCTACGTAACTGCGACGTCGAGCTGGGCACCGGCGCCCATGTCCGCTGCAGAGGCAAAGGCAGGAAGGACAGGTGCACGCCGCTGTCCAAAGGCACCATCGCCGTCGTGCGGACCTGGATGCAAGAACGCGGCGGCGCGCCGGCCGATCCGCTCTTCCCCGCTCGGCGCGGCAGCGCCCTGACTCGCGGAGCAGTCGAGGACCTCGTCGCCAAGCACGCCGCCGCCGCCCAACGCCGCTGCCCGTCGCTGGCGACCAAACACCCGACACCCCATACCCTTCGCCATTATGTGGACGGCTGGGTTATGTGGCCGGCCGGGGTGTTTCCGTTGACGGGGTTGCCACGCGTGCCGGTTCCGGCCACATAA
>CAVVMN010000006.1:0-469208 GCA_963749305.1 uncultured Acidimicrobiaceae bacterium
CGAACACGGCCTCGTCGTCGAACACGGCGGCCGAGAAGTCGGCCGCCCCGTCGCGCAGCTCGTCGCGTTGGCGGCGCAGCGCCAGCGTGCGCGCCAGGTCCTCCTCCATCCCGGTCTCGCCGCCGGTGAACATCATGAACGCCCCGCCCGAGAGCGCCAGGCACCAGGTGAGGGCGCGGGTCGCCGGCAGCCCGATCTGCTCCCGCCGCCACTTACGACCCGGTGCCGGCCACCAAAAGGTGTCGTGAGAATCGAGGTGGTGGCAGGTCAGGGCGTCGGCCGGAAGCGTGGTGTCGCGCTCGTCGAACCAGGCGGCGAGCTGCGACCCGCTAATCGCGGTGGACGTCGCGCCGGCCGCGGCGGTGATTGCGGGCACGAGCCACAGCTCGTCGTAGTTGTAGTTCATGTCCATCGACTCTCGGAGCACGACGCCTGAGGGCTCGGTGAACATCAGCACGTCGGGGAAGCGCGCTTTCAGCTCGGTCTCGCAGGCGCTCGAACAGCGCCACACAACCGGTGCTCGAGGCGCTCGCCCGGTGGCGGCGTTGGCGGCGACCAGTTGGCGAAGTTGTTATAGGTCGGGGCGTCGAAGCGGAAGCCGTCGATCCCGAACCGCTCTACCAAACTGAGCGCGGTCTCGCAGAACCAGTCCTGCCAGCTCTCCTCGGCGAGGTCGAAGGCTTCGGTGTAGATGCCGGTGAACCTGGCCCGAACTGTCGGTGCAGAACCACTCCGGGTGCTCGGTCGTGAGCGGGTGGACCTCTGGGGAGCCCTCGGTCCAGTACGGACGCGAAATCGACGATGTGCTGGCACCACGCCCGCTGCAGGGCCGCGGAGGCACTCGGGGTTCCGGCGAAGACGTCGCCGACAGGAGGCGCCGGCGTGTCAAGGATCCCGCTCTGCTCGACTCGGGCCAGGGCGTCGCGGATCGAGCGCCGGTCTAGCACCCCATGCAGCACCACGTCGAGGACCACGCGCAGGCCCAAGCTCGTGCGCCCGCTGGACCAGCACCGCCAACGCTTCCTCGCCGCCGTAGGTCGTGTCTATGTCGTTGTAGTCGTGCACGTTGTAGCTCGGGTAAGGCTGGCGCGGCATTAGCTGGACCGTGTCGAAGCCGAGCGCGACGATCCGCCCGAGGTCGGCGGTCACGTCTTCCAGGCGGGGGTAAGGCTCGTACGACCAGCCGTCCGAAGAAGACTGAGCGGCCGACCTGCACCTCGTAGATGGCCGCCGACCGGGCCCAGTCCGGCTTAGGGCCGGGCGAGCGTACGCCGAGCGAGCGCAACGCGGGACGGATCCGGCCCCGCACCTCGTCCCAGCCCTGGTCCAGCGCGTCGAAGTTGATCCCGGTGTAGCGCAGCGGTTCGCCCGGCGCCGGGTCGCCGGCGAGGTTCGTCTTGAGCCGGAGCCTCACGCCGCCCGTCTCGGGGACGAGCGTGATCCAGCCGATCTCGCTGTCGCGAGAATGGCCACAGGATGAGGCATGCGGGGACGCGGCGGTGGCTAAGCGCGACAAGGCCGAGCGAACCGAGACTGCCGGTGGCGGGGGAGACGGCGAGTTCGGCGTCGAGGTCAGCGAGGCAGGTCCCTGGCGCCACCCGGTTCCCGGGGGCGTGCAGCCAGCCACTCGGCGGGGTCGAGAGCGAACGCCAGCTCCAGTTCGACGTTGCGAACGGGGCGCACGCTCGGCCGGCGGCGCGGGTGAGCTCAAATGCCAGCCGAACTCGGGGCAACTCGCCGCCAACGCGGTAGTCGAGCAGCAACGACCATCCGGACAGCTCGGTCCGTACCCGCCACGCTTCGGCACCTCCTCCCGGCCTGGTGAGCATCCGCCGGCTGCGACGCTGAAGCCGCTGAGCTCCTCGGCCCCGGGGTAGTCGAGGCCGCCGGCAAGGGCGCGGACCTCGTCACCGCCCACCCGGAGCACCAGCGAGGTCGTGCAAACGATCGGCGCCAGGCGGGTCACGGATGGGAACTCGATGGCGCTCGGCAGGCCCGTCGTCTCGTCAAGGATCAGGGCGCCTCCGGCGCCGCCGGCCATCTCGACCCTGCGCCACGCCGCGCCGCCCGACCGACCGGGCACTTCGTTCACGGCTTGCGGCGACGCAGACGTCGGCCACGAGAACCCTCAAGCGCGGGCCTTGCCGCGCCGGGCGCCCGCCGTGGGTGAGGAGCGCGCCCGCCTGGCCGGGCCGCGCTCCCGTTGGCCGTCACATCGGCTCCGACGACGTCAGAGAGGGCCTGGGCGAGCACCCTTCGCATGGCGGCCTCGGCATCCCCGGGTGAGCGTCGTGCGACCGCGTCGGCGACCTCTCGGTGCAACCCGAGCGACTCGACCCAGTGCTGTGCGCTGACGCCGCGGTCGTGGTTGCGGATGGCCGACTCGATCACACTCCCCATCTGCGCCAGCAGCTCATTGTGGGTGGCCCACAACAACACGTGGTGGAAGCGCACGTCCGCATCGATGAAGCGCTCGATGTCCCAGTCGGCCCGCTCCATCGAGCTGAGGGCGTCGGCCAGCTCGAGCGCTTCGGCCTCGGTGCGCTGCGTGGCGGCGATGGCGGCCACGTTCGGCTCGACGATCTCGCGCATCTGGGCCACGGCCTGGAGGAACTCGACGTCGCGGTGCTGGTCCTGCGACCACGAAAGCACGAGCGGGTGGAGCCAGTTCCAGTCGCTTCGGGGTCGCACGAAGGTGCCGCGCTTGGGCCAAGCGCGAACCATGCCAAGGGTGTCCAGGACGCGCAACGCCTCGCGCACGACAGACCGGCTGACGTCGAGCTCGCGCTCGACGGCCGCCGGGTCGAGCGGCGTGCCGGGCTCGTACAGGCCGGCGACGATGTCGCGCCCTAGCCGGTCGAGGACCATCTCGTGCTGGCCACCCTCGACGCTCGTGCTCGCCGGATCACGCCTCCGGCTGCCCGGCCGCTCGCGGCGTCCTCCGTTACCCCCCGTATTCACCTCGGTCCCGTCTCGGCCAGCGGTCCCCGCCGGCACGGCGCATGTTGCCGGATCAGTGGAGGGATCTTATCTGACTAGAGATAATCATCTTGTCTGACTGTAACCGATGGTCCCACCGATGATCCCTTCTAATCATTAGTCTAATCTTGTCTGACTAGAGTTGACGGTCTTATCTGACTAATCTATGATCCTCGGCAATGTGCCAGCTGGCACCTGCGAAGGGGGGACCTTGCGGATCTCGAGCGTGACGACGTTGCGACTGCGGGAGTACCCGAACCTTTGCTACGTCGCGCTCGAAACCGACGACGGGTTGACGGGCATTGGCGAGACCTTCTTCGGGGCCCGCGCCGTGGCCGCTTGGGTGCACGAGACGGCGGCGGCCTACCTGCTTGGCAAGGACCCACGCACCATCCAACGGCACTCCCGTGCCCTCGAGGGCTTCGTCGGCTCCGCCGGCACAGGGACGGAGAACCGCGGCCGCTCGGCCGTCGACATTGCCTTGTGGGATCTGCTCGGCCGGCACACCGGGCTCCCGCTCTACCAGTTACTGGGCGGCCTGGCCCGAGAATCGGTCCCGATCTACAACACCTGCGCCGGCCCGACCTACGTGCGCGAGTTACCCGACTCGCCAGACCTGCCAGTCAGCAACTGGTCGAGCCGGCGCCAGTCGCCAACCGACGCAGGCCAAGTTCAGTCTGGGCGGTCAGATCTCGAATGGTCCCGCTCCGACCCCGGGTCCCTGGCCAAGGACCTGCTCGCCGAAGGGATCACGGCGATGAAAATCTGGCCCTTCGACGAGTACGCCGAGCGTACCGGCGGCCAGCACATCTCCATCACCGACCTCGAGCGCGGCCTGGAGCCTTTCCGGCAAATTCGCGAGACGACGGGCAACGAAGTCGAGATCATCGCCGAACTGCACTCGAAATGGAACCTCCCCACCGCCGCTGAGGATCGCCCGAGCGCTCGAGCCGTACCAGCCGATGTGGATCGAGGACCCGCTGCGGATGGACTCCCTCGACGCGCTAGCCCGCTTCTGCGCCGAGGTGCACTTCCCCGACCGCCGCCAGCGAGACCGTCGGCTCGGCCAGGATGTTCAAGTCGATGATCGAGCACGCTGGCGTGCAGGTCGTCCTGTTCGACCCGGCGTGGGCCGGCGGGATCAGCGAAGCGCTCAAGATCGCCGCCCTGGCCGACGCCCAGCATTTGCCGGTGGCCGTGCACGACTGCACCGGCCCAATCAACTTCGCCGTCGGCGTGCACCTTTCCTGCAGTCTCGGCAATACGTTCGTGCAGGAGGGGGTACGGGCGTTCTACCGAGGCTGGTACCGCGAGCTCGTCACCGCACTTCCCCGGGTCGAGGCGGGCAATGTCGCTCCGCTGCATTCTCCGGGGATCGGGTGCGAACTGGTCGAGGAGCTATGGCATCGGGAGGACGCCATAGTCGAGACCTCGAGCCTCGAAGGGAGCGCGCCCCGCTGAGCGCTTAGGTACGCGAAGGTAGCAGTCAGTTCGAAATGAGACAGACAGGAGACATAAATGAAGGCAACAGACAGATCGGCGGCCAAAACGGCCGCCCGGTTGGGCGCCATAGGTTCGTCCGTCGCCCTGGTCGTTATGGGCAGCGTGGCGCCGGCATGGGCCAGCTCGCACGCTCGCACACCGGAGAGCTCGACGACTAGCTCGGCGTTCCCGACCGGGCCGGTGACGCTCACGCTGGCCACCGAGGACACCTCGAAACTGACGCCGGCCCTGATCGCGGGGTTCGAGAAATTGCACCCGAACGTCAAGATTGTCCAGCAGACGACGAGCCTATACCGACTACCTCCCCAAGATCAACCTCGAGCTGGCGTCGAGCACACCCCCGGACCTGTCCGAGGTCGTCACCCTCGAGACCGCCGTCAAGGACCATCTGCTGCTCAACCTCGACCCCTACGCAGCCCAGTACGGCTGGACGAAATCGATCTCGCCCTACGCCCTCAACGAGTACCGGATGGGCTCGAACCTCGTCGTCGGCAACGGCCCGCTCTACGCGGTGTCCTCAGGGTTTGACCTGACGGGGATTTTCTATAACAAAACGCTGATGCAGAAGCTCGGCATCTCGGGGCCGCCGCAGACCCTCGCCGACCTCAACGCTGACCTGGCCAAAGCCAAGGCAGCCGGTGACACCGGCCTCGAGCTCGCCGCCGAGGACGGCCACGGCGCGTTCCTCGTCCAGCAGGTGGCGGACGACTACTCGTCGCCGGCCCCGGTGAACAACTGGATCTTCGGTGTGAAGGGCTCGAACATCAACATCCCCGCCGTTCGCACGGGGGCCAACCAGCTCGCCACCTGGGCCAAGGACGGCTACCTCAACGCCGACGCTTCCGCCGACGCCCTCACTCAGGCGGTGTCGGAGTTCAACGCCGGCAAGGCGTTGTTCATCAACGACGGCAACTGGGACAGCTACCAGTACCAGGGCGGCCTCAAGGCTGGCGTGGGCTTCGCCGCCTTCCCCGCCGCCCAGGCTGGCGGCCGCTACACGGCCATGGTCGGCGGCACCGCCGGGTATGCGGTCTCGGCGAAGACGAAGTACCCGCAGGTGGCCGCGGCCTTCCTCAATTACTCGGTGAGCGCCGCGGTTGCCCCGGCGGTCTTCGCCCAGGGGAACCTGCCCAACAACCTCTCGGCCATCAAGGCCGCTCCCGGCTCGTTGAACGCCAACTATGTCAAGGCCTGGGGAGAGGTTGTGAAATCGGACGGCCTTTACGGCTACTTCGCCAACGCTTTCCCCACGGCCAACACGGCGTGGACCCAGCAAACCGAGGAACTGATCGGCGGGAAGACCACCGCTCAGGCGGCCCTTTCCACCGTGCAAGCGGGCTGGGCCCAGGCGCACGGCTAACGCAGGTGTACGGTTGACGAAAAAAGTGGTCCGCACGTAATTGAGGCGGTCATGAGCACGGTGTTGACCGGCCAGGAGACCGTCGCCGCGACAGGACGGGCGGCGGCGGTTGCCCAAGCCGGTCGGCGCCGGCTACTCAGCAGGAAATGGCGTAGAGCGCTGGTCGCCTACGCCTTCCTGCTCCTGCCTGTCGGCTTCTACGCCGTGTTCATGATCCTCCCGTGGATCCAGACAATCGTCCTTTCGTTTTATAACTGGGACGGCATTGGCACCAAGACGGGTGCCGGGTTCTCCAATTTTGCGCACGTCTTCTCGGACCCTCAGCTACGCGTGGCGGTGGTCCACGCCTTCGAGCTGATGCTCTATTTCTGCGTGATCCCGATCGTCAGCGCCCTCTTCCTTACCGCTCTCATCACCGGGCCGCGACGGCCGCACTGGACGTTTACGCGGGCAGTGCTGTTCCTGCCCCAGGTGTTGCCGGCGGTGGCGGTGGCGGTGATCTGGCAGTGGATGTACGGTGAAAACGGGTTCATCAACCAGGTCCTGCGCTGGGTCGGCCTGGGCAGCGTGGCCCAGCCATGGCTGGCCAGCTTCTCCTGGGCCTTCCCGGCCGTCGGGCTCGTGGGTTCCTGGATCACCTTGGGCCTGTGCCTGGCGTTCTTCATCGCCGGCGCCCAGCGCATCCCTATCGACCTCTACGAGGCCATCGCCACCGACGGAGGTGGGCGCTTCCGCCAGTTCCTCTGGGTGACGCTGCCGCACCTGCGGGGCGAAATCGTGATCGCCGCCACTGTGACGGCAATATCCGCAATGAGCGCGTTCGACATCGTCTTCGTCATGACCGGGGGCGGTCCGGGTGTGGCCTCGATCGTCCCGGGGCTTCTCATCTACCAGCTCGCCTTCACGTCCTACAACGTCGGCCAGGCGAGCGCGCTGGCCGTGGTGCTCTCGCTTCTCGTGCTCGTCGTGATCACAGTTGTTCGGCTGGCCGGAAGGGAGCGGCGGTGACGGCCAGGCTCGAGTGGCTCGGGACGCGAGCCGTGATGTGCTTCGCCCTGCTGAGCATCGTGATCCCGCTGCTTGTCATCGCCACCACGGCACTCGAGCCCCCCGGGAGCCTGAACACCGGTCTCTCCTGGCCTGCGCACCCGCACTGGGGCAACTTCGTTTCGGCTTGGTCGGTGGCCGGTTTCTCGACCCTGATGCGCTCGAGCGCCATCGTCGGCGTCGCCGTCGTCCCAGTCGGCGTCATCCTCGCCACTTGCGCCGGGTACGCCTTCGGGACGATCGAATTCCCAGGCAAGCGCCTGATCTTCGGCGGCCTAATGGTCGGTCTCGCCGTTCCGTACGAGGCGATCGTCATCGCGCTGTACTACAACTTGAAGTCGGTCGGCCTGACCAACACCTATTTGTCTATAATCCTGCCGCTCATCGGCGCGTTCATGCCCTTCGGCGCCTTCTGGATGAGGAACCACTTCTCCAACACGCCCGTCGCACTGATCGAAGCGGCCCAGATGGACGGTGCGTCGGACTTGACTATCCTCACCAGGGTCCTGCTGCCGAACTCGCGCGCCGCCATCTCGACACTGTCGGTGCTCTACTTCGTGTGGACCTGGAACCAGTTCCTGCTCGTGCTGATCATGATCCAGGACCCCTCTCGAGAGACGGCGCCGCTCGGGCTGGCGCTGTTCGTCGGCCAGTACACGACCAACCTGCCGCTGCTCTCAGCGGGCACTCTGATCGTGATAGCGCCGGTGATGATCGTCTACATGATCTTCCAGCGCCAGTTCATCGCCGGCCTGGCGCACGGAGCGATCAAGGGATGAACATGCCGAAGAGTGAGGAAGGAACACGTAGATGACGACGACCGAGCGCCCGAGCGAGCTCGACGAGGAGTACCCCGTACCAGCCGAGGCGGTGGCCCGGCTACGCAACGACGGCTTCGTCAAGCTAACTGGCGTACTGAGCCCGGAGACGATAGCCGCCTACGAGCCCGAGATCACGGGCACGCTGCTCGAGAACAACACCCAGTCCCTCCCGCTCGAGCAGCGCTCCACCTACCACAAGGCCTTCCTGCAAGTGACGAACATGTGGCCGCGCAACGAGGCCGTTCGCCGCTTCGTCTTCTCGCCCCGGTTGGCGAAGATCGCCGCCGACCTTCTCGAGGTGGAGAGCGTGCGGCTCTTCGCCGACCAGGGCCTCTACAAGGAGCCCGGCGGTGGGGTCACGCCCTGGCACGCTGACCAATACCACTGGCCACTTTCGACCGATCGCAGCATTACCGTCTGGGTGCCGCTGCAGGAGACGTCTCGCGAGATGGGGCCGCTGTCTTTCGCCGTCGGCAGCCATCGCCTCGAGCTAGGGCGCAACATCGAGATCAGCGACGAGTCCGAGGCGGCCATCCAGGCCTCAGTCGACGCCGCTGGGCTCGAGGTCGAGGACGGGCCGTACACCCTCGGCGAAGTCAGCTACCACCTCGGCTGGACTTTCCACCATGCCAACCCGAACCGGACGGCCACGCCGCGCAAGGTCATGACGATCATCTACGTCGACTCCGAGATCCGCGTCATCCCGCCGGTCAACCCGGCGCACTTCGGAGTGCTCGAGAACGTCATCCCCGGCGCCAAGGTCGGAGGCCTGATCGATACGCCCGTCAACCCCGTGCTGTGGCCGACGGTCGCAGGGTCGTGACGACGGGCCTAATCGCCCTCGACGGGGCCGGTGTTGTCGGTGCTCCTCGGGAACGAAAACCGCGAGGCCTCGGCGACGGCCTGAGCGATGTGTGCGACGGCGGCGGCGAAGTGCTCCTGGCCTTTCTCAGAGGTGGCCAGGGTGGGGTCGCCCACGACCCCGGTCGGGCTGAGGTCGTCGGAGAGCCAGGCGAACTCGGTCCCGCCGGTGAGGCCGAGGTGCTTGTACCGGTTGACCCAGGATGGCACCGACCTCTCGGCCCGTGACATGTCGACCAGGTCAGGGCGGATATGGAGGACCACTGATGTCTCTGCCTGGGAGCCGTGGATACCGAGGCCCTCTTCCCGGGGTTCGGGTGGCGGCGCTCCGTGCTCGGGAGGGGCATAGCCCTGAAAAAGGAAGGTGTACAGGTGGTAGCGGGCGCGGATCTGTCGTGCCGCTACCCTCAGCAGGTGGGTGTTGCCGCCATGTCCGTTCAAGAACACAAAGCGCTTAGCTCCGGCCCCGGCCACCGATGCGCCGATGTCGTCGAGGAGGGCCAACAAGGTCGAGGGGCTGAGGCTGACCGTACCCGGCGCCCATACGTGCTCGGTCGACAAGCCGTAGTAGAGCGTGGGCAACACGAGCATGTCGAGGTCGGGAGCTTCGTTCGCCACGGCCCGAGCGAGAGCGTCCACCACGAGGGCGTCGGTGGCGAGCGGAAGATGGCTGCCGTGGTGCTCGACAGACCCGATGGGCTGCAGTACGACGGTCGACGGCGTGATCGCGCCGGCGAGGTCCGGCCCGCACAGGTCGGCGAACGACCGTGCGTTCAGTTGTCTCGGGCGGGCGGGTTCGCTCCCCCCGGGAGCGGGGGGCAAGGGGGCGGGCATGGGCAAGTTTCCCTGAGGCGGGGCCTAACCCTCAAGCAGGCGCGTTCGCGGTAGAGGCGAGAGGTCATCGAAGACCGGCGCCAGCCACGGCGGCGCCGCGGGCGACGATGTCGCTGATGACCCTTCCCCTGCGCACGACCACCCGGGGGGTACGTGCCTCGGCCATGGCCTCGCGCAGCCCCGAACCGGGGAGGGCGACAAGGTCCGCGGGGCAGCCCACCTCCAGGGCGACCCGGGGCCAGCCGCACACCGACCGGGCCGATGCGGCCACCGCGTCGAAGGCCGTGGCTACGTCGAGCTGGCCGGCTGAAACGAACAACGAGGCGGCCTCGAGTGGGTCGGCCCGCCCCAACGGGTTGAACGGGTCCTGTATGTTGTCCCCGCCGGCCGCCACCTTTACCCCTGCTCGGTGCAGCGCCGCCAGCGCGGTCAAGCCGCGCGGCTTGGCCTCCTCTGCGCCTCGACCCTGCAGATAAAGGTTGGTCTGGGGCAGCGAGATGACCGAGACGCCTGCTTCCGCCAACGCCTCGGCCGCCCGGCGCTGCGTGTCCGGAGGCTGGACGCCCAGGCTGACGCAGTGAGAGGCGGCCACTGGATGAGGGAAACCGGTGCGTTTCACCGCGTCCGCCAGGACCATGACGGTCAAGCAGCTGGGGTCCATGGTCTCGTCAGTGTGGAGGTCGACCCCGATGCCGGCGGTCGCAGCCTCCTCGAGGCAGACGTGGGTTTCATGGACCGGGTCGTCGGACCAGTACGGGTTACCCCCTACGTGCGTGGCGCCCATGGCAATCGCTTCGCGTAGTAGGGCACGGTTTTCCCGGCCATCTGGGCCGTAGACCGGCGGGGTGATGTGGGCTACGACCTGCACGTCAACCAGGTCGGTGAGCTCGGCCACTACTCCGGTCACCGCCTGCACCGCCTTCATGCCGAAGAAGGTGCCGACGACCACATGGGTCCGAACTGAGAGGCAGCCCTTGGCGACAAAAGCAAGCAGGGCACGACGGGCCCGTGCCGCGATCTCCTCCATCGTCGCCTCCGTGAAAGAGCGAGCGCTGGCGATTATCGCTCCGTCGAAGTCAGTGGCCGGGTTGGGGTAGAGGTCAGCGGTGTAGGCCTTGTCGACGTGGGTGTGGGGCTCGACGAGGGCGGGGAGAAGGACCATGCCGCGAAGGTCGACCTCCCCGGTGAGCGGCGTGGTCACGCCGCCTCCGCGGCGGACAGCGACGATTGTCCCGCCCGCGCACTCGACGTCGACGAGCTCGCCTCCGGCGTCCACCGCCCCCACCAACGAAAGGCGGGGCTCGGGTGGGGACGGCATCATTCATCACTATTGCCTGCCTTTTCAGACCAGCTTGCCCGGGTTGAGCAGCCCCGCCGGGTCCATTTTCGCCTTCAGGGCTCGGGCCTCGTCGACGTTGAAGTCCACGTAGTACTGGTGCGGGCTGTGCACGAGGACGTCGAGCTGTCGGAGGCGCTCGTAACCGGCGACCACTTCTTCGGCGCTCACGAACGGCGCCACCAGCATGCCGATGGGGAACTCGTTGGCCGCCTCGATGTGCAGCATCCCGCCCGGGTAGACCGCCTCGACCTCGGCGAACCGGTCTATCAGGGCATCGTTGGCCACCTCGACGTGGAAGTACGTGTTCGGGGGTACGCTGCGCTGGAGCCAGTAGACCGGGTGGTTGTAGGACAGGAGGCTCACCCGGATCCCGGCTTGAGAGCCGCTCCTCACGGCCTCTACAGCTCCGCCGGAACGGTCGACCAGCTGCCGTGCGGACGCCACCGTTGAAGCGTCGAGGATGGCGCGCAGGCTTGCCCTCCCTGGAGGCGTGGCAGAGTCGGGGGGCAAGGCGTTCACGATGGGTGCGGGGTCGGCCGACACCAGTCGCGGGCACGGCTCCAGCTTCCTCAACTCCCTCACCAGGCTGAGGGCGGGGGCGAAGGTGTCGAAGCTGGCGTAGACCGCCTGCCAGTCCTGGAGAGGTTCCAACCTGACCGACGCCCGAGCGATAACGCCGATCGTGCCGTAACTATGAAGGTACGGCTGGGCGTCGGGGCCGTCGAGGTGGGCGATCCCCGGTGACCGGGTGGCATGAACGACGTCGAGGGCGAGCACGAACCCCTCCCAATTGGCGCCGTGGGCGATCGTACCGGTCCCCGCCGAGCCCCCCGAGAGGAACCCGCCGATGGTGCTCTGGACCGTTGAAGGGTACATCCACAGCTGCTGGCCGCGTTCAGTCGCCGCTCGCTCGAGCTGGACCATCGGAGTTCCGGCCTCGGCCGTTATGCAACCATCAGCCACTTCGGTGATGGCCCGAGCTCTGCTCGTATCGAGCACCAGGCCTCCTAAGAGGGGGAGGCCCTGGCCGTAGTTGCCCGTTCCCCTGCCGCGCGTCGTGACGGGCACTCCGTAACGCGTCGCCGCCGCCACGGTCTCAGCGATCTGGGCCGCGCTTTTCGGGAAGGCGACAATGTCGGCCAGCCCGATAGGGAGCTGGGGAGCGAGGATCGGCGACATGGTGGAGCCGTCGATCGACGCCTTGCGACGCACCCCGGGCACCGTGGAGACGCCTTCGTGCCCGAGCAGCTGGACCAGTTCACGCTCGAGCGCCTCGACTGCCGGCGCGTCAGCTGCGGGGCTCATGGGGCCGTCAATGCGCTGGCGCGCACAAATGGTGGAAAAACCGAGCAGCCGGGCGGCATGTCTCAGGGTACAGGACAGGACCGAGCGACCATACGACTTCGCCGCCGACCGTTGCGCTTGGGACCATCGTCTTAAGGCGTCGTCCTCTTTCTGGGCGAGTTCGTACCGGCAACTTCTACTCACGTCGCCTAACCTCGGCGCCATGAAAGTCGTTCGGCTCGGATGGCTGGGCACGATGACCGATCGGGCCGAGGAACTGGCCGCCTTCTACCGGGACGTGCTCCAGCTTCCTCTTGTCCGCCGCGAGCCGGGTTGCTGGGTTTACGGCCTCCCGGACGGGTCCCTTGTCGAAGTGTTCGCTCGGGGCTACGGAAGAGACCACTTCCAGACCGGCCCGGTGGCCGGGTTCGCCGTGGACGACCTGTCAGCGGCGCGTGAGGAGCTGCTTGAGCGGGGCATCGAACTTCTTGGCCAGCCGGGCCCGACCTGGCAACACTTTAGGGGCCCGGATGGGAACGTCTACGAACTCGTGGCGAGCGGAGCAGACCCAGACCCGGATCCTGGACCATCGTCCGGGGCCTGAGCCAGCACGGCGCGTTCCTCGTCGTCAAGCGGCGCCGTCTCGCCCCGGTTGACGAGCGCGGCGAAGCCGTCGTCGGGCGCCATAGTGGTGATTGCATAGAGCTTGTCCTGAGTGGAGCTCTCGATCCGGTGCAGTGAGCCTGCAGGCAAGACGAGCAGCTGTCCGGCGCGCACGTCGAGCTCGAACGCGTCGCAGTACGCTCTGCCGGTACCCCTCAGGAACAAGAACGTCTCCACCGATTTCGAGTGGCTGTTGGGACGCTGTTTACCACCCGGCTGCCAGATCTCGAGAAAGACGGAAACGTCATGGACTTCGTCTGGCCCGCGCAACATGGCCAGCTTGACCGTGTCACCGGGGTTGATGAAATGCGCTTCGACGCTGGCAACGTCAAACAGTTGTGGCGGGTATTGGACAGGCACCTTGGTCCCTTCTTGAAAGTTATGCGACCTTGTTAGCATCGGCGCCTAGTGAGTACGGCCCTCGGTGTCGCGGCACTTGTGGTGGCTCTCGTCGCCGCCGTTGGTGCCATTGTGGCAGTGCGCATCGCGGCCAGTGCTTCGACCAGGACCTCCAGGCTTGCGGCGCAGCTGGCCGAGACGGGTGAGCAGCAGAAATGGCAGAGACAGGAGTTTCTCACGCTCGTTTCGGAGTTTCTCGCCGCAGGTCACAAGCACCGTCTATCCGCCGATGCCCTTTTGCGCCCCACGGCCACCTATTCCCGCCACCGGAACGCCGCAGCTGGGCAAGAATTGCGAGAGTTCGAACTCATGGCCTGGAAACTTTCGTTGGTGGCAAGTGAGAGCGTCCAGTCCGCCGGAAATGACCTCTACCTACGACACCTCGCCGCCGCGGCGGAATACACGACTAACGGTCCCCGGGACGTCGACCGCTGGGTCTCGCTTATCGATGACATTGTCAGGGCACAGAACGCGTTTGTGGCTGCAGCCCGGCTAGAGCTCGGGGCCGATAGTGGTACTTTCACCTACGGAAGCTCCGAATAGGTCAGCACAGGACAAAGCCGTGCCCGCATCGACCACCTCGGCCGCCGACCGGTGCAGCTTCTGGCGTCGAGTCGGTGAAAGGTCGTGCCGTTCGTGACCCACACCTGGACTGTCTGCTGAGTTGACATATTGGTCCAGTTCTTTCTCTAAAAAGAAGCAACTCCTATTCGAAAGGCGTCGCCGGCTCTCCATTGGCAGAGACGCAATTCAGGGACCTGTCCGATACCGGGACAAGAGAGGAACATCTTTGCGAATAA
This sequence comes from uncultured Acidimicrobiaceae bacterium, assembly GCA_963749305.1. GTDB lineage: Bacteria > Actinomycetota > Acidimicrobiia > Acidimicrobiales > Palsa-688 > Fen-671. The sequence continues at coordinate 13,891 of CAVVMN010000006.1, forward strand.
ATCACCATCGTCCCGTTCCTGGGGCAACATAGGAGGCGGTGCCTCATCGGGTCTCACAAAGCCAGGCGCAAGAGTTCCTAGACGGCAAGTACGGTGCCGTCGAGGAGCTGCGACCCCTCGAAGGGGGCTTCTGGTCCTCCGCCTACTCCTTTTGCCACGCTGGCCGTGAGCTTGTCGTCCGCTTCGGGGCCAGGAGGGACTGGTTCGAGGCCGACAAGGCGGCTATGGCCTTCGCCTCGCCGGAGCTGCCGGTGCCCGAGGTGATCGAAATCGGCGACGCCTTCAACGGCGCGTACGCCATCTCAGTCCGCCATTACGGCATCAACCTCGAAGATGTCCGCCCTGACCAGTCAGACGCCGCCGGCCCAATGTTGGCGTCCCTGCTAGCAGCGTTGTTCAAGGTGCCGAAGAGCCCGGACCTGCCGGTCGGCTGGCACTGGCAACCTCGACGTAGCGACCTCACCTGGCGCGGCTGGCTGTCGGAGCGGCTCGTCGGAGACCGGCGCCAGGGGGTCCCTGGCTGGGAAGCCCTCGCTGCGCAAACCGAGGTCGACCCCCTCTACCGGGCCAGCGAAGCACGCGTCCGCGACCTGATCGAAGCCTGCCCCGAGCGGCGCGACCTGGTCCACGGGGACCTCCTACACGCCAACGTGTTGGTGGCCGAAGACGCCAGCCGTCCGAACGCCGTGTTTTCCTGGAAGTGCTCGCTTCGCGGTGACTTCCTGTTCGACACCGCATGGTGCACCTTCTGCTCTGCTATTTGGTACCCGGGGATCGCAGCCGCCGACCCATGGGACTGCGTCCGCTGGGTTTCCTCGGTCCGAGACGACGCCGACGCCTGGGTCGACGCTTCTGAGCGGCACCACTGCTATGAGCTGCACATCGGGCTCACGGCCTCGGCCAGGAACGCTTGGGTGGGCGATCCCGAAGTAGTACGGCAGATCGCCACCTACCTGGCCGAGGTCCTCGAACGAGGACCGTTGCGAGTTGCTACATAACACCTCGTCCGGGTGGTCAGCGAGCAGGTCGCCCACAAGACTGCGCCACTCCGATTTAGGGATATTCGCGTTGGAAAAGGAATAAATTCCGACTCCGCCTGTCATGTCCGCCCCGACCCCGTCCAGATCACTGTCCGCTTCAAAAGCGCGGGCCGGGAGCGCCAGCTCGACTACGGCCCGACAAGTCCGGACATTCGGCAAGGTGATGGGCCCATCATCTCCCCACTAACTCCCAAGAAGGCGCCGCCGCCCACTATCGCCAGGCAGGCTGCAGAGTGGCGGCTGTGGCCAACATGTACACAACGGTCGACACCGGGACGGCGTGCCGGTCGCCGACCGCATCGAACAAAGCGCTGCGAAAGAACACTTCCTCGGCGACGCCGTTGGCCAGGGTCGTCAGCAGCACGAGGGGGTCAGAGCCCCGGGAGGCGTAGCGAAGCGCGGACGTGACCGCCTCGCTCAGCATCGGGAGCCGGCGAGCGATAAGCGCGCCTGCGTAGAAGGCCCCGAAAGCTGTGACCCCCGCGACGACCGGCGCGACCACCGTCCGCCGCCAACGGTGCTCGCCGGTGCGAACCCAGCCCAGGTTCAGCGGCCCGGAGCACAGGCCGCCGACCAGCCACGTGCTCGCCACGCCCAAGGTGAGGACGTAGAACCGTCGGGAACCCGGCTCGGAATAGAACGACAGCCCCAACATGCCCGCGCCGGCAACCGCGACCCTGCCGACCACCCGTCGGCGATGCGCGAACGCCACCGCTCGTTATCGACCAATCGGGGACGACATCACCGGCCCGCCCTCGCCCGCTCACCGAGGGCCTCGAGCACTGCGGAGTCGAAGTCCATCGGCTCGAATGGCACCACCTGACGGATGCTGTCATCACGCACGACAACCTCGTTGGTCATCGAGTCGACCAGCGACCGTCCGGTCTGCACGTCGACGTCGGTCACCAACGACAGCCAGAGGGAAGACAGCGACGGCGACAGCAGCGGCACGGGCACGATCAGCGTCTTGCGCCCCTCCACAGCAGCGACCCGGCGCAGCATGTCGACATAGGCGAGAACGTCCGGGCCGCCGATATCGAAGACCCGCCCGGCTGTCTCGGGCACTTGCAGGACGCCGACCAAATATCGGATGACGTCCGCCACTGCGATCGGCTGTGTCCTGGTCCGGACCCACCGCGGCACGATCATCGCCGGCAGGTGCTCCACTAGCTGCCGCGTCATCTCCCAGGAGATCCCACCGTGCCCGACGATGATCCCGGCCCGCAACGTTGTCACCGGCACACCGGCCAAGGCCAGCAGACGCCTCCGCCCGACGTCGACTGCGCAGGTGCGCCGACAAGTTGTCGTGGTCTGCGCCCAGTCCACCGAGATAGATGATGCGGCCCACCCCCTCCTGCGCCGCAGCTGCACCAAAGGCTCCGGCCGCGGCAGCATCCTTCGCCTCGAAGTCGGCGCTGGCCAACGAATGCACCAGGTAGTAGGCGGTCGCGCAGTGCTCCAGTGCCGCCCGAAGGGAGGGCGCATCGGAGGCGTTGGCGCCCACCGCCTCTCCCGCGCCGCGGTACTCCCGGGGCCGCCGGGTCATCGCTCGGACGTCGAAACCAGCGTCGACCAACGCCGGGCACAGCCGCCGACCCACGAACCCCGAGGCGCCGGCGACCAGGACGGGGCCGCTCGTCCTCTCCCGGGCATCGACTGGCCGGTCCTCGCAAGGTTTAGCCACGGAGATAGTTGTTCCCGATCCGCCCAGGCGCTAATACTCATCAGGCCCGCTCCAGGACCGCCTTGGTCTTTCATCGCGTAAATGTCAGCCTGACCCGGGTCATTTTTTGCGCGCGTCTCCGGGTGGCAGGAGCAGGACGAAATAAACGCTAATAGGGGTTGAGGCTTTCTCAGAGGACTGCTTGAGGTCGCCCCTTGGTCTCGGTCTTGGCCTCGGAACGGAGGCCGTCATTGCCGCCGGCCTTGTCGGCCGCTTCCTTCAGCCTTTCCTTCGTTGTCCGGCGGACCACGCTGGTGGGCCATCCAGGGGGAGGTGAGCAGGGCGGGCTTACGGCGTGGTGAAGAAGTTCGGTGATGACAACGCCAACCTGCCGTTGGTCAGCCTGGCTGTATGGCTTTACCGCCGTCGGGCTGTTCACCACCGGCGGGGCGTTCCTGATGAACGCCTTTGCGTCAACCTAGGCGCGCGAAAATTCGCGTTATGACTGCTGCTTCGGCGCCCGAGGACAAACCGGCAAATCAGGGGCCCGCGTTCGGGCCCACAAAACACGGCCACGCCGTTTACGCCAGGACCTTCGACCACCTACCGAGCCAGACGCCCTACGCCCGTTTCAACAAGCGCCTGGCGGTGCTGATCACCAGCAACGTAGGCACCATGACGTGTTTTTGGCTCTTCTGCGTCATATCCCTGCTGGGGCTGCCCGCGGCGTTGGTGGAGGCGCACGTCATCTCCCCGACTATCGGCCTTATCGGCGAAGCGGGGTTCGTGATCATGGTGCAGTGGGTGGCACAGAGCTTCCTCCGGCTCGTCCTCCTACCCTCGCTCATGGTCGGCCAGAACCTGCAGAACATCGCTGCGGACGCCCGGTCGGCCAAGACGGTCGAGGACGTAGAACGGATCATTGACCTGCTCGATTGCCGTACTCAGGGCGGTCTCCAACTCATCCTCGAGGCCATCGACGAACTGAAGGCCAACCCCAATGGGGTCGGTGAGGCGGGTTAGCAGAAGCGGTCAGGTGCTCGAGCACATTGACAGACCGACCCGCCCAAACCCAGAGGAAGCACGCTATGACTATCGAACACGTTCTCGCCGTTGACCCGGTGGCCGACTTCGACGCTGTGCGCCGTCCGCGACCCGCCGGCAAACAGGGCGCCCAAACGGCCGCCCTGTTACTGCAATTCAGTTGATCGTCAGTGGGTAACGGTGCCCGGACGGGCCGTAAGTATGAGCTATGACCCCGAGTACGGGAACACGAGGGGTAGGCCACCGGTGCCTGTAGACAGAGCGGCAGTGCCGCTGTAGCCGTCAGTGGCGAGCTGGGCCATGGACGTGAAGGGGTACCCGCTGCCCCCGTAACTGACGGAGACGGTCGCAGGCCCGGAAGGGCCGACCTCACTGAACAAGACCCCATTGGCGACCACAGCGCGAACCTGGGCCAAGTCCACCGAGCCGGAGAGCACCGTGGCGTTGTCGCTTTTCTGGACCGCCATCAGCTGGGCAGTCGTTAAGGGGCCGAAGGCTTTGCCGCCTGCGAACACGTAAAACGCGCCCGACGAGTCGACAATGGCGCCATCGGCGCTAGTGGCCAGGGCCGTCACCGCCGAGCCGGCGACGCCGACAGTCGAGCCGACGATGAGCCCGCGGAGGTTGGGCACGGTGACCACCAGGGCGGTGTCGTAGCCGTCGCCCATGTACTGCTCAGGTGTGGAGAACCCGTGCAGCCGCCCGCCGCGTCCCACCACGTAGACCGTCGGGTCGCCACTGACCGGGCTGGTGAAGAGGAGTGTGCCGGCGCGGGGCGTCGTCCCCGTGGGTGCGGCGACGCCAGCAGGCGCAATGACGAGGTGAGCGTGGTCAACCCTTTGGACGGCTGCCAGCACGCTCGTCGAGGAGATGCGAACGGCGCGCCCGCCGGCGAAGACGTAGTCGCTGCCGCTAAAGCTGACGATGGCCCCGTTGGGGTAGCTGAGGTTAGCGTCGGGGAAAGGGAAGGGGGCATCGGCTACGTCGAACACGCCGCTGACCGCGGTAAGCCCGCCGTCGTTCGCGTCGGTGGCCGTGAGGCTGTAGCCGTGGCCGACGTCGTTGATCTGGCAGCCCGAGAACTGGGCCACACCGGCCATGGTTGTAGACGTGCAGCCCGAAAGCGTGGCTCCTGAGATGCCGCTGCCGGACGTGATCGCCAGTGCTACCCCACTGATGTCAGTGGGCTCGGCATTGCCCTGGGCGTCTTCGATGGTGAGCACCGGCTGACCGGTCAAGGCCTTGCCGCTGGTGGCGCCGGCGGGCTGGGTGCTGAACACCAGCCGCGCCGGTGACCCGACGGCGAAGGCGGGTGTGGCGGCGGCGACGAGGCCAACAGTCCCGAGCACGGCCGCCATGGCCATAGGAACGAGCCGGCGTAGTGTTGCCGGTCGCGTAGTTACGGGCGCGTCACGTCCCCGAATTGGACTTCTCATTGTTCTTCCGTCTCCTTAGTTGTTGAGCGTTTCTTGCTTTAATGCGTTTGTAGCGCCGGCCTCGATCGTCGAGCGCTAATTACTTGAACTTCCCTAAGCTCACCGACAACTACGCGAAAGTGGAGTTCTTGCGGTTCTCAGCAGACTGCGTGGGCTTCGGTCGTGCCCGATGTAGCCCACGCGCTCGCCCAGGTGGGCCGTTGCCTAGCCGACCAGTTTCCCTCTCGCTTACTGGCACTGCCAGCAAATCCGGCGGGTCTTCGGCTCTTATCTGCGGCCTCCCTGGTGGACGGGTCACCAGGGTCTGGGGCAACGGGCGCGACAACTGCCAAATCTAAGACATGGTCGCTGTTAGTGCGGGACCAGGCCACAATGATTCTACATCGGATCGTTGTTGAACTGGCAATATCTTGCGAGCCGGCTGGGACTGGAACGCCGAACTCACAGTGGGCTTGTCATTAGGCCGAGCCCAGAAGACCTTCTTTTTCCCGTTGATATTCAATGCACATTCTGTAGCGCTCCTGCTTTGAAAATTCTCCCAGGTGCCAGCTGACTCCTGCACAAATAGGTCTCACATGTCCAGTACCTCGGCACCGCCCTGTCAATGACCTCGACCTGAGGATGTCGGAACGCGTTCGCCATAGCGTGGACTGGCCGTCGTGCTTCGTCGAGTACATGCCTCGACGTACGAAGGGCGCCGGTCCTACGGCTCCGCCACTAACCCAATCGGAAGCTGGCTGTGTGGCGCGATGACCGAAGCAATACTGTTCCTTCTCGCCCGGTCGTCCTCATCGGCGGGCGAGGCGCCGTCCGCTTTCGGTGTTTATCGGGGTGTAGTTCATCTCGAAGTGGTCATAGAGGGTGGACTCGTCGGCCTGGGACAGTTCCTCGCCGTGCATCTCGATCTCCGGCGCCGACTTCACCTGGTCCTTGGTCACCGTCACCTGCAGATCATCGGGGCCGATCTGGAGCCCGGCCAGGGGCACGAAGGTCAAGTGACGGCCGATGAACCCTTCCTTGACGGTGGCGAACTGGGGTTCGTCGGTCTCCACGTCGACGTAGACGTCTTGCAACTTCCCGATCTTGTCGCCGTCGCGGTCCAGCAACATCTTGCCGTGCCACTCGGCGGCACTCCATTTGGCCTGAGCCGAATCGTCTGTCATGTGGACCTCCTCTTTCCCCATCGCAAGTTCACCCGCCAACTTACTGAAGCTTCACCCCTCGACTTACTAAAGCTATGTGCAGCTCACGACCCGGCCGGCTATTAGTAGTTATTGTCATCCCATGGCGCTGGCAAACCGCTAGCACCTATGGCCCTTTCGAGGTAATCGAGCGGGACCTGTCCCTCCATGGCTGTACCGGTGCGCTGTCGCCGTCGTCCGCAGGTAGGGGCTGCCACGTGCTGAGACCAGGACGCATTGCATGGGCCACCGCATTGAGCCCAGCCCTCAATTGTAGGCGGTACCTGTTCGGCGACAGCCCGAGCAGCCGGGCGGCTCGACGGTCGGGCGTGGAGGCGAGGCGCAAGGAGATCGCTTGTTGTTGCAGCCTTGACAGGCCGGCGTCGCGGAGCGGTGGCCGGCCCGGCCCGGAGCAGAGGTCTGGCGTTTCGTTCGCCTGGTGGACGTGCTCGGCCAGCAGCCTCCACCGCTGGTGCGAGCAAGTGGCCCGGGGGTCGCCGCACACGCTGGCGAAGGCGGCGACGACGTGCTTCCGACATGGCATCCTCCTTGGGCCGGCCCGCCACTCTCTGGTTATGACAGCAACGGAAAGAACCTGGCGCCGAGGAGGCGTGGCCGGGGTCTGGAGCGGCGACACAACGACGAGAGCCTTAAAGAGTTACGCCATCACGCTGTGGGGCCGCCATCCTCTCGTGTGGAACGTCGGCGAAAATGTATGTTGGCAGGCCCGGTGCCCTCGTGACGGTCCTCGTCCCGGTCTCGGCCGATCCCCGGGCCCATCGGTGGGGCTTCACTCAGCGGTTTCCAGGGCCTCGGCGTTGGCACGGCGCAAGCCGCGGCGGAACCACCAAGACGAGAGCACGACGCCGCCCACGGTTAGCGCCCAGGACAGGCCCGTCTTGGCAGCCAGGAACGTCGCGATGGGCACGTTGAGCAGCAACGCGAGCGTGCCGGCTGCGTTGGTAAGGCTCACCAGAGCCCACAGCAGGCTGACCCGTACGAACAACTGCCGGACCTTGGGCCGCTTGAAGAACGAAGGCGGCAACGGTACGAAGTCGTGCGCCAGCCTCTCGGCCAATGGGCAGCCGAGGGGGACAGAGACCAAGAACGCGCCGCCCAATAGCGCCGTGCCCAGAGAGGGCTGCAAGAAGTACACGAACAGGCTGCTCGAGCTCACGAGCGCCACGATGGAGCGGGCCGTTAGGCCGACCGTGCCGAGCAGGAGAACGCCCGGCAGGCGTTCGCGCCGCCATAGCCGGCGCACGAGGGCCATGAAGTTCCAGCCCAAAGCGGCACAGATGGCACCTTTAGGCCCAAGCACCGAAAGCGCGGCGTAGAACAGGCCAAGGGGGACAAGGACCGCCTCTGCGATCTGGGGTAATGCCCGTCTGAACAAGTCGCGCGAGCGTGGCAGCTCGAAGTGGTGGTCCCGCGTCATTTTGGGTCTAATCGGACCCTTGTCAAGCACGTCTTACCTCTCGCCGGCTCGGGTGTACTAGGCAGTGCTCCCGTTTCGTGAGCCGCACTCTCAGTACGCTCCTTGCCTCCCCGACTCGGGTGCATCGTCCTCGATGGCGTCGCCTTTTTAACGCCTGGTTTAGGCGAATTTCTCTAAGGAGGTCAGACCGAAGTCTGGAGTCGGAACTCTCGAGATGCTCGCGCCTGGCAACCAGTCTACTCGGGTTCCGAAAAAACTAGCAAATTATTTCTAGGAAAACTCTTCAGCTTTCTCAGTGTTGGGCCGGTTGGCCACCACATGCGTGCATATCTGCACTCGTAGGTCCATTCGACGTTGTGGGGGGAGGGCGCGTAGACGAGGATCGTGGCAAAACAACCGGCCCGCTGAGTTGTGGCCGTTCCGTCGCCCTAAAAAGTGCCAAAAATCCTCACTCATCAGAATCCCACACTTAGGCGACAGCCCTTTAGTCTTGCCGGCACCCTAATTAACTGCTAACATCGCGCTTGTTGGCGTTGCTCCGGACCCCGGTGGCGCACGTGACCATACGTGCCTACAAGGGTGGTGTTGATGCAATGCTCATGTTGATAATCGTTCCGGTTGTCGTCGTACTGTCCCGGCCGGTGCCATCCTCGGCTCTAAGGGCTTTGTGCGCGGGCGCAAACAGGCCCGAGGGCCCTCGTCGAAGTTAGGCGCCCTGCCCCATTCCCCTAGGCCGGCCCCGTGATGGCAAGGCTCTTTTGCATGGCGCCTCCAAGCCTAGCTAATTAATTACCACATCGTTGGACCGGGGCACATTCCCGTCGGGGTGGCTCACCGACTCCCCAAGCAGTCGCCTGACGTGACGCCGCTCAAGTACCTGGCATCGAGACAGGCCATCTAATAAGTGGTGTGCGGGCCCGTGCGGTCTGTGCCTCGGCGGTCGCAGTTCTTACCAGGGACGGTCACAGACAAACTCACAGCTGTGGCATTACGACCCGAAGACGTCTGGCACGTGTGCAACGTAATGTGCGCCTCGTGTGGCAAGGCAACCGTCACTTAGAGGAGGCCTCATCAGTTTCCCCGTTTATCAGGCCCAAGCGGTCAGCGCTTAAACCGCGGCCGGACATGCGGGACGTGGTTTGGAAAATGACCAGCGCTGGTGGCTCGCCATTTCAGCGAACAAGAGAAAAAAACGTTTCGCAAACAAGAAAAGGAACTCTGTTGCGCAAAGAACAGTCAAGGACCGGCGGAAGTTTCAGTGCAGAGGGCGCCCGCAGTACAGCCCCTAAAAGCACCGAAGCCCGGCCGACCGGGCGCCACCACCTACTATTTGGGGCCCCACGTCTCTCCTCCCGTGACGACCGCTCCTCCCTTAACTTTGTCCGAGCCACCACACGATTGGCCGGCATAGTTGGCCTAGCCACGGGGCTGGTGCTGTCCATCGGCATCGCCGCACCCAATATCGCCGTTGCCCAAGTCTCCCAGACGAGCAGGTCCGTTGCATCGGCGGGACAAGTCCCAGTGCCGAACAGCGGCTACTGGCTGGCCCGCTCCAACGGGGTGGTACTCGCCTTCGGGAAAGCAACCGAGCTGAGGCCGAAGTCGACGGGGGCGAGGCGCATAGTCGGCATCGCCTCCACGCCCGATAGCAGGGGCTACTGGCTCGTGTCGTCGGCCGGGGTGGTCTTTGCTTTCGGCGACGCCGCGCCCCACGGCTCAACGGGCGCCCGGCACCTGGATAAGCCCATAGTGGGCATCGCGTCGTCGCCCGATGGCAGGGGTTATTGGCTGGTGGGCTCCGATGGAGCGGTCTTCGCCTTCGGCGATGCCAAGCCTCATGGTTCGCTGGCGGCGGGCCGCTCAGCCAAGCCCATAGTCGCCATCGCCTCCACACCCGATGGCCGCGGTTACTGGCTGGTGGCGTTCAACGGCAGTGTCTTTACCTTCGGTGACGCAACCTTTCACGGCTCGGCGCGCACAGCCCACCTAAACGGCCCGGCGGTCGGCATCACCTCCACGCCAACCGGTAAAGGTTACTGGCTGGCAGCGTCCGACGGTGGGGTCTTCGCCTTCGGCAATGCCATGCCCTATGGCTCGATGGGCGGCAGGCGCATGGCCGGCCGGGTGGTCGGCATCACCTCCACGCCGAACGGCAAGGGCTACTGGCTGGTGGCGTCCAACGGAGGTGTCTTCGCCTTCGGCAACGCCGCCTTCAGCGGCTCGGCGGCCAGTGCGAGCAGGAACATCGTAGGCATCGCCAGGATCGGCAAGGCGTTCCAGGCCATTACCTTCAACGCTCCGTCTACGGGCACCTACAAGGGCTCCTGGGCCCTCCTACCGAGCGCGTCGTCCAGGCTTCTTGTCACGCTCGCCGTCGATGCGTCGACGACTGGCAACGCCTGCTCGCTGAGCGGAACCACGGTGAAATACCTGAACGCCGGCAACTGCGTCCTGGACGCCAACCAGGCCGGCAACGAAAGTTACCTATCGGCCCCCCAGCTCACCCGTACCATCGTGGTCGGCAAGGCCTCGCAGGTCATCACCTTCACCGCCCCGGCGACCGGTTCCGTGTTCGGCTCCTCGGCCCTGGCCCCGAGCGCAGCGTCCGGCCTCCCTGTCTCGCTCGCCGTCGACGCCTCGACGACTGACAATGCGTGCTCGCTGAGCGGCACCACCGTGAAGTACCTGAACGTCGGCAATTGCGTGCTGGACGCCAACCAGGCCGGCAACGGTAACTACCTGTCGGGCGACCAGCTCACCCGCACGGTTGTGGTCGGCAAGGCCTCCCAGGTCATTACCTTCGCCGCCCCGGCCACTGGTGCCGTCTATGGCTCCGCGGCCCTCAAACCGAGCGCTTCGTCGGGCCTCCCGGTCTCGTTGGCCGTCGACGCTTCGACGACTGGCAACGCCTGTTCGTTGAGCGGCGCAACCGTCAAGTACCTGAACGTCGGCAACTGCGTCCTGGACGTCAACCAAGCCGGCAACTTGAGCTACCTGGCAGCCCCCCAGCTCACGCGCACGGTTGTGGTCGCCAAGGCCTCTCAGGCCATCACTTTCACCGTCCCCCCTACGGCCGTTTATGACGGCTCCGCGGCCCTGGCCCCGAGCGCAGCGTCCGGCCTCCCCGTCTCGCTCGCCGTCGACGCCTCGACGACTGACAATGCGTGCTCGCTGAGCGGCACCACCGTCAAGTACCTCAACGTTGGCAATTGCGTCCTGGACGCTAACCAGGCCGGCAATGCCAGCTACCTCCCGGCCCCCCAGCTCACCCGTACCATCGTCGTCGGTAAGGCCTCTCAGGCCATCACCTTCACCGCCCCGGCCACCGGTGCGGTCAACGGCTCCTCGGCCCTCAAACCGAGCGCTTCGTCGGGCCTCCCGGTCTCGCTCGCCGTCGACGCCTCGACGACTCACAATGCGTGCTCGCTCAGCGGCACCACCCTCAAGTACCTGAACGTCGGCACCTGCGTCGTGGACGCTAACCAAGCCGGCAACGCGAGCTACCTCTCGGCCGCCCAGCTGACCCGCACGATCGTTGTCGCCAAGGCCGCCGAGGCCACCACCACGACCAAACCGTGAACTGCCAGCCACTCTGAACCCGCTCGCCGCTTCGACTGAGGCCGGCACCCGCCGGAGGGTACTGCCGGCCTCAGTCCTACAGCCCAGCCTGGCAAATCCGCGCCGGGCCGCTTACGTGGCAAAGGGTGCTCACCCCGTTGACGATTGTCCGCTTCACCCACGCGAGGGCTTTGGACCTGTGATGCACCTTTGTCTGACCCGGCTCTGGCCCGGACAGGTTCCTTCCTTGCCTCCGCACGGCTTTTCCGGGAACGAGCGTTCTTGCTGTAGCATCCTTGACCAGGCGGGCGCGACAGGAGCCCTGCGGCCAAACAGCGTGCCGTCAGAATCTCTGGTAGGCCTGAGCGGGAGCGATAGGTGCCGACGAGCCGACCGGCAGACGTTGATGACGTGGTGCAAACGCGGGGCCTAGTCCTTGACTACGCGTCTCTGGTGACCGCTTCGGCCGACATGATGACCGTGGTAAGCCCTGCCGGTAGGTACCTATACTGCTCCCCCGCTTGTAAAGACGTGTTCGGCTGGGAGGCGCCCAAGCTCGTGGGAAGACGCGAGGAGGATTTCGTCCACCCCGACGACGCGCCGGTACTGCTTAGCGCGCGCTCGGAGCATTCTTCGTCTGAGCGCGTCACCACGAAGTACCGGTTCCTTTGCCGGGATGGCTCGTTCATTTGGGTCGAGGCGACTTCACGGCGCATCTCGACGGGTGGTTCGGCAGTCGTCGTGACTGGAGTCCGCGACATCAGTGAACGCCAAAGTCACCTGGCCGCCTTGGAGGTCCGGGCCACCACCGACCCGCTGACCGGTGTGGCCAACCGGACCGTGCTCATGGACCGGCTTCACCAGGGCCTGCGCCGGCTTGGCCGCAGTCCAGGGGGCGTACTGGCCCTTCTTTACCTGGACCTTGACCGCTTCAAGGTCATCAACGACTCGCTCGGTCATCGCATAGGCGACGATGTGCTCCTGAAAGTGGCGGACCGTCTCACTCACCATCTACGGCCGGCCGATACGCTGGCCCGTCTCGGGGGCGACGAGTTCGTACTCGTGGCCGAGGGGGTCGCAGACGAACTCGCGGCTATCAGTTTGGCCAACCGGATAATCGAAGATGGCCGCAGCCCCTTCAGGGTCGAGGGCGAAGACATCATCTGCACGATCAGCGTTGGCCTGGTCTGCACTAGCGATGGCCAGCGCAACGCCGAGGAACTGCTCTCCGAGGCCGACCTTGCTCTCTACCGGGCCAAGGAGCACGGCCGCGACCGAGTCGCCTTGTTCGACGAGGAGCTACGCATCACGGCTGTGGACCGCCTGGTCACTGAACGAATGGTGCGGCGGGCTCTTGACGAAAGGCGCATCGTCGTGGAGTACCAGCCGATCGTAAACCTGGAGAGCGGACGCCCAGTTAGCGCCGAAGCCCTTGTCCGCATCGGTGGCATCGGGAAGCGGCTGCAGCTCCCGGCCTCGTTCCTAGGTGTGGCCGAAGAGACGGGTCTGTTGATCTCTATAGACGAGGTGGTACTGGCCGACGCCGTGAAGCAAGCCGCTGCCTGGCGTACCCGGTTAAAGGGGACCAACTTCGCCGGGGTGGCCGTCAACGTCACTGCGCGCCACCTCGCCGAGCCACGGTTCCGCCAAGCCGTCAGCGAGCAGCTCAGGACCAATGGCGTGCCCCAAAGGGCCCTGTTCATCGAGGTAACCGAACGGGTTCTGATGGAAGCCTCCAATTCGGCCATGACCGGGCTCCGGGGCCTGCGGGACGCCGGCGTCCAGGTGGGGCTGGACGACTTCGGTACCGGCTACTCTTCGCTCGCTTACCTACAGCGGTTCCCGCTCGACTTCGTCAAGATCGACAAGTCGTTCATTGCCAATCTCGTCAGCGAGCCGAGAGTACGGGCGATCGTCACCGCCATCATTATGCTTTCGCACGCGCTGGGCCTGACTGTGGTTGCCGAGGGGGTGGAGACTGTAGGCCAACACGGGGCGCTCCAAGACCTCGGCTGCGATCTCGCTCAGGGTTTCCTCTATGCCGCCTCCGGCAAGCCCGAAGACATCGACAAGATGTTCGTCGGAAGGCTGGGCGCCCATGCATAAGAGTGCGGCCCTCTCCTGCTCGAGATCGGCGTTAACTTGGGCGCCAAACAAAAGGGCGATATTGCTGAGCCAGAGCCAGATCAGGAAGATCACGAGCCCCGCCAGAGGCCCATTAGTCTCCTCAGTAATCTTCGGAGTCGGCCAACTGAGGTAAGGGCGCCGTCATCGTGACGCGCGTTCGGCCGGTCGGCCACGAGGTAGTCTCGACCTCTTCTGTCTTCATGCCCGCGCCGTCCACCGGGACAGATGCCCGAGCGTAAAGCCATCTGCGCTCGAACACGCTCTTGGATGGGTTCGCTCCCGCCACTTTCAACGCTGCCCTCGACAGAACTTCCGCTGCCAGAGCGGGTGGATAACCCGGCAATGCCGCCGAAGCAAACTCTTTCGTGGCCACGAAGCCTGAATAAAAGTCACCATCCAGTAGAAAACCTCTTTCGGACATCTCGATCTCGACAAGTCCTGCGTCAGTCAGGCTCGCTTCCACGTCGGCGGCTCGCACGTGCGTTCGGGCCGAACTGTCCCGGCTCGACTCTTCCCGCCTAGCTCTCACAGTTCCGCGTAACGTCCTCAGGGCCTCCACGAAGACTAGACGGATAAAAGTATGCTCGTCATCACCGGCGGCGTCGACATGAAACGCGGTACTCAAGACCACGACCCCACCTGGACGTAAACAATGACGTATTCCCCGCGCAACAGCATCAATGTCGCTGAACAGATGTAGTGCGTTGCCTACTATAACGATGTCCGCGGCATTCCCTGGTATAACAGAAGGCAGCTGTTCGGCAAAGGTACAGAAGGCCCGCGATGGGATTGAGCACGAATCTTGGGCGTGTACTAATGCGTCTTTGTCCGGATCTACCAGGATCAACTCGGCTGGCTTGTATTGCTCCAGTAGGCACAAACTGCAGGCGCCCGTACCACACGCCAAGTCGATGACGACTCGCCCGTCAGCGCTCCCTGCGAGTGCCACTAAATGACTGGTGGCGGCGCGATAGACCGGGTTGTTCGTAAAGTGGCTGTAACCAGGTAGCTGCAGAGTCATCCTTCAGCCCGCCTTATCCAGATTGCCGCTTTCTGTGACAATCGTCAGCTACCGCGTGATATGTGTCATCTGACCATATGGATTAGGCATTATTGTCCGATCCTGGGACGTCGATATCTTCGGCTTGGATCGGCCAAGCGCTACGACCACCGTGTCTGATGACGAAGAGCACGTAGTCGATATCGAGACGACAGGTCCAGCGAGACGCCAGCGCACGGCTCCTAGACTACTAGCGACTGAACAGCCGTCTCAGAAGAAGCCGCTGACCAGCACTGACGTGCGGGTGGAAACTGCCTCTAAGTGCTGCCGTGGTGGCCAGACCCCTCTACCAGGCGGGTTCGTTGGTCAAAGGGGCTGCGCACCTGAGTCACCAAATCGGGCTGCCAGCCTCTTCTGCCGGCCGGCAGCGACGGGTCGTGGTGCCCCGATCGTCGGGGACGGTGGTGTTCCTGAAGAGGCCTGGTGGGGCCTTTGCGCGACGAATAGGAGGCTTCGTTCTAACGTGTCACCGGCACACCTAAAATAGCAGTAAACTTCCGGCAGGCTTTCCTCACGCTCAGGCACTTCGCCCGACGGCCCGGGAGGCAGATCGAGGTCCCATTGGGGCCACCACCTGAAAGTCTGAGGGCGGCTAGTGTGGTCGGGCAAGGGTACAGCGCGAGGCTGGTGGGACGGCCCACGATCACCGGCGTGCCTCGGGGCTTTGGCCCGATTTTGGCGCAGCGGGACCGCCACTCGGCTGAGCTCGGGCCGGACGGGCTCGGTGCCGGGGGAGAAGTGCCTGGGCGACCAGCCTGGGGTTCGCGGCTGTCCTACGACCTGTCATGAACTCCCGACAGTAAACCGGCGGAGAACTTAGGAGAAGGGGAGCATCGTGAAGGTCTGGATCGACCAGGACTTGTGCACCGGGGACGGGCTGTGTGAGGAGATCGCGCCAGCCGTCTTCACGTTGCTCGACGATGGTCTCGCCTACGTGAAAGAGGGCGACGACGTGAAGAGCCAACCCGGCGGAGCGGCGGGCCTCGCAATCGTACCTGCGGAGTTCGAGGACGCCGTGGCCGAAGCAGCCGAGGAGTGTCCCGGCGAGTGCATCTTCATTGGGTGACAACTCAGATGGGCACACGGCCAGCAACGAGGGACTTGTAGCAATGGAGAAGAGCAGTTGGCACCACGAGCACGACGGCGCGCCAGCGACGTCGTTCGGGCCTGTTAGCGGTCACGACAAACTGCCAGGGATCCGCCACATTATCGCCATTGGTAGCGGCAAGGGCGGTGTAGGCAAGTCGACAGTGGCCGTCAACCTGGCACTGGCGCTGGTCCAGGCCGGTAGCGATGTTGGGCTTCTCGACGCCGATATCCTCGGCCCGAGCGTCCCTGGGATGCTCGGACTTCCGACCGACCACCAGCCGGAGAAGACCCCCGAGGGCAAAGCTGTGCCGGCGGTCCGCCACGGGCTCAAGGCGGTCTCGATGGGACTGCTCAGCGGGGGGTCATCGAGAACATGAGCACGTTTTCGTGCCCGCACTGCGGCAAGGGCACGGACGTGTTCGGCAAAGGGGGCGGCGAGTGGATGAGCCGCCAGACCGGGGTTCCGTTCCTCGGTGCGATCCCGCTTGAGGCAGACATCGTCGTCGGTGGCGACGAAGGACGCCCAATTGTTTTTGACCAGCCTGGTTCTGTGGCGGCCCAGGCTTACTTGACAGTCGCCGCCGAGCTCTCCGGGCAGCTCGAAGATCTCCCGGTCAGCACGATCAGACCGTTCGGGTGGACCTGGGGCACAGACGAAGGGGCACCGGCGTGGGCCGAAAATGCCGTCCAGGCGTCGGGTTCTCGGACCACGCCGATCGGTTTCCGCCGTAGGGGCCCGAGGACGCTTTCAATGCTCTGGGAGGACGGAAGGCGTGACCACCTCGATGTGCGGGATCTCCGGCTGGCCTGCCACTGCGCCCGTTGCGTCGAGGAGATTAGCGGACGACCACGGCTCGATCCAACCACCGTGCGGGGCGACGTGGCTCCACGGGCGATCACGAGCGTGGGTAACTATGCCATCAGGTTCAACTGGGACGACGGCCACAACACCGGGATCTACTCGTATGAGTACCTCCGAGCGCTCGGCGAAAGCGACGTCGCGAGGGCGGCCGGGAATGTCTGAGGTCGTCAGCCTTCATACCAGGGTCGTCATGGCGCCGGGCGCCGGTGGCTTCCAACGCTCGCTTGTTCGGGTGGATGAGCGGAAGAAAAGCAAGTAATTGCTGGGCCGGTTTGTAGAAGTGAAGGCGCCAGTGTCTATTCCGTCATAGATCCCGCTAGCACCCGACCCGCTGCTCTCCGCGATCAGCAGCAGCCCGTCGAGGACCTGGCCGAGGCGGTTATCGCATTCATCAACGACGACAACCGCCGGCAGCGCCGCTCTGCTTGACCTACCACGGACGTGCCCGCTCATGCCGCGCAGGTCACGATGACTTGGCGCGGGACCACTAGCCCCAGCCAGCGCGTTAGCCTGTTGGCGAGCGCTGCCCCTGCCCATCGTTGGAACTCGGGCTAGGAGGCTTGCCAATCGTGCGCAACAGACCGTTCTCAGCCTTCAGGCGGGGCCTGGCCATAGACCTCGGGACGGCTAACACGCTTGTCTACTTGCAGGGACGCGGGATCGTCGTCGACGAGCCGTCGGTGGTGGCGATCGACGTTCGCGATGGGCGGACCATGGCGGTGGGCTTAGAGGCGAAGCGGATGATCGGCCGTACCCCCGCCCACATCCAGGCGGTCCGGCCGCTTAGGGAAGGTGTCATCGCCAACTTCGAGGTCTGCGAAAAGATGTTTGCCTACTTCGTCCGCCGTGCCCTCCCCAGCCGGCTCTCCAAGCCGGAGATAGTGATATGCGTACCCGCAGGCGTGACGGGCGTCGAGAAACGGGCGGTGATCGATGCAGCTGAAGCGGCGGGCGCCCACCGGGTCTCGATAATTGAGGAGCCAATGGCGGCAGCCATTGGCGCTGGCTTGCCCGTGCAAGAGCCGACGGGCAACATGGTTGTCGACGTTGGCGGCGGCACCACCGAGGTGGCGGTCATCTCGATGGGCGGGATAGTGGTTGGCCAGTCCGTACGCATCGCCGGTGATGAGCTGGACAAATCGATCATCCAGTTCATAAAAAAGGAGTACAACCTGGCCCTGGGCGAGCGCACCGCCGAGGAGATCAAGATCACGCTCGGCTCTGCCTGGCCACTCGTGGAGGAGGTCAGTGCTGAGATCCGGGGCCGGGACCTCATCACCGGCCTACCCAAGACCATTGTCACGACTACTGAGGAGATCCGAGAGGCGATAGCGGAGCCGGTCTCGGCGATAGTGGACGCCGTGAAGGTAACCCTTGACAAGACGCCTCCCGAGCTGGCGGCCGACATCATGGGCCAGGGGATCGCGCTCACTGGGGGCGGGGCCTTGCTGCACGGCCTTGACGCCCTCGTGGCTGCCGAGACAGGGATGCTGGTTGTCATCGCCGGCAACCCCTTGCAGTCGGTGGCGTTCGGCGCCGGTCAATGTCTCGAGCACCTCCCGGTCCTGCGAGACGTGCTGATGACCAGCTCACGCTGAGCGGGACGAAATCGTGGCCGAGTCACCGGTGACGTCGACCACGGCTATCAGAATGCTGCGCAACCGCTGCCCCCTGCGTGCGAATGCTGGGCCTACCGCTGCGCCCGTTGCGTCGAAGAGATTGGCGGACGACTGCCGCCCGACCCAACGAGGGTGCGGGGCCACGGCACCTTAGGTGTCTCGGCGGCCCTTGCCCTGCCAGAAGAAAAACGAGCCTCTGCGCCGTTTATTCATGAACGAAAACAACACGACGACTGCGACTGCAAACGCAACCGAAAATAGCCTTGTCTCACCAATTCACTTGGGCCCGAAAGTGTCGAGGACGAGGAGGGAATTATCTCGTCGTCGCTGACAGCTTGACCGCTAGCTGTCGCAGGTCCTTGGCGCTGCCACTCAGGGCTGCGCCTGGCTGCGATCGTCATCGAACATTCCCGGTCAGCTCGGAGGGTTTGGTCGGCTGAGCGATCGGAGCGGCCGGGACCGGCATGTTGTTACCACTGTGACCGGGTTGTAGGAGCGTCCAGGCCCGTCTGAGCGATAGAGCCGTCGACCCGAACAGCGTGTAGGCGAGAATGAACACGATCTCGTTCGAGCCCGGC
This sequence comes from uncultured Acidimicrobiaceae bacterium, assembly GCA_963749305.1. Taxonomy (GTDB): domain Bacteria; phylum Actinomycetota; class Acidimicrobiia; order Acidimicrobiales; family Palsa-688; genus Fen-671. The sequence goes on from CAVVMN010000006.1 coordinate 32,586, forward strand.
CGCGCGATCAACCAGATGCCTTCTACGACTTGTGCGAAATACACAGCCAGGCTGAGGAGGAAAGTGCCCAACGCGGAGTCAATGGTCAGGAGCTTGCCCATGTGCAGCCTCAGGGTGTGGAAAAGACAGACCACGCCGGAGACGACCACCGGGTAACCGAGGCCCCGGCCCGGGACGAGCGCCCACAGCGAGATCGTTAGAACGTTAAAAAGGCCGGTAAACGCCGCGCCGGCCATGGCCCGGCTATGAAATTGCGCCGATCTGCCGAGGATCGCATCGTAGCGCAGCGAGATCGACACGAAGAGCAGCCCGATCAGCGAGCCGGCAATCTGCGCGCTCGTCGTGAAATAGACGATCAGATCCTTAGGTACCACGTCGGCTTCTCTCTCAGATCTAGCGTGTCGTAGTGCGCTCAGGCGCCGGGCGCAGGCGCGCCAGCACCGGCTTGGCCGCCACGACATGACGATCGGTAGGGGCCTCGCCGGCGTTCATCCCGCCGACGGAAGTATTGTTTTGACGGACCCGTGAGACAACACCAGCTCTGGCTCCGCCGCACGCCTGGGGGCGCCGGTAATGATGGCTAGCTCGGCGCCGTCGATGGTCTCGCGTTCGAGCAGCAGCTCTATGACCCGGTTCAGGGTGCCGCGATTGTCGCGGAGCACCTTGGTCGCCCTGACCTCAGCCTCGCGCAGCAGCTGTGCCACCTCCCGGTCGATGGAGCGCTGCGTCTCCTCCGCATAGGGACGGCCGGCGAAGGGGTTATCACGGCTCGGCCCCTCCGGCCCGTAACCAATGGGGCCAATTTCAGTAGAAAATCCCCACTCCCGGACCATCCGCGTGGCCAGGTCGGTGGCGCCGACCAGGTCGTTGGACGCACCCGTTGAGGGTTCCCCCAGGACAATGACCTCGGCGGCCCGGCCGCCGAGACGGACGGTGAGCGAGTCGATGAGGTAGCTCTGAGGGTAGAGATGGCGCTCTGCGAGCGGCAACTGTTCGGTTACCCCGAGCGCAGAGCCCCGCGGGAGGATGGTGACCTTGGCCACGGGGTCGGCATGATCGGACAGAACGGCGACGAGGGCGTGGCCGGCTTCGTGAACCGCGACGGAGTACTTTTCCTCGGGCAGCAGCGCGTTGGAGGCGTCACGGCGGCCGATCAAGAGGCGGTCCCGAGCCGCGCCGAAGTCCGCCGCCGTCAGGATGTCCCGTCGGGCACGCACGGCGTTGATGGCGGCTTCGTTGACGAGGTTGGCGAGGTCGGCGCCCGAAAAACCGGGCGTACCCCGGGAGACCGCGTCCAGGTCCACGTCGCGGCTGAGCCTCTTGCCCCGCCCGTGTACGGCGAGGATGGCGGTGCGCTCGGCCTGGTTGGGGAGCGGGATCTCTACCGTCCGGTCGAAACGCCCGGGCCGCAGCAGCGCTGTGTCAAGGATCTCGGCCCTGTTGGTGGCGGCTATGACGACGACGCTGGCGCCGGGCTCGAAGCCGTCCATGTCCGACAACAACTGGTTGAGCGTCTGCTCGCGCTCGTCGTTGGACCCGAACCCGCCGGGGCCGCGCCGGCCCCCGATGGCGTCGATCTCGTCGATGAAGATGATGGAGGGGGAACGCTTACGGGCGTCACTGAAAAGGTCCCGTACTCTCGACGCCCCCACGCCGACGAACATCTCAACGAAGCTCGACCCAGACAATGCGAAAAACGGCACCCCCGCTTCGCCAGCGACGGCCCTGGCCATCAGCGTTTTGCCGGTACCGGGAGGGCCGACCATTAGCACTCCCTTAGGGCCGACGGCACCCGCCGCGGCGTAGCGCTTGGGGTATTTCAGAAAGTCGACCACCTCCATGACCTCCGCCTTGGAACCCTCGTACCCAGCGATGTCGGCGAAGCGCGTAGTCGGCCTGTCCTCGTCGTACACCTTTGCTTTCGAACGCCCAATGCCCATGATCCCACCAAGCCCTGCGCCCAGTTGCTTGCGGCTGCGGCGGACGAACCACACCAGGACGCCGATGATGAAAAGCAACGGCAGCAGGTCTTCGATTACGGTCAGGAGCGATGTCGTGCTCGCATTGGTGCCTGTCACCTGGACATTGTGGGCGAGGAGAAATGGGCTAAGCGCGGTGTTGTCGAGGGCCGTCGGGATCTGTGACGTGTAGGCCTCTCCGCTGTCGAGTTTGCCGCTGACTGCCCCGGCTGGGGTGATCGTTGCCGTTGAGACCTTGTTGGCTGATACTTCGTTGACGAAGCTGGTGTAGGTGAAGTTCTGGACCGGCGCCGAGTTGACGCCCGGGTGCAGCAGCACCAGCGCGGCGAGCAGGATACCGACCAGGATGAGCCAGGTCCACAGGCGCGGCTGTTGGGGCTGGGCGGGCGTCGGGGCCCGTCGGTTCGGCGGTTCACCCCGAGAGGGGGCCGTCTGTTGCCCGTTCGCCTCGTGCCGCGTGCCCCAAGGCCGGCGGCCCACGAGGACGCGGCTCGTTCCCGGCCCGGTCGGGCGCGGCTGTCCGTCGGCCGTGGGATTTGTCCTGGATATCTCCCGGTTCACGGGAGATCGGTCAGAGACGGCAAAAAAAGAAGACGGGACGGGCACTATGGCGCTCTCCTACCTCAGGCGTTGCGGACGTTCGCTACCAGGGTCCGGAGTACCGCCCCAACCAGTGGGTACTGGCCCAACACGTAGGGATTTATCGTGTCCCTAGTAACCTTACATCTTTTCGGCGGCGCAAAGGCTTGGGCGCAGCACATTACTTCGAGGAGGACCGAACCTCGGCTTCGACGGCAACGCAGGTCGAGCAGGGTCTGCCCATCAGATAGATCTCGCCCACCGGCAGCTAGTTCGCGGCGCGCCGCCAGGCATTGGCAGGGCGCACGTCCTCGTGATCGAACCGAGCAACGGTAGCGGTGAGGGTGCAGCCGGCGGGGGCCAGCGCGGCGCCCGCCGTGTTAGGCGCCGAGCGCTCGGCGGTCCGGTTCCCAATCTTCGGTTCTTGGAGCTTGCGCTCACGGCCGACCTGATCGATGTTCCCGGACTGCCCCCTACGGCCAAGGTGGCGGGAATGCCACGTGCGTCGAACGGGCTTATGCTCACCCCAAAGCATGGCCATGAAGGCGGTTGGTCGTGCAAATAGCCAAATTGCCTACTTCCGCCCGGGATGAAGTCGGCCCCTTCTGGCTCATCAAATTTGTTGATTTCCCCGCCGGCGCCATTGGGAGTGGGTATATCGCTGGCTGTTTTCAATTCTCTTAGTTCGCTCATGATCAACTGCCCTCATTGAGGCTCGAACAGCTGCCCGTCCGCGACGGCCATGCTTCGAACATCTACTCCCACAGTACTGTAGTCCAGAGATACTAGTAACATATTTCTAGCATTGGGGTGCAAGCGCAAGCCTCGAGCAAGTGCGACTGGTTTGGGAGCATCGAGCCTTGACAGGCGTAGCGCGGTCGGACTCGTCAGCGCCCCGCACGTCTTATCAAAGTTCTGGTCCCGGTTGTTGTTTTCGACTGTACGTTGGTATTAGTTCACCTTGAGCTATTGGCCCTCCGCTTCCGGAGGGAGATCGGGGGGCTCGCGATGAGACCCGCAAAGGTAGACCCTGAAAACGGGGCGCGTATTGGCCCAGATAAGCTCGACGTCCACCCCCGAGAGCCGATCCGCGGCGCGCGGGTTTCATGACAGTCGCGCAGGACGCCGCCGCCGGCACCGGGCCAGGGACGTCAGCAGAACCGGCACAACGACTCTGCGGACGCTGTCGGTGCGTCCTTCCCGATGACCCGACGCTGTTTTTCCAAACAGATTGGGTGTTGTGCTCACCTTGCGAGGCGGTCCTCCTCCCTGGTCGGTTCCCCGCTCACACCGAGTGAACTTGACCCACTCGCTGGCAACGAGCCCAGGCTGTACCACTATTCCCAGCTGAAATTAGACCGCCGCCGGCTGAATTACATCGCACGCCACCGTTTGAGCCCGGCACGTCCACCTCAAAAGGTGTAGGGTCATGGTGACACGACAAATGCCCCAACGTGCCGAGCCCGCCGTGCGCTGGCTTGGGGGCGGTACTCCAGACCCCGGTAACGCGAAGTGTTGCACCTGAGGCTGGAGATTGCCATGCTTGCCATTGGCTCCTCGTTCTTCACCATCCCTGACCGGCACCCGGTCCTGCGGGGGTCTGACCCAGAGCTCGTTGTCTGGCTGCGGGGTCAGCACGACTCCTCAACTGAGAGCGCGCTATGCATGACCCTGGCACGCGCCATCGCGTTTGGCGCCCCCGGCCTAGTCCTGGACCTGGCCGAGGTACAGGTGATGAGCACCTCGACACTCGCGGTAATAGCCAGGGCCCGAGAGTACCTCCGGCAGCGGTCAGCGTCTTTGACCGTTCGGTCCCCCTCGACCCCCGTCCGGCGTCTTATCGACGCCTGTGGCATGAACGACCTCATCAGGCCCGGGGCCAAAGAAGCGGACGCCGAGGAGGCAAGAGCGCTCGGTCCTTGGGCCAAGTCAGCCCAATCCGCCCGTCCCGGTGCCCAAACGCGGCCGGCGCAGGACGGCCAAGGCGTAAGTTTAAAAGCCGGGGCTGTGGGGGCCCGGCGGCTGACCGATGGCGCAACCAGGGTGGTGGCTGTGCGTGGAAGGCCATGAATGGGAGTTCCGGTCATCGACGAGCGCGGCTCCTTGGCTTACTCATTGGCCGTGGGGACGATGTGTTCGGTACGAAGCGGCTGTGCCAGGTCTGCGCCCAGGCCGTCGCCGTGAGCGGCGCGGGGATCATGCTGATGTGGGCTGACTCGCCCGAAGGCTCGCTATGCACCACCAACAAGATGAGCGACCTCATCGAGCAGTTGCAATATGCGCTCGGCGAGGGGCCGTGCGTCGACGCGTACCGCCAGGACTGGCCCGTGTTCGAACCGGACCTGGCTAACCCGGTCACCTCACGATGGCCGGCGTTTTCACCCCCCGCCATCGAGGCTGGGGCGCGGGCGGTCTTTGGCTTCCCCCTCCAGCTGGGGGCCGCACGTCTCGGTGCGCTCAACCTTTGTCGTGACCGGCCGGGGCCGCTCAGCGATGACCAGCACGCCGACGCGCTCGTAATGGCGGGCATCGCGGCCCAGTCCGTCCTCGTCCTCCAGGCGGGGCCCCACCCGGAGAGCTGGCGGCCGAGCTCGAGGAGAGCGCTGACTTCCACTACACCGTGCACCAGGCCGCCGGCATGGTCGCCGTCCAGCTCGATTGCAGCGTCCTCCAAGCGCTGGTCCGGTTGAGGGCGTACGCTTTCGGCAACGACCGCCCCCTCTCAGAGGTAGCCAAAGACGTAGTTGAAAGGACGCTCGGTCTCGGCACCGATAGCGGCGGCAAAGGCCCCGGGGCGTGAGGCCGGCCGTGCTCGGGAGCCGCTGGCGGGCGCCGGGCGGCGACCCCCGTAACATACGTCTTGGGGCCGGTTTCCGCGGCCCGGGAAGTGCCACGTGGCCCGTGCCGTGAGTGGAGGTCGGGTGCCTAGAGAAGCACTGCTAGCCAGGACGCTGGTGGAGCTGGCAGACACGCTCGTAGCGGACTTCGACGTGGTTGAGCTGCTGACCCTGGTAGCTGACCGCTGCGTCGAGCTGCTCGAGGTCGGGGCCGCCGGCCTCATGTTGGCCGGGGCCGACGGTGAGCTCCGGGTAATGGCCTCCTCCAGCGAGGCCATGCGCGTCTTGGAACTGTTCGAGCTGCAGTCCCAAGAAGGCCCCTGCTTGGACTGTTACCGCAGCGGCAGGCCGGTGACGGACGAGGACCTGGCCAAAGTGACCAGTCGCTGGCCGCTGTTCGCGGCTGAGACGCTGGCGGCCGGTTTCTGCTCCGTCCTGGCGCTGCCCTTGCGATGGCAGGGCACAGTTATTGGCGCCCTCAACCTGTTCCACGTCGAGCCTGGTGAGATGCTCGGGCCCGATATCGAAGCGGCCCAGGCCTTGGCCGATGTCGCCACCATCGCCATCCTCCAGCACCGGGCCTCGCTCGAGGCACAGGCCGTGAACCAACAGCTCCAGCACGCCCTCAACAGCCGCGTGGTCATCGAACAAGCCAAGGGCATGGTGGCCCAAAGACAGGGCCTCAACATGGAGCAGGCGTTCTCCGCTCTGCGCACACACGCCCGCAACCACAACCTACGCCTGGTCGCCGTGGCTGAAGCTGTGATCAGCGGCGCCTTGGCCCCGTCTGCGCTGGACCAGCTGTCTCGGGCTGCACCGGCCCCCCGGGGGATGCCCACATAAGCGGCCTAACGGGCCGGTTCACTCTCGTCTGGTCTAGATCGCCCACAGGGTGCCTAGGTTCTCGCTCTAGGCCGGGCCCACGCCGATTTTGCACTCGGGAACTGCCACGGTCATCAATTAGGGGAAGCGGATTCGCGGACCAAGCGGCTGGTCCGCGCCAGGTGCCTCAGCGCGGCCAGGTAAGAACCGCAAAGCGTGGTCTCGCAATAGTCGATGTCGTGGGCCAAGCAGTACGCCCGGACAATGGGCCTACAGCGGCGGAGGTTGGCCATTGGCATGCTCGGGAATAAATGGTGCTCGATCTGGTAGTTGAGCCCACCAAGAGCTGCGGTCAACGCCCGTCCGCCTCTGACGTTGCGAGCCGTGGTTACTTGGCACCGTACATAGCCCAACTCCTGATCTGTTGACGCCATCGGCATCCCCTTGTGGTTCGGAGCGAAGGCGCAACCCAGGTAAAGACCGAAGGCACCTTGCTGGACAACGAGGAACGCCAGGGCGAGCGGCGGCGTGAGGACCAGGAAGAGGGCACCCACGTACACAACGCCGTGAACACCAAGCAAGATGGCCTCGGTGCGCCCATGCACGGACTGCTTGGAGCGCACAGCGCGGATGCTCAGAAGGTGCAGGTTTACCGCTTCCAGGCATGTCAAGGGAAAAAAGAGGGCGGCTTGGTGTTTGGCGATAGCCAGGCTCAGCCCGGTCTTGCCAGCGGCTTGTTCCGGCGTCCAACAGATCACGCCCGGCCCGACGTCGGGGTCAGCACCGATCTGGTTGGGATGGGCGTGGTGCTGGGCGTGCTTGGTGACCCAGTAGCTGTAGCTGATCCCGGTCCCCAGGTTGCCGCACGCCAGACCGACCGCTCTGTTCAGCCGCCGCGACCGGAAGGACTGGCGGTGGCCGGCGTCGTGGCCCAGGAATGCCACCTGCGCGAACACCGCAGCCAGGAATGCCGCGACTAGCAACTCGTACCACGAGTTCCCTACTACGAACAGGGCGGCCCACCCCGCCCCATAAAGGACGCCAATCAGCCCCAATCTCACTACTGCGGCGCCATTGGGGCCGATAAAAAAGCCTGGCCTCGCGAACCTGCCGGGCGAGCTCCAGGAACTCATCATTACCAGCCGACTGCGACCTCGGAAGTGCGGAGGACACCGGCGCGGTCATTTGGGTACCACCCAAGGCGTTGTCGCTGCGAAACTGCGACAACCCGTCACACCGTCACACCTGTCTGCCATTTCTACAGTCGCCGCGGCCAGGGCTGACGCGAAACGCGGGGCGCCATTTACCACAAACCGGCTAAAAGGACGTTGGTCGTACCACGCGGACCTCGGCAAAGAGGGGCACCTCCGGCACAGACCGACTGGGTCGGCCGCCACCCTGCGGTACCCTCACTGTCGAAGGTAAGTACACGCTACACCAGTTCGCCGTGGGGGAGTAGCAAATGGTCGAGCGCTCCCGAGTCCTCGACGCCGACGACGGAGCCAGGACGGCCCGGATGGCGGCTTGGTACCCGTAGGCTGACACCCAGTACGTTCGTAGCGGCGTCCCCGTCCGGGAGGCGCCGCTGAAGCGGACGAGGAAGGACCAGTTTGAATTCCTCCGACAAATGCCGCGTCGACAATTGTGACCGTCGCGCTGCTGCATCCATAGTCCGAGACAATTTCCCCGGGCCACTTCCCCTGTGTGCAACCCATACCGAGGACTTCCGCCTTAATGGCGCTGGCTGGGTCGTCACCTGGGAGCAGATGATGGCGGAACCGACTTCGGTGAAGGCCGCGCTGCCAAGTCAGGTGGGACGCGACGGTCCTGGTCCCGCTATTACCCTCCCGTCGACGGTCTCACCAGCAAACAGGCTTCGCTCACGTCTGGCGCCATGGCGAAGGTCTCGGTCGTAAAGCTAGAGGCATCGACGGACCGACCGGCAGCAAGGTTGGACACGTTGCCGGCCACTTTGCTCAACGAGCCGGGTGTCGCGACGCTTACTCATTGAAGAAGCGAAGTGCGGGCCGGCGGCGGGCTGCGACCTGCACTGGCTGGGTGAGCGCCCTCAGGAGCGCGGCGTTCTCACGGGTAGGAGCCGGGGAGAGATAGGGTGTTTTTGTCGTTCATCTTGAACGACTGCAGCCCTCGGCTACGAAGGCAGACCGGTGTTTCCCGATGCAGGGTCCGAACCGCCTCAGCAGCCACGACTGTGAGCTCCGATCACGTCGCTTGCCCTCAAACGGCACCCTGATGATCGATGAACTGATCGATGCCATCGACGCCATCCTCAACGCGGAGGACACGGCCGGGGTGGCGCCGAGCGCAAATCGTGTCAGATCGTTAGACGCTAATAGCTCTTTACTTTAGGGGCCGCCTCGCGTGCTCCCATTTGCCATTCTCCTCGAGCCAGCCACTAACCTCGGGGTCCCTCGCCAGCCAGCACGACAAGAATTGAAACTGTAGTAAACTGCTTCTAGAAGGGTTCTGCGTACGTCCGGGCACTTTGCCCGCAGTCAAGGATCCAGATCGGAGGGTTCCCATGGGAGCTCTATCAACAAATTCGACGGCTCCCAGCCCGGTCGGGCCAGCCGCCGTCGTTGAAGGTGCAGTACCGTCCACAGCTGCCGACCCGTTGGCAGGCTTCGGCCCGATATTGGCGGCAGTGGCGCAGAGGGACCGCGCCACCGCCGATGCCAGCGCCGATCGGCTCGATGGCGGAATGAAGTTCTTGGACGACTTCACTGCGGCCTGCCAGACAGAAGTACGACCAGCTATGGACGCCGTGGCCGAACGGCTCCGTCAACTGGGCGGTGACGGCCTGGTCGAGGAACACCCAGGCGGTGAGGCGCGTTTCAGGAGCCCACGTATAGCATTGTGGATGTCCCTCAGCGGCGAGATAGTTGGAGAGCCTCGGCTGGACCGCTACCCCTATCTATTGCTCGAAGCCGATGTCGAAGGACGAAGAGTCCAGGTTGACGAAGGCGATATGTGGCGAGGGGCTGGCGGTAACACCAGCCGGCGAGTAGGGGCGTGGGAAGTGTCTGATCTCACGCGCCAGCGGGTCACGGAGACGCTCCTATCAATCGCCCGCCGGGCTGCTCACTAGCCTGACTGCGCGGCTCTTGGGTCGCGTTGCGCAGACTTGCGCCCGTAGCGCTGGTGTTAGTTCACACGGTTCCGGTGATTGCAACGCAAACAACGCTCGCAGCGCAGTTGCCTGTCGAAATACCAATTGTGGACGACGCATGGCCGGCGAACTGCTGACGATGGATAGCCCCAGACGATCGGCTCTCGCCTATGGCGGAACGGTAGCGGGTACTTGTGCGGGTGTGGCATTTTAGGCTCGACTCCGGTGCTCCTGGGAACAAGTGCCATGGTTGACAACGCAATGGCTTGGTTCGTCCTCCTCCACACTACTCTAGTTGAAGGATACTAGTAATTAAGTTCTGGAATCTTTCTGGTAACATAGCGGGTGATGACAGAATGGAGCTTCCTTACCAATCACGCCCGAGTCCTGGTCTGTATCTCCCACGACCCCGGTGTGCGCCTACGTGACATCGCGGCCAAGTTAGGGATCACCGAGCGCAGCGCCTATGCCATCGTTACCGACCTGACAGCGGCCGGCTACGTGGTCAAGGAAAAGGACACCGACGGCCGACGTAACCGCTACCAGATCCAGTCCCACCTCCCCCTGCCAGAAACGATCGGGCGAGAGCGCACCGTCGGAGAGGTCCTGGACGTGCTCGTGGATAGCACCCACAGACCCGGTCGGCGCGCAAGTCGGGCCAACGCCACAAGGACGGCGCTCCCACCACGAGCCGGCCCCGCGAAGCGGGCGCGCTGATCTTATGGCTGCGGGGCCATCGCCCCGGCCAGAATAGGGTCTATGACCAATTGGGAGTACCTGATCCTGGAACTTCCCGGCTTCGAGCCGGCCACTCACGCACCCGGTGCCTCGGCCGCGGTTCAGGCCCTGAACGCCGAAGGAGAGCAAGGTTGGGAGGCGGTCGGAGTGATCTCGTTGGCTGAGATGAGGACCGCCGTGCTCCTCAAGAGGCTGCGAGAGTAGGCAGAAGAGAAGGGCGCGCTGGACGCCCGGTCGTCCTCATCGGCGGGCGAGGCGCCGTCCGCTTTCGGTGTTTATCGGGGTGTAGTTCATCTCGAAGTGGTGATAGAGGGTGGACTCGTCGGCCTGGGACAGTTCCTCGCCGTGCATCTCGATCTCCGGCGCCGACTTCACCTGGTCTTTGGTCACCGTCACCTGCAGGTCATCGGGGCCGATCTGGAGCCCGGCCAGGGGCACGAAGGTCAAGTGACGGCCGATGAACCCTTCTTTGACGGTGGCGAACTGGGGTTCGTCGGTCTCCACGTCGACGTAGACGTCTTGCAACTTCCCGATCTTGTCGCCGTCGCGGTCCAGCAACATCTTGCCGTGCCAATCGGCGACACTCCATTTGGCCTGAGCCGAATCGTCTGTCATGTGGACCTCCTCTTTCCCAAGCGCAACTTCACCCGCCCAACTTACTGAAGCTATATCCAGCTCGCGAGCCGGCAGGTCGGACGAGGTCATGGTTGGCTTTCTACCGGGTACACCGGGAACTTACCACCCATAAAAGTGGTGGTTCCCCGCGCTCTCCCCGCGACCCAACGCCACGCCGGCCAACCAAAAGACGAGAAAAATCGCGGCCAGAATCCAAAGAAAATGCAGAGCGAACCCAAGTCCAGCAAAAAGCAGCACTAATAGCAATACCAATAGAATAATCACAAATGCGTTATACCGCCATCGAGGTAATTCCAAACCTCGACGACCAGCCGGAGATGCCAGCGAGCTAGTGGCCGGTTTACCTACATAACCGCCTCAAAGGTGTCCAAGGTTCGCTAGCCTCTGACGCCAGGGCCGGTCATTTTTCTAAACAAGGCTTGTCCGTCCCGAGTTGCGGCTGGAGTTCTGGGCTCCGCCTGCTTCTGGGTGCCGGTCAAGTAGCCTTATTTCCTTGGTGTCAAGGCCAGTGTCGTGGTGAGGGGCTCAAAGCGGTGGACGAAGGGGTCGCAAGACGTTCCCGGTTTGGTCGCCGCATGGGAGGAGGGCGGTGACGATGCCCTTGACAGGATCGCCCACTTAGCATCCAGGGTCATCGGCTCCCAGGTGGCGCTGGTGTCGCTGGTGGATAAGCATCGTCAGTTCTTTGCGGGCCAGCACGGTCTCGATGCCCCGTGGCGTGACATCCGGGAGACCCCGTGGTCGCAGTCGATCTGCCGTTGGGTTGTTGCCACCGGCGACGTGGTCCAGGTCGACGACACCGCCGCCGATGACCGCACTGCTGGGCATGACGCGCACACGGTGCTAGAGGTCGGCAGCTACCTTGGGGCCCCGTTGAGCGACGAGGCCGGCAATGTGCTTGGGAGCCTGTGCGTTATCAACCATCACCCGCACGCCTGGACCAGCGACGAGCGCGATTTGCTCGTCGACCTGTCGGCGGTCGCCAACTCCGAACTGCGGGGCCGGATCGCAGCGGCGCGGGCATCTGACGCCACCCGCCGGGTCCAACTGGTGGCCGACGCCAGCGAGGCCCTCAGCCGCTCTTTGGACGTGGAGGCCTCGCTGAAGGCCATGCTCGACATAGTGACCGCTGGGTTGGCGGCCGTCTGCGTTGTCTACCTGCCCGAAGGGCCGGACGGGCACCGCCGGCTGGTGTGGCCGGGAGGCCAGCGCTCCGGCCTCGAACCCGCCACCCCGACGGCCGCGCTGGAACAGCTTCTGGCGTCCGAGCCTGTAACTGCGGTCCTTTCCGGCGCCAGCTCCTACCAACGCTCGGCCGGCGCCAGGCTCAGTGGCCCACCGGGAGGAGACTGTGAGGTCCTGGTCATCCCGTTGCCTTGGCACGGCGAAGTGCTCGGCGTGTGGCTCCTCGAGCCCGCCGGGCGTCCGCGTTTCGCCGACCTGGACGTGACATTGCTGGTTGACCTCGGCCGCCGCGCCGCCGTAACCCTCCACAACGCCCGGGCTTACGACCACGAGCGGGCGGTCGCCGTGCGGTTGCAGCGCGACCTGCTCTCGGCCCTGCCCGACATTAATGGCCTCGAGCTGTCCGCTGTGTACGAGCCATCCGATATCGGGGCCGAGGTCGGCGGTGACTGGTACGACGTCGCGCAAACCCCGTCGGGACCGGTCCTCGCCTCGGTCGGAGATGTGACCGGCCACGACCTGCGGGCTGCGGCGGCCATGGGCCGGCTCAGCGCGGCTATCCGTTGCTACGCCCACGACGGCCTCCCCCCTGCCGACATCCTGGCCCGCCTGGACGGGTTCGCTCACCACCTGCTTGGCTACGGCCTCTTCGCCACCGCCATCTGTATTTCCCTCACCCCCACAGGCAGTTTGGGCGACTGGGACGTCCATACCGCCAGCGCCGGTCACCTTCCACCGCTCCTCGTCCCCCGAATCGGCACTCCAACCGCCCTCGAAATAACGGTCGGGCAACCTCTTGGCCTCAACCTCCGGCCGCGCGCCACGACCAAGACCACGCTGCGCGGTGGCGACATCCTCGTCCTCTACAGCGACGGGCTCGTGGAGCACCGTCACGAGGACATCGAGGCCGCTATCGGCCGGCTCGTCGACGTCGCCGCCGCCCTCGACAACACCGGGCCGATCGACGACTACTGCCACAAGCTCCTCATCGAAGCCAGGCCCAGCCGGGAGGACGACATCGCCCTTCTCGTCCTTCGGGCCCAAATTCCCAGCGACTAACAGTACTATCGTGCCACCGACCCGAGCCTCACGCTCAGTTCGACCGGCCCAGGACAGCACGAAATGCGGCAGCAGGTCCCTCAAATCTCCCTGGAGCACCCGCTCCCTACAACCGTCGAGATCGGTTCGGGCGATGACCGGTGCGTCGTTGCTGGTCTCGATGCATCAGAGCAACCGGACGTTGCGCTCCACTGTCTCGATGATGTCGTCCATCTTCCCGCTAAGGGCCTGTTTGGCCAGGCTGAGCGTGAGGCCTTTCACGGTTTCTACGGGCACGTGCGACGGTAGGGACAGTGCATAACGGTCGACCACTACGTCGACCACGACCGGCCCGCCTTTGTGCCCTAGAGCCGCTCGCACGCCCTCGCGGACATCGCCCGGCTCTTCGATGCGAATGCCTCGGCCCCGCACGCCTCGGCGACCTTGCTGAAGTCTGGGTTCACGAAGTCGGTCCCGAACGGGACCAGGCCCGCTTCTTGCTGCTCAATGTTGACGAAGTCGAGCATGGAGTTGTTGAAAACGACATGGATGACGGGTGCTTTGCGCTGAACCTCGGTCAGGAGGTCGCCCATGCCCAGCACGGTGAAGCCCCCGTCGCCGCACAAGGCGATGGTCTGGCGGCCCGGGAAAGCTAGTTGCGCACCGAAGGCGTTGGGGGACGCGCTGGCCATAGTGTAAAGGGCGGCAGGGGCAAAGAACGTATAGGGGTTCAGCTCCTCGAGGGCCTCCGAGTCGATGAGGGTGGACTCGACGTCGCCGGCGATGGCGATCACCGGGGCGCGCTCCTTGCGGGCGTCGATCAGGCCGTTGATCAAATGGGCGGTCCCCGGGCCGGCGGTGCCGCAGACAGCCACGGGCTGGCCGTTGAGCGAGGCATCGGCGACCGCCGCGAACGTGCCATATTCCTCGTGGCGGACGTGGACGAAGTCAACCGAACCGTTTCGTCGCAACGCATCGATCATCGGGTTGAGGGCGTCGCCCACGATGCCATAGCAGCGGCGCACTCCCGCCGACACCAGCATTTCCCACATCACGTCGGCAACTGTCTTCGCCATGTGGATCTCCTCCTCCGCTTAGGTTCGACTTGGCAGGTCGGTACCGTTCCAGAAGAGGGCCGCGGGTATCCTGGGCGGGGCCAATACTTCACACGGTGATCTCGTTACCGAGTAGCACTCCCTACTAGCTGACGAGCCAGCGCCACCGACGCTCCGCGGCACCGAGCGGCAGCGCACGGCCGCTAACGCGGCCGTGCGGGAGAGTTGGTTACCTCAATGGTGGTGCGGTTCCGCCTCCGTCAAATGCCTGATGGCCCACTCAGCAGCGACAGACATGACGATGCTGATCGCCGCCAAGACCAATGCAACACGGACTTGCTTGCTCATCGTGAAGCCCTCCATCCTCTGTAACTTGCCATTCGGAGTGGACCACCGTCCGGTCATTTTGTAAACACTTGCCGTTCCGTCCCGAGTCTACGGCTCAACTCGGTTGATAGCGAAATCGCCCGCAGACTGTCCAAATGGCCACTGCGATGTCACACGCGCAAGGTTTTATCCTGTCGCGAGGGTATAGGACGTCGAGCTGGCTGACGACAAACTGCACTTAGTACAAAGGTTTTGCCTGGCAAGCATCATCGCCGCGGCGCCAAAAGGTTGCGCTCATGAACGCCTCCGGGCGGGGGCGTTAGGGTCGTCCGCGACTTCCAGCGCGGCATCTTTCGGGATAAACTCGCACGTCCCGTGGTGACGGGCCGCCTTGCTGCACGTCCGCCCCGTGCGCAGGTCGGTCTGCCCGCATAGGTGGGCGGCCGCCATCTGAGTATCGACGCCGCTGTTGTGCACATCCTGGCGGCCGTCGGGCTCTTCGGGCATAGTATTTTCTGGGACGTGCGGCACGATAACCTCCTTGGGTCAAGCGAGAAAGTTGCATTAAGCCCTGCCCCTAATGCGTTGGCTTCTCAGTCGCTTTTCTCGGTGATCTCGCTTTGCGGTCATTGCCCGGCTGGTCCCTTTTGTGGGGGAGAGCGGGACCGGCGATGGGGGAGCAGTGGCCATAAGCCTGAGCCGCTATAGGCACGAGACACACATGAGCGGCCGACCTGGCCCGTGGCCCCGCCTAGAGGTAGCCCTGTCGGAGAAATGATGGACCTCGTCGACGGTTCATCACCGCTCGGAGTAGTGGTGCCTGCCTAGCTCTCACCCTGTCCTACCCACGTCAGTGGGCCGCAAACCCACCCGAGGAATTAACAACCAGAAATGGGCAACGGGACCGGCTGGCGCGAGGTGAGAGTTGATCAACTGGCTCAGGTCAGGGTGATGCCTTACCGCAGGGTGCCGGTCAACGGCGACCGGCGAGAGCGCGGTTGGAGAGCGGGCCAAGGACCGACGGATTCAGGCGCACAACTGGTTTACTCGACTATGAGCCTTCCTCAGCCCCAACCTCCCGGTCACAAGGCCCAGCCCCTCTCAGACGAGCACCTGCGGGTTATGGGCTCGATCGTGACGGCGCTCGGCCACCTCGACCTCGCTTTACTCAAGACAGTCCGCGACCTGGTCCCGGGCGCGGATGGGCCGAGCGTGGAGGCACTGCTGGCCGGTGACACCACCCAGCAGCTGGCGGCCAAATTTGAGCGTCTGGTGAAACAGCACCATCCGGACGAGCCGATCTGTGCTCAGGTCGTCAGCTGGTGCTTGGCGGTCAACCAGGTCTGGGGGCGTTGGCACCAGGAAATCCATGCATCGTGGAGGGGTGACCAACCAGACGATGCTTTACAGCGAGTCCGCTACACAAAGACGGCATATCGAGGCGGGCTGCCGGTGGAGCAGACGAGTGTCGACGACCTGCGGCGCATTGCGGACGACGTCGCCGACCGGATGGCCGAACTGACAGACTTGGGTGAGAGACTGGGCCACCGCGGCGACCAAGATGCATAAAACCTATATATTCGGCCGACGACGTCGCCAGGACCGCGTTTGAAGGTCCCGCCGCCGCAGTGTCGCCCGCACGGAAAGGGGGAAGTCGCGGCCTCCAGATCGACAGCTTGGCACTTGTGGGTGGCTAACCGGACGGGCTAGCTTAGGTGGGCGGGTTATGCAGTCAGCCTCGGCCTCAGGCCTGGGCGCGTTTCTGACCCATCTTTCGCGGCGTCGACGTCCGAGCTCGTTTGGCCTCTAGTGCGTCACAGCAATGAGAGGAGACGGCGATGAGCGCTGGTAGAGGTCCCAGTCCTAAACACAACGGGTTTGGTATGGCGGGCGACGGCGGGGCCGCCACGGATGGCACGGGTCGAGTCGTCGACCTGAGCCAGGAGCTGTACATAGCCACCGAACAGCGAAATCATAAGACTTTGCCTGAGGTCGAAGAACCTGGGGGCGCCAGTGCCCCCGCCTCTTCGGGCGCCAGCCGTCGCGTCGCGTCCCGATTGGGCAGGGCCGACCTGGCGGGCCTTTATGCCAAACCTTCGACGTGGCTGCCTGACGGGTCGGTCGATTACAACTATGCGTCTACCCGTGTCATGTGCAGCACTGACGGGATGGCGCTCGTCCGGGTGACCGGGGAGATCGACCACTGCACCGCGCCGAAGCTTGCCGCCGCCGTCAATGAGGCCCTGAGCGAAGGTGCCTGCTCGATTTTCATTGACCTCGCCGAGGTCACCTTCTTTAGCGCCGCAGGGGCCATTGCCCTGCTTGGTTCCAGGCGGCATTGCCTACGCCGAGGTGCGCGGTTCATGATCCTGCGTCCCTCGCGCCCCGCCCTGAAGGTCCTGGCTTTTACGGACCTCCTGAGGCCGGTTATCGACGTGAGATAGAAGCGCGGCCCGGCACCGTGCCGCGCTCTTGGTGTTCGAACATCAGCCCCGGCCGTCCTGGTATTGCTCACCGTTGATCACGAGTCCGTACGCATCCAGGTATGCATCGATCATACGGTCGCGGCCGAAGCGCGTTACCGCCTCCTCGCGAATGGCATGACGATCGAGAATGGCGGCTCGGTTTACGGCGAGGACAGCTTCTTCAATATTGTCGACCAGGAAGCCGGTGCGAGCATTGTCTACGAGTTCCGGCATCGACCCACGTCGAGAGGCCACTACCGGCGTCCCGCAGGCCATTGCTTCGACGACGCTGAACCCGAAAGGCTCCTCGAAGTTGATGAGGTGGAGGAGGGCATAAGCCCCTCCAAGGAGGGCGTTGCGGTCTTCGCCACCGACGGGCCCGATGTAGCTGACGCGCTTGCCATCGAGGTGTGGCGCAATACATATATCGAAGTACGCCTGGTCCTGGATGATGCCAGCCATTACGAGTGGTAGCCCAGCACGAGCGGCGACGTCAATGGCCTCGACGGCCCCTTTGTCCGGGTGGATACGACCGAAAAAAAGCAAGTAATTTCCTGGACAAGTTTGTAGGGTGAAGGCGCCAGTGTCTATCCCGTGATGGATGGTGGCCAGATAATCGAGTTCGG
This sequence comes from uncultured Acidimicrobiaceae bacterium, assembly GCA_963749305.1. GTDB lineage: Bacteria > Actinomycetota > Acidimicrobiia > Acidimicrobiales > Palsa-688 > Fen-671. The sequence goes on from CAVVMN010000006.1 coordinate 50,003, forward strand.
GTCGGCGGTCGGCCTCGCTGATAGCGATATAGCTGGTACGGGCATTATATTTTCGGAATACCGGGAGGATGCGCGCCGAGGAGAAGCCGTGGATAGTGGTGATAACCGGGGTGGGCACGAGATCGGAATAGGTGAGCGGGAGAAAATCGAAACTGTTGTGGATGATGTCGAACTCAGCGGCCCGCTCGAACACCTCGGCGATGTGAAGACATTCTGAGACCTTGGGTTCGCTGTCGGGATCCTCCGAGTACGCATGCGCCACGACCGACACGAGACGGGCGGCGGTTTTTGAGTCGGCGGTGGCGAACAGGGTGACGTCCACGCCGCGCTCTACGAGGCCCTCGGTGAGCAGGGATGCGAACTGCTCCCACGGGCCGTAGTGCTGGGGCGGGGTCCGCCAGGAGATCGGGGCCAGGACGGCAACCCGCCACGCCCCCGCTCCGCAGGTCGCGCTCATCGATCGCTGGTCTCTACGGCTCGATTATGGTCCAGCCGCGACGTCGAAGCTCTTCGGCGAGTTGCTCGGCCGGCATATCCCTGATCAGCCGCTGTTGCGCAGCCAGCCGGGCTGCCGGCAAGGCGTCGAGCCCATCTCTCACGGGCTCGTTGTCCCGTAGCCGGTCGATAAATGCGGCTGCCTCGTCTTGAGTAAAGCTGCCACCGGCCTGACGCTGGGTGAAACCCATTGGGCCGCGTGCGTCCCGGAAATCAGTGTGGCCGGCGTCCTTGAGGAGGGCAAGCAGCCGCTGGACCTGTCTCGGCGATGCCGGCGGGCCCGACGGTCGACCGAACGTCACCTCAGGAGCCCGGCCGCGAGTAACAAGGAAGTGCGAGGCGCCGGCGGCAGTGCGGCCGAATGTTGAGCGCCCTCGGCCGTCGATAGCCGATTGTCATCTGACCGTACTTTCGGGGGCCCGGCTCTTAGCCGGCGGAGCAGCTCGGCGATGTCAACACGAGCGAAACCGACGGCACTATCCGAAAACCCGTACGGCAGCACGATCGATTTTCCGTGGGCCAGCGCCCCGCACGAATAGACCACATTTGGGACATAACCCTCGCGTTCGTATTCATTGGCGACGACCAACGGGCAGGAAAGCGTGCCGATCACGCGAAGCGGGTCATCCAGGTCCAGCAGAATAGCCCCGATGCTGTACTCGCGCATCGGCCCCACGCCGTGGGTCAAAACCAGCCAACCCTCAGGCGTCTCGAGCGGCGACCCGCAATTGCCCACCTGGACCAGGTCCCACGGTCGGGTCGGCAAAACCAAGGTCGTGGACTGGTCCCAATCGAAGAGGTCACTAGAGGTCGTGATGGCCAACCTCTCCCGGTCCCAACGCGACAGAGCCATGTACTGGCCTCCGACCTTTCTCGGGAACAATGCCATGCCTTTGTCTGTGGCGAACGGCCCCGAGAATTGTGAGACGCCGAAAGTTCGGAAGTCGGTCGTTGTTAGCAGCTGAGGTGCGATCAGTGCCCCGTCGAACGCGGTGTATGTGGCGAAGTATGTGACGGCATCGTCATCGCTGACGAAACGGACAAAACGAGCGTCTTCCATGCCGTGGGCCTCGGCGGGGCCATGCGGCCAGAGCACACGCTCCGACATTTGCGTCCCAATTGGGAACTCAATTGTGTAATTGTTGCCTGCCACCCAGAGCAGCCCTGCAACGGCGTCCCTGACCGCGGCCCTGGACAGGAGCTCAGAATGTAGCGAGGAGATGGCCAGGTCCAGATCAGCCGGTTCAAAGACGGGCCCGAGGCGGTCGAGGACCAGAGCGGCGGCCTGATTATCGCAGCCCCGTTCTGCCAACTTGGCATGGAAAAGCCGCTTGCTGTACGGCCCGGGCGAGTATTGGCCGTGGCCGACGAACTTAGCCGGGTCGTCGAGACGGACTTCCCCGGTCCCATCGACAGTACCTGTGCGGAACTCGATCGCCGAGACGTGGCCCTCGCCCACGGCCCTCAGGCTCATGACGAAACGAGTCTCGCCGGCGGCCAAACCGCTCTGGTCCGGGTGAGCGACGATCGACGGGTTGAACAGGGCCGCTCCTTCGAGCGATAGCTCGCGCGTGAAGTACGCGCCCATGAGGAGTTTCTTGTCGCCAGGGACGTCGTCACCGTCGCCGAGACGCCAGGAGGCGATACGAAAGTGGCTCGACCACGTGTCTTCGAGGTGGCGGTGGCGGTGGCCAAACCGTCGCCTCAGGTCAGCGAGGGTGGTCGTGACGTCGGTGTCGTCCATGGCCAGGATGCGTTCGGTGACCGAGACGGCGCGCGAATCACCGCGGGGCATCTCCTCGCCCGGGACGAATAGCACAGCAATAACCCGGCGATGGTCGGGCAATAACCTAAGCGTGCCCCTCGACACCGGGGGGACTGGCGGCTCGTTGCCGTTCAACGCCGGGCCCGGTCCAAACGCCGGCCATGCTGCAATGTCGATACCAGCGCCAGCGTGGACTCCGTCCCTTGGTTTAGGTTGGGGCCGTCGGCACTGAGGCCGTCGTAACCTCCGCCGCTCTCCGGGTCGAACATGGGCGTCTGTGCGTCGTTATCGCCGAGGAACCAGGCGACGGCGGCGTCAATACCCGCCAACCAGTGGTCATCGCGGGCGTGAGCAGCGGCTCGGGCGCAGGCGTCGGCCAGCGCGGCAACCTCGATCGGCTGCTGGTCGAAGGCGGGCCTTGGATCGCCGGGGCCGCTCCCTCCCACCGGCGTTACCGACAGGTGCCCGTCGTTGGTCTCGTGGTCCAGAAGCCACGTCAACAGGTCGAGCCCGCGGTCCACCAGGGCTTGGCGGCCCAGGGCGACGCCGGCCGCGATCATCGAGTCAGGCAACACGGCATTAGCGTAAGAAAGGCGGGGTTCGGGCCAAGGCCATGGGCCATCCGTCGAGAGGTCATCAATAACCTCGACCGCGGCCGCAAGCAAGTCAAGGGCGGTCCGATGACCTGGACGAACGGCGAGGACCTCGTACGCGCCCAGCGCCGCGAAGGCCATCGACCGGGGCCACGGCGAACGCTGCTGGGCTCCCCGATCGAAGTGAGCGAGGGCGGCTTGGCGCATCAAGTCATGCGGGCCGTTGGCTGCGGCCGTGCCCAAACCCCACAGGCTCCGGCCCCAACAGTCCTCCACGCCGTAAGGGCCGCTCCACCTTCCGTCCCTGTCGCGACGGTTCCGGAAGTCGCCTCGCACGCCCTGGGCGCCGGCGACGAACCGTAGCGCTTTGCGGGCGAGTTCGATGGCCACGGCGCTCGGGTCGACTTCGCGGCTCGTGACCACCAGGAGGCGGGCCATATCGTCGGTGCAATAGCCGTGCTCTCTACGGGGGTTGGCGTGGTCGGCGTGCTCGAACGTGCCGTGCTCGTCGCTCATCCGCGCCAGGTAATCGAAGGTGGGCTGCGGGGAGGTCAAGCGGGTACCGCCTTGGATTTGACCAGGAGGCTTTCGGCCAGGTCGGCGTACTGGCGGCCAATCGCCGGCCAACCGAACCCGGGGGCGAGACGGGCCGCCTCGCGTGCCATTGCCGCGGCGCGATCAGGCTCGGTGAGAAAGAGGTGCAGCGCGGCGCCGAGAGCCGTGGCGTCGCCGTGGGGGACGACCATGCCAGCCCCGCTCGACAGCAGTTCCACTGCGTGAGGAAAGGCAGTGGCCACGACCGGTCGGCCGGCGGCGATGGCATCGACGAGCACCCCGGAAGTGACCTGGTCTCGAGAGTCGTAGGGCAGCACGACGACAGAGGCGTCCTGGATTAGCGCCGTGAGCGAGGGCACGTCACGATATGCAGGGTCGAACGTCACCAACGGAGCCACCCCCTTGGACCGTGCCCGCGCCACCAGCATGTCCCGGTAGGCCTCGCCCTCCGACTTGAAGACCTTGGGGTGCGTGGTACCTGCAACGACGTAGCGCGGAAGGGGGTTTAGGCCCTTGAGGTCCGACATGGCGTCTATGGCCGATTCGATACCCTTGCCCGGGCCGAGCAGCCCCCAAGTGAGCAACAGCGGCCGGTCCCTCCGCGGGCCGGGTCGTTGGGGCCGCGGGGTGGCGGCACCGTGGGGGATCATTGTCACTTTTGCCGGGTCGACATCGAAACGGGTGCACAACCGGCGCCGAGCAGTCATTGCCATGACCACTACGACGCTGGCTGCGTTTGCCACCTCTTCCAAGACTTTTTTCTGATGGTCAGTCGGTTCCAGCAGCACCGTGTGGGCGACAACGATGGCTGGGATTGTGAGCCGATGGAGGACGTCGATGACCTCTTCGCCATCAGCCCCGCCGTACAAGCCGTAGTCGTGCTGAACGATGGCAACGTCACAGGAATTCAGAGTTTCGCTCGCTCCGGCCAACGAGGCGGGTACGCCGTTGTCCATCTCGGTCAACACTCTGGGGTCGGACGACGTGGTCCCGTCTGCTAGCCGGACGACAGCCACGGCGGCCCCGTTGGCTTCGAGCCCCCGGGCCAGGGCGGCGGTGAACGTAGCCAGGCCGCACGGTGTCGGCGGATAAGTGCTGAGTAGGCCGAAGAGGCCGCCTCGCCGGCGCGCCATATCAGAGGTGGTCGGCGTTGTGACAACGCTCACGGACAGGCTCCTCGCAGTGGCTCGGTCGAGGACGAACCTAAACGGGCGGCCGCCACCGTCCGGCCCAAGTTAGGGCTCCACCGAGGGTGTTTTATTACTCTACCTCTTCGAGGGGACAAGCGGGCGGGACTTCTCAGAGGACGAGGTCATCGAGCCCTGCCGACCGTTGGTTTTGGCGGGGGATAGCCACCTCTTCGATCAGCAGGGTGGCGGCAATCGGTATATATCAACAGTCATGTGGCCCTCCGGTTCCCCAAACGAAGGCTCCCATGGTCACTGCCGAGGCCGTGTTGAGGGGCGTACTGCGCCCGCGCGTACGAGTTTCCAGCATTCGAAGTCCTATTTCAATTTCAGGGCCGAGTTATAACCGATGTGCACCGGGCCGGGAAACGTCTGAGGTACGGTGTCGCCAGTTTAATTGGGCCTGATAAATCGAAGCGCAGAGCGTTCCTCGCTGATAACGCTGCATCCTCTCGCCAGCCCCGGACGCTAGCCCTTGTCGACCTACCCAGAAGTGGCAATTTCCAAACGACGTGCATCCGTTGGTCCTTGCCTTCCCGCCGGATGGCCCCTCCTAGACGCTGCGACAGGGCGTCGTGTAGCGTCCGTACACGAGTCGTGCAGCGTCCGTAGATGAACGGTCTGTGGTCGTACTGCGTGGTGGCGAAGGACACGATGGGACGCTGGTCTTTGGAAAACCAAGCGACGCCATTGGATCTGCGATGCGGGATACAGCACGAAATGCTCAACTTCTTGGGTGCCGACGGCTGGGAACTAATAACAATAACGCTGGGTGAGCCTGGGTTTCAGCCCAGGTACTACTTCAAGCGTCCCAAAGGCGATTAGTCAGCGCTGGAGGACTGATGACGTTGCCACCCCAGATCGCCGGCGAGGCCGGCGAGAGCTCCCGAGGCGCAGAAGGGGCAGGTCCGACGGACCGGGGCGAACCGGGGAGTAGGCTGGGCGGTCACACATCGTCGACGAGATACCGGATCCGGCGGCGAGGCAGAGGGTAGCTACGACGTACCGGGTCGACTGCCACCACGTTCCGGCTGTGCTTTTAGAAACGGGGGCCATTGGCCAACAGGCGTGCTCAGACGCCACCACAGGATCTCGTCCGTTTGTACCTCAGTGACGTCGGCCGCCACCCGTTGTTGAGTAAGCAAGAGGAGGTCCGGCTGGCCCAGGTGGTCGAGGCCGGACGCGAGGCCCACACGGAGCTCGCAGCGACCGGAGAGATCAGCCGAGCTCGCGGGGCGAGCTACGCCGGATCGTACGAGCGGGTGACGCGGCCGTGGTGACTTTTACAAACGGCAATCTCCGGCTGGTCGTGTCGATCGCCAAGCAGTACCAGGCGGCCGGTCTTCCGCTGCTCGACCTGGTCCAGGAGGGCAACCTCGGGCTCATGCACGCCGTGGAGAAGTTTGATTGGCGCAAAGGCTTCAAGTTCTCGACGTACGCCACTTGGTGGATCCGCCAGGCGATCGCCCGCGGTATCACCAATAACGGCCGTACGATACGGCTGCCCGTTCACGCCAGTGACCTGTTAAACCGGATAGTCAAGGCCCGAGAGCACTTCGAGGCTCAACATGGTCGACGCGCCACCATCGCCGAGCTCGCCGGCGACCTCGAGGTCAACGCCGACAGGGTCACCGAGATCCTCCGCCATCTTGTCGCACCGGTCTCACTGTCCGAATCTCTGCGCCACGACAGCCACGCTGAGCTGGGCGACCTTCTGGAAGACCGCGGCACAGTGTCGCCGTTCGAGGCCGCCGCGGCAGCCCTGCTCTCCCGCGACGTAGCCAATATGTTGTCCGGCCTCGGTGATCGTGAGCGCGAGGTCATCCAGCTGAGGTTTGGCCTCGGCTGCGGGGAGCCGCGCACCCTCGAGGAGGTGGGTGCCCACTTTGGGGTCACCCGAGAGCGGATCCGCCAGATCGAAGCCAGGGCCATGCAAAAGCTACGCCACCCGACGACGGCCCTCGATCCCTCGGCCTGACCACCGCATGGGTCGTCTCGACCGCCACTTCGGGTCGGGCGGGCCAACTCGGGCGGGACAACTCGAAGGTCAAGCCCGCAATGACCTTAAGCGAGTTACCACTATGGCCATCACCCGCTAAGTCGACGCCATGATACCCGGGCCAGTTCGAGCGCCTCGAGGTGTCACACCGACCCGTTCTCGGCCGCGCCGCTGGTTTTCGCCCAGCGGACCGGCACCAGCGGACTGCGCCGCCATCCGCGTGGCGACCCGCTTCAGCCGGGCCATCCAAGTGAGAAGGTGGTCGCGGGCGCGCTCGCCGTCTGAGTCAAGGCCTTCGAGCGACTCCAGACGCCATTGTGTCATCACCACTGGCACCAGGACCTGCTCGTAGTGAATGCGAAAGTCATAAATCTGGGCCGCGGCGATGGCCGCGGCGTGGGCCGCGAAGCCGTCGATCTCGGCGCCCGGCATCTCGAAGGAGGTGACCTGGCGGTCAATGGCCTCGACCGTTCGTGACGGGTCAGCCCGTAGCGCGGCGGCCGTCAGGTCCCGGTAAAAAAGGAAATGTGAGTTTTCGTCGGCCGCCACCCGTTTGAGTATCACCGACCCGGTGTCGTCCAGGAGGCGCCCAGTGTTCCAATGGGCAATCCGCGTGGCCAGCTCTTGAAGGGTCAGGTAGATGAGCCCGTCAGTGAGACTTTGGCCTCGCGGGCCGGCACGGAACCCAGTGGAGACTTGGCGCATGCGGGCTCGTTCGAGCCCCGTTAAATCAAGTTTGCGAGTGACGCAAAGCCAATCCCGCAGCACTATGGCGTGGCGTTGCTCCTCGGCTGCCCACCGGCGGCTCCACTCTCCCAACGCGGAGTCGGTGCCAACGACCGCAGCGATGGCGTGGAAGTAATGGGGCAAGTTGTCCTCGGTGAGCAAGTTGACGAGCAGCGCCGACGACACACCGGCCGGTAGGGGGGCCCCTTCGGGTTCAAAGACCTCTCCAGGCTCGAACCTCCGCCCGAGTTCCCAGGGCACCAGTTCGTGTGGGAACCACTCCTTAGCGTGGGCCAGATGCCGGTCGAGCAGATGGCCTGCGCACTCGTCCAACGCTTGACGAACCGCACCCTGCGTCATTGGTTTTGCCTGGCGGCGCTCGAAGCGACGACGTACCGGATGAACAGCCCCTGACCTTTCGATGAAACATACAAATGTCGGCACTGCATCGGGCACCTCCGAGGATTAGCGACCAGGGATCGCTGCCATCCTCCGGTACCCTCACTGTCGAAGGTACCCAATATTACATCACGACGTCACGGCCCGCTAACGCAGCAGCTCCACCCGCCGTGCTGGGTACGGTTTTGCGCTACCCGAGATCGTAGGCCACGCCCTGGGTCAACCGGGAGCTAGTAGATCACGCGTCGAGAACTGATAAAGCGCGAGCAAATGACGGCAGATCAGGCCATTTTTGGCATCCCGCGTGCTTTGCAAACCAAAACGTCGAACTCGCACCACTTGCGCAGGACCTGGTCGATACCTGAACGACGCCCGAGACGGGGCCACACCTCAGCCAAGTAGCTCACTACCTGGTTAGACTGGGTCGTTCCCTTCGGTCAACGCGGGTTGCGTGACCGGACCGCTGATTGCTCGGGGTCATTGACGCGGCCAGGAGGGCCTACCAATGATTGCGAGGAGTTATGACGAGTAGGGGAAGGGACAACAGATCTTCGAGGAGCAGCCACGACCGTGAAGACCGGCCTATGCGCTCAGGACCGCGCCCACCGCGTCGCAGCCTTGATGAGGAGGTGGTAGAGCTCCGGGAACGGGGACAGAGCTATTCTGCCGTCGCCAGTGCGCTCGGTATTAAACGGGCGGTGAACGCCCAGGAAGCTTTCATCAGGGTCATGCGCAGCCTGCCTGAAAACGAGCGTAATGCGCTGCACGCACGCGAGTCGGCGCGCCTTGACCAGCTCGAGGTGCGTATCCGCACCCGGGACGCCGATCAGCCCCTCAAAATGGAACGCCACCTGGCCGGCCTCGAGGCGCTGCGGGAGACGATGCGCTAGCGCAACCGTCGTATCCGCCCTCGGCCCCAAAGTCCTGTCGTGTCGAATACTCGCCGGGCCTTGGTCTTGGCTGGTAAGCTGCATTTAACCACGGCCCATGTCATGCTGGTCGTGCGTCGTTGCTGGTCTCCTCAGGTCTCCCGCAAGCTTTCCAGCGTGATCAGAAGAAGGAGAGATAGCACCAATGTCTATTGGTACCGTAAAGTGGTTTAACGTGTCCAAAGGTTTCGGGTTCATCACGCCGGACGACGGCAGCCCTGATGTCTTCGCCCATTTTTCGTCAATCGAGGGTTCGGGTTACCGGGAGCTAGCTGAGGGCCAGAAGGTCGACTTCATGGCCGAGCAGAGCCCTAAGGGCCGCAGGCCACGCGGGTGACGCCACTGTGACCGACCGTCCGGCCCCGGTGGGGGAAGGCCCAGCAGCTCAAGGCGCTGTAGCCGGGAACGGCACCGAGCAGCCCCTTGGGATCGTGGCCGACAGCAACGAGCGTGACGACGAGGTGCTTGCCCTCCGGGAGCGGGGCCGCTCGTTCGCCAGCATCGCCCGCGATCTCGGCTTCGAAGGGGCTAGCCCGGCAAATGCAGCGTTCAACCGGGCGCTGCGGCGCTTGACCCCGTCCGACCAGGAGAGCGCACGCAACCGGGAGATGGCGAGGCTGGACGCCTTGGGCGAACGGCTGCGCCAAAGGCAGGACCTCGACGAACCGGAGATGGCTCGGCGGACCCGCACCCTTGAACGGCTGCGCAAGAAACTGAGCGCTTAGGCCCCCATCGGGGCGGCAAGCCTAACCATCTCGTCAGGTTTAGAAGCCGCACGCCTCTTAGTGAGCGCGGCCCCTGAATGCTGACCAGCCCCGAACCGGCGGTCGCAAATGGATTTATTCGATGATTTCCGCATTTAGCATTATCGCACGAGTATTTAAGGGCCAGAGCTCAGCCACTGCCGGGCAGCGCCATCGATATTTCCCGGAGCAGGCCACCAATCGCCAGAAGAGCGTGAGCCGTTGCGAGAGCGGTTGCTTGGTCGTGAGACATTGCCGCCGGTGGGCTGTCCTCCGTCGGGTAAAAGGTACCAATAAGGTACTCGGCTGCCAGTAAGTGCTTGTTTGGGTCGAACATGGCTTGCCTTCCATTTTTAGGTCCAAGCTTACCGGTGGGATGGCTAGGCCAATAAATAAGGGGCAGATCGGGCCGCCGGTCCACAAGCCCGGGACTGGGCAGTTAGAGGTTTGCGTAGTCGATATCAGGGTAGCCGTGATGTTGACAACGCCTTGTAAACCTCCGGTGATGGGCGACCTCCATTTCTCTTTAGCTCGTTTTGTATCTCGTCGCGAAATTCTCGGACCGCTTGAGCGAGAGCGAGCCACGCCTAAAAGACCCGCAGAGCCAGAAGCTATGAGTAGAAGCGGGTCGCTCTGGTGGGCAGCCCCCCCATCCCAAAATCCCGCCGCTCGTCGGGACGCTCACCATAGGTGTCGTATGGCGCGTTTAGGGTAGGTATTTACCTGGTCCTCATTGGAAGGCGGAGGGCGTTTGCCTTGCGCTGTCCGTTTTAGGTTGGGCCGTCAGAGAGGGCAGCGATTCTGGTCACGGTGCAGTTGGATCCAGTTGGTGGGGCGGCAAGGGTGGCTCGCCGGATTGTCGAGTCGGTGTTGTCGGGCTGGGGGGAAGAGGCGCTGGTACAGGTGGCGGTGCTACTGACCAGCGAGGTGGTGACCAACGCCGTCCTTCACGCCAGCCCGTACGCCGCTGACGGGCGGGTACGCCTGGTGGTAGAGGGCGACGAGGAACTGGCCAGGGTCGAGGTGACCGACGGTTTTGGGGGCCTGCCCGTGGCTCACGGCGGTCGGGTGGGCCGGGCGTCGGGACGAGGGATAATGCTCGTGGACCTCCTGGCCACCCGGTGGGGGGTTACGCCTGGCGGCGAGGGCAAGACGGTGTGGTTCGAAGTCTCTCGCCGCTAAGGGGTCCTGGGTTGTTGCCGGGGAGGGCCTTCCCCGGTGTCGACCAGGCGTTGGGCGACATCTCGCAGTTTGATGTTGAGATGCTGGGACGCCCGTCGCAGGATGTCGAACGCTTGGTCGGCCGTGATCCGTTCGCGTTCCATCAAAATACCTTGGGCCTGGCCGATCAAGTTCCGGCTAACCAGGGCGGCCTCCAGGTTGGCGACCCGGGCGTCTTCGGCCTGACGGGCTTCGGCGGCGGACAGTGCCAGGCCGGCCAGGACGGCAAGCATGACAGCTTTGGCGCGGTCGGTGGCCCCGAACGCCCGCGGGTAGGCGGCGTAGCAGTTGAGCGCCCCCGGTGCGTCGCCGGCGGCGAAGTATACCGACAGCGAGCTGCGTACCCCCGACTCGACCGCGGCGCGGGCGAACTCAGGCCACGGGCTGTCCTCGGCGAGGTCTTCGGCGTATACGGGGCCGGTTTGCGCTATCGCGTCGAGGCAGGGCCCTTGGTTGAGCTGGCGTTGCAGGGCGTCCAGCTGAGCGGCCACGGCGCCAGCAGCAGCGGGGGCCGTGACGTCGCCGGCTTGGACTACGAAGACGCCGGCGGAGTCGCAGCCGTCAATGGTGCCGACCGCGGTGCTGACGATCCGGTCGAGCGTAGCGTCCACGCCGCCGTCCGCGAGCAAAGACCGGGCCACTTCGGGTAGGCCGACCGACAGATCGGTAGAGACCGCCTCTTCTCCCTCCGCCGGCGGCTCGGTAACGCCCATTCGTCTTCCACTCCTCGCTCCCTAACCTGGGACCAAACGTACGCGACCGTGGGCGCCGGTTCAACGTGCACTCGGGCCTCTGGCCGGGTAGGTTGGCCCTGTACCTGGATGGTGCTGCCTTCGATAGGGAGGGCTTCTCTGTTGGAGCCCGACGGCCCCAGCCTGAGCTGAGAGTAGGGCAGTGGCCCTATCGGTCCTCTTGTGCGGGCGGTGCGCCAGTCTAACGCGTCACCGCGCCGCTTTAAGCGGCCGCCGGCTCGTCGTCCGATGGGCTTCGAGCGTAGTAGGGCGCCTGATCGAGATCGTCGGCATAACCGACGTGGATATCGAACCAACCGGGGCACGACCAGTCGGTGGCGTAGCAGAGGTGTCGCAACCCTCGGGCGGCACCGGCCTCGCGCTCCCTGGCCAAGTCGTCGAGCACACTATAACCTACGCCAGCTCACGGCCATCCCCGCCGCCCAAGACGTCGTCGACGGCGCTATCCGTCTGGTGGCCTCGTTGGCCCAAGCCACCATCGGTGGGGCGGACGGGGTGAGTGTCACCCTCAACCGGCAGGGTTGGCTGACGACGGTCGCAGCCAGCGACAAGACCGTCGCAGCCATGGACGCCGAGCAGTACGCCACCGGTGAAGGCCCGTGCGTGGAGGCGGCCATGACCGGGAAGCTGTCGCACACCGAATCTCTGGGGGACGAAAGCCGCTGGCCGGCATTCACCCCCAGAGCGCTCCGGCTGGGCATAAACGCCATCTTGTCCGCTCCGCTGCTCGCCGGAGGGCGCCCGGCGGGGGCGTTGAACATCTACTCCCGGACCGCGAACGCCTTCGCCGGGGCCGAGCAGCAGCTGGCATCGAGCTTCGCCGCCCACGCCACGACTATCCTCACCGACGCCGGTGTCGGTACCGCCGACAAAGAAGTGACCGAGCGCCTGGCCGCCGCCCTACGCGGCCGTCAAGTCATTGCCCAAGCCCAGGGGGTCTTGATGAGCCGCGGCCACATCAACGCATCTGACGCCTACACCTTGATGCGTCGTTCCGCCGTGGAAGGCGGCCGGCCGCTGGCCGAGGTCGCCGCTGAGGTGGTGGCGTCCGCCCAAGGCCCATCCCCGGACCAGGAAGCTGGTCGGCGTGACTGAAATCGGAGACCAAGCCCTGGACGACGCTCGTCGGGCCGCCGGTCTTACCCATGGCGAGCTCTACCTGCGGTACTTAGAACTGGGCGGTATGTCCAACGCCCTTGAGGTCGAGGCGTTTTGTTACGGCGCCCTCCAGCCCGATGCCCACAACCATGACGTCATCGCCCATGCCCTAAACGAGCGCTTTGTCGAGCTAGGCGGCAATCACCCCGTCCCCTACTCCGACGACCCCTAAAGCAGCGAAAGGCCGCCGCCGGGCGAAGGCAACGTCAGTGACCATGGTCGAGCCGAGAGCGTCGCGTACGAGCCGCACCTAGCCCCGTGGGGAAGGGCTCAGGAGGAGGTCCTCCTCCGTAGCGAGTTGCTTATAATGGCGGCCGCTCCCTCCTGGGGGCGACGAGACGGCCGTGCTGGCTGCGCCCGTACGACGGCGTGGGGTCGGCCGGCCCCGTTAGGTCTGTTTTGGGAGTGAGCTGGCCCTGATATTAAGCGATGTGGGCAGCACGACGGTCCTCGGCGAGCCCGAATAGCCGTGGAGGCGGCTGAGGAGCAGGCGGGCGCTTTTCGTGCCCGAGGTCATAGGCGGGCTGGCTCACCGTCGTCAGCGCAGTGTGGAGGACGTTGGTCCACGAGATCTCGTCGTAGCCCACGACGGCCATCTCCTCGGGGATCGCCAGTTTGGCTTCCTCGATGGCTTGGAGTGCCCCCGCGGTCATCCGGTTGTTGGACACAAAAACGGCATCCGGGAGCGGCGCCTGCTCGAGCAGTTCTTGCATTGCCCGGTAACCTCCGTCTTCCCGGAAATTAGCCACCCGGACCAACGACTCGTCAATAGTTGTCCCGGACTGCTCCAGTGCCATGCGATATCCCCTAAGGCGCTCGGACCCAGTTGTGGCCGAAAGCGGGCCGGCGATGCAGGCGACCCGGCGGTACCCACCCTGAAGCAGGTGCTCGACGGCCTGCGCAGCCCCCGACAGGTTGTCGGCCACTACTGTGTCCGCCCGGTGGGCCGGAAGCTTCCGGTCGGCAACAACAATGTGTACACCGGCTTCCAACAGGGGCGCCAGATCGGTGGACACACCCGAAGGCGTCACTATCACCCCGGCCACGTTCTCGGCTATCGCCAGCTGCAGGTAGCCCGCCTCCTTCAAGGGATCTTCGTCGGTGTTACACAGGAACATGGCGTAGTTGGCTTCGTAGGCGACATCCTCGACGCCGCGGACGACGTCAGCGAAGAACGGCCCTGTCCGGATGTCCGAGATCACCAACGCCCATACACGGCTTTGTCGCAGCCGAAGACCTCGCGCTGTCTGGTTCGGGCGGTAGTTGAGCTTCCTGGCGACACGGCCCACTTTGGCCGCTAATTGAGGGTCGACCCGTGCGTTGCCGTTCATCACGCGCGAGACAGTGGACGTGGAGACCCCGGCCTCTCAGGCAACATCGAAGATGGTGGTCACCACCCTCACTCACGCTCCTCTCTTCCGCCAGCCTTGGCCGCGCCTTGCACCGTGGACAGTCGACAATAACTTCGTGACCGATAGTACACGCTCTTTCGGGGAACGATTTCTCAGACTGGAGCTGGCGTCAGGGCGCGAACGTGCCGCCAACCTCCGCCCAATATTGGCAGCGTTAATTGTCGAGACTGGCCGGGAACCCATTATTGGCGACCCTGGGCCTATCGAAGAACGGACTTGACACGGCCACGAAATCATAGTAAGTCTCCGGTAACGTTTTCTCGAGGAAGAGGGGAGGGCCGCGAGATGTGACGCCAGTGCGGGGTATTAGTCAATTGAAGAGGCGAAGCACGCGATTTGGGCTCGTCTCCAAATAAACCACTAAGTGAGCGCTGCTTGGCCGGCGTTAAAGGCCCACGTCATTCGGTGTCGCGGGTCCTGCAGTGTCGCGTCGGAGCATCGCATACTGTCAGGCCAAAATGGGGCGAAGGGGAGCGGTGATTGTGAAATCGGCTTGCGCTTTGTGGCCGTTGGACAAGCATTCAGGTTGGTTCTCGCAGTGAGCTGTTTGTATGGCCCGGGAGCGTGAGGCCTTTATCGATAGGCCTTTTAAATATAATATAGGGAGGGGATCCCATGAGATTGGTAGCGAAGAAACGTAAGAATTCCCGTTGGCACCCGGTGGCAGCCACCGGCGTGGCCATGACCGTCGCGCTGGCCGGTTCCGTGGCCATTAGCGCTCCCAGCTGGGCCAGCTCGTCGCCCAGCGGCAATTTAACCTGGTTCTTCTGGACCGGTAGCCCGGGCGAGACAGCCGTTTGGCAACACAACACCAGTTTGGTGAGCCAGGCTTACCCCAATTTGCACGTATCGCTCGTCACCACGAGCTGGACCGACTACTGGTCCAAACTGCCGATCGAGGCCTCGACTCACTCCATGCCGTGCCTGGCCGGGCTCCAGTATGGCTACACCGGCGCGGACGGCAACCTGTTCATCCCGCTCAATTCCTTCATCCAGAAGTACCACTACAGCCTCAAGCCCTTCGAGACGACCATGATCCGGGAACTGTCGGAGAATGGCAACCTCCTGGCGCTTCCGTACGACTTCGGTCCTGTGGTGATCGCGTACAACGAGGACCTGTTCAAGCAGAAGCACGTTGCCATGCCGCAGGACGGCTGGACCTGGTCGCAGTTCACGAGCGACGCCAAGGCCCTTACTGGGGGAGGCACCTACGGCTACCTGCCTGCGGTCAGCCTCGAGCTCGCCTACAACCTGACCGGGACGCCGGACGCCTACGTCCAGGGTGGCAAGTTCGACCTTTCCAACCCGGCGTTCGAGAAGGGCGTACAACTCCAGGCGGCGCTGGATTACCAGGACCACCTCACCCCCGCCTATTCCGAAGCACCCAACTGGGCGACGACGGAGTTCGACAGCGGCAAAGTGGCCATGGAGGTCAACGGGCCTTGGTCGCTCATCGACTTCAAGGGCCAATCAAGCTTCCCCGTCGGGTGGGTGGAGTTCCCCGCCACGGCCACCGGGATGCACACTTACAACGAGGGCTCCGGCTTCGGCATCACCAAGGACTGCGCCGACCCGACGGCGGCGTGGAAGGCCCTGACCGTCTTGGTGGACCAGCAGGCACTGGCCTACGCGGGCGCTCGGGGACGGGCGTTCCCAGCCTGGTTGGCCGATGACAACCTGTGGACCAAGTTCGCCGGCGGGAATGCCGGCCAGGTAATGGAGACGGCGTTGGCTAAAGCGCAAGCCCAGGAAGTGACCACCAACTGGACAGCTTTTCAGACGGCGCTCACCAAGTACGAACCACTGGTGTTGAACGGCCAGATCAGCGCAGCGAAGTTCGCCACTGAGGTCCAGGCCGCGTCAGGAGCCGGTGCCGGCATTGCGCCAGGCAACCTGACCTCTATCCTCGGCGGCTGAAACCCCGTCTGTGACTGGCGGTAACCAAAAGCAATGACGGCCACCGCTGCCAGCCCGCCGGCCAGGCCGGCCGCCGCCACTCGTCCCAACTATGGGGACGGCAAGGCGGCGGCCGGCCCGCGCCGGCGCGCCCGGCTCGACCATGACTCCCGCAGCGCGGTCGGGTTCCTGTCGTTCAACTTGGCCGGGTTCGCGCTGTTCACCCTCGTGCCTGTAGGCCTGTGCGTCTACATATCGCTGTTCAACTGGCCGCTGACCGGAGGACATACAAAGTTCCTTGGCCTCGGCAACTTCAACACCGCTCTCTCCAGCTATGGCTTCTGGCGAATAGTCCTGAACACCTTGTACTTCGTGGGGGCCTATACAACGCTCAATCTCATCGTGTCGCTGGCCCTGGCCGCCGCCCTCAGCCCACGGGCCAAAGCAGTAAAAGGCAAGGCCTTCCTCCGGGTAGTTTTCTTCCTCCCCGTGGTGACCCCGCTGGTCGCCAGTTCGCTGGTCTGGTCGCTCATGTACAACCAGGGTGGAATTATCAACTCGGCGCTGGGCGTTTTCGGGATACCGCAGGTCCCGTGGCTAACCTCCGGGGAATGGGCCATGCCCTCCATCATCCTCATGTCCCTGTGGCTCGGCTTCGGCTACAACATGATCTTGTTTATCTCCGGCATGACGAACATCCCCGACTCCCTGCACGACGCGGCAGCAGTGGACGGTGCCGGCCCGCTCCGGCGTTTCTTCTCGGTGACCATCCCTCTGTTGTCACCGTTGATCTTCTTTGGCACCCTGCTGACGCTGATCACATCTTTCCAGGTGTTCGTGCAGGCCTATGTGCTCACGGGCGGGGGCCCGGCAATGCTTCGACCACGATGGTGCTCGACCTGTACGACGAGGCCTTCCGGTACCTGCGGCTCGGCTACGGCTCGGCCATAGCCGTGCTGCTCGCCACTATGATCCTGATAGTCACGGCCATTATGTTCTGGGTGCAGAAGAGGTTCGTGTTCTATGAGCGCTGATGCCGCCATTTTCTCATCGACGGCCATGCCCACAGTCGTGGAAGGGGCCGAGCGCGTGGTCTTGCCCCGGCGTCACTCGGCGACGCGCCGGCTGGGGGCGGTCGTCCTCAACGTCCTGCTATACGCAATCGCTTTCCTGTGCCTGTTCCCGTTCCTGTGGATGCTGGCTACGGCCTTGAAGCCCGAGGACAATGCCATCACCAATAATTTCTTTTTCGGGTACAGCCTTACGTGGAGCAACTTCAAGCAGGCGTGGGACTTTTTCCCGTTCGGCAGGTTCATGGTCAACAGTTTTATTTACTCTTTTGGGGTGACTGCCGTGGTGCTGGTGGCTTCGACCACCGGCGGCTACGCGTTCGCCAGGTTGAAGTTCTGGGGACGTGAGAAACTTTTCTCTGTCTACGTGGCAACGCTGCTCGTGCCCGCGGCCGTGACCGTGATCCCACTGTTCTTGCTGGCAACCAAGCTGCACATCTACAACACCTATCTCGGGCTGATCTTCCCTGTGTCCTTCAGCGCCTTCGGCACCTTTTTCATGCGCCAGTTCTTCCGCACCCTCCCCGAGGAGCTTAGGGACTCGGCCCGCATGGACGGCGCCTCGGAGTTCTGGATCTTTTCGCGCATCATGCTCCCGCTCGTACGGGCGGGGGTAGCCGTGTTGGCCGTGTTCACCTTCGTTGCCTTTTGGGGGGACTTCCTGTGGCCACTGATCGTCACCCAAAGCCCCAGCCTGTACACGCTCAACCTCGGGTTGTCGGAGTTCCAGAGCGAGTACGGGGGTTATTGGAGCTACATGATGGCTGGCTGCGTCCTGACGGTGCTGCCGGCGATCATACTGGTGATCATCCTGCAGAAGTACCTGGTGAAGGGGCTTGCCTTCTCTGGGTTCGGAGGACGCTAAAACGAGACGGGAGCAGAGAGGGATGTCGAGGGAAGATTTGGCCGAGCACCTCGGGTGGCTGTACGAGGCGCGCCTCGGGATGTTCATCCACTGGGGCCTGTACTCGGTTGCGGCTCGGCACGAATGGGTGAAGAACCGGGAGCGCATCCCCGACGAGGACTACGACGCGTACTTCGAGCATTTCGACCCCGACTTGTACGACCCCGAGGCCTGGGCCCGGGAGGCCAGCAACGCGGGTATGCGGTACTTCGTGGTCACGACCAAGCACCACGAGGGGTTCTGCCTGTGGGACTCGCAGTACACCGACTACAAGGCCACCAAGACCCCGGCGAGGAGAGACTTGCTGGCGCCCATGGTCGACTCCTTCCGTGGCGAAGGTCTCCGGGTCGGCTTCTACCACTCGTTGCTCGATTGGCACCATCCCGATTTTCCGGTCGACGGGTACCACCCACAGCGCGACGACGACGCGTTCAAAACAAGGAACTCCGGGCGCGACATCGCCAAGTACCGCCAGTACTTGCACGGGCAGGTGCGGGAGCTGCTGACAAACTACGGGAAGGTCGATTATATTTGGTTTGATTTCTCTTACCCGTATGAGCGTCGCCCGGAGATCTGGGGGAACAAGGGCCGGGAGGACTGGGGCTCCCAGGAGCTCTTAGCCTTGGCGCGGCAGCTCCAGCCGGAGATAGTCGTCAACGACCGCCTGGACCTTCCGGGGCAGGGCGACGTCGCCACACCCGAGCAGTACCAGCCGTTCGCACCGGTGGTGGTGAAGGAGGGCGCGGGCTTATGGGAAGCTTGTCAGACTTTGAACGGGAGTTGGGGCTACGACCGTGACAACCTCGACTGGAAACCCCCGGGCCTTCTAGTGCGAATGCTCGTTGACGGCGTGTCAAAGGACGGCAATTTGCTGCTAAACGTGGGCCCAACCGGTCGGGGCGAGATCGACGAGAGGGCGATCGGTACGCTGCGCCAGCTTGGTAGGTGGATGAGGCGCCACGGTCCTTCGGTCTACGGTTGCGGCCCGGCCCCGTTCACGCCACCTCCGGACTGCCGCTACACGATGAAAGGCAACCGGTTGTACCTCCACATATTTTCGTGGCCGTTCCGCCACCTGCACCTGCCCGGGCTGGCGGAGCGCGTCGAGTTTGCCCGGTTCCTGCACGATGGTTCCGAGGTTGAGCGAAGGGTCATCGTCCCTGGGCAAGTGGCGTACAACGTCTCCCTGGGTGGGCTGCCGCCCGGGACCCTGACCCTGGTTGTCCCTGTGCAGCAACCTGATGTCCTGGTGCCGGTGATCGAGCTTTTCCTGCGCGCCTGATTCTACCGATGAACGTGTACAGGCTCGATAATGGGCCCCGCCGGCATATTGACGAGGTGGTTGAACGGGGCCCGTTCCAGGCGTCGTGGGGCTCGTTGAAAAACTATGAACCACCGGCGTGGTACGCAGACGGGAAGTTCGGCATTTTTATCCATTGGGGCGCGTATTCCGTGCCCGCGTTCGGCAACGAATGGTACCCGCGCAACATGTACCTGCAAGGTACGCCCGAGTTCGAGCACCACCGTGCGACATACGGGCCGCACGATAAGGTCGGTTACAAGGACCTGATCGAACAGTTCACCGGCGAGCAGTTCGACCCGGACGACTGGGCGTCGCTCTTCCGCCGGGCCGGTGCCCAGTTCGTGGTGCCCGTGGCAGAGCACCACGACGGGCTGGCGATGTACGACACGGCCTACTCAGACTGGAACACCGTGAAGGTTGGGCCGCGTCGGGACGTGGTCGGAGAACTGGCCACGGCCGTCCGCCGTGAGTGGCTGGTGTTCGGCGTTTCCAGCCACCGCGCCGAGCACTGGTGGTTCTTCAACGGGGGCATGGGTTTTCCTTCCGACGTCCAGGACCCCCATTTTGTGGACCTGTACGGCCCCGCTCAGGTTGAGTCAATGCCTCCGAACGAGCAGTTCCTTGACGATTGGCTGCTACGGACGTGCGAGATTGTTGACCGCTACCAACCCCAGCTCGTCTGGTTCGATTGGTGGATCGGGCAACCGGTGTTCGAGCCGTACCTGCAGCGTTTTGCCGCCTACTACTACAATCGGGCCGCCGAGTGGTCTCGTGGCGTCGCCATAAACTTCAAGCTTGACGCCTTCCCGGAAGGCACCGCGGTGTTCGATGTTGAGCGTGGCCAGCTGGCCGGCATCAACCCTCGTCTCTGGCAAGCAGATACCTCCGTCGGTACCAGTTCCTGGGGCTTCGTCAACAACCATAACTACAAGACAGCACCTTGGCTGCTGTGCGACCTGGTTGATGTGGTGAGTAAAAACGGCGTGATGTTATTGAATATCGGCCCGAAGGCGGACGGCACGATACCCGAGCCGGAGCGGGCCTTGCTCGTCAAGATCGGCGAGTGGCTACGGGATTACGGGGAGGCGATATACGGCACGCGCCCATGGAAAGTCTTCGGCGAGGGCCCGACGGATGTCAAGGAGGGCCAGTTCACTGACACGTCACGTAACGAGTACACGAGTTCCGATGTGCGCTACACCACTCGAGACGACACGCTATACGCGATCGTCATGGCACCCCCGGCAAACGGGCGTACCGTATTGAGCAGCCTGGCGCCGCGCGCAGGGTTGTTCGATGGCAGGGTGTCCTCCGTGCGGCTCGTCGGGCGTAACACCGAGGTGGCATGGTCACTAGGCCCAAACGGGCTGGAGGTGTCTCTTCCTGAGCGGCCCGTTGAAGTTGGCCCGTTCGCCGTGAAGATTGAGAAGAGGGTGGGCGACGGGTAGGTACATCGTCACCGGCCTAGCGCTTATCTTGTAGCAAAAAGGCAAACTTGTAGCCAAAAGTGCTGTTGGACGACACTTTCGGCTACAAGTTCACCCTTGTGCAACCAGATTGGGCTGAAAAGGGGGCTCAGGCCACGCACCCACCAGGACAGTACTGGCCCGACCTTATGGTCACAAACGCCAATGCGCTCGGGTTATTCAGGCCGGTGGCTGCACCGGACAGTACAGGTGTTGGTGCGGTGTCACCGCTGGTGGCCGCCGGGTACTCGTAGACGGCCTTCGCCGAGGATGTCCCGCTGGTCAAGTACAGGTCGCCCGCGGTCCAGCCCAGCCCGCCGGGCGCACCGGGCAAATCTGTTGCTGTCCCGAGATAGTAGAGACGGGCGCAATATTGCCGGAGGAACCCGGGGGGTACTCGGTGATGGCCGGAGACGGGCGCACGCCGGTTTTCTCATTGGCCACGTATACGTTCTCTGAACCGTCCAGGGCCAGCCCGCCCACATAACCGCAGCAACCACCGATCGACGCCAGCCCGGTGGCCAGCCCGGTGGCCGGCCCGGTGATTACCGCTTCGGGATCGGCACCGTTCGTCGCTCCGGGGCCGTACTCCAGGACCATGGAACCACAGTCGACCCATAAATTGTCTGACGGGTCAACGGCTATCGTCTGCGGCTCAGAGGTGACCATCCCGCACGGGTACTGCGGGTCCCAGACGTTGATTTCATGTACCGGGGCCACGTTCCCGGTTGAACCGGGCGGGTATTCAGTTATCGCCCCACCAAAGTTGAAGACCCATATGTCGCCCGAAGTGTCGATGGCGATGCCGACAGGGGAACTGAGCTGAGTCTTGGGCCCTTCAATGGCGGCAATCGGCGAAACGTCCCCATTGGCGCCCGGCGCAAACTCGAGCACCGTGCTGCTCATGGAGCCGTTGGTCACGAACAGGTTGCGCGCACCGTTGACTGCTACCCCATCCGGCCAGCTGAGACCGGTCTTTGTGCCGGCTATGGTTGCCAATGGGGCGGCGTCGCCGACGAGCGGTAGCCGGTAGAGGGTCACCGAACCGGAACCCCCCGGGTTGCCCGTGTTGGCCACGAACATGTAGGTGGTCGAGCTCCCGCCGACCGGCGCGGCCGCCCCGGCAACGTCGGTGTTAGCAGTCATGCAGACTGCCCCGGCTATGAGCGTCATCACCACCCGAATAAACCGGCCTCCGAACCGTCCGTCTGCCACGCGCCATATGGCCATCAGTCCTCCAACCCTCAATCTGCGCCCAGGGGGCACGGCTACTGAGGTCCGGACGCGACCCCGACACCCGAAATACGGCGGTGGCCGGACGGGACCTGGTGGCTGCCTCCTACGCTGAGGCGTTGCAATACCGTTACCTGTGGCACGAGTTCGGCGACAGCTACCTGATCCTGCCGTGACCGATGCCCCCGCTCCTGCTCGCACCTCGGAGCCGGTCGAGCTGGCGCCGTCCGAAAGTGCCGGTCAGCGGGTGGCCCTAACGAGCATGAGCCGCGCCCGATCGAGCCTCCTCTGCACTCTGAAGACCGGCGGAGAGGCGACAGCTGACGGTTTGGCCACCGAGCTGGGTTTGACCGTGGCCGCCGTGCGCCAGCAGCTCGCCCCGCTCCAGGACGAAGGACTGGTGGCCCACCGCGAGGAGCGGTCTGGGCGGGGCCGCCCGCGTCGCTGGTACTGTCTGACCCCGGCGGCCGAGACCTTGTTCCCCAAACGTTACGGCCAGCTCGCTAACCAGCTCCTGGGCTTCATCGAGGAGGCCGACCCGGGATTGGTCGCGGAGGCCTTTAAGCGGCGGGCGGCGCAACGCCGGGCCCGGGCCGAGGCCCGCCTGGGGGGCCTGGACTTCGACGCCGCCGTCACCGAGCTGGCCGCCATCCTCGACGAGGATGGCTACCTGGCCCGCGCCGGGAAGGTGGCCGACGGCTACTGGCGCATAGCCGAGCTCAACTGCGCCATCCTCGACGTCGCCCGTGAGCACCGGTTGGCGTGTGCCACCGAGCTGGAATTCATCCGCGCGGTGCTGCCAGGGGCGTCAGTCCAACGAGTATCCCACCTCCTGTCGGGGGGTCGCTCGTGCGCTTACGAAATCCGCATGGGACCCCGTGAAGTCACAGGATCGCCAACGGCGAGGTGACAACTTTTCCCCCGGGCTCTGACTTGTAGCGGAAGCGCGGCATCTAGGAAACCATTACCCTGACGGCCAAAGGGAGCGCGTCGCTGACCAAAATGGAGGCCGAACGGGGCGTCGAGGACAGGACTAGTTTTTTCTCGTACGGGCCCCGACGCTCTTTGGGCGAGCCAACGCCGCGTCGATGAGCGCCTCGGCGGCCTCCAGGGCGGACGGCGCGATCCCGGCGTCGCGGTGGTCCATTCGGGCTGCCAGCCCCGCGCCCTCATAGACAAAATGGAGCTGACGGCCGAGCTTCAGCGGATCAGGCGCACCGAGCTGCTCGGCGAGGTCTGTGAACATTCCCCGTAGGCACGAGCGGAACTGGTGAGCGGCCCGCTCGACGAGCCCACCGGCGGGAGCCTCGGTGGAGGCGGCGATGAAGGCGCAGCCGTTGAAGTCGGGTTGGTTGAACTGGTGGGCCTGGACGTCGAACATGGCCAGGATTCTCTGGCGAGGGTCGTCGTGCTGCGCCATGGCCTCGGTGAGCCTGCTGATGGTGGCCTCCTGTCGGCCGGCGAGGTAGGCGGCCACCAATTCTTCTTTGCTGGCGAAGGCGTTGTATAGCGAAGCCTTCGCGACCCCGGCACGCTCGATAACGCGGTCGATGCCGACCGTCTGGACGCCCTCGCCATAGAACAGTTCGTCGGCGGCAGCCAGCAGACGCTCACGGGCCGAGCCTCGATGTCCGGTTTCAGCCCGTGCAGTTGTGATCACGGTCCAGAGCTCCGTTCAGCCACCTCGGTCTATCTGGCCTATCGTACGGTTGACGGGCTGGGCACGGCACTGACGGTCACTCGATCGGCATAAAACGCCACGTGGCTGTTGATAGCGGCAACGGCCGGGAACGGGTCGTCGTAGTACCAAACGGCCGCGCGTAGCTCCGTCCCGTTGCTGCCAAGGATGTCGTAATAAGAAGCCTCGCCCTTGTAGGGACAGTAGGTGTGATGATCACTGTGCCTTAGGAGCCGCCGGTCGACATCTTCGAGCGGGATATAGAACACGGGCTGGTATGAAGCCTCCCGCATCTCGAGCGCTCGGTCGCTCTCGGCGATCACCAGAGAGCCATTGCGGACAACGACGTGGGAGGAGGACCGATCCAGGGTGATCGGGTGGTCGGGCCCCGGTGCCAATTGGGGACGCGAATCTGTCATTGAGAAACTTCCTTGGTCGCTGGGCGGTTGTGGATAGGAACGACATGGAGTTGATGACGTACTTGACGGCCTGGGTGAAATATGGCGTCCCTCATACCGCCGAGCGACCGCCGTCTGCGGCCACAGTGGCCCCGGTCAGGTAGCTCGCCTTGTCCGAGGCGAGGAAGGCGATTACTTCGGCGATCTCCTCGACCTGAGCGCCGCGTCCGAGCAGCGTGGTGGCGCCCAGCTCTTCGATGAACGGCGCCCTCCCGGGCGTGCTGAACACCGGCCCGGCGGCCACCGCATTGACGCGCACACCTCTGGGGCTGAACTCGGCCGCCCACGACCGGGTCATGGAGCTGAGGGCCGCTTTAGTGGCGCCGTAGGCTGCCCCCCCGGCCAGGCCGATCTGGCCGGCCATGCTCGCTATGTTGATGATGCTCCCGGTGGACCGCTCCGCCATCCCTGGGGCGATCCCGGCGACGAGGAAGTACGCCGAGCGCACGTTGGCGGCGAACAGGTCGTCGAAGGTTGCCTCGTCTAGCTCCGCCGTCGCCCCGAACCATGACGCCCCGGCGTTATTGACCAGGACGTCCACGGCGCCCACCTCGTCGACCAGGGCTCGCACCGAAGCCAAGTCGTTGAGGTCGGCGGCCACAAACCGAGCCCGGCCCCCCTGCGCTTCGACTTCGTGCACCACCTCGTCGCCGCGTTGAGGGTTGCGGCCGTGCACTACGACGTACCAACCATTACGGGCGAGCCGCAGCGCAGTAGCTCGCCCAATACCAGACGTCGCCCCCGTCACCAGCGCTGTGCCCAACTGGTTGGCGGTAGGACTGCTGTGGACGCTCATGGTCGCTCCTCTGAGTAGACCGGTCTAACCAATCTGACTCCTAAAGGTAGACCTGTCTGTTCAGTCTGTCAAGAGGGGTGCCCTTCGAGCGACAGGCGCCTTCCGTGAAAAGCTAAGGTCCGAGGGGTCCCGCCACAAGGCAGGAATAATGGGCCGGCGAACGGGTAGCTGCGGCCCGCTCGCCCCTCCGGCGCCTCCCTCGATCGGCTTGGGTCCCTCTGGTTCGATCACCTTGGGCGACAACCCAACGGCGCTGCCACCGCCACCGCCGGCGACAACGAGGTCGGCGCCCGAGGGCGCGACGAGGGCCGCCTCGCCTCCGCCACCTTCGGAACTGCAGGAGCCTCCGACAAGGCTCGGGACATGGATCACCAGCCGCTGGCCCGGGTCGACGGTGAGTTTCGCGTGCACGTAGGCGCCCTTGCCGCCCAGAGGCGCAAACTGAAGGGCGTCGCCCCCGGCTCCCTGCCCGCCGTAGGCGTTGACAGTGATTGTCGCCACGCCGACGGGGACCGTCCAGCTGTAGTCCTGTGGGCCTAACCGACTGCTGAAACTGACGGTGCGCCTTCCCAGCACTGGTGCGCCGGTCGCTGGTGCCTGGGTTGCCAACATCCCGACGACGGCGAGCGCGGTAGCCGCGACGCTGCTTGCTCGGCGCGCGATCAACATCGGCGTCGGCGTCGTCCTTTCGTTCGCAGTGGACAAGTTGTATGCCGTCCGGAGTATCGGTCTGCTGAGCGGGCGCGTCCTCGGCGCGTTGTCGTCGTACTACCACAGAGCCGCTTGCACGCACACCGACACGAGCGACACAAGCCTGTTCAAGGCGATCGCCTGGCTCGCCCCGGCTTGTTAGGCTCCCGAGAGAGCTCTCCGTTGCTCAGCCAGCTCATGGTCGCGTGCCCACGCCTGGGCGGCGACCTGGACGGCATCCCAGGGCGAACCTAGTGGTGGGGTGTAGGAAAGGTCGAGCTCGCTCATGGCGTCGACGGTCATGTTGTTGTAAATGGCGGTGGCAAAAACGTCCACCCGCTTGGCAATCTCGGTACCGCGCCGGCCGACGAGCTGCGCCCCCAGCAACATGCCCGACTCGGTGTCGCCGGTTACCCGGGTCGTGATGGCGTGGGCCGTCGGATAGTAGGCCTTGTGGTCGTCGGGCGAGCTCTGCGTGGTGGCCGGCTTGAAGCCAACCGATGCCGCTTCGTGGTCGCGGACGCCGGTGCGGGCCGCCACCAGGTCGAACACTTTCACCACCTGGGTGCCGAGGCTGCCGGCGAAAATGGCCTGACCGCCAACGGCGTTCTCGCCCGCCACCCGCCCCTGCTTATGAGCCGTGGTGCCAAGGGGAAGGTACGTGACCCCCAGAAGCCGATGGAGCGTGACGACGCAGTCGCCGGCGGCGTAGACGTCGGGGAGGCCGGTACGCATTCCCTCGTCCGCCACGAGAGCTCCCCGGACGCCGGTCTGGGCGCCGGCGGCCACGAGCAGGCTCGTGTCGGGCCGAACTCCCACCGACACCAGGACCAGGTCGGCGAAGAAGGTACAGCGGTCGCCCTTGGCGTCGGACCCCTCGACGGCAATCCGCCCGCGGCTCCCTGATGGGGCGCGAGCCACGCTCCGCACGGTGGTCGATGTGGAGACATCCACCCCTTGGGCGGTCAGCTCCTCCCGGACTAACGCCCCCAGCTCTAGGTCGACGGTGGGGAGGACCTCGGGCAGCATCTCCACCTGGGCCACGAGCAGGCCTCTCATGGTTAGGCCCTCGGCCATCTCCAGCCCGACGTAACCCGCCCCGACGATGAGCGCTGTGGCCGGGCTTTGGTCGTCGAGCGTGCGCCCTAAGGAGAACGTGTCGCCCATGGTGTGCAACAAATGCACCCCGTCGGCCTCGCCGAGGGCGGCGGGCCCGGCCAGGCCCTCGATGGGCGGCCGCACCGGAACGGCACCAGTGCCTACGACCAGACGGTCGTAGGAAAGCGGCTCCTCGCTGCCGTCGAGGTTGCGGAGCCAGACCTGGTGCGCCTCGACGTCGATCCTTGTCGCTTCGGTTTCGAGCCGTAACCGCATCCCCGTCGCCTCCAGGTCGGCGTAACTTCGGTGGGCGAGGTCCTGCCAGTGGACGACCTCGCCGGAGATGTAATAAGGGATGCCACATATGGAAAAATTCGGGTAGGCGTCGGCCACGACTACGGTCACGTCGACGCTCGGGTCGAGTTCCCGAGCGCGGAGCGCGGCCGAGATGCCGGCGTCGCTGCCCCCGATGGCGACCAAGTGCATGTTGGCTCCTCTGCTAGTGGGCCTTAGGAGGGGGACGCTTCAGGTATGGAGGGATGGGGTCTCAGTCGGGCCAACGGCAGTCTGTTTGTCAGTGCCGTCTGGCGAAGCATGGGGGATCACCACGTTGGCCGCCTCCGCCGGGGTAATGCGAGGGTAGAGGGCCTTGATGGCGCCGACGGCGACGACGCCGCCTACCACCTGGGCGCCGATGAACGACGGGGCCGACGAGGGTGCGATCCCGGCAAAGGTGTTGGAGAACATGCGGCCGACGGTGATGGCCGGGTTGGCGAAACTGGTCGAACTGGTAAAGAAATAAGCCGCCCCGATGTAGGCGCCAACGGCCGCCGCTGCCAGGTGGCCCCGGCCCGTGCGGGCCAGGGCGAAGATCACTAACAGCAACCCGAGGGTAGCGACGATTTCGGAAAAGAAATGAGCGCCCGACGCCCGGTGCTTGGTCGATATGGAAACAGCCGCCTTAGAGAACATCAAGTTGGCGACCACGGCCCCGGTGATGCACCCGGCGACCTGAGTGGGGAGGTAGGCAGCGGCTTCCTTCCAGCGCAGGCCACCAAAGGCGGCGTCCACGAACGACACGATGGGGTTGAAATGGCCCCCGGATATGGGGCCGAACATCAAGATGATGGCAAACAGGCCGGCCGCGGTGGCGGCCGCGTTCTCGAACAGCTCGAGGCCGACCGCGCCCGGAGAGAGGTTCTGGGCTGCGATCCCCGAGCCGATGACCGCGGCAGCCAGGAAGGCACTGCCGAGGAACTCGGCCAGGAGCCGTCTCCAAAGCGGCGGCACCATCACGTCGTCCGCGTTGCGAGTAATCCGTATCCCTCTCCGGCTAACAAGTAGCGGGTGAGCGCCTGCCCGCGTTACCAGCGGAGGCGGCGCAACACGTCGCCTCGCTTTCGTTGTCAACGCACAGATGGCCGTCCGGCATCTCCGCGTCGGCCAGGACCGTGTAGAACTCCCAGCTTGCCCCGTCTGGCCCATGGCCCAAACCTTGTCTTGCACGGCGTAGCAACAGGTGACCTGGTCCTCGACCTCAGTGGCCACGCCGGCGCCGGCCAGCCGGTCCTTCGCCAACGAGACCTCGGCGACGCTATCGACCTCGACGCCCAGGTGGTTGAGCGAGCTTGGCGACCTGGTGGCATCCTGGATGAGGACCAGCTTGAGCGGCGGGTCGGCAATGGCGAAGTTCGCATACCCAGGGCGGACTTTCGCCGGCCCGGTACCGAACAACCGGGAGTAGAACTCAACTGATTCTTCGAGGTTGGCGACGTTCAGCGCTAGCTGGACACGGGACACGGTGAGACCTCCATGACATTGGCGGTGATCGATATCATCGACAAGTATCGATGTCAGCATAGCCCTTACATAGATCGCTGTCAATGTGCAAGTATTGACTCATGACCAAGCGCATCGACAAGCTCACCGAGGCAAACGTCATTGACGACCTGTGCTGCCCCTCGCTGGTCGACACGCCCATAGACGAGGATGAAGCGGCTGAGCTCGGGCGGGTCCTCGCCGCTCTCGGCGACCCCGTCAGGCTGCGGCTGCTGTCGCTGGTGGCGTCTCAGACCGAAGTTTGTTCTTGTGACCTCCAGGGGCCACTAGGCAAGACGCAGCCCACGATCTCGCACCACACCAAGGTCCTCGTGGAGGCCGGGCTCCTTATCGGCGAGCGACGCGGGCGGTGGGTGTGGTGGCGCGTAGACGAGACCCGTTTTGCCGCCATCCGAAAGGCGCTCGGCGGTTAGTCCGACGCAGGCCTAACGACTCGGGCCTAACGACGCAGGTCTAGGAGGCCGGCTCGAACCCCGGGGGCGGGCGCTGCTGGCATGGGCGCGGCGCCAGCCAAAGTGAAGAGTTGGCGTCGGGTGGTGCTTTTCTGGGTGCGGGTGGTCTAACTGGGCGCGTTTTCTGCCCACTTTCGACGGAAATCACCCCCAGTTCGAGGAAGCGCACCCAGAAAGCTTACTCCGTACCTGCCCGCAAGCCGTCGATGACCTGCTGGCAGACGCGCCCGAGCTCACGGGCCTGGCTGGGGCTCAAGACGTCGAAGAGGTACTGACGTACTGCGGTGACATGGTCTGGGGCCGCTTCCTCGAGGGCGGCTAGGCCCTGGGGGGTGAGGACAGCGTCCTCGCCCCGGCCGTCGGTGGCACAGGAGCGCCGCTCCGCCCACCCAGCTTCCTCGAGCCGGGCCATGGCGTGGGACAGCCGGCTCCGGGAGGAACCAGTCGCCGTGGCCAGCTCGCTCATGCGCAGGGCGTGCCCGGGAGCCTCCGACAGGTGGACCAGCACCTGGTAGTACGACACGGGCATGCCGGCGTCCCGTTGCAGCTCGGCCTCCAGCCGCTCCCACAGCAGACGGGTGGCCTCCAGGTAGGAGCGCCAGATCCGTTGCTCGTCCTCGCTCAACCATCGCGTCCCCTCCACGATCTCATGATAAGTCTTTCCGGGAATAGTTGAATACTCAACCACGTTGACTCCTACCGGTAAGGTAGTTGAGAGTTCAATAACAAGGAGGGACCATGACCACCCTGACCGCCACTCAGATTCCTGGCTACGTCGCGGGCACCTGGGATATCGACCCCACTCACTCCGACGTGTCGTTTACCGTGCGACACATGATGGTGAGCAAGGTAAGGGGCCATTTCGAGAAGTTCAGCGGCCAGATCGTGACCGCCGACGACCCGTTGCAGTCGACCGTCACCGCCGTGGTCGACGCCACCAGCTTTGACACCAGCAACGTAGACCGTGACAACCACATCCGCTCCGCCGACTTCTTGGAGGTCGACAAGTACCCAACCCTCGAGTTCCGTTCGACGGGCCTACGCCCCCGCGGGTCTGGGGATTACGCCCTCGAGGGGGACTTGACCGTCCACGGCGTGACTCGGCCGGTCAGCTTCCAGCTCGAGATCAACGGCTTCACCAAAGACCCCTACGGCGGGTACCGGGTCGGCTTCTCGGCCACGACCGACATCAGCCGCAGCGACTTCGGCGTCAGCATCAACCTCCCCCTGGAGGGTGGCGGCGTCGTCGTCGGCGACAAGGTCCAGATCAACCTGGAGCTTGAGGCCATCCTCAACACCCCGGCCTCCTGACCTCACTTATTGCGCCAACTGCAGGCAATTTCAATTACGACGATGAGCTTGTACTTCGGCGGACCTGCCTTCGATTTTGAGGGCAGGTCCGCTTGGAAATGACCGCCCGGCCACGACCGCCCTGGTGGGCGTGGCCAGCTGCGCCGCGGACTGATCCACCCCTGGCTTCGTAGTTCGGGTCGTACAACGATTCCGGAGCCGTCCCCCACGGAAAATCGTGCCCGCCCCGGCGGACCGTCGAAGCCGGGATTTCCTTAGCAGGCCCGTCAATTTTACGGCGACTCGGGGATGGCCAAGTACTCGGCCAGCCACGGCCCCGTTACGCTGGTCGGGCAACGGGCCACGTCCTCGGGCGTCCCGGCCGCCAGTATTCGCCCGCCCTCTGGGCCGCCGCCCGGCCCCATATCGATGACGTGGTCTGCCGCCGCCAATAGGTCTAAGTCATGATCGATGACGATGATGGTGGCTCCCGCCTCCAATAGCCGGTCGAACACGCCTACCAATGTGGCTACGTCCAATGGGTGCAGCCCGGTGGACGGCTCGTCGAAGACGTAGAGGGCCCCGCGCTGGCTGCTGCGTAAGCGCGAGGCGATCCGTAGCCGTTGTGACTCGCCGCCCGAAAGCGAGGGCGTAGGCTCACCCAGCCGGAGGTAGCCGAGGCCAACCTCGTTGATCGGCCGCAGGGCGGCCGCCACTGGAGCCCGGTCACCAAAATGCTCCAGGGCGTCGGCAACGCTGAGGCCAAGTACGTCGGCAATGGTCAGGCCGTCGACCTGGGCGGTGAGCGTGGCGTCAGTAAACCGGGCCCCGTGGCAGGTGGGGCACTCGACGCTGATGTCGGGCAGGTACTGGACATCCAGGTCAATGTGACCGAGCCCCCGGCAGGTCGGGCACTGGCCCTCGCGGGTGTTGAACGAGAAGTGCCCAGGCTTCCAGCGCCGGCGCCGAGCATAAGCGGAACCGGCGAAAATGCGGCGGATCTGGTCGAACGCCCCGGAGTAAGTTGCCGGCGTCGACCGTGAGTTTTGGCCAATGGGAGAGGCATCGATCTCGACAATTTGGCGGATCTCGCCGAGCTCCAGACGCCGTACATGGCTCGGCAGCGCCGAGCCGTTGAGCACCGCCCGCGCCGCCGGGATAAGGCTGTCCAGGACGAGCGCCGTCTTACCCGCTCCAGACGGCCCCGCCAGCGCCGTCAGGCGGTGTAGCGGAAAGGCGGCGGTGAGGTTGCGTAGATTGTATAGAGCATTGATTTCTATAGAGATTTGCCCGTCGGGCGCGCCACGCTCCGCCCGGTGGTCCGGCACGGCCGGGGCGCCCGCCAGGAACGGGCCCATGACTGACCCCTTGTCTTTTTCTAGCTGGCCTGGGGTGCCCTGAGCGATCACTCTCCCGCCCTTGGCGCCGGCGCCCGGGCCCAGCTCGATGACCCAGTCGGCGGTGCGGATCAGTTCTCGCTCGTGCTCCACTATGACGACGGAGTTGCCGTTGACGGCCAAGGCTGCGATCGTCTTGCGCAGCCCCACAACGTTGTTTGGGTGCAACCCCACCGACGGCTCGTCGAGCACGTAAAGCATTCCCGTCGTGCTGAGCCGCACCGTCGAGGTGAGCTCGAGACGCTGCCGTTCCCCCGTGGACAAAGAGGCGCCCGCCCGGTCGAGGGTCAGGTACCCGAGCCCTACATCTAGTAACGGCGTAAGCGTGCTGTCCAGTTCGGCGAGCAAACCGGTAGTCACTCGGCTGAGCTCAGCCGGCAGCCCGGGGGGCAAGCTTTCAGTGAAGGCCTGCAGGTCCTTTAGCCCGAGCGCGCTGACCTCGGCCATGTTGCGACCACCGACCAGTGATGTCAGTGCCTCAGGCCGCAGCCGGGTCCCGTGGCACACGGAACAGACGCGGGTGACCAGGAAACGCTGCACCAGCCGGCGCGAACGCTCGTTGTCGCTCCGCAAGGAGCGCTCTACGGCGGCGACGGCGTTGTCGTAGTTGACGCTGAGTTGCACAGTCCGGCCGGTCCTGCTCGATCGCAGCGTCACCTGTCGCCGGACCGGTCCGCCGTGGATAACTATGTTGCGCTCGTCTTCGGTGAGGGCCTTGTAGGGCACGTCGAGGCGGACCCCGAGCTCTTGTGCGGCGTACCTCGACAACCGGCGCCCGCCCGAGTTCCAGGGGAGCACGGCGCCTTCCTCGATCGTCTTGTCCGGGTCGGGCACCAGCGTGCTGACGTCAACTTCGGAGCGTACGCCGAGGCCTTGGCAAGCCGGGCAGGCGCCGTACGAGTTGAACGCAAATGACTCGGCGCTCGGGTGCTCGAAGTGAGCCCCGCACACCGGGCACACGATCTCCTCGGCGTACGTCGCCACTGACGGCTCGACGCGATGACCATTGGGGCACAGGTGTGAACCCAACCGCGACATCATGAGGCGCAGCACGTTGAGGACCTCCGACATGGTGCCGACGGTGCTGCGCGGCCCGGGTATGGGCGGTCGCTGCCGGAGCGCCAGCGCCGGCGGGAGGTGCTCGACCCGGTCGACGTCCGGTCGCTTGGCCTGGGTCAGCCGCCGGCGGCTGTAGGTGCTCAGCCCGTCGAGCAGCCGCTGCAGGCCCTCGGCGTAAAGCGTGCCGATAGCCAGCGACGTCTTGCCGGACCCGGACACGCCGACGACGGCGACAATGCGCCATAAGGGCACGTCGATGTCGACGTCCTTCAGGTTGTTTTGCCGCGCCCCGCGCACGCCGATCACCGTGGGCAGCTCCCGCGGTGCGGGAAGAGCCCGGGCCGCTCATCAACCACGCGGCACCAGTGCTTTCATGACCAGTTTCCTAATCTCGATCGGCTCAGAACCCGAGCGGCTCATTCACCAAGATGGCGGTGATACGAGCCGGAACGACGGCGTTGTTGATGACAAGGAGATTATTCACCCCGCTGGGAACCCCGTAAGCCTGGCGGGCCCGGGCGTCCTCAAGAGGGAAGCAGTACTCATAGATGCGTCGCAGTCCGGTGTTCAGATCGGGGACGACCTTTTGACCACCGATGACGAATATCACGTGGCCGGCGCCGGAAACAATAGGCCCGAGCTGGCTCCCGCTGGCCGAAGCGATCAGAATTGACCCGTCCTCCGTCACGGCGTGGACACTGCCGACCACCCAATCGGGCGCGGCGGAGAGTTGGCGCATCTCACGTCCCTGCATCTCGCGGTCCATCTGGTAGAGACGCAGACGAAGGGGTTGGTACCGACCTGAGCGCTCGATGTCTTCTGCGATACCGGTGACTTCGAGCGTGCGGGAAGTGTTGTTGTAGACCTCGGCTCGTGCAGGGAGGAGGGACTGCACAACCTGTCTCGCTTCTTCGCCCGAACTGCTAACACGAGCGATGATGCCGCTGCGCTCGAGGGCGCCGGCCACAGCGCGGATTCGCGGCTCGGATGCCATCCTAGAGAACTCCGCCACGGCCTCCTCGCTCGGGCCGCCGCGGACGGGTCACCGGATAGGTCGGTGGTACCTGGGAAATCCACGTCACTCACCGCCGATTTCGGCCAGGCGCTGGTGCACCAAAGCGACGGCCATCGAGCCCTCGCCAATCGCAGCTGCGCAGCGCTTGATCGACCCGCTTCGGACATCGCCAGCCGCGAACAAACCGGGCAGGTTCGTCTCGAGGGGAAGCGGTTGACGCGACAACGGCCATTCCCCAAGCGCATCGGCGGATGAGCTAACTGCAGCACCTGTGCGCACGTAGCCGGCGGCGTCGAGTGCAAGTCCGACCTGAGCAGCACCCTGTGTGCGTGGCACACCTCCGATACATACGAATAGCGCGTCGGCTGGAAGGCGGGCCACTGAGCCATCCGATGAGACCATGAGTGCTTCGAGGTGCCCATCGGACTCCAAGCCGACCACTTGCGAGCCCGTTCGCACCTCGACATTGGCGAGTTTTTCCACTTGACGGACCAGGTACTGCGACATCGATGACTCGAGGTTGGAGCCTCGCACCAGCAAGGTCACGTGCGCGGCGTAGCGCGAGAAACGCACGACCGCCTGGCCGGCTGAGTTCCCACCCCCTACGATGGCCACGCGGCACCCGGTGCAGGTCACCGCCTCACTGGGGCCGGCGCCGTAGTAGACGCCAGAGCCCAGGAGTTCGTCGATCCCCGGAATGTCAAGACGGCGCCAGTCGACCCCGGTGGCCAGAAGCATGGCTCGTGAGCGCGCCGTTGCCCCGTCCGACAGTCGAACCAAATAACCGGGGCCGTCTTTTGCGATGTCGGCGAGACGCCGAGCGAGGAGGATTTCGGCCCCGAACCTTCTGGCCTGCGCGGTTGCCCTCGTCGCCAACTCGCTCCCGCTGATCCCCTGCGGGAACCCGAGGTAGTTCTCGATCATCGACGTCGTGCCCGCCTGCCCTCCGGGGGCCACCGATTCGACCGCTACGGCGCGCAACCCTTCAGAGGCGGCGTACACAGCCGCCGCCAACCCGGCTGGGCCGGCCCCAACGATCGTCAGGTCGTACTCCGACAACGTCGGGGCGGCCACCATCCCGAGCCCGGCGGCGACTCCTTCCAGCGTGGCCGGTGCGAGCCGCACCCCATTTGGCAGGATGCAAACAGGTAGACGGTCAAGATCCCTTTCGTCTTCTGGCACCAACGCCGCTACCCGCTCCGAATTGTCGACTTCGACCCACTCGTAGGGGACGCCATTGCGGCTGAGGAAGTCACGGATCCTGTAGCCGGCGGCGGATGCCCGGTTGCCAACCAGGACGACCTGGGGCGTGACCGGGCGGGCGTCGTAATCGATCATTGACATGGTGCTCGACTCGTGTTCATAGCATCAGGCTCCCACATCCGGTGGCCAGGCCCGGCCTCTGCCGGGAGGGGGGCGCCGCAGTCACCCGAGGTCCACCCAGAACCCGTCACCGGGCCGTGCATCCCGAGCCATCCGTGGTGCCGTACGGTCGCTCGCCTCTGTGCGCTCATAGCGCTTCGAGTATGAGCTTTTCGTGGGACTCGCCCTTTTCCAGCAACCGATGGGCCTCGGCGGCGTCGGCCATCGGGAGCTGACGCTGGCGACGGAGCCGGAGGACGCCAGAGGCGAGGAGCGGCATGGTCTGGTCGACAGCTTCGGGGGCTCGGTCCGCTGTGGCGGCCGAGAACGTAACGCCCTGGTCAGCAGCGTGTTCACCGGCCAGGGTCGTCACCCTCGCCGGCCCACCCGCCAAGTTGACGGCATCTTGCAGCTGGCCTTTGCCGGCTGCATCAAGCACCGCGTCCACGTGCGGGCGGATTCCGCGTACCCGGTCGGCCAGCCCCGGGCCGTAGGTGACGGGGACACCGCCAAGGCCGCGCACAACATCTTGGTCTCGCGGCGACGCCGCTCCAATGACCGTCACGCCCTGTGAGACGGCGAGCTGTGTGGCGATCATCCCGACCGAGCCGGCCGCACCGAGGATGAGCAGGGTCTCGCCCGATGAAACCCTTAGCTGTTTCAAGACCCCAACCGCGGCTTCCGCCGACGACGGTAGGGCGGCAGCATCGCTCCAACTGACATTGGGCGGCTTCGGGGTCCACGAGGAGGCGAGCGCATATTCGCCGTAGCCGCCGAGACTGAGAAGAAGACAGGCGACCTCGTCACCCTCCTGGGCCCCCGAGACGGAGGGGCCGAGCGCGTCAACGACACCGGCTGCCTCGAAGCCGAGAACTGCGTTAGGTGGAAGGGGGAACACGGCCTCGAGGTCGCCCCGCCTTATCTTCGGGTCGGTGGGGCTGACCCCGGCGGCCTTGACCCGGATGCGTACCTGGCCTGGGCCTGGCTCGGGCATCGGTACGTCACTCCAGACGAGGACGTCTGGGGCCCCGTAATGGGTGAGGACGACGGCTTTGGTCATGGAAGTTCCTCCAATCCGGTGCGCAGCCGGCCGTGCTTCGAAAAGACCCGATTGGCCGAGCAACGCCGACCATTACGTGATATGTCACTCATATTAAGTGACTTGTCACGTAATGTCAAACGGCGGCCGGATCCGTCTAAAGTCTGGGTGATATGTCACGTAAAGGCGAACGAGACCAAGCCCGGTCGGATGTTTGGCTGCGTCGTAACGAACTGCGTGCCTGGCTTGCCTTCATGCGTGTCCAGCAACGGCTTGGGTACGAGATGAACCGCCAGCTACAGGCGGACAGCGAACTATCGCTGGCCGACTATGACGTTCTTAACGCCCTCAGCGGAGTACCAGACGAGCGTATGCAGGTCAGCACTTTGGCGGCCCAGATCGGTTGGGAGCGGAGCCGCTTGTCTCATCACGCCAGACGAATGGAGGGTCGCGGCCTGGTCGAATGCAACCTTGCCACCCGGGACAGGCGGGCGACCGAGATCAAATTGACCCGAGACGGCCGGCGGGCGATAGGCGAAGCCGCCCCCGGTCACGTCGACCTTGTCCGGCGCCTTTTCTTCGGAGGCCTGCCCAAAGATCTCCTCGGCCCACTCAGCCAGGCACTCGAAGCCATATACGAGCACATCGTCGAGCATGGGACGCTTCCACCTCCATCGCCCGAGCCATGACGAGCACGATCGCGTTCCGGCCGGTCAACATCAGCCGGCTGTAGGCGGGCCAAGGGGCCGGGTCTCGCTCCATTCGAGGATGATCTGGCGCTCGGCGATGTACCAGCTCTGGTCGACCGTGATGAACGAATCGAGGTAGCGCAGCCAGGCCACCATCGTCATGCGAGTGGCGTCGTCGGTGTAGACGTCGCGAATTTGCTTATCTGGGACCGAAAGGGTGACTTGGGACCGCAAGCTGTTGCTCCGCAACGCTTAGGCGACCCAGGTCTCGCAGTCGGTCCCAGTTCGGCCTGGAGGGGACGGAGGCTGGACTCGTCTCCCTCTAGGCCCGATCTTGTGGCCGAAGGGGTTAACTGTGGCCGAAGTGTCGTGTGGCAGCACTCTTGGCATGGCGGATGCGGAGCGCCGCTGCGTGACGCAGCATGAGGAGGAATGCAGGTTCCCGCGCCACATCAGAAGCCAAGGATGTGAAGACACCAATGCCTGACGCATTGCCAGCTCTGGGCATTTGCCTGGAGTAGTACGAGTACCCCTACCCGGTCCAGTTCTTCTCGCTCAGCAGTGACCTGCAGCCGCTGAAGATGGCGTTCCGCCGTCCTCGGGCACTCGACCGGAGGCATGACGGCGGCCCGCTTCACGCTAATGAACCCCGACCGGGTCACCCATCTTGTCCTCGAAGATCCGCTCGGCCTGGCGGACTACCGGACCGGCATCCCTCCACAGACCGAAGAAACGCTGTACGAGCACGAGGTGAACTGGACCGAGCCGGAGGTCATCCGCGCCTACGAGACATCCTGGTCCGGGTCACCTTGAGCCCGGACTACCCACGGTGGCCCGGGCGGCGGCACTGACCTTCCAGATGATCTACCAGCAGCTGGTCCGTTACGAATACCACCTGATCGTGCCGCCGGCACTACTGATCGTCGGCGCCAAAGACCACGTCGTGCCCCTCGGCCAGTACGCCAAACCGGAGGACGCGGCCAGGCTCGGTGACTTCGTGCAGCTTTCTGCGCAGGCCGCTCACGATATCCCGCGGTGCGAGCGGGTCGTAGTGCCCGAGTGCGGGCATATCCCGCATCTCGAAACGCCGGACCAGTTCCTTGCTCAGTTCGTCCCGTTCCTCGCCAGCTGAGGAGGACGTCGAAGGCGAGGAGGCAGAAGCTATGTCGCGGAAGATCCGCACGGAATTCGAGCAAGCCTGACCACGCCGCTCAGGGAAGTCTCTGGGCTCTCGGAAAGGTTGGCCTCTCTGGTCGCTAGCGACACCTGATGAGCTCACCTCCTGGTCATATCACGTGACGAAACGGAGCGGCGCCCTCCGTCGCCGTTCCAGCTCAGTGGTACTAGACAGGTGCGGTGCCATTCGGCCGACGACGCGGGGACGCAACCGAGACCGGCTCACAGATAGGGCCGTCGACCGGGGGCGGCATACCGGGCGGCACGACCCGACAGGAGGAGGCGCCCGACGAGGTGGCAACCCCGTCGGGTGAGGAGAAGGATCCCGGCGTTTCTGAAAGCGGGCACAACGAAGCCCGGGCTTCGGGGGATGCGGGCTCTGGCGGTGGGGACAACCGGGCGCCTGCCGCCGCCGCGGGGACCGCTGCGCTCGTTTTAGGGGCGTTGGGCGTCGTCTACGGCGACATCGGCACCAGCCCGCTGTACGCCGTCCAGACGGTCTTTTCCATCGACGGCGGCCGGATCGGGCCCACCACGGGCGACGTGCTCGGGGTCATCTCGATGGTGGTGTGGTCGCTCACCATCATCGTGGCGGTCAAGTACGTCACCGTCGTCCTGCGGGCCGACAACAACGGCGAGGGCGGCGTGCTGGCCCTTTCGGCATTGGTGCGCCGCGCCCTTGGGACCCGGGCCCGGGCGGCAGGAGCCATCGCCGTGGTCGGCCTGGTCGGGGCCAGCCTGTTCTACGGCGATTCGGTCATTACGCCCGCCATCTCCGTGCTCTCGGCGGTGCAAGGCCTGGAGCTCCCAGACCCGGGCTTGGCCAGTCTGGTCGTCCCGCTGTCGGCTGTCATCCTCGCTGCCCTGTTCGTGGTCCAGGCCCGGGGCACCCAGCGCATCGGGTCCCTGTTCGGCCCGGTGATGGTGTGCTGGTTCGTGGTCATCGGGGTGGCCGGTGCCCGGGGCATCTCGCTCCACCCAGGGGTGTTAGTTGCGCTGTCTCCCACCTACGCCTTCGCCTTCATAGGCGGTCACCCCGACCTGGCGTTCGTGTCCGTGGGCGCCGTGGTGCTCGCCGTCACCGGCGCCGAGGCCCTCTACGCTGACGTTGGGCACTTCGGCAAGGCCCCGATCCGACTCGCTTGGTTCGCCCTGGTGTTCCCGGCCTTGACGCTCAATTACCTGGGCCAAGCGGGCCTGTTGTTGCGCGACCAGGCCGACAAGTCCAACCCCTTCTTCTTGCTGATGCCGCCATGGGCCCGCCTCCCTTCGGTGGTCCTGGCCACGGCCGCCACCATCATCGCCTCGCAGGCAGTGATCTCGGGCACCTACTCGATGACCAAGCAGGCCATACAGCTGGGGTTCCTGCCGCCCATGGAGGTCCGGCACACCTCGCGTCGCCAGGCCGGGCAGATCTATATGCCGGGCGTCAACTGGGCGCTCTTCGTCGGCGTCCTGGTCCTGGTGCTGACCTTCCGCAGCTCGGCCCGGCTGGCCGGCGCCTACGGGATCGCCGTCACGGGGACCTTCCTGACCACGACCTGCATGCTGGTCGTCCTGGCCCGGGTGAAGTGGCACTGGCGCACCTGGCAGCTCGTCTTGATGACGGTCGTCTTCGGCGGTCTCGAATTGGCGTTCTTCGCCGGCAATATTCCGAAGGTCGTCGATGGCGGATGGGTGCCGCTCGGGATCGCCGCCGCCGTGTTCACGGTCATGACCACCTGGCGCCACGGACGTCAACGGGTGGTGGCCCGCCTGGTCGAGGCTGAAGGCACGCTGGACGACTTGCTCGCCGACCTCGCCCGGCGCGATGTGCTCCGAGTGCCGGGCACGGCGGTCTTCCCCCACCCTTCGGACGAAACCGTCCCGCTGGCCCTGCGGGCCAATGTCGAGCGGAACAACATCCTGCACGAGCACGTCGTCATCGTCTCCGCCGGGGCCAGCCGACAGGCCCATGTGGGCCGCGACGACCAGCTTCGGGCCACCGACATCGGTCCCACCGCCGACGGCCTCGTGCACCTGGACCTGCACTACGGCTTTTTCGACCGGCCCGATATCCCCACCGCCTTAGTGCACGCCGCCAATCATGAGCCGGCACTCGCCCACGCCGACCTCGACGACGCCACCTACTTCCTCTCCCACGCCACCCTGGCCCTGGGACGCAGCCGCGGCATGGCGATGTGGCGCAAGCACCTCTTCTTGTTCCTGGCCCACAATGCTGCCAACCCTGGCCACAGTTTCGCCCTCCCCGCCAAGCGCACCATCGTCATGGGGACCGAGATCGAGATCTGAGCTGCCGTCCAGCGCCGAAACGGCTTCCCACAGAGCATGAAGTGACCGGGGTTGGCACCCCGTCAAGGTCAAGTCCGTAAGCCGTGTGCGATGATCTCCACATAACTCCCGCTAGTCAAGGAGCCGATAATGAAAGTCCTCTGTGTGCTCTATGACGACCCAGTCGATGGCTACCCCAAGCAGTACGCCCGCGACTCGGTCCCTGTGATCAAGTCCTATCCGAGCGGCCAGACGGTGCCGACCCCGGAGTCAATTGACTTCGTGCCGGGCGAGCTGCTCGGAAGTGTCTCGGGGGAGCTGGGCTTGCGGCGGTTCCTCGAGAGTGCTGGGCACACACTCGTCGTCACCTCAGACAAAGACGGGCCGGGCTCGGTTTTCGAGCGAGAACTGCCCGATGCCGACGTGGTCATCTCCCAGCCCTTCTGGCCCGCTTACCTCACCCCAGAGCGCATAGCCAAGGCCAAGAAATTGAAGCTGGCGATCACCGCCGGCATAGGTTCGGACCACGTCGACCTGGGTGCCGCCGCTCAGGCTGGTGTCACGGTCGCGGAAGTGACGTACTCCAACAGCATCAGCGTCGCCGAGCACGTCGTCATGATGATCCTGTCCCTCGTCCGGAACTACCTGCCGTCGTACGGTTGGGTGCTGAGGGGTGGCTGGAACATCGCCGACTGTGTGGAGCGGTCCTACGACCTCGAGGGCATGGTGGTAGGTACCGTGGCGGCTGGACGGATCGGCGAAGCCGTGCTCAAGCGGCTCAAGCCTTTCGACGTCAAGCTGCAGTACACGGACCCGCATCGGCTGCCCGTTGAGCGCGAGAACGAGCTCGGGGCTACGTACCACTCGACCCCCGCCGAGATGGTCCCTCTGTGTGATGTGGTCACCATCAACGCGCCGCTGTACCCGGGGACCGAGGGCCTCTTCAATGACCAGCTCATCTCGACCATGAAGCGCGGTGCGTACATCGTCAACACGGCGCGCGGCAAGATCTGCGACCGGGACGCCATCGTGCGGGCGCTGGAAAGCGGGCAACTTGCCGGTTACGCTGGTGACGTCTGGTTCCCTCAGCCCGCCCCGGCCGACCATCCCTGGCGGACGATGCCCCACCACGGGATGACCCCTCATATTTCGGGTTCGTCGTTGTCCGCTCAGGCCCGCTACGCCGCCGGCACGCGGGAGATCCTCGAGTGCTGGCTCGAGGGCCGGCCGATCCGCGAAGAATACCTAATAGTCGACGGAGGGAACCTCGCCGGGGCAGGAGCGCACTCCTACAAGCTCTGACCACTGTTCCCGTGAGGCGCTAACAGGAAGGGTCACGGCACCCGGCTCGCATGGCTATGGGCTAGCCAGTGCGTCACGGTGACCGGGTGGGCTGGGTCGGTCATTTCGCGTAGCCGGTCCAGGCGGTGCTGGTCGCGCTTCGTCACCCGCTCGTGCTGCCGTAGATGCTCGTCCCACGACGCCACAACGAACTGCTCGAGCACCCGGGCCCTGTTGGCGGCGTCGCTCCAGGCTCGCCATGACGTAGCCCCGGTGCGCCGCCGACTGAACCTCGTGTCCTGCAGGGCCGTCATTAGCTCGTCTTCAAGGCCGGGCCGTGCCCAGTACTCGACACTAACCAGGACCGGCCCACCCGGCGCCTGGTCCGAGGCCAAGTGAGGCGCGGGCCAGTCCCCGCCAGGCAGAAGGTCCTCGGGCGGGAGGGGGTGGAAGCGCCACACCAACGCCAGAAGCGGGCCGAGGGCTAGCCCGGCGGCCGCGATGGTGAGGGTAGTCGACAACCCCGCACGCGAGGCCGCCACGCCCATAACGGCGCTGCCCACCGCGTTCCCACCCTGAAAGACCATCAGGTAAAAGGACATCCCCCGGGCCTTGACCCATTGCGGGAGTGACAGCTGGTACAGCGAGCTGAGGGTCGATAGCGCCGTGACCCAGCACGCCCCGCCCACCGCCAGGGCGACGGCGGCCGCGGCGGTCGAGTGGGCGTAGGCGAGCAGCAGAGTTACTGCTGCGAGCCCAACGGAGCCAAACGCCAACATGCCGTCCGGTGAGAGACGGGCGCGCAGCCTTGGCAGCGAGGCCGCCCCAACCACGGCACCTATACCGACGCTGCCGAGCAATAGCCCGTAACCTCCCGAACCCAAGTGCAGTACT
This sequence comes from uncultured Acidimicrobiaceae bacterium, assembly GCA_963749305.1. Lineage (GTDB taxonomy): Bacteria > Actinomycetota > Acidimicrobiia > Acidimicrobiales > Palsa-688 > Fen-671. Next base: position 92,293 of record CAVVMN010000006.1, read on the forward strand.
GACTGCGCCGTCAATGGCAGCAAGGCCCATATGGCACTAGCGAAGAAGATGAACAAGGCGGCCCGGGCCAGGACGACGCGCAACACGGGGCTGGCGGCGACGTAACGGCCTCCGGCGCGGACTGCCTCACCCACGTGCTCTCGCGGCAGGGCATCCGGAGGGCGGGTGGAGTGCCAGGCCCAAATAACCGCGATGACGGCGGCAAAGCTGGCCGCGTTGACCAGGAAAACAGTGCCCGCGCTGGTCACGGCCAGGAGGGCACCACCGATGGCCGGTCCTATGGCTCGGGCCAGGTTTTGGTTTACCGAGCCGAGCGAGATCGCCTGTTGACGCTCGTCCGGGCTGACCAGCTCGGGCTGCAGTGTCTGCCACGTCGGCGCCGTCAGCGCTTGCCCGGTCCCGACGGCGAACAGCAACGCCAGCAGGACCCATGGCGTCACCAACCCGGCGATGGCCAGTCCGCCTAGAGCTCCCGCCGCTAACAGCATGAAGGTCTGGGCCCCGAGCAGGAAGCGGCGACGGTCGGCTAAGTCACCTATCGTCCCGGCCAATATTGCGAACAGTACGACTGGCAGACCGGCCGCCGTCTGGACCAGAGCGACGTACGTTGCCGAGGTGGTCAGGCTCAGCATGAGCCACTGGGCCGCCACCGTCTGCATCCAGCTGCCGACATTGCTCACGAACTGCGCGCCCCACATGGCGGCGAACAGGCGATGTCGGAACGGAGACCACGCCGACGCCGGAGCAGTGGCCGAGCCGGCGGCGGTGACGGCAGCCGGATGGTTGGGTCGCCTCACGACCCGGTCCCCGCTCGCGTTGGCCACCAGTCGCCGCGAGCCTGGCCGGCCTGGTGCCAAAACCCAACCAGATTTCCTTGAGAACCCACGGTTCCCCGAACGTTTTCTCCGGTCGCTCGAGGGTCCCGGTCGGCATTTTTTGCCGCTTGTTTTTCCGGCAGGTCACCAGCGAACGATTCCGCGAACTTCTCCCGGTCAAGGAACAAGAACCCGTCCTTAGGGGGCAGGATCGGCGGCAGCGGCCCTTCGGTCGGAAGGCCCGATATGAGCGTGTTTACTGACTCCTCTTTATCGGGCGCGAACGCCGATATGTAGACGAGTGCCGGGACCTTGTCGTGCGTTCCGGCCACGGTGATTACCGCGCCACCATAGGAGTGGCCGACGAGGACCGCCGGTCCGTCCTGGGCGTCGAGCACGATCTTTGTAGCCGCCGCGTCGCCCTCCAGCGAGATGGTCGGGTTCTGCACGATGGTCACCCTGAAGCCATCGGCCTTCAGCAGGTCGTAAACGCCCTGCCAACCAGATCCGTCTACGAAGCCACCGTGCATGAGAACGACATTGCGAATGTTACCCATGACAACCTCCGAGTTCGAACTGTCCTATGCCGAAGCGGTCGCTCCGGTGAGGCCATTGTCAACTGGGGTCTTGGTTTGGCGAGTCCCGCCTAACGCGTAGTCTCCGAGTGGAGGGAGATAGGACGTTGCACTACGCGCCCCAGTTGGGAGCAGCGCCGGTGTGCCCTCTGCTTACGCGGGCTGCTTCCCAGACGGAGGCCATTGTCCGGTCGCATGCCCCGTGGCCGAAGGCGAGCCAGGGGAGGAAAAGACTACGCGGGTCTGGCCGTCTGGGCCCCAGACGTACGGATCGAGGTCCACCCTCTGCGCGTCGCCAAGGACAACCTCACCGCCGTAATGGGCGTGATGAAAGGGACCTTCACCCAGCCGATGCCGGACGGCAAGGGTGGCACCGTGGCGCCCACCGGGAGGGCGTTCGCGATCAATATGTGTACCGTCAGGATCTGGAACCACCAGGGCAGGATGGACGAGGAGTTCCTGTTCTGGGCAACCAGATCTTCTATCAAGAGATCGGTTTAACCTGAGGCCTCTGGCCGCCTCGAGAGCTCTCCCATAACAAAGTCCAGCCCGCGCTCATGGCGTCTACGGTAAGAAGGGAAAAGAGAGGTCGAGAGTGTCATGAGGATCGATGTACATGCGCATTACTGGACCGACGACTACCTCGATCGGCTGGTGGAGCTGGGCAAGACCGATACTGACGTGCAGCGTGGCACGGGTGCTGGAGGCGGCGCAGAGTTGGATGCCCGGCTGCGTCTGATGGAGCGGGCTGGGGTAGAGATGCAGGTGCTCTCCGCATCCCCGCAATTGCCGTATGGTGAGGACCAGGACAAAACGATGAAGCTAGCTCGGTTCGTCAACGACGAGTACGCCGAGCTGGTCGACCAGCGGCGCGATCGCTTCCGGGCCTTCGCTGCACTTCCGCTGCCGCACATTGATGCATCCATCAAGGAAATGGGCCGCGCGCTGGACGAGTTGGGAATGGTCGGCGTGGTCATGAACACCACGGTCCTTGGTCGCGCCTTGGTCCAACCTGATTTCGAGCCCATCTTCGCGGCGCTCAACGAGCGCGGTACGACCCTTTACCTGCACCCAGCGGGCAACAGCGCTTGCTCACCCCTGATCGGCGACTACCACCTGACCTGGATGGTCGGAGCGCCGGTCGAGGACACCATTTCCATAATGCAGCTAATTACGGCGGGTATCCCCACCCGCTACCCGAACATCACGATCATCAACTCACACCTTGGCGGTGCGCTGCCGATGTTGCTGCAGCGAGCCGACGACCAATATCGCTGGGAGGCGCCCGAAACGCCCGAACCCCCAAGCGTGGCTTCGCGTCGGATGTGGTACGACACCGTCGGCCACGGGCACGTCCCCGCACTCAAGTGTGCCATCGAGTCCTTTGGCGCGGAACGGCTCGTACTCGGGACCGACTTTCCCTACGAAGCGGGCGACACCTTCGTGCGGGCGGTGGAGTACATCAACGATCCCCACGTCGACGCCAGCGCGGCCCGGGCTATCCTCGACCAGAACGCCGGCACACTGCTCGGGATCGGGTAGCACGATATAGGCTGTTGCCAATGCACCTCGACCCGGGTTGGAGAGCTTGAACCCGGCGTCGGCGTGAGGAGCTCGGGTATGTCCCCGGGCCCCGTGTTTGTCGATCGCCTCCACGAGCGCGGCATTCTTGACAGTATGCTTGGCGCCGCCGAGAAGGGGACGAGCGGGGCGATCGTTGTGTACGGCGATGCTGACTCGTGGACATCGTCACCGTCAAGCATCTGACCCTTTTTGCCATGATCGACCTGGGTCAAGAGGCGCAGATGGTTGGGGTGGAAGTACCCCAAACAGTGCTGGTGATGTTTGGTGAACCCCGTCTTGCTGCTCAGGTCATGACCGCCGCTCCGCTTGCCGCGCTCGCCCTACCACTAAAGGTACTCGTGTGGTCGGACGGCGGGCAGACGGTGGTCTCTTATGAATCGCCGCGCTCCTTGGCCAGCCGTCATGACCTGCAACCAAATCGGGCCACCAAGTTGGACGTTCTGAACTCAGTGACCGACGCTTGGTGGCATCCGTCTGAGGGTACGGTCTTCGTCGTTCTGGTGGTCTTGGCCACGTTCGCGGTAGAACGGTTGACCGTCCGTATCGTCGGGACAGGCCACCCCTAAAAGAGGATGATCCCTGTCACAACCGTCAGAGATGAAAGAGAAGGAGAAAGCGATGCCTGCCAAGGGATCTGCGGAATGGAAGGGTGATCTCCCCACTGGGTCCGGCACCTTCGTCGCCGGCGGCACCATCAGTGGCGGGTACACCTACAAATCCCGCTTCGAGGACGGCCCCGGCTCCAACCCCGAGCAGTTGATCGCGGCCGCTCACGCAGCTTGCTTTTCCATGGCCCTGTCCAACATGCTGGCCCAGGCCGGGCACCCGCCGGACTCGGTGAAGACGGACGCCACCGTGACATTGAGACCGGTCGACGGCGCGCCGACGATCACCAAGATCGCCCTTGTCACGGTGGGACAGGTGCCCGGGCTGGACGAGGCTTCGTTCGTCGAGCACGCCAACGCGGCCAAGGTCGGGTGCCCAGTGAGCAGAGCTCTGGCTGGCGTGCCCGAGATCACCCTTGAAGCGTCCCTGGTGTCCTAGCGCTCCGTCGGGCCGCTGTTCCCTGCCGGGGAGACCCTGTCCCGAGGCCGCATCGGCACGGGAGCAGGCGAGGATTAGCCATAGTCTAGGTTGGTACGTCGGCGGGGAACTGCGGCGGGTACGGTTCGCTGAAATCGGCGGAGCGGCTGACTTCCTGCCATTTTCGGTCGTCGGCCAGGAGATGCTCGTCGAGACGGACCGAAGCTTCGACAGCGTTCACCCCTAGAGGCAAGTGGTAGGGAATGTCGTGGCGCTTGGCGACCCGGACGACGATCTCGGCGGCGCGTGCTGGGTCACCCGCCGGGCCGGCTGCACTCTGGCGGACGCGACTGTTCATGACGCCCACCGTGGACTCGTAAGCCTCGGGTATGGCGTGGACGGTCATCGAGGACCCTGCCCAGTCGGTGCGGAACCCGCTCGGCTCGACGACCATCACCTTCACCCCGAATGGCGCCGTCTCGGCTTGGAGCACCCGGCTGAAACCGTCGATGGCGAACTTGGCGGCTTGGTACGACCCGATCCCCGGTGAGCCGCCGACACGTCCACCCATCGAGGAGATCTGGATGACAATCCCGCCGCCCTGTTCTCGCAGGAAGGGGATGGCAGCCTTGGAAACGTTGTAGACACCCCAGAAGTTCGTCTCGAACTGGGCGCGGAAGTCGCCATCGTCGGCGCTCTCGATGGGCGAGACGTTGGCATAGCCGGCGTTGTTGACGATGACATCGAGGCGGCCGAAGCGACGGTGGGCTTCGCTGATGGCGTGCTGGGCGGCTCGACCGTCGGTGACGTCGAGGGCGATGCTATGCAGGCGCTCCCCGTGGTCGGCAACGAGGTCGTCGAGCTGCGCCGGTTGGCGGGCAGTGGCCGCCACGCGATCGCCGGCGTCAAGGGCAGCTCGGACGAGGGCACGGCCCAGGCCACGAGAAGAGCCGGTGATGAACCAGATCTGTTCCATGTTCTTTAGTAAAACACGATGGTGGGAGCCCTACAGGCCAAGCACCAGGCGCAACGCGGCGTCAACACCGCGAAGGTCTGCCAACGTAAGGTCGCCGAGCACCCGCCCAATCTCACGATGCTCCAATACAAGCAGGCGGGCGGTCCTGACGACCGACGGCAACAGGAGGCCAACTGTTCTCCAGTCGTCGATCACAAAGTCACCTGGTTGAGGGAATTGGAGCCGGGTACTACTGCTCGTGATCATGGCGAACACGACATCGCCGTGGGCGTCGTTGTGGGCCCGAGTGGACACCACACATGCCGGTCGACGTTTCGAACCCTGCAGATCTGAGTATGTGAAAGGAACTAACAGGACTCGTCCGCGGTCTAAGGCGGCGATGGCTGTCCCGCCTCGGCGGCTTCGTCATAGACGGCGTCCTCAGCGGAGAACCAATCAGCGACGTGGGTAGCCCGGGGTGCCCAGGACGGCCGCGGCCAGCCGAGGACCTCTTCACGTATTTGCCAAAGTTCCCGCTCGGCCGCTTCGACCTCTGCCTGGGCACTTGCCACCTTGTCGAAGTCTTGGACCGGTACCGGTTTACCTGGTTGCAGCGCGTAGCCAAGGATCCGCTCATATGCAACGACGGCCTCGCGTAATCGCCGATGAGCATTCTCCAGCTTGGCGCGCTCCTGCTCCGTCAGTTCACTGTCCGACTTGGCCGGTGTAGCGCTCACAGTCCAATGGTAACTGCGTACCTGTACTTCACCTGCTCAAGCTGTTTCTCGAGCCGCCGACTGAACTTCTGGAGCGATGAGGATCGGGCGTCGGGTGTGCGACGCCAGGGTGTGAGAAACGCTGCCCAGCAACGCGGAACGTACGGCGCCCCGGCCCCGTTGACCACACACGATCAGGCGGGCTGATAGCTCATCGGCTGTTTCAAGGATGGCCTGGGCCACCCCATCGAAGGACTCCTTGGTCATGGCTATGGCTCTGTACCCGTGCTCGTTCGCCCGGAGCGCCCCCTCTTCCGCCACCGACGTGGCATAGGACGCTTCCTCCCCGTCCAGGTCAGCGCCGGCGGCCGCACTACCGCCTACGAAAGCCCCGGTGCGAGCCAAGCGCGTCGCCAGGCTTTCCCATACCGTGAGCACGACCGCGTCTACCGGTCGGACGATCAGTTCCGATGCCGCCCGCAAGGCACGTCGTGACCCTTCAGACCCGTCGAAGCAAAACAACACAGGTAGCTCCGGGCTTCCTCCGGTCATAACGCTCTCCTTTATCCGCACCTGGGCTTTGAATAATCGCTGGTCCGTCAAACGTACCTGGTGGCCAACTCAGGAGCCCGCCAAACCGTGTGGTGGGTAAGGACGAGACGACCGATGGGTCGATGGGAGCGAGCGTGCCCTTAATGCCTAGTCAGCGGTCAACATCGTCCAGAAGGCGCGCGCCGCAGGGTTCGAGGGGCCGGGGGCTAAGGCCCGCACGCTGACCCGCCACAGCCACTGCCGGCCACTTACCGTCAGCAAGTGCAGCCGCGACCTCCTCGGAGCGGCTATGGCCTCGGGGACAATCGCGACACCGAGGCCGGCTTCGACCAGGTCGAGCAATGTGGCGGTGTCGTTGACTTCGAAGGCATAGCGCGGTTCAATTCCAACCGAACGCAGAGCGAGGTCCGAGAGTGATCGTACTCCCCACCCGGGTGGCTAGCCGGCCAGGGTGACCTCGGCCAGGGCCAGCAGGCTGACGGCGTCCTTAGTGGCTAGGCCCTGCTCAGGACTGCAGACGACGACCAGGGGCGACCCGGCGATGTCGAACGACACCTGGCCCGCAGATCCTTCCGCGGAGCCTGCCCTGAAGATGACGTCGAGGTCGTGGGCGCTGAGCAGCCGGCCAAGATCCTCCGAGCTCGCTTGCTGCAGCTTGAGTTCGACGCCGGGATAGGTGCGACGGTAGCTGGCCAGCAGGCCGGGAAGGTCAAAAAACAGGTCGGTGGCTTGCATTATCCCGATGGACAAGGTGCCTCGCCGGAGCCCTTCGACGGCGGCGACCGCCTCGGCTGCGGCGCGAGCCGACGCCAGGGTGCGGCGGGCTTCGTCCAGCAAGGCGGCGCCCGCCGCGGTCAGCTCTACGTGACGCGTGGTGCGCGAAAAGAGAGCGGCGCCAAGCTCCCTCTCCAGGGACCGGACGGTGGCCGAAAGACCCGACTGGGCGACGAATAGGCGTGTCGCCGCTGTACGTCCTATACCAGGATCGCGACGGCTTCACGTCCTTCCTCGTGAGCATTGTTTTTGCCGTTTATGCCGTGAGCGTGATGGTCAGCCTGCTCCTGGCGGGCCACGTCTCTGACTGGCTGGGGCGCCGGCGCGTCCTCGTGCCGGCTCTGGGGTTCGAGGTGGTCGCGGCCTTCGTGTTCCTGGCGTGGCCGGCCCTCGCCGGGCTGGTCCTCGGCCGTGTCGTCAGTGGGCTGGGCATCGGCATGATCACAGCCACTGCCACCGCACACTTACGAGATCTCCATGCGCTCGGCCGGCCCGGCTCTGGTGCTGGCCGGTTCGAGGTCGTCTCCACTGCAGCGAACCTTGGGGGTCTCGGGGTTGGCACCTTGGTCTCGGGAGCGTTGGCTCAATTCGTGGCTCCGCCGCTTGTTGTCCCCTACGCGGTCTTTGCTGCTTTGCTGCTCCTGGCCATCGTCGGGCTGGCCTTTGTGCCCGAGACGGTCCGTCCCCCGACAGTCCGGCCCCGCTACCGGCCTCAGCGCATCACCCTCGGTCACGAGGACCGGGCCACCGCGGTGATGGCCGCGACTGGCGCCTTCGTCGGTTTCGCTGTGTTCGGCTTGTTCACGTCGCTGGCGCCCAGCTTCGTCGCCGTAACTTTGCACCATCCCAGCCGCCTGTTGGCCGGCGTTGTGCCCTTCATAGTCTTCGGCGCCGCCGCGCTGGCCCAGACTGCCACCGGACGTCTGGCCAACCACGCCCGGGTTTTGGCCGGCATCGGTTCCCAAGCAATCGGGCTCGTCGTGGTCGCCGTCGCCATGCAGGACGCCAATTTGGCCTCGTTCTTGGTCGGCGGAGCACTGGCTGGCGCGGGGGCCGGCGTATTATTCAAATCTGCGCTTGCCGCCTACGTGGGCCTGGCCGAGCCGGCCCGGAGGGGGGAGGCGGCATCGAGCCTGTTCCTGTTCGCTTATTTGGGGCTTGTCGTCCCGGTCTTGGGTATCGGGGTCAGCACTCTCTATGTGAGCGCCCAGACTGCCATGTTGCTCTTCACCGGTGCCCTGCTCGTCATCCTGGCCGTCACCGCCGCCCTTGCCCTTCGGCCATCGGCCGCACATAAATAACTGGGGGCTCGGGACCGCGGAGCTCGTTGCCGGCACCGGCGGGGACTGGCGGAAAGCTGATCGTTATCGCCAGCCCGCCCTCGTTCCGGCTGCTGACATCGACCTCGGCGCCGTGGGATGAAGCGACCGCTTGCACAATCGAGAGACCCAGCCCAATCCCGTCGCCACGGCCGGTACGGTCCCGGGCCATCCGCTGGAACGGTTGGAACAGACGCTGTACGTGTGCTTGTGGCACCTGTGGCCCGGTGTTCTCGACTGACAGGACCGCCCGCCCAGCCATGGTCATCGCGGAAACCCTGATCGTTCCACCCGGGACGTTGTAGCGAGCCGCGTTGTTGACCAGGTTCGCCACCATCCGCTCGACCAGGTGGGGATCCCCGACAAGAGGTGAGGGGGCAAGGGACGGCTCGAGGCGCAGCGCGAACGCTGCGACCTCCCCTGGGGGGTGGCCGAGTACGCCTCGGACGATGGCAGCGAGGTCAAGTGCCTCTTGGCGGCCCGAGCCCGCCTCTCCCCGGGCGAGGGTTAGGAGGGCGTCGAGCAACCGCTCCTGCTGCGCTCCTGCGGCCAGCACCCGCTCGTGGGCGGCGCGCAGGCTCTCGGCCGTCGCGTCGGGGTCCGACAGCGCCACTTGGGCGATTGCTCGCTGACGGGCCAGAGGGGTGCGAAGCTCGTGCGACGCGTTAGCCACGAAGCGCCGATGCGACTCGAAAGACCGCTCCAGCCTGTCGAGCAACTGGTTGAAGGTCGTGCCGAGTTCTTTCAGCTCGTCGTCAGGGCCGTCGAGGGGCAGGCGGCACTGCAGGTTCGTCGCCGAGATGTTCTGGGCCGACGAGCTGAGAGCGCGCAGCGGGCGAAGGACCCTGCCGGCCACGACCCACCCGAAAAGCGTGGAGAGAACGACCATGGCCCCGAAGGCGACGAGTGAGTAATCGTAGAGGGTGCGGACGTCGTTGTCCCGCTGGTTGAGGGCCCCGGTCCTTATCTGGTTGGCCTCGGCCTGGCTCATCTCCCTACCGCGATAGACGACGTCAGACCCCGCTCCCTTGGTGTTCTTGGCCTCGGCCAGGGTCATGTCCCTACCGCGGTGTACGACGACGACCGAGTTCCCCCCGTAACGCCGGTTGCCCGGTCAACGAGGAAGTTTGTGGCGACCAGCAAGGCGGCGCCCGACACGAGAAAGAGGGAACCGTACAGGAGGGTGAGCCGCAACCTCACAGTGCGACGGGGGAGGTGCGGACCGGGACCGATCGTTGCCAGGCGTTGAGAGAGGCGTCCGCGGAGGAGCATGGCTCAGATCCGGTAGCCCGACTTCGGCACGGTCTCAATGACCGGCGGGGCCCCGAGCTTCGCCCGTAGCCTGCTGACGGTGACCTTCACCGCCTGGGTGAACGGGTCGGCCGCCTCGTCCCACGCCCGCTCCAATAGCTCTTCCGCCGAGACGGAACGGCCCTGAGCGGAAACGAGGAGCTCGAGCACCGCGAACTCCTTTGGGGTGAGGTCCAGCGGGCGCTCCGCTCGCCAAGCGCGGCGCTGCGAGGTGTCGACGACCAGGTCGCCCTGGCGCAGCACCGGCGGCACCGCCGGCTGGGAGCGCCGGGCCAGCGCCTGGATCCGGGCGGCCAAGACGGGAAAATCGAACGGCTTAGCGAGGTAGTCATCGGCGCCGATCCCCAGCCCCTCCACCAGGTCGTCGGCGGTGGCTGCAGCCGTCAGCATCAGGATTCGGCTCCGGCAGCCGTCAGCCACCAGATTGGCGCAGACTTCGTCTCCGTGGAACAGCGGGAGATCGCGGTCGAGCACGATCACGTCGTAATCATTCACGGACGCCCGCTCCACTGCGGAGAGGCCGTCGTAGACCGCGTCGACCGCCATTTGGTACCGGCGGAGGCCGAGGGCGACCGTTTCGGCCATCTCCACGTCGTCCTCTACCACCAGCACCCGCAAGGTCGCTCCCATCTGTGGACCAGGTCACGGCTGAGCCCGCGTCCAGCATGCCTCCAGAACGGTTTCGAGAAGGTTTCACCCCGCCGGTATCGGTCTCACGCCGATCCGTTGGGCGCTTCGAAGACCGAAACCTTCCCGCAACCTCCAGGCCTGTACCACTTCTCAAAGATGGTGGGCTTTATACCTCCGGGAGGGACCATGGACCACGGCACGGACAAGCGAGACCACCGGCACAAGAGCGGGAGGCTCGTGCCCGGGACCAAAGAAAAACGCCCAGCCGGCACGGTGCGGCGATGGCTTGTTGCGCTGGCGCCCCTGGTTGTTGTCGTCTTGGGTTTAGGTGCATGCGGGCGCGCCTCCCCCAGCTCGGCCGCCCGTATAGCCACGACGGTTTCATACACCAATTCGGTGCCAGCGATCTCGAGGGGCACGACTAAGGGCCGGTCCCTGTCCAGTAAGCCGGGGTCGACGGGGGAGTCGAGCCAATCGGAGCAGCTGGAGCTCGCGCAGTGCATGCGGTCCCATGGGGTGGCCAACTTCCCGGACCCCAGCCCCGAAGGCGGGTTCCTCAGCGCGTTGTCGGCCGCGGGCATCGATACGCACTCGCCCAGCTACCAGCGGGCACTGCAGGCCTGTAAGAGGTACAACCCCGCCGAAGACATGACACCGGCCCAGAGCGCCGCCGAAATGGCCAAGGCACTCGAGTTGTCTGAGTGTATGCGGTCCCATGGGGTGCCCAATTTCCCCGATCCGGGCACGGGCCCTGTCGGTGAGCAAGTCATTGACCTACGAGGGCGGGACATCGACGTCAACAGCCCGACGTTTCAAGCTGCCAGTAAAGCGTGCCAGAAGGTCGTGCCGGGATCGAAGTAAGCGCGGCCTCCTCGGTACGGGCAGCGTCTCTCTACCATGTCGCCACATCAAGCCGGGGACCGTCAATGACCCGCTGGTCGGTCGGCTCCCGGGATCTATAGCGTTCCTCCTATGAGCGTCACCGCAAGAGGAACCTTTGACATCAGCTTGGCGCCAGGCCCAACTGAGCTAGATGGGGCTGTAAGCCGCTTCGAGTTCACCAAAACGTTCAAAGGCGATCTCGAAGGCACCAGCACAGGGGTAATGCTTTCCGCCGGTGATCCCCAGCGTGGTGCGGCCGGCTACGTCGCTGTGGAGAGCGTCCGCGGCAAGCTCAGCGACCGTGAGGGTAGCTTCGCGTTCCAGCAGTTCGGCACGTTGCTTGGCGGTTCACAGACGCTCCACTATGAAGTCGTCCCCGGATCGGGCGAGCGTGGCCTGAGTGGCATAACCGGCAGGCTTCGGCTCACGATCGACGATGACGGCACCCACCATTACGAGCTCGAGTACGACCTCTCACCATCGGAATGAAGCTGACTACGTTGTCAGCTCGATGTCCAGGGCAGCCACGCCGGGCAACGACACATTGTCCTTGTAAGGCGGGGGATCTTGTACGAGCTCGATCCTCGAAAAGCGTTGACCGACCCTGCCGAATACCTCTTCCCCCTCCATGCGCGAGAGGGGCGCCCCGATGCAGTGGTGGAGGCCGAACCCGAAGCCCAGATGGCGGTTGTTGGGCCGTGCGATGTCGAAGCTCTGAGGGTCTTCGAATTGGCGCGGGTCGCGGTTGGCCGCCGCCAGTACGAGGAACAGGTCGGCGTATGCCGGGACTGCACCTGTCGACAGCTCGATGTCCTCGAGCGGCAGGCGGGGCCGCAGGTGCACGGGAGGGTAGAAGCGCAACACCTCCTCGACTGCACTGCGAACGAGTGATGGGTCTTCCCGGAGTCGCTCGAACTCCGCAGGGTACCTGGCGAAGGCCAAGATCCCGTTGGCGATCAAGTTGACCGTGGTCTCGTGGCCGGCAAGGAGGAGCAGGATGATATTGACCATTAGCTCTGCCTCGCTCAAACGGTCTCCTTCTTCCTCGACTTTGAGTAGGGCCGAGAGAAAGTCGTCGCCCGGGTTGCGTCGGCGCGCAGCGATGAGCTCATGGAAATAAGCCCACAGCTCGTTGTAGGCGGTGGCGTGCTGTTCGATGAGCTCGGGAGTAAGGACAAAGTAGGGGTCAGTCGCCCTGACGACTGAAGACGACCAGGCCTTTAGACTCTCGAGGTCATTGGTGGGTACACCAAGCAGGTCGCAGATGATGAGCACGGGCAGGGGGAAAGCGAGCTCAGAAACGACCTCCATAGTGCCCCGCTCAGAGGCCACATCGAGCGCATTGTCCACGATCTGTCGCATTCGAGGCCGAAGGGTTTCGACCCGACGGGGAGTGAAGGTTCTGCCCAGGAGGCTTCGTACCCTCGTGTGGTCCGGGGGGTCAGCGTTGAGGATGCTGGGCACGAGGGCGTCATCGCTGAACGCGTGCTCGGCGGACCACTCTGGCGACTTTTGAAAGTCGCTGCTCGCCGCCCGGTGCCTCATAACGGCCATGCAGTCTTCATAGCGGGAGACCAGCAACGTCCCGTAGATGCTGTGGTAAATGGGGGCGTGCTCGACGAGGGCTTTGTACGTGGGGTACGGGTCGGCCCTGAACTTCGGGTCAAACGGCTCCCATGCGATGCTCATGTCACTCGCATCCAACGGGATGCCGGATCAGACCGACGAGACGAATACTCGACTGTGGTGGAACTTGGGTTCGCGGCCGTGGTGATCGTGTGTCCCACTTGCGACCAGAGTGTGACCGGCACGTGCTTGCTGTCATAGCGCGCGCTCAATGATAGATGCCGCCCAGCTCGACTGCTCCATGATGGACTGACGAGGGCTGTCACTTGTCCCTCTCGCCGAAACAACTGTGGTGGCGTCGGCAGCGCCTTAACTTTTTAGCTGCGGCTGTTCGCCGTGACGTCCAGGATCCCCGCATCGCTGCCCGGGTTAGGCAGGACAACGCTAAGTTGGCCAAGGCCCTGAACTGGTACTTGGACAGAGCTGCTACCAGTAACTTCGAGCTGCCAGACGGTCTTGCCCCCGACGCGGAACTCGATTGGGGTATTCCGCGAGCGGAACTGCACCTTTAGTGGGCCAGAGTTTGCTTGGTCGAGCGCCAGTGTGGCCCTCAGCGTCGAGTAATCGTTGTTCAGCCCCAGGTGAAGGACGTGTCGCAGTTTGTGCCTATCAAAGAGAAGCCTGAGGTCCACTTCTGTCCCGAGATAGTGGTCATGGGCGAGGTCGGGGTGGCCGCACGGTACGACCCACCGCTGCATTTCGCGCTGACGCTGGGCTCGCCGATCGACTGCAAGTTCGCCGCTTTTGTAGTACCCAACGCCCTGATGCCGGCCACGATATGGAGGGCCTGGGGCAGGGTGAGGAGCGAGGTGTCGATGAACATCTCAGTCTGTTTTGCCGGGCTGGTGCCGAACTGGTAGGGCTGTGCCCACTGGAGGACGTAGCCGCTCTTGACCCCGTTGGCCACGGTGCACTACTTGAGCACCGCGGCAATAGACCGACACCTTCACACTGACCATGTCTTTGGGGATGCCAACGTTCCAGATGCCGACTTGCCACGAAGTGCCCCGAGAACTGTGGGGCTCGCCCACTTTCAAGCGCATCAGCCACGCTCTCAGCCTGGCCTGGGGGGGTGGCCATCATCGCTATAGGCGCCTCTCGGCTGGTGGCCGAAGTCGTCCACCGCCAGGGCTCGGGCCGCGCTTTGCCCCAGTTGTTGCTCGGGCTGGCGGTACCCGTGATCATCGTCATCTACATGCTCAGGTTCACCAGGAGCTACGCCGAACGGGTGGCCCACAGCCCGGCGTGATAGATAATCGGCGTTGTCTTTGAGATTGAGCTGTCGCTTGGCTTTGACCCCAAGCGCGGGGCGTGATCGGAGGACCAGTACATGAGCGAGTTCCAGCCGGGAAATGCCATCCCAGAAGTGCGAGCGGCCGCCCTCTTGAAAAAGAGGCGGATGTGGGCCTTTCCGCTCGTAGTCGGGTCTCTCATGATCGGACTGGTGACCCTCGTCTATTTTGGCTCGATCGTCGACCCGACGGGGCACCTTCACGGGTTGCCGGTGCTGCTCGTGAACCAGGACCGGGGCGCCCAGACCGCTAGCGGAAAAGTGAACCTGGGCGACGAGGTCACCTCCGCTCTTACTCGCTCGGCTCAGGTCTCTACCAAGCTCGCCCTCGACGTCACCACGCTCACAAACGCAGAAGCCCAGATGGACAAGAACAACGGGTACGCCACCATCGTCATCCCGGCCGGGTTTACCAGTTCGGTATTGGCTCTCGCCGCGCCCCCAACGGCGTCTGGGCCGGCCACTCCTACTACCCCTCTCCCCGCCATCGAGCTCCTCGAAAATGACCGGTCAGGGACCCTCGGGGTCAGTCTCGCCGCTGGTGTCGTACAGCCCGCGATCAGTGCCGTGTCCAAAAAGATCGGTTCCCAGTTGCTGAAGTCCACCGCTACAAGCGGCCAGCCCAGCGCAGCCCCGAAGGCCCTGCTCGAAGACCCGGTCAGCCTCAGTCCCGTGGATTACCGACCGCTGCCGTCTCATGCCGGGCTCGGGCTCAGCGCCTTTTACGGAGCTCTTCTAGTCATGATGTGCGGGTTCCTGGGCGCGACGATCATCAACTCGTCGGTCGATGCCGGTCTGGGGTATGCCACCAGTGAAGTAGGGCCCTGGTGGCGCCAACGGCTCCCTCTCAGCATCACTCGTTGGCAGACGCTGCTGGCCAAATGGGCCGTGGCGGTGCCCGTTATGCTGGTCTTCACCGGCGTGTTGCTGGGCGTGGCGGCGGGCGTCCTCCGGGTGGACGCGCCGCACTGGGGGTACCTGTGGCTCTACGGCTGGTTTGCCGCGTCAGTCGTCTGTATCGGTACGCTCGTGCTGTTCGCCGCCCTAGGGGGCCTAGGGCAGCTCATTGCCCTCCTGGTCTTTGTGTACATCGGCTTGGCGTCCTCGGGCGGCACGATACCTCTCGAGGCGCTGGCCGGTTTTTACAAGTTCGTGGCCAATTTCGAACCGTTGCGCCAGATCCTGTCCGGCGTAAGGGCCATCCTTTATTTCAATTCGGCGCTGAGTGCCGGCCTGAGCAGGGCACTTATCCTTACATCTATAGGCCTGGTTTTCTGGGTCGTGATCGGCGTGGTGGTTACGACCTGGTACGACCGGCGTGGCTTCGACCGCCTGCGGCCCGAAATCCTCGCATACACCTACAGCGCCGTGCACACGTACAAAGAACAGCGCCAACAGCTCAGTACGGTCGACGGGCCGGAGACTACGACTAGCGCAGAGGGGCCTTGAGCTCCTTCGGAGAGGCCCGGCCTCGTTGAGGTTGTGGCCGCCTTCGCACCCGGACAGCGCTATCGAAAGAGAAAAGCCTGCTCATAAGGCCTAAGCGCGTGATCCAACAAAGGAACTGGATAAGTCGGTCCATGTGCTGCTAGACCCGATGTGACCGGAGCAAGCCCCATCGGCAGGCGTGCGGCTCCGTCTGTCCGACACCAGAAGGAGAACGATGCACGTCCCGCCCCGACTTTCTGCCCCCGGGTCGACACCGCCGCGGCCATGGTGCGCCGTGCCGGTGTCGGTGTGGCGTGTGGCGTCAACCGGCATACTCAACCGTCCTTGCCAGCGGGGCGTATGTGATCTCCCGTAGCCCCGACAGGTCGCGGGCTTTGATACGTCAGGGCCCACTCGCCGGGCGGTACCCCGCGGTGGCGGCAATGGTCATGTGCGCTCTGATCCCCTACCTGGCGTTATCTGCTGCGCTCAACCCACTGACGCCGATCATCTCCGAGCAGCTCCACACCAGCCTTCAGACCATGAGCCTTGCCGGCGGCCTGGCCAACGCCGCCTATGCGGTGGGCACCGTGCTGGCGGTCCAGCTTGCCCAACATCTACCACAGCGCAGGATAATGCTCGCCTACGCCGTATTGCTGGTCGTCGGATCGGTGCTCACGGCCGCCGCCCAAAACGCGGGCATGTTCATCGTGGGTCGCGTGGTCCAGGGCCTTTGCACCAGCCTGCTGTTGATCGCAGCGGTCCCCCCTCTGGCCCTGGGGTACCCGCGAGACAAGCTCCGCGACACCGCCGTGATCATGAACCTGTGCATCTTCGGGGCCGTCGCCCTCGGCCCGTTCATCGGCGGCCTACAAGCCGAAGCCAACGCCTGGCGACCCCTGTTCTGGATCGTCGCCGGGATATCGGTGGCGGCACTGTTACTAGCCGTCCTGACCTTCGATGACGCGCCGCCGGCCAACCTCGACTCGCCTCGGGACGTGCCGGCGATCGCGCTGGCCACGGTCGGCTGCGTGGCCGCCTTCTTCGGTGCTGCACAACTCACCACCCACCGCCTCTTGGACCCTGTCGTGATAGTGCCGATGGTGGGCGGCCTGGCCACGATTGTCGTTCTCGTCGTCTACGAATACCGGGCCAAGCGGCCGCTGCTGACCATCCGCACGATGATGACCAGTTCAATACCCGTCGCTGGCGTCACTTTGGCGCTGTTTGCCGCGGCCGCGTCGGTATCCGCGACAGCACTCACCGTCGAAGTTCTTACGGGGCACTACAGCCCGCTTCGTATTGGGGTGCTCTTCCTCCCCGAGGTCGGGGGCGCGGTGGTCACGGCGATAGTGCTCGGCCTGGTCCTCCAGAGGCGCGCCATCCACTATCTCCCGTTGGTCGGCATGATCGTGCTCGCTGCCGGCATAGCGGTGTTCCGGGTCGAGGTGCCCCCGAGCCAGGCGCTCACGCTGGTGGGCTCCAGCCTGACCGGGATCGGCCTCGGGGCCACGGTCGCACCGGCACTCTTCGTGGCCGGCTTTTCACTGGCGTCCGCCAACCTGCAGCGGGTGTTCGCGATTGTCGAACTCCTGCGGGCGGTGGCCGCGTTCATGCTCGCGCCGATATTCGTCTATTTCGCCTCGACGATCTCCGGCAGTCTCGACGAAGGTACCGGCATAATGCTTTTGGTCGGTATTGGGCTCGCCATCGCCGGTGCTGCTTTCGGAGTCGCCATCTACGCGCTTAGTGGTGCGCGACCACAGGCGCCCGACCTTGACACCTTCCTTTCAGGCAAAGCGCCGGCATGGGACTCCCCACCCCTTCTGGCCAGACTCGGCTGGGGCCCGTCCGACCGGGCCCTCGAACCCGAAAGCGTCAACTGACGCGGTGTCGACTCCACCTGGCTCCGCGGAGCCGATCGGTCCGGTGCTGTTCGCCTACGACGGCTCCGATCTCGCTGGGTTCGCCATCGGGCACGCCGCCAGACAGCTGGCCCCCGGCCGAGATGCGCTGGTGCTGTGCGTGTGGCAGCCGGTAGATGTCGGGTTCGTGCCCGTCAGCGAGCGCCATTTCGACGCGGACCAGGCCAGCGAGGTACGAAAGGCGGCGGAGGAGACCGCCGAGCACGGAGCGTCGCTGGCACGCCAGGCCGGCTTCCGGGCGCAGGGAACGACCGTCCAGGCCGCCCCGACTTGGAAGGGGATCGTCGACGCCGCCGAGCAGCACCAGGTCAGCCTCATAGTCCTGGGCTCCCACCGCCATGGCGGCCTCGTGGGGCACTTCCACGGCAACGTTGCCGCGGCCGTGATCGCCCGCGGGCGCTTCTCCGTATTGGTGGTCCATCCGCCACCCTGAACGGGAACTTCCACCATCGGGCTAAGCGGGGAGGTCCACGGCGTGACGACTTGGTCCCACCCCGTCCCATTTGTTCTTTAGGGCCGTGGCTCACACCTAGCCTGGCTGGCGCGCCTGCAACGTGTAGCTGAGCGCGAGCCGCTCGGGGCGAGTTCGTAGGACCGCCGCGCCGTCGGTCCTCCGTTCCATAACGTTGGGCAGGAACAATGAGTCGCAATACCGCAGCTCGTGCAGCGCGGTCACGACGAGGCCAGCATCGATCACGGATTGCACAATTTCACCGAGCCCGTGGTTCCATTCACGTGTCGCGGTGTGGGTTATGGACGACGCGTCGCCGTCGGTGTAGGTCGAAGGCCCCTCGTCGAACGCCAGCGGTTCGGGCGTTTCGAAGTACGGGAACTCGATGACGAACATGTCGTCAGGACGTTGGTCGAGGCACCATAGGAGCGGGTGGTACTCGTGGAGGTGAAGGACCCCGCTGGACCGCAGTAGCCCGGCGGCGACCTTGGCCCAGCCTGCAATATCAGGTAGCCAGTTAAGAGCACCTGTGCCGGTGTAGACGACGTCGAAGCGATGCCGCCCCAGCACGTCGATGGCGTCGTACAGTTCGCCTTCGATGTAAGTGATGTCCGCTTGCGCTTCCGCGGCGAGCCGGCGGGCTACGTCGAGTGCTGACGGTGAGAAGTCGTACCCGGTCACCGACGCCGCCCCAAGCCGAGAAAGGGACAAGGTATCGGTGCCAATGTGGCATTGCAGGTGGACAACGTCTTTCCCGTCAAGTGCGGGTAGCAGCGAACGGTCACGCTCGATAATGCCGGTCAAACGATTTGGGTCAGCCGCCAGCCCCGGCAAGTCGTAGGTCTTGGACGCGGCATGTACAGGTACTCGGTCCTCCCAGTTGCCGAGGTTGAGCCCTCGGTGGGCGTCGATAGGCATCGCGTTCATTCTGCATTGCCCATTCACACGCCGCCTACAGGGGAGGGGAACCTTCTGGGCCAACTCTCGGCGCTCGAGCTCACCCGCTCGTATGCCTCCCCGGGTTAGCGGCGTCGCCGCGGGGCCGTTGCGGGCAGCGATCCAGTCACGAGGGGGTAGACGCCGACGAGCTCCATGAGCCGCTGAACGGGCGGACGGGCATTGCATACCCGAGCCGTGGCCCCGAAGGCTCGCGCCAGCCGCACGGACCCGACAATGGCCTGCATCCCAACGGCGTCGATGAACTCGACCGGGCTCAGGTCGATCACAATCTCGACCCCTGGTCCGACCGAGTCCCGTACTTCGTGGCGCAGGGACATGGCGGCGGCCCAATCGAGGTTGCCCAGGGGTTTACAAACGACGTTTGACCGGCGACCGGCATCGGTTTCAATCATTGGTCCCCCTTTGTGCGAGCTGGCGTTGGCATTACGGTCGCGCTTCTTCCCGTCGATGGCACTAGGGAAAAACCCTGGTTTCACCCCGGGAGCGGCCCGGACCACTGTTGCGTGACAGTCCATGGTCACTTCTATGCCACCGGCGGTAACACGGCCCCAACAACGGTTGTTCGTCGGTTGTTACCCGGAGGGTCAGGTCAGCGTCCGCCCGGGCCAACCGGTTGAACACACGTATTGGCCGGGTGTCGTAGGGTTGGACTAATGACCCCGACCGCTGTTACGGCCGTTCAGGCGATGGTGGCGCCTGTCGTGCTCGTCACGACGGCGGCGATCTTCTCAGGTGCCCTCCTGTCGCTATATACCTCCATCGATGCCCGCATGCGCGCCATGACCAACGAACGTTTGGAGATCTTGACAAACAATGCCGGAGCGCTCCTGTCAAGGGTCGATTTACCGCCTAGTCGTCGGGAACGGCTCGGTCAGATCGATCATGAACTGCCCTTGCTCCTTCGACGGCACCGGTTATTGCACAATGCAGTCCTCCTCATCTTTGCTGGCGTTTCAGTCTTGGTTTTGAGCGTGATCGCTATCGGGATTGCCGTCACCAGCGCCTCCGACACGGTCGGTACCGCTGCGCTCGCTCTCGTTTTACTTGGCACTGTCACACTTCTTGCTGGCCTCGTCCTGGCGGCGCGATCGATCATGATCTCACAGGATGCGATCGACTACGAGGTGGCGCGAGCCCTTTCGCTCGGCTCCTAAAGGTTGGCGCCGATCCCATTCCGTGGAAATGGGTACAAGTGCGTTCGTCGAGTTGTTTTACTCTTTGGCGAGATTGTCGAGGAAGCCTTCGATGGCCGTAGCGACGAGCGCTGGCTGGTCGTTGGTGGCGGTGTGGCCTTCACCAGCGAGAATATGCAGCCGGCTGGGTTGCCCATGGGCCTACTGAGACCGCGACCCCGACGGTCCACGAGGAACACGGTCCGGGTCTCAGCGAGCAAGCTGCCGCGGCCTCATAGTCCGCTGAGGATGTGGCCCCGCCGTGAACAACCAGAAGCCCTGGCAGGTTGCCGGAGCCCAGGACGCGCCATGCAATTGAGGTCCCGTCACCAACCTCGACCGACCCGGCTCTTCCCACACGGTCCTCCATGCTCCAACTGCGTCGATACATCACTGGTCCCTCGGTCGACGACCGGCCGGATGGGCAATTTCGCGTTTTGGAGATAATCGCGGCCCCTCTGGGGCCGCGATATTGCACAGATCGCGCACCCGGCCAACAAAAGCCCAGCCCTGATGATTTACAGCGAGTTCGAGCGGACGCCTAAGGCGAATGCGAGCGGGGGGACCGACCACAGCTCGGCCAGTGTGGTCATCGTTGCTGGCCGCAACCCTAACCCCTTATTTGACCGCGCTTTGGGCTACCCGGTGTTGTAACCCGGACGATGCCGAAATTCCACCCGTTCACGGGCTTTCAGTCCGGTAAATGGGGTCTGGGTCGTTCCCGCCCGGTTGGCCCGAACCCGGCACCACAAGGAACCGCGCCGACGCCCGAAACCCTTTTGCCGTTGCATCGCGTGGTCCGAGTACGTCTGGTATCAGGATCATGAGAGTCGCCTTTAGTTGGCCTCTCGAGTTCGTTCGGGTCACCACCGATCCCGTCGAAAGCGACCACGAGATCGTCACGAGGCGGTCCTTGGGGAAACCGTGCCCGGTCACCGCTACCAGCGTGCCCGGTGGGCCTAGAGGAGGATCGAGCTCCAGCGCCGGGACCCTCGGGTGGTGACCGCGCCCGGCCGTTGTCGTGGTGGTGGTCCTCTTGGTCGCTGTCGTCGGTGTGGTGCGGACAACGGTCGTACCAGTTGTTGCCGCGGCTGTTGTCGCGGTCCTCGCCGTGCCCGTTGTCACCGTCGCAGTGACAGCGGTCGTCGCCGTCGTCCCGGTGCGGACCGAAGATGTGGTTGCCGTGGTAGTCGTGGCTCTTGCGGTGGTCCGGGTTCGCGTCGTGACCGTGGCGGTCGTCGTCGTACCTGTTTTCCCGGTGCTGTGCGTGCTGGTCGTGTTAGGGCGAGTCGTCGCTGTGCTTGTCGTACCCGACGTCGCCGTCGTGGTGGGCCTGGTTGTTGCTGTGGGCCTGGTTGTTACTGTGGTCGTTACCTTCTTTGTCGTTGAAGTCGTCCCGCTGCTTGTTGTCACCTTCGCCGTTGTCGGGGTTGTTTCGGTGGTAACCGTTGTCGGCGTTGTCGCCGTGGTTGGGTGGCCGGGCACGATTATCGTGTGGCTCACGCACGGCGACGAGTTCCAATACGGGGTTTGGCCGGGAGTGTCGACCCTAAACGAAGTACCGGGGACGGTGGCGCCAGTACTAACGCCGGCTGAGTCAGTTTCACATAACTGCACGGTGTAGGTGCCTGTGCTGGTATAGACGTGCGATACATTTTGGCCCGTGCCCGACTTGCCATCACCGAACGACCAGTTGTACGAGGCGATAGTGCCGAATTGGACGGTCGATGCGGATGCGTCAAACGTTGAGGCCGTACCTACCTGTCCGGCTGCCGCAGTGAACCGGGGCACGGGAGACTGGTCAGGCGTAATCGCGATACCCTTCGGCCCGGTGGGCCAGCCGAAATGGAGGGTTCGAGACGGAGAAGCCGGCGCCACCATCGATGGCGGACCGGTTGCGTTCGAAGTGATCCCGACGACATCGAGATCGGTCTCGGTGTCGTCTTGGCCCGCCACGGCGGCAACCAGAGTATGGCCATCCGGTGACACGGCGATCGAGTCATCGGCCCGATAGCTGGGTTCAATTCCGGCGTTGGTGGTCGCCAGCGGGACCGATTTGTACTGCAGGGGTTGAGCAACCGGGAAGCCGGTGAGGTACGGAACGGAGCGCTTGAAGCCCGCAGTACTGGCCACGTAAACGTCGAGGCCGTCCGGGCTTACCGTGATAGACCGGGCGGCGGGGACGGAGGGGTAGGGGAGCGGTACGATCACGCTCGGGAGGGTCCCCGGCGGTGGTAGTGGTCGCACCACCGTCGGCGGGTGAGGTGAGCGGAAGGGTACCGGGAAGCCAAACGCGACGGCGTCTATCAGTATCCGCGCGGATGGGACGTTCGGGACACTCTGCGGGACCGACAGTGCCACGGGGGGTGATTCCGGCCCCGAATTATCGGCGAAGTTGACGGTCGTAGGCCGTGATGCAAGGGATGGACAAATCGATTATTACTGTTCGAGCAATACAGGCTAGACGCACCCAGCCGTTGTCGAACTCTGAGTGTGGTGGGCCTTGCGTCGAGCCCGTCGTGCCCGAAGCTGGGCGTAGTGGTTGGAGTAGTGGTCGGAATAGTGGTGGGAGTAGTGGTTGGTTGTGTGGAGCAGTTTGGCTGTATTGTCAGCGGGTTGGACGTCAGTGGTGTGCTCTGGCCCACCGAGTTGACGGCTGAGACCTGCAGCGTCCACGTCCCCCCACCGCAACCCACGGCCGACGTGTAGCTGGCCGGTCCCGGGATCTTTACCTGGGTCGTCACCACTCCGTTGAGACTAAGAGCCAGGGCCCAATTCGTGATGGGGGAGCCGTTGTCCTTCGCCGTCCAGTGCCATTGAATTTCGGTGAGGTTCGGAGCAAACCCCGTCACACTGAGCATGGTCGGTACCTTGCCTGCGGTCGTTGTCGTCGTCGGAGGAGCAACGGTCGACGACAGTGACGAATTGTTTGTTGCGTAAAGGTCTTTGCCGTTGGGGGTTAGGGCGAGGTCGGTGACCTCACCGGTAAAATAACGATTGTTGGTGGGGGCCACCCACTCGCTCGTTGTCGGGGTGCCCGTCAACTTAACCTCGAAGATCGCGTTCACCGGAGACCCTGAGCTCGAGTTTTCCCCGCCCAGGTACGCTCTGGCCCCATTGGGCGAAATGGCTAGAGTACCGAAGGTGGCTTTGGCCGTGCTGGGGAGTGTGTAGACGCTGTGGGGATGGAGCGTCTGGACATCCGCTGAGTAGAGCGCATTTTCACTGGCCACGAACACCAGGTTTGGGTCACGGGGATCGGCGGCTACTCCGACCAGAGGCAGGCCCGGGAGGGCTATAGAGCCAACTTTGGCGCCAGTGGCGGGATCGAGCACGAACACCATCGGCGTATGGCTGTTACGGCCGATGGTCACGGTACGGGCGCCGTCAGATGTGTCGGCCGCCGCCTTCAGTCCTGCTCCTGGCGGCGATGGCGTTTCAGTGCCAAGGGCGTTGCCGGAAAATGAAAATACGCTCGCCTGCTGGCTGCCAGTCACGTAAAGGTCTGGGGAGGAACCCTGAGGTATGGCGCCCGCGGGCTGTTGGTGGATAACCAGGACCGAGATGCTAAGCGATGCCAGGGTGGCCGCGACCAGGGCTAGCCGTAGGGGGCCATGCCGGTGCCAGCGGTATGGGCTCCAGCGTTTGCGTATCAACGTGACCAATTTGTAGACCTCGCCACAGTTACGAGGCAGATTTCATGTTCCCTGCGAAGTAGAGCGACGGCGTGCAGGTACCGGAGCAGTCTTTTACCACGAACTGGAGTTTGCTGTTGGGGCGGAAATACACCGGCGTGATCCAGTGGTAGTCGAGGTCCCTGAAGTTCGCCAGCGCCCATGACATGAGCACTTTGCCGCTGTCCTGGAGGAAGACGGTGCCGCTGGCGCCGGCGGAGTTCTCGAGGAGGATGTCGGTGACATCCAGGCTTTTGTCCTTGGGGATGAAAAAGGCGGCAGTGGTGTTGTTACCGCTCGCCGTCAGGCTGTAGTTGATAGGCGTGCCCAAGGCCGCCGCGCTGTTCGCCGCATTGGAGCTGTTCGCGCTGGTAGTCGCCGTCGTGGAACCGGTCACCGAACCATGGCCGGGGCTGGTAGTGGCCGAAGTGGTGGGGGTTGTGCCCGATCCGGGACTGGAAGTCGCAGCCAGAGAGGAGACGGTGCTGGCTACGCTATTTACGGCGCTGACCACCGGTTTGATTTGCTTCGCTACTGCGTTCTGCGTCGCTGCCGTGATCTGCGGTTTGACGAGCGTGAACCACAACAGGGCCAAAATGGCAACCAATGCCAGCAGACCGGCTATGGCCTTCCCGATCCAGCTGGGGAGAAGCGGGTCCCTGAGTATGGCGCCATCGGCATCAAGCTCCGGTGGGTGCGTCCCGGCGGGCAGTTCTGTGCCGGGCTCGGCGCCGTTTGTGTGGGGTTGCCGAAGGGCAACTTGGTAGGGCTCTGTCGTCGACGGGCCGCGCCAATAGCTGGCTTTCGGGCGCACAGTGACCTTCGCGAACGCCACCGAACCGGCGGCGACGTCCATCAGCGGGGGACTGAACGAGTAGTCGAACGCCGAGTCGCTGTCGCTACCCGAGAGCTCAGCCCGGTAGCTGATATTTGAACGATTGTCGACAGCTACCTGCGACCGTCCCCGCAACCACACACGGGTCGCATGCGGTGTGACCTCCGCCATAACCTCGCTGAACTCGGCGACATTGAGGGTCCCTTCTTCGACCACGCTTCCTTCGGGGTCCTCGCGGGACTGCACCCGGATCCCGAACGGTACTGCTCCCGAGGCAGTGTCAGTCGCCCGCGGAGGAGAAAAGGTAACGCGAATTGTCTCTTCAGCTTGCGGGAACAGCGACACCGTGGGGGGGTCAAATGTAGCCCAACCACCGGCACCTCCGAGCACTTCGAAGCTGAACTGGTCAACAACCGTCCCGGTATTGCGAACCGTCAGCTCCAGGCTGACGCTGGCGCCGGGTTCGACGTCGGCTATCGGTACCGGGAGTCGAACTATTGCGCTCATATCCATCCTTCCAGGTCTCTTGTCGAGTGCATTCGGGGCATTTAGCCGATCAGAACAGTCGCGCCGCTGGCGGCTAGCGTCCCCGGCAGACCGCCGCAGGCCGTGCACTGGGAGGCCTGCGTCGCCGCTCCTTGGCCGCCAATGAGGACGTCGACGCTCCCCACCACGACCTGGCCGATCTGCATCGCCGGCACCATGTACGGGTCGGCCGGGTAAAGCCCGACGTGTGGCGGGGTGTTGAGACCCGAGGATCCGGCGACGGCGGCGGGCTTGCCACCGATAAGGACGGTCTCAACCGTCCCGATGGTGATTGGGGCTGAGAAAGGGAGCGGAGGCGACGGCTGGGGCGCGCCCGTGGCCGGGTTGGGGATGAGGTGGATGGCGCAGGTGGCGGTGATCTGGTCACCCAGGACAGCCGCGGGAGTACCCATTCTCAGTTTGTCTTTTCGTAAAGGACGACGCCTGTCTCAGCGCACGTCCCGGCGGCTGCGCCCTGGTCTGTCGTCACCAGCCGAAGCGATACCTCGCTCGGATGCACCACTTTGATATTTTCATGCTGGAAGCTCGGCGGGTTGTTCAAATTGATTACGGTGCCAGCGCCCGCCGGCGTCGAGCTCAGGACTACTTGTTGCGGATAGGGAGAAGCTTGACCGGCTTGCGGCGCGTGGGTGGCCGGTTTTAGGGGGGTGAACGCGATCTTCGAGATCGTCCCGGTGAAACTGGAGGCAATGGTCATGGTCAGGAGCTGGGAGCTCCCGCCCCCGGGCCTGGTATACCAGTACACGGTGTCATTGCCTTGTAATTGAGCTGCTCCGCAGTCGCCCGGGTTGGCGACTTTGACGCTCGCCAGGGGCACCTTGGCGTACGTCGGCACGAACACTCCCTCTGCTTTGGTGTACCACTTGGAGACCGTGTGCCTAAGCGATGGGACTACGGCAAAAACGACGACCACCAGCAGGATCGCAATGACGAGCTTCCCACGAAGCCGGTGGGAGCGGGCCGAGGGCGGGGCCGGCATCCTGACCGGCGCGACCGGACGCGCTGCCGCGTAGTGAGGTGACTGCGGCCTGGCCGGAGAGGGTGAAGCTGGCGGCCGAGGCGCTGTCGCCTTCGCCGAGGAGCCCCCACCGCCGGCCTTGGCCGCAGGCCCAGCACCGGAGGTGCTAGTGCTGGGCTCGCCACGGGCTGTTTCTCCTGCTTTCGGCGCCTGCTGGTCTGAGGGGTGTCGTCGGAAGATCCGTTTCCACCAAGGCAGGCGGACGGCGGCCACCTGCTCGGCCAAGACGCTTCCGCACTTCCGGCAAAACCTGCGCCCAGGCTCATTCGGCTGGCCACACTGGCCACAAAATATGTCACCCGGCTCGGCGCGGCGCGCTTGGGGGCGCGGCGGCGGGGGTTTCGGCCGTTCGATCGGTGGCGCGGGCTGGACCGCCACCGGTCCCGACGGAGGTGGAGGACGGGGTAGTGACGTCTGGTCGGAAGGAGGGGGAGAAGATATCGGGGCGGGGCCGTCGTCAACTGCGACGCGCTCGCCCTCCCACTCGAGAAAGGCGCCGCAACCACCGCAGAAGTCCTCGTCTACCGACGCATGAACACCGCACCGCTTGCAAATGATCTCTTCCACGCAAGGTCCTTGACTTGTCACGGCGAGAAACGAGAGCCCCTAACTGGTCAGACGATACTAAAATCTGTTTGTCGCGGCGCCTCCGTATACCGATTGGGTGGCCAGAATTGCCCGCACGGACTTCAGCGGGGCAGGTCAGGGGACCGAGGGAGCCAATTTGGTCACAGCCTTTGGTGAGGCCACGACGGCGTGTTGCGCGTTTTTCCGCCCGTTGACAGGCCCACCGACGATGAGTTACGGTCCGACTGTTGTAGCTGGGCCGGCTGCAGTGCCGCGTTTGTCGGCCCATTGATTCGAAACTGACCGCAACCATTCTCAAGTCGCTGCACCGAGCCTGGGAAAGCCGGGTGAGATCATTGCGCCCAGGTGAAGTCAATGCACGAACCAATCGTTTCGGCGCGGACTCGCGTACCGCCACTAACCGGGCAGCCGCGCACCCGGGTTAACGCGCTCATCGAAGCCAGCTGGCGTGTGCCGCTGGCTGTCGTTGTCGCGCCGGCAGGCTCGGGGAAGACGACGACCCTGGCCTTATTCGCTCAGGCGCAACGCGAAGCGGGCCGAGCCGTGGCCTGGTACCAAGCCGGTATTTCGGAAGCAGACCCGGCGCGTCTCCTTCGTTATCTGGAAGGAGCCGTTCGCCAAGTTGTCCCCACCGTCCCGCCCGGTTGGGACACGGTTGATAGGGCCGCGGCTGCGTTCGAAGCGGTACCGTTGCCTCCCCTGATCATCGTTGTCGACGACGCTCACACGCTTTGGTCGACGGCAGCCGAAGCCACCTTGGAGCGTCTTGTGGCCTACTTGCCGGCTGAAGCCCATTTGGTCCTGGCCGGACGGCACCCTCCGTCGTTCGATTTACCCAGATGGCGCTTGGCCCGTCAGGTTCTCGAAATAGGCCCTGACGAACTCCGCTTCCGCTCCTGGGAAGTCGAAGAGCTCTTCGCTCAGCACTATGGAGTGCGATTGGTGCCCGAGGAAGTGGCGGAGCTGGCTCGCCGTACCGGTGGTTGGGCGGCGGGATTGTCACTTTTCCACCTGGCCACGGAAAACCGGTCGGTGTCAGAGCGCCGGAGGGTGTTGGCTTCGATGTCAAGCCGTCTACTGGATACCCGGGATTACCTGACACACAACGTCCTGGCCACCCTCGAAGCCGATCAGCAGGAGTTCCTGATCGGGACCTGCGTCCTGGGGCGACTGTCAGGAGCGTGGTGTGACCAGCTCATGAACACCTCGGGGAGTGCCCGCCGGCTCGAGGACTTGGCGCGGCGGCACCTCTTCCTGGTCAGTCACGACGGAGGTATTACGTACCAGGAACACGAGGTGCTCCGGTCTTTCCTGGAAGAACTGCTCCTCGACCAAGTTGGAGAGGAGGGGATCCGGGCCCTTTACGCCACGGCCGGGCCGATACTCGAAATGGGCGGAGCATACTCAGAAGCCCTCCGTTGCTACTGCCGGGCACAGGACTGGGATGCCGTAGACCGGCTGTTGGGATTTTCCGGTGACCGTGTTGTCGACCCCCTGGGCCCTGGGGCGACGCCCTTCCGCCCGCCGTTGCCGACCACGACGCCTGGTATTTGTTGGCGATCGCTCGCCGCCAGGTGCGTTCGGGGCATTGGGCTACGGCACAAGAGAGCTACCGTCGCGCCGAGGATGTGGCAACGGGCGAGCTCGTCCGCCGGACGTGCGAGAGGGAGCGTATTCAGCTCGTCGGCTGGATGGACCCGGGTACAACCGTTCCTCACGACTGGACGGGCGTCCTGCGCAGCGCATTGGCCCGCAACCCTCTCGTTGTCGTAGAGGATCTCGACATTCGTTCGGTGGGGAACCAGCTGGCGAGCGGCCTGGGTGCTATGGCCGCGGGCTGCATGTCACGCGCTCACGCCATATTCGCGGCCGAAGCAGCCGATTCGCCGGCCGCCTCAGTCCTCAGCCGATGGGTGGACGCTTTCCGCCTGTTCACGGCGCGTTTGAGCGGGTTGCCGTACAGCGAAGCGGCATTTCACTCCACCCTCAACGATATTGACCCCAATCTGCCGCCCTGGCTGGCCCGCCTGTTGCACGCGTTGGCCGGTCGCCCGAGCGGTCTCCTTGACCAGCTAGAGGCAAGCCGAGGCGAGGCGCTGGCGACCGAGAACGCTTGGGCTGACCTCGTGTTCGGGCTGATAGACGGCTGTTCTCTGCTGGCCGCCGGGCGGGGCCTAGAGGCGGTCGCCCGCCTTGATGCGGCCGTCGCAACGGCTAGTGCATTGGGCGTGCAGGTCGTGGCCGCGTGGGCGGCCGCCGGCGCCAGCCTCGGGTTACTGTCCTCGGACCCAACCGGTGCCGCCCGTCGCGCCGTCAATAGCGACCAGTTGGCTCGTTCGGTGGGGTGCCCCGGCGCGTCCGCCCTTTCTCTTCTCGTCGAAGGGGCTGCCCGGGGCCACCCAAAATGGCGCGACGCCGCCGATCCGCTCGAGATCGAAGGAGTGGTCCCGATGGCGGGCGTCGTGGCTCAGTGCCTCGGGACGTTGAGCGAGCGGGTGGGGGACGGGCAGGGTGGCGCACTCGAGAACACCGCGGGCCGGCTCGACGATGTAATCACGTCCAGGTCAGGAGCGCTCCCAGCGCGGGAGCCCGACGTTCGTTGCCTGGGCACCTTTTCCCTCATTGTTGCCGGCCGGGCGGTCGACAGCGCTCTGGCCAGGCCCCGGGTCCGGGCGCTGCTGCACTATTTGGCCATGCAGGCCGGCGCCTATGTACACCGGGACACGCTTTGTACCGCGCTCTGGCCCAACGACGAGGCCCGAGCCGCCACGCATGGCCTGCAAGTTGCGGTATCTGCTTTGCGGCAACTCCTGGAGGCCCAGGCAGGCAAAGGTGCTGGGTCTATCATCGCCCGGAAGGGAGAGTCATACGGCCTCGAAGTTGATGTTGCCGTCCACGACCTGGCTCAGTTCGAGGTCAGCCTGGCACAGGCGCGGGTCGCCCGGAACAGCGGTAATCACGAGCAAGCGGTGGCGGATCTGCGACCTGCCTTGGCTCTTTACCGCGGCGACCTCCTCGAGGACGCGGGTACCGCCGAGTGGGTGCTTGGGCCACGCGAGCGGTACCGGCTGATGGCCTCCGAGGCCAGCCAGCTCTTAGCTGCGTGCCTACTTGACCTGGGGGAGCCGACAGAGGCAGCTGCAGTGGCCGGCTGGGGTCTAACCATTGACCGTTACTGCGATGCGCTCTGGAAGCTGATGATCGCCGCTCACGACCAAGGATCCAATCAGGCCGCCAGCGCCAGGACGCGGAACGACTATCGCCGTGTGCTGGCCGAGCTGGGCGTCGGTCAGGACGTCTCCTGACCTTCGTCGTCACCGGGGCTAGCCGGCGGTGCTGGTGGCTCGTCAGGACCAACCTGGCTCGGCTGGGCCGGCGGGCCGACGGGCCCTTCCGGGCCGTCGTATTGCTCCGTGGGGGCCAGAGGGGGAGATGGGGCACGAGTGGGCGGTGGCGGCTCCTGGCTCGCACCTCGGCCAGGAAAGGCAGTTGGGGGCGGTGGCGACCACTTAACCTCGGGACGCCTAACCACATCGATGACGTGGGGCACGTGCGCCGGCTTGACGGATGTGACGATTCCTTCGAGGCGGTTGAGGTCGAGATCGTCCTCAGTCCCGACGGTCAGCTGGACCCTTAGCTCAGCGACCGAGCTCCCCGGCAGGTTGCCGTCGGGGGTCGTGGACCAGGCCACTCCACCGGAGTCATGCACCTCGGGCACGACGCCGGTAAAAAGGCGGATGTGCTCGATTATCCCGCG
The DNA here is from genome assembly GCA_963749305.1 of uncultured Acidimicrobiaceae bacterium. Taxonomy (GTDB): domain Bacteria; phylum Actinomycetota; class Acidimicrobiia; order Acidimicrobiales; family Palsa-688; genus Fen-671. The sequence goes on from CAVVMN010000006.1 coordinate 122,700, forward strand.
CACTGTCCCGTGCCATCGATAGAGATCGCCGGCCTCTATTACAAGAGTGCGCCGTTGTTCTTCGGGCCAGTTCTGGTCGAGGCTGAGGCCGACCCATCCAGCCAGCCAATCGAGGTAGTCCGCCGGAGTAAGCCGAGGGTCGAAGTAAGCCTCCATGCAGTCCAGGGTCACGGTCGCAGGGGTCAGCACGCAGTCGAGGCCGGCGCAAAACCCGCTAACGAACTCGGGCCCGCCCCGTTCCTCCTTTCGGTCCACGGGCTCCAAGAAGACCCCGGGCAGCAGAGATTCGAGGGTGCGCGGAGGGCCGGTCCCAGGCATAAGACCACGGCCTGAAAACGTCACTAGCGGTCGACCCTGACCAGGTGCTCGTAGCTGAAAACGACCGAATTAGCGGCCAGCTCGAGGCGCTGGGTGGCTTCCCCGCGTTGGCCTGTGATCGGGTCGGTGGCAAAAAGCCTGACGTCCTCCACGTACTCCACTCCTTCGACGCGCTGAAGGACGGCATAGACCTCGCCCACGTTTACCGGCCGGCCAAAGGGCCAGCCGTCGCCATCCGGGCCACCGACGATCGGGTCGAAATATCGGTAAAGCGCCCGGCGGGAGCTTTCTTCGACGGTCGTCAGGCGGGCGTTACGTCGGCCCTGAATCCGGGCTACGACGGTGATGCCCTGGTAATGCGGGGGTTCCACGATGATGCGGGCCCCACCACCCGGCGCTCGTCGAGGTAATTGGCAATCCGCTCGAGTAGCTGTCCATCCAGTATGAGCTGTTCGAACCGCAGACGCCCGTTCTCATCACCTGCCACTGCCGGGATCACCAGGATGCGCACGCCATCGGCCCCGGCCGCGGGCTCGGAACCACCGCCCGGCGCAGCGGAGACGCAGCGGACTCGAGCCACGTCAGGAGCAGCCTCCCTGGTTAGCTGCTCATAGTCTTCCGCGGTAACCGCCCGGTTCCGCGTCCGCATTTGCAATGGGCCCCGTACCTTCGCCTCCTCGACCGTCTCGCCGTCCACCCCACCAGAAGCCGCCCGCCGGTTTTTAACACTGGCTATATAAGAGATGGAGGACCTCACCACGCTGATCTGCCCCGCTGCCACATTGCCCCGGCTGCCACCGCCTGTGCGGTACGAGCGGAGCCGCACCGTTGCGGCTTTAGGGGGCACCGCCCCGTACTGCTGGACGGAGCCGTCTTGGCACCTGACCGCCGGCCCGAACACAACCTCTCCCGTGCACCGGTCGAACACGAAGTGCCGGTCCGACGAGGCACTGTCGGCAAAACCCTCAACTTCGGTCCATTCTTCCCAACCCTCGTCGTCGCTCACGTCAATCAGCGAACTTCCTTCACCTGCCAGCACCGGCTTTTCTTTGACTGGCAACCTCTGACCCGGTGCCCCGTTAGACACACCAAGGACCTCCCCGTCGATGGTCTTGGCGTGAGAGGCATCTATGGTCCCCCCTTTTGTGAACGCCCCGAGGCCGTCGATTTGGGGCGACGACGAGTAGGAAGGTTGGCCCTCCACTGCTTGGGTCACGACGGCCCGCAACCATCCAGCCCGTTCCTGGTCAACAACGCTGGCGACATGGGTCGGCGGCACGTGGACAATTACGTCGCCCGGCCGGTTGAGGCCACCTGTCCCGTCGCTGTCGACTTCACAACGCGCCCAATCGGTGCCGTCGTAGGCCTCCCACCGCAGGGGCGGGTTAAGAGGGTCGACTCCGACGCCCTCGATCCGGCACTGGAACCGCATGACGACCGCGCACCGGGGGACGGGGTCCGACAGGCCGACATAGAGCGCATCACCGGGCTGGGGCACGGAGGCGAAGCAAGGCTGGCCCGGGCCGCCCTGAAGAGTATCGCTGTGGTCTCGAAAATTGCCCCCGGAGGGCTGGCTTCGTAGTGCGGTAAGCGAGCACGGGACAATATCGAGATCTGCGTCGACCGTGAACACCAACGCTTCGTCGACATCGGTCCGGACCGTCGCCACCTCTGTCCCGGCCGGGATGCGCACAACGTCGGCCTGCGGTGCCGACAACCAGAACGTCATCGGGGCGCGAGCGGCCGAGGGGGCGAACAGTCGCACGCCCAACAGGTCGAGGAACTTGACATAATTGCGGTCCGGGACGCGGTTAAGTCGGTAGAGAAGCTGGTCGACCATGAACGCAAACGTCTCGATGAGTGTCACGCCCGGGTCGGACACATTGTGGTCGGTCCAATCCGGGCAGCGCTGCTGGACGAGGCGTTTCGCATCGTCCACGAGGTCCTGGAAGCGCCTGTCGTCAAGGTTGGGCACCGGCAGAGGCATCAGGTCTCCCGCTCTTCCGGGATCACATAAAACGGGAATACCAGGTTGCGGCGGTCGTTTGTGTCCCGTTCGGAATAGGTGATCGACACGTCCATGCGTCCTCTTTCGGCGTCGCGGTAAGTGACGTCGACCGCCGTCACGTTGATGCGAGGCTCCCACCTCTCCAACGCGGCACGGACATCGTAAGCGACCCGGCCCGCGGTCGTGGCGTCCATCGGCGAGAAAACCTCATCCCAGATACCGCAGCCAAACTCGGGCCGCATCGGGCGGTCCCCTTTTGGCGTGCGCAGGATGAGCTCGATGCTTTCGGCCAGTTCACGTTCCCGCGATACGAGCGCGATCCCGCCCGTCTTGTCCGGCCGGACGGGGAACGCCCACCCTCTACCGATGAAGTCGTCGCTCATCACCGACCTCTTTTCCAGTTAGTTGAGCTTGATGGGAGTACCGGTAACCGTGACGTCGGCGGTGCCGCTGATAGACACGCTGCCTTGGGCATTTATCGACACGCTCTGGCCTTTCAAGTTGAGTTCGTTCTGAGCTTCGACGCTGATCCCGGCCGATGACTTGATAGATATGTCTTGAGACGCCTCGATTTCGACCTTGCCGGTGCTGCTGACTTTAACCGTCGTCGTCCCTGCGTTTAGTGAGATGCGCAGGTTGTGGTCACCCGTCATCAACGCGGCTCCGTTTGAGGAGGAGTCGTCGAAAAATATAAGTGCATGACCATTTTTTGATATAAGGCCTCGTCGCCTCACGGCGCCTGAGGAACTGTCGATCAGGTTGCTTCCTTGCATGGGCTTGTCGACACCGTTGTGGAGTAGCCCCAGGACGTATGGTCGCCGCCAGTCACCTTGCTCGAACGCCACCAGGACTTCGTCGTTTACCTCAGGCAAAAATGAGGCACCTCTATTGTTGCCTGCGCCGACCTGGACCATGCGGGCCCAGTCCGATGTAAAACTGTCGGAAAGCCACGGGAAGCTAATCTTTACCCGGCCCAGTTGGTTCGGGTCGTTCACGTCAGTGACCAGAGCGGGGACCACACCAGCTATCGGTGGGGCCGACGCCCCCGGGCCGGCCCCCGGGCTGCCCGCGGACGCCAGGCCCAAGAAGGGACCGCTGGTTGCGACCGCTGACCGTAAAGGCAGTGGTGTACCCGTCCGAGGCGTCGTACCGATGGCGCACCGAGGTCAGGGTGTACTTCCCGTCGAAAGGGTCACCGACCAGGCTCAGGCTTATGGCCACACCGGCCCGGAGTTTCGAGTTGCCTCGAGCCACCCCTTCCAGTTCCGCGAAGGCGCTGCTGATGTGGTCCGCTAAAGCCTTGGCCGCCGTGTCTACCTCGGTCTGGTTGGAGTACGGTACACCGACGCCGTACAGGGTGGCATTGCCAAATATGCTGGCCAGGTTGGAGGGGCTGGTCCCGACGGATGCCGAACTGGTGCCGGCCGGCGCCGTGCTGACGACCTTTTGTTTCTGCGACGGGTCCCAACCCCGCACCTCGACCTGGCCGACCTGGTCGGCCGATGTGACAATGCTTCGCAAACGCAGGATGTGAGCGCCCATCGTCAGGGCCAATGGGTCAGTCGGTATTGGTCAGGCTCCCGGCCGCGGGGCCGGCGCTGGACGAGGCTGGCTGCCGGAAATGGAGTTTGCCGTCTTCCACCAGCACTTCGTAGCCAATGTCCGCCGCCAGTTTCTTCAGGAACATCCAATCGTTGCTGTTGTTCTGCGAAACATAAGGGAACACGGGGCTGGTCGAGTCGATCTGGCCCGGCTGCAAATTGGCCCGCTGCGCCACTTTCTGAGCGATGTCGGCCGCGGTCATGTTCTGGTACGTCTCTGTGTAACGGCCGCGGAACAGCAAGTGAGACTCGTCATAACCGCGCAATACTGTGAACGTGCCGGCGCCGTCGTGTTCGACCTCGAGGGCGGTGACGTCCCCGGTAAGGAGGAGGTCGCCGGACGGGGCTGCATTGGAAAAGGCGCTCACCTTTATCTTGGAGCCGATTTTTGCCCCCGTTTTCGACAAGACGGCCCGGTCGGGGTCGCGAAAAGATAACACGAACAGGTCCGGTTGGTGCAGGTTGCTGTCCACAATCGCGGACGTAAGGAGGTTGTCGACATCTGAGGGGACCTCTGTCCCGTCGACCTCGTAGCTTGAACTTCCCCGCTGACTCCTGGACGGCCATATCGTTGATCGCCGGCCTTCAGATGGCCTGGTTGAACGCATCGTCCATATCGGGCACCAGGAGCCGGGTACCGACGACCAGTTTGAACGGGTCATCGATCCCGTTGGCTTCCGCCAGGGGTCGCCACCACGCCGCGTTCCCGTACTCCTTGTAGGCCACGCTGGGCAGCGAGTCACCTTCGATCAGGAGGTGCGAGCGCATACTGTTCGGGCTGCCCGAAGTGGGGTTTTGGGCGAACGAGTCGGGGACGGCCTCCTCCATCGTCACCGTGCACGTGGCCCGCAACGGCGTGCCGTCGTTGCCGAACATGGTCAACTTGACGGCCACGCTCTTTACGATCGCCGTAAGCTGCATGTTGTTGCCCCAGGCGAAAACCACCCAGGGCGGGCTGGGTTTCTTGGCCTGTATCGAGTTGTCCATCGGTTGGCAGCACGAGTAGAGCGTCTCGATGTCGGCGCTGATGTCTCTGTCCTGCTTCGTACCCGTCGAGGAACAACTCCACGCTCAGGGACATGGGGCTTGGCCCCTGGAACTCGGGTTTGGACGCCTTGGTTGCTCCTTTGGCCGGTTTGCGCTGCCACTGCGCGGCTTTGTTGAAGCTGAGTTCTTTCGGGTTGTAGCTAAAAGTGACCCGGTCGAGCTCCGGCCCGCCCGACGAGTTCGGGGGAATGAGCGAAATGTAGGCCTTTGTCGGGGTCTCAGACATTGGACAGGAACCCGTGATGGGCGATCTCGAGTGTTTCTATGGCCACCTTTGGCCCCTCAGCACTGAACTGCGGACCGGTCCACTTGACGGGGAAGACGCTTTGTAGTGCCCATTTGCAGACCTCGGTACCGTCGATGGTCAGTGCTCGGATGACCGCGGTGCAGCGTTGCATGCCCGGGCCGCTATTCGAAATCCAGCTGGCCACCTTGGCGCTGTCGGAGTTGAGGGGTCGGGTGAACTTGACGTTCGTGTACTTCATGGGGCCGGGCAATTGATGGACGAAACCGTTATTGCCCCCTTCTTGACGTGACTCGACCGTTATCTCGCACCCAGCCCATCACAGGTCGTGAACAGGCCGAGGTCGTAGCTCGAGTTGTCTATGGTTACCGCAAAGCACACACTGACGGCCGGGTCATCGACTATGGACATTCGGCTCCTTTCATACGGTCAGGTCGCTGAGTTGCCCGGCTCGCTCGCGGTCGAGGTACAGTTCGGCCTTCAGGCGGTCGCGGATACGGTCGTAAATCCGTCGGCTGAGGTCATCGATGTCGGCGCCGCCTTGAGACGATCCAGAAGGGGTGGCGCCGTTTGCCGCTTGCGCAGTTCCGCCGGACGCGGCCGGGGCCGCTCCCTGCTCCGCCGAACCATCGGCGGCCCGCTGCACCCGGTCGAGCACTGGAACCGCGGTGGCTAAGTCGTCCTGGCCGCCGGCCACCATGGCCGCGCTCAGGGTTTCGGCCGCCGGCGGTGGAGTCGCCAACGGTGGCGAAAAGGAAGCGGTCCTCTCAGTCCTGGGCTGAACAGGCAGAGTTTGTGCCCCGCTGACGATTGGCATCGGCGGTGTCAAGCCCCTCGGCCCACGGTCAAAAAGAAGCTGGGTCGTGGGCCCCGACAAGAACGACTGCGCCTGGGCACTTACACCCGCGGAAATAGGGGGACGCGAAACCATCGCGGGCCAGCCACGACTTATCGGCGCGTCGGGCCAGGAACCGATTTCAGGTGAGGAGAAATCCTCACCTGACCACCCGGTAAGAACCGCTGACGAACGGGTGGACTGGTGCTCTGGACTGACCGCGTCGGGGTTGCTGGTGGTAGCGCTTGCCGGAGAGGGCGAATTCCACTGGTCGCGGGCGACCACCAGCTCGGGAACATGCCCCCCCACAAGAGAGGCCGTCTCCGGCCGGTGGGACACCTTGTCCGCCAGCGTCAGCTCGTGCCGCTGGGCCGCGACGTCGTTGGCGGATGCCGTCTCGGCTGGCTCGAGGTGGTCCGCCTGCGGCCGGACAGCCCCGAGTGGGCGTACAAAAGAAAAGTCGTCGCTGCGAGATCGATAAGGCGACCCGGCAGAAACTGGCGCTGGAAAGTCTGGCGCTGGAGGCGGCCCAACGTGCAGGTGGGCGGGCTTACCAGTTGGGGGCGTTGGCGAATGAGTGACGGCCATGCGCTGCAGCCCGGGCCCAGTGGCCATAGTCGCCGTTTCGGCACCGCCTGGTTGGGCGGGGTGCCGGGACGGGGTGATCGGGCCTTCCTCCAGGGTCGTCCCAGCCAGGAAGTCGTTCGAAGTATAGGGACCGCTGAGCGAGGTCGAGGACGTTATACCTTCAACTCGTGAAAGAAAGGGCGGTGCCCAGAAAGACTGGTCCGCCTGAGGATCCTCCGCCGCACCCGGTTCAATGGCGGGTGGCGAGTCGTCCGCTGGGTGCCCAAGCACCGACGCTGTCTGCACCGCGGTAGAGGCTCCCAACGTGGGCGTTGCCTCTGTACCGCCGGTCTCATGACTGAAATCGTCAGAGTGAGCGTCCTCATCATCTTCCGGCCGAGTGACCTCTGCGGTCGGGGACGGAGCACCCAGAGAAGAGCCTGGTGCCCAAACCTCTTGAACCGACGGCGGTGGTCCGTCTTCGTCTGCATCGTCGCCGCCTTTTCCCCAAGCGTAGTAACGCGGATCCGGGCGCACAGCAGGCGGCATAACCTCGCTCGCCGTCTCAGGCCCATCGGCGACGCCTGGGAAGGAGAAGTCGCTCAACGTGGGCGCCGTCTCGATCAGGTGCGGCTCTTCTAAAGGTACACCGGTCTCGGTTGATTGCACCGGGAACAGGTCGCCGTGTTCATGGGGCTCGGGGGCGCCGCCAACACTCGGGCTGGCCTCAGAGGCAGACGGTTCGTTGAGGCCGGGCTCGGTCAAATCCTGCTGGGGGTTAGCAGCCGTTGCCGATGCGGTTACTTCGGAGGCAATCGCACCGTCTGATGGGGGCAGGGGTAGGTCGAAGCCTTCGCTATCGGTCTCAGGGGCCGGGTTGACCGGCGCGCCGATTCGTAGGCGGAAGGACTGACCCTCGTGGACGGTCGATCTCGACACGGCTGGGTGCCCTTGCGTTGGCGAGGCCAGCGTCGGCTTCTCGCTCAGGCCCAAGGCCCCCCGCTGAACGCTGGTCCGAGATGACGTTGCTCCGACGGCGCCCTCCGACCAATCTGAAGTGGTCCCGGGAGCACCAATGGTAGGCACGGGCGATCGCTGAGCGGTGGACGCCTCATTGGCAGGCATACCGCTACTAGGTTCGGTATGAGGTCCAGGCGATGATGTGCCATCTTCGGGCTGGGCCGCTGTCTCCGGTCCTCCGGGCAACGTCCGAAGCGGTGAGTCAGTCGTGGTTGGCCCCATCGTGGGGAACTTCGAGCCTTCTGTGAGCCTCGCCAGTGGTATGGGCGCAGGCAGCTCCTCTTCTTCAATAACGGGCCTAAGCGGCGGTGGTGGGATAACGTCCGATTGGCCGCCTCCGAGCGGAAGCGGTGGACCTTGCGGGGCTGACTGGCTGGCGACTGCCGGTGCCCGTTGCGTGACGGGCGGATGACTTTTCGTCGACGGGGGACCCGAGAGGGGAGAGAAATGGTCCAGAGTCGCGGGTTCGCCCGGCAACGCATTCACCGGCGTTTCGGCCGGGGGTGCCGAGCCAAGGTGTGCGATCTCGTTGGATGAGCTGGTGCTCGAAAATTCCTCGGCTTGACCTATTGGCCCCGGCACGCCCAAGCCTTCCACAGGACCGGCGGTCGCGTCGGGGACCGGGTCTTTGGGGGCCTCCCCGGCTCCGGCGCCGAAGAACCCGTTCCAACGGCGGGTGAACCGCTGCACAACGCCGACCCGGGGGGCATCGGCGGCCGGCTGAGGGGTCGGCGGAGGGCCGGTGGCTGGCGGAGCGGGGAACGCGACAGCGATACCCTCGACGACGCCACTCAGATATTGAGCAGAGCGGTCGTGTACCAACGGCGCCAGCGAAGTCGGCCGGGACCGGGTGGTGAGCGAAGACTCGAAGCGCGCCGTCTGCACCATCGGGCTAAACCGGGCGATCGTAGTTGGCATCGGCCCGAGGGACCTCCAGGCGCCGCCGCCTCCCTCTTCACTTGGTGACGCCGGAAGTACCCCTCCGGCAGCAGAGGTTATCGTCGGTCCGGAGCCTCCTGAGGAACCGCCGAAAAGCCGGCCCAGTATCCCCATAACTGGCTACCCTCCGGACAGGGACCGGTTTATCCGGCCGATCTCCTCGACGAACCGACGACGGACCGGGTGCTCCAGTTCGAGGATCTCGTCCAACGACCAATGGAAGTAGTAAGCGACGTACGCGACTTCCTCATATAAGGCGGTTGGTCGCGTACGTCACGGTTCCCCCGGGCGACCACCCGCCACGTCGATCGTAAACCCGTGCTGGCACTCAGGGCACGTCACCGACGCCCGGGTGTGGCCCTCCTGGTTGACCCGGCGGTACAGGTCCTGCAAAAAGGCAAGGTCAGTGGCGAAAAGGTTCTCGATCAGGCCGGGGTGGACGTCGGTGATGCTGCCAATGCGGGTAATGACCCGGGCCAGCAGGACGACCGTCAGGTAGGCCTGGTTCTCACGAACGCGGTCGTCGTGCAACGGGACCAGCTCGTCCTTGGCCGTCGCCAGCCGCATGATCCCGTCCCTGTGCACACGGCCGCCGCTGTCCACGTACCCGCGCGGCAGTATGAACGCGAACTCGGTCCGGAGTTCGTTGGCGGGCGGTTCGGGCCGAGGCGCTGCTCGACCGGCCGCCTCGACCGCGCTGGGCGCCCTCATGAATCATCGACCTCCATCTGCTCGTAGGTGATCACGAGCTTTTCGGTCAGAACGGTGGTGTCTCCGGCCTTGAGGCTGCTGATCTCGAGCGACTTCGGCCAGGCGTTCTCCAGCTTGTAGCGCTTGATCGGAGCCCCCATGAAGTCGTAGACGATGATCGCACCCCCTTGCGGGCGGCGCTCATGTTGCCCAGCTCGGAGTTTTTGATCCACTGTTCGAAGCTGTTATCAGCGGTGAGGCCTCGGGTGAGCGTGACCTCGCCCGCCTTCCACCGCCCGGGCAGCTTCTTGATCATGTACTTGCCGTCGTTCGTGTTCGACTTCATCTCGATCACGTCTTGTTCTTTTTTCAGACCCGTAATCTCCTGGATCTGCTTGATAACGATGTTGCCGAACTCGAGGCCGAACGAATGTCCTACGCCGGCATCAAAATCGGGAAGAGCCATGTGCTTTTACCTCCTGGGTCTGGGTCGGGATGACTGACGGCTACGCTTCGACGAGGCTGGTGCCGCCGGAGAACTGGGACAGGCGGAAGACAACGAACTCGGCCGGCTTCACCGGAGCCACGCCGATCTCGCACACGACCTCGCCCCGGTCGATACCCTCGGCCGGGTTGGTCTCGTCGTCGCACTTGACGTAGAAGGCCTCGGCCGGAGAAGCGCCGAACAGCGCGCCCTTGCGCCACTCCATGACCAGGAACGACGCAATGGTCCGGCGGATCTTGGCCCACAAGGCAATGTCGTTCGGCTCGAACACCACCCAGTCCGTGCCGGTAAGGATCGACTTCTCGAGGTAGTTGAAGAGCCGGCGGACATTTAGGTAGCGCCAGGCGGGGTCGCTGGACAGGGTCCGGGCGCCCCACACCCGCATCCCTCGGCTGGGGAAACTGCGGATGCAGTTGATCCCGACGGGGTTCAGCTGGTCGTGCTCGCCCTTGGTGATGTTCATCTCCAGTGAAATGGCACCGCGGACAACCTCGTTGGCCGGAGCCTTGTGCACGCCGCGGGTATTGTCGTTGCGGGCCCAGATGCCGGCCATGTGACCGCTCGGCGGGACGAAGATCTTGTTGCCCGTGGGCGGGTCGAAGACCTTGACCCACGGCCAGTACAACACGGCTTGCTTCGAGTCATAGCCGGCCTTGTCGCGCCGCCACTCCAGGATCTGCTGCGCGTTCATGCTGCGGCGGCGGGTCCAGGATGGCGACTCTGTCGCCCATGAGCTCGCAGTGGGCGATGAGCCCGAGCTGCACGGCCTGAAGGCCCTCGGAGTCGATCATGCCTTTCTCGTACGCAGCCATGAGGTCGGGGACGCTCACCATGGTGACGTTGTCGATGGCCTCTAACCCGCCAAACCCGGTCCGGTCAGCAGGGTCACCAACGTAGTCCTGAGGCGACAGCCGTGCCGGCGCCGCCGCTTGCGGGTGGTTCCCGCCTGAGAGCGAGATCGTCCCCGCGTTGGGCCTTTGCGGGCTCGGCGACGTCTCCTCCAGCCGAATGAGTTCCGACCGGGCATTGACTACGGTCTGGGCACTTTGGCGGCCGCGCTTGGTGGTGAGGCCTTCGAACTCCTCCACCTTTCCGCCACTTCCGCGCACGGTTAGCTTGAAAACGTCCTCTGGCGAGTCATCGGGGATCGTGACCTCGACGGATATGTCGTTCCCGCTTGGGCCACTGGCGAGTGCAGTAATCTTGTAGGCACCCACCCTGGCGTCACCACCGGCGACCAGCTCTCCTCGCGCTGAAGGAGCGGCCGGCACCTTGCCATTGGCACCGACGCGCACGACGTACGCACTACCGCCTCCGTTCAGGAAGTAACCGTAAACGGCGTGCGCCAGGTACCCGCCTTCGGTGAAATCGCCAAATGTATCAGTGAACTGGGTCCAGTTGGTAACCAGCACGGGTTCGTTTGTCGGGCCATCTGCGGCTAGGCCAATGAAAGCGGCGACGGCAGTGCCTACGCCCTCAATCGGGCGAGCACCCGAGTCGACCTCTTCAACGTAGACGCCAGGCGACAGGTAAGACGGCATACAGCCCTCCTCGAGAAAGTGACATCTCTAAGACATCAGGACCAAGCATGTCCCAGCGCACAAACCTCGATCCAGGTTCGACAAGACCGTCAAGGAGGCAAATCCGCCTGCCCTTCCGGGCAATACGAGGCAGTCGAGAGGTACGAGGCCAACCCTTGTAGGACTGGTCAGTTCCGTTGACGCGCCCTTCCCCTTCGCGGCCGTTGGCTCGACGTCCGCGGCCTCGCCTACATGATGTCGATCAGCGGCATGCTGTTGATAACGGCCTGCAGCTGTTGGACCTTGCCGTTGAGGCGGCCCGCGACCGCGGCCACCTGAGCCATATCGACCCCGGGCCCGAACAGGCGCCGTGCGTCGCGCTGAAGATCCCAGACTTCGACCCTGACACCCATCTGCTGAAGCCGTCGCAGCGAATATGTCCCGCCGGCCCTCGTCCCCCGCCCGGTCTCTTCGTTTCGCGCCGCGTCGCGGGACCCTTGATAGAGGACCAGCGACCGGACGACCACGTCGAGGCTGCCTCCGCCTAACTCGTACAACCTGCGGATCCGGTCGATGCTGTTGGTGCACTCGTTGCATGGCGTTCGGGTGACGTACAGCTCCAACCGGTGTGGTCCCTTCATCTGAGACCGGTCAGATGTCATTAACATCCCGTCGAGAACAGATGCCTCGGCATGGCGGCCTTGTTGCTCGACGCCTTCCAAGCTCGCCTCCGGTGGCACCGGCGTGTTGTTCCGCCCGGTTCCTATGTCGCGCTGATCGAGGAAACCTCGTGCCACGGTAACGAATTGGTTTTTCATAGTGGTCACGTCGATATCGGCGAGATCGAGGTTCAGGTTGGGGATGACCTTACCGACCGGTTCTCCCGCCGATGCTTCTGCGTGTACCTCGAACGTACCTTCAATGGACGTGGGGGCGATGTTGAGCCGGTGAAGGCCCCTTGGCCGCAAGTCCGTCATAACTGTCGTGAGGAGAGCGCGCAGATCGTCGGCGGAGCTGATGTTCCGCAGGCCGGGTTGAAGCTGACGGCGCGCTTCCTGCTTCACGGCTTGTGGGCTCAATTTGCCATCAGGCTTCTGCTTGGCACCTCCCATCTTCGCGTCCACGGTGGACTTCACCCAGGCTTTGCCCGCTTCAACCTTGGCTTTGACGTAGGCCGCTCCCTTTTCGTGGAGGCCTTTGCCCTTGGCGATGAGGCCGCCGAACAACTTCTTGCCGATCTTCAAGGCGCCGCCGATGACGGCATCGATGGCCTTGTTGACGGGGGCCTGGATCTTGCCGATTATCTCCTTGATCTTCTCGCTGATGCCGCCGAGGCCCAGGAGGTCGGCCAGGAAGTTGATGATGAGGGGGATGGTCTTGGCCAGGGTGCCTTCGATCAGGTCGGCGACGGCACCCACTCCGCCGTTGAGGATCGACTCGACCGAGTCGAGGATCGAGTTGACGAACTCGATTATTTCCTTGCCCTTCTCCACGAAGAACATGACGACGTTGTAGATCGCTTCGCACGCCTTGATGAAAGCGGCGGCCGGGTTGAGGATCCCGATCAGCCACTCGATGCCCGCTTTGATGACCTTCTCCGAGATGAACTCCCGGATCTCACCCATGACCATTTCCTGGAAGTCGCCGACCCGGTCCAGGATCCACTTCCACAAGCCGGCTAGGCCTTCGGTGGCGATGATCTTGAACACGTCGACCGCCTGCTCCATCTTGGCCATCACGGGCTCACCGACCTTCGAGACCAACCGGCCCCGGATGTTGGCCCAGGTGAGGCCCAAAATGGAGAGGGCGAGGGTGAGGATGCCCTTCAGGTCGAAGGTCTCTGGCAGCTCGATGCCGGCACTGGAGAGCGCACCCAGCAGCCAGTCCAGCAGCCCCTTCTTCAGGTGCTCCCCGATGTTGGCGACGAACTTGGACAGGCCGGCCTTGACCGCGCTCACTAGCTTGTCCAGGAACCCGATCGGGTCGGAGATGATCCGCCCGATAGCGTTGGCCGCCCTGGACAGGACGTTCATGAGCATGTCCTTCATCTTGAGGATTATCCCGACCACGGCCTCGACGGCGTCCACTGCCTTTTCGACCAGGCCCTTGTTGTCCTCCTGCATCTTGGTGATGGAGTCGTCCACCGATTGGCGAGCGGCCACGTACTTCTGGGCCAGGTCGGACACCACGGACTCCTGCTTCGAATCGACGTCGCTGTCCAGGGAGTCGAACTGGTCGGACATTTTCTCGCCCGCCTCGTTGGCGAACTTGCGCAGGGCGACGGGCTGGCTGGCTACGTAGGCCTTGATCTCGTTACGCCCGTCGGCGATCCGTTGTTTGGCCTTGCCCAGGGTCGAGCCGACCACGTCGGCGACGTCCGAGATGACCTTTTGCATGTTGGCCAGGTAAACGGTGCGGTTGCGGGCGTAAATCTGGTTGACCTCGGCCGGTAGGCCGGCAAACTTGTCTTTCACCCACCGGTACTTGCCCCTGAGGCCCGAGTAGCGGTCGTCCTTCCAATCGTCCACTTCTTTGCCGACGGTGGTGTCGAAGGTGTCCCTGGCCACCTTTTCGCCCTTGTCGAAGACGTCGGTGACCTGCTGGTCGAGGCCGTCGAGCAGGGCGCCCACGTCCGTCTTGGTCTTGGTAAAGACCTGTTCTATGTGCTTGGAGATCTCTGCTCTCTTGGCCTCGTCGGCCGCCTTGGCCTGGCTCTTGTGAGCCGTGATCCCGCCCAGGGCACTGGCCCGTCCACCGTGCATCGCCGTCAGGCCGGCAGCAACGGTGCCGGCCGCCCCCGCTTGGGCTTGGCCGAGTTGGGCCCCTTCGGCCGCCTTGGCCTCGGGGGGTGCTTGAGCGGCGTGCTCTTCGGCCTTTTGCTTGGAACCGAGGGCCTCGTTGAACTGCGGCTCGTTACCTTTCTTCAGTTGGTCGTCGGTGACTTCGGCATCAGCCAGCTTGTTGTTTATGGCGCAGGGCCCGGCGCCCAGCTCGGTCTGGTCCGGGCCGCGCGGCGCCGGCATGGCCTGGTCGCCGGCCACGGGGCCGGGGGCGGCCCGGCGACTCAGGTGCCATCGGGGTTACTGCCTTCGGTTTTGCTCCCGAAGCATCGGGTGGGGCGGTCGTGGCCGTCTTGATCTCTTGGGCCGAACCGTCTTTGCCCTTGGTGACCAGCCCCGAGACCTGCTGCTTCACCTCCGCCGTTTTGCCCGAGCCCTTGAACTCGGTGGCTTCCTCGGGGTTCTTCGGCGCCGCCGCGTCGATGGCCTTGCCGACAGCGGCAATAAACGCCGCTTTGTCGAACGTCCCCGGCTTGGCCGCCCCCATTTTGTCTACTTGGTTGGCACCGGCGAGCGCGGTTACCTCGTTAGGTGGGCCGGCCGCGGCGCCCTGGGCTTCCGCCACCTTTGTCCTGGCCGAAGGGTGGGCCTTTTCTTTACGCGAGGCGTCACTGACGTCGTCTGTGACCTTGGTGAACCGGGGATCTTCTGCGGGCGCCACCGGTTGGGGGGCGGTGGGGGCGGGGGGACAGGCCACGGCCCGTTGCAGGAACGCCCGCACCGCCGGGCGCCGCATTACGTTGATGGGACGCTTGGGCGGTCGGGGGCGAGCGGGGTTATGGGCCGGCCTTGACCCCCGGCTGTAAGCGGCCCGGGACGCTACTTGGGCCACGGCTTTGTTGCCCACGTAGGTCTGAAGAGCCAGGAACTGGACCGGACGGACCCGCTCTAGCTCGGGCGACTTCAGTATGGCGAGACCGGGGGGAGGGCCGCAGTGGCGGCCGGAGGCGCCGTCGCTCGGCGCGCCGCCGTTGGTGCCAGGCGCTTCCCGGGCGGCTCCTTGCCCTGCGCGTTCATTCGCGTGTCCCCTACCTGGACGGAGGGCTCACATCTCCGGTTCTTGTTCCTCCTCAGGTGCCTCTTGCCGTTGCAGCGACAGTGTTTGCGCCGTGTCCTCTTCCTCCTCGGGAGCCTCCTGCCGCTGCACCGAAGAGGTCCCCGAGCCGGACGCCGGCGCCGAGTTGGCCGGCGTCCCGGCCATGATGCGGTCGGCGTTGGCTTCGGCGGCGCGCTCGAAAGAGTCCGACGGGTCGCTCAGGGAGATGCCCGTCCCGGTCGGCGTCCCCGAGACCGGCCCGTTCCGCTGCTGGACCACATGCGTTAGCTCGTGGGCCAGCGTCCGCTGACCGGCGGACGACCCCGGTTGGTACTGACCGGGCGCGAAAACGACCTCGTCCCCAACGGTGTAGGCGTGTGCTTGGACGGCTTGCGCTGACGCCCCGGCGGCGCCGTCTGTGTGTACGCGGACGCTGCTCAAGTCGGCCCCCATGGCCTGTTCCATCCCGGCCCGGACCGACGAGTCGAGAGGTTGACCTCCGCCGCGGCCTACAACCCCCAGCACCGGGGAAGGTTCCTCGGAGGCATCCTGGTCACGAAGGAGCTGTACCACGGCCGCGTTACCGACGGAGCGCTGTAGTTCGACCACGGCTTCGGGCGCCGCTTTGCAGCGGGCCACTAGGGCAGTCGGGCCCGACGCCGACGCCACGTGAGCGGGCGCAGGGCGGACGGGGCCCAGGTCGAGTTCGGCCTTGTCCGAGTGCAGGTGCATATGAGCCTCCTCAGTAGGACTGCGCAGGATCCTAGGTTGCGCGATGCCCTCAGGCACTTCCTTCCCACTCTGCCGTCGCCACCTGCTCCCAGGCCCGGCCCTTTGGGCTCACTTAAGGCCCAACATCGCTGCCCGATCGGGCAGCCTGGCTTTCCCTATCGTGCCAATTGTGCGTAGTAAGGGCCGAATTCCGACTCCACACAGAGCCGGCCGAGCTTGCGGTACTCCGCCGAGGTGGCCCTGATTATGTGAGCCATCGATACCACCTCTTCCTCCTCAGCGGCTTCGAACGCGGCCGCCAGGACTACGTTGCGGATGTTGCCGCCCGACAGTTCGAAGGCCGACGCCAGGAACTCGAGGTCGAGGTCGTTGCCCACCGGCAGCTGCGGGGTCAGCTGCTTGGCCCACAGACGTGCCCGGCTCTCAGTGTCGGGCAGCGGGAACTCGACGAGTATGTCGATCCGGCGTAAGAAAGCCTCGTCGACGTTGGCCCGCAAATTGGTAGTGAGGATGGCCAAACCTTCGAACTGCTCCATACGCTGCAGGAGGTAGGCGACTTCGACGTTGGCGTAGCGGTCGCGAGCATCTTTGACCTCGGAGCGCTTGCCGAAAATGGCGTCCGCTTCGTCGAACAGCAGGACCCCATTAACCCGCTCTGCTTCGACGAAAATGCGGTCGAGGTTTTTCTCGGTCTCGCCGATGTACTTGTCGACGACCGTAGACAGGTCGATGACGTAGAGGTCCAGGCCCAGGCTACGGGCGACCACCTCGGCGGACATGGTCTTGCCCGTCCCGCTGTCGCCGGCAAACAGCGACATCACGCCGGGAGCGCGAGAGGAACTTGACCCTAGACGCCACTCGTCGAAGACCTGGCCCCGTTGGCGCACTCGTCCGGCGATTGACCGCAGCTGGCCGGCCACGTAACGAGGTAGGACCAAATCCTCCCAGGTAGCTCGGGGAGAAATACGGCGGGCCAGCTTTTGTAACCCGGCCGAGTTCTGAGCTCGCGCCCCCGCCTGCAGGTCGTCCGGTTCCAGGTCCGACCCGCGAGCCGTGGCTCGTTGCCTGGCCCCCTCGGCCGCCAGGCGGACCTGCTCGGGGGTGAGCCGGTAAGCGGCCACCGCTCGCGAGATTGACGCCTGCGGTGCGGCCAGGCCGAGCGCCGCGTTCCAGCTGCTTGCTCGGTCAGAATCTGCAAGGTGGGGGACATCGACAACGAGCGTCGGCCGTCGTGACCATCGCGGGTCCCAGGGTTGGTTGCCGGTCAGGACCACCACGGCGTCGGGTTCTGCCCATCGTCTGACCTCGACCGGTCCCCGCTCGGCCACGGACTCAACATGGGTTACGACCAGTGCGGCGCCCCGCAGCCGAGCCTCGCGGCTCCCTACCGAAGCCAGTCGGTTCATGTCCTCGCCGCCGCCAAGAAGCGACAGGTCGATGGCAAGGACATCCCTTCCAGCACGGGCCAAACCCGCCGCCAGGTACGACAGGGCGGCCGACCCCGGGTGTTCTTGCGCGTAGAACAGAGTCACGCCACCGTTGAGGGCATTCTGGAGCGTCGAGCCGGTCGCTCCAGGCCATGCTCCGGGGGTGATGAGCAGATGGGCGATCACGGGGTCCGGTTCGTCACGGCCCAAGAGATGGTCCACTACCCGGTCGGGGACCCGCAATGACCGGCCTAACAATGGCCTATCACTGTCTTCGACCGACACCAGGCTCCCGCTGACGAGCGGTGCGGCGCTGGCCAATCGGCTGCGAGCCCATCCCTCGACGGCGCTCGCTCCACAGAGTTCCAGCGCCAGGCCGACGCTGGCCCGGCGGCGGGTGACGTCGTCGTTCAAATAGCCGTACAGCTTCTCGAAGGAAGGATCCAGGTCGGGGGCCAGCGCTACAAGCAGTAAGTCAACATCGAACCGCTCCAGCCGAAAAGCGTCGGCCAGGTCGTCCAGCCGGAGCCGGGTCCCCGCCTGTCGAAGTGTTTCGGCTTTTCTGGTGAGGGCGTCGCGGGCGGCGTCGATACTCGGGTCGGGCGGCGGCCGTCGTGGGACTGCCCCGTGTTGGCTCAGGAGATGGTCGATTTCCCGGTCGTCGGTGTACACGCCTCGGTACGGGTCGTCCGGCTTGGGGTCGACTTTGCGACGCGCCGCCACGGCCGCCTCGACCGTGGCCCTGACCAGTTCGAGACGGGCCAGGACGTAGGACGTCGACCAGTCCGTGCCCTCGCCCGGTCCGTTCGTCAATCCCCGCCGCCGTCAGAAGCATCGTCCCCGTTACCGGGCGCATAGGTGGTGTCGCGCAACCGAAAAATGCGGCCCCGTTTGTCGCCTGTCCCGCCGACGACTGTCTCCTGTCCCTCTTGGCCACCCTCAGGTGCGCCCGGCTTGTCACGCTTCTTGCTGCGACCGCCTTTCGAAGCGCCACCTTTGGCCGTACCGCCTGAGGAGCGGCCGTCCCCGTCCCCGGGGTCGCTTATGGCTACGTTCAGGCGCACACCCTCTTGTACGAGCCTGGCCGCCAGGTCCACCGGGCCGGCCTCGAACGGCGATATGACAACGAGGTCCAGTGAAGGTTTTAGCTCCCCCCGAGCGCGGACCACACGTCCGACAACGCCCGGTCTTCCGGAGGTGGCAAGGCGACGGTCACGGCGATTGGCAGCGTCGAACCCGCCAATCGGCCGGCCAGCACGTCCAGCGGCAGGTGGTCGTGGCGCAAGAGGCAGAGGAGTACCGCGGAGAGCAATCGGTGCTCGTCTTCGGGCCGCTGCGTCCATGCCGTAACGAGGTACGACAGCTTGTAGTACCTGGGTGGCCGTCGTCTCTCTTTCACGTGCCCGGCCTCGTCGAGGACGTCGATAAGCCCGTTCTCCCGCCGGCGCAGGTCCTCACGGATGTCGTACAGGTACATGTCGAGCGTGGGCGAGTTGCGCCGCGCTGACCATTCTCTAGTCGGGGCGTCAAGGAGGACCTCGACGTCAGTCCCTGTTAGCGCGTCCCGGCGGATCAGGGTACGTAGTGACTCGTCAACGTCCTGGATCATGGGGATCTTTAGCCGAAGGAGACGGAGACGCCATCCGCGGCAGAAATCTCCGCCGGCGCTGGACTGGCGTCGACCAGCAATATGGCGTCGCCCTCGCCCAGGTGTTGGTTGATCCACTCGGTGTTGAGGACCATGCCCTCAAAGTCTGTCCAGATGCGCTTGTCGCCCCGGCAGGAGTAGTCACGGCATAGGCGCGGGCGGTCGTCATAGACAGTGCAAGACCGGCTGCCACAATCGTTGTGACAGCAATAACCGCTGCTGTCCTGACGGATGACATAGGGGTGGCCGATGTCCCACTTCACCCGGCCGCGTTCTATTTCCTCCTGGCTGAGGGCGAACTTCAGCCGGCAGCACACGGCCTGGCAAATAGGGATTCGGGCGGCGCAGTCCACCGGCTCGAGGTTGGTTTCCTCGCTCGGGTCGACACGGACGGCAACCGAGGGCCAGGGCAGCAGGGAACGGGAGCGCTGGTCTTCTTCGCCCCGCTTTGTCACTTCCTGTAAGGCGTGCCTCGCTTCAGTAAGTTCATCAGCGACGACTCCACGCGTCACCAGCACGTCGACCATTTCGCGTACGACTTCTTCGACCAAGCTGAGGCGCGTGAAGCTCTCCTGGAAGACTGCTTGGGTGAACATGCTGCCCCGCTCGACCTGCCGCTCGAGTTCTTTTACCGGAGTTCCGTTGTGATGCTGTGATTGTTCCATGATGGTCACCTCAGATCAGGCCTTGACGCAGCGCGTAAGCGACGGCGTGAGTGCGGTTGCGGAGGTTATGCCTCCGGGTCATGTCCTGTAGCACGTTCTTGACCGTTCGTTCTGAGTAGCAGAGCCTGCGGGCCACCTCGGCCGTATCGTGACCGTCGGAGAGGAGCTTTAGCACCTCCACTTCACGGTCGCTCAGCCCCGAGAACGACAGGCCACGGGGCGAAAGCACTTGCTGGTGGATCAGGCTTATCTGGCTGAGCAAGCGTCCGAGGAGATCAGCCGGGACGGTCCCGTCGCCGGAGGCGGCGGCTCGGATGCCCTGGACGAGCGTGTCGGGACGGGTCTCCGAGCGGCGCAGGAAGCCGCAAACGCCGGCCTCGATGCCTGCCAGCATCCCGGCCTCGTCCAAGTGGTTCACGACCAAAAGAGCCCGCGGGCAGCCGTTGCGCTGGACCGCTCGAACGACCCGAAGCACTTCGGGTTCGATCTCGTCGGACACCAGCACGGCCACATCGGCGCTGTCCACTTCGCTGTCGCCCACCACACGGACCTCTGGGCGCACTCTCAGTTGGCCCACTATGCCGATCTGGGACACGGGGTCTGTCGCGAACACGAAGACCGGTATGCTCTCCATCCTCCAGCGCTCCTACTCGCTCAGGTACTCGCTACTCCATTACTGCTTGCCGTGCGACATCATGGATGGCTCGGCTCAGCATCCGCTCAAAATTCGCTCAACGAACGCGCTCGACGGGCGGGGCAGTCGAAGTCTGCCCTTTCGGGCACAGGAAAAGTCCTCGCGGCCGAGTCTCAGCCTTTGTGCCAGTGACGGCGTGGCCGGATGCCCGAGCGGCCATCCGCAGTTGCCCGTTCGGGCACTTCATCGTTGTTAGAGTGACGCTCGATGGAAGCGGTATTTGCGACCGCCACCCGAAGACCGGTCGGCGCCCGGCCGCGCCCACGCGTCACCGCTCACCCCGATCTGAGCGACGGCACCCCCGCAGAACGACTGCTCACGCTCCAAAGCCTGGTCGGGAACAGCGCGGTGGCCAGGGCCCTGTCGGTCCAGCGCGACCACGGCCCGGCGGCTGCGCCCGCCGGCCCGGCCACGACCCCTTTCCGCCCGGCCGCGGACTTCGACACGATGACAGTTGGGGACCTCGACTCTTACGCCGACAGCCGGCCAGATTGGGCCACCGACCCCGCCCTGGGTGCCCGCAAGGACCCTCTGGTGAAGGTGCTCGAGTTTGTTCGTAGCGGCCAGCCCGCCCCTCTGGGTGCTTGCGAATCGATGAAGGTCCACGACCTGGAGTCCAACGGGCTGGCCAGTGACGACCGGGAGTCACTGCGTGCTTACGCCCGTGGCGTCCAGTCCACCGACACCGCGGGGCTTTCCTCGACCCCGGTGCTCGTAGACGCCTTGACGGGCGGGATAGCCCTTCTGACCCTCGAGGGAGCGCTGCCGCGGGCGGCATTGCACCACGCCTTGGGGACAAAGGACGAAGGCAAGGACCAAGTCAAGCGGCTGATCGGCAAGGGCCTGGCCGAGGTGGGCAATCTAGCCAACTATTTCTCCACGTCGCATGCCTACCTGGAGGCAGATAACGGGGCTGACGCCCGCTCCTACCTGGATATGGTGGAAACGGACTCCAAGCGCCCCGAGAACTTCATCGGCAGCCCTGCGCACGTCCACAATTATCATCGCTTCGAAGCGAAACTGCTAAGCAAACTGGCGGCTAATGAGACGGTCGAGGACCGCGCGAAGCCCGCTGTTGCTGATCCTGCACACGGGTACGGACTGGAATGGCGCGTTCCACCGTGACAGTGCGCTGACGGACCTCGTGGCCCACCCAAGGAACTTGACGGTCATGGTGGAAGGACCGGCGACGCTCGAGGCCGCCGGGGCGGCGGCGGCTGCGATCGCGGACCGCCAGGGCCAGCACCACCGGATCCAGCAGCTAATGCTGGCTGGGCACGGGGCACCCCAGGCGATGGAGCTTGGAGGCGTACCGAGCCCCACCGGGCAGGTGAGCGGAGCCCAGGAGATCGACCTCGCCCATAACCGGGCCCGGACCGAGAAGTTCCTGCGAGGCCTTATCGGCCACATGGACACCGGCCCGGACGCCCGGATCGTTCTCAATGCCTGCCTAACCCAGGCCGACGAGGTCGCCGCTAACTTGCCCAAGGACCCGGCTGAGGCCCGCAAAGCGATCCTGGGCTCCCTGGCCAAAAACCCGAGCCTCGCTTCGCGCATTCGTCAGTTGGCCCCGGGCCGGGTGGTGGAGGGCAACATCGCCTCGGTCCCCGCTGGTACCTATATGGACGTTGACGCCGCCGGCCACCCGACCGGAGTCGTGCATCAGCAGATTCCTTCTGACCCGGCGGCGGCCTCGGCGGACCTGCCCGACTACATTGAGCACGGTCAAGAGCCCGAGGGGTGCATGCGTGCCGTCGTGGTCGTGTGGGCGCGTGACAAAGCGGAGTGCCTCCACCGGGTCGGGCTACGCCGCGCTCAGGCCGTCACCAAGTGGACGGACCGGGTGGTCCATGCCCTCTATGACATCGTCGTGGCGGACAGCGACAACGCCAATCTCATGAACCGTCTGGCCACGTCAGTGGCCGGGGGCTTGGGAGAACTCGATGACCCCGCCTCACAGAGCCCTAATTTTGTCGGTGGCGCAAACAACAATTTGTCGGCGGCGGAAGAGTCGTCTGTGTTTACGCCGCTGCACGCATTCGCCGGGCCCGGCGGCCAGCTGGCTATCGACCAGGTGTGGATGATCAACGACCCTGGACATGGGGCGGACTTCCTCACCGAGCTCGATAGCTTTGGCACCACCATCGAAGCCGGCCCCCACCTAAGCGCAGGCTGGCTGGCACCGAGCACCGCGGGACTCCTACCCCTGGCTTCGGCTGCCGCACCTACCCGAGCGCAGATGAAGCTGGCCTTGTGGGGGGTGACCGGTGGTCACGACGACGCCGGCTGCCATGCTTTTTTGCTCGAAAACGCTAAGGCTACGCGTCATGTCGTGATACCGGCGGGCGGGACCGTCGACAGCCTCACCGGAGGCGGCGCGGCAGAAAGCGACGTGCTGACAACGCTTGGCCTCGCCGGTCATGCCGTCCCGGCGGCGGTCGGGGGAGCCCCGGCGCCCAACCTCGACACCGACGGCGATGGCATAAACGACACGTACGTGGAGTCGGTAACCCGGCATGGCGTCATAGCAGCGGAAGGGGTACGGCTGCGGGCCAAGCCCAGCTTCAGCGGTGCCGTGGTGGAGCTGCTTTTTATGCCCACCCGGCTCGATGTTTTTGGCGAGCACGGAGCGTGGCTTGCGGTCGACCGTGGCGGTCGGGTCGGGTTCGTGCACAAGAGCCTCGTACACGAGCTGGCTGTCGCGTGACTAGCTCGGTCAGTAGAGGTGTCACTCCGCCCGCATAACCACTAGCCGACCGTCCGGCCCGCCAATTTTCGCCACCAAGGTACCGGCGTTGGCCCACGCCAGCGCCTGCACCCCGTCCCCGGCATCCAGGCTTGCGTGCCAGCCTGAAGCTCGGCTCACCCGGACCCAACCGTCCTCTCCACCGCTGGCCAGCGAGCCGGTGCCGCTGTCGTACGCCAGGGCTGTCACGGGGCCGGAGTGGGCCGCCACGTTGGCCTCGACCGCCCCTTGTGCGAACGTAACGACGCGACCGCTTGCCATCCCGGCCGCCCACCGGCCATCGCCGAGGGGGACGAGGCTGCTCGCCGCCGTCCCATCCTCCACGGTCAATGCCCGGGCCCCAGCGGGTGACCAGAGGACAAACGAGCTCGGCCGGCACACCATCACCGCACTGCCGTCCCAATCGGCCCTGGTAATTACTTGGTCCTGGGACTGGGCCACCGAGCTCAGCGCGGCGTCGGTTATGACCCACCGGACGCGCGGTCCAGAGGGCTCCGGAAGCCGGCCCGCCTTGGCCCGTGGCTCTATTCGTTCCACATAAAGCAGGACTTGGCTGCCGTCTAGCGAAGCGGCGCCGAACCGGAGGCGGAAGTGACGGGAAGCCGCCTCGCCTTGCTCGGGGACGGCGGCGCGCACCCGTTCGTCGTTAGTCCTTGGGGCCGAGCCGATCAACGCCGGACCCCACGCCACCCGCCCATCTTCCGACACGAGCGGCCCGGGCCTCGGGTCCTCAGCTCGCAGCTCGCTCAGGACCGCTGGGACCGTGGTGTTGGCATCCCATGTGGTCAACACCAGGTCCGTGGCTGAGAGAAACCCAGAGCCCGTGGACGCCAGCCGGTCGTCAAAGCGGCCTTCGACCTTGGCCACAACTCGGATATTTGTAATGAGCCCATAATTGCAAAACGGCGGCCCGTCCCTCGGCAACGACTAGCCAGCGCCGGAATTGGGGACACGCCGGGGTGAGCAATACAGAATGTCTGGTGTGGGCAACACCGCCAACGACGTTCTCACTAGCTTGCCCATCGAGCTCCCCGAGGACATCGTCGAGCGCGTCAGCGCTCTATTTGGATGTCACACGGCAACCGGGTCCCAGCCGCGGAGGTGCTTGACGGACTCGCGGTACTCCCACTCGATAGCATCTTTGAGCAGGTGAGCCATACGCCCACCGGTGGTGGTGCCGGCGATGTCCGCCACCCCACGGCGGTTCCCGACCGATACTACGAAACCCTTGTCGTGGAAGGTGAACGCCTTGAGCGGCTTGCCCCGCAGTTCAGCCTCCAGGTTTCGGGCCACCGCCTCACCCTGTTCGATGGCCACCTGCGCCAGCGCAGGCAGGACATGCCCGGTCCGCGGGTCGACGACCGAAGCTAGGTCGCCGGCGACGTAGATGTCTGGATGGTCCAGCACGCGGAGGTACTGGTCGACTTTGACGCGGCCGTTGTAGCCGGTCGGCAACCCCGAACCGGCCACCAGTTCTGGTGCTTTCAGCCCGCCTGCCCACACGAACACGCTTCCCTCCACCAGCTGGCCGTCCTTCAGCTGGAAGCCGTCCTCGGTGGCGGCGGCGATGGCTGCGTTGGTGCGCACCTGGACCCCAAGCTCGGACAGGATCTTGGCCGCCTTATCGATCAGCTGCGGGGAAGAGCCGGCCAGGATGGTTGGGCCGGCCTCGACAAGTACTACGGCCGGGCGGTCAGTTGCCAGGCCGAGGTGGCTGGCCACTTCGGGCATCATCTCAGCCAGTTCGCCGGCCAGCTCGACGCCGGTGGCCCCGGCCCCGCCAATGACGACGGTAGCCAGCCGGCGCTGCCGTTCAGGGTCGTCGGTGGCTGCCGCAGCCGCCAGGGCTTTCTTGACCGCCGCCCACACTTGCTCGGCGTCGTCTGCCGAATACAGAGACATCGTCCGCTCGGCCAGGCCGGGGATGGCGAAGTCGTTGGGCCGGCTGCCTAGCGCCAGGACCAGCCGGCTCCAGCCGATCGGCCCCGCTGCCGTTAGCAACCGTTGCCCAGGGAGGTCGAAACCGCTGATCTCGGTCTGGACGAAGCGCACCCCCTTGGCCAGGACGTCCTGGAGCGGGATGAGGACCGAGTCCGCGGCGCGGGTGCCGCCCGCGACCCGGGGCAGCTCGGTGGTCGCCTGGTGATAGTCGTGCCGGTCCACGAGGGTAAGTCCTGGACTGGGCTTCTTATGCAACTTGGTCGAAAGCCGCAAGGCTACGTGCAGCCCGGCGTAGCCCACGCCGGCGATCACGATCTGACCGGTACTTGGCTGGTTCATGACGCTCTCCATATATCTATTGCCTCGTATCTATTGCCACGCATAATTCGAGATGAACGCGATGGCGGTTTATAGGCCCCTTGTAGCCCACGCGTTGGCGCGGTGTGTAGAACCCGGCTTCGCCATGTGATCGTTCAGTCGGAGAGTGCTCGAGTGACTACGGTGACATCTTCCCCCCCGAGCCCACGGCCCACTATGGCCGCCCACTCGGCGGCCAAGGAGGCGAGCACGGGCAGCCGGTCCGGGCCCACTTCCGATAGAGCGAGTTGGACGTCCTTCAACGCCAGGGCGAGCGCGAACTCCTCGGAGTAGTCGCCCTGTGCGATACGGCGGAACTTGCCCGACTCCCATGCGGAAACCAGCGGGCCTCCGTCGAACGCCTCGATGACCGAAGCGGCCTCCAACCCGAGCCGGTGAGCGAGGGCGAACGAATTAGCCACTCCTTCGGCGGTAAAAGCGAGCAGGACGTTGTTCACCAGCTTCATGCGGGAACCAAGTCCGGCTGGGCCGAGCCACAATGTCCGTTGCCCGATGGCGTCGAACACGGGCGCCACTCGGGGCCGGGCGTCGTCTGGACCGGAGGCAAAGATCAAAAGCTTGCCCTGCTCGGCCGGTACTTTGCTACCCGACACCGGGGCGTCGACAAAGTACGTGTCCGGCCGCTGACGCTCCGCCATGGCCGCCACTTGCTCTGTCCCCTCAAGGCCTATGGTGCTCATCTGAGCCCACACGGCCCCTGGCCGCAGCGCGTCGAGGAGGCCCTGCTCGGTGGCTAACGCCCTTACGGCGTCGGCGTTAGTGACCATGGTGATCACCACATCTGCGCCGGCAGCGGCTTCGGCCACCGACGGGGCGACCTGAACGCCTTGGGCCAGAAAATCGGCCGCCGCACCAGGTCTCCGGTCCCACACCACGAGCGGGATGCCCGAGCGGTGCGCCGTGCCTGCCATCGCCGTTCCCATGGTGCCCAGGCCGAGTACGGCCAGCTTTGGTGGTTGTGATGTCATGTCTCTATCCTCCCCACTGGTACGGGGTACCTGACCCCTTTAGGCGAAAGCGCGACGAAGCGTTTGGCACAGGGCCTCGAGTGCTCCCCGCCAGGCATGCGCCGGCGGTTTGCTGTACCCGACGATGACGCCTTTGAGCTTGGGAGGCGTCTGCCAACTGGGCCCGAGCCTGGCAATTCTCAACGAGAGGCGGACCGCTTCTTCTCGCACGGATGTTTCGTCTGGCCCCTCGGGCGGGAGGGCAACGACCGCGTGCAGACCGGCCGCCACCCCGAGGACGTCGAGCCCGAGGTCGAGGTCCGCTATGGCGGCCAATAGGTCGTCCCGACGGTGCCGGTAAAGCGTGCGACAACGGCGCAAATGACGCTCGAAGCTGCCGTCGTCAATGAGCTCCGCCAACGCTCTCTGGTCGAAAGAGGCCACGGTACGGCGCCAGCGCCGGGCGGTCGCGAACGCATCGACGAAGCGGGGTGGCACCACCGCCCAGGCAATTCGCAAGCCCGGGGCCAGTGATTTGCTGGCTGTGCCGATATAAAGGACGTCGTCGGGGCCCGGCCTTGCATGGCGCCGATGGGCTCGCGGTCGAAGCGGAACTCGCCGTCATAGTCATCTTCTATTATCAGGCCGCCACTTTTCCGTGCCCACACGATGAGAGCGTCGCGCCGCTCAGCTGAGCAACTCATGCCGAGAGGAAATTGGTGGGCCGGGGTGAGAAGTGCGGCGGCTACATCACCCGGCTCGGCCGAGGCGCCCTCGGCATCAACCGGCAGGGGGACTATGGACGCGCCCGCGGAGGTGACGAGTTCGCAGTGGTAAGACAGGCCGGGGTCCTCGATAGCCATCCTGCCCGGCGCAATTACCTTGGCGATGGTGGCCAGCGCGTCAGCGGAGCCACTACAAATGAAGATCTGTTCTGGGCCCGCCGCCACCCCTCTAGCGCGTTCGAGGTACCTGGCCAGGGCGCGTCGCAGGTCGATGCTGCCTTCGTCAGCGTCGTAACTCAGAGCCTGCACGAGGCCTCTCGCCGCCACTTTGCGCAAGGCCCCGAGCCACCTGGACATCGGGAAGATGGAGACGTCCGGTTCCCCGGGGAACAAGTCGTACTTATACGTCCTCGCCTGCCTGGGAACAGGCGGGCGAAGAGGGGCAGGTAGCCAAACCGAAGGCGCCACTGTGGTCGGCGCGCCTTGCCTCGTGCGTAGCCAGCCTTCCGCCGCCAGCTGTGCGTACGCTTCCACCACCGTCCCCCGGGCGACGCCAAGCTGGCTGGCGAGAGTTCTGGTCGACGGGACCGTGGCGCCAGGCGCCAGCCGGCCTTCGCGAATAGCTGCCCGGATAGTCGACTCGATAGAGCGTCTTCCTTCCACTGGTCCAGATTATTGCCCTTCGACTGGTCTAGCAAAGTAGTCCAGTTCGTCATGCTGGCCTTCTAGGTTTGGGCTATCGGCGCGGAGTAGTGCCAGGCCTCACTACCGCCCCCGGTGCCCCCCAGTCAGCATCGTCAATTAAGGGCCATTCAACACAGGCCCCGGTCAACATTGCGAGGAGAAATGGCGCTCAAATCGGATAGTTCTATTGGCAAATCTACCAACGACCTTCAGTCTGCCCCGGCGGCGGAGGCCATCAATCTGCGCAGGACATATGGCAGCGGGCAGGCGGCGGTCCACGCTCTCGACGGGGTCAACGTCACCTTCGAGCGGGGCTGGTTCACCGCGGTTATGGGCCCGTCAGGCTCAGGCAAGTCCACCCTTATGCACTGCATGGCCGGGCTGGACCGGCCGACCCTGGGCCAGTCGTTCATAGGGGGCCTGGATATCAGCACCCTGGACGACACCAAGTTGACGCAGTTACGACGGGACCGAATGGGGTTTGTGTTCCAGTCTTTCAACCTCGTCCCGACGCTCACGGCGGCCGAGAACATCACGCTCCCGGCCGATCTCGCCGGCACCAAGGTCGACAAGGACTGGTTCGACTTCCTGGTCGGCAAGCTCGGCCTAACGGCCCGGCTGTCGCACCGCCCAGGCGAACTATCTGGCGGTCAACAGCAGCGCGTCGCCTGCGCCCGGGCGTTGATCAACAAGCCAGACATAGTCTTCGCCGACGAGCCAACGGGCAATCTCGACTCGAATTCTTCGGCTGAAGTGCTGGCCTTTTTTTGCTGGTCGGTGACGGAGCTCGCTCAGTCGATCGTCATGGTCACCCACGACCCCCACGGGGCCGCCTACGCCGACAGGGTCGTTTTCCTGGCTGATGGCAAAGTGGTGGACCAGCTCGATGCACCCACTCCGGCTTCGGTCCTTCAGCGCATGCAGGCGATCGGGGCTAAAGGGAGTTTGACGTGAAAAACGTAACCATAAAGGGCCTCCTGGCTCACAAGCTCCGCCTGGCGCTCACATCACTGGCGATCGTGCTCGGCGTCACCTTTATCGCCGGGACGTTCGTGCTCACCGACACGCTCCACAACACATTCTCCAGCCTGTTCGGCAATATTTACCAAAAGATCGACTTCCAGGTCCGGGGAGTGGCCCAGTTCCAAGGTAACGCGGGCACCGCGGTGCGCAACCCGTTGCCCGAGTCCGTCGTCGGTACCGTGCGCCACGTCCCGGGCGTGGCGGTGGCCTTCGGTCAGGTCCAGGGATATGCCCAGTTCGTGGCCCCGGACGGGACCCCTATCCCGAACAACTCGGCCCCCACTTATGGCATCGCTTTCGACCCCGACCGTCAGATTTCCGAGCTCCGCCTCATCGAAGGAAAGCCGCCGACGACCTCGCACGATGTTGTAATGGACGCCGGCACGGCGGCGAAGTACCACTTCAGGCCGGGCCAAACCGTCCGCATCCTGTCGGCCGGGCCGCCGAAAACGTACACAATCACCGGCATCGCCCAGTTCGGCAACGCCCCCAACCTGGCCGGGGCCACCCTGGCTGCATTTACCCTCTCGACTGCGCAGGCCGTCACCGGGGAGGTAGGCCAGCTCGACTACATCAACGTCGTGGCCAAACCGGGGGCTGACAAGGCCGTTGTCGAGCACAACATCGCCCGGGCCCTGCCGCCCGGGACGGAGGTCGTAACCGGGCAAACGGTGGTACAGGAGTCCACCAGCGCGGTAGACCAAGATCTCTCGTTTTTCTCGACGGCGTTGCTCGTGTTCGCCTTCATTTCGCTTTTCGTAGGTGCATTTACGATTTTCAACACGTTCTCGATCACCGTCGGCCAGCGCACGCGGGAGTTGGCGCTATTGCGAGTAGTGGGGGCCAGCCGGCGGCAGCTTTTCCGGTCGGTGCTGGCCGAGGCGGCCATCGTGGGCGCCGTTTCTTCAGTCATAGGTATCGGCCTGGGCGTCGTGGCCGCCCTCGGTCTCAAAGAACTCCTGAGCGCCTTTGGCGTCGACCTCCCGTCGGGCCCGCTCGTGTTCGAGGCCCGCACCGTGCTCGTTTCCCTCGCCGTTGGGGTCGGCGTCACCGTCATCGCTTCGGTCGGCCCGGCTCGGCGGGCCGTACGCATACCCCCGGTGGCCGCGCTGGGCGGCCGCCAGGCCGACGCTGAGGTCACGACCCGACGCCAGCTCATCCGGGGCGGCGCGGTCAGCATTTTGGGCGGAGCCCTGCTGGCCGTTGGGCTGACCGAACCGAACGTGTTGCTTGTAGCCGTGTCTGCCCTGTGCCTCCGGTTCGGCGTTGCCATGTTGGCCCCGGCGGTGGCCCGCCCGTTGTCCTCGGCCATCGGGGGCCCACTCGCAGGTGCGTTTGGAGCCGCAGCGAAGCTTGGACGGCTCAACTCCATGCGTAGCCCGCGCCGCACCTCCCAGAGCGCCTCGGCGCTGATAATCGGCATCGCTCTTGTCTCGACCATCGCCGTGTTCGGCGCCTCGGTGTCGAAGTCCGCCACGGCCACCGTCGACAATGCCCTCAGTGCCGACCTGCTCGTCACCGCCTCGTCGGGTACCCTCGCCGACTCGGTCCCGAAGTTAGCGGCGGCGGTCCCCGGCGTCACCTCAACGGCCACTATCTACCAGGACCAGTTCGAGTTCAAAGGCTCGGTCGCAACCCTAACCTCGGCGCCCGCCGAGCACTTGTCCGACACCGTCACCCTCCATATGAAGGCGGGCAGCACTTCCGCACTGACCGACGGCGAAATGCTCATCGACTCGACCACCGCTCGGTCGGACCACCTATCGGTGGGTGACGTGGCCTCGGTCAAGTTCGCGGCCACCGGTCCTGCGACTGTACGTATCGGCGGCATTTACGAGGCGAACGCCCTCATCGGGAGCTACCTCGTCAGCGACCATTATTTCCGCTCTCATTTCACGAATGAACGCCCCGTAGTCGTGCTCCTGAGCACCAACGGTGCCAGCGGCGTGGACACCGGCGTCAAGGCCGCCCTTTCCCCATACGCCAACGTGAAAGTGCAAACCCGAGCCCAGTTCGAGCAAGCCCAGATCAACAGCGTCAACCAACTGCTCGGCCTGGTCTACGCCCTCCTGGCCCTGGCCGTACTTATAGCGCTTCTCGGGATCGTCAACACCATGATGCTGTCGGTGTTCGAGCGCACCCGTGAGATCGGGCTCCTGCGGGCCGTCGGCATGAGGCGAGGCCAGGTGCGCACCATGGTGCGGTCTGAGTCGGTCGTCATTTCCGTTTTCGGCGCCATCATTGGCATCGTGATGGGCACGGGGCTCGGGATCGCCCTGGTCGCGTCCCTGAGGCAGCAGGGCATCAGCGATATGGCGGTGCCCGCCACCGATCTCGTGCTCTTCCTGGTGTTGTCGGCGGTGCTCGGCCTCGTCGCCGCCAGCTGGCCTGCTCGCCGGGCCGCCAAGCTCGACGTACTGGCCGCCATCGCCACCGAATGACGACATCTGCTCTGCGTCGAGAGTCGGGAGGCTTACGTGGCCCGCCTTCAGGTTCGATGCGTCAGGGCACCCACGAAACCCTCAGCTGTTCGAGTTCACGGGCATCAGGCCCACCGAGGCGCCATCTGGGCGGCTCGCCCAATTGCCAATGGGGAAGCACGTTTGCATCCACGAGCGCCTTGAGCGTGGCGGTGGCTTGTAAACGGGCCAGGGGAGCGCCCAGGCAGAAATGGCTTCCCCAACCAAAGGCCACGTGCCGGTTGGGTGACCGGGTGATATCGAAGCTATGCGGGTCTCTGAACGCCCCTGGGTCTCGGTCGGCGGCCGCCAGATGAAGGATGACGGCCTCGCCGCTGGCGATCGTGCGGTGGGCAATGCGCAGGTCTTTCGCCGCCAGACGAGAGGCCGTAGCGATCGGCCCCTCGTAGCGGAGGGTCTCCTCCACCGCCGTGGCCACCAATTGGGGCGAGCGCTGGAGCTCTTGTAGTGCCGCGGCATGGGTCAGCAAGAGAAGGATGCCGTTGCTGATCAAGGCCGCCGTCGTACCGTGGCCGGCAGCCAGGATGAAGATGCACAAGCCCAGGGCCTCGTCGTTCGTCAACAAACCGACGTCCCTGGAGGTGGCCAGGGCGGTGACCCCGTCGCCGCGCGGCGACCGAGCCCGGCTTGACAGCAGAGCGGCGAAGTACTGCTCCGCCTCTGCCCAGGCTGTGTTGGCCCGTTCTACTACCCGGCGCATGTCAGGGTCGTCGGGCAACGGGTTCATGATGCCGGCAAAACCGGCGATGTCGGCCGACCATTGATGGAACATGGTCATATCGTCGGCCGGGACGCCGAGAATGCCACAGATGATCGTCAGGGGAATGGGCAGCACAAATTCAGTCAAAATGTCGAAGGTTTCCTGCCCGCGCAGCAAACTTATCTGGTGTTGCAAAAGCTCCTTGACAATAGGTAATTGCTGTTTGGCCCCGGTCGGGGAGAGGATATCGCGGGCGATGTCCCGCATCCGCACATGTTTAGGCGGGTCCGTAAACCCGAGCCAGTTCGATATGTGCACCTCGAGCGAACGATAGTTGGGCCGCAGAGGCTCGTGAATAGCTCGCATGTTTATGGCCGTGCGGTCGTTTACCAGCTCGGGGGCGCGCAAGGATTCTCGGACGAGTTCGAACCTCGTCACGACCCAGGCCTCGAGCTCCGGGCTCCAATGGACCGGGTCGCATTCACGGAGCTCGTCGAGCACCGGATAGGGATCCTCCAACTGGAACCGGCACAGTTGCTTGTACGCGGGCGAGGCCATGAGATCGCGTAAAGCGGGCGAGAGTGCGTCTTCGTTCACGGCACCCTCCTTGGGCATTTAGGGATAGCCTACACCGAGGTGATGGACGACTGCACGGAACCCGCCAGGCATAGTATGTATTGCTATCGTTGGTTACAAAATTAGGATGATATTGAGCAAGGACAAGATAGTCAGTTCGGAGAGGCAGAGCAGGCCACGCCGGATGAGGAGGTCGCGCCCGGGCCGTACCCCACTGCTGTCGCCGCGTGGGCCGACCGGCTCCCTCGAGATGGCGCGCGAGGCCGACATAGGGTGTCGACGTTGCCCGCAAAGCTGACTCAGGTCGCCGAAAAAGTTGGCGTCAGTGAAGCCACTGTAAGTCGCGTCCTCAACGGCCGTCCCGGCGTGGCCGCCGCCACACGCACAGCTGTCCTCACCGCCCTGGACGTCCTTGGGTACGAACGGCCGACCAAGCTGCAGGGCAAGGGCGCCCGACTAGTTGGGCTCGTCCTCCCTGAACTGCAGAACCCCATTTTTCCGGCGTTTGCCGAGGTTGTGGGCGGCGCTCTGGCGCAGTTGCGGTTCACGCCTGTGCTGTGCGCCAGCGGGCCCAACGGGCAGCCCGAGGCTGACTACGTGAAGTTGCTGCTTGACCAGCATGCGTCCGGGGTCATCTTCGCCGGGGGCAATTTTGCCGAGGCCAACTCTCCCCACGAGCACTACCACCTGCTGCGGGAGCGTTCGCTGCCGGTCGTCCTGGTCAACGCTTCGAGCGATGACCTGGAATTCCCGCAGGTCGCGACGGACGATATCGCGGCGACCGAGCAGGCCTACAACCACCTAAGGGCCCTTGGCCATCGCCACATCGGCATGGTCCTCGGACCTGAAGACCATATGCCCAGCCGGCTCAAGCTGCATGCCTTCCGGGAAGCCACGAGGCGGGACGGGGCGGACGCGGGGCCCGGCGTGGTCGAGCACGTGCCTTTTTCCCTGGAAGCGGGGCACGCCGCCGGAGCTCGCCTGATCGCCCGGGGCGTAACGGGCATCATCTGTGCCAGCGACCCTCTCGCACTGGGCGTCGTACGGGCAGCACGGCGTTCGGGGCTCGGCGTGCCCGAAGACGTCTCTGTCGTCGGCTACGACGACTCCGCCCTTATGAGCTGCACCGACCCCCCGCTCACCACGGTCCGCCAGCCCATCGAAGCTATGGGCCGGGCCGCGGTGAAGCTGCTCGTCAGCCAGATCGACGGCACAGTGGCACCCAGCGAGAGGTTGTTGTTCGAGCCCGAACTGGTCGTGAGGGCTTCGGCGGCTCCTCCGGGGCGCAACCTGGCCGCCCTTGTGGCTGGCTGAGGCGCGGGCGCGGCGAGTGGAAGGTCCCTCGTGACCCGACAGCATTGTTGGAGCCGGACTGAGCGGACCGGCTTCGGGCGAGGGAGCACGCCGGAGGCTGCGGGACACAACGAGCCCATCAACGGGGGTCACGGACGCTCGTCGGGAGTGGTACGTGGCCGCCGAGGGCGCGGAGGTCGTCGAGAGCCTGCTCGAGGGTTTTGACAGGGTAAATCTTTAGCGACCCGGCTTGGCTCTCGGCGTCTTTGAGTTGGCCGGCGGGAACGAAGAAGACTTTGGCGCCGGCCCGCCGCACCGCGACGGCCTTTTGGGCCACGCCACCGACGGCACCAACGGCGCCGTCAAGTTCGATGGTGCCGGTGGCCGCCACCGCGTGGCCGCCGGTGAGGTCACCGCCAGAGAGGGTGTCAATTATCGCCAGCGTCAAAGCTAGGCCCGCGGACGGCCCTCCTACCGCACCAACATCGATGTTGATGTCGAAAGGAAGGGTGTACGTGGTGCGAGTCATCGAAACGACGCCCAGGAACCCGCGGTCGTCTTGGGCCGAGCCTGACGAAGCGGGCGGCTCCCCCAAGCGGGCTACCAGCGTCTTGGTTTGCTGTTGCCCTTCTGACCCGGAGCGCTGGACCGTGAGCCGCACTGTTTCCCCCGGCGCGTGAGCCCGGATCGCGCTCACCAGGTCGGCTGATGTGCGGATGGGTTGGTTGTCGACGGCGATCACCACATCGTTGCAGCGTAAGCCGGCCGCCGCCGCCGGCGATCCGGGCGCCACCTCGTACAATTGAGCGCCGAGGTCATTTTCTGTTGCGTTATAGCCGAGGTAGCGGAGAGCGACAACCGAAGCGTAAGAGGTCGCACCGGTCATCTGTTGCGCGGACTGGCACGACAGTTGATCGGGTGGGGTCGTCCCGAGCACTGACTTGGCCGGCACCATTTCGGCGCCTTGGTCGAAAGTGCGCAGAAGCCCTATTTTCCCGAGCAGGTACTGGACGGGGCTGGACTGTCCGACAAGGACGTCGACCATGTAGAGCGGACCGCCAATGGCGTGGCCTCGCGCCGGGGACACCGAAATGCGCGCGCAAGCTACGCCATTTGGAAGGACCAGTCGGTCCCCGTTGTTGCTGGCATGGCATAGCGGGCTGTCCGTCAGCCGCGCCGCGCTTCCCGGAGCGATCACGTAGTAGTCCTTGGCCTTGACGATGCTGATGCCAAAACCCACGGCGACTAGAAGAACGACGATGAAGACAGGCAAGACCCAAGCGCGTGCCCACCGGCGGGGACGACGACCTACCGGCTCCGGTCCGGTTGGCTGGTCCTGTTGAATCGGGTCGGTGGTGGACACGGTCCCTCCGTAGTGGAACTGGGCTTACGGCCCGGCCCGACCGGCGGACAAGGATTTTCTGAAAAAGGTAATGCCCTGTTTCATCAATTCACCGCCCAGGTGTACGGGGGCGAGTTGAGGTTGGCACCACCCGACGCCCTCCACATAAATTTGCTGCCGGCCAAGACACCGTGCGCCGGGAAAGCGAAGACAACGCAACCACTCACGCTCTGGCCGGGGGAGAGCGTCACGGTGCTGAGGAACGAGCCACAACCAAATGCGGACGTGCCCTTGAAGACCAGAGGTTGGTACGAGCCACCCTTCGGGCCCACCAGGGCAGTATCGGAAATGACGTTCTCGGTGAGTTTCGTCTCGCCCGTATTGTCTAGCGCTATGCGGAACGCAACAGGCCGCGTGCCAGGGTGGTTTCCTCGGGCGGCCCATTTGAGCCCGTTGAAGCCCTGAAGGGCGGTGACGGTGTAGGCGTCGGAGGTCCCGCCGCCCGCTATGGTCTCGGTCTTCGGCTGAATCAGCGGTGGCGGCAAGGGCTGAAGAGGCAAGTCGAGCACAGAACGCAGGGCGTTGGCGTACGTTATCGCCTGTCGCGCCGTCAAGAAGCCCCCCGAGATCTGGAGCACATACCGCGAGCCAATTAGGTAGTAGTAGCCATTGTTAGGAGAGTAGAGCTTGACCAGGAGGCTCTCCGCCGCAGAGTGGTCCGCCGCCACGGTCAACTCTCCCGCACCGCCATCGAAGAAGAAGGCCGCGCCCCCGCCGGCGCTCTCACCGGGGGGAAGCGTGCACGACACCTTCTGGCACATCTGCTTGACAATGAGGACGGCGCTAGTGGGCATGGCGCTGGCATCGGCCACGCCGGTCAGAAAGGTGAACAAACCGGCCAAGACGGCAAATAGTGCAGGCAGGGCCCAGTGCGCTCGGCCGCCCGGGTGGCTAGCTTGGGGTCGGGTCACGGGAAGCATCTCCTACGGCTCAAGCCCGGCTGACGCCTCGAACGCCGGCCGGGCTCTTCTTTTTGTCAGTGTCGGAACCTACCCGCAAAAGTGGCCCAGACGTCGTCAGACCTCGGGTCCTCGCATAGATGACCAAGGCAGGCAAACCGTCGGCCGCTCGTGGCTGATCGGAGTTGACACAGCCGTTGTGCCTCAGGTGCCGTATGTGCCCTCTATGGGCAAGTGCGGGTCGAGGAACGGTGCCAGCTCACGGAGGCAGGCCATGAAGGCGGCGAGCCGGTCATCAGTGAGCTCGCTCCATGGCTCGAGCGCCCGCGACCTCGAGTGCTCCGTGCCTTCTTGGGAGTCACGGCCAACGACGGCTCTCAGTGCTTCTGGTGTTATGCGCAGATCGCAGAACTCACACAAAGCGCCGAGTACCTCCAGGGGCCGCTGGCTCAGTTCTTCATAGCGGGCCGTGAACATGGGGACCCCTTCTCGCTGCATGATCGTGGCGCGTGCCATAGGCGTGGCCCACATCCAGCCCAAGAATTCAACCGGTGAAGGAAAAGGGCTTGGGTTGGTCCCGTCCACCGATGAGCGGACGCGTGGCTGGATGTCGTCAAAGCGGTCCCATAGCGCCAATACCTGAGAACTGAACAGTCCGAACGCCCTGACGGCAGACCGGGCCCAACTCTCAGCCTGGCGGTACAGGAAAACCGTTTTGGCGCCGGGAAAGCATTCCATAAGCGGCGCCGCCAGCTCGATGTTCTGGCTGCGTAACTTGATGACGGACGTTCTGGCGGCCCGGGGAGCAAAGAGCAGGACGGTGCATGCCTTTAAAAGGCAGAAAGCCTCGCGGTCGCCCCGGTCGCGCTGGCGCTGTAACTGGATGAAGACGTCTGGCTCGGACAATGCCACCACACCGTCGGCCTCCGCCAGTGCCAGGTTTGCCAGTGTCGACCCGCACCGGCCCGTCGAATGGACAAAGACGACACGGTCGAGAGACGAGGGGGCTTGCTCGGCGAGCTCTGCTAGCTCATGGAAAGGCACGGAGATGAGCTCGGTTGCGTGCGTGAACTGAGCGTGCCAAAGGAACGGCGCACGGGAAAGGTCGATCTCAGGCGGTGTCCGGACAAACAGTGCCACTCGCTCGACGGGGTCGAGGCTGTACAAGCTCAGGGTGGGATCCTCGACCAGCTGCCTGGGGTCGAGCGACCCCACCTGGTATACCGCGAAGTCGGATGGGCCGGCGGCAGCCGCCGGGTGCGCCTTCTGACGGCGCTCGATCGCCAGCAACTTCGCTGTCACTGCCGGATCATATCCAACCGCGACCTGGCCAACGCCAAATATGGTAGGCCCCGTTTTGAGGGATCGTCTCATCACCACCAGCCTGAACCTTGACAGGGCGTCGCCCGACGGGTACGTTCCTGACATCGTTTTCTGAAATCGGTACCATGACCTCGCCACCACGCCAACGGCTCCGTATTCGAGAGGTAGCCGAACGCGCCGGTGTCTCAGCCTCCACGGTGTCGCGCGTGCTGAACGGCACGGCTGTCGTTCGTGCCTCAAAACGTGAACAGGTGCTGGCCATGATAGACGAGCTCGGTTACCGTCCCAACCGAGTTGCCAGCAACCTGAGGCGTCAACAGGTCCAGATGATCGGCGTCGTGGTCCCTGACATCGAAAACCCTCACTTCACCCAGATGGTCCGGGCAGTGGAGGACACGGCCTACCTCAGCGGCTACCGGGTCCTGCTCTGCAATACGGACGAGGACAACGCCAAACAGCGAGAGTACCTGGACGTGCTGGCGGCTGAGCGCGTCACCGGGGCCATCATCGCTCCCACCGACGCCGCCGCGCCTGAGATCAGTGAGCTGCTCGATTACGGGATCTCGGTCGTGTCCTTCGACCGGGCCGTCGCTGACCGGCGGGCGGACGCTGTCCTGGCGGCCAACGTCGACGGCGCTCGGCTGGGGACTGAGCATCTCATCGAAGGCGGCCACGCCAGGATCGGCCTGATCACCGGCCCGCTTAGCCTCAGTACCGGCTCCGAACGCCTTTTGGGGTACGAGCAGGCCGTGACCGCCGCCGGGCTTCCTTCGCTCGTGGCTCAAGGCAACTTCCGGGTGGAAGGTGGCAGGCAAGCAACGACCGAGTTGCTGGCGGCAGACGCAACCGCGTTATTGGTGGCCAACAACCTGATGGCTATTGGTGCTCTCCAGGCCTTGAAAGACGCCCATTTGAAAGTACCCACCGACGTCGCTCTCCTGTCGATCGACGACCCTCCGTGGGCCAGCCTCACCGACCCGCCCCTCACCACCCTGGCGCAGCCGGTGAGGGCCATGGCCAGCGCGGCGGTCGAGCTCTTGCTGCCAAGACTGCAAGGCGGCCGGCAACGTCGTAGACGGCGGGTCTTCGACTTCGAGCTGCGTCACCGAAGCTCCTGCTGCCCGGCCGGGTATTGAATGGCTGAGCGGTCTTCCGGGCTCCCCGATGGCAGGTGGACCTGCCACACTGGCCAGAACGGCCACAGGTGGCCCGGTGACAACCGCGTGCTATTGTCCCGGCTAATTGCGGGCGAGTGCCGTTCACCGCCGGTGCTATTTGTTCGACAGATAAGGGGTTTATTCCAAGCTCACGCACGTCGCGTCTTCAACTCCAGAGACAGCTCCGCAGACCTGAATTGGCCCAATGGCCAACAGTCTGTGGCACGTGGAGTGCTCAACGTCAATCCTCAGGGGGGTACCAACTCTGAAGCGTTCCTCGAACCGGTCTGGCAGTGACGAACTGTCCGCCACCGGTGACCCCGCGCCTATATTGCCAAGCGGGTCGTGGTCCAAAAGGCGCCAACGCAGGACCTCTCTTTATGGCTCCGGCCGCGATAGCACATCGCCGCCGGCGCCATTTGCGCTCGCTCCGAAATCCTCTCGTCCCCGAGCCCGAAGGAGGGCCTTAATGAAGAAATCACACCCAACCTCACGGACAGTTACTGCTGCCCTGACGGCGACCGCCGTGCTGACCGGCGTACTAGCCGGGCCTGGCAGCTGGCAAAGTTACGCCGGCGCCGCCGTTCTGAGGGCCGCCTCGTCAGGCACGAGCTCCGTCACCATCGATACCAGCTCACCGCCAAATTCACTTGACCCGCAAGAGGGATATACGACCAGCGCGGGCGAAGCCGACTGGATCGTCTACACACCGCTATTAACCTATGCGCATAAGAGCGGCTTAGCCGGGACGCAGATCATACCTGGGCTGGCCACGGCGCTGCCCAAGATCACCGACGGAGGGACAACGTACACGATGACCCTGCGTCCGGGGTTGAAATACTCTGATGGCACGGCCGTAATGGCCTCCGACGTGAAGTTCGCCATCGAGAGAGCGCTCCGCTTGAACTGGGGGGCTAGCTCTTTCCTGCAACCGATCGTGGGCGCCGCCGCCTACCAAGCGGGCAAGAGCTCCGACCTGTCCGGGGTGACCGCCAATGATGCCACTCGCACCATCGTCATCCACCTGACCAGTTCGATCGGTGACTTCTCCAACGTGCTGTGCTTCCCCGCTCTCAGCCCGGTACCCCAGGACACGCCGATGAAAGTCCAGACCACCAAATTGCCGCCAGGCGTCGGGGCTTACATCCTCACCGATATCGTCCCGAACGTGTCCTACGAGCTCGTAAAAAACCCTCTCTTCGCCAGTTTCCACATACCGGGCATACCGCTTGGGCACATTGACCAGATCCACATCGACATCGTCTCCAACCCGACCAGTGAGACCGAAGCCGTCCTCGACAACCAGGTCGACGCCATGGACATCACCGACACGGTCCCTCCCGCCCTCATCGCTCGGGTGGAGAGCGAAGCGGCCAATCGGTTCCAAAAGGAAATCGTGGCGTCCACCAATTATTTTTTCCTCAACCAGCGTCTCGCACCATTCAACAACCCCCTGGCTCGTGAAGCGGCCGCGTATGCCATCGACCGCAACGCCCTCGCCCGCCTGGGCGGCGGGTTCATAACTCCCACCTGTTATTTCATACCGGTCGGGATACCCGGGCACCCGACCGCGCCCTGCCCCTACCCGTCGCCCAACGTGGCCAAGGCGAAGCAGTTGCTGTCCCAGGCCCATCTGGTCGGTGCGCCCGTCTCGGTTTTCGGGTTCTCCGGACCGCCCCAGAGCTCTGAGGCGCAGTACTACGCCAGTGCCCTGCAGTCGGTCGGGTTCAAGGTAAACCTGAAGCTGATCAACCCGGCCATTTACTGGACGACGATCGGCAATGTAAAGACGGCCGCGGACACCGGGGAGGCGGGCCAGTTCCTCGACTTCCCCAACCCGGCTGACTTCCTCATGCTGATAGACGCCCGGAACATCCACCCCGTCAACAGTGACAATTTCGGCAATGTTGATGTACCGCACATCCAGTCAACCCTCCAGCGGCTCGAGGCTATCCCTGCGGCCCAACTGATGAACATCTCCGGCCAGTGGGCGGCCCTGGACGAGTACGCCACACGGCAGGTGGACTACATCGTCTGGGGCTCTAACGAGTTGGTCAAGTTCTTCTCGACCCGGATCAACTTTGCCAGTGCCGTGTTCCAGCCGCTCTTTTTCAACGACTATTCCACCTGGCAGTTGAACAGCTGAGTTAACCAGAAGACGACCGGGGACGAGGCGAAGTGGCCCTTGCCAGGGGCGCAGCCCTAACCCAGACCGACGTTGACGATCCGGTCCCCCCTCTTGCCACGGGGGGGGACCGGGCCTCGGGTACCGCCGCGGGTGTCGGGCCGTACCGCCTTGCCTTCGCCAAGCTCCGGCGGGACAGGGCGGCCATCGGAGGCGGCGTCTTCTTCTTGATGGTTGTGCTGTGCTGTCTCGCTGCTCCCTTGTACGCCGAATACGTGGCCCACTCCGGGCCAAACACAGAGCACATCACGGAGACCATCCGTGTGGGCGGCAAACTGCAGGACGTCGTCTCGACTATCGGGATACCGATCGGCCCCACCTGGCATAGCCGGTTTTTCTTCGGGGCCGACTTCAACGGCCGCGACGTCGCCGTCCGTTTGCTCTACGGCGGCCGCACCTCGTTGCTGATCGGTTTCTCGGCCACCCTGATCACCATGGTGTCAGCCACCGTCGTGGCATTGTTGGCCGGGTTTTACCGGGGTTGGGTCGACAGCGTGCTGGCCCGAATGCTGGACATCATTTGGGCCTTCCCGGCCGTCCTCCTTGGCGTGGCCATCGGCACCACGCTAAACCTGGGCGGGCTAGCGATCGGCCCGTTGACCATCAACAGCGGGTCGCTGGCCATACCGGCATTGATCATCGGGTTCGTGAACCTCCCGTATGTGGCCAAGCCGTTGCGGGGACAGGTGATCGCCATCAGGGAGCGGGAGTTCGTCCAGGCGGCCAGGACGCTGAACGAAAGCCCGTTGCGGATCATGCTCTCGGAGATCCTGCCGAACATTAGCTCCACGATCGTGATTTTCATACCGCTGATGATCGCCAACTCGATACTGCTGGAAGCGGCGCTGTCGTTCCTGGGCGCCGGCGTCCAGGCACCGAACGCGTCCTGGGGCACTCTCATCAGTGACGGTGTACAGCTCGTCACGTCGTCGCCGAGCCTGCTCCTGGTCCCGGGCCTGGCGTTGGTACTGACCGTGCTAAGCATAAATTTGTTCGGTGAGGGCGTGCGCGACGCGCTCGACCCTCACGTCAACAAGAGGCGCAAGTGGCCCGCTTCGTAGTTCGGCGAAGCGTACAGGCCTGCATAGTCCTGTTCCTGGTGTCGGTGTTCACCTTCCTCATGTTCCAGGTCATACCCAACGGCAACCCGGCGGAGCGTCTGGCCGGGCGGACGGCGACCCCGGCCGAGATCGCCGACATCGCTCGCGCTTGGGGTTTCAACCGGCCCCTTTACGTCCAGTACGCGACGATGATGCAAAAGATATTCACGGGTACTGTCGTTTCCTACAGCCAGCAAGTAAATGTAGTTAGCCAGATCGCCAGAGGCTTCGGGGCCACGGTGTCCCTAGCAGTGGGTGCCTGCATTATCTGGTTGTTCTGGGGGATCGTCCTGGGCGTTGCCGCCGCCGCCAAACCCAACGGGTTGGCCGACCGAACGCTGGCCTTTGCCGCACTGACGGCCATTTCCGCCCCCGTTTTCGTGATCGGCGCCGTGGCTTTGTACTTGTTTAGCTTTGTCTGGCACATATTCCCCAACGGAGGCTATGTGGGGCTCTTGCAAAACCCGGCCCAGTGGTTCTGGCACATGGTCTTGCCGTGGTGTTGCTTGGCCCTCCCCTTTATTGGCTTTTACTCCCGTGTTCTGCGGTCGAACCTGATGGACGCCAGGAACGAGGACTTCGTGCGGATGGCGCGAGCTAAAGGGCTGCCTAGGTCGCGGCTCATGCGGTCACACGTCCTGCGGACCTCTTTGATCCCCATCGTCTCGCTATGGGCGCTGGACTTTGCCGGCGTGATCGGGGGCGGGGCCATCTTGACAGAGAGCATCTTCGACCTGCAGGGCATCGGGCAATATGCGGCTCAGTCGATCCAGACCCTGGATGTGCCGCCGATCATGGTCATTGTTATGTACACCGCGGTGTTGGTGGTGCTGATCGGCGCTCTGGTCGACATCTTGTACGCCTACCTGGACCCCAGGATCCAGCTGGGGGCGTGATGGGCCACCTGCTCGATGTTCGCGACCTGAGGGTTGAGTTCCTCAGTGACGAAGGAGTGGTGCGGGCGGTCAACGACGTGAGCTTCTTCGTTGACCCTGGCGAGGTGGTCTGCCTGGTGGGGGAGTCGGGGTCGGGCAAGACGGCGACCTGCATGACCATCTTGGGGTTGACCCGGGGTGAGAACGCGCGGTGTGGGGGCGAGGTCTATTTCCACGAAATGGAACTCGTAAAAGCCAAGGAGGCGACGTTACAGCAAGTACGCGGCAGCCGGATCGCATTGGTACCGCAGGACCCGATGAGCGCGCTGAACCCCGTTCACCGCGTCGGCGACCAGATCAGCGAGCAAATCCGGGCCCACGAGAAGGTCTCGGCGCACGCCGCCCAGGAGCGGTCGATAGAACTGATGCGGCGGGTCGGTATCCCGCACCCCCAGGAGCGGGCGCGCTCGTTTGTGCACGAGTTCTCCGGCGGTATGCGTCAGAGAGTGATGATAGCTATGGCGCTGTCGTGCTCTCCGGAGCTCATACTGGCGGACGAGCCCACCACCGCCCTGGACGTGACGATCCAGGCCCAGATCTTGACCGAGCTAGACGACCTCTGCCGAGAGGTGGGGGCGTCCCTGTTGTTCGTGACTCACGATTTCGGCGTCGTGGCTGAAATTGCGAACCGCGTGATCGTGATGTACTGCGGCCGGGTCGTAGAAGAGGCTTCGGTGTCGGCGTTGTTCGAAGACCCGATGCACCCTTACACATGGGGCTTGCTCGGTTCGGTCCCACGGGCGGACCGGCCCCGGGCGAGGAGGTTGCCCGCCATCGGGGGAGTGGCGCCGTCGCTGGCTAAGCCCCCCGCTGGTTGCAGCTTCCGTCCCCGGTGCCCGGTGGAGTTCGACCGTTGCTGCGAAGTGCCGCCGCTGGTTAGTTCGTCACCGGAAGACGTGGGCCACCGGGACCGGTGCTGGCACTCGGTGGAGGACAAACGACAGCTTCGCGTCGTTGACGGCGCGGTGGCTTTGAGGGCGAAATGACACAATCCGCGGTTGGTTTCAACGTAGACGGCGGGCCGGGTGCGTCATCGTCGTCTCCCTTGTTGTCAGTGGAGCATTTAGCGGTGCACTTCCCGGTGAAAAAAGGTGTGGTGGTCGACCGCGAGGTGGCCCGCGTCCGGGCGGTGGACGACGTGTCCTTCACGTTGGGCCAACAGGAAACTCTCGGGGTCGTCGGGGAATCTGGGTGCGGGAAGTCCACCCTGGCCAAGTGCCTGCTGAAGTTGGTTGCCCCCACCGAAGGCGCCGTCTCGTTCCGGGGGCAGGACATCTCGAAGATGAGCCGCCGGGATGTCAGCGCCCTGCGCAGAGACGTGCAGATGGTCTTCCAGGACCCGCAGTCCTCCCTCAACCCCAGGAAGCGAGTAATTGACACCCTTAGCGTTGCCCTCCGGCTCCGAGGTGTGCACCGCTCGGGGTTACACACTGAGGCGCGCGACTTGCTGTCCCAGGTTGGTCTCGACCGTGACCACGTAAACCGGTTCCCCCACGAGTTCTCGGGTGGCCAACGCCAGAGGATCGGGATCGCCCGGGCCGTCGCCGTCCGGCCCAGCCTGATCGTGCTCGACGAGCCGGTGTCGGCCCTGGACGTGTCTGTCCAGGCCCAAGTGATCAACTTATTGAGCGACCTGCAAGAGGACCTCCGGCTGGCCTACCTGTACATCGCTCATAACCTGGCCGTAGTCCGTCACGTGTCCGACCGGGTGGCGGTGATGTACCTGGGCAAGATCGTCGAGTCGGCGTCAGTCGACGAGCTGTACGAGAACCCGGGGCACCCTTATACCGCGGCCCTCTTGTCGTCGATACCGGTGCCGGAATTGAAAGCAAAATCCGGTCGACGAGCGATTGCCGCCGGCGAACCGCCAAACCCTTTGCAGCCGCCCACGGGCTGCCGCTTCAATCCCCGGTGCCCAAGAGCAGCCGACGTCTGCCGCGAGGTCGAACCCCCGTTGACCTTGTACCCCGGAGGGCACCTGGTCGCTTGCCACCGTCCCATCAACGTCAGTGCCGCCGCCTTGGCCGACGCGTGCCGTTCGGACCT
This sequence comes from uncultured Acidimicrobiaceae bacterium, assembly GCA_963749305.1. GTDB lineage: Bacteria > Actinomycetota > Acidimicrobiia > Acidimicrobiales > Palsa-688 > Fen-671. Next base: position 167,576 of record CAVVMN010000006.1, read on the forward strand.
GAGCCCGTTGACATCCGGGAACATCGCGCCCGTTATCGAATGAAGCGGGCAGGAGCAAACTGAGGAGGATATCTTGCTGGACGAGCGTTTTTCTGAGCCATTTGAAACAGCTGGGTCATTTACGCGCGAGGTCTTCGACGGTACGGCCCTCGAAGGGAACCCTTTGGGGGACCCGGTCGAACGTACGATGTGGGTTTATACACCCCCGGGTTATGCCGCCAGCGCCCAGCGGTACCCCGTCGTATATTTCCTGCACGGGTACCTGGGACGGGTGGACGGCTACTGGAACTGGGACGGTTGGCAGCCCGGCTTCCCCCGGCTCATCGACAACCTGTTCGCCGACCCCTCGGTACCTCCGGCCATCGTCGTGTTGGTGGACGCGTGGACGAAAATCGGCGGTAGCCAGTACCTGAACTCTCCCGCCATCGGTCAATATCAGGACTACTTGGCCAGCGACGTCGTCGGTACGGTTGACTTCCGGTACCGGACTATCGCCGACCGGGACCACCGCGCCCTGTCCGGCAAGTCCAGCGGCGGCTATGGGGCCATGGCCGGGGCGATGATGCGGCCTGACGTGTTCGGCGCCTTCGCCAGCCATTCCGGGGACTCTGCGTTCGAGTGGGCCTACCTCTTTGACGTTTCGGCCGCCGCCCGGGCCCTAAAAGATATATATGGCGGCTCGTACGAGCGCTTCTTCGAGGATTTCTATTCTCGCCCGGCCCGCATCCGCACGGCCAGGGACCCGGACCACGTGCTCATAAACATCTACGCCATGGCGGCGGCTTACTCGGGCGAGCCAGACGGATCGGTGTCGCTGCCCTGGGACACCGAGACCACCAGGTTCCGCAACGACGTGTGGCGCCGGTGGCAAGACCTCGACCCGGTCAACATGGTGGCTACCCACACCGAGGCTTTACGTTCGATGCGCGCCATCTGGCTCGACGCAGGGCGCAAGGACGACTACTACCTGGACCTTGGGGCCGAGGCGATATCGGCTCAGCTAAACGAGTTAGGGATAGAGCACAAATTCGAACTGTTCGAGGGCTTTCATGCCGGCGTGCAACACCGGTACCCGCTGGCGCTACGTTTCCTCGCTTCTCGGCTCACTGAGGAGGTAAAGCGCGAGTAATACCGGCGGGCACCTCATCTGTCACCTGGAAGCTTCCCGCCGAAATGGGAGCGAGTATCCTGCGGGTTCGGCCGCCTGGGCGCGCAAGGCACTTCGCGCCCTCATTGGCCAACCTCCTGCGAGCTGGCATGGCTGCCTTTCCGGTGCGCCCTGCCCTGGCCGGCAAGGCGCTGCACTTGTAGTCGGTGCAAGTAGACGGGCTTGTCAACCTGTATGGTGTGGCGCTTGGAGCCGACATAGCGTCGGGCCAGTTCCTCATCTTGTCGCTTGATCGCGGAAAGCATCTCGGCTCTTGTGGGCAGAGAGTACGTGCCGCAAAGATAGTCAGCCACCAGCTTGGATTGCGCCTCTGCGATGGGCATGATCGCGCCCCAGGGTTGGATGAACCCAATAAAGAACACATTGCTGACACATGCGAACGCAGGTCGAACTTGTCCACGTAGTCGTTGAAGTACTGGTAGATCTGTTCGTGGTGGGGAAAGTCGCGCAAATCCGGGGGACACATGGTACTCGGCGTACTGCATATCTTTTCGGTAACTGTTGATGTGCAGCGTCCGATAAGCGCCTGACCCCGGGCTGTCCGCGGCCCATAGACCGCCGATGAAAGATGACTTATCGAAGCAGTCGAAAGCGATGGAGCGTTCTTGAAGCGCCTTGGCGGCGGCGATCCCCGATGAACCTGCGCCGATGATGCAGGCCCGGACCGTGCTGGGGTCGTCGTGGCGTGGGGCGAGGGGCCCATGGCCGTCCCGTGTCGCGCTGTCTTTCATTGTTTCAATGCGCCGAATATTAGCCTTATTGGGAGGTAACGTCTGCGGGCTCTCGTTGCCCAAATGACGATCAGTACCCGGAAGCTGGTCCTTCCTCCACGAGGGGAAGTCGCAGCCAGGCCAGCATTTGACGGAGCTGGTCGTATGCCTCCAACCGGGCAGCGTCGGTCCCGGCCCGTTCGGCTTGCTCGACCGCAGACCAGAGCCGGTGGACCATCGACGGCCCGAGCTCAAGGAGCCCGCCGCTACCGGCCGACGCCCACTTGGCCAGGACGTAGTGGACCAACGCGCCTTCGGGGATGTTCATGGCCGCGGCCAGACGTCCGATAGTGGCCATAGCGTCGACGTGCGAGTAGAGGGCGACGTCGGCTTTAAAGTTGGCGTCGGGGTCGTCACTGTCCCAGGAGCCGTCCCAGCCGCCAACTTCGATGGTCCGAGTTTTCGCGGTCATCCCCTGACGCTACGGCGTTTTGGCGGTTCCCTATGCGTCAACCGATGTCGTCGAGGGCTTGGGCGTCGAGCGCCAACTCGGCCGCGGCGAGGTTCTCGCGCAGATGCCCGAGCGAGGACGTGCCTGGGATCAGGAGCACGTTCGGGGACCGTTGAAGGAGCCAGGCTAGCGCTACCTGCGCCGGGGTGGCGTCCAGCCGGCGGGCGGCGGCGAGGACGGCCGGTGATGTCAGCACCGGTTTCTCGGGATGGAAGGCCGAGCCAAGCGGGAAGAACGGCACGTAGGGCACGTCGTCAGCAACGCAGGCGTCGAACACCTCTTGGTCCGAGCGGTCGGAAAGGTTATAGGCATTTTGCACGCACGCCACCCCGGTGATGGCAATGGCCGCCCGGTACTGGTCGAGCGTCACGTTGCTCAGCCCCACCCCGCCGATCAGACCCTCGTCGCGCATGGCCACCATGGCGGCCACCTGTTGATCGAAGGGCACCTCGGACTCGGGATGGCGCCGAAGGTTGACCACCGGCACCTGCTCGACCTCCAACGAGGCGAGGTTGGCCATTACGCCCGCACGCAGCTCTTCGGGGCGCTGGGCACCGAGCCAGGTGCCCGAGCCGGTGCGACGAGCGCCCACCTTCGATACCAATACCAGCCCCTCGGGGTAGGGGTGAAGCGCTTCGTGTATCAGCTCGTTGGCGACGTCGGGCCCGTAGTACTGGGCGGTGTCGATGTGGTCGGCACCCGCCTCTACCACGTGGCGAAGTACGGCCAGCGCCTGCTGGCGGTCGCGCGGCGGCCCGAACACGCCGGGACCGGGTAGCTGCATGGCGCCGAAGCCCATGCGATGGACGCGGTGGCCGGCCAGCAGGTGGGTCTCGTCGTTCATGGGGCCATCCTGGCCTACGCGCCGTTTGTTCCGCCGGACCAGTGGAGTGGTTACCCTACGAATGTGCGTCGCGGCCCTACGGCAGCGAGCGCTTCAGGCCGCCGATCCCCAGCGAGCCGACCGTGCCGGACGAGCCGGGATCGATAAGCGGGCTAACTGGCAGGCCAGACCGCGCCGCCGCTTCTTGCTGCCGCACGTACTCCCGCGGGTCCCTGTCTACCGGCCTTATGCCGGCGAAGTTCCGGGCCTCGAACGTAACGAACCGCACGGCCAGTTCGTGACGCTGCGCCAGGCCGACCCTGCGGCGGAAGTCGGTCAGGCCTTCGCGCTCCTCTTCGGCCATGTGGTCGCCGTTCGCGGCGTTGACCGCACCGATAGCCTGGCGCCAGTCGGGGCTGCCCACCCCCCAGGGGCGGACCGCCGCGATCGCATCCCGTATTTCGTTGTGGTCGTAAATGGCGTCGAGTGTCTCCGGCTCGGCGCTGGCCAGCGGCTGCGGAGCGAGGGCCAGCTTCACGAGTTCCGGGTAGAAGATCTCTTCTTCGGCTGCGGCGTGGACTTCAAGGAACACCGCCAGCCGGGCCCAGACGTGGGTGAGCGCCGCGACCTCGGCGGAGTCGATCTGCTCCAGCAGGGCGAAGCGACGACGCTGCTCATGATGGTCGTCCAAGATCAGCTGTGTGATGTCCATGATGTCTCCTGGCGTGACAGGCCTTTACCGTCGCACGTTAGCTCGCCGCGCTGGTGGCGCAAATCGTCCTGATCGGTATCGCGGCCGCCCGCTGTCGCCAGTGGCGTAGTCGGCACGGTACACTCACCACGAGGCACTGAGAACGTGAAGTTCGGGCTGCGATTGCAATTGACTGCGCCGCATGGAGCCCGCGCCCAATTTGTAATCTAATCCGAGGACATCGCAGTCAACTCCGAGCATTGACCACAAGAAGGGAGAACAGTAGATGCCGCTTTCTCTCGAGCAGGTCCGCAATAATACTGCCAAGGCCAGAGCAACGATGCAGCGAGCCAGAGCTGAACATTTCGCCCTTGGTGCCTTCAACCTGGATGACGAGGCAACGCTGAAGGCGGTGGCCATGGCGGCCGCAAACAAGCGGGCGCCGGTCTTGGTGGAAGTGAGCCAGGGTGAGGTTGATACCATCGGGCTCAATAACGTCCGTGACATGGTCGACAATTTCAAGCGTGAGTTCGACCTGGAGATCTACGTCAACCTTGACCATAGCCCGTCGGTGGACGCAGCCAAAAAAGGCGTTGATGCTGGCTTCGAATTCATCCACATCGACATTTCTCAAGCCAACCACGGTGCCGCTGATCAAGAGATTATTTCGGCGACCAAAGAAGTTGTTGCCTACGCCACCTTTACCGGTGCACTGGTAGAGAGCGAGCCCCACTACTTCAGCGGCAGCTCAAGCCTTCATACCGAAACAATTGACTATGATGAAATCAGGAAAACATTCAGTACGCCAGAGGGTGCTTTTCGTTTCGTAACGGCGACCGGCATCGACACCTTCGCCGCTGCTGTTGGTAACCTGCACGGCAGGTACCCGGTGCCGAAGGTTCTCGACCTCCAACTCCTCCAGAGGATCCGTGACGCGATTGATTGCAACATTTCCTTGCATGGTGGGAGCGATACGCCTGGTCACTATTTCGTCGACGCTGTGAAAATTGGTGTGACGAAGGTCAACATCAACTCAGATATGCGGGTCGAGTACCGTAACACGCTTGAAAAGGCGTTGGCTGATCATCCCGACGAATATTCGGTGGCGAAGTTAGTCGACCATTTTGTCGTTCCTGCCGTCCAAGCAGTCGTTGAAAGTAAACTGGATAATTTCAATTCAGCCGGGAAAGCACAGCCAAATTGAGGAGCTCGGAAGGCTGGAGACCGGCGCGTGCGGCTGGCGACCCGCAATTCGCGCCGGCGGCCCGGACTGTGCCTCCGTGAAGCGGATGTGCAACGATGCTGAGGCGAGTGAGGACAAAGACCAAGGAGGCAGGCATGAGCGAAACCAAGGACGCCAAGCTACCCGTCGAGGGTGAAGATGGGCCGGACATCATCGAGGTGGTGACCGAGAGCGTCGATGAGCAGGGCGACGTCATAGTGGACGACCTCGTCGCTGAGGTCGACAGCGAGGGCCACATTGTGGCTACCGACGAGACGACTCTTCTCCGGACCGCCGAGGGCGACGTTGTGGTCGACGAGACCTTCTCCGTAATGGGCGACGACGGAGCCCTACACGCTGTTTCGGAGGACGTTACGGTGCTGGAGGCCGGCGAGCTCGAGAACTGATCAGCTCTTCTCTGTCAGCGTTCGAAGCGAAGCTGCTGGCCCTGGTCAAACAGCGTGCGGTCGACATTGGCCCCCAGCCGTAATCCAATAGCACGCGGAGGCTCTACACGATCTAGAAGTTGACGAAAGGCCTCGAGAGCCAGGATCTCGAAGCGGCCCTGTTCGTGCACGACAAAGTCGCCGCGTTTGAGAGTTCCGGTGCCGGTTAGTTCCCCCGTCAGCACTGTCCCGGGGGCGAGGGCGGCCGCTTTACGCCCGGTCCGATCAAGGCTGGCGTTTGGCGGCGCTCCAACCCAGAACACGGCCGCGATCATCATTGACAGCCCGTCCGGCGGCTCGTCCGCCGGCCGCTCCCTACGACGGAGGGTCGCCATTCAACCCCACACCTCAGACGCAGTTTCCACGATGAGCCGCAGTTTGGCAACTTCGTCCTCGAAACTGAGACGGTTCCCCTCCACGGTCGACGAAAATCCGCACTGCGGAGACAGGCAGATCTGCTCTAGCGGCACGTACGCGGTCGCCTCGTCGATTCGCCTTTTCAAGTCGTCTTTGTTCTCGAGCTCAGGCCGCTTGGTGGTGACGAGCCCAAGCACCACGATCTTGCCTTCTGGCACGAAGCGGAGTGGCTTGAAGTCGCCGGACCGGGCGTCGTCATACTCCAGGAAAAACCCGTCGACGTTGAGCTCGTTGAACAACGCCTCGGCCACAAAATCGTAACCGCCCTCTGCCGCCCAGTACGACTGGAAATTGCCCCGGCACGAATGGGTGGTCACGACCATGCCTTCAGGTCTTGCCTCGAGGGCGGCGTTCAGCTGCTTGATGTACCTCAAGTGCTGGTGTTCGGCGTCGTCGCCTCGATCGGCGATCATCTGGCGTTGAGCGGGGTCGTTCAGATAGGCAAGGGATGTGTCATCTAGCTGGAGGTAGGTGCAGCCGAGCTGGCCGAGGCGGCGGATCTCTTCGGCGTACGCCGCGCTGAGGTCGGCCCAGAAGTCGTCGATGTCCCCGTAGACCTCGGGGTCGATGGCCGCCGCTCCTCCCCGGTAATGCACCATGCTCGGTGACGGGATCGTCAGCTTTGGTACGGACGTGGTCGTGGTGGACTGCAAAAACTTGAACGCATCTGCGAAGATCGTGTGATCGAGGCGCACCCTGTCCACAATTTTTAGGGCGGCCGAGGTGAAGAAGGTCGAGCCCTCACTGTTCTTGAAGGCCACCTGGAGTTGTTCGTCGCTACGACTTATGCCGCCTAGCTGGTAGATGAAATCCATATGCCATGAGGTGCGCCGGAACTCCCCGTCCGTGGCGGAACGGAGCCCGATTTCCTCTTGCAGGGCAACGACTTGGCGGATGGCGGTGTCTTCAGACTCCCGGAGACGGTCAGCGTCGATCCTGCCTTCGGCGAAGGCGGCGCGTGCCCGGATGAGCTCGGGTGGACGAAGGAGGCTGCCGACGTGGTCCGCGCGAAAGGGTGGGGTGGCACGGGTAGACACGCGCTAGTGGACCACGAAGTTCGTGGTCAGGTCAAGTCCAAGGTCGCGATCACTGCGTCCTGCTCCAAAGTGCGAGGACGCTGGGCCTACCTTCCCCCCAAAGGGCCTGAACACCGACGTAGAATCTCGGCAACCTAACGGGTGAAGGAGTAGCCGTGCCGCAGGTCGATGTCGACGGGCTCACCATCAACTATGACGTCCAGGGCGAGGGCGAGACGGTACTACTGATCCCTTACACGTCGGCGGACCACGCCTGCTACGCGTTCCAGCTCCCGGCCTATACCGAGCACTTCAGGTGCATCGCAATAGATTTGCCCGGCTCCGGCGAGAGCTCCACACCGCCCGGGCCGTACTCGACGGAGGGCTACGCCGACCAGGTCGCCTCCTTCCTCGGGGCGATCGGGGTGGAGAAGGCGCACATTGTGGGCATGTCCCTGGGAGCCGCTGTCGCCATGCACCTGGGGGCGCGCCACCCGGGCCAGGTGCGCTCGCTGTCCTTGCACAGCGGCTGGGACGCCACCGATGCCTATCTACGGGCCGTCGTCGAGCAGTGGCGCGCTCTGGCGTCGGCGCTTCCGACCGTTGCCGACGTCGTCACCCAGGGGCTCTTCCCGTGGTGCTTCACCCCAGAGATGTACACCGAGCGGCCGGAGTTTGTCGACTCGCTGGTGGAGTTCGTCCGGGGACGCCCGGCGCAGCCGGCTGACGGGTTCTTGGCTCAGCTCGACGCCGTCGTGGCGCACGATGCTAGCGGCGCGCTGTCCGAAATCCGAGCTCCTACGCTGATCACCTTCGGAGCGCACGACCTCGTCTGTTCAACGCGTTTCGCTGGACGGCTCCAGGGCGGAATTGCGGGAAGCGAGCTGGTCGTTTTCGAGCACCTGTCCCACGCCGGCCTGCACGAGGATCCCGACGCGTTCAACCGGGCGACGCTCGACTTCTTGCTGCGGCAGCGCTCTGCCTCAAATCCAGCATAGATCGGCGCCTCGCTCTTGTCGGCGCGCCTCGCTCTTGTCGGCGCGCTATCCCGCTTCTGGGCGCGCTATCCGCTTCTGGGCCCCATCAGAGCAGAATTTCGACGAAAATGTCGCCCAGATAGCTTGACTGCGCCCAGAAGCCGAAATGTCGCCCAGAAGCCGAAATGTCGCCCAGAAGCCGAAATGTCGCCCAGAAGCGGGTACGCCCTAGAGGAAGTCGAGATCGGCGCCTAAGTTCGCCTGGAGCACTCTTTCGGCGTACAGTTTGCGCCACCCGCGCCGCGGTGTTTTGAGCGTGTCGACATGATCGGCTCGCCGGCGCCGTAACTCGTTTTCATCGACGAGCAAGTCGAGGCGTTGCGCGGCGACATCGAGCTCGATTACGTCGCCGTCGCGTACCAGCGCGAGGGCCCGCCGCGGGCTGCTTCGGGGGCGCCATGCAACACGACGGTGCCGTAGGCGGTCCCGCTCATGCGACCGTCGGAGATCCGGACGATGTCGCGGACGCCGTGTTGGGCCAGGTACCGGGGGACGGGGATGGCCCCCGCCTCGGGCATGCCCGAGGCCACCGGCCCGATATTGCGCAGGACAAGAATGTCGTCAGTGGTGATGCCGACGCTTGGGTCGTCGATGCGTAGAGCGAGGTCGTCCAGCCCATTGAAGACGACGGCCTTGCCGCGGTGCTTCATGAGCTCCGGTGAGGCGGCCGCCGCCTTGATGATGGCGCCGTCGGGGAACAGCGACCCGTGGAGCGCTACCAGCGCTCCAGCCGGCTTTAGTGGCTCGTCGAGGGTGCGAATAACATCCTGCCAGTCCGAGGCCCCGTCCCACGTGTCGAGCAGCTGCCCCAAAGTGCGCCCACCAATAGTGAGAGCATCCCTAGCCAGGAGTGGTTCGAGTTCCTTAAGGAGGACGGGCATGCCGCCAGCGGCGTGCATATCTGGCAAGTACCGGGATCCGGCGGGTTTGCAGTCGACAAGCACCGGCACTCGCTGAGAAACCTCGTGGAAGTCGTCAAGGTCGAGGGTAATGCCGAGCCGGCGTGCGATGGCAGTGAGGTGGATGATGGCGTTGGTCGACCCTGAGATGGCCGAGAGGGTGACGAGGGCGTTATGGAACGCCTCGCGGGTAAGGATGGCCGACGGCCGGAGGTCCTCGGCGACCAGCTGGACCGCCCGGCGTCCGGTGGCCACGCCGAGCCGTTGCCGTTCGGAAGACACTGCGGGCGCCGTCCCTGCGAAGGGAAGGGTCATCCCGAGTGCCTCGAGTATGCACCCCATCGTCGACGCCGTCCCCATTACCATGCAAGTGCCAGCCGTCGGGCAAAGTTGGGAATTGGCCTCGGCAATTTGGTCGTCGTCGAGGACACCGCCCCGGTAGTCCGCCCACAGACGGCGACAGTCGGTGCAGGCACCAAGGCGCTCGCCCCGCCAGTTGCCCGTCATCATTGGCCCGACCACGAGACAGATGGCGGGTATGTTGGCCGAGGCCGCCGCCATCAGCTCGGCCGGGACCGTCTTGTCGCAGCCACCCAGCATGACGACACCGTCCATGGGCTGAGAGGTGATCTGCTCTTCAACCTCCATGGCCATCAGGTTGCGGAACATCATGCTCGTCGGATTAAGCAGAATTTCTGGCAATGACATGGCCGTGAACTGGAAGGGTAGGCCGCCCGCCTCGAGGACACCGCGCTTGACAGCGTCCATCAGGGCCGGCATGTCTCGGTGGCAGGTGGTGTAGTCCGAGGCCGTGTTGACGATGCCGATAACCGGCTTGGACAGATCCTCGGCGTCGAGACCGGCCGAGGCAAGGAAGGCGCGGCGGATGAACTTCGACAGGCCGTCGTCGCCGTAACTGGTCAACCGTCGATCGAACCCGCCCCTCGGGTTGGGGTTGACGATGTCGTTAGTCATAGGGCCATGCTCACGAACTTGGTGTTGGTGTAATCGAGAACGCCTTCGCTGCCGCCCTCTCGGCTGAACCCGGACTTCTTGACCCCACCAAACGGTGCTTCAGCGGTCGCTATCGCCATGTGGTTGACTGCGACCATGCCGGCTTGGAGGCCATCGGACGCGGCGAACGCTGTGTTGAGGTCGTTGGTGAACACGTAGCTGGCCAGGCCGAAGTCGGTGGAATTGGCACGACGGAGTGCCTCTTCCAGAGAACCAAACAGAGTGATCGGGGCCACGGGAGCAAAGGGCTCCTCGTACATGATCGACGCTGCATCCGGGACCTCGGTGAGCACCGTTGGCAGGAAGAAGAACCCCGATTTGAAGCCCTCCGCCCGGTGCCCGCCAATGCTCACCCGGGCGCCGGCATGCTTGGCCTCGGCCACGAGCAACTCGGCCGCGGTCAGCCTGCGGACATTACTCAGGGGCCCAACGTCCGTTGCCGGGTCGCGACCGTCACCGAGCTTTAGCGCCCGGGTGGCGGCGATGAAGTGCTCGGTGAAAGTGTCCGTGACACTCTCGTGCACGTAGAAGCGGCTCGGAGAGGCACACACCTGCCCCGAATTACGGAACTTGGCACTGACACAGGCGCGGGCGGCTGTCTCGATGTCTGCGTCGGCGAACACGAGCACCGGCGCGTGCCCGCCGAGTTCGAGGGAAACGTTTTTGATGTGGTCGGCGGCGGCGCGCAGGACCGCCCGACCGACTGGAACGGAGCCGGTGAGGCTGATCTTGGCCACTGCGGGCGCAGCAATGAGCTGTCCGCTGATCATCGCCGGGTCTCCGGTGAGAGCCTGGACAGCCTCACCGGGTAGCCCGGCATCGAGGAGCGCCTGGACCACGCTCAGCGTCGTTAGCGGTGCCTCTTCGGAGGGCGTCACGATGACCGAGCAGCCGGCTGCGAGCGCGGGGGCGATCTTGCCGCGACGCCAGCAGCGCGGGGAAGTTCCAGGTGCTGAACGTTGCGATGACACCAACCGGCTCTCTGCGCACGAAAATGCGCTTGCCCGGACCGTGGCCGTCGACGATGCGCCCGTAGATGCGGCGAGCTTCGTCGGCATACCAGTCGTACTGGTCAGCGGTGGCAAGCGTCTCGGCACGGGCCTCGGCCAAAGGCTTGCCCTGTTCGGTCGTCATTACCAGGGAAATCTGGTCAACTCGGGCGCGGATAAGGTCGGCCGCCCGGCGCAGCACCGACGCACGCTCCCACACGTTGGTCTGGCGCCACTCCTCGAACCCGTAAACCGCCGAGTCGACAGCGGCGGCAACGTCTTCGCTAGTTGCGGCGGCTACGTCGCTGATGTGCTCCTCGGTCGCGGGGTCGATTATCGACAATGTCCCCAAGTCCGAGGCTGCTCGCCACCGACCGCCGATATGGAGCCCCGAGGGAATGGGGAAATCGAACCCGCTCATATCTTCATCTCCTTACGCAGCTTCTGTGTCGTCTCCGCCCACCTGCCCACGTTCCAGCGACCAAACGCACCAAGACCGCCGAGCGGGCCCTCGCCGTGGTGCATCTGCGCCGGAAGGCCTTATTTCCCGACCACGCCCAAAAAGCGGCTATCTGTGACGTCCCGCACATCAACTGGCGCTCCTTCCCTCGCTGAACAGATGGACCCAATCGCCACTCGCAAGTCCCTTAGGCCATCCCGCCCCGTGTAACTCGACGGGCGGCCACCCGTCAGGGAATCAACAAATTCGTGCATGCGGTGCGCGTGTGCCCTGCTGTAGTACGAGACTTCAGAGTCCCAGATGTCGTCCCCGCCCTCGTCGTCGAACCGGAACGTCTCGGGCTCCTTGCCATCGCGGTGCAGCACCAAATGGACGGGTTTGCCATCCCACCGCAGCCCTCCGCCACCCTCGCCGAGGACCTCGATCAGGCCGTTTTCCCCGATGACGGTCGCCGAGAACCCGGTCATGAAGTCGTACTTCCCGTTGAGCCGCTCGGCCCGCATCCAGACCCCCTGGCAGGCCGGGTCCTCGTACGTCCAGGTCATCAACGGGACGTCCTCAGCGGTGTTGACCTCGTAAAGGTTGTCGGGGGCCTCCGTCCCCCGTCCGCCGTGCGGGCTACCATCACGTAACCAAGAATTGTCTGCCTTAAGCGAGTAGACCTTCTTTATGGGCGAGCCGTTCATCAGGTACTGCGCGGTAGCAAAAAAGTGAACATTATGGTCGAATTGCCAGGGAAAGCCGTTGCCCCCGGCTTTATCGGAGTCCCCCCGCCACTGCTCAGAACCGCTACCGTTACCGTGAACCGTGTCTAGAACTCCGGGGCGGTCGACCCATGCCCCGAAGCGCTCCCGGATCTGTTGCGGCTTGCCGATCTCGCCGGCATCGATGAGCTGGCGCGCTTTGACGATTGTGGCCATGAAGACGTACGTTTCGTCCAGCGCCAGCACAACATCGTGTTCCTCGGCCTCTCGGCACATCGCCTCGCCCTCGGCCAGGGTGAGGGCGAGGGGTTTCTCGCAGTGAATATGTTTGCCTGCCCTTGCTGCCGCAACCGCCATTGTCCTGTGCAGGTACGTCGGGGTCATGATATCGATCGTGTTGATATCAGTGTCTGTGAGCATTTCGTCATACGACGTGTAGTACTTGGGGATGTTGAACCGTCTCGCGACTCTCCGTGCCTGCTCCTCGTCGAGGTCACACACGGCGACTACCTCTGCCGCCGGGTGGGACAAATACCCGCCGATGTGAGAGGAAGAGACCAACCCCAGCCCAACGACACCGATCTTGACGTTATCGACCTTCACGAACCTGTCCTCCTTGCCTGTCTGGTTTAAGACCAACCACTCTGGGCAGTCCCTTCACCGGCCCGCCTGCCTGCGAGTGCCCGCATGCGCACGCCGACCCAATGGTTTGAGATCTCCAACTCTTGACAAGTGTGGCGGCGCAACAGAGAATGGGTGCACGTTGAACCAGGTGTTCCAACATGCGGAACACCTCAGATTAGGGGGTTGGTCGTTGTGGCGTGCCGGTAGCGCCGCTGCCGGTGCACGGGAACAAAGGTGGAGGGCATGACACTTTCTAGACGCGAGTTTCTCGTTGGAGCAGGTGCGGCAGCAGCAGCGGGAGCAGGCCTCATGGTCGCCGGGCCGGCGGGGGCGAGCACGCTCATCTCCGGCCTCCGCCAACCAGACCTTGCTCCTGCGACCCTGAACATGTGGACGAACCACCCGGAGTGGATCCAGCAAGTCAACTCCATTGTGGGGGAGTTCGAAAAGCAGTACCCGACAATTAAGGTACAGGTGGTACCCAAGCCGGGCCCCGCCTACCCGACGCTTCTGACGTCGGCGTTGGCCGCGGGCAGCGCACCGAACATATTCGGGTTCCAGGCGGGAGGGGAGTACGAAACGATCGCCAAGGGCGGCCACCTCCACGACCTCACCGGTAAGATCAACATCGCCGCTCTCAACGACTCGGCGACGGCCTTCATGTACCTGAACAAGAAGGTTTATGGCCTGCCGCTGCTGGGCGAGTACACAACGGGTATCTATTACTGGAAGCCGGCGCTGGCGAAGTACCACCTGAGCATACCGACGACATGGAGCGAGTTCGTCAAGATGTGCAAGACACTGCAAAGCAAGGGCAGTGTGCCGGCGCTCGGGATGCCATCTCAGGATGGGATCATCCCTACGTTCTTCTGGACCGGGTTCATGACGACCGTGCACGGGCCTCAAGGCGTGTCCGATATTGCCAATGGGAAGCGCAAGCTCACCGACCCGGAGTATGTCGCGGCGGGCGAGTTCATGCAAACTCTTGTGCCCTACCTGGCCCCAGGCTTCGCATCGACGCCTTACATAAACGGCAAGGCCGAGTTCGCCGAGGGCAAAAACGTGCTCTTCGAGGGCGGCTCGGCCGACTACACGGGGTTCAAGAACATCAACCCGGCGGTGGACCTCGGTTTCTTCGCCTTCCCCCATCCCGACAGCATGGGCGTGACCTCAGTCAACAGCGGGATCGATTACCTGTACGGGCTCAATTCGAATGTAAGCAATCCCGCCCAGGTGGCAGCCGCAATCGCTTTCTTCAACTTCTTCTTGACCCCGAAGATTGGCACGCAGGTGGCCGAAACGATCGAACTGCCCGACACCAAGGGCGCGCATACCAACGTGCCGATCCAGGAAGAGATCATCCAGCAGTCGACGAACGACGCGCCGGAGTGGTACCAGTTCGACCAGCTGTCCAACCTGTGGAACTGGTCGCTCCTCCACATCACCGACTTGCTGCTCGGCAACACCACCGCCAAGCAGTACCATGCCGCGGCCCAGGCGCAGATCAAATGAGGCTACGCCCGGGACACGACTCGGAGTGGGGCAAGAGGGGGATCACGGCACGCTGATGGCCGAGAGAGTAGTGGCCCGCTCCCTCGACCAGCTCCAACGTTGAAGCGCTTCAGTTATCGGGCGACGACGGTACCTGAAGCGCCGGTGCGTGCCTATGACGACGGCTGGGTCGCACCGACGCTGAGGGTGGTGCGGTAGTGGCGGCCGGGGAGAGCGTGTCGACCGTCGAGGACCTGCATAGCCGGCCCAGCGCGGTGGCTCACCGGCCCCGGGGGGCCACCCAGAGGTTGCCGGCGGCCCGCTTCCTCTTCCCTGCGTTGTTGCTCTTTGGCGTCGTCTTCATCGTCCCTACGATTGGGGCGCTCCCGCTCAGTCTGAGCAACTGGAACGGCATCAGCCATTTCGCCTTCAACGGGCTGGACAATTTCAGGCTCGTCGTAACATCGGCGTCGTTCCTCACCGCCCTCGAGCACAACGCCATCATGGTGGGCGCCTTCTTCGTCCTTTGCAATGTTGTCGCCCTCGGGCTGGCCATGCTCCTCAACCGTCGCCCGGCCGGGTACCAGATTTACCGCACTCTCATTTTTACGCCCGCCATCCTTTCCCTGGTCGCCACGGGGTTCATCTGGACGGTACTGCTCGACCCCGAGATCGGGGACGTCAACCCGGCACTTAAAGCCCTCGGCTTAGGTTTCATCCACCCACTGTGGCTGGCGTCGCCGAACCTCGCCCTCCCGATGGTCATCCTGGTCAGCTGGTGGCAATGGGGCGGTGTCCCGGTGGTTATTTACGGCGCTGGGCTCAAGGCGATCCCGGACCAACTCCTCGACGCCGCCGAGGTGGACGGTGCAACGGGGTTCCGTCGGCTTCGTTACGTCATCATTCCGCTCCTGCGACCGGCAATCGTCGTCACGACCATCCTTACGTTTGTTACTACCTTCCAGAGCTTCGCCGTCGTGTACGTCCTCGAGGGCGTGGAAGGGGCACCGGGTGGGGCGACCGACGTGGTGGGGACGCTCATTTACCGGACGGCGTTCGGCACCGGTACTTTCTCGAGCACTTCCAACCTGGGGTTCGCGGAGGCCAACGCCGTCGGGGTGATGGTGATCCTCGGGGTGGGGATCCTCCTCTTGCAGCTTTACTTCCGGCGCAGGATGGTGGAACTGTGAGCGGCAGCACGGCGAAACCGGCGCCCCGCCGGCGGGCAGAGCGCGCCCCGACGACCAAACGCGTTCTTACCCACGTCGTGCTCATCACTTACAGCGCCTTCGCAGTTGGCCCCATCATTATCACGCTTTTCGCCTCGCTCAAGTCAGAGCCTTCGTTTTTCAGTTCGCCCGCCTCGTTCCCGACTCACTTCTTCTTCTCCAATTACAGCCAGGCCTGGGCGCAGGGCGATCTTTTGGTCGCCTTCGGTAACAGCGTCCTGGTAACTGTCGTCTCGGTGCTCGTGAGCGGGATTACCGGCGCGATGGCCGCGTACGCAGTAGTTCGGCTGAAGGCGCGACGGGCCGGCATCATCCACGGCTATTTCCTGTCCGGCTTCGTGGTACCAGGCGTGGTCATCCTCATCCCCCTCTTCGTACTTGTGCACGAACTTCGGCTGGTGGGGACTATCGGCTCCATCATCCTGCCCTATTGCGCCCTGACGGTGCCTCTGTCCTTTCTCATCTTCGTCAACTTCTTCCGAACGGTCCCGGTCGAGATCACCGAGGCGGCCTACCTCGACGGGTGCTCGCACTTCCGCACCTTCTGGAGCATCGACTTGCCGCTCGTCCGTCCCGCCATCGCCACCGTCGCCATCCTCAACGGGGTCTTCGTCTGGAACGACTTCTTGTTGCCGCTCGTCCTCGAGACCAAGGGCGACCTCTATACTCTGCCAGTGGCGATCGAGAGTTTTTTCGGGACGTACTCGACCTCCTACGGGCTCGTCTTTGCCGCGGTGATCCTGGCTTCTGCGCCCATGATCCTCCTTTATATTGGCCTGAACCGGTTATTCGTGGAAGGGATCACGGCCGGTGCCGTCAAGTAACCCTCCCTTGGCGCACGCCGGCGGGAGTACCCGGGGTCGCAAACCGCCCGTCGTCGACCCAGCGGGCTTACCGGGCGAGCAGACGAGCTCGTTTGCCAAGGGTTTGTTCGTCCTCGAGACCATGGTCGAGACGGCGCGGCCTATGTCGCTGGCCACGTTGGTCAAGCAGACCGGGCTCCCTAAAACCACGGTTTACCGAATTGTCTCAGTACTGGTGGAGCGGGGCTGGGCCAAGGCGACCGGCCAGGGTTATGGGCTCGGGTACCTACCGCTCCGTGCCGCTGCGGCCTGTGAGGCATCGCTCGACGTCCGTGCCGACTCGGAGCCGTTCCTTATGTCATTGCGTGATGAAGTCAATGAAACCGTCCACCTGGCTACGCTCGACCATGAGCTGCGCATCGTCTACATCGAGAAGCTCGTGCCCCAGTGCCAGGCGATCGGCCTCATGCGCTCGCGGGTCGGTGCCACGGCGCCGGCATACTGCACGGGGGTCGGCAAGGCGATGCTCGCCTGCCTCTCGGAGCCGGACCTGGCGAACTACTTGGCCAACGTCAGCTTTCACCGCTACACGGACCGGACGGTCGGCGACGCCCAGGCCCTGTTGGCGGACCTCGAGGAAGTGCGCTCTCGCCGGTATGCGATTTGCGACGAGGAGCACGAAGAGGGCGTGTCCTGCATCGCCGCCGCGATCCAGGGACGCCACGGCGAACCTATCGCAGCGATTTCATTGTCCGGGCCTACTGACCGCATGACGAAACACTTGACCGAAACCAGCGCCAGCGCAATTGCGCTGCGCAAAGCGGCCGAGACGCTCTCCTTGCTCATCGGCGGCGGTCGCGTTCATCGGTAATTGTGGCCGCTCCGAACGGCTCCGACTAGCCAGCCACAGTATTGACCCACAGCTCCTTCGGCCCCGGAACTGGACCCTTTCCTGCCACACAATGGGCCGTTCTACCAGTTCGACTTCGGGTGCTCGTTCCAGCATTATCTTGAGAACGACCCGGGCTTCGAGCCGCGCCAACGCCAGCCCGAGGCACGAATGGATCCCCATCCCGAAAGAGGCATGTGGGTTGGGTGACCGCCCGACGTCGAACGTGTCGGGGTCAGCGAACTGGGCCGGGTCGCGATTTGCCGAGCCGATCAATTGGAATACGAGCGAACCTTCCTCCAGTTGGGCGCCGCCGAACCCGTGGCCCATTTTTACGCGTCGAAAATTTCGTTGCTTGGGCGCATCGAACCTGAGCGCTTCCTCGATAGCACCCGGGACGAGTTCCGTACGGGTCAGCACCCGGTCCCATTGTTCCCGGTATATCAATAACAATCGGAGCAAGTTGCCGAGGAGGTTTGTGGTCGTTTCGTGGCCGGCGGTCAGCAGGGTATTGCAGGTTGACAGTAGCTCGTCACGGGTCAACCTGCTCCCGTGTTCTTCGGCGTTCACCAGCTCACTTATAAGGTCGCCCGTCGGCCTCCGACGTCGCGCGTCGATCAAATCACTGATGTAGCCAAACATCTCGTTGAGCGCCGTCTGCGAGATCTGCGCCACTGCAAATGTCGTTTGGCCGGTGCCCTGGAAGGCCAGGATCTCGGCCGACCACCGCTTGAACAGGGGCCGGTCGGAAGGGGGTGCCCCCAGCAGTTCGGCAATAAGTATCACGGGCAGTGGGTGGGCCACCTGATCGATGAAATCGAAGGTCGACGACGTCGACAGTGCACTCTCGACCAATGTGGTGGCGAGTTCTGCCACTCGAGGTTCCAACGCCATGATTGTTTTTGGCGTGAACGCCTTCTGAACGAGGCTCCGCAAGCGAGTGTGGTCGGGCGGGTCCGACCCGATCACATCCTTTTGGGCAAAGTAGTGGCGCAGGTCGGCTAAGCCGCTCAGCTCATCAGTGGACAGGCTGGTGAAGAGCAGCCCTTGGCGGTTCTCGTTCGACAGGTTCTGGTTGTCTCGGAGAGACGCTACGACGTCTGTGTACCGGCTGATGATCCAGGCGTTCCAGGAGCGGCTCCAGAAAACCGGGTAGTCGGCCCGCAGTTTTGCGTACGTAGGGTAGGGGTCGACCATGAGGTCGGGGGAGCCCAGGTCGGCGTCTATACCAGGTTCGTCGTTCGTCGTCTGTTGTGACACGGCCAGCTCTTGTTGGGCACCTGTTCTGTTCGCGACGGCCTAACCGATGATACTGTCTGTCCTTGGGCCACAAAGTAGACCATTGAGCCTGGGGGAGAGGTAGTCCGCCAGCTCCTCGAGTCAGTCAGCCGCGAAAACGCGGCCACCCCGGCGGCCGAAGGCGCCACAATCAACAGGAAAGGAGCCTGATGCCCATCGCTAGCGTGAACGGTCTCGAGCTCAACTACCAGCTGGAGGGCGACGGGCCCGACACCGTTGTTCTCGTCAACGGCCTCGCCGACGACCTCTGGACCTGGGACTACCAGGTGCCGGCTTTGCTGGAGGCTGGGTTTCAGCTGCTCCGCTTCGACAATCGCGGTGTGGGCGCCAGCTCCAAGCCGATCGGGCCGTACACGACCCGGATGTTTGCCGAAGATACCAAGGCTCTCGTCGACCATCTGGGCCTCAGCGGGTTTCACATGCTCGGCATCTCGATGGGCGGGATGATCGCCCAGGAATACGCCCTCGGCTGGCCGGCCGATCTCGCCTCTGTGGTCCTGGCGTGCACGTACGCCGCCCCAGGTCCGTTTTGTGGGCGCATGTACGCACTCTGGGCCGAGCTGGCCGTCCATGCCGGGCTGTCGTCGGTGATGCGCGACGTCTTGTTGTGGTGCTTCACCCCGGAGTTCTTCGAGGACCGGCCCGAGGAGGCGGCAGAGTTCGACACCGTCACTGCATATGGTCAACCAGCCCGTCCCCGCCTACCTGGCGCAAATCTGGTCGATCCAGCACCACGACACCACGGACCGCATCGCCAGGGTCCAGACGCCTACGCTGGTGGTCGCCGGCGACCGGGACATATTGATCCCCGTCGCCCTCTCGAAGCGTCTGCAAGAAAACATCCCGGGTGCTGAGTGGGCCACCACTCCTGGCGGCCATGCCTGCATCTGGGAATACCCCGATGAGTTCAACAGCTGTGTCATCGAGTTCCTTTCACGACATCGGAGGAAACCATGAACCGTCATCTACCCCAGGCCGCCGTATGCGCAGTGAGCGCATTAGCCCTCTCGTTCTCGCTCGTCGCCACTTCGCCGGCAAGTGCGTCGCCTCAATACCGTCCGTCCGCCGCCCAGAGCAGCTCGGGTGGGACAGTCACATGGGCCGAAGGCCCGGAGACGCCACCCACGTACATTTTCCCACTGATCAGCTCAGTGAACTCGAGCGCGGCCAACATCAACCAGTTCGAGTTCTTGATGTACCGGCCGCTGTACTGGTTTGGCGACAATAACCAGCCGAGCGTCGACTACGGCGAAAGCGTTGGCCAGCAGCCTACGTTTTCGAACGGAGGTAAGACGGTCACCGTCAAGCTCAATCATTACGTCTGGTCCGACGGGGAAACAGTGAGCAGTAGAGACGTGCTGTTCTGGATGGACCTCTTGAAGGCCGACAAGACGGAGTTTTTCGGGTATGTGCCAGGGTATTTCCCCGACAATGTGGTGAAGGTCAGCGCTCCCAACCCGACCACTGTGGTGTTCGATTTCAACCAGGCGTACGACGAAAAGTGGTTGGTGTACAACGAGCTGAGCCAGGTCATCCCGCTCCCCATGGCGTGGGACCGCACCTCGCTGTCGGCGGCGGCACCCAGCCCAACGGCCGCCGGCCTGCCTGACACGACCACCGCCGGGGCCAAGTCCGTCTATGCCTTTTTGAACGCGCAGTCGCAGAAACAGTCGACTTGGGCGACCAGCCCGATCTGGAGCGTGGTTGACGGACCGTTCAAATTGAGCTCGTTCACCAATACCGGCCAGGCGACCTTCGTCCCCAACCCGAAGTATGTCGGGCCAGGGAAGCCGAGGATCGCAAAGTTCATCGAGGAGCCCTTTACCAGCGACACCAGCGAGTTCAATGCGCTCCGGGCCGGCAAGGAGCTCACAGTGGGTTATATCCCACCTCAGGACACACCTCAGGCCGGCGCCGTGCGCGCCGAGGGGTATTCAGCCGATAGCGGCTATGCCTTTTCGTTCGGGTACTTCGTCATCAACTTCCATAACCCCGTCATCGGGCCCGTTTTCAGCCAGCTGTACTTCCGTCAGGCGCTGCAGCACCTGGTCGACCAGAGCGGTTGGTCAAAGGCTTTTTATGACGGCAACGCCTCGCCGACGTACGGACCGGTCCCTCTTCAACCGGCGAACAGCCTGATCAGCCCGCTCGAGAAAGACAACCTCTACCCGTACAGTATCACCGACGCGGACAAGCTCTTGTCGTCGCATGGCTGGACCGTGAAAGCGGATGGGCTCACCACGTGCACGCACCCCGGCACTGGTAGCAATGACTGCGGTCCCGGGATCAAGGAGGGCCTTGGGCTTTCGTTCAACATCGATTATTCGTCGGGCAACGCGCCGATGCAGGCTTCTATGAACGACCTCCAGGCGAGCGCCGCTCGCATTGGCATCAAGATAAACCTGACTACCCACCCTTACGCCTCTGTTGTCTCCGCCGCCGGCCCCTGCACATCCACCGAGGCGTCTTGCAAATGGACGGCCGAGTACTGGGGCGGGGGCTGGACGTACCGGCCCGATTTCCTCCCGACGGGCGAGGAGCTGTTCCAGACGGGTGCAGCGGCAAACTATGGCAGCTACTCCAG
The DNA here is from genome assembly GCA_963749305.1 of uncultured Acidimicrobiaceae bacterium. Taxonomy (GTDB): domain Bacteria; phylum Actinomycetota; class Acidimicrobiia; order Acidimicrobiales; family Palsa-688; genus Fen-671. The sequence continues at coordinate 188,602 of CAVVMN010000006.1, forward strand.
CCCTACCGCCAACAAGCTGATCACAGCTACGGTCATTAAGGGGAACGGGCCTTCGCAAAGCGCGCTAAATGCCTACCAGGACTACATCGCTCAGCAGTTGCCCGTGATATTCACTCCCGAGTTCGGTGGCGTGCCGATCCAGGGCTTCCCGGCCGTCGTGTCGAACAAGCTGGGTGGTTACCTGGTGAACGTGTACCAGGGCATGACTCCCGAGTACTGGTACCTCAAGTAAGCCTGGGCCAATCTGAAACCGTGAACAAGAGCCGTCGTACGGGGCCATGACCGGTTACCTTCTGCGGCGTTGTGGGCAGGCGATCGTCGTCGTCCTGGGGGTCACCCTGGTCACCTTCCTCATGCTGCACGCTCTACCCGGCAACCTCGCCCGGTCGATAATCGGCCCGCGGGCAACGCCCCAGCAAATTGCCACTTTCGACCGGCAGTACGGCTTGACGAGCCCGCTGTGGTACCAGTACTGGACCTTCCTGGACCAGCTGGTGCACGGAAACCTCGGCTTCTCGTTCCACTTGAGCCGGCCGGTGACGAGCCTGCTGGCGTCGGAGCTGCCGCGCGACCTGATCCTCGGGGGGCTGGCGTTGTTTCTGTCGCTGGCCATTGCCATCCCGGTCGGGGTCATCCAGGCCGTCAACCGCAACCGCATGGGCGACTACGTCGGCACCGGAGTGGGGTTCGTCCTTTATTCGATGCCGGCGTACGCGCTAGCGATCGTCTTAGTGCAGCTGTTCGCCATTACTTTCCACGTGTTCCCGGCCCAGGCCCCTCAGTCGTCCAGCACCATCGGGCTGTTCGAGCACCCCTCGGGGCTTGTCCTTCCCGTGGCCACCCTCACACTGGTGACATATGCGCAGTTCAGCCGGTACATGCGTTCAGCCGCCATCGAAACGCTGGCGCAGGACTACATCCGCACGGCGCGGGCGACTGGATTGCCGGAGCGGCTCGTGCTGTGGCGCCATCTGATGCGCAACTCACTCATCTCCGTGGTAACTCTCATCGGGGTCAGCATCCCCGTCATCATCACCGGCACGCTAATTGTCGAGCAGGTCTTCAATTTCTCGGGCGCCGGGCTCGAGTATTACAACGCCGCATTGACGAACGACTACCCGGTGATGTTGGGGGTGACGGTAATTGTGGGCGTCGTCACCGTGCTCGGCAACTTAGTGGCTGATATTGGCTATGCCCTGTTGGACCCCAGGATCCGTTACTGACGTGCGGCCGATAGGGGAGCAGTGCAGTGCTGTCAGGGGGGAGCCGTGACCGCGCCTGGAGCACTGCGGTTGGGCAGCGCCCCGGGCGACGGCGGCGGTGCGGGCGGCGACACCGGCCCTCGAGCCACCGACGCCGACCAGCCGGGCGTGGGCAACAGCGCCCTCCGTCTCTTCCTGCACACCTTTGTCGACAACAAGCTGGCGATAATCGGTGCGGCTGTGATCGTGTTGATAACGGCTTTCTGCTTCATCGGGCCGCTCGTTTACCACACCGACCAGGTGAACCCCAACCTGCTCAGCACCAACCTCGGTCCACGGGGCAGCTACGCACTCGGCACAGACAATAACGGCTTCGACATCTTGGGGCGTCTGATGTTGGGCGGCCAGAGCTCGATCGAGGTCGGCTTCGCCGTGGCGGCGATTGCCACGGTTGTAGGTATCCTCTACGGGGCCATCAGCGGGTTCTTCGGCAAAGCGGTCGACGTCGTAATGATGCGCGTCGTAGACGTGGCCTTTTCCATCCCGCTGGTGTTCTTGTTCATCTTCGCTTCCCGGATATTCCAGCCCACCCTGGGCCTGCTGATAGTCCTGTTGGGGCTGGTCTCCTGGCTGGTGCCGGCCCGCTTGGTGCGCGGTGAAACCCTGGCTCTGAAAGTGCGCGAGTACGTCCAGGCCGTAAGGACGATGGGTGGGGGCTCTTCGCGGATCATCTTTCGCCACCTCATCCCCAACACGATGGGCACTATTGTTGTGACGGCCACCTTCCAGGTGGCCAACGCGGTGCTCATATTGGCGACGCTGCAGTACCTCGGGTTCGGGTTGCCCCCGTCGGAGCCGACCTGGGGCTCGATGATCGCCAACGGGATCACGTACCTCCAGGATGGTTATTGGTGGGAGGTGTACCCGGCCCTCGTACTGATCGTGTTGACCGTGGTGGCGTTCAATTTCATCGGGGACGCACTGCAGGACTCCTTCCAGGTGAGGTTGCGGCAGCGATGACCGTCCTCGGTACCGCCGACGGAGCACAGGCTCTGAGCCTGCTCGACGTCGCCGGACTGAAAACGCAGATCCGGTTACGTTCCAAAACGGTACACGCCGTCGACGGTATAAGTTTCGGCGTGGCGCCGGGCGAAACCCTGGGCCTGGTGGGCGAGTCGGGCTGCGGTAAAACCATGACCGGGATGTCAATAATGCGCCTGCTGCCGTCGGGAGGAGAGATTGCCAGCGGCCGGATCGACTTCGATGGGCGTGACCTCGCCGCCGCAGATCTGAAAACAATGCGGTCGGTGCGCGGCGACCAGATCGGCATGGTCTTTCAAGACCCTATGAACTCCTTGAACCCGACGATGACCATTGGCAAGCAGATCGCCTCCCCCGTCCGGCTGCACCGTGGGGTAGGGAAGAAGGAAGCGATGGAGCGGGCCGGCGCCATGCTCAGCCTCGTCGGCATGCCTCGGCCCGACGAGCGTCTCGGCGATTACCCCCACCAGTTATCGGGGGGCCTCCGTCAGCGGGCCATGATCGCGATGGCCCTCGCCTGCCAACCGAAACTACTTATTGCCGACGAGCCGACAACTGCGCTGGACGTTACGGTGCAGGCTCAGATCCTCTCGCTTCTGGACGACTTGAAACAGAGGTTCGGCATGGGGATGATCCTGATTACCCACGACATGGGCGTGATCGCAGGCCACACGGACCGCGTGATGGTCATGTACGCCGGCCGGATCGTGGAGACGGCCCGCACTGAGACCCTGTTCAGTCACATGCGTCACCCGTACACCGAGGCCCTTCTCGCCTCCATACCGCACGTCGACCAAGACAAAGCGCAGCGGCTCTATTCGATCCCCGGCCTGCCGCCCGACCTTACGAGCGCGCTCGTCGGGTGCCGGTTCGCTCCGCGTTGCGCGTACGCCACCGACATTTGCCACGAGACAGAGCCGCCACTGGTGCATGCCAGCCTGGTGGTGGCCGAGTCGGTGGGTACCGCGTCAACGAGCCCCAAATCGACCAGTGCCACGCCAGCGGGCGCCGGCGCGGCTTGGCCTCGTTTGGACGACCACTTGTTTGCCTGCCATCACCCGATCAGTAGGTCGATAGCGGCGTTGGCCGTCACCGCCCGCACGGGCCCGGCCCGGTCCGGCGCCACCGCGGTGGGGGTCGCCGCCGACGTGCGGTCCGAGACGGCTCTACTCGACGCGCCGAGCGCTCCCGGTCGCGGGGTTGTCGAGCACCCTGGTACGAATCGAGCCCCGGCGCCGCCGGCTGAAGCACGTCTGGAGGCCGAGGGCGAGCCCGACCTCATCATCGAATTCGTGAACGTCAGCAAGGAGTTCCCCGTTACCACACGGGGCTTATTGCAACGCAGGCTCGGGGTCAACCACGCTGTCACGGAGGTGAGCCTGGCTGTGCGCCGGGGCAAGACATTCGGGCTGGTAGGCGAATCGGGTTGCGGTAAGACGACTCTCGGCCGGCTGGCGGTGGCCCTCGAATCGCCAACTGACGGTCAAGTACTTTTCGAAGGGACGGACATATTCGCTATCCCGCGCGACCGGCTGCGTACAGTCCGGCGGGGCCTGCAGATCATGTTCCAGGACCCTTATTCGTCGCTCGACCCCCGGATGCAGGTGGGCGAGATCATTGCCGAACCGCTAGCCGTGCGAGGTGATCCTCCGTTCCGACGTGCCGCTACCGTGCGGCGGTTGCTTACGGAAGTGGGGCTCAGCGAGAGCGCGATGTCCCGCTACCCGCACGAGTTCTCGGGTGGCCAGCGCCAACGGATCGGCCTGGCCCGCGCCCTGGCCCTCAATCCGCCCCTGATTGTCGCCGATGAACCCGTCTCAGCCCTCGATGTCTCCATACGTTCCCAAATCCTCAACCTGATGAAAGGCCTGCAGGCGTCTCACGGGCTCACGTATGTCGTTATCTCGCACGACCTGTCGGTAGTCAGGTATATCGCTGACCATATCGGCGTCATGTACCTGGGCAAGCTGGTCGAGATCGGGCCCGCCGATGAGGTCTACTCGCGGCCTGCTCACCCCTACACCCGCGCTCTGCTCGACGCCATCCCGGTGCCGGACCCGCAGGTCGAGAAGACCAAGCGCCCCGTCCCCATTCAAGGAGAGATGCCGTCGGCGATGAACCCGCCGTCTGGTTGCCGTTTCCGGACGCGGTGCCCCCGCGCCCAGACGGTTTGTGCTCAAGAGGAGCCCATGTTGCTGAGTTTCGGGGGCCAGCACCGGGCCGCTTGTCACTTCCCGCTGGAAGAGCCCGTCGTCGTCGGCCGCCACCCCTAGGCGGCGGAAGGGAGCCGTTGGTTGCCGCGGCCGGGCGCCAGGGGGCCCGCAAATGTCGCCCCCGTCGCCCACTTGCGGCACTATAGGTGCATGGGGAAGGTGCGGCAATGCCGGCCGGCGGAGTTGACATGTTGATGGGGGTGGCCGTCCTGGCCGTGCTCGGGGCGTCCGTGCTCCCGCAGGCCGGGCCGACCAGCCCGGCGCCGAGCTCACCAGCGTCCGCGGTCAGGGCCATCGAAGCGGCTGTCGTCGCCACGACATCGGCTCATGGCAAATCTGCCCCCAACCTCCAGCGGCCCGTGGCCGTGCTCCCGTCGGTGGTCATACCGCGAGGCATCAGGATTGCCCGCGGTCCGGTCGGCCTGATCTCACATCCTTTCCCGACGACCATCCAGCCACCAAAGCCTTCTGTACCTCTGCTTCAGCTTGGCTCGACGGGTACTGCGGTGGCCGAGCTCCAGAAGCGGCTTCTCTCGCTCGGGTTCTGGCTGGTCGCTCCGAGCGGGATCTTCGACGACAGCACCCAGCAGGCTGTTTACGCCCTCCAGAAGGTGGCAGGAATTCAGCCTGATGGGGTTGTCGGGCCTAAAACCGAGGCCGCACTCACCAGAGGCGTGGTGCTGCGCCCGCGGTCGGCGTCCGGGTACGTGATCGAAGTCGACCTCGAGCACGACCTGGTGATGTTCGTTAGGAACTCGAAACTCGAGTGGGCCCTCAACACGTCGACGGGCGGTGGCTACAGCTACTGCTCCGGGGGCTCTTGTGCGGTCGCCGTCACTCCCGTCGGACAATTCTCCGTCTATTCCGAGGTCGACGGGACCGTGGTCGATTCGCTGGGAGAGCTGTGGCGGCCGAAGTACTTCGATAGCGGGTTTGCGCTCCATGGGGATTCCTACGTCCCGCCTTTCCCGGTGTCACACGGTTGCGTGCGCGTAAGTAACGAAGCCATCGACTGGATCTGGGCAAACCACCTGGCGCCGGTCGGGACCGCTGTCTGGGTATACTGACCGCTCCCGGTCAGTCGTTCCCCTCGCCGGGCGTCTTAAGAGGAGACTGTCCCGGTCCCGGTCAGCAAGATCACCTGGCGAGCGAACCCGGCTTCACATGGTGGCGTCTTCTGGTCCTCGTCGCCGCTCAGGGTCAACGAGAAGTTCCCGCTGATACCTCGGTACGCACCAGTCCCAGACCCGGCGACAATGGGGACGTCGCTGCTCACGTTGAAATAGTCCGAGCAAGTCGCCGCGTACACCGGCTCGTGAGCGGTCTGAGCTCGGAACTTGTTCGCGATACCGTCGATGTAGAGACGGAACGTCCCCTGGCGGAGGTCGAGCTCCAGCTCGTTCGTGTGCTCAGGGTCGACCTTTCCGTCGGGCAGGACGGTGACCGCTGGGCCGTAATCGCCGATAGCCCCGCTCAAGATGGCCTGGAAGTCCGGGCCATCGCTGTCGATGCTCCAGATAATGACGTTCACCTTGCCGTGCAATTCGTCCGCTGCATGGCGCGGCACGGTGGCCGCGCTGGCGCTCGAGGCGCCGGCGCCGAGCAAGCCGCCAACCGCAGCGAAGACAACGGCTGCGCCAAGGGCTCGCCGCCGGGAACTGAGGATGAGTTTCGTCGCCGCGGCCCGGGATAACAGCTGGGCCGTCGTACCAGTGAGACGGTGCATGTGACCCATTGTCCGTCGCGCGCCAGCGCTCCGCCATCAGGGATCACCCTGAAGCGCCCCCGGTCCCAGGTCCAGCGCCAGAAGCCGCTGGTCGTAGCGACCTCGAAAGTATCAAGCACGCCACGCTTTTCCACACCTTCGATAACGCATTTACGACCCGGATGGGCTTCTGGCACTCAGCGAGGATTGCACCGCTGGGCGATCGGTCGATAGGTTTGGCCTCCGGCAGAACCCACTCGAACTCAGCAGCACGAAAGTATAGACGGGCCGCCACCTGCGGGTGGCGCGTCTCAAGAATATGGCCAGGGATAACGAAAGTCACGCGCTTCTGATAGTGCCGGATCGAAGTACCTCCGCACGCACGAGCGATAGACATCATCAAGGAAGGCCTTAAATGACGAAGTATGGCCCGGCGACGCCACACCCCATCAGTGAGGGGTAGAGCCGCCGGCGGTTCCGTCATCCCTTCGGGAGGGGCCAGACGACGGGTCGGCGGCCGGTCCCGGGCCGGAGGAGTTCCCCGCGCCCGACGCGTTCGGAGGGCCGAGGGTTTTACCCTGCTTAGTAAAGGTCCGTGGGGCGAAGGCATCCGCGCTGCTGGCCGGACGGCGGTGCGGGGGGCGACGCGGTTCTGTAATGCCAGTCCCGAGGTGGCGCCGCCGGCCTGACCACGGCGCCGGCGGGACGACCAACTTGTCGGCCAGGCGGTAGGCGACCGTTTCATAATTGACTCGCCAGCCGTGGAAGTCAGGCCAAGCCTCTTCGGCGCTGCGCTCGATAGGAAAGCCAATCTCCTGGAGCATCTGGACGGCCTCCTCGAACTCACTGAAAGTGAGGGCGATGGGCCCCTCTGGCAGCGGGTCGGGGTCGAGGCGCCAACCGAGCATGGACCCGATCCGGTCGAGGCAGGTAAACCCCATGCGCAGGCACAACCGGGCATTGGATGACGCCGTGGCCGGGGCGAGGGCGAGGTGCATGGCAGCACCATCCAGCACAGCCAGGAGCGCAAGTAGCCAGGAGAACCAGGGCTCAGGTGACCGGAACATCAGCATCACCGGGTACGTGGTGTGGCTCTCAGCGACGGCGGCGGCCCACTCCTCCCAGGACGAGTAGAGGTCGGGGAGAGTGTCGATGATCCCCACCAACTGGTGACGGGCCAGCAGCTCGGGGCCCCAGGCCGGGACGCCGGCTCGGCTCTCGAGCATGGCCACCAACGACTCGCGCTGACTGAACGCGCCGTACAGAGCAGGGAGGTACGCGATCTGCAGCGCCACCACCACAACCCATGTGGCGCCGGCGGCCACGTCCAGGGGGACGTTTTCGCGACCGCCTGAGTGGACCGCCCCCACGGTGAACACGGACCCGAGCCCCTGGAGGAGGCCGTCGGCCAGGTTATGGGTCGTCGATTGCAGCATCAGGCCGAACCCGATGATAAATGCGGCCCCCCACACAAGGAGCTGGGCGACGAGAGCGGCCGGCGCGGCCGGCGCCAGGATGGCGTCCTTCGCCTCGAAGGACCTCGCGAGCCGGGCAACGCCCAAGAAGACCTCCCGGACGCCGCGGTTCACCCATAGCGACGCCCTGTTGAAACCTCTCGGCCGTCGGGGCAGCACCATGGTGGCCAGGACATTTGCCCATGTCGCGACCACCACGAGCAACCCCAACGAAAAGAGGAAGGTGTTCATGGCGTCGAGGCCCACAGTGGGCGCGTCAACCCCTTTTCGGCTCCGCCAATTGGAACTTGACCGACCTCCCTCTAACCTATTTCACGCTAAGAAGACCTCTTACCGCGCCTTGCCTGTTTTCGACCAGGTTAGTAAACCGCATGACGCTGATACGCCGACAGGTCCGTAGATGCGAGACCGGGGCCATTCGTTATGGCTTCTGACAATTAGAATGGACAATTGAGGGCTCTGAGTTTCGACTATCTTCGGATCACGGTGATGGTCCTTTGAGGTACCAAGAGACGGAGTTGCCGAGTTACAGCGAGCTTCCCGCGGCCGACCTTGGCGGGAGATCTGCATGGGGTCTTTTCGGCCCTGATGACAATCTCGGATTGGTCAATCTCATGACTGCCGATCGTGTGCTGGCGGCCAGCCGCCTGGTCCGCAGGGGCGCGCTGTTCCCTCTCGACCTTCCGTTCGGCAGCATCGCGCCGGCGCTCGCCAAAACCCGGGGGGTGCCGCGACATTCGGTGCTGCACCGACCAGGCACCGGAAGCTTCGATGACGTGTATGACAACTTCTATCCCCAGGCTTCTAGCCAATGGGACTCGCTCGCCCATGTTGGCTACGCAGCGGGTCAATTCTACAACGGCGCAACCGAGGAGGATATCCAGTCTGGCTCGCGGAACACCATCGAACATTGGTCCCGCCACGGGATCGCTGGCCGAGCCGTGGTCCTTGACATCCCGCGGGCCATGCAAGAGCACGGGCTGTATTACCACCCTGGCGAGAGCATTGCCCTCGGTGCGGAGGAGCTTGAGTTAGCGCGACGCCATGCCAGGCTGGAATACGCCGTCGGCGACGTTATCCTGCTGCACACTGGTTTCGCCGGCTGGTACCTAGAGCAGAGCGAGGATGTGCGAGAACAGCTGCAGGGCAACGCCAAGACGCCGGGCATTGCCCGCGATGAAGCGTTGTGCGAGTACGTGTGGAATACTCACGCAGCGGCCATCTGTAGCGACAATTTTGCCGTCGAGGCATGGCCACCGGACCAGAGCGACCCGAGCAATCCGATGGCTTTCTTGCACCGGATGCTTATCGGTCAGTTTGGGATGGCACTGGGGGAGCTCTGGTGGCTGGCCGACCTCGCGGACGACTGCGCCTCCGACGGCATCTACGAGGCATTCCTCGTGAGCGCTCCGTTCAATGCGAGTCACGGGATCGGGTCGTGCGCCAACGCCGTCGCTATCAAGTGAAGACCGGGCCGATCTCTCGCGCCGGGTGACTCCGTCAGGAACACCGCCCAGCTGCGAGCGCGCCCGCCTCCTGGGCGAGACTGAGCGCGGCGACCGCGTCGTTCACAGTCGCACCGGAGAGTTCGCCCGTGGTCACGGCGCGCGCGAAGCCTTCGCATTGCATCCTGAGGGCATTCTCAAGGACCGATTGAGCGTTGGCCGGCTCGAGGAAGGGCAATCTCGCCGTCTTGCGTGTGCCGAAGACCTCTACCCGGCACATGTCTCCGGCAGGGTGCCACCTACCGAGGCTCACACCTATCGTGCCTCCGCCGCTCAGCTTGCCTATCAGCTGGCCGCAGTCGTTGTCCGTTCCGCCGTCGGGCGATTTTGAGACAATCGCCTGGACCTCGCTTATCTCCTGTCCTGTTAGCCAACGGATTTGGTCCAGTTCGTGGACCCCCATATCAATGAAGATGCCGCCACTGCTCTGCAGGAACTGCGGGGGAGGCGGGGCCTCGTCCCACTGGTAGCAATGCACGGCGAGGATCTCGCCGAGCTCACCGGCGAGTAATCGCTCCCGGAGTTCACGCAGCTCTGGCACGTAGCGGCGCCAGTAGGCGACCTGGAGAAGAAGCCCGGCTTTGATTGCAGCCTGCGCGCATTCGGCCGCCTCGCCAGGGACGAGGCCGCATGGTTTCTCGCAGAGCACTGGAAAGCCACTCGACAGCGCTTGCCGAACGAGACCGAGGTGACGGTTGGTCGGTGCTGCTATGAGGATACCCTGGACACCGACGGCCCCTCGCTGGGCGAGATGCCGGATGAGTTCATCGAGGTGGGTGAAGCATCGCACGCCGGCGCGAGCCAGCTCCATCCGCACCTCCTCACGTGGCTCAACCACACAGGTCACGGCGGCAACATTGGAACTTTGCAGAGCAGAGAGGTGCGTGAGCCCGATGCGACCAGCCCCGACGAGCGCGACACCGAAGCGCTCATGCCCATCACGCGAGCCGGCGTCGTTACCTGCATCATTAGACCAGGTACCGGTCACTGCCGGGCCGCCTCGGTGCGCCCACCGCCGCTCCGTGTTGGCGGCTGGCTGGACGGGCCGGCCCATTTGCTAACGCGCCGAACACGTGAGAGTGGCAACGTAAGTCGTGAGCTGAGCTGTGTCACTTGATTATCATTGCTCAACTTGGAACGTCGTGCTCGGCAAATCCCAATAACGCGGCAACATTCGTGAGGCGCTTGAGATCAGTGACGAGGTGGTGGCATTGAACCACGGGCGAGTCGTCGGTTTGTTCGACTCGAAAGAACTGACTCTCGACCGTCTGAACGATCTGGTGTCTCTAGGGAGGTAGCGACGCCAGGTGCCAACTAATACCGGAGAGGATGAAAAGGCTTGACAATACAGGCGTATGCGCGGGATCTAAGTGTGCGAGCGGGCGAGACTCTCAAGCTGTGCGTGTCTACCGAAGCGCCGGGTTTCCGCGTCCGGCTTTCGCGCCAGGGAGAGCGGCTCGAACATATCCCCTCGTTGGATAGTGGGGAGTTCACCGGCTACAACGTGCCAACCGGGCCTGCGACTGACGACTGGGGTTGGCCGGCCTACGACATCCCGCTCCCCGAGGACCTTCGAAGCGGCCCATATATCGCGACGCTAGTCGAGGTCGGCGCCGACGGAGAGGAGTCGGAGCCGGCCGGCGACCCACTCACACGGTTGGAGGGCAACGCACTTGTCATTGTCCGACCGGCCGCCGGCGCCCCTCGGGCACGCATTCTCTACAAGATCTCCGCCGCGACTTATCACGCGTACAACGAGGCCGGCGGGGGGAGCTTTTACACGCGCGCCAATTGGTGGCGTGGGCCTGAGGGAACCGGGTTCAAGGTCACCTTGAGGCGGACCGGCTGTGGGCTAGGCAGCATCGTGATGTGCGGCGAGGCGCCCGATCCTTATCGACCGGGCTCCCGTCGCCAGACTTTCGCTCACTGGGACCTCCCGCTAGTCGAGTGGCTCGAGCGCGAGGGCTTCCAATGCGACTATTGCAGCGATTTCGACCTCGAGCACGACGCCTCAGTGCTGGAGGGCTACGGGTTGCTGCTGTCAGTCGGCCATGACGAGTACTGGAGCGCCGGAATGCGCAACCGGATCCTCGACTTCGTTGAGCAAGGAGGCAACGTCGCCTACTTAAGTGGTAACTTGGCGGGCTGGAGGATCGAGTTCGCTGACGGCGGGACGGCAATCTTTACCTCGAAGGGCTTTCCGGGCCGTCACGGGTTGCTCGACCACGAGACGGACGCCTGGCCCGTCATTGACGAGCATGATTTCGCCACCGGTGTCGACACGATGAACGGAGGCGGGTGGTGGGACGGCTTCCGGGCAATGGATGGCTACGTCGTCCAGCACTCTGGCCATTGGGTGTACGAGGGCACCGGGCTGCACGACGGCGACGTGTTCGGGTTGCACGACGGCAAGCCGCTTCTCGGCTACGAGGTCGACGGTACCACTTTCCGTGAGAATGGCGACCAGAAGATAGCTTTGGACTCGGAACAGCGCCCGAGCGCGTTCACGATTTTGGCGGCCGGACCACTCAGTCCAGGATGGGTCACCCACTCGCTCAAGCCCTGTGCGACGATGGGCTTTATGACGAGCCGGTCTGGTGGGATGTCTTTCGCCGGATCCACCACTGACTGGCCGATGTATGTCGGGAGCGATCCCATCGTCGGCCAGATCACTCGTAACGTAATTGAGCGTTTTCAGCTCGCATCCGTTCGGATCGTCGGCCCTGTGGCCCAAGCGGAGGACGGGGGCTTGGCCTCCGTCGTGGAGGACCAAGAGTGTGCGACGTGGGTCGATGTGGCGACCCTGGACGAGCGCGTCGGCACTGCCGGCCTAGAGATTGAGTGGGCGGTTGCCGGTGGAGAGATCCTGGGACGGAGTGATGCGCCCGTCCTACGCTTAAGGCCTTTGCCGGACGTGGGACTTATCACCATCAGTGTCGTGTGTCGCCGAGCGGGCGAAACGATCGCTTTCGGGTCGAAGTCGCTCGTCGTCGCTTCGCGTGCCGATGGGTTGCGGATCGGCATCTGCACTGCCATAAGGAATATCGCGATGCCGACCGAACCCGCAGCGCCCCTTTTCGCTTCTAACCAGACAACCCAGGACCGAATCCGTGACGTCAGCCAGTCACGCCTTGGTTGGTTAGCGAGCCGCGCTAATGCGCTCGCCGTCCTGGCCGGCCAGCTCGAGCAGCTGTGGACCGAAACCGGGGACATGGCGGGTACGGTGCACGACCCAGATGCCGTGAGGTGGGACCGGCAGCGTTGGCCAGACCCTGCCGATGGTATGACCGGAAGCCGATGACTGCGGCCGAACGTTGAGCGGCAATCGCCTCCGCACCGGCGTTATCGGTGCCGGTCTGATCGCGCAGGTCATGCACCTCCCGCATATCCGCCAACTCGACGACCTGTTTGAGCTGCGCGCACTGTGCGACGTCTCGCCGCGGGCTCTGCAGACATGCGCGGAGCAGTTCGGTGTCGAGAGTTGCTTCACAGATTGGCGAGACCTGATCGAACAGGATCTCGATGCAGTACTTGTCCTCACCTCGGGCAGCCACGCCCCGATCGCTGTCGAGGCGGCCCGGGCAGGCAAGCACGTACTGGTCGAAAAGCCTATGTGCTATTCGTTATCGGAGGGAAACGAGATGCTGGCGGCCGCCGCCAGCGCTGGTCGGGCCTTATGGTCGGTTATCCGAAGCGCTACGACCCGGCCTACCGGCGAGCCTGTGAAGAAGTGGGCCGCCTCACGGATCTCCGTCTGGTGAGGGTGACCACGCTCGAGTCGCCTTTTCAGCCGTATGTGGCGCATTATCCCTTGGTCCGCGGTGACGACATTCCGATGCAGGTCAAGGAGGAGTGGCAGGCCGATCGGGAGCACAGGGTCGTAGCGGCGCTTGGCGCAGCGCCCCCACTGGCACAGAAGGTCTACGAGAGCGTGTTACTCGACAGCCTGGTGCATGAGTTCAACCTCCTGAGGTCGGTCCTCGGAGAACCAACCGCGGTGCGCTTCGCCGACCTCCGCGAGTCGAAGGTGGCACTTGTGCTCGAGTTCGACGAAATTGAGTGCCTGCTTGCCTGGGTGGACCTGCCCGGCATCGCTCGCTACCAGATGGAGTTCTGCTTCTATGACCCGGACGCACGTGTCCGGCTCGCTTTTCCCTCGCCCTACCTTCGGAACGTGCCCACCGTGGTCGACGTCGAGACGGGCGAGCACGGCGGGGTCGCCTCGCAGGAGGTTCGCGAGACGACCGGCTACGAGGAACCGTTCAAGCTTGAGCTCCTCGAATTCCACCGAGCGGCGACGAGCGGGGACGAGCCGCTCACATCGGCCACCGACGCGCTCCGAGACGTCGCGCTCTGCCAGAGCGTGGTAATTTCCGCCACAGAAGGTAGAGCAGTGCGTGAACCAACCGATCTAAGCAATTCGGCGCTGCGGTGACCTATCAACCGGAAGTCCGGATCGGGATGATCGGGTATGGCGCGATGGGCAAGGCCCACTCCTACGCGTACACCGCGGCGCCAGTGGTGCGGCACCTGCCAGTCGTTCCAAAGCTGGCAGTGATCGCTGGCCGGCACGCCGATGCGGTGGGCAGAGCGGCGGCGTCGTACGGGTTTGAGGCCTCGACGACGCGATGGCAAGCGGTAGTGGAGCGAAAAGATATTGACATTGTGGACATCTGCACCCCCCCAGGGGCCCATGCCGAGCTCATCGCTGCGGCCGCCGCCTGCAACAAGGCCGTGATTTGTGAAAAGCCGCTCGGTGTTTCGTTGTCTGAATGCAGGGAAGCGATAGAAGCGGTGCGGCGCGCTCAGGTCCTGAACGCCATCTGCTTCAACTATCGCCGGCTCCCCGCCGTGTCCTTGATGCACAACCTGGTCAAACGGGGCGAGATCGGCGATGTTCTCCTGTGGCGGGGCGTTTGGTTGTCCGACGAGTTCCTCGATCCGCTCATTCCTTTCGACTGGCGCTTCGACCGCGCCCTTGGCGGGACGACCATCGCGGATCTCGGCAGCCACCTCGTCGACCTGGCGCACTGGGTCGTCGGGTCTATCGCCGAGGTGTGCGCGCAGTCGCAAACGTTCACCACCGCTCGTCGCGACCCGGACGGGCCGAGATCGATCAACGTGTCGGTAGATGAGGCGTCCAGCGCGCTGCTACGGTTCTCTGCCGGAGCGCAAGGCTCTTTTGAGGTGGCCAGGACCTGTGCGCGCCGTCCCTGCGACTTCATCGTCGAGGTCAACGGCTCGTGCGGCAGCCTCATCTTCGATTACACCCGGTTAAACGAGCTTCGGGTCGGGCTACTCGGGGACTCCGATGAGCTGTACGGGATGCGCACCGTGCGGGTTGAGCACCCGTCCCATCCCTATGCGCGTGATTGGTGGGCCCTCGGTCAGGGCGTGGGCTACGGCTCGAGTTTCGTCAACTTTTTCGCAGACCTGCTCGCCGTGTGGCCTGACGGTCCGTGGGAACCGAGCCTCGCGGATGGTCTGCACGTGCAGGAGGTCTGCGAGGTGTTGGAACGTTCAGTCTCGGAGCGACGATGGCTACAAGTTGGTCCGCAAATGGGGCAAAGGTGCCCCGAAGACGAACCGGAGGGAGGACGGTGACGAGGAAATGATCAAAATCGGTAACGCGCCCGTTAGCTATGGAGCGTTTGAGGTAACAGTTGGGCACGACCCCGACGTGCCCAGCGCGGAGTCGGTCTTAGACGCCGTGGCTTCCGCGGGCTATGAGGGCATCGACCTCGGACCGATCGGGTATCTCGGCCTCGGCCCGGATCTGCAGCGGGCGCTGACAAGCCGTGGGCTCGCCTTGACCGGGGGCTATCTGGAGATCGACGTCTCGGATGACGAGACGCCGAGTAAGGGCTTCGCCGAGCTTGACTTGATATGTGACCAATTTGACGTTGTCTCCGAAGATATCGAAAAGCGGCTCAAGCCGCGCCCGACCGTTGCGCTGGTAACGCCCGGTCGTCCACCACAGGCGGAGTCGGACGAGGACTGGGCGCGGATCGAGCGCGTTCTCGGCGACCTCGTGGCTCGTTGTGAGCGGCGGGGGTACGAGGCGTGCCTGCACAACGAGGTTGGCACCCGGATCGCCTCGACTGCGAGCATCGAACGCGCTCTGTCCGCTGTGCCCGTGTCTCTGTGCCTCGATACCGGGCACCTCATCGCTGCCGGCGGTGATCCGGTGATATTGCTTGACAATTGGCGCGACAGAGTGACCCACGTCCACCTTAAGGACGCGGCTCCCGATTCGTCGCAGCTTCCGTACAAGGACGCGATGAAACTATGGGAAGACGGGGTCTTCTGCCGACTGGGAGCGGGTATCGGCGCCATCGATGCGCTGCTCGACGACCTGCGTGCCGGCGAGTACGCGGGATGGGTGCTGGTCGAGCAGGACATCTTGCCACGGGGCCCAGAGAGTTACCAGCAAGCCGCCCTCGACCAAGCCGAGAATCGACGCTATTTGCGGGAGCGCGGCTGGTAGTACCTTTGCGTCTCTCACATTAGCCCGTGAAAGAAAACAAGATCCTCTTCATGGACGCTTCGTTTCCTGCCTCACGTTGCTTCGGCTTTGACCAGGCAACGGCTGGCGTCTAACCGGAACCGTTCCCAGCCATCATCTCGAGCTGGTTGAAGGGCGGCTGGTAACAACCATGATCACCCTGTCCTGGCTGAGACGACGGGCCGCCACCAACAGAGCACCCCGCGACTCGGGGTCGGCCCAGTGCAGGTCCTCAACCGCGACAACCACCGGCCCGGCCGACTGCAAGCGGCCCAACTACTCGAGCAGCTCGAGGCCCTCTATCCAAACGACCGAAGGCCGGTGGTCGGCGGCCGCCTTCGCTGCAGCCGAGATGGCGGCGAGTTCCGGCCGGCGCCCGACGAGGCCCACGAGTCCGGGTGGGCAGATTGCACTCCGATGCCATAACCACGATAGGACGACCGACCTCACCCAAATACAGCCTTTACCGTCAAAATTGAAGGCGGTGCCCGCCCCGTTCATAACACGATGCACTGCGCCCAAATATCCTGAGGCAGCAGCTGACTAGAAGCTCGGTCAAGAACGATGGTCACTTCGGGGTGGCGGCTCAGCACCGAGGCGGGGAGCTCGGGGGACACGGTACTTGACGTGAGCAGTCGCCTGATGATGGGGGCCTTGGCGGCATGAGGGACCGCCGATATGATCGTGCGTGACAGCAAGATCGTGCTGATCGACATTGTGATCGCCCGCTGAGGCACCTCATTAATGTGCGAAAACCAGCCTTCACGTACTTGCTGCTCCCGGCAAGTTTCCGCCAGCAGGACTTCAAGGTATGGATGACGAACCTCGAAGTCAGCAGGCGGGTCGTTGAAGGCCAGGTGGCCGTTCTCTCCGATCCCGACCAAAGAGGCGTCCATCGGCGCCGTCGCCACCAGGTCAGTGAGCGCTTGCAGGTCCTCCGGCGACGAGGGATGCACGTTGTGCATGGATACTGGCACCACTTCCGCAAACCGGTCCCGGAGGTACCGGCGGAAACTGGCTGGGTGCTCCAGCGGCAGCCCGACGTACTCGTCGAGGTGAAAAGCGTCGACGCGCCGCCAATCGACCGAGCAGCGAACGAGGCTCCGCAATGTCTCGAACTGTGACTCGCCCGTCGAAAGCAAAAGACGAGCCCTTTCCCGCCCGCTCAACGCTTGGTTGAGCCGCGCCGCGACTTCAGCCGCGGCGTAGCTTCCTAATGATGCAGGGGAACCACAGATTACGACCCGCACTAACATTCTCCTTCCAACGCCGGTTGCGAGGGGCTTTCATGCCGACGTGTTCGACGTCGTATGGCGGCCGGCCGCGGTGCGCACGAGTGCTCGTACAACGGAACCTCATCTTTCATCTGGAGATAAATGAGAACTCTCGCATCTACGCGACAAGACTAAGGGGTGTGAATATGTGCCTGCTGAGCTTGGGCCCGCTCCTTCCCCACGCTAGTTTCGCGGTCCAGGCCGTTCCACTGGTGTCCTTGACCGTTCGCCCGCCTCCGTGTACAGTCTGCGCTAACGATTGCGCGACGCCCAGGTTTCGGAAAGGACGGCGTTACGGCCTCATACGTGTCGTTGAAGGACGTTGCCACTCTGGCCGGTGTTTCGGTGCAAACGGCCAGCAAGGTGCTCAATGGCAAGCGCCCCCGGGTGGCGGCGGCCACGGAGGCTCGCATCCACGACGCCGCGCGCGAGCTCGGTTACTACCCCAATCGGATCGCCCAGAGCTTGCTCGGCCAGTCCACGATGACCATCGGTCTCGTGGCCGGCAGCCTGGCCGACCCGGCGTTGGCAATGTTCGCCGTCGGGGCGGAACGCGAGGCTCGCCGTCAAGGTCACTCAGTGTTGGTCGGCAACCTGTCCGATGACGGCGACAACGGCGTGGAAGTGGTTCGTTCGCTCATAGAACGGCGGGTGGACGGGATAGTGGCGGCTGCTCCACAGCTCGAGGAGGACATAGATGTCGCCGAGCTCTTGGTGCGATATGTGCCTTCCGTCAGCCTCCACCACGTGCCAGGCGGTGGAGTGCCATTAGTCGGGTCTAATCATCGAGAGGTTGGGAGGATGGCTGTGACGCACTTGCTAGAGCGTGGCCGGCTGGTTATCGGGACGGTTGCCGGGCCGTTCCGACGCCGCGTAGTGCGTAGTCGTTTGCGTGGCGCCGAAGAGCCTATCCACGAGGCAGGCGCCGAGGTCAACGAAGACCTGGTTGTCGAGGCCGACTGGACGGCTGCAGGCGCCTCTGTGGCCACGAGCCTGCTTTTGCAAAGAGAGCCAAAGATCGATGCCATCTTCGTACATAGCGACCTCATGGCGATAGGCGTGCTCGAGGCCGTGGCTGCGAACGGGCGCCGTGTCCCGGACGATGTCGCCGTAGTGTCCTGCGACGACCTACCGTTCGCTGCCCATCTGGTCCCGGGCCTGACCACGGTGCGCGTGCCGTTTGCTGAAACGGGGGCGCGGGCTGTGTCGCTTCTTTTAGAACTGGCGGCTGGTGAGGACATCGGTCCTACACCGGTGCTACTCCCGGTGGAGCTGGTGGTGAGAGGTTCGACCGTCCCTCCACCTGAAGTGCACCAACGCGGTCTCCTGCCCAGGCCACCTGAAGTTGGCACGGGCCGGCCGAGGAAGAGGGCCGCGAAGCTTATTGGCGCGAGGAATTCATGACGACGCTTCAGGTAAACGTGCGCCGCAAATTAGGCTTTGTCGAGCGAAGCATATTCGGAGGCTTCGTAGAGCATCTCGGCCGGTGCATCTACGGCGGCATTTTCGATGAGGGTTCACCGCTCAGCGACGAGCGGGGTTACCGCACCGACGTACTGGACCTTGTCAAAAAGATGAAGATAAGCGTTCTGCGCTGGCCTGGAGGGAACTTCGTCTCGAATTACCACTGGCGCGACGGGGTGGGCCCAATGCAAGGCCGTCCTACCCGTGCAGAGATCGCTTGGGGTGGGCTGGAGAGCAATCGGTTCGGCACGAATGAGTTCATCGGCTACTGCCGCCAGCTTGGGGCAGAACCGTACATCTGCCTGAACATGGGCACGGGAACACTGGAGGAGGCGTTGGCCTGGGTGGAGTACTGTAACTCCGACCGACAGACGGCGTTGGCGCGGCAGCGGAAAGAGGACGGTTCCGTTGAACCGCACGGGGTACGTTATTGGGCTTTGGGCAACGAGATGTACGGTGAAGGCCAGGTCGGTTCGCTGTCCGCCCAGGAGTATGTCGCTGAGGCTAAACGTTGGGCGCGGGCCATCAAGATGGTCGACCCCACCGTCAAGCTCGTTTCGTGCGGAAAGAACGGGTGGTCCAACTGGGACATGTGCGTGATCGACGGGCTCGCAAACCTGGTCGACATGCACTCGGTGCACATCTACACCGGTTCCGAAGACTACTGGACCAACGTGCTGGCGCCCCATAGCGCAGAGCGTGCCATCGACGTTGCCTCATCGGCACTTCGGAGGGCGGCTTACAAGCAACGACTACCCCGGGCTCCTACGATTGCCTACGACGAATGGAACGTGTGGTTCCGGGCCATGTCGGACGGCTTGGAGGAGCACTTCAACATCTCCGACGCACTGGCTGTCGGGACGTACCTCAACGTCTTCGTACGCAACTGCCGGTGGGTAAAGATGGCGAACCTGGCGCAACTGGTCAACGCCATCGCACCGATCGTTACCACTCCGACCAAGGCATCCGTCCAGCCCATTTTCTACCCTTTCCTCTGGCATTCGCAGGGGCACCTCGACGCGGCGGTCGACGTCTACGTAGACGGTCCTGTCGTAGAACCGCCATCCGAGCACTTCAGCCGGTGGCCTCACAGGGTGAACGACCTCGCACCGTTCTGCCTGGTAGACGCCACGGCAACGGTCGACTCCGCACAATCGAGACTGGCGGTCACGTTGGTGAACCGTTCGGAGGAAGTTGAGCCTTTGGAGATCGAGGTGGGCGGCGCCGAGTTCCGCCAAACAGTGGGTATCCGCACCCTGACGGGCAGCAGCGATGGTCGTGAAGATAGCGCCGTCGACGCAGTGAACATAGAAGAGGGCGGGGAGGTGGCGAAGAGTGAGAAGGTCTCCCTGGTCCTTCCGCCCAAGTCCTTTACGCTGCTTGAGGCGGGGCTGACCAGGCAGTAGCGACTTGACGACCGCCATCTCCGTTCCTATACTTGAGCTAACGTTAGTTCAAGGGGTATTCAGGGGAAACGCAGATGAGCTGACGCTCTTGGAGCGGCTATCCGGGCCTACGACACGATCGCAAGAGGGTGATGGCCAAGCGTTTGGCCGCTGCCGAGGAAGCGCTGGGTCAACTAAGGAAGAACCTCGGAAAACGCAATTACAGCAAAAGGAGTGGTCCATATGGCTATGTCCGACAGCCCGATTAGCCGTAGGAACTTTCTGTACGGCATGGTCGGTGCGGGTGCCGCAGTAACAATCGGCAGAGGAGTCCTCGGGTCAGGCCGACTTGAAGCGAGAACCGCGGATGCGGCGAGCTCGTCTCCATCTGGGACCCTCACGTTTATGAGTTGGGACTCGGCGGAGGTTATAACGCCTACGTTGAAGGCTTTCGAAGCTCGCTACCCCCAAATCTCGGTGCAGGCCAGCTATGTACCGCCCGTGACGCAGTACATCTCAACTCTTGAAGAGAGACTACTGGCCGGGACGGCACCCGATGTGTTCATTTACACGGACGAGGACGAGGCAGAACTGAACACTCACCACCTCGTCCGAGATCTCAGCGACCAGCCGTGGGTGAAGTACCTGGCCTCGGCGAACAGAGAGTTCGCGTCAACCCAAGGCCACGTCTGGGGGCTGTCGGTAACGTCCTGGACGGCCGGCCCAATCTACAATGTGGACCTGCTTCACAAGGCCGGGTACAGCCAACCGCCTTCGACGTGGGCTGACTTTCTAAAGTTATGCGACGCACTCAAGGGCCTGAAGGTGACTCCGGTCTACGACACTGCCGTCCCGCCCCCGGGCGCCCTCCTGGTGGGCCTCATAGGGGGCTACTACATGAGGCAGTTCGGGAAGAACATTGACTCGGAGCTCTTGAGCGGCAAGATATCCTTCGTGGACGCTTGGACGGAGCCGCTTACAGCCTATTCGGAGCTCTACACTCAGGGGCTCGTGTCTACGGCGTACCTCGGCTTGACTGGCACCGAGATCGATAGCCTCATGGCCGAGGGAAAACTGGGGATCTATGCCTCGGGACCCTGGGATGTCGCAACCATAAGGGGCGACAACCCTAACCTCAAGATGCTGATGGGCCCGGCACCTGGCCCGACAGCGGGGCAGGGCTACTGGACTGGCTCACCAAACGTAGCATGGGCCGTCAACGCCAAGGCGCAGAACCCCGATGCCGCCTTGGCCTTCCTGTCCTTCATGGCCAGTCCGCAGGGCCTTAAGCCTTACGTTGCCGCGCAGGGCTACCCCTGCGCCATGTCCAACTACTCTCCACCAGTTCCGAGCGCCCTGACACTGGCCGCTGCTGCGGTTCGGAGTAGCAAATATTACTTCTACGCCACATCCTGGGCCGATGTTGCGCCACAGATCGAGCCTCACCTCGCCACCGAGCTCGGCGCCGATATCGAGAGCATGATCCAGGGAAAGCTCACGGTCAATGGAGTTCTCCGGGCGCTGGACTCCCAGCTGGCCACGCTCCGGAAGTCTTCATAGCGGGGGAGCAGTAGGCAGAGTTACGTTTCCCGTGGCCGAGGGGGAGGAGCGCTGGTAGAAAACACGTACCTGTGGAGCGACAAATCGGGTAGACAATATTTACGTGCCCAGGCTGTGGGTATCGTTTGTGATGTTACGTGTCCGGGCCCGGAGGCAACGTGGTCGTCCGATCGACGTCGATAAACAGGTCTTATGGGGCCGACGGGCGAACACGTCGTGTGACCTCGCAAAGGTGGGCCAGGTGGCGAGAGGTGATCGCTGTCCAGGCCTTCTTTCTGCCGACGGTGCTGTCTTTTGTCTTCTTAGTGGGCGTGCCGACCCTGCTATCGGTTGTCCTCAGCTTCACGAACTTCGACGGTTACTCGTTTAAGTTCCACTTTGTAGGCCTGACCAACTATCGCGCCCTGTTTTCGGACCCCCAGATCACGGCGAGCCTCTACTTCACTCTTCTTTACGCCGTTGCCACGACGGTAATAGTCACCCTCATCGCTATTCCACTCGCGGTGATCATCAATGTTCATTTCTTGGGGCACAGATTGGTCAGAGCGGCGTTTTTCTTCACCTCGGTGCCCAGCCTGTTGGTGCTTGCCCTCGTCTGGACCTACATCCTGTCGCCGCTGGGAAGTGGCTTGCTCAATTATATGTTGAACGGCCTCTTCGGCGTCGGGCCTGTGCAATGGCTTTCGGAAGACCACCTAGCTCAGTTGTCCGTGATAATGGTGGGAGTCTGGGCTCAGGTTGGGTGGCACGCAGTACTGTACCTTGGCTACCTGCAGTCAATTCCTCATGACTACCAAGACGCTGCGCTCGTCGATGGTGCATCGGCCGTGCGCCGTTTCTTCGCCATAACCGTGCCCCTCCTGGCACCGGCTATGACCGTGAGCATCGTGCTCCTGATGATCGGCGGGCTTCGGGTGTACGAACTACCGTTAGCACTAACAAATGGAGGACCGGTCTATTCAACATACACGGTGACCCAAAATATCTTGTCATACGGGGTGTCGAACGGGGAGTTCGGCGAGGGCACCGCACTGAGCGTTGTGTTCCTGGCCATGGTGGTCGTAGTGCTCCTCGGGAGCCTAGCGGTGCTTCGTCAGCGTGAGGAACGATTGAAGTGACATTGGTTGGTGCTGCGCAAGGTGGCGCCACGCGCGTGGTAGTGCCGTCACGGCGGGTAAGCCGGCACCGGCGCCGGCAGTTAGTTGTGAAATTGGTGCTCAGCCCGGTCATGCTGGCAGTAGCGGCGGGCGTGTCGTTGCCGTTCTATTACATTGTCGTCAATACGTTCAAAACGGCGGAGCAGGGAGCAACGTCGCCTTTGGCTTTGCCTTCTCCTTTTACATGGCAGAACTACAAGAACGTCTTCAATTCCGTTCCGGTATGGCAGAGCTTTGGTAACAGCGCGTACGTCACGGTGCTGGGAGTCCTGGCCACGGTCTTGTTCGGGTCCATGGCGGCGTTCGCGATGAACATGCGCAGGACACGCGGGAACCGCGTGTTGCGTCTGGTGTTGATCGTTGCGCTGGCGATCCCGTTCCAGGTGACAGTTGTCCCGCTGTACGAGATCATGGTAAAGGCCGGTCTGGTCAACAGCCTGTCGGGCTTGGTGGTGGTATATTTCGCCGGAGCGGTATTTTGTTTTTTTATTATCGACGGCTACATGTCGACTATCCCGCGGGAGCTTATTGAGGCGGCGAAGATCGACGGTGCCAGTGTGGTGCAGATATACGCACGTATTATGATGCCCCTGAGCGTGCCCGTGCTGGCGACGGTGGCCATCTTCCAGACCATAGGTTTGTGGAACGACTTCCTGGTGGCCGAAACCTTCCTGAGCTCATCAGCGAAGTACACCATTGTGTTACAGGTTTACAATTCGGTCGGGCAGTTCACGACGGATTGGCCTTCATTTATGACGCTGACGACGATCAGCATAGTGCCGATGGTCGTGTTCTTCGTGATAATGCAGCGAAAGATAATGGGAGGCTTGGTTTCCGGCTCGGTCAAAGGTTAGGAGCTAGGAACATGGGCACCGAGCTTTACCGCGACCCGGTGTTCGACGGTGCTACGGACCCTATGGTGATTTTCAATCGCGCCGAGGGGACATGGTGGATGCTGTACACAAGCCGGCGCACGACGGCGCCCGGTTCCGGTGTGGCGTGGGTCCACGGTACTGATATTGGAGTGGCGTCCCTGACGGAGGACGGGATGGGATGGCTCTACCGGGGGACATTGGATCTCGAGTATGAGTTCGGTAGGAACACGTTTTGGGCGCCGGAAGTGGTATGGGATGGTGGTTGTTATCACATGTACGTCAGCTATATCAAAGGTGTGCCACAGACGTGGGCAGGTCATGAACGTCATATTCTGCACTACACCAGCGCGGACATGATGGGATGGACGGCGCGGGGCAGGGTGTGCCTCAGCAGCGACTACGTGATCGACGCCTGCGTGTTGGAGCGACCGGAGGGCGGCTATCGCATGTGGTACAAGGATGAGGCTGATCGGTCATCGACCTGGGTAGCTGATAGTGAGGACCTGTCGAGTTGGGAGAAAGCCAGGCGTGCTGTTTCAACTGCGGGTGGCCACGAGGGCCCAAATGTGTTCAGGTTTTGCGGAGCCTATTGGCTGGTTGTCGATGCGTGGCATGGCCAGTTGGCTTTTAGGTCGCACGACCAGGTCAACTGGGAAAGCGCGGGTAGTATCCTGGAGGCGTCCGACGGGGAGGCACCAGGGCAGGGAGTGGACGTCGGCCCGGGGCATCATGCGGACGTGGTAGTGGTGGATGATCGGGCCTTCATCATCTATTTCACACACCCGTGGCGTGAAGTCACAGGTGTGTCCGAGTTAGACCGGCGGCGTTCGGTAATTTTGGCGGCTGAACTCGAGGACAGGGACGGCGTATTAACTTGTGACCGCAGAAGGGCATCGCATTTGATGCTGCCGCGTTCGGCGTTGTAGAGGGGCACCTTTGGACGGTCCCGTCCTGTGTGTCACCCGTTGGCGAGCTCTATCAAATGGTCTCGGTCCGGTGCGGGTATTGGTCGTTCTCGCCGGTCCGCACCGAGCGCCCAGACACGGTCGGCGATGCCACTGGAGACAAGGGAACGCTCAGGAGGGTCTACGAGCAGGGCGGTACGCACGAGAGCCCGGAGGCAATCCGGGTCGGCGGCGGCGGCGACGAGCACGACCGACCAAGTGCCGTTGTCCGCAGGCAGGGTGACGCTACTGATGGTCCCCGGGTGCTGCAGGAGTGGACCGAGCGCCATGGGTATGACCCCAGTGGGTGATCGGTAATGGCGGGAGTAGTACACGAAACCGCTGTCTTCGCAGACCTGTCGTGGTGGCATGGCGCCCACTTCCGCGAGCCATCTCGGGAGCGGCGACCGGCGGCCGGTCATGTCGACCACCAGGTCGGCCGCCAGCTCCTCGCCCACCGTCGTGCGCACCCCGCGGATGTGAGCGACGCCGGCCCGGCTCGGTCGGCCCGTGACGAGCCCACCCACCCCGACGCCCCGCCGAACGGTGACGCCGGATTGTTTCTCGGCGGCGTCAGCCAGAGCCGACTCGACCAGGGGACGGCGAGCGGTGAGCACCTCCAGCTGGGCGTCCTCTGGGCGGGGCGGCCCGCGCACCGTGTCCGCCAAGGCCAGCAGCGGGTTGTACCGCAGACCGCCGTCCGCCTCGATGGCGCGGGTTACGTGCGGCAACTCCTGGTCGGCGATACTGCGCCAGCGGGCGAGGAAGAAGTGGGGGAGGCGGAACTGGTTGACACCCCGACGCTCCCAGCTCTCCCAGGCATCTGCCGCTACGTCGGGCGGGGGCTGTGCGTCCCGCTCGAGCACGGTCACCCCGCGCCAATTTTCGAGCTGTCAGTCCCCTGCGAAGTGTTCGGCGTCGACCGCCGAGCGATCCATGACCCCTGGTACGGGTTCCAGGTTTGCCCTACTGAACCGGCCACCGAAGTGGCCTCCGGTTTCGTGGCCAACCAATCGGGCACCATGGCAGATCTGGTCAGAGCGGACACGGTCATCGTCATCGGGTGCGAGAACATCCACGCCCAACCGCCGGCGTTCCTACTCGAAGCCCTCCAGGAGGCCCACCGAAGGAAGGCACGGATCGTAGGCATCTGCTCTGGCGCGTTCGTGCTCGCCCAGGCCGGCTTGCTCGAGTGCCGCCGGGCCACCACCCACTGGATGCACATCGACGACTTCGCCGCCCGCTACCCGAACGTTGCTCTTGACCCCTCGGTGCTGTACGTCGAGGACACCGGGATTTTCACCTCCGCGGGAACAGCCGCCGCCATAGACCTCTGCCTCGAACTGGTCCGGCAGGACTTCGGCGCCGCAGCCGCCAACGAGGTCGCTCGACGAATGGTCATCGCCCCCCACCGCGATGGCGGTCAGGCCCAATACATCCGCTGGCCCGTCCCCCCACACCCGGACCGAGCGTTAGCGGAAGCGATCCAGTGGGCCCAGGCCAACCTCGATCGCCACGTCACCGTCGAGGACCTGACCCTGCGGGCCCACCTCAGCCGAAGAACCCTCACCCGTCGGTTTCGCGACGGCATCGGCATGTCCCCGCAACAATGGCTACTCCGTCAACGCCTCCTGCTAGCCCGGGACCTCCTCGAAACCTCATGCCTGTCCGTCGACCTGATCGCGGAACGCTCCGGCATGGGCTCAGCCGCCAACCTCCGTCACCACTTCAGCGCTCAGATCGGCGTCTCGCCAAATGCGTACCGACGCACCTTCGGCCGTTCCGACCGTCGCCGCCCCACTGCCTAATACGGGCGAAAACAACCGAACGCCGACAGTCAAGATAGGAGCTCTCTAGGGGGAGAGGAGGACAACTTCGCGAAGTGCGCTTCGCGCAGGTGTAGTCTTTTGGTCGAACAATTGTCTGAACCGGGCCGAGGGAGAGGGAGACGAAGATGGCCGACGATCGGCGGGATGTCGACGAAAACTCGGCGCGAACGGTCAAGTCAGCCGACCGTGTCCTCGCCATCCTCGAGTACCTGGCCAAGGAGGGGCAGGCCTCGTTCGGCGCCATCGTAAGGGATCTTGGACTTCCTCTTTCCTCGGCTCATCAGCTACTGCAGACGATCCTGTCGCGGGGGTTTATCGAGCTAGACCCGAGCACACGCATGTTCAGGCTCGGTTTTCGCTTGTGGGAGGTCGCTCAGTCCTACGCCATGACCGACGACGTCGTGTCACTGGCGCAGCCGCTCATGGACGAGCTCACTGCCGTTACAACGGAGACAGTACAGCTGGCGCGGCTCGAAGGCCTCGACAACGTATACCTGGCGATCTCAGAGTCACCGCATCCTATGAAGCTTGTCTCGTCGGTGGGGAAGCGATTGCCCGCACACGCCACCGGGCTAGGCAAAGTCCTCCTGGCCGGCCTGGACGACGACGAACTCGACCGGCGCCTAAGCGGTGTCACGTTGGCGCGGTTCACCGAACGGACCATTACCGACCGCAAGGTCCTGCTAGCCGAGCTGAAGCGGGTCCGCTCGAGGGGGTTTGGTTACGACAACGAGGAATACGTGATCGGGTGTAGGTGCGTGGCTGCCCCGGTCCGCGACGCCGCTGACCGGGTTATTGCCGCGATATCGGTGTCCGTGCCTACTCCCCGGTTCAACCAAGAGGTGGCCCAGCACATTAGAACCGCGCTAAAGGAAACCGTCAAACACCTCGAGAACCGGATGAGCGCGCAGGCGCCGAGCCAGAGCGAGCTTGGTGACAGTGCCGAGCGGGCCCATCGGCAGTAAGCCCATCGCTTGGGACGATTTATGACGTTTTTTGCACATAAATAGTCCCAAGCGGATCTCCGGCGACTCACTTAGCGGCGTCGGTGAGCTCCCCACCAGGGCTGTGGGCGTGACAAGTGCCGGAGCCCAGGGCAAACCCGTCGGCCGTGTTCTCGGTTTGACCGCCGGGGAGACGCCGGCCGGCCGAGCCGGCTCTCTGCGCGCTGGTCAAGCCAGCGCGCGTTTTCCGCACTCCTCGAAAAGGTCCAACAGCGCCAACGTATCGAGCAGTTCGTCGACTTCGCTCTTTAGTCGCGGGTCGATATCTCGGTGGGGCTGGCCCAGCCGGGTACTGGACAGCCCGCCGCGCTTTGACAAAACGTACTTCTGAATGAACAGGAAGGTGTCGATATCCCTCTTGCCGAGCTCCATCAACGGTAACGCCCGTGACAACAGCTCGAACGCTTTGCCGCGGTCGGCCTTCACGTGCAAAGCCCCGATGGCGGCGAAAAGCTCGGGATAGGCCGGGCCGGGCATTGTCCCGAGGGCACCGCGCTCGAGCTCGTGGACGTAGTCGACCCCTCCGCCGCCCCCGATAATGGTCGTTTTTGCCCCCCGCAGATGTTCGCCGACAAGCGACATCTTCCTGGCCGAGTCGATCGGTTCGATTTTGAGCCCAATTACATTAGGGGCTTCGAAGACGAGGCGGGCCAGGGTTGCCGGAGCAAGGTGCACTCCTGTGCTCTGAGGAGCGTCCTGGAGGATTATCGGGAAGCTAGAACGCGCCGCGACTTCGGTCAGCCCTTCTAACAGCGCTTCTTGGCTAACGTCGGCGAGGCCACTCGGGCGTACCATGGCCACGCTGGCGCCGGCCTTTCGGCCCGCCCGACTTCCTCGATGCCCCGGTGGACGCTGGTCATCTCCGCGTTCCCAATGACACCTAAACGGCCGGCGGAGGTGTTGACGACATGAGAAACGGCTACGGCCAGCTCGGATTGGCTCAGGCGATTGACCTCGCTGCCAAAGCCGAAGCCGACCCACTTGACCCTCCTGCTGACCAGGAACTCAACCTCCATGTCGAGTTGGTCGAGGTCTACCGAACCGTCGATAGCAAACGGTGTGACCAGGATCGGGACCACCCCTTGAACCGGCCCCCACGGGAACGGTGACGGTGCCGGAGCGCCAGCTGTCGTCCCTGTCATTGGCCCCGGACGGACTTATCCCTATGAAGGATGGCGGGACTGGTGCGCAGTCCAGGCATGGCCTTTACTCGAACACGTCCCCGCCTCGCAGCCGGTCGACGAAGACTGCGAGTAGCAGTAGGAGGCCCAGGATGACGTCCGTGTAGTAAGTATTGATCGCTTTCACGCTGATAATTTCGGTGACGCCGGCAATTACGAGCAACCCGAGCGCCCCTCCCACCGGGTTGCCGACACCGCCACGGATGATGCTGTAGCCGCCGATCATCAGGGCCGCGTATACCTGGAAGGCCAGGTCGGTCCCGAGCACATTGGACGCTCCGCCTTGTTGGCCTATGTACAGAAGCCCGCCGAGGCTGGCGCCGACACTGCTCACGACGAGGACACCAACCCTCAGCCGTTTAACGTTGATCCCGGCCCGCCGTCCAGCCACTTCATCACCGCCGGTGGCCCGGATGTGCCGGCCCAGCCGCGTAAAGGCGACCACGTAAAAGGCAACACCGACAAACAAAAGGATCAATACGAACACGAGAGGTACCGGGCCCAGTTGCCGGTTGGAGAAGTTGTACAGTCCCTGGACCAGGCTGGTGATCAGACCGTCCCCGCCGCAGATCACATATTGCAGTCCCAACAGCACCGTCAACATCCCCAGGGTCGCCGCCAGGGCGTTGGCCCCGAAACCGACAATAACCAGCGCGTTCGTCAACCCGACAATCACCCCGATGAGGACGACCAACCCTGCGGCCACCCAGGGCCCCCAGTGGTGCACGGTCAAATAAGCAAAGGCGGCGGCGCACATCCCGGCACAGGAGCCAATGCTGAGGTCGACCACCCCGGCGAGCAAGGCGAACCCCGAACAGGTCCCAACGAGCAATGGCACAGCCGCGGCTGTAGCGATGATAGTCAGGTTGGCCGACGTGTAAAATTCAGGCCCCACCCAAAACAGGCCGACTAATAGGACAACCACAAATGTGAGGGCAATACTCCCGGTGGCGCCGCCGAAAACCTGGGAGAACCACCCTGCTCTTGTCGAGGAGCTTGTCTCTCGCTCGTCCGACTGAGCCAACTGGCCCGCCGACATTGTCATTGCTTGGACCGTTTCTGCCTGAGGCCGTCTATGGACACAGCTACGATAAGGATTGCCCCGGGCGGCACGTTTTGCCACAGTTCTCCGACCCCAAAGAACGCCAGCGACGTGGGAACGGTGGCGAGCAACCCGACGCTTAAGAGGATGACCCACAAGTTGCCGCTTCCGCCCTGTAGGCGGATCCCGGCCAAGATCGTGGCCGCCACCGTGGGTAGCAGGTACGACGTGGTTTCGCTCGACACGAAGTTCAGCGTCGACGCCGTAAATAGTACAGCCGCCAAACCACAGATGACACCCGAGCCGATAAAGACGGCAAAGCGGGTTTTGCGCAAAGAGATGCCTCGCACTCGGGCCGCTTGAGGGTTGCCGCCCACAGCCACGACCCGCCGGCCCACCCGAGAGTGCTTCAGGAAGTAACCAGCAAGGAATATAAAAATAGCCATCGCCCAAAACACGTCGGGCAGGCCGAGGAACTGAGACTGGCCCCATTTGGCCAGACCAGAACCGAGGGGTGTCTGGGCGCTCTGCAAGTAGATGTTCACCAGGGCGATGCCGGCGAAATTGGTCCCGAGCGTGACAATGAGCGGGTTCAATTTCCCGAAGACGATGATCAGGGCATTGAGAGAGCCCCAGGCGGCACCGGTAAGCAGGCCCACGAGGATGACTAGGGCAATGTTTACTCCGTGGCCCAACAAGGTCACGATCACCCAGGCCGGGAGGATCATGGCGGTGGGGATGCTCAGGTCAAGTATCCCCCCGCTGACCGTCACCAGTGACTGAGCGACGGTTGCCACTCCCAGGACCGCCATTGTGAACGTGATCGAAAGCAGTGTCTGGTGAGAAAGAAAATCTCGCTTGTGCAGCGTCGTAACCAGGATGAGTATTCCCCACACCAAAGCGATCGCGGCCGCGGAGCCAAGCGAGTCCCGGCTGGAGGTCTCCAGGTTTTCCAGGTACGAGCGGATGGGCCCCTTTGGCCGCACCAGCACGGGCCCGGCCAAAGGGGAAGGCCCTTGAGCAGGCTGCTCGAGGACCTGTTCGCTCACCGGCGAGCCATCATGGCCGTGGCGATTAGCTCTTTGGGCAGAAGAGCGAGTTCGGCGTCGTCCCCGGGCTAACCTGCGTCAATTTGGCCAGACGGGCACTGTAACCAGGGATGCTTTTTGCTTGAGCGGTACTGGCGGGGCAAGGCGGGATGAGCACAGCCGGGTTGTTGTGCGTATAGTCTGCCATCGCCGGCGCGTGACCGGCGGCAATCTCTTTGAGGAGCGGAACGGCCCACTCGGGATAGCCCTCGAGGAAGTAGAAAACGCTCCCTAGCAGATGCGGGTCGACGTTGGCGCCGGTGTCCAGGTCACCGGACTGGCCCCAGCCAATGATGTCCTTTGCCCGGCCGAGTTGCTCAGCTGCCTCCAGGACGCCGACCACACCGTCGTCGTTGATGCCGACAACGGCGATCTTGTTCCAGGTTGGGTGCGCGGCTAGCAGGGCTCGGGCCTGCGTAGAGGACGTGCTGACCTCTCCGTCACCGTCGAACTCGATGGTCTGGCTCTTGGTAATGTTAGGGCACACCTTCATTACGCCGGTCACCATTCCTCCAGTCCGCTCGGTGTCGATCACACCGACCACCGGCAGGCCCGAAGCGACCACTTCGTCTGGCTTGCAGTCCCACTTGGATTTGATGATCTGGCCCAAGGCTTCTCCGCCGTCGATACCGGCCAAGGAGTTGTTGATGCCGACGAAGTACCAACCCTTCTGGGCGATGTCGAACGTAATGACGGGGATCTTTGCCGCTGCCAACTTGGCCGCAATCACTGGGTCCGTCGACTCGGGCACGGGGCCCTCGATGACGGCGTTGCACTTGTCGAGGACGAAGATCTGAGCGTTGCTGAGAGATGTCGAGGGGGAGTGCTGGTTGCTGAGTATGACGGACGACCACCCCTCTTTCTTGGCGATCGCCTGCATCACGGTTCCTTGACCCGTCTGCCACGGGGTCCCGGGTGTCCCACCCGTCCCCATGCAGACTTTGAACGGAGTGGTGGCGGCGTCGCTCGTAACTGTCGATGTCGTAACAAGCGGCGCCAGCATTCCCATTGTCAGTAGGCCTACGGAACCCAGGCGCCACGCCCGGTATTTCTGGCTCATCGGATTTATTTCCTCTCTCGTTGGTTGGCTATTTCCTGACACAATTGGTCCACATCAACGACGCTCGGCCAGCTAAGCATCCTCACCGGGTTGGTCAGCCTGACCGTTGAGATCGGGTGTCATGGCTCCAGTTATAAGGCCCACGATCTCATGCGTGGTGGTTTGACCGATGGTTCTCGTCGCGATCGTCCGGCCTAATCGCATGACCGTCACCCGGTTGGCCACCTGGACTAAATGGTCCATGTTGTGCGTCACCAGGATGACGCTGACGCCGTGGTCGCGAAGGCGGGAGACCATTTGCAGCACCTGCTGCGATTCCCGTACGCCCAGCGCCGCTGTCGGTTCGTCGAGTATGACTATGCGGCGACCCCACAGCACCGCTCTGGCGATGGCCAGGCACTGCCTCTGGCCACCGGACATCTGCTTCACGCTGGCGTTTACCGAAGGAATCCTGACGCCGAGGTCCTTCAGGACCTCGGTGGCGCGTTGGCGCATTGACCGGTCGCTAACGAGGTTGAGTAGGCGGAGCAACCGGGAGCGAGCCAGAGTCTCACGTCCCAGGTACACGTTTTGGTAAGCGCTCATGGTATCGACCAGGGCGAGGTCCTGGTAGACGGTCTCGATGCCGGCATTTAGGGCGTCATGGGGCCCCTTCAGCGACAGTTCGAGGCCGTCTAGGACAACCTGGCCGCTGTCGGGGACAACCACGCCAGAAAGGACCTTGATAAGGGTGGATTTGCCTGCTCCATTGTCGCCCACGATGCCCAGGACTTCACCCTCGGCGAGCCGCACTGATGCATCGGCTAGAGCGACGACGGCGCCAAAGTTCCGTTTAATGTGGTCGGCTACGAGGACGGTTTGCCCCGCCGTCGGCGTCGGTTGGCGAGATTCGTCCTCTATGGTCGTCATTACACCACAACCTGGCTCAAGGCGAGGATTATGGCGCAGGGGACATCGTCGCCCCGGTCTCCTGACGCTATTGGCACCGACGAACTTCGTTGGCCTAACACCAGCCCCCCGAATACGCCCAGAACTCCCCGTGATGAAACGCGGGGACAATGTACCACACGGTCCCCCCAGTTTCAAGGAAGTGTGTAGTTACTTCATATATATGAAGCATTGGGAACGAGCGAAGGCAGGAGCCCCGACCACGCCGACGGTTTCAAATACGTGATTTTTATATCACCCACTTGAAACTGGAAGACGAGACCCATATCGTGGGTGCCTGCATGGGGGACAACTCCGAAGCGGCCCATCGGCGACTGCATGGTCAGCCTGAAGACTGGCTATCCCGACGAGCCCGGGCCCACCAATAATGGAAAGATCGGGCCACGAGGCGGCCTCGACGGCCAAGGTGGTCGCAGTTCGGGCGTCAGTGGCGGCTGATCGTTTGTCTTTGCCGAAGTATGAAGGCCCCGCTCCAGTGCCCGACGAAGGAGCTGAGGCCCACTGGGGCCGCCGCCCCTTGGCCACGCCGCTCGGACGCTACCGGGGGTACGAGGTCCGTACCATTGCGGGGAGCGATTGGTCGGGTTACTTCGTCGTCGAGGTCGAGGTGGACACGGGCGAGGTCGGCGTTGGCATATCAGTCGGGGGCCCGGCGGGGTGCTGGGTGGTGGAACAACACTTGAGCCATTTCGTCGTAGGGAAAAGCCCCTTCGAGTTCGAAGTGATCTGGGACCAGATGTTCCGGGGGAGCCTTTTCTACGGGCGCAAGGGGCTTGTGGTACATGCAATATCGGCCGTGGACTTGGCGCTCTGGGATCTCATGGGCCGCATTACCGGTAAACCCGTATACGAGCTATTGGGCGGCCCGTCCAGGGAACGGCTGGAGTTCTATGCCACCACTCCTGACCCCAGGGTGGCCAAAGAGCGTGGGTTCCTCGGCTGCAAGCTGCCACTGTGGCACGGCGTATCTGCGGGACGGGACGGCTTGAAACGCAATGTGGAGCGGTTCGCGGCGGCCCGAGACACCGTCGGCCCAGACGTCTTTCTCGCCTACGACTGCTGGATGGGGCTCGATGTCGAAACGGCGGCCGAGCTCGGCCATCGGCTGCTTCCGTACGGACCGGCATGGCTGGAGGAATGTTTACCCCCTGACGATTACTGGGGTTACCGCCAACTGCGACGCCGTCTTCACGAAAGCGTCGCCATCTCGGGAGGGGAACACGAGGCGACACGCTGGGGCTTTCACGCCCTGTCGGCAATTGGCCAGGTGGACCTTCTCCAGCCCGACCCATCGTGGTGCGGTGGGATGACTGAATTGTCCAAAATCGTTGCCGCCGCTGAGGCCGAAGGACGCCGGGTGATCCCTCATACGTGCGGGCCGTACTCCATCCACGCCGCCTTTGCATGGCCTTCGATCCCGTTTGGTGAGTGCATCTTGGCCGCGCCCGGAGGTGACCACCAGGTCCCGCAGTTCGGAGGCCTGATGACCGGGGAACCGTTGGTCGAGGGTAGCTCTCTCGACATCCGGGAATTAGGACGTCCCGGGTTCGGGCTGGACTTAAATACGGAAATAGACCTCGTGCGCCCTACGCTCAACTGTAAATGACGGTGCGAGGCCCAGCCCGGGTCGGCCTGGTCGGGACCGGATGGTGGGGCACTCATATGCACTTGCCGGCACTTGTTTCCAACCCCGACGCTCTCATTGTGGGGGTGTGTGACCTGGATGGTGGCCGAGCACGGGAGGTGGCCGAACGCTTCAACGTCCCGTTCGCTGTCACTTCGGTTGACGACCTCCTGGCTTTGGGGGTCGACGCGGTGATCGTGGCCACCCCGCACGATGCTCACTATGCCCCGGCGGCGGCCGCCATCGCCGCCGGAGCCGACGTGTTGGTCGAAAAGCCCATGACCATAGCCTCGGACCAGGCCTGGGACCTCGTAACCCGGGCAAAAGCGGCTGGCGTATCATTGCACGTCGGGCACACCTACCCGTACTCGCGTCACGCGGGTTATCTCCGGGCGGCAGTTCGTCGGGGCGACCTGGGCGAGCTCAACCTGACTACGGCATTGTTCTCTAGCTCGGTCCACCAGTTCTACAGCGGCGAGGTGGAGTTCATGCAGCGGCGTGTGGGTGCGTTGTACCCGACCGGCCGGACGACGTACGCCGATGCGGCGAGAGGAGGCGGGCATTTGTTCACCCAGATCACACACGCCGCATCCGTGGTCTTGTGGGTCACTGAACGAGCTACGGCTCGAGTTTCGGCGTTCGAACACCATAATGGGTTCCCGGTGGACCTGGCGGACAGCCTGGCGGTCACCTTGGATGATGGGTCACTGGCCGCCATTGCGGGCACCGGGAGCATTCACGAACACCCCTCTCGAGTCGAAGAATATAGGTTTTTCGGCTCAGAAGGCCGCGCCTTGCTCAATACGGCGTGGGGGGCCCTGGACGTCTCCTTGGTCAAGGGCTCTGTTGAGGTAGCTCCGTTGACCCCCACCGAACTGGATCTTTCGTGGCGCCCGTCAGCTGCCCTTGTCGCCACGGCCCTGGGCCGACAAGAGGTCGTCGTCCCGGGTGAACTTGGTGCATCGGTGGTAGATCTTTTGAGCGCGGCGCGGCAATCTTCCAATCAAGATGGCATGCCGGTGAAGGTTCACTCCTACAGAGCCAAGGAGATATAAGGCTAATGCAACATACTAATACCGGTCAGAAGAGTTCTAAAAGCGGCGTACAGATTGAGCGCCGATGAAGGCGTTCGTATACCACGGCGCAAATAGTGGCTTGGTAGAAGAAATACCCGACCCCGTCCCGGCTGAGGGAGAGTTGTTGGTTGAGGTGCTCGTCAGCGGGATTCTGTGGCTCCGATGTCCACGGCTACTCCGGTGACACCGGGCGCAGGTTCCCTGGGCAGGTAATGGGGCACGAGGCGTCTGGCCGCGTGATCGACCCCAATAGTGCCCGCGGATGGGCAATTGGTGACCGGGTAACGTTCAATCCCGTCCTCGGGTGCCGGGAATGCGAAAACTGCCGGTCCGGTCAGCCCAATCTCTGCCCCAAGCGGGCCGTCATCGGCGTGAACGCCCGCTACACAGGTTCCTTTGCCGAACGAATGACCATACCGGAGTGGGCGGCTGTGCATTTACCTGACGATGTCGATGACGACGGTGGCGCTGTGGTGGAGCCACTGGCCGTTGGCATTCATGCCGTTGAACAGGCCGAAGTGCACAAGGGCGACCACGTAGCGGTTCTGGGTGCGGGGATGATCGGATTGGTCTCAGCCTGGGCGGCTTTCAGTGCTGAAGCGGCTGAGGTCTTCGTCACCGATCTCCAGCCCCGCAACCTCGATGTGGCCCGATCGTTGGGGGCCACACCGGTCGATGCGCGTTTGTCACTAGCCGACGCCATTGAAGCCAAGACTGGTCGCCGCACCGTGGACCGCGTGATTGATGCCGTTGGGGTCACCGAGACGTTCTCTGCGGCCCTCGGCTGCGTTCGCCGCGGCGGGACGATCTCAGTCGTCGGCATGGGATCGCCCTCGGCCCAGATCTCTGCCTTCCTGTTGACAGTCGAGGAGCGCACCCTTCGCGGCAGCTTCTGCTATTCGCCCGCCAATTTTCGCATAGCCATCGATGCCATAGCTGAGGGCTTGTTCGACCCCACCGTCGTAATCGAGCGTCACATTGGGCTCGAAGATCTTCCTGGTTCTATGTTCGCTTTGGCGACCGGGACCGCATCGTCGGTGAAGACCCTCGTGCGCGTGGCCTCCAGCGGGAGAGCGCGTGCCTGAGACAATCGCGCTCCCGACGAGGGTCGTGGATGCGCACCATCATCTTTGGGACCTGTCGGCCGGTCGTTATCCTTGGCTCCAAGGCGCGCCCGAGGACCCTTCCAGCCCAAGCGGCCTGGGCCCGCTTCAGCGGGACTATTTAATCGGGGACTTCGTCGACGACATCGGAGCTGTCCCGGTGGTGGCCACGGTCCACGTGGAGGCCGCTCGGCTGCCGGGGGAGGCCGTAGATGAGACTCGTTGGGTGCAGAGTTGCGCAGAGCGTGGGCCGTTCCCCCAGGCCCAGGTGGTGGCCGCCCGACTGCAGCTTCCCGACGTTAATGAGCAGTTGAGCGCCCATGTCGAGAGCCCCACTGTACGGGGTGTACGCCAAATGCTCAACTGGGCGCCTGGCCAGCAAGTAGCCGAACTACCAGATCTAATGGCGGACGCGGCGTGGCGCCGTGGGTTGGCATTTTTGGCCGAGTTCAGGCTCTCTTTTGACCTACAGGTGTTCCCCCATCAGCTCGAAGAGGCGGCTAGCCTCGTCGGCCAACATCCGGAAATCACTTTTATCCTGAACCACGGTGGGTATTTGTTGCCCGACGAGCCGGACCTGCGGACGGTCTGGAGACGCGGTCTGGGCATACTTGCTCGTCATGACAACGTTGTGGTCAAGGTCTCCTCCTACGCTTCTGTTGATCCCGGGGTCAACGTCGCCGGGCTGCGATTATTCGTCGCAGAGATCCTGGCTGTATTCGGCGTCGACCGTGCCATGTTCGCCAGCAATTTCCCGGTGGACGGACGTTTTATCAGCTATCCCGATCTCATCGCTGCTTATGCCGGCGCGACCCAAGACCTGAGCGAGACAGAACGCGACGCTTTCTTCCACGGGAATGCCACCGCCTTCTATCGGCTATCCGGCTCAGGCTCCTCGCCTGCTCCTGCGTAGGAGAGCGCGCCCTTAGTTGCGGCTCGCTTTAAGTCGTGGTGGTGGGCTACGTCGGCGAAGCGGGTACCTGCACCGGGGCGCCCTCGCCGGCCGAGTTGACGGCCGTTACCTCGAAGTAATAGTTCGCCCCATTGGCGAGACCGGTGATTGTATATGCGGTGCTGGTCAGGGGAGAGGTCCCGTTGACAGCTGTGCTCGATTCGCGACCCGGTGCGGTGCCCTCGTAAACGTTGTACCCGCTCGCCGGGCCGGCGCCACCGGAGGGCGCCGTCCAAGTAAGCGAGACCTGGGCGTTGCCGGCCAGCGCGGTGACGTCTGCCGGGGTGGCGGTACCGAGGTCGGGCAGAGCGGTGGTCACCCCACTGAGGGACGGGTCATGGTGGAACATGGGCCACGAGCCTGTACCGACGGCGAGAGCGCCGTTCGAGCCGGGGATCTCGTAATGCTGGATAACTCCTTGGTTGTTGCCGTTGTAGCCGGCGAGCGTGATCCCGACCGTGCCGTTCGGGTCATCGGTGATAAGAGGCGAGTTCTGGAACCCAATATCGGGCCCGAGAACGGTGACCTCCTGGCACGTGTCGGTGAGGACCTCCACGCCGTGGACAGTGGGGACCAACAGGTCCGGTTGGCCGTCTCCGGTCAGGTCGGCAGCCACGACTGAGCCGATCACCCGGGAAGCCACAGGTGTGTGGCATATCGGTGTGCCGTCCTGCCCATCGAGCACCCACACCGACCCTGCGTTCGTCCCCCCACAATTGGCGGGGCCTTGGTCGGTGCCCTCGACGACGTCAAGTTGCCCGTTAATGCCCACCAAAGCCGGGCTGGACTCTGTGCACCCATCGAGCGTCTCGGACCAGGCGGGTACTAAGCGTGTACTGAAGGCGAGCACCTTGTCGGTGTCGCTGGCGCCGGGGTAGTAGTAGCCCGTGCCGACGGCGATGCCCGTCGCCCCTCCGGCCAGGAACGGGCCGACCGCCGGCGAAGAGTCCACTTCCTGGTTGGTGTCATAGTCGTAGATGAGCTGGCCTTGAGCGTCAAGGACACGTACATGGCCGCCATTTTGGTACTGGAGCCCGTATGCGATGCCCTGGGTGGACGCGCCTCCTACGACGAGCTCTCCCTGGCCGGAGCCGTAAAGGTCGCCTACGGCAGCAGTCGAAAAAACGCTATCAGCACTGAAAAACGGCCACCCGGTCGGCACGGATCCTGAAGTGGCCGTAAGCGTGTACGCCTCCTGGCCCAATGAACCGGCAAAGGCATCCGTACCGCCTTGCAGGTCACCAAGAGTGAGGGATGCCTGCACGCCGCCGGCCGGGTGATTGTCTGTGACGGGGTTCTGCACGGTGGCGTGCCACAGCTGGTTGCCCGCCGGCCCATAAGCCTCGTACCCGCCGGTGGTGGGGTATTGGGCGTTGCCGGCGCCTATGAGCACGGAGTCGAGATTGCTCCCGTTCAGGGCCGCTACCGAAGGGGTCGAGTCGATCGGGTTACCTCCGTCGTACACGGGCCAGCTACCCACGGGTGAGCCGTCCGAGAGGTGGTACGCGTACAGATAACCGCTCCTGTCTCCGACCACCACCGCCGGTCCTCGGCTGTCGAGGGTGGCGAGCATCGGTGAGGACTCGGCGATCGGCCCCCCGAGGTCGTTCAGCGACCCAGAGGACCAGGCCAAAGTAAAGCTCAATGGCGGAGGAACCGTGGTCGTCGTCGATGGCCTCGTGGTGCCGGTCGTCGTTGTGCCGGTCGTCGTTGTGCCGGTCGTCGTTGTGCCGGTCGTCGTTGTGCCGGTCGTCGTTGTGCCGGTCGTGGTCGTCCCGCTCGGCGTAACCGGGAACGGCGTCGGCAAGGCGGGGGCCGGCACCGTCGTCGTACGGCCGCTGCTGACCGGAACGGTGGATGTCGCCGAAGTCCTCGTGGCTACCGTCGTAGTGGTGACCATTACAGCTGGAGCGATCCGGACGAAGAAGTCGCCTTTCGCCGTGCCCTTCCCGGACGCGACCAGCTCGAAGGCTTGTGCTTCGGCGAAGTGGCCCCGGTTTGGCGCCAGCCAGAGCTTCTCACTGAACCTCCCCGACGTGCAACGTCGTGACGGCAGGTCGCTCTGCTTCCAGTCGAGCGCAACGAGATGGCAGGTCGACGCGAAGCGTACCTTTCCTACGATCGTTGTCCAGCCGCCCTTGGCCGATAGCTCCCACGGGCTCGCCTGGGCATCAAGGACCTCGGGCCGTGCGCTGGCTTTGGCCTGGTGATGAGGGCTCACGGAGGCGGCGCTGGAGGCGGCCATCGGGAGCAACACAACCGCCGACGCCAGCAGGATAATGGACGGGCGCCAGAGCGTCCGCCGCCGGAGCAAGTAAACGCCAAAGGCTGCGCCTAACGAGACGATGACGACGGCCAATATCACTGTCCTGTCCTACCCCTCCAAGCATCCGCCTTTCACCAGTATCTCACGGCTGGTGCCGGTGATACCCAGACCGTCACTTTCAGCAATTGGGGTCAAAAGATCGATGTCCCCGTCCCGAACTCTTCTGCTGTTGTCGCTTACTCTTCGATAGCGAACGGTTGAACAGCCGGGTCCCCGGTGGAGCTCTGCAGCCGGGAGATCTGTTGGTTGAGATAGCGCTGCTGCTGAGCGTTCGTGACCGCTATGGCCGCGGCCCGGTAAGCCTCCAGCGCGGCTGCGGGGTTGCCGTCGAGTTCAAGCAAATGAGCGCGGACGGCATGGAAACGGCGGTCTGAGTTGACCCGGCCGTCGGGCTCCAAGCGGCGAAGGAGTGCAAGCCCAGCGCCGGGCCCGGCGACCTTGCTCACGGCGACGGCGTGGTTCAGAGCGACGACCGGGTTGTCGTCGAGTTGGAGCAACACGCCGTAGAGCGCCGCGATCTGAGGCCAGTCGGTGCCGGCGGCGCTGGCCGCCTCGTCGTGGACGGCGGCAATCGCGGCCTGGAGCTGGTACGGCCCGGTCGGGCCGCAAGGCAGAGCGGCGGTGATCAGTGCGACCCCCTCTTCGATTGCGGGACGGTCCCATAGAGTTCGGTCCTGTTCGTCCATGGGGACGAGCGAACCGTCGGTGCTCGTTCGGGCTCGATGGCGGGCATGGACGAGAAGCATCAACGAAAGGAGGCCGCTCACCTCGCCTTCGTCGGGGAGAATGACGTGGAGCATTCTCGTAAGCCGGATGGCCTCTTCCGAGACGTCCTCACGTAGCAGGTCGGCTCCCATTGTGCTGGCGTAGCCCTCGTTGAAGATCAAGTAGAGGACCTTCAGTACTGCGTCCAAGCGACCGCTAACCGGGCACGGAAGGGCGAAAGGTGCTCCGCTGTCCTTGATGGTTTGCTTGGCCCTGGTGATGCGCCGCGTGACCGTCTGTTCCGAAGTGAGAAGGGCGCGGGCAATCTCGGCCACGCTGAGACCGCCGACGGCGCGCAATGTCAGGGCAATCTGCGAGGCCACTGACAGAGACGGGTGACAGCACATGAAGAGCAATACGAGCGTGTCGTCTGCGTGAACGGGACCGTACTCGTCCGGTCGGGGGTTCCCGGACGCCGCCTCCGACCAATGGGCGAAGATGTCCTCCCGGCGACGGCGGGCCTGGTCGGCGCGCAGCAAGTCAGTCAGCCGGCGTGCTGCTACAGCCACTAGCCAGCCTTTGGGGTTGTCCGGGAGCCCTTCTCGCGGCCACCGAGCGGCGGCCACCGCCAGCGCCTCCTGGGTGGCGTCCTCGGCCAGGTTGAAGTGGCCGTAGCGACGGACCACCGCCCCGAGGACCTGCGGCGTTAGTGGACGGAGCAGGTCCGCGACCTCGGTGGCGTCCATATCGGCCAATTCTGGTCAGGTCAGCCTTCGAAGTCCGGCTGGTGCTCGTCGACGGGCCGCACGTCCGCATAG
Organism: uncultured Acidimicrobiaceae bacterium; assembly: GCA_963749305.1. Classification (GTDB taxonomy): domain Bacteria; phylum Actinomycetota; class Acidimicrobiia; order Acidimicrobiales; family Palsa-688; genus Fen-671. The sequence continues at coordinate 229,663 of CAVVMN010000006.1, forward strand.
GCCCGCGCCCGGACCTGTTCCGGCCCGGGGCAGGTGGTGAGGCGGGAAGCGATGGCGGTGGCGCGGTCGAAGCTCTCGCAGTCCACCACCCAGTAACCGGCCAGGACCTCCTCCGCTTCGGCATAGGGGCCGTCGGTCACCACCGGGGCCCCGTCCTGGAGCCGGACCCGCCGGGTGTGGACCGGAAAACTCAGGCCTCTTGTCTCCACCAATTCCCCCGAGTCGAGCAGCTCCTGGTTGAACCCGTGCATGAACGCCCCCAGGGCGGCATAGTCCTGTTGCGTCCAAACTGGCTGTCCCGAAGGCTGCCCGACCATCTCCTGGTAGTCCTGTTGCGAGGCGAAGGTCAAGATCATGTACTTCATCGACGTCTCCTTGTCTCCGAGGCGCCGGTCGCGCCTTCCGTAAATAACGTCGGAGCCGCACCGTTCCACCGGACATTCATACCCTAGAGACCGCTCATGTAGCTACGGTGCCAGCCGCTCCAGCCGCCAGTGCCAGTCGTCTTCGACGGTATAAAGGAGGCGATCGTGAAGCCTGTCTTCTCGGTGTTGCCAGAACTCAAAACGCTCTGGCAAGAGGCGGAAACCTCCCCAGGCATCGGGCACAGGTACTTCAACGTCGGCGTACGACTCCGCCAGGTCGGCGACGCGCTGCTCGAGCTCGCGGCGGCTGCCGATCACTTGGCTCTGTGGTGATGCGAGCGCGCCGAGCTGGCTCCCACGGGGCCGGCTGCGAGCGTAGGAGGCAGAATCCTGTGCCGAGGTGCGTTCGGTCTGCCCTTCGATCCTTATCTGGCGTCCCAGTGGGTCCCAATAAAACAATAAGGCGGCGCGCGGGTTGGCCTGGAGCTCGCGACCTTTACGGCTGTCGTAGTTGGTGTAGAACACAAAACCTTCTTCGTCGTACCGCTTGAGCAGCACGATGCGTACGGACGGTATGCCGCCGACCGTGCTCGTGGCCACGGCCATAGCGCCGGGCTCCCGCAGCCCGGCTCGGGCCGCGTCGCCGTACCAGGCGGCAAACTGGCGCAGGGGGTCAGGATCGACGTCTTCCTCACGCAGAGGCAGGGCAAAGTCGGACACGGCCGGAATCTAGCCGCCGGCAGCAGCCATCGGGATGGCTCAGTCTTCGGCGGCCAGGAAGGCGGCGACGGCGGCCTCACCTTCCGCCGCGGCCGGTAGCACGGCCGGCAACCTCGGGACAGCAGTCAACTCGCCGTCAGACTCATAATGGCCGATCACCCGGGGGTCGATGTAGGAACGGCGCGCCACCGTCGGAGTGTCTCCCAACCAGTCGGCGACGCCGCGCACGCCCGCCGAGATGGCGCGCTTGCGGCTCTGCACCGTGGGCGCCGGCTCGTCGCTCGCAAGCAGCAGGGCCATTAGCAGGGTGGCGTTCCAGGTGCGGAACTCCTTGGCCGTGAAATGGCCGCCGGCACGAGCGGCGATGTAGTTGCTCACCTGGTAGGAGCGAAGTGGCTCCCAGGTGTCGCCGTCCTGGAAGGAGAACAATGTACCGAGGCCGCTATTGCTGCGGACCAACGCACGCACTACCTCCCGTACAGCGCCGTCGGTGACTGTGATCGTCCGGCGCTTACCCTCCTTGGCTATGTAGTCGAACGTGACGCCGCCGCGCGTCAGGGCCACGTCGTGTTTCTGGAGGGTGGTGGCACCGTAGTGGTGGTCTAACTCGGCATACTTCTCCCCCCCGATGCGGAACAAGCCGAGGTCGATGAGCCGGACGGCGGCAGCCGCCACCCTGTCATGACCGAGGCCGCGCCCGTGGAGGTCCCGCAGGGTGGCTGACCTCAACGCCGGCAGCGCAGCTGCGAACCGGAGCATGTGGGCGAACTTCTGCACGTCGCGCTGCTGGCGCCAGACCTGGTGGTAGATGTACTGCGTCCGGCCCCGGGTGTCCACGCCCGTGGCCTGGATGTGGCCCAGCGGGTCGGGAGAGATCCAGACGTCTTTCCAGGCCGGCGGTACACGAAGCTCAGCGATGCGGGCCATGGTTTGGTTGTCCGTGACCTGCAGGCCGGAGGGCTCGAGATAGCGGAGGCCGTCGCCCGAGCGTTGGCGCGTGATGCCGGGACGGTGCAGGTCGCTGCGGGTCAGTCCTGCAACGGCCGCTGGGGACGGTATATCGGCACTGAACATGCAGTCAGTTCGCACGCCCTGCGAGGCCGCCGGTCGAGCGCCCGTAGATATCTCGGAGGCAGCTCATTTTTCTGCCTGTGCCCCGATGCGCTTGACGACATCGTCGACGGCCTCGACCTCTCCATATCGGCGTCGGATCAGGTCGGCGATCAGCGCCGTCCACCCGGTCTGATGGAAAGCGCCGATAGCGGCACCGTTATCGCCGTGGAAGTACTCGCTGAAAATCAAGTTGTCGTGCCAATCCGGGTTGTTCTGTAGCAACTCGGTGCCGCCAAAGCAGGGCCGTCGGCCGTCGGGGCCGTTCGTAAATATCGAGATCAGCCGTTTCGACAGGTCGTCGGCCACCTTATCCAGGGTCAGCCACTGACCCGAGCCAGTCGGGTACTCGATCGTGTAGTCGTCCCGGTAAAACCGGTGGTACCGCTCGAGAGTGCTGACCATCAGGTAGTTCAGCGGGAACCAGATCGGGCCTCGCCAATTGGAGTTGCCACCGAACATCGGCGTGGTTGACTCGGCCGGCTCGTAGTCGATGCTGGCGGTGAAGCCGTCGACCTTGAATGTGTAGGGGTGCTGGCGATGGTAAGCGGACAAGGCCCGCAGGCCGTAAGGAGAAAGGAACTCTTCCTGGTCGAACAACTTGGTGCCGAGCCGTTCCAGCCGTTCTCGTCCGCACAGGCTGAGCAGCAGACGTTGCTGGCCGGGCTGGCCTCGCAGAAGGCCACTGTCGATCATCCTGTGACGGTCCGCCATGTCGTGGCTGATCAGGAAGTCCGCCAACGTCTTGCCCACCGACAGCGCCCGCTGCAGTTCCGCTTCGCTGAGGACCGCGGCGGCCAGGGCGGGGATGATGCCTACCATCGACCGGGTCTTCACCGGCACGGCCTCGCCGCTCGGGGTTTTCAGCCGGTCGTAGTAAAACCCGTCCGTGTCGTCCCACAGTCCGAGCCCCTCCAGTGCTTGGGCGATGGAAGCCAGGTGCTCGTTGTACTTCATGACCAGATCCTGGGCCGGGCGTTGGCCAGACAGATCCAGGACGACGGCCATAGTGGCCATGGCGACGGCGTAAAAACCCATCCAGCCGGTGCCGTCAGACTGCTCCAGGATGAACCCGGCCGGCAGGTGCGAACGGTCGATAGGGCCGATGTTGTCGAGGCCGAGGAAGCCGCCCTCGAACAGGTTGTTGCTCTCGCTGTCCTCCCGGTTGACCCACCAATTGAAGTTGACCATCAACTTGTCGAAGACCCGGCTGATGAAGTCGATGTCCCGGCCGCCGTCGATGGCGAACACCTCCAGCGCCGCCCACGCCTGCACCGGCGGGTTGACGTCGCTGAAGTCCCACTCGTAGGCAGGCAGTGCCCCATTTGGGTGTTGGAACCACTCCCGGCATAGCAAGATCAGCTGGTACTTGGCGAACGCTGGGTCCACGTGTGCCATGGCCACGCAGTGAAACCCCAGGTCCCAGGCCGCGAACCAGGGGTACTCCCACTTGTCCGGCATGGACATGATGTCGAAGGCATTGAAGTTGTTCCAGCGGCAATTGCGCCCATCCTGCCGCGGCTGCGGCGGCGGCGGCTGGCTCGGGTCGCCACGCAGCCAGCGACGTACGTCGTAGTAAAACAGCTGCTTGCTCCACAGCAACCCACCAAACCCCTGCCTCATTACCATCGCTTCATCGGCCGACGCGTCCGTCGGCGTCAGCTCGGCGTAGAACTCGTCGGCCTCGGCCCGGCGCTGCGTCATCACCGCGTCGAACGGGGCGCCGAAAGCGGCGCTCGGTGAACTTTCCTGGCTCGCGGGGCGGAGGCGCAGCCGCACCTCGGCCGTCTCGCCTGGCGGGACGGTGACTTTGTAATAGAAGGCGCACTTGGTGCCGGTGCGCTGTGGACTGACTGTCGGCAACCCGTTGACGACGTGGTCGTTGATACCGTCTTTGGGGTACGCCGTGACCGGCTCGGCACCGTACAGGCGCTTCAGATTGGTCTCGTTCTCGCAAAACAGCAGCCCTGGCGGGGCGCCGTCCGGGGCGGTGTCAGCCAGCAGCTCGAGCGACCCAAGCCCCGGGTGCTCGATCCCGACCGACGTGTCGCCGGTCGCCGCCATAGCCGGTTTGGGCGGGTTGGCCTCCCAGGACCACGTATTGCGGAACCAGCACGTTGGTAGGACGTGCAGCGTGTCGGCATCGGGACCGGCATTCTTCACGGAGATCTTCATGAGGAGGTCATCAGGATCGGCCTTGGCGTAGTGGACCTCGACGATCCAGTACCGGCTCTGGTCGAAGATCCCGGTGTCGACGAGCTCGTACTCGGGCTGGTACCGGTTGCGCGAAGCGTTCTGGTCGATCAGGTCCTGGTACGGGAACGCTGACTGTGGATAGTGGTACCGCCACCGGTTCCAGGCGTGGCTCGGGACGGCGTCGAGGTACCACCAATATTCCTTGACGTCCTCACCATGATTTCCCTGAGTCCCCGTCAGCCCGAAGGCCCGTTCCTTCAAGATCGGGTCACGCCCGTTCCACAGCGCCAGGCTCAGGCAGAGCTGCTGCTCGATATCGCAAAACCCGGCCAAGCCGTCTTCCCCCCAGCGGTACGCACGGGACCTGGCGTGGTCATGGGGGAGGTAGTCCCACGCGTCGCCGTTGGCGCTGTAGTCCTCCCGCACCGTCCCCCATTGCCGCTCGCTAAGGTAAGGTCCCCACTGGTACCACGCTCCAGCCTGGCGAAGGCCTTCGTCGAGCCGGCCAAATCCCGCCACCCGCTCACTTTCGGCGCCCATTTCACCAACCTACCTCTCGTCGCGGCCTAAATGACTACAATAATGGTCATGTCAGAAACGTTGCCGTTGGCGGAGATTAAAGCGCATCTGTCTGAGATCGTCGACCGAGTGGAGCGCGAGCACGATCGCGTCGTTCTCACCCGCAACGGCCGTCCCGCGGCCGTAATCATCAGCCCAGACGACCTCGCCGCTATTGAGGATACCCTCGAATTACTATCCGACCCCGCCGCCTTAGCTGAGATCAAAAAGGCACGGGCCGAGGTGGCCAAGGGCAAGGTGCTCGGCGCCGATGAGTTGCGGGCCAAGTACCTGAGCAAGTGACCGCCCCCGAATATCGGCTGGTTGTAGCAGCCAGAGCCGAGCGCTCCTTGGCTCGGCTGCCTGAAAGCGTGGCTAGCGCGATCGTCGAGTTCATGACCGGAGCGCTCTTAGGTGCGCCGCGTCGGGTTGTCCACCCGCTCCGAGGGGAACTTTTCGGATTGTGGGCGGCACGTCGTGGTCTCTACCGCGTGGTTTACGAAATCGACGATGACGAGCGGACGGTGGTCGTTCTATTGATCGACCATCGGGCTGATGTCTACCGGCGGCACTGAGAAGTTGCCTTCCAACCCAAAGGGTAATCAGTGACGGCAGTGTACGCGTATACCGCTGGTTCGGTGGCTGCTGCGCATAAGGGTCGGCGACGAGGTACCCACGCTGTGCTCATAAACAGATCAGCCGAGAGGCCGAAGCGCCGAAGGCGGTCGGTTGCTCTCGGCGGGGTACTACGCGGTGTCGTCTTACTGCTGGCCAGTGCGTTCGCTTCCAGTGGCCAAGAGGCGGTGGCGGCGACGGCGAGCCGTCCCCCCACGAGCACCTCCGCGCCCGGCCATTCCGCGCCCGGCCATTTCGCGCCCAGCACTTCCCGGGCCAGGACCACTACGACTCGCCCGGCCGGCGAGGCCAGGGGGCCACAAACGGTCCTCTCGCCGGTTGGCCTCAACGTGCGCTCAGGGCCGTCCAAGTCAGACAGGGTCATCGGCACCGCGGCCCAGGGTGTGGCCCTCCTGCGCTTGGGGCGCACGAACAAGAACGGAGGCTGGTACGAAGTCAGTGGCGCCACGGTCATTGGGTGGATCAGCGCCGCCCCAAGCCTCAGCGCACCGGGCCACTTTGGTTATTACAGTTCGACCGCCTTCAATGTTCTTTACCCGGCCGGGTGGACCGCCAGTGGCAAGCCCAGTGCAGGAGTGGTTTTCCGGCCTCGATCCACGGCCGAGGACGTCATTATTACTGCGTCGACTAGCGTGGCCAAGCTGCCGACGATCGGCCACGCTACGAGCATCTCCCGGTCCGGCTTGCAGCAGGTGGTGGCGTGCGGGGTTAGTGGTTATTTGTACAGCTACCGTACGGGGAGCCCACACAATTTTTACGCTGACGCCGCCTTTTCTTTGGGCCCAGGGCACGCCCTTGGGCTCAAAGCCACTCTCAGCTCCTTGTCGCAGATCACGACGGTGCTCGATTTCGTGAACTCAATTTCCTTTCCCCTGCCGGTATGCGTCGGCAAAGCCGGCGCCAAGCATTAGCGGCCACAAGCATTAGCGAGAGGCCCCTTCGCCATGCCGGGGTTGGCACCGCCCTGTGCCAGGAAGCAGGATGGGCGTGATGTCCAGCCAAATTTCAGGGTCTTCGGGCCGACAGCCAGGGCGGCGCCCGCAGACTGTCCTGATTACAGCCGGGCGTCCGGTCGACGAGCCTGGCCAGCCGCTGAACGTGCCCATTGTCGTGGCGTCGAATTTTCGGGCTGGCAACCTGGGCGGGACCGGAGGGCGGGAATACTCCCGTAACAATGGCACGCCCGGATGGGAGGCCCTTGAGGAGGTAGTCGGCCAGTTGGAAGGCGGCGATGCTGTGGCGTTCGCCTCTGGGATGGGCGCGGTGGCCGCCGTACTCGACCTTGTCTCCGTGGGCGCCCGGGTCATGGCGCCGACGGACTGCTATGCGGGAGTTCGCGCCCTGCTCGCAGACGGCCAGCGGCAAGGACGTTGGCAAGTAGACCTGGTCGACGTCACCGACACCGCGGTCGCCGTCAGTGCCGCCCGCCGGGCGGACCTGGTGTGGCTGGAATCGCCCACCAACCCGCTATTGGATATCGCCGACCTGCCAGCCTTGTGCCTGGCAGCACGCGACGCCGGCGCACTGGTCGCCGTCGATAACACCTTCGCCACCCCGCTATTGCAACAACCGATCGCCCTCGGCGCCCATATCGCCGCGCACAGCGCCACCAAGTTCCTCGGGGGCCACTCCGACCTGCTCCTCGGCCTGGCCGTGGCCGACACCCCTCAACTGGCCGGCCGGCTGCGCCACCGCCGGGAGGTCGCCGGCGCCGTACCCGGAGCGCTGGAAACATTCTTGGTATTACGAGGCCTGCGGACGCTGGCCCTCCGGTTGGACCAAGGACAGCGCAGTGCCGCCACTCTGGCTCAGCGCCTGGCCGAACACCCAACCGTCACCCGCGTACGGTACCCCGGTATGGCCGCTCACCCCGGCCACGCACAGGCAGCCACCCAGATGACCGGTTTCGGGGCCATGATCGGCTTTGAGGTCCAGACTGCGCTGGCGGCCGATACTGTATGCGACTCCGTCCGCGTTATAAGGTCGGCAACCAGCCTCGGGGGCGTGGAAAGCACCATTGAACGGCGGGGCAAATTGGCGGGCCAGGAGCATTTGCCGCCTGGTTTCTTGCGCTTGAGCGTGGGCTGCGAGCACGTCGAAGACCTGTGGGACGACATTACGAGCGCTCTGGCGCAAACCGGCGCCTAGTTCAGGGCGAATTCGACAGCCCCTTTTCCCGTTTGTGTTATGCCGGGTGGCCGGGTTGCATATCGCTGACCGCTTGAAAACCAAGTTGGGGCCCGTGGTCTTTGCATTGAGCGACGATGGGCGCCACTACGAGCCCGATATGGTCGCCGGGGTCTAGACGGTCCTGGACAGCGCACCTCCTTCGCCAGCTCGCACGTCAACGACGCACGTCAACGGCGCATGTACCCGGCTCAGCAATGGGATAAACGACGTCGTATGATCGCTGCGGCCCCAGATGGGCCGTTTGACAGCCTGAGCGGGACGGAGGTCACGTGCTGTGGAAATCTTCAGGGAGTTCACGTTCGAAGCCGCCCACCGGCTCCCTCACGTCCCCGATGGCCACAAGTGCGGGCGCCTGCACGGGCACTCTTACCGGGTGGGCGTGCACGTGGAAGGAAGGATCGGGGAAAGAACGGGCTGGGTCCGCGACTTCTCCGAGGTGTCGGGCGCCATGGCGCCCCTGCTAGCCCAGCTCGACCACTACTACCTCAATGATGTAGAAGGCCTGGAAAACCCCACGAGCGAGGTGCTGGCCCAGTGGATCTGGGAGCGTCTCCGGGATCCGCTTCCGGACCTTTCTCAAGTCCTCGTCCACGAAACGTGCACGTCTGGCTGCGTTTACCGTGGCGAGCCGTGAGCACGCCTGACGAGCTCGTGGTCCTGACCAGCGGCGGCCTTGACAGCGCTGTCCTGGTGGCCGACCAGGTTACGCACGGCCACGTTGTACAGCCTCTGTACATCCGCTTCGGCCTGGCCTGGGAGCACGTCGAGCAGGCTCATCTGCGTCGTTTCCTGGCCTCGCTCGACGAGCCGGCCGCCGTGCGGCCGCTCGCTGTCCTCGAACTGCCCGTTTCGGACGTCTACGGGGCGCATTGGAGCGTCTCGGGCGCGGGTACCCCGGACGAGACGACGCCCGACGAGGCCGTGTACCTCCCGGGGCGCAACCTGCTGTTGCTGGCCAAGACCACCGTCTGGTGCGCCCTCCATGGAGTCGGCAGGATCGCGCTGGGGACGCTACGGGGCAACCCGTTTGCGGACGCCAGCGACCAGTTTTTCGCCGGGTTCGCGGCCTTGGCCAGTACCGCCCTTGGCCAGCGGCTCGAGGTAGTGACGCCGTTCTCGGCGCTGACCAAATCCGAGGTCCTGTCCCTCGGCCAGGGGCTGGCGCTCGAGCACACTTTCTCGTGCATTGCCCCCACCGGGGACGAGCACTGCGGCCGGTGTAACAAATGCGCGGAGCGCCACAAGGCGTTCGCCGAGGCCGGCATCCGGGACAGGACCACGTACTCGTACCCCTGATATGCCGCGTACTCTGCTCGCACCGGTGTCGTATGGACTGGGCGACCTGGTGGTGTCCCTGCCCGCCATTCAGGCCCTCATCGGGGAGGACCAGCCCGTATGGCTCGTGGCCCGGGCACCCGCCCAGCGGCTCCTGGCCGAACGGGTCGAGGGCCTAGCCGGGGTCCTCGACGAGGCCAAGCTTGTGCGCGGCACGGGCGACCGCTTCATCGACCTCCGTGACCACCCCTTACAGCGCGATTACTGGTGGGGTTCGCCCGTTTTCGAGGCTGAGTGGGGCCCGATGAACATAAACCAGATCCTCCAGCTAATCTGCCGCGACTTCGGCATCAATGCCGACTTCAGCCGGCCGGTGCCTCTAAGGGCCGACCCCCGGCCCGAGCTAGCCGGGACGGTCCTCCTCATACAGGAGACCGACGGCGCTCACAAGACCTGGCCGGCGGACAGCTGGGCCGAGCTCGCCGCTCGCCTCCGCGCCGACGGCCACGATGTTGCCCAGGTGACCAAAGGGGACGGCGTTCTCCCGCTCGGTCCCACCGAGTTCCCGGCGGTCGTCGCGGAAACGCCGGCCCTGGCCGTGGACGTGCTGTCCAGCTGCCGGGCCGTGGTCGGTATCGACACCGGGCTCACCCACATTGCCGTGCAACAGGGGGCGCCAACCGTCGTCATTTGCCGCCGCAGCTCGGTCTACGTGCGACCATGGCCTCACTGCGCCGCTCTTCGAGGAGAAGAGTGCACCGACGAATGCGTGGCGGCCGAAACCAGCTATGCCTACAACCAGGTGGTAGACATGCGGGATTTCCGCCCCGCGCCACGCCACTGCCCGTCGGGCCAGCGGTGCGTGGCCGGCGCCCGGCCCGACGACGCTCTCGCCCTGCTGCGTGGTCTGTTGTGACCGGCGGCCTCACGATGAGCGAGGTGAACGCCGCTGCCGGCCCTGGTGTTCGCAACAGCCAGCCGGAGGGCATCGGCCGCGTGGTCGCCCTGGGCGAGCTCTTGTGCTGGAACAACCTTGGCCGCAACGTCGTTTTCGCCGACCAGCAGGCTCGTCCCCGCGCCGTCTTCGGGACCACATTGTTCCCCGGCCAAGACGAGCCTTCCCAGTATGACCTTGACGTTCATGCCATCATCGACCTGCCGGAGCTGGGCCTGGTGGGTGTCCTGAACCACATTGGGTTGCTCCGGGGTTTCCGGCGGGCTGACATCGACGGGTCGGCCGGGGAGCGGCTCATCGAGCCTTCCTGCCAGTGGTGGTTCGTCGCCGATGTGGAACGGACTGTCGCGGCGTCCGGGCGACTAGTGGGGTCAGCGCCGCGATCAGACGGTGGTGTCGGCCTCCTCGTGTCCGCTCCGCTGAACGAAGTCGGCGAAGGTGGGACCATCGACGCCGACTTGTGCGCCGCCGCTTTCGGCGAGGTAACCGGGCTCGGCGTCGTACCGTCACCCGAGGGGCCAATGATCGCAGTCGGTGGCGACGGTGCGGTGGCCTTGCTCCCACTTCGCGGGGACCAGCTCGGAGCGCCTATATGGGAGGCAAACGTTGGTTTCCGGGTCGCCACCGTCGTCTACCACGAGGGCGCCCTGTGGGTGGCGGGACCGGACCGTGGACGGGTCGACGACTACGACTGGGAGCAGTTGAGGGGCGGCGGTTTCACCGTCCTGGATACGGCCGACGGGCGGGAAGTGGCGGCCGGGCCGCTGCCCGACGGTGTCGCCTGGGGTACCGGCGGCGTGGCCGTGGCCCCCTTGGGACGGTGGCTGGTGGCGGCCGACCGCACCGGGCGTGCCCACTTGGTGGACCCTCGGAGCCAGGCCAGCCCGTGCCGCACCCCGCCCCTCGCTGGCACATCCCTCGGTATCGCGCACATGGCCGTCGTTGCCGACCGGGTGTTCAGCGGTTTCAACCGGGGCGGTTACAGGCTCTTTAGCTTCGCTCAGCTGGCCCCGGACATAGAGGGCCGGTAGAGCTTGAGGTGCTCGTAGGGAAGGAACCGCCTGGTGCCAGCGCGCAACTCGGCCGTGAACGCATCGAATGCGACCGATAATGCGGCCAGCTGTGACTCCACCGCCCCGACCCGGTCCGCGTAACTGGCGTCGTGCGAGGACGCGGCGGTCGTCCGAGCGCGCCGGATCACGAGGACCGACATCCGGTCCAGGACCATACCGGGGCTTTCAGTCGCGAGAGGAGCGGTGGCCTGCTGGTCGAGGGACGAATCGAAGGCGGCGTCGATTTCCTGGACCATATGGTGCCGGCCGATGTTGAGCCGGTCGATCTCCCGTTTCGCGTTGGCGATCACCGTGTCATCGGCCGAAGGGTTGCGGCTCGTGTCTTCCAGATCCCACTGCCTCAGGTTGGAGCCGACGAGGTCTCCGATGAGCAAGGCCCAGGCCGGCGCGGCATCCCGTCCGCCCAGCACCACACGTTCCATCTCGGCCACGATCTCCGCTGCGCTCGCCGCCACCAGCCGCTCGTTCAGTTGGAACCCCGGCATCTCGCACCCTCGCCCAAGCAGAGGTCGGGTTGGTCCTGGCGCGTCACCGGCTCTCCTGCAGGAAGTTGAGGACCGAACGAGATACCAGGGACCCCTGGCCCAGGGCACTCGACACCCTCCAGTAAGCTCCGCTGACTACATCGCCGGCGGCGAACACCCCCGGACAGGAGGTGCGCAGCTCCTGGTCGACGACGACGAAGCCCCTGTGGTCAAGATCTATTTGACCGTGGAACGGCCCGGTGGCGGGGTCGCGTGAAATTTTCACGACAACGCCGCCGGCTTTCACGGTCCGTTGCTCACCGGTGGCCGGGTGGCTCAGGACAACCTCCTCCAGGTGTTCATGGCCGTGCAGCGAAACGAGCTCCCAACCAGGGAGGTCCTCGATCTTTTTTTCGGCCCGGAGCTGGGCGACGATGTCGTGGCGAGCCGTCAATTGCGGCGCACGATGTGCCAACATCACCGATGAGGCGATCGGGGCCAGGGCGAGGGCGTCAAGGCTGGCACTGTCGCCGCCCCCGATGACGACCACGGTCTTTCCGGGGAAGCGGTCGGGGTCGCTTTCCACCTCGTAGGTGACGTCCCCTCCGAACGCCCCCTCCGGCGCCGCCGCGAGCCGTTCAGGGGTGCTGCCACTGGCAATGAGGACGGCCCTGGCGGAAAACCGTTCACCACGGGCCTGCACCCAGCCCTCAGCCAACACCGCCGCGGTGACCGGGTGTTCCAGCCTGGCTCGCTCTCCGAGTACGCCGGCGGCGTCCTGCAGTGAGGCTTGCAACGCCGTCCCATCCGAATAACGCCCGGTCGCCACATTGCGCACCGGGTGGGTGATCTCGGGCAGTTGACCGCCGAGCGCCGCCCGCGCCTCGAGGAGGACGACGTCAAGCTTGATGTCAGTGCACTCCAGGGCGGCACTCACACCGGCAGGGCCGCCGCCCACAATGACCAGATCGCGTTGGCTCTCTGTCATGGACTGTCGCTCTGCGTCGAGATCTGTGACCAAATCTGGGGCTCAGCCGTCATCGCACTTAGTCTGCCGCCTCGCTCGGTCCTGCCGCTGTCATGGCGGCGTGACGACCGATCGGGCTGCGATGCTTAGCAAACGGGCCGCGGCCACAGAGGGGGGCCGGCTGGGTGCCCATATTGCCCGTATGGTCCGTTGGAGCGAGAGGTCCTCGCAGGGAACTGCCACCAGTTGGCCCGTCTGCACTTCGGCGCGCACGGCCAGAGCAGAAAGCACTGCCGGTCCAGCGCCGGTCACCACCGCGGCCTTGATCGCCGTCGTGGAGCCGAGTTCCATCGCCGCCGTGACACCGAGGCCCTGTACGCCTAAGGCTGCGGTCAAGACCTCGCGGGTACCGGAACCCCGTTCTCGCAAGACCAAGGGGGTCTTGGCTAGCTCTTTGGCGGAGATCGGGCGCCGGCGTCGGCTCCAGGGATGACCAGCGGGAACGACGATCTCCAGCTCGTCGGCGAGTACTTCTTTCGACCGCAGGCGTCCCGGTGGCCGGGAGCCCTCGATGAACCCGAGGTCAACGTCCCCAGCGGCCACGAGGTCGGCTACGTGCGCCGTGTTGCCCATCTGCAGTGAGACCTTTGTCTCAGGCTTCTCGGCGGCCAGCAAGTGTAGCCACCCGGGGACCAGGTACTCGGCGACTGTGAGGCTGGCTGCGAGGCGGAGGTGAGAAGTTCGGCCGGCCCGAAGGGCGGCCGTTCCGGCTAAGAGTGTTCGCATGTCGCCCAGTACGATGGCGGCCCATTCCGCGGTGGCTACGCCAGCAGGCGTAAGACGGGCGCCCGTTGGCGCCCGTTCCAGAAGGGGGATTTGCAAGAGCCGCTCGAGCGCTCTCAGTCGCATGCTGGCTGCCGGTTGGCTTACCCCGTGGGCCGCGGCTGCGGCGCGGATGGACCCCATTTCGCCGACGCTCACCAGCAAGTCGAGCGATGCCATGTCCGGGTACGGCTCTGGCAGCGGCACAAACCGACCTTAGAAGCTGTCGCCGCCTACGACCGCGACCGGTATTCATAAGGCTGGACTTTGGGAGCGCGCACTCGGGGCCAGGTCCACCGCCGAACCGTTGAGGTCACATCGTGCCGGTCAAGGCCTGGAGGCCAAGGCTCGTCAGCCCGACGGTAAGCCATAGAACCGCTCCCAGCGCCAGCGGCTTAGGCCCGGCTTTGCGGATCTGCGAGATGTCGGTTGACAGCCCGATAGCCGCAAGGGCAGCGGTGATCATCCAGGTCGAGAGGTCCGACAACGGGCGGTGCCAGCCGGCCGGGACCAGGCCAATGGTGTTGGCGACGACGGCAACGACGAAAAAAGGGATGAACATCGGCACGATACGGCGCCACTTCCCCTTTCCGCTCGGTGTCGCCTCGGCGGGCGCCCGATGCCGCCGGCCGCGGATGGCGGCCAGCCCAAGGCAGATCGGGATGATGGCGAGCGTCCGTGTCAGCTTGACGACCACTCCGTAGGAGGCCGCCGCATGGCCGTAGACCGTGGAGGCGGCCACCACTGAGGACAGGTCGTTGATGGCGGTGCCAGCCCATAGACCGAACGTGTGCTGCGACAGGCCCAAGGCGTGGCCGAGGCTCGGGTAGCAGAGGACGGCGACGACGTTGAACGTAAAAATGGTGGCAATGGCGTAGCTCACGTCGGCCTCGTCGGCGTCGATAACTGCATCGGTGGCGGCTATGGCCGACGCACCGCATATAGCCGTACCGACCCCGACCAGAGTGCTCACGTCACCCTGAGACCCCAGGAGCCGCCCGCCCAGCCAGGCCATGCCGAGTGCGGCCGCTAATGTCCCCAACAGGACCGGGAGCGAACGGCCGCCGGTCGAGAGCACCTGGCCGAGGGAGAGGCCTGAGCCAAGCAGGACGATCGAGCCTGGCAGCACTTTCTTGGAGGAGAACACGACCCCCGGTTTCAGGCGCTGCGAAGGCTTCGTTACCAACGAGACGACGATGCCGCCGAGTATGGCGATGACCGGCGCTCCCACCACGGGGACCAGACGGCCCACCACCGTGGCCAGACCGGCGAGTACGGAAACCAAGACAAGCCCCGGGACCAGGAGGCGTGGGCCTGCGACGGCCAGCTGCGCCAGCGGGGGCGACGGCGCACCAACGTCTGGAGTGTGGCCTGCCTCTATCTGAACGTCGCTGACGGCCGGCACCGATGGCCTCCCTTCGACATCCAGTGTCGACCGGGCCAACGGTCATCGGAACTGCGATAGTCCTGATGGTGTTCTAAGCGTTGCTTATAGGGCCCGTGATGGGGTCAGGGCGCCGCCCCTATTCGCTTCGCCCCGCCGCCCTGGGCCTATTTTCCCTTTGCTGACCGCCCGTTCCCGCGCCCTCGGTGGTCAGTGTCGTACGCACGACGTCCCCGTGTGTCCCCGTGGACCAAGCCGGCGGCGAAAACCGTCCCTTCTGGGCGGGGTTCCCGCTTATGGGCGCCATTCCTGTCTATTTCTTGCCTTTTTCACGCTCAGATCCGATTTGCGCGCCCAGAAAGGCAGGCCATAAGGCGAGAACGCCCGGACGGCCCCGAATTGCGGCTGCTACCGGCCCATTAAACACGCTCGCTGCCGGCCAGCTCCCCTCTTCAGCACAGGAAGTCGACTATGGATGTAGGTGTCGCTGCCAATCGGACGGGACGCGCCCTTTGGGCCCGGCGCTGGTTGGTCAACAGGGTGGTGCGTGGGCGGGGCGAGATGCGGACCGGAGACGAAGTCTTCGGTGCGGTAGTCGTAAAACCAATCTTCGCCCGGCTCGAAGCTGGCAATAATCGGATGGTTCGAGTGGCGGGCATGCGCCGTTGCGTGTTGCGACGGGGAATTATCGCAGCATCCAATATGACCGCATTGGGCGCAGCGGCGTAAATGGAACCACCAGCCTCCAGATGCTTCACATTCGACACAACCAGTGCCGCTTGGTGGGGTCGAGGGATCGATGGCTTGATCGGTCATGTACCGTCCTTTTTGCATGACCCTAACATTGAAAATGTCTATGCCGCGTCGGCGCGCATCGGCAGCCACCACCACGCTGGCCGTCGCCGAGAGCTCTGCCCGTTGAGCCGGGCTGAGCACCTCTACGAGAGCGCTTATCTCGGCTTCGATCGCCGCCGTGGCTTCGTCGACGAGCTCTTGGCCAGCAGCGGTGATGGAGACGAGGACACTGCGGCCATCAGCAGGGGAGGGGGCGCGCCGGACGAGCCCGCGCTCCTGGGCCCTGTCGACCAACCCCGTCACGCTGGTCTTGTCAAGCTGCAGAAAGCCCGCTAGCTCCTTGATGGTGGGCTGCCGGTCGCGCAGGGGCGCCGATTTCGGGCCCACAGCTCGGGAGGTCAGAGGTAATGAACATGCAAGCGGCGGTAGTCCGGTCGTTCGACCACCCTCCTCGTTACGAGGACTATCCCGTCCCCCGGCCCGCCGAACCGGACGAGGTCCTCGCTTCCGAGTAACTCGTCGGCCCATGTGCCTGCTGGCCCGCCGTCCACAAGCGCCGCCACGACAAAACCTGAATCCACCACCAGCGTCATTATCGGCGGTCCGCGTCTCTATGCGTCAATATCGAGCTGATCGGGAGCGTGCTGCCAGTGCGTCGTTTCCGCTCCCGTACCCTGGCCAGAAGTGCCTCTGGGTCAGGACGTCGGGCGAGGTCGATCAACTGTGCGCGCAAGTACTCCTGCAGAGAACGTCCACTGAGCGCGGCGTGAGCGGCCAGCTCATCCCGGGTCTCGTCCGGGACGTGGCGGATAGTGATAGCAGTCATGCTATCATTATGCTGCATTTAGCAGCATAATGCTGCTTCGGCACCTTTCCATCGGGCCCCGATCTAGCGTTGTCGTTCAGGCCCGGCGGGGAGCGGTACTTGGGGGTAGCCCCACCCTCCAGCGGGCTAGCCCCAAGCCAAAAGACGCCGACCAGCCGTATTCCTTCAGGCAGGGCGACCTTTTATCGTTTGTAGTGATGATTACGGCACACTCACTCACCAAGCGCTACGGGATATCTACTGCCGTAGACAACCTCACCTTCGAGGTCCCGCCCGGAGTGGTCACCGGTTTCTTGGGGCCGAACGGCTCGGGGAAGTCCACGACCATGCGGATGATCATGGGCCTCGATTATCCCGACTCGGGGTCCGCACTGATCAGTGGCAAGCCTTATTGCGAATTGGCCTGGCCCCTGCGAGAGGTCGGCGGCCTCCTCGAAGCAAAAGCGTTCCATCCGGCCCGGACCGCCCGCAACCACTTGCGCTGGCTGGCCCTCACTAACGACATCCCGCTGAGCCGGGTCGACGAGGTCCTGGACCAGGTCGGCTTGACGTCCGTCGCCAACCGGCGGGCCGGGAAGTTCTCGCTCGGCATGGGCCAGCGGCTCGGCATAGCCGCGACCCTGCTGGGCGACCCAGGTGTGCTGCTGTTCGACGAGCCGGTCAACGGTCTCGACCCGGAGGGCATTAGATGGGCCCGGCTCTTCCTCCGGGGCCTGGCCGCGGAGGGCCGGACCGTGTTCGTGTCGAGCCATCTGATCAGCGAGATGTCGGTTACTGCCGACCGCCTGATCGTGATCGGCCGCGGCCGGCTCATCGCCGAGACCAGCGTGGCCGACTTCGTGGCCAGGAGCGGCGGCGGAGCCGTCAAGCTGCTCACGCCGGACGTGGCCGCGTTCACTTCCGTGCTCACCGCTGTCGGGGCCAAGGTCAGCAATGGCGACGGCGCCTCGCTGACAGTCGAGGGCCTGACCGGCCCGCAGATCGGCGATCTGGCCGCCCGCGATGGCTTGCGGGTCCACGAGCTCACGCCGATCACTGCGTCTCTGGAGGACGCGTTCATGGAACTGACCCGAGACGAGGTTGAGTACCGCCCGTCGACCATGGCCGGCGCGTCTGCGGCCGGCTAGAAGGAGTGATAACGATGTCTACCCACGCCGTCCAGGAGGCCCCGATGGGGCACTATCACGCCAACAACGTGGTCAAGTCCGAGGTCCTTAAGATCCTTACCTTGCGTTCGAACGCCATCATGGTCGGCCTCACAGTTATTGCCGGCCTGTTGGTGACGGGGCTGGTAGCTAACGCAGATTTGCACCACAATTCCGCTTACTATTTCGGCTTCGACCCGACCCAAAACTCGCTCATCGGCCTCATCGTCGCCGCCCTGACCGGGGGAGTGTTCGGCGCCTTGCTTATTACCAGCGAGTACGCCAGCGGGACCATCCGGGCCAGTATCGCTGCCACCCCTAGACGGCCTATGCTGCTGGCGGCGAAGGTCGGCGTCGCCGCCGCTGTCACCTTGGCGTTCTGTGAGCTTCTGAGCTTCGCGTCGTTTTTATTGGGCCAGGCCATTCTTTCCGCCGGCGGCGCTCCCTCGGCTGGCCTCGGCTCTCCCGGGGCGCTACGGGCCGTAACAATGACCGGCGTGTTCATTGCCCTCATGGCGCTGATGTCGTTCGGTTTCGGGTTGATCGTGCGCAGCACGGCCGGGGCGATCGCCGCCTTCGTGGGCGTGATTTTTGTGCTCCCGCTCGCCATGCACGGCATTTCGGAACGCGACCTTCGGTACCTGCCGACGAACATCCTCACCAATTCGGTCATGTCGACCGTCAAGCAAGGGTCTGGAGGGATCCTGTCACCGCTCTCTCCGACCGTAGGGTTGTTGTTGATGGCCATTTATGCCGCAGTTGTCCTCGCCGTCGGCGCCGTTCTGTTCGTGCGCCGAGACGCTTGAGCGAGGCCGGCGCCGAGCGTCGCCGGATGGAAATTCACCTCCCGGCCGAGCGAGCCGAACAGGTCAAGCGCCTGTCCCGGCTGATCGGCCGGGAACCGTTTCAGAAGCGCACCTGGGCGGAGCTGGGGTTCTTCCTCGTCAGCTCCGCCCTGGCTTGCATCGTGGTGCTGGCCCTGGCTGCTTTGGGGTTCGTCGGGCTGGTCCTCACTTTCGTGCTGGTCGGCGTACTTGTCCTGGCGGGAGGCTTGCGGGCCGCCAGGGGCCTGGGGGGCTGGCAACGGGGGCTGGCGCGGCGGATCCTGGGCGAGGAGATCTCCGACCCTGAGCCGTTTACCGCCCGTCCCGGGCTGCTCGGATGGTTACGGGCATCATTTGCTGACTGGGCGGCCTGGCGAACGGTGGGGTACTTCATCGCCAAGATCCCGCTCACCGTCTTCGGCGTGTGGTTCGCCCTCAGCGTCTGGGTGGAGGCGTTGTCCGGCATCGCTTCGCCTTTGGTCGGAGGTGACGTGCCGGCCAGGTTTGGCCTCTTTGCTCGGTTCCTCGGCCCCGGCTATGACAGCCAGTCGTCTCCCGGGTTCTCGACCCGCGTCGCTGTGTTCGTGACCGGGGTTGTGTTGCTCTTCATCGCCCCGTGGGCCATGAGGCTGGTCGTCTACCTGGACAGGAGGATGATGCACCTCCTGCTTAGCCGCGACGCCGGTTCGTCCCGTGTCAAGAGCCTCGAGGAGGCGAGGTCGAGGACGCTCGACGTAGCCGCAGAGACGCTCCGGCGGATCGAGCGCAACCTGCACGATGGCACCCAGGCCCAGCTGGTCGCTCTGGCCATGCGCCTCGGTCAGGCCAAGGAAAAGCTCGACCACCTGGACGCTGGCGATGGGGACGGAGAGGTGCAGGCTATCCGGCGGCTTGTCGACGAAGCTCACCGCGGGGTCAAGGACGCCATCACCGACCTTCGCGACCTGGCCCGGGGCATCCACCCGCCGGCGCTCGACACGGGCTTGGAAAACGCCCTGGCGACGCTGGCCTCGCGCAGCCCCGTGCCTACCGAGCTGACGGTCTCGATCCCGGCACGACCCAGCCCGGCTGTGGAGGCCATCTGCTACTTCTGTGCCGCCGAACTGCTCGCTAACGTCGCCCAGCACGCCCATGCGTCCCGCGCTTCGCTTAGCTGCGTCCAGCACGGCCCGTGGCTCCGGATCGTGGTGCGAGACAACGGGCGCGGTGGCGCCGCCCTCAACCGCCTCGGTTCCTCGTCGAGCGGTTTGGCCGGTCTGGCCGACCGCGTCGCCGCCGTAGACGGGCAACTGAGCATTGCCAGCCCCACAGGCGGTCCTACTACCATTACCGTCGACCTGCCTTCCCATGCCTGACGTGCCTGCCGTTTCTGACGTGACAGACGCCGAGGCCATTCGAGTCGTAATCGCGGAGGACTCAGCCATCCTGCGGGATGGGTTGGTCCAGCTCCTCACGGACAGGGGTTTCGCCGTGACCGGCGCGGTCAGCGACGGCGCCAGCCTCGAGGTGGCGGTGGAGGCCGATCCCCCCGATGTGGCCGTCGTCGACATCCGCATGCCGCCCACGTTTACCGACGAAGGGCTACGGGCCGCCATCGGGTTGCGCCGGGACCATCCCGACATGGGGATCCTGCTGTTCTCCCAGTACATCGAGACCCGTTACGCGGCCCAACTACTTGCCGGTGGCGCGGCCGGTGTCGGTTACTTGCTCAAAGACAGGGTCGCCGACGTCGCTGACTTCGCCGAGGCGCTGGTGCGGGTAGCTTCGGGAGGGACCGCCCTGGACCCGGAGGTCGTGACCCAACTGATGGGTGCCTCTAAGCGCACCCACACGCTGGCTGGCCTGAGCACCCGGGAGCGCCAGGTGCTGGCTCTGATGGCGGAAGGGCGGACCAACTCGGCCATCGCCACCAGCCTCGTCGTCTCAGAGGGGGCGGTGGAGAAACATGTGGCCAACATTTTTTCCAAGCTCGACCTGCCGGCTACCTCGAGTGACCACCGTCGCGTGCTGGCGGTCCTTCGGTACCTCGAAGGATGAGAGACACCAGCATTACCCGGCCCGGGACGCCCAGGGCTTTCTGCGTTCAGCCGTCTTAGGGCCCTGCGGTTATCAGTCGGCCAGGCTGCGCGTCCGGGACGAGGTGCCCATCGCGGATGACGAAGGCGCCATCGACCAACAAGTGGCGTACCCCCGTCGAGAGACGCGTGGTATCCGCATAGGTAGCTTGGTCGGTGACCCGGCCCGGGTCGAAGACGACCAGGTCTGCGTCAAAGCCGGGCCGGGCCGGCCCTTGGTCCTCATCGCGTCACAGCTGGGCTCCAGTAGCCGAGCGGGAAGCAATGCGCACCGGCGGACGGCGTCCGATAATGGCCTCCCTTCTTCTCGCCAAAGCCTCAGTACTCGCGAGAAACAGCCCGCCGACCGAGGATGCGTCACGGCTCCCCGGTTGAGCGGCCATTGAAACGGGTCGAACTCGCCTGTGGTGGCCACCAGGGGCATTGAATCGCTAGCCACAATTGTGCCTTCGGGAGCGAATGAACGGCGCAGTAACGCGAGGTCAGCCGGGTCATTTTCGTTCAATATCTCGATCACCACGAGGGCATCTGGGTCGCTGAGGCGAAGCTCGCGCAACCTCTCCTCGTCGGGGATTCTTTCTCCCGTGGGCAGATAGGTAAGCGATTGGGGCTTGAGCCCGCGTTCAGGGAGCCGTTCTGGCCCCAGGAATGCCGCCCCTATCGCCGTCGCCCCTGAGCCGTACGGGTAAGCCTCCGTGGTGAGGTAGCCGCCGGCTCGTTGACACCGCTCGACAAGGCCAAGTACGCGGTCGATATTTCGTCCGGACGTGCTGTTGATATGGCAGTAGTGCATGTGGGCACCCGTTTCGGAGGCTGCCCGCACGATTTCCTCCGCGCCGTCAACTCTGGTGGTGGGCAACATCTCGACAAGGTCCCGGCAGTGCGTGAAGGTTGGCACCTCCGCGTCGGCCGCCAACCGTGCGACTTCGAGGTACTCGAGCGGATCGATTTCGGGGGCATAGCCCATCAGTAAGCCGATGCCAATGGCACCTCGAGCCAGGTCCTCAGATAGCTGACTGAGGACCAGGGAGAACTGCCCTTCGGTGACCGGCCCTCTCCAAGCCGCCTCCCCGAGGACGGAGAAGGCGCCTTGCACGCTGCCATCGGCAACGGCACCCGTTAGCACTTGCCGGCGGGCCGATGCCCACGATGCCGAGAACCCGTAGTGAATGGGAGAGCCAAGCGAGGCCTCGTGAGCGTAAGCGTTGTCGATGGGGCTCCGGCCCACCTCGAGGTCGAGCGCGGTGGTGACCCCATCATGAGCCTGCAGGCGCCGCCCTGCCAGCGTTTGCGCATGACTGTGAAGGTCGATGAAGCCGGGCGCCACCACGAGGCCAGCGACATCGATGACGTTGTCGCCGTCGAGTTCATCTTCGGTCACGGCTGCCACAGTCCTACCGGTGATACCGACGTTCCGTTGGGCGTCGAGCATCGACTCCGGGTCGATCACTCTGCCTCCACGCAAGACGATGGTGTGACGACCCGCCATGCGCCTATCCGACTGTGCGCACTGACATTCTGTCAAGTTGGCGGGGGGAGCTGGGGCGCGACCCGGCGGTAGCGTCACAGGCGAAGGGCCCGGCGGGGCATGTCGCCGCTTGGCCGTGGCGCTATGAGAGGAGGTCAGGTAGAGGTGGGGCAAGAAAGGGCGGCCGTACCAATGGGACGAGATTGGGCGAACCTGCCGCTGCGGGAGTACCGGCCGAGACCTACTTTGCGGGTCCCCGTTCACGAAGTTCCCCGGGCACGGGTACCTGTGGTGGACGTTCATAACCATTTCGGCCGTCGGAGCGACCTCTTTCGCCACACCGGGAACGGCGATGACTGGGCTGTGGAGGACGTGGGCAAGGTCGTCACCCTCATGGACGAGTGCAACGTGCGCACGGTGGTCAACCTCGACGGCCACTGGGGAGAGACGCTGGACGCCAACCTCGACCGATATGACCGAGCGTACCCAGGGAGGTTCCTCACCTTCTGTCGCCCCAATTGGGCCGAGTGCGAAGAGCCTGGTTGGTCGGTGCGTCTTGCAGACAACGTGCGGGAGTCTGCGTCAAGGGGAGCAACGGGGATAAAGATCTGGAAGGATTTGGGCCTCGGGATCCGGGACGAAACAGGGGAGCTTGTCCTGTGCGATGACAAGAGGCTTCGGCCTTTGTGGGAGACGGCCGCTGAGCTCCACCTACCCGTCCTGGTCCATATTGCCGACCCACCAGCTCATTTCGAAGCCTTGAGCGCAGAAAACGAGCGCCTGGAACAATTACTAGCTCACCCCGATTGGCACTACGCGGACCCGAAGTTCCCCCGGTTCGAGGTGCTCATCGAAGCCCTCGAACACCTCGTCGTCCAGCATCCCGAAACGACGTTCATAGGCGCACACGTAGGCTGCTACGCACAAGACCTCGGATGGGTCGGGAGCATGCTGGACCGATGTCCGAACTTTTATGTCGACGTGGCGGCCAGGATCGCCGAGCTCGGGAGACAGCCTCGAGCGACGAGACGTCTCGTATTGCGCCACCCGACGAGGGTCCTGTTCGGGACGGACGCCTTCCCGCCCACCAAGGCTGCGTACTCGACCTATTTTCGCTTCTTTGAAACCGACGACGAGCACTTTCCATATTCGCAGGCCGACCCGCCGCGCACCGGTCGTTGGGCGATTTCCGGAGTGCACCTGCCGGACGCAGTGCTCACCGACGTCTACCGCGCTAATGCCCAACGAATCATCCCGGCGCTCAGCGGCTTATAAGGCATCCGGATAAACCAACGCAGCTCATGCCCGGCCGGGCTACCGCCACGTTTTTCGGCCTTGAGCCTGGCTCATGGCCTGGATGCCGGGGCATGCCTCGCCCCACAACGACGGTTAGCCTGGCCGAGTGGCGGCCGAACTGCGAGGTTCGTTGGCGGAACGCGGGACGCAATGGGGCCTGCCGACGAGCACCACCCGCCAGACGACGGCGCGCCGCCGGCCCGCGCTGAGCCGGGTCTGGCTGGCCGGGCTCGCTATCCCCTTTGTTTTCTCGTTGTTCGCCTCCGTCGGCCGCTCGTCGACCAGGCCGCCGGTAGCTTCTTCAACTGGTACGACATACACCCGGCGTCCTTCGCCGGTTTCCATTATTACGGCGAGGTGCTGGCCGACCCGATGGCCTCGGCCGCCCTGGTCCACACTGCCATCTACGTCGGTGTCGCCGTGCCCGTCGAAGTCGTGCTCGGCGTCGCCGGCGCATGGCTCGTTTACCGGGCACGGCGCGGGCGGGCAGCTCTCACTACGCTCTTCATGCTCCCGCTCGTGGTCCCCTGGGCGGCGACGGCAACGCTGTTTTCCGTCCTCCTCCGCTCAACCAGCGGGGACCCTGCCCGTCCTGGTTGCGACGGGACTGGGCGGGACAGCCGCACTTGGTGCCACCTGGTTGATGATCGGGCCGCCGCTGCTCGTGTTCCTCGCCTCGCAGCGCCACTTCTACCGCGGCATCACACCCGGGCCTCTCCTGTAGCGTTCAGTTCGCCGCTCACCACGCCAACGCCCAACCGTCTCGGCGCGGGTCCGACCCGGCCAGCAACATGTCGTCCTCACGCCTGATGATCTCGACGCTGCAGGGGCCTTCGAGATCGCCCACAATGTCGACCGGGTGGCCTCGCCGAGCGAGTTCGCGCCACACCTCCTCAGGGAAACGGCGCTCCATGGTCAGCACATCAGGGCCATCGTGAGGGTAGTCGGCGTATTGGCCCGGCACCATCGAGGACCAGCGCGGCATCTCCGCCGCTTGTTGGGGGTCGAGGCCGAAATCGATCATGGCTGTGGCGATCTGGAAGTTGACCTGGACCTGGTTGTCGGCGCCCGGAGTGCCAAAGACGCCCCATAATTGGCCGTCTTTCAGGACGAGCGGGGGGTTCATCGTGTGGCGCACCCGCCGGCCGGGCCGAAGGAAATTCGGGTGGCCCGGTTCGAGGTGCCAATAGGCCATGCGGTTGTTGAGAAGTATGCCCGTCTCACCGGCCGTCACACCCGACCCCCAGAGGCTATTGATGCTTTGAATGCCGGACACGGCGTTGCCCCGCTCGTCGGCGGTGCAGAAGTAGGTCGTCTCGCCGCCGGCACCGGAGACGGTCTCGGTCGCGCTCAACCTGGTCGGAGCGGCGTGCTTCATGTCTATCTGCGCCGCCAGCCTGGCCCCGTACTCGGGAGAGAGCATCTCCGACAAAGGAGCGTCTAACGTGCGCGGGTCGCTGCCCCAGCGCTCGCGATCGGCAAAGGCTAGCTTTTTGGCTTCAACCATTACATGCACGAGATCGGCGGAACCAAACCCCATCCGCGCAATGTCGAAGTTTTCCAGGATTTTCAGCTCTTCGAGGAGGACAAACCCCGTCGAATTAGGGCGGCGCCTCCAGGATCCGCAGACCGTGATAATCGATCGCTAATGGATCTTGGGCCTCGGCCTCGAACTCGGCCAGGTCGGCTTCGGTAATCAGGGCGCCGCACTCCTTTAGCGCCTTGGCCAGTTGTTGGGCCAGCCGCCCGCGGTAGAAGACCTCGGCCCCGCCCGCGGCGATGTCCTCCAGGCTGCGGGCCAGCTCAGGCTGGATGATAAGCGCCCCCACCCGAGGCGCCTGGCCAGCGCGAAGGAACACTGTCGCACTCCGCTTGTCCGCCCCCAAGGTGGCCACATTGTCGGCACTGAAGCTCCGGTAGTGAGCGGTTGCCCCGAAACCATCGCGGGCCAAACGCACCGCCTCATCACAAAGGCGGGCCCAGGGCAGGCTGCCATAGTGGCGGTGCATCTCGCCGAGCCCAGCAAGCATTCCGGGCACTGAGGCCGAGAGCGGGCCCGTCCGCGGTATACCGGTGGCGTAGCGTTCGGGAGACGCAGCCCGGGGGGCCGGGCCAGTGCCGTTGAACACCACAGATTTTCCTGTCTTTGCCTCCAACACGTGGTAGAAACCGTCTCCTCCCAGCCCGGACATCATCGGTTCGACCACCCCCAGGGCCAGAGCGGTGGCTACCGCCGCATCGACCGCATTGCCCCCCTGGCGCAGGACCACCAGCCCGGCCTGCGCAGCCAGAGGATGGTTCGCCGCAACCGCGCCGTGCCTACCGGCGATGACCGGCCGATAGCAGCGGATTTGATCAGTTATCAAAGCGCTCTCCATAACTGTTTATCTTGCCTTAGCGACCCCTGGCCAGGCCTATTAGCCGGTCCAGCACGCGGCCGCCGTCGGCTCGCAGCCCGTTGTGCTCGTACTCGTTTGTCAGCCACACCCGCATGGTCGGGACCATGGCGGCGGTTTCCTCCGAGAACGACCGTTCCACGTACATGTCGTCGGCGTATATAGCCGCGGCCGCCGGGACCTGGCAGCCGCGCAGCCGTTCGGGGTTGTACAGGCATGGCCAGTCCTGCCGAGCCAGCAGGTCGGCCGCCTCTCGCAAGGGTCGCAGCGCCCCGTAGTCCTCGAACATCCAGGGGAAGACGTGCTCACCGGTGAAAAGCTCAGGCTGCTCCTGGTATTCCTCGGGCTGGACGCGTGCGGCTGACCAGTTAGTTACGGCTCCGTCGGAGTAGCAGGCCTCATGGATGACGGCGTAGAGAGGGTTACGGGAAAATGGCGGCAAGCCTTCTTCGACGTCGCGCAGGAAGGCCCGGGACCCGGCGGGTAGCTCCAATATGTAATGCAGTTTCTCGGCCCCGTCGCTCATCCCGAGCATCCAGCCCAATTGCCGGAACATCCTGGGGGTTAGCAGATCGCCATTCGGAAGGACGGCTTCGTTCTCCGCCATCCACGTTTGCAGGTACCGGGCCCGTTCCTTGTCCGCCGGGTAGCGTTCGTAATATCGGCGACAGCTTTCCAGTGTTCGGGCATAGGTGGCGCGGTAGACCTCGTCGGGGTGCCTCCCAACGGGTGGCAACCCGCCGGTGAGAAAGGCCTCGGCCAGCGCTGCGGGTGCCGAGGAGAGGTATCGGAGCACGCAGAAGCCGCCAAACGACTGGCCGAGCACGCTCCACCGCTCCAAGCCGAGTTCGTTGCGTATGAGCTCGGCGTCGTCCACGATGGAATCCGCCCGGAAGCAGGCCAGGTAACTTGCCTGTTGCTCAGAGCTCATCTTTTCGAGAGCCGCAATTGGCGCCGAACGCCCCGTCCCCCGTTGGTCCAGCATCAGCACCCGGTAGTCCTGCAAAGCGCGCTCCAGCCACCCGGGGGCCGACGGATGAGAAGTCGGGCGGGGTGCCTCCATGCCGGGGCCGCCTTGCAGGAACACGAGGAAGGGCCGGTCCCGTCCCTCAGGTATGGCCACCTCCCGGGCGAAGAGCGTGATCTGCTCACCGTCCGGCTCGGAGTGGCGCAGTGGCGCGGTGAACTCGTGTTCTGTCAGGACCAACCCGGGGATGTGCGTCGTAACAGCCATAGCCCTGAGTCTGGCACTCGTCAGAGGCTCCAGCCTCGGACCGGCTCCACCTTGGCGTGGCGACGGGTGCGGGAGATTGCCGGGTCGGAAGTCCAGGAACGTTTTTGGAGCCCGCGCCCGGCCACGTCCCTCGCCGCTGGACAGGACCGGTCTCGCTGGAAGCTCGGCGACGACGCGCCGCTACGTTGCGGGCGTGGCTATGGTTGGTGCATGGCGACGGAGCGTCCCAGTCACGATCAGGTGACCGAGGCTACGGCCTCGGCTGAAGCCTCGATGCGCCCACAATCGGTGCCGGTAAATGTCTATGAGACGCCGGCCGCCCTAGTGGTCCTGGCCCCCCTTCCGGCGGTCACTGCAAAGGACGTCACCATCGAAGTGAGCCCTGGCTCGCTACGGTTTTGGGCGCGCCTCCGCAGTGCTGGCCCTCGTGATTTCCTGGTGCACGAGTGGGAGTATGGCTGTTACGAGCGAGAGATCGAGTTGCCCGATGGTTATGGCCAGGGAGTTGAGGCCACTCTGACAAACGGTCAGCTCGCCATCCGCGTTTTGCGGGGCAGCAACACCGGGCCGCTCAGCACACAACCGACCACTGGGTAATCGCCGCTTGCGACCTCGCCCCCAGCGTGGCCGGTCCCAAAAGAACAGAAATCGTCACGCCACCTGGGGAAGTTATCTCGGGTCACTCGACATGCGTTGTAGGTACAGCCAGTGTTGAAAGGCCAATTTCCTGACCTAGCGGCCACGATTTCAAACGAGCTTCGACAGGTGAGAGGTAGGAGCACGACGGAGACGGCTTGAGCACCGATGTTCACCGGCGCTCAGCCACCCTAGGGAGGTGGCCGGTAGCCTGGAGAATTGATGTACACACCGGCGTCCTTCAAAGTTGACTGGCCCGCAGCGCGCAGCTTGTTGGCTGACCAGGTCACGGCTGACCTGGTAACGGCCACGTCCCGCGGCCTTGTGGCCACCTTTCTCCCGATCCTTTACGAACCGGCCGGCGACGACTACGGCTCTATCATCGCTCATGTCTCGCGCAATAACGACCAGTGGCGCCTGCCTGCGATCGGAGACGCCTTGATGGTCCTACACGGTCCAGACGCGTACATCTCGCCGTCGTGGTACCCGTCTAAAGCTGTCGACGGTCGCGTAGTGCCGACCTGGAACTACCTCACCGCTCACGTCTACGGCAGATTAGTGGTGCACGACGATCCGATATGGGTGGAGTCGTTGGTGCGCCGCCTCACTGATAAACACGAGGAGACGAGGCCGGCGCCGTGGTCGGTCAATGACGCACCAGCGCAATACGTGGCCACGCAGTTGCGAGCGATTGTCGGGCTGGAGATTGTCATCAGCCGGGTGGAAGCCAAGGCCAAGTGGAGCCAGAACCGCCCTACCACCGATGTTGACGGGGTCATTCAAGGACTGACGGCCAGCGGTCATGTGGGCGCCGCTGACGCGATGCGTGCCGTTTACCAGCGTTCCGTGCCTTAGCTGTTGCAACCACAAGCATTCCTCCAAGCACTGCCGCAACGCGAAGTCGACCACGGCGTGCAAGGGTGAGGGTGTGTTGATCTACAAGGTACTTCTGCCTTCCGAGTGGGCAGAGTTCGGCCAACAAGGACAGTTTGATGGCTGGCCGCCGGTGCGGACCTCGTAGATGGGCTCATCCCCCAATGAGTGACGGGACGAAGACTTCTGGGCACCAATCCCTAAGTACGACTGAAAACACTTGAATTCAACGGGTCATCAACGCCGAACGGCGGCTCAAGGTCTGCTGCAGGTGCATTACTTTTCTAGGGACGAACTCGACGACCTTAAGCCCGACGCCGCCGCCGGCGCGGCTGATGCCGGCAACGATGCTGACTACCTCGGCGGCTCGTGAACCCGCTTATGGCGCCAGTTCGGCCCGCTTGTGCTTCAGCGATTCGTCACCCGGTTGAGCGGGGCCCTCGAGAGCGATCAGCAGCGTGCGAAGGTCGTTGTTGAGCCGTTCCTGAGCCTCGAGGTCGAGCCGCCCCAGCACGGCCAGTTCGGCCTGAGCCTTGCTCGCCAGCAGCGCGTCGGCTCTGGCCAGGCCAGCGGGGGTGAGCGACACCAGGACATGCCTGCGGTCCTCCGGGTCCACGTCTCGGCGCACCCAACCGCGCTCTTCGAGCCGGGCGACCCGGTTGCTGATGGCGCCAGATGTTACCTGGATATCTTTGAGGAGCTCGCCTGCGCTGCGGGAATGGTCGGCTGATCGTCGGAGGGCCAAGAGCACCTCGGCCTCCCAGACTTCGATGTCGCCCCCACCGAGCTGCTGGCGTAGGGCTCGGTCCAGGTGATGGCTGGCCCGCCGGAGCCTGATGGCGAGGCCCTTGACTAACAGGTCGAGGTTTGGGTTTTCCTGGGACCAGAAGTCTACGACCACGTCAACCTGGTCTCTCACCAGGTCTTCGCCAGCTTTGGACGTGGCCATAGCTCCCACTTGACCAGGGTAGCTCAGAAATAATCGCGGGACCTGAGAACGTTGGGTATCTTGACGTTGAAAGATTGAACGTTGAGAGGAGTGCCATGAGCAACCCCCTGTCACCGCAACGCACCGAACTTACCCCGAAACGCTCACATGCCTCCATCGTTTTGTTCCTGGCCTGCGTGGCCCAGCTGATGGTCGTGCTCGACGTGTCCGTCGTCATGGTGGCCCTGCCCCAGATGCGCCACGACCTCCACCTGAGCGTTTCCGGCCAGCAATGGGTGGTAAATGCCTACACGCTCACCTTCGCCGGCTTCCTGTTGCTGGGGGGAAGGGCCGCCGACCTTTGGGGACGGAAGCGCGTTTTCCTGCTCGGCCTGGCTCTGTTCACCGGGTTCAGCCTCCTCGGTGGGCTGGCCCAGAACGGCACTTGGCTGGTATTGGCCCGCGCTGCCCAAGGTCTCGGCGGTGCCATCCTGGCCCCCGCCACACTGAGCTTGCTCACCACGAGCTTCCCGGCGCCGGACGAACGGCGCAGAGCCCTGGGTGCCTGGTCGGCCACGGCTGCCAGCGGCGCCGCCATCGGCGTCTTGCTAGGCGGGATCTTGACCCAGCTGGTGGACTGGAGATGGGTGCTGTTCATCAACGTCCCGATCGGGGCGGCGCTCATCGTGGTCACGGCGCTGGCAGTAGAAGAATCGAGGTCGGCGACGCCGCCAGGTTCGTTGGACCTGGCTGGCGCCATCACCGTCACAGCTGGGCTCGCAATCCTGGTCTACGGCATAGTGGGCACTGACACTCATTCGTGGGGTTCGCCGGCAACCATTGTCCCGCTCGCCCTCGGCGCAACGCTGTTGGCGCTGTTCCTCGTCATCGAGGCTCGTTTCGCCCGCCACCCGCTGGTACCTCTTGGAGTGTTCCGTATCCGCAGCCTTTCGGTATCGAACGGCATCGCCATGGCCTTGGGCTCGGCTTTGTTCGGTTTCTTTTTCTTCCTGACCCTCTATATGCAACAGGTCAACGGCTACAGCGCCCTCAAGGGCGGCATCGCCTTCCTGCCCGCCGGGCTGGCCACACTGACCGGTGCCCTTGTGGGTACCCACCTCGTCGCTCGATTGGGCGCCAGGCGACAACTGGTGCTTGGACCACTGCTCGCTTCCGGCGGGTTCATATGGCTGACGGTGCTGACCCCGGGCAATGGCTATTTCGCACATATCTTCGGCCCGTTGGTGATGACCGGGTTTGGGTTCGGCCTGTCGTTCGTGCCGATGACAATGACGGCCACCGGTGGACTGCCGCCGAGCCAAGCTGGCCTGGCGGCCGGGCTGGTCAACACCACTCGCCAGGTGGGCGGAGCCATCGGCCTGGCCGTCATGGGCACGGTGGCCGCCAATGCCGCCAGCCAAAACAACGGGACGGTGGGCTCAATTGCCTCTGCGCTGACGAACGGCTACGACCGGGCCTTCTTGATCGGCGCTTGTGCTCTCCTGGTCGCGGTGGGGCTGGCCCTGCTGCTCCCGGGCAAAAGCCGGGTGGCCGCTCGCTACGAAGCACCCGCAACCGTTCAGGCCGAACCGGAGCTCGCAGAGCTCAGCGAAGGCGAAAGAGTTTGGGTACCGTCCGAGGCCTGAACGCCGCTGGCCGGTTGCGCCATTTGGGCCTGGCAACGAAAACCAGAAACTGGACGCCGGTTTAGAGCACCGGCGTCCAGCCTCTGGTGGACTTTTCAAACCACCTTGAGGACCGTTAGAGGATCTCGACCAAGGTGAGGTTCCACGGGTCGTACTTCGGTGCCTTGTCGTTGACGGTGGCTTTTGAACTGGGCGGCAAGGTTTCATCGTTTAGCGATTGGACCCAGAAGGTGTCTTGTGTCGAAGAGTCGAGCTTCTGGGACTCCAACGTCTGGCCAGCGGGGACCTTGCGGCCCGAAGAGGCCAGAGGGTCGTTGCCCACCGCCCACACCCACGAGGGTGAGGAACTGGTCGTCACAAATCCCGACGTCAGCCCTGTGCCAGCCGACGCGTTGCCCACGTTGCCAGTGCCGGTCGCATTGCTGAAGGCCACGACCGTCAGGAACACCGGGTACCCCGTATCGGTCAGCGTCGCCGTCACCGGTAGAGCTGAGACCACCCCAGAGGCTCGGGTACTCCATATTTCCGCCGTACCGTGCTCAGTATTGGTGCGGCCGACAAACGTCCACTTGAGCCCGCCGCCCGTCACTTGAGCGGTCTGATGAGCCGTCGAAGGCCCGCAACCGGCCACAAAGGCCACAAGGAGGTCGTTTGGCACCGTCGTCGAGATATCTGCGGTCACTTTTCCGTGGGCATTGAAGGCGTCCACCAAGGCGTCCTCACTGGGAGGGGTTGTGGCCACCGAGGTGACGGTCTCGATCTCGCCGGCGGTGCCGCAGGTGCTGGTGGAGGGGCCGTTTTCGCTGTCACCGGAGTAACTGGCCTGCCAGTAGTAGGTACCCGGGGCGCCCAGGGTCACCGCAGAGGAGGCCGGCAGTGTCCCCGCGGTCGTTATCGTCTCGGGCATCCCGCCGCTGGCGACCACCGTGCAGGCCGAGTTGGAGTACACGTTGTAGGTGACAGTGCCCGTCGCTGTCGAAGCGTCGGCCCCGCTAAGGGTGGCGGAATCGGTCACTGCCGTACCCGAGGGAACCGAGACCGTAGAGCCAGACGCCCCGCCACCCGAGAGCGAAGTGGTGAGCGACGTGTATGGCAGCGTCCATGTGATGGTGGCTGTGTTCGACGTTATGGAGCCGACGGAGGCTGTTTCGGAGTCGACCCCTGCAGCTGCGCCGGTGTAGCAGTATTGGGCCGTCCCGTCACTGGCGCTGTAAGCAAACCCGGTATTCGGGTTTTTCCCGGTGACTGCGAAGTTGACCAGCACACCGGAAACCGGGTTGCCATCGGTGTCGGACACCGTGGCGGTCTCGCACTCCGAGGTTCCCACACTGTCAGTGAACGTCGCCGGCGTCAACGAAACACTGGCGACAGTGGCAATCGGGGACAAGGTGAAGCCTCCCGGGTACCCGTAACCGTCATACCCTCCCTCGCCATACACAGTGAGCCCAAATGGCAGTGGGGCGCTCAACGTATGAGAACCGAAGCCGACGGCGACCTGAGCACCCGAGTACGACGTCCCGGCAATAGCAGTGAAATCGCTCGAGGGCATATCGGTCCCGTCCAGGTCGATGCTGGCCACCTCGGAAGTCGGCGCCACGATGTTCAAGTAGTTCTGGGTGATAGCCGGATCAGCGCCGTCTGGCTCGGTAGCCACTGTGTAGCTGTTCAAGAACTGCTCGGTCGGCGGGATGGTGATATCAAAAGGATCGGACGTCGCGCCGTCGTAGGAAGAGCTGTTCGAGTACTGCATGAGTTGGACCGGGTTGTTAGAGGTGATGGTCGAGGCACTCGAAAGGATCGTCTCGTAAAACTGGTCGGCGTTGAGTGTTGCCACCTGCGAACCGTCGATATCCACTGTGGTGCCATTCTCGCTGGCCATAACCCGGAACGTGTCACCCGATCGGGTCGCCAACGGCTCGGTGAGGAAGTCCGTGCCCCAAGTGTCGGTCGGCGTCATCTCCTCGGCGAGGGTGTTGCAGGCCACGTCAGTCACGGGGACCCTGGCGCAATCGTCGCCCGCGAACACGGCCACCGGGCTATTGGACGTTATCGTGGTACCAGACAGATCTCCTCCGCTGGCGTTCCCGCTTTCGTCGATGAGCTGGTAGACGTCTCCCTGGTTAAGGCTTTCCGTATACGGCACACCGGCCGTGTGGGAACCGGAGTTCTCGCTCGGGGTGATGGTGACAGTGGTATCATTTTGCGTTGCTACTACAGCGAAATCAGAACCACCAAATCCTGCGTCGTTCTCGTACCCCTCAGCGATGTAGGAGCTGCCAAGGATTGGCGTGGGCAAGCCCAAGTAGCCGTCGGTTGAGTACTCTTCGGTGTTGAGCCCGTAGACCGATACGGCGGCACCTGCCGTCACGTGTACCGCCCCTCCGACGATGGTGGAGTCGTTCAAGTTGTCCTCGGCGTCACCCGGGATCGAGATTTCGGTGGTTGTCCCTGGAACGACGCTGAAGGTCTGCGAAAAGGCGATGGCAGTGTCACTTACCGTGCCCGTCGTGGCTGTGTCGCCTGATACAAAGAGGAACAGCGTGCCATCCGGGTTCCCGGAGCAGTTAATCGTGCAGTTGCTCTCAAACGCGACCCAAAAATCAGTCCCTTGCGACGAAGGAACTGCGGGCGAAGCGGCGAGAGCCACCGCCGGCGGGCTCACCAAAACCGAGACCGGGACTGTTACCAGTCCAAATAGCATCGCCATGACCGTCCCTATGCGGGACACCCCGGTTTTCCTGGCTGCTGCGCCTTCGGTCCTCGATCGCCTCCGAATATGCGAAGCCCGTACACTAGCCAATATATGCATTGCCATTCCTCATCCTCCGTGAAATGTTAAAGGTTCGCTGGCTGTCTGCCGCACTTCACTTTGGAGGGCGCGCCTAATTCAGCAGTGGTTTTTATGACCTCCTCAAAAGCTTGCGAAAACCTTCTTATTCGACAGTGTTGCTGTCGATAATTTCTGCTGCGGGACGTAAGCCCTCTAAGCAGTCGGTGCTGTTAGTTGCAACGTGCACGGCCAGCGTCAAAGGAAATTGCCTTCCGATTTACCGCAGGCCCCCGAAGGGCCCCGTGCTCGGCGGGGCTTGAGCTTGCGCAGGATTTCCTTTATGTGATCACCTGCTGTCCCAACACGATACAACGAACCGCGTCAGACGGGCTCAGTCTGTGCCTCTCCGATTGGCCTGTCAACGAGTTCGTTCTCCGACTGGCACTAAAAGCACTCGGCGCGGTCAGATCGTCTCTAGACGCATTTTTGACCCCTCTCGAATTGTATGAGGGGACACCGTCGCCCCAGGTCGCCAGACGATACGCGGGGCTTGAACTTGGCCCGATGCCAGCCTCTGGCCGGCCTTGGCAGGGACTGCTACCCGCAGGCGTAGTCGTTATCGACGGGCACTGGGCCGGGCGTGTACGCGTATTGCACGAGCCAAGGGGTGCCGCCAGCGAACCCGATCGCCGTGGAGTTGAGCGTGGAAGGGTCGCCGGCCGACAACGCTCGTTGGCAGTACGACTGGGCGCTGTAATAGCCATTGCTGAGACTGCTCGCGCCGGCCACCCAGATGGGCACCGCCGCAGGGGGTATGTACGAGCCCGTTATCAGGCCCCACTGGTACCACGTGCAATAGATCCCGGCCGTCACGCCGGCGCCGGTAAGGGCGTCGAGGGCTCCCTGGATAACGGCCGCGTTCGCCGATTGTGCCGTTGCCGAAGTCGCCCATCCCTCGGCTGTTTCTACGTCGAGCCACCAGATCCGGGGCTGGACGCCCTGGGCGCGCGCAAAGGCCAGGTCAGCCTCGGCGTAGTTGTAGCCCCAGTTGTAGGCCGCGCATTGGTTGTTGGAGGCGGCGCAGGACGCCTTCGGCCCGGACATCTCGAAGGCCGCCCGGCCGCCGGCTGGCGCGGGTTGGAGGACGATGTACACAGACAGCCCTTGCCCCGCCCACGCCGCTTCGGCCGAGAAGCAGCTGTTGAAACCGCCGATGGTCCCGTTATTTACGCCAACCACGGCAAAGGTCGGCGCGCCGGGCAGTGATTTTGTGAGAGGAGAGCCTGCCGCCTGGCACTGGGGCCAAGAAACGTCGTAACCGGTTGACCCCGGCGTGTACCGGTTGGGCAGCGGGGGCGGAGGTGGCGGCGGGGGAGGAGGGAGGTTGGCGGGCCGCAGCGCCAGGGATACGTAGAAGAGCCCGGTGGACGACAGGCTGCCGTCGCGCGCCAACAGGGCGAAAGCCACGGTGCGCTTGACCGGGCTCGGGTTGGCCCCGATCAGGACATGAGCCGCGAAGGCCCCGTTCTGGCAGGCGCTGGTCGGGTTGTGCGAGTACACCACGGGGAACGACTGGCGCGACAGCACCTCGAGCTGGCAGGTGCGGGCGTTCTTCACCCTGCCCGTCACGGTCACAGTGCCCCCGCTCGGGCCGAGGGCGCTCGGGGTGGCATAAGCAGACAGGACCGAGGGCGCCAAGAACGGCCCCACAGATACGTAGAAGAGCCCGGTGGACGACAGGCTGCCGTCGCGCGCCAACAGGGCGAAAGCCACGGTGCGCTTGACCGGGCTCGGGTTGGCCCCGATCAGGACGTGAGCCGAGAAGGCCCCGTTCTGGCAGGCGCTGGTCGGGTTGTGCGAGTACACCACGGGGAACGACTGGCGCGACAGCACCTCGAGCTGGCAGGTGCGGGCGTTCTTCACCCTGCCCGTCACGGTCACAGTGCCCCCGCTCGGGCCGAGGGCGCTCGGGGTGGCATAAGCAGACTGGACCGAGGGCGCCAAGAACGGCCCCACAGATACGTAGAAGAGCCCGGTGGACGACAGGCTGCCGTCGCGCGCCAACAGGGCGAAAGCCACGGTGCGCTTGACCGGGCTCGGGTTGGCCCCGATCAGGACGTGAGCCGAGAAGGCCCCGTTCTGGCAGGCGCTGGTCGGGTTGTGCGAGTACACCACGGGGAACGACTGGCGCGACAGCACCTCGAGCTGGCAGGTGCGGGCGTTCTTCACCCTGCCCGTCACGGTCACAGTGCCCCCGCTCGGGCCGAGGGCGCTCGGGGTGGCATAAGCAGACAGGACCCGCGGTGCTCCCGGGGTGGCCGCTGCCGACAGGCCGCTCCAGGTGACCACAATCGCCGCGCTCACCAGCATCATGAGCGTCGCTATGCGGAAGACTTTGGGAAACGGCACCTGGCGTACCCTAGGGGACAGCGCGCACCCGATCTTGAAGGTTCTGTGAAGGATGGCGAAATTCGAGTCATTTCTTGCGGTCCCCTGCGCTACGGAAAGGCGCCGTTTTACCGCCTTCACTCAGCTGACCGGGTTGGAGACCGGCACTTCGGGCCGGGAGGTCTCCTGAGCCCTGTTCGGGCGCCGTCGCCACATTTCATATCCTTTAATCGCCTCCAGGCGTGCTTGAAACGCCGCGACCGGGACCAGATGCGAAGGGCAACGCTCGATCTGGGAGCAGACGCGTCACTTGGGGCCTTGAAGCGTTGCTCAACAACAGTTGGGCGACCCAAGTCGTGCGATCCGTCCCAGGTTCACCCGAAATGCCCGAGACAGGCCGATAGGGCAACGATCTCCTGGAACCAGCCAGTCTGAGGCCCACGCCACGACTGGGGGATCACCAGGTCGGCCGGAAAGGCTTGAACGCCGCCCGGGTACGTGTTCCTCTTCTTCCTCGAGATTTTCTTACGGTCGGGGGCGACGATGTGCGGCCTCTTAAAGGTGGCGCCGTGAACGCCGAATTAGACCAATCGGCCCGATCGCGCCCGATCACCGTCTCGTAGCCAAAATTGGGCTATAAGTCGACGGCTCCGTTGCGTTCACGTTTATTTGGGGTCTGCACGTCAGTCCGATGAGTCCTTGGGCTCCTGTGCGTCTAACTGAGGAAATAGCGGCAAGCACGCAGCTGAAAGGTCCGGAGGTCTGGAAATGCGGAACGTGGTGCTGATGATGACTTCTTCAATGGATGGGTTCGTCGTTGGGCCAGAGGAGCACGCTGGTGGCGTTCCGGAACCGGATGAGCTAGTGCGCTGGAAACTCGATCGGATCCGTCGTGCCGGGACGCACATCATGGGGCGGGTGACGTACGAGGAGATGGCCGGTTTTTGGCCGACTTCCACGGACGACTACGCGGCCCCAATGAACGAGGTACCCAAGGTCGTCTTTTCGAAGACGCTCAACGAGGCCACCTGGCCGGAATCCACCATTGCCCGGGGAGACCTGGCAGCCGAGATCGCCGCGCTCAAAAGGCAGCCGGGCGGAGAGATCATCGCTTGGGGCGGGGCCGAGTTCGTTCAGGCGCTATCGAGGGCGGGGCTCATCGACGAATATTCCATCGTGGTGCAGCCCGTCGCTTACGGAGGCGGAAAGCCGATATTCCGCGATCTCCATGATGCGCTGCACCTCAGGCTTCTGGCTACGACAACCTTCCACACGGGGACCATGCTCAATGTGTACAAGCCGCTCGGCTCGGGAGCCCGGGTGGTGCCTTGAGCGACAATCCTTCCTGAGTTTGCCAACTGACGGGGCAGGCGCCGGCAAGGGTGGGATAGCGTCTTAACCTGCTGGTCGGGGGTTACCACATAAACGGCTCAGGAGGTCCTAGCTTGTCCCTTTTCCCCACGATAGGTAAGAGCTTTTTGGCATTCGCCACCGCATCCCTGGCTGTAGGGGCGCTCGCACCCGTGGCTGGCGCCAACACGCCGGGCCGGGGAGTTACGCCCGGGAGCCGGCTATTCGTACCAGTGCCTAGCAAGGGCGCGCTTCAGCAGGAAGTACAGCTGCTGGGCCGGGGAGACGTCGCGGACGCCAGGTTACTGGCGACCATGGAGTTGCAACCACAGGCGGTTTGGTTCACCGGCGGGACGCCCGCTCAGGTGCAGGAACAGGTGCGCGTGACGATGCTGGAAGCGCGCGTCGAACGCGCCGTACCCGTCCTGGTCGCGTACGACATACCCGGTCGCGACTGTGCTCAGTACTCCGCCGGGGGAGCGCTGGACGAGGCTGACTATGAAGCCTGGATCAGTGCTTTCGCCGCCGGCATTGGTAGCTCTTCCGCCGTCGTCATCCTGGAGCCCGACGCCCTGGGCAACCTGCCGTCCGACTGTGGGGGCCCGACGACCGCCTATCCGTTCACCGACGCAGAACGAATTGCCGAACTCCAGTACGCCGTAACTATTCTCGAAGCCCAGCCCGGGGCGGCCGTTTACCTGGACGGGACCCACAGCGCCTGGCAATCCGTAGGTACGATCACACAGCGACTGCTCGAGGCCGGAGCCCAAAACGCGCAGGGCTTCTTTTTGAACGTATCGAATTACCAGCCCAACGAGGAGCTTGTGGATTATGGCACGTGGATTTCGGACTGCATGGCGATGGTCACGGACTCCTCGAATGCCTTCTACAACAACCCCAGCGCCTGCGCCAGCCAGTACTATCCTGCAACCGAAAGTGATTTCAGCACGTGGGGATTAACTACGGCATGGTACGCGCAAAACATGGGTAATGCCGTCGCCACCACCCATTTTGTTATTGACACCAGCCGCAACGGCAACGGCCCAAACAACATGCAAACTTATGCCAGCGCGCCGTACAACCAGCCGTCCAGCGTCATCGGCACCCTGGCCAGCGGCAACTGGTGCAACCCGCCCGGTGCCGGCCTCGGCGTCCTGCCCACTACAAACACAGGAGTGCCACTCTTGGACGCCTACCTATGGGTGAAGACACCGGGGCAGTCCGACGGCCAGTGCGACGCGGCTGGAGGCGTCCGGGCCTGGGACTACAGCGACTACACCCAACCGGGCTGGCCGACGACCGCCGCTGCTCAAGCATTGTTCGACCCGTTGTGGGGTACCGACGACCCGGCCGCCGGAGCGTGGTTCCCCCAGCAGGCCCTTCAGTTGGCCCAGGACGCCAACCCGCCTCTGCCGTAACCAAGTTGCGAGGTGGGC
Organism: uncultured Acidimicrobiaceae bacterium; assembly: GCA_963749305.1. Taxonomy (GTDB): domain Bacteria; phylum Actinomycetota; class Acidimicrobiia; order Acidimicrobiales; family Palsa-688; genus Fen-671. Next base: position 268,464 of record CAVVMN010000006.1, read on the forward strand.
AGGCCCGGGACAGGGGAGCGACCGCCTGTCCCGGGTCATTCCGTCCTGTTACACGTTCGTCCCCAGTACCTCTCGAGGAGCCTTGCCACCGCCCATGACGAGCGCCCTATGCTCGGACGATGGCAGGGCATACGGGAACTAGCGAGCGAGGCAGCGATAAGGGCCGTGCTGGCGCCCCGTTGCGCGGGGTTTCGTCTCGCCTGGCCCCGTTCGGCACCACGATCTTCGCCGAGATGTCGGCGCTCGCCCTGGCCACTGGCGCAGTCAACCTCGGCCAAGGCTTTCCCGAAGGGCCTGGCCCCGAATTGTTGCGCAACGCAGCGGTGGCGGCCATCGAGGAAGGCGACAACCAGTACCCCCCGGGGCTGGGCGTGCGAGACCTGCTCGAGGCGGTCGCGGAACACCAGGAGGCCGAGTACGGCCTCGTCTACGACCCCGGTGCCGAAATCCTCGTCACCGCGGGAGCCACCGAGGCGGTGGCCGCCGCCGTCATAGGTCTGTGCGAGCCTGGCGACGAGGTGCTCATGCTCGAGCCGTCCTATGACTCCTACGCACCCGTAGTGGCCATGGCGGGCGCCGTTCGGGTACCGGTACGCCTGTATTGCAATGGCGACCACTGGGAACTGCCCACCGGGGCGCTCGAAGCGGCAGTCACGGACCGGTCCCGGTTGCTGTTGCTCAACTCGCCCCACAACCCGGCCGGCAAGGTGCTCAACGAGGCTGAGCTAAAGGAGGTCGCAGATGTTTGCCGGCGCCACGACCTCGTCGCGGTGACGGACGAAGTTTACGAACACCTTGTCTTCGATGGCCGCCGGCACATTCCGCTGGCCACGTTCGAGGGCATGCGGGACCGGACGGTCACGGTTTCCTCGGCCGGAAAGACGTTCTCGGTGACGGGTTGGAAAGTGGGTTGGGCCTGTGCTCCACCAAACCTCTTAGCCGGGGTGCGGGCGGCCAAGCAGTTCCTGACCTATGTCACCCCGGCGCCCCTGCAGCGCGCCGCGGCCGCCGGGCTTCGTGCTACCCACCAACTCGTGGACCCTCTGGTGGAGGAGCTCCAGGACAATCGTGATCTCCTGGCCAAGGGACTGAGGGAGGTCGGGTTCCCGGTGACCGGCGCCGAGGGGACCTATTTCTTGACCGTGGACATATCGGGGCTAACGGACGACGACGCGGCCACCTTCTGCCGAGAACTGCCGCACCGCTGCGGCGTGGTTGCCGTTCCCTGCTCTGTGTTCTACGGAGACCCCGAGGCTGGACGCCACCGGGTGCGTTTCGCTTTTTGCAAGCGTCGCACTGCGATCGAGGAGGCCGTCGAGCGCCTTGGACGGCTTCAAGGGCGGAGGTCAGAGTGAAGGTCGCCCTGGTCCAGCATGACGTGGCCTTCGAGGACCCTTCATGGACCTGCGGCCACCTGGCGCCCCTGGTGGAGGGCGCCGCCCGAGAAGGGGCGCGGCTTGTCGTGTTGACGGAAATGTTCGCTACGGGTTTTTCCATGGCGCCAGAACGAGTTGCTGAACCGGCGACCGGTGGCGTGGGAGCCAGGTTCCTGCTCGATATGGCCGCCGGGACAGGAGCGGCGGTGTGCGGGTCGTTGCCGGTGCGGGACGACCCAAGCTCGCAGCCCGTCAACCGCTTCTTGTGCGCTTTCCCCGATGGGACGACGGTTGGTTACGACAAAGTCCATCCGTTCTCGTACGGCGGCGAGGACAAACACTACGCCGCCGGGGCTTCGGTCTCCACCTTCCAGTGGGAGGGGACCGCTCTGACGCCCTTTGTCTGCTACGACCTTCGTTTTGCCGACCTCTTCTGGGCGCTGGCCACGTCGACCGATTGTTACCTGGTAGTGGCCAATTGGCCCTCATCGCGACAGAGCCACTTCCGGGCTTTGGCAGTAGCGCGGGCAATCGAAAACCAGGCGTACGTACTGGCCACTAATCGGGTCGGCACTGGCGGGGGTTTGCACTACGGGGGCGGCACCATAGCTGTTGGGCCCTTAGGTGAGGTGCTGGCCGAGGCCGGTGATGGCGAAGAGACGTTGCATGTAGAGGTGAGCGCGGCTCGGGTACGGGCGGTGCGCGAGGCCTACCCCTTCCTGCGAGACCGTCGCCCGTTCTCGGTGGGTCTCGATGAGACAACTATCCCGGAACGGGCGGGCAGTAAGTAGCCCCCGACTACAACTACCGCACGCTCGACGAGTTCGCCGCCATGGGCCAGGAGAGCATGAAGACCGCCGAACAACCCTACGACATGCCTGGGCAGAGTTGCTTCCTGCAGGCGACGGGGGGCGTGTACCACACCTACTCCCAGTACGCTCGCGGCCTCGAATCGACCGGAGGGTCCTATTACTTCCTAGATCTCACCGCGCTCGGCCGGCAAGAGGACTGGGAAGAGCCGAAGGACCGCAGCCAATTCGTGCGTTCCGCCACGCCCGACTTCGAGTCATAACCCAACAGACGGGCCCACCCGCAGGCCAGCTCGGGTCTCGACGTGCGGGTCTGAGGCTATGTCGCGTACCGGAGAATGGCCGCCACGCCCTGCTTCCCCGGGGACGTCATCCTCGCGGACGGCCAGGACTCGACCGCTGTTGAGCCACACCCGGCGGGCGATCTCGTCCACCACGCCGTAGCTCGTCGCACTCTCGGGTGCGAACGTCACTGTGCCGCTGTCCTCGTCGATCGTGCCAGGGACGACTGTGTCGATATCCACCAGCACCGTGTCGACCGCCCGAAGGTGGCCGCTCGGGCAACGTCGGCCAGGTCGATCAGCGTACGCCCCTGGCCAGTACGAAATTGGAGACCAGGCGGTTCGGCAGTCGGAAGGTCACCAGGGACAGAGGTGTGGCGAACGTGGCCAGGCTGCGCGCCTGGTAGCGCCAAAACGTGTCGTCATCGGCGAGGTCCGCCAGCTCTTCCTGCAATGGCGCCAGATCGGTAGCCGGAGCACCGGCGTCCCCAAGCTGCTGCACCGCCTCGGTCGCCAGGTTTTTGAACTGGATCCGCTCAGCTTCACCCGTCGACCCCGGATCGGTGGTCACGTAGATCGAAACGATGCCGGGACTGCGGTGTGCGAGTAGGCGCCTGGGCTGCTCGGTGCTTAACCGGCACCCGAAGACGGCCGATAGCCAGTTGGTGACGCATGTCGGGCGCGCAGAACGAGAGGGCCGACGGCGGGTGGCAAAGAAAACTCGTGCTGCATTTGCAACGTTAGGCCTGGTAGTTGCTTGGGCGCTGGCAGCCCCGGCCATCTCCGAGGCCAGTACTGTCTTCTCGGCCTCGTCCCTACCTGTTTTGATCGGGTCAATATCGGCGGCCCCGAACGTCTTGTCGGCAACCGGAGGGAATGTCATCGTCGTTGGCGATGTCGAGAATGCGACGTCGTGCCAAATAGAGTTGCTGTCAAAACAGTCCTTCCCGGTCATCTACTCGCATGACCCGAAGACCTGCATCAGCGGGAGCTACTCGGCCCACGTGACCGTCGGTTCCAACCAGGGGAGCACAAATCGTAAAGTTGCTTTCGCTCTGCTGGCCCGCAACCGCTCCTCTTCGTCCGTTCGCCGTTTCTATTTGACTCTCGACGCACCGCCACCCCGTACAACCAAGACGTCTGCGGTGACGACGTCTACCCTGCCGCTAACGACGACCACGCTGCCGAGCGTGACGGCTACCACGCTGCCGGGAGTGACAACGACGACGGGCCCTAATAGCAAGGGAGAAACCTCACCAAACTGGTCGGGCTATGTTGATATTGGGGGCCCTTTCACGGCTATAAAGGGGAGCTTCAACGCGTCTCAGCTCATCGACGGCACCCAGGCATCCGATGTGATGGCCGAGTGGGTCGGGATCGATGGAGGCACAAGCGCATCGCAGGACCTCATTCAGGCCGGCATCATGGAAAGCATGGAGCCGTGCAATGGGACAGCCATAAACTCCAACGGGTCTTATACCCCAAACAGCTTTCATATTTGCCCGTGGACATTCTTTATTGGCAACGGGTCGACCTCAGAAGGGCCAATACCTGACATAACTGTCAGCGCTGGCGATACCGTCACCGTCGAGATCTCAGGGCAATCTGGGGGAACGTGGGCCATCTCGATGACCGATAACACTTCCGGAGCTAGCTGGTCTCAGGGCGGTTTCGACTACGCCGGGCCAGGTGACACGGCAGAGTGGATCGTCGAGGCTCCGACAAACAGTGCCACCGGGAACGTCGACACGCTGGCCCCTTACGACAAGCCGGTCGATTTCTCCGGCTGCGGTGTCACGGGGACCGGCAGCATGACCGCTGTGACGATGGAACAGAACGGCGTGTACGTTTCCACCCCTGGGCCCTACACCAATGGAGCCTTCACCCTTGGCTACACCGGCGACCTGTCCTCGCCGGGCCTCGAAGGTCGCATGAGCGGCTCCACCCGATGGGTGAGCACGCTGGGCACCCCGGTGCTCCAGGCCGACCACTGACATCGCCCTGGGCGCTTTGATACTGGGGCCGCCGGTCATGCAGACTGCTCCGGACTTTCGTGCTCCTGGAGGTATTGGATGACCAAATCGATCGCGGTGTTCGGAGCCGGTCCGGGCCTTGGCCAGGCTGTAGCCCACCGCTACGCACAAGAGGGCTACGACGTGGTGCTCGTCGCCCGCCGCCGGGAACCCCTCGAATTGCTGGCTCGCGACGTGGCCGCTGCAGGCGTCCGCGCCCACGTGGTCACCGCTGACCTGGCCGCCACCGATGCCATCCCCGGCGTGGCCGAACAGGTCTGCGCTGCGACCGGCGACCTTGATGCGTTCTACTACGCGCCGACGCCAACAGAGGGGTTCGTCCCGGCCGCCGGCCTCACCCCCCAACGCGTCCAGGATTTCATGCCGCTAATCGTCTATTCGCTGCTCGCCCTGGTACAGCAGTTCCTCCCGCACATGGTCGAGGCGCGCTCAGGCGCCATTTTGACCGCCCAGGGCGCTAGTACCGTCCACGGCCTGCCCAACCTGAGCGGCCCTGGCCCGGCGCAGGCCGCACAACGCAACTACTTGCAGTCATTGCACGCCGAAATGGCGGACAAAGGCGTCTACGTCGGCATGCTCTACATCGGCGCCATTATCGAGAACAGCGGCTTCCATACTGATGTCGAGAAGGCCAAAGCCGCCGGCGCCGGTAGGGATTGGGCCCCACGGTCGACCCCGCCCACCTCGCTGACCTGCTCTGGACGATGCACAGCAACAAGAGCCCGGCGGAGACCATCTACCCGCAGCGCTAAGTCGGTAATCGAAGGTCATCGACTGTCATCGACGAGCGGCCGAATGGACGATTTCGGGTTTTGGGTCGCACCCCCGGCCGAGCTCCGAGGTCTATGCCGGGCACCGGGACGACTGCGACGGCCGTACCGCGGCCGCAACTCTGCATCCCGGGCGCTGCCGAGAGGGCGCCGCCGGCAGCAGGGAGGTGCCGAGCGGCAGCGGGCAGGGCGCCGACCTTTGCGCGGAGATGTGCGGATGATAGCGATTGGCGCGCAAAAGTCGCCATGATTGCAGGGTTTTTGTGGCTAACCGCCTTCGTCGCAGGTCCGCCCGCGCAAATCTGGGCGTGGCTCGAATTGGAGAAGCTCAGAGCGAAGCACTCGGATCTCGTCGATGAGTTCTCGGATCACCATCGCCCGCATCGTCTTCTCACCCCCGAACCCCTCTGCGACGTAGAGCGAGGCGAGCCTGTCCTCGGTCAGTCCACTCGGGTGCGTCATGGCTAGAACATACGTTCGAGGGGCGCCAGGCGTCAAGCCGAGTACGTCGATAGCCCGCACCTGATCGCCAAGCGCCCTTCGGCGCACCGTAACGGCCACGCCCGGTCGGCCGCCCCGCCCAGCGCTAGGCCGTGCGCTTGGCGTGTGAAGCGATCGTCTCAGCGTGACGAGATAGGTCCGTGGCCACGCGGCTAAGCGTCGGCACCGTCGCCGAGAGGCGCTCGGCGAAGGCACCGGCCTCGGCCAGTCGCTCGCTTATGAGGAGCCACGCCGCCTCGCGGTGGGGCAGCAGGTAGTCGGGCTGGTAAAACAGCTCGAACGGAGGACCGGCCGTGGCCCCGGGCAACTCGGCCCCACTGGCAGGGTGCTGAGGACCTTGGCGACGCGCCCCACTCCTTGGACCATAAGCCCGACGGCGACATTGGCTAACGTGGTCGCCTCCTCGTCGGTCTCGTCGATGCGAGCGAGGAGCCGGTAGAGCAGCAGTAGCAACACCTCGTAAACCACGTTGGAGAGGTCAGCGACCTTGGCCGTGGTGGGGTCGGTGATGAGCGGGCCGGTCGCATCTCCCTCGCCTGGGCGCACTCTCGCCGCGACAACTGGCCTCGCCGGCTCGAAAGCTGGGTCGGCTGCTCTCATGGCCCGGAACTCATCGAGGACAACCTTGAAGCGTCCGAAGTGGGCTTCGCGCCAATCGCCGCGCGGGCCTTCGCCCTGTTCGACTATCTCCTCGATAGCGGCCCTCGCACTGGGCAAATCGACGACGGGGATCAGCTGAGGCCACACGAATGCGGCTCCGGTGATCTGGGCCTGGGCGGGGCCGACAAATAGACGTTCGGTCCCCAGCTTGTCGGTTAGGTGCCCAAAGCCTTCCTCGATGGAGCGGTAGAGATGCCCGACGGTCGAAAACTCTTGGCCATGGGGGACGATGTCCTCGGGCGTCATTAACGGGGAGGCCTCACCCAGCGCGCCCATGCCTTCGGCGTCGTCCAGGGCCATCCCCTCCGGGCGCTCGAGGTAGAGGAAATGGCGGAGCGCCTGCTCCCCGAAGGGGAGGAAGGCCAGTCTGACGGCGGCCGGGTAGTGTCGGGCCGGCTGGGGCAGATTGGGTCTCGAAAGGTGCGGGGAAGCCCCGAGTGCGGTCAGCATGTTGGCTGTCAGCGCAAGGTGCAGCATCTCCTGGCTGGCGACCCCGAAGATGGTCGACCGCCACCGATTGATGGCGACGACCTGCTCCTGGGTTAGGCCCTCGTCCTGGCTCTCTTTGAGGCTGAAGGCGGCAAATAGGTATTCGCACATAAGGGCGTGCTCCAGCTCGGCGGCGGCGCAGATCATGTAGATGAGTGCCTCTCGGTGCTCGATCACCAGCACCGGCTCGGTGCTAGTAGTGCTGGGCTCCTTTTGGGTTCCTCGTGTCTGGGTTACATGTGCAAGCGTCATTACTGTCCTTCCCCAACCCGGTTTAGGTCGGCTAGGGCTCAGACAACTTGGCATTCAGCCGGCCTGCTTCGTGCCAGCCCGTCGTCGCCTATGGTCGACGCTATGGAGCTCTGGGCAGTAATCGGGTCGCGTGTCGCAGGTATGGCGGAACTGGCAGGACAAGTCCGCCGCTGGGAGGAGGTGGGGGTGTCCGGGATGTTCGCCACCGACCACCTGTTCTTCGACATGGAAGGCTCCCGTCGCACCGCCAGGCGGCCGTCCGATCCTTACATCTTGTTGGCGGCAGCGGGGGCCGTGACAGAGCGGGCCAAGCTCGGTACTGTCGTCGCCAACGCCGGTCTTCAGCACCCTGCGTTGCTACTGCGCCACTTTTCTCAACTGGCTCGTCTGTTTGGAGGTGAGCGCGTCTATGCCGGTCTCGGGGCCGGCTGGAACCGTGAGGAGTTCGAGGCTCTTGGTCTGGCTTGGCAGTCCCACGGCCAACGCATGCAGAGACTGGAGGAGACCATGGTGCTCGGGCGCCAGCTCTTCGATGACGGCTTCGCCACTCTTCATGGCGCGCAGATCGTCGCTGACGAGCTGCCCCTTTCACCAGACCCCGGGGTACCGCCCCGGCTGATGCTCGGCGCCGGGAGTGCTCAGGCGTTGCAGATGGGCGGCCGTTACGCGGACCACGTCGACCTCAACTCGCCAACAAAGGCCGGGAAGGTGAGCGCCACTATCGGCGGCGCGGTGACCGTGATCGAGGACAACCGCAAACGTCTCGCTGGCACGGTGGCCGGCTTGGAGGAGAGCGTCAGCACTGTGGCCGGGGCAGCCGCCGAGGCCGGACGGCCGACCCCGACGATGAGCGTGATGCTGACCCACGTGGTCCAATGCCCGGCGGGGGACATCGACGAGAACGAACGGCGCCTGTGCGAGCAGTACGGGCTGGAGCCGGTGCCCCTCGGCCAGTGCCCGTTCGCCCTGGTCGGGCCACCCGAGCGAATGGTCGATTTGTTGGAAGAGCGGGCCGAACGGCTCGGTTTGGCCTCGGTCATCCTGGCTGGCAGCGACGACACCGAGGGCTTTGCCACCTCAGTGTTCTCAGGCTTGAAGGCCTGACCTCTTCGGGGAGCCCGGCAACCGGGCGGTGATGGCGCAAGGAAGGAAGAACGGCCCGTTCCTAGGGCGTTTTTCGGGGTGTACACTCGGTGCGGGACAACCCGGCATGCGTCGCCGATAGCGCACTATAGTCACCCCCAACCAGGCATTGAGCGTGGCTCTCTGAACGGGGGCAAGTGATGTCTCTTAGTACCGGTGCACCTGTTTCTCCCCTGCTGGATGCTGTCCACGAGATCGAGCCGGTCATCCGTGCGCACGCAGAAGATGCTGAACGAGATCGGCGCCTGTCCGATGCCGTCGCAGATGCGATGCGAGCGTGCGGGCTCTACCGACTTTGGCGGCCAAAGGCCTTTGGCGGGCTCGAGGTCGACCCGATGACGGCGTTTGAGGTTATTGAGGAAGTCTCACGGATCGACAGCGCAGCCGGATGGAACCTTCAGCTTTCCTCGGGAATCGATTCAATCGGAGCGTGGTTCCCGGATGACGAGGCCCAGGAGATCTACGGTCAGCCGGAAGCGAGCTTCGCCGGGTCGTTTTTCCCGCCCCGCCGCGCCGTCGCGATCGACGGTGGGTATCGTGTCACCGGCCAGACGCCATTCGTCAGCGGCGCGCACCAGGCTCATTGGTTCCTCGGGTTAGCTCAGGTGTATGACGGTGACAGTCAACGGCTGGACGCAGATGGGTCCCCGGTGACCCTGTTGACGATGTGCCCGGCGAGCGAGGCTGTAATCGTCGACACCTGGCGGACATTGGGCATGCGGGGGACCGGTAGCCATGATGTGCTGATTACCGACGTGTTCGTCCCGTCGCGCTGTACCGCAGTGCTGGCCCCATACGAGAACCCGGGCAGTGCGTACCGAGGGCCCTTATACAAATTTACCGTCTGGAACGCGATATCCGTGTTGGCGCCGCCGGCACTCGGGATCGCGCGCGCCGCAATCGAAGATTTGTTGCAGCTGGCCGCGAAAAAGACACCAGCATACTTGGCAACATCGCTGAGGGACCGCACCGCAATTCAAGCGGCGATCGGCGAGGCAGAGGCCACACTTGGCGCCGGCCGGGCATATCTGTACGAAGCGTTGCGAGAAGTCTGGGATAAGGCTCTCGAAGGGAACCTTATCGACATGCCGGGCAAGATGAAGCTGCAGCTTGCTGCCACATACGCCGTGGCCGCCTCGGTGCGAGTTGTCGACCTCGTGCATAAGGCCGTCGGGGCAACTGGAATTCGCGATGAGCACCGCTTCCAGCGTTACTTTCGCGACATACATACGATCGAGCAGCACGCCTACACCTCCAGAGCTCGGTACGAGTGGGACTGGTCCCGACGAGGAGCGTTGGCCGAGGATCATTTCCGAAGCCCGACGCCTGGTCGCCGCCGGCGCCACCATGCTCAAGGAGTACCCCAAGCACCACATCGTCATGGCCGACCCTGAGGGCAACGAGTTCTGCGTCGCCTGATTCAGGCTCCGGTCGTTAGTTCAGGTCACTTGTTGCTCACATCGAGCATAGCCTCGAATTTCTCGGGATCCCGACGGTACCGGTCAATATCTGCTTGAACGGTGGCGATATCACCGCTCTCGACCATTGCTTTAGTCGCTGCGGCCCCGATCCCCTCGAACAAATGGTTGAGTGGCCGGCCCGCTCCCCCTGGTGGGTCATCTTCACGTTCGGCGGGAGAGAGACTGTCGGGCAGTGGCGCCATAGGTTCTAGGTTGCCGTCGTTGACGTGATCGGGTTCGAGCACGTCCTCAAAGGTCGGCGCCTGGGGCATCCGCTTGCCCAGATTAACAGTCCCGAGGTCGACGCCGGCCCAAAGCAGCAGCGTTTTGATGAAGGAGGTGTGGTCAAAGGGGTAGGAGCTTCCGTTTGGGGCTCGGAACACGGTCGAGGCCTTCACGAAAGGTGAAATAAGAAGCGTCGGCACACGCACTCCGAACAAATCGAACCTGAAACCGTCCTTACCGATGTTCTGGTCCGGGCTGATGGCGCCCCAGGGCGGGCTGACATGATCGTAAGTGCCTCCGTGCTCGTCGAACGTGACGATGAACAGGGTCTGCCCCCATTGCGGGCTGCTTCGCAGTGCCTGGTAAATATCGTTCAGGAACTTGTCGCCTGGCAGCACGTGCGTCGGAGGGTGGTAGTCCGTGCCCTGCTTGTAGAGCGCCCCTTTGCCAAATCCCCAAGCTGGCTCGAGATAAGTGAAGTTTGGCAACGTACCGTCGCTGGCTCGGGCCAGGAACTGGGCGATGGTGCCGAACTCACCGCCGGCCATCGAGATCTGAGGGAACGTATATTCCGTGTACGATTTCTCGCCTACCCACTTGTCGGTGAAATAGAGGCCCCAGGTCTTGCCCGCCTTCGCCAGATAGTTGATGACGGTGGGTACATCGAACTGCTCGGTGGCAAAGATGCTCTCGTTGCTCTCGCGCCCGAGGGACGTGCCGCAGAGCGAGAAGGCACGGTTAGGGTTCGTCTGCGTGGGCACAGAGCAGAACCAGCGGTCACTCACGGCGAAGTTCCGAGCGAGGGAATTGATAACCGGCAGCTGATCGGGCGGGTAAGCCCAGAGGATATCGAGGCCCTGCCAACCAATCATGTAGGACGAGTAATAGTCCTGGAGGAAACCTTTCATGTCTGCCGGCCCGCCGGCCGGTGCCGGGAGACCTGGAACCACATCCTGATGGCCAAAGAGCTGGTTGAGAACGCCCTTCCAGGAGCTGCTTTTCTTCATTTCCTCATAGGGGTCGTACGCCGGGACGCGGTCCTCGTCGGCGCCGAGGCCGGTCGGGACCGGCACCACGGGATAGTCATTGACCTTGCCGGTCCACGTGTACGCAGGATTGGAGTAGCGCCCAGCGGCGAGGCCGTCGTACCCGGTGGGGCTACCCGCAGGGAAGACGTGCGTTGGCGGAGGCAGATAATCCGGCGGCCAGTTGTAGAGCCAGCCGAGCAGGTTGTCGAGCGAGCGGTTCTCTAGCATGAGGAACACGATGTTCTTCACCTGGGGCAAGATCGGCTCACTCATCTACATGTCCCTCCTGTGGGATCGCAGGCGTGTGGGATCGCACGTTGGCTCCCGAGCCCGGCCCACGAGCTTGGTGAGTTTCACGTCGGCGATTATCTCGCGCTGTCCCTATCACTCCCGGAAAGCGCCTGGCCGCTCTGCGCGGCCGCTACAAGGAGTGGTATGAAGTCCGCGTAGCGTGATATAGCCATTTCGTGCACATCAACCGGCTCACGCGGCCGCGGCTGTCTCACCTCGCCAAATTTGGGGCCGGCAGTAACTAGCGCGAGATTTGTACATGCTCCTGGGCGCACTGTTCGACGGCACAAATGGTCGACCCGTTTTGCGGATGGGGGACCAGGCTCTCTCGGCCTCCGAGCTGCTCGAACGAGCTGGGATGGCGGCGCACTGTCTCTCGTCCCAAGGCGTCGTCGCGCTCGAGGCCGTGCCGACCGTTGAGTATGTGGCCGCGTTGGTCGGTTGCCTGGCTGCCGGCGAGGGCGTTGTGCCCGTCCCACCCACGGCCAGCGGTCCAGAGCGTGCGCACATCATCGGCGACTCGGGTGCGCAGATATTCGTGGCTGGCCCCGACGATGAGAAGTACCCGGGTTGTCGTGCGATCAGTTGGCGCCACCTCGCCTTCACAAGAAAAAGGGGGGCTCAGTGCTCTCGGTTGACGAACGAATCATCACTCATCCTGTACACCTCGGGTACCACAGGCCGGCCGAAAGGGGTCAGGCTCTCGGGCCGGGCAATTGAGCAGTGCCTTGACGCCCTGGCGGAGGCCTGGGCCTGGAGCGAAGACGATGAGCTGGTCCACGGTCTCCCCCTTCAGCATATTCACGGCCTCGTCCTCGGTATCCTGGGCCCACTTCACGTGGGGTCGCCGGTTACACATACGCTTCGCGCCCGACCGACGGATTACGCGGGCGCGAAGGGCTCGCTGTATTTTGGCGTTCCCACAGTGTGGGCCGCATTTGCCAGGACGAGAGCTCTGCCAACGCGCTCCGAGGCGCCCGGCTTCTCGTGTCAGGAAGCGCGCCTCTGCCCGATTCGACGTTCAATACGCTCAGCTTCCTGACCGGATGTCGGCCATTGCAACGCTACGGAATGACGGAAACTCAGATTACTCTTAGCGCCCGAGCACAGGAAGAACGCCGGCCGGGGACCGTCGGGACGGCACTGCGGGGCGTTGAGGCTCGGGTCGTTGACGAGTTGGGCCACCCGGTTGTGCCTGATGGGGAGTCGATGGGGGAGCTTCAGGTGCGCGGAAACTATTTCTTTGAGGGTTATATCGGCATGCCAGCCGAGACGAGCGCTTCCTATTCGACCGACGGGTGGTTCAAGACCGGAGATGGCGCCGTCATCGAACCGGACGGCGATCTCATGATAATGGGGCGGTTAAGGTCTGATTTCATAAAGACAAACGGGTTCCGGGTCGGCGCAGGGGAGGTCGAAGACGTCCTGTTGTCGTACAAGGGGGTTACCGAGGCGGCGGTGATAGGCGTGCCCGATGAACAGCAAGGGGAACGAGTCGTGGCTTTTGTCGTGGCCGAGGAAGTCGGTACGGCCGGCCTCAAAGACTATGTTGGGGTTCAGCTTTCTCGTTACAAGTGGCCGTCGGAGATCCAGATTGTGAAGGAACTGCCGCGGAACAGCGTCGGCAAGGTGCTGAAGCGTGAGCTGGCGGAGAGCTTCTTACCCAAGAGACAAGGGTAATTAGTACCCGAACGGGCGAGCCGTCCTCCTCAGTATCAGTGGCGCGACTCCCATGCCGCCTCCTCACCGGCGACGTCGCGGAGCAGGTTGCCGAGGCTGAGGCCGTACTCGTAGCCGTGGTAGCCCCAGGCCGGCCCGTACCGCCAAGATTGCCCACCTCGTTGGTGTTCACGAGGGGCCGGGCGCGGCTCGCTCCTTCCAGGCTCGAGACCTGTAGCCACGTGGCGCCGCCCCCTTGTTTGCAGCTCGCCGAATACAGCCCGGGGTAGGTGACCCACGGTGTGGGGACCGGCTTTTTCAGCGCGAATTCGATATATGGGTCCGGCGCGGTCTGGGTGAGGGTGAGGAAGTAGGGGTCGAGATTTGCCGTGCCGCCGGCGAGGGCCGCCGGGTTGACGCACGCCACCTGCTGGCCGGCTTTAGCCGTCTGGCCTGACTGGAGGCTCGTCCCCTGGCCGGGCCGGCCGAACACCGAGTCCGCCGGTGGTTCCGAAGGGTAAGACGAAAAGGCGATGGCGCAACCGGTCTCTATGCCGGAGGTGCAGAGCGGGACCTTGGTCAAGGTGGCACCGACCGTCTTTCCAACTGGGACTTGCAGGTTGCCGCCGACGATGAGCGCCACCAGGAGGCGGTGCAACACGGACGGTTGGTGGTCCAGCTCGTCGGAGATGAGGTGGATAAGGATGGCCGAGCCCTGCGAGTCCCCGACCAGGACGATCGGCTGGCCCTGGGTATGGGTGAGGAACCACTGCCACTCGGGGAGCAAGCTGTTGTAAGCGACGGTGAACGTCGAACGCATGAGGGCATCGTCGCCGGCGAGCCCCTTGCGCACACTTTGCCAAGTCTGGGAGTGATAAGCCGGTGCCCAGACGTTGCAGACCGCGGACAACGGCGCGGCCTGCTCGACGGCGGTAATGGTGTCCGACCGGGTCGGCGCCAGCCCGGTGTTGGCGGTGTCGGCCAGGCTGTCTGTCGGGTGGACATAGAAGCAGTCGAACTTCGACGCCAGCGTCGAGCGCGGCCAGGTGGCTGGCTTGAAGGTGCCGGCGGAGGTCAACGTGGTAGCGGCGAGGCTGGCGTTGCAGGGGCCCGACGCCTGACCGGGCTGGCAGATCCAGACGAGACCCGCCCCCTGGTGGCCCGCCTGCTCCGGTATCCGGCTAGACGCGCTCGCCGCGGGGCTGGCCGAGCACCAGCCCGCCGAAACCAGGGCCAGCACGAAGGCGCTGCGGAGGGCTCCTCGGAGGAGCCCTCGACCTGGGCGCTCCCGCTCACAGGGATGTGGCGCCCCGCTCTGTCGAGCGGTTGGTCGCCCACGGGCATCACGCTCTTTTGATGGTCCCGTCCCCCGGGAAATGGGCAAATTGCCTGCCCAGGCTACGACGTGGGAAACAGAGCTCTTTTTCACGGGTCCTCGCTCTCCTTCCGGGCGACCCTCACGATCAAAGTGGTACCTGCCTTATGGCTATATCAAACTGATATCACTTTAACCGCGGACGGTCAAGGGGTAACAGGACGCCTCGACGGTAAACCGGTGCCCCGCTCGTGGCAGCCGGCAAGCTCCACCTGGTGAGGGGAAATTGACGCTACACCTCGAACAGGTACGCTCGGCCGGCGCCTGAATCCTGCCCCTTGGCGCCGACCGCGATCGTGTCGCCGGAAATCGCCACTGAATAACCGAATTCGTTACCCCCGGTCGTACTGGCGCCCGACGCCAGCTCCGCAGTTTGGCGCCAACCCGTCGCCGTTCTCGTAAACAGGTACGCCAGGCCTGGTCTAGATCCCTGAGCGAAGGTGCCCACGACGACACTGTCGCCCGAGACGGCGACCGAGTCGCCGAAATCATCATCCTTGGCGACGTTGTCGGAGCCGGCCAGTTCGGCACTTTGGTGCCAGCCTGCGGCCTTCCTGGTGAACATGTACACCCGGCCTGCGTCTGAGGCGGCAAGTCCTGCCCCCACGGCGATAATTCTGCCCCCGACGGCGACCGAATCACCGAAGGCGTCGCCGGCGACGGTATCCGAGCCAGACAGCTCGGCTGCCTGGTGCCACCCCTTAGGGCTCTTTGTGAACACATACGCTCGGCCGGCCTCGGACGCATGGCCGAAAGCGCCGACCACGATGGTGTTGTCGGCAACGGCGACCGAGCCGCCGAAATCGTCCTTCGCGACAGTATCTGAGCCCTTTAGCTGTATAGCTCGCCAACTCTGGCCAAAGTCGGTGAACACGTACGCGGCTCCAGCCTTCGCGTCGTGACTGGGTGCACCGACCACCACGGTGCGGGCTGAGACGGCGACGGCGTCGCCGAACCAGTCGCCCACGGTTGTGCCGGGGCCTTCCAGTTGGGCGCTCTCGTGCCAACCGGTGGCCGTCTTGGTGAAGACGTAGGCGCGGCCGAGCCCGGAGGACAAGACGGATATGGCCGGAGCACCGACGACGATAGTGTTGCCCGAGACGGCGACAGAGTCGCCGAACCAGTCGGGGCCAAGAGGGTCAGGGTTGTGCAGTTCGGCACTCTGATGCCAACCCGTGGCTGTTTTGGTGAAAACGTACGCCCGGCCGACGCCGGCGGAAAGAAGAGGTTCCGCTGGCGCGCCAACCACGATCGTGTTGCCGGAGACGGCGACCGAAGCGCCGAACCAGTCCAAGGCGGCACTCCCGGTGCCAGCCAGCTCCGCCAGCTGTCTGCCCAGCGATGGTGAAGCTTGCCGTGTTGACGCTCGCGGGTTGGCAGCGGCCGGGGCCGGGCCGATGTTTGTGGGCCCTGCGAACCCTATTACGGTCCCTAGGGCAACGGTCAGCGCCGCGAGCTGGCCCCTGAACGTCACCGTTTGATCTTGCGCCTTCAGCGAGCAAGGTCGCAATAGGTGGCGCGGCCCCGGGGCGCAGACAAGCCACCGGGCGCAGGTCCCTTCAAGGCCAAGCCAAAGAACGAATGACCTTAACTTCCGTATGGCCCACTAGTGTCTGGCGTGGTGGAGAAATTGGCTCAGGTGGTAGGTAGGCGGGCGGCGGCCGGCGACGACCTTGCCATAGGGAGAGTGGTCCGGGTAGAGGGTTTCTCCACATTGCCGGCCGGCGACGATGGTCTCGTCGTGGTGGACGGTGACGGAGGGGTGGAAGGTGGGGCGCTGGCCGCCATGGCTGCGAAAGAGTTGGCCCAAGCGGGGCGCGACGTGCTGGCGTCGGATCCAGCTTGCTCGCTGGTCGAGTTGACCCTCGACATCGGGGACAAAGAGGCGGTGGCCAACGGGCTGGCGTGCGGCGGGCGGGTTGAGCTGGTGCTACAAGCCGCGGCCGCGGTCCCTTCGCAGCTCTGGGACCGTCTGGCGGCGCGATCGCCCGTGGCTCTTTTGACCCGGATGCAAGGCCCAGAAGTGGCCGTAGTCACCGCCAATGGCCGCGTGTTCGGCCCGGCATTTCCCGCTGAATTGCTCGAAAGTGCCCGGGAAACGCTTCGCGCTGGGCGGAGCACCAACCACATCATCGAGCACGAGGGTTCCAGGTTTTTGCTGGACGCCTGGGTGCCCGAACCGCGCCTGACAGTGGTAGGTGGTGGCGAGCTGCTGGACGCCATCCGCGCCCAAGCGGCGCTTCTGGGCTGGGAGACACGCGGTACCGACGGGTTGACGGGGCTCGACGGCCTGTTCGACTGGTCCGGCCAATGCGCAGCCCTGATCGTGCTCAGCCACGACCCGCAAGTGGACGTGCCTGCATTAGCTTCGGGCCTGAGGAGGGGCATTGCCTATATCGGTGCCCTTGGCTCGCGCCGTACTCAGTCGCGGCGGATGGACGAGCTCGCCGCCCTCGGCCTCGAGCCCTCCGAGCTCGGGCGAGTGCACCGCCCGATCGGTCTCGACCTTGGCGGCCGGCGGGCCCAGAAGTGGCTCTCGCCATCATGGCCGAGATCCTCGCCTGCCACCACGGCCGCACGGCGATGCCGCTCGGGGAAACCACCGGGTCGATCCACGGCTGATTGGCGTACAAAACGGCTCGAGCCGGAGCGCACCGGCCGTTGGGCCAACCGAACGCCCGGCGCGAGGAACAAGTCCTGTGACAAAGGAGACAGAGATGACGACCGTAGTGAGCACTCCGACCGACCGGGGAGCCATCCACGATGCCTACCAGAGGGACGGGTACGTGCTGGTCAAGGGGCTCATCAGCCCCGAAGAGGCCAGAGAGATGAGGCAAGAGGTGCACGACCTCTTCCAGCGGGTGCTGACCGGGCGCGACGGGGCCTGGGGGTCGGCGCGAGAGGTCGCCGGGGCTGAGGACAAACAAGAACTGCAAGGCATGCACGACATACAGTTCTATTCTTCGGTCTTCAGCCGCATGCTCGTCGACAGCCGCTTTGTCGACGCCGCCGCGGCCGCGCTTGGGGTGGAGGACCTGCAGCTGCACCACACCAAGGCGTTTGTGAAGCCCCCTGAAAAAGGAGCGCCGTTCCCGCTTCACCAGGACTACCCGTTCTTCCCTCATACGCTGGACCGGGTGGCGGCTTGTATCTTCCACCTCGACGCGGCCCCCGAGGAGAAAGGGTGCGTCACGGTGGTAAAGGGGAGCCACAAGCTCGGGCCTCTGGAGCACATCGAGGAAGGCAACTATCACCTACCGCTGGGGGAGTGGCCAATCAGCCGGGCCGATCCGGTCGAGGCGGAGGCAGGAGATGTTGTGGTGTTCAGTTACCTGACCGTGCATGGCTCTGGTGTAAACCGGAGCAACGAAGCTCGGACCACTTGGCTCGTGCAGGTCAGGGATCCTGCCGACAAACCAACGACAGACCAGCATAAGTTCTCCCGAGGACAGGGCATGATGCTCCGAGGACGAGACCCGCAGCCCACCTACATCGGGCCCTGATTGTCGGTTCACCCACTTCGAGCCTTTGGCGGCTGAGAGCGGTACGTCAGCGCCGGCTGTTTTCGGCGAGCCGGTTGTCGTAGTCGTCGGCGAGGCGGTGAAGCGCTTCCGATCCGTTGCCGGAAAAGCAGGTGCCGTGCATGACCGCGAGGGTGGTCGGTGCCAGTTCCGCCAGCCGGCGGATGGTGGGCGCCGTGTTGGGGGTAAGGCAACTGGCCTGGAAGATGTCTTCTGCTTGGCCGGCGGCCTCGACGATGTCGTTGGTTGTTGCCGCCGGGCCGTCGCCTAGTTGCGTAAACAGGTCGCCGCAAAGGAGAGTGTTGGTCGTCTCCTCATAAAGGACGCGGGCCTCCCAGGCGTGGGGGACATGAGGTGTATCTATGTGGCGCACCTTGTGGTGACCGAGGTCGAGGACCTGACCGTCGCTCAGCGGCACAGGCGTCCGGTCGGCGAGGTCGTTGACGGACACCATGCAACCCAGTGCTCCGTGGGCGACCTGGGACTGGGGGGCGGCGGCAAGCAAGTGGTTCATGGCCCCGCATTCGTCGGCTTCGACATGTCCGAATGTCACCCAGCGGAGTTGGTCGATGGGGACGATGGAGCTGATGGCATTGGCTAGGCCATCAAAGACTGCCCGGTGCCCGGTGTGGAAGATCAAAGGCTGGTCGTCGTCGATGAGGTACTGGTTGAACGTGAACCCGGTCGGCCCGATGTCGGGCACATAGGTGGAGATCCGGTAGATGCGGTCGGCGATTTCGTCGATGCGGACGGTCATGGGATTGTCTCCTTAGAGGGGGAGGGGATGGCTGAGCACGCCGGAGCCGGGGATCCGGCCGGAGAGGGTGCGGATGAAGTCGAGGGCGTCTATCTCGACTCGTTCGCCGTTGTCGCCCTGGGTGAACTCTCCTCCCGCCGGGCCCTGGAGGACCAGCTCGAACGGTTCACCGTGGGTCGATGCCCACTCGGCCACGATGTCAGCGACCAGGCGGCCGTCGTGTTCCGCCATGAGGTGCATCGGCCTGCCGGTAGCGCAGCAGACGTCTATCCGGTGGCACCAGACGTCCCTCGTGAACCCCACGTCAAGTAGGTACTTGAGCGGTTCCCACCCGACGGGCGGCCCGAACGGGACCGGAAGGTAGCGCATTGGCGGCGGGGTACCCCATCGGCCCTTCACTGCTTTTGGGCCTACCTCCTTGAGCTGGACAACCAGTTCGGCGTTAGAGAGGTGTTGGCGTTCGCGGATCTGCAGCTCGTTCATTCCGTCGACCCAGTGGTGAGACTCGATCTGCTTGTTGAGCGGCATTCCCCGGCGCATTTGGTGCGCGAACTCGCGCACCGAGGCCTGGGCATCGGCCGAGCCGAGCACATGAAGTGCCATCTTGCGGACATCCCAGGACGTGCAGTCTGTCGGCATGGCCCACTCTTCTTCGGTAAGCGAGGCGGTCAATTCGGCAAACCGGGCGAACTCGTCCTCGGCCAGCCGGCGAGCCTCTTTGCGGTTGATCCGATCGGGGTTCATTGCTTTCTCCTTTGGGTGGCGTCGTCGGCGACCAGGTCGACAAGATGGTTGAGATGACGTACAAAACGGTTCCCGCTGGGATCGTTGCTGAGTTGGTTTTCCATGAGCCCGGCCGTCACCGAGACGATGCAGTCAATGTCGCTTTGGTCTGTTACCCCTGCGGCCTGTATGGTCGAAACCGCCCGGACCAGCACTTCCTGTGCCAACGCGTACGAGCCCTCCGACGGGGTGAAGCCAGGCACATGCCTTTGGAAGAGCAGTTCGTAACGGGCGGGATCCTCCAGCCCGAACGCCGTGAACACGGACAGGAACCGCTTCAGAGCGGCGCGGGGCTCCCTGGGCAGCTTGAGGGCGTCGAGACGCTCTATGAGCTGCCGGTTGCCATCGGCGAACATCGCATCGTACAGGGCGCTTTTGGAGTCGAAGTACTCATATAGCGAGGGCTGACGCACTCCGACCTCCCGGGCCAAGGCGTGCAGCGATACCCCGGCGATACCCTGCTCACGGGCCAGTTTCCAGGCGAATTCGATGATGCCCGCCATCCTGGCCTCACGGCGCTTGGCGATTTTACTTTCCACGCATCACCTCTCGTCTCCCTATCGATGATAGGAGTATTACCTATCGGTGATAGGAAGTCAAGTCGGCGACTGGTGCACACGCCAGGTCGTCAC
This sequence comes from uncultured Acidimicrobiaceae bacterium, assembly GCA_963749305.1. Lineage (GTDB taxonomy): Bacteria > Actinomycetota > Acidimicrobiia > Acidimicrobiales > Palsa-688 > Fen-671. Next base: position 288,509 of record CAVVMN010000006.1, read on the forward strand.
CCTGCCTCGCGCCTACTTAGGGATCGCGCCCCCAGCCCATGAGGACGGCCTGTCCGGTGGAGGGGACAGGCCAGTTCGCGTCCGCCCGTCCACCCGATCAACCGTCCGGCGCAAAGGAACCGACCGCGTGCGGTACGGCGTGGCCGGCGTCGGCTCGGGGACGATAGCCGTCTCTAATGCCAGGAGGCTGGGACGGGTCGAGGTGGGAACAGGGTTGCCGGTCGTTTCGTAGCTCAGCTCCCGGACGCGGCTGTAGGTCCCGTCGATATGGTCGCGGACCACTCTCACAGCCTCTGCCGGTTTAGCACGGACAAGTACTTCGAAGAGGTCCTCGTGGTCCTTCCGCCACGATTGAGCCGGGTGTTTACGAAGCTCTCCACTGCGAGCGAGTAGTAGTAAAATTTGAGAACGCAAGGAAAGCCAGGCCTCGTAAAGTCGTTCATGATGAGCCGCTTGGAAGACAGAGTCGTGGAACGCAACATCGAGGTGGGCGATGTCCGTGAACGACAGCGGATCTGGTAGCTGATCGCACTGACGAAGTACGAGCGAGATGCGCTCGAAGTCGTCGGCCGTGGCGTTCCGGCAAAGCCATTCAGTGGCCAGGCACTCAAGCGCTTGCCGGAGGCTATAGATCTCGTCAACCTCGTCAACGCCGAGCCGGGTAACGCTGGCTCCGCGGTGGCGCTCGATCTGGACAATCCCTTCTTGTGACAGCCTGGCCAGCGCTTCGCGTACCGGCCCCGGCTAACGCGCAGACTGTTCGCCAGCGCGGATTCGGGGAGCCGCTCGCCAGATTTGAGCTGCCCCGAAACGATGGCGTCCCTGATCGCCTCGACAATCTCGTCCGCCAATATTCGGCGCGCGGCAGGTGGGACAACGCCCAAATCAGGTCGCCAATGCCCTATAAAACGTCACTTCCACCATCCGATTTCAACTGCAGTTATGTTTCAGGAGCCGGCGTTCTACGTCCAGTGCTCCTCGTCGATGTTTCCCGTGTGGCGGTTGAACCGGATACGGCCAAGGCGAACAGGATCACTCCACGGTAGATGAGATCAACCACGCCGGCAGAAACATTCAACGCCGACATGAACTGGTTTAAGGTCACGATAAACAGTACGCCGGCCAGGCAACCCCCGAAGCTGCCTTCTCCGCCGGTGAAGGCCACCCCTCCAACGGCGCCGACCCGGGCATAAGGAACCTACCAGAGTGTAGACGAGATGTCAACTGTAATCAATCGACGACGGGGGGGGATCAGCTGACCAAGGGCGGTGCCCAGCGCGGGCACCAGTGGCGTGGGAACAGGGCCGCAGGCCGCGGCTACCGGGCGGCGGCATGCTCAATTGAGCGATGTGGCGGGCCATTTTGGCGCATTGTCAAAAAGCCCGTACGTAAGGAGCGATCACGGAGTCAGCGGGCATTACGAGGTGAGCCGATGCCTGGCTAGTACTTTTGCTCTGTTTATGGCCGGCCAGGTACTAATCGCCACCAAGCCGGAGTTCCCGCATGTCGAGAGCCCTCTCTATTTCCGGTGAAGGTGGTTCGCCGGCGAAGTACCAGCGATCCTAAGCGGTCTAAAGGCGACTGGCAGGATCGCTCCTCGAACGCTTCACGGGATCTTGGCTCCTGGCAGAAAGGATCTACGCCTGAACTACATCTCCCATCCTCCTCGCCTTCACATATGTAGATTTAGGTGGGGACCGAGCGGAGCAGCCGCGTTGAGCGTCGGGCCGTGAAGATCTCCAAGCGGGATCAATGAGAGTTCGAGGCCCGGCTCCTGGAACGGAGTCATCGGCGAGCAGGGGAGCAAAATTGGAACCGGCTAACAAGGTCCCGGACGCCAACCCGGTAGGGCCTCAGTTGCGGGCTTTCTCCCGCAGTCTGCGCTCCCGGCTCATGAGCGCGCTCCTCATCGGCCCCACTGCGGGAGCGCTATTAGCCAGTACAGCGGGCGCAGCGACGGCATCATCGCCCACGGTGCTCGTGTCTCGCCTCCACAATGAACTCCTGACCGCGGATCACGCGGTTGCGCAGAAGCGGGTGCTTCCGGCACAGGGCTACGAGCAGATTGCCGCTTTGGCGACGACAATAAGGAGCGCGCTCCCACACGCTTCTAAATTGTGCCAAGTGGCGCTGGCGGCCGCGGCACGCTTGCCTGGCGAACGTGGCTCCGAAGCGCGCCTCGGAATTGATGTGATCACGGCGTTCGTTGGCCTGCCCCAGTGCACGGCAGCGCCGATCCCCTCAGGGAGCCCAGATGTGGGAGGGACGGTTGTTAACTCGAACGGGAAGCGACTTGCGAACCTGCGGGTTGACATAACGGCGGTGACATCGCCCCGGGGGGCAATCTACGGTTCAGTCCAGTTATCGGTCGTCACCGACGGGTCGGGGCACTTCAGCATCGCCAGGTCGCCTGACACGATCGGTGCTCTGGCCTGGCAAGCGGAAGCTGCTTTCCCGTGGCATGGCGGGACATGGGACCGCTATCTGACTACGGTCAGCGACCGTGACCCTAGGCATTTGACGTTCCGGTCCGATCTCACTAGCGGGCCTGCCGGTTACGCACGGTCCACCACCGACGGCTCCATAGTAAGGCTGTACGACCCCAATGGTTGCGGCGCGTTCGGGTACCCGGGCAATACTGCCTACCCGGCGACCGACCCCAATACGTCGTCGATCGTGGTGACGCTCACGCCGGACGGCCCTATGCTCGACGGGTCGACCGCTCATAGCTATACCGTCAGCGTCCCGAAGAGCACGCTTTGCCTCGAGACTGACTCGATAAAAGACATCCCGGCCGGGGCCTGGTACTTGACGGCTACAAGTGACGCCGGGCGCAGGATCTCGTTCTCGTTCCCAACGGACAGCGTGATAGCCCCCAGCGCGATCGTCTTCGACCAGCCACAGGGTCAGAACACCTCACCTGTCCAGGAAGTCGATATTCATTTTGCCGACCAGACCGGCGCTTAGCGGCGCCGTCTTCCTTCAAGCAGCACAAGCGGTAAACGCTCGTGATGGCTCCATAGGGCTTGTGCATATCAGGCTCAACGCACTCGTGGTGCCGCGGACGGTCAGGTTGCCGCGAAGCGCCCACCGTTCGTCGGCGTAGTCCAGGCCGGTAGAGGCGAAAAAGATGAAATGGGTGCCGGTGAGCGTCCAGGAAACGAGGAGAAAATACTGCCGCGTCGCCGCCGAGTTACCCGTGTGGAAGCTAGCGGTCACGACCCGAGCGCGGGCGGAAGAACCGCCTACCGGGTCAGCGATATAGATTTCGCCCGCGTTCAGCTCGAAGCGCCCGCGGACGCCACCCAACCCGAAGAGATGCCGTGTCTTGAACCGTCACCACCGAACGAGACGGGTCGATGCAATAGCAGCCGACTGGAAGAACATCGGGGGTGGTTAACTCGAATGGTTTGGTCATGTACGCATGGTGTGCTGCTCGGCCGGTACCGTACATCGAGCGGGAGTCGGTCGTTGCTCCGACGAATGTCGCCGAGCCTTCGACTTTGGTACATGCCCCCGGTCACACCCCCTCGTTAACTAGAACAGCCGCCCCGTCGAAAACGCCCGCCTTCAAGTCCTGCAGGGCCTGTTGAGCCTGCGGCATGGGGTACACATGGGTTGTGGCCCTGACGTGGTGCCGAAGGGCCAGAGCCAGGAACTCCCGACCATTGTCCCTCGTGTTCGACGTGACGCTGCGTAGTTCTTTCTCATAAAACAACTCGTCTTCATAGTTGAGCCTCGGTACGTCGCTCAGGTGGATCCCGGCGACGGCCAGGACCCCGCCACGGTCGAGCGCCCTCATTGCAACCGGGACGAGGTCCCCGACCGGCGCGAACAGGATGGCACTGTCCAACGGTTCGGGCGGGGAGTCGTATGCGCCTCCCGCCGACGCCGCGCCGAGCTCTAGCGCCAGGCGCTGGGACGCTTCGCCGCGAGTGAGGGCATGGACAATGGCACCTTGCGCCACTGCTAACTGGGCCACGAGGTGGGCGCTGTCACCGAACCCGTACAACCCGAGCCTGCCGCCCGCCGGTAGCGCCGCCCGCAGCAGTGCCCGGTAACCGATGATCCCGGCGCACAACAGGGGCGCCAACTCGACGTCACCGACGTCGGCCGGCAGCCGGTACGCGAAAGCCGCCGGAACCGTCGTGTACTCCGCGTAGCCGCCGTCGGCGTCCCAGCCCGTGTAGAGCGAGTTAGGGCAGAGGTTCTCGTCGCCCCGGCGACAGTAGGCGCATGTCCCATCGGTGTACCGCAGCCATGCCACGCCCACCCGCTCACCGATGGCGTAGTCAGTGACACTCTCGCCTAATCCCGCGACCAGTCCCACCACCATGTGGCCGGGCGTGACGTGCTCACGGTGCTCCGGCAGATCGCCCTCGGTGACATGCAGGTCGGTGCGACAGACGGCGCAAGCCAGGACCTGGACGAGAAGTTCGCCAGTAGCCGGCGTCGGCACAGGCTTTTCCACGTAGCGCAACGGGCTGGTCTCGATCAGCCCGGGCTGAGTCACCACCCACGCCTTCATCGTTTTCGATGTGCCAAGACTCATGCTCTATTCCTACCTCCTTGGTCATAGGGGACACGGCCCGAAGCCCAAAGCCTCTTGCTATTCCAGGTGCACCTCCGTGCCGTTTGAGCGGGGGCGGGGGGCCTACCGTGGCGGCTGGCTACCGCTCTCGTGGTGGACGTGGGCACGTTGGCCGTCGCGGTCGAAGATCACGATGAGCTCGGCCGGCCCGTCGACGGCTGCCAACACGTGGGGTGTCATCGTGCCGAACTCGGCGGCCTCGCCCGTTTCGACCGTTATCTCGCGTTCGCCGAGGGACAAGCGCACTCGTCCCTCAATGACGAAGAACCATTCGTGACCGGGGTGCACCCGCTGCTCCGCCGTCTTACGGGTCGGTTCGAGCCGCATCTTGATAGCGATCGTGCTGCCGGTGGACCGGCTCAGCATCCAGGTGGTGCGCTTGCCCGAGCGGTTCGGTAGCGGGCGGATGACCACGTCCTCGTCGCTGCTCACGTCGAGCAGTGCGTCGAGGTCGACCTGCAGGGCGCTGGCCAGCGGTAGCAAGATGTCGAGGCTGATCGTCCGCTTGCCCGTCTCGACCCGGCTTATGGTGGACGGGCTCAGGTTGGTGCGTGCGGCCAGCTCGTCAAGGGACAAACCGAGCGTGTTCCGCAGGCTGCGCAGCCGGGCCCGCACCACCTGCTCAATGTCGTTAAGGCCGGCCATCGTCCCTCCCAATCCGTCTTGCAAATACTGCAAGTTCCTATGCGCTCCCGGCAATTAACTGTATCGTCGATGACATGAACGACCACACCCCTCATACGGTCGAACGGCACTGTGACGTCGCCATCATCGGCGGGTCGGCCGCCGGCCTCGCCGCCGCCCTCCAACTCGTGCGCCAACGCCGATCGGTGATCGTCGTCGACGCCGGCGAGCCGCGCAACGCTCCCGCCTCACATATGCACGGCTACCTCGGCCGTGAAGGGATCCCGCCCTCAGAGCTGATAAGCGTTGGTCGTGAAGAGGTCCGCAGCTACGGGGGAGAGGTCCTCACCGGTTGCGCCCATCGTGTGACCCGCACGGATGACGACCTTTTCCGCGTCGAACTCATCGGCGGTCACTCCATCATTGCTCGTCGAGTTCTTGCCGCTACCGGGCTGGTGGACGAGCTCCCCGACATCGAGGGCATAGCTGAGCACTGGGGGGGCGACGTCGTCCACTGCCCGTTCTGCCACGGCTTCGAGGTCCGCGACCGGCGCGTCGTCCAGATCGTTTTCCACCCATTGGGGCTCCACACTGCCGGGTTGTTCCGCCAGCTCACCCCCCACCTCACCGTTGTGCTGCACGAACAGGTCGACTTGGACGGCTCTGAGCTCGAAGCCTTGGCAGCCAGCGGCGTGGGTACCCGGCGCGGGATTGTGACCCGGGTCGTCACCGGTGCCGACGGCCATGTCACAGCGGTCGAACTGGCCGGCCAGGAAAGCATCGGCGCCGAGGTCGTCGTGGTCAGTCCTCGGTTCAGGGTACGCGCCGATCCGTTCGCGGGGCTCGGTCTTCAGCCAGCTGAGCACCCGAGCGGGCTCGGCGACTTCGTTGAGACCGCCACGACCGGGGAGACACGCGTAGCGGGCCTTTTCGCCGCCGGCAATGTGACCGACCCGAGCCAGCAAGTGTTATCGGCCGCCGCGCACGGGAGCCGGGTCGGCGCCATGATCAGCTTCAGTCTTGCCCACGACGATGTCCGCGCTGGGGCCCGGCCATCGGCCACCGAGGATGACTGGGACCATCGCTATGGGAGCGACCAGATGTGGAGCGGTAACCCGAACGGTACCCTCGTCAACGAGGTCAGCGGCCTCGCCCCGGGCCGGGCGCTCGACGTTGGCGCCGGAGAAGGCGGCGACGCCATCTGGCTAGCCGAGCGAGGTTGGAGCGTGACTGCGAGTGACATTTCACAGCGAGCGCTGGACCGGGTCGGCGCGGAGGCCGATCGCCGCGGTCGCCGTGTGGAGTGCTGTCACGAGGACGCGAACGCGCTCGACGCGTTCGAGACCGCGGCGTTCGACCTCGTGTCGGCGCAGTACGCGGCGATCCCGCGCACACCCGATGGCCGAGCAATTTGCAACATTCTTAACGCCGTCGGGCCCGGCGGCACGCTGCTCATTGTGAGCCACGATCTCGAGCCGATGCGGGCGCCGATCGGCACCACCACCCACAGCCAGGCGTTCGACCCGGATGCCTATGCGCGCGTCGACGACTTCGCTGCTGTGCTCGCTGGCTCGCCCGCCTGGGACATCGAGGTTCACGAGAAGCGGCCTCGGCCGCCCGGGGCCGCTTCTGCTGCCTCGCACCACGTCGACGACATCGTGCTGCGGGCGCGACGCCGCACGGGCTGACGAGATATCGCACGCGGGCCCGGCCGGTTCTTGCCCACCGGGCGGGCCGTCTGGGACCGGCCACCGCACTCAGTTAATTCGAAGGCGCGAAAAAGTCGCCGTTGCTTATCCCGCCTTCTGACATTTCTGACATTTCTTTATCGGCGCCGTCCGCGTGAAGAGGCTCGGAACCTACCCTGATGGTGACGAGGTTAGAAGCGGGCCCACGGTTAGCCACTTCGTCCATCCCGAATCTGCGTTCTCATACCGACGAAGAGCTCGCTGGCGAAGACTGTTAAGCACTCGCCACCCGACCGCCCCGCATAAATCAACCTCGTTGTAACTGGCGTGCGCCTGCGCCGTCCCGCCCCCGATCTCACGGTCCGATCCGGCCCGTTTCGGGCCCTACAGCGGGGCCGGATTCGATACCGTTCGGGACCAGATCGGCGAGTACCTTGCCGGCGAACGGAAGGAGTTCGAGGTGCCGATGGCCGCCAATGGTGACGCTTACCAGGAGCGCGTCTGGTCGATCGTCGGCCAGATCGGTTACGGCGAGACCGCTACCTATGGTGACCTGGCTCACCGCCTGGGAGACGGGACGGCCCCTCAACAGGTCGGTGCCGCCGTCGGCAGGAACCCTTTGTGCCTCCTGGTCCCTTGCCATCGTGTCGTTGGCGCCGGAGGAAAGCTGACCGGCTACGCCGGCGGGTTGGCCCGCAAGCGCTTCCTCCTTAACCTGGAAGCCGAGGTGTCGGAGCGGGCTCACCGTCTCTTCTGACGTGGGTTCTTTGACGTGGGCCCTCACGTTTTGGCCTGCTACAACGTCTACATCTTGTGACAGCCAAGCAACCCTTCTCTGAGGTGGTGGCGCGTCACGGCTCGAACGTGCTGCGAGTATGCCGAGCTGTGGTTGGCCCGGTCGACGCGGACGACGCATGGTCCGAGACGTTCTTGTCGGCCCTCCGCGCTTACCCGGCACTACCCGCCGACGCCAACGTCGAGGCCTGGCTGGTGACGATTGCGCATCGCAAAGCGGTCGACATCGTTCGAAAGGCTCAACGTTCTGCGAAACCGGTGGCCGAAGTCCCGGCCGAGGCTACCGCGGTGGACCTCGAGGCCACCGAGATCGACCTCACTCAACTACTGAGCCAGCTACCAGAACGACAACGCTTTGCTGTCGTTTACCACTACCTCGGCGGTTTACCCTACGCCGAAGTGGCCGCCGTTGTCGGCAGTAGCCCCGAGGCCGCACGGCGAGCCGCCGCGGACGGGATCGCCAAGCTCCGAAAGGCCAGAGCGATAGCCGGCCATTACGAACCCAAAGGAACGGTGAAATGACCATGACCATCGAACGACCCGACCGGGACGTCGCCGAGCTGTTCGGTCCGCCCCCCGGCGAGGGCGAGCTGGCTTCGCTGTACGCACATCTCGGCGTCAGGGCCGAGGAGGAAGGTCTGCTGGACCTGGCCTACCGTACCCTCGAGACCCCGGTTGGAACCCTGCTGCTGGTGGCCACCCCGACCGGACTGGTCCGGGTGGCTTACGAGAGCGAAGGCCTTGACGGGGTGCTCGGCCAATTGGCCGACAAGGTAAGCCCCCGGATCCTGCCGGCCCCCAAGCGGCTGGACGAGGCCGCCCGCCAACTCGAGGAATATTTCAGCGGGCGGCGAAGGAGTTTCGACCTTCCGCTCGACCTTCGGCTCTCGGCTGGCTTCCGTCGCTTGGTGCTTATTTACCTCCCGGCGATCAGCTACGGGGAGACCGCCAGCTACCAGTCCGTGGCGACCGCAGTAAACAACCCGAAAGCCGTGCGGGCCGTCGGCACCGCGTGCGCTACTAACCCTCTGCCCGTAGTGATCCCTTGCCATCGAATAATCCGCTCTGACGGCCGGCTCGGTGCCTACCTCGGGGGCCCCGATATCAAGCACCAGTTGCTCGACCTGGAGGCCCCCCGATGACCGCCGACGCGATTGAGGCCGGGCCCGCTTACCGGGTGAGAGTGGAGGGCGCTGACTGGGAGGCCGTCGCAGCCGAACTGGACGACCTCGGCTGTGCCCTGCTGCCGCGATTGCTCACGGCGGCCGACGCCCGAGATCTGATCAAGCTCTATGACAGAGACGAGGCGTTCCGCTCCACCGTCACTATGGAGCGGCACCAGTTCGGCGCAGGCGAGTACCGCTACCTGGCCGCGCCCCTCCCCGAGCCGGTCGACCAGCTGCGGCACGCGCTATACCCACATCTGCTGCCCGTGGCCCAAGAGTGGTACACCAAGCTCGGACGGCCCACGCCCTGGCCTGAGACGCTCGACGAGTGGCTGGACGAGTGCCATCGGGCCGGGCAGACAAAACCGACGCCACTGATCTTGAAATACGGCCGAGGTGACTGGAACGCGCTACACCGTGACCTATATGGCGACCTCGTTTTCCCCCTCCAGGTGGTCATAAACCTGACCGAGCCGGGCGAGGGCTACACGGGGGGCGAGTTCCTGCTCGTCGAGCAACGCCCTCGAGCCCAGTCCCGGGGTACCTCGACGACGCTCCCGTACCTCCAGGGGTTGGTGTTCACCACCCGGGACCGGCCGCTCCGGACGCAACGAGGCTGGTCGGCGGCGCCTGTTCGACACGGGGTGTCAGTAGTGCGCTCGGGCCAGCGCTATACGCTGGGCGTCCTCTTTCACGACGCCCCGTGATGCCGCCGACGACGACCTACACGCTGGTCGGTCCCGATGGGAAGCGGTACACGAGTGTCGAAAAGGGTACGTTCGGCGGCCATCGAGGCACCAAGATCTTCGGTCGCCTTGACTGCGGCGCTGCTCTTCGAGCTATCGCGCGTGGTGGTTACATCCGCCACCGAGTGTTCTTCGCTGACGCCGCCAGCGCCACGAAGGCTGGCTATCGACCGTGCGCCGTTTGCATGCCCGACGCATATCAGCTCTGGAAGGAGCGCCGAGCGGAAGGCTGGGAGTCCCCCTGGGCCTCGTGACCGGCCGAGCCGTGTGGAGTCCTTCGCCAACAACCTGGGCGTTGTGCCGGTACCGATGCTCCAACTTGGCTCATCGTGGCCCTTATTGCCGGCGTGCTGGCGGTCGCCAACCTGCTCGCCGTCGCGCCAGCCCTGGTGGCAAGGCGGTCCAAACCCCAGGAGCTCTTGCGCACCCAGTGAGGTAAATGATGGCTCATATCGTTGAAGGTGGTGGCGCCAGCTCCGTGGGCCCGGTAATTCCCAGCTTGCGCCGGGCTCGTTCGTAAAAAGTTGCCGCCCCGAGCCTGATGACGCGAGCGGCGTCGGCGCGGCACCTTACGGTGATGGTGTCGCCGGCCACTACGTGCGCGGCAACCTGGCCGTCAACCTCGACGGCCAGACGGCGTGCGCTGGGCAGCACTTTAAGGCTCAGGTACCGAGACGGGTGGACGATGATAGAGCGGTTGAAAACCGAGTGGGAGGACGACGGCGTTACTACAATCCCGGCCACTGAAGGGTCGATGATCGGGCCGCCGGCAGAGAAGTTGTAGGCCGTCGAGCCGGTAGGAGTAGCGACGACGATTGCGTCAGCGGCGTATTTGACGAAGTGGGTCCCTTGGACGACGAGCTCGACATCGGCGTTGCCCTCACCGGGGATCCGCACGACGACGATGTCGTTGAAGGCGGTGAACTGCTCATCGCCGATCAGGGCGTCTAGAGCGCTCCTATTGTCCAGTTCGAAGCGGGCCTCGATTATGGCGGTGAGCGCGGGTGCGAGCTCATCGACATCGATCTCAGCAAGGAAACCGAGTTTGCCAAGGTTGACTCCGAGTAACGGCACCCCGCGCCAGCCGGACAGCCGCATGGCACGAAGGACTGTCCCATCGCCCCCCAGCGCCACCAACAAGTCCGCCCGGTCCGCCATCTCGCGTTCGGAGACGGCGACAGCCTTGCAGTTGAGCCGGTCAATCTCGGTTCGGAGGCCTAGAACGGTCACCTGATGGTCCTCCGCCCAGGCCAGGATGTGGCCCAAGGGCTCGGTAATTTCGCGACGCGGGTGCACGACCACCCCGAGGGACCGGACCGGTGTTATCCCGGGCGTAGCTCCATCGGCACTAGCGAATTCATGGTTGACGCCTTTTGGCACGTTCTCTTACCTAGTCGCAATTGTCCAAGTGCGCCATATTGGGCAACCGCCGGCGTTGGAGCGCTCGTTGTCGCCGATGTCGTAGTCAAATTGGTGGGGGGTGGGCGAAACTCGCACGCACCCCCACTCAAGGCCTCCCGTGTCGACGGGTTAGGCAGCTACAGCCTCGGTACCCGTGCTAGTGGGCTGACCGGCGGTGACAACCTCCACCTTGCGGGGCTTCGACTGCTCGGCCACCGGGACCGTGAGGGTGAGGACGCCGTTGTCATAGCGGGCTTCGGTACGCTCGCCGTCAAGGTTCTCCCCGAGCGTGAAACTGCGCGTGAAAGTACCCTGGGGCCGCTCCGAAACGAGCACACGGCTGCCCTCGGCAACCACGGAAAGTCGCTCGGCCTTGATGGTCAACGTGCCGTTCTCGAACGTTACGCCTACCGAGCCGGGGTCGACGCCGGGCAGGTCCAGCTGCAACAGGACGTGGTCGTCCTGACGGTAGGCGTCCATGGCCATCCAAGGCTGACGGGCACTGATCGTGACGTTCCGGGTCAACCGGTCGAAGTCACGAAAGGGGTCGAAACGCATCAACATCTCTGAGTGTCCTTTCTAATGATCCCGGCAAGTCCGGAACCATAGTTTAAGTCTAGGTAGAAACCCTGCCTAAATGGCACTCAACTTTTCTTCACCCTCTTGGCGCGAGATCGCCGGAACTATTCGTGCAACCGGGCCTGGGAGAGGTCAACTCGCTCGCCCCGGAAGAGCACCCCTTCGCGCCGCAACCGTTTTCGCTGATGCTCACCTTTGGGGACGGTCCCGTCGGACCGCACGACGCGGTGCCACGGGAGATCCTCATGAGTGGTGGCCAGTACACGGCCGACCACCCGAGGTGCTGCCCGGTCGATATCGCCGTACGTGCGCACAAACCCTTCAGGGATGGCGCGGACGCGCTCGACAATGAGCGCTTCGCGAGTTTTCGGCGACGAGGGTTTGCCAATGGGCGCTTGGCTATTTCGCTTTGCCTCGTCCATTAGCGGCTCATGAAGCGTCGCTAGTCGCTTTTTCAACCTCTTCGTCCGTGGCGCTCACCCCTGTCCAGGTCGACTTGGCGTCCTTCAGGATGTCGGCGACCTGAGTGGCCTGCTCGGTCGGGTAGGCAACGATAATTGCCCACGTCCCGCTGTCGAATGTCGTCCCCAGCTCCATTACCTTGTGGCGGCCGAGCCGCCTCATCATTGCCGAGATGAGGGCACCACCACCGGCACCGACCGCGGCAGACGCAATTATCGAAGGCGGGAAAACAATGCCGACCACGGCTCCAACGATGGCACCCTTGCCCCAGCCATGATGAGTCTGGCGCTCGAGGATCTTGACCTCGTCGTCCCGGGTCTCGACAAACGCGGCGTCTGCGATCTTGATCTCATCGGCTTTGGCGGCGGCTTCGAGCGCCTTCCAGTCCCCTTCGGCTTTGACGACGTCGGTGTACACAGCCACCCGGGTGTCAATGTCAGCCATATTCTTTTCCTCCTTGGTCCCCGGGGCATAAACGCCCGAGCTACTTGGAGGCTAGCCACACGCGAAAAGGCAGAGCCGCTTCAGCCCCTTCCAATGGCATGGCTTAGAACACCCTGGGCGGCGAGGTCTTAGCCGCGGGGCCGGCTCAGCAACAGCGCCTCGCCTTGGCCGCCACCGCCGCATAGCGTCACCGCGCCCAGCCGGGTGCCTCGGCGGGCCATCTCGTGCAGGAGGGTCACCGCCATGCGAGCACCGGTCGAGCCGAGCGCATGTCCGAGGGCAACAGACCCGCCGTTGACGTTCACCCGCTCTTCGTCGGCGCCGAGCATCCGGGTCGAGTGCAGCGCCACAGAGGCAAATGCCTCGTTGACCTCGAACAAGCCGACGTCGTCGATTTCGCGCCCGGCCCTCTTGAGCGCCCGCTGCAACGCAAACGCCGGCGCAGTGTGCAGGTAGGCAAAGTCGGTGGCCGACATTCCGTGCCCCACGATCTGGCCGATCGGCTTGAGGCCGACGGCCTCAGCTCGGTCGGCTCGCATTACGACAAGCGCCGCCGCCCCGTCCGAAAGCTGCGAGGCATTGCCCGCGGTTATCGTGCCGGACGGAGTGAAGGCGGGAGGGAGGGCCTCAAGCCGAGCAACAGACGTCTCCGGGCGGATGCCTTCGTCGCGCTGAAGGAACGTGGGCCTGGCGCCGGAGGCGACGACGACAGGCATGATTTCCTTGTCGAACCGTCCGGTCCGGCTGGCAGCCGCCGCCCGATGGTGCGAGCGCGCCGCCCAGGCGTCTTGCTCTTCTCGGGAAATGCCAAGGGCGTTGTTCACATCGTCCGACGACTCACCCATGTGCTGGCCCGTAAAGGTCGACCAGAGCCCGTCGTGGACGAGGGCGTCGACGACGGTGCCGTCCCCTAGGCGTTGGCCCCACCGGTTGGAGCGGAGGAGGTGCGGCGCTTGCGACATGGACTCCATGCCCCCTGCCACCGCAACCTCTATGTCGCCCGCCCGGATCAGCTGGTCGGCTATGGCGATGGCGGCCAAGCTGGCCAGGCAAACCTTGTTCAAGGTGAGCGCCGGCACATGGGCCGGCAGCCCCGCCGCGACAGCCGCTTGCCGGGCCGGGTTTTGTCCTGTGCCGGCCTGCACAACGTGGCCCATGAGGACGTAGTCAACCTGTGAGGCGAGGGCCTCGGCGGCGAGGGAGCCCGATCCCGCAGCCGTCGCCTGTTCGAGGGCGGCCCGGATAGCCGTCGCCCCCAGCTCCACAGCGGCGACGTCGCGGAGGGCGCCTCCGAACTTGCCGACGGGTGTACGAACGGCCGATACGACGACGGAGCGGGTCTCGCTCATTCCTGGGCCAGCGTAGACTCCCGACCGGACGACCTTGGCGCGCACGTGGAAAGGGGCGCGATCTGTGTTAGTGGTGATCGGTGGGGGGCCATATGGCATCTCGACGGCGGCAAGGGCCATCGAAAAGGGGGTCGACACGGTGGTGGTCGGCCGGCCTCTCGGCTTCTGGACCGACAATATGCCTGAAGGCATGTACCTTCGGTCCGGGCCGATTGGCACCTCGACGCTTCGGGGGTCTACACGTTCGAAGCCTTCCTGGAGGAGCGGGGCGTGGTCGCCGGCGAGGTGGACCCTGTCCCGCTCGCCGTGTTCCTCGACTACGCCCGCTGGTTCCAGCGCCAGAAAGGGGTAGTTGTCGACGAGCGTCTCGTCAGATTCTGTGAGCCTGGATGGCGACGCCGGCCCCGGCAGTGGGATGAACGGTCACCGTTTCCAGGTCCGCCTCGACGACGACAGCGAACTCCTCGCCGACGCAGTAGTCGCCGCCCCTGGCGTGCGCTACTTTCAGAACTTGCCGAGCTGGAGTGCCGGCCTGCCTGATGGCCTCTGCTCACACACGTGCGACCTGGTGCGCTTCCACGACTTCGGGGGCGCCCGGGTGCTCATCGTCGGGGGCCGGCAGAGCGCTTATGAGTGGGCCGCCCTCATTGGCGAGCACGGGGCCGAGCGGGTGGACATCGTGCACCGCCACGAAGTACCGCGGTTCGACCGCGTGAGCTGGCGCTTTGCCGACGAGTACGTCGAGCGGACCGTGGCCTTGCCGGGTTGGTGGCGTTCGCTCGCGCCATCGGACCAGGACGCGATCGCCCGCAGGTTCTGGGAGGTAGGCCGGCTCACCCTTGAGTGGTGGCTGACGCCCAGGCTGCAAGGGGAGCGGTTCCACCGGCGCCCAGGCACGGAGGTTGTCAAAGCTCGTACCGGCGGCTCGGCGGCTGTGGTGAAATTGAGCGACGGGACCGAACTCGCTGTCGACCGCATCGTCCTGGCCACGGGGTACAAGGCCGACCTCGCCCGGGTCCCCTACCTCAGCGAGGTCCTTGCGCTCATAGCCGTGGCCGACGGCTTCCCGCTGCTCGACGACGCCTTCCAGACCAGCCTTTCCGGCCTCTTCATGCCCGGCTTCACCGGGACCAGGGACTTCGGTCCGTTCTTCGGGTTCACGAAGGGCTGCCCGGCGGCAGCCGAGCTGGTCGTCCGGGGGCTCGACCACCGGTGACTATAGGCTCCCCATATTCACGGCAGCCCCGTACCGAGTGAGGGCCATAAAGGTAAGACCTACCACCTCGGTGGTACGCGGGGTGCCAGCGCCATTACCCAAATTGGAAACGGAGAACCCGCCATGGCCGACGGCACTCAATTCGGCGTCGATCTAATCACTTTTTATCACCCCGCCTTCTGGGGTGTCGACGACTACGAGGACATCATCACCTTGTGCCAGAAGGGCCCTTTGGCGTTTTGGGACAGGATCCTCGACGGCCTGACAGAAGCGGGCATATCTTTGCTGGAGATCACGTTCCCGCCCGCCGACTGGAATTCCGTATTGGCCGCCTATGGGTCAGCGGCGGCTTTTCGCCAAGAGCTCGAGGGCCGCGGACTGAGCTTGAAGAGCGGGTTCTACCTTGGCCTCGACTGGGAACCGGGCACGGACCGCGCTAAGGCGTCCGACGCCGCCGCCCGGTACGCCGAATTTATTAGGGAGGCAGGCGGCGACACGCTGGTGCTCGGGCCGCCCATGCGCCGCGACAGGACGGCCACTCCCGTGTTCTTCGTAGACCTCGAGTACATGACCGCAATCGCCGACCTTCTCCACCACGTGGGCCGGGCCACCATGGCTTCCGGCGTGCGAACGGCAGTCCACACCGAAGCACACTCGATTTTCTGCACGCGCCGCGACGTAGACCTCCTGATGGCACTGACCGACCCCACCTACGTCTTCATGTGCCCGGACACGGGGCACCTGGTGCTATCGGGAGCAGACCCTACTGAGGTCGTGACGCGCCATCATGAGCGGATGATAATTTGTCATTGGAAAGACGCAATTGGCCCCATGCCCGACGATGCCCCCATCGACAAAAATATCCATATCTTGCACCGCAAGTATTTCAGGCGCGTCGGGGCCGGGCGCATCAATTGGTTCGAATGGGACCGGTTGATAAACAAAACACCCATTTCAGGCGTCACACTTCTTGAACTGGATGCTGTGCCCAACCCGGTACAGGAACTGGTCGCCGCTCGTGAGTACATCGAACAAACCCTCGACAAAGTGGCCCTGAGTTAGGACCAGACCGGGCGCGCCGGGTCGGCCGCGCTTCCTTTCGATCGGGACGGGGCAAAAGGGTTGTCCGCGACAAGGCAACACTCTGCAAAGTTGTGCGACTTACTTCGTCAACTATCGGCTGGGGCGACACTTTCACAGCGGCAGTGGTCCTCTCGATCGTCACGCGGAGCGGAAGGCTTCGGCTACAGCCTGAACGGCCTGTCGCTGCTCGTCGCTGAGGTGATCGGGAACCGTCACCCGGATGCTGACGAGGAGGTCCCCCTCAGCTTTGTTTGTGCGGGCCCTCGGCCGCGAACCCGGAGCGTGCGCCCGTGCGGCGTACCGGCGGGAACGCGCACACGGATGGGCGACCCGTCCAGGGTGGGGACCTCGATCTCCGTGCCCAGCACGGCCTCGGGCCATCCGACCGGTGCATCGACCAAGAGGTCGAGGCCGCTGCGGGTGAACACCGGGTGGGGAGCGACGTGTATGGCGGCATAGAGATCGCCGGGCGGCCCACCGTTCACCCCTGGGCCACCTTTGCCGGCCAGGCGGATCCTCTGGCCGTCGTCGACCCCGGCGGGCACGCGCACTTTGAACGTCTGTAGACCGTCCGGCCCACTGAGGGTCACCTCGGTCGTGAGGCCTTTGACGGCATCCTCGAAGCTCAGGTCGAGGACCGCCTCAAGGTCCTGACCGCGCCATGGCGTCCGGGCAGAACGACGCCGCGACCGGCCCATCACGCTGCTCAGCAGGTCGTCAAGGTCGTCGGGGTCGACGGTCGTCCAGGCCGAGCTATCAAAGGTCGTCCACGGCTGCTCGTCATCAATGCCGAAATTGCCGCGCTCAGACGAGGGCCGCCTCCGCCCGTCCCGGTCCCAGCGCCCGGCGCCGGCGACGGCGCGCCTGAACTCGTCGTACTCGGCTCGCTTGGTTTCGTCGCCTAGGACGTCATAGGCCGCCGTCACGCCCTTGAACCGCTCGGTGGCGGCGGGATCGTCCGGGTGAGTGTCCGGGTGCAGCTCGCGCGCCAGCTTGCGGTAGGCGCGACTGATCGTCTTGCTGTCCGCGTCCTCCGCCACGCCGAGCACGGCGTACAAATCTTTTTCCAGCCAATCGGCCTGTACGGCCATCCTTCGAACTGCCTCCTTCGGCAAACTTGAGTGCCTCATTGTTAACTTCCAAAAGCGGTCCAGGATTCCCGGTCCGGGGCGAGTTGGTCGCCCTATGTCGGTGAGCAGGCGGTTTGCGCCCAATTCGTATCTGCGACTTGATCGCCGCGCCGCCACGCCACCCGGCTACCGCCCTACATGACAGGCATGCCGCCCAGCTCCGACGGGCGCCCGACTATGGGGCCCGGACAGGTTACCCGCGCTGGCAACGAGCCCGCGTCGATTCGTTTGGGAGGCTGACCGATAGGCCCGGCGGTGCCCACAGCCAGCGCGCTGGCCGGACGCAAATTCGGAAAAAAAACTAGGTATCCCTCGGTACTGCTGCCGCGTCCTAGTGCCGAAGGCATAATCCTATTGACCAAAGTCGTTCAACCCAGGAGGCAAGCGGCATGACCAATACACTCTCCTCCTCCACTTCTGTGCTGGCTAAGGCTGCACTGGCTGTAGCCCTGGTAGGCGGCGTCTGGGCGCAGCCAGTTTCGGCCTCGCCTGTTGCTCGAGTCGCAGATGCGACCCACGCAGCGCTGCAGCCGAGTGGGGGCGGGGCCAACCTGAGCGGCAACCCGTTTTTCCCGCTCGTACTGAACTCGAAGTGGACCTATGACTACAAGACCAGCGGCACCAGTTTCACCAGTAGCCAAACGGTGGCCGGCAGTAGTTCGACAGCCGGCGGTACGAACGTGAAAATAGACACTTCGGACAGCCTGTTCCCCAGCAAGGTCACCTCCCTGACTTATACCATCGGCAAAGGGGGGACCGTCGAGGTGGAGAGCTCCTCCGGATCGGGCTCCAGTGCTACCAGCTTTTCCAGCCAATATTGGATCCCCACCGCGTCTCAGATCGAGAGTTGCTCGGCGTGTAAGTTCTCAGGCCCGTTCTCGGCCTCCTTCAGCGGCAAGTCCATGAGCGGGACTCTGACTGAAACCGCGACGGCCCTCGGGTCGCACACAGTCACCGTCCCGGCCGGCACCTTCTCTACCGACGAGGTGAAACTGACCGTCGGCATGCACGCGACGGGCGGGATGACGATGGCGATGAACCTGACTTTCGACCTGTACCTGGCCAAGAACGTTGGCATGGTGGAGAATTCGAATGGGACCATGGCGATGAGTATCCTTGGCCACTCCGTGAATATGGGAATGGGTACGGACAAACTGGCAAGCTACAAAGTCTGAGCAGGGCGGCCCCCGGTGACCGTCTCCGGGGCCATCCGGGCTGGGGCGCTCACCGCTGCAGCCTATTCGCCGTCGCTGTGTTGCATACCTGAGCTCAGACAGCTTGTCCCTCAGGCCCGGGGTAAGCGGGGCGCCCACCGTTGGCTACGATCCACCCGTGAGCCCTCGAGGCCGGCATTACGTCTCCAGCCTTGACGATGGTGAGGTCCGCTCGCAGGCGCCGGGCACACAGGCGCCGACGCCGCCACCGCAAACAATCAGCGAGCGACTGGTGGGACGGCTGTTGCACTGGAGCCCAGCGGCCTGCGCTTTAGCTGTGGTGGCGCTGAGCCTGGCGAAATACGGCGCCGGTGTGTACCCCGCCTGGCGGTACATGCAGGCGCTGGCACTCCACTGGAGAGACCCGACCGTTTCCCATTTGCTCGCTCCTCCGGGCGCATACCTGCTCGACTCACCGGCCTCGGCCGTGGTCGCCGGCGTCCTTCATTTCACGAGTGGCCGGGCTTACCTCGGCTTTCACTTGCTCCTGGCCTTCTTCGCCCTGGCGGTGCCGTTCGCTCTGCGCCCGGTGCGGCGCTCGCCCGAACTGCGGCTGATGGTCTCTTTCCTCATTGTGGGCGGCACCGTGCCCGCCGTGTTGCTGTCGTGGGTGGGGTCCTACGACCCGGTCAGCATTGGGGCGGCGGCGGTGGCCACATTGGCGGACAACCCCGTGGTCCGTGCTTTGGCCTGGGCACTCTTCGCCTTCAACAATGCCCCACAAGCGGTCCTCGCCCTTGCGATCTACGCCGTGGTCTTGCTGGTCGACGGGGGCCGGGCCGCCGTCCCGCGCGTAGTGGTCTCCGGGCTGTCAGCCCTGGCTGGTTACATCGGGATCCGCGTCCTGACAGCCATCTGGGGCGGCGGTGAGAGCCAGCTCTCGATGATGCGACATTATGGTTTTGCCGCCTACTTGCGCGGTTACGCCTTTTGGCCCCTGCTGCTCTTCTCGGCTCTTGGGGTGGGCTGGTTGTTCCTCGTGGACCGTGAAGTCCGTCCGCTAAGCGTCTCACGAGCCTTTTTCGGTCTATCGTTGCTGGCCTCAATGGGCATCCCGTTGCTGGCTCTCGACACGTCCCGCATCCTCGTCGGGATCCTGTGGCCAGGCATGTTGGCTACGACGGATATCACGTTCAAAAGGTTGACCGTCGTTCGTGCCCGCAACGTCCTGGCCCGGATGGCGCCAGTCGCCCTGCTCCTGGTCATCGTCGTGGCCTGGAACAACAGCCTCGTGTACGCCGGCTGGCGTTCTTTGCTCGAGTTCGCCCGCTACCTCTTGGGCGCGTCCCCGGCCCCGCCGCCCGCGTAACTCCTTGCGGCCTGGTTGACGAGCACCAGTGAGGGCAAAAGCCCGCATAAGGGAAGGCGTCTTCGGCCCGCCGATCATTCAACAGTCCGGGCTCTATTTGATCGGCACGAGACTACGCCGATAGGGCCCCGCCGGCGCCCAGACTGTTACCACCACCTGGTTTCGGGGAAATCTATCCGTATGCAAGGAGTACGCATGGAAAAGAAGTGGTGGACGTTGCTAGCCGTATGTGTTGGTACGTTCATGCTGCTCCTCGACGTCACGATCGTGGTCGTCGCCATCCCCGACATCCAGCGCGGGCTGCACGCCAGCTTCGGCCAGATCCAGTGGGTCATAGATGCCTACGCCCTCACTCTGGCCTCGTTGCTCCTTACCGCCGGTGTCCTGGCCGACCGCTACGGCCGGAGGCTGCTCTTTTCCATAGGCCTCGTCATCTTCACGCTGGGTTCGCTCCTGTGCGGTCTGGCGCAGAACCCCTTGATGCTGATCCTGTCCCGCAGCGGGCAGGGTGTCGGCGGGGCCATTATGTTCGCCACGTCGTTGGCCCTTCTCGGTAACAGTTTCCGGGGCAAGGACCGCGGCGTGGCTTTCGGGGTTTGGGGCGCCATCACGGGAGTGGCCGTGTCGCTCGGCCCGATACTCGGTGGGGTCATCACTACCGGGATCAGCTGGCGGGCTATCTTCCTGGTCAACGTACCTATAGGCGTGGTGGCGGTGGCCATCACGTGGTGGCGAGTCGACGAGTCGCGCGCCCCGCACCCGGGACGGCCCGACTGGACCGGGTTTGCGCTGCTGACGGCGGGACTGATCAGTCTGGTCTACGGCCTGATCAGGGCGGGCGAGACCAGCTGGGGTAATGCCGGGGTCTTGATCTGCCTGGTGCTGGGAGGGATCCTCTTGACGGGCTTCGCGCTCGCTGAGGCCAGGGTCACCAGCCCGATGTTCGACCTCGCTCTTTTTCGCGTCCCCACGTTTGACGGAGGCCTTATAGCCGCCTTCTGCATGAACGGTTCGCTTTTTGCCATGCTCCTCTACCTCGTGCTTTACCTGCAGTACGCGCTCGGGTACTCGGCTCTTCAGACCGGCTTACGGTTGCTTCTCATAAGCGGGCCAACGCTCATCACTGCCACCGTGGCCGGCCGTCTCAGCGAGCGTGTACCGGTCCGATGGCTGATCGGCCCGGGCCTGCTCCTGGTCGGAGTGGGGCTGTTCCTCATGACCGGTCTCAGCGGTACCAGTTCGTGGACACATTTGGCGCCTGGTTTCATAGTCTCAGGCGCAGGGGCCGGCTTCGTGAACCCGCCGTTGGCATCAACGGCGATCGGTGTGGTCGAACCTCAACGCGCCGGTATGGCTTCCGGCGTGAACACTACGTTCCGCCAGATCGGCATCGCCGTAAGTATCGCCGCTCTGGGGACGATCTTCAGTTCCTCATTGAGACATGACCTCGACCGGCTTCTGTCGCCCATACCACAGCTGAAGGCCCACGCCCAACAGATCGTCAACAGCGTGCGTCAGGGCCAGACCGCCTCGGCCTTTAGCGCCGTGCCCAAGGCATTTCGCGGCGTGCTCGCCGCTGCGGTCAAGTCGAGTTTTGCCAGCGGGATAAACGAGCTTTTGTACATTACCGGGGCGCTGGCTCTGGTCGGTGCCGTCGCCTCTTTACTGCTCATCCGGAACCGGGATTTCGCCCAGCGCCAGTCCACCCAGGCGCCAGTGATGACTGCACCTGAGCCCGTTCCCGGCCCGGCGTGAACTGACCGGGGAGCAGTTGATTGGCCGACATTTGCCCGTGCGAGGTGATAGATAGTGGTCCCTGCCGATACACCTGACCCGGTCGACAAAGGGCTTGAGCGCCCCGGGAGCGAACTTATTGAACGGCGTATCGACGAGCAGGAAGTCGAGTCGTTCCCGGCCTCCGACCCGCACTCGGACTGGGCCGGCCCTCCTGCATAAGAGGTCCTGGCGGCGAGCAGGCGTAGCTGTGACTGCCGGGAGACGTCGCGCACCGAGGCACCACCTGCCGGCCGGTCAATTGTGAAATGTCCCTTTTGACAACTATGTCTGCTATTTTCCGGTATTTCGTGGCCGGCCGGACGTGGTCGCGGCCTTCCGTTGGGGTCAAACTCCCGGGACCACCACACGTTGCCCTTTGCACTGTGAGCGGGATGCGTCACGAAATAAGCAAGCATGTCGTGCCTCGATAGGAACGGCGGGCCCCGTATGTGGAGTGTGTTCGCGTCCTCAGACCGTTGACAGCCCCACCAACTCCGGATAGGTTCGGCCGCGCATGGTGGGGGCAGGTACGCTATTTTTGCAGCCGGTCCACCAGCACTTTTCGCGAACGTATTGGCTTCGGGACCCATTGCTACAAGAAGGGTGAAGAATGATCGACCGCGACAAGATTGAACGCCAATTGGACCCCGGGATGGGCAACGGCCTGGAGCTTGACGTCGCTGTGGTGGGGGCGGGAGTCGGGGGCCTTTATACGGGTTACCGGCTGGTCACGGGTCAGCCCACCTCCGGTGGAGGCGAGAATTGGCCACCTACTGTCAACGTTTTTGAGCTCGGTAGTCGCATCGCCGGTCGGCTCCACTCCGTCTACCTCCCGGGCATGGAGATCGCCGGCGAACTGGGCGGCATGCGCTACCTCACGTCGATGCAGATCGTCACGACGCTCATCGAGAAGGTATTCGCCACCGAGCTCACGCCGGTCAAATTCCCCATGGGCGACCCCGCGTCCCTCTTCTTTTATCTCCGCCGCCAGCGTTTTCGTGCCAACGCCTGGACGCAAGCCCAGGGCCAGGGGGCCAAGTTCGAGACGCGTTATGGCCTGAATGCCGACGATGTCGGGTGCAGCCCCGACCAGCTGTTCAACAAGGTCATCTACGACGTGATCATGGCCGACCCCGAGATGAAGGCGAAGTTCTGGGACAAGCTCCAAAACCCGGCGCCGTACCAATACGATTTCGAGCTCGACGCCCGGGACTGGGACGCCATAAAGCCGGCGCTTCGGTATTGCTTCCCGGGCCCGTACGCCGGCCGGCGGGTCAACGACCTCGGGATGTGGAACCTGTACAAGGACCGGACCGGTGAGGAGGGGCTCCAGTTCCTGGCCGACGCCGGCGGTTACTACTCCAACACCATCAACTGGAACGCCGGTGAGGGTTTCCAATTGATGGTCGGCGATTTCTCTGGGCCGATGGTGACGTACCAGACCATCGAGGGCGGGTACGACCAGATCGCCTACGCCCTGGCCCAGGCGCTTCTTTCGCACACGGGGACGCGGATCTGGAAAGAAAATGGCGTCGTCGGGCTGCGCCGGGCCACGGACGGACCGCGCCGCTACGAGCTGACCATTGCCAACGCCGCCTCTGGTCGCCATTGGACCGTCCTCGCCGACGCGGTAGTGCTGGCCATGCCCCGCCGGTCGCTCGAGCTCATCGACCGCAGCCCCTCTTACTTCGAGCTGTTCGACGGGGCCGATGGGGCCAGGTTCCGTGCCACTCTGCCGACATCGATTATCGAACCATCGATGAAAATCATGATGGCGTTCGAAGACCCGTGGTGGAAGGACCAGTTCGGCGCGTTGTCGGGGGAGTCCATCACCGATCTGCCTATGCGTCAGTGTTACTACTTCGGCACGGACCCCACCAATCTCCACTCACTGTTCCTTTCGAGCTACAACGACATGGACACGGTGTCGTTTTGGAAGGCCCTCGAGCAAGACGAGTTGTTCGTGCCGCGGGCCACGCGTCTGGTGTCCGAAGCAGACCTGGACCCGATCCGGAGCTTGCAGGCACCCCGGGTCATGATCGAAGAAGCTCTATCGGAAGCCAGGGAGCTCCACGGGCCGACATCACCGTCCCCGACCCGTACGCCACCCTGTTCATGGACTGGTCCCAGGATCCCTTCGGCGGCGGGTACCACGCTTGGAGCGCCAACATCTCGGTGGCTGACACGATGCGCTACATGCGCCAGCCCCGCCCCGGCGAGGCGCTCCACGTCTGCGGCGAGGCCTACTCCGACCAGCAGGGCTGGGTCGAGGGGGCGTTGTGCACGGCCGAACGGATGCTGCAGGAACATTTTGGCCTGGCCTGGCCCAACTGGCTGGCCACCGACTACTACCTGGGCTGGTAGTGGTGCTCGGCCGCGACGTCGTCCTCGAGTACTTGCGCGCTGCCGGTGTGAGATGCCTGTTCGGTGTGCCGGGGACCAATGAGATCCCCCTGATCGACGGCACCAGCGAGCCAAACGCAGCCATCGCCTATGTGCCCTGCCTGCATGAGAACATAGCCATGGGCGCCGCCGCCGGGTATGCCTGGGCCACCGGGAACCCGGGCGTCGTCGAACTACACGTCACGCCGGGTGCCGGGCACGGCATCGGCAACCTGTACAACTCGGCCCGGTCGCACGTTCCGCTCCTGGTCTTGTGCGCCCAGCAGCACAGCCAGCTGCTGTTGCAGGAACCGGTATTGGCGTCCGATTTGGTGCGTACCGCGGGCCAGTACACCAAGTGGGCGTACGAGGTGCGATCGGCCGACGAGCTGTCGCAGGTCATGCAGCGGGCGCTCAAGGAGGTACAGACGCCTCCGCTGGGCCCCGTGTTCCTAGCGGTCCCGTGGGATTTCTTCCTTACCGATGTGGTCGCCTCCCCGGCGGCCGTGACCCACGTCGGGCGCAACTTCATCGGTGACCGCGAAGCCGTCGACCTGGCGGCTGAGCTGCTGGCCCGGGCGCAGAGGCCGATATTGGTGGCCGGCGATGGGGTAGGGGCGGCCGGCGCCTGGGATGAGTTGCAGCGCCTGGCCCGCCTCCTCGGAGCGCCCGTTTACAACGAGCCGATGAGCAGCTATATGAACTACCCGAACCAGAACTACGACTGGCAGACGGAGTTACCGCAAACCCAGGCCGGGCTCCAGGACATATTCTCCCGACACGACGTGGCCTTCCTGTGCGGCTACAACGCCCAGGCCCACGTGTTTGTGTTCGACTACGCCAACGGCCCTCTGATCCCACCGGGCGTCACCCAGGTTTACCTGCACGACGACGAGTGGCAGATCGGCAAGAACGGGTACGGGCACGCCGCCGTCCTGGGTGCCATCCGGCCCACGCTGGCGCTCCTTGGCGACGCCGTCGAGCAACACCCGGACCGGGACCAACCGGCCGTGGCCCAGCGAACGCTGAGGCTCCAGGGTGCTGATGCGGAGCGCCGCCGGGCGCGGGACGAGAGGGTGAGGATGGCTGGTTCCGCTCCGCAGGACGCCAGGCCGACCGGAGACGACGTGGCGCGCGCCCTTGGGCGGCTGCAGCCAGCCATGCCGGCGCCGATGATCCTGGCCGACGAGGCCATCTCCGACCAGGACTCCTTCCATCAGTACTGTCATTTCGACACCCCGAACAGCTACTTCAACGCCCAAGGAGGTTCACTCGGGATATCGATGCCGGCCGCCTTGGGCATGAAGCTCGGGGCCGGGACGGCCAGGACCGTCGTCAATACGGTCGGCGACGGTACCGCGCTCTTCTACCCGCACAGCTGGTGGACCGCTACGAAGTTCAAGCTACCGATCCTCTACCTGGTGACCAACAACCGCGAGTACAAGACCCTCCAGCTGGGCGAGCAGGCCATCGAGAGCACTTATGGGTGGCGGCCAGCCGGCGATCCCTGGTACCTGCGGCTGGACAACCCGCAGATGAGTTTCGTCGCCTTGGCCGCCGCCTTCGGCGTAGACGGGACGCTGGTGTCCTCCCGGGCCGAGCTCGACGATGCGCTGCATGCCGGGCTGGAGGCGGTCACGGCCGGCCGTCCCTACGTCGTGGAGATCCTTACCGACCCATCGCTCACGGCGCCGGCCGACGCGTCGCGTCCCGCCCGCCTCGGCCCGCCCTAGCGCTTGTCACAGGCGGTCAGTTAGCTAGCTTCTTGTGCGTGGCGGCGAACTCGAGCGCCCAATTTAGAAATGCCGGGCGGACGCCTCGGTCCGGGGACGTTGCCGTCGTCGCGCATTAGGCCCGCCCGTTCCCAAGTTGCCGCGCTACTCGGCGCGACGCTCGCCACCTCGATGTCGAACTTGGCCCAAACGACGGTGCTTGGCCTGTTGGTGTACGAGCTGACCGGCAGTGAGCTCTACCTTGGCTTCCTCGGGCTGGCGGAGTTTGCCCCCGCCGCTTTGCTCGTGGTGGTCGCCGGGCACGTCGTCGACCGGTTCGACCGCCGGCACGTGGCCGCTCTCGGCGCCCTGTCGAACGGTCTGGTGGCCCTGGTAATGGCGTGGTATGTCCGTGACCCGCGCGGCCTGTCGACCACCCCTATCTTTCTTCTTGTCATCGCCTTCGGCGCCGGACAGGCCTTCCTGGCCCCGGCCATCCGTTCCATACCCCCAGCCATGGTGCCGAATGCCGGTGTGCCGTGGCTGGTCGCCCGCCGCTCGATCGCGTCCGAGGTCGCCACCATCATCGGCCCCATCCTGGGCGGCCTGCTCTACGTTGCCGGCGTGTGGGTGGCCCTGGTTGCCGTGGCTGCGCTCTCTTTCATCGGTGGGGCGACGATCCTCGCCATCCGGGTCCCCGACGAAGAACGGCTTCACACCGCCGAGCTCAGTCCCGTCGGGGACGACGAGGTTGGCCACGTCCTCGAGGAGGGCATCCCCGCTTCGCGAGGAGGCGTCCACGAGGCAATGGAGGGCCTACGGTACGTTCGCGCCACGCCGATCCTTCTCGGTGCCATCTCGCTCGACCTATTTGCTGTGCTCTTTGGCGGCGCGGTGACGCTGCTGCCCGCAATCGCCGTGCGCTTGCACGTCGGGCCGGTTGGCCTTGGCTGGCTAAGGGCCTCAGTGGGCCTCGGCGCTGGGGCGGCGACGCTGCTCATCTCGTTCCGCCCGATCGAGCGCCGGGTTGGCCCCGTTTTGCTGGCCGCGGTGGCGTTCTTCGGCGTGTGGACCATCGTCCTCGGCCTCGCCCGTTCGTACGCTCTGGCCTTCGTAGCCATGTTCGCCCTATCTGCGGCCGACGCGGTGAGCGTTTTCATTCGTTCCACGCTGGTCCCACTGGCGACACCCCCGGCGATGCGAGGCCGGGTCCTGGCCGTCGAGAACGTGTTTATAGGCGCTTCCAATCAGCTCGGTGGGTTCGAGTCCGGCGCCGTCGGGCAATTGCTGGGCACCACGGGCTCGGTCGTCCTGGGTGGCATCGCCACGCTGGTCGTGGCGCTCACCTGGGGTGTCCTCTTCGCCCCCCTCCGGCGGATCGACCGGTTCCCAACCCCACCGTCGCCAACGGCCTCAGGCCAGGACGCACCCAAGGGTCCCTGATAGTGCGAGAGGTGTGGTTCGGCCACAGGCAAAAGTAAGCTGCAAGCTCGCCAACCAAACGACCGCCAAAGGAAGAAATGCCCGTTCAAGTAAAAGCCGAACCCTTGGACCGGGACGCCTGGTCCAGTTTTGGGTGGATCCCCGTCCGTCACACGGAGGCGGAAGATGGCGCATCACGCCTCGTGTTCGAGTGGAACGACGCCCACGTCAACATCGTTTCTAACCGGCTGGACCGAGTTGTCCAGACCGACACCGGGCTGATGTGCCAGGCGATGAACCGGCACCAAACCCATAATCAGACCCTGCTCGTGCTTAATTGCCCCGCTGTCGTCGCAGTGGCACCGCCGTCTTCTCAGTTGTCGGGGCCTGAGGATCTCGAGGAAGTACGCGCTTTCTTACTAAACCCTCTTGACTCCCTCGTGCTACACCGGGGGACCTGGCATTGGGCCCGTTCCCGGTCAGGGACCCACAGGTTGACCTGTTTAATATCCAGGGCCTGCGCTGGGCGGAAGACGACGATAGCGTCAAGCTGAGCGAACGTGGCATGGCTTTTGAAGTCACCGTTGGTGGCTGAGGGCTAAACGGGGCGGCACGATCCGTCGTGGGGCATGGTTTTATGCGCTGCACGTACAAAACCATGTACTCTCTCCGGCCCGCCGTCGAAAAGTGCACCCGACCCACCCGGCGGGGAGGGGGCGAGTACATACTTTTAGCCGGCGCCGCTCGTAGGGGATTATGACGCTGTCGGGCGGGCGTTCGCTCGTCCGGCCGCTCGAGCCAGGTCTGCCAATAGCGGCGGAACGTCGAGCGGAGGGACAACCACCTCGACGACCCAGGGAACTCCGGGCGACTCGTTGACTTCGGCCAGTACACGCTCCAGGCCCTTGTCGGTCAAGACCCGAGCAGTGCGGCACGGGTGCCCTGGTGCAAACAGTGACGGCGCTGCGGTCCAATCCCATTTGGCGATGTCGTTGTAGCTCTGGTTAGGCCCGTGGATGGCGCGCTCGACCGTATAACCGCCGTTGTCGACCAGGAAAATGACAGGGGAGAGGCCTTCCCTGAAAAGGGTCGAGATCTCCTGGACCGTCATTTGGCCGGCACCGTCCCCGATAAGCAGGACCCCGCGGCGCCCTTGGTCGGCCAGGCAGGCGCCGAGGAGCGCGGGCAACGTGTAACCGATCGACGCCCACAGGGGCTGGCCTATGAAGACGACGTCCCTGGGCAAGCGGCGCGTGGCGGCTCCATAGAAAGAGCACCCCTGGTCGGCCAGCACGACGTCTCCGGGCCGGAAGAAACCGGCAATGCGGTCCCACAAGGCGCTCTGGGTCAGCGCGGCACCAGTTCCCGCTGAGGGGGCCGGTTCCGTGCTGTCGACAAAGGCGGCCATCGGCCGGGCCGGTGACCTGCCTGCGAGTTCCTTGACGATTTTCGTTGTCGCCTCGAGAGCGTCGGCCAGGGTGACCGGAGAAAAGACTGCTACTCCCACGCTGGCGGTGTTAGGCCCTATTTCGATCGTCCTCGCGCGCTTGATCTGCTGGGTGAAAAAGCCGCTGTTGAGATCGGTGAACTGCACCCCGGCCAAGACGAGCACGGGTGCGTCTTCGACAACGTGGCGGACGGTCTCGCTACTAGCTGCCCCGGCATAGACGCCGGCGAAGGTCGGGGCGCTCTCGTCCACCAGGCTCTTCCCCCACAACGAGGTGGCGTGGAATAGGGGGCCGGCGTCGAGCAGCTCGCGGACCTGGCGTACCGCCCCCAGCCGGTGGGCCAACAGCCCAGCCAGGACCCGGACGTCGCCAACCTCCGTTGCGGTCCCGATCAGCTGGCGCGCCGCCGAAGTGAAACCGGCCAGCGAATCCGGGTCACTCGCGCTCCGGGGCACCACCAGAGGACGGCTGGGAGGCGCCATTGACGATGTGGCCACATCTGCTGGCAGCAGGATATAGCCAGGGAGCCGTTTGCTTAGAACGGTCGCCAGCACGCGGTCGATCTCGGCCCCGGCGTTGTCGGCGCTCAGGGCGGCACGACAACAGGTGATGGGCTCGTGCATGTCGATGAAGTGGGAAAAGACCCCATCACCCAGGGAGTGGTGCACGACCCGCTGAGCAGCCTGCGTACCCGTAGCTGGTGACCCGACGATGTGGACCACCGGTACGTGCTCAGCAAAACTGCCGGCCAGGGCGTTGATGGCACTAAGTTCGCCGACTCCGAAGGTTGTGATCAATGCGCCTATGCCACGAAGGCGGGCGTACCCATCGGCGGCGTAGCCGGCGTTTAATTCGTTGGTGCAGCCGGTCCAGGACAACTCGGGGTGGTCGACGATGTGGTCGAGGAGGGCCAACGTATAATCGCCCGGCACCCCGAAGACATGGTCGACTCCGGCTTCTACCAAACGGTCGGCCAGGTAATCGCCGACTGTGTAGTTCTCCTGGCCGGCGTCCGTCGTCTGCCCGTCTCCTGAGACGCGGGGTGACAACGGGGTCAACCCTGTTTTGGCCATTGATGAAGACGAGGCTGCCATGGTCACATAGTAAGTCGGGCCGCCGGCCGTGGCCCTAGGGAAACCTCCTAGTTCTTGGCCGAGTTCGCTGTACCGACGGACTTTTACTGTGGTGTCCCAGAGATGTTCTCTGGGCCGAACATAGCGACGAATTCCTTCCTGATCTGGGCCGGGCTCAACCGACAAGGTCCGCACCCGGGAAGACCTCGGGCAGTTCAGAGAGGTCGACGTCGACCTCATGTTGTTCACGCTCCGAGTCATACATGGCGTCCACAATGGCCTGGACAACAAATGCGTCGACGGCAGAGACCGCCGGTGGTGAATTCGACCCGAGCGCATCGGCAAATGCTTGCCATTCTCGGAACACCGAATCGATCAGATCGTGGTCTGGGACCATAGCCAGGCCTTTGTCGGCGTACTTCTCGTTTACGGCTCGAGGGTCAGCCGGGTCGCTGAAAAATGGCACGAAGTGGATGCGCGCCTGCTGTCCGACCAGTTCGACCTCGTGCTTGACCGACGTCATACCGGCCACCCATTCGGCGTCGAGGAGGAGCGAGAAGCCGTCGAACCGGATGACGCCGCACACTGCGTTGTCGCAGTCCCAACCGGCCGGGCCGACAGCCCCGACTCCTGGAGTTCGGACGCAAGCAGGTCACGGGTAACGAAAGCTGACGCGCTAATTGGGCGAGGCCGGCCAGCAAGCCAACGGACCAGGTCGATCCCGTGAAGTGCAGAGCCCGCCAGCACCCCGCCGCCAGAGACCGCGGGCACATGGTGACGCCCCCATTGCGGGAAGCCCGATTTCGCCCACAAACGTGCGTAAGTGGGCCTTCCGATCCGGCCCGCTGTTACCAGCGTCGCCACTTGCTGCGCCGAGGCGGTGAACCGAAGATTGAACCCGGCCGTGATGGTGCGACCGGTCTCGACCGACGCGCGCACCATGGCCGCGGCCTCATGACGGTCCAATGCGAACGGTTTCTCGCACAGGACGTGGGCTCCGCCGGCCAGCGCCGCGGTCACTACCTCTCGATGAGAATCAGGCATCGTGCAAACGGCGGCAATGTCGATCTCATGGCGAGCGAGCAGGTGGTCATAGTCCTCGTAAGCGAAGGGGACCTCATATTCGGTCCGTACACGCTTCAATGTCGGGCCGTGCGTATCGCAAATTGCTTCAACGGAAATGCCGGGGAGGCGACGGAGGGCAGCGATGTGCAGCTGCCCCTGCTGTCCGCAGCCGAAGACCGCAGCTCGCATTGGTCAGTTGCTCCCGGTCGGCAAAAACCCCGTATCAGCAACCTCCGGGTTGGACGCGCTGTCGTCGTCTTCGAGGGGCACGGTTGGTAGCGTACAGACTGGCGCAAGCTCGCTCTAACAGAGAGGAATTCGAACCGTGACCCAGCAGAACGCAATCGTCGCTGGAGGCGCCAGTGGCATCGGCGCGGGAGTGGTGAAGAGGCTGAGCCAGTCGGGTTACAACGTGGCCATTTTCGATGTGCAGGACGCACCAGGGGTGGTTGCGGTAGACGTGTCCGACCCGCTCGAGTGTGCGCGGGCGGTCCAGGAAGTGGGGGACGTGGACGTGCTGGTGAACAGCGCAGGGGTCAACGGAGCCAATGCGCCTTTATGGGAGTACCCAGAAGGCGAATTCGAGCGGGTATTAGCAGTCAACCTGCTAGGGACGTATTACATGTGCAAGGCCGTTCTACCGGGCATGTTGGGCCGTCGTCGAGGACGAATTGTCAACGTCGCCTCGATAGCGGGGAAAGAGGGCAACCCCAATGCATCCGCCTACTCCGCCTCGAAGGCAGGTGTTATTGCCCTCACCAAGTCAGTCGGCAAAGAGACGGCCAAGGCTGGGATCATTGTCAACTGCGTCGCCCCCGCCGTCATAGATACCCCGATGAACGCTCAGGCGACGCCAGAACACCTGGAGTATATGGTGTCGCGCATACCTATGGGACGTGTCGGGACGGTTGACGAGGTTGCGGCGCTAATAGCATGGCTGTGTTCGGCTGAATGCAGCTTCTCTACAGGCGCTGTATTTGATGCCTCGGGGGGTCGGGCCACGTATTGACGACCGCTATTCGGCGTCACCGCCAGGATGAGGCCCATCACGATCAGGCCCGCTACGGTGAGGCCCGTCCAGGAGGTCAGGGTCCAGGATCCCGGTCCGGGCTAACCACCGCCCAATCTCTCCCGAAACGTTCCGGCCGGTGGCGATGGCCGGCGCTTCGCTGATGGTCTGGATTTTTTCGTTGACCCGTTCAATGGCCTTGCGCGCGGAGTCCTGTGAGCGTCCGAGCCGCCGGGCCGCCTCTTTATGGCTGCGGGGCTCCAGGGTTAAAGGGCGGGGGAGGAGCGCGAACCCCGAGTAATAGGCAAGCAACACGTCCCGCTCCAGTACGGTAAAGCTGAGTGCGGCCACGCCTTCGAACAGAGCCGTTTCCTCGTCGTCCGGGGTAGCGACGCCGGGCGGCGGCTGGGCTGGCACCAAAGCACGGCCGGCCCTTTGTGGTCATCCGTATGGCAGACAACGTGAAAAGGATGGTCGGGCCGGCCGATGTCATAACACCAGCGGTGCCGAACAGGGGCCCACTGGCGCCCAGGCTCGAGGAGCACCGGCTCGTAGCCAGGCTCGTAGACCTGCAGTAGACCGGCTTTGTCACTCAAATTGACGCTGCTCCAACGGGTCCCGTCCCAACGCAGCTCGATGTGGCACTTGGACACCGTCCAGCGCCCCTGGACGAGCTCATGGCCAACGCGGATATCGCTGCTGCGTGCCCGGCCGACCGTCACGGTCCGGTCACGGCTGAACTGCGAGGGCCAACCTCTCGGATGCACCTGGGCCCGGAGCGTCAAGACGCTAACGCACCCGCTCAGGGCGTGCTCGGGTGGCCAAATTGGGGCCGCCTGCCTCAAGTGGCGCAAAACGGACTACGGCCACCGTCACGTTATCGGTGGCGCCGGCGGAAAGAGCGGCGGCAACAAGGCCTTGTGCGGTGCCGAGCGCCCTCTCGTGCCTGGCAATAGTGGCCGATATTTCCGCCTCGGTCAGGATCTCGACACCATCAGACGCCAGGACAAGCTGTTCACCGCAGTGCAGGACCGCGCCAGTGATGTGAGGTGCGACCTCGTCGGCTAAACCGAGCGCTCTGGTGATTGTATGGCGACCGGGGTGGCCGCGTGAGCTTTCAGCGGACAGCATCCCAGCCTTCACAAGCTCGGTGGCGATATTGTGCTCCTCGCTGAGACGGGCCAGCCGGCCACCACTCCAATGCCATACCGGTGAATCGCCCACGTTAGTAACCACCCAGCGGCTGGCGGCCGGCCGAAATGATGTGCAGGCAACAATGGCCAGGGTGGCGGCCATATTGGCGCGCTCGGGGTCCGCTCGCCGACGGGACCGTACCGCTGCGTTGGCCTCCACCAGGGCATCGACGACGAGGGCCTCGTCAGCATCTCCAGCCGTTCGGTGCAGGCGGGAGGCGACGGCCTCGACGGCCAATTGTGCAGCGATATCTCCCCCGGCGTGGCCACCGGCGCCGTCGCTGATGACGGCCCAAAAGGCTGAGACCGCAGCTCGGTCTTCGTTGGTAGGACGAGAGCCCGGGTCGGTGGCATACCCGGTATCGATGCCTGCTTGGAGCTCGGTGTCCGCACGCCGGCGACGCTCGTGGCTTTGCCCACCGATAAGGCCCATATCTGATTGCTACACCAGTGTCGCCAGCCCCGAAAGGGCCACTCCTGGCCCCTGGGTTCGACACTCGAAACCTCGGAACAATTTGGCACACCGCTTTGACGATCGGTTTGCTGCAGCCGGATAGCAGTCCGACCGGCTGGCGCGGTTTGATGGAGCATGCCCATGCGGTCGCAGCCGTCGGCCCCTGGAGGTCCGCCGGACAAGTTGGTCGCCGAGGGCCGCGCCGACCTCGAGGGTGCGAAGAGAGAGCCGAAGAGAGAGCCGAGGCTACGGCCAACGAGGCTCTGCGGCGTCACCCACACTTGTCCCCTTTCCTGCGGGTTGGGGGCGCAGTGCTGCGCGAGCAGGGGGTTGAGACGGTTGGCCTGGCGGCAGCCGGAGCCACGTTCTGGCTGACCATAGCGGCCTTCCCGACCGCCATCGCCGCGGTAAGCCTGTTCGGGCTCGTAGTCAGCCCTGAGAAAGTGGCGACCGACCTCGGGAACCTGGCTAGCGGGGCGCCGGCCTCGTTAGGGTCGCTGGTGACCACACAGCTCCGCCGGGTCGCCGCCAGTGACCACGCCCGCTTGTCGCTTGGACTGGCGACCTCGTTGCTGGTTGCCCTGTGGAGCGCGTCGGCGGGGGTCTACAACCTGGACCGCGCCATTCGCGTCGCCTACGGGCTGGTGCCTCAGCGCTATGCCGAGGCCCGGGGCCGCGCCCTGGTCGGTGCGGTCGCTGTGGTCGTTCTCCTGGGTATCGTAGCCCTAGCCATTTCAGCCGCCGTGGGCCGGTCCCGGGCGCCATTGGTTGTCGTCATCGCTGTCCCGACTTTGCTGGTGACGGTGGCTGCAGGCATCGGCGGGCTGTACCGGTTCTCGATCGGCTCTAGCGTCCAGCCCCGGGCACTGCTCCCGGGGGCGATCGCGTCGTCGGTGGGTGTGGTTGGCGTTCTGGCCGGTTTCGGGGCTTACGTCGCATTGTCGAGCCATTACACGGCTGTGTACGGGGTATTCGCGGGGGCCGTAATTGGCATGTTTGGTACGTACCTGGCTGTCTACGTCGTCCTCCTCGGTGCGGTGCTGAACGCTCAGCTGGCTTTGCTCGCTGGGCGTTCCGTCGGCGGCCTGGGCGCCAGCGGTGGCGACCCGTCAAGGCGCCCCGATGAGCCCGCTTAGGCAAACAGAAGCAAGTTGGCGGCGGACGCCACGTTGCTGCTTTCTCGGCGCGATAACTGGTTCTCGGTCTCAGGAAATCATTTACCTTTTTCGAGCAGCGCCCCTGGGCGGGTCAGCCATTGCATGGCCTGGATCTCGAGCTGTCCTGCTTTGACCGCGGGGTCCGATGACGCCAGCTCCCGGGTCTGCTCGAGGTCCCCGGTGCGATAGATGCAAATCCCGCGCAACCGAGGGTCAGGTTGGGGAACTCCGTGGGCGGGGCGCAGGTGTAACCCCATTCGTTCATACTGCATGCGGCCAAAAGACAGCGTCGGGTACGTCGAGGGGAACTCCCACGCATTGATGTCGGCATATGGCTGACCATTAGCGTTTACTACCGTCCAGTTGCCGTTCTGGTAGGCGTCGGCGTCGCCCAGTGCGCCAAGGTGTGTCTCCATAATCTGGCGGCAAGGTAATTGAACTGGATCTGGCCGGCACCACTGTCGCCTGTCACAGGCCCGGCGAAGGCATTATCGGTTCCCAATGTGGCGATAAAAGCAATCGACAACCCAGCCGCGAACGTACCAACGGCTGCCCGGGTCGGGCAAGTCGACCATGCTGCAGCTGGCCGCCGGGCTCGACCGACTTTGGGGACCGTCCGTCTCGGGGGCATCGACCTCACCAAACCTCACACCCTCTCGGTGGCCAGCAGCAGCGCGTGGCCATCGCCAGAGCGCTCATTACGCAACCCGATGTGGTCTCCGCCGACGAGCCAACGGCGGCTTTAAATCCTCACATTGCCGAGGGTATCTTGGGCCTGCTCAGGAGTGCCGTCGACGAGTTGGGCCAGACCGTCGTCGTGGTCACCCACGACCCGACCGTCGCGGTGCGGGCCGACCGGCTCCTCGTGCTCGACCATGGCCGGCTGATCGACGACTTAGCGCAACCCGCAAGGACGCCGGGTGCATTTACGCCACGGGCCACGTCCTGGGTTCCATCGGCGTGGGCGACTGGCCAAGAGTTGCCCTACGATCCAATCTCGTGGCTGACGGTGTGAGTGGCGCGAACCCGGTCGTCGCCAGCGACGGCTCGGTAGAGCAGCTGGCCAAGCCAAGGCTCCGCGGAGTGTCCCATGAGATCGCGGCGTTCGTGTTCCCCGTCATGGGAGTCGTGGCCGTCTTGGTGGCTCGCTCACCCGCAGATAAAGCGGCCGTCGCGGTCTACGCGGTCGGGGTGAGCGCCTTGTACGCGACGAGCGCCTGCTACCACAGGGTCAACTGGGCACCGCCTTCCAGGCGCCGCATGCGGCGGCTGGACCACTCCATGATCCTCGTAGCCATCGCGTCCACGTACACTCCGATCTCCCTGGTAGGCCTTCCTCCGACTACCGCCGGCGTGCTGCTCGGTGTGGTCTGGGGCCTGGCGGTGGCGGGCATGCTCGTTTGCAATCTATGGCTCAGCGCGCCGTCGTGGGTCATGGGCGCCTTCTACATTGGCGTCGGTTGGACGGCCGTGGCGGTACTGCCCGGTTTGTGGGCGGGGCTCGGGGCAGCGGCCTTCTCGTTGTTGGTGGTCGGCGGGCTAGTGTACTCCACGGGGGCGTTAGTCCTGCTCCGTCATTGGCCGGACCCGGTGCCTGCCGTGTTCGGCTACCACGAGGTGTTCCACGCTCTCGTGCTATTGGCCGGTCTGTTGTTCTACATCGTCGTCATCCTGGTCGTCACCTAGGCCTAAGGCGTGGCGCGTTCGTTAACGGCCATTCGGTCGCCGCTCCTCGACTGGGCCACATTTTCCTCCGCTAAGGCGGCGTAGTGTCGGGACGTGCCAATCAGAGCTCACGAGACGGCGCTCCCATATCGGGGCTCAGCTGCGAGACGTGGAGCCGGCCGTGTGGCGCCGGCTGTTAGTGCCCGGCAGCCTTCGCCTGGACAAGTTCCATTTGGTCCTCCAGGCAGCGATGGGTTGGACCAAGTCCCACCCGCACAACTTCAGCGTTGGTCAGCTCACCTACGGCTCTCATCTGGTCAACGGAATTCCTCTGTTTTGGCACCTTTCTCGGCGCGCTTTTGTAATCTTGGCGCGATAATTGTTGAAATCCTAGAGCTAACGCGCCGAGAAACCCTTACCTGCACCCAGAAACCCATGCTGCACCGAGAAACCGGTTCTCCTTGACGATAAGTTCAAACACGATCGTCTGTCGACGCCGGCCGTGGCTGCGGGTGACCGGGACGACCCTGCCCATCGTGTCGGCGCCTACCCCGGCCAGGGGCGCCTTCTGCTCGATTGGCGCTAAGTTCGGCCTATTCCAGTCGTCGACTTCGATGGGAGAGTGCCCCTGGGCCGTCCGCCCGGGACAACTGGCCCCTGGCTCAGGTTCAAAGATCGCGTTCAAAGGAGGACCGATGGGATATGCGGCAGAAATGCTGGAGACTTACCCTGAGCCGTTAGTCATCGACGCTGCCGTTCTCGCCACTGCCATCGAGGCGCTGAGCGATTGCGTCGAGGCCTGCACGGCAGACGTAGATCACAACTTGGGCGAGCCAGGCGTGGCCGAGATGGTCAGGTGCATCCGCTTATGCCTCGATTGCGCCGACATCTGCGCGGCCGCGCTCGCTATCGCCAGTCGGCAAGGCGGTTTCGATACGAATGTGGCTAAGCCCCTATTGCAGTCCTGCGTGGCTGCCTGCAGGAGCTGTGGAGATGAGTGCGAACGTCACGCCCGCATGCACGCGCATTGCCGAGTCTGCGGCGAGGCATGCCGGCGCTGTGAGCACGCGTGCGTGCAGCTCCTTTCCCTCTTGCACTAGAAAGCCCATTTCCAGCTACAGCGGAAGCCGACTAGCAGCGTACTGTTATGACAATTCCGTGAGTCGGCGACGGGTCGACCAGGAGCAGTGCCAGCCACGCGTGTTGGTAAAATTGCCTTGTAGGTCGGGTCACATGCCTTCAGGTGAGAGGTTATGAACCGGTCCCGGCGACCGCAGCGGCCGGGGTGACAGCGTGCAAGCTGACTGCATCGTCATTGTCTTCAGTGATCTGCGAGGTTCTGACCAACGGGCACTATCAGGTTCGTTCATTTTGCCGCAGCTGTACGGGACCGTGAGGTTGCCGGTCACACCCTCGTGGCAGGCTGGCTAACGCGCCGGCGAACGCCAGCCCCGAGAGGAGCACCTCAATGGTCAATGTAGGTGTTGTGGTCCCGAGCCCTTTGCCGGCCGGCATGGCTCTCCCGGACATAGCCTCCTTGGCCAGGGACGCTGAGACGGCTGGCCTCGACTGCATCTGGGTGGAGGACAACGTTGGCCGCGGTGACGCCGTGGTCCTTGACAACATGTGCGTCCTGGCCGCCTGCGCCGCGTCTACGGAAAGGATCGAAATCGGGTCGGCCGTCTTTGTCCCCTCGCTCCGCAACCTCTTCTGGGCGCTCAAACAGGTCGCCACCGTTCAGCTCATAGCCGGTGCCCGCCTTCAGCTGGGAGTGGCGCTCGGGGCTGCGAGCGAAGAGGAGTACGGGCTCGTCGGCCTCACGCTCTCCGGGCAGCGCCAGCGCACCGATGAGTTCCTGCGCGTACTGACGGCGGCGCGTCGAGGCGATGAGGACGACCTGGGTGTGGCATTGAGCGCCACCGCCTTACTGCTGGGCTCGGCGGTGCCGGTGCCGCCGCTGTGGGTGGGCGGGACCTCCCTGCCCGCCCTGCGCCGGGCGGCCCGTTTCGGCGACGGTTGGTTATCCGGAGCTCAGACCCCGGCCGAGTTCCGGGCTTCTTTGGGGCACTTGGGCCGAGCGGCGGAGGAGGAAGGCCGCCCCTGCCCCCCGGCCGGGGCGGTCCTATCCGTAGCGGTCGGCACCGGCCCCCACCCGGATCTTGTCGCCAAGTGCGCCCGCGACATGCAGTTCGCTTACGGAGTCCCCAGGGAACGTGCCGAGGAACTGGCCATTGCCGGCACAGCCCAAGAGGTGGCCGAGTCGCTGGCCCGCTACGTCGACGCCGGTGCACAACGGCTCGCCCTCATCAGCCACGTCCAACCGTGGTCGGAGTCGTGGCCGGCGCTGGGCGAAGTCCGCGGCGGCCTTCTTGGTAGGTGACGGCCAAGCCGGCGACTGTGACAGCGGCCCGATTACAACCCGACCCGACCGTCGATTCGCTCTCGCAACAGGTCGGCGTGGCCAATGTGCCGGGCGTATTCTTCGATCATGTGGACCAGTACCTCCCGCAGGGACACCTGCCCCTCATGGCCACCCCGGCCTACATAGGGCTTGGTCAGATCCAGGTCAGCCTCTTCATCCACGAACCGTTGGGCGAAGGAGACCTCGTGCCTCCAGTTGGCCCAGGCCTCTGCGACAGCGGCCGGGTCGGCCTTGGCCTCGCTGAAGGCCCGGTCGTGCTCGTCACCGGCGCCAGCCCGGTAGCGGGCCGGGGCGTCCTCTCCGGCCATTACGCACCGGAACCAGTACCTCTCGGCGTCGGAGAGGTGGCGCACCAGGCCGAGCAATGACAGGTCGGAGGGTTCGACCGAACGGCAGGCCAGAGCGGGAGCGTCCAGGTCCGCGCACTTGAGCTCCAACGTGAGCCGGTAGTCGTTCAGATATCCCGCCAGCACCGTGCGCTCGTCCCCATGGTGTACGAAAATCCCTCCGATCCCGCGGGGGTCAGCATCGGGCCCAACGAACATGTCCTGCCAGCCGAATTGGCGCTCGCCTTGGCGTGCTCCACCCGTCATCCCGGGCCCCTCGTCGGCCGGTTGCCCTGTAGTAGCCATCTTGAACAGCATGGCTGACTGAGCGTGGTCGCCGCGCTGCGCTCAACCCAGGGCTCGGCTTCCTGGCCGGCGTGGCGTGGGCCAGTCCTCCCCCCGACTGAAGGTTAGTGCTGGCACCCCCGGTCGCCCTCCTCGGGGTCCTGGTGGGGGTGCCGGTCGGTACCGCCATCGGTCGGCTGGCAGGCCTTTGCCGGCAATCTCGGCGCACAACCGGTGGCGGTAGTGGCGGCACAGGACATCTTGGGAGGAGCGCTGGGAACCTTCCTGGTCGCCAATGTCCTCGCGGTCCTGCCGGCCCTGGTCGCCTCACAACCGTCCCCGGCAGCACCGCTGAGGGCCGAATAAGGCCAGAAGCGCCTCGTCTGACCTTCGGAGCGTCACATCCAACGCTGCCCACGTGTCATTCACATCAGAGCGGTCTTCGTTGACGTAATGACAGGGAAGGAGAGTCGCGCTATGCGCGTTTTCGTCGTCGGGGCCACGGGTGCGATCGGCCGTCGTCTCGTGCCTCAGCTGATCGAGCGAGGCCACCATGTGGTGGGTACCTTCGCATCCTCGGCCGGCACAGAGGAGCAACTTCACGTGCCTGGGGCGGAACTCGTCCAGCTGAACTTGCTTGATGCCCCGGCCGTCCGTCGCGCGGTGGTGGATGCCAAGCCCGACGCCATCGTGCACGAGGCGACGGCGCTGAGGGGCGCCAGGTTCTCCCGGAAACTCGACAAAACGTTCGCCCGGACCAACCAGTTACGGACCGCCGGGACCGACGCTCTCCTGGCTGCCGCTCGCGAGGCCGGCGTCGAGCGTTTTGTGGCTCAGAGCTTCGCCCCTTACCGCTACGCCCGCCAAGGGGAGATGGTCAAGACCGAGGACGACGCGCTCGACCCGGACCCACCCAAGGGAGCACACGAGACCAATGCGGCGATGGCGCATCTCGACCATGCCGTAACTGACTTCGGCGGGATAGCCCTGCGTTACGGTGGCTTTTACGGCGACCCCGACGACCAGCTCATGCGGCTGGTGCGCAAGCGCCGCTACCCGATGATCGGCAGCGGCGCCGGCGTCACCTCGTGGATCCACCTCGAGGACGCGGCAGCGGCGACGGTGTTGGCGCTAGACCACACAGGACCGGCGCTTTACAACGTCGTCGACGACGAACCGGCAGCGACCAGCGAATGGCTTCCAGTGCTGGCCCAGGCCCTCGGCGCCAAGCCACCGCGACATGTGCCGGAATGGGTGGTCCGGATCCTGGCCGGCGAGGACGCCGTGACGGGCGCTACTCAGTCCCGAGGAGCTTCTAACGCAAAGGCCAAGACAGAGCTGGGCTGGAGGCTGCGCTACCCGACGTGGCGGGTCGGGTTTGCCGCCGGACGTTCGCCAGAGACAGAGAGCGTTGCTTTTATCACGCGGCGGCCCGGTTGAAAGGTACCGTAACGCTCAAGGTGTCGGTAAACCACCGAGGAGCTGAATATTTAGGCCACCCGCAGTGGGTTTGGAGGTAGTTCATGTCGCCCGTCACCCGGGACATTACGGAGTTGGCCTGGTTGGCCGGGAACCCGTAGGTGTCATAGATGGTATACGTCAACTTCCCGCTGTAATGACCGTTGTCTTCGGTCACCGACCCGGACACTCCAAGGCCTTGCGTACCGCGGAACGCCCAATAAAGATCGGGGAAATGGCTCCTATCCGAGAAATTGAGGAGTGTGAGCGGCGAACTTGCAGTCGGCGTCAAGTACGGGCTGACCGGAGTGGGCAGGGTAACGTTCGTCTGTCCCTGGTCGAACCTGTCGACCGCGTAGACCTGCACTTCGTTGTTCATATTTATGAAGCCGGGGTACGTCAGAAGCTCCCGAGCCACCCCGGTGGTCGGCCCTAGAGACACTCTCGTCCCGGTGCCGTCCAGCCAGTGCTGGAACAAATTCGCTGCATCAGATGGAAAAACGGTGTGCTCGGCGAGTTTCGCTTCAACGAGCACTTCCAGCCTCTTGAGCGTGCTGCAAGATGTGTTGGCCGGCGTGGTCACATCCGATGACGAGTCCGGCGTGTAGGGTATTTTCCCGGTCACAATAAACGATGGCCCCGACGAAGAGGCGACCTGGCCTTGGCTGCGGTCTCCCTGTGCGGCCGCGACTGCCGGCGAAGTTGCCACCAGCCCAACGACCGGGACCACTGCCAGCGGCACGAGTGCAGCCACAGCCATCACCCGAGGCCGAGAAGCGGCGATGTACCTCCGGACGCATCCCCGCGTACCATTTTTGCTGCTAAACATAGGACTTCCCAACGTCGGACCTTCCCGAAATCGCCAACCAGTACCGTCAGTTTACCGCTGCCACCGCGTATGGAGGCTTCGCCAAGGAAGGGGTACCGTCCGAGGCCGCTTGACCCTTGTTCCCCGTTAGCGAGCGTCGTATTTGACCTCGTTCCCTATACAAGAGAGCGTTCCGTGGGACCAGCCGGCGGTGGGCAATCTGGGCGCCGGCACCTACCGGCTTAACATCTTTCCGGGGACCACCTGCGACTGGAGCGTGGAAATCCTTGCTCTAGGCCCGCCTACCGCGGTTACACCGGTCCTCGACATCGTGTCAGCCGGCTGTTACATCGAGCATGGCTCGACGGCCACCCCGACCAAAGTGGTGCCCATGGGCCAGGTGATCGTTTTCGTGGTCTTTTATACGGTGTCGGGCACGCTGGCCGCCTCACTCGCTGCCCAGGTAGTGGTCCACGAGTCGGGCAAGGGCCGACGCAGACGTACCGCCTGACGGCGGCCAACAACGGGACCAAACAGTTCTACATCGGTCTAATTTTCGCGCCGAAGTACCACGCTGTCGTCGGGCCGGCGACGGCCACTTTTACGATCACATCGGGCACGTTGCATGTGAGCCGTACGGTGGGGTTCACGCTGGCGACATAAGCAATCAAAAGGGCCCGGGCGAAACCGCCACCCTGTCCGCCGGCCCGGGCACACCCCCGCTGCGCTCCGGGTCTTAGGACGCCGCGAGCGGCGATTTGTGTAGCATCGCGGCCCCTGAGGGGCCGCGATTCTCCCCAGAACGCAGATGGGCTTCGAGCCCGCCAGTTGCGGACCGAACTCGCAGTGGTTCAAACGCCGGCGGCGCTAATTGCCGACTGTATTGGGAGCAGTGAACGTTACCGGCAACCTGAGGGAGGTCACGGAGTGGGCCGGGAACGTGACCGGGAGGTCGTTCCCGGCCTCCAGCAGCTCGCTGGTCGTAAGGTACACCGCGTGTGGCGCTGCCTCGGTGTTGTAGCCCAAAGCTGACGTGCCGTCGAGACGGGTGATGGTGCCGGCGCCCGTCGAAGTCGCGCCTTGAAGTAACAGTTTTGCCGTCAAGCCTGCTGTCGGGCTGCGGTTTATCCCGATTACGTAGAGTTCCTGGCCCTTTCGCACCACCAGGACGGCCAGGGTACCGACCTCCTGCCCACCCACTGAGGCCAGGACGGGGTTATCGAGTGCCGAAGCCGGCAGTACGTGGCCGCCGGCGAGGCCGGCGAACAGGGTGTACAGCTCACCCGTCGCCTCGAGGACTGTGCTCGGGCCTGGCGTACCGATGGCGCCGGTGCTGGCGTACGGAGCCGCGCCCGGCAGCAGGGCGCAGCACTGTGACGCCCCCGGGATGTCGGCGGCAACCAGCTGTCGGTCGGCCACCGGGATGCCGATGCGGATCCACTCGACGAGCTGGCTCGCGTTTAGCAACGCCTCGTCTAACGAGTAGTGGTAGTACGGGTGGCCAGCCGGGTCGGAGTTGAGGAGCTGGCCGTACTCCATCTCTGCGACGGGCACGGCGCGGCCGGCGTAGTGCTGGGCGGTGGCCTCCAGTCCTGCCGTCCCCTGGGCCAGGCGCTGAGGGGCGGCCATTATTTCGCGTTCGTAGCCGCCGATCTCGGTGTCGTCGGAAACGGTGCCGGCGCTGGCGTAGCTGTCTTGCTGCAAGCAGTCGTACGG
The DNA here is from genome assembly GCA_963749305.1 of uncultured Acidimicrobiaceae bacterium. GTDB lineage: Bacteria > Actinomycetota > Acidimicrobiia > Acidimicrobiales > Palsa-688 > Fen-671. The sequence continues at coordinate 331,677 of CAVVMN010000006.1, forward strand.
CAACGACGAGCCCATCGACTTGAGGAAAGCGGTGTCGGCGTCCGAGGAGCACACTCTGATCGACGGGTCGGCGTTCTTCATCGCCTTGTAGAACTGGAGGAAACCGTCGTGCGGCCCTGACACGTAGCTCAGTGTCACGAGCGCTCCGCTGGGCGGCACCGCGCCGTGGGCACCGTCGCCGAAACTTATCCTGCCGGACGAGGGGTCGAGCACGAACACGTGACTGTCCGGGCGCGCCGCACTGAGGCTGGAGACCCTTTTCCAGGCGCGGCCGCCTACGTATACAGTGGCAGACGAGCTGACGACGGGCGGGTAGGCGGCGTAAAAGTTCTGACCGTCCGCACCCGAGGAAAAAGAGGCACGCAGCCTTCGGTCGGCGTAGCCGACCACAGCCTGTTTGGTGAACCTGGTGGAGCCGCCGTAGATGTACAAGCAGGTCACAACCGACTGGCATGCACCGGGGGGCCCACCGACTGAGACCGGAACACCTCCCCGCCAATAGAGCTCACTGGGTTGGTTTGCTTCGTTGCCCACTCCCCACCAAGCGACGTCATAGGGTTTGGGATGCCCGTCCTTGGCCCGGAGATCGGCCCACTTGCTGGTCCCGACCGGACCGGTCATATAGGAGACGAAGTTGGCCGCCTCCTGAGCCGTGCCCGTGCCGAAGTTCGTAGTTATAACGCCGGTGGCGCCGGTATCGTCCAGGAGCTGCCCGAACTCGTCCGGGCCTACGTTTGACGCGCTGGGGCCGCTGGACGGCCCGTAGGCGTTAGCGCTTCGCTGCGCCTCTGGGCCTATCGCCCGCTCCCAGTGGAACGTGTCCGACTCGATACCGCCGGGGTAGCGCAGCGAGCCCGGCCTGACCACTTCCGTCAGCTGGCGCACGAAGTCGGGGTAAAAGCGCCCGGAGGTCGGGTCGAAGCTACCCATCCCGTCGAACTCCCAGTCGAGCACCTGCCCAAGCGCGGCTTTTCTGACCGAGCCGAGAGGGCGCGTGGTGTCGACGGCGACCACCGTTGAGGCCGGCCCTGGTACCCGGGTCGACGCCTGTATCGCGCTAGTGGTCGTTGGCGTCCCGCCAGCCCGTGCGAGCGCCCTACCAGCGGTGGCGTTAAAGGCGTTGAAGGCGGCGTTCCAGCCGTAACCCTGACGGTAGGACGGCGCCGACATTGGCACTGGGCTGGTGGCGGTGGCCGGGTCAGGCGCGGACGAGTGCGTCAACAGGTACTCGTGGGAGGTGGGGGCGACGGCGAGCTGCCGGCCAGTGTCCCAGGAGATCAGGCCAGCGGAGCCCGGGATATGGAGGCGTACGCCGGCGTACCCGGCCCAGTAGTTGAACAGGTACCAATCGCCGCCGTTTTGGTACTGACCCGGCGAATCGAGGTCGCCGATGCCCTGGAGCAGCACTAGCGGGTTGTTGTTGTCCAGGTAGGAGCGGTTCGTGCCGGCCACGTCCTCCATCCCGTACGGGCTCGTCACCAGCGAGCGAAGCGTGCTCGCTACGACGGGGGTGGGCAGGATGCTCGAGTTGAACAGGAACAGCGACCACGCCTCGCCCGCAAGCACGTCGGGGGCCCGGTAACGGTAGCCAGGAGCACTGTCCCACGGCAGGTACCCGAGCGCCGGTCGATAGAGCGCAGCGTAGGCGGACTGAGCGGCGCTGATCTGGCTGTCGCTCACATCGAGCCCGAGGCCCTTGGCCGCCCTCAGCGCGACGGCGTACAGACCCTGGGTGTAGGTGTTCACGGAACCGAGTGGCGTATAGCCGGTGTCGAGCCAGCTGCCGGCTCGAGTGGTGACCTGGACTACCCGGTCTTGCTTGACGCGGTGGTGTACCACCCATGCCAATGCCAGAGCCGCACCGCGCCGGTCGAACACGCCGGGCAGGTGACGGACGGTGACGTCGTAGTACATGCGGATGACGTAGAGGAGGTTGCTCTCATCGACGGCGGCCGGAGGCTGGTGACTGGCGACGATCCCGTAACCAGGGTGGTCGGGTGGCAACAGGGAGGTGGGGACCACGCCCGCCGACGGGCCGGCCCGCGCTTGGTTGGCGCTGAAGAGCCTCATGGTGTACTCCTCGGCCTGGTTGCCGAGCGCTCCGCCAAGTCCGAGCAAGGTCCAGAAGCTGTCCCTCATAAACGTGCGGGGGGCGTAAGCGTTGGACGGCACAACGGTCCGCGCACCGCCCGGAGTGGTCTGCAGCTCCCAGTAGGCCGTCGCGTCCAGCACCAGTCCCCAGTCCAGCATGGCGCCCTGGACAGCCTGCGGGTCCCGGACTGGCGCGGCGGGAAGGCCGTCCGGGTCGGTGCGGCCCGTGACGCCCGGTGAGGACCGCGTCGTGTAGCCCAGGGCGCGGGCCATTGAGACCTCGCCTTCCAGTTCGAAGTCGTAAGCAGAAGGGGCGCTTCGGTAGAACACCTGCATCCACTGGCGCGATTGGTCCGGTGCCAGCCTTATGGGGTTGCTGCTGTCACCGATCTGAGGGGCGCCCAGGCGGTCCCCGTCGATTGTCAGGTGAGGGTTGCCGTAACCGTCTATGGGGTACTGCCAGGTGTCCCCGGAGGCCACCCCGTAGATGTAATTGCCCGCATCCGCGCCGAGAAGCGGTAGCCCGTACTGGGCGTCGGGGCCGCCGGTCATCGGGCTGGAGTAGGACCGGGTGATCGAGTAGTCAGGCGAGTAGGCGTTCGGGACCGGCCGGAGCATTTTCCACGCGGACGGGAACTCTGTGTACGGCGAAAAGAAAAAGCTTATGGCCCGGCCACCGGCGGCGGACACGCCGATTTTTGCTTCGATGACCTCGCGGCTGACGAGCCGGTAGCTTTCCCAGCGGGTCAGCCTGGTCCCGGCCACGATGTTCGTCGCACCGGACAGGGTCAAGGTGGCGGTGGCCCGGTCGTAGTTCACCTTCGTATAGCGGTTCATGAGCTGGACCGGGCCGCTCGGGGCGAGCACGGTCAGGTCGGCCCGGCCGACCAGGCCCCGTTTGGTCACCAGGATGTGGCCGTCCATGATGGCCGCGGCGAACCCGGTCGACGCCCTGCCGGTGACCACGACGTGCATGCCTGTCGCGGGGCCGTAGTAGGCGCGGGCCGCCGTGACCGGGCCCCGCTTCCGTACAACCGCCTTGGTGGTCAGCCGCCTTGGTGGTCGGCGCCTTGGTGGTCGGCGCCTTGGTGGTCGCCTCGGCTGGCCCAGCCACGGAGGACGACGCCGGGGCGAAGGCGAGGTAGGCGGCGTTCCAGCCGTATCCCTGCCGCTGGAAGTTGCTTGAGCCCGGGGGGTACGAGTAGTAGCCGGGCCTGGTGGAGGTGAGCTGGAACTCCTTGGACATGGGCGTAACGGCCACCTCGTCTTCGATCGACTCACCCATCAGGGGGCCGGCCCGAGCGTCGCCCTGCCGGGCGGCGGCCCATTCCGCCAGGTAGGCGTAAAGGAACCAGCTGCCCCCGTTCTGGTACCAGCCGCCCGTTTCTCCCACGCCTATCACCTGGCCGAGATTGCTCAGCTCGAGCGTCTTGAACCGGCCCGCCGGGAGATAGGTGTTGTCCTTGGTGGCCAAGGCGGCCATACCGTAGGGGGTCCAGTATTGGTGCGCCAGGGTGCTGGTCACCTGGGCCGCCGGGAGCAGCGGCACGTTGAACAGCAGCAGTGAGAGGGCGTCGCCGGCGAGCACGTCGGGCCCCTTGTAGGTGGTGGTCGATAGCCACCTCAAATAGCCAAGTTTCGGGTCATAAAGGGACTGGTACACGCGGTCGGCTCGAGCGATGGCGGCGTCAGTGACTCCTAACCCAAGCTTTCGCGCCGCCTCGAGCGCCACCACGTACAGGCCCTGGGCATAGCCGCTTACGGCGCCCTGTGGGTAAAGGTAACCGTCGAGCCAGGTGTCCGGGCTGATGGTGAAGTGGCCGTACTTTTGCGGTGCGGTGGTGAGCCAGGCACCGTGGCGCACCTGGTTGCTCTGGATGTACCTGAGGACCAATTTGGCCACTCTCAGGTTCTCGACCGGCAGGTGGTGCACCACGGCGTCGTCGTAGAGGCGCACCAGGTACAGGAGGTTGCTTTCGTCGGGGTACAACGCCCCGCCGAGGGCTACTGGTACATGCCCGGCCTGGCGCCCGCTGGTGGGGACCGAGCCCGTGAAGGCGGTGAAGATCGGTCCCTCAGTGGCGGCGAACAACGGCGTCCCCGCTAGGGCCAGCGTGGTCCAGAACGAGTCCCGCATGTAGGTGCCCGGCGAGTAATGGGGGCTCGGGACCAGCGCGTGACCTGACCCGCCAGGCGCCTCCCGAAGCCAGTAAGCGGTGGCTCTCATGATCAACCCGAAGTCGGTCGCCGCTGCCTCTCGCTCAGTAGCGGAGGGGCCGGCATGGTCGCCCGGAGCCGCCGTCAAACCTGGCGCAACCCCGGTCAAACCGGGCGAATCTTCAGCGGTGAACCCCAGCGCTTTGGCCATCGCTACTTCACCGCCGAGCTCCATCGAGTACACCGAGGGGCTGGACCGGAAGAACACGGTCTCCCACTGCTGAGGCACACCTCGGCGCAGCTCGACCGGGTTGGCTTGCGTGCCCATCTGAGGCGCGGCGAGCCGGTCAGCGTTGATCACCAGGTGCGGCGTGTTGTAGCCGGGCACCGGGTAGTCCCAGGTCGCGCCGCTGGCCTCTCCGTAGATGTACCGGCCGTTCGATGCCCCCAGGACCGGGATCGGCGAGTCTTGCGCTTCCGCCCTTTCAGTGGTCGTCGGGCTGCTGTACCGACGGGCGTAGCCGCCGGCCCACATGGGCCTCCAATTGGGCGGGAAATCCGTGTAGGGCGAGTACCAGGCGCTTATGGCCTTGCTGGACTGGATGCCGACAATGGAGGCGATCGTCTCCTTGTCGACGAACCGGTAGCTTTCGAACCGGCTCACCGTCGCCCCCTGCACTGTGTTTATGGCCCCGGATAGCGTGAGCGTCCTGCTGCCGGGGGAGTAGCTCAGCTTGGTGTACTTGTTCTGGAGGTGCGCTGCCCTGCATGCGCTGGTCTTGCCGGCCGTGCACAGCGCCTCCCGCGGGCCTTTGGTCCTCATGACCACGGTCACGTCCCATTGGCCGACCATGCCGCGACCGGAGACAAACGCCCCGCCGTCGTAGATGACAGCGCGGTACCCGCTGGAGGCGGTGCCCTCCACCTCGACGTGCAGGCCTGACGTTGGTCCGAAGGCCTGGCTGGCCTGGGCATCCGAAGTGCTCGAGCTGACCAAACGGCTGGCCGGCTGGCGGCCCGTCGATTTGTACCTGTCCTGGCCTGTAGGACCATGGTTCGAGGAGCGACCCCTTCCGGCGGCTGCCTTCCCCGCCCTTACCGTCACCCCGGCAGCTGGCACCCCGGCAGCTGGCACCCCGGCAGCTGGCACCCCGGCAGCTGGCACCCCGGCAGCTGGCACCCCGGCAGCTGGCACCCCGGCAGCTGGCACCCCGGCTGCTGGCGGCCTATGTGTTACAGGGGGCAATGCCCCGGCGAAAGCCGTCCCGCAGCTCGCGACAACGACAAGGGCAGCCGCCACTACACCGCCGAACGGCCATCGCCCGTCCACTGCTCTCCCCGAGACCTCCCGCCTCATCTTGAACTTGCCAGGAAAGACAGTACGTCCCCATCGGTGCCGCCTGTCCGCGAGACGATCGCTGTCGTGTCCCAAGCCGCCGCCCTTCGGCTGGCCTACAACTCAGGCGATAGCGCTGTAGGCGGCGTCCTGGAGTTGATTGTGGACGGCCGGAGGCTGTGGGGTCTCCCATACGCGCTGGGTCAGGACTATAACGACCAGGTCCTTGCCCGGGTCGACCAACCAGGACGTGCCGAGCCCGCCGTCCCAACCGAAGGAACCGCGCCGGGCCCCTCGGTGATCACTGACTGGCAAAGGCTCCAGCTGCGCCCGTGGAGGACCGCTTCTCCTGCCCCGGCCCGCTGGGCCGAAGTTAGCTGGTCGCTGGTCATTTCATCGGCTGCTTCTTTCGACAAGACCGGCGCGCCATGGGCCAGGAACATACGAGCGAAGGCCAGCAGGTCATCGACATTCGAGACCAACCCGGCGGCCCCGTCACCAAACGCGGGCGGGTGGCTCCATTGGCCCCCGGGTGGGTCCCAGACCTGTAGCCCGTCCGGGGATTGCCAGTACGCAGTGGCCAACCGGGAGACGTCTGACGCCCAGAAGGAGGAGTCGCGCATGCCCAGAGGCTCGAATATGCGGGTGCGCAGGACGTCGGCGAACGGTATCCCGGCGGCGCGGGCAGCCAGCACGCCGAGCACTGATGCGCCGGTGTTGTACAGCCAGCGTTGGCCGGGCTGGGCCAGAAGGGGCAACGAGCCCAAAGCAGCTATCCAGCTGGCCGGGTCGGGCTGGTCGTCCGGGCTGGGCGGCCCGAGAGTGCTGAGGTGAAGGTCGGCGGCCGCCTTTACCACCGGCCACGGCTTCGCGGCCATGAACATTTCCATCATCATCCCGAACCCGAAGGTGAAGGTGAGCAGGTCACGGACGGTGATGGGTCGTTCAGCGGGCACGGTGTCCTCGAGCGGACCGTCCACTTGGCGCAGGACCCGGGGGTTGGCTAGCTCCGGCAGCCATTGGTCCACCCGGTCGTCGAGGCCAAAAACCCCCTCCCCTATCAGGGCCATGATGGCCGCACCCGTAACTGGCTTGGAAGTCGACGCAATACGGAACAGTGAGTCTCTCCGGACGGGTGGCCCGCCAACGGAAAGAGCCCCCAGGACCTCCACATGAACTTGCTCTTCTCGCGACACCAAAGCGACGAGGCCGGGGATTTTCTCGGGCCCGACATGGCTAGCCGCGATTTCGGCGAAGTTCTTCAACCCTGATTGGGACAAGTGGTCAGTCACTGCTCTCCATCCTCCTGACTTTTACTCGGATCTCCACGATCACTCGTCTATTGTCCCGCGCCCGTAGAACCTTGAAAAAACCAATGGACGCCATAGCGGTCCGCAAGATGCCCATAGGTCCCGAACGGCATGTCACGCAAGTCGTCCAACAAATCTGGGTCGGCTCCGGCGGCCAGTTTGTCGAATATCGACCTCAGCTCTGCGTAATCAGCACCGTGAACGTACATGGCGACGGTGTTGCCCTGTCTAGGCTTTCGTGTCGGGTGCAACCAGTCCGTGGCCGAGAACTCGATTGGCCCGCTCGTCAGCTGGGCGTAGGCCACTTTTTCGTGTTGTTCAGGCGGCATCTGTCCCGCCATGGGAGTATCGGAAACCCTGGTGATGGCGAGGTCACCGCCCAGGCACGACCGGTAGAAGCCCATAGCTTCGGCGCAATTTCCTTCGAAAAGCAGAAAAGGGCTGAGGTTCACACTTCCTCCTCCGACGACGGGCTGTTGCTATCACACGTACGACGACAGACCAGGAACAAAATCATCGCGCCACGCCCGCGCGGCCGCCCGGCCGTCACTCAATTTCGTATCGACCCGGCAGATAGCTCCATCGGCAGGTCGAAGCGAGCAAGCGATGCCGGGTCGGCGAAAAGGGAGATGCGTTTGATGTGCGCCGCTTGATGGCGCCGATATCTGAGTTTCGGAAGGCCGCCATGTAGCGGTCCAGGTCGCGGCGGGCACCCTCGTCAGACGGCTCCGCCCAGGTCCTCGTCGCTCAGAGGCGGCACCTATGCCTCCGTCCATGGCACGGTCGAGTTGACGGACGACCCCGACGGGTCGTTCCACCAGGTGATGTACGGCCTCCACATGGGTGGGGCCACACCGCCTCCCGAGCCGGGGGCGGAACGGGTCATTGTGCGCATCAGGCCCGGGCGCATCTACGCCCTGCCCCCTTTCTCACCATCCTCTGTCGAATAGCCCGGCCCGCTGTAGAGAATTTAGGGTTTTTCCCTAGGGCGCGCGAGGCGTCGAAGGAGGACATTAGAAGTCGTCGTCGTAACAAGCAGAAAGGACAACGAAAATGTTCGACTTCAGGAGCCAGGACGCAAAGCACAGTGACGCCAGCCTCGACGCTGGCCCGACCTCAGCCGCAACTTCCGGGCATCGCCAGCCCTGGTGGCGTAACGGCCGTGCGCTAGCCCGAGTCGTAGCCGCTGGCGCCGGCACCGGCGCGGTCGTCGCCGCCGTCGCCGTCCCTGCCGCCGCTTCGGGTGCGCCCAATATCTGGGAAGGTGCCCAGGTTGGCCTCACGTACCCCGTGTACCAGCCAAAGACGGTCCTGGGCCTGCCTTTGAGCAGCTTCAAGTTGGTTTCATGCCGGGTCGGCCAAGACGAGTCCGTGTCCGCCACGTTCGGCCAGGCCTACACGCCCATATCGAACCTCGGCAAGGTCGCCGGTTTCTCCATCGCCGAGGGCTACCCGACTATCTGCAATAACCCCGGCACCGCCCGACAGGTCGGCATCTGGAGCGTTGGCATCCCCAACGGGTCCGTCAAGGTCCGGGTGTCGGTCTATTGCAGCCCGGCCGTCTTGAAGTACTGCACCACGGCCGCCGGGGTCAAGAGCGGCTACGTCCTCCAGTGGGCACAGCCCTACCAGTTCGGGACCAGCCCCAAGAAGCAAACCGAGATGTTCATCGACACGTCCCGGCTGACCCTTCCTCAGGCCCTGCATATCGTGGCCGGTATCAGGTCCCTCTAAAGGGCACCGCCATCTCCTCCGGCCCGCACGTGCGGCGAGAGCCACTGGCCGCAAACGCGACGAGAGCACCGGGAAGCCACCGGCCTGCGCCTCCCGGTGCCTCGATCGTCTGGGAACACGCAGGTCTTGGCGCCTAAGCGTCACGCTATCCCCGTCTGGCCCTATCTCGGCCCACCCATCCAAGGGGACCGGGATGGCCCGGCGACCGGCGCCGGCGCCCCGACCTCGTCTCCCAGCCGGTCCGGTCCGGACTGCAATCGCCGAAGATCGCGCCACAATGGCGTGCATGGCTCCGCCGATCCTTCTCACCGTCGATGACGACCCCGAAGTGTCCAGGTCGCTTGCTCGCGACCTCCGCCAGCAGTACGGCCAGGACTACCGCATCCGGCGGGCCGAGTCCGGGCCGGAGGCCCTGGAGGCGCTGAAAGAACTAAAGCTCCGGGACGAGAAGGTGGGACTGCTGCTGGCGGACCACCGTATGCCGGAAATGACCGGGGTCGAGTTCCTGGAACAGGCTCGTCAGTTTTACCCGAAAGCCCGCCGCGTCTTGCTGACGGCCTACGCCGACACTGATGCCGCCATTGCTGCCATCAACCAAGCCGATGTCCACTACTACCTGCTAAAGCCGTGGGACCCGCCCCAGGAGAAGCTTTACCCGGTACTCGATGACTTGCTGGAAGACTGGAAAATGCAGGACCGTCTCAAGTCGGAAGAGCGAACTCGGGTGGTCGGCCACCGTTGGTCGGCTCCTTCCCACGAGGTGAAGGACTTCCTCACTCGCAACCAGGTCCCGTTCAAGTGGCTCGAGCTCGAACGGGACGCCGATGCGGCCACGCTTTTGGCGGCCAGTGGTGGGGACGTCGACCATTTGCCGCTCGTGATCACCGATACGGGTAAGACTTTGCACGCTCCTTCGACGGCCGAGGTAGCCGCCGCATTCGGCCTTTCTTCGACACCCGCGCTCCCTTTCTACGACCTCATCGTGGTCGGGGGCGGGCCAGCCGGGCTCGGCGCCGCGGTCTACGGTGCATCGGAGGGTCTGCGCACGGTGCTGGTGGAGCGGGAGGCCACCGGCGGCCAAGCGGGGCAGAGCTCCCGGATCGAGAACTACCTGGGCTTCCCAGGTGGCATCACGGGCGGCGAGCTGGCGTGGAGGGCGACCACTCAGGCCCGCCGGTTCGGAGCGGAAATGTTGCTCACATCGGACGTCGCCAGCCTGGACGTGTGCGGGTCGGCCCGGGTGGTCGGCCTGGCCAACGGCAGCCAATTGTCAGCCCACTCCGTCCTCCTCGCCACCGGGGTGGCCTATCGCCGTTTGGCCGTCCCGGGTATCGACGCCTTCACCGGGAGCGGCGTCTACTACGGCGCTACCGCGACCGAGGCGCAATCCTGTGCTGGCGACGACGTCTACATCGTCGGAGGGGCCAATTCCGCCGGGCAGGCGGCAGTTTTCTTCTCCCGGTTTGCCCGCCAGGTCACCATCATGGTCCGAGGCGCGCAACCTCGAGCGTTCGATGTCCCACTATCTGATCGAGCAGATCAAGCAACTGCCGAATGTGCATCTGCGGACCTGTAGCGAGGTCGTCGGGGCCAGCGGGAGCGACCACCTCGAGCGCTTGAGGATCGCCGACCGCGAAGCGGGGACCGAGGAGGAGGTAGAAGCCTCGTGGTTGTTCGTCTTCATCGGCGCCGCGCCCTACACCGATTGGCTCTGTAAGGAGGTGGTCAGGGACGAAAATGGTTTCGTACTGACCGGACCTGACCTGTTGACCGACGGGCAACTCCCGGCCGATTGGCCCCTCGAGCGCCAGCCGTACTACCTCGAAACGAGCGTCCCGGGCATCTTCGCTGCAGGCGACGTGCGAGGTCAGTCGGTCAAGCGGGTGGCGTCCGCAGTCGGCGAAGGCGCTATGGCCGTAACTCTCGTCCATCGTTACCTGGAGCTGCTGTGAGTGAGCTGACGGCGTCAAAAGAAGAGCTGCGAAGCTGTTTTCTCTTCGAGGCGCTTACTGACGAACAACTGGACTGGTTGGTCCAGAACGGCACAGTCGAAACGTACGACGCCGCGACCAGCGTGTACAACCAGGACGACCCGGCCGAATATTTTTACGTGTTGTTGCATGGCGAGATCCAGTTGGTGAAGCGCTTCGATGCCACCGACGTCGTATTGTCGACCGCCAACGAGCCTGGGGCATATGCGGGGGCCACGCGGGCATTCATCAAGTCAGCCGCCAACCAGGCTTACCCTTCCACCCTGCGGACAGTTACGCAAGCGCGATTGTTCAAGCTCAGGGCGGAGGATTTTGCCTATTTACTGAATACCTGGTTCCCGATGGCAGTGCACCTGCTGGACGGCATGTTCCATGGCATGAGCAATGCCGAAGCCCTTTCCGGGCAGCGTGACAAATTGATGGCGCTAGGCGCGCTCTCGGCCGGGCTGGCTCACGAACTGAACAACCCCGCCGCCGCTGAGGTGCGGGCTGCCGAATCACTCGGCGGGCGGCTCCAGGAGGCCCGCCGGGTCCTCATCGGTCTGGCCCCCAAGCTCTCCGAAGCTGAATTCTCGGCTCTTCTAGAGCTTTTGGGCGAGGCCGTCCAGCGAGCCCGTTCTGCCCCGACGCTATCAACCCTCGAATCGGGCGACCTCGAAGACGAGCTGGGCGACCGTCTGAGCGAGGCCGGGGTTGAGAACCCCTGGGAAGTAGCCGCCACCCTGGTGTCGGCAGGGCTGGACGAGGCCTGGCTGGGCCGGGTCCTCGAATGCTCCGGAGGCTCTGCGCCGCAGACCGTGCGCTGGCTGGCGCTCGGAGTGGATATTGACAACCTCGTCAGCGAGATCCGTAACTCTGCGGGACGGATTTCTGAGTTGGTCGGGGCGATGAAGAACTACAGCCATCTGGACAAAGGCCAGTTCGAGGAGATCGACATCCACGAGGGCCTGACCAGCACGCTGGTCATGTTCTCGTACAAGTTGAAGAAAGGGATCAAGCTCGTCAAGGAATACGATCACTCTCTGCCCAAGATCTCGGCGCAGGGGGGCGAGCTAAACCAGGTCTGGACGAACATTGTCCACAATGCCATCGATGCCATGGCCGGCGAGGGCACGCTGTCGATCACGACCCGCCGCGAGGGTGACTGCGTGCTCGTCGAGATCGGGGACAACGGCCCCGGGATACCACCGTCAATACAGCGCCGTATTTTCGAACCGTTCTTTACCACCAAGGATGTCGGCCACGGAACGGGTCTGGGCCTGGACATCAGTTACCGCATAGTGGTCAAGCGGCACCATGGGGATATCCGGGTCGATTCCAGGCCGGGTGACACACGGTTCCAGGTGCTACTGCCGATCCACCAGCCGGCGGCATAAATACTTACTGCGGCGGGTCGACGGCCTGGAGGGTGGACCAGGGAAGACCGGCTATCACCTGGTATTCGGGCAGGCCGTCCCAGCTCGCCGTAATCGGGTCCGTGCCCGTGTTCCCCTGTGTGGCCCAGTCGCTTTGTTGCTCAGCTTCGATCATGACCGCGCCACCTTGGTCAACCACGACCATCCCGTAGGTCTGTATGGCATTGAAGACCATTTGTGCAAATGGGGTCGTGCAGTCTGAGGCGGGGCAGGTTGTCCCGGGCGGGAAGCGGAACCACTGGCCCTCCCCGGGCTGGCCGGGGGTGGCGGTACAATCGGTGCGGTCGGCGGGATAGACCGAGTAGTTGCAGTGGGGGAGTATCACGGCGATGGCGTGGTTTATGGACCCGGACTCCACGTCGGCCTCGGTCACTGTTGTGGCCAGGTAGCTGATCCCCGTGGCCGACATCCCATAAGGAAAGGGGAAGACGCCGTCGGAGGTGGCCATGCTGAGCTTGCCCGCCCAGCACGCACTATAACTGGTGGTAGAAATCCGGACGACTTGCCAGAACTCCCATTCGGTGCTGGTCGACGGCTGGTAAATGACAAGCGGGTTGTCGGACGAGCCGTTTAGTGCCGCGTAGGGTGGAATAGGAACTTGGGTGCCTGTGTCCCCGGTGAAATCATTGCAGCCGGGTGAGACGGAAATGCTGGCATCGGGTTGGTTGGCCGGGACACTGTAAATCGGCATCGTATTGACACCTACGGCGCCGAAATCGCTCTCGTAGTCGGCCACCACATCGGTAGCAAATTCGGCCGAATTGGGATCGACGGGCCAGTCCTCGACGTCGCTGTTGAACAGGCTGCTGGGCCACTGCGACGCTGGTGTCTGGTTGGCTGGTGTCTGGTTAGCTGGCGGTGCCGAGGCAGTGGTTGTCGTGGTGGGCGCTACCGTCATGGTCGTCGGTGGCGCCGTCGTGGTGGTCGGCGCGGTTGTCGTCGTGCTCGGCGCCCAGGTCGTGGTCGTTGTCGGGGCCAAGGTTGTGGTCGTGACCGGCGCGGTAGTGGTCGTCGTCGTGGGCGACACGGCGGCCACGGCCGAGGTCTGCGGTGCGGTAGCACTGAAGAGAGCGGCCACTGAACCGGCGCCGTTGGCCGCCGGCGCCAACGCGCCGCTCGTGTCCGTGTCCCAGGACATGAGGAAAGACCTGTTCGGCACCGCGTAAACGACTCCGGGTGTGGTCCCGGCCGTCCCATTGCCCCAAGCCAGGGCGGCGCCGATGTACACCGCTCCGCTTTCCGGCGAGTTCAAAGCCGGGAACGGATGAGAGGAAGTACCACTGGCCAGCCACGACCAGGATGCGCCAGCGCCGGCCGTGAACTCCTGGACCGCGACGTCTGCGTTGTTGACCCGCCCGTTCCATGCCATCACCAGGTTGGCGCCGCCGGCCAACGAGGTCACGCCGTACCAGATCTGCATGATGTGCCCATCGCCGCCGTCGTAAAAGGGCGCGCCCGCCGGTGACCATGAAGCGACATCGCCCCCGGAGACTGACACCACGTGATCGGCCCAGGTATCGTTTATAACCGCCAGGACGAGGAGGTCATCGGCCTGCTGGGGTGCCACCCGCAAACCGTACGAGGTTGAGCCCAGGTAGCCGGTGTGGATGGTGGGGGAGCCGACAGCAGAAACGGTGGCCACGCCAGGCCCTGCGGCAAAGGCCACGAGCGTCGGCACCGCTATAGCCGTTGCCGCCAGGGCCCCGGCCAAAGCAACGGCGCCGGTTTTACGGGCAAAATTCCCGCGGTGAGACTCTTTCGAGCTGCTCCCTGCGAACGCAGCTACGAGCGGCCGGGCAACCTTTCGCACACTTTGGCCTCGGACGGCGGTCGCATATAACTGAGAAATACTTTGAACACGTCGCCAATTTCCGGCTTGGGCAGTTTGTCCCCGACGTATCCAGTCGGTGCTAAAGCTGGGCCCGGACGAGCCTCTCTTTCAGGCAGTAAGGATGTCCCGGACGGCCTGGACCACCCGACCGACGGAGATCCCAGCGGCCTCCATCAGTTCCTGAGCTGTCCCCGACCCCGGCAGGCCGGTGACGGCAAGGTGGGTCAAGTGCACCGGGTGACCTGCATCGTTGAACGCCTCCAGTACGGCGCCTCCCAGACCGCCCTGCGGGTAATGGTCCTCCACCACCACCATGCGGCCTGCGGTGGCGTCCGCGGCAGCCACGAGGGTAGCCGTGTCGATGGGTTTCACCGAGTAGAGGTCGATTATGCGGACGTGGGTTCCCTCCTGGCTGAGCTGGTCTGCGGCGCCCACGCAGTTGTGCAACGTCACGCCGGCACCGACCAAAGTCACCTGGTCGTCGGGGCTTGACCGCAGGACCTTGGCCCCCCCAATCGGGAACTCCTCGCCGGGTGAGTAGAGCACCGGGTACGCACCGCGAGTCGTGCGCATGTAGACGATGCCGGTGCGATCGGCCATCTCCTGGACCAGGTAAGCCGTGCTCGTGGCGTCGCTTGGGTACAGGACAGTTGAACCGTGCACGGCCCTCATCATGGCCAGGTCCTCGAGGGCCATCTGGGATGGGCCGTCTGCGCCAATCTCCACTCCCGCATGGGAGCCGCACAACCGGATGTTGGCCTGTGAGATGGCCGCCATGCGTATGAAGTCATAGGCCCGGGTGAAAAAAGCGGCGAAAGTGGCGGCAAAGGGGATGTAGTGGCGGACGGACATACCGACAGCCGCTCCGAGTAACTGCTGTTCGGCGATGAACATCTCGAAGTAGCGCTCGGGGTATACCTTCAGGAACTCCTGTGCGTGAGTAGAGTTCCCCACCTCTCCGTCAAGGGCCACGACGTTGCCACGGGCGCCGAGCGCAGCCAGGGCTTGGCCGAAGGCCAGTCTGGTCGCCACCTTGGTGCCTAGTTCGTAGCGAGGCAGCTTCACCTCGCTGTTGGGACGTACCCGGACCGACCCGGCTTCTGGCAACAGCCCGCTGACCGAAACGTGGCGCTCGCCGCCCAGTTCGATGATGGCCCGTTCTGCCATGTCGGCCGGCAAGGGGACCCCGTGCCAGCCTTCGGCGTCTTCGACCTCGCTGGCCCCACGGCCCTTGCGGGTCCGGGCCAGGACCAAAGAGGGCCGGTCGGCGCCGACGGCGTCGACGTAAGCTTTTTCGATCTCGCCCAGGTCATGCCCATCGATGACGATGGCGCGGCACCCGAAGGCCTCGACCCGTCGGGCGTACGCCTCGAGGTCCCAACCAAGTTCCGTTGGCCCCCGTTGGCCCAGCCGGTTCACGTCGACGATCACGGTCAGGTTGTCCAGCCGGTAGTACGCCGCCTTGTCCAGGGCCTCCCAGATCGACCCTTCCGCCATCTCGCTGTCGCCGCAAAGCACCCAGACCCGGAACGGCAGCTCGTCGAGGTACCGCCCGGCTATGGCGACACCGACGCCATCGGGTAGGCCCTGGCCGAGCGAGCCCGTGGCCACGTCCACCCAGGGCAGGACCGGGGTGGGATGACCCTCCAAGCGCGAACCGAAACGTCGGTACTCGTTAACGAGCTCATCGTCCGAGACGACACCCACCGCTTTGAACATCGAGTAGAGCAGCGGAGACGCATGACCCTTGGAAAATATGAGGTGGTCATTGGCGGGGTTGTCCGGTTTCTGCCAGTCATAGCGAAGGTGACGGGTTAAGAGGACCGCCATCAGGTCGGCGGCCGACATACTCGACGTGGGGTGACCGGACCCGGCGGAAGTACTGCAACGGATCGAGTCGACCCTCAATTGCTGGGCCAGTTGGTGGACGTCGTCCAAACTCTGAACGGTCATGGTGGTCTCCTCCATGCTTGCTCTTATACCCGGCTGGTCAGCTTAAACCTCGGCCCCGGCGACCCGACGGTGGTCATATCTTCCGGGACTCCAGCTAAGCCCAGATCTACATTTGCCCTTGTGTCTATGTTCGCAGTGGCCGTACCGCACTTTGCCCGCATTCTGGCCGCCATCGCCGGGGCACTTATCGTCCTGACCTCGGCGCGCAGTGTCATTGTGACGGTGATCGTGCCCCGGCCAACAACCAACTGGCTGACCCGGTCGATCGACCGGGTGGTGAACCTGGCGTTCAGGGCCGTCGCCAGGCATACCGCCAGTTTCACCATGCGGGACCGGGTGCTGTCGGCGCAGGGCGCCACGCTGCTTATTGTCCAGCTCATTGTCTGGTTGGTCCTTTTCTACGTTGGCTACTCCCTCCTGCTCTGGCCCCTGGTTCACGGCGGCATAACTACGGCATTTGCCATGGCCGGATCAGCTCTGTGGGCGGTGGGGGAGGCCAACGAACACGGAGCCGCTGAACGGGCCATCCTCGACATAGCCGCCCTGACCAGCCTCATTACTGTGGCGTTGCAGATTGCCTATCTGCCCACGCTGTACTCGGCCTTCAACCACAGGGAAACAGATGTCGCCCTGTTGAACGCCCGGGCCGGGTTGCCGTCATGGGGACCGGAGCTCCTCTCCCGCACCCACTACGGGCTGGGTTCCGGCGAGTCCACCATCGGCACTCTGCCTCAGCTCTATACCGACTGGGAACGATGGGCCGCCGACGTCACTGAGAGCCACACTAGCTACCCCGCGCTGGTGCGGTTCCGTTCTCCCGAGCCGCTGTCGTCCTGGCTGACCGCCCTACTGACAGTCCTCGACTCCGCCGCTCTGCTTCTGGCCCTCTCACCCGGCGAGGCACCGACCGTCCCGGCCCGTTTGTGCTTGCGCAGCGGGTTCCTATGCCTGAACGAGATCGCCAAGACGATGGGTTTGGCCGTCGCCGAGCCCGGTCGAGCCCAGCTGGTGCTCACGTACGAGGAGTTCGTCGACGCCGTCAACGAAATCCAGAAGGTGAGTTTCCCTATCGAGCGAGAACCCAAGGAAGCTTGGGCCGATTTCGCCGGCTGGCGCGTCAACTACGAGCAGGCTGCCTACGCCATCGGCGAGGCCATTGACGCCCCGCCCGCGTTGTGGTCTGGTCCCCGCCGTTTTCCCGGGCGCCCGATGCCGCCGATCCGCCCCCCGCTCTGACTGCCTGGCTAGAGACGAGCCTTGGCGCCGGCTGGCCTTTCGGCCAGCCGAAGCGGTGCGAGACAGGCTGCAGGTGCGCGAGTGGGCCTGGAGCGCCTGGAGGGCCGCTTTTCGGCGACGTTCTGGTTTCTGGGCGCGCCATTGTCTTCTGGCCGTGGTTCGTGTCGATTTTCGACAAAAGCGTCGCCCAGAAAGCAGTACTGCACCCGGAAAGCCGTATTGCACCGAGAAAACTCGCGCACCGAGGTCATTTCACGGATGATTCGTTCCCGGAGACGCTGGCCATTTCCGGCGATGGCTGCCTCGTATTAAAAGCGCGCACTAAAACTGCCCGGGCGCCGAGGTGCCGCCGGCGCCGGCGGTGCCGGCGGCGGTACCGAGGTCGTCTCAGTGGTTCGTGGCCAAGGGGGCCTCGCCCTTCTGCCAAACCGAGACGTGTGAGCTGCTATCGCCGGTGAACGGGGAGCGGTCCCAACCAGCCCAACGGTGGCGGAGCGCCATACCTGCCAACCTCGCCATCAGGTCGAGTTCGGACGGCCAGACATAACGGAACGGGGTTGCTTCCTCACGCCCGCCGTGCTCGTCAGCGACGAAGTGGTGTGAGACTGCCTGCTGGGCAACCAGGTCGGTGTAGTGGTCGTAGCCTACGTAGCCCGGAGCGTGAGAGAACACGCGGGCGTCCTCGCCGGGCGGAAGACGGCGCAAGTCGGGGACTCCAACCTCGACCACGAAGAAGCCGCCGGGCTCGAGGTGGAGCGCCGCGTTGGCGAAACAGGCCACTTGTTGGTCCTGGGTCACCAGGTTGCCGATGGTGTTGTACACCAGGTAGACGAGCCGGAAATTGCCCTCGACCCGGGTGGTGGCCATGTCGCCGATCGTTACTTGCACCCGGCCGGCGTCGTCCTTGTCCCGGAGGCGCTCAGCCATGGCGGTTGAGTACTCGATGCCGCACACGCGCACGCCTCGACCTGCGAGCGGCAGAGCGACTCGGCCGGTGCCGACGGCGAACTCGAGCGCGTCGCCGTCCCCGGCCAGCTCGGCCAGCACGTCGACGGTGGGGCGGAGCACCTCGGGGCCAAACATCGGGGCCGACCCCTCGTCATAGCGAGAAGCGACGTCCTCGCCGAAGTAGTCCCTGGTCACCGGTAGATACTTTCATCACCGCCTCGTCCCGGCGAGGAATTTGATTTCATGGCTCGGCCGTGCGGACCGAGCGTGAGCCGATCAGCACGACGGCCAGCGGGACCACCGGCGACACCACCACCGGCACCAGCGCGATTGCCAGGGTTGCTAGCCGTCCCGTGGGTCGTAGTTAGGGTCTACGTACTCAAAGCCAAGCGGGCCAATCGCGTTTACTTGCGAAATGTACTGCCCGGACTTGGCCCAGTGGAAGTGGGCCGTACCGCCGGGGAGGACGATGACGCTGCCAGGCGGGTACGCCACCAGCTTGTCCGCATCGAACTGCTCGCCCCGCCCGATGTAAAAGACGCCAGATATGACGGTGTAAATTCGGTCCTCCGAGTGACGGTGCGGCATCAGCTTCACCCCCGACGGGACTTTGACCCTGATCACGTAAGGGTCATGCTCGGCCGGGTTACCGACAAGGACGGCCAGGCGAACTGAAGACGGGAAAGAAGCAAACGGCTTCCAATCGACATCTTCGGGCAGGACCGACCTGAATACGGCTTCGTCGAGTTCGTGGGCTGGCACCATTGCTGCATCTCCTTTTCTCGGTGGTCGGGCCACCGCTTCTCAAAGCTGGAAGCGTGTCCCGACCGTGTTCGGGATGAACGCCTCGCCGAACCGAGTGCTCAAAGCGTGCTGAGCCCGCCACCCGGTGCAGTGGGCGGGGACGACGACACTCGGGCTTAGAGCGCTCATGTCGTCAAGCACCCGGGGGATCAGCGGTTCGAACGCCGGCCCGTTGAGGTGGAACCCACCCATTACGGCGTACAGAGGCCGCTCCTTGGTTAGCCAGCGGGCGTAGCGGCAAATGTTGATGACCCCGGCGTGGCCGCACCCGGTAATCACAAGCAGGCCCTTGTCTTTGATGTCCACGATCAGGGCCTGGTCGTCGAGGACGAGCGGGTCGGGCTCCCAACGGCCCCCGAGCCAAGCCTGTTGTGGCGGGAAACCGGGCTCGTAGCCAGTGGTGCGAGGGACTTCCCCGGTAACCAGGAGCGACCCGTCGAACAGGAAGCTGGGCTGCCGCTCCTCGATGACCTCGAAACCGGCGTCGACGAGGGCTCGGCGGCTGGTGGTAGGGATCTCGATCGGGTCGCGCCCCGGGATCGCGAGGCGGCGCCGGTGCCAGAAGTCGGGATGGATGAGCACCGGGAGGTTGACGGTCCCCAGCCGGCGAATGAGGCCATCGAGCCCGGTGGTGTGGTCGAAGTGGCCGTGGCTGCAGATAATGACCTCTATCCCCGATAGGTCGACTTGTAGCCGTCGCATGTTCTCGGCCACGCCGTCGGGGCTGGTGCCGGTGTCGAACAAGACTGTGTGCCGCGTGCCATCCTTGGACACGTCCACCAGCACCGAGAAGCCGTGCTCGGCCACCAGGGCGTCGGGTGCGTCGCCGCCTTCCATGGTGGTCGCCGGGCGGCGCCCGCCGGCGAACGGGAGTGGGCGACGCGCCGCTCCCTGGTCCGGCATCAAGGCATCGGTCACATTGTCCATCAATGTGGTGACGGTCACCGAGTCCACCGGTTCGAGGTCGAAGACCACGCTGGGTTCAAAGTCGTGCAACGCCTGGCGCCCACCCGGTTGTGTATGGGCACCGGCTGTACCGTCGTTGCACATCCCCGTCACTCTCCTTGAAGATCAGAGCCCTCGCCATATTGCCCCGTCGGCGAGCGCTCCACTTTGTGTGCCCCGTCGGCCGCGGGGTATAGAGCGACCGCTCGGGTACGCACCAGGGCTCGTCGATTAAAAATAACTTGAGTTCGAAGTTGGCTTCGAGTATCTTGAGTTTGTAGCCCATTTGAGGCACCGCTCAGAAGTTGTAGCCGAAAAAAATCGGCTCCTTTTAGTCGCGGTATTTCGCTTGAAATACATCTAGTTTTGGTTTAGGTTCCCGCACTATGAATGCTGCGGGAATTGTTGCCGGAGCCCATCCGGAATTAGCTGAAGAGCAAGCCCTTCTTGACCGCGCCCACGTTTGTTTGGACCGCATGCGCCGGCGCGCCGAGTACCTTAAGGATCTCGGTTACTTGGGCGGGAACGTTACTGAAGGTGGCGTTGAAGCCCACGACGTTCAACAGTGGGCCCGGGACCGGCAACAGCGCATAGACGAACTTGCTGACCGGGCCGGGGCCTTGTGCTTCGGGCGGATCGACCAATATGCATCGCCTCGGCGCTACGTCGGCCGCCGCCACGTAGAAGCCGAGGATGGGGAGCCTCTGGTAATCGATTGGCGAGCTGCCGTCGCCGTGCCGTTCTACCGTGCCACAGTGGCCGACCCCATGGGGCTCCAGATGCGCAGGCGCTTCCTGGTCGAGTCGCGCCAGATCGTCGACATTTTCGACGAAAACCTGGCTGACCCAGGTGCGGTTGAAGCCGGGGCCTATGTGCCGGACCCGTTGCTCGCCGAAGTGAGCCGGGGCCGAACCGGGTCGATGCGAGACATCGTGGCCACCATCCAGGTCGAACAGGACGTCATCATCCGCGCCCCGCTAGAAAGCTGTGTCGTTGTCCAGGGTGGGCCCGGTACCGGCAAGACTGCGGTCGGCCTGCACCGCGCCGCTTATCTCCTCTATGAGCACAAGTTCTTTTTCGAACGAGAGCGCTTGCTAATAGTGGGGCCCAACCGCATCTTCCTCCGGTACATATCACAGGTGCTGCCGTCCCTTGGGGAGGTGGCGTCCGCCCAGCTCACGATCGAGGGTCTGGCCGGGGTCAAGTACCAATTGAACGGGCCTGAGCCTGGCCCGGTGGCCCGTCTGAAGGGTGACCGCCGTATGGCCGAGGTCGTGCAGAGGGCAGTGCTCGATAGCGTACGTGTTCCCACCGGCGACGTCGACATTCGCACCAGCTTCGGCACCGTGAAACTCCTGGCTGCCGATATGGCCGCCGTCGTGAACAAGGTCTTGGGGCCCTCCGCTCGTTATAACGACGGCCGTCAGGTCCTGCGCGACCAACTGGTGCAATTGGCATGGGCCGTCCACGTCGCCAAGTCGACCTCGGACGTCACTCGCCAAGCCGTTTTCGAAGCCGACGTGCGATCCAGCGCCGCCCTCAGGACGCTCCTGGACAAGACGTGGCCCACCATAACTGCGTCGAGCGTCCTGCGCCGGCTCTTCGCCAATAAACAGCTCCTCTCACGGGCGACGAACGGGCTGCTCAGCCCCGAGGAAGCGGACCGTCTCACCCGGCCGGCGGCCAAGCGAGCCGCCGATCAGAGATGGAGCCGTGCCGACCTCGCCCTTCTCGACGAAGCTGAGGCTCTCATCTCGGGTGCGAAACAGACCTACGGGCACATCGTCGTGGACGAGGCTCAGGACCTTTCAGCTATGGAGCTCCGCATGATCGCTCGCCGCAGCCGCCGACGGTCCATCACGGCGCTTGGAGACCTGGCCCAAACCACCGCCCCCGGAGGGCAGACCGACTGGGCCGAGGCGTTGCTCGACCTCGGTGCACCCGAGGCGCAGCTGGACGAATTGACCATCGGCTACCGGGTCCCGGGGCCGATTATGGACTTCGCCAACCGCCTTCTTCCGATCACCGCCCCCAGTGTCAGCCCACCTAGTTCAGTACGCCGTGCTGGTCAGGCTCCGACAATCATCTCGGTCGAGCCCCTCCGACTGGCCGGCGCGGCGGCGTCGGAGACGTCTTCTGTGGCGTCAATGTGGCCCCTTACCGGAGTAATTGCACCAGAACCCATGTACGAGCAGGTAAGTGTTGCCCTCGAAGAAGCGGGCGTGCTGTTTGTCGATGGCGCCCGTACCGCCGCGCTGGGAGACCACGTCACGCTGCTGCCCGCGGGGTCAACCAAAGGCCTTGAATTCGACGCCGTCGTCGTGGTCGAACCCAGCCAAATCGTGTCCGAGGCCCACGGTGACTTGCGCCTCCTTTATGTCGTATTGACCAGAGCTGTCCAGCACTTGAGCATCGTCCACGCCCAGCCTCTTCCATCAGTCCTGGGAGGTATTGCTGACTGAGCCGTCAATCGTGGTAAGGGAAAGGCAGCACTAACCTTCCCGTTGATGACTTTGTTCACCCCGGGGGACGGGGGCCGCCCGTACCTACGGCGATCAGCGGCGATTTTCGGGCGCCGTTGTGCCCCGGCCGTTTTCAGGACGCGTAGCTAGCCCTATGCTTCATGGTGGTACTGGCTGGCTTCTCGCCTACGGGACAAGCTCTTGACGGTCCCCTTGACGCGAAGCGTCATCCGGACCATTGCGGTGGACTACGACGGCACCGTGGCCCGCGACGGGCAACTCTCCCACACCGCGGCCGAAGCTCTCGACGAGGCACGGAGAGCCGGGCTTTCACTGGTCCTGGTTACTGGCAGGATCCTCGAGGAGCTGGCCCATGCCGCCCCGGGCATCAGCGATCGGTTCGATGTGATAGTGGCGGAAAATGGCGCCGTTGCCCTCCGTCACGGGCACGTGGTCCGACTGGCGGAGCCAGTCGACGACCCGCTTGTCCAGGAGTTGACCCGTCTCGGTACCGGCGTCCGTCGAGGTCAGGTGATCGCGGCCCTATCTGGCTCACAGCATCAGCTGGTGGCGGCGGCTATCGAACGCCGCGGCCTCGACTGTCAGATCGTGACCAACCGTTCCGAGCTCATGATCCTCCCGAGGGGCGTCTCAAAGGCGAGTGGGCTTGAATACGCCATTGAAGTGCTGGGCCGGTCACCCCATACGACCTTGGCCATGGGAGATGCCGAGAACGACCTCTCCATGCTGTTAAGTTGCGAGATCGGGGCGGCGGTGGGTGGGTCCGTCGAGGTGCTGCGGGAGCACGCTGATGTCGTCGCGTCGGCCAGTAATGGAGAGGGAGTGGCCGAAATATTGCGCGGCCCGATATTCACGGAGGGTCTACGTGTCCACTCCGAGAGGTGGCAGATAGCTATTGGCACCGACCCCACTGGTTCCCTGGTCACCGTCCCGGCGTCCCAGGTCAACATTTTGGTCGCCGGGCCGACCGGGAGTGGGAAGTCTTACGTGGCCGGCCTCCTCGCCGAACAGTTGATCGGGCTGGGCTACGACCTGCTTGTGTTCGACCCCGAAGGCGACTACGCCACCCTCGGCGAACTCCCTGGTGTCATCACCCTTGGGGAACAAGCCATTCCCGAGGCTGACGACGTAATCGCCTTCTTGGGCCGGAGGGGAAGTCTCGTCGTTGACCTTTCGGCCTATTCGTCAGATAGCCGCGACGAGTTCATGAGCCGGTTTGCCCCGCTTTTGGCCGCCTTTCGAGAGAAAACGGGAAGGCCTGATTGGGTCCTCATCGACGAGGCCCAAGTGCCGTATGGCCAACACTCGCCTTTGCGGCATTTTTACCAGCCACACCTCTACAGCCACCTGGTTGTGACCTACCAGCTGGCGGAGCTTGACGAGCATGTCCTCGACAGCGTCGATGTCACACTTACGCCGACGGGCGACTACTCGACCGTCCTGGTCTCCGGGCGAGACGGCACGTCCCCAGGTCTGGCTGTAAAGGCCGTGCCGCGACAGCTGGGTCATCTAAGGCACGAACACAAGTACGCGGTTTTGGGTGTGCCGGCCGAACGCGGTTTCTGGTTCCGGGCTCGGCCCCGCCAACGGGATAGTCGCTCACAACCTCGAAGAACTGAGACGCATATTGCCGACGTGCTCCGACGACACCCTCAGGCACCACGCCAGCGGTCACGAGTTCTCGCGGTGGGTCGACAAGGTGTTCGCTGACCATACCCTGGCCGCAGAAATGGTGCCAATAGAATCGAAAATCGAGCGGGCCGAAGATGCAGCCCGGTTGAGACAAGCGTGCCGTGAGCTCGAAGCCGTTATCGCCGACCGTATCAGGAGCGCGGAGCGCGAGGGGAGCTGATCTCCGTGCCGGATGGGGAGCGCGGGGGAGGTAAGGTCGCTTTGGTACCAACGCATAAACCAGGCCAACGCACACTGCTAACGCCGGCGAGCTTCGCCGGAGAAAGGACGGGAGGTGGCGCGGTACAAGATTTATTTCCGCGATGAACGTGGGGTTCAAGACCTGGAGCTGGACGACGTCCAGCTGGAAGATGGGATCTACGAACTGTGGCGAGGGAAGGAAGCCATTGAGCGGATACCGGCCGACCAGATCGAAAAGGTCGAACCGCCTCCTGACTGAGCTCAGCACCCGACGACTTGTGGCCGCCGGACCTGGCGGCCGTGGGACCGGCCCGTGGGCCAAGGTGGTCAGTTGCGGGCCGTGAACACCTGGAACGCCAGCGGCGCGTCATAGCGGCCGTCGTTACGGCGCAACGGGGCCAAGTGCCTTTCAAGCGCGGCCCGGGCCCGGCCAACTGGTTGCCGGCTACCCCGAGAAATCGCAAATAATCATCGTCGTCCACCAGGACTTCGGGCGCGAGGGTCACGGTTTGACGATAAGGCGTTTGTTCAACGGCGGACCAGCCCGCTGCCACCAACAAGGCGCCTGTATATTCGGGGTCCGCCAATGTGAACGGGCCCGTGGCGTTCTTGCCCGGGCCGGCGGCGGTACGGGGGGGCAGAACGGCTGTAGCGTCGTTCCCGCGAACCAGGGGTTGTCCGCCAGGTTCTGCCAGCAGACGAAGGTTAACCGACCGCCCGGCCGCGTGTGCGCCCTGACGTTGGCGAAGGCGGTGGCCGTTTCGTCGAAGAACATGACCCCGAACTGGCTCATGGCGACGTCGAACGGGACCCCCTCCAGCGCCGCCGTTTGTACGTCCGCCACCATGAACCGGACATTGGTGACGCCCTCATCGGCGGCTCTCTGGCGGGCCAAATCCACCAGGGGCCCTGAAATGTCCGCTCCGACCGCCTCGCCGTCCGGTCCTACCTGGCGAGCGGCGGCGATGGCCGTACGCCCGCCACCAGTGCCGATATCAAGGACCGTCTCTCCGCATCTAAGGGCCACGTGCTCCAGCAGCGTGGCCGTCACAGCTGCTGTCATTGGCTCCCGGTGGCGCCATGCCGACAACCTGACGGCGTCGTTCCACTGTCGACGTTGCGCTTGGTTAGCCTCTTCTGACATCGCCGCCGTATGCTACCCGAGCCCCAATCCGGCGTCGACCACATGGTGTCCCACGGTGCCCCTTCCGCCACCGACTGTGGCATGCGTATCGGCCATTCGTGCCTTTGGGGCAACCCGCCACGGGACGCCCAGCCACTCAATACCGTCGGGGACCAGAAGGGTTGCGGCTATGGCGTCCCGGGTACGAGTTCCCTATGGCGCCAAAGACAATTGCTCGCGAGCGCGGCGCGCGTTGCCACCCGCCGGCTGCGGTCTGATCTGAAAACCTTCCGGTCCCAACTTGCAAACGGTGCTCGGGGACCACCATGACGCCGTGGCCGCAGGGCAATGGCTGGACCGTGACGCCGGCCTGACCGGGCCAGCGTTACCGGTGAGCTGAGGGTCGTGGTGGAACATGGGCCAGGCGCCGGCCTCATTGACCCCTGTGCCGTGCGAGCCGCGGATCTCAAAGTGCTCCAGCTCACCCTCGTTATATCCGTTATATCCGGCCACGGTAATGCCGATAGTGCCGTTCGGGTCGTCGGTCACCAATGGAGAGTTCTGCAAGCCAAGGCTTAGCTCGAGTGTGGTCACGAGGTGACCGGTCCGCCCGCTCAGCACAAACGTGCCCTCAGTAGTGGGGACGATCACGTCCTGCTGGCCATGGCCCAAATTGGCCGTAACAACTCCTCCTATCACCTCGCCTCTTACCCGTTGGCGCCAAAGCACTTCACCAGTGGCCCCATTGAGGGCATACACCGAGCCGCCCCCTTTGCCATTGTCGGTGCCCTCAACAACGTCCAGTGTCCCATTGCCTTGGATGTCGGCCAGCGCCGGGCTCGACAGCGTCGCACCGTCCAGGCTGGCCTGCCAAACGAGGTTGCAATGCACTCCAAACCCGAGCAACTTGTCGGTTTCCGATGCATGTGGCCAATACGTCCCGGTACCGACGACAATCCCGGTCGCTCCGCCGGCCAAGAACGCACCGACTGCAGGAGACGACTGGACGACCTGGTCGGTGTTGTACTCGCAGTCCAGTCCTCCTGAAGGGTTAGCCGTTGCACCGTGGCCCGTCGCCGCCAGTACCCGCAAGTGACCACCCTGCGAGTAGCGCACCCCGTAGGCGAGGCCTGGGCTTTGGTCGCCTCCCTCCACGATCTCGGTCTTTCCGTTCCCGTAGAGGTCAGCGAGCGCCGGCGTGGCAAAGCCACTATCTGATGTAAACCATGGGAACCCAGGCAATGTGGCACCGGTAGCTGCGTCGATCGCATACTCCTCCTGGCCCAGGGAGGGCGCTACAACGTCGGTCCCCGTCCCCTGGAGGTCACCCACCGCCATCGACGCCCTCACCGCCGAAGTACGGCCCGCTTGTGGGTCCGTCGCCGGGTTCTCAATCGCCACGTACCAGCGCTCGGTCCCGTTAGAGTTGAACGCCTCGTAGCCGCCAGCGTGGGGCGTGGAGGAGTTGCCGACACCGACAAAGACGGTGTCTTCGTCTCCGCCAGCTTTCAGCGCAGCCACTGACGGCGTCGAGTCGACGGGGATGCCCCTGGTGGTCGCTGGCCAACCCTGGACCACATCACCGCTGGCAAGGGAAAAGGCGTATACCCGGCCCGCGCGGTCGCCGACGACGACGGAGGGCACGCCTCCCAGCGTGGCGACATTGGGGGACGACAGGGCGATCGGAGCCCCTTTGTCTGGCAGGGTGCGGGACCAGACCTCCACGAACTGCCGGCCGCTCGAGGCCCGCACCACCAAAACTACGGCGATCAGTGCGGCGACCAGGAAAAGGGCGCGCAGGGCCTTCCAATACCGCCCTGCCTTCGCCTTTAGGTACCCACGTCCGGCCGTCTACTCATGTTCCAATACTCTGAGCCGTTATGGGGCGCGGGAGCCAGTGCCTGACCTCGGTCCCCGCCTATGATGGCGACACCTCCAGGGAGGCGGAGTTCCTGACCGGTCGGGGTGTAATCGGACGGACCGCTAACCCGGCCTCAGGCTGGGGGAGCGGCGTGTCCTCGACAGTTCGATGGCGCGCCCACAGCACTACCAAAGCCGTGGCGGAGAAGATAAGCCAGGCACTGACAACGGCCGTTCTTAGTACTGGTGATGCGTCGGTTGCCAGCCACTGCCAAGACCACAGAGCGGCCGGATAGCAAGCAGCAAACGCCCACACGAATGTGTTCAACCCCATGATCACCGCGCAGCCCAAGTGGAACGCCAGCATCGCTCCCAGCGCCCCTAGAAAAATTGGTCTGGGAGCGAATAGAGCGGCCGGAAATAGGAACTCGACGACGAAAGTGCCCCACGTGAGCGCACGACCAAGGCTTGGGTGGCGGGCCAGGATCTGAGCGAACCGTGGATGACCAAAAATGCGGGTACCAACTATGCCGGCGATCGCGTCCCCACGCCACCAGCTACCAGACTGTGCCTTGGATAGGCCGGAAACGAAGTAAGCCAGGAGAAGCTGACCGGTCAGAAAAACCGCCCAGGCGACCGTGGTGACGTGCGAGGACGCCAGGCTGACCACCGCGGTAGCCACAAGTACCACTGTCACCATGTCATCCGAACCGTCATTGGCCAGATGGTTCCGCTTCATCATCAGAAGCTGGAGGCTGGCCGTCACGACCACCAGGGGGACGAACCGTGGAGCGACAACGACGGCACAGGCACAGAGCATCTGAACTGCCAGGACAAATGCGTAAAACCTTCCGTGCACCAGCGTTCTGAACAGTCTGGCGGTGGCCGTGTCCTCGGAACCGAGAGATCCCTTCAAGAGGCCCAAAATTTCAAAATCCAAAAGGCCTCCCTTCCGCAGAGATTTTCGCCGGACAAGAAGCTCGGCCGCCGAGACGGCGACGGGAACGGCTGCCAATCGGAGCGCGAGTGAAACGTCCTCGGGCGAAGGGGCGATAACACTCATGCGGCGGCTCGTTCTGGAAGCGACCGGTCGCGCCCTTCGTCCAGAGAGTGGAGAGCGGATTGGAAGACTTGTCGGGCGGGCGCTTGACTATTCGAGCTTGGCACCACCCAGATGCCGAATTGGATGCCGTCAGCGTCGGGCTCAGAGATGTTTGCAGAGACGCGTCCCAAAATAAGCAAATACGACATACTTATGATCACGGCGTCGTCATTCGGGTGGTAGAGGCTATAGCTTTTCAGGACCCGCACACAGGCTTCGAACATGGTCTTTTTTTCCCGCCGCGTGGGGTTGAACAACATATCGGTTATCCGTCTCTGACGCGGCAGCCCAAGTTCGGTCCACCGCCCTGCGCCGGTCACGGCCGACCACGGCCGGTACCGTATTTCGAGGTCCGATGTGATCGGCCTGGGAGCGAAGAAGTTCCACCCCGGGAGAATTCCGATCGGGTCGAGCCGGCGCAGGCGCTGTGCCCAAGGTGCCCGCACTTGCGTTATCGTGCTGGCTACTCCCCAAATCGCCAGGAAGGCCAGCACAATAAGGGCGGGGACGGTCATGGGCCCTTCAGCGCAGGTGCCTTTTCCACCTTGTCCTTGCGCCCTCCGCGGCTAAGCAGCCGCCGACGCTCGGCCACCAGGGAGCTGGCGGCGGCGCGAAGGCCCGGACGTTGTTTTTGGCCGGGGTCTTGGTCCTGGCTAGAGACCAGTGGGGGGCCCAGGGCGACACTAGAGACAACTGCCTCGACTCCCTCGACGCCCTCGATCCCTTCGATACCCCGGATTCCCTCTATGGCCCGGATGCCTTCGACGCCTTCGACACCCTCGACGCCTTCGATGCCCCGGATGCCCTCTATGGCCCGGATGCCTTCGACGCCTTCGACACCCTCGACGCCTTCGATGCCCCGGATGCCCTCTATGGCCCGGATGCCTTCGACGCCTTCGATTCCTTCAACCCCTTCAACACCCTTCACACCACGGACTCCGGCGACACCGCGTACGCCCGTTACGCCAGTTACGCCAGTTACGCCTCGGATTCCCTCGACGCCTTCCACTCCTTCGACGCCTTCGACTCCTTCGACGCCCTTCACACCACGGACTCCGGCGACACCCCGGACACCTTCGATACCACGGATACCCTCGACACCGGTTACGCCGTCCACGCCGTCAACCCCATCGACGCCGTCAATGCCGTCAATACCGTCCACACCGTCGATGCCGTCCACACCGTCGATGCCGTCCACACCGTCGATGCCGTCCACACCGTCGATGCCGTCCACACCGTCGATGCCGTCCACACCATCGATGCCGTCCACACCGTCAATGCCGTCCACACCGTCTACGCCGTCTATGTCGTCGATCTCTCTCGCACCTTCAACCCTGGGTAGGTGCTCCGCAGCCGTGGCCGGCAATCCCGCCCAGATTGAAGGAATATCTTGCTCCCGATCCCGTTCATTTGCGTCTTCCTTAGCTCGGGTGACCGTTGTCCCTGTCCCAAGGTCTTTGCTCGACATGGTTCCTCCTTGTTTCCTAATAGAACTTTGGACCAAAAGAATATTGGCGCGGATATGAAATACGTGCGCGTCCATGACAGATTGTGGACTCGCACTGTCAACACAGTAGCGCAGACGCTTCCGCCCGAGCAGGGTCGAAGACGTTCGGCCAAAAGGGCGAAACCCTGCTGCTAATGGTGTGCCACATGGCGCCAAAGCTCAGGAAGCTTTTGGACGTTGTCGTCTACTATAAATCTCCACACTCCTTACACCCCTTCTCCGCCGAGGCTTCACATTGAAGGGCGGAGCCACGCCCATTAACCAGTGCGTTCGTATTCCGGGTAAAGTGCCCTCGCCGCGGGTTTGGCCGTGCCCGGGCCCCCACAATTTCTCCAATACTGCGCTCCGCTTTCGATCACCAGGTTCGCGGCACGGGCCGCTCGAGTGCACAGAGTTCATGGCCCAGCCGCGACCATCGTGAGCTGACCTCAATTATTGGCGAATTTGGCCATGAAGCATGTGCGCACGCGGCGACCTTAGAACTGTCGTGCGTAGATGGGCGTGCTACTCGGGCCGGCGGGACCTGCGCCGTCCAGCGTTCTTGTTCGACTGGCCAAACGACCAGTCGAACGTACCGGCCACGACTGACTGTCGGAAGGGCGACCTTCGAGCGCGCCCGCGCCCAGAGGTTTGGGCTCTCCAGCGCGACGGCGGCACTAGTAGTCTGATGAGAGGCGACAGCACAGAGCTCGACTAGTTCGGCGCCCGCACCAACCACGCCGGTTGACAGGCACGGGGTAGCATTCTGGCCTGCGCCACGCTGAAGCCGGACGGGAGTGATGAGCTTGGCCTTCTTGGGCGCAGGCGTCGTGTGAAGCGTTAAGTACCATCCCCGCTGTTTGTTTTGTCGGTCCGAGGGCAGCGCCTGTGGCCCTGCCAGGCCGAGCCGTTTTCGAAGCCCACGAAAAATAGGAAGAGTAAGGAGCCCCGATGGTTGACCAATTGGCGAACCCAGCACACGAGGGCGCAGACGTTCTGGCCCACCCCATTAGCGTCCGCGTACCCTTCGAGCTACACACGACCAGTCTGCCGGGAGTCTTCAGGCCACCGGCATTGCCTGCCGGTTTCGACCTGCAGACAGCGAGCGATGCCGAGTTGCTCAAGCAGGGCATCTTGTTCCGCAGGCCAGTGGCCAGTGACCCTCCTGCCGCGCACCAGCTTTGGGAGACCATTGCCAGTCGCAAGTGGGAACAGATCGTGCCCGAGTTCGCAGTGCAGAAAGGTAAGACGCACTTCCTGCGCCGGCCACCCGAGAAGCAAACCGACGGCAGTTTCACCGATAGCGCCTGGTCAGGCGCAGTCCTGAACGGCACGTGGACAGGCGTGATCGGCGCCTGGACGATACCGACGGTCTCGGTCCCTCCCGAGCCGCAGGGAGAGGAAGGTGGGTGGCATTCCTCGTCGTGGATCGGCCTCGATGGAGGCAACTCCGGTTCCAACGATGTGATCCAGGCCGGCGTCGAGCAGCACGTCGATGCCAACGGTACTGCGACGTACGTGGCGTGGTACGAGTGGTTCGCCCCCGCGGAACCCAACTCGCCTCCCTACGTCAACCAGGTTAACATCACCAACCTTCTCGTGAAGCCGGGCCAACAGGTGTCGTGCTTCATCACCATGAGCAACGGCGTCGGGCACATAGAGTTCGGCAACGTCACTACCAACCAGTACGTGCCTATAGTGCTGGCCGCTCCGCCCGGGGCGAGCGCCAACGGCGATACGGCCGAGTGGATCATGGAAGCACCTGATTTCGGCGAGCCCATCTCGTCGTTGCCCCGCTTCACCCCGGTGGTGTTCACCGGCGCCTTGGCCTGCTCGTCGGGCCTCACCACCATCGGCAACCCGGACAAGGCTGACATCTGGAACATTGTGGGCTTCGGCAAAACGCTCACGTCCGTGACGCTCGGCAACAATGAGGTAACTATCGACTTCACGGGTTAGCGGGCGGCCTCGCCTCGAGGGAACGCCTGAAAAGGGACACGGCCCGGCCATGGCCGGGCCCGGTGGCTTTCCCGCGGGAGTTCCAACAGGCCTCCTCAGTAGCCTTATAAGGGCTTTACTTTCGGGCGGCGGCGCCGTCGGGGCACCAATAGGATTGCTGCCCCGGCCAGTCCAATTGATATCGCCACTTTGTGGCGGCTAAGTACGCCGCCGGCCGGTTGCGTCGTCTCTGGTTTGATCTATGGCTTCGCGGATCTCACCTGCGTCCTGATCCATGCCACGTCCTCCTTCGCACTTTGTACGGCCTCCTCCGGGATCGGCGGAGTGGCGCGCTGGACGGCAGCCTTGCCCATGAGGCCAAGGACGCCAGCGATGGCCAGAAGTACGACCCCAACCACGAGCGCCGCCAACCAGACCGGGATGGCGTTGGACAAAGCCGCAATAACACACGCCACCACCGCGCCCAACCCCAGGAAGGCCACTACCGCGGCGCCTCCGAGCAAGCCGGCACCGGCGCCAAGCCGCTTTCCCTTGACCGTTACTTCGGCCCTGGCCAGTTCGAACTCTTGGTGAACGAGGGCGGTCAGTTCATGAGAAAGATCGTTTAGGAGTTCCGCCAACGATTTGCCCTTAGGGCCCAGGTTTGGAGGTTGGACCGGGACGGTAGTCGTCGCCGCGTCGGAGACCGCGTTAGGCCCACTCGGTTCGGTAATCATTGGCCGCCGCCAGACTGCACTTCAAAAGATAAGAACATTGAAATTACCGCTCTCATTTAGTTCCCCGTTTTTGGTTCGGAGCATGGCGCCTTAAAGCCGTCTCGCCCATTACCAGCGAGACCGCCGAAAGAACAACCACAAGACGGCAAAAATGATGATGATCCATAGCAGCGGATGGACAACAAGGCCCAACACAGCGGCTATGACCACGATGACAATGGCGATGAGAAGGTCGACTAGCACTGTTGAACCGGTACCCGCCGCTGGGAGGCGCCAAACCAGGCCATCGAAATTGCACCCCGTAAAAACGGTGAAGCCATCGATTTCTCGGTGACCCCTTATCTTCCGACCGCTTCTTCGAGTTGTCGTTTCGACATCTTCGAGCGGCCTCTGATGCCGCGCTGTCTCGCCTCTTCGTAGAGCTGATCGCGGCTGCGGCCGCCGGCCCCCCGGTGCGACCGCAACCCGCCCCGGCGCCCCGAGGAAATGTCGTCGACCGACGTACGGCTGGCCTGGCGTGACTCGCCCGCTCGCGCCCTTTCCTTGTTGACCGTTCGGGCCGCAACCTCTTTGGCCGTCGGTTCCGGTACACCCCTGTTTTCCTGAGACTCCTTTATATGCTCGTATTGCCGTTCTCGTTTTTGGCTCCACGCTTGTTGTGGCATCTCCGGCTCCCGGGTCTCGCCTTTTTGATGGTGTGTACCTCCCCCTCGCCGGTCAACAGCAAACGGTTCAGGCCGCCGACATCGAAGCTAAGAACCGAAGCAAGGAAAATTTGGCCCCCTTATGGTTGGGACGCACCGCTGAAGGGTATTTCGAACTGAAGAGGCACTAAGGCCGCCCGCACTACAAACAACGAGACCGGCTGGTGGGTGCGTGGGCTCCTCCCCGCCGAGTTCGGTGGCCCCAGTGAGCGGCCTTGCGCCTCGGGATGGCAGGCAAATTGGGGCCGGCGCCGGCAATCGGTCGGCTGTAGGCGGCCGATGGCGAACTCGAGAGCGCCAGGGGCGAACTCAGCAAATCAGCTTTGCTGGGGGACCAGGCGATAGACCGCGTTGGCGGTGTCGTCGGTAACGTAGAGCGCGCCGTCGGGGCCGGGTACGGCATCTACCGGGCGCCCCCAACGCGAGCCATTGGTGAGCTGGAAGCCTGCCATGAGCGTTACCGGAGCGCCGAGCAAATGGGTCGCCGGGCTCCACGGCAGCCACAGGAGTGCGGGAGGTAGGGGAGGGTCACGGTCGGAGGAACCGTGCACTGCGACCACCGCTCCCGCGTTCCAGGGGGCACCGAGCTTGCTCCCCTCCAGGAACGTCATCCCGAGCGGGGCGCTGTGCGCCGGCAGGCCACGGTCGATCCGCGCCAGTTTGTTGCAGTTGAACACCTGGCCGCTGGGGTTCATCTGGGCGTCGGGCACGAAAGGCATGTCTGCATAATCGAAGTTGCTTCCAGAACCGCCCAGGGGCACTTGCGCGTCAGGGTCGCAGTACGGCCAACCGAGGTTGCGCCCCGGCGTAATGCGAGCCAGCTCGTCGGGGGGGTTGTTGTTGACGTACGACTGGATCCACGTGTTGAAGGCGTCCGCGTAACCGCCAAAGGCCCGGTGGAACGGGTAAGAGATGTCGTCGCGCTCGTTGACTGCAGCCCACAATGTGCCGTCTGGCGCCACCGCCAGCCCCTCTGCGTTACGCACCCCCGTGGCCATGACGCGGAGGTCGCTGCCGTCGGGCCGGAAAGCGACTATCGACGCTCGCGGTGGGTGCCAGGACAGGTCGACGGTATCTACGTTCGACGAGCTCCCGACGTTCACATAGACAATGTGGTTAGGCCCAATGGTGAGCGTCTTGGTCCGGTGCTCGTCGTCCCCGCTCGGGTCTTGATCGGGAAGATTCGGGACTATGACCCGGCGCGCACGGGCGCCGCCGCCGCCCCAGTTGTACCTGTCCACCTCGTTGGACTCGGCCACGTAGAGCACTTCTTGGCCAGATATGTTGTCGAACGCCAGCCCCTGCGGCTCGGTCAACCCGGAGAGCACCACCCGCTGGAGCGGGGGGAGCGCCCGGTCAGCTCGTGGCACCAGCTCGAAGACCTCGCCGTCCCCGGGGTCGCTGACCAACAGTTGGCCCTGCGGGCTCCAGGCTTCGAAGCGGGCCCCGGGCACCCGCGCCCATACCTCCGCTTGCCAGCCGCGAGGGACGGTGACCGTCGTCACCACGTTGAACGGAGCGGACCCGTTCTGACCAGGGACACTAAGGGTTATGCCAGCCGCCGCGGCTACGGAAATGTCGTCGCTGGCCGAGCTGGTGGCCGGGGCCATGACCCCGCTCACCAATGCGACCAGAGCAGCGCCGGCGCCCAAGGTCCGGGGGTACCGAATTCTCATGGCCTTTTCACCCGTCACCAGATTATGACCTAGCATGCGCGCCCGTATGAACCGCTCCGCTTTGGACGGTTTGTTCGCTATGGCGTCATAAACCGTCCAAGGCGGCCGCCGAGACGAGGCGCCGAGACCAGGCCTGGGCCTATTGGCTCGCCCGTCATCGTTCCCCGACGCCCCCGACGCCCCCGACGCCCCCGACGCCCCCGACGCGGTTTCGTACTTCACGGGCCGCCGCCACCATGTTGGCCAGCGCAGGGCGCACCTCTTCCCAACGCCGGGTCTTGAGACCACAGTCGGGGTTCACCCAGAGCCGGTCGACGGGCACGACCTTCAAAGCCGCGTTCAAGAGGCCCACCATCTCGGACGTTTCCGGGACACGGGGCGAGTGGATGTCGAAAATCCCCGGCCCGATCTCGTTGGGGTACTCAAAATCTGTGAAAGCACCTAGCAGTTCCATCCGCGAGCGAGAGGCTTCGATCGAGATCACGTCGGCGTCGAAGGCGGCGATCGACTCGATGATGTCATTGAATTCCGCGTAACACATATGCGTGTGGATTTGGGTCTCGTCGCTTACCCCCGAGGACGCCAGCTTGAACGCCGCCACCGCCCATGCCAAATAGTCCTTGCGCTGTGCTGCATGCAGGGGGAGACCTTCGCGCAGAGCCGGCTCGTCGATCTGGATCACCTTGATCCCGGCGGCCTCGAGATCGGCCACCTCGTCCCGGATGGCGAGGGCTATCTGGCGGGCGGTTACCTCGTGGGGCTGGTCGTTGCGTACGAACGACCACTGCAAGATGGTGATCGGGCCGGTAAGCATGCCCTTCATTGGTCGCTGAGTTCGAGACTGGGCGTAAACGGCCCAGTCGACGGTCATTGGTCTCGGACGGCTTACGTCGCCGAAGATGATTGGTGGTTTTACGCAGCGCGAGCCGTAGCTCTGCACCCACCCGTTGGTGGTCACGAGACACCCCGTG
Organism: uncultured Acidimicrobiaceae bacterium; assembly: GCA_963749305.1. Classification (GTDB taxonomy): domain Bacteria; phylum Actinomycetota; class Acidimicrobiia; order Acidimicrobiales; family Palsa-688; genus Fen-671. Next base: position 367,380 of record CAVVMN010000006.1, read on the forward strand.
AGCATTTCGCCGAAGTACTCGACCATGTCCGTGCGTTCCGGCTCGCCGTGGACCAGGACGTCGAGGCCCACCTCTTCTTGGAACGCAACGGCACCGTCGATGTAGTCCCGCAGCCCTGCGTAGTAGGTCCGCTGGTCGATCTCGCCATGTCGGTGCTGGGCGCGCAGGGCCCGTATCGCTGGTGTCTGAGGGAACGAACCGATGGTGGTGGTCGGAAGTACCGGGAGGCTGAGCCTTTCTGCTTGAGCCTTGCGCCGGACGCCGTAGGGAGAAGCGCGTTGCTCGAGGGCGGGGTTGTGCTCGGCCAGCCGCCGGCCGACGGCGGCGTCATGAGCTCGTGGCGATGCGGCCCGGGACGCAATGGCGGCTCTGGAGGCCGCCAGCTCTTCGGCGACGGACTCACGGCCCTCGTTTAGCCCTCGGGTCAAGGCTGAGATCTCTGCCAGGCGCTGGACCGCGAACGCTAGCCAGGTCCGCAGTTCGGGGTCGATCGAGCCCTCGAGGTCGAGGTCGACCGGCAGGTGCAAGAGCGAGCAGGACGGCCCGATCATGAGGCGGTCGGTGCCCAGCGACCGGCGCAGGTCTTCCAGGCGGCTGAGTACCGCCTCCAGGTCAGCCCGCCAGATGTTGCGACCGTCGACGACGCCCAGCGATAGCGCCAGTGAGTCAGGAGCCCGCTCGACCGCCACGTCCACCTGGTCGGGCCCGCCACCGCATCGAGGTGCAGAGCGTCAACCGGCAGGTGCAAGGCCGTCTCCAGGTTGTCCCCCAGGCCTGCGAAGTATGTGGCCACCAGTAGGCGCAGCCGGGGTGATGCCTCACGCAGGCGCGCGTAGGTACGGGTGAAGGCCCGGCGTTGTCCGGCGTCGAGGTCAAGGGTGAGCGCGGGTTCGTCGATCTGGAGCCAGGAGGCGCCCGCTTCGGCGATGGCCTCGAGCAACTCGGTGTAGACATCGCACAACGCCGGCAGGAGATCGAGGTTGGAGCCACTCCCGATGTGCTTCGACAGCAAGAGGAACGACACGGGCCCGAGGATTACGGGCCGGGTCGCCACCCCGATGTCAGCCGCCTGGAGGTACTGGTCTACGGGCGTGGCTGGACCAAGGGTGAACCGCTGTCCCGTCCTGAGTTCTGGCACCAGGTAGTGGTAATTGGTGTCGAACCATTTGGTCATTTCCAGGGCCGTGGCACTCTTCCCGCCAATGGTCCCGCCCCGCGCCATCGCGAAATAACGGTCGAGCCCGCCAACCGGTCCCATGGCCTGGTGCCGTTCGGGGATGGCGCCCACGAGCACGGCTGTGTCCAGGACGTGGTCGTACAGCGAAAAGTCCCCCGAAGGGACGTGGTCAATGCCCAGGCTGACGTGCGTTCGCCAGATCTGTTCTCGGATCCCGGCCGCTGTGGCCTGAAGGTCGTCAGCCGATATTTTACCGCCCCAGTAGGCCTCGAGGGAACTCTTCAGTTCCCGATGAGGGCCTATCCGGGGGAAGCCAAGGTTTGTCGCAAGTACCACCATTTAGTGCCTGTCTCCATAATTCGTGGAGCCTCCAGTTTAGGAATACCCGGCATCGTGTCGTCAGTGGGCTCCTTTGAGTGCTAACTCTTGGCCACGATCTGCGCCTCGCCGTCACAAGGGCGGCGCTGGCCCCGGCGGCCGGGCCGCTTCGTCTGGACCAGGTCGCTTGGGCTCAGAACTCCTCGTCGAAGGCGACCGCTCCGCCGACGCCCACCTGATAGGCGGACACCGTTCGCTCAAAGAAATTGGCCAGCTCAGAAACATCCTGTAACTCCATGAAGCCGAACGGGTTGGAGGCCCCGAAACTTTTGCGAAGACCGAGGCGCGCCAGCCTCTGGTCTGCCACGTACTCGAGATATCGGCGCGTGTCGGCCACCGACAGCCCGGGTACGCCTTCCGCCAATATGTCCTCTGCGAACTCCGTTTCCGCATCGACGGCCTCGGTCATCATCGCCGTGACCCGATCGGCGAAGTTGGCGTCGAAAAGCTCGGGCTCTTCGGCCCGCACCGTGTCGATGACGTCGAAAGCGAAGCTCATATGCGCACTTTCGTCCCGGAACACCCAGTCCGTACCCGAGGCGAGCCCGTTGAGAAGGCCCTTCGAGCGGAGGAAGTAGACATAGGCGAAGGCGGCGAAAAAGAATAGCCCCTCGATGCATGCCGCGAAACACACTAGGTTCAAGAGAAAAGCCCGGCGGTCGTCCGGCGACTCGAGCCGCTCGAGGGTAGACAGCGAGTCGGTCCAACGGAAGCAGAACTGGGCCTTGGCCTTGATCGAGGGGATGTGCTCGACCGCCGCGAAAGCCTCGGCCCGCTCGCCCTCGTCCGAGAGGTAAGTGTCGAGCAGGGTCAAATAGAATTGCACATGTACCGCTTCCTCGAAGAGCTGCCGAGACAAATAGAGCCGGGCTTCGGGCACGTTGATGTGCTTGTACAGGTTGAGGACGAGGTTGTTGGCCACGATCGAGTCACCGGTGGCAAAGAAAGCCACCAGCCGCTTCACCAGGCGTTGCTCGGCGGGCTGGAGCCTTCGGTCCAGGTCGACCAGGTCGTCGGACAGGTCGACTTCTTCCACCGTCCACGTGTTGCGGATGGCGGCCCGGTACCGCTCGTAAAACTGCGGGTACCGCATCGGGCGCAAGGTCAAGTCGAGGCCGGGGTCGAGTAACGCAGGCCGGGCGGCGCCGGCGCCCGGGCCGGGAACCGTGCTCTCCGCCATTGCGGGCGGCACCTCGGCCGGGACGACGGCGGGCACATGTCCCGCATGTCCCATTAGCGCCATCAGTCGCACACCTGGCAAGATTCGGGGTTTTCCAACGAACAGGCCACCGCGACGGTGTCGGTGTTCGGCCCGTCTACGGACGGCCCGCCGTGCATTGGCACCACGCTCCCGTCGGGCAATGGGACGGTGGCGGCGGCTATGCGGGTCGCAGGGCGGGAGCGCAAGTAGTACGTGGTCTTTAGCCCCTGCTTCCAGGCGTGCAGGTACATCGACGAGAGCTTGCCGATGGTGGGAGCGGCGACGAACAGGTTGAGCGACTGGCTCTGGTCAATGAACGCGCCTCGCTCAGCGGCCATGTCGATCAGTGAACGCATGGGGATCTCCCACGCCGTGCGGAAGACTGCCTTCACGTCGGGAGGGATCTTCTCGATGTCCTGGACCGACCCGTCCGCCGCCTTGATCCTGGACCGGACCACTTCGTCCCACAGCCCGAGACGCTGTAGCTGGCGGACCAGGTACGTGTTCACCTGCAGGAACTCGCCCGAAAGGGTCTCGCGTTTGAACAGGTTGGACACCTGAGGCTCGATGCACTCGTAGCAGCCGGCGATCGAGGCGATAGTGGCGGTGGGGGCGATGGCCACCAGCAGCGAGTTGCGCAACCCGAAACGGGCGATGCGCTCCCGAAGTGGTTGCCAGCGCTCGGCGTCGGAGGGTGCCACCCCCCACAGGTCGAACTGGAGACGACCTTGGGCGGCGTGGGTTTCCGCAAAAGTTTCGTGCGCACCGCTTGATTCGGATAACTGGCTCGAGGCCCACAGGGCGTGGAAGTAGATCTCCTCGGCGATGCGCCGTGAAAGCTGGCGCGCCTCCTCGCTGTCAAAGACCAGCCCCAGCTGGAAGAACACGTCCTGGAGGCCCATTACGCCCAACCCCACCGGTCGCCACCGGGCGTTGGAGGCCTCAGTGCGGGACGTCGGGTAGTAGTTCCGGTCGATAACCCGGTCGAGGAACGGTACCGCCACTCGGACGATCTGGCCCAGCCGAGCAAAGTTGAAGGCGCCGTCACGGACCAGTCGGCCCAGGTTGATCGAACCCAGGTTGCATACTGCCGTCTCGGCATCGGAGCTGACCTCGATGATCTCGGTGCAGAGGTTGGAAAGATGGACGACCCTCTCCGGGAGCGCGGCCTGATTGCACTTGCGGTTGGCCGCGTCTTTGAACGTCATCCAGCCGTTCCCTGTCTCCGCCAACGTCCGCAGCATCCGGGCGTAGAGCTGGCGGGCCGGGACCTGCCGCACAAAGCGCCCCGACTCTTCCGCCTCCAGGTAGGCCCGCTCGAACGCTTCGCCATGAAGGTCGCACAGCTCGGGCTCCACCTTGGGGTCGAACAGCGACCATACCCAGTCGTGCTCGACCCGCTCCATGAACAGGTCCGGGACCCAGTTGGCCAGGTTGATGTGCCGCGCCCGCCGCCCCTCGTCCCCCGTGCTGTCCCGCAGCTCGAGGAACTCCTCGATGTCGGCGTGCCAGCTCTCCAGGTAGACGCAGGCCGCCCCTTTGCGCCGGCCACCCTGGTTGACCGCAGCCACGGAGGCATCGAGCGTTTTGAGCCACGGCACGATGCCGTTGGACAGCCCGTTAGTGCCCCGGATGAGCGAGCCGCGAGAGCGCACCCGGTGGAACGCCACCCCGATGCCTCCGGCGTGTTTGGACAAGCGGGCGACATCGCCATAGGCCTCATAAATGGAGTCGAGCTCGTCCCGGGGGGAGTCCATCAGGTAGCACGAGGACATCTGCTGGTGGGCCGTGCCCGAGTTGAAAAGAGTGGGGCTGGAGGGGAGGTATTCGAGGGCTGACATCAACCCGTAGAGCTCGACGGCGTCCTCGGGCGAGGTGGCCAGGCCACACGCGACGCGAAGGAAGAAGTACTGCGGGGTTTCGAGCACCTGACGTCGTTCGGGATGGCGCAGGAGGTAGCGGTCATAGACCGTGCGCAGCCCGAAAAGTTCGAAGTACTCGTCACGCTCGGTGACGATGGCGTTGTTGAGCTTCCTCGCATAGCGGGCGACGAAGCGGGCCATGTCGTCACCGACGACCCCATGCCGGTGAGCAGCCGCAACAGATTGGGAGAAAGAGTGGATGTCCTGGTTGGCCACTTCCTTGGCGATGACTGTGGACAGCAGCCGAGCGGCCAGACGGGAGTAGTTGGGCTCCTCGGCCACCAGAGCAATGGCGGTCCGGATCGACAACGTATCCAGCTCCTCGGTGCTGGCGCCGTCGCATAACCCGCTGATCGTCCGGGTCGCCACCCTCATGGGGTCGACGCCCTCGAGACCGCCACAGCAGCGCGACACCGCCCGGACAATCTTGTTCACATCGACCGGTTCCAGCGACCCATCACGCTTGCGGACCCGCATCGGGCTGGTCACCAGTTCTTCTGCGTCCGACCGGTACCTGGTTTCCGTCACCGTCATCGCCATCCTCCTTGTTAGGCGCCTCAGCGCTTCATGTGAACTGGTTTGCCGGCGCCTGGACCACAACATGTGCCATACGCCATGTCGAGATGGCACAAGATATGCCACTGATTACACTCACGTAACTACGTCGTTGTCAATAAGCAGGTTTGGGTGCTAAACGACTCGGTCCCGCTTGAGCGCCGGGGCCTCGCACTATGGTCGGCTCGTGGGTACCGTGTTGGCCGGCGATCTCAACCTCAAGCAAGTGGCGGCGTCACTCGGCGTCCACTACATGACCGCCTACCGCTATGTGCGGACCGGTCGGCTCGCGGCCCGGCGTGTAGGGACGGGATGGGTCGTCGACCGGGACGACTTATCGGCTTTCGCCGCTCGGCCTCCTGTGCCTGGGTCGACTGTCGGGGACCTGGCCGAGTCGACCCAGGCCGATCGTGGGGCAGCCTGGCGTGCCCGGTTGCAGCGCACGCTGGGCAGCGGTGACGAGACGGCTGCGTGGCGGGTGCTGGAGCAGGCGCTGGCTGCCGGGTACCCGCCGGCCGAGTGTTACCTGGACCTGCTGGTTCGAGCGATCGATGAGATCAGCGGGCGCTCTTCGCCGCCGGACGCCCCCATCGCCCAGGAGTACCTGGCTGTCGCTACCGCCGCCCGGCTGGTGGCTCGGCTGGGCGCCAGGTTCCGGCGGCCCGGGCGGCCGCGGCACCGTCGTGTTCGGCGCCCCGCTCGGAGAGCATCATACGCTGGCCATCTCGGTTGTCGCCGACCTGGTGCGCCTGGAAGGGTTCAGCTGCCTGGAGCTTGGCGCTGATGTGCCGCCCGAGGCCTTTACCAGCGCCGCCGCAGGGGCCTCTCGTCTGGTGGCCGTCGGCATTGGTGTAACTACAGCTAGCACCTTCGCGGCGGTGAAAGCGACGGTCCAAGCGGTCCACGGCATCGACCCAGATGTTCCCGTTATCGTCGGCGGCCAGGCCGCCAACCCGGCCACGGCCAGGATCACGGGTGCGGACGCGTGGGCGGGCGATGGGCGGCGGGCAGTGGAGGTCGTCAGCGATTTCGCGCTGGCCAGGCGCCACCTTTGGCTGCTAACCGACAGCGGCGAGGAACCTTCGCCAACGGCCAGCGCCGGCTGAGAAGACCGCTAAGGCGCCCTCGGCCCGTTACGGTGGTGGGTGCGGCGCGTCTTTTTTGCGGCCCAGGGGTCGGTTTGTTCGATGCCGATACGAGCCCGGTTCGCTCGCCCCCCCGTCGGCATTGTTATTGCTTATCCTCGACGGTGAAACCGAGGTCCCTGAGCACTGAGACGGCACCAGCCTTCCCGCCTTCGAAATCACCCGAGGCCAGGCGCTGACCCGTGGCCAATTCATAAGCTGTGCCCAATATGGCTTTGTGCGGGTAACGGCGTTGTTCCCAGACCAACTCATAACTCCTGCTTGGGCCGTAACCATGCTCAGAGAAAAACTGCTCGGCCCAAGCCGGTCGTACTCCTTAATGGCGCGCACTACGTCAGCGTGGGTCACGTCTGTTTTTAGCCTGGCCAGTGCTTCTGGCATTGGTCCCTCCTTTGGGAAGCAAGAGGCGGGGCACTACTTACGTTCTAAGTTCAGCGCTACTGCTTCGCGAATGAGCTGCTTCAGCGCAATCTCGTCGATCGTGTCATTTTCTTTGATGTCGATGGCGTGCCTGACTTTTCCGCCAAGGCTGGAGTTGAACAGACCTGAAGGGTCCCCGAGGGCAGCGCCCTTGAAGAAGGTCAGCTTGACCACGCTTTCGTAGGTCTCACCCGTACAGATGCCCCCGTTGTGCGACCAAACCGGCGTCCCGGGGTTGCTGGGTTTCACCCACTTCCACTCTTCGACGATATCGGGGTCCGCCTCCTTGATGATCCTTCGTACCTTGCTGAGCGTCTCGCCCCGCCAATCGCCCAGCTCCTTGATCCGGTTATCTATCAATTTGGAAGCATCAGTTTCGCTTTTTGCCATTTGTCCCCTTGTGAAGCTTGGCCGTCAGCGCGCTTCCCACTGGAACCATCGGATCCCGATAGCGGCGAAGAAGACGACGTAGCCGAAGCACGCCACGACGGCGAGAGATTGGCGGCTTCCCCATGCGGACAGGTCGAGCACGCCGGCGAACAGAGTCATCACGACGCCCACTGGCGTCCATTGCGAGATGGACTCCCACGCGCTGCCAAGCACCCCGCTCTGGCCGAACAGCCCGAGGAAGATGAGCGCAACGAACACGATGCGCGCCGCCGCGTTGACGGTGTCAGCCGACTTCAGCAGCCCGACCATCGTCTGGCCAATAGCCAGGAAAACCGCGCCCCCGAGGACTGATATGAGCAAGAACAGCAGGTACTGGCCCACCGAGAACGTCACATTATGGATGGCGCTGCCGACGATGAGCACGACGAGGGCGATGAACAGGTTGGCCACGACCTGTACGGCCAGCCGACTGCCCATGATGGCCCAGGTGGGGGCGGGCGTCACGCGCAGCCGCTGGAAAACACCTTTTTCGCGGTCGCGAGCCACGGTCAGTGCATAGCCCAGGATCGAGGTCGCGGCCAGGCCATAAGCAGTGCAAAGACCTATAACGTACAGTGCACCACCGAGGCGGTTGGTGCCCTTGGTGGAGTCAGTCGTTACCAGTAACACAAGTGGTAAAGCCAGGCTGATCACCAGGGAGCGACGGTTCTTGATGAGCACGGTCGAATCGGCGCGGAACAACGAGGTGAGGATGAGCTGGATGGGCGGCCTCGCGCTAGCGGGCCGAGTGCTAATCACGGATCTCGCTCCCGGTTAAACCGATGAAGACGTCCTCGAGGGTTACCTCGCCATGCGCAACGGCCCGTACTCGAGGGTCGTCCTTGTGCTTCTCGATCAGGTCCAGAGGACTGGCGGCAGTGAGCAGCTTCCCGTGGTCGATGATGGCCACGCGGTCGCAGACGGCTTGAGCTTCCTCCATGGAGTGGGTCGTCAGCAGGATGCTGCCGCCTTTCTTGCGGATCTCCTCGATACGCCCCCACAACTGGCGTCGGGATTGGGGGTCCAGGCCCGCCGTGGGCTCGTCCAGGAGCAAAAGCGAGGGTTCATGGATGACGGCGATGAAGAGGGACAGCCGCTGCTGTTGCCCGCCTGAGAGCTGCTTGAAGGGCTTGGCCGCTTCTGCCGCCAGGCCTATGACCTCGAGCTGGTCATCGATTTCGGCGTCCGAGATGGTCACGCCATAGAGCCCGGCGTAAAGCCTCACGATCTGGCGGATGGTGAGTTCTGACTGGAAACTGGTCGCCTGGAGCTGTACACCCATCCTCGCCTTGGCTTCGGAGGGACGGTGCTGGACGTCGAAGCCGTCGAGCTGGACCGACCCGGCGCGTGGCGTGAGCAGGCCCTCAATGGCGCTAAGTGTGCTCGTCTTGCCGGCGCCATTAGGCCCTAAGAGGCCAAAGATCTCACCGTGGACCACTTGAAAGCTGACGTCGTCGACAGCCTTGGTGGCCCCGTACGCTACGGTCAGGTTGCGCACGTCCAGGATGTCCCTTCCGGTGGGTGCTTCCCGCTGGCCGGCCGCGCTGGCCACGGGCGCCGCCACGGCCACCTTCGCCGGCCTGAACGTCACCACCATCCCGGGGCCAACCTCCAGTTCTGCATCCGCACCCAGGATGCTGGCTATGTCGGCGGGTACTTGTACCTGCCCGTCGGCAGACGGGACAACGCGTACTCGGCGGCGAACGTCGGTTCCGGCCATATGCAAACTCTACGACGAGCTGTGGCTAGATAGGTCGACACCCGAGCTGATGCCGTCCGAGGTGGGGTTGGTCAAGCGCTCCTCCCACGTGTTTTGGCAGGGCCAGTGCTTCTGTTCTAGCCGGAGTCAAGGTGACGGCCGCCAAATGGGTGGACAGGGCAAGCGAAGGAACAGGAGCATCTATATGTGCCGACGGTGACGGAACGCCTCGTCCTGGTGCCTATCGGCCTGGAGCAGGCCGATGACCTGTGGCGGCTGCACCAAGACCCATGGGTAGCAGCCTGGTATGGGGGTGTGTGGAGCCGTGAGGAGGCGGTTTCGTTCGCCGTCAAATGCGCGGAGGGGTGGCGTCGCGACGGGGTGAGCAAGTGGGTCGCCTACGAGCGGGCCACCGGCGACCTGGCCGGTCGTGGCGGCTTAACCCGGATGCCGCCAGAGGCGACCGCCACAGCGAAGATAGGCGCCCTGTTGGCTGACCCGCGGTGGCGGACCGAGCGACTGGAGGTCGGGTGGGCTCTACGGGAGGGCTACCGGGGAAAGGGCCTGGCCACGGAGGTGGGACGGGCGGCGCTTGCGTTTGCCGCCGACGACCTGGATGCCAGCCGGGTCGTGTCATTTACCGAGCGGCGCAACTGGGCGTCGCGAGGGGTGATGGAGAAACTGGGAATGGGCTTGGTGGGCGAAATCCGCCACCGGGGGCTGGTGGAGGGACAAGTCGAGGAGGACGACGAGGCGCCCTTCGTCGTGTATGCAACCGGAAGCGCAGGGACCTGATCCTGTCTGTGCGAGACTAGGCCGCCGTCCCTCCGGTGGGGCTGCTCAGGTCGCTACCAGTTCCGCCAGTTGACGTGCCGGCCCCGGCTCGGGACCACACCAGACGACGTGGTCATCTACCGCAACCCGGGCGGGCTCTGAGGGGAGCTGCAGCCGTACAGGACCACTTCCGAAAGGCTGCACCAAGGGGAGACGGGCCAGCCGGCCGTCCGGATCGCCGTGACCCTTTGGCCACCACCCTTGGCTCTGGGTCGAGGCGGCCAGGATTTGCTCCACAGTCCACAGCTCGTCCCCGGTCCGTGTAACGGCGGGCCAAGGGGCCACGCTCACAACTGTCTGGCGAGCGGCGCGGAACAGGACCGTACCCGGACCTCCCGGCCACTCGAAGGCCAGTACCCGGCCTGACAACAGCACGGCCAGGCAGGCCAGCGAGGGTTCCCCCCGGTTGCGGCGTGAGAAAGGGGCACCCATGAAGTTCAAAGCTGAGAGGTTGGAGAGGGCATGAAAGCCACACGAGCACGCCGGGTCGGGCGCGCTATGTCGGCTCTCCAGGAGAGCACCACGCTGCGGTGCAAACGCAGCCGCGGGGATCCGTACTGGGCGTCGTTCCGGCACGACTGAACACTCCGCCTGCGCGTCGGCCGGGTAAGGCCCCCCTCGGCCGGTCAATGGGAGGAACTCGTCACTGTGCGGTCGAGCTAGCTTGTACGCCCACACCACCCACTCGCCCTCGACGGTGTGAGCCAAATTGCCCGCCAATTCGGGCACATTCGGCTGCTCGCGAGTGCCGGCAACAAAGTCTGCCAGCAACCGGCCTCCCTGGCACATGGCTACCTCCTGTCGGGGTGCTCGCGCTGAGACTGTCCATTGGCCACGACGGCACGCAAGGGTCAGGCCTAGAATGAAGGCCACCTGCTCGGCGACGTGACTCGCCACAGCATACCGAACCGGGACTAACCCCCGGCGAGGTTGGCCGCCTTTTGATGTCAGGGCTGAGCCATCGAACCCCAGGGATCCCTGTCCCTGCGCCCGGCGCGCGGCTCCGGCTGCCCAACCAGTCAGGAGGAAAGTAGAAACCGAAGCCGCTGCACCCGGCAGGTTTAGCCTCGCTCCGAGATGAAGGGACCCGGCGCGATTGCCAGCCGTAAATCCAGCTACCTGTCGTGTTGCGATACTTACTCTAGGTCGATGCCGCCAGGCGGTCAAGTCTGGGTCTAGGTGGAAGACGCCTCCGGTTCGCCTCGACGGACGGTAGGTGTCCCGACGACCTCGAGTACACCTCTTTCGAAGGGGGTTCGGCGGCGGTGTTCCTCGGTCGTCGGGCCCTCTCCATCCAGAGCACCGCCGGTTTCTCCCGCTCCCAGGGCCATAATCGGGCCGAGCTTGCCAAGCGCGTACCACTGGTGGTGGCGAGACGAATGAAATAGTGGACAAATGGTGGCACAATCCGCCCTTCTCGGTGCAGAAGCGCGTTCTCGGCATCATTCAGGCCGTATTTTTGCAATTCTCGCGCCGAGAAGCCGTTAGCGCGCCCAGAAGCCGGTAGCGCCCCCGGAAGCGCCCACACGCCTGCCCTACAGGAAGCGCCGATTGCCGCCGGCGGCGCCCTCCGAGCCCACCACGCCACATGTCGTCGCCTCGGTGGAGGCCTGAACCACCGCCCCCCAGGTCGGGCCCGCGCAATGACCAGCTGAAGCTGCCGGGCTTAGCACCGAAGGGGACCGCCCGTCACCAAGTTTGCGCCCCAAGTCGGTATGGGCAAAGCTAGTTGTCGACAGTGAACGACATGCAAGGTGAACGATGGCGGTTAAGCCCGAGAGCAAGTTGGCGGCGATGAGCATGCTGGCTTCGCTCGACCGCGGGCAACTCGACAGCCACCTGGTCTCGGCCGGGTTCATTGCCGACCCCTACGAGACGTTGAGGCAAATGCGCGATGAGATGCCCGTCTATTGGAGCGACTCGGTCGGGGGCTGGCTGATAACACGCTTCGACGACGTCATGTACACGTTCAAGCACACGAAGGAGTATTCCAACGAGGGACGGTTGGGGCGGGCCGCTGTCCATGTGCCCCTCCCCGATAGAGAGCGCCTCGAGGTCTTCGAGGAGCACTACCGCACCAAGGGCCTTCTCCATTCGGACCCGCCCGACCACACGCGCTTGCGCAAACTGACGGTCAGTGCGTTCACACCCAGCCGGATAGAGGCCATGAGGCCGCACATAGAACAGATCACCGAGTCATTGTTGGACAAATGTGATCAGCTGGGCGGCATGGAAGTGATAGCCGACCTCGCCTCGGCGCTCCCTGTGCAGGTCCTGTCCGACCTGATGGGGGTCCCAGCCAGCGACCGGCCTCTCCTGCGCCGGTGGGCCGACCAACTCCTTGGTTTTCAAGGCGTAAACAAGCCGCCGTTGGAGCTGCTATTAGAGGCCCAGACGGCCATCGTTGAAATTCGCCAGTACTTGGGGATCGCGTTGGAGGAGCGGCGCCAAGAACCGCGCGATGACTTGCTCGGTGCTTTTGCCGTCTTGGAGCAACAACCCGACGGGCTTACTGAACCAGAGATCATCAACACGTGCCAAACTCTGTTGGTGGCGGGTCACGAAACGACGAGATCGCTCATAGGTAACGGCGTGGCGCTGTTACTCAGGGACCGGGCACAGTGGGAGCGCCTCGTGGACCAGCCCTCCCTCGTTCGCGCCGCCATCGAAGAGGTCGTGCGCTACGAGAGCCCTGTCGCCCGCCAGCCTCGACTTGTAAAGCACAACACCTCGCTAGGTGGCGTCGAGATCCGGGAGGGCGATGTGCTATTTCAAATGCTCAACGCCGCCAATCGCGATCCGGAGCATTTCGACCAGCCTGACGCTTTCATAATCGACAGGGATCCCAACAAGCATGTTGGTTTCGGTTTTGGTGCCCATTTCTGTATTGGCGCTCCGCTGTCTCGGGTCGAAGGTGAGGTCGCGCTTACGGCACTTATCCGCCGTTTCCCCACGCTGACCCTGGCTGACTCGGTCCTTCATTGGGATACTGCAAAGGCAAATTCACGGCTGCTTCTATCGTTGCCGGTTACTGTTTAGCGCTACGGTGGACGTCCGGCGAGCAGTCCACTGGAAGATTTGTGCCGACCCGGACCTCGAAGGACTTGACGCCAACTGGCCGCGTGCGGTCCCGTCACAAGCCGTAGCCGCGCCTGTCCCCGGGATTATCCAGCAAGTCTTCCCGGATTACCAAGGGGTGGGCTGGTACTGGTGCGAAGTGGCGCCATTCGCGGTTCCGCCCGGCCACCGCGCGCTCGTGCGCTTCGAGTCAGTCGACTATGCGGCGAGGGTGTGGATGAACGGTCACAAGATCGGCTCGCATGAAGGCCATGGCAAAGCAGACGCGGCCCGGCGATGACATGGCCGTTACCCGTACGCGGAGACAGCACCGGTTGCCAAGCCGTCGATGCGGCGCCCCGTCGAACGGGCAGACTCAGCCGCCGCCGAGCCCACCATTGTCCACCTCGAACTGCAGGTGGCTCTCAACGAGGTGTAGTCCGGGGACATCGACGACCCCTTCTTCTACCTGGTCCGCGGTGCCGCTCGAGCAAAGGGGAGGCCGTTCCTACCGTGGTCGCTTACGCCGACGCCCAGGTCGCCTCGGTGGACCCGAACTCGCCGATTGCACTCGGCCAAAAGCCGCTTTTACTAAACCGTTTCAGTAGGCCCCGCCCAGAGACGACCTGCAGCTAGAGGGCGCCAACCACTGCTCACACGATCACACGCCAGGTCCCAAGGCCAGAACCGACCGGTTCAAGCCCGTCTTTGCTTCCCTCGCGTCCCGGCGTTATGCTAACTGACTGTCGTCTACTGTAAACATCAGCCAAAGGGGTGTGGGTGACTTGAGCGAGCCGGTTGTCCAAGGCAACGGCGCCTTTGATGGTCGCGCCTGCCTCGCCGGGCCTTGCAGGCCTAACCACAGCCCCGACGCTTGCGCCAAGGTCACCATTCAGTCCCGGAGATGGATAATTGATTTCTAGAAGAAGGTTTTTCGAAACATTTGGTTACCTGAAACTGCCCGGGCTCCTAGCAGACGATATTGGGTGGATTAGTGACGAATTCGATGCCATTTGGGCACGGCGGCCAGACATTAATCACGACGGTTCGCACCGCACTATCTACCCTGACGCGTTCCTCAATGCCAGTTCCGTACTCGCTCAACTGATCGAGCACCCTTTGATCCGATCAGCCACAGACGAGATTATAGGGCCCGACATCATATATTACGGGGGAGACGGCAACTATTATTCCGGTGATACGGGTTGGCACCGTGATGTGTTCAGTATCCCTGGTGGCGACGAGGGCAAGACCATAGTCCGTCACATCAAGATCGCCTTCTACCTCGACCCCCTTACTGCGACCGCAGGGGCACTTCGGGTAATACCGGGAAGTCACCACCTTGGCGACACGTACGCGCAGGGAATTACCGCATGCCTACCCAACGGAAGTACCGACCTCAGCGAGGACGGCACGACGGAGGGCGTTTCGTCAGACGATGTCCCGGCCATGGCCCTACCAGTGGTCCCAGGCGACGTCCTCATCTTCGACCATCGCATAATGCACGCCTCCTTCGGCGGGAGTTCGGCCCGGCGAATGTTCGCTATGAACCTGTGCGAACCGTGCCACACAACCAGACAGAAGGAGCTCACGGCGGAGTTGTTCCGTATGTACGGGACCCGGGGGATGTCATATTTCTTCAGCGATAACCTCACCCAAAATGCGCCCGCTGAGCGGCTCCGTCGCCTCGAGCCAGCGCTTCAGTTCGAACCCGCACGAGCGGAGGGCTACGCCGAGTTTTGTCGGGCGGGAGTGGTGGAGCGTATACCCGACTAGGTAGCCCACTCAACTCTCAACGGTCCACAAATGATGAACAGAAGAAGCTTCCTTGGGCTGGTGGCAGCGGGCCTGGGCGCCGCTTGGGCTTCCTCGAAAAAAACCTGCGCTGTGCTGACGTCTAGAACCGAGGCGCCTCTGCTCACTGAGGCACCGGCAGCCCTCTCGAGCTTCATTGCCCAGCCCCCCTTTAGCTTCACGTATGACCGGCAGCCTTCGACAGTTCTTCTCCGGCAATGGCCTCATGTCGCCCAACCTGTTACTTCGTCTCCCGGGCGTAACGAGTACCAGGTAACCTGGGCAGAGCCTCACGGCCAGCTTCTAGTCCGAGCTAATGTCGTTTTGTACCCGGGTTACGGGACGACGGAATGGGCTATTTCGTTTATAAACTCCTCCAGGGCGCGGTCAAAGCTTCTAAAGGATGTCCTGGCGGCAGACACGGTCCTCAATGGAGATGTCCGTGCCGATTATATTTTGCACCATTTCAACGGCAGCGCCGACAGGGCCGACGATTACGCCCCCAAAACCAGCTATCTTGAAGGAGGGAGAAGATTCCTCCTTTATCCAGACGGGGGCCGGCCCTCGAATGGCACATGGCCGTATTTCAACGTGTCCTGGGGCAGAGAGGGTGTAATTGTGGCCATCGGATGGCCGGGTCAGTGGACAGTTCAACTCCTTCTTGAGGACAAGGGGCTGAGCCTCCAGGGGGGCATGTCATCCGCTGATCCTCGACAACATAGTTACGACAACATCAACGATGCCAAGTTGCTTGATACTTTTCTCGACGCGGGCGAAGAGATCCGCTTACCTCTGGTCGTACTGATGGACTGGGAAGCAGGTAGCTGGTTGTTGGCTCAAAACAAATGGCGTCGGTGGATGGTGGAGTTCAATCTGCCCCGCTTTGGCGGTTCACTGCCAGCGCCCATTATGCCAACCACCGGAGACCTCAGCCTGCTCCCGGACCAGGGCCAAGAGACCTCGGCCATCGCTATTTTCTCCAACAGAGGGACTACCCGGGACCGCGGTGGATTTTACACGCATTGGTGGGTCGATGCAGGATGGTATGCTATCCCGGAGGGTGCGGACCAGACCTGGTACTACGGCGTGGGCGATTGGTTCCCAGACCCAAAGCGCTTCCCGAAGGGTTTGGGCCCGACGTTCAGCCAAGCGGCGAGGCACGACATGAAGTCGCTGCTGTGGAGCGAGCCCGAAAGGGTGATGCCGGGCACCGATTTGTACAAGAACCACCGAGACTGGCTGATTGCTCCCCCTAGTGGAAGTACAGACGATGGTTACCTGTTGAATTTGGGAAAGGCTGATGCGTGGGACTGGGTCGTCGAGCGCTTCGACAGCATTATCGAGACGCAGGCCGCGGCCGGCCGGGAGCTTGAGGTCTTCCGTCAGGATTTCAATATGGACCCCCTCCCTTATTGGAATGCCGCCGATGTTGGCGGGCGTTCCGGCATGACCCAGGTCAAACACGTCATGGGCCATCTTGCGTTTTGGGACGAGCTTCGACGCCGGCATCCCGGCATGTGGTTCGACAGTTGCGCCTCCGGCGGGCGGCGCAACGACCTCGAGACGATGCGCCGGTCCGTGCCGCTGCTCCGCAGCGATTATCAGTTCGAACCGACCGGCAACCAGAGCCAGACTTTCGGTATCTCGTTGTGGCTGCCGTATTACGGGACAGGCGTAGGCCCGCAGGCTACAAACGGGGGCGCCTGGGGGTCGGGCCAGTACGTCATGCGCAGCTCATTGGCTCCCTGCTATACGACTGCCGTCGACCCCAACACCGCCACAGACAAAGACTGGGCGGACCTCATCAGCGTGAACCACGACTTCCAGCAGATCCAGCACGACTTGTTGTACAGCGACTTTTACCCACTGACCGAGTTCAGCCTGAAGGACGACGCCTGGATGGTCTTACAGTTTGACCGGCCCAAAGCTGGTACGGGCACAGTTCTGGCGTTCCGCCGGCCGAAGGTGCGAGCCAAGAACATACGAGTACAACTTCAGGGCTTGTTAGCGGCCCAGTCCTACCGAGTGAAGAACCTCGACCGACCCGGCGTGCAAACGGCCACCGGACAATCGTTGTATCAATCAGGCCTGGAGGTGGAGTTGTCAGAGGCTCCAGCGGCAGCCATCTTCAAATATGCGGTGGAAGTACCGTCTCGAGGGCCGTAGGTTGCGCCACGACGGGACGACATATAAGGTGGCTGTTGACAGTTGACTACTGGGTTCGAAGCTAATACGAGGGGGACGTCACCAAAGGTGCCACGAGTCGACCGCTTCGTGATTTATTGTGGCGTTCCCGCGCCAACTGGGTCATAATGCAAGTCCGCCGATTGGTTGGCTGGAAGATATGCACCGACCCGGGCAACCAAGGGGTGGAGGCCGGTTGGCTTAGTGCGGTGCCACAACTGGCCGTCGATGCGCCAGTCCCGGGCATAATCCAACAAGTCTTCCCCGACTACCACGGGATCGCTTGGTATTGGTGTGAAGTGGCGCCGTTCCCGGTTCCGGCCGGCTATCAGGCCCTGTTGCGTTTTGAGTCGGTCGACTACGCGGCCAGGGTCTGGGTGAACGGCCACGAGATCGGCGCGCATGAAGATGACGGCGTGCCGTTCGAGCTCGACGCCACTCGTTATATCGAGGCCGGACAGCCAAACTTGCTTGCGGTGCGGGTGATCAACCCGACCCACGACCCGATCGACGGGTTGGTCCTCGACGAAGTGCCGCACAGCAACAAGGCGCTCCCCGGCGACTTCCGGCCAGGGGCGGGCTACAACGTTGGGGGCATCGTCGGCGAGGTGGTGCTGCGCGTCGAACCCAGTAGTCCGCCTGACTCGACGTCGTCGTCCGCTCCCACCTGCGGGACCGGCGTCATAAGCGTCGACGCTGAGGTGCTCCTTGGGCGACCAGCACCGTTTTCCCCCATGGCCGTCAGCGTCCTGGTAAGCGAGGACAGTACCGGGTTCCACGTGGCCCGATGCCGTCCAGCGAGTGGACGCGGCTGGCCCGCGCGGCGAGGCCACGACTGTCCATGCTCGAACTGCGGTTGCCAGCTTGATGAAATGAAGCCGTGGGACATCGACGACCCGTTCCTGTACCGCGTCCGGGTGCGGCTCGAGCCGGAGGATGGCGGCGAGGCGGCCGACGAGAGGAGCGTGCGCACCGGGTTCCGGGAGCTGCGAGTCCGCGACGGCTGGTTCGAACTGAACGGCCGCCGGATCTACCTCCGTTCCACTCACACTGGTAACCATTACCCGATTGGCCAGGCGGTGCCCCAGGACCCTGCCCTGGTACGCCAGGACCTGGTTTATGCCAAGGCGGCCGGGTATCAACACGGTCCGTTTCATCGCCGGCGTGGCCAGAGAGGACCAGCTCGACTTCTGCGACGAGCTCGGGCTGATGGTTTACGAAGAGACGCGGGCGGCGTGGTTGCTGGGGACTCGCCCCGGATGGCCGAGCACTTTGACCGTTCGAACGACGAGATGATCCGCCGCGACCGCAACCACCCGAGCGTGGTCATTTGGGGGCTGCTAAACGAGACGTACGACGGCCCGGTGTTCCGTCACGCCGTCGACTACCTGAAGAGGCTACAGGGAGCTCGACGCCACACGGCTCGTGCTGCTGAGCAGCGGGCGCTGGGACGGTGACCTCGCTGTCGGTTCGGTGTCCAACCCGGCCGAGACCACCTGGCGACCACAGTGGGGCTTCGGAGCAGGCCGGCGCCGCTCCGGTCGAGGTTGGATGGGCGAACGACCCCGACCGGGGCGCCTACGTCGAGGGCGCCGGGGACCTGCACCTTTACCCCCACCTGCCCGAATCAGCCAACGCCAAACATCTGCTGCGGACGATGGGAGCTGGGCAGCCAAGCCGGTCTTCCTGTCCGAGTACGGCGTCGGGCAGCCTGTTCGACGCGGTGACGGCGTTGGCCGAGGCGTACTCGCCTCCTGGCTACCGACGGCGGCGGACAGGGGCAAAAAAACGAGCCTCCTGACGTCGCCTACATCCGGTCTATGGCGGAGCAGTTCTTGGCCGACTGGGAGCGCTTCGGGATGGACCGCTTTTATTGCTTCCCCGAGGATGCACTAATCGACAGCCAGCTCCATCAGTCATCACACCGATCGGCCACTTTCGACCTGATCCGGGGCAACGGCAACATTGCTGGCTACAACCTGACCGGCATGTTGGACCACGCCCTTACCGGAGAGGGCGCTGGACCTTCTGGCGCCGTTGGAAGCCGCTGGCCATGGAAGTGACCTCCGAGGGCTGGTGGCCGTTGCGTTGGTGCCTCGAAGTGTGGCCGGGCGTAACCTTGCCAGGTGGCGAAGTCGAACTTGACCTGTCGCTTGCCAACGAGGACGTGCTTGCCCCAGGCAGGTACGAAGCCACGGTCGCCGTAATCGGGCCCGGAGGTTGGCGTTGGGAACGCTCCGTAGAACTTTCAATCGACAGCGGCCGCGGCCCGCTCGCTGTGCCGGTGATCAATGAGCGGATAAAGCTCGACGGCGCTCCAGGTAGGTACCGATGCGCCGCGTCGCTCGGCACAGCCGCGGCGCCTGCCGCCGGCCGCCAGGACGTCGTCGTGATCGCCCCGCCGGAGCCCCTGGTACCAGGTCAGCGAGCGGCTGCTTTCGGTCTCGACGAAACAGAGCAGGGGTGGTTCGCCGCCCGGGGCGTCGACTGGGTGAGCGGCCCCGGACTACACCCCGACGTCAAACTGCTGGTAGTGGGCCACACGAGCCAGCTCTCCGACGAGGAGTGGCGCACAGTCGCCGACGCCGTCCACAGCGGGGCCACCGCCATCGTGCTGACCCCATGGGAAGCCATACCGCCGGGTGAAACGACGGCAACTTTGCCCTTCTCAACGTCGATTGCTTGTACACGATTTCACGACTGGCTGTACCACAAAGAATGCTTCGCAAGAGATGCGAGGTTCGTGTCAGGGTTGCAGCCGCCCGGTCTCATGAAGTGGCGCGATTACGACCAGATCTTCCTCGCCACCTATTGCACGGTGACGCCGAGGACGTCGCCGCCTTCGCCGTCGCGGTTGGCTATCCTCGCCCCGGGGGCTACCTTTCGGGTCTGATTGCCGCCAGCTTCCGCGACGGAGCGGGCCGCGTGGTGATGAGCACGTTCGACCTGCTCACCAACCTCGGCTCGCTTGCCGCCGCCGATCAGTTGACTCTGAACCTGCTTCGCTACGCCCTGCGGTGAGGCTCAGCCTCCTTTGCACTAGCGCAGCCAGTGCGCCCACTTCACATCCGCCCTAATTGCCTGTCAGGCGACATGGCGTTATGATTGGCCCCGTCTACAGTAAACACCGCATCAGGGGGGTGCTGGTCAATGGTCCTACGAGCAGTTACAGGCGGCGGATCTTGGAGGCGTGGCGAGCCACCCTCGAGCCCGTTTCCGCGCCTGAACTCGCCTGACCTTCCGCCCTCACAACACCTCGCATACTTTCTTCCGACCGTTGCTGCCGATAGCGAGAACGGAACCACAGTGTGATAGTCAGCAGCCCTTCTGTAACTTCCAGCGAACGCGTCGCCGACAGAAATCCGCCCCCGAGCACAAGGCTGAGAAAGCGCAAGATATCCCGCACGCTCAAAGCGTGGGCCTTCCTCCTTCCGACATTCATCTTCATTGGCGTCTTCTGTTACTGGCCAGCCGTCCGAGCCCTCGAAGGAGCCTTCACCACATGGGACGGCGTCTCCGCTCCCGTCTGGGTCGGCCTCAAGAACTTCGAGCAACTGTTCCACGACACCGTCTTCCTGGGCGCGTTCGCAGCACCTGTTCTGGTGGTCGGTCATCGGGATACCGGTAGGCATGGCGGCCAGCCTGGTGGTGGCCCTCCTCATATACCGCCTCGACAATAAAAGAGCGCAGTACTGGTTCCGGGTCGCCTTCTGTCTCACCCTCTGCCTGCCCGGGATCGTCGGCATCCTCACCTGGCAGAACTTTTACGAAATAGGCGGGGTCGTCGACGTCATCTTGAAAGATGTAGGTCTGGGGCGGTTTGACACGGCGTGGCTGGCCAACCCGCACACCGCCCTCGGCGCGCTCATCTTTCTGGGCTTCCCCTTTGTGGGTGCCTTCGCCATGCTGGTCTTCTACGCCGGTTTGCAGGCTATCCCCCATGAGATCCTTGACGCAGCCAGGGTCGATGGGGTCTCTTCCGTGAAGCGGGTCTTCCACATCGAACTGCCCCTCATAAAGGGACAGCTGAAGGTGATCCTGGTGCTTTCCATCATCGGGATAACCCAAAACCTTCTCCCCCCGTTACTTCTCACCCAGGGCGGCCCCAATAACACTACCTGGACCCCCGTGCTGTACATGTACGAAAATGCCTTCGAATACTCGGAGATGGGCTACGCCTTGGCTATCGCCTTTCTACTTTTTGTAATATCATTGGTACTTGCGCTCGTCACGATGAGGTTCCTTCGTTCCGACGAGGACAGACGTAAGAGGGTGGCATGACTGCTATTACCGAAGGGAACATTATCGAGGGACGTCACCGCCACTTAGCGGTGAAGGTGCCACACTATTTCGCACTCATTGTCATCGGCGTACTGTCATTATTCCCGATATATTTCGCGGCTGTGACGGGGCTGAAAAACGGCATCCAGCTGCGAGCAGAACCCGTTCAACATCGCCATCGCCCACCCGTTCGGCACCTTCTACGACCAGGCCTGGAACTACCTGAAAGGCGATCTAGTGCGTACCACGGTGATCGTGCTAGCCAGCGTGGCCGGCATCGTGGCTCTCGGGATGATGAGCGCCTACGCCTTCGCCCGCATGGAGTTCTTTGGAAGCACCTTTTTGTTCTATGCCATCTTCGGGCTCCTGTTGATACCCAGCTTCCTCACGCTCATACCTTTGTTCCTGGAGGTAAAGGGCATGGGCCTGCTGAACAACCCGCTGGCCCTGATCCTTCCGTATATAGCCGGAGGCCAGGCCTTTGCCATCTTCGTCTTCCGATCGTCCATACGAGGGATCCCCGAAGAGCTTTTCGAGGCCGCCCGGGTCGACGGCGCCAGCCACATGAGGATGCTGCTGCGCATTGTGGCGCCGCTCTCTCGCCCCATTATGATCGCTGTTGCGCTCCTCAACGTCACGGTCTTCTGGGGTGACTATGTCTTCCCCAGCCTCGTCCTCGGGGTACCGCAATCGACGGCAGCCATGGCCATCGGCAATTTCCAGCAGCCCACTGCGGTGCCAGACATCAATTTCGTCAACCTGCAGTTCGCCGCTTATACCATAGTGTCCCTACCGATGATCATCTTGTTTGTTATCTTCTTGAAATACTTCATATCTGGCATGGCCACTGGAGCCGTGAAACTGTAACCAGACCACCCGCTGTAATATCGCAACATCAAATAGAAAATGAGGGAGGAACAGGCTCAAATTATGAGAGCTAAAACGATATCACCTAACCCGCACAGACGGGTAAGAAAACCTGTGGCGTGTGGTGTGTGCGCCGCGGTCCTGGCCGGTAGCTTGACCGCCTCGGTCGCCAGCACAGCCAGCGCCCAGGGAATACCCAAGCTCAGTTATTCGGGCACCATTACCATGTACGCCGCCAACTACAACCCGCAAATCAAGGGCGTGGTGCCGCCGCCGGGGGCGTTGACGGACCCGGAAACGGCAGCTGCCGCGGCGGCGTTCGAAAAGATGTACCCCAATATCAAGATCCAGTTCGTGCCAGGAAGCGCCGAGATCGGGACGGGGTCGTACTACATCACGGAGTCGGCCGCCGGGACTCTGCCCGATATAGATGAGGTGCCGGGCTATTACGTCAATGTCACCTTACCCTTTGGCATATTCCAGGACCTGCTGCCGTCGTTCCAGAAGCCCGACCCTTTCATCCCCGGCAACAAGAGCTGGATTTCCACCATGAACCCGGTGGCGTTGCACATAGATAGCGCGCCCGGCAACACGCCGGGCACGACGGGCGTGTTCGTGGTGAACGGGGACTGGGGCGGCATCGGCTTCTACTACAACAAGAACCTGTTCAAAGAGGCCGGCATTGCCGCTCCCCCGACGACGTGGGAGCAGCTGCAGGCCGACTCCACCCAAATAATCAACCGTCTCGGCTCCAAAGGCATTTATGCCGGGGCGTCGTTCTCGCCGGTCATCTACAACTGGTTCGCCCACTACTTCCAGGCCAACTTCCTCGGTGCGAGCAGGATGAAACTCATCTTTTCCATCCCGTCAGACCTGAGTGCGGGCTATCAATCGTACTTCTACGCCAATGACGGCGACTGGTTGAACCCGGCCAAGAACCCCGAGCTAACGTCATGGTGGCCACTGGGCAAAGAACTGATGGATACGTGGGCCCCCAAGGACGTGGACGTCCCCGAGAACACGGCGCCGACGATCCCCAATGGCCAAGCGCTGTTCCTCGGCCAGCAGGTGGCATACGAATTTGGCAGTGGGTACGTCATCCCCCAATTGGTGGCCAAACTCCCCAAATCCCAGCAGTTCCCCGTCGGGTACTTCGAGCTCGACAGCCCGAACGCGTTCAAGGGCACTTCGCCCTACGCCACCAACCTGCAGGTGTGGCAGGACAACGGAGGACCGGAGACCGCTTATCAGTTTGCCGTTGCGTCCCCTAAGTCCGACAAGAGCATGACCCCGGCGAAATTCCAGGCCGCGTTGGCATGGCTGCAGTTCATCTCGTCACCCAAGTGGGACTCGGCCATCGTGAACGAAGAGGGTAACGCCATCCCGATCATCAAAGGCGCAGTCGCGCCGCCGTCGCTAGAACCCATCGACAAGGCACTGGCCGCGGAGTCCAACGCCTACTTCCCGATGGCTCTGTTCGACAGCGTCACGTCGTCCTCCTTCAATACCATCGACGGCCTGTACCTCGAGTACGTCGACGGGTACATCTCCCTGCAGAAGGCCGTACAGCAGTACGACAAGGATGCAGGCCAGATCATCTCGCAGTTCAACTCTTCACACAGCCTGCTAGTAGCCAAGACGTCCGCGTTTTACAACAAGCTGCTCGGCATTAAGTAAATAACGCTTCAGGTCAAATTAGCATTAGTTTCGCGTGGTAGAGGGGACGGGTCTTCTCGGCCCGTCCCCTCTATAGCTTCAGTTTGGTACTGGAAAACAATTCTTCTGGCGGCTGGGCGGGGACGGACCTCAAGTTGGCCTGGACAGGGCTCCACCTTCCCGGTTTGACGGCTAAACCTATGGTTGGGCCAGACAAGGGAAAGGGACCATGACCACAACAATGTACGGAGAGGGCCCCACCGGCGCTGACTGGGACTGCTTCAAGGCCTGGGGCGACGGTTTGTTCGAGCAGACGCCAACGTTCCCCCTTACCTTTGTCTACGGAGGGTCGCTGGTGCGCGGCATCCCTGCGGAGTGGTCCCCGAGACGGAGTTTTCGGCGCTTCGGCTCGACCATCGTAGAAACAGCGTACGAGGGGCGGGACCAGGAGACTGGTCTGGGGTTACGGGTTGAGGTCGTGCGGTACCTGGACTTCCCCGTACTGGAGTGGACAGCGTGGCTCACGAACCACTCGGACCGCCCGACCCCTCGTGCCCATGACCTCACTGCCCTCGATGCCACCTTCAGGGGCCGGAACGGCGCCGTCTACCATGGCAACGGCGATTTTTACAGCAACGACGGCTATGCCTGGGAGAAAACGGTGATGGAGGGCCGTGGCCCGCTGGAGCTCAGCCCGAACGGGGGCCGGCCATGTGACGGCGCCTTTCCCTACTTCCGCCTCCTGTTCGAAGGCTGCGGGCTCAACGTGGCTATCGGATGGCCCGGACAATGGCACGCTCGCTTCAGCGAAGAAGGTGGTGGCATTTCGGTCCGAGCCGGGCAGCAGCAGACCGACATGCGTCTTCTGCCCGGAGAGACCATACGCACCCCACGCATAACTCTTATGGGTTGGGCCGGCGACCAGTCACACGCCGTGAACCTGTGGCGACGGTGGTACCGCGCTCACGTGATGCCTCGTCCGGGCGGGAAGCCCGCTACGCCGTTGCTCTCTGCGACGGGGACCGACGAAGGCGTCGAGTACACGGCGGCCACGGAACCCAATCAGCTGGAGTACCAGCGCCGCTTCGCCGCCCAGGAGATCGACTACGACGTCTGGTGGATCGACGCCGGCTGGTACCCGTGCCAGGACAAGGAAGGTAAACGCGACTGGACCATCACCGGCACGTGGCGCACCGACCCGGACCGCTTCCCTGACGGGCTGGCCCGGGTCAGCGAGGGCGCCGGCACTGCACGGAGCCCAGTTGCTCCTTTGGTTCGAACCCGAACGTGTCTTCCCGGGGACCGAGTTGGCGGTGGACCATCCCGATTGGGTCCTGGCCCCGCCACCTTCCGCCCCCGATCAGGCCCGGAGGTCTAACCATTTGCTCTCGGGCCTGCTGGACCTGTCCAACCCCGCGGTGCGAGACTGGCTCACCGACTACATAAGTGAGCTGATCGCGTCCTACGGCATCGGGATCTACAGGCAGGACTTCAACTTCCCTCCCCTCGGGTATTGGCGGGCACACGACGCACGAGGACCGTCAAGGGGCGACCGAGAACCTTCACGTCCAGGGTTATTTGGCCTTCTGGGACGAATTGCTCGAGAGGCACCCGTCGCTCCTGATCGACTCCTGCGCCTCGGGAGGCCGGCGTAACGACCTCGAGACCATGCGCCGGTCAGTCCCGCTTCACTACACCGACTGGGGTTACGGTCAGCACCCGACGAAGCTGGACTTCCACCACACCATGTTCGAGTGGCTCCCGTACTTCAAAGAAACCAGCCTCTCGTGGGACATAGCTGAAGCTGTCCAAGAGGGCCTGGACGCCAAGGACGGAGACAGTTTTGCTTACCATTGTGCGCTAGCGCCGATGTTGGCGCCCGCCGTAGACATTAAGCGGTCGGATAACGATTTCGGCACGGTACGCAAAATGGTCGGGATCTGGAGGTCGATAGCCGAAATTCTGCTCAACGGCGACTATTACCCGTTGACACCCCCAGGGCGCACGGGTAAAGAGTGGGTCGTTTGGCAGTTCAACCGGCCTTCCGACCTCAGCGGCGGGGCCGCCTCGGACGGTTTCGTGCAGGCCATCCGGCTGGCCGGCGCCGATGAGGACCGGGCCACAGTAGAGCTGAAGGGGCTTAGCCCGGAGGCGTTGTACGTCTTGGAGGAGGCGGAGACGGGCGAGCGTCGCGAGCTGTCCGGGGCGGCTTTGTCGAACAACGGCCTTGTGTTCGAGCTGCCGCGACGTCGAGGGAGCATATGGACCTACAGCGAGAAGACATCATGAAACCGGTGCGCACAGCCGGCTGTTCAAGGGCCACGTGGCGGGGCCGTCCTTTGGCCAGGCCCCAAGCCTCCAGGCCGTCCGTCAGGGTAGCGGTCTAGGAGCGGAAAGCCGTGCGCACCGAGCCTAGGATCTCCTGTCCGGCGGTCATATAGACGGCCACGCCAACACCGGCGCCGACATAAACGCGCCGGCACCAGACGAGATCACCAGAGGTCAGTCGATCGCCGTCTGAGTAGCTGTCAGGAGGAGGCGACCTTCCAGAGGTACCCGTCGGGGTCGGCGAAGTACCCGAAATAGCCTCCCCACTGGGCGGGGGCAGCTTTCTTGACTTCAGCCCCTCCGGCTGAAAGTGCTTTGGCCATGGCGTCGTCCACCTCGTCGGCCGAGTCGACCAGGTAGTGGAAGGACACGCCGCGGAAACCATTGCCATCTGATGGGACGCCGGCATCTCCGGCAGCGGCGTCCCACTGGTACAAGGCCAGAGACGATGACCCGTCGCCTAGATCCAGTTCGACGAAGCCCGGGAAGTCCTTCTTGACTTCGCAGCCCATACCGTCGCTGTAGAACTTCTTGGACCGTTGGATGTCGTGGACGCCGATCATGATGACGTTCGCCTTCAGGTTCATTCCTCGGTTCCCTCTTGGTCGTGATGGCTTCGCTGACGGTGACCGTCAACGAGTTCCCGGTCCGTAGCCGCGATGTTAGCTACCGGGCTCGACGAAAGGCCCCCGAACGGGGGCGGCATGGCCGAAAGGCGGTTAGTCCACCCGCCGGCCGCGACACTCGGCCACCAGTGCGGGCAGTTCTTCAACGGACGAGCCGTTGCTTGACTTCACCGGCTGGATCGACGAGCATGGGCGATGGCGAGTTCCGCGCCTACCTCCGCCGGCCTACCCAGCAGGCTGACACCGGGAGGTAAAGGGGATCGTGTCCTCGGACCGTTGTCCGTCACCCATTCCGAGGGTGCTGCTGGGGCACCGGTCGGAGAGGGAGAAAACCGGATGACGACGCGAAAGCACTTGAAGCGCCGGGCCCGGGCACGCGCCGCTCAGACTGGTCAGCCCTATGCCAGCGCCCTGCGGGTCATCCGTCGAGAGCAACAGGAGAGCCCCATGTCATCTACCGCCACGCCCACCCAGGAAGTCATCGCGTCGTGTTCGTTCTGCGGCAAGCCCGACAACCAGGTCACCAGGATCGTCGCCGGGCCCGGCGTCTTCATCTGCAACGAGTGCGTCGATCTGTGTGCCACGATCATCTCCGATGACCCGGGCACGACGCCTGAGGACTCAGTGCGCCGGCGGCGCAACTACCTCGACCGTCCCGCCGCTGAAATCCTCACCATGCTGCCGGCCTTGAGCGATAGCGCGGCGCGGGCGGACGCGGAATTGGCCCGTTGGGTCCGCCGCTTGAGGGACCGGGGCACCGACTGGCCAATTATTGCCGGCGCCCTGGACATGAGCGTCGAAACGGCCCGGCAACGGTTCGACAGCCCGGCGCCGGCATAGGGCTACGGACCACTGGCAGGAACCCGTCACTCTCGCCGGACGGCGACGATACTCGACATCTCGGGGCACAAGACCACCTCGGTAGCCAGTAATGCGGGGTGCTCGAGCCAATGCAACCGGGCCAGGTCGATTTCGCCGTCGTGGTAGGGCGGCCACGAGGCAAGAGGCGTGAAATCGTCGATTACCAACGTCCCGAACGGCTTGAGCATCAGTTTGGGGTCGGCGGCGGTACCACCTGGGGCTTTGCCGCCGCCATCCAGCACGAGAAGGTCAAAAGGACCATGGTTGATTAGAGCGGTCCAGTCGTCGTTGAGCACCGTGACGTCGGTCTGGTCGGCGAAGATGTCCTTCACTAGTTGAGCGCGTCCGCCGTCGCGCTCGACCGAAAAGAGCTTGGTCCCAGGTCCGGCCCCGCTCACCATCCAGGCCAGGCCCACGCCGCACCCGGTGCCGGTTTCGCCAATGACCCCACCTGTTCGAGCTCGAGCCAAGACCTGCAGGAGGCGCCCTTGCTCTGGCCGGCAGGAACAGTCGAACGACAACCTTCGGGCCAGCTCAACGGCGCGTGCGACGAGCGGCGGCAGCGCATCGTCAAGGTCGTACAACCCTGTCCCTCCTGGAGTCATGCCTCTACGCTGTCAAGCCTTACCAGCGCCACGCAATATCCTCCGCCGCGCGTGCACAGCCCCGCGCTATCGCTGCCCTCAAGGAGCGCTGCCCTCAGGGAGCGTTGCCGGTACCGCGCGCCGAGTAGGGCCGCCCCGGCCAAAATGGCCACTCCTCGAAAGACTGGCACCTTCCCGCACTGTCGAACGTCATGACCCAGAGGTCGCGGTACTCCTGGCGGACCGGGTCACCATAGCTCACTTCCACTCGAACGACGGCCGTAGCCGTCTCGACAGCGACAATTTCGCTCGTAAAGACAAAGATTTCGTCCGGGCCATCACGCTCGTCTTCCCACATCCGGCTGATCTGGTCAAGCCCGGCGAGAGGCTCCTCATATGGCGAAAGCAAATAGGTGGCGTCAGGCGCAAAGAGGACGGCGAGCCCAGCCGTCCCCGGCGTCCGCCAAGCAGTTTCATAGGCCGCCACCCAACGTTGTACCGTTTCGCGGTCCGTCACCGTCTAATTATGTCTCGTCGGCAGACATTTTCTCTTCCGTAGGCAAGATCTCGCCCAGCCCGGTAAGGTCCACGAGCCGGCGGACGATCAGGGAGGGACCACGAAGACGGGCCGCCCCGACATCACTGGCCACGGTCACAAGCAGCGAGAGGCCTGAACTATCGATGAACTCCAGCGAGCTTAGGTCGAACACAACACAGCTGGTCCCGGCTCGTGCCATAAGCCCGATTTCGTCCTTAAGATCATCGACATTTGACATATCGATCTCGCCACTCAGCCCGACCACCAATACGTCATTGTCTTCCCAATAGTGGGCAATGGAAGCCATCGACAGGACGCGGACTGAAGGGGCGAAACTGGGTGCACCAGTGCTCCAAAGTCCCTCAGGCCCCGTCAAAATGAGCTCCCTTCACCCTCCTGGGTGAGCCGGGCAGCTAATGCCTTGACTCTGAGAAACTCGTTTGCCAAAGACATTGCCTCGGTTTGCGAGGTTACGCCAGAGGCAACCCTCGCAGGCTCCTACCACCACACGTACCCTGCTGCGCTCTGCGGCAAACGTAGTACGAGAAAGCGCACGGCACGACCTCCATCCGGGCTCAGAGCCGTTGCGAATCCACAAGATGGCCCGTCGTGTGGGCTAGTTTCGCGGCGGTGGGCGCGCTTCAACTAGACACGCTGGCCAACGTCGCCACCGGGTTCGGCCTAAGCTACGTCCTGGGTTTCGAGCGCCAACTACGGGGTTCGGTTGCCGGCGACCGGACATTCGCTTTGGTAGGCACCTCGGCCGCTGCGATTGCCGCGGTGGCACATACAACCTCGCCTCAGGCGATCGCCGGCATCGTCACGGGGATCGGCTTCATCGGCGGCGGTGTTGTCTTCAAGATGCGGACGGGTTCTGTGCACCGGGTCACGACGCCGGCGACCATCCTGGCCGCCGCAGCCATAGGCACGGGTACGGGGATCTGGTCCTCGGCGTCATAATTACTGCCGCCCTGCTTCTTCTGCTCGAAATCCCTCAGATCCCTCTGCTCAGGTTCATCGACGCCCGGACCTATATGGGCCGCGCTCGTCGCGACCCGGACTTATCGGTACCAGACCCATCATCACAGGCCGATTGGGCCGACCGCGGCTCCCCTCCTGGGAACGCCGCCGCTCAATGATGGAGCGGGTTACGGACGGACCGGCGAGGCTGGTGGACGCCGTCGTGGTCGTCCCGATATGGGCCACACCGGCGCTTGGTGCACCACCGACGCAACCGGCAACGAGCATGCCGAGGAGCGCAAGCCAGACCAGCCAAATTGCGCTTCTAGGAGCGCGACTGGCTTTTGGGCGGCCCATGGGCCTCTTTTGTACTGCGCGCCGAGTAACCGGGCTATACAGCGGCCGCTGGGCTCCCGACACTGCTTTGCGGGTTGAACGACTGGCCCGGCACGACCTCTTACTGGTTAGTCTGTTAAGGCCGTTTCGGCGGCTCTGCACCGGAAAGGCGCGCCTGTGGCTGAGCAAGTGGTTGAGGCGCCGGCCGTAGCGTCCAGCTCGGACGCTGCAGCGGCCTACGACAAGCGCTGGTGGATCCTGGCCGTGGCCGGCCTGGCGCAATTGATGGTGGTCCTCGACGCCACCATCGTGAGCATCGCGTTGCCCTCTGCGCAACGCGACCTCGTGTTTTCCAACGCCGACCGGCAATGGGTGGTGACGGCCTATTCGCTTGCTTTCGGCGGGCTACTTCTACTGGGTGGCCGCCTATCGGACCTTGTCGGCCGGCGCCGCATGTTCTTGATCGGCCTGGTCGGTTTTGCCTGCGCCTCGGCCTTGGGCGGCGCCGCCACCGGTTTCGCCATGCTCGTCATCGCCAGAGCAATACAGGGAGCGTTCGGGGCCATGTTGGCGCCGTCGGCGCTGTCCATCCTGACTACGACCTTCGTCGACCCTGCCGACCGCGGCAAAGCGTTTGGTGTCTACGGGGCCATCGCCGGTTCCGGCGGGGCCGTCGGGTTGCTACTGGGCGGGGTGCTAACCGAGTACTTGAACTGGCGGTGGTGCCTCTACGTCAATGTGGCCCTGGCCGGAGTAGCGCTGGTCGGAGCGGTGCGGCTTCTGGTCAACCAGCCTCGCAACCCCGACGTGCGCCTGGACCCTCCGGGTACGGTCCTGGCCGTGACCGGCCTGGTGGCGTTTGTGTACGGGATGGCAGAGGCCGCCACCGACGGCTGGGGAGCGCCACTGACTATCGGCTTGATCGTGGCTGGCGTCGTCTTGCTGGTGGGGTTCGTCCTGGTCGAGCGACGAGTTCAGCACCCGTTGCTACCCCTGCGGGTGGTTTTGAACCGGTACCGCGGAGGCTCCTACCTGGCCATCGGGCTCACCGCCATTGGCTTGTTCGGCATTTTCTTGTTCCTCACTTACTACCTTCAGTTGATCCTCCACTACTCGCCGGTCAAGTCCGGCCTGGCGTTCCTCCCGGCTATCGGTATGGTCATGGTCGCATCTACGGTGTCCACGGCGGTCTTGCTGCCGCGGGTCGGGCCCCGCCCCTTGGTACCGCTCGGGATGCTGGTGGCTGCGGCGGGCGTGGCGCTGTTGCGCCAGCTTGCCTTGCACACAAGCTATGTGAGCACCATCCTTCCGGGACTGGTCCTGGTTGGTTTGGGCCTCGGCCTCGTGTTCGGCTGCGCCATCAACACCGCTACCTTCGGCGCCCGGCCTGAGGACGCGGGGGTGGCCTCAGCGATGGTCAATACCAGCCAGCAGGTGGGCGGCTCTATTGGGACCGCCCTGCTCAACAGCATTGCCGCCAGCGCCGCTACCGCTTACGTGGTCGCCCACGGCCCCGCCGCGGGGGTCGTCGCTGAGGCCGCGGTGCACAGCTACGTCGTGTCGTTCACGGTCGTGCTCGGCATATTCGTCGTCGCTGCCATATTGTCGGCGGCGGTGCTGCCATCGGGCGCTCCGAAGCCGGCTGCCGGCGAGGTCGCCAGTGAAGTCGCGGCCGTGCCGGCGTGAGCAGCTCGGCTCCCCGGCCAATGGCTCTTTTTCGAGGGCTTGATGGCGCGTAACGCTGGCGAGGACGGTTAGCCGTGGCTCGGCTCATCACCATTTCGGCCGCCTATGGCGCCGGGGGTAGCGTGGTCGCCCCCGCGCTGGCCGAACGTCTGGACGTCCCGTTCATTGACCGGGTTACCGGGCGCCCCGCGGACCTGGTCCGGACGACCGCCCACGGTGAACGACTGTCCCCCGACGAAGCCGGTACCACCCCGGTGCACCGCCTGCTCAGCTCCTTTAGCCACGCCATGCCCGCCGGGCCGACGCTGTCGCCGCCGTCCAGCCGCGAACGAGACGATGAGATCCGCCAGGCCGCGGAGGCAGAGGTGCTGGCGCTGGCCGGGGCAGGCGGGGCTGTGGTGCTGGGACGAGCAGCCGCGGTCGTGCTCGGCCGGGACCGTGGTTTTCACGTGCGCCTCGACGGCCCCGAAGACCGCCGCCTGGCCCAAGGCGCCCAGGTCGAGGGCGTTAGCGTCGACGAGGCCATGGCCCACATGCAGGCCGCAGACAAAGCCCGCACCTTGTACGTACGTCGGCTTTACCGTGCCGACCCCACCGCCGCTTGTCACTACCACCTGGTCATCGACAGCACGGCCATCCCGCTGGCCGTTGTTGTGGAACTGGTCCTGCAGGCATCAGCTGCTTTCACGACCACCGAGGCATAGCTGGCGGTCTGAGGAGTGACGGTCTGAGGAGTGACGGCCAATGGAGAGCGCCACCAAGAACCACCAGCCGATCGAGACGTTGCGGGCCATGGTGGCGCGAGGTTTTTCATGCCCTTTATTGGGCTGGGACTACGACGTCGTGCGCAGCGTGGTCGTCGAGAACGCCGGCAGTTTGGACGAAGCCGTTGACCCGCGGTACGTCGAGTGGGACCTATGGGACAGCAATGTCATGGTCCGTGACGGGACGATCGTGAGCATCATCGACCATGAGCGAGCGTTTTTTGGCGACCCCCTTATAGAAGCAGGCTTCGCCCCCACCCAGTCGTCCGCCTTCGGTGACGCGGCCGCCTTCATGCGCGGGTATGGGAAGGGCGAGCTGACTGAAACCGAGCAAGTGCGGCGGCGCTTGTACTCCCTGCATCTCGTGCTCGTGATGGTGATCGAGACCGTATACCGGGGCCACGCCGACACCAAGCAATACGACTGGGCTCGCCACCAATTGAACGGGGTCATGGACCTGTTGGGACGGCGCGCTCTCTAAAGGGTGCCTTGGGGACCGGTCTACTCCCTATTTCCGAGAAGGCTGGGCGGCTGGCCCCGATTAAGCACCAGCACCCGACCGGCGAGAGTGTCGTCCGTGATCAGCCGCAGAGTGCCGGCGGCAACAGCCTCCAGGGGACGCGTGGCGGTTGGGTGGCGCGTTCCGCGGCGCTGACGCGCTCGGTAGCAACCCAGTCGGGGACCAGGCAATTGACCCGAACAGTGCGCTGCCAATCTCCGCGCCGCGCCTCCGGAAAGTGCGGCGGTATGTGGCCGCCGCCCCCCGCGTCATTAACCAGGATTTGCGGTCGCACGTCGCGGATCAAACGCGTGACCTGGTCCGGGACCGTCACGTCCACCGTCGCTGGGCAGCAGCGTCCCTCGGGCGCCATGACAGCCGTCTCCCTGGCGCCCGGCTCGTCGATGTCGCACACCGCGACCTCAGCGCCCGCCCGGGCTAAAGCCAACGCGATCGACCGCCCGGTACCGATAGCGGCCCCGTGACCACGGCGACCCGGTTTTTCACGTCCACGCCATGATTCTTAACAACAGGCAGTGACGTCCTCGGCTCTCCGCGGGGACCGTCCAGCGGTGGACCAGCATTTGTCGGGCCTGCCGGCTAGAACAACCGCATGTAGGCTGCCGGCGTGGTCAGAGAAGACAGCTCGGGTGTAACACTCAGGGAATCGGGTGACCCGCACCAGCCGGCGGTTTTGTTGTGGCCCGGGCTAGGCTCCACCGGGGCGTACTTCGGAGGCATCGTTGGCATGTTGCCGGGCCGGGCGGTGATGGCCGACCCTCCGGGCTTCGGCCGCTCGCCCCGGCTCGACCCATGCAACTTTTCCGCTCTCGTGAACATGGCTCGCACGGTGGTCAAAGACCGCGCCTGCCGGGCTATGGTCGGTCATTCGCTTGGCGCTCACGTCGCCTTAGGAGTTGGCTGTGACCCACCCGCCGGGCTAAATGCAATTGTGTTGATCGATGGCGGCTTTATGGCGGGAGCGGACTTCGCTGCGCATGGCATCCCCGTCCTTTCCGGCCGCCCCCAACTCGTCGCCTGGGTGGCGTCGAGCCGGCTCAGGTTCCCAGACTGGGACTCGGCCATCGACCAGCTGGCGCAGATGTCCGGAGCTGAGGCGACACCCGCATTTGCAGCGTATGTGCACGAGGTCATGGCCGAAGCCGATGGAGAGGTGCGCTCGACCACATCGCCGGAACCGGCGGCCGACACAGTTCTGGCCTGCACGGAAGAGGATCCGGTGGCACTGGCCCGCCGCCTCGAAGTCCCAACCCTGCTCATAGCGTGCGGCCAGCCAGCCGACGGCCGAGCCATCAGAGAAAAAGCCTGGCAGGCGTTCGCCGGGGCGTCTCCGCTGGTGGAACTGCAAGTGGCTGACGACTGGGGGCATAACGCGCTTTGGCAAGCCCCCGAAGCGACGTCGAAGCTGATCGCGGATTGGCTTCGGGACCGCGTGTAGGCAGGAGATGACGAAGTTCCGGGAGCGACGAGGGCCAACGGGTGCCGGCGCCGGCGCCGCCTGGGTCACGAGCGCAGTGCCAATCGCCCGACTACCGGGGAACTTATAACTCGGCGGCCGCCGGTTCGGTGTTGACAGTATCTCCGACGCGGATCGTGCCCGGGACGATGACACGAGCATTGACGCCCCGCAATTGTAGAGCTCGCCCAGTCGGTGAATTTACGAATTGAAGCGCAGTGGCCCCGAAGCGACTGGAGAATTTTTGGCAGCCCGTGTGGGGCGGCGCGGTGATCTCGACGACGGTCTCGCCCACCCGGACTCGCGTACCAGCCCGAATGTTCTGCTCGCTCAAGTCGAAGTCGACATGCAGTTGGTCGCCGGCCAGTGCCGCGCCGGCGTCGTCTCCCCCGATGAGACGTGAGAACCGCGCATTGATCAGCGTGAGCTGACGTTCGGGGTCGGGGAGCGGAGCACCCCGAGGGCCGGCCCGCTTGGACCAAGAATCGCCTACAAGCCCGACAGAAAGGTCGAGCAGACCTTCGTCGAGCACCTCGCGTTCGCCCACGGAAGGTCGCGCCACGATCAATTCGAGCGTGCCCCTTGTCGCCGGGGCATGGCGAATGTGGGCCAGTCCGGCCAGGAGCTGCGTGTCAGTCAGGATCGGCACGCCAGCAAGCTTCGCGCCGGCGGGCCTTCGGGTGAGGGGATTATTCTGCTGGCCCGGCGTTCTCGTCTGTAAAGCCAGCGGAAGGGCGCAGCGTTGTCGAGGTCAAGGGTCGCTCGGAGCCGTCGGCTGGTTTCGCGTAAATACCCGGGGTCGACCACTCAACTGCGGGAAAAGACCTCGATCTCCGCCGCTCCCGTGTTGCCACCAGTCGACCGGACGACCTCGAACCGCAGGCGACGGCCCGTGAACGACACCGACGCTATATGAGGGTCAACGCGATTGCCGGCCGGGAACGGCCCGTACCGTCGGCCACCGTCCACGACGACGGCGAAGGCCCGCGTGATGGATGAGCCGTCCGACATCGCACGGGTGATAAAGGCAACACCGGTGATCTTGCGTGGCCGCCCGAGGTCGATCGTGATGAAGGCCCGGTTGCCGTCGCCCGCCGAGGCCCACTCGGTCGAGAGATTCCCGTCAACCGCGTTGGCGGCGTCGTAGGCGCTGCTGTATTGCGAACTGACGGCGACGACTTTGGCGCCGACGGCTATGTCTTGCTCCTTGGCCGCGCTCGCACGCGGCGTCGTGAACGTGGCTAATTGTGGCGTCTGGAAGACACGTCCTTGTGCGTCGGTCGCAGTCAGGCGGAAGCGATAAGTGGTGCCCGGGCTCAAGTTGCCGAGGACGACGATGTGGTGGGTTACGCCGGTCCCACCCATATTCGGGTCGTCGGCGATCGACCCCAGTGATGCCGTCTTGCCGTAAGCGATAGCACAAACCGTCGGCGGGCCCGTCTCTACTTCGACAACCGCCGATGTGCCATCCGCCGCCACCTGTACGTGAGTCTTGCCGACCTCTATGAGGCTGAACGACCCGATGCTCGCTGTGCTCTTGCTGCCATCGGTGCCGCCGCATCCGGCCAGCCCCAGGCCAGCCACAGCGACCGTCGCCAGCAAGCCGGCGGCAAGGCGCTTCATGATGTCTGGCACCGGGACCGGCGCGCCCTGTCGTGCATTGGGCTGATACTAGAGAAGGGTAATGGCGGGGCGGCGTCGCGCCGGCACCGGGCGGTAGGGGCCAAAGTGCCCCGTTGGCTGTCCTCCCACAGCTGAACCATCACGTCGGCCGCAAACTACGTGCGCATGGACGAGGCGATGTTCGCCGTCCAGCGTTATATCCCCGGTAAGACTGAGGACTTCGACCTGCTCCTCGACCGGGATGTCTATGTATTTTTGTTGGTCGACGTCGTAGTAACCGAGCAGAGCAGAACTAAACCCGCCGATACCCGTAAAGCTGGAAGCGCGCAAGGCGCTCTTGTCCGCCCAGTTGGTGAAGTCGGACGCCCATTCGTCCCCGGCGGACATTACTATAACGGTCAGATGGCTTGGGCTTTCTTGTAGCAAACCGGTCTTCATGACACGTCGATTTACCCAGCCAGTGCCCGCCCCATACTTGGCCATAAGCACCGGGGAAACTGAAGAACTCGTCTGCTCGGCCTACGTCGAAGTAACAACAGAAGACCAGTTGCCGCTGAGAGGCCGTTGGCCCAGGTCCCGGGGAGCAGTCTGGGCCAACGGGCCCCCGTTTTACGCTCACCTTCCCGTTACGCCCTTGGGAAGGTGAGGCGCAAGTAGGGCGATACCCTGGCATGCAGGCCGGCAAACCTTAAACCTTGGCGTCCTAAAGCGTCGTGGATGGAGACTGGCGGGTGCCGGGTTCCCGGGATGGACAGCGCAGCGGCTCACCTGGACCGGCCGGGCTCAGATACTGCCAGCTAGCATTAAATGCCGTTCACGATCACTGGCCCTAGAGCGAGATGACAGAATGCCCCTGAAGGGCGAGCGACGGCCAAAGCTCTCCATAGGTGCTCGTCTGTCTATGGTCCAGGACGTGGCCGCCAGCCTGGCCGACAGTCACGGGCTGGCCGAAGTCACCGCCGCCATCCGAATATCGCTGGAGGCCGGCGTTGGCGCCGCCGCCATGGTGATCAACGTCATGAGCGCTGAGGGCACCAACCTCTCGACTCTTTACGATTCCGGGACCTCCGAGCGAACGCACACGCTCCTGGAAAAGGAGCTCCCTCTGGACGACGGGCCGGCCAAAAAAGTCCTTTCTAGAGGGGCTCGCCGGGCGAGCGGGCACCGCACTCAGGAACGCGCGCCGCTTTGACCTCGAGCATTCCACCGCCAGCCTCCTGACCGAGGCGCTCTTGCCTGCTGAGCTGCCCGATGTGGCCGGCTACGAGACCGCCACTCGTTACATACCGGCCGGGGGCAGGGTGGCGGGCGACTGGTTCGACGTGGCTCAGCTCCCTAACGGGGCCTTCCTGGTCGGCGTGGGCGACGTCGGTGGCCATGGCCTCCCGGCTGCCTCGTTGATGTTGCAGTTACGCAACGCGGCGCGTGGTCTGGCCATAGGAGGGGGAGGGCCGGCTGACGTGATCCACGGCCTGGCCCAGCTAACGCTGATGGACCAGGCCCACGGCTATGCCACCGCTTTCTACGGTCTGCTCGAGCCTCAACAAGGCCGGCTGGAGTGGTCGTCGGCCGGTCACATACCACCACTGGCGTTCGGGCGAGGCTCGGCTCAGTGGCTCTCGTTTGCCGAA
The DNA here is from genome assembly GCA_963749305.1 of uncultured Acidimicrobiaceae bacterium. Lineage (GTDB taxonomy): Bacteria > Actinomycetota > Acidimicrobiia > Acidimicrobiales > Palsa-688 > Fen-671. The sequence goes on from CAVVMN010000006.1 coordinate 404,892, forward strand.
CACCCACCCTTCGGCCTGCCGACACCTAAGGCCCCCAGAGAGCACTACCACCAGGTCGGGCCGTCCGAGGGCATCGTCCTGTTGACGGATGGAGTCGTCGAGCGACGGGGGGCAGACATCGTCGAGGGTCTCGAGCAACTGAGCGACTTTGTTGTACGGCATAGTGGCGACGGCGTCCAGTCGCTGGCCGACGCCATCGCTTCAGAGTTCTGCCAGACACCGCAAGACGACTGCTGCATCGTGGTTCTTCGGCGTACCTGACCTGGCGGCTGCGGCGTACTTCCTTGCCCACCGGCGCTGCCGGGCGAAGGTCGGTGCTCCACTTCAGTTTTTTGAGCTCCCGCTTGCTCTGGTATCCCGCCCGCCTTACGCCCGCTTGACGATGACGGCCAGTCCGTCTGTCATGAGCCTCGTATTTACCCAGTGCCGGCCGCACTAATACGGGCGAGCTAATACAGGCGCACCAATACAGGCGCACAAATACAGGCGCTACCAAAAGCTGGCGCCAGTTAGCCGGGACAAATACGTAACCCCGTCCCGACGACCGGGCCCGGGGCCGCCTTTAGCCCAGGAGGATTGGGTGTCCCGGCGTTTCCTGCAGCCGGGCCGGTCGTCCTCGCGGCCCGCATCGTTTGCGCGGGTCACAGGGCGTCCCAATGCTGCTGGCTGTTGAGGTGAGGAACTGGCGCGTGGTGGGTACAAGTGCTTGTAGGGTTCCCGCTCCAATGCGGTCAGGACTGGTGGAGGTCCGGCCGCGCCGCAGCAAGATCAAGACACGAGCAACTCTATGGGCGCTATTGCTCCTCGAAGCAGCCGTAGCCTAGACGTACGGCCTAGGGGACCAGGGGTTTTACGACCGTCAGCAGGTCACAGCCCTGGATGACCCTCACGGGACCGCCTTTCCCGCCGGGACTTAAGAGCGGCCTCGCGTCGGCGTTGACCGTCGGCCCGCCAGGCCTCGTATTCTTCGTTTGTCATCGCCTCGATGCGCTCCAGGAGAGTCTGCTCGCGTTGCACCCCACTGGCGCGACGGCGGTGCCAGAGACTGACGATGATCACGGTTGCCGCGAGTGACAAGAACACGATCGCGATGATGACGCTGCCCTCGGCGTTCGTCAGATAGGCGAGCATCACATCCGAGGGTAGACGCGAAGAGAGCCGGCTCGATGCAGCCGGCTCTCCTGCTCCCTACCTCTTGAGGCAATGATGCCCTAGTTCGGGGCCTCGGTGTTGGCGCCCCTACGTCACCGGTCGAGGCGCACCGGGAGGCCCGACCGATCCGGTGTCGCAGGCCTTGACTTCACGCTTCGAAGTTTTGTCGCCACAATAGGTAGCTGGGATTCCGACAACTGTTGCGCTTCGGCCCGGGCCCGCTTACTTTTGTGCCGTTGTTAGCCAACACTCCCGTTATGGACAGGTGGAATCATGATGAGGTTCAAGTTGTGGCTCGTGGCGGTTGCGGCCCTGGTACTGATCGCTTTACCCGGTACGGCGTCTGCCGCTAGCGTCGTACCGTTGGGGCTCTCGCCCTCACTTAGCAACGCGCAGGTCCTGGCCTACCTCCAGGGGCATGGGGCTGACCCGAACCACGCCATAATCGAGCGCGGGCTGCGCAACTACGCCGGGCCGAACTGCCCGGGCACCGGATGGACGTGTACAAAGCGCGTGAGCGACGTCGTGCAATTGGGACCGGCCGGGCTGGCCAACCCGACAAATGTGGCCAGCTGTATCAAGACTTCGTGCGACATAACTCAAACCAACACATCGGCCAACAACATTGCTTACTGCTTGCAGGCCGGCGGCGGCGCAAATGCCACGCAACAGTGCACCATCGTCCAGACGAACTCTACGGGTGACAATGTGGCCAACGTCGGCATGGTGATCGCCCAATTGTTGAGCCCGACTGAGCAAGCATCCCAGACGGCCAGCGTCGACCAGGAGAACGTTTCCGGCAATAACGCTACGAACCTGGCCCAGCAGATCCAGCAAGCGCTCCTCGGTCCCGGGACGACGGTAGCCACTCAGGACCAGGAAGGCACGTCCTCGGCCAGCGTCACCCAGAACTCGACCAGTGGCAACAACAACTTCAACGGCTATCAGCAACAGCAACAGAGCGAGTACTTCAATGGCGCGGCAACTGCGGTAAGCCAAAACCAGGACGACAACTTCGACGGCAACGGCACTAGCGGCCCCAACGAGAGCGTCGTGCTGCTCCAAAACGGGGCTCCAGGCACCAGTGCGACGGGCCAGGACAATTCCGCTCTAACCCAGCTCATTCAGCAAAATCAGGCCATCAATAACAACGCCGCGGCACCCGGTTCGACCCAGACCCAAGGCGCCTTCAACGGTGGGCTCGAAGGCAGCACCAACCAGTTCAGTTCCGGGGTGGCGTCCGAGAACGTCCACCAAAACGAGCTGCAGGTACAGCAACCTGAGAACAACCCGAATATCACCCAGACACAATTCGGCCCTCTGCATTGTTGCTCCGAGCAGGTGGACAACGCGAACAACACGTTCCAGATCAACCAGGAATCGACTCAGCAGGCCAGCCCTAACGCAGTTCAGTCAGAGAACATCCTGGGGACCTGCCAGACGTCGGGGACGTGCACCGTAACCCAGCAGGTGACCGAGAACGGTCAAACCACCCCCAACAGTTGCACCAGCTTCAGCTGCGATTCCACCATCCAATGCGCAATTTTTACAGGCGACTCGGTACCTGTAAATGCGGCCGCGGTGAACCCCTCCTGCGTTTCCAACCCCGGCGTCGGTGGTGGTAATGGCGATGGCGACAACGGGCCGAGCTAGGTGGTATCGGCCTGAGCCAATTCGGTTGTGCGCTCTGAGATGACCTCTGAGAGCGCACGGTCGATCCTTTTCACCAGAGCCTCAGCCCCCATGGCCTGAAAGTCGGCTCGGGCGGCCAGGAACTGACGCTGCGCCTCCTCCTCGTCGCCGAGACGCCGCATGACCTGGGCGTAACAGAGCCGCGCATCGGCGAGGTCGATCGGGAAACACCGGGCGGCCAGCGCTTCAATGGCACTTTTGAAGCCCGTTCGCGCATCTTCTGCTGAGGACGCCGTCATTGCCTCTGCCAGTGTGGCGGCAGCCATCGCGTACGTGTCCTCTGGAGGCGCCGAGCGGCGAGCCGTCTCGGCCGCCCGCTGCGCCTCATCGGTCCGACCGAGTTCCATCAGTACTGATGTCAGCAGTCGCTGCACGTCCGTCAGTGCCCAGCCGCCGATGTCCAAGGCCAACGGGGTTGCCCGCTCCAGACTTTCCTTCGCCCCCTTGGCATCGCCCCTGGCCAGCAGCACTTTGGCGAGCGTCTCCAGGGTCTGCACCTGGATGTAGTGATCACCCGTCCGCTCCAACCAGCGGGCAGCCTGGCGGCACAGCTCCTCAGACCGCCTATCGCCACGGTAGTAACCGATCGAGGCGATCACGCACGTCGACCTGGCCTCGTTGCGCAGGCTTCCCTGGTCCCGGGCCAGCCGGGCGCACTCTCGCATAGCGTCCTCGGCCTCCGCTAGCCGTCCGAGGTTGTAAAGCAGGATCCCCAATCGCAAATAGCCCTCAGTGAGGAGGGCGTGATCGTTCAACGGCTGGCACAGTGCAAGGGCCTCCTGCAGCCGGTTGACGGCATCGTCGAAGGCGGCGTCGACGTTGGCTTGTAGGTCGGCGAGCAGGTAGTCACCCCGCACCTGAAGCAGACGGTCGTGCATTCCTCGGCTTAGTTCCACGCCCTTTTCGACCCGGCCGCGGGCGCGCACCACCGACCCTGCGATGCGGTCGGCGGTGGCTGCCTCGAACAGAGCCCGGCAGTGCAGGTCATCTCTCCCGAGCCCGGCCGTGTCCTCGATAACCGAGTCGAGCTCGGGGAGGGCCTCGTCGTACCGGCCAAGTGCTCGCAGCGTGGCGGCGTGACGGAACATCAGCTCCGCTCTGGCCTCGGGCAACCGGTCACCCACCAACCTGAGCGCACGAGAGTAGAAGCCGGCCGCCTCCCGCAGGCCTTCACGAGACTCGGCTCGTTCCGCTGCTGATGTGAGAGCCTGCACCGCCTCCACCAGGGGGGGCCGTGCTCCGCTCCTGGCCACTTCCAGAGCGCGAAGGCAAGCTTGCTCGAAGTGCCAAGCGACTATCTCGACGTACTTATCGGGGCCGGGCAGGCCGCCGATCCAGCGGGCCGCCCGCTCGTGCAGTACAACCCGGCGAGCCTTGGGCAGTCGCCCGTAGGCCACTTCGCGGACCAACTCGTGCTTGAAGGCGTACTCCGGCATGGCCTCAATCGACGTGGTCGCGGTGGCGTGCACGAAATCATGGCGCTCGAGCTGGGCCAACCCGGTCGTAACCAGGGCCGCTGGACGGCCCGGGTCGAGGGCGGCTACCGCGTCGGGCCAGAACACGCTGCCCACCACCGAAGCGCACCGGACGACGTCGCGGTCGTTCGTGCTCAGCCGGTCGAGGCGGGTGGCGATCAAAGCCTCGAGGCTCTGCGGGACTCCCGTCACCGAGCCGTCGGAAATGGCGCGGGCGAACTCCTCGGCGTAGAGGGGGTTACCATCGGCCGTCTCGACTACCTGGCGTACCTGCTCGTCGTTGACATCGACCGTCATGAGGTTGGCCACCAGGCGGGCACAGTCCTCTCGGTCCAGGCTGGCCAGGCGCACCACCCGGCGGTTGGCCGCGCCCACCAGCACCTGGTTGTCCCGCTCGAGCAATTCGGGCCGGCCCGACAGAAGGAGCAGGTACGGCCCTGGGCCCTCTGAGGTATACCCGAGGAACTCGAGCAAGGTCGGCTCGGCCCAGTGAAGGTCCTCGAAGACCAGCACACGGGGGCGGGCAGCGGCCAGCATGGCGAAGAACTGCCTTATGCCCCAATGCAGCTCGGCCTGGCTCAGGTTGGCCGCGGCGTAGGTGCCGCGAGGGGTGGTCGGCACGGCCAGCAGGTTCGAGACGGCCGTCGCCACCGTGCGTAACTCGTCGAGGCCGGTCCCCGTCCCGAGATCGGTCAGGAGCAAGTCGAGCTTCTGTGCCACCTGGTCCGCCGCGTCGTCATCAGTGATGGCAGCCGCGTCTTTCACGATCTCCGCCACCGGCACGTACGTGATGCCCTCGCCATAGGGCAAGCAGTGGCCCCAATGGACGACGACATCGGCGCCGCGCCGGCGCAAGAACTCGGCCAAGAGCCTGCTCTTGCCAATCCCGGGGGCGCCCACCACGGTCACCGTCTCGGAGCCGCCTCCTCCGACCACCCGGTCGAGTAGCTCCTCCAGCCGGCCGATCTCCCGTTCGCGTCCGACCAGCAGCGAGCGACGCGCTGGCTCGATGAGGAGGCCGGCGACCCGCGTCGGCCGCCACGCCGGCACCGCTTCGGCTTTACCCTTTGCCGTTACGGGTGACATTTCTTCGTAGTCGAAAAGCTGGGTGGTGGCCTCATACGTCCGGGCGCCGACGTAAATGGCGTTGAGCACTGCCGCCGACTGCAAGCGGGAAGCCGTGTTCACGGTGTCACCAAGGACCGTGTACTGGCCCGACGGCCCTACCGAAGCGAAAATGACCTCGCCGGTGTTGACGCCCACCCGGAGCGCCAAGCCGGCATAGGCTTCCGAGTCGGAGAGCACGTCGGCCAGCATTTCCAAAGACGCTCGTACCGCTCGCGCGGCGTCATCCTCGTGTGCGACCGGAGCGCCGAACAGGGCCATGACACAGTCGCCGATGACCTTGTCGACGGTGCCGCCGTGGCGGCGCACGATGGCCTCCAGGCGCAGCGCCGCTCGCTGCGCCAGAGCCCGCACTTCCTCTGGATCCGACTGTTCGGAGAAGTTGGTAAAGCCAGACAGGTCGGCGAACACCACCGTGACGGTGCGTCGCTCTCCGCCGCCCGTTTCCTTGTCATCGGACGTCAGCCGGACGCCGCACTCCATGCAAAAACGGGCCTGCGGCGGGTTCTCTGTCCCGCACTGTTCACAGCGCGCGACAGTTTCGGCCGGTGTGCGGCCCACTGGCTGCTCTCCTCCACCTACGGGCTAACGGTACGTTGCGGTGTGACAATCATCACATGCCGCCGCACTCCGTGTCACGGGCATCGCTCCATGTCGGCCCGGCCGGGGGTGGCCCGAGTACCGCAAAACCCGCCCCGCTCCGGAAGTGCCGCCTAATACACTTACGCCGCGGGAGGTGGCTATGTCGAATGATCTCGGGTCGAATGATCTCGGGTCGAATGATCTCGGGTCGAATGATCTCGGGTCGAATGATCTCGGGCCCAGCGAGCAGTACGGCAAGGGCGTAGCTTTTCGCGACCTGCACCAGAGCGACGACCTTTTCGTTATGCCCAACGCTTGGGACGGCGGGTCAGCCCGTCTGCTGTCGAGCCTGGGCTTCGTGGCGTTGGCCACGACGAGCGGCGGCTTAGCCCAATCCCTGGGCCGGGCCGACGGGTCCAACCAGGTGACCAGAGCTGAGACCCTGGAAAACGCCAGGTCGATCGTGGAGGGCACCAGGCTGCCGGTTTCCGCCGATCTGGAGAGTTGCTTCGCCGAGACCGCAGCGGGGGTCGGGGAGACGATCGGCCTGGCCGCCGCGGCGGGTCTGGTCGGCGGTTCCATCGAGGACGCCACCGGTGACCCGGACGACCCCGTGCGCCCACTTGACGATGCCGTCGAGCGCGTCACCGCCGCGGTCAGTGCTGCTCGGGCGCTGTCTTTCCCCTTCACGCTGACAGCGCGGGCGGAAAACTTCCTGTACGGCCGGCGCGACATCGGGGATACGGTTGCTCGCCTACAGGCCTACGCCGCCGCCGGTGCCGACGTCCTGTACGCCCCGGGCTTGCCAGATCTCGAGTCCGTGCGCGCCGTATGCGCAGCGGTCGACCGTCCCGTCAACGTGCTGGCTTCGGCCGGGCAGACCCTGGCCGAGCTCCGCGCCTGCGGAGTACGGCGGGTCAGCCTGGGGTCGGCGTTGTCACGCGCCGCATTGGGATGCGCCCGGCGGGCCGCTCTTGAGGTACTCGAGCGGGGCACTTTCACCTTCGCCGCCGCCGGTATCCCGTACGCCGAGCTCAACGCATTGATGTCGGGACCACGTTAAATCCCGCATTGCTCGTAATAGAAATGTGGAGGGCGCGTGGTACCTCTGCGTCTTATTGGGCGCTGTAATGGCTTGTTGTAGCCAGCGGTACCCATTTTCCTCGGAACCGTCGGCTATTGCGCGCACAGGTACGAAGAATGTGGACCGACTTCTGGGCGCGCTTATCGTTTCTGGGCGCAATTCCTGTCGATTTTCGACTCCGATCGCGCCGAGATAGAAATTCTGCACCCAGAAAGGATTGTTGCACCGAGAAGCAGCAACTGCACCGAAAAGGCGGATAACGGGCCTCAGGCGCAGGCGCTTCCCGGCATGGAACGGGTACGAGTGGCGCTCGCCTCCGCGCCCGTAACCAAGACGCCGGCTCGGCACAGCGACAGCCCAAGGGAGCAGAGGCCGTCTCCCCAAACTTGACAGAGTCCAGAATTGGAACAATAGTCAACTTCTGTGCTCAGGGAAGTAAGCGCCGGCCCCGCCGACTTCCTCCGCCAGCGGGGTGTTCAGGTGACGGCCCAGCGTCTCGCCGTCTTGCGGGCGGTGACAGCCCGGCCGCACGGCACGGCGGACGAGATCGAGAAGCTTGTCCGGGATGACATCGGAGCGGTCTCCCGTCAGGCGGTTTATGACGCCCTGGGCCTGCTGGCCGGCAATGGCCTCATCCGGCGTATCCAGCCGGCGCGCTCGCCGGCCCGTTACGAGGACCGGGTCGATGACAACCACCACCATCTCGTCTGTCGCACCTGCGGCCGGACGGTAGACGTTGACTGCGCCGTCGGGCATCGGCCATGCCTCAAGGCCGCTTATGACCACGGGTTCATCATCGATGAAGCCGAGGTCGTCTACTGGGGCACCTGCCCGGCCTGCCAGGAGGCGGAGATTCGGCGGCGGAGCAAGACAAGCGGCAAGATCAACAACACGAACAGAAAAGGAGAACTATGAGCAACGAAGACCATGGCGCCGTCGACACCACCCCCCCGGAGTTAACCCCTTCCGCCAGGTGCCCAGTGATGAACGACCCCAACGTCGCTACGGGTTCGATAGCGAACCAGCACTGGTGGCCACACATGTTGAACCTGAGGCCGCTCGGGAAGAACTCGCCGCTGATCGACCCGATGGGCCAGGGTTTCGATTACGCCGCCGAGTTCAAGACACTCGACTTGCCGGCGGTGAAGGCGGACATCGTCAAGGCACTGACGACGTCGCAGGACTGGTGGCCGGCCGACTTCGGCCACTACGGCCCACTGATCATCCGCATGGCGTGGCACAGCGCCGGCACATACCGCATCCAGGATGGGCGCGGCGGTGCGGGGTCGGGTACGCAGCGCTTCGCCCCCCTCAACAGCTGGCCCGACAACGCCAGCCTGGACAAGGCCCGCCGCATTCTTTGGCCCGTCAAGGAGAAGTACGGCCAAAAGCTGTCGTGGTCGGACCTCATGATCCTGGCCGGCAATTGCGCGCTGGAGTCGATGGGCTTCAAGACCTTTGGTTTCGGCGGGGGACGCGAGGACGTATGGGAGCCCGAGGAGGACGTCTACTGGGGCCCCGAGGACACCTGGCTCGGCGACGAGCGCTACAGCGGGGACAGGGTGCTGGCCAACCCGTTCGGCGCGGTGCAAATGGGCTTGATCTACGTCAACCCCGAGGGGCCGAACGGCAATCCTGACCCGCTGGCCGCCGCCCGGGACATCAGGGAGACGTTTTCGCGAATGGCGATGAACGACGAGGAGACGGTCGCCTTGATCGCCGGCGGTCACACTTTCGGCAAGACCCATGGCGCCGCCGACGCCACCGAGTATGTGGGCCGCGAACCTGAAGGCGCTCCCATCGAAGAGCAAGGTTTCGGCTGGAAGAACACGTTCGGCACCGGCAAGGGCAACGACGCCATCACCAGCGGGTTGGAGGTCATTTGGACGACCAACCCGACGAAATGGGACAACGGTTTCTTCGAGGTCCTGTTCGGCTACGAGTGGGAGCTGACCAAGAGCCCGGCGGGCGCCAGCCAATGGCGTCCCACCGACCGGGCGGCGGACAACACGGTGCCCGATCCGCACGACGCGTCGAAGCGCCGCACCCCGATGATGCTCACTACCGACCTCTCGCTCCGGTCCGACCCGGCGTACGAGCGCATCTCGCGGCACTATTACGAAAACCCGGACCAGTTCGCCGACGCCTTCGCCCGGGCGTGGTACAAGCTCACCCACCGCGACATGGGCCCCATCTCTCGGTACCTCGGTCCTGAAGTACCTCAAGAGCAGCTGATCTGGCAAGACCCTGTCCCCGCGCTCGATCACCCCCCGGTCAACGAGCAGGACGTCGCCGCCCTCAAGAGCAAGGTCCTGGCGTCCGGCCTGTCCATCTCGCAGCTGGTCACGACGGCCTGGGCCTCGGCATCGACCTTCCGGGACAGCGACAAGCGGGGCGGGGCCAATGGCGCCCGCATCCGTCTCTCGCCGCAAAAGGACTGGGACGTCAACAAACCGGCTGAGTTGGCCACGGTGCTACAGGCCCTCGAGCGGGTCCAGGCCGAGTTCAACGGCGCCCAGACGGACAGGAAGAAGGTCTCCCTCGCCGACCTCATCGTCCTCGCCGGCGGTGCCGCCATCGAGCAAGCGGCCAAAAACGCTGGTGTCGACGTCCAGGTCCCGTTCTCGCCGGGCCGTACAGATGCGTCGCAGGACCAGACCGACTCAGCCACCTTCGCCGTGCTCGAGCCCTCAGCTGATGGGTTCCGCAACTACTTCCGGCGCCGGGGACAAGCGCCGCCCCGAGGAACTGCTGGTCGACCGGGCCAGCTTGCTGGGGTTGACCGCTCCGGAGATGACAGTGCTTATTGGCGGCCTGCGCGTGCTCAACGCCAACGCTGGGCACTCGAGCCTGGGTGTGTTCACTCAACGACCCGAGACGCTAACGAACGACTTCTTCGTGAACCTGCTGGACATGAGCACCGAGTGGCGCGTTTCGTCCACCGAGCATGTCTACGAAGGCCGCAACCGCGGGACAGGCGACGTCAAGTGGACCGGCACAGCGGTGGACCTCATCTTCGGGTCCAACTCCCAGCTCCGGGCGCTGGCCGAGGTCTACGCCTCCGCCGACGCCCAGGAGAAGTTCGTGCAGGACTTCGTGTCAACGTGGGCCAAGGTCATGGACCTCGACCGCTTCGACCTGCGCTAGTCCCCGCAGACCTTCTGTTCTCGAGAAGCTGGCCGCCGGCGGTAGGGGAGACCCGCCCCGGCGGCCGCTCCTTGACTGTCCTCGCAGCACGATAGGCCTTACGACCAGGTTGCTCGGTAGCATGGGATCGCATCACATTGTGGCTGGGAGGCCAAATGAGTTTTTTCAAGCGTGCTCACGACATTGTCGAGGCGAAGGCCAACCGGGCGCTGGACAAGGCGGAAAACCCCAGCGAGATGCTCGACCTCAGTTACGAGCAGATGCTCGAGCAGATCACCAAGGTCCGCGCCGCCCTGGTGCAGATCGCCGCCGCTCGCAAGCAGCTGGAACTCCAGGAAGACCAGCTCAACCATACGATCGACCATCTGAACCAGCAGGCGGCGCAAGCGGTGCAAGTCGGCCGGGAGGACCTGGCCCGTGAGGCCCTCAGCCGCAAGGCGGCCGCTCAAGAGCAGGTGGCGGCGCTCGAGCCGCAGCACCAGCAGTTGGTGGACCAGCAGCAGAAGATGACCCAGACGCTGAGCGCATTGCAAACCCGGGTCAACGAGTTCCGCTCCCAGAAGGAAACCTTGAAAGCGCAGTACAGCGCGGCCCAGGCGTCTTCGTCAGTCAATGACCAGATAGCAGGGATCTCGGGGACTTTCAATGACTCCGGCGCTGCTCTCCAGCGGGCTAAGGACAAGATTGCCGCCACCCAGGCCCATGCCGGTGCACTTGACGAGTTGCTCCAGTCTGGCGTGCTCGACGACGTCGGGGCTGACCAGGGCGACGATATCGCTAAGCAGCTAAACGCACTGGGCTCGAGCGCTCAGATCGAAAATGAGCTGGCTGCGCTCAAAGCACAGGCAAGTATTGCCGCCGTCCCGCCCCCTGCTGCGCTCGGCACGGGATCCTCGGCGCCGGCGGCTCGAGCAGCCCGCGGGGAGCGAGCCGGTCCAATGAGCGATATCGAGCCAGCCGACTCGGGCGGCCCGGCGGACATGCAGATGGCCGTCGCCGCTCTGCTGGCAAACAACAAAGATGTCAAAACGATGTTGAGAGTGCTGGGCAAGACTCTGCAGGAAACCTTGGGGGACCGGGTCGAAGTCGTTCACGCCACCGCCGGGATTTTGCACCGCCCTACGGACGAAATCAGGACCATAACGGTCCATCTCGACCAGGATGACTACCAGGCCTCGATGGACGGCCCGTCCGTGCGTTGCGGCATCGGGCGCAGTTCTGGAGGTATCCGCATCCGCAACGAACAGGTGCCAGTCGAACAGTGGTTGAAGCGCCTTTTGTCCGCACTGCAAGAAGAGGCGGTCATCAACCAGAGCGCGCAAGCCGCTCTTCAGAATGTGATTATCGGAGGAACTGAATGAGCAGTATCCCCTCAGATCTCCCCAAGGACGCCGGTGCCCGGCTCGCCGAACTCGAACATGGGCTGTTCACCAGTGACCTGTCGGTCAACGAGTTCCTGCTGGTAAAGCAGGTTGGTTTTCATCCGCTAGGACTGGTGATGGGCAGCTCGATTTACCATATTGGGCTGCAAAAGGGCAATTGGGGTTCCTCTCAGGAGCTGACCAAGCTCACCGAGGCGATGTACAACGCTCGCGAGCTGGCCATGAACCGGATGGAGGAAGAAGCCGACCAACTCGGAGCAGATGGTGTGGTCGGCGTCCGTCTCGACGTGAACTTCTACGAATGGGGCCACGATTCTGCCGAGTTCATCGCCGTCGGCACCGCCGTAAAGGCCGAAGACGGCAATTCTTACCGGAACAAATTGGGTAAACCTTTCACCAGCGACTTGAGCGGCCAGGATTTCTGGACCCTGGCGCAAACGGGCTACATGCCCCAAGCGTTGGTCATGGGCACCTGCGTTTACCACATAGCGCACCGGGGGATCGGCCAGGCTCTGGGCCAGATCGGCCAAAACAAGGAGCTGGAGAACTTTACTCAAGCGATGTACGACGCCCGCGAGCTGGCCATGAAGCGTATGCAGGACGAAGCCACCAACCTTGCTGCCACTGGTGTGGTCGGTATGAGGCTGGAAGAAAAAAGCCACCAGTGGGGGGACCACACGATCGAGTTCCTGTCGCTCGGGACGGCCGTCGCCCGGCGAGCCGGGTCCGAGGGGACGACCCCGCCGCGGCCGACCACGATCATCACCTTCGACAATTGAGCGCGGTCGACCCGGGCGGCCCGCGCGCCTTCGATTCGGGGCTCACGATCCCAGATTTTGCCGCTTGCTTGGCGATGGGGGTCGAGCCGCTGGCGTTGGTGCAGGGTTACTATTGCGGGCAAATATCAAATTGGTCCAATTATTCATATGACACCGGGTATTACTACCCGTGCGCCTGTTACGAGACGGGCCCGCACAACCAGGGCTGGGTGGGGCAGGTCCAGGCCCTGGACGACGCCTGGATGGAGGCTCATCGCACTGCTCTCAGCCGGATGCTCAACGAGGCCGCCAACCTGGGCGCGCACGGCGTGGTCGGCGTGAAGACCGACATAAGCCACCCCACCAACGAGAACAGCTGCGAGGTGCACCTTTATGGTACGGCCGTAGTTATGGCCAACGCCGCCCCGCCCCAGCAGTTGTGGTCCACTCAAGTGGCCGGGCACAAGTTGGCCAAGCTAGTCGAGATCGGTTTTGTGCCCGGTTCCGTCGCTTACAGCCGCTGCACAGCCGTAATGGCCGAGGGTTGCTACATGGAGTACTACGGGTCGGGCCGCTGCGGCACGGGGTACGTGATCTCGCCGCTGGAGGACGCCCACAAGCTGGCTCGTTCCGCGCGCTATCGAAGGTGCCGTCAGGATGTCCCCGGACAGCTCGCTGTACGACGTACGCATGGAGGTGGCTGAAGCAGAGCGCTATCGCAACACCTACGTCATGTGCTCGCTGCTCGGCTCCCTCGTGCGCCGGGCGCGCTCCGCAGTGCCTGTCACCCCGCCGGTACCTACAGTCAGCCTGGCCTTATGAGCGTGGGCGCGGCGCCGTTGGGGGGCGCAGAGCACAAAGAGGCAAACCTGGCTGAGCTCGGCCAAGCGTTGGCTGCCGGCCAGAGCCGATCGTCAACTGGCGCAGGCGGGACGACGTCGGACTTGTCTCTCGACGGGATACTCCTGCTGCATTCAGTGGGGCTCGAGCCGGTGCAGGTGGTGTTCGGCATCGGCTGCATCTCTATCTTGTACCGGGGTCTGGAACTGGGCCACCGGCCCCGTCATCGACGCTCACGACGCCTTCCACCGGGCCCTCGACGAGGCCAAAGAATCCATCCGGGCTCAGGCTCACTCGGCCGGCGCCGTCGGCGTCGTCGGGGTCGAAGTGGAAACTCAGGTTGCTTATCATCGTTACACGGTGGTGGTAACCGGGACGGCGGTCCGTCCGTTCACCGATGAGAGTGGCGTCAGCGAATTCAAGGCCCACTACCGCAGCCCGTTCTTGTGCGACCTGTCGGCCCGAGATTTTGTCGTTCTCAGCTCGGCCGGATGGTACCCGCTCGACCTCGTGGCCGGGGCGTCGTATGTGCATGCGCCCCGGCGGACGCTGGGCACGGCGATGAGCCAATCAACGCAAAATGTCGAGCTGACCAACTTTACGGAAACGCTTTACCAGGCCAGGGAAGCAGCGATGGAAGAGCTGCAAAGCCATATCACCCAGGCCGGCGGTACGGGGCTGGTAGACGCAAAGGTTATCGACCGGCCGGTTTATTTTGCCCACCACGTGGTCGAGTTCCTGACTTACGGTACCGCCATCAAAATGCTGGCCAAAGAGCACACGCACCCCAACATGGCGATGGTCGTGCCAATGGACGACCAGGTCCGCACGTTCGAGGCTACTTCGCTCGACTGAGCGCCACGAGGCTCGACCGGCTACGGCCGGCGCCGCCGAGGCGCTCCATTCACCGTCGGCGTCCGAGCACCTGACCGCGCACCTTACAACCGGGCAACGGCCCGTTGGCTCCGTGTAACTGGCTCCGAAGTACAACGGCGGAGGAGCCCCCCAACACGCAGGAGCGAACGGATGACGAGCGCTGACGACCAAAACCACTCGCGGCGGTTTGAGTGGAAACTGGGGCGGCGCCGGCGTTCGGTCCCGGCCATTTGGACGGTGGCCGGGGCCACGCTGCTGTGCGTGGCTGTTTTAGCCGCAGGCTGCGGTGGCTCGGACAAGCCTGGCCTGGCTGGCTCCGGGCCTAACGGTGGCGATCGCACATCTGGTAAGTCGTCCAGCGGCGTCATGGCTAAAGCGGTCGCCTACGCCCGCTGCATGCGCGGCCACGGCGTCCCGGACTTTCCCGATCCGACCGGCAACCCGGGCGGCGGCTTCGCCTTCGAGATGAACGGGGGCCCGGGAAGTGACCTCAGCCGCAACAGCCCGGCGTTCTCAGCCGCCGACCATGAATGCCGGGCGCTGTTGCCGGGCGGGGACGAGCCTGCCCCGGTCTCGGCGCCGAAGCTCACCGCCGAGGTGAAATGGGCACACTGTATGCGCTCGCATGGCCTCCCCGGCTTTCCCGACCCCAACGCTCAGGGCGCCTTCGATAGCAGCCGGTTCGACGACAGCTCGCCCGCGTTCCAGGCCGCCAACCAGGTCTGCCACTCGCTTGAACCGTCCGGTCCGATGACCGCAGTGCCCGGTCATGGAAGTCCTTCGTAAGGTGTAACCGCAGGTTTGAATTAGCAGGTCGAAATTGAGCCTCGTTTCAGCCCGACCCCGCGTCATAATTGTCGATGCCCACGTTGAGTTTGCCGGTCACGGGCGTCCGCAGTTCCTTCCTCGAGGCGATGGAAGAACTCCGCGTAGACGGAAGAGGTTCACCGAGCGACAACACGATGCTCGGGCGCGACTTGAGAGAGTGGACCGGCCGTTGGGAGAGCGCCGAGGGGTTTTCTGCATTCGTCTCTTATTTGCTCGCCCAGTCCGAAGAAGCCACCCCTCGTCCTGCCGGTTGGGTGCCAGACACAACGTGGTGGTGGGTAGATGGTGCCGAGTTCTTGGGCCGGATCGCGCTGCGTCACCGGTTGACGGAGTACCTACGCACGGTCGGCGGGCACATAGGGTATGACGTCAGGCCTTCGGCGCGCCGCCGCGGCCACGCCACTGCCATGCTGGCCGACGTCCTGCCGCAGGCCTACGCCAGAGGGATCGATCCCGCCCTTGTCACCTGCGACATCGACAACGTCGCTTCCCGGCGGGTGATCGAGTCAAATGGCGGCGTCTTGGAAAACGTCCTTCAGGGCAAGCTCAGGTTCTGGGTGCCGACCGGCGTGAGGGTCGAGGACCGGTAGTACCGTCGGTCCATTCCCCGATGAGGGAAAGAGACCGCTCAGTCCTCCCACACCCGGCCCGGGAGCCGCGTCGTGATCTCCTGGAGCAGCCACTCATTGCCATCCGGGTCGTTGAAGGACGCGTAAGTCTGATAGGTGCGACCTTGCGGGTCACGGCCGGGGACACGCCCGCCGGCCAAATGGAACACCTCGCTGACGTCGGCGCCGTGTTTTATGAGGTCCTCACGCGCTGCGTCAATATCACCAACGGCCAGCAGCAAGCGTTGAGCGGAACCGGGCGCCGCTGTGGTCAGGCCCTTCCCGAACGAGATCGAGCATTCGGAGTGCGGGGGGGTCAGCTGGACGACCCTGAAGTTGTCACCGACGACGATATCCGCGTCCAGCCGCCACCCGAGCCCTTGGTAGAACGCTTTGGCCCGGTCGACATCTGAGACCGGCAACGTCACGACTTCCAGCTTCAGGTCGACGGTCGCCGGCTCCGGTCCGGTCGAGGCACCGGTGCTGTCGCCACTGCTGCTCATGTTGACCTCCGTGGGTCGAACGGTATTTGGCAACAGTGTGTCATTTTGGACTCGTCGGTCGCATATCCCTCGAAGCCCCCGCATCGAGGCCCCTTCTGGGCGTGCTTTCTCGAACTGGGCGCCCTCTTCGTCGAAATCGAGCAGTAAAGGCGCCGAGAAACCGTTGCTACACCCAGAAAGCCCGGCGCCCCCGGGCACTGGGCCCGGTGGCCGGCGCTTGGCGCTTGGTGGCCGGCGCTTGGCGCTTGGTGGCCGGCGCTTGGCGCTTGGTGGCCGGTGATGACGGCTGGCCGCGTCGAGGTACCGCCGGCCCCCGCCCCCAGGAGACGGCCCGGGTAGGATCGCCCGGTGCTGCTCAGCCAAGAGGAAGGCCGGGTGATCGGGAGCCTTATCGAAAAGCAGCTCACGACGCCCCAGCAGTACCCGCTGTCGCTGAACGCTCTGGTACTTGCCTGTAACCAATCGTCAAACCGCGACCCGGTGGTCGAGTTTGATGAGCGCACCGTTCACGACGCCGTTGCGTCACTCAAAACGGCTGGGCTGGTGAGCTTCGTGTACCCGTCACATGGCCGGAGCGTGACCCGTTACCAGCAACTCCTGGGCGAGCATCTGGCCATCACCGAGCAGCAGCTTGCCCTGCTGGGTGTCCTGCTTCTACGGGGGCCCCAGACCGCCGGCGAGCTGCGCTCTCGGACCGAGCGCATGTGCGAGTTCGACAGTATCGCCCAGGTCGAAGCCGAGCTCGAGCGCCTGGGTGGGTTGCCCGAGCCACTAGTGGCGCGGCTGTCGCGCCGGCCGGGGCAAAAGGAGGAGCGCTGGGTGCAGCTCCTCACCGATGGCTCGCTCGCCCTGGCCAGCGAGCCGGTGGCGGATGTCGTCGAAGCGGGCAGCAGTACGACCGACCTGGTCAGTGAGGTGGCTGAGCTTCGTACTGAAGTGGTTGAGTTGCACGCCCGCGTGGCCGTCCTGCACGACGAGCTGGAGGCGCTGCGTAGAGACCTCTACGGGTGATGTCACTGCTTTGACCTCAGGTTCCGGTCCTGCACGCTGAGGGCCGCTCCTCGGCGTCACATCGGGATCATGAGCCCTGGCCGATGGGTGAAAACGACGTCGGCAGCAGGATGCGGCTCTCTTGACGGACAAGCCATGGAAGGACGGTTGGCAAGTACTCTTGCCATCTGGGGTCGGAGTACAGAGCAGTTCGGCGCTCCTGGCGCTCAGCCATCGATTCGTAGCCCCACATGTGGACGATCTGGTTCAGGGTGCCAATTTCGGTGGTGAAGTAGCCGATCAAGTTCCCTAGATGTTCACGCTGGACATCCAGGCCGTCCCTGGCGTATGCGCTCAGGTAGTCAGCTACCTTCCCCGGGTGGAGGGTGTAGGTCCTCTCTTCAACGAACACAGCTCTATCTTCCTTTCCGCAACCTTTTGGTCCACCAGCGCAAATTGCTGGGGTTTTCCCTCTATCCAGTGCCTTGGATGACCGCTACCGTCGGGCCGGCGTGCCTAACCGGGCTGGCCGTCTGACCCAAAGGAAGGCATCACATGTCCTTGCGCTCGCGTATTGCAGTGAGGCGTATTGCGTTGGTCCCTATTGCGTTTAGGGTAGCCCTTGCTGCTGGCCTGACCGCAGCCGTGGCCGTCGCCCCCGCATGGAGCGAGCCCGGTTGGGCTTCGGCTTCCGAGGGCCACCACGCCGCCAAGCCGACCAAGAGCGCGTCCTTATCGGGAAAGTGGTCCGGAAATTACAGTGGCTCGTACAGCGGCACGTTCAAGCTGACGTGGCAGCAGTCGGGGCAAAAGTTGAGCGGTACCATCGAGGTTTCCGCGTTCAAAAACGAACCCACGAGCATTCACGGGACTGTTCAAGGCGCCTCTATCCGCTTCGGCACCGTGGGCTCGGAATCAATTACCTACGCAGGTTCCGCCAAGGGCAGCTCGATGTCTGGCACCTGGAAGATCCAGGCCGGCGGCCGCTCAATGGGCGGCGGCTCGTGGAGCGCCTCCAAGTCGTCCTGACCCAGTTGAGCGGGCTAACCGCTCCGCGCCGAGGCTGCCGTCACACCGGATGGCGCCAACGGAGAGCGGAGCGGTTGTTTGAAGCGGGCCTCAGGTGGCGGCGATGCGCCGGTCCTCTGCAAGGCCAGATCCCAGTCCGCTGACGCGCCGAGGGCCCAGCGCAGAGCTCTGACGGCCGCTCGTCCCGCGTCGAGGTCACCCGGGCGAGCGCGTACGTCGATCACTTTGAGGACGCTTTCGGGAAGGAGCGCTACGGCTGCCCTGAACAGGAGCCCGTACGCGGAACGTACGCCCAACGGCAAGGGGGGACGGCGGAGGAAACTTATGGCGGCCACCGAACCAGGAGATGGCCCCAGGGCTGGGTGAGTGCTCAGCCACCTCGTGAGATGCACGGCGGACTCTGGCAACGGTCCGGCGCCCAGGAGGCGGCCGACGCGAAGCTGCTCGGCGACATAACTGTCAGCCAGAGCCTCGGGACATGGCTGCGCCCCATAGACGCGGTAGGCGGTGAGGAACGAATCAGTTAGTGAGTTGTGGACCCAGGCGTCGAGTTCTGGGTCCGAGGCGTCGTAGGGCAAGCCCCGGTGCGAGACCCCGCGGATAGGACCGTGCCGCCGGCGAACCCGGGCCACAGCCGCCTCGACCTCAGGCATGGCCCCGAAAGAGGTGGCCGTCACGTAAGACTCTGTCCTGGTCAGCCTCCCGAGAGGGTCATCGTGGTAACGAGAGTGGTCAAAAACCCCGGCCGCCACCTCGGGGTGGGCCGCCTGGAGCAAAAGAGCGCGGATCGCCCCCACGAACACGGAGGTGTCGCCAACGACGGTCCAGGTCGCCGAGCCGGGGCCGAAGAGTCCCGGATCTCCTCGGTAAGTGAGCGTCTCCGCTAACGGGTAGTCCCCGTGTGAGAAAAGGCCCTGCGTGGCCGCGATTACTCTCGACCGCGCCCACTCCGGGATTGAGCCAGTCGGGGCGCCGGTTTGAGCGCGGCGAAGTGTGGCCACGAGAGCCTTTCTACCGGGCCGCAGGCCAATGGGTGGCGGAGGGCCACCGGCCAACCTTCCAGCGTTGGCCGGGAGTGGTCGTGATCTTGGGTCAGGTCGCCGGAGGTCCATCTCGCCGAAAGACTCGGGTGGCGACGAGTCGCCGATCTCGAAATAGCGATCGGGCTCGAGGAAACCGAGCAGCACTCCTAACGGGTCGTCTATATCGACGCCGTTCCGCAGGAAGATCGCCTGAGCGGCGCCGGTCACGTCGACCACGTCATCCGAAGGTGAACACAAATGCCTCTGCGCCGGCGTCGAGGAACTCGATATCGAAGTTCCGGTCGCCAATCGGCCCCGGTTGGCGGACCAATTGGTACAGGCGTTGCCATGTGACAGTCCCATTGCCGTCGTCGTCCACGTCGATGCCATGCAAGGCCCCGGGCGGTTGACCGTCTATGCGGGCCCGGAACCGGACTGGTGCCTGACGCGTCACCGGGCCCATCACGAGGTTGAGGTCGCGAGCATGGAAGCGGCACGATATGGCGCCGCCCGGTTCCGTCAGGGCCGCAGACGACGTGCTCATTAACCAGACACCGGACAGAGCCCACTCGTTTGGCCGCATGCTTGACGGTGCTTCGTACGCGTGCGGCTCGTCGAGGACCGGGCCTCCAGGAGAGGCGAAACCCTCGGTGCGTTGGTAGCCGACGTAGTTCTCGGGCGACTTCAGCTCGTCCCAATCGGCTCCCAGTTCCACGCCCCGGGGCTGGGGTCGTACCACCGCGGTGTCGACGCCCTCTACGCCGGCCTCGGCCAGAAGCTCCTGGATCACCCGCTCGGACTCCTCGTACTCACCCTCGCCGAAGTAGTGGTGGCGGATTTGGCCCTGGATATCCGCAAAATACAAAGCGGGCCAATAGTGGTTGTCGAACGCCCGCCAGATGGTGTAACCGTTGTCGACCGCCAGCGGGTAACGGACATCCATCTCCTCGACGGCGCGGCGGACGTTGTCGAGGTCACCTTCGAAGTCAAACTCGGGCGTCTGAACGCCGACTACCGCCAGCCCGTGGCCCGAGTACTTATCTGCCCACGCCCGCACGTAAGGCAGGGTACGGATCCAGTTGATGCAGGTGTACGTGCCGAAGCTGACGAGGACAACGCGCCCCTGTAGAGCCTGCGGAGTCAATGGTCCCGAGTTGAGCCATTCAGTGGCACCATCGAACGAGGGGAGCTTGACCATCTTGGTTCTCCTTTCGTTCCCTAATCTTTAACCGGGCGAGCACGAAGAGCCGTGAATGCCGGTGGTAGGAAACGACGGCGGAAGTGGGCCGGCAGGGCTGAAGTCGCCCGTCCGGCGGTCCTGGGTGTAGGGGACCGGGGGTGGTCCGCCGGACGTCAAGCGGGCGACGGCGGCGCAAAGCCGGTCGATGTCGGCGACGGTGGCATTTATCCCAAAGCTGGCTCGTACCGCCCCGGGCATGTGGGCCCGGTTTTCCTCCGCCACCTCGGCCCGGTACCTTTCGAACTCTTCCCGGCCGAGGCCGAGCAGCCGCATTAGGTAAGGGTGGGCACAAAAACAGCCATGACGGACGCCTATGGCGTCCTCGGCGGAGAGCCGGGCCGCCACCAAGGCATGTGGCACGCCGTCAACCACAAATGTGGCCACTGGCAACGTCTCGGCCCTGAGCCCCGGGCCAAGCACTCGGACACCCGGGATGGCCCCCAGTCCCCGCCGCAGCGCCGTTGCCAGTTGTTTGTCGTGAGATGTAATGGCCTCCCACCCGATCGTTCCCAGATGGTTGATCGCCGCACTCAACGCCACCGCT
The DNA here is from genome assembly GCA_963749305.1 of uncultured Acidimicrobiaceae bacterium. Lineage (GTDB taxonomy): Bacteria > Actinomycetota > Acidimicrobiia > Acidimicrobiales > Palsa-688 > Fen-671. Next base: position 425,769 of record CAVVMN010000006.1, read on the forward strand.
CCGACCACGTTGGGCGAACCCGCTTCTTCCCTGTAGGGCGGCGTGGTCCACACCACCTCGTCAAGACCGACCACGTCTACTGCGCCACCACCGACCAGGAAAGGGTCCCCTTCGCTGAATATCTGGCGAGGCCCTATGAGCACCCCGGCGCCGTAGGGGGCGTACATTTTGTGGCCGCTCCAGGCGATGAAATCAGCGTCAGCGGGCAGCTCGCGGTGGGGAGCCAGCTGCGCGGCGTCCACCATCGTCGGGATACCGCGGTCATGGGCAACGGCAATGATTTCCTCCACCGGTGGTACCCACCCCGTGACGTTGGATGCCCCGGTGATGGTCAGCAGCCGGGGCGTGGGCGTCGCGGTGAGCGCTTCGGTGACCGCACCCGTGCTGAACGTCCCGTCTTCGTCGCATTCCACGTAGCGGCAGTGGGCCACTCGGGACCAGGGGAGCAGGTTGGCGTGATGCTCGACAACCGTTGTGACGACGACATCATCCTGACTGAGCCGCAAACGGTAAGCGAGATGGTTGATGGCTTCGGTTGTGTTCCGGCAAATGATGGCCACGTCGTCCCGGCCGTCCCTGCCGGCAAAACGGAGAGCGTCCTCCCTAGCCGTCTCGTAGGCGTCGGTCGAGAACTGTGATTTGTAGCCGGCGCCCCGGTGGACGCTCGAGTACCAGGGTATGAACTCGTCCACCGCGGCGACCACGGCCGGCAAGGGCGCCGTCGAAGCTGCCGCATCGCACGACAGATATGGGCGCTCCTGGCCGTCCACACAGGGCACGAGTGCCCCGTCGCCTACGAGCCTGGCGGGCAACTGAGGTACGGACGTGGTGACGGCCAGCCCCTCCTGTTTGTCGTTCCGTTGCCCGACTAGCTCGCGTGGCTGAAAGTCGCTGGCCGAGACACGTCGGGGTGAACGAGACATTACCAGTACGGCGGAAAAATCTTGGCTGCAGCGGGGCCACGTGGGGCGGCCCCTGGGCAAACGAGTCATTTGACCGGTGACGTCGAGCAGGCGTTTATCGCATAATCCCAATACGGCGGCTCGGCAGCTCACAGCCAGGATCCCTGCTGCGTACCCGCCGGTCACGCAACCCCTCTCGAAAGGAGACCACCCCGTGTCGCACCACCTCGATACGCCACTGGCCGCCCAAAACGGGCAGTTGTACATCGACGACCTCTACGTGTTCCCTGGACAGGACAGCACAGTGCTGATCATGGACGTGAACTCCGATATCACCGGCGCCCACGCTGAGCCGGGATTTCACCCCGAGGCGAGGTATGAGTTCAAGGTCCACTTCGACGGCGCCGAATACGAGACCCTGACCTACCGTTTGTCGTTCGGCAAACCGGGGCCCGACGGAAACCAGCCAGTGCGGCTGCATTCCCTGTCCGGACCAGACGCGCGCCGCGACGATGTAGACGGGGAACCGGTCCTCGCGGGCCAGACCGGCGAAACCGCCAGTACCGACGGGGCTCAACTCTGGACGGGGCGTATCGCGGACTCCTTTTACATCGACCTCTCCCTGCTGGCCGTCATTGATGAAGCCGTCGCCAAGGGGAGCGCCGTCGACCTGTCCAGGTGGCACCCGGACCAGGCGCGCAACAGCTTTGCTGGCACGAAGGTGGAGTCGATCGTGCTCGAGGTGCCTTTCTCGCACCCGCTCTTGCGGCCGGGGGCCCGCACTGGCGTATGGTGCGCCACCAAACTGGGCACCGACGCCGGCGGTTGGCGCCAAATCAACCGGGCTGGGCATCCCATGATGTGGCCTATCTTCTGGCCTGAGGACACCGACTTTTCCAATCCGGCCAATTCCCGCCATCCCTCTGAGGACGTGGCCGCCGTTGGCAAGTACATTGCGGCGCAGGTCGCCGCCGTCGTCGCCGCCAGCGGGACTAGCGAGGACCCCGAAGGTTATGGCCAGGCCGTGGCCCAGGACCTTTTCCCGGACGTGTTGCCGTACGTCGTCGGTACCCGCGCCAGCTATGGCTTCGCCGGCCGAAATGGCCGGTCGATGGCCGACAATGCGCCGGAAGCCATGCTTTCTCTGGTCGCTAATACGGCCGTTCCCTCCGGGCTCAAACCCGCAGTAGCTGCGCAACAGCGGGCCTCGCGGTTCCCGTACGTGGTGCCAGCATGATCAGGCGCCGGTCTGAATTCTCCCAGGACCGGCGCCCATTGTCCGTTTTAGGCACAGCTGCGGGCCGCGTCTGCGTGGCCCGCACTGTGCCCGGCCGGCCGGTCTAGAGCGCTTATGACTAGCTCGTCCGGGCCCGATCACTCCGCTCAAGGTCCCCTCGACGATGTTTTGCGTTGGCCTGCCGGCCTCTCTCCCGGTTTCTCGGACCTTTCGGCGCACAGCGAAGTACTCGTCCGCGCTGCCCCATCGACCGTGTTCTCGCTCCTCATCGGGGCTGCCAATTGGGAGCGGGTGTTTTCCTGCGTTCGGCCTATCCCGGCTCCGGGGACCAGTTGCGGTGTCGTGGGGCCAGGTACGGAGTTTGCCTTCGAGTTCGCCGGTCTTCGCCTCACCGCCCGGGTCACTGAGTTCGTGGCCAGTTATCGGTTGGCGTGGGCGGCCCAAGGGATCGACATCACCATGTACCAGTCGTGGGTTATTTCCGGTGGCCCCGGTCGGTTTCGGGTCCAGGCGGCTCTGGCCGCCCGCGGAGCAGCGGCCATCTCACTGAGGGAAGCGGGCCCCGGTGCCACTCAGGCGGCGCTCGACACATGGGTGGCGGAGTTGAAGACGGCCGCGGAGAAGGCGACGGGCTAAACCGCTGTTACCCGCGCTCGAGGGCGTCGCGCAGGGCGGCGCGGGTCGTAACGCCGAGCTTGGGGAATATGTGGTAGAGGTGTCCGCCAACTGTCCGGGGCGACAGGAAAAGTTGCCGGGCGATTTGCTTATTAGTCATGCCTGATGCGGCCAGCCGGGCGATTTGCCGCTCCTGCGGTGTCAGAGAGGCCGTCCCGGAGGTGCTTGATTGGGCCCGCGCCGGGCCGGTAGCGCGCAGTTCCATCTCGGCCCGGGAGGCCCAAGGAGCAGCACGAAGCCTTTGGAATGACGTGAGGGCGGCCTGAAGGTGGGACCTGGCCTCGCGGGTGGCACGGGCTCGGCGCAGATGTTCGCCATAAGCAAGCTGGATCCGGGCGACATCGAACGGCCACTGGTCTACGGTGGGCATGCGGAGCGCTTTCTCGAACACGGCCGCCGCTTGTTCTGGTCTGGAGGCCAGAGCCGCCGCGCCTGCGCTCAAGATACCTAGCCGAGGCGACAGCGATGCGGTCCCGGCCCCTTCCATGGCCTGCACATGCCGTTGCGCCTCGGCCTCCCGGCCCGTGCGCACAGCCGCCTCCACCAGGTCCATGGCCACCCAAAGACAGTGGGGGACGTGGGAAGCCAGCCTGCCTGGTGGGCTTATGGCCGTGGCGTGCCGGTACGCCCCCTCGAAGTCGCCTTGGCCTAGATCGGCCAAAACCGAGCGCGTGATAGGCGTAGACCCGGGCAGTGCCGACCCCGCGTGGCCCGGCCCAACCGATGACCTGGTCGGCCAACGCGCGACTAGTTTCAAACCGGCCCTGGACGGCCGCCAGGAGCGCCTGGTGGTAGCGGAGGTACCAGCCGAAAAACCGACTACCGTGTTCTTCGCTGACCCGCAAGCCTTCGGCTGCGAGCTCACTCGCTTCTCGCCACTGGCCTCGATGAAAATCGTCGATGCAGAGTTCCATCAGCGCCACCACGTACCGTCTTGCCGACCCGCCCTGGCGTCCGCTGAGGACCGTCCGCCAAAGGGGCTCGCGCACCTCAGCCAGGCGGTCTGCATAGATTGCCGACGCCGCGATGTTCTCGACGACGGATGGGTCGGTTTGCTGGTTAACCGTCCTTAGTAATGCTTCGAGCTGTGGCCGGGCCGCCACCCCTGTGCGTACGGGGTCGGCGATCATATCGATCGTCAACGCCAACAGGGGAGGTGGCTCCGGCGCCAGCCGGGCCTGTATGGCGTAGAAGGGGCCCCACAGCTCGGGACGCCCGCCGAGGTAACAAACCAGGGCCAGGCTCCAGAGCGCGTTGACCAACAACGGGTTGCCGGCATCGTAGTCATGGCCCCCGTCCTCGATGGCTGCCACCAGCAAGCGGTGGGCGGTATCGATATGGCCGTCGTTCTCGAGGATGACGAACGCCGCCGCTGATGCGTAAAAGGAGAGGGTCGCCCGGCTGCGAGCTCGCTTGTCTCATTCCTTCCAGAAGTTGTGCGGCGCTCCCCATATCACCTATGGCCTCTGCGCCGATATAAGCGGCTTGGGCCAGCCGTCGGGTGCGCTCGGCCGCTGATGGGCTCAGGTCGGCGGCCCGGGTCAGCCTCGCCACCGCGCCCACGTAATCTCCGCGTTTGAGGATGCTGCGCGCTGCGTCTTCCAACAGGCCGGCCACCCGCTCGTCGGGCTCGGTGCAGGCCTCACCCAGGTGCCACGCCCGACGCTCAGGCTGGTCGGTGAGGACTGCGGCCAGCGCTTGATGCGCCCGTCTTCGTTGTCCGAGCGTCGATACCTCGACCGCCGCCGAACGGATGAGCGGGTGGCAGAACACGACCCGAAGCGAGTTCTCGTCGGCTCTCACCAACTGGTCGCGTTCGGCCGGGGCGAGGTCGTCTAGCCGATAGCCGCCGCCGTCTGCCGCTCCGAGCACACGAAGGTCACCCGTACCCTCCAGCGCCGCTAACAGCAGCACAGAGCGGGTCTGGGGCGGGAGACGCGTGACCCGCGACGTGAACAGCTCCTGCAGGCGCTGGCTGAGCGGTAGCACCGAGAGGACCGGGTCGATGGCGGAAACGCGTGAACCGCTCAGGGTCTTCGGCAGCTCCAGGAGGGCCAGCGGGTTACCCTGCGCAGCTTCCAGTACCTGTCTTTTCAGCAAGCCGCCGATATGGGGAAAGCGCGTTGTGATCAGCTGGTCCGCCGCTTCCTCGCTGAGCGCTCCCAGTTCATATTCGGGCAGCCCGGCCCGGTCGAAATAGGTTTGGGCACCGGTGCGGCAAGCGACCAGGAGACCCACCCTGGTCCCGGCTGTCCTTCTGGCGATGAAACTCAATGCCCCCGCACTAGCGCGGTCCACCCACGGCAAGTCGTCGACGATCAGCAGGAGCGGTACGCGGCTGGCCACGTGGCGCAGTAGAGCCAGCGCCGCGTTGAAGACCAGGAGCGGAGTTGGCGGCGGGCCAGCTCCGAAACCAAGTGCCACCCGCAAAGAACCCCCGTAGGCAGCGTCAAGTTCGTCGAAATGGACGAGCAATGGGAAAAGCGCCTGGTTGAGGGCGGCGAACCCGACTTCCCCCTCGAACTCGACGCCCCCGGTCCGCAATACCATCCTCCCCTCGGACGACGCCGAGGTCGCCACGGCGTTCAGCAGCGCGGTCTTCCCCACCCCCGGATCTCCGGACAACAGCAACACCCCGCCGCTAACCGCCGCCTGCCGGAAAAAGCCCTCCAGGAAACCAAGCTCCTCGGCCCGGCCGGTCAGATCTTCGGTAGGGGCATCAAGATGGCTCACTGAGTCAGCTGTAGCACGTTCGTCTGGCCGTCTCGGTGGCTCTGCAGTGGCGGGCGCAGGAGAGCCCACTAGGGGACGAGGTCGGCCAGCCGCGGCTGGCGCTGGTTCTCCAACCGGCCCAGCCAGTACTCGACCTGGAACTCGGGGTCGCCCGTAAGTCTCCGCCAGAGGGCGGCCCTCTGGAGTTGTTCGAGGCGAGCGGTGGGTGCCTCGTACCAAGGTTCGGGCCTACTGAGCAGGTCTTCCACCCGGGCCTGGACAGCCTCGTCGAGCAAGTCGGACGTGTCCCAAAGGCGGACCTGGTTGGCTCGGGCACCGAGCCGGAGCTTGAACATGTACCTCGTTTGATCGGTCCGGTTGCGCCGGCCGCAGTGCCATAGCCCATGATGTAAAACGGCGATCGTCCCCGCCTGGCACGAAAGCCCGACCTGGCCGGCCATGTTTTGATAGCGCCCTATGTCCCTTTCGTTGATGCGCCTGAAATGGCTCCCCGGCACCAGCAGGGTGCCCCCTGCGTCAGGCCCGACCTCCTCGGGGTAGTACATGAGCTGGATGTCGAACGCTGCCCGCAGGTCGATGATGGCGTCGGCATGCAGTTGCTGAGAGGGGTCGCCGGGTGCCCGGCCGTGGACGGCGTGGTGGTCATAAACCGGGCCCGGTCCCACCAGGCTGCTGATGACCCCTTGTACGGCCGGCAGGCCCATGGCGGCGGAGACGCCGGCGTAGTCGCCGAAGCAAGCGTCCAGTCCCGACCCTCGGGGGTAGCGGTATCGAAGTCGGCTGCGCCCGTCAGCCAGCTCGGCTGAAGCAATGGCGTTGATCTCGTCGGGTACGAGGCCCTCGAATATCAGCACCCCTCGGGCCACGAACTCGGCCATTTGTTCCGTGCTCAGCCGGTTGTTAGCGCCCGCCGGTCTGACGATGGCCGTGTCATGGCCGTTGTTCGAGCTACTTACCTGTGAAGTTCGGCTCGGCGCCTGCCCGTGGGCGGGGCTCCTCCCCGCCGAGACGGGGACCATGCGCTCGAAGAAAAACTCGAACTTCTGGTGGGAAGTCAGGTACTCGGTGCCCGGGTACGCCGGCAGCAAGGGTGAGGCGGCAAAAAGCCGCCATCCATCGCGCAGGGCGTCAAGCCCCGTCCGGTACGGAGGTTCGAATTCGTCACCTGTGTCGGGTTCGTCCGCGCTCGCCCCATCGAAGGTGCTCCACGAGATGACCTCACCCCGGAGCGACGACGTGGTCAGGTAGAGGACAAGCACTTCCTGACGTAAGTCGTTCTGACCCTCGGTCAATATCTGGTTTGCCAGTGACAACTGATCAGTCCTCTCTCTAGTGAGCCTGAATCCCCGGTCCAGGAGCCCAAGTTCTTGACCCGTAACACCCTACGGTCGCGGCGGTGCAGGCCGGGCCCTTTGTGGCAGAGCACGAGATCGGGCCCGGCCGACGCCCCGTAGCCCAGTGACGGACGGTAGAGGCCTGCTTCAATACGGCCAACGCCGACTGCTGCCCGCATTTGCGGGATGCTTAGGAGATGGCCCTTCGCACTGGCAAATTGCCCGCCAACCTTATGTCCGGTCTTCTCGCCCACCCTGGACCGATGCCCGAGGAAGTGCTACTAGGCCCCGCCATCGGTGAAGATGCCTGCGCCATCGAGTTGCCCGCCAGCGTACTGGTGGTGGCAACCGACCCCATAACTCTCACCGGTCGCGAAGTTGGCCGGTACGCGGTCACCGTGAACGCCAACGATGTGGCGGTTACCGGGGCTACGCCTCGCTGGTTCCTGGCCACGATATTGCTCCCACCGGGGACTACCGAAGAGGACGTCATGTCGTTGTTCGCTGCGGTTCACCACGCCTTGGGCGAGAGCAACATCGTCCTCGTCGGCGGTCATACCGAAGTGACCGAGGCCGTCAACCGACCAGTCGTCGTGGGCCAGATGCTCGGCTTGGCCGGTGACCGGGGCGTGGTCAAGACAGGGGGTGTACACGTAGGGGACATAGTCGTGCAGGTCGGCCGGGCGCCGGTCGAGGGGGCGGCGGTGCTGGCCGCCGAGGCTAACGGCCGATTAGCTCACCTCGTCGGGGATGTGCGGCGCGCCGCCGAAGAAGCTCTTGACCGCCCTGGCATCTCGGTAGTGGGTCCCGCTTTGCTGGCCGCTCGATTGGGATCTACCGCCATGCACGACCCCACCGAAGGCGGTATCGCCGCCGGGCTCCACGAGATGGCGGCCGCATCAAGGGTCCGCCTCGAGGTCGACCGGAGCCAAATGCTGTGGTGGGGACCGGCCATCGCTATCTGCCAGGCCGTCCACGCGGACCCTTGGGCCACGTTAGCCTCAGGCACGTTACTGGCCGCCTTCGAGGCGTCGGTTAGTGCCGGCGCAATTGAGGAGTTCTTGGCCGCGGGATATGAGGCGGCCGCCATTGCCAAAGCCGACCGCGGGTCCGGGGTCATTGACACCAACGCCGGGATAATCCCGTGGCCCGAACGCGACGAGGTCAACCGGATCCTCGCCGAGCTTCGCTGACCCTTGCTGACCCTCGTGGAAAATGAGCTTAAGGCAGTACTGCTTTTCGCGTCCGCTTTCGAAATTCCCGGGGCGACACACCTTGGGTGGCCTGAAACGACTTGCTGAAGTAAGAAAGGCTGGCGAAACCCGAGCGCCTCGCGATCTCCGTCACACTAACTGATGTGGTGGCGAGCAACACCTCAGCGTGCCTGACCCTCAGGTCGGCCACGAATGTGGTGGCTGTCGTCCCGTAGTACCGGCGCATGCTGTGGCATAGGTGGCCGGAACTTACGCCGGCCAACTGTGCCAACTTCCGCACTCCGCCTTGAAGGTTTTCTTCGAGGCCCATGGCCCCGCAAGCGGCGACGAGCCAAGCGGGGCGCAAACTGTCAGACGAATCTGCCGGCTCAGCCAGTGACTCGAGAACCTCCAGCAAAAAACGTAAAAGGTCGAACCGTCTCGGTCTGCCGGCAAAGACCTCGAGAGCCTGGCGGAACAATTCCTCCGCCCTGGCCTTAGCATCCCCGGACAGGCGGGCCCGCTTGGGCAAGCGGCTCTTGTCCCACTCGCTCCCGGCGCCGATCTCGGCCAGGTCGAGCATCCCCCGCCAGGCGGCCACCGGCACGGCAATGTTGATCCACTCCAGGCCGCCGGGGGTGCCCCCGACAAGGAAGTGGTAGTCGCCGGGCCGGACCAAGACCAGGTCCCCGGGCTCCAACGAGTCGCGGCCAAACGGGGTCTTGTGCTCGCCCCGCCCGCTCAGCACAAAGAACAGCTCATAGAAATCCTGGTGAGAGTGCACGGAAGTAGTGACGTCCCGAGACGTAAGCCGGCACAACGCGGCGTGATAGGGGCGGCCCAGGGTGAACTCGCTGAGCCTGAGCACGGCCTGAGGCGTCACATCAATACAGTACAAATATCTGTACTTGCAGTGCAAGAACCGGACCGCGCCGGTCTGAGACCCTGAACAGGTAGGGAGCAGGCCCGGTGGGTCGACGGAAGGGGGGATTTCTGTTCGGGTGCGGATCGAGGAATTAAAATAACGACCTGCGTACGGCACATATCACGAGCAGCGCCGTGGCCGGCTCAGGACGCACAAACCCGATAGGAGACAGCGATGGTCCGACCAATGCAACACGACCTCCTCAGCGAGGAGGAACTGCGGTCATATAAGGAGCGCGGTTACTTCCTCTACCGGAATCAGCTCTTCGACGACACCGACCTCACTGCACTCGAAGGCATCTTCCAGGAACATCGGGCCATGGAGGGCGGGAAAAAGGGCGACGAGTTCGACACACCCCATTTTGAAGACCGCCGGTTGCTGGACTACTTGCTCGCTCCGACCGTGCTCGACCTGGTCGAGTCCATCATCGGGCCCAACATTGTGCTTTGGTCCAGCCATTTCATCTCCAAAGACCCCTTTATCGGGCGGGCCACCCCATGGCACGAGGACTCCACGTACTGGACCGGGCGCCTCGACCGGTACGACAAGCTCGTCACCGTATGGTTGGCGCTAGATGACGTAGATACGGGCAACGGGTGTATGCAGGTCATTCCCGGCTCCCATCTGAAAGGTGGCTTCTCGTCGTACCACAACGTCGATGCCTCGAAGAACACCTTCAGCACCGAGATCTCGGACATAGACCTCACCAATGCCGTCGCTTTCGAGCTGCACCGGGGGGAATGCTCGTTGCACGATGGGCGGATACAACACGGGGCTCACGCCAATGAGAGCCCGAGACGACGTTTGGGTTACACGATGCGGTACCTGTCAGCCGAAGTCGAGGTCGTTGCCGAGAGGAACGTCGGGCACCGGCTGTGGCTGGCGCGAGGCAAGCCAGTAGTCTGACAACCATTACGAAAATGGCTGAGCGCCGACGATATCGGCGACGGCCCAATGCTACACCCACCATTGCCGGGCCGAGCACCACATGGACGTTCCGGCAACGGTCCTCGAAAGAAAGGATAAGTCCATGAAGAAACCAAGACGATCCTGCATAACGCTAACCTCCGCGGCCGCGGGTGTTGCCGTCACCGTCTTCGGGCTCACCCCGGCGGCCGGCGCCGCCGCCGCCCCGGTGACGATCAACCTGTGGCAATGCGGCTCGGGGCCGGGTGCAGGGAGCTGCATGGGCGCACAGTACCCGGGGCTGGTCAGCCGGTTTGAGGCCAGCCACCCGAATATCAAAATAGTGACCCGCTACATCCCCTTTGCCAACCTTGACACCGTGTTCGATGAAGCCTTTGCCGCCGGGTCGGGACCGGACATCGCCGACGTGAACACCTCGGGGGACTATGGCCTCTTTTCGTCCAAGGGTTACCTGAAGAACATAAGCAACACGATTGTCGGGCTGCCAAACGTAAAGGCATCTGACTTCTACCCCAACGAGTGGCGGGAAGCCGTGCTGCCTCAAGGGACCTTCGGCATCCCGATAGACACGGGTACCAGGGCGCTCTACTGGAACAAGACGCTGTTCAAGCAAGCCGGCCTGGCCCCCTTCGGGGCCACGGTGACGTGGCCGCAGGTGCTAAACGCGGCTCAAAAAATCTCGGCGCTGGGCCACGGTATCTACGGGTTTGAGTACGCCGGTGGTGAAAAATGGTCGATGCTCTATAACAATATCGGCCCCCTGGTCTTCCAGGCCGGCGGCCAGTTTATAAACAACTCGGCCACCAAGGCGTACGCCACCTCGGCTGCCGTCGAAAAGGCCGTGTCTTACTGGGACCAGCTGGCCAAGTACGGCCCGGCCTCCGATATCACCCAGCAAAACCAGAGCGTGCCGGTGGACGCTTTCGCGAAGGACCAGGCCGGGATGTACTACAACGGTTTCTGGGACATAGGGTCCATGCTCAGCGCCAATCCCAAGGTGCAGTTCGGGGTCACAGAGATGAAGGACGTCTCCGTCGACTCCAATACCGGCGGCTGGATCCTGTCTGTGCCCTCGTTCACACCGTCGTCTAAGATGAAGGCCATCGAGGAGTTCTACTCGTACGTTTTCGCACCGCAAAACGAGATCGACCTCACCGGCATCATGCCCGCCGTCAAGGCGGCGACACCCTTGGACAAGGCGATCGAGGGCCCTCAGTACCAGATCTTCTGGAACATCCTCAAAGAGCATGCCCAACAGCCTGTCCCGCTCACGGCCAACATGTACCAAGAGGGGATAGACATACTCAACGCAGTGGAGGCGACCGAGCTCGGGCATTCCGTACCGAGCGAAATGTCAACCCTGCAGTCGCAACTCCAGTCGCTGCTGCAATGACTGGTTAGACGACGAGATGGCTCGCACGTGCCGCGGCAGGTCGGCCAGCACGGTCACGTGCACATGAGCCGCGGCCGGGGTGACGGGCGAGGTGAGGTCACCGGGTGAGTACAGCAACGGTTGGGCGCGACGTCGAACTCCGAAAGGAGCCGACGGCGCGTCCGGGCGCGTCTCGAAGGGGATGGCGAAAGTCGAGAAGGCCCCGGTCCGATGGCCTCAGGGCCGCCCTGACCTGGATTGGCCCGTCCTACCTGGTCTTCCTGGCCATAATGGCGTTCCCCGCCGTTTGGAACGTAGCCATCAGCTTCTTTTCGGTTTCTTACGGGAGCGACAAGTTCATCGGGTGGTCCAATTACGCCCACATTTTCCAGAGCAGCCAGTTTTATTCTTCTTTGTGGCTGAGTATTTACTGGACAGCCGGCGTCTTCGTCGGCCAGTTCCTGCTCGGCTTACTGCTCGCCCTGTTCTTCAACCGCCAACTGTGGGTGGGGAAGTTCCTGAAGCCGCTCATGATCATACCGTGGGCCGTCCCTGGCATCGTGGCCGCAACGGCGTGGAGCTTCATGTACTCCCAGGACGGCTTGATCGACCAGATTTTGAAGCCGTTGTTCGGGGTGGCGCCGGCCTGGTTGGCTTCTCCCACGTTGGCCATGCCGGCGGTGATCGTAGCCGGGATCTGGAAGGGAGCCCCTTTTTATTTCCTGATGATATTGGCCGGGTTGCAGTCGATCCCGAGGGAGCTCGTCGAAGCTGCGCAGGTTGATGGGGCCAACCGGCTCAGAGTGCTGGTGTCGGTGGAGCTGCCGTACATAGGCAACGTACTGGCCGTCACCTCTGTGCTGGGCCTCATCTGGACGGCCAACTACTTCGACGGCATCTATTTGATGACGCAAGGCGGGCCTATCAACGCCACCATGACGTTGCCCATCTGGATCTACAACACCGCCTTCACCGATTTCAACCTCAGTGAGGCCTCTGCTCTTTCGGTCATCCTCCTCATCATCGTCCTCGTCCTGACCATCCCGGCCCTCCGGCAGAGGAGGTTGAACTGACATGGCGCGGCGGTACCGGGCGGTATTTATGAACTTCGCCGGCGTAGTCGTGGCCGTTGTGGTCCTCGTCCCCTTCCTGTGGACGGTCCTGGAGTCTTTCCATGGGAGCGACGTGTTTGCCCCCACGTTTTCCTTCTTTCGCCCCTCGCTGTCGAATTACCGCTACGTCATGTTCCACACGGCCATACCGAGCGAGTTCCTCAACAGTCTTATTGCCTGCGCGGCGGCACTTGTCGTAAGCATCCCGGTCTCGTGCATGGCTGCCTACGGTTATTCGCGGCTCCGGTTCAGGGGGAAGTCGGCGCTGTTATACGGCGTGCTGGTCACGCAGGTGCTCCCGGCCACCGCGCTGGTGATCCCGCTGTACCACGTGTGGTCCCTGGCGCACGCCTTCAACAACCTGGTGGCGCTGGGCATCGCCTACGCCGCGTTCAACATGGCGCTGGCCATACTGTTGGTGAGGAACTTCTTCGACAACATCCCGCTTGCCCTCGATGACGCCGCGTCGCTGGACGGCTGCACCAGGTTCCAGACGTTCTGGTACGTCCTGCGGCCCCTGGTGACGCCGGCGGTGGCGGCCGCCTCGGTGTTCGTGTTCATCAATGCGTGGCAGGATTATCTGTTGGCCTCTTCATTGATCACGAACTCAGCCCGGTTCACGGTGACGGTGGGGTTGTACGCTTTCGAGGGCGCTTTCACCACCAATTGGGGCGCCATACTGGCGTCGTCCGTCCTCGTGTCCATACCCTCGGTCCTGATGTTCGTGGCGGCACAGCGCTACCTGGTCCGGGTCGTGTCCGGCGGCGTAAAGGGCTGACGAGGACCGGGCCGGCGGCGGTTCGCAGTGACCGGGTTACCCGGCAGGGGCGGCGCCAGGTTCGACGAGAAACTTTTGCAGTGCTACGAGAGGGTCGGCTCCCGTTTCGTGACAATAGGCCTCGAGGAGCCTGACTACCAGGTCGCCCAAGAAAAGAACGGCACCCTCCGCCTCGGCCGCCAGGAGGTCGTCGGCCAGGCCGTCCACCCGTACGGCCTGTTCTGCCATTGCCTGGTTCGACCCACCGGCGGTCGCTTTCACCAGCTCGGTCAGGAGAGCCGTGGTCATGCGACGTACCCGTTCTTTTCCTTCGTCCGACGAGGCCCTTGCCATTGCCCACTCCTTTCCTGTCCGGTGAGACTAGGCGACGGCGGTCAGGACGCGCGGGTACCGGCCGCGAAGAGCCGGCCCCGCGTCAGCTGGTGGCTGTAGCCGAACTGGCCTGTTGTTGCAAGATATTGGCCCGGAACTCTTCAGTGGTGTTGGTGAGCGGGAAGGGCTCCGCCGGTACGGGCACCCCAAGGCGGGCGCATATGGGCTCCCACCCGTCGGAAGCGGACCACTCGAGGAGCTGTGCGGCTGGGACGCGGCGACGAACGTCCTCGTTGTGCCGCGCAAACGCGGCCAACATAGCCTCCCGGTCGGCAAAATCGTCACAAAACCGGTCAGCCAGCAGGCGCTTCATGGAGACCATCCACGCACCGATCTCTCCGTCCGACCGGTCGAGCCCCTGGAAGATCGTGTTTGTGGCGCTGGTGTACCACGTGTCCGGGTCACGGTCCGAAAGAATGACCAGGGCATCCGGGCTGGCTTCGAACAGCTCCGGCCAGAAGCTGGCTCCGGGCCAGTCGACCTGAGCCACATAGCCGCCCATCAGCTTGTCCCAATCGACGGGGCGGCCTTCGATGGCGTCCGTCCATATCAGCACCTGCTCGGGATGGGCGAACACCTCGACCATGTGGTGGCACGGCCCACCGAGAAGCTTTTCGAGGGCCTGTTTCAATGAGTGGGTCCCGGTCCGGCCCACTCCCGCCCCCACGACCTGCAGCGACATAAACCCCTCCCTGATCGGCGTGCCTGATCGACATGCATGATCGGCGTGCCTGATGACGTGGCGGCATCCTGTCACATAGGCAACATCGGGTAAAGGTTCAGGCCACACTTTTCTGGCCGTGCTCGCCTGGGATGGTCACCCGGCCACTGCCCGCACCAATGGCCGCATCTTCGGACCATCAGGCCCTCTCCAACAACAGCCGTCGGCCGCTTGTAGCCACTACACGTTCCGCAGCGTGCCGGTGCCGGGACGCGAACGAGCCCGGACTTGGTTTTTTTTGGAATAGTGATCCCGGAACGCGCCCGAAGACCGTCTTCGGCAACAGGAGCGAGCATGAAGATCGAAAGAGTGACCTGCACCGCCTACGAGGGGACCATGGAGCACCCGGAGGCCTTCTGGGAAGAACGGTTGATCCGGCCCGTCGACGTTTATCCCCAGTTCCAGTCGGAAGGACCGACGTTCTTGCCCCGGTCCGGGCCGTCGTCATACAAAGTCAGCTCGGTCTTCGTCCGTATCGACACCGACAACGGGACAACTGGGACCGGGGGGCCGATCACCGAGGAACAAGCGTTGATCATCAAGAGGACGATGGCACCTCTCTTGGTCGGGGAGGACCCGCTGGCCACGGAAAAGTTGTGGGACGTCCTTTACCGCTATTGCGTGCACGGCCGCAAGGGCGTCGAGATGATGGCCATCAGCGCGCTCGATTGTGCCCTTTGGGACCTGAAAGGCCGGCATTTCGGGGTGCCGGTCTATGTGTTGCTCGGAGGGCCAACACGGACGTCGGTGCCCGCTTATGCATCGGCCCTGGGCTATTCCTTGGAACTGGATGCCGTACGCGCCCGGGCCGTTGACCTGGTGGCCCAGGGCTTTCGGGCCACAAAGTGGTTCCCGCGGCATGGGCCCGCTGATGGGGTGGCGGGTATGAGGCGCAACGTGGCCCTCGCCTCGGCCCTGCGCGAAGCCGTCGGGCCCGATGTTGACCTGATGATCGACGCCTGGATGTCCTGGGACGTCCCGTACACGCTGCGCATAGCGAGAGAGCTCGAAGACATAGCACCTCGCTGGATCGAGGAGCCGGTGACGCCGGACAAACCACAGTCCTACGCCGAGATCACCAGGCGTATAGGCAACACGATCGCTGTTTCTGGCGCGGAGCACGAGTACACCCGATGGGGCATCCACCAGCTCATGCAGGCACGGGCCATGCATATCTACCAGCCCGACACATATTGGGCCGGTGGGATCACAGAAATGATGAAGATCGCCGCTCTCGCCAGTGCCTATGACGTGCAGCTGGTCCCGCACGGCCATTCCGTGCCGGCCAACGTCAACTTCACTTTTTCTCAGCCGCCCACTCTCGTGCCCATGGTCGAGTACCTGGTCAAGTGGAACATCTTGCACCAGTGGTTCCTGAAGAGCCCGGTCCACCCCGTCCAGGGGGCCGTCGGCCTTCCTGCTGCCCCTGGGCTGGGGATGGACATCGACGAGGACAAAGTCGAGTCACGCCAAGAACTTGGATGAGACGTTTACGCGGGAAGCGCGGTCAGCTTTTCACCCCATGCGAGGAAGGGTAAGGACCGACGCGAGCACAAACACAAGCAGCCCGAACGCCACAACATTCAAGCCAATACGGGCTATTCGGACTTTGAGACGCTGGGCGAGGGCGACAAGGAACAGGACCGAGGCGAACAACACTGTGTCGCGAACGTATTTGTCGCCCGTCTCCCTGGCGTCGGTGCCCTCGTCGAAGTCGGCCGCCGCGTTGTTGTTCAGAGCCGTGGCTTTGGCGAAATAGGGGTTGTGGTACTGGGGCATGGCGCTGGGGCCCGGAGGTGCTTTGGTGTTGGTGAACGGGTCGGTGGCGAGCCAGGCGTCAAACGCGGTGGCAAAGTCGGGCGTGAAGCGTCTTTCGTACTGCGTTTGCAGCTTGGTGTTGCCGGCGGAGTGAGCCTCGAGCCATGCCGTGAATATCCCGGCGTCAGCCGACAGTTCTTGGCCGCCGTAGGTCGAAGCGGCATCGGCCTCGAACCGGTAGGAAGACGCCCGGCCATAGAGGTATGCCTGCCGTCCGTCCCACTTTGTGGCCTGGAAGCCCGTCCAGGCTGTTGCCACCGCAACGACCGCCAGGACCAAGACCTCGATGACCTCGATTAGCGTTTCCCAGCGCTCGTGTTTCTTCTGCTCTTCAGTCTCGCCGAGCTTGTGAGATATCTCCACGGTCAGGTTCTCGGGCAACGACTACCTCCCGGAGCGGTCAGCGCTGGAAGAGGATTATGAGCATACGCAACCGCCGATGCGGCCGAGACCAGGTCAGGCACAACAGCAGGGGCACAACGGCACACCACCAGATGGTAATGGCGACTCACAACCGGTTCCGCCACCCCGATCGTAGGAGGCCCGCTTTATCCCCTAGCGCCTTGGCCACGAAGCTCACTCAATCTGGGTGAGGCCGATGGCGCTTTCGGGACCTACGGTAAGTCCAGCGATATGTCAGGCCAACGGCCTAACCGCTTGCTTTGCCGAGCCGACAGGCACGTCCTAGTGGTCGTGGTCAAACGAGAACGGCGGGCGTTTTGGAGGAAGGTCTCGTTCTTGCAGTGCATGTGCTGCGACCTGAGGCTGGGCCCGTTGCGGTGCGCCCCCGGGGTTCGCCAATAACGGTCTCCTCAGGTGCTGACGAGGACCGCACCAACGCTGGTCTGACTAGCTGAGTGTTGCGATTGGCCCGGACGGGCCACCGCCTTGCCGGTGCCCGCCGCCTGGCAGTTCAAGTGGACGACTGAGTTGGCCGCCAGCTTCAGCAGCGCCGCCATTCCTGCTACCTTGCTGCTGCTAGCGGTGGTGTAGACGCCGGTGTCCGACCCCGCCACGCTTCCGAGCCACATGTTGGCGGTCGTCCCCGAAACTGTCAGCATGCCGACCACCAGGTAGGTCCCCGCCACTCCGACCTTCACCGAGGTGATGTGGGTCGGATGACCAGCCACGAGGGGTAAATCGGCCGTGATGACTCCTGGCGTCACGCCAGACGCTCCACCTGTTCCCGTGCCTGGCATCAATCCTCCGTTTCTGAACCCTGCAGCTAATGCCGAGGGCCGAGGTTGTTTCGGCAAGCAGTGCGTTTCAGCTTTTATGAGGCAACTCCCTCAGAGGAAATACCGGAACCACGTCGCTACCGAACGTCGTTACGCCCTCGCCCAGCGCCACAAGCCCCGCCGACCGGGGCGAACGGTTCAGCCCATCGGACGCCCTCTCCACAAGACGGCTCCTTGACGATGGCGGCGGGCCGAGTCCACGGTCATGGCCCCGTACACGCCGGCGGTGAGCGGCAAGGCCAGGGCCGTCGCCGGCGAGACCCGGTAGTAGCGGGTCATCGGCAGGTAGGTGGAGGCCATCGCCGCCCAAGCGGTCAACCCAGCCAGGGCCAACCAGGGCCGACGGCCCGCCACTCCCCAAATGCCCAGCAGCGGTGGGGCCAGGTAGATGGACGATAGGCCCAGCACGGTCCCGCCGAGCAGCAGCGGGCTGTAGCGCAGTTGGGTGTATGCGCTACGGGTGACCATTTCCCAAATGTCCGCCAAACGAGGGTAGGAGCGCAGGCTCTGGACATCGGGTGCGCCTGGCCCACCGGCGAGCCCGAGCCAGATGGCCTGCCCAGCACCTTTGAGCGCCTGGGCCAGCGCCACATCGTCGATGGTGTTGGCCGCCACTGCCTCGAGGCCGCCGGCGGTTACAAGGGCGTCGGCCCGCACGAGCATGCACCCGCCAGCGGCCGCCGCCGTCCGCCGTGTGCTGCGGCTAACCCACGAGAATGGGTATATCTGGGCGAAAAAATAAACGAACGCCGGCATCAGGAACTTCTCCGGCATGGCGGAGGTATGGAGCCGCGCCATCAACGACACCGCGTCCCGGCGGTCTGAAAGTGCCGCCGCTACCAGTTGGCGGAGCGACGAGGGAGGGTGCCAGACATCGGCGTCCGTGAACAGCAGCCACTCAGGCGGTGGGCTCTGGCCCACGGCATGCTTGGTCCCCTGGGCCATCGCCCAAGGCTTCCCGGCCCACCCCGAAGGCCGTGGCTCCCCGTTCAGGACATGGAGGTTCCCCTTCAGGGTCTCAGTACCGATCGCCCTGGCCACTTCGGCGCTGCCATCGGTGCTCAGGTCGTCGACCAACACCACCCGGACCTCCCCGGGGTAGTCCTGTGTGAGCAGGGAAGGCAGCGTCCGGGGAATTAGCTCCGCTTCGTTGCGCGCCGGCACAATTACGGTCACCGCCGGCCACGTCTCTGGAGCCGACATTGCGGGTGGTAAACCTGTTTTCACCGACCAGAAGCGCCCACGGGCCAAAACGAGGTAGCCCCAGATGGCTGTGGGTAAGAAGGCCAAAAGGTCTGTGCTTTTGGGTGGGACCAAACAAAACCGTGTACCCGGATCGGGCGCTTGGCTGGCAGCCATGACCGAAGAGTCTGCCAAACCCGGTGATGTCACCTACTGCCATCACAATATAATCGGTGCGTGGGTCGATGGCAGCCAAACGCTCGTGGCCGGCTCCAGGAGGCGGCACTGGAGCTTTTCCTCGAGCACGGGTTCGAGCAGACGACGGTGGCCGAGATAGCCGAACGAGCCGGCCTTACCGAGCGGACATTCTTTCGCCACTTTGCCGACAAACGCGAGGTCCTGTTCGATGGTGCCGCCGCGTTGACAGAAGTGCTCGTGAGTGCCGTCACTCGCGCCGGCGAGCAAGCCACCCCCTTCGAAGCGGCCGCCGAGGGCATCGTGGCAGCCGGTGAGGCGCTTCAGGAGCGTCGTGACTTCGCCCGTAAACGCCAGAGGATCCTCGTTGCCAACGCAGAGTTGCAGGAACGCGAAT
This sequence comes from uncultured Acidimicrobiaceae bacterium, assembly GCA_963749305.1. Taxonomy (GTDB): domain Bacteria; phylum Actinomycetota; class Acidimicrobiia; order Acidimicrobiales; family Palsa-688; genus Fen-671. The sequence goes on from CAVVMN010000006.1 coordinate 444,880, forward strand.
TGATCAAACTGGCGTCGATGGCGACTGCGTTGGCGGGCGCCCTGCGTCAGCGCGGTGCCCCGCAGCCAACGGCGAGCCTCGCAGCCGAGGTGGCGATCGCCGTCTTCCGGAGCGCCTTCGAGCGCTGGTTGGCGGAGACTGAAGGCCGCCGCCTATCCCAGGTCATCGGGGAGTCGGTCCAGCAGCTAGAGGCGCTGACGGGCGCCAGCGGGCACGTCTCGACCACGCCTCCCAACCAGAAGACGGCCGAGCCGGCCGCGACCACTACCCGCTGACGGGCGACGGCCTTCAGGGCCGGGAAATGGGCATCCGGGAGGCAGGCAGTTATTTCCATCACCGCGATGAGAGCAGTGGCCACAACGCGGGTAGGGTCCAGACGATGACCGGAGAGCTTCCCGAACTGAGAGGTGCAGACCTGTCCCAGGTCCGTTACCGCAGCGAGTTCGCCGTGGCCGAGACGTCCCATGACGGCGTGCGCGTCTTGTGCTTGACCGACGACCAGGCTGCCGCCACCGAACTGGCTGAGGAGCTTCGCCGGAGAGGCGTCAGAGCCGGCGCCTTCCGGACCGGCAGGTAACCGACCTCACCCGGGCCGGCGCTGAGATCAGCGCTGTGCCTGCCACCAAGGCGACACCCAACGGCAGCGCCTGTCATCAATCTTCTGGGCAACGTTGAGACTCAGGTGCGCTCGTGCCGTCTCCAAGGATTGTGGACAGGGATCAACAGGTACAGCGCAATGATGAAGTAGCCGACCACGGCGACTACCGGTAAAAAGAGCCCCAGGACTATCAGCACGCCGTAGGCCACCAGGCTCGGGCTGAGCCGCTTCGTCAGTAACTTGACTTCCTCGTCGCTGGCATCTGGCCGTACCAGGTGGGCGTGGAGAGCGTACCTCCATAAAAGTGAGAGGACCGCCGTCGCGGCCAGGAGCGTGAGCCCGTACCCGGTAGCGGCCACCCGCTCGGCGGCGTCTCTGGAAATGTACTCCGACACGAGGCGAGTTGGAAAGGGCAGGAAGGACGCAAACAGTAGCACCAACAGGTTCAGGCGCAGAAAGGTGACATCGACGCGGTCGAGATAGTCGGTAATGGCGTTGTGACCAAGCCAAAGTGCCCCGATGGTGGCGAAGCTGACGACGTAGCCGAGGTACCCCGGCCACTGGTCGCCGATGGCGTCGAGCAGGTGCCGTTCAGAATGGCCGTTGGCCGGGACAGCCAGGTCCAGGGCCAATAGCGTGATGGCAACGGCAAAGACGCCGTCGCTCAGGGCTTCCAGGCGGCCCTTCCCACGCGTCTGTCTCCGGGACCCCGGCGGACCTGACGTCTGGTTGGTCTCGGTCATCCACTTATCTCAGCACTTCTGTCACAGTTCACAGCGTGACCGGAGAGGCACAAGTGGCCACTGCACTGAACCGGGGATCCGTTTGGCCCGCTCCTCCGTAAGAACAAGGCAAGCGTGAGGCGCGCCTCGCCTCAGTTGCTATTAGCCGGTACTTCCACCCGGCAGGAGGGAGCTGGACATGCTGGCAAAGCGGGCCCACAAGTTATCAAGCCTCAAGTTAACGAGACTGTGCGCGGCCGCCGCATTGGTCTTTGGTGTGGGGACGATCTCGACTACCACCGCTTCGGCGAGCACGACCAGTGGCAGCCTGTCGATCAATTTCAAAGCAATCGGCCCGGCCAAAGCGACTGGGAAAACCCTCAGCCTGGCCAAAGGCGCAGCAGGCATTTTCCTGATCGGCCCTAACGGCCATTCGCTCTATGTCTTCAATAAAGACCAGGGGACGAAGAGTGCCTGCACCGGGACCTGTGCGACTTATTGGCCCGCATTAACCGCGACCGGGAGCCTTACTCTCGGCGCCGGCATCAAGAAGTCTGAAGTGAGCAAGGCCAAAGGCCAAAAAGCGGATCAGGTCACCTATTACGGCCACCTGCTCTATTACTACGTTGGCGATACGGCCCCCGGCCAGACCACCGGTACCAAGATCTCTGGCTGGCACCTTCTGGCCCCTTCGGCAATGTGATGCTGCCCAAGGGCTAGCCCAGCACGCTGTAAAGGCCGTACAGCATTAGCGATGACGCCGCCACGGCCACCAATAAGTCGGGCCGTCCTCAACTTGCCCTCTCGCCGACGTAACCGCGGGCACACCGAGTAGTTACGAGCACCGTTCGCCGACGGATTTTGCTCACAGCCGACAGGGCCTCAGCCGGCGCCGTTGCGCTGTCACCACTGTTCCCCGTCGGCATGGGCCGGACCGTCGACCCCGATGTCGGTGTCCACGCCGACTGGACCGCCCTCGGAGCCGGCCTCGCTCTGACCGCCGCATCTCTGGTCGCCGGCACCATTGCGCTCGCTCTGGCCGCCTCGTCCCGCGAGGCGAAACATCTCCAAGCCCAGCGTTCGGCCATTGCCTCCTGGCTGGGCCGGGTAGCTCCGGTGCCTGTCGGGATCGGGGCACAGATGGCTCTCGAGCGAGGCCCCGGCGCCCGCAGCATGCCCGTGCGCCCGACCTTGGCCGGTGCCGTCATCGGTGTCCTGGGCGTCGTTGGTGCTCTGACTATCAATGCCGGCATCCGCCATGCGTTGGACAACCCGCAGCTGGCCGGTGTCACCTGGGGCGCCACCGTCGCCCCGCCGGAGGACGCCGTCACCTCGACGTCTATCTCTGCCCGCAACCTGGCCGACGTGGAACGCGCCGCTCCCGGTGCTTCCGTGGCTGTGGTGCGGCGCGACCTGGTGCCTGTCGACGGAGTGGGCGTGCCCACTTTCTCCGTCCGTGACGTCGGCCACGGCACGCCGGCCGTTACTTTTGCCATGGTCACCGGGCGCCCCCCAACGGCCCGGGACGAAGCTGCTATCGGGCCGGCTACCGCCAAATCATTGAAGGCCCACGTCGGCGATTGGGTCGACATCGGCGACCATCAGAGGGTGCGACTGGTGGGCGAAGCCCTGTTCCCCAGCGATGTGCACGCCGAGTTCGACGAGGGGCTGTGGTTGACGACGTCCGAGTTTGACCGTGTAGTACCGCCACCTTTGCCGGCGGTGCCCAATGAATACGTGGTCGTGCGCTTTCCCGACGCCCGCAACCAGGAAAACGAGGCCATTGCCGCGTCTGAGGCCGACCCTGCTAATAACCCGATAGGCACCGGACCGATAGGAAGGCTAACAGCCAACCTCGGAATACCAATATCGGCTTTCAATTCGAGCGTGGAACCAGTTAGCGTTCCCCTCGAGCTGACCAACCTCGAGGATCTTTCGCAATTGCCCATTATCCTCGGCGCTTTCCTCGCTGTGCTCGGCCTGGCCGCGTTGAGCTATGTGCTGGTCATATCCGGGCGGTCCCGCAAGGCCGAGTTCGCCGTCTTCAAGGCCCTGGGGCTGGACGAGAAAACGACACGCAGGATCGTCTATTTCCAGGCCTCGGTCATCGCCACGGTCGGGCTCGTCGTCGGCATACCGCTCGGGATCATCGTCGGGAGATGGGGATGGTCTGCGGTCACCACCCGGGTCCCCCTCGTGGACGTACCACCCCTTGTCAGCCCTGGTCGTGGTCCTGGCTATCCCGGTCGTCCTCGTGGCGAGCAACGCGGTCGCTGTGCTCCCGGCTCGAAGCGTGGCGAGGGCCAAGTCGGCGGAGGCGCTGCGATCGGAGTAAAGCCGGCCACTTGGCCACGCTGGCTTTTCCACCGCAATAGCCTGATTTGGCCGCCTTCTGGGTGCAGAAGTTTAAACTCGGTGCGATTTCTTCAATATTTCGACCTCGATCGCGCCCAGAACCAGTCTCTGCACCCAGAACGGTCCTCACACTGAGAAGAAGTGCTCAGCAAGCCTTCCGGGCGATCTAGCCCACTAATCCACTTGGCCACTGCGGCTGCCCGCCTGGCCCCCTGACGCGCCAGTGACCACCGAGACGGGCGCGCCCCTGCGCCTGCCCTTCCCGAAACTAGGCGCACGTAGCCGAGTCGACGCTCCAGCGGTTGAAACGTGGGGTCTCGACTGCGGCCAGCCGGTCGCGCGCGTCGTACCACAGTTGGCGCCATTCGGCTGGGTCTCTCAGCTCGGAGCTGGGGTCCGATTTGCTGCGGGCCACAAAGCCGGGGAACATCGGCCGCCCGCTTGGCTGGCCTGTCGGCTGGTACCGAAGGTCGAAGCTGATCCGCACCTTGTCACTGGTCGTGTTGTCGCGCGACCCGTGCACCAACATCCGGTTGAAAAACAAGGCGCTGCCGGCCCGCATCGGTAGCGGCTGCGGGCTGGCGTCCGGGAGCAGCCGGGGCGGGATCCCTATTTGATTTAGGCCCTGCATGGCTGCCGAGTCGCCCGGGCAATGCTCCAGGAAGCGGCCCCGATCGCTTCGGGGGTAGACCTGCAGGCAGCCGTTTGACTCGTCGGCATCGGTTATGGCCAACCAGCAGGTCAGGATGTCCGAGTCGTCGGCTTCCGGCAGTAGTACACCCTGGTCCTGGTGGAAGGGCACACCCGCGCTCAACCCGTCGCGCCGGTCGGACAATGCTCGCTCAGGTAGCTTCATGCGCACGTGCTGGATCGGGTTGGAGGTGATCTCCGGCCCGATCAGTTCTTCCACTACATCCAAAAGACTGTCTTTCGTCAGCAGCCGAAATGCCGCCGGGCAGGCACATACGGGTGTGTCGGGGCGGATGTTGCCCTGAGGGAGCGAGATGTCGAAGTGGCCCGAAATGGGGTGACCGCTGTCTTCCGTGACGGCTACCAACCGCTGCTCAAAGGGCAGAGCGTCGAAGGAAGCACGTATGGCGCCCTCAGAGGTAAGCCTGGCCACGACGTCGTCGAGGACCGCGCTCCATTCGTCGTACAGGGGGGCGAAATCGACGTCCGGATCGAAGAGGTCGTCCACTATGACGTAGGAGTCGCGTTCTAACTGGCTTTTCAAGTTCATGGCCGTCCCGTCCATATCTTGGCCTCCAACTTACTTCGTCGCCCCCGAAGATCCCAGTGTCAGCCAGCCCACACAACGCTAAGGCCACTCCCTCAGTGAAAAGGGCACTTTGGCGTGGCGCTAGACGGCCCCCGCCCGCAGGTCTAGCGTGCCACCTATGGAGATCGTCGAGCCAGCACGAGTCGAGGAGCGGGCCGAAATCCCGTACGTGGGCATTCGCGTAATAACGCCTTTCCGGGGCATGCTGGCTGAGCGGGACCGGCTCTTGGCTGAAGCCCGCAGCGAAATCAAAGAGGCGGCGCTGGAAACGGTCGGGTACGGCTTTCTCCGCCTCCATGTCATCGACATGGAGGGCCCGATGGACCTGGAGGCGGGGTACTTCACCGCTGGGTACGTACAACTCGACCATCCGAGGCTCCGGAGCGGGTCGATGCCTGCCGGGCGCTACGCAACGTTGAGCTATAAGAACCATGCGCGGAGGGCGAACGGCGCCTTGCAAGACTGGGCCCGCGACAACGGCTTGGTCCTGGACCGTTGGACTGTGCCTGAGGGAGACGCGTTTGCGTGTCGCTACGAGGCGTTCTGGACCGACCCCGAGGTCGAGCCGCACAAGACCAAGTGGACGGTCGAGTTGTCGATGCGGCTAGCCGAGTAGGGCCGGTGGTGGGCGCAAAAACTTTATGTATCTGAAGGGGTAGCTCCCGGCACTGTAACCCATGCCTGTTGACGTGGCTACGGCCAGGGCACACTACGGCGACTTTGTAGCGGAACGACTGAGCACTTCAGGGCACTGCCACTGGCAGGTGCGCCGGCTGGGGACCTGGACATACGCCACACCCGAGGTCCCGCAACGAGACCAGGGGTGGAAGCTCCATATCTCAGCCACCCTGGCCAGTGCCGACGAGGTGCTGCGCCGAGCCGTCCCGGTCCTGATCGACGCGGGCGCGCCCTTCAAAGTGGCTTCGACCGCCGCCGATCTCGCTTCGCTCAACAGCAACCATTGCCCCCGACCGTCGTCGGGCAAGTTCATCACCGTCTACCCGCGTGACGACGACCAAGCGGTGGCCCTGATGGCATCCCTCGACCGGGCTACGGCCGGCCTACCTGGGCCGGTGATCCTCTCCGACCGCCCTTATCGGCCAGGTGGACTTGTCCACTATCGCTACGGCGCCTTCCGGGGCCGCACTTTCATTTCGAACGATGGCGACCTGGTCCACGCCATTATCGGGCCAGACGGCGAATTGGTCGAGGACCGGCGTACTGCTCATTTTGCTCCGCCGGCCTGGGTGCGGTCGCCCATCGCCGAGCCGCCGATCCCCGAGCCAGCCGAAAAGCTCGGGGCCAAGCGACCGAAGTCCTCCTGGGTGACCGCTTCGTGGTGCGCCAAGCGCTCCGGTACGCCAACAAGGGTGGCGTGTTCCAGGCCATCGACAACCGGACGGGCCAGGACGCAGTGGTCAAGCAGGCTCGCGCCCATGTAGGCGGCGACGAGCGCGGCCTCGACGTCCGCAACCTGTTAGCCAACGAGGCCCACGTGCTCAGCTTGTTGCAACCGACCGGCGTTACGCCGAGGCTTTTGGCCTTTTTTCAGCAGGGAGGGGACAGCTTTCTCGCCGAAGAGGCCGTAGCGGGCCAGACACTGCGAGCCTGGAACGCTACCCGGTGGGAGGACGAGGTGCCGGCGGCAGGCGAGACGCTGGCTGTGGCGCAAAAGGTGGCCACGGCTCTAGCCGTTGTGCACCAGCACGGCGTCATCGTCCGCGATTTCACGCCCAACAACCTGATTGTTCAGCCCGACGGTCACCTCAGGTTGATCGACCTCGAATTGGCGGTGACGACGGACGGCGTCGGGGCCTACCAGGCCCATCTCGACGCCGGGCACCGCGCTTTGACCCCGGCCTACGGGAGCCCGGGCCAGGCCGCCGGCCTGAGGCCGGCCCTGAGCGACGACAGTTTTGCGCTGGGTGCCATCCTGTGTTTCCTGTTTACGGGCGAGGATCCCTATATAGACCCGGAGAGCCCTGCGGCCCGGACGGCGCACCCGGTGGCCACATGGCTGAGGTCCGGAGTGCACGCTCAGCTGGTGCCGGCGCTGGCCCGCCAGCTGGCACTGGCGTTGACCGACCCGGACCCGAGCCAGCGCCCGTCAGCCGCCGGCGCCAGCATCATGTTGAGACGGCTGGAGGTCAGCGGCGTCAAAAATGTGCGACCATCTCGCCGCCAACTGGACGAGGCCACCCTCAGCGATTTGCGGTCCCTACCGGACGCCAGCGCCGACCGGGTCGTGAAGGACGCGCTGGTTGCCATCAGGTCATCGGCTCGGCCCGGGGAGCGAGCGGTTTTGGCCTGCGACGACGTTCGGCGCCACCACCGACCCGCGCAACGTCCAGCACGGGGTGGCCGGCGTCATCGGCGCACTGGTCCAGTCCTGGCAGTGCACCGGCGACCACGAAATCCTGGAGTTGGTCGCCCCCGCCGCAACGTGGCTGGTGGCGCGGGCCAATGCCATGCCTTTCGCCCCGGTGGGCGTGCATTTCGGCGCCGCCGGGCAGGCGTGGAGCCTGTTCGACGCCGGTCGTGCCCTGGGAGACGACCACCTGATCGAGCAGGCCGTCGGGCTGGCCCTCAGGCTGCCGCCGGACTGGCCCGGCCCCGATATAACTCACGGCCGCGCCGGGCTGGGCCTCACCCTGCTTCACTTTTACAGGGGGACGGGGCAGGACCGGTTCCTGACTGCTGCCGGACGCTGCGCTGACTCATTGCTGCGCGACGTGGAGCGCATCTCGAACGACCTCATTGGTTGGCGCACCCCCGACGGGTTCCGGTCGAGTTTTGCCGGCCGCACGTTCTACGGGTTTGCTCACGGCACCGCCGGGATCGGCACGTTCTTGCTGGAGATGGCGATGGCCTCTGGTCGAGAGGACTGTCACGCCATTGCCTCTGCCGCCGCCTCGTCGCTGGTCGAGTGCTGTACCCGATGGCACGACCTGATTGGCTGGGGAGAGGGGCCGGACACGCCGGCCGGGCTGTTGCCGCATTGGTGCAACGGAGCGTCCGGCATCGGGTCGTTCTTGCTGAGATGGTGGCGGGCCAGCCGGGACGACTCGTTCGTTCCCGTGCTCGAAGGGGCGGCCCGAGCCGTAATGGCGGCCAAGTGGCGCTCGGGCGTGGCGTACTGCCACGGCCTGGCCGGGAATGGCGATTTTCTCCTTGATGCGGGCGACTTTCTCGGCGACTCCCGTTATCACCTCTGGGCTAGAGATCTCGCTGCGGTCCTGTTCGACCGAAGGGTGGTGCAGGACGGTTTGTGTACTTTCGGGGACCAGCCGGGCACCCGCACTCCGGATTTCAACGTCGGCCTGGCCGGTGTGCTCTCGTTTTTCTTGCGGCTACGTTATGGCGGCCCCCGGCTCTGGATGGTGGACAGTGGCGCTGCTGCTTGATAACGCCAGCGCGCCGGAGCTGGACACCCGGCTCTCATGGAGGTTTGCTGAGGACGGCCGCTCGGTGGCCTGCACGGTCATCGGTCCGGGGCGCTCTCCGGTACTGGAAATTTCACAGTTGGCGCCGACAGGGCCGACGAGCCACACACCGGTCGCCATGCCCTCGCTGGGACCTCACAGTCAGCTCTTGCCCATTTCCAAACGACGGGCCCTGGTCTGCCATCACCGAGATGGGGGCCAGCAGGTCGAACTGGTGACCCCGGAGTGCGGGGAACCGTCGGTGCGCCGTCTGATGACGACAGAACTGGCCGGCTTTCGTTTGATCCCCATGCCGGCCAGGCCAAGCGGTGGCCCCGGTCTACCCAGCTTGACAGGGGCGGAAACCCTGGCGCTAGCGGTGAGCCACGCTGAGGACCGTTGTTCCACCATCTGGAGGATCAGCACGGATGGGTGTCTTCAGCCCCTCGCACGGACACCCGGCATTTTCACCGGCGGGATCTGGCTTGACGGTTCGGGAAAACGGCTCGGCGGTGAGGTGACCGTGGACGGGCGGCCGTGCGACGGAGTGGCGGTGGACCTCACCACCGGGTTATGCGAGACCGTCCTGTCGCTTTCGAAAACCAGCAACGACCGCTTGGTCGCCTTCAGCGCCAATGCCGGGGTGCTGGTGATAAGCACCGACCTGACCGGCGAGGTCCGGCTCGGCGTCGGACGCCCGGATTGCGGCCCGATCGGGTTCCCGCCCGCGCTGCACCGGAACGGGCACGAGGTCCGGCTCATTGCACTGGAACGGCAGGGGCGGCTCCTGCTCCTGGCCCACGAAGTGGGCGCCACCTCTCGGCTTTCCGTCTATCACTGGTCCTCGGGACGTACCAAGCCCGTGAACGCGCCACCTGGCGTAGTGGTTGGGCCTGGCGTCTTCAACCGCTCCTGGGCCCACTTCGTGTACAGCACTCCCTCCCGCCCGGCGGGCATTGTCACTATGCGACGCCGTGCGCCCGGCTGGTCATTGGCTAACGAAAACGCCAATGAGCCGGATAAAACGGGGCGAATTCCTGCCCGCTCCGTCGTCTTCTCAGGTGCCGCCGGACCAGTGGAGACAGTCAGCTACGGCCAGCCCTACCAGTCCGACAAGGTAGTAATTGCTTTGCACGGGGGCCCGCTGGGCGCATGGCGACTGAACTTCAACCCGCTCTTTCGTGCCCTGGCCGACAACGGCGTCGGCGTATTGGCTCCTAACCAGCGCGGCAGCACTCACTACGGGACCGCACATGCGTTGGCCATCCGGGCCGGGTGGGGAGGCCCCGACCTCGACGACGTCCTGGCCATTGCCCGGTCCTTGCGGTCAGACCGGGCCGCTACAGCTACCCGCCCGATCGTGCTCGGGACCAGCTACGGGGCTTTCCTGGCCTTGCTGGCCGCCGCCGCCGACCCGACACTGTGGAGCGGGTGTATCGCCTTCGCCCCGTTCCTTTCGGGGCCGCGTCTGTACCCGCAACGCCGGTGAGGCCACCAGGATGCTCATCGAGAGGTTAGGGGGCCTGACCGTCCCGGTAGTCGACGGCAAAGCCCAGGACGTGTGGGAACGCTGTGGGGAAATCGCGGCCCCGGTGCTACTCGTCCATGGCACCGAAGACGACGTCGTCCCCGTCGGGCAGTCAAGGTCGCTTTACCAGCGCCTGATAGCTGGCGGGCACGCAGGTGCGGAACTTATGGAGGTCCCGGGTGCAGGCCACGACCCCACCGTGGACGGCCACCAGAAATTGATATTCGACCGGGTGGTCCGCTTTTGCCAGCAGCCCCGCCCGAACCCTTTACCAGGTCCCCATCCACATTACGAGACACTCGAAAGGAGGTGAACCAACTGTGATAACCACTGACATTGCCGAGTTGCAGGCTCTGCCGGAAGCACAATCCGCCGGCCTCGACGAACTGAACGAGGCTGGTCTTTTGATACTGCGCCTTTACCTGCCTCTTCACTTGTGGTCGTACCTGCGAGATCACCGACGTCCTGGTCTGATCCGCTTAGCGACCAAATCACTCCGGACGGTGTGGACCACTCGGCTCACACCGTCCGGCACCCTTTCCGTACTACTGCCACTCAGGCCCAGTTGTAGGACCTCAACCGGCCGAAGCCGTACCGGTCCAAGCGGGGCCGGTCGAGCAGTACCGGTTCCCCCAATGTTAGCCGACCCAGTGCCCCGCTTTCGTCCGTGAGGAGTTATTGATGTCGACAATTGCACTGAGAGAGAGGCCCGGCCTACTGGCCGGAGCGCTCTTGGCGGCGCCCGGGCGGAGTGCCGTCGCCACCGCGGCGGCCATCGGGACGGGCGTGGCTGCCTTGCTGCAGCCGGGGGCGATCGGGGGCGTGGTGGACGCCATTTCCCGAGGCGCACCCGCCGGCCGGTCCCTGGCCTGGTTGGCCGCGGTGGTGGCCACGGCCATCATTTCAGGGGTTATCGGGACGTTTGCGACGGGAACTTATGTCGCCAAATCGGTCCTCTTCCTTCGCCAGCGGTTGATCACTCACGTGATCAGTTTGGGGCCGTCGGCCCGTTCGAAGTTTTCCGGCGGCGACCTGACCTCCCGGTTGACACTGGACACGACAACGCCTGCCACCATTTTGCCCACGGCGGTAACCGTCGCCGTCTCCGTGGCCGTGGCGATCGGTGCACTGGTGGCGCTATCGCTTATCGATTGGCGTCTAACCGTCACTTTTCTCGTGGCCGTCCCCGTAGTTATGGTCGTCGTGCGCCGGTTTGTCGTCGACGCCGGCAACCTGACCGGGCACTACCGGAAATTGCAATCCGAGATCGCCACCCGGCTGCTAGATGCCCACGCCGGCATGCGTACCATCCAGGTGAGCGGCACGCAGGCCCGGGAAGTAGCCAGAGTGACAGCCCCGCTGGCGAAGTTGACCAAAGTCGGGCCGGGGGCTTTGGTCGAGCCAACGCCGGGTGAGCTGGCAAACCGCCCTGTTGCTGTCCACTGTCGAAGTGTTGGTATTGGCCGTCGCCGGGCTGGGGGTCTCAGATGGGCGCCTCCAGCCGGGACAACTTGTGGCCGCCGCCGGTTACGTGGCTTTGGCCATGGCTGGCTTCGACAGCCTGGATACCGCCACCGGGCTGGTCCAGGCTCGAACCGGGATAGCCCGGGTGAACGAAGTCCTAACGGCTAAGGGGCCGGCCGTTCGCCGGCGAGGCGGCAGCCACGCTGCCTCCAGTCGGGAACGGCGAACTGCATTTCGACCACGTGACGTGTCAGTCGCGACGGGCACACCGTTCTCGACCGGGTCACGCTGACGGTACCGGCGGGGGCGTCCGTGGCCGTGGTCGGCCGGTCCGGGTCTGGGAAATCAACTCTGGCTGCCCTGGTTGGCCGGTTGGTCGAGCCCGACGAGGGCCAGCGTGACAATCGACGGGACAGCGGTCGGCTCGCTCAGGGATGGTGACCTCCATGCTGCGGTCGCTTACGCGTTCGAAAGGCCGGCCCGCCTTGGCTCAACCGTCAACGAGCTGATCTCTCTTGGAGCGGCCGGCCAGGGCGAAACCGGCAAGCCCATAACGGTACGGACAATGGAGGCCGCTCGGGCCGCACGTGCCGACGCGTTTATACGGCGGCTCCCGCACGGGTACGACACACCCCTCGAGCAGGCCCCGTTCTCGGGCGGGGAGCTGCAACGTCTTGGCATCGCTCAGGCCCTGGCTCGCCCGGCTCGCGTCCTGGTCTTCGACGACGCCACCAGCAGCCTGGACATGGCCACCGAGCTCGAGGTGATGACGGCCGTAGAGCAAGCCAGGCGCGGCCGCACCATGATCACCGTCACCCAGCGGGTCACGACGGCCGCCCGGGCCGACCTCGTGCTCTGGCTGGAAGACGGCCGGGTAAAGGGCTACGCGCCTCACGAGGACCTCCGTCACGATCCTGCCTACCTGGCCACTGTCGCACCGGGCGTGGCCGAGGAGGTGGCCCAATCATGAGCACTATTGCCGGATGGCGCCTCGTCCGGCGCAACCTGGCCGAGCACAAGCGGGCGCTGGCCCGGGTCCTGTTCTGGTCCGCGCTGGGCAGCTTGCCTGCCCTGCTCTCCGGGCTGCTGATCGCCGCCGCTTTGAACCACGGCTTCCTGGTTGGCAAACCCGGTGTCGGCCTCGCTTGCCTCGGTGCTTTGGTCCCGCTGTTCGGGATAGCGGCGTTCGCCACCTGCCGCTTGTTCCCGTGGTGCGCCGACGTTGTCGAGGGGGTCCGTAACAGCCTCGTCACTACCGTCGCCACCGGGGCACTGGCGTCCGGTACGGACTTCAGTTCGAGCGGCGGCCGCAACGTGTCCCGCTGCGTCGAACAGGTCGAAGTCGTCCGCAACCTCCTGGGTGCATTGTCCCGCAGCCTCCGGCAACTGCTTCTGCCCATCGTGGCCGCCGTGATCGGGCTGGCCGTGCTCTCACCGGTACTGGCGGCGGCAGTGGCCCCGCTGGTCCTCATGTCGATGGTCCTTTATGCGCGTTTGGTGCGACGGGTGGCGACCAGCCAGCGAGCGGCCGCCATCGCCGACGAGCAACTAGCGGAACAGGCGGCGGCCGTGTTCACCGGAATGAGGGACGTGACCGCTCACGGCGCCGGCGACTGGGCGACCACGCGCTTGGTCGGCGCCGCCTCTACGTCAGCCGCGGCCGCCTCAGCTGTGGCGAAAGCGAACACGGCTCGGGCCCTGGTCGTGGCGCTAGGTGCTCAGCTGCCACTTCTGGTCGTGCTGGGGCTGGCGGCGCTCCTCGTGCCGTCCGGGCGGCTCAGCATAGGCGCTGCCGTTGGGGCCGTAACGTACGTGACCACTGCGCTCGCTCCTGCATTACGCACCATGGTGCACAGCGGCGGTGGTTGGCTGGTCCAGCTCGGCGTGCTCACCAGCCGGATTGCGGAGACGGCCGAAGCCGCGCCCCTGCCCGGTGCCGCCGACGATGCCGTCCGAGCTCGCTCCACGGCCGGAGCGGGCTCCGGCGATGGCCCTGGTAACGCATGGCCTCCGGTTCCGCTACGGCGAGGGAGCCGTCGACGTCGTAAACGACCTGGATCTCCTCGTCCCCGCCGGGGACCACCTGGCTATCGTCGGGCCCAGTGGTGGCGGCAAGTCGACCCTGGCCCTGTTGCTGTCCGCCGTTCTCCAGCCGTCCGAAGGCTGCGTCATCCTGGATGGCCACCCGCTCGAGGACTGGACGCCCTCGGAGCTGCACCGGGCCATCGCGGTCATCCCGCAGGAGGCCTATGTTTTCGCCGGGACCGTGCAGGAAAACCTGACCTACCTTTGCCCGGGGGCGACGACCGAGCAGGTGCAGCAGGCCGTCACAGCGTTCGGGCTCGACGCGACCGTGCAGCGGCTGGGTGGTCTCGAGGCCACACTGCCCCCCGGTGGGCAGCTTCTTTCTGCCGGAGAGCGCCAGTCGGTCGCTCTGGCCCGGGCCTGGCTGTCGCCGGCCTCGATCGTGGTCCTCGATGAGGCCACGTGCCACCTGGACAGCGCGGCCGAGGCTCGAGCAGAAGCGGCCTTCCGCACCAGAGGCGGCAGCCTGATCGTGATCGCTCACCGGTTCGGCTCCGCTCTGCGGGCACAGCGCATCCTGGTGGCGGACGGTCATTCCTGGGCGGTCGGGACGCACGCGGAATTGTTGACCAGCAACTCTCGCTACCGGGAGTTGTACGGTCTTTCGGTGGACACGTCCCCGGGACCGGCCGCGCGACCGAAGCCTCCTGCCCCGGTGCCGGCGTAGCGGCCTCTCTCCTGCGAGGGCCCGGGCGAGGGCGCCGGCATGCATTGCCGTTGGCGGCCCATACAAGCAGCCTGGGCCCTCCTCCAGAGGGAGAGCCAAGCCTATTATCACCAAGGCGTTCGGCCGGCCGGCGCCCGCACAGGCGCCGATGCGCTCTCGCTCTAGTCCGGAAGGAGATGTGGTGAGCGCTCACCGAGCATCCAGAGGTCAAGAAGTACCCGATGGCGGCGGCCAGGCCGTCCGTGACCTCGGTGGTGGCATGTACCAGCTGCCGACGGACTACCCGGAGGTCTGCAATGCGCCGCTGTGGACGTACCTCCTGGCCGACGGGGACCTGTTCGCATTGATTGACCCCGGGATCCGCAGCACATTTGCTGCCACCCTCGACGCAGCCGTACGAGAGGTCGGGTTCGACCCGTCCAGTGCGGACCTCCTGGTCGCCACGCACGGCCATCCGGACCATTCCGGAGGTCAGAGCTCATGGCTGGGCACCGCTCCGCTCGCTCGCATTGCCGCGCCGCTGGCGGACACACCGTGGGTCGAGTCTTTCGACCATCAGTGGACGCGCTTTTGGGACGACTACCCCGGGACGCTCGACCTATCGGGCACCCGGGACTTCCTGGCCAGCCTGTGCGTCCCCGAGCCCCGTGTGGGCGTCCTTCTCCGCGACGGCGACACCGTCGCGGTCGGTGACCGGGTGCTCGATGTGATCGAGACGCGCGGCCACACCTGGGGCCACTGCGCCCTGTTCGACCGGGCGAGCAAGGCGCTCTTCACTGGTGATGCCGTCCAGGGGAGGGGCATACCGAGCAGTGACGGCCAATCGGTGTTCGCGCCTCTGTATGTCAATGTCAGTGACACCCGCTGGGGTTTGTCGCGTTTGCTGGATGTCCCATTTGAGTCGCTGTGCCCCGCTCATGTGCCGGCCATGGACAGGCCGCGGGGCCTGGATTTCCTGCGGGAAAGCCTGGCGTTCGTCGATCTGGCCGACGCCACTGCTCGGGAGTTGGTAGAAAATGGCGGGCCGGCACCGGTGACCACCCGTCAGCTGGCTACCCGTATTGGCGAGACAGTCGGCACCAATCCACCGGTTTCACCCCAGACGGTGGCCACGGCTCGTGCCCACCTCTACGACCTGGCCCGTGAAGGCCTCCTCGAGGCGGCCTGGGTACCTACGAGGCAGAAAGAGAATAATCATGTCCGGTAAAAATGAACGGTTCCTCGTCACCGGGGCGGGAGGGTGCATCGGCGCCTGGACCGTGCGGCGTTTGCTCGACGCTGGTGTCGAGGTCATCGCCTCAGATCTGAGCGAGGACCTGCGCCGGTTCAATCTGGTATCGCACCCACGAGTGGATGACAAGTTGGACTTCGTCGCCCTCGACGTGACGGCGACGAAAACAGTGCTAGAGCTAGTGGCGGAACGGGAGGTCACCCACATCGTCCATCTCGCCGGCTTGCAGGTCCCGTTCTGCGCCGCCGACCCCCCGCTCGGGGCCATGGTCAATGTCGTCGGGACGGTGAACATGTTCGAGGCCGCTCGCCGTGCCGGTCGCCCGACAGGCCTCGTTTATGCCAGCTCGGGCGGCGTGTACGGGAGCAGCGCGTACTTCTCGAGCGGGATGGTGTCCGATACCTCGCCGCTCCTGCCGGAGAACCACTATGGCGTCTACAAAATGGCGAACGAGGGGACGGCGCGCATCTACGCCATGGACCACGGCCTGGGCTCTATCGGCTTGCGGCCCTTCGTCGTGTACGGGCCGGGACGGGACCAGGGTATGACCTCCGGGCCTACCGTGGCGATGCTCGCCGCCACCGCCGGCGTGCCCTACCACATCAGGTTTGGTGGCAGCGCACTGCTCACCTACGCCCCGGATTGCGCGGCTGCGTTCATCGCCTCTGCCCGTGCCGCCAGGGCATCTGGGGACGCCGTCTGCTGCAACGTCCCCGGCCGACGCATAAGCATGGCACACCTCGTCGATTTGATAGAGGATATTTTGCCCGATGCCAAAGGCCTCATAACGTATGAGGCGGCGCCCTTGCGGGTGCCGGCGCTGCTCGAATCTCCGACCATCGAGCCACTGGTCGGCGAGCTGCCAAACGTCCCCATCGAGGAAGGAGTTCGGGCCACTATCGAGCATTTCCGGAGCGCGTTGCAAGCGGGCGTGCTGGCACCGCCGGAGCCCAAATAGAGCGCCAGGCCACTTATCGGTAATTAGGGACAGAGGCCAACCACATCAAAGGCCGACCACACTAAAGACAGAGAGCAGCATGACCGGTACCGGCACGGCCAATTCCCAGATGCCGAAACCCAGGCGCCGAAACCCCGGTGCCGAAACCCCGGTGCCAAAACCGGCGAAACAGTAACTCGACGAAGGAGCTAAGACTTGCCCGACACCCCACCAAGGCCGACCGAGCCCGGCAAACTGGTCACGGGAGGCGCCAACGGTCTCAATGGCCCGGGAGTTCTCGCCTCAGACGACCCCACGAACGTGACGGGACGTCCCCCCGACATCGGCGAACGCGGTCGGTTTATTTACGGGCCGACGCCTCCGTCGTCAGCTGTGCCATGGCCCCGGACCACCGCGTTGTCGCCTCTCGAGGTTGACGAAGTGGTGGACATCATCGCCCAGGGCCGGGCCGAGCGACGGTCCGTAGAACTGCCCGAGCGGCTGCGCACACGCGACTGGACCTCTGTGATGAGCGTGGTGTTGGCATTGGACGCCCGCCGGGGCCTTCGGGGAGTGGGTTGGAAGATCGGAGCCGCCAGTCAAGACATTCGGCGGGCCGAGGGCGTACCGGGGCCTTCTCCGGGACGCATATATGACGGGACCGTATTTCCCAGCGGCGCATCCCTGGGCCCTGAGTCCTTCATCAATTACCGCAACATCGAGTGCGAGTTTGCCTTCCGGCTCGGACTGGATTTCCCGGTGCGGGAGGATGAGTACACAGAGGCCGATGCCGCCGCCGGCATCGATGCCCTGTTCCCCGCGCTCGAGCTCGGCGACACCGTGTTCCTCGACTGGTATGGCGCCAGCGCATATTTTGGCTCGTGCCTGGACAACGGCGGGGGAGCCGCTCTCATCCGTGGGACCGAGGTGGCCAATTGGCAAGACGTGGACCTGGTGACCTCAGGGATGGACTTGTACCTCAACGGTTGGTACATCAAGTCCGGCCAGGGGAAGGCGGCGATGGGCCATCCGGTGACCAGCCTCACCTGGATGATCAACTGGGCGCGAGAGCACGGCCGGCCAATACCGGCCGGAGAGGTAGTCAGCACAGGGACATGCACAGGGCACTGTTTTGCCAGCCCGGGTGATGTGGCCAGCGCCGATTTCGGGCCGTTGGGACGCGTGGAGGTGAGGTTCACGTGAACTTCGCGGGCTTGTCGGAGGCACCGTGATCGCCGCCGGTACGGGCCGGCTGCTGGAAGGCACCGTTTCCGTAGTCGCCGGAGGCAGTTCCGGGATCGGTCGAGCGGTAGTCGAGCGCTTCGTAGAGCACGGGTCGGTGGTCGAGTTCGCGGCCAACGACCCTGACGGAGTGGCGGACCTCGAGAGCAAGCTTCGGGCCGCCGGAGGCGACGCGCGTGGGACCGTTCTCGACGCCTCCAACCCGGAGCAAGTGGGCGCATTTATGGCCGAAGTGGCCCAGCGCCATGGCCGGCTCAGCGCTCTGGTCAATTCGGTCGGTATCCAGTGGTACGGGACAGTGGAGTCGACGTCACCGGAAGCGTGGGACCGGGTAATGGCCGTAAACGTCAAGAGCATGTTCCTGATGGCGAAGCACGCGGTGCCGTTGATGAGAAAGAACGGTTCCGGCGCTATCGTGAACATTTCCTCCGGGCAGGCCGTAGCCAGCCAGCGCAACGTCGTGGCCTACACCGCCAGCAAGGGTGCCATCGTCGCCATGACCAGGGCCATGGCCGTCGACCACGGCCACGAAGGCATCCGCGTCAACAGCATCTCCCCGGGGTCAATCGATACACCCATGCTGCGGGAAGCGGCACGTGAGGTGTCGCCGGACAACGCGGACGGGGTCATACAGGAGTGGGGGTCGATGTACCCGATGCGTCGCGTCGGCCGGCCCGGGGAAATTGCCGACGCGGTGCTTTACCTGGTCAGCCCGCTGGCATCCTTCGTTACCGGGGCTGATATACGAGTCGACGGAGGTTTGCTCGCCGGCGTGGCACTTGTTGCCCCCGGCGGAGACAAGCGATGAACAGTAGCCCAGCGTGCTGACCATCACCGAATTACTCGAACCCACGCCGGCACCGCTGTGGCGCATCGTCAAACAGGCCGGCGTCGACCAGGTGGTGAGCCTTCTTGACGGGGCTGAACAGCAATGGCGGTGGCCAAAGGCCGGAGCTCAGCACCTGGTGCCGGGCCGCTACGTCGCCCCTCCCAAAGGCGAGCGCCCCTGGGAGCGTCCCGCCATCGAACGGCTTCAAGGACAGTACCGGGCTTACGGCCTCGAACTCGCCGTTATCGAGGACACGGCGCCCATGGACGACGTCCGCCTCGGCCGGCCCGGCCGTGACGAACAGATCGAGTGGTTCTGCACGCAACTGAGGGCCATGGGGGAGCTCGGCATACCCACCCTCTGCTACAACTGGGTGGCCATCACCAGCTGGGCCCGCACGTCGATCTCCGTACCGCTGAGAGGCGGCGCCCTTTCCAGCGGATATGACGACAACATCATGCGCCAGGCCCCGCCGTTGGTACAACCGGGGAGCTTCACCCACGGCCAGCTTTGGGAGGCCTACGAATACTTTCTGCGGGCCGTCGTACCGGTGGCGGAGGAAGCGGGAGTGCGGATCTCGCTCCACCCCGACGACCCGCCGATAAGCGAGGTGCGCGGAGTCCCCCGCATAATGGGCTCATCTGAGGCCTTCGAGCGCGTCCTGGCCCTGGTCCCGAGCCAGTACAGCGGGGTCACGTTTTGCCAAGGCAACTTCACCTTGATGACCGACGACCTTCCGGCCCTCATCCGTCGCCTGGGGCGAGATGGGCGCATTTTCTTCTCCCATTTCAGGGATGTGGAGGGTGACGCCCACAACTTTGTAGAGGTTTTCCATGACGAGGGCCCGACTGACATGTTCGAGTGCATGCGGGCCTATTTCGACATTGGGTTCGAAGGCCCAATGCGCCCCGACCACGTGCCTGCCCTGGAGGGCGAGTCGAACGACACGTTCGGCTATTCGGTGTTGGGCCGCCTTTTCGCTATCGGGTACATAACGGGGCTTCGAGAGGCGGTGGCCAAGCTCCAGCACAGCTAGCCCGGAGGCAATCTTTTATAGTGAGCGCACCGGGGGCCCGATCACAGATGCACCCGATTCGACAGCGGCGGGATCAGGAATGTGCCGGTCCTGGGCCCTGCTCAAGGTAGGCTACGTTCGTGCCCAACGTTGGGGGCCGGTCGGGGCAGTTGGGGCGCACTGGCGTCCTTGTGCTGGTTGTCGCGGTGGCACTGGGGGCGACCAGTTCTACCGCCTCTCTGGCCGGTAAAGCGCCAGCCGCTAAGACAAAACCGGTGGCGGCGGCGCCCACCGCAGCGGCGCCCGCGATCACCATCCCTCTCGCTACGACTACCACCAACCCGTTGCCGGCGCTAACCGTCATGAAGGTAACGCCCGCCAACCGGGCCACAGGGATCGGCTTTCGTGCCCCCATCGTCGTCACGTACAACCGGGCGCCGGGCCTGGCCACCCCGCTTCCGGTGATATCCCCTCCGATGACAGGGCAATGGGACGAGACCGCCGGCCACCTGAAGTTCATCCCCACGAACGATTGGGAGTTCGATACCACTTACCGCTTGAGCATACCTGTGAGCGGGGGCAACACGGGTACGGGGCCCGTCGTGGTCAAGTTCACCACCCGACTTCCGTCCGTGCTGACCCTCCAGCAAGACCTGGCCATGCTTGGGTACTTGCCGCTGCGGTTTACCCCCACCGGTGACGTGGACAACCGCAAGGCCGTACTGGAGCGGGAACCTGCGGATCCCGAGCTAGTCCCTGTCAACCCGTTGGCCGGCACTTTCAGCTGGGCCTATCCCGGGACGCCGGTTTCCCTGCAGCAGCAATGGCAACCCGGGCAACTCAACCTGCTGACCACCGGAGGGGTCATGCAGTTCGAGATGGCCCAGGGTATGGTGGCCGATGGCGTGGCCAGCGCACCGGTTTGGCACGCTCTCATAGAAGCGGTGGCCAAACATCAAATGGACACCAGCCCGTACGACTATGTCATCGTGTCCGAGAGCCTGCCCGAAACGCTGTATGTCTGGCAGGACGGCAGTTTTATTTACAACACTCTGGTGAACACTGGAGTGCCGGGGGCGTACACGCCACAGGGCACGTGGCCCGTGGAGTACAAACAGAACCCAAATTTGATGAAGGGTTGTGACATCGACGGGTCTTGCTATTCGGTATGGGTGGCCTACGCCAGCTATTTCCTGCCTTCCGTAGGGGATGCCATCCATGCCTACCCGCGCTACGGCTACGGCTACCCTCAGAGTAATGGCTGCGTCGAAGTCGACCCGGCCGCCGGAGCCGTCGTGTACGGCTACGACCCGGTAGGCACGCTCGTCACCGTTTCGTCTTGGGTCGGCCCGGCCCAGTAAAACCCGAAACGCTCGATTCGGGCCCTTCGCCGCGAGATCGTTGGGCGCCGGCACCAGGTCGTTGGGCGCCGGCACCAGGTCGTTGGGCGCCGGCACCAGGTCGTTGGGCTCCGGCACAAGAGGACTTTGTCCCCTAGCTGCACGCCCCTCAGGCTGGCTTACTGGAAGGTGTCATGTTCGTCGAGGCCGAATTGCTCGTCCCATTGCCGTTAGGCGTGGCCAAAGAGGCATTGGACCGCGCCGTGGCCGATGGCGGCCTGGTGGCCGAGTCGCGCCGTGCGGTACAAGAGGGACTGGTCTTCCTCATGCCCGTGGGGCCACGAGGCAGCCAGGGGCCGGCTAAAGACGTGTTGGTCCGGTTGTTGCCCGCCCACCAAAGCGGTGACCGTTACCTCCTGCCGCTGCGCTGGGAGGTCACCAGGCCCGCGGGGCAGCTTTTCCCAACGCTGGACGGCAACCTGGAACTGGCCGCTGACGGGGAGTTGACATCGCGGTTGTCGATCATCGCCTCTTATGACCCGCCAATGGGCCGGTTGGGGGCCACCATCGACAGAGCCATCATGTCCAGGGTGGCCAGCGCGACCATGACGGCGCTGCTGCACGAAGTCGGCTGTCAGCTTCGCCACTGGGCCCCGCAGCACGACTAAGCGAAGCGTAGTTCCTGCGCTAAATTCAGCGCCCTTTTCAAGGCTTGTACTGACGCCGGCGCGTCCCCGTTGTCCCATGACGAGATAGCCATGGCCACATCCGCCTCCAGCTCGTCAGGAAATCGCATTTGTGGCGGGCGCAGGAGCTCGCTGGCCGCTTCGACGGCGGCGGCGTGACGTCCTTCCGCCAGGCGAACCGCTATCAGCGGCCACAGGCAGATGGCCCAGAAAGGATAGCGGACCATATTTGGCCGCCACTGGTCCAAAGCCTCGATGGCGGCGCGTTCGGCCTCAGCAGCGCGGCCGAGCTTCCATGCCACCCAGGACTGCAACGCTTTGACCATGCCGGCCGAAGGGAAGGCCCGGCTGCGAACGAGTTCACTCCCAGCCTGAACTATTTTCTCCGTGCCGGCTACGTCGTGCTGGCGCAGGTGGGCCCAGGCCAGGAAGACGAGGTTGGCCAGCTCCAGAGACATGACTCCCCCAACGCAATGGATAACCCGGGCTCAGAAAGGGGTGGTCGCGCACGGGGATGCCGTGTCGGATGACGACGCGTTCGGGCCCGACGAGAACTTCTTTGACCACGCTGCGTAGCACTTTCTGGCGGTCTTGGACTGTGGCTGTCTCAGTGTTTTCGCGTAGACGGGCGAGGAAGTCCTCAAGTGTTTGGGCCAACTTTAGGTAGGTGCCCTGGTCGAGGAGCTGGGCGTCGAGCGCATCCACAGAGGCCGTGAGAGCAGTCTGTTTGGCTCGCAGGTCGGGCATGCGGGCGCGCAGCTCGTCGAGGGTGAGCAGGTCCTCTTGGTAGGCCTGCACGAGCCGGCTGATGGCCTTGGTCGCTCGGGTGAGGTCGCGCTCGAGCCTGGCCCGTTCGGAAGTGGCCGGGTTGGTGGCCCGCATGTTCGTTAGCCGGCGCTCGAGCTCGGTTTGCACGAGAGCAGGGTCGGCCAACAGGGCGGTGACGTGGGCCCACACGACGTCGTCGAGGTAGTCGGCGCGCACCGGCTTGTTGTCACAGACCCTTCCTCCGGGGTAGCGGTAGTCGTCTGAACCGAGGCAACGGTAGTAGTAAATCTTGCGCTTGGCGGTCCGGGTGGAGGTCCGGTAGTACGCATACCCGCAGGACTGGCAGGCGGCAAGTCCCATGAGCAGGCTCGGTTCTTTGCTGTTGCGGGCCGCGAACCGGCGGTTGTCGGCCAGGCGACGTTCGGCCAGTTCGAAGCTTGCTTGCTCGATGATGGCCGGCACGGCGATGGTGATCCGCTCTTCTTGCGGTCGCTCGAACTTGGCGTAGTGGCGGGAGATAGACCGTCCTTGGAGGCGGGCTTGGCGGTTGATGGCGGGACGGCGATCGGTGGTCCCTGTTTTTAAGTAGGCGGCCCGGCCGACATAGGCGGGGTTGCGCAACATGGCCCAGATCACCGAACGGTCCCAGCGGTCTTTCCCGGTGCGGGTCGGGACCCCTTCGGCGGTCAGCCAACGAGCCAGCTCGCCGATGGAGGCCTGCTCGTCGCTGTAGCGCCGGAACACTTCGCGCACGACCTGGGCTTCCTCCTCGACGATCTCGTAGCGGGCCTCACAGACATCTGTGCGACGGACGTAACGGAAACCGTAGGGTGCCCCGCAAAGAACGTTGACCATGCCTGACCGAGCACGAAAAGCCTTGCCGCGCCTAGTTCTTTCGATGATCAAGGCCCTCTCGTACTCGGCCATCATCCCTTGGAACTGCAACAGCATCTCGTCTTCGGGGGTCTCGACCTTGCGGGCCTTGACGAAACGTACCTCGCTGCCGGCTTTGTTGAGCTCGTCGATCAGCAGCGTCTGATAAGCGAGCTTGCGCGCCAGGCGGTCAGGCGAGTAGCAGACGACCACGTCCACCGGCACCTGAGCAGCCAGGTCCCGCAACCGCTCGAGAGCCGGGCGGACCAGGGTTGCCCCGGTGTAGCCCTCGTCAGTGAAGACCCACTCGTCGGGAACGTCAAGTCCCCACGATCGCGCCGTGGTCTTGCACTCGGCGATCTGCGAGCCGATCGTCTGCTCTTCCTTCTGACGCGCCCCCGACACCCGGGCGTAGATGGCTGCGGTAGTCATGGTCTCTCCTTCTTCTATTGTCTAGTTGGCCGTTTTTGTGGAGGTGACGCCACCTGGTCGGGGCGGAGAAAGTCGCCCAGCACAACCAGTTCGTCGCAGTGAGGGCACGGCCCACCCGGGCCCAGGCGTCGGCACCAGCGGTTACAGTCCTCGCAACGCTGAGAGCCCAAGTAGCGGACCTCGCAGTCGGGGCACTCATAGACCGTGTCCGCCTTGGCCGGTTGGGCCGGGGCCGGCGCAGCCCGTCTGGTCCTAAACGCCGCCTGTCTACAGGCACCCGAGCACCAGCGCCGGGCCCGGCCGGCCGGCAGAGGACCGCCACAAATCCCACAGGTTGCCGTTACGGAAGTGTTACGCACGGGCTCGGTGGGCTCAGGCGCCGAGGGCCGGCCGTTCATCGTCGGCAATGGCGGGGCCGACGAGCTGCGGTCCGCTCTCCTGGCTGTGGTCATCATCGCTCCTCTGCGCGGTCCGGGCCCGGCGTTCGGGCACCAAGACCCGGTAGGCGCTGGCGAGCGACTGTTCGCCGGTGCGGTCGAACACGAACTCGAGGCTGACCTGCCGCTCAGTCACGACCATCCCCGTGGTGGCGGTCCAAGAACTCCGACAGTGCTTGCGAAACGACGGCCGAGATGCTCTGCCCGGTGGCTCGCGCCGCGCCCCGCACCCGGCGGGCCAGGTCGGCCGGGAGCTTGACCGTGAAAACCACCTTGCGCCCCGGGACTTCCATCGATCCCTGGTCCCGGGCTCGCTCCACATAGCGGCGGGCCTGGCGCTCCGAGAGCCGGTACCGGCGTGCCAGAGCCCGGGCGGCGTCGATAACGTCCATCCCGGCGTCAAGCAACTCCGTCGCAGC
>CAVVMN010000007.1:0-280840 GCA_963749305.1 uncultured Acidimicrobiaceae bacterium
CCTCAGCTCGCTGTTGGCGACCAGGGCTCTTGTCAGGGACCAGGACGGCTGGCACGTAGACCAGGGTGTGGCCAGCGGCATGCCTGAGGCCCTGGAACGCCTGGTCCGGTCCAGGGTAGACCGCCTGGGCCCGGTTCCCGTGACACCGTGGTGGCCGCCTCGGTGCTCGGGGTTGAGTTCTCCCTCCCCGAATTGGCCGCCGTCAGCCCCATCGAAATCGGTCTCTCCGAGGCCCTCAGCGAGCTGTGCTGGGCGGCCTGCTGACCGAGGTGCCCGAGCAGGCCCGTCCCACCTACCGCTTCCGCCACGCCCTCGTCCAGGAGGCGACTTACAAGGGCATCGTCAAGGCGGAGCGCCGCCGCCTCCACGCCAGGGTGGCCTGGACCCTAGAGGAGGCTTCTGCGGACCGCCTTGATGAGGTGGCCGGAGTCCTCGGGCACCACTACGCTGCTGCCGGTGAGGCTGAGCGGGCGGTGCACTACCTGCAGCTGGCCGGTGACCACGCGGCTTCGGTGTTCGCCAACGAGGAGGCCATCTCCTGCTACCGATCGGCATCGGCTGCCATCGGCCCCGGGCGCCCCGGAGGCAAGCCCCTGTCCAGCGCGGCAGTCGAGCTCCGGGCCAAGCTGAGCGAACTGCTGTGGAAGTCTGTTACGGGCAACCTCCAGGCCCGAGAGGTGTTGCAGGAGGCCATCGGCCTCACCGGCCCGGCCGATTCTTTCCAGGCGGCGCGCCTCAACTACCTCCTGGGACGGGTGGAGATCACCAACCAGCGCTATGACGCCGCGCTGGCCGCCTTGGCCGCAGCTGAGCGGCTGCTCGGCGACCATCCAAAGACCAGGACCAAGCGACCGTCGACTTGTGGCTCGACCTCCTGCTAGAAGGTCGAGCCGCGGTCCATTTGCAGCGCAACGACCCCGGAGGAGCGGCCGAAGAGCTGGCGGCGGCGCGGCCGCGATAGAGGTCCGAGGAAGGCCAGCCCAAAAGCAATCCTTCTACCAATACCTGGTGGGCCAGGCATTTCGGGAGCGACGAGGGCGCATCGACGAAGAGGTACTGTCCAACGCCCGGGCGGCGCTGGCGGCGGCGCAAGATGGCGGCGACGAGTACTTCATTGGCTACCGGCTTAGCAACCTTGGCCTTTGCTTGCTGCTCAGCGGCGACCTGGTGGGGGCTGAGGAGAAACTGACGGCCGCCCTGGGCATCGGCGAGCGCACCGGCGAGCTGGGCCTGCAGGTGAACTGCCTGGCTTTCCTCAGCATTGCCGGCCTGCGCCGCCACGACCCCGAGGTCGTGACATCGCGGGCACCCCGAGCCTTGGAGGCGGCCGAGGCGGCATCGCTACCGTCGTACATGGGTATGGCCAAAGCCTGCCTGGCCTGGCTGGCGTGGCTTGACGGGCGCCTCGGGGACGTCGAAGTGCTGGCCGAGGAAGCCGGCGCACTGGGGAGTGCCAACAATTATGGGTACTGGTTCCTCTGGCTTTCGCTCTTCCCGCTGGTGGCGGCGCGGCTGGCTAAGGAACGGGTCTCCGAGGCAATCGACGCCAGCCGCGCACGATTGACGCCGCCTCAATTGCGTCTGCCCGAGGCGCTGGAGTCGACGCTGGAGGCGGCCGGGAGCGCCTGGGACAGGGGGGACCGCCAGTTGGCCCGGGCCAAGCTCACCCAGGCCCTAGAGCTGGCGGAGGAGTTGCGATATCTCTGAGCGTTATGGGGCTGCGCCGAGCCAGTGCGCACCGTCTCGACAAAGACCCCTCAAATGACCGCTAGCTGCTGGCTGACTGACGTGCCCCTCCGCACGGTGACTACTATTTCCAGGTGGAGGTGGTCCGACTTTGAGTGAGCCACCAGGCGCCTGGCGGCCCGGCTCAGGTGGACTTCGAAGGTGCCGGTGCCGCCCCATGCCAGCGAGTAGTTGACCGAGCCCAGCAACATATCCCTGGACCTTGTGTGCCCTCGTCCCCGCCAGCCGTTACTGAAAATGAGGCCCCTAACTAGGTCGATGGACCCCGAGCACGGCGCACTCTCGCACCTTATCTGGACCCGTGCCAGGCCAGCTCTGGTTACTAGGTCCGCCCGCGAAGCCAGGACAGCCGGGGCCCGAGACGCCGTCGGCGTACGCGCTACGGGGTCGACCGCCACGTACTGCGGTGTCGACAGCCCAGTACTGGGGCCGGCTACGGCGCTCGTTGCCAAGGTGCCCGATAGGGCCAGTTGAGCCGGGGCGAACTCGGCCAGAGAGTTGTCCCCGTAGTTGGCCACCCACAAGTCGCCCGAAGGGTCAAACGCAAGGCCGCTCGGGCTGTCGAGGCTTCCCAAGGAGTCCGCGGAGATCGTGACGGCGGGGGCCTCGGGGCCGTTGACAAGCTCGTTTTCGCGTACTCCAGCACCTTGTTGCTCAGGTTGGCAGCCACCCACAGGTCGCCAGAGCGGTCGAAGGCAAGCCCGAAGGGGCTGTTGAGCGCGCCCGAGGCGTCCGCCGAGATGGTGACAGCTGGGACCTGGGGCCCGCTGGCGAAGCCGCTAATTGTGTACTCCACCACCGTGCTGTTGTCATAGTTGGCGACCCATAGGTCTCCCGACTGGTCAAAAGCAAGCGCCACAGGCCCGCTGAGGCTGTCCGAACCATCAGAGGAGATGGTCGCGATGGGGACCTGGACCCCGCTGGCCTGGGCGCCCGGGGCGTACTCCACAACCGTGTTGGTCAAGTCATTGGCGACCCACAGATCCCCCGACTGGTCAAAGGCGCAGGCAGCCGGGCTGTTCAAGCTGCCAGAGCTATCAGACGAGATGGTCCGCTCGGGGCCTTGGGGGCCACCGGAGAAAGCATTGCCGGCGTACTCGACCACCGAGCGCCCGCTGTAGTTGACGACCCACAGGTCGCCCGCGGCGTCGAAGGTGGCACAGTCCGGGATGTCGAGGCCGAGACTGAGCGTGGCAGTGGGGCGGGCGTCGCCGCTAGCGCTAGCTCCATAGGCCGTGACCGTGCTGGCCAGGCTGTTGACAACGGCAATGGTTGCCCCGGTCCTGGCCATGGAGGCGTGGTGCAGCGCCGGCGTCGTGGCGAATGCATGTGGGGCCGGGCTCGTGGCCCCGAGCGCGGTGATAGAGATGGCGATCCCGAGGCGCCCGAGCGCCGCCCAGGCGGGGCGCACAGAGCCGGCGCACCTCTCGAGCCGAGATGAGGTCATGTTCGCTCCTTCGCGGTGTGCTTTGGTCCCGCGAGGTTGTACAGGAGCCTCATTTCCGAAATCATCCCGTCTGTAGCCGAATGCGCTACGACCTGCGGCGACGCGCGCTGAACGAGCGCAGGCGACCAGCGGAGCGATCTGTTCCCGTGCGTGGCGCAGGACGAAGCCACGGAGCCACTGTGTTGGCCGAGAGCCGCACGTCTTGGCCGGCCTGTTGCCGCCACGTTCGGCATGAGCAGGGCCGAGCAAATTGTGACCACGGGCTGCATTAGGTGCTATCTCACACAGAAGCCCGCCGGCCGCTGACATGGGGCTTCGTCGCTTGGAGGTGGCTCGGGGGAGGACTCGAACTCACAGCCTGGCCATGTTGGCCGGTCCGGCCAAGTCCCGCCACGTCTTCCTTGAGCAGCGCAAGCGCCCTCATCGGCTCGTCGTTCGTGACGCCCTGTGCGGCTTGGTTATGCGGAGTCTGTGATCACGTTGTGATCAATGTGGCTCCCGGTAGCTCGACATTGAATTGAGCCGCCATTTGAGCCAGTTCCCGGCGATTGGCGACATCGAGCTTGGTGAAAATTCGCGTCAAGTGGCTCTTTACTGTGGTCGTGGACACGAACAAGCGCTGGGCGATCTCGCCATTGGTCAGCCTCTCACACACCAGGGCAGCCACCTGGCGCTCGGACGGGGTGAGGCTGTCCCAGCCGTTGGCGCCCCGGCGATGACTCGGTCGCCCTCGGCGCGCATAGGAAACTGCCCTTTCCAGGCTTAGGGTTCGGCCTTCAGCTCGGGCGCTCTCGAGTGTGTCCCGGTCGGGGTCGGCCTCGAGAGCGGCGAGTACCGGCACCAACTCGCTACAGACCAGGCCCGACCGGACGTACCCAGTAAGCTCCCGTTGGCGGTCCGCAGCACCCAATAGACGTGCCGCCACTTCACAATGCCCCAGGTCAAAGCACAAGGTGACGATAACCTCGAGCAAATCGACCGAGAGCAGCACTGCACCTGCGGAAAGTGCGGCTAGAAGCCCGTCGCAAGCCAACCCGAGCGCCTTTTGGGGGCGGCCTTCGGCTCGCGCCAGCCGGGCGGCGGCGCGCAAGGTCACCCCATGCCCCGGCGAGAGCCGGCGCTGAGCCCCGGCCCGAGCGTCCATGGCGTTCGCCCCTTGGCTGGGGCAGGCACCAAGATGGTGCCGGGCGCTGTCCAGGTCGCCTCGCTTGGCGGCAAGTTCGGCTATGTGGGCTCGGTTGTTTTCGCCCGGTAAACCGAGCGCCTCAGTCCTCGCCGTAGCCACCTCGAGCATCTCGTAACCGCGGTCGAACTGGCCCAGCGCGACTTGGAGGTGGCCTAGCATCGTTTCGGCACAAGCGAGGTTCACCATGTCACTTGAAGCCTCGGCGACGGCCCGGGCGTGTTGAAATGCCCCCGATGCTCCCTCCTCGTTCCTAAGTCGTGCCACCTCGCCCCGGACAATCTCAGCGGACACGAGCAGCAAGGGGTCCGATAGCTCGGTGCCCAGCGCGAGGACGACTTCAGCCTCTTCCCGTGCCCTCGCTAGCCGACCGGTCCACAGGGCGGCGTTGGCCAGCCTCGCCCTGGCTAGGGCCGTGCCCCAGAGCCAGTCGGCTTCCTCGCCGGCTCGCACCGCCTCCTCGGCGCACTTGAAGGCGTCTTCCGGGCGGCCGACCCCGAGGTAGGACTGAGACTTGAAGTCCAGCAAGTCCGCGTAGAGGTGTGCTGGCCCCGCCTCGAGGGCCAAAGGGATGGCCTCGTCTACAGTCCTTATCGCCTCTTCCGGCTGGGTGACCATCTGTACCAAAGCTATGAGCTCCATCCCGCGGCCTACTGCGCCGCGGTCGCCCATAGACCGCCCGAGGGCGACTAGCTCTGACCCGAGGTGGAACGTCATGCCGGGGTCAGTGTAAAACCTGTAATGCGCGGCAAAAAACAGAAGCTGGGCACGGCTTGACGGTTCCATCTTCTCTGCCAGCAACCGCTTGCACCGTCCCCAGAACTCCGATTGCAGCCCGGCGGCAGAGAAAAAGTGGCCCAAGTTCCAGATCAACTTGGCGCCGGCGTCACATTGCTTGGACTCGAGGCACCAGTCCAGGGCAGCGCGGATATTGTCGAGTTCTGGCGCCAGGGCAACGGCGGCGGCGGGCAGCTCGCTGGTCCAGGACTTAGGGCCGAGCCTCTCGGCCAGGTCGCCGTAATACTCCAGGTGACGGTCCAGTACGGCGGTGGTTTCGCCGCTGGTTTCGAGCTGGGCCGATCCATGAGCGCGCATGGTCTCGTGCAGTCGGAATCGGTCTGCCTCGGGCTGGGCTTGGACTAGGGACTTGTCCACCAAGCTGGTCAGGAACCCCAATACCGCGGCACAGTCGATGCCTGCTCCGGAACAGACCGCTTCGCCCGCGGTGAGGGTGAAGCCAGACGCGAACACGGACAAGCGCTGCAAAAGGAGCCTTTCGTCCTCGCGGAGCAGGCCGCAGCTCCATTCAATGCAAGCAAGAAGGGTTTCGTGCCTCGGCGGCCGAGATCGTCCGCCGTCGACGAGTAGGCGGAAACGGTCAGAAAGACCCTCAGAGATCTTTTGCACGCTCATCACCCGAACTCGGGCCGCCGCCAGTTCCAGGGCCAGCGGCATGCCGTCGAGACGCTCGCAAATCTCGGCGACGGACAAAGCTCTGGCGTCGTCGAGGACGAAGTCACAACTGGCTCTGCGCGCACGGTCGACGAATAGACTCCCAGCCTCGGAATTCTCGAGCCAGCGCACCCCACCCGGGTGGGCCCGGTCCGGCAACCCGAGACCGGCCACGGCGATAACCCTCTCGCCCGGGATCCGGAGTGGCTCGCGCGAGGTACTAAGGAGCCAGGCCCGAGGGCAGTCATCGATAAGTGCCTGGGCGACTACAGCGCAGGCCTCGACGAGGTGCTCGCAATTGTCGAGCACAACCAGCAAGTCCCGGCCGGCGACATAGCTGATCAACACATCGGTCGCATCCCGGCCGGGCACCTCGCGAAGGCCAAACGCTCGGAGCAAAGCCCCTGGCACCAGGAAGGGATCAGACAGGCCGGACAAGTCCGCAAAGAACACTCCGTCGGGGCGGGCGGCTCGGACCAGGCGCCCAACTTCAATGGCAATACGGGTCTTGCCACAGCCCCCCGCGCCGACCAAAGTGACGAGTCGGTCGTCGGCCAGTCGGCGACTGGCCGTCGTCAGCGTCGCCTTCCGCCCGATGAAGTTCGTGAGCTGGCCCGGCATGTCCCCGAGCCCCGCCGGGGCTGTCCCCGTCTGGGCGACCCGATTTGCCTCCGGTTCCACAATGCTGGCTGCATTTCGCGACCGCGCCTTACGCGCCGCAGCGACCAGCGAGGCCTGCTGCGCCGGCGTCAGGGACAAAGCAGAGGCCAAACGGCGGAGCGTGCGGGGGTTGGGCGACGTCACACCGCGCTCCACGTAGCGCAGGCCACGAACACTTATGCGAGCCAGTGTGGCCAGCTCCTCTTGGGTGTGGCCAGCCTGCTCCCGGTAGGCCTTCAGCAGCGACCCGAACTGGGCCACTGGCGCTGGTGGCTCCTTCCTGGGCGCGACCGAAACACCACGCCGTTGGAGCCCACGATCTGACGCACGCCAAGCAGTCTAGCGAGGCAGACAAGGCCCCGAGGTGCTCCTTTGCCGACGAATTGCCGGTCAAGTTCCTGTTTCGCGCTCCCTACTTGGCGACGGCTAGGAACTGCGGCCAAGCCGTAACTGGGGAGGCAGCAGCGCCCAACGTGGTCCCTCTAGGTGGGACGACACGACGACGAGACTGCTTTGTGCCTACGACCAAAAGTGCATTTGCTCAAAGCGCTGCAGGCGGCCAACGGGCAATCGACCAGGCCGGAACCTGGCCTGGATGGCCTTTCACCGTTAGGGCGGGAGGCTGCCGTGCGACCGGCGCTGGGTGCGGCGTCACTCGAGATGATGGGCGCCTCCCCGCGCTTGTCGGCAACTTCAAATTGACCCCTTGTGGATGCGCCAACCCAGGTTTTGAGGACTCAGACCCTTGGCCGTACGCGAGCGAGGCCGATGGAACGGCGATCAACTTGGAGATCTGCGCGGAGCCGCATCACCAGTTGGTGGAAGAGTCGGGCCGCGACTTCTGTGGCGTCGGTCCCGCCTGTTGCGGCACCTCGGGCCGCCGAGATGGCTCAGCCTCTGGTACTGGGCTGTTGCAACTCACTTTTTACCTGCTCGTCGCGATTTGCGACTTTTGGCACGATGCCTTTTGCGGCGAGCCGGCATAAGCATGGCTGGCACGCCGCAGTCCCATAAAGGAGCAACGATGAGGCCCAACCAAGCAACAGCCCGCGTGGTCGGTCCAGTAGAGCATGTCAGCCCATGGGGCCGTGCCGCTGGGCCGATCAGGACAGAAAAGAGAAGGCGGGTCAGGTGTAAGTTGGTCCCCGGCGTTGCCGTGGTGGCCGCGCTCGTGGGAGGCTTCGGCGTTCCTGCCCGGGCCAGTACACCGACGACAGCCACTGGCACCTTTGGGATCAACCTCATTTCGAGCACGAGCCGCACCGTCGGCAATATCTCTTTCTATTACTTAGTTTCAACTGTCCCCTACTTTGGTGGCCTTACCGGGACGGCCACCGATAGCGAGACAGACATCGTCGATAGCAACGGGTCGTTTGTTGGGTACGGGACCGAGGTCTGCACCTCGTGTACGCTGGGCGGTAGAATAGGGGCCTACACCGCCCTCTACACGATCGCCGGGTTGAACTACTTTACGACGGCCTTGCCCTACGAGGGGTACCTGACCTTCACAGGTGGGACAGGTGGGTTAGCTGGCCTGCACGGTGGCGGCACTTTCGGGGGTAATGCCAGCAACCCAGCGGTCTATTCGTACAACTACTCCTTTGCGCCATAGGCCGCAATTACCGGCCTGTTTGCAGGTTTAGGCCGAACCTGCATTATCTGCGACCGCGTGGCCCTCTCAGCGAGACGCGTAGGTTAGTCCCCAGCGTTGTCGTCGTTGCCCCCGCCCGTTGTCGGCAGGACACCTGACTTTCCTGCCCACGCAGGCATAGTGACGACCCCCACCGGCACCTTTTGGTTCATTCTCACGAGCGGGGCTGCCCGGGGTTCCTCAGCGGACCTGCTGGCCCGCGGACACATAACCGCTCACCCAACTGCGGCCTCAGCCGAGCCCGACGGCATCCGGGTCCCCTAAGGTCAAGACCCGGCTGCGGAGTGCCCGATGAATACGCGTCCGGCGGCGCCACTCCGCTTGGCGATGCAGGCGCCGCTCCCCGTCGGCTTGGTGGCCTTCCTGAACACGATGCCCGAACACGTCGTATCGCTCACCATTCGCCGACGAACGCGACGGTCGCCCTGGCGCTGAGCTTCTGTGTGCTGCATGGTTGGCGCTTCTTCCGGACGACCGGCCCTGCGCCGGTCCCGTCATGGTGAATGAGCCGTTTCCCAAAAGGTTCCCCGCGCCGCGAAACCAGCGCGCTGAGCCCAGGTGGTCATGAGCGTCGCCGAAACCACCCCGCTCCAGCGCCGTGGTGGGCGTGCCCGGGGGCTGGCCAACGGCACTGGGCCACAACCTGAACCACCCCTGTCGTAACCTGTCAACTGGCCCGGTCCGTGGCCCGGGCTATTGACAACCGAATAGCGACCACGGGCACGGCCCGTCCTTGGGCTTGTCCGCTTTCGACCGGAACCGAGTCCGCTTTCGACCGGAACTGTGTCCGCTTTCAACAGGAACCGCTGTCCAGAATCACCGGAATGCGCACCTTGGGGCAGACGATGGGATGGCACGGCGAGCAGGTGGTGGGTATCTGGCCCGGATGGGCCCCTGCTGAGCTGCAGCGCACCACCTTCGACGCCATTCGTTCGCTTCTTTCCAACCTTCTCTCCCGCGGCTCGACGGGCTCGCCCTGGAAGACCTGCGTTGGTCCGACCCGACCTCGCTCCGGTTGAGGCCGAGCTCGCTCCGGTTGAGGCCGAGCTCGCTACGTTGACCTCAACCGGTCCGCTCCTCGTGCTCGGGACGCCCCGGCCGGAGTGCGACAAGGGTCGGTGAACTTGAGGCCGCGCTGGCCGCCGGCCCGGCGGGCGCTTGCGCGTCCTGGAGCTCGGCCGAAACGCTTCCCCAAACCATGCGTTGGCTTGGCCTCGACGCTTGTCCGACCCATGGCGTACTGGGCGGCGTGGGCCCGCAGCCATCGGACGGCCGTCTTCACGTCCTCGATCTGAGCCGGGAAATGCGCCTCGTCCGACAGGCGGTAGTCGACCGAGGCGGCTGCGTAGCCTAGGGACAAGAAGGAGTTCACGAACGTCAAGGAGACGTAGTTCGCCTATCGCCCTGCCCCTGGAGCCATGCGCCCTGCCCCTGGAGCCATGCGCCGCCGTGCACGTAGACCACCAGCCCAGGTGCCCCTGCGCCCGCCCGACGCTGGACGGGCATGTACAGGTCGAGCTTCTCCGCGCTGGACAGTGTGGCGTACGGCTATGACCCCAATGAGATCGCCGCAATGGGAGATTCTGCCGGAGGCCAGCTGGTTGCGGTCCTGGGCGCGTCAGAAGGTGTCGCCGCCCTCGAGGGCTCATCTTTGGGTAATCCCCACGTGCCGAGCACCATCAAGGCCGCCATCGTCCTATACCCCGACATCGACCTCCTCGCCGAGGGGGCGTGGCTAAGTGAGAACCCCGCCTGTGCTGGGAAGTTCTCCAACCCCAACCTGCCCGGTTCGCCTGCGTCGAAGTACCTGGGCGCACCGGTCCAGAGCGTTCCTGCCCGGGCGATGGCTGCCGACCCGATCACGTTCCTCACGCCCGGCAAGCAACTGCCAAGGTTCTTGATAGCGCATGGAAAAAACGACTGCACCGTGCCCTACCAAGGATTTGTGGAGTTCTACGATGCGCTGGTCAAAGTGGCGGGCCCGTCAACCGCTCAACTGATAATCGAGCCGGGAGAGGGCCACTTCCCCAACTTCAACTACAACGAGCTGGAAGCGCCGGCCACCAAGCTCCTTCGCGCCACAATTGGTCCGGGTTGGTAAAAAGGTCGGGCGCTGAAACGTTAGGCGTCGGGCACCTCTCTGGTCCGCGCGTCGTGCTTGCCACGGTGTTACGTCTCTCGACGACTCGGAACCGGCCCGCCGCCTGCCGTAGGTGAGACGGTGAGAAAACTGACCGACTGCCTTATAGGCGCTACCGCCGTCCGAGCTTCGGTGTCGGTCCTCCAGTCGGACAGCGACTTCGAAGTCCTCGGCCGGCACACCGCACTGACCCTCGATGGCGGGCGTTCAGGGGATTAGCCCTTCGTTCTCGCCCAGGCTTCAAGCCGGAGAGCCTTGGTCCCGACATAAGGTCCGGCGCCTCGGGGATGCGGCGCCGGCGGGCACGCGCTGGATCAATGGCGGCTTTGCTAGTCGAGCAAGGCGATGAGCTTCTTCGGCGCGAGCCTTCGGTAGCTTTCGGTCACGAGTTCGCAGATCTCCTCCGGGCGCACGTCGTCCATGAGCCTTACCTCGATGCGATCACGGCCGGCTCGGGACCTGTAAAACGGGTGGCCGATAGATAGCAGGACGTCGCGTTGTCCGGGTCGACACCAGCAGTACGGTCAGCTTGCCGGTTGGATCCTGCCACGTAGAGGGAGACCTGCCGCGGATGTCGAACGAGTGCGCCGTAGATCTCTCTCTCGCTCTCTCTGGTTCGTGACTCGTCGACCCACGCCCTCACCTCGGCCGCGCCACGCAAAGGGTACAGACGAGCTCGAAGATGCCCTGCCAAACCTTAACGGGCGTGCCCGCCCCGGCACTTCCAGCGCGCCCCTGGAGAACCAGCGTCGTCCCCCTGCCGCACCGACGGCCTACCGGCGTAGCGCGGCTCGGACTTCGGCCGCGGTGGCGCTGAAGTACTCGGGTGGTTCGATGAAGCCCCACTCGTTGAACACCACGCCGTTGGCGAGGGCACGTCGGTAGCCGAAACAAGCGAGGTACAGCGTCCTTATGTACATCACCCCCTCGAGGCGGTCGAGTTCGTCACCAGTGGGCTCGACGAACCGGCGGTAGGCGTTGGCGGCAGCGTCGATCCGCTCCCGGTTCGGCCGACGTGGGTTCCACGAACCCGTACCCCAGATCAGGTATGCGAGATCAGCCAGGCGCGGGCCGCGCCCGGACGCTTTCCAGTTGATCGCCACTGGCCCTTGTTCGCTCACGACGACGTGGTCGGGGGCGTGGAGGAGGTTTCCGTGCAGCAAGCCTTCTGGGAGGCCGTGACCGTCGTCGGCCGAGCGCACCTGGTCGCGAAGCTGCTCGAACCGGTCGCGCTCGGCCGGTGCGACCTTGGTACCAACAGCGTCGAGAAATGACAGTGCGGCCAGAAGGTCCTGACACGGCGTCCCCTCACGGCTCGGGTCCTCACCACTCGCTCCACCCGGGCGGCTGACGGAACCGTCATAGGGCAGCGCGTGCAGCCGTCCGAGCAGCTCACCCATCATGGCGAACTTCGCCGCGCCGTCGGGGAGCTGGCCGCCTGCAACAAAGCGCGTCACCAGGACTGCGCTCCCGTCAAGGTCAGAAACCGCGTCATCGACGGCCAGGCGCTCGGCGGGATAGTCCTGTCGCTCCAAGAAGCGCAGGACCGCGGCGTCGCCCTCGACACCGGCCCTCGGCCGAGCGGGCGGGAACGCTCGCGCTACCCACGGGTCGCCGTCATTGCGGTCGATGCGGAAAACGTAGGTCTTGTGCACACTGAGCTTCGTCGCTGCGACGGCGTCGATGCGGTAGCAGTTCCGGAGATGGGCGAGCAGTTCCTTCGCCACCGGCTGGTGGTCCATCCGCGCACCTAGGCCCTCCAGAGCCGTCAATGCCTCGGCGTAGCGCTGACCGGTCTCCTCGGCGTGACGGCGGACAACCTTTTTGAAACTCGCGTCCTTGGTCATGGACAAGCCTCCTCCTGACACCCTCGTCCCCCAGCGAGGTGGTGTCGAGAGATGGCCTGCGACCGTGCCAACCGAGAGGGCAAATCCCCTTCGCCAACGGAACGCCGGCTGGGGCGGATGTTCCACAGCTCGGCGACCGGTCGCCGCCGTGGAGCCACTCTTACTAAGGCGCTCAACCTTTGTCAACCGCCTCACCCAGGAGATCGCACCGGGCGGTACCCGGTGTGACGGCAGCGTTTCAGCTGATTGTCGTATCTCACACGCTGTATGACGGCGGGCGCACGAGGACCTCGCCCGCCGACGCCGGAAGTGGACCGGCTACCGGGACACGACATCCATATCGATGCCCTCATCTGCAAACGCGCGAGCGCGCCGGGGATCGTCACGAGCCCAGTTGAAGCCCCAACGCCATTTCGACCCCGGCGGGTGCGTCCGTCCGAGTACGTCGAACAGCGGTCGCAACTCCGGTTCGGGACAAGTCAAGCTCTTCTTCGCCACTCCACGATCGATCGAGCGGTGGCTCAGCGTGTGGGACGTGCATCGAGCGGCGAATCGGGTGGTCGTGGCGTGGCGTGATCCTGCGCAAGTGCTGGGGCACCGCCCTGTGTCGGGCGGTGCCCCGAAGAAGTCTCTAGCCGGCCGATGCCGTCGCTCGGTTGTTAGGCGTCTCGGGCGAGAAACTGGTAGGTGAGGAAGGCGAGGCCGTCACCGATGGTCTGGGTGCTGACGAGGCGCATGGGCTTGTTGTCGCTGGTCTCGCCAAAGAGGCGCTCGCCAGTCCCGAGCACGACCGGGAAGACGACCAACCGCAGCTCGTCGACCAGGTCGTGTTCCATTAGGGCGCGCCCGAGCTGATAGCTGGCAGGGACGACGATTTCTCCGTCTATCTCCTGCTTCAGCTTCGAGACCTCGGTCACCACATCGCCCTTTAGGACCGTCGAGTTGTTCCAGTCGGGATGTTCGAGGGTGGAGGACACGACGTACTTGGGCATGTTGTTCAACCTGTCGGCAAGCTCGCCACTGCGAGGTCGCCACCGCGCCCCGAAAAACTCGTAGCTCCGCCGACCCAGCAGCCATGCTTCGGCGCCCAGCGCCTCGTCGAGAGCGACCTTGCTCCACGCTTCGAGGTCCTTGCCCCCAAACTGGACGAACCAGCCGCCGAGACTGAAGCCCTCCTCGCCGTCCGGGTCCTGGACCACTCCATCGAGCGAGACGTTCTGCGGACCGCTCATCACGATCTTTCCCATTTTCGCTTCTCCTATCCTTGGTGTTGTTAGAAGCCACTGATGCAGGCGCCCTGGCAACGGCAAACTGGGCGCCTGGCGGCCGCCCAGTTCAGCCCCCGGCCGGCGTCTATCCATGATGGAAGTACGACAAGATCCGGGAAGAAGGTGACGTGAGAGTGGTGACAGCGGACCTGATGTCTAGGGCGCGGGTCGGGGACAGTGACGCGTTCCGGGAGATGACCGAGCCGTACCGTCGAGAGCTTCACGTGCACTGCTACCGGATGCTCGGGTCCTTCCAAGACGCCGAGGACGCCCTGCAGGACACGTTGCTGGCCGCCTGGCAAGGCCTCGAAAGGTTCGAGGGACGCGCCTCGCTGCGTACCTGGCTGTACCGGATCGCCACCAACCGGTGTCTCGACGCGCGTCGCTCGGCCAGCCGACGCCCGGCCAACAAGCAGAGGGGCCTGGCCAATGTTGAAACGCCCGAGCCGACCCGGCTCGGCGAGGTCGTCTGGCTCGAGCCATATCCCGATGCCCTTCTCGAGGGCGGCGCCATTGACATGCCGCTCGGCCCGGAGGCCCGCTACGAGCAGACCGAAGCCGTCTCGCTGGCCTTCGTCACCGCCCTTCAGGTGCTGCCGCCTCGCCAGCTCGCCGTGCTTGTCTTGCGCGATGTCCTCGGGTTCCACACGAGCGAAGTGGCCGGCATGCTGGACGCGACTGCTGAATCGGTCAACAGCGCGCACAAGCGGGCCCGGGCCAGCCTGCAGCGCCGGCTGGCGCCGACCGTCGGCCGCGAACCGCCTTCTGTCCCCGGCTCAGCCACCGAGGATGCGCTCGTGGCGAAGTTCGCCCGCGCATGGGAGTCGGCCGATATGGGCACGCTGGTGGGCCTGCTGACCGACGACGTCTTCATCTCGATGCCGCCCATACCCTTCGAATACGAGGGCCGCGACATCGTTGCCCGCTTCTGCGCCAGCCTGTTCGGCGCGGGCCGCAGGTTCGACCTCGTGCCGACGCGAGCCAACGGCCAGCCGGCGTTCGGAGCCTACCTGCGTCGCCCGGCCGGCATCCGCCACGGGACCGGCCTCTACGTGCTCACCCTCACCGGCGACCGGATCTGCGCCATGACCCGCTTCGACAACAGCGTGTTGCCATGGTTCGGGCTACCGCAATCGCTCCCGAGCCGGTAGCCCCTCCACCTCGCATCCGCGTGTCCTGCCAGCGCGGGGCGCGGTCGTCCGGACAGCTACACGACTCGGACGCTATACCAATCCGCATCGGCTTGTCACACCGGACGAGGTCCACCGACCTCAACGCTTTCCACCGACACTGGCTTTGTCATCGGGCGCGTTGTTGACCCGGCCGTGGATTCGGCAATCTGTGCTGGTCAGACATTATGTCGAGGCATCCATGATCACGGTAAAACAGCAACCTCGTCCGTGTCACCTTCCACCGCGGTGGTGTATCACCGGTGATACAATTAGCTATGGACCGAGTGTCGATCAGAGAACTGCGCAACAAGGGCGGAGAGGTGCTAGAGCGCGTCGCCCGAGGTGAACGGCTCGTGGTAACGCGGGATGGCCATGCCATAGCCGAGTTACGTCCCTTCGGCCGTTTAGCCCTTTCCGCCAGCTTGTTGACCGAGCGCTGGTCGAAGCTCCCGAAAGTAGACGCGGAGCGACTGCGCTGTGACATCGACAGAGTTATCGACTCTCGGCT
Source organism: uncultured Acidimicrobiaceae bacterium (assembly GCA_963749305.1). Classification (GTDB taxonomy): domain Bacteria; phylum Actinomycetota; class Acidimicrobiia; order Acidimicrobiales; family Palsa-688; genus Fen-671. The sequence continues at coordinate 15,075 of CAVVMN010000007.1, forward strand.
GTGACCACCCCGCCGACGCGAGGAGTCCTCGACACTTCGACGGTCGTCCTCCTCGGTGAACTCGTAGTTGCGGATCTGCCCGACGCACCATTGATCACAGCCGTCACCCTTGCCGAGCTCTCCGTCGGCCCCCTTGTGGCCTCGGACGACCAAGAACGAGCGGCCAGACAAGCACGCCTTCAGCAGGCTGAAGCGGACTTTGAACCCTTGCCATTCGATACCCAAGCGGCACGCTCCTTCGGGGGCGTTGCCGCCTCATTACGAAGGGCTGGTCGCAAAGTGCAAGCGCGCGCTTTCGACGCCATGATCGCCGCAACCGCCATGGCAAACGACCTGCCGGTCTTCACGGTGAACCCATCTGATTTTGAGGGAATAGCCGGGCTCGACCTTCGTCCCGTGCAACACCCCCATAAACAGTGACGCAAACCGTGTCGGAGGGGGGACTTGAAGGGTTACTCCCCTCCCCCCGGGCGGTTCATCGTCGGTCCCGAGCTATGGCTACCAGCAGCGTGACCAGCACTATCAGCCGGCTCACCGGAAAAGTCGAGTGGCTCGGCCAGATATCAGACGCCCTCTTGGCCCAGTCCGTCATCGACCGGTTGAAGTCGGCCGCCACGAGGTCGTGCTGGGAGGCGAGTCTTACCGCCAACATGAAACCCGGGCGCCCGGTTCGAACCGCCGCGCCCAGGCCACGCCGACGCTATTGACCCATCGGGCGCCACCCGCGATCATCACCGCTGCCACACTGGTCAACGGGATAGGGGATCCCATCGACCTCGCGGGCGACGGCGCTACATGGTAGCGAGCCAACACCACCCGGTGCGTTGTCTTCTTCCCGCCGGCGAGGGTTATGGTCAGCTCTCCGACAATCGCCTTTGACGAACGTGTGCTCAGGACGGAGCCGGCGTGTGCGGTTTCCCGAACAAGACCGCCTCCGACTTCCCGGCGGGGATAGTAAAGGGGTCTTGTGCCACGCTGATGTTGTGGGCCGACTTTCCTTTACCCTCCACGGCCGTCAAGCTGCCGGCACCGACGCACCTAATGCTCGGACGGCACGCCACCTTGACCTCAACCGCGGAAGGCGTCACGACCCCCTTCGCCGCCACTTGACAATTGCGGGACGTTCGCGACCAGGTAGTCTGAGTCGTTCTCGAATGTGATGGCCACCTTGCCATTAGCCGTCGCGATACCCGCAGTCTTTATGCCGTTCACGGTAAGGGAATAGATAATGTCGCCAGCCTGGATTGACGGGTCTGTGATGGTCAACGTGATCGGGCTATTGGCGGTAGGCGATATGCCATTAGGCGCCAGCCATGCCACGGCGAAAGAGATCAGGTACGACTGGCCGGCGGAAACTTCCCGAGAAGCTGCGCGGGGTTTTTGATGGAGAAAAGGCCGACGGTTGTCCCATTAGGCAAAGCTCCTGGAGGGACGGTGACGTCGGCGCTGGCCTTGCCCGCCCCGCTGGTCAGGGACGCCCCTCTCGCCCCTACCGTTGCCGTGACGGGCGCCCCGAAGATGCCAGATGGCGTCCCGGGAGGGAAAGGAACTGTGGTCGACCTAGCAGGCGGCGTGGTGGGGGCGGGGATGGTGGTCGCTGTCGCCGGCGGAGGTAGGGCCAGACCGATCCCACCGCCGCCACCGCTCATGGGGTTCCCAGTTGACGCCGTAGTCGTAGTGGTCGAAGAGGTGGGCGTGGTTGACGTAGGCGGCGCTATTGTCAACGTCAATTGCTCTGGCAAGGAAAAAACGGGCGGGACGTGTCCTTCCGTTATCTGAAGTGCAATCCCCGTGGGCTTCTGATGTCCGATGAGTCTGACGTTCGGCGTAAATCCCGGGCGCGACCATAAGGATTCCTCCAACAGCCGGACGGGCGCCACGCCGGACCGATAGCCGAACTTTTTGACGCTTCTCAAGACCGGCGCAACGGTGCAACGGCTGGTATGCGCATCCGGGCCCAGGCTGTTGCCGGCCCCGCAGAGTCTAGATTGCCCACATTCGCAAGACTGGGAGCGGATGGTCCGACTTACGGCTAATGTCCGACCCGTCGGAGCGTCCCGTGAACCAGGCGAGCAACTGAGCCTGCGTGGCCAGGAGGGTGTTGGTGGGCTGGCCCCTCCCCACGTGCCAGCGCCTGCCCGAGTCGGTTGCCACCAGGTCCACCGTGGGTTCGGCGGGCCCCCGGGCACGGCCCTCCACGATGCCGTCCAGAAAATCACTGGTGAACTGGACGGGCCAGGAGGATGGTTCATAGCCCATATCGAGGTCGACGTGATGAATGAGAACCGCCGCCAAACGAGACCGGATGACGAGGTCGGCTGGGGTGATCGTCCAAAACGGCGACGGGAGAGGGCACCGGTGGGCGCGCCTTCTGGAGGTCTGGTCGCTGCGCGACCGACTGAGTGACCGGATTCTCTTACCCGACCTGGTCGAAGAGCTCGGCGTCCGTTATCACGAGCTCTACCGAACCTCCCGCCAACTCGGCCTCGAGCTCAAACGGCATCCAACGAACCGACAATTCGAGGTTCCTCTCGAGGCGGCGAGACACTTGCGCGTCGAGCATGCTCGCGTCCGGGCGCTGCACGAGCGCTCGATGAAACTTGCTGTCGCAGCGCGGCAACTGAACCTGGCGGTGAGCACCGTCTGCATGATGGCAAAGCGGGGAGAGCTCGACGTCGATCCCGAGACCGACAGCAGCGGGGCGCGATTCGTCACGCGCGCCTCTGTTGAGAAGTGTCGGATCGCGCGTATCGGAGATTCGCCAGCTAGGAAGCTCGATCAAGAAATCGTGCCGCTCGCCGACGTCACCCGATTCACCGGCCGCAGCTGGGTCGAGCTACTCGACCTTGCACGCGCCGGTCCTCGAAGAAGTTCCTGGCCGTGGGAAGTGCGAGCTCACCGCGGAAAGTCTGCCCATACATGGACGGCAAGCGCCTGACATCCACCCCGGCACATTTTCCGTGCATTCGAGTAGACGACTCGTCAGGATCTCAGGAGGCAATACGTGGATGTGTCAGGGCGTTTACGGCTTCCACGCTTACCGGGCCATCGACTTGGAGCCACCCCTTCCGGAGAGTGAACGAACGGAAGGATTCGGCGGTTTGCGACACCGTTGGGGGCCAATAGAAGTGCTCGACCGGTGAGTACAGCGGTATCTCGATCCGCCCGATGGTCGGAAGAGGCTTGAGGATGCCCTTGCCGAGCTCTGCCCGCTCTGGCCGGACCTTTTGGAGTAGTAGGGGACCGACCTGAAAGGGTGTAGTAGCTCACAGTGGCAACGACCCCTTCGGCGGATAGGGTCCATGAGCGAGGGCGAACTGGAGTGGGCCTGCGTTGCCTTCGATAGCACCGGCGGTCACGAGAATATGCGCCGGCGGTCGCCTGTCCCGCATCACCGTACGTCGATCCATCTCCGTGAAACGTTGGCCACTTCGAGGAGTGTGCTCCAGGACCATCGCCGTCTTGACTGCCCACGCAGCCACGGCGAGCTGATCGAGCATGGTGAGAGTGGTAGGAGTGCCCTGGACCATCGGGAGCAGGACGGGTTTGGTGTCACCCTCCATATGCGACATCCAGCCGGTGTTGCAGTTGCCGCACACCGCCTTGAGACGCTGAGAAGCGATCTTCTTCGTGGACCAGATATTGTGGCGGTTTTCGATCGGCGTGACGCTCCCGAACTGAACGTCAGTAGGTCCGACCTCCTGTGCCGGGAAGACCCCGTTCAGCCAATCCGGAAAGCCGTGCTCTCCGCTCCCGGCTGGCTGGCCACAGAAGATGCAGACCCTGGCTGTCCTGACCATGTCCGAAGCCTACGCCTGCCCGAATTGCAAGGCTGTAATTTTCCGCTGGCACAAGTGAGCACAGGTAGCCGCTGGGTTGCCTCGCCGGCTCAATTGCTGGCGCAATAGCGACAGGGCTGGCGCGCCACGCGTAGCTTGGTCCCCATGTCAGGCCAGTCGTTGCGTGAGCTGGTGGATTCCATCACGGTCGATGCGTATGGGGCCGAAGAGCAGTTGACGGCGTTCTATACCGTCTTCGAGGAGGAGGTCTCGCTGCCTTGCGCGGCCAAGATCCTGGACGTCGATGTTGAGGTCTTGGCGTTCGACCTTGAGGGGGACGAGCGACGAGGTGTGGTTGCCCGTTGTCGTCAGCCGGGCGGGCCGACTGGGGTCGTATCGCTGGTCGATGTCCGTTTTGAGTCCGGCACGGTCGCGGCGTGGTTGCATGCGGCGTTCCGGGGTTGGCTGGGGCTCAAGACGTTCCCCGCTCGGCGGCCTGAGGGGTGGGCGTGGCCGGAGGAGTGAGCTCCTGAGCGGGTCACGGTAGAGATGGTGGGCAGCACGTCTGGAGTCGGAGGCAGCTCAAGGTCGGCCTGTGACGATGCGGCTGGCGAGCTGGAACGCGTTCGAACCGAACTAGTTGCGGCGAGAGCTGAGATCGCCCGGCTCGAAGCGGAGAACGAACGGCTCCGTTCGGCTGGAGCCGATGCGATCACTTCCGCAGCGCACCGGTCGCAGCGGGCACCGAGGCTATTTCTCCCAGCGGAGGAGGCTCCGGTTCGAGTCGACGCGAGCTCTTCGCGGGAGGAGAAAATCCGCCTCTTCCGATCGTTTTTTGCCGGACGGGCGGACGTGTATGCACAGCGGTGGGAGAACCCGTCTACGAAGAAGTCCGGTTGGTCACCCGTAACCGCGGGCGGGCGCTGGTCTCGGGACCAGGCGTCGCGCCACTACGCGCCGATAGATGACACGGTCATCGACGAGCACCTCTCGGGCCGCATCGTCGCCGGGGTGTACCCGCTGATCGACGGGGACCGCTGCCACTTTCTGGCCTGCGACTTCGACAAAGGCTCTTGGCTCCTGGACGCCCTGGCCTTTCTCGAAGTGTGCGACGGCGCCGGCGTCCCTGCCTGTCTTGAGCGGTCGCGGTCGGGTAACGGGGCGCATGTGTGGATCTTCTTGGAGGAGCCGGTTGAGGCAGCCGTGGCTCGGCGGCTCGGGACCGGGCTGTTGCGCGAGACCATGGCCGTTCGCGTGGAAGTTGACCTCACTAGCTACGACAGGCTCTTCCCCTCCCAGGACTTCGTGCCGCAGAAGGGATTCGGCAACCTCATTGCCCTCCCGCTCCAGGGACGGTCCCGGAAGCAAGGCAATGCCGTCTTTCTCGACCCGACAACCCGTGAGCCCTGGCCCGACCAGTGGGCGTTCCTGGCCTCTATCCGACGGCTACCTGCTGCTGAGGCCAGAAGCATCGGCGACACCCTTCGCGTCGCTGCCGGTCCCGGGTCAGCCGGAGCCGCCTTCATAACAGGCGCCAAACGGAGCGGGCCGCCTCCGCCTCCAGTGGTCACGGCCACGCTCGAAGCGATGCTGACCATCGACAGGATAGGCCTGCCCCCGGATCTCGTGGCTTCGTTCAAGCACCTGCTTCGGTTCATAACCCAGAATTCCACCAGCGCGAGCAGCTACGGCTCTCGACCTGGAACACGCCGAGGATGGTCCGCTGCTACACCGAAGATCTCGACGGGCTCCACCTGCCCCGAGGGCTGCTCGACGAAGCCGCCAAGATTGTGGAGTCCGCCGGCAGCAAGCTCGAAGTTGACGACCAGCGTCCTAGCGCACCGACAAGGTCGTTCACCTTCAGCGGCCAGCTCAGCGCGGCCCAGGATGAAGCCGTCGCGGAGTTGGCCCGCCATGAGCTGGGCGTGCTCGTCGCACCGACCGGAGCGGGTAAGACGGTCATGGCCTGCGCCCTCATCGAGCGGCTCTCCACGCCAACCATCGTGCTGGTGCACACCAAACCCCTCGCCGAACAATGGCGCCAACGACTGACCGACCTGCTCGGCCTCACCAGACGTGAGATCGGCCAGCTCGGCGCCGGGCGGACTCGGCGCAGCGGAATCGTCGACTTGATGACCCTCCAGACTCTGGCCCGTCGCGACGATGCCGCTGAGGTTTTCGATGGCTACGGCCTCGTAGTAGTTGACGAGTGTCATCACCTGCCGGCCGTAACATTCGAGCGCTGGGTGCGCCTGGCGGCCAACAAGCGCTGGGTCGGATTGACTGCCACTCCTCGCCGCCGCGACGGGCTCGAAGGTATCCTCCACATGCAGCTCGGGCCAGTTCGCCACACCATGAACGAGGACGCTTGGGCGACAGTCCTTGTCCGTCGGGACCTCGTCGTGCACGAAACCTTGACCGACCCTGACACGCCAGAAGATGCCGCTGTGCAGACAGTCCTCGGACGGGCAGCATCTGATGAGGAACGAACCCGCGGCATCTGCGTCGACGTCGCTGACGCGCACCGACGAGGCCGAAACGTGCTCGTATTCACCGACCGTACCGAGCACCTTGAAGCCCTCCGAGGCGAACTGAGCTCGCGTCACAAGCTCGAGCCCGCCGGACTGAAAGGCGGGACCGGCAAGAAGCTGCATAAGGCGATCCTCGAAGGACTTCGAGAGGGTGACGTCCCAATCCTGCTGCTGGCCACCGGCGCCTACCTCGGCGAAGGCTTCGACCTCCCCGAACTGGACACCCTGTTCCTGACCTTCCCGATCTCCGGTCGGAGCCGGGTCGTCCAGTACGTCGGCAGGGTCACCCGAGCCTTTCCCGGGAAGACCAGCGTCGAGGTCCACGACTACCACGACAGCCTCCACCCACTCCTCCGGCGGATGCACCAACGCCGCCTCAGCGCCCTCAAAGGCATCGGATTCACCCGAACCGTCTCGACAGGAAGTTCATCGCTGGGCGTCGGCCGAGCGCGTGATTGTCCCCAGTCCGGACACACTGGTGTGCAACCCTGATTGGTCGTGGCAGCCCGCCGATCTGGAGCAGTTCCGTCTGCGAAGAGGCCATCGAAGTGGACCGTCGAGTACTACGTGACGGCCTCGGGAAGCTCGCCGGTGCTGGAGTGGGTCCGCCGGCTCCCCGAGCCCAAGCGGGCGGCGTGGCTGGCGTTCGTGGACTTCGCCCTGGTACCGATGGGCAAGGACATTGCTCATTCCGGCTATGTGAAGCCCCTCGGCCAGGGTCTCTTCGAACTGCGCATCGACCATAACCCCGCCGAGTTGGCCCAGGTCTTCGGGGTGGATCCCTCCACCCGCCCTGAGCTGACTGAACTGATAGCCGAGGGGATCCTGCTCCGAGTGTTCTGCACCTTCTACGGTGACAAGATCGTCCTGCTCCTGTCAGGCCTCGACAAGGGAGCAGACCCGAAGGCCCAGCCGAGAGCCATCCGAACCGCTCGGAAACTCCTGGCCGACTGGCAGGCAGAGCAGGCCCCGGCGATGCGGACTTCGTGCAGGCGCTGACTGACGTGCCGATCCTGTGTATAGTGATGGGGGAAAGGCCATCACTCTTGGGTGGTCTAGACACAACCCCGAGGAGTGCCGTGCCTACCGTCCGTCACGACGACATCCGAAACGAGCTGTTCGGTGACCTCAGCGAGAATGGCCGTCACCAGTACGAGGCTTTCGGGGCGGTGCACGAAGCCCATCAGGTCACGGCCCGGCTCGCCGAGTTGCGACAAGCAGCGAACCTCTCCCAACGTCAGGCGGCGAAACGTGCCGGGGTCGACCAGGCTGACCTTTCTCGAATCGAGTCCGGCCAAGTCACCCCATCTCTGCCGACGCTGCTCCGACTGCTCGAAGCGGTTGGAGGCACGTTGATCGTGGCCCGTCGGAGCGCTGCATCTCCGGCGTCAGAGGAGAAGAGGAGCGAGGTCAAGGCAACACGACGGTCGGCATAGCGGTGTCCGATTCGCACTCCCGGGGGTCTGCGCTGGTTCGCGTTTCTGGGACTCGAACGCGAACGGCGGCGACTGAGTAGTGCAGGGCCCCGGGCGGCTGCGTATGCCACTCGAGCGCGTCCATGCTGTCTAAAGCCACCGCACCTCTCCTCTCGGTTGTCGCAACTTCCTTGAGGTTGGTGCGGTGGTCGTCGAGTGGTGGACCCTTGGCTTATCAGGCCGTGGGGGTCACCGGCTCGTACACCACTCGGCTGGGCTCAAATCTTGGCGCGAAACCAGATGCATATGGGACCAACGGGCCACTTACTCGAACCCGAGACGGGTCGTTCATCACTGCCTCCTCGTTTCGTTGGACGATCCGAGAGAAGCTTCCGACCAAACCCGATGAACATTATGCGGACTCCGAGCCGGTCAAGACCGCTCGTGGTCAGCCACGAACATCACCCCAGAGCACTCACGCCGCATAATCCGGCACGCCGCATGATCTGCGCCTGTGGCCAGTGGTGAGGGGCTGCGCTCGATCGAGCGTCTGGCTTTGGACCGCAAGACCGTCCGGCGTTACATAGGAGCGGCCACCGAGTCGGGCCTTGGCCGTGGATCAAGTGGAAGCCGACCTGGACGACGCCTTCATGGCCAAGGTGGGCGAGCTGGCCCGGCCCCGTCGCCCCGATGGCCACAGGTAGAGCTGGGCGGTGCTCGAAAAGTCGTGGTATCGAGGCTTGTCCGAAGCTGAGCCGCGCCAGTTCCTGCCTATTTCTCGGGCGGTCCAGGTCCACGTCACTGCGTCACCCACGTTTCCCCGCATCGGCGGTTTCCATGAACAGCGCCCGCCCGTTACCGGGATCATCCTCTTGTCCCCCGAAAACGCTTCCCGACTGGGACTCGATAGGATGCGTTTCATGTCATTTCATGTGTGTCGGAGGACCGACACGCACTCGAGGTCCACGCCCAGTTGTGCTGGAAAGCCCCTGGTCGAAGCTTTGTGGTGTTGCCTGAGGCGAAGCCCAATTTCAGCGCTGCGCGGCGTCCCGGGTGCCCATCGCCAGGTCGATTACGTCGACAAGTTCGCCGACCAGGCTTGGTGCCGCGGCAAGGAGTAAATCGTGACCCAGCGAGTCGTGGCTCGGCCCGCCAGGAGCCCGCAGGACGCGGCTGGCGGCGCTGCCAGCGCGTACGACCGCGCCGCTTTCCCGCGCGATCAGTACGCCTGCCCCTACGTCGATCGGGTCATAGCCACCGAGAACTACGCCGGTGGCCCGCCCAGCGCCGAGGCTGGCCAAGGATAGAGCCGACGACCCCATCACCCGGGTAACGCACTCCCGGCGGCTCAGTTCGCGCACCATCTCTGTAAACCCGGGCCAACACGCTGTACCTGCCAACTCGCTCAGTAGTAGACCTCCCACGAGATCGGCCCCAGGGGCGCAGCTGACCAGCTCATGGTTAACCTGCGCGCCGCGCCCCCGCACAGCACTGAACACCTCGCCACGGTGGGGGTCGGCGACCACGCCTAGGACGAGGCCCTCGTCGTCGGCCAATGCGAGGCTGAAGGACGACCAGGGCAACCCATGGACGAAGTTCGTTGTCCCGTCTACCGGATCCACATACCAAACCGGTGTCCCGGCCGCGAAGTCGGCGCTCCCACCGAGTTCCTCCCCGACGATCGAGTGGCCCGGGAAAGCAGCGAGCAACTCGCTTCTCACATGTTGCTCTATGCCGATGTCGACGACCGTTACCCAGTCGGACGGCCCCGCTTTGGTCGAGCGTTCCTCCGCTAGGACCCGGCGGCCGCGCATCTCCGTGACGGCATAGTCTGCCAGCGCCATCGCCAGCCCCTCACAGTCCCGCAATTCGGCCGCATCAACGGGCATCCGCGGCCTCCTCCAACGCCCGAGACGTATGCAAGGTCACGGGTCAACCGCCTGTGGGTTGTCCCGCCGGCCCGTGCCCCTGTCCGCGTAGCATCTCAACCAGCAGCCCTATGCGGTTCGTGATGATGGCGTCGGCGCCCATCCGCACCAAGCTCGCCATCGTCGCAGGGTCATCGACAGTCCAAGTCGACACTCCGATACCGGCTGTATGCATTTTGGCCATTGCATCGGGCATCAAGAGGTCCCAGCGGGGGTTGAAGAACTCTGGGCGCAGTTCTTCTAACAACGTGTCGCTGGGCAACCTTCTATCCGTCCAGGTTAATGCGATCCGTGCGTCCGCATTCTTTTTCCTCAGCACCTCGAGACCCCTCAAGTTCCCGGCGAACACACAGCGTTCAAGGGCACCAGCGCCGACAACCTCCTCGAGCACGTCGAGAACCGACGTCGGGTCGTCCATGTCCACCATGACGGGGACGTTCACAGCGTTGAGTGCCTCGCCCAGACCGGGGACGTGGTACCCATCGACGTCGAGGCCGCGCACGTCCTCAAAGGTCAGCTCCGATACCGCTGTGTTCAGGTGCCACAAGCGCTCAAGTGTCGGGTCGTGCAGGACCACCACTCGCTTGTCCCTGGTAACCCTGCAATCGAGCTCGACCATGTCGGCACCCTCTGAGACAGCCGCCAGGAACGAGGGAACGGTGTTTTCCTTGTGGTCGACTGGCTCGCCCCGGTGAGCAATGGCAATGGTCATCTGGCGCCACCGGGGCCCCCGGTGTCTGGCTCGCGAGAGCCAGCGGTCACAACCTCCCGTGCCCCGTTGAACTCGTGACGCAGTACGCCCTCCCGGTAGAGGAGGACCCGTCCGAACCTCACCGTGAGCGGGCCCGACAAGTCGAAACCCGGGTTCACGTACGCTCGAACCTCCGCGCCGCCACCTCCGAGGCTGAGGGCAACCTCCCGAAAGTGGCCATGGGCCACCTGTTTCAGCAGAGCTGCACTGGTGGCTGGGCCATTCTCCCAGGCGTGTTCCACAACGACATCCTCCGGGCGAACAGCTATCTCCCAGTTACCTTCGGTCGCCGAGAGCCCGGCAAAGCAGCCTGCGCCGCACGGGACGAGCACTTCGCCCTCCCCGACCACGACCCCATCGGCGGCTAAGCGGCCCTCGAAGAAGTTCATGCTCCCGACGAAACCGGCCACAAACGAGGTCTCTGGGCGAGCATATAGGGTCTCCGGATCCGCAAACTGCTCTATCCGCCCTCCCGACATTACTGCGACCCGGTCGGCGATGGACAGGGCCTCATCCTGGTCGTGGGTGACAAAGACCATCGCAATTCCGAGCCTCTGTTGTATCTCCCGGATCTCCTCGCGGACGCCGACGCGCAACTTGGCGTCTAGGTTCGAAAGTGGCTCGTCAAGCAGCAACAGCTTTGGCTCGAGCACGATGGCCCGGGCCAGCGCAACGCGCTGCTGCTCTCCTCCCGACAACTGGGTCGGGTGCCGGTCCCTGGCCCGCTCCAGGTTGACCAACTTGAGCACGGCCATCACCCGGTCGTTCACCTCACGCTTTGGCAACTTCCGCAGCCGCAACCCGAACGCCACGTTCTTGAACACCGTCATGTGCGGCCACAGTGCGTAGTTTTGGAACACCATGGCCGTCGGACGATCTTCAGGCGGCAGGTCCGTTACGTCGATCCCGCCTATGGTGATCTGACCGACGTCGGGCCTCAGGAACCCGGCGATCATCCGGAGGGTCGTCGTCTTACCGCACCCTGACGGGCCCAGCAGGCATACTAGTTGCCCGGACGGCACCGTCATTGAAAGATCACTGACGACCTCTCTCCCGCCGAGGTTCTTCGAGATGGCCGTGACAGCCAGCCCCTCGGCGGCTCCAACCCCCATCACGACTTCCTCACCGCAAGCCGATCCGAGGTCACAGTTGGAAGCCCCGGGCCAGCGCGCCGCCCATGATATGACGTCGCACCAACAGCAAAAGCACGACCGAGGGGATTGCCAGCAGCACAGAGAACACCGCCGCGGCTTCGGGTGGGTAATCACTGACGAGCGAGTACATCTGAACGGGCATGGTGACGTAATTCGGCACACCGACCAAAAAAGTACCCTGCGCCTCGTCCAGCGACGCTAGGAAAGCGAGCACCATAGCGACCAGGATCCCCGGAGCAGCGAGTGGCAAGGTGACGGAGAAAAACGTCCTCAAACGGCCCGCGCCCACATCCCTGGCCGCCTCCTCCAATGCTCGCGGCACGGCCGCGAACGCGGCCGTCGGGATCCACGTCATGAATACGATGGTACCGAGTAGCTGGATCAGCACGACGCCGGTAAACGTCCCCATCAAATGCAGAGCGTAAAACAACGTAGCTATGGTAATGTACAGGCCTATTTTAGGGAACGCATTCGCCGAGAACAACATTATCATCAACCCCCTACGGCCCGGCACATCAAACCTGGCGAACGCGTAGGCAGCTGGAAGGCAAATGACTGCCGACACGGCAGTGACCACCGGGGCAAAAATAAAGCTGAGCACTACTGAGCGAGTCAGTTGCGGGTAATCAAACACCTGCCTCCACCAGCTCAACGACCATTGCTGGGGCAATAGGGCAGGATAGTGCCATACCCCGGCAAATGCCCATAGCATGAGCCAAATAAGAGGGCCAAATATAAACACGAACAACAACGCCACTCCGCCACCAGTGACCACCTGGGCGATGGTCAACCGGCGGGCTCGATAACGAGGCACAACATACGGCCCGGCTACGCTCGCGGTCGTCGTCAATTGACCCGTCCAGCTGCGTGCCGGTTTGTCTTGTAGGTGGCCCAAATGTACGGTATGGCTACAATAATGGCCAGGCCGAACAGCACCATGGCCATCACGGCGGCCTGCTGCGGCTCGTTAAACGATTCGAAGGTCTCGGTCGCCTCTGGGCCAAGCAAATTTGGAGCGGTCGGGCCGACGAGGTACGGGACCGTAAAGCTTCCCAGCACCGAAATCCCGGTAAAACATACCACGATGATCGTGGGTAACAGGTTCATGGGCACGAGGACGCTCCACGTAGCCCGCATCGGTGATGCACCCACGTCGCGCGCGGCCTCGAACACCGACGCCGGCGTGCCGGCGAGGCCCGAAGCCAGCACCAGCACCCCGAAGGGCACGCTCACCCACACCTCCGCCACCACGACTAGGGGAAGCGTGTAACCAAGGTCTGGGAAGCCCGGCATGCCCAAAGCGTCGGCGATCGTTTTGACAAAGCCTCCATAGCTCCAGAACTGGAGGATGGCGTACGAGCCGATCACCACGGGGATGAACATGGGCACTATGGCGAGCGAGCTCAGCACTTTACCGGAACGCGATCTCGTTTGCCATGCATAAAGTGCAATTCCCCACGACAAAACCAGCACTATGGCCACAGACAGGGCCGTCACCCAGACCGACGCTACGAGGGCGGCACGAAAGCCATGATCACCAAACACGCCGGTGTACGCCTTTAGGGTGAGCAGGTGGCCATTAGCTGACACCTGGTGCTGCGCAACGGCCGAGACCGCAGAGTTCGGCCCACCAAGATGACCCAGCGTATAGAGAAGGGAAATCACGATCGGGAACCCGATGAAGACGCCTATAAGGGCGACTGGTGGCATGGCCATCAATAGGTGGCCTATCCTCCCAAGCCTCTTCGGTGGCATCACTTCGTGTTACCCCCTCGAACTCCGCTTCCGCTTACCTACCTGCTCCAAGGCGGCCGCGACGGGCAATGTTTATCGTGCTGGCGGCACTGAAGAAGCGGCGGGGGCCGCCGCAGCGCGCTGGGCTGGCTGCCGCGGTCCCCGACCGCTGGGGCTTCGTCCCACACCAGACGTTGCGCGGACAGGCGCCCCGTCACCAATTAGCGTCAACGACCCACCGTGAGGGACCATTGACTTCGGTACTGGCGCCGTTCCCGAGGCGTGGTCCGGTCGCCCAGTTCCTCGCCTTCGCTCAATCAGCAACTCGGTTGGTCCATTCGGCATCCATGTCGCTGCCTGTCTTGGCCGACCATGGCAGCGCCGGCGCATTGTAGCCAGCGAACTGTTTTTGTACCGACGCTGGAAGGTATTTGAGCTCGATGCCTGGGGTACCCTCAATAGCCGAGGCGATGGCGGCCTGGTTGGCCGGCTCAAGCGCCCAATTTATAAACTTGAAGGCAAGTGCCTTGTAAGACTGTGGGATGTTGTTCGGGACCCCCATGTAATCTGGGCCTCCGAAGAACGCCGGGGTTATCCCGGCCAGCTTAATGTAGCTCGGCAGTTCGCCGTCTTTCAGAGCGGCAGTGCCTTCGTCCGACCAGACAGGTCCAATATCAATTGCACCAGTCCCCAATAGGGTCAAGACCCCGGTATTGCTGTTGGGGTATTGTTGGTGAAAAATATCTGGCGCCAGCGACTTGAGGAGTTGGAATCCCTGGTCCCAACTAGCTTCGGTAGGCGGGCTATAGCCCAGTGCCATTTTCAAGTTTTGCGCGGGAGTAGCAAAGCTACTTAGAACTTCCTGAACGAAGCCCGACCCCGACCCTCCGTCACTGGGGTTGCAGTACGTGAACTTCCCCGGGTTTTGCTTGATCCATGCTAATAGAGCGCTCAGCGTCTTGGGGGGTTGGTGGACAACCTGCGAATTATAAGCAAGCAAGACTTGCGAACCTCGCAGAGGGACCGCCTCATCAAACACGGGCTTGAAGTTGTCGGGGTCAATTTCCGAGATTAGAGGGACCTCCGAAGAGTTGACCTTGGTAAGCAGGTTGGCCGTGGCTGCTTCCGCCGGGACCGACCCGTCCACAAGGTCAAACGAGCTTTGGCGCCCTTCCTTGACCGAAGCCGCTATTTGATCGTATATGATGGTGTTTTGCGACGAAGGGACAGAAAATACTAGCTTTATCTTTTCTCCTGGAAAAGCCTTCTCGAAGCCTGGTTCGAGCACTTTGCTCCAGAGGGCCTGGACGTTCACGTCGCCTTGCGAATAAATGGTCAGTGTCGTAGGCAGGGAAGCAGCCTGTGGTCGTGGCGAAGCGCTGGCCTCGGGTGTAACGCCCACGGCCACAAGGGCGGAGGTCGCCGCCATAGCGCCCAATAAATGCCAGCGGTGTCGAGGCAATGTGGTAAACACGATATATCCTCCTTCGTTTGTCGGTGAAAGTCAGGCCCCCATTGATAATGGGGTGAGTCTATGCATTGGCTGTAGTCGCGCCAATCTCTGTCTGCCTCCTGGGCCGGTGTTTGCTTCTCCGACTCTTTGGACCGGCAACAGGTATCCTTAGCTCAGCCAGCACGGGACGTCAAGTCAGTTCGTACCCTCGCCGTACCCGGCCACCGACAAAGCCCATAACCCGACCCCGCTGGTGAACCTCATGCGATTATCCTGTTTCACAGAGGTTTGACCTCGCCGTCCGTGCATACTCGAGCCTCCTCGGTCGGGAGTCATCGGCTGGCTTCATGTTGGTTGTTGCTACCTACTCGTACACCTCTCATCCTGCACCCCTAGACGAAGGCGACATCCTGAACCACCCTGCTGAGCTGCGTTCAATAAGCGCCGCCGTCACCAAGGGGCTACACCGCACGGGTTCTTTCCTCTCGGGCGAACCACGCAGGTGGCCGAGGAACCGCCGCCAACGCCCCTCTCCTGCTCGACCGCAGTAAGGCCAGTGTCGGCAGGTCAAGGCATCCGAGATCACGAACCTCCTCGGTGTCGATGCGCGAGGTCACTCGCCATCGGCATCAGGGCCGGGGTAGATGCGCGACGGTCGTAGCCTAAATCGCTGGGGCTCTGCCATGGTTCTCGGATTCGGATGGTTTGCATTCGGGTGGCGAACTTGTCTCAGATCCCAACCTGCTTCAAGAACTCGCGGTTTCGCACCTGGTCAACGCGGGCGCGAGCATAACTTTCAGCTCCGTTTGGAAGTACGTCCTGCTCCACCACCAGCCAACCCGAGTAGCCAGACTGCACGAGGGCTTCGACGAACTGGCGCACCTCTGCTTCACCGTCACCGAGCTTGCAGAACACTTCTTCGTCCCAAATGTCGCTCACCGGCCTTCCATGGGCGACGATCCGCAGGTAAGGCTCCCGGTGACTGTCTTTCACGTGGACCTGGTATATACGGTCGCCCCATGTGCGCCATGCGGCCAATGGGTCCCCGCCACCCGCAAAGTAGTGGCCGGTGTCCAGGCACAGCGATATATCTGACAATTGCATCCCGCGGGTGACGTCGGCGTCACTCGAGATCAGCGTCCCTAGCTCGTTGTGCAGGCAGGGTTCGTAGCCGCGGTCACGAGAAGCGGCTGTCAGCAACCCGAGGACGGTCTCGGCATTTTGCCAGAGGTCGCGTTCAGTCCTGGCCTGTTCGGCAGGGGAAAGGCCCCCGAAGACCAACGCAATTGTTGGGCGGGGCCGCAAAAAAGTGGGTACTCCTTCCGACGCGGCGTCGAAGCACTCCATCAGGGCGTTGAGATCGGCGACCGCCCGGGCGGGGTCAGATGTAACGTCGGCTTCAAGGTAGCCTCCGGCCAACCCGAGGCTTCGCCCCCCCAGAGCCCGGGCCAGTTCTCCCCCTGTCCCGAAGTAACCAACCGGCCCGAGGTCCACGCCCTCGTAGCCGGAGGCAGCTATGGCGTCGAGTACCTCATCCGCTGACGGGACGTCTGGGTCGATGCCCACGGTGAGCTCGAAAGCCCCGTAACTTACCGGTGCGTTGGCCACATGAACGGCACCATCTGCGGCGCCACGGTCGCTGCTCATCTACTTCCCTTTCTCCCCGAGCCGACCCCATGAGCCGGCCCTTGGGCCACATCGGCGGTAGGCACGTCATCCACCGTTACTTCTCGGCCTGCCGTCGCCGCCCGTCCCAGTGCTTCGCAGGCTGCGATATCGGCGACCGCTTCTGTCAGAGTTGTCGACGCTGGGTGTTCGCCGGTAATCATCCGGTGAAAGGCGATCAGCTCGCGGTAAAACGCCCCGACGACATCAGGGCCGACCACCCTTTGCCACGCCTCGTCCACGCCGGGACCGCCGCCCTCTACCGTGAGGGAGCCGGCGGTGCCCGGCAGGTATGGTGAGTCAAAGCGCACTGTGGCACTGCCGCCCGCGCTCAGCACCTGGACCTCCTGCGCGTAGCGGGCTGACCCGGGGGTTGTCACCCAGGACAGCTGGACCAGGCCGCGCTCGCAGCGCAGTACCGCCACAGCGCCTGCCTCCGAAAGCTCAGCAAACACCGCAGACTGAGCCCGCCCGGCCAGTGCCTGGACCATATTGAGCTCGTGGACGAGGCTGTCCAGCACAATGTTTTTGTAGAGGCGGGCTTGGCCGGTCGTACCTCCGATCCGCCTTTCCAGGAGCGAATAATCATCGCTTGCGGCCCTCTGGGGATCTTCGTCCGCCTTTAGTTCTTCATCGATGGGTAGGGCCATCAGGTAAGCGCTCGCCGCCGTCTCAGCGGTACGCGTGCGGACGACGAGCGGCCCGCTGTCGTCGCCAGCAAGAGCCTCCAGGCCACGGAACGACTCGTCGTAGCGGCGCATATAGCCGAGCATCACCCGTTGGTGGTTCGTCCCCAGCCGTCTCACTAGGGAGCCGGCGGTGGCGAGATCGAGACAAAGTGGTTTTTCGACCAGGACAGCGAGGCCTTTTTCTGCCGCCGCGGTAACGAGGTTGGAGTGGTCGCCAGAAGTGGCGATAATCACTGCTTCGATGTCCTCTTCAAGAAGTGCTTCGCCGTCGTCGTGTACCCTGCTCACGCCAAAACGCTCGGCGCACCCGTGCGCCCGGCGCCCGTCCCGGTCGGCAAGGGCGACCACCTCGAAGAGGGCCGGCAGAGAGCGCAAATTGGGAAGGTGTTGCACTTGCGCGATAAGCCCACAACCAATGAGGCCTACCCGTACTCGCCTAGCCACGGGCCATTCCTCGAGGCGGGGCGGTCGTGGCCCGCACCACCAGCGACACTGGGTGGCGTAGCACCCTTGGCGACCCTTGCAGAGCCCCGTTGATGCGGGCGCACAGCAACTGGACCGCGTCGTCGGCGATCGTCGCGATGGGCTGAGCGACGGTTGTTAGCGAGATCCGGGCCAACCCGGCGATGGCGATGTCGTCGAAACCGACCACAGAGACGTCGTCTGGGACAGAAAGCCCGTGCCGCTCCAGCTGGTCCAAGACTTCGAGGGCAGTTGAGTCGTTCACGCAGACCACCCCGGTGACCCGCTTGTCCCGCACAAGGGAGCCCAACTCGAAGACCTCGTTGCCGACCATTACTTTTCCGGAACTGATATTCCCCACGAGGGCCAGCGCCGTTTGGCCGCGCGTCGCCGCGCGGTAACCCTGCAGGCGGGCTCGAGCGGTCTCGGGCTCGATCGAAGGGTTCGAAAGGTACAGCACCCGGCGGTGAGCCAAGGACAGCAGATGGGCGGCGGCTTGGCGGGTGCCACTGGCGTCCTCCACGCCAACTAGGTCGCACGAACTTACACCGTCGCAGATGAAAACCATCGGGCACTCCCTGCCGACGGCTTTCTGGGCCGATCGCCAGATCCGGAAGTGGCCATCAGTATTCCGGCGACACGGTGTTCGAGGAGACGCTCGATGCCCTCGAGTTCCCGGTCCGCTTCCCCCTCGCCGTTGCAGAGCATAACCCCATAGCCGCGCCGGCTGGCGGAGCGCTCCAACGCGATGGCCATTTGCGCGAAGAACTGGTTGTCCAGGCCGCCGGTGATAACTCCAATCGTGGTGGAACGGGCCTGGGCCAGCTGCCGGGCGAGCCCGTTCGGGCGGTAGCCGAGCTCATCGATCGCCTCCAGCACCAGCCTGCGCAGAGCAGGGCCGACTGTTGGAGCCCCTCTGATTACGTTTGACACCGTCGATTTGGATACCCCGGCGTGGGCCGCCACGTCGACGATCGTAGGGGCCCTGGACAGGCAGCGGCGCGTTGTCCTGGCAGTGGGGACGGGCTGGGTCACCGGCCGGCTCCCGGGGTGATCAGCACCTTGAGCGAGGAGGCATTAATCGCCCTCTGGAGCGCCTCGTGGGTGGCGCTCAACGGGAACTGATGTGAGATCAAATTGGCCAACTTCATCGGCCGGGCCGTCTTTTGCAGCAACCGCAACGCGCCGCGTAATGATCAGAGCGCTCCCCGCCCACGCCGAGCACGGCCAGTTCCTTGCTGCAAATGGCAGCAGGCGAAAGTCCGTCGCTCTGCCCAGGTCAACGAACGCGCCGGCCTCCACGACCACGCCACCCTGGCGGACCAGGTCCACTGCTTCCCCCAGTCCGTCCATGGACCCTGTGCAATCGATGACGACATCGGCGCCCCGCCCACCCGTCGCGTCGTGCACAGCGTCGCGCCGTTCAACCCGGCCGAGCTCAGCGGCGTCGATCGTGATCGCAGCGCCGAGGACCGTTGCGCCGCACGGAGACGCACCGGCGAGGTGTCCATTGCGATCAAGGCGCCGGCCCCGATCGCCTGAGCTTTGATGCAATGGCACATACCCAGCGGGCCGACACCCATTACGACCACCACCTCGGAGAAACCTCACCACCACGGGAGGCGGCTACGTACCGAGCGGTGTCAAGACCGTGGGTAACCGCCAGTTCCTACCCGCAGCGTTTCGTGGAACGCTCCACGAATCTGCTGCGGCAGACGTTACCCCAGCCATATTCCCTTGTCAACTGCCTTTTGCCCCTATGCCGTGACGTATTCGACTTGGGCTCCCGACCACACAGACCGCCGTGACCGGCGGTCCCGGCATGCCGCCAGGGTTGCAGGCACCGGTCCGTGCATTTTTCTCTTTTTTCCTTGGTCCACCTAGGCGCTCCGAGCGGCGGGACGTACATTCCCCACAGTTGACGAGATCTCTGGGGACAATGACGACCAGGCTGAGCGCTTTGTACCGAGCGACCAGGCGAGCGAACAGGCAAGCCGCCCTTCGCTGGCTCAAGCAGGGTAAGCCCGATGGCGCCGCTAAGCCTGCGGCTCCAGCCCCAAGAAAATACCAAGGCGCCGCCTTAGACGTCAAGGGCGTTGGCTTCACCGGCGACTACCGCATCGACCTTTGTGAGCTCGGAGAGAGCAGCGGCAAGGTCGTTCATCGACCCTCGACGGTGCACCTGCATGGTCACCTCGACCGTGCGGACGGCCGCACTGACTCGGCCCTCGGAAGCCGCATGTCTTCCGCAAGCCTGGGACCGACCGGGCGGACGCAAGAGGCTGGCCCAGGCCCAACCCGGAGGGAAGTGAGGACTCGATCGGGATGGAGCAGCGTGAGCGCCGGTTGGGCATGGTCAGCCAAGATGAACCATGAGCGCTTGGTGGGTACCGCCCACGTTGCGTGGCTATGCCCGGTCATGGCTGGGCGCCGATGCGCTGGCCGGCCTGACCCTGGTGGCGGTGGCTTTGCCGTCGCAGATGGCCACCGCTCTGTTGGCGGATCTCCCGGTGGTGGCCGGGCTGTACGCCTTCGTCGCCGGGTCGGTCCTCTACGCCCTGATCGGGAAGAACGGCCATGTGTCGGTCGGGGCGGACTCCACCATCGCCCCCGTGCTCGCCACAGGCGTGGCGTCGATCGCAGTGGTGGGGACCTCCGGTTACGCCTCGGCGATGGCCTTCACCGCGCTACTGGTCGGCGCGGTGCTGGTCGCCGTTGGCCTGTTGCAGCTGGGGTGGGTCTCGGAGTTCTTCTCCACGCCGGTCATCACCGGCATATTGGCCGGGATCGCGGTGGAGATCATTGCCCGCCAGATCCCGGTCATCCTCGGGGTGCCGAGCGGGGGCGCCACCACCATCGACCGCGTCCGCTCGGTAGTCGCCCACGGGGACGACATCAACTGGTGGTCAGTGGGCATTGCCGTGGGGGTTATGGCGGTGATCGTCGTCGGGGAGCGCATTAACCGCCGGCTCCCAGGAGCTCTGGTCGCCCTGGTCCTGTCCATCGCTGTGGTCGACACCCTTAGCCTGGCGTCCCGCCACGGCGTGGCGGTCGTCGGTCCCGTCCATGGCGGCCTCCCCCAGGTCCGCATCCCCTCAGTTTCGTGGTCGCAGCTCCGCCGTCTTCCCGCCACTGTGCTCACGGTGGCCTTCTTGTGCATCGCGCAGACGGCGGCGACGGTCCGGGGGTCGGGCGCGGGCCGGCGGGCAGCGAAGGACTTCAACCGGGACCTGATCGGCGTCGGGGCCGGCAGCGTCGCCGCCGGGTTTATCGGCGGGTTAGCGGTGGACGCTAGCCCGCCCAATACCGCCATCGTGACGGCGTCCGGCGCTCGCACCCAACTCACCAACATCATGGCTGCTCTCGTCGTGCTGGTCGTGGTGGTGGTGTTGACCGCCCCGCTCGCCGATGTGCCACTGGCGACGTTGGGGGCCACTTTAGTGTTCATCGCCACCAAACTGTTCCGCTACAGCGAGCTGCGGACCATCCTCCGCGTCGACCGCCTCGAGTTCACGGTGGCCGCCGCCACCCTCCTGGTCGTGGCCCTGGTGGGCGTCGAGCAGGGCGTGCTTCTGGCCATAGTCCTCTCGCTGGCTGACCGGACCCGGCGTTCCGCTCGGCCCCGAGACACCCTCCTCGGCCGTGAACCGGGCACCGACCACTGGATCCCCAGCGACATCGGCCACCCGACCGAGCAGGTACCCGGGGTCCTGGTGTACCTCGTCTACGCCGCCCTGTGGTACGGCAATGCCGATTATCTGCGCTTTCGAGTCGGCGACCTCGTCGACGCCGCCCCTAGCCCGGTGCACGCGGTGGTCCTGAACGCAACTGGCATTTCTGACGTCGACTACACCGGGCTGCAGGCGCTGAGGGCCCTGGTCGACGAGCTCGGCCAGCAGGGAGTGACAGTGGGGATCGCCCGGACCTCACACCTCGTCCACCGCGACCTCAGACGTGGTGCAGTCCTTGAACTGATCGGTCCAGACCACCTCTTCGACTCGGTCGAAGAGGCCGTCACCGCTCTGCGGCGCCCCTCGTGAGCAGGCCGCGGGGACCTACATTGCTGTGAGCACACCCTGCATAGACGCGCTATTGGTTGACCCCGCTCTCGAGCTCATTGTCATTTCACCTGACAGTAGATCGACCCGAGCCCATTTTGCTGACCCACCTCTAGCCTGATCCTCAGGCGCGGCGGGGCGTCCCACTATTGACGCCTGGACGAAGCAGTGCCAACCAGCCGACTGCGCCTCGGTGACCTTCCAGATCTGGTCTTTATGCGTGCTTTTCCGACCGGGAACGACCGAGACTTGACAAGTTCGTAACCGTTCCGCATTTATTGATCAATTTAGACAAAGCACGTAATACCCGCCCATAACGAACTGAGAACCGACAGTGCACTCTCCATTTTTGAGTGTGCGGGGTTATGGTGCGGAAATGATGAACGGGGCTGCGAATAACCCGGTCTAAACGCTAACGGTGGCTTGTTGCGTTACATGACGGCTCGCTCTGGGCCTCGACGAGATTGCGAGTTCCTGACAAAGGCCCCGTTCTCTAGTTCTTCGCCGCGATCGAATCCATCACGTAAAGCATCAGGCCACGAAGGATACCACCGACCAGTCGAGAAGACAACTTTCATGTCATTTCATGTGTCGGAGGGGGGACTTGAAGGGTTACTCCCCTCCCCCGGGGGATTCATCGTCGGTCCCGAGCTGTGGCTGCCAGCCGCCTGACTAGCACTATCAACGCGCAGCCGCAGACTCGGCTTCGTCGACAGCGTCCGCTCTGGCCGTGACGCGACGACCGTGACCCACCGCTGGGGGGATTGGCCGATCGGGCCTCGCTCCGCCGCCTTTCACCGCAAATCTCCCTGAGAGGCCTCGCCGAGCGGACCTAGCGTGGCCCGGATGACCGTCGAAGTACCTTTTCGACCGCTTCCGGTCGACCAGTCAGACGTTCGCTACGTCTATGGTCCTGACTCGACCACGCAGGCGGGCGTGCCTGCTGGGGAAACGTTCCAGTTCGACTGGGAGGAGAGCAAGGTATACCCGGGCACATCTCGGAAGTTTTGGGCCCACGTACCTGCGCAGTACGACCCGGCTGAGCCGGCGGCGCTGATGGTGTTCCAGGACGGGTGGTGGTACCTCGACCCAGAAGGTGAAATCCGTGGCGCCACCGTCCTGGACAACCTCGTCCACGAGGGCGACATCCCAGTCACCATCGGCATCTTCGTCGACCCGGGCATCTTCCCTGGCCGTGCGGACCCGAAGAACCGGAACACCGAGTACGACGCCTACGACGACCGGTACGTGAGTTTCCTGTTGACCGAGATCGTCCCCCAAGTCGCAGAACGCTACGCCATAACTGAGGACCCGGAGCGGTGGGGCATATGCGGTGGCAGCAGCGGCGGCAACTGCGCGTTCACGGCAGCCTGGCTCCGCCCCGACAAGTTCCGTAAGGTCATCGGGTACTTGTCCAGTTTCACCCAGATGCCTGGCGGCAACCCCTACCCAGAGGGCATCGCTCGCACTCCTCGAAAGCCGCTGCGCATCTTCCTGCAAGCGGGCCACCGCGACCTGGGCTGGGACAAACCGGAGGGGAACTGGCTCGCCAACAACCTTCGTGTCGCGGCTGCGCTCGCGGAGGCCGGGTACGACTTCCGTCTCGTCGTTGGCGACGGCGGCCATAACGCCAACCACGGTGGTGTCCTCCTCCCTGACGCTCTCCGCTGGCTATGGCGCCCGAACAAGGAGTGAGCGCCCGGTTCGCCGCGAATATTGTCACAGCGATGGCCGACGAACCGCTCGAAGGTGGCGGTATCACTGCCTTGTCCTGCTTGGGACGCTAACGATGGTCTCGGTCGGCGCGGGCTCGGTGACCCCAGCGAGCGCGGCGGGGAGCACCAGTGCTGACCTCGTGGTGAACGGGAACTTCACCGCTCCGGCTATAAGCACGACCGGAGGCCCCATGGAGCTGGCCCCAGGGAGCCAGCGAGCGGCGGGGTTCACCGGGTGGACGATGACGGCACCCGTCGCCGACCTGGACGGTCCTGGTTATATCAACCCCGCTCCGGGTTCAGGCGCAACTTTCGTACTTGCCAACTCGTTTGGGTGCCTCATACTCCCAATACCGGCATCTTCCAGGTGGTGGCCACCACCCCGGGGACGGCCTACTCTCTCAGTTGGGAATATTCCGCGTCCGGGCAGGGGAACTGCACGGCGGGACAGGTGGAGACCGGTCAGGCCCTATGGAACAGTGCTGTTGTAGGCACCTACTCGGTGACGGCGCGGGCCAGGGACGCGACAGAGCGTAAGGCTCCCCCTTGGTGGCAGGTGACCTGGCATTCGGCGCATGCCGTAGTCACCGCGACCAAGACAAGCTCAACGGTTGCGCTTGGTTTTGGCACCACCTTTTGCACTCCGAACATCGGCGCCGTGTCGCTCAGAGCTGTCCCCGTCGCCGCTGTCACCAACGGGTTTAGCCTACTGCCCATTGCCGGATCTCCCGTCGCCCCCACTAGCCCCTACGGGATAGCCGAACGCCAGGTGCTGGCCAAATTGCCCGCCAATTACACCGTGTCTTCGGCCGGGGTGCCCGTCGCTAGCATGCAAGCGAGTTCGGCGTCCCAGCAGCCAGGCGGGGCCGGAGTGTTGCTGACTTGGAGCATTTCACCTTCGCCCCAGTTCCTTAAGGCCTCCCCGCCTACGGAGACGACCTACGCCGGCTCCCTAGAGAAGTACCTGGTCTCGCTCCTGTCAACGGCTCATTCTGACTATCTCGCCGCCCTTCAAGCCGAAAGGGTACCTGCTTCCTCGGCCAAGACGCCGTTGTCGTCCTGGTGGGGGTTAAGGTGCAGGCAACCAGCACCACCGACAGCCCGATGAGCCTCCAGGTCACCGAGCCCGCCCTGCCGGCGGCCGCAACCACCTACACAGCCACCGGTGTCCCAGGAGTAAGCGGCGCTGTGACCGCGGCCAGTGCGACAGCGGCGTTGCAGGACCTGCTCTACTACGCTAAGTGAACCGAGCACGACCGTGACCGGTCTGCGGGGCCCGACACCGAGCAGGTGAAAGCCCTGAACCAACAAGGGGCGTGCCCTTCGCCGACGTCGTCGGGGCCATCGAGCTGCTCCCGACCGCCCCGACCCGGCTATGGCAACAGCAGCCATGATGAGGACAACCTGCCGTGAGATGGATAGGGCTCAACTTCCGTGAGGCGAGCTCGCCGCCACTGCGGGGCGGTCCCAGGACAGGCGTTACCACTCAACTACTGATAATCGCGACCTGACGGAGTCTCCTATCCTCAACGAGGTCGGTTCCAACCAGGCGAGGCCCCCTCCGGTCGTCGCCAATACTCCGACCACGGCGATCGTGCGACGACGCACAGCGCGCTGAGCGAACATCGTCCCCAGCCTCCGGCCGCGACCGGGACCCGTCGAGCGGGCTGGCCTCCGGCGATTTCCAGGGAAAACCCTATCCAACTCCGGGGCATTCCTGATTGTGGGGACGCCCCTGTCGCAGCGAACCTAAAAGTACACCAACCGAAAGAAAGATCATGCTCTTGAGATGCCTCCATCCCGGTTACCGCCAATTGGGCCGATGAGTTTTACACCGGCCAGAAGTCGTTCACGCATGGAAGTAGCTGCACACGCCGGCCCCAACGTGCTCGGCCGGATCGGGAGGAAGTGTTACGACCACCGACGAGCGGTGCTCCTGGGATGGGTCGTCGGTGTTATCGCGATCATCGCGGTGGCCTCCACGATCGGCTCCCGCTTCGAGAACAACTTCGGAGGCGTAGGCCAGTCCCAACAGGCCCAAAGCCTTCTGGCCCAGCGCTTCCCGACCCAGGCCGGCGACAACGCCCAGGTCGTCTTCCGCTCCTCCGGGGCTATCGATGCTCCGGAGGTGATCAGCCGGGTCGACCACGCGCTCGCCGGGATTCGCACACTGCCTGCGGTGACCGCGGTATCGCCGCTGGTCCGGGCCAGCGACGGGCACACGGCGTTCGCGACGGTCCAGTTCGACGCGATCACCGCCCAGCTCCCGGCGGCGGATGTCCAGCGGGTGATCGACAAGGCCGAGTCCTATGCGGCGCCTGACCTGCAGGTGGCGCTCGGCGGGACGCCCATCAGTGCGGTGGTGTCACCTTCGCCCGGGTCGAGCGAAGGGTTCGGGATCACCGCTGCCATCATCATCATGCTCCTGGCCTTCGGGTCCGTGGTGGCGATGGGCCTGCCCATCATCACCGCCCTGGTCGGCATCGGCGTCGGGTACGGAGTGGTCGCCCTGATCAGTCATCTGCTGATCGACCCCAGCTTCGGCCCGGAGTTGATGGCCATGATCGGGCTCGGGGTCGGGATCGACTACGCCCTGTTCATCGTTACCCGCTACCGCCAGGGCCTCTTTGAAGGCCTTGATCCTGGCGACGCCGTGGTCAGGGCCATGTCCACCGCCGGCCGGGCCGTGCTCTTTGCCGGGATCACCGTCATCATCTCCCTGTGTGGGCTGTTCCTGATTGGCCAGGGGTACCTCGACGGTCTCGCCGTGGGGACGATCCTCGCCGTCATGGCGGTCATGTTGTCCGCCCTGACCTTGCTGCCGGCCATGCTCGGCTTCTCCGGCCGGGCCATCGACCGGTTGCACCTGCCCGGCCTCCTCCAGTCGTCGGCCCCCGGGGCCGAGCGGGGGTTCTGGTGGAGGTGGAGCCGTACCGTGCAACGCCGGCCCGTACTGTGTGGCTCGGTTGCGTTGGTCGTGCTGGTGATCCTCGCCATCCCCCTCTTCTCCATGCGCCTGGCCTTCACCGACTCAGGCAACGACCCCACCAACCTGACCACCCGCCAGGCTTACGACCTGATCTCCGAGGGGTTCGGTCCCGGGTTCAACGGCCCACTGGTCCTGGCCGCCGAGTTGCCCGGCGGGGCAAAGGACCGCGCCGTGGTCACGGCATTGGAGCACCGGCTGGCGACGGTCCCCGGGGTGGCTCGGGTGCAGGCCCCGACGTACAACGCGGACGGCGACGCGGCGGTGCTGATCGTCTACCCGACTACGGCCCCCCAAGCGGCGGCGACGGCTTCGTTGGTAAACCACCTTCGCGGTACGGTGATCCCCCAAGCCACCGCCGGCGCCGACGTGAAGATCTTCGTCGGCGGGGAGACCGCGGCGGGGATCGACGCGTCCTCATATCTGTCCCAGCGACTGCCCCTGGTCATCGCCCTGGTGATCCTGGTCTCGTTCCTGCTGCTCATGGCCGTGTTCCGTTCCGTCGCCATCCCGATAACGGCCGCCGTCATGAACCTGCTGTCGATCGGGGCCGCCTACGGGGCCATCGTCGCCGTCTACCAGTGGGGGTGGCTGTCGGCGATCTTTGCCGTGAGCCGGACAGGGCCGATCGACCCGTGGATCCCGCTGATGATGTTCACCATCACCTTCGGCCTGTCCATGGACTACGAGGTCTTCCTGCTCTCCCGGATCCAAGAGGAGTGGCGGCGCACCGGGGACAACAGTGCCGCGGTTGCTGACGGGATCGCCTCCACCGGCCGGGTCATCACCGCCGCCGCCGCCATCATGGTGTGCGTCTTCGGGTCCTTCGTCATCGGCGACCCGCTTCGCATCCTCGACGTTTTCGGCCTCGGTCTGGCCGTCGCCATCCTCGTGGACGCCACCCTGGTGCGGATGGTACTGGTCCCCTCGGTCATGCAACTGCTGGGCCAGGCCAACTGGTGGTTCCCTAACTGGCTCGACCGGTCCGTCCCCCACCTCGACGTCGACAGCCGGCCCACGCCCTCCGCACCTCTCGTACCGGCTGACAGCTCCGTGTGACCCACCAGGACGCGACTTAGCGGCTCACGGAGAAGCGTCCACGGTTCAACATGTTGGTCCCTCGGACCTTGGTCCTGCCCGACAGATCACCAAGTCGGAACTGTTGTGCGAAGAGGCCGGGCCAGCTTGGAAGCGTTTCTTGTAGTGATGGCGGCTGGAACAGCCTCCTTACCGGCACCCAGCCGCACCGGACATTTGGCGGCTGTGCCGGCTAATCCGCCCATCGCGCTGGTTTTTGGTCCGTTAATGCTGCTGCCGTACGCAGGCTACGAGCCACGCCAGTCCCTCGGGATCTACTCCCGGATCGCACTGAATTACGCCCAGAAGGAGTACCAGGCGGGTCATCGAGCGTTCCCCCTCTGACGATAAGCGGGACTAGTGGCGGGGGCGATTCGCGATCGTCCGACTGTCGAGTTACGAGCCCGACGGCCGAAACCGACACTCTGGTTTCGCTCAGCCCGCGCCCTAATTGGGAATTATGTAGGTTCCAAAATCGGAAACTCCAAAGTAGCGGGAGCGCGTAATCGGCGTTCTGCATTTATTGATCAATTTAGAGAAAGCACATAATACCCGCCCATAACGAACTGAGAACCGACAGTGCACTCTCCATTTTTGAGTGTGCGGGGTAATGGTGCGGAAATGATGAACGGGGCTGCGAATAACCCGGTCTAAACGCTAACGGTGGCTCGTTGCGTTACATGACGGCTCGCTCTTGGCCTCGACGAGATTGGGACTTCCTGACAAAGGCCCCGTTCTCTAGCTCTTGGCCGCGATCGAATCCCTCACGTAAAGCATCAGGCCGCGAAGGGTACCACCGACCGGTCGAGAAGACAACTTTCATGTCATTTCATGTGTCGGAGGGGGGACTTGAAGGGTTACTCCCCTCCCCCCGGGGGGTTCATCGTTGGTCCCGAGCTATGGCTACCAGCGGCGTGACCAGCACTATCAGCGCACCCACCGACGGCACTCGGCCACTCCCCGTACGACCCCAAAGCCGGACGCCCGCGCTACACCGCTTTAGTGGTCACGTCAGCGTCGAGGCGCCGGGGCGGCCCCCCGCCGATGCCGTCTGTGTCCTCCGTTCCGAAATCGGGCATCAGCAACCTCTCGTTCGCCGGAAGACGAACCGGCCGTCCGGTGCTGGGACAAACTCGGTCCCTTTGGCGTAATCGCGCCCCTCGAACTCGACTCGAGTGCAACGCAGCCGCAGTTCTTGTTGCGTCGCCTCTTCGACGAGCTTGATTAGGACCAGACGGCGGTCACGGCCGTGCCGTCGCTTTACGACAAGGTGGGTGATAGCGCGCTAGACGGGGTCGACAACCGCCCGCTCGAACTCCCCGGCACGCGCCGTCTGAACGGTAGACCTGTGCTCCGATCGCGTACTCCACTGGCTCGGTCACGTCCGACCTCCCTTCCCCAGATGGCTCATGGCGCGGCCCTCCGCCGGCGACCACATGCCATCGCCATTCTTGTTGGAGTTGCTACGACGCCTGTTGGCGGAGGTGTCGCTGCAGGTGGGCGAGGTGCCGCTGGGCGGCGCGCAGTTCGGCCTCGGCGTCGCTGAGCCCTGCCTTCTCCTCCTGGATTCGTTGCACGATCCATGACCGGGCGAGGGTCGACCCAGGGACACCGGCTGCGTCGGCGATGGACTGGAGTGCGGCGATTTCGTCGGGGTTGAGCCGGATCGAATAGACCGTCGAGCGACCCCGGTTCGGTCGGGTGACCTTGGCCCCTTCGGTTATAGGCGCGTCTCGGTTGTTCTCGGAGGCCTCGGTCTCGGCCTCGATGATTTTCTTGATATCGCTCATAGTCGTTCCTCCCGGTACCGCCGGATGTCGATCTCGTTGGACTTCCAGCCGTTCACGCCGTAGGTGATTCCGGCCTCCTCGAGGGTGATGACAGTGACGAGGCACCCAGCGCCGGTCGAGTTGCCGATGGTTCTCACCGAACGTCCCGATCGGCTGCTGGGATCAGGGTCGATGCGGAGAGCGTCGGGGTCTTCAAGTGCCTCGTTGGCCCATTCCACCTCGATCCCATGGCGTTCTCGCATGTAGTTGGCCCGGTAGGACCAGTCCACTACTACCACTCAGCAAGTGTACTACGACGTACGACACTATGCGACACCCCTTTACGATGAGGCCAGCGGGTTTCGTTCGGTGTTGGCTGGACCTCCCCAACCCGAAGGAGGCATGCCATGACCACTCTGGATTCGAATACCCGGCTCTTGGCGTTTACGGCCGAGTCGATCGCACCTTATGAAGGCGAAACTCGCCGCCTGAGCCGTTCTCGCCCGATAATCGAACGCGGGCAACGGGGTACTGCGAATCATCGGCAAGGGCAACAAACCGGCACTGGTCCCGCTGGTGCCCCGGACCGCGCGCACCATCGAGCTCGGCGTCGGCGAACGCCGAGAAGGCCGCTGAGCCTACCAAGCCTCCCTACACGAACCACGTCCCGCGCAACACATGCGTAGGGCGCCGCGAACTCCCCGCAGTCGCGTCCCAAAGCAGCGGCGAGCGCGCGTCCCGGTTCGGCCGTGATACGGGTGCTGCGCGGGCCAGGTAACCCATGACCATCCGGGAGGGGTACCCGCGGCCTGCTGCCCCTAGTGTCCCCGCTGCGGCGCGAATTCGTGCCCATGGGGGGCGGGCAGTACCTGTGTCAGTTCTGGAGCACCTCGAGCCGGCGTATGGCACGAAAGCTTGAGTCGTCCCCACGATGGAAGTAGATCCTGCCGGTCAATGAGCCGTTCCCGTCGGCTATTGCCCAGCCGCGTCCGTGGACCTGGTCGCCCTCGTCGACACCATCCCAGGTGAAGTCGACCCGCCCGCCCTCATCGACCCGCCAGTCAATCCATCCTCTAACCGCGATAAACCGCAACTCGCCTGTCCCGTCGGCAGCGAAGTCGATGAAGGCTGGTTCGACCAGGTCCAGTGCAGCTCGGTCCCAAAGCTCCATCTCGACAATCCGCCACTGGCCCTCAGGCGCGCCCGCCGAACCCGTGGCCAACACGGGCCCGTCACCGGGGAAGGAGTCGAGCGCCCCCTGCAGCACCAGGAAGGCGCCATCGAGCCGCTTACATCGACGACGGTCCTCCTCATGGTTGGTCTCGGCCGCCACGAACCCCAACAGCTCGTCCAGGTCCTCCGCATCGATGGTCAACACCGCACCGTCGGCCGAGCCAACCATCCGGTACACCAGCCGTTCGCACTCTCTGTCCAATAGCTGCAGGTCACGTAGCGACGCTGCGACATCGTCGCCGACAACAAACGACTTGGTCAGCTCCGCGTCGCCCGCCCCAGTGTGCGACGAGCGCAGATCGAACGGTGAGTCCTCCCATCCGCTAACCACCCCTTGATCGCCGCAGCGTTCGCAGCACCATTCGATCGACCCGGGCCGGCTGTCAGGTCGCGCAACCACCATGTACCCCCGGCAAGGCCGATTCCCGGGCCGACGCCGACAGGTCAGGGCG
The DNA here is from genome assembly GCA_963749305.1 of uncultured Acidimicrobiaceae bacterium. GTDB lineage: Bacteria > Actinomycetota > Acidimicrobiia > Acidimicrobiales > Palsa-688 > Fen-671. The sequence goes on from CAVVMN010000007.1 coordinate 45,926, forward strand.
GACACCCACGCCCTGCCTGGATCGCCCGCTGTAGCGGCCCGGACTAGGTCGAACAACTGCTCAGCCATCGCCCGGGCTGGCCGTGGCGCGTCGTCTGGCATGTCGAGGAAATGACGCAAGTCCGACACGAACATCAGCCCACAAACCTATCGGGCCGCCATAGGCCGAGCATTCATCCCGAGTGTCGGCGCTGACCTCGGTGTCGGACGCCGCTGCCCAGTCTGCCCGATGCCAGGTCGGCCTGCCCCAGAACGCGGTCCGAAGGCATCCCAGTACCGCGATCCCGATATATCCCACCGAGCCGGTTCGCGGGCCGTACAGAACAACGCCGGTGGAGGGACCGGCAACGCACGCCAGATCGGCGACAACTGGAGTGCCGATACAGGAAGCCAAACACAGCAACTGTTTTGCGTCGGTTACATGTCACCGACGCGGAGCTCTAACGTCCGTCGTCCGCAAAAAAGCCCTACAGAAGCAGGAAGATGACCGCCGTCACGCAGGGAACACCTTTCCGGTTAACATATCACCGACAAAGCTTTAACTCCTCATGCACTACATCGATGACAGCCCAATTCGCGCTCTAGTTATTTGGCAATCTGCATTTCGTCATCCATTTAGAAAAAGCACATAATACCCGCACATAACCAACGTTGAGAACTGGAGATGTGCCTGAGCTGAGAGTCCAGTTGTCCGGCCCAGGCACGCACAGGCACTGAGGCAGCAGCTCACGCGCCGCGGACAATCAACTGCCCGCCCGTACGACGCTCGAGCCGCACGCGGGGCTACAACATTTCCCGCTCCGAGGCCGCCCGTTCACCACCCGATGAGGACCTTTCGTCGTCACCTTGTCGAAGCCTTCTATTTCCAGCTCTGATCGGAAAATGACTCGTGGGTAACGGACGCGCTTGACCGACACCGGGCCGGGGTGCGGGGCGGAGCCCCGTTCGGAACGGAGTCCCGATTTATTGGTCTGGGTTATGCAGCGGGGCTGAGAGTGACGCGGTGGCCGAGTGCCTCGAGTTGGTGCACGAGGTGGTCGGTGCGGCGGCTGCTTGTCGACGCGCTTCGCGTAGAAGTCGGCCCCGAGGTCGGTAAAGGTGGCGCTCGGGTCGGCGAGCAAGTGGAAGATGATGACGAGGATGGAGCGCTCGATGGCGGCCAGGGCCTTGGCCTTGGGCATGCGTTTGATGAGGCGGCGGTAGCGCTCGCCGAAAAAGGTGTCGGTCTTGGCCGCCCCGGTCGGCCATCTGGCCAAGTGCCGCTTTCAGGTAGGGGTTGCCTTGCCGGTGACGGCCCGGCTGGTCTTGCGGCCGGACTGGACGGTGCGGGGCGACACCTTGGCCCAGGAGCACAGCCTGCTGGGGTGCCGAAGACGCCCATGTCGAGGCCGGTCTCGGCGATCACGGCACGAGCCGAGTCCGGCCCGCCACCGGGTAAGGCGGAGATGCGCTCGACCGCCGAGGCGTAGCCGGGCGAGGATCAACTCGCCGGTTTTTGCATCGGGTTTGGGCGTAGTGGCCGGCTTGAGGTAGGGCTGCGATGGCGTCGTCGAGCAGGGCGTCACGGCCTCGATGCGCCGGCCTAAGGTCGTCGGCCTGGCCCAACAGCAAGCGGGCCAGAGCGGGCGTGGTGCTCGGTGAAGCGCCCGTCGCAGGCCTCGGCCAGGTCGGCCAGCCGTGCCCGGGCGCGGCCCTTGGCCAGCTCGGCTAGGGCCTTGGGGTCGCGCTCGCCGGCGATCAGGGCTTCGATGATCGCCCGCCCGGAGGCCCCGTGGACGTCGGTGAGCACGGAGGAGATCTTCACCAGGGCGTCCTCCAGCAGCTTCTCGACCCGCTGCTTGACCCGGGCCTGCGGTCATCGACCAGGTCGAAGCGGGCCCGGGCGAGGTCGCGGACATGGCGCATCGGCTCCGCGGGCACGAAGCTCGGGCTGAGCATCTGGCGCTCGGCCAGCTTGGCCAGCCAGACGGCGTCGAGCTTGTCGGTCTTCGGCCGCCCCGGGACGTTCTTCACCTGCCTGGCGTTGACCAGCCAGACCGACAGGCCCGGCCGCCTTCGAGCACGTAGAAAAAGGGCCGCCAGTAGTCCGAAGTGGACTCCAGCACGACCCGCTCGATGCCCTCGGCGGAAAGGTGGTGGGCCAGCTCGGCCAGATCGCCTTCGTGGTCGCCTTTACCTCCCATACCTTGGTCACCCGCTTGCCGGGGACTGCTCGGGTGCGGCACCCGGGTGCAGACCATGCCGGTGGCCTTGGCCACGTCGATCGGCGGCGACACGCTCCACGACCTCGGCGCCCTCGTCCACTTCGACTTCTCTTGGTTGTTCCACGTTGCTCCTCCTCCGTGGGGATAGGTTGGCTGCGAGGGCCTGCCTGGGGGACCGGTAGGGAACCGAAAGTCTGACCGGCGTGCTCGTAGCGACAGTGCGCGACCCTTCACATGGGGCCCCGGCGCCAGGCTGACACACGGCCTGAAGGCCAAGGAGGAAACGGCGTCGGCAGGCAGGCCCGCACCCATTTTCTCGCCTACGCGACGCCCCCGCCCGGGGGCGCTTTGGCTGACACGATTATGTCGAGCCCAGTGAGCGTCCCCACCGCATCCATCACTTACGGTCATGAAGTAGCGCTTCGCGGCTCCCGCGGCCGCCTTCCCGGGCCGGCGCTGTACGAGCAGGCAGGGTCCCGTCGCAGAGCGGACTGAGAAGTGCGCTTCTGAGCGCAGGGATTCACTGAGAGGGTCATAAGCTGTCTTAAGGGTTAGCGTTCGCCTCCGCGAACCTTCCGGCGTTCGCTTCAGACCTCACCAGCAGCCGAGCGTGCGCCGCTGGCTCAGCTGGGCCTGGGCCAGTGAGATGCCTTGCAAGACAGCACCTGCGCAGGGCCAGTAGGGTCGGCCCCGGTGAGTGATCCATCGCACCCCTTGCTCCCCGGCCCGGCCGCCGATCGCGGTGTCGAAGACTTCGATGACAGCTACGTCGGCACGCCAGCGTGGGACATCGGACGGCCCCAGTCGCTCTTCATCGCGCTTGCCGACGAGGGCGCGGTCAAGGGTCGCGTTCTGGACGCTGGCTGTGGGACGGGCGAGCACGCACTCATGGCTGCATCTCGAGGGCTGGAAGCCACCGGTATCGACGCCTCATCTAGAGCCATCGAGATGGCAAAGGGCAAGGCGATCGAGCGCGGCGTCACGGCCCGCTTCCTCGTCTGGGATGCGTTGGCATTGGCAGATCTCAACGAACAGTTCGACACCGTTATCGACAGCGGCCTCTTCCATGTGTTTGACGACCACCGGCGGGCCCGGTATGTCAACTCCCTCGCGACCGTCGTGGGCGCGGGCGGTCGGGTGCTACTTGCCTGCTTCAGCGACCGTCAGCCTGGCCTATGGGGACCGCGCCGGGTTCGAGAAGCGGAACTCCGGGATGCCTTCGCCGACGGCTGGGTGGTCGAATCCATCGAAGCGACTCAATTCCAGACGAATCTTGCTCCGGACGGCGCGAAGGCATGGTTGGCCCGTATTAGCCGGGTCACCGGGTGAGCGTGGGCGCCTGGCGGACAACGACCTCGCCTGCCCCGTAACTGTTCGTCAACACACCCCGGGCGCTCGTCCTGGCGGTTCGAGGGCACACATAATGACGTCGGTCGCAGCATGCGCAGATTGCCGCGTGAACCGGCGATCTGGGGATTGCTGGCCTAGATAAACCGGGTTTGGCCCTGTGCCCACATAATTGGTCCACGTTGAAGCATAATCGGGTCGCTCGTTATGTGCTGGCTCGCCGCGTGAATATGCCGACGCTGAGCGAGCCCGAGCCGGTCGGGTGCGGTTGTCCCTTGTGTGACCAGCCTTCTCTAGCCATCCACATTTCGTCCTTTGGGTTGGCAACGCGACCGACCTTGGAGCTCACCGACCCTCGCGGACCCATGTGGAGCACAGTCGATATCCCCCGGCCCGTTTGCCCGATGAGGGAGACATACGGCCCCATGGACCCGCACGCCGGCCGGGGCGAGGGCGTGTACCACCTTCTCGTATCTCGTGAAAGTCTTGGCGACGCCGGACGTCACGCGCCGCGATCCACAATGGCCACCGTGATGAGCGCCCGCAGGAGCATCAACGGTGACCATAGAGGGTGGAGGCGCCAGGCAGACCTGGACTGGGCCTAGCTACTTCCCGGTGAAAATCCCAGGTATGTAGTTCGCCTGGCCCCAGGCGACGGCAAGCCGGTCAAGTTCGCCACACCCCTGCCCCGTCCCTTTTTGGCTTCCCCTGGCCCTTTTTCGGGGCCTCCCGGGCCTTTTTGGCGCGGGTGGGGAGCCTGGCGGGACGGGGTCTCAGGCGGGGATGGGCAGTGCGGGGGGTGGCTGAGGCCGAGGCGGAGGACGGGTGGCCGCTCGCCGCGGGTGGCCGGCGGGCGGGGCCCGGCACCGGCCGGGCGTCTTTTTTCGGCTATGAGCCCGCTTATTTTCTGGCTGTTGTTGGCAAAGACGCCGTAGCCGCACCAGACCTGAGCACCAGCGAGGCCGTCCATGAAGCTCCGGGACCAACCCCAGGAGCGTTTGAGCGCCGAGATCCGGCCTTCGGAGCCAGTCCGCCACTTGACGAGCTTGCGGAACCGGGGGCCCCGTTCAACGGCGCGACGGGCAGGGCCCTGGCGGCCTTTCCTTATTATTGCTACGAACTTCACACCCAGGGCCGTCAAGTGGTGGTCGACCCCGGCCTCGCCGTAGCCCCGGTCGGCCGTGACAGCCCTCGGTCCCCGGCCGGCGAGGGAGCTCACCCTCTCCACCGCCGGGGGGAGCAGGGGGCCGTCGGCGGGGTTGCCAACATGCAGGCTGTGGTCGACGACGATGCCGTCTTCGTTGTCCACGACTTGGCCGAGGTAACCGAACTCGACCGGTTTACCGATCCTGCCTTTCTTTATCGGCCGGGCATCTGGGTCGTGCAAGGACACGAGCCTGCTCGCCCCCTCAGGGACCTCCCCCGACAGGCGGAGGCGGGTCTGGGCGACCACACGTTCGAGCCGGCAGATGAGCGTGTCCAGCTCGGCGACTTTGGCCTTCGCCTGGCCCGAAGCGGCGTCACCGGCACGTTGCAACCCGCGCCGGGCGTTGGCCGCCACCTTTTTTGCCTCCGCCAGGCTCGCCTCGGCGATCGTTACCATCTCGGCTGTTATCGCCAACGTCTCTTCTTTGGCCAAGTCACCCCGGCGCCGCAACCACGCCCCTATGTCGTGGGCCCGCCGGCGCATCGAGCGGCTCCGGTCCCGGAGCTTGGTGCGGGTCGCCAGCCCGAGCACGTGCAACGTGGCGACCAGGGCAGTCAGGCGGACAACGCCACGGGCCAATAGCCCCGAGTCCGTCGGGTAACCGACGTCGCCCGGGACGACCGTAGTGTCGGCCCGGAGGCGGTTGGTCTTCAGCACCTTATTAGTAGCAGCCTTCTCGAGCAGGGCCCGGTCGAGCTCCTCGACCGCCCCGGGCCGCAGCGCTTGGCGATCTTCTTGAGTGTCGAGTGGTCTGGGACCGACCCCCCGAGAGGGACGCGGCAGAACCGTGACCAGCTCACCGAATCGGCGACTTCCCGGCAGAGCGCCTCAAAACCGACCCGGTAGCGGTATTTCAGGTACATGAGCCGCAAGAACGTCTCCATCGGGACGGACTTCCTCCCGAGCACCGGGTGGAAGAACGGGCGGAACGGCTCGAAGAACGCCGGGTCGTCGAGCAGCTCGTCCACCCGGGACAGTTCGGCGGGCATCCGCAGCGCTTCCTCGGGCAGCACGGACTCCCACAGGCTGGCCCAGGCCCGTATGCTCTGAACATGATGGCCGGAACTCCTTCTCGTACAAGGGGTCCCGGCCATCATCGCAACATTCGGCACAGAACTGGTGGATCCCCCGTTGAGAACCCCTTCATCTACCAGGGCTTTTGCCTTGAGAATTTCACCGGGAAGTAGCTAGGCCTGCCCTCTCATGGGCGAACCGACGATGAAGGCTGGCCGCCAGGGCGGCGTGGGCCGCCTTGCTGGTGGTGCATGTGCGTTTTTGGTTGGCCCTCCACAAGTAGCTCGAGCTTCGTCGGTGGAGGCTTCATCGCCGGGTGGTACAGGGTCAGCCTGCTCACCTTCGGGGTGCCCCGCCGACGCGCCCTCGGCCGCGCTCCCGGCCGACGACCCCTTCTACCGCTACCCAGTCGACCTGTCCGGCCAGGCACCTGGTACCGTGCTCAAGAGCCGGCCCATCGCGCTCGGGATCCTGGCGAGCGGGCCTGGATTGGGAGCGTCACAGGTCTTCTACCGCACGACAGGGGAACTGGGCCAGCCGGCGGCCACGGTGGCGACCATCATCGAGCAGCGCGGGCGAGGAAGGCTGCGCGGCGTCGTGTCCTACCAGGACCCCTACGACGGGCTCGGGCCCCAATGCGACCCTTCTTACAACCTGCGGGCTGGGGTGGCCCCGGTCGACCGGGTGGTGACGCCCACAGTTATCGGCGAGTACGTGGCCGCCGGGTTCGCCGTCGTCGTCCCCGACTACGAACAAGAGCAGTTCGCCAACGGCGGCGGCCAGGAAGAGGGCTATGCCACCCTGGACGGCGTCCGGGCCGCCGAGCACCGCCTCGGAGCCCCCGAAGCGTCCACCCCGGTCGGGTTTGCCGGCTTCTCGGGCGAGGCCACGGCCACCGACTACGCCACCGAGCTAGCCCCTAGCTATGCGCCGGAGCTCGACATCGTGGGCGCGACCGAAGGCGGCGTGGCCGTGGACTACGTGCACAACATCGACTACGTGAACGGCAGCCCGGATTGGTCAGAGGTGGTCCCCGCCGCCTGGTGGGGCTCAGCCGGGCGTTCCGCATCGACCTCGACAAGTACCTGTCGCCGGTCGGGAAGGAGGTCACCGCTCAGGTCTCTGGTGCCTGCCTGGGCAGCGTGGCCCTGCCCCCGACGGCGCTCGACGAGCTGTTCCTCCCCCAGTACCGCGACTTTTCGACGTGCCCGTGTTCAGGCACATGTTCAACCGGCTCATCATGAGCAGGACCGGAACCCCGAAAGGGCCGCTGTTGCTTGCCAATGGCAATTCTGATAGCACCGGCGACGGCGTTACCATCGCCAAAGACGTCGAGGACCTGGCGCATACCTATTGCCAACGGGGGTCTCAGTCCAGTTCCACGAGTACCAAGGCTTGGACCATGGCCAGTCCTTCGCCCCGTTCTCACCCGAGGCCCTCGCCTTCCTCACCGCTCGCCTGAACGGGCTGCCAGTCGCCAACGGCTGCGGTTCCATCGGGGCCGGTAACGCCCTTACTCCGTTGAAGCCATAGGCGCCCCCTGACAGTTGGAGCAGTCTCTGCCCGGCTCGTAGCGCCGACGGGACAGGCCCAAAAGCGCTGCGGCTCGGCCAGAGGACGGCGAAAGGCCTCCGCCACCCGACCTGGGCGGCCGAGGGCGTCGGCCGCATCTGCCAGCCGTGGTCGTCGAAGGCAGTCGGGGTGCTCCGGCACCCACTCGGCCATCTCTTCGTCCACAAAATCGGACCTTGGCCGTTCTGGTACCTCCGAGAGCACAGCGACGTGGCTTCGATGACGACTCGCTGCAACCCTTGAGCCCGTGAGACAACGAGGGCCGAACACACAGAGAACCGGAGCCGCAAATAACTGGCCCACCTTAGCTTGAGATGAGTTTCACTTCATCTCATGTTTGTCGGAGGAGGGACTTGAAGGGTTACTCCCCTCCCCCGCGGGGGTTCATCTTCGGTCCCGAACTCTCGCTGCCAGCAGCGTGGACCGGCACCACCAGTGCACTCACTAGGAACAGCCGGTCGTCGGTCCCCCGATGCGAACAGCAATCCTTCACCCTGGGGCCGCGTTTTGTGACCGAGGCCAAATGGACTGCACCACAACCGGTCAGGGATCCAGCAGAGGTCGGGCCCCCTTTCGCCCAGGGAGGACCGGAAGAGCCCTTACCCGGCGATCGCGCTCGCGAACTGCGCCGCGTAGAGGCGCGCATAGGCACCTCCCGCACCGAGCAGCTCCTCGTGCGTACCTTGCTCGACGATCGACCCCGACTCCATCACCAAGATGAGATCGGCATCGCGGATCGTCGAGAGCCGGTGCGCGATGACAAAGCTCGTCCGACCGTGCCGTAATGCAGCCATCGCGCGCTGGATGAGCACTTCGGTGCGCGTGTCGACCGAACTCGTGGCCTCGTCGAGGATGAGGATCGCTGGTTCCGCGAGGAAGGCCCGAGCGATCGTGATGAGCTGTCGCTCCCCCGCCGACACGCTCGCGCCCTCCTCATCGAGAAGGGTGTCGTAGCCATCAGGGAGCGTGCGCACGAAGTGGTCGACGTGGCTCGCCTGCGCGGCGGCGACGATCTCCTCCGGCGTCGCCCCGGGCGCGCCATACGCTATGTTCTCGGTGATCGTGCCGCCGAACAGCCACGTGTCTTGCAGCACCATGCCCGTCTTCGAGCGCAGCTCCTCGCGCGTGAGGCTGGCGATATCGACGCCGTCGAGGGTGATGCGTCCCTTGTCCACCTCGTAGAAGCGCATCAGGAGATTGACGAGCGTCGTCTTGCCGGCACCCGTCGGCCCGACGATCGCCACGGTCTCGCCGGGAGCGACCGCGAGTGACAGCCCCTCGATGAGCGGCTGGTCGGGGAAGTAGGAGAACGAGACGTCCTCGAACGCCACCTCGCCCCGGACGACGGGGAGCGGTCGGGCATCGGCGTCGTCAGGCTCCTGTTCGGTGGCGTCGAGGAGCGCGAAGACCCGCTCGGCGGAGGCGACGCCGGACTGGAGCATGTTGGCCATGCTCGCCACCTGGGAGATCGGCTGGCTGAACTGGCGCGAATACTGGATGAAGGCCTGCACGGCGCCGAGCGAGAGCTGACCGGAGGAGACCTGGAGGCCGCCGATGACGGCGACGAAGACATAGTTGATGTTGCCGATCAAGGTCATTGCGGGCTGGATCAGCCCCGACACGAATTGCGCCTTGAAGCTCGACTGGTAGAGCGACTCGTTGTGCTGTCTGAAGACCGCCTCCGCCTCGTGGCGGCGGCCGAAGAGCTTGACCAGCGAGTGGCCCGTGTACATTTCCTCGATATGGCCGTTCATCTGCCCGGTCGTCCGCCACTGGTCCACGAAGTTGGGTTGGGCCCGCTTTCCGATCTTGGTGGCGATGAAGATCGAAAGCGGTACGCTGACGAGCGCGATCAACGCCAGCAGCCAGGAGATGATGAACATCACAACGAGCACGCCGACGATGGTGAGGAGCGACGTCACCATCTGGCTGAGCGTCTGCTGCAGCGTCTGGGAGATGTTGTCGATGTCATTCGTGACGCGCGAAAGAATTTCGCCGCGCGGCTGGCGGTCGAAGTAGCTGAGCGGCAGCCGAGTGAGCTTCGACTGCACCTTTCCCCTCAGCCGCGCCACCAAGCGCTGGCCCACCATCGCCGTGAGCCGCGCCTGGAAGTAGCTGGCTACGGAGGCGGCGAGGTAGACGAGGAGTACCTGCAGGAGGATGTGCCCGAGGTGGTCGAAGTCGACGCCGTGGGTTATGGGCGTCGACTGCACGAGGTTGGCTAGCGTGCCCTGACCGGACTGGCGGAGGTGGGCGACGACCGCCGACTGGCTGACCCCGGCTGGGACCTCCCGGCCGATCACCCCGGCGAAGATCACGTTGGTCGCGTCGCCGAGGAGGAGGCGCCGAGCACCGAGAGTGCGACGCTGCTGACGCCGAGCACGAGGATCACAAGGACGCGGACGCGATCGGGCGCCAGCTCGCGGATAAGGCGAAGCGCGGAGCGCCGGAAGTCGAGCGATCTCTCGGTCGCGCCGCCACCCGTCATCCCCCGGGGGCCAAAACCCACTTGTGCACCGCGGCGCTCGGGGGTGGCCCGCTCGCCGGTGCCGCGCGGTGGGGTCGTACTCACGCGGCCTCCTCCTCGGTCAGTTGCGAGAGCACGATCTGGCGATAGGTCTCGTTGCTCGACATCAACTCCTCATGGGTGCCGTCGCCGACGACGCGGCCGGTGTCAAGGACGACGATGCGGTCGGCGCTGCGGATCGTGCTCACGCGCTGGGCAACGATCACCACGGCCGCGTCACTGGTCTCGGCCTGGAGCGCAGCGCGCAGTGCCGCGTCCGTGGCGTAATCGAGCGCGGAGAACGAGTCATCGAAGCAGTAGATGCGTGGCCGGCGGACGATCGCCCGGGCAATGGCCAGCCGCTGGCGCTGACCGCCCGAGACGTTGCTCCCACCTTGCGCAATGGCCGCATCTAGGCCGTCTGGCATCGCCTCGACGAAGCTGCGCGCCTGCGCGATCTCGAGGGCGCGCCAGAGCTGCTCATCGGTGGCGTCGGGGTCCCCGTAACGGAGGTTGGAGGCGACGGTTCCCGAGAAGAGGTACGGCCGCTGCGGCACCACCGCGATGAGCCGGGAGATGGCGTCCTCGTCCAGGATCCGGACATCGACGCCGTCGATCGTGACAGCACCACCGGTCACGTCGAACAGACGCGGGATGAGGTTGACGAGCGTCGACTTGCCGGAGCCGGTCGAGCCGATCACCGCCGTTACCTCGCCGGGGTTGGCAACAAGGTCGACGCCCCGCAGGACGGGCTCTTCGGCACCCGGGTACCCGAACTCGACGCCTTCGAGACGGAGGCGGCCCTCGAGCCCCTCACTCGAGACCGGCGCGGTTGGCGGCACCACCGACGGTTCGGTCCCGAGCACCTCCTCGATGCGCTCGGCGCACGCCTCGGCTCTCGGCAACATGACGAACATGAAGGTGGCCATCATCACGGCCACCAATACCTGGACGAGGTAGCTCAAAAAGGCGGTCAGCGCACCGACCTGCATCGAGCCGTCGTTGATGAGATGACCGCCGAACCAGAGTGTGGCGATGCTCGCCAACTGAATGACGAGGACCACGGACGGGAACATGAAGGCCATCGTCCGACCGACGCCGAGCCCGACGACGAACAAGTCGTTGTTCGCATCGCCGAAGCGCTCAGCCTCCCGATCGTCGCGGACGAAGGCGCGGATAACGCGCACGCCCGTGATCTGCTCGCGCAGCACCTTGTTGATCCGGTCGATGCGGAGCTGCATCGTGCGGAACTGGGGGCGCATCCGATAGACGAGCAACATGACGATGGCGCCGAGAAGTGGCACGACCACGAGCAGGAGCGCCGAGAGCTGCACATTCTGGTTGAGTGCCGCAAGAATGCTGCCGACGCCCATGATCGGAGCAGCCACCGCGACGGTGAAGGCGAGCAGCGCCAGCATCTGCACCTGCTGGACGTCGTTCGTCGTCCGGGTGATGAGCGACGGGGTACCGAAATGACCTAGCTCGCGCGCGGAGAACGCCTGCACCCGCCCGAACAGGTGAGCCCGGAGATCCCTGCCGACGGCCATCGCCGTACGAGCGCCGAAGAAGACCGCGCCGCTCGCGCAAAGCACCTGCCCCAGCGAGACCACGAGCATTAGCCCGCCGGAACGGAGGATATAGCTGGTGTCCCCCTTCACCACGCCGTTGTCGATGATGTTGGCGTTGAGCGTCGGCAGGTACAGCGTGGCCAGCGTCGAGAAGAGCTGGAGGACGACCACTCCCGCGACCGACCTGCGGTAGGGCCTTAGATAGGTACGCAGCAGTTGGAACAGCACGTCGTGCCCCTTGTGGCAGTCAGGCTCACCATGAGACGAAGGCGCCTTTTGGTGAGTTGTTGAGTACAGCGTACGCTAAAGGTACGATGTACGCATGTCAAATAACGCCGATCCGGCTGGCCGAGGCTCCTTTTGGAGCGGCTACGAGCTCCTCTGGGGTTTGCAGGAGCCAGTAACTAGCCGTCGGACGACGATCGACCGGCACCAGATCGTCGCGGCGGCGATCGAGATCGCCGACCGTGAGGGGCTCGGCTCAGTCACGATGCGCAGCGTCGCAGCGGCTCTCGGCACAGGGGCGATGTCGCTTTACCGCCACGTGCCGGACAAGGACGCTCTTGTCTCGCTGATGGTCGACGCCGCTATCGGAGGCCCGCCTGACGACCTCTCCGAGGACGCCCTTCCTGAAGGATGGCGGGCGCGCCTGCGCCTTGTCGCCGAGCGGACGTGGGAGCTCTGCCAACGCCATCGATGGTTCCCCGAGGCGAGCATGACCCGGCCACCGATCACGCCGAGCGGCATCCGCGGCTTCGAACTGGCCCTCTCCTTCTTTGACGACTTCGAACTGGATATCGGCACCAAAGCGCACTTTGTCTCGACCGTCTATACGACCGTGGTGCACACGGCACTCAACGCGATCATCGAACAAGACGCCCGCGCTCGCGCCGCCCTCACTGAAGCCGAGATGTTCGAGGCCGGGCGCCCCTTCGTGATGGAGGTAATCACAAGCGGGCGCTTTCCTCGGGTCTCGGCGTTCATCGTCGAAGCCCAGCACCTCGACGAGACAGCACGAATGCGCGCTGCCATCGAACTCATCCTCGATGGCATCGCCGCCCGGCTCGATGCGCTGATCGCGCCTCATCGCCACGTTGGAACAAACCTATGAGCCCGCGAACGCGATTGAGCGGTAGCGAGTGCAGCCGTTCTCGGTCCATGCGGGTCGTAGGCCGTCGGCCACACTGTGAGCCACCCTGTGCTTTCGTAACGGAGGAGCTTTGCGTAGCGTTCAGTCAGGCGCCCCACCGTTCGGCGTCGAGGCGCAGAGACTGGTAGTGGGGCAGCCGGCCGCAGCGAGGTGGCGCACCCAGTCCCTGGACACACCGAGCCGGGCCCGTCACCTCCCTCACCGTCCCAGCCCCTCGTCTGGTGACGTTGCTACCGGGCCTGGCAGGCTGGCGCCCGACGGCCATCGATTAACTGGAGGGACCCGTGTCGGCTGACTTTCCCGAATCGGCCGCGGCGACGGCGGGTGTGTGGGATTCACTAGCCGACTGGTGGGATGCCGCCATCGGCAGTGGCAATGCCACCCAGGACCTGCTCGTAGAGCCGACCCAGGAGCGGCTGCTCGACCTGCGGTCGGGCCAGATCGTGCTCGACATTGCCTGCGGGGCGGGGCGCTTCACCCGTCGAATGGCTGCCCTGGGGGCCGAGATCGTCGCCTTCGACCACTCCGAGCGATTCATTGCCCGGGCCCGCCAGAACACCCCGCCTGACCTCCGGTCGCGAATTGACTACCGGGTCCTCAGCGCGGACGACACCTCCGCTCTTCTTGCGCTTGGTGAGGCGCGCTTCGATGCCGCAGTGTGCACCATGGCCCTGATGGATATAGCGCGGATCACGCCGCTGCTCTCGGTGTTGCCGCGTCTACTAGCGATCGACGGCCGCTTCGTGTTCTCGGTCACGCATCCGGTGTTCAACTCCGGTGACGCTCACCCGATCGGCGAGCGGGTCCGTCGGGACCGTGAGTTCGCGACCGAAGTCTCAATGAAGGTGACGGATTATCTGACCCCGCGAATGCAATTCGACATCGGCGTGTCAGGTCAACCGGTCGAGCAGCATTACTTTCACCGCCCGATGAGCGTGCTCCTCAACGTGTGCTTCGATTACGGCCTGGTGCTGGATCGGCTCGAGGAGCCGGCTCTGCCGCCGAGTTCCGATCCGATCGACCAGCGGACCATTAGCTGGAGGAATATTAGCCTCCTTCCCCAGGTCTTGATCGCCAGACTCAGGCCGCGCCGCTGACCGTTGCGGCACGACGTGGCGTCATCGATGGGCTCGCCGGCGAGCGGCCCTCCGCCCGGGGACGATCAGGTCCGATCAGTTCCGGTCGAAGACACTCACCACTTCGATGTGAAAGGTGTGGGGGAACAGGTCGACGGGAGTAACGGAGGTCAGCGAGTAACCGTCGGATCGAAGAAGGGATGCGTCCCTTGCCAGGCTGGCCGCATCGCAGCTGATCAATACGACTCGGACCGCTCCCGTCGCCGTCACTACCGAGACGCCCCGGCTCCCCAGTCCAGCCCGGCTGGGGTCGGCCACGACCAGGGCCGCCTGCTCGGGGTGCCATCTGGTCACGTCGGCCCGCACTACCCGGACCCCTAGGCCGGCCAGGTTGGCCTCGGCATCGCGAACCGCTCGATCCGAACCTTCCACTGCGGTCACCGACCAGCCACGAGCGGCCAACACGCCGGCGAAGACCCCAACCCCGCTGTAGAGATCGACGGCAACGGTAGGTTCGACGTCGCTCGCCGCCGCGACTACCAGGTCGGCCAAGGCGTCGACTCCATCAGGTCGGGACTGGAAGAATGAACCGGCCGACAGCCGCCACGTTCGCCCGGCTGCCAGCTCGTGCACCCAGTCGGACCTGACATCGCCTGGGACGTCCGCCACGATACGACGGGGCCGTACCGACACCAGCCGCTCCCCGGTACGGGCCGCACACCGGAGAAGAACCTCTTCCGCTCCTGGGTAACGACGTCCGTCCAGCAACTCGGCCAAGAGCGGGTGCACCACCAGGCAGCCCGGCACGGGTATGCCTTCGTTCGAACGAGCCCGACGCAAAGCGGCCCGAGCGTCTACGACGGTGGCCCGTAGCGAGGTGCGGAAGTTCCAGGGCTCCAACACAACCGTTTCCGACAGCTCAGGGCATTCGATCCGACCGATCCGCCTGATGGTGTCGATGAGGATCTGCCGCTTGAACTGCACCTGGGCGTCGACGCCGACGTGCTGCCACTGGCAGCCTCCGCAGCCCTCCGTGACGTGCCCACAGCGAGGTTCGAGGCGTGCCGCGGACGCCGTCACTACTCGAGTCACCCGGGCGGTCAGGTAGTGCCGGCGCTCATCCGCGACCATGGCGATCACCTCCTCGCCCGGGAGGGCGCCTTCCAAGAACACCACTTGCCCCGACGGGTGGCGCGAGACCGCCAGGCCATTTGAGGACATGGCCGCCGCGGTTAACTGCAGCTGTTCGGCCATCTGCGGACAATAGGCGCGACGCGACGGTGTCGCCACAGCCAGCGACGAGGAGCAAATTTGACTGTCAGAAGCCCCGCTTCCGCGAGAGACGGCGACACCCCGACGGAGGTCCTTGTGCCAGGCCAGAACGTGAGCGCATCTCGTAATCTGACGATCGGGGGCGAACTCCGAGTCGACGTTATGTACTGTTTAATTTGTTACGAGAAAGCGCATAATGCGCGTCCATAACGATTTTTAGCGCCGAGACTTCGATCCGTCGATTGAGATATACGGGGAGTAATGAAGCCAAAACCTCAAGTAAGGGGCCGATTAATTGGTGTGTTGCAAAGGCTGGGGAGCATGAGCCGTAACGTTTGACAACGTTGGGACGGAGCGCCACCGCTGAAAGTTCATCACAGTCGCGGGCGCGGCGATCAGTGACATATCGCCGACGTCCCTTAGGACACGGTCGTTGACTGTTATAGGCGAGCCTTCTGGGTCGCCGGTCCTGAGCGTGACTAACGGCAACGGCACCTCGTCCGGTAGTAAGCACCTCGCAGAACCGGCAGCGTTCGGGCCGAGGGCTCCCTTCGGGAGTGGGCTGGCCAGCCAGGATTGTCGGGGGGCGGTGCCGCTCGCGCGTACGAGGCCGTCCGACGCGGCATGGGGTGGACCAGCCGCTAGTGCAGGCCGCTGACGCGCTGCGCCTCGATCGTTACCACCAGCCGTACTTGGTCGCGGCCCCCGTACCAGGCATAGGGGGCGCCGGTGTACTTTTGCGACAGGGCCTCGATCGAGTCCGCCCCGCCAGCAGCGGTCACATCGACTGCTCGGCCGCGTACCTGGTAGTAAGGCTCGGCGCCTCCGGGTCCGATACGACTAGGGCGAGCCGGGGGTAGCGCTCGAGGTTCCGCGCCTTCTGCATACCCCGCACGATGTTGATCACCACATGCTCGCCGTCGGCATCGACCCAGGTCTGTGTGATCTGCGGCGAACCGTCCGGCATAGTCGTCGAGACATAGCAGACCGCGGGTTTTCGCCGCAGCACGACGAGCTGTTCGGGCAATGCCATCGGATCTCCCTTGCCATACGGCCACATCGGGCCAGCCGAGCGTGCTCGTCCCCAACCCTAGGACGCCACGGTCAAAGAACGCGAGGGCTTGCCCGCTCAGCGACAACGGTCAGTCCGGTACAACCCGGAGTTGGGTCAAGCTGCCTCAGAGGCTGATAGTGGCAGGAAAGAGAGTGACGGATCAGGTTCCGTGGACTGAGATGAGTTTCATGCTATCTCATGTGTGTCGGAGGGGGGACTTGAACCCCCACGGGATTGCTCCCACTAGCACCTCAAGCTAGCGCGTATACCTATTCCGCCACTCCGACGTGGCGCCGGCTCTACCGGCAGCCAGCAAGCATATCGCTCATAGGTGCTGCCCGATGACCCGGAGTAGTAAGGCACCCGGGTTCCGGTCACCGGCTCGTGTTAGGGTTGAACATACGTTCGCCTCCTGGGAAATAGGGAGGCCGTCTCGCTAGCTCCGGGCTGGCCTAGGTCATAAAGGTCTTACGGTCAGGAGCGTGCCCATGTGCCAGACGCTGTCGGAGCTGCGGGTGGCGGTAGCCGCCCTGGCCCAGCGTTTCGACCCCGCCCTGGTCCCGCCGGCCCAGCTGGCCCAGGTGGTGGGCGACGCCGGCGCCATCGAGAAGATGATGGCCACCATCGCCTCTCTGGCTGCCGCCCGCCTGGCCCGCTGCGGGCCGGCCGCCACTGGCCCCCGCCAGGCGGCCCGGGAGCTGGCCCAGGCGTCGGGCACTTCACTGCTGGAAGCGGCCCGGGCCCTGGAGGCGGCCGGCCAGTTGGAGGCCCAGCCCGAGGTGGCGGCGGCGGCCCGGGCCGGGGCCCTGTCCCGGCCCCAGCTGGGCCTGGTAGCGGGGGCGGTGGCCGTCAACCGCGCTGCCGCCCCCGAGCTGCTGGCATTGGCCAAGAGCGGGTCGCTCGGCGAACTGGCCGAGGGGGCGGCCCGGGCCCGGGCCGCCCAGGTGGGCCTGGAAGCCCGGCGGCAGGCCGTGCACCGGGCCCGGGGCCTGCGCTCCTACACCGACGCCGGCGGCACCGCCCACCTGCACGCCCAGGGCCGGCCCGAGGACGTGGCCCTGGTCATGGCCGCCATCGGCCCCCGGGCCGGCCACGCCTTCGCCCAGGCCCGCAAAGAAGGACGCCGGGAGCGGCCCGAGGCCTACGCCTTCGACGGCCTGGTGGCGCTGGCCTCGGGCGGGGGCGGCGCCTCCTCGCCCCGGGCCCAGGTGCTGTTCCGGGTGGACTACGAGGCCATGTTGCGGGGCTACCCGGTAGGCGGCGAGGTGTGCGAGGTGGCCGGCTTCGGGCCCGTCAGCACCCAGGCGGTCCTGGACACCATGGACTGTGGGGACCCGGTGCTAAAGGCCGTGGTGACCAAGGGCCACGACGTGGTCAACGTGGCCCACCTGGGCCGGCGTCCCAACGCCCACCAGCAGAGCGCCCTGGACTGGCTGTTCCCGGTGTGTGCCGCCGAGGGCTGTGGGACCCGGGCCGCCCACCTGGAGACCGACCACCGCCTGGAGTGGGCCAAGAGCCGTTCCACCGTGCTCGGCTTGTTGGACCGGCTGTGCAAGTTCCACCACTACCGCAAGACCTACGAGGGCTGGGCCCTGGTCCATGGGCGGGGCAAGAGGGCGTTCGTGCCTCCCGATGACCCCCGCCACCCTCGTCACGGTGCCAGCCCTGAAACGGCAGCGGGCTCGCCGAACAGAGAGACGGTCGATGCTCTCGGCCCATGCTTGGTCGATAACGGAGCCGGCCTGGCACTTCCGACGAAACTGGCACCTAGATAGCTCAAGCGCGTCCCCTTTATGGGAACGCGCTTGGGGTGAATTCGCTAATGTGCTCCAACCAGGGGCAAACGCAATGTCGGTTGCAAATAGATCTCGAGGGGACAATTCCCTCCCGATTAGATCGGCATTTTTCGGCGGCCGGCCGGCGGTGACCTACGCGGGAGGCGGGCCTGAGGGGATCGCGCCGATCTGTTGCATGAGGGACATCATGTCCATGACACCCCAATGCTCGTGTGCGAGGCCGTCGTCGCCAAAGCGGACGATATCGATGCCCTGTACGTCGATACGCTTGCCGCTCGCCGGTATGCCCATAAAGTCATTTTTGTTCGTGCCGGTAATGCGCACTCGGACCGCTATCTTGTCGCCGTCCTCGATGATGTCTTCCGGGTCAAAGCGCAGGTCGGGGTAACTAGCCATGAGCGCAGAGAAGAGCTGCCTGGTGCCGGCCTTGGTCGGCTCCATCCCGGGACCGGTCTCGTGCTCGACGAAATCGTCGGCCAAGCCGTCGCAAAACCCCTCAACGTCGCCGGCGCTTATGCGTTCAAGCATCCGCCGCATCGTGTCTGAGTTACCCATCACTTCTCCTCGTTAGTGAAACTCAACGCAACCTGATCTGCTCACTGGTACAACCCGGAGAGCTTGCCTCAAACGGCGGGCCCGAGGCGCCGGCGTCGCCAGTCGGTCTCCTCACTGGGGCAAACAGCCACCCGGAGTGGGTGCTGCAGCACGACCAACGCACAGCCGCTTTCGTCCGTGCCCACATAACGACTCGCGGCCCTCGGTCAGTCTGGAGACGTGGTGCGTCCGGCTGTGGTTGAGTACTGCCCGGCACCGAGCAGGTGCAGAGAGACGTAGTCCTCCTCCCCCACTACCCAGCTATCGTGCCCGGCCGGGATGCTGAAGAAATCGCCCGGCCCGAGGACAATTTCGGTCCCGTCTGTCATCTTGACCGCCGCATGGCCGGAGATCACCAGGCCCAGGTGCTCTACCTCGCAGAGCTGCGCGCCGGCCGTCGGCCCAATGTGCTCCGACCATCGCCAACCCGGTTCGTAGACCGCACGCCCTATCTCCTGGCCGCCAACAACGAAGAGCTCAAAACGACCGTAGGGGAACGTGCTTACTCGCTGAGGGGCGGACATGTTCACGACTTCGAGTGACATATGCCGAGATGCTAACCCCCGGCCGGCTCGTCCAGATCTGCCGGCTTCCCCGGCAAAGGACCGCGTCTTGAAAACCGATCGGAGTAGAACGTCGCCGACATCCGGACCTCTCGCCTGATTTCGACAGACAATTACAGACAATGCCATATTGACTATCGAGAAGGAGCGGTAGCGCCGGCCCCGCTAACTAACTGCCGTGTAGTCCGAACAGCGAGCGCCCGGCTGAGGTACCGGGCGCCCACTGGATCAGTCGCTGTGGTTAGTCGGTCGTAGTCAGTCGGTCGTACGCCGGCGGAAAAGCCAAGCCGCGATCGGGGCGGCGACCACGATCAGGGCCACCGACCACATCAAGGATGCGGCCAGGGCGTGATGGACGGGCCACGCCCCACTGGAAGGGACCGGATTGGGGTTACCCCAGAGCTCCCTTACGGCGGAGGTGACCGAACTGACGGGGTTCCAGTCGGCAATTGCTCGCAGCCAGCTCGGCATGTGGAGAGTGGGCACCAGAGCGTCGGAGACAAAAGCCAGAGGGAAGATGATCACGAAGCCAATAGACATAGCCGATTCGGGTTCTTTGGCCAGGAGGCCGAGGCAGGCCGTCGGCCAGGTCAGCGCGTAGGCAAATAGAAGTGCGACGCCGAAGCCGGCGAGGATGGACCACATCGAATTGTCAGCCCGCCACCCGACGGCCAACCCGGTGAGGCAGACGATCACCGAGCAAATCGCGGCGGACAGCAAGTCCGAAACTGTTCGGCCCACCAGCACCGAAGATCGCCACATCGGCAGGGTCCGGAACCGTTCGATCATGCCTGTCGACAAGTCGGTGGCGAGACCGACGCCGGTGCCCATCGACGAGGTGACGAGGTTCATGGTGAGTAGGCCGGCGATGACGAAGTTGGTATAACTGCCGCCACCGGGCAACGACATCCCTGAGCCGAAAACATAAACGAACAGCACGGTAAATAGGACGGGCTGGATGGTGACGTCCGAGAGCTGCATCGGCTCACGAGCTATATGGACAAGGTTGCGCCGGGTCATCACGGCTACGTTGCGCAGCCTGGACACCACGTGAGAGATCCAGCCGGGCTCCGACGGAGCTACGTCGATAACGGGTATGTCAATTGCGGTCATACGACTGCCTCCTCCAGTTCGGGTTGATCGTCTTCGCTTTCGGCGGGGCGGCCGGTCAGTGCGAAAAAAACGTCATCAAGCGAAGGCTGGTGCACCTCGACGTCGTCGACCGAAAGACCGGCGCTATCGAGAGCCCGCACGACCATCGTGGCCAGCCCACTTCTGCTACTAACCGGGGCCGAAATCCGGCGCCCTCCGTCGCTCACCCGGACCGGTCCGTCGAGGAACGGGGCCAACGCCTTTGTCACCTCGTTGGCGGTCCCGTCCCGGCGGCCGTCGAGAGTTGAGAGGCCGTCGGGAGTTGAGCGACCGTCGAGTGCTGAGTGGCCGTTGAGAGAAGAATGGCCGTCGGGCAATGAGCTGCCGTTGAGCAATGAGCTGCCGTTGAGCAATGAGCCGCCGTCGAGCAATGAGCTGCCGTCGAAGGCAATGGCGCCGGAAGCGGCGCTCAAAGTTATCTCGAGGCGGGCACCCCCAACCGAGCGCTTCAGTTCGTCGGGAGATCCTTCGGCAATAGCGCGGCCATGGTCCACGACCACCACCCGCTCGGCCAGCTTTTCCGCCTCGTCGAGGTACTGGGTGGTGAGGAGCACGGTGACGCCGTGGGACGTCAGCTCCCGCACGATCTCCCAGACTTCAGCCCGGCTAGTGGGGTCGAGCCCGGTGGTGGGTTCGTCCAGGAACAGGACGGGCGGGCTCGCTACCAGGCTGGCGGCCAGGTCGAGCCGCCGGCGCATGCCTCCCGAGTACCCCTTGACCAGCCGTCCGCCGGCGTCGGTCAGGTCGAACCGGGCTAAGAGGTCATTCGCTCGTTGGATGGCCGCCGACCGCTTGAGACCGGACAGCTCACCGGCCATCACCAGATTTTGGTAGCCGGTGAGAAGCCCGTCCAGCGTCACGTCCTGGGCGGTGACCCCGATGTGCCGGCGCACCTGCGTGGCCTGGCTATGCACGTCGTAGCCGGCGATCTGGGCCGACCCGGCGTCGGCCACCGCCCGGGTAGTCAAAATGCGCACGACGGTGGTCTTGCCGGCGCCGTTCGGGCCGAGGAGGGCCAGGATGCTGCCTTTCTCAACCGATAGGTCGAGGCCGACCAGCGCGTGCACGGCCCCATAGCTCTTCACCAGCCCTTTTGCTTCGATCATTGGCCGCGTCGGCATGAGCATCACCTCGTTTCTCTTACCTGCCGTCCGGTAAGTAGACACCTTACCAGAGCCCCTTGCCGGTCGTCAAGTAAACTACTTGCCGTACGGTAAGTTGAGGGTAACCCGGTGACTTGCCGGCCGTCAAGTAAACTTTTTGTGAATGGAAGTGGAAGTGGAGCGCAGCACTCGAGAGCGGATCCTGGACGTGGCGTTGGACCTGTTCGTCGAGCAGGGCTACGACAAGACGTCCTTGCGTGAGATCGCCGAGAAGATGGGGTTTTCCAAGGCCGCCCTCTACTACCACTTCGCCAGCAAGGCCGACATCCTGATGGCGCTGCACCAACGAATGCACAGCGCCCTCGACGACCTCCTCCCGGCATTAGAGTCGGCGCCGGCCAACGTCAACGTGTGGGAGGCGTTCCTGTCCATCGGTATCGACCGGATGCTGGCCAACCGCAAGCTGTTCCAGTTGCACCAGGTCAACCAGGCCGCGCTGGAGAAGATCCACAATGACGACCACAGCGGCCAGCACGTCGACATGGAAGAGCGCGTTCGCAAGTTGTTCTCTGACGAAAATGTGCCGGCCCGGCAGCGCGCCCTGATGGCCGCCTCGTTTGCCGCCGTCTTTGTTACGCCCCTGTTGGCCGGGCGCTTGTTCCCCGAGTCGGAGATGGACGACCTGGGCCGCACGCTGCGTGACGTGGTCCACGCCGTCCTGAAGGCCTGATCGGCCTCATCGACGTCCTCGGCCTAGCGCTCACGAGCAGGCCGGGCCGCGCCGCCGGAGGTCGGTCCACGCCACGGCTTAGCCCAAGTTGCTCAGTAATACCAGGGGAACTGCGACCAATCCGGCGGGCGTTTGTCGATGAAAGCGTCTCGGCCCTCCGCCGCCTCCGCCGTCATGTAAGCGAGGCGGGTGGCTTCGCCGGCAAACAGCTGTTGGCCAACTAGCCCATCGTCAGCCAGGTTGAAAGCGTATTTCAGCATCCGCACGGCCATGGGGCTCTTCTCGTTGATCGACGCCGCCCACCCCAGTGCCACCTCTTCTAGATGGGCGTGCGGGGCCACGGCGTTGACCATGCCCATCCGGTAAGCCTCCTCGGCGTTGTACGTCTTGCCCAGAAAAAAGATTTCACGGGCTCGTTTTTGCCCCACCTGGCGGGCTAAATAGGCCGAGCCAAAGCCGCCGTCGAAACTGGCCACGGCGGCGTCAGTCTGGAGAAAGCGAGCCTCTTCGGCGCTGGCAATAGTGAGGTCGCACACCACATGCAGGCTGTGCCCACCTCCTACGGCCCAGCCCGGGACCACCGCTATGACCACTTTGGGCATGAACCGGATGAGCCGCTGCACTTCGAGTATGTGGAGCCGGCCGAGCCGCGCCTGCTCTGCCGTCGCCGCCGAGGCGTCGGGCCCCGGACCAGCGTCCTCAATTTCATATTCATAACCGGCCGGCCCCCGCACTCGTTGGTCACCACCCGAACTGAACGCCCACCCCCCGTCCCTGGGCGACGGCCCGTTGCCGGTCAACAGGACACAGCCGACATCGGGCAACCGACGGGCGTGGTCAAGCGTCAGGTAGAGCTCGTCGACCGTGCGGGGACGGAAGGCGTTGCGGACCTCGGGCCGGTTGATGGCCACCCGGACCGTCCCGTGGGCCACCGCCCGGTGGTAGGTGACGTCGATTAGGTCGAAACCCTCTACGGCTCGCCATGCGGCCGGGTCGAACAGCTCGGAAACATAAGGCTCGTCAGGCACGCACCGAGACTAGGGCTCGCGAGCGGCCAGAGGCGAAGAGCATTAATCGCCCGCCATAACTCCGGTGTACCAGCGGTGAAAAGCGCTCACGTTCGCCTCGTGCCGGTCCGAGAGCGGGCCGGGGCGATAGCCACTGCTCCGGATACCCCGCTGGTTGCGCTCACACAGGAGCCAGTCCTGCTCGCTGGTGCGCTCCCACACGGGCAGCAGCCGGTCGAGCGAATAATCGCGGCCCTCGACCGCCTCCTCGTCCACCAGCCACGTGACCACGATCTCGGTGCGTTCCACCCCGGCCGGCGCCAGGCGGGTCGTCACGGCGTGGTCGGAGCTAGCGTGGCACCAGAAGTTCGGCAATGCCCGCAGGCGCAAAGTGCCGACGTCGTAGCTTTTGTAGCTGCCCATCAACGGCGCCAGCGGGGCGCCGTCGAGCGACTCGGTGGCGAACCCCTCGACCAGGGGCGTGCGGTGGACGGACCACGCCCGCCCCGGCGCCGGGAACGCGGCCAGCCCTCCCCCGTCATAAACATCGCCGGCCACCAGGCCAGATAGAGCCTCGACCATTACGGCAGTCCGGTCCGCGATGCGCTGCTGGACCTCCGTTGACGCCGTATTCGCGGTGTCAAAGTGCGACTTTATGTACTCGGGGTGGCCGACGTGGCAATGCCAGCACTCGCGGTTGTTCTCCCACACCACTTTCCAGCCCGCACCGACCAGATAAGTCTGCGAATAGGCCACTTTTGCCTTTTCCAGGCCCTGCGGTAATAGGGGTTCGGCCAGCTCGTAAATGTCGGGCTGGAGCTCGGCCGCGGGCCGGCTGGCCGGGGCAGGAGGCTCGAAGCGGACAAAAACCAACCCGCCCACTTCGGCGCAGTCGAGCGGGCAGAGCCCGTTCGCCGCTGGGTCGAAACCGTCCATGCGGTCCATGCCCCCGCACGCGGCCAGAGATCCGTCGAGCCGGTAGGCCCACTGGTGATAGGGGCAGCGGATATACGGGTCGGCGGCCACGCCGCGACCCACACCCGTAGACGTGGCGGCGGAATAACCAGGGAGGCCATCGAACGAGGCGATAGCTGAGTCGACCAATCGGGAGCCGCGGTGGCGGCAGACGTTGTGGAACGCCCTCAGGGCGCCGTCTTCGCCTCTCACGATGAGAGCCGAACCGTCTCCGACGTCGAAAACGGAGCGGTCGCCGGCATGGCGCAACTCGGCTGTATGGGCGGCAAAAAGCCAACCCCGGCGCCAGATCCGTTCCAGCTCGAGGCGGTAGACCTCGGGGTCGAGGTGGAAGGCCTGGGGCAAGGTATAACCGGGAGCTCGGCCGGCCAGGAGATCGTCGATCGAGACGGCGGTCATGTTCCCGCCCTCAAGTTCCGGCGCGCGCCAGTAAGGACTTAACGGACGCCTCGGCGATGGCCGGCGAGCACGTCATCCCGCGCCCACCCGGCCCGTTTATCACCTCGGTCCGGGGGAGTATCTCCTCCCGCCAATACAGGTACCGCTCTTTGTCGAGCATTTCGGAATAGACGCCGGCCCACCTCCGCCGCACCGGTGGGAGGGGTTGACGCAACACTTCAGCCGCTTTGCCGAGAAGATGAGCGTAAGCCGCCTCGTCTAGGTCGAACGCGAAGGGCTCGTCGTAATCGTGCGTGTCCCCTATGGTGAGGCCCCCGTCGACCCGCTGAGCCAACAGCAATTGTGAATGGGAGCGGGCGGCAATTTCGTCCTGTGGCCCCAGCAAACGTCGCCCGGGCAAATCGAATGCAGGGTAATACCGCATCGAGTCGCCATCAGCCAGCGCTGTCGTGACGCGACCGGGGTACGGCGCCGTTTCCAGCATTTGTAGCCTGACCCGCCGGGTCGGCGGTCGTTCGACGTACTGCTCGACCAGGCCCGTGCGGCGAGCGCCGGTGCACACGAACACCCAATCCCCTCGGTGCCAGTTACCCGAGTCGTCCCTTACCGCCCCGTCCGCCAGTTCCACGGCAGAACGGCCGGGCAAAAAGCTGTACCCGCGCATCTCGGCCATATATGCCTGTACCGCTTGGGTGGCGGCCCGAGGTTCGACGACGCCGTCGGCCCCGCAATAAAGGGCGCCCAAAACGGCGGCGGAAAGCTCAGGGTTCACCTCGCGGGCCTCGGGGCCATCGAGCAGCTCCCATTGCCGCTCGGCGGAGTCCTCCCGCTCGAAAGCCTGCTCCATCAGGGCCAGCTCCCGTTCGTCGGTGCCGACGGTGAGCGAACCGGCCGGGCGAAAGGCAATTTCGGGCACTGTATTGGCCAGCACTTCCCACAATTCACGCGCCCTGACGGCCAGCTCCAGTTCCGGCCCCCCGGCTCGGCCCCCCACCCACACCAGCCCGAAGTTCCTGACGCTGGCGCTGCGGGGGGCGAGGTCGCTTTCGAGGTGGACTACGTCGAAGCCGTTGTCGAGCGCCCAGTAGGCGTGGGTGGTACCGATGATCCCGCCCCCGACGACAACGACAGTGGCGCCGGCCGTCACCGCTCCTCCTCGGGCAGATATCGGTCCTCCTGGGGCAGATATCGGTCCTCCTGGGGCACATATCGGTCGGGACCGGCGTCCGCTAGGAGATCTTCAGTGAGAAGGGCGACCTCGGGGCGGTTCCCCATAGACCTCGGTGTCATGTGGCCCTGGGGACGACGAACAGGACGTCGTCCAGGAGCTCCACGTCGGCCCGGGAACCCGGGAACAGTGACGAACCCTCAGCGGCGGGCAAGGTGGAGCTCACCTCTACTCCGTCGGGCAGGGTAGCGACCACCCGCACCGTCGCACCGAGAAAGGACGCCCGGGAAACCACCGCCGCCCCAGCGGGAGACGGCCGCAGGCGGACGCTTTCCGGGCGGACGAGCGCATAAACAGCCGAGCCCACTGGCAGCTCGGCTCCGCCATTGCGTGGCGCCGAGAAGGCGCAGCCGGCCGCTTGCACTTTGCCCGGTTCCGTCACCTGGCCGGGCAGCCGGCTAACCGAACCGACGAACTCGGCCACGAAGTCGGTGGCCGGCCGCGAATAGACCTCGGGCGGAGATGCGAGCTGCTCGAGCTTCCCGTTCCGCATCACCCCAACCCGATCGGACATCGACAGGGCTTCCTCCTGGTCGTGGGTCACAAATAGCGTCGTGATGCCCAGTTCGAGCTGAATGCGACGGATCTCGTCCCGCAATTGGCCCCGCACCTTGGCGTCCAGCGCCGACAGGGGCTCGTCGAGCAGGAGGAGGTCCGGCTCAGCGCACAATGCCCTGGCCAAGGCGACGCGTTGCTGCTGGCCACCAGACAGTTCGTGGGCGAAGCGCGGCCCCATTCCCGTCAGCCCGACGAGGTCGAGCAGTTCTCCGGCCCGGGCGCGACGCTTAGCGGCCGGCACCTTACGCACCTCGAGCCCGAAGGCCACGTTGTCGAGCGCGTTCATGTTCGGGAAGAGGCTGTAGGCCTGGAAGACCATCCCGAGCTGGCGACGGTGCGCCGGCAGGTTGGTCACATCGGAACCGCCTACGCGCACCGAACCGGTGTCCAACTGTTCGAGCCCGGCTACCGCTCGCAGCGCCGTCGTTTTTCCGCAACCCGACGGGCCCAGCAGCGCCACGAACTCACCGGGCGCAACGGAGATCGAAAGACCGTCGAGGGCGCGCACCTTGTTGAAGCTCCGGCTGGCATCGACGATCTCGAGGCTCAGGCCTTTGGCTTGCCGGTCGGCGTGCTCGGACGTCGGGAGCGTCGCGGTCATCATGCCTCCAGTAGTCACGCCGTCGAGTCGGCCGGCTGCAGCGTCGTAGCGTTGGACATGAGCTGGTCAGTGTTGTCGAACTCGATGGGAGTGGCGACGCCCTGTTTGCGTTCCGACCCGATCACTGAAATAGCCACGAGCAGGCCCCAGGTGACGATCAAGGCCAACACCGACAGTGCCACCGCATAGTAGGTGCTCGTCGTGACCACGCTGGCCAGGAAGACCGGGAACGTCGGCGTGCTGGGCAGGATCAGGCTGGCGAAGGTGTACTCGCCGAGGGAGAGCGCCAGCGTTAGGAAGGCGGCGGCGAGTACCCCGGAACGGATATTGGGCAGCAGCACCCGTCGGAACAACGTCAGCCAGCGGGCGCCCATCGACCGCCCCGCCTCGACGAGCGTAAGCAGGTCAATGGACCGCACACCGGCATCGATGGCCCTGTAGGAGTACGGCAAGGCCAAGATCACGTACAAAAGGGCCAGGATCATCGGTGAATTGACGAACCAGGTCGGGGCGCTGTTGTAGACGCCGAGGGTACCAACCACGATGACGATGGCCGGGATGCCCAGCGGTAGCAGTGACACCGCTTCGAGCACAGTACGCATACGCGGAAGGCGGAGGTGGACAAAAATGATCGTGGGGACGAGCAACAACAAGGTGGCCACCACTGCTCCAAAGGAGACTTCGAGCGATGTGACGACGCTCGACCCCAGCCCCGGCTGCGCCACCCCATTGGTGTAGGCCCCCAAAGACAGCTTCGAGTGGTACCCGCTCTGCAGGCTGAACTGCACCGAGGCGTACATAGGCACGAGCACGTAGAAGCCAATGAGGGCGAGGGTCACGTAGCGGAACGTCCGGTTGCGGATCATCGCAACCACCGTGACGTCCGCCGCTGCACCACGACGTACAACGCGCCGGCCACGACCACGACGACCACCATCCCGAAGCCCAAAGCGTCGCCCAGGTGGACCTGGTTGGCGACGACATTGCCCTGGAGCAGCTGCCCGATCACCAGCGGCACGAGCGGGACGACCCCGGTGGTCAGCACTTCGGCTGTCGCATACGCAGCAAAGGCGTCCATGAACAACACCATCAAAGTGGCCACGAACGGCGGAGCCAGCACCGGCAACCCGATCTTGGTCCAGAACGCTCGCGAGTCGGCCCCCAGCGTCGCCGCCGCCTCCCGCCATTCCCGTCTCAACGCCTCGACCGGGGGCAACATGAGCAACATGGCGAGCGGCAGCAAGAAATACAGGTACACGATCACGAGGCCGGTGGCGGAGTACAGGGTGAACCCGTGGTTGTAAGGGTTGAAGCCGAGGCGGGTCAACAACTCCGTCACCACGCCGGTGTTGCCTATAGAACCTATGAAGGCAAAAGCCAGCGGGACCCCGCCGGTATTGGCCAGCACGCCGCATGCGCTCGCCACCAGCCGGCGGAACAGAGGGCTCGGCGACCCTGCCAGTGCCACGGTGCCGACGAGCCCGATAACCCCGGCGAGTATGGCCGCCACTGCGGAAAGCTCGAGGCTCGAGATGTAGTCGTGAAGAAAAGGCTGGCTGGAATCAAGGATGGTGTTGATGTTCGAGACCGACAGGCCACCTGAGTTGTCCCGGAACGCCTCCACCATCACCGAGGCGGCCGGCACGACCAGGAACAGGCCCACAAAGGCGAAAAATGGGGCGACGCCGGCGACGGACAGCAGGCGTCGTGACACGTGGCCCCGGCGGCGCTGACGCGCGACAGCGCCGAAGCCTTCGGCTCCGGCGCCACCGCTGACTGACGTCAAGCCGGTTAGTTCACCCGACTGCAGACTGCCAATCCTTTTCGATCAGTGCGACATCGTTCGTGACGTCGTTTGGCGTGGCGATTACGGGAGCCGTGCCGAACGTCGGGATGGCCGCTTTTGCGGCCGCGCTCGCCGTCCCGTTCTTGACCATCGTCTGCCAGGTGGAGGGGACAGCGCCGCTCTCAGCCCGGATGTTGGCCCCGGAGACCCCGTAGAGGTACTCCTCCCAGAGCCGAGCGGCGGCTGGGTGGGGGGCGTAGGAGCTGATGGCCATAGCGTAATACGACGCGTATGGCTGGCCCGAGGGAACGACCACTTTCCAGTCGATCCCGGGTGACTTGGCCAGCTCCACCTTCCACTGCTGCTCGAGGTAGGACCAGTCGACTGTGGCCAGGACCGCTTTGTCCGCCATCGGGCCGTCGCCGGCACCTCCGGCTTCGATCGGGTTGAAGTTACCGGCTTGCTTTAGCTTCTTGAACCAGTTGAGGCCCGGCTGCACGTTGGAAACAGACCCTCCGTTGTCGACGGCGGCCGCTATCACTGCGCCGGCGCCGGCACCCGAGGAGGTCGGGCTGTTGTCAAGACCGACGGCGTTCTTGAAGGCCGGTCCAAGCAGGCTCGACCATCCGGTAACCGGGGTCTTTATGACGTCGGCGTTGTAGCCGATCGTCACTACGCCGGCATAGTCGTAAGACCAGTACCCGTTGGCGTCCTTCCAACCGGCCGGGAGCTCGTTCCATTCGCTCAGCTTGTAGCGTTCGAAGATCGGGCCTTTGAAGACGCCCGGTTCACCGTTCACCGCTTTCTGCGCGAAAGCGACGCTCAAGTCAAGGACGTCTGGTTCGAGCGCGGGGTTCTTCTTATAGAGGTTGATCTCGTTGATCTCGTCGGCGCTGGTCCCATTCGGGTTCGTGTCGAGCACCTTGATGCCGTACTGCTTCTCGAAACCGGGTATGAGAAGGCCGTAGTTTGCCCAGGTGAAGGGGTCGGTGGTGACAGTGAGGTGGCCCTCGGCCTTGGCCGCGGCGACCAGGGCGCTCATCCCGCCGCACTGGCTGGCGGTGACCGCGGTTGCCCAACACGCGTCTGACGTGGCGGCGGTAGCGGCGGTGGCGTTGACCCAGACGCCGGCGGAGCTGATCACCATCAGCGCCGCGACGGCCGCCTTGGGCTTCCGCCAGGATTGTCCGGATAGTGTGCGCATGCATCTCCCTTACTAGCGAGCAGGCACGAATTGCCTGCGTGTCTGCGATTCGGGACGATACAAGGCCATCTCGAAGCCCAGATGACCGACCGGTGAACTGAACATGACGTCTTGCTTAACAACAGGTGTACTCGACTGCGGTTTAGCTAGTTGTTTTAGGTGGCGCCCAGCGCGCTCAACACTTCGTCAACGGTCGCAGTGATGGTCCCGGGGACCTTGGCGGCATCGTCCCACCGTCTCAGCTGCAACGCTTCGGGCCACCACCGGTGCGAAGCCCAGGGCGTCAGGTCGGCTTCGCCGGTCCGCTGGTACCCGAGACTGGAAACACTGGCCGGGGACAAGGTCCCCAAATAAGCGGGGTCCGAACTGACCAGGAACACCTTGGCCGGGACGTGCGCCTCCACTAGCCAGGCCACCTTTTTGGAGGCCCGTGGCCCGAGCCAGAGCGCGCCGGCGCGCTCGTGGGGGGTGGCGGTGTAGGAGCCAGAAACGGCCGGCGCCCGGCCGACATCGTGGAGAAATGCGGCGGCGATCAGTTCAGGGCCGGCGCCTCCGCGCAGCGCGTGGGTGGCGCACTGCAGAGCGTGATCGAGCTCGTCGACGGCCTCCTCGCCGTCGAAGAAGCCTTGCATGCTCGACAACACCTCGCGCAGCTCGGCGGAGCTACCTTGCCATGGCGAAGCCAGAACAGATGTCACAGCAGTGCCACCGTAGCCCTGCCGCCGGCCGAGGGGGAAACCGCTGGCCGGGTCAAATAAAAGCGGGCCCGCAGGGCACCGCTCGCACCGCTCTCACCGCTCTCACCGCTCGCACCACTCGCACCACCCTCACCGCTCTCACCGGTGTCATCGCTCTCACGGCCACTCGCTCAGCGCCACTCGTCCTGGCCCAGACCGGCCCCGCCCCCGGGGTGAGATGGCAGCCGGTGAGGGACCGCTCGAGGTTGCGCATCCTCCAGCGCAACATATCCTGGGCTAGTTCCAGCCCCATTTCGCTATTAGCGGCCTGGTTGGCCAATTGGCCCGGGTCCGCCTTCAGGTCGAACAGCAATGGCGGCATCTTGTCAGCGTCCGCCGCGAATTGGACGTACTTGGCCTCGTCGGTGCGAATTACCGCCAATGAAGAGTGCTCGGCGGGGATCCCCAATTGTTCGGCCAACCGGAAATGCCGGTAGCGGAAATCCCATTCCCAGTGCGCCGCTTGCCGCCAATGAGCAGGGGCCACACCGTCTTGCAAAAATGACGTAAGGGGCCAGCCGTCGACCTGCACCGGGATTTCCAGCCCCAGCCAGTCAAGGACAGTGGCGGCGACGTCTACTGATTCGGTGGGTTCGTTGACTACCAGGCCGCGAGTAGCGTCTGCGCCCCCGGTGGGGTCTTTCACCACGAGGGGAATGTGAAAGCTCTCGTCCCAATAACCGCATTTTTCGACGAGCCAGTGGTCACCGCCCATCTCGCCGTGATCGCTCGTCAGTACGACCAGCGTCTCGGACGACAAGCCCTCACTGTCCAGAAAACCGAATAACTGGCCCAGATGGTCGTCTACCTCTTTTTGGGCGCCGTAATATGTGGCCCGCAGTTGCCGTCGTTCCCTCTCGTCTTGAGGGGCCGCCATCGACGGGGAACCGACCAACAGAGCGTTAAGAGGGTGGAAGGCGGCCTCGGCGGCCGGGCTGGCAAAACCCGTGAACGGGCCCACTTGCTCCTCGGAGTACAAGTCATGGTAACCAGCCGGGTTGCGCCTGGGTGGGTGGGGCCTGACGTAAGAAATGTGCATGAAAAAAGGCTCATCGCCGTGCTGCGAAATCCACTCGGTGGCTTTCTCAGTCATAAACGCGGTTTCCGACAGCGCGGCGGGGAACTTGGCCGGTGCCCACGTGTACCCGTGCTCGTCCGCCCCGGGGTACGACGTGTCCGGCTGGTAAAGGGCCAACGGTGTCGATGGGACGTCTATGCCGTGCTCGGCCAGCCATTTCCCCCACTCGATGCCGCCTTGTTCCGTAGGGGTCGTTCACGATGGGACGAAAGCCGGGGAGCACTCCTTCATACGTGAAGGTCCGCTGGTCGCCGGCAGGCACGGTCCTCGGGTCGACACTGGTGTCGGTGTAACCGAAGAGTACCGGGTCGTAACCGGCGCGCTTGGCCTCCAGGGCGATATTGGTGAAACGGGCATCGAGGGGGGTGCCGTTCGCCACCGACCGGTGGTTCTGCATGTACATGCCCGTGTACAAACAGGCTCGGCTGGGCCCGCACGGGGCCGCGTTGGCCCAGTGGTTGGCGAACAGCACACCGCCGGCGGCCAAGGCGTCGATATTGGGGGTTTCCACCACGGGGTGCCCCATGCACGAAAGGCAATCCCCCCGCCATTGGTCCACCGTTATGAACAAAACGTTACGTCCCAAGGATTTCCTCGCTTAATGGCGAACTTTCGGATCATGGACAAGCAGGTTGGGCCTCGGCGTCCCCCCTGCCGCTACCATCGGCACTCATGAACGAGGAGCCACATTCGACCCTCCCGCCTGTTCGCCTCGCCTGCGTGGATATGGCGGGCACCACAATGAGCGACGGCGGCATCGTGCTGGACGCCTTTGAGTCGGCGCTGGGCGCCGTTGGCCTGGGGCCGGAACGCTTCGCCGATGCGATGAAGTACGCCCGGGAAACGATGGGGTTGCCGAAGGGCGTCGTGTTCAAGGGGCTGCTCGACGACGACGAATTGGTGGCTCGGGCCGTGGCCGCGTTCGACTCCTCCATCGAACTGGCCATAAACGAGGACCGGGTCAGCGAGATCCCGGGAGCGACGGGAGCCATGAAAGCCCTCCGCGCCGGTGGGGTCAAGGTGTGCCTCACTACCGGGTTCACGGACGAGGTGCAACGGGCCGTGATCGAACACCTGGGCTGGGACGATGTCATCGACTTCTTCCTGTCCCCCAGTGCGACGGTCCGCGGCCGGCCGTACCCGGACATGGTCCTGTGCGCCGGGCTTCGGGCCGCCATCGACGATGTGCGCGAGGTCGCCGTCGTCGGGGACACGGCCAATGACTTGTGGAGCGGGTACAGAGCGGGGGCCTCGGTCGTCGCCGGCGTGCTGACCGGAAGCCATGAACGGGCCGAACTGGAACAGACGCCGTACACCCACATCCTGAGCTCCATCGTCGATTTCCCGGCCGTCGTCCTTAGATAATGGCGTGCGGACGCTAGCGCGCGCAGTTTAACGCCGGGTGACAAAGGCGTGCAGCGGGTGATCTGGCCGGCGGGGCTAGGCGCCGGGTGGGCCAGACGAGTGCGGAGCGACCGTCGGTGGGGGCTAGGCGCCGGCCGGCGGGGCGGGCGCCGGCGGGGGCCATACGCCGGCGGCCACAGCGTAGCCGGCGGGTCAAGCGCAGCGGGCGGGGTCAGACGCCGGCCGGCGGGGCGGGCGCCGGCGGGCTCTGGATCAGGAGGCCAGGAAGCCCCAGTTCTCCTCGTTCCACGCAATATCGCCGAAAAACGGGCCCACGTTGAGGTTGAGCAACTTCGAGTTCACCGCCACCACCACGGGCAGCTGGACCAGCGGTAGGTCCACGTAGTCCTTCCACGCCATCGTGTCGACCGCCTGGTACAGCCGGAGGAGGGTCGCCGGCGCGGCGGACGGCACTTCACGGGCGAGGGTGTTCATGGTGGCATCCGAGAAGCCGTCCTGATTGGCCGCCCCACCGGTGACGTAACGGCTGGTGATCTCAGACGGGAAGGCGGGCACGTGGCGCAGCTCGATCGCCAGTTGCCACCCGGCCGGCAACGAAGTTTGGGTGGCCGCCCCGAGCACGTCGCCGCCCGGAGACCCGGTCTGGATGATGTTGACCGTTATCCCGATGGCGGCACAGGAGGTGGCCACTTGTTCGGCCAGTTGCTGGGCGATGGGGTCGGCGGCGGAGACAGTGAGCGACAGGTCGACCGGCTGGCCCCCGGGCCGCTCCAGGGTGCCGCCCACCAGCGAATAGCCGGCCGCCGTCAACAGATGGATGGCTGCGGCTGGATCCGGCTGGTCATAGCTGGCCCCGTTGTCGGTATAACCGGGGTTGCCCGGGAGGAACACGCGGTTTTCTACCGGCGACGCCGCCAAC
Organism: uncultured Acidimicrobiaceae bacterium; assembly: GCA_963749305.1. GTDB lineage: Bacteria > Actinomycetota > Acidimicrobiia > Acidimicrobiales > Palsa-688 > Fen-671. The sequence goes on from CAVVMN010000007.1 coordinate 79,690, forward strand.
CCGTACGGCGAGAGCAATTGGGTGGCCATGCTGTCGCGATCAAGCGACATCATGATGGCCCGCCGCAGCAGAGGGTTCGACAGCGGGCCACTGGCCTCGTTCATGTCGAGGTCTTCGTACAGGTTGCTGGCCACCGCCCGGACGGATAGCCCCGAGGCCGCCTGTAGTTGTTTGAAAATGCCGGGTTCCGCCTGCACGGTAGCGAAGTCGACCTCGCCGGCGCTGAGGGCGTTCGCCGCCTCGGCTGTCCCGCTGGTGAAGTAATAAGTGATGGCAGAGAGGTTCGCCGGGCTGCCCCAGTAACGGGCGTTGCGCACCAGCTCGAGCGAGTAGCCGTTTTGCAGCACCGAAACGAGGTAGGGCCTCCCGAGACGAGGTCGGCCACGGGGTCTTTGAAGCCCGAGTCGAAACCGACCGAGCGGGCGACCTGAGCCGGCATTAGGTAAGAGAACAGCGACCGCCAATCGGGGTACTGAGAGGAAAAGGTGACCGTTACCGTGCCGGGGTGAGCGGCGGTGCCCTCAGCGCCCGAAATGTCGTCGTAGCCCCTCTGGTTCAGAGGGGTATAAGCAGCGCCACCGGCGTCCTTGAAAGCGGCCCGGCCCGATTGCGCCTCCCAATTGTAGACGAAGTCGCGGTAGGTGATGGGGACGCCGTTCGACCAGACGGCCAGCGGGTTGATGTGGTACACGACCGTCTGGGGGCTCGAGCTGACCTCTGTGGCCGACGTGAGGAGCGAGCCGTTGAGGGTCGGCGTCCCGTTTGTGCCGACATAAAAGGCCGACGGCCAGACCTGAGCCAATACCTGCTGCAGGGTGAGGTACCACGGCGAGGCCGCGGCCGAATGGATGTCCCAGTTCGCCGGTTGGGGCCCGACGGCGTACGAGGCGCTGGCGTTGGTGTTGTAGGCGATGTTGCTCTGAGTTGTCCCCGCCGACGCTCCCGACGTGGTCGAGGGGACCGTGGTCGTCGTGGTCAGCGCCGTCGTGGTGGGAGAGGCCGGTGCGCTGGCCACGCCGCCGGCGCTGCACCCGGCGAGTGAGGCGGCAAGAGTGCCAGCCACGGCCAGAACGCACACGGCCCTAAGCCCCCGGATCTGCTGCTGGCCAGGGCTCGGATCACGCACCGCGCCCTTGAGATTACCGGAGCGCTAGGTGGACCAGGGTTCAGTAGCGGAGCGGGTGGAGAGAGGCGCGGGCATGACATCGCCGGGAGAGGGCGGCGCGGCCGCACCCCGGGATGAAGCAGGCGAGCCGGCGGGGTTGACGGGGCCGGCGCCGGCAGTGATTGCGCCGGGGCCGGCGGAACCGCCGCCGGTGCCGGCGGAACCGCCGCCGGTGCCGGCGGGCACGGGCGCGGCGGCGGGCACGGGCGCGGCGGCGGGAGCAGCGCGCAAGGGACGGGTGGCCAGAAACGAACCGGCCAAGACCAGCACGAAGCCCAGCGCGGTGGCCGCTCCGAACGGCTCTCCGAGGATGGTGACACCGAGCAGGACGGCCACGGCCGGGTTGACATAGGTGACGACAGTCGAGCGCATCGGCCCCACTTCGCCGATCAAAGCGAAGAAGGCCACGAACGCCACCGCGGTGCACACCACGGTGAGGCCGGCCATAGAGGCGAGCACATTGGCCGACAGTGCGTGCTGCGGGCGCTGGATGAAGGCAACGGGGGCGTACATGACGGCGCACAGCGCCAGGGAAGCCGTGATGACGCGAGGACCGGGTAGGTCCGAGAGGTACCGGGCCAGGATCCAGGGCCCGAGGGCGTAGCCGACGATGACGAACAAGATGGAGGCGGCCGACAAAAGGTCCGAGCCGCCGACGTCGAAGCCAACCAGAGCGCCCACCCCGGCCACCCCCAGGACCAGACCGGTGGCCCGGCGCCCGTCGAGGCGATCGGTGCCCGTCAACCGGGCGATGATGGCGCCGGCAATGGGGACGGCCGCCACGAGGAGGCCGGCGAGAGAGCTGGATATTTTCTTTTCGGCATTGAATAGGAAAAACCAGGGCACGGCCAGCTCAACCAGAGCCAAAGCCACCAACGCTTTCCAGCGGGCCAGCAGCGGGGCGAGAGCGCCGCGCCTGACGGCGAAGGGGGCCAGCAGCAGCGCCCCACCCGCCGTCCTGACAAAGACGAGGAACGCCGGCGTTACCTCCCGCATGGAAACCCTGATGAGCAGGTACGGAAGACCCCAAAGGACGCCCACCGTCACGAACAATGCCCAGCCGCGACGCGTCATCGAGCAGGTCCCAGCGGCATCCCCCCAGATTAGAGTGCGGACTGGTTCTCGGACCGGGGATAAAACTGCCGGGGTGGTCGGGTTGCCCGGCGTCAGGGGCGGGCACCTGGGGGAGCTGGCCGGCGACCGGGCGATGAGATGGCCGGCCACAGCGAGCGGGTCAGTTCGGAACCAGGCCGGCGCTTGGGCCCTTTCAGGCCACTGGCCCCCCGTCGAGAGCTGGGCGGAGCTAGGCCGGCGTTGGCACAGTTGCCCCGGGCGCCCCCGGCCGGACCGGGCCGGCGTGTGAGCCCTCAGGCGGCTGGCGTAACCGCCGGAGCTGCCTTCAGTGGCTCCTGGAGCGGGTAGAAGCAGGCGGCGAAATGCTCGCCGCCGAACGGGTTTAGCACAGGCTCCTCTTCGGCACACCTGGCCTGGGCTCTGGGACAGCGGGTCCGGAACGGGCAGCCCGAGGGCGGGTTGAGCGGCGACGGCAGCTCACCCCGGATGGGAATGGCTGTCCGGTTACGTTGCACCGACGGGTTTGGCACCGGGATGGAGGCGATGAGGCCGGAGGTGTACGGGTGCGCCGGCCGGGCGTAGATGTCGTCGCCGCTACCGATCTCGACCAGCTTGCCGAGGTACATGACAGCGATGCGGTCGGCCAGGTAACGCACCACCGACAAGTCGTGCGAGATGAAAACGTAGCTGAGGCCGTGGTTTATCTGGAGCCGCTTCATCAGGTTGAGGATCTGGGAGCGGATCGAGACGTCCAGCGCCGACACGGGCTCGTCGGTCACGATCAGGCGAGGGTTCAGGGCCAACGCCCTGGCCAGACCGATGCGCTGGCGCTGGCCCCCGGAGAACTCGTGCGGGTACAACTCGACGGCGTGGGGAGGCAGGCCCACCTCGCGCAGCAGGGCAGCCACCCGCTCGCGCTGCTCCGTGGCGGTGCCGATGCCCTGCACGACCAGCGGTTCCTTGATGATCGTCCCCACCCGCATACGGGGGTCGAGCGAGGAGTAGGGGTCCTGGAACATGAGCTGGAGGTCGCGGTGACGCCGGCGCAGTTCGGCGCCCTTCAGCTTGGTGAGGTCCGTCCCGTCCACTGAAACGGATCCCGAGGTGGGCCGCTCGAGGCCGACTATGAGGCGCCCGAGAGTCGACTTCCCGCAGCCCGACTCGCCCACGACTCCGAGGGTCTCGCCCTGGCGTAGGTCCAGGTCGACACCGCGCACGGCCTGGAGGGCGCCAACCTTGCGTTGCATGATGGCCCCGGCTGTAACCGGGTACTCCTTGCGCACTCCCCGCAACTGGAGGATCACGGGAGCGTCCTGCGTGGGGGTGAACTCGACCCCGCCAAACGAGTCGCCCGGCCCTTCTGAACCGCCGGGAGCCGCGGCCCCGCCGTGACCAGCCGAACCAACCGAACCAACTGAACCGCCCGGGCCGCCGAACTCAGTGAACAAGGCTGCATCGCGGCGCCCGTCGCCGGAACGGCCGTCGCCGGAACGGCCCTCGCCGCTGTGACCGTTAGCGGTGTGAGCCAGCCGCCCGTTCGCGGCCGTCGCATCCGTCGTACCGCTCGTACCCGCCAGCGTGACTGCGACCGCACCGACCTCGACCAGCGGCGCCGCCTCCGCTCCCTCTCCCAGCAGGTCCCCGGCCCCGGCGATCTCGTCCACGGCCCGGTCTACGGGATGGAAGCAGGCGTAGGGGTGCCCGGAGTCGTCTCCGGCCAGGGGCGGCTCCTCGGTGCGGCAAATCTCGGTGGCGTACCGGCACCGTGGGGCAAACCGGCACGCCTTCAGCGGCCGCGACAGGTCAGGCGGGAGGCCGGGTATGGCGTAGAGGCGTTGGGTCTTGTCCTGGTCCAGCTGAGGGATGGAAGCCAGCAAAGCCTCGGTGTAGGGGTGGTGGACGTCCTCGAAAAGACGGTCCGTCGCCGCCGCTTCGACGATCTTGCCGGCGTACATGACCATGGTCCGGTCGGCCTGGCCGGCGATGACCCCCATGTCGTGGGTAATCAACAGGATGGCCATGCCCAGCCGCTTTTTCAGGTCGTCCAGCAAAGCCAGGATCTGGGCCTGAATGGTCACGTCGAGGGCGGTGGTGGGTTCGTCGGCGATCAGCAATTTCGGTTCGCACGCCAGCGCCATCGCGATCATGACCCGCTGGCGCAACCCCCCCGACAACTGGTGGGGGTAGTCGCGAAGGCGTTCGATGGGGTTGGGCATGCCCACGAGGCCAAGCACCTCGGCCGCTCGGGCCAGTGCCTGCTCCTTCGAGGCTCCCTTGTGCAGGACCACGCTCTCAGCTATCTGACGACCGATGTTCATCGTCGGGTTGAGCGAGGTCAGCGGGTCCTGGAACACCATCCCGATGTCGTTGCCGCGTACAGACTGGATTTGGTCGGCCGACATCGTGGTGAGCTCCTTGCCGGCCAGCTTGATCGAACCTCCGGCAATGTGGCCGCCCGGCGGTAGCAGGCGCATTATCGACGAGGCGGTCATTGATTTCCCGCAGCCAGACTCCCCCACCAGGCCGACCGTCTCGCCGGGCTCGATGGTGAGGGAGATGCCGTCGACGGCTTTTACCACGCGTGTGCGCAGCTGGATCTGAGTGCGGAGGTCGGTTATTTCCAGGACGCTCATATAGCCATACCCATTGTCAGCGCTCCTGGAGGCGGACTTCGAAACTGTCGCGCAGGGCATCACCAATAAAATTGAACGCCACCACGATCAGGATGATGGCCACGAGGGCCGGGTAAACCTCCCACCAGTAGCCATCCGAAAGGAAGCTGCTGCCCTGCGAGAGCATCCCGCCCCAGGTGGCCGTGGGCGGCGGGAGGGCAAAGCCCAGGTACTGGAGCACCGCCAATACCAGGATGGCGTCGGCCACCTGGAAGGTGGCGTTGACAATGATGGTCCCGACAGCATTCGGGATTATATGGCGGAAAACAACCCGCCTCGAGTTGCCACCCATCACCCTCACGGCCGCCACGTACTCTCGGGTCCGCAGCGTCAGGGTCTCCCCCCGCACCAAACGGGCCGGGGCCAGCCAGGACAACCCGGCTAGTACGGCGATCAGTAAGAACTTGTACTCGGAGGGGGTGGTGTTGGTCGGGAGGATGGTCGAGATAAAAATGAACAAGAAGACAACCGGGATGGCCAGGAAGATGTCCACGACGCGCATCATGACCGCGTCCACCGCTTTGCCGAAATAACCCGAGATGGCGCCCCAGACCACTCCCAGGAACGTTGCGATAACTGCTACCGCCAGCCCGATCTCGATGGAGATCTGGCCGCCGGCCATAAGTCGGCCGAGGATGTCGTACCCGTTGTTGTCCGTCCCGAGCAGGTGCCCAGCGGAGGGCGGGATATTGCTTTCGATAATGTTGGTGTCGACCTGGTCGGTGTGGTAAAAGAACGGTCCCACAAAGCTGAACAGCACCATCGCCACCACGATGACTACGCCGACAATGGCCAGCTTGTTCTTCGTAAATGTGCGCAGGATGAGCGAGGCCAGGCTGCCCTGCTGGTAAACATCGCCAGCCTCAGCCGCGGATACGTTCTCGACTTCGGCGACTACGGGGAGGAGGGACATTTCAGTAACGGACCCTGGGGTCAAGAACCGCGTATGCGACGTCGGCCAAGAGGTTACCGAGGACGGTGGCAAAACCGATAAGCACGGTGATGCCCAGCATCACGGGGAAGTCGTCGGTCGTGGCGGCGGTGAAATACTCGAGGCCCAGGCCCTGGAAATTGAACAGGTATTCCAGGACGAGCCCGGCGGTGAGGACGGCAGGCAGGGAGAGACCGACAAGGGTGGCCACGGGGATGAGCGAATTACGCAACAAGTGCCGCCGCAGCACCGTCTGCTCCGGAAGGCCTTTGGCCCGGGCCGTCCTGATGTAGTCCTGGGCCAGGTTGTCGATCGCCGACGAGCGCATATAGCGGGAAAAGAGGGCGAAAGTCACCAGGGTCAGCGTGGCCACCGGGAGCACTAGCCCCGACGGGTGGGCGAGCATCGACCCGATAGTGGTCCCCTGCGGGGCCTCGGCGGGTAAAGCCTTGATCGTTATGGCGAACAACGCGATGAGGATCAAGCCCAGCGCATATGACGGCATCGAGTAGAGGACGAATGCGGTGGCCGTCCCGGCGTAATCAAAGCCCCGGTTGCGTTTCACCGCCTGCATAACTCCGACCGGGACGGCGATGACCACCGCCAGCACGAGCGAGGTGCCCACCAGGAGGATGTCGCGGGGTAGGTCCGAAGCAATGATGCTGTCGACGCTCCGGTTGAGCTTGTACGAGAAGCCCAGGTTCCCGTGTACGAGATGGTCGAGGAATACCCAGTACTGGTACCAGAGCGGGCTGTCGTAACCGTTCTGCTTGTTCCACGCGGCGATCCCGACCGGGGTAGCGCGCGGCCCGAGGATGGACCGTGCGATCCCGCCGGGGATGAGGTGCTCCAGGAAGAAGGCGATCAAAGTCACCCCGAGGACGACTATGACGGCCTGCCCGATCCGCCGGATTATGTACCCGGTCAATGTGGAGCGCCTCATCCCTTCATTATCAGTCCCGATTTACTTGGTGAGGTACCAGGTCTCCGGGGTCAGGTTGGTGTACACATTGTTGGTGAAACCACCCAGGTGCTTGGAGATCAGGTCGATCCCGAAGCGGACGTCGGGTTGCCGGTGGCCGTCGGGAAAAAGACAACCGGCAGGGTCTTGGCCAAGTAGTTCTCGTAGGCGTCCATGTTGGGGATGGTCTGGCTGTCCGGCCCGTCAGTCGTGCTTGAGGATGAGCTTGTCGGCCGTCGGGTCGCTATAGCCCGAGGTGTCGGAAGGCAGCCCCCGTGTAAAAGAGCAGCTCGCCCGTGGGCAGCGTGTCGGGGAAATAGACCCACCCCGCCCCCCAGTCGAGAGCCGTCCAGGCGCACTTGCTGGAGCTGGGCGCCGCCTTGACCGTGAGGGCCGCAGTTGACCCCCTTGGTGACGACCTGGCCAAAGGGGGCGGTCGTCAGCTCCAGGTCGATCCCGACCTGGCCGGCCTGGGACTTGAGGTCCTCCATCTCCTCGGCCGTGACGACTAACCGCTCTGGTACTCCAGGTTGAACTTCAGCTGGAGGCCCTTTTTCACCCCGGCCCCGCACTCACCCGGCGCCGGAGCCCGGCTTGGCGCACGTAGCCACCTGGCCCGAGCCCGACGTTGGTCCAGCCGTGCGCCTTCAGCAGCTTGGCGGCATCAGAGACGCTGAACTTGTACACGCCGTTGCGCTCGAAATTGTCCACCCAGGGGCTGAACGGCGCCGTCGGCACCGGCCCGTAGGTCGGCACGGCGTAGCCGCCCAGGATCTTGTCTATCCAACCCGGCCCATCGACGAGGTGCTGGAAGGCCTGGCGGAAGTACAACTGGGAAAAGACGGGGCCAAACGTGGGGTTGCCCGAAGTTGAGGGGGAAGTAGGCCACGCCATAGCTGGTGAAGTTGACGGCGTTGTACCCTTCGCCCTCGATCGACTTGAGCTGCGGGAGGTACTGGTCAGGCAGTTCGGCCATCGACAGGGCGCTCGGGCCACCGGACTTGATCTCGTTGAGGCTGGCCTCGTCCGATGTGAAGGGCACTTCGACGAACTTGGACAGCGTCGGCTTGGGCGAGCCGCTGTAGTCCGGGTTGGGCACGAAGGTGACCTCCCCGGTGCTGGTGAAGCTCTGCAGCTTCCACGGGCCGTCCACGACCGTCCAGAGCGGGCTGGTGGCATAGCTGGCCGTATTTGTCGCCTGCGGTGGTGAGGTACTTGTAGACCTTGGCCACGCCGGCGGGAGTGGTGTCAGGCAAGTTGGCCGTGCCCGGGGTCGGGGTGGCGCCCGAGGAAGACGTGCGGTCCCACGCGATCGGCATCGGGATGATCTGGGACAGCTCGTTGTAGAGGAACCAGGTCGGGTTGAGCGGCGTCTTCAGGTGGAACACCACGGTGCTGGCGTTCGGATAGGCGGCTGAGGCGACATTGTCGGGGAAAAAGCCCGGCGTATAATCGCACCAATTGGCCTTCTCAACGCACATCCAAGTTCATCCAGAACTCGACGTCACGGCTGGTCACCGACTCGCCGTTGGACCACTTCCAGTTTTTCAGCGTAATGGTGACGGTTTTGTCGCCATTGCTCCACACCGGCTGGTTGCCGACGCAGTAGTTGTAGTCGACCGTCGGGCTGTTGTTGTTCCCGAACCAGTAAAGCGGACGGTACATGCATATAGATGAACTGGCCGTAGTTCATGGTCGAACAGACCGCGAAGGGGGTTATGGGGGAAGATATAGGTCGGAGGCGTTCGCCGGTCCCTCCTGGAAATAGGCGGTGCCCCCCTGGATTTTGGTGCCAACGGACGGTACGGCACCGGTCGGGCCGTAATTGCCGGTGCTTTGGGCGCTGGCCGCACCGGTAGAGGTGAGGACCATGGCGCCGGAGACAACGACGACCCCGATGGCCCTCGACCCGGCCCCTGCAACTTTCAAAAACTTCATTCTCTGCCTTTCATGAGCGTGCTTACGTGCCCGCTAAACCTGACGGGTCTCGGGAAAAGCCACGCGGTCGGCCTCCGCCTTACCGCGCTCCGCGCTTAACCGAGCCGGATGGCCAGGATCGTCGTATTGAAGCCGAAAGCGATCGCGGTGATGACCGTAAAGCGGTCCAGGTTGCGCTCGACCACGCTGGAAGACGCGGCGGCCGAGCCAATGCCACCCCCGAACATCTCTGAAAGGCCCCCGCCTTTCCCGCTGTGGAGCAGGATCGAGATGACCAGGGTTACGCACAGCACAATCTGGATCGCGATAGACACCCACGTGATCACCACTTAGCTGGCACCTCCTGCCTTTTATTTGGTATGTACCTCGGGCCCCGGCCAGCCAAAGGCCGGATCGAATGAAAAGATACCATTCGCGCCGGCTGTGCACTACGCGCCCTGGGTGGCGGCCAGTTGGCGCCCTTCCTGCTCTTTCAGCGCCCGAAGCGGACTATCCGGCTGAAGCGATCGGCGTCGAGGCTGGCCCCTCCGACCAGCGCGCCGTCGATGTCGTCCTCCGCCATGAGCTCGGCGATGTTGTCCGGGGTGACCGATCCGCCGTACTGGATCCGGACGCGTCCGGCCAGCTCAGCACTGTATTTGTCGGCCAGCCACGAACGTATCGCCTTGCAGTTTCCTGCGCGTCAGCGGGGCTGGCGGTGCGGCCCGTCCCGATGGCCCAGATGGGCTCATAAGCGATCACCACGCCGGCGGCGGCCTCGGGTGAAACCCCTTGCAAGCCGCCTTCGAGCTGTTGAGTGCACTATACGCTGCGTGGTCCCCGCCTCACGTTCAGCAAGCGTTTCGCCGACGCAAAGGATAGGTACCATTTTGTGCTTCAGCACCGCCAGCAGTTTCTCGTTGACGAACGCGTCGGTCTCGCCAAAAAGCTGACGGCGTTCGGAGTGGCCCACGATCACGTAACGCACGTTGAGCTTGGCCAGCATGACCGGGCTCACTTCGCCGGTAAAGGCGCCCGAGTCGGCCGGGTAGACATTTTGCGCCCCCAGAGCGATAGGGATTTCGTCAGCGTCGAGCAACGTCTGGACCGAACGCATGGCCGTAAATGGCGGGTGCACGGACACGTCAACACGGTCAGTATCCGCCGGCAAAAGGGTGTAGGCCAGCTTCTGGACGATGGCGATGGCGTCCAGATGAGTGAGGTTCATCTTCCAGTTGCCGCTGATCAGCGGCTTGCGGTTAGCCACTTTCCCCGGTCGATTTGGTGCTGCCTGGCTTGGCACTGCGGGCGGCCGAGTCGCGAAGCGCCGCCAGCCCGGGCAGGTCGCCCTTTTCGATGAACTCGAGCGAGGCCCCGCCTCCTGTGGACAGGTGGTCGACCTGGTCGTCGAGGCCGAACTCCTTGAGGGCGCTGGCACTGTCGCCCCCACCGACCACCGAGAAACCCTCCGTCGAGGCGACGGCGTCGGCCACCACTTCAGTACCGGCGGCAAAACGAGGGTCCTCGAACACGCCCATGGGGCCGTTCCAAAAGACGGTGGCGGCACGCCGCGATCTCATCGGCGAAGGCGGCCGCCGTACCGGGGCCAATGTCCAGGCCCAGCCACTCCTCCTGAACGTCCTGCCCGACGATGGCCATCTCGCCTTCGGGTGCCCGCCCCTTCCCGAACACCCCGTCCGGCGAGAGGACGACGATGTCGGTCGGCAACACGATCCGCTTCCCCGCTTCCTGGGCCGCCGCCAGTAGGCGGGCGCAGTTGTCGACCTGCCCGTGCTCGAGCAGTGACCCACCCGGGTCGTGGCCCTGAGCGGCCAGGAACGTGAAGCACATCCCGCCGCCCGACCAGCAGAGTGTCGACCTTGTCGAGCAGAGCGTCGATCACGCCCAGCTTGTCGGACACTTTCGCTCCACCGAGCACAGCGACGAAGGGCCGTTTCGGTTCCTGTAGCAGGCCGTCGAGGACCTCGACCTCCCGCGCCAGGACACGGCCGGCCGCAGAGGGCAGGAAAGCCGGTGGACCGACGATGGAGGCGTGCGCCCTGTGGGCGGCGCCAAACGCATCGTCTACGTAGAGGTCCTGGTTTTCTATCAACGCGGCGACGAAGGCGGGGTCGTTGGCCTCTTCGCCCGGGTTGAAGCGGAGGTTCTCCAGCAGCTCGACCCGCTCGGTACTGGCGCCCCGGTCCTCCAGCAGCTCGTAAAGCCGCCGGCGGACGGGGGCGATGGCGTACTTCGGGTCCGGCTTGCCCTTGGGCCGGCCCAGGTGGCTGCACACGGTGAGCTTCTCGGCCCCCTCGTCGAGCAGCCACGTGAGAGTCTCGATGGGGAGCCGGATGCGCAGGTCGTCGGTGATGACCTCGCCGGCCATGGGCACGTTGAAGTCGCACCGGACCAGCACCCGCTTGCCCTCGAAAGCGGGCGCAGGTCCTCGAGTAGTGGGAGCTGCATGCGGTTCAGGCGCGGCCGATGATCTGGGCCAGGTCGACCAGGCGGTTCGAGTAGCCCCATTCGTTGTCGTACCAGCCGAACACCTTGACCAGGCGACCCCAGCGCCATGGTCAGCTTGGAGTCGAACGTGCAGCTGGCCGGCGACCCGACGATGTCCGAGCTGACGATGGGCTCGTCGGTGTACTCGAGGACGTTGGCCAGCTTGCCCTTGGTGGCGGCCGCCTTGAACGCCTCGTTCACCTCTTCGGGCGTGACGTCACGGGCCAGGATGCCCGGTGAAGTCGGTGATGGAGCCGTCCTGGACCGGCACCCGGAGGGAGGACCCGTCGAGGCGGCCTTTCATGTTGGTCAGCACCAGGCTGGTGGCCCGGGCGGCGCCGGTGCTCGTGGGCACGATGTTGTTGGCCGCCGCCCGGGACCGGCGGTGGTCCTTGTGCACGAGGTCGAGCAGGTTCTGGTCGTTGGTGTAGGCGTGCACCGTCGTCATCAAGCCTTTTTCGACGCCGAAGGCATCGTCCAGGACCTTGATCATGGGCACGAAGCAGTTGGTGGTGCAGCTGGCGTTGGAGACGACCCGGTGTTTGGCCGGGTCGAAGGTGTCGTCGTTGACCCCGACCACGAAGGTGGCGTCGACGTTGGTGGCCGCCGTCGAGATGATGACCCGCTTCGCCCCTGCCTCGATGTGGGCGGCCGCCTTCTCACCGTCGGTGAACCGGCCCGTCGACTCGATCACGACGTCGGCGCCGACGTCGCCCCACGGCAGCGCCTTGGGGTCCTTCTCGGAGAACACCTTGAAACTGTGAGGGCCGACCGCGATCGTGTCCGCGGACACCTTTACTTCTTGCGGCAGGCGGCCGAAAGTCGAGTCGTACTTGAGCAGGTGAGCGTTGGTCTCCGGCGGGGCCAGGTCGTTGGCGGCCACGATCTCCACGTCGGCGCCGCTGGCCAATGCGGCGCGCAGGAAGTTCCGACCGATCCGGCCGAACCCGTTAATCCCAACCCTGACAGCCATGACATTCTCTCTTTCATCGCTTGTCCGGCGCGGGACATCCTAGGCGACCGCGCCGCTGAGCCAGTCGGCGCCTGGTCGGGTTGGGTCTAGTCCGTTATGGGCCAGGCGTCTGGGTCGGCGGCCACGCGTGGGGTCGGTGGGTCAGGCGTTCGGTCGGCGGGCCAGGCGTTGGGTCGGCGGGCCAGGCGTTGGTCGGCGGGCCACGTCAGGCGGGCCAGGTTGGCCAGGACAGGTTCGCCTGGCCACGTTGGCCAGGCCGCTTTCAGCGCTCGACGTCGCGGTGGGTGACGCTCGGGTTGTAGCCCAGCCGGCGCAGGCCGTCGGCGATCTCCTCGGCCAGCACCACGCTGCGGTGGCGGCCGCCGGTGCAGCCAATGGCGATAGTCAGGTAGGACTTACCCTCGTTGACGTAGGCGGGCACCAGGAACTTGAGCAGGTGCTCGACTCGCTCGAGGAACTCCTTGGCCTCGGGCTGGGCCAGCACGTAGCGGCGCACGGGCTCGTCGAGCCCGGTCAGGGGGCGCATGGCCTCCACCCAGTGCGGGTTGGGCAGGAAGCGGACGTCGAGGACGTTGTCGACGTCGAGCGGTACCCCGTGCTTGAACCCGAAGCTGAGCACCAGGATCTGCATGGCGATCGTCTCGCCGTTGCTGAACAGCTCGGCCAGTCGCTCCCGGAGCTGGTTCACGTTGAGGTCGCTCGTGTCGACGACGACGTCAGCCATTTCCTTTATGACTTCCAGGCGCCGGCGCTCGTCGGCTATGGCTTCCACCACGCCTTCCTCGCCCAGAGGGTGGCGCCGGCGGGTCCCCTCGAACCGGCGCACCAGGACCTCGTCGGAGGCGTCCAGGAACAGCACCCTGACCCGGTCCCCCGTGGCCTTCAAGTGCTCGTATGGCCGCTTGCAGCTCGCCCAGCTGGCCGGCATGGCGGCCGACCACCAGGGCCAGGCGCTGCGTCTCCGGGGCCGGCCCAGAAACCAGTTCCGCCACCTTGTTGATGAGCGCCGTCGGGATGTTGTCCATGACGTACCACCCGACGTCCTCCAGGGCCGCGCCCGCCTGCGAGCGCCCCGCTCCGGAGAGCCCCGTGACGACCAGGAACTCGGCCACGTTTCAATTGTGCCAGTTACCCGCAGGCAAATCGTGACCGGGCCCGGCGCTGACCCCGCCGCTAGGGCGTGGCGCGTGGGCCAGCTTTTCGGCCCGCAGGACGAGCAGCCGGGGGAAGGCGGCGGCCTGGCGGTACTCCTCGGCCTTCTCGAGGAAACCGGCCGGCGGGGCGGGCTCGATCATCCTCGTGATGTACAGGCCGGCAGCCACCAACGCGTTGACGTACACCGAAAGCGGCCGGTGGACAAAGGGGATCCAAACGTTCTTGTCGACTTCCTCGACCGAGTGGTTCTCCTGCAGGTACGGGCCGATGCGCCAGTACTGCTCGCCGAGGATGTCGTCGTCGACCCAGCCGCTGCCCGGCACCTGCAGGAGCGGGTGGTTCATGAACAGCAGAAAAGTGCCACCGGGCCGCAGCACCCGGCCCACTTCCGAGATGGCGTCGACCGTGCCTTCTATGTGCTCGAAGACCAGACACGCTATGGCTGCGTCAAAGCTCTGATCTTCGAAAGGCAGGGCCGTCGCGGTGGCCCGGGCGTAGCCGACGCCGGCAGGGCCGGTCTCGGCGTGGCGGAGCCCAGGCCGGCCGTGCCCATCGTCCCGAGCTCGGTCGGCTGTCGCCCGGTCTGGCGCCTCATCTGTCGGCTCATTAGCCGCCTCATCTGTCGCCTCATTGCCGGCCGGCTCTCGCTGCCAGCGCAGGGCCCCTTCGAGCTGCGAGCGCGTCGGGTCGACGCCGACCACGTGGCGGACGGTAGGCAAGCTGGCGGCCACCCGGGAGAGCTGGCCCTCCCCGCAGCCGATGTCGAGCACGGTGGCCGGCGCCGCCTCTGAGAGAAGCTGGCGCAGGAGTGGCACAATTTGTTCCCTGTACTCCGGGTCGGCCCCCTCGGTAAAACTCGCTTGCCACCAGGCCGAATTCACCTCCCAGAGCTGCTCCGCCTCAACAGGCAGAGGTTGGCTGGGGTCGTACGGCGACAGGGGGGCGCTCATATGGGAGCGACCAGAGCGTCTGGGTGCCGCGCCGGCGTGCCTTGGCCGGAGATGTCGGCTTCGGCTTCGTCCGCCTGCTCAGCCGGTCCCTCTCGCCCTCCGAGCTCGGCCCGGTCGGCTCGCGGCTCCCGCTCCGCTTGGTGCTCCTGTGCCGCTCGCGGCTCCCGCTCCGCTAGCTGCTCCCGCTCCGCTCCCGGCTCCCGCTCGCTGCGTTCATCCTGGCCCATTTGCTCCATTTGCTCGGCCGACCTCTCCTCTGCCGCTCTTTGCGCCTCAGCCCACTCGTCCCGCCGCCTCCTGGCCACGCCGGCATCGGCTCGCGCCGCCGCCGCCGGCCCGTGCAACTTGTCCCACAGGGCATCGACTACCGGCTGGGGCAACCACGGGAGGGCCTCCAGCCTCTCTTTGGGAGCTTCCTTGACGGCCTTGACGCTGCCGATCTCGCGCAACAGGCGCTTGCGCCGGGCGGGGCCGAGCCCCGGTACCCCGTCGAGGGCGGAAACGGTCATGCGCTTGTCCCGCAGCTTGCGGTGGTAGGTAATGGCGAAACGGTGAGCTTCGTCTCGTACTTGTTGCAACAGGTACAGGGCCTCGGACCCGCGTGGCACCCTGATCGGGTCGGCCATACCGGGCAGGTAGACCTCCTCGAACTGTTTGGCCAGCGCCGCCACCGGGATCTCGTCCTCCAGCCCCAGCTCTTCGAGCACGCGAATGGCCACGTTGAGCTGCCCCTTGCCACCGTCGACCAGAAGTAGCTGAGGTGGGTAGGAGAAGTGGCGTTTGCGTTCGCCGACGGGTAGCTCTTTCTCCTCGAGGTAGGCCGTGAGCCGGCGGGTCAGTACTTCCTCCATGGCCGCGTAGTCGTCATTGCCGGGCACGTTGCGGACCTTGAACCGCTTGTACTCGCTCGGCCTCGCCAGCCCGTCCTCCATGACCACCATCGAGCCGACGTAGTCCGTCCCCTGAAGATGGCTCATGTCGTAGCACTCGATGCGCAGCGGAGCCTCGGGGAGGTCGAGCGCATCCTGCAGCGCGTTGAGGGCACGCGCTCGCGCGTTGTGGTCCGTCGAACGCTTCAACCGGTGCCTGAGCAGTTCCTCCCCCGCGTTCTTGGACACCATTTCCAGCAACGCTTTTTTCTCGCCCCGCTGGGGGATATGGAGGCGGGCCCGGCTGGAGCCCACTGACCTCGGGTTGACGCTGCGCTCGGGCCGGCGCCGGCCACTGGCCGCCCACCACTCTTTCCAGCTGGTGTCCGGCGCGCTCCCCTCCCGCTCCACCTCGACTTCCAGCTTGACGTCGTCGGGGCCGGCGGCGTCCTCGGCTCGACTGGCCTCGGAGCTCAGCCCGACACCATCGTGGCCCGACCCATTTTGGCCAGTCCCGTCTTGGCCAGTCCCGTCTTGGCCAATCCCGTGGTCGTGGGCCAATCCCGTTTGGGCCAATCCCGTTTGGGCCAATCCCGTTTGGGCTAGTCCCCTTTTGGCGAGTCCCGTTTTGGCCAGTCCCGCTCTGGGCCGCCTTACTTAGCGCCGCCTCAGCCCGCAGGCTCGTGAGCCACTCCTCGATGACGTCCGGCTCGTCCACCTCTCCCGGCACCAATACCAGCGGCGGGATGCCGTTTATGGCGTCGGCATAATGCTGCTGGAGCACGTCCGCTAAGAGCTGAGGCCGGGTCAAGTCCTCGACCTTGTCGACGATGAACCCCTTGCGCCCGACTACGCGGCCCCGCCTGACATAGAAAACCTGGACGGCCGCCTCCAGTTCGTCCTCCGAGATCCCGAAGCAGTCGAGGTCTTCCGCCCGCTCGGTCACCATCTGCTGCTTCTCGACCGCCTTGCGCACCGCCGCCAACCGGTCCCGGACGCGTGCCGCCAGCTCGAACTCCAGGTTGGCGGCCGCCTCGCGCATCTGTTCCTCGAGCTTGCGGACGATTGGGGCGGTGTCGCCATCGAGGAAGGCGCCCAGCTCATCGACGAGGCGGGAGTACGGTTCGTGCTCCACCAGGCCGGCGCATGGGCCGGCGCAACGCTCGATGTGGTACATGAGGCAGGGCCGCCCGACCCGCTGGTGGCGGGTGAACTTCGAGTCGCTGCAGCTCCGGACCGGGAACGTGCGCAGCAGAAGATCGAGCGTTTCCCTGATGGCATAGGCGTGGGCGTAGGGGCCGAAGTACTGGTTATCAGTGCGCCCGCTCGGGCGGCCCCGGCGGACAGTCGCCCGGGGCCACTCGTCGGCTTTGGTCAGGACCAGGAACGGGTAGCTCTTGTCGTCCCGAAGCCGCACGTTGAAACGGGGCTTGTGCTGCTTGATGAGGCTGTACTCGAGCATGAGGGCCTCGACGTCATTGCGGACCTGGATCCACTCGACGCTCTCGGCCGAAGCCACCATCTGGGCCGTGCGAGGCAGCAGGGCACTCGGGTTCTGGAAATAGTTGGACAGGCGTTGGCGGAGCGACTTCGCCTTGCCGACGTAGATGACCCTCCCGTCCCTGTCGCGGAACTGGTACGACCCGGGAGCGTCCGGGATAGCACCGGTGGGAGGTCGTTCGAGCACAACTTCCAGTCTGGCGCAACTGGCTGGCCAAGGCGCACCTGCCAGGAGCGACGCCGGGCCACGCCCGCGCTAGCGGGTTTTGCAACCTTCACAGGACCATCACATACCGACCAAGACCACGTCATAAAACCGAGGGACTGTCAATTCAGCAAGTCAACGGAACCGGTCACTGAAAGAGGAGGACAGATGACCAACCACAGACGAGGGGCGAGACGATGGCCCGCTGCCGCCGGCGTCGCTCTGGTGGCGACGCTGGCGACAGTTGCCGGCTCCCTAGCTCCTACCGTTTCCAACGCGTTCGCTGGCGGGGCTCCCGCAGCGGCCGCTACCGACGCACTACCCACTTGGGCCAAGACCCTTCCCGAAATCCAGGCCCAGGCGGCCGCAGCCATATCGATCCGCCTGAGCGCCCTGCAAGCTGCCATTAGGACCGTCCAGGGCGACAGCTTCCTCGGCTCGGACGCCACCACGCTCGTCAACGACATGCAGGCCGATATCACCGGCCTCCAGGCGCTCGGGACCAAGATCGCTGCTGATACCACGGTTTCACAAGCGATCGCCGATGCTGACCTCATCTTCACCGAATTCCGTGTCTATTACGTGATGCTCCCGGTGGTCCACGACGTCAGCGGCATCGACTACATCGTCAACGTGGACCTGCCCGCCCTGAGCAAGGACATAACTGCGCTGCAGGGCCAAGAGAACTCTTCCAACCAGCCATTTATCGGCCCACTGATCTCCGGCATGCAGTCCGAAGTCCAGATCGCCACCGGGGCCACAAATGGCCTCGTGGCTGAACTTCTGGCCTACACCCCGGCGGAGTGGGACTCGAACCACCGTTTGTTCTCTACGGCCCAAACAGCTATCCAGACCGCCGAAAAGGCCGTCGATTACGCCAACAGCGACCTGGCCCGGGCCAACCGGTACCTCCATTCGCACCCCACCACTACCACGACCACGTCGACGTCGACCACCACCACTTCGTCGACCACGACGACCACTACGCCGACCACCACGACCTCTACCACTTTGCCCGGGACGAACTGTGCCGCCCCTGTAAGCGGCTACGCGCTTAGCCGCAAAGGCTGGGTGGCGGGAAGCAATGCTCCTTTCGACAAGGCTGACGCTCCTGCCCACGCCATAGACGGCCGGCTAACGACCCGTTTCAGCACGGATGAGCACCAGGCTCCCGGCCTGTACTTCGAGGCGAACCTGGGCTCCGCTCAGTCGTTCAACGAGCTCAGAATGGAAGACCCCTACTCGCCTCATGACTTCGCCAGGGGCTACAACGTGGAGGTCTCCAGCAACGGCAGTACCTGGACGACCGTGGCCAGTTGCACGGGCATCGGGACGCCGGAAGTGGTCAGCTTCCCGACCCAGACGGCGCAATTTGTCGAAGTCGTGCTGACGGCGTCCACCGGGTATTACTGGTGGTCGATCGACGAGTTCTACCTCGATAACGCCGGCACCCCGCCCACTACGACCACCACCGTGGCGCCCACGACGACCACCACCGTCGCACCGACCACCACCACGACCAGCCCCGTGAACACTAATGAGTTGCGCAGGCTCAAGGAGCGGGCGGCCCTGGACATCGACGCTCGGGCTCGTGAACTGGCCGGCGCCATCAAAGGCGTCCAGGACAGGCCGTGGCTCGGGTCCGACGGCACGACGCTCGTCACCAACATGGAGTCCGACCTCAGCGGCCTGGAGGCACTGGGCAACAAGATCCAGAGCGACACCACTGTGCCAGAGGTGCTGGCCGATACGGGCCTCATCTTCACTCAGTACCGGGTCTTCGCCCTGGTCCAGCCGGTGGTGGCGGACGTCATCCGCATCGACCGCATGACGAACATCAGCCTCCCGTACCTGACCAAGGAGATCGCCTACCTCCAGAGCCGGGAAAACTCGTCCAACCAGGGCGTTATCGGTCCATTGATCGCCAACATGCAGGCGCAGGACGAGACCGTGGTAAACGAGACCAACGGGCTGTCGGCCGAGCTGATCGCCTTCACCCCCGCTGAGTGGAACGCCAACCACGGCTTGCTCAATGGGCCTACGACCAACATGCTGATCGCCGCCCGGGCGATCGGGACATCCGAGAGGGACCTGGCCGAAGCCCTCCGGTACCTGGATAAGCATCATCACGGCCACGGGAACCGCTAGTTCCAGGCGGCGGGTCGGGCCAGCACGGCGGCTGCGGCGGCGGCCGCCGTGCTCCCAAGGCCACTTGGCCCGGTTGTCGCCGGCGGTGTCGAAGCTGTGACATCGACAACCGGGCCAAGGGCCGTATAACAAGTAGGACCTAAAGAAGTAGGACGATAAGTCCCCCAAGTTTTGCCCCCGGGCTCCGGCTCTGTGCACAACGTGGTGCATGGAGGCTCGGGGGCAAGGTCGCGTCTGGGCCTCCCCTCGGGGGGGCCTCGATGCCGCGTCGTGCTGTAATCGCCGCCGGCCGACCTCCCTCGGCCCTTCAATCTGGGCCCGATCACGTGACTTGGGACCGGTAGATGGTGCTGGACAACACCAATGGGCCCCAAGTGACGCTTTCGGTCCCAGAACCCGTCCGGGCCGGCGACTTTGCCGTCCTCCCCGGCGAGGTGGGCGCGGGACTGGCATGGAGCCGGGCGGGTCAGGGTTGAAGTGGCCCAATCGGGCGTCGGTAGTGGGGGAACGCCGCCGGCTCCGGCCCTCATCGGCCCCGGCCTCACCGGCGCCGGCCTGACCTTGCGCTCGCCGCCGGAGTGCGCTTTGCCCCCCGACGGGCAGAACTGGCCACAAACTTGTTGCAATTTGGCAATCTCGTAGCAGAAAGTGTCGCTGTACAACACTTTCTGCCACAAAGTGACCTAATTGCAACCGGATTGGCGAGCGGCTAAAGCGCCGCCAGGTCATCCCGGCAAACGCCGGCAAACGCCGGCAAACGCCGGCGCCCTACCGTCCCTTCAGCAACGGCTCGAGGAACTGGCCGGTATAGCTATCAGCGCACTTGGCCACGTCTTCCGGCGTACCCGCCGTCACCACCAGGCCGCCGCCGTCGCCGCCCTCAGGCCCCAGATCGATCAGCCAGTCGGCCGTCTTGATCACGTCGAGGTTGTGCTCGATGACGATCACGGTATTGCCCTGCTCGACGAGGCGGGAGAGAACCCCGAGGAGTTTGCGCACGTCCTCGAAGTGCAACCCGGTGGTCGGCTCGTCGAGGATGTACAGCGTCCTCCCCGTCGAACGCTTGGAAAGCTCGGACGCCAGCTTTATCCTCTGCGCCTCGCCACCAGAAAGGGTGGGCGCCGGCTGGCCCAGTTTCACATACCCCAGGCCCACATCCACCAGAGTCCGCATATGCCGTGAGATGACGGGCTGGTTGGAGAAGTACTCAGCCGCCTCCTCGCATGACATGTCGAGGACCTCGGCGATGTTTTTACCCTTGAACGTTATGTCCAGCGTGTCACGGTTGTACCGGGCGCCCTTACAGACCTCGCACGGGACGTAGACGTCCGGCAGGAAGTGCATCTCGATCTTTATCGTCCCGTCGCCGGCACAGGCATCGCAGCGCCCGCCGGCCACGTTGAACGAGAACCGCCCGGGCTGGTAACCCCGGACCTTGGCCTCCGTCGTGGTGGCAAAAAGGCGCCGTATATGGTCGAAAACACCCGTATAAGTGGCCGGGTTGCTGCGCGGCGTACGCCCGATCGGAGACTGGTCGACGTCGACCACCTTGTCGAAGGCGTCCATGCCCTCGATCCTCCGATGGCGGCCCGGGACCTCTTTGGACTTATAGATGCGCTGCATCAAGGCCCGCAGCAATATGTCGTTGACCAGAGTGGACTTGCCTGACCCCGACACTCCGGTCACGACCACGAAGCACCCCGAAGGGAACTCCACATCGATGTTCTGTAAATTGTGTTCTCTCGCCCCTTTTATAACCAGCCAGCCTTTCGGCTCCCGGCGCAGGGCAGGCACGGGCACGAACCTCTTCCCGGACAGGTACTGGCCCGTGAGGGAGGCCTTGGACCGCAACAGTTCGTTGACGGTGCCCGACACCACGATCTGGCCGCCGTGTTCCCCCGCTCCGGGCCCGATATCGACGACGTGGTCGGCGGTGCGAATGGTCTCCTCATCGTGTTCTACGACGATGACCGTGTTACCAATGTCCCGCAGTCGCAACAGGGTGTCGATCAGTTTGCGGTTGTCGCGCTGGTGGAGCCCGATGGACGGTTCGTCCAGGACGTACAGGACCCCCACCAACCCGCTACCTATTTGGGAGGCTAAGCGGATGCGTTGGGCTTCGCCGCCGGCCAATGTGCCGGCGTTGCGGTTGAGCGACAGGTAGTCGAGCCCCACATCCACCAGGAACTGCAGCCGGGCCTTTACCTCTTTGAGCACCTGGTCGGCGATCAAATGGTCCCGCTCGGAAAGCGTGAGCTCTTCGACCGTTTTCGTGGCATCACGGATGGACAGGTCGCACAGGTCGAATATGCTCCGCTCCCCCACCGTGACGGCCAGGCTCTCGGGCTTCAGCCGGGCACCACCGCACTCGCTGCACGGCACTTCCCGCATATAGCCCTCGATCTGCTCGCGCATATTGTCGGATTCGGCTTCGGCATGGCGCCGTTGCAGGTAGCGCACGACGCCCTCATACGTCGTGTAGTAAGAACGCGTGCGGCCATAACGGTTTTTGTAATGCAGGTGGACCTGGGACGTGCCCGACCCATACAGGACCACTTTTTGGTCCTGTTTTTTCAGCTTGCGCCACGGGACCGACGTGGGGATGCTGAAGGTCTCGGCTACCCCCTGAAGCAACCGCCCGAAATACTCGTTGCGCGCCCCCGCCCACGGGGCCACGGCGCCCTCGTCAATGGAAAGGTCCGGGTCGGGGACGACCAGCTCGGGGTCGACCTCGTAACGCGTCCCCAGGCCGTCACAGCTGGGACAGGCCCCATATGGGGAGTTGAACGAGAAATTGCGCGGCGCCAACTCGTCGTACGAGGTGCCACACACTGGGCAGGCCAAATGCTGAGAAAAGATGAGCGTTTCACCGTCGGCCGCATCCGCGGCGTCGGCCGCCCTGCCCGCACCGGCTGCACTGCCCGCACCGGCCGCCTGGGCCGCCTCGGCCACGTCCGCCTCCGCACCTCCACCACGGCCTGAACCGTTGACCGGCTCCCGAGGGACGACCTGAATTTCGGCCACCCCGTCTGCCAATTTCAGCGCCGTCTCCAGCGAGTCGGTGAGCCGCCGCTCTATCCCGGGCCGCAGGACCAAACGGTCGACCACCACTTCAATGGTGTGGGCTTCGTAACGGGCCAGCTTGGGTATGGCGGAAAGCTCGTACACCTCTCCGTCCACCCGCGCCCGGGCGAACCCCTGGCCGGCCAACTCCTCGAACAGGCTCTCGTACTCGCCTTTCCTACCCCTCACCACCGGCGCCAGCACCTGGAAACGGGTGCCCTCCGGCAACAACAGCACGCGGTCGACGATCTGCTGAGGGGTCTGCCGGGACACCACACTGCCGTCCTGGGGGCAGTGCGGGATGCCCACCCGGGCATAGAGAAGCCGCAGATAGTCATAGATTTCGGTGATCGTGCCCACTGTGCTGCGCGGGTTGCGGGAGGCCGACTTCTGGTCGATCGAGATGGCCGGCGACAACCCCTCGATGAAGTCAACGTCGGGCTTGTCCATCTGGCCGAGGAACTGGCGGGCGTACGCGGACAGCGACTCCACGTACCGGCGCTGGCCCTCGGCGTAGATCGTGTCGAAGGCCAGGCTGCTCTTCCCCGACCCGGACAGGCCGGTGAAGACGATCAGCTGTTCCCGCGGGAGGTCCAGGGACACGTCCTGCAAGTTGTGCTCGCGCGCCCCCTTCACCACAAGCCGGTCCGACATAGCTTCAGGCTACCAGTCGAACGCACGTTTGGGCAACGGTCTCCGGCCGGAGCCGAGCAGCAAGGAAAGCCAGGGTTTTACAGTACAAAACCGGCCCGCTTAGCCGATGGCCACCGGCCCGGACCAGGTCATGCCGCCGTCGGAACTGCGCCACAGCTGCTCAGGCGACGGCCCGTTCGGGAAGGGCCAGCCGGCCGGAGGACTGCTCTCGGTGCGCAGCGCCGAGCCGGTGCTGCTGTCGGTAAACCCGGCCCAGCTCCACCAGAAGTCCCCGCTACCGGACGGGTACACCGATTGCCACGTGGAGCCTCCGTCCGAGGTCCTGAGGAACTGCCCCTGGGCGTTCGGCTCGATCACGGCCGCCGTGTCGCTAGCCGGCGCCAGGAGGGCCGAGTTCTCCAGGGAGCCCACGTTGAGCGTGCCCCACTCGGCCCCTCCGTCGGTTGACCGGAACGCCTGCGCCTCCATCCCGGTCGGGCAGACGGCCCACAGGACATCAGAAGAAGTCGCCTGGATGGTCCCTCCGAGCCCAGAGAAACAGGGGCTGGTAAACGTGCTGAAGCTGCTGCCCGAACCGGTGCCGGCCACGAGGACCTGGTGGGCCTGCGTGAGCGACGTGGTGGCTGAGAACCAGAGGTCCGTCCCGTGGACCGTCATGGTGGCCAGCTGGTCGATGCCGCCCGACACCCCCGGGACACTCAGAGCGGCCCATTGGTCGGACCCGACCGGGGAACGTTCGAGCACGATGTCCGAGCAGGTGCCCTGCTGGCACGAACCCACGAGGGCGAAGGCGTACCCGCCGCCCGTGCCGAAGGCCATCAGCTCCCGCCCTGCGAGGAAGTTCTGTTGGGCCCACTGCTCACCGCCGTCGTGCGTGTCCCAGAACTGGCCTCCCGCCCCGGTAGCGAACGCATAACCGTCCAGGACATCAGCAAAGCGCAGGGTATTGATACCAGCCGTGGAAGAGCCGCCCGCCGTTATGGGCGCCACGGGGGCGGGCAGCCCGACGAAGTGGGCACCCCCGTCAGTAGTCCGCACGATCGAGGTGCACACCGGGTTGCTACAGGGGGCCACACCCAGCAGCCAGTACTGGTCGGCGGATATAGCGGTGAACGAAAGGGGGTCGAAGCCGGAGGGGACCGGCCCGCCGGAGGACTGGGAACCGCTCTCGCCGTTCGGGGACACAGCCTTGGTCGTCGGGGCGGAGGTCGAAGAGGGCGTGGTGGAGGCCGTCGTGGAGGGGACCGTCGTGGTGGGCACGGTCGTGGTGGGCACGGTCGTCGCAGCGCTCGTCGTGGGAGGCGCGCTGGTTGTCGTCGGCCCCACCGTCGTGGAGACCGGCGGCACAGTGGTCGTCGGGGCCGCGCTGTTACTGCCATTGGTGGTCCCACAACCCGCCGCCAGGAGCCCCGCCGACAGCAATGCGGCAGGCCAATAAACGAACTTCTTGCTCTTCACTGCTCTCCTAACGCTAGGGCACCGGCAGGGGTTCCGTGGTGGACCCACCACTGGTCGGGCAGGGCCCGTGCTGGCCCACGACTGGCCCGGCAATGGCCCAGGTCGGCTTTTGTATCGGTTTAGTGGCGGACGGCGCTCTCAGCGATGTCTTCTAAAACAGCGAAGTGGCTGGCCAGAGGCTATTTGGGGGCGCGACTAGGAAAGGCGTGACTAGGTGTAGCATGCGATGCGCGAGCCACGCCCGGCCGCATAAACCCGCTACAGAACCAATGCCAAGGAAGTCCTGAACCTATGTCCGACCTCACCCCGTCGACCAGAGCCTACGCAACCGCGCAAGTGGAGGAACCCTCTGCGGCTGAGATGGGCACTTTCGACGAGTCCGGTGCATACACGCCTCGCCAGGTTGTTTCTGACGATCTCGGCGGCACCTCCTTCGAAGATGCGATAGCTGGGACGATCGTGGAGTTCGACGATGGCGACATCGTCTCGGGCACCGTCGTCAAAGTCGACAAGGACGAAGTCCTGCTCGACATCGGTTTCAAGTCTGAGGGCGTGATCCCGGCCAGGGAACTGTCGATCCGCCACGATGTCGACCCCCACGAAGTGGTCCAGGTGGGAGACAAGATCGAAGCCCTTGTCCTGCAAAAGGAGGACAAGGAAGGGCGGCTTGTCCTGTCCAAGAAGCGGGCGCAATACGAGCGCGCCTGGGGGACGATCGAAGCGGTCAAGGAGCGCAACGGGACCGTACGCGGCCCGGTCATCGAGGTGGTGAAGGGCGGCCTGATCCTCGACATCGGCCTACGGGGCTTCCTGCCGGCATCGCTGGTAGAGCTGCGCCGGGTCCGCGACCTGCAGCCTTACGTCGGCCGAGAGCTCGAAGCCAAGATCATCGAGCTGGACAAAAACCGCAACAACGTGGTGCTCTCTCGGCGGGCTTACCTCGAAGAGGCGCAGCGCTCGCAGCGTGACGAGTTCCTGACCAACCTGAAGCCGGGCGAGGTGCGCAAGGGCGTTGTTTCGTCTGTGGTCAACTTCGGCGCTTTCGTCGACCTCGGCGGGATGGACGGGCTCATCCATGTGTCCGAACTGTCGTGGAAGCACGTCGACCACCCCGGCCAGGTCGTCCAAGTGGGGGACCATGTGACGGTGCGGGTCCTGGACGTCGACCTCGACCGCGAACGCATCAGCCTGTCCCTGAAGGCGACCCAGGCGGACCCGTGGCAAGAGTTCGCCACCGCCCACCGGGTGGGCGAGCTCGTTTATGGCCGGGTTACGAAGCTGGTGCCGTTCGGCGCTTTCGTCCAGGTCGGCGACGGGATCGAGGGCCTGGTGCACATCTCGGAAATGGCTGTCCACCACGTCGATCAACCCGACCAGGTCGTAAGCCCGGGCGAGGAGCTGTGGGTCAAGATCATCGACATCGACCTGGCCCGGAGGCGCATCAGCCTCTCCATCAAGCAGGCGGCAGAGGGCGGCGAGGTGGCGGCCGAGTACCGTGAGGCGTTCGGCGAGCACGCCTACGACGAGCACGGCAACTACATCGGCGCCGGCTACACCGCTTTCGAACCCGAGTCGGAAGCCCAGGCCGCGTGGGCGGGCTACCTGGAGGAACAGGCGCACTCCCAGGAGCCAGGAGACCCGGCGGCAGAGGGCACGGCGGCAGAGGGCACGGCGGCAGAGGGCACGGCGGCAGAGGGCACGGAGGCGGAAGGCGCAGTCTCGGACGGCACGGTGGCGGACGGCACTGTGGCGGACGGCACTGTGGCGACCGACACCGTTGGCTCTGTTCCCGAAGCGGCGGCCGGTTTCGAAAACGGCAGCCTCAGCGGAACTGATTTCTCAGGCAGTGACGCCGCCACCGAAACGGGCATTTCCAGCACGGGAGAGCCGGGCGGCCACGAACAGCCCGAGGCGGCGCCGGCCAGCTAGGCCCTGATCGTTAGGGCCGGGCCAGTTAGCCCGTCTCAACAGGACTTGCGCGCTCGAAGGTAAAGGGGGCAAAGCTCCGGGGGAGGTGCCCTCGAGCGTGCAAGTAGTGGAGGCTCTTCAGGTGACCGGACCGCTCAGATGCGAGCCCACGCCCGGCTAAGCACGTCGCGGAGCACCTCGACGATGATGTCGAAATGCTCCTGCTCGCATACGAGCGGGGGGGCGAACTGGACGACGGGGTCTCCACGGTCGTCGGACCGGCAGATGAGGCCGGCTTCGAACAGCGCGGGCGAGACGAAACCGCGCAGAAGCCGTTCCGTTTCCTCGTTATCGAACGTCCCTTTAGTGGCCTTGTCCTTCACCAGCTCGACACCGAAGAAATAGCCGTCTCCCCGTACGTCGCCCACGATCGGGAGGTCCTCCAGCGTGCGCAACGAGGCACGCAAGGCCTCCTCATTGGAACGGACGTGGGCCAGGAGCTTCTCGTCCTCGAAAATCCCGAGGTTGGCCAGAGCAACCGCTGAGGACACCGGGTGGCCCCCGAACGTGATCCCGTGTGAGAACGTCGTCGTGCCGTGCAGGAAGGGTTCGATCAGCCGGTCGCTGGCCAGCAGGGCTCCCATCGGCGCGTACCCCGAAGTCAGGCCCTTGGCCACCGTGATCATGTCGGGCTGGTAGCCGTAACGCTCGGACCCGAACCAGTAGCCCAGCCGGCCGAAAGCACAGATGACCTCGTCCGAGACGAGCAAGACCCCGTACCGGTCGCAAATCTCACGCACCCGGGCGAAATAGCCCGGGGGCGGGACGAAGCAGCCGCCGGCGTTTTGCACGGGTTCGAGGAAAACGGCGGCCACCGTCTCGGGGCCTTCTTCCTCGATGCGTTCGGCGATCTTGTCCGCCGCCCACAAACCGAACGCTTCCAGGTCGTCGCCGTGCACCGGAGCCCGGAAGAAATCGGTGTTGGGGACCCTTGAAGTACCGGGGACGAGCGGTTCGAAGGGTTTTTTGATGGCTTCGTAACCGGTTATGGAAAGTGCCCCCATGGTGGTGCCGTGGTACGAGATCTCGGCGCGAGATGGCCTTGGTCCGCTGCGGCTGGCCGATGACCTTGAAGTACTGGCGAGCCAGTTTCCAGGCCGACTCGACCGCCTCGCTGCCCCCGCCCGTGAAGAAGACGCGGTTGAGGTCGCCAGGGGTCAGTTCCGAGAGACGCTCGGCCAACTCGATAGCCGTGGGGTGCGCATATCCCCACACCGGGAAGTAGCCCAGCTGGGCCGCTTGGCGGGCACCGGCGTCGGCCAGTTCCTGCCGCCCGTGCCCGACCTGGACCACGAACAGGCCCGACAACCCGTCCAGGTAGCGCTTGCCATTGGCGTCCCAGACCCAAGGGCCTTCGCCCCTTACGATCACGGGCACCTCGTGGGTGGCGTAGTCGCCCATGCGGGTGAAGTGCATCCAGAGGTGGCGCTTGGCCGCCTCCTGTAGTTGAGCTGGGTCCAACGGCATGCTTCTCAGCGTAACCAGGCAGAGACGTGGGCCAGCGCCGGCGGCCGCCGGGCCGAACGTTTATCACCGCCGCACTACGCCTTGCGCCGCCTAAGTTACGGCATTGATGCGGGTTGGCCTCACCGGCGGTCTCGGCTCCGGGAAATCCACTGTCGGCCGAGCCTTGGCGGCCCGGGGTGCGGCCGTGATCGACGCCGACCAGGTGGCCCGGCGCGTAATCGGGCCCGGTAGCGCCGGCGAGCAGGCCGTGCTCGACCGTTTCGGGGCCGGTGTGGCCGGACCGGACGGCCACATCGACCGCCGGGCGCTGGCCGCCGTCGTCTTTGCCCACCCGGACCAGCGGCGGGAGCTCGAAGCCATCACCCACCCCCTGGTGCACGACGAAATAGCCAGGGAGCTGGCGTCGCTACAGGCCCCGGTCGTCGTCATCGAATTACCCCTGCTCGCCGCCGGCCGCCGGCCGCAGTACGGCCTCGACCTGGTGGTCCTGGTCGATACCCCGGAGGAATTGGCGGTCAGCCGGGCGGTCCACCGGGGCATGACCGAGCAAGACGTGCGCGCCCGGATGGCGGCCCAACCGACCCCGGCCCAACGAAGAGAGGCCGCTGATTGGCTCCTGGTCAACGACGGCGATGAGGCCAAGCTCGAGGCCGCTGTCGATGACCTCTGGGCCCGGCTTAGCGCCGGCCTGACCTGACATTCCGGCTGAGCCCGTCATTGACGGGCTCGTAGCCGGTCTCGGGCCGCGGCCACACTGGGCGTGTGGCCCAACAGGCTTGCCTAGTAGGGCCGGCTCCACCAGATCTGGCCGTGCTCGGTGTGGTTGATCCACGGGAAAGTGTTCTCGGCGTTGGCAAAGCACGTCCCACTCCCCTGCAGGCCGTTGTAGGCCCCGGTGCCGCCGGTTATCAGCCACGTGCAGTCGGGGCCGGTCGTGAAGGGCTGGACGGCGATGGTGGAACCGTTGGCCACCTTCACCTGGACGACGCTGTTGGTGAAGTTGTACGTGCCCGAAAAAGTGATGTAGATGTCACCTTTCCTACCGGCGATCGTATGGACGGCGTACACGGTGGACAGCCCACCCGGGGAGCCGGCGGACGCCGTGTACTGGGCGAACTGGTACTGCCCGGCCTCCGGCGGCGGCACAAGGATGAAGCCGCCGGCCGGGACCTTGTCGGCGCACTCGGCGCTGGCCGCGCTGACCCCCCCGCTCGTCATGGTGTTGGGCGCACCATAAGTCGTGTCGTTCGTCCACGTCGGGCCACCGCCCTCGTCGTTTATGGCCCCGGTGAGCTTGAAACAGTCCCATACGGTGCCCGAAAGGACGTTCTCACTGGGCACGGCGTAGAGCCACGACTCGATCGTGATGGCGCCGGTTTGGACTTGTTGGTGCCGCACTGAGGCGCTGGCCGCCGGCGCCTGCAGCAGCGCGGACGGGACCATGGCGACAGCAGCCGAAGAGGCTGCTACGAGCATAAGGCTCTTCTTCATTTCGGTTTCCCTCTCAGCCTCGGTCGGCCCGGTTGCCGACGTACGGAACAGTGCCCGAGGCTCTTTCCCGAAACCTTCCCGCCGGGCTGCCCCAGCCCGGACGGCCCGGCCCGTTTGGACGTCCCACCCCCCCGGTACCATGGCCAAAGTGCCTCCTTTCCGCGTTGTCTCCGAGTGGTCCCCGGCCGGCGACCAGCCCCAGGCCATTGAAGCCCTGGCCAAGGGGGTGAACAGAGGTGACCGTTTCCAGACGCTCCTTGGCATCACCGGGAGCGGCAAGAGCGCGACCATCGCCTGGACCATCGAGCAGGTGCAGCGGCCGACCCTCGTGATCGAGCCCAACAAGTCGCTGGCCGCTCAGTTCGCCAACGAGATGCGGGAGGTGTTCCCGGACAACAGGGTCGAGTACTTCGTCAGCTACTACGACTACTACCAACCCGAGGCGTATATCCCCTCCAGCGACACCTACATCGAAAAAGACAGCTCGATCAACGACGAAATCGACCGGTTGCGACACTCGGCTACTTCGGGCCTCCTGACCCGGCGCGACGTGATCGTCGTCGCTTCCGTCTCATGCATTTACGGCCTGGGTTCGCCGGAGGAGTACGCCCAGCAGATCCTGGCCCTGGCCGTCGGCCACGAATACGACCAGCGCGGCATACTCGGCCGGCTCGTAGACATGCAGTACGAGCGCAACGACCAGAACCTGGTGCGGGGCAAGTTCCGGGTGCGGGGCGACACCATCGAGGTCCACCCTGCATACGAAGAGCACGTTCTGCGGGTCGAGCTTTTCGGAGACGAAATAGAACGGATCTCGCGCGTCGACCCCGTGACCGGTGAGCTGCTGGGCGAGGTCGACGACGTCGTCGTTTTCCCGGCCACCCATTACGTCGCCGGGTCCGAGCGTATGCGCCGCGCCATCGAGGGGATCGAGGTGGAGCTGCAAGAACGGCTCGATTACTTCGAGAAAAACGGCAAATTGCTCGAAGCCCAGCGCCTGCGGATGAGGACCACTTACGACCTGGAGATGATGGCGGAAGTGGGCAGTTGTTCGGGGATCGAAAACTACAGCCGTCACATCGACGGCCGCTCCCCGGGCCAGGCGCCGCATACTCTGCTCGACTTCTTCCCTGACGATTACTTGCTCGTGATCGACGAATCACACGTAGCCGTGCCGCAATTGCACGGCCAGTACCACGGGGACCGCTCCCGTAAAGAGACGCTCATCGAGCACGGTTTCCGCCTGCCCTCCGCCGCCGACAACCGGCCGCTCCGTTACGAGGAGCTGCTGACGAGGGTAAACCAGTGCATATTCATGTCGGCCACGCCGGCCGCTTATGAGATATCGGTCTCCGACCAGATCGTGGAGCAGATCGTGCGGCCCACGGGACTGATCGACCCCGAGGTGGTGGTCCGGCCCACGAAGGGCCAGATCGACGACCTTATGACCGAGGTAGCCAAACGCACCGCGGCGGGCGACCGGGTGCTGGTCACGACGTTGACCAAGAAGATGGCCGAGGACCTGACGGACTACTTGCTCGAGCAGGGGCTAAAAGTGCGTTACCTGCACTCGAACGTGGACACGCTCGAGCGGATCGAGATCCTGAGGGACCTCCGCCTCGGCGAGTTCGACGTGCTGGTGGGGATAAACCTGCTTAGAGAGGGCATCGACCTGCCGGAAGTGTCGCTCGTGTTGATCCTGGACGCCGACAAAGAGGGCTTCCTGCGTTCGGAAACCTCGCT
Organism: uncultured Acidimicrobiaceae bacterium; assembly: GCA_963749305.1. Taxonomy (GTDB): domain Bacteria; phylum Actinomycetota; class Acidimicrobiia; order Acidimicrobiales; family Palsa-688; genus Fen-671. The sequence continues at coordinate 110,562 of CAVVMN010000007.1, forward strand.
CATCCAGACGATCGGGCGGGCCGCCCGTAACGTGGACGGTTCGGTCATCATGTACGCCGACGAGATGACGGACTCGATGCGCCGAGCCATTTCCGAGACCCACCGCCGGCGCCAGCTTCAGCAGGAGTACAACGCCGAGCACGGCATCAACCCTCAGACTGTTCGCCGGGCGGTGAGCGACATCCTGGTCATGCTGGGCCGAGGGGACAGTTCGGGCGGTTCCGGCACGGCGCCCGTCCCTGGCTCCGACCGTCGCAGCCGCCGCCACGACCGGGCCCGGTCGGACCTGGCCGGGATGCCCAAAGCCGACCTCTCCCGGCTCATCTCCGCACTGGAAGAGGAAATGCGCGACGCCGCCGCCGACCTGCGGTTCGAGTACGCGGCCAGGCTGCGCGATGAAGTGGCCGACCTGAAAAAGGAACTGAAGGCAATGGCCGAAATGGGCGTGCCGGTCAGCTAGCCCAGTTAGCCGGTGGCGCCAAACCGCTCCACGCGGACCTGCCCGGTCGGCACTCCGAGGTCGACCAGGATGTAACTGGCCGCATCCGCGAAGCCGCTCGACCCGCACACATAGGCCGTCTCGCCTGGCCGGGTACAGGGCTCGAGATCGGCCTTGTTCAGGTGGCCAGCGGGCCTCTTGGTACCTGGAGGCGCCGCTCGCGTGAATACCACCGTGCTCTCCGGCCCGGGGAGCTCGTCGGAGTAGTAAAGGTCGCCGGGGGTGCGCACGGAGACCACCAGGCGGACCAGTTCGGAGCGCCCCAGCTTCCGGGCCAGCCGCAGCATGGCCATCAGCGGCACTACGCCCGACCCTCCCCCGACCAGAAGGGCCGGGGACTCCCCGTCCCAAACGAACCAGCGACCGATCGGGCCCCGTACTTCGAGCTCGTCGCCGACGGCCACCTCGTCGTGCATGAACATCGACACCTCGCCCCCCTCGAGGCGCTCGATGGTCAGGTCGATCTCGTTCGAGCCGTCCGGAGCGTTGGCCACCGAGTAAGACCGCTGAGCTGTATAGCCGTCCGGCGCCATCAGCCTTATTACGAAGTGCTGGCCGGCGAGGCGGTCGGGCGGCTCCGGGAGGGTAAAGCGAAACGTCTTCGCCCGCGGCGTCTCCCGCCGGATCCCGGTGACTTTAGCCACCTGCCACGGGCTTTTTTTCGTGGGGGCTTCCACTTCACCGCCAGCCGGTGCGTCCACCGGGGCACCGTCAGTCACCCTGGTAACGCTCCTCGAGCCAGGGGTCGCCATGGTCGTTGTAGCCGTTGCGTTCCCAGAAGCCGGGCTCGTCATGGTCAAGGAGCCGCAAACCCGCTACCCACTTGGCGCTCTTCCAGAAATAGAGGTGGGGCACGAGCAGCCGGGCGGGGCCTCCATGGACGTTCGCCAGCGGCTGGCCCTCGTAGTCCCACACCACCCAGGCCTGGCCGCCGGTCACATCGGAGAGGGGGAGGTTCGTCGTATAACCCGTATGCGAGAGCGCCAGCACGTGGGTGGCCGCCGGCAGAGGTTCGGCCGCGGCCAGGAGGGTGTCGACGGACACGCCACTGAAGTTCACCCCCAGCTTCGACCAGGTGGTCACGCAATGGATGTCCCCGCTGAACGACGACGGCGCCAGGGCGTGAATTTCGTCCCAGTTCCAGGTGACGGGCTTGGCGACCAAACCCTCGACCTTGAACGTCCAGGACGTGGAGTCCAACTTGGGCGTCACTTCAGCGGTGAGTACGGGCCAGTCCGCCCCCACGTCGTATTGGCCCGGAGGCAAGCGAGGGTCGCGGGCGGCCTTGCTCCGACCGCTGAAGCCCCTGGTGAACTTGAGCATGCTGCCTCCCATGCCTCTAACGTCTTTCACCGCCGCCACCCGACGCCGAGGCCAGGATGGCGACGCCCTGGACATGCTTACCACAGCCCTCCCGGGCCTGCCGAGCCCGACGTGAGGAGGCTCAGCGAGCTGGGCCCGGTGCACGGCACAGGCACAACTGGCGCCTTCCATTCCAGCCACCAGGCACCCGGGAGGAAGCCCGTCTCCCGGGAGAAGATGACGCCTGGTGCGCGAATGGCCGGTCGGCGGGCCCTCAGGATCCGTAAGAATACGTAGGGTGGGGCCGCAGGGGATGGCTTTGGTTTCGGGGTGGCCACGAGCCCTGACCACTATCACGGTCACGGCGGGCGCTCTCGCTATGGCTTTGGTGGTGGCGCCCGGCCCCGGCCCCGGCGGAGCGGGCCCAGCTGTCGCTAATGCGGCACCGCTGGCGGCCACCGGCCGGGTACCGCTGGCGGCCACTGGCCGGGTACCGCTAAGGCCACCACCCGCCGTGCCGGTCCACCACAATGAAGCTTCCGCCCGGCCTGGTGCCTTGCGGCCACACCTCCCCCTTGTTGTCAGCGGGGGCCGGGTGGTCAGTGGGGGCCGGGTGGTCAGTGGGGGCCGGGTGGTCAGTGGGGGCCGGGTTGTCCGGGGGGGCCGGCCCGTCCCGGCGGCGTGGCCTCGTCCGGCCCCGATCGAGGGCTCGTCCGGCCATCTGCCGTCATCCATAAGCGACTCGCTCCCGTCGGCTAACTGGGCCGGGTACGAAGACACGGGCGCCGGCGCGCAGTTCACGGAGGTCACCGGCAGCTGGGTGGTGCCCACGGTGGCCGAGAACCCGTACGGGGACTCCAGCACCTGGGTCGGCATAGATGGGATCCAGAGCCAAGGGGACCTGGTCCAGGCGGGGACCGACCAGAGCTGGTCTGCTTCCGGCGCCCTTTATTACGCCTGGTACGAGCTCCTGCCCCAGGCGTCTGTCGAGCTGGGCTTAGTTTCGCCGGGCGACCACATCACGGTGAAAATAGACGAGGTCCAGACCGGGACCTGGACAATCTCGGTAGACGATTTGACCCAGGATACGAACTGGACGAACTCGGTTTCTTACAGTGCCCCCGGGACGACCGCGGAATGGGTGGAAGAAGCGCCGACATTGTCCTACGACAATTCGGTTGAGACCCTGGCCGATTTCGGGACAGTGGCGTTCTCGAATATGGCGGTCGAAGGACCGGGGACGGCCTCAGCCACCGGATCTCCCATATATATGGTCAATTCGAGCCACATAATTGCCTACGCGACCCAATACGACGCCGGCACCGATTCATTTAATGTCGTTTACGGGGCTCCCAGCTCACCGCCGGGCAGCGGTCAGGACGGCGTGCCCATTGCGCCGCCTTCAAGTTCGACCGGCGCCACCGGGACCACGACCACGACCACTTCGCCGGCCCCGTCGAACAGCCAGGGCTTGTGGCTGGCCGGGAAAGACGGCGGCATATTCGCGCTCGGTACGGCCAAATTCCACGGTTCTACCGGGAACATCCGCTTGCAACGACAAATAACCGGGATCGCCCCCACGGCCGACCACGGCGGCTATTGGATGGTGGCGTCCGATGGGGGTTTGTTCGCCTTCGGCGATGCCGGCTTCGAGGGTTCGGTGCCCGCCAGCGGTATCGGCCCCGTCGGCTCGAAGTCCCCCGACCATCTCGTGGCCCCCATCGTCGGTATCGTCCCCACGTCAAATGGGAAGGGCTACCTGATGGTGGCCAGCGACGGAGGCGTGTTCGCGTTCGGGGACGCCCGTTTTGCCGGGTCCTGCGCCAGCATCCATGGTTGCCCGGCGCCCGTGGTAGCCGTGGTGCCCGACGCCACCGGCAACGGTTATTGGCTGCTTCTGTCGAACTGCGACATGGTGGCGTTCGGTGGCGCCCCGAATATCCCGGACACGAACTGCCAGATTTTTGCCGGCACCAACAAGCTGACGGCGGCCGCCGCCGCCCGCACTCCGAGCGGCCGGGGGTACTGGGTGGTCCTCGACAATGGCACCATTTTCTCCGAGGGGGACGCTCAGGCCCTCGGCCCCGCTGGCACCGGGCTGCCGGCCAAGGCAGGCGACTCGGCCGTAGCAGTGATCGCCACCAGCGATGGGCGCGGCGTTTGGGTCGTTGACGCCAACGGGACCGTGAACGCCTTCGGAGACGCCCCTAAGCTGACGTCCCCGTCTGAGAAGGCCTTGTCCGCCCCTATCGCGGCCGCCGCCGGCTGGTAACGGCTCCTGCCGGCAGAACGGCTGCCGCGCCTATGGTTCAGTCATGCCGCTCCCGTGGGAAAGAGAACTGGCTGGACGCATCGACCGCTGCACCATTTCCTCGAACGTGCTCGTAGGCAACCCGCTCGGGGACCCCACTGACCGCCCGCTGTGGGTGTACCTGCCCCCCGGCTACGACGACGACCCGGTCCAGCGCTACCCATCGGTGTACGTGCTCCAGGGGTATGGCGGGAACGTGGTCATGTGGGCCAACCGCAGCGCCTACCGGACGCCGTTCCCCGAAGCGGCCGACGAGTTGTTCGCCAGCGCCGGCGCCCCGCCTTGCATCATCGTATACGTCGACGCCTGGACGGCATACGGAGGCTCCCAGTTCGTGGACTCCCCGGGGACGGGCCGCTACCACACGTACCTGTGCGACGAAGTGGTCTCCTTCGTCGATGCGCACTACCGGACACTGGCCGAGGCTGGTCACCGGGGGGTCCAGGGCAAGTCGAGCGGCGGCTTTGGGGCCATGATCACGCCGATGCTCCGGCCCGACCTGTTCGGGGCCATAGCCAGCCACGCCGGCGACTCGTATTACGAACTGCTCTACGTCCCCGAGTTCGGCAAAGCGGTACGGGCCTTGCGCGAGTATGACGGCTCGATCGACAAATGGTGGAGCGATTTTCAGAGCCGGGTCGCCTTTACCAAGTCTGCCGATGAGACATTGCTGATGCTGCTCGGCGTGTCCGCTTGTTTCTCGGCCCGGGAGGACGGCTCGCCGGAACTGCCCTTTAGCCCGGCCTCGGGACGCCTTCGAGAGGACGTGTGGCAACGTTGGTTGGCCTGGGACCCTATACGGATGGTGCCGAAGTACGCCGACGCGTTGCGGGGTTTGCGGGCCATTTGGGTCGATGGCGGCACCAGAGACGAGTGGTTCCTGGACGTCGGGGGCCAGGCTTTTTGCGACGCTCTGGCCCAGGAGGGGGTGACCGACGTTCGTTTCGAGCTGTTCGACGGCACCCATGGCCGCATCGACTACCGCTACCCGCTGGCCCTGGCGTACCTGGCGGAACGCATTTCGTAATGCCGGCGCCGAAAAGGGCGCGCTTCGAGCCGGTGCTGCTGAGCCAGCGTCGATGGGGCGTCGGTCGGGCGCCGGTGCGCCTTCGCTGTGCCTGCCGTGCCGCCTGCCCTGTCACCCAGCCACTGGCACCCAGCCACTGGCACCCAGCCACTGGCGCCGAGCCACTGGCGCCGAGCCACTGGCGCCGAGCCACTGGCGCCCCCGGGGGCGGTAGAAAGGAGCCATGGTTGCCGTGAACGCCAGTGCCCCCGAACGATGCCTGCTCCTACGGCCCGACGACAGCGTCGGGCTTCTGACCCGGACGGCAGCGGCCGGGACAGACGTCGTCGCCGGCGGTGCCGCGGTTGCGGTTGCGCGACGAGGTGCCCGCTGGTCACAAAGTGGCGCTGCGAGAAATCCCCCGGGGTGAGCAGGTACGGAAGTACGGGCAGGTCATCGGCGTAGCCACGAGCGACATAGCCGCCGGCGAGCACGTGCACACCCACAACCTGGCGTTTGCCGAGTTTGAGCGGGACTACGCCTTTGGCATAGACGCCAAGGGCCCGCAAGCCGCCCCGCCGGGGCCGCCTGCGACGTTCAGCGGCATCGTCAGGCCGGATGGACAGCGTCGCCACCCGGAACTACCTGGGCGTTCTGACCTCGGTCAACTGCTCGGCCACGGTGGCGCGGATGATCGCTAACCAGTTCCAGGAAGGTTCGGAACTGCTGGCCGCCTACCCCAACCTCGACGGGGTGGTGGCGCTCACCCACGGTTCGGGGTGCGGGATGGCGGGTTTCGGCGAGGGGTTCGACCTTCTGCGCCGTACCTTGAGCGGGTACGCCAGGCACCCGAACTTCGCCGGGCTGCTGGTACTGGGCCTTGGGTGCGAGGTCAACCAGGTCCGCTCCCTCACCGAGGGCTTCGACCTGCCGTCGAGCACGCCGTTTTTGTCCATGACCATTCAGGAGATGGGAGGCACGCGAGCCACAGTCCGCGAGGCCACGGCCCGCCTGCCGCGACCTGGCCGAGGAGGCGAACAAAGCGGAGCGCTCACCTGTGCCGGCCAGCGAACTGGTGCTGGGCCTGGAGTGTGGTGGGTCAGACGGCTACTCGGGCATAACCGCCAACCCGGCGCTGGGCGTGGCGGCAGACCTGTTGGTCCAGCACGGAGGGACGGCTGTGCTCGGCGAGACGCCCGAGATCTACGGCGCCGAACACCTGCTGACCAGGCGGGCCACCAGCCGCGAAGTCGGCGAACGCCTTGTCGAGAGGATCCGGTGGTGGGAGGACTACGTGAAGCGCTGCGGCGCCAGCCTGGACAACAACCCGTCGCCGGGCAACAAAGAGGGCGGCCTAACGACGATCCTGGAGAAGTCGCTTGGTGCCGTGGCCAAGGGAGGGAGCCAGGACCTGAGCGGGGTCTACGAGTACGCCGAACCCATAACCGCCAAGGGCTTCGTGTTCATGGACACGCCCGGCTACGACCCGGTTTCGGTCACCGGGATGGTCGCCGGCGGTGCCAACGTCGTGTGCTTCACCACCGGGCGGGGGTCGGTATTCGGCTCCAAGCCGGCGCCCTGCCTCAAGCTGGCCACGAACAGCGTCACTTATGAGCGCATGTCGGAGGACATGGACGTCAACTGCGGCGCCATCGTCGACGGGACGACTTCGGTCGAGGCTTGTGGCCGGGAGATTTTCGAGCTCGTACTGGCGGTGGCGTCGGGCCAACGAAGCAAGAGCGAGGACCTCGGGTTCGGGGACGAGGAGTTCACTCCGTGGCAACTCGGCGCCGTGCTTTGAGCTAAGCCGCGGGCTACGAGCCTTTGCCGGCCCTTTGGCTCTGCCGCTTCAAGCGGCTCTACCGGCTCTATTGGCTCTGCCGCCTCTACCGGCTCTACCAGCCGGACGCGGGGCCCGGCAGGGGCTTGTCGGGCAAGAGGCGGCGGGGTAGGTCCTCTTCCACCACCTCGCCATCCTCGAGGTACACCCGGAACGCCCGCGCCGAGGGCTGGGGCGACACCGCCTCGACCAGCTGGCCGGCGGCGTCGAAGCGGATAGCGGCCCGGTCCCAGGCTGCATAACCGTCGGGGAGGACGCCTTCCCGCACGGCCGCGTGGTACAGGGGCCGGCGCTGCTCGCCGGACTCGTAGTGAGGGCAGAAGCTCCCCTTGACCATCCCGAGCCCCTCTCGTAGCACCTGTAGCGTCGGCCCCCACGAGTCGGTGGTGCCACCCTCGAACCAGCAAATGCCGCCGGCACTGCCACCCGTCAACACCGCGCCTTGCGCCAGCGCCTGGTGCAGGAGCTGGTCGACCCCCTGCCGGCGCCACACGTCGAGCATGTTGGCCGTATTGCCCCCGCCCACATGGACCACATCCGCGCCCACCACCAGCTCCGTGATGTCATCGTGTTCCCGGTTGAACAGGTTGAGGTGACGAGGCCGGCAGCGGGTCGAATTGAACGTCTCGTAAAACGAAACTATGTACCCCGGGTCGTCGCCGGTGGCCGTACCGAGGAACAGGACGGCCGGGTTGGGTTTCCCCGTCAGTTCCAGGATGTAGCCGTGCATGGGGTCGGTCCGGCGGTCCATTACGGACCGGGCGCCCCCCATGGCCACAATGTGCCCGCTCATGGCCGGCACAGTGAGGTCGTTTTGGACGGTTTATTCGCTATAGCGTAAGAAACCGTCCAAAGCGTCGACGGAGAGGTGCCGGACGCCAATTACGGGAGCCGCCTCGGGGCCCGGCCGGGCGCAAATTGCATGCGGCGAGATGGGTAGCCCGATTGGCCGCTAACTGGCCTGTGGTTTAGACGCTGACTTACCGTTCTTCTTCCGGTAGGCGGAAAATGCCCCTCCCAGCACGCCACCAAGGACGAGGCACACCAGAAATCCCACCCACAACTGCGATCTCACGCTAAAGAACACGAAGTCGATCTTGACGCTGGTCGAGTTCAAGACGATGAACAGGATCACGTACACCAAGATGATGAGACCGATGACGATCCGGGCCCAGGTCTTTCCGGTCCAATTCCCCGGAGCCCGCTTGCTGCTCGTGCTGGGCTTGGTGGAGGTCACGAGGCCAGCTTAGCGTCCCGTCGGTGCTGGTTGAAGGTCCGGCGTGGCCGGCGCAGACGGGCCCGTGGGCCACTGCCGGCGGCCGGGACGGTAACCCGCCGCCCGGGACCTACTATTCCGGGGTGGACTTTGCCGAGCTTGGTTATAAAGGCCTTGAGATAACAGGCATTTCTATTACGCCCGTCGCTTTCTCCGACCCGCCGTTGCTGAACCAGGTGGGCGTTCACCAGCCGTACGCCTTGCGGGCCGTCATCGAGGTGCACACGGGGTCGGGGCTGACCGGGCTGGGCGAGACGTACGGCGACGCCGACCACCTGGAGCGACTGGGCGCCGCCGGCCGGGCCATCATCGGCGCCGATGTGTTCGCCCAGCACCAGGTCCGCGCCCGGGTCGGGCAGGCTTTGGCCGGCGCGGTAGGCGGGGACGCACACGGCCTGACTGGCGTCGCCACCTCCGGAGGGACGATCGACAGGGTCTACGCACCTTTTGAAGTAGCGTGCCTCGACGTCGCCGGCCGGGCCCTGGGCCGGCCCGTAAGCGACCTGCTAGGCGGGGCCGTGCGCCACCGGGTGCCCTATAGCGCCTACCTCTTTTACAAATGGGCCGGCCACCCCGGCGCCGAGCCAGATGAGTGGGGCGAGGCCCTCGACCCGCCCGGCATCGTGGCCCAGGCTCGGCGGATGATCGACGAATACGGCTTCTCCGCCATCAAACTGAAGGGCGGCTTCTTCCCTCCCGATCACGACATGGAGGTTATCCGGGCCTTGCGCCTGGAGTTCCCGGACCTGCCCTTGCGGCTGGACCCTAACGGGGCCTGGACACCGGCCACGTCGGTAAAAGTGGGCCATGAATTGGCCGGAGTGCTCGAGTACCTGGAGGACCCGACGATCGGGATCCACGAAATGGCCCAGGTCGCTCGCCAGGTTCCGATGCCCCTGGCCACCAACATGTGCGTCGTCGACTTCGAACACGTGGCGCCGGCGGTGGCCGAAGGCGCGGTGTCGATCATCCTTTCTGACCTCCACTATTGGGGCGGCTTGCGGCGCTCGGCGGACCTGGCCCGGATCTGCGCCACGTTCGGCCTCGGCCTGTCGATGCACTCCAATTCGCATCTCGGGATCAGCCTGGCGGCCATGACCCAGCTGGCCGCCGCCACCCCCGAGCTGACTTACGCGTGCGACACACATTGGCCGTGGAAACGGGCCGGCGAGGACGTCATCGAACCTGGCCCGCTGACGTTTAGCGATGGGGCCGTCGACGTGCCCACGACACCGGGCCTCGGGGTGGAGCTGGACGGCGACGCGCTGGCCCGGCTACACGAGCAGTACGAGAAAAGCCATATCCGCACCCGCGACGACACCGCCTACATGCGCGAGTTCGACCCTACATTCCCGCGAGTGACGCCCCGATGGTGACCGCGGCCAAAGCTGGTGCACCATCGCCGGCGGCCAGACGGTGCACCGGGCGATTTAGCTCTTTTTGCCCGTGTCCTCCGGCCCGTAACCTGCATTTCGGAGCATCCGGCGCAGGTCGACCACCTGCTGAGAAGTGACGTCCTTGTCCTTCGGCCGGCGAAACGTCTCCGTTTCGTCGCCCAGGGTCACGTGGTACGAACCGTCGTGCTCCTGGTCAACCGTGCCGACTTGTCCCAAAAGGGACAGGACCGCCTGCCACTCGATGTTGTGGCTGACCGGGTGCTCGAAAATACGTGACAGCGTGTCACGATGGTTACTGCTGAGCTCTATATGACCGGGTTCTTGGGCCACCGCAAATCGTCTCCTTTCATAAGCCGGCGAAAAGGTCGTCTTCGCGGGCCAGGTCCTTCGGCGCCGAGCGCAACGTGAAGTACTCCCGAGACAGCAATACCGTCGTGATCTCGTCGGGCACCCGGTCGAAGAAGAAGTTCTGCTCCTGACTGGTGTGGGCGGCTAGCGCCTCGCGTTTCTGGTTTACGTATGCAGAAACGTCGACGGCTGTGGTTATGAGTTCGTCCGGCACGCCAAAGTCGCTTGGTATGTCGAAATCGTCAGTATTTACGCCCGAAGCTTCCAGCAGTTGGCGCAACTGCAGGAACCCCGACCTGGGAACGGCCGAATAATAAAACTTGGCCGGGATGCCAGTGGACTCGGCCGCCGCCACGGCGGCCCGGTGGGCCTGAATATGGTCGGGATGGCCATAATTACCATTTTCGTCGTACGTGACGACCACCTGAGGCCGGTACTTCTGCATCAACTCGGCCAACCGGCCGCTGACCTCCGCCAGGGGGACATTGCAAAACACGCCCGGGTCTTTGTTAGCAGACCAGCCGTCCATGCCGGAGTCCCGGTAGCCCAGCATCTCCAGGTGGGTGACACCGAGGACGGCGGCCGATATGCGCAGCTCGGCCAGCCTCACGGCAGCCACCTCCTCCGGGTGATGCCCGGGTTCGCCGGGTTTCACGCCCCCCAACGCGTCGCCCTGTTCGCCGTTGGTACAGGTGACAAGCACGGTCTGGGCTCCCTCGGCCGAATACCGGGCCAGCACGCCGCCCGTACCGATCGCCTCGTCGTCAGGGTGAGCGTGAACAGCCATCAGGGTCAATGCTTTTTCCACCCGTCCGCCATGCCCGGCCTCCGCCTTAGGGTCGTCCATGACGGCGCAGTTTAGGTCTCCGGGCCACGGCCTCCGCAAAGCCGGTGCCCGTCATCCGGCGCCGCGTAGTCTGGCTGCCAACGTGGCCGGAGCCTCTCTGCTCGAGTGGGCCCAAGGAGAACTAAGGAGACGACGGTGGCCGACAACAACGGTATTTTCCGCTTCGATGGGCGCAGATTTGTGGTCACCGGTGCCGCTCGTGGTATCGGGTACGCCATCGCCCGGTTGGTCGCCGCCTCTGGAGGGGCCGTGGCCGTGCTCGACCTGGAGGCGGCCAACCCTGGTGCGGCCGCCGCCAAGCTGCGGGACGAAGTGGAAAATGCCGAGATAGTCAGCCAGATCTGCGATGTTTCGTCGTATGAACAGGTGCTGGCGGCGCGACAGGCTCTCGACGCCCGCTGGGAGGCGCCGGCGGACACGCTGGTCAACAACGCCGGCATTGCTTACAACGCCCCCGCCGAGGAGATGACCGTGGCGGAGTGGGAGCGCATGCTGAGCATCAACCTCTCAGGGGTTTTCTACTGCAGCCAGGTCTTCGGCACCCCGATGATCGAACGGCGCTCGGGCTGCATAGTCAGCATCGCCTCCATGTCCGGCATCATCGTCAACCGCCCACAGCCACAGGTGGCCTACAACGTCTCCAAGGCGGGCGTGATCATGCTGACGAAATCACTGGCGGCAGAATGGGCGCCGCACGGTATAAGGGTGAACGCCGTGGCGCCCGGTTACATCCACACCAGCCTGGTCGAGAGCTTCCTCGGGACCGATGTGCTGCGCGACTACTGGATCGGAGGCACGCCACTCGGGCGGATGGGCACTCCGGAGGAGATCGCCAATGCGGTCGCCTTCCTCGCCTCTGACCAGGCCAGCTACGTGACCGGGGCCACTCTCGTGGCGGACGGTGGCTACACACTGTGGTGACCCGGTGACCCGGTGACCCGGTGACCCGGTGACCCGGTGACGCGGTGACGCGGTGACGCGGTGACCCGGTGACCCGGCGGCGCGAAGCGGCCTAGCCCGGGCTACCCGCTAGGCCAGGCCTCGCGCCTCTTCGACCCTGTGCTTCAGGACGATGGCCCCGGTGAACACGACGACGTACCCGGCCAGCACCAGCCAGTGCTGGAAGCCCAGACCCTGGCCGTCCAGGAACGCCAGCCCCAAAGAAGCGTTGTGGTAGCTGGGAAGCGCCTGGGCCGCCGCCTGAAGTGCGCTCGGCAGGTTATCGATGGGGTCGAACAGGCCGCCGAAGTACCCGAGGACGAACATCAGGGCGATCACCACGGGGAAGGCGGTCTCCGCGTTGACCATGTACCCGATGAACACGCCGAGCAGCGCGAACGGGAGAGCGCTCACCCATACCACGGCGGTGAGCCCGATCCAGTTGCCGACAGATAAGCCCACCCCTCCGAACGCAGCTCCCACTCCGTCCACGAGGGCCATGACGGGAAGGATGACCAGCATGCTGGCCGTCACCTTGGTCACCAGATAGGCCCAGGCCGGGAGGGGCGTGACCCGTAGTTGACGGGCCCACCCCGAGGCCCGCTCGGCCGACAGCCGGGCTCCTCCTGCGGTAAGGCCGGCCACCAACGCTCCGAACGAGCACATCGTCACCATCAGGTAGTCCCGCCACGACACGGTGCCCTCGCTGAGCGAGCCGGGGCTCTGGTTGCCGAGGAACAGTAGGTAAAAAGTGACCGGAAAACCTACCGTTATAAGGAGAAATTTCCAGCTGCGCAGCAGGCGGCCCACTTCGAAACGGCCAAACGCCAGAAGCGGGGCCATCACGCGCTTCTCTCCACCGGGCCACCCTCAGTGAGGGCGACGAAGGCGTCCTCGAGGCCAGCCCCGGTGACTTCCAGGTCGCTGAAAGCAATCCGCAGCCGGACGAGGGCCCTCACGGTGGCGTCGGCATCGAGGGAGCCGAGAGCCACCCCTCGTCCATGGATCTCGACGTCCGTAACGCCTTCCAGCCCGTCAAGTTGGCCACGGTCAGGGTGCTCGCAAACGAACCTCACCCGCCTCGAAGCCACCGACGCCTTCAACATGGCGCCCGGGCCGTCCGCCACCACGCGGCCGTGGTTGATGACCACCACCCGGTCGGCAATCTGGTCGGCTTCGTGCAGATGGTGGGTGGCGAACAGGACGGTGCGGCCTTCTTGGCCGAATTGGCGGATCATCTTCCAAAACGAGCGCCTGGCCCCTACGTCCATGGCTGCCGTGGGCTCGTCCAGGAAAACCAGCTCGGGGTCGCCGGCGATGGCAATAGCGAAGCGGACACTCTGGACCTGGCCCCCCGACAAGCGCTGGGTTTGGCGGTCCAACAACTCCCCTATGCCGGCCCGCTCGACGGTGAGTTCGAAAGGGGCCGGCCGGCGGTACAGCCGGCGGGCCAGCTGGAGGGTGGCGCCCACTTTTACCCCGGGGGGCAACCCGCTGCCCGAGCCCGTTTGCAGCATCGCCCCCACCCGGCCTTGGGCCACGGCCTTGCGCGGCGCCGCGCCCAGGACCTCGACCTGGCCGGTATGGGGGCGCAGGAGGCCGAGGAGGAGCGAGATAGCGGTCGACTTGCCCGCTCCGTTCGGGCCCAGGAGGGCAACGGTCTCCCCTCGCGCTACCTCGAGGCTGAGCCCGTCGACGGCAACGTGTGCCCCGTAACGGTGACTGGCACCTTCGAAGCGCAAAGCGGACTGCGCTCCGCGACGGCGCGGAGTGTTCAAGGCAAGCGTCCTGAGGGTCATTGTCGGGCCTTCATGTAAGACTCGGCAGGCTCGAGCAATTGTATGAGCCGCCGGGCCCGGGTTGTACCGCGCCCCCGCCGCGCCTGACCAGAGTGCCTGACCAGAGTGCCTGGCCAAAGCGTCCGGCCGGAAGGGCCGGGTTTGGCCCCTGTGGCCTAATTCGCCCGCCGTTCCCCATTGGCCCAGCCGGCGCCGGGTTGGGCCGGGTAGTCCCTAATTTGGACCGCTATGTGCCCCGCTCGACCGGACTGAACCTGTAGCTGCCCCGCCGGGCAACGCGTAGCGCCGGGGCCAACCCCACTACCTTTACCTTGACGCCCGGCACCTTGAAGTCCCGGCACCCTGAAGTCCCGGCACCCTGAAGTCCCGGCACCCTGAAGTCCCGGCACCCTGAAGTAAGGAGAAAAGCCATGCCAACCACGTCGCTCACGCCCGATGGCCGCGCCCACCTGCTGGCGGACGGCAGTCAGATGCCCATGCTCGGCCTCGGCGTGTGGCAGGTGCCCGACGGGCCGGAGTGCGTGAACGCAGTGCGCTGGGCGCTCGAGCTCGGCTACCGGCACATCGACACGGCCCAGGCTTACGGCAACGAGGAGAGCGTCGGAAAAGGGCTCCGCGAAAGTGGCGTGCCCCGCGACGAGGTGTTCATAACGACAAAGTTCTACCCGGGCCACTGCGACCCCGCCGCCGAAGCGGCTCGGAGCATCGAGCGCCTCGGCGTCGACCAGGTCGATCTGTACCTCGTGCATTGGCCCCAGGGCGGCCCGACGCCAGCCTGGCCCGGGATGGAACAGGCGCACAAACTCGGGCACGCTCGTTCGATCGGCGTCTCCAATTTCAATGTGGCCGAGCTGCAGGCTGTTCTTGGCGCCGCCACCATCGCCCCCGTCGTCAACCAGGTGCAGTTCAGCCCGGTCAAGTACCGGCGCCGGCTGCTAGAAGAATGCCGGCAAAGCGGGGTCGTGCTGGAGGCCTACAGCCCGCTGGGCACGGCCCGGTACATTTCCGACCGGGCCGTGAAGCGGGTGGCCGAACGGCTTGGGCGCACGCCGGCCCAGGTGCTGTTGCGCTGGTGCGTGCAGCACTCGGTCCCGGTCATACCGAAATCGACGCACCGCGAACGGATCGAGGAAAACGCCGGCATTTTCGATTTCACCTTGTCGTCAGAGGATATGGCCGAGCTGGACGCCCTGGACGAAACCCGGGGCACCGACCGCGCTCTCGAACGCAAGTGGTGGTGATCAATTGCGTTTTTTCCATTGCGAGGAGGACGTTGGCCAGGGTGGCACCACGGCGGCGGTCGGCACCCCGGCTGCGGGCCGCCATGGTCCTCGTGGTGGCCTTAGTGTTCGCCGCCTGCCTGGCCGGTTGTGGTTCAGGAAAATCGACCAGCTCTCCGACTACGACGGTTCCCGAACTCGACTCGCCGACCGAAGGCGTCGAAGTCATCGCGTCGAGCCTGCAACTGGAGCTCCTCAACCTGGGCTACGAGCCCGGGCCAGTTAACGGCCAGTTCACGCCGGCCACGCAGGCGGCGCTGAGAAAGTTCCAGGCGACGCACGACGTCCCGGCGCCCGAACGTGGGGCTCTTGGCCCAGGGACGGCCGCCGCGTTGGCAAAAGGGCCGGGCGGGTCGTCGAATGCCGTACAGGCCCTGCAGTCCGCCTTAACGGACGTGGGATTGTTCAACGGGACCATCAACGGTGGCTACGGGGCGGGCACTCTGGCCGCGGTTGAGGCCCTCCAACGCAAAACCCATATAACAGCGGACGGTTTTTACGGCCCCGAGACTGCGGCCGCGCTCACCAGGTTGTACCAAAAGGACGTCCCCGAACCGCCGTCCACGACCGTACCGACCACCTCGCCCACCACTACACCGACCAGCGGCTCGCCGGCCTCGGCCCGCCACCGTCCACCGTCCCCGACGAGTTCCTGAAGTTAGGCAGCGAGGGCCCGGACGTTACCCGTCTCCAGGAGAGGTTGACGCAGCTCGGTTATAGGCCCGGGGCCGAAGATGGTGTTTTCGGTGCCAGCACGGCGTCAGCCGTCCTCGCCTTCCAAAAACGCAACGGGCTCCCTCGCGACGGCGTCGTGGGCCCGCAAGTGCAAACGGCCCTGGCCCACCCCAACGGCGCCGGGCCCCGTAGCGGCCTACCAGTCCCGCGTGTCGAGGTAGACATCGCCCGCCAGATCGCCTTCGTCGTGCTCCCGGCACAACCGGTGATAACGCTGAACGTTTCTACCGGTAACGGCGAAACCTACACTGTGCCGGGCGGCGGCAAGGACGTCGCGTACACCCCGGTGGGCACGTTCAGCGTGGTGCGCAAGGTGGACGGCGATGAGCGGGCGCCCCTCGGGACACTTCACAACCCGATGTACTTCTACAAGGGCTGGGCCATCCACGGGTCGCCGAGCGTGCCAGCGTACCCGGCCAGCCACGGCTGCGTCCGCATCAGTAATGCTGACGCCGATTGGCTGTTCGCGCTCGTACCGGTTGGGACGCCGGTGGTCCTTTACGACCCTACCGGCAAAAGCCCCGAAGTTAAGCAGGCCCCGGCCAACGCCGCGCCCGGGTACTGACCAAAGGCCCCCACCGGCGCTCGTATATGGAGCTTCGTCGGCCAGATGTACAGCTGACCCGGGCCGGCGCGGGCAGGCTTATTTGCCGCTAATCGTGATCAGATGATCGCGGGTTGCGCGAACAAGCTGCTCTAGTAGGGTTGTAGGCGTTCCGCTAGCTCCGGCGCGAATCGTCTGGCGATACGACAGGGGGCGGGTATGGACCGGATCGGCGGATTAGGGCCAAAAGGAGCCCGTGCCCGCCGGTCGCGATATAGCCGCATATTTTTCCCCGCTGCTGCCGTGGCCGCCACTGTCGCAGCAATAGCCGGGATGCTGGTAACTGTAGCTCTGGTTGCTCGACCGGTTCAGGCCGCCGGCCCCTCGGGGTGCGGATATGGCAGCAGTGGCCCCGAGGCAAGCGCACTTTGTTGGCTGGACATGTCCGGTTATAACCAATCATTGGCCGATAGCGCCGCCGGCCAACCCATGACGGTGTCCCTGCCGGGGGGGTACACGATCAGTTTTACTATCAACACTGGCCCATTTTCGGGTAAGACGTACAACCCGGTGGCGGCCACGGCCCTGCCCACCTGGAGCGGCGCTTATCTCGGCAACAAGGCGTACATCGGGGCACCGGGCAAGCCTGCTTTATACGCAACCGGGAACGGCGGCGCCGCCATAGTGACGCTGTCGGCCATCAAAGGCACAGAGTCTGGTGGAACAGCCGTCACCGGCTACGGTTTTGTCGCTGCCGACGCCGAGACCACCAACAGCAACGAATCGCTGACGTTCGGCTCCAACGTCCCCCTTACCGCCATCAGCACGTCGACGCCGCAATACCCCTACTGCGGGGGCGGCCTGACCGGGCTGGGGACTACATCAGTTAGCTGCACCGGCACCAATACTGGCGGCACTTCCGGCTTCGGTGCGCTGGTGGTGCAGGCTAACGCGCCTTCTTCGATCTCGGCCGCCATGGTCAACGGCGGCAAGCAAGGGATCGCGCTGGCCCTCGTTGTTTCACAGGTACAGCTGACCAAATACGTCGTCGGCCGCATAAACCCTACGGATTCCTTCAACATCTCGGTCACCTCGCCGAGCGGCTCCGTACTTGGGACAGCCAGCACCGGGACCGCCAACTCCGCGACGACCGGGCAACTCACTGTGTTATCTGCCACCAATGGCCAGTCCTACACGCTTAGCGAGGTCGCCACGCCTGGCACATCGACCTCGTTGGCCAACTACACGCAGTCATGGTCCTGCACGGACAACGGCGCCACAAGTCCTTCCCTCCCATCAGGGAGCGGCACGTCCAAAACAGTGTCCCCGGCGCCGGGCGACCTCATAGCCTGCGCTATAACCAACACGGCCAACCTGGCCCCGGCCATAACGGTCGTCAAATCGGCTTCCCTGACCAGTGTTTCGAGGGTCGGCCAAAGCGTCACATATAGCTACTAGGTCACCAACACCGGGAACGCCTTCCTTACCAGTGTGGGAGTCTCGGATACCCAGTCAGCGCCGGCCGGCAGCCTCAATGCCCCGCCCACTTGCCTGGCCACCACGCTCTCGCCGGGGGCGAGCACGACCTGTACTGCCACCTACCCCGCCACACAGGCCGACCTGGACAACGGGTCCATAAACGACACCGCCATCGCCACCGGTACGCCGTCGCTTGGCCCGGCGGTGACGTCTTCACCGGGGTCGGCGACCGTGGGGGTCACGCAAACGGGGAGCCTGGCCCTGACCAAGTCGCCCTCGCCGGCCACTGTCTCGGCGGTCGGCCAAAGTGTCACGTACACGTTCGTTGTGACCAACAACACCAACGTCACCGTAAGCCGGGTGAACGTTTCGGACACCCAGGCGGCGCCGGCCAAAAACCTCGATGCGCCGCCCTCATGTGCCGCCACCACCCTGGCGCCCGGGGTAAGTACAGCCTGCACGGCCACGTACACCGTGACCCAAGCTGACCTCGACAACGCCGCCATCGTAGATTCGGCCGTTGCCACAGCAAAGATTTTCGCAGGCGCCACTACGCTCACTTCCAACACGGCCACCGCCACAGTTACGGCCACGCAGAACCCCGCCGTCACGGTCAGCAAGTCGGCCAGCCCCACCACTTTCTCGAGGGTGGGCCAGCCGGTCACCTATACCTTCGTGGTCAAGAACAGCGGCAACGTCACCCTCAGCAACATAAGCGTGAGCGACACGCAGGCCACCCCCGCCGGCGCTCTGGTCAGCGGGCCAACCTGCCTGGCGACCACCCTCGTCCCGGGGTCCAGTACCACTTGCAGCGCCACTTACGCCGTGACGCAGGCGGACCTGGACAACGGGTCGGTCTCTGATACAGCCACCGCCAGCGGTACCTCGCCCCTGGGCATCTCGGCCACCTCGGCTCCCGCCAGTGCCGCGGTGTCGACCAGCCAGACGGGGAGCCTGGCGCTGACCAAATCTGCGTCGCCCACGACCGTCTCTACGGTGGGCCAACCCGTGACATACACCTTCACCGCCACGAACAACACCAACCTCACCGTCACGGGATTGAGCGTGTCTGATACCCAGGCCGCCCCGGCGACGCCACTCGCCGGCAACCCGACTTGCGCCGCCACGACTCTCGCGCCCGGCGCCAGCACCACGTGCACCCCTACGTACAACGTGACTCAGGCCGACCTCGATAACGGGTCAATCGTCGATTCGGGGGTGGCTACCGCGGCTACGACGGCAGGACTGCTGACATCCAATACGGCTCTGGCCACCGTCACCGCCATCCAGAGCCCGGCTTTATCAGTTGGCAAGACGGCGACGCCAAGCAACTTTTCGGTGGTGGGGCAGACCATCAATTACGCCTTCTTCGTCATGAACACGGGCAACGTCACCCTCACGGGCATTACCGTGGCCGACACTCAGGCCACCCCGGCCGGCACTCTCGATGCGCCGCCAGTGTGCCCGGCCACGACCCTGGCCCCGGGGGCCGGCACCACGTGCACTGCCACTTACAAAGTGACCCAGGACGACCTTGACAGCGGTTCGATAAGCGACACGGCGACGGCCAGCGGAGTGCCACCGAGCGGGGCGCCAGTCACTTCGGCACCGGCCAGCGCCTCGGTCGCCGCCACTTTGACGGGCACATTGGCCCTCACCAAATCGGCCTCGCCGGCGACGGTGGGCTCCGTCGGCGACACGGTCACCTACTCGTTCCATGTGACGAACAACAGCAACGTGACCGTAACCGGCGTGAGCGTGGCCGATACCCAGACCCCTCCAGCCGGCAGCCTCACGGGCAACCCCGCTTGTGACGCTACGGTGCTAGCCCCGGGCGCCACGACGACCTGCACGGCCACCTCCTCCGTGACCCAGGCCGATATCGACAACGGGAGCATCGACGACACGGCTACAGCGTCGGCCCAAACTCCGTCCCATGTCACCCTCACCTCGAGCACGGCACCCGCCTCCGTCGCCGCCGATCAGCTCGCCGGCATCTCGATCAGCAAGACGGCCGACCCGACGATTGTCACCGACTCGGGGGACACCGTCACCTACAACTTCGTGGTCAGCAACACGGGCAATGTCAGCCTGGCCAACGTAAGCGTGACCGACACCCAGAGTGCTCCGGCTGGCCCACTTACGACCGGGCCGACCTGCGCCACCACCACACTTGCCCCGGGGGCACTGACCACCTGCAGCGCGACGTACACGGTCACGCAGGCCGACATCGACAACGCGTCCATAAACGACTCGGCCACCGCGTCGGGCACCGCGCCAAACAACACCGTGGTCACGTCGAGCCCTGATACCGCGACCGTGGCGGTGGCGGCGGCGGGGACACTGGCGCTGTCCAAGGTGGTCTCTCCGGCCACGGTTTCGACGCTCGGCCAAACCGTCAATTACGTCTTCGCCGTCACCAACAACACCAATGGCACCGTTACCGGCCTCAGCGTCAGCGACACCCAGACGTCTCCCGCCGGCTCACTGGCCACCGGGCCGAGCTGCTCCGTGACCACACTGGCCCCCGGAGCCAGCACCAACTGCACCGGCACCTACGCGGTGACGCAGGCCGACATCGATAACGGCTCCGTGGACGACACAGCCCTCGCAAACGCAACGTCACTCAGCACCGCGACGACACTCACGTCCAACGCCGCCACGGCTACGGTCAACGCCCTCCAGGACCCAGACATCGCCCTGACCAAAACAGCGTCGCCGGCCAGCATCAGCGCGGCGGGCAATACCGTCAGCTACACATTCCAGGTAGCCAACACCGGCAATGTCACTCTCACCGGCGTTGGCGTCACTGACACCCAGGCCGCTCCCGCTGGGCCGCTCACCAGCGGGCCGACCTGCGTTGCTACCACTCTGGCCCCCGGTGCGGCCACGACCTGTACAGCCACGTATACGGCCTCTCAAGCGGACATCGACGCAGAGACGATCGTCGACCCCGCCACCGCCAACGCCACCCCCCCGGCCGGCCCGCCCATTGCGTCAGCACCTGCGTCTGCCGTCGTCGACGTGACCCCAGCGCCTGGCGTGTCCATCACCAAGACGCCCTCCCCGGCTACCGTCACGGCGGCGGGCCAAGCAGTCTCCTACACATTCCTCGTAACGAACACCGGCAACGTCACCCTGAGCGGGGTGAACGTCGCCGACACGGAAGGCGGTGCGGCGGGCGACTTGAACGCCGCCCCTTCGTGCCCGGCCACCAACCTGGCCCCGGGAGCCAGCACCTCCTGCATCGCCACTTACACGGTGACCCAGGCCGACATGGACAACGGGTCGATCGTCGACACGGCCACTGCGGCGGGCATCGCGCCCGACGGCTCTACCGTTACCTCCAGCCCGGCCAGTGCGGTGGTAGCAGCTACCCAAAGCGGCAACCTCGTGCTCACCAAGACCGCCTCACCGGCGAGCTTTTCCACCGTGGGCCAGAGCATCAATTACACGTTCGTAGTGACGAACAATTCCAACATCACCGTTACGGGCGTGGACGTAGCCGACACGCAGACGGCACCGGCCGGTGCTCTCCTGAGCCAGCCGACCTGCGACACGACATCCCTGGCCCCGTCCAGCAGCGCCACGTGCATGGCCAGCTACGTCACCACGCAGTCTGACCTCGACCACGGAAGCGTCGACGACATGGCGGTAGCCACTGCGACGTCGCCCAGTAACCAGGCCCTTACCTCCAACACCGCCACCGCCACGGTGACGGCTCTACAGTCGCCGGCCGTCGCGGTCACCAAGACGGCCTCACCGACCACCGTCACCGCCGCGGGCCAATCCGTTTCTTATGCGTTCGCTGTCACGAACGACGGGAACGTCACACTCAACGACATTGGCGTGGCTGACACTCAGACTGCTCCGGCCAGCGCGCTCATCAATCCCCCGACCTGCTTGGCCACCAGCCTGGCGCCTGGTGCCTCGACCACGTGTACCGCTTCGTACACCGTCACCCAGGCGGACATCGACAACGGTTCGGTCAACGACACCGCCACGGCCAGCGGGACAACGCCGTCGCCGAGCCTCGCCGCGGTCCTGTCCTCCCCGGCCAACGCCGCGGTCACCGCCCTCCAAACCGGCAGCCTGGCGCTGACAAAGAGCGTCTCCCCGGGCAATGTCACCGCTGCCGGCCAGTCCCTCACCTACACCTTCGGCGTTACGAACACAGGCAACGTGACCCTCACCAACCTGACGGTCGAGGACGCCCAATCACCACCAGCCAGCGCCTTGACCACGGGGCCGTCGTGCCCGGCCACCACCCTGGCACCCGGGGCCAGCACGACCTGCACAGCCACGTACGCCGTCACGCAGGCCGACATCGACAACGGTTTGGTGCGCGACATGGCCATCGCCGACGCCAAGTCACCGACAGGAGATGACATCGTCTCCAACGCGGCCAATGCGGCGGTCACAGCCACACAGACCCCAGGGATCACCGTCACCAAAACCCCGTCGCCAACTACAGTCTCGCTCCTCGGTCAAACGGTCGATTACAGTTTCGCCGTCACGAACACGGGCAACGTGACGCTCAACGGAGTAGGCGTGGCCGATACAGGCGCACCACCGGCCGGGAGCCTCACCACCGGGCCTTCCTGTCCGACCGACATCCTGGGGCCGGGGGCCACCACCACTTGTTCGGGGACTTACGCGGTTAGCCAGGACGACCTGGACAACGGGTCGGTCAACGACACCGCGACCGCCACCGGGTCGGCTCCAAGCCAGGCCCCGGTGACGTCAGCCCCCGCCAGTGCCACTGTTACGGCCCTTCAGACAGGGAGCCTGGTGCTGACCAAGACGGCCTCCCCGGTTTCCATAAGCCTCGCCGGCCAGATCATCACCTACACGTTCGCGGTGACGAACGACACCAACGTGACGGTCTCGGGGGTGATGGTGGCCGACACTCAATCCGCCCCCGCTCAATCCCTAACGACCGGGCCGACGTGCCCGTCCGGCGATGTTGCGCCTGGTTTGACCGTCGACTGCACGGCCACCTACACGGTCACTCAGGCTGACGTCGACAACGGGTCCGTCAACGACGTAGCCAGCGCCACTGCCACCTTGCCCTCGGGTGGCACCATCACCTCTAATGTCTCCCCCGCGGTGGTGACCAGTACGCAAGCACCGGCGGTCTCGCTGACGAAGACGGCGTCGCCGGCCACCGTGACCGCCGCCGGCCAGACGGTCACGTACACGTTCGCCATCACCAACAATGGCAATGTCACGCTGACCAACCTGAACGTGGCCGATACGCAAAGTACACCTGCGGGCCCGTTGACGAGCGGGCCGACGTGCCCGATTGGCCCGCTGCCACCTGCCTTCACTGGCGCGTTGGCCCCTGGGCTCACCGCGGACTGCACTGCCACTTACACCGTGACACAGGCCGACATGGACAAAGGCTTCATCGACGACACGGCCCTGGCCACGGCCAACGCTCCCTCGGGGACCACCCTCACGTCGAACGCCGCCACTGCCATCGTCAACACCCTCCAGACGCCCGCCATCACCCTGACGAAGACGGCCACGCCGGCCAGCGTTTCCGCGCCGGGCCAGGTTGTGACGTACAGCTACCAGGTCATCAACACCGGCAACGTGACCCTCACGGGCGTCGCGGTCACGGATACTCAGGCCGCCCCCGCGGGGCCGTTGACCAGCGGGCCCAGCTGTCCCACCACAAACCTGGCCCCGGGGGCCGGGACCACGTGCACGGCCAGCTACACGGTTTCCCAGGCCGATATCGACAACGGGGCCATCGCCGACACGGCCGAGGCAACGGGCCTGGCCCCGATGGGCACAACCGTCGTCTCCGCCCCGGCGTCGGCGACGGTCATGGTCCCCGTGTCCGGTTCGCTGACGCTGACCAAGACGGCGTCGCCCACGGTCATCAGCGCCGCCGGTCAAAGCGTTGATTACACCTTTGGGCTTACGAACAACGCGAATGTCACTGCCACCTCGTTAAGCGTGGCCGATACGCAATCCCTGCCAGCGGGCTCCCTGACCACCGGCCCGACGTGTGCAATTGACACCCTTACGCCTCAAGCGAGCACCAGTTGCAGCGCCACTTACGTGGCGACTCAGGCCGATATCGACCACGGCTCGATAGACGACACTGCGAGCGCAACGGCGCTTTCGCCCAGCGGTGAAACCTTGACTTCGAACGCCGCCACCGCCTCAGTCACCGCCACCTCGTCGCCGGCCATCACGCTGACCAAAACAGCTTCGCCCACGGCGGTCAGCGCCGCTGGGCAAGCCGTGGCGTACAGCTTCCTGGTTACCAACAGCGGGAACGTCTCCGTGCACGACCTGGCGGTAACCGACACCCAAGCCGCCCCGGCCGGCCCGCTCGACGCCGCTCCATCTTGTCCGTCTGCCCCTCTGGCCCCGGGCACAAGCGCAACGTGCACGGGGACGTACACCGTCAACCAGGCCGATATCAACCACGGAGCCATTGACGATACCGCCGTCGCTACCGCCACCTCGCCCAGCGGCGTCTCCGTAACCTCCAATCAAGCCACCGCCGCCATAACCGTCAGACCGCCGGCCCCTCCGCCGATCGTCCCGCCTTTACCGCCGCCCGCTACGAGCGCAGGTTTGACTATCGAAAAAACGGCCGATCCCACTTCGGTTTCAGGAGCAGGGCAAGTGGTCCGCTACAAGTTCGTCGTCTCCAACACCGGGCCGGTCCCGCTGACAGGCGTCAGAGTGACTGATGCGCAAGCGCGCTCCGGTGCTGCGCTGACCTCCGGTCCTGCATGCCCGAGTTCCTCACTCGGCCCGGGGGCGACCGAGGTTTGCTCGGGTACGTACACGGTCACCCAGGCCGACCTTTCCCACGGTTCGGTCAGCGACGTGGCCACGGCCTCAGGCACGCCTCCCACCGGTGCGCCGATAAGCTCCTCGCCGTCGTCAGCCACCGTGATGGTGAGCCACCTCCGTACCGTCCCGCCCGGCCAGATAGCCGCTCTGACGCTCACGAAAACAGCCAGCCCCCTCGTCGTTTCGCGGGCCGGGCAAGTGGTCAACTACAGCTTTGACGTCCAAAACACGGGCGACGTCGGCCTCATGGAACTCTCCGTTTCGGATACCCAGACGCGTCCCGCCGGCCTCCTGGCGAGCGGGCCGACCTGTCCCAAGTCCTCGCTGGCAGTAGGGGAAACGGTGATCTGCGCGGGAGCGTATACGGTGACTCAGGCCGACATCGACCATGGCCGCATCCACGACACCGCTGTCGCCACCGCCACCCCGGCGGTTGACCCCCTGGTGGCGTCCAACACTGACGAGGCCACAGTCACGGTGGCTCAAAGCCCGGCCATCACCGTGCAGAAGACGGCCGAACCGAGCGAGGTGAGCGCGATCGGTCAGCTTGTCCGCTACACCTTTGCGGTCAGCAACGTCGGCAACGTCACGATCTCGGACGTGGCCGTCCGGGATAACGAAGCCAACCCCTCGGAGCGGTTGGCTAGCGGGCCGTCGTGCCCCACCGGTGGCCTGGCCCCGGGCAAAACCATCGACTGCAGTGCCCGCTATTACGTAACCCAGGCCGACCTGGACCGAGGTTCTATCACCGATCGTGCTGTTGCCCAGGGGGTCGCGCCCGATGGCAAGGTGGTCACCTCCGGCGCCTCAGGCGCCACGGTCCAAGTGCAGCGCATCCCTGCTCTCACGCTGGTAAAGACGGCCACACCCGCTGCCATCACTGGCCCCGGCCAGGCGGTCAGGTTCCATTTCACCGTTACCAACTCGGGAAATGTGACGCTTTCCAACCTCAGGGTGGACGACACGCAGGTCGCATCCGCAGGCGCACTGGAAGTCCCGCCCAGTTGTCCGGGCACAAGTGCGGGGGTGGGTGCGGCGGCCGGGCCGACGCTGGCGCCGGGCCGGACCATCGTCTGCACTGCGACCTACATTGCTCGCCATGCGGACCTCGACCGGGGTTTTATAACAGACACCGCCCGTGCCTCAGCGACGGCGCCCGGGTCGAGGGTGGCGACGCTGTCCGCATCGGCGGGCCTGCGCGTTGGTGCTCAGGCTCCCAGCAACCGCGGGACCTCCCCATCGACGACGTCGCCGCCCATGACCGCCGTCTCCCCGCCGCCCACACCGACGACGTCTTTACCGACGACGTCTTTACCGACGACGTCTTTACCAACGACGTCTTTACCAACGACGTCCCCCTCTGCCAGGTCCGTCCCAGCCGCATCTCCGACGACGACCGTGCCCACATCGAGTGGGCCGACGACAACGGTCCCCACGACAACAACCCCCCCCGAGAGCAACCCCCGCGACAACGACGCCATCTCCGGCCACGACATCCCCGTCGACGCGCTCGGGCTCCTCAGCGTCTTCCCCAACAACTTCCCCACCCGGCAAGACCGGGCCTCTCGCTTTCACCGGAGCCCGGATCGTCCAGCTGGTGGTCATCGCGGTGGCTATGTTGCTGCTTGGTACCACCCTGGCCATGACCTCGGCGCGGCGCCGACGGCGACCGTCGCCACCGTCCTAGAGCCAGCCTCGTTCGTCGGCGGCCTTTACGGCTTCAGCCCGGGTGTGGGCCCCAAGTTTGGCCATCGCTACCGAAAGGTAATTGCGGACCGTCCCTTCGGAGAGGAACAGCTTCTCCGCGATCTGTGACACCGTCGCTCCCGGCCGGGCGGCGACCAACACGTCTCGCTCCCGAGCGGTCAGAGGGGAAGCTCCGCTGGCCAGCGTCTCAGCCGCCAAGGCCGGGTCCACCACCCGCTCGCCGGCCACCACCCGCCGGATGGCGTCGGCCAACTGCGCGGCCGGCACGTCCTTCACGACGAACCCGGAAGCGCCCGACTCCATGGCCCGGCGCAGGTAGCCGGGGCGTCCGAACGTGGTGAGGATCAAGGACCGGCATTCCGGCACTTCTTGGGCTAGCACTCGGGCCGCGGCCAGGCCGTCTATACCTGGCATCTCGATGTCAAGGAGAGCGACGTCGGGATGATTGGCCTTGGCCGCCGCCACCACCTCGTCGCCGCGTCCCACAGTGGCCACTACCTCGAAGTCCTCTTCCAGGTCGAGGAGTGCGGCCAGGGCGCTGCGAACGAGCTCCTGGTCATCAGCGAGAAGGAGCCTGACCACTACGCTCCGGCCGTCCAAATAGTGTTCATGCGAGGCCGGTCATGCGAGGCCGGTCATGCGAGGCTGGTCATGTGATGCCGCCCTTCAGACGCCGGCTGGCGATGCCAGCGACACCCGCAAGCGCCAGCCTTTTGGCTCCCGCGGCCCGGCGTCGACGATACCGCCGGCGGCAGCCACGCGGTCACGCAAACCGGCCAACCCGGTGCCGGTGGCGCCCGCCGGCCCGCCGCCGTTGCTGCCGACACCATCGTCGACCACCTCGACCGATGAGGCGGACAGCCGGACGGCGCACGATGTGGCGTGGGCGTGGCGGACGATGTTGGTCAGGCCTTCGCGCACCACCCACCCGAACAGTTCCTGGTTGGCGGGGTCGACCACGTCGACCGCACCGGGGAGGTCGGCATTTATGCCGGCTGCTCTCAGCAGCTCGCGGCCCGAAGCCAGCTCCCCCGCCAACGTGACGTTGTAATTGGACACGACGGCCCGAACATCGGCCAGCGAGCTGCGGGCGATCGCCTCTACCTCGGCCATTTCCTGACGGGAGCGCGTTATGTCGGTCTCACCCAGACGGTAGGCGAGTTGCGCCTTCACCGTGATGGTCGTCAACGAATGCCCGAGCAGGTCATGTATGTCGCGGGCGATGCGGGCCCGCTCGTCTAATCGGGCCAGCTCGCTCCGGGCCTTGACCAGAGCACGAGAACCCTGGTGCCATCTCTGAATGCCGAAAGTGGTAAGGGCGATAACAGGGATGCCGACGGCCAGCGCATTGTCGAACCCGGTGGTGAGGCTGTCGTGCCACGGGGGGTATGAGGCGGGAAGAAAGATGGCCCCCAGGGTCAAGACGACGACGATGGGCCAGGCGCGAGCACCGAGCCGGGCCACGGCGATAATGGTGATGTAGACACCCAATTCGAACGCCTCAGCCTGCGCGAACGGCAGCTCAGCGATAAAGAGCGCGACCAGGACGCCGAACAGGGCCCAGAACCATACCTTGTCCGCCCTCTCTACCAGCGGGAGGGTGACCAGGTAGCAGACGGCGAAGACGCCCAGGATGGTGTAGCCCGCCACTGCCTTGGCCCCGGCCGAATAGTCGTAGACCGCCTTGGCCACGTAGACCGTGTAAACGAGGAGGGCCCCGGACAAGAAGTACCGGGGCCATCCATTGATCGGGACCCCAATGCCCGAGACCCATTTCCCTCTGGCCGGCTCGGGCTCCGGGCTCACGTTTTCCCAGGTTACCCGGCTCGATTGAGTGAAGGACCGCACCCTGCTCTCCAGTTTCCTCGCCGGCCTCTAATCGGTGGAGATGGCAGCCAGCACGTCGAGCTTGGCCGCTCGCCGGGCCGGCCAGCTGGCCGCCACCAGGCCGAGCACGGCCGACAGCACCAGGAAGACCACGAGGTCGACGGCGGGCACAGCGGTGTACGTAATGCCCTGTTGCCTGAGCGAGGCCACCAGGGCGATGCCCATCGCGGTGCCTATGACGATGCCGATCACCGCGCCGAAGACGGCCAGTATCACCGCTTCCGCCCTGACCATGACCCGCACCTGACGGCGCCTCATGCCCACGGCCCGGAGCAGCCCGATCTCACGGGTGCGCTCGAACACCGAGAGCATGAGAGTGTTCACGATGCCGATGAGGGCGATCAGGACAGCCAGGGCCAGCAAGGCGTACACCAGGCCGAGCAGCTGGTTGACGCTGTTGATCTGGGCCTGCTCGAACTGGGCCCGGGTCTGGACCTTGACGTTCGGGTAGCCGGCCACGGCCTTCGTGACGGCGTTGTCGACCCCGCTGGAACCGTCGGTGCGCAGCAGCACGGCGCCCGGCTGCTCGTTCTGGAAATGGGCCAGGAAGTAGCTGTTGCTCACCAGATAGCTGCCGAGCAGGACGTTGGCCTGATAGACGCCCCCGACGCGGATGGTAGTGGGGCCAGTGGCGGCGAACTTGACCGCCACCTGGTCACCGACCGAGAGGTGGTCCGAGCGGGCCGTGGTCGAATCGATGAGGATCTCGCTTCGGGCCAGCGCCGCCTCGCTGCCCGACGCCATTTGCAACGTGACGGTGTCAGAAAGATGGTCCGGAGGCGCCGATGTCAGGGTCTGGAGGGAGCCCTTGAACTCGAACTGGTCGCGATAGATGGTGGCCGACCTGGTTACCCCGGGCACCGACGACACCAGGCCCGGCACCGAGTCGGCCAGGCCACCCGATGAAGCCGAAACAAGCAGGTCGGCGCTGATGGCCTGGTCGACGCTGGCCGTGGCCGTCTTCGAGAGCGACGCCCCGAACACGGAAATAGCTGAGACCAGGGCGATGCCGACCATGAGGGCCGATGCAGTCTGGGCCGTGCGGCGGGGGCTGCGCATCGAGTTCTGCCGCCCCAATTTCCCGGCTTCCCCGAGGACGCTGGCCAACGGGCGCCCTATGACCGCCGACAGCGGGCGGGCTACCGCCGGGGCCAGCATGGCCGCACCCACGAAGATGAAGACGGCACCGAGGCCGACCAGGGCGATGGCCGATTGGGTCAAGCCAATGACCAACATGACCACGCCGACCAGAGCGACGGCGCTACCCCAGGTGAAGCGGCGGCGGGGTAAAACGTCCATCTCAGCCTGGCGGTCGCTCAGAGCGGCCACCGGGGGGATACGGACGGCCCGACGGGCCGGCCCGACCGAGGAGATGACGGTCACGCCGATACCGACAGCCAGGCACACCAGTACGGTTCGGACCTCGAATACGAGCGGCCCGGAGGGTAGGGAGATGCCGAAGGCGCTCAAGAGCTCCTTCAACCCGAACGCGGCCAGGACGCCCAGCCCTATGCCGATCACCGAAGAAACCGCCCCCACAATGGCGGCCTCGGCCAGCACCGAGCGGAACACCTGGCGGCGGCTGGCCCCGACGACCCGCAGCAAAGCCAGCTCGCGCGTCCGCTGTCCGACGGTGATCGAGAAGGTATTGAAAATCGTGAACGCGCCTACGAAAAGGGAGATAAACGCAAAGACGAGCAGAGCCGTCGAGAAGAACGATAGGGCCTGGTCCACTGCGCTCGTGTCCTCGCTTACCACGGTCTGACCGGTGACAACCTCGGCTCCCGCCGGCAGGGCATGGGCGATGTCGCGTTGGACGACGGCCTTGTCTGCTCCCGATTTGGCCACGATGTTGATGTAATCGAGCTGGCCCACCTCACCGACGACGAACTGTGCGGTCGGCAAGGTGAAGGCAGCCAGCGTGGCGCCGGCCAGGTTGGGGGCGTTGCCGAACTGTCCGATGCCCGTTATGGTGTAAGCCTTCGGCGGCTGTTGCGACAGTATGCGGACGCTCGCTCCCACCTTGAAATGGAATTTCTGAGCTGTGGCGGCGTCCATTACGACATCATCAGAAGTGGCCGGCGGATTTCCCTCTGTAAGGCGCAGCTCGGATATCTGGCGGTGAGGGTCAAAGGCAATTCCGAGGGTGGCGGCTGAGCCGTTTGAGATGGCTTTGCCGTCAGGGGCGACAAATTGGGCATAGCCCTCCACTTGTCCTACCGCTGTCCCCACTCCGGGGACGTGCTGGACTGTCGCCAGCACCGGTTCCGGGAGCGGGTTACGCACGGCGGTGGCACTGTTGCCGGGGAACTGCGCCACGCCGCGGACCTGGAAGTCAACCTTCTGGTAAATGTTGCCGAACAGATTGGAAAACGTGTTGTGCAAGGTGTCAGTCAGGACGAACGTCCCGGCGATGAAAGTCACGCCCAGCACGATCGCCAGCGATGTCAGCGCTAAGCGGAGCTTGTGGGCCAAAAGGCCCTTGATCGTCACGTTCTTCATTTCAGGCCCCCTGTGACCCCAGGGCCTGCATGCGCTGCAGGATCGAAGTGGCGGTGGGCTCCTCGAGCTGGCCGACCACTTTGCCGTCAGCCAGGAATACCACCCGGTCCGCATAGGCCGCACCGTGGGGGTCATGGGTCACCATGACGATCGACTGCCCCAGCTCGTTGACGGACCAGCGCAGGAACCCCAACAACTCGCCTGACGCGTTCGAGTCGAGGTTACCGGTGGGCTCGTCAGCAAAAACGAGGTCGGGCTTGTTCATCAACGCCCTGGCGCAGGCGACGCGCTGCTGTTGGCCGCCCGATAGCTCACCGGGGCGGTGCGTCAGGCGGCCGGCTATCCCAAGCTTGTCCACCAGGAAGTCGAACCACTGCTTGTCGACCTTGGTCCCGGCCAGGTCGGCCGGCAGTGTGATGTTCTCGGCCGCTGTCAGGGTCGGCACCAGGTTGAAAGACTGGAACACGAACCCCATCCGGTCGCGGCGCAGCTGGGTCAGCTTGGTGTCGTCAAGGCTGCCGATGTCAAGGCCGCCAATGAGCGAATGACCCGAAGTCGGCCGGTCCAAGCCGGCCATGCAGTGCATAAGCGTGGACTTCCCCGACCCTGACGGGCCCATCACGGCCGTGAACCAGCCGCGCTCGAAAGTAACGTCGACGCCGTCCAGCGCATGCACTGCGGCCTGGCCGGTCCCGTATGTCTTGCGCAGCTCCACCGCTTGGGCTGCCGGCGAGATCTGCACGTCCTCCCTGGTTGCCTCGGACATGAGCGTCATGGTTCCTCTCCATCCAACGGCGCCCACGTCGCGGGCACCCATAGGGACATGGTGACGGCGAGCGCCGTCGGACGCTAGTGCGATCGCTCACGACTCCCATATGACATTTGTCATGGGTGATTACGCCGCCGCCTCCCCAAGTGTAGAGTGCAGGCTCGCAACGCGCAGTTCGTGCACGAACGGCCGAACGAGGCAGTGCCGTTCCCGTCGGGGCCGTAGCGGACCGGGACCGTCACATTATTGGGGCAGGTGATGGTCCTGGCCCCGAGATCGATGTTGAAACGGTCCTTGGTGAACAGCCCGCCCGTCGCCGTAGGCGGCTGGGTCTTGCACCCCGAGGCGATATCGGCATGTTCCAGCCGGGACTGGAACTCGCCGGTCCCATAAGCGTTATCGCCGTACACCTTTGGCTTCGCCCCATCGTCATCTTCAGTCTCGTCGCCGTCGCCCAATAGATCTTCGATGAGGTTGGCGGCGACGCTGGCGTCCCCGGCGTTGCCGGGCGTGACAACAGTGCGGGTGATGACCTCGCTGTCGGGGTCGACGGCCACATGGCCTTTGAAACCATCGAATTTTCGGGCTGCCGTCTTATGACCATGCCGGGCGTCGGGGTCGACGACCGAGATCACCCGGTCCTTGGCCACTTTGCGGACGATGCGGAACGCCCCGTCGTCGCCAACTTCGAGGTCTTGGCCGACCACGGTGGCCAACAGCTCTGCCGCCGGGGCGACGCCTGGGCCAAGCTCGCGGCCGTCAAGGATCTCTAAACAGGCATAAGCGTCTTTGGCCAGTTCGTCGACCAGGGCTTCCCGGGCGGCCGGGTCGTCCCAATCACAGGTCGGTTTGCCGCCGCTGGCGTAGTCGTCGTCGCGCCCCAGTACCCCCCGCAGCTCGGCCTCGAGCTCGGTGCCGACGACGTTCAGCAACTGGCGGATAGCGGAACGGACCAACGTGACGGTGTCCATGGTGGCCACCGCGTCATATAGCGGGGTCGAGTCGAGGACCCGCCGGGCTCCCACAAGCCCGGCCCGGCGGGCGGCGTCCAGGCTCACCTCGAAGATCCGCCGGGGCCGCTCGGACGCGGCCAGACGGGCCCGCATGTCGACCAGCACCGTGTGGGCGAAGCCCGGGTAATCGAAATCGAGCCCGCCCGCTGCGTACTTCCAGCGGGCATCGAACTCGAAGGCCTCCACCGCTTCGCGGTCTGAGAGGCCGAAGAGGCGCTGGAGCACCATCACCACCGCTACGATCCGGGGCGGCACCGACCGCCGCCCGGTGCCAGCGAACAAGTCGGCGAACAGCTCATCGGCGAACAGGACATGGCACTCACGGTGCAATACGGCGAAGATCGAGTTCTCCTTCACCCGGCCCGCCACAAAGCTCGAGGTGCCCTTCATCAGATCAGCTTGGCGCGGCGCCAGCCCGACCGTCACCGCCCCGACCTCTGCCAGGCTAAACACATATTTGTAATTCTGACCGGTCGACGCTCAGAACGCGAACATCTACACCCGCGAAAGACACCAACCTCCTAGACGGCGCCAGCGCAAGTCGCCCGGCGGACCACACGGGCAAACCGGCTTCAGTCCCCATCCGGAAGGGCCGATACGTGTTTCGGTCGTGCCACGACTCGTCCGGAAATCGTCGGGCCAGCCGTGGCACGCACAGGGCGGGATAGTCCCGGCTCAGGATGCCTCGCGCTCCAACGAAAGGAAAGGGATAGGACCAGTGTTGCTCAAGAAGTTCGTCGCCCTCCCCCTGCTGGCGGCGGTAGGGGTAGGCAGTTCGGTCGGGCTGGCATCGGCTGCCGGGACGGCCACCAGCCCGACCTTCAAAGTGTGCGTCAACCAGGCGGGTGTCGTCTTTGGCGCTACGTCCAAGGGCCGTTGCCCGAGCGGCGACCGCCTGTTGACGATCGACCCCATCAGCCTGCCAGGGCCCGGGCCAAAGGGCCGGCCGGGCCGGCGGGACGTGCTGGCAGCGACGGTACAAACGGCGCGCCGGGAGCGCCTGGAGTCGGTGGTCAAGGACCGGCCGGACCGGCGGGGCCTGCTGGTCCTGCAGGGGCGAGCGGCCCCGCTGGCGCCCAGGGCCCCGTCGGGCCTGCGGGGGTCGGCAGCCCGTTGGTGTTCGGGCCTACACGACCACCAACGACCCCGACTCGGGGAACTGCGGTGGCACCTGGGCCCTGGACGACTACACCCGCACGTTCATCGTTGACCCCACTGTCACTGACGTCGGCAGCACGTACGAGAGCAGTTTCACAGTGACCGAACTGTTCAAGGGTACGTTCACCACTCAAGCAGGAGCAGTGCAGCCCAACCCCACCGGTGGTTGTTCGGGCTCTCCTGCCACTGAGACTGGTGGGGTCACCGGCACAATGTGGGGCCAGTACGTCATTCCCATCCCCGCGGGAGCCGACTTCAACCCCTATGCCTCGTTTACGCTCGACCCCACGCTGACGGGCGCCCAGGGCACGCAGGCATGGCTAGACGCCTTTTTCAATAACGTCACCGGTGGCACGACGCCGGGCGGCGGCAGCGTCAGTAGCCCACTGACCGGGCTCAACTATGCCTGGGAGTTCTACTACAACACGCCAAACAACAACGCCAGCGGGTCGTGGGCTGACACCGACCACGGCTCGTCCACCGGGAACATCACCGGCTAACTAGTTTCGCCAAGCACAAAGCCGAGCCCGCCACCACGGCGGGCTTTGGCGCGCTATACCGTCGCGACACCTGCCGCGGGGGCAATTTTCCCTTTAGCAATTTGGGTGCACGTAGCCAGTCATTTATGGACGATGACGACCGGGCATTTGGCATGCGTGGCCACAAACTCGCTCACCGAACCTATAAGTAACCCGGTGACTTCGCCGTGACCCCTGGCCCCTACTACGAGGAGACTGGCGCCCAGGGCTTCGGCCGTATCGACCAGGCACTGGCCGGGAAGCCCCTCGTCCACGTGAGTCTTCACGGTCAGCCCGGGATAGTTTTCATCCAGCAACAGCTCTGCATCGGCTAATACCGCCTGGGCCGGCTCGGCCGGGTCGAAGTCCTCCGGGAGCGGGACCGGCCAACCGAGCATGTTCGGAACGCGCCAGGCCACGACGATGTCCAGTTGCAGGCTTTGGAGGACAGCTTGGGCCGCCGCCCACCGCAGGCCAGCCAGAGATGGGGCCGAGCCGTCGATACCTACGACGATGGGCCCCGGATTTGTTGTTGTCGTCGTCATTTCGTCCTCCACACGACCAGACCTCCACCAGACCAGAGCAGGCGATTCATGGCCGCGGCCACAATAGCTCGGCTGCAGCGTTCGGCAACAAAGCGACCAGACAGCAAACAAGAGCGAAAGTAAGCCGAACTGCAGGGGCCGCCAACGACCTGTCGGCCCCCGCCGCCACCGCTCACTTCTTTCCGTTACTTCATGTGCTGGTGCTTCGTGTACTGGTGCTGCATGTACTGGTCCATTTGGTCGGCGAACCAGGCGAACGCGTCGCGCATTTCTAACAGTCGGTAGTCGGCGCGCCCGGCGGCGGCTTCGATACCACGTTCGGCCACGTCCCGGAGACGGCCCAGGGCGCGCAATTTGGCCTCGAGGGGTGCCTCCCAGCTGCCGGAAGCGAGACGGTAATAGATACGACGGTCGCCCCGGCGCGATACGCGCTCCAGCATGCCGGCGGAAATAAGTTGACGGGTCGCCGTGCTCACAGCGGCGGCGGAGAGCTCGAGCCCGGCCTGGATCGCCTGTGCCGTTTGCTCGGGTGGGTCGCAGACCATCATCCAGGCCGTGACCCTCATCATGGCCCGGGGGATACCTACTTCGGGGCCGAGGGCGCCGAGTTCCTCGACGAACGACGACGGCCACTGCGGAAGAAGTGAGTTGTGCGGACGGCCTCGGGGAGGGTTCATTCGCCCTGAATATCTCTCAGTTTAAACGCCAAGCCGCCGAAGAGAGCACAAACGGCGCCAAGGGCGACCATTAT
The DNA here is from genome assembly GCA_963749305.1 of uncultured Acidimicrobiaceae bacterium. GTDB lineage: Bacteria > Actinomycetota > Acidimicrobiia > Acidimicrobiales > Palsa-688 > Fen-671. Next base: position 145,836 of record CAVVMN010000007.1, read on the forward strand.
GCCGTTTACCGTCCAGTCCGGTGCTACGGCGGGTGCCGCCGCCATCTGGTGGAACAGCGATGTGTCCAACAGCCAACGGCTGTTGGCGCCGATGCCGCCAATGAGTTCCACGAGCAACGACCACGCCAGGACGCCGTACACCGTGTACGAGGTTGCTCGCGGCCACAACCCGAATGACAGAGTCCCTATACCCCAAAGACAAAGGGCAGGGGCGGCGACGTTCAGCCCCGCATTGAGCAGTGTGCCGAGGCTTACATTTGCGTTCTCGGCCACCGTCCCCAGCCATGTCGTGATGCCGGCGATAAGGCAACAAGCAACGATCAGGGCCACCGCCACTAACGCCCGTCCGGTTAACCACGACGGCCGGGCTACGGGACGGACCAGGAGGTGGTCGAGGCGGCGCTCTGCCTCTTCGGCTCGCGCCGCGGCGACCTGTCCCCCGGCGATAAAGCCAATTAGCACGGCAACAATGAGGAACGCCACACCCAGGAAGGCGGTGGCTCCCGTGCCGGGCGCCCCGAGGCGGGACAACACCGTTTCCACCGACGAGCCTGAGATGGTCCCACCGGCTGCTTTCGCGATCAGTCCCAGGACCAAGCCGGTGGCGGCCACGGCCAGCGCCCATCCGGCGGCGGCCGGACGTACGAGACGGACCGTGAGGCCCATTTGGCCGAACAGCAGTCGCAGTCTGGGTTTGGCCTGGTCGCGGTCGGGCAAGGTACTCGCTTCGGCGTCCCGAGCGGCGGCTAACCGGATGGCGAAAACGCCCACCACGGCGGAAAAACCGGCGACGAGGAGGAAAGCGAGTGGCTGAGGTGAGGTCAACGGTTGCAGCTGTTCCACCCATCCCAGAGGTGATACCCAGACGAGCCAGTGGAGCCCGATCCCGGCGTCGGCGATCATCCGGGCGGCGTAACAAAGGCCGAGGAACCAGCCGGCATAAGTAGCGGCACGGTGCCGAGTAGGGGCGACCTGGCTGGTCAGCGCACCGACGGCCAGGAACATGACGGGCGTGGCCACTTGTACGACGGAGAAATACAGCATTGGCCCAGCGGCGATATCGACGGTCGAGTACTGGCCCGTCAGCACTGTGATCACTGCCGTGACCAACCACAGCATGGCTACGCCAACGGCCAGGCCGCCAATGGCCTGGGTGGCCGCTCCCCTGCGAGTCGTTTGCCCGGCGAGGAACAGTTCCCAGCGACCGGCATCCTCTTCCCCGCGCATGAGCCGGGTGCTGGTCAGCAGCCCCCAGATGGCACCGAGGAGCATCAGGGTCATCAAGCTTTTGAAGGCCGTGAACCCGGCTACCGTCTCCAGTTGCCGCGCTGGCCCGAACAACGCGGCGCTCGCCTTGTTGGAGCCGAAAGCGGCGGCCAGATGGTCCCGGTCGGCTTGAGTCTTGTAAATCCGGGCGTAGCTAACGGCGGACGAGGCCACAACAACGCCGAACACATAACCCCACACCACACCGGACCGGACGGCTTTTCGGGCGGTGGCGCTCCAGATAACCGTGCCCGGGGACCGTTGCGCCCGCAAGGGCGCGCCACCTGTCACATCCGCTGGCAAGGCCATTTCAGCTGGCAAGGGCTGCCTTTCCGTCCGTGTGGCCGTACAGCGCCAGGAAGAGCTCCTCCAGAGACGGTTCTCGGCTCAATAGTTGGGTGACATGCGCGCCGGCCAATACCTGCAAAAGTGGCTCCACCGTGCCCGTGACGTGTAACTGCACGACCCGCCCGTCGGCATGGACGGCACTCACCCCCGGCACTCGAGACAGGTCAGGCACCGGGCCGTCGAAAGTGGCCTCGACGGTCGTGGCCGACAGATGGCGCATATCGGCTAGGGTCCCGGACTCCACCAACCGCCCCTGGCGCAAGATGGCGACCCGGTCGCAAAGTGATTCGACTTCGCTCAGGATGTGCGACGATAAAAACACCGTCTGCCCGTGTCTTTTGGCTTCCTGGATGCACTGTCGGAAGGCCTGCTCCATAAGCGGGTCCAGGCCCGATGTCGGCTCGTCGAGGACAAGCAGAGAAGGGCGGCACATCAACGCCGCGATCAATAAGACCTTCTGACGGTTCCCATTCGAATAGGCCCGTACTTTCTTCGACGGGTCCAGGTCGAAAAGCGAAATGAGGTCATCGCGGTATTTTTCGTCCACTCGCCCCTGGACGCGCCCGAGCACGTGAAGCGTTTCGGCCCCGGTCAATGCCGGCCACAGGTTGGCCTCCCCGGGTACGTAAGCCAGCCGCCGGTGAGCCTCGACAGTCTGACGCTGGCAGTCCAGGCCGAAGATCTCGGCATGGCCGGCCGTCGGTCTTAACAAACCCAATAACAGCCGGATCGTGGTCGTTTTCCCCGCCCCGTTGGGGCCAAGATAACCGAGCACCTCCCCCTCCGCTACGTCCAGGCTGAGGTCGTCTAGCGCGGCGACGGTCCTGTAGCGCTTGGAGAGAGCCTGGAAATGCACAGCGACCTGGCCCACGCGTCACCTCGTTCGCTAGTAACTGGCGTCCGCTTCTAACTGGCGTCCGCTTCTAACTGGCGTCCGCTTCTAACTGGCACTGGCTTCCATCTGCCCAGTGTCCACACTAATTTCGGAAATTACTGAATACTATATCACCCCAGACGCGCCGGCGCCCCGGCTGGGTTACCAGACCGGGGCGCCGGGGCGCAGGGACCTGTGGCTAAAGCGGTTACGAGGGGCTGGGGGCCAGCTTCTGGCCCACCGGGGTGGCCCCGGCGAACTGGGGGATCTCCTCCTCCACCGGCACCCGGCGGTAGTGCCAGAGCCCGAAGCCCGACAGCAGCAGGGTGGCCCCGGCCAGTACGAAGCTGGCTATGGCGGCGATGAGGGCGATCTGGCCCATCTGCCACCAGCCGTAGGCGTTGAGCAGCATGCCCCTGAGCGAGGTGCCCTGGAACACGGTCTGGACCTGGGCCTCGGCCGCGGTGTAAGCGGCGCTGCCCTTGGGCAGGGCCATGGCCGCCCCGCTCAGCTCGGAGTAGGTCTTGCCGCCCCCGATCTCTTGTAGGTGCACGGCGATGAAGTGGTTGGCGTAGGCCTCGGCCTGGGCGCCCGTGGTCAGCTGCTGGCCGGCGTACTTGGCCAGGTAGGGGATCATGCCCGGGGTGATCTCGGTGCCCGGCTTGGCCTGGGCGAAGGCGGCCGCCGTCGGGAAGGTGATCTTCTGGGCCGACAGCTGGTTGGTGACGGTGCCGTTGGCAAAGCTGTACGCCCACAGCAACAGGGCGCCGGCGGCCACCAGCACCACGGTCAACAACAGGCCGCCCACACTTACGATGGCGTCGAACGATTTCCTGCGCATTTTGGGTTCCTTTCTTTCTGGGCTGTTCCCTTCACTCATGATGCGCCCGGGGCCGGGCGCCTTCGTAGGGCCGAACGTCCCGCGTTAGCCACGACGAAAGTCACCGGTAAGGGCCGGGGAACGGCCAAATTCGACTGAGCAAGAAGGATGGGCGACAAGCAAGAGACGTTCGAGGCGCTCAAGAACGGCCGCAATATGGCCGACAAGGCTTCAATGTCGCATCGGTGCTGGAACTGCGGCCAGAGGCTCGAAAAAGTTGACGTCCTGCACTCTGGAGTCATGACCGCTCCCAGGGTCTACTTCCACAGGGTGGGCCAGCGCCGCCAACGCGGGTACGGCCTGTGGGGTACCATCCTCGGCGCGGCCGCCGTTCTTTGGTTCCTGGCGTCCCTTGCCGTCCTGATGGCCCGGTAGGGACCACCCGTAATTTTTCAACCGCAGCACTTCCCAAAGCGGGCAGTACCCCTGGGCAACCTGGAGCTGCGTTAGCGCCGTCCCCGAGGCCATCGGAGACCGTTTTGTGACTTTCGGCCCTGCCTCCGCGGACGGCGCAGGTGGGACCCTGGGAACGTCACCGCCGCAAGGCGCCCGATGTGGCCGCGTGACTGTCTGAAAGGAGATTGCGATGTGGGACGCCGCACTCGAGCCGCTCGACGAAGAACGCTGCCTGGAATTACTAAAGCAGGTCGATTATGGCCGGGTGGCCGTCGTCACCGGCGAGGGACGCCCAGAGATCTTTCCGGTCAACTTCGCAGTATGGGGCCATACCGTCGTTTTCATTACCGGCTCGCACGTAATGCAGGCCTGGGCACCGCTCGGCCATGTGGCCTTCGAAGCGGACTATATCGACCCTGCGACCCACGAAGGCTGGGACGTGGTGGTGACGGGCGAGGGGGCCGACATTACCGACTCGCGTGACACCCACGCCCTGGCGGCGCGTAGCTTTGCCATCCAATCTTGGGCTCCCGGGCGAAAGGACCGCTGGATCTCGGTTCTGAACCCTCACTTCAGCGGCCGCCGTCTGTACACACCGGTCCCCTCGGCCAGGTACTACTGACGCTGCCGTCGAGCCTAAACCCGGGACCACGCCAAAATGGGGTTGGTGCGCTACAAGGACCAGCAATTATTGAGGAGACGGCGAGCACGCGTGCTCTCCGCCGGCGCCGGCCGGCGAGCCTCCACAACGGTTGGCTGGCTGAAACAGTCGGGCCAACACGGCCAACGGGCTGCCGTTGCGACAGCAGTTTGCGCCGTCCTGGTTGCGGCCGTGGCCCTCAGCCCGTCGGCGTCGGCGATGGCAACCCCGGCACCGACGACAATGTCGGCGTCGTCGGCCGCACCGGCATTCCCCCCCACTGCGGTGGGCAAACAAGCTCAGTGGCTGGTTTCGGCGGTGCAGCACCAACCGATCCCGCCGGCACAGGTCGCGGCTCATTTCGACTCGTCGTACCTCGCCACGGTCCCACCACCGGCGGCGACGACATTGAACGCCAGCTTCGCCTCTGTGAAGCAGCTGCAAGTGGACGCGGTGACGAGCAGTACGACTACGTCCATTGCTTTCTTAGTGACGGTAAACGCCAAAACCGAACTGCAAGTCAACCTCGCCGTTGACGCTCACGGTCTGATCAGCGCACTGCACCTCCAACCGGCAGGCGCCACCCCGACGACAACGACGCTCGCACCCCTGCCGGAGCCCGTGGTCCCAGGCACCAGGGAGATCCCGGTGGGAGTCGGCTCGCCGCCACTCAAAGGCACACTGACCCTCCCGCCCGGAAAGGGGCCGTTCCCGGCCATTGTTATGGTGTCCGGTTCGGGGCCCAACAACCAGGACGAATCGATCGGGCCGAACCGGCCCTTCCTCGACATCGCCGTCGGGCTGGCCGCCAAAGGCATTGCCACATTGCGCTACGACAAGCGCACGCTCGACTACCCGAACAGTATCAACCCGGCCACGTTCACACCCACTCAGGAGTACGTCCCTGACGCTTTGGCGGCCATCAATTTGCTCGAGCACGAGCCGGCCGTGAACCCCCGTCTCATCTTCGTCCTCGGCCACTCTCAAGGCGGGACTTATGCCCCGCTTATTGCCCAGCGTGACCCCAAGGTGGCGGGCGTGATCTTCCTGGCCGCAGGAGCGGAACCCCTGGGCGCTGCCCTCCTGCGTCAGGTGCGGTACCTGGCCACACTGCCCGGGCCAACTGGTGCACAGGCGAAGGCGGAGTTGCCAGAGGTGACCGTCCTCGCTTCTCAAATGGGCAATGCGGCCGCGCTCGAGAAAGACAGCCCGACCTTGGACCTCCTCGACGGGACGTCACCCGCCTATTACTTGAGCATCCTCCATTACAACGAAATAGCCACCGCCCGGTCGATCGCCCAGCCGCTCCTTTTCCTGCAAGGTGATCGCGATTATCAAGTCACTGTGGCCAATGACCTCGACGCGTGGTTGCATGGCCTCCAGGGCCGAAGCGGGGTGACGGTCGTCCAGTTCCCGAAGGCAGACCATCTCTTCCTCGATGGGAGCGGGCCACCGACCCCGGTCGAGTACGAAAAGCCGGGGCACGTAGACCCGGGCCTTACCCCGGCCATCGCATCCTGGGTCAAGGGAGTGGCCCGCCGACTGGCGACGAGTTCACCAACAACTACCTCATAAATGTCAGCATGCGCCTAATCCACCAATCCTTGTCCAACCACCGGTGAAATGAACAAGAATGCATGGAGGATTGCCCCGCCACCCTGACCGGTTGAGCGCCCAAGACGGCGCCTTTTTCTACCTTGAAGAAACCGGCCTGGCCCAAAATGTGGGGGCCTTGGTGCTCCTGGGACCTCATTACGTCGACGGTGGCCCGATAACCAGGGACGTCGTCATTGAGCTGTTGGCGCGTCGAGTACACCGGGTGCCCCGTCTCAGGCAGCGCTTTCACGAACTCCCCGGCCGGCTCGGCCCCGGCCGCTGGGCCGACGACGCTGACTTCGAATTGGACCGGCACGTACGTCGTGAACGGGTTGGGCCGCCTGGAGGCCTGGCTCAACTGGCGGCCACCGCCCGGAGGCTGCACGCGGAAGTGCTCGACCGCCACCAGCCCCTTTGGGACATCACCGTGCTGGATGGGGCGGCCGACGGTCGCAGTGCCGTGTTCTTCCGCGGGCACCACGCCCTCGTCGACGGCATGAGTGCTATGGAAATTGCCTACGCGCTGCTTGACACCCAGCCGGACGCGCCACCGGGCGAGCGGGCGCCGTGGCGGCCGCGTCCATTTCCCAGCACCCTTGAGCTATTGGAAGAGTCGCTGGCTGAGCAGCGGTCCCAGCAGTGGCAAGACGGCCTGGACAGGCTGGTCGACCTTCTGTACCCCAACGAAGGGCTCTTGTTCGACCGGCAAATAATTGACGGGCTCATGTCGTTCCTCGACCTCCCGGTTTCCGCCGGCCCTCCTCTGGCGGCTTCCCCGGGAGGACCATCCAGGACGGCGTTCGCCGACCTCGACGGCCACCGCCTGCGGGCCGTCCAGCGACGGCATGACGTCAGCGCCCACACCCTCTCGGTTGGGCTCGTGGCCGGCGCTCTGGCCAGATGGGCACAGGCGTCCAGACTGGAGGCCAGAAGCCTGCGCGCCCTGGTCCCCGTGGTGGTACCGGTACGGGACCGCCGGACCTCGCTCGGCAACCACGCGTCGTTTTTGGTGGTGGACCTGCCCATTGCCCCGATGGCCGAGGCCCAGCGCCTCGCCCTCGTGGCCAGCGCCTTGGAGGAAGGGCGGCGGGCGGGCCAAGCCAAGGCCTCCAACCTCTTGATCGAGCTTTCCGACCGTCTAAGCCCGACGTCCGCCAAGGCCGTGGCCAACGTCGTGGCCGACCAACCGTTCGTCGACGTCGTCGTATCGTCGATGCGAGGTACCCGCCGCCCCGTTTGGTTCGCCGGCCATCCTCAGCTCGTCACGTACCCGTTGCTGCCAAGGGGCCGGCAGGTGCCGCTGATGGCCGGCATCGTCAACCTGGGCGGACGATGGGGGTTCAGCTGGTCGGCACCGCCCGACACCGTCCCCGCGCTTGACTTCCTAGCTGCCGGCGCCGCCGCGGTGGCCACCGCTCTTTGACCGTCGCCCCGTGGCCTGTCGAGGTCCCGCCCCCTTCCTCGGCTCCGTTGCCTTGGGCGCCGTCTTCCTGGGTTGAGCGGCTACCTTCACTGACCGGCTGGCGGTGGTAGCCCGCCGGGAGCCGTTGCCCGCCGGCCTGGCCTCGGCGTGGTTGACCCGGGGCGGAGCTAGCACTGGCGGCGACCAGGCTTTCCGCCTCGGCCACTACCGTCGTGACCTCGACAACGTCCACTTCCACCACCTCAGTGCCACGCACCGGCTCGGCCCAAACCGTCAGCAGCAGCTCGAGGCCGTCATAGCCTTTGACGACCACGCTCGTGGTGTAGAGCTGGTCCGGGGCAAATACGTCCGGGAGCAAACGGACGGCAATGGTCACGTCCGCGCTGGCGCGAGGGGCTATCTGCAACTCCGCCGGCGAAAGTACAACGGGCACGTCAACGACGCGGCCATCGGACGCCGTCCAGGACGACACCTCGAACGAGACATCGGCCGGCTCGTCACGGCGGTTCTCCAGGGAAAACGCTCCACTGGCCACTGCACCAGCCGGCGCGTGCAGCTCGAGCGCCACCCGTTTCGTCCTCTGCCCGTCGCCGGTCGGCGCGGCAGTTGGCGGGGCGACCGGGGGCTCGCCGTCACCCCTACCTACCGTCGTATTAAACGACCAGCTGGGGCCGGCCCCGTTTTGCCGGTCCCCGTCACCGGAGGAGTACTTGGCCAGGACCTCTTCGTAGAAGCGACGGCTGTAGTCGACCCCGAGCTCAGCCAGACTGGCGTGGTACCGCACGGTCAGGTCCGCTACCGCTTGGCGGTATATCGCCGCAGCCTGGCGCTCGTAGTCGTGATAGGCGGCGTTCAACTCGAGGTCAGTGAGCTCTCCCCGAGCTATGAGCCGGCGTACCTCGTTGTGTTGGCGGAGGTTACGCAGGCTCTCTTCCAGCATCCGGTTGGCGGTCGAATGGACGAGCCGCCTCAGGTCTTGGGGCGGTTCAGTCTCCATCAGCACCTCAACAACAGCAGCCGCACGCGCATCGCACCCGGTAGGCGCCGCAGTCGCGGGGCAGGATCGCCACCGCGATCCGGACCGGCCGGATATCGCAGCCCTCCACTTTGAGATCTGACCAGGCGACCAGGCAGTCGTCGACGTCACGAGGGCCTTCGCGATCGGTTCCCACCTCGATGACGATGGTCACCAGGTGCTCTGAACATGGGGCCAGTTTGAAGGTCGTCGCCCCGTCGACTGCCCCCGCCACGGGAGCTGGGCTACCGCCCCTGCGTCGTGAACGCCCCGAGCTCGAGGGTTATGTCGCGCTCCCGGCGTCGCTCGTTGACAACTTCGAGGGTTACGACGCGGCGCTCGCCCAGGCGGGTCTCGACAACCAGGTCGGCCCCGTCGACGCAGCACATGCAGTGACAGTCATCCCCGCACCGACCACAACCACAGTCACGCATGGCGATCGTCACGGCAGCCACAACCCGGCTCACGATGGCCTTCACAGCCGCAGTCGTGCTCCCGGTCGTGGCCATGGTGTTTGTGCTTGTCGTGGCGAGGACCTTCGTGATGCTCGCCACAGCCGCAGTCAGGCCGGCCGTGCTCACGCCATTTCTCACCGTCATGCGTCGCAGCCACAGTCTGGCCGGTGGTGGGCGTCGCGTTCGCCGAAGGCGTGTTCCCAACCGTGGCGTCGCCTCGACCGCCCGCGGCCCCAGGGGCCGCCCGGCGCCATCGGCACTGTCATTGGCCTCATCAGCGAGGTCGATTGTTCGACGATGCTGAGCAAGTTTTCAATGCCTTCGGCCAAGGAATCACCCAGGCTTCCCAGCAACTGGCTGGTCGGGTCAGGCGGTGGGCCCCATCCTCGAACCTGATATGGCCCGTGCGGGTAAGTCGAACGCATCCCTCTCATGACCAATCCCCTTTATCTACGTTTCACTTACGTGTACTTTTGGTCGCTGAACCAGCCTTTTTGGCCGGCCGCGGCGCCCGCTGCGCGCTGCTGGCGGGTGGCCGGCGCCGCTCGCCGGAACTGACCGCCGGCGCAGAAGCCATCGCCGCTCCAGCACGGTGGTGCGTCACGATCAGCAGGCGCAAGTAGCTCGTACCTACCGGCATTGAACCTACGTAACGAGTACCGTGCCGAAGGTGCGGCGGGAGGTCAATCCTCAGCTTTACCGTTTGCGCGATGCCGGGTGGGACCGTCACGCTGCCATCGACCAGCGTGACCCCGGCCACACCGGCCGCTTCGAAGCCGGCCTTCGTCGCCTTGGCCACGTCTCCGAGCAGCTCGTCCAGCGTCCGCACTTCCCGGTCTGAAAACGCCAACGCCGCGTTGCGCAGGACGTAGCAGCCAAGCAGCTCGTCATCTAGAGGGAGGGCGTTATAAGCGTCGAGACGGGTGTCGACGTTGCCATGGTTGGCGATGACGGCCTCTTTTTCGACCGTCCCACCGGGCTCGGACTCAACCACCAGGAGGTTAGGGGTGACCATCACCGAGGCCAGCTCGGTGACCTGGACTAACGCCAGATGACTGACACCCGCCAGTTCGACCAGGCCGCGGTACGTACCCGGTGCCGTGCTGCGCCCAATGGCGAACACTGCGGGGACCTCGCCGCTGGTGCCGGGCAGCAGACGTGTGGTCCTGAGACGGCTTATCGAGACGACCTCGCCGCCGGCGAGCACGAGGCGGGCGCGACGGAGCACAACCACCTCATCACCTTTGTTGCTTAGGCGGACTGACCCCTGAAGGCGAGAAGGCGGCCCATAGAAGAACACGGCGTCGTCAGCTGCATGGTCAACGATGTCGTAAGAGGGCAGCGTCTCGTGCACAGTTGGCCTTTAGTGCTTAATTTTTATGCGTAGGCCGTCAGGACCGGGACGGCGGTCGGCCGGGGAAAACCGGCCCTCGCGTACCCCGACGACCGGGCCCCATACCATCGACGGCCCATGGGGCAGGTCTTCAATGATGATCTGGCTCTCCCCGCTCATGTGCAAACCCAGCACTTCCCGCCCGAAAAGGGTGAGCGCGTAGGACCGCTCGTACGGACGGCGCACCTGCTGAGTGGGAAGATCGGCCAACTTGAGCGTGACGCACAGGTCCATTACCACCGGCTTCACGTCGAGCTCCATCGACAGAGGCTTCACGTCGAGCGTCATGCTTGACGTGGTGTCCATCACGATCGGTTGCGTGATCGCCATCTGCGAACTGGTGTCCAGCTGTATGGGCTGGGTGATGGCCAAAGACGACGTTGTCGTGCTGGTGCTGTTCGTGGTTATCGGGTCCGGTACGTTGAGCGTGACCTGTATGTCGTCGAGACCCTGTATGTCGAGGTTGGTCGTACCGCCTTCGGTGACCGTGATGCTGCTCGGAGAACCCATCGTCACGTCCTTTCGAGCAAGTTGACGTCACTATAGTGTAGGGCCGCGGCCCGATCGGCAAAAGGCCAGGGTAGCAACTGACATCGAAAAGTTACACGAGCTGACCAAACAGGGGACCCCGACGGATGCCATACCAGCGGGCGCTCGTTGAGCGTACGCTCGGCGAGGCTCGGAACTGTGTCAACGAGCAGATCGAGGCGCTCCTCGCCCGCAACCGGCAGACCGGCTACGGACCGCTCTATGACCTTTTAGCGGATTACCCCTTCCGCGAAGGAAAAGGCCTTCGCCCTGCCATTTGCCTTTCAGCCGCCCGCGCCGCTCGAGGGCACACCGACCAAGCCGCCTGTTCGGCCGCCGCGCTCGAACTTTTCCACAACGCTTTCCTGCTCCACGACGACGTGGAGGATGCCTCTGATTTTCGCAGAGGTCGCATCACAATGCTCAAGCATATGGGGGCTCCCATAGCCGTAAACGTGGGCGACGCCACCAACGTGATGGCCGTCCAGCTGTTGCTCGACAACACGCGGCACATAGGAGTGCATAAGGCCCTGCTGGTTTTCAGCGAGGTCGAGCGCATGGCCCGCGAGTCGGTCGAGGGCCAAGCCATCGAGCTGGCGTGGATCGCCGAGCAGGAATTCGACTTGACCGACCGCGATTACGTGCGCATGGCCCACAAGAAAACGTGCTGGTACACGGTAATTGCCCCCCTCCGGATCGGCGTCCTGTGCGGTGCCCCGCCCGGCGCCAATTTCCCGGTAGACGCAGACCTGGTCCCCCTGGTAGAGATTGGTCATTTGGCCGGGATTGCCTTCCAGATCAGTGATGACCTGCTCAACCTGGAGGCCGAACCTGAGCTCTACGGGAAGGAACCCGACGGCGACCTGTGGGAGGGAAAGCGGACGGTAATGCTCCTCCATTTCCTGCGCGTCGCGCCTGAGCGCGAGCGCCGTCGCGCCCTGGCATTGCTTCGGCAGCACCGTTATGACAAAACCGAGGCCGAGGTGGCGTGGCTCCGAGAGGCAATGGAGCAGCGAGGATCACTCGAGCATGGGCGGCGGTTGGCCTGGCAGTACTGCGAGCGGGCACTGGCCGCCGACAGCCAGCCACTGGCGTTCTTCGAAGACAATGAGGACCGGCGCTTCCTGCGGGAGATGTTGCTCTACGTGGTCGAGCGCATGAAGTGACCCGAGCGGGTGGCAACAGCCGGCCAGAGAGGACCAGAATTGGTGCGCATCATCCATAGCCCTACGGATGAGCCGGACCACCGGCCCGGCGCCGAGGTTTTCGCCTTGCAACAGGACTTCCAGGCCCGCCTGGCCGACGAGACCCTGCGCTACCTCCGGAGCCTGCGTGGCCTTTTAGGCCCCGCCTCTCCGGGAACTTTCCTCCGACCCCAGCCCGATATGGTCCTCCAGGGAATGGGCGCGCCCGGTGACGTCACTGAAATCACCTTTGAAGTAGACAACCAACAACAGGTCCACGTGATCGCCACACCCATGCTGACACCTCTGGTACGAGCGGACGGTACGACGTGGTTCCCCGAAGCGGTGGCGGTGCCAGCCTCGGCTCTCGTCGCCCCCGGGGCCGTCGGCCAATTGCGATTGCTGGTCAACGTCCCGGTTGAAGCAGATCCCGGCCGGTATGACGGCGCCCTCGTGCTGCTCGGTATGAAGGGGGCGACGGTTCAGGTCTCCTTCACGGTCAGCTCCGCACCAGCGCCAGAGCCTCGTCAACGTCCCCGGCAGGTGCGGGTCACCGAGGCGTCCCGGTCCGGTTCGCCGGCAACCAAGGCAGCGCCGGTGAAAAAGGCGGTACCAGCCAAAAAGCCCGTGCCAGCGACAAAGACGGTGCCAGCGACAAAGACGGTACCAGCGAGAAAGACGGTACCAGCGAGAAAGACGGTAGCAGCGACAAAGGCAGGGCCAGCCAAGAAAGCGGAGGCCAGAAAGACGGCGCCGGCGACAAAGGCAGGGCCAGCCAAGAAAGCGGAGGCCAGAAAGACGGTGCCGGCGAAAAAGGCGGTGCCGGCGAAAAAGGCGGTGCCGGTGAAAAAGGCGGTGCCGGTGAAAAAGGCGGTGCCGGCGAAAAAGGCGGCCGGGCCGCCGGGAAAACTAGCCCAAAATAGGTCAGGCGCCGGGAGCTCCCCCCGCCGCCCGGGCCCGACAGGCGAGGCGACTAAGCGCGGCAGAGGGCGGACCTCTTCGTGAGCTCCGACGCCGGCGTCCGGGTCTCGTTCGAGGACGGCGACGCCGCCAATGACGACCCTCGGAACACCGCCAACCTGCTCGGTAGCCTGGCTGCCCGCCTGGGCACGCTCTTCGCCGTTTCGGGAGCCGATGCCATCGGCGCCCAGATCGCCGGTTTTGCCGCCGTTGGCCGGCAGATGAGCCGGACCGCCGACGGCGCCCGTATGCGGGCACAGCTCGAGCGGTCGCGAGGGGCGATCAACGGGGATGCCATCTGGCAACGCCTGCAGATCGACGAGTGGCTCTCGGGGGCGCCTCCGAGCCCGGTCCTCGAAGACCTGGCTAATGATTTGGCATTGCTTTTGGCGGCAGATCTGCCCGATGCCCTTCATGCGTTCGACAATGGCGCACTGCCCATCCCACGTGCTGAGTTGCCCGAGCCCGAACGAGTTCACATCCTTGACGCACTAATTGGCATCTGGGCCGTTGCCCGGCAACTAGTCGCCGCCGTGGAAGCCTTGGGGGTCGATACTGCCGCCCCGCCACGAGTGGCAAGGCCTCCAGACATCACGCTCGACGAAGGCGGGCTGCTCCGATAATGCTGTCTGCGCCAGAGTTCGCCCGGGTACCGCTCGCTGTCTGATGCTCGCTCCCACCACTTTCGGCCGGTGGGTCGACCGGTCCGTTGACCACATGCGGCCTCCGTCCCTGCTCGACCCGACCGCCAGCCTGGCCAAGGACTGGCTTCACCTCAATCTTTTTGACCATGCTTCGGGAACGGTAGGGCTGGTCAATGCGTCGATGCACGGCGACCCGTCTACAGCAACGGCCATTGCCGTCGGCTGTGCCTTGTTCCATCATCCCCGCACCGGATGGTTCGGGGGAGCGGACGTCCAGGAGGCGCGCTCCGCCTACACCGACCTGGCAGGGTTGGGGCTGGGCTCGGTCGGGTTCGTGTTCACAGAGGATGGCGGCGTCGCCGTTTCGGTGGCCCGCCCCGGGATCGAGGCCTCCTTGATTGCCCAACCGTTGGAGCGCGCCATCATTGTCGAGGACCGCTTGCCGTTTGGTCCCGGTTGGATTTCCTGGAGGGCTTTGCCACGCCTCGCCGTTGAAGGTCGTCTGGAGTTGCTGGGCCACGAGCACAAGCTGTCTTTCTTTTCCGCCTATCACGACCACAACTGGGGCCGCTGGCGGTGGGGTGACGATGCCGGCTGGGAGTGGGGCGCTTTCCTGGGCCAGCGACCGGGGCCGACGTTCGTCTGGTCCCGCCCCACCAACCGGGCGCATACGACCGGGGCGTCCTTGCTGACCATCCGCGTTGGCGGGCAGGAGCGGCGTTTTTCCGGACCAGCCTTGCGGATCGAACGTCGCGGTCGGTGGGCGGGCCCGCTTTACCGCGTCCCCGGGGGTTCGGCTGCGCTGCGGACCGACCGCCGTTTACCGAGCCTCCCCGAGCACGTCCTGATCGGTTTCGATGACGGGCGCGACCACGGTCGGATCGTCTTCGACGTCACCGGCGTGGCGCAGATCGTCTGCCCAGAGCCGATGGCCCCAGGGGCAGGGTTCATCCACGAGCTCTGTGGCGCCGGCAAATGGACGGCGAGCCTGGGAGGAGACCAGAGGGAAGGCGAGTTCCTGGGCGTGGTGGAACATGCCGACTGACCCAGAGATGAGGGGACCAAAAACACTGGCCTGGTGGATAGACAAGTTGGTGGACGCCCTCGAAAGGGAGCCCACCACAGCCTTGCGCATCCGTCAAGTCGTGGGCCACCAACGCGCTCGCGTCCAGCTTGACGCGGAGGCAGTGATCGTAGAGTTCGATGCGGCCGGCCAACTCCTGGTGAGGACGGACGACACCAGCATCCAGGTGGACGGCGACGGCTTTACCACCCGTGAGGAAGTGTGCGCCATCCTCAAAGCCAAAAGTGAGGCCGGCGAAGCTGTTCTATCGGGCCGGGTGGCTGTTCGTGGTCCGACGACTTCCGTAGGGGCTATGCTGCACGCCATCGAAATCCTCTTGGATGGCGCGGCCCGGATCCCGTTATTACGTCAACTGGCCGAGGAGTTCATCGCCGACTCGCCCACGCCACTGACGCTATCGGTACCAGATCACCAAAGCGGCCCCACCGAACACGACATGCTAGGGACCCTGGACCTGCTCCCCTGAGCTTCTCTCCCCCAAGGACCAACAACTAGAGCCGTGCTCCGTGCCGGAAAACAAGCGGGTTCTGTTCTTCGTAGTCGAGCAGGTCCCCGATAGACAAGCTCTTCAAGTACTCGGGCGGCAAGACATTTTGTTGTCCGTTGAAGGTGGACCCGTCGGGCATATAGGCGCAAGTGATGGCCCGGCGCCACCCTGGTGTCATATTTGCGCCAGCGCCATGGAACGTAAGCCCATTGTGCAGTAATGCTCCTCCGGCGCGGACCGGGGACGGGGCGGGAGCCACATCGCGCCACTCCGGGTACACGTCGAAAAGAGCCCCTATCTCCTTACCAATATCGACGTTGTCAAACTTCTGCGCCTTGTGGCTCCCGGGTACGTAGTACAGGCACCCGTTCTCGAGGGTGGCGTCGTCGAGGGCGATCCAGATCGTAATGGCGTCGGGGGAAGTGAACGACCAGTACGGTACGTCGAGATGGAAGGCCGTCGGGTTGGCGTAGGGCTGCTTTATCAGAGCCTGGTCGTGCCATACCCTCAGGCCCTCCACGCCGGCCATCTCGCCCACGAACTGCCCCAGTTCCTTCTGAAAAAGCAGCTTTTGAAAAGCGACATCCGTTTGCCAGAGGTTGACGCGCTGGATGAACACCCGGTCGTAGTACTCCCGGTCCTCGGTCGACTCCCGCCTGACGGCGCTGCCCGGGCCTTCGTCGACCGGGATGGAAAACCGTTGACCTCCACGCGACATCACCGCCTCGTCGACCACTCGGCGCCATTCGTCGAGCTCTTCGGAACTCAAGAACGGGTCGATAGGTACGAAACCGTTTTCCTCGTAAAACCTCTTCTCCTCGGCGGTAGGCACAGAACGCACTGCGGTCTCTCCTTGATGGCTGGTCCGTCACGGCCATTATTGTTCAAGCAGGCCATTGGGTCATCTCCCGGCCGCCGCTTTCAAGCTCTCTTGGTGGTACTTGAGCGGCTCTCGGTGGTCTTTGAGCGCCCTTCTGGGCGCGGTTCGCGCTTCTCGGCGCGCTTCAGGCCTGGTTTCGACAGAATTCACGCCCGGAACAAATAACTGCACCCAAAAGCGGCCTCTTCGTACGTTAACCCACGAAAGGCGGCCCCCCCACGATCGGCCGGACCGAATCGGCGTTGCCATAGCACCGAGTGGCGATAGCCTCAAGTTCCCTCGCAAATCGGCCGAAAATAACCGAGAGATGTCGGCGGCTGTATCTTTGGCGGGAGCGCTTGCCCTCGGTTTACCCGCAAGCACGGTGGGCGGGGTGCCACCCCTCGCTGCCCACATTGTCCCATCCCACACCGTCCCATCCCACACAGTCCCATCCCACACCGTCCCATCCCACACCGTCCCATCCCACGCTGCGTCGTCCTGTCCCACCGCCTCGGCGGGCGCCGGCCCGACGTGCCCGACCGCTGGAGCGAGCGACGCCGTCCCGCCGGCCCCGCTGATGCCGAGCAGCCTCTTCAACCGGGACGTAACCTCCTGGCCCGTCGCCCGGGATAGTGCGGCGATCGTCAAGGAGTTCGACAGCGACTGGCAGGTCAACTACGGCAATGTAGGAGTGAACGGACGGCCAGTGGTATGGGTGCCGGCCAACCAACCGATGGTGCCGCTCGTGGTCCAACCGGGCTGCAACGATTTCCTTGCCAATACCGGGGCCACCGCTCCGGTCCCGTCATGGGCACCTACCAGCGGCCCGACCGATTACATCGTGACGGTCTACCAGCCCAGCAGCAACACGGTTTGGGAACTCTGGCAGGCTCATCACCTCACCGGGGCGAAAGCCGGCGGCGGTTGGAGCGCCTGCTGGGCGGGCAAGGCGCCCCTCAACACCTTTTCGGGCACCTTCCCCTGGCCGTACGGGGAGACCGCCACCGGGATATCCAACCTGGCCACAGAGGTCACCGAGGCTGACGTACTCTCCGGCTCCATCAACCACGCCATCGGCCTCCAGGTGGTCAACTGCACCACGGCCATCTACCCGGCCGACCGGGGCGACTGTGGCTACCACCCCGGGTACCCCGCTGAAGGCCAATGGTTCCGCTTCGCCGCCAGCGTCAACTGCGCCGACTACGACACCACGTCGTTCGAGCATGAGGTATGCATAGCCGGCCAGCAGAGAGGTTTCGTCGTGGTCGACCACGGGGGGTCCGACGGGATCGAGGCCGACTACGCCACCGGGACCTGGACCGACGAGGGCAACTCCGGTCCCACAGGGTCATGGCAGCACAAGCCCAACGGCCAGTGCTGCATCTTCGTCGGCGGAGGTGGCCCCCTAGAACAGTCCTTCAGGACCGCCCCGGACGATTACGAACAGGAGTACCAGGTCATCGCCAACCTGCCGTGGAGCCAACTGCAGGTTGTCGTCCCGCCCCACAGCTGAGGGCCGGGCCGGCGGTGCACGAGCACCGTAAGTTAGCCCCACGACGCCCACCCCGAAGGAGCGAGGAATGACCGAGTGGAAGCTGGCCCTGCCCGAACAGGTGGTAGTTACGGGCACGTCGAGCGGTCTCGGGAGGGAGATCGCGCGGCTACTGACCTCGACGGGGGTGAGCGTCTACGGCGTTGACACGGCCGCCCCGGCGGAGGACCTGGCTTGTACCGCGAACTTCACCGTCGTCCAAGGCAGCGTTACCGACACCGGTACCTGGCGGCACACCATTGCCGCCGTTATGGCCGGAGCCCGAGGCGGAGTGGTCTCGCTGGGCTATGTGGGCTCGGCGGCCGTGCTCGATGTCGGGGTCCTGGGCGACGAGGACATCGCCGTCTGGCGCAGGACCTGGGAAGTCAACGTTTTGGGCAACGTCCTTGCCCTGCAACAACTTCTGCCGTTGTTGACCTCAGCCCGGTACGCCGCCGTCGTAGCGGTCAGCAGTGTCAACGCACAGTTCGGAGAGCAACAGCTAGCCGCCTATTCTTCCTCCAAGGCAGCCCTCTCCAGCGCTATACGCACGATTGCCCTGGATTACGCCCGTCACGGCGTGCGCATCAATATCCTGGCCCCCGGACCGATGCGAGCGGGCCTGTTCGAGCGTCACCTCGCCGCCGCCGCTGACCCGGCGAGGTTCCTGGCCACCCGGGAAGCTCGTCAACCAATCGGCCGGCTCCCGGGGGCCGACGAGGTGGCGCAGGCGGCTGCTTTCCTGCTTTCGTCGGGGGCGTCGGCTCTATTTGCCTCCACCGTAACGGCCGATGGAGGCTTGACCGCTAGCTTCGACTTTCGCACCGGGGCAGAAGGTTCTTCCGCCTGATCGAGCCGGCACCGGTGATTACCACCGGCTCGGACAAATAGAGAACGCACCTAAACAATGCTTAGCGAACAAGGGGCCCGGACCAAGCGCGCACACGGCGCCCGTTTACGTTTATCCCAGGCCCGGCAAATTCACGACGATGGCCTCTTGGGTGCTCCGGGCAATCACGACGACGGCCTCGTCTTCGAGGTCGCGGTTCTCCTCTCGATGCGGCGTGAAAGGCGGTACCCACACAAAATCGCCAGGCTCGGTCTCGAGCCGCACTTCCTTTCCTGCGTCCAGGAACACGAAAACGGGGTGGCCCGAGATCACATGGATACCGGTCTCGGACCGCCCATGATGGTGGTCAGCCGAGCGGGCTCCGGGCGGCACGACGGTGCGCCCCATCCAGATGTGCTCGGCCCCCACTCGCTTTCCCGAAATGGCCTCCAGCCGTTGCATGCCCGCCGACTGGGCAGTGTCGGCCACAAGGTCGCCGGCGGGGACACGGACCAGCGGCCGGTGCCCCGGCCCAAAACCGGCGCGGTTGTGGCCTTCGTCGCCCGAGTTCGGGGTTGTCCCCTTCTCTGGTGTGCTCATGGGCTCTCGGGGCTCATTTGGTGGGCGTCTCCTGTGCCTAGTTCGGCGACGGCAAATCGAATATAAGACAGGTGGTGGTGCCGTGGCCATAAAGAGCCCCGTCTGGCCCCAGGATCTGGCCCGAGGCGGTGGCCACTCTTCGGCCCGAGCTGAGCACCTTTCCCTCGCCGAGAACCGTGGGCGTGGTCACGCGTAACGGTTTGACCAGGTTGACCTTGAGTTCCAGAGTTGTGTAGCCCTTACCCTGAGGCAAGGTCGAGTGGACGGCGCACCCCATGGCCGAATCGAGCAGTGTGCAGAAGACCCCACCATGGACCGACCCGATCGGGTTGTACAGGTGCTCCCCGACGTCAAGGCTGAAGACGGCTCGCCCGTGAACGACCTCGACCATGCCGATACCGAGCAGGAGCATTACGGGGGGTGGCGGGACGCGCCCGGCCACAATGCTCTGTAGGAATTCGAGCCCGCTGAGCTGCACAGAAAGCGCCGCCCCGGGAAGCGGGTCCTCCCACGTCACCACCCGCCGGCGGACCTCAACGCCCTGATCCCCATCCCGGCCCGCCCGCCCGCCACCATCCACGAGAGCCGACGTCGCCGGCCCATCCTGTTCTGGCCCATGCTGTTCTGGCCCATCCTGTTCTGGCATGACAGGTAGCGTAGTGGGTGAGTTCCGTTATGCAACCTTCTACGCCAGGTCTCGGCTGGACGGGCCCGGTGGTCGATCAGGTAAAACGACCAGCATGGACGAGCTCAGCGCCACCGCCAGCCGGTTTGCCGAAGAACTACGCCGACGCGGCGTCTCGAGCAGGGTTATCGAGATGCCCGATAGCACCCGCTCGGCCGCCGAGGCGGCGGCGGCCATCGGGTGCGACATTTCACAAATAGTGAAATCCCTGGTTTTCCGGTCAGTGGCCCGCGATCAACCCGTACTCGTGCTTGCGTCCGGCGTTGACCGGGTCGACGAGGACCGCCTGGCGGAGTTAGTCGGTCCCGTGGAACGGGCGCGGGCCGATTTCGTACGCGCCAGGACGGGGTTCGCCATTGGTGGCGTGCCCCCAGTAGGCCATTCGGAACCGATCGAAACCCTTATGGACGAGCACCTGCTCGACTACGACGTGGTCTGGGCGGCGGCTGGCACTCCCAGGGCGGTTTTCTCCATCGGGCCCAGAGAGCTTGTGGAACTCACATCGGCCGAAGTCGTCGCCGTCGCCGTTGTGCCCTGACGAACTCACGGGCAGGCTCGGTGGCTCGGTGCCCGGCGGCCAAGGCCGTGTCGCAGACCGGTGCCTTCCTAAACCGAGTCGCCGCAACTATTTGCCACGCACAGTGGTAATCGTGCCGCCTAGTGCAGAAACGGCGGCGACGTCACCGCTGGGCCGCGCAACAAAGCGCCAGCAGAACGCCTCTATACTCCTCCCCCAATGCTTCGCGCAGACAAAGCTAGTCCGATCGGTCATGGCCTGACACAGCCAGGTATTGAACTGAAGACGGACCTTCACAACCCACCGCGCTCAAACGCCAGCGGCCGAAAGTTGCTTCGTCGTCAGGCACGCGCGCACGAGAGGAGATACATGCACGGAACCTGGAAAAAGGCCCTCGCGCCTGCCGTGGCCGTCGCGGTGTCGGCTTTATCGCTTAGTGCGACCGCCCTCCCCGCCAACGCCGCCGGAATGAAACCCACTTACATCATCGCTTACGAAGGCCCGCTTTCTGGCGGCAACGCACAGCTCGGGCTCAACATGGAGTATTCGGTCGAACTGGCGATAAATCAAGCCAACGCCACCGGGAAGCTCCCCTTTACCCTCCAGTACAAGGCGGCCGACGATCAGGGCTCGGCCACCGTTTCGCCGACCACAGCCCAGGAATTGGTGAGCAACTCTAAGGTGGTTGCCGTAGTCGGGCCGTCCTTCTCCACGGCCACTGAGGCGGCCGAGCCTACGTTCTCGGCCGCCAATCTGGCCACCGTAAGCCCCTCGGCTACGGCCCCGATATTGGCCCAAAAGGGATGGCACAACTTCTTCCGCGTCGTCGCAGACGATAACGCCCAGGGCCCATCCGATGCCCAATTTGTATCCCACGTGTTGAAGGCGAAGTCCGTTTACAGCGTGGACGACGGCAGCACGTACGCCAGTGGCCTGGTAACCGCGTTCGATACGGAGGCCAAGACGCTCGGCATAAAGCTGACGCACCAGACCGCTTTGGCCACCACCCAGTGCGGCAGTGGTAACACTGGCAACGTCGACCAGTACCCGGCCCTGGCCACGACCATCAAGTCGAGCAAGGCCCCGGTCACCTTCTACGCCGGGTACTACTGCGATTTCGCCCTACTGGCCAAGTCGCTGCGTACAGCCGGTTACACGGGGACGCTTCTATCCGACGACGGCAGTCTCGACCCCCATTACGTGAGCGAAGCGGGGGCCAAGGTAGCCAACGGGACTTACATCAGCTGCGCCTGCGCCGACCTGACGTCTCAAGCGGCGGCGACTTCGTTCGCCAAGGCGTTCCAGAAGCTGGCCAAGTTCCCCGTCGGGACCTACTCTGCCGAAGCGTATGACGCCACCAACGCCATCATCCAGGTCATGAAGTCCCTCGGGAGCAACGTTACCCGCGCCGGCATCGTCAAAGGCCTCCACAGTGTGACTTACATGGGCCTCACCAAGACTGTCCATTTCGAAGCCGACGGCAATATCGCCGGCAAGTCCGTCTACATCTACCAGGTGAAGAACGGCAAGATCGGCGTCGTCGGCTTGGCCCCCTGACACTGGCCAAATAAAGCAAGACAAGTAGCCAGGCGACCGGGATGCAACAATGTGTAGCATTCCGGTCGCCATTGCTTGTGCTGGCGAGAAAACGGGCCACTGGAGAAATCGCCGATGTGCTTCACCCAGAACTTCTGGAGCTTGTTTATTGGGGGTTTGGCCAACGGATGCCTTTACGCACTGATCGCCATTGGCTACACCCTGGTGTACGGAGTACTGCGGCTAATCAATTTCGCTCATAGCGAAGTGTTTATGGCCGGCGGGTTCGCCGGTTATTTCATCCTGGAGGCCATGGTGGGAAGTCGCCAGCCGACAGGGCTCAGCGAGGTGGGTTTTGCCCTCGTGGGCATCGTGGGCGGCGCTCTAGCGGGCGGGCTGGTGGCGTTCCTGTTGGAAAGAGTGGCGTACCGGCCCTTGCGCCGACGTCACGCTCCCAGGCTGGCTTTCCTCATCAGCGCCATCGGCGCCTCCTACTTCCTTTTCAACTTGGCCGGCAAGGAGTTCGGGCGGGACGCGGTTGAGGTCCCGGTCAGCTTCACCGGGACGCTGTTCACGATCTTCGGCGCGCAGGTGCAGAGCTACTACGTCCTGATCGCCGTGTCCGCCATCACCATGTTCGCCTTCCTGGACCGGGTGGTGGCTTTGACCAAGCTCGGCCGGGGCATCCGGGCCGTGGCCGAGGACGCTGAAACGGCCAGCCTCATGGGAGTCGACATCGACCGAGTTATCTCGCAGGCCTTCGTGCTGGGTGGCCTGCTCGGCGGCGCGGCGGGTTTCCTTTTCGGTATCAGTGCTGGTGTCGTCTACACCATGGGGTTCACGCCCGCGCTCAAGGCCTTTACCGCCGCGGTACTCGGAGGCATCGGCAACATCAGGGGCGCCGTCTTAGGGGGGCTGACGCTGGGGGTAGCGGAGAACCTGCCCAGCGCCTGCGTCGGCGCATCGTGGCGCGACGTCGTCGCTTTCGGCATCCTGGTGCTCGTGCTGCTGTTCCGGCCCACGGGCATATTGGGTGAGCGCCTGGGACGGTCGGCATGACCACTCGAGGGGGACAACAGCCGTTCGGGACGGGTACATTATCGCCGACCGGCCCCTCTCACGCCCCGGCCCGGCCCCCCGTCCACCGGTCGTGGTGGCAACGTACAAAGGCAAACCCCAACTTCAGGCGGGCACTCGGGTGCGTTATCGGTTTCCTGGTGCTGGCCGTCATGCTGGGGCCGGAGGGCAGTGCGACCTCGCCGCTTTCGGGGCTGACGGGCTCACTCTTCACTCCCCGAGTGCTCATTTTCCTCGGCCTGGGGCTGGCGATGGCCGGGCTAATGGTGGCCAAGGCTCGCTACGGCGCCCGGATCCGCCAGGTGAGCGACAGTATCACCTCGGCCCCGAGCCGTTTGCTGCCGGACCGCAGGACGCGGTACCTGCTTTATGCCGGGGCCCTCGTATTGGCCGTAGTGGTCCCTATGCATATTTCGGGCTACTGGCAGGGCGTACTAGTACAGCAAATAGGTATATACGTGCTGCTGACATTGGGGCTCAACGTGGTCGTGGGCTTCGCCGGCCTGCTCGACCTCGGGTACGTCGCCTTTTACGCAATAGGCGCCTACACGGCCGCGTATTGGTCCGGGGCCCTACCGGTCCATCCTCCCATTACGCTGAACATGTTCTGGATCATCCCGTTCGCCATCCTGGCGGCCATGCTGGCCGGGGTGCTGCTGGGTACGCCGACGCTGCGGCTACGCGGCGACTACCTCGCCATTGTGACGCTGGGGTTCGGCGAGATCATCGAAATTGTGGCGACGAACCTGGGTGGGTTCACCGGCGGGGCAGCGGGAGCCCTCGGTATCCCCCATTTCCGTTTCAACCTGCTTGGTCTCCACTACATCTGGGGAATTTCCGACCTCCCGTATTATTACCTGCTCCTCGGTTTCGTGGTCTTGAGCATGCTGGCGTTCTGGTCGCTCGACAATTCGCGTGTGGGCCGGGCGTGGTCGGCCATCCGTGAGGACGAAGTGGCGGCGGAGGCCAGCGGCATCAACGTCCTCAAGTACAAAGTGATGGCCTTCGCCATCGGCGCTTCTACCGCAGGGTTCGCCGGCCTGTTGACCGCCAGTCAAATCAGCTACATCGAGCCCGGCGACTTTACCGTCCAGGTGTCGATCTTGGTCCTTGTCCTGGTCATTTTTGGCGGTATGGGCTCCATTTGGGGAGCATTGCTCGGGGCCGCGGTAATTGAATGGTTCCAGTGGTTCCTGCAGGTCCACCCCCTGTTCGGGTACCAACCCCAGGACCTTTACATGTACCTTGGAGCCCTGCTGATTGTCATGATGATCTTCCGGCCCGAAGGCATAATCCCGTCCAAGCGCCGCAAGCGTGAGATCGGTCTGGCCGAGCACGGCGTCGGTACGGCCGATGCCATGAGCGAGCCGGTCGGGCAGGCGGTATGAGCACTGGTCCGGCCAGCACTGGTCCGGCCAGCACTGGTCCGGCCAGCACTGGTCCGCTCAGTACTGGTCCGCTCAGTACTGGCAGCGCCGCCTGTGTGGAGGGGGACGTCATCGTCGAGGTCGGCAACGTCACCCTCAGCTTCGGTGGCGTTACCAGCCTGTCGGACGTGAGCCTCAACCAGCGACGGGGGGAGATCCTGTCCGTCATCGGGCCGAACGGGGCCGGCAAGACGTCGTTGTTCAATTGCCTGACCGGTGTGTACAAGCCTCAGCACGGTTGGGTCGTCTTCCACGGGGCCAATGGGCACAAGACCATGGTCGTCGGGCGCAAACCGCACCAGGTGAACCACGCCGGGATCGCCCGCACATTCCAGACGAGCCGGCTGTTCAACGCCCTGACCACGTTCGAGAACGTAAAGATCGGTGTCGAATCACGCCAGCACACCGGCCCCGTCGGCGCGATGCTCCATTTACCCCGTGCCCGGCGAGAGGAACGCCAAAGCGACGCCAGGGTGCTGGAGTTGCTCGACTTCGTCGGCCTCCGGCAGCGGGCTAACGACCTGGCCAGCTCGCTCCCCTATGGCGATCGGCGCCGTCTGGAGATCGCCAGGGCACTTGGCACCCGGCCGCAGCTGGTGCTCCTGGACGAGCCCGCCGCCGGCACAAACCCGTCCGAGAAGATCGAGCTGGCGCGTGTTATCCGGCGGGTGAACAGCGAGCTAGGCATCAGCGTGCTGTTGATCGAGCACGACATGGGCCTCGTAATGTCGATCGCCGAGCGCGTCATCGTGCTCAGCTTCGGCAAGATCATCGCCGCCGGGACCCCAGCCGAAGTCCAGCGAGATCCAGCGGTTATCGAGGCCTATCTCGGCACCTCCCGCCAGCGCAAACGAGTGGCCGACGAAAGCGCCACTGCGGGTAGCCCCAACGGCCCCGAAAACCCCCTGAGCAGTAAAGCGGCCGGGCCGACCGCCGGGGAGACGTAGGTGGCGCTGCTGGAGCTGTCAGACGTCAGCGTCCGCTACGGCGCCATCCCGGCGCTGCGTGATGTCGACGTTCATGTGGAGGAGGGTGAGATCGTCGCCCTGCTGGGGGCCAACGGCGCCGGGAAAACGACCACGTTACGGACCATCTCCGGCTTGGTGCACCCACAACGGGGCACCATCCGGTTTGGCGAGCTAGAGATCGACCAAGTCCCCCCGCACGAGGTGGTAGCCCTGGGCATCGGTCACGTCCCCGAGGGCCGGCGGATCTTCCCCCGCTTGAGCGTCATGGGAAAACCTGGAAATGGGAGCGTACCGGCGGAAGGGAAAGTTGGACGAGGATTTCGACCGGGTCTTCAATATGTTCCCCATCCTCGAGCAACGCCGGCAAGCCAGGACGGAGGCACGCTGTCCGGAGGCGAGCAACAGATGCTGGCCATCGGCCGGGCTCTGATGAGCCGCCCTCATTTGCTACTTCTCGACGAGCCTTCCATGGGCCTGGCCCCGCAGATCGTAGAGGCGATCTTCGACATCATCGTGGCAGATCCGGGCCTCGGGGGCCACGGTCCTTCTCGTAGAACAAAACGCCGCCCAGGCACTGGAAATTGCCGACCGCGGGTACGTGTTGGAAAACGGCCTGATAGTGATGTCGGACCAGGCGTCGACGCTCCTCGACGACGACCGTGTCCGGCGGGCGTACCTCGGTGAGGGCGCGGCCTAGGCTAAAAGCCGACCAGCGAGACCTTGACCGACTCGCGGCCGTCCGCCACGAGCTTCAGGCCGTGAGCGAAGTCTTCGACCGGCAACTGGTGAGTGACGATCCGGTCCATCGGCAACGAGCCTCCCTCGAGCAGGCCGATCGCCGGCGGCCAGCAGTAAGGGCCGAGGTGGGCACCACGGACCTCGAGTTCTTTGCTGTCGCCGATGACCGTCCAGTCGACGGTGGCCGGTTCTCTCATCACGCTGTACTCGACGAACCGGCCCGCTTTTCGTAACATCGACAGGCCCTGGGCCACCCCCGACGGATGCCCCGTCGCCTCGAAATAGACATCGCAACCGTAACCATCGGTGAGGTCCCCGATAACGCTCACGGGGTCTTCCTGTGAGACGTTGACCACTAAATCGGCGCCGCAGGCCTTGGCCACTTCCAAACGGGGGGCGTAATTGTCGACAGCCACCAGGGTGCGGGGGTGGCGCAGTTTGGCCCCCACGACCATACCCAGCCCTATAGGCCCGGCTCCGGCCACCACAACGACGTCGTCGAAACTGATGTCACCTCGCTCGACGGCATGGAGGGAGCACGACAACGGTTCAGCAAAAGCGGCATGCGCGGCGGGCAGCTCGGCGCTAATGCGATGAACGCGAGCCAAGGGTGGTAGCGCCATGTACTCAGCCATAGCCCCTTGTGTGCGCTGATGGAACCCGAACACATCGTTGCGCCGGCACAGCCAATATTGCCCGCGCCGGCAGTACCGGCACTCCTCGCAGGGCACGATCTGCTCAGCCACGACCCGGTCGCCCACCCGAACTCCCCAGCGCGAGGCGGCCTCGTCGTCGATCTCCGCCACTTTGCCCACGAGCTCGTGGCCCGGGACCACCGGAGGCTCGCAGTAACGCGGGCCGCGTTGCGTCGCCCCAAAACATAGGGGCGCCCTCGAAACATTTGACGTCGCTAGCGCAAATCCCGACCGCCTCGACCCGGATGACGGCCCCGCCCGCCGGCGCTTGCGGCTCGCGGAGGTTTTCCAATCGATAATCAGCCGGCCCATGGCACACCACCGCACGCATAACGTTCTCTTTCTCTTGTATTGGGGTTTGTTCTTCCAGTCTTTTGGCCGGCGTTCAGATATCTTGGCCACTCGGCAACATGACCAGGTCGCGGATGGTCACATGCCTCGGCCGGGTTACCATCCACTCGAACGCTTCGGCCACGTCCTCTGACCGCAGGCCCGTCCCGGCGGACACCTCGGCTTCGATCTCGGCCTCCGAGTGTATGCCCCATAGCTCGTTGACCACTCGTCCCGGAGCCAGGCTGGCCACCCTCACACCGTATTGGGCGACCTGGCGGCGCAGGCCGTGCACGAAGGCTTGTACGGCGTGTTTGGAGGCGCTGTACACGGGTTCCCACGGGATGGCCTGATGGCCGGAGACCGAACTGGTCACGACCACATCGCCGGAACCTTGAGCCATCATCGGCACCAGCGCGGCGTGGACAAGCCGGAAGACGGCGGTCACATTGGTGTCCACCAGCTGCGACCACGCTTCCGGGTCGCCCTCGGCTACCGCGCCGGCCACGTATAGGCCGGCATTGGCGAACAGGATGTCCACCCGGGAGAAGGCTTCCATGGCCGTCCCCACGAGACGAGCCGCCTCGCCGGGCACGGTCAGGTCACCGCATACCCCCTGAGCGTCCACTCCTATTTCGGCCACCAGATGGGCCAGGCGGTCCTCCGACCTTCCGGCCAGCACAAGCTTTGCCCCCCTCTTGGCCAAGCGCCGGGCCACCGCCCGTCCAATCCCGGAGCTGGCGCCGGTTACGACAACGACCGCTCCCTCAATGCTGGCTTCCGTCTCCACTTGCGGCTTCCTATTTTCGTGGCCCTTTTGGTCCCATACTCGCACGGCGACGGAAGAATGGGCACAAATCGCTCGTCAGGCGGCCACTCGTCACGGCGTGCCGGGAGCCCCCTTAAGCTGCGCGCTCGAGGTGGTCCCAATGCGCCGGCCAGCGGTACGAGTACTTGCGGGGCGGCTGAGGGGCCTGAGTCTCCAGCCAGCGGACCCGGCCCGCGCTCGTGTTGAAAAAGCCATGCAGCACGCCTACCCCACAGAAGAGCACGTCGCCGGCCCGGAAACTGGTCTTATCCCCATCGATTTCGGCCTCGATCTCACCGTCGAGGAAGAAATACACCTCCTCGAAGGGATGGTCGTGGACCTGAGCGGCGCCACCCGGCTCGTAGTCGACGGTGAACATTGTCAGCAGTTCCGCACCCAGGTTGGTGTCGACCAGCATCTTGATCGATATCCCGCTGTAAGCCAGCAGAGCGGTGTCCATGCCGGCGGGCCGCCGCCGGTGTTCGGAACCGCGGAGCGACATGGCAATGTGCTGAGGCGGAGACCCAAGATAGTGGCCAACGTAGCGAACGGTTGGGTCCGTGAAGTTTGGGACCGACGCCGGAGCCAGCCCTGACGGCGGCAGGAAAAAGGTGTCTTGCCAGGAGCTTCCGGCCGCAAGTTGCTGTGGAGTGCTCAGCTCGAGCCAACGAGCTTCACTGTTCCCCGGGTTGTGCCAGCTATGAGGCATGGCCACGGGGAACAGAGCGTAATCTCCGGGGTGCAGGCGGTACGTCTGCGCCCCCACCTCTACCACCGGTTCCCCGCCGAGCACGTAGGCGCATTGTTCGAAGGAGTGGACATGGCGCTCTAGCCCACCACCGGCGTCAAGGCGGGCTAGCCCGAGCTCGGTGTGGACGGCGCCGGAGTCCCGGCCCACCAAGCGGGACCGAGCGTACCCACTGGCGTGGCTGCCGTAATCATGAGTCCCGTCGTCGGTAAACGACCAGCTCCACTTGGCGGCGAAGTACATCTTGTTCTTCCTCCCCTGGCAGTCGGGCCTAACGCCACGCCATTAGTCCTTGCAGCCACACGGGCCCAGGTGGCCTGGGCCGGGTGTACTGTCCTACTTTACAAACCGGCCAGCGTGGCGTCGTCGCCTGGGCTATCCCGCTGAGCCCGCCCCTCGCCGTGCACCGACGGGGCAACTGTCCCCACAGGCCCTGCAGACTTCGGCCGGCGACCTAGAGGAGCGGCCGAAGCCTTCGGGACGGCGGGCCCATGCCCGATGGTATACCCCCTCCGAATGTGTAACGAGACGCTTGACAGCGAAGAAGGGCCAGCGTAACGTAGCCCTTTACAGTCGCCATGGGGGTGAGCCGATGAACCCTGATGAAATTGCTTCGGTGAGCGGGGGGCGACCGCTTTTGCTCCGCAATGCCACGGTCTTGACCATGGACACGGCCGGCATCATCGAGCAGGGAGACGTGCTCGTAAGCGGCGGCACTATCGCGGCCGTCGGGCGTCACCTTCAACCACCGGAAGAGACCGTGGTTGTCGACGGCTCCGGCGGGATCCTTATGCCCGGGATGGTAGATACGCACCGGCACATGTGGCAGACGGCGTTGCGAGGCCTGGGCGCCGACTGGACCCTGACACAGTATTTCGTCTTCTACTACCTTTCGTGGGGCAAGATCTTCCGCCCGGAAGACATCGCCGCCGGCAACCGGCTCTCCGCCATAGAGGCGGTCGACGCCGGGGTCACGACGACGGTCGACTGGTCACACGGTCTGCAAACCATCGAGCATGGTGAGGCTGCCCTCGAGGCTCTCCGCAATTCTCCCGGCCGGTTCGTGCTTGCTTACGGCAACCTGCTCGGTGCCCCATGGGAATGGTCAAACAGCAAAGAGTTCCGTCAGTTCGTGGAGAGTTTCAACGCCGACGATATGTCGGGGCTGCAGATGGCGTTCGATGTCACGGGAGACCCGGCTTTTCCCGAAAAGGGTGCTTTCGAGGCGGCCAGGGAACTGGGGCTGGCTGTCACCACCCACGCCGGCGTGTGGGGCGCAACGAACGATGACAGCATCCGGCTGATGTGGGACCACGGCTTCATGACACCGCGGGTTACGTACGTGCACGCGGCCACCCTCCGCGAGGACTCTTACCAGCGGATCGCGGCGACCGGGGGGACGGTTTCGGTCGCCACTGAAAGCGAGCAAAATGCGGGCCAGGGCTACCCCCCGACATGGGAATTGCGCAAACACGGTATCCCTGTCTCGTTGTCAATGGACACCAGTGTTTGGTGGAGTGCCGACCTGTTCTCGGCTATGAGGGCCACGCTGTCGGCGGACCGTTCACGCGAGCACCTGGAGGCTCACGCCAAGGGGGAAACGGTGGTACACAACCGCCTAAGGGCTGAGGAAGTGGCGCACTGGGCCACGATCGGAGGCGCCACGGCGTTGGGGTTAGAAGACAAGATCGGCACGATAACGCCAGGCAAAAGGGCCGACCTGGTACTCATAAAAAATGACGGTTCGCCGTCGTTGTTCCCCATCGTCCACCCTTACGGCACGGTGGTGTTCCAGGCCGGTCGCGGCGATGTGGACACGGTGCTCGTGAACGGGCGTGTGGTCAAGCATCAGCACACGCTGGTCGACGCCGACCTGGCTGCCGCGAAAGACGCCGTAGCGAACACCGTCGACTACGCCCGCTCGACGATGGGCGAAGCGGCGTGGACCGAGGCTATGACGCCGGAACTCCCCTCACCGGGGCGTATCCCCAACCCTTACACCTATACCGATTTTACGGGTACCGAAGACCGGCATCGCGCCCGGCCCGTTGACATGGTGGAGCCGGCGCCCGCCGAAACCAGCGATGACTGACCCCGGCACCAGTTCTCGGCGCACCAGTTCTTGCCGCACTGGGCGACGAGCAGGCTGCCGCAAGCGACGAGCACCGCAGCATATTTAGAGCGCAGCGAAACCAAACCTGAGAGATCTCAGCGTCCTGGGTTACGTCCGCCGCCGGCTCGAACGGCGAGTGGCTGCTGATGTGCTGGCCAAAGTGGATGTGCGCGCCGCCAGCCAAGACATGGCGGCCGGGGCGCTTTCGGGGGCAACCAGCAGAAGCTTTTGTTCGCCCGGGCGATGCTGTGCGGGCCCAAGGTGCTAATCGCAGACGAACCGACGAGAGGGGTAGATATTGGCGCCAGACGGGCCATCTACGACTTACTCGTCGGGCTTACCGCCGACGGGCTCGGTGTCCTGCTCATTTCTTCGGACGTGGAGGAGATCCTGGGCTTATCTCATCGAGTCCTGGTAATGCGGTCCGGCCGGGTGGTCGCCGAGCTCGACGGCACGACGGCGACTGAGCACGACGTACTCGACGCTGCGTTCCGCGAGCGCGCTGGACGCACAGGAACAGCCTGATGAGCACCGTCAACATCGAGGTCCCGCCCCGACCGGCCGAGGCACCCAACCCCGCGTCAGGTTCATCCATATCACGCCTGAAAGGCTTGCTCGATTTCCGGCGCGGCGGCATCCTCTTGCCCTTCATTGCGTTGTTTTTGGTGCTCTCGTTCACCAGCGCGCCGTTCCTTACCAAGGCGAACCTTCTAAATATCGTCGACCAGCAGGCGTCTACGCTCATCCCGGCGGCGGCGGCCACCCTTGTCCTGGTGGCCGGAGGAATAGACCTTTCTATTGGCGCGGTCTACGGCCTGGCCGGAGTAGTGGCGGCCCAATTGGCGCTGTCGACCAATCCTGGCCTGGCCATTTTGGTCGGCGTGCTCGTGGGCCTCGGGATCGGGTTGGTCAACGGTGTGCTCACCACGGTGCTCCGGATCAACGCGTTGATCGCCACATTGGCCACTGCTTATGTCGTGAGCGGTATTTCCAGCCTGGCCACCGGAGGCAACATAATTACGGATTTCACCCGCCCGGGGTTCTCGGACCTGGCCCGGACCAGCTTTATAAGTGTAAAAACCTCGACGTGGGTAACTCTCGCAGTTATCGTGGCCCTCGGCTTTCTCCTGGCCCGCACAACGCTCGGACGCTATATGTACGCGGCGGGAGGAAATGCAGACGCCGCCAGGCTGGCGGGCGTACGCGTCTACCAGGTCCGGATTATTGCCTTCGCCCTGAGCGGGACGGCCGCCGCCCTGGGCGGCGTGATCGACGCATCGCGGGTGTTGAGCGCGGAGTCATCTGGTGGCTCGACGCTGGCCTTCACCGTCCTCGCCGGTGTGGTCGTCGGCGGTACCAGCATCCTCGGCGGCGTTGGTGCCGTATGGCGTTCGGTTATCGGAGTACTGTTCATCGCCTTGATCGGGAACGGCTTTGACCTGCTCGGCCTCGACCCTCTCTATGAGCAGATAACTCTCGGTGCCCTGCTCATCCTGGCGGTTGGGCTTGACGCCTGGACGAGGTTGAACCGGTCCTGAGGGGCCTGGGACGACGGAGCGCACCCCGGACCTGCCCCGCGCGACGCCGAACGTTCCCCTACCCCAGACGGCCGCCATTCCCGCCGAGGTGTGAACTACTTGTCTGCCCGGCTGCGGGCCATGGCCCGGCGACGCTGATGGACAATCCGCCGCCTTGCCCGCTCAGACGTCCCGCCCCAGACGCCATGCTGGATGTTGTTCTCGAGGGCGTACTCCAAGCAAGACTCCCTCACCACGCACTCGGAACAGAACCGCCGCGCGGCGAGCACCCCTGGCCCGTCTTTAGGGAAAAAGACCTCTGGATCCACGTCCCGGCAGCGGGCGAGCTCCATCCAGGAGGTCCCCATCTTGAGAGAGGTCGTTTTTTCTGAGTCGAGCTCATTGCTCATAGCTTCGCCTCCTGTAGGTAGAGCCGGACCGCCCGGAGGGTGATGCGGCCGGCAAGGGCAACACTTCGATCGTTTCCCAGGAGTTGTGGCCCTGTAATGATCAGTTTGTGCTGGTGCTGTGAAGGCCCGTGCGACGGGGTGTCCGCCGTCGCCTACCTGGCCATTTCTTAAGGTTCTGGGCTCCAGTATTTGGAAATTTGGGGCTCCTGCATCGGTAGAAAGCATGCCGTGGTGATCTATCTGAATATCGCGTGCTCGCCACACTGGGAGTAGCCGCACGGCCGCTAGCTGTGGAGGTTTTGGCCAGCCGGGGTAGAGTGCGAAGGTGCTCGCAGCCATCTCCCTCTCTGCCATGCTCGCCGTTGGCCTTACCCCGGTGGCGTCCGGGCCAGGTTTCTATCCGGGAGGGCTCTCGTGTTCGGTTAACCCGATGAGGGCTTCGTGCGCAATGCTGAATGCCAACGACACTGTCCCGCCTGCATCTTTGATGCCGAGGAGCGTGTTCAACCGAAGCGTCACGACCTGGCCGGTCGACCCCAATAGCGCCGCCCTCGTCAGTGAGTTCAATGCTGACTGGCAGACCAACTACGGCAACGTCGGGGTCAACGGCCGGCCCGTGGTGTGGGTCCCGGCGGGCCAGCCGCTGGTCAAGCTGTCGGTCCAGGCCGGCTGCACCAGCTTCCTCTCCGACACGGGCGCCTGGGCCCCTATCCCTCCGTGGGCCCCGACCAGCGGGCCTAACGACTACGCCCTCACCATCTACCAACCGAGCAGCAACAGCGTTTGGGAGCTCTGGCAGGCTCACGAGTCGGCGACCACCAGCACAAGCGGGACCGGTACGGGGACCACCAACCCGGGCTGGAGTGCCTGTTGGGGTGGCAAGGCTTACATGAGCACGTTCTCGGGAGTCTTTCCCGCACCCTACGGGGAAACGGCAACCGGGATCTCCAACCTCGCCACCGAGGTCACAGAGGCCGATGCGCTATCAGGGACGATCAACCATGCCATGGGGCTCCAGGTGGTGAACTGCGCCGGTGGCGTTTACCCTGCGGCGCGGCAAGACTGCTGGTCCGGCCCCGGGACCCCCGCCGAGGGTCAATGGTTCCGTTTCGCACCCACTGTCAACTGCGCCAATTACGACACCACCCCGTTTGAGAACGAGGTGTGCCTGGCCGGTCAGCAAAAGGGCTTTGTCGTCGTCGACCATGGTGGCTCGGACGGAATTGAAGCGGACTATGCCACCGGGAGCTGGACCGACGAAGGCAACCCCGGCCCCGTGGGGTCCTGGCAGGACAACCCCAACGGCGGGTGCTGCATCTTTGCCGGCGGAGGTGGGCCTCTGGAAGATGCGTTCCAGACCAGCTCCGGCACATACGAGCAGGAATGGAACGTCATCGCCAACCTGCCCTGGAGCCAACTCCAGGTGATCGACCCTCCGCCTGGCCTGAGGACCGGTTTCTAAGTCTCGGGGCGGCCCCTACACCGGCCACACGGACATGGTCCCGGAAGCGGACAGACGTGACCCGGCCGACCTCGACGCGCTAGGGGCCGCCCTCAACGACGAGGAACGGCTGGTTCAGCAAAAAGTGCGGGGCTTCGTGCGTGACCACGTCCTGCCTTCGATCGACGAGTGGTTTGAACACGGGACCTTTCCTCGTCACCTCGTGCCTGCGCTCGGGCAACTCGGTGTGCTCGGGATGCACCTAGAGGGCTACGGCTGTGCCAACAGCGGTGCCATCAGTTACGGGCTGGCGTGCCTCGAGCTCGAGGCGGGCGACAGCGCATTTCGCTCGTTCGTCTCAGTCCAGAGCTCGCTGGCCATGTTCGCTATTTGGAAATTCGGGAGCGAGGAGCAAAAGCAGCAGTACCTCCCGGCCATGGCGGCCGGCAAAATGGTTGGTTGTTTCGGCTTGACTGAGCCCGAAGCGGGTAGCGACCCCGCTTCAATGCGGACAGGAGCCCGGCGCGATGGGCAGGACTGGGTGCTCGACGGGCATAAAAGGTGGCTGACAAACGGGTCAATTGCTGACGTGGCAGTGATATGGGCCAAAGCCGAGGAAGGGATCCGAGGCTTCCTTGTGCCCCGCGGCACGCCTGGGTTCTCAACGGCAGACATCCATGGCAAGATGTCGCTCCGGGCCAGCGTTTCGAGCGAGGCGACGCTCAGCTCGTGCCGACTTCCGGAGGTCGCCGTCCTACCGGGCGCCCTGGGTCTGCGCGGGCCACTATCTTGCCTCAACGAAGCCCGGTACGGCATCATCTGGGGCGCTTTGGGTGCGGCCCGTTCCTGTTATGAGGCCGCGCTCTCGTTTTCCCTGCAACGAGTGCAGTTCGGCAAGCCTTTGGCTGCCTTCCAGCTCACCCAGGCAAAACTCGTCGATATGGCGGTCGAGATCGAGAAGGGCGTATTGCTGGCCTACCACCTCGGCCGTCTGAAAGAGACGGGGCGGCTCACATCCCATCAAGTCAGTGTGGGCAAGCTCAACAGCACGCGTGAGGCCATAAAAATCGCCAGGGAGGCACGCACGATCCTTGGTGCCAACGGCGTGACCCTCGCCTACCCGGTTATCCGCCACGCCGCCAACCTGGAATCTGTGCTCACATACGAAGGAACGGCAGAAATCCATCAATTGGCTATTGGCCGGGCTCTTACCGGTATAAGCGCTTTTTCCTGACCGACGGACCGGGTTTTGCGGCTCAGAGCACCACGGGGCCGCCTAAGCAGTGATCACGTAGTCCGGCCCAGCGCGTGGTTCGAATGGCTTCTGGGCGCGCTAATTGTTTCTCGGCGTGATCCGGGTCGAAAAACGACAAAAATCGCGCCCGGAACCACGAACTGCACCCGGAAAGAGGCCCGGCGGCGACCCGCCCTCCACTCAGAGCCCAATCACCGCCACGCAGAGAAGAAAAAGCGACCGAGACCCAACTGCTCCAGTCCGGCCAATTCGCCTGGCCAACTAGTCCGGCCGGTATTCGCGCTCCCCTGTCTTCGAGTTGTACCAGACGCGCATCCGCTGCCCCGTTTCGGGGTCGAGGAAAACCTCGCTCGTCGGCTGGGCACCGGCGCCGTTTTCTGCGCTTTTCCGGTTTCCTCGGTAACGGTCCCACCCGAAAAAGGCGATGATGGCGCCCACCACTACAACCGCAATTACGACCCATCCGGTCACACCCATGGCGCTCCTTTCAGCGTGGCGGGCTCATGGCGCGGGGGTTGCGGGAGCCCACTCGATCACCCGAGCAGTGCCATAAGCGATGATCTCGGTCATACCGCCGCCCATTCCCGTGGAGTCGAAGCGCATCATGGTCACGGCGTTGGCTCCCATGGCGGCGGCACTTTGCACCATGCGGTCCAGGGCCTGACGCCGAGAATCTTCATTGAGTTTAACGTACGAGCGGATCTCGCCCCCAGCGAGGCTCTTGAGGAGCGCAGCAATGTTGCCGCCGACGCTCCGAGACCGTACCGTAAGGCCGAACACCTGGCCGATGGTCTTGACGACGCGCGTGTCGGGGATGTTCTCGGTGGTCGTGACGATCATCGCTGGCGTAGGGACCTGCTCGGGTTGTGCCTGCATTGGGGCTGCCTCCTCTGACCTTCTGCTCCGGCCACGCCGGGTACCTATCAAAGTGATATCACTTTTTTCGATCTTTTGTCAAGCCCCAGCCCTGTCAAGCCCGAGCGCCATCAAGCGCCAGCCCCCATCAAGCCCAGTGGGGACGACGCTGGAGGACCTGTAACCCTGAGGACCTAGCAATGGGAGGCCCCGTCAATGAGGCGCCGGCAATGAGAGGGGTCGCCGGCGCCAACGGCGTAGTCCGATTGGAGGACGTCAGGTTCCTCCTGTACATCGGCCTCCCGGCTGACCCTCGCGAACTCGGTAGTGCTCCAAAGTGGTCTCAGTGACCCGTACAGCGGGCCAAGACCCTGAAAAGGAGACCGAAAATGTCCACCGTCCATACACCGACCGACCCCACGTCCACCCCCCGAGCCGAGCCGGCCGTCCGGAAACCACTGGCCCGTCGTGCGCTTACGGCCAGCGCCATGTTCCTGTGCGCGTCCGCCATCGTCACTACCCTCGCCAACCCCGCCATGGCGGCCACGAGGCCAATTTCGCTGCTGTCTTTTGGCAAACCGGTAGTCACCGCGAGTTGCAAAGGCGGGAGCTACCACTTAGCCACTCCGGGCTCGCCCATGACCACGATCTCCGGGCAGAAATGGACATCTGGTATCGCACTGATCGGCACCAATTGCAATACGGCTTTTACATGGCAGCTCAAAGGTGGCTATTCCACCCTCGAGGCACGCGTGGAACTTGATGCCGCTGGTTCCGGGCCGTTGCAGGTTGAGTTCCGCTCTGGCAATGCTCCGGTCAAGTTCACAGTAGATGGGCGGATGTTGTCAGAGTTGACGGTCGGGAGCCAGGGCCGGTACCCATCGAGGTGCCCGTCGCCGGCGTGCACCACCTGAGCATTGTCCTGCCAAACTCCGGGTCCGACGCCGGCATCCTGGATGTCACGTCTGGCAACCTTGTCTGACTGACCCCGCTGTGGTGGGCACCGGCGCAACGACCGTAAAGCTCATCGCCCGAGGGCGGAGATAGAGGGCCCATGGCCAGGACGGCCCTCCATCCCGAACCGTCAGCCCTAACCGTCAGGCAACAGTTGCCTGATGGTTGTCTCTTTGGCCTGCGTGGCCCGGATTCTTGCGCGCCAGCATGCGGTCCGGAAGAATAAACCTGTCGTCAGGCAGAAGGGGTGTACAAGAAGTCGGGCCCGTAATTCCCGCCTCCGCCTGGCAATGGGATCTGCATGAGCTGGACGGCCGGGCCAGATAGGCTGAACATCTCGCCGATGGCCTTCCCCAGGTCTGATTGGCTCCCGTTTTCCCCGGCCGCTTGCAAGCTGTCGATGATGCTTGAGTATGCCGCATCGAACTGCTGCAACAGGTTGGCCACGTTGGACGGTGGGTCGGGCCACCCCCCCTCGGGGACCGGCGCCACTGGGTACGTAGCCGGGAAGGGCACCGGTGCACCCGCGTACTGCCAATTGCCGCTCACCTGCACAAGCAACGCGCCGTTATAGATTTCACCGAACCGGTTGGCCGCCAGTCCCATATGGAGCATTTCTTGTAGGACCACACTCAGGATGATATGAGCCGCGGTACTACTCGAGTCCTGGCACGACCAGTAGCCGCAAAGGTACGGAGGGATCGTCGACAGCTCCAGTTCGACGGCCACCTGAAGGCTCTCCTGCAACCAGGCCAGGTCGTATTGCTCGGCCGGGACAACAGCAAATCATGGATTCTCGTGTCATGGGGCAATGTGGTCACAATTGCGCTCCTTCAGGGTTGAAAACCGCCGTCCATCCAGGATTTAAAGACGGCCACGTTGGCGTCGGACCATGGGCCTTCACCTTCGGGTGGAGGTGGCGGCATCTGTTGCGTCGAGACCTGTTGGTAGACAGCATTTTCGTTATCGGGCACGCTCATGTAGCTGTAACTATTCAGCGATGCGCCCAGGCCCTGCATGTGGTCAATATCGGTTTAGCCACGCCCCACGTGGCCACGTAGACCGACGAAAAAGAGGAAAAAATGGGCTCCTTGGCTGGCGGCCAGCTACCGCGGACGTTTGAGGCGACCTAATTCTCCCGGCCATACGGTTTCGCAGGGACCTGAAGCCATGGCAGACTTTGCTAATGGGCGCGCCACTCGAGGTCGTGGGCCGCCAGGCCGAGCTGGCCAAGCTCAACGCTTTCCTCGACGGCTCCGAACGGCGCCCGGTGGTCGTCCTTGTCGGCGCAAGCGGGATGGGCAAGACGACGCTGTGGACAGTGGCCGTCAATAAGGCCCGCGAGAAGGGTTGGACGGTCCTGGCCGCCCGTCCGAGCGGCGCCGAGACCTCACTGTCTTTCGCCGGCCTATCCGACCTGTTCGGCGCCGTAGGCGAGGAAACGTTGTCCAGGATCCCCTCGGTCCAACGGAAGGCCCTTGAGATAGCCCTGCTGCGAAGTGAGCCAAGTGAGCGAGGTGAGCCGGGCGATGACGGCGTTGACGCCCGTACGGTTTCTGCAGGGGTACTCTCCGTGTTGCAGGAACTCGGGTCGACGACGCCCGTCCTCGTGGCCGTCGACGACATCGCCATGCTCGACCGGGCCACGGGCAGTGCGCTCAATTTCGCGCTACGTCGCCTCGAGGGTTCCAGCGTGGTACTGCTGGCTTCCATTAGGGAGGACGACACCCGGGCCAGAGGCCTCATCGGAGCGGTGGCAGGCGACCGGAGCGCCGAGGTCGTGTTGCCTCCAATGGCCCCGTCAAGTGTGCGGCGGATCCTCGACGCGCGTTTCTCCGACCGGATGTCGCGGCACGCCACGACCAGGGTGGCGGCGGCCTGCGGCGGCAACCCGTTCTACGCCATCGAGATCGCCCACGAGCTTTTGCGTCAGGGCCAGCGCGTCGGCCCCGGGCCGCTGCCGGTCCCCGGAGAGCTTCGCCAGCTTCTGACTGCTCGCGTCAACCGGTTGCCCGCACGGGCCAGAGACGCGCTGTTGGCCGCCTCCTGCCTGGGCGACGCGCACACCAACGTGGTCGGTGCCAGCGGCCTGAGGGAGGCCGAGGACGCCGGCCTGGTGACCATCGACCCGGACGGCCGGGCCCGCTTCACCCACCCTCTCCTGGCCGCCGCCGTTTACGAGTCTGCGTCGCCGGGGCGAAGGCGGTCGGTCCACAGGATGCTGGCTGACCGCCTCGAGGACGCCGAAGAGCGCGCCCGCCACCTGGCCCTCGGAGCCGAGGGACCGGATATCGAGATCGCGGGCCAGTTGGACGAAGCGGCGAAACTGGCCCAAGCCCGCGGTTCTCCGGCGGCCGCGGCCGAGCTGGTCGAGTTGGCACTGCAGATGACGCCGGCTGATGTAGCGCCGGGCCGGGCCGAGCGAATGTACACCGGGGCCGCACTCCACTTCGAAGCGGGCGATCTTGGCCGGGCTCAGGAACTGGTCGAACAAGCACTGTCAGAACCCTTGGGCAACCCCCTTCGCGCGTCCGCTCTACGGTTGCTGGCGCAACTACGTAGCCGGCGGGGAACCTTCGCTGAGGCGGCCCAGCTCGCGCTCGAGGCCCTCAGCTCAGCGCCGGGAGAACTGGCCTTAGAGGTAGGCCTCCACCTCGATCTGGTTTTTTACTACACCAGCCTGGCTGACTTTCCTGGCGCTCTCCCCCAAGCCGACGCCGCCGTGGCGGCGGCCGAGGCGTTGGGCCATGGTCCTCTGGAGGCCGAGGCATTGGCAGTGAGAACGGTAGTCCAATTCCTTTGCGGGACAGGTCTGGCCAGCCAGGACCTGTCCCGTGCCCTGGCTCTCGAGGACCCCCTGCGGAGCACGCTGGTGCTGTTCCGCGCCCGTTTTATTTCCGCGCTGGTCCAGTTGTGGACCGGGCGAGCCAGTGACGCGGCCGCCCGCCTCGACGACATGCGAGCGGAGGCGTTGGAACTAGGCCGCGAAAGCGAAGCCCCGCTCACGTACCTCTACCTTGTATGGGCTCACCTGTGGAGCGGTGATATGGCCCGGGCCCTTGATGAGGCTAATGAGGCGCGCCAGACGGCGCGACACCTCGACGACCGCGCCGCCAGCGCCCTCGCGTTCAGTGCCGGCGCGCTGGCCTCGGCCTACGCCGGCAACGAGGAGGAGGTGCGGGTTGACGTCGAGAAAGCGCTGCAACTGTTTGCACAAATGGGGTGGCACTCGGGCATAATTTGGCCATCGTGGGCCCTCGGGTTCCTCGAGCTGAGCCTGGGCCACCACGCCGCGGCGGTGGAGGTGTTTGTCCCGCTCAGCGACATGCTGGGCGACATGAGCGCCGTAGACCCGGTCATCGCCGTCTTCCTTCCGGACGAGATCGAAGCCCTGATCGGGCTGGGTGAGATGGGAAAGGCACGGGAACTGCTGGGCTATTTCGAACACCGAGCCGCCGCCGTCGGCCGGGACTGGGCGCTGGCCATGGCCGCCCGTTGCCGTGGGCTGGTCCATGCGGAGCTCGGCGAGCTCGATGCCGCTCTAAATGCCCTCGAGGAAAGCCGGCGAGCCCACGAAGCGCTCGAGTTGCCATTCGAACGGGCCCGCTGCGTCTTGGAAATCGGCCGGGTGCAGCGGCGGCGTAAGCAAAAACGGTTGGCCCGAAAGGCATTGCTGGAGGCGGCTCAGACTTTCGCCCTGCTCGGCACTCCGCTCTGGGCCGCACGTGCCGAGGCCGAATTAAAGCGCGTCAACGTCCGTCGCGCCTCTTCCGGGCTCACCCCCACCGAAGAAAACATTGCCATGCTGGCCGCTGAGGGCCTGAGCAACCGGGCCATAGCACAACGCAGTTTCGTATCGGTTAAAACGGTCGAGGCCAATCTGGGCCGTGTCTACCGAAAGCTCGGCATTACATCGCGGCCCCAGCTTGTACGCGCTCTCGACGAGCTCATGCGAGCAGGTTCATAGAAATCGTCCGCTTACCACGTAGCGGCGGGCTGCGACCGGCCGATGCCTCTCACCGTTTGCGAGCGCCGCCGCGGGGGACGCCAACGTGCCGTCGGGGGGCCGGAGCTCTCCCGGATAATCAGCTGGGCTCTCGGGCTGGGCGCCTCGGGCGTGGCGTCGCCTCGGCCCACAATGGCCAGCAACTTGGCAAAGCACGCCCTACCTAAGGCGGCGAAATCCAGTCGAACAGTTGAGAGCGCGGGACTGAAAAAAGCGGCCGGCGGGCTGTCGTCAAAGCCGACAATGCTCACGCTCCCGGGCACCGAGCGGCCAGCGTCGAACATGGCTCGTGCCACCCCGAAGGCAAGCTCGTCGTTGCCGCACAGGACGGCAGTAACGCGGAGGTCCTGGGCCAACCTTTGACCCGCCTCGTACCCGGGCCGGGGCCCCCATCCGCCTTGGATAGGCGGCGGCACAGTGACGCCGGCCTCTTGTAGGGCCGAGCGCCACCCGGTCGCACGCGGGCTCGCTTCGCTACAAGGCGGGATAGAAACATAATGCACGGTTCTGTGCCCGAGGCTCAGCAGGTGGTTAGTGGCTTCCTTGGCCGCCTTGCGGTCGTCGATCCACACCCAGGGCTGGCTCGCCGCCGTGCGAGCTGAGGGGGTCTCGACTATGGCCGCCATGGGTACGTCACGCGGGGCGACGCGCAGGGCGGCGATACCCGGCTGGTCGTAAGCAATGATGATCAACGACCCGGACGGTTCCACCGCCCGTTCGACAGCATCTCGCGCCGCCTCTGGAGTGCCTGATTCCACCACACGTACTCCGAGGGCAAAGCCGGCCGCCCGAGTCGCCTCCTCGATGCCCTCGAGGGCGGCGGCCGGACCATAAAGGCGGGTGTTGGACACCAGTACCGTGACCGACTGGACGGGGCCGCCGGCAAGCGCCCTCGCCGCACGATTAGGCCGAAACCCCAGGTCGTCGATGGCGTCCAGGACCGCCTTACGAGTGACTGGCTTTACGCTCGGGCTGCCATTGATCACGCGTGAGACGGTTTGGTGCGACACTCGCGCCGCCTGCGCCACGTCGCGGATGCTGACAGTCGTGGACCGGGGAGCAACCGCCCTGATAACGGCCGCGTTCGGGTCTTTGTGACCGGTCACACCTGCATTGTGACCGGTCACAGTTACGCGGTCAAGCGGATCGCGGGACCATGGGGTGGCAAAGCCATCACCTCGGTTAGGCGGTTGTGCGGTTAGGCCGTTAGGCGGTTAGGCGGTTAGGCCCAACGAGGCCGGCAGGGGCGACGAGTGCACGACGGCCAGGTGTTGAGTTGGGCGCGTCAGCGCTACGTAAAGGAGACGCAGTCCCGCTGAGCGCTCTGTCCGCTCTCCGACTATCGAGGCCGGTTCGGTCACGACAACGGCGTCGAACTCGAGGCCCTTGGCGTTCTCGGCTGCCAGCACCGTCACTCGCCTCCCGAGGCCATCGCGGGTGGCCTCGCCGACGGACGGCAATGCGGCCATCACTGGTGCCAGTATTTCGTCGAGTAACGAACCCGGGACGATTACGCCAACGGTCCCGTACTCATCGGCCAGCTGGGAGGCCTCGGCCACCAATGCCTGGGCCAGGCCGTCGCGAGCGACCTTGCGGATGCTCGGGGACCGCCGCCCGGCCCTCACCGCTACCACCGGTGTGACCTGAGGGGCGGCTTCGGGCAGCAGTCGGGCGGCCAACCCGAGGACCTGTTCCGTCGACCGGTAGCCATGACGGAGCTCGACCACGCGCACGCCTCTTCTGGATGCCAGCGACGAAGCCAGATCTGCCCAGTTCCGCAGGCCCCACGGCCCGATGGCCTGGGCCAAGTCACCAAGCAGGGTAAGCGACCCGGCAGGGCAGCGTCGTGCCAACATCCGCAGCTCCATCGGGGACAGGTCTTGCGCTTCGTCGACGATGGCATAGCCGTACGTCCGGGACCGACCGTGAATGAGCTCTTTGGCCTCGTCGACCAGCGGTCCGTCAGCGGGCGTCCAGTCCCGGCCCCGCCGGCGCAGGATCAGGCGCTGCTCCTCCTGGCTCAGGGCCCCATCCGCCGCGGCCGACAACAATGTGCCCCGGCTCAGCAGTTCGGCGACCAAAGTGGCAGGGGCCACGGTCGGGCATCGCCGGTCGAGCGCGGTCTTCAGCCCTGGAGAGACTCGAAGGGCGCGGCCGAGGTCTGAGCCATCCGGCGGCGCCCCGGCGACCTCGAGGTAACGCTCGTATAGGGCGCGTACAAACCGATCTCGCAGAAGGTCACGAGCTTTGGCATAGGGCAGGCCCTTTGAACGCGTGTCGTCGACGAAATCGTTGACGGTGGCGGCCGGCACCACCAATCTTCGGAGGCCAAGCGTGACTTCGAGGTCGGCGTCATCGTGGCGGAACCGCAAACGGACCGCTCGGGCCAACACCTCCGCCATGCGGCGGTCGCCCTTTACCCGCTCGCAATCAGGAACGTCACCGGCCCCGGGCCCGGGCACGACTTCAGGCACCAGGTCGGAAAATGTGGTCTGCACTACCGCATGCTCACCGAGCGAGGGCAACACCTGGGCGATATATCTGAGGAACGTGCGGTTCGGCCCTACTACCAGCACATTGGCCCGCGCCATGGCCTCGTCGGCATAAAGCAGGAAGGCGGCGCGGTGCAAACCAACGGCCGTCTTACCCGAACCGGGGCCCCCTTGCACGACCAGCACTCCCTCCACTGGAGCGCGGATCACTTCGTCCTGCTCAGGCTGGATGGTGGCCACAATGTCCAGCATCTCCCCACTGCGGGCCCTCTCCAACTCCAGGAGCAGGGCC
Organism: uncultured Acidimicrobiaceae bacterium; assembly: GCA_963749305.1. Classification (GTDB taxonomy): domain Bacteria; phylum Actinomycetota; class Acidimicrobiia; order Acidimicrobiales; family Palsa-688; genus Fen-671. The sequence continues at coordinate 189,695 of CAVVMN010000007.1, forward strand.
TCGCTCCCCCTCAGGCCGCTGTGTACGGGGGCGGCGACGCCGAACAAATCGTCCCCAATCGACAGGATTTGCTGCCCGTCCACCACGAATTGGCGCCGGCGGGCCAGGCCCATCGGTGCTGACCAGCTGGCGCGGTAAAAGGGCAGCGCAACCGGCGCTCGCCACTCCACTACTACGGGTTCGCCCGCCTCGTCTTCTACATGGCGGCGGCCGATGTACCAGGTCGTCCCGTCTGTTGCGTCCGTGCGGCCAAAACACAATGCCCTATTCGTGCTACTGAGCGCCTTGGCCCTACGCGCCAGAGCCCACTCCAGGTCAGGGTCCACGCCCTTCATTTCCCTCAAGAGGCGCTCGGTCTTGGCCCTCATCCGCCCAAGCTGCTCGTAGGCGCCGTCCACCACCGCCTGCTCGGCGTCCAGGTCGGCAACGCGCGTTTCGTCGCTCTGCGTGGAAGAAGGCACAGTACATTTTCGCGCCAGGGCCGGCCGGGTTCGATCCTAAAACCGCTGAGCCGGTGCAGTGGTACCATGTCGGCCGGTTGGGAGCGGCCTGGGGTGGGTGACGAATGAACCTTTTCGGAAAACGCAAGCGTGACCCGGGCAAGGAGCTTCAACGCCAGGACGCCTGCCCCGCGCATCGATGGAGCGAGCCGCGCCCGTACACGGCGTTCTGGCTCAAGTCGTACTGGGTTTCCAGATGCCGACGCTGTGGGGCGACAATCGGGCGCGCCACTGAACAGGAGCTTCGCGAGGCGCTGCCCAACTACCCAAAAGGCACCCACGTCGAGGCAAAAGGCACCCACGTCGAGGCAAATGGGTGAAGAGCTCACTCACGGCTCGACGCGACACTTGCGTTTAGCGGCAGCAGTGCTATCCGGGCCCGATGCCGGGAGACGACGCTCTCGGCGTACATGCTTATCGGCGGGCAATATTCCAGAGGGAGCTGCGGCTGATGCCAACCATTGTTGAGACGTCGCTCGGGAAACTGAAGGGCTCGCGTAGCGGGTCAGTCGACGTTTTTAGAGGAGTGCCGTTCGCCGCGCCCCCGGTCGGTGAACTTCGCTTCAGCGCTCCCATGGCGGCGAGCCCATGGGCCGGCGAACGTGAGGCGGTCGCCTTCGGCCCCGTCTCGTTGCAGCCCATGGACCCTCTGGCGGTGAGGTTCCCCAGTACCGAATGCAACTTCTACCACCCGGGAGCCGAGCAATCAGAGGACTGCCTCTACTTGAACGTATGGGCACCGGCCGAGAGGCAAGCGCAGCTGCGGCCGGTACTGATCTGGATCCACGGCGGAGCTTATGTGTGCGGTTCTGGCAGCGGGCTCTGGACCGACGGGACTCGTCTGGCCGCCGAGCAAGATGTTGTAGTGGTAACACTCAACTATCGTCTCGGCGCCCTCGGGGGCCTGGCTGTCGACGATGATGCCCGCTCGGCAAACAATATGTTGTGGGACCAATTAGGCGCGCTGCGTTGGACGCAGGAAAACATCACGGCTTTCGGGGGTGACCCAAAGCGCGTCACCATAGCCGGCGAATCTGCCGGTGCATTTTGTGTCATAAACCTCATGGCCTGTCCCGAAGCCCAGGGCACGTTCCAGCGAGCGATCGCGCAGAGCGGCCACGCCTACGCCCCCACCGCGGCGCGCGCAAGAAGCGTTCGACGCCAATTTCTGGCCGAATTGGGGCTACCCAACGACACCGACGTGGATGTACTGCGGACCATCGACGCGCAACGTCTCCTGCGCGCTCAGGGGTCACTCACATCAACGATGCCCTCACCCTTCCGCCCTGTGGTCGATGGTGTGTTCTGCCCCGCCCCGGTCCTCGACGTCTTCCTCAGCGGCGGCCAAGCCCGCATCCCTCTCCTAATCGGCACGACGGCCGAAGAAACCAGGCTCTTCGAGGCCCTGAGCTCGGGCGCCCGTGGAGCGGACGGGGATCTTGACGAAAGGGTGGCGGCGCAGTTCCCCGACGCCGGCAGTAGCGAGCTCAAGGAGCTCCTGCAATTCTACCGCGACGGTACGCAGGACGAAGCCGCCGCCTGGCACGCGTTTGTTACCGACCGCGATTGGCGCCGGCCGGTCAGGGCTTTGGCAGACGCCCACGCCAACTCGGGGGCGTCCGTATACGTGTACGAGTTCGCTCTGAAGTCGACGGCGCTGGGCGGGAAATTAGGTGCCTGCCACGCCATGGACATACCGTTCGGCTTCGGGAACCTCCACCAGCCCGGCGTGGCCGAGTTTATCGGCACAGACGAGAGCGGGCAGGCCGGGCGCGAGTTGACGCAACAGGCGTGCTTCGAGGCCTGGTCATCGTTTGTCCGTGGCGACGAACCGGCTTCGCGGCGCCTGCCAGCCTGGCCCCCCTACACGTCGGCCGAGCGCCCAATTATGACCATTTCCGGCGAACCGGGCGCGCAGCCAGACCCATACCGTGACCGCCTCGAATTCTGGGACAAACTGCCTCCGGCTGTGATCCCTAGCAACAAGAAGGCGGACGAGGACGAGTGAGCGCGCCACCCCACGAAAGTGCGGCTCCGGTGAGGCTTTGTACTGAGGCCCTGGACCAACTCGATGAACGAGTGGGCCGGCCAACGTACGACCGCACGCGGGTCACGACAGGCATAGTCCACTTCGGTGTGGGCGGCTTCCACCGCTCGCACCAGGCCATGTACGTGGACCAACTTATGAACCGGGGTCAGGCGCTCGACTGGGGAATATGCGGGGTTGGCTTGATGCCGGGGGATAAAGCGATGCACGACGATCTTCTGGCTCAAGACTGCCTTTACACCCTTATGGTCCGGCACGGATCCGGGCAGGTGGAACCGCGCGTAATCGGCTCCATCATTGACCACCTTTACGCCCCCGACGACCCTGAGGCGGTCCTGCAAGTAATGGCCAGGCCCAATATTCGGGTCGTGTCCTTGACCGTTACCGAAGGCGGCTACAACATCGACGCGGTGACCGGGCACTTCGATAGCGCAAACCCGGTCGTGCGGGCCGACATTGCCGCTGGCGTGGGACCAACCACGATGTTCGGCTATGTAGTCGAAGCACTGCGGCGCCGGCGAGCGCTGGGAGTGGCGCCCTTTACCGTCGTCTCGTGTGACAACCTCGAAGGGAACGGGCGGGTGGCGCGCTCTAGCATCTTGGCCTTCGCCGCCTTAAGGGACCCGGGATTAGCGGACTGGATCGGCCACGAGGTGAAGTTCCCGAACTCGATGGTCGACCGTATTACCCCCATTACTACCCCCGAAGACGTGCACGAGCTTTTGGAGACATTTGAGATCAGTGATGCCAGACCGGTTGTTTGTGAACCATTTGTGCAATGGGTTCTCGAGGACGACTTTGTCACCGCCCGCCCCCCATTGGAAGAGGTTGGCGTCCAGCTCACACATGACGTGGGGCCGTACGAGCTCATCAAGCTCCGTCTCCTCAATGCCAGCCATCAGGCCATGGCCTATAGTGCTCGCCTTTGCGGCTACACCTATGCCCACGAGGCCGCCGCCGATCCGGTGTTCGCAGAGTTCCTGCTCGGCTACATGGACGAAGAGGCCCGCCCGACGCTCGAAAACGCCCCCGGGATCGACCCGAGGCATTATGCACAGGTAGTGGTCGAGCGTTTTGCCAACCCGGCAATACGCGACACCATTAGCCGCTTGTGCGCTTTCAGCTCAGACCGCATCCCCAAGTTTGTCCTCCCGGTCATCCGTACCAACCTGGCCAATGGCACCGAGGTCACGCGGGGCGCCGCCATTGTGGCCGGCTGGGCCCGTTACGCAGAGGGCGTGGACGAAATTGGCCAACCCATCGACGTAGTGGACTGGATGCGGGACGAGATCATGGCCAATGCCCGGCGCCAGTACGAAGATCCTCTGGCGTTTGTGCGCAACACAAAGATCTTTGGTGACCTTGCGTCCGACGCCACGTTTGCCCGCTGTTACGAGGACTGCCTGCGCTCCTTCCATGCGGTTGGCGCTCATAAGACGCTACAGGGCATAAACGACTCGCTACGCCAGCGGCCATCCTGAGGAGGACCTCGCCCGAAGCCGCCGTAGGGCCAAAGCCGCATTACCGGCGCTGAAATATCGGTGCCGTGGGCGGAGGGCGCTCCCGCCCCGCCCTCTAAGCACCGGACGTCGACATGTTGTTCAAGCCGGTACGCCGCTCCGATGTGCCTTGCCGGGCTGACAGGCAGGTAGGTTGACGGCTGATATCCGCCACCCACCTGGCTATTGCCAACTCCGCACCGTCGCGCTACCCCTCGACCCGGAGCGCGCCGACCACGAGATCGGCACCATCCGCGCCTGATGGTAAAACCGTCCGTCGCAGTTCAAAGGGCTTAGGGAGGGACCATTGCGGCTGTCAGAAATCCGAGAGATCATCCAGCTAAGGCCGGTAGAGCGGGACCCGACTACGCGACGTTTAGCCGCCTGCCTCAACGTCGAGGCGCCGAGCTTTTGAGCCGGCCATCTGCGGCTTATGAATAAGCCAGGGGCACGGCGCCACACGTACCGACAGCGTCTCTCCGGGTGCTCAGCTGGGAGCCAGGACAGCTAGGGCGCGGCCCGAAATACACCGTCCAGCCCTGTGCGCCTCAATGCCTGCTTCGCAGTCAGAGACGGATTGACTATCAGCATGTCACCGCCAGACTGACGGGTCTTCTTCATCCAGGTCACCAAAATGGCCAAGCCCGAGGCGTCCACGCGGTCAGCGTTGCTGAGGGCAAGGGCAATCCGAGGTCTGTCTTTCGCCAGAGCAGGCCCCAGCAATTTGGGTAGCTCCCGCACCGAGCGTGAGGTAAAAGACCGGGGCGATCAAGTACACCACTGCCGCGAAGCCCGACAGGTAGCTCCACATGGTGGCGAAGTACATCAGGCGGGCTACACCGCGAGGCGTTCCCGAGCTAACGGCGAAAACGAGGGCACCCGTATAGACGGGGAGGTACTTCGAGGCGCACTGAGCGGCCTCGCCGACCGTTGCGGAATAGCGGATGGCCACTGCCAGCGTGTCCAGAATGCCAATGTCTTGGCGCTCGGCCAGACGTAGCCCGAAATCCGGGCAGGCTAGTTCGGTGGCCGAGAGCTCCAGTAAGTCGGCGAGGATATCGAAGCCAATAAAGGCCGTGAGCTGATTGAGGGTAGAAGGGTCGACGCCCGCTTTACGCAGCAACCGGGTGGGATTACCCCCGAGGTCGGAGACCAGCTCCCGGTAGCCTCGCAAGGATTGGGCCTGGACCATGCCCGCCACTGCCACCTCCTGAAGTGTTCCCAGATGGCAAACGTTGTCGCCAATTCAACCCAGTAGCAACTGGGTTTGTGGACGAGGTCAGGACCAATAATCAGCGCTACGAGGCAACGGCCGGAGCGTCAATAGCCCGCATTGCCGTACCAACACATCAAAAGAAGGGTGGCGTCGTCGCGCAGCTTGCCGCCGTTGAAACCGAGGATGGCGGTGACCAACCGCCGCAGGATCTCCTCCGGAGTTTGCCCGGAAGCCGACTCTTTTTCCCACATCTCCGTGAGCCGCTCAACACCGAACGGATCCCCCATAGGCGACCGCCCTTCGACCATCCCGTCGGTGAAGAACAACACACTATCCCCGGGTTCGAGGGCCTCATCGGCGACTTGCATGCAAGGACCACCCAACCCGAACGGCAGGGACGGCTCGCACTGAAGCTCACGGACTACACGGTTCCTGCGCATCAACAGGGGCGCAGGGTGCCCAGCATTGGTCCATTCCATGTGGCCGGTATCAAGGGCCAGCCGAGCCAAGATGCCGGTGACAAACGCCTCGCCTTCATATTGCTCGCTAACGGCTTCGTCGACCGCGGCGTACGCTGTCCCTGGTGGGTCGCCCTCACGACGGGCGTGTCGGTACGCGCCCACTGCCAGGGTGCTCAACATCGTGGCGGCCACCCAATGCCCCATCCCATCGAAGATGGCGGTGTCGATGTGGCGGTCATTGATGGCGTAGTCGAACGCGTCGCCGGCCGTCTCGTACGCAGGCTCAAGGCGGCCGCACGCCAGTGCCTGAGCGCAGCGGACCGTCAGAGGCGGCAGCAAGTCCCATTGCATCCCCGCGGCCAGCGTCATCGGGCGGCGTCGGCGGCGCAGGTGCATCAAATCGGTGGCCCGGGCGAAGCTGCGCACCAGGAGGCCGGCAAAGACTCCCAGGCGTTGACAGTCGGCCATGACTGCCTCGTCGACCTGGGGCAGAGTGAGGGCCAGGACGCCAGTCCGCTCCCCGCGCTCCACGAGCGGCACCCATACCCGGACGACGCCGTCCCTGGGGGCGCTGACCGGTTCGCCCGTTCGGAACACCCGGCCGGCCATCGACGTCGCCACGTCTTCTTCGGCCAGGATTGGCTCGCTCAAATCCGAGGTAAGGAGGACCGGCTGCAGGAGGACCGGCTGCAACACGACTCCCTGGAAGTCGGCCAGGTAGATGCTGACGTCGGTCGCACCGAGCGGCTCGGCTGTCGCCCGGACGAGCTCGTAGAGTTCGTTCGGAGCGGCCATGACCGTCTTGTCCAGGGCGGCAGCATAATTTGGAGAGCCCACCGCGCAAGTCTGGCTCGACCGCTCTTCAACCACAATCGCGCCGCCCTGAAAGGTGGTCTGTCCCAGCCGATGGCGCCGAGGCGCGTGCCTAGGCCGTCTATCTGGGCGGGGGCCAGGGGAGCAGGTAGGCGCGGTAGGTACTAACTCCCGTCGGGAGCCGGGCGTTGAACAGGAGCTTCCCGGACGGGCTGAACTCCGAGACGTACGGCAACGCGCCCCAGCCGACGAACAGGTCGCCGCCCGGCGTGGTTTGCCCGTTCCCCATTAGCTGTGCGACCTGGCCTTCCGGCTGGTCATCCGACTTGACCAGCGTGGCCACGCGGGTGGCGAGGTCGAGGCGCACCGTTACCACCCGGCTGGAGCCGAGCAGGTTGGGGCCAGACTCGTCGTCGAAGACGGTGTACTCATTGCCGCCGAGGGCCTCCGGGTCGTGCTGCCAGGCGAAGATCTTCCCATCTCGGTCCAGGACCTGGCCGGGAGCGGCGCGCAGGCTGAAGGAACTGTGCTTGCCGCCGAGCTGCCACATGACCTGGCCAGTGTGCCGGTCCACCTTGAAAACGGTCCAAGTGTTCCGGGAGCTCACCAGCAGATTGCTGTCGGCGTCCAGGTGGACGGCATTGATGTGGAACCAGTCCCAGGGGGTGGTTGGGGAGGACGGCAGCGGCGCGTAGCTGTCTGCGTAGGGGACGTGGGCGGCGCTATCCCACTGGAACAGCACCCGGCCGGTCTTGATGTCGACCTCCTGGACGAGGCCGTCGATGACCCGCTGGTCGGCGGGGCCGCCGATGGCGGTCAGGTTCGCCGTCGCGACGGTGTCGGCCGTGATGAGAGCGGTGTCCCAGGGGGTGATGAGGAACTCGTGGAAGTTAGTGGCGTCGTCGTTACCAGCTCGGACCTTGGCGATCTGCTGGTAATGCTGGTTGTAGATGTAGTCGGTGCCATTCGGGCCGTCCGGGCTGACCTGGGCCCTGCGCCTCCGGGGCCTCCTGCGCTCCTCAGACCCGCCGGAGCCGTTGTCGGCTGCGGGGGCGGGGCGGACTGGAACCAGGTAAGGACGGGCTGCCCAAGGTACGTCTGCGTGCGGAAGTCGGTAGCAACCTCGCCGGCGGGCAGCCAGTGGAACCAGACCACCTTCCCGGTGGTGGTGAGGATCTCCGGACCGGCCGGGTACCCGCCACCCGCAGGGGCGATGAAGATGTCGCCATTATTGCGGCTGGTGTCGCCGGTCACGATGCTGAGCGGCGGCGGTGCGGTGCCTGTGATGGTCTTGGCGGCGACGGGACTGCCAGCGGGGCGGCCGGAAGGGCCACCGCAGGCCGACACAGCAACGGCCAGGAAGCAGGAGGCGCCGACGGCCAGTACCGACCGCAGCGGCGATGGCCTCCTGCCCGTGAGCCGCCGGCGGCGTCGTACCGGCGGCCGAAATATCGTTACGGACCTCCGCCGGGCTTCGGCGGTCCCAAAAGAGACCGCTTTATTTGCCATATCAAGCTCCGCCCTCCAAGTGATGTATGTCATGGTAAGGCGCGGGCTGGCTCGGTCCAAGGCACCCCCAGGAGGGTGCATCCAGGGCTACGCCGGGCCCTGAAAGCGCTGGCCAATAAGCCAACGGCCGGGTGAGCTCTTCGCCGGGGCCAGCTCGTTCACGGCGTGGCCGACCCCCTGGACTGCGTGCTGGCCCTCCGAGAATACTCGCTGAAAGACCACGCCGCCCAAATCACCTGCCCCGTCCTGGTGTGCAGCGCCGAGGGAGATGACATCAGCGCATCGGCGCCACAACTGGTCGAGGCCCTGAGGTGCGAGAACCAGTACATCCATTTTCACTGCGGCAGAAGGGGCAGGCGATCACTGTGAATCGGGGGCCAGGGCTCTCTACCACGCGCGATCATTCGAATGGCTCGACAACCTGTTGCACCCAGACCTCCATTCGCCCCCTCAGCGGCTGGCTTGGCGGTTGGCTTGAACTGCAAAGGACACTATGGGAACTTCGGCGCTTTGGCCCGAAGTTCTGGGTCAAGCTCGAGAATAAGCTTTTGAGTGCCTGGCGGCGAAGAGTGTCGTCCGTGTTTAGGCAGTAAACGTATGCCACTCCTTGCACAGTTCCGCCCAGGTACACGTCGGATTGGCTCTGGCAATCCGCATTTCGGTAGCTGAGCCAGTTCTTTTGGGCGGCGATGAAGTCCTCCCGGCCGCGAATGCTCAGCAACCCGAAAATCGCAGTGACGTCAGCATTAAGCTGCTTATCTGCGGTCAACACGAGCTGTTCACCGCAGGCTTCCAGGCCCAAGGTGTTGCTCTTGTTGCACGCCTGGACAGTGTGGAACGCCTCCGTGACCACGGGCGGCTTCAGGGTGGCAACGGCCGCCATCAAGGCTGAGCGCAGCAGCACTAATACGAAATCAGGCACGTTGAGGGAGTTCCAGACCTGAGGGGTGGTGCCGTAGGTGAAAACCCGCCAGCCCTGCGGGGCATGGGTATAGATCACCACGCAGTACCCGGAAGCCGGAGCACCGTTGAGCATCGCCGCGGCCCAGCCCACATTGGTCACTTCGACGGGCCACAATTGACTGCTACCGGGGCACCAGCCCCAGTTGGCCGTAACCGTCTGAAGCGTCTTTGCCATAGAGGACGTCGCCGGCTGCGTGCTGGGCGAGGGCATCGCATTTTGGAGTTGTATGACGACGCTCACGGGGTAGTTGGCGTTGGCCTGGCCGGTGCTGAAGTCCGACCCGCAGGTGACGTATTGCCACTGGCCGCCGCTCAGGTGCATTACCAGGTCCCCGTTGCCCTGGTCCACCGGGTCGCGAGCGTCAACTTGGCCAACCGCCCATCCGCTGCTCGACACCTCGAGGGGCCAAAGGTACTGGGTAACAGAGCTGAAGCCACAGCCACTGACGGCGTTAGCTACCTGTTCGATCGCCACAGTCTCGGCAACAGTGGCGGAGTGGATGCCCACACTGCTGGCAGAAGCTCGAGCCATCACCGGCCAGGTAGGCACCAAGAGAAGGCCTAGCAAAGGGGCGAGTACACGCCTCCGTATCCCCCGACGTTTCGTGCCCACTTGAGCTCCCCTCGAGACCTGGGCCGACGTGAGAAACTGCTCGCTCAGAGCGGCCACTTGGCGATCAGGTACTCGAACAAGGTCGACTCGTCTTCATTACTTCCTCCGCGCTCAGTTACCGCGTCGATGAACTGCTGGCGATAGCGGATCCCCGCCTCGATGCTTTCCACCGAGAGCTGGGACTGGTATTCCACCAATTTTTCGTGGTTCACGGTGCCGTCAGCACGCAGAAGGTGCTGGACATTGTCGACCAGTCCGAAGTCGATCGCCCACTGAGTTTCGTGGCGTGGGACAGCACCGTCGCCGAAGTCTACGAACAGCATGGAGCCGAACTCGTTCAGGGTGCTCGAAGTCCCGAGCGCCACCTGTTCTGCGGGGGAAGCCGCCAGCTCCTCGTCGCTGTGGTACCTGAGCAGCGTCACCCGCTCCGACGACACCGACAGCTCGCCGAGCCCGTGATGGTGCAGCGCCGGGTGGTGGGGATGGCCTTTCATCAGGACCACCCCTGAGAAAGAGAGGTCTTGTCCGCTGCTGGAGTCCGTAGTGGGCGTTTCCATAGCAACATCGTCGCGGACGCTCACTGGTGTGCGAGCGCCCCTCCTTAGCCGCCCCACGGGACCGCCTCCCGGCCGGCAACCAACAGCACCGGGGCCACTCCACAAGCCTCCCCGGGCCACCAAGGGCCGATGGCACGAATGCCGTCGGCCCTTGGTTCACTTTTCGAGAAGCAACCTAGAAGCTGGAGTCCCAGGTGACGTTGAAGTTGCCCCCACGAGAAGGCGGGGTGGTCGGGCAGGCGTTGGCCTGAGTGACCAGCAGCAACTGGCCCGGCGGCCCAGCTTGCTGTGGGCAACTCAAGTAGTACGAGTCGCTGTCGTCGAGCATCGGTATGTAGTAGACCGGCCCAGCCTGGAAGCCGGCAATGTTCGACGTTTTACCGTTGGAGACCACGGTCCCGTTGTCGAAGGCGTCATTGAAGTAATCAACTAGTGGCAGGATCTGGGCCCGAACGGAGACCTCGAACGCCGGCCGCTCCATGATCCACTCGGCGCTCTGGTCAAGGCAGACGTTGGCGGCGCAGGGTTGCGAGATAGAGAAGTTGTTGCCCGGGGTCGTGTAGTCCGTGAGGGCCAGCGTGTAGTTGTTGTTGCCGCCAGTGCCTGGGGTGACGTTGACCGAGGCACTGATCTGGTCGCCGGGCCGGGGGCAATCGACGTTGTTGTTGATGCAGGCCTGCGTCCCCTCCTGCACGGTGCCGGCGGGGAACATCTCGTACCAGACGTAGTAGTAGAGCACGTCTTCGTAGCATTGTTCCGCCGTACCCAACTGCTCGACGGTCTGGTTTGTGGCACCGTCGATCCCGTCCCACTGGGCGGCGAAGGCGTCCTGGTTGCGGTACAGGCCCTGTGGGCAGGAGACGTAGGGAAGCGTCCAGCGGGCGCTCACCCCACTTAGGGTCCCGGGTGCGTTGGGGTTCGAAGAAGCAGACGAGTCGACATCGGCGTACCCCGACCAGTTCACGGACTGCAGGGTTTGCACTCCGCCATTCGACTTGTCGGCTGACGCGGCGGCCGCCGCGCCACCCTGCCCATGGAGCAGGGGGGCACCCGCGGGCGAAGCCGCCTGAGCCCGGATGAGAGGCGCGTGCGCCGATAAGTACTTCACGAACGCAGTACGGGCCTGAAGGTAGAGCGCCTCTTTGTTTGGCGCACCCGAGGCCCCAGAGTGGGAGGGGCCCTGGGCTACGGCCGCACTGAGCGCCACCGCCAGGACCGCGGCCGATAGGACTACCAACAACTTCTTCATTTTGAATCCCCCTTCGTCGGAGTTGGCACGACACTATAGGCACTCGGTCAAAGGGCCAAAGCCATGCCACCGAGGCGACACCGGTCCGGGGACGATTGGACGGTTAGCCGCTGTCCGCGTCCGTAGGCACGCGATATGCGCGAATGAAAGGCTACGCCCGGCCTTGTGGCTGGTACCGCAAGTGCCAGGGTGCAAGCGATGAGTCGTGCGGGCAGCCGGACGACGGACAGCCATCGCAAAAAAAGCCGCTAAATGGACAGAAGACATGGGCGCCCACCTCGCCGATTTCGGCCAGGCAGAGGAGTTGCTCGGCAAGAACAAAATCCGGCCAGAAACGAGTCGAGGAGGAGTCTTCGCCCGAGACTCATTACCCAGTCCAGGCGCTCTCGGGTGAACCTAACCGTGATCGGCAGAAATTCAGGAGCAAATATTTACAAAAATTCTCGTCAGCGTATTAGCTCTGGGGTACTAAAAACGGCGGTGAACACCTCTCCTCGTCTCGTCGCGAGAACATTGCCGCCGGATGCTGAATTCTGACTGGCGGCGGGCGGCGGCGTTTGTTGCATCGCTCGGCGCTGCCTCGTGGTGCGAGAAAAGGCCCGGGGCCGCCAAATCTGCGGCGGAAGCCGGGGGCGCCACGCTAACTGTGTTCGACGCCGGCAATAGCTCGACTACTCAGTACACCCAATTGAGCGATGCCATCACGGCCCATAAATACCAGGGCATCGTTGTACAACCCGTCTTCGGGACCGCCCTGCTCGGTCTGGTCAAGCAAGCCATTGCCGCCCGTGTTCAAGCGGCTGACGTCGACCAGGAGCTGGGGCCAAACCTCAGCACGGACCGTCCTCAGGTTAATGGCCTGGCCGCCAACGTGGTGTTCGTGCCTACTGAAATCGGCCAGAAACTCGGGGCCCTGGTCGTACACGCCTGTTCCGCCTTCAACCCCTGCCAGGTTGGTTACATATACGACGTAAAAGCCTCGGCGCTGGAAGAAGCGATTTATCGGGGATTTTCGTCATCCACCGCCGGTCACGCCAACGTAAGGATTGTGGCAGAAGGACAATCGTATTTCACCCCGTGGAATGGGCTCACAGCCGCGCAAAGCATGCTCCAGTCGGACCCGGACCTGTCGCTGATAGTGGGATCCGACCAGGGGATCGAGGGCGCTCAGAAGGCCGTGGCCAACGAGGAAAAGACCGGCAAAGTCATCCTGGTCGGATATGGGGGCAGTGCTGCCGCGCTAGCTGGAATACGTTCGGGGGCCTGGTATGGCGACGTGGCTCAGCTGCCAACCTCTGAGGGACGTTTGGCGGTCGAGGGCCTGATAAAGGCCATAAGGACCGGTATCTCCGGTGGAGCGGTCGACCCAGTGGCCCAGCTCCCGAGCGGAGGGGTGGTGACAAAGTCCAACGTCGGCCAATTCCATGCGGAGTGGCCGGGTTAGCGGCGAAGAACCCAGGTACGGGATGTCGATGATACCGGCGCTTAGGCCCGGTCAGGCTCTGTGGGAGCGGTCCGGTGTGGCCAGCGATGCCCGACCAGCGCTTCATTAGGACGGGTTCTCAGCGCCGCCATAGGCGAAGGGTTGTACCAGGCTGAGCGTGTTGCCCGAGTCGTCGCGCAGGATGGCCTCGACACCGTAGGGTCGATTGACCGGTTCGGACTGGAAGACCACGCCCTTATCGAGCAATTCCTTGTAGGCCTGATGACAGTCATCTGTGGTCATCACACCAATACCGATGGAGCCGCCAGCGACCAACGCCCTAAGTTGCTCGGCTGCCTCAGGTGACCGGCCCATGTCGCAGGAGGAAAGGATGAGCTGCAGGTCGGGCTGGTCCTTGGCGCCGACGGTGAGCCAGCGGTAGCCAGCTCCAGTGCCCTCGAACTCCGCCACCCGCTTATTGCTGCTCACCAGGTGCACCCTAACGGAGCACACCGCTCACGCCCGCCGCGCCCTAGGGTCGCTCAGCTTGTGCCGCTCGAGGAGTAAGTTGGCGTCAATCGAGCACTTCACGTTGAGCTGGCGGCACGCTCACGCGTGGCCGGCGTTTGGGGGCCAAGGGGTTGCGCGCCACCGGTTCTGCCGCCAGGGCTGGCGGTTGCTCATCCACCAAGAGGAGGAACCAGATTAAATGCAAACAAGGTATTCGCCAATAGCGCCAGCAGGCCCTCCGTGGAGGCGGGCCAAGCTCGTAGCCGCCGGCCTCGGGGTAGCCCTCGCCTCCTTCGGCACCTTAACGGCGGTAGCCGCCCTGCCGGCGTCGGCCGCGTCGGTCACGTCCAGCAACTTCACTATCGGGTCACCGACGGGTGGCGTCAACGCCGTCAGCGCTACCCCCACCAGTACGGTCCAGAGCACGGCCAGCGTGAGTTATGCCGTCAACTTCACCGCCACTGCGGCCTTGGCCAGTGGGGGTTCCATCACCCTGACGCCGTCCGCAGCGTTGGGGAGCGTCCCGGCGAACGGTGCCCTGGTTGACCAGTCGTCGGGCTGCCTGCAGTCTGGGTTCAACGGTGGCAACGCAACGACGACGAGCGTGACGTTCATCCTCATCAGCTCGTGCAGCATCGCTACCGGCAACAAAGTGCAGGTCAGCTTTACGGCCACGGCCCCTGCGGCCAGCGTGACCAGTTACAGCTTTGGTGTCTCGACATCTGCCAACGCCACGTTGGTCTCGTCCAACAACATCACGAACACCTCGACGCCGCCCATACTTGCCATCGGCAACACCACTCCGGGTGTGAACACGGTCAACACGATCAGCCAGTTCGGGGCGGCCAACGGGGGCCTCACGGCGGCCACAACCGCACTAGTGCTCACCGCCAGTTGCTCGCTGACCTGCACGGCCAGCCCACCCACGATCGCCTGGGCAACTAGCGGCGCCGGGTCCTACACGGTTACCTTCACCCCGTCGGGGGGCACGGCCACGACGGCCACCGTAACCAGCGCCCCTGTGTCCGGAGCTACCGGCAACGTAGTCACCCTCGGCCTCGGTACCTCGATCCCGGCCGGCGCCACAGTCACCATAACGGCAACCGGTACCAACCCCACGGCGTCCTCCGCCAGCAGCGTGACCATCGCCCCATTTGCGACCGTAGGAGGGACCAGTACAGGCACCCCGGAGACCACTAACACAATAACTTTCGGTAGTGCGGTTAGCAGTGTAACGCTGACAGCGTCGCCGTCGGTGGCAAACGCCACCTCGACCTATACGGTCACATTCAGGGCCACGAGCGCCGTGGCGTCAGGGGGGACAATAACGCTGGCCCAGCCGAGCACGGGCTTTTCGGGCATAACAGGCTGGCTGATCACGGACACCACGGCCAACTGGCGAATCGTCGGCAATACTGCGGGCGGGCCGGGCAGCATCACCCTCGCGGTGACGGGGCAGTCCATCACTTCCGGTGACGCCCTCACCGTCACCGTCGCCGGTGTGACCAACCCGACGGCCGGCACTTATTCGAACTTCACGGTGGCTACCTCGGCCGACACCGTTCCCGCGGCTGCTCCGTCGTACAACATCGGGCCGAGCGGCGCGGCCGGCGTAATCGTCACCCCCAACCCCGCCACGGTAGGCAGCCTGTCGACGTACACCGTCGGCAACTTGTTCGCTACAGCGGCCTTTACCGCCGGGGTGTCCCAGATCGGCATTATGGCGAACACGGCCGGGACGACCCTGCCCAACAACCGGACCAGCTATACGATCACCGACATCACGACCCCGTCCGGGTCTGGGACAGCCGCAGCCGTGAGCGGCTATGCGGGGAACTCCATAACCATCACCGTCCCGAACGCCATCAACAACGGTGACCAGCTGGTACTGACCATCTCGGGCGTCATCAACCCGAGCACCGCAAGCAGCACAAACACGATGACGTTTACAGGCAACCTGACCGGGCCATCCGCCGTGGCACCGTTCCCGACGGCCAGTTCGACGTACCCCAACGGAGCGCTGATCAACTTCTCCGGCGTCATCTATGTGTTCGCTGGAGCGAAGGCCTTCGGCATCCCGTCGCCTACGGTGCTCAATAAGATCCGCTCGGTCAACCACGCCGTCGTGTTGAACGCTGGACCCGGTAGCACCGTGCCGGCGGCGGCGAGTTCGCGCAGTGGGACCTTGATCACCACCCAAACGGTCAACGGCAGCCCCACCATCTATGTAGTGGGTACAGACGGCCAGCTGCACGGCTTCTCCACCCCAGCTCAGCTTAAGTCGACCGGTTACGACGCCCGGCTCAACGTCACGGTAAGCAACCTGGGCGGCATGACCGTCGGCAGCACTGTGGGGGTCGAAGGCTCAGCCGCGTCAGCTCTGGCCACCAGCGCTGACGGGGCCATAGTCAACTCGTCAGGCACCGTCTTCACCTTTGCCGGTGGTCGCGCCTTCGGGATCCCGACACCGGCCAGCCTGACCCGGATCCGCAAGACCAACAACGCGGCCGAGTTGACGGGGACGATCACCTCCACCCAGACCGGGGCCAATATCGCCAGTGGCGTGCTGCTGAGCGTCATTTCGACAACCACCGCCACGGTCTACACGAGCTTCGTTGGCAGCGTCTTCCCCTTCAGGACCGAAACGCAGCTGAAGAACGACGGCTATGGCGGCACCGCAGCGGTGCCAGTGCCGAGCGTCGGTGGCCTTCCCGTTGTGACTGGCACCAGCGGTTCCTAGCCGCCAATATCAAGGCGGGCTCTAATCCGTAGGGCAAACACGAACAATTGAGAGGAGGGCGGCCTGGTGCCGTCCTCCTCTTCTTTTGGCGCCGGCGATTATTCTGGTTGTAGCAAGGTACTAGCCGGAGGTTGTCGTGGAGGCTGCCATCTTTGTTGTCGTTGTCGGCGCGATCTTGGCTCTTCCTACGGCGTCTACCATTCGGCGGCGTGCCCGGTTGAAAAATGCCCCCACGGGTTCTCGGCAGACGGTAACGGCCCGGGTTGCAGATGCCGGCCCAACCATACAGCGATGGGGAAAGCTGGGTTATGACTTGGAAGAGCAAAGCGATTACGCAGGGCACGCCAGAATGGGTGTACCAGAGACACGGGCCACACTGACGTTCGTCAAGAGGTAGACGGGTTTACCTGAGACGTCCCACAGAGGTGCAACCTGTCGTTATGCGAGCCGCCAGACGTTGAGCTAGCCACAGCCGGTGGCCACCCGCAGCGCCCGGCAGACCTCGGCCATCTTCGCGATGTCCAACCGGCAGACGCGCTCCACCAAGAACGCCTGCGGCATCGTAGTCAGGTTGTCGAGGCTGAGCGCACAGGGCCGAGGCATCCCGTCGTCGACGTCCAGGCCCACTTCGGTCGGGATGTGACGGATCGTCCCGGTTGCGGGAACAGCAATGACCACATGGAGGTGCTCTATCGTTGCCTGCCGGGTCAGGACGAGGTAGGGGCGGCGCTTGGCGCTCGGCGACTCAGCCCACCAGACTTCTCCGCGCGCTACCACGGTTCTTGTTCGATGGAGGCGACAGCAAGGCGCTCAATGGAGGCGTCGGGCACCGGAGGCGGTAGGCGCTTGTAACCCTCAGCGATGGCTTCGTCCAGCTTTGACTCGACATCCGAAGCAAGCACCGCCCTCAGGCCTCGACGGACCATCTCCGAACGCGACACACCCGCCACAGCAGCTCTTTCGTCTAAGAGCGAGAGCAGCTCGTCGTCGAGTTGTACAAGGACCTGGACCCTGGCCATAGACCATATGGTATCATATGACGACCACGCTGGCCGATGCTAGGAGCGCTCGAGACCGCTCGTTCTCTAGACGTCGCAAGGACGCGCACCCAACGCCGGGAAAGACCGTCCCCTGAGTCATTGGGCCACTTGTGAGGACAACGCCCACCACCGGTGAAGAGCGACGACCGCCCAGACCGCCTCAACCGCGCCAAAGGGCCAGGCTCCGCTCAAAAAGCCGTACGCACTCGACAGGCCACATCCCAGCGCGAAGGCCAAGACAAAGATGCGCCCCCTGGACTCGAGCCCGTACATCGCCATCATGAACGTCAGCACCACAACGCCAAATATCGTCAACACCCCACCACCATGCCAGCCGGAGCCCGCTATGGGTCGGCGAAGGGTCGGTGTAGAACGAGGTTTCGAGCAGTAGCCACCGTGAAGTCTGATGGTTTGCCCCCACTGCGGCTGTGACTGCGGCTGTTCACCGTGCTGCTGTTGCGGTTCTTGACAAAGAGCATTTGCAAGCGCTGAGAGTCTTGTCACGATATAGACAGCCAACAGAGAGGCCTTGCAGGGACTGGGGGGAGCACCCGACTTGCGTCTTGAGTTAGTTCTAAGTGCTCCCATAGAGCCCGAAGGCGTTGCCCCCGTTGGCCATGAGTGTTAGGTTCCCAGGTCTTCGACATACAGCTTTTCGCCTGGCTCGCCGTCTCGAATAACCGGGCCAAAACCGGAAACGCTGATTCCCACAATTGCTCCTTTTGGAATGAGGCGACGTCAGATGGCCCGGTAGCGCATGGACAATTCGGGGCTCTGCGCCGTGAATGCGGTTAGGTCAGCCTGGAACACCGCATCCAGCAGAGAGGCGTCTTCGACACCAGGGGCACAAACCACTTCGCCCAGTTCCAGTCCGCGCAGGCTCGCCGTGACGACGTCCTCGGCGGACATGCGTGGAACCGCGCTCGAGATCCATACCTTGACGTCGGTGGAACTCAGTGGCCACAACACCCGGGCAAACCACCTGGAGCTTCAACCCGTCAGATTTCAGCTCCTCGTGGAGGACCTGAGTCATGGTAAGGAGATGTGCCAGCGTCCCGGCGTAGACAGCGCGTCGCGGTAGCTGGGCTTGTGGAGCGGCGCCGCTGAAGGCGATCATCCCTGCCACGTTGATGATCGTGCCGCCGCCGCGCTCGATCATCCCGGGCACGGCGGCACGAATAAGCATTGTGGGAGCAACAACCTTCACGTGGACAAGCTCGGAAGCCTTATCGGCGGGAAGCTCAACGATAGGCATGTAATGGCCGACGCCTGCGTCGTTTATGAGCATGGTCAACGGTTCGGAGCTGCACACCTGGGCGACGGTCTCGATGCCTTCATCGGTCGATAGGTCCGCAACAAGGGAGCGGACCTTGACGTTGGTGACCGACGCGGCGAGTTCTTCGAGCCGGTCTACGCGTCGCCCGACGGCCACGAGGTCGTAGCCGTCGGCGGCCAGGCGCTCGCCGAAGGCTTGGCCGATCCCCGATGATGCCCCGGTGACAAGGGCGAGCTTGCTCATGACTGGTCCTCCGTTCGGTTCGCAGTCGAAATCGACTTGTTGCCCACCAGCCAAGCGGCTTCGGCCTTGTACTGCTGAGGGCTCCTCGAGGTCGAGGGGACCGTCGAATTCGTCGTCGTTTAGACTTTGGGGGCAAATGGCCCCCCACCGCCAGCCGGGGTTCCGGGGCCGCACCAGCGAGTGCCAGGTGCTGGATGGGTTGCTGGAGAAGGTGCGAAGCGGGGCAGAGCGCCGCCCTGGTTATTCGTGGAGAAGCCGGTGTCGGAAAGACGGCCCTTTTGCAGCTACGCCGCCGGGCAAGCCAGTGGGTTTCGGATCGTCCAACTCGCCGGTGTGGAAGCTGAGATGGAACTGCCGTTCGCGGGGTTGCACCAGCTGTGCGTGGCGATGGTCTGCCACCTTCCAGTATTGCCCGGGCCCCAGCAGGACGCCTTGCGGGTGGCGTTCGGCCTCTCGTTCGGAGACGCGCCCGATCCCTTCCTGGTGGGCCTCGGGACGCTTAGTTTGCTGTGCGAGGCTGCGGCTGAGCGGCCGCTCGTGTGCTTCGTAGACGACGCCCAGTGGCTCGACGCGGCCACCCGCCAGGTGCTGGGCTTCGTGGCCCGACGCCTGCTGGCGGAGTCGGTCGGGATCGTCTTCGGGGTCCGTGAACCGACCGACGAGCGCGAACTGGTGCGCCTCCCCGAGTTGCTGCTCACGGGGTTGAGCGAGGAAGACGCTGGCGCCCTCCTGGCCGCCACCATCCCGGGCCGGCTAGACGAGCCAGTGCGCGACCGGATCATCGGGGAAACACGAGGCAACCCGCTGGCCCTGCTGGAGCTGTCGAGGGGGATCACCGCAGCGCAACTGGCCGGTGGCTTTGCGCTCCCGACGGAGACCGATCTGCCCGCTCAGATCGAGGACCACTATCTGGGTCGCGTCCGCGCTCTGCCAGAGCCCACTCAGCACCTGATGCTCCTGGCTGCGGCCGATCCGGTCGGAGACGCCGCGCTCCTGTGGCGTGCCGCCCAGTCCCTCGGTATTGAACCCGGGGCGGCGGAACCCGCTGAGGCAGACCAGTTGCTGGAGATCGGGTCAGTTGTGCGGTTTCACCATCCGCTCGTGCGGTCAGCCGTTTACCGCGCCGCGTCGACGGGAGACCGACGGGCCGCTCACGCCGCCCTAGCCACCGCCACCGATCCTGAGGCCGATCCCGACCGGCGGGCCTGGCATCGAGCCCACGCCGCCAACGGCCCAGACGAGGAGGTGGCCGGCGAGCTACTCAATCGGGCCAACGATGCCGAGCGCCGTGGAGGCATTGCCGCCGCCGCCGCGTTCATGGAATGGGCGGTGATGCTCACACCTGACCTCGGTGTGCGAGCTTCACGGGCGCTCGCCGCGGCAGGGGCGAAGTTCCAAGCGGGAGACTTCACCTCTGCAGAGTCGCTTCTGGCGACGGCGGAGGCAGGCCCGCTCGACGACCTCGGCCGAGCCCAGGTAGAACGCATGCGCGCCCAGATCGCCTTTGACCTCCGCCGCGGGAGCGACGCTCCAGCCCTACTTCTCCACGCCGCGCAGCGGCTCGAGGGGCTCGATGCCGAGCTGGCCCGGGAAACCTACCTGGAGGGACTGGTCGCCGCGATTTACGCCGCTCGACTGGCCAGCGACACGAAGGCGGCTGACCTGGCTATGGCGGCCCGGTCGGCGCCCCTCGGTCCTGAGCCGCTGCCAGCCAGGCAACAGCTTCTGCTCGGCCTGGCCATCCGTTTGACCGAGGGCTACGCCGTGGCGGCACCGATCTTGACCAACGCCCTGCACTCATACCGAGCCGAAGGCCCCCAGCTCGATTGGTTGTCCGTGGCCTACAACCTGGCGGCGATGGACCTGTGGGATGACAACGCCTGGTTCGAGCTCGCCGCTAGCCAGGCCGACCTGGCCCGGTCAACGGGCCGGCTGGTCTTGCTCCCTTACGCCCTCGACTACCTGGCCGGGTTCCACATCCTGTCGGGCGAGTTTTCACGAGCGTCTCTCCTTGTGACCGAGGCGGAAGGTCTCGACCTTGGAACCCGAGCCGAGACCCTGCCCTATATTTCGCTCCGGCTCGCCGCGTGGCGGGGTCAAGCCGCGATCGCCTTGGACCTGGCCGAGGTGATGATACGGGGCGCCGTATCTCGGGGCGAGGGATGCGCGATCACGGCCACCGAGTACGCCGCCGCCGTCCTCTACAACGGCCTTGGCCAATACGAGCTCTCCCTTGAGGCCGCCGAAAAAGCGGCCGCAGCGGACGAGGTCGTCACTTCGTCCTGGGCACTGTATGAGTTGGTAGAGGCGGCCTCGAGGTGCGGACGGGAGGTGGTTGCCCGTGACGCCTCTGATCGCCTTTGCGAACGAGCCAGATGGAGCAGGACCGAGTGGGCGAAGGCAACGGTGGCGCGCTCTTGCGCGCTGGTGGAGCCAGGTGAGGGGGCCGACGAGCTGCACCGGGAAGCCATCGTCTGGTTTGGGAAATCTCGCATGACGGCACACCTGGCTCGGGCCAGGCTGACCTACGGCGAATGGCTACGCCGACAGAACCGCCGGGTCGATGCCCGCCAGCAGCTGCGCCTGGCGCATGACGTGTTTGCCAAGATGGGCGCAGCCGGGTTCGCCGAGCGTGCGCGGCGCGAACTGTTGGCCACCGGTGAGAAAGTGCGCAAGCGCCGCGACGACACCCGTGACGAGCTCACCCCTCAGGAGGAGCACATCGCACAGCTCGCCCGGGACGGACGCACGAACTCAGAGATCGGCGCCGAGCTGTTCATCAGCGCCCGCACCGTCGAATGGCATTTGCGAAAGGTCTTCACCAAGCTGGGGGTCAGCTCACGCAGGGACCTCCGTGCTGCTCTCCCGAGCTGACAGCGCGACGTCCCGCCGGGTGGCGACCCGGGAACTGACGACCAGGGCATCCCACCGGCGCGACGCCAGACGGGAGGCGCGACCGTGAGAGCAGCACCGGGCTAACCGCCACGCCTTTGGACGAAAGAAATGAACGAGGAGCAGTGACATGCGAGCTGACATAGCCCCCGGCGGGCTCTTCCCCGACTACGAGCTGACCGACCACACCACGACCCGGCGGCGATTGAGCGAGCTCCAGGGGAACGACCCCATGGTCCTGGTCATCGCCCGCGGCCACTTCTGCCCGAAGGACCACCAGCAACACGTCGAGTTGGCGGCCTTCTACCCAAAAATCTCCGTCGCCTACACGCAGGTCGTCACGATATCGACGGACGACATTATCGAGACCCGCGCCTTCCGCGACTCAGTCGGCGCCCAGTGGACCTTCCTTTCCGACGCCGGCCGGAAGGTGCAGAAGGACCTTGAAATCCAGGAGTACACCGACCCATTTCACGACCCGATGATCCCCCACACCCTGGTGCTCAAACCCGGGCTCGTCATCCACAGCCTCTACAACGGGTATTGGTTCTGGGGTAGGCCATCCACCGAAGACCTCCGCCGCGACCTCCGCGAGGCAACCCGGCAAATCCGTCCCGACTGGGACCTGAGCGCGCCGGGCCTCCGGGCGGCCTGGGACGCCGCGGACCACTCGCGCTTTTACCCTGACCCGGACATCCACCCCGTCTCGGTCCGGCCGCAGCGGAGCACGCCCGCCGACCAGCAGCGTCCAAAGACGCGACCGACAGCTCCAAGAACAACCCCGTAACCATTTGTCATGACGGTGACCATTGCTTAGGGGCCGGTAGCGCACGAGGTATGGACTAGGGGTGACTACAGGCGCGACGGGCGGCTCGAGATGCGAACCTGACTGGAGTACTGGTCGGCCGGGCCCGGTGTGCCACCTGGGCGCAGGCCAGACCCCGACAGAAAGGAACGCTCATGCCCAAAGTCACCGTTGGCCGGGAGAATTCGGCCGATGTCGAGATCCACTACGAGGACCATGGCGCGGGCCAGCCGGTCGTGCTGATCCACGGCTACCCGCTCAGCGGCCGGGCGTGGGACAAGCAGGTGGTGACGCCGATCGCGTGTTGCCGTTAGACAAGACCGGTAAGCGCCTACCCGGTTTGCTCAACGACCTCCAGCTCGAGGTGGTCGAGGGCGGCCCGCACGCCATCCCCTGGACTCACGCCGACCAGGTGAACACGGCACTGCTGGACTTCCTGCGCCGCTGACAACCGGCCACACATCTCCGCATCCAGGCAATCACCACCCAAGGACAACCACTACTAAACGCACCACTAAAGGAGACACCATGTCGAACCATTTCAGCGCGGACAAGCTCAAGTTCCCCGGCGACGACCGGCGCCTGGACTTGACCGACGTGTTCGTGTTCGAGTCATCAGACGACCCGGAGAAGACGGTCCTTATCATCGACTCCAACCCGACCAGCGCCCCGCCCCCCATACCGGCGCCCACCACCGGCCCCGAGTTCTATCCCGGCGCCGTCTACCGGGTCAACATCGACACCAACGGCGACAACCAAGCCGACATCGCCTTCACTTTCACTTTCTCCGAGTTCAAGAACGGGGAGCAAACCGGGACCGCCTGGTACGCCACCGGCGCCCAGGCCCAACAGCCTGAACCGGCCGGCCAACAACTGACGGCGGCCCTGCCGGTCAGTTTCGACGGCACCGCCCGGCCCGTCCAGGCCGGGGCCGTCCGGCTGTCCGCCGCCCTGCGTAGCGACCCGTTCTTCGCCGACGTGGAGGGCGCCCTGCACGGCTTCCAGTGGTCCGGCCACGACGACTTCGCCGACAACAACGTCGACTCCATAGCCCTGGAGGTGCCCAACGACATGCTGGGGGCCGGCCCCGTGATCGGGGTGTGGGCCACCATCAGCCGGCGCCGCGACGGCCAGCTCGAACAGCTGGACCGGGGGGGCACCCGACCATCAACCCCTTCATCAACCCTGACGGCGAGAAAAACCTCTACAACTCCCGCCAACCGGCCGACGACGTGGCCAACTACCTGGGGCCGTGGTCCCAGATCCTGGAGAACGGCGGCTACTCGCCCGCCGAGGCCCGGGCGGCCGCCCTGCAGGTGCTACCCGACGTCCTGCGCTACGACCGCACCCATCCCGCCACCTACCCCAACGGCCGCATCCCCACCGACGACGTCTACAGCGTGCGCTTTGCCTGGCTGAGCCACGGCAAGATCCCCCCGACGGGCCTGAAGCCGCACGACGACCTGCTGGCCCAGTTCCCCTACCTCGGCGTACCCAACCCCCCGAAGAGCTATTCCTAACCCGGGCCCATACGAGGTCCGGCCGGCCAGGAGCAACCAGAGGGGTGCACGAAGCACCTGAACCGACCCGAACGCGACTGGCTGTCAGGACCGGACAATCGCCGTCGGTCGTATTTGCGGTTGAAAGTGTTAGAGGCGTACGCGAACGCGGGATTGCTCGCCGTAGCCGAATCGCCCATCCTGAGTGTGAACGATCCCGGACAGTGGCGATGCACCTCGTGGGCCTCGTCGAGGGGTCCGGGCCCACAGCGATAGGTTGTCAATGGCAGCTCGGAAAAATACAAACGTAAACCAGAAAGGACAGTACATTGCCGCTCTTCAGTGCTGAGGATGGAGCCGACATCTACTACAAAGATTGGGGCATGGGAGACCCGATCGTTTTCTCGCACGGTTGGCCCCTGAATGCGGACGCGTGGGACGCACAGATGCTTTTCTTCGGTCAGCAGGGTTATCGTGTGATCGCGCACGACCGCCGCGGTCACGGGCGCTCCAGCCAGACGTGGGACCGGAACGACTACGATTCGTGGGCCGACGACCTGGCCGGGTTGATCGAGCAACTCGACCTGACGAACGTCACCCTGATCGCCCACTCTATGGGTGGAGGTGAGATCGCTCGGTATGTCGGTCGCCACGGCACGTCGCGTCTGGTGAAAATGGTCTTCATCGGCGCGGTACCTCCGCTCATGCTGAAGACCGACAACAACCCCGGCGGCCTGCCGCTGTCCGTCTTCGACGGTCTTCGTGCCGGCCTCGTGGCGAACCGGCCCCAGTTCTACAAGGACACGAGCACGGCGTTCTTCAGTTATAACCGGCCGAACGCCAAGGTGTCCGAAGCCGTCCAGGACCAGTTTTGGCGCCTCGGCATGCAATCGGGCGTCAAAGCGTCCTACGACTGCATCGCGCAGTTCTCCGAAACCGACTTCACTGAAGACCTGAAAAGGATTGACGTTCCGGCGCTGTTCATGCATGGAGAGGACGACCAGATCGTCCCCTATCAGGACGCCTCGGTCCTGGCCGTGAAGCTGGTGCAGAACGGGACACTGAAGCTCTACCCCGGGTTCTCACACGGCATGGCGATCATCCAAGCGGAGACGATCAACCCTGACCTGCTGACGTTCATCCAGTCCTGACATCGTCAGCTCAAGATGACGACAGTGCACACAGTGGAGTCGACCTCAGAGACGGTGCGCTCGGGTTTTCTCGACCCGAGCGCACCACCGGTGGCGACGATCGAGCCGTCGCTGCTTCCGCGATCAGCAAGGCCGCGGCGGCAAAATCGCCTCTCCAGGTCACGGTCATGGCCTGTGAGTTCAAGTCGAGCGCTAGCTGCTCAAGTGCGCCGACGTCACGGGCCACCCGCGTTTGCCGGACCGTAATCGCGTGCCAAAGGTCCTCGTTCCACAGTTCGGCCGCCGCCACGCGCGCCAACCAACCCCACTGGAGCCGCTCCTCGACGGCGACGTCCGCGCCGGCGAAAGTACGTGCTGCCTGGCGTCGTCTCGGTGCGGCGGAGGCGCGGCCTTCAATGACGAGCAGCGCCAAGAGCTGGTCCAATGAGCGGCATTCGCTTTCGAGGTCGATAAAGCGCGTTGCTCCTCGACGGACCGGTTGGGGAGGTACGGGGGCCTCCGGCACATCCCGAACCCTATACCGCACCCTGAGCCTCACTCCCGTGGGCGGTGGCTGGTCCGATCGGCCCGGTAAAGGGCGCTGGCTGGCGGTAGCCGGCGACTGCTCTGTCAAGACCTGGGCCGCGGTCTGGTGCCAGTCCCGCGGACCGCGGGTGCTCAATGACTCTTACAGCCGGCTTTGTGAGCCCGCATCACAAGAACAGGTGATGTTTGCTGATCAAATGGAGTGTGTTACGCAGGGGTTGAGCGGTACCTGCCTCCGGCGAGCCAACCCCCGTAAGGGGTAGTAGTGCCTGCTTCGACCGTGCCCAAATGGGCAAACAGATCGGCGGAAAGGTACGTTTTCTTAAGGTACTGCTCCTTGAAAAATGTTTCCTGTTGCGCCTCCTGGAACGAGCTCCACATTAGGATGGGCTCTGACTTGCCCGCCGACGAGCTGCGGCGCACCGCGGCAGCCGCTATTGGGCTGTTAAAATAGGCTCGCGGCTCCCAAGCCGGCAGCTGCACCGGCCGCTCCGGCAATAAATTGCCTCCGGCTGAACAGCCTATTAAGGTTTTCGTCGATTGTCACTTTCATCCTCCTAGTTCATTTGGGCTTCATTTGCTTCAGATCTTTGGTCGTCTCTTCGCTCATCTGCCCGGCCGTCACCGCGCTTATGGGAAGCATCGGGCCCCTGGCTGGGGCGGCAATCAGGCCCCCAACCTGCTGGCCAAAGCCACCGTGCGGCCGGCCAGCGCCGAAATAGAAGATCCGTCGAACCCGAAAATGGCGCTGTGCATGGTGTCCTCGAGCGGCGCGGTCCAATGCTTGGGTAGGCTCATAGTGCCGTGCAGCGCCCCGAACACCGACCCGGCCGTGGCACCGGTGCAGTCGGTGTCGAGCCCCGCCTCCACCGCCAACCCGATGGTCCGTGAGAAGTCGCCTTCCCCCCACAACAAAGCGGCCGTCACGACCTCGGCATTATTTATGGTGTGGACCCAGTGGTAACCCTCGAGGCGCTGCTCCATGGACTGCATGGCATCGTCCCAGGACCCGCCCTGTTCAAAGGTCCTCAAAGTTAAGTGCAATGATCCCGACAAACGGGAGCGCGCCGGCACAACCCGGGCGGCCTGCTCGAGCGCCTCCTTCGCCGACAACGAGGTGAACGCGGCCGCCACCAGTGCTGCGGCCCACATTTCACCGTAAATGCCATTGGCGGTGTGGGACAGTGCTGCGTCCTGATAGGACAGTACGGCCGCGCTCTGGGGGTCGCCAGGTGCGACGTACCCGAATATGTCGGCCCTTATCATGGCACCTATCCATTCCCGGTAGGGGTTGCGACAAGTGGCTGTCGCCGGCGGCTGCAGGCCCCACACCAGGTTTCGGTAGGCCACCCGTTCAGCCGTGTAGACCATGTCGAAGGGCATGCCCCGTAACCACTCCTGGGCGACATCATGGCTGGTGTACCCGCGGCCGTACGTCTCGAGAACCCTCAACCCCAACATTGTGTAGTCAAGGTCGTCGTCCCTAGCCATGGCCCGCACCCGGCCCCGAGTGGCCACGGCCCACGACGGGTTGAGCGTATAGCCGGCGGGCATCGGGTCTGCGACGGGAATGTAGTCGTCCAGCGGGAACGCCCCCATTTCCTGGAGGTAGTGCCTGAGCTTGGCCCGGTCCCACCCGTAGCCCTCGACCGGTTTGCCCAAGTTGCAGCCAGCACACCGCCCTAACCAGGCGGCCAGGACACGGTCTTCGTAGTCGTCGACGGCGGGTGCTCTCTGCGCTGGTGCCCCCGGCGCTTGCTCCTGGATTTGGTCCAGTTCGGTCGGCTCCTGATAATCCCAATTGGGGGACAAAGGTGCACTCTCGAGCTCGTCGTAGAGCTCCTCGACCTCCGAAACAGGAGTGCCGCGGTCGGCGGCCACGGCCAAAACGCGGTTCGCCAGTGCAGTGCTCACTTCGAAGCCGCTCTGGCGTCTCTGGACCAGCTCATCGCCCAGCAGTTCGTGCAGATCGAGCGCGTCATGCATTATTGAGGACCTTCTCCTTTTCTTTTTGTGGTTCTTTCCTCTGGCCTCTGCGACCCCTGGGCACGCCAGTGCCTCCGCATTTCCTTTCCGGTGTTACGCCGACCCTCGCTTCCGCAGGTCGAAACCCACCTCAATATCGACCGGTGGCCCAGTCTCCCCGGCGATACGGGCCAGCAATTGCGCCGCCGCTTTGGCCCCCAGGTCACCGGCAGGGTGCCCGATCGTGGTAAGCGCCGGGCGGACCAGAGAGGCGGCATCAATGTCGTCAAAGCCGGCGACGGCGATGTCCGCCGGCACCGCAAACCGGGAGTTCTGGGCCGCCTCCATGGCGCCCAATGCCATCAGGTCGTTGGCACAGAACACCGCCCGCGGCGGCGGGCCAGCCTCGAGTAGCCGCACCATCGCCTTGGCTCCCCCGGCTTTAGTGAAGTCGCCACGCACGATTACCTGGCGGTCCGGCGGGAAACCATGGTGGGTCATCGCCGCCCGGTAACCAGCCATTCGGGGCGACGCCGGACCGGCTCCTTCCGGCCCCGCCACGTGGGCAATGCTCGCGTAGCCGGCCTCCAGGAGGTACTCCGTCATCTCCAGTGCAGCCGAGAAATCGCTGGTGTGCACGTGGTCTACCCCGGTGAACGGCCCAATGACCACCACGGGTGTCCCTTCGCCTATGAGCTTGGCGAAATCGGTCGTCCCCAGTGTGAAAGTAATAAGGACCAGACCGTCGACCTGACGGTACACCAATTCAGATACCAGCTCCCTCTCCGCTTCATAACCTGCGTCCGTATTGACGATCACGGTGTGGTACCCGCTGGCGCTTAATTCGTCCTGCGCGCCTCGGACCAGCGTCGGGTAGAAGGGGTTTGACAGGTCTGGCAGGACGATGCCGACAAGGTGCGACCGCAATGTCTTGAGCCCCCGGGCAAAAGCGTTCGGGCGGTAATCCAGCTGCTGGATGACCTCGATGATCCGCGCCCGCGTTGGCCGGGCCACGGGCCGCGCCCCGTTGAGCACCTGAGAGACGGTCGCCGGGCTCACACCAGCAGCTCTGGCCACGTCCCTGATCGTCGCCCTTCGGCCCGTCACACCCACAATCCCCCTTGCTCTTCCCCCGGCCCGAAGCCTGGCTTACTCCGGCCAGTTCACCCCTCGTGCATCTTGCAAAACGTTTTGCACCCCTGCGTTTAACATGTTGTCCCACTGCCACTGGAATTGTCAAGCCTCCAACGACACAAGGGGAGTGGGCAGATGCCTGTGGAAAAGCGCTTCGCTCAGCCGGGCCGGGGCCAGCTCGAAAACCGAGCCGTCGAGCCCCAATGCGGCCGGGCCATGACCGCCGCCACCACGAACGGGCCGTTGAATATGGCCAAGCCCAGCACGACCCGCTCCCACCGCCAGTACCGGCCGCTGGTGGGCGTGACCGCCACCAGCGAGACCCCCAGCCCGGCCGCCACCACCGGACCGGAGTGGAAGAAGCCCAGCCCGACGCGGATCACCACGAACTCGGCGATCAATGTGACCAGGTTGGTGAACAGTAAGTCGCCAGCGGCGAACCTTCCCCACACCGACCCGAAACGCTCGAGGACGAGCTGGCCGCAGCCTCGGTGGGTGACCGCGCCGACCCGCATGCACATCTCCTGACAGACGACCGCCATCGCGAACGTGACCAGGATGAACGGCAGGAACAAGCTCACGCCATAGGTGGCGCCGGTTGTCGTGTAGGACACCATGCTTGGCCCCTCGTTCTCCCCCAGCATGGCCAAGGCCCCCGGGCCTGCCAAAAACCAGAACAGTAACCAGTGCCGGTCACCTTCCCGAGCCCTGTGGACCCGGCCCCGGTCACGCGGACCGCGCCCAGTCCTCCGGCGTCAATAACGCTCGGGTGGCTCCCTCATGTGCTGAGTGGCCGGTCTGCAGGGGAGCCGCACTTGGCGACACCATTCCGCTGGTACGTTTTGCTCCCTACGAAATGGCCGCCAACGGAGTCGCGTCGCGCAGGGCGGTCCGGTCGTAGTCGCCGGCGTGCGCTCCCGGCCCGGCCTCGGCCCTGACGGTGCGGGCATCTAGGCGTTCGCCACAGTGCGAGCACACGGGCACGGCCTGGACGACTTGTCCGCAGGCCAGGTGGCGGATCGTCAACGGGGGCCCTTCGGGGGCGGCCCAGCGGTCACCCCAATTACCCATGGCCGTGACAATGGGCCAGAGGTCGCGGCCCTTTTCAGTCAGGCGGTACTCGAAGCGCGGCGGGTGGTCCTGGTAGCGGACGCGCTCGAAGACGCCGTTGTATACAAGGCGGTTGAGCCGCTGGTTCAAGATGTTGCGGGAAATCTCTAGCCGGGCCTGGAAGTCGTCAAAGCGGGTCACGCCCAAGAAGGCGTCGCGGATGATCAGCAGGCTCCACCACTCCCCTACTGCCTCGAGGCACTGGGCCACCGAGCAGTTCATCTCTTCGAAGCTCGTCCGTTGCACGATCACCAGTATACAGGGTTGCATTATAGAACGCACGGGTGTAGAGTTAGTTCCATCATAGAACTGACGGCCGATGCCGACATCAAAGGCGCCGCCAGATTTAGGCCGACCGAGTGGCACGCAGTGCCACACGAAAGAGATCCAGGGAGATGCCCAAAGGTCTAGAAGGCCGCGCCATGTAAAGAGCCCACATTCTTGGGCAGAACAGAAAGGGAAAATGAAATGGAACACCGACTGAACATAGTCCTCGTGCACGGCGCCTGGGCTGACGGCTCCAGTTGGAAGGCAGTTATCGAACGATTGCAAGCGGAGGGTTATCACGTAATTGCCCCACAATTCGCGCTGACCTCCCTGGCGGACGACGTGGCCAGGCTGCGCCAGGTCCTCGAGTTCCAGGACGGCCCCACGATCGTTGCCGGCCACTCCTATGGCGGCCAGGTCATAACCGCTCTCGGCCATGACGCGCCGAACGTCGTCGGCCTGGTCTACATCGCCGCCTTTGGGCTCGAGCAGGGTGAATCTCTAGGAGCGCTGTTGGCACAGGGCCCGTGACCCCAGCCCTGGCTCACCTATTCAGTGATAAGCACGGTTTTGCCTGGCTTTCAGAGGATGATTTCGTCATTCATTTTGCGGCCGACGTCGACCCCACGAGCGCCAAGGTGATGTATGCAGTACAGCAGCCCCTCGCCGGCTCCGCTTTCACCGATGTGATGGGTGAACCGGCCTGGAAAGCCGTGCCCACGTGGTACTTGGTGGCTACTGACGACCAGGCGATCCCGCCCGACGCCGAGCGCCAGTTCGCCAGGCGCATGGGCGCGACCACCGTTGAGGTCCCGTCCAGCCACCTACCGATGGTCTCCCACCCCAAAGAAGTGGTCGACCTCATCGAATCGGCCCTGGAGGCCTGCCAGCCGGCGGGCTGAACCGCCGGGTGCCGATGGTGTGTCCCGGCTCCCACTCCGACAGTGGACGGTTCCCACGCCCGCCGCCACCAGGAGGGCGGAGTGAAGTTCGTACTCCAGTCAACTGCGTATTTGGCCGTGCGCCCCTTTCAGGAGCGCGCCCGTTTTTTCGCTTGAAGGTCGCGCCTGGGACCGACTACGCCGGCTTCGACGCCTGCTTTGCCAACGATGTACCGCCGGCGGAAGCGGCAGTCCTCGGAGCCGTCCAGCGCCCCTTTGCCCTGGACGCGTTCACGGCACCGTCCGGACCTCCCGCCTGGGCGACAATCCCGTCCTGGGCGGTCATCGGCACCCAGGACCAGGCGATCCCTCCGGCCGAGCTGACGTTCATGGCGCAACGTGCTCATTCTCAGGTCACCTACGTGCGCGCCGGCCACCTGTCCATGGTCACGCAGCCAGGCGTGGTGGCAAAAGTCATCAACGAAGCAGTCTTTTCCACCCTGTAGCCGGGTCAGATGCCAGACCAGCGCGGCCACCTTCCGAAGGCTGGGCTGGCCGCGTTGGTCTGGCGTCACCGCAAGAAACTCCCGGCGAACCGCATGGAAAGGAACGGTTGTGAACGAACCACGAGAGTTCGAAAAGCATCGAGCAGAAGGGGGCGTCATGACCATCCCCGCTGTCATCCCCGGTCGCCTACGGTCGAAAACCGA
Organism: uncultured Acidimicrobiaceae bacterium; assembly: GCA_963749305.1. Taxonomy (GTDB): domain Bacteria; phylum Actinomycetota; class Acidimicrobiia; order Acidimicrobiales; family Palsa-688; genus Fen-671. Next base: position 221,293 of record CAVVMN010000007.1, read on the forward strand.
AGCAGGAGCCGGGCTTTGGCGTGGGACCAGAGCCTCCAGGGGGCACGTCCGCCGAGCGGCGCTGCGGCGGACAGGCGGGTTCTGGCTGATGGCCGCATTGTTGTTGCTGTTGTTCTTCGTAGCCGCGGCGCCATCGCCGCTCTATGGCATCTACCAGGCCGAGTGGCGGTTCTCCGCCATCACGCTGACCGAAGTCTTCGCCGTCTACGCTCTGCTCCTCCTGGTCACCCTGCTTGTGTTCGGGTCGGTGTCGGACTACCTAGGCCGCCGCCTGGTGATCCTGGCCGGCCTGGCTATGACGGCGGGCGCCTGCGGGTTGTTCCTGGCCGCGCACGGGGTGGGGCTGTTGTTCGCCGGCCGGGCGCTGAATGGCGCTGCCGTCGGTATCGCGGTGAGCGCGCTGGGCGCCGCGCTGATCGACCTGCAGCCCAAGGGCAGCGGGTTGGCGCCGGTACTCACCATCGCCGCCAGCCTGCTAGGCCTGGCCGTGGGCGGTCTCGGCACCGGCGCGCTGGTCCAGTACGGCCCAGCGCCTAGCCGTCTGGTCTGGTGGCTCCTGCTTGGCCTTAGCCTCACCGCTGCAGCGGCCGTGGTGGCGATGCCGGAGACGGCGCCCGCGAGGGCAGGGGCGCTGGCCTCGTTGCGGCCGCGGGTTGCCGTGCCACGCCAGGCGCGGCGGACGTTGGCGATGGCCTTGCCGTGCCTGGTCGCGGTGTGGATGCTTAGCGGGTTTTACCTTTCCCTGGGACCGTCGTTGGCCGCGCAGGTGCTTCGCTCGACGGACCTTTTATGGGGCGGGCTAGTGATCTTCTTGCTCGACGGGACCGCGGCCGCGGCCTCCGTCGTGTCCCGTGGCGTCGGCGGGCCCGCCGCCATGCTGGCCGGCTGCCTGACCCTGCTCACCGGCGCGGTGGTGACCTTGGCCGGAATCGAGACAACGTCGGCTGTCGTTTTCCTGGCCGGGACTGCGGTGGCGGGCGCCGGCTTCGGGATGGCGATGCTGGGCACCTTCCGGACGGTGAGTGCCCTAGCCCCTCCTGGCCAGCGGGCCGGCCTCATCGCCGCCTACTTCATCGCCTCCTACTTGTCGTTCAGTACCCCGGTCGTGGCCGCTGGAGTGGCCATCACGCATTTCGGCTTGCACCGGACGGCTCTGGTCTATGGCGCGGCGATCGCCGTGCTCGCCGCGGTGGCGGCCGGTGGCCTCATTGTCCGCCGGCGCGCTCGGAGCAATGTGCCCGCTGGATCGGCGTTGTAGATAAAGTGAAATTGGCCCCAGCCGGAGCGTCCTTGGCCGTCGACACGTACAAGATTGGTCAATTTCTGGCTTCGGGGTGTTCATCCAGAGCAGCATGGGCCGTCACTCGAGCGAGGTCGACGGCGACGAAGGCGGCAAACTCGTGGGGTAGGTCATAGCGCCCATGACTGCTCAGCACGGTTTGAAGGTCTTTGAGGATCCCGGCAAGATGGCGGGCGGCGACGAGTACCTCGGCCTGGTTCGGCCGGGCGATGGACTTGTCTATGGCAGGCGGCATCTTTGCTCCAGCGTCGACGAGCACCGCGAGCCCGTAACGGGCTTGGGCTACGTGCTCGGCCAGCGCCCATAAGCGGAACAGGTTGACGCGAGCTTCGTGGAGCTGGTCGAGTGCTTCCAAATACGACGACCGCCGGACGTACTTCCCGACGTTGGCCAACGCTTCCCACGCCTGGCAGGCCCAGACCCGGATCTCATCGGCTGTCGGGCGAAGGGCGTCGTCGCCGACTATGCGGACGGCACCTTCGGGGTCATAGAGCACGACGCTGCGGGGCAGGTTGACGACGGGCGCCAAGCCAACGGTGAGGTCGACCTGGGTTCGGTCCCGGTACTGGGCGAAGAACCGGCGTAGTGGGAACCTAAGCGGCATGGGGTAGTCGTACGACTCCACCAGGTCGCCGAGGTCACAAAGGGCCCGGCGGACGCGAACGAGCGTCTCCTCGAAGTGCTCCTCTCTCAGCCCGACGGCGACGTCAAGGTCAGACATCCAATCGGCGTTGCCGCGTTCCAAGGAGCAGCCAACTGTAAGCCAGCGGACGTCGTCGTCGTGCTCGCTCCAATCGAGGAGCCGCTGGAGCAGCCGTCGCTGCGCACCGAGATCCGGAGGTAGCTGGTCGAGCCAAGCGGCCGCTTCGTCCATCAGATCATTGTGCACCGAGCACTCTGGAGCTGCACAGGGAGCATGGCCCTCCCTCTCGGGTCAGGGCGACGAGCCGGGTAACCTCGGCGGCCGGTCCTGCGACTATTGGAGTAGTGAGCGCGGCCGGCCATTCGCCACGACAAATCAGCGACGAAGAGCTCGTGCTCCAGGCCCGCACGGGGGATAAAACAGCTTTCGCCGTCTTGTTCGAGCGTCACCGTCCAACAGCGGCCACGCTTATCAGCCGGCTCCTCGACCGCCCCGAGGACGTCGACGACGTCCTCCAAGAGGCCGCCGTCCAGGCGCTGGTGTGCCTGGACCGTCTGCGAGAGACGGCCCGCTTTGGCCCGTGGTTATGCGGTACCGCTTTGAACCTGGCACGGCGCCAGCTCCGGGCGAGGCCCGCCGCGCTCGTCGTCCCCTCGGGCTGGCTCCGCCACAGTCCACCGAAGACCTGGTGGTCGAGGCCGACACGGCGGCGAAGGTGCGGACGGCCATCGCCACGCTGCCGCCGGGGCAACGCGAAGCTGTGCAGCTGTTCTACCTCGACAGCTTGAGCGAGGCCGAAGTTGCCGCCGAGCTCGGCATTGCCCGCAGCGCGGTGAAGAGCCGCCTGTACAAGGCCAGGCGGTCGCTGAGCGGCCACCTGCGAGAAGAAAGGAGGGCGCCTGTGCCCCAACCGTCCTTAGTCGACGTCGATGTCGTCGACGTGCGAAGAGAACCGGCCTTCGAGCCGGGCGCGGGCCGTACCCACGTGGTGGTGCTCCGCGAGCGGGACGGGCTGCGGACCTTGCCGATCTTCATCGGCGAGCCTGAGGGCCGGGCCATGGTGAGCAACCTCACCGGGTTGCAGACGCCGCGCCCGATGACCTATCAGATGGCGGCGAGCCTGGTAGCCGCGCTCTCCGGCTCGGTCACCGAAGTACGTGTCGTACGCCTGTCCGAGAACGCCTTCATCGCCGAGGTGGCTCTAGAGGGACCGTCGGGAGCAATGGTCGTAGACGCCCGCCCGAGCGATGCCATCAACCTTGCCTTGCTCGTCGGCGCCCCTGTCCGTGCGGCCGAGGAGTTGTTGGAGCAGTGGGCGCCCAGCTACGAGCAGGCCGACCTCGACGACTTCCCCGACGATGCCAACGCCATCCGCGCCGAGCTGGACACGCTCGCTTTCCCGGCCTCATTGGAGCGCCTCAGTGAGGACGCCACCGAACTCCTCGCCCTGGCTCGCCAGGAAGCCAAAAGCCGCTCCCACGCCGGCGTCGGCACCGGGCACATCCTCAGCGCGCTTCTGCGCCAGGGCATCCCTGGAGAGGCCAGAGGCTTTGACGTGCCTATGGCCGCTGTCGAAAGCGCCCTCGACGCCGAGACCAGCTTGGCGCAACCAAACCCGGCCCCGCCTCTATCGTCCCGGTCGGTGCGGGTCCTGGTGCGCGCTGGGCGCCGTGCCCAGTCTCGTCCCGACCCAAAAGCAACTCCTGTTGACATCCTCGCTGCCTTGCTCGAAGAGCGTGGCGGCTTGGCGGCCCGCCTAATGGACGATTCGGCCGTTGACAGGGAAGCGGTACGCGCCAGCCTCGTCAGTACCTGACCAAGGGCGACAATGTATTTCGGCGATCCGATCGCTCGCCTAAAGCATGTTTTTTCCGTCCATGCCACATAGTGTCCGAATGGTCACGGTGGCGTGTACTGATGCTTGCGCCAGTATTTCAGAACCATGGCTTTGCGGCTGTGGCCAGCAGCACGATAGCGAACACCAGGATCGCAGAAGCGACACCGGCTAGACCGTACCGAATGGCACGGTAGCCGAAATGGCTCCCGATGCCAGCCAGGAAAAGAACACTGGCCAGAAAAACGGTCGTTCGGACGTAGTCGTCTGAGTTTGACCCGGCCTTTTCTCCTGCCGAGTAGTCGGCCGTGGGCTTGGGCGTTTAGCAGGGCCGCCAGGGCCTTGGCGGGCTGGCGGTATTGGGGCATATAGGTTGGCCCGGGTGGAGCGGTCGGGTTTGTTTCCGGGTTCGTGGCCTGCCATGCCTCGAACGCCCTGCGGAAATTCGGGGTGAAGCGCTCCTTGGCGTCGGCCATGGCCAACCGGTGGCCGGCAACATAAGCCGAGAACCAGTCGTTGAAACCGGTCAGGTCCGAGTTCAGAGAATTAAGGGCGTCTAGGCTGGCCGCGCCGGCTTGGGCACGATCGGCGTTGGCGGTGGCCAGGCGAAGCGAAGATTCCGTCGACCATTTCGCCGCGGCCCAGCCTGAATAGGCCGCCAGCACCGCCACGAACGCCAGCAGTGCGGCCTCGAAGACCGAAATCGCCTCATTGAGCGTCTTCTCGCGTTGGCTTTCGACTTGCTCGGCGTGTTCGGCCAGGCCCCGGCCGGCCTCGACGGGCGACAGACCCTCGGGCATCCGGCCTACTTCACCACCGTCGTAACCTCGTGGCCCTCACACGTTGTCCAGGGGCTTAGAGGAAGGTGCGGAGATGGGCTTACGTTAGGCGCAACCTCTCGGCCGGTCTTCATACCGTTGGGATGATTCGGTCTGCAGCGCAGGGCGTGAGCGCTCGGGCTCACGCCGATCCGCCTGCCAGCTCGCGCCGGTACCAGGTGCCGGGGCGACCCTTTATGTTTGTGGAGCCGCAAGGGACGAACCCGGCTTTGGTCAGGACCTTCTGAGAGCCAACGTTGTCGTGGGTCGTCCTGGCCCGGAGCGTGCCGAGGCCAAACTCGGACGCTGCCAACCGACATACCTCCTGGACCGCCGCTGTCGCCACGCCCCGGCCGGCCATCCGTTGCGCAACCCGGTACCCGAGTTCGGCGTCTCCGTCGCTGATGTGAACCAGGTTGAACCTGCCGATAACAGCGCCGCCCGCCTCCACGAGTACGAAGTAGGCGTCACGTCCCGTCTCTTGCTCGGCCAGCAGCTCGTCGTATTGGTCGCTGAAATGCTCGAAGAACTCGCCTCCACGGTCGGAGATCGACGCGGCAAAGTAGGCTCGGTTTTCCATCTCGAAGGCCAAGATCGCCGGGCCATGATCGGCCCGAAGGCGTTGAAGCTCCGGCGTCGGCATAGGTACATACTGTCCGATGTGCGACAGCGTTTTGGCCCCTGCCGAACGCCATCGGCGCCGATCCTAACGACGGCAGCCGGCGCTGTGACTTGGGCCAACTTCGCCCGATCCACAAAACAGATCCATCGCGCATATTGTCCGCCGCGTCCCCGGCGTTCTGGTGCCAGCGCCAACTGCGACGTCGATGGGCATCTCGCACGCTAAGCCTCGCCGAGTTAGATGGGGTGTGCCCTAATCTCGAGGTGCGGCCGGGATTCGCTGGCACCACGCCTGACGCGGGACTGCGTGAACTGAAAAAGGCCCGCACCCGACAACTCATCGCCGACACCGCGGCCCGCCTCTTCGCCGAACGGGGATATGAACAGGTTGCCGTGAGCGACGTGGCGCGCCAAGCCGAAGTGGCGGAGCAGACGGTCTACAACTACTTCCCAACAAAGGAGCAGTTGGTCGTCCATCGCGACCAACTGGTTCAAGGCCGGATGTGCGACCTGGTTCGTTCCCGCCCGCCGGGGACGACCGCCGCAGCCGCCGTTCGCGACTTTGTCTTGGGTCGGTCGAGGGCATTCGCAGCATCCCGCGCAACCAGTGGCGCGGCGAGCTCGGCTACTTGGCGGCCATCAGCCCGGCTGTGCACCCCTTCGCGCTCGAGATGACCGACCGGCAAGCCGCCGCCATCGCCGACACAGCCGAGGTTAAGCCGGAGACCGCCAGGCTCCAGGGGATGGCGCTGGCCGGTGTGTTCCAGGTCATCATTAGCGAGGCCGGCAATCGCACGCGCAAAGGTCAAAGTCAGGCCAAGATCGCCGACGAACTCTAACCGATCATCGGGGAAATGATGGACGAGCTCGACCGCTGGTTTCAGGCGTCCGAGCCATCGTCGCGGGTCAAGGCAGACGGCCGCCCTCAACGCCACTGAGGATGAGGTCTTGGGGGACGCGAGGCGGCTGGCGGTCGGTCCAGTGCAAGGGATGTCGCGCTTCACGGCAGCCGGGCGCCGGCGCCGGGCCCGGCGCAGATTGCCACGGTGAAACTGGAGGGCCGGCAGCAGCGGCCGGCTGTACGCCACCGTCGCACCAACCGGCCGCTGCCGCTCTCAGTCACGCAAGGCCGATCTGTTTCCTCTGCAGAGCGGAGTCCCAAAAGGCGGATATGACGATGAGCCGGTCGTGGGACATCGCCCAATCCTGATGGGGTTGTATCTCCAGCCGCCGAAGCGCGTCTGTAGCGGCAGGAGGTACCACATGCCAAGGGACTCAACTGAGGGATCAGGTGCTGCCGCCGCCCTGCCTCGAGCCGGGCCCTGGACCGGAATTATCACGCATCTTCACCCGAGCATTTTCGACCGCGGCACTTCATCGTCCCTCACGTGGCCCAACTGCCACCGTGAACCTGAACGGTGCAGTCACGATCGACACGCCGGTGCTTACGCCGCGACGAAGTCCAGGCCACGGTCATCTCGCTGACTTGGGTCAGGGTGGAGCGGGGAACGCTCGTCTGAACGCTGTACGGGCTGATCGCCCAGGTCCAGGACCGGAAACCAGACATGCCAACCATACTGCTTTCCTCGTGGACCGGTGACGTAATCGCGCGCCCGGTCTCGGGTGCCGCGGTGGGATATGTGCACGGTGCGGCCAACCTTGTTGTAGTTGCTGAAGTTGACTGCTTGCACCACCACGGCACTGCCCCCGGCACGGCGGGCACCTTGAATTCGCAAGACATCCTCTGGGACATGCCTGCACCCTTCATCCTGAGGCCCATCCTGTAACAAAGTTCGAGTCATTGGGCGGTCGCTACAGCCCTGTCGCGCCGCCATAAACGCGCGGGCGTGATTGCGTGCGCATTTCGCGTGCCTAAGGACGCAGGCGCACAACTGCTGGGCCAAATCGCGTACATGCTGTCCAGCCCGATATGCGGTTCGCGAACGTTAGCTGATCTCACGATAGGCAACTCAGAATAACACTGGGCCATAACCCGTGGCTCGGCCAATTAGACGCGATCAGCGAACTCTCGCGCCATTCTCCCCCAGATTTCTGGCACGTACGGCTGCCAACTCCACCGGCCCGGTAACTCGGCACAACTATTACTAGCCGATCAACTTATGCGCACAAGTCCTTCACATAGTGGGTTCACGATCGGATTGCAGCCATCGACACCACTCAGGCGTCACGGCTCAGATGCAAGCCATCGCCACAACCCAGAAAGGAATGGATATGCACGCGCAAAAACTACCCGACGCCACCGGAGAACAGACCCTCCCGGCCTATCCCGTAAATAGCACGGACGCTAACCCCATGTGTGAGCGTCAAACACGTTTTACAAAAGCGCTCAACGTCCTGAAGAAGGCCGTCCCCGTGGCCGTTTTGCCGGTACTGGTGGCAGGCGCGTTCAGTGCCACAATACCGGCAGTTCCTGCATACGCTTCGGCGACCACGCTCACGCTCACCGCGTACCCGCAGAATTCGACGGGAGTACCAATGGTCGCCGAAGCGCTCACAAACCACGTGCTGAGAGGGACGCCCGACGCAATCAACATCTTCGTCAATGGCGCGCTGGTACTGGAGTGCAAGTCGCGCCAGTGCGCGACCGACCTGGACGTGCTCCCCGGCCAGACTGCTTTAGTGACCGCAGACGTAGGCCCACGTGGGACCGTGCCGTACACGTCCAGTGCCATTGTTTCAGCGACAACGACCGTTGTAGTGGTCCATCACATCATCACCTGCCACGGGACCACCTGCATATAGTCCACGGCGTGGCAGTGTTCGGGCATGCGAGAACACGAGCCTGGTCAGGCATGCCTCTTCGTTTGCCGGGCCGGGCTACGAAGGGCATATCATGGGCCGCCCCAACGAGCGTTTAGTGCTCGCTGGGGCGGCTTTATCGCCACAAGCGTGAACGGTGCAACTTCTCGGTTCGACAAGTTGGGCATGGATAATCCCGATCATCCAAGAGTTGCCGCCCGTCCCGGACCGGCGAGGCTCCGACGGCAAAAATCGTGTTTACCACCACCACGCAGCCGCGGTCGTCGCCGCCACTGACCTCGGTGCCCCAAGACGGCCGTTTTGCCAAGGCTGGGTTCTCGGCCTGCTACCGCGGCCTGTACCCGGGCCAGTTACGCGGCGGGCCTGTGGATGTTCGCCTCCTAGGGCTGATGTTCGACTGGCCGAACTGCCAGTCGGGCGGTTAGGGCGTGGGCCACTTCTGGTGGTGGCACTGCCTCCGCAGCCCTACGGCGAGAATAGCGCAAGCGCTTTTAGATCCGTCAGCCAATAGGTTTTCGAGGCACTATGCCGGGAATATCCGGTGATCGGCGGCAGGGTCCGTGAAAAGATTGGTTCTGCTCCGGGGACAGCGCCCGCTTGGACACGTGCCCTTATGGGCCCTCAGTACAGCCCCAACGAAAGGCGTAGCAGTCGCAGCGCGGTGATGTCCTACCTGCGCACCGTCATTAGGGCGGTCCTCGCTGAAAGGACTAAGCAATGTCTACGACAAGAGCACGACAGAGTACATACACTTTACCACGGCAAACGCTGCCGGAGCCCGGCGGGAACGGCCAGGTCTGAGCCCCTATCGGCGTTACGCGCCACCTTCACGTCTGTGGTAGTTTTCCCGTCACTGCTTCCCGCTAGCCTCGCCCACCGTGGAAGATTACGTGGGCGTCGTCGGCTCCGACCAGGGACGGTGCTTTGGGTTCGTCGATGATCCGGACGGCAAGCCGGTCAACTGCCCCGACATAGTGATCGCGTCCGGCTGGTTAAAGGTCGGAGACACCTGGCACGAGGTAGACGCCTGCGGCCGACACTCGGCGCAGCTACGGTCCCGTGGCCGGCGATGACAAGCGGGCGGGTACGCAGTCTTTGTTCGGCGTGGCCGTTGTCGAGAGCGAGGCTCCCGCTTGTCTTCTTTAACTCGCTTCCAGTCGATGCTGACCGAGCGCAAGGCCTATAAACGGGCGCCCGATGGGCGGCGCGCCGGGCGCTTGAACGCCGACAAACTGACCACGTGGACCGCGGAACCTTCACCTAGTTGGTTCGAGGGCTCCTCGGTTAGTCGGAGAAAGTCGTCCCGGCCCTCTTGACAAATGAGCTCCTGCAGGGCTTGCCTGGCAACGTAACGTTCGATCGGTCGCACACAAAAGGACATGAGGTTATGGCTGATCAACATCGTGGGAAGCGCCTTTCGGCGTGGTCTGGCACGTACACGACCACCACCGCTGGGCGGGGCCGAGGGAAGGAGTTGTCGCCCGAGATGGCCGAATTTTGGTCGCAGCTGGTTGTCCACCTGGACGGGACGGTGACTCCGGGTCGTATCCCGCCACAGTATTTACGAATCTTTTATGACGGGGACACGGCGACATTGACGCTTGCTCTCGCCAACCCCTTCCTCCCTAACCAGGCCGACAACCTCGCTGGCTTCACTGTCAAATTCAGCGCTTCCAACACCGGCGCGGACGCGCACTCGACGTTCAGCGGCACTCTTACCCCGAGCCCTAGTGAGGGAACCGTGCCGTTTAGCGGATCTGCGCCACACAGACAGCAGTACCTGGTGACGGCCGCCGAAGTCAAGGCCGTTTCCACAGCGTACAACGTCAGCATGAACGACGCGACGTGCGATACTCTCGCCAGGGCCTTGGGCGAGTTCCCCCCCTTCCTCAGGAGGCTCCCGCACAGCCGAGGATGGAAAAGAGGGCACTGAATTGGTGGACCCAAGGGGCCTTTATCGGCGGCATCATCGGCGGCACCATCGGCGGCGTCATTGGCATAGTAACCGGCCCGGGTGCAGTGGGTCTTGCCGGTTTAGGCGTGACCTTGGGCATGTCGATCGGCGCCGGACTGTCGTTGCAAGCAGACCTACAGAAGGTCATTGACCCACAGACGGTTATTGACGAGGTCGAGATGGCGAGCGCGCATGGCTGCTGCGTCGACTTTGACAACGAGGTATACCCAGTGGGATGGATGCCGTATATAGGTGACTGGGGGGTCAAGGGCGGCGGCATGCGCAGCTACGACCCGACCACCATCCCCGGCGTGGGCATCCTCGTCCGCGTGGATACCGCTCCCGACGGCCACAAGCAGCTCATCGGCAAGCAACTCATGACCGGGGGGGAGGAAGTCCTGGTCGACCAGGGCCCGGAGGGGCACTACTCGTGGGTATTCCACCCATCGCAGGCCATCATCTACAAATGGAACTCGGGCGACGCCATCAAAGCGGGTAACTACATTCGCCATTCACAGATCGCCGGTGGTAAGCCGGTCCTCTGCGCCGGAGAGTGGACTCTCGAGCAAGGCCAGATCGGCATCATGATTGCGACCATCAACGACTCTTCAGGGCACTACAGGCCGGACGGCGGAATGTGCCTGGGCCCGGTGCTCACGAAGCTTCAGCACCTCGGCGTGGACGTTGATGCAATAAAGGTGACCACGAGCTAAAGACACCGCGCGCTGCGTTAGATCGCGCTACCAAGCGGCCTCCGGGCACCTGGAGCCGGCGGGAGAGGCCCCCAAGGGTCCTCCGGGGGCGGGAGGTAGCTCCCCTGTCTCCAGCGCGGCCCTGGCAATCTTTGGTGCGGGTCTGCTGGACTAGCAGCGCCGCGAGGCCTTCCTCCCGGCCTTGTGTCCGTCTGGACCGGTTCCTCGTCGCCACGCTCCCTCCACCGTGCGAAGGGGTATCTCCTTTACGGCCACGATCGGAAGTATCGCTGCAAGAGTAACCGGTGCGATGGGCGTCGGGTCGTTTAGGTGCGGGGACCCTTCGGCACCAGGGTGCCAGCCTTGACCGTCAGCTAGCTCCGGCGACGAGTCGGCCGCTCGGGCTCTTGCGGCAGCGGACCTACCGGCATTGCAAGCGTGTCGGCGCTCGACCTATAGTGGTCACTGCCCGCCGCTAGCCTCGCCGCCTGTGGAAGATTGTCCGGCTGCGGTCAGCTGCGAGCGAGGTCGTTGTCTATTTGACACCCGCTTTACGTTTGGCTTGAGGAATGTAGGCACTTGACCAGGGGAGGGCTCTATGGACGGTTCGGCTGATGTCGTGTACGGCGGTGCCTTGGGCGGCGGCGTGCTCCAGGTTTGACCTAACGCTGAGTGATGGGCACAAATGCAAATTCCTCGGTGGGATCGGGTACCTCGGCACCCCCAGGGCGGCGTCGGAAAGCTCTTGTCAGCCACCTTCAACGGCCTAAGCCACATCGACGGCGACTGCGCAGTTGAGGTCGTGGCGGGCGGGGCCGGTATTCTCGGCGGTATCCAAATGACATTCTTCGACCTCCACGGACAGATCGGCACCGTGGTCGGAAAAATGTTCAGCGGTGGTGTGAGCTTCGGCATCGGTGGAGGTAAATGGAACGCCGTGGTTTCGCAGGGAATTGTGACGCTGTACACGTACACGATCACCGCGGCGGACTCAGCCCACTCGAACGTCTACTACTACTCAATGAGCGCGTCGACCCCTCCGAACTTCCACAACGCGCCAGCGCCATCGTTCAGGGTGTTCAACTACCCGGCTAAGGGCGCGGTGCCCGTGTACATGTTCACCATCCAGATGAACGACAGCGTGGGGACACTCGTCTACTACTACTCATTGAGCGCGTCGACCCCTCCCAACTTCAATGGCCCATATCTCGCCTTCTACGCCTATCCGACCGAACAGGAAGGTGCCGGCGCCGTGCACCTCTTCACCGGCCTCCCTAGCGACGGCACCCTCCTCTACTACTACTCCAGTGTCGATGACCAGCCGCCCGGATTCACAGACACGGGGGTCGCGTTCTGGGCTCCGGCATTACGGCCACCGCCAACATGAGCCCAGCCATTGTTCGTCAGGCCACCGACGCGGTGGCCGGGCAGGCGACCGGGTCGGTGCGAAGCCTAGGTTGCCTGCTGGCTCTGACTGCTCGCGACAGCAGCAGGTCAGCATAGAAATAGTTGACACCGGGCGACGACCGACGCCGTTGTACCGCTCCGGCAACGCGATGAAGTAACGGCTTCAGCTGCGGCGGTCAGGGAACGACAGCCATGGCGGGCGCCTTGGCTGGCGCGTCAGACACGCCGGCCAGCTTTACCGAGACCTATCTGGTGCGCCGGTGCAACAGTGGTCGGCTTCGGCCAGTGAAGGACTACGCCGGGGCCTGGACCGCCGAGCGGAGACGTTGCCACCGCTTCGTTTACGCCCATTAGGGAGAGCTAGGGCCGCCCCGCCGGACTGCCCTGAGCCTGAAGGGTGCAACCTCTCGATTCGACGGTTTCGACGGGTAAACCCAATTATCCAGAGAGTTGCCCTTAAGGGTGCAAGCTCTCGACTCGATGAGTTGGACGGGATAAGCCCAATTATCCAGGAGTTTAAGCGGCGTCTGGGCCGACGAGGAATTACCCACGTTCAAACCGGTCACTCGCCGGTCCGTGCCGGGCCCTGGGTACGGGGAACGAACGCAAAGCTACGCGGCGACGCGGTACTCGTGGACCAGGCCGCCGAGCCGGTCGGCTCGCTGGGCTCCGTCCACGGTGGTGAACTCCCGAAAGGTCGCGTAGGCGATTGGGACCTCAAGGTCTATCCCGCGGTGCAGGTCGTCTCCTTGTTGTAATGTTCGACGAAGTCCCGCAGTACACGGTCGAGATGTCGCTCACCGCGGACCAGCAGCCAGTCGAGGCACTCGGTCCTGGCCGTCCGCACAAAGCGTTCCGCGAACGCGTTCGCCCGAGGCGACCGTACGGGCGTGAGGATGACCCGGGCGCCGATCGACCTCATCACCTCGTCGAAAGGCCCGACGAACTTAGCGTCCCGGTCGTGGACGAGGAACCGTATGGCTCGGCCCTGGTCCTCGAGGGTGGTGGCGGCCAGGTTCCGGGCCTGCTGGGTGACCCAGGTCCCGACCGGGTGGGCCGCAACACTAGCCAAGAAGACTGTACGACGCTCGAGGTCGATAAAGAACAGCACATTGAGCCGGCGCAGCATGACCGTGTCGACATGGGAGAAGTCGCACGCGAGCGTGCTGGCGGCTTGTGCTCGAAGGAACGCTGACCACGATGGCCCAGATGCCCGCGGTGCTGGCCGAAGGCGGTGGCGCCGCAAAACGCGGACGTTGCGAACGCTCGTCGCCGAGATGGCCACACCGAGCTTCCGGCATTCGCCCACAATGCGTAGGTAGCCCCAGCGTGCGTTCTCCCGGGCGAGACGTAGGACGAGGGCCACGACTTCGTCGTCGATGGCATTAACTGCGACCTGGCCCCGCCGCGGGTATGTCCAGGACCGTGCGATGAGCTCCCGGTGCCAGCGCAGCAGGGTCGCAGGCGTGACCAGGAACGCTGCCCGCCGCTCCCGGCTGAGCAGCGGGGACAGCGTGGCGAGGAAGGCCCGGCCCCCTGGGGAGTAACGTGGCCGCGCCACCTGGCGGCGGAGCAAAGCCAACTGATGGCCGAGCACAGCGATCTCGACGTCCTTCTCATCGGGCGTGGACCCCAGCCGGAGCGGTTCGAGGAGGCGTCGGACGATCAAGAAGGTGATCTGAAAGCCCATCCCGGCGGTCCTGGCACGTGCGCGTCACCTTTGCTCAGATGCCAGATCCTGAGCTTGCACCCTTCAGGCTGCGGCAGGACCGGCAACGCGCTGCCCAGGGCCGTACCGCCGAGCCGGGGGGCTTCAGGGCCGGATTTCGTAATAAAGGTTGGAAGGGTCGTCAAAGTCGTGGACCACGAAGCGGGTGAAACCTGCTTCCCGGCACATGGCCTCGGCCAACTGGGGATGGAACCCGAGCGTGCCGAGCCCGGCCCCACCCGGCTCGGAAAGCCCCGAAGACAGGCAGGCCACAACGGACATGCCGTACATCATGGCCAGCATCGGGTTGCGCTGGTTCTCGCGCCAGGTCGCAGCGGCGCGAATGTCCTTGATGAGCCAAGTGCCATCTGGGCGGATGGCGCGGCTGATGGCGACCATGGCCTCGGCCGGGTTCGGCATGTCGTGGATGCAGTCGAGAGTCAACACCAGGTCGTAGGTCGGCCGAGCGGGAAGGTCGGTGGCCGGCCCGAGGTGCAACGTCACATTGGTCAGCCCAGTCTCCGAAATACGGGCTCGGGCCAGGTCGATCGCCTGTCGAGAGGGGTCGAACCCTTCGAAGCTCGAGTTCGGGAACGTCGTCGCCATCGCCACCAGGGCCACACCCGCACCGCAACCCACGTCTGCTACTCGGGCGCCGGCCTCCAGCCGCGCCCACACGCCGTCTAGAGCGGGGAGGACGCGCTGCACCAGGGCGAGGCGCGTCCAGGGGGCTAGCGTCCGCTCTGCGTCGTGCGCCCCTGAGGGCCCACGGTCGTCGAAGCTCAGCCCGCGGCCCGTTCGGAACGCGTCGGCGACACGGTCCACAACCTCGGGCGGGGCGATGCCGCCGAGAAAAGCGCCCGCCGCGAACCACAAACTTCCCTCCTCGTCTGCCAGGACCTCAGCGCCCTCCGGGCTCAACTCGAACACTTCGCCGTCCGTGGTGTCGACCAGGCCGGCGGCAGCCTGGCACCGCAGCCATTCATGCAGCCAGCGTTCGTGTAGCTCGGTTCGGGCAGCCAGGCCTGCCGCCGTCATTGGCCCCTTCCCGGCCATCGCTCGGTACAAACCCAGGCGCTCGCCGAGGTGGATCATGAGGGAAACCACTTCGCCCTGCTTGTGCCGCCACACGTGCAGGGCGAAAGCGGCTAGCCGGTCGTCATCCGCCGGCGGTCCATGATCAGGGGTTGGCGCCATGATGCCCCGCTACTGTGCGGGACTCTGCCCATTTTCGCATCAGCAAGGACGCTACATCAGAGGCGCCCGCACCGTCGCCGTGCTCTGTCCGCGCCGGCCGTCCCGTTTAGCGGCGGACCTGCTGTGGCTACCGAATGCCGCCAAAAGGGGCACGCCACTCTTCTACCGATTCGCGACGCCCGAGAACTTGCAGCTGAATCGCAGATCCGCACCCCAGACCCTGGTGTGAAAAGAAAGATTGTCCTCAAGCGGGTGATACTACGGCCACTTTAATGTGAACTAAGCGAAACGCGCGGCCGGGGTGGGGCCGCGAAGGTCGCGTTCGGACAATTGAGCAGCTTCTTAGAAGCACCAAGCGGCAATCCTCGAGTCGGACATCGTCCACATCGGTCCGCTGACGCAAGGAACCCACTCAGATCTCCCCGTCGGGAGGACCCTTCAGTCCGAGCTCAGACCCCCGGCGCCCCCCTCGATGAACGAGACGTTCGATAAGTCGAAGCCGATTCGCCAGGCCGCTTTGCCCGATCCTTGGTCTCCTGACATGGCTGGGATGGCAGAGGGTGCCAATTGCGGGGCACTCGTTGGCAAATTGTGAGGGTTCATTCACGGGGCTCTTCAACCGCCTCGATCCCTGTAACCGCGGCTGTACCCGTGCGTCAACCAAATTACATGCGAGCCACGACCACCTACGAAAAGGAGCACGAAAATGAGCACGCAGAGGATAAGCAGGGCCACCAGTCGAGTCGTGGGTGAAACGATGCACGGGCAGGCCTCGCGCACGAGCTCAAAGGCCTTCGGGGAGCCGGTCGAAGATAGCGACAATCCCTACCCGCTCACCGAGGACGGACGCGGGCACAAAGCGCAGCCAACCAGGAAACTTAGTGGGATGAAACGGGCGCTCTCGACAACCTTGCTGACCGCATTGGTGGCGAGCGGCTTTGCTGTCGGTGCGGCGGCCGGGCCCGCGTATGCCTCCGGCTACTACAACAACTGGCCCGGCAACCCCGAGGTCAATTATGCGTACAAGGGGGCCCTAATAGGCCAAAACCTTCAGAAATTCTCCCCGACCCCGGTCCCCGGCCTGAGGACGGTGTTCGATAATGCCTGGAGCGCCAGCGGGGCCGCAGTCTGCAACACGATTAAGGGCTACTTGTTGGACGCGCTCGGTTCGTTCGAAGAATGGACCTGCAGCCTGCCCTCGAACGGGGACCTGCTGGGTGGCCTCGTCGGGCCCAACGAGCTGGGCCTCAAATACCAGGTTAATGGGATCTCCATCGGCTTGGACTACGAGAAGGACGGCGACTGGGCAAACGTTAACGGGACCTTCGACGCCCAGCTCGCCATCACTTTGGGCGTGGCCAGCTCTATCAACGGCTCGGTGACCAGCTCCAGTTCGCCCTACGGCACGACGCCGGTCAGCATCAACTCGTCACAGGTCAGCTTCTCGGACGCCGACTTCTCCTCCGCCAATGTCCTTTTGCATATATTCGCCCCCAACGCCCTCCCGCAAGCTCAGAGCGAGCTCGATAGCACGGTGCTCAAAGGTGTGGCCTCCCTGCTGCGCCTGACTTCGGACGTGACGACGATAAATAGCGACCTCCACACCGCAGCCAGCTGGATCGCTTCGCTTTACGTGCTCTCCAGCGACCCTGAGGCCACCCAGATGTTCAGCCTCAGTCTCGGGGTGGACGCCCAGCACGTGACCTTCACCCTTGGCCGCGGTGGTTCACCCGAACCGCAACCCAGCGGCTGCAACTACTACCCCGACGACACCTACCCCGGCTACACCGAGGTGGACGCTATCTGCTCGCCGGACCAGCCACGTGGGGTCACCCAGCTCCAGTTGCAAGAACTCACTTCGGGCAGTTGGAGAGACGACCCTGCGGACACCACCTTCGAGCCAGGTGCGCCGGGGGGGCCGGAAAGTTCGTGGCTCGCCCCGCCTCCTTACGTCGACTGGAGCCCCAACAACGGGCCAGATTCCGGCTACGCGCCGCTGATGACGGATTACCCGTCCACGCAGTGGGTCAGGCGCGGGGTGCCGAGCGCCACGGTCCAAATGCGGGTATGCAGCACCAACAAATGGGGCCTCAACTGCGACGCACCCGTCGCTGTCGCCCAGAACCAGCAGCTCGCCAGTACCGGCGGTGGTAGTGGAGGCGGCGGCGGCGGATACGGCGGCGGTGGTGGTGGCTACAACCCACCTGCGACGCCCTACCAGCCTCCCGGCACCAAAAGGCATTGCGGGGAGCCGGGCGTCTACTGCGCCGAGTAGGTCGCACGGGCCAATGGCCAACCGCCCCCAGCGAGCATCCCACGCTCGTTGGGGGCGGGTTTCGTCCGCCCGCTGACAGGCGTGTTGCCAGACTGCCTCGATGTCCTTGCCTCGAGGTCCCAGTGCAAACTCGACCAAGGCCAGCCAGGCCACCCGCTTGGGCTCGCTCAGGCTCTGAACCCGGTCGATGACTGGGGCCGAGCCTGTCGCCGGCGACGTAGGAACCAATCGTCCAAGTGCTCGGCCCAGACCCCTTTGCGAGCCGCGGTGCTCTTGCCGGAGCGCTTGGCGCTCATCACGTCTATGCTCCTACGCCCCACCATTGGGCTCGGGACCTGTCAGCAGCTGGCGTCTAGTGTTCTGAGGGTCGCAGCACCACTCACGCCGAAACCGACCGTCCTTCGAGAGCCAAATAGGGAGCAATGCCCGGCGAACAGGCGCGAAGGCCTACGAACACAAAGCCCAGTAACTACGGGACGTTTGAACGCATTGGAACGCCGGCGTACCTCCACCGTCCGGGGCGGGTGGCGACGCTATCTGAGCGGCAACGTTCGCCAGTGCGAACCTGGAAGCCAAAGGCGTTCTGTAGTCGAGCTTGGAATAACGCTCGAGGTTCGGAGGCGGCACGCTCAGGTTGGCATCCAACTGGATGGCGAAGGCACCAAGGGGCACGACCAGGCGTGTGGGCCTCGACTCCTCAGCCGGTGTTGTGTTGGATTCGGCCAATCTCGGTTGGCATGGCCTGCCCCTTCGGGCGGAGCTGCAGCAACGTCTAGGTGTCCCTGTTGTCATTGATAATGACGTGTGCGCGTCTGCCCTCGCTGAGCTGGCTGCCCTGCCCGGTGGAAGTGTCTGTCCGTGGCTGTACTTTTCCGTTGGCACCGGTATCGGGGCCTGCGTCGTCCTGGACGCGGTCGAGGCGCGGTTTTTTTGCGGGGACGTTGGCCACATGCCGGTCCCGGCAGAATCGCGGCAGTGCAGGTGCGGAAAGCACGGTTGTTTGGAAACCGTTGCCTCTGGCCGAGCCTCTACTCGGGCCGCAAAGGAGCTCATTGCCGCCGGCCCGGGGCATAACCTCAACTCTAGGGTCGGGAGCATCACCGGGAGGGATGTGTTGGACGCGGCGCTTGAGGGCGATGAAACCTGCTTAGAAGTGGTCGCTAGTGCTGGCCATGCCTGCGGCCTGGCTGTTGGCAATTTGCTCAACCTCTTGACACCGGCTGGTGTAGGGCTCGCCGGCGGAATGATCGCAGCTGATTCATCGTACCTCGAGGCACTCGCCGAAACAGCGCGGCCCGAGATGAAGCCGTGGCTGCAAGAGCGGTCTCCGTTCTACATCGCGCACTCGGTGAAAGCGCTGGCGTGATTGGCGTCATGAAGTTGGCGAGACGTCAGCTTGGCGACCGATCCCTTAGCAGGACCACTTAGTTCGTCTGTTAGCTCACTTTGCCGGCTTGTCCAAGTGGGCCATCTCTGTCACCGCTTTGGACACTAGTTCTACGTCAGCAGCGCCGTCGCTCGTCCTGACCCCCGGCTGGCCACCGGGCCGGGGCTCTTCGCCTGGAGGCGACCGAGTGTCAACGACGGCCTTGCTAGCTTTACGAACCGCCATCCGACGAGTCGGTAGGGTGGCTCAGAAGAGCAGGGTTATCGACTGCTGGTAGCCGGCCGGACCGTGCACGAAGCCCCACCCGTTGATCACCCGGTCCCAGGCGTAGAGGAAGAACGAGTGGGCGCAATGGGTGGACGTGGGGTCCCCGCTCACGGTTGCGTTCCAGGGCGCCGGTCCGGGTGGAGGTACCGCAACCCCGGTGATGCCGTCCCAGATCCGCGACGGGGAGACGTGGTTGGCGTACGTGTCCGAGGTGATAGCTTCAGACTTGTCGTTGCCCCAGTAGGCGGTAAGGCTCCACGCCTGGAGGTGTCCTCCGGCGGCGGAGGCGGTCACGAGGAAGGTGAACGTCGGGGTCCCCGTGTCGACGATCGCGCACGGGCCCACCGCGACATTGCCCGGTTGCTGCAGGATCGCTTGGATAATGGCCGTGGGAAGGGTGTTGTCGATCATCAGCCGGACGAAACGCCCCGATTCGGTGTCGTTGCCGATCTCGGTGCCGGTGCTCTCGGCCGAGAACAGTTTGACGCTGATGGTGGTGAGGCCATTCGGCCCCCGGTCGTGTCGAGCAACAACCCGAGCCAGAAGTTGAGCCAGATCTGGCCGGTCTGGCGCAAAGGGTAGAAGTTCGAAGCCGGGACCGTCGTGATAAGTTCGAACTCGTCGAGCGAGGTACTCCACAGGTAGTCGCTGAAAGGCGAGTGGACCGGCGCTGCGGTGCCCCCGGGCGGCGTGACCCACACCTGATAGAAGTTCGCCCCCTTGGTGCGAGCTGCCTCCCAATTGATCATCAGCGGGAGCGTTCCCCCGAAGGGACAGTCCTTGACCTGGAAGAAGTAGGTGGGGTCTGCGGTCGTATCGGCGAAACCATCGACAATGGTGGCAGGGGTGGCATCTGCAGGCACGAAGCCGACCCCGAGCAGGATCGGCCCTCCTGCGGAGTACACCGAAGCGGTCAGGTCGACCTCGCTCACCTCGTTGGCACTGGTGATCAGCAATTGATTGGGTGAGAGGACGGCCACGCTGTAGGGGTTGGACGGCGCTCCCGTGGCGATGACGGTGACCGCGGGTGGCGTCAGCGTCAAATCCAGCTTCATGATGTCGCCGCTCGAGCTCGGGAACAGGATAACGCTCTGCCCGGCATCGGCCCAGGTGAGCATGCGCGGCCCGGTTAGCCCGCTGGCAACAACGGTGTTGGTACTGGTCGACAAATCGAACCGGGTGATCGTGCCCGCGTCGCTGCTGGCATAGATGAACCGCCCGTCCGTGGTCACCAGGACACCGCGGGGACTGAACACCGAGGCGACCGTGGTCGTGACGCCGTTGGCTAGGGTGATTCTCTGCACGCCGGTGTTGTTGACTACGTAGGCGAAGCCATGCGCCTCGTCGAGGGCGATCTGGGCCACATAGACGCCCGAGGCGACGACGGTCGCCGCGGAACGGTTCAAGTTGCTCAGGGGAACTCGAAGGAGGTCTCCCGATGCTCCAGAACCCTGGCTCACGTACGCATGCAGGCCGTCGGCGCTAAGGGCGATATCGGTGGGGTCGCCGGTGTAGCCGGTCCCCGCCACTGTTTTGGCATGCGAGTGGGCACCGATCGCGGAGATGCTTTCCGCTGAGCCGCTGTCAATGACCAGCAACGAGTCGGTGTCGAGACGGTACGCGCTCCCGGTTGCATCGTCAAAGCCGGTGGAAATGACGGTTGGAACAGGTGGCGGCATCCGAGGCTCCTTAGTTAGTAGGTCGGATTCTCCCTCGCCACCGCGCGCGCGTCAAGACACAATTTCGGGTGAACTAAAGCGTACGTTCGGCGCGTAGTGGGCGCGCGCCAGCGGCTCGGGGCGTAGCCCCGAGATGGGCAGGCGCTTCGTGATGGGTGTTAGGCCGTAGTTGGTGTGAGGTTGACTTGGTAGCCGAGTCGTTCGAGTTGACTGATGAGTGGCTGGGTTGTTCGCCGTCTAGGAAGAACTGCACGCTGGCCGCCGTGGCCCGGGCGTCCCGGTGGCGCCCAATCGGGCGGTAAGGCGCGGAGTAGAGCGTCCGGCCGACCTCGCCACTTGAGCCAGGGGACGCCCGTCGCGGACCTGGTCCATGACTATGGCCACGAATTCTGGAGCCTACGAATGAGGCATCTTCCTCCTTGGGAAATGATCTAAATCCCACTGTTTGTATTCGAGAGGAAAGGTCTCAAATAAGCTCGATTTAGCGCTCGGGGCCAGTGAAAAAGCGGTCTCTGCCAACGAAGGCGACTGCCCGACTCGCGCCAAGTAGTTGTGCAGCCTTTGTGCGGCGCCGAGGAACCCATCCACCTTGGCCACGAACTTGGCGGCAGGCTCGGTCTCGCTTTGACGCTTGGTCATTCTCTTCTTCGGGTCAGCTGACTCGACGGTCCTGCTCGCCTAGTCCAGTTGGCACTTCACTGGCCCTATTTCGGGTTCCTAGACCAAACGGTTTCGATCAAGCGCCAAAAGACCGGCTCAGACTAGGTACGTGGACATCATGCCCGTATTGGACTACGTAGGCTTTCATCAGCTCATCAGAGGCTGCTCAGGCGCCGCACCCGCAATTGCAAAATGCCGAAGCTACGAAACCACGGGCTGGCTTAGGCGCAGCCCGCTTCTAGACCGACGCCTTCATCATCTTATGGCGAACTCTCACAGTCCGCACAAGCCTGCCCAATTGCCTGGGGCGCATTGTGGCGTCGGGTCCAGCCACACTCTTTCTTCCTCGTCGTCCAGACGACCAGAGGATCCGTTCACGGAATTCGCCCCGCCATGACTGAGCCCCCAGCAATTAGCGTCTCCCGTTGGCCACGTCGAAGCCAGTGAGCTGCACTGCCCGCTTGAACTGATTCTCATCCACCTCGATCCCAAACCCCGGCTCTTCTGATAGCCGAAGGCGCCCCTCAGCAAAGTTGTACCCGCAGGCATAAACCCCAGGGGTCCGCGTCTCATCCCACTCGATATACCTTAGGCCGGTTACAGCACCCACCAGGTGGCCGGTGACATAGTTTCCGAGGTGCAAACCAAAGTGCAGAGGAGCTGCGCCAGTTCTGCGAAGAGGTGGCTAAGGACGCCACCGTGGCGCTTGACCCGGCGGCATGGCACCGCTTTGAGCTCACCCTGGCGGACGTACGCCCGTCGGGCCAGCCGTTCATAATCGAGGTGGAGGACGAGCACCGTCCCGATGGCCGCACCGAATGCGTCCCGCTATCTGGCGCCCGCAGTGTCTTTTACAGCTGGTGCGACAGCGCTGCCGCGGCAGCTATGTCCGGCCAGGTACCTGAGATCGTGCACGCTGGCTCCCGGTTTTGCCAGGGCTCAGGCTCGACCTGTGGCAAGACCCTGTGCCCGTGCTCGTCGGCCGGAGACGCGGCGCCAAAGACAAGGGTGAGCCGGTGCTGGCCGGATTGCTACACGCGATGACCAATTCGCTGGTCTCGGGCAACCCGAGCCGGATGGACCCGACCTGGCGGCAGAACGCCAAGGGCTGGCACCACTGGGAGCAACCCGGCCCGTACTGCTTCATGCCCATAGCCGTTTCCGTCCAGGCCGGCGCCCACCTGCTCCTGGCCGTGCTCGATCGGTTCATAAAAGACCGGGCCGGTTGCGTGGCCTATAGGGATACGGACTCGTCTATCGTCCCGGTGTCGCTCATGGCGGGGCCCCCGACGGCCGGCGCGCCCTCTCATATGCCGAAGTCGAAGAGGTCATGCGCCCCTTCGAGCGCATGTCGCCTGAGCCGGGGTGGCCAGTCTGGAAATGCGAACTGGCACATAAGGACTCGCCATTGCAGACCCTCATCTTCGGCCAGAAGCGCCACACCGAGTTCATCGAGACCGACGCCGGCCCTGAATTAGTGGCCTTCACCGAGACCAACCTGGGCGGCCAGTTCCTGGCCCCACCGGCCATGGCCAACCGGGCCGACGACGGCCATTACGACTGGAGCCGGGCCATTTGCGCGGCGTGAGGTCGACTACGCCCTGACCAAGGTGCGCCGGCCACGGGACGCTTACCGCCAGAAGTTGCCCTGGCAGGTTGACGGCGACTTCCCTTCCCTGCGCCGGCTGCCGGTCACCACACCCGAGGTCCTGGCCCAGTTGCCCCGAAGCCTGGGCGCCAGGCCCGGCTTGCGCTACCTGGCCGCCACGCCCTATTACGAGCGAGGCGCGGAGGCAGTCACCCTGGACCGGGGGGCCGACCTGGCCGGCTGGCAACAGTTGGCGTGGGTGAGCCGCGAGACCGGCGAGCCAGTACAGGTCACCGTGGACGTAGGCGCATTTAGGCGAGTCCATTCGGGGCCGTCACTGGTGATAGAGCCCTTGAACACCAGGGCGGTGCACTGGACGAAGCCGGCGCCCGAGGCGCCCATAGCCGAGGTCATAATTGACCCCGACCTGGTGCGCCACGTCGGGCGCGTCACGGGTGTCATTGACGCCAGCCTGCTTTCCCTCCCCGGAGAACCAGAGGGCTACCGCCCTCACTACGACGATGCCCAGCGGGTGGCGGCGGTACAAAAGTGCGCTGCGGCCATGGGCCGCCGTGCCTTCGCCCGGAGGACTGCGCTGCCTCTTCGGGTGGCAGAAAGGGCCGCATTAGGTCGGCCCATCAATCAGCGCAATGCTACTAAGGCACTACAGGCGCTATGCACTGACGACGGGTACTTCCCCCTCTGTGCCCGCCATGGCTGTGACCACCCTGTCTACCGCAAGAGTGCCCTTTATTGCACGTGCAGAGGTCACTACTCGTGCCCGCTGGTCGAACGGAAACGTCGCCAGCGGGCTAAAACCTCGCTACCTAAGGCCAGTTGAAATGACTGCCCAGGAACCTCTCATTGGCCATGTGGTGCCGAGCTCGGACGACGATGCGCTGTTCCTCGTGCATGCACTCGAAGATAACGAGCATTGGAACCATGATGGGATCACGGACAGGGACCTCGCCGTCCTGTTCGAGACGTCTGCTCTATGCGGCTATGGCTACTCAAGGCTGTTGCCGGACGAGCGCCCCTTCAGCGCACAGCGCTTCAAGGTGGCGCTGAGGCAAGCGAGGCAGTCGCCGAAAATAACCATGCGGGGTGACCGCTGGTACCGATGGGACAGCCCGCGGCTCCGTGGTGCCGCCAATGACGACGGCATACGGCTTTGTACTCGCAATGGCTGTCAAGTGGAGGTCGTGCGGGCAAACGCCCTGTACTGCTCCAAGCGGTGCCGGGACCGAGACTACCGGTACGGGCCAGGGACCGGGAGGGTACTGCCCGAAAACGCACGCAATAAGCCCTGTTGGGACCGTGTGCCAGACCGGTCATTTTCGGGAGTTGGCTACTCCGCATCGTTTCCCGACCTAAGAAACGCAGAAGCTGCAGGTCGGTAGACCTCGGTGCCCGCCGCGTACCGCGGGCCACGGAATAATTTTCCGTCCTATCCTCGCCGCTACGGCCCAATGGCGAGGGCCACCGGCCCTTGAAGCCCCTTAGACAAGGTGGCGTGCGGTGTCGGAGACCCCGATTTGCGCAGCTGTAGCTCGCTGAACTCGAACAGAGTGCCTGCCGAGTAGTCTGCGACCCAAAGGCCGCCGGACGAGTCGAAGGCCAGCCCGTGCGGCTCCTGAAGGGGACCGGTAATTGTGACACGCGGACTCGGGGACCCTTCGGTGAGCTGGCTCCTCTCGTACTCGACGACCGACCCACTAACGGCCACCCACAATTCGCCCGAGGAATCAAACGCGATGCCCTCGGAGCCGGGGCCGGCGAAGAGTTCGGTCTTAGGCGTCGGAGAGCCCGACTTGGTGAGCTGGCTCTGGGTGTACTCAACGACGTCGTCATTGCCTTCGTTGCTCACCCACAAGTTGCCTGAGCGGTCGAAGGCAACACCAAATGGTGTATTGATGTCGTTGCCAGCGATCGTGACATTGGGAGCCGGAGAGCCCGACTTGGTGAGCTGGCTCTGGGTGTACTCGAAGACGGTGTTGTTCCCGTAGCCGTCTACCCAAAGGTCCCCCGAGGAGTCAAAGGCGAGACCGGCCAATTCGAGAGCGAGGCCAGGAACCGAACCTCTGGGAGAGATCACAACCGCGGGCATCGGCGAAGCCTCGGTGAGCTGACTCCTGGAGTACTCGACGACCGAGCCTGCGCCGGCCACCCACAAGTTGCCTGAGTGGTCGAAGGCGAGGCCTTGCGGGGAACTGACGTGCCTGGAAATGGTGACCTTTGGCCGTACGTTGCCTTTGACGGCAAGGCCGTACGAGGTGACGGTCGAACCGCCATTGTTGCCGACGAAGATCGTCGAGACGTCCGTGGCGGCCTCTGCGGAGACAACTGCCACCCTCGTCTCGAGGCCTGGACTGGCTCTCCCCGTTGCACCGGCGGGATTGGACGAGCCGCCGGCTACTGAGGCTGCCGTCAGAACTCCTGCCAGGCACATCCCCACAATCATGCAACCGCTCACGGCTGCCTCCTCGTCCGGGAGGCCAAAGGCCTTTGCGGGCAAACGTACCGTCCCCGGCGGCGGCTCGGCGGACAACCGTCGCAGCGGCAAACCTGTGTCCGTCCCGGTTCATGAACGCCCTCCCGCCGCCAGGCTAGGAACGATATCTCCGCACGTCAAATGGCCGCCACCACTTCGGCAGCTTCGAGAGCGTAAGGAGGGCGGCTCCCGGTCAGCCCGACGTGGCGGCCAAGGTCGGCGCGGTCGCGGGCTGGCCTCTCAAATCCCCGACGGTTTGGCCTTCGCCACTGGCCTTAACCTCGCGCCCGCTCTTCACGCCAACGCCTTGGCCTTGGCTTGCTGGAACTCTTCCTCACTGATAACGCCCTTGTTCCGGAGGTCGACCAGCTGCGCGATCTCGTCCGCCGCGCCGCTAGACTTCGCGCTCTGGACGTACTGGCTGAGCGGCGGGTATTGGTCCTGAGCGCGCTGGACAGCACGTCCTTGCATCTTCCCACCTCGGGCGATCAGGTACACGAAGACCCCGAAGTAGGGGAGGAAGATGACGAATATCGTCCACAGCGCCTTCGCCCAACCGGAGAGGTCGTGGCTGCGGAAAATATCGCTGAACACGACGATCAGCAGCCATATCCAGATGAAAAAGAGGAAAAACCACAGCATGGACCAAAACACCTGCCCGGTCCCGAACGTGGCGAGCATCGTTCATACCTCCATAGGGGTTTGGTTTTCGAAGCGCGGGAACACGATAGCCCGTCGATGGGCGGACCGATACCACCAATCGACGGGTGAAAGCCCGGTGGCGGCTGACCCGTCGGTGCGGGTCCTGGGTGGCGGGCGGTCATCGCCACCGCTGCATGAAGTGCTGAGGTCCGGTGTATGGCTCCAGGACATTGGACTTTTGGTGCTGGTACTCCTCACGGCTGAGGAGCCCTTGATAATGGAAGTCAGCCAGCTCTCGAAGCTGCCGGACCGGGTGGACCACCATTAGAGCCGAACCAGGGCCGGGCTCACCGGCGGTGGCAGGCGGCCTGTCCAGCGAATCCAGCTACCGATTGCTAGTGGTGCCATCGCGTCTATTTTGCCTGCCTCATCAATTGCCTGTGCCCCGGTACCCAGGGCTGCCTCGACCCGGGACGCGGGGATACGCTCCCCAGGTCAGCGACGCCTCTCTGCTGAGGTACGTTGCCTGCCACGCCCAGGGAGATCCGTCGAGGCCCCTCGATTTAGGCGACGCGCTCGCCCATGCACACCTAGGCACGCACAGCAAAAAAACTGGTCGTATTGTGCGGCATTCACCAATCTTGTCAAGGATGCTCACCCGAATACCGAAACGGCAACCGATCTCGAGCTAGTCGAAAACGCGAGAGTGGGCGCCAACATTGACAATGTTGGCGCCCATATTGTCCAACGGTGCTACCGACCGCCCCGGCTACGTAGGTGGCGACTATGTAAGTGGCGTGGCGGTCGAGTGAGACCCGGGCGCGTTATGGGGCAGTCAGATATTGGAACTGTAGGAGTAGCTGTGGATGGGGGGTCCGGGGGGAAGGGTGGATAACTGTGGAAACTGTGGATAAATCCCGCAGCTTGTATAGGCGCCTCGATCTGCTTGAGCTATTTCTTGCGTCGGCTGTAGTCGGCGGCATAGCTGGTCCAGTCGCCACCTGAGGCGCGCTGCCATTCGACAGCGACTTTGATGTGGACGCCGAGCATGCGAGCGATCACTGCGGCGGGCAGCTCAGTGGCGAGCTGGAGCAACGCGGAGGAACGAGCTGGCCCGGCGTAGACGCCGAGCTCCCGTAGCCTTTCGGCAAGCCGGCTGGCGCTGATCGGCCGCCCGGGCTGCCCGCCGGGGAAGAGCCAAAGGGATGTCCCCTTGTCACCCAGGACGGCGTGGCCATGGCGTCTGGAGACAAGCTGGAGCACCAGACCGGCAAGCGGTTCGGGGAGAACTATGGGCCTGGGACCAAGGCGGAGCTGGGTCTCCTGGTCGCGGGTTTCCACGTCGCTGAGGGTGAGGCGGCTAATGGTCGACGCCCTTTGTGCGTAAAGCAATACGAGCAACCCGGCAACGCGGTCCTCAGTGCTGACGGCATCGTCGCCCAGCAGCCAACGGGCTTGGTCCCAGCGCCTTTCTGCGTCGAAAGCCCCGCGGGGACCTGCCCAGCGCGCAGCAGGCAGATCCAGGTCAGTGAGCTTCTCGTCGGCCGCCCAGCGTACGAAGTGGCCGACGTCGCCCCGCCGGGCAGCCCCACCGGAGGCGAGCCAGGCATCGAGGTGGCCCTGGTCGCACGTCGCCAGGTCGAGGCCGTGGCCCGTAAGCCAATCGAGCAGCGCGGTCGCCGCGCGTAGCCGGCGCTTCACGGTGACGGCCTGCCCGTAGGTGGTCTCGCTGCCGTTGTGGCGCCTGCGCAGGCGTCGCAGCAAGTTCCACATGCCATAGCGCTGCAGGAGCTGGCGCTCTTCAGGGTCTTCACGAGCGGCGACCGAGGCAGCCACCCAACGTTCGAGACGAGCCATCTGCTCGTCGCGCCCGGGCAACGCCCCGGTGGCCACCAGTACGGCACGAAGGTGTTCGACCGGCTTGGCGGGAGGAGCTCGTCGAGGGCGGTGTGGCTGAGCGCCACCCGCCCCGACCCGAGGGCTTCGAGGACAGCCGAGGTCTGGCTTTTGTTGAGCCAACCGAGCACGGTGCCGGGGCGTTCTGTCGTTGCCAGGTTCTCGTATAGGGGCTCCAGGTCGGGACGGACCGCACCGTCGGCGCCACCAAGTAGACGGCGCAACTGCTCACGAAGAGCACAACGGCGGCACGGCCCGTCAACGAGTTTGGCTGCCTCGCCGCAGCCCGGGCAGCGCTTCCAAAATGACGGGTCGGAGCGCGTGCAGGCCGAGCACAGCGGGCCCTCACTGCTGCCGGCCCGCACCGGCCTGACCTGGCCGCAACGTGCGCACCGGGCCCAGCGCTTCTGGCAGGCCCGGCACCACGGCTCGCCGGTGGCCTTGGAGACCTCACAAGGTGCGGGCCGCCCGCAGATCGAGCAGGCCATCTGCTTTAGCGGCCGACAGGTCTCGCACAGCGGCCCTTCTGGCGTGCGGGCGCTGACCGGACGGTGCCGCTGGCAACGGGTGCAGGCCTCGCAGTTGGCCGGGTCTCGGTTCAGGCAGTCCGAGCAGAGCGGCTGCCCAAGGTCGTCACGTGCCCCCGGTTCGCGGACGGTCCCGCAGCGGGCACAGGGCACTGCTCGCCATTTCGCGACGCAGTTCCGGCACAACCGCAGCTTGCCGGGGACCTTGAGCAGTGGGACGGCCCTGCCACAGTGCGGGCAGCCCGGGCGGGAGATGTTCGTCGCACCCGCCTCGCACAGGGCGTCGATGAGGCGCAGCACCGAGGGGACAGGCGCCTCTGCGCCGGCCCCGGTAAGCAGCTCTGGGCGGTCCTGGAGCGCCCACGCCAGCTGGCGACGCTGGCCTGCTCGCGAGGTGACAACGGCCACAGCCGCGGCCACCGTTTCGTAACTGAGGGCTGGGTCGGCCCTCCTGACTACCCGGCAAACGGCATCGACGGGGTCGTCCTCCTGGGGCGGGCAATTGGCGCAGAGCGGCCTCCCGTCGCGGTCGACCGAGCCGACCCGGCGGAGCGCACCGCAGGCGGTGCAGGGTTTTCGGGCCGGCCCGCAGACGCTGCAGTACCAGTCCTCACCCCGTCGGTGCAAGGTACGCAGCGGCTTGGCGCAGCCGGTGCACCGAGGGGCCGAGGTACGTCGAGCACCGGCAGCGCGCAGCGCGACCAGCAGCTCCCCCACGGCGCGAGGCGCCGGCGAGCGGCCGTGGTTGAGCACCGAGGGGCTGTCCCAAAGCGCCTGGGCAACACGACGACGCTTGGCCCTGCCTCCGGTAACAGCCTCGGCGACCGCCCGGACCTCGTCCGGCCCGAGCTCGTCCTCGACGGCACCGACGAGGCTGACGATGACCCCGAGGGGGTCAGCGAGCACATCGGGGCTGAGCGGCACCTATCGCCCCTCTTGGACGATGCGAGCCCGCTTGGGGCGCAGCGCACCGACCCCGCCTTCGCCTCCAGCGGCCTTGGCCCTCTTCGCCGGGGCGCTCGCAGCCACCGGTTCGATCAGCTCGTCCATCGTGCAGCCCAAGATGTCGAGCAAGGCCATGAGGATCTTCAAGCTGAGCCGCTCCGGCCGCTCTACGACCAGGCGGTAAACCTGGCTCGCAGACAGGTGGATGCCGCGCTCAGCTAGCGGGGCCACCAAGTCGGTAGTAGCGAACATGCCACGACTGGCCATCACCTGGCGCAGGTGCCAGCGGTAGTCGAGCTTGCCCGCCATCAGCGGCCGCCCTCTTCGGGCGCGCTGTGGCCCCAGGCCGGTGCGAGCGCTTTTCTTAGGGCACGGTTCATGAAATCGTCGCTCACGTGCGTGTAGATCGCCGTCGAGGTGTCGCACTCGTGGCCCACCTGGACCTGGATGAAGCGGCGGTCCACACCTTCTTCGGTGAGGTGGGTCACATAAGAGTGCCGGAGGCTGTGGGGGGTGAGAGCCGAGGGCAAGCCGAGCCCGTCGCGATAGGCGACGAACCGTGTGTTTATCTCCACCGGTTGGACCCGTCCTCCCCGTTCGGTCACCCACAGCGCCGGATGTTCGTCAAAACCGAAGCGGGGACGGACGTTTTCCACGTAGTCGGCCACCGCTTCGACGGCCCAGCCCATAACCGAGGCGACGTTGCGCCGGCGTGGCGGTTGGCCTCGTTTCGCTTTTCCGTAGCGGACGTTCAGCATGCCATAGCGCCCGAACTCCGTTGCAGCAGGGTTCTTGCCCCAGTCCACGAGGTCGAGCTTGGAAGTCTCGGTGCGCCGGAGGCCCCACCCGTACATGACCTTGAAGATGGTGGCGTCCCGGTATGCCGCAAGAGTGCCCTTGCGTTTCGAGCGGGCCGCTCGCTCCACCTGCTCGTCGCCGTAGTCCAAAAAGGCCTGCAGCTCTTCCCTCGTGAACGGCCGCGCCTCGGGGTTGCCTTCGTAATCGTTCAGATGGGCGATGGTGTTCCACTCGTGGCAGATGGCCACCGGGTGGACGCCTGGGCCGAAGGACTCCTCGCAGGCAGCTCCCCAGCCGTAGCGAGGGTCGATTAGGTACTCGCTGAACACGCGAAGGTCCACCTGGTAACTGCGGACCGTCGACGGCGCCAAGTGGCGCTCCGCGACAAGCGACATGGTCCACTCTTCTAGGTGCACCGGTCCCCAGTTCCAGGGGTACTCGTTGGTGACCTCCAAGAAACGGCGCACCAGCCGCTCACGGGCCTCAATCGTGTCGGCCCTCAGCCCACGAGCGATCTGTTGAGCCCGCCAACCACGGAGCATCGCCTCGAACATGGCGTCCTCGGGGCGCAATTGCGCCACGCCCGAGACAAGCTCAAGATGTGCAGAACCTGCGAGATCTCCTCGTCCCACCAAGCCTCCCCGTCTCCCGTTTGGAGCAGGGATCATGCATCTGATGGGCTTGTCATGCAAGCTACCTGCTCACGGCCTGTGGACTAGCAGGCTGGTGCCGCTACTTGATGAGAGTCATAGCCAGGTGACCTGGGCATACGCCCGCGTCTGATGCAATTCCCGAGAGTTGTCGTAGCGCATTGTGGTGCGGGGGTCAGCGTGCGAGGCAGCCTCTTGTACATCTCGTAACGGCATCCCAGCATCGAGCGCAACGGTGATGAAGGCCTGTCGCAAAGTGTGAGGCCCAATCGGTTTTTCGACCCGGCACGGCGGGCCACACGCCGCACGATGCGCCCTGCCGTGTGGCGGTCGAAGCGTCGACCATCCGGGCCGATGAAGATCGGCCCCCTAAGGCGTTCGCCGATGGCGAGGTCGACCGCTCTCGCCGTGCGAGGGGCCAAAGGGATGGTCACTATTTTGCCTCCCTTTCGCAGCACTGTCAGGGTCCGGTGGCCACGTTCGAGCCCGAGCGCCTCGATGTTGGCGCCGACGGCTTCTGAGACGCGGAGGCCGTTGAGGGCCAAGAGCGAGATGAGGGCGTGCTCGGAGGGCGCCCCAAGGCCTGCGACTACAAGAAGGGCGCCGACCTCGTTGCGGTCGAGGCCGATCGCGTGGGACTCATAATCGAGCCGCGGCCGCCGGACATGGACTGCCGGGGACGTAGGCACCAGGCCCTCCTCTTCGGCATAGCGGTAAAAGCCGGCCACTGTGCAGAGCCGGCGGGCGACAGTGGCCCGAGCTCGGCCGGTCTCCTCGAGGTGCCGGGCGTAGAGGTCTATGTCCGAGCGACGGACCGAGAAAAGCTTCAGCCCATGCTGCTCGCACCAAGAGACGAACTGGTGCAAGTCCAGCGCGTACGCGTCGCGGGTCAGCCCTCGGTAACCGGCTAGGGACCTTACGAGGGCAACCCGCTCGGCATCTGTGAAGACCACTTCGGCGACGGCCAGCGTCTTGGTGCTGGGTGTACTTGTTGTTGACATGGCGTTGCCTCCTGAGCCAGTGGGGCTCGGGGGCTAAAGCGTCCAAGCCCCACACCTTTGAGGCCACGACCGTAAGCACGGGCTTCGCCTTGAGCGTGCCCTGAGGGCAAGTGCGCGCTCAGGGTCATTGCCTCGGCCGCTGGAGCGCAGAGCCAGGATCACCTGGCCCGACCCCCCGCTACTGAGTGAGCGCCCAGACTGCTGCGGACTTTCATGACATTATGCGTGCCCAGGCCGAGAACTCCTTAGTCCCAGGCGAGAACGCGAGATCGCCGATTTCGTGCGCGTAGGTCCGGCGAGTCACGAATGGAGCGTCCTACCGGCCGGAATGGGACTGGAGATCATGGGCGGGGTTATTGAGCGCGTTTTATGGGCCGTTGGGGCGCTGCACTCCCTGCCGGTTATCGGGCAAATCGCACAGTCGTCGGTAGCCGACATGCCCGGTTCCCACTTCAACGAGACTGGGCACTCCCGTTCAGGCCGGAATGTCACTTCTAGGTACGGAACTCGTCCTGCACGACCTCACCGAGAGGTTTGACACAGGCTTCCGATCCATCGCCATTGCCAGGCGGTGCGGGCCCGTCTGCCACGGTTCCGCGTGCGCCAGCCTATCGACGCGGTGGCAGCGGTCCCACCCCGCCAAGATAGGTAACCGTCGTCGTGCAACATAGGTGACGCTACCGATGTGGGCTCCAACGCGTACTCGTACGTTCTTGACAAGGAACAACGAGTTAGCCCTCGCAGACAACTGGAGGGTCCTTGCGCAAAAAGGAGCACACATGCCTCGTTTCTCGCTCGCCGTGGCCAAGAACATTACCGCCGCCGCGGTCGCCATCACGCTCGCCGGAATCGTCCCGTTGGCCCCCACTGGCACCGGCATTGCGTGGGCAGAGTCCGGCTCCACGGCACGGCCCGCCGCCGTCGACACGATCGGCTCTAATGAGGCGTCTACGACAGCCGTCTGCGCGAAGTTGACCACGGCGCAGCACTCGTACGCAAGGGTGCGCCACAACGCCGACCGGCACGCCCAAGCCGCGGCGACATCGCGCCTCAGTGGCCTGCCCTTCGGTGGCGCCAGCGGCTACAACGGACCGGCGCCGGCAGCGCAGCACACGAATGCCAAGCCAACGGCTAGCGATGACCCAAGCGCCCCAGCCGTCGCGACGTCGCGCCTCAGCGGCCTCCCCTTCGGCGGCGCCGGCCTGTGTGCCTGAGATGAGCACCTTTTGCCGGCGCGGCAGCCGACCACGCGACCGCGTCGACCGGCGTGTGGTATTTCCTTTGGAGCGCTGTGGCTCTTCGACGGCTTGCTCCAGGCCCAGCCCTCGATGCCGCGCCACCTCATCCCCTACGTAGTCGACCCATCGGCTTCGTCTTTCGCCGCCTGGGCCCGGCACCTGGTGTGGTCGTGACCACCTCGGACCAGCACCCGGTCACCATGGCAGTCTTGGCGGTCTGGCCAGGCCGGCGTGGGGCTCTGGCTGTTGGCCTGTGCCAGGGGGGCTGGTCGGGCCGCTGGGGAGCGGCCACCACCGGATGGGGGCTCGGTGTCTGGGTTTTCGGCGAGACGTTCGGGGGTATTTTGGCGCCCGGTCTGACGTGGTTGGACAGTGCCCCTGGGTGGCCGCTTTTGCGGCGCTCGACGCCGCTCACGGCCGGGGAGTCAACTTCTTCGCCGTAGTGGCCCTGGGCCCTGATCGGCGGGAGTTTCCTAACTGCGAGAAGGGGACGCTCTCGGCTTGGCCCTGGTGGTCGGGACGGTGGTTTGCCTGGCGGACTGGGTTTCGACCGAGGACCTCGGGTTCCTGGGCCGCATCGGCACTGACCCCAACAGCATGGTCCCCATGAGCCTGTTGTCCGGGCCGGTTATCTCGCTATCACCCCGGCGCTGCCTACCGCGCACCGGGGCACTGACGCTGCGAGCACCCTTCCCGGTCCGCTCCTAGCTCATGTGGCGGCCACAGCTATCCCGAGCGAGGTGGCGGTGACCCGGGCGTCGGCGCGGGTCCTTGCCCCCAGCTTGCGGAGGATGGCTTCGACGTGGTGGTCGACGGTCCGCACGGAGACCACCAGCCGGTCGGCGATCTGGCCGTTGTGCAAGCCCTCGTTCACCAGCGCCAGCACCTCCATCTCGCGGGCAGTGAGCCCGTGCTGGTTCTGGCGGGTCGTGGCACGGGGGCCGCGCGGCAACGACATCACGCCTCAGTCGCGCAGCCGTCGGGCCACGATCGCCGCAGCGGGGCGGGCCTCGAGCCCCAGCAGCTCCTCCAACGCCAGCCGCAGCCGCGCCTCGTCGCCGGCGTCGGCCAGGCAGAGGGCGGCCTCGTAGGGGCACCCGGCCTCGAGCCATAATGCCCGGGCCGCGTCCCAGGACCCGGCGAGCTGCAGACCGTACGGCGAACCCGGTGCAAGCGGCTTTGCCGCACCCAGGCCGGCACGGTGGCGCCACACGGCCAGCTCATCGGCTAGGGCCGTAGAGCATTTCAACG
Source organism: uncultured Acidimicrobiaceae bacterium (assembly GCA_963749305.1). Taxonomy (GTDB): domain Bacteria; phylum Actinomycetota; class Acidimicrobiia; order Acidimicrobiales; family Palsa-688; genus Fen-671. The sequence goes on from CAVVMN010000007.1 coordinate 255,543, forward strand.
CCAGCGCCAAGGCCAGCTCCGTGGCCGAAGCAACGCCCTGAGGGTCGCTGCTGAGCCAAGCGGCTTCGGCGCGGGCCGCCGCCGCGGGGCCAAGCCGATATATCTCACCCGTTGGTGCGGCCAAGTCCCGCGCCTCGTCGAGCACAGGCCGATGACCGGGGTCGCCCCGCCTGGCCCGGACCAGCCCCAGGACCGTCAGGGCGGTGATGCGCGGGCTTATCGACGTCCGGGGGATCCTCAAGACCACGTCGGCCGCTTCTGCCGCCTGTGCCCAACGGCCCTGAGCGAGGTAAAGGCGCGCCCGGTCCGAAAGCAAGTAATGCTGGCTTCGCTCGAGCCCGTGATCGCTGCAGTACTCGAGACCCTTGACAAGTTGGTCTGCGGCCACGTCGTAGCGCCGCATGTCCACAGCTTTACGCAGCAGCAACGAGTACGTGCCTCCTGCCTGTTCAACTAAGCCAGCGCGCCGCGCGTCGCCGAGGACCTGCTCCAGCGCCTCCAACCCGCCGTCCGGGAGCCCGAACGCGACGATCTTCCTGGCAGAGACGGCTGTCTCGTTGTCCCCGAGGTCCTCCGCCAGCTGCAGGCCTCGTTCCGCCCATCGGGTACCTGCCTCCCACCCATCGGCTTCGCCGACACTCCTGGCCAGCCACGCGTACGCTTTTGCCAGTTCCCGACTGGCCGGGAGCCGCTCGAGCACGGCCACAGCTTCACGAGCGGCCTGCCCCGACTCTCCCGTCCGTCCCGGGCACCAGAGGATCTCGGCAAGTCGCCTCAACGAGCGTCCTTCCCCGAGCGTGTCGCCGAGGGCACGGTGGCACTCGAGCGCCTCCTCGAGAGCGGCTATCGCCTCATCGCTCTGGTCGGTCAGGTAGCACTCCTGTGAACGCCGCTCGAGCACGTCGGCGCGCTGGCCGAGCGGCAGCCCGGCCCCGGACCTGAGGACGCGCCCGTACTGGGCGGCGGCCTCCCGGTGGGCGCCCATCGAGCTGGCCCGCTCCGCGGCGGGGAGGGCGAAGCGGACCACCGCGTCGGCGTCCCCGGCCGCCTCGGCATGGTGGGCCAGGCGAGCGAAGTCCAAAGCGGGGCCGGGCCGGCCGCAGATGGCGGCCAGAGCCTGACGGTGCAACCGAGCTTTACAGGCGGGGCCGACCGAGCCCTCCAGGCTGAGACGGGCGAGCTCGTGCCGGAAGACCACCCCGTCGCCCTCGGCCACCAGCATGCCGGCGCTGACGCACTCGTCCACGGCCTCGACGGCGGTGCCGGCCAGGGCTTGGAGCAGCCACAGCTCGGCTCGCTGGGGCACCACCGCCGCCGCCTGGAGGAGCTCTCGAGCACTGGGGCTGAGCCGCATGGCCCGGGCCAGGACGGCGTCCTTCACCGTGGCCGGGATCTCTTCGCTGTCCCCGGCCAGGACTTCTACCACGAAGAACGGGTTGCCCCCGGTCTTTTGGTACAGGTCTCGGCCGTCGATGCCATGCGGCGCCGCCAGCCGGCCGACCGCGTCGGGTGAAAGAGGTGCCAATTTCAGCCGTCGGACGGCGGTGGTCGTAGCCAGCTCGCCCAGGACCCTGCGCAGGGGGTGGGCGTTCTCGAGCGCATCGTCGCGGTAGGTCCCGACCACCAAGGCCGGGACGGTTTCGGCCCGGCGCACGAGCAGGGTGAACACGTCGAGGGTCGCCTCATCGGCCCAGTGGAGGTCCTCCAGCACCAACAACCTCGGCGGTGCCGGACGAAGCTCTCGGGCCACGGCCAGGGCCACTTGGGGCGGGTTGGCGCCCTGGGCCAGGGCGGCCCCGAGCTCGCCCCCGGTACTCTCGGCGATGGCGAACAGCGGCCCGAAGGGACGGGGCGTGAAGAGCGGGTCGCAGGTGCCCCACAGCACCGCTTGCGGCCCGGCTACCCCGGCACAAAACGAACGCAGCAGGGCCGTCTTGCCCACCCCCGCTTCGCCGCTGACCACGACCACGGTGCCCCGCCCACCGCGCCCCACGTAGGCCAGTGCCTCTTCGAGCACGGCCAGCTGGCCCCCTCGCTCGAGCAACTCGCCCGACCTGCCCGTTGCGGCGACGACTACGCCAGCTGAGGCCATGCCCAATGGTGCACCCTGACGGGCCGCGTTTCAACGGTGGCCAGATCTGCCGCTACCGGGCAGGAATTTCCCCACGATGGGGAAATAGCCTGTTCACCTCGTCAGAATGACGCCCGAGGGCCGAGGTCGCCCAAAACGACTGGTCCCAAAATGGGCAACCCCGGAGCCCAATCTGGGTAGCGCGCCCCCATGACCGGCAACTACGCCGCCTTTAGCATGGTCTGTACCGGGACCGCCGCTAGGAGGCCAGCATGCCGAGGTACCTCGTTGAGCGCAGCTTCACCGATGGGCTGCACATCCCCATGGACGCCATCGGGGCCAAGGCTTGTGCCGAAGTTGTCGGCACCAACCTCGATTACGGTGTCACCTGGCTCCACTCCTACGTGACGCCCGACAAAACGAAGACGTACTGCGTCTACGACGCCCCCAGCCCCGAAGCCGTCCGCCAGAGCGCCACGGCGAACCACCTCCCGGTCGAGCGGATCACCGAGGTCAGGGTCCTGGACCCCTACTTCTACTCCTAGCGCTGGGGAGCGTACCCTGGACGCCGCCGGCCCACTGGCAGCGCGTTGCGACGCAATTACCCGGGCAGCAGCGGACATCCCACCCTCGGTCGCCTGAGCCCTCGGATCCTCCGCAGCACCAGCAAGAGACCAATAACAGTTTGGGTGGGACCAACCGAGTCGCTCTCTCGGCGTCTGGCTCAGGGCCTACGGCCCGGGTCGCTGGAAAAGGGGGGCTGAAGAACGTTTATATCGAGTTCTGGCGTAGGTGTTTCAAGCTTGCCGCGCTACTTCGGCACGTATCTCTAGGCCGATTAGAGGTGTCATCTATGTAACTGACGAGGCAGATCGGCTGCGTCGAGGACGCGTTTCCTATATGGGCGCGGTTGTCAAGACCCTTTTTGGCCTGGGAGCAAAGTCCTTGCCTTTGTGGGCCGGTTTGGGCCGGTTGGTGACGGCGGTAGGGGCGCCCAGCGTTTCCTAGGTCCGCGACGAGCAAAATACCGTCGGTGACAACAATTCTGATTGGGTGACCCCCGGTGGGAGCCGCGGTCGCGTCGGTGTTATAAGGCCGCCCAGCGTGGTGGCTGGCGTGCATGCGTCTGACGGGAGCAGACCGCGGAGACCCTGATGTTGAAGACGGGCGGGCCCGGCCGTCGGTGCCGGCTGGGATGTTGAGGTCTAACAGGGCATGGCGTACACCACTTCGGGGTCCATTTGCCTCAGAGTGTGGTAGCAGCGCCGGGCCAGCTTGCGGGCCATGGCGATGGCGGCGATCTTGCCGTCGTGAGCTTGCTTGACCGCCTGGTAGTAATCCCGGTCCGGGCTGGTAGGGCGAGAAGCGGCCATGCCGGCCTCGAACAGTGCCCATCGCAACGTCTCGGGGCCTTGGCGGGAGAGGTGGCCGGGGCCTCGGTGCCGGTCGGAGGCGTCGACGGTGACGTCCAGGCCGGCATGGCGCACTACTTGCATGGAGCGGGAGAACCGGCGACAGTCCCCGAGCTCGGCCCACACTACAACGGAGCTCAGCGGGCCGATCCCGTAGTGAGCAGCAGCCAAGGCTTTGCATGCGGGCTGGTGTCGAGCGAAGTGTTCGATCTCTGCTCGCAATGGCAGGCGCATGGCGTCGGTGGTATCGATGATGTGGTACCCGACCGCGACGCGCTGACGGCCAGCTGCGGTCAGGGATACCGCGCCGCCGGTCAACCAGTCCCTCGTTCGGCGGGAATCGACCTGGGCCTCGGGCAGGCTCACGCCATGCTGGAAAAGCTCGGCATGGATGCGTTGGATCCACATTCGCCGTTGATCGAGCAGGGTTTTGTAGAGCCGGATGCGTTCGCGCCACTCCAACACGCCCTCTGGTGGGATCCACGACTCGGGCAAGTCCCCGCTCTGGAGCAGCTCGCGCAGCAGCTTGGCGTCGCTGCGGTCGGTCTTGGCACGCTTCTTGCGGCCTCGAGCCGCCTGAGTATCGGCCGGCTCGGCCACGTGGGCGACGAAGCCCGCCGCGGTGACCTCCTCCACCACATAGCGCCACCCCGTGCAGCCCTCGACTACCACCTCCACTGGTCCGTCTTTGGCCCTGGGAGCCAACTCGTTGGTCAGCCATTCGCGGAAGCGGGCACGGTCGGGCTGGCGCACACGGCCACGCCACACCTCGCCCGATTCCACTTGCAACGCGTCGAAAGTGATCTGGCCGCGGTGCAAGTCCAACCCACATACCATGCTCATCAGGGACCTCCTTGTAACAATCGGGACAATTGGACAGCCCAATGGTTGCCGAGGAGGCCCCGCCTGTCACCTCCTCGTCCGTCGGTGGCCTCGTCTTGTGGGCCTTTTGAGCCACACTCACCGCGACGCACTCGCCCATATATGGATTGTTATCTGAAGGTGTCTTCGGCAGCCTCGGCCAGATAATCCCCGCCCTCGAGCGACTCGAGGGCCAGGCACAATCGTGACCCGAGCCGACAACTCCACCACTTGCGCCGCGCCGCAGCGGCCCGGCACGACACAGCCGTCAAAAACGCCCGCAGCGCCATCGAAAACATCGACCGGGCCGGCAACCCGGTCACCTTCAGCACCGTCGCTCGCAAAGCTGGCGTGTCCCGCGGCTGGCTCTACAACCAGACCGATCTGCGAGAGGCGATCATCGCTCTGCGCCAGGACGAATCGGCACTAGGCAAGTCGAAGACGCCTGCGGCCCAACGAGCCACCTACGACTCCCTACGCCGGCGCCTCGACAGTGCACGCGACGAGATCACACGCCTTCGCGCCGACAACGCCGCTCTCCACGAACAGCTAGCCCGCTCCCTCGGCCAACAGCGGCTCCTCCGCTGAACGCCCCGTTGATGACATGTCCCCGACGCAACGCCGCCGGCCAGACGGCGAAATCGACCGAGGGCTGGAGATAACGGCACTTAGCGGGCGCCATAATGGAGGCCATTTTCTCGGGCAGCTGTGCCCAAAGTCGCAGCCGCGACTGCTCTCCGAGAGGAACGTGGGCGAGGCCCCCAGCTGGGTGAGTGGCGGGAGGGAGTCTCACCCTCCCGCTCTCTCAGGACCGGACGTGACAGTCTCCCGTCATCCGGCCCCCACAGTCCGGCCTCCAGTGAACGCGACAAGCTTCCAGTGGGCGAACAGGGTGGGCTGGTAGCGGTAGACCCGTTGCAGCCACTCCATGGCCCGGAGGTACTTGCCCCTAAATCGCTTGAACTTTTGCATGGCCCATCGAGCGAGGTGCTCATTGATGCGCCAAGCGAGGAAGCGCAACTCGGAGCGATAGAAGGCCCCGTAATAGTTGACCCAGCCGCGCACGTGAGGGTTGATCTCCTCGGCGAGGCTGGACAGGTCCGAGCCACTGCGTCGGTTGAGGTGCCAGGCCCTGATCTTCTGGCCGACCGCTTTGCGAGCGCCGTTGCTCATGGAGGGCGAGAAGCCTTTGAAGTAGCCCCTCGGCCCAAGAGCAAGACGGCCCCGGAGGTTATAGCCGAGGAAGTCGAAGCTGGTGTGCTCGTAGTTCCCTCGGCGGTTCGCGTCCTTGCAGTACACGATCTTCGTCTTCAAGGGGTGCAGTTCGAGGCCCAAGGCCCCGAGCCGCTCAGCAACGGCAGCCCGGAGTCCTCGGGCCTGTTCCTCTGAGCCACAGTGGGCTAAAACGTCGTCTGCATAACGTTCGAAATGCGAACCGGTGAACTCCCGGTCCATCCAACGGTCGAACGCATAATGCATGAAGAGGTTTGCCAAAATGGGCGAAATAGGGGACCCTTGTGGGGTCCCTTTCTCACGGGCGACAATCGTCCCGTCCGGCATCTGCATGGGGGCTGTGAGGCACCGTGAGATGTAGAGCAGGACCCAGCGCTCGTCGGTGTGGTGAGCTACCGCTTTTAGCTACAGGTCATGGGGGACGGCGTCGAAAAAGGCCCGGATGTCAAAGTCAACTACCCAGTCCTTTTCCCAGCACCGCTTCCGGGCCACGGCCAAGGCGTCGAGGGCACTGCGCCCCGGACGGTAGCCGTAGCTGTCAGGGTGGAAGACCGGCTCCAGCTTTTCTTCCAGCAGCATGGCTGCCGCAGTTTGCGCTACCCGGTCTGCCGTGTTGGGCACCCCGAGCAAACGCACCCCTGCCCCATGGTCCTTCGGTATCTCCACACCTCGCACCGGCCCGGGGAAATAGCTCCCCGACGACATGCGGTTCCACAGCTTGTAGAGGTTGTCTTTCAGCTGGGACCCGAACAGCTCAACGCTAACAGCGTCGACGCCCGGTGCGCCCTGGTTGGCACGGACCTTCTCCCACGCCTCGTAAACGAGGCGTTTGTCGATCTCAAACGACTTCACCTTCGGCTTGGGCCTCTCCCTCGGCTCCTCCCCCGCAGGGTTGGCCTCCGGCTGACCCTGGTCTGCACGGCCCCTTGGCTCGAGCCCCATTACAGGGCCTTCATCGCTACTACGGGCCGTCCCGTCCCAGTGCCTCGCATCGGTACTCTGCCGCTTACGGTGCTCGCCGCTTTCGGTCCTCCCTCTTGCCGGCCGGGAGGCTCTGTGGCCATTTGAACGGCCAGACAGCTATCGAAGCGACTGGTTCTCCTGTTCCATGCCAGCGCCTGCAACGAGCTCACGCCACCTCTACACCGGGCACCACCAGGGCAACAAGCAGGCCGCCCCCTGGCTGAGAGCACACCCCGCAGAGCGCGCCTTTGTCCCAGGGGTTCGGAGCACCCCCAGTTTTGGTGCCATCGTTCCGTCTGTCGATGCGTCAGCAGTGGTTCACACTCTGTTCGCCGACTCCTACGAAGAGCCGCGGCCGTTGTCCCCCTGCATTGCCGATAAGAGCTACAAAAACCTCGTTACTCAACTGGAGAGTGGCGACTATGCGGGGAAAGACATCCTAATCTGCCGGCACCACGGGCAGATCATCGACCTTGCCAACGCCCTGCTGACGGCCAACCGTACACGCAGTGCTCCCGTCCTCGGTAGAGCTAGCTACTGGCCGCCGTCGAACGCAACGTGGCCGGGCAAAAATTTTCGGCTGGCTCTTCCAAATCCAGTTCGACCAAAACGGGGAACCCGACGTCAACTGGACACGGTGCTTGAACGAAAAGCTGATGTCAGACGACACCAAATGCCCATGTTCCGGGTGGCCAATCAAACATAGCTAGCGCAGCACGGCCCGAGCTCACGGGACGGAGGACTTCAGTCGGTGACGATAGTGGCGTCTCAGGCGACCTCGTTGTTGGCACAGATATAGCCACCTTTTGGCGAGTCGTCTTCGGTCTTCCTCAGCCTCCATGGCCGAGGTGGCCGAGTTTACGGTTCGGACCTGAGAAAACGGCCGCGCCGACCCTGCCCGCGGCTGCGGGCCGTGCGAATGGCACGCCGGTGGAGAAGACTTTCGGGTTCTTGAGGTCGGCCAACGCTCCTTCGAGGTAGCGGACGTAGCTGACGAGGATATGACGCTGCCCAGCAGATAGCGTCCGGGACACGGGCATATAGGAGGCCTGGTCGAACAGCTCTGGGTCAGTCAAGGCCAGCGAACGACCCCGCCACTCCTGGAACTGCTGTGGATTGGCGATGAAATCCATCGTTGGGAAGGCTAGCAGGTAGTTCTCGAACACCTCCTTGAACGCCGCATCGTTGACTTCGGCCACCTGCGGCGTCTCTTTCGCGAGCCATTCATCGAATGCATCGGCGAGGTCGTTGTGCCAGGGTAGGCAGCAAACGACCGCGTAAAATGCCGACCCGATCCCACCCACACCATCTGACGACACGAACGGCGCACCGACGTAGGCGCCTTGTGACTGTTCCCATGGCAGGAACACCAGGTTGGGGATGGCGCCACCGGAGTCGGAGGGGGCTCCGCCCTTGGAAATTACCTGAACTTCGACGTTGCCGTCGCTGGGCACGCTGATGGCTTGTTCGGGAGCGTATGGGAAAAGAGCCCAGTTGCCGGAAGCGTCCCGATAGCGCACTTCCATGGGCCCATGGTCAGGTGGGGTGATTGGATCCAGCTGGGCGTCGTACGAGGACCAGCACAGCCGCAAGGTCGGCTTCGTCGGCCCAGGAAAATCCTTCGGAGCCATCCCGCGATACCTGACGTGTACGGTACAGGTCGGTGCCACAGAGGGCATCCCGGGACCGGGTGATTGCGCGTTGCCGTCTGCCGGTGCTCCGGGCTGCTCGGCGTACATCCCCCGAGTGTCTGTCTGTGCCGTGGTGGCCGCTTCTTGCAGAGCAGTCATGCGATGAGATGGGCCGTTTGGTCCGTCATAGCTCTCGACTGACACGTAAAGGGCGCTTGAGGCGAGCTGCGTCGCTGTGAGACCATTACCGGGCAGATCGACTAGCCCACCCAAGCGCTCGTAGGTCGCCTGGTCGTAGGCGATGTCCCAGACCCCTGCGGAGCTGACCGGCGCAGTGCTCGTGGACGATGCGCCCGGGTCTCCCAACGTCATTGTCATCGGACCGAAGTCGCATTTTGTCCCCAAGCTGTCCCGCTCCGGCACCACCATGGCGAGATCGACTGTGAGCCGCTCCACCACGTCATCGTTACCCACCATGACCTCCACCGTCGCTGGCCCCAGCGGCTGCGGGGTGTACGCGGGCCCGTCGCTATTGTCCGGCTTCTTCGGAGCAGGGCCGTAAAGGGGGCGCGGCAGATTGGACGGGGAAACCTTGTTGGAGACTTTGCTCGGGGTCGCCGCATCGTTGTACGGGATGAGGAACCGCCCACCGGGTACCGTGGCCAGCTCCCCGGGCATCCATAGCCCGATCCACCCGACCACTCGGCTGTAAGCGCGGCTCATCGGCCGGATTGGTGCTTCGGCCAGCTTCCCGGCTTCGTACTCCGCCTGTTGGCCAGAGTACGACAGGTAGAGCTGCGACAACTTATCGAGCAGCGGGTAGCGGTTGCCGGGGGCCAGACCTGCGAACGCGGCACCCTGGAAGTAGAGCGTGGCGTAGCTGGAGAAGCGCACCATCAAGCCTTCGGCGCCGCGCCCGATGGCATCTTCGAACTGTGATCGGAGCGGTCCGTCGCCGGCGTACGTTATCGAGTCCCGGGGGAGGCACGTCTGGAAGATGCACGCGTACCCCGCGGCGATGACGAGATCTTCGAGTGCGTTGTAGTTGTGGGCCTTCGTGCCGATGAACCGCGAGTGCATCCGTGCCGCGACCGTCCCGGAAAGACCGCTTTGGCCCGCGCCCAACGTGAACGTGTCGCAGAAGAGCTGGGAACTCCAGAACGATTGCGGGTTGACGTCGACCAGCTTGGCCGGCACTCCACCATTGCCGCCCCACTGGACCGCCTGGCCCAGCCAGGGGTCGCCCGCCGCGTGGTAGGAGCCATCGGTGGCGGTGTAGCCGGTAGTGCGCGTCTTGCGCGCCGGCGCCGAGAAGTTGGGGTCGTCGATCTGGGGCTCCGTGTCGGTCACAAGACCGGCCTCTTGGCCGCCGAAGTAGCCCCACTCCGCCGGGGGCAGCTCCCGGGCGGCACTGTACGCCAACTTCGTTTGTGCCCACTTCGGAAATGCCTTATGGTCAACCCCCGCGTCCTTGAGGTAGCCCTGCCAATCAGGGGAGGCCTCCGCCGCATCGTAGGTGTTGATCCCGTGGTCTTCGGGGGCGCCGCCGTAGTCGTTATTGTTGACCGTGTTGGGGTTCCAGTAGTGGTAGCCGTCGAAGTAGATACGCGGAAAATGCGCAGACCCCATCGGTTCTCTCCTTAAGGCTGCCGCTGTTCCCGCGACAGGTAGTCGAATGTGGGCCCCGGCATCGTACCGCTGCCCGCCACCTTCCCGGCGTTCCGAAGAAGCGCCGCTTGGTGGCCGAGCTCGTCCATCAGCCCAGTCGCGTCGAAGAAGACGTCCGGATCGTCGCTCGTCACGATCTCCTGGAGACGGTCCAGCAGTACGCTGTAGGTCGTATTGAACGCCGCGTTGAACGCTAGCTGTGCGCCGGAATAATCGCTGGCCTTGGGATCGGCAGCAACGTCGTAGATGTCGTCGGCGCTGAGAGCGCCAAGATCGATACTTTCGAACTTGTAGTAGTGCGCGAGTTCGTGGAACTTGTCGTTCGGGTCTTTCTCGGTCCCCTCTCCCTGCTCCTTGATCACTCCGATGGCGTCAAGTGCGTCGGGAAGGCTCGTAACGTGGATGAGCTTGCCTGCGCCCGGGTTGTCTTGGCTTGGGAGTTGGCGGCGGCCGTCCGAGTCGTAGCTGACGCCTGGACCTTTTAGCTTCGGTATGATCGCTTTGTCGTAGAACTCGCCTATTGTGTTCACGTCGGGATCCCAGTATTCGATGCGGTTGGAGCTGTCAGAAGCGTTCCACTGGGGCAGCTCAATACGCATGAACAGTTTTTTGGCTTCAGCACCGAACGGGAGCAGTCGGACCAGTATGCCGGATGGGCTTAGCGCGACCGGGTGGCTGGGCTGACCCGGCTCTGGGGTACGGGACAGGCGCGCCGGAGGACGGAACAGGTGGGCAGGGAACTCCGGCACGTTGATCGTCAGCGCTGGCGTGCCGCCTGCGGCGTTGAGGACGTTCGCCACCAGACCCATGTGGAGCATCTCCTCCATCACAACGGAGCGGATGATCGTGGCGGCGGCCTCTGCCGCCGACGAACCCCCCTCGGCGGGGGTCCTAATCGACCAATAGGCGTATAGGTACGGCGGGATCGTAGTAAGCTCGATAGCCATAGCAGTGCGCAAGTCGTCTTGCAGATCCGTCGGGATCTCGGCTCCGGTCGTCATGGCGAGTCTCCCCGGCTGAGATGAAGGCTTTGGGCTGAAATGTAGTACAACGGTACGGGGCATCGGAGCCTGAGTTCCTACTTTCGTCCTCATCGATGCGACCGGCCGACGATACGATGGCTGAGACCTGGTAGCGTATTTACGCTGATCTCACCATTTAAAGCGCGGCCACGGCCATTGAGCTATGTCGAGGAGCGTGCGCGCGTCATGACGTCTATCCGACCCGGACGACCTGGACCACGGGGCCGACTGCCTCAGCACCGCCGGAGATCACGCTGAGCCGCTCCTTTCCCGCGGTTAGCGCGCCCGCCTGACAGTAGTTGCGGAGTTCACCAACCAGCCACCGAGGAGGAATGTGATAATGGCGACGCAACCGAACAACATCTACCCGACGTATGGTGTCCACAATCCGCCCCAATACAGCCCCTGTGCTTGTGTTGATTGCCTCTACGAGCGAGCTCCCGGTGAACCGTCGGATCCGTTGTACCCGTTGTACTGGACCGCGAAGTGGACGATGTACCGAGTGTTCGGCGACTATGTGAACAACCCTCCACCTTACGATGGAAAGCCTCCGGACGACTTGAAGGAGGGTGTTGATTACCAGGTCTCCTACGGGTCCAGCTATTACGACAGCACGTGGAGAGGACCGAACGGCGAGGAGGGAGCCATGATGGAGCACTACGAGGAATGGAGCCTTCCGATTTTTCCGATGGATAACCATTTTACTTCGTCCTTCATCTCTCTAGGAGACAAGGCGTACTTCCTCACCTACGAGAAGGACCGTCCCAAAAATATGCCGGCAATCTGTTCGTTTTCCAAACTAAACCATCCACCACGCAGAGATTTCATCAAACACTTGCCGTATAGCTCAGGCGACAGTCAGCGGCTCGGGGGCCGGGTCCAGGGCTATTCCTTCTGGACGAACCCTGAGCCAGACAAGCCGCCGATCCAAATCGGGGCTGTTCCAGACCGCACTGCTGACCAGGCGATTCTCTTCGGGTATGCCTTCCACAGTGCATGGGAGCCAGACACAGTTGAGAAAGACGCGGCCCCGTATCGACACCCACATTCCTTCTATTTCTCAGGGTTTCCGGGTAATCCGCCCAACGCGCCGATCGTCAGTCAGTATTTCACGGAGTTCGCAATGATCCGGCCCGACCCGGCAAAAACCTGGGACCTGGTCCTGAATTTGCTGCAAGACGGGGACGTTCCCGCCTGCCAGCTTTTTGCATCGCATGACGCCGAAGGCCCGCCAACATGGGCACAGACGAAGCGTCGGTGACTGGGTTAGGCGGCAAGCGCGGGAGGCGCCCCGGCGTTGCGTAGTACGGGGGACGTCGGATGAGGATGCCCAGAGCAGTGCACAGGAGCGGACCTCCCTGGCTCAAAAGGCCGGACGTGATTACTTCGACGATCAGCTGCGAGTTCTGCCGGCGGGAGCCCGTATTCGTGCAGTTGGAGCAATCTCGGCATCAAACGTCAGAGGACCCGGCGGCCGAGGAGCATTGCCACTGAGGCTCAGTTTTTGAGGGAGTCGGGTGCACGAACTAGTGCAGCCGCGGCTGGCCGGGAGGCGGAGAGCGTCGACCGATGTGACGTGTTATACGACGCATTCAGGAGGACCTTGGACGGCCGCCAGGGCTGGAGGTCTACGCCCCAGGAAAAGGGTTTTTGGGCCACCCGCTCATAATGTCCTAGGGGTCTCCTCCTATCATGGGCGTTCGTTCGGGCGCGGGTCCCAGTCTGTTTGGTGACGCCCATTCCCGTCGATATGGCTGATCCTTACCAGACGAATACGACCTCGTACAACGCCATAATTGTTTGATCGGCGTCTTTCTGCCGGCACCGTTGGCGGTGCGGCCCAAGTTGCGACCAGGACGGATCTACTGTGCCCCCAGAGCAGCTCTCAATGGAAGCTCGTTCATGCATTGCCATCAACAACCGGGGACGCTTCGTCGTTCAGCGGCACACGGCGTAGAGCGCGTACTGGCGGCGGCACTCGCCCGGCCACAAAGGGGGTTGGCACCGCCGAGCCCGGGCCAGGGACGCCCCTGCGGGACTTAAAGGGCCCTATTCCTCTGTGTTGCGCCCGCTTCGGGCCAGGACAATAGGGAATACGGGTTGAGGAAGGGAGGACCACGATGTCTAGGTGGTCCCGCTACCGGACGAGTGCAGCGATGGCCGCGACCGTCGCCCTTGGTTTGGCCGGTTGCGGTTCGACTACCCACGGCTCGGTGCCGACCACCTCTGCGCCACCACGGTCGACCACTACGGCACCTGTACCGACCCCCTCGTTCAGCACCGGCTGCACGACCGTCGAACTGACCCTGTCCATCACCGGCCCCGTCGGCACCGCCGGTGCCGAGCACTACGAGCTGGTTTTCCACAACTCCTCATCCTCAACCTGCACTCTGTACGGCTACCCGGGCGTCTCGTTCCTCGACAGCGCCGGCGCCCAGATAGGGCCGCCGGCCGAGCGGGCCACGAGCGCGCCGGTGAAGTTGATAACACTGGTCCCTGGCGCTGACGCCTACTCCGGCCTTAAGGTGACCGACCCGGGCATCCCTCCGTGCTCGGGAGCGGGGACGGTGGCGCACGTTCGTGTCTGCCCCCCGAACGACACCAGCGCCGGCCTCGTCGCGCCCCCCCTCGGATGCAGGTGTGCTCGTCGGCCAACACCGCGAACTATATTGGCACCATCACGGGGCCTGTCACGAGCACCTCGACGAGCTAGCTCTTCGTCGGGCCGGGTTTGGCGGTGAGGTTTTGGCGGTGAGGTTTAGTCAGGTCTGAGGGAGTTCTTCCCGAAGTGAGTCGTAAAAATATTGTTGAACTCCTCCACAACGGCGCGTTTGTGTGGCATGGTCGCAGCGCACTAATCCCGTCGATCCGTGCCCTTCGACGAACCTTGTCAAGAAATCACGCACAATAAGAACATCCGACGCTCGACGCATCGGCGCGCCCAGACAGGCAACGGGCGCTGCCCGAGGGCTAGATTGCTCATGCCGACGAAGTGGCTTGCACCGTTCCGGGCGGGACCGGGGGTCGGCGGCGCGAACCCTTATGTGATCCACCAGGAACTCCAGGACGTCATGCTGGACCTCGCAGGCATAACCCGCGTGGAGGCCGAGCTGAAGGAGGCTCTCGTAAGATCGCCGCCCTCCGCGCCCGTGCCGCCGCAGTCTCGGTCGAGGGTAACCGTCAGTACAACCCGGGGTGGCACCTTGCCCTTGACCCGCGCAACATGTGGCTCGTCGGGGAAGCCGCCGACCTTGGCCGCTCTGGAGCGCCAGGAGAGCCGTGGCGGCCATACCCGGGACGATCTCCCGATGACCGGCCCTTATTGGAGCGGCCTCAACGTGGTCGTCGAGCTGAAGCCGCTGCCGGCCGGGCCAGACGGTAGCGGCCTGGCCGTCAGGCATCAACCGTCGCCCAAGCCTCCGCCTGAGCTGGCCAAGCTGGTGGAGTACATTCATGAGCTACGACCTGATAGCGGGCCTGCCCAGTGACCAAGCTGAGAGGCGACTTCACGCAACAGCGCTTGCATCGTCGCCGAAGCGACCCTGGACATACCGGCCCTGTCAAGCGTGACACCCAACCTGCCCAACGGCGGGTCGTAGGAAGCCACGATGGACAAGCGGGACACCGCCTCGCCGCCAGCAACTAGCTCCAGGTTGCCGTCCAGGGTCGGGAAGAGCCGTCCAGTCGAGCCCGTGACCTCCCAGCGGAGCGGCAGCACGTACCGGCCACCAACAGGACGGGCTGGCAGGAACCGGACCAGTACGTCCTTGGACGGGCCGTGACTACCTCGAGGTCCCACTGGCATCAAGAAGACCAGCCCCTCGTCGACAGCGCGGCGGGACTCCGCAACTAGGCCACTATCGGCCACTGCGCGGTCCAACGCCTCTTTAGCCACGCCTAACGGCATCGGGACGGCCAGCTCGGCCTCTACAAAAACGACATCTCAGCAAAGGCAGGCCAGGGTGCTCTACGGCTAGGGGACAAAGTCCTCTCGTAGGGCCGCCTAAGGGCCTTTCTTAGCCGCCGTCCGGGTATATAGCTAATTGGCCTGGGACCGTAGACTCGCGATGAGTTCAGCGATCGAGCGTGCTCCCGGTGCTCCCGTGTCGACCTCGACCAGTTTTCGGCGGGAGGCTGCCCCCCGTACGAGTGTGACGGCAGGGCGCGGGATCTTCAGGGCATCCGCCACGGCGTTTATCGCCGCCAAGGTCGCCTTCCCGTGGTCAGCTGGCTCGACGACCCGGACCACGAGCCTTCCGTCGTATTCCCCCCCGACCGCGGTTCTCGACGCGCCTGGGCGGACGTAGATCTTTAGGCGCACGCCATCATTCTGGTCGGCCACGCCGTTAGTGAGGGGTTCAAGACAAACGTCGCCCTCGCACCACGAGCCACTAGCCCTGGGCCAAGGAGGGCGAGGGCTACTGGTCAGGCGCCGACAGGTGCCACTCGGTGCCCCCACGAGGTGAAGGACGGGTAACTTGGCGGCCGGTGCACCGTTGGAACCGTGAACCTCGCGCTCTGACCAGGCCGGCACCGGGTCGGTGCCCGCCCGGGCTCCTCCGGGGTGGCATCCCATCTCTCCACCCCAACAACCTCAGAGGAGGAAAACCCCATGCACACCCACCAACAGGTCGGCCATTCCCGGACCTTCGGCTTCCTAGCCCTGCTCGGCTTCCTCGCATCGAAGCCTTGCAGGCCGAGGTCGACGCCACCCTGCATGATGCTTATGCCGCCACCTACGACGAGAGCGTTGTCGACGGCATCAGCGGCCCCTACTTACCCATGGGTTCCCGGC
Source organism: uncultured Acidimicrobiaceae bacterium (assembly GCA_963749305.1). Classification (GTDB taxonomy): domain Bacteria; phylum Actinomycetota; class Acidimicrobiia; order Acidimicrobiales; family Palsa-688; genus Fen-671. Next base: position 271,199 of record CAVVMN010000007.1, read on the forward strand.
TCACGCCGGTGAGCGCTTCTTTGGTCTGCGACGACCCCGTGCTTATCGACGCTGCCGAACAGGCTCTTATGCGTGCTTTTCTCGCGCAGAGACTTCAGACTTGACAAATTCATAATCGGCAACGGGCATGTCGCCGGAAAGGGCTTTGTTGAGGCGACCGAGCACAGAATTTCCCGGCGTGAATGGGTAATCTGTGCGCGCGTTAGGTACATGCGCGGCCACGAGGCTCCCACAAGTATCCGTCGATCCGTCGCGAGTCGCCATCGTGACTAGCTCGAAAGTGCCGAAGCAGTACGGGTTATTCGGTGCGCGGTCGGTCGCCTGGGCAACGGCGTCGGCATCATGCTCTGTCCGGACCAGGGCATGGAAGTCCCCCCAGTCCATGAACCACGTGCCAGGCGGATCGGACGACCTCGTAGGTGATCTGGGCGAGGCTGTCACCGACGGTCCGGTTGGCGACGAGGCGCAGGGCGCGTTGTCGTTGGCCTGGCCCACGAGGCGTTCGCCGGCCCCCGAGTACAAAGGGGTAGACCATGAGCCTCAGATCATTGACGAGGTCGCTCGCAATCAGCGCTGGCACTAGCTGGCGGCTACCGGGACGACGATCTCCCCCTTCAACTGCTCTTTGAGTTTTGACACCTCGTTCACGGCGTAACCCTTCGGTGCCGTGGAATTGTCCAACCGGGATATTTGAGCGTCGAGGACTAGACGTACTTTGGGGATGCTGTTCATCCCCTCTGCCAGCTCGCTGGTCCGAGATGCCATCGTGCGACCAAGAACTCGTAGGTCCGCCGACCCACCAGGAGGGCCTCGGCGCCCAGTGCGTGGTCGAGCGCGGCCCGATAGAACGCTTCGTGGTCGTTGCTCCCACCCGGGGGAACCAAGTGCCTTTTAGTGCCCATACAGCCGGGCGACCTTGGACATGGCGGTTGGCATTCGACAACGGCACGTGCGTCGTAACCAGACGGCGAGCCGTATTGGCGCACGCTGGACACGCCCCGTAGGGAGGGACCTCTCCACCTCGCTCCTTGGGGAAGTGCCCGACCGCTCGCCCTGTTGGGTGTAGAGCCAGATCAAACCGGTAGTCAACCCGTAGGCCGATGCCGCCTTTCCCGGGAAGGCAGACACTTAGGTACATGACGATCACTGATTACCTAATGAACATCGCCCTTATCGCTCTGGTTGTCCTGCAGGTCCGGGGGCACAAGATCACCGTCGTCCGTCTAGTGGTACCGATTGCGATGACGCTTTGGGCGGCGTCGCAGTTCCTCCACAATGTCCCCACGGCTGGCAACGACCTGCTGCTCGAGGCCGCTCTTCTTGTTGCCGGCTCGGTGCTGGGCCTCCTGGCCGGGTTCGTCACCAGCGTCCTGCCGGTAGGCGGCACCGCCTTCGCCAAGGCGGGTGCGACAGCAGCGGTGCTCTGGGTGCTCGGCATCGGTGCCCGCATGGCCTTTTCGGTCTGGGTGAGCAACGGCGGCCGGCCGGCGGTCGAGCGTTTCAGCGCCGTGCACCACATCACCTCGGGCCAGGCGTGGGTCGCCGCCTTCATATTGATGGCCCTGGCCGAGGTGGCCAGCCGCACCGGCGTGCTGTACCTAAAGGCCGTCCGTTCCGGGGCGGCCATCCCCCGGGGCGGGCTCCGCCAAAGCTCGGCCCTGGCCTGAGAGCCAACCGGCCCAGCACGCAGCAGGACGGAGTGGGATCATGTCGGGAGTGGAGCTCACGTGGCGCTCGCTGTGGGGCACCCGGTCGGCCCGAGCGCTGACCCTGGCCCGCCTGGCTGGCTTAGCGGCCGTACTGTGGGGCACCGCAAACCAGCTCCTGCCCCACCCCCCCGGGCGGGCGTGGGCGGCGCCGGCCCTCATGGCCCTGGCGGTCGTCGGGTGGCTGGCTTGGATGGCCAGCCGCCGCTTCGGCGCCCCTCCCCGGGTGACCTGGGCTTGCCTAGCCCTGCTGTCGGTGGCCGGCGGCGCCCTGGCCGGCTACAGCCCGTTCGCCGTCGCCTTCGTGGCCATTGCTTGCCTAGGCGCCGCCATCGCTTTTGCAGCCGAACCGGCCATCGCCGTCGGGGCGGCCGGGTTCGCGGCGCTGGTCATTTCGGTGCTGGCCCTCGGTGCCCCCGTCCCCGGTGAGGTCATCGCCGAGGGGGCTTTCTCGGCCGTAGCGGCGCTCATGATCGGGACCAGCCGCCGCCAGTACCTGGCCCGGACCTACCAGGCCGAGCAGCTGCTAGCCGAGCGGGTGCGGGCCGACGCCGAACGGGACCGGGCGGCTGCCCTGGCGGAACGGAACCGCCTCGGACGGGAGATCCACGACGTGCTGGCCCACTCCCTGGGGGCGCTGTCGGTCCAGCTCGAGGCCGCCCACGCCGTCCTGGGGACCGGCCAGGACCAAGACAAAGCGCGCCGCCTCGTGGAAAAGGCGCGCCGGTTCGCGGTCGAGGGGCTGGAGGAGACCCGCCGGGCGGTCCATGCGCTGAGGGACGAGCCGGTTGACCTGGCCGAGCAGGTCGCCGCTCTGGCGGCGCGCGAAGGTGCCGGGCTCACCGTCGTCGGCCCGCCGCGGGCACTTGGCACCGACGCCGGGCTGGCCGTGTACCGCGCCGCGCAAGAGGCGCTGACCAACGCTCGCAAGCACGCCCCAGGGGCCGAGGTCTCGGTCCGCCTCGACTTCACCCCCGAGACGACAGTTCTGGTGGTGGACAACGGGGCCACCACGGACGTGGCCGCGAGCGAGCTGGCGGGCACAGGAGGCGGCTTGGGCTTGCAGGGCATGCGCGAACGGGTCGAGCTGGTGGGGGGCCGGGTCCGCGCTGAGCGAACGACATCGGGCTGGACGGTCGAGATCGCGGTCCCGACATGAGGGTCCTGGTGGCCGATGACCAGGCGGCGGTAAGAGAAGGGCTGGTCACCCTCATTGAGACCCTTCCCGGTTTCGAGGTGGTTGGTGCTGCCTCGAGCGGGGATGCAGCTGTGGCCCTGGTCGAGCGGGACGCACCCGACGTCGTCCTCATGGACCTTCGCATGCCAGGAGGCGACGGTATCGAAGCCACGAGGCGCATCCGGCACGCTCACCCAGCGACGCGCGTCGTCGTGCTCACCACCTACGCCGACGATGCCTCGATCGGCGGGGCGCTTCGGGCAGGTGCCATCGGCTACCTCACCAAGGACGCCGGACGAGATGACATCAGGCGTGCCCTGGAGGCGGCCGCTGCCGGCCAGGCCGTCATGGACCCCCAAGTCCAAGCCCGCCTGCTACAGACCTCTACGCTGGCGGCAACGGGCACGGGCGCTCCGCCCGACGGCCTGACTGAACGCGAGGTCGAAGTGCTCCGGCTTATGGCGGCCGGGTTATCGAACACCGAGATCTGCCGGCAGCTCTATGTGAGCGAGGCCACGGTCAAGACCCACATAAACCACATCTTCACCAAAACCAATAGCCGCGACCGGTCTCAGGCGGTGGCGTACGCCCACCGCCGAGGTCTCGCCTCCTGAACCAACAACCGGCGAACAACCAGCATAACTGGTTGTTCCGTGGCGATTAGGGGACTTGCGCGATCACTGGAGTTGCGAATACCGATTCGGCAACTAGGTCCCGTGGGCGTCGATGATGGATCAGGTCTAATGTGGCATCAGTTAGTTCGAGGGCGTGAGCTGAGTACGCAGAACTCGTTTCCTTCGGGGTCGGCTAGAACTACCCATGACTGTTCGCCTTGACCCACGTCGGCCGGCGACGCGCCAAGAGCGAGCATCCGTGCAACCTCTGCATCGCGATCATCGGGCCGGAAGTCCAGGTGGAGCCGGTTCTTAACTGTTTTCGGCTCGGGGACTGAGACGAAGAGCAGGCCAGGAAGGCGATCTTCGGCTGGTCGAATCTCGAACTCATCCGGATCGTCATTCACGACCACCCATCCCAGTGCCTCCAGCCACCATCGTCCCAGTGCGGCCGGGTCTCGCGCCTCAACGATTGTCTGCTCCCACTGCAAGCCCATGCTTCTGAATGTAGGCGCTCGCCCTGGAACGTCCAAAACGATCTATCCCGCGTGCCTTAGACAAGCTGGCAACGGACGCTCGATACTCGGCGATACGGGGAAATCACAAGGGGAAATACGACTTGCGGTTAGTTCGGAGCAGAACGGCCTTGTTGGCTTGAGCGATGTGTCCGTTCTTTCCGCGTTTTAGTACAGCCTGAATTTGCTCCAATCGAATAGCTCGTACCCGTCTCGTTCTGCGTGCGACCAACTCCTTCAACTGACCGCGAGGGGGGCGCACGAGAAGCCCTATTCTGCGCTCCCTCCGTCCGGGCGGCCCATAGCATATCGACCTAGTGAGTATCGGCCAGGTTTCGCACGTACACGTGAGCCCGCTTGAGGGGGACACCATGATCGTCGACGCCCACACCGACGTGTTGCTCGAGCTCGTCGTCCACGGCGGGACTGAGCCGTCCTCCGAGCTCGTCCTACGCCGGGGAGAGTCGGGCGTCTTTAGCCGCTACTGGCTGCCGAGGCTTGGAGCAGGCGGTGTCGGCGTCCAAATCTGCCCCCTGTACGGCGAGGGCGCACGTCGCACCGACGCCCGTGAACGGGCACTCGCCCAAGTGACGGAGTTCGAACGCCTCATCGGGGAAAACGCCGAACGGGTCTGCCTGGTCCACACCCGGGCCGAGCTTGACGACCCACGCTTGCGGCTGTTGCTCTCGATGGAGGGCGTCGAGCCGCTCGACGGCGATCCCGGGGCCTTCGACGAGTGGTACGGACGTGGTGTGCGTTCGGCCAGTCTGACCTGGAACCACGCCAACGAGTTCGCCGGAGGGATCGACACGCCTGGGCAGGGCTTGACCGACCGAGGCCGAGCTCTCGTCCGCCGCTTGACCAAACTGAACGTCATCGTCGACCTTGCCCACGCATCCGAGCAGACCTGGCGCGACGTGGTCCAAGAAGGGATACCGTTCTCGTGACGCACGCCGGATGCCGCGCCATCCGTGACCACCCGAGGAATCTCGCCGATTGGCAACTGCAGGAACTAGCCGAGTGCGGAGGAGTACTCGGCATGATGGGGCTCTCCTTTGTCGTCGATCCTCAGGCTCCAACGCTCTCCCGGTGGCTCGACCACTTCGACCACGCCGTTGCCGTGATGGGAATCGACCACGTCGGGCTCGGAGCCGACTTCGTGGATCAGGTCGCGCCGACCGATGCGGGGCTCAGCCTCGGTGAGGTATCTCAGTCCGCGATGGCCCAGGTCGCCAAGAGGCGCTTCGCACTCGACGGGTTCACCGGACCGCAGGAGTTCCCATCGTTGGTCGCGGCGCTCCGACGGCGAGGCTATGACGGCCAGCGGCTCGAGGCGCTACTGAGCAGGAATTGGCTCAGGATCCTCCGAGAGGCGCTTCCGCCCTAGCCGACGATCCGAGCGACGAGGTGTGCGTCGCGGTCGGGGCTGTGATCCTCGTTACCGGTAACGTCTGAGATCTCCTGATAATCAGCCGGCTACCGTAGCGTTCGACTTCCAGCAGTGGTGCAGATTATTCCGTACCGCGCCATCCGTGAGCACCGGGCGTCAATCGGGGGAGGGTGAAATATTCGGCGATGTCGGAAATTAAGGCGAGCGACGTTGCTACCGCTCGACGCGGGCGCAGAACGCCCGACACGCTCGGAGCGATATGTCCGCCGGGATCTGCATTGTAGATCGAGCGAAGTTGGCCCAAGTCATTGCGCCCGTAGCCGTCGTTCTGGCCCCGATTCTCCTTGGAAATCAAGGGTTTCTGGGTAGGGCATAATAGATAATCGGCTCGCTCCGACGCCCCGGGCAGCCAGCTCTACGAGCTGATTGAGCGCACGGTCTGAGTCCTGAAGCGCAGCCGTCTCGTGGGGGCGTCTGCCTGTGTTCGCGCGCGTTTGGCTACGGGGAGCTGGGTAGCGATGACGCCCAGGATTGGCCGCTCCAGCCGTCGTGCTGGGCAAGGTATGCCGCACCCTGGCGGAAGAGCCCTCCAAGTAGTGCACTTCCTGGCCGAGCGTTTTCGAGCCGAGCAGGTAGCCGTCGTAGGCCTCGCTGAACAGCACTCCCGGGGCGATGTCGTAACCGCAGCAGGCGAACGGGCCGATGATCTCCGGTTTGGCCCAGGCACCCTCGAAGTAGGCGGCCGTGGACGCTGGCGGGGTGATGCCCTGGACCGCGGCGATGCCGCCGCTCTCGGCCAGCCATTTCCGGATGCACTGCGGGGCGCTCATGAACTGCAGGAAGAGAAGTGACGCCTTTAGCGCCCTCCCGGTCGTATGCGCCGGCCTCCCCCGCTGGAGCGCTAGTCAGCGGGGCTCGCTGCTTGGTGCCTCGCACGGGTACGAGCATGCCCTCTTCTAGCGCCTCGAACTCGCCGAAGAACCTCACCTCCACACCACAACCCTACGGCGAGCGCCGCGCCGGCGCCTGAGCGGCCTCCACACGACGGCGCTGAGATGCCGGCCTCAGCGCGACGGCAGTCCCACCTCAGGCGCTGGGCGCACGCTGTTCGCAACACCGAAGCATCGACGAAAGGAAGACCAATGATCAAGGCAAGGCATCTCACTAAGCGCTACGGCAAGACCGTGGCAGTCGACCAACCAGTACCGGCCCAAAGACCACGGGCATTCACCTGGGCACGGATCGCTGGCCTGCTGGTGACCATCGTCCTATTGACGGGACTTACCTACCTGGGCGTCTCGTCCAGCCCGGGAACGGCCTCGGTCCCGCAGGGGGCGCACGCCGGCCAGCTGACCATGCACCCGTGCACCTATCCCACCGAGAACGGCGCCTACCGCGCCGACTGCGGGACGCTCTTCGTGCCCGAGGACCGGGCAGACCCCCGGTCGCGCCTGATCGCGCTGCCGGTGACCCGGGTCCTGGCTCGCTCATCCCACCCGCTGGCGCCGATCTTCCGGCTCAACGGCGGCCCGGGCGTGACCAACATGACGTTCCCCCAAGCGAGCCGCCTGGCCGCCCAGCACGATGTCGTCATGGTCGGCTACCGCGGCGTCGACGGCTCTTCGGTGTTGAACTGCCCCGAGGTGACGGCGGCGCTGGAGAACTCCGGAGATACCTCCTCGCCAAAGCGTCGCTGAGCGCGTACTCCCAGGCCTTCGCCGCGTGCGCGCAGCGGCTTGAGCGGTCCGGCGTAGACCTCGCCGGCTACACGCTGGAGGAGCAGGCCGCCGACATCGACGCCGCTCGCGTCGCCCTCGGCTACCAGCGCATCGACCTGGTCAGCGAGAGCGCCGGGACCCGTCTCGCCATGATCTACTCGTGGATGTACCCGAACAGTGTCGACCGCTCGGCGATGATCGGGGTCAACCCGCCCGGGAACTTCCTGTACAGCGGTTCCGAGATCGACCAGGGGATCCAGCGTTACTCGGCGCTGTGCGCCCAGGACCCGGCCTGCCGGGCCCGCACCGCCAACCTCGCCGCCAGCATGCAGCACACGGCGGCGCACATGCCGAGCCGGTGGTACGTCCTGCCGATCAAGCCGGGCAACGTGCTGGTCGGGACGTTCCTCGGGCTCAACGACGAGACCTCGGGAGGCGGTGGCGTACTGGCCGGGCCGAACACCCTCGACTCGTGGATCTCCGCCGCCCATGGCGACCCGAGCGGCTTTTGGCTGCTATCGGAGATGGCCGGGCTCATCCTGCCCTCGTCGTTCGTCTGGGGCGAGTTTGCCAGCATCGGGATGGCCGACGCCCAGCCCGCCGAGCGCTATTTCAGCTCCGGCGCGGACCGGGGCTCGATCATCGGCAATCCCTTCACGGACTTCTTTTGGGGGGCAGGAGGCCTGGTGCACGCCTGGCCGGCCAACCCGGGCGAGGACCAGTACACCAGCGTGCAGAACTCGAACGTCCCGACGCTGCTCATCGGCGGGACGCTCGACTTCCAAACGCCGGCCCAGAACGCCACCAAGGAGCTGCTGCCGCACCTGCCCAACGGGCACCAGGTCATCCTGTCCGGGCTCGGGCACGCGGAAGACTTCTGGTCCTACGAGCCGAGCGCCAGCACGCAGCTGCTGACCACGTTCTACGCCACCGGCCAGGTCGACACGTCCCGCTACACCCCGAACAAGGTCAGCTTCACCACATCGTCCAGGCAGACAGCGGTTGCCAAGGACATCCTCGGGACAGTGATCGGCTTCGTCGTCCTGGCTGCCCTGTCGCTGCTCTGGGTAGCGCTCCGGGTACGCAAGCACGGTTCCGCAGGGCGCAAGACCAGCGTCGTGGCCCGCACCATCGTCCCGCTCGTGCTCGGGCTCGGCGGCTTCTTCGGAGCAGCCCTAGTCGTCCTGGCGCTCTGGCCCGCGCTGTCCCTGAGCAGCGAACTGCTCCGGGTCCTCGCCCCCAGCGTGCCGATCGCGCTGGGCCTCTACCTGGCCTGGGCTCACCGCGACTGGGACCGTGCCACCAAATCACTCGGTCTCCTGGCCGCAACCGCCGGCGCCCTGCTCGGAGGGTGGCTCGGGTTCACCGCGACATCCGGGCTGTTCGCGCTCGTCACCACCACGATCGGGGCTGCCGCAGGAGGCAACCTCGCCCTGATCGCCGTTAGCCTCTTCCGCGACCGGTCCGCCCGCGCGGCCATGGCAACGCTCGCGGTCAACAGCGCGACCGCGACCGACAGCGATGACGTGGCGCCCGACCTGGCCACGCCGGTGTACCAGGCCCTGGAGAAAGAAGGTGCCGTTCACGCAAGCTGAAAGGCCCGCCAAATACCGCCCATACCGGCGCGCTGCGCAGCGCGGCCGGTATTCGCGAACCTGACCGCCCACGGGCTGTTGCAGGTTCGGTTTGTGCCTTCGGTATGGCGTCTGGATGGGTAAGTCGTGTTTTGGGATGATTTCGACGTGGCGTTCCGGGTGATCTGCGCGGGGACGTCACGAGTTCACGGGCTAACGAGGCGTCAGCCACAGAAGCGGGCGATCTGGGCATGGTCCACATCCGCTCATTTCCCTAACCAGTAGCTGCTATTCGGCGATAACTCGAGCGCCCGCGGAAAACCTAACTGGGACGAGGTGTTCTGCGTCGATTACATGTCATCGACGCAACATCAACGGCGCATTCGACGCTCCCCGAGGAGCCGCTCAACTTGGGCTCGGAGTTCGGCGTTCTCACCTCGAAGCCTCGTGATCTCTGCATGCGCAGTGTCGAGGCGCGACTGCAGCGAGGCAAAGCTCGGACGTTGTGGCGCAGGGACGGCCCGTCGGGGTTTGCGGTTGAACGAGCGGGAACGAATGATTGCTTCTCGAAGTTCTGTTTGCCCGTAAAGCCAGTTCCGCGACACGTCCGCTTGCAGGGCGACAGACTTGAAGGCGACTGGGAGCCCGGGCGTGCTCGAGGGACCGCAATGCGCTGGCCGAGCGCTGAAGGGCCGCCTCGTGGCGCTCTTTGGCCGCCCCTCGCAGGTAGGCACTGTTGTCAGCCCTCGTCATCGGCCGGCTCGACCTCGACGGCCTCGAGCGCGGCGATGATCTTGTCGAGGCTTGCCTGGACACAGCGATGGTTGTCAGCAAGGCGCTGGTGACCGCGCGCCTCGGCCGCGGCGAGCAGGGTGGCATCGGACTCGGCCTGGCGGCGGTGGATGTCCAAGAACTCAACGGTGGTCTGGAAATCAGGGCAGGTCAGGC
>CAVVMN010000008.1:0-865028 GCA_963749305.1 uncultured Acidimicrobiaceae bacterium
TGTCCACGGCCAGCGAGTGGCGGAAGTCGTGCAGCCGGGGACGGCAACGATCGGAGCGGGGCTCGAGTCCAGCTTGGCCGACCAGACGAGCGAAGACGTAGTGGACGTTCTGGCTGATCAGCCGGCTGCCGGTGGTCGAGATCAGCAGGCTGGGCGCCTTCGGAGAACTGCAGCAGTGGTCGCGGAGTTCCCCATAGTCGGCCAGGGCGACCAGGGTGCTCGGGTGCAGCGGCACTTGTCTGCTCTTCGCAAACTTGCTGTCCCGGATCGTCAAGACCCCTTCGGCGGTGTCCAGGTCTGATCGGTCGAGGCGGATCACCTCCCCGAGCCGCATGCCGGTGACCGACAACAAGCCGATGAGCACCCGGTGGGTGGCAGCGTGTAGCGCGGGCCGCAGCGAGGCGGTGGCTGCCATCAGTGCGCACACATCGGCCTTCGAGTACAGGTAGGGCACCGCTCGCCGGTTGCGGCCAGCCAGCAGGCCGACCGGTGGGACCTCGGTGGCAGGATCGAACGCCTTGAGATGGTGCGCGAAGCCGCGCACGACTCGCAGGCGGGCTGCCCACCACGACGGGAGCACGTCTTGGGGCAGCGTGGCCCAATCCAGCGCCAGCTGGGTGGTGACGGTGGTGGCGCCCTGCTCCTCCAAGAAACAGACGAAGTCAACCAGCAGCCACTCGTGGTCCTCCAGCTTGTAGCCGAGCGATCGGCGGACGGACAGGTAGTCGTCGATAGCGGGGCGGATGCCGGTCATGCTCCTGCCTCCGGCCATGGCTGAGCGAGCGCGCCCAGTGCAATTCGATCGACTTTGGCGTAGATGGCCGTTGTTTCCTGGCTGACATGGCGCAGGACCTGTCCGACCTCGACCAAGCTCGCACCGCTGGCGAGCATGGCGGTCGCGGCGCTATGGCGTAGCCGGTGAGCACCGGCCCGAGCCAGGCCCGCCCGCCGGCAAGCCCGGTAGACGACGGCGGTGATCGCCGGGGTGGTCAGGCCCACGATCGGGGCGTTGAGCCGTAAGAACACCTTCCGGCATGCGACCCGTGGTCGACCTCCGCGGAGGTAACCGACCAAGGCCTCCCCAACATCCACGGGTAGAGGGAGCCGCTCGTGGCGACGGGCCTTGCCGTTGTGAACCACGAGCTCGCCCGCCCGCCAATCGAGGTCGCCCAACTCCAGTGCGGCCACTTCGCCAGCCCGCAAGCCGAGCCGGGCGAGCAGGACGAGGACCGCCCGGTCGCGCCGGCCGACCAGCGTCTCGGTGTCGCAGCTAGCGACCAGCAAAGCCACCGCACCGGGGCCGAGTGCCCGGGGCAGGCTGCCCGCTCCCCAATGAGCGACCGTCGGCACCGCCGAGGCCAGCTGCCCGCTTGTGTGGCCGGCCAGGAACAAAAAACCGAGCAGCGACCGAAGCCCAGTGACGAGGTGCCCCGCCGAGGCGCCAGTCCGCCCGCGACACTCGCGAACTACGTACTCAGTGACCGACGCCGCCGACAGCTCGCTCAACTCAAGCACGCCAGAATGCTTGCAAGACGCGAGGAATTCCCGGCCCAGCCGCGTGTACTTGCCCACCACGGCGGGCGTCAACGCCCGCTCGCTGAGGAGGTAGCGACGATACTCCTCCACCACCAGATCCGCCTTGCCGGTGACCAAGACACCAGGAGGCGGCGCCACCCCCAAGGCGCGCAGGTACCCCATCAGCGGCATCACTGCTCGTACCGATAGTGCATGGTGATAGCCCTCGCGCCGGCGTGCCTCGAGGAACTCCTCCAACCGGCCCGGGGTCAACTCACCAACCGACAGCCCCCTGCTCGCCATCCAGCGGCTCACATGGGCCAACGTCCGCAGGTTCCGGTCCCTCGGCTGCACCTTGTAACCCTGAACCGCTAGATCCTGGCGGAACCCATCCGCGTACAACGCCAGCGGGCCCGTCACCCGAACTCGACATCCATCGCTCATCGTTGCCTCCTTCCCCGGGTCCATCCCGGCCGAGGAAGCATCGTTCAACGTCTCAAATTATGCGGCCCGGAGCCAGCTCACTGACCACTCGCCACCTGGCCCGTCTCACACTGCCACACCACCGCGGGACATAATCCGGGCCGACGCGTAATGGCTGAACGGCCACGAGTGGGCCAAGCGCCAGGCCCGGCGTGAGGGCCTCGTCTTCGGCGAGCTGGCCAACGGCTTTGCCTCCTGCGCCCAACCTGCCCGCCTCCAGGCCATTTGCGACCGCTTCGGGCCGGCTGACGTGCAGGGCTTTTTCGACCGCTGGGCCGCGGTGGTGCCGACGCCGTTCACCGCTGAAGACAAAGCGGCGGGGTACTTCTGGGAGCTCTCCATGCGCCAGGTGGAAGTCTCCCGCACCCTGGTCTTCGACGACCCCCGCCGGGCCGGGGCTTCTTCGAGGCCCTGGTAACAGACAACATCGGCATCGGCCGTCCCGAGGAAGTCCGCGCCGTCTTCGGGCGCGAACGGCGCGGCCGGGGGACGACCCAGCCGTTCTCCACCCGTGTCTTTTCCCCAGGCACCGAGGTGCACCTCGACTTCTCCTACAAGCACAGCCGGGTCAAGCAGTACCTGAAGGAGGGCAGGGCGCTAAGGGTCCACCGCTGAATAGATCGCGCGTAATATGATGATGGTGTGGAGGTCACCGCCGAAGAGCTCGCGCGCTTTTTCGAGACGGTGTTGCCTCATCTGAACGAGCGCCAGCGCCACGTGCTGGCCGGGGCAGCAGCCCAAATGGTCGGGAACAAGACAGCTGTGGCCGAAGCCGCCGGCATGAGCCGCAACACGGTCATCAAGGCCGAGGCCGATGTCTCTGAAGGCATGGAACCCCACGCCCGCCAACGACCGCCAGGGGCGGGGCGCAAAGCAATAACCGAAGTCCAACCGGGGATATTGGAAGACCTGGACCGCCTCGTCCACCCTGAGACCCGGGGCGACCCTATGTCGTTGCTGCGCTGGACCTCCAAGTCGACCTACAAGCTGGCCGAGGAGCTTGTCCGTCAGGGCTACAAGATCTCGGCCGACAGCGTTGGGCGCCTGCTCAGGCGGCTCGGCTACTCCTTGCAAGCTCCCTCCAAGCAAAAAGAAGGTACCCGTCACCCGGACCGGGACGACCAGTTCAGGTACCTGGGCAAAATGGCACAAGAGTTCTTGGACCGGGGCCAGCCCGCCATCAGCGTCGACACCAAGAAAAAGGAGCTGGTGGGCGAGTTCTCCAACGGAGGGCGGGAATGGCAGCCCAAGGGCGAGCCAGAAGAGGTCAACGTGCACGACTTCGTGGACAAGGAGCTGGGCCGGGCTGTGCCCTATGGCATTTACGACCTGGCTAACGACGAGGGCTGGGTCTCGGTCGGCGGGAGCGCAGACACCGCTGAGTTCGCTGTCAGTTCCATCCGGGCGTGGTGGCAGGAAATGGGCGCAGAGCGCTTCCCCGGCGCCACCCGGCTCCTTATAACCGCCGATGCCGGCGGGTCCAACGGTTACCGGCTCAAAGCCTGGAAGACCAACTTGGCCAAGTTGGCGACCGAGCTCGGCTTGGAGGTCACGGTCTGCCACTACCCGCCAGGGACGTCCAAATGGAACAAGATCGAGCACAGGATGTTCAGTTTCATCACCATGAACTGGCGAGGCAGGCCGCTCCTGTCCTACCGCACCATTGTCGAGCTCATCTCGGCGACGGAGACAAAGAGCTTGAAAGTACACGCAGAACTCGACCCCCGGGTCTATGCGACCAAGGTACGCGTCAGCAACGCCGAGCTCGCATCGGTGCCCCTCGAGCCCCACAGCTGGCACGGTGAATGGAATTACACCATCGCGCCAGCCGCTCAATCAATTCCGCGGTGAACCCTAAGGATCGAGACCGTGGTCAACAAACCGAAAGACATCGGGGTGCTCGCCCGTCTCGAGCACCTGCCCGAGCTCATCTCCAAGGCTCGTCAAGTCAACGACCGCCTGCTTAGGATCGAACGTGCCGGCCAGGGCTGTGCCATCGGCTCTGCGCTCTTTGAGCGCATCCACCAGCCCTACATGAGAGAGGGCCAACGAACCGGGGCTTTCCGCTTCGGGGACCAACGCGCCATGGCCCTGGCCGGCTCGCTCTGCCTGGTCGTCCACGCCGTCACCGGCTTCACCAACAAGAGCCTTCGCGGGCAGGTGGCCGGGCTCCTCGGCAAGGACTACAGCTCCGCCCAGATGAGCTACGACTTGCGCCGGCTCCGCCTCCACGGCCTTATCCAGCGTCAAGCCAAAACCAACTCCTATGCCTTGACCCCTGACGGCCAACGCGTCGTCATCTTTTACACCAAGCTCTACGGCCGCCTGCTCCGCCCGTTGCTCGAAGGGGACCAACCCCCAGCGCCGCTCGAGCTACGCCGCGCCCTGGCAACAATCTCGCGCATCACCGATGACTACGTCACGAACGCCAGGCTCGGCTTTGCGGCATAGCCAAACAGGAACAGCACAAAACTTGTCACAAGATCCAGAGACCCGAACCCCAAGAAGTTCTAGGCCGGCGCCTCTATAGCGTCACTGCCGGCTGGCAGTGTGGGCCGGATGGAGCGCTCTGACCGACCGGCCGACGGCGGCGGGCGGCGAACGCGAGACCATCTCGCAGTGGGAAGATTCGGCGAAGACCTGGCCGCCAGCTGGTACGAGGCCCACGGCTACGAGGTTGTGGCCCGTAACTGGCGCTGCCGGCAAGGCGAACTGGACATCGTCGCCCGGAGGGCCAGGCTGGTTGTCTTTTGCGAGGTCAAAGCCCGCACAAGCGATGCGTTCGGCCTGCCGGCCGAGGCAGTGGGGCCGGGCAAGCAGGCCAAGCTCAGGCGACTGGCTGCCCTGTGGTTTGCCAACGGGGCTCGTGAGAACGCCGTTGGGGCCCGTGAGAACGCCGTTGGGGCTCGTGAGAACGGAAGCAGCCGAGGGCGTGGCGGCCCCGTGCGCTTCGACGTGGCCAGCGTCATGGGTGGCGAAGTGGAAGTCATCGAAGGCGCCTTCTAGAAGGACGACCTTCCGCGGCGGCCGTGGCGAGTGCGCTAATTCCCCGGTTTTCGCCGGTCGCGCATCATCCAGCACGAGGTGTGCCAGTGCCGGCGGAGGTCCGGGGCGTCGCGGGGGACGACTACAACGTGAGCGGTCCCGACGGCAATTTCTTGCTGGCAGCCGGGGCACAGGTAGGTCTTGCGGGCTTGCGACGGGTGGATGCGCCGGACGTCGAGGCCGAGGGGTTCGCCCGTGGCGGCTAGGTCGGCGATTTCTTGCAGCTCCTCGAGCTTCAGTGGTGCGCTCGTAGGACCACGCCGACGGGCACGGCGGCGGGGGGCGGGGCGAGCCACGCTTGACAAGCTACTGACCCAGGGACGGCCCGCTGAAACTGAGTGGGCCGGTGAAACGGAGTGGGCCGGCTGGTCCACGCGAGAGCGGCTCCGCGGCGGCTCCGGTACCGATTTGGTCACACACCGCTGGTACCTTCCCTCCTACTCGTGTTGCTCGTGGCCTGCTCGGCCTCCCACGCTCGTCCCCGCCGCGGCTCCGGCCCGGTCACAAACACCTGTTGGGGGTAGCCAAATGCTGGCCACCGTTTCTTCCGCCACGCTTGTCGGTGTCGACGGCCACCCGGTCACCGTTGAAGTCCATGTCAGCAACGGATTGCCCGGGTTCAGGGTGGTCGGGCTGCCTGACACGTCCTGCCGGGAGTCGCGCGACAGGGTGCGGGCGGCCATCATTTCCAGCGGCTTCAAGTGGCCGCTGAAGCGGGTCACCGTCAACCTCGCCCCTTCGGGACTGCGCAAAGCCGGGCCGGGCCTGGACGTTGCCATCGCCCTCGGCGTCATGGCGGCGGACGACCAGTTGCCAGCACAGTTGCTCAGTGGCCTGGCCTTCATCGGCGAGCTCGGTCTTGACGGCTCCCTGCGCCGAGTGCCCGGGGTGCTCCCACTAGTGGCGGCGGTGGAGGAGCGGACAGTAGTGGTGGCACCGGCATGCGCCCGGGAGGCGGCATACGTCGAGAGGTCGACGGTTAGGGCCGCCGCCGGCCTCAGAGAGCTGGTCCAGTCGCTGAAGACGTCCTCGGGCTGGCCCGAGCTCCCGGCTGCGGTGAGCACTGACGAGGGCCCACGGGCACCAGACCTGGCTGAGGTCCGGGGCCAGCCGTTCGGCCGCCAGGCACTCGAGGTGGCCGCGGCCGGCGGCCATCATCTGTTGATGGTGGGCCCAGCGGGAGCCGGCAAGACGATGTTGGCCCGGCGCCTACCCGGGATCTTGCCGGCGCTCTTACAAGATGAAGCGCTCGAGGTGGCAAAGATCCACTCTGCGGCCGGGCTGGAACTAGTGGGGAGCGGCCTGTCTGTGCGGCCACCGTTCAGAGCACCCCATCACAGCGCCTCCGCCGTGTCCCTGATTGGCGGGGGTGGGGCCAGGCTCCGGCCGGGCGAGATCAGCTGCGCCCACTGCGGGGTCCTGTTCCTGGACGAGCTGGCGGAGTTCCCAGGTTCGGTGCTCGACAACCTGCGCCAACCCCTGGAGGAGGGCCGAGTGGTTGTCTGCCGGGCCAGTGCGGCGGTCTCTTTCCCGGCTCGTTTCATGCTTGTCGGGGCCATGAATGCTTGCCGCTGCGGCGCCGACGGCGCCCCCGGTTCATGCCGCTGCACTGAGAGCGCTCGCGCCCGGTACGCCGCCCGCATCTCCGGCCCGCTTCTCGACCGCTTCGACCTGCGCATCCGGGTGCGGCGACCCGACGTCGAGGCTCTTTTGGGCACGAGTGGAGGCCGGACCGGGTCGTCGTCAACGGGTGGCGCGGTTGGGCCGCTGCTCGAGCCTTCGGCGGTCGTCGCCGCCCGGGTGGAAGCCGCTCGGCGACTTGCCCAGGAAGTGCGGGGCGTGCGCTGCAACGCGGAGGTGCCGCCGTGGCAGCTGGACACCGCGGCGCCCCTCAGCGCCGGGGCCAGACGTCTCCTGGAGCGGAGGCTGCGGGACGGGCGTTTGTCCGCCCGGGGCCTCGACCGCGCCCGGCGGGTCGCCCTTACCGTTGCCGACCTGGCCGGCCACGACGGGCCTTTGAGGGAGGAACACGTCCTCATGGCTCTGGCCCTCCGAGAGCCGGAGCCGCTCGGCGCCGAGCCGCCGCCTCCCTCACTGGAGCCGCCGGCCGCTGGCAACAAGTGGCCGGACCAACCGGTCCGCTCTCTCGCTACCCCGACCCTCGGGCTGGTGCAACCGTGAGCGGTCTCCCGTGTTCCTTGACCGAGTTGCCGGCGGCAGCATACGCGGCCGCTCTGGCGTGCCTACCAGGAGTCGGGCCAGCTTGGCTGGTGGACGTCCTCGCCCGTTACCCGCCGCCGCGAGCCTGGGCGTTGGTGGCCGCCGGGGAGCTCGCTCGCCCCTCGAGGGCCCGGCCAGGGCCGTCGGCCCCGGAGTGGCCGGAGGCGGCCCGGCGCACAGACGTCGGTGCCTTGTGGGCCCGTTGCCAGCGCGGCGGCATCGACGTGACCTGGCCGGGCCAACCGGGGTACCCGGCGGCCTTCACCGATGGCGCCGAGCGAGCTGGTGTCCTCTTCTCAGCCGGTCAGCTCAGTGGGCTGGCGGACCGGCCGTTCGTCGCCGTGATCGGCACGCGACGATGCACCCCCGATGGGGCGACGGCCGCTCACCAACTGGCCTACGACCTGTCCAGCGCCGGGGTCTGCGTGGTGTCCGGTTTGGCGCTCGGGATCGATGGGGCCGCCCATGCCGGCGCGTTGGCGGCGGCGAGAGACCATCAAAACGGTCCGGCCGAGGGCACCGGCGCCGGCTCGACGGTCGGGGTGGCGGCCAGCGGCGTCGATGTGGTCTACCCACGGCGGCACGGGGCGCTTTGGCGGGAGGTCGTGGCGCTCGGCGCCGTAGTGTCCGAGACGCCACCGGGGTGGCCGGCGCAAGCCTGGCGCTTCCCGTCCCGGAACCGGCTAATCGCCGGCTTGGCCCGCATGGTGGTAGTCGTGGAGTCCCACGCCAGTGGAGGGTCGTGGCACACGGTCGAGGCCGCCTTGCGGCGAGGGGTAGAGGTGGGTGCCGTACCAGGGTCCGTCCACAGCTCCGCTTCGGTGGGCACCAACACCCTCCTCCACGAAGGGGCCGCTCCCATACGCGGCGCGCAAGATGTCCTTGATGCGCTTGGCATCTTCAAAGAGCAACCGGCGCCCCGGGCCGGGACACCAGCGGCCCGGCCCCCGGGCGCGTCAACCTCGAGCCCGCTCGGCGCCCTCGAGGACAGGGTCCGCGCCGCGCTGAGCTGGCGCCCGCTCTGCCTGGAGGAAATAGTGGAGCGGAGCGGGGTACCCGTCGGTGCCGTAGTGGTGGCGCTGGACCGGCTCGAAGAGGGAGGCCTGGCCGCCGCGGAAGCTGGCTGGTGGTACCGGAAGGCTCGGGGATGAGGGAAGTTCAAGAAAGCTCGGGGAGAGCATGGCTGCATGTGGTTGAGAGGACGGTTGAGGCAGGGAAAACCGTCGGCGACGGCCCAGAGGGTTGCCGCCCACCGTTTGACGTTCGAGCGCGTGGCTACCTCCTACGGCGACCCCGAAGCTGATGTGCGCTTGGCTCGCGACGTGGCCGCTGGGGTGGCGCCGTCAACCGGACGGATGCATGAGTATTTGAGAGCGCGCACCGCCTTTTTCGACCGGGTCGTGGTAAACGCGCTGGACGACGGGATGTCCCAGGTCGTGATCGGTGCCGCGGGTTACGACGGACGGGCCTACAGGTATGCAAAGCCGGGCGTCAGCTGGTTTGAGCTCGACCACCCCTCGACGCAGGCTGACAAGCTGGCCCGGCTGGCCCGGCTAGGCGTGCAATCGGGCCATGTACGCTTTGTCGGCGCTGATTTCGCCTCCGACCCGTTAGCGGAGCGGTTGCTCGGGGCTGGGCTGGACCCGCAGTCGCCATCGTTGTTCCTGCTCGAGGGGGTGGCCGTCTACTTAGAGCTGGCCGTACTAGCCAGACTGCTCCACCAGCTCGGGCAGATGGCCGCCAGGGGGAGCCGGTTAGCAATGAGCGTGTCCCTCGCTTTGCATGACCCCGTGGCCAGGGCCAGGTTCTACGCCGCAGTGGCGGCCATGGGAGAACCGGCGCGCTCGACGCTGGAGCCGGACGAGGCGGCCGAGCTGATGAGGCAGGCTGGGTGGGTGCCGCCGGCCGGCGACTCCTTCACGACGAACGGAGGCACGAGCCCTGATGCAGCCGCCCTGTTGGGCGAAAGCTCCACTGGCGAAGAAGTGAGCCGACAGGAGCGGCAACGCAGGGCGGGTTTCCTGATCGCGACGGCCACCGACGGCGAGATATCCCGGGACGAGCCATAACCCCCGAGGCTGGGCCGGCCACTCCGGCCCCAGGCCGGTAGAGGGCGAGAGGTGGCGTGGCAGCCACTGCTGGGGGTCATCGCCGGCACCTCACGGTCAACTATCGAGGAGCTCTGCTTCCGCCGCCGGCGGCACGGTTATCCCGGCCCTGTCCAGGCCGTGCTCGAGTGCGTGCACTACGGTCTCGACCACCTTCACCCGGGCGTAGTGCTTGTTCTCGGCGGCGACGACGTGCCAGCGAGCGTGGGAGTGGTCGGTCTTAGACAGCATCTCCTCGACGGCCTGCACATAGGCGGGCCGCTTGGCCCGGTTCCGCCAGTCTTCCTCGGTCAACTTCCAGCTACGCAGGGGGTCGTCTTGCCGGCTTTCGAAGCGGGCCAGCTGTTCCTCGGAAGAGATGTGGAGCCAAAACTTGACAATGACCGAGCCCTCGGCCACCAGGCCCTTCTCGAAGGAGGTGATCTCCTCGTACGCCCGCTTCCACTCTGGTTCGGTGGCAAAGCCCTCGACCCGCTCGACGAGTACGCGCCCGTACCAGGATCTGTCGAAGACGGCCATGCCACCGGCCCCGGGCAAGTTGGGGCCGAACCGCCACAGGAAGTGATGGCGTTTTTCTCTCTCGGTGGGGGCGGCGTAGGACTGAACGCGCACGTGACGTGGGTCCAGGCCGGCCACCAGACGCTTGATAGCGCCGCCCTTTGCCCGCCGCGTCCCAGCCCTCGAAAACGACCGCCAGGGCCGGGCCGAGCCGGCCATCGCCGATAAGCCCTCCCGACACCAGGCGGAGCTGGAGCAGGCGGCGCCCTAGGTGAGCAAGGCGTTGCTCGCTCTGCGTAGCGGGACATTTTCAGGGAGAGGTCGACCTGGTCCAGCTTCTTCATTGCGGTTATTCAAGCCCATAAATCGGCGCGGCGCGATGGTGCCTTCGGCCCTTGCCGTCGCGGCCCTAATCAGTCAATGACCAGCGGTGCCGGTGGCGGGCCGGAGGCCAGCCACTCCGTGACCAGCGAGGCCAGACGAGGAGGGTAAACGACCTCTTCCGTCGCCGCCAGATTCCGCCAGTGGCCACCACCGAGACCCGGTGGTGAACCGCACCTCCAGTTCTGTTAGCGCAGTGGGGCGCACCTCGAACCGGCTCGTCCTCACCACAAAAATCGACTCGTGCTGTTCGAACTGACGCCCATCGAAGGGGAAGCAAACGTGCCGTTCCCACACCACGGGCCCGAGGTCGCCGAGCCGCGCGCCGGTCTCTTCGTAGATCTCGCGACGGACCGCGTCCTCGAGGCTCTCACCGACCATCGCCCCTCCGCCAGGCAGGAACCAAAAACCCGGTTCGTCAGGGCTCCCTGGTTCGATACCTGACTGGAGGAGCACGGCGTCGCTCTCGTCAAGCAACGCGGCGCGGCCGGCACGGCGTAGGGAAGTCAGCCGAAGGCCCGAAAGCGGCATTCAGAAATCCTGGCCGGCGGGTACCGGGCCGGGAGGGCGCGGTCGGCGGGCAAACGGTCCCGATGCTCAGATATGGCCGGCCATGATGTCAACTGAGTTGTGCGCTGACGGCGCCGGCCCATGGCAGGCTTTAGACATGAAGCTCGACAGTGACTACGATTACCACTGTGGGTTTCGCCCTTAGCACTGAGAGTGGCCGAGGTGTGGCGGACAGCGGGCAGCAACAGAGAACAAACCCAAGGTCCCCGCCACGGGTCGAGGGGCAGGGACCAGCCGTCACGGACGAGAGCGGGGTCGGCGACGCACCCAGCGACCCGCCCGGCCAAAGCGGCGATACTGACCCCAAATGGCAATTGCCCGAATGGGTCGCTTCTCTCACCGACCTTTCGGACGCCAGTACGCGGGCGTACGAGAACGGCGTGCGTTCGTTTATTACCTGGGCGCAGCGGGCCGGGGTCAGGGACCCGGCCGCGGTAACCCGGCTGGTCCTGCGCCGGTACTTGGCGTACATGGCTACCAGGCACTATGCCCGCCAAACGATGACGCAGCGGGCGTCGGCGTTGAGGCGTTATTTCCGGTGGCTAAGCCGTCACGGGGCGGTGCAGAGCGACCCGACGGCCAGCCTTTCGGCGCGGGCCGGTGAGTCGCGGCTTCCCCGGGTGCTGTCACGGGGAGAACTGAACGTGATCCTGGACGAGCCGCCGGCGCCGGCGACGGCGGTCACCGAAGCTGTGCGGCTCCGGGACGACGCCGTTCTCGAGCTCCTGTACGGGAGCGGCTTGCGGGTCAGCGAACTTTGCGGGCTCTCGATGGACGACATGGACGGGCGGGGCCAGTGGGCGACAGTATGGGGCAAAGGGGCCAAGCAACGGCGAGTGCCAATTTCCGAGAACGCCGCTAGCGCGGTGCAGCGTTGGTTGAAGGAAGGCCGTCCCACCATGACAAGAGCGGGGTCGCCGGCCGACGCCCTCTTCCTCAATTCTCGCGGCCAACGTCTCGGGCCTCGTGACGTACGGCGCCTCCTGGACCGGAGGTCGCCGTCGCCGACCCACCCACACGCTCTGCGCCACAGTTTCGCCACCCACATGCTCGACGGGGGCGCCGACCTTAGAGTTGTACAGGAGCTGCTCGGCCACGCCAGCGTCAGGACGACCCAGATCTACACTCACGTCAGCAAGGAACGCCTCCTGGCCGTGTACGACGTCTCTCACCCGAGGGCCTGATGGGAGCCGTCCGATGGAAAGCGTGTTGCCTCCAGTAGCCTTCGCCCGGTTACCTTTCGGCGAGAAGGTTTCAACCGGACAAACGTCTTGGCCGGCAACAAGACGAGGGTGGCCTGCTTTGGCAATACAACCGGATGGAGATGGGACCTGATGGAAACAGAAGCGGAGGCTTTTCCCACCGAGGAACTGTGGGCCGAGTACAAACGGACCGGCTCGCGAGAGCTGCGGGACAAGCTGATCGTCCGCTACTCGCCGCTGGTCAAGTACGTCGCCGGTCGCGTTTCCGTCGGCCTGCCGCACACGATCGAGCAGGCGGACCTGATGAGCTACGGGATCTTCGGCCTCATCGACGCCATCGAGAAGTTCGACCACCAGCGAGCCATCAAGTTCGAGACGTATGCCATCACCCGGGTAAAAGGGGCCATCATCGACGAGCTGCGCAGCATCGACTGGGTGCCGCGGTCCGTCCGGGCCAAAGCGAGAGCCATTGAGAAGGCCTACGCCAAGCTGGAGGCCGAGAACCTGCGGACGCCGACAGACGCCGAGGTGGCGCGCGAGCTAGGGCTCTCCGAGGAAGAACTGCAGGCCCAGTTCTCCCAGATCTCCGTTCGTCGGCATCGTGGCCCTGGACGAGGTACTGGCCGGGGGCGATCGCGGGGAGTCGACCACCCTGGGGGACACCCTGCCCGACCGCCGGGAGGGGCCGATGCAGGCGTTCGAGGTCGAGGAAATGAAACAGATCCTGGCCGGCGCCATCAACCGCCTCGGGGACCGGGAAAAGATAGTCCTGACCCTGTACTACTACGAGGGCCTCACGCTGGCCGAGATCGGCCAGGTCCTCGGGGTAACCGAGAGCCGCGTGTGCCAAATCCACACCAAGGCGGTCCTGCAGTTGCGGGCCCGGATGCTCCTGGCCGAAAAAGAGTCGGCCTGACGCTGGCCACAAAGGCCGGCAGCGGCCCGGCCCGGCCCGGCAAACCGACGCCCTCCGAGAGCGCCCGCCCGAGTGCTCGAGCCCGGCCGCCTGGCCCGTCTCTCGTAACGGGCAAAGAGGGCGGCGGCGAGCGTGTACGCTGGTAGGAGCCCGGCTTTGCCGCGGCCTAAATTGCACCCGGGTGCCTCCACGGTCGCCACTGGCCCTGATCTTCAGCCTGCCAAGCGGCGCTAGCGCCCGGGAAACGACAACCGATGGAGAGGAGTGGCATGGCCGTCGTAACTATGCGGCAGCTGTTAGAGGCGGGAGTCCATTTCGGGCACCAGACCCGGCGCTGGAACCCGAAGATGAAGCGCTTTATCTTCGGCGAGCGCAACGGCATTTACATAATCGACTTGAACCAGACGCTGCAACGCGTCGATGTGGCCTATTCGTTCGTGAGGGACCTGGTGGCCAACGGCGGCAGTGTCCTTTTCATAGGCACCAAGAAGCAATCCCAGGACCCAATAGCGCGCTCGGCACAGCTGTGCGGGATGCCCTTTGTCAACGAGCGCTGGCTCGGCGGGATGCTCACCAACTTTTCGACCATCGCCCTGCGGGTGAAAAAGATGCAGGAGTACGAGCGCATGCGGTCGGCCGGCGATTTCGAGGCCATGCCGAAGAAGGAGGCGCTGATACTCACCAGGGAACTCGAGAAGCTCGAGCGCAACCTCGGCGGCATACGGGACATGGCCCGGCTACCCGACGCGGTGTTCATCATCGACATCAAGAAGGAGCACATCGCGGTGTCGGAGGCCAACAAAATGGGCATCCCGATCGTTGCTGTCGTCGACACCAACTGCGACCCTGACCAGGTCCAATACCCGATCCCCGGCAACGACGACGCCATCCGCAGCGGCACCTTGATGTGCCGGGTGATCCAGGAGGCCGTGCAGGAGGGTCAGTTCGTAGCCTCCAGGCGGGGCACTGGAGGACCGGGGGCGGGCGGCCCGCCCGTGCACGCTTTCGACCCGACGCACTCAGCCGGGGCGCCGACCTTCGAGCCGGTAGCGAGTAGGCCGGTACAGTCTTCAGGCGCCAGCCGCCGCAGCCCGCTCCGGCTCAGCCCGCTCCGGCTCAGCCCGCTCCGGCCCAGCCCGCCCCGGCCCAGCCCGCGCCGGTGGCCGCGCCGGAACCTGTGTCGCCGGCCCCACGGGCCGAAGTGGAGCCCGTAACCGCCGCCGGCGCCCATGCCGGAGGTCGTCCCCACGACGACGCCGCCGTCAGCACCGGCCCCCGTCCCGGCCGCTCGGCCCGAGCCAACGCTCGAGGCACCTCATCGGCCGGAGCCAGCTGGTGCACAGGCTACCGGGCGGCCAAGGAGCGAGTACCCAAGTACAAGACCATGAGGCAGTGGCCACGCCCGCCGGCGAGGCGGCGCCGGCCACCGTTGGCCGTGATACCCCTGCGGACGCCGACGCCGCAGCCGGGGTCGCGGCCACGCCGGAAAACTAGAGTTAGGAGCGCTAACAGATGGCAGATTTCACCGCCAAGGATGTCCAGGACCTCCGCAACGCCACGGGGGCGGGGATGCTGGACTCGAAGCGGGCATTGACCGAGACGAATGGCAACCGCGAGGAAGCCGTGAAGTGGCTGAGGGAACGTGGCCTGGGCAAGGCGGCCGAACGGGCCGGGCGTGAGAGCCAGGAAGGCGCAGTGGCCGTCTCCTCCGACGCCAACCAGGATGCCATCGCCCTCGTGCAGCTCCGGTCAGAGACCGACTTCGGCGCCAAGAGCCCTGACTTTGTGAACTTGGCCAATGACCTGGCTGCCCTGGTGGCCAGCGAGGGCGAGGACGCGGTCGACCAACGCAAGGCGGCCATAGAGGACCTCAACATCTCCCTCAAGGAGAACGTCCAGCTGGGTGAGGTGATCCGTTTCCAGGCCGCGCCCGGGAACGTCCTCGGCTCGTACCTGCACGTGCAAAACGACCGCGGCGTCAACGGCGTCATCGTCGAGTTGAAGGACGCTAGTGCCGATTTGGCGCACGACATCGCCGTCCACATCGCCTTCGGCCGGCCGAAGTACCTGCGCCGCGAGGACGTGCCGGCGGAGGAGGTGGCGGCGGAGCGGACCACCCTGGAGGCGGAGAGCCGCCGGGAGGGAAAGCCAGAGGCGGCCATCACCAAGATCACGGAGGGCAAGCTCTCCGGTTGGTTCAAACGCGTGCCTGGCGGGGTGCTCCTGGAGCAGCCCTATGCCAGGGACGACAAGCACACCGTCGGTGAGACGCTGGGCAAGGCGGAGATAGTGCGCTTCGCCCAGGTCGTGATCGGCGGGTAATGGGCCGGCCGGGAGCGCCCTGGAAGCGCGTCGTCCTCAAAATCTCAGGAGAGGCCCTGGCGAGTGGCGCCGCCGACGAGGTGATCAACGCCCGGGTCGTAGGACGCCTGGCCAGGGAGATCGCTGAGGCCCACTCCCAACTGGGCACCGAGATCGCCGTCGTCATTGGGGGCGGCAACATATGGAGAGGGGCGACGGGGTCGGCCACCGGCATGGACCGGGCCACTGCGGACTACATGGGCATGCTGGCCACCGTGATCAACGCCCTGGCGGTGCGCGACGCGTTGGAACGGGCCGGCCAGCCGACACGAGTCCAGACGGCGATCGGCATGTCGGAGCTGGCCGAGCCGTACATCAGGGGCCGGGCCATGCGGCACCTGGAGAAAGGTCGGGTCGTGATCTTCGCGGCCGGGACCGGGAACCCGTTCTTCACGACAGATACCGCCGGGGCGCTGAGAGCGGTCGAGATCGGGGCCGAGGTCCTGCTGAAAGGCACCCACGGCGGCGCTGACGCCCTTTATACGGCGGATCCCAGGGTCGACCCGCACGCCGAGCCGATCTCCGAGATCAGCTACGACGAGGTGATCGGCAAGGAACTGAGGGCGATGGACCTGACGGCAATCACGCTCTGCAAGGAAAACTCGTTGCCAATCCTCTACTTCAGCATCATGGAGGAAGGCAACCTGCGGAGTGCGCTCGACGGTGAAGAGATAGGTACGCTTATCCACTGATGGCCGACACCCTGGTTGACGCTGCAGTAGAAGACTGCAAGGAGCGGATGGCACGCGCTGTCGAGCACACCAAAAGCGAGTTCGCCAGTATCCGGACGGGCCGCGCCGCTCCCGCGCTAGTCGAGAAGTTGAAGGTCGAGTACTACGGGGCCGACGTGCCCCTGCAGCAGCTCGCCGGTCTGCATGTGCCCGAAGCCAGGGTGTTGGTCATTACTCCCTATGAGAAGGGGCCGGTGGTCATAAAGGCCATCGAGAAGGCCGTGCAGTCATCGGATCTGGGCATCACGCCGAACAACGACGGCACCGTGATCCGGCTGAACTTCCCGATGCTCACCGCTGAGCGGCGCAAGGAGCTGGTCAAGGTGGCCCATCAAAAGGCGGAGGACGGCCGCGTCGCCGTGCGGAATGTCCGCCGGGCCACCAGGAAAGACCTCGAGGCGCTCGAAAAGGACGGAGACATTTCCTCCGATGAGCTCGACCGGGCCGAGAAGGACCTCGACAAGCTCACCCACGACTACACCACCGAGATCGACCGTGTGCTGGGGCACAAGGAACAGGAGTTGCTCACCAGTTGAGCTGGCTCGGGGGGCGTCGCCGAGGCCGGGACGAGGACCTGGCTGCCGGTCGCCGCGCCGGACCCATGGGGGGAGGACGGAGCTCCGTCCGACTACGACCCTGACGCCGTTACCACCCCGTTGGAGCTGGCTGAAGTGGGCGCCGTGGTCGGGGCCGGAGCTGGGGCGGGCGCTGAGCCGCTTGGCCGGCCCGAACTGCGGGCCAGCACCGAGCGGCACACTCGGAGCGAGCGGCACGCCGGCGGCGGGCGACACAGCGGCGCCGATCTGCCGACCAGCGCTGCAGGCACACAACAAGGGGGACCAGATGCTGCAGACGCGACCCTGGAGACCACAATCACTGAACTCTCCAGTGAGATGGGGTACCCTCGCGAGGTTGTACCAAGTGCAGAGTTGGTAGCCATTGTGAGCTCAGGAGAGGGTACAGAACTTCCTCATTGGACGGACCCCCCAACCGGCGAGGTCCCGAGTGCGATCGCAGGCCCGAAGAGCGAGGACGACGAGCTGCAGGCGTGGCGGCTGCTCGGCTCCCGCGGCCTTCACTGGCGTGACGACGTGAACGATTGGTCCGATGGCCCCGGAGTGGAAGACCTCGTGGACGAAGATGACCAAAGGAACGGCATGCCAGAGGAGGGGACGGGGAGCCCGTTCTCTTTCGATGAGGACTTCGAGCGTCTCGAGCACGAACGTTCGGGGCGTGGTGGCGGAGCAGTGGAAAACGGCGACGAGAGTGTGCTGCCCGAAGGGGCCAGCGGTGGCCAGCGAGGCCAGCGACGAGACGGGGGTGCTTTCGAGCAGACGGGCCAGGCGAAGTGGCCGCTGGGGGCGACCAGACGCCGGCCGGCACCGTAGTGCGCACCAGCCGCAGGGCCAGGAGGCCCGGACGAGCGACCGTCGGGCGAGCCGGCGATGGCTACGGCCGCTTCGGCCCGCCACACCCGGGCCGTGCGGGCACCGTACGACGTGCGGGCCGAGGGGACGGGGATGGGTAATCGCGACGTAGGTGCCGCCGTCGTCACCGGGATCGTGCTCGTCGTCCTGCTCGTCGTTTGTTACCTGCTCGGCACGGTGGCGCTGCTGGTGTTTTCTGCCGTGGCCATTTTCGGGTGCGCCGTCGAGGCGTTCAGCATGTTCCAGCGGGCCGGCTTCCGCCCGGCGACCCTGTTGGGCGTGGTCGGGTCGGCCGGAGCCGTAGCGGCGGCGTACTGGCGAGGGACGGCCGCCTTGCCCGTGGTCATCGCCGTGGTCGTGTGCGCCAGCCTGGTGTGGTACCTGGCCCGAGTGGTCGAGGCCCGCCCGGTTGTCAACGTGGCCGTGACGGTGCTCGGGTTCTGCTGGGTCGGGGTGCTCGGGTCGTTCGCCGGCCTGCTCTTGGCCGCGCACCACGGCTCGCACCTGTTCCTGGGCGCCATCGTCCCCACGATCGCCGCTGATGTGGTGGCCTGGTTCATCGGTAGCCAGTTCGGCTCTCACCCACTGGCGCCGGCCGTCAGCCCGAGCAAGACGTGGGAGGGTGTGATAGCCGGCGGCATTGCCGCGCTCATCGCCGGCGCCATTATCGGCAACCAGTTGGCGCCGTGGGGCGGCGCCCGCCACGGGCTCGAGCTCGGCCTCGTCGTGGCGGTGGTGGCGCCGCTTGGCGACCTGGTCCAGTCCATGCTCAAGCGGGACCTGCGGGTCAAGGACTCCGGCACGCTCCTGCCCGGGCACGGCGGCCTGCTCGACCGTTTCGACTCGCTGTTGTTCGTCCTGCCGGCGACCTACTTCCTGGCCTTAGCGCTCCACATCGTCGTCAACTAAGCGCCCGTGCATCCGGTGAAAACCGTCTGTATCGCTGGCAGCACGGGCTCCATCGGCACCCAGGCGCTCGACGTCGTGCGCGCTGCTGGTGGCCGGTTCGAGGTCGTTGCGCTGGGGGCGCGGTCGTCGGTCAAGCTGCTGGCAGAACAGGCTCGTGAGGTCCGTCCCCGGCAGGTGGCGATCGCCGATGCCACCCGGGCGAGGAGCTGGCCGCCCTGGTGCCGGAAGGCACCGAGGTCCTGGCCGGCGAGGGGGCGCTGGCGGCTATCGCCACCGACGCTGACATAGTCCTGAACGGGGTAGTGGGTTTCGAAGGGCTGCCCGTCACGCTGGCCGCCCTCACCGCGGGGCGGCGCTTGGCCCTGGCCAACAAGGAGTCCCTCATCGCCGGCGGCCCGGTGGTACTGGCAGGCGCTGAGAACCCCCGGAGCGGAGATAGTCCCCGTCGATTCCGAGCATTGTGCCGTCCATCAATGCCTGCAGGGATTGCAGATCAGCAGAATTTTAGAAAATGGCCAAACCGCGTTACGGCGGATCCTGCTGACCGCGTCCGGTGGGCCTTTCCGGGGCAAGTCGCTTCACGAGCTGTCTGAGGTCACGGTGGACGAGGCCCTGGCCCACCCAACGTGGAAAATGGGGCCAATGAACACGATTAATTCGTCCACCCTCTTGAACAAGGGCCTCGAAGTGATCGAAGCTCACCTCCTGTTCGGGGCCGCCTATGACCAGATCGAGGTAGTCGTCCACCCCCAATCAGTTGTCCACTCGATGGTCGAAACCACTGATGGGGCGACCATCGCGCAGCTGTCTATGCCGGACATGCGACTCCCTATTGGCTACGCCTTCTCGTACCCTGGGCGTATGGCGAGTGCTTTCGGCACGATCGACTGGTCGAAGCTCGGCCGGCTCGATTTTGAGGTGCCCGACCCGGCCACTTTCCCCTGCCTTGGCCTGGCCTACGAGGCCGGCCGCCAGGGCGGGACGGCGCCGGCCTGCCTCAATGGGGCCAACGAGGTCGCCGTCGACGGGTTCCTAAACGGTCGGCTGCGCTGGGTCGATATAGCCAATGTGATCGAGCAGGCCATGAGCCACTTCCGGGCCAGCGAGCCGCGCGACGTGGACGATGTGCTGGCCGCTGATGCCGAGGCGAGGGCGCTGGCTCAGGAGGCCGTCAACCGTCTCGAGGCCAGCCAGCCTCTGGTGCTCACGGAGGTCAGCTCTCCGTGGTTGACACAGCGACGCGACCACAGCGACCGCCGTCTGCCGAGGCCGCTGACAATTCCGACATGATCGACCCCGCGAGCAGCGGGGGGCACTGCTCCGGTTGGCCCTGATAGTTATTTCCGGCTTGGTGGTAGCGGCTTATTTCGGCGCTCTGGCCACTGTCCTGGTCGTCCTCGGGCTGCTGGTGATGATCGTCCTCCACGAGTTCGGCCACTTCGTGGCGGCCAAGCGGGCGGGCATGAAAGTGACCGAGTTTTTCGTTGGTTTCGGGCCACGCGTGTGGTCCGTCACCAAGGGTGAGACCACTTATGGCATAAAAGCCTTGCCCCTCGGCGGTTATTGCCGGATCATCGGCATGACCAACGTCGAAGAGGTGGACCCGGCCGACGAACCCCGGGCCTACCGCAACCAACCTACGTGGCGACGTCTGACCGTTGCTTTGGCCGGTTCTTTCGTACATTTCTTGCTGGCTTTCCTTCTGCTGGTGGTCCTTTTTGTCGGCCCCGGCGACATCGGCAATTTCGTCGCTAACCCGTCGGCCAGCAACCCGATCGCGGCGGTCGACAGCTTCAGCAAAGGCCCAAGCCCGGCACAACAAGCTGGGCTGCGCCCCGGCGACCGCATCGTGTCCGTCGATGGCCACCATTTCAAGACCTGGGACGACCTGACGGCGTTCCTGCGGGCGCGTCCGGGCCAGAAGGTAACCCTGACTATCGAGCGGGGTGGCCGTACTTTCGAGACTTCGACCGACGCTCGCCGACGGGGCCAAGGTAATCGTCAAAGGGGCCACCGCTCCCATCTACACCAAGCCGACGGGCCTCCTGGGCATCGAGGCGGGGCCGGTCCGGTTCGGCTTCTTGGAGTCAGTAGCGCACGCCGGGCGGGCCTTCGGGGCTACCGCGGTCTCGTCCGTCACTGGCCTGGGCCACGTAGTAACCGACTTCGGGGGCTACGCCGACATGCTGGCCAGCCAGAAGGCGGCCGACAACCCCCATGCCGAGCGGTTCGTATCTCCGGTCGGTGTCGTCGTGCTGGCCAACAGGGCTACCCAGATAGGGATATCCGAAGTCCTTTACTTATTGATCCTCATAAACATTTTCGTCGGGATCTTCAACCTGGTGCCGTTGCTACCTTTGGACGGCGGCCACGTCGCCATTGCGCTGTACGAAAAGGCGCGCAGTTTGGGACGGAGGCGCCCTTATCACGCCGACGTCAACAAATTGGCCCCGGTTTTGTACGCGGTGCTGGCCGTACTCGCCTTTTACGCCATCTCTTCGCTGTTCCTCGACCTTCGCGACCTGCTGGGCTGACGGTCCCGGCGGTTAGCCGGCGACGCTGTAACCTGACCAGGGAGACTAACTGGAGGAACTGACCGTGCCGCGCTACCCCCGCAAGAAGACCCGCCAGATAATGGTCGGCTCCGTACCTGTGGGTGGGGATGCTCCGGTCACCGTCCAGTCGATGACCACCACGAAGACGGCCGACGTAGAAGCCACGTTGGCCCAGGTGTACGCCCTGGCGGCGGCGGGCGCCGATATCGTGCGCTGCACCTGTAACGAGCGCGAGGCGGCCGAAGGGCTGGCCCACATCGTCCCTCGCAGCCCCGTTCCCATCGTGGCGGACATCCACTTCCACGTCGAGATGGCGCTGGCCGCCATCGAAGCCGGTGTCGACTGCCTGCGGCTCAACCCCGGGAACCTACGCAAGCCAGAAGAGATCAAGCTGGTGGCCAGCGAATGCAAGGACCGCGGTATCCCGGTACGTATCGGCGTCAACGCCGGCTCGCTCGACAAGCGTCTTTACGAGAAACACGGCGGGGCTACGCCTGAGGCGCTGGTCGAGTCCGCCCTCATCGAACTGGGCCTGTTTGCGGAGGTCGACTTCGACAATGTGAAGATCTCCGTGAAGGCGTCACGGGTGCCGATCATGGTCGAGGCCTACCGCCAGCTTTCCGAGCAGGTCGACCACCCGCTCCACCTCGGGCTGACCGAGGCCGGCCCCCCGCCGGCCGGCATCATCAAGGGCACAGCCGGCATCGGCACCCTCCTGATGGAGGGGATCGGTGACACCATCCGCTACTCGCTCACGACCGACCCGGTCGAAGAAGCCAAGGCGGGCCGGTCGTTGCTCGAGTCGCTCGGGCTTCGGGAACGCCGCAACGTCGACCTCATCGCCTGCCCTTCTTGCGGCCGGGCGGAGATCGATGTCTACAAAGTGGCCCAGGAAGCCCAGGCCGCGCTGGAGAACCGCGGAGATCCCGCTCCAGGTCGCAGTTATGGGGTGCGTGGTAAACGGCCCCGGCGAAGCCCGTTCCGCCGACCTCGGGATCGCGGCCGGAAAGCACCGGGGGCACCTGTTCATCCGGGGCGAGATCATAAGGGTAGTGCCCGAGGACGAAATGGTGTCAGCTCTCGTCGAGGAAGCCGAAAAACTGGTCAAGGAGGGCTTCGACGCCCGCCTGGCTGCTGCCGACCATGGCGCCGCGGCCGAGGCCGAGGCTGACCGCTTAGCGCTCCTCGATGCCAAGGGGACCGACGCCAACCGGAGCGAGGCTCGGGTCGAGCTCATCAGCCGGCGTCTGTCCACTGGCCCCTCGGAGGCATAGCCGGCCCTCGACCGGGGGTCATAGGGCTCACTGGGGGTCATAGGGCTCACTGGGGTCAAAGGGGTCACTGCCTCAGCGTCCCGGGTAGCGTAAGTGGCCTTGGTGGCTTTGGTGGCCGACGTGCGACAGGCGATCGAGCAGTTTGAGGCCCGTAGCCGGCGTGAGGTGAGGTCCCGCCGGCGGTTCCTGGCCGAACTGGACCGGCTGGACCACCCGTTCGACCGGAGGGCTGACCCCGTGCACGTTACGGGTTCAGCCATTGTGGCCGGCCCCCGGGGCACGGTCCTCCACCTCCACAAGAGGCTCGGGATGTGGCTGCAACCGGGGGGTCACATCGATGCCGGAGAGGCGCCGTGGGAGGCAGCGGTGAGAGAGACGATGGAAGAGACCGGCCTACTCGGGCGCCATCCGCCGGGAGGGCCGGTGCTGTTCCACCTGGATGCCCACCCGGCCGGCGAGCACTTCCACCTGGACTTGAGGTACCTGCTGCTGTGCGAGGACGTCGACCCGTCGCCGGCGGCAGGGGAGAGCCAGCAAGTGAGGTGGTTCAGGCTTGACGAGGCCCTGGCCATTGCGGACGAGGGGTTGGTCGACGGGTTGCGACGCTTGCAGGCGACGCTTGAGGGCGACGACGGTTGAAGACAGCCGTTTTAAGTGTCCGGTCGACGGCCCTGCCGACCCTTGCGGCAGTGATGGTCTAACCACCTTGCGCCAAGGTCGGCAGCAGCGCCGGACCTAATCGTTACTAACGGCTGCTACCAGCTCAGATGGCGGGGACGGAGGCTCGCTCCCCGCTCCCCGCGCTCTTGGTGAGGCCACCAACCGGCTCCCATGGCTTGACCCAGGGGGAGGGCGGCCAGTGCTCTGCCGCCGCCATCAGCGGGTACGCCGTAGCCCCATCGACCGATTCGCGAACAATATCCGCGTGCCCGGCGTGTCGAGACGTCTCTTCGATCAGGTGGAGCAATAGCCACCTGACCGTCCAGTGGTCCACGTCGGTCGGGAACCACGGGACATCCCGCGGCACCTCTACGAGGTGGTCAGCACCTAGCGACCGAGCTACCCGCTCCGTCTCTGCTCCGGCCTGTTCGTAGCGGTCGAGGACGCTCTGCAAGGTCTCGTCGCCGACGAGCCGGAAGCTCTCGGAATAATCGTGGTCGCCGGCGTCAGCAGGCCGATGCCGTCCGGCCAGGATGTCCGTCCAGAACTCCTGGACTCCGGCCAGGTGCTTGATCAGGCCTCCAACGGTCAGCGGGCTGACTGAGGGCGCCATTCGAGCTTGCTCGTCGGTCATCCCGAACGCCGTGAGGCGCACTACATAGCGCTCCTGGGCCAGGAAGCCAAGCAATTGTTCCAACTCGTCGGGGTGGGGCGGCGGCAGTCCGGGCATCAGGTCTCCTTTGCCAGTTCGTCGAATTGAATGGGAGAAGCAAAACCAATCTTGCGTCCTCAAACTGGCCACCTTCTGGCCGGTTTTAGTGAAAAACTTGGAGCTATGCGTGCCGACCGGTTGGTGGCCCTCTTGCTCCTGCTACAGCAGCGGCAACGGGTGACAGCGGCCATGGTGGCCGAGGAACTCGAGATCTCCGAACGCACCGCTCGCCGCGACCTCGAGGCGCTTTGTGTGGCTGGCCTGCCCGTCTACTCGGAGCGCGGACGAGGCGGAGGCTGGAGACTTCTTGGAGGCGGCCGGACCGACCTATCAGGGCTGACGGCACCCGAGGCCCGGGCTTTGTTCCTGGTAGCCGGGCCGGCGTCGGCCGCGACACCCGAGCTCAAGGCGGCGTTGCGCAAGTTGGTGCGAGCGTTGCCTGAATCGTTCCGTTCGAGCGCAGAAGCGGCGGCGGCGTCGGTGGTGCTCGACCCGCATGGCTGGGGCCGGAACCGGCCCACCTACCGCCCTCGCCATCTCGACGTTTTGCAGGAGGCGACGACCGAGGGCGAGCAGGTCCGCCTTGGTTATTCCGACCGTACCGGGAACGCCACCGTGCGCACCGTCCACCCCCTCGGCCTGGCGCAAAAAGGGACGACCTGGTACCTCCTGGCCGGCACGGAGGAAGGCCTTCGGACGTTCCGGGTCAGCCGAGTGAAGTCAGTCGAACGGACCGGCCAACCGGTGGTACGCCCTGAGGGGTTCGAGCTGTCCCGCTCCTGGGGGGAGGTGGTCGAGCGGGTCGACCGGCTCCGCTCTCCCGTTGAGGTCACCACTCTGGCCAACCCGGAGGTCGTCGATGCTCTCCAGTGGTACTTCGAGGGCCAGGTGAGCGTTGGCGACAGCCAGCCCGGCGAGCGGGTCCCGGTAACGGTCCGGGGGCCGCGCGTCGACATGATCGTAAGGCAACTCTCGGGGTTCGGCCGCCACATCGAGGTGATAGCGCCTCCTGAGGGCCGTGAGCTACTGGCCCGCCTCGGGCACGAGCTGGTCGCCACCTACAGCGGGCGGGCTGCTGTAGCTGAAGAAGTCCAGGCCGGGACGTAGTCTCGACCGTGTCCAAGTTGAAGCTCGACCTGCACGACATCTACAACAAGGGCGACCAGATCGACCTGGCCCTGCGGGACATGCTCGACGAAGCGGCGCGGATAAAGGCCAGTCAGTTAGAGATCATTCCGGGGAAAGGTTCGGGCCAGTTGAAAAAGAGGGTCCTGCGGTTCCTCGACCAGAAGGAGATACGGCCGCTCTACCACCGCGTGGAAAAAGACTCCGACAATTTTGGCCGCATCTTTGTCTATTTCCGCTGGAAATAAGGAGCTCTCCCGGCCGACCGCCTCGAGCCACGGCCACGATCAAACGGCGCTTCAGGCCGGAGCTAGCCCCGTGGCCTCTCCGCCCCCGACCGGCGACCCTGGCGAGGGTGCCTGGGGTCGTCGGGAGGCACAAAGGCTCTTTTGCCCTTCCCCTCTACCAACTCCCAACCGAGGTACGTCTTGCGCCAATGGTCGAACCCGCACAGGCGGTCGAGGTCGTGCAGCACCGTAGTGTGGGTCTTGGCCCAGCCGGTGCGGTGGTCCGTCTCGAGGTGCTCGCCTCGGGCCGCGCAGGCCTCGTTGGCACAGGTGGGATAGAGCCAGTCGAGCGCCGTCTTCTGGTAGGCATTGGGCCGCCTTCCCAGATGTACGACACCCACGACATCCTTGGCCTTGGTCACCACAGCTTTCAGCACGGGGTCACCGCTCACGATGATGTCCCGCACCGTATCGACGCTCACCGGCCCGAGCCCGGGCACTTCGCACACCTCGCCCTCGACCGCGTAACCACGCACAACCGCGTCATGGTCTACGCGGACGAGGAC
This sequence comes from uncultured Acidimicrobiaceae bacterium, assembly GCA_963749305.1. Classification (GTDB taxonomy): domain Bacteria; phylum Actinomycetota; class Acidimicrobiia; order Acidimicrobiales; family Palsa-688; genus Fen-671. Next base: position 25,486 of record CAVVMN010000008.1, read on the forward strand.
CTCACCCCGAGGCATCTGCCGCGCCGCCGCCGGTGGCCAGCGAGACGAAGGCGTCAAAGGCGTACACGTCGGGGCGGTCCCACCGCCCCTCCTTCCGGGCGGCGCGGAACGCCTTGTCCGCCAGCGGTTTCAGCGCCGCCGTTATCAGAGCACCGTCTTCGACCGTTCCCTCGGCGTGAAGGTGGAAAGTGCCGAAGGGGTCGGTATACCAGCGCAAGGCGCGAGCGGCGTGGACCTGTCGGCGGCGCTCTTCCACGTCGACCTTGGCCGCCTTGGCCCGGGCACACTCTGCTTGGAGGTCCCCGAAGGCCAGTCGGCCTGCCTTCTCCACCAGGTCCGCGGCCGCCTCGGGGGCCAGGGCCACGGCGTCGGAGATGAGAGCCGCCTGCCGGCGCGACAACGCCCCATCGCGAGCGGCCGTGTCCAGCTCGGGTTGCGTCGCCAGCGTCCTGCCGACTTCGATGGCCCGGCGAGCCTCCTCGAGCGACGTGCCAGCGGCATTCGCCAGCTCGCGCTCGGCCTGGCGCTCGGCCACCCTGGCCGGAACGCCGGCCAAACGGTCGGCCGCCCCGGCCCCGCTGGCGCCCGATGCCATCCGGGCCGCCACCATCGAGGCGAGAGCGGCGGCCATCTTCTCAATGCGCCCCGCCGAGCGTAATGCAGGGGCCAGGTCAGCCGGCGCCAGGGCATCGACCTCGAAGCCAGCCGCGTAGCTGCTCATAGCTGATTCCAGTTCAGTAAGGGCTTTGCACACTCGCCAGATCCTCCCGGCCGGCACCCAAAGGCGCTCATGCTCGCTCATTGAGGCCAGCACCAAAGCCGGCGATGCGCCCTATCGCAGGAAGCGTCGGTCAGAACGTGTGTTTGACGCTAACACCACGCAGTGACGGTAACTCCACCGTCATAGTCAGGACGACCTCGTGACATGAAATTGCGAACCACCAGATTATGGGCGCGCGACGTTAACGGCCAGGGTGTAGCGGGACCGACCTGGGCTATACTACTCGTTGTCACCGGAGGGTGATGTTGGGCGTGGGCTTGCCTGCCTGGCAGGTTGCCCACGCTTTTGTATGAGGAACCTTGACCGCAGAGGAGGTGAGATGGGCGCTGAAGAGCAGATTGCCGATGCGCTGAGGCCGGCAGTTCAGGCCGCAGGGCTCGAGATCTGGGACGTAGAGCGTTCTGGCGCCACCGTGCGGGTCTTGGTGGAAGGCCCGGCGGCGTCGACCTCGACTCCATCTCACAAGTGAGCTCGGCCATCTCGGCCACCCTCGACCAGCACGACGACCTCGTCCCGGCCGGGAGGTACACGCTCGAGGTGTCGAGCCCCGGCCTGGAGCGCAGGCTCCGGTACCCCCAGCATTTCGCCCGTTATATCGGGCAAGAAGTGACCGTAAAGACTGTCGAACCGGTGAACGAGACGCGCCGGCTGCGGGGCACCCTCACGGCCGCGTCTAAAGAGGAGATAGCTATCCGGGTCGATATTTCTCCCAGCGAGACAACGGAAATCCGCGTCCCCCTGGAATCAGTGCAGCGCGCCAACACGGTATTCACATGGGGACCATCACAATCGGGACAGTCGCAAAAGAGCCCCAAATCAAAGACATCCTCCAAAAAGCCAGCCAAATCGGTGCATGACGCTGGGGCTGAGGCGAAGGCGAGTGAAGCCATATGTTGAGAGACAACCTCGCTTTTCTGGACGCCCTTCAACAGATCGCCAAGGACAAGGGCATAAGTGTGGACGTCCTATTGGACGCCCTCGCCAACGCGCTGGTGGCCGCGTATAAGCGAATGCCCGGCGCCGCCGAGGAGGCCGTCGTCACGATCGAGCCCGATTCCGGTGAGATCCGGGTGTACGGCCAGGAGCTCGACGCGGACGGCAACGTCGTCCGCGAGTGGGACGACACGCCCAAGGACTTCGGCCGGATCGCCGCTCAGACGGCAAAACAGGTCATTTTCCAACGCATTCGGGAAGCCGAGCGGGACCTCAAGTACGAGGAGTACGCCGGCCGGGAGGGCGACATCGTCACCGGCATCATCCAGCAGAGCGACAACCGCTACACCTTGCTCGACCTGGGCAAGGTGGAAGCCCTGCTGCCGCAGGCCGAGCAGGTGCCCTTTGAGCACTACGAGCACAACGCCAGGCTGAAGGCTTATATCGTCGAGGTCCGCAAGACGAGCAAAGGGCCTCAGATCGTCGTGTCACGGACACACCCGGGGCTGATCAAGCGCCTGTTCGAGCTCGAGGTCCCCGAGATCGCCAACGGGATCGTGGAGATAAAAGCAGCGGCTCGGGAACCCGGCCACCGGACCAAGATCGCCGTTTGGTCGAACGACCCTAATGTCGACCCGGTCGGCGCCTGTGTCGGTGCCCGGGGCGCGCGCGTACGTATGGTGACAACAGAGCTCCGGGGCGAGAAAGTCGACATAGTCCCCTACTCGGAAGAACCCCGCGAGTTCGTGATGCGAGCTCTCCAGCCGGCGAAGGTCAAAGAGGTCATACTCGACGAGGAGTCCGGTACGGCCACCGTGATCGTAAACGACTACCAGCTCTCATTGGCCATCGGCAAGGAGGGCCAAAACGCTCGCCTGGCTGCCCGGTTGACTGGTTGGCGCATCGACATCAAGAGCGAGAGCCAGCTGGCAGAAGAAGAGGCCTACGCCGCTCAGGAATGGGCTGAGGGCGAGTGGGTGCAAAACGAGGCGGGCGAGATGGTGTGGCAACCCGCTGGCGGTGGCGAGGCTCTGTCCGCCGAAGAATGGGAGGCGACCTCGCTGGGCGGCGACGGGGCGGAGGGCGAGGACGAGTGGGCCGGCGACACTGAAGCCGCCGGAACCGCGGCCACTCAGGCCGGGGCTGAGGTTGGCCAAGAGACCGGCGAGGTAGCGGCTGCTGATGTAGACGTAGACGACGAGAGGGCTGCCGCTGACCGGACCGAGAAGCCGTCCGATGACGAAGAGCAGCTCGAGGAGCCCGAAGGGGTGGCGCCCGAAGGGGCCTCTGAAGCTGCCGCCTCAGGGGAAGGAGTGGGGTAGACGCCAGCGCCCATCCGGACGTGCGTGGGGTGCCGCGCTCGGAAGGGCACCGGTACACTGGTCCGTGTAGTCCTGAGCCCCGCCGGCCAGCTGATCGTCGACCGAAAAGGCCAAGGCCGAGGTGCCTGGCTTTGTAGGCTCGGAGAGACCGAGTGGGCCGATCCCGATTGCATCAGCAGAGCCGGTCGTCGGGGCGCTTTCACCCGGGCCTTGCGGGCCGACATCCGCGCTGGTGAGGTTGAACTGATGTTCGCGACGGCCTCTGAACGTGCGAGGATGGGACTCAGAGATGGCGCCGCCACGAGAGGTGGCGGTCAGAGAGACGAAACAAAGAAAAACGAAGAAAGGGACTGACGAGGAACTTGGCCAAGAAAATCCGGGTATACGAGCTGGCCCGCGAGCTCGGCCTAACCAACAAAGAGGGCCTCGAGCTTGCCTTGTCTATGGGCATAGGTGTCACGAGCCACTCCTCGAGCATCGAGGAGGCGCAAGCCGATCGCGTCCGCCGGAGGGCGGAGCGGGACGGGCTGAAGCGTACTCACCCGCCTGACGAAACCGCGCCAGCACCCGGGCCTGAGACCGTTGCCGCCCAGGCACCCGCCGCCGTTGCGCCGGCAGGCCGAGCCGGGACCGGGGACGCCGCTCAGCCGCATCAGTCGCACCAGGTGGGGCGCAGCACTAGCAGCCCCGCTCTGGCGCCTCCTCCGGGCGTGGTCTCGCCCGGAGCAGAGCCACCTTTGCACGACCGGCAGCCGGCTCACACGCAGCCGGCTCACACGCAGCCGGCTCAAACGCAAACCGGTCACACGCAGCCGGCTCAAACGCAAACCGGTCACACGCAGCCGGCTCACACGCAAACCGGTCACGCCGCGCCGGCCCATGGCTCGCCCGGGCCCGCCTCCACGCCCACTATCGCAACCAGCGCCCCGTCAACAGTTGAGCGCACCACTGCACCGACGCCCAGCCGTCCTGTGCCGCCCCCGCCCGGGGTCCGGACGCCCACTGGGGGAACCCAGCCGCCGGCCCGGCCCACCGCTGGCGGCGAAGCCGCAGGTGGTCAATCGGCTACCCCGGCGCCAGCACAACGGGAGGCAGCCGAGCTGGCTTCCCAGGTCCCGCAAGCAAGGGCCGGCTCAGCACCGGCCCCCGCGAAGGCCTCGCCTCCGGCGACCGGGGCACCGGCGCCGGTGGGCTCGCCCGGCGGTCAACCGGCCCAAGTCAGGCCGGGCCAAGCTGGCTCGACCCCTCACGGCGCTCCCTCACACGGCGCTCCCTCACACGGAGCTCCCTCACACGGCGCTCCCTCACACGGAGCTCCCTCACATAGCGCGCCGTCACACAGTGCGCCTACACATAGCGCGCCCTCGCACGGGGCCCCTGGACATGCGCCCGCCACTCAGGGACAAGCCCAAGGTCAGGGGCAAGGCCAAGCCCAAGGTGACCCAAATCGCGGCGCCGCCGTTTCGCCCATGACGGGCAAACCGATACCGCCGCCACCTGGGTTCCGGCGGCCTCTTTCTCCTCTGACGGGCAAACCGATACCGCCTCCGGCGCGCGGTCCCGCCGGCGGACCGGACGACCAGCGGGGCGGGGCTCGTGGCGGCCCGGCACAAGGGAACGGCCAGGGTCGCGGCGGCTACGGCCGCACCGGGAGTGGCCAGTACCCACCGGCAGGTCCCGGCAACGCCGGCGCTCGTTATGGCGATAGGCCTGGTCAGGGCCGTCCACCCGTGCCCGGTAGCCGCCCAGGCGCCCCTCGAGGAGGGCCCGGCGGCCCGGAGGACAAACTGGCGGCGGCCCCCGCCCAGGAATGGGTGGCGGGGCGCCGCGCTCTGGCGCTCCAGGAGCTCCTGGGGCGCGGCCGGGGCCCGGTGCTCGTCCCGGAGCGCCCCGGACTGGGCCACTTTCGCGTGGCGGTCCTGACGCTACTTATCGTGCGCCTACGAGCCAGTCGCCGTACCGTACCGGGGCCGGCGGCCCTGGTGGTGGGCCAAGTGGGCGTGGCGGGACTGGACGGCCTGGTGGCTTCGGCGGTGGCCCTGGTGGGCGCGGCCGCCCCGGCGGCAACAGGCGCCCGCGGAGCCGGAAGCGGAGCCGGGAAGAACTAGAGGCGCAAACACCGTCGACCTATATCCCCTCGCACGCGCCAGTGCCCGAGGGCGAGGTCATCGTGGAGCGCGGCTCCACGGCCCAGGACGTTGGCCCTCGCCTCAACCGGAGCGCGGCCGACGTCGTCCGTTTTCTACTCACCCAGGGTGAGATGGTCACCGCCACAATGTCGCTTTCGGACGACATGATCGAGCTTTTTGCCGCCGAAATAGGCGCCAATGTGCGGCTCGTCGACGCTGGCGAACAGAAGGAAGCCGAGCTCCAGGCCCGCTACTTCGCTGAAGAAGACGACGAGGACCGGCCCGAGCTGCTAAGGCCCCGGCCGCCCGTCGTAACCGTCATGGGCCACGTCGACCACGGCAAAACCACTCTGCTCGACAAGATCAGAGAGGCGGACGTCGCATCCGGTGAGACCGGCGGCATCACCCAGCACATCGGGGCCTATCAGGTGACGACGGCTGGCGGCGCCATTATCACGTTCATCGACACGCCGGGCCACGAGGCGTTCACCGCTATGCGCGCTCGGGGCGCCGACGTCACGGACATCGTCGTCCTCGTGGTGGCGGCCGACGACGGGGTGATGCCCCAGACCGCAGAGGCGTTGAACCACGCCAAAGCGGCTGGCGTCCCCATTATCGTCGCCATCAACAAGATCGACCGGGCCGACGCTGACCCCAACCACGTCATGCAGCAGCTGTCGGAGCTCGGGCTGGTACCCGAGCGATGGGGCGGCGACACGATCATGGTCGAAGTCTCCGCTCTCCAGAACCTCGGCATCGACGACCTGCTGGAGCAGCTGCTGGTGGTGGCCGAATTGGAAGAGCTGAAGGCCAACCCTGAGGGTCGGCCGCGGGGCATCGTGCTCGAGGCCAACCTCGACCCGGGCAAGGGCCCTGTCGCCACAGTCATCGTCCAGAACGGGACCCTACGAGTGGGGGACCACGTCGTAGCCGGCGCCGCTTGGGGCCGGGTGAAGGCCCTCATCGACGACAAGGGTGACAACATCAAGGAAGCCCCGCCGTCGTTCCCGGCCCAGGTGCTCGGCTTCGACTCGTTGCCGGCCGCCGGCGATGAGTTACGCGGGGTAGCCAACTCCCGGACAGCACGTGAAGTGGCTGAACAGCGAGAGCAGCGTTTCCGCAGCGCCGACCTGCGCCGGAGTTCGGCCGCGACCAGCGGTGGGGCCAAGCTCGAGGACATCTTCGAGCAGATCCAGCGAGGCGAGGCGGCCACGCTCAACCTGGTCGTGAAAGCTGATGTCCAGGGTTCGCTCGAGGCCGTCACCGAGAGCCTGCGCAAGCTGGAACGCGACGACGTCAAGCTCGCCTTCGTGCACCGGGCCGTCGGCGGCATCACCGAGAACGATGTCGCCCTGGCGGCGGCGTCCAATGCCACCATCATCGGCTTCAACGTCCGCCCCGGCCGTGACGCCAGGGCCATGGCTCAAGCCCAGGGCGTCGAGATCAGGACATACGAGATCATCTACAAACTGATCGAGGATATCCAGGCCGCTATGGTCGGCATGCTGGCTCCCGAGTACGAAGAGGTGCTCACGGGCGAGGCGGAAGTCCGCGAGATCTTCCGCATCCCGCGGATCGGGGCGGTCGCCGGGTGTTATGTCCGCAGCGGTGTCATCACACGTGGTTCCAAGGTCCGGTTCCTCCGTGATGGGGTGATCATCTGGAAGGGCGCCATCACCTCGCTCCGGCGTTTCAAGGAGGACGTGCGTGAAGTTCACGAGGGCTTCGAGTGCGGCATTGGCCTCTCCAACAACCAGGACCTGCGGGATGGGGACATCATCGAGACGTACGAGGAACGGGAGATCCCCCGCACCTGAGCCCTTTTCACGCCGCGGCCCTGAGCGTCGAGCTGCATTTGCCGCAGTCCCGCTCGCTAAAAGACAAGCGGGCGGTGCTGCGGCCGATCCTCGAGGGCTGCCGCAACCGTTTCGGGGTGGCGGCCGCCGAAGTGGGCAAGCAGGACCGTTGGCAAGCCGCCGAGCTGGCGATGGCGACCGTCTCCTCCACGCCCCGGCACGTCACAGAAGTCCTCGACTCGGTAGAGCGTTTTGTGTGGTCGTTCCCCGAGGTCGAGGTCATCTCCTGCGAGCGGCACTGGTGGGGGCCTTGAACTTATGGCCAAAGGATTACCGTGAGCCCGCGTAAGCGTTCGGCCTTTCCGAGCCATCGTCATTACCCCCGCATGGCCCGGGTGAACGAGGTCCTGCGCGAGGTCCTGGCCGACGAGATCGAGCTGGTGGCGGGGTCCGACCCGCGGCTCGAGCTGGTGACGGTGACGGCCGTCAGCTGCGAGCCGGACCTGCGCCACGCCACTGTCCTGCTGGCGTCGCTGCCCGAGCCCGCCCATACCGCGCTCGTTGAGGCCCGCACCCGCTTGCAAGCGGCGGTGGCTCACCAGGTGCGGCTGAAGCGCACGCCGCTCCTCAGTTTCGAGGCCGACCCAGCCGTCGCCCATGGAGAACGGGTCGAGGAAATACTGCGCGCCATTCATGCTGAGGAAAAAAAGATGGAGGCCGGGGCCGAGGACGGGCGAGCGCTGGGCCAAGCCGGGACGGCCGAGGCGGGTCTTGATACCAGCGGTCCAGGTAACCCGGGCTCTATCGCGACCGACACCGGTGGACGGGGTGAGACCGGCCCGGGCAGGGGGCCAGGGCCAGGGGCGTGAGCCCCGTAGATGGCCTGTTGGTCGTAGACAAGCCCGCTGGCTGTACCAGTCATGATGTGGTCGCCCGTTGCCGGCGTCTATTCGGTCAGCGCAAGGTGGGGCACGCCGGAACGCTCGACCCGGACGCAACCGGGGTGTTGCTGGTTGGGCTGGGCCAAGTCACGCGACTACTGAGGTTCCTGTCCGGGCTGTCCAAGCGTTATTCGGGCGAGGTCGTGCTTGGCGTGGCGACGAGCACCCTCGATGCGTCGGGGGAGGTCACCGGCACGTGGGACATGCGATCGGCCACCCTCGAGGCGGCCCGGTCGGCCGCGGCCAAGTTGACCGGTGAGATCGAGCAGGTGCCGCCCATGGTCTCGGCCCTGAAAGTTGGGGGGCGGCGGCTGCACGAACTGGCCCGGGCCGGCATCGAAGTGGACCGGCCGCCGCGGCCCGTCACTGTGTGGCGTTTCGAGGTCGGCCAGGCCGGAGAGGAAGAGACCGGGCCGGTCTTCTCGATAGATGTCGAGTGCTCCTCGGGCACTTACGTGAGGAGCCTGGCCGCCGATCTCGGCGCCCTGCTCGGTGGGGGTGCCCATCTGCGTAAGCTGCGACGAGAGGCGGTGGGGGAGTTCTCTATAGAGGAGGCGGTCACGCTCGACGCCCTCGAAGCCTTGGCGTCGAAATCCGACGCCCTGATCGCGCCGGCTGAAGCGTTACGTGGCCTATCGCGCGCCGTCGTGGGGCCGCCCGTACGGACGGCCGTCGGCTACGGCCAGGTAGTAGCCGTCGAGGCGCTCCGCCAGGCTGGGGGCACCGGGCCGGGACCGTGGGCCGTGCTCGACGAAGAGGACAGGCTTTTGGCCGTGTACGAGGCCCATGGGCCGGGGCGGGCCAAACCGGCCGTGGTGCTATCCCGGGAGCAGTGATGCTTCAGTACGCTCGGGTCGTGGCGGTCGGCCAACTTTGAAGCCAATCGCACTGCGCGTGCTGTTCACGGCGGCGGCTCTTTGCCCGTCCCTGGCCTTCGTCACGGCCGGCCCGGCGGCGGCCACGTCGCTGAAAGCCATCACCTTCACCGGGTTAACGGTGACACCGCACCGCGGCCTGGTCGACGGACAACGGGTCACCGTCCGCGTCACCGGAGGTTCCTACGGGACGACCTATGCCGTGGTCGATTGCGACCCGAAGGCCTTGGCCCTGCTCCTGGAACCAGGCGCCTCCGTGGAAGATGCGTGCGACAGCCGGCACAACTCGGTCGTAACCGTTGGCTCCAACGGTGTGGCGTCGACGTCTTTGGCTCTACCGGCGGTGCTCACCACTCCGTTAGGGAGCGCCAACTGCCTCAAGGTGACCTGCTTCGTGGCCATCGAGGCTATCCACTCGACGGGGGGAGCCAGCACGCTGGTCCAGGACCTGACGTTTGCCGCCAACGCGTGCGCGGCCGCCGGGTCGTGCACGGATCCGGCCGACGCCTGGGACCCCAAACTCGGGCCTCCATCTCTGGTCCGCCCCGGCACTGGGCCTGGAGCCATCAGCACCGTGCCTGGCGTCGTGGCCACCCCGGGGAGCCCAATTACCGTGCCGCTGACGGCAGTAACGGCCGGCAGCCTGACCTCGCCCGGCGCCGTCACTGGCCCCTTCAACGGCCAGCTGTCGCCAGGACCAGCGCCAGTGACGACTACGGTGCCCACCGTCCCGGCCGGCCCGACCGTCCCCACCACCAGTGCGATGACGCCGGGCACAACCGTGCCCGCAACGGTACCGACCGCGCCATCGTCGGCGACAACCAGCACTCAGGCTTCGCCCTTCAGCGGCGAGGGGGTCCTCCGGCTGGCCCTGGAGGCGCCCGGTACATCTTGGGGGCCGGGGCCGCCCAGTTCGGCGGTGGTGGACGCCTCCTTGACGGACCTCACCACGCATGAGGTCGGCCCTAAACAGCAATTCGTACTGTTCTGGGGGTCGGCGCCGTTCGTTTACGCCGCCTTCGTCGGCCCCGTGCGCAGCACGGACGTCTACTCGCTCACCATCTCGGTCGAGCCGCCGGCGGGGCAGGCTGGGCTCTCACAGGTGGCAGTCGGTACTAAACCGACGGTGGGTCTGCTAGCCAGCCAGCTAGAGCTCGTCCCTCCGACCAACCCGCAGTACCTGGCGTACACCTATGCCCCGGTCATGTACGGGAGGTCTACCTCGGCTCTCCACGACGTCCCCCTGCTGACATATGCCACGGTGACCCCGGCTTCTGGGGGCGCCACCCTGCTGACGTACGTCATTGTCTGGAGCCACGAGGACGCAGGTACGGGCTTCTTGCCGTTCCTGGAGTGGGGGACATGGGGCCGCATGACCGACATCGAGAACGCCATCTCGTTCACGGTCAAGCCCAACGGGTCGGTCTCGGGCGCTCAGTACTTGTGGGGTGGGGAGCCGGCGGTCGGCTTCCCGGACAGCCAGAGCGCTCTGAAAGAGGTCGACAAGCCCTTTGCGGGAACGTGGTGGGGCCATCACCCGGTCCTGCGGGATGCCACCGGCAATAACGACTTTTCCGACGAAGGGACAACGCCTTTCCGGTTCCAGCTCGCTCCCGTCGCCGCGCCGGCCCCCGGCTTGCCTCGCGACACCGTCATGGACGCCAACCCGTTCACTTACCAGGTCATGGCGGGCGAGGTGGCTCGCTGGTATGCCGACACCTCGACCAACGCCAACTCTCCGGAGCCGGGGCAGGCCACTCAGTACGCCATTGTCGACCTCAACACGGCCGGGAAAGGTGTCTCCTCGGTGGCCGTCGACCTGCAGCTGTCGGGGTACTCCGGGTGGTTCCGGAGCGACTTCGGCTGGGGTTACCCGCTGGTGTCTACCGGGCACGTTCGCACCGTTGTCAAGCTGCCGCTCGGCTGGGCGGCGCAGCGCATCACCGCTGTGCGCGCGGCGGTAGAGCCTCCGTCGGCGGCTGCCGGTCTGACAGTGCGTTCACTGCACATCGAGCAGTTCACTGGAACGGCGGTGGTCCAGGTGCCCGCTCCGGCCGCCGTCGTGGCACCCGAAGCGATTGACGTCGGCCCGGCTTCCTAGGGCCAGCTCCAATTTGTCTGACGTCTGAGCCGTCGAGCGGCCCTGCAGAGCGGCGCCGCTAGCGCCCAAAACACAAGCAGGGGAGCGGTTGCCGGCACTCGCCTGCTTCGCTTGATAGCAGGTGCGGCACCACGTCTATGGGGCGGTGCCCGCTTGGGTAGGCTTCGACCGTGCCGGAAGGACTTTCTGCCGTCGAAGCCGGAAAAGGGTTATCGGAACACGCCGAACACGATGAAGAGGAACGCGAGAGTAATCGGAACCGGACGATCTCGATATTCGAGGCCGCGCTGCTGGCCGTCGTCGCAGTATTGGCAGCCTGGTCAGGTTACGCGGCAGCCAAGTTCTCCACCGACTCTTCCCTTCTCCTGGCCACGTCCAGCGCGGACCGGTCGCAAGCCAACGCCGCCAACCTCGATGCTCTGAACGGTCTCAACTTCGACCTGACGACGTTCAACGACTGGTTCACGGCTTACGTCGCCGGCAACAAGTCGGCCATGGCTATCGCCGAGAAGCGCTTCAGCCCGAACTTCGATCGCGCCTTCAAAGCGTGGATGGCGACCGACCCGGCCACCAACCCGCGTGCTGCGCCGGGGCCGACGTACATGCCGGAATACCACCAGCCACAAAAGGTTCTGTCCGCCAAGCTCAATGCCCAGGCAACGGCCGACTACAACGCCGGCCAAAAGGCGGGGGCAAACTCGGACAGTTATGTCCGTACCACCGTCTACCTGGCCACCGTGCTTTTCCTGGCCGGGATAGGCAGCCATTTTTCGTACCGGGCCATCCGTTATGGCCTGGCCGGCGTGGGCAGCGCCATACTTATCCTCGCTATCGTGCTACTCGCCGTGGCCCCAAAGCCCGTCTAGGTCACCGCGCCACTAAGGAGGGTGGGCACCGGGAACGGGACCTTCGGGTTTCCCGGTGCCTCCGCCGCATTTACCGTCGAATTACGCCGAGCGGATGATCGCTTAGCCAGATAATCCCGGCCTCAGAGGGACCTGAACCCGGCCACGATATGCAGGGCCTGAGTCAAGTTGAGGAGAGATGTATCCATGAACATTTGCGTCTGCTTCTTGGGGCTGGTGCCGAATTGGTACGGCTGTGCCCACTGGAGCACGTAGCCGTTTTTGACCCCTGAGGCGGTAGTGCAGCTCTTGAACTGTGCCGGGTCGCAATAGACGGAGACCTTGACGTTGACGGGCCCTTCGGGATCCCGACGGTCCAGACGCCGACCTGCTTGGCCACGCCGGGGTTGGCGCAGATAAACGGGTAGCCCTCGGCCACCGAGAACCCTATGACCTTGCCGTAGTTCGACGGCGGAGTGTACGCCTTCCCGAACGTGGCGAAGATGGACTCGTCTTGGCCGGCCCCGCACGACAGCAGCTTGAAGCTGGTCAGAGGCTGAGCCAGGACGGTCTTGGGCTGGTAAACGGGGTAGGTGAGGCCGACCTGGGCGCCGTCCCAGGGGTTCGGGTTACCCGATGCGGAGGCCGGGATAGCCAAGGCGGCGAGCAGCGCTCCGCTGCCCACGGCGGCGACGGCAGCTTTGGTTAGCAGCCCACGCCGTCCCGGTCGCTGGCGAAGTCCGCCAGTCGTCTCCGGGGCGACGCCCGTGAGGTTCAAATCGTTCGAGGGCCTGAAATCCGACATTTTGGTCTGCCTTTCGTTGGTTATGTCTTTTGGCGTGTCCAGGCTCGACCAGTCAAGCTCCCACCCAGCGGTTAGCCGGCGGCAGCGGCGGACTTCTCGGCCTCTTCCAGCAGTGTCACTCGAGGGCACGGCCGTCGGCCAGACGAACCGCCCGGTCTGCAACCACGAGGGAGATGTCGAGGTGCCCACGCATCCAGTGTCTACCTTCCAGGCGGCGCGCACCCTAGGGAAAACCCCTAAGCCTGGTGCCCAGGCGTTCCGCTACGAAACGTCCTTCACCAACTGGCGACGAATGTGGGGCGTGGTGCGACGTACCCGGGAACGCGATTTACGCCGGTGCACCCGAGGCGCACCGGCGCGGCATACCCATATAAAGGGGAGAGGATCTCGCCCCAGTACGGAGAGGTCTGATTAGGAAGTAAGCGTCTTGTAAAATGCGGTGCCGGCGTTCACTGTCGCCCGCCCGAGCCGGCGGCCGATCTCGTTCCCGGCAATGCCGCCAACCACGGCTCCGACAACGGGGCCGACGAAGGGGATCGGGATGAGGGACCGGCCGAGCTCGGCGCCGCTGACGCCCCCAGCCACTGACCCCGCCGTCCCCGCCGCCTTCTCGGCTCGCTGCTCCAAGTTTTCGTCCACGTTTTAGCTCCTTGCTCGCTGCGCACGGCTAGGTGCGTACGCGACCGACGCTAGCTTGACGGGGGGAAACTGTCTGTCAGGGTTTACCCTGGCAAACCCCCGGTCCGGCCGATCGCCGAAGTGACATGGGCGTCGTCCCGAGTAAGGCAACCGTCGTCATGGACCGAAACCTTTGGCCACCAGCAGGCGGCGGATAGGCCCAACAGGCTGTCGTTAGATTTACCCGCCCTCCACGGCCCAATGACCAGCCGCGCTGCACTGGGTGGTTGGACCTCCGATGAACGGGCCCGATTTGCTGAAGGCAACGCCGTCGCGCTTAAATGCGGGCAGCCGTTTGCTGTTCTCTGCAGACCTCGTCGTCAGCGGGTGTGAGGCCCAACCAAGTGGAGGTGCCAGATGGCGGAGCTCCCACCGCCCCCAGAGGGAATTGCGCTGGCCCACTTCATCGTCTCGGACGATGTCGAGCGCTCTCGGCGTTTCTACACCGAGGTTCTCGGCGGCCGGGTGATCTTCTCCGGCCCAGGAGGGCTGACCTATGTCGCCCTATCCAACTGCTGGATCATCATCAACGTCGGCGGAGGCCCGACCGACGACAAGCCGGCCGTCACCCTGGAGACGCCACCCGACCCCGACCGGGTCAGCAGCTTCCTCAATATCCGGGTCAAAGACATCGAGGCCGTGTACTCGGAATGGAGCGCCCGGGGTGCTCAATTCCTGACGCCGCCGAAACAGCACCAATACGAGATTCGTTGCTACATCCGCGATCCCGACGGTCATCTGATCGAAGTGGGGGAGACCACGGACCCAGAAGGGGACTGGGTACCAGCCCACTGGCCATCGGGTACGCTCGCAGCCGAAATTTCCGGCGGGGTCCCCGACATCGACGGTGGCCAGTCTCTCGGGCACTGAGATCCGTACCAGTTCATGACCACCGCGATCATCGGCACTGGAGGGCTCGGATCGGCTATTGCCCGCCGCCTCGCCTCCGGTGGTGAGAACCTGCGCCTCTCGAGCGCAGACATTGAGTCGGCCCGAAAGCTGGCAGCAGATATCGGTGGTGCTGCGGTCGTCGCCGCCGACAACCGCGACGTCTTGGTAGGCGCCGATGCGGTCGTCCTCGCGCTGCGGTTTACCGTGCTGAAGAGCGTGATAGACGAAATCGCCGGTCCGCTGAGCGACAGGGTCGTGGTCGTCCCGAGCAACCCGGTCGGCCTTGACGCACAAGGAAACGTGGTTCATCTGCTGCCGAAAGGGGAATCGTCGGGCGAGGTGGTGGCCGGGTGGTTGCCGGTAGGGGCGCACCTGGCGATGGCGTTTGGGAGCATGTCGGCCAACCTGTTCGAGTCGTCCAGTAACCGGACGCCCGAGCCGGCGGTCCTCTTCTACGCCACTGACGACGACGTTGCCGCAAAGGAAGTCGAACGGTTGATCCGAACGGCTGGCTTCGAGCCGGTGAAGGTCGGCGGGGTCGAACAGTCAACTCGGCTCGAGGTCGATGGAGACCTACACGACCTTGTCGTCGGCCCCACAGAGGCCCGGTCATTGACCGGCGGGACCTGATCGCGGCTGACCCGCTACTTCTCCGAGCTGGCCCGCTCCCTGCGCACTTTGTCCCAGAAGTTATCCGAGGACTCACGGGAACTGCCCCTCCGCCATCGAAATAGCTCTTGACCTGCGCCCTTATGTCTTGACTAAGCTCACTGCGTCTTGCCAAATCTCGCTCGATTGAGGACCAGCTGAGGACCAGAGCTCAACTTCGTCGACGACAAATTCAATTTCGCAACTGGACGGCGCACGATGCATTATCGAGACAGGCGGCGACTGATCGAGACCATGGCTCCGGGTGGGGCTGGCCACCCATGGCTCGACGCGGTGGCGCTCTTGCCCTTCGGAGAGCACGCAGAGCAACGGCTCACGCTAATCGCCGAGCAACCCGGACCTCGCAAATCGTGCGCATGCGGACGCTTTTGCCCTCGTGCCTACACATTGGCCGTGCTGGCGCAGCTGCCACCGGGTGAGATCCGCGAGCGCAGATAAGGATGACCCTAGCCTGCGCCAGTACGCGTTGAGGGCGGGACGCTACCTGGTTCCAGCGTCAATTCGGATCGCTTCCCCATTGTGGCAGCGACCTGCCTAAGGGTGCCAGTGGCTATTCCGAACCGCACTTAGACGGCCTGAGAGCGGCAACTGTGCCCGCCAGCGCGTGCCACCGCGGGCTCTCTCTTGCCGAAGAGCGAGAGTCGAGACGGTACGGCTGACCAGCCAGTTTTCGCCACCAATACAGCCATCGCCGTGCACGGATCACGCTGAGGTCAGTGGTTCGACTCCACCTAGCCCACCCGCCCCGCAAGCCCTTACCGCCTACTCGATACCGCCGAGGCTCAAATACCGGCGTCACAGCCCAGCACCCTCGCCGCTGAGGTGGTCTGACGACCCTTGCGCGGGGATAGAGAAAGCCCCACACTGTCAAGCGTGGGCGCAAGCCAAGGTGCAGGGGTGTTCCCGACCCGGCTCACCGGCTTCATAGGACGCGAAGCCACCCTGAGGTTGCTCCGGAGGACAGTGAGCAAGCACCGGCTCGTTTCCCTTGTAGGTCCTGGAGGTTGCGGGAAGACCCGGTTGGCGATCGAATGGGCTTTGCAGCGGGCACCGCAAAGCGACTGCCCGGTGTTCTTTATTGATTTCTCGGGTCTCTCGGACCCGGTTCTGGTGCCGGACGCCGTGCTGCGAGCATTGAACTTGCAAGAGATCCCGGGCCAAAGCCCTGTCGACGTACTCGTCGCGCACTTGTCGAAACGAGGAGCCGTACTGATCTTGGACAATTGCGAGCACGTGTTAGGGACTTGCGCGCCGCTGGCTGAGGTCCTGGCCGGGCGGACCAAAGCCAAGGTCCTTGCCACGTCACGGGAACGCCTCGAGGTTGAGGGCGAAGCGATGGTTTTGGTAGGTGGTCTCGAGCTCCCGCAGTCGAACGGTGAGGAAGACTGGTTGGAGCGGTCCGAAGCCGGCCGGCTCTTCATCGAACGGGCCCGCAACGCGCGGGCCGATTTTTGCTTCGATGAACGGGAAGCCGTCGCGATCGTGGGGATTTGCCAGCGCTTAGACGGGATCCCCTTGGCCATAGAGCTGGCGGCGGCCCGGGTCGCCTTGATGAGCGTCGGCGCGATCTCGGATGGGCTCTCAGGTTCCCTTCGGTTGCTTTCGGGCCGGCAGCGACTGGGGCCGCCGCGTCATAAGACGTTGCGGGCGTCAATCGAATGGAGCGTCGGGCTCTTGACGAGCGAGGAAAAGAGCCTGCTCTACCGGTTGTCGGTGTTCGCTTCGGGTTTCACGCTCGAGGCCGCCGAAGCCGTCTCAGATGGGAGCCGGGCGGGCCAGAGCACGGTGCTGGACCTCTTGACGTACCTGGTGGCCAAATCGCTTGTCCAGCCTGTCCCTGACGCTGACCGCTTCAGGCTGCACGAAATGATGCGGGCCTATGCCGCGTCGGCGCTCGACGATGAAGGCCTCGCGGCTCGAGTACGGGACCGCCATCTGGCTTACTTCTTGGAATTTGCCGGCTCCCAAGCTGGTCGGCTTTACAGTGCTGACCCCACGGCAGCTCTGGTCGCATTGGAGCGGGAATTGGGCAACTTACGCGCTGCTCTGGATTGGAGCACTGCCTCTGGGAGTTTCGACAAAGGCGCTCACATGATGAACTCTCTGGGAGGCGACGCATCCTCGTTGTTGTCTCTGCGTAGGGAGAGCCTGGGCCGGTGCGAGACGCTGCTCAAGACTAAGCTGGGCGCGCGGCAACATGCGCAGATGCTGGTCTGGGCTTCCTGGAATGCTGAGCAGGTTGACCCGCCCACCGGCCTCCGCTACGCGCTGGAGGCGGTTTCTTTGGGACGTTTGCTCGGCGACGAGACTGTACAGGCGCAGGCGCTTTGCCAGGCGGCTCAGCTCGAAATGGGGGCCGACCCGGACGACGTGCTGGCGAAGGCCACCGAAGCCGAGGAGGTCGCTCGACGGCTCGACGAACCGCGGTGGGTGGTGGAGGCGCTAACGAATAAAGCAAGGGCCTATTTCTTTCTGGGTCACCCGGCCCAGTGCCTGAGCGTTGGGGAGGAGGCGCTCCGGGTCGCGCAAAGCATTTCCCCCTTGTTTACTCATGGGCCGCTCTACGAAATTGCTGACGGCGCGATGCGGACCGGTCAGTTGAACCGGGCCGTTGAGGTCGCCGACCAACTAATCCGGCTGGGAGCTCATCTGTCGCCGTGGCTTGTCTGCCGCGGCGAGATGCAGCTCGCTGACGCCTACATGTACCTAGGCGACCAAAGGGCGCAAGGCACCCTTGCCCGCGCTCGTGTGGCAGCGGAGCTTAGGGGCAATTTCTTTGACGCGCTGGCCCTCGAAACGATGGAAGGTCACGTCCTCATTTCCCGAGGCGAAGATGACGCTGGTTATGCGGTCCTGGAAAGGGCCAACAAACAGATCGAGGCACTAGGCAGGCGCCGTCTCTGCGTCAACAACAGAGCCGTGCTGGCGGAGGTCAATGTCCGGCGGGGCGATCTGCAGGCCGCCCGAGCCCATATAGCCGCGGCGGGCGAAGACCTGCCGAGCTGGGGTCTACCTGAAGCAGTCCCGCTCCTCCGGGCGGGAACGCGGCTCGCCCGCGCCGAACTGCACCCGCACCGCGCCTATGGGCTCGCGTGCGATGGGCTCGAAGCGGCAATGAGAGGCGGCCACGTGATCCCTTGCATCGACCTTCTTGAACTCGCGGCCGCCGCTGCCGCTGACGTCGGGCGTCCCTCTGAAGCGGCCCGGCTGATCGGGGCAGCCGAGGCACAAAGAAACCAGACCGGTTATGCGCGGCCGGCACCCAGTCGAGCCGAGCTACTTCCCGTTACTAGCGAAATCGAGGCGGCGTTGGGCGCCGAGCCGTACGCCCAGGCGGTGGCCGAAGGCCGCCTGCTGAGCCTCAAGGACGCGGTCGCTTACGCGCGCCGCGGCCGAGGGACGCGCGCCCGAGCCCCTTGGGGCTGGGAAAGCCTCACACCCACCGAGCGGCGGGTCGTCGCGCTGGTATGCGAGCACATGACCAACGCC
This sequence comes from uncultured Acidimicrobiaceae bacterium, assembly GCA_963749305.1. Taxonomy (GTDB): domain Bacteria; phylum Actinomycetota; class Acidimicrobiia; order Acidimicrobiales; family Palsa-688; genus Fen-671. The sequence continues at coordinate 43,741 of CAVVMN010000008.1, forward strand.
GAGGTCGCCCAACGCTTGTTCATCTCCACGGCCACGGTCAAGAGCCACCTGACAAGGGTGTTCCCCAAGTTGGGGGTCCAGAGCCGGCGCGAGCTCGTCTCAATGGCGCCTGAAGGGATTAATACCGGTCGCTGAAAATTGCGACCGAGAGTCTGACAGTCTGCATGCGGCTCGGCCCCATAGTTGAGGCGCCAGGCCCGCCGGGTCCCGGGAGGACCACTGAGGAACCATGCTGTCACTCAGAAAATGCGCGAGCGCGCACCAATTTTGGAGACTCGTCCTGTCGATATCGCTCTTGGCGACGTGCGCGACGGCCGGCATGGCCAGGCGGCCCATGCCAGCCAACGACGCGCGGCCGGTGCACGCAACTAGCGCGTCCTCCTTGGTGTTTTCAATCACCGAGAACCCGCCGGTGGTGGGCGCTCACGGCGGAGTTGTGACGGTTCGCGCCAACCTTTACGACGCCGCACGTTGTCAGCTCCAGCTCTTGTCGCAGCAGGACTTCCCTGTTGTGTACTCGGCCAATGTGCGCCCGTGCGTCGCCAGTTTCCGCGCGGACATCTACATCGGCGCCAACTCGAGCACCGAGGACCGCGTTGTCACCTTTGAACTCATCTCGAGCCACGGGCGATACAACGCGTTGGCGGGACCTCTGCGGACGGTCCGCGCCTTTTCTATTGTGGTCTTCGACCGCCAACGCACGCCGTTTGTGAGCCACAGCCAGTCCGGCAACTGGTCCGGTTACGCCGCCGAAGGAGGCCCCTTCCGGGCCGTCGCGGGCACTTTTAGAGTGCCCTTCGCACGCCAGGACATATGTGGAGAGACCGTTGAGTCCTGGGTTGGCATCGACGGGGCTCAAAACGAAGACCTGGTCCAGGGAGGGACCGAGGAATCCAGCATGGACCCTTCGACAGGGCAATGCACCGCGGGCAAGCTTTGGGTAAAGGCGTGGTGGGAAGTCCTTCCGGGGGCTTTGTCGTTCTTCCCGATCGCCGTGCATGCCGGGGACCTTGTTACCGTGCACATTTCCGAGCTGGCCAGGCACAGGTGGCAGATCGACCTTGTCGACGCCACGACGGGGGGTTCGTGCGACAGGACAGTCATCTACGCCGGGCCGGCGGCCAGCGCGGAGTGGGTAGTAGAAGCGCCCACGGTCTTCGTGTCGAGTGCGCCCCTGCTCCCGTATGGTGTAGCCGCCTTTGACAACCTCAAAGTGGACGGGCAGGTCGAAATCTTGAACGGTATTTCTTTGGTACAGGACGGGTCGGTCGTCTCGGTCCCTGATAGCGTCCCAAGCTTCTCGTACCTCTTGGCCAACGGGTTTTCGGTCGTGTACACCGCGTAGACGGTGGGGTGAGAACCAACAGCTCTAAAGACCGACGCAATAGCCGTTTCGCGTGTCCCCGGTTGCTCGAGGACATGCCGCAAGCAGCCGATTTCTTCCGATGGCCCGCTGTTTTCCACCGTCCATCCGGTAGGCAGCTCCTTTACTGACAAGAGCCTTGCCGACATTGGTCGGCGCCAGGCCCAAGTCGGTGCAATCGCCACATCTAGGCTGACGGCGACAACCAGCCCTGCTGCGACGCGCCTCGCTGCTCGTCCGTTCGTGCTCCGTTCTTGCTCCACCGGTCGGCAGTCCGCACAGGTGGTTTGAGGCAACCCACGCTGAACAGGCTTCCGCTTCGGGTTCCCTCAGCCCGTCCACAAGCGATGTCGCGTTTGACCGAGCGTGCGAGTCCTTCCCCTCGGCACCGGCAGCGTTGACCATTACTTGCGATAATGGCAAAACTCGCCCGTAATAAAAACGCGGCTGGCCTACGTCACAATCGGGATCACCGCCAGTCTCGTCCCCTCTGGGGAGGGCGGCGACCGTCGTCGGTCGAAACCGTTCATCACGTGACGACGTCCGAAACGCTGGTCCCTAGAGAAAGAGAACCGGCTCGGGCGGTCGGCCCGTCCACCCGGGAGCCGTCTCTTGTGTAGACGACCCTCGCCGGCTGGTTCAAGGGCGGCCGCGGCCTAGACCAGTGGTGGTTCGCCGGCACGCCGGAGTTAGAGGTCTGGTCCAAGGTTGCGGTCGGGGGCTAACACCTCGGTCTGGGTCGACTTTTGGGGCAGCCCGGGTCGGTAGTTCGACGGTTCGAGTTTCTGATCGAGGACACGGATGAAGGTGTCCAATTGCGCGACACGACCCCGGCGACCGGCGTCTTGCCCGTGTGACGCCAGTGAAGCCACGGCAGCGCGCTCGGCCTTGAGCCGGGCACGCCCAAGCACAGCTCGCAAGACTGCCGGGACCCGCTTGTCTGCTTCGACCTCAAGCGGATGCTGCCCTGCTGGCAGCTCAGGTGTACCGGTGTCAATGGCCCAGAACTGGCGACGTTCGCGGGCCCAGTCCCTGCTCAGATCCTCGACTGCTTGGCCGATGTTGTCGGCCACAACGTGGACCTGGGCGGAGGCCCTCGCACGGCTCATGGCGACGTACCCGAGCTCTCGGCCGCCGCCGTCAGCGAACAAGTGGGCGGTGTCGAAGGTGGCCCCCTGGCTGCGGTGGACCGTCGTCGCGTAACCGTGGGCGAGGCGGTCGGGGCTTGTGTCTTCCACGCCGAGGGTGTGGGTTGTCCCGTCGTCCATGCTTACCGTGAGCCTCCCAGCTCCGGAATCGACGGCGATGACGCTGCCCCGTTGGGAGGTGACCAGCCGGCCTTGAGCTGAGGGGGCCAGGGTGACGACCCGGTCGCCCGCCCGGTAGACGTTGCCGCCCACGCGCAGTTCCGGTCCGGACAGCCGGCCGGCCTCCGCCATGGCCTTCTGGGCGCGGGAGTTGAGGGCGGCCACGTTTGCCCGCCGCCAGGCCAGCATCGCCGTTTCCTTACCTTCGGCGACGTCTTTTGCCCAGCCGGCGACCATCTGGTCGAGCGCCTCCTCGCGGTTCGGCGCGACCTTGACCCGTTGGTGCTGGGCGTACCAGTTGAGGGCTTGGTCGACTTCACCTGCCCGTAACTCTCCGAGGACAGCGCGCTCATCGGGGTCGTCCTGCCGGACGTTCTCGGTGAGGGCGTGCACGCCGCCCCTATGACGGGAAATGAGCGCTTCGAGGCTCCCGCCGGGCCCGACGGCACCGATCTGGCGGTGGTCACCAATGATCAACAGCTTGGACCCGGCGGGCTCGGCGGCTGCCAGCAGCCGGAGCATGGCGGGGTCGTCGGCCATGCCCGCCTCGTCGCAGCACACGACGGTACGGTTGTCCAATTTGAGCTGGCCATGGTCGAGCCGCCACAGCAGCGACGCGACGGTACGGGGCTCGTCGATCCCCGCCTCCGTCCCCAAATTTCGAGCAGCCTGGCCCGAAATCGCTGTCCCAAGCACTCGGTAACCGGCAGCCTCGAAGGCCCGCCGGACCACGTCCAGGGCCGTGCTCTTGCCGGAACCGGCCACCCCCACGACCAGCTCCACGCCGCGCCCCGAGGTGGCCACAGCGGTCACCATTGCCTTCTGGCCGGCGGTAAGCGAGTGTCCACCGAGCTCCCGCTCCTTGGCTTCAACAGCTGAACTGACTGCCTCTGGGGGCACCACTGGGGCGTCCCGGCGCTCGGCCTGAAGGGCCGCTTTGACGGCGATGGCGGCCTCGTTGGCGATCACACAAGCGGGGGCGTACGCCTGGTCCCGGGCTGCCTTCACGCCCGCCAGCGGGACGGCGTCGGGGTGGGCGCAGACGGTCTGGACGACACGGAGGAGCTCGCGGGGGCCGAAGCCGAACAACAGCGGCCCAGCGGCCACGGCGACGTCGGCGGGGGTGAACACCTTCTGGTTGGCGAGGGACCGAGAGGGGCCGAGGAGGTACGCGGCCAGGGCCGTCAACTGGGGCTCGGTGAGCACCGCCGGCCTGTCTTGGCCCCGCCGTGCGGCTGCCTTCTCAACGCCTCGGAGGAGGCCTTCGGGGCTGTAGCCGGCGTCGGAAAGCTGGGCGAGCCAGCCCGAAATGAGGTCTGCCGGCGGTGTATGGCGTTTGGCTTTGCGGGTACCTCGCGCCGCTACTTGCCGGGCCTGGTAGGTGTCGTAGCCCTGGTGCTCGACGGCAGCGGTGATCTCGGCCGAGCGCTTGGAGAACAGCTCGCAGGCACTCTCCGGCATGCCGGCGATGCGCCAGTGGCCGAGCCGTCCCGAAGGCCCGTCGTCGGGCTCGATGGCGTAGCCCGAGCTCGACTGCCTTGGCCGCCGAGGCCACCCGGCCAAAGGCCGTGGCGGCGTGCAAGATGTCGCGCAGCGCCGCCGTGTCGAGCGCTTTCCAGCCTCCTTTGTCGTCGGAAATGCGGCAAAGGTTGGCGATCAAAATGTGGTCGTGGGGCTCAGGGTCACCAGCCCGGGAGGTGGCGTGGCGGGTGCGCGCCCAGACCAGGCCATTGGTCGGGACGCGGGTCTGGGAGCGCCCCCGGCGCCCACCTCGGGCGGCCATCCAGGCGTCCAGGTAGGCCAACGTGGCCTCCGCCTCGGTGTCCAAAATGGAGTGCATGTCCTCGGCGCGACCTACCAAACCGAGCAACGCGACCGACTTGTGGGCGGCCACCACGAGCTCCATCCCGGGCCGTTTGGCGTGGACCAGGCGCGTCCCATTGGCAGGTTCGCGGGCGCCGCCCGGGCCGAATATCGCGTCATATTGCGCCTCGCTTACCGCGCCAGTGAGGGCCAGGTCGCGCGCTCCAGAACCGCCCCAAACCAGAGGCGTCTCTCCTCTGGACGCGTAATAATCGAGGGCCGCGCCAGGGTGGTCGTCGGCCCGTCCGAGCACCGTTTCGCGGTGGTAATTTACGGACTCAGCGCCCATCATGCGCATCCAAGCCATAACTGCTGCCTCCTTGTTTCAGTGGCCACGAAAGGCCCGTCGGGTAGAGGCAACCGGTTGGTTGCAATCGTGTTCGAGAAAAAGTGGTTGAGGGAGAAGAGGGTTAGGCCCTTGGGCGGAAATTGCTGGAGAGCTGTTCGAGGAGAAGTGGTGGGAGCGGGAAAACCTTGGGTGGAGATTGGAGGAGGGCCTGTTCGAGAAAAGTGGCGGGGGGATGGGTGAAGCCCGGTGGTGGAGATCCGGAGATGGCGTGTTCGAGGAAAAGTGGTTGGAGATAGATGAGGGAAGAGCCGGGGGTGGATGTTGGGGGAAGGCGTCTCGGGTACGGGTCCTGTTGTGTGGGGAAGAGAAGGGGTAGCGGTGCCGGGTCTGGGGAACGGAGATGCGAGCCAAAGTGCATGGAGAGAGGCTGCCCTAGCGGTAGTGCACCGTGGAAGCCGGGTGCGGGCGGGAAAGACTGAGCTGTCGGAGTGGCCGAGCACCGTGACAGAGAGGTGGTCGGGCCTTGGCAGCGTGAGAGAATTTCGTGGGAACAGTCATGTGCTATTGCTGTGCTCCATAACTGGCTCGCATGTTAGTCTGGTATGTGGTACTGTTGTAAGCTAACGCAGCCAACAATGAGAGGGAGTTTGTGAGGCCCCGCAAGAAGACGCCACCGGCAAAGGAAGCGAGCGAGCCCGAGGGCCGCTACGGCCTCGACGTGAACGCGGTGGTGTCCTACAACCTAAAGGCCATCCGGGAGCGCCAAGGTTGGACCCAGCAGGAGGTGGCCGACCGCTTGGGCCAGCTAACCGGCCACACGCTCCCCCAGGCGTCGATCTCCGGGATGGAGCGAGGCTTCGACGGCGAGCGCCGGCGTCGTTTCGACGCTCACGAGCTGTACTTGCTGTCGGTGCTCTTCGACGTGCCTATCGTCTACTTCCTCGTCCCCCCGCCCGGCAGCGAGCGCGCACAGCTGGCCGACACCGGCCGCCCGGTCACCGAGCTGTACGCCGCCGTGCTGGGCCACGAGCGCCAGCTCGCCCCCGTCGACGAGCGCCTGGCCGAGATCGGCATCAAGAACCCTGATGAGGCCGACATGGCCCTGGTGGCCATCCTCGGGGCCACGGCGGCCACCGGCGCCTGGCACGACCACTTCCGCACCTGGCGCAGGCGGCGGCTCCGCGAGGTGGAGCGCCAGTACGGCGACCGCCTTGACGAAGTGGCCGAGTTCCTCGCCGACTTCGCCGCCCAGATAAAGGCCGTTGGCCCGAAGACCTACCTCGAGTCCATGGCCTACCGGGGACGCGACAGAAATCGAGATGCCGGGGGCACTTCAGTCTCCCCCACAGATCGCCGTCCTTGACGGCCTCAACCGACGTCAAGTAGCAGCAGGAGGTCAACCAGTTATGAGGATGCCTATGGATAAGAGAGGCGCGACTGACGAAAGGCTTCTCGGCGCAGGTGAGGTCGCGGAGTACCTCGGTGTTCCGGTCAACAGCCTCAAGATGTGGCGTTACCGGAAGACAGGCCCTCCGTGGCTCAAACTCGGCCGGCACGTCCGCTACCGACAAGCGGCGCTACAACGGTGGCTGGACGACCAAGAAGCCGGACAGAAGGGTGCGTGAGCTAAGCCACGGGATGTGTTGCCGACTCAGCAATATTTGGCAGGCGGCCTACCGAGACCCCAGCGGTCGACTAAAACTAAACGGAGGTAAAGACCGGAAGTGGCAAGCGTAAACAAGCGACCTGACCGACCGGATAAGCCCTGGCAAGCCCGCTGGCGGGAGTACCCAGGTGGTCCCCAGCGCACCAAACAGTTCGCCCGCAAGGTCGATGCAGAGCGGCACCTGGTGAGGGTGCAGCACGACCTAGCAACGGGTGCGTATATCGACCCAACAAAGGCTCGCACGACGGTAGCCGAGTACTACCAGGCCTGGTCTGCCCGTCAGCCGTGGCGGGCCAAGACTCGGGCGGCAGTTGCGACGTCGTTCGGGGTCCATGTGCTCCAGAGGTTCGGGGACCACCCTCTCGGGTCTGTGCGCCGTGGTGACGTAGAAGCCTTCGGTGCCAGCCTGCCCCTGGCGCCGAGCTCTGCCCGACTAGTCCTCCAACATTTTTCTGCTCTTTATGAGGCGGCCCTCGCAGATGGGCTAGTCCCGACTAACCCGTTGCGTGGTGCCAAACGACCGAAGGCAGACTCGCCACCCATAGTGCCGCTAAGCGGCGACCAGCTTGAGGCGTTGGCGGCCGCGGCGCCACCGTGGTTCGTGGTCGCAGTAACGCTCGGGGCCGGTGCCGGGCTCCGGCAGGCAGAGTCCACCGGGCTCAGCGTCGACCGGGTCGACTTCCTCCACCGGCATCTCCGCGTAGACCGACAGCTACTCAGCGGACCCGACGGAACGACGAGCTTCGGCCCGCCAAAGACGGCCCGTTCTTACCGGACAGTCCCGCTCGCGGACAGCACCCTCACCTCTATCGCCCACCATCTCGAGCATTTCGGCACGGGTGAGCACGGGCTCGTCTTACACGAAGACGGACGGCCGGTCCACGCCAACCGGTTTGGTCCGCTCTGGCAGCAAACTCGACGGCGAGCTGGGCTGCGCCTCGCCCGTTTCCACGACTGCCGTCACACGTTCGCCTCAATCCTGCTCCATGGAGGGGTCTCCGTTCCTGCGGCGGCCGAGTACTTAGGCCACACTCCGGCCGTTCTCCTCAGCACGTATGCGCACTTGGTCCCAGCCGATCACGACCGAGCACGCTCAGCTGTCGAGGCGGCCTTTGCCAGATCTGCTGAGGACCAGCTGAGGACCAGCGCCTCTAACGAGGACCGCTGAGAGGCCAGCTGACCAGCTACTTCTCGGAGTTGACCCGCTCTTTACGCACTTTGTCCCAGAAGTTCTGTGGCATTACGTCGTAGTGGTCGTGGTGGGCCTTGAACCGGCCCCGGCCCCCGGTCAGGCTGCGCAGGTCGATGGCATAACGCACCAGCTCCGACGTGGGCACCAGCGCGGTAATGATCGACTCGCCCGGCTGGCCGGTTTCGGTACCCTGCACCCGGCCTCGCCGGCTGTTCAGGTCGCCGAGGACATCGCCCTGGTAGGCGTTCGGGACGGTGACCTCTAGCAGCGAGACCGGCTCCAGGAGGACCGGGCCCGCCTTGGCCAGCGCCTCCCGCACGGCCAGCGCCCCGGCCATTTTGAACGACAGCTCAGAGGAGTCGACCGGGTGATGCTTGCCGTCAAAGGCTGTAACCCGGATGTCCACCACCGGCCAACCGAAAATGCCGCCGTCGGCCATGGCTTCCTCGGCCCCTTTTTGCACGGCCGGGATGTACTGGCGAGGGATCACGCCGCCGACAATATTGTCCACGAACGCGAAGCCCTCCCCCCGCTCCATGGGCTCGACGCGCAGGGAGGCCACCCCGAACTGGCCGTGCCCGCCCGTTTGTTTCTTGTACTTGCCCTCGGCTTCGGCCTTGGAGCCAACCGTTTCTCTATACGGGATCATGAGATCTTCGCTCTCGACGGCCACCCCGAACTTGCGCGAGAGGCGTTCCATGGCGATGCCGAGGTGGGCCTCGCCCGTGCCCGACAGCACCGTCTGGTGAGTTTCGTCGTCGCGCCGCACGACGAGAGTGGGGTCCTCCTCTTGCAGACGGTGGAGGGCGGTCATGAGCTTGTCTTCGTCCGCTTTGCTTTTTGGCCGGATGGCAATCGAAAGTACGGGGAGAGCGGTGTCGGCCAGCCAGCTGGTGCTTCCGTCGACATAACCGTCGCCATCGGCCGGTGCGGGGGCGCCCGACCCGGGCAGGGCCGGCCTGACCAGCGTGACCGGCTGGTTGCGCGGTGTCAGCGTGTCGCCCGTGTTGGTCGCCGCCAGCTTGGCCACCGCCCCGATATCCCCGGCCGGGACCTCGGTCTCGGGCAATTGCTCCTTGCCGCGCAACGTGAAAAGGGCATGGAGACGCTCTTCTGACCTCGACCTCGGGTTGAACAGAGCGGCGTCGGGGCGCACCGTGCCCGAGAGCACTTTGAACAGCGATATTTTCCCTACGTACGGGTCAGCAACGGTCTTGAACACCAACGCCAGCGGTTGGCCGGCCGGGTCGGCGGCGACCTCGACGGGTTGGCCTCCGGCCGCCTGCACCAATGCGGGTGGCCGCTCCAGCGGCGACGGGGCCACGTCACAAATAGCGTCCAGAAGCCGGTCAATTCCCACCAATTTCGTGGCGGACCCGCAGATGACGGGGAAGACCTGGGAAGACACGATGCCGCGGGCCAGAGTCTTGGACAGTTCCTCGGCCGAGATTTCCTCCTCGCCCTCCAGGTACCGGGTCATGAGCTCGTCGTCGGCCACCACGATGCCCTCGACCAGTGAGTCCCGGACGGTGTGCTCGCGCTCGGAGATGCTGTCGGGGATGGGCGCCTTCGTCGCTACGCATTTACCCGCCTCGTAAAGAAAGGCGGTATCGGAAAGGAGGTCGGCGATCCCGTGAAAATCATGCTCTTCGCCGATGGGCAGCTCGAGCGGGGCCACGCCGGCTCCAAAGCTGTCGTGCAATTGCTGGAGGACATCCGAAAAATCGGCCCGGTCCCGGTCGAGTTTGTTCATGAATATGAGGCGGGGTATCCCGAGGGCGGCGGCCGCTCGCCAGATGATCTCGGTCTGGACCTCGACGCCGTCCACGGCACTGACGACGAACACAGCCAGGTCGGCCACCGTGAGGGCGGCCAGCGCTTCGGGGACGAAATCGGCGTAACCGGGGGTGTCCAGGAGGTTGACCTTGTAGCCGCGCCACTCGAGGGCGGCCAGAGTCAGCGAGGTCGACATGTGGTGAGAGTGTTCTTCGGGTTCGAAGTCGGAGACAGACGTCCCGTCCTCCACTCGGCCCGCCCTGTTGATGGCGCCACTGCACAGCAGTGCGGCTTCGGTCAGGGTCGTCTTGCCGGAGCCACCATGTCCTACGAACGCCACGTTGCGGACCTTCGCTGGTGGGTACGCCTTCATGCGAGCACCTCTTCTTCCCCCGCGGGTCGCCCCGGCGGTCTTCCCCTAGCTGGCCGGAGCCAGGCCTGTCCCGTTAGGCTACCCAATCGGATGGCTGATGTCCGCAGGGCAGGCTCAGCGCGTTGACGGCCGAGACAGGGGCCTGGTCACCGTTGTCCGAGCAGGGTGATGGTAGGCTGCGACCAGGAACAAGGGCCCACCACAGGAGCAAGTAGTTGTTCGACGCACGCTTCCGGACTGCGGTAAACCGGGTCGTGAGCCCAGCCGGCCAGGCGCTGCGGCGCACCGGGCTCTCACCAGACCAATTGACCGCGGCTGGTATCGCGCTGTCGATACCGGCCGCTTGGGCCATAGCCACCGGCCGTCTGATCCTCGGCTTGGTGCTGTTCATCGCCTCGGCGCTACCGGACCTCTTCGACGGCAGCCTGGCCAAAGCCAGCGGGCGGACCAGCCAGAGGGGGGCGTTCTTCGACTCGGTCGGCGACAGAGTGAGCGACACGATCGTCTTGGTCGGCTTTGCCTGGTACGTACAGGACCGTTTCGGGGGGCACGCCGCCCTGGTGCCGATGGCCGTGCTCGGTGCCTCGCAACTGGTCTCTTATATAAGAGCCAAGGGGGACGCTCTCGGGATCGACGCTCAAACCGGCCTCATGGAACGCGGCGAGCGCATCCTGGTGCTCTGTTTCGCGCTGTTGTTCTCTTTCGCAGATGCTGTGGCTGCTCTGGGTCATCTTCGCCCTTTCAGTCATTACCGCGGTGCAGCGGTTCGTGAAGGTATGGCGACAGGCCAACAAGCCCCCGGCACCACTACCCGTCGAGCCGACCGCTGTCGTGTTGCGCTGGCGGGCCTGGAGGGAGGAGCGGGCCGGGCGCGAGGCGTCCTGGTGGGCCAGGGCCCCTCGAGGGCCGGGCGCTTCGACGAGCGGTTTCTTCTCCGGCAGCCGGAGACCCGGTAGCGGGGCCGGTGGCGGGCGGTGGCACGAGCGGCGGGTGGAACGGCGCAAGCGCCACCTCCAGGGACGTGACTACGGCGGCGGCGAGCCGTCGACCCCGGTTGACCTGACCGACGTTGACCTCACCGGTAAGGTCCCCACGCGGTCGGCATTCGCAGCCCGGGCCAGGGCTGAGCCACCCTCGGCCTACCCGCACAGCTCAGGGGCGGCCCTCAAGTGAGCAACCAGCAACTGGCCATGTACCGCGCCGGGACGGTGATCGCCTCGGCTCTGCCAGGCGCGAGCGCCTACCGGATGGGCCAGAAGCTCGGATGGGTGCTCGGGCGGCTCCCGGACTACGACGGTCGCCGGGCCGTCGTAGCCTCGCACATGGGCCGGGTGCTGGGCCGGCCGTTGAGCAGGGAAGAGGAGCGGCGAATGGTGGCCGACGTGTTCGCCAACTTCGGCCGGTACTGGGCCGAGAGCTTACGGCTTCCCACGCTGTCCCACTCCGAAGTGGCCGCCGGTATCGCCATGGTCGGGTTCGACCACGTCCAGGACGCCCTCGCCGCCGGCAAAGGGGTGATCGTCGCCGCGCCGCACCTCGGGGGCTGGGAATGGGGGGCCATGTACCTGGCCGGGGCCGGGATGCCAGTCACCGTGGCCGTCGAGCCCCTGGAGCCGCCGGAACGCTTCGAATGGTTCGTCCGCTTCCGTGAGCGCCTCGGGCATGCAGGTGGTCGCCGTCGGGCCCGGCGCCGCCGGCGCCATACTCCAGGCGCTGCGGGACAACCATATTGTCTGCCTCCTGTCGGACCGCCTGGTGGGGCCGACCGCCGGCGTCGAGGTCAGCTTCTTCGGCGCCAAGGCCAAGCTGCCGGCGGGGCCGGTGACCCTGGCCGTGCGCTCCGGGGCGCCCCTCCTGGCGGCGGCCATCTACTACGGCCAGCCCGCCATCTCCCACACCATCGTGTTCCGGCCTCCTTTGGAAATAGCCGCCGGCGAGCGGTTCAGGACCACAGTCGAGGCCGGCACCCAAGCGCTGGCCAGCGAGCTCGAGCAGCCTGATCCGGGACGCTCCCTCCCAGTGGCACATCACCCAGCCGAACTGGCCGGGGGACCCCCAGCTGCATAGCCCGTGGTCGTTGTCTTGGCTGACGGGCCGACCGCGCAGCCGCCGACACGACCAGGGCAGGGGTGGCATGAGAACCGTCCGCACTGGGCCCGCCGTCCGGGTGGGCATGGTGTGCCCCTACAGCCTGAGCCTGCCGGGGGGAGTACAGGGCCAGGTCCTCGGCATCGCCAGGGCGATGCGGAAGATGGGCGTCGAGGCCAGGGTGTTGGCGCCCTGCGACGGGCCTCCGCCGGAGAGCTGGATCACCCCTCTCGGGGCGTCCGTGCCGGCGGCCGGCAACGGGTCGATCGCGCCCATCGCCCCGGACCCATCGGCCGCGCTCCGGACCATCAGAGCGCTGCGAGACGAGCGCTTCGACATCGTCCACCTCCACGAGCCGTTCGTCCCCGGCCCGACCATGACCGCCCTCTTGTTCAGCGACGGGCCCCTCGTGGGCACCTTTCACCGGGCCGGCGCCATCGCCTGGTACCGGGCCATGCGCGGCCCAGGGCGGTGGGCCGCCAAGCGCCTGGCGTTGCGCTGCGCCGTCTCGACGCTGGCCCTGGAGACGGCCAGGGACGCCTTCGGGGGCAGTTACGAGCTCCTATGGAACGGGATCGACGTCGGCGAAGTCTCGGCCGCCGACCCGTGGCCGACGGCTGGGCCGACCATCTTGTTCCTCGGACGCCACGAACCCCGCAAAGGCCTGGCCGTGCTCATAGAGGCAGTGGTGCGCTACGGCGTCGAGGCCCGCGTCTGGGTGGCCAGCGAAGGCCCCCAAACCGCCTCCCTGAAAGAGTTGACCCTCGGCGATGCCCGTTTCGAGTGGCTGGGGCCGATCAGCGAGGAGGAAAAACTGCGTCGGCTTGCGCGGTGCGGACGTGTTGGCGGCCCCTTCGCTGCACGGCGAAAGTTTCGGCATCGTCCTGCTCGAGGGCATGGCGGCCGGCGCCGCCGTGGTGGCCAGCATGATCCCCGGCTATGCAAATGTCGCCCGCCCGTCCAAAGACGCCCTGTTGGTCCCACCAGGCGACGCCGGCTCCCTGGCGACGGCGCTACGCGAGGCACTGGCCGACGGGCCGGAAATAAAAACGATGCGCGAGTCCGCCTACGAACGGGCATCTGAGCACTCTCTCGATGCCCTCGCTACCCGCTATCTCGATCTGTACGACCCGCTGCTCTCCCGTTTGTCACGTTAGGTAGGCCCGGTTTCGCGGCGAGCGCGCGGCAAAACCGGATTTCGGCCTGGTTTCCCTCGCCTTTCGACAGATGTCGAGAGCTGCAATGCGGCTAATTAGCTAAAAAAGGGCCTTGGCTTCAGCAGCTCCGCCTGCTACTAATAGCGGACAAGTAACGACGCAGGGGGGCTACGACGCAAGTTGGATGACCAGTGCGTGTCGGTTGCTCGCACGCGCCACATGAAAAATCAGCAGTCGGACCGCACAGAACTTTTTGAAACTCGGCACCCTCGAAGGCCGGTAATAAGCAGAAAGGTCGGCCACGTGGGAACGATGGAAGCAGTCGCTATATCTGTTGCAGCCGGCATCTGGGCCGGCGTTGTGGGGTGGTGGTTCCGCGCCAGTAGCGTTGTTCGAGACTGCGTCGAAGATGCTCGCCGGTCCGCGCCCATCGACGACGCCAGCGCGGCCACCTCCGTACCTCCGCGTCGTCGTACCGGCTGGCCGGCGATCACCGGCACGACTGGAGCCACCGTAGCGGCGGCCATCGTTCTCGGCGGGCGCGGCCCATTGTGGATGACGCCATTTCTAGTGGCCTGGGCCAGTGGGCTGGTGGCCATGGCGTTAATCGACGAGGAAACCCTTGTTTTACCTAGCAAACTCATGTACCCCTATGCCCTCGTCGACTTGCTACTTGCTTGCCACCGAGGCGACCGCGAACAACAAATGGCGTTCCCTCGAGAGAGGCTCGATATGCGCCGTAGTAGCACTCGTATTATTCGGTTTATGGGCATTTCGTGCAACCAAATAGCCTGGGCCTCGGGGACGCCCGCTTGGCTTTTCTGGTCGCTTTGGGAGTCGGCACCGTTTCTGCGGCCGGGTGTGCCGTGGCCCTGGCGTCCGCTCCCGCGATGGCCGCGGGCATTTCGATTTTCCGCTGGAGGTACCGAAGAACAGACAGGAGTACGCCGGTAGCTCTAGGCCCGTACTTGGCAATAGCAGGGATAGCCGTGGTGGTCGCCAGTGCCATCTGAACGGAGCGCGCTGTCAAAAGAAACCGGCGACGACCATATGCCGGCCCCGGCCGAGCGCCCGAAGGCCCGTTCCCCAGCGCGGCTCACAGCCGGGAGTGTTGTCCCGGTTTTGCTCGCTGTTTTGGCTGCGGCGTTCACCTACGAGGCTTTGCAGGACCGTTCCTCCATGACGAGTATCGTTGTGGCCAAGTCACTGGTGCCTGCCGGTGCGCCGGTCAACAGCAATGACACCCGCGCCGTCCGGGTGCATTCGTCGGATACCGCTCTGACGCAGGGATTGTTGTCACCGGCGCAGCTGGGAGATGGGTGGGTAGCGGCCGTAGCCGTGGGGGCCGGGCAGCCAGTGACCTTGAGCGAGGTTGAAAAACCCTCGCTAGTCCCGACCCTCGGCCAAATGAGCATCGCCGTGCCGGTAGTACAAGCCGCAGGCGGCAGGATCGCCGCCGGTGACCTCGTCGACGTAATCGCCACTAACGGTTCCGGGGGTGCCTACTACGTCGCTCAGGGCCTTCGAGTCCTCGACGTGGCGCCGCCTTCCACTACGAGCGGTGTACTCGGCGGAGGCAGCGGCAGCTATTTCGTCGTCGTCGCCGTGAACAAACAAACGGCCTTGCGCATTGCCGCCGCTTTGGGAGCCCAAGGAGGCGGCGTCGCTGGCAACGGTATCGAGATCATTCGTTCCACTGGCGAACCGGCCACTTCTCGCATGCAGTACGGGATGCCGGCGGCCGAGCCGCTAAAAGTTGCGGGGCCCGGTCCGGCTTCCCGGAGGGGGTCGTAGATGGCGGACTTGGTCGTTGGGCTGGGAGCCACAAAAGCAACCTGGAGCGCCGCGTTTCGCTCATACGTCAGGGACCACACCCAAGGGATAGCGGTCGAGGTCATCATGGACCGTTTTGGCCTGGCCCGCTCGGCGCCCAGCCTCGACGTGCTCATCGTCGACGACATCATGCGTACCTTTTCAAGGCCTGATATAGCCAGCGTCCGGGAAGTCGGCATCCATCTCATCGGGTTGTACGACGGCAGTACGGGCATGGGACGCGACTACCTGGCTGATCTTGGAGTGGACGTGGTGCTCCCGGCCACCACGCCGCCCGCTGAATTGGTGGCCCTCATCGGGCAATGCCATCCGGCCCGGCCGGCGGGAGCAGGGGCGGGGCCGCGGCTAGGCGTACCGGGCCCATCGGAGCGCAGAGGTCCAAAAGGCCGACGAGGCCTGGTGATGGCATGGACCAAGGTCAGCGGCGGCACCGGGCTCACCGAAGCCACCGTGGCCGCCGCTCAGTACCTGGCGAAAAGAGCCACTGTACTTTTGATCGAAGCCGACGAGGTGGGGCCTGTGCTGGCTTCGCGCTTGCTGCGCTCGTCCGATACCGGCCTGATTTGGGCCGTCTCCCGTGTGGCACGGGGCCAGAAGGTATTGCCAGAGGGCCTATCAGGGCCACGTGAGGACGGTACCGTCGCGATCGGGAACTTTGACGTTGTGTGCGGCAGCCCTGGGGCCGCCCAGGTCATCCCCGCCGCGGATCTCCTTGGTCTGGTCGAGGAAGCTGTCGCAGCATACGACTACGTCCTGGTAGAGACGAGTTGGCTGGTGGGCGCCCCATCAGGCCGAGAACGTTTCAGCGCCGCCAGGGCCATGCTCGCCACGGCTGACCGAGCGGTAGTCCTCGCCTCGCCTGACCCCGAGGGCGCGGCCCGGCTGGTCGAGTGGAGGGCGGCGGCACTGGCCGCCGGATGTGAAGCCTCGTGCTGGGCCGCTTTCGGCCGTGCTCGTGCCAACCGTTACGAAAGGAGCCATTTGTCCAGCCTTTTGCAGGCCAACACGGGACGCCAACCCTTCGCCGGCGTGTGGTTCCTGCCCGAGGACGCAACCGTAGCAAGGGCGCGTTGGAACGCCGAAATGGTATGGAAAGGGCCTTGGCTCAAAGCGGTCAAGACCCTCGCTGAGGCTGCGACAGCGAAACACGCAGTTCGTGCCCCGGTTCGACCCGGCCTAACCCGTGCCGTTCCGGCGGGCGGGTGCGCACAACGGGCGCGGAGCCGAAGTGGCCGCGCTATGACGGCTACTGCGTTCGACCAGCTTCGGAGCCGGGTGCTCGGTCTGGTCGCGGCACGCGACCTCGATGTCGCGGAGGAAGGCGCTTTTGTGCGCCAGGTCATCGAAGCGGAGACCGAGCGGTTCCAACGCGAGCTCATGCGCGGCTCGTTCGACGACCTCCACCCGTTCGCCAACCCACCGGACGTGGTCGACCGTCTCGTTCAAGAGCTGACCGGCATAGGCGCCCAACTCGACCAGCTCGTGGCAGACCCAAAGGTGGAGGAGATATACGGGGTCGACGGCGAGATCACTATCCGGATGGCGGGTGGGGAAACGATCTGCTCCCAGAACCCGGCCCAGCCACAGGCTGTCCTGGCCGTGCTGCAGCGCCTTATTACAAACTCAGGCGAGAACATCGACGCCTCGCACCCCAAGGTCGATGGTATTCGGGTCCTGTTGCCGAAGGCGCGCCAGGGCCGCCTCTCAGCCTCGATCCCGCCGCGGATCGATGGCACCGTTTCGTTCAGTTTGAGAGTCCCGCAAAAGCGCCACACCACCCTGTCGGACCTGGTTTCGTTTGGATCGCTCTCTCCTGAAGCGGCTGCTTTCCTTGGGGCTCTCATGAAGATCCGCCGTGCCCGCCTTCTGGTCGCCGGGCCGCCGGGCGCCGGCAAAACGACGATGATCGAGGCGTTGCTACGGGCGGTCCCGCCCCGCCGGCGGGTAATTTGTGCTGAAGAGGAACGGGAACTCAACGCCCCTCTTCTCAACGGCGAGTACTGGCAGACCTCCAAAGTGGAGACCTTGGCCGACCTCGTCCGCTCGGCCCGGGTCGCATCTCCTGAACTGATCGTCCTTGGCGAACTGAAAGGCCCAGAAGCCTGGGAACTGCTCATGGCCGGCACGTTAGGCATCGGCGTGGTCGCCGCCGTGCACGCAGAGGACGCCGCCGGGGCTTTCGAGGCGTTAGCCGTTTGTGCCACCAAAGCAGTACCGGCCACCCCGTTCGAAGAACTGGAAACGCGCTTTGCCGCCATGTTCGACGTGGTGGTCTATTGCGACCTCGATGATACGGGAGAGGTCGTACAGCGTCAGGTAAGTGAGATCTCGGTGGTGCCGCCACAGCTCTCGACGTCCGGGAACGGTGTCGCCGTGACCCCGATATTTGCTCGTGACGACATCGGCGAGCCATTGGAGCTCCGCAGTGGGGCGGTCGGAGAACGGCTCGAGCGTCGCTGCAACCGCCTTTTGGCCCGATATGGCCTCGGCATCTCCGAAGTGCTCAAGGGGGCCGAGGTCCTGTGGTGAGCCTGGTAGCCGCTTTATTGGCCGGCGTCTTCACGTGGATAAGCGCGAAGAGGTTGACGGGTGGTGCCGATACGTCCCTTTCCGACCCGCAAACCGAGCGCCCCAGCCTTAGGACGCGCAAAAGCGGACAGCGCAGCCACAGAGACAATTTTCAAGTGTGGCTGTCACAAGCCGGCGCCGCCGTAACGCCCGGGCAGTTTTGGGCTGTGTCGGTTGGCGTGGGTGCAATGGCGTTCGTAGTGCTGCTGGCCATTTCGGGGACGTTCGTCGTATCGGCGCTGCCCGCGGCGGCACTGGCGGCGACACCATATGCGTACTGGTCAGGGCAGCGGCGCAAACAAGCAGCGGCCCGAAGCGCCGCTTGGCCAGATGCCCTGCGTTACCTCGTCGGTGTCCTCGGGGCCGGCGTCGCCACCCTCCACGACGCATTGGTCGAACTAGCTAGGTCCGGCCCTGAGCCACTTCGCCCACCTATTTCCCGCTACGTGCGGATGTCAGCGCGCGTCGGGGACCGCCAAGCCCTGGAGGCCGTGCGGGCTGACCTGGCGGACCCCATCTCGGACCCGGTGCTCCTCGCCTTCGAGGGGGCCGTGGAGGAAGGGACGGACACGGTCCTGCGTGTCCTCGCCGACCTCAGTGCTCAAATAACATCCGACCTGCAACTAGCCGAGAAGATTCGGACCCTGCAGACGCAGTCCCGCGCCGCTACGTGGGGCTGTTTTGCGTTGCCCTACCTCGTCCTGCTTTTCCTATGCGCCACCAACAACGCCTACAGGCAGTTTTTCGCCTCGCCGTTCGGCCTGTTTGTGGTCCTGATCGGAGCAGTCTTGTCGCTCGTTGGCCTCTTGGTTTGCCGGCGGCTGCTACGTCCTATCGCCACCACGGAGAGGGTGTTCGAGAACAGGTTGTGGACGAGTTGAGCGTAGAGGCGGCGCTGGCCGCGATGTTTGCGGGAGGGGCGGCCTGGTGGGTGGCGTGGCGCACGGCCCACGCTCGCCGCTCGCCTGCCGCCCGGATATCGCTTTACCTGGAAGGACCTCGGGTTCACCTCGGCGGCCGGCCGTCGCAGCCAAATGGAGCACCGGTGGGCGCCGAGGTGCTCCGCCGAGTCCTCGGCCCTCTCGCCGGCGGGGTGATTTCGTTCTTGTCCCGGATGCTCCTTACGGGGACGGACGATGCGCTTGAACTCTCGCTACGCCAGGCCGGGCTCAACATGACTCCCGCGTCTTACCGGCGGCAGTACCTGCGATGGTTGACCCTAACGCCCCTCGCTCTAGGCGCCGTTGGGGCGTTCGCTGGAAGCGCCAGCTATGTAATGGCGTTTTTTCTGGCCGGGGTGTTCGCCGGGGCACGTCGCATGCCCGAACGCGTGAAGGCGGCGACCAAGCGAAGATGCGACCGAATAAGAAGCGACCTTCCGACCGTGGTGTCGGTACTTGCTCTCAAGATCGAGAACAACAAAAGTCTGGTCGTCGCCGTCTCAGACGTAGTCACACAAGGCTCCGGGCCCGTAGTGGAGGAACTGGCCCGAGCGATGCACATGATAAATGCTGGCTACGGTGAGGCCGCTTCGTTCGACTTGATCGCCCGAGAGACGCCGGAACCGGCTGCCGCTCGCTTTTACCGTTTCTTGTCGGCCGCCACCAGTGGTGGTATCGACGTTGGCAAGGTCTTGCTCGACCAGGCCTGCGAGTTGCGCGCGCAACGCCGGGAGGAGGTGGAACGCAGCGCCGCTCGCCGGCAAATGTCCCTGGTCGTGCCCAACTTGGCCTTTATGGCACCCGTCCTGTTCGCGTTTCTATTGGCCCCACTTCCACAACTTCTGTTTGGAAAATAACCGTGATAGTCCACAATGCCGACCTCTAGCCTCAACACGAAAGGACGACCCGATGACCAGCCCAGTTCGGACCGCGCCCACCGTCTCCAAATCTTCCGTCCGGACGCGTCTGCGCAGCGCCGCAACGGCTTTGCGAACGCGTCTTCGAGATCAAAGAGGAAGCCAAATAACCGACAACCTGGGACTGATCGTTATTGGCATAGTCGCCGTAGTTGCCATCGGCGGCTTGATCTCCGGGCTCGACTCTACCGTTTTCAACTGGGTGACCAAACAGCTCGGCGTGGGCTGAACCAGCATGTTCGCCCGGGTCGCTCCGATCGGGGATCCGCAGTAGTCCCGGGTGTGGTGGCTATCGCCATCCTCCTGACCCTTTTCATCGGAGTGCTCAATTTCGTCCTCGACGAATACGCCAAGGGAGCCATGCGCACTGCAGTCGATGATGCCGCCGAGGCGGGTGCCACGGCCGGCGGATCCCTGTCCGTTTGTCTAACCGAAGCGAGGCAAGTTCAGGGCGGCCTCTTGCCCGGTCCGTTCGGAGGCGACGTGTCAGTCACGTGTAGAGAGGTCGGAAACGAAATTGTCGTCTCTGCCGGTGGAGCCCTGCCCAGCCTCCTGCCCCTTGTGCCGAGGCCCACATTTCCCTGGTCGGTATCTCGATTATCGCCGAGGTCCCAACCCAATGATGCTCCGAGGCCGCGTCTGGGACCAACGAGGGTCCGCCATCCCACTCACCCTTTTGCTGGGCACGACTCTGATCGTCATGCCAGTAATGGTGCTCGTTCTCACATTGCCGACCTGGGAGCAGCGAGCCGTCGACGCGCAAGACGCAGCACGCACGGCCGCCCGGGCACTCGTGACGGCCGACGACTGGGACGATGGGATTTCTGCTGCAGATGAGGCCGTTTCGCAATTGGTCGCCGGGGACGGGCTGCCACCCGCCGACCTGACCGTTACCTACTCCGGGTCGCTCACCCCGGTGGAACGGTCAGTGCTGCCGTAACCGTCGTGATACCGGCAGGGAACCTTCCTGGTCTCGGGTTCGTCGGGGCGCTGCACTACACCGCAAGCTCGACGGAGCACGTGGACTCGTACCGGGACTCGAGCACATGAGGGGCCTGGGCCTCAGCCGAGCTGCTCGACGCTCGTACAATCGCGCCCGGCCCGTCGACCAAAGCGAGCGGGGCGACGCGATGATCGTGTGGTGCCTGCTTCTGGCTTTGATGTTGTTGCCTCTCGGAGGTCTCACCATCGACCTGTGGCGGGGGATCGCCGCGCAACGTTCGCTCCAATCGGCGGCGGAGGACGCCGCCACGGCCGGTTCCTCCGGGATAGACGTACAGCAGTACCGGGCTACCGGTTGTCTGGTGCTCGACCCGTCCGCGGCCGCCGCCCTGGCGGAGGCGAACCTGGCCTCCCAGCACAATCTCGGCCCCCTCGCCACGGTCGACATCTCGGTGAGCCCGGGAGACCGGCAGATATCGGTAAGGCTGCAAGAGGACGTGCGCCTCACACTTCTGTCGCTGGTCGAGGGGGATAGGCCGCTGGTTGTAACCGCGATGGCCTCGAGTGCTCCGGTGGGCTCGGTGATAGGAAGCCAATGCTCGTAAAGGAAGGGTGGGATCAGCTATGAGAAAAAGGGTGAGACGGTGTAGGCTCGCCTTGGCCGGCGTCATGGTCTGTCTGGCCGTTCTAGCGAGCGCGTCGTGGCAGTCGCCCGAGTCGTTGGCGGTAGGGAGGCCGGCGCACACGACGCCCACGACCGTTATGGGTGGGGGAAGTCCGTCGACGTGGCCAGCAGCCCGCAGGGTGGCGCCAAGTCTCGCCGGCGCCTACAGCACAAACCTCAAGACCGCGTTTATTGCTCTTAGTGCAACTACTCGGATTGGCTGGGTCTCGCACCCGAATCCGAACCTTGTGAAGAATTTCGCCACCGACAACTCAAACATCTACAACCCTCAGGTCTACTTGATGAGACAATGGTCGACACGCGGATGGCATGTACCGCCCAGACCCAACTCAAGTGGATTTCCTCAAGCGTCGAACGGCGCCTACCGTGGCGACGCTCCGGTGACGAAAAGTCTCGGTCGGTCATCGCACTGAATACTCACCGGCTGTGATCGACGTCGTAATAAAGCAAATAACCGAGCCGTACCTGAATCGCGACAGACGAAGTCGTCGGATACACGCAGGCGGGGGAACCGACAGCCGTGAAGCATCACCCTAGTCCAAATAGCCGTTGCGATAGGCAGTTTCGCATCGATGAGTATGGAAGCTGGACTCAACCATTGGCTGGAATGCGGGCTATGGGAGCGACATTGGAGGGACAAAATGAAGAGACGATAGTGTAATCGCGCGTTTCCAGTGCCTCGTCATTGTGCTTTGCTGGCAGAACGTAGCCTCTGGCTGGCGCGCGGACGGCGGCGGATGGGGACTGGTTGCGGTGGATTTGGCAGTCTTGGGTCCCGTCGTGGGTGCCACCGCCGGATGCGGCGGTTCACCCAGCCAACCCACCCCGACCCAGCCAGAAGACCCGAAGCCTGACACAAATGGCAGCGGGTACACCTATAAGCCGGCCGACAACGATTGGGGCTACATCACGTGCCCGAACCCGACAGGGCCCGATATGCCGGAAGCATTGCAGGAGTACGGGCCTAACGGCCAACCGATCGGAACTCCGATCGTGGTGTGCCCGTCGCAAGCGATACCCAAACCCAACGTGCCGCCGCCGCCTCCGCCCACGCCGGCCGAGGTCTGGGCTCATGTCTCCCTACCTTCACCCGCTCTCGCCATCAATCCAGCGACCGTCGGCATTACCCAACTACCGAGCTGGTTCTGGGTCACTGGGGTCGGAGGGGCGGTGACGGTAACGGCGACGATAAACGGGTACTCAGTCACGACGACAGCGACGCCGGTGGCTTACCAATGGAACTTCGGCGATGGCTCCACCGACACCAGCCAAACGCCCGGTAGCGAATTCGACCCATCTGTTACGCATACGTACGACTACAAGGGCACCTATATAGTCAGCCTATTGGTCGACTACACGGGCACCTTCTCCTACGCCGGCGCAGGCGGCACAGGGACAGAAAGTCTTGGCAACTACGTAGAGCCCGGGACAAGCGCCCCTTACGTGGTCCAGGAGGTGCGGTCCGTACTCATGCCTACCCAGGAGGGCTGAAAATGTTCACAGGCGAGCCGTTTCTCGGTGCAAATGAGGGTTCTCGGCGCGTTTTTGTAAAAGAACGAGCAAAAAAGGCGCTAGGAGCGGCCCACTGCACCGAGAAGAGCCCGAGATTGCCCAACCGCACAAAGCATTCGCGCTGGCAGCTCGCCGGCGTCCAGGCAGCAGCCTTTAGTGTCGCCAACCGCAGGGCTAAAACGAGACAGTTCCACTTGCGAACGGGCATGTTCTTCGCTTTAACCGTTTACGACTGCCGGGCCCACCCCTCTGGACAGGCCGTTTGCTTGCTTGGGCTCCGGAAAGGCCGCTTTACGGTTCTGGTTGCGGGACTTGTGCCTTTAATCGCCACCGCCGGGGTGCTTTCGCCATATGCCGGCAGCGCTTTAGCCGCATTCGTGATTGCCTTTCTTATGCCCGGCGTTGTCGGCGCCTTCCGAGGGCGCGCTGCGAACCACCAGCTAAAGAAGTTAACTCCACCTGGCCGCCACGTCTACATGCATTCGTTGGCCAGCACGTTGCCGGGGGCGGGAGCCGCACTATTACGCGAGCTCATCCGCGAAAAGGATCGGAATGGATGCTCACTCGCGCTCGATGCCAGCAACGAGAAACTGGCAGCGTACTACGCCAGGTTCGGCTTTTTCGCTCAAGGCGATGCAGTGAGGATGCCCGACGGCAGCCGTCACACGCGCATGTGGCGCCCGGCAAATACCCAGGAAGGGACCCTAAATGGCAGGCAGTAGGTGGCGGCGTTACTCAGACGCTCTCATCGTGTTCGCGTGCGAGGTCGTCGCCTTCGTGTTTTTTCTCCGAGCATCTACGCTGCTCGGGACCGTCGACTTCGCCCACCTCAGCACCTGGCTGCAGTCGACCGGTCCAGACTTGGCCTTTACTGCCATGTTGCGGTTGTTAGGCCTGGCCGTTTCGGCCTGGCTCCTACTCAGTACGTTGCTATACGCGGCCGCCGCTCTCAGCGGCCAACGTAGGCTCGTCGCAAAATCACGCTTGATCACTCTCCCGGTCCTTAGACGGGTCGTCGATTCGTTAGCCGTCGCTTCCGTAGCTGCCTCCTCCATCGGGTCTGCGGCCGCCGTTTCGGGAGCTACCGCCAAACCGCACATCACGGCTATCACCCGACCAATCGAGGCCAATCGGCCCCGGCCGAGTGCGTCAACCGGGCTGAGGTTATCCTCAGCCGTTCCTGCTCGCGTGAGCAGTACGGCCATCGGCCGTCACTTTCCCCACCCAGGCCGGGTGGACCATGCCATCTCAGACGCAGCACCCATCGCCGAGAACATCGCTGAAGTTCCCAGCGAGCAAAACGGGTTCGCCGGCCTTCCCCCAGGTACCAAAGTCATAGTGGTACAACCGGGGGACTGCCTTTCCGTCCTGGCCGAGGAGCACTTAGGCGACTGGCGCCTGGACAGCGAGATCGAGGCCCTCAACTACGGCCGCTTGCAACCTGATGGACGCGCTTTGGTAGACGACCATTGGATATACGTCGGTTGGGTACTGGTGATGCCACCCAACGCCGTCGGGACGACAGTCGTAGGAGGAGAGACTGCTCGGCAGCCGAATAATGGCGCCGGCCCGTCCCACCATCCCCACAAGCGAGAGACCTCGGCCGAGGCCGTGGCGCCGCGCCAACGCGACCCCAAGCCAGTTAGCAAGACGAAAACGATCTCGACCCCGACGACGGGCCCTCGGTCGAGCGAACCTCCGACGAGCGTCCCTTCGACCACCATCTCTGCCCCGAGTGCTCCCTCAACCAGCGTCCCTTCGACAACTATCCCGCCGACCACCATCCCGGCGGCGAGTGCTCCCACGACCAATGTCCCCATGACGAGCGTCCCTGCCAGTAGTACAAGTACGGCGACGACTGCTCGGACGGCAGCCGCCCCGATGGCCGCCGGCAACACGACGATCGAAACCCCGGCCACCTTGCCGCCTCCGCCAGCCCCGGCGACCTCAGGTCACAATGCGCACGGCGGCCAAAGGGACGGTCAAAGAGATAATGGCCGCCTGCCCCGAAAAGAGGACGGCAGCGAGACGTCAGATTACAGCGACAGCGCCGACGTCGTCCTCGCCGCCGGGATTGCGGCCGGCATCGGCGCCATCGCTGGCGGCACCATCGTCTGGAGCCTCGACCGGTCCCGTCGTCAGTTCGGACATTGGCGACCGAAAGGCCAGGCAATTCCGCGCAACGCTTTCGACGTCGAAGCGGCCGAGAGACGGGCCCGGGCTATCGCCCAACCCGAGAAGGCTCGGTGGGTGGACCAAGCGGTGCGCTATTTCAGCGGCCTGGTGGAAGAAATGTCGCTAGAAGGCGTGGCGCCCGTCCCGTCCCTGGCGCTAGTGCGGGTAGGAGCTGGCGGTCTGGAAGTATTTGTCTCGCCTGAAGTGAACGGTTCGCTCGGTTGGTTTTCGCCCACCGACGACGGGACGACATTGCTATTGGACGCCGACGTCACCCTCGAGGAACTGGAAGCCCTGGCGGCCGAGCATTGGCCGGCTTGGCCGGCCCTGGTGAGCCTGGGCGAGATGGACGAGGGCGAGTTGCTGCTTAACCTCGAGCACTCTGGCTCGCTTTCGGTAGAAGGTCCCGAGAGTTTGGTGCAAGGCGCACTGGGCCGCATGGTCCTGGAACTCGCCAGTCAGCCATGGTCGGACGAGATGCTGGCCGGGCTATATGCGTTAGGGGATTCCCCTTTAGGCGCGGTACCAGGGTTGCAAAAAGTGGCCAGCGACAAGGCATTCGACCTGGCCGAGAAATTGGACCGCGTTTCTGGGGCCCAGCAGGAACAGGCGAGTTCGGTTTCGATCTCTGCAGTGCGGGCGGTGGCCTGTGAAGCGCTGCCCAACGTTGTAATCGCCTTTAGGGGCACGCCAGCCAGCGCGATGCAGTGCCTAGCAGAAGCAGCCCTCCCGGACAAAAGCGGCGTAGCGGTAGCCGGTGCCGGGCCTTATGAAGGTGCTCGCTGGAAAGTTGTCCTCTCGACGGGCGGGCGAGGCACACTCCAGGGGCAGCTCGGTGATCGGCCCGTGTCGTTCGCGTTCAAAACGAGCTACGAACCCGAGGAGGTTGCGTTGTTGGGCGAGGCTTTGCGTGCAGCTGGTGGGCCCGAGGCGTACGCAGGGAGTGGGACCTCGAGCCATCCTGAGCAGTCAGACGAGGAATTGACGGATGCGCGCACAAACGGCGGCCATGGCCCTGACGCTCCGCCCGTCGAACATCTCTCCGAGCGCGAATTATTGCCGCCCCAACGCGGCGACGTTGAGATCTGCGTCCTCGGACCGGTCGATGTGAACGGCGGAGATATGGCCGCGCTCGAGCCGTCCCGGCGAATGGCGGCGCTGTCGCTGCTGGCCTACATGGCCTCGCACGAACGGCCGGTCACAGCGGACGAGATCGCCGGCGCCCTCTGGCCTCTGGACGCCACTAAGGACAACATCAACGGCCCACAACGAAAAACGGTAATGAACCTCATTTCGCGAGCGAGGTCAATTCTTGGCTACAGCGCCGCCGGCAAAGAACGCATCGCCTATTCGCCCCAGGGTTACCGCCTATCTGCGGACGTCACCTCGGACTGGGCGAGGTTCGAACAGTACCTGGCGAACGCCCGCCGGCAGCCGCCAGCTGACGCAATTGCGAGCCTGCGCAGGGCACTGGAACTGGTCCGCGGAGAACCGTTCGGCGGGACACTGTCTAGCCAGTTCTTCGAGTGGGTAGCCAGCGAGCACCTGGATATGACGTTTTCGGCCCGTGCCGTCGACGCGGCCGAGGACTTGGGCCAGCTCGCTCTCGATGCCGGCGACCTGGAAACCGTGGTGTGGGCCGTCGAAAAGGGGCTGCTACTGGAGCCCACACGCGAGGAACTCTTCCGCCTCTGGATGCACGCCCTCGGCCGGGCGGGACGGCCAGCCAAAGTGGACGACCTCTACCGGCGTCTCACCCTGGTCATCCGCCAGCGCCTCCACCCGCTGCAAGAGCCCCAGGCGGAGACCCGGGAAGTGTGGCGCCTGTACACCGCGCCCGGGTTTTCCAACCGGCCGCTGTAAATCGCTCAGCAAATGAGGCGCCCCTGCGACGGCGGCCCACGACCTATGGGCCGGGCCCCTCGCCACCAAGGAGCGAAGCCTGGAGCAGGGCCCAGGGGTGCGGTCCGCTGCTCCCAGCCGGCATGGGCGACGGGATGGGCTCAGCATTCGTCGGCAAGAACCGACTACGCATTTCTCGCTACTCTTTGCGTACCTGAAGGAAGCGGGGTGTCCGTTGGCGACCTCTCCGAACACAGCTGTGGACCGGGCAGCTGATGGGGCCCAGTGCGACTCGGCGGGGGTCACCGTGGAGCGTGCCCCGGACACCGATTGGCCCGCCTGTGGCTGAGGTCCGGCCGTTCCGTTTTGCCACCGCCTCGTTCCAAACGACTAGGTCGGGTTTGCTCTCCGACGCCAATAAGGCCGAGTCACACGGGTACGACGTCTTCGTCATCCCTGACCACCTGTTCCAGCAGCTAGCACCTTTTTCAACTTTGTCGATGTTGGCCGAGCGCGTTGAGTTGCGCCTGGGCACTTGCGTGCTCTGCAATGACTTCCGCCACCCAGTCGTGATGGCCAAAGAGGTGGCCACTGTCGACGTGTTGAGCGGCGGTCGCCTCGAGTTTGGCATCGGTGGCGGGTATATCCCTCAGGAGTTCGAAATGGCTGGCATCCCATTCGACCGAGGGGGGACGCGTTTCGAGCGCCTCACCGAGGCGGTGCAGATCGCCAAGCTGGCTTTCCGGGGCGAGACCTTCAGCTTCGAGGGTACGCACTACCGCGTACGGGACTATACGCCCCACCCTCCGACATCTCAGCAGCCGCGCCCGCCCCTGATGCTGGGTGGTGGGGGACGTCGCTTGTTGAGCTTCGCTGCGGCGGAGGCCGACATCGTTAGCGCCCTTCCTGCCTCGGCACCTGGTGGTGGGCTCCGGGCGAGCCAGCTCCCGCTCAGGTCGCTTAAGGAAAAGATCGCAGTCGTGCGCAGTGCGGCAGGGGAGAGGTGGAAAGACCTCGAGGTCAACACGCTAATCTTCGATGCCGTCGTGACCACGAACCGACGAGGTGCGGCGACCGCTTATCTCGACGAACTGGCCGAGCGGTTGGGACAGTTCGTGATGGATGGCGAGGTGACGGTCGACGACCTCCTCGACTCGCCTTACCTCGTGTTCGGTACCGTCGATGAGATCGCCGAACATCTTGTGCACGTCCGAGAAGAGGCGGGTGCGTCGTATATCGGGGTGTTCCCCCACTTGGTGGATGCTTTCGAACCCGTCTTGGACCGCCTGCGAGGTGTATGAGGGCAGCAGACCAGTCCACTCCTGAGAGAAGTGGTTTGGCGGCTAGCCCCACAGCCACTGAGCCGGGATCCGCCTCCTCCCTATGGTCAAATGGGCGAGCGGCTCGTACCAGCCTCGTCTCCCACGGCCTGCGTCCCAGCGGTCCACTGCCGCCTGCCACCAGGAGCTGACCCTCGAGCGCCGTTCAGGGTGTGGTCCGCTGCTCCCAACCGGCGATGAAGTCCTGCAGCGCTGCGTTGCACATGGCGTGTTCGGTCTTCGGCAAGGTACACGTCTCCATCGCGCTCCCGTACGTCCCGCCGGGCGAGCGGTCCTTGAACGTGACTACTCCTACGGCGGGGTAGTCGCCTCCCGACGGTTCGCCCGTCCCCAATACGCCGGCCGGGTCGTTAAATGCGATGACACTCGGGCTGACGCGCGAGACGGCCTGGCCTGATGGCAGGGGCGTGCAGGACAGCTGCCCGCTGAAGTCGTGCACGAGGTCGTGCTCGGCCGCCGGGAAGAACGTGCATGCCTGGCCCACGAAGCAGGCGTAGCACGCGGGCAGGAGGTCTCCCGTCACGGCCTGGGCCGACTTAGGCCAGCTGTGGACGAGGGCGAACTGCGAGGTCCCCACCTCGCCCGGCGGGTAGACGGCGATCGAGTCGTTCCCGTCGGCTCCCAGGCTGGCCTGGCACGTCCACCCCAGTGGGGCCAGCACGTACATCTCGCCCTGGTCGTCGGTGTAAGCCGCCATCTTGCCGGCCAGAACGGGTGCCATGTTGAGCGCCTTGGTGGCCGACATCGGTTTAGGCCCTGAGGTGGTCCCCGCTCCCGTTACGCACTCCACCAGAGGTACGCGAGCTGTCACGGTCCCCTGGGCACCAGCGACGCCCGACAGGGCGAAACACAGGACCGCCAGAGCCATTACCACCACGCCATAAACGGTCCGCACGCTGGTCATCTCCATCTCTGCACGGTTCGAGCTTATTATCGCGCCGCCAACCTTCTGCCGCGGCCAACCTTACGACGGCCCGGACGCCGAGCACATGGCTAGCCAACGGGCAACCCCGCGAAGGACCCGACCACCCCGACGGCGCCGGCGGCCAGCAACCCGATGACCACGTTCCCCCGCAGGGCCAGCAGGTACACAGCCGCGGCAGCCAGCACGCCCGCCTGCCACACATGCTCGAGGGCCAGCGACAGGGGGATAGCGGAGCCGGCAATGGCGCCGATAGCGGCCGGGCCGGCCCCGGACAGAAAGGCCTGCACTCTCGAGCTGGCCCGAATCCGGTCGAAGTAGCGGGCGCCGAAAAGGACAAAACAAAACGAGGGCGTGAACGCCACGAGCGAGGCCAGGAGCCCTCCGCCCACCTTGGCGACGGCGTAACCGACGACGGCCACGGTTTGTACGACGGGACCGGGGGTGATCTGCCCGAGGGCGACGGCGTTCAGGAACTGGGTGTTCGTCATCCAGTGGTAGTGGTGGACGACGTCGCTCTGCATGAGGGGGATGATGACGAAGCCGCCGCCATAAGAAAGGGCGCCCACCTTGAACGCCACCCACGCCAGGGCGGCCAGGCCGCCTACCGGGGCCACGGCGGCCAACAGGGCGAACAAACCGGTGGCTGACGCTCCGCCGCCCGGTTCCCGGTCGGTCGACCGGAAAAGGACCTCGGCCACGCCCGCCGCCAGCAGGACAAGTACCAGGTAAGGCCCGATGGTGGCCGCCGACGCCCCGCCGGCCAAGGCGTAGACGACCCAGCGGGCCCGCTCGCGCCGTGCCAGCCCGGCCCGCCGCCAACTCGCCGGGAAGAGCGAGATAGCGGCGTTGACGGCGACGGCGGCTACGGCGGCCCCCGCTCCGGCTTCGGCGCCTCTCACCCACTGGGCGGGGTGCTTCCCCAGGAAAAGGGCGGACAGGGCCAGGATGACGATCAGGCCGGGGACGATGAAGCAGAACCCACCGACCAGGGCACCTCGCCAACCGCGCAGCCGCCAGGCGCAGAAGATGGCCAACTGCGTCGACGCCGGGCCGGGGAGCAGGTTGCAGGCGGCGATGCCATCTTCGAACTCGCTGGGGGTGATCCACTCCCGGTCGACGACGCACAGCTTCCGCAGCAAGGCGATGTGGGTCGGCGGCCCCCCAAACCCGATGCACCCGATGCGGCCCCACTCCCGAGCGATGGTGGTCAGGCGCACTGGCTCGCCGGCGGCCTGCATGGTCAAAAAGGCTACGCAAACACGGCGGGCGAGCAGTCACCCGGCTGCGGGCTCGGAGGGCGGACCAAGCCGGCGAAGTGGGGGGCGGAAGCGCTTGTGCTGGCTGGAGCCTCGACAGCGGGCCCGGACGGCGGGCCCCGACAGCGGCCCCGACAGCCTGCCCCGGCGGCGAGCGAGTTCGCCCGAGCCATACTCGACTCCGGCCCCTGCCGCCAAGCAGCTTTCCGGTATCTCGGGGGCGCGCAGACACGGTGTCTCGACTGAGGTAGACAATTAGAAGCCCGGCATAGCCGGTGCCGCTCGGAACCGGTCACGAGCCCCGGAAGGGGTGGCGAGGGCTCGTGACCGGCCCGACCCAGGGTTGAGGGGGGGCTCCCCTGGGCCTGCCGCCATCCTGCGCGGCGTTAGTTACTTTACCGGCGAATGGTTTCCGTGGTGCAACTGTTGTGTTGCGCCTGGGTAAATTTCACCGGCCAGAGCCAGGGTTGGCGCCAGTGGGGGCCGCCCGGCCCGCCGCAGTGGCAGTAGGAGCAGGGGCGAGGCCAGTGCCGGCTACCGGCGCCCACCCGGTTCAGACAAGAAGCCAGAAAAGATAGGGCCGTCTGCCTGCAAGCGAACCTGCAGGCAGACGGCCAATCCCCGCTCGGGAGCCACAGAGAGGGGGGGAACTCTGATCGGCTCCAGGGAGGATAGCGGGGAAAGATGCGACCTCTCGGTATTTTTTCGGCGCTGGCCCGAGGTAGTTGAGGAGGATATTTGCCAGCTAGTCGAGGGGGCCTCCGAGAGCATCTCCTTTCACCATTGGCCAGTATGCGACGCCTGGTTCAAGAAGCGCTGAGCGCTAGCTGAGGAATGCCTGAGAGACCTGGAGGGCCGAGCTTGGGGAGGCCTGGCCACGGAGATGTTGGTAAATCGTTGAACCATTGGGTGTTTGTCGTTTAGGTTGTTAAGAGCCGTCCCTGAGCCGACAGGGGACGACGGGGCCGAGGACCTCGTTGTTCTTATCTGAGTGCGCGCGACGCGGGGTTGGGCAAGAGCCAGAGCTGGAGAGGGTGGTCCCAAGCGAGACCCGCACTAAAGGACAGACGTCAGGTTGTCGCGCCCCCGCTGGCCCCCGAGGTCCCGCTCAGCGCGAGTAACACGAGCGAGAAAGACGAGGCGGCCGAACGCCGGCGCCGGGCCCGCGAGGGCTGGGCCTTCATGCGCAGGGCGATGGCGGGCCACTGGCATGTGCTGTGGTCGTCGGTTTTCTGGGCGCTGATGGCGGCGGCGGCCGCCGCCTCCATCCCGATCCTGCTGGGCGACGCCGTCGACGACGGCCTGATCTCGAAGGAGTGGCACCGCTTCGCCGTCTACGTCGCGGTGATCGCAACGTTGGGCATCGTGCAGGGCCTGTCATCGGGGGCCAGGCGCTGGTACAACGGCGTGGCCTCTCGTCATGTCGAGTCCGAGCTGAGGCGAGGGTTCCACGACCACCTCCTGACCCTGGACGTCGGCTACCACTCGAACGTCAACCGGGGCCAGTTGCTGTCCCGGGTCACTAGCGACTTGTTCCAGATACAGGCAGTAGTGGCATCGGCCCCCTTCTGGGTGGCCAACGCCGCCCTGGCCGTCGCCGTTGCCGTCATTTTGCTGGTCACCAGCCCCCTCCTCGGCATAGTGGCGGTGGTCGCCTTGCCCCTGGTGGCCATCACTTCGCAGCGTTTCTCCCGCCGTGTCCGGGAAGCCATCGCCGACCTGCAGCGCAAGCGGGGCGCCCTGGCCGGCGTGGTCGAAGAGACGATCTCCGGTATCCGGGCCGTGAAGGGCTTCGGCGCCGAACCGGTCATGGAACGCCGGCTGGGTGACTCCGCCGACGAGGTCCGGGTCGAGGCCATGAGGGTGGTGACGACCAGGGCCCGCTACTTGCCCACGTTGAACACCGTCCCCATGGTCGAGTTGGCCGTGGTCAACTGGCTCGGCGGTTACCTGGTCATACATCACGAACTGAGCGTGGGCATGCTCGTCGCCTTCAACGCCTACCTGGCCATGCTCACCGGCCCCCTCCAGTCGATCGGGGCCTACATAGTCATGATCCAGCGGGCCGTCGTGTCGGGCTACCGCCTGGACACCATCATGAAGCGCCAGAGCGCGGTGGCTGAACCGGCCCAGCCGCGCCGGCTGCCGGCCGGCCCGGGCGCGGTCAATTTCTCCAACGTCAGCTTTTACCTACCCGACGGCCGGGCCACACAGGCCGTCACCCGTCCGGCGCTCAACCATTTCGACCTGGACATCGACGGCGGCGAGGTGGTGGCCATGGTGGGCGCCACCGGGTCAGGCAAGACGACCGTCCTCTCCTTGCTGGCCCGCCTGTACGACACCGGGAGCGGCTCGGTCACCCTGGAGGGCGTGGACGTGCGGGACCTCAGCCTGTCGAGCCTGAGGGAAGCGGTGGCGGTCGTGTTCGAGGACAGTTTCCTTTTCGACGACACCATTGCCGCCAACCTGCGGGTGGGGAAAGCCGACGCCACGGACGAGGAACTGGTCCAAGCCGCCCACCTGGCCCAGGCGGACGAGTTCATAAACCTTCTACCTCTCGGCTACGACACCATGGTGGGCGAACGGGGGCTCTCGCTCTCCGGCGGGCAGCGCCAGCGCATCGCCCTGGCCCGCGCCCTGCTGGCCGACCCTCGGGTCCTCGTGCTCGACGACGCCACTTCCGCCGTGGACGCCCCCCGGGAGCTGCAGGTGGTACGGGCGCTGGCGGAGGCCAGGACGGGAAAGACGACGATCATTATTTCCCACCGGCCGGCCACCATCGCCGCCGCCGACCGCGTCGTCCTGGTGGACAGAGGCCGGGTCCTGGCCGAGGGGAGCCACCACCGCCTGTGCGCCGAGTCCGCCCGGTACCGGGAGGTCCTGGGCATGGAGGACTGGGAAAGCGAGGCCGGGAAGTGCCCCGCATGAGGTGGTCCAGCCGCCGGCGGGCCAAGCAGGCCGGCGGCGGGGAACGCGCTCCAGGGTTCCTCAAGCCGACCGTGAAATCGCTCCGCCCTTACCGGCGCCGCATCACGGTAGCCATGGTCGTCCTCCTGGCCGGCCTGGGCACCACGCTGGCCGGCCCGGCCATCGTCGGTTACATGATCAACAACGGCCTCGTCGAACACCAGTCCATGATGACCGTCACGATCTGCGGGATCGCCTACCTGGCGGTCAGCGCCGCCTACTTCGTGCTCACCCGGCTCCAGACCCTGCAAGTCTCAGGCATCGGCGAATCGTTCTTGAACGACCTGCGCAAGAGCGTGTTCAGCCACCTGCTGGCCCAGCCCCTGGCCTTCTTCGAGACCGAGAGCTCGGGCCAGCTGTTGTCGCGGATGACGGCCGACATCGACGTGCTCGAAAGCCTGGTCCAGAGCGGCCTATCTAGCTTCGTGACCAGCATCGGCCTGTTCATCGCCATCATGGTCGTGCTGATAGTGATGTCGCCGTTGCTGTGGGGCGTAGTGGTCCTGTCGCTGGTGCCCGTCGTCATTTCCGCCGCTCGCTACCGGAAAAATTCCACGCGGGCTTACACCTTGGTGCGGGACCAGATCGGCGACGCCCTGGCCACGCTGGACGAGAGCCTGGCCGGCGTGCGGGTGGTGCAGGCGTTCCGGCAGGAGGACGCCACCATCGAACGGTTCAAGAAGGTCAACCTGGTCCAGCTCGACGGGGAGCTGGCTACGGTGCGGCTGTCCTCTCGGTTCTTCCCCAAGGTGGAAGCGTCGGGGGTCCTGTCCGCCGCCATCGTGCTGGTGGGCGGGGCTTTCCTGGTCGGCGCCCACCTGACCACCGTCGGCGTGGTGGCCGCCTTCGTGCTGTACCTGGCCAACCTGTTCAACGCCATAACCAGCCTCTCGGCCCTGTTCGACCTGCTCCAGTCGTCGGGGGCGGCCCTGGCCACGGTGTACCGCCTGCTGGAGGTGGAACCGGCCATGTCCGACCCGGAGCGCCCGGCCGCCCTGCCGGCGCAAGGGACGCTCGAGCTGCGCACGGTTGACTTCGCCTACGGCGCCAGCCCCGACGACGACCCCGAGACGCTGGAGGAACGCCGGGTCCTGGAGGGGGTCGACCTCCGCATCGAGGCCGGCGAGCGCTTGGCCCTGGTCGGGCCGACTGGTGGGGGGAAGTCGACGCTGGCCAAGCTGGCCGGGCGCCTGTACGACCCGCTTTCAGGCTCGGTGCGCTTCGGCGGTGTCGACCTGCGCAAGGCCCTCGTCTCTCACGTGCGGGAACGGATCGTCGTGCTGCCGCAGGAGGGTTTCCTCTTCCGGGGCACGGTGCTCGAAAACGTGGCCCTCGGCCGTCCCGGCGCCACCGACGACGAAGCCCGGGCGGCCATCGCCAAACTCGGGCTCACACGCTGGGTGGACAGCCTGCCTCTGGGCGAGGACACCGACGTGGGGGAGAGGGGCTCACACCTGTCGGCCGGCGAGCGCCAGCTGGTTAGCCTGGCCCGGGCCGCCCTCACCGACCCGGCCGTGTTGATCATGGACGAGGCCACCTCCAGCATCGACCCCGGCACCGAACGCCAAGCTGAAGAGGCATTGGCGGCCCTGGCCGCCGGGCGCACTGTCGTCGTGGTCGCCCACCGGTTGACGGCAGCCGAACGGGCCGACCGGGTGGCGGTAGTACGGGACGGGGCGCTGGTAGAAATTGGCAGCCACGAAGAACTGATCGAGGCCGACGGCCACTACGCTCGCCTGTTCGCCGCCTGGAGCGGCGGCGAACTCGACGAGCCTGACCGGATGGGGGCGGCGCCGGCGCTAAGAGCCAGAGTCGGCCCCTGGTCGTCTCCAGTCGTGAGCAGGATTGCCTCCGCCAGAGATCTGGCTGAGGCGGGGTCGAGCTCTACGGCGACGCGCGCCGATGGCCCTTGTCCCGGGTTGATGAAATCGACGTTGAGGGTATGGGCGGCCGGGGCATGGACGGGGTGGTCGAGGTAGACCGTTGCCGTCGTCAACGGGAACCACCCTGACGCCCCTTTCCCGCTACCGGTCACAGAAATACGTTCAGTTTGGTAAGTGCACATGGCCACTGGCTCTCTAGGAGGCGAGGTAACGGCCGTAGAAATCGTGGATCTTGCGCCAGCCGTCCACCGCCGCCTCGGGGCGGTAAGAGGGGCGGTCCACGTCGAAGAAAGCGTGCCCGGCGCCTTCATAAGAATGGAACTCGTAGGTTTTCCCGTGTTCCGCCAACGCTTTTTCGAGCTCGGCCACCTGGTCGGGAGACGGGAACTTGTCATCGGCGCCGAACAAGCCGAGCAGTGGGCAGGACAGGTCCTTGGCCCGGTCGACCAATGGCGTGGCCTTCAGCCCCATGCCCTCGGGCGGCGTACCGACGACAAAAGCCCCGTAACAATCAACCGCGGCGTCGAGGTTTCAGTGAAATGGCGGCCAGGAAAGACTGGCGCCCGCCCGAGCAATAACCGATGGTCCCCACCTTCCCGTTGGAAGCCGGGAGCGACTTGATCTTCTTCATAGCCGCGTCCACATCGCCCACCAGGCGGTCGTCCGGCACCCCGCCGGCGGCCCGAGAGGCGGCCGACGCATCATCGGGGCTGGCACCCTTTCCCTCCCGGCTGTGCAGGTGGGGCATAACGGCGATCAAGCCCTCGTCCGCCGCGAACCGCCGCGCGATCTCCTTTGAGCTGCGGTCAAAACCGGGCATGTGGTGGATGACGACGACCCCGCCGTAAGGCCCGTCCCCGATGGGCTGGGCCATGTACGCCTCGATCTCTTCGCCGCCGTGGCCGACCAGCGTGGTCTTCTCAGCTTTTATGTCAAAGGTCATGGGGCGAGGCTATCGCCGCCTCGTAAGGTACGGCACCTGCGTCCCTGGGCGACCCGGGAGGGCGGGCGTCAGGCTGCCGACCCGCCCGTCCCTCCCGAGCCGCCCGACCCTCCCGGCCCACCTGAGCCGTCAGGCCCGGAGGGGTGGCCGGGCCCCAGGACGGGTGGTGGGCCTTGACCTGGGTTACATCGAGGACCCTTTCGGCTTTAACAGTGGAGCCGCTGACCAGTCCCTGGATACTTACGGTGTCACCGACTTTCACGGACAAGATGCCGCTGGGGTCGGCGTCCACGATGGTGGAGGAGTCGACGGAATAGCTCTGGCTGAAACCGTCGGCGCTTTTCACCGTTATCGAACTGGAGCTGACCGCTTCCGCCGTGCCGTACTGCGTGTCGATGGTCTCGTAAGTACCGCTCGGCCCCTTGACAGTGAAGCTGCCGTGGATGGCTCCTCCGAGCCCCATACCGAAGCCTCCGATGGGCCGCCACCGCCATGGGGCCTCCGGGCCCCGGGCCGGAGAAAACCACGCCGGAGCCCACCGGGCACCGCGAGATGAGTTGGTACCGGGCGCAGGGGCGCTGGCTGCGGGCGTGTTCGAGGCCGGCCCAGCACTGGTGGCGGAGGCCACGGCCGCCCCTCCGGCGCCCGCCCCGAGTATGACTGCCAGCCCCGCCGCCGTTTTGGTCAGCCGCCGGCGCCGGGGCTTGCGCGGGGCGCCGCCGGGGCGGGGCGGGGGCGGCGTGAACTGGTAAAGCTCTGCGTCCTTGTCGTCATCGTTCATGCGGGGCCTTCCTCCTTGCTCCGGAGTCACTTCGGCGGCCGGCGCCTTCGCCTCAAGTATCAACCTCGGAGATGAAGGGAAGATAAATGCAGCCTGAGCGTTCAGCCCGCCGCTGACGGCCCCGAGGTCGTGCTGAAATCCCGGAACACCATGCCTGTGCGGGGCTTGGGCCAGAAAAAAGTCGTCTTCGGAGGCATCCGTTCGCCCCCTTCTGCGGTCCGGGCGATCTGGCTCACGGTGGCCGGCCGGCACAATACGGCGGCGTTGGCCGCTCCAGAGCGGACCTCGGCCAGGGCCCGGACGGGGTCGTGCTCGTAAACCAGAGCGTGCGGCGGCAGGCGGTGCAGCGCCGCATCGACCCGGCTCGAATCCAGGTCATAGCGGGCGTCAGCCCCTCCCGGACGGGGCCGGGCCAGCCAATGACCGCTCGGGGTGGCCACGCCCAGAGCGCCGGCCCGCACCATTTCGGCCAGCAGAGACGGGCCATCGGCCGTCGTTGGTTCGAGCTCGAACGTGTCGGCCAGCAGCCCCAGGAAATCGAACTCCGCCGGCATGCCGGACACGAGCCGATGAATGGCCATGACCTGGAGGTGCTCCTCCGAAAGCTCGACCACGAGGGCCAGGACAGCGTCGTAGCCGGCGTCCCCGGCGCCATGGTCGCCGCCGGGTGGCGTCCCGCCGGAACTGAGCTCCTCAGTGCGCTGCTCGGCCTGGTACGCCAACGCCGTCTCGTACCGGTGGTGGCCGTCGGCCACCAACAATGGCCTGGCCCCGACCACTTTCGCCACTTCCTCCTGGGCCCGTATGCCCTCGATCGGCCACAGCTCGTGGAGGGTGCCCTCGTCGTCGCCGGGCCACCGCCCCCTGGGCCACCGGGCTCTGAGCCCCCGCCGCCTGGGGCTCTGGCGGCCCGCCCAGGGCGGCCACCAGGCCCGGCTCCGTGCACAGGCACCAGATCGGCGAGGTGTTGGCCCGCACAGCCCGGATCAGCTCGAGCCGGTCACCCTTGGCCTTCGGCGTCGTCTGCTCGTGCGGGAGGATGCCATGGCCGGGCGGCTCGAGCACGAGGGCGCCCATGACCCCGAACGTGTGACGAGCCTGCCCGTCCACCGCCTGGTAGGTCATCCGGTAGCCGTACAGGGCCGGCGCCTTTTCCCGGGCCAGGACGCCGTTTTTCTTCCATCCCTCGAACAACCTGGCTGCCTCGCCATAACGCCCGTCAGGCAGTTCCACCCTGACCACGTTGAAGGGGCTGCGGCCCAACAGCTCGATACGTTCCTCTGGGCTGATGATGTCGTAGGGGGGGCACACCACATCGTCGAGCGGGCCCGGTGACAGCTGGATCTGGGCGCAGACCGGGAAAAGCACAGGAACTCGGGCATGTGACCTGACTAGCAGCAGGCGGTGGCGCGGGCAACTCCTCCCGGCCCGAATGCAGCAGCTGGCCGCCGACCGGGAGCACCACACCGTGCACGGGCCCACAGGTGGCACGCTTGGCCACAGGTGCCCCGCCCGCACAACGGCGAGCCGGCCCAAGCGCGCCGTCATGTCGACCTGGTCGTACCGGTATCTTGGGAATATGAGTGGTGTCCTCTCCCTGTCGGTTTGCCCGTGGAGTTAAGGGGTTTCAAATGGGGGAGTGAGCCCGAGACCCAGCCGAAAGAGACTGGGCCGCAGGAGATTGGGCCGCAGGAGATTGGGCCGCAGGAGATTGGGCCGCAGGAGACTGGGCCGACGGAGACTGGGCCGGGCTGGCCCGCCAGCACCACCGGCAACGGCGCACCCACGGGCGGAGCTAACGCCAAGCCAAGTAGCGGAGCGGCCACTGAGACGACTGCGGACCGGCAGGGGTCGCAGTGGTGGCCGGAACCGGGCAATGGGGCCGGGGCCACGGGGTACAACGGGCACTCCGACGCAGACGGTGCCTCCGCCCCCCGCTGGGGCGTCAGCTCAGATGGGCCAGATCGTGCGGAGGATAGCTGGCGTGGCTCGCCACCGGCGGGCAACGCTTGGGCAGGGCAGGGGTACTCGTATGGCCAACCGCGCCCAGATGACCAGCCGTCCGATGGCGGTCTCTCCCCATGGGCGCCGGGAGGGCGGTTGCCGGCCACCAACGGCCAAGCCCACCCGGGACAGGGGCACCGGGGTCAGGGCCAATCGGGCCTGGCCCGACGGCCGCAGCCCGGGACCGGCCCGGCCAAGCCTCAGAGCGCGCTGCGCCGGGCGTGGCAGCGGTTCATAACCGCGCTGGCCGCGGTAGGGGCGTTTTTGGCCAAGTTCGGCGCCCTGCTGCTGAAAGTCAAATACGTCGGCCTGGTGCTGTCGATGCTGGTTTCCATCGTTGCTTATTCGCTTTTCTTCGGATGGTCCTTCGCCGTCGGGATAGTTCTTTTGATCCTCGTGCATGAAATGGGCCACGTGGTTGAGTTAAGGCGCCAG
Source organism: uncultured Acidimicrobiaceae bacterium (assembly GCA_963749305.1). Taxonomy (GTDB): domain Bacteria; phylum Actinomycetota; class Acidimicrobiia; order Acidimicrobiales; family Palsa-688; genus Fen-671. The sequence goes on from CAVVMN010000008.1 coordinate 82,764, forward strand.
GGGGTGCCGGCGTCGGCACCGCTTTTTATCCCGTTCCTCGGGGCGTTCGTAAATATGCGGGGGAGCCCCCGAAGCGCGTACCAGGAGGCCTTATCAGGCCTCGCCGGCCCATTGATCGGCACGGCCGCCTCGGTCGTTATTGCGTTTTGGGCTAACGCCACGGGCTCGAAGTTCTTGATGGCCCTGGCCTTTTTCGGGTTTTTTGTGAACCTCTTCAACCTCCTGCCCGTCCTGCCACTGGACGGCGGCCGGGCGGCCGCCGCCCTCCATCCCGCCCTGTGGCTGCTCGGCCTGGTGGCGCTCCTGGCTTTCGAGTTCATCTACCCGAGCCCGGTGATCCCGATCGTCCTCATCCTGGGGGGCATCGAGCTGTGGCGGCGGTGGCGGTACCGCAACAGCCCGGCGTCGCGTGCCTACAACGCTTTGCTCCCTCAACAGCGCTTCGCCATCGGCGCCTTCTACGTGGCGCTGGTGGCGGTCACGATCGTGGGCGCCCACGCCACCTATATCGCCCGCAGCATCTAAGGCGTCTGAGCCCTTGCCGGGGTGTCACCGTCGTCATAAGACCGCCCGCACGAGCGTCCGCCCCGCTGACGCCGGGAACGACGCCCTCGAGGGACGGCCGGTGTTTGGTGGTCACCATTGGCGCCGTGCCCCTCACCTCGCGGTGCCTCTCCAATGACATGGGCGCTCGACCTGGACGGCGTCGTCTGGCTGGCCGGCCGGGCCATACCCGGGGCCGCGGAGGCGATATCGGAGCTGCGTGCGGCGGGCGAACGAGTGGTGTTCCTCACCAACAACTCAGGGCCGAGGGTCACCTCACACGTCGACGCCCTGGCCCGGGCCGGCATCGAGTGCCAGCCGGATGACTTGACCACGTCCGCACAGGCGGCGGCTTCGCTCCTGCCGCCCGGCAGCCGGGCCGTCGTCGTCGGCGGCGAAGGGATCCGCGAGGCCCTGGACGCTCGCCAGGTGAAGGAAGTCGGGGCCGACGAGAGCCCTGAAGCTGTAGTCGTGGGACGGGAAGTCGAGCTTGACTATTGGGCCCTCAGCGCAGCCAGCACCGTCATCCGCGGTGGGACGCGCTTCGTCGCTACCAATACTGACGCCACCTTTCCTGTGGGCGCTGACGACGGCGGGCCCGCCCGCGCTGACGACGGCGGGAGCGGGGCCAGCACAACGGCCGGCGGCAATGCCCTTCTGCCGGGGGCCGGCGCCATCGTGGCGTTCATAGCCACCGCCTCGGGCCATCAGCCGGAGGTGGCGGGTAAACCGCACCAAGCCATGGCTGACCTGGTCAGAGCCCGGTACGGCCCGCTCAGCATGGTGGTGGGGGACAGGCCTGACACTGACGGCCTGTTTGCGGTCCGGATTGCAGCCAAGTTCGGGCTGGTGCTGTCCGGCGTCACCCGGCCCTCCGACCTCCCGGTCGAGCCGTCACCGGCCCTGGTGGGAACCGACCTGTCGGCCCTGGTAAGGCAGGCCCTGGGCCGTCCGGTCAGGTAGGCACCAACACTGGGGTACCGCCCCCTAACTGCTTCGGCCTCCGGCGCTGGGCGCACCTCCCAGGATCAAGCCCGCCAACTCGGCCATGTCCTTGAACACGTAGTCTGCTCCAGCCAATTTCTCGGGCGGGGTACGGGCGGCGAAGCCGAACACGGCCATTCCGGCGGCTCGCGCCGCCTGCACGCCGAACTCGGCGTCTTCGATCACGAGGCAGTCTGCCGGCGGCGTCGTCATCTGTTCGGCCGCCCACAAGAAGAGGTCGGGCGCCGGTTTGCCGTGGGCCACGTCCTCCGCACCCCACCAGTGCCCGCCTAAACGGCTCAACAGGCCGACTGTCGACAGGGCGAACTCGACCCGTTCCCGCCTCCCCGAGGAGGCCACGCAGTAGGCAATGCCCTCGCCGTCGAGACGGTCCAACACCAGGTCGACACCGGGGACGGGGTGGAGTTGCGTGCCCATCAACTCGTACAACGCCGAGCTGTAGCGGTCCTCGAAGTCCGCCGGCAGCGACAGCCCGCTTCGTTCCTCGATGATCCGGCGAGTGGCCACCAGCGTCGTACCCCGGAGAAGGTCCCCGCACTCCTCGGGCGTTAGCGGGTACCCGGCCGCCGCCAGCGCACCCGACATGGCTTGCTCGGCCAACGGTTCGCTGTCCACCATGACGCCGTCATTGTCGAAGATGACCAATTTCCAAGGTAAACCGCTCATCCGTTCGACGCTACCAGGCCGTTCTCGGACACCGCCGGGCTCGCCTCTGCACGTCGGTGAGAGGGGGCCGTACACTTTCGGTATGAGCACAGAAGACGACTTGAGACGGCTGGGCCAGACCGCGGCCGCACTCGCGGGTGTGGCGGCGGCGCGCGCGAAACAGGTCGCGGAGCAGTTATTGGGCCCCCGTGAGAAGGCGCGCGAGGAGGCCAAGCACCGCGCCGGCAGCTTTGTCGAGGAGGGACGGCACGCGGCCGCCGACGTGGTCAGCGCGCTCCGGCGAGAGGCGTCCGTCATCCTCCGGGACCTCGAACATCTCGAACAGAACCTTCGCGCTCGGGAGGCAGACGACGCCGGCACCGGTGCCGCGCCGGCGTCCGGGACGGAGCAAGACGGCTCTGATCACCTACCCGCCACGCGGACCAGCCCGCCAAAGAAAGCGGCAAAGTCATCGAAAGCCGCCCCTCGCAAGGAGACGAGCAAGCCGGCAAAAAAGGCGGCCCCGCAGGTAAAAAAGGCCGCTCCCCAGGCCAAAAAAGCGGGCGGGACCAAATCGGCGAGTGCCCGAAAGTCGACCGGTGGCCCCGGCCCCTCCTCGAGCGAGGGGCAGGGCTGAACTGGGCGCCAGGAGAAGGCTCGACGTCGAGCTCGTGAACCGGGGCCTGGCTTCCGACCGGGCCCAGGCGAGCTCCTTGGTGGCGGCAGGGCGGGTCCTCGTTGGCGGCGCCGTGGCCGCTAAGCCATCGCGTCAAGTGAGCCCGTCTGAGCCACTCCTCGTCCTCGGCCCTCCGCCCCGTTTCGCCAGCCGGGGCGGGGAAAAACTTGACGCTGCTCTCGAGCATTTCGGCCTGTGCATGACCGGGAAGGTAGCCCTCGATGCCGGCGCCTCCACGGGGGGGTTCACCGATTGCCTCCTCCAGCGGGGTGCGGCCCAGGTGGTGTCGGTGGACGTCGGCCACGGCCAGCTGTTGACCAGGCTGCGCCAGGACCCCCGGGTCGAGGTCATGGAAAGTGCCAACGTGCGCTACATGCGCCCCGACGACGTCGGCGGCCGCCAGTTCGATGTCGTAGTCGCCGATTTGTCTTTTATTTCCTTGATGATGGTGGCCCAGGCGCTGCTCGGGTTGGCCAAGCCCGGCGCCGACCTCGTCGTCCTGGTGAAGCCTCAGTTCGAAGCGGGCAAAGCTATCGTCTCGAAAGGAAAGGGGGTCGTCCGTGACCCCAAGGTGTGGGCCGGCGTCTTGTGCGACGTGGCCGGGGCCTTCGAGGCCGGCGGGGCGGCCGTGGTCGGGGGGATGGCCTCGCCCCTGCTGGGTGCGGAGGGGAACGTCGAATTTTTCCTCCACATGCGCACCGGGAAAAAGCCGGGCATTTCCATGGTGGCCAGCTCACTGAGCGACATTGCTTTTTCCGCCTTCCCCAATGGTCCGGGCCGGGGCGAGAACAAGCCGGGCCCGAACGGGCCTTCCTAACCGTGGCCACCATCGGTTTCGCGCCCAATTCGGAGCGCGCCAGCGCGGTGGAACTGGCCAAGTCCACGGCTGCGTGGCTGGAGGACACCGGGCCACGAGACGGTCCTCCTGCCCGACGAAATACCGCTTCGCCCGGAGGGCGGAAGAACGCCCGGGCCGGGGGTCGAAGACCTCGACCTCCTTGTGAGCCTCGGCGGCGACGGGACCATGTTGCGCGCCGTCGGCCTGGTATTGGGCGCCGACGTCCCCGTTTTGGGTGTGAATTTCGGGCGGTTCGGCTATTTGGCCGCCGTAGAACCAGATGGCTTGCGCCGCGCCATTGAGCGGTTCCTCGTCGGGGACTACGAACTCGAGCGGCGGATGACAGTCGACACCCGGGTCGTGGTAAAGGCGACCAGAAGCCTCCGATATCGGTCGACCGCGCTCAACGACATAACCATCGCCCGCCCCTCCGGGATGCACACCATAAATGCCAACGTGTCGATTAGGGGGCAACGGTTCCTTAGTTATGCCGCTGACGCCATGATTGTTGCTACGGCCACAGGCTCGACCGGCTACAACCTGTCGGCCAGAGGGCCCATAGTCTCGCCGAAGTTACGCTGCCTGGTGCTGACACCGGTGGCCGCGCACATGTTGTTCGACCGCAGCCTCATCCTCGACAGCACGGACGAGGTGTCCTTCGAGCTGCACGGGCGCACTGGGGCGGACCTGATCGTGGACGGCGTCCCGTGCGGCCACCTCGAGCTGGGCGAACGGCTGATATGTGCGGCCGGCGCCCACGACGCCCTCCTGGTCACCTTCGGCGGGAAGTCGTTCGAGAGCATCCTCAAGAACAAGTTCCACCTGACTGATCGCTAGGTCTCCAGTGGCCATCAGCTCTCAAGTGGCTAGCGTCAGGCCATGCTGAGCGAGCTCAGGGTAAGCCAGCTGGGCGTGATCGAGGACCTCGCCATCGTGTTCGGGCCTGGTCTCACCGCCCTCACCGGGGAGACCGGGGCGGGCAAGACCCTGGTGGTCGAAGCTATACAGCTGCTGCTCGGCGGGCGGGCGGAAGGCATCCGGGTCCGGCCGGGGGCGGCGGAGGCGGAAGTCGAGGGCCGTTTCGTGGTGCCGGCCGGTTCCGTGCTCCCCGGGGATGACAGCGAGGTACTGGAAGAGACTGAGGTCGTGCTGGCCCGGGCCGTCCCGGCGGACGGCCGCTCACGAGGCTACGTCGACGGGAAGATGGCGACGATGGCCGCCCTCACAGAGCTCGGCGACCGCCTCGTCGACCTGCACGGTCAACACGAGCACCAGTCTCTGTTCTCGGCCACGGCCCAGCGCGACGCGCTCGACGCCTTCGCCGCCGTCGACCGCAGGCGGCGCGACGACGCCCGCCGGCAGTTGCGTCAGCTCGAAGAAGCCATGTCCGGCGGCGCCGGCGACAGCGCCAGCCGGGGCCGGGAAATGGAGCTGCTGCGGTACCAGTCGTCCGAGCTCGAAGCGGCCGGCCTCACCTCGCCGCAGGAGGACGACGACCTGGCCGCCGAGGAGGAGCGGCTGGCGCGGGCCGCCTCCCACCGGGCCGCGGCTCAGCAAACCTATGAAAGCCTTTCCGGTGACGACCAGCTCCAGGACCGGCTCGGGCAGGTGATAGCGGGGCTGGCCGGTCACCCGCCGCTGGCCCGGCTCGAGGAGCGCCTCCAGGGCCTGAGCGCTGAGTTGGCCGACATTTCGAGTGAGGCCCATGACGCCGCGGACGGCCTCGAAGAGGACCCGGAGCGGCTGGCCCAGGTGGTGGCCCGCCGCGGCCTGCTGCATGAGTTGAAGCGGAAGTACGCCGGCCCCGCCCGAGGCCTCGATGGGGTGATGACGTTCCACGAGGAGGCCAGGAAACGCCTGCAGGAGCTGGAAAACCTGGAGGCGCGGGCGTCCCGGCTCGACGATGAGAGGTCCGCCTGTATGGCTGCGCTGCGCTTGGCGGCCGAGCAACTCGGGCGCGCCCGGCGCGCCCAGGCGGAGCCGTTCAGCCAGGCCGTCGAGGCTCAGCTGCGCCTCCTGGCCATGCCGACGGCCCGCTTCGTGGTCAAAGTGGGGGGCGGCGGGCCCGACGACGACCTGCGGGAGCTGGCCGGGGACGAAGTCACGTTCTTGCTGGCGGCCAACCCCGGCGAGCCTCTCCTGCCCTTGGCCAAGGTGGCGTCGGGGGGTGAACTGGCCCGGGCCATGCTGGCCCTGCGCCTCGTGCTGCTCGGCGCCCCGGGCCACGGTCAGCCCTGGCCGGCGAGTGGTCCGATGACGCTCGTCTTCGACGAGGTGGACGCCGGCATCGGCGGCGAGGCGTCACTGGCCGTGGGGCGGGCGCTGGCCGACCTGGGCCGGCGGTACCAGGTGCTGGTGGTCACCCATTTGGCCCAGGTAGCGGCGTTCGCCGACGCCCAGATCGCCGTGACCAAAGCTGAGCGCAGGGGCCGAAATATCACGGTGGCCCAGGCCGTTCTTGGCGAAGACGCGGGTGGTCGAGCTGTCACGGATGCTGTCCGGGCAACCGGGTAGCCGCACCGCTCGTCTCCACGCCGCCGAGCTCCTCCAATCGGCACACGGGACCGGCTGAGGGCAGCCGGTCCACCAAGTTCGGTTGGCCGCTGGGGTACGATGGTGTGGCCACCAGGGACGGTCCTCTTGTGAGCGCACGGGCCACAGCTCGTGTATTCAGGCTCGCAGGTGGGCACGCCTCCGCCGGCCGACCATATAACAAGTAAGAACTTGCTAGCTGGAAGAGATCGGAGCGGCGCATGGCCTTTTCGACGTGCACATCGAGGATTTTGGCCGAGGTCTTTTGGCCAAGGGTGCATGACAGTCGCCGTTCGGGCCTCTCGGTGAGACAGGTTCTCTGTTTGTAGCCGAGCGTGGAGGAGATCTTGGCGAAGCACATTTTCGTGACCGGAGGAGTGGCAAGCTCGTTGGGCAAGGGCCTGACGGCGGCCTCGCTGGGCCGCTTGCTCAAGAGCAGGGGCCTCCGGGTAACGATGCAAAAGCTTGACCCGTACATCAACATTGACCCGGGGACTATGAACCCCTACGAGCACGGCGAGGTCTTTGTCACCGAAGACGGGGGGGAGAGCGACCTCGACCTTGGACATTACGAACGCTTCATCGACGAGTCCCTGACCCGGGACTCCAACGCCACCACCGGTTCCATCTACCAATCAGTCATCGCCAAAGAACGCCGGGGCGAGTACCTGGGCAAGACCGTCCAGGTGATCCCCCATATAACCAACGAAATAAAACTGCGGATCCACAAACTGGCCACAGAAGACGTGGACGTGGTGATCACCGAGATCGGGGGCACGGTCGGTGACATCGAGATACTCCCGTTCCTGGAGGCCATCCGCCAGATAAGGAACGAGATCGGGCGTGACAACGTGTGTTACGTGCACGTGACCCTGGTCCCGTACCTCGGCCCGTCGGGCGAGCAGAAGACCAAACCCACGCAGCACTCTGTGACGGAGTTGCGTTCCCGGGGCGTGCAACCGGACGTCATAATCCTGCGGAGCGACCGCCCGATACCCGACAGCCTGAAAACCAAGATCTCGCTCCAGTGCGACGTGCCCGAAAAGGGCGTGATCTCCAACATCGACGCACCCAACCTGTACGAAATCCCCCTGGCCCTCCACGAGGAGGGCCTCGACGACTACGTGTGCGAGCTTGCTCCGGCTCGGGGCCGCGCACGACGGCGGCGACGCCAATCTTGGTGACATCCCAGATGACAGCCCGGCGGCGCGTCGGACCGTGGACCTCTCATACTGGTACGAGCTGATGCGCAGGGTCGAGTCCGCCTCCAAACCGGTGCGGATCGGCTTGATCGGCAAGTACGTCAACCTCCCCGACGCCTACCTCTCGGTAGTCGAAGCCCTCCGCCACGGCGGGTATGCGCACGGGGCCAAGCTGCAGCTCGACTGGGTCCAGGCCGAAGAGGTGGAGGGCCTGATGGCCGAAGGGCGCCTACGGGACCTCGACGGCATGATCGTACCTGGCGGGTTCGGCGCCCGGGGCATCGAAGGGATGATCGCCGCCGTCAATTACGCCCGGGAGCACCAGATACCGTGCCTGGGCCTGTGCCTCGGGCTCCAGGTGATGGTCATCGAGTACGCCCGCAACGCCGCCGGCCTGGAGCGGGCCAACTCCCGGGAGTTCCAGCCCACCTCGCCGCACCTGGTGATCGACCTGATGGACGACCAGCGGGAAGTGGTCAGCCAGTCCAACTACGGGGGGACGATGCGGCTCGGCACGTACCCGGCCAAGCTCCGCCCGGGCAGCCAGATGGCGGCCATTTACGGCTCAGAACTGGTCTTCGAGCGCCACCGGCACCGCTACGAGGTGAACAACCGCTACCGCAGCCGCCTGGAGCAAGCTGGCCTCGTCTGCTCCGGAGAGTCGCCGGACGGCCGACTGGTCGAGATGATCGAGCTGCCCGGCCATCCGCTCTGGGTCGGGACCCAGGCCCACCCGGAGTTCAAGAGCCGCCCCGACCGCGCCCACCCGCTGTTCGTGGCGCTGGTGGAAGCGGCGCTGGCCAGAGCGGAAGGGCGACTGCCGCACCTGATCGACCCGGACGCGCTGGAGCGCGAGGCGCTCGGGGCCGACCACATTAGGCCACGACTGCTCAATGGCGCCCCCGCAGGCACGGAGGAGGCCGGCGTTGCCGTCGGATAGCTTCCGCAAGATCAGCGAACGCCATGTGTTCGACAGCTTCTTGCTCCACGTGGCCGTCGGCACGTTCGAGGCGCCCGGCGGCGAGACGTTTGAACGAGACCTCGTACACCACCCCGGAGCCGTCGTCATGGTGCCGGTGGACGAAAAGACCGGCGAGGTCGTCTTTGTGCGCCAGTTCCGGGCGCCACTCGACGTAGAACTGCTCGAGATCCCGGCCGGCAAGCGCGACGTGGAAGGTGAACCGCCCGAGGTCACGGCCGCCCGCGAGTTGGTCGAGGAGACCGGCCTGGAGGCGGGCCGGCTCCAGCTGATGGGGCGCTTCTACAATTCTCCCGGCTTTTCTGACGAGCTGTCGTGGTGTTTCCTGGCCACGGAGCTGACAGCAGTGCCCGACGGCCGGCACGGCATCGAAGAGCAGTACATGACGGTCGAGCGCCACCCGCTGCCCAAAGCGCTGGAGCTCATCCGGGCCGGTGAGATCACCGACGCCAAGACGATCATCGGGTTGTACTGGGCGCAGAGCCTGCTGTCCTGAACAATGCCTGCGCCAAAAATGGCAGGCGCCGCGGCCAACCACTCAGCACCTGCCGACCCGGGATGGCGAGCGCCTCTCAGCCTTGCGGGCGAGGAGCTGCTCAGCTGGCTGGCGGTCGAAAAGGGACGCAGCAGTAACACGCTGGCCGCCTACCGACGAGATCTGGTGGCCTACGAGGCCTGGCTACGAAGCCAGGGGGTCGACGTCGCCAGCCTCGCCGGGGCGGACGGCACGCTCGACCAGAGTGTCGATGAAGGCACGGTAGCCCGCTACGTGGCCCACCTTCGGGCCAGCGGGCTGGCTCCCGCGTCGGTGGCGCGGGCGTTGGTCGCCGTACGCTCGCTGCACAGGTTCATGGTGGTGGAGGGTTCCTCCCCGTCTGACCCGACGTCCAACTTGAAACCGCCGCCGGTCCCGCAGGGCCTGCCCAAGGCGTTGAGCGAGGAGGAGGTCGGCTCGCTGCTGGCCGCCGTCACCGGGGAGGGGCCGGCGCAGCGCCGGGACCGGGCCGTCCTCGAGGTCCTGTACGGGACGGGCATGCGCATATCCGAGCTGACCGGCCTTTCTCTCCCGGACGTGGCGATGGACGAACAGCTCGTCCGGGTCCTGGGGAAAGGCAACAAGGAGCGCCTGGTCCCGCTGGGCCGCTACGCCCGCCAGGCGTTGGGCTCATGGATGGGGCCGGCCGGGAGAGAGGCAATGGTGAACCAGAAAGGGGTCAGGCGAGCCGACTCGGCCGCCCTTTTCCTCAATGCAAGGGGTGGGCGGCTGACTCGTCAGGGCGCCTGGGGGATCGTACGGCAGTACGGGCGCCGGGCCGGGTTGGACGGCAAGCTCACCCCGCACGTCTTGCGGCATAGCTGCGCCACGCACATGCTCGACCACGGGGCTGACATACGGGTGGTCCAGGAACTACTCGGCCACGCCTCCATTGCCACGACCCAGGTCTACACGAAGGTGTCGTCCGAACGGCTCCGCGCCGTCTACAACTCCGCCCACCCCGGGCCCTGGCCACGACCGGGAACGGCGGAGGCCTGACGAGGTCCGCAGGCTGAACGGAAGTTGTCTTTGGGACGTCGCGGGACCCCCGCCAAGGGCTACACTGCCCACGATGGAGGCAGGTACGACAAGCGCGTTGCGCGAGGAACTCGAAGCGCAGCGGAGCTCCCTCCGACAGGAGTTGGAAGAGCTTGGTTATGGCAGCGTAGGCCTGTCCTACGACCCGAACTTCGCCGATTCGAGCCAGGTGACAGCCGAGCGAGGTGAGACCGAGGCGCTGGCGACGACGCTAACGACCAACCTGGTCGATGTCGAGCACGCCATAGAAAAGATCGACGCCGGCACGTACGGGACGTGCGAGGGCTGTCATGGCGAGATCGCGGAGGCCAGGATCGAAGCTATGCCGGCCGCCCGGTTCTGCATCAATTGTGCGGCCAAGCGGCGTTAACGCTCAACTTTCCCGCTTTTCGCTGATCTTCTTGAGTGGGGCGCCGGGTGGGGGCGTTGGTCATAACTTTTGTGGCGCGGTCGAAAAACACGCGCTAAAACTGGTGACTAACGCGAACAACGGCCAGCCGGCTTCACTTTTGAAGGAGGCGTCAGAGATGGACCGTTTGCAGCTAAAGCAATGCCTCCAGGCGGCGGGTGTGCCCGAGGACAGTTATCTCTTGGTCGGCCTCGACCCGCCCAAGACGGTGCGCGAGGGTGCCTGCATCGTGCGGCCCAACCAGCGCAGCTGGGAGGTGCTTATGTGGGAACCGGCCAGCCGGCCGTGGTCGCGTATTTTTCCCAACGAAGATCTGGCTTGCGGTTACGCTCTCGACGTCCTCACACCAGCGGCCGCTCGGCGCCCGCTGGCCGTGGTAGAAGGGCCGGCGGAGGTCACCCCCAGGCCAGCCGTGACGGTGGCGCCCGCCGTCCTCAGTGCGGTCGCCGGGAAGTCGTCGCTTCAGGTCTAGACCCTGTTGCCTCCGCCGCCCGCATTGGCGGTCGCAAGGGCCCGTTTGACTTCAGCTACAAGCCGGCCCGGTTCGTTGACCACGGTGCGCCAGTCGTAAACCAGGACTGAGAAACCAACCAGCCGCAACCTGTTGCGCCGGGCGTCGTCATAGTGCTTTTGCTCCGGGCTCCAGTGGTAGGCGTACCCGTCCACTTCCACGAACACGTGGCCCTCTAACTGGATATCAAGCCGGTAACCGAGCCCCTTTACTACCGCCTCGCACCTCTCGATCTTTACGCCGGACCGGGACAAGAGGCGCAGAGCCCGGCTTTCCAGGACACTGGGGGAGGGAGCGCCAACGAAGCCTCGCCCAGCCAGGCACTTCATCAGATGTGCTGGGCCTCGCCGGCCCCGGCCCTTCAGGCGCATAGCTTCCGCCGTCAGGCCCTCGACAGTCACAAGCCTGCTGGCCAATGCGGCGTCAAGGGCTTCGTCGAGGAGCGCCGGCGGGACGTTGGCGGCCATATCGACCAGGGTCCTCAAAGGGGTCGTCGGGACGCCTGACGGGTCGAGATCGGCTCCGTGACGCTCGGCGCGAGGACGCCACGACGTGCCGGGACGTCGACGCGTGAACGAGCGCGTTCGTGTGGACTGAATACCGCGTGGGGCACCGAACCCCCAGAGCCAGCTGCTGATCCAGAGCCACGCCGTCACGCACCCTGAGAAGCGACGGTGAGACATCCGGCCAGTTCGGTAGGCATAAGCCAGGTTGCCAGCATGTCCGTGAGCGCGCGTCCATTGCTTGTCCGAAGGACCGTGCTGGGATGTTGCGCCAGGCTGAGCTAGCCCGAGCTGTCTTGAAAACGCCTCTCGCCGTGGCAACGAGGCGCGCGGCACCGTCTTTGCATGCTGTTTCATGTTGTGTACGTCACCAAGCGATCATGACAACCTACGGCGCGGGTCACAAGGTCGTGCTTGAGGTGCGATCAGCCCAGATGGGCGAGCCACGACCGGCTCGGAGGGCCGCCCGGCCGGCGTCCGCCGCCGGGACGGCCCGCGGACCGAACCCTACCGCGGGCACTAGCGGGGAGCAGGCCTATGGCCGACCGTGCTCTTTCAAACGTCCTGGCCGCAATGTCGCCGGCCCGGCTGGCCCCGTCCGCCAAGATCGACTGGACAGACCCGGGGTCCTGAGCGAACTCCCGGTACCGCTCCTGCAGTGGCCTCAAGCGTCTCCACCACAGCCTCGGCGGCGTCCGCTTTGAGCGTCCCGTAGTTGTCGTAGCTCGCCGGCGATCTCCGCCGGCTTGCCGCCACGTAGGGCAGCCAGGATTTCGAGCAGGTTCGAGACCCCCGGCTTCTCCCCAGGGTCCCATCGGACGGCGCCCGGCCCAGGCGGGTCGAGGTCGGTTACGGCTCGCTTGACTTTGCGTTCGATGACTTTGGGGTCGTCGAAAAGGTAGATGAGACCGGCATCCGAGCTCGGCCGACTTGGACATCTTGCGCGACGGGTCCTGCAGGTCCATGATCCGGGCGCCGCCGCCGGCGGGAGCGATGGCTGCACTTGGGACCGTGAAGGTGTCGCCGTACCGGGTGTTCCAGCGCTGGGCCAAGTCACGGGTGAGCTCCAGGTGCTGGCGCTGGTCATCGCCCACGGGGACGAGGTCGGTGTCGTAGAGCAGGATGTCTGCGGCCATGAGGGCCGGGTAAGCGAAGAGGCCAACCCGGGCCGACTCTTCGCCACCTTTGGCCGCCTTGTCCTTCCACTGGGTCATCCTGTTCAGCTCGCCCATGCTGGCGGTGCACTCGAGCAGCCAGGCCAGCTCAGCGTGCTGGTGGACGTGGCTCTGGACGAACAGGATGCAACGAGAAGGGTCAAGCCCGGCCGAAAGCAACAGGGTGGCCACCGTCAGAGTGGCCTTGGACAGCTCTTCCGGGTCGCCGGGGATCGTCAGGGCATGCAGGTCGACGACGCAGTAAAGGGCGTCGTAGCGGTCCTGGAAATCAACCCACCAGCGCAATGCCCCCAGGTAGTTGCCGAGGTGGGGAGCACCTGTCGGCTGTATCCCCGAGAACACGGTTTTGGTGGCTTTGGCTGTTCCCACGACAACGCAGGGTACCCCGCTGGTCGCCTGCGTCGGCTGGTCATTAACCCGCTTGACGAGGTATGCCCGTTGACCGGCTCTGCGATTGCATGGCGTGCGCCGGCTGTGAGGACGACGCCAGCCTGGGGGGGAGGGCCTCCGGTACGACGACGGTCCTTTCCACCGCGGGCGGCACGACGACATGCCTGGTGGCGGCCGGGATGGCCTCGTGAACCGGAGCGCCGGCGAGCCCTTGCTCCTCCGCTGCCTCTCTGGCCGGCGTCCCGCCAGTCCCCGGGCCGGGCGCTGCCGCTGAGTCACTACCCGGTCCGCTCCCTGGCTCATCGTCGGGCTGCCGACCCGAAGCGTGCGCCTCCTCGCTCACGGCTTCCCCGCTTACCGCTTCCTCGCAACCGCTTCCTCGCTCACCGCCTCGTCGCCCTCCGGCTCGTACCCGTCCGGCTCATCCCCTTCGGCCGAACCGTCCGCCACTTCCTCACCCCGCGAGGCAGCCCCAACGCCCGTACCCGCCACACCACTCTCCGGCGGCTCCTTGGCCCCCCGCGGCGCACTCGAGGTGTCTTCGCCCGCCGGCTGCCCATCGGCCTTCGTCGGATGCCAGGTCGCTTCGATCAACGGCGGCGTGGCCGAGACGCCCGTGGAGGCAGGGGCGGTGGCCCAGACCGAAGCTCCCCGACGGCGGTCCCGAAGGTCCCCAACGTCCCGGACATTTCCAGCGTCCCCCATGTCCCAACCGTCCCCAAACTCCTCATGGCCCTCAATCATCTCGCCGTCCTCGGGCGGCTCGTCCAGCCCCTCGCCGGCCTCCAGCGCGCCTCTCACATCGGCCGGCCGCAGCGCCGGCCGCGCCCCCGCTCAGCTCCTCTGCCTCCCACACGACGTACGGCCGTTTTCGGCCAACCCGATGCCTCCTCGATAGCCCGCAGCGACTTCGGCAAACGAGGCCGCCGAACGGCGGACGGCGGCTCGGGTCCTTGGCCAAAGCCCGGCCTCCAGGAGGTCTGACAGACGCGATAGGCATGGAGCCCAGCGGCGGGCGGGGGGCAGGGTCTCGCAAGAGACGGAGGATGACAGAGGCGGGCGCCTCACCCGGGAAGGTGACGAAGGCGCCCCGGCCCAGGAGCAACTGGTACATCGACGACGCCAGCCCGTAGACGTCCGCCGCCGGCGAAAGCCCCGCCTCCTCGAAAGCCTCGGGCGCGGAGTGCAGGGTGGTCTCGCCGTCCAGGTGCTCGGTCGGCTCCGCCGCCGCCTGCAGGGCGGCCAGGCCGAAGTCGCCCAGCAACGGCTCGCCCACCGCCGATACGAGGATGTTCTCGGGCTTCACGTCCCCGTGCACCAACCCGGCCAGGTGAGCCGTCTCCAGGGCGCCGGCCACCTTGATGGCCAGGGGCACCACTGTGGCCGCCGGCAACGGCCCGCTCCGGCGCAGGCGCTGGGCCAGCGACTCACGGCACAGCTTCGGTTACCAGGACCGGATGGCCTTCGGGGGTGAAGAACGTCCGGTACAGCGTGACCACGTTCGGGTGCTTGCTGAGCAGGGTCAGGGTCTCCAGTTGCTCGTTGAGCGGTTCGAGCGATGGTTCCGAGGCGTCGCCCAGGCGCAGGACTTTCAACGCCACCGGCCGGGACGTGCCCAGCTCACGGCCCGGTAGACGGTGGCGAAGGCGCCGTTGGCGATGGCGACGACGCTGGCATAGCCCGGGAAGGAGGCGGCGGGCGCCGGGTGGCGGCGTTCCTTGCGGAACTTCACCTGGCGCCTCTTGTCTCCCTGCCCACGTCCGTGCCGGTAGCAGCCAGCGCAGCCCGCGCCGCTGGCTCAGTTCGGTGGCCGTTCACGGAGCCGGTCATCGAGCACCTTCGAAATGCCCGCCTGTATGCCCGTTACCTGAAAGGTCGCCTAACTGCCCATTACCCGCATGCCCAAATCCGAGGTGCCCGTTACCCGCAGGCTCCGGCGCTTGCGGGTAAGGGTTGCGCTGGCTCGGCCGCACCGGGGCGCTCCCGACCCGCAGCAGCGTCTGGGCCGCCGCCTCGAACCCGACGGTGTGGCGCATCGCCTTGTACAGCTGGCGCTGGGAGTCCCAGGCCGACCGGGCGCGTGCCTCTTCGAGCGGCCACGCCGTGCTGTACAGAGCCTGGTCAGCGGCGGCCCCGACAAAGCGTGTGGGAGGGCCGAAATCCTCGCCGAAGCGGCCCGCCACCTGGTCGGCCACCTCGCTGCTCGTCGCCGACGGGCTAACTTCCAGCCCCAGCCGGGACAGGCCGTCCAGGAACTCCAACCAGGCGCCGGCGGCCAACAAGCGAGGGGTCGGCCGGTTGGTGCCGTGCCACTCGCCGCAGTCGCCGGCGGATGGCCGGCACCAGCAGCCCTCCCGCCAGCACACCGATGATGACGGCCGCCGGCAGGCCGATGCCCAGGACCAGCGCCCAGTTCACGTGCACGGGTTGGGTGTGCGTGACTTTGGTCGGCTTGGCGATGGCGTGAGCAGCACTGTTGCCCGGCAAAGCGGTTGCCTGCTTGGGGACGGTCGTCGGTGTCGCCCGCACCTGTTCGGGCGGCGGCGACGCCGCCGTGGTAGTAGCTGCCGGCGTGGGGTCGACAATGACCCAGCCGGCGCCCTGCGACCGGGATCTCCACCCAGGTCCACGTGTCCCGGTCGGTCAGCTTGTAACTGCCGGCCGGTACCGCTTCGTGGTGACTGGGTGGCGCCACCCGGAAGCCTGTCACTAGCCGGGCGGGGACGCCGAGGTAACGGGCGACCACGGCGTAAAAGGTGGCGAACTGCTCCGGCGTGGCCGCCCGGTCAACGGTGACGGCGTTGATCACCTGAGCCAGTGAGGTACCGGCGAGGGTGGCCGAGGCGGTGGTCTGCTTGCTGTTCTTGGTGACCGCGGGGACAACCCGGCGCTCGTGCACCCGGAGTTGCTGGGCCAGGTCTTGCAAGAAAGCGAGCGAAGGCGTCGGCGCCCGTGCCCGTCAGGTTGGCCGAAAATCGCACCCCCTCGGCGATATCTCGGTTCGAACCGGCCGGCAGGTCCGTGTAGGAAGGGGAATCGCCGCCGGGCACAACGTCTCCGGACGCGATCGGCGCCGTCGGCTTGATCTGGCCGAGCGTACCCGGCGGCGACCCGGGACAAAACTGCGTACGAAGCCGGCAAAGACGGCGACGCCGCCAGCATCCCGGTGGTGGCGTCGGTGTCAACGGGCAGGCCGCTCACCTGTACAGGCCGGTCTAGCGCCGGCAGGAACGGAAGCCCGAACGAGCGCACGAGCGTGTAGCGCTGTACTACCTCGCTCCCGGTCTGATCGGCGCCCACGGCCGGGGAGGGCACGCGTCCCCCGTGGGGTGGAACGTGGCCGAGAAACTCCATGAGTCACCGTCGTAGTTGTCAAGGTCAGCCACCGGCAGGTAACCACTCCAGGGTTGGAACACCTGCACCGTGAAGTACGTCTTGGGCGGGGCGCTCGGGTCGTACCGGCGCAGGGAAGCCAGAGAATCGACCGGGTCGACGACGGTAGTGGAGACGACGGGCGTGGGCCGGGAGACGCTCTTGGGCTTGCCTGCAAAGGACAAGGCGCCCGGCACTGCGAGAGTGAGGACGGCGGCTAGCAATACGGCCATGGCCGCTCCGGTCGCAGCCCAGGTCATCGACGCAGAGCGCGAGTGGGCGCCATCGGCGCGAGCCTCGATCAACGCTCGCTGCCTCTCCAGGATGGCATGGCGGGCCAGCGCCCAGAGCATGAGCTCGCCCAGCAAGGCGGCCGCCTCGGCCACGCTGCTATCGACCGGGGCGGACGTGGTGAAGACGAAGGCAAATACGAAGCACAAAACGGGGACGAGCGCCGCCGTCGCCCAAGGGCGGCTCGGCCTGACCGACAGCTCGGCGGAGAGGGCCCCGCAGAGCCAGGTCACCACGATCGGGGCCGACAGGAGGTACGGCTGCCCGCTCAGAGGAAGGGTTTCAGTAAGCAGCTGGGCGGGCACGTGCACCAGGCCGTTCCACACCGCGCTGAAGTTGAAGTTGTTGGTGAACCCGAGCAACAGCAGGAGGCCGACCAGGGAGCCCGCATAGGAAAGTAGAGGCGGCAACCGCAACGACCGGGACAGGGCACCCGAAATAGCGACGGGCAGGAACGCAGCCAGCACCAGGATGAGGGGCGCGCGGGCCACCTGGTAGGCCCGGAGCCAGGGAGTAGCGGCTATGAAGGCGGCGACGGCCAGCGCCGCCAGCAGGCAAACGAGCAGGAGTTCTGTCCCCTGAGCGACGAAGGCGGCGTCGCCGTCGTCGACCTGGGCCCCGGGGAAGCGGCCCGAAGTGCCCGTGGGCCAGTCCTCCGGCGGGCGGGGCGCTTCCGCCACGCGGGCCACCACTCGACTGCCCGAGCCCCAGCTGCCCTCGCTCATTTTGCCACCTGGGCTTCCCAGGACCGCGCCAGGTCGTCGGCGTTGGTACCGACCAGGATCGTGATGCCGGGGTACGTCGGCGCCGGGGTGGCCCGGGGGACGAGCGAGGCCACGATCACCTGGTCGAAGCGCCGCCGCAGCGCCGCCACCTCTGGGAGCGAGTCGACTTGGGCCACCCCGGTCACCACTACCAGGGCGTTGCCCCCCCGTTCCCGCCTGAGCGCCAACAGCTCGCCCAAGAGGGAACCCTCGGCGCTCGGCGCCAGGTCGGTCAAGTAGTCGACGAGCACGGTGGGGTCCGACTTGCGGGTGCCCCCCACCCTCGCCCAGCCGTAGTGCGGAGCTGTACGGGCGCCTCGCCGGCCGACATCGACGCGACCACCGAGGCCGTGACGTCAATGGCTTCCTCGAAGCTGTCAGGCGAGTAGACCTCCGGGCGCAGGTCGACGAGCACCACCGTGTATGGCTGAGCGGTGTCGACGTACTGGCGGACGACGAGCTTGCCCAAGCGAGCCGTCGACGCCCAGTGGACCTTGCGCAGGTCGTCGCCGATCACGTATTCGCGCAGGCGGTGGAAGGTCACGCTGCCCTGAGGCGACATGTCGCTCGACGGCCCCTCGAGGTTGCGCGACGTCCCGCTGGCGATCGGCCGCAGCCCAATTACACGCGGGTGTACGGAAATGACCTGCGGTTCTCCGAGGGCACGAGACCGGCGGCACAGGCCGAACGGGTCGGCTCTCGGCACCTCCACCGGTCCTATCTCGTACGTGCCCCGCCGCGACGTGGGTAGCCGGTAAGTGCGCAGGCCCTGCTCGCCTTTGCGCAAGCGGGGTAGCTCGGCCCGGAACACCGTCGGCCCGAGCCTTTGTTCGATCGGCACCGGAGCCAGCGTCCGGCGCGACAAGTTGGTAGCCCGGATGACGGCGATCGCCGGCCGGCGTTTCTCGACCCTCGGCGGCTCGACGGCCCGCTCCAGGTCAACACGCGGGGACCGGAGCACGTAGGCCAGCGCGCCTAGCGACAAGACGACGAGGCCCACGCCCAGGGCTAGCAACGGAGGCCAGCTGGCACCCAGGCCGACACCCAAGAGCGCCAGCCCCGCCACCGCGGCGCCCCAGCCAAGGCGAGTCACGGCCTTTAGCGGAGAACGGCCCTGGGGACCGGGACCGCCTGAACGGCGCGGGTTATGATCTCTTCCTGCGTCCGTCCCTGGATCTCCGAGCCGGGACGCAGGATCACCCGGTGGGCCAGAGTGGGGACGGCCATCAATTGCACTTCATCAGGCGTAACAAACGGCCGGCCAGAAGCCGCCGCCGCCACCCGGGCGGCCCGCAATAGCGCCAGCCCCCCGCGTGGAGACACCCCCAGGCTGACCTCGGGCATCTCCCGGGTGCGGGCACAGATGGCCACGATGTAGTTCTCGACCGGCAAAGACACTTCGACGGAGCGTTTGACGAAATCGATCATGCCCAGCAGGTCGTCCCGGTCCATGACGGCTTCCAGGTGTTCCACGCTGGGCGAGTCTTTCTCTGTGCGCAGCACCTCGGCTTCGGCTTCAGGCGACGGGTAGCCAATCCGTAGCCGCATCAGGAACCGGTCGAGCTGGGCCTCGGGCAGCACGTACGTGCCCTCCAGGTCGATCGGGTTTTGCGTGGCGATAACGATGAACGGCCGGGGCACCGGGTAAACGGCCGCATCGGTAGAAACCGTCTGGTCCTGCATCACCTCGAGCAAGGCCGACTGGGTCTTAGGTGACGCCCGGTTTATTTCGTCGCCCAGCACCATGTTGGCGAAAACGGGCCCGGCCGGAAGCTGAACGTGGCTGTCGCCTGGTCGAACACGGTGACACCGGTGATGTCGCTGGGCAAGAGGTCGGGGGTGAACTGCACCCGGTTCCAGGTCAGGTTGATGGACTTGCAAATGGCGCGGGCAAGGGAGGTCTTGCCGACGCCCGGGGACGTCCTCGATGAGCAGGTGGCCTTCAGCCAGGACGCACGTCAGAGCCGAGCGCACGACGTTGTCCTTGCCATGCAGGACCTTGGTGATGTTTGACACCAGGCTCTCGAACATCCTCCCGAAGAGCGCTATGTCGGGCCCGCCGGGGTGCGACCCTTGCTGGGCCTCCCACGGGCCCGTTATAGGGCTCGGTGTGCTCACGTCGTTACCTCCGTTGCTCCGTAGGCTCCGAGGCGAGCCTTTGGCCTCCTTCTGAGTCCCCAGGCTAGGGAACCAGCACACACCGCGCCCGCCATTCCACCAAAAGCGACCCACAGGTCGAGCGTCTGCCAGGGCCCTGATGAGCCAGTCGGCGCGCTCGGCGCCGCCGCCGGGACCTCGCGGAGGCCCGGAGCGATGGGCCTGCAGCACCGCCGCGCTCAGCGCCCCCGAAGATGAACCTGACGAGCCCGACGAAGAACCCGTCGTGGTGGTCGTGGGCAAGCTCGTGACCGTAGTGGTGCTCACAGACGTTGTCGTCGTCACCGAAGACGTGCTGGTGGTTGTGCTGGGCGCTGTCGTCGTGGTCACCGACGTTGTCGTGGTGGTGCTCGGCGGCGAGGTCTGCTGCGTCGTCGGCGGGACGGTAGTAGTCGTCGTGGGCGGTGGGGGGCTGGTGGTCGTCGTGGTCGGCGCGCTCGTCGTCGACGTAGTTATCGGGGCCGCCGTAGTGGTCGTGACCGAGGTCGTCGGAGTCGTGGTCGGTCCCGCCGTGGTCGTTGGGGCCGACGTTGGCGTGGTGCTGGTGGTGGGGCAGCCCGGCCCAGACCCGTGTGAACAAGGTGGCGCTCGAAGTACTCGTGGGCGACGCCGTGGTGGTCGTCAATGCGCACGGGTTTGCTCCGCCGGCCCCTGTGCACGCAGTCGTCGTAGTAGTGGGGGCCGGCCGAGAAGTCTTTGTAGTTTGCGAGGTTTTGGTGGTGGCGGTGGTCGTCGTGGTCGTCTTCGGCGGCCGCAGGGTCGTCTTGGTGGTCTTGCTCGTCTTGGTCTTGGTCGTCTTGCTCGTGGTGGTCGTCGTGCTCGACGTGGTCGGGGCGGGGGCCACCGCCGGGCTGGCCGAGGCGCTGGCCGGTTCGCCCAGGTATACCCAGGACACGAGCACCGTTGGCGGTGGGCACGCGGCCGGCCAGGCCAATTTCACCGGGAAGTCCGCCACCGCTACCTCGGGCAGGCTGGCGGTGCAATCGCTCTTGCCCGCCGCCTTGGCCGATACCCGCCAATCCGTGCCCGCCGGCTCGCCTGTCCCGTTGTAGCTGACGTAGTAGTCAATGGTGGGGCAGTGGCGCAGGCAAGGCTTACCCGCCGTCACCTGGAACGTATAGGACCTGGGCGAACCGATGGCAAACGGCGCCAGCAGGTTGGCGGACGGGAGGCCATAAGGGTTGGGGACAAGCGTGTCTTGCAGCGTGACCGAGACCGAGCAGCGGCCGCCCATCTGGTCGAGGTTCATGCCCGGTAGTGAACTGGCCGTTGGCCACCAGGCCGCTCAGGGGTAAGACCTCCGACCCGCATGTGACCAGCCCGGACGCCTTGAACGGCCCTGCCGGCAGGCCCGGGAAGCTGACCAACACGCTGCCGGCGTTCGGGTCGGTGCCTACGGTCCCCGACGCCTGGGCGCGCAGCCCGGCGGGCCAGGGGATGGTCTTGGAGAACGCACGGCCAGTGACCGTGACAGCCGCCGTCGGGTGGTCGACCGGCGTGATCAACACCGTCGGTACATAGGACTTTGCCGGAGCGAGGCCGGGGACAGTGACCTGAGACGCGGCCGTGGGGCCAACGGTGTGACCGCCCACGGAGTAGGTGAAGGTGACCCGGTCCCCTCCGTAGGCCAGGGCCGCCCCGCCGCTGGCGACGACCTGCAGGCTGGCTGTGACCGTCTGCCCGGCCGGGGCGGCGGCGGCCAGTAACTGGATCGCGGCAGGGTCGGGGGGTTGCCACGCTTGCGTGCACGTCATGGTCAGAGGTAGGCGCACCTACAAGGCCGGTGCTTCCCACTCCTTCGACGCTGAAGGTGAGCTCCGTGCCGAGCAGCTTCTCGTCGTTCCCGGCGTTTACCGTCACGCTCGTGCGGGAGGCCGGCAGCTGAAGGACCGGCGGTTGGCCGACAAAGTTGGTACCGCACGATGAACCTATGACAGTCCAGGAGGTGGCGGGGGCAAAGCAATTTGGCCCCGTGCACGGAGCCCAACTAACCAGCCAACCACCTTGACCGTCAGCTTTGGTCGTGACGTAGGCAGGAGCGCCAGGCCCGTGCGCCGTCGTGGTGAAATTCTGGGGTTCGGAGGGCGTCGATTGGCTGTTTATGTAGGCGGTCACTACCGCCTGGTAGTTGGTGCCGGGGTGGAGCCCCGTGAACAGCAGCTGCTGCTGGCCGTTGACCACTTGCGTGGGCCGGAGCGGCTGGGGGGCTCCTCCCAGAGCAGTAACGGTGACCGACCACGTCCGCGGCAGGCAGTCCTGTTCCGAGAGGAGGTGGTAGGTCCACACCACCAGCGCTGACTCATCCGAGGGAGATATCGAGCTCACTTGGGGCGCGTAAGGCTTCTCGGTGGTGGCCGCGCAGTTGGCCTGCTGGGTCACGGGCTGGGTTATGGGAGGCGCGACAGTCGTTACGGTAGTTGTCGGCGTATTGGTGGCCGGTTGTGAGGTCGTTTTTGTTTTTAACGGCTTTACGTTGACATCTCCCGGCCCCACCGCGCTCACCACCACGGCGTTCGACTTGTCGACAATTACCGGAGCGTGGCTGCCGTCGGTAAATACGACCACGGCGAGCAGGCTTTCCGGGTTGTTGAATATCACCCGGGGGCCGTCCACGAGGACTTCGGCACCCTGGAAGCTGGCTTTTTCCGTGACGCTCTTGGCCGGGTACTTGGCCGCCCCGGGCACCGGCCGCATCGCCCCGGTGGTGGGGTTGATCGCCCACAGCGTCGGTTGGCCGGGCTGGGACTGGTCGAGGGTGTACAGCTTGCCGGCCGAGAAGGCCGGGACTGCGGGCTGGGCGTCGGGGCCGAACGCCCGCAGAGGCCAGAGGGAACGTGGGCTGGCCGTTGGGGTTGACCCCCACCACTGACCAGCCCGACGGCAACCGGGCCAGGTACCAGAGGTCCCCGGGGCTGCCTTCGACGGGCAAGAAAGCGGTGGCCCGGGCCAGAGCCGGGTCAGCAACGTCCTTGACCACGCCGTGCCCCTTGAACAGCTCTATCCGTCCCGGCGTAACGACCCCAACAGCTCCGGCCGCACTTTCGAGCGCCGCCGTCGAGCACGGTGTGTCCAGGCTGGACCGCCGGGTAGCACTGAGGCCCTCTTGGTGCGACGGGGTGGGGCTGACCTCGACGACCTGACAGTTTTGCCCGGCGCTGGCCAGCACCCACAGGTCGCCACCGGTGACCGTCGCCCCGCCGGGCTGGTCGGCCAACCGGCTGGTCACATGGATGAACCCGAGCGGCCGCACGGTATGGGCCGAGCGAGTGGCCAGGGCCTCGGCTCCGGCTTGGGCGGTGGCCGCGTCTACCAGCGAGACGGTGCTGCTCGGCCCGTACCGGACTATGTACGTAGAGCTCCCATCGGCGAAGCCGGCCGCCGCGGAGGCGCCCGGCAAGTGGCCCAGCGAAATGCCGTTGTCTGCCGGCCCAAGGACATAGTCGTCATTGCCCAGCATGTTGAAGGTGCCCGTCCTCCGGTTGACCAGCGTCGTCCCGGCCCCGGTGGCCACGGCCTCGACGTCTCCATAGTTGGTGGCGCCCACCTGAGAGTAAACGCCTTCCAGCTGCACCGTTACCTCACCCGTGGCCAGATCTATGACAGTCAGGGGCCGGTAGTCGTCGAGCACGAGGGAACCCCCGAAGATTTGGGGCTTCTGCGACGCCGGGGCCTTGCCTGTGGCTGCGGCCCAAACGATACCCCCCACGACCAGGGCGATCAGCACCACGCCGGCCACAGTGCCGAGGGCGCCGAAGCCGCCGCCCGGGCGGCGGCCGGAACTAGACAGACCGAACCGGTCACGGCCTGGCGCCGTGACACCTGCGGGGGTCGACCGGGGGGTTGTCATGGCGAGGGGCTCATTCGTATCGTATCAAAGGGCAGCTCAGGCGGGGTTCATGCCCTCGGCGGAGAGCGGTCCGGGAGCCGTGCCGTGCTGCCGCGGCACCGCCCCTGGGCTTAGATCGGCGTCGCTTCGACCGTGCAAGTTTTGCGGAGGTAGGCCCCTAAGAGTGGTCACCACGTGCCTGCGGCGGGCGCTTGTCCCGGCGATGGGCACCTGAGCATCAACGATGAGGGGCCGAGGTTACCAGTAGGCTCAGGCCGGTGGGGTACCAGGTGAGCACTCCTGTTTTCGAGGGCCCTCTCGACCTTTTGCTCCACCTGGTCACCCGAGAGCAGGTCGACATCTGGGAACTGTCCCTGGCCGCCATCGTCGACCAGTACATTGCCAGCATCGAGCAAATGCAAGTGCTCGATTTGTCGGTGGCCACCGAGTTCTTACTAACGGCGGCCGTGCTCCTGGAACTGAAAACACGCCGCCTCTTGTCCGACGGGTCGGAAGAAGAAGACGAAGAAGCGCTCGCTCTGTGGGAGGAGCGGGACCTGTTGCTGGCCCGGCTCCTCGAGTGCAAGACGTTCAAGGACGCCTCATTGTCCATGAACCGGCTGATGGACGTAGCCCAGCTGTCCGTGCCCCGGCGAGCGGGGCTGGAGGAGCGGTTCATCAAGCTGGCCCCGGACCCGCTGGAAGGGGTATGTGCCGGCAGATCTGCACAAGGCGCTGGTCAAGTTGCTCACTCCGAAGCCCTTGGCGCGAGTCAACACCGAGCACGTGGCCCCCGTCCGGGCCAGCGTGGCCGACACCCTCGAGGAACTGGTGGCCAGGCTGCCGGGGGAGGGGAGCACGACGTTCAGGCGCTTGACCTCCGGCCTGGGGGAGCCCCTGGAGGTGATCGTGTACTTCCTGGCCATCCTCGAGCTGTACAAGCGGGGGGCGGTTGACCTGGGCCAGGCCGGCAAGCTCGGCGAGCTGCACGTCAGCTGGCTGGGCCTCGACGAGTACACAGGACGGGGCGACGACGGGCCCGTGCTCGTGGACCAGTACGAGGGCTAGTGGAAACCGAAGAACGCCGGGCCATCGAAGCCGTGCTCATGGTGGCCGAGACGCCGGTGGAACCGAGCCTCCTGGCCCAGCTTCTGGAGCTATCGCCGGCCCGAGTGGCGCGAGATCTGCGAGGAGCTGGCCCAGTCCTATCGCGATGAGCAACGTGGCTTTGAGCTCGTCCGGGTGGCCGGCGGTTACCGGTTCCAGAGCCATCCCGACCTGGCGCCCTACATCGAGCGCTTCGTACTCGAAGGCCAGACCGCCCGACTGTCGGCGGCCGCGCTGGAAGCGCTGGCCATCGTCGCCTACAAGCAGCCCGTGTCCAGGGCTCAGGTGGCGTCCATCAGGGGTGTCAATTCCGACGGGGTCCTGCGCACCCTGTGCCAGCGGGGCTACGTGGCCGAGGTGGGCCATGACCCGGGCCCGGGCCAAGCTGTCCTTTACGGGACGACCACCCTGCTTCTGGAGCGGCTGGGCCTGGACCGGATCGAGGACCTTCCTGCGCTCGGCGATTTCGTCCCCGGCCCCGAGGTCATGGACGCCCTGGAACAGGGGTTGCGGCCGCCTTCCTGATCACGCCCCGAGAGCTCTTTAATCCGGGCTCCTTGTAGCCCACGAGTGCACTGACGCGGCGAGGCGGCCGTCTGCACGACGGCCGCCTCCAGGCCTGAGCCTGTGAAACTCAACCCTGTGAAATTCAGCACGGCCCGTTGGGCCGCGACGAACTGGGCTGCGACTAGCTCTGACCCGGTGCCGACGGGGCGCCGCTGCCCTCGGGGCCTTCAGCGGCCCCGGCCGGGGCCGGAGCCCGACGGCTCGCTGGCCAGGATGGCGTAGATACGCCGGCGGGTCTCGTCGAGCAGCTTGGCCACTTCCTCGTACTCGTGCGGGCCTCCGCTCATCATGACCTGGCGTACCACAGGCATCAGCTTGACCACTGACTGACGCAGCGCCCGGGCGCCCTCGGGGGCACCGGCCGCTACCGCTTCCCATGGGGCTGGCCCCTTGGCGACGTCGGCCGCCGCCCGCTGGCCCTCCTCCGTCAGGGCATAGCGGCGTTTGCCGCCGGCCTCGTCGGCCTGGGCCGTGACGAGGCCCTCGTCCTCGAGCAACTGCAGGGTCGGGTAGATCGAGCCCGGGCTCGGCCTCCACAGGCCATCGGTACGCTCGGTGAGTTCGCCGATTATCTCGTAACCATGCATGGGCCGCTCGGCCAGCAGGGCCAAGATGGCGCTGCGGATGTCGCCGCGCCGTGCCCGGCCCCATGCCCGGCCACCGCCACGGCCTCGGCGGCCGCCTCCCCAGCCTCCGCCAGGGCCAGGCCCGAAGGGACTGCCCCCGCCCGGCCCAAAGGGGCCCTCGGCGGCGAACCACATCCGGTTGGGGCCACCCGGCCCACCAGGCATCGGGCCCGGGATATCAGCCGGCCCGGCCCATGGGCCGCCGTACCAGCCTCGGCCTCGGCCACGCCGGCCTCGGCCCCAGTCTGGGCCTTCTTCAAATCGTTCGTGAGAGTGCATTTCCTTACCTCCGTTCTCGTGCCGGCTCCCGTCGCCGGTGACTAACTCACTATATCGCGATATATCGGTAGCGCGCGGAAAAATCGGACGGGGAGCCCAAAAGGAGTGGTCTTGGCGTGGTCGATAGGCTGAGCACCGATCGAGAGGGAGAAGACGGCTTGGCGGCCATCGGGGCGAAGGACGGGCCATGCCGCGGACGAGCCAGCGAGGGATGGGCCGGCAGGGGAACGGCTGCAGAAAGTGCTGGCCAGTGCCGGCCTCGGTAGCAGGCGGACCTGCGAGCAGTTGATCGAAGAGGGCCGGGTCACCGTGAACGGGACGGTGGCGCACCTGGGGCAGCGGGCCGACAGCTCGTCGGACCACATCGCCGTCGACGGCATCCCGCTGCCGGTCCGCGAAGGCATCGTGTACTACCTGCTCAACAAGCCGGCCGGCGTGGTGACCAGCGCCTTCGACCCCGAAGGCCGGCCGACCGTGCTCGACCTCGTGCCCGAGGTGCCCCGCGTCTTCCCCGTCGGGCGCCTCGACATCATGAGCGAAGGGCTGCTGGTCCTGACCAACGACGGTGAGCTGGCGTACCAGCTCACCCACCCGAGCTTCGGCGTGGTCAAGGAGTACGTCGTGGAAGTCGAGGGGCAGTTGTCGAGAGAGGCCATCGGCCGGTTGCGCCGTGGCGTCGAGCTCGACGACGGCCCTACCGCTCGTGCCCGGGTCACCTGCCCTCGGCCCGCACGCCGCCCGTATAGCGATCCACGAAGGGCGGAACCGGCAGGTGCGGCGCATGTGCGAGGCAGTGGGCCACCCCGTACGCCGGCTGGTCCGGACGCGCATCGGCCCCGTGTCAGACCGCGCATTGGCCCCCGGGACCTGGCGGACGTTGACGACCTCCGAGGTCCGCTCACTGTGGGAAGCCGCGAAGCCCCCATGCCCGTCGCCACGACCGTCGCCACAGGCGGCCGGCGCTCGAGCGCCAGGGCGTAACTCGTCCTACGACCAGAGTCGTTCTGGATACCTCTTTGCGAACGCGTATCCTGGCCATCGCGAATGCCTGCACAACCTGCTCACGGTCCCGACGCGGACGCCACTAGCACCGCCAGCACTGTCGCGCAAAAGCGCCGGCGTCCAGTCCCGGCGGCGCGGTACGAGCACCTGCGCGGCGCCACCACCGTCGACGAGGACACCTCCTCTCAGGTCACCGAAAGGACCCAGGAGCTGTTGAAAGCGATGCTCGCCCGCAATGGCGTCGAGCACGTCGACATCATCTCGGTCCTGTTCACCGCCACCGACGACGTGCACTCCATGTTCCCGGCCACGGCGGCCCGGGCCATCGGTTTCGGCGACGTGCCGCTCCTGTGCGCTCGTGAGCTCGACATCGAGGGCGCGCAGCCCCTCTGTGTCCGGGTCATGATGCACGTCGAAACCACCCGAGACGAACTGCACCACGTCTATCTCGAAGGTGCCCGGGGGCTACGCGATGACCTCCCCGAGTAGTCCGGGCCCGAGTAGTCCGGCCCGAGTAGTCCAGCGGCCCGAGTAGTCAGGCCCGAGTAGCGACCAGGGGCCGAGTAGCGACCAGGCCCGACCAATGGTCCAGACGCGGGTAGCGGCACCGGCCGCGAACCTCTCGGACCGGTCACGACCGGCGGAGTACGGAGAGCGGCCGTCATCGGCACCGGGCTGATCGGCGGCTCGATCGGGATGGCGTTACGCCGGCTTGGCTGGCTGGTGAGCGGCGTCGACCATGACCCTGCCAAAGCTCAGCGCGCCCTCGAGCTGGGCGCCATCGACCGGATCGGTATGGACCCGGCCGCCGCCGCCACCTTTGTGGCCGTGCCCGCCGGCTCAGTGGCTGAAGTGGCCCGTTCCGTGCTTTCCCAACAAGAAGAGCACGACCGCGCCGCCACGTCCGTCCCCCCTCCGCCGGGACAGAGAGCCCGGGTCGTCACTGACGTGGCGGGTGTCAAAGAGGGCATCGTCTCGTCAGTGGGCCACCCTCGCTTCGTAGGGGGCCACCCCATGGCCGGCTCGGAACAAGATGGCGTCGAAGGCGCCGACCCCGACCTGTTCCTCGGGGCCACATGGGTACTGACGCCGGGCCAGCACACCTCGGGCGAGGCCTACTCGGAGACGCAGGCTCTGGTGCGCTCGTTCGGGGCCAACCCGGTCGCTCTCGACCCACGCCGCCACGACGAGCTGGTCGCTCTGGTCTCCCACACCCCCCACCTCACCGCCGCCGCGCTCATGAACCTGGCCGCAGACGAGGCTGCTTCCGACGCCGTCCTGCTCCGCCTGGCCGCCGGGGGCTTCCGGGACATGACCCGGGTGGCCGCCGGCCACCCCGGCATCTGGCCGGACGTCGTGGCCGAAAACCAGGACGCCATACTCGCCGCCCTTGACCGCCTGACCGCCCGCCTCGGCCAGCTGCGGACGATCGTGGCCGAACAGGACCGGAGCAAGCTCCTCGAGCTACTGCAGCGGGCGAGAGAGGCGCGGGTAAACCTGCCTACGGGTGCTCCTGCCCTGAGCCAAGCCAGCGAGCTCAGGCTGCCCGTCCCCGACCGTCCCGGGGTCATTGCCGAGGTCAGCACCCTGCTCGGCGGGCTGGGGGTCAATATCTTCGATGTCGAGATCGCCCACTCGGCTGAAGGGGACAGGGGTGTCCTGGTCCTGATCGTCGACGCCGGCGCAGAGGACGTGGCCCGCAAGGCTCTCGCCGCCCGGGGCTATAGAGCCTCGGCCCGGAGGCTGGAGCCATGACCACCAGGCCGGGGCGCGCCCGGACGGCGAGGGCAAGGAGGGCTCAGTGAGCGGCACCGGGGTTGGCCTCCCGGACGGCGACGGCACGCAGCTGGTGGTCGAGCCGGCGGACGGGAGGTCGTTCAAGGGCCGCTTGCGGGCGCCCGGCGACAAGTCGATCTCGCACCGGTCCTTGCTGATAGCGGCGCGCGCTGAAGGGCGCTCGCTCGTCAAAGGGCTGTCGAACGGTGACGATGTCCGCCACACCCTGGAAGCGGTTATTGCCCTGGGCGCCCGCGCCGAGCGGGTCGGCGACGAGCTGTACGTCGAGGGTGGCGTGGGGAGCCTGCGCGAGCCCGAGCACCTCATCGACGTCGGTAATTCCGGCACGGGCATCCGCCTGCTGACCGGCTTCGTCTCGGCTATTGATGGGCTCACCGTGCTCCAGGGCGACGCCTCGATCGCCAAGCGGCCGATGGACCGGGTGGCAGTGCCTCTCCGGCTCATGGGCGCTCAAGTCGACGGCCGGGAGCACGGCCGATTCCCACCTTTGGCCGTGCGGGGTGGCCGCCTCGGGGGCATCGAGTACACGCTCCCGG
This sequence comes from uncultured Acidimicrobiaceae bacterium, assembly GCA_963749305.1. Lineage (GTDB taxonomy): Bacteria > Actinomycetota > Acidimicrobiia > Acidimicrobiales > Palsa-688 > Fen-671. The sequence continues at coordinate 112,069 of CAVVMN010000008.1, forward strand.
TAGCCAGCGCCCAGGTCAAATCGGCCGTACTTTTCGCCGGGCTGGGGGCAGAGGGCGCCACGACGGTCCACGAGCCGGTGGCCACGCGAGCCCACACGGAGGAAATGCTGGCCGCCGCGGGGGCGAACATCGAGGTCCGGACGCACGAGGCGGGCACGACCGTCGTCTTGCACCCCGGCCCGCTCCACGCCACCACGACAGACGTCCCCGCCGACCCTTCTCAGGCTGCCTTCTGGGCCGTTGCTGCCTGTATAACGCCGGGCAGCGACCTCTTGCTGGAGAACGTCTACATCGGCCGAGGCCGGGCCGGGTTCATCGACGTCTTGCTCCGCATGGGCGCTCGCCTCGAGCTGGTCGACCTGGACCCGGTCCACCACACTGCTGATATCCATGTACAGGCCGGCCCGCTATCGGCGACCAACGTGGGAGGACCGGAGGTGGCGTCGCTTATTGACGAGGTGCCAGTTCTGGCGGTGGCCGCAGCATTTGCCGAGGGGACGACCACATTTTCCGATGCAGCCGAACTGCGGGTGAAGGAAACTGACCGGGTGGCCACCACGGTCGAACTGCTGACCGCTTTGGGCGCCCGCGCCGAACCGGCTGCCGACGGGTTGGTAGTCAGTGGCGGCGGGGGGGCGCCCCTTCGCGGCGCCCCTGTCGATTCGCACGGGGACCACCGCATCGCCATGGCTGGTGCCGTGGCCGCCCTGGGGGCCAGCGCCCCTGTGAGGATCCGGGGGTGGGACGCCACCGCCACCAGCTACCCGCGCTTCGAGGAGGACATGAACCTGTGCCTGCGCTGAACCCATCTGGCCAAAACGTGCCTCCGGGCCAGCGAGTCATTGCCATCGACGGCCCCGCTGGCTCGGGCAAATCGACCGTGGCGCGGGCAGTGGCGGGCAAGTTGGGGATGCCTTACCTCGACACCGGTGCCATGTACCGCGCCGTTGCCTTCAGCGCTATACGCCGTGGGGTCGACCCGGAGGACGCGCCGGCGGTGGCCAAACTGGCCGTGGACATGAAACTGGACGTAGCCGATCGCGTAATGGTGGACGATGTCGACGCCACGATCGAAATTCGCAACCCCGAGGTGACGCGGGCCGTTAGCGTCGTCGCCGTCAACCCGGATGTGCGCAAAGAACTGGTCAGGCGGCAACGCGAATGGGCCGAAAGAGAGGGCTCGGGCGTGATCGAGGGCCGGGACATCGGGACGGTCGTTTTTCCTGAAGCTCCCGTAAAGGTTTATATGACCGCCAGTGACGAGGAGCGCGCCCAGCGGCGCAGCCAGGAGTTGCTCGACATGCATTACGACGAAGTGGCCGCCGACATCGCCCGTAGAGACCACATCGACTCGACTCGCCAACTTGCGCCGCTTTCAGCTGCCTCTGACGCCGTGATCGTCGACACAACTGAAAGCACCGTCGAGGAAGTCGTCGACATGGTGCTGACCCTGGCGGCAAAGGCAGGGCTGGGTTGACCACAGAAGAGGCGGCGCCGGCCCCGTCGGGGCGCTCATTGGCAGAGCGGCCCGTAGTCGTCCCGCCCACACGGGGCGAGCTGGCCTGGTACCGCTTCGCCCGCGGCGTGGTGATGGTCCCGTCCTGGCTTCTTTGGAGGATGCGCTATACGGGGCTCGACAACCTTCCTCAGACGACGCCCTATGTACTGGCGCCCGTCCACCGGTCTTACATAGACACGTTGCTGGCCGGTTACGTCTCCTCCCGCCGCGTGCGCTTTATGGGAAAAGAGGAAATGTGGCGTACCCCATGGATGGCCAAGCTATTTAATTCGCTGGGCGGCTTCCCCGTCCGACGAGGGGCCCCTGACCGGGACGCGCTGAGGATATGCGAGCAAATCTTGGCCTCCGGTGAACCCGTCGTGCTCTTCCCCGAAGGTACGCGCCAGTCCGGGCCGATTGTCCAGCCGCTGTTTGCCGGCCCCGCATTTGTAGCCCTACGGGCCAATGTCCCTATTGTGCCCCTCGGGATCGGGGGTAGTGAAAAAGCGATGCCGAAGGGGGCCAAATGGGCCCGGCCGGCCCGGGTCGCGCTGGCCGTCGGCCGGCCAATATGGCCACCACCGGCGGCCGAGGGAGGCCGCGTTTCCCGCCGTGTCGTCCAGGAGTTCACCGACCGGTTGCACGCCGAACTGCAAGAGGTTTTCGATACTGCACAGGCGCTCGCCGGCGTCTGAGCTCGTTTAGTGGTCTGACCCTCACTCGTCGCGCTGTGTCCCACTGGCGACGGTCAAAGGCCCGTCTTCACAGGGTGATCACAATTTCGGCGAGAAAAGCTCACACTTCACGGGGATTTCACTACTAGCAAATCCAAACGTTTGGGCAAATCGCTCTGGAGGAGGGCATATGACCAACCAAACTCGTGGCAAACGCTGGTTCGGCGCGCTCAGTGTGGTGGCAACGATAGCGACAGTGGCCGCGTCATTAACCGCGTTCGCCGCACCGGCCTCTGCCGCCTCGAGGCACCATGCCACGACGGCAGCGGCTGACCGAAGAGCCAGCCGTGACGACCCCCGCGGGGGCCAGGGCGGCAACTCTGGCGACAACAACCGGTGTTCCCGGTTCCGCTTCGACCGCGCCTTCCGTGAGGGCCGGGACGTCTGTGTGTGCATCACGGTCGGCCATCGCCATCACACAACCGTCCGCTGCGTACTGGTCCCGGCACCGAGGCGGCATCATCGCCCCGGTTCCCCGACGACCACCACGACAGCGCCCACGACGACCACAGTGGCTCCTACGACCACAACGACGGTAGCGCCGACGACCACCACTACGGTGGCCCCGACTACTACGACGACAGTGGCACCGACCACGACCACTACGGTGGCCCCGACTACCACGACGACGGCCGCGCCCGGCGCTAACTGCGCCGCCGCAGTTGGCGGGACAGCCCTTAGCCGCACCGGCTGGGTGGCGAGCACGAATTCGGCGTCGGCCGGCTCGGACGTGCCCGCCAATGCTCTTGACGGCAACCTGGCCACCCGGTTCAGCACAGATCAAGACCAGACCCCGGGCCTGCGCTTCGAGGTGAACATGGGTTCCCAGCAGACGTTCAACGAGCTGGTCATGGAAGTCCCCGGCTCGACGACGGATTACGCCAGGGACTTCGTGGTCCAGGTCTCCAATGACGGGGTCACGTGGAGCCATGTCGTCAGTTGCACCGGCACCGGCCCGACCGAGGTCGTGAGCTTCCCGGCGCAAACGGCTCAGTACGTCCGGGTCGTCCTTACCTCATCGACCTCGTTCTGGTGGTCGATCGACGAGTTCTACCTGTACAAGAGCTAAATAGCTCCTAAAGCACATTCACCCGAGCCCTCGAGTGCCTGGTCGGAGGACCAGCACCGGGGGCTCGCCGGCGTCTGAGCGTCGCTAAATACGAGTATTGGCCGCCACCCCGTAGGGCGCGGCGAACGTGACTTAGACGAAGAGGGGTTCGACTCCCCGCCGGGTCATCAACGATTGCATTTCCTCGTCCGAGGGGCGAGAGGAATAACGGGCGGCGGCGGCGAGGACCAGTGGCAGGAGGTCCATGTCCGACACGCTGTTCAAAAAAACCTCGGGCCGGCCCAACACCCACCAAACGGCGAGGTCGATATCGTCGGGGTTTTCCATCGGGACATACCACGGCGCCCGGGTGTGCTCCCGGTCGCCCCAGGGGCCGGCGGCGATCGACTTTATGGTTTGTACGGCGGCGTTCCGTTCCGTACATGTGGCCACCAACGCCTCGAAGTTCTCCGAGTAGTAGCGGTCTTGCAGGGTTATGTAGTTGTACGGCAACAGCACAGAGTCGAAATCGAAACGCTCGAGTGAACGCCTGTGCGTGGCCGCTATTTGTAAACCATGGCCGGTGACGCCGATGAACCTGATGAGACCCTCGTCCCGGGCGGCAACGGCCGCCTCGAGCGCCCCCCCGGTGCTGAGGGCCACGTCCCATTCGATGGGGTCGACCAGGTTGTGCAGCTGCCAGAGGTCCACATGGTCGACGCCCATGCGCTCCAGCGAACGCTCGAGCTCCTTGCGGGCTTCGGCCGCCGTGCGCTCGCCGGTTTTGGTGGCCAGGAAGAACTGCCCAGGTGCTCTGGCCAGCCACGGCCGGATGCGGTCTTCCGCGTCCCCATAACTGGCGGCCACGTCGATGTGGTTGATGCCGGCTTCGACGATGACGTCGAAAGTGCGGTCAGCTTCGGCTTGGGTTGCTTTCCCGAGTGCGGCCGCTCCGAACAGGACCCTCGTGCTCTCGTGGCCCGTCCGCCCAAAAGGTGCCTTCTGGATCGTCATGGCACCGTTTTAGTACCGGAATCAGCCCAATGTGGCCAACACTTTGGCCGCCGGCACGTCCCGGCCGTCGAGGGCGGCGTTGTCACCTGCCGCTCGCTCGGCGGCGCCGGGCGGGGCAAAGGCCACCACCCCCAGTGCTCCGGCCACCGACCGCAACACCTCCCTTAGCTCCCGGGGGAGCGGGAAGTACTCGTCTTCGGGCACGGCGTGCACCTCTTCGGTCCCGTTCACGGGCGCCAGCCGCTCGAGCACCTCGTCTACCAGGGACTCCGGAGCCGAGGCGCCGGCAATCACGCCTACCACCCCGGCCAGGTCGTCGGGCAGTTCAGCGGCCCGGTTGGCCCGCAGGACGCGCGGGCAGCCCGCAGCACGAGCCGTGCGGACGAGCGCCAACGTGTTGGAGGAGTTTTCGCTACCAATGACGACCATCGCATCGCAGCGGCCGGCGATGGCCCTCAGGGCGGCCTGCCGGTTGGTAGTGGCAAAGCACAGGTCGCTGCGGCCGGGGACCCACAGGTCTGGCCACCGCTGCTGGGCCGCCTCCAGGATGCTGCGCCACTCGTCAACCGCCAGCGTCGTCTGGGCTAAGAAAGCCACCGGCCCGTCCGGCTCGGGCAGGGCCTCGACCTCGGCCACGCTCTCGACCCGGCGCATGGCCGCCGGCGCCACCGCCATCGTCGCCATCGCCTCTTCGTGCCCGTCGTGGCCGACGTAGATGATCGAGTAGCCCTTCGAAGCCCGCAGTTTGACCTCGTGATGGACCTTGGTCACCAGCGGGCAGACAGCATTGACAACCGCTCCGCCGCTGGCCCGGGCCGCCTCGACCACCTCAGGCGCCGACCCGTGGGCCGACAACATGAGGGGCCGTCCCGGAGGCACCTCGGACACGTCTTCTACGAAGACGACCCCCAATTGGCGGAAACGTTCGACCACCACCTGGTTGTGCACTATCTCGTGGTAGCAGTAGACGGGAGGCTCAAAAACCCGCACCATCCAGGCGAGGGCCTTGATGGCCATCTCCACTCCGGCACAGAAGCCCCGAGGAGAGGCGAGCAACACCTTTTCGACGTCCACGCCACCCAAATTACCGGGTTGTGGCCTGACGTTCTCGGGCCGCCAACTGGCCAGGGCTCCCTGACACGAATGATAAGCGCCCGTTTGCCCTTTCTCGGCGCAGTCAGAGCTTCTCAGCACCGTTCTTGCTCAGAAGCGGCAGAAATGGCGCCGAGGTACGTGAACAGCGCCGAGAAGGCGGATGTGGGACGGCGCCCCGGCGCGCAGAACGCGCCTGGCCGCTCTGCCCTCCGCTCTGGCCTCCGCCCGCCTATCCTGGAAGACGCCATGGCCCTCCCCAGAGTGGTCGCGGTGGCCCCCGGGTCGCCAGCCGACCGGGCCGGCGTCCTTCCCGGCGATGAGCTTGTCGCCCTGGACGGCCAGCTCCCCCGCGACATCATCGAATACCAACTGCTTGCGGACCAGGAGAGCCTGGCCTTAGAGGTGAACCGCGGCGGTATCGAGCTCTCGTTACAGGTGGAGCGAGAGGGCGGCCAACCACTAGGGATGGAGGTCGACGCCGCCCTTTTCGACCGGGTGCGGACCTGCGACAACCACTGCGAGTTCTGTTTCATCCACCAGTTGCCCAAAGGCATGCGTAAGAGCCTGTACGTGCGCGATGACGACTACCGGTTGTCGTTCCTGTACGGCAACTTCACCACCCTTACCCGTTTCACGGAGGCCGACCTCGAGCGGGTGCTGACCGAGGGCCTGTCGCCGCTTTTCGTCTCCATCCACGCCACCGACCCCGAGGTCCGCGCCCGCATGCTGCGCAACCGGCGGGGGGCGAGCAGCCTGCGCTGGCTGCGAGCCCTGCTGGACGGTGGGGTCGAGGTGCACGGCCAGGTCGTCGTCTGCCCGGGCGTCAATGACGGCGAAATCCTGGAGGGCACGCTGGCCGGCGTGCTCGACGAGTACCCCGAGCTGGCCAGCGTCGCCTGCGTACCGCTCGGCGTCAGTCGTTTCAACCGGGAGGGGGCGATGCGGCCGCACACGCCGGCAGAGGCGGCCGCCGCCATCGACGTGGTCGAGGAGTGGCAAGCCATATACGGCGCTTGTCTTGGCCGCCGGCTGGTGTACGCCGCTGACGAGTACTACCTGCTGGCGGGGCGACCGTTCCCGCCTCTTGAGACGTACGGGGCGGTGGCCCAACACGACAACGGCATAGGCATGGCCCGGGCCTTCGAGGCCTCGTTCGAGGCACCGGACGAGCCTGAGGACGAGAAGGGCCCCAGCGGCTTCTTCCGGTCCATCGAAGGCGCCCCGGCCATCGGCTACCGGGCCCCGCGGACCGGTGGTGGCGTCAGCCTGCTCCCGCGACGGGGAGCCGGCGTCACCATCCTGACCGGGGAGTACGGCGCCCGTGTGCTGGCCCCCTTGCTCGACGCGTGGCCGGGGGACGTGGAACTGGTGGTCGTGCGCAATGAGTTCTTCGGGGGGAACATTGCCGTGGCCGGGTTACTGACCGGTGCCGACCTGGCCAACGTCCTGGCCACTTTGCCTGAAGGGCGCCGATACCTCATCCCGGATAGCTGCCTCACCGGGGGCCGGTTCCTGGACGGGATGTCGGTGGGCGACCTCCCCCGCCCGGTAGAGGCGGTACCGGCGGACGGGGCGTCGCTGCGGCGGGCTCTCGAGGCCGAACGTGACCGGGACCTGGCAACGGCCCGATGACGGTGTCCAATAACCACAAATGGCGAGGAAATGCCAGGCCGCGCCCAGCGCGCACTGAGCACCTGGTGAGCAAAGACCTGTGACCTCCGCTTTGCCCGTCGTCGCCGTCGTCGGCCGGCCGAACGTGGGTAAGTCGACGCTCGTCAACCGCATCGTCGGCCGGCGCGAGGCGATCGTAGAGGAGCGCCCCGGGGTGACGCGCGACCGCAAAGTCCTGGCGGCTGACTGGGCCGGGAGGGAGTTCACCCTGGTGGACACGGGCGGCTGGCAAACCGGGGGAGTCGAGCTCGACCGGCTGGTGTCTGCTCAGGCTCAGCGGGCCATAAAAGAGGCCGACGCCATCTTGTTCGTGGTCGATGTGACCGTGGGCCCAACTGAAGAAGATGCGGCCGTGGCCCGGCTGTTGTTGCGTTCCGGCACCCCGGTCGTCCTGGCCGTCAACAAGGTGGACAACGGGGCTCGGGAGGCCGAAATCTGGGACTTCGCCGGCCTCGGGTTTGCTCAGCCGTGGCCCGTCTCGGCACTGCACGGCCGGGGCGCGGGTGAGCTCCTCGACGCTCTGGCCATGGCGCTCGACCAGGCCGGCACTGCCCCCGCCGCCGAGGCCGAAGTCAGCGGAGTACCGGCGACCGGTGAAGAGCCGGTGCCCATGGACCAGCCCGGGGGCACCGAAGCCATCTCCGTCGCCATCGCCGGCCGGCCCAATGTGGGCAAGTCGACCCTTTTCAACCGTCTAATTGGTGATGAGCGGGCCATCGTGCACGACATGCCCGGTACCACCAGGGACGCCATCGACACCTTGGTGGAGACGCCGGAGGGGCCGGTGCGGTTCATAGACACGGCCGGCATGCGGCGGCGGACGAAAGAAGCCGAAGGGGCCGAGTACTACTCGATGGTGCGGGCGTTGCGGGCCATCGACCAGGCCGCCCTGGCCCTCCTCGTTATCGATGCCTCAGAGGGAGTGACCCGCCAGGACCAGCGGCTGGCCGAACGGGTCGACGCCGCCGGCAACCCGATCGTCATCGTCCTCAACAAGTGGGACCTCCTGGACGCGGAGGCCAAAGCCCAGGTCAGAGCGCAGGTGGCCGACATGCTCGGGTTTATTTCCTACGCGCCGGTGCTAGAAGTGAGCGCCAAGACAGGGCGCGGGGCGCACCGGTTGTACCCGGCCCTGGCCCAGGCCGTCGACGCTTACCGGCGGCGGGTGCCGACGGCGTCTTTGAACCGGGCCATTGCTGCCGCCCAGGCCGCCCAACCGGCGCCGCACGGGGCCAGAGTGCTCTACGCCACCCAGGGGGCGACCGACCCCCCGACGTTCACCCTCTTCACCTCCAAAGAACTTCCGGCCAGCTATATGCGCTACCTCGAGCGCTCCATCCGGGAACATTTCGGCTTCGGGCCCACCCCGCTCAAGTTGAGGGCTCGTCGCCGGGCCAGCTGACGGTCCTAAGCAGCACCGCCCGGTACGACCAGGCCCGTCTCATACGCGATAACCACAAGCTGGGCGCGGTCGCGGGCCCCGAGCTTGCTCATCATCCGGCTCACATGGGTCTTGGCCGTAAGGGGGCTCATGTACAGCTTGGCTGCGACCTCGTCGTTGGTGAGGCCCTGGGCCACTACGACGGGACCTCGCGCTCGCGCTCGGTGAGCGGCTCGAGCAGGTTGGCCGGCAACCGGGGGCGCTGGCCGCCTCGTTTTCCGGCGATGTCCTCGACCCGGCGCCGGGTTACCGATGGCGACAGCAGGGCGTCGCCGCCGGCCACCACGCGCACGGCCTGGACCAGGTCGGCGGGCTCCGTGTCTTTCAACAAAAACCCGCTCGCCCCGGCGCGCAAGGCCTCGTAAACGTACTCGTCCGGCTCGAACTTGGTCATGCCTCCGTCTTTCTTGCGCAACATCGGCAGCGCCGGTTTCCTCATCCCGCTCGTGTCCGTGGCTGCGGCCGTTACCCTGCTACCGGTTTTGCTGGCCACTGTCGGGCCGCGTCTCGACTGGCCCCGCGTGCGCAAAGAGGCCAAGCCGGGCCGGGCTTGGACCGCGTGGGCGACGGTTATCGTCCGCCATCGGGGATTGGCCGCCGTTGTCGGTACCGCCCTGGCGCTGGCGCTGGTTTCCCGTTGACCAACCTCAATATCGGCGAGCCGCAAACTTCTGCTCTGGCCAGACTGGCTCAGCCCACTCGGCGCTGGCCGGCCTCTCGAGCGCCGGCGTCCCCACCGGAGTGGTGGCGCCCATCGAGGTCCTCGTCGACCAGCGGGACGCAAACACCGCCGCCGGGGCGCGGGGGCGGCTGCCCGGCGTGTACAGCGCAGTCTCGCCTTCCGGCCCGCAGTGGACAAAGCCGGGACGACCGTCATCGAAGTCGTCCCCTCGGGAGAACCAAGCTCAGCCAACGGTTCCGCCACAATTACCGCGGTAAGGGACGCAGCCAAGCGGTTGTACGGTGTGCTCGGGACCGGAGGCGACGGCCCGTCACAGCAAGACTTCTCTCATTCGATATACGGCAATTTCCCCCTGATGCTGGCGCTAATCGCGTTGGCTACGTTCCTTTTGCTGGCCCGGGCCTTTCGCAGCGCCGTCCTGGCGGCCAAAGCCGTCCTGTTCAACATCCTTTCGGTGTGCGCCGCCTACGGGACGATGGTGCTCATCTGGCAGTCCGGCTACGGTAGCCGCGTTATTTGGGGGATCCCGGCCACCGGCTCCATCACGGTATGGGTGCCCATAATGGTGTTCGCTTTCTTGTTCGGCCTTTCGATGGACTACGAGGTCTTCATCCTGTCCCGGGCCCGGGAGGCGTACGACAGCGACCCCGCCGTTTCCAGCGGGCACGCCGTGGTGACCGGCCTGTCCCGCACCGGGCGGCTCGTGACGAGCGCGGCGATGATCCTGTTCCTCAGTTTCCTTTCGATGTCGAGCGCCCCCGATACTGACGTAAGGTGCTAGCCACGGGCCTGGGGGCGGGGATACTGCTCGACGCCGTCCTGGTGCGTTCCCTGCTGGTCCCGGCGTACATAAGCGTGCTCGGCCGCTGGAACTGGTGGCTTCCGGCGCCTCTGGCCCGGGTCCTTTTCGTACCGCCGTCCCCACTCCCGCCAGCGACGGGCGCTTCTGTGACCAGCTGAACGGGGCAACAAAGAGGCTGCTTTTGGCGCCGGCCGCCCCGCGGTAAAGCACGGCGGCCGGCGCCTTTTGTTTGATTTATGACTGGGCCGGCTGCTCCGTGCCGCAGTACTTGCATTTGGAGGCTGCGATTGGGAGGTCGTCAGATAGGCAAGCCGGGCAGGTTTTGACCGGAGGCGGGTCACCGAAAACGGTTATGCCGCGGCGGGCCTGGACTGCTTTGTAGGGGATCACGATCAAGAAATAAACGACAGCGATAAATATGACGAAGTAGATGATCGCCGAAATAAATGCCCCGATGTTCAAGAAGGTCGCCGGGTTGCCGGGGCTGCCGAGCTGGACCCCGAGCCCAATCGTGTTCTTCCCCTGAATGCGGGTGATCACCGGGTCGATAATGCTGGTGGTAAAGGCGGCTATCAGCATGCTGAAGGCCAGCGCCACAATCAACCCGATAGCAATAACCACGACGTTGCCTTGAAGCAGGAAGTTTTTGAAGCCTTTGATCACAACCGGCTCCTTTCTCGGTCACATTTAGGGCAAGTTCGGACTGGGTCGGGAATTCGCTCCGGTGCCCGGCCTGAGCATAGAACCTTCGGCCCGGTCCGGAATGGCTCGAGCGTTGACCTGAGACTCGCCGGCGTCAGACTCGCCGCCTCAAACCCACCGGCCTCAGACTCGGCGGCCTCAGACTCGGCGGCCTCAGACTCGGCGGACCGCCAGGATGGCTATGTCGTCTGCCAGTGGGGAGGAAAAGTCCCTCGCCGCTTCCAGCAAGGTCTTGCAGATTATGGTCGTGTCCTGACCAGGGTCTCGCCGCACAATGTGGCCGATCCGCTCCTCTCCGAAGAGCTGTCCGCCCGAGCGTGCTTCAGACAGACCGTCGGTGTACAGGACAACCAGGTCCCCGATCTCGAGCGGCAGGTCGCGAGAGAAATACGAGGCATCGGGGTCCAGCGCCAACAGTGGGCCGGTGGCCCGCAGCGTGCGCATATCGCCGTGTTGCCACGCAAATGCCGGCGGGTGACCGGCAGACGCGTGGCGCATGGTGTTCGCTTCGGTGTCGAATATCAGCGTGCACACCGAGACCATGTCTTCGGGACGACCTGAAGTGGAAAGCGTCTTGTTTAGTTCCTCGAGGGCTTGCGCCGGGTCGCGGTACTGACGCAGGAAAGTCCGCAGGATGTGCTTGACCTGGAAAGCGGTTATCGAGGGCTCGATCCCGTGCCCGGCCATATCGCCGATGACTACGGCCAGACGCTGCGGCCCGGTAGGGAAGACGTCGTAAAAGTCGCCCGCCATCATCCCGGTCCCGGCCTCGTAAACGCGCCCGATGTCGAACCCCTCGTAGACCGGCAAAGTTTCAGGCGCCAGCCGGGCCGCCCATCGCCTGGGAGCGAGCTGTTCCTGGGCCAGGACTTCCTCGGCCCGACGTTCCAATTGGGAGCGCTGTTCGGCCAAGCGCGCCTCGGCTAAAAAGCGGGGCGCGTAGCGGATGGAGAAAACCGCCGGGACGCTCACTCCAAGCAGCAGCAACTCAAACCATGGCGAGGTGGAAAACGACGCCAGGATCAGACCGCCTCCCAGTACCGCGTAAAGGACCGTGGCGTGCAGGTCCTTATTGAAGGCGCTGCGCGCCAGCTCGGCCGCCTCGGAGCTCGTACCCGTAGCCAGCGACTCGTCGTGGATCCTCCGTGCGGCACGGGCGAGCCGCGACGCGGCGCGTCCCCAGACACTGGCGGCTATACAACAGACGATCCCGGCGGCCGCCAGCCACGGCTGAGGGATCACGCTTTCCCATCCCGATGACGTACTTGCGATGATCAGGTGCTGCGCTAGTAACGCCGAGCCCAAGTCCGGCATGCTTAGAGGCTACCGGAGCCTTGAGCGCGTCAGCGGGTTGCCACGCACAGCGGCTGCTGCCTGGAGAGCGGCTCTTGCCTGGAGAGCCTCCGAGAGCGCCGGCACATTCCGGTGGCTACGAAGCACGGGAGTGCGCCACTGCCGCGAGCCGGGAGTTAGGCAGATCGCGAACAGGTCATGTTCCGGAGCGCGGCCGGCGCCGACCAGCCGTACGGTTTGGCGGGTCACTCTTTCCCATCCGCCGGTGGTGAGCCGGCGCTCGATCATGTTCCGGCTCACGCCGAGGGCATGTAATTGCGAGCGGCTGACGACGCCGCGCTGGCCGCGAAAGCGAAGGGCCAGCTTGCGGTTAGAGATGGTTTCATGATGTTTGATGCCATTTATCTAAACCTGGATACGCGAATTAGCGGCTAATAGGCGGTTTCTGGGCGCGCTCCGTGCTTTTGGGCGCGTTCCACGTTCGGTTTCGACAAAATTTGCGCCCAGATTGGAGACCCGCGCCAAGAAGCAGAAATGTCGCCCAGAAAGGGGTCTCACCTGGATGCTGGACCCGTTTGACGGCAGCCGCCGCCGGCCTCGAAACCGCGGGCCCGCCGGCTCTAAGTCGCTCCAGCACCGGACGACGACAGTGCGGCCGTCTCCGCTCACTGCACCGAACTGGTCGACGTCTGAGCCTGCTCGGTGGTGGTCGCGTCCGGGCTCGTCGTCCCGGCGCTTGTCGAGGGCGGCGGCGCCGTCGTGGTTGTGGTTGACGGCAAGCTGGTCGTGGTCGAACTAGGTAGCGAGCTCACCGGGCTCGTGCTCGACGGGGAAGTGCCCGGCGCCGACGTGCCGGGCGCAGAAGTGGTGGGAGAACCCCCGGTACCGGGGCCGGAGGGGGAGCTGCCACCCCCAGTACCGGGGGCGCTGTTGCCCGGGCTGGTTGTGGTGGGGAAGTTGGCGCCCACACCCGTGCCCGTAGTACTGCTCGAGCCCGAGGGAGAGCCAACAGGGGTCCCCCCCGGGCCACTCGTCCCTGTCCGGCCGGGAACGGTGGTCGAGGGTCTGGTAGTGGGCACTAGGGCGCCCGGGCTGGTGGTGGACGACGGAGAGCCCGAGGTGCCACCGGGATGGGTATTGCCGGGGGCCCCGCCTGTGGGGCTGTTGCTCCCGGGGGAGAACCCGCCCGGAGTTGTGGTCGACGACGGGATGCCGAGGCCGCTTGGTGCTGTCCCGCTCGGCGAGCTGGCACCAGGTGAGCTGGCACCAGGTGTGCTGGCACCAGGTGTACTGGCACCCGGTGTACTGGCACCGGGTGTGCTGGAGCTCGGGCTCGAGGGGGAGCCACTCAACGAGTTCCGGCCGGGACTGCCCGGTGAACTCTCACCGGGCGAGGTGGTGCTGGGGCTCGAGCCCGGCGAGGAACCTCCGGGGCTATTGGCGCCCGGGGAGTTGGCCCCCGGGGAGTTGGCCCCCAGACCGGCGGCACCGGGGGAACTGGTACTTGGGCTCGAGGGGGAGCCGCCGGGCGAGCTGCCGCCGGGGTTGCCCTCCGAATTGGCACCGGGCGAACTGGTGCTGGGGCTGGAGCCCGGCGAAGAGCCGCTGGGACTGCCCGCAGTGGGGCTATTGGCGCCCGGCGAGCCAACCCCGGGGGAACTGGTGCCGGGGCTACCCGAGCTGCCCGGGCCCGTTGTGCTCGGCGTGCTGCCGCCGGGGCTGCCAGAGCCGCCGGGGCTGCCAGAGCCGGGGTTGCCTGAGCCACCCGGGCTGCCCGCGCCGCCATTTCCCGGCGCCGAGGTCGATGGGCTCGAGCCGGGCGAGGAACCTCCACCACCGGGGACCGAGCTGGTGGTCGTAGACGAGCCCGGTGAGGAGCCACCGGGGTTCGATGACAGCCCTCCTGAGAACGCGCCCCCTGGTGGAGCCGTGGTGAACGTACCGGACCCCGTAGCGACCAGGCCCGTGTTGGCTTTCACCGTGTAGTTAACGGCATACGTGGTGCCAAATTGCAGGCCTGCGAGAGCGCGCCACTCGTGTCTGGCCACGTCGAAGCGCCCCGGCACCGAGGACCTGAGGGCCAGTGCCCGCACTTCGACACTTTCCAGCTGTGCCCCGGTGGCCTGGAGGACCACGACGGTGTCCGGGCTCTGGTCGGTGGCCCCGTTTGGAGGCACCATGCTCACGTCCAGGAGCAGGGCCGCCTTGGCTTGATCGGTGCCCCCGGACTGCCCGTTCAGCGGGCCATTGTTCCCGCCGCCGCTGGTCGCCAGCAGGGCCACGCCGGCGATGAGGGCCAGTCCGACCACAATGGCGCCGGCCGCCAGCAAGAACGGGCGCCTGGTTTCGGGCGAGCTGGACGGTCCCGTCGGTGGCGGCAGTTCGGCGCTCACGCCTGACCTCTGTTCACTCCGCCGCAGCGCTCGGCGGAGCAGCATTCAGCGGCCACCGGTGCGCCGCCGGCCAGGCCAGCCCCGCCGGCCAGGCCAGCCCCGCCGGCCAGACCAGCCCCGGCGTCAGAGACCGGCGTCTCAGAGACGTCATCCGAAGGCGGCACCGGCTACCACCTCGCCCGTGGCCGCAAGCGGTCCCTGTGACCCGGCGTCCCCAAAACCTGTGATTGCCCCTCTGGCGCTGACGACCCAATAACCTCCTCCGTCCGGGGTCGCCATCAGGGCGACGACGGGGCCGGAAGAAACCCCGTTGGCCGAGCCGAAGAAGGTGGCGTCGCCGTACGAGAAGACGCCACCGTCCCTGGCCACCAGCCAGAAACCCTTCCCGCCGGGCGCCGCCGTGATGCCGACCACGGGAGCGGACAGGTGGAGCGTCGTCGCGGAGCCATGGGGCGAGGCTTGACCGAACGCAAAGACGCCGCCGTTTTTGGACGCCAGCCAGTAACCTTTGCCGCCGGCCGACCCGGCGATCCCCACGATGGCGGAGGAGAGCTTGCTGGCCGCCTCAGAGCCGTAATTGTGAGCGTCCCCGAAGGCGAAGACGGCACCGTTGGTGGCCACCAACCAGTAGCCCCGCCCATCAGACGTGGACGCCATCCCGACCACCGGAGCGGAGGGATGGGGAGCCGAACCGTAGGACCGCGCCTGCCCGTACCCGTAGACCCTGCCGCTGGTGGTGACCAGCCAGTAGCCGCGGCCATCAGGAGTGGCGGACATGCCGGCGACGTGGTTGGGCTGCCCTCCACCCACCAGGGCGCTGTAACGAGTGGCCGACCCCGAGCTGTACACGTGCCCGTTTTGAGTGGCCAACCAGTAGCTACCGGCGGGGCCAGCCGCAGCGGCCCCCGTGCGGGCCGTATTAACCAAAGCGAACGTAGCCAGGCTGGTCAGCCCACCCACCCGCGCAGTAACTATGTAACCGCCGGGCACCTGGTTGGCCGAAAAAGCAGGCGCCACGGCCAGACCCTTCGACGTGGTGATGACGACAGCAGTGGCGCCGTGGCCGGCGAACACCCCGCTGGGCCCGCTGCTGGGGGCACTGAAGGTGACCCGCGTCCCGGCAACAGGGTTGCCGTTGGAGTCCGTCACTGTGACGGCCAGAGGCACGGCAAAATCGGTGCCGACCTGCGCCTCCTGGGACGTCCCGACGCCGGTGGCGATGGCGTAAGCGGCCGCCGCCCGGTCGGTCAGTGTGAAGGTGACCAGCTTGCTCACCCCGCTCACACTCGCCTGTACGGTGAAGGTGCCTGTCGTCGACCCGGCCACGAGCAGCGGGCTCGTCGCCGTACCCAAGCCGTTGGTCTGGGCGCTGGCGGCGCTACCTCCGCCCACGAAGCTGGCCTGGGCCGCGTCTGTGGTGACGACTGTGAAATTGACGCTGGTATCTGCGACCGGTGCCCCGTAGGCGTCGGACACGTTCACAGCCAGCGGGAGTGCAAACTGCTGGCCCACCTGGGCAGATTGGTCGTTACCCGAGCTCACCCCGACCAACGAAGCAACGCCGGAGGTCGTGTTGTCCAGCTCGAAGCTCACCTGGTAGCTGGTGTTCGCCACTTGGGCCACGACGGTGTAGGAGCCGCTCACCTGGTTCGCCGTCAGAGTAGGAGCCGTGGCGATGCCGTCCGACCCCGTAGTCACCGTAGCTGTGGTGGCGGCCCCAGGGAACGTGGCGCCGGCACCGCTCGTCGGCGCCACGAACTCGACGTCCACGTCGTTCAGCGGGCAACCGCCAGTGTCGACCACCTCGGCGGCCAGGGGGTCAGCAAAGCCCGTCCCCGTCCTGGTCGCCTGGCCGGACCCGCCGCTCAAGAGGACGCCACCAAGGGTACCGGTGCACGTGGAGGGCGAGGCCCCCGCGGCGGCCGCCGGCGCCACCGAGCCCGCTATCACCAATAGCCCGCCGAGGAGCGCGGCCGGAAGGGCGGCGAGCAAAAGACGGTTGCGCCCCTGAGGGGAGGTGCCGCCCCGCCGCTTGCCGTCAGGGCCGGGCACCGTCGCCGGGGGACCGCCGAGTGGGTGTCGATAGGCCACTAGAAGTTCCTTTCGTTCTTTCCGCTCAAATGGCCCAGAGGGCCTCAGTGGGCGACATCCGTGCGGCGCGCAGCGCCGGCACGAGGCCGGCCACAGCGCCGATCAGCAGGGCCGCTCCGAAACCGCCGGCCCAGGCCAGCGGGGGTACGTCTATGAGCCAGCCCTTCGTCGAGGCGTAAATGGCCGTGGAGAGGGCGCCGGCGGCCACTCCGACCGCGCCTCCGAGCAACGAGAGCAGTATCGCCTCGGACATGAACTGCAGCCGGATGTGGCCCCTGGTGGCACCGAGAGCACGTCGAAGCCCAATTTCCGAGCGCCGTTCGAGGACCGAGATGATCATGATGTTGGCTACGCCGACCGCGCCGACCAGGAGCGACACGGCTCCGAGGCCGAGGAACAGGCTGTTCAGAGCGGCCTTGGTCTCTGCTTCTTCAGTAAGGGCCACTGAGGGCTGGGAGACGTCGACCTCATTGGGGTTCTCCGGGTTGGCGGTGTTGGCCAGCACTGAATAGACGGAGTTGACTTCTGACGTCTGCGCCCGCAGGTAGATCTCAGAAGGGTGGCCATCGAACCCGAGATAGGTCTGGGCAGCGGGGAACCCGATGAGGACGGCGGAGTCGATCTCGGGGGTGAGCACGGCCTGGTTGAGGATGCCGATCACGTAAAACCACATGCCACCCACCCAGATGCGCGCCCCCGGGAAGACGTGGTCCACACCGAGGCGCTGGGCGGCGGCGGCGCCAAGGACGGCCACTGGCTCGTTGTCGTTGGCGCTGTTCAGGTACTGCCCCTGGGCCACGGTCGTCCCCACCGCTCCCGGTAGGCCCAGGCTGGCGGCGTCGACGGACAGGGCGTTGGTGTCCACCGAAGGTATGAGCGGGCTCTTGAACACATTGGCGCTGCTTATCGCCCCGACGTACTGGACGTCGGTTACCGGCCCGATGCGCCCGATCATGCCCGGGGCGGCTTCAGGCAGCTCGGCAGTCTGGCCGAAAAGCGTCTGGCCGTTGGTGACGGTCAGGAGGTTGGTGCCGAGCTTGTTGATCTCGGCCAGCAACCCGGCTTGTGATGAGGCCGAAAGGCCCAGAACGGCCACGATGGCGGCCACCCCGATGGCAATGCCCAGGGCTGAGAGGCCAGCTCGCAGCTTGCGGGTCCGGATGCCGACGCTCGATAACCGGGCCAGGTCCCGCAGGCGCAGGCGGGCCGGTACGGGCGGGGCCAGGTTACTCACGGCCGGCACCTCCCGGACCTGCGGACGCCGTCCCCGCGGGGCCATCGGAGACAATCAGGCCATCGAGCAGCCGCACCACCCGGTTGGTGCGGGCCGCCACTCCCATGTCATGGGTGATCACGGCAATGGTGGAGCCCTGGGCGTTGAGCTCCGCGAACAGTTCCAGCACGGAAGCTCCGGAGGCTGAGTCCAGGTTGCCCGTGGGCTCGTCAGCCAGCACGATGGCCGGGCGGCCGACGATGGCCCTGGCGATGGCGACCCGCTGGCGCTGTCCGCCGGAGAGTTTGGTAGGCAACGACGCCAGCTTGTCGGCCAGGCCGACCCTCAGTAACGCCTGCGAAGCGGCCCGGCGCCGCTCGGTCAGCGACGCGCCCGCGTACAGGAGGCCGTCAGCGACGTTGTCGAGCACGCTTTGGTGCTCGGCCAGGAAGAACTGCTGGAACACAAACCCGATCCGTGTCGCCCGCAGCGCCGAGAGCTCGCGGTCGGCCAACACGGCGACGTCGAACCCGGCGATGATCACCCGGCCGGTGCTCGGGCGGTCGAGGGCGCCCATCAGGTGGAGGAGAGTCGTCTTTCCGGACCCCGAGGGCCCGACTATGGCGATCAGCTCTCCCTGATTGATGGAGAAGCTGACCCCACGCAGAGCCTCGACCGGAGGCTCGACGGGGTAGGTCTTCGTGACCCCCTCCAGCTGCAGGACCGGGGGCCCGGCGCCGTCGACCGCGAGGGTGCCCGGCCCGGGGCTCGGGAGAGGCCCCGTTAGCGGCCCAGTCACCGGCCCCGTCATACCTGCGGTACCACTACTCGCTGGCCGACATGCACTCCCGTCCCGCTCACCTGCACCATCCCGTCGGCGTCGTCGAACTGGCCTACCGTGACGGCCTCGAGGTAGTGAGGGCCGTGCGCCGGCGCCACTTCGAGGGCGTAGCCGCCGCCGGCCAGAGCAGTGAGGGCGTCCACCTGCACCACGAACGCGTTCGGGACGGTGGCTTGCGTGATCCAGACATTGACGGGTAGGTCGTCGAGGTTGCCGGTGGCGGCCGGGTCCGTGGGAGTGACGTTTACCTCGATGGTGGGCGACCCCGAGCCGCCGTTTTGCGACGAGGACGTCGTGGCCACCGTGCCCACGTACGAGACCACGCCGGGAGTGGTCGAGTTGTCCGGCATCACGATGCTCACCTGGTCACCGACGGTTACTTCTGACTGCTGGGAAGCGTCGAGGGCGATCTGGACCTGCCGGGCCGTGAGGGTGACCTGAAGAACGGCCTGCCCCGGAGCCGGCGTGGACCCGATGGTCGGCGTGACCGAGTTGACTTCGACCGAGCTGGGGTCGAAGAGCACTGACCCGAGGGCCAGCTGGCCCGTGGGCGGCACATGGTGAGCGGTCTGGAGCTTAAGCACCGCCGCTTCGGTCGCCGCCGTGAACTCGTCGCCCCGGAGGTCGTAGCCATAGCCAAGGGCGTCCAGGTTGGTGTTGAGGGCGGCCACGTCAGGCCCCGGCGACATCCCGGACATGAAGGCCCGCCACGGCGTCACGTTCCCGAAGAGGAGGATGCTCGGTTGGCCGTCGATAGCGAACAGTTCCTGGCCGCGGCCAATGATCTGCCCGACTTGTGGCAGGTAGGTGTAAGTCGGGCTCCCGGCGCCGCCGGTCGTGCCGACGGCCGCGTCCGCCCGGTCGTTGGCCAACTGGGACTGGTCCTGGGAAAGGGTCGTGCGGGCCGCGGTTACCTGCGCTTCGGCCTGTTGGAGCGACTTCTGGTTGTTGGTCTTGGTCGCAGTGACGCTGGCCTGGGCCGCCGCCAGCTCGGCCTGGGCCTGCTGCATCGACTTGGCGTTGTTGGTCTGGGCCGCCGCCACGCTGTCCTGCGCCGCCTGTAACTGCGCTTCGGCCTGCTGGACCGACTTCGAGTTGTTGGTCCTGGTCGCCGCGACCGTCGCCTCGGCCACCGCCAGCTGCGCCTGCGCCTGTTGCGTCGACTTCTGGTTGTTTGTCCTGGTCGCCGTTACCGTCGCCTGCGCCGCCGCCAGCTGCGCCTGCGCCTGTTGCGTCGACTTCTGGTCGTTGGTCTCAGTCGCCGCTACCGTCGCCTGGGCCGCCGCCAGTTGCGCCTGTGCCTGTTCGGTCGACTTGGCGTTGTTTGTCTGGGTGGCCGCAATCGTCGCCTGCGCCGCCGCCAGCTGGGCCTGGGCCTGTTGCACGGACTTCTGGTTGTTGGTCTTGGTGGCCGCTACCGTCTCCTGTGCCGCCGCTAGCTGGGCCTGCGCCTGTTGCGTCGACTTGCCGTTGTTGGTCCTGGTGGCCGCGATGCTCTCCTGCGCCGCCGCCAACTGGGCCTGCGCCTGCTGTAGCGACTTCTCGTTGTTGGTCTTGGTGGCGGCGATGTTGGCCTGGTCCGCCTGGACTGCGTCGTTGTCGGACGTGACCTTCTGTTTGTCATTGCTGACCGTCGATTGGTCCTGGGCCACCTGGGCCTCGTCGGTGGAACACCCTGACGCCGAGCCCCCTGCGCCCGTGGCCGCCGCTGAGCCGCCCGCCGCGGAGTCCGCCGCCTCCTTCTGCTGGTCCGCGGACAGCCTGGCCTCGTCCGAGGTGAGCTGGGCCTGGTCGGCCCCGAGTGTCGCCGTCGCCACCTGGAGCTGCTGGTCAGCCTGGCCGAGGGACTGAGAGTTGCTGGTCTCGGTGGTCTTCAGCGAGGCCTGGTCCTGGCTCACGGCCTGCTCGGCCTGGGCCATTGACTGGGCGTTGCTCGTGCTGCCTGACTTCAACGAAGCCTCGTCCTGGCTCAAAGCCTGCTCGGCCTGGGCCAGCGACTGCGAGTTGCTCGTCTCCGCCGTTTTCAGCGCCGCCTGGTCCTGGGCCACGGCCTGCTCGGCCTGGGCCAGGGTCTGGGAGTTGCTGGTCTGAGTGGACTTCAGAGCCGCCTCGTCCTGGCTCACCGCCTGCTCGGCCTGGGCCAGCGACTGCGAGTTGCTCGTCTCCGCCGTCTTGAGCGCCGCCTGGTCCTCGGTCACGGCCTGCTCGGCCTGGGCCAGGGACTGGGCGTTGCTGGTCTGCGCCGTTTTCAGCGCCGCCTCGTCCTGAATAACGGCCTGCTCGGCCTGGGCCATCGTTTGGGAGTTCCCGGTCTTGGTGGAGCCCAGGCCGGCCTGGTCCGCCCCCACTGGCTGTTCAGCCTGGGCCATGCCCTGCAGGTCCGAGGTGTTGGCCAGCGTCAAGCTGGCTTCGTCCTCGCTAACCGCCTGCTCTGCCTGGGACAGGCTCTCGGCGTTAGCGGCCTCGGTTGACTGCAGCGCTTCATTGTCCGCAGACAGGCCCTGGTGGGCGCCGGCGACCAGCTGTTCCTCCTGCTGGATGGTGGACGTCGCGGTGCCGGCGGGCAGGACTACATCAGCCGTCGTGGTGCTGTTGTTTGTGCTGGCATATGTGAGGGTGCCCTGCACCTCCGTCTGGGACTGGAGCGTTTGCTGCTCGACGGTGGTGTACGAGATCGGGTAGGCATTGTCGCCCACGCCGTTGTTCGAACTTGGCGCGCTCGAGAACGGGTCCGTGACCGCCAGGACGATGCCGGCCGCGGCGACGAGGGCAACGGCGGCGCCACCGGCGGCATACTTACGCCGACGTCTGCGCCGGTCCTGGGGCGCCGAGCCTCCCGGCGGGGGTGCGCCCACCGGTGGGGTGCCGATGGGCGGGGTATCGGTCGTCGCTGGGGGAGTGCTAGTCATTCGTGGCCAAACCTCCGTTGGCGGTGCCGGGAGCCAGCAAGCCAGGTTTTACCGAATTGATGGTTACAGGACGGTGACAGCGGTTGCGACCACTCTGTGACCTTCAGTCGCTCTCGGGATGAGGCGGTTTGACGGGCCGTCGAGGACCCGTTCATTTCGGGACCGCACCTATATCGTTCTTCGATGCAGGGTCGAAATGACACCATGCACCTCATGGGTTTTCGTCGGTCGAGCTGTACGGGAGGCCGTTCGGGATCAAGTTCTGGCATATATGCCGAGCCGCCTCGAACTGCGTGGAATTCGCGTTCATGCCCTGGGGCAGGGGGAACTGCACCCTGCCTCCCGAGAAGTCGGGGTCCGGGAACCCGTTTATGCCGTGGGCCCGCATGCACTGGGCCGCCTTAAGGTAGTCAGCCTGTTGCGCCGTCGTCAGGTTTACGGCCGTAGGCCGCTGCGGGGCGTACTTCTGGCAGCTTTGAGACGCGTGTTGGAACTGTGGCGAGCCCTTGCTGACGGCGGGCGTGATCTGCAGCGAGACGCTGTTGTTGGAGATAACCGGGTTGGGGAAGTTGGGGACGCCATGCGAACGCATGCAGGCCGAGAACTTCATAAGGTCGGCACCGATCTTCTCGGGGTTGGGCCGACCACCCCCAGGGGCGGCGGAGCTGCCTGAAGCGCCGGCGCCGGCGCCCGCTGCAGCGCCGGCGCCCGACGTCGTGGCCGACGTGGTGGTGGTCGTGGCACCGAGGTGGGCCACCGCGTTAGCCGAGCCAGACCCACCCGACCCACCCCCGCCGCAGGCCGTGGCCAGGACGGCGACAGCCGAGAAGGCGAGAGCCGCGAGCCCGACGGACCAGGGCCGCCGGTGCGGGCCCGTCAAATCAGCAAGGCGAGAACTTGTCATGGGAGGATTGTCCTTCCTGTTCGCGGGGGAAGGAATTGGGGAGGGCCCGGACGCGACCCGGATAAAAGTGTTCATCCCTCAGGGATTTCCCCGGAATGATACTGAGTATATACGTCGCACCATCGGCATTGGTGGGCCCGCCGGGGCTGGCGCTGGTGCCGTCGACCGGGCCACTCAGCATCGGGCTACTTGTTCCCGGCGCCATTGGAGGCCGACTTGAGGCCACCGCCAAGAGGGCCGCCCATTATGTTCTGGCAAGCCTTTTGGGCGGCCTGGAACTGAGGCGACTGAGGGTTGAGGTCACTCGAACCCTGCCCTTGACCAGCGCGTACGCGTATAGCGATGCCACCTCCCGGCCCTGACTGAGGGTCGGGGAAGCCCGACAGGCCGTGAGCACGCATGCACTCGGAATACTTGAGCGCCTGAGCCATCGCTTGGGCCTGCTGTGCCGGGGTGGGCTGGCCGCCGTTCGGCAAGAGGTGCCTGCACGCCTTGTTGGCTTTCTGGAAATTGGGCGAGCTTGGGTTTAGGCCGCTCCCTTGCACCACACCTTGGGAGTTGGGTTCGGGGAAGTTGGGCACCCCGTGCGTCTGCATGCACTGCGAGAACGCCAGCATCTCAGCCTGGTTGCCGCCGGCCATGGCAAATTGCTGCCCGCCCGCGCTCGAGCTGCCACTCGACCCCGAGCCGCCGCCCGGCCCCGAGCTGCTACCGCCCGACGGGTCGCTGCCATTCGTTCTCGGGGCTTGAGTCGTGGTCGTCCCGAGGTGGGCCACGGCGGCGTCGCTAGGGGCGCCCCCACATGCAGCCAGGAGCAGAGCGCTGCCCCCGGCCAATACAATGAGCAGGGCGACCCACCGTGGTTTTAGCGCGACGGCTGGCATTGGCGCTTTGGTCATGGGGCTGGTTATAAGCGCGGCGCGGTAACAAGGCCGAAACAAGCCCTGTTAATTTGCTGTTACTGGCCATCGGGCACCCTGTGAGCAAAGGAGGGCCTGCTTTGGCGCCACGATCCTGGTTGCACCTACCACGGCGCACCGTGCGTCTCCGCCTCACCGCGCTCTACGGAGGGCTGTTCCTCATCTCAGGTGCGGTGCTGCTCGCCATCACCTACGGGTTGGTGGTGGGCCGGCCTGTAATCACCGCATTTCGGATCGTCGGCTCCAGCGGCGGGGTCGTGAAGGCCGTCGCCGGGCAGGCCAAAGGGGGGGCGGTCAGGATCTGCACGGTCCTTCACCTACCATGCCCACCACTCGGAAAACTGGTCAGCCCGCTAGCGGCCGGTGGGCAATTTTCGGTTACCCGAGGTCCACTGCCCGTGATCCCTCCGGGGGCACGTCAGATCGTGGCCACCCTCCCGACCGCGGCCGAGCGGACCAACCTGCTCTCAGTGTCCGCCATCGCCCTGGGCATTATGGCTCTGGTCTCGATCGGCCTGGGTTGGATAATGGCGGGCCGGGTGCTGCGGCCATTGCGGACGATGACCGCCACCGCCCGCGAGATTTCGGAGGTAAACCTGCACGAGCGCTTGGCCGTCCAGGGACCTGACGACGAGCTGAAGGACCTCGGGGACACCATCGACGGGCTGCTGGGACGGCTCGAAACAGCCTTCGAGGCCCAGCGCCGGTTCGTGGCCAACGCCTCTCACGAACTGCGCACGCCATTGGCGATGATGCGCACGTCGGTCGACGTGGCGCTGGGCAAACCTCAGGCGCCGCCTGAAGTAAGGGTGCTGGCCGGCAAACTGGACGAAGGGCTCGACCAGGCCGACCGTCTCCTCGAGGGTTTGCTCGTCCTGGCCCGGGCGCAACGAGGCGCCCTGGGAGAGATGACGGAGGTCTCGCTGCAGGACCTGGTCTTCGCCGCCGTGGTGGCCGAGCAGGACCAGATCGATCGCCTGCGTCTTACCGTACTGGACGCCACCGTGGCGTACGAGGTCATGGGGAACGAGACGCTCCTGGCGCGGCTGGTCGCCAATGTGGTGAGCAATGCCGTGCGCCACAACGTCCCCGACGGCATGGTCGTCATTTCCGACAACATGCACGACGGTATGGCCTACCTCGTGGTCGACAATGGAGGGCCCGTTCTAGACGAGGCCGCGGTGCAGCAATTGGCCCAGCCCTTCCACAGGTTGGGACCGGAGCGGGTGGCGAACAACAACGGCGCCGGCTTAGGGCTGTCTATCGTGAGGGCCATCGCCGCCGCCCACGAGGGCAGTTTCGAGCTCCACGCCCGGCCGGAGGGTGGCCTGCGGGTGGTGATCGGCCTGCCGACGGCGGTCCGGATATGAGGGTACTTATCGTCGAGGATGTCCGCCGCCTGGCTGACGATATTGCCGAAGGGCTGCGTGACCAGGGCATTGCCGCCGACGTGGCCTACGACGGCCTGGACGCGGTGGGCAAGCTGGAAATCAACCCGTACGACGTGGTCGTGCTGGACCGGGACCTGCCGGGCTTGCACGGCGACCTCATCTGCCAGATGATCGCCGACAGTGACCGGCCCGTAATGGTCCTGATGCTTACGGCCTCCGGGACGCCCGGCGACCGCGTATCGGGCTTGAAGCTGGGCGCCGACGATTACTTGAGCAAACCGTTCCATTTCCCCGAGCTGGTGCTCAGGGTCCGAGCATTGGCCAGGCGACAGCCCTTGGCTCAACCTCGGGTACTGCGGACGGCCGGGATCGAGCTCGACCCCAGGCGCCGGACCGTCACCCGGGACGGGCGCCAGATCGAGTTGTCCGTGAAGGAGCTGGCGGTGCTCGAGGCGCTGATGAAGGCCAGCCCGGCGTTCCTTTCCGCTGAGGATCTCCTCGAGCAGGTCTGGGACGAGAACGCTGACCCGTTCACCAAGACTGTGCAGGTAACAATTGGCCGGCTGAGGCGCAAACTGGGCGAGCCGCAGGTCATCGAGACCCTCACAGGCGCCGGCTACCGGATGGGGTAAAAGGCGCCCATCAGGGGCCACCCACCCCGCCTCCCGGCATAAGGGAGTGGCACGCCGGCGTGGCTTTTTGGAATTGAGGCGAGTTGGGGTTTATGCCACTACCGTTCCCGATGGTCAGGGCCACCCTGCCGCCACTTTCCTTTGGGCCGGGAAGTTGGGCACGCCATTGGAGCGCATGCATTGCGAAAACTTGAGCGCCTGGGCCAGGAAACTCGAAGACTGGGCGGCCGTCGGGGCCTTGGGTGCCAGCGCTTTACACGATTTTTGCGCGGCTTGGAACGTGGGCGAGTTGGGGTCGACACCGTTACGGCCGTTTATAAGGAAATCACCCTGGCTGTTCGGGCCCGGGAAGCCCGGCACTCCGTCCTTGCGCATGCATTGCGAGTACTCGACCGATCTCTGGTAGTTCGGGCTGGAAGCACTGGCTTGTCCAGTCGGTACGGTGGTGGTGGACGTGCTCTTCCCTACGTGGGCGACGGCGGCGTTCGGGTGCCCGCCGCCCCCGCAAGCGGCGGCCCTGAAGGCCAGGCCGACGAGGGCCACTGCGAACGGCCCGGTCCAGCGCCAGCGCGACGCATTGACCGTATGCGCCGCCGGGGTTGTTGATGTTGCCTCCATTTCGAATTTCCTTTCGCGCCCGGGCTCTGCGGAGCCCGTCTGTTCAAGTCAGTTGTACGGTGCAGCCGGTGACAGCACGGTGCCAAAGCCTGTGACCCCACTGTCACCTTTGCTTTGGCATCCTTAAACCGGAGGGCCCTATGAGAGTGCTGGTAGCGGAGGACCACGAGCGGCTGGCCACCGCCGTAGCGGCCGGGTTGCGTCGCGAGGGCATGGCCGTAGACGTCGTCTTCGACGGCGGCGACGCCGTGGCGCGGGCCACGCTCACCCGCTACGACGTCGTCGTATTGGACCGCGACCTGCCCGGGCTCCACGGTGACGAGGTATGCAAAGCGCTGGTTGGAAATAGGTGCGAAAGCCGGGTGATCATGCTCACCGCGGCGAGCACGGTAAGGGACCGGGTCGACGGGCTCGGCCTGGCGCGGACGACTACCTCCCCAAACCCTTTGATTTCGCCGAGCTTGTCGCCAGGGTAAGGGCGCTCGGGCGCCGGGCGCCGTCGGCGCTACCGCCTCTGCTCCAACACGGGGACGTGAGCGTCGACCCCTCCCGCCGCGTGGCCCTTCGAGCCGGCCGGCGCCTGGTTCTGAGCCCTAAGGAATTGGCCGTCCTGGAGTACTTATTGGCGGCCCAGGGCCGTGCGGTGGCGGCAGAGGAACTGCTGGAAAAAGTCTGGGACGAAATGGCCGACCCGTTTACTGCTACCGTCAAGACCACCATTGGCCGGCTCCGCGCCAAGCTCGGCGACCCCCCGGTAATCGAGACCGTCCGCGAGAGCGGTTACAGGATCTGAAGAAATGGCGCCGACCATGACTTCTCACTCGCTCTTTTCTCGGCTACAACTGCCCCGTCGGACCGCTCGCCTGCGGTTTACCCTGTTTTACGGCGGGCTGTTCCTCGTCTCTGGTGTCGTGTTGCTCACTATTACCAACGTCGGTGGCGCTCGGCTGGCTGGTGGCCGGCCACGTCCTCCGCCGCTCCGTTCGATTACCGCCAGCGCACAACGGATTTCGGCAAGCAACCTCCACGAGCGCTTGGCCCTTGCCGGCCCCGACGACGAGTTCAAGGAGCTCGGCGACACACTCGACGGTTTATTGAGCCGGCTCGAGGCTTCTTTCGAGGCGCAACGCCGGTTTGTCGCCAATGCGTCCCATGAGCTGCGCACCCCGCTCACACTGGAACGCACCCTTCTCCAGCTCGCCCTCGCCGACCCGGGCGCCACCAGAGCCAGTTTGCGTTCCACATGTGAGGAACTGCTCTTGTACGGCGAGGCGCAAGAAAGGCTCATCGAAGCTCTCCTCACGTTGGCCACCAGCGAGCAGGGGCTCGAAACCTCCCACCCTGTCGACCTTTCGGCTATTACGGAACTGGTGGTCGGCTCGGCTCGGCAGGAGGCCAGGGGGCTTGCCGTAAGCCTCGAACATGACATCCAGCCCGCATCCACGACGGGCGACCCGCGCCTCGTGGAAAGGCTGGTAGCCAACCTCGTGCACAACGCCTTGGGCCACAACACGCCCGGCGGCTCGGCCCGGGTAAAGACCGGCACCCGGGACGGCCTGGCTTACTTGTCGGTCTCCAACACCGGCCCCGTTGTCGATGCCGGCGACATCGAGCGGCTCTTCCAACCCTTCCAACGGCTCGATGGTCCCCGTCTCAGCCAGAGCCGGGGGCACGGCCTCGGTCTCGCCATCGTAAAAGCCATTGCCACCGCTCATAATGCCACCGTCGTCACCAAAGCCCGGCCAGGGGGAGGGCTGGCCATCGAAGTCAGGTTCGTCGCTGCCCGTCCTGCGCCTGTTCACGTTGCCGACGCGGCCGACGCCAGCCGGGAGCTCGAGCCCGTCGACAGGTAACCGCCGGGGCTGTCCCGGGCGCCCAATCCGTCTGGCCGGCGCCTGTCACGCTGCCGGCGGCCCTAGCCTGGTGAGCGTGGAGGCCAGGCCCGTTGCCGTGGTGTGATGACTGCAGCAAGTTCTGGAACGCTCCCGAGCTGGGAGCGGGCCAGACATGCCCGTCGTGCGGCAGGGTGTTGGCCCCGGTCGGCGGGGGAGAGGCCGGCGAAGGAGGCGACGGCGAGATCACCCCGACCCCGGGTGGGACCACCTCCCTGGCCAAGGCCAAGGGTGCCCCCTGGCACTTCAAGCTGATGGTATTTGGGGTAACCGTCTACATGATCTACCGGATCTACTGGTTCATCGAGTGGCTCCCGAAGCATATCTGAGCCCTTCGTAGAGATCGCCGAACTCTCTCGGTGCGTCCGAACGGCAGCGCTGCCTCAGCGTGAACTGCTAGCCTCGGCTCTCGCACCAACGCACGGGCGGTGGCGCAGTTTGGTAGCGCACCAGACTGGGGGTCTGGGGGTCGCGGGTTCAAGTCCCGCCCGCCCGACAACATTTTTGGGTCCCTGACCTGGGCTTTTATCTAGGTGAGAGCGCGTCAGGACACGAGTAGGACACGCATGCCGACCTGCAGCGGAGTCAGAAGCGCCCCAATTCGTGGCTCTCCGGTCGTCGGCTGGGCCCGGCGCTCCGGCTAAAACCTGCGCGAGCCGGCCACACGGTTCGAGTCGAGCCAAGCAGCTATTTCGGCAGGGTCGAACCGAATGAACCTACCGACCCTAAGGTAGGGCAGCCTCTTCTTAGCCACCAGCCGGCGGACATGCCGGCACGTCACCCCGAGGCTCTCGGCGAGCTCGTCCATGGTCAGTAATTTGGGTAGCTCAGCACGGCCGGTCATGCGTCGTCCTCCTAAGGGCTCGGGTTCTTACCCTTAGGGCCGAGGTGGCGAAACCGCCCTCTGCCTCGTAGCTGGCCTCCGCGAGCCGGAGAGCGGATCTGACGCAGTTGGCGCGATCCTGGGAGTCAGCGATGTTCGAGCGCTTTACCGACCGTGCCCGAAGGGTCCTCGTCCTTGCCCAAGAGGAGGCGCGCACTCTCGGGCACAACTTCCTCGGCACCGAGCACTTGCTGCTTGGCTTGCCACGCGAGAGCGACGGAGTGGCCGCAAAGCGCTCAGCCAGCTGGGCGTGCGCCTTGATGACGTCCGAGAGCGGGTAAAAGAGACCATCGGGCCGGCGGCTCGCCGACCATCGGCTCGCCACCCTTTACACCCCGGGCCAAGAAGGTCCTCGAGCTGTCCCTGCGTGAGGCGCTCCAGCTGGGGCACAACTACATCGGTACCGAGCACATCCTCTTGGGTCTCGTACGCGAAGGTGAGGGCGTGGTCCAAATTCTCTCTGGTCAAGCCCCACCTCCGCCTGCTGAGGGCGAAGGAATCCGACTGCAAGCGGAAGCTCCTCGATGCGGCCGCTGCGACGCCAGCTTGTCGAGGTCCGCTCGCTACCGCATGATCGAAGTCTCACCAGACAATGACGAGCCGCGGCGAGGGCCACTCCAGGCCATACTCCTCTACTGCGGGAGCTGCGGGACGGTGCTTGGCCCTACGTCGCCGTAGGCGCCGAGTTCACGCACAGCTCGGGCAGGGCGATCTCCGGCCAGGTTCCCCAAGACGTTGTGCCGACCCGGTCGCTCCGGTTCCCTGACGAGCTCTTGAGCCCAGTGCAGCTGGAGGATGTCCCTGAGGAAGCCCGTGTCGAGCTCGCCTTTCGGGACAAGGAGCTCATCGAGGGCACAGCCGGCGGGAAGGAGGTGCGGCTCGCCGGACGAATGGGGTCCCACCGCGGCCCGCTCAAGGGGAACTGGGGCCGCGCCACCGTCAACGCTAACTGGCGCATCGGGGACAACTCCCAGGCACATTGCCCGGTGCCAGCGATCCTCACTGGACACGTCGGCGAAGAGGCCGTCAAGTTGAGAGGCGAGTTCCGGCTCGCGCCGAACTATTTCTTCGAGAGGCCGACATCGCCGGAGACCTCTGTGGGCTGAGCTTCCGGGCGAAGATCAGCGCCGCAGACGGAGGTCTGGGTTCAACAGATGCAGTCGTCGCTGAAGGCGGCGTGGGCGATACGCCCTTCGAGCTCTTCGCCGCGCTCTCGGGCGATTTGACGAAGGCGGTCGTGCGTGGCTCTGTTGACGGACGTCCCATCTCCCTTGACCGCCACTCGCGACGATCCGAGGGGTCGCGTCCAGCTCTACGGGTTCTATTGGGGGCCACCCACTCTTCTCGCTTTGACGGTAGGCGTCGTCGCTTACTTTTTGTAGAGGCTCGCGCTTAGCGGGATTAATCGCGGCGCCTCAGGGTCCGCCTAGGATACGCCCACACACGTCACGCCACTTCGAGGGCAGGCGACCCCTGCCCTCATGACCATCCTGCTGGCCAACGTCGTGGAAATGAAAGACGAACGGGGCGGGTGGAAAGCGGCCGGCACGGCGCTGTGGCGGGAGCACCTGCACGCCGCCACCATGGCCGGGCGGGTGGCGGCAGCCCGGGTGGCGGTCGAACTGGGCTACGCCATCGAGGCCGACCCCGGCCCCTCGGGACGGCTCGGGCACTGGAGGATCGCCGGCGTCCCCGACGAAGTTATGGAGCTCCACTCCAAGCGTGCTGCCGAAATAGAAGCGGAGTGCCAGCGCCGGGGTGATACCTCTTACCGCGCCCGCGGTGTGGCCGCACGGACCACTCGCAACGCCAAGCGCCACGAGCCAGAGGGCGAGCTGGTGGCCCGCTGGCGGGCGGAACTGGCCGAGACCGGCTGGCCCGTGGAGCGTCTCACCGCCTCGGTCGATGCCGCCGGCCAAGGCCGGGGAGAGGTCAGGCCCATGAGCGCCGCAGACGCCCGCGCCTTGTTGTCCCGGGTACTAGGAGCGGACGAGGACCTGGCCCGCCGGAAGGTTTTCTCCCGCCGTCACGTGGTCGTGGCGCACCCCGCACCTGTTCGGCCAAGCCCCAGAAATGCTTGAGCGGCTCGTCGACCGGGCCATGGCCGACCCCGAAGTCGTACCCCTGGCCGGCGTGGCCGGCGCCCGGGAAAGAGTGCATGCGCTGGCCTCCGTGCTGGCTCGGGAAGCCGCCATCGCCGAGGGCTTGGCCCACCAGTTGGCCCGTTCCGATGCCCCGGCAGTGCCTCTCGAAACCGTCGAAGAAGCCATTGAAAAGACTGAGCAAGAGCTCGGCGCCAAGCTCTCCCAAGAGCAGCGGGCAGCGGCCGTTGGCATCTGTACCTCGGGGCGGGGGGCGGAGCTGGTCGTGGGTGTGGCTGGCGCCGGCAAGACGACCATGCTCCGGGCCGTGGCCGAGGCCTTCGAGCGTACCGGCAATGAAGTCATCGGCACCGCCACGTCGGGCCAAGCGGCCCGTAACCTCGGCGGCGAGGCTGGGATAGCCCAGTCCCGCACGCTCGCCAGCCTTATCTGGCGGCTCGACCACGGCCAGCTCGATCTCAGCGAAGAATCTGTCGTCGTCCTCGACGAAGGGGGGATGACACATGACGCCCACCTCGCCCGCCTAACCGCTTATATCGAACTGGCCGGGGCCAAGTCGGTGCTCGCTCACCGGGGACCACCTGCAGCTGCCGCCGGTCGGCCCGGGAGGGGCGCTGGCTGCCCTGGTGGCGCGTCACCCCGACGCCGTCCACCACCTGTGGGAGAACCGGCGCCAACGCGACCCGGGCGAGCGTCAAGCGCTGGAAGCGTTGCGTGACGGCGACGTGGCCGACGCGGTCGCGTGGTACTCGGCGCATGGACGCGTGCACCCCGTCCCCACTCGGGAGGAAGCTCTGCAGGCGGCCGTGGAGGCCTGGGCGGCCGACGTGGCCGCAGGGCACGAGACCGGTCTTTACGCCTGGCGGCGGGCCAACGTGGCCGAGCTGAACCGGCGGGCGAGGGAGTGGATGGAGGCCTCGGGACGGCTCTCCGGGCCAGAGCTCGCCTGCCCGGGTGGCACCAACTACCGCGCCGGCGACAGTGTCGTCACCCTCGCACCCAGCCCAGGCGGCAACCTCGTCACCTCCGAGCGGGCCACGGTGGAAGCCGTCGACCTCGCCGCCGGTTCGCTCTTCCTCCGTACCGGCGACGGTCGTCGGGCTCGCCTCAGCGGCGCGGAGACCGGTGCTGACCGCCTAGCTCTCGGGTACGCCACGACGGTCCACCGTTCGCAGGGTTCTACCACCACACAGGCTCACCTCTTCTCCGACGGCGGCGGGCGAGAGCTGGCCTACGTGGCCATGAGCCGGGCCCGGCAGTCCACTAATGCTTGGGTTGTTGCCGACGATGTGGGCCAAGCCGCCGATGACTTGCGCCGGGACTGGGGGGCCCGGCGTACCCCCACCTGGGCCTTGGACACCGGCCTGCCCTGGAGTGCGGAGGGCATACGAGAGCTCGGGCCGGCTCTCCCTGTGAGCGACAGGGCCCGTGTCGTCGCCACCGTCCTGGCCCAAGCGAAAGCCAGCCGCGACGCCTTGAGAGGCCTCGAGCGGCCCGGCCGGGCTGGGGAGCTGGGCGAGGCCCGGGCCGCCCTCAGTCGAGCCGAGAAGGGCCTGTCGGACCTGCAAGCTGGGGCCGGAGCATATTCCAGCACCGAGGCGGGCCGGGCCGTCTCGGACCTGGCCCATGCCCAGGCCGCCTTGACCAGGGCCAAGTGGACGGCCGAGCACGGCTATCGGCGGCGGGAGCGCCGGGCGGCGGCCAAAGAGTCCCCCGCCGTAGCGGCCCAGCTCGCGGATGCCGAAGGGCGCTGGGAGGCTCACGTCGCCCCGGAGGTGGCTCGCCTCGAAGCCGCCATCCACACGGCCCGCCAAGACGTCGAAGGGCTCATGGGCAGCCAGGAGCAGGAGGCGGTCCGGTGCGCGCGCCTGGCCGAACGCGGCCACACTACCGGGCGCGCCGCTGACCGGTTGGCCGCCGGCTTAGCCGTCTACCGAGAGGCGCTCGACGGGGACAAGAACCACTCGCCCGGGCAGCGCCGGGCCGCTGTTCAGCCGGGGTACTCGGTGGCGGTCGCGCACCCTTGGCCACCGATAGGACAGGACCTCGGTCCGGGCTTGTAACTCGTTTCGGGCAGCAGGCGAGCACTACGCAGGTCCGTGATGGCTCTTGCTCGTTTAGCCGGCGGCACCGACTACGCCGACCAAGAAGGTAATCCCCTTCCGATGACTTTCGCACCCTTTTAGCGGTCGATCTGGCTGCTCATGCGCCGACCTGCTGGCCCGACGAAGTGCAGAGGTAGCCTGAATGGCGTGGAGCAGACGGTTGTGCGTGGAAGTACCCTCCCTCGCCAGGTACGTGACGCGTTGCGCGTGGGTGAGGACGACGAGGTAGCTTTCGTGGACACCGGCCGCGGTATCGTTGTCGTCCCTGCCGACCAGGCGTGGTACTGGTCCCCCGACTGGCAGGAAGGCGAGCGCGAGGCTGACCAGCAAATAGGGAGTGGTGAGCTGTCGGAGGTTTTCGAGTCGGCCGAGGAGATGTTCGACCATCTCGATGGCCAGGCCGGCAAATAGAAACGGGTGCCGACCTTTCAGACCGGTCCCCGCTTCCAAAACGACTGGCGACGACTTACGAGGGAGCAGCAGGAGCGGTTCCGCCGTGTCATCGTCGAGCAGTTCGTGCCTGACCTTATAGCTGGCCACTTCCGAACAGGTCTGCGAGTAAAAGGCGTCCAAGACTCGCGGCGTGGGGTGTACGAGATGACCTGGGCGCCAGACGGCAGGGCCACCTTCGAGTACGGGCCTGAGCAACGCTCCGGCGAACCTCACATCATCTGGCGCCGTGTTGGCACCCATCATGTCTTCCGTCAACCGTGACGGGTTCCCCAGAGCTACAGCGAGCCCGGCGATAGCGGCCCAGTCGACCTGGCGGACTAGCAGTGTCTGGACTGACCGGTGGGCCTTTGGGTAAGCAACTGCATGCCGTTCCTGCACCACGCCTGCACCACATTGGAGTGGCATTTGCGGTATCAGATGGTCAGTATCGGACACTCAGAAAGTGTCGTTGAACGGCTGAAATACACGTGTGTGCTTCTCAACGAGGTGCAGCTGGCCACGTTCGCATCGTAGGAGTCGCCGGTTCACGCCAATACCGCAGGCCAGGGGCTATAGCGCTGCGAGCGGGCGCCTGGTGAGGCACCTTTCGACAAGGGGAGTTTCGACCTGGGCCAGCAGGGCGCCCAGTGGCCGTGGCCACCCCGGGCAGCACCTGGCCGTAAGTGGCTTAGTCAGCCGGATATCAGTGTGCCCGAGCTGGCGGAGATGACAAGCACGTGAACGCTCACGAAGCGTCCCGACAAAGGGCTGGCCGGCGGCTTGGCGCCCACCGAGCAATGCAGGCGCCCTCACCTGCCTACCTGCCGCCTGCGACGGGCCTACATTGGGCCGGCTACCGATCGGCATACCCTTCTCATCAGGGGTTGGTCACCCAGGCTGCGCCAGTACCGGCCCGGTACCCGTTGGCACCGATTACTACGGCAGTCCTGGACAATGCCGAGGCAGTGCCGAAGTAGCTGCCTCGGGCGGCGGGCGCCCCGAGCTCGGCGATCTGGCTCCAACCCGAACCAGCCTGGCTGAACAAATAGGCCCGGCCGGCGTTGTGCCCGGGGGCGCCCACGACCGCAAGCTTCGGGCCCAAGGCCGCGCTGAAGCCGAACTCGTCGCCGGGCTGGGTGCCGCGGCCCGTGACTTCGGCGGTCTGGCGCCAGCCGCCCGAAGCCGTGCTGAACACGTAGGCCGCGCCGGCGCGGTGCCAGGGGGCGCCGACAAGGATCTGGCCGTCGGAACCGGCTACAGAGAAGCCGAAGTTGTCACCGGCCTGGGTGTCCCGGCCGGCCAGCTCGGAGGTCTGGTGCCAGCCGCCCGAGGCCGCGCTAAACACGTAGGCCCGGCCAGCACCGCCCACGTCCCCCGGGGCGCCGACCACCGCGACGGGACCCGACGCGGCCACTGAGAAGCCGAAGTTGCCGCCTACTGGGGCGTTCCGAGCGCGCAGCTCGGCAACCTGGTGCCAGCCCCGGCGGTCCTGGGTGAACACGTAGGCCGTACCAGTACCCAGGCCCGGCATCGGTGCGCCGACCACGATCGTGCCCGCCGCGACAGCTACGGAGTAGCCGAACCCGCTGCCGGGTGTGCCGCTGGCGAGCTCGGCGGTCTGGTGCCAGCCCCGGCGGTCCCGCGTGAACACGTAGCCCCGGCCCGCGTCGTCGTGGTCGTCGGAGCCGACCACGATCGTGCCGCCGGCGATCGCCACCGCGCCCCCAAAGAAGTCGCCAGGTTGGGTGTCGGACCCGCGCAGCTCGGCGGTCTGGCGCCAACCCCCGGCTTGGCGGCTGTACACGTAGGCACGGCCCCCGGCCAGCATGGGCGCGCCGACCACCAGCATGGCCCCTGCACCGGCGACCGAGGTCCCGAACCCAGCGCTGGCCGGCAAGCCCCGGGGGTCCAGCGCTTTCAGGGCCGGCATGACCGGTCCGGACGGCCCGGCGGCCCGGGCAAGTGCCGCCGGGCCCGGCCGGACGTCTGCCGCTCCCCCCGGCGGAGGCGTGGCCGACTGCAACGTCGACACGGCAGCGAGCAAGGCGCTCGCTGAGAACACCCTTGGTCTCATTTGTGCCACCTCCTGCCCTATTGGAGCCGTACGGCGGCGCAAGTACATCGGGTGATGACCCTCGTTCTTGCGGCTTGAGGCGGGACGAGAACCCTAATGTTTTGGCATGGGTGGGCTCTGGACAGCGTCCTTGCGAGTGACGCTGCTGGAGCGAGAGGCAGCACTCGCCGCGGTCGCGGCCACCGTAGAGGCAACCCGGCGTGGCGAGCACTCGGTCCTGTTCCTCGTGGGTGAGGCGGGACTGGGCAAGACCAGCCTTTTCGCTCGCGCCAGGTCGGCGGCCAGCGGGCTCTCCATCGGATGGGCCGAGGGGGTAGCTGCCGAGACGGCGCTCCCGTTCGGCCTCTTGAGCCAGGCTTTGCAAGCCCTGGCGCCGCTCGACGTGCTCGACGAGCTGGACGACCCCGTCGGTTTGGACTCGGCGCAGGCGAGGGTCAGGCTCTACTATCGCTGCACCCGGGCGCTGGAAACGCTTTGTGCGACGGAGCCCCGCTTGTTACTGATCGATGACCTCCACTGGGCAGACGCTGACTCCCTCGGCCTGCTCGCGTTCCTCCTCCGGCGCCTACGCGACAAGCCCTTAGGGGTAATTGCGGCTATGCGCCCGTGGCCGAGCGACGCCACTGCCCTCGTCGAAGAGCTGGAGGCGGCCGGCCAGGCGAGGATTGAGCGTTTGGCGCCCCTCGGCGAGAACTCAGCTGCCCAAGTGGTGCTGCGCGCCGCTGGCGGGGAGCTGGCGGCGGCACAGCTCGAGCACTTGGTCGCTTCCTGCGGGGGGAACCCGCTCCTGCTGGTGCAGGCCGGTGCTGCAGCTAAGGCTGGGGCTGCTTGGGGGGAGCACGCCGGCAACCCCGCGCAGCAGCTGGTGGCGCGCTTCGCAGGGCTGCCGCCCCCAGTGCTCGCGGTGGCTAAGGCTGCAAGCGTCGCTGGCATCCGCTTCTGGCCAGCTTTGGCCGGGGGCGTCGCCGAAGCAGACTGGTCGGAGGTCACTTCCGCCCTGGGGGCCTTAATCCGGGCCGGCCTGGCACGTGCTCAGCCAGACGGGCAGGTCGAGTTCGCGCACCCACTCTTTGCCCAGGCCCTCTACGACAGCATCGAAGCACCGGAGCGCTCTCGTCTGCACGCTCTCGCGATGCGGGCCCTGCTGGCACTGGGAGCTGACCCTGCCCAGGCGGCCACGCACGCTATTGCCGGACGCCTGGTAGGTGACGCGGTCGCCGTCGATACCCTGCAAACGGCCGGCCGGGCGGCCCTTTCCAACGGAGCCTTGGAGAGCGCCGTCAAGTTCTTCTCTGCTGGCGTGGAGCTTGCGGGCTACCTAGCAGACCCAAGGCTCCTGCTCAGCCTGGCCGAGGCAGAACTGGCCATGGGACAGCGCCAGAGAGTCATGGAAATTTGCGGACAACTGCTCGAGGATTCACCCGATAAGGACATCCGGGCAGAGACACTGCTAATGCTGGCGCGCGGGATGTGGGGCTTCCAAGCCGAGGAGGTCAAGCGAAGGTACACCGAAGCTGTCGAAGCAGCCGAGGGCACTGACCAGCTCGTCTATGTCCTTGCCGAGGCGGTCATGGTGTTGGGCAAGTCTCTTGGCCCCCGTGGCGTAACCGGGTGGTCTGAGCGGCTACGCGCCCTGAGCGATGGCCTCCCGGCCGGCCGGCGCACCGAGGTTGACCTGGCCTGGGGCACCGTTGCCGCGTTGGCCGGAGATCCGTCGGGGACCGATACCATCCGCTCGGCCCTGGGGTTGGCCAACGTGGCTTCTGTGATGCGGTCGGCACCTCCGGCTGCCTTCCCGTTCATGTTGGCGGCTGCCTTTGACTCGAGGCTATTCGTGGAGCAGTTCGAAGAAGCCGACGAGCTTTTCAAAGTCGCCTGGCAGGTCGCCGAGCACCAAGGGGCAGTCCTGCACATGCGGATGCTTGCAGGAATCCAGGCGGCCGGCAACTGGTGGCGCGGTCATCTCATCGTGTCGCGTCAGATGCTCGAAGAGATCGCGGCGACGGAGACAGAGGGTGGATATCCCGCGCACGGGGCGCACGGGGCGATCATGACGGCGATGATCGCTCTGGAGGAAGGGGACGCCCCGAAGGCGGGCTCGGAGTGCGCCCAGGCAGAGGAACTCTTGCAGGCAGGGAACCCGTGGGCGCGGACCCAGTTGTGGAGGGTCGAGGCCGAACTCGCCATCGACGCGGGTCGAGCCGTTGAGGCAGCAGAACTGGGGCGCAACATGCGCGACCTGGCCGAGCGAATGGGAGTGCTGGAACCGTGCTGGACCCCGTGGGCGGACACGGCCATGATCGCCTTCCTCGGCGCGGGCCTACTGACTGAAGCGCAGGCCCTGGTCGAGCACCTGGACAGGGTCACAGAAAGAGTCCCTTGCCGCTGGCCGAGGTCAGTAGCTGACTTAGGGCGGGCCGGTTTGGCGGAGGCCGAAGGCCGCCCTGAGAGCGCGGAGGAGCACTACAGCAGCGCTGTGGAGATATTGGAGGGCATCGACATCCCCCTCAGGCGCGCACGGGCGCTACTTTCTTACGGGCGGTTCCTCCGCCGAACGGGCCGCCCCGTTCTAGCGAGAGCGCCCTTAGCTCGGGCTCTCCGAGAGAGCGAGGGCTGTGGAGGCATGAGGTTTGCTTCCCAGGCACGAGCCGAGCTGCAAGCAGCTGGGGGCCGGCGCCGGCGGGTCAACTCGATGGAGCTGAGCGCCCAGGAGCGCAACGTGGCCCGGATGGCGGCTCAGGGCTCGACGAATGGGGAGATCGCTTTGAGCCTCTTCATATCGGTCAAGACGGTCGAGCACCACCTGACGTCGGCGTACTCGAAGCTTGGGGTCCACTCGCGAAAGGACCTGCGAGCTTGTTGTGAAAGCGAGGAACTCCCCCGGAGGTCCTAGCTGGCCGTTACCTTCTACGGAGGCGGCGATCGGGTCGGTCCTACCACCGGGGTAGGCTTTGCGGCGCCTTTTCGCAACCGACAACCACCGAGCATAAACGGCTCAGTAGCTCGCGCCATTAGTCGCGTCCTTAACGTGGAACCGAATTTGTAAGTGAAATGCAGGCTGGTGCCTGCTGCGTGCCCGCAGCAACGGGCGCCACTGGTGTTGTGCGGTCACCATCGGTCATCCTTCCAAAGCGAAATCTGGCGGTCTGCCAGGGTTCTTCGCTCGCGTGCTGCTCGGAGCATCAGCCCGAAAAGGCTCCGGTGACTTTCGCATCAGAGCTGTTGAACCAGCTGATTCTGCGCCCGAACTTTTAGAAGACACGCCGTTCAGGTTTGAAGAATGCCAGAGAATGGAGATTTTCTCGTGACTGGTAGCTTCTCCCAGCCAAGGCCGTGGAACGGTCGTTTGTACGTTTCAGGAGAGCGGTATGGCGGCGCTTCCCGGTACGAAGGAGCTGACGAGCATCCCCCCCTCCGCAAGGAGAGAAGAACTCCACGGGGACGACGAGCGCCTTGGCGTTGCCCGGGAGGAAGACCTTCAGTTTCGAGGCACTTGGGCAAGCTTTGGCATAAGGCGGGAGCGGCTCTCCGGCTGGGTTGTCGCCGTAGTCGATATCGAACGACGCCGTCTCCCTCGGCACCAGGCCGACCGGGTGGGGAGGGACCTCCGGGAAAGTCATTGTCTTTCCCCGGCTGGCGCCGCTCGGCAGTTCCTGGCCTTTCGTGCCGACCAACCCGAGGCGCGCATAGCCGAACAACCAGCACGCGGCTTGGCTCGAGTTGCGCAAAATAACCACGACTCGCACGCTCCCGGCGGCGCCGACGGAGGAGCCCACAGAAGCTGACAACTGGCCCGGTTGGCAACGAGCCCACCGCACCGCCCCCACCGGGGCTTGCGGGAACATGTAGACCAACTCGTCTGTGTACTGCAGCGACTGAGTGCCGCCGCAGCCGAGGCGGGCCCACATCCTGACCTCTTTCTGGCCCAGGCTCCGGTAAACGTGCACGACGGCCGAGGTATCAAGAGGCCCTGGGCTCCTGATCGTAGTCTCATGGCGCGGTGGCGCCGGGAATGTGACGGAACTCTGGTCACCGAAGTAGACGCGCGCTCAGGAGACGGCAAGCCTGGAGGCGGGAGGCGTGCCGAAGTACTGTGCCCAGATCCTCGCCTGGTCACCATCGAAGGCGACCCATGGCTGCGCAGAACCGAAAACAGTGGTGGACGGGAGCGTCGTCGTGGTAGTCGTGCCCGGTTGGCCCGCTACCGGCGCAGCCGACGGTGTGGCCACGAGCACTAACGGAATCGCCGAGATCGTCGCCATTGCTCGCGCTGGCGCCAGCGCCGAGCGCCAGGCTTTTCGGTCACGCATCTCATGTGAACCTCGGTGACCCGACGATTGGTTTCACACCTTAAGCGCGGTTTCCGTCAGCCTCGGCTGGTAACCTCTCGTCAGCGTTTGACCCGGTCAAGGCTCGAGGCTCTGCCCGACCGGCGATGCCAAAGGGCCTCCCCATGTGTTGTTGGTAACGCTACGCCGCGAAGCCCGCTCGCGGCTCGGGCTGACGGGGAGGCTTTCGGTGAGCAGCATCGAGAAGCAAAGAAGCGGTCGCTATAGAGCTCGCTACCGCGACCCGAACGGTCGTACAAGATCAGTCACGTTCGACCGCCTCGAGGAGGCGCGTCGCTTCCTTGCGGGCCTCGGCGGCGACCTGACGCGTGGCGCGTTCGTAGATCCAGCGCGAGCACGGACGAACTTCGAAGAATGGGCCGAACTTTGGTGGGGGACGACTGTTCGTTTGCGGCCGACGACCAGGCGCGGGTACCGAGGCCTCCTCGATCGCCATGTCCTTCCGTACTTCGCCGGCCGCAAGTTGCGTTCGATCGACTACGCGACTGTCGAACTGTTCATCGCCGACCGCCACCGGGCTGGCTTGTCGCCAAAGATGGTGCAGGGGAGCCTCTCTGTGCTGTCGATGGTGCTCCAGTTGGCTGTTAAGGCAAATGGCCTCGCCACTAACGCGGCGGTCGGGCACCGGGTCCCGGTCCGGCGTCGCGTTCTGCAAGAAGGCGACGTCCTCGACATGGCCCAGGTGGTCCAGCTGGTCGCGCACGTGCGTGATCCCTACAAGCCGGCAGTATGGCTGCTGGCGCTGGGCGGCTTGCGCCCATCCGAGCTGTGCGGGCTCCGGGTACGAGATGTCGACTTCGTGCGCCACACAGTTACGGTCCGCTCAACGCTCACACCAGTCCACCCCTTCGCCGGAGAGACCGCCAGGCTCTGCGAAGGGCCGATGATTGTGTGGAGGTCACCACCGAAGAGCTCGCGGCTTTTTCGAGACGGTGTTGCCTCATCTGAACGAGCGCCAGCGCCACGTGCTAGCCGGGGCAGCAGCCCAAATGGTCGGGAACAAGACAGCTGTGGCCGAAGCCGCCGGCATGAGCCGCAACACGGTCATCAAGGCCGAGGCCGATGTCTCTGAAGGCATGGAACCCCACGCCCGCCAACG
The DNA here is from genome assembly GCA_963749305.1 of uncultured Acidimicrobiaceae bacterium. GTDB lineage: Bacteria > Actinomycetota > Acidimicrobiia > Acidimicrobiales > Palsa-688 > Fen-671. The sequence continues at coordinate 152,897 of CAVVMN010000008.1, forward strand.
ACCGCCAGGGGCGGGGCGCAAAGCAATAACCGAAGTCCAACCGGGGATATTGGAAGACCTGGACCGCCTCGTCCACCCTGAGACCCGGGGCGACCCTATGTCGTTGCTGCGCTGGACCTCCAAGTCGACCTACAAGCTGGCCGAGGAGCTTGTCCGTCAGGGCTACAAGATCTCGGCCGACAGCGTTGGGCGCCTGCTCAGGCGGCTCGGCTACTCCTTGCAAGCTCCCTCCAAGCAAAAAGAAGGTACCCGTCACCCGGACCGGGACGACCAGTTCAGGTACCTGGGCAAAATGGCACAAGAGTTCTTGGACCGGGGCCAGCCCGCCATCAGCGTCGACACCAAGAAAAAGGAGCTGGTGGGCGAGTTCTCCAACGGAGGGCGGGAATGGCAGCCCAAGGGCGAGCCAGAAGAGGTCAACGTGCACGACTTCGTGGACAAGGAGCTGGGCCGGGCTGTGCCCTATGGCATTTACGACCTGGCTAACGACGAGGGCTGGGTCTCGGTCGGCGGGAGCGCAGACACCGCTGAGTTCGCTGTCAGTTCCATCCGGGCGTGGTGGCAGGAAATGGGCGCAGAGCGCTTCCCCGGCGCCACCCGGCTCCTTATAACCGCCGATGCCGGCGGGTCCAACGGTTACCGGCTCAAAGCCTGGAAGACCAACTTGGCCAAGTTGGCGACCGAGCTCGGCTTGGAGGTCACGGTCTGCCACTACCCGCCAGGGACGTCCAAATGGAACAAGATCGAGCACAGGATGTTCAGTTTCATCACCATGAACTGGCGAGGCAGGCCGCTCCTGTCCTACCGCACCATTGTCGAGCTCATCTCGGCGACGGAGACAAAGAGCTTGAAAGTACACGCAGAACTCGACCCCCGGGTCTATGCGACCAAGGTACGCGTCAGCAACGCCGAGCTCGCATCGGTGCCCCTCGAGCCCCACAGCTGGCACGGTGAATGGAATTACACCATCGCGCCAGCCGCTCAATCAATTCCGCGGTGAACCCTAAGACAAGCGCCGGTAGTCGCACCATCCCGGTACCCGCGTGGCTGTGCGAAGACCTGGCGGCCATGCTGGCGGCACGTGGAGAAGGCGACCGCGACGGCCGGCTCTTTCAGACGCGTTACGGCACCCCGGTCAACTGCGACCACTTCCGGGACAAGGTCGTAATTCCGGCACTGCGCGCCGCGGGCCTACCGGTCACGATCCGTACCTACGACCTGCGCCACTCCCACGCCAGCTTGTTGATCGACCTCGGGGCCAACCCGTTGGCCGTCGCGCAGAGGATGGGCCACAGCGACCCCAGCGTGACGTTGAGCGTCTATGGCCACTTGTTTGAGGGCACACAGGCGAGGCTGAGCGAGCAGCTCGACGCCCTTCGTGAAGCGACGGTCAACGCACCCAAAACGGGTCAAGTTGTAGGCATCGATAGTTGGCGCGACCGCACACAAGCAGGACACACGTGACACGCGAAAGACACGTCTCAGCGGCTATTCGCGGGCATGACCGGATAATCACGGTCACGTGTTTTCGCAGTTCAACACGCCTTTTGGCCCTTTGACCTGCGACCGGGTGGACCCGGGGTCGCGGGTTCAAGTCCCGCCCGCCCGACTGGTCTTGACCAGCAGTTTACGGTGGACGACGGCCACAGTAGCCCTCTTGGAGTGCATTTGCCCTCCAAATTTGCAACCACAAACCGGGAACAGCAGACACGGGGACAGCAAGCAGTGCGGTGCGGATTGGCGCCGCTACCACGGCCGCCGCTCCAGCAAGGTACCTCGTGGCCCGATGTCGCCCTACGGACGGCACCTTCGGCGTCCACTCCTTGTTGGTACAAGCTGTAGCCCCCTAACCAGATCCGGTCCTGGGCCAGGAAGGGTGTTTTACGAGCGGCGACGAAGGCCTGGGTGAGCTGGTAGTTCGTGGCGAAATTGGCCTCGGTCCCGTAGTTGGCGGCGGGGCTGGTGCCCAGGTCGTTGTACGAGGACATGTCGGCCGGGAAATCCCAAGTGGCGGCGGCGGCAAACAGGTTTGGGTACTTGAGCAGCAGGTCCTGGCCTCCGTAGCCTGACTTTGAGAACCCGATCAACCAGTTTTGCCCCGGGCCGGAGGTGGCCAGGTCCTGGTCCACCCACGGCACCAGCTCGTTGGCCATGAACGACTCGTACTGGAGGTCCGGGTCATTGGGGTCGTTGGCGTACCACGGCTGGTAGGCGAAGGTCGGCTCGACGATGGTCAAGTTGTACTGGTCCTGGGCGTCGAGGGCCTGCAGGGCCTCCAGGCCGTCACCGTACGAGTTGCCCAGGCCGGCCTCGACCGGGAGCACGAACAGGAAGTTGTGGGCCACGCCGGCAGCCGGGTGAGTGGGCTGTAGCACCCGCAGGGCCTGGACGCCGTAGCCGTTCTCGGGCGATATGACGGCGTAGCTCTGGACCCCGTTTGCCGTGCTCTGGTAGTCGACCTGGAAACCAGAGTTGCCGCCCGACCAGTTGCTGACCGTTGCCGCCCCGTTGGCCATGATGCCCGGCGCCCCCCCGCTCAGGGTGCTGTCGCTGGTCGAGGCCACGATGTCCCCGTTCACGGCGAAGGCCAGCGTGGAGCCCACCGCTGTCAGCGACAGGGTGGTCCCGGCTGCTAGCGGGCTGGTTGCCACCCCGCCCAGCTGGGACCAGTTGCCGTTGTCCCGCAAGAACAGCATCAGCTCGGGGCTGCCGTTGTCCCAGAAGTAGAAACCTACATAGAGGTCCTGGCCCCCGGCCTGCGCCCTGACGGCGGGGCCGACCCACTGGTTGCCGCTCAGCGGCGTCGCGGCCACCTGGACCTGGGAGAACTGGTCACTGGTGTAGGGCTCGCCGGTACGGATGTCACCGGAGTTGCCGCCGGCATTGGTGCCCTCGACCGCCTGGTTGACGATAGTGAGGCCCCCGCCGGTCATGCTGGTCCACTCCGGCCCCAGGTTCCCGTTGGCCCGGGCGAAGTTGTCCTGGCGCCCAAGGGCGCCGCCCGATGACCGACGCGCAGCCCGAGTGACGTGAAGCACCGGCCCGGGCCCCACCGTGATGGAGAAGCGACGGGCGGAACTCTTGTTACCTTTGCGGGCTATTAGTTCAAACCCGACAGTACGAGGCACGGTCGTGGGGTTGGCCCCGATGGTCACATGAGCCGAGAACGTCGATGAACAGCGGCGCGAGTTGTTGGCGAAAACAACCACGAAATTCTGATGTGACAGGAGCCGTTGCTGGCACGTGGCGGCGTTCCTCACCCGGCCATTCACCGTCACAGTTCCTCCGTGAGAGCTAAGTGCTGACGGAGTAGCACTTACCGCCGACACGGACGGCGTTGGAGCAGCGGTCGCGGTGTTGAGGGTCGAAGCACCAACGGTGGCGGTCGGCACGAGGAGAGCAACGACGAGCGCCACCAGGGCAGTAGCGTGCCTCAGCTGATAACCCTCAAAGTCTGGTTGCACGTAGCCCAAACCTGGAGATTGAGGACCGCATCAGATTGTTCAGCAGGGCTCTCTGGTGGACTCGAAGGGCTCACTGAAGCGGCCGCTGGCACAGCCAGGCCCGTGGCGGTGGAAGATGGTCGCGCTAATAGGAGCACCGAGAAGCGTCTCAACTGGGGTTACCTCCGATGGGCCGTCGTCTAACTAAGAGGGGTTATAGGGCGCTGAGCGGCGCAGCAACTCGAAGTCGAACCAGATGGGCCTCGACCGAGGTCAACGAACCCGCCGTTACCGACCCGGATGACATCGAGCCTCTGTCTCGCGCCGCATAAGCCGACCCATCGGTTAGGCAGACCTCATAATGCCCAGGACACGTCGGCGCTGAGAAGCCTCGCCGGATTGCCTGCAACAAGGGCTCGGCCCGGGACGTCACGTGTGACGACGCTCCCAGCGCCCACGACGGCGCCGTCCCCGATCGTCACCCCGGGAACGATGGTGACCCCAGTGCCGATCCACACATTGTCGCCGATGTGCACCGGCTTCGACTGCGGCCGGCTCACGCCGTCCACGACGAGGTCGTGACCATTGCCGTCGAAAATGTTGGTGTTCCAAGAAATGGCGCACCCAGATCCAATGGTGACGTGGTCGATGCTAATTATGGTCGAGTTGGGGTTGATATAAGTACCTGGTCCGATCTCGAATCGAGCGCCCCGGTCAAGCAGTACCCTCGTCCCCCTCATCAGTCGAACTGTTCCTCGAATATTCAGAAGCGACCCTCCCTCAAGAAAGACCGAGGTCGGGGACTGAGCCATCTGATGGCTGCCTAATACGAGTCTCGATCCTGGGGCCAGGCGAATGCGCGAACCTCGGCTCAGCCGCAGCCGGGTTCCTCTCAGAACAATGCACCAACCGCCCGAGCGGGCGCTGTGGTACAGCGTCCGAATTACCGATGTTCGTCTCAGCGCCCTCAATGCCAGCGTGAGGCGCGATTCCCTTCCGGGCTGGAGCAGCTCACCGAGGGCGGTGGCAACGGGCGTGGTGCCTTCCAGGGCCGAGCCGCGTCGGGACCGGGCTCTATTATGCTCAGACTTTCTCTAGCTGTTTGTAAAGGCGGCTCACTAACCAGGTTCAAACCGTTCTCGCGTGTAATTTGCGCCAAAGATGGTCCTTTCGGTCGAGGAACTCAAGCGCTCGACAACGAGGGCCTGGATCTTTCGTGCAAGCTTCAAGCTTACATCACACAGATGTCTCACTGTGGTCAGACACTCGTATGGTTATCGTCACGGGGGCAGGTGGGCTGAAGTGCCTTCTTCAGCCGGCGTGAGAACGATGGCTGCGGGTACCAGAATTGCCCCGCCCTAGCCAGCTAGGGCGCAGGCGGCTAATCAGTAGCTGGGAGCGCCATTAGCGGCGAGTTCCCTCGGAGGCACGGACGAGGCCCTAACGCCGGGATCCGCGCAGTAGAAAGTGCGACCTCAGACGAAGCACTACACTCAGACCGTATGGCCAGACAGAAAGCAGCAAGTATTAACCTTGACGCCCTGTTCCGGCCCGGTTCGGCCGCCCGCAAGATCGCTGAGCGCCTTATGACCGGCAAGCCCCAGACCCGCTCTCAGCTGGTCGCCGGGTTGGGCACTTCCGTCACCACGGTGAACCGGGTGGTGGCGCAGTTGGAAAAAGCGGGCGCCATCGTGACCAGGGAGATCGGCGCAGACGGGAGACAGGCCGTGTTCCGGGTGGTGGACGTGACCGGGCCAAAAGCGGCGCGCCTGTACCTGCACCTCGGTGACCGGGTCCGGGTGGTTGCCGCCCGCCTGTCAGGAGACGACATGCTCATCGATGTGGCCGTCGACAAGCACACCTACCGTGGTGTAGTCCGGGGCGTGGTCACGAACGTGAACCTGGGCGGCTATGCCACTGTCCAGGGCATTGAGCTGGTCGACGACACGTTGTCGAACGTGCGCTTCGAGGCCCACGGGGCCACCTCCGGGGACCGCACGGTGGTGCTGGAGTCAGTCCGCAACGTCACCGACGCATAACAGGGTGGCCAGTGAGGCGAAGCGGTGCCGGGTCGAAGAGCCCGCTGCTCCGCCTCGGTTTCGGGCCGTATAGGCACTCGGTGGTTCGGTCTTGCCCAGCACCCGCGCCCGTCCCTCCCGCGTGGGAGAGACTGCCCGGGAGTGCTAAAGGGCAAGATTTCAAAGCCCGCAACGGCACTGGCCTTGTAAGTCGCTGTGACTGTCTCTCGTAGCCTCGCTTTTCGTCGCTTGTGGGCGCCTGGCCGGCGGAAGTGGCTTCGCCCAACAGTCAACTCTGAAATGTGCCGTGTACGAAAGCCAGACAACACCGATCTACCTTGACATGGATATGGCGTGCTACCGCGCCTGGGTGGCCGCCGATCGGCCGGATTTCGACCGATGGGTCTTGGAAGGCGCGCGGGGCCAAGCCACGCGACCGTTGTCTGCCACAGGCCCACCATTCAAGTGTGGCTCGGCATGGACCAAAACTGCTACAAGGCATGGTGTACGGCTGGGCGTCCCGACCGGGACAACTGGGGTCCCGGCGCGGCGGAACAGGCCTGTTGGTATTCGCGCGAGTGGATGGGGTGGTGCTTGATTGGGTCATTGACGCTCATGGCTTCATTTCTCGTCGGGGACGTGCCCATTCCGCCCGTAGATAGGCTCCAATTCGACACCGACGGAACAAACGGCGATTTCGTAGCTCGTGCTGGAGGCACTCCTGAAGCGGTCTGATGCCGAGGAACAGGTCCTGCGCTGGTGGCACCTCGACCGGCGCGGTGCCCAGCTGCGGTGGGCCTTCATCCGTTTGCTGCCACGAGCCAGCATGCCCCTCACCCTCGCGGTGGCGGTGTGTTTGGGTGTCGCCGCCGTGGTGCCGGTCTTCCTTATGCTGTCGGTGGGCTGGGCCATTTCGGACATCGGCGCTGCTGTCGGCCACGGACTGGCTTCAGCCGGTGCCGAGTCCCTGACGCTCGACCTAGTTCGCGTCGGGGCCCTGTTCACGTTGTTGCGCGTCGTTGTGTCACTGACCACACCGATTGGTGACCAGGTAGCGCTGCGAGTACGCGCCGGGGTGTTCCAACGAATCCTCGAGGCGCACCTCGCACCCGTCGGCGTGGCTCACCTGGAGGACCCCGCCCTCCGGGATCTGGTCGAGCGTGCCCAGGACCCTGGCGCCATTGGGCCGCGGATGGCCGTGGTCGGCCTCATCAACAGGTGGATGCTCCGACTGGGAGGTGTCGGTGGCATCTTGCTCGTCGCGCTGTTCAATTGGTGGGCCGGTCTGCTCCTGGCGCTCGTACTTATCTACGGCGTCAGGCGCATGCGCATCGCCCAGGTCGACATCGCGCGTACTCACTTCCAGCAAACCCGCACCCTGCGCCGTTCGGATTACCTGCGAGATCTCCTCCTCGTCCCTGGGGCCGAGAAGGAAGTGCGGGTCTTCGGCCTGGCACGCTGGCTGCGGGACCGTTTCCAGGCCGAGTGGGAGGAGGCCATGGCCCGGGTGTGGCGGCGCCGGCGCAGCTCGGTCCGCGACGCCGTCCTGGCTATCGGCCCCGTCCTTCTCGTTGCATCCGGCGTCGTCGCCCTGGCCGTCCACGACGCCCTCTCGGGAAGCATCGCCGCCAGCGAGCTCCTGGTGGTCCTCCAGGCGGTGCTGGCGGCCTTGGCCTGTGCGACCATCCAGGTAAGTGACAGCCTGGTCGCTCTCGGGGTGGCCACGCTGGAAGCGACGATCGCTCTGGAGGACGCCCTGGCGGGCCGGGCCGAACCCCTGGGCTTGCTCCCGGCCATGAAGCTGCCCGAGCGGGAGGTTCGGTTCGATGGCGTCCGGTACTCGTACCCGGGGCAACCGCGCGACATCTTGAAGGCGGTCGACCTCGTCATCCCGGCCGGGAAAAGCCTCGCCATCGTGGGCGAGAACGGCGCCGGCAAGACCACTTTGATCAAACTCCTGGCCCGTCTCGTCGAGCCAACTGGTGGAGTGATCCGTGTCGACGACGTGGCGCTCAGCGACATCGACCCTCGGGCCTGGCAGCAGCGCTGTGTCGCCGTGTTCCAGGAGTTCATCCGCTATCCGTGGTCGGCGGCGGAGAACATCGCGCTGCGAGAAGACGCCGACCCGGGCCGGCTCGAGTCGGCCGCTCTACAGGCCGGGGCACTCGAGCTGGTCGAGGGCCTCCCCGACGGGTGGGACACCCGCCTGTCGAGACAGCTCGGCGGCGTTGACCTGTCCGGCGGTGAATGGCAACGCATCGCGCTAGCCCGGGCGCTGTACGCCGCCAGCTCGGGACCGGCGATGTTGGTCCTGGACGAGCCGACGGCGCACCTCGACGCCCGCCAGGAGGCCGATTTCTACAACCATTTCCTCGACATGACGGCCGGGCACACCACAATCATCGTTTCGCACCGCTTTGCCAGTGTCCGACGAGCCGACAAGATCGTCGTCCTGGAGGACGGCCAGGTCACTGAGAAGGGCACGCACGAAGAGCTGGTCGCGCTCAGCGGCAAGTACGCAGAGCTCTTCGCCAAGCAGGCCGAGCGGTTCGCCGATAGTGGTGCCGACAGTGCGTGAGTTTTTCGACCGCGTCCGCATCCTGGTCGAGTTCCCCTTCAGGGTCGACCCGTTCCGCTGCGCCTCGAGCATCGCTCTGCTCGTGGTCAGCCAGCTCGCGGCGGTCGGGTCGGCGCTGGCCCTCGGCGTGATCACCAACGCGGTCATCAAAGACGAGCCGTCCCGCGCCATCGCGGGTTCGGCGCTGCTGGTCGCCTCTGTCGTCATCACTCAGGCCGGGAGCTGGGCCTCGTTCGTACTCCGCTCGGCCCTGAGGGAGCGGACCGCGCTCGTCGCTGACCGAGAGCTGACCGAACTGATGGCTGCGCCAGTGGGGATCGAGCACATGGAGCGCCCCGAGTACCTCGACCGGGTCGAGTACCTCCGTCAGAACCGCGAGCAGCTGACCGCCGTCCCCCTTCACGTCGCCGTCGTGGTGGCCGTCATCCTGCGTCTCGGGGTCACGTTGGTCGTGCTCCTCACCATCGAACCTGCCCTGTTGGCGTTGCCTCTGTTCGTCCTCCCCGTCGCCGTGGCCTCGACGGTTCGGAACCGCCGCGTGGCCCGGACCTGGGCCCGCGTGATGCCGCTCTGGCGAGAACAGGGGATCCTGCGACGCTTCGTCGGCACGAGTGCGGGGGCCCAGGAGATCCGCGTCTTCGGCATGCAGGACGAGATCCGCCGTCGGTACTGGCAGCTCATGGAGCGCGCCAACAAGGAAATATGCCGGACGGCACTGTACTGGAGCGCCATCGAGGCCGGGTGCTGGGTCGTCTTCGGTGCGGCCTTTACCACCGCCCTCGTGATCATCGGTCACCAGGCAGTTGATGGCACACTCAGCGCCGGTGCGGTCGTCGTCGTCATCACCCTGGCCACGCAGGTATCGACGACCATGGGCGCCCTCGCGTTCTCGGTAAGTTCAGTGGGCGGCTCGACACAGGCAGCGGAGAAATTGCAGTGGCTGCGCACCTACAGCCAGGACCAGGAAGACCTGAGGCCGCCCGGTCTTCGTGGAGCCGGGAAGGACCACCACGCACTGCCTACTCATCTCAGCGAGGGTATCCGTCTCGAGAACGTCAGTTTTGGCTATCCAGGCACCGGTCGAGATGTTCTCCGGGACATCAACCTGTTGTTACCAGCTGGTGCCATCGTCGCGATCGTGGGTGAGAACGGCGCCGGCAAGTCCACCCTGGTGAAGCTGCTGCTCAGGCTTTACCCCACAAGCAAGGGCCGAGTTCTCATCGACGGGCGCGACCTAGAAACGGTCGACCCTGACGAGTGGCGGAGACGGACCTCGGCCGGGTTCCAGGACTTCGCCCGGTTCGAGTTCACCCTCCAGCACGCGGTCGGCGTCGGGTCGCTCGAGGACCTCGATCACGGCCAGGCTGTCGGCGCCGCTCTCGGGCGCGCCGGAGGCACCGACATCGTCGACGTGCTCCCCGACGGGCTCAGCACCCAGCTCGGGCGGAAGGTGAGCGAGGGTGTAGAGCTTTCGGGCGGGCAGTGGCAGAAGGTCGCTCTCGGGCGCTCGATGATGCGGGCCGCGCCGGTGCTGCTTGTCCTCGACGAGCCCACCGCCGCCCTTGACGCCTTGAGCGAAGCCGCGCTCTTCGAGCGGTACACGCTGGCGGCGAGGTCAACGCGTCGCCGGAGCGGCGGCATCACGGTGCTCGTCTCGCACCGCTATTCGACCGTACGCACGGCCGATCTAATCGTCGTGCTCCGAGAGGGGGCCGTCGCCGAAATGGGTACCCACGCACAACTCATCACTGCGGGCGGGCCCTACGCCGAGCTGTACCGGATGCAGGCAGCCGCGTACGAATAACGGCCTCAGAGAATTCAAAGGGGGGAGGGTACAAACAGCACGTTCTCTAAGCCGTCGGGGGCCTGGTTGCAAACCACAGTGAGTCAGGTCTTGATGAACGTAAGTACCACGTGCTCCACGGGCATTTGAAGCGTGCGACCGCCGGTGCCCCTGGGCGTCTCGAAGTCCTTTCGGTCGTGCAAGTCATAGCCCAACTTTTCCCACCTCTGGATGGCCTGGTCGATGTTCCCGGGCCTGACGTCAATCACCCTCCGGGTCCCTGCGGGAGCGTTCCTAAACCGGGCCCGTCTCCTCATATTGGACACTTTGAAGAAGGCCAGGGTAGAGGCAACAACCACAACCAATACAGCAAAGTCCACTCGACTAAGCCCGAATCCACCGATTCGATATAGGTGATCGCTTAGGAGGGCCACAAAGTCGGCCGCCGGGATGTTACGAGCTCTGCGGGGGCCGGCTCTCAGGCGATCTCACAGGCGGGTCTAGTGGGATCCGGCCCCGAAAGGCGTTTTTTGGTCGCTGGTCGCCTCTCGGAGCCGGTTCGGGGCGGGCTCGACGACCGCTACCGCCTTCGCTGCGCTCGGTTGGTGACTGTGCGAGGCTCAGGCGAGCAGAGGGTCCACGGCGCGGAGGGCGGCCAGGGCGACGAGAAAAGAGCCCGCCCAGGGCCAGCTCTTTGCTAAGTGCAGGACCGTGCGCCGGCCCGAGCGGGCGAGGTGCCCGGGCACCGAGATGTAGCGCCGGCGCAGGGTGGCCAGGGCGATAAAGCGAGTCCCCTCGGTTATTTTTCCGAGCTTGGCGCTCCAGCGGGCCAGGTTGTGAGCGATCGCCCCTAAGGCCAACCAGGCGGCGTTGGCGCCGAAGCGCCCCGAGGGCATGTGCGCCCAAGGGCCTTCTTTCAGGTCCCTTATCACCAGCTCAATTTCGGCGTGGCGACGGTGGTCGGCCTCGAGCTCGAGCATCGGGCCGCCCCGGTCGGTGATGAAGGGGTGGTACTCGTAAGTGGCGAACAGGGCGAGCTGGCTCCCCGGCGACGGTTTCACCCGCCGCACTATGAGCCGGACCTCTTCGTGCTGGCCGAAGGGCTGGTAAGTAAGTTCGGCCACGTCGGCGCCACCTTGGGCCCGATAAGGCACCGGGGCCCAGCGCTCGGGGGGGACGGCCTCGATGGCTTTGCGCAGGGGGCCGTACAGCTTGGCCGTAATGGAGTAGTGCACGCCCGCCTTCTGGCACGCCTGGGTGACCTTGTGGTTGTAAAAGCCGGAGTCGGCCCGCAGCGTGAGCTGGCCGCTCGCCCCCGCCGCCCGTACCCGGTTGAACACCTCGGCCAAGAAGCTGGCGGCGCCCCGGGCCGTATGGGCGCTGCCCCCTCTTTGGCGCACGCCCAGCACCTCCCCGCTGCCGGCGGCCGTCGCCAGGAGCGGGTTGAGCCCTCGTACCGAGGTATAACCAAAGCGTGCCCCTTCTTTTTTGAGGCCATAGGTCTCGCAGATGCTCGAGTCGATATCGATCGTGAGCGCCTTGTCGCCCGGCCCGGCCCCGCTAGCCCATGCTCTTTTCAGCAGCTCCGAAGCTACCTTGTCCAAGCTGCGGGCGTCGCCGAAGGAAAAACTGCGCAAGAACGTCCCGAGCGTCGAAGGGGCCGGCACCCAGGTGCCGAGCAGTTCGTCAGCCCGTCCCGAGCGCAGCACGTTGGCGTCGTCGATCGAGTCACCGCCCACGAGCGCCGAAGCCACCAGGGCTGAGGCCTTTTGGCCGGGGTTGGCATGCCCGGGGGCACCGCCCAGGTCAACGTTGTCGTCTACCAGCTCGGCCAACCCCAGCCCCTCTGCCAGCGTCATCGGCAGCACCAGGCCGCCGTTGGCGACGGCGTTACGGTCGTCGAAAACGACCTCCAAGGCGTCCAACTTGCGCGATGATTGTCGCATCTAAAAGGTGCCTCCGTCCCTGGGGTCGATTGGGTGTTCAGCGACACCAATTTTCCCAGGTAGGAGGCACTTTTTGGTGGATGCTCAGGTGCCGGCGGCCTGCGTCAGAACTGTGGATGCAGGCTAAGCCTAATGCTGTCACCCCAACGCTGTTCGCGACCTCGACTAGGGACTTCGAGGGGAGAGGGGCTAGAGACTATGCCAGGCAATGGGTTCTTTAGGCCCGCGAGGGGTACAGGCTTCCGTGGTGTGGCGCCGCCCAGCGCCGTTGCGGCCCTCTCACCCGTCCGGAGCGCCGCCATAGAACTCGGAGCTCGGCCGGGGGCGCGATCTGTGTAGCATCGCAGCCCCTTACTTGTATTACCCGAGCACGACAACCGCCTTGACCTAGGCTGGACCTCATGAGCCCCCCCGATATCAACTCAGTGGTCGCCGCCGCTCTTGATGGCAAGAGGTTGCTGGACCACCCGTTTTACCGTCGCTGGGAAGCCGGGGAAGTGACCCTCGGTGAGCTCGCCGACTATGCCTCCCAGTACCGGCATTTCGAGAGCTACCTTCCTAACTTCTTGGGTGAGCTAGCTGACTCTCTCCCGGAAGGCCGAGAGCGGGACCTAGTGGCCGTCAACCTGGCCGACGAGCTGGGCGACCCTGTACCACATATTGAGCTGTTCGAGCACTTCGCCCGAGCTGTGGGCGCCCCAGAAGCCGACCCTTCTTCAGCCATGTCCAGCTTGCTCGGGGTACACGAACACCTGTTAGAACGAGGCGCCTCACACGCCCTCGCAGGTTTCCTCGCCTACGAATGTCAGGCCGCCGAAGTGGCCAAGGCCAAGGCCGACGGTTTGCGGAGGCATTACGACCTCGAAGACGACGGCGTCTCGTTCTGGTCTCATCACGCCGAGGTCGACGCTCGCCATGCCGAATGGGCGCGAGAAGCGATGGCTGGTTTGTCCAGCGCACCGGAGGCGTTTGAGCCATCGATACGCACGGCCGCCGACGCATGGTGGACCTTTCTCGACGAGCGCGAAACACAAAAGGGCCCGACCGGCTAGAACGTTCTGCGAAGTCGGCTTGGAGTCGCCGGGGGGGCTGGCGCTGTAAAGCCGGGCGAGGAATGTACCGAAGAGCTGACATGTGCTCCTCACTTCTCACCCGGCTATGACTTCTTTTACGCCCGTGGTCGCAGAACGACCTAACGCTATGAACCACCGAAGCTCGGACCTCGAGCTGCTGGGATGGCTGATCGAGGATCTCATCGAGCGGCCGGCCTGGCATTCGCAGGCCGCCTGCCAGGGCGTTAATGCCGAGCTGTTCTTCCCCCAGGACGACGGACCGACGGCACAGCGGGTTTACCGTCATGCCCGTGCTGACTACTGCGGTTGTTGCCCCGTCGTTGAGCAGTGCCGGCAAGCTGGCGAGCATGAGCGCCACGGCCTCTGGGGCGGCCAGGCCCCTCAGCAGCGGGGTCTCGCCCGCCAGCGGCGACCCGCTTAGTTAGTCTCCGCAGACGGCTGTCATCCAGCCCGACAGCACCAAGCGGCGCCTGTATCACGATGGCTCCCAGCAGGCTCCTAGCAAGAAGACGAGCGCCGGGAGGGTGAAGGCCCCCGCCACCTAGGTACATGGCTGGCACGCAGCCACCGGCGCCCGGTCGATCTAAAGCATCAGAGGCCCCACGACGGCGTCAGCGTGATTACCGGCGGTGCTGGGCCAGTTTGACGCCGCCGCAGTGGGCGTAAACGTGGGCGAGCGCCTATGGCTCCACCAGGACATAGGAGGGCCAGTTCATCTGGGTAGCCCCACCAGCGATCGTCCGCAGCGGGATAGGCGACCCCGATCGGGAAAGCTGGTACTTGCCGTACTCGACTGTTGTGGGTTTGTTGAAATTGGAAACCCACACGTCACCAGAGGGGGTGACGGCGACGCCGTAAGGGCCGAACATGGTCCCCGAGGCATCAGCGGCGGTGGTGCTGATCGTAACAGCAGGCGTGGGGGCGCCCGATCTGCGGAGCTGGGCCTGGTGAACTCCACCAGCTCATTGGTACACGGAGTGCCGAAGCAACCCGGGGTCCCGACGGCAGCTCCTCCTCCGGTGACCATCCACATGTCCCCCGACTCGGTGAAGGCCATATTGGCGCCACCAGTCGAAGTGATCGTGACGGCCGGCGTGGGGTTCGTCATGGCCAGTTCGGCCCTCGAGAACTCGACTACACACCCCTGAGGGCAACTTGAAGAGATTTGGACTGTCACCCAGAGGTTGCCACTGCGGTCGAACATGTCGCCAAGCGGGTCGCCGGGGATGGTTTTCGAAATGATGGCCTGCGGTGTGGGCGACCCCGACGTGGCCAATTGGCCCCTCGTGTACTCGACGATTTGGCTCACACCGCTATCCACCACCCACAGGTTGCCTGATGGGTCGAAAGCCATACCGGTAGGAACAGCGACCGCCCCTGAGGGCAACGTGATGGTCACGCTTGGCACGGGGTTGGGCATGCCCAGCTGGGCCCTGGTCAACTCGACGACGGTGCCGGTGTTCAAGTTCACCGTCCACAAGTCGCCCCATGGGTCGAAGGCCATGGCGACGGGGCCGTACATGTCATTCGTGAACCTTGCCTCCGGGGCCACGTCACCGTTGGTGTCGCGCTGGTAGATGTCCACCTCCCCGTTTTCCGCCACCGTGGTCCCGATGCCGCTACCGGCGGTCCCGAAGATCGTGCCTCCCTGGGAGACGACCACGCTCCCAGGGGCGAGAGGATGTACGCCAGGCGTGGCCGAAGCTTCGGTCGGTGCTACCAACGCTGAGCTGGCCAAGCCGACAAGCGCGCACAGCGCCCCGGTCCTGGTCCTCCTCCACAAGGCAGGCCATTTGTCCGCATCAATACGAGGCTTTGGCGCTCTGCTCGGGCCCGGAGTGGCGCTGTGGTTGATTAAGCACTGGGTCATTTTCTCTCCTATTCGTTTTCTCTTGCTTATGGTTGGTCAAGGTTTGAACTGCGGCTTTCGAACAGGACGCCTGAAGCTTTCGAGCAGATAAACAGCTTCAGCACGGCGCCGGTTGTGAACGGGGCCGGACGCATTTGTAGGGCGGGCGCGGCAATCCCAGCCCTCCGAACGGAACCGTCTGGCCCGATGCTGCCGACGCGGGCGCCGCGAGAAGGCCGGCGCGCATGATGGCGCGACGTGACAAGGATCATGTGGTGCATAATGCGCGTCGCGGGTTCCCACAACGTTCCCACGCCGCCGAGGCGGCGCTTCTCGGCCCGCGTTACTGCCCCAGACAGATCCGTGGCCGAGGTCCACCAAGGCCCAGTGGCGAAAGACGGGCAGCCCCAGCCCGCACCAGACCATTCAGGGCCCGGACGGGCCAGTGGCCCTTGCTGTCGGGCGCAATTAGGCCCAGTACGATTACGAGAATGTGTTCAAGGCCGACCCCGATACCTGGCTCAAGGCCAACGTGCTCACGCTAGACATGCCCCGAGGGCTCGAAACCCGGGCCCCGTCGCTGAAGTTCGACACGAAGAAGTTCATCGCCGATCTGGCCGGGCGGGAAAAGCACTGGTTTGTACTCGTCCCCGATCCGAAACGGGCCCGGACAGGGTCGCCGGGCAAGCCGGCCCGCCAGGCGTACCTGCTCACGCCGGCGGTGGAGAAGTACGTCGCCGAGTACGCCGAGGGCGACGAGTTCCTCACCGCTATACGCTCGGACGAGGCGTTCGCCGCCGTCGAGGCTTCGCCCGCCTACATCGAGGCGGCTTACGTTCAGTACCTGCGAGGCAAGACGACCGTACCCGACACCTCTGTGGGGCACACGTCGGTCAAGAAAGAGCGGGGCGGCGAAGGCTTCAACCCGGACTTTGTCTTCACCGATGTCATGAACGGCTGCGCCTGGGCCATCACCGACGACGAGGAGGACGAGGACAGCTTCACCGCCTGGCACTACCAGAGCCCGTCGAGCAACAAGGCGGAAGCCTCGGCGTTCCGGCACGACAAGGCGCCGACGGACTGGTTCGGGGTGGAAGAGTACGGCTCGGGCGAACACGAGGGCCTGTTCGAGACGACAAACCTGCTATTCCGCAACGACCAAGGCTGGAACGTGGCCAGTCAAGTCAACGACGTCAGCCACCTGGACATGAACAACGTCACTGCCAGCACGGCGCAGTCCCGGGCGCTCGACCTCGAAGGCACGACGCGCCCGGCCGTCACCAAACGGATCTTCCTCGGTGCGGCCAAAGAGCAGGAGTACGAGTTCGGGCGTCAGTACCACAACGCCTTCCCGGCCAAGTTCGACACCGCCGAGGCCGGCAAAATCCACGCCTACTTCACCAAAATGCTCTTCGCCGTCAGTAGCGACATCGAGGAGATCGGGGGGGCCACCACCATGGCTGGGCTACACGAAGCGGCCGAAGCGGGCCTGGCCCGGCGAGCCAGCGCCAGCGGCCCGGTCAACACCCTGCGCGACGAGATCCTCGTCTTCGCTGAGCGCAAGGAGCAGGAGTACAGGAAGAAGTGGTTCCCTGACCGAGGCGAACTGGTGACGCTGGAGGGCATAGGGAACAACGTGAGACAGGCCGCTGAGTTGTTCGCCAAGACAGCGTGGCTGACCCAACTGTCCCAGGAAACCGCCGGCGACTGACATGAAGCCTGGGCTGCTCGGCCCCGGGGCGTGCTTTTGACGTTCGCGGGCTCCCGGCGGCTTAGGACTACCAAGGTGCTCTTTGCTCGTGGCGTTTTCGCCGACCACTTTATGAACGAGAGATGACGACCCAGAGCCTGCCCATGAAGCTCTTCGCTCTATTGCGGGCTACGAGCGCGAAAGCCACGTGGCGCTCTATGCGGGTTGGGTTTGCACCGATGGTTACGTGGGCCGTGAAAGCGGACCGGCAAGGACGTGCATTGGTCGCGTAGGCGACGGCGAAACTCTGACGGCTGAGGAGTTCCAATTGGCATGTGGCCGCGTCCCTCAGCCGCGCGTGGAGGGTCACTTGCCCACCATGAGGCCCGATCGCCGCCGGCGTGGCGTACGCACTGAGGATCAACGGTTGGACGGGTGGAGCGAGAACCGAGGCCACCTTAGCGAGGGCGCCCTGGAAGAACGGTACGACAATGCTCGGTTTAAACGCCACCACAGGGACGCTGTAGACGAGCGCGGCGACCACTGGGCCCTGTCGGGCCAGGAGGACGGCAAAACCCCAACCGAGCTCGTTACTCGCGAACCAGGCGGCTGAAGCATCACCAAACCGGCCGAGGTTGAGCATTTCGATCTGCGTGCCCAATCCGGCCGTGGACACAAACTCGTGGCAGCCGTTTAGGAGAGCGTTGGCGCCGGCCCAGGCCTGCTGAGCGTCACCGAGCGAAGGCCAGGAGAACAGTGCCTCGGTGGCGAAGGCTGACCCGTCGAAGTCCTGGTAGTTCGTCCCCGCCCAGGAGCCCGGGCGGCGCGCCAGAAGGTCCTGGAGAGGCGACCAGCACCCCTGGGCGACTGGATCGTTGAGGGGATAGGAGGCCCACCCCACCGGCATATCCGAGGCAGTGAGAAGCAATGACTGGACGTTGGGGGCGGGCGACGCAGCCACAGGTTGGGCCATCAAGGCGAAGAGCACGAAAAGTGCGACGACGAGCCTGGCGAGCCTTATCACGTGAAGCCCTCTCCTTGCTCGGCGCCGCAGGCAGCTCGCAGCCGAGCGTAGCAGGCACTTTCCGGCTGAACGACGGCTCCAGGCGGCTACGCTCGCCGCCTGTGCGCCTCTTGCGCCAAGGGCCGTTCGCCCTTTTGTGTGCGGGCAGCGCACTCAACGCCATCGGCAGTTGGGCTGCGATCATCGCCATCTGGGGCTTTGCCTCTTCCCACTTTCATGCCAACTCGATCCAGATCGCACTCCTAGGCCTGGCCTGGTCGGCCCCGGGGGCACTGGTCGGCCCGCTCGCCGGCGTACCGGTGGACCGCTTCGGGCCCCGGGTGGTCCTGGTGGCATCGGACGCCGTGGGCGCAGCAACCGCGGTGGCCATGGCCAGTGCACACAGCTTCGGGTTGCTGGTGGCGTTGGCGTTCGGGAGCGGGCTGGTCCAGGCGGCAGGGGTCCCGGCCGGGCAGAGCCTACCGCCGCGCCTGGTTGACGACTCGGACCTTCTCCAGGCCAATTCCCTGCTGGCAATGGCCGACCAGTCGGCGATTGTGGTGGGCCCGCTCGTGGCGGCGGCCGTAATAGCCGACGTGGGCGTGCAGGCTGCGTTCTACGTCGACGCCGTCACCTTCGTCGTTGGCGCTCTATCGGTACTGCCGCTGCGGCTCCGGCCCTTGGCTACGCCAGTCGGCAAAACATCGTTGTGGGAAGATTTGAGGACCGGGCTACAGCTGGCCCGGTCCACGCCCGTCGTTCGGCGCACCTTGGCCTTGGCCGCGGTGGCCTTCGCGTCGTGGGGCGCCTTCTTCGTGCTCGAGCCGCTGTATGTGCGCGACGTCCTGCACCGCACCGCTGCCCTGCTTGGGTTGTTCCAGACCGCATTCGGGATCGGGTTGCTGACGACCACCGCCTTTCTCCACCGCATCGGCGACCGGCTGGCTTCGGTCCGGGTAATCGCCCTGTCAGTGGCAGTGTCGGGCCTTGCCGCCGCCACTTACGTCGGGACCCACATCCTCGCCGTGGCGTTCGTAGGGGTGGTGGCGTGGGGGGTGGACGTGGCGTTCTTCCTGCCTCCAATGCAGGTCGTGCTGCAACGGGCCACACCGACCGCCGCCCACGGCCGCATCCTGGCCCTGTCGTCGACGGCCGACGGGGTGGCCAACGTGATTGCCATCCCGCTGACGGGTGTGTGCGTCGGCCTGATCGGCGTGCGGACAACGGGGGCGCTCGTCGGTGCGCTGGCGGTGGCGGCCGGGCTGGCGGGCTGGGTGGCCGAGAAGCGTGCAGGACGGGCGCCAACGGAAGACCGCACGTCGCGACGACGACGGCGCCCGACGCGTGGCGGTACCGCCACTAGGCCCTCGCCGGTCGACTGATCTCCGCTCGCCGCGCAGCCACAGGGCTCAGGCGAAGGCCGACGGGTGGGCGCGTGGCCAACTACAACAACACCACGGTCGTGGGATACAGCCCGGTGCAACTGCGTAAGTCCGGTTTGCCTACTCCGGTGAGGACCCTCAGGGGAACGAGCACCCGCCTCAACGGGCCAGTGGCTGTGGTCATCGGAAGGTAGCAACTTCCGGGCGACGAACCGTTCAGGGCTGGCCCTCGTCGGTGCTGGATTGGTGGCGGAGCGCGAAGATGGCCGCCTGGACCCGGTCCTCGAGGTCGAGCTTGGTGAGGATACTGCTGACGTGGGTCTTGACCGTCTGGACGCCTATGCCGAGCTCCCGGGCGATCTGGCGATTGCTGTGACCGCGCGCGATGAGCCGGAGCACCTCGCGTTCGCGCCGCGAGAGGGGTTGCAGAGGGTCGGGCGCCGGCGGCCGGTGCAATGCTTGGGTCAGGCGGGTGAGCAAGACGGGGCTGAGGTTGGCGGTGCCGGCGGCGGCGTCACGGACGGCGGCGATGACCTGGTCGGCGGTGGCCGTCTTGAGCAGGTAGGAAGTGGCGCCGGCGCGGATGGCCCGCACCAGGTGCTCGTCGTCAGTGGCTGAAGTGAGCACAACGACGGCGGGAAGGTACGGGCGGCCGGATAATTCGCTCAGTACGCCGTGCCCGTCCAGTTCGGGCATGTAGAGGTCAAGGAGCAGCACGTCCGGGCGGGTGGCGGCCACCACCCGGACCGCTTGCCGGCCGTCACCCGCCTCGCCCACAACGTCCATGTCGGGTTCCTGGCCGAGCAGGTAGCGCAACCCGTCACGGACGACGCGGTGGTCGTCGGCGATCAGCACCCGGATGGTCACGGCGCGGGCACCCGGACGGTCACCGCCGCGCCCAGCCCGGGCGCGCTGTCGATGTCCACCGTGCCGCCGAGCTCGCTGACGCGCTCCTGAATGTGCCTCAGCCCGGAGCCGGCGTGGGCGCCGGACGGGTCGAAGCCAGTCCCGGTGTCGCGCACGGCAAGTTCGATGTTCCCGTTCTGGCGGGTCATCGAGACGATGAGCCGGCGGGCGTGACCGTGCCGGACGGCGTTGGTGCACGCCTCCTGAGTAACCCGCAGGAGGGCGTGCTCGACTGGCGGAGGGACGGTGACGTCGTCCAGTTCGGCGTCGACGGCGACGCCCAGACGCTCGTGGTAGGCGGTGCAGATCTCACGGAGAGCCGGGACGAGACCGGCGCCGTCCAGGGTGGCCGGGCGCAGCTCGAGCAAGAGCAGCTGCATGTCCCGCAGCGCCTCCTCGGTGATGCCGTCGATCAGCTGCACCTGCTCGTTGCCCGGGTCGGCCTTACGCATCCCGGCGGCGATCATCCGCAGGGCGAACAGGTGCTGGGAGATGGCGTCGTGGATCTCCCGGGCGATGCGGGCGCGCTCCCCGGCGCGGGCGTCGCCGCTGGCCCGCTCTCGTTCGGCCGCCAGTGCTGACCCGAGTTGGCGAGCCATGGTATTGAAGTTCGCCTCCAGCCGGCCGACCTCGTCCCGGCCCGAAGTGGGCAGGGTAACGGCGTAGTCGCCGTCGGCCACGGCGACAGTGGCTTGTTCGAGGCGGCGCACGCGGCGGACGAGCCGGCGGGAGGCGAGAACGCCGAACGCCACCCCGACCGGGACGATGGCGATGAGCAACACGTAGGACGCCGACAGCAACGGGCCGGTGCCGGCCAGCTGGCGCAACTCGGCCCAGGCGCGGAAGGGGTTGACGAAACCGGTCGGCTCCGGCGCTTGCGCGTAGATGTAAGTAGCGAGCCCCGATGCGCCGCCGTTCAATTTCATGGCCGGACCGGCCAACCCGGCCAGGGCCCAGCTCACCGGTCCGTGCGGGGTGGAACTGCTGCCGACGCCGCCTATCCCGCTGGACCGGCCGGCCGCAATTACCGCGGTGGCTCTAGCCGGCAGCTCGTCCGCCGCCGGCCGCCCGGACGGGTACCGGGAGGGTGCCGAGGAGGCTACGACCGCGCCGTCGCCGGCGATGACGACGACCGCGGTTACTGCCTGATGGCTGCGGACCGGGCCATTGATGGCCGGCACGACCAGCGTGGTGCCATCTGCGCTCAACTGCGCCCGGCCGGGCCGGGGCGGCTGGCCCCTCTCGCCGAGGAGGGCCCCGGCCGGTACCGCGCCATCTGGAAAGTCGCCCATGAGCTGGCCGGCGTACATTTTGGCGGTGGCGCCCACTTGGGCCTGAAGCTGGACGTCGTTCGCCAGCCGCGGGGCCTGGTACCCGAGCACGAGCGCCTCGACCAATACGACTACGGCCAGCGTGACGAGGACGTAGGAGGCAATAAGCCGGCCCGAGATGCCCCAGGCCCGGCGCCTCAGCCGGTCCAGCACGTCTGCACGCTACCCCCGCCCAGCCGCCGGCGTACCCCTCCGAAGGGGGGCCCAGGCTCCCTCGGGTGGGGGATGTGCCCCGGCCGTCCGCCTAGGAGACTGGCTGGTATGACAGTGTGCGCGGCGAGACCGCCGCGCCAGTCCGAGTGTCGGCGCTCGAGGCAACCAGCGAGGGACGAGAGCATCCAGGACAAGCACAAGCGGGTCATGATGGCGCGGAAGACTGACGATGTGATCGAAAACTTCGCCGCTCTCGAAACCAACCGGTTGCAACTTGACCCCATTACGGGGGACGTAGCCGGGTCGATCGCCGCGGGCAACGTCGCGGGGCTCCGCCCGGCCGAAGGCTGGCCTCATGAACACACCAAAGACGGCGTCAGGCTGGCTATCGAGGGTGGCCACCCGGCCGGATGGCTTGTCCGCCTCGACGGGCGAGTGATCGGCGACTGCGGCATCCGCGCCAATGTCGACAGTGCCGGCTGCGTAGAGATCGGCTACGGGCTGGCGAGCCCCTACCGGGGCCAGGGTCTCGGGACAGAGGTAGCTGCCGCGATAAGCGGCTGGCTGCTCACCCAACCTGGCGTTTTGGCCGTTCGCGCCACCACGTTGCCATCGAACGCGGCCAGTCGCCGAGTGCTGGAGAAGGCCGGCTTCACTCTCCTGGGCGTAGATGAGCAGGAGACTGTGTACGAACGGCGCTTGTAATCGCCCGCGGCACCCACTCCGACCAGTTGCCTACCCCTGCCAGCGCCAGGAGGTCACGACGTCGTGGGCTACGGGCTGGTATTCGGCCGGCGTGGCGGCAGAAAACGTAACGACGTAGAGACGAGCACCGTGCTCGAAGTAAAACTGCAGGCCGTGGACCAAGACGGGATGGGTTGTGACTGCCAGTTTCAACTGGTAGCCGGCCTGGACCGCCTGTCCAAGAGGTAGGTGGGCCGGGGCCGCGTTCACGTGCGTGGCGCCGGCTTCAGACAGGGTGATCTTGACTTCGGCCGCCATGAGGTTGACGAAGGCCGACCCCGTCGGCGCCCCCGTAGCCGACGTGACGCCGATGTTCAAGTTGGGGAAAAACCCTCCTGAGATGGGACCAACAGCAAAGACTTTCAATCCCTTTTTGGTGGCCGCCACGGCCTGTTGGTCAAGGACGTTCTCCAGCGCCGGGTCTCCTTTGGCCGCGGCGCCAATAATGGCGCCGATGTCCTTCGAGTCCAAGGGGATCTGCGTCCAGTTCGACGGGAGAGAAAACGTGAAGCCGTACTGTGACGCAGACACCGTGGCCGCGCCGGCCGGGACGGTCAAAACCATCGGCACGCCAACTGCGGCCACTAGTGAAAGCACGAACTTCGTGACTGCAAATCGCCGCACGGTCCCCCCCTGTCGGTCGCTCCCCTTGACCTCGTAGAGCCTACCGCCGCTCGGCCAAAGGTACGATGAGGCCCGAGAGCAGCCGGTCAGTTGGACAAACGGCGGCGCACCGAAGCGCTTCCCGAGATGGTTACGGGCGCATCGCAGATTGTATGTCCTCGACGTTTGAACTCGGTACCGTGGTCGTCGTTTTAGAACCCGTCAGCGTTCTGCATATCGCGTTCGTGGACTGAATGGGCGAAACCACGACGATCGCCATTTTGCCTTTGTCCAGGGTTTCTCCCAGCGTCTTTACTTTTTCGCGGCCCAGAGCGCGCGTCATGCCGGAAATGAGCGCCCCGCCACCCGCGCCCACCACGGCGGTGCCAAGGATCGAGGGAGGGAACAGGATCCCGACCACGGCACCAACGACCGCACCCTTACCCCAACCGTGATGGGAATGACGTTGGACAATGACGGCCTCGGCGTTGCGGTTCTCGACCAGGGCCGCATCGGCGATCTTGGCCTCGCCGCCCTGTGCGGCCGCTTCTAGAGCGGCCCAGTCCGTTTCTGCCGCCGCGGCGTCGTCGTACACAGCGACGGTGGTGTCGAGGTTGGTCACGGTTTGCTCCTCTCGCAGTGGCTTCGCGTCTCGCAGTGGCTTCGCGCCTCGTTCATTTCGGCCACCACCGTGTGGCGGCTGCTGGCCAAGGACGCCATCCGGCCCTGGTACCACCGAATGTGGATATTCCCCCGCGACCCAGAGTTCGCCGTCAAAGCGGCCCGCGTGCTTGACCTTTACGCTCGGCTCTTCGAGGGCCAAGGGCTGGGCGAAGGGGAATTTGTCATATGTGCCGACGAAAAAACGAGCGTCCAGGCCCGTTGCCGCTGCCACCCCGCCTTGCCTCCGGGCAAGGCCCGGCTCATGCGGGTCGAGCATGAGTACGACCGGCGAGGTGCGGTCGCCTACCTGGCTGCCTATGACGTCCACCGGGCAAAGGTCTTCGGCCGTTGCGAGGGGGCGACCGGCATCGCCCCCTTCGGCCGCCTGGTCGAACAGGTCATGACGGCCGAGCCCTACGCCAGCGCCGAGCGGGTGTTCTGGGTGGTCGACAACGGCAGCAGCCACCGGGGCCAGGCGTCGGTCGACCGTCTAGAGGGCGAATGGCCCACACTGCGGCTCGTCCACCTGCCTGTACATGCCTCATGGCTCGACCAAGTGGAGATCTACTTCTCCATCGTCCAACGAAAAGTGGTGTCCCCGAACGATTTTTTCGCACCAACGCCATCGCCTCGGTCCTGGCCGGCTTCGAAGACCGCTACAACGCTGTGTCCCAGCCGTTCGACTGGCGCTTCACCAAGGACGACCTCAACGAGCTCTTGGCTCGCATCGCCGCCCATGAACAGGCGGCGCCGCTCCCGTTAGCTGCCGCCGCCTAGGGTCAGCCCAGGCCCGGCACCCACGCTGTCGGGTCGCCCAGGTACAAGCCACAAGCGCAGTCCAAGGCCTCCTCGGGGCTGCCCCCGATGCTCCCCGTCGGCAAGAACGAGTCCTCGTAATCATCGTGGCTGGCCCGGTAAATGGCAAAGCCCCACTGGCTAGCCGAGCCGCCGTAACGCAGCCGGCACAGCGGCGTCACCTCCTCGCCAACCTGGCCGTCGACGTACGCGAACCCTTAGGCCAATCCGTCCTCGGAGACGAGGCTACAGCTTCGGCCTGGGCCAATAGCCTCGAGAGTAAACGCCGAGGAGTGCAGCCCGCCACCACGGGCACGACGAGGTTGTCGCCTTGCTGGAGCCGGCGGTCCGGCCAGCTTGACCGCACGAATTTGCACCACCCCGGGTACGGCGGAGGTTTCTACACCCCTCACCAGCGGGTAAATACAGTGCACCTCCTGGCCGCGAAGCAAAGCGGTGGACAAGTTCAGGAGCAAAGTTGCGGGAGATCTGAGTTATGGGTGCCAAGTCTGACGATGTCAAGGGTCGCGCTAAAGAAGCGGCAGGAGCCCTGAGCGGTGACAAACAGCTCAAGCGAGAAGGAAAGGCAGAGCAAACGGCGGCAGCGGCCAAAAGCAAAGTCGGCGAGGCGGCTGGAAAACTCGACGAAGTCGTCGACAAGGCCAAGGAAAAGGCATTAAAGGCCAGTGATAAGGCGTCAAAAAGCGGCTAACCATCGTTAAATCCGGTTGACCGGCCCTTCCGCGCTCCTGTCGAAGGCCAATAGGGCCTCGTGCCAGATGCGGTCCAGGTATGACTTCAATACGCTGACGCCTTCCAGGTTGAGCTGATAGATGCGGCGGGTCCCGTTGGCGTGACTGACGGCCAGCCCTCCCTCTGTCAGCACGCGGAGATGATGGGAGACCGCGGGCCGGCTAACCGGTAACAGTTGGGCCAGCTCGCCCACCGAACGAGGACGGCGGGCCAGGAGCTCGAAGATGGCCTGTCTGGTCGGGTCCCCGAGTACGCTAAGGCGGGGCTCTCCGTAAACCTCCATGAACGGTAAATCTACATTTACCAACGGCGGCGTACAATGAGAAGCGGCAGCTAGCGGCCACTTTTAGTAGCCGGCCGCCCAGTGCCAGTGGCGAAAGCGGCTTCCATACCTGGTCGCGGGTCATGGCCGCGGTTAGAGGGGACCGCCGGCTTGGGTAGA
Organism: uncultured Acidimicrobiaceae bacterium; assembly: GCA_963749305.1. Taxonomy (GTDB): domain Bacteria; phylum Actinomycetota; class Acidimicrobiia; order Acidimicrobiales; family Palsa-688; genus Fen-671. Next base: position 178,052 of record CAVVMN010000008.1, read on the forward strand.
GATAAATCCAATGGCCGGAGAGGTGACACCTCAGCTTCTAGCTCGGCGCGCGCACGGCGATGACGACGCGTGCCCGGCTGCCTCACCTGGCTTTACCACCCCGAGGAATTGCTCGTCTACAAGGAGACCAACCGAATGCAAGTGAGAAATCCCTTGGCCCATCTGCCGACCGTCAAAAGACGCCGCGCCAGATTGGCTGCTCAGCGCCGTCGCCGTCACGGCGGCCACCCTCGGCGGAGGGTTGATGGCAACGGCATTACCCGCCTACGCAGATGTGACGACCAACGCCTATACCATCGGCGCACCGTCAGGAGCAGTCGGCGCTGTAACCGCTTCGCCCAGCGCCGTCGGAGAGGGCGCGCTTACGAATTTCGCGGTCACTTTCGAAGTGCCGTCCGCATTATCAGGACCAAGCAGCGACTCGGTGACCGTAACGCCGTCCACCACTTTGGCTTCGGCCCCGACCAACATTGACATCGTTGGCGGCTCGTGCATTCAGGCCGGTACGGCCGGAGTCGGAGGCGCGGGTAGCGCCGCCCCCACCGGGTTGACCATCGAGCTGTCGAGCAACTGCAGTCTCACCGCCGGCCAGAAAGTCGAAGTGGACTTCAGTGCCGACGCCCCCTCGAGCACCGGGACAATGCATTTCAATGTGGCCACGTCCAAGAACACGACACCTGGATCCTCTAATTCCGTGAGCGTTTCCACGGCCGGTCCTCAGCTGACCGCCGCCTCGGTGGAGTTCGGGGTCAACACTACGTACTCGGTTACGGACGTACCCGTGGCCAACGTCAGCGCCAGACCAGACGTCGCTCAAACTGACGGCGGGCGTCACCGTCGGGAGCGAAGCCATCTCGTTCTATGGTGGCGCGGCCGGCTATTCGGTGACCTACGCACCATCTGGTGGCGCCGCCACCAGCGACGCGGTGACAAGCGTGTCCCTGAGCTCGGCCAACCACGTGGCTACGTTGACGCTGGCCAGCGCGGTGTCCAACGGCGGCATCCTAAACATCACCGCCAACGGCACCAACCCGGCGCTCAACGGTGCCCCACAGTCCAACCTGGTCACTGTGGAACCGGGGAACGGGACGTCCGAGGCCTCGAACTCAATCGCGTTCGGCCAGTCGGTAACCGGGGTCAGCGTCTCGCCATCGAGCCGGGTGGCGGGTGCGTCCTCGAACTACGTCGTCAGCTTCAGGGCCTCTGACGCCATCCCGGCCGGAGGGTACATCACCATGAGTGAGCCGGCCGGTCTGACCAACTTTGCCACCGTAACCGGGATCGAGGTGTCGGACTCGACTCACTCATGGCACATTGTGGTTACCGGCGCCGCCTTGGCCAGCGGTTCAGCCGCGTATCCCGTTGTCGCAGGCCGTCAATAGTGGCGACGCCTTGACCGCCTTCCTGGTCGGTGTCACCAACCCGCCGGCGGGCACAGTGAACGATTTTGCCGTATCGACTTCATCTGACGGCGTCCCTGTCGACGCTCCGACCTATTCGATCGGCGCCAGCGCCGGCGTCAGCGTCAGTGTCAGCCCCAGTTCGGCCGGTTCAATCGCCAGCTACGTCATCTCAGACCTCTACGCCAGCGGCGCCATGTCGGCCGGCTCCAGCGCGCATCACCCTCGACGCCCCGTCCGGGACCGTGTTCCCGAACGACCCAGCGGACTACTCCGTCCAGGACGCCACCACGCCATCGGGCACCGGCACCGTGACCGCCGCCCTGAGCGGAGGCGGCAGTAACAGCGTGACCCTCAAGGTCCCCGGCAACATCAACGCCGGCGACCGCCTCACGCTCACGGTCCGCGGCGTCATCAACCCGAGCGGCGCGTCCAGCACGTACACGATCGGGTTGACGGGCGCGGTCAGCGGGCCATCGACGGCCGCCGCCCCCTTCCCGCATGCCGCCGCCGCTTACCCGAGCGGGGCCATAATCAGCTTTTCCGGCCGTGATTACGTACTGGCCGGCGGTCATGCGTTCGAGGTCACCTCGTCCAAGATCATGGCCGCAGCTGCAGAAAGTCGACCATGCGACCGTAGTGGCAGCCGCCGCCGGGGCCAAGCCGCCGAGCGGGACACCACGGCAGGGCACATTGCTGTTCACCCGCCCGGTAAATGGAGCGGCCACCATCTACGTGGTCGGCACAGACGGCGAGCTGCACGGCTTCGTCAGCCCGAAGCAGTTCAAAGACAACGGCTATGACCCCGCCCTCGTTGTTACCGTCCCGAGCCTCGGCGGGCTGAAAGTGGGCCGGAGCGCGGGCGCCGTCGGCGCGGCAGGCAACGCCTTCGGCACCAGCTCCGATGGTGCCATCATCGATTCGTCCGGCACTTACTACGTTTTCGCCGGGGGCCGAGCGTTCCTCGTCCCCAGCTCGGCTGAATTGTCCGCTTTGCGCAAGGCCGACAAAGCCCAGGTGCTCTCGGGCCGAGTGACCTCCGCACAGGACAACGCCGGGATAGCTGGCGGCGTGGAACTCAGCGCTCCAGGACGGGTGTACATCACGTACCAGGGCAAGCTGTACCCGTTCAAATCGATATCACAGCTGCATTCAGACGGTTACGGTGGGACAGCTGCGGTCCAGGTCCCCGGCACGGCCGGCCTGTCAGTCGTCTCGAGTTACTCCGGCTCATGAACACCGGCCAGCGCTACCGGGCACCGGTGCGCTGGCTCAGTTTTGCCTTGGCGACCGTCCTGTGTGGGGCAGCCAGCTGCCTCCCACAGGCGGCGTCAGCTGCTCGGCCGCGGGCGCCGCCCGACGACCTTGCCGGCGCTGCGGCGGCCAGGACGTCTACCTCGACCGCGGCTGCACCGCCTTTCGCAGTCATCGGTCAGCGGGGTCATGGCCGCCACTGTCCCTTACACGTGGCGTCCCGGGTGCCCGGTGGGCCCGGCCGAGCTACGGATGTTGCACCTCAGTTATTGGGGATTTGACGAAAAGGTGCACACCGGCAGGATCGTCGTGAACGAGGCCGTCGTAGCCGATGTGGTAACGGTTTTCCGCCGGTTGTACGAAGAGCATTTCCCGGTCCGGGAAATGGTGCCCGAAGATGCTTATCACGGGAACGACAATGCGGCGGCGGCGGCCGACGATACGTCGGGCTTCAATTGCCGCTATGCCGTTGCCTCCGGGACCGCCCCGGTGGTCTGTCCACGCCTACGGCGAGGCCATCGATGTCAACGACGTCCAGAACCCGTACATCGACGGCACCACCATAATCCCGCCGGCGGGGGCTGCTTACCTCGACCGCGGCAACGTCCGTCCGGGCATGGCGGTGCCGGGCGGTGAGCTGGTGGAGGCGTTCGCGTCGGTGGGCTGGTACTGGGGTGGCCGCTGGGCCGCCACGCCCGACTACCAGCATTTCTCGCTCACCGGGGGCTGAAGGAAGCTCGACAAAATGGGGTATTTCCGCTGGGCCCGAAACGGGTCTCATCGGGTTTTAAACGAGGCCGCTCCCGAAATAGTCTGACCTGTCCTGCAAACCCGGCGGGCAGAAAAAGTAGCCGCCTCCGACCGGGCTGATGTAGTCCACCAGGGGCTCGCCGATCAACCGGGTCTGGACCGTCTCGAACTGACGCTGGACGTCCTGTTGGTAACAGGTGAAAATAAGGCCCTGGTTGAGGTTGCCGTTTACGTCGATACCAAGGTCGTAATTGTAGGCCCTGCGCAGGATCCGGCTATCTGCCGTGGCCGGTGTGCGGGGGTTGGCCAGGCGGATATGAGCGGTCAGAGGGATGATGTTGCCTACCGGGTCAGCCGGATAATCGGGCGCCGCGAACTCGCTGTTGGCGTCGAGGGGGGCACCGGTGGCCCGCCGCCGGCCGATCATGTTCTCCTGCTCGTACAGCGAAACGCGGTCCCAGAACTCCACCAGCATGCGGATGATGCGGACCACCTGGTACGTCCCCCCGGCCGTCCAGGCCGGCTCGGGGGAGCCCGGCTGGCACCCAGACGAGCCGGCGCATTTCGATCCGCGTTGGCAGTGTCGGGGTTGGCGATCCCGTCTTTGAACCCGAGCAGGTTCCGCGGCGTCCCCGACGGGCGCGGCGGGCTCTTGAAGCCGTCGACCCGCCATCGCGGCTGCATCCCTCCTCTGGTGTGCTTGGTGATGTCGCGAAGGGCGTGCACCACGGTGTCGGCGTCCTCGGCGCCGATCTGCAGGCTGAGGTCGCCCTGAGTTTGCGCCGGGCCCAGGTTGTCGTTGGGGAAGCTCTGCATGGTGTAAAGGCGGGCCGGCCGGAGGGACTTGAGGCCGAACCGGTCGTCGAACAGGCTGGCGCCCATCCCGAGGACAAAAAAGGCATTGCCAGCCGGCAAGACCGGCCCCAGAATGCCGTTGTCGTCTGTCGGCGCCGCCGGCCCGGCGAATTGTGGGGTGCCCCCGGCGTACAGGACGCGCATGCGGCTCGTTATGGTCCGTAAAAGATCCCGCAGCTCTGCACGAGAACCGGCGACCACGTCGAAAGTCACGACCGTGGTAGCCCGGCTGGGCTCGCTCAGGACAGACAGTTGGTGAGTGCCTTCGAAGGACTGCAGCTGCGCCCGCTCGGCCGCCACCTTGGACGCCCCGTCCGGGAACGAGGGGCCGTCAGTCCCCGAGCCGGTCGAGGCGGCAGCGCGGGAAAGCCCGCCCAGGGTGCCACTGGCGGCGGCCACCGTCCCGGTCAGAGCGCCCAATTGGAGCAGGCGCCGCCTCGAGATCTGCGAACTGTCGCGGCCCCTGGGATCCTGCGCCGCCGCCTCGCCACCGCGGTCCACGCCTGCCGGCTGCGGGGGGGACGAGCCCACCGGCGACGGTCGCTCTTTGTCTCTCTCGCGCCGGCTCAAGATTGGTCCCCTGTCGCTGGGCGCACCGGCAGTTCGAGCAGGTCGGGTACGACCGAGAGCTGCTCGAGCAAGCCGCTCAGCTCACCGTCGAGGTGTTCACGCTGGGATGCGGTGAGAGACTGCAGCGGCGCCCAGCTACCGTCCGCCTGGTCAAAAGCCTTGAAAGCAGCCGACATTTTGTCGAGCCCTTGACCAAGCGACGCCAACAGGCCTGGTTCTCCCTCCTGGAGAAGCGGCGCGATGGCCGCCAGTGCCAGCTGCGTCCCCTGGACGTTGGCCCATGCGGTGGCCAGGTTGGTGTTGCTCCCTTCGTCAGTCTCGCCGGTTAGCTCGAACTGGAGGGTGTTCTCGAGGATCTCGTGAGTGCGCAGTGACAGGTCGTTCGCCGGCATCAACATCTGGGGGAACTGCTTGATGAGCCCGTGGACGGCGCTGTCGAGCGCATTGGCCACTGGCACGAGCTCGTGATCGGGCTGGCCGTGCCACAAGCCATACTCGAGGCGCAAGAACCCCTGGAACTTGGGGTTGTTCACCCCACCGACGAGGCCGAGGGGACGGCCGTTGATCTCGTCGTTGAAGTTGCCAAACGTGTCATAGGCCGCGCCAAGGCGAGCGTAGTCGAGGTGGGCCGGCAACCACAGCTGGCGCGCCCCGGCCAGGTTGCCGTCATCGATGGCGGCCTTCAGTGCGTCGGTGGCCACCCCGAGACGCCCCATCCAGGTGGCGAGGCTCTTGCGGTAAGTAAGCGTGGCCGCCTGGATCTGGTCTGAGGTGACCTGTTGGTAGGGGTGCGCCCCGCTAACGGGAGGGCCGGTGACCCGTTCGACCCGCGAGGTGAGGGTGGCCCCGGCAAACGATTCGCATTGGAACAGATAATCCCCGGGAGGCAAAACCGCGTCCATCTGGTCCTCGGTCCCGGGCGCCAGCATCTCGATGTCGCCGTAAACGAGCACCTGGTTGGCGCCGACGAGGTCGATGCCGTAGATCGTGTTCTTGCTGGTGTTCTTGACCGTGAAGACAGTGAGCCCCGACCGCGGCGCCGACCACCCCGGCGCGCACTCGGTGGCCGAGACAGTGACAGGCGCCGGGTCGCTGCCACCGGAGTTCCGGCCCACGGCCAGGTACCCCGACACCGCCAGGGCGATGACTACTACGCCGAGCACCGCGCTCCGCCACGGAGTCAGCCCGGGAGAACGACGGCCTCGCCGCCCATCGCTCACGCTCGCTTACCGGTCATGATGCTCACCCACAGCTCATGGGCCGTACCCCTTGTGTCGCTGGTCCAACCGGTCGGCCACCTGGCTCAGGCTCTCATCCGTCTTCATGCGCCCTACTGGCCGACCCAAACATATCCTGCGGTGCGCAAGTGCAGCAGCGGGCCGGTTTGGCGGCCCGCTGCTGGCGCTCCTCGCTATGCGTTTACCAACCGGGAGGACCTAGGACGTGTAGGTGTACTCGCCGGCGTCGTTTGCCGCCGCTGTAGGCCCAACTCGAACGGTGATGGGGACCTGGAGCCCGGCACTGCCGTGCGGAGCGATGGCGGTGCAGGTCGTCGCCGGTGCCGACAGCGTCGTCGACGCTGCGCAACTGACGCCCAGTGCCGGCCGGTTGCCGAAGAAGACCCTGGTCTGGCCGGTGACCGTCGAGAAGTTGAGGCCGCTGATCGTCACCGTCGTGCCGGCCGGCCCCTGGTCCGGAGCGATGGACCCCTCGATCGGGTAGCTCGGCTCACCTGTTGTCGGGTCGAGGAACAACGGGTTAGCCAGCTCGCTCCGGGTGGCATTGAAGTTGAACAGGTCGTCCACCGAGTTGGAGATATTGGCGAAGGACCCCGGGATCTCCCCGAGGCTCCAGTTGTCCTCGATAAAGCGCACGATCGACGCTTGGTTCGTCACCACGTTGCTCACGTAGTTCTGCTTGGCCCACGGCGAGATGACGATCAGCGGGAGGCGAGGACCGAAGCCGCAACGGCCCTCCTGGTTGTAGAGGGGGACGGTCGTCTGCCCGGATGGCACCGTGCCGCAGGCGTTCTTGCCCGTCAGGCTGTCGGCAGTGGTGTCCGAGGGGTTGGCCACGCCGCTGTACACGTGGTCGTACCAGCCGTCCGAATCGTCGTACGTGATGAAGATGGCCGTGCTGTTCCAGGTGGGCAACTGCTCGATCGAGTTGACCTCGTTGACGATCCAGTTCTGCTCGTCGATCGGGTCAGACGTGGCCGGGTGACCGGTTTCGTAAACCGGCGCCTTCAGGTAGCTGACCGCAGGGAAGTGGCTGGCCGACAGCGTCCCGTTATGAATGCCCGAGACCAACTGGTTGAACCACGACACGTCGTAGTTGTGGTTGGCCGTATCGAACTCGCCCGAGGTCGACGTGTCTGTACCAACGACGTCGAGAGAGGTCGGCGCCAAGTGGTGCGGGTTGGCCGTCGATGCGTAAAACATGAACCCGTCGTAGTGAGACGAATAGTCACTGTCAGTCCCGTACGGGTGGGCACCGGTCGTCCCGGTCCCGCCCACGGCGGCGCCGACATTGTGAGCGGACGTGCACGACACCTTGTCCGGGTTGTTCAGCGGGTCGTACGTCGTGGCCGTCGACACCGGCCCGGAATAGGCGGTCGTCGGTGCGAACCCGCCCTGGAACCAGCCCCAGCTGAGGTCCTTGGAATTCAGTTGGTTGCCTATGTTCTGACCGGTAAGAGCAGCCGTCGTGCTGGGGGCGCAGTCGTCCCAGTACGGCGAGGCGTCACCGATCAGCGTGTAACCTCCGTTAGGACCGGCTGAGACAGCATCGCCATTGGTCAAGGTGGCCCCGCCTACATGGCCGGTGTCGACACCACTGGTATTGCCCGATGTCACGTTCAGCGCTCCCTCGGTCGAGGGGCCGAAAGTAGAACCGAAGTTGTTGTCGCTCATGGCGAAATGCTGGGCGTAGTTCCACTCGGCGGTAACCGTGTTGCCGTCGTAATAGTCCAGGACGGTGCCTGACACGCAAGGCTGCCCGGTCGGGCTGGTGCCGCCAACCGTGGCCGTACCGTCAGTGGCCGTGAACATGTCCATCTTCCCGTCGTCGAAGGCGTTCTGTTCCGGCGTGTAGTCGTGGTTCTGGTCGCAGGTGAGGACGTCGTTCACGTTGGTGGGGTCGAGGCGCTGTGGGTTTTGCCCGTTGGGGTTCGCCGTCAGCAGTGGCCCCGGCGTGCAGATGGTCGGGGTGGCGCTAGCGCACAGCCCGTTCACCGATGGAGTTCCCGGCGCCGCGTAGAACGGCTCGCCACCCGAGTTGGTGGCGTAGGGATAAGTGCCGAAATAGTGGTCGAAGGAGACGTTTTCGTCGAAGATCACGACGACGTGCTTGATCGGTGTGGTGGTGGGGGCGTTCGCTGTTTTGGTAAGCACAAGGTTGGCGTGTTGCAACTGGGCATCGGCAACGCCCGTGGTGAGCGCCAAGCCGGCCGCGCTTGCGCCCAAACCGACCAAGGCGACGCTTGCGCCGATGGCCAGCAACCGGCGAGGACCAAGCTTCATCTGTCTCCCTTCGTGTGACGACATTTCGGGTTGGTATAGCCAGAGCGGGCGCCGCTCACAGATGGGCGCCGCAGTCCGGGACTATGCCTACAACGCCAACTTGAACGTCCGGTAACTTCCTCATGACATCCGGGCGACGGGTTCCTAAACTTGTCTCGTCCTTGTCGGGGAGTTCCGCGGGCGGGTGCGGGATCGCCAGCTATGCCACCGCGGACGGCAAATATCTCGACGCCCGCAGTGGTTTTCTGCCGCTAACAGCCTGCCGCTTGATTACCCTCCGGGCGGGAAGTAGGCGAGGTTTTTGGCCCTGTCCAGGACCTCGTTCACAGAACCAGCCGGGATCAGTTCGTGGGTCTCGAGGTGCCCGAAGGCGCCCGTACTGCTAACGGCGACGCTGACGGCAGCCGCCGATGTGGAATCGGGGACGTCGCATATAGCGATCCCGTCCCATTGGCCGAACATCCAGTAGTAGGCATCAAGCGTGCCGCCCACCCCGGAAAGAAGGTTGCTCACGACTCGCTCGCGGTCGCTCGGCCGGTCGATCATGCCCTTTACGGTTTCACCTTTGAGGGTGAAGAGTATTGCGTATTTCGGCATCACGTGCTCCTTTGTACGCTAGCCCGCAGGCGCCATCCTGGCACGGCTGTACCCCCTTGACCAGGGGTGGGGAGAGTCCCGCCGAACCCGCAGTGTAGGGCCGGCCCCGGGCCTGGCCAGTCGCCGGCCCACAGGACCGGGACGAAAAAACGTCCCGCAGGCCGTTTGCCCGCGGGACGCTCTCAAGGCTGCCAGCCGCTAGGGCCAAGGGCTACCTCCTCGATGCCCGGCCAGCGGAATTACGTTCAGACGGTAGCCGGTTGACGCTCCATCGTGTCGATGATCGTCCGGCAGAAAGCAGGCAGGTCAGCCGGGGTCCGGGAGGTGACAAGGTTACGGTCGACGACCACCTCCTCGTCCGACCAGGTCGCACCAGCCGCTTCCATATCGTCGCGAATGGAGTAATAGGAAGTGGCGTGGCGCCCGGGGAGGACCTTGGCCGATACCAGCATCCAGCCCGCATGGCAGATGGCGCCTACCGGCTTGCCCGCTGTGTCCATGTCATGGACGAAGCGCACCAGGTCTTTGTCCATCCGCATCTTGTCGGGTGCATGACCGCCGGGGATGATCACGGCGTCGAAGTCCTCGACTCGAGCCTGGCTCGCCGGCAGGTCCGCCTTGACCTGCCGGTCGTGGCTCGAAAAGGCTTCGGCACGGTTGGATGCCCACGACCTTCACATCTGCCCCCGCCTCCTTGAAGCGATGGTAGGGGTAGATGAACTCGTCGAGGTTGTACTCGTCTTCGATCAGAACAGCCACGCGCTTTCCTTCGAGGGTCATCATTGATCTCCTTGTGGGTCCTCCGTTGCCCGGCTCATGCTAGCCCCCGAGGCGAATTTTGCACCCCCGGATGACAAGTTGAGGGAAGCTCGGCTGTTTCGTCACTGTGACGAAATCGCCACGGGCCCACCCGGAGCGAGCGGGGGAGCGGGGTTCCGGGGTTTCGCGTGCCGGCCCTGGGTACGCCTGCCCAAATTTCTCCCGGTCGAGTCTGAGAAAATAACTGCATGCTCAGGTACAGGTTCGTCGCCGTAAGCGCCCTTGCCGCCGCCAGCATGCTCATCATGGCGCCGACGGTCCAGGCCGCCACAGTCAACTTCGTCGCCAGCAGTGCCGGCCCGGCGCCGCAGCCACCGGCGATCAAGGAGCCTTTCTCGCCCGTACTTCCTTGTAACCCGAACACCACCCTGGGTCAGGAGGGTTGCGCGGAGCATCTGGTGCTCGCCGATGACAAGCAACTGACACAAGATGTAAAGGTCATCTTCGGACTTCTCAGCACTTCATCTGGGCGTCGAGATTTTGTATCGGCGCAAACCAGTTGGCTCGCTTACCGGACCAGAGACTGCACCAGCCAGTCGGACGTTTATCAGGGTGGCACAGAACAACCTGTTGTTTATGGGAACTGCTTGGCCAACGACGACGCTTCCCGACGTCTCGACTTGAGGAGCTTCTACGTTTTACTGACACAAGATCTGGGCTCGAAGGCCCCCGCTTTTGCTTGACGCGTAGCGGGTCCCGGTCCGGCCGTCGATGGGCCACGCCTGTTTCGTCACTGTGACGAAATCAGTCTGTTGGCCTGGGTCAAGCCCGCTCGGGGCTGCCGTGAACCGGCGGCGCCCAGGAGGGTCGCCGGATCAGGCAGAAGGGATGGCCAGCGGGGTCCGCGAAAATGTGGGCTTCCGCTGAAAGCCGAGTCGCGCCGAGTTCCACAACCGCAGCCTCCGCGGCTTCGAGGTCGTCCACCATCACGTCGAGATGGAACTGCTGCGGGTAGTCAGGATCGGGCCACCGCGGCGCCTGATGGTCTGGGGCCCGCTGGAACGCGAACCCTGACGAGTGCTCATTTTCGGCTACCACGACCCAGTCCTGAGATTCGTAGGTCACGGGCAGTCCAACGAGTTCGGCGTAAAAGCCGGCCAATATCGTGGGGTCGGGGCAGTCGACCACGATGTGATGCCGACGGCCGATCACCCAACGATCATGGCAGCCGCGACCGGTCCGGCTCCCTGCCGTTACTCAATCGCCGATAATGCCCGTTATGTAAAGTTGAGAACATTGCCGCTGGCGTGGGCTCTCGGAAGCTCCGGGTCGGCCGGTACGCCGAAAAACGGTTGGGCGCGTTCGGGTGCGAGCGAGGACTAAAGGGCCCATCCGCGGGCCGGGCTGACGCATTGAAGGCGTGCAACAGACCCTCCTTTATCCCTGCCCGGGTCCCGAACACCAAGAGAAAGGCAGCCTCCCGGCTCAGGCGCTCGGCCACATCGCCGGCAATGGCCGAGCGCGCCCCCCGGTGCACGCCCAGAGCATGGGCCGCTCGCACTGCAAGTTCACTGGCCCGGGCGCGCGCCAACAGCATCGCGTCGGCTCCCTCTCCGGCACCGTCCAGTTCGGCCCTGCGGTCGGCAAGCTCGTCGTCAAGCGGTGACGGCCCAAGCAGGGCGCAGCACCGCTTCGCTACGCCGAGAGCGAAAGACCCATTGAGGCGCAGCCGCTCGGACTGATGGCGGGCCACCTCGTAGGGCTGGGCTCTGACCACCCGGTCGTCGGCCACGAAGACGCCATCAAAGCCGAGCCGAACGGTGGCGCTGGCGTTGGCCGCCGCCAGCCGCAGTCGTTCCACAGACAGCCCCGGTTGTGCAGCGGCATCAAGGAGTAGCGAAACGACAGTCTCGTCGGGCCCACGGGCGACGACGAAGATCACGTTGACCACTCCCCAGCCGCTCACCCACGGAGCTCCCCCATCGAGCAACCACCCACCAGGCGCCCGCCGGGCCGACAGTCGGGCGGGGCCGGGCAGCAGCCCCGTCAGCGCCACACCCGACTTTACTTCTCCCCGAACCGCGGGTGCCAGCAACTCGCGGCGGAGGTCGGCCGGCGTGGTCGGGTCCAGCATGGCCCCCACCAGACGGAAGTGCTGAGCCCAAACAAACGTCGTGGCCAAGCAGGACGAGGCGAGCTCCTCCACCACAACACAGGCGCCCTCATACCCAAGGGCCAGGCCGCCCACAGAGGTGGGGGCAAAGATGCCGTACAGACCGGCAGATGCCAACGCGCTCAAGTGGGAGGCCGGCACGCTGTCTGCGGCGTCGACCGCCTCGGCATCGGCGAAGAACTGCAAGCTTAGTTCTTCGACCCTGTCCCGCAGTTCGCCGTTCAAGCCCGGACGACCAACCAGACCCGTGGCGTCCTCTCCGAGCGCCGCCATTAGCTGCGCGGCACGGTCAACGGCGGCACGGTTGTGCTGGGCACCGTTACCGGCCCACCGAACCCGCCGCCATTCGAGCCCTGAGACGAGCTCTTGGCTGCCGGGTTGCCGGCGCCCCGGACCAAATGGAGCAAGACTTCGAGGGTCCCAGAATTTTTAGTGGTTACGAACCCGCCCACGCTCGGGTTGGAAATACCCCAATTAGCGAACACGATGGGTATTTCAGCCAGTGCATAAGCGCCGTCACTGTTTAACTCCATGGAAATGTTGAAGGTTATTGGCTTCGTTACCCCGTGCATGGTAAGCCGGCCACCCGTCGGATAAGTCCTGACCGTCCCCGTAGATAAATTGGCACCCAGCGAAATTGGTTTTGTAATTACGAACTCCGCCGTCGGGTAGGTGGAGACGTTCATTATGCGGCTGTCGAACTGTGCATTACGTTCGCTCTGGTCGCTCGTAACGCTCGCCATGTTGGCCGTAAATGTGCCCTTCGTGACCGAACCATTGTCGATCGTGAGCGAGCCCCAGACCTTTTCGGTCCGGCCCACCGCCGTCGAGTTCTGCCCGATCAAGACTTCGCCGACGCGATAACCGACAACCGAGCCTTGGCCCACGTTCCAGGTCCCATTGACCTGCTCGCTACCGCCCTTTACGGCACCTGCCGCCGCGGTATGGCCGGTGGTCGTCGTTTCGTCCTTGGGCAAGGTCAGCTTGGCCGGCGCCGGCCCTTCGATGAAGTGGATGTAGACAAAGGGGCCGCCAACGCCGAGGACCACTACCACTATTGCGCCGGCGATAAGCCAATTTCTGAGCCTGTGCTTATGACTCGATCTCGGCACATCGCCTCCTTTGTCCTCCCCGGCCGAGCCTCTCCAGGAGCGGCCGCCGGGTCGAACGGCGAGTGGTCACTCGCTCCCTCCCGAATACTGCTCAGGCGATCTCAACACGCGCTGAGCCTACGCTCAGAAATGCCTTGGACCGCCGCAATCGACATTCAGGACGAAGACAGCGGGCTTGGAGGGCCGATAACCTCGATTTCCACCACGTGGCCACCGGACGGCTTTCACAAGCTAAACGTCACGGGGCGGTGCCCGGCGTCAGGCTTCGGCCGCCTCAGGCAGCTCGTTACGGGCGGCGACTTCATGAGCTGCCATCCTGTGGCTCCTCCGCGGGCCCAGAGCCAAGACCGTGCTGGGCCACCGGTCGAACGCCGTGAGCCACGTTTCGCACTCTGTCGCCGGCAGCGGCCGGGCCAGGTAATAACCCTGAGCCGCGTGGCAGCCGAGACTGGCCAACTGGTCGAGAGTCTCTTTGTCCTCCACCCCTTCGGCCGTGACCGTGCGGCCAAGGTTGCGGGCCAGTTCGATGGTCGACCGTACGATGGCCTCATCGCCCTTGTCGTGGATCATCTCTTTGACAAACGAGCGGTCGATCTTCAGCTCCTTGAACGGCAGGTCCTTCAGCCGGCTCAATGAGGAGAAACCCGTCCCGTAGTCGTCGATGGACAGGTTGACACCCAGTTCTCGCAGAGTATGCATGGCCCGTTGCGATACGACGGGGTCAGCCATCATCGAGGACTCGGTCAGTTCTAAAGTGAGCGCACTGGCGTCCAAGCCGGAGCGCCACAGCGACTTCTCCACCCGCTCGGGCACATTTGGGCTGGTCAGGCTGCGAGCCGAAAGGTTGACGGCCACACTCAGCGAAGGAAGGAACTCGCGCCACGATGCCAGCTGCGCCAGAGCCTGGTCGAGGACCCACCACGTCAGAGGGTCGATCAACCCGGCGCTCTCCGCCACGGGGATGAACTCGACCGGCGCTATCGGCCCGAACTGGTCATGGCTCCAGCGCAACAGCGCCTCGCAGCCGAGGACTTCTCCGGTGCCCAGCTTGATCACCGGCTGGTACCAAACGTCCAGTCCCTCTCTCTCGATGGCCCGCCGCAGCTCGGTGGCCAGGGTCAGGCGACGCAAGGTCGAGTGGTCTTCCGCGGGGTCGTAGAAGCGCACACCCCCGCCCGACGCTTTGGCCAGGTACATGGCGACATCGGCATGGCGCATGAGGTTGTTGGCATCGCGATGATGGCCGCGCTCCGGCGCGATGGCGACACCGATGCTGGCCCGTACGTCGAGCAATAGCCCTTCCACCGCCAGCGGCCTCGTTACCGTCGAGAGGACCTGGTCGGCCGCGGCTTCCACGTCCAGTTCGTCCTCGGCTCCGGCCACAAGCAGCGCGAACTCATCCCCGCCGAGCCGGGCGACCAGGTCGTTCCCCCGCGAGAAGGGGGTCAAGCGATGCGCCACCTCACGCAGGATGGCGTCCCCGGTCACGTGGCCCAGCGTGTCGTTGACTTCCTTGAAACCGTCAAGGTCGATGAACATCGTGGCTACCCGACCGGGCGGCCCGACCGCAAGCGTTTCTGCTAACCGTTCGGTGAACATGGCCCGGTTCGGCAAGCCGGTCAGCGTGTCGTGATAGGCCTGGTGTTGACGTACAGCAACTTCTTTGCGGAGCCGCTCGAGGAGCTCGCTGCTGCGCAAGGCAACACCCGCGTTCGCCGCCAGCGTCTCGAAGAACCGCAGGTCGGATGCTTTGAACCCCTCGTGGTTGAAGGCGCGGTCTGCCACCAGCAGGTAGCCCGCGGTGGGCTCTTCTCGCTGCAGCGGCGCGATCAGAGCCTCGCTCAGCCCGCGGTCTCTCATGGCATTGGCTACGTCCGGGTCCTCGGAGCGGGCGTTCAGCAACAATGGCCCCCGTTCCCCCGCCAACACGTCGAGACGAGAAAGCGGCACGCCCTCGTCGAAGCGGGGCTCTCCGTCTCCCTCCAGAGAGCAACGTAAAGCGAGGCTTTGCAATGGGGGGTCCAGCGGGACCACGAGTTCCGCCCGCCCGGCTAGAAGCAGTGCTCGCGACTCGTCGAGCACCTGGGCCATGACGTCGCGACCCTCCGTCAGGGAGCTGACGTGGCGCGTGAAGTCGTACAGCTTCTCGAGATTGGCGTAGCGCTGACTGGAAGTAACCGTTGTCCGGTATGCGAAGTGCGTCCCAACGGCTATGCCAACGAAGAGCGCGATCCCCCACGTGTTCACCCAGACGAGGGAAATGGCGACCAGCGCGCCGGCGGCGCTGATGCCGATGTAAACGCCGGCCTGAATGGATATGCGAGCCACGGGAAGGCGCCGGTAACGCGCGTCGACAACAGCCATTACGAGCATCACCAACACGAGGTCCATCACGGCTACGACCGCCACGGTGCCGGCGCTGACCAGCCAGCCGTGTTCCCCAACGGGTGACGCCCGGCCCAGCCACGCGTAGTAGACGGCAATGCCTGCACCCACCGACGCCACATAGATGGCCGAATGGACCAGCGTCTTCATCAACGGTCGCCGCTGGTGAGCGTTCGCCGCCACGTAGCCACACGACACGGCGGCCAACGTAAGCCCCGGTTGCAGGAAGACAATGCCGACCAGGATCGGTACCTCTGACAGGCCCATCGACATGCTGACCTTGCGGTTGCGGATCCTGACTGGATGTGCGTCGCACGCCCAGACGCCCAACGCCACAAACGGCCACAGCCCCCACCGGTCCCCGCCCGCCGCCCTCACCCTGGCCAGGTCGGCGAAATAAAGGTAGGTGACCACACCCACGAAGCCGCTGACCGCGAGCAAGGCACGAGCGCGCGGGTTCTTCCTGGTCTGGACGGCCGGTTTGGCGCGCTCGACAGCTGCCGTGCTCAAAAAGGGAGGCCTTTCGCGGTGACGAGGGAACCTTCACTCCGGGTGTCGGTCTGCCCTCCTACCGCCTAAAGCACAGCTGCGCGCGTTGAGCCAACCGGCTCGCTCTCAGTGAGGAAACTGGCGCGCATAGTGGAAGATCGGGCAAACTCGGTAGTGTGCGAAGGCGGCGGCAGATGCCCAGTTCTGGCCGGCCAGGGCCGTCGGGTCACAGCGCCCGCTACGTCCCCCGTTTCGCATCCACCGTTGCCCTGCCTCATCATCGAAAGGGGGACCACGTGCTTCGCGGCTTCACCCTCGACTGAACCCTCCTGTCTTCCGAGTACTTGACTGCCTCGGGCGGGCCCTTTGCACCTCCCCCTCATTGGGGCGAGGTCTGCCTGGCGTTTCTTCGATTTGTCGCGGGCGGGCACCGGTTCATGGCGGCATCGCGGCTCCATGCGCTGCAAAGTGAAGCCGGTCTGAACCCTGACTGGTGCCCGTCCATCGGCTTCGCTGCGCGCTGCTACATTCTTGCGGAGTACCGCGAGACCCCAAAAAGGAGCCCAAATGCACGATGCCGCCCTTCTGGCCAGCATAAGTAAGCACACCATCGGGGGCATCGTCTTCGTGGTGATCGCCATTGCGCTGATTGCCTGGGGCGTCGTCAAGATCGCGGCCAAGGCCGCCGGCGCCGTCTTATGGCCCTTACTTGGCCTCGTGGCCATAATCGTCGCCATCTTGCTGTTCACCAGGGCCGTCTGACGGCCTAGAGATTGGCGCGCCCCCGGGTAGGGGCTTTCCGGGGCAATTCGCCGGCCTGCTACCAGCCGGGAACAGGGGCCTCCGCCGCCGGGTAGGGTCTATGGGAGGACCTGAGCGCCGACGGACGCGCTGGCCAGGGAACGCCCACAGGAACAACGAAAGCGAGGCACGCCCCCATGTCCTACGAAGTCGCTGCTGTTAACGCCCGCGAGATCCTTGACTCACGCGCCCGGCCCACCCTCGAAGTCTCGGTCCGGCTGGCGTCGGGCACCGACGCCGTGGCCGGCGTCCCCTCTGGCGCCTCAACTGGCACCCGGGAAGCCGTAGAGCTGCGAGACGGCGACCCCAAGCGGTTCAAGGGGGCCGGGGTCACCAAGGCCGTGGCCAACGTGAACGGCGAGATAAACCAGCTCCTTTCGGGTCGTTCGTGGAAAAGTCTGGAGGAGCTCGACAACGCCGTCATCGAACTCGATGGCACCGAAAACAAGAGCCGTCTGGGCGCCAATGCGACGGTGGGTGTGTCAATGGCGGCGGCGCGAGCCATGGCTTCTGCGGACGGCCAGCCCCTCTACCGTTGGCTGGCCGCCGACGAGGCCTTGCTGCGCCTACCGGTACCCAATTTCAACGTCGTGAACGGCGGCGCCCACGCGCAGAACGACCTCGAGTTCCAGGAGTTCATGCTCTCCCCTCTCGGTGCGCCCAACTTCGCCGAGGCATTGCGCGCCGGCTCGGAGGTCTACCTCGCGCTGCGCTCGCTATTGCACGCCAAGGGTCATTCGACCGGTCTGGGTGACGAGGGTGGCTTTGCTCCCAACCTCGGCACGCCCGAAGAGGTCCTCGACCTGCTTATGGAGGCGATCACCGCCGCTGGCTACACCGCCGGCCCCGAGGGGATCGGGATCGCCCTCGACCCGGCATCGTCCGAAATGCGTGAACCTGACGGCACCTACCGTTACTCGCCGGGCACCCGCCTCACGACCGACGAGATGATCAGCAAGTACGAGGCCCTCCAGGGCACCTACCCCATCTGGTCGATCGAGGACGGCCTGGGCGAGGATGACTGGGACGGTTGGGAAAGGTTGACCGCTCAGCTGGGCGATCGCGTGCAGTTGGTCGGAGACGACCTCTTCGTCACCAACCCGTCCATCATCCGAGAGGGCATCGCAAAAAAGGTAGCCAATTCGGCGCTGATAAAGCTTAACCAGATCGGTACCGTGAGCGAGACGCTCCAGGCCATTGCCGTCTGCCGGGACGCCGGCTACACCCAATTTGTCTCGCACCGTTCGGGCGAGACGGACGACACTTTCATCGCTGACCTGGCGGTGGCCAGTGGCTGTGGCCAGATCAAGACGGGCGCCCCCGCTCGTGGCGAACGCGTGGCCAAGTACAACCGCCTGGCCCGGATCGAGCTCGAGGTCCCGGCGCTCCCCTACGGGTTAGCCGACCGGCGGTAGCAACTCGTTCCGTCAGGTGCCTCCCCGCAGCCGCTCGCTGGCGCCCAGCAGCGGGCGGGCCGCCTCGAGCAACCAGCTCAAGCTGCGGGACACCTGCTCCGGAGACGGGTCCAAGCCCAGGTCGTTTTCGACATCTTCAATAGCGCAAGACAACACGAACAGAAGGTCGTCCAGCCCTTCCATCGCCCGCCGGGCGACGATGAGGTCCGACTCGGCCAGCCCCAGCTCTCTTGCTCGTTTACGAGCCTCGAAATCTCGTTGGCGACAGCTTCTCCGGCAGTACCTGCGCGGTCTACCCGCCCCCTCGTTCTGGTCGATGGGTTTGCCGCACCACGCACATGCCTGATATTTCGTCACGGTGACAAAATGATATAACTAAGCACTTCACGCCTTGTGATTTGCGCTTCGGCTGCGAAGTTGTACGTTGGTGCGGTGGCCCGCCGTATTGAGATCGAGCTGACAAGCGCGCGGCCCGACGGTACCTGGACCTGGCGGGCGGCGGGGGCCTAAACCCGAGAGGGACCGTCGACGCCTCTCTCCTCTATGAGACGGCCAAGGCCGGCGACGTCGTGAGGGCTGAGGCCGAGTTCGGTATCGACGGCATCACGGTCGTCTCAGTCGAACCTCCGCGGTCACCGGAGACGGCCGATCCTAACCGTATTGAGCTCATCGAGCGGCCGGCGTCTGCCGGCGTCACAACGCAGTTGACGGGCGGCGCACGGGGCCGGCCCGATGGCGGCGGTGACCGTCGTCGTGGTGACCAGTCTGCCCAACACAGAGGGCGATCGTCACCGCGCCCTGCGCC
Source organism: uncultured Acidimicrobiaceae bacterium (assembly GCA_963749305.1). Lineage (GTDB taxonomy): Bacteria > Actinomycetota > Acidimicrobiia > Acidimicrobiales > Palsa-688 > Fen-671. The sequence goes on from CAVVMN010000008.1 coordinate 196,938, forward strand.
TAACGGCCCGGGCGGAGGTCCCCCACAGGCAAACGCCAACGATCGAGGGGCGCGGGGTCCAGACGGCGATACGGCGTCGGGCCAAGGCCACGCCGGAAGGACCGAGCGTCAACCGCGCTCCGACCGGCCGTCCAGGCCGCCGAGGGCGACAGGGGGGCCAGGGCGGGGCGGGCCGCGAGGATCGGGGCCGCGGGAGGCTCAGGAGGGTGCTGGCGGTCAGCGCACGACTGGTCCTCGAGGTGAGGGTGGTCAAGGCGCTCGGAAGCGAGAGGAGTCGCCGCGCCAAAAACGCCTCAGCCCCGGCAACGCCCACCGTAACGCCATGCTTGAGAGCCTGCCGGTCGAGCAGCAGCCGATAGCTCAGCAGCTCCTGCGCGGCGGCATCCCGGCGGTGCGGACGGCCCTGCACTTCGAGCGAGAACGGGCGCGCGAGGAAGGCCGGCCTGAACCGAGCACCGAGGGGGTGCTGGCTCTGGCCGAGTCGCTCGTCTCGCGGGTGAAGGCCGCCGAGTGGCGCGACAGGGCCGACGCGGCCATCAAGCTTGGCGACGACCTCGCCATGCGGGACCTGCGCTCACTGGTCAGCGGTTCTGACGCCGCTCGAGACGAAGCTTCGCGTGACCTGGTTGTCACCCTCCGGGAAATGCTGGAGCGGCGGATCGAGGCGCACCGGACGGCGTGGTCCGCCGAGGTGGCCAAAAACCTCGACGACGGCCACGTCGTGCGCGCCCTTCGTCTGTCCAGCCGGCCGCCCGACCCTGCGGCGCGGTTTTCAGCCGAACTAGCGACGCGTCTGCGTGATGCGGCCAGCACGGCTCTTTCGCCGGCCACGCCTGAGGCCCAGTGGCTGGCCGTACTTCAAGGCGTGGTCGAGAGCCCGGTCCGGCGCACCGTCAGGCCGGAGGGCCTGCCCGCCAACCCGAGCCCCGAACTGCTGGAGACGGCTCGGCAACATTGTGGCCGGGTGCCGGCGCTCGCTCCCCTGCTGGGGATCAGCGTGCCCCCTCCTCCTGGACCGGTGCGCCCGAACGTGCCCACGAAGGCACCTTTACGAAGCCACGGCCGCCCTAACCGGCCGGCCCGGCACGGCGCCAAGCCGGCGACGCCTGGCGGCCCCCGGCCGCGCCCACCGGTCGGCGAGCCAATGGCAACGTCGGGTGAAAACCGACCCTCTGACCAGAGACCGGCCACCACCGAGGAGGCTACAGGCCCCGAGGCGGCTCCGAGGCCCCGAGGACGCTGCAGGCCCTGTCGGGCAAGCAACTGATGGTGGTTTGGCGCTCGAACCTCAGCCAGGCACTGAAGACGAGACCGGTACCAGAGAGGGGGCGAGGCCAGCCGAGCCTCCCGAGGTGCAAAACGAGGTCTCTGGCGGAGCAGCCGCCGAACCCCAGCCGGTGCCCGAGACGGACGCGGTCGAGACCGGGACCCCCGAGCAAACAGGGGCCGAATCTGCGCCAGTGCCCGAGACGGACGCTAGTAACACTGGTGCCGATGAGGCTGTGCGGCCTACCGAGGTCACCTCAGGGGCCGGTGCATCACGAGTAGGCGAGCCGTAAAGCCTTCTCCCTCGAAGAAGCTTTTGACGGCCCGGCTCCCGGGCAGCGCATTGGCATCCACACCGGTACAGCCCTCTGAGTTGCACCACCGGACCATTAACTCCGCCATCGCGCGACCGGCTCCGCGCCGGCGGGCGACGGGTACGACGTACAGATCTTCGATCGACCCCACCCGCTCCTCCTCGGGGAGCGCAAGGGTGCGGCAGGTCCCGTAGCCGACGACATCGTCGTCGCCCAGCACCGCCACCACGACGAACTGACGGGGATCTTCGAGTTGAGCGACGAACGACCTATCCAAGGGCGCGTCACGTTGGTTGAGGCCGATAAGGACCCGCCCACCTCTCATCGGGCTGAGCTCGCCGGAGGCATCGGCGTACATCCCGGCTAGCCGCTCGACGTCACCCTGTCGCGCCGGCCGCGCAGAAGCCGCCTCTTCGGGGACCGGGGAGGTCACCTCAGGAGCTGTTCGGCTCGCGAAAGGATGGTCTTGCGCCGCCGTGTGCCTGCCTCGTAGGCGGCTACTGCGGCGACTTCCTCCCGAGACAGCCCAGCCAGGCGCTGGACCACCTGCGTAGCCGACAAGGAGTCATAGCTGGGTATCGCCAATTCGGCGGCGGTAAGAGCGGCTAGCGCCGCTCCCCTGGTTTCGACGACTTCGACTGGCAGAGCATTTGGTGCCTGGCCGTCGTCGGCTGCGTCATGGTTACCGTTGCTGTCGCCTTCGAGCGCAGCCGGCTCGGGCGCGTAGACGCCGTACGCCTTGGCTGGCGGTTGGACGGGCCTAAACGGGAAGGCCCCTCGAGAGGCGGCCAGGCCAACAACTTGGCGGTACCCCTGCCGCACGGTGAACTGCCCCACTGTACGAGCCAACCCGACCTGAGGCGCCAGCCTCGCCCGCCCTTTGCGCACCAGGCCCGGCACCGCCTCCACCACACTCAGGACCAGGCCCACCGGGGCGTAGAGGGCCAAGTCCAGGATTCGCTCCGCTACCGCCTCTTGGCCAGGGTCCGAGGACATGCCCCCACGGTAGCGTCCTCGGTCGCATTAGCCGCCCGCGGGCTCGAACCGAGGTTCCGCCCCCCTGGTCCTTCTAGGCCGGCGCCTCTCGGCGCTTCCGGGCGCGCTTGTCGCAACTCGGCGCGCTCCAGGTCGAATTTCGACAGCTGATTCGCCCAGAAGCAGAAAGCGCGCCCAGAAGGCGGCTCAAGCCCCTCGACACAGCCCAAAGGCGACCTTAAGGCCTAATAAGTCGGACGGGGCGAGGTATACGACCGCGCCCCGTCCTTCAAGGCGTCTTCAAGGCATCTCAGACGCAATCCCGGCACAGCTGGCGCTCTTCATCGGCCAACTGGCTACGGTTCTTCACGAGGAAGCACGACTGGCAGACGAACTCCCCGGGCTGCTTAGGGAGAACTCTGGTGGCTACTTCGCCCCGCTCATCTCCTTCAGCCTCCTCTTCGTCCTCCTCCTCTTCCTCCTCTTCCTCGTCGGACTCGGAGACCACGAGGCGCGACTTCAAAATGACGTCGAGGCTCGCCTCTACGTCGTCGCTGTCGTCCTCTTCCTCGTCCTCGAACTCCTCCTCCTCTTCGGCACCGCTGATGGCGGCCCCGTCTTCTTCGGCCTCCTCGACCTCGGTCTCATCCGCTTCTTCAGTGTCGAGGTCACCCTCGTCGTCCAGGTCATCCTCTGCTAGCTCTTCGTCGTCTAGCTCGAGGTCTTCTTCATCATCGATGTCTTCTGGTTCGGGACCGTCTTCGAGGAGCTGGTCATCGAAGTCGTCGTCGTCGTCAGGCATTGGGTGTCCTTCAGCAACCATTTCAAGCACACAGGATGGCACGTACCACGCTTTACCGGCGGGGCATGCTAAGCGAAGCTGGCAAAGCTCACCAGTCGGCAAGATGGCTGCGTGGTAAACGCCAGTTGGACGAGGATATTCCCGACGCCCGCCGCCCAGCGTTCCCAGCCGTTCAGGACGGCCCGGGGAGCCTTTGGTGCCGCCAACGCACGCTCGGTAACTTCGTTACCGGCAGTGCCGAAGTCGTTATCTACTTAGCTCCCCGGGCCTCCTGGCCGAGCACTGCAAGGACGGTGCCCTGCAGGACCTCTGGCGTCCATCATGGCGCACCGCGGAGCCACCATCAAGCGAAGTTTTCTGTCGTTTACCAGGACTTATACGCGTCCAACCTGCTCAGGGACGTGCAAAATATGATGCCGCCGCTCGGGTTGTGGCCGGGCCCTCCCTGAACGTCCACTTCGGCACTGCCCGCTACCAGCCCTCTCATGGGCCGGCCACGGTCACCACGTGGCTGGCCACTGTCAGCGCGGGGCACTATCGGCGCTGGCTCCGCCGGCGGGCTTCGGCGCGGCGCTCAGCTGGCAAACGGCCCAGGCCGTCCTCTTCGTAGTCCATATGGTCGACGAACCCCATCATGGCGGCGATCGAGCGGTGCCCAGCCTGGTCGGCGATCAGGTCGTGCATCGCCTGGCACACCTTGCGGTACTCGGGGTGGCCCTCACGCGTTGTCCTCAGCTCGAGCATGTGCATCGCCTCACGGGCGTTCATCTGCACGCTGTAGCGCACACGATGGGCCAGGGTCACGGCGTAGGCAGCCACGGTGGCGCCGAATTGCTCGCCCAGGGCTTCGTACAGCGAGGCGGACCGGTTCATGGCCTCCTCGTACGCCTCCGCCCCACCAGCCGCTACCACGGCCTCTGGCATCGTGTAGCCGAGGTCCGGGGTCAGGCCCTGCCATTCGATCGTGAGCAAACGGTGGCGCTGGAGGTCCCGGAAGGCGCCGTAATCAGATACCACGTCGAACCGGTAGGAGCTGCGTTCCAGCGCCCGCCCCGGCCGGTGCCTCCGGTTGAGGCGCTCGCCGGCATATTTGGCCATGACCTCCATGCGCTGCGGTCCGGTCATTTTGGAAACCCGCGCCGCCAATTGTTCCTCGGCCAGGTGCGTGTACGGGTAAAGCATCGCCGTCACGAGCTTCACTTCAGCGTCGGGGTCCCAGTCCAACAATTTCACGTCAGGGCCCGTCCCTTTTGGCAAACGAGACTTCGCGGTAGGAACTCGGCCAATAACCGCTTCGGCCAGGCCGGCCATGGCGGAATCATTTTGCTCCATATATGCGGACCACGCACTTCCCCGGTCGGCTACGTCCACCCGACGAACCCACGAAGGGATAACCTTGCGCAATTCAGTCAGCATTAGGTCGGCATAATCGCGGGCCTCGGGTAGGGGGTGCGCCCGCATTCTCAGCAATAAAGCCTCGTAACCTTGGCCAGAACCATAAATCCCCAGGTTTGAGGTCGCCGCCGACGGTAAAAGGCCACGAAGGGTGTCGAAGGCCTTGGCTTTTACCGCCTGGCGATGAGCGAAGTCACTTACAGCCATCGGACCGCGGGTGCCTTTCAGCAAACCACTCGTATAAAACGGGCAACAATCGCGCGTATGCGTCGAACATCCTGTCCATGTCACCGACGTACCTGGCGCCCAGTGGCGAGGCCAGGATCTCCGGGCTGCGGTAATAGCGGTACCGGCCGCTCGGCAACCGTGTGTCATAAGCGACATACCTGGTGGACTTTTCCATGTAGGACATGAGCCGGCCCCGCTCGAGCACTTTGGTCAGCAGGTTTGACGCCTGCTCGCACGCCAGGTGGACCCCTCCCAACTGGGCCACCGAGTCGTCGCCGTACTCGAAGAAAACGCGCTCATAAAGCTGCTCCGCTCGCGCCAACCCGACCGTCGCGTCCACGCTGTGGTCCCCGCTCACGTCGAGGTCGCCGACAAATTCGTCCAGGAACAACCGCCTGAGGCTCTTGCCCGACCGGGAATATCGCGCGAAGAGCGCTCCCTTCACCACTTCTGGCAAGTTGACCAGCGCAAAAACCGGGCCCTCGAGGTTGGTGAAATAGCGCCGCAGGATGTCGCTCTCGGCTGGAGTCCAGCTCTCTTGAGCGTAAGGGACGTCGAGGGCGTGAGTGCTCATGCGACGTGTCAGCCTACGGGGCGGCCCGACCCCGGTGGGGGATGCTCAGCGACCACCAAGCGGGCAACTATGCGGTCCTCGGAGTGCCCTCGACGACAGCGATGGCGAAGCCGTCATAGCCCTTCAGGCCCACCGTCTGGAGGGCGGTGACGGTGGCCGCAGGGACATCCGGGCCCGGCGCATTGGCCATCGACTCGAACAGCTCACGTGTGCCCACCACCGACGGGTCGGAGCTCTCGGCGTCCGCCACCCGACCGTCCCTGACCACGTTGTCGACGATGATGACCCCGCCCGGCCTGGTCAATTGCAAAGCCCACCGGTAGTAAGCGGGGTTGTTGGGTTTGTCGGCGTCGATGAAGGTGAGGTCGAAGCTGGCCGGCCCCAGTTCACGGGCCAACCGGGGCAAGGACTCCAGCGCCGGGCCGATCACCACGTCGACAGTCCCGCTCAGCCCGGCGTTGGCAATGTTCGCCCGGGCTACCGCCGCATGGTGGTGGTTCACTTCCAGGCTGACGAGCTTGCCCTCGGGCGGCGGCGGAAGGGCGCGCCCCAACCAGATGGCGCTGTACCCACCGAGCGACCCGATCTCCAGGACCCGCCGCGCCCCCATCAACCGGGCCAGAAGGTGCAGGAACTTCCCCTGGAGGGGGGACACACTTATGGCCGGGAGACCCGCCTCGGAGCTGGCCCGCAGCGTACAGGTCAGCACGTCGTCCTCGCCCACCAGCAACCCCTCCAGATAGTCGTCGACTTCCTCCCAGCGCGCTTTGTCCATTCGGCCATTGTTGCAGCCTTCGGCCCGGAGCCGCCCACCCGCGGCGGCTCCCGGCTAGTCCCGGAATGCGGCTGAGCGGCTGGCCGACTGATCGACTGGCCGACTGGCCGGACGGCGGGCACGCCGACGTCAGTGCCTGAGCACGACCTTGCCGAACTGAGCCCCCGACTCCAGCCGCTTCAGCGCGGACGGGTACTCGTCCAGCTCGTAAACGCTATCGACCACCACAGGCAGTCCGGTGGCCACGAGCGCCGTCACCTCGTCGAACTCCCTGAACGTGCCCATAGTCGACCCGATCACTTCTTGCTGGCTGAGGAACAGCCGGGCCAGGTTGAGCTCGATGCCCACCCCTCCGGTGCCGCCGCAGGTCACCAGCCGGCCTCCGGGTTTCAGCGCCCGGGTGGACAGGGACCACGTCGGGCTGCCGGCGCTGTCGAGCACGACGTCCGCCTTGACCGGCACCGGGTCGCCCTTGGTGACGAAAGCCTCGAGCGCGCCCAGTTCAACGGCGCGCTGGCACTTGGCCTCATCGCGAGAGGTGGCAAATACACGCGCCCCCAGGCGCCGTCCGATACCGATGGCGGCCGTGGCCACCCCGCCCCCCGCCCCTACGACGAGAAGGGTCTCCCCTGCCGAAAGGCGAGCCCGGCGCAGCATCCGGTAGGCGGTCAAACCGCACAGGCCGTAAGCCCCGGCCTCCTCCCAGGAAAGCTCTGCGGGCTTGCGCACCAAGTTGGCCTCGCCGACGATCACGGACTGGCCGTGGCTGCCCCAGATGTGCTCACCCATGATCCCCCATTTGGCACAGAACACTGACCTGTCCCCCAGGCACTCCGGGCAATGGCCGCAGGCAAAGGACGGGTTGATGACCACTTCGTCACCCACCTGCCAACGCGTCACGGCCTCCCCCACTGCAGCCACCGTCCCGGCGCCGTCGCAGCCGGGCACCATGGGGAACGACTTAGGTTTGGGCAGACCCTGGCGTACCCACAGGTCGAGGTGGTTGAGCGCGCTGACCACCACGTCGACCTTCACCTCACCGGGGTCAGGCGGGCGCAGGGGGACGTCCGTCAAGGTGAAGTCAGCGGGTGACTCGAGAAGTGCCCAGGTACGGATGCGACCACCATAGTGCCCGCGAAAAAGCAAGCTTTATTCGCCCGAGCTGACTACCGACGAGGCGGCCACTACGCCCCGGAAGAGGGCGGTAGCCGCCTCCCGCGCCGACCTGGCGGCACCCTCATCGGGCAGGACGTCACCCAGCTGGCGCAGGAGGTCGATCAGCTGCTTCATGTTGCGCACGAAGTCCCCGGCCGAAATGCCGACGGACCGCGGCCGGCGGCCCGGACGGTTGTCGGGCGGTGCCAGCAGGGCCCCGAGCTCCTGGCCATTAGCCCATCCCTCGGCCAGGGCCACGAACCCGGCGTCCGGTGGCCTGGTCTTGACCAGCCCAAGCGCCTGCTCATCGAAGTTCAGCTCCAGCCCCACCGCCTGGACCGCCTTCCAGCGTTCCTGCAGCTGCCGGCTGGGCAACGGGACGACCTCGCCATCGCCCGCTACGGGGCCGCGCGGCTCGAACGTGAACACCGAAACCAGGCCGGCCATTTCGGCCGGGCGCAGGCCGTCCAGGGTGCCTCTTTCGGCGCACTCGGCCACCAAAAGGTCTTGTTCGTGGTAGATCCTGGCCAACCGGGACCCGGCCGGAGTGAGCGACCACCCCTTTACATAGCCCCACCGTTCGAGCAACTGAAGGACCCTGTCGAACTGCCTGGCCAGTGATTCTGTCCGCCGCAGCACCTGGCCCTCCAGCTTTTCGACCTGGCGGGAGAGGTGTTCGACATTGGCCGCCGCCTTCAGATGAGCACGGGCGTCAGGGCAGGCTGCCACGGGGTGGGCGGCGGCGGCGCCATCCGCTTCCCGGTTGTCACGGCTGAGCCGGCGCCCGGCGCGGGTGTCGGCCAGCGACGAAGCGACCCGGCGCTGGAACTCGCGGTTCCGGGGGGCAAACGGCACTGGCAGTTCCAGGTGCCCGACCACACGCGGGGGTGAGTGGAAATCCTTTGGGGCCAAAGACACCAGCCGTCGCCCCGTGGTTATGGCCCGCACGCTCAGCTCGCCTTTTTTCCGTTGTCGTGTCGAAAGAACGGCTACCCGGTCGTTCGTCCTCGCCCCGCCCGGCTTGCGCGCCGGGACCAGCAGGACGTCTCCCGGGCGCAACCCCTCCATGGCCGCGGCCACCTCGGCCGGTTTGACGCGATGAGGTTCTGCGCGGTGGTGCGCCGTAGTAACGAGCTGCCGGTACTCGAACACATCTCCCAATTCACAACGGGCGCCCTCGACGGCTTTGTCGAGCTCCTGGCGGGAACGGTCGAGATAGCTCTCGAGCCGGACGATGTCGGCGTCCGCCCGGTACTGGGCGAACGAGAGGTTGAGCAGGTGATGGGCCTGGTTGGGCGAGCACCGCCGGACCAGGTTGGTGGCCATGTTGTACGTCGGCCTGAAGCTCGAGGTGAGGGTATAGCTGCGGGCACCAGCTAGCGATGCCGCCTGGTCGAAGGTCACCCCCGGTGACCACAGCACCACCGCGTAGCCGACCTCGTCCGTACCTCGCCGGCCCGCTCGCCCTGTCAGCTGGGTGTACTCACCAGGGGTGAGCGGCTCGACCCGCTCGCCACCGAACTTCGCCAATTTCTCGATCACGACCGAGCGGGCCGGCATATTGATCCCGAGCGACAGCGTCTCGGTGGCGAAAACGACCTTGACCAGGCCGGCCAAGAAGCAGTTCTCGACCGTTTCCTTGAACGGCGGCACCAGGCCGGCGTGGTGGGCGGCGAAACCGGCTTCGAGGCTGGCTAGCCATTCCCCGTAACCAAGGGCCGACAGGTCGTCGTCCGACAAGTGCTCGACCGTCGCCTCCGCCACCGCCCGGATCTGACGGCGTTCAGAGGCGCTCGTGAGGCGCCCGCTTTCCCGCACGCATTGTCGTACCGCCTCGTCGCAACCGGCCCGGCTGAAAATGAAGTAGATGGCCGGCAGCAGGCCCTGTTCGGCCAGCAATTCGACGGTTTCGGACCGCCTGGGGGTGAACAACCCACTGCGCCGGTAAGCCCTCCAGCCGTCGTCGACCCTCGAAGTGATCGAGATACCCCGCGGGTTGGGCCGGCCGTCGACCAACGTGGGCAACAGGAGCAGACGCTCGCTCTGGCGCTCGCCCACGAGGAAGAGGTTGTGCAGCGGGACGGGCCGGCGTTCTTCGATGACGGCTCGCGTCGAACCGCGCACGGTGGCGACCCAGTCGGCCAGCTCCTCGGCATTTGAGACCGTGGCCGACAGGCACACGAGGTCGACCTCGGGGGGCAGGTGGATGATCACCTCCTCCCATACCGGGCCGCGATATGGGTCCTGGAGGTAGTGGACTTCGTCGAGCACCACGTAGCGAAGCGCGTCCAGGCTCGACGAACCGGCGTAGATCATGTTGCGCAGGACCTCGGTCGTCATGACCACGACCGGGGCTTCACCGTTGATGGAATTGTCACCGGTGAGCAAGCCGACTTTCGAGGGCCCGTACATCCGCGTGAAATCGGCAAACTTCTGGTTGGACAATGCCTTTAGCGGTGTGGTGTAAAAGGCCTTGCCCCCCTCCGCCAACGCTCGGGCCACCGCGTACTCCGCCACCACTGTCTTGCCCGACCCCGTCGGCGCCGCTACCACCACACTGTCGCCGGCGTCGAGGGCGTCCATTGCCTGCAGCTGGAAAGCGTCCAGTTCGAACGGGTAACCCGAAAGGAACTCGGCCCGCGGCGTACCAGCGCGAGGGGAAGGCTTGTTACTAACGGCACGGGGCACGGCACCTTTGTACCGCACCGCCGCTCGGGGTCTAGGAGTTACTGCGGCCAGCCCGCTCTACCTGGTCCCCAGCAACCGGGACGTACTAACGCCCGGGCGGGCGTGTGGCCGGCCCTGCGGGCATTCCCGCCCGGCGCGGTCGCCGCCCGGCCCCCGGCACCTCGACCCGGGCCAAGCGAACGCGGGCCGTAGCTCTCCGTACCTCGCTGGCCACAGTCGCCGCCACTCCGCCACCTACGACCACCATGGCCAATGGGGCCACCCAGGCCCAGCTCATCTGGCCGGCCTCGCTAGCGCCGGCCGTCGCCGGCTATTACCTGCTCGAGCCAACCCTCGGTGCTCAGCTCGAAGTGGAACGCCAGCAAGTCGTCATAGGTGATCTGCGGGCCGGACTTCGCCTCGGACAGCTCCGCCGGGAGATCCCAGTTGACTACTCTCACACCAGCCGACACCAGTAGCTCGATAACACGTGGCTCGGCGGCCTTGTTGACGATCAGCCGGCAGCTCGGGCACACGAAAGAGTACGTGCCTTCCTCGGTGGCCGTGCAGACTTGCACCTGCACTTCACGCGTCGTCAGCTCGACGTCCCCGCAACCTGAGCAACTAGCCCTGACAGTAGCCACCTCGGCAACTCCCTCTCTCTACCCACTCTCTACCCGGACCCTGGCCCCAGAAACTAAGGCTCAGCGACTGGAGCACTAACAGTGATATCGGCGTTCCGGGGAACCCCTTGAGTGATGTCTGCTTCCATTCGCTCAGGACCTCCAGCGGCGGCTACAAGAAACCGAGCCGGCTCGGCGGCCACATACGTACGAACGCCCGGCCGACTATGTAACTGGCTGGGAGCGGGCCCAATAGCGCGAATCGTAAGAGTCTTTCCTGTTGTCTCCCATGACGAAGTAATAACCCTTGGGCACCGTGTACGGGTCGGGCAAATTGGAGGTCCAGGTCGTGCAGTACTCGGACGAAGGGTTTTGCCAACCCTTGGGCAGGTAAGGTTGGGCCAGTTCTTTACCGTTGATGTAGACGGCACAATTGGCCACGTAGACCTTCTGGCCAGGTAGCCCGATCACGCGTTTGATGAGGTCGTCTATACCCGGAGTGGTGTCGTTGGGCGGCCGACGGAACACGATGATGTCATCGGTGTGCACCGGGTGGAAGTCGTAGGCCAACTTGTTGACCAGGACCCTGTCCCCCGGGAGCAGCGTCGGCTCCATGGACTGAGAAGGGATAAAAAAGGCCTGAATTGCAAAGGTCTTAATCAGCAGGGCGGCAACGAGCGCCACCACCACGATCACGACCCATTCGACCAACATGTGCCGGCGCTCGCCTGACTGGGACGGTTTACCTTCCGAAGAAGCGCGTTCGTCCTGCTGTTGGTCGGCCAGGGTCACTCCTTAGAGGTTACAGTCCATAGACCCCGAGTAGGCGTCGTGCCGCGTCGCGTAGTACTCCGTCCGCGCCCGACACCACTGTGGCATCAGGCCCGGCCCGAAGCAGGAGCCTCTCCAACCACGCTTTGGAACTGGCCCGCAGGCGCACCCGCAGATGGCCGTCGTCCATTTCGTCGGTCCCCTCGTTGGGGTAGCGCTCGACGATCCAGTGCGCCCCGGGGGCGACGTCCAGGACGACCAGCGGGTCGTCCGGCTTGCCCTCGTACAAAGCAACCGGCCCCAGATCTTCGGGGGGCTCGAACTGCTCGTCCAACAAGGTGGCGGAGCGCACGCGGTCGACGCGAAATAGCCGTTTGTCGGCCACCTTTTCACACCACGCCAGCAGGTACCAGTGGCCCCCCGAAGAAAAGAGCCGCCACGGCCGCACCACTCGCTCCCCCACTTCGTCCCGCCCGAAGGAGTAGTAGTCGACGCCCACCTTGCGGTGCTCGCTCCCGGCCCGCTGGAAGGTCCGTAATACCTCAGCCGACGCCGCCCCCAGCTCCACCTCCAGCGCCTCCTCGCCTCCGGCCCCGAGCACCATTTCGAGCTTGGAAACAGCACTGGCCAGGGCGCCCCTGTCCTCCGCGCTTCCGGGTGCGCCACCCGGGCCGGGGACACCCAGGAGGGCGCGAGCGGCGGCCACCAAAGCGAGCCCCTCTGGCGGGGTCAGCCTCAGGGGGCGGCGGAACCAGTCGGCGAAACGTACCCATACCCGCCCGCCGTCGATGTCCACTTCGATCAGCGCGTCAGGCGTGTACGGGTACACACCGCACATGAAGAGCAAGTTCAAGTCGGCGATCAGGTCACGCTCCGAGATGCCAAAGCGCTCGCAGGTCTCCTTGACGGTGGGACCGTCCTGAGCCACCACCCACGGCACGACGGCCAGCAGTCGTCCGAGCCGTTCGGCGGCGCTAGGCCGGCTCACGGTCGCCGCCGCGCCACTTCGGCCGGCGTGGAGTGATGAGCGTCATCGGAGGGGCGCGCCCGGCGGGCCGGCCTGTTCCCGTCCGGCCTGGCCTGGTGGGCCAGATCGGTGAGCCAAAATATGACCTCGTCCCGTACCTCCGGTGGCCCCATGACCTCCGCCCGGTCCAGTAGTCCCAGGACAAAGCCCCGGAAGGCGGCCCTGTTGGTCACCGGCAGCTTGAAATCGACCCAGCCGTCGGGGGTCGTCCCGGCCACCGTCTCCTCGCCCGCCAGTGACCTCACCCACTCCGCCTGGTTGGCGTCCACCCGCAGCTCGACCACGATCTCCTCGTCATCGCCGAGCCGCCACGGGGGCGGAGGCGCGGAAGCCACGCCTTCGGGCCTTACGAACTGGCCAGAGGCCTCCTCGAGCTCGACGCCACCCGTTATGCGGTCGACTCGGAACAAGCCGCTCCCCTTCGCGGGCATGGTCGAAGGCGGCCAGGTACCACCGGCCCTGGCGGTATGACAGGCGGTAGGGGTCGGCTCGCCGGGGCACTCCGTTGTACTCGAAGCGAGCTACCTTCCGTTGCTGGACTCCGGAGAACAGGATGGCCACCCTTTCGTCGGTGGGGACATCGGCCAAGGGCGTCATCCCGCTCGCGTTTGACCCGGCTCGTTGCGAGCCGACGGCGGCCAGCTTCCATAGGGCGGTGGTGGCCGCGCCCTGGCCCGACCCGTCAAATGCCACCGCGGAGACGGCAACGCTCAGCGCCAGTAGTTCGTCCTCGTCCAGGCCGGGGTCAGGCAACTCGTAGAGGTCGCGAGGGACCCGGTAACCCGTGAAGCGGTCCGAAAGGTCGGGGCCGGCCAGCGGCTCGGCCACGATGGGGATGCCCATTTGACGGAGCAAGTCCTTGTCACGCTCGAAGTTGCGGTGAAAGTTGGCGTCGTCATCGCTGTAACCGCCCACCCGCTGGCGCAGCTCTTCCTTCGTCAGTGGCCGCGGCGTATCTAGCAGCGCCACGACGAGGTTCACGAGCCGTTCCAGGCGGTCCACACCTCAATTTTATGGGTGGGTGACGGCTCTACCCGGCCGACGTTCCCGGCGTGGCCTCAGTTGGTGGCGCTCAAAGCGAAGCGATCAGTTTTTCCACTCGCTCGTCCCGCGCTTTGAACGGGTCCTTGCAGAGGACAGTGCGCTGGGCCTGGTCGTTGAGTTTTAGGTGGACCCAGTCGACGGTGAAGTCACGACGGCGTTCCTTGGCCCGCCGGATGAACTCGCCCCGCAAACGGGCGCGGGTCGTCTGTGGCGGCTCGTCGAGCGCCCGCTCCACCTCTTCGTCCGTCGCCATGCGCTCCGTCAGGCCCCGCTTTTCCATTCGGTAGTACAGGCCTCTTTGGCGGTTCACGTCGTGGTACTGGAGGTCCATGAGGGCGACCTTGGGGTGGGTGAGGGCGATGCCGTCACGTTCCCGGTAGGCCTCGATCAGTTTCCTCTTCATGACCCAGTCGCATTCCCTGTCAAGCGACCAGGGGTCTTTTTCTATCCCCTTCAGGCAGTGCTCCCACATTTGCAGCGCCTTGTCCTCGAGCGGTGAAAGGCCCTTGCCTTGCTGGTAGCGCTGCGCCCGTTCGAGGTATTCCGACTGGATATCGAGAGCGCTGGCCTCGCGGCCATTGGCCAACCGGACCTTACGCCGGCAAGTGGTGTCGTGGCTTATTTCGCGGATGGCCCTGATCGGGTTTTCCAGCGTCATGTCCCGCATAACGACCGAAGAGTCCTCGAGCATGCGCAACATGATGCTCGTCGTCCCTACTTTTAGGAACGTGGCGTACTCGCTCATGTTGGAATCGCCCACGATGACATGCAGCCGGCGGTAACGCTCGGCGTCGGCGTGGGGCTCGTCACGGGTATTGATTATGGGCCGGCTCCGGGTCGTGGCCGAAGAGACGCTCTCCCAGATATGTTCAGCCCGCTGGCTAATGCAATATTGCGCGCCCCGCGCCGTCTGGAGCACTTTTCCGGCCCCGGCGTAGATCTGGCGGGAGATGAGGAACGGGATCAATACTTCCGCATAATGCGTGAAATCGTCCCGCCTCGTGGTCAGGTAGTTTTCGTGGCAACCATAAGAGTTGCCCGCAGAGTCCGTGTTGTTTTTGAACAAGAATATGACACCACGGATACCCTCTTCCCGCAGCCGGGCCTCGGCTGAGACCACCAGGTGCTCGAGTATGCGCTCGCCGGCCTTGTCGTGGATGACAAGGTCACTGATCGAGTCGCACTCGGGGGTGGCGTACTCAGGGTGGCTCCCAACGTCGAGGTATAGCCGGGCGCCGTTCTCCAGGAACACGTTCGAGGAACGGCCCCATGAGACAACCCGGCGGAAGAGGTAGCGGGCTACTTCGTCGGGGCTGAGCCGGCGCTGTCCGCGCAAGGTGCAGGTGACCCCGTACTCGTTCTCCAACCCAAAAATGCGCCGTTCCATGTTTTTTGTCTTCTAACTCCTTAGATCGGCAGGATACCGTGCTGGATACACGGAGTCTTGCCGGGCACGCGCAAAACTGCGGGCCAGAGGTCCACCTGGCCCTCTGCGGACGGGCGCCGGCACTAGGGTGGCCGGTATGAGCCAAGGCTTGCGGATGGTCCACTTGCGTACCGTACCGGACGCCTGGCAGGCCCGAGTCCTCGCCGCTCGCCTTGGTTCGGAGGGCATAGTTACCCACCTCCAGGGTGGTGTAGCCGGCCCGTACCCGTTCGGGGCGGTCTCGGTCCTGGTCGAAGTCGGGCCAGGCCGACCTGGCGGCCGACCTGCTCATGGCCGACGAGGTGGAGTCCGCCTTCGCCAGCCAGCGCTGGGTCGGGGTGGGGCCGGCGGGTTATGCCGACCCCGAGGCCAACGGCGACGATGCCTTTGCCTACCAGAGCGAGGACGCTGGCCGAGGCTCCTATGGCGGCCAAGCGGTGGGCATCACGGAGGCGGCGGGCGGTGGCCGCCGTAGCCGCCCTCCTGGTGGCTGGAGCACCGGTGCTAGCCCATTTCGTGGGCCAGTAGGCCGGCATCCGTACTCGCACAGACACCCGACGATCCGGCTAGGCCGTTCGCGGGGAGCCGTCCGAACTTGTGACAGATGGACGTTCTTATGGCCAAAAAGGCTGGTGGACAGCACTTTTTGCCCCAAGTTCACCCTTCTGCCACAAGGTTGGGGTTTCCGCGCAACAAGGCAGCATCTTGTGACGGTCTTCACGTGGACCGGGAGCCAACAGGACCTCTAGCGGACAAGCGGATCCATCGCGCCACAACCCGGCCCAGCGGGCCATGGCCCAAACTACGAAGAGCCCTCGCCCGGCTGCGCCGATTCGGCGTCCTCCAGTACCTCCTCGACCGCGTCGAGCAGGGAGTCATCGCTGGCCCCCTCCTGAGGCGGGCTTTGCTGCGCCGCCCAGCACCTCGGCCACCTCAGCCTCGAGGATCCTGCGGAAGGCGCGCCGGCCGTTAGACCGGTCCAGCACCGCCACCTCCAGCTCGCCCGCCCCCAGCTGGCGTTCGCTCCCGGCCAGGGCCTGTACTGAAGCGACCAGGGCGTCGTTGATGGGCCAGCCGTTCTGGTACGTGGCGGCGAACCGGGCGGTGATGGCGTCGGCCTCCCCACCCAGCACGCTGAAGCGGTCCTCGTCAACGACGGTGCCGTCGTAGAGGATGTGGAACAGCTCGTCCTCGCCCACCCCTGGCCCCACCTCGGCCACCAGGATCTCCACCTCGAGCGGTTTCATTTCATGGGTGAAGACATTGCCCATGTACTGCGCGTAGAGGTTGGCCAGAGACCGGGCGTCGACGTCCTCCCGGCTGAACTGGTAGCCCTTGATGTCCGCGTGTTGCACCCCCGACCTCGCGGAGCTGGTCGAACTCGTTGTACTTGCCGACGCCGGCGAAGGCGATGCGGTCATAGATCTCGCTCACCTTGTGCAGCGAACGAGACGAGTTCTCGGCGCAGATGAGCACGCCTCCGGCGTACACCGTCGCCACCAGCGGGCGGCCCCGCCCGATGTTCTTTCGGGCGAAGTCCGCCTTGTCCTTCATGAACTGCTCGGGTGCTACGTAAAAAGGCATCGTCATGGCCGCTCACCCTCCGGCTGGCCGCCCGATTGGCTGCCCTGCGCCTTCGCCCGTCCAGACGACCGTCCTGAGCTCCGTCGGCTTGTGGCTGGCCCCTCGCTGGCCACCTCGTCGTTTTCATCGACCGTGCCCGGCCCCGGGGCGAACTCGGCCGGGGTCAAGGTGGCGATCACCCGGTCGAAGGCGGCCGCCACTTCGGCCTCGGGCACCCTCTGGAAGCCTCGGGCGGTGATCGTGGCCACCGTCGGGTAGATGCCCCGGACGACATCCGGGCCGCCGGTGGCCGAGTCCTCGTCAGCCGCCTGCCAGAGCGCCCGCACGCACAACTCGACCCCCTCCTCACGAGACATGTTGTCCCGGAAACCCAGCTTGATGGTCGTCCGAGCGTCCCGGCCGCCTGAGCCGTCGGCGTGGTAGTCGGTTTCCTCGTACCGGCCACCCGTGGGGTCGTACGTATAGATGCGGCCCTTGGACCGTCGCAGGTCGTAGCCAGCGAACAACGGCACCACGACGAAACCTTGCATGGCCATGCTCAGGTTGCCCCGCACCATCTGGGACAGCTGGTTGGCCTTGCCCTCCAGGCTGAGCGCCTGGCCCTCGACCTTCTCGTAGTGCTCGAGCTGGAGCTGGAACACTCGCACCATTTCCAGGGCCGGGCCGGCGGCTCCGGCGATGGCTACCCCGCTGTGGGTGTCGGCCGGGTGGACCTTTTCCAGCATGCGGTGGGCGATGGCCGAGCCGGCTGTGGCCCGCCGGTCCCCGGCCATGAGCACACCGTCGCCGAAGCGGACGGCGCAGATGGTGGTGCCATGCGTTACCTGGAAGCCGGCGCCGTCTGCCGCGATGGGCCGCTCCACTCCCGAGGCCGGCTGGTTGAGTGCCGACCACTCCGGGAGCGAGTTCGCCGGCCGGGTACGGCCCGAGGCCGAGCCGCCGCAGCAGCTCGTGGAAGTTAGGCCCGGGATCTTGGCCCGGGGGGAACATGGGAAGGGTCATAAGTGCCTACTGACCCTAGTAGCTGCCGTGAGGCTGTTCGTCTGCCCGCCTGCGGCTCCTCCCCCAGCGGGGGCCCAACCCCGCCGGGGGCCGTGGCCGTCTGCCCGCCTGCGGCTCCTCCCCCAGCGGGGCCCAACCCGCCGGGGGCCGTGGCCGTCTGCCCGCCTGCGGCTCCTCCCCCAGCGGGGCCCCAACCCCGCCGGGGGCCGTGGTCGTCTGCCCGCCTGGGGCTCGGGCACTGTCGCGGGCGAGCCCTACTGGCCGCCCTTCTGGACGTACGACTTCACGAACTCCTCGGCGTTGTCCTCCAGCACCTCGTCGATCTCATCCAGGAGGTCGTCTAGCTCCGCCTTTAGCTCCTCGCCCCGTTTGGAGCCGGCGGGGACCTCTTCTACCTGCTCCGGCTCCGTGCGCGAGGGGGCTTGCTTTTTGATCTGCTCTCTCTCAGCCATGGTCTACGTGCCTCCTCAAGAGCCCAGCTGCTCCAGCAGTTCTGCTGGAGTGTTACACCGTGCCAGTAGTTGGTCGACATGAGCCGCCGTGCCCCTGAGCGGCTCCATCATCGGGACTCTGCGCAAGGGGTCGTTCCCCAGGTCGAAAACCAGTGAGTCCCAGTTGGCGGCGGCGATCGCTTGAGGCCAGCGCTGGAGGCACCTCCCTCTGAAATATGCCCTTGTCGTCGTCGGCGGCTCCGTCATGGCACGCTCGACCGCCGCCGGCTCAAAGAGCCGCTCCATACCGGCCCGGGCGTACAGCGAACGCTCGGGTCGCACGTCGTGATATTGCAGGTCCATTGCTAATAACTTCGGGTCTCGCCAGCCTAGGCCATGGCGCTCTCTGTAGCCGTTCACCATCCTGTACTTGGCCACCCAGTCCAATCTATTGGCCAGGCTCATGGGGTCGGACTCCAGGCCCGTGAGAACTTCTTCCCACCGGCGCAGGATTTCCTTGCCGACGTCCTCGCCCCCCACTGACACCAGGCCTACGTCTTCTGAGTACTTGCGGGCCAGCTCGAGGTGCTCCCACTGGATCTCGAGGGCGGTCATCTGGCGCCCGCTAGCCAGGGCCAGGGGCTGGGCCAGGCTGAGGTCGTACGACACCTGGCGCATGGCCCGCACCGGGGTGGCCAGGGTGTAGTCCCGCCCGTGCCGGGCGAACCAATCGTCCTCGATCATGGACAACACGAGGGCGGTGGCACCGATCTTCACGAAGTTGGCCACCTCGGACAGGTTGGCGTCACCGAGGATGACGTGTAGGCGCCGGTACTTCTGAGCGTCGCAGTGAGGCTCGTCCCGAGTGTTCACGATGGGCCGCTTCAGCGTGGTCTCGAGGCCGACTTCCTCCTCGAAAAAATCGGCCCGCTGGGTTAGCTGGAAGTCCACTTGCTCGGAGCCCGAAACCTCCACCCCCACTTTGCCGGCTCCGGTATAGATCTGGCGGGTCACGAAGTGCGGGATGGCGTACTGCACGACCCTGGAGAACGGGACGGCCCGGTCCACCAAGTAGTTCTCGTGGGTGCCGTAAGAGTTGCCCTTGCCGTCGGAGTTGTTCTTGTAAACGCTGATTTGCTGGCCCGGCGGGCAGCAACCGGCCGGCCGCCTCCACCGAGCGAGCCAGGATCGCCTCGCCGGCCTTGTCGTAAAGGACCGCCTCCCAAACCGTCGAGCACTCGGGGCCCGAGTACTCGGGGTGGGCGTGGTCGACGTAGTAGCGAGCGCCATTGGTGAGGACGGCGTTCACGAGGTGGGTCTCGACCTCGGGGGCGACCTGAGGCTCCCTGACGAAACCCCTGGCGTCCCGGGCCGGTGACTCGTCCTGGAAGTCCCACTCGATGCGCCGCGCTAACGAGGCGACGTAAGCGTTGATCAACGCCGATGACGCCGCGATGGGGTTGGGCTCTCCCCCGCCCCGCAAAATGATCCCGTACTCGGTCTCCACCCCGAGCACCTTCACAATGGCCACGGGCTGACGTTACCCTGCTTCAGCGCCGAAAAGTGCGGCCCAGCGCAGAGAGCACGCTGACCAGCGCCCGAGGTGACCTCTCATCGGTCACGTGCCGGCTCTACAGGAGTTGGAGGTCACACACGACGGGCTGTTTTCGGGCATTCGCCACACCTGTCAGACGCACGGGATCACAGGTACTGGCCGGTCGCCACCCGTTCGATCGAGCGGCCGCCCTTGGTCTCGTCGCCCTGGGCGGTGATCGTCCGGATGTAAACGATGCGCTCGCCCTTCTTGCCCGAGATCTTGGCCCAGTCGTCGGGGTTGGTGGTGTTGGGCAGGTCCTCGTGCTCCTTGTACTCCTGTTTGATGGAGTCGATCAGGTCCTGGGTCCTGATGCCTTTGCCCTGCCCGGCGATCTGACGCTTGATAGCCAGTTTCTTCGCCCGCCTCACGATGTTCTCGATCATGGCCCCGGAGGCGAAGTCCTTGTAGAACATGATCTCCTTGTCACCGTTCTGGTAGGTGACTTCGAGGAACTGGTTTATCTCTTCGTCGCGGTACATCTCTTCGACGGTCCGCTCGATCATGACCCGGACGGTCTTTTCCCGGTCGCCACCACCTATGCTGCGGACCTCGGCCTCGTCCAGGGGGAGGGACGCCATGAGGTAACGGGAAAATATCTGGGCTGCGGCCATCTCGTCCGGACGCTCGATCTTGATCTTCACGTCGAGGCGGCCAGGCCGAAGGATGGCGGGGTCTATGAGGTCTTCCCGGTTGGACGCTCCGATCACGATCACGTTCTTCAACGCTTCCACGCCGTCGATCTCGGCCAGGAGCTGAGGGACGATCGTCGACTCGACGTCAGAGGAAATGCCACTGCCCCTGGTCCGGAACAGCGAGTCCATCTCGTCGAAGAAAACGATGACCGGCACCCCTTCTTCGCTTTTTTCTCGAGCCCGCTGGAACACCAGGCGGATCTGGCGCTCTGTCTCGCCCACGTACTTGTTGAGCAGTTCGGGGCCCTTGATGTTTAGGAAGTAGCTACGGCCTTCGCCGTCTCCGGACCGCTCGGCCACCTTTTTGGCCAGGGAGTTGGCCACCGCCTTGGCGATAAGGGTCTTGCCGCAGCCGGGCGGGCCGTACAAGCAGGACACCCTTGGGGGCCGGCAACTTGTGCTCGATGAACAGGTCCTTATGGAGGAACGGCAGCTCTACGGCGTCGGTTATCTGCTCGATCTGAGAGTCCAGCCCACCGACGTCTTCATAGGAAATGTCGGGTACCTCTTCGAGGACGAGTTCTTCGACCTCGGGGCGGGGCAGCTTTTCCAGCAGCAGGCCGGAACGGGAGTCCATCAACAACGAGTCGCCGGAGCGCAACTTCTCGCCCATGAGCGAATCAGCCACCTCGACGACCCGCTCTTCGTCGGCGCGGCCGACCACGATGGCCCTGTGGCCGTCCTCCAGCAACTCCTTCATGGTCACCACCTCGCCGGAAAGGTCGCTACCCCGGGCCAGGACGACGTTCAGGGACTCGTTGAGGACCACTTCTTGGCCACGGCGAAGTTCTTTGGCGTCTATACCTGGATGGAGCGAGACCCTCATCTTGCGGCCACCCGAGAAGACGTCGGCGGTGCCGTCCTCGTTACAACGCAGGAACGTCCCGTAGGCGGACGGGGGTTGCGTGAGTTTGTCGACTTCCTCCCGCAGCGAGGCGATGTGCTCGCGAGCATCGCGGAGGGTAAAGGTCAGGCGCTCGTTTTGGGACAGCGCTTGCTGGAGCTGGCCCTTGGTCTCTAGCAGCCTCTCCTCCAGGGTACGCACCCTCTTGGGCGCGTCCGCTAGCCGGCGGCGCAGGGCAGAGACCTCCTCTTCGAGCGCGGCAACCTGTGCCTCTAGGCTCCCAGGCTGGGTACGCAACCCAGCGGTCTCTTTGTCCTGAGCACCGCCACGAGCGGCCTGCTCGTCATGTTGTGCCAAGCGGACCACCTCCTCTTTCTGGGCATCTTCGTTGCCGGGTCAACCGCTTTGGCCCAAATGTACGGCCCTTTCCGACGATACTGCGCTGCGACCCTCAGCTGTCGTAGGGCCGCGGACCAGCGCTTCGACCAGCATCTCGCCCTGCGGCGAAGAACCGGGTGATTGACACTTGTGCTCCGGCGCCGGTACTTTGGGGAGTCAAGCACGTCAGTTCGTCCCGCCGAACGTACGGAGAAAAGGGAACCAACAGCGCATGAAGGTCTGGATTGACCAGGATCTTTGCACGGGTGACGGCCTGTGTGAGGAGATCGCGCCCGCAGTCTTCACGCTGCTCGACGACGGGCTTTCCTACGTAAAAGAGGGTGACAAGATCTTCAGCGACCCTGGTGGGCATGCTGGCTTGGCCCTCGTACCCGAGGACATGGAAGACGCCACCCGGGAGGCAGCCGAAGAGTGCCCCGGGGAATGCATTTTCATCGAGGAGTAGTTCTCCCCGTCTAGGCACATGCCAACGCTGGCGAGCCGTCCCCGGTTCTCGTCTGCCAGTAACGTCGATGAACACCCGCCGGCGGTAGGTGCGCCTGTCCCCGAGCCCTCCGAACCCGCTTTGGCCCGGTGGCGAGGGACGGCTCTCGTAGCGACAGTGGTGACCCTCCTCAATTGGCCGGGCTGGCTGCAAATCAGGCCGGGCCTGGACTCCTCCTGGCAGGCCGGGCTGGCCGTCGCTTTTACCAAGCACCTCCAGTGGGGGCCCCAGCTCGACTTCACCTACGGGCCGTACGGCTTCGCCGGCTTCCTCGAGCCCTTTTACCGTGCGACAGCCTCGATCGCCTTCTGCTACGTGTTCGCCGTCACCTGGCTGCTGGCTTATCTCTTGGTAGCCGCATTGCGCCCCTTCTGGCCGGGCACGGACGGCACGTCCCGCTACTGGGCCTCCTGGTACTGGGGCCTCGCCGTCTCGGCCGTAATCGTCTGGGCGCTGATCTGGGTTTCGTGGGCCGAAGCGCGGGCCGCTGACTTCGTATGCGTGACCGGGTTGGGCCTGGCCCTCTACATGCTCGAAGCTCGCACGCCGGCGGTGCGAGCCGCATTGGCCGCGCTCCTCGGTGCGCTGGCTGGTTTCGCTGTTTTGGTGAAATTGAACAGCGGCATAATCCTGGTCGCGCTGCTGATCTTGGCCTTGACCGGGGCGGCCATGATGTCGCGTGAGCGCTGGCGGGCCACTGGTCTGGCCGTGGCCGCATTCGTGGGCATGTTCGCGGTGGCGTGGGTTTCAGCGGGCCAGAGTTTTCGCAACCTTCCCAACTTTGCCCGGGCCTCGGCGTCGCTCCTGTTTGGCTACGGCACGGCCATGGCAGAGGACTTGAAGCGACCGTCTATCGCATGGCTGGCCATCACGATCGTGTTGGTGGTGGGAGCGGTTTATGCCGCTACCGTCTGGCGCCGACGCCGCAGAGAGCGTCTCGTCGCCCTGCTCATGTTGACCGTTTGGGGATGGGCCGAGGTCAAGGAGGGCTTCGTGGCCGGGAACCATTTCCCGCTCTTCTTCCGGGTCATGCTCGTCGCCGTCGCCCTCTGCCGCCCTGCTCCGGCCCACGCGAGCGCTGTACGCAGGCGGCTTGGCGCTAGCCACCTGTGTCACCCTGGCCGCCACCAGCCTGCCCGGTCTCGACCCTTTGGCCAGCATCCGCTCAGTCGGGACCAATCTGGCCGACGTCGTCCAGCCCGGCCGCTTCGCCCACCTGGTCGCCAGCTCCCGATCGGAGTTGCGCCGGGCCGAACCGCTCCCGGCCGCGGCCCTGTCCATGCTTCGGGGCCACAGTGCCGCCATCGAACCCTGGGAGGACATGGTGGCCTGGGCCGACCCGCAGCTGCGCTGGGACCCCGAGCCGATCGTACAGTCCTACAGCGCCTTCACGTCCGACCTGGACCGCCGGGACGCCGCCTTCCTGGGGTCAGACCGGGCACCGCAACGGATCCTTGTCCGCCGCTTGCGGAGCGGCTTCGATGCTCGGGACCTGTTCATGGACCCGCCGGCGGCCACGGTCGCCATCTACTGCCATTACGCCCAGTTGGCGCTGGCTGGCCCATGGCAGGTCCTACAGCGAGTCCCTGACCGGTGCGGGCCGGCGGTGATGATCGGGCACGCCGATGCGCGCTTCGGCCAGTCAGTGGACGTACCCAAGTCCCCGGGCCGGATGGTGGTGGCCAGCTTCGTATTGAGCACTCCTCTCCTGGCCCGGTTGGAAGAGGGTGTGCTGAAACCGCCTGACACCTACCTCGTAGCCTGGGAGGGCCAGGGTAAACGGGTGACCTACAGGTTCGTCACCGGCACATCAGTGGACAACCACGTCCTGAGCGTCCCGGTGTCGCTCGGTTTCTCGGCCGCGTTCGTCCCGCCGAGCATCCACAAGCTCGAGATTTCAGGCGGAGGCTGGAAGGCGGGACAGGGCTCGGTAGAGATCGTCTTCAGGGGCCTCAGCCTGGCCCGCTGAACAACAGCCCTGCCGCTGAAGGAGTCAGGTACTGACGCATTTGTTGGTCGACACCGCCGTGGTATGGGGCTGGACCAATATCGGGGCCAGTTCAGAACTGCTGAGGGCATAAGCGGTGGTCGGCCGGTCGGGCGCGATGGCGAACGCGATGCCCACTACCCGGCCATCGGAACCAACTACCGGCGCGCCGGAGTCACCATAAGTCAGCTGGGCCGCCAAGCACGAACACTCGCCGCTCGGTACTGCGGTTGCCGTACAAGTCTTGGCCGACGGCGGTGACCTCCTGGGCGATGGTTGCGGGCTGAACGGCGAGGGGGTCCTGGCCGTTCGGGTGGCCGAAGACGGCACCTTTTTCGCCTATTGTCCCGGCCGCCAACCGGTAGTGGCGGCTCCCCCAGCCCGGGCACGGAAAGAAGGGCAAGGTCGATGTCCGGGTTGTACTCCACAACGGTGGCCGGCTTGACGGTGCCGTCGGGCAACAAGACGCTGGTGCTACCGGCCGGTTCACCGGCGACGACGTGGGCGTTGGTCACGACCAGGCCGGGGTCTATTGTCCAGCCGCTCCCCTCCTGGATGCGGCCGCAAGCTTCCCCCTCTACTTTGACGGTCGAGGCTGACACGGAGGACACCACGGCCGGCGCCAGCGGCACCGAACCTGGCGGTGGCCCTACGTCCTGACCGGGGATGATCTGGTCGAAAACCTGGGGGAAGCCATCCTGGCTCACGAGCCGGCGCAAGGCCTGCAACGTGTTCGGAGGGTTGAGACCGTAAGAGCGGCTCTCGTTGGAGAGCCACCGCGTGATAACGGACCCGGTGGCCAGCTGGGAAACCGTCCCGGGGACGGCAGCCAGCGAGGGGGCCAGCAACCAGAGGGCAACAAAGACCCCCAGGACACCCACGAACGCCCCTACGACTCGGTCGAGGGCCCGGAGGCCGGCGAAAGGCGGCAGCACGGCGTGTAGCCGGGAGCCCACCAACAGGCCTATGGATTGCCCGATCAGCGCCCCGCCGACGAGCACCGCAACGGCGAGCACCATGCGGGCCACGGACCCCGATAACCCGACGAAGTTGACGATGTTGGGCAAGAACCGGACGGCCAGGTAGAGCCCCGCACCCAGGCCGAGCCACGAGAACACCCGCCCGAAAAACCCCAGCCGCCACCCCCCGAGCAGGGCGAACGCGGCGATGACCAGGATGCCGATGTCGAGCGCGTTCATGGGACCAGCGCCATCAACCTGGCTGCCGTCAAGAAGCCTGTATGGCCGACCATGCGGTGCTCGGGCCGGACGGACTGGCCATCGACGTGCCAGGTGCGCAGGAGGACCTCGACCGTCTCGGCCATCCCGAAGCCGGCGTCGGCGAGCGCTTCGCGCAATGTCATGACCTGGCCCACCGTTGGTAGATAGGACACAATTATGCCCCCTGGTCGCAGCGCACCTGCGGCATGCTTGACCACACGCCACGGCTCGGGCAGGTCCAGGAGGACGCGGTCCAGGCCCTTTTCGGCGATGCCCTCGTACACGTCGCGCACTTCCACGTGGTACCGCTCGAGGGCACCTTCTCCGAGGAAGGCGGTCACGTTGGCCACCGCCCGCTTGGCGAAGTCGTCCCGCAACTCGTAGCCGACGATGTCGGCACCAGCCCGTAGTAGCGCCATGGAGAGAGCGCCGGAACCCAACCCGGCTTCGAGGACCCGCGATCCCGGCGATATGTCGGCCATCACCAGTATTTGGCCCAGGTCCTTCGGGTAGATCACCTGGGCGCCCCGTGGCATCTTGAGCACGATCTCCGCCAGGGTGGGCCGCACAGCTATGTAGCGGGCACCGAGGCTCGAGCGAACGATGGTCCCCTCTTGCTGGCCCAGGATGATGTCGTGGGGGACGGTGCCGGCATGAGTGTGGAACTCGCCGCCGTTTTCCAACGAAACTAGGTAACGGCGCCCTTTGGAATCGAACAGCAAGGCCCTCTCGCCGGCCTCGAAGGGCCGGTGGCCTGAGCGCGCCGGGCTCGGTGCCACCGGGTCTTGGCTCCCTGGGCCCGTGTTGGCTGCGGCCGTGCTGGCTGGGCTCGGGCTGGCTGGGCTCGGGCTGGCTGGGCTCGGGCTGGCTGGGCTCGGGCTGGCTGGGCCGGGGCTCGCTGGGCCGGGGATCACGGCGTGCTCATCGGGAGACGTCGGCGTCGTTCGCCCGTGGCCCGCTCGACCAGACGGCAAAAGGCACAAATCTGCGCCGCCGTCGTGGGGGCGCCACATTTTTCGCAAGGGTGGAGGCCCTCCCGGCTCTGCTCGCCGGCCTCGCTACGAGGGCTGCCGCTCTGTCCAGGAAACCGCCATAGAAGGCCGCCTTGGTGCCCGGTGAGCGCTCTTCGATGGCGTTGAGAGCGTCCTTGTACCCAAGATGGCGGTTCCCAGCGGCCATCGGGCACTCCTCGACCTGGTACTCGATGCCCTCGAGGATGCAGTACGCGGCCGTCTCCCGCTCGCCCAAACGGACCAGCGGTTTAACCTTGCGCGGGAACCCGTCCCCGCCCGGGAGGACTGGCCGCTGCCGGGCCATGTACGCCAGGTCCCAGCGGAGCACGTTGCCCAGGAGCACCGCCGCCTCGTCGTCCAGGTTGTGGCCCGTGGCCAGCACGTCATAGTTGCCCTCGAGGGCGGCGCGGTCGAAGATATGCCTCTTCGACAGCCCGCACGCTGAACACGGGACCCGGTGGTCGGCTGCTGCCCCGCTACGTACGTCGAACCCAAAGTCCCCTGGTAGGTCGACCTCCACCAGGTTGACGGCGTGCTCGGAGGCGAAGCGGCGGGCGAAAACGGCTGACGGTTCGCTGTAGCCCGTTATCCCGAGCCCGATGTAAAGACCATCGACGTCGTACCCGAGCTTCAGCAATAGGTCCCACAGGGCCAGCGAGTCCTTGCCCCCCGAGACCGCCACCAGCACGCGGTCGCCAGGGCCAATCATCTCGTGCTCCTTGACCGTCCGCTCGACCTGGTTGCGACAGTGGACCACGAAACAGTCGTGGCAAAAACCGGCGTTGTGCCGTCGCAGCTCGATAACCGCCGGTTCACGGCAGACCCGGCACTTCATCGGGCCCGTCTCATAACGTCTGGTCTCGTGAGGCCCGGTCTCCCGTAGCTCGTCTCATCTGCCTGGTCACATCCGGCCTGAGGTCTTCTGGCTGGTCTCATCCGACCCGTCTTCACATGCTCGTCTCATCGCGCCGGAGTGGCCCGGCCCTGCTCATCCTGGCCTCGTCATGTGGCCCCGCCGGAAACGACCGGCCGGATCTCAACCTCGGAACCGTCCGGGATGGTTGCGTCCCCGGTGACCAGCGTGCCGTCGACGATCACGAGCACGGCTTCCCGGTTGTACCCAAGCTGGCGAACGAGGGCCAGCGCCCCCACGGGCCAGCCACCTCGACCTCGCGGTTAGGGTTCCGCAAACAGACCTTTACGCCCACGCCGACCATTGTTGCGCTCGCGCTCGAAGTGGGCCACGATGAGCTGTTCTCCGATGGGGATCCGGCCCGGAGAACACCATTAATGGCTTCTTGCGGTACACCCTGATGCCGAGCTGGAGCATCAGCGCCATCGCCCCCAGCACCAGCCAGAACTGGTCGCCTTCGACCAGGCCACGCTGAAATCCCCGACGGACCGCCCACGACAACCAATCTCTTCTCACGCTCGCATCCCCCCTAAAACGGCCAGCTCAGCCGGCCGCGGCGACCGGCGCCCTCAGTCACGACGGATTTCGACCAACGTGGAGCGGAATTTCCCACTCCGCCTCCCCAGGAGGAAGGCGATGACCACGATCAGGAAGAAGCCCCCGACGGCCACGTAGGTAAGCGTCGGCCTGGCCGTTTGGACCTGCCCCTCGACGCCGGAGACGAGCTCCCCAGCCTTGGCCCGGATGTCGTCGGGGGTGATCAACCCGCCAGGCCCGCTGCCCTGAGGCGGCGCCGCCCCGTTTCTCCGCGGGGACTGGCCCCCGCGAGATTTAATCCGCTGCACGGCGGCTCACCGCTCGTTCCCCCGCATGATCCTGAAAGCGCAGAATGCCGCCACAAGAAGGCAGAACAAGGCCGCGCCTATATAGGGCACCCAGGACCAGTTGCCGGACAGGTGACCGGAAGAACCGTAAACCTCGCTCGACAGGGCTTGTCCGAGGCCCCCGAACTCCACCTGCATGGCCCTCAAGAAACCAAGGGCCAGCAACAGTGTCCCCGTGGCCATAAGGACCGCGCCGGCTATAGCCCGGCCAAGGCTCTTGACCTGACGCTGGACGGGGCCGACCAGCTCCTGCTGGCCGTAAGCAATTACGAGGTCTACTAGTTCCCCCGGGCCTCCCTGCAGACCCGTGGAGCTGCGCCGGGTCTCAAGACCTCCGGGCTCGCTACCAGGCATCCCCTAGAAGCTAACCGGTCACAACCGGGAACGCACGCTTTGCCTTGCCGCTCCGTTGCTGCCACCGCACCGAGCGGCCGGGGCCGGCGCAGGACGGGCGACGCGGCGCCACGACGGGCCGGCGCCATAACCGCCGGTCCTCAAGGCTCGAACCGGGCCAGGGCCGGCATCTGGGGGTACTCGGCCACGTCCAGGGCCACCCGGTCAGTGAGGCCAGCCGGGGTGTCCGTCGGGTTGGGCAACGTCGGGGCCAGGTCGTTGAGGACGGTGGCGAAGACGACCGGTTGCGCCAGTCCCGGGTTGCCGCCCCCTTGTCCTTTTAGTGGTTCCACCCAACCCGATAGAGCCTTGACGTCGTCCAATGTCCCTGTCTTGGCGTAAACGCGACCGGCTGCCGTGGTCCCGTTCAGCTCACCGACGAGGGTCCCGGAGCGGGCGGCGACGGGCAGGTCCTTGACCAGCAACCCATTTGGACCGGCGCGCTCCAGAAGGGCCACCAGAAGGGCGCAGGTCACCCTGTCCGACCGGGACAGCCCGCTGCCGTCGGCGTTGACAAAACCGTGCAACGGCAGCCCGTCGGCAGCCAGGTCGGCCCGGATGGCCGCCGTCCCGGCGGCCGTCGAACCAATGCCTCGTTCCTTGAACCCGAGTTCTTTGGTCATGAGCTCCATGGCCGTATCATCGCTGGCCCGCAAAACGACACCCAGGATCTGGCCCAGCGGCGGCGATACCAGCTTGACCAGGAGCTTCGAGCCAGCCGGCGTCTGGCCCGAGGTCGGCCCGCCACTGACCTGGATGCCGGCAGAGTGCATGAGGTTGGTCAGGATGCCAGCAGCTTGCACGGCGGGAGGCGCTCCGAGGTTGAGCCCCCCGCCGGCGGTGGCCAGGCCGTCGTCGACGTCTAGGGCCGAGAGCGGCCCCACGTCTTCCTCCTCCTCGTACCGGGCCGGCCACCCGGGAACGGTGCGCAGCGAGTCATATCTTGAGTCGTCCCCAATGACCGAACCCGTCACCTGGTGGACGCCGGCGGTTTTCAGTTCTTGGACGAGGCCGGCGACGTTCGAGTAGGGCTCAGGCCCGGCCCCGAGGGGGCGTCGCTCGACAGTCGCAATACCGGGTCGCCCCCGCCGACCAGGTAAAGGTTGCCATGGATGATGCCGTGCACCGGGGGTTGGAGGGCCCTGAGGTCGGTCCGGAACGTGTAGGAGGGGCCGAGCTTGTCGAGCAAAGCGGCGGCCGTTACGAGCTTCATGTTCGATGCCGGGATCACTGGGAAGGTGGCGTGGTCCTGGTACAGCACATGGCCGTCCTGGGCGACTTCAGCGCAGCTGCTGGCGGCGGCCCCCGCTCCGAGCGAGTGAGCCGACATGGCAGCCGCCACCGCGACATCAAGCCGGCGGCTGGCTGCCATGTCCTGCAAGGTCTCAGGCAGTCGAGCGGGTGACAGCAAGGGCGTGGTCAGCAGGGACGAGGTAGAGCTTGGCGGGGGCGCCGCCGCCGACGCTTGATTTGAGTCATCAGCTGAGGACAACGCGGCCAGCGCGAGGGCGCTTGGTAGGGCCAGGCCGGCGGCCAGCCAACGAACTCGACGAAAGGCGCGATGCGTCGGGTCAGCGGCGCACGCTTTAGCGCCGGTTCGGCGAGAGGGTAGGGGTGCGCCGGGCCGAGTACGTGTGAGCATCGGAGAGCACCGTACGCCCCGGAAATGGCCCGCCAAAAGTCACCCTTGGCCTCGGCCCTGTTTTCCGCCGAGGCACCGAACAGCCAAAGGCCGGTCAAAATGGCCTGGCTCGGGAATAAAATGAGGGCTACCTGGGCGTTGATGGTACTAGCGGGGGCCGTGGGCTAACGTTGACCTCGTGCCCAAAGTCCTGGTCGTTGTCCTCGCGGGCCTGGTTACGAGCCAGCTCGCCCTTCTGCTCACCACGATGTACCTGCACCGGACCCTCTCTCACCGTTCGGTCACCATGAGCCCGGGACTGGATTTTGCCAGTCGCGCCGTTCTCTGGCTGTCGACTGGTATACGGCCGCGCGAGTGGGCTGCAGTCCACCGCCGCCACCACGCTTACACGGACGTCCTCGGCGACCCCCACTCCCCGGTCCTCGAGGGTTACTGGAAAGTCCAGCTGTACAACGTCGGTCTCTATAAGAAGGCCGCCCACGATGCAGAAACTCTGCGGAAATACAGCCGGGACATCAAGGTCGACAAGTGGGACAAGGTCCTTTTCGACCACGGCTTTGTCGGTTTGGGCATTGGTTATTGCATTTTCTGGGCGTTGTTCGGCTGGAAGTGGGCGCTTGTGGCCGCCGGCGTCCATGTCGTCAGTTACCTGCTCCTGAACTCCGCCATCAACGCCATCGGCCACCGCTTCGGGAGGCGGGCTTACGTCGGGGTAGCCACCAACAACCAGTGGCTGGCGCTAATGACTTGGGGCGAGGGGCTCCACTCGAACCATCATGCGGCACCGACCGCAGCCAAGTTTTCGTTCACGACCCGCCAGTTCGACCACGGGTGGCTGGTGATCCGCTTCTTCAAGAAGCTCGGGTGGCTCCAGGTGCGTCACGACGGTATCCACCTCACCGCCGCCGCTCAACAGGGTGAAGCCGACCGACAACGAGAACGCGAGCCCGAGCTGGTCTGAGCGCGCCCCGTTGCCCCTGGACACACGACCTCCCATATCGGTGGCACGCTCCCGATGGACATAGTTTCCGCTCTTTTTATCGAGAGCTTCGACCTCCGCCAGGTGCCGGGGCCGTCGACTCGCGTCGACCTCGCGGGGGTCATGTTCTCGATGCCAGCACCAAGTGCGCCACCGGTCACCGTGACGCCTCACCTCATCGTGCTCATCCGCTCGAGACCAAACGACCCTCCTGACGGGATACTGGAAGTCGTGTTCCGAGACGAGGCTGGAGAACAGGTGGCCCGCAACGTCTCGCCATTCAACGTTGAGCCGGGCAAGTTCACGTACCGGCTCGTCAGAGGCGAACTGGAGTACTCCAAACTGGGCACCGTCGAGGCCCATTGCCGCCTGCTCCCCGACGGCCAGAC
This sequence comes from uncultured Acidimicrobiaceae bacterium, assembly GCA_963749305.1. GTDB lineage: Bacteria > Actinomycetota > Acidimicrobiia > Acidimicrobiales > Palsa-688 > Fen-671. The sequence goes on from CAVVMN010000008.1 coordinate 228,433, forward strand.
GACGATCGTCCCTCTGACGTTGCTGGCACCGCTGGGCTAGAGTCCCGGCCCGTGGCCCCGCGGCGGACGCCGCGCCGGCTCGACACCCGAGACGCGCTTCTCTGGACGGGGCCTACAGCACCGTCGTTCTTTGGCTCGGCTTTATCGTGGCGGGCACCCACCTCCAGCTGAACCGTTCGTTGACCTTCAGACAACGGCCGGCTTAACTCTCGCTGACCTGGTCAGGCGCCAACGGGCGACCGGGGCGGGGAGGTTTGTGCCCCCGTCAGGAAAGGCCGCATCTCGTGGCGGTCTCGCACCGGAGAGAGTGTAGGTTGGCCCCCATGAGCCAGACGGCCGCCGCCGGCGGCACTCCCGGGCAGGTCGTGCCCACAGAAAACATCGAGCAGCTGGGGATAAATGTCGTCCGCGGGTTGGCTATGGACGCGCCCAGGCAGGCGAACTCAGGCCATCCCGGCACCGCCATGGCGCTGGCACCTCTGGCGCACGTCCTGTGGACACGCGTCATGCGCTACGACGCGGCCGACCCCGACTGGCCGAACCGCGACCGCTTCGTACTTTCGCCGGGCCATGCCTGCATCCTGCTGTACTCGATGCTTTTCCTGACGGGCTACGACCTCACGCTGGAGGACCTGAAACAGTTCCGCCAGCTCGGCTCCAGAACCCCCGGTCACCCTGAGTCCAGCGAGCTCAAAGGAGTCGAGGTCACCACCGGCCCGCTGGGGCAAGGCTTTGCCAACGGCGTCGGCCTGGGCGCGGCCGAACGCCTCCTCAGGGCGCGATATGGGCCGGACTTGATCGACCACTACACCTTCGTTATCTGCGGCGACGGTGACCTGATGGAAGGCATCAGTCACGAGGCCGCCTCGCTCGCCGGCCACCTGGGCCTCGGGCGGCTGATCTACATATATGACGACAACCACATAACCATTGACGGGCCCACCGAGATCGCCCTCTCGGACGATGCCGTCAAACGGTTCGACGCCTATGGCTGGCACACCGAGAACCTCGGTGAAGTAGCCAACGACACCGACGCGCTCGAAGCGGCCATCCGCCGGGCTATGGCCGTCGAAGACAAACCGAGCTTCCTCCAGCTCCGTTCCCACATCGGCTGGCCGGCGCCCCATATGACCGACAACCCCAAGGCGCACGGCGACCCCTTCGCGCCCGAGGAGATCGCGGCGACCAAAGAGATCCTCGGCCTCCCCGCCGACCAGACGTTCTGGGTCCCTGAGGATGTCATTTCGTACTACCGCACGGCCGGAGCGAGAGGGCGCCCTGAGCGCGACTCCTGGGTAAAGCATTTCGACAGCCGCCTCCCGGCCGGGAGCCAGCCTCGCGCCGCCTGGGACGCACAGTGGCGAGGCGACGGCTTGACGGGCTTCGAGCAGAAGCTGCCGACATGGAAGGCGGGCGAGAAGCTAGCCACCAGGGCGGCCCTCAAGTCCTGCCTTAATGCGGTGGTGGCTGAAGTGCCTGGCCTCGTGTCGGGGGGCGCCGACCTAACAGGCAACACCGGCACCGCCCTCGACGGTGAGGCTCGCCAATCGAGCGAAGACCCGGAGGGCCGGCTGTTCAGTTACGGGGTCCGCGAGCACGGGATGGGCGGGGTCATGGTCGGTATGGCCAGGCACGGAGGTGTCACGCCCGTGGGCGGGACTTTCTTCTGCTTCAGCGACTACATGAGGGGGGCGGTCCGGCTGGCCGCACTGTCCAAGACGAAGGTCATCTATTCATGGACCCACGACTCCGTCGGCCTGGGCCAAGACGGTCCCACCCACCAGCCAGTCGAACAATTGGCGGCCATGAGGGCTATGCCGAACCTGCTGGTCATCCGCCCGGCCGACGCCAACGAGACCGGTCAGGCGCTCAAGGCGGCGATCGATTTTGACGGCGGCCCCACGGCCCTCATCCTCACCCGCCAGACCGTCCCGGTGCTAGAGGGCACGGCCGAGCGGGCGGAACAGCTGCACCGCGGCGCGTACGTGCTATCGGGTGACGCGCCCGGCCCGGACATCGTCCTGATCGGGACGGGATCCGAAGTGTCGCTTTGCGTTGACGCAGCCAAGTTGCTCGAGTCCGAAGGGCTGCACGTAAGGGTGGTCTCCATGCCCAGCTGGGAGCTGTTCGAGCAGCAGGGGAAGGCTTACCAGCGCGAGGTGCTCGGGTCCGGCGCTCCTGCGCTCGCCGTCGAGGCGGCGGCCAGCTTCGGCTGGACGCGTTGGGCGGACGCGTCCGTATCTATTGACCAGTTCGGTGCGTCAGGGCCCGGCGAGGAAGTCCTGGCCCACTTCGGCTTCACCCCCGAAAACGTGGCCAGCAAGGCCAGAGCCCTGCTCCAAAAGACCGATGACGACGAGGAGGAAAGCAAATGACGCGTCTGCACCAGCTTTATACAGAGGCGGGTCAAAGCCCCTGGATCGACAACCTCTCCCGCGATGCCATCCGTAGCGGGCGTTTGGCCAACATGATGGACGAAGGTATCCGGGGCGTGACCTCCAACCCCACCATTTTCCAAAAAGCGATGACCGGCTCTGACGTGTACGACGCCGACTTCGCCCGCCTGCTGGAGAGCGGTTCGGTCGAGCAAGCGTTCTGGGAAATGGCGACGGCCGACGTCACTGCCGCGCTCGAGATATTCCACCCGCTTTATGAACAAAGCGGGTCGTCGGACGGTTTTGTGTCACTCGAGGTCTCTCCCCGTCTGGCGTACGACACCGACGGCACGATTAGAGACGCTCGTCAATTCCACGAGCGCATTGCCATGCCCAACCTCTTGGTCAAAATCCCAGCTACGGAGCCCGGCGTGCCCGCTATCCGCCAGATGATCAGTGAGGGACGCAATATAAACGTCACCTTGATCTTTAGCCTCGACCGGTATAACGCTGTTATTGAGGCTTACATCTCGGGACTGGAGGCGCTGAGCAATTCCGGTGGAGATGTTTCGAGAGTTCACAGCGTGGCGTCGTTTTTCGTCAGCCGGGTTGACACTGAAGTCGACCGGCGGATCGAAGCCAAAAGCGATGAGAAGTTGTTGCCGCTGCGGGGCAAGGCGGCTGTCGCGCAAGCCAAGTTGGCCTACCAACTGTTCCTCGAACGCTTCTCAGGCCCGCGCTGGGAAGCTCTCCAGGCCAAAGGGGCGCACCGGCAGCGCCCGCTTTGGGCCTCGACGTCCACGAAGAACCCCGCCTACCCCGACCTGCTGTACGTGGACAACCTGATCGGCCCCGACACCGTCAATACGATGCCGGACGCCACGGTGGCGGCTTTTCTCGACCACGGCACGGTGGCCCGGACCATTGACCGGGCGGCCGACGAGGCGCGCGCCGACCTCGACGCCCTCGAGGCGGCCGGCATCCACATGGCCGACGTGTCGGCCCAACTGGAGGACGAGGGAGTGGCCGCCTTTTCCAAGAGCTACGACGAGCTCCTCCAGGCCCTGGAAGACAAGGCGAACGAGCAAGGGGCGAACGAGCAAGGGGCGAACGAGCAAGGGGCCAACGACCAAACGCCACAATCGTGAGCACCGACACCCTGCCCACCAACCCTCTGGCGGAGGGCCTCGACACCGTCCGACGCGCTCCGCCCGGGGTGCTGGTCGTCTTCGGCGCGTCTGGCGACCTGACCCACCGTAAGCTGCTGCCCGGCCCTAGAGAGGCTTTCGCGGCGCCGGCTGTTGCCGGCCGCCTTCGCAGTAATCGGCGTCGCCCGGTCGGATATTTCCGACGATGGTTTCAGGGACATAATGGCCGATGCGGTACCGGCTGCCGGCCCCGGCTGGGCGGAAATAATCAAAAACAGCATCTACATATCCGGGGACTATTCCGACCCGGAGACGTTCATCAAACTCAAGGGCCGCCTCGAAGAGATCGATGAAGCCCTGGGGACAGGCGGCAACCGGACCTACTATCTGGCCACCGTGCCAGATGTGTTCGCCGAAGTGGCCCGGGCTCTGGGCAAAGTTGGTCTCAACCGGCCCGAGAGCGGCGGTTTTGCCCGGCTCGTGATAGAGAAACCGTTCGGGCGCGACCTGACCACGGCCCAGGAGCTTGACGCCTCTCTCCACGAGGTCTTCGACGAAGACCAGATTTACCGCATTGACCATTACCTCGGTAAAGAGACCGTTCAAAACGTCCTGGCCCTGCGGTTTGCCAATGCCATATTCGAGCCCTTGTGGTCGCGCAATTACATCGACCATGTCCAGATCACAGTGGCGGAGACGATCGGCGTCGAAAAGCGCGGCAATTTCTACGAAAAAGCCGGCGCGCTACGAGACATCGTGCAGAACCACGTCATGCAGGTCCTATCTCTCACGCTTATGGAACCTCCGGGCACGATCGACGCCGAGGGGATCCGGGACGAGAAGGTAAAAGCGCTCCGTTCTATCGTGGTCCCTCGGGTCGACGAGGTAGCCAACATGTCGGTCCGGGCGCAATACGACAGCGGCTGGGTAGAGGGCAACGCCGTCCCGGGCTATCGCCAGGAGGAAGGCGTGAGCCGGCAAAGCCAGACCGAGACCTACGTGGCCCTCAAACTCGTCGTCGATAACTGGCGCTGGGCCGGAGTGCCCATATACGCGCGGACCGGCAAGCGCCTACCCAAGCGAGTGACCGAGGTGGCGCTCCAGTTCAAAGCCGTGCCCCACCTGGCCTTCCCGAAGTCGGCCGCTACCGGCCTCAACCCGAACGCTCTGGTGCTACGCATCCAGCCGGACGAGGGAGTCACGTTGCGGTTCGGGGCGAAAGTGCCCGGGCAGGCGTTCATGGTGCGCGATGTGCTGATGGACTTTTCGTACGGGGCCGCCTTTCTCGAGGAGCCACCGGACGCTTACGAGCGTCTCCTGCTCGACGCCATGGTCGGTGACCCGACGTTGTTCATCCGAAGTGACGAGGTGGACACGGCGTGGAAGATCGTGCAGCCCCTTCTTGATGCATGGAGCAGCGATGACCCCCCACCTTTAGCCGGTTACGCCGCCGGGTACATGGGGGCCGCGTCAGGCCGACACCCTGGTCGAACGAGACGGGCGCCAATGGCGGACGCCCTGACGGAGCCAGACGTGACCGCGACCACGGGGACCGCTGAGCCCGAAGCCCCTCTGGCCGTCCAGACGTGGGAGGGCCGCGGCGTGAGCCTGGGCGAGGCTATCAATGCCCTCCCCGACTTGCGGCATCAGGCGTCAGGGCGCGGCGCCGCCACGCGCACTGCGGTCATGACCATCGTTATGGTCGTCGGCCCCAACGACGACCCCGAGGTCGTCGCCGCTCCGGTGCGCGCCCTCGGCGCCCACCACCCTTGCCGGGCGGTGGTGCTGCGCCCGGACCCGGACAGCACGCCGGTCATCAATGCCAAGGCGTTCCTCTGGCGGGCCGAACCCACCGCCTCCGAAGGTCACCCCGTCTTCTTCGAAGAGCTCCACTTGCACGTCGGTGGCCAGGCGGCGTCCCACCTGGCCTCGATCGTGGGGCCGTTCGTACTGGCTGACCTCCCGGTCGTCATGTGGTTCCCCGACGTGCTCCCCGACCCTGCCGACCCGCTCTTGCGGCTGGCCAACGCCCTCGTGGTGGACACCCGCTCGGCCGTGCCGGACGACGCCGCCATGGGGCACTCCTACAGGACGCTCCTGGAGCTGGCCAACCACCAGCCGGTGGTGGACCTCTCCTGGGTACGCCTCCAGCCCTGGCGAGAGCTGCTAGCGGGCCTGTTCGAGCCCGAGCACAGCCGGCCGTTCGTACAGTGCGTCTGCTCGGCTTCTGTGACGGGCAAGCCGGGGCCGCGCTACATCCTCGGCGGTTGGCTCATGTCGCAGCTGGACCTTCGCGCTCGCGAGCTCGTGCTCACCGACTCCAAGCACGTGGGCATCACTCTGGAGGCCATCTGCCAGGGCGAGGAAGGCACCTTCCAGGTAAAACGGGACGGCGGCGCCCGGGCCGTCTGGGCCAACGCCACCCTCTCGAACGGCATATCGCACAGCCAGGCGCTGCCGCTACCTGACGACTCGCTGACGTCCGCCCTCTCGTCGGCCATTTCCAACCTGCGGGCCGACCGGGTCTGGGAACGAGCACTGGCGGCGGCTGCAGCTCTGGCCTCCTAACGGTTAGGGTCTTGCCCGTGAACCGAGAGATGGTGGTGACCGACGACGTCCCCGGCGCGTTCGCCCGAGAGGTGATCTCGGCCTTCGTTGAGCGGCCCGGGGAAGAGTTCGACATCGCCCTCTCGGGCGGCGAGATCGCACGGGCCTGCTACGAACGGCTGGCCGTTGAGGGCGCCCAGGCGGTCGACTGGCTGGTGGTGAACTTTTTTTGGGTAGACGAGCTCTGCGTCCCGCCGAACCATCCGGGGTCCAACGAGCGGCTCGGCCGCCAGGCTCTCCTCGAGCGGGTCGGGGCGGCCAACGCCGTCTACCCCATGCGCTGTGAGGACGGCCTCGACGCTTACCAACTGCGCCTCGGCGAGATCGGCCAGCTCGACGTGGTCCACCTCGTCCTCGGGCCGGATGGCAGCATCGCCGGCCTCTTCCCGAGCTCGATGGCCCTGGATGCTGACCCTGGCCAACTGGTGACCTTCAGCGAGGACCCGAGCGGCGTGAACAAACACTTGCGGATGACGCTCACCTACGCCGGCATCGCCAGGGCCAGGTTGGCCATCTTCACTGTGGACGGGGAGGCCCAGCGTGACGCTATGGAAGCGGTAGTGGCCGGCGCAGACGTGCCGGCGACGCGCGTCCGCGCCGGGCGCGTCCTCTGGCTGGTAGGCAAGGACGCCGCCCCCCGGTCAATCTGAGGGGCGGGGCCCGCTCATAAGGTAGAGGTGTAGCCGTGACACAGCCTTCTCCATCGTCGCCTGAGCCTCCCCGGGGAACGGGCGCCCGGTGACGCTGGCCGCGCTGCCGCTGGCCCCCCCGGCGGCCGGCTCCGGCCCGGCAGTACCGGTGACCATGACCTCGATGCCCGCATCGAGTCCCTGCTCGACGAGCTCGGTGTAACGGCCAACCGCGACCAGCTGCGCGAGCTCCTCGTCTCGGTGGCGCGGCTGGCCCAGGGCCATGCCGACCGGCTGGACTTGAAGATCGCCAACGCCGCTCTCCGCGAGATGCGGGAGGGCTTCGAGGTCTTCGCGCCCTACCGGGAAGTGCGCAAGATCACCATGTTCGGTTCGGCGCGGACGCACCCGACGGACCCTCTTTACGCTCAGGCGCGAGACCTGGCTTCGCGGCTCGCCGCCCTGGGCTGGTCGACTGTCACAGGTGCCGGCCCCGGGATCATGGCCGCCGGCCTCGAAGGAGCGGCGCCGAGCACTCTTTCGGGATCAACATCCGCCTCCCGTTCGAGCAGCAACCCAACCAGTTCATTTTGTCCGACCCGAAATTGGTCTCGATGAAGTACTTCTTCACCCGAAAGCTCCTGCTCGTGAAGGAGTCAGATGGTTACGCGGTGCTGCCGGGTGGGTACGGCACCCTCGACGAGGCCTTCGAGCTGCTCACGTTGTTGCAGACGGGCAAAGCCGAACCCGCTCCCGTGGTGCTGCTCGAAGTCCCAGGCGGTGGCTACTGGCGGGCGTGGGAGCGCTTCGTGACGAACGACGTGGAAGCTCGAGGCCTGATAGGGCCGGAAGACACGAGCCTGTACCTGATCACCGATGACGTCACCGAGGCTGTAGCCGAAATACTCGGCTTTTACCGCAACTACCATTCGCTGCGCTGGGTGGGCGACCGCCTGATCATCAGGCTACAGACGCGGCCGACCGACGCCGAGGTGGCCGCCCTGTGCGAGGAGTTCGCCGGCATGTGCCTCCGGGGTGGGGTCCAGGTGCTCCCGGGGCCACTGCCCGCAGAGGTACGCGAGGGCGACCACCTCGACCTCCAGCGCATCGCTTTGCGCTTCGACAGGCTCTCGCATGCCCACTTGCGGCGCCTGATAGACGCTCTCAATTCCCTCCCGAGCGCTCCCCCGCCGCCGGCCGGCCTCCCTGTCCCACCCAGCCAGCGTCCCCGGGACTGAGCCGGTCCGGTCCCGCGTCGGCCCAGACGCAGGCCGGGCCCGTGGGGTCAGAGGGTCAATCTTCTGCGCACGCCTCGGTGCAGGTCCTGCGCTCCTCATCAGTCACGGCGGCCAGCACGGTTTCAGCTACGTCGGCCAGGCCGGCCAGCTGAGACGGCGTGAGGCGGTCGATGAACAGGCGTCGCACGGCCTCGAGGTGGCTCGGAGCGGCGGCACTGATCTCCTGACGGCCAGCGGCCGTGACGCTGACATAGGCGCCCCGGCGGTCAGAGCCGCACTTGCTCTTCTCTACTAAGCCTCGCTCGGCCATGCGGCTCACCTGGTGGGACATCCGGCTCTTTTCCCAACCCAGCGCATTGCTCAGCTGGAACAGGCGCATCTGCCCGTTCGGCTGGTCCGTCAAGGCCACCAGGACGACATAGTCCTGGTAGCTGAGTTCGGAATGAGCCGAGAGGTCTCGCGCCAACAAGGCCGTGAGCCGCGCCTGCATGATCTGGAGCGAGCGCCATGCTCGCGCCTCGTCCTCGTCGAGCCACCTGACTTCAGCCAGCTCAGACGGCAATGTTGCGGATGTTGTCGGAATTGTTGATATGTCCCCTATGTTAGGTCGGTAGAGGCTCTAACCACCGACACAAGGAGGACGAAGCATGACCAACCCTGATACGTCAGCCCCCGCCACCATCACCGGCAACTACAAGCTGGACCTGGCCCATACACGCGTCGGCTTTTCGGCCCGTCACGCCATGGTCAGCAAGGTCCGCGGCCAGTTCGACAAGTTCGACGGCTCTGTCTATCTCGATGGCGAGAACCCGGCCAACTCGCACGTCGAGCTCACGATCGAGACCGACAGCATCGACACCCGCAACCCGGACCGGGACAACCACCTGCGGAGCAACGACTTCCTGGCCATGAAGGAGTACCCCCAGATCACTTTCCGCTCGACCCAAGTGGAGAAGCTAGACGATGAGCACTACCTGGTGACCGGCGACCTGACCATCCGGGGCGTAACGAAGTCCGTGCCCGTTGACTTCGAGTTCAGCGGCGTCGTGGTCGATCCCTACGGCAACCAGAGGGCCGGATTCGAAGGCTCCGCGACTATCAACCGGAAGGACTGGGGGGTCAGCTGGAACGCGGCGCTCGACGGCGGCGGCGTCATGGTGAGCGACAAGATCAACCTCGAGCTCGAGGTCGAGGCCATCAAAGAAACCCCATAAGCAAGGCACCGTGGCCGCTCAGGGACTAATGGGAGCCCCTCCGTACCGGGCCGTATTCCCCTTCGCCCGCGAAGGTTGTCCCATCGCGCACGTCACCGCGTCACATCATTGGGCCAACAGCTCGGCGCTAGCCGGGCGGGCAGGCGCCACCGAGTAGGGCCGTTCGCTCAGGTGAAAGGCCCTCTCAGCGGCGCCTATCCATCGTTTGTGCTCGGGTGTCTGGGCCTCCGGGTCATCTCTCGCCGTCGGGGCTGCCCGAGAGAAGGGCGGCGGCCTTCAGGACCTCACGCCGAGCTCGGCTAAGACGACGCTCTTCAGCCTCGGGCGCGGGACTTCCAGTCTCGAGGGCCTCTGACAACCTGGCCCGGCCGAGGTCTGCCAACTCCTCGGCAATAACCTCGAGCCTCGAACGTAAGTCTTGTAGGTGGTCTTCTCCTCGGGCCGGCATATTGGCCAGTTTGGGTCGGCCAGTGGGGCGTGCGTGCAGGCTAGGGTCGCCGTGTGGACGACCTGACGCTCAGCGATTATGTCAATCGGTCCAAGGACCGGATCCTCGGCTCCCTTGTCGAGTGGCTGACGATCCCCTCCATTTCTGCCGACCCCGCTCATGCCGGCGACGTGGCGTCGTCGGCAGAGTTCTGTGCTGACCTAATGCGGTCGGCCGGCGTCAAAAACGTCGAGACGTTGTCGGCGGGTGGCGTACCGGCCGTGTACGGGGATTGGTTGGGCGCCGGCTCTGCGGCGCCGACGGTCCTCGTCTACGGGCACCACGATGTCCAGCCTGTCGACCCCCTCGACGAATGGACGTCACCACCGTTCGTGCCGGTGGTCGTAGGCGACCGCTTACTGGCCCGAGGTGCCAGTGACGACAAGGGCCAGGTGCTTATGCAGATCGAAGCGGCGCGGGGGCTGCTCGAGGCGCTCGGCCACCTGCCGGTGAACTTGAAGTTCCTGATCGAAGGGGAGGAGGAGGTCGGCAGCCCTCATCTCGACGAACTCCTCGAGGCCGATAAGGAAAGGCTGGCGGCCGACGTCATCGTTGTGTCGGACAGCAACATGCTGTCCCCCGAGGTCCCGACGACGACCATCAGCACCCGCGGGCTGGTGGCCTTCGACGTCGCCATCAGAACGGCGAAATCCGACCTGCACAGCGGCATTTGGGGAGGCACGGTGCCCAACGCCGCCCTCCTGGCCGCCCGGCTGGCGGCCAGTCTCCACGACTCCGACCACCGCGTCACTTTGCCCGGCTTTTACAAACGGGTCCGAGAACTGACGACCCAAGAGGCCCAGTCTCTCGCCAGTACTCCGTTCGACGAACTGGAGTATTGCCGCCAAGCCGGCGTAAAAGAGTTGGAAGGCGAAGCGGGCCGCACCCCGTACGAGCGAACCGGTACGCGCCCCACCGCCGAGGTCGTCGGACTGCACTCCGGGTACGCAGGCCCAGGCATGAAAACTATCGTGCCTGCCACCGCCAACCTCAAGGTCGCCGTCCGGCTGGTGCCCGAGCAATTGGCCGAAGAAGTGGAAGCCTCGTTCCGTCAATGGGTGGCCGAACGGGCACCGAAATACGCCGACATCGAGATCACCACGGTGGGCGGGGTAGCGCCCCTTTTGACCCCCGTCGACCACCCTTCGGTCCGTATCCTGTGCGAGGCGATGAACAACGTCTGGGGCAAGCAGCCGCTGTTTACCAGGAGCGGTGGGAGTGGGCCAGAAGAAGGCCTCGGGCGGATCCTCGGGGCGCCGGTGATATTCCTGGGCGTCGGGCTGCCCGAGGACAACTACCACGCTCCCAACGAGCGCCTCGAGCTCGACCAGCTCTGGAAAGGCATCGTGGCCGCCGGGGAACTCCTCCTCGGCCTGCGGGCCGTGAAAGACGGCTGAAGGTAGGCGTGCCCAAGAACCCCGACCAGAACGGAAAACCGGCCAAGCGGTGGCGGTTAACCCCGGCCGACGCCCACGAGTGGGTCAGTTTTGAGGATCCCGGGGAGGAGCGCGTCTGGCGGTTTGACGTCACGTTCCTCCTGTCGCACTGGGAATGCGTCTACGGACGGTGCTGCCAGGGCGTCCTCACCGCTCCTGCTCCGGAAATGGCCCAGGGATGTTGTTCCTATGGCGCCCATTTCACCGATGACGAAGATCTGGCCCGAGTAAAAGCCGCCGCGAAGACCCTTACTGAGGGACAATGGCAGTTCCACGCCAAAGGCCGCCGTGGCGGGATTTCCCAGAGGGGGGCCGGAGGAGTAGCGGTGACCAAATTGGTAGAAGGTGCCTGCATTTTCCTCAACCGGCCCGGCTTCCCGGGAGGACCAGGATGCGCGCTCCACCGGGCCGCCCTGGAGCGTGGGGCCCACCCCATGGAACTGAAGCCCGACGTCTGCTGGCAACTGCCCCTCCGGCGAGAGGACACCACGAACCCGGACGGTTCTGTCACCTCCGTCGTCGGCCAATGGGACAGGAAGCACTGGGGAGCTGGGGGGGACGAGTTCGCCTGGTGGTGCACAGAGGCGCCCGAAGCTTTTCGGGGTGGGACGCCGGTATGGCGGCACATGAGTGGCGAACTTGCCGCCTTGATCGGCCCCGACATCTTTGCCCTCCTGACTCCCTACCTCGAAGCACGAGAAAAGGCGGGTTCAGCTCTCCCCCATCCGGCCGCCCGCAACGCGGACGGGCAGGCCGGGTAGCGATATGTCCTGGCCTCGCTCTTGCCCACCGGCTGTCCCGGCCCGTTTACCCGCGACAGGATGGGCGCCTCGGTAACCTCGGGCTCCATGACCGAAAAAGAACACTGGAAGCCCACTCCTGACGACCACGACTACCCGGCGGCCCACGACTACCTGAGCCTCGTCATGCCAGACGCCCAGGCCGGCGTGATGGTAAAGGGGCTAATGAACGCCCCGCTCGTGAAGCGCAAGGCCAAGGACCTGCTTCGCGCCGCCGAATTGGCCGTCCTGCCCCAAACCAACGTCCATGTAGGCAAGGACCTGGAAAAGGTCAACCGGGGTGAACTGCTCTCCCCTGTCTTATTGGTGCGGGGAGACGCTTCCTGCGCCGCCCCGCTCCTGGTGGCCGACGGCTATCACCGGATCTGCGCCAGCTACGTCCTGGACGAGGACGCCGATATCCCTTGCCGGCTGGCAGACCGGTCTGCGCACAAGCAATAGGAGAACTGTCACCGCGCCCTGCCGTGCGGGCGCGCTCGGCCGCCGGAGGGCATGCCGGCGCCCGACATCTAGCCCGGTGGGCTGATGGCGTCGAGGCGCGCCGCGATGTCGTCGGTGATGAGGGGTAGGACGTCCAGGGCGCCAAGGTTGGAGGTGAGCTGGTCGAGGCTCGACGCCCCCGTGATGACGGTTGACACATGTGGGTTGCGGACGCACCAGGCCAGAGCAAGCTGAGCCATGTCGCAGCCCAGGTCGTCGGCCACCTGCTTCAACTGGCGCGCCTTTGCATTTTGGGACTCGTCCGTCAGCCTGTCCTGGAGCCACTCGTAGCCCGGTAGCAAGGCCCGGCTGCCGGCGGGAGCTCCTTCGAGGTACTTGCCCGTCAGGAGCCCGGAGGCCAGCGGGCTCCAGATTGTCAGCCCCAGGCCGATCTCGTCGTAAAGGCGGGCGTATTCGCGCTCTACGCGCTGGCGGGCCAACAAGTTGTACTGAGGTTGTTCAGCTATCGGCTTGCGCAGGTGGTGCCGTTCGGCAATTTCCCAGGCGGCACGGATATCGTCGGCCGGCCATTCCGATGTGCCCCAATAAAGTGCCTTCCCCCCGGCGATTATGTCGCTCATGGCCCACACCGTCTCTTCGATCGGGGTGCCCGGGTCCGATCGGTGGCAGTACAAAATGTCGACAAAATCCAGGCCCAGCCGCTCGAGAGAACCATCTATGGCCTGCAGCAGGTACTTGCGGTTGGTGGTGTTGCGCATGTTGATATCGTCGTATATCCCCCAAAAGAGCTTGGTCGATATGACAAAGCTATGGCGAGGCCAGCCCAGCTCAGCCAACGCCTTACCCATGATGCGCTCGGATTCCCCCTGTGCGTACGACTCGGCATTATCGAAGAAGTTAATCCCACCTTCTCGCGCCGCATTGAGGGATTTCACCGCCAGTTCTGTCCCGATCTGGCCCCCGAAAGTCACCCATGACCCAAAACTCAAAACACTTACCTGCAGGCCGGAGCGGCCCAGGTGGCGGTACTGCATGACGGGTTCCTTTCTGAACGTGCCCTGCTCGATCGGCGGCGGTACCCGCCCCAACTTATAGGGGCTCACGCCACACCGTGAAGTCCGCCGGACCTGTAAAAGTGCACCGGGACACTAGATGCGAAGGGGGCCTACTTCCACCCGGACACGCTCCGTGGGCCGACCAGCCGCGCCCAGAGCGTCCGCCAGGGCGGCGACGTCCGGGGCCCTGACCACCCAACGGTCCTCGGCCAGTTTGCTGACCTCGACCCCGGCGCCGTGTTTCTCGAGTACGGCGGCCAATTCGGGCGCTCCCGGACCACTAACCAACGCCATCGCCATAAACGGCGGCAACCGCAAGGCTTTCCGCACCGGTTCCTCAACCGCCAGCAGCCGTCCCGGGTCCGCCAGTAGCGCCGCCTCGATGACGGGATGTTCTGGCACCCGGGTTTGGACAATCACTTTTCCGCCATGATGGCGGCCGCCAACGATCCTAGATGCCCTCGACAGGAGGGCCAGGGCCTCGTCGGCGGCTCGATAGCGGGGCGCCAGCAGCTCTTGGTCGAAGTCAAGAAAGGCGACCGCTCCTACTGGCCCCCTCCTGCGCAACTCGCCGTCACGGTACAGGACGGCCTCGGTGCCCACCAGCACGGGTGTGTCGGGCAATTCCTGCGTCCCCGCTACCACTTCGCCAACAGGCCGGCCGGCGAGAGCCTCCAGTTGCTCTCGCGCTCGAGTGACGCCGACCCTGAACTGGCGCAGGGTGTCCGAACCGCACGAGGCGCAAACAACTGGTCGGCTGAGGCCACAGCGAGGGCACTGGAACTCCTCACCAACGAGGGCAACCCCCGCTCCACACCGCTCGCAGGTGGCAGCCTCCCCACAGGCCCCACAGATCGACAACGAGGCGCGGCCCTTGCGGTTCAACACGCACACCACTCGTTGCCCGCTCTTCAGCACCTCGACCAGCGGCGAGGAGTACAAGCCAAGTCGGGGGTCATCTTGGCGACGGTCGACCAGTTGCAAAGCGGCCCAGCCGGACCGCTCACTGGCCCGGCTGGCGGTGTGGACATCGTCGGCCCCGGCCACCAGCTCCAGGCTCGGGCATGGGGTAACCCAAAAGCACGGCACGCCCTCCCGCCGGGCCCGTTCCGCCGAGACCGACGAGGCGTCCCACGTGGGGGCCGTCTCCTGAACCAATCCCTCATCATGGGCGTCGAGGACGACAAAGGCGGCGACCCCGGGGCAAGGGCCCCAAGCAGCGGCGCGAGTTCCGATAACTACGTCTGCGCCGGCCCGGGCCTGTGCCCAATCCTCGGGGAGCAGGGCCACCCGAAGGCCCCTTTTACGCAAGGCGGCGCACCCTGCCGCCGCCCGCGCCGTCGTTGGCACGACCACTACAACACGGCCGCGCGCCGCCGCCGCCAGCACCACCTCTGTTGCGCTGTAAACAGGCGGCAACCTGAGCAAGTGCACTCCTGGGCGCCACGCCTCGTGGACGAGGTGCGCGGAGGTAGTTCTATCGGTGACCGAAGCCGCGGCCGTGACTGGCCCACCGGAGGGGGAGCCTCCCGAGGACGAAGCCTGGACCGAGGGTGCGCCCGCGGGTAGTGCGGCTGCCGGTAGCCGCCTTACCGCCGTCTCGGGCGACGCGGTGACCAACAACGACCGACGCCGGCCGGCCCACCGCCATGCCGCCCACGAAGCCAGGTCGACCAGCTCGGGCTCGGGCCCCACCCGGTCACCTTCGCCACGGGCCGCAACGCCAACCCCTCGATCGGGGGAACCGGGTAACTAAGGACCCACCCCCGGACCCGCCGGCCTTGAAGTGGGACCCGCACAATCGTCCCCACCCTCACCTCATCGGCCAGGGCGCTGGGTACCTCGTAGTCCAGCTCGCGCTCGAAGCCCGCCACGTCGGGGAGGACCCGGGCCACCAGCGCTCGAGGCCGGGCCGAAGTGGCCTCGTCGACAGAGCTCGGGATGGCCGAAGCCTCCCCGGACGTCGCTTCGGCAATAGAAGCGGCCTCCCTCGCCTCAAAGGCGCGAGAGACCGCCTCCTCGTACAACCCGGCTAAATCCCCACTGCCTCTTTGAACTCGGCCAGGCGGCTCGTAGCCTCCCAGGTGAGCTCCTTGTCCGAACGGCCAAAGTGGCCGTAGGCGGCCGTTTGGCGATAGATGGGCCGACGGAGGTCGAGGTCCCGGATGATAGCGGCCGGCCTGAGGTCAAATACCTCGTCGATGGCCTTCAGCACCTTGTCCGGGTCCACCTGCTCGGTGCCGAACAGCTCGACCATCAAGGACACGGGCCGGGCGACGCCGATGGCATAGGCGATCTGCAGCTCACAGCGCTTGGCCGCCCCCGAAGCGACGACGTGCTTGGCCACCCAACGGGCGGCATAGGCGGCCGAACGGTCCACCTTCGAGGGGTCTTTGCCCGAGAAAGCACCACCGCCGTGACGGGCGGCACCACCGTAGGTGTCGACAATGATCTTCCGGCCGGTCAGGCCGGTGTCAGCGCTGGGGCCACCCAGCTCGAAGCGGCCGGTGGGGTTGGTCAGGATCTCGTAACCGTCGCCGGCGTACTCGGCGGGGATGATCGGGGTCACGACATGGTCGCGCAGGTCAGGCTTGAGGAGGGTCTCGAGGTCCACCGTCGGCCGGTGCTGGGTGGATATCAGCACGGTCTTCAGGCGCACGGGCCGGCCGTCTTCGTACTCGAACGTTACTTGCGTCTTGCCGTCGGGGCGGAGGTACGGGAGCACGCCGACCTTCCTCACCTGGGCCAAACGGTGCGCCAGGCGATGGGCCAGCCAGATCGGGACCGGCATCAGGTCCTCGGTCTCGTCGCAGGCATAGCCGAACATCATCCCCTGGTCGCCGGCGCCCTGGCCGAACAGAGAGTCCTCGCCGCTGGTGCCCTGGCGGACCTCGTAAGCGTTGTTGACGCCCATCGCGATATCGGGGGATTGCTGGCCGATCGAAACGGTGACCCCGCAGGTGAGCCCGTCAAAGCCCATTTCAGAGCTGGTATAGCCGATCGTGGAAACTACATCGCGAACGATCTCGGGTATCTCGACGTACGCGCCGGTAGTGATCTCCCCGGCCACCATGACCAGGCCCGTGGTGAGAAGAGCCTCGCACGCGACGCGGGCCGTGGGGTCCTGTTCCAATATGGCGTCCAGGATCGCGTCGGAGATCTGGTCGGCCATCTTGTCCGGGTGGCCTTCAGTAACCGATTCCGACGTAAAGTCCCAGCGTCTCATGCATTGACTCCTTTTCTTGGCGCGAGCACGCCCTTGGCGCCCAAGAGGTCAGTAATAGCGTCAACCAGCTTCGAGGCGACAGCACGCTTGTCTGATACGCCTAGGTCCGTCAGCGACCCGTCCGACACGATAACCGCAACGCTACGCTCACTGCCGAAGCCGGCGCCCTCAGCGCTCACATCGTTGGCCACGATCAGGTCCGCCCGTTTCGAAACGAGCTTGCCCCGTCCCAGCTCAACGAGGGCGTCGCCTTGTGCCGTTTCCGCTGCGAAGCCGACGACGACCTGGCCCGCGGGCTTACGGGCACCCAGCGCGGCCAGGATGTCCAGGGTCGGGACCAGTTGAACGGCCGTCGGCATATTCGATTTCTTGATCTTGGCTGAAGCGGCGTCAGACGGCCGGTAGTCCGCCACCGCAGCGGCCATGACCACGACGTCGGCGCCGGCGGCCCGGCCCAACACGCTCTCAGCCATCTCGGCCGCCGTCTCCACCTCGATGACTTCGACTCCCGCTGGCGGTGATAACGGGCTTGACGTCACCAGGACCACCTGAGCGCCGCGGCCCTGAAGCTCTGCCGCGACGGCGTAGCCCTGCTTGCCCGAGCTGCGGTTCCCGATGTAACGCACCGGGTCGAGGGGTTCTCGTGTCCCGCCTGCGCTGACGACAGCCTTGACCCCGCGCAGGCTCGCGCCCGGGACCACAGGGTGATGGTCGGCGCCGCCCACCGCCCCACGGGAGAAGACCGCCTCCAGGGCAGCCACGACCTCCTCGGGTTCGCGAAGGCGGCCCTTGCCGTAGTCGCCGCCTGCGAGGCGCCCGTCGGCTGGTTCCAGGACATGGACACCGCGCCGGCGCAGCAGCGCCAGGTTGTCTTGAACCGCCGGGTGCTCCCACATCTCGGTGTGCATAGCCGGGCACAGCAGTACAGGAGCGTGGGTGGCGAGCAAGACGGAGGTCAGCAGGTCGGACGAGATCCCGGCTGCGTAGCTGCCGATCAGCCGGGCCGTGGCGGGCACCACCACCACGGCGTCAGCGTGCCGGCCCAGCTCGACGTGGGGGATGACTGAGCTCTCGCCCGCCGCGTCCGCGCCTCCGGTAGCGGCGTCCTCAGAGCCGAACAGCGAGGTCCGGGCGGGTTCGGCGGCGAGCGCGCTAAACGTGAGGGGGCCGACAAATTTGGTGGCCGACCTGGTCAGGACGGGGCTCACCATGGCACCGGCATCCGCCAGCCGGCGGCAGACTTCGACGGCCTTGTAAGCGGCGATGCCGCCACAGACCCCCAGGACGACCCGCGTGCCAGCCAGCGGCCGGGGCCCTCTTCCGAAAAAACCTCGCTCACGCGCTGAGCGCCGCCCCGTCGACGTGCAGGCATGTCGTCCCACGTGAAACGCGGTCGACCAGAGCCCAGACCTATCCCCGCCCACGTCACCGCGCTCGAGGGTCGCCCGTCGGCCATACGGCCAGGCTAATGCCGCCGGCGGCGGCTGTTCACGCTGCGCGGCGCCCTCAGCTCTCGGAGCTGCCCTCTTCCGGGACTTCCTCGCCGTCCAGCTCGACGATGCGGTGGTAGGTGATCTTCCCGGCCGATATCTCGTCCAAAGCAATGGACAACGGCTTGCGGCTGATGGACGTCACCTGGGGCGGGACGATGGAGCCGAGACCGTCGCCGAGCTGGTTGAAGTACGAGTTGACCTCGCGACCGCGCTTGGCGGCCAGGCTCACCAGGGTGTACTTCGAGTCGACCCGCTCGAGAAGGCTCTCGATCGGAGGGTCCATCATTGTCGGCCGGCGCTCAGCCATTCAAGCCATGCTCCTGTCTTGTCGTGTCAATCCCCTCGCGGCCAATGGCCTCGCGGCCAATGCCGTCGCGGCCAATTCCGTCGCGAGAGGCTTCCACTATACCGGCGAGCTCTTTCGATGCCCGTTCGAGATCGTCGTTCACCACTACGAAGTCGGCGATGTCGCGTCCCAGTTTCTCCTCGTCAGCCGCGATGGCCAGACGTTTCTGGATGCTGTCCTCGTCGTCGCCTCGCAGACGCAGCCGGCGCTCCTGGGCCTCTCGCGACGGTGCCGCGATGAAGATCAGCACCGCGTCCGGGTACCTCTCCTTGACCTGGACAGCGCCCTGAGAGTCGATCTCGAGGACCACGTCAGAGCCCTCGGGGGGCTCCATTGTTGGGGTGCCGTAAAGGTGGCCGTTACCCCCGAACTGCGTCCATTCCACAAAGCCCTGGCCGGACACGCGGTCCATGAACTGCTCACGGTCGACGAACGCGTAGGCGTCTTCTACCTCGGAAGGGCGCCGGGGGCGAGTGGTCCACGAGCGCGACAACCAGAGACCGTCGGAAAGGCGGAGAAGACGGGAAACGACTGTTCCCTTGCCGACCCCGCCAGCGCCGAAAATTACGAAGATCAGAGGGGCCGGGCGCGTCCTGCCAGCGGGCCTGGTAGTCCCTTCGCCAAGGTTGGCCCAGCTGTCGGTGTCGGGGCTCCCCATTCGGCTTCCGCTAGGGAGACGACGACCCGGACAAGGTGAGCGTCAAGCGCCAGGCCGAACTCAGCCCAGCTTCTCGAGCAGTTTGCGCCGCTGCTGGTCACCCAGGCCCTGGACCCGTCTGGTGTCGCTGATACCGACTTCGTCCATGACCCGCCGGGCCTTGACCTTCCCGAGGCCGGGGAGGCTTTCCAGGACGGCAAGGACCTTCATCTTGCCAACGACCTCATCGCTCTGTCCTTGGTCAAGAAGGTCCTTCAGCGAGACAGAGCCCATCTTGAGGCGGTCCTTGAGCTCAGCTCGTTGCCGACGAGCAGCAGCTGCCTTCTCGAGGGCGGCCTGTCGTTGATCTGCAGAAAGAGTGGGCGGCAAAGGCATGGAGCGCACCCTATCGCGTTGCTAAGCGGCGTTGGGAGATCCAAGTGTTAAAAATCTGCCGGTCAACCGGCCAGGGCGGCCGCCAGTTCCTCCACGATTGACGCCGCTGCAGCCTCCGGCACAGCGGCCGCCGTCACCGCCCTCCCTATGACCAACATGTCAGCACCTGCCCTCATGGCTTGAGCGGGCGTGGCGGCCCGGCTCTGGTCGTCGCTGGCCGTCCCGGCCAGCCTGATGCCGGGTACGACGGACAACAGCCCCGGCGCCACCGCCTTGGCCACGCTGAGGTCGGAAGCGGCAGATACGACGCCCCCACAACCGGCGTCACGAGCCGCGGCTACACGGGCTCTGACCAGGTCCGCCGGGGCGTCGGCATCGCTGGTCAGGATGGTGATGCCCAGCGCCACTGGAGCGGGCAGGCCGGCTCTGTCAGCCCCTTCGGCCAGCCCCTCCACCCCGGCCATCAGTGTGCTCGGACCGGCGAACGTATGGATCGTTAGATAGGAGGCCCCGAGCGCTCCTAGCACCCTGGCCGCCCGGCGAGTGGTGGTCGGGATGTCTGCCAGCTTCATGTCGACGAAGACGCTGAAGCCGGCCTCCATGAGCTCAGCGACCACCGGCGGCCCGGCCGCACTGAACAGCTCTAGCCCCACCTTGGCCACGCCGAACCATGGGCGCATTCGCGCCGCCCAGCGGGACGCTATGACCGTGTCGTCGAAGTCAAGGGCCAAGGCCAACCGCTGCCGAAGCAACTCGACTTCGCCGAGCGCGCCAGTCCCAGTCCCGGGCGAAGAAACCGACTCGGCTTGTCGCGCAACCGCACCGTCACTGACCATGACGCTCCTAACAAGTCGTGGTGCGCCAGAGCTTACTCTGGCCCACTGACGCTCTCCGGAACTGCTCTGCGACCGGCCCGTTCGC
This sequence comes from uncultured Acidimicrobiaceae bacterium, assembly GCA_963749305.1. Classification (GTDB taxonomy): domain Bacteria; phylum Actinomycetota; class Acidimicrobiia; order Acidimicrobiales; family Palsa-688; genus Fen-671. Next base: position 248,882 of record CAVVMN010000008.1, read on the forward strand.
AAACCGGACAAAATTACCCCCTTATGGTGAGACGGTGGGCGCTCCCGACCAGCTGTGACACGCTCCCAAACCCCTCGTTTTCGCACCACTCCCTCAACTCGGACAACACCCGTACGGGAGCCCTGGGGTCGACAAAGGACGCCGTCCCGACCTCGACGGCGTCGGCGCCGGCGCTCAGGAGCTCAGCCGCGTCAAAGCCACTGTTCACGCCGCCTACACCGACGATGGCCGCCGTCGGGAAGGCCCGCCGGCACTCGAACACCGCTCGTACGGCGACCGGGTGGAGAGCGGGCCCCGACAGCCCTCCCCCACCCCCGCCCAGCCGAGGCGACCCCGTGACCGGGTCGATAGCCAGCCCCATCAGCGTGTTCACCAGCGTCAGGCCGCCGGCACCGGCCCCTAACGCGGCACTGGCAATGGCGACGAGATCGGTGACGTTGGGGCTGAGCTTGGCCCACACAGGCAACCCGGTCGGGACCAGGGCGCTGACCAATGCCCCCAAGGCCTCGCTGGTCGCCTCGACGGAATGAGCGAACATGCGCTCGCGGTCCTCCACGTTGGGGCAACTGATGTTGGCTTCCACCGCCACCACTGGCGCCTGGTCACGAGCCAAGGCCATGGCCAGGCGCTGGCCCACCTCGGCGTAGTCCGACGTGCTGCGGCCCCACACGCTGACTACCACCCTGGCGCCGGTCGCCGACAGGGCCGGGAGGTCGGCCCGCAACCAGGCGTCGACCCCCGGGTTTTGCAGGCCGACGCTGTTGAGCATGCCGCCGCCGGCCGGTAACAGCCTCGGGGCCGGGTTACCGGGCCACGGCACCACCGACAGCGACTTGACGACGACCGCCCCGAGCAGGGAGAGGTCGAAGTAGGCCCCCAGCTCGGCGCCATGGCCGGCCGTCCCCGATGCGGTCATAACCGGGTTGGGCAGGACGACCGTGCCAACCGGGGTGGTCATGTCAATGGCGGGGCCCTGGGCCTGGGATCCTCTCCCTCGCCGCCCTAAGGCTGCCACCTAGGGCTCTCCGTGGTGTTCCTGGAGCGACTTGACGGTAAAGGGCCGGCCCGCCCGCTCCAGCACACCGGCCGCTGCGGCCCTGGCCGCCGCCACCGTTGTGACCAGCGGGACCTTGTACTGGCGGGCCGCTCGTCTGATGTAGGCCCCATCGGCTCGGGAGCCCCGGCCACGGGGCGTGTTGACCACGAGGTGCACCTTCCCCGACCGGATCAGCTCGACGGCGTCCACGGCACCGGCCACGTCTCGCTCGCCTGCGTCCGCCGCCGCGTTCTCGGGCGTCAGTACTTTGGCCACTAGCGTTCCCACCGGCACGCCGGCCTTTTCCAGGTAGTCGGCCGTGCCGGCGGTGGCGGCGATGGTGAACCCGGCGGCGACGAACCGAGCGGCCGCTTCCAGCCCGGCCGGCTTGTCACGGTCGGCCACTGAAAAGAAGACGGTGCCGCCGTCAGCCAGGTTGTCGCCGGCGGCCAGCTGGCTTTTGGAGAAAGCGAGGCCGAAGGTGCTGTCGATGCCCATCACCTCTCCCGTCGAGCGCATCTCGGGCCCCAGGAGGCTGTCGGCGCCCGGGAACCGGTCAAAGGGCAACACCGCCTCCTTTACACTCACGTAGCCCTCGACAGGTGGTCGCAGCAGACCTTCAGAACGCAGTTCGGCCAGCGTGGCCCCGGCCATGACCCGGGCCGCCACTTTGGCCAGCGGGACGCCGGTCGCCTTCGAGACGAACGGCACCGTGCGGCTGGCTCTCGGGTTGGCCTCGATCACGAAGACCTGGGATGAGCCGTTGCTCCCTCGCTGAACCGCGAACTGCACATTGAGCGGGCCCTTCACGTCGAGCGCATCGGCAATAGCCCGGGTATGGCCGTCGATGACCTCGACCGTCTCGGCCCCCAGGGTCGGAGGAGGCACGACACAGGCGCTATCGCCGGAATGGACACCAGCTTCTTCGACGTGCTCCATGACGGCGCCCACCAGCGTCTCGCCGGTGGCGTCGCGCACTGCATCGACATCGACCTCGATGGCGTCTTCCAGGAACTTGTCCACCAGAACAGGCCTCTCAGCCGACAGCCCGCCTTCCCGCCCGAGCGAACCCGAGGTCGTCATTTCCCTCATGGCTCGAGAGACGTCCTCGTCCGCGTAGGCGATCTCCATAGCCCGGCCCCCGAGCACGTAACTGGGCCGCACCAGGACCGGGTACCCGACCTTGGCCGCGATACCAAGCGCCTCGTCCAGGCTCGTGGCCGTGCCCCCCGCTGCCTGGGGGATGCCGAGCCGTTCGCAGAGGCCGTTCCACTGCTCCCTGTCCTCGGCCAGGTCGATAGACGACGGCGAGGTCCCGAGGACTATTTCCGACGGTATGGAGTGGGAAAGTTTCAGCGGTGTCTGCCCGCCCAACGCCACTATTACCCCGGCTAGGTGGCCGTCGCGAGACTCGACATCCAGGACGTTGCAGACGTCTTCGACGGTCACGGGCTCGAAATACAAGCGGTCGCTGGTGTCGTAGTCCGTCGACACGGTCTCGGGGTTGCAGTTGACCATTACCGTCTCGAACCCGGCGTCATGGAGGGCGAAGCTCGCCTGCACGCAGCAATAATCGAACTCCACTCCCTGGCCGATGCGGTTCGGCCCCGACCCTAGGATCACCACTTTTTGCTTGTCCGAGGCCGCTACTTCGTCGGTGTCCTCATAGGTCGAGTAATGGTAAGGAGTCCGGGCAGCAAATTCGGCCGCGCAAGTATCGACTGTCTTGAATGTGGCCCTCACCCCGCAACCGGTCCGGGCGGCCCGGACGGCGACCTCGCTATCCCCCCACAGGTAGGCCAATTGAGCGTCGGAGAAACCGAGCCGTTTGGCCCGCCGCCAGTCACGTTTTTGCATAGCCGCCGTGGAACCCAGCGACTCGAGGCGCGCCCTTTCCTGGCAAATGCGGTTTATCTGGTCCAGGAACCAGGGGTCGACACCGCTCTCCCGGTGGAGCCGATCAGCGTCGACACCGCGGCGCAGCGCCGCCTCCAGGTGGAACGGCCGGTCCGGGGTAGCCACGGAAGATCGCTCTATGAGCTCGTCGTCGGTCATAGCCGTGTACAGCCGCTCGGCCGGGTCGCAGTTAAGGCCGGCACGGCCGGTCTCCAGCGATCGCAACGCCTTTTGCAGCGATTCCGGGAAGTTTCGGCCTATGGCCATCGCCTCGCCCACCGATTGCATCCGTGTGCCGAGGATTTCCGGGGTCCCCGGGAACTTCTCGAACGCCCACCGGGGGACCTTGGTGACTACGTAGTCGATGCTCGGCTCGAAACTGGCCGGTGTCTCGCCCGTGATGTCGTTGCGGATCTCGTCGAGGGTGTAGCCGACAGCCAGTCGGGCGGCGATTTTGGCGATCGGGAACCCGGTGGCTTTCGAGGCGAGGGCGCTCGAGCGGGAAACTCTCGGGTTCATTTCGATAACTACCATTTCGCCGTCGACGGGGTTGATGGCGAACTGGATGTTCGAGCCGCCGGTCTCGACCCCGATGCGGCGGATGCAGGCGAAAGCGGCGTCACGCATCTTCTGGTACTCGACGTCCGACAATGTCTGGGCCGGCGCCACCGTGACCGAGTCCCCGGTGTGGACGCCCATGGGGTCGAAGTTCTCGATGGAGCAGACGATGACGCAATTGTCGGCCCGGTCCCGCATGACCTCGAGCTCGTATTCCTTCCAGCCGGCAATCGAGCGTTCGATCAGGATCTCTCTTATGGGGCTGGCCTCGAGCCCGCTCTCGGCCGCCACGACCAGGCCGGCATGGTCGGTAGCTATCCCGGTGCCGCCGCCCCCCAATATGTACGACGGCCGGACGATGACGGGGTAGCCCACTCTTTCCCCGATCTCGAGCGCTTCCTCGAGCCCGTAGGCGAAACCCGAGTCAGGCACGGCCAGGCCGATCTCCGTCATGGCCGCCCTGAACAGCCCCCTGTCTTCCGCCGTCGCTATGGCGGTGGCGTTGGCCCCGATCATCTCCACCCCGTAGCGCGCCAATACCCCGGTCTCGTGGAGCTTCATGGCCAGGTTGAGACCGGTCTGGCCGCCCAGGGTGGGCAGCAGCGCATCAGGCCGTTCCCGGGCGATGACCGCCTCCAGGATTTCCGGAACCAGCGGCTCGATATAGGTGCGATGGGCTATTTCCGGGTCGGTCATGATAGTGGCCGGGTTGGAGTTGACCAGGACGACCCTGTACCCCTCCGCCGACAACGCCCGGCACGCCTGGGTGCCCGAGTAGTCGAACTCGCATGCTTGCCCGATGACTATCGGCCCTGAGCCGATCACGAGCACGGACTGGATATCTTCGCGCCTAGGCAACCTGGCCCCGCTTCCCATGCCCCCGCCCACGCTGCCCGCCGGCCTGGGGCCGAGCGCGCTTTGGACTATTTGTGTTCATTTTCCGCCACAAACCGTCCAAAGCTCTCGGCCTTCGCCCCGCACCGCCGCATCAATTCGGCAAACTCACCGAAGAGGTAACGGGCATCATGGGGCCGGGCCCGCCTCAGGGTGGTACTGGACCGAAAACGCCGGCACATCCCGGCAAATAAAACCTTCTATAACGCCGTCGTTCAAGTTGACGTGGCTGGTCTCCACTGATGCTTCGAACGTGCCCGGGACGACGGCGTAGTTGTGGTTTTGGCTCGTGATCTCCACGGTGCCCGTAGCCAGGCGCCGGACGGGGTGGTTCCCCCCGTGGTGCCCGAAAGGCAGCTTGTACGTCGAGGCCCCGAGGGCCTGGGCCAGGATCTGGTGCCCGAGACATATGCCGAAAACGGGTACCTCTCCGAGCAGGCCCTTACCGTTTCGGTGGCCCCGGCGACGGCGGCGGGGTCACCTGGCCCGTTCGAAAGGAACACCCCGTCCGGGCGGCGGTCGAGCACCTCCGCCGCCGGAGTGCTCGCCGGCACGACGGTCACGGACGCCACCTCGGCCAGGTTGCGCAGGATGTTCCGCTTGATGCCGAAGTCGTAGGCCACCACTTCGAACGCGCCCTCACCGTACCGGTACGGGCTCGAGCAGGTCACCTCGGCCACCAGGTCCCGCCCGTCTGTCGGCAGTTCCACCCGGGCCGCGGCCAACAGAGCCGACTCGTCGAACGAACCATGCCGGCCGTCAACCGGGCCGAACACCCCAGGTATGGCCCCGGCATCGCGTATCTGACGGGTTAGCCGACGGGTATCGGCTCCCGCCATCGCCTTCAGCCCGTGACGGCTGAGGAAACTGGCCAGGGGTTCAACCGCCCGCCAGTTGCTAGGCCGCGCTGTGAGCTCTCGCACTATGAGGCCGCGGCAGAAGGGCCGCCGGCTCTCGTCATCGTCAGGGGCGACGCCGTAGTTGCCTATATGCGGGTAGGTGAACACGATCGTTTGGCCGGCGTAGGAGGGGTCAGTGAGCACCTCCTGGTAACCCGTCATGACGGTGTTGAAGACGACCTCACCGCCGGCGGGACCGGCCGGCGGCGACGACCCGTTGAGGTCGAAGCCGAGGACCTCGCCCTCGAACACCGAACCATCGGCCAGCGCCAACAGACCATCTCGCCAACTAGTGACGGGAGTCATCGCTGGGCCTCCTCCCCGATTACGACGGGCTCCCCGGCCAAAACCGTATGCCGGGCCTTGCCTTTCAGCTCTCGACCGGCAAACGGCGTGTTCCGGCTCCGGCTGGCCAATGCCGCCGTCTCGACTACCCAGTGCCGTTCAGGGTCGATCACGCACAGGTTGGCAGGGGCGCCTGGAAGAACCGGGCCACCGTGGTTGCTCGATAGGCCGGCGATGGCGGCAGGCTGCCAGGACATGAGGGCGAGAAGCCGTTCGAGAGGTAGACCGGCCTCGCCCAGCACCAGCCCGAGAGCAGTCTCGAGCCCGACCAAGCCGGGCGCCGCGTCGCAAAAAGCCACCTGTTTGGCCTCAGGAGGGTGAGGGGCGTGGTCTGTGGCAATAGCGTCCAGCGTGCCGTCGGCCGTACCCGCTATCAACGCCATCACATCACTAAGCGTGCGCAGGGGCGGGTTGACCTTGGCCATGGGGTCGTAGCTGGCGAGTGCCTCCTCTGTCAGCACCAGGTGGTGCGGGGTGGCCTCGGCAGTGACAGCCACGCCGGCCGCCTTGGCCAGCCGGACAGCGGCCACGGACTGAGCGCACGACAGGTGCAGCAGGTGCAGACGCGCACCGGTGAGCCGGGCCAGCGCTAGGTCTCGCTCCACCATTACCTCTTCGGCTACGGCGGGGCGGCCGGGCAGCCCCAGCCGGCTCGACATCTCACCTTCGTTGATACAGCCGTTCCCGACCAGGGAGGCTTCCTCGCAGTGGTCGGCCACCACGACGCCGAGACCGGCGGCGTACTCAAATGCCCGCCTCATAAGCGCAGCGCTCTCAACGCCGGCGCCGTCATCGGTGAAAATACGCACACCCAGTGCCGCCATTTCGGCCATAGGGGCCAGGGCCTTGCCCTGCCGGCCGACGGTAATCGTGCCGGCCGGGCGCACGTCGCAGCAAGCTCCCTTGGCCAGGTCGAGCACATGGCTGATGACCGCGGCCGAGTCGGCCGCCGGCTCGGTATTGGGCATCGCGACTACAGCCGTGTACCCGCCCAGCGCCGCCGCTCGCGCTCCGGTCTCGATCGTCTCGGATTCCTCGGCCCCCGGTTCACGCAGGTGAGTATGGAGGTCGACCAATCCTGGTGCCACTACGCAACCGCCGGCGTCGAGCACGATGGCGCCCGCCGGGGAAGATCCCAGCTTCGGGCCGACATCGGCCACGACCTCGCCCTTCACCAGGACGTCTGCCCGGCGCGTGCCCCTGGCGTCGACCACCGTCCCGCCCCGCAACAGGACCTGACGTTCACGCGCCAAGCGGGGCCCCCGAGCCAACGAGCAGGTAAAGGACGGCCATTCTCACGGCAACGCCGCTGGCCACCTGGGCGGTGATGACGGAAACGGAGCTGTCGGCCACCTCGGCGGCGATCTCGATACCCCGTCGCATCGGCCCTGGGTGCATGACGAGAGCGGACGGGCTGAGCAGGCGGGCCCGTTCGGCTGTGAGCCCATATGTAGCGGTGTATTCGCGCAAGGTGGGCAAGAACTGTTCGGTCATGCGCTCGTTTTGCAGCCGCAGCAGGTACACGACATCAGACTTCGCCACCACCGTGTCTATATCCTGGCTTACCTCGACAGGCCACCCCACCAAGGACGGGGGCAGGAGGGTCGGTGGGGCCACGAGGGTCACGTTGGCGCCGAGCGCTGAAAAGGCGATCACGTCCGAGCGGGCCACGCGGCTGTGGCGGATGTCGCCCACGATCGCGACGTTCAGGCCTGAAAGGACTTGGGGACGGCGGGGACGGTGGCCGAAGCGCCGCTCTCGCTCCCGGCTGATCGTGAAACAGTCCAGGAGAGCCTGGGTGGGATGCTCGTGCGCCCCATCGCCGGCGTTCACGACAGAAGCGCTCCCCACCTCCGCCAACCAACCGGCCACCTGCATGGGTACGCCGGCACAGGCGTGGCGGACGACGAAACAATCGGCGCCCATGGCCTCGATCGTCAGCACCGTGTCCCGCAGGGACTCGCCCTTGTTGAGCGAGCTCGACGAGCCAGTGAAGGTCATGACGTCTGCAGACAGGCGCTTGGCCGCGGTCTCGAATGACAACCTCGTGCGAGTCGAGTCCTCGAAGAACGTTGAGACAATGGTCTTGCCCCGCAACGCGGGGACTTTGGGGATAGGCCGCCGGCCCACCTCGACAAACGTATCTGCCAGCCGCATTACCTCGTCGATGCCGTCCGCCCCGAGGTCGGCCACGCTCAAGAGGTGACGGCCGTTTTGCGGGCCGTCTGGTTGCCCTGCAGCTGTTTGGCCAGTCGCTGTTTGGCCAGTCGCTGTTTGGCCAGTCGCTGCGTTTGGCCAGTCGCTCTTTGGCCGGCGGTCACCGGCTTCCCGCTCACTGAGCCGTGCTCCCCACGCCCGCCGGGCCCTCGACCATGTCCCCCAACAGGACCCCCTCCGGGCTCACATCCACCATTTCAAGCCGGCTGGTAGGAAGGTTTTTGCCCACGTAGTCAGGACGGATCGGGAGCTCTCGATGACCCCTGTCCACCATGACCGCCAATTGGACGGCGGCCGGCCGGCCGAGGTCGCACAATGCATTAAGGGCTGCTCTCACCGTCCGGCCCGTGAAGAGCACATCGTCGCAGAGCACGACCACGGCCCCGTCCAGCGGGACCGGGATCTCCGTGGCAGCTACGGGGAGGACAGGCCGGAGGCCGATGTCGTCCCGGTAATAGGCGACGTCGAGGGCACCGACAGGCACTTCTCTCCCGGCCACAGAACTGACCACCTCGGCCAACGCCGACCCCAACCAGACCCCTCCCGTCTGCAACCCGACGATGACGAGGCCCTCGGCGCCGCGGTTGTGCTCCACGATTTCGTGAGCGATCCGCCAGGTAGCACGCTGCACATCCCCGGCGTCCATAACGGCGGCCCGACCTCTGAAAACTCCCCCCGGCGGCCACACCTCGGGCGGGTAGATCAGGGCGCGCTCTCGCTGGCCCAACAGGGTTCTCCTCTCTCCCGTGCCGGCCTCACCGGACCGGCTTTACGGTTGAGCAGCCAGCTTATCCTCGTCGGGTCGAAGCTCGTGAGCAATTGTCGCCAGCAGCCCGTTCACGAACCCTCCGGAGTCCTCCGTCGAGTACTCCTTGGCCAGTTCGACCGCCTCCGAGATGACGACACTCGTGGGGACATCGCCGGACCATCCGAGCTCGAAGGTGGCCATCCTCAGCACCGCCCGGTCGACAACCGGCATTCGTTCGAGCGACCAGTCGATCGCATGTTTGGAGATGAGCTCGTCGATACGGGCTTGGTGGTCCTCCACGCCCTTGGCCAACTCCGTCGCATAGGGCTGCGGCGCCACGGGCAGCTCATCAAGGACCGCGCTCACCGTCTGGGCCTTCAAATCGGACTCGTAGAGCAGCTCGAGCGCCCGCTCCCGCGCCCGCGCCGGCCCCCGAGGGCGAACAGCTTTAGCTCCCCACGCGCGTAAGGTACTCGCCGCTGCGAGTGTCGACCTTGACCTTGTCCCCGGAGTTGACGAACAGCGGCACCTGGACAGTGATACCCGTCTCGAGCACAGCCGGCTTCCTGGCCCCGGACACGCGGTCGCCCTGTACCCCCGGTTCCGTCTGGGTCACGGTCAGCTCTACGGCAGCCGGCAAGTCGACACCGATTATCTCGCCGTCATAAAACTGCAAAAGGGCAGAATCCCCCTCCTTCAAGAAGTTCGCCGCCGGGCCCAGCGCTTGGCGGGGCGAGGTCATCTGCTCGTAGTCGGTGTTGTCCATGAAAACGTACGAGCCGCCGTCCGTATAGAGGAACTGCATCTCCCTTTTATCGATAATGGCCTGGTCCAGCCGTTCATCAGCACGGTACGTACGGTCGATGACGGCCCCCGTCCGCATGTTCTTCAGCTTGGTCCGCACGAAAGCCCCGCCTTTGCCTGGCTTTACGTGCTGGAACTCGACAACGGAAAACAGGCCTTCGGGCAAGTTGAGGGTCATCCCGTTCTTGAGGTCATTTGACGAGACAGCAGCCATTGCGCCGCGCCCCTTTCAGGTACTCGTCGCCCATTAAAGGGCATGGACATGTCTTGGCGTCATAGTTAGGACTTCGCAACCGGCCTCGGTGACTACGACGGTGTCCTCAGTCCGTGCCCCACCAAGCCCAGGTACATAAACCCCCGGCTCGACCGTCACGACCTGGCCGCACCTGAGTATATCCTGCGACGGGATCCCCAACGACGGTGCCTCGTGGACATTGAGACCGACGCCGTGGCCGGTCCCGTGCACGAACAGGTCCCCCCAACCGGCCGCGTCTACGACTTCACGGCAGGCCCGGTCCACTTCCGCTCCTCTGACCCCGTCCCGGACCGCCGCCAGGCCGGCGTCCTGGCTGGCCAGCACCACGGAGAACACCCGACGCAGCTCCGGCGCCAGCTCGCCTGGGCGAGGCAAGAGCGTCCGGGTCATGTCGGAGCAGTACCCGTCCACTCGGGCCCCGAAGTCCACCGTCACCATCTCGCCCTCCCCCACCGGGCGCGACGTCGGGCGGTGGTGGGGCTCCGCCCCATTTGGCCCGGCGGCCACGATGGTCTCGAACGCCGGCTCGTCGGCCCCCAGCCGGCGCATTTCTGCGTCGAGAGCAATGGCCACTTCCGCCTCCGTCGGGTGACCGGCCAACAGCCCCTGCACGTTGGCCAGGGCCCGGTCGGCGATGGCCGCCGCCGCCGCGATGCGAGCTATTTCGCCGCCGTCCTTACGCTCCCTCAGGCCCTCGACAAGCCGGCTCGTCGCTATCAGCTCGATGCCGGCGGCCCAGGTCTCCGACCACCTCCGCTCCTTGGCCCAAGTAATGTCCTCGGCTTCCAGGCCCAACTTGACCACGTCCTTGGCCAACTCACCCAGCAGCTCGGGTTGCTCGTCCGCTCTCAACGCCACCGCCCGGGCCTCGGCTCCAGAAGCGGCCAGTTCCCGCTGCACCTGAGTCGCGTACCGCCCGTCCGTTATCAGGACGGCGTCGTCCTCCCGCACCAGGACCACGCCGGCAGAACCGCTGAAGCCGGTGAGGTAGCGGACGTTCGAGAGGTTGGAAACAAGAAGAGCGTCACATCCAGCCCCGCCCAATTGCGCCCGCAAACGCTCGATGCGGCCGGGCAGTTCCATTCGGGGTAGCTCTGGCACCGGAGCACTCACCTCAGTCATCGTGGCACGCTGGTGCCGGTATGAACCAGACCAGCCCACCCCCAGCTAACGGCGGGCCGACGGCCCGTCTACTCCTGTCGGCGCCCGACCGGCCCGGGCTGGTCGCCGCCGTGGCCAATTTCATTTACAGCTATGGCGGTGACGTGACCCAGGCCGACCAGCACAACGACGAAGAAGAGGGGATGTTCTTCCAGCGGGTCGAGTTCCGCCTCGACAATTTCCAGTTATCGCGAGACGAACTGCCTGCCGCTATGTCCGAACTGGCCGCGCCCCTCAATATGAACTGGAGCGTGCGGTACTCGGACGACGAGCGCCGCGTGGCCGTGCTCGTCTCGCGCCAACCTCACTGCCTGGTCGACCTGCTGGGCCGCTGGTACGCGCATGAACTTCCCGGGCAGCCCGTCCTGGTGGCCTCGAACCATGCCGACCACGCCGACCTTGTGGGCCACTTTGGCCTCCCGTACGACTACCTACCGGTGGCCAGCGACACACGTGCGTCCCAGGAAGAGGCCCTGCTCCAGCTGTTGGCCGCCGCCCGGGTAGAGCTGGTCGTATTGGCCCGTTACATGCAGATCCTCTCGCCCCGGGTCATCGACGCCTACCCACACCGCGTGATCAATATCCATCATTCGTTCCTGCCTGCCTTCTCGGGGGGGCGGCCTTACCACCAGGCGTACGCCCGCGGCGTGAAGCTGATCGGTGCCACCGCTCACTATGCGACGGCCGAATTGGATGAGGGCCCGATAATCGAGCAGGACACGGCGCGCGTCTCGCACCGAGACGGCCTGGCGGACCTCGCTCGCACAGGCCGGGACCTGGAGACCGTGGTCCTGGCCCGCGCCGTGCGCCTCCACCTCTCGGACCGTGTCCTCGTTTACGGCCACAAAACGGTGGTCTTTTAGCCGTTTATTGTTAGGTGGCGGGCCCCCACCCGGCTTTGGCGTAGACGTCGAGCACGAACTTGAGGGCACGGTAACCGTCCTCCCCGCCGACTGACGGCTCCCGCCCGGAAGATATAGCCGAGATGATGTCCGCCAGCTGTGCCCGGTGAGCGTCGGGCGTCTTGAGCGCCCCTAAGTGGCCCGAAACCGGGGCACCATTGTCGTCAAACTCCGCCGACATCAAGGCCCCATCCTCGAGCACCACCGTCCCTTTGGTCCCGCTCATCCGGAGCAGGCACTGATAGCCGGGGTAGGCATTGGTGGTGGCCTCCAGTACACCCAGGCCGCCATCACCGAACCGGAGCAAAGCCAGTGCCACATCCTCGACCTCGATCTGATGCGCCACCGCGGCGCATGTCGGCGGAGAGCACCTGCGGTTGGCCGCACAGCCAGCAGACCAGGTCGGCGTAGTGGACGCCCTGGTTCATAAAGGCGCCACCGCCGTCAAGCGCCCAGGTCCCTCGCCAGCCGGCGCTGTCATAGTAAGCCTGGCTCCTGTACCAGGCCACGCTCACGGAGACCTCGGTCAGGCGGCCCAAGCGGCCCTCGTCGAGAAGTGCCTTGGCCCGCTGCACACCAGGGTTGTACCGCTGCTGCGAGATAACCGTAAGGCTCACCTCTGACGACCGGGCGGCGTCGATCAGGCTCCGCGCCCGTTCAAGGGTGATGTCGATCGGCTTTTCGACCACGACATGGCGCCCGGCCCTGGCGGCGGCCAGGCCCACCTCAGCGTGAAGCCCGCTCGGGACGCAGACGCACACGACGTCGACGTCGGGGCGGGCCAGCAATTGGCCCAGGCTGCCCGCATCCGATGTGGCATGTTCGGCGGCGAACTTGGCTGCCCGTTCGGCGTCCACATCGGTCACGGCAACGAGGCGTCCTCCCGAAAGGCCCTCCAGGGCGGCGGCGTACGTCTCGGAAATCACACCGCAACCAACCAGGCCGAACCCGAGAGGTGCAGAGCTCATGGACGCGGCTGCAGCCATTCGCGCAGGAGTTTGGCTTGAGGGCCCAGGGACTCCTCGGGAGGGGCCAGCTCCGGGTGCCATTTCTTTTCAAACTCCAGAGAAACCCAGCCGTCGTAACCGGCCGCCGGCAACAAGCCGACCAACTCCCTGACGGGCACTTCGCCCTCGCCCAGAGGTACGAGCTGCCACCGGTCGTCTCCCGGCTGGCGCACGGCGTCTTTCACTTGTACGTACCACATACTTGGCCCCAGAACGGCCAGGACCTCCTCCGGACGTTCGCCCATTCGGTGTGGGTGGTGCGAGTCATATACGGCGCCTGCACTTCTACCGGCATATGAAAGCACTTCTGCCACCGTTCGAGAGCTCGAGAAATCGTCGTGGGTCTCGACCGCCAACCGGACGCCGTAGCGGCCCGCCAATGGCGCCGCTTCGGCCAACAGGTCGCCGGCTTGCTTCAGGGCCTCGGTCCGGGCCGCCGGCTCCGCCGGGAGCTTTCCCCCAAACAGCCGCATCAAAGGCGCGCCCCACTGCTGGGCCATCCCGGACAGAGAGTCGAGGCCGGCCAAGAACTCCGCACTGTCCTTTGAAGCCACTTGAAGCGACGTGTCGAGCGCAGCTACCTCCACACCGCTCTCACGCAGCGCGACCTCAGCTCGTCGTCTGGAACGCTCGTCGAGAGCTGGGGTTACGACCTCTCCGTCGAAGAGCCGTATTTCGAGCCCGTCGAACCCGTAGGTGCCGACGGCCTCCACGGTCTGTTCGAAAGACCACTCAGGGCAGGCGAGGTTGCTGTAGCAAAGGCGCATGTCGCTCACTCCACCTTCTGGGTGCCCGGACCTATCGGGTGGAACGGCCAGAGCGCAGCATGGCCGCCACAGCCTCGATGGCCAGGCGGTAGCCGTCACCACCGAACCCGGCTATCACCCCGGTCGCTACGGGGCCGATAACAGAAACGTGACGCCACGCCTCCCGGCGCTTCGGGTTGCTGAGGTGCAGCTCGATCACCGGGCCGTCGAAGGCAGCCAGCGCGTCGTGGAGCGACCACGAGTAATGGCGTGAGCGCCCCCGGGTTGATGACGATGGCGGCCGCTCGGCCACGCGCTTCGTGCACCGCCTCGACCAGTGCACCTTCGTAGTCCGACTGGACGTGCTCGAGGGCCAGGCCGTTCTCGCGCCGCCACCATCGTCGCCCGGGCGACGTGGTCAGCCAGTGTGTCGCGCCCGTACACCTCCGGCTGGCGCTGGCCGAGCAGGCTCAGGTTGGGCCCCGAAAGCAGCACCACGACGGCGTCGGGCAGCCGCTCCGGCCCCTCGTCCTGGCGCCGGCCCGGCCTGTCCGGCCCGCGTCCTGCAGCCCCGTGACGACGGTCAGCTCCGGACGGGCCGGCGGTTCCTGGGGTGCCATATAACTCCTTTAGTGCTGGCACGGGCTCGCTCAGTGCCGGTGCCGCGGAAGCTTACCCTGGGCCGGTTGGAGTCTCTACTAGAAATGTGCCTGCGCCCCACCGTTGTCCGACACCGACTCCCGCTCCGAGGCACCGGGCTCTATACCTGCAGCCCGGACGTGGCCGCGCTCAAGTTCGTCTTCTTCCGAGCCGACTCAAGCACGAGATAAAAAAGCTTCGGCGAGCAACCCAGCCACCACCAGGACGGCTCGAGTACAGGCACCGCTCGAGTTGCTCAGCAAAGCCGGACCCGAGCAAACCGATCACCAACCAACCGCAAATCCTCAGTAAACCCAATCCAGTAACCCAATCCAGCAACGGAGTACATCAGGTGCGCTTCAAAGAACTTCGCGATGTAGACGGGACGATCCTGGCCCAGGGCTTGCACCCTGCCATAGCTGTTGTGGCGGCGAACGGGGCGGCGCGGGCGGCCGTAATATCGGCCGCCTTTTCGACCGGGAGCGGCAAAATCATTAGCTGCTTCCGACGTCGAGCACCAGCTGCGGCGCGCCACTGCGATAGCAGAGGAACAGCATGCCGCTTCGGTCGACCACAAGCGGGCGCTGGTCGCAGAGGCCGAACAGGTTCTCAGGGCGGCCGCAGACGGGGCGCGGCACGCCACCCGTGACTCCACAGTGGCGGCTGAGGACCTCGCCCGCTTCGACGACCTGGCTACTCGTCTCTCCTCGGCCGAGGAAACGTACGAGGCTGCGGTCCGCGCCGACGCCGAATCCGCCCGCTCGCTGGCCGCCGCCCTCTCCGACCTGGACAGGATCCTCGGTCAACGCCATAGCGCCAGCACTTCGCTCGAACAGGCGCGCAACTCCCGCGACAGCCGCGGCGTACCCGAGGCGGTAATCCAGCAGGCCATGAACCTGCAAGCGGCGCTGGCCGCGGCCGAACAAGAAAAACACGATGCGGTACGCCAGGCCGACGATATTTCGCAGGCCGCTCGCGCCGCCAGCCAGGAGGCCAAGGGAGCCCTGGACACCGCCCACAGCGCTCTTCGTTCGGGTATGGCCCTGATTAGCTCTGGCATCCCCGATTGGGGGCCAGGGCTCCCGTTGCCGGGACTGGTGACAAATTACCGGGACCAGTTGGCCGCCGCCGTGTCGACCACGCAGACGGCCGAGTCCCAGGCCAAAAGCAGCGAACGGTCCGCTGAGGCCAACCTTGAACAGGAAAGGCGCGACTATGACGCACTGGTGGCCGCCGGGCCGCCATCGCTCGACCCGCAAGAGACCATCGAGGACTGGGCCAAGAGCGAGTACTTCGCCCATGACGACGCCGTTTTCGCCGACGAAGCCTTCGACGAGTTTTGACGCCGAAAGGGCGGCGGCGCTTATCACCACCCTCGCCGACCGCGGCTGTCAAGTGATCTACCTGACTGATGACACCGATGTGCTCGGGTGGGCCATCGGCCTCCCGCACGAGACCGGCGGCGCCACCACGATCCCCGATGCCCGCGTCCGCAAACCCGATGCTGCTAGAGGTTTCCGGCGACACTGACGCGGCGGCCATTCAGCCAGGTCACCGTCATCTGGCACCAGTCCCGAAACCTCTTGATAGGCGAATAGCAAGTAAAAGTCGAGCCACAAGAAAGGCAACCGTGTTCCGCCAGATCAGATCCAAATTACTTGCGGCGTTCGCCGTGCCCCTGGCCATCCTTGTCGCGGTCGCCGGGCTGGCCATTTCTTCCGACCCTGTCACAGACGAGGACGGCCCAGGACGAAAGGGAGGCCGTCGCCCTCGCCGCCCTCGGGTTGGCCGGGCGCCTGCTCGGCCTGCTTCTGGTCATCCGGGTCAGCCGGGCCGTCTCCAGGCCCCTGGCCGACCTGGCCAACCAGGCCGAACAACTGGCCACCGTGTCCCTGCCGGCCACCGTTCATGCCATCCTCGAAGCGGACGCCACCGGCGGCGAGCTACCGGAGTTGCCCAAAGTTAGAGCGGGCAACATCGAAGAGGTGGCCGGCGTGGCCACCGCCCTCGATTCACTCAACAAGACTGCCGTCGAGCTGGCCGCCGGCCAAGCGGCTCTGCGGCGCAACCTGTCCGACGCATTTGTGAACCTCGGCCGGCGCAACCAGAACCTCGTCACCAGGCAGCTCGAGTACATCACCGAGATCGAGCTGAAGGAAGCCGACCCGACTTCGCTCGAGGAGCTGTTCCGCCTCGACCACCTGGCCACCCGCATGCGACGCAACGCCGAATCGCTCCTCATCCTGGCCGGCAGCGGGCCGGCCCGCCAGTGGAGCGCCTCAGTGCCGGTCATGGACGTGGCCCGCGCCGCCTCGGCCGAAGTCGAGGACTACAAACGCTTGCGCCTGCACCATTTCGACCCCGCCATGGTAACCGGGCATCGTGACGACTGACCTCGTCCACATCCTGGCTGAGCTGATCGAAAACGCCCTCAGCTTCTCTCCACCGGCCGCACCCGTGGACGTATATGGCCGTTTCCTGGAAGGTGGCTATGTAATCGTCATCGTCGACTCCGGTATCGGGATGTCGAGCGAGGACCTGGCCACGGCCAACCAGCGTCTCGAGGGTCTGGGCGCGGACGGGGAAGTCCCCGGTCGTTACCTCGGGCATTTCGTGGCCGGCCGCTTGGCCGCCCGCCACGGGATTGCCATCTCGCTCCAGCCGTCGCACTCCGGCGGCCTCGTCGCCCGGGTGAAGGTCCCCGCCCCTCTCCTCGAGGAAGCGGTGGCCGACCTCTCTGCCGGCGCCGAGGTGAAGTCGGCCCCGTGGAGCGTCACTAATGGCCCCGATTATGGAGGGCCCGTCGCACGTGCCCTGCCGGAGGCGTCCTCGGCCGTCAACGAGGCTGCCCTCGGGCTGGCCGCTTCCCTGGTCGCTTCAACGTCGTTTGAGGACAGGCCATTCGAGGCACCAATCGAGCCCGAGACCAACGGTGCCTCTTCTCTCGATAAAGGCGTCCTCGATAACGGCGAGTACGACGACTATGTCGCCGAGGGCCTGGCGGCTCCAGTCTATGAGCCCGGCAATGAGCCGGTCTATGAGCCGGTCTACAACAATGGCGTTTCGCATGCAGTCAGCTCGGGGCTCGACGTTGAGAGCCCGGCGTTCGACGACGGCCTGGGCGCCGTCGCCGGCGCTGGAATTACTGATTTAGGGGCGGTCTGGTTCAGCCGGGCCGGCGAGCATTCAGACGAAAACGGTGCTTCTGCCGCCGAAACTGACGATGCCGTCATCGAGGCGGACGCCGCTGATACCTACGTAAAACCGTTTGACTGGGCACTGCCCGCTGAGCCGCCCGTTGAGGCATCGGAAGCGTCGGGTACGGCAGACATCACGACGCCTTCAGAGCCCGACGGACAAACCGACCCCACGCAGGAGACCTTCGCGTCCCAGAGTGGCTCATTCGTCGCTACGGGTTACGAAGAACCTGTAGAGCCCGTGGAGTACGAGGCGTACGACTCGGAAACCATTGCTCAGCACGAAGAACCGGAGCATGACATCGTCGCCGACGAGGTGGCTCGGGACGAGGAAGTAACGACGGCCACAGATGACGGCTCCTTCTCCCCGGCTGTTGCCGAACCGTCCCATGGCTCTTACAACGGCTACAGCACGAACGGCTCGTCAGCCTCAGACCTAGTGACCACCGAGGACATCCTGCCCGGGCATGGATGGGCTTCTGGAACACACGAGCCTTCGACAGGCGCTCCCGTGGGCGAAGCCCTGCCCGCTGCCGTGGGCAGTTCCCCGTCTTTTGGTAAGGACCGGTCCTCGTCCTACGCACCTGACCTCGGGGCCTCGGCCCCGCTGGCGGCCCAGTTCAAAAACGTCGGGGGCAACCATTTCCGGCCCGAACCGGGCTCATTTGACGGAGCACCGCTGGCCGGGACCGCCGTTGCCGCGGCTGCAAGTCGCGCCCTGAGCGACACGGCCAGTCGCGCCAATGGCCCCGCCATCACACCAGGCGCCGCCTCGTGGGGCTCTTCGGCCCCCGACCCGGTGGCGTCCGTAGTCGGCCCTGCGGCTCAGGCTCGCAGCACCGCTGACGCCCTGCGCAAACTGACCCGGCGAGTACCTGGGGCGTCGTTGCCGGAAGAAGACGACTCCCTGCGTAGGCCGACCACCATGTCCACCTCCCGCAACCCGCTCGGGCTCTCGGGAGCCCTGTCGCAATACCTGTCGGTCACTGTAGAGGGCCGCCCCGAAAAGGAGCACAACGCAAGATGAGCACTGACACGCTCGGTTCGGACGTCAAAAACTTCAACTGGCTGCTCGACAACTTTGTAGAGAGCAGCGCCGGCGTCTGCGATGCGGTCGCCGTCTCCTCCGACGGGCTACTGATGGCCATGTCTCGCACGCTGGACCGCTCTGGAGCCGAAAGGCTGGCCGCCATCATCTCCGGCATGGTCGGTCTTTCCCGAGGCGCAGCCAAGGCTTTCGGCTGGGAGCCAGTTCACCAGGTCGTCACTGCCATGGAAGGAGGCTACCTGTTCGTCTCCTCGATTTCGGACGGCAGCAACCTCGGCGTAATCGCCGACGCGGGCTGCGACATCGGCCTCGTCGGCTACCAGACCAACCTCCTGCTGGAGAAGATCGGGGCGCTTCTGACCCCCATGCTCATAACCCAGCTACGCGCCCAAGTCCTAAGCCAGTAAAAAGAAACGCGCCGCGGTGAGCACTGAAGGCACCCAAAAACCCCTAGGGCTCATCCGCCCGTTCATATTGACGGGCGGCCGTACGACCACGAGCCGGCCCGGTCTGCGCTGGGAAACCCTGGTCGAAACGCTCGCCGATCGGGCCAGGTTGGCCAAAACCACAGAGCAGCGGGCGCTGCTGTCGCTGTCCAACCGCCCCGTATCAATTGCCGAACTGTCCGCTTACATGCACCTGCCCAGTCAGGTGGTGACGGTCCTGGTCGGCGACCTGCTTGATATCGGCGCCATCCGGATCCATCAAACCGACCCAGTCGAGATCGAACTGTCCGCCCTAACGAGGATGATTGAACGTGTCCGTGCTCTCTGAGACAACCTCCAATAGCCATGTGACGGCGGTCAAATTCGTGATCGCCGGTGGCTTCGGCGTAGGCAAGACCACATTTGTCGGCGCCATTTCTGAGGTCGAACCCTTGACGACGGAGGCCCCCATGACAGTGGTGGCATCCGGCGTGGACGACCACAGCGCCATTGCCGGGACGGCCAAGTTGACCACGACGGTGGCCATGGACTTCGGCCGGCTGACCGTCGACGAATCTCTGGTCATGTACCTCTTCGGCGCTCCCGGACAGGAGCGCTTCACCTTCATGTGGGACGACCTCATCAATGGAGCCCTGGGCGCCGTCGTGCTCGTCGACACCCGTCGGGTCGAGGATTGCTTCGCCGCCGTTGATTATTTCGAGAAGAAGGGGCTCCCGTTCGTGGTGGGAGTAAACTGCTTCGACGGGGCCGAGCTCTACCCGATCCAAGAGGTCCGCGACGCGCTGGAGATCAACCCGGTAGTGCCAGTGTTCCATGTGGACGCCCGGGACCGTACTTCGTGCCGCGACACATTGCTCGTCCTCCTCGAGCTGCTCGTCTCCCGGCTATCCACCAAGGTCGCTTCTAAGGCTTAACGAAAGGGCCGATCGGTGCCCGGCCCTTTCGTGCGTCGCACGGGCGGCGGCTGCCTGGGTTGCCTCGTTCGTCTTTCCGAGGGCTCACTAGCAACTGAACGGATTGCCGAGGCTCCTGCGACTTCGGAAGCCTGGTTGGCGGCGTCGACAAACGGAACGAGGATGGGTTGTCACTGAGGGCATTCGTCTTGTGTCCTTGCCAGGTGCATAGCTCAGAAGTTGTTCACTTCGGTGCCGGTCACTATCCACGAGATGGTCACCGTGCCCGAGCCGTTTAGCTGGGCGTCAGCGGTGATGCTGCAACCGCCCGAGGGGTTCGTAGCCGGCAGGGTGAGCTGTTCGGTGGTTGGGAAGTTCAACGTGGCTTGCTGCGTACCGCCGTCGGCGGTGCCACCATTCCCCTCATCACAGGTGATGTCCCAGGTCAGCACACCCGGTTGAGCCGGCTGAGCCTGGACCAGCAGTGATTCAGACCCCGTATAGTAGCCAAGGGGGTCGATGCTGGCGTCGGCGTTATCACCAGACGCACTGGCTTGGGCGGCAACGGTCTGGCCCGTCGTCGTGGTCGTACTGGGCTTAGTCGTGGTAGTCGTCGGTGATGGCTTCGGCTTTGGCTTGGGATTCGGCGGGTACAGGTCGTCCGTGACCCTTCCCTGCTCAGTAACTACGAGGGCCAGGGCGGCTCTGTACTGGGCGAGCCACGCCGATCCGGGCTTGTATTCGCCCAGCACCTTGGCGTAGCCGGTCTCAGCGGCAGCCAGGGCTTTGGTGTCGGTACTGGTGATCGTGCCGGCATCGGCCGTCTGGCCTGCCAGGACGGTTGCGAGTGCAACAGCGCCCACGAGTAACGGAGTGCGTTTCATTGTTCATTTCCCCCTTCGATAGGTCGGTATGAGACATTAACGAGGCCGACAGGCGAGCTCTCGATACATTCCCGGTACGCACCGAGCGCTCGCCTACCGTCCCGCCCGATGGGACTAGAAGGCATCCTCTGCGGGGTCGAGCTCGGGTGGAAACCTAAGGATTGCGCCTCCCGGTGACGTCGAGCATTTCGGTTTGCGACCAGTCCCTGAGCTGTTCAAGGGCAGACCCGATCGGCTGGAAAGTCGCATTGGGACGGTGCGTCCTCAGCCTCGTAGAAGGCTCCGAGAACGTCCTCTTGGTCAATCTCGATGCTGAATGTCGCGACGTCGAAAAGGGCAGGCTGAGGGTGGCGGCCCGAGCACTTGTCGTGGTTGTCGTTGGGGGCAGTCCGCATGAAGACGATCGGCTTCGAACCTGCCCAGGCGTCAGGTGCCGGGCTGCCTTCACTCGACCCACGCCAACTCCCCGAACTTGTAGCAGATGGGCAAACTTGTAGCCAAAAGTGCGGTAGGACGACACTTTTGGCTACCAGTTTGCCTTTTGGCTAGAAGTTTCCCTTTTGCCGCCAATTCGGGATGGCTCTGCCCATACGCCAGAACACTCGGGACATCAAGCAGTTTGACGACCTGGCAGCCAAGTCTGCTGATGGCCGGCTCTCCCTCTTTCCCCCCAATGCGACGCGTTCGGGCCAAGATCGCAGATCGCCGAGAAAGTTGGCCGGCGGACCGGCTAGCACCTTAGACCCGGCACCGCACGCCGGCGGCGACCCTGTCGCCCTCAGTGGATCTGGCCCAGGTACCAGTTTACGACGGGACTACCGACGAGGGCCGATAACACCGCACCGGCGGCCAAGAACGTCCCAAAGGGTATCGGAGTGCGCCTGCCGGCCTTACCCATGGCGATCATGGCAACACCCACGATGGCGCCCAGGACGCTGGCCAAAATAAAGCCCAGGAAAGCGTAAGCCGCTCCCAGCCACCCAAGGCCAAAACCTATGAGCAAGGCTAACCGAACGTCGCCGAAGCCCAACGCCTTGGGCTGGATGAAGTTGATGGCGAAGAACAAAAACCACGGCACTATCCCGCAGATCGCCGCCACTGCCAAGCGGTGCCATTGGCTCCCGCTAGCCGCCCCAGCCACTAGGGCCACGGCCACCAGCGTCAAGGTTACGTACACGATCTTGCGGGGCAGGAGCATGTGGTCCAGGTCTATGAACGCCAGCACCACCAGGCCGGCGGCCAGAATGGCTTGGGCTACGCCCGTCCACGAAATGCCGAAACGCAGGCCTATGGCCGCAAAGAGCAGGCCCATAAGTCCTTCGACGATCGGGTAACGGGGCGAAATAGAGGCCTGGCACGACCGGCAACGTCCCCTCAGCAAGAGCCAAGAGACGACCGGGATGTTGTCGATGGACCGCACTCGAGTGCCGCAGACGGGGCAACCCGACGGCGGCTTGACGATCGAACGCCCGGCCGGAACACGGTAGATGACGACGTTGGCGAAGGAACCGACCAACAAGCCAAAAACGCCAAGGATGACGGCCGCTTCGGCGCCGGCGGGCACCCCCATCACCGCTTGCCTTGGCCGCTGTCGCGAGCGGCGCGCAATACTGCCATACGCCTTAATGATCGGCACAACCCGCTCACGGCCTTAACGCGCATCGGCCTCGGCATCGTTCTATTGCAGCTCGGGCAGAGTGGCCAGCACCGTATTAGCCGGCACGCCGCGCACGACCTCGAGCCCGTCCGGGCCATCGAGGACGAAAGTCAGCCCGCCTCCCGTAACTTTCTTGTCCCGCCCCATCACCTCGACCAGCGCCTCCGGGTCGACCCCGGCGGGAAGTCGGGACGGGA
This sequence comes from uncultured Acidimicrobiaceae bacterium, assembly GCA_963749305.1. Lineage (GTDB taxonomy): Bacteria > Actinomycetota > Acidimicrobiia > Acidimicrobiales > Palsa-688 > Fen-671. Next base: position 271,312 of record CAVVMN010000008.1, read on the forward strand.
GGTCGTAGGCGGCCACCACTTTGTCGTGGTCCGCCACCCGTTCGTCGTCCACTCGGCCCAACTGGCGGGCCAGCCGGGCGGCAAATACGAGCCCGATGGCCACGGCCTCCCCGTGCCGCAAGTCGTATTGGCCGACCGTCTCGAGGGCGTGAGCCAGAGTGTGACCGTAATTGAGCAGGGCGCGGCCACTGGGCTGCCCCTCGCCGGCCAGGTTGGCCGTCTCCCGTTCGTCGCGCAGCCACCAGGATGGCCTTCAATTCGACCGAGCGGGCCACCGCCGCGTCCAGGTCGAGCTGAGCCAGGTCGGGCGCCCCCAGGAAGGCGTACTTGGCCATCTCCCCCAGGCCGCTGCGGTATTCGCGTGGCGGCAGGGTGGCCAGGACCTCGGTGTCGCAAATTACGGCCACCGGCTGCCAGAAGGCGCCGACCAGGTTTTTGCCCTCCGGCAAGTTGACCCCGCTCTTGCCGCCGATGGCGGCGTCGACCTGGGCCAGCAAGGTGGTGGCGACATGGGCCACTGCCACTCCGCGGTGGTAGACAGCGGCGGCAAACCCGGCCACGTCCGTCACCACTCCCCCGCCGACACCAACTACCAGGTCCGCTCGCGTGAGGCCGAAGCGGGCAAAACCACGGCACAAGTCCTCGACTGTGCTCATGGACTTGGCTTGTTCGCCCTCGCCGATCAGGAAGGTGCGTTGTTCCGTCCCGGTCTCCACCTCCACGCCCACCGCCTCCTGGGTGACGACGGCGGCTCTCTTGGCTCCTGGCGGGACCACCTGGCCCAGGCTGTGCCGTGCTCCGTCGCCCACCAGGACGGGGTACGACCTGTCCCCCAGGTCCACGGTTATCTCGCGCACGGCGCTCACAACGCTAATGCGCTCGCCAGGGCGCTCATCACCAGGTCAGCGGCTTGGCCGGGAGAAATGTCGTCTACGTCGACGGTGAGGTCAGCGGCGTCCTGGTAGTAGGCCTGGCGCTCAGCGGCGAGCTGCTCCAAGGCGGCCTGGGGTGTAAGGCCACCGCGGTTGCAGAAGGGGACGGCTCCTCCCGCTCCCTACCCTGGCCGCCAGAGTCGCTGGGCTGCGCCCTGAGCCACACGACTGTGCCTGCGGCCCGCATGGCTGAGCGGTTCGTCTCGCTGAGTACGGCTCCGCCCCCCACGCTCACGATCAACGGCTCCTCCACCTGTTCGAGCTCGGCGATCGCCTGTGCCTCTGCGGCCCGGAAGACCGCCTCTCCGTCGCGGTCGAAGACCTCCGCCACAGTGGCGCCGGCACGGCTCTCGACCATGGCGTCAGTGTCCACCAAAGGCCAGCCCAGGCGGGCGGCCAACAGGCTGGCCACCGTCGACTTGCCGGCGCCCATCATCCCCACCAGCAGCACACACTTGCGGCGCGCCGCCTCGGCCGCGGGCCGGGACGAGCTCAACTGCGCAGGCTGGCCAGGTACCCGTCGCGGTTGCGGAGCACCTCGGCCATCGAGTCGCCGCCGAACTTGCGCAGCGCCTCGGCCGCCAGCACCCAGGCCATCATCGTCTCGGCCACCACTCCCATCGCCGGCACCGCGGTGTGGTCCGTGCGCTCCTTGAACGAGACGGTCTCTTCTTTGGTCACCACGTCGACGGTCTTCAGCACGGGACGGTTGAGGGTGGACAGCGGCTTCATGTAGCAGCGCACCACTACGGGTTCGCCATTGGTTATGCCGCCTTCGACCCCGCCGGCATGGTTGGACTCCCTCCGGTAGACCTGCTGCTCCTCGTCCCAACCGATGGGGTCGTGGGCGGCCGAGCCGCGGAGCCCGGCAATCTCGATGCCCTCCCCAATTTCGACCGCCTTTACGGCGTGGATGCTCATCATCGCCTGGGCCAGGAGGCCATCGATCTTGCGGTCCCAGTGCACGTGGCTGCCCAGCCCTACCGGTACCCCATAGGCGATGACCTCAGCCGCCCCTCCCAGCGAATCCCCATCCTTGGCCGCCGCTTTGATGGCCTCCACCATCTCTGCCTCGGTCTCGGGGTCGAAACACCTCACGGGAGACAGGTCGACCGCCTCCAGGTCGTCCGGCCCCGGCAGACGCCCCCCTTTGGCCACCACCGGGCCCATCTGGACCACATGGCTCACGATCTCGATGCCCAGCTGGCGGAGCAACAACTTGCACAGTGACCCGCCGGCGACCCTCGCCGCCGTTTCCCGGGCGCTGGCCCGCTCCAGGACGTCGCGGGCCTCGGGGAGGGCGTACTTCTGCATGCCGGCCAGGTCGGCGTGCCCAGGCCGCGGCTGGGTGAGCGGCTTGGTCGTCTGACCAGGGGCCGGGGACATCTCCTCGACCCATTTGGGCCACTCGGAGTTGCCGATCTCGATCGCTACCGGGGAGCCGAGCGTCCGCCCGTGACGGATGCCGCCCAGCAGGGTGAGCTCGTCGGCCTCGAAACGCATGCGAGGGCCACGCCCATAGCCGAGCCGGCGACGAGCCAGCTCTTCGGAGATGTACTCAGCGTCGACAGATAGACCGGCGGGCAAGCCCTCGATGGTTACGACCAGGCCCTTGCCGTGGGACTCGCCGGCGGTGAGAAAGCGCAACACGACCAGCCATCGTACCGGCTCTCCCGATGACCCCAGCCGCGCTGCCCTATGGCCAGACAGGTGAGGCGCTGAACAAGGTATGGGCGCCCGAAAACATCGCCCGGCTCATGTCGTGTCCGGCCCTTTGACCGAGATATGCGCTGTCGTGCTTACGGAACAGCACCTCTCGGCTCCGAAACGCGTTCCTCGAGGGGAGTCGAGGACTACGCGGTGAAGGTCGCCCATACCGAAGAGTACTTGGGCCAAGTTCGCGTCCTTTCGCTGTTTTGGTCTGAGGACTGCAGAGGAGACTAAATCACCGCGGGCCTCGTCGAATATCTTCGAGAATTCGGCCGGTCCTCCAATTGGTCCCCAAGTAACGACCCAATCCGACGCCTTGTGCAACCGACAAACCTTCAGCCGCTGGTCGCGGCTAACTCTAGACCTACCTTCTTGCCCTTGAAAAGAGTGGAATTTCCTCAGTCTTTACGCCGGTCTGGGATCGAACACATGTACGATAGGAAGATGTTGGAGGGGCTAGCGGAAGCTGTCACAGAGCTGGTTATAGCGCCGAGCGCCGAACAGATCGAAATGGCTCTCTGGTTGAGGGACCGCCTGGACGCCAAAATTTCGGGAGCCCTACGGGATTTTGACGAAGGAGAAGGCTGGCGTCAAGACGGATCGCTGTCATTGACTGCCTGGCTGGCCGCCCACGGGAGAGCGTCGCGAAAAGAGGCTCACCGGGAAGCAGTCACAGCTGGTCGGCTGGCCTCGCTCCCGGTGACAGCGGCAGCGTGGGCGGATGGCATCCTTTCTTCCGGTCAAACGGCCGCCATTATGGCCAACATCTCTGCGGAACGGGCCGCCCTGTATGCGGCGCACGAAGGCGAGATGACCCCGCTTCTGGCCGAGCTTTCGGTGGCAGAGACCGCGGCAGCCATGCGCTCGTGGCGCATGCACGCTGAGGCGGAGGAGGAAGGGCGCGACGCCGCCGACCATTCCTCAGTTCTGCATCTGTCGCAGACGCTGGACGGCAGGAGAGAGCTCGTGGGCCACCTTGCGGCCGAAGACGCCGCCATCGTGGAGGCCGCGCTAGCCCAGATCATGGGTGATCGTAACGCCAGGCCAATACCTGGCGAAGCACCGTTGCCCACCGCCGCCCAAAGGCGCGCTGAGGCTCTGGTTGACTTGTGCCGGTGGTTTTTGGACCACTACGACTCAGTGCCTACCGGCGCCCGACAGCGTCCCCACCTGTCCGTCATCGTGAGTTTCCAGGACCTGGCCCGCGGCGGACCTGGACGGCTGTCGGACGGCACTCCTCTTTCTGGGAGCGCCGTTTCTCGTCTTTTCTGCGACGCCGAGCTGCACCGCATCGTAATGTCCGGACGCTCGACCATTTTGGACTACGGGTCGGCGGTGCGCACCGTGAGCCCGGCGTTGTGGGCGGCCTTGGTAGTCCGGGACGGCCATTGCCGACACCCCGGGTGCGACCGGCCCCCAGCGTGGTGCGAAGCCCATCACATTCAATACGCTTCCAGAGCTGGCCCGACCCGGCTTTCCAACCTGGTGCTGGCGTGCAGCCGGCACCACCACCTCTGGCACTCGCAGGGCTGGGAGCTTGAGCTCGGCACCGATGGCGAGCTCCAGCTCATATCATCCCGTGGGTTGGTGCTCACCAGTCGGTCGCGAGCTGCGCAACTGGTTGTCTAGAGGCGTCGCGAGCCTCCGCGATTCTATTTTGCTAGTTCTCTGGCGGCCTTTACTGGATTCCGACGATCGTGACGTTCCAGGTTCCCGACGCCACCGTTGTTGTGGTTGGCGTCCCGGAAATCCGCGTCGTTGTACCCGCCACAGTTGTCGTCGTCATAGCGGGCGTGGTCGTCGTGGTCGTGCCTCCGCCCCCTGACGTCACGCCTTACGGAAGAGCAACGCCGGGGTTCGAATCTCGATGGCTACCGGGGAGCCGAGCGTCCTCCCGTGACGGATGCCGCCCAGCAGGGTGAGCTCGTCAGCCTCGAAACGCATGCGAGGGCCACGCCCATAGCCGAGACGGCGACGAGCCAGTTCTTCGGAGATGTACTCAGCGTCGACAGATAAACCGGCGGGCAAGCCTTCGATCGTCACGACCAGGCCTTTGCCGTGGGACTCGCCGGCGGTGAGAAAGCGCAAGACGACAGGTCATCGTACAGCCTGTCCCGAATTGGCCCAGCGCGTGGCGCGGACGGATGCCGGCGCGACGAACTAGCCGAGCGAAATAACGCTCAGGGTCCAGTAGCTCCCCGCCACAGCCGTTGTACTCGTGGTCGTAGACGGGGTGGTGGTACTGGTGGTACTGGAAGTGGTTGACGTCGGCACGGTCGTGGTGGAAGACGTCGTGGTGCTGCGCGGCACGGTCGTCGTGGAAGAGGACGTTGTGGTAGACGAAACCGTCGTCGTCGGCAATGTGGTGGTCGTCGTGGTGCTGGGCACGGTGGTGGTGGTCGTCGTCGGACTTTGAGACGGCGGCACCAGGTCGGGGTCTACGGTCATGGTCCACCCGGATCCAGTGGCGAGGTAACCCCCGACGTAAACCTGCCCCGTCAATTCGGGGTTCGCCGCCGTGCACATGTTGTCGGGAGTGTAGAAGAACACTTTCACGTTCTGAGTTTGCGGGTTACTGCCCGACACATTGGTGCCGAACGCCGGCGAACCACCCTTTAGCCAGATGTCACCGGCCGCGTAGTCGCCGGTCGCGTATTGGTATGCATTCGGCGGTTGCGAGGTGGACTCCGGGCAGTTCGACAGAATCTGCGATTGGCTCCCCGTTCACGGGGTACGTGCCCGATCCGCTGTAAGGCACAACCATATAGACGTCGTACGTGCTCGAGCTGTACTGGCCGACCAGGCCAGGGCTGGCCCAGTCCCCTCCTGTGGTAAACCCACCCTGGGCCAGAATGGCGACGTTGGCGTTGACGGTGATGGCCCCGTTTGTGGCACCGTCGGCCCATTCAATCGCACAGGGGGTCTCGATGACCGTAGGCGTGGTGGCCGTTTCTATTTCGTGATAGACGGCGTAGGTCGCATCTCCTGCGGCCGGACGGTAATTAGCATAAGTCGAGCTGTACTTGCTGCTGTTTTCCGTGCTGGCCACGCTGGAATTAACATTCGAGCTGCACCCGCTCGGGTACGTCTTCGTGTCGTTTGGGTCCACCCAGACGCTATAGCCGGAGAAGTTCGACGCCGTAAGGGTCGGGAAGGGGTTGCTCGGAAATGGGGTTACCAGGCCATTCCCGGAAGAAGCGCAAGTCACGTAGCTGCCGGCGCACGGAGAAGGAGAGGTCGGCCACGGAGTGTCGGGGTGCTTCGAGCCCGTAAAAGTGCCCCCGTCCATCGTTATGGTGACCGTGCCGTCTTCGCTGTAAACATTGCCGCTGATATAGGAGCCTCCGTTCAACGTCACGTTCACATTGCCGACGGCATAAATACTCCCGTTGACGGCAACAGTGCCCGACGTCAGTGTCACGGTGCCGTTGGTCAAGATGCTGCCCATGGAGACATTGCCGGAGGACGATAGATCACCCGTGCCCGCGACGTACACGTTGCCGTCTATCGTGGTCGACGCGCTGAACACGGTCGACCCGGCCTCAGCGCTCGTGTCCCCGCCACTGGGGTAGGCAGCAGTCGGCCCAGACTCCGGGATGAGGTACAGGTTCCCGGCCACGACGCAACTTCCGCTGGTGCCGTCGGTACCGGCCTTCTTCACTGACACATTGCCAGTCGCTCCGGCCCACACGTCGCCGTTGTAATAGTCGCCCGTGTTCTGGCAGTCCAGGTAGCCGGGCGTATAGGTGGGGATGCCGGGTGGGATGGAGGGGCCGCCAGAAACCTCGTACAGCTGGAAGTTGCCGCTCATGGTGAGCTCGTCGCCGGCAAAGACGCCCTCAGAGAAGGTCGCGTAGCCGCTCGAGCTCGGCGTCGTTGTCGTTGTCGTGGGTACCGTCGTGGTTGTGGACGTAGTCGTGGTCGGCGCGCTCGTTGTTGTCGTCGTTCCGTGCGTCGTCGTTGTCGTGCTCGGGACAGTGGTAGTCGTCGTGGTGCTGGTTGTCGTGCTGCTCGTCGACGTTGAGGTCGATGTTGATGAGGATGTAGTGGTGCTGGCCGGCACATAGGGCTGCAACTCCAGCAAAGCCACCGATGGCTTGCCCACCCACGCCGTCGCCGATGAGCTCGTATCGCCGCCCGCCGCCACCGCAACGTAATTAATGGCGCCCGCTGTAGCACTCAGGCCCTGCATGCCCGCGGGCCCGCAGTAACTGGGCGCTAGCCAGCCGCTCGGAAGGGTGGGCGAGTTGGGCCCGGTAGGCCACGTCGTGGCGCCGGGGTTAGAGTCCAACACCTGCTGCACTGCGTCCCCAAACTCGCTCAGAGCGGGGCCGTCGGGCTGGCTCGAAAACACTTCGTACCACAACGAGTAGGTCTCTTTGCTGGCACCGTTCACCGCTCCACCGACGGTGCTCGCTGTCGTGATGCTCGGGCACGGAGGATTGGCGCTACCGCCGTTCAAGACGGCCTGAGCCCGCACCGACTGGATGCCGGCCAGCACCGAGTCCACTCCGGCCCTTCCCGCTGAGACCGTTTGCAGGTTCTTGGCTGTGGTCGCCCCCTGGTGGTTGGCGTCGATGGACTCCTGCAGCGCCACGGCGCCGAGCATTGTCACCAACATCACCACCAGCAACGCAGCTATGAGCGCAGCTCCTCGCTCCCTCTTGCCTTGTACTGCGGCCCACGCTGGCGCGCCACTCGCGATTTCAGCGATGGTCTCTTCACGGTCGTCCGTGGCCTTTCATCGAATTAACACTGTCCGGGCGGGACACTTTGCACCGAGTAGGCGTTGTCGACCTGGGTCTCTAGAGCGGACGGGCTACTCGCCTGTTGGCTCCCAGACTCGCTCGCGCTACCCGCACTCAGTACGCTAATGCTGATGTCCACCAGTCCCGTGTAGGACTGAAAGTAGCCAAAACTCCCCGACTGCACACCGGTTAATTCGACGGTGGGGTTGCTTGGCGTCGGCAGCGTCGTCCCATCGCCAGTGCCGCCGGCCCAACTGCTGTACTCGAGGTCCGAACCATTCATGAACCACGCTTCACACGTATAACCGCTGTAGCTCACGGACGCGCCCACGTGGTAGGTAAGGAGCATCGAGCCCGAGGTCTCCCCCGTGCCCGAATTCGTGCAGCTTGACCAGCCGGTCCCAGAAGTAGTTGGGCAGAGCACCGAAACTTCGGTGGCCCCCCGAGTATCGAGAGCCATCTGGTCCATGTACGGCTGCGCCGCGTCACTGTCCGCCGTGCGGGCGGCAATTGTGTTGATTGAGCGCTGCCCCTCAATCACCGCCACCAGCACTATCGACAGGACCACGAGACTGATGGCAGTAGCGACCATCATCTCTATGAGCGAGAAGCCCTGATCTCCGTGATCCTTTTCGCGGTGGCGGACCTCACGTGCGAGGCGCGTCGTTGAAGACCTTTTCATGACGAGCACGCAGTCGCCGTGCCACCATCGGTCGGGGGCGTCCCGCTCACTCGGCATTGCGTGATCAGTACCGTGTTCGTCACCCGGGTGAGCCCGGTACCCGGACTGCTCCCGGCGGACCATGTCACCACGACCGACACCTGGATTTCCGTGGGCGGGTACGAGGAACCCTGCGCCACCGTCGGGTACACAATGACGCTATATTTCGTACTATTTTCGGTCACACAAATGGCGTGGGACGAAAGTGGGACGTCAGCCGGGGAGACGGCCGCCAGCTCCGCCGCCAACCCCTGGTAGCAACTCCCGGTCGACCAGGAAGGGTTATACCAGGTCCACCCAGAACTCCCTTGACCACTTGTCGGACACTGCGGTGCTGAAGTAGCGGCCATCAGGTTGCCGGCCCCGCTCACGAACAACGGCTGGCCTTCGTAGCAATAATAAGTGCCGCTCCCGGTGGCCTGGCCGACATTGCCCCCGCTCTTCTCGTCGGTGACGAGGTTCGGGTCGGTACCGCTCAGGCCCTCTTCGAGAGTCGCCCACGGCAGCGCTTCGGCTTCCGCCGCCACGGACGCGGCGAGGTTACTGGCGGCCTGGCTTTGCTGGCCGAGGCTGACGGCGGTGACGGCGTTTGTCATGACCAACGCCAATGTGACCGCCGCCAGCATGACGACCACCAGGGCGACCATCACCTCAACGATGGAGAACCCATCTGCTCCGCGTGCCCGTTTGGCACGCGCCGCGAGGAAAGAGCGAGAGTTCATCGCCAGGAATCTCGACTGGTGCGGGCTCTGACTTGAGCCTACGGGTTGCTGGTGGAGGCCGGGTCGTTCGACGTCGAGGAGACGTAGTACGTCTCTACAGTTAGACCAGTGGAGCCGATCGCCCCTGGCGCGGAATTGTTGAGGCTAAAGTTGTCCACCACGAAAAGACGCGGCGCGGAGTCGAGGGCGGTGATGAAGCGCAGAAGGCCAGTGTTGTTGCTATCGACTGAGATGGACAACGTCATGACTTGAGGACCGCCGCCGGCCGTCGTGCTCTGAGAGCCGGTTGCGGTTCCCCAGCCACTGGGCGGCGGAGTAGAAATGGAAACCAGTCCCACGCCGGCCGTTTTGGCTGCATGATTGACGGCGTCAAGCAACTGGTCGAGGCTCGGGCCCTGGGGTATGTCCTGGTCCAATTTATCGATCGCAGCCTTCTCGGCCGGGACTTCACGCTGCAGGACTCGAAGCGCCGATAGTTGGGATTCCAACTGAGAAACATTGGCGGCCGCTTTTGACTCCTGGGCCTTCAGCGCCCGCAAATGCGAGCTCTCAGACCGCCAGAACACGAGGTACCAACCCGCGACCACAACCAGAAAACCGGCGAGGGCTATAAGGGCGACCCGGCGCATCATTGTCATGGCTGCACTCCTGGCAAATTGGCGCCGGGCAGGCCGGCCGAACGATCCGATAGGGCTTTTTCAGTGATGTTCGCCGTGGCGGAGAATTGCATGGCACCCCTGGCGCTTTGCCCGGAGGTAGTAGATGACACCCATAAAGCGGAAACCCCCCGGACGTCCCACATTTGCCTGACAAAGTCCGCCACAGACGGAGCCCCTCCTGTAGTAGTCAACGACATCGTTATCTGCCCGATGTCACTGTTCTCGGTTGACGCACTCGCACTACCTGGACTTGTTGCCGCCGTACCACCCGCCGTGGGCGCAACAGTACGCGAGACGCTTATGGAGTCAATTGCTACGCCGTGCGGTAGGGCTGCATCTATCCGGTGTAGTAGCCCAACCCAGTCGACGTCCCCGGACAGCGCTTGCACGGCCAGGCCCCGTTCAGTCAGTAACTGACCGTGGATGCCTGCACTCGGTTGAATCTTTATTATGGTCGACTGCAAAGACGCCGCCTGTGCGTTCTCCGCCGTCACCTCGTCGGCGACAGTGGCCGCCGCGTGGTCGCGAGCCAACGACACGCCCCCTAGCAAAAGGGCGACGACCGCCAAACCGCCGGCCGAAGCTGCCAATGCTCGTTGGTATTGCTGGCGCTCCTTCACCTCGGCCGGTACGAGGGATAAAGCCGGGTCGTTCCCCGTCCCCCACAATGCCAGTCCTACGGCCGCTCCCCACCTGAGCGTGGCCTCTTTCAACTGGGCCTCACCGAGGTCGAGCTCGGCGCCGTCGTATTCGAGGCCGATGACTGCTGGCCTAACGGGCATGCCCAGGACCTTGGCGAAGCGTTCGGCAACACCGGGGCCACGAGCGGCACCGCCTGTAAGCGCCAACCCTTCTAACTGGGCACCCTGAGCGTAAGCCAGGAAGTACTCGATGGACCCTCTTACCTCTTCTACGGTGGGGTCGAGTTTGCCCGCCGCTGCTGGGGAACCCGATGTCCTCGCCGTTGCCGGCGCACCGGCCATGGCGCCGACACTCTCTTGCCTCGCCCCAGCGAAGCTCTGGTCCCCTCTAGTGACCGTCCGCAGGAACCGCGGCGTCGTCCCCTCACGAACAGCGACAACAACCAGTTGAGCACCGAGCGACACCACCACCTCGAGGCCCTCACCTCCGGGCGGTACGGCGCGTAGCAATGCCAACGGTGACGAGTCGACGGCCCGCACCTTTAGGCCGGCGCGCTTGACGACGTCGATATGCTCCATGACGATTTCCCGTTGCGCCACTACCAGCAGGACCTGAGTGGTCTCTCCACCATCACCCTTCGGCCGGCCCGGGCCAGCTCCACGAAGTCGAACACGGCCTGCTCGACGGGGATCGGCAGCAGGTCGCCCATTTCGTACCGCAGGGCTGAACGCAGCTCGTTCGGGTTCATCTTCGGCATCTCGACCTGGCGTACCATGCTCCGCTGACTGCTGATCCCGACTACTACGTCGCGCTTGGCGAAGCCGCCCTCGGACCATAGGCGCTTGATTGCCGAGGCCACTACGGCCTGGTCCCGCACCTCGCCCTCTACAACAGCACCCGCGGGTAGGCCAACCTGAGCGAAGCGACTTACGCGACCAGATCCGCCGTCCGAGGTAACCTCGGCCGCTCTTACGGCCGATGACCCGATGTCAAGACCTACTGTCACATGCTTTCTCAATTCGGTCCTCCCGAGCCCAGTAAATTGGTGGTCTTAGGATCGGCACTACTACCGCGGGCCTTTAGGCTCTCCGCGCGCCAACCGGTAACTCGACGGCGGAGTCACACCCTGCCGTCATGTGTCATTTGAACACGGGCGCCAACCGAGCAACGCGCCTTCGCTAATACCCCTGCACTGCCACGACGAAAGAAAGGGCTTACCAGCCCGAATACCATTCAGAATCGAGCAGGTTGGTGTTAGCCACAATGTTTGCTCCGGCGTTTTTGCCCGCATTGGCAGCGACCTGCGCCGCGGTGGGCACGTCTGGGGCGCCATTGCAGCCGCCGGTTGTCTCCGCGTAGGCGATGATTGGGGCGGTGATGTTGGCTTCGTCATTGAAGATGTAAAAGCAGTTACCCGACTTGGACTGGGCCTCGACCAAGAGCGATGAAGCGGTCGTCGTCGTCCCGGTCACCTCGGCGAAGTTCCCTCCGCTTATGGTGCCCGCGGCAGCCGAGACGGTCGCCGTTGAGGCAGGGTTCGCACTCCACGGAAGGCTAGGGTCGACGCTGTCGCCTGCTGCCACCGTGCCCACGTCGGTGAAAACCTGGTTGTCTTCGAAGTATGCCTTCTCAGCCGTGAACGCATTCGTAGCGTTGGACTTAGCCGCGGCGTCCTGCGCGCTCACCTGAGTGGCGAGGAACGTCGGGATGGCAATTGCCATCAGGATTCCCATGATCAACACGACGACCATGAGCTCGATGAGGGTGAACCCCTTGTCGTTTTGGGGCTGCTCCTTGACGTAATTCCTCACTCTTGACCCTTCTCTCCAGGTCGCACTGGCACCCGCTCTTATGACCTCTCTCGCGGCCGGAACTCTCTCCCGCAAACTGCTGCGCAAGACTGGTTTTAGGCCGTGTGACCTTGGTCATCGGCCCGAAGTCGAACGCCCTTGAGTGAACTTCGGCCGTTTCCCCGCCGCTTTCGCAGCCTCGTGCAGGTCGGTTCACACCCGGCTCGATTTCGCCTCTTAAATGTAAGTGCCGGGAGATCGAGCTCCCGGCACTGTCATTCCCGGGCTAACTCGGTCCTAGGACCGGAGCCGCCGGATGGTAGTAATTACCAGCTGGTGTACCAGGTCGTGACGCTGGTCCCGGTATCTATGTTCGCCCCGGCATTCCCGGCGCTGGCGAGCGGAGCGCTAGTGGGCAGCGTGACCGCGCTGGTGGCGAGGCACGCACCGCTACTTTCGGCATACCCCAGAACGGGAGTTGACAGGCTTTCGTCATCGGCAATGTAGAAGCAGTTGCCGGACTTGGACGACGCCTCAATCAGCAGGGCCGTGCCAGTCGTGGCGGCGGTGAGAGCGCCCGAGGCGGTGGTGCCGGCGACAGCCGAGACCGTGTTAGATGCCGCCGGAGCCGACCCCCAGGGCAGGTTCGAGTCCAGTGAGGCAGCGCCGGTGGTGAATACCTGGTTGCTCTCGAAGTACGCCTTCTCGTTGGTGAGGGCGTTGGTGGCGTTGGACTTGGCCGCCGCGTCGTGGGCGCTACCCTGAGTGGCCAGGAAGGTCGGGATGGCGATCGCCATCAGGATACCCATGATTAGGACGACGACCATGAGCTCGATGAGGGTGAAGCCTTCCTCGCTCTGGCGCCGCTCCTTCAGGTGCTTGAGCACTCGTGATTTCCTTTCTCTGTGTGATTACGGCTCCGAGCGAGGCGCTGAGGCCCGCTGAGCCCGCCCGGCAAGCTGTTGAAGATCGGCCTCTACACTCTGCAAGTGCAGGACCGCTGCTTGGGTGCTTGCTGTTCTTAGTTCTCGACGTTGCCTAATATCGGCTTGAGACATTTCCAGGAGCATTTTGTTACAGCTTTGGGGGCCTAGGCGCCGGGCTAACAACTTCATCGGCCTGAGCTCCGAGGCCTTAAATGCGAGTGCCGGGAGGAAACTCCTCCCGGCACTTGAGGTGCTAATCTAAGTGGCTCTGAATATAAGAGCCAGTGATATTTCTACCAGCCAGAATACCAGTTGGTAGCGGCCAGGCTGGCGTTAGCCACGATGTTCGCCCCGGCGTTTTTCCCAGCATTTGCCGTCACCTGCGTGGCGGTCGGCACAGGGGGGGTGGCGTTGCAGCCACCGCTGGTCTCTGCATAGCCGAGCGTCGGCGTCGTGCCGCTCTCGTTGTCGTAAATGTAGAAGCAGTCGCCTGACTTCGAATTAGCCTCGATCAACAGGATCGTGCTGGTCGTCCCGGACGAGATCTCAGCGAACGGAGTGGCAAAGGGCGTTACGGCGGCCATGGCCACGACGTCGTTAGCACCCGTACCCCAGGGAAGGTTGGAGTCGAGGGTGTTGCCGTTGGTGGAGCTGGGAGCGTCCAGGAACACCTGGTTGCTCTCGAAGTACGCCTTCTCGTTGGTGAGGGCGTTGGTGGCGTTGGACTTGGCCGCCGCGTCATGGGCACTGCCCTGCGTGGCCAGGAACGTCGGGATGGCGATCGCCATCAGGATGCCCATGATGAGCACGACGACCATGAGCTCGATAAGGGTGAAACCTTCCTCGCTCTGGCGCCGCTCTTTGAGGTGCTTAAGCACTCTTGTCCTTTCTCGTTAATGGTTATGGTTTCGAGCGTTGCCCTAAGGCCCTCACGGGCCTGCCCGGGGACACCCGGACCTCGTTCCCCAGGCAGAGCCCCTTTGGCTTCGTCATCTCGACGTTGGCCTCAGGGCTTTGGCTCCCGCATTTGCATCGACGGTCGCCCTGCTCCGGTGCTCGCTCCAAGAAAACGTCGGCGGTCCTCTCGAGGCCCTTGAGGCCCGTTCCGTAATTTCCTTGGCTAATTCTTAGGGAAACGCCAGGGGCAAACGAGAAATACGCGGCAAGACGCGAAGTGGCCCGCAGCCTCCCCAGGAGGGGACACTGCGGGCCCGAGCTGAAAGGAAATAGGGACTAGCGCCGATAAGGCGGGGTTCAGAAGTTACCCAGCTACCCGAGCTGGGGAGCAACCAGGCTTATTGGCCCTGGTTGACCAGCTTGTCCACGTTGAACATGGGCAAATAGAGGCAAATGACCATGGCGCCGACGGCCCCGCCGAGCACCACGATCAGCAGTGGCTCCAGCAACGACGTCAAAGAGTTGACCGTGCGCTGGATCTCGCCGTCCAGGAAGTCGGCTGCCTTCCCCAGCATCTCATCGAGACCACCGGTCTCTTCTCCCACGCTGATCATATGGTTCATCATGGCCGGGAACACCGGGTGCTCGGCGAGCCCCCTGGCTATCGGTTCGCCCCTCTTAATATTGTCGATAATGGCGTCGATCCCCTTTGCCACCACCATGTTGCCACAGGCATCCCGGGTGATCTCGAGCGACTCCAGGACGGGCACGCCTGCCTTAAGCAAGGCGGAAAAAGTCGACGCAAACCGTGACAGAGAGGTCTTCCTGGCCAGCTGCCCGAAAACGGGAGCCTTCAATTTGGTTGTGTCCCACAGGACCCGGCCGTTAGGGGTATTGATGAAGTAACGGAAGCCGACCGCGCTCAGGACGATGAGCACCAGGACGATTGGGAAGAACTTTACCGTAATGGTTGAGATGTCGACCAGCATCTGTGTCGGAGCTGGTAACGTCCCGTGTAGTTCTTTGTAGATACCTTTGAATATCGGCACGATGAACAACAACACGGCGGCCGCAATTACGACTACGATACCCAGGGCGGCGCACGGGTACGCCATGGCCGACTTGATCTCGCCCCTCAGCTTGACCTGTTTCTCCATCGTGTCCGCCAGCGAAAGCAACGCCTTATCGAGCGAGCCGGACGCTTCACCCGCTCGCACCATAGCGATATATAGGCGGTTGAACACCTTCGGGTGCGAGCCCAACGCAGCCGACAGCGAAACGCCTCGCTCCACCTGAGCGCGGACGTCTGTAATTACCTTGGTCAGGGCCGGGTGCTCGGTCTGCTCGACCAGGATCGTAAGTGCCCGGATAAGCGTCAGGCCCGACGTGATCAGGGTGGCGAACTGGCGGCTGAAGACGGCCAGTTCTTTCAGTGGCACACGGGACCCCATGCCCGGCAGGTGAAGTTCCTTCTTGGCGACGTTGCCGGACCGGGCTTCGATGTTCACCGGCGTGTACCCCATTTGGCGCAGCCGGCTGGCTACCAAGCTTGTGTTGTCCGCCTCCAGCGTGCCCTCGAGCACCTTCCCGGAGCTGTCACGGACCTTATAGGCGAATGTAGTCTGAGGCATTAGGCCCTCCAGGCTGTGGCTTTATGAGTGGGGACGGCTAGTGGATCGGGGAGACGCACGACGGTCTCAGGCGCCGGCGCCGATAAGGCGACGAAGGTCTTCGACATTGGCGCAACGCTCTTCGGCCACCGTGCGGCTGATTATGCCGCCTTTCACCAGGTCGGCCAGCGCCTGGTCCATGCTCTGCATCCCGAACTTGGCGCCGGCCTGCATTGCGTTGTAAATCTGGTGGCTCTTGCCCTCACGGACGAGGTTGCGCACCGCCGGCGTGGCCACCAGGATCTCGCACGCGACGACCCGGCCCAGCCCGCTGGCCCGCGGCAGCAACTGCTGGGTCATGATCCCCTGGATCGTGGTGGCCAACTGCGTACGAACTTGCTGTTGCTGGTGGGCCGGAAAAACGTCGATCATGCGGTCGATCGACTGGGGCGCGTCCTGGGTGTGGAGCGTGGCGAACACAAGGTGGCCGGTCTCAGCGGCCGTCAGCGCCGTCTGGATGGTTTCGAGGTCCCGGAGCTCTCCGACCAGGATCACGTCGGGGTCCTGGCGCAGGACGTGCTTCAGGGCCTCCGAGAAGCTCTTGGTGTCCTCCCCCACCTCGCGTTGGTTTACGACTGCCGTCTTGTGGTGATGGAGGTACTCGATCGGGTCCTCGACCGACATAATGTGCAGTGGCTTGGTGGCGTTGACGATGTCGATCAAAGCGGCCAGCGTGGTGGATTTCCCGGATCCGGTTGGCCCGTCACCAGGACGAGCCCGCGCGGCAAGTCGGCGAACTGCCGCACCGCCCGGGGGATCCCGAGCTGCTCGAGCGAGAGGATCTCAAAGGGGATGGTCCTGAAGACCGCTCCAACCGAATCGCGCTGCTGGAAAACGTTCAAACGGAACCGGCCCACATTGGGCACCACGTGGGAAGTGTCCAGCTCCAGGTTGGTCTCGAAGCGCTCCCGGAGTTTCTGCGACAGGATCTCGTAAACCAGGTCCCGGACTTTCGAGGGGGTCATGACGTCGAACTCCTCCAAGGGCAGAAGGGCTCCGTCGATACGGGCCATGGGCGGGCGCCCGGCCGTGAGGTGAAGGTCTGAACCCCTGGCCTCGACCACCTTCACAAGGATCTGGTTCACGTGGAGCTGGGGGGCTTCGGGACTGCCGGCAATGGCGGCCCCGGTGGGGTCGGCACTCGGGCCGTAGGTGGCTGTCAGCGCCACCGCAATGTCAGCCCGGGTAGCCAGGCACGGCCTGGGCTTCCAGCCCGTCGCTTGGCCGAGCACAGACATCGTCCCGTCGTCAAGCGGGTTGTCCGTGGCCACCAGAAGGGCGTCCCCGTCGACGCCCACCCCGACGACCATGTGTTTGATGGCCAGTTCGGCCGGGATCATCCCCTCGACCAACGGTGACACGGGAGTGGTCGTCGGGTCCCAAAACGGTATGCTCAGTTGGTCCGCCACCGCGGCCACAAGGTCACGCTCGCTGACGAGGCCTTCGGCGGAGAGGATCTTGGCCAGCGGCACCCCGGAGTCGGCCTCTTTGCGTAACGCGTACTCGAGGTCGTCCTTCGACAGGACTTTGCGGTTCACGAGGAACTCGCCGATTTTGCGCGAGGCAGTCTGCATCGCTTACTTTTCGGCGGCTTCCGGACCGGCCTTGAGACGACGGCCCCGGAATTCCGGGTTACCGAGGTTCGCGAACCTCGCCTTTAGGCGATGACGCGCAAGACCTCTTCGAGCGATGTCGTGCCGCCCGCCACCGCGATCAAACCCGCTTGACGAAGAGGTACCATGCCGTCCGCCACGGCCGCCTTCTGGATGTCCTCGGAATGGGCGTGCTCGACGATCATGCGCTCGATTTCTTCGTTCACGATTAATACTTCGTGCACGGCGAAGCGACCGACGTAGCCGGTTTTGCCACAAGCCTGACAACCCACGGCCCGGAAAAGCTCGTCCGGGAGCTCGATCCCGGTGAAGTCCCAGCCCATTTCCAGCAATTGCTCGCGGTCGGGGCTGAAACCTTGTTTGCAGCGCTCGCAGAGTTTACGAGCCAAGCGCTGGGCCACTACACAGTCGAGTGAGCTACCCGCCAGGAAGGGCTCCACGCCCATTTCTATAAGCCGGTTGGGGGTGGTGGCAGCGTCGTTGGTGTGCAACGTCGAAAGGACCAGGTGGCCGGTCAGAGCGGCCTCGACGCCGATCGTGGCCGTCTCCCGGTCCCTGATCTCGCCGACCAGGATGATGTCGGGGTCGGCCCGCAGGATCGTGCGCAGCGCGGCCGCGAAGGTCAGGCCCGCTTTCATATTGACCTGGATCTGGTTTATGCCGTCGAGTTGGAGCTCGACCGGGTCCTCGACGGTTATGACGTTCTTGGTCGGTTCGTTGAGGATATTGATGGTGGCGTACAGGGTCGTCGACTTTCCCGACCCGGTCGGGCCGGTGACCAGGATGGTGCCGTACGGCTTGGCATAGGCGGCTTCGTAACGTCGCATGTTCGCCGGTAAAAAGCCAAGATCGGACAAGTTGAGGCGCGCCGTCTGCTTATCGATAACGCGCATGACGATCTTTTCACCATGCACAGTCGGCAGCGTCGCCACCCGCAGGTCGACCGGACGGCCCTGGATGTTCATGCTTATGCGCCCGTCCTGGGGGATGCGGCGCTCGGCAATATTGATGTCCGCCATCACTTTCAGGCGGCTGAGAATGCCGTTTTGAATGTTGCGCGGGTTGCGCATGATCTCGTGCAGCACGCCGTCGATCCGGTAGCGGACGCGCAGGTCCTTACCGGTCGGCTCGATGTGGATGTCCGAAGCCCGGTCGCTAACGGCTTGGCTAATTAGAAGGTCGACGAGGCGGACGATCGGCGCGTCCTCGTGCACCTCTTTTATGTTGCTGAGGCGCTCGTCATCGTCCTCCCCGCTCGTAGCGGCCGCTTCCGCACTTATGTGCTCGGCCTCGCTATCTCTGCGGTGGTACTTACTGATCGCCGCGCTTACGGCCTCGGCCGTGGCCACGACTTGGCGGACCTCGGCACCGGTGAGAGTGCGGATATCGTCGATGGCGAAAACATTGGACGGGTCGGCCATCGCAACGATGAGCCGGCCCTCCCACCAACCAATGGGTAGGGCGAGGTAACGCCGGGCCAGAGTTTCGGTCACCATCTGGGCGGCGGCAGGGTCGACCGGGTAGTCGGCCAGGTCGACGAAGTCGAGGCCCAGCTGCTCGGCCAGCGTGCCGACAAACTGTTCCTCTGTAAGTAATTTGTCCTCGATCAGCACCCGGGCGAGGTTGCCACCTCGCTCCTGAGCGCGGCCCAGTGCCTCGCTCAGCTGGTCGATGGTGATGATCCCGCTCTTTACGAGGACGACGCCTAACTGTTCGTCCTCGGAGAGCGCCCCCTCCCGGTCACGCAACCTTGTATCCATGGTCTCCCCTCGCGCGCGTTTCCACTATCGCGTTGATCTTCGGCCTGCGGTGCGCTCGGATTGAGAAAAGGCTAGCTGCGTGCCGAACCGAGGAACTTGAGCAACAGCCCACGGTTCACCGGCTGGCCGGGTTCAGCTTCGGGCTGGTCTTCTACGGCAAGCGCGCTCTCCACCTGACCGGTCTCGTCGTTCCAAACATCCGAAAGACCACTCAGCTCTGCCTCGGTCCAACCGTTGGCCGTGAGCTCCTCTTCGTGGAACTCCGGCGTCGGGGCCACGTCTTGTTCAGCGGGCGGGGCAATGTCTTCCACAGGAGGAGCGGGTGTCAGCGTCACGGTCTCGGCTGGCATTTCGAAGTGCTCGACCTGGACAAGGCTCAGGTCGACCAGCTCCTTAATTGCTTTGCAACCATCGAACTCGCCCAGGCCACGATGACCGAGCACGTCGGCGACGCTGCGGCCACCGCCTATCAACGCCACCAACGCCCACTGTTCGGGCGAGAGGGTGACCTCTGCGTTGACCAATGCTTCGAGGTGCAGTTGGGACGAGAGCGACGGTACGACTGCCGATATCCCGGGCCACTGCACAAGTCGCTCCTCGGCCTCCTCCATAAGCGGGGCCACTTCCTGTGGTTCCACGGGATTGAGCGGCTCGGTGCCGCCGTGGAACCTGAAATTTCCGTCCTTCAGCCGCAACAACGCGAAGAGGGCGTCGACAGCGCTGTGCTGCCCACCGACGTCAAAACCGGCGACACGGCCAGCATCAAGCCAAACGCTGCCAACGCCGCCGCCAGATTCGACCCTTAATTCACCCGATTTGGCGGTGACAGACAAGAGGGCGAGGACGTCTGGCAAAGAAATTGTTTCTAGCGTACCTTCAAGGGACACGGCAACCTCCGGTTGTAATGCGCATTACTTCGGCATCTTCGCCAACGAAGTTGAGAAAACGGGGCAAGCCTTGTTGGCCCCGTACCGACGTGGCTCTTGTGGCCGGTAAACGTACCAATTTTGGGTTGGCAACCGGTCCAACATCCGGTAACGGTCGATCGTAGAGGTGTGCACGCCGGCGGCGCTAGGCCGAGCCGCTGGGCTCGCGCAGCTGCGGAAGATCCCCGAGGGTGCCCTGCTCGGCCCGCTTGCCGAGTTCCCGGATGGCGGCCGCTGACATAACCTCGACTGAAGGGCCGCGTCCGGTCCAGATCATCACCTGCCGCGCCGCCTGATGGATCAGCATGCCGAGCCCGTTGCACGTGTCCGCCCCCCTGGCCCGGGCGTCGGCCAAGAGCGTCGTCGTGGCCGGGGCGTATATCAGGTCCACCACGAGTTGTCCGGGCCCGAGCCGTTTCGGGTCGAGGCCGAAAGGCAGGTCAGCGGGCCGGTCTCCCTCGACCCCCGCCATCCCCACCGGCGTGGCGTTGACTACCAGGTCGACATCGTCGGCCGACTCGACCGAGCCCACCACCCCAGCCTGGCCGGCCAGAGCGGCGGCAACCTCTGCTTGGTCGGGCCGGCGGGCGACCACCCCGACCCGCCCGGCACCCGCTTCCGCCAACGCCAGGACCACTGCGCGAGCCGCCCCCCCGGCGCCGAGGACAAGGCACCGCTTACCGGTCGGCGCCCACCCTTGGTCCGTGAGGGCGTCGATAAACCCCGGGCCATCGGTGCTGTCACCCACCAGGTACCCGGCCAAGTTGGTGACCGTGTTCACGGCCCCGAGCCGTTCCGCTACCGGGCTCAGGCGGTGGCAAGCACGTGCTGCCGCCGCCTTGTAAGGCATCGTCACCGACAATCCCCTGATGCCCAGCTCGACCATCGCCGCCACGGCCGGCTCACCGCGACCGGCCGGGACCGGGAAGGCGACGTAGGCCCAATCGAGGCCCAAGTCGACCAGAGCCGCGTTGTGTAACGCCGGCGACAACGAGTGTTCGACCGGGTTGCCGATCACCCCGGCCAGAGCGGTCACGGCCGTTGGCCACGTACGCAGAGGGCGGCCCGCGTGAGCCAGATGGCCTCGGCCTTCATTGCTCAACACAAATGGGCCTTCTTGCACTCGACCTGCAATTGGCTGAACCCGGCCTCGTCAGACGCATAGCCCATCTTCCCGTCAGGGTTGATTTCGACCCAGAAGATGTAGTCCGTCTTGGCCGGTGACATGGCAGCCTGGAGCGACGGGATGCCCGGGTTAGAGATGGGGGTCGGGGGCAGGCCCTTGTGTATAAGGGTGTTGTAGGGGCTCCGAGTTTCCATGTTTATAGGTCCTTTGGGGTTGCCGAGCGCGTAGAGCAGAGTGGATTCGGCTCCTATGGGCATACCCCCCGCCAGCCGGTTGTAAATGGCGCTGGCGATCAGGCCTCGGTCAGATTCGAACTTCGCTTCCCGCTCGACGATCGACGCCACTTCGAGGACCTGGTATGGGCTGTAGTGAAGCAGTGCCGCTTTTTGCGTCAGGTCGAGCTGAGAGGCGTAGTGGTCGAAGGTGTCCACCATGTACTGGACCAGGTCGTCGGCCGTTTCCCCTTTCTGGACCGGGTAGGTGGCGGGGAACAGGAAACCCTCGAGGTTGTTGGTGTTCGCAGGCTCGTAAGGCGAACGGACCTGGCCACTGGTAGCCGCCTCTATGAAGGCCTGGGACGAGATGCCGATCCCCCGAAGGCGGCCCACCGCGGCGGCAATCTGGTGGATAGTAAAGCCCTCGGGCACCACGAGCTTGTCGATAACAGGCGGCGGGCCTTTTTCGAGCGAGTACACCACGCTGGAATAAGGCTGGTTCGTGGCCAAGCGATAGGTCCCAGGCATCAGGGGACCGGCGCCCTCCAGTTTCACGTAGAGCTCGAAGACCAACGGCCCGTGTATGACACCGGCCTTGGCCAGCTCGTCGCCGATCTTGGCAGTTGACGCCCCGTTGGGGATGCTCACACTGACCGCCCGTCCCGGGTGCCCGCCTGGGTGGATGTCGTGGCTGACTCCGATGAACCCGACGATGCCGATCACTACCAGGACAGCGACGACCACGCCGAGGGCGGCGACGAACCGCCGCCGGCGGCGGCGGCGCGTGATGACTGCTACCCGAATGCCGGCGCCCTGGGCCGCCGTAGGCCTGCTCCTCGGGCTCTTCGAAGCTCTGCTCGTACGGGCCGTCATGTGAGACGTCCTCGTCCTCGTCCTGGTATGCGGCGTAGCCGTGATCTTCAACGACGTCGTCATATGCCCCGTCATAACCGCTGTCTTCGGGGTTCTCGTAAGCCTGGTCGGGCTCCTGGCTCAGGTCCACCCCGGAAGCCCAGGGGTCGTCGGTTTGCTCACCCGGGCGGCCGTTGCCGGGGCCGGGCGTAACCGCCGGCGCCTCGTTGACCGCGCCTCCGTTATCCAGGCCCGGCTGCTGCTCGCCGACGGGGCCGGCCTCCTCATAAGGAGCGCCCCCCTCTCCAACGGCCCCAGCCGGTGGTATGTGGCTTAGCGGCCTATCTGTCACGTAACCGCCGAGCCCGCCCGTTTGGAAAAGGTGTTCCGGTGCCGGTCGAGCCAGGTCTGCAGGATGTCTGCCGCCGCCACTTGGTCTACCACCTGGCGGCGCGCCGGTCCCCTGCGCCCGGCCGCGATCAGAGAGCGGTGGGCCACGACGGTGCTGAAGCGCTCGTCGCAGAGTTCTACGGGGACAGGCAGAGCGCGGCGCAGCTCGGCCACCTCCAGTTCCACCTCCTTGGCCGCCGGCCCGCCCTCCCCGACAGCGACAATGGCAGGCCCACGACCACCAGGTTGGCGCCGGTTTCAGCCACCACCCGGGCCAGGTTGGCGTGGTCCTCGTCACGAGAAGCTTCCCGGGTGAGCACACTAAAAGCGCTGGCTACGAGGCGGCCGCTGTCCGAGATGGCCAGGCCCACCCGGCGCTGGCCGAGGTCAACCCCGAGCACGCGGCCCTGGCTCACCCCCTGGCCTTGGCTCACCTCCTGGGCCTGGCTCACCTCGTGGGCCTGGCTTACCTCCACGGGCCGTGTCATCTGCGGGGCCCCGTCATCTCGTGGTCCCCGCTATGTCGGCGCGCACCGCCTCCAGCGCCTCGTCCAGTCGGCTGGCGTCTCGGCCCCCGGCCATGGCCAGTTCGGGGTTGCGACCTCCGCCGCCGCCGCCGACCAGCCGCGCCGCAGTGGCGACCAGCGGAGGCGCCTCCAGCCCGTGGCCGGGCTCGACCGCCGCCACCAGTGCCACTTTTCCTTCCTCGGGGCTTCCACCTAACACCACCACGTGGACGCCCGGGCGCGAGCGTACGGCGACGGCGAGGTCCCGCAGGCGGTCAGCGCTCAAGCCGTCCCGGCGGGACACGACGGCCCCATCGGCCGCCGCCGCGGCCAGGGCCACCGCCTCGCCGGCTAAAGCGGCTTGACGCGCCGAACGCAACTCGTCCTGTGCCTCCCGCAGCTCGGTCAAGCGCCGCTCGATGGCCGCGGCGAGGTCGTCCGGCGTGGACTTGAGCAGTGTGGCCGCGTGAGCCAGCCGGACCTCGTTGGTCCGCAATCTTTCGAGCGTGGCCGTGCCCGTCAAAGCCTCTACCCGGCGCAGGTTGGACCCGATCGAGCTTTCGGACACCACCTCCACCGGACCGATCATGCCGAGACGCTCGACGTGGGTGCCGCCGCACAACTCGATGGAGCCGTCGCCGGCGTGCACCACCCGCACTCGCTCACCGTACTTGTCGCCGAAGAACGCGATCGCCCCTTTGGCCTCCGCTTCGGCGCGCGGGAGCTCCTCGGTCCAAACACCCAGATCGCCCAGGATCTGGGTGTTAACGAGGTCTTCCACCTTGTCGAGCTCGGCCCTGGTCACCGGCTCGTAGTGCGAGAAGTCAAAACGGAGCCGGTCGGGGGCCACGAGGGAGCCGTGCTGTTTGACGTGGGGGCCGAGCACCTCCCGCAGGGCCCAGTGGAGGAGGTGGGTCCCGGTGTGGTTCCGCCTGATGGCCGCTCGCCGTTCAGCATCGACCACAGCCCGAGCCTCCTGGCCCGGCGCAATGTAGCCCTCTTCGACCACGGCGAAGTGGCGGTGGAGACCCGGGAGCGCAGCCGTCGTATCGAGCACCTGAGCTCGGCCAGTTACGGTCGAAATGGTGCCCGTGTCGCCGACTTGCCCGCCCGCTTCGGCATAGAAGGGCGTGCGGTCGAGGAATATCTCCACCTGGCCTTCCGACTCGCTGTCGATCACGGCCAGGACCCGCGCCTCCCCCTCGAGCGCGCCATAACCGATGAACGTCGTCGGCCCGAACTGCTCTACGAGCTCCCTGTACGCGCTCAAGGTTGGTGTCGTCGGCCCCGGTCTGGGCTTTTGCGGCCTCCCGGGACTGCGCCCGCTGGCGCTCCATGGCGCTGGCAAAGCCGGCGTCGTCCACCGTCGCCCCTTGTCCCGCCACCATTTCGCGGGTCAACTCGATCGGGAACCCGTGGGTGTCGTGCAGCTTGAACGCCGTCTCGCCACTTATCAGCGTCCCACCGGCCAGTTCCGCTTCCAGCAAAGCCATGCCGGAACGCAGGTTGAAGCGGAAACGCTCTTCCTCTCGGGCGGCTACCCCTGAGACGAAGTCGGCGTTCCTGGCCAGGTCGGGGTAGGCATCCCCCATGACGTCCACGACTGCTTCCACCATGCCCGGGCAGATAAGCCGGGACGTGCCGAGCAGGCTGGCCCGCAAGACGGCGCGGCGGATGATTCTGCGCAGGACATACCCGCGGTCTTCGTTCGAGGGGAAAACGCCGTCCGAGATCATGAACGACATCGTTCGGGAATGGTCGGCTATCACCCGCAGCGCTACGTCCGCCTCGGGGTCGTCGCCGTAGGTACGACCGGTCAGCGCCTCCGCCCGAGCCACCACAGGGCGCAGTACATCGGTCTCCCAGACCGTAGGCGCGCCCTGCAGGATCGTGAGCATGCGCTCGAAGCCGGCTCCCGTGTCGATGCCGGGTTTGGGGAGCGGGACCAGTTCTCCGGAGGCCTGGCGGTCGTAGGTCTGGAACACGAGGTTCCATAGCTCGACGTAACGCTCGTCGCCGCCTCCGACCGGCCCACCACCTATCCCCCACTCGGGACCGCGGTCGAAATGGATCTCTGAGCACGGCCCGCAGGGGCCGGTGTCGCCCATCTCCCAGAAATTGTCTTCCTCTGTCCGTTGGATACGGTCACGAGGTACGCCGACGACCTCGGCCCAAAGGTCAGCCGCCTCGTCGTCAGTGGTGTAGACGGTCACCCAGAGCCGTTCGGCGTCAAACCCGAGCACCTCCGTCAGCAGCTCCCAGGCCCAGACGATCGCATCGCGCTTGAAGTAGTCGCCGAAGCTGAAGTTGCCGAGCATCTCGAAAAAGGTGGCGTGCTTCGGTGTCCGCCCGACCTGCTCGATGTCGTCGTGCTTGCCCCGCACACGGACGCATTTCTGCACGCTGGTAGCCCGCTTGTACGGGGGCACCTCCTCGCCCAGGAAGTACGGGAGGAACTGGTTCATGCCCGCGTTGGTAAAAAGCGGGGCCCGTGGGTGGTGCGGGACGAGGCCGGCGGAAGGGACCTCTACGTGGCCACGCGCGACGAAGAAATCGACAAAGGCGCGTCGAAGCCCGTTCGCATCCATAACGACCCAGATTAACGTGTCGCGGCCCGGGGCGGGGTTGGGATAACCGGGTCGCTCCTAGGACAGGTTGGCCACCGCCAGCACCTGGCCCTTGGCATTGACGACCCGGGCCTCGCTCAGCCTCCCGGCGGGCTCAGGCACACTGGCCGCCCAGGCGCCCTTGCCGTCTGACAGCCAGAAGCGGCCCAGGGCCACCGTTGGGCCTTGGTCTATGACGACTTCACACCGTAGCGTGCCCTCCCAGTTGGAGTCGTTCATGATCATGAACAACCAGGTGGGGTTACCGGCATAAACCATCACCCGGCCGACACTGTGCCCATCCGAAACCAGAGCGGCCTCCGTGATCGACGAGTGCGGCCCAACTACTGAGGTCCGGTAGTTTTCTCCGCCGCCCGTGACATGGCCGACAAGAGCACCCAAGCCGAAAACCAGGACCAGTGCGCAAGCGGCGATGGCAGCGGCCACCTTGGGCCGCCACGTATAAGGCCGCCACGCCCAGGACCGGCCGTTGAAGGACGGCCGCCACCGTCGAGGCTTGTCCTGCAAACCCAGGCGCTCGAACACGCCGGCCTCGAAGCCCACCGGCGGTTCCGCAGACGGAGCCAGGTGCAGCAGCTGGTCGGCGGCCGCCGAGAGCTCGTCTACTTCGGCTGAGCAGCGGGCGCAGCTTTCCAGGTGGCTGAGGGCGACCACCCTTTCCCTGCCGGTCAGGGTACCCAGGGCCAGCTCGGCCAGGTCGTCGCTGATAGCGGCGCAGGCAGGTGGCAGGAAGTCACCCATACCTGTGCCCATTTCGTCCTTCATATCGCCGCTCATGGCACCGCACCTCCTCCAGCCAGGTCATGGCTGGAAGCGACGGCCCGTAACTTGAGGAGGCCACGGCGGATACGGGTCTTGGCCGTGCCAAGAGGGATCGACTCCACCTCACTTACCTCCGCCGCTGTGTAGCCGTACACCGCCGCCAGGACCAATGCCCGGCTTTGCTCGGGCGGGAGGGTGGCCAACGCCTGCGAAATCCGACCCCGCACATCCTTCGATTCGGCTTGCTCCTCGGGGGCCGCCGCCCCGCTTACCAGGTTGGCCCACATGATGTCTGTTGGGTCCGTCACGACCGGCCGGCGTAATCGCAGGGCATCGACGGCCAGGTTGCGAGTGATCGTCAGCATCCAGGTGCTGACGGATGCCCGCCGTCGGTCGAAAACCTGGGCGTGGCGCCAGGCCCGCAGGAACGCCTCTTGCGCGATGTCCTGGGCCAGCACCGGGTCGCCCACCATGCTCACCGCCAGGCCGTATACCCGCCTCTGGTACCGGCGCACGAAGGCCACCCCGGCTCGCTCGTCGCCGACCGCCATGCCGGCCAAGAGAGCGTCGTCAGCAACACCCGAATCGGACATGGCGCGGGAACCCACGTACTAAGTACGGTCGGGCGGGCCCACGGGATTGCGCTGGCCGCCGGCCGTCTCCCCTGACCCGGCCGCCCGGCGCTGGTCCTGTCCCCGGCCGGTCGGCTCCCAATAGCTCCGCCCTTCCAGGTGCGCCGGCCTGTACTGCTGCGCCACCCAGCCACCGGGCTCGTCGTGGGGGTACACATACCCTTTGCCGTGCCCGAGCCGCGCTGCGCCCTTGTAGCTGGCGTCCCGGAGGTGTTTGGGGACCGAGCCTGTGGCCAGCGACTCAACATCTGCTCTGGCCGCCCCCAGAGCGGCCGTGACCGAGTTGGACTTAGGTGCATTGGCCAAGTGGACCACAGCTTGAGCCAGGTTGAGCTGGGCCTCGGGCAACCCGACGAACTCCACCGCCCGGGCCGCGGCGTCAGCCACCAGGAGGGACTGAGGGTCGGCCATGCCCACATCCTCGCTGGCCAGTATGACCAGGCGGCGGGCGATGAACCGGGCGTCCTCGCCCGCCTCGAGCATCCGCGCCAGCCAGTAGAGGCCGGCGTCGGCGTCGGAACCCCGGATGCTCTTTATGAACGCACTGATCACGTCGTAGTGCTCGTCATCCCCGTACTGCAGTGCGCGGGTGCTGCGTGCCGCCTCTACGTCCGCCGCGGTGACGACCTCGTGACCGGCCGCTTCGGCCAGGGCCAGCGCCACCTCCAGGCTGTTGAGGGCGGCCCGGGCATCGCCGTCGACCAGTCCGGCCAAGAAGACCAGCGCGTCCTCGTCGGCGGCTGACTTTTCCCGCTCGAGGGCACGGTGCAAGAGCACCAGGATGTCATCGGCCGACAGTGGGTCCAGTCGGAACAGGGTACTGCGGGAAAGAAGCGGCCCGTTGACCGAGAAGAAGGGGTTTTCTGTGGTGGCCCCGATCAGCGTAAGTTCGCCCGCTTCCACCGAGGGCAGCAGCGCGTCCTGCTGGGCCCGGTTGAAGCGGTGGACCTCGTCCAGGAACAGCACCGTCCCCCGCCCCTGCTCCGCCAGCAGCCGGCGGGCCTCTTCGGCCGTCTCTCGTACATCTTTTACTCCGGCGGAGACGGCCGAGAGGCCGACGAAGGCCCGCTTGGTGGCACCGGCAATGAGGCGGGCCAGCGTCGTCTTACCTGTACCGGGCGGCCCCCAGAGCAAGGCTGAACTCAGGCGGTCAGCCTCTATGAGCGCTCGCAGGGGCCGCCCAGGCCCGAGCAAATGCTTCTGCCCGACCACTTCGTCGAGAGACTGCGGCCGCATGCGGGCGGCGAGCGGCCCTTGCTCGGACAGGCGCCGCTCGAGGGCGGCCTGGAACAGGTCCGCTTTCTCAGCCACTCGTCATTTCCCCGATCTCCTGGCCCCGGCTGCGCCCATGCCCACAGTCACCTCGTCACCGCCACCGGGCCCCGGCCTACCCAGCCCGGTCCCGCTCAGGCCAAGCCCCGGCCATTGTTGCCCGACCCCGGTAACGCCCGGTAGGCGTCGTACACGCTGTCCACCCGCTTGAGCGCGCCGAGGACCGACTCGAGATGAGCCGGGTCGGCCAGCTCGAACTCGAACCGCATCTTGCTCACCCTGTCGGCCCCTGTGTGGCTCTCGCTGCGCACGATGTTCAAGTGGTGGTCGGAGAGCACCTTCCACACGTCCGCACCAAGCCGGCTCCGGTCGAGCGCCTTTATTTCCAGAGCAGCCAGGAAGCTGCCAGGCTTGTCCCGGTCCCACTCGACCTCGATGAGACGGCCCACTTCGCCGGCCGCCAACGCCGCTGCATTGGCGCAGTCGCTGCGATGGACGCTGACGCCGCGGCCCCGGGTGACAAACCCGATTATCTCGTCGCCCGGTACCGGCGTGCAGCAGCGGGCCAGACGGACCATGACGTCGTCGAGGCCCTCCACATGAAGCCCGATCCCCTGGCGGCTGTTGGCCTTTCTCGGCTGGCGGACGGTAGAGGGGAGCTGGACGTCCTGGTCCCCGCCCCTCAGCTCGCGCGCCAGGCGCTGCGCCACCGCCTGCCCGGAGACGTGGCCCTCGCCGATAGAGGCGTAGAGGCCGTCGAGGTCGGCGTAGTGCATGGCCTCGCTCACCCGCTTGAGCTGGTCGCTTCCTACCAGCTTCTGCAGCGGTAGGCCTTCCTTGCGCATGGCTTTGACCAGCTCGTCCCGGCCGGTCTCCATGGCGTCCTCGCGCCGCTCCCGGCTGAACCACTGCCGGATCTTGTTCCGGGCCCTGGGGGTGACGACGATGTTCAGCCAGTCCCGGCTCGGGCCGCAGAAGGCACCTTGGAGGTGAAGACCTCGACGCTGTCGCCTGAAGTCAGTTTGGAGTCCAGGGGGACGAGGCGGCCGTTGACCCGGGCCCCTATGCAGCGGTGGCCCACCTCCGTGTGGATGGAATAGGCAAAGTCGACCGGTGTGGCGCCGACCGGCAATGCCACCACATCGCCCTTGGGGGTAAAGACGAAGACCTCGTCGGTCTCCAGGTCGAGCTTCAGGCTCTCGAGGAACTCGGCCGGGTCAGTGCTCTCCGCCGACCAGTCCACGATCCTCTGCAACCAGGCGACGTCGGCCGCCGAGGCGTTTTCTTTATAACCCCAGTGGGCGGCGATCCCTCTCTCGGCCCGGTTGTGCATTTCCATGGTGCGGACCTGCACTTCCAGGGGCTTGCCCTGTGGCCCGACGACGGTGGTGTGCAAAGACTGGTAAAGGTTGAACTTCGGCGTGTTTATGTAGTCCTTGAACCTTCCCTGCACCGGCGCCCAGGTGCCGTGGATGGCGCCCAGGGCGGCCCAACAGTCCTTCACCGACTTGACGATGACCCGCACGCCTACGAGGTCGTAGATCTCGTCGAATTCCTTGTTCTTTAGCACCATCTTTTCGTAGATCGAATAAAGGTGCTTCGGCCGGCCGGTGACCTGGGCGTCGATCCGGGCGGCGACCAACCGCTCCTCGACTTGCTCGATGACCTGGGCCAAATAAATGTCGCGCTCTGGCGCACGGGCCGCCACCATCTGCTCGATCTGGGCATAGCGACGTGGGTGCAGCGTGGCGAAGGACAGATCCTCCAACTGCCATTTGATATCTGCGATGCCGAAGCGGTGGGCCAAAGGGGCGTAAATGTCGAGCGTCTCTTGAGCCGAGCGTTTCTGGTTCGCCTCGGGCATGGCCGCCAGCGTGCGCATGTTGTGGAGCCGGTCACCGAGCTTTATGAGCAGGACCCTCGGGTCTTTGGCCATGGCCACGAGCATCTTGCGCATCGTCGCCGCTTGGGCCGCCGCCCGCGAGTCGAAAGAGACCCGCTCCAGCTTGGTGACACCGTCCACGATCTGGGCCACCACAGGGCCAAAGTCAGCCTCGAGGTCGGCCACGGACAAGGCGGTGTCCTCCACCGAGTCGTGCAGCAGGGCGGCGGCCAACGTGATGTCGTCCATGCCCAGGCCGGCCAGCACCGTGGCCACCGCCAACGGATGAGAGATGAACGGTTCTCCGGACCGGCGGACCTGGCCCTGATGGGCGCGCTCGGCCGTCTCGTACGCCTTCAGGATCAGGCTCTCGTCGCCCTTGGGATGGCGCTCGCGGTACGCCTGCAACAAAGGGGCAGGTGCCTCCGTCTCCGGCTGGCCTTGCCGCCGCCAAGGCAGGACGCGCTCAACCGTAGCGGCGGCCTTGCCTCTGGGTACCCGTTCGACTGTGCTCACTTTGTGCCGTTCACCTGTCCCTAGTGGTAACAGTTTTTACCTTGAACTTGTGCCCAACATCGGCTTACTCGTAACTGACGAGGGCCTCCACGTCCATCCCTTCCAGGCGCTGGCGCCCGCCGAGGAAGCCCAGCTCAATGACACAACCCAGGCCCACGACGGTGCCGCCCAGCAGCTCTACCAGCCGCCGGGTGGCGGCCGCCGTGCCGCCCGTGGCCAGTACGTCGTCCAGGATAAGCACTCGTTCGCCTGCCCGGACGGCGTCGATGTGGACCTCGAGGGTGTCCACGCCGTACTCGAGCTCGTAGGTGTCCGAGTACACCCGCCAGGGCAGTTTGCCCTTCTTCCGCACGGGGACGAAGCCGGCCCCCAGCCGGTAGGCGACCGCACCGGCGACGATGAAGCCGCGAGCCTCGATACCGATGACCTTGTCTACCTGTTCTCCGGCGAACTTGTCCGCCAGGCCGTCTATGCAAGCAGCCAGGCCGTGGGCGTCGGCCAGGAGCGGGGTGATGTCCTTGAAGGTGACGCCCGGCTTCGGGAACCCGGAGACGTCCCTCACGAGGTCCTTGATCCGAGCGGCGTCGTAAGCCATACCGAAAAAAGCGTACTACCCGGCCAGTGACCGCCTTCGGCGCCAGTGGCGCCGCCACCGGGGCTAAGCGTCCGTGGCCAGGAACCCGCAACAGTTGGGCCTCAAGCCGGGCGCCCGGCCCGCGGGCCTCGACGGGCCGCTCTCTATCGCCGGCGAGGGGCCTTCTTCCGCGGCCTCGGCGGCGCCCGGCGGGCACCCGTCTGCGCCTTGGCCCCACTGCTAGCGCTCTTGGAGGCGGCCGAACCCGATGCGTCCCGGGCCGCCTCGGCCCCGACGGCGACGGCGCCAGCGGCGGCCACAGCACCGGCGACAGGCGCTGCACCGGCGACAGGCACGCCTTCGCTGGCCCCATTGCCCCCGTTGGTCGTGGCGGGCTCTACGTTGGCGTCACTGAGGTCGCCGTTGGTGGCCAGCACCTCGCCATCGTCGGCGTTATCGCCGACGGGCACAGCTTCGGCGGGGACAACCTGGTCGGGGGTCACCACCGATGACCGGGCCCGGGCACCGACTGCCTTGGAGGAGGCCGGGCTGGAGCCAACCTTGGCTCCCACCAGCACGCCGTCGGCCACAGTGGAGGGCGTCAGGACCTGGCGAGACTGCGGGTAGGCGGCCAGGCGCTTGCGGATCTCTACGTAACGCGGTTCACGTTCTTTCAAGAGGGCCAGGATGGGCGAAGCAATGAAGATCGATGAGTACGCCCCGCTCAGCAGGCCGATGAACAAGGCCAACCCAAAATCGTTCAGGGCTGAAGCGCCGAGGATCCACGACCCGACGACCAAAATGCAGAACACCGGCATGACGGCCACGAAGGACGTGTTTATCGACCGGGCCAGCACCTGGTTCATTGAGAGGTTGACCACGTCGGTATAGGTGACGCGGTTGGTCGAGGCGAGGCCGAGCGTGTTCTCTTTGACCTTGTCGAACACAACGATCGTGTCGTACAGGCTGTAGCCGAGCACCGTCAGGAAGGCGATCACGGTGTCGGGGCTCACCTGGAACCCCGACAGCGCATAAATACCGACCGTGATCAGCATGTCGTGCAGCAGCGCGATCAATGCGGCGATCGCCATTTTCGTCTCGAAATAAATGGCGATGCTGACGGAGATCAGCACCAAGAACACGACGACCGCCTCGATCGCCTTGTTGGTGATATCGCTCCCCCACGAAGGCCCGATGGCGTTGAGCGAGACCTGGTCGGTGGTGACAGGCGGTTCGGCTGTCCTTGCCAGCTGGTCGGTCACGGCGTTGATCTCGGTCGTCTTGCCCGTAATGTCGCCCGGAGCCTGCACTTCTATGCTTTTTTGACCGGTGGCGTGGTTGGTCAGCTGGGTGATCTGAGATTGCGAAAGGAGCGGGTCGACTTTGCCCAGCTCGGCGCGCACTTGCGCCACGGACTGGCTGGTCGGCACCTCCCAAACCACGCCGCCCTTGAAATCGATGCTGAAGTTGAGGCCCTTCACGCCAAGGGCGACCATGCCGATCACGATGATCGTGCCGGAAATAGCGAACCAATAGCGCCACCGGTTGATGAAGTCGAACTGCGTCTGGCCCCGGTACAAACGGAGAATGGGGTTGTTGCTCACCGGCCGTTGGTCACGTCTCGTGGAGCGGGGTGGAGTGGTGGTCATCTGGTAGCGGCGCTCACGTTGTCAGTGGGCTTACGCCCAGGCCGCGGTTGACGCCGAGGAAACCGCCCTCCGACACCGAGGCCCGACGGCCGATGAGGATGACGAGCGGACGGGTGAAGAGGTACGTCGTGACGACGTTGAGCAGCGTAGCCAGGCCCAGGAAGAAGGCAAACCCCCGGACGTCGCCCACCGTCAGCACATAGAGGATGAAGGCGGCTATGAACGAGGAGAAGTCCGCCGCCAGGACGGTCCGGAAGGCGCGTGTGAACCCCTTTTCTACCGAGGTCCGCACGGTGCGCCCGCCGCGGATCTCTTCCTTCAGACGCTCGAAGTACACGACGCAGGAGTCCGCCGTCACGCCAACGGACACAATTAGGCCTATCACGCCCGGAAAGGGTCAAGGCAAGGCCCTCGGTCGCGCTGAGCAGCGTGGTTATGGCGTAGAGCAAGGCCCCAGATACGCAGATGCTGACCACCACCACGAGGCCCGAGGGCACGGTAATAAATGATCAGGTAGAGCAGCACCAGCAGCACGGCGAGGGCACCGGCAACGGCGCCCGCCTTGAGCGAGTCAGTGCCGATCTGAGGAGAGACCGAGCTGATGTCCTGGGGCACGAAGCGGACCGGCAGCGACCCGTAGCTGAGGGCCAGGGCCAGGTTTTGCGCTTGTTGCTGAGTAAAGGGGTTGGAGCTCGAGCCGCTGATCGTCGCGCCGCCCGGGAACGAGGCCGCTTCGATGGCGGGTGCCGACTGGACCACGGCGTCGAGCTCGATGGCCTGCAGCGCGCAGTACGGCGGGTTGCTCGGGTCCTCCTGGTAACAGGCGTAGTGAGCGGCGGCGTACTTGTTGAACTCGGTCGAGCCCCGGCTGGTGAAAGTGAGGTCGACCTCCCATTGGTCGGTCTGGGAGTTCAGGGTGGCGCTGGCGCTCTTGATGATCGAACCTGACATTTCCGCCGGGCCGAGCACGTACCGGCCGTCGGCGAAGGCAGGGCCGCCGCCTGTGCCCACCAGGGGCAACACCACTGTTGAACCAGCCAGGTCCCATTCCGCCGGCGTCACACCGTGAGACGTGCCATGGGCCGGCAGGTACGTCTGCTGCTGAGCGCTCGTCATGCCGCAAATCTGTGTCCCCACCGCTGTGCTCGTGATGGGCTTGGAGGGGGCGGTAGTCGTCGTGGTCGAGCCTGTCGTCGTCGGGACGGTTGTTGTCCCCGCGGCAAGCGGGAAATCGGCCGAAGCCAGGCGGATACCGCCGAGGTCGACCAGACCGCCAGATGCCGCCGCCGCCTTCGTCGTCTTGGTGGCCGCCGGGGTCGTCGTCTTGGGGTTGACGGTCGTCGTCGTGGTGCCGTTCTTAGGTGCGGTCGTGGTGGTCGTGGACGAAGTGGGCGCCAGGTACTGGGGGATGATGCAGTCCACCGGACGGAAGAACAGCTGGGCGGTCTGGCCCACGACCTTGAGCACCGCAGTGTCGTTCTTGGCCCCCGGCAGCTCGATCACGATGTTGTTGCCCTGGATGGTGACGTTCGAGTTGGACACGCCCAGGCCGTTGACCCGGTTGTTGATTATCTGCTGGGACTCCTGGAGGTCAGATGCGGTGACGTGGCCCTGTGGCTTTTCGACCACCGACACGCCACCCTGCAGGTCCAGGCCGAGCAGCGGTGTCTTGCCGGTAATGATGGTGGCCCCGACGCCAAGTACAGCGACGGCGATTATGAGGACGAGGCACCAAACGAGAGGCCGCGTGCGCATCGTCAGCGTTCTTCGCCAGAGGGTTCGACACCGCCGTCCCCGCTGGCTTGCACGTCACCCGCGCTCGCCGTCGCCGGACGATCCCGCTGAACCATTGGCGGCTTCGTCGAGGCTCGGCCCATCATCGTCAGCGTCGGGCCACGCATCACTGCCGGGGCTGGCCGTCTGTCGAGAACTGCTCGTCGACCTCGTCGACCCCATGGGCCCGGCAGACCCCATCGGCCTCCCACCCAGCCCGCCTCCGCCCATGCCACGGACCGCGGGCCCGGCGTTATATGACGCCCGTGACTGCACGGCTTGTTTGACGAACGTGATATTGACGCCGTCTGCCACCTCGACGTCGACATCGCCGTCTCCGATGCGCACGACACGCCCGACCATGCCGCCGGCTACGACCTCGTCCCCGATGTCGAAGGCCCGGCTCTGGCGCGTGGCCTGCATCCGGCGCCGTTGGTTGGGGCGGATCATGAGGAAGTAGAAGGCGGCCACCAGGGCAATGATGACGACCAGGAAAAGCGACGACGACCCGCTGTTAGACGACGACGAAGTCGTCGTTGTGGTCGACGCGCTAAGGAACAAGAGGCTGTTCGATAAGTGCATTTAGAGGTGAGCCAATCCCAGGCTTGCAAACGCGGGC
The DNA here is from genome assembly GCA_963749305.1 of uncultured Acidimicrobiaceae bacterium. Lineage (GTDB taxonomy): Bacteria > Actinomycetota > Acidimicrobiia > Acidimicrobiales > Palsa-688 > Fen-671. Next base: position 306,423 of record CAVVMN010000008.1, read on the forward strand.
CAGACCTGGCCCTTCAATAGGTCCCTACATCGTATCTTGTGGGCCTACCCACGCGGGAGCACCCCTTCCGGCCGATCACCAACCCCACCTCGAGCAGGGACTTCGGCCTCGATTTAGTTACTGAGGGCGGCACCGGTGGCTCCCCAAACACCAATGACCTCATTGCACAACGTGGCGAACTGCCCGTCGAGCACGGCCTGACGGGCACGGGCGACCAGGCCAGTTAGCCAGGCCAAGTTGTGGAGGCTCACGAGGCGGCCGGCGCTTGGTTCGCCGACGTTGTATAGGTGCCGTAGGTACGCCTTCGTATGCCGCCGGCATACGGGGCACCCGCAGCCCGGGTCGAGCGGGGAATCGTCCTTGGCGAAGCGGGCCGCCTTTATATGCAACCGCCCGCTGGTGGTGAGCGCCGAGCCGTGCCGGCCAAGGCGGGTCGGCAGCACGCAGTCGAACATGTCGACCCCGAGCGCTATCGACTGCACGAGCGAGACCGGGTCTCCCACCCCCATCAAGTAGCGAGGGCTGCTGGCGGGCAGGTTGGCGGTAGAGGCGCTCACGGCCGCCGCCCTTTCTGCCGGTGGCTCGCCTACGGATAGACCGCCTATGGCGTAGCCGTCGAAGCCGATCCCGACCAGTCGCTCGGCGTATTCCGCCCGCAGGTCGAGCTCGACGCCGCCCTGTACGATCCCGAACAAGAGCTGGCCACTACGGCCATTACCGGTCCGGGTGCGGGCCTGGCGAGCCCGCTCGGCCCAGGCCAACGTTCGCTCGCCCGCGCTGATCAGCGCCTCGCGGCTGGCCGGCAGCTCCGTACAGACATCGAGCACCATCTGGATGTCAGCCCCCAAGGCGTCCTGAGCACTCACTGCCCCCTCGGGGGTCAGCCGCTGCCAGGAACCGTCGTACGCAGACCGGAAGGTGACCCCGTCGTCATCCAGCGAGCACGGCAAGCGACATCACCTGGTAGCCGCCCGAATCAGTGAGGAAGTGGCCCTCCCATCCAGTGAAGCCGTGCAGCCCTCCAAGTGCGCCGACCAGGTCGACGCCCGGCCGGAGCATCAGGTGGTAGGTGTTGGCCAGCACCACCTGCACACCGAGGTCGTCGAGGTCCTGCGCCGACAACAGCTTCACCACGCCTCTGGAACCGACGGGCATGAAACAGGGGGTCAGGATGCGGCCTCGCGCCGTCTCCAGCTGCCCGGCTCGCGCTTGCCCATCCGTGGCTTCGATGCGGAACATGGCTACGGTGAGCCTTTACCAATCAGATTTCGGGCCATCAGATTTGGGGCCATCAATACTGGCCGTCCGCCTTGGCCACGAGCATGGCGTCGCCAAAGGACAGGAACCGGTAGCCGTTATCGAGGGCAACTTCGTACAGTTGGCGCCAGCGCGGCCCGGCAAAAGCCTCCAGCATGACGAGCAGCGTGCTCCTTGGTAAGTGAAAGTTCGTCATCAACACGTCGACGACCGAGAAACCATGCCCCGGTCGAATGTAGAGCTGGGTCCTGCCTTCGAGGGCCCCGCTGGCGGCGGCCGATTCCAGCGCCCGCACTGTGGTGGTCCCGACGGCTATGACGCGCTCGGCCTGCTGGCACGCGGCCCAGGTGGAAGCGGGTACCGAGTAGCGCTCGGCGTGCATGGTGTGCCCTTCCACCTGCTCGTCCTTTATAGGCCGGAACGTGCCCATACCCACCGCCAGGTCCAGACCGGCCACAGCAACGCCCCGCTGAGAACACTGCTCGATGACCTTCTCTGTGAGGTGCAAGCCCGCCGTCGGCGCGGCCACACTTCCGGCTCTGTCGGCGTACACCGTCTGGTAACGGGCGGCGTCTGCCAACGGTGCCCGGATGTACGGGGGCAAGGCCAATTGGCCGAACACGCTCAGGTCGTCGACCAGAGCTCTGACCAACCTGGTTCCTTCGGGCCAGGCGGTCTCCTACTTCGAGCACCGGTAGCGGCGGCTCGGTACCGGCAAACAGCACCGTTCCCGGAGCCAGCCTGCGGCCGGGCCGGACCAGAGCCTCCCACGTGCCCGGCGGCTCGCGCCCGCGGCTCCAGCAACAGGACCTCGGCCGCCCCGCCCGTGGCTTTGCGTAGCAGCAGGCGAGCCGGGACCACCCGCGACGAGTTGACCACTAGCAGGTCACCCGGGCCGAGGAACTCCGGCAGATCGGCCACCTGTGCGTGCTCGACCTCCGGGCCCAGGGCCACCAGCAAACGGGCCGCGTCGCGCGGCTCGACTGGCACCTGGGCTATGGCTTGTTCGGGGAGGTCGTACTCAGGGACGTCCAAACGTTGATCCCCATCGTCTTCGGCCGGTCAATTAGCCCGGGGCCCCAGCTTGGCAGAAGGCGCCTGACCCCAGAGAGTGCCTAACCCCAGAGACTGACCGCTTCGCCACCCTCAGCCGGCCCGTCGCCCACGCCTGGGGCGCCGCCCGTGGGCCGGGCCGGAGGCGGAAGGCCCAGGTGCTCCCAGGCCAGCGGCGTTGCCACTCGGCCCCGCGGTGTCCTCATGAGCATCCCGAGCTGGAGCAGGAAGGGCTCGTACACGTCCTCCACCGTCTCGGGCGCCTCCCCGACGGCCACCGCCAGAGTGCTCAGGCCTACGGGGCCACCGCCGAACCGGCAGCAGGTGGCCTCGAGGATGGCCCGGTCCAGCTTGTCGAGCCCCAGCTCATCGACCTGGAACAGCTCGAGGCCGGCCCGAGCCACCTCGTGGTCGATGGTGCCGTCCCCGCGTACCTCGGCGTAGTCACGGACCCGCTTCAATAACCTGTTGGCCAGCCGGGGCGTCCCCCTCGAACGCTTGGCGATCTCGTGCCCGCCGGCATCGTCGAGCACGGCCCTCAGCACGCCGGCCGAGCGCCGCACGATGACCTCCAGGTCCGCCACTTCGTAATAATCCAGGCGGGCGACGAACCCGAAGCGGTCCCGCAACGGCCCGGTTATCAGCCCCGTCCTGGTGGTGGCCCCGACGAGGGTAAAGCGAGGCAGGTCCAGCCTGAGGCTGCGGGCCGCCGGTCCCTTGCCGAGGACTATGTCGAGCTGGAAATCCTCCATGGCGGGATAAAGGATCTCCTCGACCGGGCGGGCCAGGCGGTGGATCTCGTCGACGAACAGCACATCGCCCTCAGACAAATTGGTGAGCAGCGCAGCCAGGTCTCCCGCTCGCATGAGGGCCGGCCCGGACGTAACCCGGAAACCGGCGCTCATCTCGTATGGCAATGATGCCGGCCAGCGAGGTCTTGCCGAGGCCGGGAGGGCCGGCGAAAAGCATGTGGTCAGCAGGCTCGTCTCGCCGTCGGGCCGCCTCCAGCATGATCCCGAGGTGCTCCTTCAGCCGCGCTTGGCCGACAAACTCGGCCAGCCGCCGGGGCCGGAGCGATACCTCCTCGGCTACTTCGACCGGGTCCGCCGAGGGGGCCAGCAGTCGGGGCTCCGGAGACGCCTCGCCGGCGTCGCCCGGAAAACTCACCGGCTGCCTGCCAGCTCTCTCAACGCGTACCGCAACATCTCCTCGACCGAGCCGTCGACCGGGAGCCGAGCGAGGACCTGGCGGACCTCGTCGCTCCCGTAACCGAGCGAGCTCAGGGCGGCTCTCAGTTCTTCGCGCTGGGCCGCCCGGTCGTCCGCACTGGCTTCATGAGGGCCGGTCGACCCCGCCGGCCCGAGGTCCGCACCCTGCACCTCGCCGGTGCCCATCTCCACTGCCGTCCTCGAACCGGGGTGCCAGCTCCATGACGAGGCGGGCGGCCGTCTTTTTCCCGATGCCCGGGACCAGCGTCAGCGCATCGGCGTCCTCGGACAAAACCGCTCGCCGGAGGGCCGAGGGGGAAAGCACCGAGAGCAGCGCCAGTGCTACCGCAGGGCCGACGCCGTGCGCGCCCAGCAGAAGCTCGAAGCAGTCCCGCTCCTCTCTAGTGGGGAAGCCATAAAGGACGAGGGCATCCTCTCGCACGTGCGTATGGACATGGAGAAATGTCGGCCCGCCGAGTTGCCCCGCCCGGGCCGCCCCACTGCCCGGCACCAGGACCCGGTACCCCACGCCCGCCACCTCGACCAGGAGCTCGACCTGGTGGTCGTTGCGTACCGAACGGTCGAGGACCGTCCCTCGTAACGACCCGATCACTGCCTGGTGGGCCTGATCACTGCTGTCCGCCGGTGCTGGTGGCCACGGCGGCCGCCGCCGCCCGGGCCAGAGGCGCGCTGGCCAGGTGGCAGAGGGCTAGCGCCAGAGCGTCAGCCCGGTCGGGCGGACAGGGCTTCTCGGGCAGGTCAAGCAAGACCTGCACCATCCTCTGGACCTGGTCCTTTCCCGCGTTACCCCAGCCCGTGACGGCCTGTTTCACTTCATTAGGGCTGTATTGCACGACCGGGATGCCCGCCTCCGCGGCCGCCGCCAATGCCAGGCCGCTGGCTTGGCCGACAGACATGGCCGTCTTGGCATTGGCCTGAAAGAGCACCCGTTCGACCACCACGACATCAGGCGAGAGCCTGGACATCAGCAGCCTGAGCTCACGTAGAAGTTCGGCCAGCCTTTCCGCCAGCGGGTTGGAGGTCGGTGTCGTGATCACCCCCGAGACCACCGCAACCGGATCCCCTTTTTCCTGGCGGACGGCACCGTACCCGCACCGGGACAGGCCGGGGTCAATGCCCATTACGAACATTAGTTCGGGACCTTACCAGTCACCGGCCCCGAGGTGGTGGATATAGCCCTGAACAGCGAAGCGTTTTGCCGTCAGACCTCAACCAGGTCCATGACCGAATCAGGGATATCGAAGTTGGCCCAGACGTTTTGTACGTCGTCGTGCTCGTCGAGCAAGTCGATCAGGCGCAGGACTTTACGGGCGTCGCTCTCGCTGTCGATCGGCACCGACTGAGTTGGTTGCATTGTCAGCTCGGCTGAGGTGACCGGCCAACCGTTGGCCTCGATGGCCGAACGAACGGCAACTAGCTCGCTCGGGGGCGTCACCACCTCCCAGCTGTCGCCGCTGTCCCGCACGTCCTCAGCCCCGGCATCGGCGGCCACCAGGGTGAGGTCGTCCTCTGTGAGCTTGGGGTCGTGCGGCACCATCACGTCGCCTTTTCGCTCGAACTGCCATGCCACTGCCCCGGGCTCGGCCATCGAGCCGCCATTTTTGGTGAAAATGGCCCGGACGTCTGCCCCGGTCCGGTTCCGGTTGTCTGTCAGGACCTCCACGATCACGGCCACCCCGCAGGGGGCGTACCCCTCGTACACGGCCTGCTCGTAGCGGACCCCCTCCAGTTCACCGGTGCCCCGCTTGATGGCGCGTTCGATGGTTTCCATGGGCACCGACGCATCGCGGGCCTTCTGGAACATCGTCCGCAACGTCGGGTTCCCGTCGAGGTCGCCTCCGCCTTCGCGCGCGGCCACTTCCACCTGGCGGATTATTTTGGCGAAAAGCTTGCCCCTGGCTTTGTCCAAAGCACCTTTCTTGTGCTTTGTGGTGGCCCATTTAGAGTGCCCTGACATCTTCTTTCCTTATCGCTCGGTCCTGGACGGCTTGACGTCGGACCCCTTGGTCTTTCGTCGTAGTTGCCTTGTCTTCGTCAATACGTTTGCCGTTGCTGACGCGCAACGATTGCAGGAACAATTCGTGCAACCTCGGGTCCGCCGCTAGCTCCGGGTGGAACGAGGTGACCAGCACCGAGCCCTGGCGGCAGACGACCGGTTTGTGAGCCCGACCACCCCCCAACGCAGGGGCGTCCATGGTCACGCTGGCGAGCACCTCGACGTCCGGGCCCGCCCTCTCGACCACTGGGGCTCGCACAAAAACGGCGTGCAGAGGGCGCTCGAGCCCTTCAACGTCCAGGTCGGCCTCGAAAGAGTCGCGCTGGCGGCCAAAAGCGTTCCGGCGCACGGAAATGTCGATAACGCCGAAGTGGTGCTGGTCGGCCCGGCCGTCTAGGACCTCAGCAGCCAGCAGGATCATGCCGGCACACGTGCCGAAGGCGGGCATGCCGTGCGCCAGCCGCTCACCAAGCGGTCCCAGCAGGCCGGAGCTCTCGAGGAGCAGCGACATAGTCGTCGACTCCCCACCCGGAAGGACGAGCGCTTGAGCGCGCTCCAACTCAGCCGGAGATCTGACCTCGAAGGCGTCTGCACCGAGCTGTTTGAGCAGCTCTACGTGCTCGCGGAAGTCTCCCTGGAGAGCCAGGACGCCGACGCGCTCTGCTGCTCTCGCGCCCAAGAGCTCCACCTGGAGGCACCTTTCCCATTTCCTGCTGGCCTCGCCTTACCAGCCGCGTTCGGAAAGGCGGGTGGCCACCGTTCCCGACTCTTCCCCTCGCATGGCCTCGCCGAGGCCTCGGCTGACCTTGGCCACGATCTCGTAGTCCGCGTAGTGGGTCGTGGCCTCGACGATCGCCCTGGCGAACCGGGCCGGGTCCGAGCTCTTGAAGATGCCGGAGCCGACAAAGACAGCCTGCGCGCCGAGTTGCATAACGAGAGCGGCGTCAGACGGCGTGGCGATACCGCCGGCACAGAACAGCGGCACCGGCAGCTCCCCCATCTCGGCCACCTCTCTCACCAGTTCGAGCGGCGCCCGCAGCTCCTTGGCCCACGCATAACGCTCGGCCGCATCGGCCTGGGTCAATTTGCGGATGTCGCCGAGGATCTGGCGCAAATGGCGCACCGCCTCCTTGACGTCGCCGGTGCCCGCCTCGCCTTTGGAGCGGATCATGGCCGCCCCCTCGGAAATCCTCCGCAGCGCCTCCCCCAGGTTGGTGGCACCGCACACGAACGGGACGGCGAACGGCCACTTGTCGATGTGGTGCTCCTCGTCAGCCGGGGTGAGGACCTCGCTCTCGTCGATGTAATCGACCCCGAGCACCTCGAGCACCCTTGCCTCTGCGAAATGGCCGATGCGGGCCTTGGCCATTACCGGGATGCTGACGGCCTGCTTGATCCCCTCGATCAACGCCGGGTCGCTCATCCGGGCCACGCCACCGTCCCGGCGGATGTCCGCCGGCACCCGCTCGAGCGCCATGACCGCAGCGGCACCGGCATCCTCCGCCACCTTCGCCTGTTCAGGAGTGACGACGTCCATGATGACGCCACCCCGCAGCTGCGTGGCCAGACCCCGCTTAACCGTCATAGTGCCCTTCAAGCGCGCATCATCCCCTGCGTCTGCTGAACCGAGGTTTGATGAAACGGTCTTTTCTGGTTTGGCCGGCCCGTCGCTGTAGGTCATGACGCCATGGTACAGCCGCCTCAGTCCAGCCCTTTCCGTTTACCTTGCCGGCCTCCGGAGCCCGAGGTGCGTCATAGGCCCAAGCACACCAGGCACGGGCCGCTAGAGCTCGCGCAACGCGTCGACCCGGTCCTTCAACGGAGTTACGGGCGCACGGCCTACACCCGGGTCGGCAAACCAGAGCTGCGCCGTCGCTCGTGATGCGCCCCGGACCTCTGTGCCCTTCGCCTCCATTTTCTCGAGCGCCGAGATGAGCCCGGGCGGGTACCGGGTGAAGCTGACCGCGGCGCGGTCCATGGCCGTCACCGGTTCGTGAGGCGACAGGAAGGTCGCCCCTATGCCCAGCGTGGCCACGGTCACCGTTGCCGGGAGCATGTCGTGCGACCGGATGCGAGTTAGTTGCTGCGCCACCACACCTTCGAGTTCGATGCGGTTCATCTCGTCGAGCAGGCCCTGGGTGACCACGAGCGTGGCCGTCCGGCGGCTGCGGCCACAGACGGCGGCGTTGAGGCCAGGCTCCTCCCGCACCCTCACGTCGGGATGGCCGGTGCCCACCGTGGCGCATAGAGCGTCAACCAGGTTGAGCAGCCGAGCGTGCTCGCGGGCGTCGGCGGGAGCGCCGCCCAGCGCTCGGCGGGCCAGCGGTTCGGCCGCCCACCACATGACCCCGCTCACGACGAGCGTGCCCACCACGAACGCAATAATGCCGGCCGGCCAGCCAAGGCCCCACCAGAACAGGAGCCCGATAGCCACGCCCAGCGGCACGGAGGCCACCGCTACCAGGGCTACCGCCCGCCGCCGGTTGGCCGTTGCCCGGGAACGGAGCGTGTCGGCGGGCACAGCCGAGATCATCTCATATGACAGTTCGTGGATCCGTTTCACTTCTCTGGCACCTGGCTCGTCAGCCTATGTTCGGGCCAGTACACCCAACCGCTCGAGTTGCGAGGAGACCGGCTTGTTTAGTCCGCCGCCTGCAACTGGGGCTCCCTGTGAGCCGAAACACCGGCACCGTTGGGAGCGGTCGGCAACGTGATAGGCAGCTTACCGACCTCCAGCATGCTGGTGAGCTGGCCCGCAGGCACGGGACGGGCGAAGTGGTAACCCTGCCCCTGCGGGCAACCGAGCTCTTTCAACATCTCCGCCTGCTCCGCCGTCTCGATCCCCTCGGCTACGACGTCCAGGCCGTACGTGTCGGCGATGGAAAGGATGGCCATAACGATCGAGAGGTCATGGGGGTCCGGCAGCTGTGAGGTGAAGGCCTGGTCGACCTTGATCGTGGTGGCCGGCAACTGCTTGAGATAGGCGAGGGAGCTGTACCCGGTGCCGAAGTCGTCAATGGCTATACCGAACCCGGCCTCGCGCAGTTCCCCGAGCATTGAAGTGCTGGTCGTCGCGTCTTCCATAATGGCCGACTCGGTGACCTCGAGCACGATGGAGCCAGGTTCTAAGCCCTCGTTCATCAACCCGCGCACACTGCTCATCAACGAAGTGCCACGCAGCTGCAGGGGTGAGACATTGACCGCCACCTTGAAATCCGGGGACATCTTCGACCATTGCTTGACCTGGCTGGCCACCTCGGCCAGCACAACATCGCCGATCTCGCCGACGAGGCCCAGCTCCTCCGCCAGGGGGACGAAGTCCTTGGCCGGTACGAGGCCCCGCAGCGGGTCTTGCCAACGGACCAGGGCCTCGGCCCCAACCAGGGAGCCGGTATGCAAGTCCACGATCGGCTGGTAATGGGTCATGAGCTGGTGGGCTTCTAGCGCCAGGCGCAACAGCCGTGAACCTTCGGCCCTTTTTTCGAGGTCGGGCCGGGTCCGGGGGTCATAGTGGCAGACACTGCCCCTGGCCCGTCCCTTCGCCTGGTACATGGCTGCGTCGGCTTGGCTCAACAGCTGAGCCACCGTCGACGACGGACCACCGCTGACCACCCCCGCACTGACGCTTACCCACAACTGCCGGTCGGCCAGCACCACGGGCTCGGTAAAGCTCCCCATTATGTGAGAGACAACGACATCGAGCTGCGCATCGTCGGTTATGTCCTCGACCAGGACGACGAACTCGTCGCCGCCCATCCGGGCCACCGTGTCAACCGAGCGGACGGACTGACGCAGGCGGGACGCCACCGCCCTCAGCAGCTTGTCGCCCACGTCGTGGCCCGCAGTGTCGTTCACCGTCTTGAAGTGGTCGAGGTCGAAGAACATCACGCCGATGCTCTGGCCCTCTCGCCGGCAGCGTTCCAGGGCGTGAGCCATCCGGTCCTCCAGCAGGCTCCGGTTGGGCAAGCCCGTGAGGTGGTCGTGCATGGCCTGGAAGGCCAGCGCCCGCTCGGATGCCTTCTGTTGAGTGATGTCACGGATCACCTGGGACACGCCTGTCACGTGGCCGGAGCGGTCACGGAGGGGAGCGAGGCTCACGGAGACCTCGACCCGGGAACCCTGCTTGCAGATCCGGACTGTTTCGACCCGCCGGATGACCTCGCCCGCCCAGGCCCGCGACAACAGCTCAGCCGCCTCGATCTGGCGGTCCGGCGGGACCAGTATTGACATCGGGGCACCCAATGCCTCTTTTTCCTCCCAGCCGAACAGCTCTCCCGCGGCGTGGTTCCAGATCTCGATGGCCTCGCCCGGCCCGATGCCGATGATGGCCTCGTCGCATTCTTCGGCGATCGAGGCCAGGAGAGCCTGGCGCTGCACCGAATCGTTGCGCTGCTGTTGCTTGCCCTTCGCGACGATGACATAGAGCTGGTCACCATCGAGACCGGCCAGGGGCCGGGGCTGTAGCGAGATCTCAAACGGCCGTGGCCCGATGCCGCGAACCCGCCACGACGCGGCGCTGACCCGGCCGGTGCGGGTGGCCTGGCGTAACGCTTTGCGGGCCGCAGGGCGCTGCGGCTGTTCCACGAAACGGACGAGGTCCTGGCCAATTAGTTGGGGGGCGTCCTGGCCGAACAGCGAGGCCAGGTCGTCGTTCGCGAAGACGACGCGACCGGCCCCATCCAGCACCCCCAGCCCTAGGGGCAGGCCGGCGGGTATCCCTCCGACCTGCATATTCCCGAAGTCGCCTGTCAACCGAGCAGGCCCTGGACGCGCTTGAATAACCGTGGCCTGTCTCTACCCGCCCTCGGTGCCGGGCAATCAATCCGGCGCGGTATTCGAGAAGGATAGGAAAAGTACGTCAATCCGGAGGACCGGGAACGTGCCTGGACAAAACAGGGGCCAACAACACGGGCACCGGCAAAACGGGCACCGGCAAAACGGGCACCGGCAAAACGGGCACCGGCAAACGGGCACTGGCACAACAGGCACTGGCACAACATACGAAGCAGGCGCATATACACCAGGCAGAAAGAACAGTCGTGACCTCTTCTGGCGCTTCACGAGGAAAAGCTTACGTAGGTTGCTCGGGTTGGTCGTACACCCACTGGCGGGGCACGGTGTACGACGCCTCGCTGCGCCCGAAGGACTGGTTCTCCGATTACGCCCGCCGGTTCCGGACCGTGGAGGTCAATAACACGTTTTACAGGCTCCCCGAGCCGGCCACCTTCAAAGCGTGGAGGGCACAGGCGCCGGCCGGCTTCGTGTACGCCCTCAAGGTCAACCAGTACGGCACCCACCGCCGCCGGCTGCGACAGCCCGAGGCTTGGCTTGGGAACTTTGTCGAGCGAGCCGTGCTCTTAGGGCCGAACCTGGGGCCAAACCTGGTGCAATTACCGCCGAGGTGGCGGCGCGACCCCGACCGGCTGGGAGAGTTCCTGGAAGTAGCCACGTCCGGGCGCTTCGGGACGGCCAAGCCTGCGCTGGGCGGTCGAGTTCCGGGACCCCTCCTGGTTGCACGAAGACATCTACCAGCTGCTGCGCCAATACAAGGTGGCGCTGTGCGTCCACGACCTCTTGCCGGACCACCCATGGTTGATGACGGCCAACTGGGCGTACTGCCGGTTTCACGGGCCGAGCGCGCTCAGCCGGAAGTACTCGGGTGATTATGGGCCCGAGCGGCTGGCCAAACCGGCCCACACCCTGAGCCAGTGGCAGGGCGAGGGTTGCGACGTCTACGCCTATTTCAACAACGACGAGGGTGGCGCGGCCGTCAGAGACGCATCATGGCTGAAGGACCGGCTAGGGTCATAGCCGATGGCTGATTTGTTCGCCCTGCTGGCCGCCAGCAGCAGCGCCCCCATCGACTGGGTGTACGGGCCCTGGCCAGCATCGTCTTTGTGGGTGTTATCGCCGTGCCTGCCGCCGTGCTCAATTCGCGGGAGCACAAAAAGCGCCAACGGGAGCAGTCGGCGGCACCTTAGGCGGGGCCGGGCGACCTGGACAGCCCTTAGCTGCCCTCAAACAGGCCGCTCTCAGACAGGACGCCCCTCAGACAGGACGTGTGGCCGCCGTTGCCGCCGCTCTCGTGGCCCGCCGGTTGCGCAGCGTCAAATACAGCGCGGCTGACCAACCCACCAGTAGCAATAACCAGTAGCTGACGGCCCGGTACACCAACGTGCCGGCCGTGGCCAACGACGCCGGGACGTGGAACCGGATCAAGACCTCGACCAGCCCACCTTCTACCAGTCCCAGGCCACCGGGCGTGATCGGCAGCTCCACCAGGACTTGGGCCGCGGCGTAAGAAATGAGGATGCCCTTCCAGGGGACGGGCGCGCCGACGGTCAGCAGGGCCATTATCAGTACAACCGAGTCCAGGGCCCAGTTGAGAGCCGCAGCTCCGAAGCAGACCAGCCACAGCCGAGGCGGCGGGTTGAAGTCGTTCATCTGCCGCAGGGCAACCTGGGCAGAGCGAAGATGACGGCAGACCGACGGAGGAAGGAAGCGCTCGGCGCCCCGCAGCAGGCGCCCGATCAACGAACCGAGGAGCGGTGCCCGCCGGAACAGTGCCGCCGCCACCAACGCACCGGCCAGTACGAAAGTGAGCGCGGGCAGCAACTCGACCCTCAGGCTGGGGGCGGCGGCCGCCCCGGCCACCGCTACTGACGCCAACGCTGCAGTGGCCAGAGCGCCCGCCGACAGTTGTGACCAGATGGCCAGGACCTGGCTGGCACCGAGCCACTGGTATTGGCGGAATGTGTAACCCTCCGCGAACAGGGTCCCGGCCGGGAGCGACAGCGACACGGCGTTGCTGGCCAGTGTCACAGGCACAAGGTCCCGCACCCCGACGGGTAGCTTCCCTACCCCCAGGAGCTTTTGCTGCATCCAGGACAGCGCCACCACCGAACCGCCTTCGGCCGCGACGGCCAAGAACAGCCAGTGCCAGTGCAGATGGTCAAATGCGCCCGCCACCTGGCCCAAATGGCCCACCCGGCGCAAGAGGAACACCGCCCCACCGAGAAGGACGATCATTTCGAGCCCTCGGCGGATTATCTTGCCCCGGGTCCACCGCCCAGCATGCGGCTTCCGGCCGTCCGGGGGGCCGGCAGGAGCCAACTCAGGGGGACCATCGTCCCCTACGCCATCGAGGGGCGGGGATTGCACGACCACACGCAGGCTAGTGTCATCGCGGCCGATCGACCGTGCATTCGGTGCTCGCCCGCCCACCTACCGGGACTGGCGAAACCGGAAAAACCACGGTGTAGCCGTCATCTCGGGGTGGCGCGGCTTCCGGTTATCGAGACCGGGCCGTTCCCATTGTTCGCCAGGCTCGGTCGGTCCTCGGGGACGGGCCAAACGGACGTCGCAAACTGATAACTTCCTGAATAGGGAGCCCTTCCTACGGTTTCAGCACTTCGCCACCCGGGTACCGCGCGAGGATGATGGGAGCCATGGGCCAAGGGGATCCGAGGCCGGTTAGGAGCCGCTCAAGCCGAGCGCTCAAACGCCGAGCCAATAGCGTGGAACATCACCATTTCGAGTTGCCCCGTCTTCGCGAACTTTTCCGGCACGCCATACCGCAAATCCTCGAAGCCATCCTCATCCCGCTGGGCTTGTTCTATGCGGCGCTTGCGGTACTGGGGCCAAAAGGTGCTATCTGCACCGCCTTAGCTTGGAACTTCACCGCCCTCCTGCGGCGCATTTGGCGACGGGAGCGTCTGCCAGGTGTGTTGCTCCTGGGCACTGTCGGCCTCACCGCCCGCTCGGTAATAGCCCTCGTCAGCTCGAGCAGCCTGTTCGTCTATTTCCTGCAGCCCTCCCTGGGGACAGCGCTCCTCGGGGCGGCGTTCCTCCTGTCCGTACCCCTGGGTTGCCCCCTGGCGGAAAAGCTGGCCCACGACTTCGTCCCGCTACCGGCTTCGTTCGTCAAGCGGCCCAAGGTCCGTCAGCTATTCGTCCGCATAAGCCTCCTGTGGGCCGTCGTCAGCCTGATAAATGCCGCCGGGACGCTCGCATTGCTGGTCAATGTGCCCATCACCACCTTCCTGGCCGCCAAGACGGGCTTCTCGTGGGCGTTGACGCTGGGTGCAATTGTCCTGTCCTCGTGGTGGTTCCGCCGCGGCTTGCGCCGGCACAACGCCGAGCCGCTCCCCGTCCCGGCCGAGTGAGGCCGGCCGACCAGGCGGCTCACCTTGGACGGCCAGCTCCTCAGCCTCGACGGCCAGATCCTGCACGGCCAGATCCGGCACGGCCAGATCCGGCACGGCCGGCTTTCTCTGGCTGAACCGGTCCCGGGTGCACCCGGTTACCGGAAGCTGAGCCGCCCGTTCGGAGGGATGCGGCTATCCGCTGCTCGGCTCGTCCCACCACCACGCCAGCCCGACCAGTCCCGGCCCGGTATGAGCCACCATGACAGGGCTGAACGAGCCCACAAAGGCAGTAGTCGGCTCGTAGCGCCGGCGAACCTCCGCCAGCAGGTCCTCGGCCACGGCGGGCTCTACGGCGTGCAGAGCAGCCGCATGCAGCAGGGCGCCCCGCCGGCGCTGCTGCTCCACGTCCCGGGCCCATATGTCGACGATCCTCTGGCGGGCCAGCCGGCTGCCACGCGCCGGCCGCAGAGGCTTCACCTTGCTTTCCCGGAACTCGAAGACCGGGTTCAATCCGAGCCAGCGGGCCCCCCACGCCGCTGCGCCCGGGACACGCCCGCCACGGGCCAGGTAATCGAGCGAAGGCAGCGTAGCCAACAGCCGCACCCTCTCCGCTGCCCGGCGAGCCTCGTCGACCACGGAGCTGAGGGGAAGGCCATCTCGCGCCGCTCTAGCCGCGGCCAGCACAACAAGGCCTTCAGCTCCTGCGGCCGTCCCGGTGTCCACTACGGCCACCTTTTCCCCCTCGAGCAGGTCCATGGCCAACCGAGCTGACTGGTACACGCCGCTCATGGCCTGCGACAGCGTGAGTATGACCACCCCGTCGCCCTGGTCCGCAGCACCAGCCGCTTCGGCCAGCTCCCCGGGGGCCGGGCCTGAGGTGCTCAAGCCTTCACCGGCCCGCTCAAGCACTTCCGCCAAGCTCAGTTCCCCGTCCCGGTACTGCTGCCCACCAATGGCGACCCACATCGGTACGACGACGATGCCGTTGGCGCCGGCGAGGTCGACTGGGAGCGAGGAGGCGCTGTCGGTGACCACGCCGACGCTCAGTTTGCCTCCCCTTTCGGTGCATCGTTCTCTTTCACCGCTTCGGCGTTCTTCTGGGCATCCGGCTTCTGGGCATCCGGCTTCTGGGCATCCGGCTCCTTCAGGGCATCACTGCCCTGTTTCTCGCGAGCATCGCGGTCAAAGACCAGCCGGTACAGGTACACCGAGGACGCCTGGCCCCGAGGCGGCCCATTGCCCATCAACCGTTTGGCCACAATCGGCACCAGTACCGCCAAGGCGGCTGCGCCCCCTTTTCGCCCGTGGACACGGGCTGCGACAGGGACCAGGACGAGGTCGGCGATGAACGAGCCCAGGGCCGTCTCGCCGGCCAACTTGCCGAGCGCCAAACCGGCCAGGAGCACGCCCGAACCAGCCGGAGCGGTCACGAGCAGGGCTCCGATGGCCGGAGAGATGCCGCGCCCGCCGGCACCCCCAAGGAACGGGGACCAATTGTGGCCGGCCACCGCTGCGGCACCGGCCAGCGCCGCGATAGCCGGGTGTTGCCGGCCGGCCAGGGCGGGGCCGAGCGCGCCCTTGGCCAGTTCGAACACCCCCACTGCAGCCAGCGGTCCGAAGCCTGCCACTTCGTACAGCCCGGAGCCCGAAACGGTGCCATTGCCTACGGCGCGCAGGTCGACCCCGGCCCGCCATCTGGCCCACACATTCGAAAACGGGACAGAGCCGGCGGCAAAACCGATGCCGACGGAGCGCAGGGCGGTGACACCAACACCCATAAGGCCGCTGCCCTTGGGGCCAGTACCAGCGAGCCCAGTGTCAGCGAGCCCAGTACCAGTGAGCCCAGTACCAGTGAGCCCAGTACCAGCGAGCCCAGTGCCTGCGTGCGCAGTCGGTACCGACGTTCTCACAGAGTCCTTTCTCATAAGTGTCCCGGCGGGCATATCTGGGCCCGAGGGTAGCCCTAACCACCAAAACGGGCCACGTGTACCGTACCCTGGAGGTGGAGCGGATGACCGGCGTAAGGAGCACATATGGAGACGTTGCTCATCGTCTTGGTGATCGGTTGCGCTCTGGCCTTCGTGGTTCAGGTGGGCCGTGGGATTTGGGCTCGGGCGCGCACGGTGGAACGCCACCAGCAGGCCTTGGACACGCTGGCCGGGCTAACACAACGTCCGGAGGGCGACGAAGATAGCTTCGGCGGGGCCGCTGAACACCAGGCCCACGTCAGGCTGATCGGGCCCGGCGGTCAGTCGGCGGCCAGGGAAACCGCTGCGTTACCTCCACCTCGCGCCCTCCCGTCGAGCTCCCCCTTCCGGCGGCCGTATCGCATTTCTCCCTTGCTGCCACCATCCTCATCGGCACCCTCCTTATCGGCACCCTCGTCATCGGCAGCCATCGAGCCGATGTCGATCGAGCCACCCACGATAGAGCTGGCCCCGGTCGAGATCCCTATTGCCTCTGCTCCGCTTCCTCCTGCACCGCTTGGCGCTCGGTCGACCGCCGGCTCGGATACCGCCCCGCTCACAGCCGAAGCCGCCCCGGTCATGGCCGTCAATACGCCGCCACCGCCAGTCCGCTTGTCCCCGACGGCGGAGCGCGCTCAGGAGACGATGCCCGGCCTGCCTCCGCGGACCGTGCCTTCCCAACCCGCCCCACCCGCTGTTTTCGTCGAACCGCCCACCGTGCCGGTCCCGATCGTCCAACCGCAGGTCTTTTATTTCGACGACCTATCGTCACGGGCCGAGGGAACCGATCGGCGCCGGGCAAAAGACTCGGCGGTTGGGCCGCCGCCGGCGGCGCAACGACGTGACCGCCGAGCACCTGCTCCCGGCCCTGCCTCCTCCCCCTGTATTTGGTGTTAGCGAGACGGCACCTGGTCGTGGGCCAGGCCGTGACGGGCCGGCGGGTGGCGGCGGAAATGGGAGGAGCAACGGAGGGCGCAAATCCGTGCTCGGCCTGGTCCTGGCCACGGCGGCGATCTGCGTGGCCGTGGCCGCCATCGGCGTGACGATTGTCGGCCTGCCCGGTCAAGGCTCGCCCGGCGCACAGGACGCAGCCAAGTCCGGCCCGCCGTCGAGCGTCGCCCATGAGCAGGGGCCGACATCGGTGCCGGCGAAGTCGACGACAACGGCCGCGCCACCCAAACCGGCGGTCCTGGTCTCCTCGCAAAACGGTACGGCCACCTATCAGCTGAGCTCGGCCTCGGCATCGATCGTGGTCAGCGCCAGCGGGCCCTGCTGGCTCGAGGTGCGGGCCAACAGCCCGTTGGGCCAGATCGTGTACGAGGGCACGCTCGAGGCCGGCGTGCATTTCTCTGTGACGGGCCCAGCCTGGATCCGGCTCGGGAACCCGCCCGCCGTCGCAGTCAAAGTCAATGGGACTCCAATGACCGTGCCGGGTTCCCAGCTGGCCGAGCCGGTCAACCTGCAGTTCACTTTCGGGTGACCGGCGTTGGCCACCCGGGGCTCAGCGCTCCTGCGCGTCCCAGGTAGGCACCAGAGAGCGAGCCGCCCTGGCCTCGTCGGCCCGGCCGATGGGGGTGGAGCGAGGAGCGCCAGCCACGACATCGGGATCTTCGCCCGCCACCTCCAGAAGGGCAGCGGCGAGAGCAGCCACCGTCTCGGGGCTCTCGGTCTCGGTGGGCTCGATCATGAGGGCCTCGGGCACGATCAGCGGGAAATAAACCGTGGGAGCATGGAAACCTTTTTCCAGCAGCCGCTTCCCGACGTCGAGGGCACGCAGCTCGTGAGCGGTGCCCGGCGCCCCCTTGGTCGAGACGACGACCTCGTGCATCACGGGCCTGTCGAACGGCACCGTGTAGGTGCCACGGAGCTGGGCCAGCAACCAGTTGGCGTTTAGTACGGCGGCCTGTGACACGCGGCTGAGACCATCAGCGCCGTTGGCGATGATGTAAGCCCAGGCCCGAGCGAGGGCCAGGGCATTGCCGTGCCAACCATGGACGCGGCCGATCGAGCGTTCGGGCGTCACCCAGGTATAGCTACCGTCGTCCAGCCTGGTGGGGACCGGGCCCGGTAGTAGTCCCGCCAGGTCTCGGGTCACCGCCACCGGGCCGGCGCCCGGCCCTCCACCTCCGTGGGGTACCGCGAAGGTCTTGTGGAGGTTCATGTGGACGATGTCGAACCCCATGTCCCCTGGCCTGGTGACTCCGAGGATCGCATTGAGGTTGGCCCCGTCGTAGTACAGAAGGCCGCCGGCGTCGTGGACCGACTCAGCCAGTTGTGCGATGTCCTCTTCGAACAGGCCCAGAGTGTTCGGGTTGGTAAGCATGATGCCGGCTACGTCGTCATCGAGGTGCCGGCGCAACTCGGCCGTGCTCACCAGGCCACGACTGTCGGACGGCACGCTCACGGTGTCGAACCCCGCCAGGCTGACCGACGCCGGGTTGGTCCCATGGGCCGAGTCCGGGATGAGGATCTTGCGGGGAGAACGCCCGTGCTCTCGGTGCCAAGCCCGGATCAGCAAGAGCCCGGTCAGTTCTCCGGACGCTCCGGCCGGCGGCTGGAGCGTGGCCGCATGCATGCCTGTCACGCGGCACAGCGCGTCGCTCAGGCTCCAGAGCAATTCCAGCCACCCCTGGGCGTACGCGGCGGGCGTGGCCGGGTGTACCTGGGACAGCCCCGGCAAGGCGGCAGCCTCATCGCAGAGCTTGGGGTTGTACTTCATGGTGCACGACCCGAGCGGGTAGGCGCCGAGGTCGACCGAGTACTGCCTGTGGCTGAGCCTGGTCATGTGGCCCACCAGGTCGCGCTCGGAGATCTCCGCCACAGCCGGCGGCTCCGGTCGCAGCTCCTCGATTGGCACCAGTTCTTCGGCCGTCCATTCCGGGACCCCCGTCGTTCGGAACGACGCCGCCCGCCGGCCCGGCACGGAAAAGTCGAAGATCGTCGGTTCTTCTTCGTGGCCGATCAGGGGTGCGGAAGCGGCGCGACCACCGGGGGCGGCGGTCGATTTATTGGAGGCCAATCCATTCGATGGCGGTTTACTAGAAGGCATTAGTCCAGTCCTCGGCGTGCCTGAAGTGGCGGGCATGGTCATGAGACCACCTTTTCCATGGCGGCCACGTAGGCGTCGATGTCAGCTCGGGTGCGTTTCTCCGTTACGGCCACCAGCAAGCCGCTTTCGCCCCCCACCTCGACGGGCAACCCGGCCAGGAACCCCTCCTCGGCCATCCGGTCCACCACCAGCTCTGGCGAAATTGGCAGTTTGACCGCAAACTCGTACACGATGGGCGCGGCTGCGAACGGCTCGATGCCTGGCACGGCCAAGACGGCCTCCCTGGCGTAGCGAGCCCCTCGGGCGCACCGCAGCGCCAGTTCGCGCAGCCCATGAGTGCCTAGCCAGGCCAGCTGGACCATGGCGGCAACCGCGATCAGCGTCTCATTGGTACAGATGTTCGAGGCCGCCCGCTCCCGGCGGATGTCCTGTTCCCGGGCCCGCAGCGTGGTGACGTAGGCCGTCCTGCCCGACCCGTCCAACGTCCGGCCGACCAGGCGCCCCGGAAGACGACGGACGTGCTGGCTAGCCACAGCGAACATGCCGAGGTACGGACCACCGAAAGCCAACGGGGTACCCAGCGGCTGGCCCTCGGCCACGGCCACGTCCGCCCCTTGTTCCCCAGGCGTTCGCAAAAGCCCGGCCGCCACAGGGTCAAAGGCAGCCACCAGCAACGCCCCGGCCTCGTTGGCTACCTCTTTTGCCGGTAAGAGGGAGTCGATGCAGCCGAGGTAGTTGGGGCAGGCTGCGACCAGAGCCGCCGGTGGGCCGGCCTGCCCAGCCTCGGCCGGCCCCGCCTCCCAGGCGGTCCTCCCGTCCACCAGAGGGACATCCACCAGTTCAACGCCCTTGCCGGCCGTCAGCGTCACCAATGCCTGACGCCAGCGTGGGTTGAGCCCGGCGCTCACCCATACGGTTTCCCGGCCCGTAGCCGCTACCGCCAGGTTGACCGCCTCTACCGTGGCCGTGGCTCCGTCGTAGACCGATGCGTTCGCCACTGGGAGCCCGGCCAGCCGGGCCACCAGTGTCTGGTACTCGAAGAGCGCTTGCAGCACTCCCTGGGCCACCTCGGGCTGGTAGGGGGTGTACGACGTTACGAACTCAGACCGGCCGGCCAGGGCGCGCGTCACGGCCGGGATGTCATGGTCGTACGCACCGCCGCCGGCAAAACAGATGAGGTCGGTGGCGGCGCGGTTCGCCCCCGCCAGACGAGCCATCTCCTGAGCGGCGTCGGGCTCGGAGAGGCCAGGGGCGAGGTCGAGGCCACCCGCCAGGCGCAGTGCCGGGGGGATGCAAGCGAAGAGGTCGTCCACGCTCGAAAGCCCGAGATCGCCGAGCATGCGGGCAAAGTCTTCTTCGGTGTGGGGTACGTAACTAGTCATTTTTCCTTCGGTCCCGTCGGAGCTCCATCCAACCTAGAGGTGCGAGGGGCCTCTTTTGATAAAGGGAAGGCGAGTGATATGTGCGGGCAGCTCCCTCCCCCGGGCCTCGACACCCAGCGCCACGCCGTCCGGCGCATCCGGGGGTAAGAACCCCAAACCGATGCCACACCCGAGCACGGGTGAAAAATTGCCGCTGGTCAACTCGCCCGCTCGGTCCCCCTGCGAGAGCGAGGGCGTACCCGGCCCGTAATGGCTGGCGAGTTTCGCCCACGATACCCCTGAGCAGACGCGGCACGCCCTGTGCGACGTTGCTCGACGAGTGCGTCCCGGCCGGTAAAACCCCCGGGCTTGTCCCACCCCACGACCCACGACAGACCGGCCTCGAGTGGCGTGATACCCGGCCCCAGCTCGTGACCATGCAAAGGGAGGCCGGCTTCCAACCTGAGAGTGTCGCGCGCACCGAGGCCGGCGGGGACCGCCCCTGCGGTTACGACGGCTTCCCAGAACTCGGTGGCAATACCGGCCGGCACGGCACACTCGACACCGTCCTCGCCCGTATACCCCGTGCCTCCCACGACCACGGGCGCACCCCGCCACTCCAGGGTCTCGACGCGGAAATGGGCAACCGCCGCGGCTTCCGGGAAAACTCTGGCCAGAGTGGCCCTCGACGAGGGCCCCTGGACGGCCAGTACCGCTCTCTCCCCGGTGACGTCATGCCCTCCGATCGCCCCCAGGACCCTTGAGGTGTTGGAGGCGTTGGGCATGACGTCGAAGCGTTGCTCCTCCACCCACCAGACGATGATGTCGTCGAGCACCGAACCCTGCTCATCGAGCAGATGGGTGTATTGGCGCCGGCCAGGAGCGATCTTGGCCAGGTTGTTGGTGAGGGCCCGTTGCAGGACGGCTTCGGCGTCGGCCCCCACGACGCGGACAGTACCGAGGTGGCTGACGTCGAATATGGCCGTCTCTCGCCGGCAGGCCATGTGCTCGGCCAAGGTGCCCGCGCTCGAACTCGAGGGGCATCTCCCAGCCACCGAAGCCGACCAGGCGCGCCCCATGTGTCCCGGTGCCACCGGTCGAGCGGGCTGTGCCGCAGGGTTGCCGAACTGTCAGCGAGCAGCCTGGACCGGGGCCTTGTGCTCGAAGGAGGAAGCCGTCGACCCGTTGCCGGAGACGGTGGCAACGGGGACACCCGCAGGGTGCCCCTCCGGGCGGGCTTCCCGGAGCTCGGTGATCGCAGCATCGACCTCGGAGACGATCCGCTCCATCCCGAGCACGATGCTCAAGACTCCCTGGCCCCCTCTCAGCAAGTCGAACAGCTCCTCGCCCGAATGGGCCAGGACGCTACGGTCGTCCGCGATGACGAGGCTGGCACTGGCCACACCGTCGCCCGAGGCCCGGAGGCACTCGATGGCCTTGCGCGTATGCCTCAGCGAAACGCCCGCATCGAGCAGCTGCTTGATGACCTTCAACTGGAGCAAGTCGGTGTAGGAGTACACCCTCTGCGTACCGCTGCCTCGGGCGTCGCTGATCGAGGGTCGTAGCAGGTCAGTGCGCGCCCAGTAGTCAAGCTGCCTGTAGGTGATCCCAACAATGTGGCAGACCTGGGGGCCTCTGAAACCTTCCTCGGGGCCCTCTCCTGCCAACGCCACCGCATGCGTGTTTTCTCGCCGCTCCATCTCCACCCTCCCTTAGGACCCGTGACAAAAAAGTAGTTACATCAGTGTGGCCCACCCGGGCCACGGCCGCAAGCGCAAGCTCTAGCTTGTACCAGGGGTCGTACTGCCGTCTCTCCTCATTTGTCGAAATCCTCTGGCCGGACGCCCTCGATGAACTCGTGGAACTGAGCCACGAGTTCTTCGCCGTCAGCCTGGTCCTCGAGCTCGTCGCGTTGGGCAATGACAATGCCTTCCGCATCGAGCAAGGTTTCCTCGGCGTATATGGTCGCGCCGGCCCGGATGGCCAGCGCGATAGCGTCCGAAGGCCTCGCGGACACGACGTAGTTGTTGCTCGAGCGGCGCAGCCGCAGCTCAGCAAAGAACGTCTGGTCCTTGAGCTCCGTGATCACGACATAGTCCAACACGACACCAAGCTCCGTCAACACGTCCCGCATCAGGTCGTGCGTCATGGGCCTCTTGGTGACGACCCCCTGGAGGGCGGCAGCTATCGCTTCCGCTTCAGGACGCCCGATATAGATCGGAAGGGTGCGATCGCCCGAGGCCTCTTGCAGTAACAGGATCGGCGTGTTGGTCGGAAGCTCGACTCGGACGGCGGAGAGGTGCATCTCGACCATGAATGAACGTTACAACGACTGACGGTTCACCCGGCAGGCGCCCTGCGGCCATCAGCACCTGAAAAGCCCGCCCGCCCCTAAAAGTGTGGCCCCGGTCAGTGCAGGTCGGCCAGAGCCGATCGCAAGCAGAGCGGCCCGAAGCTCGCCACCAAGGTTCGACAGCTCTTCGACCGCTTGGGCCGCGGCCTGGCGAGCCTCCGGGTTGCGTTGCCGTATGAGCGGCATGATCACCTGTTCGACCAATCCCGCCTCCCGGTCGGCGGCCCCCTTGTAGGCGCGCAAATGACGAGCCTCGACGCCATGACGGGCGAAGGCCGAGGCTAAACGGGCGACGACGGCCGCGTCCGGGGTGTAGTAACGCGAACCACCGATGACCTTGGGAGCAATGAGGCCGAACCCTTCGAGCTCTCGCACCGTTTCGATCTCAACCCCGGCCTCCTCCAGGAGCTCGTCGAGCGTGAGCTCGTGCTCGTCGGCCCCGCGTCTGCCCTCGCCGGCGAGCTCTGCCCGTCGCTGCCGGCCACCGCCCGCCCGGTGGGCCACCGGTGACCGCTCCTCCCGGTCCCCATGGCCATCGCCCGGCTCAGCGGGCTCACGGGGCTGGCGCGCATCGCTGGCATTGCGGGCCGATGTGTTGCCGTCCGACCGTCGCTGGCCGTGCCTGTTCCCTTGTCTCGCACCCACGCTGCGGGTTGTCGCTCGTTGTCCGGCCGGCATCCTTCGGTGCAAAGCGGGCCGGTCTTCTGGCCCGCCCGGCTCGGCCGGGTCGCCATACGGCGGGCCGGCATCAAAAAGCTGCGGTTCCTGGTCGGTTAACTGGTCCTCACCGGTCTCCGGCAGCGCACCGTTGCGAGGTTCGCCAACGTCACCCTCAACCACTTCGAAAGTGGCCTCAACGGACGTGACCTCGACGGTGACCCGACGACCTTCCAGCTCCCCCTCCAGACCGGCCAGCTCCGCTTCGGCTTCGGTCTCCTCGTCCTCGGGATCGGGCTGGTCGTCGAGCCGGCCCTTGATCACCTTCAGGGGCAAAAAGGCATCCCTCTGCTGGCGCAAAACCCATCGCAGCCGGTCTATATCCGCTTCGTAGAACTTCCGGTACCCCGAGGGCGTCCGCTCGGGATCTACGAGGCCCTGGCTCTCGAGGAAACGGATCTTGGAGATAGTGACATCAGGGAACTCGGCTTGGAGCAGTACGAGGACTTCTCCAATGGAAAGGTGCGCACGGCTGACCACGGCTCTCCCCCCAGCGCCTTGCGTCAGGCCTTGCCGGCCGCAGGGCCGGCACCGGGGCCTTGGGTTTGAGCGAGGAAAAGGAGGCGGAACTTGCCCACCTGGAGCTCGTCCCCGCTCGACAGAGGAGCGGTATCCATCCGCTCACGGTTCAGATAGGTCCCATTGAGCGAACCCACATCGTGCGCAGAGAAGGCACCGCCGTTGTGCCGGACTTCGGCATGGCGACGAGAGACCGTTATATCGTCCAGGAACACGTCGCTCTCAGGATGGCGGCCGATCGTTACGACCGCACCCGCCTCCGGTGCCAGCACGTACCGGGAACCAGAATTTGGCCCGCGTGTCACCACGAGGACGGCGCCGCCCGAAGGTACGCCATAAAGAAGGTCGCCCGGGTCGAGGAGGAACGGCTCCGAGGCGCCCTCGCCCGGTAGCAGTACAACTGCGGGTGTCGCGGTCGTAGTTGGTTGTGGGTCGTCCTCCGCCCCTGCTGAGCGCTCGAGTGGCGCTCCACAAGACGAGCAGAAGTTGGCCTCCCTCGGGTTGCGGTGACCGCAGCGGTTGCAATACAAGACGTCAAGCCTCGAGAAGCTTCCGGTAATCGTCGGGGCTGAGCAGGCCCTCGAAGGCCCCGGCCGACGACGGCTCGATGAGGCAAATCCAACCTTCTCCGTAAGGGTCCTCATTGACGCGCTCAGGCGCGTCGGCCAGCTCGCTGTTCACCTCTACCACCGTGCCGTCGAGCGGGGCATAGACATCGGATACAGACTTGGTGGATTCTAACTCGCACATCGCCTGGCCGACCACTGTCGACGTCCCCGGCCCGGGGAGCTGGACGTAGACGATGTCGCCCAGGGCGTCCTGGGCGTAATCAGTGATGCCGACGCGGATATGCTCACCCTCCAAGCGTGCCCACTCGTGGTCCGCTGTGTAACGCAGGTCGTCTGGAACGTTCACGCTGGAGACGATACTGTGCTTAGGCCCCGAGCGGGAGACCCTTCGCGAGAGATCCTGGTGAAGGCTTTCCCGGTAGCCCCT
Source organism: uncultured Acidimicrobiaceae bacterium (assembly GCA_963749305.1). Lineage (GTDB taxonomy): Bacteria > Actinomycetota > Acidimicrobiia > Acidimicrobiales > Palsa-688 > Fen-671. The sequence continues at coordinate 331,067 of CAVVMN010000008.1, forward strand.
TGCGAGCGGCCGTAAACCGTCAACCGCGGAGCACATTACGCACCTGGCGGGCATAATCCTGCGCCCTCGCCAACGCCCCCGCTTCGCTGGCCGCCTCGGCCCAGATGTGGGTCAGCGCCTCCTCCGGGTCTGGCACGACCAGGCACCAGCCGTCTTCGTGGAGGATCTTTACGCCGTCGACCAGAACCGTTGGACGGTCCTTGCTGAGTTCCATCACCGCCCGCATTACGATGCCCTTCTTTTCCCATGGCGTAACTACGCCTTCGTGAGCCCCGAAAACAGAGGGCAGGCCCGCCACGATTTTTGAGAGCCGGGCCTCAGTTCTGGCCAGCAGGGCGAAGGTGTGCACTAGAGCCGCGACGGCGTCGTACGCCGGTAGGAACCTCGGGAAGATGTAGGCCCCCTCCTGCCCGGCCGCGAACTCGACGCCGGGCCGGGAGGCCACCTCCATGAGATGCGACGCGGAAAGTTTTGTCCATATCACCGCTGCTCCGGCGCGCAAGCACATGTCTTCGGCGGGAGTGGGCGCGGACACCGGCAGCGCCACGCGCAGTATTGCCGGGCCGGACCTGTGTGGGCCCGACAGTTCTGCACCACCGAGGTCATGGCCAGACAACCGCAGGCTGGACGGCTCTGGGCCGGACAGCTCAGAGCCGGGCTCGCGCCCCAAGTCGAGGGTCATGCCCACGCCCCCGATTTCGCCGGGTGCCCTCATGGACGCTGTCTCCGTTTGGGGCTCGAGGCCCAAACTAAGCACCCCCGTGGCCGGGGATCTCGTACCCTCGGCGAGGTTCGCCGCCCGCCGGATGTCCGGGACATCGTCGCCCGTAGCGCCCGTCGCGTCCGTCGCCCTGGTCCGGTAACGCGAAAAAAGGCCCCCGCCTTCGCCCTGCTCGGGCGCGTCCGCCAGGGGCACGGACCGCGTCTGGAGGACGAGAGAAAGCAGTGCCAGCAGTCCTTCGGTATCGGACAGCGCCCGGCCGTTGTCATCGACAAGAGTGAGCCGCTCCCCGTCCGGGGCCAGGATGGCTCCGAAATCGGCGCCGGTAGTCTTTACGAGAGCTGAGACACCCCTGGCGTGTTCCCACCGGTCAAAAGTCAAAGACTCGTGCGCCGCTGCATAAGGGTTAACCGACAGCACGTCGGCCCCAAGTTGGCCGAGGACCCCGGGCATCACAAACGAGGCCGGCCCATAAGCATAATCCAGCACCACCTTGAACCGGGCCGCTCTTATGGTTTCGATGTCGACTTGCGCCAGCAACGACTGCGCATAAAGGTCAGTGGCGCGTATTGGGTAAGTGATGTCGCCGGTCTCAGAAGCAAGGCAACGACGGAAGTCTTCCCGATAGAAAATCCGTTCGATTTTCCGTTGTGCGCCCTCGGCTATATCAGTCCCTCGGGCGTCGAAAAAGCCGATCGTGACGGATTGTGCGTCGTCAGCCGACAGCCGCACCGTGACGCCGCCGGCGCTCATCTGGGAACGGGCGGCGAAACGGGTGACGGGCGGCGTAGTCACCTCCAGGTCGGCCACCTCTATGCCCGCCGCATTAAGCCCCACCACGAGGGACTGTTTCAACATCCGGGCGGCCCGGCTGGCGTCGCGGGAGACCAAAACCGTCGCACCACGCGGGAGTGTCGTGGCATAGGCCATGGCCAGGCGCACAGCCAGCTCGGGTGATACGTCGACGTTGGCCAGGCCGGACACACCTGCACGGCCGAAAAGGTGCCGCGCCCCCCTTGATTCCCAAACTATAGAAGAGTTGACAACCGCGCCGTGTTCGACCGTTTTGAAAGGGTAGATTTTCACTCCCGGGTGCACGACGGCATGCTCACCTATAAAGCATTCGTCGCCTACCACTACGCCCTCTTCGACCCGGGCGCCGCGGCGTAGGTCGCTGCGGCGGCCGATGGTGCACCCCCGCAGGCGTACGCCGGGGCCGAGGTAGGAATTATCGTGCACGACGACGCGCTCTAGATAGGCGTCGGCGGCGACCCGCACGTTGCGCCCGAGCACCGTGTACTCCCCGAGCGTGGCGCCGCTCTCGACCTTGCAATAGTCGCCAATTATGGCTGGGCCCTTGATGTCTGCCCTCGGGTCGACCTCCGCCCCTTCTCCCAGCCAAATACCGTTGCGCAGGGGGAAACCGTGGAGCTCGACAGTGACCCTGCCATCCAGGATGTCCTGGTGGGCGCGGGCGTAGGCCTCTAACGTGCCGATGTCCTCCCAATAGCCGTCGGTCACACAGCCGTACAGCAAGTGCCTATCGGCGGCTAATCGCGGGAAAACGTCGGAAGAGAAGTCGACTTCGCCCGGGCCGATGAAGTCGAAGATCTCAGGCTGGAAGACATATATGCCGGCGTTTATGGTGTCCGAGAAGACTTGCCCCCAGGAGGGTTTTTCGAGAAACCGTTCGATCGTCGCATCTTCGCGGGTTATGACGATCCCGAACTCGAGCGGGTTGGGCACGGAGAGCAACGCCATCGTGGCTACGGCCCCTTTTTCGGCATGAAAATCCACGATGGCGCTCAGGTCAACGTCCGTTAGCACATCGCCTGAGATAACTATGAAGGGCTCGTTTACTTTCTGCATCGCATTGCGCACTGAGCCGGCGGTACCGAGCGGGGCTTCCTCGCTGGAGTAAACCATACGAACACCGAACTCGGCCCCGCTACCAAAGTAGTTCTGGATGGCGTTGGCCTGGAAGCCGACAGTGACTACGACGTCGGTGAACCCATGGCGTTTAAGTAAGGCCACCGCATGCTCCATGAGAGCTCGGTTGGCCATTGGGATCATCGGCTTGGGCTGGTTGTAAGTCAGAGGACGCAGCCGCGTACCCTCTCCCCCGGCCATGATCACCGCCTTCATCCGCTACCCACTTTGCGATGAGGTGGCCACATGGCGCTTATCCCTGCTCTCGGCCAGCGCGGCGCGGGCTCGAGGAAGGTACCCAATAGCCGCGTACCATCCGAGCGCGAGGCCCCAGGCTGCCGCCACCCAGGCGCCCCACTCTGCTTCCGCGTGCCAGCGGAAGGGGGCGTGGCCGGCAATAAAGAGAGGCAGGGCCACCATCATCCCGAACGTGCCTGCCTTGCCCGCCCAGCTCACATCTATCCGCTTCGCCCCCCACAGCAATAGAGCAGCACCACCGGCCAGCACCAGCGCCTCCCTCGCCAGGACGAGCACCACCAGCCACACGGGGATGGCGCCTATGGCCACTGTGGCAATGACCGCCGTCAATACGAGCCCTCTGTCGACGAGCGGGTCGGCGACTTTGCCGAGCGAGCTCACCTGATCGAAATGCCTCGCTACATAGCCGTCAAGACCGTCGGTGACACCGAGCCCAGCCAACAGGCACGCGGCGGCCAGTAGCCCGCTTCCATTGGGTTGGGCCATGAGCACCACGAAGACCGGCAAGCAGGCGAGCCTTACGGCCGTGAGCGCGTTCGGGACCGTCAGGATCCGGTCCTCTCCCTCACGTCGAGTTATTGGCATCTCCATCGAGCATAAGACCCCGGAGCACTGAGGGAGCCAAAGCTAGATAGAGCCACTGATCGCCCAGCCCCCATCGAGCCAGCCCCCATCAAGCCAGCCCCCATCAAGCCAGGCGCGTCGACAAGGTGTCAACCGCCGCTCAGTTGTACGGCTTTGACGAGCAACAGCACAACCGCGATCACCAGGTACCCTCTGAGCGCCCACATTGCGATCAAACGCCCACGCGACCACTCCGGCCTCCCCAAAAGGGCCAGAGGCGGCATACGCCAGCCCTCCCTGTGTGCCCTGCTCATTGGCGTGGCGGGAGTGGGTCGCGCCCTCAAGCGCAGCCCATAAAAGATCCCGCTCACGACCAGGCCGACCACCAGCGCGCCGCCGAGGACAAGGCTGAGCACGCCGACATTTATGTTGGGGAACACAGTGGTGGCGACCAGGATCAAGGACATCACCAGCAGCACGCCGATGATGAACGTGGCGACAGCGTTGAGCCAAGGCCGGTTGACCCATGGGCCGAGCACCTCCCTGTCGTTGCAGAGCAAGAGGAGGAACACCGACGCTGAGGGGAGCAGGACGCCGGCCAGAGCCTGTACCGCCACGGTTATCACGCCGAGCGGAGCGCCCGGGACGAGCACGATGGCGGCAGCAAATGCGACCAGGAGGGCAAAGCTGGCGTAGAACCCCTTCGCCTGGAAGAAGTTCCGGTGGAGCGAATGACGCGTCCCGAAGAAGTCGCCGACAGCATAAGAAGTACCGAGGGTTACGGCCGCCGCCCCGATGATCGAGGCGTTCAACAAGACGAGGGCATATAGGGTCCCGGCCGCATGTCCGAGGATGTGGCCCAAGGCCGACGCCACACCACCGGCGTCGGTGAAGTTGCCGTAGTAACGCGTCCCCATGAAGGCAAAGGCACACGTGACGACGATGAGAACGGCCCCGATGACCGTGACGAAAGAACCCAGCACAGTGTCGGCCCGCTCGTAGTTGATCCAGCGTGGCGTGATCCTCTTGTCGACGATGTTGGACTGCTGGAAGAACAGCTGCCAGGGCGCCACCGTCGTACCGACTATGGCGATAATCAGCAAAACAGAGGTGGAGTTGGCCCCGCCGGCGATCCCGGGCACGAACAGCCCGTGCAGCACCGGGCCCGCTTTGGGGTGGCTGAATATGACGAGCGGGATGACCAGGAAATTGCCGGCTACGAAAACGAGCATGAAGCGTTCCCAGCGCCTGAAGCTCCCGGTGGCCGTCATGGCCACCAGGCTGAACGCGGCGATCGGGACAGAGATGTAGTCGCTCACCCCGAAATAGCCAAGGGCAAGGGCGACGCCGATGAACTCGGTGACGATCGTGAGGAAATCCAGGATGAACAGGTCGCCGACGGAGAAACTGGCCCAGAACCGGCCGAACCGCTCCTTGATCAGCCGGCCGTGGCCGACACCGGTCACGGCGCCCAGGCGCACGACCATTTCCTGGTTGACTACGAGCACCGGGATCAGAAGAGGAAGCACCCACAGGAGGCTGGTGCCGTAGTTTTGGCCCGACTGTGAGTACGTAGCCACCCCGCCGGCGTCATTGTCCCCGACCATGACGATAAGCCCTGGCCCGATGATGGCGGCGAAAGTGAGCAGGCGGGCGCGCCACGTCCGGCGGGCAGCCAAGTCCTGTTCCCGGATCGTCCCAAAGGCTCCCTCGATGTCCCCGAGATGGGCTTCATCGAGCACGGCCGTGGCGCGCTGAGCGGGCTGAGGCTCACCCGGCGTGTCGTTGGCCATAAAGGCTGGACCTCCCGGCTCGTAGGGCTGACGCGTGCTCGTACGGGCACTCACGCCAACTCCGGTGCTCGGAGGCTAGACCAACGTGTCGTGCTCCGTCCTGCCCGGGGCCAGCGCTTGCGCCCGAGGTCTGTAAGGTGATCCTCTCTCGGCGCTCAGTGCTGCTCCTTGCGTATACCTTCCCCGCAATGCCGGTCGCCTGCGCTGCTGGGACCGCCCAACTCGGCTCATAACGACCCGCCCAACGAAACGCACGATGGCACTGCGTGACCACGCCACTGTATCACTGGCGGAGCCCAGCCCGGCCCGCTGGTCCGGCCTCGGCGAGCGACCGTACCGGTCAGCGGGAGCGAAGAAATGAACAACTGCTGCCTACTTTCCGGATGCCTAGAAGCGCGCGGCGCCGGCGACGCTGCTCCCGTTTGGGGCTACTGCGGCTATCGGGCCGGACGACTGGCCCGACTACTGGGCCCGCTTACCAGGCCCGGCTATTGGGGCCCGGGTATGGGGGCCTGACTACTCGGGCGCGTCCATCCCGTACTGTCGCCGCCACCCCGTAGGAAGCATCAGCTCGAGCACATCGTCCACAGTGATCTGGCCCAGCATCCGGTCGTCGTCGTCGACCACCGGTGCGACGGCCAGGTTGTAGTCGGTCATCTTCCGCACTACCTCGTGGATATCCGCGTCCGGTGGCAACGACGGAGGGTCTGGCTTGGTCGCGCTGACGATGCTGTCCGAGGGATTTGACCGCAATAGGTCGACCGCCAGCGCGGTGCCTTGTAGGCGTCCTCTCTCGTCTGTCACGAACACAACACCGGCAGCCTGCGGCGGAGTAGGTGAGGTCTTGACGGCGTCGAGTGCTTCGCTCACCGTGGCAGTAGCCGGGACGGCGACGAAGTCCGGGTTCATGAGGCCTCCGGCCGTCTCGGGGTTGTAGCTGAGCAGGCTGCGCAATTTCAGCTGGGTGGACTGAGGCAAGCGTTGGAGGATGGGCAGCCGCCTTTCCTGGTCAAGCTCAGTCAGCAAGTCGACGGCGTCGTCCGGCTCCATCGCCGAAAGCAGCCTGGCCGCCTCCTCATCCGAACGCGACCGCAAAAACTCAACCTGGTGCTCTGTGTCGAGTTCCTCGAACACATCGGCTTCGAGGGCGCTATCCTCCCCGACCGCCCTGATGATCTCCTCGCCTTCTTCGTGCGAGGCCGCTTCGACTAGGTCCGCCAGCTTCGCAGGGTGCAGCCGGCGCAGCTTCCGGAAGGGGATCTGCAGGTGGGCCGTGGGCACGTGGGCGACGAAGGGCTCGATCTCCGTCCAGTCGACAATCTTCCCGGCCTTGACTATATGGCGGAGCCGGCGCGGCAACAACCTGCGCAGGACGGGGCGCGAGCTGGTGTCCACCCCTATTACGTGCCAGGCAGAACCGGCATTGGCCAGCTCTATCTCGTTGGCCCGTACGAGGCGGGCTCCCTCCAGGTGGATCAGGTGCCTGGAACGCAGGTCCTTGGCCAGTAGGACTTCGCCGGGGCGGCGCTCGAAGGGACCGAGGTCTTTCGGGTCGACGCTGAGACGGGCCGAGTCGTAGCTCAGGTTCTCGATCTGGTGGGCGTGGGCGAACCGGTCCCGGCCGTCGTAATTGACCACCAGCCCGGTCACTGGAGGGTGCCACGTCCCGGTCAGGTTTTCGCCGGCCAGCCGTGCGATGACGTCGACGAGGCGGCCGACGTGCTGTTCCACCGGCCCCATTACAGGGATGCCGAGCAGGCACGACAAGTGCAAGACGTGAGGGTCTTCGCCCCCTGAATTAATGGCATCGCCCGGGTAACCGCCGACCGTTTCGGTTAGCGCGGGACTGGCGCCCGCGGACGGGGTACTTGGAGGTTGCGGCTCAGGTGCACGTGGCACAGTGACAGCGTACCTCCATTGGGTCGCAGACAGCCGAGATCGGCTATGGTCACGCCATGAAAAGGACGGCGACCGCTCTAGCTGCCACGCTGGTGACGGTGGCGGTTTCGGGTGTGGCCGTGACAGGCATCGGCGTTCAGGTCATCGGGGTCCCGAGCCTTGGCGTCTCCGGCTTCGAGGCGGCGGCGCAGAGCGCGACGACCCTGCCCCCCACGAGCCCGGCCACTACCGCGGCCCCCACAACGCCTGTCACTACCGCCGCCCCGACAACACCGGCAACCACGGCGCCGGTCACGACGACAACGAGCCCGGCCACGACGACGTCAGCGACGTCTTCGACGTCGACCACTTCGACAACCGTCACCTCGGCCAGCAACAGCGTCTCGGGGACGAGGATTGCCGTCATCGTCATTATCGTCGTCGTCGGCCTTGCTCTGATCGGCGGTTTGTACTTCCTTTTTGCCCGCAACCGCCAACGGACTCAATGGTCGTCGAGTGCTCAGGCGGTTGCCGCTGATGCCCTTGCGCTGTCGACCGCTGTCGAACGAGGGATCCCGTTGCTCCGGAACCCGACCACGGCCGCCCAGGTGTGGGTCGACCTCAATAGCCGGGCCGCCCGCGTCCGCAGCGGGTTGACCAGCCTGGCCGCTGGTGCCCCCGACCAGCGGGGCGCCGCTGCTACGACGCGCGCCACGCAGGCCCTCGAATCATTGCTGTCCACGATCGACACCGATCGGGGCCTGCGCGTGGGCCCCCCGCCGCCGACAGACGAGCAGCTGGCTTACTCGGAGGCCCTTTTAAGTCAGAGGTCTGTCGAGCTCGGTCGGGCGGCGCACGACATCGAATCAGCGGCCAGCCCGCCGGCCTGATCAACCGGCCTGATCGACCGGCCTGATCGACCGGCCTCGTCGAAGCGGCCGCTTCCTCCGCTCGGGCGCCGCTCCGGTGAACGGTTTCAGCGCGGCTAGTACCGGGTTTGGCCCGGTCTCAATGCCTCATGTCTGCGTCAGGATGGGAGTGCGGCGAGAAAGCCCGCCGTAACTGCTTCGGCCCGCTCGGCACCCACACCGGCGCCGGCAACCGGCCAGCTCGCGCCACGCCACTTGGCGCTGGTCACCGGGCCAGGCCAGCAGCTCGAGCAGCCGCTCTGGCTCCCACCGCAGCACGCAAGCGCACTGGAACAGCGCGCCGTGACGCGTCCGGCGCTGGGAGATACCGACGACCTTGTGCCTCGCCTCGTCGACCACTTCGCCCGGGCCGAGGCCGGCAAAGCAGACAACCGAAGACCACGCACTGCGCGACATCGGCCCCTTCCAGACACTCAGGTCAGCGAGCCCGGCACCCCGCAGGGCTTCGGCCCACGTTTCCCCGACCCACCACGTAGAACGCCCGACATCGGGGGACCACAGCTCGTCTGTGGCGGCGACAAGGACGTCCACCCAGATGACGGAACCGGGCTCGACCAGCACCGCCCCGCCACCGCTTCGTCGGCGAACAACCTCGACCCCGGCCCTGGCGCATGCGTCCAGGTCTACGGTCGACTCGAGCTGGGCGCTACCGAGCACCAGCGCACTGTTGATGGCGCTCTGGACGACACCACGCGTCGCTGGCTGCCGCCGCCGTCGCTCAAACTTCCGATCGAGGCGGCAGAATTCTCGTGTAGCTCACCGACCGTCCCCCGGGCGCGCTGGATGTCCCAGCGCATCAAGCCGATAGCGCGGCCGCGCCTTCCGCCGCCACCGTCAGCGGCACCACCTGCCCGGGGAACCCGAGGTACGGCTCCCAATCAGGGAGCACGGCGCCGAGCGCAGCCAACGCCCACACCCTGCCCCGAGGGGTGGCCGGTTGACGGCGCAGCTTCATCCCCGTCTCTTCCAGCAAGTGGTCGCGCTTGCGGGCGTTGCACCGTCTGCAGGCGGCCACGACGTTGTCCCACGAGTGCGGGCCGCCCTTCGACCTCGGCAGTATGTGGTCGATGTTCTCTGCCTGTGCCCCGCAGTACTGGCACCGGTGCCCATCGCGGGCAAAGATCGCCCGCCGGTTGAGGGCCACGTGAGCTTGATGGGGCACTCGCACGAAATAGGACAGGCGCACCACCGAAGGCTCGTCCAGCGCGACCCGGGACGAGTGAAAGACACGTCCCGTAGCGGCCAGCTGTTCGGCCTTGGCCTGGAGCACGAGCAGCAGTGCACGTCTGGTAGGTACGACGCAGAGCGGCTCGTAAGTGGCGTTGAGGACGAGCGCTCGCGACATCTCGCCTACCTTTGTATGAGGTGTATGAGAGGCACGGGGAAAGCGATTGCCCGCTCGGGTTGCAATCGGCTCCACGGGCACAACACGAACTTAGCGCGCCCGGGACCGCATCCAGCGACACCATTCCAGGTATGTCACCAGCTCCTCCGGGCGCGGCGCGCTATCAGGTGAGCCGTACATGGTTTGCATGCGGAAGGCCAGGTACTCCCGGGTCGGCCCGGGCGCCGGCGGCCAATGGCGCCACCATTTCGTAGGGGTCAGCGCCCGCCACTCGTGCCAGGCGGTCGGCCATAGCCGCGGCCTCTTGGCCACCATCTTGGCCATGGGCCACGCCGCCTTCACCGATGCGCTCACGAACCTTCAGCTCTCGGCTCCGCGGGAGGGTACCCGAACGTCGGCGGCTGCGGAGGCGCGGCCACAAAGAAGTGGGCCGACCAGTCGTCCTCCATCCTCCCGTTGACCCGCGCCTGCCACCGGTAAATACCGGGCGCCAGCGGTAGCCCGGTTGGTAGTTCCATCATCGCGGTGGCGTGCCCGGGGAACCCGGTCGGCACGCCGGCAGGGCTCGGGACGATTATGGGTTGCTCGAGCCGTACCGCCTGAGCCCCGGCCGGGCCGGGTATGCCGACGACATGGCCGTCTTCAGTGAGGAGCTCGATCTCGAGCGTAAGCGTCTTGTTGCACATGGCCAGTTCCGCCTCCATAAAGACGACCACTACGTACTGGCCCGTGACGAGCGGCACCGCCGGGTCGGGAGCTGACTGCCCCGGGGGAGGCCGAAGCTGTGTGATGGCCCAGCCCACGTTAAGCAGGCTCAGGGTCCCGGTCTGGGTGTTGTGCGCTCCCCTGTCCGCCAACAGGACGTAGATTTTCACGCCCTAGCGATCGCCAAGGCTGTCGTCCTCCTGTCCGGGGCCGCGGCCGCCACGGCTGCTCCACCACCTGCCACCGTCGGTCCCCCGGGGCCATGGGCCTCGCCCACTGAGGGGCTCAGCCCCGCTACCCGCTTCCTGGCCGCCTAAAGGGTGGCCCCAGTGCTCCCGGGCCAACCGGCGCACGCTCTGTACCAACGTGACTGCCGATACGAGCATTATGAGGAACCCAACCAGTCCCACGACCCAATAGGTGGCAAACGATATCGACAACAACAGCAGCCCGAGCACGAAGATGGCTGTTGATCGCCGGGCGTTGCGGCGGGCCTCCCGGGCATCAGCCGGCATGCGCAACGAGCGCGCCAGACCTCGCTCTTGCTGAAGCTGACGCTCTATCTGGCGCAGTATCCGCTGCTCGTGTTCTGAGAGGGGCACAGCCCTACAACCCTCGTATCTTCATCGGTGCTCGTAGTTGTCTCGTACGCATGAGGTCTTGTGTCGGCTCGGCGGTCAATGGCTCTTGCCCCAAGGTACACCCTCAGCCGAGCGTTTTGTCCTCCCTGCGTCCGTTATCCACCACCTCCAGGGGCGGCACGCCTGCCGGGTCGCTTTATTTCCTCGCTGCCGAGAGCGCCGGCCTCCGTGACGCACTGACGGGGAGCCGTGCGACAGCTCGAGAGCCCGAGCGCGGCCGCTAATGTTTCGGCTGGGCCTGGCTGTTTCGGTTGGGCCTGGTTGGCAAGCGGTGGCTGGCCAAGGAACCGGCCGCGAAGGAAAATGACCAACATCGCTACAAACGACCGAGATTGGCCAGAAAATGGCGACCGATGGGTGGGGGCCACAACCGCCTTCGAGAGAGGGGCCACAACAACCATGGCCCTATCGCCGGCTTCGTTCAGCCGGGGCTCAATGTGGCTTCAAATTAGCCAGCGCGTAAACGGTGGTCGTCGAGCCGAGCCACCCGTAGCCCATCATCGGTGTGTACTGGTCCTGGCGGCTCGTGCTCGCCGGGTAGTTTTTCCAATATGCGGTGCTGGCCTGGAACCATGCGCCGCTGTACCAGAGGGGTACGACGGGCAGCTCCTGGAGGAAGTCTGCCTCGACCACCGCATATATCGAACGCAGTAGAGCCGTGTCAGTGATAGGGAGTGGTGGCCGCTTGGCGTACCAATAACCAGGCCGACGGATCCGAATAACGTTCGGCATTTATCCCCGGGTTTTGCACGGTATTCACCGGCAGATGGTACACGGCATCGAAATAACTCCACGGCGTAGGCCCAATACCGCTGTTGTCGGCAATGGCCATGTCGTAGTTCCCCGCGCTCAGGTCGGCATTGCGGGTGGTGACGGGCACGAACTTAGCCGACACGTGGATGCCGGCCTTGTTGAGCTGGTCGGCACAGCTCCGTCGCCGCGCCCATCCAGTCGGTCCAGCCGAGCGGCACCTCGAGCGTCAGGTGCTGACCGTCGTAACCCGATTTCTCCAGGAATTGCTTGGCCATTGATGGTGAGTACTGAAAGCCATAGCTTTTGACGGCGACATTATTTATGAAGGGGCTGAGGTACGGCAGCAGCCCGGTCGGGTTGGCGGTGGTCACCGTGCCCGTATAAACGCCCGAGATAACAGCGGATGGGTCAATGGCGTAAGCCACCGCCCGGCGGAAGTCCACGTTGTTCATGGGCGCTTTGGCGGTGTCCATTTCGAGCCAGGCCGTCCCGGCCGGGAGCATGTAGGGAGCGGCCGGAAAGTACGTCTTAATGCCATAGGCATTGGTCTTACCGCCCACCAGGTTCGGCACCCCGCGGAGAAGCTCGTTGCTCCAATCGGTGCGGTTGTCGATCAGGGCCGAAAGGTCGTCGCCGCTCGAGTGGGTGACGAGGTCGCACAGGTACTCGAACTTGAACGACAAGCCAAGCTGGCTCCTGGCCCACCAATCGGGGTTGTCCCGGTAACACGCCTCATTCGCGTTGGTGCTCACCAGCAACATCGGCCCGGTCGAGACCGGTGCCGTGTTGGGGCCTGCGACCTGGGCGCCGGGCGCCAGTTTTGACCACACCGCTTCAGGGATGATCGGCGCCCCGAACAGGAATTGCTGCCACTGCGCGTAGTCGGTTGGCCGCGCAAACGTCACCGTGACGGTGTCGCCCACCGCGACTGCGCTCTTGACGCTCGTCACGTCGGCGTTAGTAGGGGTCGTCCTTGTCTTGTACCGCCAGGTTGACTGAGTACGCGACATCGGCGCCCGTGAGCATGCCGCTGGCCGACCCGCCCGGGCTGCTCGCCCAGCTCACGCCGTTGCGCACCTGCAACTTGTAAGATCGTCGCGTTGACCCAATTACCACTGGTGGCCAGCCACGGAATGAACTTGCCGTGCACCGGGTCGTACAGGAACAACGGCTCGTACAGGAGCCCCTGGGTCCCGGTGTAGGCCTTGGCCGGGTCGAGAGGGTTGAAGTTGCTCGGGGGCAAACGTGGCTGTGCCGCTTGCATAAAGCGTCTTGTCACGAGGCAACCCCGGCGCAGCCTGACCGGTCTGATGAACGGTGGCGAGCGGAAGGACCAGGGCCGCGGCAACCAGGCCGACGCCCCAGCGCGCCTGGCCTAACACCCCCCCGGTTCACCACCCCAGATCTCACCACGTGGAACCTACAGCGAACAATAGACGGAAACTAGTCGTTCCCTCCTCGGGCAGGGCCCTACCTGGGGGCGTGACCGCTGCCTTCAGAGGGTCGGCGGGGCCGTGGTTGTCCCGCCCCTGACCACTCTGGCGGCCCAACGTGGCGGCAGGCGCGACGGCGCCCAGCCCCGAAGCGCGCCCGGACAGCGTCGACGGCCTCGCTGGCTCTGGCCCAACCCGGGGCCTACGTCCCCGCGGCCCTCCACGCGGGCCGGCTGAATGCGAGGTCATGGGCCCTCCTGAGCCCGTTGCGCCCAGTTCTAGCTGGAGTTGCTCGCCCGGCACAGAACGGACGGGAAGCAGCCCCGAGGCACTCAGACCGAGCAGGCGGACGCCACCTTTCAACTCGAGGGGAGCAAGCAATGCTTTGGCTGCGCTCCACAGGCCCGGACCGCTGGTCTGCGGCCTGTCGAAAGTGTGGCTCCTGGTCAAGGTGGTGAAATCGCCGTAGCGAAGCTTGAGCGTAAGGGTGCGAGCCAGGACACCGTATCGGCGCACTCTGGCCGCGACCAAGTCAGCCATAACCACCAGCCGCTGCTCGAGCTCCTCTCGTCGGAACACGTCTACGGGGTAGGTCTCCTCGTGGCCGATGGACTTCAAGGCCCGATCAGGCACAACCGGGCGGGGGTCGCTGGCCCCAGGCCAAGGAATGTACGAGCTGACCGGCAGACTTTCCCAGTGCGGACGCCACCGCGTGGCGGGGCAGCGCCGCCAATTGCCCGACCGTCGTCACCCCCAATTGGTGTAAACGAGCGGCGCTGGCGGGCCCGACACCCCAAAGCGCCTCGACCTGCATGGGCCAGAGGAAGTCGAGCACCTCGTCGTCAGCTATGACCACCACTCCGGGCCCGGCCGCGGCCCCTGCCTGGTGGCCCGAGGCTTGGCCGCCTTAGAGGCCAACTTGGCCACCAGCTTGCTGGAGCCGGCCCCGACGGAACAAGCCAGGCCGACCTCGACCGCCACCTGCCTCGCATAACTGCGCCGCCACTCGCGGTGGAGGGCCGAACAGAACGCCGGCGTTGGTCATATCGAGGAAGGCCTCGTCGAGGCCAAGGCCCTCGACCAGCGGTGTGAAGCTACGCAGGACTTCGTGCAGGCGCTCGCTGTAAGCGTGGTACAGGTCGAAGCGCGGTGACAGCACGACGAGGTCAGGGCAAAGCCGCCGCGCCTGCGACCCGGGCATGGCTGACCTCACGCCGAACGTCCGGGCCTCGTAGCTGGCGGAGGCGACCACGCCCCGCGGCCCGTTGCCGCCCACCACCACGGGTAACCCGGCCAGCGAAGGTTGCTCCTTTATTTCGACTGCCGCGAAAAAAGCGTCCATGTCGACGTGCATGATGCAGCGTTGCAGTCCATCCGGCCTTTCGGCGTCTCGTGATGGACTGGGCCGGCTCATCTCGCCCATCGGTGGCGCTGAGCCGCTCGGCCGTCACGCCAGCACCAGCTTGCGGAAGGCTTCGGCATAGCGCACCCCTACCAACCGGCCTGCCTCCTCAGCTCGCTGGCGCACGACGGCCCGCAACCACTCGCCGCCGGGCCCGATCTGAGACACATGGCAGGCGAGAGCGGCCGCCTTGACCTCGATGGTTGCCGTGATGTCGACCCAGGTATCCGGTTCGAGCGTGCTGGACAGGTAAAGGACGGGCACCTGGAAGGCCATCCCTTCATCGGGGAAATAGTGCGGGTTAGCGGCGGCCGGGGAAACCGCGTCGAGGACGGCCCAACCGACCGCCCTGTGGTCCCTATGATTTATGTAATTGGGGCCGAAGAAGACGGCGGTCGGATCCGGCGCCAGTACCGCATCTGGCCGGAGGCGGCGCACCAAACCGACCAACTGTGCTCTAAGACCGGGCGAGTCCTCGACCTCTCCGTCGTGGTAGCCAAGCCAGTGGTGTGCTCCGACGCCGAGGTGGCGCCCGGACGCCTCGGTCTCCAGTCGGCGAGCACGCACCAGCGTGGCGCTGTCGACGCCCGGGTCCAAGGACCCTTTGTCGCCGTCGCAACAAACGCAGACGTGGACCTCGCTACCTGCTCCTGACCATCGCGCCAGCGTCCCGCCGCACGAGATGTCGGGGTCGTCCGGGTGAGCGTAGACAGCCAGGGCGCGCCCGGGCGTGTCGTCGGCCGGCGTCCACGTCGGCGGCTCGTCGGTTACAAGGACCACGGTTCAAGGCTAACTTGGCCCTGTGACCGAGCCCTTCGTTTCTGAAGCGCTGCTTGACGAGCTCGAGGAAGTAGCGAGCGACGTGGCCGCCGGGGCCGCCCAGATCCTTAAGCAGTACTCGGATGTCCCCTTGGAGGACGTCAGCACCAAGTCATCCCCCACTGACCTCGTCTCTGAGGCAGACCGGGCGTCTGAGGAATTTATCTTCTCCGGTCTCCGAAAGGCGCGCCCGTTCGACTCGGTCCACGGTGAGGAAGGCGCATCTCACGAAGGCACCTCCGGGATCTCCTGGGTCGCGGATCCTCTTGATGGTACGACCAACTTTTTCTTTCGGGTGCCGGCCTACTCAGTTTCTCTGGCCGCTCGCCGCAACGGCCGCACTCTCGTCGGGGTGGTAGTCGACCCGACGAGAGAGGAGACATGGTCGGCCACCGTCGGCCGGGGCGCCTGGCGCAACGGCTCCAAGTGCCAGGTGGCCAGTGGGCGGAGCGAACTGGCTACTGCCCTCGTATCAACGGGTTTTAGTTACTCAGCCGATCGTCGAGCCGAGCAGGCCGCCATACTTCCCCGGCTCCTCCCGGCAATACGGGATATCCGGCGGTTCGGGTCGGCCGCGCTGGACCTCTGCTGGGTGGCCGCAGGCCGTTTCGATGCCTTCTACGAGTCCGGCTTGAACGATTGGGACTGGGCCGCCGGCGGCCTTATCTGTGAGGAAGCAGGGGGAGAGGTCACGATACTGCCGGGGAAGCTTCTTCTGGCGACTACCCCGGCCCTCAGCGGCCCCCTCGCCGCTCTAATCACGGGGTCGCCAGCCAGAGCGTGACACGAAGCCGTGACAGGTAATCGGCGGGGCCGTTTATTTCACCTGTAGTTAGCGTGTCGTTTACCAGCCTAAACCCGTTAGCCGAAAAACGGTTTGGCCACTTCCTCATAGAACTCATGCGGGACCAGTTTGGGCGCAGACACCGCTTCATTGAGTGGCACTCGGACGATCTTGTCGGCCTGGATGGCCACCATCGTGCCGATCCCTCCGTTGTGGACGGCGTCGATGGCGCCGATCCCAAAGCGAGTGGCCAAGACCCTGTCATATGCCGTCGGCGTGCCACCGCGCTGTATGTGACCGAGGATGGCAACGCGCGTTTCGATGCCGGTAATCCTCTCGATTTCGGCCGCTAACAAGTTGCCAATGCCACCCAACCGCACATGACCGAACTGGTCGACCTCACTTGACGTCACGCTGAACGAACCCTCACCCGGAGTGGCCCCTTCGGCCACCACGACGACAGCGGCATGACGCCCTTTTGCGGTCAGAGCCTGGACATTCGCACACACCGAAGCGACATCGAACGGCTCCTCGGGGATCAGGATGTCGACCGCGCCACCAGCGATGCCCGAATAGACCGAGATCCAACCAGCATGCCTGCCCATCACCTCGCAGACAATCACGCGACTATGCGACTCAGCGGTCGTGCGGAGACGGTCGATGGCGTCCGTTGCGATCTGAACGGCAGTATGGAAACCGAAAGTAACCTCGGTGGCCGACAAGTCGTTGTCGATGGTCTTAGGGACGCCCACCACCTGCACGCCCTCTGCCATCAACTTATTGGCCACGCCCAGAGTGTCGTCCCCGCCAATGGCAACTAGCCCTTCGATCTGCTGGTCCTTGAGTGTGGCCAGGACCCTCTCGACACCATCCTGGAGCTTGTAAGGGTTGGTGCGGCTGGTACCGAGGATGGTGCCGCCCAACGAGATGATGTCGCGGCACCTCTCCCAGTCCAAAGGCATGGTGATGTTGTCCACCAGCCCCCGCCAACCATCCATGAACCCGACGAACTCGTCTCCGTAAAGCTCTTCGCCCTTCCGTACGACTGCTCTGATAACTGCGTTCAGACCCGGGCAGTCTCCGCCTCCCGTCAGAATGCCAATCCGCATGAAAACTCCCCTTCTGTCGCTCTTGACTCAGTACCTTCACGACTCATGTCGTCCGCGTCTCGTGCCTGGGCCTCATCGTCCACGGTCACATTTTAGGCGGCGAAAAGAGGGCCGAGTTTTGGTCTGCCGGCCGGGCTCCCTACGCCTGCGCCGGTGGCAGAGTGATAGCCTTTGCTTTTCGGCTTTTCGGCGTGGTCAACTTTGTCAGTAACCCGGCCTCCCGTTGGAAGTCACCGGCTTCTGTAAAATCCTTGTAAACACTTGCGAAACGCAGGTAGGCGACGTGGTCGCGAGCCCGCAGGGCGTCCAGGACCGCCAGTCCCACCTGCTGGCTCGTCACTTCGGGGCCTTCCAGACGCAAACTCTCGTCGATCTCCGCTGCGATCTGTTCGAGGTCGGCAACAGAGATAGGGCGGTTCTTGACCGCCGCCTGCATGCCTGCGACTATCTTCGACCTCTCGAAAGGTTCGCGTTGACCGTTGCGTTTGACGACTACAAACGGCACCTCTTCCAGCCGCTCGTAAGTCGTGAAACGCCGACCGCACGTAAGGCACTCCCTCCGGCGCCTGATGGCCATGCCCTCTTCGGCCGTGCGGGAATCCACTACCTTGTCCTCAAATCCAGAGCAGCGAGGGCATCGCACGAAGCCGACCCTACAACTCTCATGGACATGTCGGGCCGCAAGACCAGCACGTCTCTGCCTGTGATTGGCGGCTTCCGGGGGCCTTTCCCAGAGGCAGGAAGGTTAGATCGTCAGGGAATGGTCAGTTGCTCCCCCGGCTGGAGTACGCCCCCTCCGATCTGCGTTTCCAACTCTTCCGCCAGCGGCCGGGGGTCACCGCTGCCCGAGAACTTGACCGCGATCCCCCAGATGGTGTCGCCCGGCCGGGCGACGTACACGTGCTGAACAGGCGGCCGTGACGGTTGTGCCCCGGCTGCTTGCACCAACCAGCCGCCAGCGGCCAGTGCCGCCGCCCCCAGACCGGCGATAACGATAACCACGAGCATCCGACGCCAGATAAACACTTTTCGCCGGCGGGAAGCGGCGTCCGACCGCTTCCTCGGGTCAGGCGCACGCTTGGGTGTGTCCCTCACCAGTGTCAGGCGGGGGCGCTCGCCCGCAGGCGACACTGGTGCCGGACAGCTCGAGAGCGGGCTCTGGCCAGTCGAACGCCATGCAGCCGTCGACCGTGCCTGGCTCTGCGATGGCGTCCAACCTGACGGACAGGCCAAGCCCGATGGATGAGCCAAGCCCGATGGGTGTGCCGGCCGAGATGACCGGGTCGAGCCTGACGACCGGGCCCGCCCAGAAGCCGCCTTCTGTCCTGTTGGCCGCCTACCGGCGCGCCGCTGGCTCCCATCAGCGCCGTCCGCCACTACGGATACATCTGTCCAATTCAGAGCAACCATGACCTGCCTCCCGTGTCCCATGCTTTCTTGCTGCCTGTAGCTCTCGGTGCCTGTAGCTCTCGGTGCCTGTAGCGCTTCCGCCTGGTCTTTTAGGCCTTAATCGTCTCGGCGGCGGCTGGTGGCGGCGCCGATCTGGCGGAGCCACTAATGGAGCTATTGGTGGAGATGCCCTTGGCCAAACATGTGTTCCCTACCTTTCTACACGAACAGGTGTTCGGCGTCAACCGGTTAGAGCGCTAACGGGACGGCCGTGGCCAGTAGAACATATGTTTGACGCGGGGCCGGCGCAGGGCTATGATGCCCGCCAGCAAGGCTCACGCTGCTGGGACGGCCGTGAGGATTGACCAGGGAAGACCTGACCGCAAAACAAAAGCTTTAGAGCAGGCCCGTCAAGGCGGCCCAAAAGCCGCCGACCCGAACGGAGGTTGAGCAAAATTGACCGACACTCTGACAGGCAAACGCCGGGAGATCCTCGACTTCATTGCCGCACAGGTAAGTGAGCGTGGGTACCCTCCGTCAGTGCGTGAGATCGGCTTCGCGGTCGGTCTCGCATCTACGTCAACGGTCCAGGCTCATCTCAACACCCTCCAGAGGCAAGGCTATTTGCGGCGCGACCCGACCAAGCCACGGGCTCTGGAAGTGCGTTACGACGCCACGTCAGGCGCTGCTATCGAGCGGCGGCACGCCCGCCACGTTCCCCTAGTGGGAGACATTGCCGCTGGCACCAACGTCCTGGCTTCTGAAAACGTGGAGGAATTGCTGCCGCTTCCCGAGGATTTCACCGGCAGCGGCAACCTCTTCATGCTCCGGGTCCGCGGTGAGTCAATGATCGGGGCCGGGATCCTGGACGGCGATTACGTCGTCGTCCGCCAACAGTCCGAGGCTCTTCCGGGCGACATCGTCGCCGCGGGCATCCCGGGTGGGGAGGCAACAGTGAAGACGTTCTCCCGTCGCGGCGACGACGTGGTCCTGCTACCCGCCAACGCCAACATGGCTCCTATGGGGTTCCCGGCAGCCGACGTGACCATCTACGGCAAGGTGGTCACCGTGTTGCGGAGGTTGTAGGGCGAAAAGCTCCCGCTACGCCATGAGGACGTTAGACGTCTTGGCGACAGCCAAGGTCGTGGTCAGTTCGCGCCCGGGTCGTCCTTGGCGGCGTCTACCGGCAGAGGCGGCAGGCACCTTAGTAGTTCGATATTTCGTTCGACCTTGACGGCACCGGCGGCCCACGGTACGACGAGGGTGTCCCCGTGTTTCACCGCCATCTCCCACTCATCGCCCTTGAGGCGGCCCTCGCCCGTGGTCGCTACGACCACCGCAAACGAGGGCTCGAGGTGGACCTTGTTACCGCCGGTCACCCGCTGGGCACGAAAGTAGGGCCCCGCAGCTTCCGGCAGGATGTCTTCCACGATGCCCTCCACGCCCACCCCACCGGCGGAACCGGGGCGGGGCGACCCGGCCTCTAGCGTCACTTGCGCCAGGTCCCGGTCGCCAAGTGCTCGCCTGCTCACGCAGGAAAGCGCGAGGTCGCGATCGAGGCCGAGGTAGGCCCCGGCCGGGTCGATCGCAAAACCCTCCAATTCCAACATGATCGAAAAGTCCGTGGGTTCCTGGAGTTCAAGAGAAAAGACACCGGCCCCTATGGCATGAGCAGTCCCGGCGGGGACGAGGACAGCGTCGCCCGGCTCGACCGTTAGCCTGTTCAGCAGACCGAGCAGCGCCTCCGTGTCTTGTGCTGCCACCAGACGAGAGAGCTCCGGCGGCTCGACGTCGCGTCGCCAGCCAACATAAACCACCGGCTCCGCCCCGCTTGTCCCGAGCACCACCCAGGCTTCTGTTTTTCCATGGCGCGACCCAAGATGGCTGACGGCGAAGGCGCGGTCGGGGTGCACGTGCACCGGTAGCCGTTGGCCGGCATCGAGCAACTTAACCAACAACGCCGGGTCAGGTCCGAAGTACTCGACGTGTTCCGGCCCAAGCCAGCTCCCCGCATCGGTGTCGATGACGTCGCGAAGGTAGCGCCCGTCAGGCATCGTCGTCAGGCCGTCATCGCCCCGCCCGAAGCGTGGGGTGGCAGAGGCAATCCAGTCCTCTGGGCCGAACTCGCTGCTGCCGGCCATACCCCTCAGCTCCGCGATCGATTGGCCGCCCTTATAAAACTGACGGGGCTGGTTGGCTCCAAGCTGGACTGGTTGCATAGGTGGTCACGATAACGGGCTGCTCCGCCGGGAGTCACCTCCGGCGCGCCGGCACTCCTTGCGGGACGGTTGCCATCTCTTTGCCTCGGATGAAATTGCTGCTTGAGCAGCCCTCGAGCGACAGGGTACTGTCACCCGGTGACCAGTGCCGGGAGTGGCAACTTTGGCGCCGACAGCAACGACGGCCTTGCTGTAGAAGATGGCCCGGGCCAGATCCTGGTGCTCGGTGAGTGCCTTGTTGACCTGGCCCCAGCGGCAGCCGCCTCCCCGGGAGAGGCCACGCCTAGCTCCGCCGGCCAGCCCCTTACCGCGGCGGGCGCCGAGAGCGCGGCCGGGACTGGAGCAAAGGGCGCAGCCACAGAGGCGGTCCCGGGTGTGTGGCGTCCACCCCCGAAGCACCTGGTCGCCCTGCCTGGCGGGGGGCCGGCCAACGTGGCCGTAGGGTTGGCCCGGCTAGGTGTGCCGTCCGCCTTCGCCGGCCGTTTTTCCGGCCGCGGATTCGGGCCATGGCTGCGGGACAACCTGGCGGGCAATGGTATCGACCTCCGCTTTTCCGTTGATGCCGACGAAGACGCCACCATCGCTCTGGTCACGCTCGACAGCGACGGCCGGGCGTCGTATACCTTCTATGGCCGGACGACAGCGGACTGGCAGTGGACTGAGGATGAGCTCCCAGACCTCGGTGCGCCGCGCCAGCGTGGCTATGGCGCCCACTGTCAGCGCTGTGCACACCGGGTCAATCGTCCTCGTTCTGGAACCCGGGGCCAGCGCTATTGCGGCTTGGCTGACAACCTTGCGCCGGCAGGCTCAGGTGCTCATCTCGTTCGACCCAAACGTGCGCCTGGGATTGGTGGGCGACCTCGCCGGCTACCGGCAACGCCTGACCACTGCGTCCGTAGCGCGCACATTGTGAAAGCGAGCAGTGACGACATCGAAGCGGTGTACTCCGGGCCGCGCCCCGTATCGGTGGCCCAAGATTGGCTGGCGCTGGGTGTCCCCCTGGTCGTGGTCACCGAAGGGCCAGATGGGGCTACCGCCTACCACCAGAGCGGGACCAGCGCCCATTGCCAACCCCCGCCCATCAAGCTGGCCGACACGATCGGTGCCGGGGACGCCTTTACCTCAGCTTTCCTGGCGTATTTCAGGGACCACGGTCTCCTCAACCCTGGAGCCATCGCCGGGCTGACCGAGGCTGACCTGAAGGCCGTCAGTGGCTCAAGCGGTGACGGCCAGCGCCCTCACCTGCAGCCGGCTCGGAGCCGACCCCCCGAGCCAGCTGGAGTTGGCCCGTTTCGTGGGTCAAAGCTGACCCGCAGGGCCGCCGCGCTTGGAAGTTCATTTGTCCAGCAGACGGCCGAGGACGGAGCGAGCCCGCTCCAGCGACGCCCGTGTCACCTTTTCTCCAGCGGAATGGGCCAGTTCGGGGTCTCCGGGGCCGAAGTTGGCCGCCGGGACGCCCCGCTCCGCGAAAAACGCCACGTCTGTCCAGCCCAATTTGCCCGAGACCGTGCCGCCCGCCTCGGTCACCAGGTCGAGCGAGGAGGGGGTGGTCGAGGGAAGGCGGCGCCGCCGGGGCGGCATCGGTAACCCTGAACGTGTCGCCCTCCTCGAGGCCGGCCGCCAACATGGCCCTGACCGATTCGGCCGCCTCGGTCGCACTGCGGTCGGGGGCAAAGCGATGGTTCAGTTCCAGGACAGCCTCGTCCGGGACGACGTTCGCCGCCACTCCTCCCGACACCGCCACCGCCTGCAAGGATTCCCGGTACCGGCACCCGTCTACGACGACCTCACGACCGGGCCAATTCGACACCGTCTGCAGGACAGGCCACAACCGGTGGATGGCGTTGCGCCCGGCCCATGGCCTGCGCCGTATGCGCTCGTCTGCCCGTCAGTACGACGTCGGCCTTGAGCACGCCCTGGCAGCCGGCCTCGACCGCAGCGTTCGTCGGTTCGCAGACGACGGCGGCGTCGGCCTGCAGCAAGTCGGGCCGCGCCGCCGCCAGCACCAAAAGCCCGCTGTACGACCGAGCGATTTCCTCGGCGGCATAAAAGACATAGGTGACGTCGCACTGAGGCTTCGAGATCCTGGCCGCCAGGTCCAACATGACGGCCAGGCCACCCTTCATGTCGGCGGACCCGAGGCCCCACAACGTCTCGCCATCGATGCGCGGCGATGCATTGTCCTTGGGCGGCACCGTGTCGAGGTGGCCGGCCAGGACCAGGCGGCGGGCTCGGCCGAGCGCGGTCCGGGCCACGACGTTGTCCCCTACCCGCACCACTTCCAGCCCGTCCGGTTTGGCCGAGCGCGGCCTCGACGTAGTCGGCGATGACGCCCTCCTGCCTGGACAGCGACGGGATGGCCACCAGCTCCGCGGTGGCGGCGAGGAGGTCGGTCACCGCCGCGGGCAGAGGTCCACTAAACGCTCACCCCGTGTTCTCTCAGCATCTCGTTCAACTGCGCCGTCGAATGGCGCTGCCCCTCGTCGAGCCAACGGACGATGAGGACGCAAGCCAGCCCGAACGTCCCCCCGTTGTACGTACGCGGACGAGTGGCGCCGACCCCTACACACCAAGGAGGGACAACCCCACGAGACAGCTCCTCACCCGTCTCCGCGTCGATGACCGGTATGCCGGGGTTGAGGATGCAACCTTCGCCGAGGACCGCCCCTGCCCCCACCCGGGCGCCCTGGGTGATCATGCAGCGGCTGCCGATCAGAGCCTGGTCCCCGATCACGACAGGAGCGGCCTGCGGAGGTTCGAGCACTCCCCCGATGCCGACGCCGCCGGCCAGGTGGACCCCGTCACCAATCTGGGCACAGCTGCCGACCGTGGCCCAGGTGTCGACCATCGACCCCTCGCCGACGCGTGCTCCGATGTTGACATAGCTCGGCATCATCACGGCGCCCCTGCCGATGAAGCTCCCCCAGCGGGCGGATGCTCCGGGCACGACTCTGACGCCGGCCTCCTTGAAGCCGTGCTTCAGCGGCAGGCGGTCGGCGTACTCGAACGGCCCGAGCTCGGTGACCTCGACGGCAGAGACCTTGAAGAACAACAGAATGGCCTGCTTCAACCACTCGTTGACCACCACGTCGCCGTCCGGCGTAAGCTCGGCCACGCGCGCCTCGCCCGAGTCCAGCAGGCCGATCGCTTGCCTGACCACCTCTGCCTCGGCCTTACTGGCCGGCCCGAGGTCGTCCCGCCGTTCCCAGAGTGCCTCTATTTCGCTTTGCAGATCCACAGGTGGCGGATGCTAGTTCGACGCGGCGACCGGCCCGTAAACCAACGCCTTGGCCCACCAGCCCAAGGGACCAGCCCAAGAGAGCAGAGCTGGCTCACTTGGCCACCTCAGCGCCAACTGGGCCTATGCCGCTCCCACACGCGAGGCGCACCAGCTCGATGCGGTCCATCGGGGCCACCGCGGCCACCCTCACGTGGCCGGCCCCGGCAGGGCCGTAAAACTCCCCCGGGGAGACGACCAGCCCGGCTTCGGCCGCCAGGCGGGCCGCCAGCCCCCAGGCGTCCCCATCTGGCGCGGGCGCCCAGAGATAGATCCCGCCCTCGGGCAAGGGGCGCCTCCACACCAACGGCCGCGAGGATCTGCCGCAGCCGTCCCAGACGCTGCTGGTAGCGCGCCCGTTGAGCGTCGGCGTGCTCCTGGTCGGCCAGGGCCGCGGTGCCGGCCAGCTGGACCGCCCCGGGCACCATAAACCCGGCGTGCTGGCGGACATCACGCACGAACGTCACTACGTCCGCGTCGCCGGTATACCAGCCAAAACGCAGCCCGGCCAGGTTGCTGCGCTTTGAAACGGAATGGACGGCCAGCACCCCTTCAGTCCCGTCCGCTCCCCCGCCATACCCGAGGACGGTCGTGGGCTCGCCTTTCCAGGTCATTTCGGCGTAGCACTCGTCGCTGGCCACGAGAACACCCCGTTGGCGGCCCCATGTCGGCCGCGGCGGCCAGGTCATCGAGTTGCCCGGCCGGGTTGCCGGGGCTGTTGACCCATAAGAGGAGCGCCCGTTGCTGCATCAGCCTCGCTGACCGCGTCGTCCGAGAGCCGAAGGCGGAACTCTTCGTCCACGGGCACCGGGACCGCCCGCAGCCCCGCCAGCAAAGCCCCCATCTCGTAAGTCGGGATAGGCCAGCTCCGGGTAGAGGACCGTGTCCCGGGACGGGTCACGCAAGTGCAGCCAGTGCGGGAGCCCGGCCACCAGTTCCTTCGTGCCGATGCAAAGGGCGATGAGCCCCGGGTCGACGCTGACCCCGAAACGTCGCGCCATCCAGTCAGCCGCGGCCCGGCGGGCGGCGAGTGACCCCGCCGAACTGGGGTAACCACGTGTGGCGCCGCCGTCGTCCCCCGCAGCCAGGGCGGCCATAACGGCCGGGCTGGGCGGGTCGCACGGGCTACCCACCGACAGGTCGACGGCGCCACCCGGGCAGACCATCCGCCTTGGCCCGGAGAGCGCCCAACCGGGCGTAGGGGTACGGCGGGGGCTGGAAACCGCGCCGGTCGTTGTCGGCCACCGTCTCCGGCGCCGCGCTCACCCGGCCTCTCTCTCACGGCTTCAGGTCTTTCACGAGTCGTCCTCAGATTCAGGTCTTCACGAGCTTCAGGCCGGTCCTCAGCCGCCGTCGCCTCGGTGCCTGTCGTACCGTCCTCGGCGGGCGTCGTGGCCAGGAACGGAGCGAACTGAGCCAGCGCCGCTCCAGCCAGCTTGGCCCGTACCGTCGTCGCCTCTTGCCTTCGAGCGTCGTCAGCACCTCGCCCTCGCGGTGCAGGGCCGCCAGGACGTCGCCGCGCGAATAGGGGATGGAAAGCTCGACGACGTGCGCGCTGGCCCGGAGCTGGTGGGCCATGGCCCCCAGGAGGGCGTCGACGCCCTGTCCCGGTCGCCGCCGATATCACCACCGCACCCGGGTAGCGGAGAGCCAGCGCCTCGCGCCACCGCGGGGGCCAGGTCAGCCTTGTTGAAGACCAGCACTTCAGGGATTGACGCCGCGCCGATCTCGTCCAGTACGGCCCGCACGGCGTCGATCTGGCCTTCTGGGTCCGGCGCCGAACTGTCCACCAGGTGGACGAGGAGGTCGGCCTCATTGACCACCTCAAGGGTGCTGTGGAAGGCCTCGACTAGCTGGTGAGGCAGCTTGCGCACGAAACCCACCGTGTCCGTCAGGAGCACCGGCTCGCCGCCCGGCAGAGCGAAAACCGACGCGTCCTCGGGTCAAGCGTCGCAAACGGCCTCTCGTCGGCCGTGACCCCGGCCCCGGTGAGGGTGTTGAGCAAGGTCGACTTGCCCGCATTGGTGTAACCGACGATCGAAACCGACGCCACCCGGCTGCGACGACGGCCCTGGCGCTGCAGCCGGCGCCGGCGTTCTAGCTGGCTCAGCTCGGACTCGAGCTTGTGGACGCGGCGCACAAGACGCCGGCGGTCCACCTCGAGCTGAGTCTCCCCGGGCCGCGGGTGCCGATGCGCCCTGCCTGCTGGGAAAGATCGTGGCCCCTGCCCCGTAAGCGGGGCAGCCGGTAGCGCAGCTGGGCCAGCTCCACCTGGGCCTTGCCCTCTTCGCTCCGAGCGTTCTGGGCGAAAATATCCAGGATTACGGCCGTACGGTCGATGGCCGTTCGGCCCAGGATCTTTTCCAGGTTGCGCGATTGGGCCGGCGACAGCTCGTCGTCGAACACCACCGTGTCAGCGTCGGCCGACTCGGACAGGTCACGCACGTCCTGTGCTTTCCCGTGCCCGATGTAGGTAGCCGGGTCAGGCCGGTCCCGGCGCTGGTGGACGCGGCCTACCACGTCCGCCCCCGCCGTACCCACCAGAAGCTCGAGCTCGTCGAGGTGTCGCTCGGTTTCCGCTTCAGAGGGGCCGGCGGGCTGGCCGGGCGCGGGCTGCGTCACCCCGACGAGGACGATCTTCTCCCGGAAGAGCCGTTCGATAAGGCTCATCAGCGCCCACCATCTGCCGGCTCGGGCCAACCGGGCCAGCTTCGAGCCGGCACGACCCCACCCGCCGGCTTGGGCCGCTCAGCACCGCTACGCCGTCGGGGCGCAGCTCGACTTCGGCGGCGCCCCCGGGCTGGTTGACGGTCACCTTCGCTCCCACTCGGCCCCAGTGGTGCAATGCAGCGGCGGCGGCCACCGAGCCGGTACCGCAGGCCAGAGTCTCACCCACTCCTCGCTCCCAGACGCGCATCGTCAGCTCGTCACGGCCCGGGCCGAGGGCTACGAACTCAACATTGACACCCCCGGTTTGTGCCCCCGTCTCGCGGCTGAGAGCCGGCCCCAGCGCGGCGACGTCGACGGTGCGCGGGTCCGGCCCCAGGACTACCAGGTGGGGGTTGCCGACGTCGACGAACATCTGACCGTGGCCGACGTTGCAGCGCTCGTCTTCTCCGACCAGCTTCACCTCGCCCATCTCCGTGCTGGCCCACATCCAGCCGTCCTCGAGGTCGAGCACGTGCACTTCCCTGCGGCCGACTGGCGTCAGGACGCCAAAGCGGTCCCCCGGACGGCGAGTTGACTACTCCGGCGTCGATGGCGGCGTGGGCCAGGCAACGCAAGCCGTTGCCGCTCATCTCGGCTTCGCTCCCATCGGCGTTGCGCAACTCGAACGTCATCTTTTCGAAGAGCCCGCCGGTGCCGGGCCGCCGCGGAGTAGCCCGTCGGCACCGAAACCAAGGTGGCGGTCGCATGCCAGCCGGGCCAGGCCGTCGTCGAGCTGGTGCCGGCCATGGAGGTCGACGAGCACCAGGAAGTCGTTCCCGAGACCCTCGTACTTGGCCAGTTCCAACCTGGCGGGTTGGGCTGGGGCTCGAGTCGCTCATGTTTTCCAGTCTCTCAGCAGGGCGGGCAGTATTGCGAGGGGGTTTTCCGGTGACCCGAACCACCGCACCCTCGGGTCCCGGCGCCACCACATCCGCTGCCGGCGAGCGAAACGACGAGTCCGTCGAACCGCCAGGTCCACTGCCGGCCCCAGTGGCGCGCCCTCCTCCACGTGAGACAGCAGCTCCCGATAGCCAAGGGCCTGCCGAGCAGTACGCGACAAACCGTCCGGACGGGCAGCCAGCCCTCGCACCTCATCCAGGAAGCCGGCTTCGAGCATGCCCGAGAACCTCTTCTCGATCCGCGCCGTCACCACATCCCGGGGGAGCCACACGCCGGCCAGGCGCCAACCGGTCGGGGGGAACGCGGCCACGCCCGGGCCGTAGCTCGAAAATGGGCGTCCGCTTCCGATGGCGACCTCCAGGGCACGCAACACCCGCCGCCGGTTACCCGGGTCGACCCGTCCCGCACCAACCGGGTCCAGTACCTCCAATCTTTTGTACAGCTCACTGGTGGCCTCTGTCTGCTCCAGTTCCGCCACCACATCGGGCCATCGGCCCGGCACCGCGAAAGCGTCGACCAGCGCGTGGAGGTACAAGCCCGTACCGCCCACGAAAAGGGCGCGGTGGCCGCGGGAGGCAATTTCGGTAATGACCCGCCTTGGCTTCGCTCACGAAGCGGGCAACGTCCCAGTCCTGCGCGGGGTCGGCCACATCGATCAGGTGATGAGTGACGCCGCCCCGCTCGGCCAACGAGGGCTTTGCCGTACCTACGTCCATCCCCCGATAAACCTGCATCGAGTCAGCAGTGACGATCTCGATGTCACCGAGCGCTTGCGCCACGAGCACGCCAAGCGCTGATTTCCCCGAAGCGGTCGGCCCTATCAAGGCCAACGGGCCGGGCGCCGAGGGGCAAGTCGAGGTGGGGCAACTCAGCTGGCGGCCACCGGTATCAGGTTACGATGACGGGGCTGCGCCACGACCCGCACCAATTTTCCTTTCAGGAAATGGGGCGCGGCCTGTTCTACCAACACGTCGACAACGGTACCGGGGCGCAGCCCGTTGCCTTCCAGGTGCACCAGCTTGTTCTGTCGGCTGCGACCAGAATAGACGTCGGGGCCGCCTTTCTTGGCCGGCCCTTCGATTAATACTTCCTCTGTCTGCCCTACTCGTTGGCTGTGGCGGCGAAGCGCGCTGCGCTCGACTACCTGGCGCAGCCGTTCGAAGCGCTCGGCGGCAATTTCGGGAGGGACGAAATCAGCGGTCTCCGCAGCTGCCTCCGTACCCGGTCGGGCAGAAAAAATAAACGTGTACGCGCTGTCGTACTCGGCCTCGGCCGCCACCTCGAGAGTGCGCACGAAATCGCTCTCTTCCTCGCCCGGGAACCCGACGATAATGTCGGTCGTTACGGCCAGGTCCGGTACCTGCCGGCGCGCCGCTCCCAACCGCTCGAGGTAACGCTGAGCGGTATACCCTCTGTGCATTTTCGCCAGCACCCTGTCGCTGCCCGACTGCAACGGGAGGTGTAAATGCGGGCATACTGCTTCTTCGTCTGCCATCGCTTCGATCGTTTCGGGCCGCAGATCCTTTGGGTGGGGGCTGGTAAAACGGACCCGCTCGATCCCTTCCACACGGGCCACGGCCCGGAGAAGGTCGGCGAAAAGCGGCCTAACCCGCGGCGTGCCGGCGCCGGCCCACTCTTCACCTGTCAGGTACCCGTGGGCCCGCCAGTCATCTGATGCCCGCGCTTTGAGCGCCAGGTCGCGGCCATACGAGTTCACGTTCTGGCCCAGCAGTGTCACTTCGACCGTGCCTCGACCAGCCAATTGCTCCACTTCGGCCACGACCTCCACAAAAGGCCGGCTAATTTCAGGTCCCCGCACCGCCGGCACAATGCAAAAAGCGCAGTGGTTGTCGCACCCGACCTGGATGGTGACCCAGGCTGCGAACGGGAGCTCGCGATGAACCGGTAATGCAGAAGGGAACTCGTCCGCTTCATTAGCCGCAGCATCGAGTATTTCGACGACCGGGCCTTCCGATTCGGCCTGGCGCAGTAGATCTACTGCGTGACCGACGTTGTGCGTCCCGAAGACGGCGTCGACCCACGGCGCCCGTTGCAAAACTACTTCCCTGTCCTTTTGGGCCAAACAGCCACCGACGGCGATCTGCATTCCGGGCCGGCGCTGTTTCAGCGCCCTCAATTGGCCAAGGTTGCCGTAAAGGCGGTTGTCCGCATTTTCGCGAATGCAGCAGGTGTTGAGTATGACGACATCTGCGTCTTCCGCCGTGTCCGTCGCGATGAGGCCCTCGGCCTCGAGGAGACCGGCCAGGCGCTCGGAGTCGTGCTCGTTCATTTGGCAGCCGAAGGTGCGCACCAGGTACCGGCGAACGTCGCCGGCGGCAGTCGATGGCACGTACGGTTGGTCCGGGCTCACCTCTAGAGCTTAAGGGGTCGCGAGTAGTGGCGCAGGTTGGCCGCCCGGTTCGCCCTGTACGCGGTGCCCAGTACCCGATGTGCCCAGTCCCAGGTGCGCGGTACCCAAGGAGCGCAGCACCGGAGGCGCCGCCCTTCTTGACCGCCCCGGCCCAGGATTAATCGAACGCTCTGACCAGCGGGTTCGGTAGTGTTCCAGAGGCCCTCGAAGGCACCGGGTGACTTCGTCACCCTGAAGCTTCGCCGCGCTACGGACGCACTATCATGGGCGCGGTCGCTTCGGTTGAGCGGGTCCCCGCCAGCCTGCTCCCGAGGCGGCCTTTGCAGAGCGGAGCTGGCATGAACGCGCGAATAAAGACTCTCGCCGGCCGAGCAAAAGGTCACCGCCCGCCGTTCACTTCAAGAGCGCGATAACCGGGTTGGAAGCCGGCCCTCACCCCTTCGGTCACTGCTCACGGCCCACCGGTCTGGCAACGATGATCACGGCGGGCGTCGACCTGTCTTCGCAAACCGCGCACACCGCATCTTGTTGCATTGAATGGTCTAACCGGCGCGCCGCTGTCAAGGACTTGGCCCTGGATGTCGACGACCGCGCCATCACCGCCCTCGTCGCCGCGGTGGACAAACTGGGTATCGACGTCCCTCTGGGGTGGCCTACCGCCTTTGCCAATGCCATAGCCCAGCATTCGCGCCAGGGGTCGTGGCCCGCCGGCTACGACCACTCTGATGCCGTGGCTTACCGGTACCGCCGAACGGATCTGTGGGTCTGGAAAGCGCTAAAAGCATCTCCCCCGCTCTCGGTCTCCACTGACCGGATCGCCATACCGGCCATGCGGGCTGCAGCCCTATTGTCCCGCCTTCCCGAACATGTAGTGCTGGACGGCTCGGGTGTGGTGGTGGAGGTGTACCCTGCGGCCGCTCTGCGGCGCTGGGGGTTCATCTGGCGCGGCTACAAGCGAAAGGAACAGGCCGATACCCGCCATCTGCTGGTCGACCGCCTGCTCCAGGAATCGGCCACCTGGCTGTCCGTCGGGCCGTCTGAAGTCGCCCTGTGCGTGGCCAGCGACGACGCTTTCGACGCCCTCGTCGCCGCACTGGTGGCACGCGCGGCCGCCGTAGGCCTGGTTGACCCCATTCCCGAAGAAGACAAAGTTGCTGCCCGGAACGAAGGCTGGATAGCGGTGCCGCAGGCAGGTTCGTTGGAGCGGCTGGCCCAGGGCTAAGTGGTTTGACTAGGTATCTGTTACTGAGCCGGAAGGGTTGCCGGGTGCGCGCACGTACACTCGCTGGCGACCCTCTTCTTTCCAACTCTTGGGTCAAAGTGGCGAAGGAGGTAACCGATGGTCGGTGATATCGAAGATGCTCGACGGCTCGAGCCGACTTATGCCCTCGACGATCGCGACATGCTCGAGGGCTGGCTGGAGTTCCACCGCATGACTCTGTTATTGAAGTGCGAGGGCCTTGACGACGCGGCCCGCAAGCGGCGCCCGGTGGAGACCTCGTTGCTGTCTCTCCACGGTCTGGTACGCCACATGGCTGAAGTCGAGCGCAACTGGTTCCGCAGGGCCCTATTCAGTGATCCCTCCACGACATGGATTTACTCTGAAGACGGCTTCGATGACAACGAACTGTTCCCGCTGGACGACGCCGACTGGGACACCGACCTCGCCATCTGGCAGGCCGAGTGTGAGGCCAGCCGGCAGGCGGCGGCCGCCCACGAGCTTTCCGATGCCGGCCTTCGCCGCGGAGAACCCGTGTCCCTGCGCTGGATATACACCCACATGATCGAGGAGTATGCCCGCCACAACGGGCACGCCGACCTCATCCGGGAGATGGTCGACGGCGCCGTCGGTTGGTGAGACGGTCCGGCCCAGTACAGGCCGCCCCAACCTAATTAACAATGCGCCGGCCGGGTTGGCACTAGCCCGTACGCCGGCCGGGTTGGCACGAGCCGGGGTCGCCGGCCGGGTTGGCACGAGCCGGGGTCGCCGGCCGGGTTGGCCTTGCGCCGGCCCTCCTTCTGGGCGCAGTTCCGGTATCTCGGCGACGACTTTGTCGAAAACGGACGTGAAATTCGCCAAGAAGCGAGAAGCGCGCCCAGAAGGCAACTAACACCTCGCCTCGCCCCGTTCAGGCGTTCCTCCCACCACCTCCACGTCCCTCAAAGTCCTCCGAGCCCTCCCAGCCTTCCGAGCCCTCCCAGCCTTCCGAGCCGTCCCAGCCTTCCGAGCCGTCCCAGCCTTCCGAGCCCTCCCAGCCTTCCGAGCCGTCCCAGCCTTCCGAGCCCTCCCAGCCTTCCGAGCCGTCCCAGCCTTCCGAGCCCTCCCGGCCTTCCGAGCCCCCACCCCCGGCCCGCCCCGCCCTAACGTGTCCCCGTGGTCCGCTGCTTCGTCGCCGTCTGGCCTCCACCCGACGTCGTCTCCGCTCTCGCCGCTCTTCCCAGGCTGCCCTTGGACGGAGCGCGCTGGACAACCCAGAGCCAGTGGCACGTGACGCTTCGTTTCTTCGGCGAACTCGCCCCGCCAGAGCTCGAGAGTGCGATCACTGCCCTCGCTGCAGTCGCCGGGTCACTAACCGACCAAACGACCGCCGACGGAGGCCCTGTCACTCGTTTCCTGGGCCCTGGCCTAATCGTGTGGCCGGTCGACGGCCTCCAGGGAGCCGCCAAAGCAGTGGAAAGCGCCACGGCCGGCCTGGGCCAACCCGTACCCGAACGGCGCTTCTACGGGCACATGACCATTGCCCGAGGCCGCCGGGGCACCGACCTCAGGCGTGACCGCCGGCTGCTCACACCACTCGCCGTCTCATGGCCGGTGTCATCGCTTTCGCTGGTACAGAGCCAGTTGCACCCTGACGGTGCCCGCTATTCGGACCTCGAGCGCTTACCCATCGGCACCAGTACGCCCAATTGAGGGCTGTTCCGAGCTCTCCGGCGTGCGGGCCTGAGGGCTGCCTCGAGCTCACCGGCGTGCGGGCCCGAGGGCTGGCTCCGAGCTCACCGGCGTGCGGGCCTGAGGGCTGCCTCGAGCTCACCGGCGTGCGGGCCCCGAGGGCTGGCTCCGAGCTGCCCCGAGCTCACCGGCGTGCGGGCCCTGAGGGCTGCCTCGAGCTCACCGGCGTGCGGGCCCGAGGACTGGCTCCGAGCTGCCCCGAGCTCTCCGGCGTGCGCGCGCTGAGGACCGCTTCGAGCTCACCGCGTGCCCGGCACTGAGGGCTGCGCCGCGCTCACCGCTATGGCTCTGGGAGGCAGAGGCAGGCGCTTCAGCATCCACCACCGAACACGTGTTTGCTATTAGGCTCGACCCGAGTTACATTTGTGAAAGTTAGAGCCCGTACAGAAAGTTAGAGCCCGTTCAGAGAGTTGGAGCCCGTTCGGAAAGGCAGAAGGCCGGCGCCAGACAGGTGGGCGCCACCTTTAGCCAGGCGGCCCAGCTTGGTCATAACCGTCACACCCGGTTCGTAGGGTTCTCGCCAGTATGCAGCACACATATCAGGCACAGGTCACGCAGACAACTGAGAGGACGGTCCCGGTGGAACGAGACAAAGCGTTGGAGATGGCCATCGGCCAGATCGAGAAGCAGTTCGGCAAGGGTGCCATCATGCGGATGGGCGAAAACACCCACATGCAAATCGAGGCCATCTCGACAGGTGCCCTCTCTCTTGACCTCGCCCTCGGTATAGGAGGCCTACCTCGCGGCCGTGTCGTCGAGCTCTTCGGCCCGGAGTCCTCCGGTAAGTCAACGCTGGCCATGCACGTCGTGGCCGAATCGCAGCGCAACGGGGGCATCTGTGCGTACATCGATGCCGAACATGCGATGGACCCCAATTACGCCAAGGCGATCGGTGTCAATGTCGACGACCTCCTCATATCGCAGCCGGACACCGGCGAGCAGGCTCTGGAGATAACGGACATGTTGATAAGGTCCGGTGCCCTCGACGTCGTGGTCATCGACTCAGTCGCTGCTCTTACGCCACGTGCCGAGATCGAGGGCGAGATGGGGGACGCCCACGTCGGCCTACAAGCGAGGCTCATGTCGCAGGCGCTGCGCAAGATCACTGCCACCCTCAGCAAGTCCAGTACCATCGCCATCTTCATCAACCAGCTCAGGGAGAAGATCGGTGTCATGTTCGGCTCTCCAGAGGTGACCCCCGGTGGGCGGGCGCTCAAGTTCTACTCCTCGGTCCGCCTCGACATACGACGTATCGAGTCCATTAAGGATGGCGCCGAGGTGACCGGCAACCGTACCCGGGTAAAAGTGGTGAAAAACAAGATCGCCCCGCCTTTCAAGCAATGCGAGTTCGACATTATGTTCGCCAAGGGCATCAGCCGCGAAGGCACCTTGCTCGATGTCGCTACCGACCTTGGCATAGTGCGTAAGTCCGGTGCCTGGTACACCTACGAGGGAGAGCAGATTGGCCAGGGCCGTGAAAATGCAAAGGTTTTCCTGGCCGAGAACCTCGAGCTCATGATCGAGATCTCGGAAAAGGTGCGCCAGCAGGTCGGCGTGGGGGGCGCTCCCACCGTCGAGGCACAACCAGAGGGGGACCCCCTGGTCCTCGAGGACTGAGCCTTTAACGCTGGTGAGAGGCCGCCTAGGCCTCTCACCATCTCACCCTCTCACTTAAACTAAGCCCCGCAGCGAGCTAGTTTGACTCCGTAGGCGTTAGGTCGGCGTCCGGGCGCAGCAATTGCTGCGGGGTAAGTCGACAACGTCACTGTTGGTTTGGCGTTGTTATCTGTTGTGACCTTTTCACTTTTGAACACGTTATCTTTTGATCGTCGCTGTACCGGTTCAGTCGCGCACTGGCGAAGAATCGCCTAACGGTAAAGATTTTTCGAAATAGATATGCGCATACCGGGCCTTTGCGCGATACCTTAATGACCGTGTTTACAACTCGTTCACCTGGCCGGTCGTTCGCGGCTCTGGCCAAGGCGGACCTGATGGGGGAGGTGCCATGGCCGAGCTCCCAGGAGTCGAACCACGCGCAGGTGCCATGTTGGACCTGACTTCACCCGACTACGTCATCGAGCTGACCGAGCTCGAAGGCCGCCTGCACGTTTTGAGAGGTCTGCTCGACGTATCCTCCCGGTTTCCCGAGCTCAACGAGACCATACAGTACGCTCACGACCGCGAATCGGCCCTGGATGCATTGCAACACGAGCCTTTCGACTACTCGCACCAGCAAGCTGAGGCCATCCTCAACATGCCGATGGGCTGGCAGAGCACGGCCGAAGTGGACCAGCTGCGTGAGGAGCGCGACCGCCTGGCGTCGCGGCGTTTGAGCCTGCAGGAGAACGCCACCGAAGAGCTCGCCTTCCACTGGTTCGGCTGAGCGCCTGCAACTGACGACCCGCTCGAGCCCCGGGGTCAGACAGCGGGGTACGGGCGAAGTTCAGGTCTGGCCGAATCAAGCCTGGCCAAATTAAGCCTGGCCGAATTACGTCTGGCCGAATTGAGCGTGGCCGATTTGATCGTGGCTGGCCATATGGTCCTCGATCAAGCTTCTGCGTAAGAGGTCCAACGCCTGTGTGGTGGCGCGCTGGCGCACCAACTGGCGGTCGCCCCGCAGTGATAGCTGTGTGACCTCGGCTTTTCTCGCCCCCCCACCCGTCCCCTGGCCATCGCCGGCGGTGCCCACCAGGCCGACGAACACGGTGCCCACGGGCTGGTCGTCCTGGCTGGTCGGCCCGGCGACGCCTGTCAACGAAAGCCCAACATCGGCCTTCAACAAGTCCCTCACCCCTGACGCCATTTCTGCCGCCGCGGCTTCGCTGACCACAGGACCTGGAGAAACGCTGAGAAGAGAACGCTTTACGTCTTCGCCGTAGGAAACGATGCCGCCGGCAAACCAGTTGCTGGCCCCGGGGACCGATGTGAGGCGGGCGGCCACCATCCCGCCTGTCAACGACTCCGCCACGGCTAAGCGTAACCCGGCCTCCGCCAACAGCCGCCCGACGACGACCTCGATGCCCTCGTCGTCTACTCCGCCCACGGCCTCGCCGAGCAAGGCCCGGAGCTCGGCTTCCTCTTTGTCGAGTAGCTGCATGGCAGCCGCCTCGGCATCGCTGCCGTTCGCACGAACGGTGATCCGGACCCGTACTCCTTCTGTGGCACTGGCCAGGAAAGCGATCGTGGTGTCGCTCCCGGGTGCCTCCAGCGCGGCCACTCTGGGCGAGACGACCTCGGCCACCTTCGACTCCGTCATCCCCCAGACTCGTAGGAAGCGGCTGCGAATAGTGGCCTGTTGCCCCGAACGCCGGACGAGGTCAGGGACAATCGTCCCGCCAACCATCTCGCGCATCTCGGAGGGTACGCCCGGTACGGCGTAAACGACGTTGTTGCCAACGGGGCAGATCAAGCCCGGGGCGGTCCCGGCCGAGGCCAGGATGGGCGACGCGCCGACGGGGACATCAGCCTGCTTGTAATTCATCTCGGGGATCTCGCGGCCGGCGAAGCGCACTTTCAAACCACTCACGAGCTCGGGCTCCCGGCGCAAAGCGACACCCATGACCTCGGCGATGGCCTCCCGCGTGATGTCGTCCTGGGTCGGGCCGAGCCCCCCGCAGCATATGACGTCGCTACCTCGTCCCAAAGCGGCGCGCAGCGCCGCCACAATGCGGGCGTGGTTGTCGCCCACCTTGGTTTGTTCGTAGCACGGCGATGCCCGCCTCCGCCAGGTGCTCGCCGATCCATGCCGAGTTGGTGTCGATCACCTGACCGAGCAGGAGCTCCGTCCCGATGGCGAGGACCTCGCAGTCCACGGCGTGGCGGCCCTACGCGCCCGTGGCTGCCGGACGCCGCCCTGAGCGCGAGTCCACGAGGTACTGGACGGCGCTGGCCCAGGCCAGGACGACGGCCAACCACAAGGCCAGGTGCGAGAAGGTGAGCCTCGACGGCCAGGCCACCGGCAATAGCAATAGGGCAACGGTGAGGAACTCGACCAGCGTCTTGGCCTTGGCCACTCGCCGGGCCGGCACGCTCACGCCACGCCGGGCCACCACCACGCGGTACGAGGTGATAACCACTTCTCGCAAGGCCAGAAGGGCAACAGGCACCCAGGTGACCTGGCCGAGCGCGGCCATCGCCGCCAGCGCACCGAGCACGAGGAACTTGTCCGCCAATGGGTCGAGGAACGCGCCGGAAGCACTCGGTCCTTGGCGCCTGGCCAGCCAGCCATCGACAAAATCACTGCCGGCCAAGGCCGCCCAGAGCAGCAGGGCCGCCCAGGAGGGTGTGGCCCGAAGTACGAGCAGGACGAGCAGAGGCGTCGCCGCCAGCCGGGCGGCCGTTACCCCGTTGGCGGCCGTCTTCAGCCTCCATGGGGCGGCGGTGGTCGTGGCCTCGGTCATGCCCTTATACCCCCGCCGAAAGGTTACAGGCCAGAGCCGGCCCGGCGGTGGTTCCCGGCTCGAGCTCGACCACCGAAGGCCAGTTCCTGTCAGGTTCCCGTCCGTTTTGACGTTGGCCAGCCAGCGGCGAGCCGACCAGGTCCGGGCCCGATAGCGTCCACGATCTCGAGTTGTACCCAGGAGCCGGCGGCCAAGTGACGAGGCACCCTGATCACCCCGTCGATCTCGGGGGCCTCCCGGTGGCTCCTGGCCACACCGGGCGTATCGACCAAGGCCCGGCAAGTGGTCCCCACCAACTCCGCTCGCTTTCGGGCCGTGATGGCGTCCTGTAGTTCCGAACACTCCCGCAGGCGTTCAGCCACCAGTGCGGCCGGCACTTGGCCCGGCAGTCCGGCGGCGTAGGTACCCTCCTCGAGCGAGAAAGCGAACAGGCCGACCCAATCCAGTTGACGCCTGCTCCAGGAAGCGCAAGAGCGCATCGTGGTCCTCCTCGGTCTCGCCCGGGTAACCAACGATGAACGAGGACCGTAGCGCCGCCTCCGGAAACCGGCGGCGAACCTCAGAAATCTTGCGCAAGAACCGCTCACCGCTCCCGAACCGGCGCATCCGTCGGAGCAACGGGCCGGAAACGTGCTGCAGCGAGAGGTCGAAGTACGGGCAGCCGCTTTCGCCGATCACCTCTACCAGTTCTTCGCTCAGGCCCGAGGGGTACAGGTACAGGAGCCTGACCCGCTCGACGCGCTCCCGGACGGCGCAAACCAGGCTCACCAGACCGGCAATTTCCTCCGTCCCCAGATCTCCGCGCTTGGCGGGCCGTGGTGTCGCCCGCCCGGGACGGGTGAGATCCCTGTCCCAGCTGACGAGGTCCTGGGCCACGAGGACGACTTCTTGGACACCCAGATCCGCCACCTCGGCCAGGATGTCCGGCGCCCGCCTCGAACGTTGCGGGCCCCGGAACGACGGGATGGCGCAGAAGCCGCAGCGCCTGTCGCAACCCTCGGCCACTTTCACGTACGCCCACGGTGCCCGGGACGCGGGGCGGGGCAAGTTCAAAAGGTCAAAACTGGGCAGCGAGGTTTCTGCGCCCGAGCGGCCCGAGTCCGGCGTGGTCCGGGGGGCTGGCCTAGACGCCCCCGTCTGGTGGCCGCCAACCTCACCGGCACCCCCACCTGCACCGGCGCTTCGGCTCGTACTGGCCCATCGGCTTGTACTGGCCCATCGGCGCGTACTGGCGCCTCGACCTCCACTGGGACACCAAATCCGGCTACCCTGTCGACCTCGGGCATGGCCTCGGCCAGCTCCTGCCCATAACGCTCGGCCAGGCACCCGGTGACGGCCAGCTTGGCGCCCGCTTTCTTGGCCCCGGCGAGTTCGAGCACGACCCCGATCGATTCCTCGCGGGCCGCCTCGATGAACGCGCACGTATTGACCACCAGGAGGTCGGCTTCCTCGGGCCGGCGGGCCCGCTGGTAACCGCCCGCCTCGAGCCGGCCACCGAGCTTGTCCGAGTCCACCTGGTTCTTCGGGCAGCCCAGCGTCTCCAGCCAGTAACTGGCGGCCCCTCTGGTTTCGCCACCCCCGGGAGGGGCGGAGGCCGCCTCTGCCCTCGCCGACCTCGGCTCACCGGGCCGTTGCCGCGGCGCGCCAAGACCGGAGGAACGGGCGCCACGGGGCATCTTGTCCAGAGTAGCGGGCCGCCTGTGCACTAACTCCCGATCGCGGTAGGTCAATCGGCTTCTTCTAGGCCACTTCTACGCGACAACCAGCCATGTCCGGCTCGAGCAGCAACACACGTCCCTTGATGGACTGCTTCTCTATCAGCGGCACGGCTCCCTCAGCCACCCGAACGGCATCAGCTTCACGGCAAATCCCGAGCAAGCTCGGCCCCGCGCCCGACCAGCAAGAGGTAAGGGCACCCAGCTCTCGCAAGCCCTCGAGCAGGGCCGGGGCCTCCGGGAACAGCGTCGAGCGGTACCGCTGGTGAAGCCGGTCGTCGCCCGCCCCGGCTACGAGCTGACGATGGTCGGCCAGCCCGGCCACCATCAGGCCGAGCCGGGTCAGGTTGAACACCGCGTCCTCGCGGGGCACCGTCCCGGGCAGGACGCCGCGCGCCTTGTTCGTATGCAGCTCTCGCTCCGGCACTATGACCACGAACCGGAGAGACGGGTCCAGGCTGAGGCGCCGCGCTAACGGTTCTCCGTCGACCACGGCGGCCGCCACCAGGCCCCCAAGCGTGGACGCGGCCGCATTCTCGGGATGCCCGTCCACTGCGAACCCCCAGGCCAGAGGTTCGCTGGCACCTGCCGCCGCGGCTGCCGCCACGGCCAGCGCCGCCGACGACCCGAGGCCCCGGGCCACCGGGACCTCTGAACGTACCCGGACCTCCAAACGGTCGTGGCCGGCAACTTCCGTCGCCACCCGGGCCGCCAGGTGCGAAGGGCCAGCGGCCAACTCGGAACCCTCTCCCTCCGCCCGCACCAACAAACCAGATGGACGAGGCTTCACTTCGACCTCGACATACAGCGCTAGCGCGACCGCCAAAGCGTCAAACCCCGGTCCCAGGTTGGCCGAGGAGGCGGGCACCCTGGCGATGCGGTGCACGCCGGGCTAGCGCCTATGGGAAAGCAGGTTGGGAGTACGAAAGGCGGCACCGGGCACTAGCGTCCATCCAGCTCTTCGGCCGTCATGAGCACGGCCCGGGCCTTGGAACCCTCCGACGGGCCCACCACCCCTCTTTGTTCGAGCAAGTCCATGAGCCGCCCGGCGCGGGCGAAACCGACCCGCAATTTTCGTTGCAACATCGAGGTGCTCCCCAGCTGGCTGCGGACAACCAGGTCCATGGCCGCCTCCAGGAGCTCGTCATCATCGTCCCCGTCCTCGCTGGCACCGCCACTCGCGGCCTCTGCGCCCTCGACTCCCTCGACGTAGCTGGGCGCACCCTGGCGACGCCAGTGGCCGACCACCTTACGTACATCTTCCTCGTCTACCCACGGGCCTTGAAGACGGCGGGCCAGGCTCGACGAGGCGGTAAGCAACAACATGTCCCCTTTGCCGATCAGGCGCTCGGCTCCGGACTGGTCCAGGACGACTCGACTGTCCGCCAGCGACGAGACGGCGAACGCCAACCGCGACGGGATATTGGCCTTTATTAGCCCGGTTATGACGTCGACTGAGGGCCGCTGGGTGGCCAGCACCAGGTGGATCCCGACGGCGCGGGCCATCTGGGCGATGCGGCAGATCGACTCTTCGACATCTCGAGCCGCCACCATCATGAGGTCGTTGAGCTCGTCCACAACGACCAGGATGAACGGCAAACGCTCGTAACTCTCGCTGCCACCCGCCCCCGGAAATTCGTCGGGCACCAGCTCGCCCCTGTCCCACGCCGCGTTGTAGCCAGTGATGTCGCGCATCCCCAGCTCGGCCAGCAGGTCGTACCTCCGCTCCATCTCCTGCACGGCCCAACGCAGGGCGTTGGCCGCTTTTTTGGGGTTGGTGACCACTGCGGTCAGGAGGTGCGGGAGACCGGCATAAGCGCCGAGCTCGACCCGCTTCGGGTCGACCAGGATCATCCGCACCTGGTCCGGCGTAGCCCGCATGAGCACCGACGTCAACATGGAGTTGATGCACGAAGACTTGCCGGAACCGGTGGCGCCTGCGATCAACAAGTGCGGCATTTCGGCCAGGTTGACGAGCACGGCGCGACCAGCGATGTCCCGGCCGGCCGCCACCTCGAGGGGGTGGCGGGCCGCCGCTGCTTCCGGCGATGCCAGGACGTCACCAAGCGACACCGTTTGGCGTTGCCGGTTGGGGACCTCCACGCCAATGGCTGACCGACCCGGTATCGGCGCCAGCATCCGGACCTCGGCCGCCGCCATGGCGTAGGCAATGTCGCGCTGAAGAGCGGTCACTTTGCGGACGGGCACGCCGGGGCCGAGCTCCAGCTCGTAGCGGGTGACGCTGGGGCCGACCGTGGCCCCGACGAGGCGGGTTTCCACCCCATGCGAGGCCAGCGCGGCCTCGAGAGTTTGCCCGAGCACCTCCACTTGCCGGCGGTCGACCTCAGCCTGCTTCGTCCGTCGCAAGAGCGCCATCGGGGGCAGGCGCCAGGTCACCGGCACCTGTCTGGGAAAGCCCAGGTCGATAGCCAGCTGTTCGGCCTTGACCGGACCGGCGAACCCGTCCAACGGGACGGTGGTGGTGGCGCCGCCGGCGCCTGGCACCCCGTGGCTGGTGAGTACTGGCGGTTCATCATCTTGCGGTCCCCGTTCCTGCAGTGACCGTTCCTGCAGTGACCGTTCCTGCAGTGACCGTTCCTCCGGTGACTGCTCCTGCGGCGACCAGGCCCTCACCCCGGACGGCGGGGTAAGCGCGCCGGTCCCGTCACCCGCTTCGGAGGGGCTGCCCGACAAGATTTCAGAGCCGATTTCGTCGTCTGGGACGAGCGGCGTGCCCCGCACCCGCGACCGGGTACGGACCGGGACGCCAGCAGTCGGGTGCCGGCTGGCCGCGGCCAGCTTCTCGTCTTGCTGGAGCAGTTCGGCCAGGGTCGACCAGCACCACCTGGCGGCGCGAACGATGGCCACGCCCAACCACCTCAGTTTGCTAGCGATGGCTCGCACGGGGGTCGCCGTAATGATCAGGAGGGAAACGAACAAGATGGCCCCCAGCACCAGCGCGGCACCCCATCCGGCCAGGCCCGCTCGCAGCGGAACGCCCTCCGCGGCCCCCACGAATCCTCCCGCCTGGCCGATGGTGGCCAGAGGTTGGTTCAGCGTGTCTTCGCCAGCCACGACCTCCAGGAGACCGGCCGTGGCCAGGAGGGCCAGTCCGAGCCCAATCGCCACCCGGGCCGGTTCACACCGATGGCGGCGCCAGATGAGGTACCCGCCGAGGACGGCAAACGCGACCGGTAGGCCGTACCGGGCCAGGCCCAGCACGTCGGCCGTCCCGGACCGCAACACATGACCGGCAGGGCCGATGACCTGCGCATAGATCCCGAGCCCAGCCAGTACGGCGACCAGCAGGAAGGCCAGGCCCCACAGGTCGTCCGATTGGTCCTCCACCATGGAGTGGAGCGTCACCCGCCACGGCGGCGGTGCGGCCGGGGGCTCCTCCCGCCGGCCACGAGGGCGCGCGCCGCCCAGACCGGGCTTGCCCGACCCCCGAGCGGGCGCCGGTTTACGAGCCGTCTTGGTGGCCACAGCAACCTCAAAACTAACATCAGCCTCACCAACAACACGTGTACATCCGTTCGACAGCACGATGTGGGGCAAGGCGGGGCCGGCCGTCGGGCGCGCCAACCAGAAGCTACCGTGTGCTTTCACCGTGCTTTACCAGCCAAAACGAGAGGCACGGCCGCGATGCGCATCAAGGGCACGTTGGCCGTGCCAGGTGCGGGTCCGTCCAAGAAGCCGCCCTCCCGGCCGGCGGACGAGCGTGCAGAGGAAGCTTTGAGCTATGTCTCCATAACGACGGGGACGATCATGGGACGCCGCCGGGTGCGCTCGTACACGAAACGCCCCAGGGCGGAGCGCGCCCTGCGCTTGAGGGTGTCGAAATCGGCGGCGCCTGGCTCGGGCAGCTCGGGGTCCTCGAGCGCGGACAGCACCACCTCACGAGCCTCGTCGAGCAACTTTTCGGCCTCGGGGGCGTGGACCCAGCCTCGGGTGATGATCTCCGGCCCGGTTATGACGTTGCCCGTGCGCGAGTCGACCATGACCACGAGGACGATGACACCCTCTTCGGCCAGGTGCTGGCGGTCCCGCAGGACCCCGGGGCCGACGTCGCCGACGATCCCGTCAACGTACAGGTAGCCGGCCGGCACCTCGCCGGCAAAGTCGATGCCGCCCGCGCTGACCTCTACCACGTCTCCGTCCTCGGCCAGCAGGACCGAGTGGCTGGGCACCCCGAGGTCGGTCGCCAGCCGGGCGTGGTGCATCAGGTGACGGTACTCGCCGTGCACGGGGATGAACGCCTGCGGTTTGGCGATGGAGATCAACAACTTGAGCTCGTCCCGCATGGCGTGGCCCGAGGCGTGCACGGGGGCCAGCCCCGAGTGCACCACTTCCGCCCCCGACCGGCACAGGCCGTCTATGACCTTGCCGACATTGGACTCGTTCCCGGGTATGGCGTGGGACGAGAGCACGACGACGTCGCCCTCGCCTGTCTTCACCCATTTGTTCTCGCCGACGGCCATTAATGACAACGCCGACATGGGTTCGCCCTGCGAGCCCGTGCATACCACGCATATTTGGCTGGGTTGGAAGTTGCCGATCTTCTCGATATCTATCAGGCGTTCTTCGGGGATTTGCAGCAAGCCGAGCTCGCGGGCAAAAGCCACGTTGCGGCCCATAGACCGCCCCAACGTAGCGATATAGCGACCGGTGGCCAACGCCGCGTCGGCCACCTCCTGGATCCGGTGGATATGGCTGGCGAAGCAAGCCACAACGATGCGTTTTTCCGGGTTGGCCTCGAAAAGGCTGGCCAAAACCTGGCCGACGGCCCGCTCCGACGGGGAGAACCCGGGTTCTTCTGCGTTGGTCGAATCGGACAGCAACAAACGGATGCCCTCCTCGGCCGCCATCGCTCCGATCCTGGTCAGGTCCGTCCGGCGCCCGTCCACCGGCGTCAGGTCAAGCTTGAAGTCCCCCGTGTGCAGGATGACCCCTTGAGGGGTATGGAAGGCGAGGGCGAAGCCGAACGGCACCGAATGCGTCACCGGCAGGAACTCGATATCGAACGGGCCTATTTCCCGTCTCTCCCCATCAGCTACCGGGACGAGCTCGGTGCGGTCGGCCACGCCCGCTTCGTCAATTCGGTTTCGGGCCAGGCCGAGAGTCACCGGTGAGCCGTATATCGGCATGCTCACCTCGCGGAGAAGGTAGGCGAGGGCGCCGACGTGGTCCTCGTGACCGT
This sequence comes from uncultured Acidimicrobiaceae bacterium, assembly GCA_963749305.1. GTDB lineage: Bacteria > Actinomycetota > Acidimicrobiia > Acidimicrobiales > Palsa-688 > Fen-671. The sequence continues at coordinate 375,260 of CAVVMN010000008.1, forward strand.
GAGTCAAGACGCAGCCTTCGAGCCGGTCTTTGTTCTCGATTATGTAGGTGAAATCGGGCAGCACCAGGTCGACGCCGAGCATCTCCGGGTCGGGGAACATGAGGCCGCAGTCCACCAGCACGGCCCGGCCGTTCATCTCGAACCAGGCGCAATTGCGGCCAATTTCGCCCAGGCCGCCGAGGAAAACGATACGGACCGAGGAAGCCGCTTCAGTCGAGGCCAGTTCTCCAGGCATAGACCGGTTTAGACCGCCGGCTTGAACGGTTGCCCGTGAAGATGGCTCCACACTTGCTCAGCCTTCGCAGCCAACCCCTCCGGTTCGGGGCCCATCGGTAAGCGGCAGTCGCCACCGGGCAAGCCGAGCACCTTCAACATGGCCTTCGTGGGCACCGGGTTAGGGGCCTCGTCACTGGCCTCGAACTCCCACGATCCCACTAGACGGGCGTTGAGAGCCATGGCTGCCTCGGTGTCGCCCTTGGTGAAAGCGGCCACCATGTCGCTCATCTGCACGCCGGCCCAGTGGGACGCCACGCTGATGACGCCCACCGCCCCGACCGCCAGCAAGGGCAGGGTAAGTGAGTCGTCCCCGCTGTAGACCTCGAAACTGGCCGGAGCGGCGGCCACCAAAGCGGCCGTAGCCACCGGGGAACCGGCCGCATCCTTGACCCCGGCGATGACGCCGTCCGCCGCCAGCCGCAGGAAGGTGGGCAGGCGCACCTCGCGGCCCGTGCGCTTCGGTATGTCATAGACGATGACGGGTAGTGCCGTAGCGGCGGCAATGGCCCGCAAATGGGCCTCGATACCCGCTTGCGAAGGGCGGTTGTAATAGGGGGTCACCACTAGGGCGGCGTCGACGCCTGCGTCTTCAGCGGCCCTGGTGAGTTCGACCGAATGGGCCGTGCTGGCCGTCCCGGTGTTGGCGATCAAAGGCACGCTGACCGCTTGACGGACCGCTCGCCAAAGGTCGAGCTTCTCGTCGTCACTCAACGTAGGCGCCTCGCCCGTGGTGCCCGCCAATACGAGGCCGTCGTTACCATTGTCGACCAGCCAGCGGGCCAGCCTGGCCGCCCCGGGCAGGTCGAGCCCGCCGTCTGCATCGAAAGGGGTGGCCATGGCGCAGATGACCGCACCAAAGCGCCCGGGCGCCGGCATTAGCAACACCTCCTGTATGACCGAGGGCGTGGTAACCCGGTCCGTTGGAACCCTCTCCCCTGCGGCACAGCCTGAAGCCTAGCTATAGATGCTCCGGGAACAAAGTGACACCGCCTGACGAGTTGTCCTCAAATTCCGAGCATCGAGTCCAGGCCAATAGTAAAGCCAGGCCGGGCCGCGACCTGCTTAATGGCCAGCAGTACACCGGGCATAAACGAGGCCCGGTCGAGCGAGTCGTGCCGCAACGTCAACACCTGGCCGGCGGCGCCAAAAAGCACCTCCTGGTGGGCCACGAGCCCGCGCAAGCGGACCGAATGCACGTGGACGCCGGGCGCGGCTTCGAACCCGCGGGCCGGCCCGGCCTCGGCCTCAACGGGGGGCTGCGGCCTGGCTGACGCGATCCGCGCCGCCGTCAACAGCGACGTCCCCGAGGGAGCGTCCAGCTTGCCGTCGTGGTGAAGTTCGACGATCTCCGCCGTGTCGAACCAGGGTGCCGCCAACTCGGCGAACCGCATCATAAGCACGGCACCGATGGCGAAGTTCGGAGCGACCACGCAATTGGCGTTGCCCGCCTCGAACAGCGACTTCATCTCGGCCAGCACCTCCGGCGAGAGGCCGGTCGTCCCGACCACTGCGTGCACACCATTGCGAGCGCACCAGCCGGCGTTTGCCGCCGCCGCACTGGCCACGGTGAAATCCACCGCCACCTGGGCCCCGGCCTCGGCCATCGCCTCCCGGGCGCCAGACACTACGAGTCCTCCAGGTCCGAGCCTCTCGTCCTCATGGGCGGGGTCAACAGCAGCCACCAGCTCGAGTTCGGGGTCGGCGCTTACCGCCGCGCACACTGTGGCACCCATCCGCCCACCGGCGCCGAAGACGCCTACCCGGGTCACGGCTCGGAAGACGCCACCGGCCCGCCGTCCCAGTCCGGGAAGGCGTCGTCGTCAAAGGGGCCGAGGACCACCAGGCTACGCGGGCCGCCCAGGATCTTCTCAGCCACCCTGGAGATGTCGTCCGTGGTCACCGCTGCGATCTCGGCGTCGAGCTCGGCCAGGGACGGCACCCGGCCCTGGGTCAGCTGAGACCGGCCCAGGCGGCTCATCCGCGCCCCGGAGTCCTCGAGCCCGAGCGCGGTGGCGCCGCGGATATGGGACTTGGCCGCCGCCAGCTCGTCTTCGGTGACCCCTGCGGCCATCATCTTGTCGAGTTCCTCTGTGACTAGCTTGACCACCTCGGCAGCGCGCGACGGGGCCGTCCCGGCGTACACGGCCAAGTCACCCACCCCCTGGTAACTGGACCGGTACGAGTAGACGTTGTAGGCCAGACCTCTTTCCTCGCGTACCGACTGGAACAGCCGGCTCGACATCCCGCCCCCGAGTATGTGGTCGAGCACGTTCAGGACCTGCCGGTCGGGGTGGTTGCGTTCGAACGCTGCCATCCCGACCATGATGTGGGCCTGTTCGGTGGGCCGGTTGACAACCAGGCGCCTTTTGGCTTTGGCGGAGGGTGGCGTCCGCTGGGGCGGCGCCCCGCCGAGGAGCAATTCACGGCCGACTTCGCCGGCCGCCTTGTCGAGCCGGCGTACGACCCCTTCGGCGATGTGCTCGTGGTCTATCTTCCCGGCCGCCGACACGATGACGTTGGCCGTCCGGTAGTGGCGCCGGTGGAAGTCAGCCACTTGTTCGCGGCTCGTAGTCCGGACCGTCGACTCCAGGCCCAGCACGTCCCGCCCGAGCGGGTGTTCCGGGTACAAAGCCGCATTGAAAAGGTCGTGGACCTCCTCGGCCGGTTCGTCGCCGTGCATGAGGATCTCCTCGAGGATCACCTGCCGTTCGGCCTCGAGCTCGTCCGTCCGCAGCGCCGGGCCCCAAATTATTTCCGACAATATGTCGAGGCCCAGGTCGACCGAGTCGGCCAGCAACCTCACATAGAACGCGGTGTGCTCTTTGGTGGTAAAGGCGTTCATATCGCCACCAACGGCATCGATGGCTTCGGCGATCTGGCGGGCACTGCGCTGTGAGGTCCCTTTGAAGAGCAGGTGCTCGAGAAAGTGTGACGCCCCGGCGATGGGCTCCGGCTCGTCCACCGAACCGGTGCCCACCCAGAAGCCCAGACTGACGGAAAGCACGTCGGGCATGTGCTCGGTGACGATGGTCAGACCATCGTCGGCCACCGTCGTTTCGACTACGTCGCGTTTAGCCGCCACTGCTCGTCTGGTTGGCCGTCCTTGGTTGTCTCCCATGTCCGGGGCTAGTTTTTACCGGCCGTTCAGTGGCGCCGGCGTGGGTTGCGTCGTGGCCCACCACCCTGGCCCCTTTGGTCGCTGCTGCGTTCGCGGCCGCCGCGCCCTGGGCCCGCACTCGATTGTGCTTCGAGGGGCGCCGCGGCGGGGCCCAGGTCCCCGAAGGTCGAACGCGCCTCTTCCTCCCAGCTGTCCTCGAACGAGACCGTCTGGTAGCTATCGGCGCCGTCCTTGCCTCCGTTGCCAGAGCTGGCGGCGTCCGCACCTACCGGCTCGGTGGCCGGCGTCGAACCCTCTTCGAGCGACAAAGAGACCTTGCCCATCGGGTCGATATCGTCGACGTGCACATCGAGCTCGTCCCCCAAAGACAGGACGTCCTCTACGCGCTCGACGCGCTTGCCCTGTGCCAGCTTCGAGAGTTTGGAAATATGCACCAGACCGTCGCGGCCAGGAAGGATGTTCACGAAAGCGCCGAACTTTGTGATGTTGACGACTTTGCCGCGATAAGTGCCACCGACTTCGGCGCGCGGTGGGTCCAGTATCAGCTCGATACGCCTCAGCGCTTCCTTCACCGCCCCACCGTCGCGGGCCCCGATGGTGACGGTGCCAACGACACCGTTGTCATCGACGCTGATGTCGGCGCCGGTCTCTTGCTGTATCGAGTTGATCATCTTGCCCTTAGGCCCGATGACCTCTCCGATCTTGTCCATCGGGATCTCGATGGTGACCACCTTGGGCGCCGTGTCCCGCACCTCGGCCCGGGGCTGGCTGATTACTGCGTTCATCACAGTCGAGGATCGTCATGCGAGCATCGTGGGCCTGGCGCAGTGCGTCGCCCAGTACCGTCGCCGGCAAACCGTCGATCTTGGTGTCGAGCTGGAGAGCGGTAACGAAGTCAGCCGGCCCGGCCACTTTGAAGTCCATGTCCCCGAATGCGTCCTCTGCGCCGAGGATGTCGGTCAGAGTGACGTAACGCTCGCCGTCTTTAACCAGGCCCATAGCGATGCCGGAGACCGGTGCCTTGATGGGCACGCCGGCGTCCATGAGGGACAAGGTCGAAGCGCACACTGACGCCATGGACGTCGAGCCGTTGGACGACAGGACCTCGGAGACCAGGCGCAATGCATAGGGGAACTCTTCGAACGACGGCACCACCGGCAGCAACGCCCGCTCCGCCAGCAACCCATGCCCGATCTCGCGGCGCTTGGGGCTGCCGACCCGGCCCACTTCCCCGTTGGCTGAGGGCGGCATGTTGTAGTGGTGCATGTACCGCTTTTTTTCCTCTGTGCCGATGGTGTCAAGGAGCTGGTCCATGCGGGGCATGCCGAGAGTAGTGACGTTCAGGACCTGTGTTTCACCCCGCTGGAACAACCCCGAACCGTGAGCGGTAGGGATGAGCCCGACGCGAGCCGACAGGGGCCTGATGTCGCGTGGGCCCGCGGCCGTCGATCCGGACGCCTTCCTCGACGATCCGCTGGCGCACGAGCTTTTTGGTCAGGGAGCGGACGGCGGCCGAGATCTCCTTTTCCCGCCCTGGGAATTCCGGAGAAAGCTCGTCGATCAATGAGACCGCCGCCTCCCCCATGGCCGCCTCGCGCTCGGACTTCAGCGAAATGGTGGTCACTTTGCTTATGCGGTCGGAGCCCACGGCCTGGACCCGCTCGTAGACCTCAGGTGCGTAGTCGCGCCTGGGTTGGAAGGCCATCGGCGGACGAGAGCCCGCTTTGTCTTTGAGCTCCAACTGGAGGTCGATCGACTCCTTGATCCAGGTCTTGGAGGCCTCGAGGCCCTCGGCTATTACTTCCTCGGTGACTTTGGGTGCGCCTTGGCTGTAGTAAGCCCACGCCTTTTCCGCGCCGCCCGCCTCGACCATCATGATGGCCACGTCGCCGTCGGGCAGGGCACGCCCGGCTACGACAAGCTCGAAGGTTGATTCGTCGCCTTCGCCGTAAGTTGGGTGCGGCACCCATTTACCTTCCTGCGTATACGCAACCCGCACCGCGCCTATCGGGCCCTCGAAAGGTATTCCCGAGATCATAAGCGCCGCGCTGGCCGCATTAATCGCTATTACGTCGTGTGGGTTTACCTGGTCGGCACCCAATACGGTAATAACGACCTGGGTCTCGTTGCGATAACCCTCGGCGAACGATGGCCGCAATGGCCGGTCGATAAGGCGCGCAGTCAGAATGGCGTTCTCGGTTGGGCGCCCCTCACGGCGGAAAAACGAACCGGGTATCTTCCCGGCCGCGTACATCCGCTCTTCGACGTCGACCGTGAGCGGGAAGAAATCTATGCCTTCAGGCGCGCTCGAGGCGGCGTTAGCGGTGGCGAGGACGAGGGTGTCGCCAATGCGCCCGACTACGGCGCCTTGCGACTGCTGTGCCAACAGCCCCGTCTCGAAGCTGATGGTTTTGCCGGTACCAGAAACCGGCACGGAAACAGAAACGGGCTCCCCCATTTATCTGCTCTACTCCTTTCACGTTGTGGCCGCCAGCAGCGCCGGCAGCCACAATAAAAAAGCCTTCGGCTCTCGAAGGCCCTCTTTTGGGTGGGGAGCAGGACCGAGCCAGTTGTCAGTTGACGGCTGCCGGCGCAGGCGGCGAACGCCCGGCTGGAAGCCCTCGACTGGCAGCTGACCACAGCCCGCCCCGCCACGCCGGTGGTCAGCGGCGCAGCCCCAGCCGGCTTATGAGTTCCCGGTACCGCTCGACGTCGTTGTTCTTGACGTAGTCGAGCAGGCGACGGCGGCGCCCGATGAGCACCATGAGGCCGCGCCGGGAGTGGTGGTCGTGCTTGTTGACCTTCAAATGCTCGGTCAAGTGGGCGATGCGCTCGCTCAACAAAGCGACCTGGACCTCGGGCGAACCCGTGTCCGTTTCGTGGAGGCGGTACGCCTCGATGGTCGCTGATTTTTCTGCCATGCTGGTAGATCCTTGGTCTTGGCTGGCCTGCAAATTCGTCAAATCGGCGGGCCGCACCTGCTCGCGCCCGGCGCAGCAGACCAGTCGCCTGAGCACCTGCCGCGGCACAACGCCAACCCTATTTTAGCAATAGGTGGCACCCTATCAGCTACGGGGCGCGGTTACAGCGCTCCCACCGAGCCCTTTCTCAGTGTAGCCGCTGCTACTGAGGCGACCGCGTCGCCAGAGTACGCCGGGTCTGGGCTACGTCACTCGACATTTGGTCGATGAGCGCCTCCACGGAACCGAACTTCTCCTGGCCCCGCAGGCGGGCCACCAGCTCGACCGTGCCTACCTCGTCGTACAGGTCACCCTGGAAATCCAGCAGATGGGCCTCAACGAGCGAATACGGCCTCGACTCGTAGAACGTCGGCTGCCGGCCAACCGAAATGGCGGTCTGGTGGCGCGTCCCGTCAGGACGGAGGTACCAGCCGGCGTAGACACCGTCGGCGCAGATCTGCATTTCCTTGCTGACCTCGAGGTTGGCCGTCGGGAAGCCGAGCTCTCGCCCGCGCTTCTCACCGTGGCCGACCAGCCCGCGCAGCTCGTACCAGCGACCGAGGAGGGCGGCCGCTCCGGCCACATCGCCTTCGGCGATGAGGCGGCGGATGCGGGTTGACGAGATCGGCTCGGCGCCTGCCAGCATCTCCCCGCCCCCGGCATCCGTACCGGTACCGTCCGGGATGCCACTGGCCGGGATGCCACTGGCCGGGATGCCGCTGGCCGGGATGCCACTGGCCGGGATGCCACTGGCCGGGATGCCACTGGTGGCGGCCCCGCCCGCGCCGAGCAGCCGTATCCCGGTCACGTCGAAGCCCATCTGAGCCCCCATGCGCTGCAATAGGGGGACGTCGCCCTCCCGGTTGTGGCCGAAGTGGAAGTCGTGGCCCACGATCACCGCCCGCGCGTTCAGGCAGCCGACCAGGACCTCGCCCACGAAGTCTTCTGCCCTCTCGGCCGCCCGCTCGGCGTCGAAGTGCACCACCAGCGTCAGGTCCGCTCCGCACGCCTCGAGCAGTGCCAGCTTCTGGTCCAGGTCCGTCAACAGGAGCGGGGCCGACTCGGGGCGCACCACGCTGGCCGGGTGCCTGTCGAAGGTGACGATGGTAGCCACGGCCCCGATGTCGGTCGCCGTACGGCGGACCCGTTCGATGAGCCGGCGGTGCCCGAGATGGACGCCATCAAAGGCGCCAATGGTCACGACGGACCCCTCGGGAGGTGCCGGGCACTCGCCCGGGTAGTACGCGGTCCTCACTTCTTGGAAACTAACGGTTGCCAGCTCATAGCGCGGCCGGCAACAGGGTCTCGCCGACGAGGTAGCGGTCGACGGCCGCCGCTGCCGCCCGGCCCTCCGCTATGGCCCAGACGATCAGGCTGGCCCCCCTGGTGGCGTCACCGCAGGCGAACACGCCTGGCGCACTCGTAGCCCAGGTGCCGTCGTGGGCCACCACCCCACGCTCGGTCACCTCCACCTCGAGGCTGTCGAGCAATTGACGGTCGGGGCCTCGGAACCCTACCGCCAGCAACACCAGGTCGGCCGGAAGCTCGAAATCGCTCTCCGGCACGTCCTCGTATTCGCGCCGGCGCAGCTCGCGCACGCGATGGGCGCGCAGACCGCGGACTCGCCCGCGTTCGTCGCCTACGAAAGCGTCGGTCTGGACGGCGAAGACGCGTTCTCCTCCCTCTTCGTGAGCCAGCGAGTCCCGCAGCACCAACGGCCATAGAGGCCATGGCGTGCTATCAGGCCGCTCGTCGGGCGGCTGCTCGTGGATGTCGAACTGGTGCACGGACGCCGCGCCCTGGCGGTGGGCCGTGCCGAGGCAGTCAGCCGCCGTGTCGCCACCCCCGATGATGATCACCTGCTTCCCATCGGCGTCGATCGGAGGCTCGGCCAGCAAGCCGGCCTGGACCCTGTTGGCCGGGACCAGGTAGTCCATGGCCAGGTGGATGCCACCAAGGTGCCGGCCGGGGATCTCGAGCTCTCTCTGCCACAAGGCGCCGATGGCCAAAATGACCGCGTCGTGACCCGAGCGCAGGTCCTCGACCGAAAGGTCAACGCCGACGTCGACTCCGCACTCGAACAGAGTGCCCTCCGCCTCCATCTGCTCGACCCTGCGGTCGAGGAGGGCCTTGTCCATTTTGAAGTCCGGGATCCCGTAACGGATGAGGCCTCCGGGCCGGTCGTCACGCTCGTAGACGACCACTTCGTGGCCGGCCCGCGTCAACTGCTGGGCGGCCGCCATCCCCGCCGGCCCGGAACCGACCACCGCCACCCGCTTGGCCGTCCTGACCGTCGGTCTTACCGGTGTGACCCACCCGTGTTCCCAGGCGTAGTCAATGATCTTCTTCTCGACGTCCTTTATCGTCACCGGGTCGTCGTTTATCGACAGCACGCAAGCGCTCTCACATGGCGCCGGGCACATCCGCCCGGTGAACTCGGGGAAATTGTTCGTTGCGTGCAGGCGGTCTATGGCGTCTCGCCAGCGGTCCCGGTAAACGAGGTCGTTCCAGTCGGGTATGAGGTTGCCCAGAGGGCAGCCGTTGAGGCTGTTACAAAACGGTATGGCGCAGTCCATGCAGCGCGACGCCTGTGTACGTAAATTCGCCACGTCGACCGGCTCGTACATCTCCGCCCAGTCGCGGACACGCATGTGCGCGGGACGGTGCTCCGCTTCCTGTCGCCTGTGTTTTATGAAACCGTCTGGGTCAGCCATGCGCCGCGGCCATCATGATCGCCGCCACCGCTTCTGGCTCTCCCTCCGACAGGCGAGCCGCTTCCAGGGCACGGCGATAGTCGGTGGGGACGACTTTGACGAACGACGACGCCTCGACCGAAATATTGTCGAGCAGCCTCTCGGCTAGCTCCGACGCGGTTTCGCCGGCGTAACGGAGCAGTACCTCGGCCAGCCAGTCTGTGTCGTCATCACCGAGCGTCTCCAGTTCGACCATCTCACGGTTGACCCGGGCCGGCAGGCGCCCGTGCGGGTCGTAGACGTACGCAAAGCCGCCGGACATCCCGGCCGCAAAATTGCGCCCGGTGGGGCCGAGCACGACGACCCGGCCTCCCGTCATGTACTCGCAACCGTGGTCGCCGACGCCCTCCACGACGGCCAGGGCGCCGGAGTTCCGTACGCAAAAACGTTCTCCAGCCACCCCTCTGATGAAAATCTCGCCACTGGTGGCGCCGTAGCCGATGACATTCCCGGCAATTATGTTCGCTTCGGCCACGAAACCGGCGGGGACCTCGAACGCCGGCCGCACGATTATGCGGCCACCGGAAAGGCCCTTGCCCAAGTAGTCGTTGGCGTCGCCGTACAGGCGCAAAGTAACCCCTGGTGGCAGGAAGGCGCCGAAACTCTGGCCCGCCGAACCGGTGAGCTCGAGGTCGATGGTGCCTGTCGGGAGCCCCCCACCGCCGTAACGCCGCGTCACCTCCGACCCGAGCATGGTGCCGACGGCACGGTTGGAATTGGCTACCTGCCAGGAACCACGGACCTCGCGGCCCTGCTCGATGGCCGGGCGGCAGGCCTCGATCAGCCTGGCGTCCAGAGTCCGCTCGAGTTGGTGGTCCTGTCGGCGTGTCGCTTGCAAAGGCATTCCGTCCGGGGGCGGGAGCAGCAGGTTGGACAAGTCGAGCGTGGCTGCCTTCTGGTGCTCAACGGGCACCTCCACGCCCAGCGTCCCGGTCTGGCCGATGGCTTCCTCCAGGGTCCTGAACCCCAGCTCTGCCAGCCACTCCCTGACTTCCTCTGCTACGTACTCGAAGAAACTGACCACGAGATCGGGCGTACCCCTAAACCGCTTGCGCAGTTCAGGGTTCTGCGTGGCCACACCCACCGGGCACGTGTCCAGATGGCAAACGCGCATCATTATGCAGCCCTCTACGACCAGCGGGGCGGTCGAAAAGCCGTACTCCTCCGCCCCAAGCAACGCGGCGACCACGACATCCCGGCCCGTTTTCATCGAACCGTCGGCCTGGACTACCACGCGGTCCCGCAACCCATTGCGCAGCAATGTCTGCTGCGTCTCGGCCAGCCCGAGCTCCCAGGGACCGCCGGCGTGCTTGGTCGAGCTCATAGGAGAAGCCCCGGTCCCACCGTCGTGGCCAGATATGAGGATGACGTCAGCGTGCGCTTTGGCCACGCCGGCAGCCACGGTCCCCACTCCGGTTTCAGAAACCAGCTTTACGTTGACCCGGGCGCGCGGGTTGGCGTTTTTCAAGTCGTATATGAGTTGCGCCAGGTCCTCGATCGAATAAATGTCGTGGTGCGGCGGGGGCGAGATCAAGCCCACCCCCGGCGTCGAATAACGGGTTTTGGCTATCCAGGGGTACACCTTCTTGCCCGGCAGCTGGCCCCCCTCGCCCGGCTTGGCGCCCTGGGCCATCTTTATCTGGATATCGTCCGCGTGGACCAGGTACTCGCTGGTCACCCCGAACCGCCCTGCTGCCACCTGGCGGATGGCGCTGCGCCGGCTGTCCCCATTGGGATCCAGCACGTTGCGCTCCGGGTCCTCGCCTCCTTCGCCGCTATTACTTCGTCCCCCCAGCCGGTTCATAGCGATAGCTAACGTCTCATGGGCTTCTTTTGAGATAGCCCCGTAGGACATGGCCCCCGTGGAAAACCGCTTGACTATGGCGGAGACGGGTTCAACTTCCTCGATGGGCACTGGCTGGCGCCCGGTCTCGCTGGCCGGGCGTAACCGCAACAGGCCGCGCAGCGTGGCCAGGTTGCGCGACTGGTCGTCCACCGCCCGGGTGTACTGCTTGAAGATCTTGTAGCTCTTGGCCCTGGTGGCATGCTGGAGCTTGAAGACCGTGTCCGGGTTGAACAAGTGGTACTCGCCTTCGCGACGCCACTGCCACTCTCCGCCCGGGTCGAGGTCTCGGTGCGCCAGCTCGGTGGGCCGGTCGGGCCAGGCGGCGCGGTGACGAGCCAGGGCTTCACCGGCGATCTCTTCCAGCCCTATCCCTTCGATTTGGGTGGCCGTCCCTTTGAAGTAGCGGTCGACCACGTCGGTGGCCAAGCCGACGCCTTCGAACACCTGCGCGCCGGTGTAAGAGGCGACGGTGGAGATGCCCATCTTGGACATGGTCTTGAGGACGCCTTTGGAAGCCGCCTTTACGTAGTTGTGAAGGGCTTTGCGGGCCGACATGTCCGTGATGGCGCCCCGGCGCACCTGGTCGACCACCGTGTCGAAGGCCAGGTAGGGGTTGATCGCCGCCGCCCCATAACTGATCAGACAGGCCATGTGGTGAACGGAACGTGCTTCCCCCGTCTCCACAATTAGCCCGACGTGCGTGCGCAGCTTTTTGTCCACCAGGAAGTGGTGGACGGCCGACACCAGGAGCAAAGACGGTATCGGGACGGCGTCGGCGTTGGCGTGCCGGTCGGACAGCACGATCACGCTGGCCCCGCCCAGGACGGCATCTTCTACCTGAGCGCAGACCTCGTCGAGGGCCTCACGCATACGTTCTCCGGGGCTGGCCTGTCCTTTGGCCGCGAAAAGACCGTCGACGGCAAAGCTGTGCCAGCCGGGGACGACCCCGTCCTCGTCCACGTAGAGCAGAGTGGCCAGCTCGTCGTTGGTGAGCACCGGCCCGGGCAGCATGATCTGGTGACAGGACCGCGGGCCGGGCTCCAGGAGATTGCCTTCGGGGCCGACCGAAGACGACAACGACGTTATGAGCTCTTCTCTGATCGCGTCGAGCGGCGGGTTGGTCACCTGGGCGAAAAGCTGGCGGAAATAATCGTAAAGAAGGCGCGGCCGGCGAGACAGTACGGCCAGCGGCGTGTCGTCGCCCATGGAAGAAAGGGGCTCCGACCCCGTCTTGACCATCGGCTCGAGGACGAGGCGGATCTCCTCTTCGGTATAACCGAACTGGCGCTGGAAGCTCACCAGCCTGGAGTACTGCGGCGTCAACGCCCGGCGCATGGGCAGGTCCTCGAGGTCGATGAGACCGGCAGCCAGCCATGCCCCGTACGGCAACTCGGCCGCCAATGAGTCCTTTATTTCGTCGTCATCGACAATTCGGCCCGCCGCTGTGTCCACCAGGAACATGCGGCCCGGCTGGATCCGCCCTCGTAGCACGATCTTGGCCGCAGGCACGTCGAGCACGCCCACCTCGGAGGCCAAGATGACTACGTCGTCGTCGGTGACCCAGTACCGGAGCGGCCGAAAACCATTGCGGTCGAGCTGCGCACCAATGAGGGTGCCATCAGTGAAGGCCACCGCCGCCGGCCCGTCCCAGGGCTCCATGACACACGAGTGGAACTGGTAGAAGGCGCGCCGCTCGGCCGTCAAATCCTCTTTGTTTTCCCACGCTTCGGGGATCATCATGAGCAACGCGTGAGGTAGCGCCCGGCCGCCGAGGTGCAGCAGTTCGAGGACCTCATCGAAGCTCATCGAGTCGCTCCCGCCGGGCGTGACCACCGGGAAAATCCGAGAAATATCGCCCGGGATGAGCCGACTGGCCAGCATCGCCTCACGCGTCCTCATCCAGTTGCGGTTGCCCTGGACCGTATTGAACTCACCGTTGTGCGCGACGTACCGGTAGGGGTGGGCCAGCGGCCAGCTGGGGAAAGTGTTGGTCGAAAAGCGAGCGTGCGCCAGCACGAGCCCTGACTCGAGGAGCGGGTCGGAAAGGTCGCGGAAGAACTCGGGCAGCTGTGGCGCCGTCAGCATCCCCTTGTAGACGAGAGTGCGGGACGACAAGGAGGGAAAGTAGATACCGTCGATTTCGTGTTCTGCACGCTTGCGCAACACGAATGCCAGCCGCTCCAGTTCGAGCCCATTTTGGCCATGGTCGCCAGCCACGACGACCTGGCGGAACGAGGGCATAACCTCTCGAGCAGCGGCTCCGGGGAGGCCAGCTTCGACCGGGACTTCGCGCCACGCCAGCACCGAGAGGCCCTCTCGGCGGGCCAGCGCCTCGAACTCCCTGCACACCTCGTCGGCCGCTCCCTGTTCGACGGGGAGGAACGCCATCCCTGTGGCGTAGGACCCAAGCGGAGGAAGTTCTACGTCGAACACGGCCCGGAGGAACCGGTCCGGGACCTGGACGAGCAAGCCGGCGCCGTCCCCTGTCTCGGGGTCAGCTCCTTTGGCCCCCCGGTGCTCCAGGTGGCACAGGCTGGTCAAGCCCATCTCGACCATGGCGTGACTGGGGCGGCCGTGCAGGTCAGCCACAAAGGCCACGCCGCACGCGTCGTGCTCGAACTCGGGCCGGTACAAGCCGGCCGGCCTGCTCTTTTGTGTCGTGTTCCCGCCCGCGCCGAGGTGAGAACCTCTCGCGTTAACGATCGCGGCCATGTGCCTCCAGTTAGTTACGTTCCAACGCTTCCAGTGCAGATCGGGACAACGCTGGCCCACACAGCACGCAACTACCCAGAATGATACCTGTTCGCCAGCCGGACATCGCATCAGTTATTTGGGCATCAGTTATTTGGCCACCAGTTTGTTGGCCGTCAGTTCTTTGGCCGGCCACCACCGGCTGCCACCGCTGCTGGCAGCCGGTAGCTCAGTCACGCCAATCTGCGCGCCATCCTGGCAACGTGCCCCGTCGGTTTACGGCTCTGCGGTGAGAGTATGGCGGAGTGACGAGGCGGAGGCGGAGCCATGGCAGACGACAACGACACACCGCAACTTTGCTTCATAACCGGCGCTTCTTCTGGCTTCGGGCGCGCCCTTACTGAAGCCGCTTTGGCCAAAGGCGATCGGGTCGTCGGCGCCGCCCGGCGGACGGAGGCGCTGGCTGGCCTGGCCGCCAGCCACCCAGACCGCCTGGAAACCCTGCGGTTGGACGTCACCGACGCCGGCGCCGTTGACCACGCCGTCAGTCGTGTGCTGGACCGCTATGGCCAGATCGACGTCCTGGTCAACAACGCGGGGAAGACCCACGTGGGGGCGGCGGAGGAAACCGAGGAGCCCGAACTGCGCTCACTGTTCGAGCTTCACTTCTTCGCGCCCGTGGCGTTGGTACGCGCCGTCCTGCCGTCCATGCGGGCTCGGCACAAGCGCGCCATCGTACAGATGAGCAGTATGGGCGCGCAGATGTCTTTCGCCGGGTTTTCGGCTTACAGCGCCACCAAATTTGCGCTGGAAGGTTACTCCGAGGCCGTCGCCGACGAAGTGGCCCCATACCGCATCAGGGTCCTCATTGTCGAGCCCGGCGCCTTTCGGACCGAGCCGTTCGGCGCCTACGGCGCCAGCGCCGAAACGGAGACCTACGCCGACACGGTGGGGACGACCCGGGCCATGATCCGCTCGAACGCCGGTAAGCAGCCTGGCGACCCGGCCAAAGCAGCCGCAGCCATCCTGGCCGCGCTGGCAGCTGACGACCCGCCGCTACGGCTCCCGCTGGGCGCCGACGCGGTGGATGCCGTGGTCGGTCACCTGGACCATGTGCGGGCCGAAATCGAGGCGTGGGCGAAGGTGGCCCGGACTACGGCTCTGGACGAAGGGTAAGGACTTCGGGTTTGGCGCCGGCCAAAGGCACCGGGCAAAGTTGGCGCCGGCCAAAGTTGGCGCCGGCCGAGGGCGCCGGCCGAAGTTGGCGCCGGCCGAGGGCGCCGGCCGAAGGCGCCGGCCGAAGTTGGCGCCGGCCGAAGGCGCCGGCCGAAGGCGATGGCTGCTAACCCTGGCCGCTCAGGGAAGACCGGCCTTGGCCTTTTCAAGTTCGATGTCGTTGCGGACCATCTCCTCGAGCACCTGAGAGAACTCGACCTTGGGTTCCCAGCCCAATACGTCTCTGGCCTTCGACGCGTCCCCGACCAGATGGTCGACCTCGGCCGGTCGCCTGAACCGCTCGTCCGTCGCCACATATGGCGCCCAGTCGTCGATCCCGACCGTGGCAAAGGCTATGTCCAGCACCTGGCGAACGGTCCACGTTTTCCCGGTCGCTACCACATAGTCGCCCGGACCGTCCTGTTGGAGCATGCGCCACATGGCCTCGACGTAGTCGCCGGCATAGCCGAAGTCCCTGGAGGTGCCGATATTGCCGAGGGTTAGGCTGCCCTGCAGCCCGAGCGAGATGCGGGCCACTGCATTGGTGATCTTCCGCTCGACGAACTCGAGGCCCCGCCGCGGGCTCGTGTGGTTGAACAAGATCCCGTTGGAAGCGTGGATGCCGTAGGACTCGCGGTAGTTGAGCGTCGTGTAATAGCCGAAGACTTTCGCCGTACCGTAAGGGGAACGGGGGTGGAACGGCGTCGTCTCCCGCTGCGGCACCTCGACCACTTCGCCGAACATCTCCGAAGTCGCCGCTTGATAAAACCGTATGCGGTTGTCGCGCCCGCCCACGATACGTACGGCCTCCAGCATGCGCAGCACCCCTGAGCCACTAACGTTCGCCGTCAGCTCCGGTTGGCTGAACGACAATTTCACGAAACTAATGGCGCCCAGGTTGTACACCTCGTCCGGCTGCACTTGTTCGACGACTGCGATCAGCGAGGACAAGTCCGTGAGATCGCCGTCTATCAACTCGACCTCGGGGACCTCGTCCTGGGCCACCTTGGCCTTGGGGTTGGCCTGGCCCCTCACCATCCCGTGGACCTGGTAGCCCTTCCCGATTAGAAGCTCGGCCAGGTAGCGGCCGTCTTGTCCGGTTATGCCAGTGATAAGGGCGCGTGGCATGTGACCTCCTTGTGGTTTTTCGCCGGTGTCCGGGCCAATGGCTATGGCGGGTGTCGCCAGTGGCGCTCCGACGGCAGCGCCAGCCTGGCCGAGGAAGGCGGCCCGGAACTGGGAACGGGCGCGGCGGTACCGGATCTCGAGCGCGTTAGGTGAACAGCCAAGCCGGGCGGAAGCCTCTGCGTGGCTCAGCTCCTCCCATATGACTAGCTGTAGTACCTCGCGCTCCGCTGGACGCAAGCAGCCCATCGCTGTCTGCACCTGAGACTGGAGCAGTTCGAAACTGCCTGGCGGAAAGAATGCCACCGGGTGTTCGTGGGCCAGCCGTCGATGGAGTTTTGAGCGTCTGAGAGTCGATCGCCGATGATCGGCGACCATCCGCCGGGCGACGCCGAACAGCCACAGGCGGTCCTCGGGCGGGGCCGGAACGACGGCGAAACGCCGCCAAGCCACGGAGAACACCTGGGCGACGATGTCGCCGGAGTCGATGTCGTCAACCCGGCGCCGGACATAGTTGGCCACCGCGTCGCGGTGGGCGGCATAGAAGTCGCCGAACGGTTTGTCCTGCCAAGTGCTCGGACCGCCAGTTACCACCCCAACGTGCTCCCTTCCTCACCCGTTATATGGCCGGGCCGGCCCAAACCCGTCGCTGTCGCGGTCACCGGCTCGTGTTAGGGTTGAACATACGTTCGCCTCCTGGGAAATGGGGAGGCCGTCTCGCTAGCTCCGGGCTGGCCTAGGTCATAAAGGTCTTACGGTCAGGAGCTTGCCCATGTGCCAGACGCTGTCGGAGCTCCGGGTGGCGGTAGCCGCCCTGGCCCAGCGTTTCGACCCCGCCCTGGTCCCGCCGGCCCAGCTGGCCCAGGTGGTGGGCGACGCCGGCGCCATCGAGAAGATGATGGCCACCATCGCCTCTCTGGCTGCCGCCCGCCTGGCCCGCTGCGGGCCGGCCGCCACTGGCCCCCGCCAGGCGGCCCGGGAGCTGGCCCAGGCGTCGGGCACTTCACTGCTGGAAGCGGCCCGGGCCCTGGAGGCGGCCGGCCAGTTGGAGGCCCAGCCCGAGGTGGCGGCGGCGGCCCGGGCCGGGGCCCTGTCCCGGCCCCAGCTGGGCCTGGTAGCGGGGGCGGTGGCCGTCAACCGCGCTGCCGCCCCCGAGCTGCTGGCATTGGCCAAGAGCGGGTCGCTCGGCGAACTGGCCGAGGGGGCGGCCCGGGCCCGGGCCGCCCAGGTGGGCCTGGAGGCCCGGCGGCAGGCCGTGCACCGGGCCCGGGGCCTGCGCTCCTACACCGACGCCGGCGGCACCGCCCACCTGCACGCCCAGGGCCGGCCCGAGGACGTGGCCCTGGTCATGGCCGCCATCGGCCCCCGGGCCGGCCACGCCTTCGCCCAGGCCCGCAAAGAAGGACGCCGGGAGCGGCCCGAGGCCTACGCCTTCGACGGCCTGGTGGCGCTGGCCTCGGGCGGGGGCGGCGCCTCCTCGCCCCGGGCCCAGGTGCTGTTCCGGGTGGACTACGAGGCCATGTTGCGGGGCTACCCGGTAGGCGGCGAGGTGTGCGAGGTGGCCGGCTTCGGGCCCGTCAGCACCCAGGCGGTCCTGGACACCATGGACTGTGGGGACCCGGTGCTAAAGGCCGTGGTGACCAAGGGCCACGACGTGGTCAACGTGGCCCACCTGGGCCGGCGTCCCAACGCCCACCAGCAGAGCGCCCTGGACTGGCTGTTCCCGGTGTGTGCCGCCGAGGGCTGTGGGACCCGGGCCGCCCACCTGGAGACCGACCACCGCCTGGAGTGGGCCAAGAGCCGTTCCACCGTGCTCGGCTTGTTGGACCGGCTGTGCAAGTTCCACCACTACCGCAAGACCTACCAGGGCTGGGCCCTGGTCCATGGGCGGGGCAAGAGGGCGTTCGTGCCCCCCGATGACCCCCGCCACCCTCGTGATTCTGGTCACCCTCGTCACCCGGCGGAAGCCGTGGCGCCGTCTCCGTCCTGAGCGGAACAGCGTCCGCGGCTCACGCCGCAAACTGACGGTACCGTTCAATGGCGACTTCGAGCGCGGGTTGTTCGCGCTTGTCGAGCACCTTGTCCGTTCGGGTTTCCAGCGTTGACCCACCAGACGGCGCCCGCCAATGGCCGAGCAGTCTCCCGTCGAGCAGGATGACGTGGTAAAAACCGTTGACCCGGCTCAAAAAAGGGAACTTGGTGTACTTGGTCAGCATGAGGTCACGGGTCTGCCCGTAAGAGATGATCATCTCGTCAAAGCACTGGACGAGGTCGACCCGCGGTTTCGTGACCCGGGCCACGTTCTCTTCCGCGAACCAATAAGTTCGCTGGTCCACCTCATAAGCAACGAGGCGTGACCGTACCGACTCCAGCCCAGCGCGCCCGTCCGCGCTGTTGAGCCCGGCCCACCAGGAAAAATCGCGGACGGTGGCCGGGCCCCGGGTGGAGAAGTACCGCCAGGCCAGCTCGCCCAGTGCTTCCTTGCCTTGTGGTCCTTGCTCAGCACCGGCCCGTTGGTCGAAGGCGGCGTAAGTGTGTTGCTTGCCCCGTTTCGGGCCACTGCAGACAACGCTCGTCAGCTCGGCGTGCAAAAGCACATAAGTGGCTCGAAGACCCTCTGTCGAAATGCCGTGCTGTTCGAGGTAAGCCGCTATCTCACGTCGAGTGCGAGGGCCGTCGGCCACTGACCGAGCAATGAGTTCGTTGGACCGGCCCAACGTACGGCCGTCCAGGCCGAGCTGTTCGAAGTAGCGGGCGCAGCCGGCGTCGACGCGCGGACCGCTGACGCCCATCAGCCACCTAAGGTCCTTCGCTTCCACGTAGTGCCACGTCGGTCGCAATACGTGTGTCCGCAGAAACTGACCCTCGTCAAAGGCGGCGTCGACCGCCCGGGCATTCGCTGCCGCGGGACCGGCCATCCGCTGAGCTACGGACCAGCGAGCGTAAGGGTGGTCCTGGGCCTGCATCGCCGTCAAGTGGCCTACCACCTCGGCCGGCGTACCCATGCCCGTTCCCCTCAGAAGGAGCCCATGCAAGCGGCTCCCAATAACCCGGTCGACAAAGTTAGGGTCGCCGGGCGGCACGGCCATCTCAGTCTTCGCTGTCCCCTCGGCCGTGACCCGGCCACCACAATGTAACCGTGGCCGCCGGAGCCAGCTCGGGTAACTGTGGCAACAGTCGTTCTATCTCGTTATCAGACGCGCTGGTGAGACACATTCGGCGTCGCAGCCACGCCACCGTTTCCGGGCTCCGGTCCCCGAGGTACGACCTCGACCGCGCCCACCGCTCGACACTCGGCGCCACACCGACGACCTCACGGACCACCGCCTCCGCGTCTTCCGCGGTCGGCCGGTCCGGGCGCTCGAGACCCCAGAAGTGGCCCCAAAGCGGCGACAGCGCAGCCTGAGGGTGGACCGCGCTCAGTTCCAGCACCACTCGCCGAGAGGCCGCCGCCGTCAGAGCGGCCACGAACGGTCCGACATCCGCCACGTTATAGAAGACGTTGGCGCACACGGCCACGTCAGCGCCGGCATCGCCACCTCGCTCAGCCACTTGACCGGCGACTTCAGGCCAACGCCCGGGGACCGGCTCCGTCTGTACCCGACCGCCCGCCAACCTGGTCAGAGCGCGGAGCATGTTGGCATCGTCGTCGACGGCGACGATGCGGCCCGCCGGCGGTGCAACGGGGAGGCTGGCGGCGCCGGCGCCGCAACCAACATCGAGCAGCGTCCCGCCGGCCGGCAGCGCTTCGGCTACCCGGTGGTGAGTCGGCGTCCAGCTCTCGTCAATCGTGAGGCGGGCGTGGTCGACGAAGACCTCCACCGGGAAACCCCATGGCGACTCCGGGGCGGAAGCAATGATCTCCTCGGGAATGGCCCACTCCCCCAGGGCCTCCGCCCAGTCGCTGGCCGCTGTCACACTGGCAAGTCTCGCTGCCGGGATGACAGCCCACCAGACGGCGGGCTCGG
Organism: uncultured Acidimicrobiaceae bacterium; assembly: GCA_963749305.1. Taxonomy (GTDB): domain Bacteria; phylum Actinomycetota; class Acidimicrobiia; order Acidimicrobiales; family Palsa-688; genus Fen-671. Next base: position 395,212 of record CAVVMN010000008.1, read on the forward strand.
ACCGAACCGTCGGGCCGTCGGGCCGTCGGGCGGTCCGGCTTCGGTCCGCCCGGCCCTTGGGGCCTCGGGCATCGGGCCTCGCGCCCGATACAGGCCGCCGAAGCACTCCGCCGGCGCATAGGCCAAGATGTGGCTTACGGCACCCAACAGGTCACCATGGGCTGGCGAGCTCGGGTGGATGGCGGTCGCGACGGCCATGCTCGCCGTTTTGACTGTGGTTGACTTGTCCCTCCCCGGCCGCACCAACATCACCGGAGCCCTCGTTATCGCTCCTTTCCTGGCCGCCAGCGGGGTACGCCCGATTGGCGTTGCCGCGCTCGGGGCGGCCGCCGTTGGCGCCGCGGCGGGGCTCGACTTCCTGGACCGTAACGAGCCGCACGCCAGCGTGGCCACCATCGTGGTCGTTGTGGCCGGCACGCTACTGGCCACTCAGGCGTCATCGTTGCGGATCAAGCGCCAGCAGCGGATCGTAGAGCTGGCGATGGTGGCAGAGGCCACTCAGCGGGCCATAATCCGCAAGCCTGCTCCTCGAGTTGGGTCGGTGGCTGTGGCCACGGCGTACCAGTCATCGGCCCGGGCCGCCACTGTCGGCGGGGACTGCTACGAGGTACTCGACACTCCGTTCGGGACGCGGGCGTTTGTTGGTGATGTCAGGGGTCATGGCATGCCGAGCGTCCGGCTGGCTGCGCTTGTGCTCGGAGGCTTCCGGGCGATGGCCTACACCACTGCCGACCTGGCCGCCGTCGCTCGAGAACTCGACCAACTGGTAACTCGCTACGCCCGTGACCCGACGGCGACGGACGTTGACGGTGAGGAGTTCGTCACCGCCGTCATGTGCCAGATCGACAATTCCGCGACCGACAATTCCACCACCGCCATCAATTCCACCATGACGGGCAACGCCACCCTCACCGGCGCTTCAGCCCTCACCGGCGCTTCAGCCCTCACCGGCGCTTCAGCCCTCACCGGCGCTTCAGCCCTCACCGGCGCTTCAGCCCTCACCGGCGCTTCAGCCCTCTCTGGCAACGCCACCCTGACCATCGCCAACTGCGGCCACCCGCCTCCGTTGTTGATCGGGCCAGACGGCGAGGTCCGCGCCCTCGAGGCGTCCGTCCCGGCCAGCCCTCTCGGGGTGGGGAGCGATCCAGCCCTCGACCGCATCGAGGTACCACCGTCAGTACGGATCCTGCTCTACACAGACGGTTTGGCCGAGGCCCTGGACAACTCTGGGAACGCCTTTGACCTTGAGAAGGCGGCCAAGGAGCTGGCTAGCGGGCCACTCGAAACGGTCACGGGAACGCTAATAGACCAGCTCAACGCCCACGCCCTTCGGCACCTGAACGACGACGTCGCCGTCATGCTGCTCGAACCGCGGCCAAGCCCCGGCGCCGGCACCGTACGAGCCGATGCCCCCGAGGCCTCTGCTGTCCTGAGCGAGGCCAATTTCGACGGGAAGGGTGGAGACGTCCACCGTCTGAATCAACCCTCGGATCAAACCAGGGGTTGACGACCGGAAGGCCCCTTCGGGCTGACACTGTGGGCATGACCTTCACCGATTACGCAATCGACATCGCCCTCGTCGCCGTCGTGCTGCTGCAGATCCGTGGCCGACGCCTTACGCTGCGCTGGTTGGTCCTCCCGATCGGCATCGTGGCCTACGCCGCCACCCAGTACTTACACAGCGTCCCGACCAGCGGCAACGACCTCGTCCTGATCGGCGGCTGCGCCGCTGTCGGCATCGCCCTAGGCATCATGACCGGGCTGTTCACACACGTGCGGCCCGGTGCCGACGGCCACTCGTACGCCAAGGCGGGCGCCGCCGCCGCCATCTTGTGGCTAGTAGGTGTCGGCACCCGCTTCGCTTTCCAGGTGTACGCATCAAATGGGGGCGGGGCCGCCATCGCCCGGTTCTCCGCTCATCACGCCATCACCTCGTCGGCGGCTTGGACCGCCGCCCTGATCCTGATGGCCTTTGGCGAGGTGATCGCCCGGACCGCCATCCTCGGCCTGCGGGGCTGGTCAGCCGGGGCGTTCCGCCCCAGCTTGGCCGAGGCATGATGGTGAACGGTGATCGCCTTCCTTGACCCCTGGCTGCCATCCGGTGGGCCGCAGGCCCCCGGGCTCCGGGGAGCTCTCTTCACCATCATCACCAATGCGGTCTGGCTCGGAGCAGTGCTCTGGGGCATAACCAGCGAGATCATCCACACTCGAACTGACGGCGGCCTGGTGGCCGCCGTTGTTCTTCTTGCCCTCGCCAGTTCGGGATGGTTGTTGTGGCTGGCCAGCCGGGTCTGGGACTACCGTTCATGGCGCCTCCCCTCGTGGCTCTTGATGGCCGCCGCCGGCGGCGCCTTAAGCCCATTCGCCCCGCTGGCGCTGGTCTTCGTGGGGGTGGCGGGGCTGGCTGCCGGCATGACGTGGCCGGCCGAACGGGCGGCCGTCGTGACGGCTATCGGCCCGGTGGCGGCCCTGGTCTCTGCCTGGCTATCCGGGTCGGGCCTGCTCATGGCCGTATGGGCAACCACCAGCGGGTTGGGCGGGCTAACGCTGGGCGTAGCCCGCCGGCAAACACAAGAGCGGTCGACGCAGGCGGCCAAGATGCAAGTGAGCGAGGCGCGGGCGGACGCCGAGCGTGCCCGGGCCGAGCTGCTGGCCGGCCGGAACCACCTGGCCCGGGAGCTGCACGACATCCTGGCTCACACCCTGTCCGCCCTATCGCTCCAGCTGGAGGCCCTGGACGCCCTCATCGAGGTGGGCCCGGGGCCTACGCCGGAGGTCCGGGCCCAGCTCGACAGCCTCCGGCGCTTGGTGCGGGAAGGGCTCGACGACGCTCGGGGCGCCGTCCGCGCCCTCCGGGAGGACGCCCCACCCCTCGAGGAGCAGCTGGCCAGATTGTCCGGAGACCGCCACGCTTCGCTGAGCGTAGAGGGCGTTCCGCGACGGCTCGTTCCTGACGTGTCGTTGGCCCTTTACCGTGTCGCTCAGGAAGCGCTGACCAATGTGGCTAAACACGCACCCGGCGCGCCTACGGAGGTCGACCTGGCCTTCGTCGACGGCCAGGTGCGCCTGGCGGTGCGTAACGGCCCGGGCGGTCACCCGGGCAACGGCTCGAGCAAGTTGCACCGCTCCGGCGCCGGCTACGGTCTGCAAGGGATCCGAGAACGAGTGCTGCTCCCGGGGGTTCAGGTGGACGCAGGGCCGGCGGGTGACGGCTGGCAGGTGGAAGCCGAGGTCCCGGCGTGAGGGTCCTGGTGGCCGATGACCAACGGGTCGTACGGGAGGGCCTGGCCACGATCGTCGGCACGCTGGCCGGGGTAGAGGTGGTCGGGTTGGCGGCAGACGGGGCCGAGGCCACCGCGCTGGCGGCGGAGCACCAACCCGACGTCGTCCTCATGGACCTGCGCATGCCGGTGGTGGACGGGATCCACGCCACGGCGGCCATCCGCAGCCAGTTCCCGGCTATTCAAGTGGTCGTGCTCACTACGTACGCGGATGACATGTCGATCGTCGACGCCTTGTCGGCCGGTGCCACCGGTTACCTCACCAAGGACGCCACTCGGGACGACATCCGGCGAGCACTCGAGGCGGCCGTCGAAGGTCAGGGGGTCCTTGACCCGGCTGTGCAGGCCCGGCTGCTGGAAGCGGCGCGAGCTGGAGTGCAGGCCGAGCGAGGTCGCGCCCTTGAACGGAGTGCGGAGGGCCGGGCCAACGGGCCGAGGGCCCCGCTTCCCGACGGGCTGACCGAACGCGAAGCCGAGGTCCTGACGCTGATCGCCCAGGGCCGCTCCAATAATGAAATAGCCCAGGAGTTGTACGTCGCGGAGGCGACGGTCAAAACCCACGTCAACCGCATCCTGGCCAAAACCGGCGCCCGGGACCGGACTCAAGCGGCGGCTTACGCCCATCGCTACGGGCTGGTCGGCTAGCGCCGATCACTCCTCCGGCCGCACTCCTCCGGCCGCAGGCCTCACCTCGCCGTGCGCCGCAGCGTTAGCCTCCGGCCGCAGGCCTCACCTCGCCGTGCGCCGCAGCATTAGCCTCCGGCCGCAGGCTTCCGGCCCTTCTCGCCGTGCACACCCTCACGTCAGGGCTCCGGCCTCACCTCGCCGTGCGCCGCAGCTCTGGCTTGACTCAGCCCTCCGGCCCCACCTCGCAATCACAATCGCAAAGCCGCTTGTACATGTGACAGATGGGGCAGCGTCTGTTGTCGGGCGGGCCTTCGTGGCTCACTACCATTGCATCGCCCCAGGGGTAATCGTCCGAAATTGCTGCTCGCTCCCTTAGTAGTAAAGAGCCGAAGAGGCCTCGTCGCCACCGATGGACCTGGGAGCCTGTCTCTGCTGGTAACCCACCGAGCGTCGCCGGGTCGGGTCGTAGCCTTTGGCAGCCTCGCTCGCCACAGAGATCCGGTGGTGGGACCAGGTGATCAAGGCACCGTAGGCGGAGATAGCTGCGAGGCAACCCACAACGATGTTCAACATTCCTTGCATATACCCTGGTCGTGCTCGCCCTTACCCCCGGCGCCACCAACGCAGGTCGTGGCACGAGGTCGGACCACTGAGCGCAGGCGGCCGACGGACCACCGTCCGTCTGTCCCCTGCAGGTACAAGCACGTGAAAATGGTCTCACGCCCCCTACACCAGTTTGGGTTCAGGGGGGAGGAAGCGAAAGTGGGCCGCCACCCACCGCGGCGGAGACGTTAGAGAGTGACCGTCGGAGACGAGGCGCCAGATAGCGACCGTCGGAGACGAGACGCCAGATAGCGACCGTCGGAGACGAGACGCCAGATAGCGACCGTCGGAGACGAGACGCCAGACGCCTCGCTGATATCAACGGGAGGCCGATACCGGCGCCGGCTCGGGCACAGTGGCCGGCGGGACCGAGGGCGGGCGGTACACGTACCGCTTGCCTCGTGACCAGGAGGCGGCCGCCGCGACCAGGCAGCCAAGGGCGGCAAAGTCGAACGCCGCGTGCAGGCCCGAGGAGAACGGCACGGCGATGAGGTGAGGGAAGAAGGAACGGCCCACGACTACGGCCCGCTGGGCCGCCGGCAGGCTGGACAGGACGTGCGCCGGCAGGAGGTGGGCCAGAGGGTTGTACCCAAGAAAGGCGGCGAACAGGGTCGACACCGGAGGCAGGTTGCCTACTTGTTCGGCTACCGGCCGCGAGATGCCCTCGGCGATAAGGCCGTGAGCTGAGGCTCGTCGGGAGCGTGCCCGACAGGCCCACGATCACGAGGGTGAAGAAGATCCCGATCGAGAGCACCTGGGCGGAGTTCTGGAAGGTGGCGTTCATGCCGGAACCGGCCCCCCGGTCCTGGGGGGCAGGCTGTTCATTACGCCCGCCCGGTTGGGACTGGCAAACGCCCCCATGGCCAGGCCGTTCATCAGCAGCAAGAGAGCGAACGTCCAGTAGGAAAAGTTGATCGGCAGGAGTTCCAGCAGGATGAAACTGGCCGCCGCCAGCAGCATGCCCCCCGTGGCAAACGGCCGGGAACCGAAGCGGTCCGACAGCGCTCCCGACACCGGCCCGGCGATAAGGAAACCGGCGGTCAAAGGCAACATATAAATGCCTGCCCATAGCGGGGTCTGCGCGAAACTGAAGCCGTGCTCGGGCAGCCAGATGCCCTGGAGCCAGATGATCATCATGAACATCAGCCCGCCGCGGGCGACGGCGGCCAGGAAGCTGGACAGCACGCCGGCGGTAAAGGCGCGGATGCGGAACAGCGACAGGCGGAACATCGGCTCCGCCCGTTTGCGCTCGATCACGCCAAAGGCGCCCAGGAAAGCGGCGCCGATGGCCAGCTCGCTGAGCACAACGGGGCTGGTCCAGCCCATGGTGTGCCCTCCGTAGGGCTGGATGCCGTACGTAATGCCGACCATGATGGCGATGAGGCCCAGGGCGAAAGTGATGTTCCCGGGCCAGTCGATGGTCGCCGCCCTGCGCCTAGAGGTCTCCCGCAATTTGAAATAGGCCCATAGGGTCCCGGCCAGCCCGAAGGGCACTGACACCAGGAACACCAGGCGCCAATCGATCGGACCGAGGATCCCGCCCAATACGAGGCCGATGAACACGCCGCTGATGGCGGCCACGTTGTTGATCCCGAGCGCCAGGCCCCGCTGGTCCTCCGGAAAGGCATCGGTCAGGATGGCGCTCGAATTGGCGACCAGGAAAGCGGCTCCCACCCCCTGGAAGACGCGGCCGACCACCAGGTAGAGGGCGCCGGCCTGCCCGTGCATCCAGTCGACGGTCAGGACCAGGGACGTCAAAGTGTAAATGGCAAAGCCGAGGTTGTACATCTTGACCCGGCCGAACATGTCCCCCATGCGGCCGAAGGAGACGACCAGGACACTGCTCACTACGAGGAACGACAGGATCAGCCACAGCAGGTAAAAGCTGTTGCCCGGGCGTAAAGGGTCAAGGTGGATGCCCTGGAAGATGTCGGGGAGGGCGATGAGCATGATCGACGAGTCGATCGTGGCCATGATCACGCCGAACGTCGTGTTGGCGAGGGCCACCCACTTGTAGTCCACCTTCCGCCCGGAGACGGTCACGGCGGGTCGAGGGGTGGTGGGTGCCCTTAAGCTCACCTCTCCAGACTAACCCAGGTAGTTCGTCTATCGAACTATTTTTGAGAGACGTCGTGGGGCGCGTCGAGAGCTGCCCAGCTGGCCCGCAGTTTGGCCGCGCTCTCGGACAGGGGTTCTGGCAGGACGCGGGCGTCAGCCACCGCAGTCATGAAGCTCGTGTCCCCTACCCATCTCGGCAACACGTGCATGTGGAAGTGCCCCGGCACTCCGGCACCAGCCGCCTTGCCCAGGTTCGCCCCCAGGTTGACGCCGTCCGGGTTGTACGCCGCCTTCACGGCCCGCACCGCGATGCGCACCCCCTCCCAGACATCGGCCGCTTCTTCGGGTGCCAGCTCCTCCACGTTGGCGGCGTGACGCGTGGGCATCACCATCAGATGACCGCTGGTGTAGGGGTAGGCGTTGAGGATGGCGAACGCCTTGCCGGACGGGTGGCGCCACAGGATGTGGGCTTCCTCGTCCGACATCCCGCTGGCCAGGATGCGGCAGAACACGCACGGGCCCGGCCCCGCTCCGTCCTTGGCCCCTCCCCCGTAGGCGCCGGCGATGAAGTCCGACCTCCAACCGGCCCAGAGATGGTCGAGGTTAGTCACGATTGCCGACCGGAAGGGCGGGGCGGACGGCGCCCGCCTCCTCCCGCCCCGGTTCCGCCCGCCGGCTCGGCCCCCTGCCCGGGCTTGGCACCAGCCCCCACCGACCCCGGCCCCGGCCCCGCCTCCGCTTCGGCGTTGACATCGGCCATGAGCCTGCCGACGAAGTCGGCCACGGGCACCCCACGCTCGGGCCGCTCGCTCCCCCGGATATTGACGCCCACGGTCCCGGAGGCCACGTCGTCGTCGCCGACGACAAGGACGTACGGGATCTTCTCGAGCTTGGCCCTCCTCACCCGCGCCCCGAGCGGTTCGTCGGCCGGGACCGCCTCCGCCCGGAAGCCCGCGGCCCGGAGGGTGGCCACAACCGAGCCGGCATAGTCCTCGTGGTCGTTTCGTACGGCGAGCACTTGCACCTGGACCGGTGCCATCCACGTGGGGAAGGCGCCTGCGTAGTGCTCGATGAGGATGGCGAAAAACCGTTCTACCGAGCCGAACAATGCGCGGTGGACCATGAAGGGACGATGACGGGAATTGTCGGCGCCGACGTATTCCATTTCAAAGCGATGCGGGAGCTGGAAGTCGACCTGGATCGTCGAGACCTGCCAGCGGCGCCCGATGGCGTCACGCACATGGACGTCAATCTTCGGAGCGTAAAAAGCGCCCGCGCCCTCGGAAATTGTGTACTCGAGGCCGGAAGCGTCCAGTGCCGCCTGGAGCGCGTCGGTGGCGCGGTCCCATTCTTCGATGGTGCCGATGTACTTATCGGGCCGGGTGGACAGCTCCGCTTCGAAATCGGTCAAGCCGAAATGACGAAGAACCTTCAGGACGAACTCGAGCAGGCTGGCCAGCTCGTCCTCGAGTTGCTCCCTGGTGCAGAATATGTGGGCGTCGTCCTGTGTCATGCCGCGTACCCGCAGCAACCCGTTCAACACTCCCGAGCGCTCGAAGCGGTACACCGAACCGAGCTCGAACAGCCGCAACGGGAGCTCCCGGTAAGAACGCTGGCGGCTCTTGTATATGAGGATGTGCATCGGGCAGTTCATCGGTTTCGGGTAGTAGGTGGCGCCCTCCAGCTCCATTGGCGGGTACATGCCCTCCGCATACCAACCGAGATGGCCCGAGATCTCGAACAGCGTCGATTTCGCCAGGTGCGGCGTGAAGACGAACTCGTACCCGCCCTTTTCGTGTTCGGAGCGGGAATAGTCCTCCATCAACTTGCGTACCAGGCCCCCTTTCGGATGAAAGACGGCCAACCCGCTACCTATTTCGGGCGGGAAATGGAAAAGGTCGAGCTCGGCCCCGAGGCGCCGGTGGTCCCGCCGTTCCGCCTCCTCCACTCGCTTCAGGTATTCGTCAAGCGCGGCCTGGGATTCCCACGCCGTCCCGTACACCCTTTGTAATTGCGGCCGGCGCTCGTCGCCTCTCCAGTATGCAGCAGCCAGCTTGGTCAACTTGAAATAACCGAGTTTTTTGGTGGACGGGACGTGCGGGCCCCGGCACAGGTCCACAAAATCGTGCCCGGTCGGGCTGGTGGCAGAAGGGACGTTGCGATAGGTGCTAACACCGGACGGCCCGGCGCCCTCCTCGATCGCCTCGGTTTCTGCTTCTGTCTCTTCGCGATCTGTCTCTTCACGATCTATGTCGGCGTGGTCGGCCTGCTCTAGCTGGGCGGCGTCGACTCGCTCGATTATCTCCACTTTGTAAGGCTGGTCGGCGAAAATCTCGAGCCCTTCGGGCACCGAATGCTCCTCGCGGACAAAAGACTGGTCCTCGGCCACGATCTCGCGCATGGTCGCTTCAATGCGGGCCAGGTCCTCAGGCGAGAAATGAGCCCCTCCAGGCAAATCGAAGTCGTAGTAAAAGCCATCTTCTATGGCCGGCCCGATGGCGTACTTGGCCCCGGGCCAGAGCCGCGTCACGGCCTGGGCCATTACATGGGCCGTCGAATGGCGCAGTACTGAGCGGCCGATATCTGAACCCGCCGTAATGACGCTGACGCTCGAATTGTCCGGCAAGGCGGCAGACAGGTCATGCTCGGCCCCGTTGACAAGGCCGGCGATGGCCGCATCAGCCAACCTGGGGCCGATGGCGGCGGCCAAGTCCCTCACCGTGGCGCCCTTCGGGAGCTGCCGCGTGGAACCGTCGGGCAACCTCACCGATATTGACTGCGGGCTAGTGGAAGGGTCGTCGGTCATCGCGTCGCCAGTGGGCATCTCGCCAATGATAGGGACCGTTAGGAGCGACGAAAAAACGGCTCAGAGCAGCACGCCGAGAAGGCCGGTGGCCTCCGAGATATCCGCCTGGCTCTTCCCTGCTCCTCCGGACGTCAAGGCGGCATCAATGGTGGCCACCGCACCCGGGGTATCGAGGTCGTCGTCCAGCGCCGCCCTGACCTCGTCCACCAGGCTGGCGCTCGGACGTCCCGGGTGCTCTTTGGCCTCCCGCCAAGATGCCAGCCGGGTGGCCGCCTGCGGCAACAGCTCGTCGTGCCACTCCCAGTCAGAACGGTAATGATGGGCCAGAACAGCGAGGCGCACCGCCACCGGGTCCCAGGTTTTCAGCAGGTCACGTACAAAAACCAGGTTGCCCAGCGATTTTGACATCTTGGTGCCTTCGTAACCGACCATCCCGGCGTGCACCCAGTGACGTACGAAGGGGTGGCCGGTAACAGCGCCGGCCAGCGCCGCCTCGCACTCGTGGTGCGGGAAGATGAGGTCCGACCCTCCGCCGTGAAGGTCGATGGTCGTCCCCAGCTCGCGTATGGCCAGGGCCGAGCACTCGATGTGCCAGCCGGGCCGGCCTCGCCCCCACAGGGAGTCCCAGGCCGGTTCGCCTGGCCCGGATGGTTGCCAGAGGACGAAGTCGAGCGGGCTGGCCTTGTCCGGGTCCTCGGGGTGGCCGCCCCTTTCGCCCGCCAGCCGGACCATCTCGTCACGGTCGTAATGGCTCACCGAACCGAATGCCGGCCACGAAGAGATGTCGAAATAAACGCCTTCCCCGGCGCGGTAGGCATGTCCGTTCGCCAGCACGTCGGCGATCAACGACTGGATGTCAGGGATAGCCGAGGTGGCTCGAGGCTCGCTGGCCGCAGGGAGCAGGCCGAGCGCGTCCATATCGGCGGAGAACGCCGCCATTTCCTCGTCGGCCAGGTCGAGGTAGTAGACACCGAGCTCGCGTGCCTTGCGCAAGATATCGTCGTCGACGTCGGTGACGTTGCGCACCAGCCGCGGCTTGTACCCGAGGTCGCGCAGGCGCCGTTGTATGACGTCGTAGGCGATGTACGTGGCCGCGTGGCCCATATGAGCGGCGTCGTAAGGCGTCACGCCACAGGTGTAGATGCTCACCGTCCCCCCCGGCCCGGCGGCCGGCTCGAAGGCGGTTACTGCTTGCCTGGCCGTGTCGTACAGGTGCATGGGTACAGCCTCAGTCGATGCCCGTGACCCGGAGAGAGGCGTGCACCTTGTACCGGCGGTTGACCTCTACCAGGGCGGCCGTAAAGGCCTCGACGGCCAAACCGGAGCCCAGACCGCCGACATCTATGCCTCGCAGCCCGGGGACACGGTTGACCAGTTCGATCACCTCGTCCGTGACCGCCCGCCAGTCGGAGAAGACCATTATGTCGGCCGACAACTGGTGGGCCGGATCCCCCAGGGGGCCGGCGGGCAGGTGGTGGAAGGCGCCGGCCACCCGGCTCTCGGGGAGGACTTCGGCGATGGCGACCGCCACCGAACCGGTGGGCGGGAGCAAGGGCACGAAGCGGTCGCCCCAGCGCGCCATGGCGTTGACCATGCTCACCACGATCTTCCCCCCCAGCTCGCGGGAGAGCTCTTTGACTGTGGTGACGGCGCCGTCCCACGGGGTCGAAACGATTACCAGGTCAGCCTCGGCGGCCTGCCGGTTAGTCCCCGGCGAAATTAGGGTGTCGATCCCGCTCCAGCGTTTGGTCAGTTCAGCGACCGTACTGGCGGCTTTGCCTTCACTGCGAGAACCAACGATAACCTCGGTCCCCACCGAAGCGAGGCGGGCCGCCAGGGCCGAACCGGCTGGCCCCGTGCCGCCCAATACGCCTATCTGCATGCTACGTTCACCAAAAGTGCCGTCAGCGGATGCGCCTTCACCGGATGAGACCGTAGCCGACGCCGGGACCATCGACACGCTGCTCGCCTTCCTTACTACCTCCTGCTCGTCTTGCCAGCCGTTCTGGGAAATGTTGGCCGAGCCGGGGTTCGGCCGCGCCTTGGGGGCCCGGCTGGTCGTCGTGACGCCCAGTCGTTCCATGGAGGACGAGCGCCGCGCCCTCGAGCTCATGCCGGACGGCGCTCATCTCCACATGGGTTCCGAGACGTGGTTCGAGTACGGCATCGGGACCTCGGCCAGCTTTGTCCTCGTGCGCGGACCGGAGGACGGGCCTCCACCCTGGGAGCAGGCGGGCCAGGTGCTCGGGTCGGCCAGCGCCAGGAACCCCGGCGAGCTCCTGGAGCTCGTCAAACGGTGGCGAGCCGGCGCTCGCTGACGGCGATTGCCCAGCTTCCCTTTATGGCAGAACGCCTTTATGGCAGAAGGCCTTTTACGAAGGCAGCCTGGCCGGCGTGCTGAAGGTCGTCGGCGACCACGCTGACCAATCTCACGCCCAGTGTCACCGGCGGGTCCCAGCGCTTGTCGACCACTCGGTCCAGGTCGGCGCTGGACAGTCCGTCCAAGTAGGCGACCGTGCTCTCGAACACGGCCTGGTGATAACCGCTCAGCAGGTCCCCATTGGCCTTGACCACCGCTACCTGGTCCGGGTTGTGGCCGTAACCGGTGTCCCGGACATCGAGATCGAAGCCGAAACGCTCGGCCCAACCTCCGGTGACCCAGACCTGTTCACGGTCGGCAACGGCGCAGACGTGGTCGTCCTGCACCCTCGTCAGGTGCCAGACCAGCCAGGCGATCGAGTTGGCCTCGGAACCCTGCCTGAACGCCAGCTCGTCGGCGCTAAGACCGTCCAGGACCTCGAGGACGACCTCCCGGACCCGGCTGAAACCGTCCAGAAGGACCTCGCCACTTTCCACTTGCGGCTCCTTTCTGCCCGCCCGTGCCTGAGTGACGATGATGGGCCGGGCCAACGAACTCTACAGGCGGTCCATGGGTAGTCCTGCCTAATCGCATAGTTGTCTCTGGCGACGGGGGTTCTGCCAAGATCAGTGCCGTGTCGGACGCATGGTTCATCCAGCCCAACGGGCCCCTTGTCGGCAACGTGCAAGTCCATGGCTCGAAGAACGCAGTGACGAAGCACATGGTCGCCGCGCTGCTGGGCGAGGGGCCGAGCACGATCGCGAACGTCCCCGAAGTGGGCGATGTCGAGATCACGGCGGGGATACTCCGGGCCATTGGTGCGGGGGTGACCCAGAAGGACGGCAAGCTCGAGATCACCCCGCCCGAGGAGGCCAAGCCGGAAGTACCGCTCTCATTCAGCGGGCTCAACCGGATCCCGGTCCTTCTGCTCGGGCCGCTGCTGCACCTCACGGGCGAGGCTTTCGTCCCCCTGGTTGGTGGCGACCGGATCGGAGGACGGCCGGTCGACTTCCATGTCCAGGCGCTCGAGTCCCTCGGCGCCGAGGTGGAGGTGACGGACGAGGGCATCCGGGCCAAGTGCCGGCGCCTACGGGGGGCCATCATCGAGCTTCCCTACCCGAGTGTGGGGGCGACGGAGTCAGCCCTGCTCTCCGCCGCCTTGGCGGAGGGCAAGACCGTCATCCGTAACGCCGCCACCGAGCCCGAGGTCCTGGAGCTCGCCTTGTTCTTGCAGCGCATGGGGGCCAGGGTGGAGCTTTCCCCGGACCGGCGCATGGTCATCGAGGGTGTTCCAGCGTTACGTGGTGCTCAAACCCGGCTGCAGGGCGACCGCAACGAAGCCTTCTCGTACCTGGTCGCCGGCTTGATCACCGGGGGAACGGTGCGGGTCATCGGGTGTGGCCAGGACCGCCTGGTCACGGCCATTACGACGTTGTTGGCCATGGGGGCCGAGGTCAACATCGATGAGCACGGGATCTCCGCGTTCGCGCCCGACGGTCTGCATGCCGCGGCCGTGTCTACAGACGTGCACCCCGGGTTCATGACCGATTGGCAGACACCGCTGATGGTGCTGTTCACCCAGGCCGAAGGTATGTCGGTGCTACATGAGACGGTGTACGAAGACCGTTTCGTCTATGTCCCCGCCCTCAAGGCCATGGGCGGCGAGATCGGGCTCTTCGCTACGTGCCTGGGCGGGCCCGCATGCCGCTTCCATGACACGAGCTACATGCATTCGGCGGTGGTCAGAGGCCCGTCGAAACTGCAAGGGACCGAGGTGGACGTCCCGGACGTCAGGGCCGGGTTCTCGAGCGTGATCGCCGCGGCCGCCGCCTCCGGGCCGACATTGCTGCATGGCGTGCGCCACCTCGAACGCGGCTACCACCGCCCCGCCGACCAGCTGCAGTCGCTGGGCCTCCTGCTCGAGCCGCGCTAAGAGGCGCCCTGGCCGCCAGGTCCTCGCGGGCCCTGGCTACTCGTCCTCTTGATGGCGCGACGGGCCAGTGTCCAGGCTCCTGGCTGCCCCCTGCTGGACGGTGTGGGTGAGCTCGTGCGCCAGCAGCTCTTGACCGTGGTTGGTCCGAGCGTCAGGGACGCCGTCCCGGAAGAAAATGTCGTTGCCGATCGTGAATGCTTTGGCCTGAACTCGGTCATTGAGTTCCGATGAGGCCGACCCGCTGTGCACCCGCACCTGGCTGAAGTCGGCACCAAAGGCGCCCTCCATAGCCCGGCGGACGCCATTGTCGAGGGCGGCGCCGCCCGAACGGGCCGACTTTATGGCCGCCTCAGTCCCCGCCTCGAGGGCCCCGCCCTCGAGGCCGACTTCTGGGTCAGTGGCGGGCGCCGTCGCCCGGCCGATCTTGGTGGCCCGGCCCGCCAGCGCGGTGCTGTCGGGTTGGAGGTCGTCGTCGACGGGCGAAGCGTCGCCGCGGTTGGCTTCTTGCAGAGCGCCGACAACCCGGCGGGCCACGTCATCCGCCTCCTGCTCGTAGCGGTCTCCGGCCGGTCCTACTTCGAGTTTGGCCTGCCCAACAGACAAAAGGTCACAAACCGCCCGGTTGCCAGCCAGCCTCTGCAGGGCCCGGACGTCAGCGCCCTGGCCGCTTGCGGTGGACCGTCCGCTCATGACGGGCTGCTCGCTCCTGAGCAGAGCCGCCCCGCTGGCCGCGTCCTTGACCGTCGCCGCTGGCGCCTCACCGCTCTCCAGACCCCTCCCCTTGCGGGCCCGCACGGCCCGGTTCAGTTGGCGGGCCTCTTCGCTGGTCACGCTCTTGCTCCGGGTCTCCATAGTGGCCCTCCGCTTCCACTCGGGACAACACAGACGGACAGGTCGCTTCGGTGCGAACTGCCGCTTCGATGCGAACTGCCGCTTCGAACGAAGGTACAACAATGGGCCCGGACAATCTAGAGACCGGGGTTTCGGGCCGAAAAAGTCGAAGCTCCGGGGCTGCCGCACCTGGCCTCAAAACGACAGAAGGACCGGCACAGAGGCCGGTCCTTCAGTCTCGCTCAAGGGGCCGGAAGGGGGGGGACCTGCCCCGAGCTGAGTCCGCTGTTGGCAGGGAGAGCCGCAGCGACTGTTCAACTATACACGAAGAAAGCGATCGGCTCCATAGTCATTTGTCAAGGGCCGTATCTTTGTCAGAGATGGAGGCCGACCAGGACCGGTTCGGGCTCCAGCCGGACGCCAAAGCGCCGCTGCACGCCGTCGCGAACGTCCCTGGCCAGGCCCAGCACGTCAGCCGCAGTGCCTCCGTCGAGCGTCGTCAGAGCCAGTGCGTGCTTGCCCGAGATGGCCGCCGCTCCTTTGCGGTAACCCCTGGCAAACCCGGCTCGTTCCACGAGCCAAGCGGCAGGTACCTTCGTACCCCCCTCAGCGGGGAACCTGGGCACGCCGGGGGCGAGGCGCAAAAGTGCCCTCGCCTGCGCGTCGTCCAGCACCGGGTTGGTAAAGAACGAGCCCACACTGCGGCTGTCGGGGTCGGTTGGTTCCAGCACCATGCCCTTGGCCTTGCGCAGCTCGATCACGGCTCGGGCCGTCTCTTCCAGAGGGGTACTGTCCCCGACCTCGGCCCCCAGCCGGCGGGCCAGTTCCTCGTACCGCAACGGGGTCGAAAACCGGGACCGTCTCAACCTGAAGACCACTTCGGTTACGACGTAGCGAGGGTTCCTCTTGAACAGGCTGTCGCGGTACGCAAAACCGCACTCAGCCGGGGCCATTTGTACTAGCGAGCGCAGCTCGCGGTCCCAAACGGTGACCCCCGCGATCGTCTCGGAAACGTCTTGGCCGTAGGCACCCACGTTCTGAACGGGCGTCGCCCCGGCCAGCCCCGGTATCCCGCTCAAGCACTCCACGCCGGCCAGGCCTTCGGCTACGCAATAGGTGACGAACCCGCACCAGTCCTCACCCGCACCGACCCGGGCGATGATGCCGGCCCCCTCGGGCTCGAGGCGGACGCCTTCAATGGCGACATGGACGACCGTCCCCGGGAACCCGGCGTCCGCCACAACGACATTGCTCCCCCCACCGAGCACCAGCACCGGGTTCATCAGCGGCTTCAGCCTCATGAAGAGCACCGGCCAGAGACGGCACGTCCGGCACCTCCACGAACGAGTTCGCCGGGCCTCCGACGCGCAGCGTGGTCCAGTCGGAAAGGCGTGTGTGCGGCAACGTGGCTCGCCTCGCGGAGCAGCTCATCCCAGGCAGTGCACGTTACCCGGATTGTGGCCCGCGGCCGGCCAAGATGAGCGGGCCGGCCCTTGTTACCAGCGGTAACGTAGATCAAGTAGAGTTCAGGCGGGCACACCAGCGCCGGTTGCCTGCCAGGCTTTCTGGCCTGACTTGGGGGCAGCTGTGCAACAGCTCGAACAGGAAGTCAAGCTTGACCCAAACCCGGGGTGGTCTTTGCCCGACCTATCAGGCATCTTGCCCGGCGTTGAGGTGCATGCGCTTCCCGATGTCGCCCTCGAGACTACTTATTACGACACCGCCGACCTGCGCCTGGCCCGTCATCACCTGACTCTGCGGTTCCGCCGCCAGACGGAGCTCGTGCCTGGCCCCCGCCGCGTGGACGACCGCTCGACGACAGAAGTGTGGACGGTCAAGCTCCCGTCGTCATCGGACAGCACGGTATTGGCGCGGACGGAGGTCACGTGGCCGGGCGAGGGAGCGGCCGGCGCGCCCACCGGGCGACGCTCCTCCCGGCGCCCCCGGGCCACAGGGCGCGGCCTGCAGACCAGTGGCTACGAGTTCGAAAAGGTACATCCCGAAGCGGCCCACTTCGTCCAGGCCGCCGCCCTCGGCCGCCCGCTGGAACCGGTCGCCCACCTTTCCAGTATTCGCCGGCGCACCGAGTTGCGGACGTCGGACGGTCGCCCTTTGGCCGAGATCGATGAGGACACAATTACCGGGCGAGACCTCCTGGCCAGCCAGGAACGTCCTTTCCGGCACGGTGACTCGCCTGACGTCCGTTTCCGGGAGGTCGAGGTCGAGCTGGCCGAGGGCAGCGCTCTGGAGGTCCTGGCCGCGGTGGTCGAGCGGCTCGAGGCGGCGGGAGCCCGCCGTAGCCCCGGCAAGAGCAAATTGGCGAGGGTGCTGGCCGGCGGTTCTCCCGAGGTCGACCTGGCGGATCTCAGCCATCCGGCACCGGACGACGCGAGCCCAGGAAATCGCCATGTCAGGGGTGCTACGAGAGCAGGCCCGGTCGTGCCTGGACACCCTTATCGACCACGACCCCGCTATACGGCTGGACGACCCGGACCCCGAGCACATCCATCGCAGCCGGGTGGCGACGCGGCGCCTGCGCACGATCTTGCGGGAGTTCGCTCCACTGGTGACTTACGGTCCGGAGGACCAGGTGGCCTACAGTCCTGACCACCCGGCAGCCAACGACCCTGGCGACGTCGCTAATGCCGCGGAGGTTTGGTTCGACACGCTGACCGGAGAACTGAAATGGCTCGGGGGCATCCTGGGCTCGGTCCGTGATTCAGACGTCCGGCTGCAGTCGCTCGAGCAACATTGCGCCAAACTGCCGGCTGCGGATGCCGCCGCCGGCGAGACCTTGCTCAATGCGGCCAGAGACGAACGCCGTGGCCGTCACGAGGAGCTCCGCGACGCCATCAGTACGGGCCGCTACCTGGACGTCCTGCGGGCGCTCGACGCCCTTGCCTCCGGGCCCGGCGCTCGGTCACCTGTGCCCCACGAACTGTGGGTCCTGCTTTCCGAGCCCGCGGCAACCGGCATGCCCGCATTGGCCCACCGGCAATGGCGGTCGGTCCGCAAAGCTGTCCGCCGCCTGGCCCCGGAGCCCTCGGACGAGGCCCTCCACCGCGTCCGGATCGAGACCAAACGACTGCGTTACCTGGCTGAAGTGGCCGCACCCGTTATCCGCCCCTCTACCAACCGCGACGCCGCCGTGTCCGCCGCCAAGGCGGCGACGGCACTCCAGGACGTCCTGGGGGACCTCCACGATGCCGTCGTGACCGAGGCGTGGCTGCGCCAAACGGCGGCTCTCACTGCTGGTCCAGTCCAAGCTGCCAGTCTTATTGCCACTGGGCTGGCGGCGGGCGAACTCATCGCCATCGAGCGGGAGACCCAGCGCAAGTCCAGGGCGGCGTGGCTGAGTGCCTGGCGCCGTCTGGACCGCAAAGGGCTTGCGCAGCCTGGGCCACCGACGGTCAATAACCGCGGCGGCGACGCTATTGCGCAAATTGCTCGACAACATCGGATTGCCCCCTTGTCTGTAGGATCGGTGCCGCACGCAAATGGGGACGGCAAATGGGGACATGGCAATGACCAAGGGCCTGAGCTCGGGCCGGGCCAAACAGGCGGCGCTCGTTTTAGCCGTCGTTTGCTCCGTCATGTCATCGGCATTGTCGGCCTGCGGTGGCCATTCCAAGGGCACCGCCGGGAAAAGCGTTTCGGTGTTCAACTTGCGCCCGCAAGACTGCCTCAACCCGCCAAAAGCCAACCCGAACCTCGCAGTTTCCTCGGTTACGATCTTTCCTTGTAGCCAACCACACGTCGATGAGGTTTACTGCGTTCTCCCGTACAGCCCGACGCCGCCTGCTTCTGTCCTCCAATGCCCGACCCGTCCGCCCCGGTTCGCCGGGTCGCTCACCGAGGACTACCCGGGCGAGCAGGCACTCACCAATTATGCGAACGCCCTCTGCCTCAACGAGTTCCAGCCCTACGTCGGCTCGGCCTATACCGGGAGCTCGCTTTATTACACGTACCTTTACCCCTCGCCTCGAAGCTGGGACGATTCGATCAAGCGAGACCGGGAAATCGTGTGTATCCTGCACACGATCGGCGCCCCACTGACCCGTTCCGCGAAGGGATCCAAGCTCTAGCTGACTGGCAGGTTTCTTATGCCCCCTCCATACGTTTCGACGGCCCAGATGCTCTGCTCGTTTGGCATATCACCTGCGCCGCTCAACGTGCTCCCGCTCCGGCGCGTGATGATCGAAGGCAAACCGGCAGCCACTATCGAAGACATGGTGCCACTGCTCAACATCCCTCCGTTCGGGATGTGCACCAGCCTCTCTAACCCGACAGTGGCTGCCGCTACTGCCGCCGCCCTCGGGGTACTCACGCCGATGCCCTGTGTCCCGGTCCCCGCCGGCCCATGGGAACCGCCCATGGCCACCACTCTGATCGGTGGGACACCGGCCGTTTGCTCAGGCGCCATTTGCAACTGCGCGTGGGGCGGCATCGTTAGCGTTACCTTCCCGGGCACGGTTCAGACCATCGTCAACTAGACCCGGCGTCAATTAGACCCGGCGTCAACCAGGCCCTGCGTTGACTAGGCCCGGCGTCTATTAGACGCCTCCGCTGAGACCTGCGGCCCTGGTGGCCCCAACTCCGAGCCGTCAACCTCAAGGCTGAATGACACAAAGGCCAGGTCCACGTGGCGAAGGTAGCGCGGTGTGCGCGCTTGTCGTGAACGTCCTATTTGCTCCTTTTGCTCCGGGAGGCGCCTGAGAATCTGCTCTATTGTCTCGCCTTGGGGCACCACCCTGATGCCCTGGTCCGCGGGCGCCCCCGCCGGCGGGCGGCGCCACAACGTCACGCTCACGCTCCACAGAGGGAGAGGCGAATGCCCACTTATGCAGCACCAGGTGTCTACGTCGAAGAGGTCCCATCCTCCCAAAAGGTCCTGACTGCCGCAGCTACGGCTATTGCGGCGTTCGTCGGCTTCACTGGGCGGGCCCCCGATGACGACCCTGCCGACCCCGACGGTGTCAAGCCCCGTCTCGTCACGAGCTGGACCCAGTTCGAGAACCTCTACGGCGGTTACGCCGCGGGTTGCATGTTGCCGATCGCAGTACGAGGCTACTTCGACAATGGCGGCACGATTGCTTACATAGTCCGGATACCGAACACAAGCCCGTCCGGTGAACCGTCCCAACTTGCCCTGCCTGCGGCCGACAAGACCCTGGGGACGCCGCTCGAAGTGACGAGCGTCGAACCGGACGCTCCCATCACTGTCGCCATTACTAGCGTCGACGCCGGCCCTGAGCACGAGGGGCCCAACCCGTTCAACCTCTCCGTTATGGAAGGCGGCCAACCGGTCGAGACCTTCGAGAACTTGACGATTACCCCGGGCGACCACAATGTCGAAAAAGTCGTCAACGGCGCCTCCACCAAGGTGAAGGTGAAGCTCAACGTCGACCCCAAGCTCGATGTCAGTTCCATGATCGACGTGATGAAGCCGGGCACGTTCCCCCTCGTTCAAGCCCCCGCCACTCCCGTACCGGTAAACGGGCGCCGCTTCGCCGGCTCCGAATCCGCCCGCACGGGCATTAACGGTCTGGCCATCGCTGAAGACGTGACGATGGTCATCGTCCCAGACCTCATCACTGCGGCGACCAAGCCAGACAAGACGGTCGACCTCAACCTCTGGAAAGCCGTACAGACCACTCTCATTACCCACTGCGAGTTGCACGGCAACCGCATGGCCGTCCTCGATGCCCCTCCGGGGATGAACCCGCAACAGATAAAAGAGTGGCGTTCGGACACGGCGATGTACGACTCCGCCTTCGCCGCCTTTTACTACCCCTGGATAAAGGTCGAAAACCCGACGCCCAACAATGGGGCCGACGCCGAGATCCTGATCCCGCCCTCGGGCCATATCGCCGGCGTATGGGCGCGGGTCGACGAGACCCGCGGCGTCTGGAAGGCGCCCGCCAACGAGACGATCGCCGGTTGCCTCGATGTGGAGTACCCGGTAACCAAGGCGGAGCAGTCGTTGTTGAACCCGATCGGTATCAACTGCATCCGTCCCTTCGGGACTCGTGGCATCCGCATCTGGGGCGGCCGCACCCTGGCTTCCGATACGGACTGGCGCTACCTGAACGTACGGCGGCTGTTCAACATGGTCGAGACCACGATCCTCGACGGCACCCAGTGGGCGGTGTTCGAGCCGAACGATGTGAAGCTGTGGGAAGGCGTAAAGAGGACCCTCACCGGGTTCCTAACCGGACTATGGCGTGAGGGGGCGCTGTTCGGCACCTCGGCTGACCAAGCCTTCTACGTAAAGTGCGACGCCGAGACCAACCCGCCCCAGTCCATCGACGAGGGCAAGCTCGTCGTCGAGGTGGGCATCGCACCGGTAAAGCCCGCCGAGTTCGTCATCTTCCGGATCAGCCAACAGAAGCAGACCGACAGCTAGCCTTACCGAAGCCGAGCCTTGGCCCGGTTGCAGCACGAGACGTGGAGCTAGGATAAGCGTTTCGTAGGAGGCAAGCGGGCCAGGGTTTTGGAGAGGTAGTGCTAGGCGCCCCGGCTCTTATCACAAGGGAGGCACATTGCCCGCCACAACCGTTGCAAAATCCGACCCATTAGTAGCTAACCACTTCTTCCTGGAGATCGATGGGGAGGTGATCGCACAGCTGTCCGAGGTCAGCGGGCTCGACGTGGAGCTCGAGGTGACCGACATCCAGCAGCAAGTCGCCAGCGGCCAGTACGAGCAGCGCAAGGCCTTTTCCAAGCCGAAGTGGACGGGCGAGATCAGCATCAAGCGGCTGGCCCCGATCGACGCCACCCAGGACGCGCTGTGGAAGTGGTTCAACTCGATCCGCGAGAAAGGGATGACGATTAGCTCCCTCGACGCAGCAGCGCAAGAACGGTTCAGTCGTAATCTACGACTCCACGCTGGCCGAGATGGCCCGCTGGAACTTCTACAACGCCTGGCCGTCCAAGATCTCCAACGACAGCTTCACCGTCGGCGGTAACGACCCCATTTCGGAAACGGTCACCATCCAGCACGAGAAGCTAGAACGCACAAAGTGAACCTCGAGTGAGCGCGCTGCGGACCGAGTACGAGTTCGTCCTGCCCAGGGGTTACCTGGACCAGGACGGGGTACTGCACAAGCGGGGCGTGATGCGCCTGGCTACGGCGCGCGACGAGCTCGAGCCACTACGCGACCCGACGATCAGTTCGCCGGACGACCCTCGCCTCACAATCCTGGTGTTGGCTCGGGTGGTCCGGCGGCTGGGCACGCACGAACTGGTCACGGCGCAGGAAATCGAAGGCCTGTTCGCGGCCGACCTTGCCTATTTGCAGGACTTTTACGGGGTGATCAATTTCGGTACGCCCGCCGACATCGATGCCCTGCTACAAGCGCAGGACGAGCTCGAGCGGGAAACCAACAAAGCGGCGTCCTCGTCCGGCAACCCGGCCAGCCCGTCCCCCGGGCAAAGTACCGGGCCGGGGCAAAGTACCGGCCCCGAGCAAAGCCCCGGACCGGGCGGTCAGCTCCCCGAGGGTTCGCCACAAGCTGGCACGCCGGCACCGCTCGGGAGGCGGGCCGCCATCGAGGAGGTCCCGAGCAGCGCGAGATGATGCAGTACCCGACAGAGGCGCTGTGGCAGGAGATCGTCTATCTTGCGTACCATCTCCACTGGCCCCTCGACGAACTGTTGGACCTTGAGCATGCAGACCGGGCGCGCCTCGTTCGCGGCGTAGCTTCGCTCAACGCAAGGGCGTGGGAAATGGCGCGAGCACAGTGAGCCAGCAGGCGAGCGATTTCAGCGGGATATTCCCGATGGCGCCGATGTTCCTCTTCGAGGTGGACGGCGTCCAGATCGGCGTTTTCCAAGAGGTGTCCGGCCTCGAGTTGAACGTGTCCGTGAAAGAGTACGAAGAGGGCGGAGAAAACGGCTACGTGCACAAGTTCCCCGGCCGGGCCAGCTGGCCCCACATCGTGATGAAGTCCGGGGTGACAAACAGCGACGCCCTTTTCCAGTGGGTCTCCCAATCGTCGGGTGACGGGTTTGCTGCCGCGGGCAACAAGATAACCCGTTGCACCGGTGCGATCACGGCCCTGGGCACTGACGGCGCCAGGCTCCGTTCCTGGGATCTTCAGGGCGCCTTCCCGGTGCGCTGGCGCGGCCCCAATTTCAATGCGGGTTCTACTGATGCCCTTCAAGAAGAGCTCGAGATAGCCCACCACGGCTTCGTCTCCAACACGTTCAGCGGGACATAAGCGACTAGCTGTGATGGCAGGCCTCCCATCGGACGATGTGACGGGGATCTCGTCGACTGGCCCGCAGCGCCCATTGGGGACGGAGGCCAGTCACCGTTTTGATTTCAAGAGCTGGGGACGGCACCGTCAGCCCGCGGCTGGTTTGACGCTCAAGTCCGGCGTCGGCTCTTTGGCGGCGCAGACGCACGCTTTTCAACGCCGTCGTCGGCCGTTCTCTGGCCGCCCGTAAGATCATCGGCCAGCCCTCGGCATTGCGCACGGCCGGCGCCGGACAACTCCCGGTCCGGCCTCCGGAGGAGTACCTCCCGGTGGCCGAGGAACGTCACCACTTCACCGTCTCCCCCTCCGATGCCGAGCGCCGCAACCGGAGCTTCATACAAATCCAGGAAAAAATGAGCGGCGTGCACCACAGCGGACGGTCGTCTGCGGCCCATCGGCTTACCCAGGGCGACGTCCCGGGCCAGCCAATCGCGAATGGGCCGCCAGACCGGGCCGGCGGGAGCGGCACAGCGAATGGTGAGCCAGCCGGCCTACGTTTCCAATCCCCGCGATGTGAGCGGGGCAGGGCGGCTCCTGACCCCGCGTGACCGCCTGGCCGTCGAAACCCGCAACGCCAGTGCCGACCAGGCTTCACCGGCTAGGCGGTTCGTGACGCCCATTGCCGCTCCAGGTGTGGTGCCCAACGCCTTGACGAGCGCCGCACCGCTACAACGGGTCCCGTTTTATAACCGCCCCTCTCAAAGCAACTCCCCTTTTCAAAGCCACGCTCACCTGACGACGACCGTGGGCCGGGCCCTTGACCGCTCGCCCGGTCCTGTTTTGGTCGGCCGAGGTTTGGCTCGTACAGTGCCCGCCGGCTCGGGGCTCGCCGGCTCGGGGCTCGCCGGTTCGGGGCCCGCCGGTTCGAGCCTCGCCGGTTGGGGGCTCGCCGGATCAGCGCCGCCGGCCCGACCCGGCGAAGGACCGCTGAGCACCGGCTCGACGTCAGTTGCTTCTCGTACTTTTCCGCCCACTGGCGTCGGAAGAAGCATCGGACGGAACGGCCCGGGCCGGCCACGTACTGGCGGTGCCGGCGTGCTCCTTGCCTCCGGTGACAGTTTGGCTCGTAACCCCGGATTTGGCCGTAGCCGATTGGCGGTCGGCACCCCGTCCACGCCAAATCTTCCGTCCGGTCTGCCAAACGGTGCCTTTCCCAGCGCAGTTGTGAGCTCGAGCAGTCTCGGGCGAGTGGCAACCTCCCAGCCCGGTCGCCCATCGGCCGGCTCGCTGCCAACTGGTCTCGTCCGCAGCGGGACATCAGCCCCGGGCCTGGCCCCGACCGTGGCTACCCCGAGCTTGGGTTATGCCGGAGCGGAACTGCGCACTCTTTCCTCAGCCATCCCTTTTCCGGGCCACCTGGGGTTTTCCGCGGGCACCGGTCTCGCTCGCGCTACCCGGATAAACCGCGCCGCTTCTGAAGTTAGCCCCATTTCGCTAGGTATTTCGCGCCCTGGGGTTGCGACCTCTGCTAAATCGAGCGAAGTTCGGCCGAGGACCGTCTTTGCCACGCCCCTCCGGCCGATGGGCACCGCTGCTGCTCCACCAGCAGGAGGCAACCGCGCCGCCGGTCGCTCGGCTCCCCTCGGTCCGGCGGCGTCTGGTTTTGGGGCAATCGGCGCGGCGGGGCCAGCGGCCCCGGTTCAGGTGGCTCACCAAATCTTGCGCTCAGCAGCCCCGGTCGCTTGGGCCCAGCGTTCAGCAGGCGGGTTTGGATCGTCGGTGTCGCTGACGACTCCGGGCCTCGCCCGGATGATCAGTCTCCATCAACCCTCGAGCCCCGACGCCCGCCGGCAAACTGGCACATCTCTCCCGGGAACGTTCGAGAGCTTTGGCCGCCCCACCGGTACGGTTTCCCGGCCTCAGTCCGCTTTGCCGGCCCAGGCGCCTGGCGGTCTCGCTTTCTCCGGCCTCCGTCACACGGTGAGTCGCAGTAGCCCAGACAGTTTCGTTCGCCCGCCATCGTTTTCCCGGCGCCAGACCGCCGCCCGGTCCAGTGGCCGGCCACGAACACCGCCGCTCTACTGGGTGCCCCAATGGTTTTGCGGTCGCTGGTGCCGGCCAGCACCCGGGCTCCGCTCGTGCCCGCCTCGGCCGCTTATCTCCCAGGCCCTCCAACCGGCCGGCAAGGTGTCGCTGGTCCGGCGGGTAGCGCCCGCGTGGCAGCGCCGGCCGCATCTTCGCCGGCAGCCACAACCGGGCGTACCGCTCCGGCGTCGCCGGTTATTTCGGGAGCAATAGCGCGTGTCACGCCGGCGAAAATGCCGTCCAATATGGTCGGAGCGGCTGCGCCGGTAATCGAAAGAGAAGCGTCCGCGACCATTCGGCCCCCGTCCAGCACCATTCGGCCCACGTCCAGCACCATTCGGCCCACGTCCAGCACCATTCGGCCCACGTCCAGCACCATTCGGCTCACGTCCGGCGCCATTCGTGCCACCAGTGCGCAGGCGGCGGCCAGACGGCTGGCACCGTCTGTTTCGCACCCAGTTAGGTCCACTCTCCGGGCCCTGGCACCACTGGTTTCCCTTCGAGGCGCGCGAACTACTTCTTCCCCGCCGGGGACACCAGTTTTGTCGAGCTTCCCCGCGCCTGATCTTCGCCACACCGCAGTACTTGCTCGCCTCGGCACTCCGGCACGGGCGGTTCTGGGTGCAGGGGCCGCCCCTATACACAACGCAGCGCCGCCGACCGTTCTACGCGCACCCTCGCCGGCCCATCGAGGCCCAGACACGCCGGCCCATCGGGGTAGAGCCAGGCATCCCTTTTTGACACCGGCTGCCCCGCTCCAGGGCGGCCGCGGGGAGCGGACGCTCCCTATACCGGCGACCATGCCCATCCTGAGGTCAACCGCGCCGGCGCTACCGCGGGCCTCGCTCCTCGGTCTGGCGCCGGCCGCTTCGCCGGGCTCGGCCGAGGTTGAGCCGGTGACGCAGCGACGGCCACTAGGCCCCTTGGTGTCGAGAACGCCAGCAAAAACGGTCATTTCGCCGCTTGTTATGGCGGCTACACTTCCGCCGGCTGCTCCAGGGCTAACGGGTTCCCCGGCTGGTTACCGAGCGGTCGGGCCAGGGGGCCTGCCGACACACGTGACAACCGCCAAAGGCACGGTCATCAGCCGCCGGGTCGGGAGCGGGCTCGAAGTTCGCCAGCCACCGTCGTACCTATCTGGAACCGTCGCGTCCGCAATGTCAACCACTACTGCACCGGTCATGGGGCGGGCAATTGTCCCTCAACTGGGTGGGCTCGAGGTGCAGGCTCGGCGAGCCTATATGCCGGCGGCCGCGGCCGTTCGTCCCGGAGCCCCGGTCTCCCCTGCCGCGCTGGCCGTCCGCAGAGCACAATTTGCTTCTTCGTCAAGGGCTCCTTCCTTCACTAACCGAGTCGTCGACAAAGCAAGGCCATACCTGCCGGCGGCGTCTGCGGCACCGAGGTCCCTTTTTCGGTCGCATAGTCAAGGCTTTTTCGGAACATCGAGCGCTTTTGCCGTCGCCCGGTCAGGTTATGGGGGCTCGACGGTTCCGCCGCAATTCGAAGGCGGCCCCCCTGCGCCGGCGTTGTTCGGGCCGTCGGCCCTCACCCGCCCGGCCGGCCTCGATCTGGCGTCCAGCAGGAGTGTCCCCTCACCTCCGGCGCCATTTCGGGCCCGGCCGCCGGAAGGCTGGCACCCGACCACCGTTTCGGGACGGCCAGTGGTATTGCGGCGTCCCGCGTTGCCTACCGTGACGGCGCGAAACGGGGTTTCCGGAACGAACCCTATTGCCCTTGGGCCCCAGCGGCAACTCTACGGGATGGCTCCAACAACTGTCCCCGGATTAGCTCGAGAATCGGGGGTCTCCCGTTGGCCGGCGCCGCCCGCTACCTATTTGCCCTCGCCAAATCGACCCAATGTCCCCACATACGCTCCCGCTCAGCCCGCAGGACCGCGGGTGGGCGGGATCAAAACTCTGGGACCGGCAACCGCGGCAGCGGGTCTGGCCAGAAGCGTCGGGTCTGAGCCGGCGATGGCCGTCCGCGGTGCGGGTTCGGCCGCAGCCGGAAGACCGACCGCAGCCGGAACAGCGGCTACAGCCGGAAGGGCGGGGACTATTGGAAGGGCGGGGACCTCTGAATGGACCAGTAGCTCACGGGCGACCGGCGCCTCGGCATTCTCCGGTAGTCAGTCACCCGCCAGCAACAGCATCACCGCGGGCGGTCCCTCAGCACACGGCGCCGCACCAATTTCCAGCTATATGCCCGGAGGTAACGGCGTTGGCCTTACCGGCACGAGCGTTGCCGGCGTGAGCGTTTCCGGCGTGAGCGTTACCGGCACCAGGGCTGCCGGCACGAGCATTGCCGGCCTCGGCCTGGCGGCCATTCCGGCTGAGCATTGGGCCCGGCGCCTGGCATCATCACGAGCCGGCACCGCCGGCGGCTTCACGACCGAGCCATTAAGCGCCGTTCGCCGGCGCCCAGCGTTCGTCAGTGTCGGCACGCCCAAGGTGGCGGCGGCCCTTCCCACCGTGGCCGCAGCCGTTGCTGCCGCGGGGTCAAGCTTGCCCCGTTCGGTCAATCCTGGTCCGCCAAGACCGAACTATGGGGCCGGCATTCGGCGCTCGCCCGGCGAGCAGACCGTTGCCGTCCAGAAGTCCCGACCCGGGCCTACCTCGCCCCCATTCGGGCTGCGTCATCAGGACGCGTCAATCGCCGCCGAAGCCCTGAATATCCGCCGCCACGCTACCCCCGGCCCCCCAGTCAACCCACAGGCAGCTCCGGGCCTGCCGTCACCATTTGGTCTTCACACGCCCGTCGGCGCTCTGCCGACCGCCGCCGTTATCCAGGGTCTCAACCGACCACGGACGACGGCCGCCCGACGCAACGATGTCAACCAGCGCGTCGGGGAAAGGCAATTTCGTGGCCGCAGTCAACGGCTTGTGACCGAGCCCGTCCCGAACGGACGGCCGGCCCACGGGCTCAACTCCCCCACCGCGAACAGCTTGGTGCCTTTAGACAATCTCCCCCGGCGCCAGATGGCCGGGCCGCCGCCAGGCTCCCAGAGCTTGGCGCCGAACTTGCAGCGTGCCGTGAGCAGGCCGGCACAACTTCCGAAATCCTTACCACCCAACGGAAAAACCTCAGCGGCCAACCTGGCGCCGTATGAACCTGCCTACGGGACGGCCGGGACCATCGGGACGACAGGGACCATCGGGACAGCCGGCTTACCCGTCCTGCCCATCGCCGGCGCCGCCTTCGCCCTCGGCCACCGGCAAGCCTCAGCCCAGGGCCTCGCTTCGTCGAAAACCGCGGCCTTGTCGAAGAACAACACCGCCGACAAAGCCGAAAGGAGCAGAGCTCCGGCGAACGCCGGCAGTTCGCGGACCAGCGCGGTGGGGCGCACAGGGGCCAGCACCTCGCCGATGGCGCCGGCTTCAAATCCGTATTCGACCTCAGGCTCGGCCAGCACCGCCTCGGCCGCCGCCATGACCGGCTTTGCACTGACCGCCGAAGGAGCCAGAAACCCGATGTCCGCCCCGTCGAGCCGAAGTGAGGTCAGGCGTGCTACCTCGACAGTGCCATCCGCACTCTCCCTACCCGCCGGCCCGAGGTCAGGTCCTGGGACCGACGGGTTCCCGTCTCCCGGCGGGGCCGGGTCGCCCAGCACCGCCGCCGGCCAAGTACTTCCAGAACAGTCCCGGGGGCCGCAACTGTCAGAACAGCTGGACATGCTGTCCGACGTGTTAGCCGGCCGCCGCCTGGCCGAACTCGAGAGAAGAGGGCTCTTCTTGCACCCGGAGGTTTTTTGATGGCGCAGAACTCTCAAAAAGCTTTTTTGCAAACCGAAAAAGGGGACAATATCCCCTGTCTTTTCAACCCCACGGAGCTTAGTTTCAGCCGGAGCAATTCCTGGCAGGCGCCGGACATGCCCGGTAAAGGCGTGCCTACGCTGAACTACTCGGGAGCCAACTCGGGGTCAATGACCCTACGGTTGTTTTTCGATAGCACGGACGACGGCTCGCCGGTCACCAACTACACCGATCAACTGTTGGGCCTCATGGAAATCGATACGTCTCTGCCCGGGAGCAACGAGAACACCAACAATGCCAGGCCGCCGTGGGTCCAGTTCAACTGGGGTAGCATGCACTCGTTCAAGGCGGTTATAGCCTCCGCGTCGGTTAGCTTCACCTACTTCTCCAACCAGGGTGTGCCCTTACGGGCCGATGTCGACCTCACCCTTACTCAGTACGAGGACGGAAAGGTTTTCGGCGCTCAGAACCCGACCTCGGGCACCCCGCACCCTCACCGCGCCCACCGGGTGCAACCGGGCGAGACATTGGACCGCATCGCGGCGACTTATTACGGCAGCCCGACCAATTGGCGGCCTATAGCCGACCTCAACGGGATCGAGGACCCGTTGGCCCTTAGGCCAGGGCGCATCCTGGCCATACCCGAGCTCACATGAGCTGGCCTGAGCCAACCGAGCAGAGCTGACATTTACGGTCTATGTCCCCCATAACCCTCGCCCCCACGATCAACGTAAATGGGCAATTGCTGGCTACCACCTGGCAGGAAGGCTTGCTCGAGTGCAAGGTGGAACAGGAACTGCGCACGAGCGGGCAAGTTACCATGCGGTTCTCCGATCCCGGCTACACGCTGGCTCAATCCGGCGCCGTTAGCCTCGGGACCAGCGTCACCGTCGGTGTCCCGGGAGCGGGCACACTGATCACCGCCGAGGTGACCGCACTGGGCGTCGAACAGCGCGAGGGAGAGCAGCCCGAGCTGGTGGTAGTGGCGCTGGACAAGAGCCATCGGTTGGGCCGCGGCTCTCGGGTCAAGACCTACTTGACTATGACCTATTCCGACGTGGTCTCGTCCCTCGTCAGCGCGGCTGGCCTTACCGCTTCCACTGACAGCTCGGAGCTGACCTTTGACTACCTGCTCCAGGTCAGCTCGGACCTCGAGTTCCTGAACGAGATGGCCAGCCGGAGCGGGTTCGACTGGTGGGTGGACGATACCACCCTCAACTTCAAAAAGCCGGCGTCCGGCTCGACCGTCGAGCTCAAACTGGGCGACTCTTTGCGCAACTTTTCCGTTTATGCGTCGGGCCACGCCCCGGGCACCGTGTCGGTTTACGGCTGGGACCGTGACGCTCAACAAACGCTGACCGGAACGGCCAGCAGCGCCACCCTGACGGCCAGTTCTGACCTGGCCACCACGGTGGCCCAGCCGGACAGCGCCTTTGGCCAGGCGACGCTGATAACGGCCGCTCTCGCCGGCAGCACCCAGCAAGAAGTGACCCAATTGAGCCAGGCTCTGATCGACTGGGCCGCCGCCAGCTCGGTGCGCGCGACCGGGTTGGCAGACGTCGACCCGAACATCAAGCTGGGCTCCACGGTAAGTGTCTCCGACGCCGGCCCCCTTTCCGGCTCGTACCCCGTTACCAGGGTCGAGCACACCTACCGGTCTCGCCGTGGCTTTTTGACCCGGTTCTGGTCGGGGGGGCGGGCTCCCGCGTCCAGCTCCGATGGTGGCGGGCGGTATGGGCCGCTCCAGGGCCCGGCCACTCACCACCCCGGACTCGTAGTCGGCGAGGTCACGAACATCAACGACCCCAACCAAATGGGCCGGGTAAAAGTGCGGTTTCCCGGGCTCGACACGACCCAGGAGAGCGCATGGGGCCGCTTGCTGACCCCTGGCGGTGGGGCCAGCCGGGGTAGCGTGATGATCCCAGAGGTCGGCGACGAGGTCCTGGTCGCCTTCGAGCACGGCGACCCGCGCCAACCCATAATCCTCGGGGGCCTCTTCGGTAATAAGTCGACCATCCCGGACTGGACGGTCAAGGACGGCAAGGTCTCTTCGCGCCGGTTCACCTCGCGGCTCGGCCACGTGTGGGAGCTGTCGGACGGTGATCAGGACGCCGACCAGTACTTCATGGTGCAGTTGGCCGGTCAGCAGCACACCCTGAAGATGGACAAGCAAGCCACAAACCTCGAAATCCCTTCGGGCCAGCCACTGACCATAAAGGCCGGCGACACACAAGTAGCCTTCTCCAGCTCCGGGGATGTGACCATAAAAGGGGCCAACGTCACCATTCAGGCCGATCAAAACCTCAAGCTTTCCGGGATGCAAATCAGCGTCTCGGCCGATGCGCAGCTGCAGATGCAAGGCCAGAGCCAGGCCAGCCTGAAGGGCGCAGTGTTGCAATTGGAGGGCGAGGGGTCGGCCGCCCTCAAGGGCGCTATTGTGCAGATCAACTGAGGACCGCCTCGCATGCCTCAACCACCGGACAACCAGGCCGATAGTCAGGACAACAACCAGGCAGACGGGCCCGCATCGGGGAACGGACGTCGGGGCGAAGTCGTAGCTGCGGACAGCCACGCTAGCGATGCCCTGGTCCCACTGCCGTCCGCACGGCTTCAAGCCCTGCAAGCACAGCGCGATGTGCGCGCCCCGTCCAACGGCCCCTTGGCCAGGATGCGGGCCATGGCGATCGAGCCAGGCGTCCCGTCGTTCGTGGGCCGCGGTTTCTCGTTCCCGATGGGCGTAAACACAGACGGCGGCATCCGGATGACCCGAGGTCCAGAGGATCTCGATGCCTCGATGCGAGTTATCCTCTCGACCGCGCCGGGTGAACGGCTGATGCGGCCACAGTTCGGGTGCCGGATTTGGGATCTCATTTTCGAACCGGTCAATTTCAATACACTGGGCCAGATGGCCGAGGCTGCCGGTGAGGCCATCGCGCAATGGGAGCCCCGAGTCGACGTCCTCGGTATCGAGTGTGTTCCCGACAGCCTCGACCCTTACCTTGTAAATATCGACATTACGTACAAGGTCCGGGCCACGAACGACCGCCGCAACCTCGTTTACCCGTTTTACGTCATACCGCGAGAGGAACATTAACGTTGTCGCTTCAGGCCCCCAACCTCGACGATCGGCGGTTCCAGGACATCGTCGACGAGACCAAGCTGCTGATCCCGAAGTACTGCCCGGAATGGACCAACCACAACCTCTCGGACCCGGGCGTGGCCCTGATCGAGCTGTTTGCGTGGATGAGCGAGACGCTCCTGTACCGCCTCAACCAGGTACCCGACCGGTTCTATACCAAGTTCCTGGAACTCATGGGCATTGCGCCCTTCCCGCCCACCGCAGCGCAGGCCGACCTCACCTTTTGGCTCTCGGCCGTCCTCGACCAGCCGGTGACCGTAAAGGCGGGGACGCAGGTAGGCGCCCCCGGTCTGGCTGGCCAACCGGTGGTGTTCGAGACAATTGAGGACCTCGTGATCGCGCCGCCGAAACTGATCGCGGCCAAGACCGGGCGGGGCGGGGCGGGGACTGACGAGCCTCGTCGATGCCTGGGAGGACCTGCGGTTCCCCGGCGCATCCATGCGCTGCTTCACCACCGAGCCTCGGCCCGTGCCTGGTGACGCTTTCTACCTTGGCTTTGCCGGCAGCCTCGGCGGCAGTGCGCTGCGTTTCAGGCTCACCACTACCAGCCCAGCGGGTATCGGCATCCACCCCCAGACACCTCCCCTCACCGTCGAGGCGTGGTCGGGCGAGGCGTGGGTGACAGTGCTCAAATATTCGGACACGACGGGAGGGCTCAACCGGGACGGCGAGGTCGTCTTGTTGTTCCCACCCGTCCATGAGGCGTTAGCGCTGGGCGGCACCCGGGCCTACTGGTTCAGGGTCGTGATGGTGCAGACCCCGCCGGGCGCGCCCACCTACCAGGCTTCGCCCGAGATCCGGACCATAACGGCCGAGACCCTGGGCGGCACCATCGTGGCCGAACACTCGGTCCTCCACGGGCCGGAGAGCCTCGGCCGGTCGAACGGCCTGCCCGGGCAGTCCTTCGTCCTGCGGAACCCACCTTTGCTGGCGCGGCGGGACGGTGAGCACGTTCAGGTTTCGTCTGGCCACGTGGTCCAAAATTGGGACGAGGTCGACGATTTCACCGGCTCGTCACCCGAAGACCTGCACTACGTCCTTGACGGTAGCTCGGGGTACGGTCCACTTCGGCCCCACGGTCAGGTACGCCGATGGGACCTGGCACCAGCACGGGGCGGTACCGCCGGTCGGCGCCGAGATAATCATGCGCGCGTACCGCCACGGCGGAGGGTCTGGAGGCAACGTTGGGGCGGGTATGCTGACCAGCCTCCGTTCGACCGTCGCTTTTATCGACAGCGTCACGAATATCGCCCCGGCCAAGGGCGGGGCGGACGCCGAGACGGTCAGCGAGGCCAAGAAACGAGGCCCGTTCAGCTTGCGCACGCGACAGCGAGCGGTAACCCCGCGCGACTTCGAGCGCCTGGCTACGGAAGCGTCTGCGGAAGTAGCCAGAGCGCGCTGCCTGGGGCCGAGCGCACCCGGTGGACCGGTGCGCCTGCTGATCGTCCCGAAGGTGCGCCGGGTGCCGGAAAGCCAGAGCATCGATGATTTCGCCCTGACTGATGGGCTCGTGGCGAACCTGGCGGAGTACCTCGAGCCTCGTCGCCTGCTCGGGATAACGATCGAGATCGCCACCCCCTACTACCAGGGCGTAACCGTGGCGACCCACCTGCACGCCCTCCCCACCGCCAGCGACGACGCCCTTACCCGAATTCGCTCCGATGCCCTCCGGCTGCTGTACGAGTGGGTGAACCCCCTCGACGGCGGTGCGGATGGTAGCGGATGGCCCTGGGACACCGACTTGAACGCCGCTCCCATCGCCCAGCTCCTGCAGCAGGTCGACGGCGTCGACAGAGTGGACGAAGTGCTCCTGTTCGAATGCGACCTACGTACTGGTCGCCGCTACGGCCCGGCCAAGGAAGTGGTGAGGCTGGACGAACGATCGCTGTTCCTCTCGGCCCCTCAGCCCCTTCCGGTACTGGGAGAAAACGGCAACGGCGAGCGCCGCACCGCGTCGCCGAGCCACAGCGTGGTGGTCGTTAAGTCGAGCACGGTCGCCATGATCCTGTGCGGCCAGATGAGCCAGGTCGCCAGATGAGCCAGGTCGCAAAATGAGCGAGGCCAAATGAGCGATGGCGGCGCGCCTCCCCCGGCCGACGGGGATGGGAGCCGGCCGGCGGTCCGAGAGCCGTCGAAGATGGTCGTCTTGGCTCCGGCCGGGAGCCCCCGCACCCGCGGGACGGCGCCCCGACTGGCTGGTGGGCCAGCTCCCGGTCGGGATGCTCGACGACAATTTCTTTTACCGCTTCGTCTCCATATTTCAGGAAGAGGCGGGGACTTATCTCGACGGGAT
The DNA here is from genome assembly GCA_963749305.1 of uncultured Acidimicrobiaceae bacterium. Classification (GTDB taxonomy): domain Bacteria; phylum Actinomycetota; class Acidimicrobiia; order Acidimicrobiales; family Palsa-688; genus Fen-671. Next base: position 429,180 of record CAVVMN010000008.1, read on the forward strand.
CGACAACCTCGGGAATATCATCGACCCGACGGTGGCACCACCGTCGATGGTGCGTTTCATGGCTGGTTGGCTTGCTCTGCCGGCGATCAACCCCGCCCTCGACGAGATGTACCAGCGCCGCCTGGTCCTGCAAGCATCCAAACTGCAGTGGTGGCGCGGCACCAAACGGGGGCTGTCCGGCCTGCTGGAGTTGCTTACTGGCGGGCCGGTCGAGGTTATCGACACCGGTGGCGTCTTCCGCCAGGGCGAGGCCCGGCGGCGACCGGCGCAGGTGGTGGTCAAAGTGGACCGCATCGGGTGGCTGTCTGAACCAGACCTTGTCGACCTGGTGAGAGACGAGGTGCCGGCGAACGTTGACCTGCGAACTGTTCGTTGGTGGCCGGCGGATCTTCCCGGTCGACGACGTCAGCACCGTGGCGCTCGTGACCCCGGACGAGGAGGCTACTTTGAACGGTCATGAAGAACCGCGGTCCAGCGATAGCGAAATGAAACCGGTTTTTTAGCGGAGCGAGACGGGACAAAGAGGAGAGAAATAATGCCTACCGACGTCGTCTGCCCGACCTGCAATACGGTGAGCCATCTCGACGAGGTCGAGCGCGACGCGGGCGGTTTTTGCAGTACCTGTGACTACCCCCTTTTCTGGGCCAACCGGACCGCGTTCGCCGGGCCGAGCACGGGGGTTCACGAACGCGTCGGGCTGCGACGGCTTCCGGGTACCGAGGGGTGGGCCATCCCGCAAAGGATCATGTGCCCCGTTTGCGACGAGCCCAACTTGCTGACCCAGGATTTCTGCGTACGCTGCGGGGCCGACCTGCGACCGAAGCCGCCCCCTGAGTTCGTCCCAGAACAGGCGCCGGTTGACCTCGAACCGCAGACGCCGAAAAGCAAACGGGACTGGGCCCCGTTGCTCGTGGCCACCGCCTTTGTGCTCGTGTGCCTGGCCGTTTGGCTGGTCGCCGTGTACGTCGTCTACTAGGTCAGGCCAAGCCGGCAATAGCCACCACCGGTAGGTGGGCGGCGAGCCCCGCTGGAACCGGTTGCACTTTGGCATCGCCGAACCCGTAAACGCGGCCGTTCGCCCCGGCCATGAAATAGCCGCCGTCATCGGGGGTAAGGGCGATCCCGACGATGTCCGTTACGTGGGACCCCTTCCCCGGCAGCGACCCGTGAAAGCTGACCCCGCTACCAAATAAGAAGGCGCCGCCATCGGAACCGACCAGGACGTAACCGGTCCCGGTCGACGAGGGCAGGATCGCCTTTATGTTGTTGGCGCTAACGTGTGCCGACGGCAACGACCCGTAGAAATGGCTGGCGCCGAAAGCGAAAACGCCGCCGTCGGAACCCACCAAAAGGTAGCCGCGGCCGTCCGGCGACGCCACCATGCCCACTATGTCGGCAACATGCTTTTTCACCTCGGGCACCGAGCCGTGAAAAACGGCATTACCGAAGGCGAAAAGCCCGCCGTCGCGCCCCACCAACCAATAGCCGGCCCCGTTGACCGTGGGGGCCAGAGCGACAATGTTCGAGGCTTTCACTCCCACTTTGGGGAGGTCGCCGTGGAACGCCGCCCCACCAAAGGCGGCCACCGTCCCGTCCGCCGTCACGACCCAATAACCCCCGCCGCGGGGTGAGGCACTGATACCGACGACCGGGTTGGACGGTGAAGTCGAGATCCCGCCCAGGGACTTGGCCGCCCCCACTCCGAAAACGTGACCGTTCTTGGTCGCCAGCCAGTACCCCTGTGCTACCGGGGCCGGCTTAGTCACCAATTGGCTGAACAGGACCGACGTCGACGGGGTAAACCCGGGCCGGCCGGAGAACGCAGCCTGGACCAGGTTCTCGCCCACCAATCTGTAAGTGGCCGAGCACGTCGCTTTTCCACCGGCGCCCACGGTCACGGCCCGGCAGCCGGGGACCACGGCACCGTTGTCGGCAAACGCCACCGTGCCGCCGGCCGGCGCCGGCACGACAGTGGCGGTATAGGTCACTCGCTGGCCCACTTTCGACGGGTTCGGTGTGGAGGTCAGGGTGGTTGTCGTCTGTGCCACTCCGATGGGCGTAGGGCCAGACTCCTCCAGTGAGCCCTGGGCCGGTCCGGCGCTGGAGTGCCCCACCGCCACGCAGCTGGCCAGGGCGACGCAATCGACCGAACTCAGGTAGTCGCCGGCGGTGTCGGGGCTAGGGCTGGCGACCACCCCCCAGTTGCCGATCCCTATGGTCTCGACCAGGGTCTGGTCAACGGTTCCACCAGGGCCGCTGGCGTAGTCGCCCACCAGCGCGCAAGCTCCGGAGGAGGTGCATGAGACCCCGCTCGGGTAGTCGCCGGTGGCGCTGGGCTGAGGTACCTGGGTGATGGCCCATCCGTTCGTGCCCAGCGTCTCGACCAGGCCCAGGTGAGTTTGGCCGGCGGCGTAGTACCCCACTGCCACACAAGACGTCGGCGTCCAGCACGAGACCCCGTCGAGCAGGTTGTCCCCGGGACCGACGTTGGGGCTCTTAGCTACCGTCCACCCACCGTTGGCCAGGGTCTCGACCAGGGTGCGCCGGCCCGTCCCGTTGTACTCGTAGCCGACGGCCACGCACGAGCCGGGCGACGAGCACGAAACGCTCTCCAAATAGCTTGAAGTGGCGCTCAAGGCCGGGCTCGGGGTGAGGTCCACGAACCGTTGGCCAGGGTCTCTATAAGCACTCTCGTCCCGCTGCCGGCCGAGTAAAAGCCGACGGCCACGCATGAGCCACCCGTGGTGCACGAAATACCGTTCAGCTGGTTGTAACCCGTGCCCTGGTCAGGAGTCGGGGCCACGGACCAACTGCCCCCGGACAACTTCTCGATCAGGGCCTGGCCGGTCTTGGCGCTGGCGTAATACCCGGCGGCGACGCACGATGTCGGCGACGGGCACGAGACGGAACCAAGGCTGTTCGTAGTCGCGCTAGGCCCTGGGCCAGGCACCATTGTCCATGTGCCGTTATCGAGATCCTCGATGAACACCTCGCGGGCGCCTGACGCGTTCACGTAGCTGCCGACCGCTACACAGTCGCTCTTGGAGGGGCAAGCGACGTCGTTAACGGCCACGTTTGGGGCTAGCGCGTCCGCCGCCGCCACGATGGCCCAGGAACCGGCCGACCACGCGGTGGCCAGGGCTTGTGGCGCCACATCGGCATAGCCGCTGATCAGGTCGTTGAAGTAGCCGACGGCTGCACATCCGAGGGCGCTCACCGGGGCGCACGAGACGCCGGCCAGTTGGTTGGTGCTCGTGCCCTTGTCCGGGCTCGGGACCACCGTCCAGGTGCCGTGAGCCAACTCGATGGCCAGAGACTGAGCCACGCCCTTGCTGTTGTAATGGCCCACAGCCATGCACGAGGTCGTGGAAGTGCAGCCGACGCCGGACAATACGTTGTTGGCGCCGTTGGCGTCCGGGCTCGGGTGGTGCACGCTCCAGCTGGCTGTAGCCAGGGACTCAATAAGGTCCTGGTTGACGCCGGCGGCGGTGCGGTACGTGCCCACGGCCACGCACGAACTGGTCGAGGTACACGACACGGCGTTGAGCTCGTTCAGCTCCGTGCCCTGGTCCTGGCTGGCCATAACTGACCAGACGCTGGCAGACAGGTTCTCCGCCAACGAGCGGTCGACGCCGGCGTTGTCGTAGTACCCCACGGCGACGCACGCCCCCACGGCGGCGCACGACACGCCGGCCAGGACGTTAGCGCCGGAACCGGCAGTGGGGACGGTGGTCAGGACCCAGGAGCCGCCGAACAGCTCCTCGGCCAAAGCCCGGCTGGTGGCGCCGCTCTGGTACGACCCGACGGCTACGCAGGCACTTGCCTCCGGGCATGACACGCCGGTGAGCACGTTGTTGCCCGCACCGCTGTTGGGGCTCGTGATCACCGACCATGTCCCGTTGGCCAGAGTCTCGACGAGGGTCTGCTCGCTGCCTCCTTTCTGCTGGTAATAACCAACGGCCACGCACGATGTGGTCGAGGCGCACGAGACCCCCTGGAGCTCGTCGACGGACGAACCGGGCACCTGAGCGGTCGTAGCCAACACCCACCCAGTGGGCCCCAAGGTCTCGATGAGCGCCGAGGTCCCCGATGACGTCGAACTGAAGCCCACGGCGAAACAATCTGCCGAGGCGGGGCAGGAGACACCGTTTAGCTGGTTAGCCATCAGGCCCGCCGGGCTAGGGCTGGCAGCGACGGACCAGGTGCCAGTCGGCGTCGTAGTCGGGGCCGTTGTCTGGGCCGCGGCCTCAGCCGCCGGCCATACCGCCGACGGCCAAGCCGGGGACAGGCCCGTCCCGCCCAGCACCACTAACCCGAAGGCAACCACCAGGGCCGAAATTCTGCCGCGACAAGCTTGCATGGCCGTGCCACCACCTTCCTGCCCCAGGCCATGGTCCCACCGCTTTTGCGCACCTGGCCGGGGCTAATCTCTCCCGGGACACACCCAACTTAGTTGCGGCGTCCTCGCCAAACTTTTCACACTCCGGGCCCCGCGCCCTGGGGACCGGGATGTCCGCGGCGGCCAATAAAACCGGCGAACCGGACGGCCCCGGCGGCGGACGAACGATAAATGCCGTCGTGCTGGCGCCCGGCGTGGCCGAGACCTCATTGGATTGACCGGAGGTGCCGGCGACGTTATTGGCTACGACGTAGAAAAAGTAGGTGGTGCCGGAGGAGAGGCCGTTTATCTGGCATATGGGGCCTGTCGTCGTGCACTTGGCGTTGTTGGTCGCCTCACCGCCCGAGCTGGTCCCCATGTAGACGAAGTACTCGGTCGCTCCCGTCGACGCGTTCCATGTCAGGGTGATCGAGTCGACCGTAGTGGCAGTGACGGTAAGCCCTGTAGGCGCCGCCGGCACGGTAACCCCCGGCGTCGACACGACCTCATTTGAGGGGCCCGAGGTGCCGGCTACGTTGGACGCCTTGACGTCGAAATAGTAGGCGTCACCCGTGGTCAGGCCGGTGACTGTGCAGGTCAGCGACCCGGTTGTGTCGGTACACGCCGCAGTATTGCTCTCGTTCCCCGGACTTGGCCCCTCGAAAACGTCGTACTCGGTGGCTCCGGCAGAGCTATGCCAGGACAGCGTGACCGAGTCCGAACCCGGGCCCGAGCCCACCGTGGTGGCTGTGGCCGTAAGCGCAGTGGGTGCCGCCGGCGGGTTGACTCCCGCCACCTCTTGCACCTCGGTGGACATGGCGGAAGGCCCGGCCGCATCGAGGGCCTCGATCTCGAAGAAGTAGCGGGTGCCAGTTGTGAGGCCGGTCACGGTGCAGCTCGTCGAGGTCGTGGTACACCCTGGCGTGCCCGACTCGGCCCCCGACCTTGTCCCGTCGAAAACGGCGTACTCCGTGGCCGTGGGCGACGCGTCCCATGACAAGGTGACCGATGTCGAACCCGTTGTGGTGGCGGCAGTGAGATTGGTGGGTGTCGACGGCGGGAGGACGCCCGCCACCTCGTGCGTCTCGGCTGGAGCGGAAAACCCGGCCACGTTGCTGGCCTCGACCTCGAAGTAGTACGTCGTACCGACCGTGAGGTTGCTCACCGTGCACGTCGTCGCCGTTGAGGAGCAAGCCGGGTTGGGGCTGGTCGATTCGTTGCCCGAGCTGGTCCCGTAGAGGACCTTGTAGGCGGTGGCGGTCGACGAGGCGGACCATGACAACGTGACCGAAGTCGACCCGGTTGTGGTGTTGGCGGCGAAGTTGCCCGGCGTGGGAGGCAATTGTGGTGCCGGCGGCAGAGCCAGCACCGTGGGGTCGGTGGAGGTGCTGGGCGGGTCGCCGTTGCCGTCGACGGTTACCATTGCGGGCGACGAGCAGACGGTCCCGAGCGCAGTCTCGCACGCCTCCGCGACATAACCCCCATAGGGGTTCCCGCTCCCCGTAGGTAGTAAGGCATCCACAGTGGAACTGGGGAAATTGGGCGTATCAACGGCGTCCACGGCGAAGGTGCCGTTAGGACCGTTGGCGGTCATCAGTTTGAAGTCATTGGAGGCGTTGCACGACGGAGGGTTGTTGGGCGCCGGATTGCCAACTGTGCAGAAGTACACCGTCAGCGCCCATTGGGGCGGCGGGTACTCGTCCGCTCCGCCGGCAGATACGTACCACGCCGTGACGGGCATTTGCCCGACGGAGTCCACCGTCGGTTGGCTGGCCAGGACCGTGATCGGGTCGAGCGTGGTCTGCCAACCCGGGAAGATCAACTGGGCGACGTAATTGCCGGCTGCGTTGACATTTTCTGTGATCGTGCCGTCGCTTCCTGTCCGGCCACTGTTAATTGGCGTGCCCGTTGCGGTGGACCCGCTGAAGAAATTGACCAGGATGTTCTTTGTCGGGGAGTAGGTCGGCGGAGCCGTTCCCGCCCCGCTTTCCAGTTCTCCCGTGATGACGATCGTTGTGGCCTGGTGGAGGCGAATGGTGCCGGCGTTTACTGGCTGGGCCTCGCTGGTGACGGCCACGCACCCCGATATCGCCGCGCTGGCCAGGTCGTCGCAGAAATTGGTGGACGCCGTGCTGGCCGCCACCGCCGACCCGTCCACGTCGACCTGGTAGTCGCCCAGGGGTACGTTCTGGAACGTAGCCGCTCCGCCGTTGCCCGTAGTCGTGGCGCCCTGGGCCTCCCCGCTCGTGCAGTACAGGGTGGCGGCCACGCCGGTGGGACAGGGCAAAGGTGTGCTCTCCTGCCCTGGAGGAGTGAGCGACACATTGGCGCCGACGATCGGCGACCCGCTGGCGCTCGTCACGACGTCGACGACGACGGTCGCGGTGTCGGCATCGAGCGTCGGGCTGAGGACGTAGACGAAGCCCGCCTCTTGAGCAAACTCGACGTTCTGAGAGAACGGCTGGAAACCGGGCACCTTGAACGTGATGCTGTAGTTCTCGCCCGGTTGGAAGTACGTGCCGCTCGTCCCGCTGCCGGTCACCGAGTACTGGCCGTTGCCGGGGGCCGTGATGACGAACCCGGTCCCCGCGATGGGGCAGGTCGACTGGCCGGCGTTCCCGCAGTAGTTAGGCCCGTCGTCCTCGACCGTGATGTCTCCCGCGGTCAAGGCACTGAGGGGCGCCGGGCCGTATTGCCCGATGACCTCTGACACGAGGCCCGAGACCGTGTTAAGGCTTTCCGTCATCTGGACGTCGAGAGTTTTCGCCGCGGCGCCGACGTCGAGCTGGAAAGACACTTTCTGCTGGGCGAAGTTGGCCTCGTTGAAGGTCGCCGCCCAGGACCCCGGTGGCAGGCACACCGTGAACTGCCCGTTGGTCCCCGTCGTGATGGGCGCGATCTTGGACGGTTGGGCGGGCGGCGTACCGCTGGAGTTACAGGCGCCGGCGGTGGCCGGGCCGGTGGGCAAAGAGCCTTGCAAGAGAACTGAAGCGCCGGGGATGGCTAGGCCGGTGGCCTGGTCCGTGACCAGGCCATTGACGGTGATGTCGGTCGCTACCAGGGCTATCCCTATGGTCGTCTGGGCCCCGCTGTTCACCGTTACCGGGTTGGCCACTGAGGTGGTCAGTGTCGAGTCCCAGAAGGTGGCCGGCCCATAGCCGCTGACCGAAGAAACGGAAAGCGTATAGCTACCTGGGGGCACCCCGAGCGTGCCTGCGGTCGGGTTGCCAAAGATGGCAAAGGAACCGTCCGAGGCGGTCGTTGCCGTTAGCCCGTTGCCGGCGTTCACCGTCACGCCAGCCAGCGGTGAGACCAGGTTGCCGGTCGCACTGGGGGCGGCCCCGGCGTTGCCCAGATCTTCCACTACCCCGCTAACCGTGCCCTGGATGCAGCTCGTGCTCTGCAGCGTGACGGTATCGGTGACCTGGCCGTAGGACACCTTGAACGGCGAGACGATTACGCCCAGGCAATTGAGGTAGACGTCGAGCTGGTAGTTGTAACTAGCCTGAGAATGCAGGCTGAGGCCGTTGAACGTGACGGAGTTGGAGCCTGACGCTGCTTGCTGCGTCGATACCACCGTGGGCGGCGAGGTGGCCGGGTCGTACAGTACGAAGGTGGCCCCGTTTACCGGCGTCCCCGTGCTGTTGACGGCCACCACGGTGACGCTTGGTTGTTGGTAGAAATTGATGGTGCCGATATTGACGGCGGCGCAAGGTTGCACCGTGCATGAGGTGTTGATGGGTACCGTGAGCGGGACCGGTGGGGGTGAGGCGTAGCCCGACGCTGAGAAGGACAACTCGTAACTGCCCGGTTCGGCCCAGCCCGGCTGTGCCGCCGCCGGGTCGTGCCAGACGATCTGGCCGCTGCCGTTGACCGAGGCCGTTACGTTGGTGCTCCCACCGCTGGCGGCCTGGACGGCGACGCTCACCGCGCTCAAGTCGGTGGCCGACGTGTCGGTCGTAGTGGCCCCCGTGTGGAGCACTACAGAACCGGTTACCTCCGAAGCCAAAGCGGTAAGTGTGAGGTTGGGGAAATACCCGGGGATGCAGGAGGCCGGCGCGACGCTCCCCTGCGCCGTCGTCGTTACCCCGGCCGCTGAGCAGGTCGGGACGGGGACGTTGTTCTCGATCAGACTGGAAAAGCCGCCCGCGCTGACTTGCAGGTTCACCGTGGGCGAAGCCACCTGCTGACCGGCCGGGACGTTCGAGAACTCGAAGAAGCCGTTCGAGTCGATCGGCGTGGTGAACGTGCCATTGAGCAGCGTGGGAGGGTTAGCGGTGCGGTCGTAGTACTGCCACGTGGCCGTAACGCTGCCCGGCGAGCAGGCCGCCCCCGCCGCGGCCTTGCAGCCGACAGGGAAGACTTTGCCGTCGACCTGGTAGGTAAGCGAGCCGCTGATCGTAATGCCCGAAGGCAGCATCACGGCGGAATAGCTTCCCGTCGAATTGATGTTCACCTCCGACACGGCCGGGTTCGGTGAAGTGGCGATGGGCGCGCCGTTGCTGTTTGTTGCCGGCCCGTAACAAACGTCATAGACGCCGGCCGGGAGGCCCTGGAAAAGCACTGGGCCGCTGGGGGCCGTAAGCGTCTCCGTCACCTGACCGCTGGCCGGGCACCCCGACTTGACGCCCGCCGCGTAAACAGAGTTCCCCGCTGGCCTCCTGTCACCGGCCAGGGTGCCCGTGGTCGACGTCGTTGACAAAGTGCTGGACGTGGTGGAGCCCGGCGGCGTGCTCGAGCTGGTCGTACTGGAACTGCTTGTAGTCGAGCTGGTCGTGCTCGAGTTGGGCGTGCTCGACGTAGTGGTGGACGAGCTAGTCGTGCTTGAACTGGTTGTACTCGAACTGGTTGTACTCGAACTGGTTGTACTCGAACTGGTGGTGCTCGAACTGGTGGTGCTCGAACTGGTGGTGCTCGAACTGGTGGTGGAGGAACTCGTGGTGCTGGAGCTGGAGGTGGACGAGCTACTGGTGGTGGAGCCCGTGGTGGTTGACCCGGAGGTGGTGGTCTCCCCTGGTGAGCCCAGCGTCGATGAGGTGGTCGCCGCCGGGCTCGTGGTCGTGGGCCCGCTCGTCGTCCCCGTCGTGGTAGACGCGGCCGAGCTGCTGGCTGCGGCCACAAACGGGCCGGTTACGGTAATGCCTACCTGGACCTGGCCCATAATGCCGCCCAGGCCCGGCGTCTCGGCGTCGACCTGGAGGCGCCCGTCCATGTCCATGGCGAAATTTCGGAGCTGGTTCTGGCCCTCCAGCACGGTGACGCTCCCGCTGGTAGGGATCCAGCTGTCGTAGTACCCGCAAGGGGCCGTCTGTCCAGGCCCGCAGATCGCGGTCGGGTTCGGTGTCCCCGGGGCGTGCGGGCTCTGCACGTTGACGTTGTAGGTGCCGTGGGCCAGGCCCACTACCCGGTAGTCGCCGTTGGCATCGGCGCGGCAACCCCGGCCTTGCCCACCCGGCCCGGCAATGAGCGGAGTGGGCGCCGCGCTCGGGTTGGACGCCGTACCGCAGCGTTCCGTGCTGAGCTGGGGCGACAACGTAACAAAAGCGCCGGCCACAGTGCCGCCGTCATTGCTCGTAATAACGCCGGACAGGGCGACCAATGGCGCCAGGAGCACCAGGGGGGCGACCGCGGTCGCATCCGTGGCCACGTCCACCTGGACACTGGCCGGCTCATAGCCCGGGGCGGTAACCGTGACCTGGTGCACGCCTGCACTGAGCCCGGTGACTATGTAAGAGCCCTTATTGCCCAGGGGGACCGAGAGGGCCAGGTCCCCATCGACCTCCGCCGTCCCTTTAGTCACCGCGTTGCCCGTCGAGAGGTTGACGACGTTGCCTGTTATCTCCGCCTGTTTCTCGCTCGACGGGTTGATGCCCGGCATTTTCACCGGTGGCACCGTCAGGACCTGCCCGGCTCTTAGGTTGAGCTCCACAGATTCGCTCTCGTAGCCGAACAACGAGAACAACAAGACGTAATGGCCCGGAAGGACGTTAGCGAGAGCAAACGACCCCGCGTTGGGAGCGGTGGCCGTCAGCGCCTTATACGTCCCCGACTGCCCGGTCATGACCACGCCCACGCCACCAAGGCCATCGCCGGGGCTGAACACCGTCCCCATGACCGTCGCCGTAGTGGCCGAAATCTGGAAATTGGCAGTGACCTTGCCAGACTTCGCCGCCGCCGCGCTCGAGAGCGAAACCCGTTGGGTCTGCGAGATCCACCCGGGCCCTGAAGCCGTGATCGTCCAGGGCCCCTGGACGGATAGGTTCGGTATTACATAGGTACCAACGACCCCTCCCGTCAGGTCGCGTCCGCCCGTCAGCGTCGTCACCGACTGCGTGACGGTGCCGTCCGTGGCCGTCACGTTTATGCCCCCCACAGGGCCGCTCGGCGAACCGACCGTGCCCACGATCGAAGCCACTCCGGCCTTGACCGAGAGGTCGACGCCACTCGAGCTCTTACCCGCGGCGAGGGTGACCAATGTCGTCGAAGCCCCGTAACCCGGTGCCGTCGCCGTGACGAGATAAGTGTCGGGAGTAGTTAGGCCGGAGATGGACCACTTGCCCACCGGCCCTTTGGTGGGCGTCCGGGCGGAGCACGTCATCGTCCCGTCGGTGACAGTCACCGTTGCCCCGCCGAGCCGTCCATTGGGACCGATCACCTCGCCGGAAATACTGCCCGGTCCCGGGACCAAGTTCACGTTGAGGTTTACGGGTGCACCGGTGGCGGCCACGACAAACTTCTGTGTCGCGTAGCCCGGTTTGGAGAACGTCACCAGGTAATCGCCTGGCGAGGCAAACTGCGCCGGGAACGTAAAGAACCCGCTCCCTATCGTCGTAGTCGAGAACGACGAACCAATTGCGTCGCCCCCGCCGGCCAGGCCGGGCCCCGACGGGCCGGGGGGGTCACCGGGGGGGTCACCCGGGTTGCCCTGGAGCTTGCCCACGGGGCCGGAGTTGGCCGAATTGGGCCCCGCCACGGTGACGTTGTTCGTGGTGTTGACCAACGACGCCGGCTGCACGCTCACACTCACCCCGGTGGGGTTGGCCGCCGTGACCTGTCCACTTATGGCCACGTCCTGGCCGGACGACGACGTAGAAGTGTGCGGGGCCGTGGTGGACGTCGTCGGTTTGGACGTCGTCGGTTCGGACGTCGTCGGGGCGGAGGAAGTTGTCGTTGCCGCCGGTTTTCCGCCCGCCTTTGCGCCGGAGGCCCCGGCCGCCCCTGTGCGACCACCAGTGTGCCCAGATGACGCATGCCCAGATGACGTGTTCGCTGTGCTGGCCGTGGTGGCCGATTCCGAGTGCCCGGTCTGCTGGCTCTTGCTCGGCACCGTGGTCGAAGTCCCGGTCCCAGTGGGCCCGGTCCCCGTCGTGCCAGATCCCGTAGTCGTCGTTGTGCGGTGCGGCGGGGTCACCGGGATTTTGGGTGGCCTCGGCTTTGTCACCGGCACCTTCAGCACGGGGACGGCGGTGGGGTTGGGGGCGTAGGTGCTCGTTAGCTTTACCACGATAATGGTGGCCAGGGCGGCAAAGAACAGCACGGTCGTGATGATCGCCCCCGCCTTCAACCACAGCGTCGACAACCACGGCCTCTGGACAAAGGTCCCGCCGATCGACACGGGCGCGCCGCGACCCTTTACCTTGACCGCGAACGGGACTCTTCGGGCCGGTCCGGTAAAGGCCCGTTTGGACTCGACATCGGCCCGCACCTTGGCCTGTCCACCTGGCTCGAGACGGACCCGCCTGGTAGACCACTTGACCCGCCCGACCGGGCTCGAGCCAGACAGCTCGACGATCTGCGGCTCACGGCCGCGGTTGCGGACCGTTACGTGGAAGCGACCATGGAAGGCGCCGTACACCTCGTCCGGCATGGTGGCGTCGATGAGCCCGGTCTCGGCCACGTGGAGCACAACGTCGGCTGCCACTGGCCGGCCGAGCAAGACGAGTGTGCCGGGAGCCAAGGCGCGGGCATGCAGGGCGGCGCGAAGCTCACTGGGGGGGTAGCCGGCGGGCAGGACGATAGTAAGGGTCGCCTGCCGGGTGTCGCTGGGGGCCAGCGGCCCGGTCATCTCGGGGATCTGCACCCATTCCGGGTTGAGGCCGGCCACATCAAAGCGCACTTCCGCCGGTACGCCGCTGTCATTGCGGACAGCTAATAAGACCTGGGCCGGGGCTCCCGGCACGACGTTGGCCGGCTCGACCCGCAGGGCGAGCACTGGCCACGAGTGGGGGCCGTGCCCGTTGCTGGTGCCCATTCCCGCTCCTATCCGCCCAGCGTGGTCGTGGTCGATGCCGTAGTCGTGGTCACCGGGACGGTCGTCGATGTGGTGGGGACCGTCGTAGTGGTAGTCGTAATCGGGGCCGTGGTTGTTGTGGTCGGCGCCGTCGTAGTCGTGCTCGCCACTGTTGTCGTGGTGGTCGCAACTGTTGTTGTGGTGGTCGAGGTGCTCGAAGTGGTGGTGCTACTGGTCGTGGTGGAGCTGGTGGTGGTAGCCGGTGCCGTTGTCGTTGTCGTGCTCGCCACCGTCGTGCCAGTACTCGGCGTGGTGGTACTTGCCTTGCTGGTCGGAGGGGCGGTGGTGGGCGTCGTGGTCGAGGAAGCCGGCAGTGCAGTCGTAGGTGCCGCCTTGGGAGCTGTCGTGGCCACGGGCGGTGTGGTAGTCGGCAAGGGCGGGGGCCCTTTTGTAGTTGTGGTTGATGCGGGAGGGGCTGAGGTGGCCGGCGTACCGCCGCCGGTGCTCAGGACAACCGTCGCCAGCTGAGCCTGCTGGCTTGGTTTTATCGTGACCTCGATGGTCTTCTGGCCCGTCGTGCCCGGAGGGTAGGCGAATTGCGCGATGTACTGTTCCGGCGCGTTCAGCTCGGTGAACAGGTAGTAGCCCTTGGGGCCAGTCTTCGTGGTCGTCAACGGGTTGGACGGGTACTGGTTGGCGAGGTACAGGGTCACCGCCGCCCCTGGCAGAGGCGACGTGGTGCCGTTGACCTGTTGGTCCACGTACCCGTCAATCGAAGCGGCCTCAGACAGGACGGCGTTGTAGAGAAGGCGTTGCCCGGGGACAACGGTCACAACAGAGGACGTCGGCAGCGCCCCGGGCTGCGTGAAGCTGACCGTGTAGGTGCCGGGCGCAATCCCGTCGACTTCGTACCGCCCCATGACCGGGACGTTGGCCGAAGTCACCGCGTAGTTCGTCGTGCCGGAGACGACGTTTACCCCGATGCCGGACAGAGCGTCGCCCCGTATATCGGTGACCTTGCCGTAGATGGCGGCGGTGGACAGCTGCATTACTACGTCGACGATGGCCCGGGTTAGAGGCGGTACCGGTTACCGACGGGGTCGTCGCCCCGGGCGTCACTAAGACGACTTCACGAGTCTGGGGCTGCAGGCCGGTCCCCGAAAAGGCGACCTCGTATGTCCCGGGGACCGGCAGCCCGACAAATTGGTAGGTACCGGTGCCGTCAGCACCCTTACCTTTGCTAAGCGTCTCGGTGCTAACCGACAGTGGGCCGCCGCTGACGGTAACGGTCACCCCGCCCAGGGGGCTCCCGTCGGACAGCGACACCTTGCCGTCGATGCTCCCGCTCCCCCGCGTCAGGATCACGGCCAGCCCTGTCAGCTGCTGCCCCTGCGCTAATGCAACACTCAAGGTTTGGCTGGCATAGCCGGGAGCCGTCACCACGACGGTGAAGCTCCCCGGGGTCGGGAGGTTCCTCAAGACGAACGAGCCTGGCTTACCCCGGGTCAGCGAAACCGTGGACGAGGTGACGGGGTTGGCGCTCGTGCCTCCAGTGGCACTGATGGTGGCGCCTCCCAAAGGCCCTTTCGGGCCTGAGACCGTGCCGGACACGGAGCCATCTCCGAGCTCCAGCAAGATGCTCACACCCGTGTCCGCCTCGCCGCTGTCGAGGTTGACCTGCTGGGTGGCGGTGGCATAGCCCGGCTTGGTCACGACGAGCTGGTAATTGGCCGGGGACGGGACATTGGCCAGCTGGAACTCTCCTGATGCGCCGGCCGTTGTCGATGCCACTACGGCGGAGCTGAGGGCGGGGTTGGTGCTCTCGACCTGCAGCGCCACACTGGCCCCCGAGGGAGAAGAGCCCGTTACGGTCCCCGATACACTTCCAGGCAAGCCACCCAGCTGGACGTTTATGGCCGTTAAGGCTTGCCCGGCGGCGAGGTTTATCGCATTGGCGCCATCAGGGGTGGTGCTATTGGGGTACCAGACCTGAGCAAACCCGGCACCGATGAACTCGACCTTGTAGGCCCCGGCGGCCAAACCGACGAAAGCGTAATGGCCCTGCGCCTTCGTAGCTGTTGAGGCCAGTGGCGTGGCGGTGTTCGACGCAAGGAACAGGTCGACGGTCACGCCGCCCACCCCCTGGCCCGGGTTGGAGAGAAGCGCGACCGTACCCCCGATAGACGCTGCGCTCGTCCCGGACGCTCCCGACTGGGAGGTGACGCTGGCCTGGAGGGCCTGGAGGACCGCGTCGGAGTTGGACGTCGAGGCGGAGTTGATCCGCGAAAGAGCCACGGCCAGTACCGCGGCAAATACGGTGGCGGCCATAAGCAGCCCCAAAAGGCCGAGAAAGCCCCGGGTTAGCCAGGCCTTTTGCAGAAACGACCCGTAGGCCAAGGGGGGTGCCCCGTCTACCGGCGCGTCACCGTTGGCTTTGACGCTGAACGGCCTTACCTTCGGGCTCCCGGCAATCGGGCGCCGCGCTTTGAGGCCCACATCGACGGCCCTGCTTTCGCCCGGGACCATGGCCATCTTTGATGGGTTGAACGAGAAGCCGACATGTCCCTCGTCGTCCGTCCCGGCCAGGACCACGTCCTGGGAAACGTTGCCCGTGTTGCTGACAATCGCCGTCACCGAGGCGTGGCGCCCGGCGCTCACGCTTACCGGGTCGAGCTTTATGGTCAACGCAGGTTCAGACGGGACCTCGAGGTCGAGGTCGATAACCTCCATCGAGTACGGCGGGGTCACCTCGGTCACCTCTAGGCTGACCCGCCGTGCCCCGGCCGGCGAACCGGTGGGGAATGTGACGGCCAGAATGGCCACTCCCGCCGTCCCCGGGAAAAGCGAGAGCTCCCGCTTGTCGAGGCTCGTCCACTCACTGTCAGCCCCGAGGACACGGATCCGGTGGCCGCTGATTAGCTCCTCGTTGTTGAAAACCTGGACGGTGAACACAGACGGCTTGCCCGGCGAGAGAACGGCGCTGCGAGGAGTGACTTCTACTTTCATAGCCCCGTCGTTCCCATGGCCCACATCTTCACGGCCCAGTCCGTCATGGCCCAGTCCGTCATGGCCCAGTCCGTCATGGCGCGGTGGGGCTGTTCGTGAACGCCGACGTCGTGCTGGTTACTGCGGCCGCTCCGGTCGAGGTGCCCGGCTCGAGGGAAATGTCCTGGGTGGCCGATCCACCCGCCTTTAGCTTGATAAGGGCCGTCTGGCTGGAAAATCCCGGAATCGTGTACGTAACGGAATAAGTCCCGGCGGGAAGTTGGGAAAGCGTGTACCCACCACCGGGGGACGACGCCGTCACCGTTTGCTGTTGCAGAGCTCCATTGGTGACGCTAACGGTCACACCGGGGAGCGATTGCCCATTGGCCGCGTTCCTGACGGTGCCTACTATTTGGCCCATTTCCGACGAAAGAGCGACATTTACATCGGAAGCCAAACCGTCAGACGACAATGTGACGCCGAGCGTCTGACTGACGTAACCCGCCAGAGAGAACGTCACGGCATAGGTCCCGGGCGTCGGCAACCCGGAGATTGTGTAGGCCCCGATGTCGCCCGCGGTCAGAGTCTGAGTCGAGGCCGGTTTGGCCAGGCCCCCCACGCTCACCGTCACATTGCCCAGCGACTGGCCACCAGCCCCCGTCACCGTGCCCGAAATGGAGCCCGTCCCGCCGACCATGGCCACCTGCAGGTTGGTCAGGAACTGCCCGGGGCCCAGGTTGACAGCCACGTTGCGGGTACCGAAGCCAACTTTGGAAAACCTGAGCAGGTACGTTGCCGGCGTCGGGAGCCGCGGCAAAGCGAAACGGCCCACCGGGCCACTGGTGGGTGTGGCGCTGGTGAACGTGTTGCCGTTGGCCGTGGCCCTAATGTCCACCCCCCCAAGCGGCGCTTTGCCACTGGTGACGACCCCGTCGATCTCGCCCAGCCCAGCCGACAGGTCAACGGTATTGGCCACCACTGCTTGGCCCCCCTCCACGTTGACCTGAGCGTCCGACTGCAAGAAACCGGGCGCGCTCAACGCCAGGGTATAAGCCGCCGGGGAGGGCAGGTTCTGGAGGGCGTAGGCGCCTTGCCCATTGGTGGCCGTCGGAGCGCCAACCGGGACGCCGTTGATCAAAGCCTGGACCTTCACCGCCGGCGAGGGGGTTTCGCCAGTGACGACCTGGCCGGTAATGGTGGCCGGCTGACCGCTGATTAGGGCATTAATATTGCCGGCGGTGGTTTGCGCCGCCACTTGCACGGGCTGGGCGGCAGCCTCGGACGTAACCCCCGGGTACCACACAGTGGTAAAGCCAGGCGCCCCGAACGCGACCTTATAAGTCCCGGGGAACAAACCGACTATTTGGTAAGCCCCGTTTGGCCCAGTGGCGGCCGAGATGGCTTCGCCCGATTTGACGCCTTGCAGGTACGCGTCGACGGTTATCAGCCCCACGCCTCCTGGCTCGTCCGGAGAGGTGACCGTCCCGGCGATCACTCCGCCGACACCGAGAGGGGCGACGTCCTTGGGCTGGAACCCGGCCGCCGAGGCGCTGGTAGCACTCGCTAACCGCGCCCCGGACGCAGAACGCGACGATGACGTTGTGATAGGGGCGAAAAACGAAAGGGGGGCAGATTTAGTAACACTTTGTTGGCCCAGCACCGTGTTCATCGCAAAAGTGAAAATGCCAGCCCACAGAAGGACAATGGACGCCAGCACCAAGGCGGTGACCACCCCCCGAGGCACCCGCGGTTTTTGCACATAGGTGCACCTCGCCTCGAGAGGGACGGGCGTGGTCTCTTCGAGCACAGACGCACCGTCTGGGCCGGACCGAGCATAGGCGACCGGGGTGGCCGTCCCTTCGACCGTTACCTGACGGGCGCGTTCTGAACCGAAAATGTGCCGGGGCCCGTTCACAGCCAGGACTACCTCGGCCGAGGACGCCGGCGCGATAGAAAGCCGGTCCGGGATGCACTGAAGGCGCAGCGCCCGCTCCGGGTCCGAGGCGTCGAGCACCACATCGAGAGACGTGTTGCCGAGGTTTTCGACCGAAAGCGAGAACCGCGTCTTGCGCTGGCCCTTCCTCGTCAAGGGAGATACGGACAGCGTGGCTCTGCTGACGGGTTCGACGTCGAGGACGAAATCGCACGATGCCGCCTCGGCGGCCGAAACGCGCGCTCTCGCCTCAACTTTCGCCTCGTGACGGCCGGCCGGGAAGCCGGCCGGGAGCTCGACGGTGACGACCGTCGTGCCGCTCGCGCCCGGGAAAAGGGCCAGCTCCCCGGGGACGGTTTTGACGACCGCGCCCGGTAGCCCGCTCACCGACACAGACACTGAGTCGATCACCTCTTCGGTGTTGGACACCTCGAGGCCGAGCGAAAACGGCTGTCCCGGTGACGCAGTTACTTCGTTATGGGCCAACAGGGCGCGCATGCGGCGTCTCTTTTGCGCTCTCTGGGCCTAGGCATCCTCGGCGCCGGCTTGGGCGCCCGACGGGCCACTGGCGGACGGAGGTGTGCCCGGTTCAGTCGAGGCCGGTTCAGTCGAGGCCGGTTCACTCGAAGCCGGTCCAGTCGAGGTTCGCCCCTCCATAGTGAGCGCACCGGAACTGCGCCGGCGCCTCAAGGCCGGCTCGGATCCGTTGCCCACTCCGATTTTGGGGCCTCCGCCGCGACCGGCGGTCCCTAGGTCCGGCAACGCCGGCCCCATCCGTTGCGCCGCCACTCCGACAGACCGGGTCGGCGGGCCGGCCGCCACCCAACCGAAAATGTCCAGCGGGATGCTGACCACTAGTTGAAGGCCCGGCTTCAACCGCCCGTCCAATGAAGACCAGAACTCACCCGTTACTCGAGCCTCCTCGCTGGCCAGCCCCAGTGACAACGACGACGCGGTGGGCAATTGGGGGGGCAGGATGTCCGCCGGCACCGACGAGTGAGCGAGGATGCACGTGAGGACAGAACCAAGTAATTGGTGTTCGTCACGGTGCTCAGCGGCCCAGGCTGTGACGACGTAGCGAAGGTCGATAACCGGGTTGGTGGGCCGCCGCTCCACCTGGCCATCGGACCCTTGTTGGGCCAAGCCTGCCGTGGTACGGACCATGTTGCGGCGGATGTCCCACAAGAAGATGTTCACCGTCGGGCGGGTCACCGCGGCACCCCAGGCGCGGTCGGGAGCGGCGAAGGAAATGTCCACGCTCGCTTCGGGCAGAGGGACTTCCCGGCGCAGGTGAGCCTCGACCGCCTCGTCAATGAGCTGGATCAATCGCGCGCCCCCGGAAATATCGGAAAGGAGCCAACCGGCTGGGATAAACCGACCCCCACGATAGTTCCGGAACAACATGCGGTTGGCGTTGGCCTCGCCGTTGGCGGTGCTTTACCAACGGTTTCTTGGTTGACTAAAGGTGTGGCTAGAGGTCCCGTTGCCCGCGAAAGCTCCGCCCCTGCCTGGACTGTGTTGGCCGACGTCCTGCTGCGGCGGGCCGCACTCGTGGTGCGCGTTGCCTTCGACCACCGGCCTGACCCGCTGGCAGGGCTCAAAATCGACGACGAGGACTTGGAAAAGCTACTAACCGAGCTCCCGGGACTTGCTGTCGCGGACCACTCGGTGATCGGTGCCCTCGAGCGCGAGGCGCGTCCCGCAGTTGAGCAAGCGCGCGCAGAGCTACGCCGACTTATTGAGCAAACTTCTTCTGACCAGATTTCCGGCAACGACACGTTCAGCCGAATTGTCCGGTTTGCCCGGTTATCGGAACTCGAAACCGAGGTCCTGGCCTTGGCGTGCGCCGTCGAACTCGACCCCCGTCGGCAGCGGGTCGTGGGTTACCTGAACGACGATGTCAGCCAACGGCGCCTGAGCCTGTTTACGCTGCAGCTTCTCTTTCCCGAACAGCCTGACGTGGGCTTGGCCATCAGCCCAGGTGGCGGCCTCAGGCGCGCCGCCCTTCTGGCCCCGGCCGAACCAGGTGTGCTGGGTTCTGTCGCTTTGGCGCCCTCCCCCACTGTTTTTTGGTGGTTGGCCGGTGACCGGGCCGAGACCCCGACCTCCCCGCAGGTACCGAGCACATCGCCCCGGCGGCCGGCCGTTCCCGGTCCGGCCCGCCTAAACCTGGCTCGGCAATACCCGGACCGGCGAAACCCGGACCGCCGAAACCCGGACCGGCGAAACCCGGACCGCCGAAACCCGGACCGGCGAAACCCGGACCGGCAAAACCCGGACCGGCCCGTGACGAAACCCCAACTGCACCACCAGGAAATGACTGTTTGGACTTCGACAGGCTGGTGTTGGTCCCGGGAGGCGACAAATTGCGCCGGCGTCAGGCAGCAATTGCCAGCCTGGGGCCGTTATTGGCGTCGCCCCTGCCAGCTTCGCCGCCGGCCTGGGACGCCCTTGTCCGCCAAGCCACTCTCGAGCAAGGTGGAGTGCTGATCGAGCTCGACGGGCCTCTGCCCGCCGAAGCCCGCCAGCGCATCGAGCAGGCCGACCACCTGAGCTGGGCATTGGCCAGCGGGGACGAGTTGCCCCTCGACTGCCTGCCGGCGGTGCCGTGGAGAGAGCTGGCCGTGGCCCCGGCTCCAGCGAACGACATTGAGTGGGCGGAGGCCGTAGCCAGCTTGGCCGCATTGGGCACCCTGGGCGAAGACGTAGCACCGGAGATCACCGATGGCGCGCCGTCCGCTGACGGTCCATCGTCCGGCCACCCCGTCCTCGGTAACTATGGCCTCAGTGCTGAGCAACTCGAGCTTGTGCGCCTGGCCGCCCCCGGGGTGGGCGGGATCAGTGCCGCCGTGCGGAGGCTGGCCGCCGGTCACATAAGCACCTTGGCCCCTCGCACCCGCCCGTCCCGCAACTGGGACGACCTGGTCCTGGACCGGGATAGGACCGAGCGTTTACGCGAAGTTGTGGCGCGCTGTCGGCACAAGAAAAAGGTGTACGGGACATGGGGATTTTCGGCGCTGCCGTCGGGCGGTGTCGTCGGCCTGTTCTCCGGTCCGTCGGGCACAGGCAAGACGCTGGCGGCGGAGATAATTTCCGGCGAACTGGGATTGGACCTTTACAAAGTGGACCTGGCCGCCCTTGTTTCCAAATGGGTGGGTGAGACGGAGAAAAACCTATCGCAGGTCTTCGCCGCCGCAGAGGCCAGCAATGTGGCCCTATTTTTCGACGAGGCCGATGCCATTTTCGGCCGACGCTCCGAGGTCAGCGATTCGCACGACCGTTACGCGAACATCGAAGTTGCCTACCTGCTCCAACGGCTAGAACGCTACGAGGGCCTCGTCCTGATGGCCACCAACCTGGCCACGAACATTGACCCCGCCTTCTTGCGCCGGATCCACGTGCACGTCGACTTCCCGATGCCGGAGGAGCCGGAACGGCGCCGCATCTGGGAAAGGAGCCTGCCGCCCGGCGCCCCTCGCGACAACCTCGATTTAGACGTGTTGGCCAAGTTGTTCAAGCTTTCGGGTGGCTCCATACGCAACGCAACCTTGACGGCCGGTTTCCTGGCCGCTGACGCCGGCACCGCTATCGACATGGCCGCCATCGTCGAGGCGGTACAACGAGAAATGCGCAAACTCGGACGCCTGCTCACCCCAGCCGACTTCGGGCCCTACGCCAACCTGTTGAACGCGGGCGGGGCCGAGGTGCCCGCCCGGACCAGCGCGGCAGGCAAGTGAGCTACTCGCGGGGCCCCTGGTCATGAGCTGGTTGTCGCGCTTCAACCAGCCGCGGGTGCGGTTAGCCGGCACGCCCCCCTCCGGGAACGGCGCCTCTTCTTTTCACCTTTGGTGGAACCTGCCCGCCGCGGGGCCTTTCAGCGAGGTGACGGCGGTGTTCGAGGTGACGCGGGCGCCCGCTGTACGCAAGCTCTATTTTTGGGCTCTGCAGGTGTCCTTTGTCGAGTCCGGGCGCGAGGTCGGCGCCGGCCACACGGGCTTGCAATGGCACCCCAGTGCGCCCGCCGGTGCCATCAACTGGGGTGGTTACTATTCCGGCGGGGCGCCGCCCGGGACCGACGGCACTTTACCCGGGACCGGCTCGGTGCTCCCGCCTGTCGACGGCGGCCCGCACACTCGGCAGTTCGCCTGGTCGCCGGGCCGCCAGTACCGGTTCCGGGTGTACTCACCCGCCGCCGGCGCCTGGCGTTCGGAGGTGACCGACGTAGCTTTCGGCCAGACCACTGTGGTCCGGGACCTCCTCGTCGACGCTGACGGGCTGGCCAGCCCGTTGGTGTGGTCCGAAGTCTTCGCCGCCTGCGACGACCCGTCGACCGAAGTGCGCTGGTCGCAGCTCAATGCGGTGGACGAAAAGGGGGCCGCCCACAATGCCAGGTCCGTCAGCTTGACCTATCAGTCGTTTGCGGACGGTGGGTGTAGCAACACCCAGACGTACACGGACGGGGAATACTTCGTCCAGGTCACGGGCCTGCCGGCCGCCCGCTCGTCCGCTCCTGACGTGCTGGCTCTCCCGGGCCGCCGTCCTGGCGCAGGCGACTAACCCCTGGCCGCGACGTTGTCGCCGGCGGGGCTGTCCGCCGCTCCGGCTCCTGGCCGGCGGGCGGCGTACAGAGCCTGGATCTCCGACACGCTTCGGCGCAGGTCGCGGTCGCGGACCCATGATTCGCCGGCCCGTTCCATCTTCCGCAGCCAATCGGGGTCGGTGCGCAGCCGACGGATCTGCTCGACAAGTTCGGGCACGTCACGGGCTTGAACAGCGAGATCTCGGCGCACCATTTCGGCCGTCGAGGCCGTGCCATGGCCGGCGAGGGGGGCGAACGCGACTACGGGCCGAGGCGTCCTCAGTGCTTCGAGCACGGTAACGCCGGCTCCGTTGGTGACCACGACGTTGGCGGCCGCCATCAGCTCGGCCATGGTGGACACGTAGCCGTATACGGTCAACCGGTCGCTGTGACCGGCGGACAGGACGCGCAGGTCGGCTTCCAGGTTGGCGTTTTTGCCACAAATGGCGACCACGTGGACGGGCGGCTCCAGCTTCACCAAGGCCTCGGCCCCGGGGGCGATGTCCCCCAGGCCCCACGCGCCACCTGTCAGCAGGACGATGAAATCGTCCGCGCCCAAGCCGAGCACCTCTCGGGCCTGCGCCCGGCTGAAGTCGCCAAAACCGCGGCGCACGGGCGGTGCCCCCACCCGCATCGTGCGGTCGAAACCTGCCATCCGGGCGTGCTCGCTGGCCGTGTCGTACATGACGAAGTGCAAGTCCACCCCCGGGTAAACCCATAGGGGATGGACGTGAAAGGCGGGTATATACGTGACCATGACCGTTGAGAAGCCCCTGTGCTCGCTCAACCACTGGAGCGCAGCAGAACCGAACGGGTACGTGGATATCACAAGGTCGGGGTTCCTACCGTCCAATGCCTTGGCCAAGCGGCGGCCAAAGAGAGCACCGATGATGTTCTTCGTCATGCGGGCAAAGCGGTCGGAACGGGAAAGACCGTCGTAGAAGATCTCGTAGCTCCACGGCAAGACGGAAAGCTGGAACCCGTACGCCCATCGGGCCGCTCGCGCGAAACGCACTCCTCTAAGCTCCATTGTGTCCAGCCTTTCGACCGAACACCCGGGCCAGCATTCTTCGATGGCTTCGGTTAGTGCTGCAGCCGCGGCGTTGTGGCCTTCACCCATCTCGGCAGAGATGATCACGACGCTGCGCGGTAAGTTATCGTCTAGACGCGTCATCCACGCTCTCATATCGCACGTTTGGAAACCCCGGTCCGTAATCCCGCCTGTAGAGAGGCTCGAGGGGCTCTCCCACGAACGCTTCGTCCCTCTCCGCTCTGCCCAAAAGCTAGGACCACTTGTCTGTGTGCAACCTGTTGGTAGGCACCAGGCCAGGAGTCCCAATTTCTCGTTTCAGCTCGTTAGCGAAGCCTCTATAAGCCATGTTGGTCATCGGTAGCCTACTCGCGCTCCTGTCGGGCATGTTCAATGCCGCCGCCGCCGCGCTCGAGAAGCGTGAGGGGATGACGACAGGGGTGGGCCAAAGTGGCTGGCGGTTGCTGGCCGCCCTCGCTCGGCGTCCGGCGTGGCTCCTGGCCATTGGCCTGAGCGCGCTGGCGTGGGTAGGCGAAGCGGCATCGCTGGCCTTGGCGCCTGTCCCTGTGACGGCGACGCTGAGGAACGCCGGACGAGGTTTGCTCGTGGTAGGTGGAGCGCGGTGGCTAAAGGAACGCTTTACCTTTCCCGAACTGGTCGGTGTCGTACTGGCCGGCGGCGGCGGCGTGATCACAGCGATAAGCGTCGTGAACAGCGGGGTCCAGCGCCGCTTGCTCTCGAACCTTACGCAGTTGCTAGTCGGGGCCGGCTGCATGCTGGTGGCGGCGGTGGTGGCCGCCTTCTCGAGGTGGTTGGCCGGTGAGGGGCGCCTCGCCCGCCCGGGTCGGACCGTAAGCCTGGGTCGGGAAAAAGTGGCCGGACTGGTGATGGGGGCGGCGGTGGGCGTCCTGTTCGCTGGTACTGGTGTCTTCACCAAAGAAGTCGGCGACCGGTTCGCGGTGTACGGCCTCGGAGGGCTTAAGCCCGTACTGCTGAGCACGGGCACCTGGCTCATGGTGGTGATGTCGGCGTGGGCGCAAAGCCTCATCCAACAGGCCTTCCGCCATGCCAACGCGGCCAGCGTTTCGGCCGTGAACGCGTGCGTCGCATCGCTCGGCCTCATAGGGGCCGGTTTCGCCCTGTACGGCGAGAAGCTCCCCAAAGGTTACGACGCCGTCTTGCTGGTGGCCGGGATTGTCGTATCGCTTGGCGGCGCCGTCCTGTTGATCGCCGCTCGTCCGGCTGACCAGGTCGGGGGGCCGGCCGAGGACCAGGATGGAGCTCTTCAGCCGGGCACCGCAGGCTAGCGGCGAAGCCGGCACAATTCATGGTCCCAAGTCACGTTTCTGCGCCCAAATCGGCCAGCCTTTGGCCCTGTCGTACCTAGGCCGGTCCTCTGGTCGAGGCGATCTCGCGTTTCAGCTCCGCGACGGCGTCGACGACAACCTGAAGGCCGCCGCCGGTATGGTAATCGAGGAGGTCGATGATCCTCTCGACATCCTCGAACGTCTTCGCAGAGCGGGCGTCGGCGGCGAGGTTTTGCAGGTTCTGCCCCACCATTAACGATGGCAAGAGCACGACGCAGAACATCCAAAAACACGTCATTGTCCCGACATTGTTGGTGATCCAAACGGCCAGGTGTTTATTGAAGCGGGCGTAGGGGGTCCCGGTCGGCAGGTGGTCGAAGACCCTGGCATGTACGGGGTGGCCGAGTTTGGTAAACCCGAAGGCCGGGCCTCGATGGGCCGTTGCCGGCGCTGGTGCATCAATGGCTGTCATGGCGCCAGATTTTCGCGCCAGGTGAGCTCAATTGGGTGGCAATGGCCTCTCAGGCATGCGCACGATCCCCATATGAAAAGCTCGCCCGTCCGCCACTGTGGCCCTGATGCCGTCGGAGATCGGGCCATCCCTGAATATGACCTCGTCCGCCAAAGTCTCGCCCGCGACCATTCTGAGGTGCTCCTCCACGGCATCTTTGAGCCCGTTGTTATGGGAAAAATAGAGCGAGAGGCGGATGTGGTCGGAGACGTCGAGCTTGAGGGCTTTGCGGTGCTCCTGGACCTGGCGCACTACGTCGCGGGCTATTCCCTCGCGCTCGAGCTCGGGAGTCACCTCGAGCGACAAGCTCACCACCAGCTGGTCGCCCTGGAGAGCTCTCGACGCGTCAGTGTCTTTAGGGACGAGCGAAAGGAAGTACTCGTCGGCGGCCAATACGTGCCCCGCTACTTCTACGTCCCCCTCAGGGGTGCGCTCCCAGGAGCCCCGGCGCACGGCCGCGATGACATTCTGGGTGTCCGGGCCAAGACGGGGCCCGAGCACTGACGGCTCGACCTTCAGCACCAGATCCGCCACTTCGCTGACATCGTCCGATAGCCGGACTTCTTTCACATTCAGCTCGTCGGCGATCAGTTCCTGGTACGGGCTCAGGCTCAAGGCGCCGGCCCCGCCACCAGCGCCCACCCGAGAGGCAGTCGGGCGCGAAGGTCGCCCGCTTTGCGCACGGAGTGACCGGCCGAGCAGACGGCCCGCACCGTGTCCATGTGGCTGGCCAAATCGTCGTCTTTAGGCAGCGTGGACGGGCTCGGCCAATCGGCCAAATGAACGCTACGTTCGCCGGTCAGGCCCCGGTACACCGTCTCGGTCACCATGGGGAGCAGCGGTGCGGACACGAGGCACAGCGTGTGGAGCACGGTGTAGAGCGTGTCGTAAGCGTCCGTCTTGCTTTCGTCGGAGGCGCTGCTGGTGCCAATGCGGCTCCAGAAGCGGTCCCGGCTGCGCCTGATATACCAGTTATTGAGGGCGTCGAGAAAACCTGTTATGGCCACACACGCCCCGTACAGGTCGTAGGTGTCCATCGCGTTACCAACTTCCTCGACCAGCAGCCGAGTTTTAGCCAAGATGTACCGGTCGAGCACATCGGTCGCATCACTGCGCCACTTGGCCTGGTAGCCGTCCACGTTGGCGTACAGGGCGAAGAACTTCCAGGCGTTCCAGAGCGGGTTCAATACCGAGCGCACAGCTTCGGCCGGGCCCCGCCTCTCGACGACCAGGTCTCCTCCACGTATGACCGGTGACGAGAGAAGGAACCAGCGCATGGCGTCTGCCCCATAAACACTGAACATCTCGTCGGGGTCGGGGTAATTGCGCAAACGCTTGGAGAGCTTCTGCTT
This sequence comes from uncultured Acidimicrobiaceae bacterium, assembly GCA_963749305.1. GTDB lineage: Bacteria > Actinomycetota > Acidimicrobiia > Acidimicrobiales > Palsa-688 > Fen-671. The sequence goes on from CAVVMN010000008.1 coordinate 455,485, forward strand.
GTCGTCGCCGAGCACGACCCCGTGCGCCATACAGGTTTTGAACGGGGGCCGGCCGAACAATGCACTGGCCAGGACATGGAGCGTATAGAACCAACCCCTCGTCTGGCCGACGTACTCGACGATGAAATCAGCCGGGAAATGGCCTTCGAACCAATCGGCGTTCTCGAACGGGTAATGGACCTGGGCGAACGGCATCGAGCCCGATTCGAACCAGCAATCGAGAACGTCTTCGACCCGGCGCATCATGGCCTTGCCGCTCGGGTCGTCGGGGTTGGCCCGGACCAGCTCATCGATGGCGGGCCGGTGCAAATTTGCTGGCCTGACACCAAAATCAGCCTCGAGTTCTTCCAGGCTCCCGTAGACGTCGATGCGCGGGTACCGGGGGTCGTCGCTCTTCCAGACGGGCACAGGTGCACCCCAAAACCGGTTGCGCGAAATCGACCAATCACGGGCGCCTTCGAGCCATTTACCAAACGCCCCGTCACGTACGTGAGCAGGCACCCAGCGAATTTGCTGGTTCAGTTCCAGCATCGTGTCCTTGAACGGGCCGTCACTTTGACGAACCAGGAACTGACGGCGCGGTATATGAGAGGCGTGTCCGTCCGCCAGCAGTGTGGGTACGAGTGCTCGTAAGTCTCGTGGTAAACCAGGGCCCCTTTTTGCCTGAGGTCGGCGATGACCGGACGGTTAGCCTCGAATACCTGGAGCCCTTCGTAAGGAGGTACTTCCGGTGTGAAGCGCCCCCGCGAATCAACCGGGCAGATGACGTCGATCCCCGCCTGCTCGCACGCCCGTTGGTCGTCTTCGCCGAAACCGGGGGCCAGATGGACGATACCCGTCCCCTCCTCAGTGGAGACAAAGTCGGGGCCGAGCACCTGGAAAGCATTAGGTTGGCTGGCGAAGAAATCGAACAGGGGACGGTAAGACAACCCGACCAGCTGCCTGCCCTCCACCGTGCCGACTCGCTCGGCACCGGCGAGGGCGGCCTCCAGGGCGGGCCGGATGGCATCGACGCGTGTGTCTGCCACCAGATAGCGGGCTCCGCCTGACTCGAGGACGGCGTAGGGGATCTCGGCCCAACCGCCAGGGCCAGGTTAGAGGGCAGCGTCCACGGTGTAGTGGTCCATACCAGGGCGCGTACGGGCTGCCCGGTCGCCCACAGTTCCTCAGCAGGACGCCCGTCGCCCGGGCGAACAAGCTCGAAGGCAACGGTGACCGCCGGGTCCTGGCGGGACCTGTAGGAATTGTCCTGGCGGATCTCGAAGTTGGAAAGAGGCGTTTCGCATTCCCAGCAGTACGGGAGTACCCGATAACCCTCGTACAACAGGCCTTTTTGGTAAAGCTGCGAGAACGCCCACATGACGCTCTCCATATAGGAGAGGTCCATCGTCTTGTAATCGTTGGAGAAATCGACCCAGCGGGCCTGGCGGGTGACGTAGCGCTCCCATTCACTCGTGTAACGAAGCACCGAGGCCCGGCAATACTCGTTGAACCGGCCAATGCCGTAGCGTTCGATGTCGACTCGCGTCGGCAGCTCGAGCTCTTTCACCGCCTCCATCTCGGCCGGCAGGCCATGGCAATCCCAACCGAACCGCCTCTCCACCCGCCAACCTCGCATCGTTTTATAGCGAGGGATGGCATCTTTCACGTACCCCGTCAGGAGATGCCCGTAGTGGGGCAGCCCATTGGCAAACGGCGGCCCATCGTAAAACACATATTCCTGGGCCCCACTGCGCGCCTTGACGGAGGCTTCGAACGTCCCGTCGTCAGCCCAATACGACAGGACCTCGCGCTCTATTTCGGAGAAGTTGGGTTTGTCCGCGACGCGAGGGTAGGGCATCCTGCTATCCGGGGCCGAGCTGCTTGCCACCTCACCATGCTATGGGACGGGGCGCAAAGCTGCTTTCGGCAATGGCGGGAGACCGGTGGCCGGTCCGCCGGCCGGCACCCGGAGGGACCGCTGAGAAGACCGGGCCTCCTCAGTACCCCGTTTGCTCAGTACTCCGTTTGCTCAGTACTCCGCTTGCTGAGTACCGGGCTTGCTGAGTACTGGGCTTGCTCCGTACCGGTCGTTCGTCAGTACTGCCGGCTGTCACTCGGGTCGTACTCGGCGACCTCTTCCTCGTCGTCCTCGTAGTCGTCATCTTCAGTGGCCAGGCACCACGAAGCGTGTTCCTTACCCGGTTCCGCGCCGCATTCAGGGCACGGCTCGCCCGTGGTCTCACCATCTGTGCTCACCGCACGCTTCAAATCACGCGCCTCTTCGAAGCGCCGATGCCGTCCCTTTTTCACGATGACTCCCGAACCGAGACGTGCCAGAACAAAGGCAGTTTACCCCCAATCCAAAGGTTCAAGGTATCACCAACGGAGCGCCGGCGACGCCTGGCCATACCATATCCTCATGCCGCAAGAGCTCGACGTCGACGCTATGCTCAACCGCTTCCGGGAGCGAGCCCGCGCAGTACGCCAGCGTGGCCTGCCTCCGCTCGAGGGGCCAGAACGCAAGCGTTTCATGGACCAGGCCCGGACCGACTACATGGACTACGCCATGATCGGGGACGCCACTGCGACCCTCGAAGGAGGTGTCCTCACGTTGACCATCGACTTGCGGCCGGCCCCGGCACAGGACCCGGCACCCCCCTCGAGCGCTCCGAGCTAGCCAGAGCCAATAACGCGCGCTCAACCGTCCCGGTGCTCACTGAGGCGGAACACGTCCCCGGGCCGCCCGGGCCTCTCAACTCCGGCGCCATCAACCCGGTGCCCAGCCGACCAAGGCCGAGTCAACCTACAGCGCGCTGCGGGCCATCCTTAAGACGGTCCTCGAGTAGGAGGCGGCCATGGCCGTCAAGAGCCAGCGACGCCTCACCACTGGCCAGCCGGCGCAAAGGCACCCCCACGAGACCAGCGCGCCAGCCCTGCCCCAGGCGTGCCCCGGGCTTGCCCGAAAGGAAGTCGACCACGTCGGTGCGGGTTGCCAGTAGAGCGGCGTCAACCTCCTCGTCGCGGCTCAGCTGAGCGACCCACGCGGTGGCCAGTGTGACCGCCGGCCGCAGCTCCTTGCTCATGGGCTCGGCCTGGGCCAACCGAAGGCTCTTCGGCGGGAGCGCTTTGCCCCTGGCCACGGCGGCCATGATCTCGTCTTCGGCACCACCCCGGAGGTGGCGCCCATCTATGCCCCTGGTCTCTCGCAGCGCCGTCACGGTGGCTGGTGGCGAGTGGGCGATAGAGAGTAAGGCCAGGTCAGCCAGCACCATCCGAGGCTGCACGTCGAGGGAGCGGGCTTTTTCGTCTCGCCAGGCGGCCAACTCCTGCGCGATTGCCCTCGAGGAGCCCTGGAGGTGGCGGTTGTCGCGCAACTTCCACCATGCTTCGTTGGGATCCGTTGAGCCTTCCGGCCGAGCCAGCAGGGTGGCGCACTCCTCTTGCGCCCAGGTCAACCGGCCCCGGGCCATCAACTGGGCCGAGATGGCGTCGGCCAGAGCCAGCAGGTGGGCGACGTCGGAAGCGGCGTAGGAGACCTGCGATGGCGTCAGGGGGCGACGGTTCCAGTCGGTGAGCCGGTCGCCCTTGGTCAGGCGCACGTGCAAGAAACGTTCTGCCAGCGAGGCGAGCGAGGCGGAGCCGTGCCCCACAAACCCGGCGGCGACCTGGGTATCGAACAGCTTCGACGGCAAAACCCCACAGGCGCGGGAGAGCACCTCGAGATCCTGGGTGGCGGCGTGGGCCACCATGACGGAGGGCCCGGCCAACACGCGGGCCAGCGGCCGCGGGTCGACGGCCAAGGGGTCGATCAGGGCGACGTGGTGCCCGCCTTCGAAACGGCTCTCCCAGGCCACCTGGACCAGTGCCAGACGAGGCCAGTAGGTCCTTTCCCGATGGAACTCGGTGTCCAGGGCGTACGCAGGTGCACCTTCGAGCCTCTCAATGAGCGACACCAGGCCCGCTTCAGTGGTGACGACTTCCGGTGGCCCTAGAGGTCGCTTGCTCACCGTCGCAAGGCTCGTTAGCTGCGTTGCTCTTGGTCACCCGCCCGCCAAGGGCCAGCCACCTACCGTCGCTCGGGCTCGGACCACGCCCTGAGCTGGGCCAGGCTACGAGCCAGCATCCGCGAAACCTGCATCTGAGTGGCGCCGATGAGGGTCCCGATCTGGGTTTGAGACCAGCCCGCCACGAAGCGCAGGTTGATCATCAGGCGCTCCCGCTCGGAGAGACGAGCCAGCAGCGGGTTTAGAAGCAGCCGGCCTTCCACCTCGGCCAACCCCGGGTCCTTCATACCTAGCTTCCCGGTTACGTACAGGTCGTCCGTAGCTGCACCGCCGGTGTCCAGCGGAGCGCTCGTGCGCAAGCCCCCAGCGTCAAGTGCCTCGACGACCTCCTCCAGCGAGGCGTCGATGTGCGCTGCGACTTCGGAGATCGTCGGCGACCTCCCGTAGCGCTGCGTGAGCTCGTCGATCGCCTGCTGGGTGCTGATGTACATGTCGTGCACCCGACGCGGCGGCCGCACCCACCAACCCCGGTCACGAAGGTGGCGCTTCAGCTCCCCCAAGATCGTCGCCGTGGCGAACGTCGTCAACTCTGTGCCCCGGTCCAGGTCAAAGCGTTCGACCGCTTTTAGCAGCCCGATCAGGGCAACCTGGTTGAGGTCCTCGATATCCTCGCCGCGCTGGGCAAAGCGGCTGGCCAGTGAATATGCCAAGCCCTGGTAGGCAATCACGATGTCATTGAGGGCCTCGGCATCACGGGTCTCCCGGTAGACGACCAGCGCCCGCCGGACCTGCTCGCGCCGGTCCGTGGCCTCGTCGCACCTGGTAGTAGCTAGTGCAGGTGTGGCCACAACCCGAGCTTAGCGGCAACCTGAAGTGTGACTACGGGCACTCTTTTCCGACGCGCTCGGCCGCTGACGAGTTGACGGCGACAAAAGTGCCCGTCTACGTGCCTTTTATCGTCCAAATCAGAAAGCCGAGTCAACGGATCGGATTTTTTGCGCCGGCTGCCCGGCGCGTGGCGGGCGACCGGCGCCTTCTCGATTTGCGCCAAAACCGGCCGCGATTGTGACCACTAGCCGCCGTAGTTGAGCCTCGTGTCCTCCATACGCAGCAAGGGCGCCTCCTCGTCGGGCGCCGAACAGTCGACCACCTCGCCGACAAAGAGCGTATGGTCGCCGAGCGGGAGTTCGTGGCGGACCTCGCACTCCAGCCACGCCGCGGCCTGTACGAGCAAGGGTGCGCCCGTAGAGCCTGAGCGCACCTCGACTCCTCCGAGCATCCCCGGTCCAGGTCCTTCTACCGCCGGTTTGGTAAATCCTCTGACCAGGGCCCGGTCCTCCCTTTTCAGGAAACAAAGACTGAACACGCCGCCCTCGTGAACCAGCTCGTGGGTGACGGCGTCAACTCTCACCGCAACGGCCAGCAGTTTTGGCTCCGTCGCCACCTGGACCGCCAGGTTGTGGGTCATCAGGTTGCGCCGCGGCGCCGAGACGCTGCCCAGCAGGTATATGCCGGTCGGCATGCGCCACAGGGTCCGTCGGCGCAGGCGGTCGTAGGTTTCAGGCTCCACCCCGGCCGGGAACGGCCCTACGAGCGGTGCGGCCACAAGCAGTCAGTCATGAGCGCGAAGGAGAAATCAAGCCTGCGCATCCCGGTCACACCTGGTCCCTTCTGTCCCAGTCGGGGTCCAGTTGCCGCAGGAACAGGGCGCAGCGTTGCTCCTCGTCCGACTCACCAATCTCTCCCGCTCGCATTCGCAGTGCATCCAGGCAGCGGAGAAAACCCCTATTGGTGGCGTAGCGCCAGCGTACGTACCCCGATCCCCTCCACCCTGCCGCCCGGAGCGCGTCCAGGCCGCGGTGATAGCCAGTGCGGGCAAAGGCGTAACCCGTGACCGGATCCCCGCTTTGTTCGGAGAGCGTCGCCCAAGCAGCCAGGAACCGTGGCCATCTGGCTGCGACCGATGCGAGAGCATCGCCGGGCGCGGAACCAGACAACGCGTCGGTCAACGCTTCTTGGGCCTCACGGGGAGGTTCGGGTAACACGGTCTCCGGCGGCGCTGGCCCGAGGGGGATGTCGCTCATATGCGAGACAGAGCGTAATCTCGTCGCCACGCAAGGATGCATTTTTGACCGCGTCATCGACGGCGGCGTCCCGGCTCATCTCGTCCTCGACGAGCCCGCCTTCTTGGCGTTCCTGGACAACCGTCCCGTGTTCGATGGGCACACGCTGGTCGTCCCCCGCGCCCATTACGCCACCTTGGCCGAAATGCCTGAACCCCTCCTCGGCCCGATGCTGGAAGCCGGGCGCCGGGTAGCCGCCGCGCAAAAGGAAGCCCTCGGGGCACAAGGAGCTTTCTTTGCTCTAAACGAGGTGGTCAGCCAGAGCGTCCCTCACGTTCACTTGCACGTAGTCCCGCGGCGGGCCGGCGACGGCCTGAGAGGTTTCCTGTGGCCGCGCCATCGTTATGAGAGCGAAGCGGCGGCCGCGGGCCTGGCCGCGCTGCTACGACAGGCGCTGGATTAAGGCGGCGGGACCCCGCCCTTCTACAACGCGATTGCCGCGCAGTCACCCGGGCCCGCCGGGGGGCCAAACGGTTCACCGACCGAGGCCAGGGTCACACGGTCTCGTCCGGCCCGTTTCGACCTGTAAAGCGCTCCGTCCGCCGCCGCCATAAGCCCCTCACTGTCGCTCTCCTCGCCGGTAGTCGTGGCGATCCCGGCGCTGACCGTCACCCTGGTAACGGTTGCCGCCGTCCCGACGGCGGCCCTCACCCGCTCGACGACGGCCAGAGCCCCGTCTCCGGCGCAGTTTGGTAGGACGACGGCAAACTCCTCGCCCCCGTAACGAGCCACCAGGTCGCCGTCACGCACGCTGCCCGCCATCGCGTCTGCCACCTGGCGCAACACTTCGTCTCCCACGAGGTGCCCGAAGGTGTCGTTGATGTCCTTGAAATGGTCGATGTCGATCACTGCCAGCGACAACGGCTCCTTGGTCCGGGCCGTCCTCGCCGCTTCCCTCATTAGGGCCGAGCTCAGCTCCCGCCGGTTGGCCAGGCCGGTCAGGCTGTCCGAAGCGGCCAACCTCGCCACCTCGGCGTTCAAGTCAGCGTTGTTCAGCGCCAGCGCCGCGTGGGCGGCAAAACGACTGAGCATGGCCAATGAACGTCGGCTGACCCGGCGTGACAGAGGTGGCCCTGCTTCGGCGACGAGGACGCCGAGCCGTTCCCGTCCCGCTCTGAGCGGTAGGACTACCACATTGGTGGCACCCGGGACCATCAACTCAAGGGCGGCATCCTCCTCGGGTGAGAGCTTGCGCACGAGGGCGGGTGCGTTCCCGGACAAGGCACGCGCCGCCACACCATCACTGAGGGCACCTTTGTCGAGCGGGCCTAACGGGACGGCCGAGACCGCCTCGTCGCCCGCCGCGAACCGGGACACCGTGACGCGGCCTTTCCTTTCCCAGATGATGGCCACCTGTTTGAAGTGGAACGGGCGCAGGACGGTCTTCAGTAAGACAGCGGCTATTTGGTCCCCGCCACAATTCGCCTCCATGCCCTCTTCCATCTCGGATGCCATCTGTGTAAGGGCATCAAGCTGCGCCTTCGAGCGCCGCAGTTCACGTTCGCTCAGGGCGGAGAAGTAAGCGGTGCTCACGGCTACCGCCCACAGGCCGACGATACGGACTTCGACAGCGCCCGGCGAAGGGGTGACCACCTGAGACGCTCCCAGAAATTGCCCGACGGGGCCTCCGAGCTGCAGAGCCGAGATCGAAATGAGGAGTACGGAGTCCCACAGGGCGAGGCGGATCCCGGTGCGGGGACTGGCCAGGAGGGTAACGGCTATCAGCTGGACGGCGAAAAGCAGTATGAAGTCGCTCTGGGCACCACCGGACGGGACGGTCAGGACGGCCAGGTACACCGAGTCGATGGGCAGCAGCATCTGCTGCAGGGGTACCCGGGAGCGCTTTGGGCGCTTGACGAGTACATGGTCCCCCAGCTGCCCGAGGAGGCAGAGGGCAAGATAGGCAAAGGTCAGCGGCAGCACTTGCTTGACCGTCAAGCCCAACTGTTCCGGCACGAGAGCAGCAGCGGCGACGACCAGGGCCACAATGCACAGCCGGACTACCTGCAGTGCCGCGAAGCGGGCCTCGAGGTTGGTGTGCTCGGCATTGGCCAGCTGCTGCTGACCCTCCCACGCTCGTGTGACCCACGCGCCCAGGGTACGGGGCCGCCGGACGGCCGAAGGCCTCGGCGCCGACGAGGGGGGCTCACCCGCCCCGTCCTCGGCGGAAGGGGTGTCAGTCGAAGCCAATCGAGTCGTCTTCTTTCCGTGCAGGTGCTTCTACGAACTTCGGATCTCGCCGGTCGATCAACCACTGGACCACCACGAACACCAGGACCACGCCTCCCAGCGCCAGAGGCACGCTGAGGCTGGTTGCCGCCTGGAGCGAGGCCCCCTCCCATCGTCCTGTACCCGGGACGACGCTCACTCCCCCGACGCTACGTTCACCGACCGGGACGGTAACGACGGGGAGGGCTACACGGGAAGGAAACGGCCCCGCCGTCTTCGGGGCCCTTCGGACCGGGCCACTTTTCCCGGCTGGTCCATCGCCGTGGTGACCAGGGTGCAGGGGCTTGGTCGCCGGCGCAGCTAAGGCCACTCCCCCGTCGCCGAGCCGCCCATTTGCCGTACCGCCGCCCGACCCGTCGCTCTGGCCGTGGCCACGCCCAGGGCCAAGATTGGCGCTGCATTGGTCCGCTTGGGCCCCGGCGTGACCGTTGTCGACGTTTGGGGCGATGTTGTCGCGGGGCCGCCCCGCGGTCTCAGCCTTCCCACTGCTGCCGGCTGGCCGGAGGCCGTTGGTGGCGGGCCTTCGCCAGGTGGCGAGTTGGTCAGACCGGTGTTCGCCGCAGGCTTTAGCTTTAGAACAACGGGCGTAGATGGGTTGGTGCTCATCGGTCCGGTGGGGCCGGGTGCGCTCGCGGACGGGGTGGTCGACGCCGGAGGCGCCGGCGCAGTCGTCTCCATCGGCGGCTTAGGAAGGGACGTGACCGGGGGGGCGAGGCCGGTTGTAGATGGTGCTGCTCGAGCGGGACCGGCCGCTTTCGAGCCAGTCGCCGGCGCACTCGTTGTCGTCGGCACCGGTCCCGGCGACGGCCTCGAGGTCGCCGGGGCAGGGGGTACGCCGACCGGGGCGGGGGTCGACGAGATTGCCTGAGCCGGGACTGTCGGCGACACCGCGGGTGGGCTTGGGGCTGACGCCGCTGCGCCCGTTGCCAGTTCGCCGGTTGCCAGTTCGCCGGTTGCCAGTTCGCCGGTTGCCAGTTCGCCGGTTGCCAGTTCGCCGGTTGCCAGTTCGCCGGTTGCCGGTTCGCCGGTTGCCGGTTCGCCGGTTGCCAGTTCGCCAGTTGCCGGTTCGCCGGTTGCCCGTTCGCCAGTTGCCGGTACTGTCATCGCCACGATCGTCGATGACGTAGTGGCCGGCGGGTGGGTGGAACGCAGCGGGTGGGTGGAACGCGGCGGGTTCGGCTGGCTCGTGATCGGGACCGGGCGCTCAGCCCTGGTCGTCACTGCCGTCGTAGGCATTGCTGTTGTGGGCGAAATTGCCGGCGTCGTGTGCCCATGGCCGCCGGGCCACGCGCCTTCCCCCACTTCGCCGCTTTTGAGCCGCGGCGCACTGCCAGCACCCGCCCCCTGAGGGTGATGACCGTAGGCCTGCCCGCCAGAGCCCGCCGTCAATGAGCAACAAACCCCGCTGTTCCGGCCGGCCTGGTTGTGGGCGGTAGTGATCGGGGGCCCGGCACTGCCTCGGGCTCCATCTAGTGAGGTTCCGTCAGGACCGACCGGCGCAGTCCGATAGGTCGAGCCGCCAATGGAGATTGGGGTCGGTTCTTGCGTGTACCCTGTGCCGCCGGCACCGCCGGTCCCATGCCCGCTTGTATTGCCGTAACCCGGGCTGGCGCTGCCGTTCTGGTTAGCGTCATGGCGCTGACCGTCGCCTGCGTTTAGACCGTCGCCTGCACTTTGATTACCGACAAAGTTCTGACCGGCGCCCTGGTCCTGACTGGCGCCCTGGTCCTGACTGGCGCCCTGGTCCTGACCGGCGCCATACCCGGGAGTACCGAGAACCTGGGAACTGTAACCCTGGCCGCCGCCCTGCCCCGGCGAACCTCCGTAGTTCTGGGTCCCTCCGTAGTTCTGGGTCCCTCCGTAGTTCTGGGACGCTCCGTAGTTCTGGGACGCCCCGTAGGGTTGCGCCCCCCCGTTGTTCTGAGGACCGTCGTTGTTCTGGGGACCGGCGTTGTTCGGGGGGCTCACATTGTCCTGACCAGTCGACCATCCGCTGCCGCCACTAAGCGTCGGCGCGCCACCAGGACCATTTGAGTTGGCGCCGTAAGCGACGCCACCCCATCCGTGCCCTCCGCTTGCCCAAGCGTCAGCCGCGGGCCAGAGGACGCATACCGCGAGCAGGGCAGATGTCGCAGCGGACCGAAAGAACATTCGCCGATGACGTCCCGCCGCAGTCACCTCCCAGCTTCCTCTCACGGCATTTCCGGGCCACTTCCATTAATAGATTCGGCGGAAATACGCGCAACTTGAGCAAGACGCGGAAAGGGAGGCTTGACCGGGGGCAAGTTTGAACCGAAGGGTAACTATTTAAGGCAGCGACCCCGGACGTAGATAGGAGCTCACTTCAACAGCTCTGATGGTTAGGGACAGCCGGCACCTAGCTTCGAGGAACTCCCGGAGACCGCGCAGATACGCGGCTGTCCCGCCAAGCCTTATTCGCCGGCTCTCATCGCCATGCGGATCACGTTCACAGCTTGAAGCCCCTTAGGGCTCTCCTGAACGTCGAACTCAACGGGCTCGTTTTCTTCGAGGGTGCGATAACCCTGCCCTTGGATGGCTTTGTAGTGGACAAAGACGTCAGGCCCCCCCTCTTGGGAAATGAAGCCGTAACCCTTTTCCGAACTAAACCACTTCACAGTTCCAGTTGCCATGTTCCAGTTCCCTCCTCTCCTGGCCGTTCCGGGCTATCAACAGCGTGGCCCGTCGGCCTCCGGCTTGCGGCCGGGAGGGAACTGCTCGTTGTATCGATGCTGCACCCTCGGAGCGCCAAAGTAGCACGGCACCGGGCCGCCGCCAAACGAACCTTGGCCGTCCCGAAAAATCGGGCCTTCTCACCTGTGGATAAGTAGGCCCCTACATCACATCCGCACCGGGGCCTCAATACCGAGCAAGTCGAGGCCCTTTTCGAGGACTGCCGCCGTGAGCGCGCACAGAGCGAGCCGCGATGCCCTCGTTTCGGGGTCGGGCGCCCGCAGCACGGGGCAGTGTTCGTAGAACCCGGTAAACGTGCTGGCGAGTTCGAAGAGGTAGGCGCACAGCTTGTGAGGGCTATAGCTAGCCACGGTCGACGACACCGCGTCGGCGAACTCCAGGAGCTTCTTAGCCAGCTCCCGCTCTTCCTGCTCGCTTATGGTACCGACCGCACCGAAGCCACTGGGAGGCTCGCCGTCTCCAGCCGCCCGGCGGAAGATGCTACAGATCCGGGCGTGTGCGTACTGAAGGTAGGGACCGGTATTGCCATCAAAGGAAAGCATCCGCTCCCAGTCGAACCGGTAGTCACGTGTCCGGTCAGTTGACAGGTCGGCGTACTTCACCGCTCCAATGCCCACCGCGCGCGCCACCGCCTCGAGTTCTTCCGAGCTCAGCTCCTCCATTGAGGACTTGCCCTCTTCTGCGCCACGCCCTTCGATGACAGCCTTGGCCCGTTGGACGGCTTCGTCGAGCAGTTCGTCGAGCTTCACAGTGCCGCCCTGCCTCGTCCTGAACATCTTCCCGTCCGGGCCGAGGACGTTCCCGAACCCCACGTGTACGGCCTCCGTCCCCTCGGGTAACCACCCCGCGAGGCGGGCGGTGGTGAAGACCATTGCCAGGTGGTCGGCTTGCGGCAGACCGACCACGTACAAAAGCAATTCGGCCCCCAGCCGGTCGACGCGATCTCTGACTGCCGCCAGGTCTGTGGCCGCGTAGGTATAGCCACCTACCGAATTCTGGATTATCAGCGGGAGCGGGTCGCCGCCACGGTTGGTGTAACCGGGAGGGAAGACGCAGCGGGCACCATCGCTCTCGACCAGAAGGCCTCTTTCCGCCAGGTCCCTGACCACCCCCGGCAGGAGCGGGTTGTAATGGCTCTCCGCTACTACGTCATCGCGTGTCAATTTCGTACCGAGACGCCTGAACGAGTCGTCGAAATAGCTGACGCTCTGGCGCACGAGCACCTCCCACAACCGCAATGTCTCGGGGTCTCCTGACTGCAAGAGGACTACACGGGCGCGCGCCCGATCCGCAAAAGCAGGGTCGTTATCATACGCCGTGCGGGCTGATTGGTAGAACTGCTCGAGGTCGCCCAGTGCTCGCTCATGCAGCGCCACCTCCTCGCCCACGTCAAGAAGGTGCTCAATGAGCATCCCGAACGGCGCGCCCCAGTCGCCGATGTGGTTCTCCCTGACCACTTTATGGCCGACCAGGTCGAGCAACCTCACGAGCGAGTCGCCGATAATTGTCGACCGCAGATGACCGACGTGCATTTGCTTCGCTGCATTGGGCGCCGCGTAGTCGACTACCACTGTGAGTGCCCGCGGCGCGCTCGCGACCCCCAACGACGCCGGCTCCCCGGCCATTCTCTTTAGTTCATTGCCCAAGAAATCACTTGACAGGGTCAAATTGATAAAACCCGCCGGGGCGACAACAGCGCGATCACAAATACTGTCGAGGCCGCGTTCCCGCGCCATCGCCAGCACTTCGTCGGCCAGCTCGCGCGGTACCCGGCCCAGCGCGCGCGCCAGTCCCAGGACGCCGTCTACCTGCAGGTCGGCGTGCTGAGAAACTCGCAGCCCGCTGCTGGCGCGCGGCTGCAGCGCTTCGAATACGGGAGCGAAGACGGCGTCGACGGAAGCCAGCAGACCTGCCATTCACCCATCGTCGCGTCATTGGCCGCCTTCTGGCCAGCTCGCATCCTGCCAACGCGACCCGTCCCGCTAACCTCGCGCACTTACCATGACAACGAATGGCCCGACCAACGGGGCGCCGGACAGTTTGAGCCATCCCGTTCCTGCGGCGCTCCGTTACGTCGACGTCGACCTGTTCCGGCTGGCGACACCAGTCCTATCCGGCGTCAACTGGGAAGTTAAGGCCGGGGACCGGTGGGTCGTGCTCGGCCCAAACGGGTCAGGTAAGACGACGCTCGTCCAGCTGGCTTCGGGTTACCTTCACCCGACACGGGGCCGAGTTGAGATCCTCGGCCGCCGCCTGGGGAGCGTCGACGTACGAGCGCTGCGGGAGGAGATCGCTACCGTTTCGGCTGGCATCTCCCGCATGATGGTGCCCCGCCTGACGGCAAGAGAACTGGTGGTCTCGGCTAGCAAGGGTGCCCTCGAACCGTGGTGGCACCGCTACACGCAGGCCGAATGGCGACGGGCCGACACTTTGCTGGCGTCCGCCGGGTTCGACCACATAGGCCAGCGACCATTCGGCGTGCTGTCCGAGGGGGAGCGCCAACAGGTCATGCTGGCTCGAGCCTTGATGGGCGAGCCGAGGCTCTTGTTACTCGACGAGCCGTGCGCGGGCCTGGACATGGGCGGCCGAGAGCGGCTGTTGTCACGTCTCGGGCTTCTGGCGCAGGACCCCGGAGCACCCCCGATCGTGCTGGTCACTCACCATGTGGAAGAAATACCCGAAGGTTTCACCCACGTCCTGCTGCTCCGCGCCGGTGCCGTCGTCACAGCAGGCCCAATCGCCTCCACACTTTCGCCGGAAAGCCTGAGCGAATGCTTCGGCTTGCCGCTCGAACTAAGAAGTGACGACCACCGCTGGACCAGCCGGGCGGCACGCCATCTCTGAGCAGCGAGAATGTAGCCTTCCTTAGTTGACAGGCAGCAGCGTCTCGAGCCGCTCGTTGATGTCTGAGACCGAGTAGAGGTTGCGCCGGAGCGTCTCTGTCAGCCAACGTTCGACCTCGGCCCGGGCCGGCCCTTCGTCCAGAGCACCCCAAAGGTCAAGCAAGTGGTCCTGCACGTCAGACGCCGGCACTGAGATACGGTCCGAGAGCTGGGCTAACCACGCTTCTGCCACATCGACGGCGCTGGTCAAGACGTCGTCACCGTGCTCTACCGGTCCGTCACCGCGCTCAACATCAAGGTCGCCGTCTATCTCTCGGGCGTCTTCCGTGGCCTCGGTCATACACCAATTATACGCAACCCCTGACCTTATCCTCTGTCACCAGGCCAGTCGCATCGACAGTGGCTGGACAACCGCTATCAGCGCCCCGACAAAGCGCACCTCCGGCTGATGGTCGCATCGCAGACATCGGCAACTTCTCATTTTTCACTGCGGCATGGCGATCTCACTTGCTTATGGGGCAATATGCCCACGCGGCAGCGCCTAAATATCGCAACTTTACCTACCGATAACAGCGATAACGCCGCTGGTCACAATATGAAATTGCGCGTCGGCTTGACGAGAAAGCAAATACTGCGTAACGTACTGGGCTCAATAAGACAAACTGATAACGCAGTATTCAGCGCCAGTTCCTGCACCACTGTTGTGAGGACCAGGTGCAGAGTGCCGCAGGTTGCCTAACAGCAACCGCCCTCGCCTGGGCTTTTGCTCACGGGGGCCACGTGCCTGCTCGTTGCCGTTGATACTGTTCGGCCGAAAGTCGGCCGAGCGCAACGGGTTGGCACGCGACCAAGGAGGCATTGTTGCCAAAACGTCAGCAGAGCGCGCCCTGGCGCGTTCTTAACCGCAGCATACCTGTAGCGCGCCGGGCCGTAATGTCCCTGTCGCTAGCTGCCTTTATCCTCGTCGCGGGGCCGGCCAGCGGCTCCGCACGGGCCCCGCTCATGACGGTCGGGACGGCAAAACCTTGTCTACGACAAGAAACACTGCATCTACCACCCGGACAACCACTGCTCGCCCTTCAACTACTGGCCGTCACAACAACCTTTCGGCTACTCGGAGTGACATTTCTGCCAATAAGTTGACCCACTCGTCTGCCAAGTCGGCGCGTACTTCACGCCCGGTCTTGGCTGCCGGGCCGGCCACGACCGTCCGGGTACACCCCAAGCAGAACCAGGTTGCTGGCACCCATGCGACTGGCACCCATGCAACTGGCACCCATGCAATTGGCACCCATGGCTCGGCTACCCACAAAGCGGGCCAGTTGTTGGCGACCAAAAGCGTGCCGGCCACCACGACAACAGCCCGGCACGTCGCGTCACCGCCGCCCACTCAGCCGGCCCGGGCCCATTGGGCACCTTCATGGTGACTTGCTACGACCTTTACGGTCATACCGCGGATGGCGCTGTGGCCGGCATGGAGAGTGTTGCCGTCGACCCGAGCGTCATCCCCCTCGGATCGACCATCTATGTACCTGGCATAGGCGAACGGACGGCCGACGACACCGGCGGCATGATCATCGGCAACCATATCGACATTTGGGAACCCTCCTATGGCCAGTGCGCCAATTGGGGCGTCCGGTATTTGGCGATTTACCGGGTGCGGTAACGAGCCAACGTCGACGGCTTGGCACCCGCCCAGAATTATCTTTCGCTATAAATGCCCCATCGCAATAACGCTCTGGCCATCGAGAGTATAAAAGGCTCCGCCAACGGCAATTACCCAAGGGAAATGTGTGGCGGGCGCAGGGAAGTTCATCGTCTGAACAACGGCGCCCGTCGATGCATTTATACCGAACAGCTCGCCGGTGGGCGTCTCTTCCCACACCTTTCCTCCGGCCACGACCGGGGACCCCTCACCGCCGCCGCCAGACGAATGCCACAAAAGGTGCAACGACGTGCCCCTGACGGAGACCGCAGTCAAACCGTTGGTGCAAGGGACGTAAGCGGTCTCACCCGAGACGGCGTCGGCCCCGAACGCCCCCGCCCCACTGCAGATCTGGAGCGAAGCGACGCCGTTCCCCACACCGCCAAGGTGGCCTGTGCTCACCAGGTACCCGGTGCCCGCTTTGCCGACCTGGAGCGCCATCCCGCCCGGTAGCACGGCGGGCCCCGACGAACCGAGGTCGCCGTCGTCCTGGTTGAGTTGTGCCCAATTGACAGGCGCAAAATAGCCGACGGTCTTGAGCGCAGGGGACAGTTCTATTACGGCGTTCGAGCCATCAAAGCTCTGGCCGGGAGCGGCCGCGCCGTTCCCGTCGGCGATCAGCAGTTCTCCATTGGCCAAAATGTCAATGCCACTCGGTTCCCACATCCCGGCCCCTCGAGCCGTGGGTACTTCCCAATACCCGGGGGAGTGGCCGCCGGCGTCGGGGACTGACACCACCCCGCCGTCGTAGTTGTTGCAGTCGCCGAAGAGGCCGCCGAGGGGGACGTAGAGGTTCCCATCCTCCAGCGCCAGGGCGCCTCTTTCCTGCTCTGCCGCCGCCTCCCGCCCCGGCAGGGCAAAGGCCTGACGCCGTTCGACCTGGCCGTTGCTGGACCTCAGTTCGATGGCCTGGTGCACGGGGCCTCCGGCGCCGCTGGTCAGCACGACTACCCATAGGGACCCGTTGACCGGGTCGAGCACGGGGGTGCCGGTGATACCTGACGGGCTTATATCGCCGCAGGGCAGCCCGCCGGTAACGGGCGTGGCCAGGTGGGTATGCCATCGCAATGCGCCAGTGGTGGCCGAAAAGGCATAGACGCTGTCGTCCTCGGTAGCCACGAACAGGCAACCACCCGCCACCAGCGGCTGAGCGTACACGGCGCCGTCAAGTGCCGGCGTGGCCCACGCCCTGTGCAGTTGGACGCTGGTCGCTGCCGCTGTCCCTCCCGGGCCAGGACGAGCGGTGCCTGAACGCGTCGCGTCGCCACCGAACTGAGGCCATGGCGCTTGCCCGGGCCCACTGGTCGGACCGCAAGTGGCGGCCGACGCAGCGAGCCGATAAAGGCCCGGCGACTGGGTGGCACTGGCTGAGGATGCCGCGGGTAGGGAGCCGGCGGCGGCGCTGAGCACGGCCGCCGTCATGGCGCTGAGCAAACGGGCGGGCACGCCACCATTCTGCCTTCGGGCTTGTGCCATCAGGCCAGCAAGCCCTGGGCCTGGACCGACAGCCCGGATGAGCCTGGTTGCCGGCCACGTGATCGGCACTGGCTGATCGGCACTGGCTAGGGTGCCGAGGATGGAGGCCTATCAGGCTTTGGTGCTGGTATCGTTCGGCGCCCCTGAGCACCGGGAGGACGTGATGCCCTTCCTGCGCCGGGTCACAGCCGGGCGAGGCATCCCGGAAAAACGCATCGCGCAAGTGGCTGAGCACTACTACGCCGCTGGTGGCGCCAGCCCTCTTAACGCCAGGTGCAGGGAGCTGATGGAGGCGCTGCGGCCCGAGTTGGCCGACGTGGGCCTCAGGCTCTACTGGGGGAACCGGAACTGGCACCCGCTCCTTGACGACACCCTGGCCGAGATGCGTGACGACGGAGTCCAGCGAGCACTGGCCTTCGTAACCTCTGCGTACGCCGGGTACAGCAGCTGCCGGCAGTACCTGGACGACATCGCGTCGGCTCGTCTCCGGGTCGGCGCAGACGCGCCCATCGTCGACAAACTGCGGCTCTATTACAACCACCCGGGCTGGGTCGAGCCCTGGGCTGCGAACCTGGCCCGGGCGCTCAGGCCCTTCTCGGCGGAGTCTCGCCTGGAGCACGAGAACACCGGCGGCCCGAACGATCGGTTGGAACTGAACGAGGTAGAACCCAATGAAGTAGAAGTCGTGTTCACCGCCCACAGCGTGCCCACACCCATGGCTGCCAGCAGCCCGTACGTGGAGCAGCTGACCGAGACGGCCAGGCTGGTCGCCGAGGGGGCCGGCGTCACCAGCTGGCAGCTGGCCTGGCAAAGCCGCTCAGGCCCACCAAGCTCGCCCTGGCTGGAGCCCGACATCCGCGATGTCATCATGGCTTCGCCCGCCAGCACGGTGGTAGTGGCGCCGATCGGTTTCGTGTGCGACAACATGGAGATCGTCCACGACCTCGACGTGGAGGCGGCTGCGGTGGCAGAGGAAAAAGGCGCAAATCTGGTCAGGGTGCCCTCCGTCAGCGATAGCCCGGCGTTTGTCGAAATGGTCCGCCAGCTGGTCCAAGAGCGCCTCGACCCGGGGGCGCCACGGCGTTCAATGGGTAGCCACGGGCCGTGGCCCGACCACTGCCCCTGGGACCACTGCCCGCGCGGGCGCTAGAATGAGTAGTGGCTGACCCGTTGGGGAAGGGCTCGATGGCCCCGGCCTTCAAAACCTCCTGTTTTGGCGCGTCCTCGCGCCGGCATACCAACTGTCCCAACAAAGGAGCCCTTATGCCAGGACCACAAGTTTCCACGACCGAAGCGGGCGCCGACCTCGGCTCCGGCGCCAGCCCGGGCGTCGGCGACGCCCCACCGTACCGGGTCGCAGACATATCTCTCGCCCCGTTTGGGCGGCGTGAAATCAATCTTGCCGAGGTTGAAATGCCGGGGCTCATGGCCCTCCGCGCCGAGTACGCAGATGAGCGGCCTCTGGCAGGTGCCCGTATCAGCGGATCCCTCCATATGACGGTCCAGACGGCCGTCCTTATCGAGACCCTCGTGGCTCTCGGCGCCGAGGTGCGCTGGGCGAGCTGCAATATCTTCTCCACTCAAGACCACGCCGCGGCGGCCATAGCTGAGGCCGGGGTGCCCGTGTTCGCCTGGAAGGGCGAGACCCTGGAGGAATACTGGTGGGCCACCGAACAGGCCCTTGCGTGGCCGGGCGATGAGGGCCCGAACATGATCGTTGACGATGGCGGCGACGCTACCCTGCTCGTTCACCTCGGGGTGGAGGCTGAACGCGAAGGCCGGGTCCCTGACCTGGGACCAGAGGACAGCGAGGAGTTCGGCATCATCACGGCCACGCTCCAGCGCACGCTTCGTACCCGCCCGGGCATGTGGACAAAAATGGCGGCCGCCATCAAAGGCGTCAGCGAGGAAACGACAACAGGGGTCAACCGCTTACGTCAGCGGGCCGAGGCCGGGGCGCTGCTCTTCCCCGCCATGAACGTCAACGACTCCGTCACGAAGAGCAAGTTCGACAACCTGTACGGCGTGCGCCATTCCTTGATCGACGGCATTTTCCGGGCCACCGACGTGATGGTGGCGGGCAAGGTGGCGTTGGTATGCGGGTACGGGGACGTGGGCAAGGGTTGTGCCCAGTCCCTGGCCGGTCAAGGGGCTCGCGTCCTGATTACTGAGGTCGACCCCATCTGCGCTCTCCAGGCGGCCATGGAGGGCTACCAGGTCGTCACACTCGACGATGCGGTCGGCATGGTCGACATTTTCGTAACTGCCACCGGCAATAAAGACGTGGTTATGGCGGACGATATGGCGCGGATGAAGCACAATGCCATCGTCTGCAATATCGGCCACTTCAACAATGAGGTGGACATCGCCGGCCTGGCTCGCTACCCGGGGATTACTCGCCATCCCATCAAGGCTCAAGTAGATGCTTGGGAGTTCCCAGACGGCCACGCAGTGATCGTGCTGGCTGAGGGACGGCTGGTCAACCTGGGCTGCGCCACTGGTCACCCGAGCTTCGTGATGTCGACCAGTTTCACCAACCAGGTGATCGCCCAGATCGAGTTGTTCAACAACACAGGTCGTTACCCCATCGGCGTCCACGTGCTGCCTCGAGAGCTCGACGAAAAAGTGGCCCGGCTTCACCTGGGCAAGCTGGGGGCGAAGTTGACCGAACTAACAGAGAACCAGGCGGCGTACATCGGCGTGCCCCTCGAGGGCCCGTACAAGCCAGAGGGCTACCGTTACTGAGCCCTGTCCATAGCTACCTGTCCATAGCTACCGGTCCATAGCTACTGGCCCATAGCTCCTCGCCCGAGGTGCCGGAGGCGTGCGCTAACTGGCGCCACCCCGGCCCCGCGGGCGCGAAGGACCGATATCCGGGACCGACGGCGCACCGGCTAAAGTCCGGCTGGCCGGGCGCGGTAACCGCGATGGCTTGGTACTATCCGCTTCGGAGCTCCTCACCATGTGAGGGAGGTGGTCCATGACAAACACAGAAGAGACGGGGGCCTCGGTAAACGAGGCCCAGATTGCGGTCCACTGGCGGGAGGAGGAGTACTTCTACCCTTCGGCCCAGTTCGTTGGGCAAGCCAATGCGTCGGACCCGGGGATATACGAGCAGTTCACGGAGGAACACTTCCCCGAGTGTTTCCGTGAGTATGCGGACCTGCTCGATTGGGACCAGTACTGGCAGACCACGCTCGATACGAGCAACCCGCCGTTCTGGAAGTGGTTCGTCGGTGGGCGTCTCAACGCAAGCTATAACTGCGTTGACCGGCACCTGCCCACAAAGGCCAACAAAGCGGCCTTTATCTGGGTCCCAGAACAGGAGCTCGAAGAAACAAAGACGATAACTTATAGGGACCTGTACCGACAGGTCAACGAGTTCGCCGCGCTATTGCAAGGCTTTTGTGGGCTCGAGACCGGCGACCGGGTGACTTTCCACATGCCCATGGTGCCGGAGCTGCCGGTATCGATGCTCGCCTGCGCCCGCCTCGGCGTCGTCCATTCCGAGGTGTTCGCCGGCTTCTCCGGTACGGCATGCGGCGGCCGCATTGCCGACTCGGGTAGCCGAGTGCTCGTCACCATCGACGGCTACTACCGCGACGGGAAGCTCTTGGACCACAAGGCAAAGGCTGACGAGGCCATTGCCATCGCCAAGGAAGAAGGGGTCGAGATCGAGAAGGTGCTCGTGTGGCGGCGCCGCCCGGGCCAGTACCTCTCGAAAAGCCCGATGGTGGAAGGGCGGGACTATTTCGTAGACGAGGTCATCGGTGAGTACCTGCGCAAAGTAGTGCCGCCTGTCTCGATGCCGGCAGAGGCGCCGCTGTTCCTTATGTATACGAGCGGGACGACAGGTCGGCCCAAGGGCGCCCAGCACTCGACCGGAGGGTACCTGTCGTACGTGGCCGGCACTTCGAAGTACTACCTCGATATCCACCCAGAGGACACGTATTGGTGTTTTGCCGACATCGGCTGGATAACCGGGCATTCGTACATCGTCTACGGCCCGTTGGCGCTCGCCACGACCAGCGTGCTGTATGAGGGCGCTCCGGCTTACCCCGACGCCGCTCGCCCCTGGCGGATCGCCGAGCGTCTCGGGGTGAACATTTTCCATACAGCACCTACGACGATCCGCATGCTGCGCAAGCTCGGCCCTGACGAGCCGGCGAAGTACGACTACCACTTCAAATTGATGTGCACGGTAGGCGAACCGATCGAGCCCGAAGTCTGGCGCTGGTACCACGAAGCCGTCGGCAAGCGAGAGGCGGTCATAGTCGACACATGGTGGATGACCGAGACCGGTGGTTTCCTCGGCAGCACGCTGCCGGCGCTCAAACCGATGAAACCAGGTAGCTGTGGTCCTGCCGCGCTCGGGATATACCCGGTCATATACGACGAGGAGGGAAAGGTGGTCGAGCCCGGCACCGGCCGGGCCGGCAATATCTGCATCCGCAACCCATGGCCCGGCATTATGCAGACCGTCTGGGGCCAGCCAGAGCGCTTCGTCCAGACCTATTACGCAAAGTACAACCACGACAAATCGAGCACGGACTGGCGCGATTGGCCCTTCCTCTGCGGTGACGGGGCGGTGCAAGCCCTCGATGGCTACTACCGGATCCTCGGGCGCATCGATGACGTGATCAATGTCGCCGGCCATCGTCTGGGCACCAAAGAGCTCGAGTCCGCCGTGCTCACCGTACCGGAGGTGGCCGAGGCCGCCGCTGTACCCGTTATCGACGAGGTACGTGGCCGGGTGGTCGAAATGTACGTCTCGCTGCAACCGGGCCTCTCTCCCAGCCCCGAGATCGAGGACAAGGTAAAAAAGTCGATCGAGGTGCAGATAGGGAAGGTGGCCCGGCCGAAAAACGTCTGGATCGTAGCCGATATGCCAAAGACACGGTCGGGAAAGATCATGCGGCGGGTCATCGCCAGCATCTCCAATTTCGCCGACGTCGGCGATATCACGACCCTGGCCAACCCCGACGTGGTCGACGGCATCCGCCGCCACGTCTACAAAGAAAAAGCAGAGCGCGGTGAGGCGCCCCGCGAGCTCAGCGCCAAGGAGCTCAAGGAGATCCAGGCTTATGGCCGCGCTGAGTAAGAGACTTGTGCCTGGCTGTTCGGCGGGTGCCTGAATGGAGATGACCCCTTTGACAACGTAAAGTCCGGGTGCATGTTTGAGGCACGCACGGCGGCGGTGCGGCCCCTCAACGTCCTGTCGCCGCCCGCGGGCCTAACGCCGGCCGCCGCCGGGGTGGTGCCCGCTAACGAGCGGGTTCGGAGCCGCTGGCATTGGGCACCGCTAGCCCTGGTGGTAGCCCTCGTCGGCTGGGAGCTTTGGAGCCTGCGCGCCACTACACTACCGGTCACGTACCTGAACGACGGGTCGGTACACGAGCAAATGACCCGTTTCGCGGCGACATTGATCTCGGAGGGCCGCCTCCCCTTCAGTGCGTGGTTCCCATATATTGGCCTCGGCTCGGCTCAGTTCCTCCACTACCAGAGCCTCGGGTCTGTGCTCACCGGCTTGGCCGGCACCGTCGTGGGGCCCAACGAGGCCTATCGCTGGTCGGTCTACCTCCTGGTGTGTTGTTGGCCGTTGGCCATTTATTCCTCGGCCCGGTTGTTCGGGTTCCAACGGTCGGCGGCGGCCGCCGCCGCCATCCTGTCGCCCTTCGTTGTGAGCTTTACGGGTGTCGGGTTCGAGCATGGCTCCTACCTCTGGATCGGCGGCGCTGAGCTATGGACCCAGCTCCTCGGGTCATGGGTGCTGCCGTTTGCCTGGGCGGCAACGTGGCGAGCAATGAAAGAGGCCCGGTTCATTTGGGTGGCGGCGGCGCTGATCGGCCTTACCGTCGGGCTGCACTTTATGTGCGGCTACCTCGCCTTCCTCGGGGTGTTCGTGTTGGGCTTGTGCGCCGAGGGCCGGCTGGTAGCCCGCCTGGCCCGGTCGGGCGTGCTTTTTGCTGCTTCCCTGGCGGCGGCGGCGTGGGTCATCGTCCCGCTCGTCCTGATGAGCAAATGGTCGGCCATCAACCAGCCGCTGGCGGGCACCCAGTACATGAAAGGGTACGGCTTCCGCCAAGAGCTCATATGGTTGTTCACGGGCCAGGTGTTCGACGCCAAACGGGCGCTGCCGATAATTACCATCACGGTGATAATCGGTGGCGCTCTGGCCGTGGTGCGCTGGCGCAAAAATGCTCTGACACGAGGGCTCGTGGCGTTGTTCGTAACCAGCCTGCTGCTCAGTTTCGGGTCGACTACCTGGGGCACTCTGGCCTACCTGGTGCCGGCCCACGCCGACCTGTATTTCCGGCGCTTCGTCATGGGCAGCCAACTGGCCGGGTTGTACCTGGCCGGTACCGGAGTGGTCCTGGTCTGGCAAGTCCTGCGGCGCGTCGTTGACTTGCTCGTCGCCTGGAGGCCCATGCGGTTTCTGGCTATCGGGTGTATGGCTGTCGGCGCCATCGCCTGGGTGTCACCCGCGGTCTCGCAAATAGCCAGTTACGACGATCGAGATGCGGCCGCTATCCAGGTACAGAGGGCCGGCGACGAATCGCAGGGCGCGCAAATCGGTCCGCTGGTCGCGTATATCAAGCAGCACGGAGGCGGGCGGACTTATGCCGGGCTCTCCAGCAACTGGGGCCAGAGCTTCACCGTAGGCCTGGTCCCGGTGTACAAATACCTGGAGAGCCAGGACGTCGACGAGGCCACTTACCTCGTCCCGACGTTGTCGCTGATGCTCGATCCCGAAACGAACTTCGACGAGGACAACCCGGCCGATTATGCCTTGTTCGGGATCCGCTACATCCTCCTCCCGACGGGGACCGGCTCCCCGGTCCCCGCTCAACGGGTCATGGTGCGCGGGCCCTATTCGCTATGGCAGATCAAAGCGAACGGGTACGTCGACCCGGTGGAGGTCACCGGCGCTCTCGCCGCCAACCGGGCGGACGTGGGCAGTAGCTCACTGGACCTCTTGTACGAGCTCGGCCCAACGAGGACTGGTCGGTCCGATGGCCAGGGCTCCCCCGCCCCCCGCCCCCCGCTCCCAGGAGCAAACGTCGAGCTCGGCGTCCCGCCACCGGGGAACGTCGATAGCACCGACGCCGACCTCGCCAGCGGCTCCCTCAGCACCAACGTCACTATGAACAAAGCTGGCACGCTGCTCCTTTCGGTGTCGTACGACCCTGGCTGGCATGCATGGGTAAATGGCCGGCCCGTCCCCACCGAGATGCTGGCCCCAGCACTAATCGGCATCCCGCTCGGCCCCGGGCAACAGCACGTCGTATTTCGGTATATCGGGTTCCGCTGGTACCCTGAGCTCTGGGCCCTGGGCCTCCTCGGGTTAGCCGGGGCTTTTTGGGCCGGCCGGCGGTGGCCGTCATCGGGAATATAACGGCACGGGTTGCGTTGGAAAGCTTAACGCAATATAAGTGCTAACCAAGTGACGAGGGCCGATAAGAGAGAAGGAGCTCGCGGTGCTGCAGACGCTTCTCATTTTCAGTATTGAGTGGCCTGCCAAGCACCTGAACCTTTTTGTCTCATAGGCGACGCTCGCCTCTTGTCGGGCATAAATACAGTAGAGGAGGCAGAGTATAATGAGCACGCGCTATTTCACTAATGTGCTTATCGCTGTACTGGGTGGAGCGCTCGTGGTTTTCACCCAATCGCTTAGTACTGGCGCTGTGACGTGGACCGGTTTTGGCGTCGCTATCGGTGTCCTGCTGGTTTCTCTCCTGGCGCAACTCGATAGCCATCGCGGCGTCGCCCAGCGCGGACTAGACGCGGTGATGTCGGTAGCCGCCGCTACTTTGATCGTGTTCACCGCCGGAGCATTTAGCGGTACCACTCTGGTATCGCTGGTGTTCGCGTTTGGCCTGGCCTTTGTGGGGATTGCGCTGGCCGGCTTGACGTTGCACGAGGTCGAGACCTGGCGCCAGGCCCACCACCTCGGCGAGCTGCACTGGCTGACCCCAGCTGAGAAGCGGGCCAGCGACGAAGTAGCCGTCAACACCGAGCGGGTGGCGGCCTGAAGCTACCGAAGCTTCCTGTAACTCGGTAAACAGCAGGACAAGGGCTCCCTTGGGGAGCCCTTGTTCGCGCCCGGACGCTGCACTGCCGGCCCCGCGTTCCGTACTGTTGAGACCGTGGGAGACGAGCGGCCCAAACAGCCAGTCGCCACCTCTCTGAGACAAGTTCTGGTCGGTCCGCCGTTGCGGGCCCGGGACGTGTCCAAACAGCAGATCAGCCCGGTCGAGGGGCTTTCCGCCCTTTCGCTCGACGCGCTGACGTCCGTGGCCTACGGCCCGGAAGCGATCATCGTCGTATTGGCAGCCGCGGGCGCCAGCGCACTCGGGCTCGTGCTCCCCATAACGATCGCCATCGTTGCCCTCCTGGCCATCTTGGTTATCTCATACCGCCAGGTCATCGACGCGTATCCCGGTGGAGGGGGCGCCTACGCGGTATCCAGAGCCAACCTGGGCCGCAAGGCCAGCCTGGTCGCAGCGGCGGCCCTGGTTGTCGACTACACCCTTACCGTCGCCGTCTCCATCGCCGCTGGGGTCGGCTCCCTTACATCCGCCTTCCCGAGCCTGACGTCGGCTACGGTGCCCATCTGCCTTGGCATCCTGGCCGTCGTCACCCTTTTCAACCTGAGAGGCCTGGGCGAAGCGGCTCGGGCGTTCCTGCTCCCCACCATTGTTTTCATAGTGGGCCTGCTGGCGATCATCGCCATTGGGCTCATACATCCCCTGGCGCTCAATGTCCCTCAGCCCGGCCAGTCGCTCATGCCGACGCACAGCCTCGAGGCGGTCAGCGTGCTGCTCGTGTTAAAGGCCTTCTCGGCCGGTTGCTCCGCTCTTACCGGTGTCGAGGCGATAGCGAACGGGGTCCCCCTCTTCAGGCAGCCTCGCGTGGTCCTGGCCAAGCGTACTGAAGCTCTGCTGGGGGTCATCCTGGCGGTAATGCTCATTGGTCTGGCCGTCTTGGCCCGCCGCTGGCACGTTGGCCCCCGGTCGGGCCAGACCGTCCTCAGCCAGATAATGGCCTATGCGGTCGGCAGGCACTGGGCCTACTACACCGTCTCGCTCACCATTACCCTGGTCCTCGCTCTGGCCGCCAATACCTCGTTTGGCGGCCTCCCGGTCCTGGGGAGCCTTCTGGCACGCGACAATTACTTGCCCCACCTTTTCTCCCTTCGCGATGACCGTCAGGTGTTCGGCAACGGCATATGGGCATTGACCGTGATGTCGGCAGTATTGCTGGTTGCCGTAAATGGCAATACCGAACGGCTCATCCCGCTGTTTGCTATTGGTGTTTTCACCGGGTTCACGCTGTCCCAAAGCGGTCTCGTGGTCCACTGGCGTCGAACTCGCCCTCCGCACTGGGGTCGACGGTCGGTGGTGAACGCCACCGGCGCGGTGGCTACGGCGGCGGCAACCATCATTTTCCTCTTCACCAAGTTCACGGCCGGAGCATGGGTGGTAGTTGTCGCTGTCCCCGTCTTCATTTTCATGTTCACACGCGTCCACGCCTACTACCAGAGAGCGGCGCAAGCCCTGGAGATCGGGCAGGTGCCCGTGCGGCCGGCGGCCAAGCCGACCATTGTCGTAGTGCCGGTGTCGGGCGTCTCCCGGCTGACCGAACAAGCCATCTCGGAGGCGCTGAGCATCAGCCACCAGGTGGTGGCCGTCAGCGTCGTTATGGAGGACGCCGGGGCGGCCGGGAGCGAGAGCGACAAGGATGCCAACCCGGGCGTCGGCGCTCAGAGCGAGCACGGTGATGGCGCAGACGGAGGCAGCCCCGAAGGCGACGGGAAGGCGACGGCCAGGGACTCCGATGTGAAGGGCGGGGAGAGGGCAAGCCTGGCTGACAGCACAGCCGACGGTGGCGGCGGCAGTTCGCCGGAGGCCGAACGCGCCCGCAAGCTGGAAGAGGACTGGATCCGGTGGGGCCCGGGGGTGCCGCTCCGCGTCTTGCGCACCGAGTACGCGTCCGTGGTCAGGCCCATCGTCGCCTTCATCGATGACCTCCGCCAGCGAGAAGAGGAGCAGATAATGGTGCTCGTCCCCGTCGCAGTTCCGGACCGGATCCAGTACCTGTTCCTGCACAACCACCTCGACATGGTCATCGAACGAGCTCTAAGGGGCCGCACCGACGTCGTTATTGGCCGGGTGCAAGTGCCGTTGCACGCCGAAGGGCCCTCAACCCCGGTCGAGCACCTGGCGCCAGGCCATGTCGATCCCGAGCCGTAGCCCGCCGGCCACGGTGGCGTCCCCACCCGTAGCGCTGACGCGGAGATCGGGGACGGTCGGGACCAGTTTGCGCAGCGCGGCACCGACCTTTGCGGCAAAGCCAGGTGCGCTGCCGATACCACCCCCCAGGACTACCAGGTCGGGGTCTACGACCAGGACGACCGAGGCGATCGCTCTCGCCACCAGGCTGGCCTCCTCGGCGACGACACTCATGGCCACCTCGTCCCCCGCCGCCGCCGCCTCGAAAACACGCCGGGCAGATAGACGGCCGGGCACGCCGTTCCGACGCGCCGCCCGGACCACCCCTGCCGCTGATGCGGCCGCTTCCATCGGCCCCCGGCGGCGGGCATCCGAGACATCGACCATGGCCTCGCCGCTCAACGGGAGAAAACCGACTTCGCCGGCGGCCCCGTGGATCCCTTTATGAAGCTGGCCCTCGAGCACGAGCCCCATACCTATCCCGGTGCCGATGGAGACAAAAGCGAAGCTGTCCACACCACGCCCGTGGCCATGGTCGCGCTCGGCCAACGCGGCCAGGTTGATGTCGTTCTCGACCACTGTGCTCGGCCCCAGGGCGCGGCGAAGTTCGGCCACTACCCCGGTATGCCCCCATCCGGGCAGACCGGCGGCGAGCATGAGACTGTCGCGCCGGCGGTCATATATGCCGGGGCTACCCACGACCACCTGGGTCACTTCTTCATGGGCCACTCCCGCGTGATCAAGTAGCTCAGCGGCCAGGCCGATCAACTCGGACACGCGGGTGTGGCTCCTGGCCGCATGAACCTTACGGTTACCCCGCGAACGAACCGTGCCGGCGAGGTCGGCTAGAGCGCCGCGAACATATTCCTCGCCCACATCCAGCGCCAACACGTTGCCGGCGTCGGGATCAACCTCGTACAGCAAGGCCGAAGGGCCCTTCATCCCCGTCCGCCGCCCGGCGACGCGAACGAGGCCGTCCCGCTCCAGGTTGGCCAGACCGAGCCCCACTGTGGGTTTTGAGAGACCGCACACGCGGGTCAGGTCCGCCCGCATCAGAGGCCCGCCCCGGCGCAAAGCGTTGAGCAGGTTTTCCTCGTTCATGGCTCGCAGTAACTGAGGCCGTCCCGCCACTACCCCGCTCGTTTCCGCGGCAACTCCGGCCACCGGCGTCCCCGAACCCCGGTTCAACAACGAACGGTTTATCATCTCGTAACCGTAGATCCTTACGGCGCCTTGTAGATAGGTAACTTTCCTGTCAGGATGCCAGAGGATCGTCAAGCGATGGGGTCGGCCAGATGAAGGGGTCGGCCAGATGAAGGGGTCGGCCAGATGAAAGGGGGTCGGCCAAATATAAGGGGTCGGCCAGATGAAGGGGTCGGCCAGATGAAGGGGTCGGCCAAATAAAGGGTCGGGAGGTGCAGTGGACGTAGTCCTGGGGATCGACTTTGGGGGCACCAAGATTGCCCTCGCGGTCTGTGAGCTGGACGGGCGCTGCCTGCGTAATAACAAGGTCCCCACCCTCCCGGACGAAGGGGCAGACGCCGTGCTGGCTCGCGCCGTGGCCGCCGGCCGCTCTCTGTTGGCCCCGCTGGGGACGGGGGCGCGGCTCGCCGCCGTAGGTGTCTCGACCATCGGGATCCCGCTGGAAAACCGGGTGGAGTTGGCCCCGGCCATCCCTGGCTGGGAAAACATGGGCCTGGCGGGCGCCGTCGAAGCGGCCTTCGGTGCCCCCGTGCGGGTGGCCACCGACGTCAAGGCGGCCGCCACCGCCGAGGCCCGTTGGGGGGCGCTGGCCGGCTACGACCCGGCGATTTACCTCAACCTGGGGACGGGCCTGGGTGCCGCCATCGTTGTGGATGGCCGGGTCGTGAAGGGAGCCCACGGTGCCTCCGGCGAGATCGGCTACAACCTGGTCGACGCCGGTGATGTGGGCCTGGAAATAGCCGCCCGCTCAATTCTGGAGGGCACTGTAAGCGGGATGGGGCTCGCCGCCAGTGGTTCGCGCCTCCTCGGGCGGCTGGTTACCGCCGGCGATGTATTCGGTGGTGCTCAGGCCGACCCCAGGCTCGGGTCATTGATTACCGCGTTGATCCGCCAGCTGAGCTCACATCTGGTAAACCTGGTCATCGCCGTCGACCCCGCCCGTGTCGCCATCGGCGGTGGGATGGCAAGATCCTGGGAACGCCTTCAGGCTCCCCTGGAGCAGGCACTCAAATCAGGGGTCCCCTATCCCCCTGAGCTAGTTATAGCCGCCTATCCTTTCGACGCTCCGCTCGTCGGTGCGTTGGCCCTGGGGGCCGAGGTCGCGGGTGCCAACCTCGCCCCCCTGGGGATCCGTTTGCCCGTACCACAACCCTGAGGGAGAAAGAAAAGCAAATATGAAAAGACGTTGGTTAGGAACGTTATTGATGGGCCCGGCCGTCATGGCCCTGGGCCTGACCGCGACGCCATCAGTGGCGAGCGCAGCACCGTCATCATCGGGGATCCTCACCATTTCCAATGAGGGCGGGTCGCTGTGGCCGTGCAGCTTCAACCCGTACAACCCGGCCGTATGGGGTCAGTCAGTTGGCTTTTTCTACGAGCCGCTCGTGTACGTCAACACGCTGGAGAACGGCAAGGCCACGCCCTGGCTGGCCACCTCATGGGCCTGGAGCAATGGGAACAAGGTCCTGACCTTCACCATCCGCAAGGGGGTTAAATGGAGCGACGGCGTGCCTATGACCGCCGCCGATGTCGCGTTCACGTACAACCTGTTGAAGGCCAACCCGGCCCTGGACCTCAACTCCATCTGGTCGGTGCTCAAGAGCGTCAGCCAGAGCGGGGACAACGTGGTGCTCACCTTCGACAAGCCGGCCGTCCCGTACTTTTTCTACGTGGCGGACCAGGTCGACGTCCTGCCCCAGCACGTCTGGGCATCGGTCAAAAACGCCGTTACTTACAACGACGCCTCGCCGGTGGGCACCGGCCCTTACACGCTGACCAAGTGCACGGGCCAGAACATCACCTACAGGGCCAACCCCAATTACTGGCAGCCGGGCCTGCCCAAGGTGAAAACGATCGAGTACCCGGCGTTTACGTCAAACACGCCGGCCAACGAGGAGCTGGCTACCGGAGTGGCCCAGCTGGGGGCCCAGTTCATCCCCAACATCAAGGCTTTTTACACTTCCAAGAGCTCCAGCTACCACTATTGGTTCCCTCCCATAGCCAACGTCGACATGTTCATCAACCTCAGCGTGGCGCCGCTCAACCAGCTCGCGGTCCGCGAAGCGATGGCCTACGGGGTTGACCGCCAGCGGGTATCTGCCATCGGCGAGTACGGCTACGAGCCGCCGTCCAACCAGGCTGCCATCGTCACGCCCACCTTCGGCTCCTGGCTGGACAAGTCGTTGACGTCGAAGTACAACTACGCCTACAACCCGGGCAAGGCCAAGTCCATCCTGGAAAAGGCCGGCTACAAGATGTCCAACGGGGTCTTCGAAAAGAACGGCAAGCGGCTGGCCTTCACCATCATCAACGTGGGCGGCAACTCCGACTGGGTAGCCTCGGTAAACGTGATCGCCAGTGAGCTGGCCCAGGTCGGCATCAAGCTCACCCCCGACAACCTCACCGGGACCGACTTCGACGCCCAGGTCTTCAACGGCCATTACCAGCTGGCGTATGACTTCGAGTCCGGCGGTCCCAGCCCGTACTACGAGCTACGCCAGTTGCTCTATAGCGGCAACACCGCGCCCATCGGCAAGCCGGCGTCCACCAACTGGGAGCGTTACGCCAACCCCAAGACTGACCAGCTGTTCGACGAGTACGCGGCCACCACGAGCACTGCCACCCAGCACAGCATCGTCAACCAGCTCGAACAGGTCATGCTGACCGACGTCCCGGTCATCCCGATGACGGAGGAAGTGGACTGGTACCAGTACGACACGGGCACCTTCTCAGGCTGGATCACCCCGCAAAACCCTTACGCCCAGCCGGCCATTTACCAGCTCCCCGACGACGAGCAGCTCCTGCTGCACCTCGTCCCCAAATAGGTCCCTACGTGCCTCAATGGCCTCGACGATGACGACCCGGACGACCCGTCTTACACGGGGCAACCGGTAGCAGCACAATGAGCCCAGGCGACGCCGGAGCAGGCCAATGCGTTATGTAACGCGTCGCCTGGGCTTCTTCATCGTCACGTTGTGGGCCTGTCTGACGATCAACTTCGTGCTCCCCCGGCTGATGCCGGGCAACCCGGCCGAAGCCATGATGGCGCGGTACAAAGGCCGCATAAATGGCCAGGCGCTAAAGGCCCTGGAGATCGCTTTCGGCGTAAATAGCAGCGAAAGCTCCCTCCATCAGTACTTCACCTACCTGGGCAACATGTTCACCGGGCACTTCGGGACATCGCTCACCTTTTTCCCCGACCCCGTCTCTCAGGTGGTCTTCGCCGCCCTGCCGTGGACCCTCGGCCTCGTTGGCATCACGACTGTGCTGGCGTTTGCCGCCGGGACCCTCGTGGGCATGGTGGCGGCGTGGCGACGAGGCAGCACGCTCGACGGCGTTATGCCACCGATCTTCGTGATTATTTCGGCTTTCCCGTACTTCTTCCTGGCCTTGATGGTGCTCCTGGTGTTCTCCGTCACCCTCGGGTGGTTCCCTCAGGGCTTCGGGTATTCCAATACGGACACCGTCGGGTGGAGCTGGCACTTCATCGAAGACGTGCTGAAACACGCTTTCCTTCCCGCCATTGTGATCCTGGTCACTTCGATAGGCGGTTGGGTCCTTACCATGCGCAACAACATGATCTCAACGTTGTCCGAGGACTACGTGCGTATGGCGCGGCGCCAAGGGACTGTCACCACTGCGGATCATGTTCAATTACGCCGGCCGAAATGCCGTCCTCCCCAACCTGGCTGGCTTCGCCATGTCGCTCGGCTTCGTGGTGTCCGGGGCCATACTGGTCGAGTACGTCTTCTCCTACCCCGGAGTCGGGTACATGCTCCTGCAAGCGGTGGAAAACGAGGATTTTGCCCTTATGCAGACCCTGTTCCTGTTCATAACCGTGTGCGTGCTCACCGCCGTCCTCCTGATGGACTTCGCTACCATCCTGCTCGACCCCCGGACACGCACTCAGGCTTAGGTTGACGATGGCCACCACGCTGCCCAGCTCCATTTCGGGCCCAAAGCTTATTGGGCCCGCTTCAGGGGCGGAGCGGTGTGGGGCCTGCTACGGGCCGTGGCTTCCAACCGGAAAGCGACGGCCGGCGTGATCATCCTGGTCGTGTTCTGCTTCCTGGCCGCTTTCCCTGGGCTCATCGCCCACGACAACCCCCAGGCCGAGATCTACAACCCCGGGGTGGGGCCGTCGAGCGCCCATTTGCTGGGTACCACGTCCTACGGCCAAGACATCTTTGCGCAGCTGATTTACTCGGCCCGCCAATCACTCTTCCTGGCCGTTACGGCAGGGGGGGCGGCCACCGTGCTTTCGGTAATAATAGGCGTGACGTCGGCCTACGTGGGCGGGTGGACCGACAACGTAATGTCGCTTATTACCGACATATTCCTGGTTATCCCGGCCTTCCCGTTGATCGTGGTGATCGCGGCGTACTCAAAGAACGGCGGCGATGCCATCCTCATCGCCGTACTGGTGGTCACCGGGTGGTCCTACGGTGCCCGTCAGCTGAGGGTCCAGGCTCTTTCGTTGCGTCACCGGGACTTCCTCGTGGCGGCCAGGTTGCGGGGAGAACGGCGCTGGCGGGTGATCGTGTCGGAAATACTGCCCACCATGACCTCGCTCATAGTGGCCATCTTCCTCAGCACCACGCTGTACGCCATCGTTGCCGCCGCCGGTCTCCAGTTCATCGGGCTGGGCAACCCCAATACCCTGTCCTGGGGGACGATGCTTTACTGGGCGCAAAACAACGAGGCCCTGCAGGCCGGGTCCCCGCTTTGGGCCATTATGCCCGGGATTTGCATCGCACTGCTCGGCACCGCTTTCGCACTTATCAACTACGCGTTTGACGAGATCAGCAACCCGGCTCTGAGACCGGTGCGAAAGAGGCGCCGGTGAATCCGCTCACCACTCGTACGGCTCCGCCCCCGGCGACCCCTGCCGCGGGCGAGAGGGCACGACCAGATGAGCTTGCGGGGAGCTCGCCGGAGGTAGACAAAAAGCTCATCCTGGAGGTGGCCGAGCTCTCCGTCGACTACGCCGGTGCGGCGTCGGCGACGGCCGTGGACAAGGTGAGCTTCCAGCTGTCTACAGGTGAGTTCATGGCCGTCGTGGGTGAGTCCGGTTGTGGCAAGTCCACGCTTCTGTTTGCCGTTGCGCACCTATTGAGCCCGCCGGCAGAAGTCACCGGGGGTACGGTCGTATTCAACGGGCAGAACATGGTGGCCTTGACGGACAAGCAGTTGCGGGCCATGCGCTGGCGCGGTCTCTCGGTAGTGATGCAGTCGGCCATGAACGCCCTCAACCCGGTGATATCTATCGAGTCACAGTTCGCTGACGCCATGAAGGCACACGGCGAAAAAAGCCCGAAGGTCATCCGGGCCCGTTCCGAAGAGGTCCTGTCACTGGTCGGCATCGACGTCGTACACCTGGCGAGCTACCCGCACCAGCTTTCTGGTGGCATGCGCCAGCGGGCCATGATCGCCATGGCTTTGCTTTTTTCGCCCGAGCTGATCCTGATGGACGAGCCCACGTCAGCACTGGACGTCGTGGCCCAACGCTCGCTCATGGTCCAGGTCAAGCAGCTCCAAAAAGAGCTCGGCTTCGCCATTATCTTCGTCACCCACGACATGTCCCTGGTGGCTCATTTTTCGGACCGCGTGGCGGTGATGTACGCCGGACAGGTCGTGGAGGCCCGACCGACACGCGCCCTTTTCGACGCCCCGTTGCACCCGTACACGCAGGGCTTGCTCGAGGCCTTCCCGTCGGTGTACGGCCCGAGGGTCCCCCTCGAGGGTATCCCCGGCAGTCCCCCGGACTTGGCCAAACTTCCGGCCGGGCTGCAATTTCAACCCGCGCTGCCCCAAAGCATTTTCACCATGCACGACCACGGATCCTGCTCTGTACGAGGTGGACGGCGCCCTCGTCCGCTGTCTTCTGTACAGTGGGGAAACCAGCCAGCTGGAAGCGAAAACGCCGACGCATGCCAACGACTGACCTTCCACCGACTAGCTCGGCACAGATTGGCCCACCACTAACTGACAACGCGCCGGCGCCGTTACTCCAGACCCGGGGCCTGTCCCGCCATTTCCGCGTCGGCGGCCTGCACGGCCACACTTTGCACGCCGTCGACGACCTGAGCATGTCGATTGCCGAACGGGAGATCGTTGCCCTCGTCGGCGAGTCCGGCTCAGGAAAATCGACGGTGGCGCGGCTGCTGGCCATGGTGTACCGGCCCACGGCGGGAGAGATCTTGTTCCGTGGGCGACCGGTCTCAGACCTACGCCGGCGCCGCGACCTGCTGGCTTACCGCGGCCAGGTCCCGATGGTGTTCCAGGACCCGTTCAGCTCCCTTAACCCGGCTCACACCGTCGGCTACACGGTATTGAGAGGCTTGAAACTGCACCGCCCGGAGATGGGCCGCCAGCAGCGCCAGGCCGAGGCGGAGCGGGTGCTCGAAGTGGTGGGTTTGGTCCCCCCGGCGGCGGTGATGTTGAAGTACCCCTATGAGCTATCTGGAGGCCAGCGCCAACGCGTCGGTTTCGCCCAGGCCCTTTCCTACCGGCCGAAACTCGTCCTGGCCGACGAGCCCGTCTCCATGTTGGACGTGTCCATACGCATCGGGCTCCTCAATGTGATGGCCCGGTTGCGGGAGGAAGAAGGGGTTTCACTGCTGTACATAACCCACGACATTGCCTCCGCCCGCTACGTGTCCGACAGGGTCCTGGTCATGTACGCCGGGCACCTGGTCGAGCACGGGCCGACCGACGAAGTGCTACACAACCCGGTCCATCCCTACACCCGCCTGCTGCTCTCCGCGGTGCCCGATCCCCGGGCCGAAATGGCCGTCACGTCCGCCGACGTGGGTGAGCCGCCGCGTGTTATCGACCCGGGCGAGGGCTGCCGGTTCCGCTGGCGCTGCCCGCTCGCTATCGACGTGTGCGCACAGGTGACCCCCCGGCTGCGCCCCACCTCAGCCCGGCACGAGGCTGCCTGCCACGTCAACGCCCCCGACCCGGCCGCAACCACGTCTGCCGCGGTGGCTAGCTAGTAGTGCTTGAGCGCCACGCGGACCGGCCGGAGCACGGGATGGACTTTCTCGTCTTCGGGTCGCTCTTCCTGGAGATCGTCTTCGGGGATTTCGACCGGTTACCCGGACCGGGCGAGGAGATCTTCACCGACGCCTTTGCCTATTCCTGCGGTGGTGCCCTGACACCCGCCGTTGCCGCCAGCCAAGCCGGGCGCCACCGCCGGCCTGGCCACCTTGCTGGGTGACGACCTGGCCTCGAAACTCGCGATTGAGCTCTGCGGCCGGGAGAACGTAGACCTGGCCACCTCACAACGCGTCGAAGGGCCAGTAGCAGGCATCAGCGTAGTGCTCAATTTCGATGGAGACAGGGCGTTCATCAGCCACATGCCGCCCACGCCGAAAAGCGTGGCCCCCGAACCAGAGCGCTGGCTGGAAGTCCTGCGACGAGCTCGCCCAACTTGGTGCTACCTGCACCCCGACCCGGGCCTGGTTGGTTTCCTGGAGGAAACACGCGCACTGGGCACACGGGTGGCCCTCGATGTAAATGTAGGAGAAATCGACGATTTTGGCCCGGTAGTTGTCGAATGTGCCCGAATGGCGGACATCTTTTTGCCCAACGAGGACGAGCTGCTGCATCTGACCGGCGCGCCCGACCTGGCTGGCGCCATCGCGCTGGCGGAGGACTGGTGCCCGTGGCTGATAGTAAAACGGGGCCCCAAGGGCGCCATAGCTGTGGACCGGGGCCAGGCCACTGAGGTGTCCGAGGGCCTTTTAGACGTGATGGTCAGGGACCGTACTGGCGCCGGCGATGCCTTCGCCGGGGCGCTGATCGGCAAAATCGTCCGTGGGGCAAGCCTTTTCGAGGCCGTGGCGGCGGGCAACGCGGCCGGGTCGGAAGCCGTGGCCAGGCTGGGCGCGGCCGGTGAGCTGCCGATCACGGGACTGGTCACGGGATTTGGCCGCGGGACCGGTCGTACCCTGAGAGAAAGGGAAAGTGCTGAATGACGACTATGGGCCGTCCACCACGAAACTGGCCACCACGAAACTGGCCACCACGAAACTGGCCACCACGAAACTGGCCACCGCAAAACTGGTGACCATGAAACCGAAGACTATGAAACTGGCCGTCCTGGGGGGCGGGGGCGTCCGCATGCCAGCGTTCGTCCGGGCCGTGCTGTCCAGCGGCGCCAACATCTTCGACGAGATCAGCCTGTTCGAGCCGGACCCGGTGCGCCGCCAAACAACGGGCCGGTTGGCCGTAGAACTGGCCGGGTACCTCGGCTTCCCCGGCATGGTCAGCATCACCGGCGACCCCGAAGAAGCCTTTTCGGGTGCCAGCTTCGTCTTCTCCGCCATCAGAGTGGGAGGCGACCAGGGACGCGTGATCGACGAGGAGGTGGCCCTCTCGCGTGGATTGGTCGGGCAGGAGACGACCGGCCCCGGGGGTGGCGCAATGGCCCTGCGGACCATCCCGGTCGTCCTTTCTTACTGTGAAGTACTGGCTCGCGTTTCGCCCGAAGCAGTGCTCATCAACTTCACCAACCCGGCGGGGATAATCACCCAGGCCCTGTCCCTCTACGGCGGAGTGCGCGCCGTAGGCGTGTGCGACACACCCAACGGCGCCCTCGAGCGCCTCGGGCACTTCCTCGACGCCGATCCCGAGGACGTGTCGTACGAGTACTCAGGTCTCAACCACCTGGGCTGGATTTCCTCTTTCAGCGTCGATGGAGAGGAGCGCATCGACGACCTGCTCCGCCGCTACGAGGAGCTGCAGCGCTTCGACCACCGGTTCGCCGCTTTCGACGCTCGCCTGGTCCGTCGGGTGGGGGCTATCCCCACGGAGTACCTCTTCTACTACTACGACGCCCACCGCTATGTGGAGGGCGTGGCCCATGCCGGCACGAGCCGGGGCCAGGATGTGCTGCGCTTGAACGAGGAGCTCCTGGGTGGCATCGCCAGGGCGTTCGACAAGGGCGACGTAGAAGACGCCTGGTCCACCTACTCCTTGCTGCTGGGTGTTCGCCGCGACACCTATATGCGCACCGACACCGAGGGAGACAACCACCAGCAGCAGGCCCGTTCCCGACCGCGCCGCCGAAGGCCCGGCGCCACTGGAGGCAGCCGAGATAGGGGGTTACGAAGGGGTGGCGCTTAAGGTGATTGCCGGCTTGAGCTCCCGGAACCCGTCGAAGGTCATTGTCAACACCCGCAACGGCTCCAGCATGTCGTTCCTGCAGCCCGACGACGTCGTCGAGGTGCCCGCGTATGTGCACGGCGGCGGTCTCGAGCCACTGGCCACCGGCGACCTCCCCCGCGTCTGCCCGCGGTCTCGTCAGCGAAATGAAAGAGTACGAGCGCACGTTGGTAGAGGCCGCCGCGACCGGAGATGCCGGCCTGGCTGAGGTGGCTCTGTCCCTGAACCCCCTGGTGCCGGGGATCTCCGCCGCTCGGGAGCTCCTCGACGAGTACCGCCGGCGTCACGGTGCTCACCTGGCCTACCTGAAATAACTCTCTGGCGCTGAAGCGGCCCTCTGGGGACCGTCACGGTCCTGGTTGGCCCCGCCGGCACGATTTAGCCGCCGAGCCGCGTTATTCACTGAGAAGCGTCAGCCCAGCCGCCATCATGGATGAGTGCTCGAGGTCAGGGAACTGGGCGTGGAGGTCGGTGGGCGCACCCTTGTGTCGGGTGCGTCGTTCTCCTTGCGCGCCGGTGACAAGGTCGGCCTCGTGGGGCGCAATGGCGCCGGCAAGACCAGCTTGCTCAAGGTGTTGAGTGGCGAGCTGGCCCCGACGTCAGGCACAGCCAAGGTGACGGGAGGGCTCGGCTTCCTCACCCAGGACCCTCGCCGCCTGGCCGTCGAGGTCGAGGATACCGGGTTGTCGCACGTGCTCTCGGGGCGGCAGCTCGACGAGGCCGAGGTGCGGCTGGAAAAGCTCAGGTTGGCTATGGAGGAGGACCCCTCCGAGCGGGCTATCCATCGTTTCTCCCGGGCTGAAGAGCGGTTCGCGGCGGCCGGAGGTTACGCAGCAGAGGCGGAAGTCCGCCAACTCGTTGCCGGGCTTGGGCTCGGGGCCGACCGCCTGGACCTGCCGGTGGGTGTCCTCTCGGGTGGTGAGCGGCGTCGCCTCGAACTGGCCCGGATACTCTTCGCCGGAAGCGACGTACTACTGCTCGACGAGCCCACCAACCACCTGGACAGCGACGCCAAGAGTTGGCTGGCCAGCTTTCTGCGCTCCTACCGAGGGGCACTGCTCATCGTCAGTCACGACATCGAGCTCCTGGACGAGTCCATCACCCGCATCCTGCACCTGGACGAGGGCGCACTCGTCGAGTACAAGGGCACTTACTCGCAGTACCGGGCGGCACGGGCCAAAGATGAGGCCCAGAAGGCTAAGGTGGCCGAACGCCGGGCGGCCGAGATCAAACGGCTCTCAACCCTGGCCGATTCCATGCGGCACCAGACCGAAAAGCGCGCCCGGGCGGCCAAGGTCCTCGACAAGCGGGTGACCCGTCTGCGCACGGAGGCGGCCGCCGCCCCCGCCCGGCGACGGGAACGCCGTTACAAAGTCACCTTCCCGGCGCCGCCCCACACCGGCCGCGTAGTGGTCGAAGCCGACGGGCTCACGAAGTCCTACGGAGGGCCACCGGTGTTCGAGGACGTCAGCTTCACCGTCGAGCGTGGCCAGCGGCTCCTGGTCATGGGCCTGAACGGCGCCGGCAAAACCAGTCTGCTCCGGATACTGGCCGGGCTCTCTGCCGCGACCAGCGGTAACTGGCAGAGCGGGGTCGGCGTAAGCATCGGGTACTACGCCCAGGAACACGAGGGCATCGTCGCCGGCCGATCGGTCCTGGCCCACCTGCACGAGCACTCGGACGCTACCGAAACCGAGCTGCGAAGCCTCCTCGGGATGTTCGGGTTGGTCGGGGAGAAGGCCTTCCAGGACGCCTCGACGCTGTCGGGCGGAGAGAAGACCAAACTGGCCCTGGCCCAGCTGGTAGCCGGCCACCACAACTGCCTGCTGTTAGACGAACCTACGAACAACCTCGACCCTCCCTCGCGCGAGGGCATCGGCGCGCGCCCTTTCTGCCTGGCCCGGTGCGATGGTCGTGGTCAGCCACGACGCCGGCTTTGTGGCCGAGCTGGCGCCCGACCGGGTATTGCTCATGCCGGACGGGACCGAGGACAGCTGGAGCGACGACCTGCTCGACCTGGTCACTATGGCTTGACGACCGGTAGCGATGCCTTGACCGGTATTGCTTGTGGTGTGCCGCATGGTGCGTTGTGGTATGACGGCGCGTCGTCCACAATCTTGTGATGCTTTCTCTCGGCGCAGACATCCTCAGCTTTGACGAGTTCGAGGCCAACCGCCCCTCGGGGCGGATCGTGGCCACCTCGGGCGGGTACGACCCGGTCCATCCGGGTCACATCAGCTCCATCCAGGAATCGCGGGCCTACGGTGACGTCGTTGTCGTGGTCGTGAACGGGGACGCTTTCCTGGCCGCCAAGAAGGGCCGCCCGTTCCAGGACCTCCAGACCAGGTGCCTTATCGTCTCGGCCATCCGGGGGGTCGACTACGTCGTCCCCTTCGAAATCGAGGGCGACCGCACAGTGACCGAAGCTTTGCGCCGCTTGCGGCCAAACGTCTTCACCAAGGGTGGCGACCGTGTCGATGCCGAGAGCATCCCGGAGTGGGAAGTGTGCCGTGAGCTCAACATCGACGTCGTCACCGGGGTAGGTGAAGACAAACGCTGGTCGTCCAGCTGGTTCCTCCAGGCCTGGGCCAGCACCGGGCCCGGAGGCTCACGTAGCAGGCTGCTCAACCACCCGGCCGAAGTACAGCGCTGACCCTGGTGGGCCGGCGTACCTGGAACTCTTCGAAGCCAACCCGTCTGTAGAACTCCTGGGCGCCCGTGTTCGAGCCGGCCACCACGAGGTGTACGCCACTGCGCCCCGGCCTGTGCCAATGCGTCGAGGAACGTCCTCGATGAGGCTACGACCGTAGCCAGAGCGCTGGTAGTCGGGCAGCAGGTCGATATGGAGGTGGGCGGGATAGCAGGCCAGCTGGTCCAGCAGCATCCTCTCGGGGTGGTAGAGCAGGACCACGAATTGTTCCTCCGGGCTGACCGGCGGCCCGACCGGTTCCCGGTAACGCCCGGCCAGCGTGGGGAGCCACTCACTTCGGTACCTGCTCACGAACCGGGCCGTGTCCGCCGTCCCCAGCACATAACCGACCGCTCGGCCTTCGTCGTCGAGCACGAACGACAGCCCGGGCTCGAGGTACAGGTACGGACCGGCGAAGATGTCGGGCAACAGGTCGTTGTTCGGAGTACTTCCCGGTGGCGTCCCCGCCGGCATCGCCGGTCCGGACGCATACCTCGTAGACCGCATCACGGTCGTCGCTCCGGTACGGGCGGATAAAAGGGCTGCGGGCCTGCAGGCATGGGCCCAGTCTGCCGCCACCAAACCGTCACCGTCTCTTCGCTTACGCGGCTGGCATGCTGGGCCAGGATGGCTGTGGAACTACCAGAAGTACTGGTGCGCGACGCGGCGGCGTGGGAACAGTGGCTCGACGGCCATCACGAAGGTTCGCCGGGCGCCTGGTTGGTACTGGCCAAGAAGGGCGTGACCCGCCCCACCAGCCTCACCTACGATCAGGCGCTGGTGGAGGCGGCCTGCTATGGCTGGATAGACGGCCAGCTCAGCCGACGCGACGAGACCACCTATCGTCAGCGGTTCACGCCCAGACGGCCGCGAAGCGCCTGGTCCGCCAACAACGTCGCCCTCGCCGAACGGTTGATATCGGAAGGCCGTATGCGCCCTGCCGGTCTGGCCGCCGTTGACCGGGCCAAAGCCGACGGCCGCTGGGAGGCGGCGTACGCCGGTTCGGCCGCCATGGAAGTCCCTCCCGACCTCGCTGAAGCGCTGGCCGCTGACCCTGCCGCATTGGCTGCGTTCGAACGCCTCAACCGCTTGAACCGCTACGCCGTTCTGTACCGGGTTTCGACCGCCACCAGCCCCCGTGGCCGGGCACGCCTGGTCCAACGCTTCGTGTCCATGCTCTCGCGGGGTGAGGCCATCCACCCGCAAAAGGGTTTCGTCCAGAGTGGCAAAGTGGCCCCAGCCCCGCCGGCGGGCAAACACCAACTAAAAACGCTAACGGCCCCGACCGGCACGAAAGTGCCCTATTTCCTGAGGCGGGACCTAACTATTCGGGAAGCTAATGGCGTTGGCCGGCACGGCCGGCATGGGGGCGGTCCCGAAGTCCGAGAACGTCATGTACCCTGACGACCCGCTACTGCCACCCTGAAGATGCAGCATATAAGGCCTTGTCCCGTCGACCACGTAAAGCCTGTCGCCCTGGTTGTCCTTGAGGATGATCGCCTTGTGGCCGGCCCAACTGGCCGTCAGCGGGGACTTGGAAAATGTTGGCTTCCCCGAGGTGAGCTGGCTCATAAAGGTTTTTGAGTCTGCCAGTTGTGCGAAATTGGCGAAGTCCGGGTTGGAGGCGGGGGCCTCGATCCACCGGTTTGCCACCAGTTCGGCGGTTGATTTGCTCCCTGTCAATTTAAGCCAGCTCTTTTCGTCCGCCTTGACGTAAACCTTCTGGACTGGCCACGACAATCTGCATAGTGACTCCGGGAAGCTGGACGCTGCCTCCTCCCCCGCTCGGGGACATGCTCAAATTGAGCGATATAGCTTCCCCTCCCTGGTCTATGTAGCCCCGAACGTGGAAATTCTTTGCTCCTAGCATCACCTTTTCAGAGTCAGCCACGATTTGGGCCGCCGGTTTGCTGCCTTCGCCGCTCAGGCTGCTAGAAGAAGAGGCGGCCGCCAGTGGCGCAGCCAAAAAGACGACGAGGCCTAGCGCCAAGTTACCTTGTTCGCCCAAAATCACCCGTTCGCCCAAAATCACCCGTTCGCCCAAAATCACCCGTTCGCTTAGTCACAAACCGAGGCTACCACCGGTCCGTGGAGGGAGCTCCGGCGCGGCCGGTCGTACGCGGTTGGCGCCCCATACAGTGGTCTGGCGCGGCGTCAACCAGTCAAGTGCCGGGTGAGGCATTGCCGGCCACCAGCTTCGAGCTCACCTTGATTGCCTTCACCGCGCCGGTGGCGCCCGACTGCAGGCTCAGCCCTATGGCCAGCAACAGCACCCCCAGCACGAAAAACGTATGCGTCCCGAGGAGCAACAGGCCTACCCGGGCCAGGACATACGGAGGAGTACAGACTATGGCCCCCAGCGCTCCGGCTACTGCAGAGGCCGTGAGCTTGTCCCGGCGCGAGGAGCTCGCTTTTATCCCCACGAGCCTTGAGGGGACGGTGACGTACGTGAGCATCATCACGCCGACAACGATGCTCATCGAAAGCGCGAACCACCACAGGCCCCAACGCGGCACAACTACGGCCGAAAACCCGAGCGCCAACCCTACGACGGAGCCGAATGCGGCCACCACCCCCAGATGCCCCCACGCGGAAGCGAACGCCCGGCCTATCGCCGGTTTGCCGGGGCTCGATATGGCGAAGGCAAAAACG
The DNA here is from genome assembly GCA_963749305.1 of uncultured Acidimicrobiaceae bacterium. Taxonomy (GTDB): domain Bacteria; phylum Actinomycetota; class Acidimicrobiia; order Acidimicrobiales; family Palsa-688; genus Fen-671. The sequence continues at coordinate 498,506 of CAVVMN010000008.1, forward strand.
GCGTTCAGGTAGAAACTGGCCACGCTTATCAGCGCCACCACCAGGGTCACAATGAGCACAGTCGGCCCGTACCAGATGCTGAACTCTCTCCGGCCCACCACGTGCAACTTCAGGTCCAGCATGGCGAACCAGATCCACATGGCGGGCACGACCTGAATAAGGAACAGGCGCCAATCGGAGAACAGCAGCTTCACTCCCTTGAACAGCATCAGGAGCGCGCCGACGGCGAAGGTAAGAGGCGCGAAAATCCGTTTCCGCTGGCTGAGCTGGAGGACCGCCGCCTCGACCTGCGATTCGTCTCCCTCGTTGATCACGCGCACCAGCTGGCGGACCTGCGCGGCTATAGCCGCCCGGCGCCTCGGGCGCGGTCTGGCCTCTCCGGGCTTCTCGTCAGTCGTACCGGCTATTGACACTACCCTCAGACCTCAGGCCCTGGGCACCGGGCCTCATCGTGGCTTGCGGGTGCGGCAGCCCACGCTCGTCCTGGCCGCACCTGGCACGACTTCGCACCTCGGCCTCCCTTTCTGCCGATCGACCAGGTCAATACCTGGCCTCGGTTCAATGCAGCAGAAATTCTACTTTTCTGACAGTTAGGGCCGCCCGCGAATGTACGCCCGCTCGGGTAGCAAAAACTGACGCTCACAAAAGTCATTGATACTCACATCCCACCATCAGGGTGAGCCGATGACGCCAACAAAAGCCCCATCATCGCCCTGTGATGAACGGTGCTAGCGTTGGCCTTGAAAGTTGGCTGCCGCGAGCCGGAGGATTGAGCGATGGCTGACACACTCGACCCGGTACCGGCTCCAGTTGGACCAAGCGCGGCGCCGCCCGCACCGGCGCTCGCTCCTGAGAGCACCGTCCCGCCCGTCGTGGTTACCCCCCGGCACCATCGGACGGCGGGGAGCGTGGCCCGGGCCACCCTGTCTGCCATTTTGATCGTCCTGGGTGTCCTGGGCCTGGTGCTGTCGCCCGTTGCCATCTGGGGCCGCAACCTCGTCCTCGACACAAACCACTACGTGGAGACCGTGGCTCCCCTGGCCCACAACCCCGGGGTCCAGGACGTCATCGTCAACCAGGTCGACAAACAGGTCCAGTCTCACCTCGATGTCGAGGCGTACGTCAAACAGGTGCTGCCGCCGAGGGCGGCCACGCTGCTGGCCGCCCCGGTCCAAAGCGCCGTCTACGGCCTGGTCCACACCCTTACCACGAGGGTGGTCCAAAGCAAAGGCTTCTATACCCTCTGGGTGACGATCAACCGCGTCGCCCACAAGCAGATTGTCACATTGTTGACCGGGCGCACGGTCGCGGGCCATCTGATCATCATCAGGTCGGGCAAAGTCTATTTGGACCTGTCCCAAGTGGTCAGCAAAGTTAAGGGCGCACTGGTGGGCGCCGGCCTCTCTGTCGCGTCGAAGCTCCCGGTGGTAGGGGCGACCGTCGAGATCGTTCAAGTGAAGGGCCTGCAGTCCGCGCAGAGCGGGGTCCGGGCACTCAACACACTGGCAGATTGGCTGCCGTGGATCGGCCTGGCCCTTGTGGCCGCGGGCGTCCTGGCCGCCCGGAGGCACCGGCGTGCCATTATCGCGGCCGCGCTGGGCCTGGCCGCCGGCATGGTGGTCCTGGTCATCGGCATAATGATCCTGCGCAGCGCCTACGTGGCCGGTGTACCGGCCGACATAGCCCCTCCAGCCACATCGAGGTACGTTTTCGACACCCTGGACCGCTACTTGCGCCTGGGTATCCGCCTCGTATTTGTCGTTGCCTTGCTAATCGCCCTCGGGGTTTGGCTCAGTGGCCCGTCTGCCCGGGCCGTGGCGGTGCGCCGTGGCGTGCTGAAGTGGTCGCGCAACCTAGGCCTGGGGCTGCCGGAAGGGCGGGTCACCACGTTCGTTGCTCATTACGCCAACCTTTTGCGCATCGGGGTACTCGCCGTTGCCGGCCTCGTCCTGCTCCTGATCACGCCCACCGCAGGGTCGATCATCTTGCTGGCTGTCATCGTCGTGGTGCTCTTGCTGGCCGTGGAGGCATTGCGGGCGCCCAGCAACCGTAGTGCTCATCCGGACCTTCCCAAGACCAGTTGAGCCAAGGAGCACCTGGAACAGAGGCACCGGTGCGGGCGGTGCGATACTGGTCGCGATGAGTAAACGAACCCAGACCGAAGAGGACAAGTGGAAGAGGCCACGCGGGCTTACGCTCCGGGGTGGGGAGTCCATCGTTATGATCGTGCGTCCTTCTCGAGCGTTGTCATTGGGTAAGTACCTGTACACACTCGGTCTCTACGGCATCTGGAGAAAGCGTCACATATACGTCCTTACTGACGAGCGTCTCATGACGGGCAGGGGCGTGGTCAACCGGACCGAGACGTCGATCCCAATGAACCGCATCGACGAGGTGGGGTTCGTTCGACGAGGTTTCGGCTCGTATTGTCAGATTGCCCTCACGGCACATGGCCGGAGACGGACGGAGCTAGTCGGACCACTATTGGCCCGAGATGCAAGGCGCCTGGCCGGCGAGATCCAAACACGGATCTAACAGTCGGCAATTGGGCGCGCGTCCGCCGGTTCAGCGGAAGCGAGTTGAGGGATGAGCGAAGTGCGCCAGGCCCTGTCAAGGGCCATGCCCGCTCAGGTGACCGGGTGGCCATCGCCGCTTATCTAGGCAATTCGACCGTCTTCGACGAGGCCATTGCTGATTTCGCCGAGAGGTACGCCGACCAAAACGAAAAAGATTTCGAGCTGTTCAAAGAGGCGATCAGTTCCGGTCGGATAAACGCGGTAATGGGGGTATGACTGGAGTGGCGGCACCTCCTCGACCCCGGAGATGCCGCCACCTACAACCACTTATAAACGGCCCTGCCGCCGGCTTAGATAGCCGACCGAAGGTCCCGGTCGTCTCAAGCTGTAGTTACCTCTCGCCCCTCCAGAGGTCCGCTGTGAGAACAAACCGAACTGACAGACCACGGGGCCAGTATTTAGGAGGCTGCCAGCGCCTTGGCCTTCTCGGACTCGAATTCGGCAGGAGTAATGACGCCCTTGTCCCGCAGGTCGGCGAGCTTGGCGAGCTGGTCGGCCGTGCTGGAGCTGGAGCTTGTTGCGGTTTCCTGGACGTACTGTTTGAAGGCCTCTTGTTGAGCCTGGGCAGCCTGGATCTGACGTTCGTGCATTTTGCCGCCGCGAGCAATGAGGTAGATCAGCACGCCGAGCCAGGGCAAAATAATGATGCCGATCACCCACAGCGCCTTTCCCCATCCTGACAAGTCGCGGCTACGGAAGATGTCGCTGAACACCATGATCAACAGCCAGATCCAAATGATGAACAAGAAGATCCAGAGCATCGTCAAGAAGGCGTCGAGCAAAGGATATGAGGAAGCGATCATTTATCAACCTTTCCTAGGCAACTGCCGAGGGATCGATGGCTCGGCATTCTATGTACTATGCCTACAATACGCGCAGCTGCGCGACGGGCTGAGCATACCCGAAGTGGGTGAAATCTTCGAGCCCTTGCCCGGGGCGCCGCCTCTGCTAGTCGCTGGTCCCGCGGTGCTTCGCGCCCGGCGGTTGAGGACGGCCGGGATTGCCGTACGTCCGGGGCGACCGTACTTAACCGACGGATGCCTTGCCTTCGGGCCGGGGGCTCCGGAGCACCATTACAGACCGGGGGCCGACAGTGACTGTCGCGCCGGCGGTGGGCGATTGGGGTGGGGCCACGCTCGCCGGGTCGAACGTGTCGACCTCCCGGTGCCAGCTTTGGCCGGGGCGGGTGGGCGGGACAACGAAGTCGAGCGGCTCCCACCAAGCGTTGACCATGACCAGGAAATCATCGTCGACAAGCAAGGCGCCATCGGCGGCCCGGTCGGGGTCGTCGCTGCCGTCGAGGTAAAGGCAAAGGCTTCGACCGTTCGGGTCAGACCAGTTTTCGTCTGTCATAGCCACACCTGCCGGCGTGTACCAGCGCAGCTCCGACGCCTCCGCGCCGGCCAGGAACCGGCGCCGGCGGAACACCGGGTGAGCCCGGCGGAGGGCTATGAGCTGTTTTGTGAAAACCTGCAGGTCAGCATCGACGTCAGCCCAGTCAAACCACGTCACGGGGTTGTCCTGGCAGTAAGCATTGTTGTTGCCATGCTGTGTCCGCCCGAACTCGTCACCCCCGAGGAGAAGGGGAACGCCGAAAGACAGCAGCAGGGTGGCCAGCATGGCGCGGCGCTGCCGGGCACGTAGCTCCATTACGTCGGGGTCGTCAGTCGGGCCTTCGGCCCCGCAGTTCCAGGAGCGGTTGTCATCCGTACCGTCCCGGTTGGCCTCGCCATTGGCTTCGTTGTGCTTGCCGTCATAGGAAACGAGGTCGGCCAGAGTGAACCCGTCGTGGACCGTGATCAAGTTCACCGAAGCAGTTGGGCGCCGGCCCCGGCTGGCGAACAGGTCGGACGAACCAGCGAAGCGAGAGGCGAAGTCCCCGACGAGGCCCGCCTGGCTGCGCCAGAAATCGCGCATGGTGTCGCGGTACTTCCCGTTCCATTCTCTCCACAGGGGCGGGAAGCGGCCGAGCTCGTAGCTGTCTGTCTGGCCGACGTCCCAGGGCTCAGCGACCAGCTTTGCCTGAGAAACCAACGGGTCCTGCGACACGATGTCGAAAAAAGCGGCAACCTGGTCAAAACCGCCCTCCTGGCGGGCCAGGCTGGGCGCCAGGTCGAAGCGGAAGCCGTCGACCCGCATTTCCGTCAGCCAGTACCGAAGAGAGTCCATGATGAGCCTGAGCGACAGGGGGTCGCCGGCGTTGACGGTATTGCCACAACCGGTGTCGTCTATGTAATAACGCGGGTCTCCCGCCAGCCGGTAATAGGCGGGGTTGTCCAGGCCGCGGAAGCACAACGTGGGGCCCAGTTGACTGCCCTCCGCGGTGTGGTTGAACACGACGTCGAGTACCACTTCGAGCCCGGCACCGTGCAGTGCGTCGACCGTAGCCTTGAACTCAGCCACCTGTCCCCCGGCCCGGCCAGCGCGGGCTGCGGCCGAATAGGCCTCGTGAGGAGCGAAAAAACCGATGGTGTTGTAGCCCCAATAATCCGTGAGCCCCCGGTCGAGGAGGAACTGCTCCGGAATGTTGTGATGGACCGGGAGGAGCTCCACTGTGGTGACCCCGAGGTCGACCAGGTGAGAGGTGGCTGCATCATGGGCCAGGCCGGCGTAAGTACCACGCAGATCCTGAGGGACCCCGGGGTGGCGCATGGTGAACCCCTTGACATGCACCTCGTAAACAACAGTGTCTGCGAACGAGTAGTTAGGGCGCGGATCGTTGCTCCAGCTGAAACGCCCGTCAACGACAAGGCTGCGAGGCACGTGGCCGGCGGAGTCGGCCCCACTGGGCTGGTCAGGGTCACCGCCGGCGTACCCAAGCACCTCCGGCCCATAGTGGACCTGGCCGGTGATAGCCAAGGCGTAAGGGTCCGTCAGCAACTTTGCCGGGTTGCAACGCACACCCCGGGCAGGGTCGTAAGGCCCAGTGGCGCGGTAGCCGTATGCCTGGCCCGGCCCTACCCCGGGGACGAAGGCATGCCAAATCCCGGCGTCGAGGTCCCTCATCGGCACCCTGGTCTCGACCCCTGAACTGTCAAACAGGCAAAGCAACATGCCATCGGCGGTCCCCGATGCCACCGCGAAGTTGGTGCCGCCTTCCTGCCATGTAGCACCGAGCGGGAACGGGCGGCCAGGGGTAGCCGCCTTGGTACTCTCCGCCATAGCGGTCACTCCTCTATCATCCGTTCCTCCAGTGCTCAAGATATGCGCCTATGGCGCAGGCGCATCATCCCGACGGGGTGGTTTTCGAGCCCAACTCGAGACGGTCAACAGCGTTTGTGTCGCCCCCGCCGTATCGCCATTACGATGGGCGTCGACCCCGTTTCCAGGGCCCATCCATGTTCAGGAGGCAGGAACGTGACATCGCTCGAGGCGCACGAGAAAGTTGAGTTCGAGTCAGGACCCCTCATTGCCGGGTCCGTACTCGTGGGCGTCGGTGGCCTGTTGGCCTTTATCGGCCTCGTCATCGGTGGCCTCCATGCAGTAAGCCTGCTGCTCCGCTGGTTGGCCAGCCTGGAAAACCAGCCGACGGACGTGGCCAAGACCAAGTGGTCACAATTCCTGGCCGCCGGTGCAGCCGGAGCCAACGCATGGAAGGATTCGACCCCGTCGGCAAGTCACCGCTGAAATTTCGCTGGCCACTACTTAGCGTTCCGCCCTTATTTGACCGGCGCGCCATCCGGCTCGCAGGTTACCCAAATTTCGAAAGGACGAGCCGTGTCATATACACCCGTACCTGATACGCCCATCGCCAGCTCTCTCATAGCCATGACGGCCGCCGCCCTCGAGCAGTGCGACCTTCCGGACCGCGACATGATGGTGGCCCGTATAGCCGCGTTGGCCGCAGTTGGTGCGCCCCCTCTTTCTTATACGTTGAACACGGGCGCGGCGGCATCCACCGGCCTAACTCTCGAAGACGCACAAGGGATCCTGGTGGCCATCGCCCCAATTATCGGCACAGCACGGACTGTCGCCGCCACCTCTTCGATGGCTGAAGGCCTCGGGCTGGCGATTGCCTTGGCTGAAGCCGCCGAAGACGACGAAGACTGATAGCCGGAGGACCACTGGGTACCCGGAGGTAATAGGGCCAGTGTGGCCTGGCCCAAAGCCCGAAATCTGCCCAGTAGAAAAACCCAAATCCGCCCAGTAGATCAGTAGATCTGCCGGTAGATGTGACCGTTGAGTGGACCGGGGCCGGCGAACCCGCTGGTGGATCGGGCGCGCTAACGCAAGTAGCTTGGCAACAGAGCCGGCGCACATCGCGCGCCTACCGCCGGTCAGAGGACAGCAAAGTAAATGGACCTCGAAGCAAATCGAACGTCCTGATCGAGACAGGAGGTGCTTATGGCCGAGGTAAGTCCCACAGCTTCAGTCGAGTTGGCCGTCATCGAGTTCCCCGGTAGTAAGTTCACCGGGCAGATCGCGCCCGCGCTGGCCGACCTCATCGAGCGCAACATCGTAACCATCCTCGACCTCGTCTTTGTCACCAAGGACCTCGACGGCTCGGTGGAAAGCATCGAGCTGATGAACCTGGAGGACGAACTGGCCGCCCCGTTCCGGGACCTCGACGGGGAGGTGAACGGTCTGTTGAGTGATGCCGACTTGCAGACCGCCGGCGCCGCTCTTACCCCCGGCAGCTCAGCCGTCTTGATCGTCTGGGAGAACACGTGGGCGCGCGAGCTGACGGGCGCCGTCGTCAACGCCGGAGGTCGGTTGGTAGCCCACGACCGGCTGGACGCGGCCACGGTGCAAGAAGCCCTGGCCGCTAATTCAGCCAGCTAGGCGCCGGGCGTCACCGTCGTCAGCTCGGCCCCGCGATAAAGGTGTGAAGAGAACGATCTGAGAGAGGCGGTGCAACGGATGCCCGCCAGATTGACAAGTTGAAAGGAGACAACAATGTTGATGCGTCCAGTTGCCCGGATGGGACGCCCCGGGTTGGTCGGAGTTGCAGCCCGCACGGCGGTGGTGGCGGGGACGGCCACGGCTGTAGCTGGAGGAGTGGCCCGCCATCAGGCGGGCAAACAAGAACAGGCGGCCGAGGCGGCCGCTTACGAGCAGCAACAGCAGGCTGACGCCCAGCAGGCCTACGCTCCCCCGCCTCAGGCCGCCCCCGACGAGGGCGGAGTCTCCGACGACACGGTGGCACAGCTCGAGAGGCTCGGGAAGCTGAAGCAAGAGGGGATCCTCACGGACGAGGAGTTTGCCGCCCAGAAAACAAAATTGCTCGGGATGTAATGAAGTGACACAGGTAGCCGGGCCGTCACTAAGGGACCGCTGGATAGGCCGTAAAAAGGATGGGTGGCGGGCCTGAGGTACGCACCCAGTAAGCTAGAAGGGTGGTTGGTGCCCAAAGGTGCCGGTTCATTTAGCTTTTCGGTACCACCCACCCCCAATGGCATACCGCAAGCGGCACAACATGAACATCCTGAAGTTGCCTAAACCGTCCCGGGGATAAGGAAATTGACCCGGGGCCCAGGAGTGGCGGAGCGGCGGCAGCCAGGGCTATGAGGGGCCGCTAGCCCCGGCCCGTCTGGTGCATCGAAAACCGATATGGCTGCTGGTCGAGTCGACTGCTTGGCCCTGGCGGGCCGCCGGGCGGTAACGCAAGCAATAGTTCGGGGCACACAGGTGGGATCCTCCCTTGGTGACCCTTCTCGGGATATGTGCTCCCGGGCCGACCCTTTCATAGCTGCGGTCCGGTGAAGTGACCCGTGGGTTATGGGGCGTACAGCACGGATGGTCAACCGGCCTGGCGTGGCCCGGGGTGAAGAAATCGGAGGTCCATTCCCAGACGTTCCCGGCCATGTCATAGAGGCCGTAGCCGTTTGGCGGGAAGCTCTTGACCGGTGAGGTCCTTTCGTACCCGTCGAGGAGCAGGTTCTCCCACGGGAACTGTCCTTGCCACGTATTGGCCATCATCCGTCCTCGAGGAGCAAATTCGTCGCCCCAACAAAAGATTTTGCCCTCGAGCCCGCCACGGGCGGCGTACTCCCATTGCGCCTCCGTGGGCAGTTCCTTGCCGGCCCAGGCGGCATAGGCCTCGGCGTCCGAACTGGCTACGTGCGTAACGGGGTGCCGATCGCGACCGTTCAGGTTTGACCCCGGCCCCTCCGGGTGGCGCCAATCAGCACCCGGGGCCCACGTCCACCAGTTCTGGATATCCGAGAGGTCGACTGGACTAGTTGAACCGGTGAACAGCAGGGACCCGGGCACCAGCAGTTCGGGGACGGCATCGGGGTAATCGGCGGGGTCCGGTGCCCGCTCAGCCCAGGTCAGATGGCCCGTGGCCTTCACGAAGCGGCGGAACTCCGCCACGGTCACCGGGTGCTCGTCGATCCAGAACGCATCGACCACGACGCCATGGACGGGGCGCTCTTCCGGGTAAAAGTCGTTGGAACCCATAAGGAACTCACCGCCAGCGACCCACACCATACCTTTGGGTGGTGCGCCTTCAGGTGGCGAGCCCCGGCGCTGGGGCCTATCCCCGTGGGGTGCGGCATTTTCGGCCGCCGTAACCGGCCCGAGTTCGCTGGCCTGCTGCGCCTCTTCCACAGAAAGGGAGAGTAACCGAACTAGCTCAGAACATGTCGCTGAAGTCCCAGGCTCTGACGCGCCCCGGGACCAAGCGGACTACGACGTCGTCGCCCGCCGTCTCGACATAGGCCCGTCCGCCCGCCTCGCCGAGGTACCTCACCGCCACCCGCAACAGCGTCTCTTTGAAGTTGTCCTGGGTGAAGGAGGCCTCTGTGGTTAGTTCGACACCCCGGTACGGTGTCTGCGATTCGGCCACCAACAGGACGGCGGCAGGGTTACCGCGCAAGTGCCGGGCCTTCACGTCCGAGGTGGAAGTGCAAACGTTGAAGCCTCCGTCGCGGTACTCGTGCCAGACTGGCGAAAGCAATACCGTCCCGTCCCGGCGGTATGTGGCCAGAGTGGCAACCAAAGGCTGTTCGACGAGGTCGCCCAGGTCAGAGATAGCCAGGTCCCTGCGCACTGAAATGTCAGCTTAGTTCGGGCCTTCGCTGGTACGTGCGAGCACCGCCAGTGCCTCGCGCAGCCGCCCATTGGCTGCCGCCAGGACAGGGGCGACAGCGGCGACGTCCCGGCCGCTGGCGACGATCAAGCAGGCGACCTTGACATCCCAGCCCGCAGCCACCAGGGCGGCGCCGGCGGGCTCGGGCCCCGTGCCCGTCACAGCCTGAACTATCCGCACCGCCCGGTCGCGCAACTTGTCATTAGTGGGCCTTACGTCGACCATCAGGTTGCCATATGTCTTTCCCAAAAGGACCATGACGGAGGTTGAGATCGTGTTAAGGGCGATTTTTTGCGCTGTGCCGGCGTTTAGCCGGCTCGACCCGGCGATGACCTCCCCACCGACGACCAGTTCGATCGGATGGCCGGCGGCCGAGCTGAGAGGGCTGCCGGCGTTGCACGAGAGCCCGATGGTGGCCGCACCGACCGATCGGGCTTGCTCGATGGCTCCGAGGACGTAGGGTGTACGCCCGCTGGCGGAGACGCCGATGACTACGTCCATCGCTGTCACACCCAGAGACGTCAACACCCTGGCTCCGGCGTCCTTGTCGTCTTCGGCGCCCTCGGCCGGGTGGCGCAGTGCATCGTCGCCGCCGGCAATGACGGCCTCAGCCAGCCCCGGCGGGACGCTGAAGGTAGGGCCGAGCTCCGCAGCGTCCAGCACCGCCAGCCGGCCCGCCGTACCTGCGCCCACGTAGACGAGCCGGCCCCCGGCTCTAAGGCGGGCGCAGACAACCTCGACAGCTGCAGTTATGGCCCGGACGGCGGCAACTACGGCGTCAGTGGCGCGATGGGAATCAGCCGCCATTAGTGAAACCAGGTCGGCCGTGCCCAGCAGGTCAAGCGCGGCCAACTCCGGCCGTACGGCCTCGGTGGCCAGGTCGCCCAAGCGGCCAGTTGTCATGGCGCCGGAACCCGAAATGTCACTCACTGCAAGGCCTCGGCCAGGAGCTTATGGACCTGCGCCCGCACGGCGGCCTGGTCCGAGAGGCGGCGATGAGGGTGGACGCTGTTCGTGAGCAGCACCACGGCCGCCCCCAGTTCGGGAGCGGCCAGCAGAGATGTGCCGGTGAAGCCGGTGTGCCAGATCGTGTGCTCAGGCCACTGGCCCCAACCGACGGGCTGGAGCCTCCAACCGATCCCACGGACGTCGTCCCCCGTGCTGGCTTGGCGGCTGCTCATAAGAGCTACCGAGCCAGCCGACAGAACGGCACCGGGTACCAGGGCCCGGTGCATGAACCGAGCCAACGCCGCCAAAGGCGCGAAGAGCCCGGCGTGGCCGGAAACCCCGCCGAGGGCATACGCGTTGCCGTCGTGCACCTCGCCCCAGATGAGCCCGGGCCGGACCGTTGGTCGCCGTCCAGCTCGGTGGCGGCAATGCTCCGCAAATCGGAAGTGGGCAAATCGGAAGTGGGCAAATCGCCAGTGGGCAAATCGCCAGTGGGCAAATCGCCAGTGGGCAAATCGCCAGCGGGCAAATCGCCAGTGGGCAAATCGCCAGTGGGCAAATCGCCAGTGGGCAAATCGCCAGTGGGCAAATCGGCAGCGGGCGTACTGGCTGCAGGCGTACTGGCTGCAGGCGCGCCCCGTCCGGTCGCCCTTGCGGTCACCGGTCGGAACCGGGCCCGCGTTAGCCCGAGCGGGCGAGCCACCAGGGCCTCGAAGGCCTCGTCCAGGCCGAGCCCATAGCAGGCTTCCAGCACCCAACCGAGCAACATGTACCCGAGGTCGGAGTACGTCACGTCATCCCCCGGCCGCGCCCCTCTGGCCTCCTCGTAAATGGCCGCCTCGATCTGGTCTCTGCCGCGCCGGCTCAAGTAGAAGGGCCGGTGGTCGACCAGGCCGGCTGTGTGGGTGAAAAGGTGCCGCAAAGTAGTGCTTTCTTGCGGGTACCGAGGGAGCCACCTGGTCACCGGGTCGTCGAGGTCGAGGGACCCGCGCTCGACGGCGAGCAGTGCCAAAGTGACAGTGCAGACCACTTTGGTCAACGAAGCGAGGTCGTAGCACGTCTCGAGAGTGGTGGGGACTGGATCGCCGGTCACGCATGCGTAGCCACCAAAGGCCTGCAGGACGGTGCCGCCGCGCTCGACCACTGCCAATGAAACACTGGGCGGGAAGCCCTCTGACAGCAGCGAGGTTAGGTAGCTCCGTAACTTCTCGACCGCCGGCGAACTGGCCAGCTCGCTGTCAGGGCTCACCTCAAACGACAGCTCCGCCCGCCGGGCACCCACGTTACGCTCCCCGCTCGTCGGCTGCGGGCGTCCGGCGCATACGGATCTCCTGAGCGCCGTACTGAGGCTCTACTCTGCGGGCGCCGTCCGGCACGAAGTCGAACGACGCGTACAGGTTGCGGGCCACCTGGTTCTGCTCGAAGACCCAGAGCGTGACGGTACCGAGCCCGCGCTCGGAAAGAAGCTGTAAATCATGGTCGAGCAGAGCCTTGGCGATGCCGCGCCCCCGGGCGTGGGGGGCCACGTAGAGGGAATAGATGTGGCCCCGGCGGCTGTCAGACGGGTCTTCGCCGTGACGTGAGAAGGCCAGGACCTCACCTTCGCCAGATTCGACGGCCCAGGTCGTGGGCCCGTTGGAGGAGGTCAGAGTGCGCAGCCAGTCGGCAATGTCGGCCTCGTCCATGGCGTCGAGCACACTTTGGTCGACGATGCCCACATAGCCATCACGCCACGCCGATACGAATACTTTGGCCAGACCGGGGGCGTCCGCCACTGAGGCCAAACGGAGCCTCGTGTCGGCGGGCAAGACGCGGCCAGAAGTGGCGAGCGGGGGTTGCAAGCGGCTCCGGAACCGGAACCGGTCCGCCCGATAGTACGACCGCACGAACTCGACCGGCCTGCCGATGGCGTCGAAGCTCTGCCGGCAGAGCACGAGCACCGGAGCGCCAACGGGGATGCCCAGTAGGCCAGCCTCGCGTTCGGGTGACAAAGCCGCCTCGATCGTCTCCTCCGCCCAGGCCAGTTCGACGCCATAGCGGGCCCGCAACAGCTCGTAAAGCGATTGCGACTCCCCGAGCACGGCGGCCACCCCGTCGAAACGCTTCCCTCCGAGGTGGAGCACCTCGATAGCCAGGGGCTCGTCGTCGGCCAGCCGGACCCGCTCGATCTGGAGGATCTCCTCCCCCTCGGCCAGGGCCAGCATCCCTGCCACCTCAGCCGTGGCCGGCACCCTGGTCACGCTGATCAGTCGCGACCCCGGTTCCATCCCACGCGCCCGGAAGTAGGCGGTGTGGCTTGTCAGCTCCAGCAAATGGTCCATCTTCGGCCCGGCTACAAAGGTGCCACGGCCCTGGTGGCGGAGGATGCGCTGCTCAGCCTCGAGATGGTCGAGGGCCTGGCGGACGGTGCCCCGGGACACGCCGAACCGCTCGCAAAGCTCGCGCTCTGTGGGCATGCCCGACCCGGCGGGCAAATCGCGGATGAGAGCGGTTAGCGCGTCGTGGAGCAGGCGGTACTTAGGCTGCCCAGGCCCGTTGGTAGGCCGTTCCTCCACTGGCCTTTGTTCTGCTGCCGCGCTCAACTACGAGGGCCCCTTCCGGCGCCCGGTCGCCCACCCTTAGCAGCGACCTCAGTTATTGGACCATACCAATTGAAAGAGGTCTGCTTGATTGTGATCAAGGGCTATCCCCTGTTCGTGAACACCGGCTCGATGGCTCATCATACGTACACGGCCTCAGGCATTTTCCCGCGGCAAGCCGTCAAATGCCCATACCAATGGCAAGTGGTATAAGTTCGAGCCCAGCTTGTCCCCCGAGAGCGCGACCTCAAAAGAGACGCGGTGGTATAAGGTCTGGCGAGGTCGCCCGAGGATGGCGCGACCAGCACGGGGAGGTAGGTTTGTGGTCCGTAGTAGAGAGGCCGTCCGGCGAGGACGGCCCCGGAAGTCCGGGATGAGGTCTGGGCGGGGCGCAGTGGCGCTGGCCACGGCCGCCGGGTTGGTCGTAACCTTCGGCGTACCTGCGTCGGCATCTGCCGCTTCGCTACGAGCGAGAGATGTCCAGCGCGCGCACGCGTCATCAAGCAGCACCTTCGTCGTCGGGGACACTTCTAGCGTGCAGAAGCTCGACCCTGACGTCGTAACCAACTTCCTGGACTTCCAGGCACTGGGGCTGATCTATGACCAGCTCGTCCAGTACAACAACAAGCTCCAGCTGGTACCCGACCTGGCCACGAGCTGGTCGTACAGCGACGGCAACCGGTTGCTCACGTTCCAGTTGCGCAAGGGCGTGACCTTTGACGATGGGTCCAGCTTCACCTCGGCCAACGTGGTCGCCTCGCTCGACCGGGCGCTTGCTCCCAAGACGGGTGACGCCTCCGCATCGTTCCTAGCCAACGTCAAAAAGATCGTGCCCACCGGCACCTATACGGTCCAGTTCCAGCTCAGCCAGTCGGACACCTCGATCCTCGACGGGCTGACTTCGGTCAACCTTTCCATGCTGTCAACCAAGGCCATCACCGCCGGCACCCTGGCCAAGACGCCCGACGGGACGGGGCCGTTCGAGTTCTCTAGCTGGAGCCCAGGTAATACGTTCGTCATGAAGGCCAACCCCGACTACTGGGGCGGCAAGGTCACGCTCGGCTCGGTGAAGATCGAGACCATCCCGTCCGAGCAGTCCATCGCCTCCGCCGTCGAGGCCAACACCGTCCAACTCGGGCTTTTGACCGAGCCACAGGTGGCCACACACCTGCCCTCGTCGCTGAAGGTCCAGTCAGTGCTCGACCTCACCTACCGGGCGCTCATGCTCCAGGACAAGACCGGGCCGCTGGCCAACGTCGATAACCGGCTCGCTATCGCGTGCGCCGTGAACCGCAAGCAGGTGCTCGAAGATGCCGTGTTCGGGGCGGGCCAGGTAGTGGGGCCGGTACCGTTGGGCCAATACGCCTCCAGCCCGGTCTCGGCCGTCTGCCCGACGCCCAATGCAGCCATGGCCAAGAGCTACCTGAAGAAAGCGGGCAACGCGAAGGGCTTCTCGTTCACGGCCGTGACGTCGACCGACCTTGACCCGACCAGCGCCGCCCAGGCCACCGTCGTGCAGTCCGACCTGGCCAAGGTCGGTATCACTATGAACATCCAGAACCTGGCCGAAGATGCCTATATCCAGGACTGGCTGAAAGGCAAGTTCCAGGCCGCCTTCGCGTGGAACGGCGCCGACCCCAACCCGTACACCATGTACGGCCGCTATTTCGGAACGGGCGCCAACCTGGGGGTCCCGGCGGGTTACAGCTCGGCTCAATTGCAGAAATTGCTGGCCGAGGGTGATACCGCCACCACCGCGACTGCTCAGAAGAGCCTCTGGACCAGCTTCTCCAACGCGTTGACGTCCAATGCGGTGTGGATCTGGCTCTTCACCGGCCTCGACTACGCCGCACTCGCTCCATCGGTCCATGGCTTCACATTGGCGCCGACGAACTCGACCTCGCTCGACTCGCTGCGCTCAACCTCACTTTCCTAACCGTCGCCCCATTAATCAACGTGTCAAGGAAGGGCCTTACCGACGCTGCACCGGCCGGTGAGGCCCTTTTCCTGTCGCGATAACGGTCGTTTGAGGTCGTCGTGCTGGTAAGCATCGCCCGCCGGTTGCTCAGCATGCTCGTGACCCTGTTGGGCGTCTCGGTGATCATCTTCGTGATCCTGCGCTGGCTGCCCGGTAACGCCGTGACCGCCTCACTTGGTGTAAACGCCGGTCTCCTGAGCCACGCCCAGCTCGTGGCCCTCAATCACTATTACGGCGTGGGCGAGCCGTTTTTCCGCCAGTACGGGTCGTGGCTCGGTGCCATGTTCTCGGGCAACCTAGGCATCTCGCTCTCCTCGCGGACCTCCGTGGCCTCGCTCATCGCCACCGCTTTCCCGGTGACGTTCGAGTTGGCGATCGCCTCGATGATCATCGGCGAGCTCATCGGGGTGTTGTTCGGCGTCTTTGGCTCCCTGCGCCCGGGCCGCGTCGTGGATGACGTGGGCCAGGGCGTGGCCGTCGTCGGCCTCGGCGTGCCCAGCTTCGTCATAGGGACCGGCCTGGTCACGTTCCTGGCGTCGGTGTTCCATTACTTCCCATCATCAGAGGGTTGGGTGAGCTTCACCCAGGACCCATGGCTCAACTTGCAGCAGATCTTTTTCCCAGCACTGACGCTCGGCATAGGCATCGGGGCCGCCATGATGCGCACCACCCGGACGGCAATGCTGGAGGTGACGGGGCTGAACTACGCCCGTACAGCGCGCGGGAAAGGTCTCACCAAACGAGTCGTCACTTGGAAGCATTTATTCCTCGGCGCCCTCGTGCCCATCGTCACGATGTCGGGTATCCAGTTCGGTTACCTGCTCGGCGGCACGGTCGTGGTGGAGGAGATCTTCGTGCTGCCCGGTCTCGGGCCGCCTCCTGATCACGTCGATCAACGAACGGGACTTCCCCGTCGTACAGAGCGTGACGCTGATCTTCGCCGCCGGTTTCATCATCGTGAACATGCTCACCGACGTGATCTACACACTTATCGACCCGAGGACCCGTTCCTCGTGACACTGACCGCTCCGGTGCCGACTGCGGCCCCCCCGTCCCTCGCTACCACGCACCGCCGTTCGCTGCTAGGAAGCGTGTGGCACAACCCGAACGGGCGGGTCGGTAGCGTGCTGGTGGGGCTGGTCGTCCTGGGTGCCATCCTGGGCGCGTTCGGCGCCACCCCTTACAACCCTCAGTTCCAGAACGTCCTGGCCGTGCTGAAATCCCCGTCCTTCAGCCACCTGGCCGGCACGGACCAGTTCGGCCGGGACGAGTTCTCGCTCGTCCTGGAGGGCCTGTACGTCTCGCTGAAGATCGCTGGCCTGGCCGTGCTGATCGCCGGCGTCATCGGGACCGTGGCCGGGATCGTCGCCGGCTACCTGGGCCACTGGACGTCAGTGGTCATCATGCGTTTGACCGACATGCTCTTCGCCATCCCCGCCATCGTCCTGGCCCTCGCCATAGTGACCGCTCTCGGGCCCGGCTGGTTGAACAGCGCCCTGGCCATCGGCATCGGGTACATCCCGATCTTCGTCCGGGTCGTACGAGGCCCGGTGCTGTCGCTTCGGCAGGCCGGGTACGTACTGGCCGGACGCGTGCTCGGCTTTTCACGCTCCCGCCTGCTGTTCCGCCACATCCTGCCGAACATCGCCGGCATCGTAACGGTGCAGGTCAGCCTGGCTCTCGCTTGGGCGGTCCTGGCTGAGGCCAGCCTCAGTTTCCTGGGGCTGGGGCCACCACCCCCCACGCCGTCGCTTGGGGAGATGGTGAGCCAGTCGAGCTCGCTGGCGTCGACGGCCTGGTGGACGCTGGCGGCCCCTTCAATTGCCATCATCATCGCTGTCATAGGGTTCAACTTCCTCGGCGACGGCCTGCGCGACGCAGTTGACCCCCGCTCGCGCACTCGTTGAGGGCCACACGTGAGGAACCACCATTGAGGCGTTACTTGTGAGAGTTATCGGGATGATCTCGGGCACGTCGTTCGACGCGGTAGAGGCCCTCCTGGCGGACATCGACCTCGAGGGCGAGGTCCTCGCCTGCTCTCTGGTCGAGCACCGTTCAGTGCCCTACCCGCTGGCGGTACGAAATGCGGTGGCGGCGATCTTGCCACCCTCGCCGACCACGATCGAACAGGTCTGCCAGCTCGACGTCGCCATAGGCCAGTTCTTCGCCGATGTGGCCGGCGACCTGGCGGACGGCCACGGTGGAGCCGACGCCGTTTGCTCGCACGGCCAGACCGTCTACCACTGGGTCGAAGGCAACCAGGCCAAGGGGACCCTGCAGCTCGGCGAACCGGCGTGGATCGCCGAGCGCACCGGGGCCGCAGTGGTCAGCGATGTGCGCAACCGGGACATCGCGTCCGGTGGCCACGGCGCCCCCCTGGCCAGCTTGCTGGACGTCTTGCTGTTGGGCACCAACCCGGCGGTAGTCAGCGGTTCGCTCAACCTGGGTGGCATCGCCAACGTCACCGTCGTGGGCCCCGGCCGTCAACCGATTGCCTTCGACATTGGGCCATCGAACGCACTGCTGGACGCGTCGGTCGAATGGCTTTCCGATGGGAGACGGCAGTACGACCAGGACGGTTCATGGGCCGCACGCGGTACTGCGAACGCGGCCCTGGTGGAGCGGCTCCTGGACGACCCCTATTTCGCCTTGCCACCGCCGAAATCCACCGGCAAGGAGTACTTCAACCTCGACTACGTGAGGCGCCGTCTCGATGGGGTCGAATTGTCGCCCGAAGATCTACTGGCTTCTGTCACCGTGGCGACGGCCGAGATGGTGGCCTCGTCGCTACGCAGCTTCGAGGTCAACGAACTGCTGGTAGCGGGGGGCGGTACCCGTAACCCGACGCTGATGGCTGAGTTGGGCGCGCGGGTACCGGGCATGAGGGTGAGACGCACCGACGAACTGGGGGTCCCGGAAGCGAGCAAGGAAGCCCTCGTTTTCGCCATCATCGGCTTCCTTACGCTCTGCGGCCTCCCGGCGACCATCCCCTCCTGCACCGGCGCCCGCCAACCGTCGGTGCTCGGCACGGTAATTCCGGGACGTAGCCGCCTCCGCTCATTTAGGCTCCCCGCATCTGGCTCTGAGCTGCGCCCGCCCTCGCGGCTGGTAGTCCGGACTGGTCGTCCGTGACATGAAGCGGCACCCTTTGAAATGCCAGCGTCAGGCGAGTCGGCGCTCGAACGATTGTCATCCAAGTTGCGACCGCCCCAGATGCCGCGGGCCGCGATGCCACGGCCCGGGTTGGCAGGGCCGGATATGGCAGGGCCAGAATTGCCGGCGCTCGATATGCCGGCGGCCAAGGTGACTGGTCCCACCGTCGTCAAAGAGCCCCTCCTGTCGCTGCGTGACGTCGCCGTAGGCATTCGCCAGCATCGTCACGCGGCCGAGATCGTCCGCGGCGTCGACCTCGAGGTCTATGCCGGCGAGAAGCTCGGGATCGTAGGCGAGAGCGGCTCGGGCAAGACCCTCACTGTGCTGTCGGTGCTACGCCTCCTTCCGGACCCACCGCTCCGACTGCTCAGGGGCGAGATCAACTTCGCCGGCAAAAACCTGAGCAAACTCGACGAAAAGAGCCTGGAGAAGATCCGGGGCGCCGAGATCGCCATGGTTTACCAGGACCCCATGACCTCGCTCAACCCACTGCTCCGGGTGCGCACTCAGATTGTGGAAACGCTTGCGGGCCCACGGTGTCGACAACGACAAGGCGCACGCTCGTTGCCGCGAGGTGCTGGCTCAAGTGGGTCTGCCCGACCCGGCACGTGTGGAACGGGCCTTCCCGTACGAGCTCTCGGGCGGGATGTTGCAGCGGGTGATGATCGCTATGGCACTGGCTGTTTCTCCGCGCCTGCTCATAGCGGACGAACCGACGACTGCTCTCGACGTCACCATCCAGCAGCAGATCCTCGAGCTGGTCGAGCACATCCAGGCTCGCACCGGGATGGCCGTGGTCTGGGTGACGCACGACCTCGGAGTGGTCGCCCGTATCGTGGACCAGGTCATCGTTATGTACGCGGGGCGAGTGGTCGAACGCGCTCCGACTCGCCAGTTGTTCGCCAGCCCGTCCCATCCGTACACCCTGGCCTTACTCGGGTCCCTGCCGACTCCGGCCACTGAGCATCGCCAACGCCTGACCCAAATCGGCGGCACACCACCCGACCCGGCCCATCTGGAACGCGGCTGCCCGTTCAGGGCGCGGTGCCCTTTCGTTATCGAGCGGTGCGCAGAGGAGGAACCGCCACTGATCGACCGGGGCCCGGGCGTGGCCGCCGCCTGCTGGAGGAGCCCTGACGAATGGCCCCGCTAGTCCTGAAAGCGACCGACGTCGTAAAGGAGTACCCCGCGGCCCGAGGAACGGTTGTCCGCGCCGTTAGGGGTGTCTCGCTCGAGGTGAGAGAGGCGAGCACCCACGGGATCGTAGGCGAAAGCGGTTGCGGCAAGTCGACGCTGGGACGGCTTCTCGTCGGACTGGAAAAACCGACCTCTGGCCAGGTTGAGCTGCTGGGCCAGCTTTCAGGCGAGGGACCGGCCGCCGCCAAGACCAGCCAAGGCCATGCCCCCGATGACGAGGCGGTGATGGACCAGGCTGGGCGAACTCAGGCCCCTGCCGTCGCCCTCGCCCGCCGGATCCAGCTCGTCTTCCAGGACCCTTTTTCTTCGCTCAACCCCCGCCTCACCGTGATGGCGGCCCTCACTGAGGTCCTGGCCGTTCACAAGGTTGTCTCCGGCCGCAGTGAGCGCCGAGCACGGGCTGAGAGCTCTGTTGGCCATGGTGGCCCTCGCTCCTCGTTTCGGGGACCGGTACCCGCACGAGCTCTCCGGTGGCCAGGCGCAACGAGTGGCCATTGCCCGGGCACTTGGCGGTCGAGCCCAGGGCGCTGGTGCTCGATGAACCAACCTCCGCCCTCGACGTCTCGGTCCGGGCCGAGGTAATGAACCTCCTGACCCGGCTGCAGGACGAGTTGTCGCTTTCCTACGTGTTCATAAGCCACGACCTGGCCATGGTGCGCCACATAAGCGATGTGATCTCGGTCATGTACCTAGGAAAGGTGGTCGAGTCTGGCCCGTACCAGGAGGTGCTGGGCGCCCCTTTGCACCCCTACACGAGGGCGCTGGCCGAAGCGGTGCCGCTGCCTGATCCCGAGCTCGAAGCCAACCGCCGCAAAGCGGCCGCCGGAGAAGCACCAGTGCTCTTCGCGGAGCCAAAGCAAGGGTGCCCGTACAGCCCCCGATGCCCGCTGGCCGAAGAGCAGTGCCGCGTCACCGCACCGGAGCTGCTCGAGCTACGGCCCGGGCACGTGGTCTCGTGCCACGTTGCTGCCCGTCAGGTGGCGCTGACTGGCTAGCTTTTCGCCAGGGTAGTCGCGATGGGGCGCGGCGTCCGGCGCCCCACTTTGAAGAGCGCCCTGGCCCGCCTCGTGAACGAGGAGCGGGCCTCGCCGATGACGGCGGCGAGTTCGCCGGCGCGGACGTCGGCCATGCGACGCTCACGCAGGGTCACTTCGCGCTCGGCTTGATAAAGCTGGTAAGCACCAAACGGGATCACGTCTGTCCTCCTCTGTCTTTGCCATTTGCCTGGCTTGCTATTGCGGTGCCGTTCGCCTTGTTCGGCGCCCGGTTACCACAACGACGAACAGCCGGAGCCAGATGGACAGAGGAAGACGGAAGAAATCGGCTACGGCGAAAAATGCGCCTGAGCCGGCGTCGGTCTCAACCGATCGTTGGCCCTAAATAATTGACCCAGCGCTCCCGGTCAGCGTTCCAGCAGCGCAAGCACCTCGTCAGAGCTCATGGAACCGGGCGCCATCCGCTCACTGGCCATTTGGTTGGCCAGTCGCCGTAGCAGCTCGTTAACCGGGGTGGGTACGCCGATACGTACGCCCGAGCAGGACGATCTCACCGTTCAGGTAGTCGGCCTCGATGGTCCCCTCGTACCGGGCCAAACTCTGCCATGAGGAACTCCCGCCCCTTGGGTAACCGCTGACGTCGTCGCCCGGACGGAGCAGGTCGTCCCGTCTGGCCCGGTCCTCTTCGTCAGAGGCGAAGTCAATGCCGGCGGCCATCAAGCTGGCCTCTCCCTCGGCCATCGCCATCTTGGCCAAACGCGTCCCCCGCTGTCCGGGACCGCAGATGGCATCGATAGCGTTACCGAGGTTGCGCAGCAACTTCGTGTACTTCCAGCGCATGATGTCGGGACGAACGAGAGACTCGATCGTGCTGCTCGCCAGAGCTCCGGCGATGGCCACTGCCACCTCGTCGGTACCTGACGGGTACCGCCCGATGTCAAGAAGGGCGGTGATCGGCGAGGAGCTGGCCACCACGACACCGGGTTCGAGGTGGCTGGCAGGGCACATGACACAGATGCCGTAGACATTGGCGAACCGCCGGAGTGCGACGGCCTCGTTGGCTACGCCATTTTGCATGCACACGACCGGGACCGACGCCGGCGCCGAGCCGCTCAATTGCCGTATCGCCATCTCTGTGTCCTGGCTTTTTACGGCCAACAGGACCACGTCATCGTCTCGCCAGTCGACGTCGTAGGGAGAGACGGTAACCGGGACTGGCAGCACAGCCACGCCCGCCGCCGAAGCCAGGGTTAGGCCAGTGGCCGAGATCGCCCGGGCATGTTCGCCTCTTGCTATCAGTAGGACGTCGTGGCCGTGCTCGAAGAGCCGCCCGCCGACAACGCCTCCCACCGCTCCAGCTCCGAGCACGACAAAACGCATACTCCAGAGCCTCCCACATCGGCTGGCGGTTACGCGAGAGCAGGTCGGGCTGACCATTGTTGTTTGCGGCTTGAAATGAGGATGAGGCGCCGAAGTGGGCTACCTTTGCATGTTCATGATCGGAGTAAAGGTGGCGGAGCGGCTGAACGGCGACCCGGTCCCATCCCGACGGCACCGGGCCGCGCCTCCCGCCGAAGAGCACCGGCCGCCAGGCCAACGGGCCGATGCGGCCTCGAATGTGGCCGCCGTCGTCGCAGCCGCTCTTGGAGCGTTTTTCGCCGGCGGGGCTCCGGTCCGTTTTACGTTCTGGGACGGCAGCACTGCCGGTCCTGAGAACACCCCCGGCTGTGTCGTGGTCCACTCCCCCACGGCGCTGACCCGCATGCTGTGGTCGCCGAACGAACTGGGCATGGCCCGAGCGTTCGTCGCCGGTGACATCGACATCGACGGAGACTTCTACGGCGTCCTAAAGGCGCTGCGCCGCAACGCCACCGTGACGGCTAAGGCCAGTCCACGCGCGTTTACGAGTGCCCTCAGCGTCGCCATGCGCCTGGGTGCGGTTGGCCCGCCGCCGAAACGCCCCGACGAAGAGGTGCGCCTTTCCGGGTGGCGTCATTCCAAACAGCGTGACTCGGCCGCCATCAGGCACCACTACGACGTAGGCGACGCCTTCTACCGGCTCATCCTGGGGCCGGCTATGACGTACTCCTGCGCTCGCTTCGAGGCCGGCGAGTACTTCACTGGAGTCGGCCCAACGGTCAAAACACGATCTCATCTGCCGAAAACTCGGGTTGGCCGACAGCCCGGGCAAGCGGCTGCTCGACGTGGGCTGCGGATGGGGTTCGATGGCCATCCACGCCGCCCGGGCGTACCGGGCGAAAGTGGTCGGCATAACCCTTAGCCCGTCGCAACACCGGGCTGCCCGCCAGTACACGCTCGATGCCGGGGTGGGACGAGAGGTCGAATCCGTCTGCAGGACTACCGGGACCTTCGGGGTGAGACGTTCGACGCCATTTCGTCGATCGGTATGTTCGAGCACGTCGGCCACAGCCACATGGACGAGTACTTCGGCAAGCTCTTCGCGCTGCTGGTGCCGGGCGGGCGGATGCTCAACCACGCCATTTCCAAGCCGGGCGGCTCGAAAATGAAGGGGCACTTCATACACCGCTACGTCTTCCCGGACGGTGAGCTCATCGATGTGGCCGACGTAGTCCGGGCTATGGAGCGGGCGGGCTTCGAGGTCCGCGACGTCGAGTCACTGAGGGAGCACTACACCCGCACGTTGCGGGCCTGGGTGGCGAACCTCGAGGCGTCGTGGGACAGGGCCGTAGAGCTGGTCGGCGAACGCCGGGCCCGGGTCTGGCGGCTCTACATGACGGCGTCGGCAAACGCGTTTGACCAGGGGGCCATAGCGGTCCATCAAGTACTGGGCGTGCGGCCAACGGCGGACGGGGCCAGCCTGATGCCAGCCACTCGAGCCGGGTGGGGCTGAAGCCGGGACCGCCGCGAACTCCACCTCGCTTTGACCGGGCTAGGCCTGGCCCGCCTCTCGAGCGGCGTATTCTCACCGAACTCGCACAGAACTGGGACGCATTACCCGACTTGGGTCGCCCCACTGTTGTTGAGCAACACCTCAAGGTCCCAAGTCACCCTTCTGCTCCCAGATCAGACGGTTGCGCATCGCCTCAGGCCCGTAATTCGGCTTTCAGCGCACACTTGAAAGCAATCAAAGGATATGAAAATCTATAAGAGTGACGCACGAACCGGGCATAGGTCAAGCGCCGTCTAACCCGAAAGGTCTTTTGGCTGTCGAGCGCTCCATTTTCAAGGAACAACTGGGGCTGGCCACCAGGGCGCAACTCCTCGAAAGAGGGATCACACCCGAGCAGATCCGAGTGGCCATCGCGCTGGGACGCTGGGGTCGAGCCCTGCCCGGCCTCTATGTCCTGGTCAGTTGGCCCGATGTAGAAGGTCGTCGTTTGCTGGGCGCGTGTCTGGCTACCAATGGAGCAGCGTCTCACGCCTCAGCCGCATGGTTGTGGGGATTGCTCGAGCGCGAACCACAGCCCCTCACAGTGACTGTCGAACACGGTCGTCATCCCAAGCTGTCACTAGTGCCCAGGGATCAACGAGTTACGCTGTTTACCGGTTCGTGGGAGATCTCAGTGCGCCGCAGCCGACGCCTCTCCGAGGAGAGCACAACCGTATGGCGCGGGATCCCTACGACCAATCCCCTGAGAAGCCTGGTCGACTTGGCCGGCGACGCCCAGCCGGATCTTCTCGACGCCGCCATTGACGCTGCTCTGGCCCGGAAACTGGTAACCGTCGAAGGCCTGATGGCCGAGGCATCGCGCTTGAAAAGCCGCGGCCGGCGAGGACCGGCCCAACTGGTGGCTGGCCTCGAGCGACGAGTGCTCGTCGGTGCCCCGTCTCCCAGCGTGCTCGAAAGCCGTGCTCTGCGGCTGCTCAAGAGGGCCGGAGTGCATATCGAGCAGTGCGAGACCGTCGTTGACGGCGGTCGCTATCGGCTGGACATACAGGTGGGCCCGCACCTCTTTGTGGAGCTGGACGGCTACGCCTATCACTGGAGCCCCGAACAAAAGCGGTACGACGAAGCCAGACGAAACCGACTGCGCCTCCAAGGGAACGAAATCCTTGTGTACGACTGGGCCACGGTCATGAACGATGGCCGCCGGCTGGTGAGCGAGGTGAAGTCGGCTGTCTCAGCTATGAGGAGGAGGGAGCCCGAGGGACGAGCAGCTCACCCATCGGCAGCGCGCCGAACAGGACCTGCGTAAAGGCACTCAGCGGCACTCGACCGAGGTCGTCGAGCTCGTCGAGCGCCCACCAACCGACTGCGCTCGTCTCGTCGCCATCGGGGTTCGGCTCGCCGGACCTGACCACGGCTTCGAAGACGCTCGTGACGTACGAGACGACGTCGCCGTTCGGGTAGGTGACCTCGAAGCCCGGACCACCCAATGAATCGACGAGGCGGCCGAGCTCGACGACCACCCCGGCCTCCTCCAATGCTTCTCGCACCCCGGCATCCCGCGGCGCCTCATGAGGTTCGATGGAGCCGCCGATCGTCTGCCACTGCCCTGTCTCGATCTCCTCGACAAGGAGAAGCCGGCCGGCCGGGTCGATGGGCAGGACGCACACAGCGGGCAGGACCAGTAGGTCATGACCTACTTTCTCGCGCAGACGACGGATATGCGGCGACACAGCCACGCCCATAAGGTACCGGTCACATGTTCGACATGCCGCCCATGGGCATGCCATGCAGGCCTGGGGCGGCCGCCGGGTACAGGGTGACCACAGCGGCAAAGACGAGGAAACCAACCCCTGCCAGGGCCCGGAACGCACGGCCGGGGAACAGGTGGCGTTCGCCGTAGAGGACCAGGCTGATCGCGGCCATCGCAAAAAGGTTCATAACCCCGGCCGCGATTAGCAGGGCCATCGTCGCCCACGAGCACGCGACGCACCAGCCGCCATGGCCGACGCCCCGCCCCAACGCTCTCCCCCGAGCCTGGGCGGAGGACAGCCGAAGCCGGCACCTGTCGAGGCACCGTTCCTTGGGGACGCTCAGCTGGTAAAGGCCGGCCACGACGAACAAGGCGACTGCGGTGGCCGTGGCCGCAGCCGTGTGCCCCTGGCTTAGGCGGCCGGCAGCGAGCGCCGCTTCATAGACAGGTACACCGGTCGCGGCCCATACCAGCAGGTAGCCGGCGGCGAAAATAGAGGCGTCGACGGTCCGCGGTCCCACGCGGGTGGCGAGGGCGATCGATGAGGGCAGCATCATCGCGGTCATCATCAGCGCCCACATACCGACAAAGGCGACGAAGTGGAGGCCCATCGTTCCCGGCCCGTTGCCTATGGAGCGAGCCCAGGTGACCGTGCCCGCCCATGCCCCCGCCGCCAGTGCCCACAGGACAAAGGCGGGGACTCGCGCCGACGGCCGTGCCAGCGCCTTCAGGCTGTCCGGGTCAGGCGCCGTACTCGTAACGTCTCACGCAGAACTGTGGGAACGCAGCTGGTTCTTCCCGGCCCATGGGCGTCAGGTCGGGGAACTGGTACGTGCCGTTGACCATGCCTATGCCCGAGCGTACGTCGAATTGGCGGCTCATTACCGTCCATAGTTCCCAAGTCCGCCGGTCGTAGTACCGCAGCGAGCGCCCCAACCCGACCGCCCTGGTCGCGCCGGCCCGACGCTCGCGGAGCAAAATCTTTAGTTCGCAGGCCCGGATTAGGTAACGCTCGGCCGGTCGCCGGTCGCCGGTCGCCAGGCGCCCGCTCGCTAGTCGCCTCTCGCCGTTAGCGACCTGCGGCCGGGGCTAAGCCGGGCCAGGAATACGGACTTACAACGCTCACAATGCTCATAACGCGACACGAGGTAGGCCCGGCCAGAGAGCCGAGCCCACCTCGTTAGGGGAAGCTTCTGTTTCGGCGCGACGTCAGCTACGTCGAAGCGTTGATGTAAACCTGCACCGCGTTGATGACTGTCCCACCGGGATCGCTTGTCCCATGAACGATGACGCCGTCACCGGGCTTGAGGTCCGAAAGCGTTGCGTTCTTTATTCCGCGCTGGGTGTATTGGGTCTTGGCGGACACGTTGACAGTGACCAGTGACGTGCCTCGCATGGCCACGAAACTCGTGGACCCGACCTGGGTCACCTTGGCACTTATATCGATCGGCATGAGCGGCACGATTTGCACATGTGTCGCCGAGACTACGGTCGGGCTGACCGTATCCGAAGCATTTACCGTGACCCGCTCACCCATCAGGACGTCGGAGAACGACGGCGAGGTTACGCCGTGCTCGCTATAGGAGGTCTTCTTAGACACCTGGACGGTAACAGGCGCATTGATGCGCCGGACAATAAAACTGTTCGGACCGACCGATGTCACGGAGGCCGTGAACTGGAGAGTCCCGAAACCCAGGATGTCAACGTGCAGAGCGTTCACGATGCTGCCGCCTGTATTGCTGGTGCCGTGAACGATGATCCGGTCGCCCTGCGCCAGGCTCGTGAAGGTCGCCGCGGCGCCGCCGACGCTGTAGGTCGTCTGCGCTGAGACATCCACATTGACGGGCGAATTGCCGCGCATCGCTATAAATGTGCCCGTCCCGATCGAGCTTATGGTGCCGTCGAAATCGTTGGGCAGTAGTTGCAGGACCTGGACGTGGTTGGCGTCCACGACATCATTGTTCGACGTGATCGAACCATTGACCGTGACCCGGTCGCCTATGAGCACGTTGGATAGCGACGCCGAGGTCACTCCCTGCTCGCCGTAAGTAGTAGTTGGTGAAACCTCGACCGTGACCGCTTGATTGGCGCGGCGCACTGTGAAGCTGCCCGAGCCGACCCCGATCACGCTCGCCGTGAAAGTGAGGCCAGACACTGGCGTGGCCGTCGCCAACGGGGCCGTTACGCCGACGAGACCAGCGCTGGTCGCCATCACGGCGCCGAGCGAAAGAAGTGCTTTGCCCCTTCTGTTCCTTTTGATGATGTGCACGAGGACCACCCCTGTGATGAGCCGTCGCATGCAGCACCTGTTTGTGCTTCTACGACGTATGTACTGCGCCTATGTGTCAGTGAGGAAACTAGTCCGAAATATGTAGAGCATTGGCCATCCTCACAATGTGGATAGCTGACCGCCTTTGTTCCCAAGGCGTAACTTTCTCAAACCTTGAGTGGACTAGCCTCCGTTCGGCCTAGCAGGAGATAGGAGGTAGCCCGGTGATCCTGGAGTCGTCTGGTCTGGCCCTCCTGGCCTCGCTTTCCCCGACTGCTCTGCTGATCGCCGCTGTCTACTTGGGCTCCGCCCAGCCGGTGCGGACGGCCGCCTTCTACCTGACCGGGGCCATCGTCATGAGCCTGGTCACCGGAGTGGTGATCCTGGTAGTACTTCGAAGCCTCGATTTGAGCCATACAGGAGAGCACGGCCCCCGTTACGAGCTCAGGCTCGCTCTTGGCGTCGCCCTCCTTGCAGCCGGCCTATTTGCGGCCAAACGCAAACCTCGCCCTCCCGACCCGTCCAACCCAAAGCAGGGCTTCGTGTCCAGGATGGCGGCCAGTCCGGCGCCCCATCAGCGCGTTCATCGTCGGTGTCCTCGTATTTGCGCCCGGGGCTACGTTCCTGGCCGCAGTCCAGGTCATCGCCACCGCCAGGGCCGGCCTCGAACTCACACTGCTGGCCGTCGGGATCGTTGTAGTGATCAACGTGCTCCTCGTCTGGGTGCCCCTGGTGCTCTACTCGTTGGCCCCCGCAGTGACCACCCGGTATTTGACCTCGTTCAATGGCTGGCTGCGCACCAACGGGCACACCGTGCTCGTTTGGGTGCTGGTCGTTGCCGGGGCGATCATGGTGGGGAATGGGACATATGGCGTTGTAGTCGGTTAGCCTCACCGGTCCCGTAAGCGCTCGGGGACGCGCCCTAGGGTATGTAGTTGGCCGGGTTAGCGGGCCTCATCACCACCACCGCCCGCGCCGCCGACAAAGGAGACCCTTTGACCGACGTCGTATTGTTCCACCACGCCCAGGGCCTAACACCCGGGGTCCAGCGGTTCGCTGACGACCTCGGTCGTCCTGGTCATCGGGTCACCGTGCCTGACCTGTTCGAAGGCAAGACATTCACCACCCTCGACGCCGGCATGGCTTATGTCGAAGAGGTCGGCTTCGGTACCATCCTCGAGCGCGGGCGTCTGGCTGTCGACGGAATGACTCAGGCATTGGTCTACGCCGGGTTCTCCCTGGGCGTGCTGCCCGCCCAGATGCTGGCCCAGACGCGACCCGGGGCCAAGGGGGCGCTGTTTGCCCACGCCTGCATACCGATTTCTCAGTTCGGCGGCCGGTGGCCGTCTGGTGTCCCGGTCCAGGTCCACGCCATGGAAGCCGACCCCTATTTCGTCGACGAGGGGGACCTGGAGGCGGCGCGCGCTCTCGTGGAGTCGACTGACGAGGCCGAGTTGTTCCTGTACCCGGGGGACGGGCACCTTTTCGCTGACGAGAGCCTGCCCACCTACGACCCGGCGGCGGCGGCTTTGCTGAGGCAACGCGCCCTCGACTTCCTCGGCCGTTGCTCGTGAGGCCTGGCTAAGGTCAATGCCTTTCATGAGCAGACGTGTTGCCCTATGCCATGCCCCAATAGGGGGTTAAACGCAGCCCATGCGGGGCATCTGATGGAAGAGGTGGCCCCAACTGGATCGTTACAAGCACTAAATGGGTAAAGCCCTGTTCGATGAAGCAGGATCTGGCACAACGCCGGGCATCGAGTCCTCGCCTGGCGACCATTTGACGTACCAGGTGTTGGCCCTCCAGCCTGGGACGGGAGCTCCTCGACTGGCCCGGGAGGCTCTACGGGCGTGGCTGGCCCGGGACGACCTGCGACAGCTCGATACGGAGATCCTCCTTGTCGTCAGCGAGCTGGTCACGAATGCGGTGCTCCACGCCCGCACCAACCTGGAGCTCTCCTACGCTGCAGACGCTGGGCACATCGAGGTTGGCGTGCGCGATCTTGATGCGCGCCCGTTACCACCGGTCTCGCCGCCGACACTCGCACCCCCGGCGGGGGAGACCAGTTGGCCTCTGTTGGCTTTGGGCGGCCGAGGTCTGGCCATCGTGGCGGCGATGGCCGACGAATGGGGCGTAACGGAGACCCAGGACGGCAAGCAGGTCTGGGCCCGCTGGGCCGCCGGCGCGCTTCGGCCCGGCCAGGCCTGACCTCTCGCCGCCTGTGAGCTAGCCGAGGCCGGCGAGTTCGTCGGGGGCGGCGACCACTGCCGCCGCCTGCCTCCGGGCCAGTAACCACCCAGGTCCGCCGGCAGCGCCATCTCGGCGGCCAGACAACAGCATGCTCTGTTGCACCGCTGTTGTGCCGGATGCGGCATCCTGAGGACGACAGCACGGTCGCGCCCCGTGCCCGCCGACCGGGACGGTCGGCTCCACAAGGAGACCAAAACGATGGACACAAAGGACCCCGCCGCTGAGGCCCCTGCAACTGAGGCGACCATGGCGGGGGCCACGGTCAACAGGGCCGGCCCGAAACGATCGCGCTTCGGCTTGGCGCCGCGGACGATAAGGGCTCGACTGGCCCTCTTTTATTTCGGCGCCTTCACCCTTTCGGGGGCTCTGTTGCTGGTCACTACGGTGGGTTACTGGCAGACGGCTACCGGAGCCCAAGTCTCGGCCGTCCCGGCCAGGGCCCGGGCCAACCGGGGTCTGGCAGCCCGGCGGGGCCGCTCTCACAAGTGGCTCAACACAGCTCCGACGCACACCAGCTGGTTGTCGCCGCCGCCGCCGCCCTAGGGCTCATGGTGGCGCTTTCGGTCCTGTTTGGGTGGCTGGCGGCGGGACGGATACTTCGGCCCCTGCGGACAATCACTACGGCTACGAGGCACATCTCGGCCACCAACCTTCACGAGCGCCTCCACTTGACGGGTCCCGACGACGAGCTAAAGGAGCTAGGTGAGACGTTCGACGAGCTCTTGGAGCGGCTCGAGCGGTCGTTCCAACTGGAGCGCCAGTTCGTTGCCAACGCCTCGCACGAGTTGCGCACCCCGATGGCCACCATGCGGGCTTCTCTGGACGTGGCCATGGCCAAACCCGGCCCGCAATTACCCCAGATGCGCACCCTCGCCACAAGGTTGCGCCGCGAACTGGACCACGTCGACGCGCTGATCGAGAGTTTCCTCACTCTGGCGCAGGCTCAGCGGGGCGCAATGGCTGACGAGAGCCTCGTTTCGCTCGATGCCGCCGCATCCGTGGCTATCGACCGGCACTCGGCCGAAATCGCGGCGCGGCAGCTGCGCGTTTTGCAAAGACAGTGCCCTGACGCCTGGGCACGCGGCACCCAGACTTTGTTGAGCCGCCTGGTCGAGAACCTGGTCGACAACGCTGTGAAGTACAACGAACCCGGAGGCTGGGTCGTTGTGCAAACCGCGGCCGAAGGAGAAATGAGCCGCCTCATCGTCGAGAACGGAGGCGCAGCCATCGACCATGCCGGGGTCGCCGCCTTGGGCCGACCGTTCCAGCGGCTCGGAGTCCCTCGGACGGGTTCGGACAAAGGGACCGGTCTCGGGCTGTCGATCGTAAAGTCGATAGCCGAGGCTCACGGCGGGACGCTCGAGCTCCACGCCCGCAGCACTGGCGGCCTGTGCGCGGTCGTCGAGCTGCCGCTGCCGGTGCGCCAAGCGGTCGGTGCACCAGCATGAGAGTCCTGGTCGTAGAGGACTCGAGGGCGCTGGCTGATGTCGTAGCGGAGGGGCTCCGAGACCAGGGAATGGCCGTCGACGTGGCCTATGACGGGTTGGAGGCGGCGACCAAGCTGGACATCAACCCTTACGACGTCGTCGTGCTCGACCGCGATCTCCCGGGGCTCCATGGGGACACCATTTGCCGGGTGATAACGGACGGCGACAAACCGGTCATGGTCCTCATGCTGACGGCATCGGGCGCGCCGGGCGACCGCGTTAGTGGTCTCAGCCTGGGAGCAGACGACTACCTCGCAAAACCGTTCCATTTCCCCGAGTTGGTCCTCAGGGTCCGGGCGCTGGCCCGCCGCCAGCCAGCCGCCCGAGCGCGAGTCTTTCGCGCTGCCGGGATCGAGCTCGACCCCTTGCGCCACACCGCTACAAGAGACGGACGGCCACTGGACCTTTCGGCTCGGGAGTTCGGGGTCCTGGAGGCGCTCATGCGAGCCCGGCCGGGCGTGCTCAGCGCAGAGGACCTGTTGGAGCGGGTTTGGGACGAAAACGCTGATCCTTTCACCAAGACCGTCTCGGTCACCATGAGCAGGCTCCGCCGCAAACTCGGAGATCCACCGGTTATCGAGACCATCCCAAACGTGGGTTACGAGATACGGGGTTAGCTCAATGCGGTGCCGGCGCGGCTGGTCCCGAGTTGGTCGCGTTAATCGCCATCGGACCAGTGAAATTGGCGATGGAGCGACAGGTCTGCCTGGCTGACTGGAACCGGTTCGAGCTGAGGTCGAAGTTGTTCAGCACGAACACTCCCTGGTTATTAGGGTCAGGGAACCCGGGGAACCCATGCTGGCGGATACAAGCAGCAAATTTCACCTCCTCGGCCAGTTGCTTTGCTGTCGGTGGCGGAGGGCTCCCTCCAAAAGGCAGCCGAGCTTGGCATACGCGATTGGCCGCTTGGTACCGAGGGTTGTTCGGGTCGAGGTCGCTCCCCGATTGGGCGCTCACGCTGAACCCTCCGCCGTGCCCTCCGGGGCCGGGCGTCGGGCCCGGGAAATCGGCGATGCCATGCTGGCGCATACAGTCCGTATAAGCCAACAACTTGGCCATAAAACCGCTCTGATTGCCCGTCGCCTGTCCGCCGACCGAAGTGGCGGTTGTCGGCGATGCCGAACCGGAGCCGGCCACTCCCGGCGGCCTCGGGCCACTCGAACACGCGGCTCCCAAGTAACCCAACACGATCAGCACCAAGGCGGCCGTCACCGTCCGGTAAGACCAACAAGGGCGGTGCGGGCCGGGCGGGGCCAGCACAGTCCCCCGGGTGACGGGTGCTGGTTGAGCCGTTGGTTCGTCGGGTGCAACCGCGGTGCTTATTCCTTCTTTGCTCACTGAGAAGTTGTAATGCGGCTCCGGTTACGTGACGGCAACCGAGGCCGTTAACTCGCTGTAACCAACTCACCCACCCTTCGGGCCACGACCGCTCTGCCTCCGGCTCTGTGCCGGCTAGGGCCGGACTGTCCGTCAATGGTGACCCTGAGATCGTGACGAGCAAGACGGTGAAGCGGGCCTAGCGGGGGCTGGCCGCCCGTCCGGCAGCCAGCAACCCAGCGCCGACAGCGCCGGCGCGCTCGCCAAAGTGAGCGGGCACGATCTCGACCAGCCGTGCCCCCGGAGCCTCCGCCAGTTCGGAAAAGGCCCGGCGCACTGGGCCCATCACGACTCGCTCAGCTTCGATCAGTCCCCCGCCGAGGACAATGACCGAAGGGTCGACGGCGTTGGCCAGGTTGGCCAGCCCGAGGGCGAGCCACCAGGCGAAGGTGTTCATTACTTCGAGTGCCTGAGGCTCTCCCTCCAGCGCGGCGGCAGTCACGTGCTCACCCCGCACGGCCTCGGGGTCGCCCCCAGCCAGACGGACCACCGCCCTCAGCCTGCCCGCCTGGGCGGCCGCTCGAGCGAGGGTGCCGAGGCCGTTCCCAGACGCAAAGCGCTCCCAGCAGCCTCGCTTGCCGCAGGGGCACGGCGGACCGTGCGGGTCGACGACCATATGGCCGATTTCGCCGGCAAAGCCATGGGCGCCGCCGACGAGCTGACCGTTCATTACGTACCCGCCTCCGATCCCGGTGCCGAGCGTGACCATCACGACATGGTCGTGCCCTTGCGCCGCCCCCAGAGAATGTTCCGCCCAGCACGCCGCCGTGGCGTCGTTGGAGACGATTGTGGTTGCCCCCTGAGGTCGGCGCTCGGCCAGCTCAGAGCGGATGTCGACGCCATCCACGCAATGGAGGTGCGGACAGAACTGGGGAACTCCCCGGGTGTCGACCATCCCCGGGCAGCCCACACCGAGGGGCGGGGCGGGGCCGGAACCGGCATCGGGGAAAACCCGGCCGGCCACGGTCAGGACGACTTCAACGATCTCAGCGGCCGAATGTGGCGTCGGGAGCCTGTCGATGGCCTCGACCTCGCCGCCGGCGCTCAGGCGGGTGGCCAGCACCTTGGAACCGCCAATGTCTACGCCCACACAGGCGGTGCCAGTGGCCGGGTGAGCCCGGGAAGGGGAAATGCCAGGGTTGTCCAAGTTCACAATCGTAAGGGTGAACGCAGTGACGGTACCGCATTCGCCCTCCATACACCCCGAGGGTGGTCTCAGTACGAGCAGAGACGCTGACCCGACGCCCGGCCAACGACCGGAGCGGGGCGAGCCACTCCGGAACCTACGCGCCGTCCGGGCTGACGTTCCTGGCCAGATCTCGGCTGTCTTTGTAGAGCGCCGAAATAGCCAGGGGTACCCACCCGCTGTCCCAGCGATGGGCCATCCGAGTTGGGACCTCAGTCGAATGGGCGACGCCCTCGTCCTTTAGCAAGTTATTGAAATCGTTCACGTCTGTACCAAACAAATCGTAACCGCCGATCCACAGACGGTTTTCAGAAAGAAACGGAGCTTTGTAAGCACCGATCAAGGCCGGGGTCAGGCGGTAACTGGTTTGAAAATTGTCGGCCGTCCCATACGAAGCGGCTGAGCCAGTGTACTCGTTGTAGCTCGACATATTGGCCGGGAAATCCCAAAAGGCTCCGAGCGCAAAGATACGGGGGTGCCGCAAAAGTAGGTCCAGCCCTCCATATCCCGATTTCGAGAAAGCCAATTAGCCAGTTTCGCTCGTGGTGAGTAGTGGCCAAGTTGGACGTCACCCACGGCTCAAGCTGGCTAACGATAAAAGTCTCCTGTTGTTCAGCTGGATTGGTGGGGTTGTTGGCATACCACGGGACAGTGCCAAATGACGCCTCGATAATCGTGAGGTTGTAAGTGTTCTGGGCGTTGAGTGATTGCAACGTGGTCAGACCATCACCGAACCCAGCATCCGCGTCATCCTCACCGGGTTCGACCGGCAAGACGTAGAGAAAGTTATGCGCGACGCCGGGCACAGGATGCGTAGGTGTCAGGACACGTAGTTCCTGCGCTCCAGAGCCATTGGTTGTTGAAATGACGTCATAGGTCCTGATACCGGTATCATCAGTGCCCAGGTAATTCACTTGGAACCCAGCTCTTCCAGCTGACCAGTCAGCGGCGCTCGATGCGCCGAAGGCGGCAATGCCCGGTGCTCCGCTCGTAATCGCTGCATCATAGGCCGACAGTCGCTCAATACCGTTTTCAAGAAGGGCAACGGTGGAGCCGACGACCTCCAGGCTAAGTTTCGTCCCCGCCGCAAGTTTGCCACAGTAGTATACACCGCTGAGGGCCGACCAATTACTGTCTAGTCTTTTGAAAATTTGTAGGTACGGATTACCGTCGTTGAAAATATACATCCCGACGTAGAAATTTCGCCCTCCGTTTTGGACTCGAACGCTGGGGCCAATCCACTGGGTATTGCTAAGCTGGGTGGCCGTGATGGCAATTTGCGAATACTGGTTGAAGTAATACGTATTGGCCGTAAAGTCTCCAGCCAGTCCCTGGCTGTTGCTACCCATATAGCTGTTTGCCGAGATATGCAGACCGCCACTGCTGAAGGGAAGCCAGCCCGTGCGAGAACCACCATTGAGGTTTTTATCAGTGGCAAATATTGATGCGGAAGCCTTTTCCGGGAAGGCAGAGATTACTGCTATCCCGGACAGCAGGGCGGCCACCAGCAAGGCCGTGACGAGCAAGACCCTTGAGTTAAAAGCTTGAAGCATTCCGACACCGCCTGCCGCCCTAGCTGATGTTCACCGCCGCGCGTGACTGGCCGTGGGGCGAAAAATGCTCTGCCCCGGACGGCCCACCTCCGCGGGCTCTCTGACCGACGGCCAAGCGTGTTCGCCCAGAGCACTGCCAGCATGGATAGGCCGGTGGCACAGGAACTGTTGCGAGCCAGGATGACCCAACCCAGGACTCCCCTTCCCCGATGGACGGCCTAGTCAGCCGTGGCTAGTTTACTTCAAACCTTAAGGTCAGGAAATGGGTCCTTCGGCCCAGAGGACTTCCCAATGGCAGAAGCCGAGCCCTTGAGGGCGCCGGCAGCACGGCGAAACTGCTGGCCATACAGGCAATATTACTCCCGCTTCCGGCCGGTCGGGCCGCGGTCTACTCGGGTCACCTAATCGTCAGCCCGGGCACCCCGAAAATGGCCTCTGACCTGCAGTCTAGCGGGAAGAAACGCTGGAGGCGGCGAGCGGAATCGAACCGCTGTAGAGGGCTTTGCAGGCCCTTGCCTTGCATTATATTCTCCCTGGTCAGAGCCTTGCAAAGGCGCTGTCGAAGCAACCCGGGGCGCGTTTGGGGCGCGCTGATCGGTGACAGGCGGTACGACACTGACCCGAACGGGCACGTCTGTCAGCCGCCTCCGCGATGTCTGATCGAGAAGTGCTCCTCGGTCAACCGGCCGGGCGGGCGAACGCCACCTACATGGTGGCACCGGGCTACGAGAGCACTGCGCTATTTGGTCTGCAAGCCGGGGACGCGGTTGCAGTTGAGCCAGTCGGCGATCTCGGCGGGGTCGAAGCGGATGAACCTACCGACCCGCAAGAAAGGCACCCGTCTCTCGTCGACGAGCCGGCGGACATGCCGGCGGGTCACGCCAAGCCTTTCAGCCAGCTGGTCCATGGTCATCAGCTCAGGTAGTGCGTCAAATCCGTTCACGGGTCTCCTCCGGGTTTTGTGCTCTACCCGTAGGGGCCGAGGTGGCGAAGTCGTACGTGGGCTGGGTTCTCAGCGACGCCCTTTGGTCTGCGAGACGCGGTAGCCCGGAGGACGAGATGACGGGTCCACGGAAGTGGTCGGTCGCCAGAGACTGCCCTCGTACCGCTAATGGCAGCTGTCCATTCGGGGCCCAGTTCGTCACCGTGAGTCGTCCTTTCAAAATAAGGTGCCAAGACGTCCGGGCTATTCGGCCCTCGCATCGCTGGAAGGACCCGCCGCCGGCAGATGGGCGTCTGTCCAGACCGTGCGCTACCTGCACTGCCTCCGCCGAGTGGGGGTTCGCGTCGGCGGCCCGACGCCAACGTTCCCCGACTGCCGGTTGTCCGATTGGCGGTTGTCCGATTGGCGGTCGACGGCGAGAGTCGCCGGGCGCGTTCCCTAGGTGGCGGTTGGTCCTATGGCTTGTGATGCCTTCACTGCGTGGAGTGATCAAGGCGGCGCCACATCACACCTGGCAAAATATGAAAGTGAGCCTCAACACGACCGGGGACGTCGTGGTGCTCCGGGGGGGTGGTTACAAGGCACTGGGCGCCTGCGGTATCGGCTTTATCGGCCTTTTGGGGATCGCTCCGATCGCCTCCGATCAGGTGGTCGAAAAGGTGGTCGGTGCCGTGGTGCTGGTCTGTATGGGCGTGCTGTGCTGGCGCTGGGTTCGTGCAAGCGTTCGTGCTGACAGGATCCACCTGGTGCTCAAGACCCCGTTTCGCACCATCACGTTGGGGTGGGCAGAGATCAAGGAAGCCAGGATTGTTCCCACGAACGGAAATCGTCTCTTTGCCATTTTGAGCGTCACTACCCTCGATGGGAAAACGATCAGGGTCGAAGCCGTGGGCAATCGTTGGCGCCGGGCCGAAGGAAATAGCGGTGTGTACCAGATGGCAGCAGAGATAAACCGAAGGGTGGCGGAGGCCCAGCGCGGCTCTGGTTTGTGATGGGGGCGCGTCCCCCCCGGAGGCCGTGCTCCGAGTTGGTACCAGATCTGTTGTGTCGGAGGGGGGACGCACTCGGTACCAAGCCCTGGCGCCTGTTGAGAAGTGACGGCCTCAGCGCGGTCCGAGCGCGGTCGCTGGCTACTGTTGCATCGTGACCGTCCGCAACATGTCCGTCGTCACATGCGACGAATGCGGGGTTCAGTTCTCATTGCCATTGCCAGCAACTGGTCCCGCTGAAGGCTCCCCTCCGGTCGTTGTTCGATGGTGGGTACAGCGTTGGGGGTGGGTGCTCGATGACGACGGGAGGGATCTCTGCCCGGATCACGCGGCACACGCTCGGACGCCTGGACCGGTTGACGATGGCTTGTAACGCGAGCGGCTGCGAGAGCTGTCCTGCGGATATCGGAGGAGGGACGCGCCCGATCTGGTACCAAGCACTGGCGGCTGATCTAGCGGCCTATCGACTTGTTCTGCGGCACCGTGGCCTTACGCCAGCGCGGTCCGGTCGTCCCGCGTGCGACGGCCGATCAGATCGGGAATCATTTAGTCCGTGGATGCGAGTGACAGAGAAGAGTTCGAGGCTCTGACGGACGTGCTGAAGGAAGAGCTGAACGCCCAGTTCGGGGTCCAGAGGGCGCACGGCACGGATGAGGAGCTGCGGACCTTCGCTGTTCTGTTGGCTGATGCGGTGTGGGACTGCTTCACTGTCACCAAGCGCGTGCCCTCCTCATAACCGCAGCACCGCACACTGCACGGAACGGCATCGCTTCAGCCCGGCAGCTGATGGCCCAGGACTAGGCGCAGCAAGCATTATGTAGAGGTGGGCCTGCTCTGTGACTACTTCGTTGCTCCGTCAGATGGGGATGCTGCGGCCACTGTGGATTGGCTCGGGCCGGGCAGGCCGCCATCGAGCGAGGGGCTGCTTTCGCCGGGGACTGCTGAAGGGCGACCGACCTTGTTGCTACCTGGGTTGGAGCCAACCATGTGGATGGGCAAGTTAGAGGAGCTGCTAACGGGACGGAGTTTTGATGAAATACTCGCAGAGGTGAGGGTTGTTGCGACCCGAGACGGCGGGGAACGGTTGGTCGTCGCAATGACTGAGAGCCTCCAGCGGGCGCTGGCGTTACTCGGTGACGAGGAAGTCGGGGAGATCGCTGACAAATGGGCTTCCCCAGACCAGCTTTACGGAACGGGCGGTGATCCAGCCCTTCTCGCGGGGCGCTAACGGGCCTGCGCGACCTGGTACGCGGCAGGGCAGGCGCGGTCAGAGGGGCTCTATTGCTGGGTCTCCGTTTGAGGATGCTCGTTCTTTGCGGGTGTGCTCCCTGTAACACAGCACCCGCAAAATACGTGTAGCAGAAATTGCCAGGGAGCAGGTGGGGGCGGCCCGGTCCAGTGCCAACCGACTTGGGCTATAGCACCGACCGGACCGAGAGGTGCGCTGCTCGCAGCCTGGCGGGGCTGGGCGCCAGCCGGGCCGCTTAGGGGCCCCACCTGCTCCCGGAGAATAACCGTATGGCTCACTGCGGTCGTCGGGATTTAGCCTTATGGTCGACGATAACCGTCGTCCTCGTCTTCGGGATACGGAGTACCGTCCAGGCGCAGTGGCGGCTGGTACTCGCCTCGCCCAAGGAATTGGTACAACGCTCGCATGGCGTCATTCATCCCTCTAGCTTCTACGCTCCAAACCAGTTCGGCGCCGTCGGTCTCCGCCCATTCCTTGTAGAGGCTCCCGCTGGCTTTGTCGTCAGGAAAGAAGCTTTCGGTAATACTCCCGTCGGCTGCTTGTACCCTCCAAAGTTGCCAGCGTCGCACGCCGGCGACAGTACCAACTTCCGTGAAGAACCGCTCTGCGAGCTGAAGTGTTGAGGGAGACTGGACTAGGGAAACCGGTGGGTTCGTCGACGCAGAGTCGTGTTTGGTCTCTGGGTACTCGCTAGACTGCGAGTATGGCACCTGACTTCCGGTCAGATCCGATGGGATCGCCCGAGGGGCGAGGTATCGCCCGCACGAAAGCGTGGCAGCAGTACAAGGCCTTCGTGGACCGCAACGTAACGCCAGCCATCGCGCCGTTCGTGGAACCTGCCGTTGCCCCTGTCGCTCGCCAGATGGTGGAAGACATGATCGGGTTCTGGGTCATGTGGCACCTCTATGGCGGCTTCGAGGGCCTGGAGCGGTTCGGGATGCACAAGTCGACGATCTGGCGGAAGGTGTCCCGCTTTCGCCAGATGACTGGCCAGCACCCCGATGAGTTCAAGATGCCCGGCGTCGAGATCGACGCGGGCAAGTACTGGGCCGCTACGAAGGCGGAAGCCGCCGCACTCGTAGACTTGCGAGTGACAAGGATGTGATTTATACTCGCCGGTATGCGAGTAGCCCGGGCGGGTCGTTCCCCCGCTGGTGGAGTTGGCGTCCGGGGTAGACGCCCTCTACCTGTCTGGTCGGGCCGCACCGGCGGTTGACCTTCTGTAGGGACTCGAAAGAGGTAGGAAATAGCAGCGAAACTGTCAGAGCCCGTGCCTTTCGACCTTGGCGGCGAGGCGTTCCTGTTGGCCGGGCACCGCTGGGGGAAGTACACCTATTGCCTGCGGCATCGTCACGGCCAGGTGGGCCTAACGGCAAGCTCGGCGCTTCCCGCAGTCCGAGTACAGCCCCGGGCCGAGTTCTTGCACGGGGCTGGGCCGCTGGCGGCCGTGGCCTGGTTCGAAGAAGTCTTGGGCCAGGCAGTCGGTCCAGTGCGGTTCGGGACAAGCCGCCTAGACCTTCACGCCGACTGGCAGGGGTGGGCCATCGACGGCGACGACCGTTCCCGCTTTGTTTGCCGGGCTGGGCGCCGTGACCTTCACGAGACAGATGAACGACTGATCGGCTTCGAGTTCGGGCGCAGGACTACCGGTACCGTGTGCGGCCGGATATACGACAAGACGGCCGAGCAGGTGCAAAAGGGCAATGACTACTGGCCTGGGATTTGGGGCGAGGCGTTCGACCCGTCGGTCGCCTGTTTACAGGGTCGAGTTCGAGTTCGGCCGCCAGGGGCTCGTCGAGTTCGATCTCGACACTCCGAGGGAAGCTATCGACGCGGCCGGCGCTTTGTGGGCGTGGGCGACCGAGCACTGGCTCACTTACCGCTCCCCCTCAGCCGACACCAACCGTTCTCGCTGGCCGGTTGCTGCCGAGTGGATCGCTGTACAGCGAGCTTCCCTGCGTGCGCAGGCCCACGGCATCGAGCGGATGTACCAGGGCCGCCGCAAGGGCGAGCTGAGGAAGCTGATGCCAGTGCTGAACGGGTGTATGGCGGGGCTAGCCGCCCTAGTCGGGGCTTCGGGGATCGACGAGGCGTGCCGAGCTTTGCCTCCACTGCTGAGGGATTACGAACTTCGCAGTCAACGAGGATTCATCGAACGGGTCGACGAAAAAGCGCGGGAGTACCTGTTGAAATGAGCGGCGGGCCTGATTTCGACCGGGTCGCAAAGGCGATCATTGCGGTCGTGTTGCGGATATTGGCCAACGACGATGAACCGAAAGGAGGTGGCCTCGGTGCTGACCATGGCGTACTGCCGAGTGTCGACCGAAGACCAGGCAGACGAGGGCTATTCGATGGAGGGCCAGGCGGACAAGCTCCGCTCTTATGCCGCCCTGCGTGAACTAGGGGAAGTCACCGTCGTTGAGGACCCGGGGTTCTCGGGTAAGAACCTGAAGCGGCCGGGGCTAGAACGGCTGCTAGGAGCCGTCAATGCCGGCCACGTGGCCCACGTTTTGGTCTGGCGGTTGGACCGGCTGTCAAGGAACCTGGGCGACCTCATCATGTTGGCTGACCCGTTCGGTGCTCAGGGCGTGGCTCTGCAATCGGTGCAGGAGAACCTCGACCTATCGTCGGCGGCGGGACGGATGTTCTATAACATCCTTGGCACTTTCGCTCAGTTCTTCAGGGAGCAGTTGGCCGAGAACGTGAAGATGGGCAACGAGCGGGCAGTTAGAGAGGGTAAGTGGATCAACCGTCCCAAGACAGGTTATGACCTGCGGGACGGACTATTGGTTCCCAACGACGACGCCGAGCGGGTGAGGGAAATATTCCGCTTACGTGCCGCGAACTTCAGCTACCGGGACATCGAGGACCGGGTTGGGATCAAGTACTCGACGGTCTCAGCGATCTTGCATTCTCGGGTCCACCGGGGCGAGGTCCTCCACCGAGGGCACTGGTACCCCGGCGTTCACGAGGCGCTCGT
This sequence comes from uncultured Acidimicrobiaceae bacterium, assembly GCA_963749305.1. Lineage (GTDB taxonomy): Bacteria > Actinomycetota > Acidimicrobiia > Acidimicrobiales > Palsa-688 > Fen-671. The sequence continues at coordinate 539,870 of CAVVMN010000008.1, forward strand.
AACTGAGGACGAGTGGGCGGCGGCGAACCGTGGCTTTGTCCCCGGGCGCCGGCGTGGCCGGGACCTGCTTTCGGGGCGAGTGCGCTGCGGCTTGTGCCAGCGCCTAATGCCCGTCGACCAGAACGGGGAGGGACGAGTGCTCTACCGCTGCCGGCACCGCGGACAGGGATGTGCACAACCGGCGAGGACCAACCTGGGCCTGGTGAGAGCGGCGGTGCAGGGGCTGGCGCTTATCGGCCGGGACGAGCGGCTGCAGGCAGCCATACGTCGGTTCCTGGCCGGGGGCCGACCGGCCAGTCCGACCGTGGAGGACGGCGGGCGGCCACGGCGGAGCTCGGCGGCACGCCTGGCGGCGCTGTCGGAACGTCGGCGGAAGCTCCTCGACCTGTACTACGAGGACGGCATAAGCAAGGAGCTCTTCAGCGAGGAAGAGGCACGGTTGAGCGCCGAGATAGAGGCAGTCCGTTCGCAGGCAAGCGAGCGGGAGCGCCAAGAAAGCCTCCACAGCGAGCTAGTTCTGCGTCTTGAGCAAGTGGCTGCCCTGCTGCGGGACCTGGACATCGAGACGGTGTGGGGCGCCGCCAACGAGACCGAGCGTCGAGTGCTCATCGAAGAGTTGGTCGACTCGGTGGCGGTCTTCCCGGACCACTTGGAAGTAACGGTCGGTGGTGCTCCCCCGCTCAATGTCCTATACAGCGAGGTTGGGCTGAAGGAGTCGGATAACGTCCGTGTCGGAGGGGGGACGCGCTCCTTCTGGTACCTGGCACTGGAGGCTCAGCCGCGCGCCGGTCCCGGTTGGCCGAGTTTGAGTCGCTTCCGGCGGCGGAGAGCTGACCGGGGCTCCATGCTCCTCGCGGCCCACGCCCGCCCCGGGAGACCCTCCGGACAAGCGCAGTTAATCTGCACCCACGTCAGGAGCGACACGAGACCGGGACCCTGGCACCCAAACGCAGGGCGGTTGAACCGGCACGGTGCCCTCTGCTTCGAGGCGTTCCGCCATTTCCTCCCAGGTCCCAGAGAAAACTTCTTCAGCGGGGGCACCGCCGATCCCCGTGCAGGGCGTCGCCGGTCCACAGGTCCCCGGGGGCGGCGGCCTCGAAACGACCGAAGGCCTGAGGGGCCGACCCGTCGGGGCGGGTGTTCAGCCCGAGCCTGGCAAAATGCCGCTGCAGTGTGCGCGCCGCCGGTCCCGCCCCTTCGGTGGTGCGGATGATCTCGGCCACCTGGGCGGCCGTGCGCCTGGGCACCTCGCGTTTGAGCGCCTCGGCCAGGTCCAATAACCGTTTCTCGGTCACCGGCTCACCGCTTCGCGGCACCGGGGCCAGGGCCTCGAAGCCGCCGGCCCGATAGGCGCGGACCCAGCGGTCGATGGTGCCCCGCGCCACGCGGACACGCCGGTTGTGCGGGCCGGCGTGGTCTTGGCCGGCCAACTGGCGCACGAGCTGGCCACGCTGGCGGGTGCTGAGCGATGCTGTCCGCGGCCTCGCGAATGAGCGAATACCGGAAAAGCGCTACATCGCGTTGTGCCTCGTTCATGGGCCAGGGCCTCCTGTTGTCGACGAAGAGGCGACCCTTGTCGCTCAGTCGGGCTGGGGGAAGGGTGAGCTCGTGTTGCACAGCAGCCGGCCGGCCGTGAGCACCGAGGCCAGCGACCACGGCGACCGGGGCCAAAGCGACGGACCGCCACGGTCCCGGCCACGCCGATGGCCTCCACGGCGTCGCAAAACGACGAGCCTCCGGCCCAGGGCCGGTCATGGCCGGGGCCGAGCACATGTGCCCAGCGGGTGAAGTGCTCCCTTATTACGCTGGCCCTGACGGCAAAGCTGCGCAGCCAGCCCCGCACCGTCGAGGCCACCCGCCCGAGAGCGGCGGCGATCTTGCGATGGCCCTGGCCCCGGGCCTTGGCGACCAGGGCGGTGCCGATGACTTCCACACCGTCCCGGCGGCGCAACAGGGTATCTTCGGGGACCAGCACGTGCGTGACGGCGCAGGCCCGGCAGATCGAGCGCCGGGGACGGCGCGCCTCGGACCGCCCGGCCAGGCGCACTTCACGCTCGGCCCCATGGCCCCAGGGCCGAAGGCCCGTCTCACAGTTGGGGCAACAAATACGCCCTCCCACCAGGTCCGCTTCGACGGCGGCCTCATCAATCCCTACGATGAGCACAGCGGGGCTCCGGCTTCGTCAGGAGAGCCCCTTCGCGACCCGTGCAAAAGGTTTTAGCGAGGGGGCTCTTGCGCGTTCAGGTCGTGCTCACGCTGACGCGTACCCGCCTTCTCGTCAAACCCAGCCCTACTACTTCGTCCTCAGCAAAGAGGGCGTCGCCAGACCGGTCACCAACACGTGCTCATGCTCGATGACCGCCACCGGCCTAACGGTGATCAACCAACGAGACGCTCAACAGCTGAGCCGTCGTCGCCGCAGTATTCCCAAACAGTGCCGTACTTGTCGAGAACGCGCCCAAAGCTGGGGTCGTCATTGGCGAGATCACTCACTCGACCTCGGGCCTCGTCCACCTGGCTCTGGGCGACTTGACGCGAATGAGCACCTGGAGCGGAATCTAGGACGGCGATGTGAATGTGGCCGTCGGCGCGAGGCCACCCTACGTGCCGTTGAACCTGAAGGGTGTCGCCGAGATAGACGGCTTCACGCCCGTCCTCAATTAGTTCGAGAGCTAGGTGCCAGCGGTCGCCCCAGGGCTCGTCGACCCTAAGACCGCCCTTCATGTTTGCAGTTCTATCTGATCCAGCATGACCGCAACGGCAAGCGGGTGCGCTCCTTGTAACACACGACCCGCAAAATGCATGGCCTGCGGGTGAGGCTCTTGGGCGAGCCAGTCGACGAGCCGGCAAGCGGGGGCGGCCGGGCCTTCCGGCGTCGTCTTCTAGACCTGGTGGGGACGCCGGCCGCCGCGCTTGGGAACCTGAGGCGACACCCAGTCGGCGCCGCGGCTTATCGGGCCTCGGCGCTGGTAGCGTCCGTCAACGTGTGGCGATTAGGCCGTTATTTTCTTTTCGGTGCTGTGGCTTTCGCGGCGACGGCTAGCGCTATTGGCGCGAGTCCTTGGACGTCCACAGCGAGCCCTCGTTCTGGCACAGTCGTTGGGCGCATCTTCGCGTGTAGCGGCTTGGGCGTAGGGCCTTTGTACGCTGGGGGTACTGTGGTCGCTTTGCGCGGGACCATCCGCTTTGTGCAGGAAAGCGCAACGACCGGTAAGTCTGTCTTTCCGACCGACGTGGCGGCTCGTCAACGCGTCCCGACCGGAGGAGAGTTCGACTTCAACCTCTCTCCGGGCCACTACGTCATCGAACTCCCATACTACGGCGACGGGAACAACCTGGCGCCTTGGGTTCCCGGGCCGCCAGGGGTTTATGGCGTGGTCCCGGGAGGCGGTGTGAGTATACGCATGGGGAGCTGGGTCTCTGTCGTGGTCCGGGGCGGTATAACTCTGCAGGCCGACCTGCCAAACATGTGCGAGTAGCGTAAGTCTGCTCCACGACACGCCAGGTGGCCTCCGACCCATCGGGCGTCGTCGACCTTGATGCGGAGCGAGAGCAGCGGACTTGGTAGGTCATCAGCGCTCCGCCTCAGTACCGCCACTTGATGTCGAGCCCCTGGGCGACCCGCTGCTCGGCCGGCCCCCAGGCTGATTCCCTGGGACTTCGACCGGGTAGTCGCCGTCTTCGAGCAAGTGCTGAGCCGGCGCCCGTCGTCACGTCAACGGCACGACGCCTACGGGGTCGTTAGCCGAGCTGAGCCTTTGAACCGTAGGCGCTTAGCCGGGTCGGCGGGTGCCAAAGAGGCCGGACCGGCGCCAGCTCCCACCAGTGGCCACGGTTGGCGTGGGGGTTCACGTCGGTGGACCGATGTCAACGGTATCCGACTGGCGGCTCAACTCCTGGGTACCCGGGCCGCTGAGTCGAAATGCCCGGAACCCGCTATCAGGGCCTGAGGAAGGGTCGTCCGGCACGGAAGGCTTTCCCGGTGCGTCCTCCCTGGACGGCTCGGACGAAACCTAGTAAGCCCATGGCGATAGCCGTGCCGAGGAGCAGGTTCCCAACTACTGCCAAGAACCCATAGCCGGCGGTGAGAAGGAGCAATGCAAAACTCGGCGTGCCCACGAAAAACGCTAGCTCCTAGCTGAGTTGGCAGCCTCCAGTAATACGATCCCTTAGGGCCCATAGTTCCGCTGCGTCCGCATAACGGCTGGAGCCGTGGGGTGTGCCTCCTGCCCGGCAAGCCACTGCCTGGCTCGCCTACGTTCGTAGGGCAATAAGTAGTGGGAGGTGGGGAGTTCCTTCATCGGGATGGGGTACTGCGTCCGCAGATTACTGCCTCGGTAGTCAGGAGTACTGGCCTCTGGGTCGACGTCCGTCTGCCGAGCGGGTGCTACCCCTGTAACACAGCACCCGCAAACCGCACTGGGAGATCCACGGAGAGAGGCGGTGGCGCCGCCGGCCCGATACAGCGCGGGGGCGGCCGCCCAGTCACCCCAGCGCGCTCGGGCCATAGGTTCGCCTCAACTCCATGCCACACATCCTCCGACCCGTCCTCCACCTCAATCCCCCACTAATTCTCCAAGTCCATCACCAACCCATCGTCCAGCCCACATGGCCGCTCACCCATCTCTCCCGTCGCATCCAAGAAGCTCTCCCTAACACGTCCGAGTCTCAGAACGACCCGTTCCCAAAACGGCCCACCTCAGTATCCTCTCGAAACTCCCCACAGCGTTACTCCCGTCCACTAATCGCTCCCACAATTCCCACAGCCCGTTCATAACCACCAATTACCATTACTGCCCTCTCCCAAAACTCCCTCTTTACAAGGCCTTCTCTCGCTACTAAAACTCCAACCAAAGCGAACACGGTTGCAAGCCAGGGCTTGCCTTACGAATTCAGTGGCATTTTCCAGTTGTCGAGGTGGCGCCTGGGTTGGATGCGGATGATGGGGGCGGAGTCGGTCGAATACCACCGGGCCACCGTGCTCGGCCGAGGCGACGACTACCCGGGCATGGCGCTCGAGTACTACGCGTCCCGGGGTGAGACACCGCTGGTTTGGGGGGGCTCGGGCAGGGCGGGGCTCGGGCTGGAGGGGGCCGTCTCGCCGGGGGACTATAAGGCCATCTTCGGCCCCGGTGGCGCCCGTGACCCGAGGACGGGCGAGCGGCTGGCGAGCACTCGGCGGCCCGGTATGGAGGTCGTGATCTCGGCACACAAGAGCGTGGCCGAGCTCGGGGTGATCGGCCGGGCCGAGGACATGCACCGGATCATGGATGCCGAGCGCGATGGGACCCTTGCCTACTTGGACCGGGTGACACGGGATATGGGAGGGAGGCGAGGCCAAGCGGCCAAAGCGTCGGCTACGGGCGGCCTCATTTATGCCCACACCCGTCACGCCACTTCACGAGCTGGCGACCCCTGCCCTCACGACCACGTCCTGCTGGCCAACGTCGTGGAAATGAAAGATGAAAAAGGTGGGTGGAAGGCGGCCGACACGGCGCTGTGGCGCGAGCACTTGCACGCCGCCACCATGGCCGGTCGGGTGGCAGCAGCCAGAGAGGCAGCGGAACTGGGTTACGCCATCGAAGCTGACCCCGGTCCCTCGGGAAGGCTCGGGCACTGGAAGATCGCCGGCGTCCCGGACGAAGTTATGGAGCTCCACTCCAAGCGGGCGGCCGAGATAGAGGCGGAGTGCCAGCGCCGTGGCGAGGGCTCCTACCGTGCCCGGGGCGTAGCCGCCCGGGCCACCCGAAAGGCCAAAAGTCACGAGCCGGTGGGGGCCCTCATGGAGCGCTGGCGGGAGGAAATTGCCTCGGCTGGCTGGCCGGCCGAGCGCCTGGCCGCCGCCGTCGACCTCGCCAGCCGGCATCGGGAAGACCTGGCGCCGCTCCGCCTCAGAGAGGCCCGGGCGCTCATCTCCGACGTGCTGGCAGACGACGGGGAGCTGGCCCGGCGGAAGGTCTTTTCTCGCCGCCACCTCGTCGTGGCGATGGCCCCGCACCTGTTCGGCCATCCCGCAGAGGTGCTCGACCGGCTGGTCGACCGGGCCCTGGCGGACCCCGAGGTGGTGCCCCTGGTCGGCGTGGCTGGTGCCCGCGAAAGGGTGCATTCGCTCGCCTCCGTCCTGGCCAGGGAGGCCGCCATCGCAGAGGGCTTGGCCCACCAGTTGGCCCGCTCCGACGCCCCGACCGTACCCGTGGGGACGGTCGGGGCGGCCATCGAAAAGGCCGAACAAGACATCGGTGCGCCTCTCTCGGGCGAGCAAAGGAGGACGGCGATCGCCATCTGCACTTCGGGCCGAGGGGCCGAGCTCGTCGTGGGCGTGGCCGGGGCCGGCAAGACCACCATGCTGCGGGCCGCGGCCGACGCTTTTGAGCGAGCGGGCTGCGAAGTTATCGGCACCGCCACCTCCGGCCAAGCCGCCCGCAACCTCGGCCACGAGGCCGAGATAGCCGAGTCCCGCACCCTGGCCAGCCTCATCTGGCGGCTCGACCACCGCCAAATGGCGCTCGGTGAAAAGACCGTCGTCATCCTGGACGAGGTAGGCATGACCGACGACGCCGACCTGGCCCGCCTGGCCGCCTACACCGAGCTGGCCGCGGCCAAGTTGGTGCTCACCGGTGACCACCGCCAGTTGGGCCCGGTCGGGCCGGGCGGGGCGCTGGGTGCGCTGGTAAAGCGCCACCCCGACGCCGTCCACTACCTCCAGGAAAACCGCCGCCAGCACGACCCCGGCGAGCGCCAAGCCCTAGAGGCGTTGCGCGATGGGGATGTGGGCGCGGCGGTGTCGTGGTACCTCGGGCACGGCCGAGTGCACGCCGTCCCCACTCGGGACGAGGCCTTGCAGGCCGTTGTCGAGGCGTGGGCGGCCGACGTGGCCGCCGGCCACGAGACAGGGCTGTACGCCTGGCGGCGGGCCAGTGTGGCCGAGCTGAACTGCCGGCCCGGGCCTGGATGGAGGCCTCGGGACGCCTCACAGGCCCGGAGCTCGCCTGCCCTAGTGGTGCAACCTACAAGTCCGGTGATCGCGTCGTCGCGCTCACGCCCAACGTGGATCGCAGCCTCGTTACGTCGGAGCGCGCCACCGTGAAGACTGTCGACCTCGCCGACGGTTCGCTCGTCCTCCGGACCGACGACGGGCGCCAGGTGAGGTTGAGCGCCGAGCACCTCGGCCCCGACCGGCTTGGGTACGGGTACGCGACAACTGTGCACCGCTCACAGGGTTCCACCACCACACGGGCTCACCTCTTCGCCGACGGCGGTGAGCGAGAGCTCGCCTACGTGGCCATGAGCCGGGCCAGGGAGTCGGCTCATGCTTGGGTTGTGGCCGACGACGTGGGCCAAGCGGCCGAGGACTTGCGCCGGGACTGGGCTGCCCGGCGCACACCAACCTGGGCCTGGGACATTGGCCTGCCCGGGGACGCCGAGGCCGTCCGAGAACTGGGGCCGCTCTCCCTATGAGCGACAGGGCCCGTGTAGTCGCCATCGCCCTCGCCCAGACCAAAGGCAGCCGCGACGCCCTGAGGGGCCTCGAGCGGACCGGCCGGGCTCAAGAGCTGGGTGATGCACGGGCCGCCCTTGTTCGGGCCGAACATGACTTGTCGGACCTGCAGACTGGGGACGGGGCGTATTGCGGCGCCGAGGCGGGCCGGGCCGTCTCCGACCTGGCGCCGTCTGGGCTGCTTTGACCAGGGCCAAGTGGACAGCCGAGCATAGCCCTCGCTGGCGAGAGCGACGTGCGGCGGCCAAAGAGTCCGTCGCCGCAGCGGCCCAGTTGGCCGATGTCGAAGGGCGCTGGGAGACCTACGTAGCCCCGGAGGTGGCACGCCTCGAGGCCGCTATTCGTACCTCGGGCCACGAGGTCGAAGGGCTTGTTGCTAGCCAGGAGCGTGAGGCGGCCCGGTGGAGGCGGTTAGCCACGCGAGGCCACAGCGCCCGGCACGCCGCTGACCAGTTCGCCTATGGCTTGGCCGTCTACCGGGAGGCACTCGAGGGGGAGGAGGGCCACGCGCCAAGGCCGCGCCGGCGCCTTCTTCGGCCGGCGCGCTCGGTGACGCTCGTGCACCATCAGCCAACAGCCGGACGGGAGTTCGGCCCCGACCTATAAGCGGTTAACCGGCGCATGCGGGCGGGGACATCGTCCACTTTCGCCGCCGGCGATCGGGTTCGAGCCGGAGGCAACCGTGGCGCCGACATGCGCGCCGTGCGCTGCGGTCCTGTCCGAGCCGCGGCCAGTACGACACGGATGAGCCTGCAATGCCGCCGTTGGGAGAACCGAGCTGGCAGCGGGCGCCGTTCTCGTGGGCATAGTTGATGCGCGAGTGGGATTGTCACGGCTGCTGTGGTTTCGGCCGTCCTTGGCGGCGTCATCTATGGATGCGTCTTTTAGTGGGCGTTCCGAAGGGCGAGCCGCACCTACTCGAGAGCCATCGTGCGCCGGTTACAGCAGACTGGCCAGCAGGTCGGAATCAAAGTGTCGGACCGCTGTGGCACGTGGAACCCGGCCAGGAAGGAAGTGGCAGGGCGGCTCTTTGCGAATGAGCGGGCCGTCGACAGCTTGGATGCCTCCGGGGTGTCCACCTTGAGTTCCACCCGGTAACCGGGACCCGGCAGGACTATGAGGGATCAATCCCCCCATGGCATGACTCGCCGGAACGTCGCTCTCGGCAGCGGTTTATGCGACGGCTCTGGGTGGGCTTCGCATCGTGGCTTCTCATCGGGTTCGTAGTTGGCTACCTGGTTGCACACGGCTCCGAGGGCAAGCACCTCGTTGTCGGGGTGGTCGGCCTGTTCGTCGCCATGATCTTGGCATCGGTTGCTACCACTGCCCTCAGGGTGGGGACGGCTATCCGGTCGACCGTGCGAGACCGGCCCAGATCAAAGTGACATCCGATCTGCGCCGCCTCCCGTCGACGGTGCGCGAACCTACGAATCCAGGCGGTTTGAAGACAGCCTTATCACCACAACGGCGGGTACTTAGACGGCCTGGCCGGGACAAAACGGCTTCTAAATCCACATTCTTTGGAATCTGTTCGTGTTTGTCTCGGCTTTTCTCTGCAGGGCTGGTCGACGCCCCGGTCCCAGAATGGCGCCAATGACTCACGCGTCCTCGCCGGTCGCTGTGGCCATGGTCGCTGGCCGACCCGATAGGCCCAAGTTGGGTGACGATCGACGGCCACTGGCTCTTGCCGTGGTTCCTTCACGACGCCACATCGCGCCACCAGGTAGGCGCCTCCGGCAGAAGGACGACAGGGCGGACAGCCTCCAAGGCTCGGCGCTCTTGGTCCGTCGCTCGGGTGATGGGACATGTCGAACCGCCGTTGTCGACGAACCAATAACGGGGGCCAGACGCAGGCAATAAGCCGTTCAGCTCGGTCACAAAAGCCGGGTTCAAGAACCTGCCCATGTCCAACAACGAGAAGGAGCACTTCGTCCCGTTCAACCAGAAAGAGACCGTCACCCGGGCAGGGTCGCTGTCCCAGTCCTCTTCCACCCGGGAGACCACGTATGCACCCCCGCTCAGTTCGGCAAGGACGCTCAACACGGCCCGGTAGGCCATGTAGCCGGGCCGCACGCCGGCATCGCTGTCCAAAAAGATAGTTCGTGCGCCATCGAGGCAAATGAGGCGTTCGTCTAAGTCGTCCGCTTTAGCGAGCCTCTCGTCCAGCCCCCAGCCCCAAAAGGCGACGCAAGCGGCGTTCAGGACCATCGCCAAATCGGCATCTGAACGGTTCTTTTCGCGCTGGAACCACCCGGCCCGGCGGAAAGCGGCGACCGCTTCCAGGACTTGAGGGGAAGGCGGGGGGCTATCAGAGGCGGCGTCGGCCAACCGCGTCAGGTCGGCAAAGTAGTTGTCGACGGGGAGCGGTTCGGGCGGGGAATCTGGCAGTCCAACCCAGGTGGGGTGAGTGCCGACCTGGCGCTCGTAGATGCGGTACAGGTCGTTACGAGCCCTGTCTTCCGGCCGGCTCTTTGGCGACACGACGAACCCGAGGGCGCGCATGGTGGGGCTCCACCCCGGTTCGAGCGGGTTGAAGATAGGGTCCCAGCGCCAGCGCTCGGTAGGTCGCAGGCGCAGGCCCGGCGGTTTTGGGCAAGGCAGCCACTCGAGGTCGGGCCGCGCCCTGCGGGCGCAAGAGACGACCAGCATGGCCAAGTCGTAGGCCATGCTGTAGGTAACGAAGTCCTCGGCGCTGTAAGTGAGCCCAGAGCTCCTTTGATAGCCAAGGGCGGTTGGCCAGTCCCCTTCTAGAGGGACGATCCTCGGCGCTGGCCTGTTAGCGAGCCGCGCCTCGATCGCCTCTTTGGCCACCGGCCAGGGGAGGGGCGGCTTGTCTTTTCGGAACACGTACGGGAGCCACTCGCAAAACCAGAGCGATAGGTCCTCCAGGCTGGTCGGGTCGCCCGGGAGGCTGGTCACCGGGGCGCCCAAGGACCCAAGTACCCCAACGACATAACTGGCCCTGGTTGGTTCTCGCCCCCGGAGCCAGTCGACCAGGGACCGTGCGGTTGCCTCGTCATTGGGGTCGTTCAGGAAGCTGGGGCTGAAGGGAAAGTCGAGAAGCTCATAGGCGACGGGCTCCTCTGCCTTGCCGGGCGCGGTCTTTATGGGTAGGGATGCCGTTAGGCCGGCGAGCGGTCGCTGGGAAACCCACGAGTCTTCTCTCTCAGCGACCACGTCCTTCATTGTGCCGCCCCAACCCTTAGCCCTGCCGTTGTCACCGTTAGCCGCACGTGTGCCGAACTGCTGGCCAGGGTAAGTGTGGAGGTACCCTGAACGATGTGGAACAGACCGTTGTGCGGGGGAAAACCCTGCCCCGCGAGGTCCGGGACGCGTTGCGCGTAGGCGAAGACGACGAGGTGGCTTTCGTGGACACCGGCCGGGGTATCGTTGTCGTCCGTGCAGACCAGGCTTGGTACTGGGCAACGGAGTGGCATGAAGGCGAGCGCGAGGCTGACCAGCAAATAAGCAGTGGCGAGTTGTCGGACGTGTTCGAGTCGGCGGAGGAGATGTTCGACCACCTCGACGGCCAGGCCGGCGACTAGCAACGAGTGCCGACCTTTCAGACCGGTCCCCGCTTCCAACACGACTGGCGACGACTTACGAGGGAGCAGCACGAGCGGTTCCGCCGTGTCATCGTCGAGCAGTTCGTGCCTGACCTTATAGCTGGCCACTTCCGAACTGGTCTGCGGGTAAAAGGCGTCCAGGACCGCGCGGCGTGGGGTCTACGAGATGACCTGGGCGCCAGACGGCAGGGCCACTTTTGAGTATGGGCCCGAGCAACGCCCTGGCGAGCCTCACATCATCTGGCGTCGAATAGGCACCCATGAGGTGTTCCGGCAGCAGTGACCGGACTTCCGCTGGAGCTGTACTGAGCTCTGCTGGCAGACCCGGCCAGAAAGCATAGGAAGCGTCCGGGCTGGCTCCTGTGGGCTTGGGCCAGCGACTGCCACGAGCAGTTCCTGCACCACACCTGCACCACAACGGAGTGGCATTTGCGGTATCAGACGGTTAGTAACGGACACCCAGAAAGTAGCATTGAAGTGCTGAAATACGCGTTTGTGCTACTCGCCGTCAAGCGGCCTGCCTACGTTCGGACCGTAGGAGTCGCCGGTTCACATCCGGGCGACACCCATCACGACGCGGCACGTTGGAAGCGGCTACAACAGCCTGTTCGAAGGAAACCGAGGCCGCTGTCAACCAGGTGCCGCTCGACTCATCCCAATTAGAGAGGTTCTATTTGCCGCAGGAAGATGGAGCGGTCTTGTTCGACGACGAAGAAGGTCACAATGGCGTCGGCGTCGGGGACCCTCGCGATGTACTCATCGTCCTCCAATGTCGGCAGTGCGTCGTCAGGCGGCCCGTTGCTCACGACGCCCATAGCCCATCGCTCAAAAGCTTCCATTTGCGCTTCGCTCGGCCTATCTCGCTCTTCCCATATATCGAGCGCCCGGGCCAGGTGTGGCCCGGAGAAATGCCACGGCTCAGCCAATGCGAGGCGAACGTGCTTTACGGTCAGCGAAGAACTTCTCTAGGCCTTCCCGGTCAAGCAGCGAACCTTCGGGCACGCCGTCACTGATCTGCTGACGGACACCGGCAACCCATTTGGTGTTCTCGGGGTCGGCCGACACCTTGGCGGCGTGTATACGCATGCGAGCCCGTAAGGCTGCCTCAGCGATCAGAGCATCAAGCTGACGCAGCCCTCGTGGCGAAACGCTGTGAGCGAACAAGCCAACGGTCTCCTCGAGTAGTTTCCAGAGTTGCTCGACAGCGCTACTGTGCTTCAGAGAAGAGGGCCTACTCCACCCGATCGTTGGCCGACGCATACGCCCAACGCTACCGCGCTGCGGTAGGCGCGCCCGGGAGACTTTAATCAGTCGGGCTTTATCGTCCCGCACGCGATTCACCGATCTTACTGCCCGCCAAAGGCCGCGTGCACGACCCTGGACTCTCGATCGGAGCGAGCGGCAGATAGGCGGTCAGAGAAGGAGGCGGCGATCGCTTCATCCAGCTCCGGAAAAAGGTGGCCATAGCGGTCGAGCGTGACGTTGATCGACGAGTGGCCCATCCTGGCCTGGATCGCTTTTGGATGGGCTCCTGCGGCTATCGCCAGGGCAACACTGCTGTGCCGCAGATCATGAAACCGGCACGACACGCCTGATGCCCGTTGGGCCCGGGCAAAGTGGTTGTTCCAAAAGCTCGCCGCGGCAATGGGGTTCCCTGCAGCGTTCGGCAAGACCAGTCCGTCTGGGCCTGGCGAAGCGAACCGCTCCAAGTGACGAGCGAAGATTTCAGCAGTGACGGACGAGAGCGTGATCGATCGCACCGAGGCCGGCGTCTTGGGCTCCTTGCGTACCCACTCCCCCGTCTCCAGTCGGATCAGCTGCTCGGTCACGCGCACCTTGCGAGTGCGCAGGTCAAGCTTCGACCGCCGAAGGCCGATCAATTCGCTCCAGCGCATCCCGGAGTCAACGGCAAGGTAAATCAAGGCCCGGTAGCGGTCGCTGTGCGCCTCCGCCAGGTCGACAGCCTGCCTCCAATCGAGGAAAACCATCTCCCGCTTAGGGACGTGCGGCGGCTCAACCCGGTCGCACGGGTTCGTGAGGAGCTTCTGTTTGTCGACGGCCACCTGGAGTACCCGGCGGAGCGTCCGGTAGTGGCGGTGCACTGAGCTCGCTGCGATCCCGGCCTCGAGCTCGTCGTTGAGCCAATTCTCGATTGCGTCCGGTGGGATGCCGCCTAGCCGGCAGGCGCCGAGCGCCGGCAGCACGTACTTCGTCAGGTCACGCCGGTAGGTCTGCTGGGTGCTCGGAGACAGCCGGCGGGCCAGGGCGAGGAACTCCTGAGACCACTGGGCCAGCGGTACCTCGGCGTGCCGGGGGTCGATCCAGGTCCCCCGGAACTTGTCCGTCTCCATCTCGGCGAGGAACCGCTGCGCGTCGGCCTTGTGGTCGAAGGTGGCCGAGGTCATCCGGCCGAGAGGGTCGCGGTAGCGGGCACGGTACCTCCCGTTGCGCTTCTGGACGTAGCTCATGCCGATGACCTCCTGAGCCTCGGGGCGCGTGCGGGGCGCGGATGGGGCGCGAAATAGCGGTTTTGAGGGGTCCTCAGCGGTAACTAACGGTCAGGCCCGGGCACCCCGAAAATGGCCTCTGACCTGCAGTCTAGCGTGGAGAAACGCTGGAGGCGGCGAGCGGAATCGAACCGCTGTAGAGGGCTTTGCAGGCCCTTGCCTGGACCACTCGGCCACGCCGCCTGGCGCTGCACCGGACGTCACACTGTACAACGTCACCTGACCGGCCGCTGTAACGTCGGCCGAGGTCGTCGACATGTCCCGCACTCTCGAAGCCCTGGAGACCTCGCAGCGCCTGACCATCGTCAGCGCCATTGTCTTCACCGCGGCGGCCGGCCTCGCCACTGCCGCCGGCGCCAACGACATCGCCCGTTTTGTGATCTCCGCCTTTGCTATTGCCGCGTTGGCGGCAGTGGTGGGCCAGTCGATCGAGCAGGTGGGAGAGTACCTTGGCCCGGGCGCAACGGGCCTGCTGCAGTCGAGCCTTGGGAACCTGCCCGAGCTCTTCGTGTCCATATTCGCGTTACGCGAGGGGCTCGTGGCGGTGGTCCAGTCGGCGTTGGTCGGCTCTGTGCTCGCCAACGTCTTGCTCGTGCTGGGGGTGGCTTTCCTGAGCGGCGGGGTCAGGTACGGGATCCAGACCTTCCGGCCCGAGGCTCCTCGGATGCTGGTGACGCTGCTCACCCTGGCGGTAGGGGCAATGCTCGTGCCGACGCTGGCGGTGCGGCTCGAGACGCCCGCCGCCCACCACACGCACGCCCTGTCGGACGCCACCGCGGTGATCCTCCTGCTCGTCTACGTGGCCAGCATCCCGTTCTGGTTGAGCGGCGGTCCCACTCCCCGGATGGGCCAAGACGGAGGGGGACGGGCCGACCGGCCCGCTCCGGCGGCCGAGCAGACAGAGGGTCATGCCCAGCGCTGGCCGCTCAGGATGGCCGTCATAGTGCTGGTAATCGCCGGGGCCGCATCGGCCGTCGCTTCCGACTGGTTCGTCTCCTCACTGGTCCCAGCCACCAGGGCGCTCGGGATCTCCCCGGAGTTCACCGGGCTTGTGATAGTGGCCATCGCATCCAACGCCGTAGAGAACTTCGCCGGCGTACGCTTCGCGTGGAAAGCCCGGGCCGACTACGCCATAAGCACGATTTTGAACAGCCCCCTCCAGATTGCCCTATTTCTTACGCCGGTATTGGTTTTGGGCAGCGCTTTCTTCGGCCAAAGACAGTTGACGCTGGTATTCCCACCGTTGTTGGTAGCGGCGCTGGCCATAGCCATCGTGGTGACGTCGGTCGTCATTTACGACGGGGAGTACTCCTGGCTGGAGGGTGTGGCCCTGATTGCTCTTTACGCCATAGTGGCGGTGGCGTTCTGGTGGGGCTGATTGTCGGGATGTGCGCCCCTTCGACGATCGCCCGCCGCGTTGTGCTCAGGCCTCGTCACCGCCGGAGGGCGATAACCCGCATAATTCCACGCTTCTACCCCGAGGGAGCTGCAGCAGCAGGTTGTCTCCGGCGGCCCGGTCGTTCACCCACGTGTAACCTCCGGGCGCGATAGTAATGACCTGACCCTGAACGGCCGCGCTCCCAGGCAAGCCTTCGAGGCCCCACGGATGTGCCAAAGAGACGAGCAAGTTCCCGCCGATCGGGCCCAGCGAGACCCAGACAGAACCAGACCCCACTCCAGCCGTGAGCCCCAGCCTCAATGACGCGGGAAAGGAGTAGGGAAAATCGATATCAGCGGGCACTCCCCGAGCGCAAGACCCGGGGCCGCGGCGCCAGGCTTCCGGCGGCGTGGCGGAACGATGGTCGATGGCCCCGTGTAGCCATGAGGGGCTTTCTCCCCACCACCGCTCATGGACTGCGAACGGGCTGCCTGCCACTGACCCCGCGAACCGATGAGCGCTCAAGAGTTCGGCGCTGCCGGGTGGGCCCGCTTCATCTGACCATTTGAGCCCGGCCGAACCCAGCAGCCGAAAGAGCCCATGCGACAGCGGCCGGGACAAGCCGGTGACGTCCAGCCAGGTCTGGTCGTTCAGTACTTCGGTCGGCCTCATCAACAGGGCGCCTGGCTCAGGCAGCAAGCTGTGGCGGGCCAGGTCGGCCAGCACGCTCGGAGTCAAGTAGCCCGAAGCGAACCCGCTGGCCCAGATCGGGTAACGGTCGACCGCCCTGGCCAACTGCTCGGAGCCCCGAAGGTAGGCGGCGCTCGTAATTATCTGGTCTTCCAGGCCCCGGACATAGTCCGTCCGGCCTCGGGCGAAACGAACACCGGCCATGGCGTTGCCTACGGTGGCCGCCGCGATCAGCATCAAGGTCACAGGGACGACGGCCGTGGCCCACCCGCCACTGGCCACCTGCTGGCCCGTGGCACGGTTGGCCGGCTGCCAGCGCCCGGCGAGCTTGCGGAGGTCGGTCAACATCAAGCTGAGGGCGGGGATCAAAAAGGCGGCGCCTACATAGGCATAACGCGACGGCGTCAACGTGGGGCTGATGCGGTCGCGCCCCGTCGCGGCCATGGCGTAGAAGGCTACGGCAGCCAGAGCCCCACCCAGCACCGCAGGGTGGTGGCTGTACAGGCGGCGCCCGCGCCACAAGGCCCACGTCACCAAAGTGGCGGCTAGTATGCGCCCGAGTCTCGCCCAGCCGGCGGCACGACCGAGATCTTGAGACATGTTCGACGCCACAAAGGTCGGTACTTTCAGAAAGACGGAGGCACTGAAGTAATCGCCGGTCGTCCGCAGACCGGTGCGGCCGGCGAAGGCGAACCAGATCCCGTAGGCGCATAACGGCACCACCAGGGCCCTGAACGCCCGCCGCCACCCGGAACGCCCGAGGAGCAGGACCGCCAGCGCCACGCAACTGGCGACTCCGACGGTCGAGCACATCAGAGCAGCTAAAGCCAACCCGGCCGCGGCGGCGTCTCGAACTAACGGCCGTGCCGAGGTCAGCCTCCTCGGCCACAATGGCGCCAGCAGGTACGGCGCTTCACCCTGAGCCGGTGCGCCTTCAGCCACCTCCATCGCCAGCAGGCCGAACAACAGCGAGGACAGGAACCCAATCTGGAATGCCCAGACCAGGTCCTCGGCGCCGGCGCCCAGGAACCCCAGCAATAAGCCGAGAGCCGTGGCCACCCATGGGTCCGCCCCTTCACGCATGCAGCGACGCCACACAAGGTGCACCACTGCGACGTGAGCAAGAAGGAGCGGTACGAGATATGGCCAATAGCTCGAGAGGTGCTCGAGCGAATAAATCGCTCGCCACAACAGGATGGGCAACACGGACCAGTGCTCGTTGTGCGGCGCCCACAGGCTGAAGTGGGCACCGTGGAGGCCCCGCCTGGTGAGGAAGTCCCATTCATCGCCGAAGAACCACAGGTCCCGGTCCAGGTAGGCCCATGTGGCAAAGGCGGCCAGCAAAGTGGCGACATGCGCGATGACGATCGGGCGTGGCAGGCGGGCCGGGGTTGCCTGAGGCACGGCAGGGACGTCGACTTCAGGCAGGTGCGAGCTTGGCGGCACCGGCCGGGAAGCCGAGAGGGTACCAGCCACGGCGGTGAGTTTAACCATGCCAGGAGGGGGCCAAGCGATGACTGAGACAATCCTGAAACCGAGCGGGACGTGGGCCTGAAACACGGGCGGGACGTGGGCCTGAAACCGGGCGGGACGTGGGCCTGAAACCGAGCGGGACGTGGGCCTGAAACCGAGCGGGACGTGGGCCTGAAACCGAGCGGGACGCGGGCCTGAAACGGGGCGGGACGCGGCCTGAACCCCGCCGGGGAACAGGCCCCGACGAGCTACATGTAGCCTTGCCGTTCATGCCGACGGCCCTCAGCCCCGGGGACCCGTACCCGCTCGGAGCGACCTGGGACGGGTCCGGGACGAACTTCTCGGTGTTCTCGCAGACCGCCGAGTCCGTCGACCTGTGCCTGTTCGACGAAGCCGGGGCCGAAACCCGTCTCGAGCTACCAGAGGTCGACGCCTACGTCTGGCACGGGTACCTGGAAGAGTGTGAGCCCGGCCAGCTCTACGGCTACCGGGTACACGGGCACTACGACCCCGAAATGGGGCTGCGGGCCAATCACGCCAAACTCCTGCTCGACCCCTATGCCAAAGCAGTAGCCGGCAAGGTCCGCTGGGACCAGGCTGTGTACAGCTACGTGGTCCCTGATGGGGACGACCGGGTCATCGACCGGACCGATTCGGCCTCGGCCATGCCGAAGTCGATCGTGATCGACGCCTCGTTCGAATGGGCGGACGACCACAGGCCTCGTACGCAATGGCACGACACCGTGATTTACGAGACCCACGTGCGTGGCCTCACTTGGCGGCATCCCGAGGTCCCGCCGTCACAGCGGGGTACGTACGCCGGGGTTGCTCATCCCGCTCTGATCGAGCACTTTCAACAGCTTGGTGTGACGGCCGTAGAGCTCATGCCCGTCCACCAGTTCGTAGACGACCAGGGGCTGGTCGACCGGGGGCTGCGCAACTACTGGGGGTACAACTCGATCGGCTACTTCGCTCCCCACAACGGTTACGCCTCCCGGCCCGGCCAACGAGTGGTCAACGAGTTCAAAACAATGGTGCGCGCTTTGCACGCCGCCGACATCGAGGTCATCCTCGACGTCGTTTACAACCACACCGCTGAAGGTAACCACCTGGGGCCGACGCTCAGCTTCCGAGGCCTGGACAACCCCAGTTACTACCGCCTCAACCCCAACGACCCTCGTTATTACGCAGACACAACCGGGACGGGCAATGCCCTCAACGTGAGCAACCCGCAAACCTTGCAACTGCTGATGGACTCGCTGCGTTATTGGGTGCTGGAGATGCACGTGGACGGTTTTCGCTTCGACCTCGCCGCCAGTTTGGCCAGGCAGTTCCATGAGGTTGACCGGCTTTCTGCTTTTTTCGACCTCATCCATCAGGACCCGGTCATAAGCCAGATAAAGCTAATTGCCGAACCGTGGGACCTCGGCTCAGGCGGCTACCAGGTCGGCAACTTCCCTGTGCTGTGGTCGGAATGGAACGGCCGCTACCGCGACTCCATCCGGGACTATTGGCGCCAAGAGAACACATCGATCGGCGAGCTGGCGTACCGGTTGACGGGTAGCTCGGACCTTTACGAGGCGACCGGGCGACGGCCATGGGCCAGCATCAATTTCGTGACTGCCCACGATGGCTTCACCATGGCCGACCTTGTCAGTTACGACCACAAGCACAATGAGGCAAACGGCGAGGGGAACAAGGACGGTACGGACGACAACCGCTCGTGGAACTGCGGTGTCGAAGGACCGACCGACGACCGCGATGTCCTGGCCCTTCGCGCCCGGCAAACGCGCAACTTCCTGGCCACGCTGGCCTTGTCGCTTGGAGTCCCGATGTTCCTCGGCGGGGACGAACTAGGGCGCAGTCAACAAGGGAACAACAACGCCTACTGCCAGGACAACGAAGTCTCGTGGTACGACTGGGAAAACGTCGACGCCGACCTCCTTATCTGGACGAGGTCTGTCCTCGACCTGCGCCGCAAACACCCCGTTTTCCGGCGGCGCCGCTTTTTCCAGGGCCGACCGCTGCGACAGCTCGCTTCGGACCCGAGCCTGGCCGACATCGGTTGGTTCCGCCCGGATGGCCGCCAGATGACCGACGCCGACTGGGGAGTGGGGTACGCCAAGTCCCTCGGGGTATTAATGAACGGCGCTTCGCTGAGCGATCAGGACCGCCATGGCCGGCAGGTGGCCGACTCCTCGTTTTACCTGGCCTTCAACGCCTGGGAAGAGCCGCTTCAGTTCCGCCTTCCTGGCCCGAAGTGGGGCGGCCCCTGGCGGGTCGTGGTCGACACCGCGGACAGCAAGCCGGTCGAACGCTCGAGCCTGGTCCAGGCGGGGAAGACTGTGGAGTTGCAGGGCCATCACTTCGTCATGCTGGAGTGCGCGTCCCGAAGCTGAGCCATTTTCGCCACGCAGAGCGCGTGCTCGGCTTCACTGCGCAGAAAAAGCGGAGGCCCCAGCTTGACGATCCTGGAACGACTACTTTCCGTAGCGAGTTTTGGCTACTCTTCGTGTTGACCACTTTTGAGACGGAGGGCCGAAAGCTAGTGATTGGACAGAAACTATGAGCCTGACGGAGGAGATGACCCCCGTTTACGCACGCCACGTCGGCGAGCGGCTGCGCAACATACGGCGACAACAGGGGCTGTCGTTGCAGGCCGTCGAGGAACAATCGGAGCGGGAGTTCAAGGCATCTGTGCTCGGCGCGTACGAGCGAGGCGAAAGGATCATCTCGGTCCTGCGCCTTCAGCGCTTGGCCCGGCTGTACGGCGTCCCGGTTGACCAGTTGCTGCCAAAGATGTCACCCGAGCCGGACTTTGGTTCTGACAGCCGGGCCCCGTCAGGGCCGAGGGAAGCCCGATCACCATCGACCTTTCCCGCCTCGAACGCCTGGACGCCCCGGAACGGGAAGTCTTGCGCCGTTACATCGGGATGATCCAGATCCAGCGGGGCGACTTCAATGGCCGCCTGATAACGATCAGGGCCGAGGACGTGCGGGCATTGGCGCGAGTCTTCGAGCGCGACGAGCACGCGATGCGCAACCGCATCGAAGAGCTGGGCATCAGGACGTAGGACTGCACGCGACGGAGCCGGTCTCGCTACCCTCGTCACTAGTGAGACCACTCTCCGCGGTAGCCGATCAGCTGAGGGCGACGTTCGGCACTGGCGTGACCCGCCCTGTCTCCTGGCGGCGCGCCCAACTCAGTGAACTCGTGTGGCTCCTTCAGCGCGAGGCCGGTGCTCTCACCGATGCGATGGCGGCGGACCTGGGCAAGCCCGAGCTCGAGGGCTGGCTGACGGACATTGCCGCCGTACGGCGCGACATCGAGGGAGTTTTACGGCAAGTGGAATCCTGGGCCACCCCCCGCCGGGTAGCTGTGCCATGGACCTTGAGGCCTGGCCGAGCTGAGGTGGTGCCCGAACCGCTGGGCACAGTCCTGGTCATCGGGCCCTGGAATTACCCGGTGCGCTGCCTCGTGCTACCTCTGGCATTTGCTATCGCTGCAGGTAATACCGTCGCGGTCAAGCCATCCGAGCTGGCCCCGGCGACCTCGGCGTTACTCGCCGGGCTCCTGCCGTCTTACCTTGACGAGCGGGCTATCGCCGTTGCCGAGGGGGCCCCTCGGTGGCCGACGCCCTCCTCGAACAACGCTGGGACCACATCTTTTTCACCGGCAGCGGCAGGGTCGGGCGCCTGGTAATGGCGGCCGCGGCGCGCCACCTGACCCCGGTCACCCTCGAGCTCGGCGGCAAAAACCCGGCCATCGTCGACCACTCTGCTGATATCGAGGTCGCCGCCCGCCGGCTGGCGTGGGGCAAGTTCCTGAACGCAGGCCAAACTTGTGTGGCTCCCGATTACATCCTGGTCCACAAGAGCATCGAAGAGCCACTGGTCGCCGCCCTGGTCGACCAGGTCAGCGCCTTCTACGGTGCAGACCCTCGGCTCAGCCCGGCGCTCGGGCGGGTCGTCAACGACGCGCACATGGAGCGTCTGCTCGAGTTGCTGAAGGCCACCAAAGGCCGAGTGGTCATTGGCGGGCGGTTTGACGCGCCGGAGCGTTACCTTTCGCCAACGCTACTGGCCGAGGTCGACTGGGACGACGCCCTGATGCAAGACGAGATCTTCGGGCCCGTCCTGCCGGTGCTGGCCTACGAGAACATCGCCGATGTCTTGTCGCACCTAACGGGACGCGACAAGCCTCTGGCGCTTTACGTGTACGCAAAGAACACAGATCTGGTCCAGCAAGTCATCAGCGAGACGTCTTCGGGCTCGGTATGCGTGAACCACAACGCCGTACAGCTGGCCGTGCCCGGCCTGCCCTTCGGTGGCGTGGGCGCCAGTGGGATGGGCGCTTACCACGGCAAGGCTGGGTTCGAGACTTTCAGCCACGCCAAGTCGGTCCTGTACCGGCCCGAGCGAGGGGAGCTGCCGCTCATGTACCCCCCGTACACCCGCGCTAAGCGATGGGTACTGCGAAAGGCCCTCTAATGCCGCTGCTCCTGTTGAGCCCTGTGGTGGTGGTTGAATAATTGGTAGGACCAAGGCCGCAAAGGACGGCTCGAGATGGGCAAAGGGCCAAAAGCTAACGGCAAGGGGGATCCCGGCGCAGGCAAGCATGGCGCCCGGAGCGAAGAGGGCGCGGCCCGCGGTAATGGGAGCCATGGCACCGGCCCAAACGCCAACCCCGAGGAGGCCGGCACCAAACAGGCCGGCAGCAAACAGGACGGCACCAAACGGGCCGGCACGAAACAAGCTGGCACGAAAGTCGCCGTAACCGAAGGGGACAGGGGCAGCCCGCCCTTAACTCTCGGCCAGCTGGTGACGCTATCGGGGGTTCCCGCCAGCACGGTCCACCACTACCGGCGCCTCGGGCTCCTTCCCGCCCCCGAGCCGGCGGGGTCCGGCCGCTTTGCCTACGGCGATAACCACGTGCGTGCACTCGTGCTGATCCGCGAACTTAGGGACGAAAGAGGCATGCCGCTGTGCCAGATCAAGACGGTTTTGCCTGGTCTCCTGGAAGGGACAGAGCCTTTCCCAGCCGGCCTGGAGGAGGCCGCCGGCGAGCCACAGCGGCGGCTGATCGAAGCGGCCATCCGGCTTTTCTCTGAACCAAAGGGGTACGCGTCGGTGACCGTGAGCGAGATCGCGGCGGCGGCCGGCGTCGCCAAGGGGAGCGTCTACCGCCACTTCCCTTCCAAGGAGGCGCTTTTCACTGCTGTGGTCGAGGACCTCTGCCAGGACACCGCCGACCGGTTCGCTCAGGCGGTGGGTGAGTTGGGCGGCCCTGAAGGGCTGGCCAGCGACCCCGGCAAGACGGCGATCGTCTTCGGTCGCCTGATCGCTCGGGCCATGCCGATACTGCTGGAGCTTGGCGCCCGGGCAGCCAGGGGTGACGTTCCCAGCCAACTGCTGGCAGCCAGAGTCCTGCGGACGCTGGCAGAAGCGGCCGGCCGTCCCCTATCGGACAACCCCCTTCCGGCCGGGCTCCAGGTCATCCAAACGGCCTTTGCCACCGTCCTCCAATGGGCCGTGGGGCCGGACTGGGACACCCGGGAGAAGTCGGACTAAGTCAAATTCCCCGCAGGCGGCCTGGTTTCTCGGCGCGACGGTGTGGAAACTGAAAGTTGCGTTACGGCGCCCCCTGGTGTCTAAGATGACCCGTGGGTCATCGAGCTTGCACAGAAGCAGGTTCCACCGGTTCAACTCCTGATTGGACAAGGGGGCTTTTGCACATGACGGCAGCGGCGATGGAGGCACCCTCCCGAGCTGCCGCCCCAGGCCCCGACCTTCCCCCTGATTACCTGGTGCTCGGCCGGGCGACCAGCGAGAACTTCCCGGTGGCGTCGCGAATGCTGCCCAGGTCGTTGCGCTCTGACCTGATGGCCCTCTACGGGTGGGCCCGTTTAGTCGACCAGCTCGGCGACGACTACGCCGGCGACCGGTTGGCTGCGCTCGACGAAGTCGATGACCAGATGCGAGCAGCTCTTAGCAGCCGCCGGCCTGCCTCAGGAGCCGAGGTTCACCCCCTGGTCGCTCGGATGGCTGAGACGGCGCGCCGCCTGGCCCTGCCCTCGGCCCCTCTTTTTGACCTGGTCCAGGCCAACCGGCAAGACCAAAACGTTCACCGGTACGAGAGCTTCGAGGATCTCGTCGGCTATTGCCGGTTGTCGGCCAACCCGGTCGGGCGGACGGTGCTCGCCATCTTCGGTTACGCCACCCCCGCTCGGCTGGAGTGGTCCGACAGCATATGCACAGGGCTCCAGCTCGTTGAACACTGGCAGGACGTGGCCGAAGACGCCATCGTCGGGCGGGTGTACCTGCCGCAGCACGACATGCGCCGGTTCGGTGTGACCGTCGACGAGCTGGTCCCCCCGCCGACTGACTATGTCGACCGCCGCCGGCCGGGCGCCCCCGGCGGCGCATCGTTCGAGTCCAGGGCGTTGATGGCGTTCGAGGCCGCCCGGGCTCGCCAGTGGCTCGATGACGGCACGCCACTTGTGGCCAGCCTGTCGGGACGACTTCGAGTGGCCATAGCCGGCTTCATCGCCGGCGGGCACGCAGCCCTTGACGCCCTGGCCGCCCTCGACTTCGACATCTACGCCGACCCCAGTCGCCCGGCCCCACACCGCTTCGGGGCCCACCTGGCCAGGGTTTTGGGCGACGCGTACCGCGGGCAGCCACGCGGGACGGGAGCGAGCGGGGCGTGAAGGACGCCGCCGTCGCCCTGGCCTACAAGCACTGCGAGGAGATCACGCGCTCCCGCGCTCGCAACTTCTACTACGGCATACGACTATTGCCCCCCCAAAAGCGGGCCGCGATGTGCGCCCTCTATGCCATGGCCCGCCGGATCGACGACGTGGGCGACGGCGTCGCCTTGCAGCCCGGCCCGAGTGGTCCCTGCGATGGCAACGCCGAACCCGATGCCAGGGTGGCGGCCCTGGACGAGATCCGCCGTTCGTTCTTGCTACTGCGCAAGGCGCCTGGCGGGTGGCCGACCGCCGCACTGCCCCCAGGCGACCCTGTCCTGGCCGCTCTCGCCGACACCGCGACCAAGTTCCCCCTGCCCATCGACGCCCTCGAGGAGCTCGTGGAGGGATGTTCGTGGGACCTGGCCGGCCGACGGTACCAGTCCTTCGACGAACTCGTCGAGTATTGCCGGCGCGTGGCCGGCACCATCGGCCGCCTTTCTCTAGCCATTTACGGCAGCAACGACCCCGACCGAGCGGCCCCGTTAGCGGACGCCCTTGGCGTGGCTCTGCAGTTGACGAACATCCTGAGGGACGTCGTCGAAGACCGCGACCTTATGGGTCGCGTCTACCTGCCGGCCGATGACCTCGAGCGCTTTGGCGTAAGCCCACAGCTGGGAGGGGCGCCGGATGACCTGTGCGCGCTCATCTGTTTCGAATCAGGCCGCGCCGCCCTTTGGTACGAGCGGGGGCTGGCACTGCTGCCCATGCTAGACGCCCGCAGCCGTGCGTGCACGGGAGCCATGGCCGGCATTTACCGCCGTCTGCTCGACCGCATCCGCATGAACCCCGAAAGCGTGTTGCACGGGAGGGTTAGCCTGTCTTCTGGCCAGAAAGCGGCGGTGGCGGCCATGGCGCTGGCTAGGGCGGCGGCGTGAGCGGAGGCAATCCTCCCCGTCTGGTCGTGGTCGGAGGCGGCCTGGCCGGTATTTCGGCTGCGCTCGCGTGTGCCGACGCCGGCGCGCACGTCACTTTGTTCGAAAAGCGGGCCCGTCTCGGGGGGCTTACTTGGTCGTTTTCGCACGACGGGCTGACAATGGACAACGGCCAACACGTCTTTCTGCGCTGCTGCACCGCCTACCTCGACTTCCTCGACCGGATCGGTTCGGCTGGTGACGTCGAGTTGCAGGAGCGCCTGGATGTCACGGTCCTGCGGCCAGCCCGCGCCGCCTCTCTCCAGAGCGGTGACCCCGACCGCGCCGTCTTGCACCGGGACCGCTGGCCCGCCCCTCTTCATCTAGGCCGATCGCTCCTTGGCTACGGCCTGCTCCCGCTCAAGGCCCGGTTGGGCCTGGGCCGGGCCGCTTTGGCCCTGGCCCGGCTGGACCTGAACGACCCTGCGCTCGACCAGCAGACGTTTGCGTCCTGGCTGGGGGCGCACGGCCAGGGAGAGGATGCCATCTCGGCCTTGTGGGACCTGATCTGCCTACCAACCGTAAACCTGCCGGCCGCCGAGGCCTCGCTGGCGATGGCGGCCAAAGTCTTCCAGACAGGGTTACTAACCGACGCCGCCGCCGGTGACATTGGCTGGAGCCGGGTCCCGCTCGGGCTGCTCCACGGGGACCGAGCCACGTCAGCGCTGCGCAAGGCGGGCGTGGAGGTTCGTCTGGGCGAGCCCGTCCTGGCCGTCGAAGCCAACTACGACATCTCGGAGACGGACGGCATGGACGGCGCCAGCCCGGCCCGCCTTGAGCAAGACGGCGCCCACGGCCAGCCCCGGTTCGAGGTCCGATATTCCAGCGGGAACATCAGCGCCGATGGGGTGGTCGTGGCCCTCCCCCATTACTGCACCGAAGACGTACTGCCTGCGGGCACGCTGACAAGCCATGTGCGCCCGTCCGAACTGGGCAGCTCGCCGATCGTCAACGTCCACGTCCACTTTGACCGGCGCGTCACCGACCACGCTTTCCTGGCCGGGCTGGGCACAGAAGCGCAGTGGGTCTTCGACCGCACCGCCTCCTCTGGAGCCACCAGCGGGCAGTACCTGGCTGTTTCGCTATCAGCGGCGGACGGTCTTATCGGTGCCCGGCCCGAAGACCTGACCCCCCGGGTGGTGGCCTCGCTTCGGGCTCTCTTGCCTGCGGCCAGGTCGGCCAACGTGCTTGGTTCGCTCGTAACCCGGGAGCACCATGCCACCTTCCGGGCTACTCCCGGTACTGCTGTCCACCGCGCCCCAGCCGGACACGGCGGCCAGGGCTCGTGCTGGCCGGCGCATGGACGGCCACGGGGTGGCCACCAACCATGGAAGGGGCCGTGCGCAGCGGGGTCAGCGCCGCCCGGGCCGTGCTCGTCGCAACCGGGCAGCGAAACGGGCTGCCGCCACTTCCTGGAGATGTGGCCCGGAGAGAGGTCGGCACCGCTCGCCGGGCCGGCCTGCGTTCGATCGTGGCCCCCCCAGGAGGGCAAACCGCCGCCGCTCGCGAGGGCCGCCAAACAACAAAGCCAACCAGCGGCACGGAACGGGCAAGTGGTCCCCTTCTGGCGCCCGTCCAACTTGAGGAGGTCGTGTGAGGCCCACCACCGCCGTTTCCGACGTGCTCGAACACGCACGAGACGTGACTCAGCCCTTGATGCGCGACGCCGTCGCCCGGCTCACCCCGAGCATCCGGGACGTGATCAGTTACCACATCGGATGGACCGATGCCGCCGGCAACCCGACCGCCGTCAAAGGCGGGAAAGGGATCCGAGCGGCGCTGGCCACTCTCTCGGCCGAGGCCAGTTGGGCTGATGCCTCCGTAGGGGCACCGGGTGGGGTAGCCGTCGAACTGGTCCACAACTTCTCGCTCTTGCACGACGACTTGATGGATGGTGATGTCGAGCGCCGCCACCGGCCGACCGCCTGGGCCCTCTGGGGACCAAGCGTCGCTCTCCTGGCCGGCGATGCCCTGGCTACGTTGGCCACCGACGTCCTGTTGCGCACGCCCAACCCGGCCGCACCATCAGCCGCGCTGGCGCTTTGTGAGGCAACCGCTGAGATGATCGCCGGGCAGGCCGACGACCTGGCCTTCGAAGGCCGCCGCTCCGTCAGCGTCGAGGAGTGCATGGGCATGTCGACCGCCAAGACCGGCGCGCTGCTCGGCTGTGCGGCGTCGATCGGGGCCATCCTGGCCGGCGCGCCGCCGGCAACGGTTAGGGCACTACGGGATTTCGGGCGGCACCTCGGGGTAGCGTTCCAGGCCACAGACGACCTGCTCGGGATCTGGGGCGACCCCGCCACCACCGGCAAACCGATCGGCAACGACATCCGCCAACGCAAGAAGTCGATGCCCATCGTCGCCGCGCTGGCGGCCGGGGACGACGAGGCGAGAGAGCTGGACGCCCTGTTGTTCGACGCCCGGGCCGCCGCCACGCTCCCCGCCGCAACGTTCTCCGCCGCTGGGGCCTCCAGCGCCGCCGCCCCCCAGGCCGCGACGACGAACGGCCGCGCCGGCAGCCGGGCCGTGCACCGGTCCGACAAGCACACCTCGGCCACTCTGGCCGTGCCCGACTGGGCGCCGGCACTTCCCAGTCCCCTCACCCATGAAGAGGTGGCCCGGGCCACCTGGCTGGTCGAAGCCTGCGGCGGGCGCGAGTGGACCGCGGCGCGGGCCAAGGCTCACCTCGACGCCGCCCTTGGTTCGCTCGAAAGGGCACGCTTGTCTGCCGTACCCCGTCGGGCCTTAGCCGACCTAGCCGTGTATGTGGTGGAGCGCGAATCGTGACCTTGGTGGCGGGCCAACCGGACAGCCCGGTGATCGTCCAGCGTGACCCAGAGGATGCCTTAAGGCTGGCCACCCAACACCTGAAAAACCTTCAACAACCGGGCGGATTTTGGAAGGGCGAGCTCGAGACAAATGTGACCATGGACGCCGAAGACTTGTTCCTCCGCCAATTCTTGGGCATTCTTTCCTCGGACACGTTGGCTCGGGCCGCGGCCAGGATCCGTTCCTTACAGCGCGCCGACGGGCCGTGGGCCACCTTTTATGAAGGGCCGGGCGAGTTGTCGGCCACCATCGAAGCGTACGTAGCCCTGCGGTTGGCCGGCGACGCTCCTACCGAGGCGCACATGGCGCGGGCCTCCGCCTGGGTTCGTGAGCACGGGGGCATCGAGTCAGCCCGTGTCTTTACGCACGTCTGGTTGGCCATGCTGCGCTGCTGGGACTGGGAGGACCTGCCCGCGGTACCCCCCGAATTGGTCTTCTTGCCCGCCGATTGGCCCCTTTCGATCTGGTCTTTCGCCTGCTGGGCGCGCCAGACCATCGTGGCCCTCTCGGTCATCATGGCCCACAAAGAGTCGCGACCCCTGCCGTTCAGGGTTGACGAGCTCCGCGCCGGCGTCCGGCCGCGACGGCGCCGGCTCAGGGCCGGTGGGCCTCTGTCTCGTTGGCCTGGACAAGGCTTTGCACCGGTACGAAGCAGCCTCCGAGCGGTCATGGCCCAAGCGCCTCATCCGCGGGGCCGCCCTCCGCGAGGCCGAGCGCTGGATAGTGGCCCGCCAGGAGGCCGACGGCAGTTGGGGCGGCATCCAGCCCCCCATGGTCTACTCGACCATTGCGCTTGTCCTGCGCGGCTATCCCCTCGACCACCCGGTGGTCAAGGCCGCCCTTTTGGGCCTGGAGCGCTTCACCCTCGACGATGAAAAGGGGCGACGCATAGAGGCCTGCCAGTCCCCCATCTGGGACACGGCATTGTCCGTGATCGCGCTGGTCGACGCCGGCGCCGCCGACGACCCATGCGTCGAGGCGGCGGTCGAATGGGTCCTGGACAAAGAGGTGACTGTGGTCGGGGACTGGGCCGTCCGCCGCCCGGCGCTGGCCCCGGGGGGCTGGTCCTTCGAGTTCGAGAACGTTAACTACCCCGATATCGACGACACCGCGGAGGTGGTCCTGGCCCTGCGCCGCGCGATGCGAAGCCGGCGCGGCGACCCTGCCTGCGAGAGGGCCCTGGACTGGGTGGTCGGTATGCGGTCGAACGACGGCGGATGGGGTGCGTTCGACGCCGACAACAACTCGGGACTGCCCACCCAGCTGCCGTTCTTCGACTTTGGCGCCGTCACCGACCCACCCACCGCGGACGTTACTGCCCATGTGGTCGAGATGCTGGCGTGCGAGGACCGGCCGCTCAAGCCGGCATGGGAGGAGGCCCTGAAGGGTGGGCTCCAATGGCTATTCGCCAACCAGGAGCCCGACGGGTCGTACTGGGGCCGCTGGGGGGTCAATTATGTCTACGGGACAGGCGCCGTGCTGCCGGCCCTCGTCGCCGCCGGCGTCGCTCCCGGCGACCCGAGGGTGGCGGACGGAGTCCGTTGGCTGGTTGAACACCAGAACCCCGACGGCGGTTGGGGTGAAGACCTGCGCTCGTACGTCGAGCCGGGATGGGCGGGGCGGGGGGCCTCTACAGCATCGCAGACGGCGTGGGCGCTGATCGGCCTCCTCGCCGCAGGAGAACGCGAAAACGCAGCCACTTCACGTGGTATCGAGTGGCTGGTACACAACCAGACGGAGGACGGCACCTGGGACGAACCGTGGTTTACGGGCACAGGCTTCCCGTGGGACTTTTCCTTGAACTATCACCTGTACCGTCACGTGTTCCCGCTTACGGCACTCGGCCGCTACCTCTTGGGCACGGGCCCACTGCCGAGGACCGGGGCCAGGAAGACAGGTCCGCTCGAGGTCCAAACTCACGACAGGATAACCCTGTGACGCCGTCCGCCGCCGGACGGAATGCGTCCGGCGTGCCGCGCCTGCTCGTCCTGGCCCCCCTCCGGCTCGAGCAACTGGCCCTCGGGCCGAGCGGCCGGCACGGTCCGGCCGTCCTGGCCATCGAGCACACCGGGATGGGCCTGGCCAAAGCGGGCCGGGCCGCCCGTCAGCTGAGCGGCGGGTCAACGCGGCCGGCCGCAGTGGCCATTGCCGGCCTGGGAGGCGCCCTGACCGACACCTTGGTGCCGGGAGACCTCGTCGTCGCCGACCGCCTTCTGGACGCCACCGGCCGGGAGGTAATGGTTGTCCCGTCGGCCGCACTCCTCGCCTCTGACCTGCGCCGGTCGGGCCTGCGAGCGAGGACGGGCACGGTCGTGAGCACTGACCACATCGTCACCGGTGCCGAGCGGGCGACACTGGCGGCCCTCGGGAGCCGATGTGGTTGACATGGAGTCGACTGCTCTGGCCCAGGCTCAGTGGGGGGTACCAGTGGCCGTCGTCCGAGCGGTGTCTGATTCTCCTGATGTCGAGCTGTTCTCGCCCGCCGGTGCGCGAGGGGTGGCAACGGCCTTGCGGGCGCTGCGTGCCTCCCGCCGGGCGCTAGCCGATTGGGCTGCAGCATTAGGCCCGAAAGAAATCTTTCTAGCCGAGCCGCGTTCATTCTGTGCCGGTGTCCGTCGCGCCATCGAAACGGTCGAGCGGGCACTGGAACGCTACGGCCCGCCCGTCTACGTGCGGCGCCAGATCGTGCACAACGCCCACGTGGTAGCCAGGCTCGAGGAGGCAGGGGCGGTGTTCGTACAAGAGCTCGACGAGGTGCCCGACGGCGCCAACGTCGTGTTCTCAGCCCATGGCGTCGGCACCGGCGTGAGGGACGAGGCGGCCAGCCGGCAGATGTCCACCATCGACGCCACGTGCCCGCTTGTTACCAAGGTCCATACCGAGGCGCGCCGGTTCAGCGGGGCCGGTCGCCAGCTCGTCCTGATCGGCCACGCCGGCCACGACGAAGTCGAAGGGACGCTCGGGACTGTCCCCGCCATTGCCCTGGTCAGCACGCCGGAGGAGGTGGCCGCCCTCGACCTTGACCCCGGCCGGCCTACGGCATTTCTGACCCAGACGACCTTGGCCACCGACGAGGTAAAAGGTGTCGTCACCGCCCTCGAGGACCGTTTTCCCGACCTCGCCCGGCCCGCCGCTTCTGACATTTGCTATGCCAGCCAGAACCGGCAGGAGGCCGTCCGAGCCATAGCCCCTGACTGTGACCTGGTCCTGGTGGTCGGTTCACCCAATTCCTCTAATTCGAACCGGCTGGTCGAGGTGGCGAGGAGGTCGGGAGCCAGGGCACAACTGGTGGACAGTCCAGCTGACCTGCGCCTGTCCTGGCTGGCCGGGGCGCGCCGGATTGGCGTCACCGCCGGCGCTTCTGCCCCCGAGAATGTGGTGGAAGCCGTCGTTAACTGCGTGGCCGGTCTGGGCCCTGCCGCCGTTGTCGAACGCTCGACTCGCAATGAGCATGTTTCTTTCCCCCTTCCTATGGAGGTCCGTTGAAATGGGCGTACCACTGCGCCAAAGCATCAAGGTCGGCACTTATCTGGCCCGCCAAAAACTGGCACACCGAGACAAGTTCCCCCTCATTGTCGAGCTAGAGCCGCTGTTCGCCTGCAACCTCGAATGCAGCGGTTGCGGCAAAATACAGTTCCCGACTGAGATCCTTCGGAAAAGGTTGTCGGTCGAGCAGGCTGTGGCCGCCATCGAAGAGTGCGGTGCTCCGATGGTCTCGATCGCCGGGGGCGAGCCGCTGCTGCACCCCCAGATCGAGAAGATGACCAATGCGCTCCTGGAGCGCAAGCGTTTCGTTTACCTGTGCACGAATGCCTTGCTGCTGGAGCGGAAATTGGACCGGTTCACGCCCCATCCGGCGTTTTCGTGGGTCATCCACATAGACGGCCTGAGGGAGCGCCACGACGAGTCGGTCAATCGCGAGGGCACGTTCGACAAAGCCGTAGCCGCAATAAAAGCGGCTAAAGCCAAGGGCTTTCGAGTGGCAACGAACACCACGTTTTTCAACACTGACTCGCCTCGCACGGTTCAGGACGTCCTTGATTTCCTGAATGACGAGCTCGAAGTCGACACCATGATGATCTCGCCCGGGTATGCGTACGAAAAGGCCCCGGACCAAGTGCATTTTCTCGGCGTGAACCAATCAGCCACCCTTTTCAAGGATGCTTTCGCGGGCAAACGCAAGCACTGGCGGCTCAACCACAGCCCGCTTTTCCTGGACTTCCTGGAGGGCAAGGTCAACTTCGAGTGCACCCCGTGGGGGATCCCCTCGTACTCGGTCTTCGGTTGGCAACGGCCGTGCTATTTGCTGGCCGACGGTTACACGGAGACCTACCAGGAGCTCATAGAGACAACCGACTGGTCGAAGTACGGACGTGGCCGGGACCCTCGTTGCCACAATTGCATGGCCCACTGTGGCTTCGAACCCAGCGCCGTCCTGGCCACCGCCGGGAGCGTGCGCCAGTCGTTGAGGGCCATGGTCAACGCCCGGTAGACGGACGATAAGCAACAGCTAGGGTAGGCCGCTCGAGGTGGCACCGGCCCGGTCAATGGCGGGCCTCAGGGTGCTCGTCACCGGGGCGTCGAGTGGCATCGGTGCTGCCGTCAGCTCAGTGCTGGCCGAGCGCCGGGCCCGCGTGTTCGGGACCGGGCGAGACAGCGCCGCCCTCGAAGCGGCCAGCGGGCAGTTCGTCGCCACGGTGGCTCGGGACCTCACCGAACCAGGGGCGGCGGCGGTGGTGGTGTCAGCCGCCGCCGGCACACTGGGGGGCCTCGACGTCGTGGTCTCGAACGCCGGCGCAGGATGGTCGGGCCCCTTCGAGTCGATGTCTCCCGACGAACTCGACTGGCTGCTCGACATCAACTTGCGGGCCCCCATGCACCTCGCCCACGCAGCTTCGAAGTACCTTCACGAAAGCGAAGCCGGCGGCCAACTGGTGCTCATGGGATCAATTGCGGGGTTGGTCGGCGTGCCCGACGAGGTCGCCTATTCCGCCGCCAAGGCCGGGCTGCGGGGCCTGGCTGACTCGCTTCGGGCCGAATGGCTCAGCGGTGCCCAGCGCCCCGGCGGTCCGGTTACCGTCACGCTGGTGAGCCCAGGGGCCGTCGGCACCCCGTTTTTCACCCGCCGCAACCGCCCCTATATGCGCTCGTGGCCAAAGCCGTTGCCAGTGGCGGAGGTGGCTGATGCTGTCGTGCGCGCCATGGAGCGCCGGCAACCGGACGTGGTGGTGCCACCGTGGCTCACCGGGCCGGCTCGTCTAAATGGCGGCTTGCCCTCTCTCTACCGTCACCTGTCCCGTTTCGAACGCCGCTTGCCCTCCTGAAAGGGGGGCGGCTACCAGCCCGCCAACCAGCTCGAAGGTCGCCAGCTACGGGCCCGCATCGATGGCACAAAGCCTGGTCCGCCAGGTCGGGCGCCCACTTGTACCATCGGAGGGTGCCGGACGTGGATGCGGCCGAGGTGCGCCCGGAAGTGGGAGAGCTCGACGGTGACTCGTCGGGCGCCGATCGTTTCGCGGCCGCATCGCGCTGGACGGTGAGAGGACCGCTCGAGGCTCTGGAGCACCAGACGCGCGATATGGGCCAAGCATCTCCCCCTAGTCGTCCTGATGGTGCTCTATGTTGTCCGCTTCGGCACCGCGACGGTGGACAGCCTGAGGGCCTTCCAGCAGGACGCCTATGACCTCTCCCTTTATGACCAGGGCATTTGGCTACTAAGCCGGTTCCACGCCCCGTTTATGACGGTTATGGGCACAGACATGTTCGCCGCCCACACCGTCTTTATCCTCGTGCTCCTCGTGCCCCTTTACTGGGTGTACCCGCATGCGGCGGCGTTGCTCGTAATACAGGCCATGGCATTGGCGTCGGGGGCCGTACCGGTATATCTCCTCGGGCGGCGCCTGCTGGGGAGCACCGTCCTGGCCACGCTGCTCGGGGCGGCGTACCTGCTCAACCCGGCGGTACAACAGGGCAACCTCGAGCAGTTCCACGTCGAAGCGTTCGAAGCGCCGATATTGGCGTTCGCCGTTTACGCCGCCGTCGTCTGGCGGCCCCGACTGCTTATTGCCATGGTTGTGCTGCTTCTGCTGTGCAAACAGGACGACGTCCTTTATGTGGTGCCTCTCGGTTTGTGGGTGGCGTGGCGGCGTGACCGCAACCTGGGCCTGGCTCTTGTGGGCGGCGGCGTGGCCGTCGGGCTGCTGGAGAACTTCCTGCTAGTACCGGCATTGTTAAATGGGGTACCGACTACATACTCCGGTTGGTGGCCGTTCGGCTCGTTCGACAATACGCTTCGGACACTTGTGCGCCAACCGGGCCAGTTCTGGGACTTCGCGGTCTCGCAAGGCCGGCCCTGGTACGTGTGGCAAATGGCGTTCAGCTCGGGGCTGGCCTTCCTGTTTGCGCCCGGCATACTGGCCGTGGCATTACCCGAACTGGCGGCCGATTCGTTGTCTTCCAACCCCTACTTGCACCAGATAACCCGGCATTATTCGATGCCGGTGGCGGCGATATTGGTGTGCGCCACTGTTTGCGCCATCGCCAGGGTCAAATCGCCTCGTCGGCGCACCCTCGCCGTAATCGGCGTGACGCTCTGCGCCTTATGGGGAACAGTCCTTTGGGGCGACGCGCCATTTTCTAATAACCCGATAACGCCGCCAAACCCGAACACGGCCGCCGTCGCCGGCCTGGACCGCCTCGTCGGCCAAATACCGCCAAACGCCGTTGTCTCGGCGGCTCAGAACTTCGTGCCGAACCTTGATCATCGCCGCCAGATCTACATTTTCCCCAACCCCTTTTCTCAGGTCGTACTACGGGAACCCGAAATATGACGGGCAGGAGCTGCCTTTCGCCTCTCAGGTGCAGTACCTTTTGCTGCCGTCGTGCATCTCATGCGACGGCAACCTCGGTGAAAGCGCCCAGAGGGTCTTCGACCGCTTCTCAAAGGACTTCCGGATAGTTGGGACTTCTGGTAACACCGTCCTTTGGTCGCGAATTGCGCCAGCGCCACCGGCTCGACACGGAGCGTCGTAGATCGCGGACGGATAGTAGGCCCGCTTAGCCGGGCCGCGTCGCCGGCGCCGCACGCCGAGGTCGCCCGTTGGCGACCACTAACCGCGAAAGGTGAGTTAAGAACACCAGGCCCTCGCGCAATGTGGCCTTCGAACGGCCAGCGTACCTGGGGGCAAAATCGAAGCCGACGTTCCGGACCGGGGTTGGTCTGGTGCGCACGGTCACTTCCAGCAGGATCTTGTAACCCTTGGGCTCCAGGACCACGCCGCACAGCAGCGAGTGCCGGAAGGCGAACAAACCGCTCATAGGGTCTTCCAGCGGCCGGCTAACGGGCAACAGGAGGTGGACGACAGCACGGCAAGTCCGTGACACCAACTGGCGCCCCGGCCCGGCCAGGCCGGCGTCCGCCCCGGCCCAGCTGTACCTGCTGCCGGCGACGAGGGCCGCCTCACCCGACAGGACCGGGGCTACGAGCGCCGGGACCACCTCCGGTGGGTGCTGAAGGTCGGCGTCCATCACGACCAACGCAGTGCCGCGAGCCAATGTGAAGCCCTCCTGGACGGCGCCGCCGAGCCCACCGGCGCGAGCCCCTTTCTCCCGGTGCAACAAACGGACGGGGCGCCCATTGTTTACGAGGCGCGTGATTACCTCTGGCGTCGGGTCGTCCGAGTCGTCGACGAATATCAGCTCCCAACCGCCCGGCGTAGCGTCGAGGGCCGAGCTCAAGCGTTGCTCCAGGAGCTCTATATTGGGGGCCTCGTTGCGCGTCGGGACGATAACCGATACGGCACAACCTTGCTGCCGCGCTTCGTTCCCGACGTCGCCGAAAGCCGGGGCGTCCCCGGCCGTCACTGCCCCTGGAGATCGTTCGTGGCCAAGGGCTGCACTCTATTCGGCTTCACGAACGGGTGACGCCCGAGCGCCCCCTTAGTAGATGCGCACTATCCGAAGGGTGTCGGTTACAGGTTCTGGGTCGTGCAGCGACCCGGCCAGCACCACAACGACGTCGCCCGGCTTGACGTAACCCCCCTGAAGAACGGCCTGCACACCGAAGTTGACCGCCTCGTCGGTCGTCTTGGCCTCGGGCACGAGTACCGTATCGACTCCCCAGCTGGTGGTGAGCTGGCGGGCGGTGAGGGGGTACGGGGTGGCGGCGACGATCGGGGCGGCGGGCCGGAAGCGGGCGATGGCCCGGGCCGTAGCACCTGTGTTGGTGCAAGCGACGATCACCGCCGCCTTCTCGTCGACCGAGGCGCGCCAAGCAGCAGCCCCGATAGCGGCGGTTATTCTGGCCCCCACGGCCCCCTCCGAAGCGAAGTGCTGCGCCGGCAGGTTGCGGCCCCAGTGG
Source organism: uncultured Acidimicrobiaceae bacterium (assembly GCA_963749305.1). Taxonomy (GTDB): domain Bacteria; phylum Actinomycetota; class Acidimicrobiia; order Acidimicrobiales; family Palsa-688; genus Fen-671. The sequence goes on from CAVVMN010000008.1 coordinate 575,833, forward strand.
TAGCTGTCGAATTCCATGTCGGCCCGCCGGGCTATGCGTGCCATAGTCGCTACGGCGCAGACCGGGTCTACGCCGATCGCCGTTTCCCCCGAGAGCATGACTGCGCTGGTCCCGTCGAACACGGCGTTGGCTACGTCTGCCACCTCCGCCCTGGTCGGCACGGGCGAGCTGATCATCGACTCGAGCATCTGGGTGGCCGTTATCACGGGCCGGCCCCAGGCCACCGCGGAAAGGATGAGCTTTTTCTGGATATGTGGGACTTCTTCTAGCGCCACACGCACCCCGAGGTCGCCACGAGCGACCATGATCGTGTCGCTCACCCGCAAGATGTTCTCGATGTCCTCGAGGGCCTCGGGCGTCTCCATCTTGGCGCACACCAGCACGTTCTTGCCCGTTACGGCCCGGACCGTCTCGAGGTCGGGAGCGGAGCGCACGAAGGAAACAGCTACGCTCTCGATACCCTCCTCCAGCAGGACCTCCAGCCGCTCGATGTCCTCGGGTGTCGGCGTAGTGAGCGATAGCCGTGACGCCGGCGCCGTCACCCCTGGGCGGCCCTGTACCTTGCCGCCGGCGATGACCCTCACCTTCATGGAGCTACCGTCGCGCTCCTCGGCCAGGAGGGATACGCCGCCGTCTCCGAGGGCGACCCGGTCACCTTCCTGCAGAGTCTCGACCAGCTCGGGCACCGATACCCCGATGACTTCGGCGTTGCTGCGCGGCGCCAGCGCCTGAGGGCTCAGCACGACCTGGCTGCCAGTGAGCAAGGACACGCCGCCCTCCGGGAAAGGGGTGGTGCGGATTTTAGGGCCGGGCAGGTCGACCAGGATGCCAACTTCAGGGCGCCGCTTTGCGGACGCGGCGCAGCCGTTCCACCGCCTCGTCGATCGACCCATGGGCCAGAGGCAGACGAGCGACGTCCATCCCCGCTTCCTGCATGGCCGCCAAAGTGGCGGGCTGGTCTGACGCAGGCCCGATCGTCGCCACGACACGTGTGCGACGCGGGGACGTGCCCAGGCAACGCCGCGACGGATTGGAGGCACCTGCGTCTCCGGGTACCGAGGGCCAATCGAGACGGAGCTCCTGGTCGGTGCGTTCGTCGGTCCTGGCCAGGTCGGTCCTGGCTTCGTCGGTCATGGGTTCCTCGGTCATGCTTGTGTCGGTGGTGGCGGCACTCCCGGCTGCTTTGGCGTCAGTCACCCCTCCAGCATTGCCGATCCGGAGGCACGCAAGTATAGGCAGCCCGGGCACGACGCCCTACGACCAAACCTCTCGGGGCTGGGCCCGGCGACGCAGCGTCCGGTCTAGCGGGCCGCGGCGGACGTCCTTCCCCCAGGACGTTGCTCTCATAGATGACGTCACTTGGACGGGCGGTACCTCGGTGCCCGGCTCAATACCACGCGTCGCGCCCGTCAAGAGCGAGGTACGGCGCTTTTCTGGCCGGTTCTAGGCCAGCGGTTTGTACGAAGCGGCCACGGCTGGATGGACCACTTTGTGGTCGCGGACATTAATGCCCATGGCAAACCCGGGGTCTTTTAGGCAAAAACCGTCAAGGCCGAGATCTGTCAGGCGGTGCAGGTACGGCAGCGTGGCATTTGTCAGTGCCCGGGTCGAAGTAACCGGGACCGCGCCGGGCATATTGGCCACGCAATAGTGCAAGGACGTCGTCGACGACATAAGTGGGTGCCTCGTGCGTCGTTGGCCTGGACGTCTCGGTGCACCCACCCTGGTCTATGGCTACGTCCACGATCACTGCGTGGCTGGGCATGCTCGAGAGCATGGCCCGGGTAACGAGCTTGGGCGCCGCCGCACCAGGCACCAGGACCGCTCCAATGACGGCATCCGATGAGGCGAGCTGTTCGATAACGCTGTGCGCATCGGACATCAACGGGACGGACCGACCCCTCGAACCGTTCGTCGAGGTACCTGCAGGCGCTGGTCGGACCGTTCCAGGATCGTGACAGCCGCCCCGAGACCACGAGCAACGCGGGCGGCGTAGACGCCGACTACTCCCCCACCGAGCACAAGCACCCTCGCCGGGGCGACACCGGGGGCTCCCCCGGCCAATATGCCTCGGCCGCCCATGGGCGTGGTCAGGTAGTGGGCCACGACCTGGCCGGCGAGCCGGCCCGGCGATCTCGCTCATGGGGGCCAGTAGCGGCAGGTGGCCATTGGCGTCTTCGACGGTTTCGTAAGCCACACCGGTCGCCCCTGAACGGACCAGAGCGGCGGTGAGCGCCGGGTCGGCGGCGAGGTGAAGATAAGTGAAAAGAATGAGGCCTTCGTGCAGGAGCGCGAACTCTGGTTCGATCGGCTCCTTGACTTTGACCAGGAGGTCCACGTCGGCCCAGATCTTCGCCGGGTCGTCGACGACCAGGGCGCCAGCGTCCAAATAGGCCGAGTCCATGAAGCCGGAACCTTCGCCGGCCCCTTTTTCGACCAGCTACCGTGTTGCCCCCGCCCACCAGTTCAGCGGTGCCTGCCGGCGTCAATGCGACCCGCCATTCGGCCGGCTTTATTTCCTTTACGACACCTACGCGCATGACAGCAAACCTCCGGCCACGGCCGCCGAAGCTCACCTCTGCCCATTGCCTGGCTGGTGCCCGGCTCGGTTTGCGGCCTATCTAAATTCTACCGTGGCATGTCAGCTTCTTACCGGACGACCGGCGGCGGTTTGCGCAGAGTAGCGGTGACTTCCCCGGATTTCTGCGGCCTCCGTGGGCCTGATCGGCTGCTAGCAGGCCAACGAGTCGTCGTGGGGGGTCAGACCGGCCCGACGACAATCAACAGGTCGCCTCCCTCGACGGACGCCAGCTCGGGTACCGCCAGGCGCTCGACGGTACCGGCGACGGAGGTCGTGATAGGGGCTTCCATTTTCATTGCTTCTATGGTGGCAACGGTCTGCCCCGCCTCGACATGGTCGCCCGCTTGGACCGTCAGCGAGACGGCGCCTGCGAAGGGGGCGGCCACGTGGGCCGGGTTGTCCGGTTGGGCCCGTTCGCCCCGGGGACGGGTGTCTTTTACCGAGCGGTCACGGACGGTTACCACGCGAGGCTGGCCGTTGAGCCGGCAGAACACCGAACGAAAGCCTCTTTCGTCAGCCTCCCCGACGGCGTCGAGAGCCAGGTACAACGAAACGCCGGCCCCGAGAGCGACCTCGACTTCCCCACCTGGCGACAGGCCAAAGAAGAAAGCCGACGTCGGCAGGACGGAAAGGTCCCCGTACTGTCGGGCGGCTTCCTCGTACTCCCGATTAGGGCCGGGGAAAAGGAGCGAGTTAAGCATCTGGCGCAATTTCTGTGGGCCAGACCCGGGGTCAGCGAGCACCACCCTCGCCTCGGCGGGAAGATCGAGGTCGCGCACAGGGGCGCTTTTACCCTTAAGGGCCTTTGTGCGGAACGGCTCAGGCCAGCCCGCCGCCGGCACGCCTAGCTCACCCGAGAGGAACCCGATGACGCTGTCCGGGAGGTCGAAGCTGGCCGGGTCCCGCTCGAACTCGGCCACGTCCGCATTCGCACCACACAGATAGAGGGCAAGGTCGCCGACAACTTTGGAAGTGGGCGTGACCTTGACGATGTTGCCCAGGATGCGGTTGGCCTCCGCGTACAGGTCCTCGACCATCTCGTAACGGTCCCCCAGCCCGAGCGCGATAGCTTGCTGGCGCAGGTTGGAAATCTGCCCGCCTGGCATCTCGTGCCGGTAGACGCGCGTCGTAGGCGCTCCGCTGCCGCTGTCAAACGGTTTGTACAACTGGCGCACCGATTCCCAATACGGCTCGAAAGCCTCTATAGATGCCAGGGAAAGCTCCGTCGCCCTGGGGGTATTGTCGGTGGCGGCCACGATGGCCCCCAACGACGGCTGGCTGGTCGACCCGGCCAGAGGCCCCAACGCCCCGTCAATGGCATCGACCCCCGCTTCTATTGCCGCCAGGTAAGTAGCAAGTTGGCCGCCCGCCGTGTCGTGGGTGTGAAGATGGACCGGCAGCTCGAAGTTCTCCCGAAGCGCACTGACGAGAGTTCGGGCGGCCGGCGCCCGCAGTAACCCGGCCATGTCCTTTATGCATAGGACGTGCACGCCCGCCGTAACGAGCTGCTCTGCTTTACGCAGGTAGTAATCCAGCGTGTAGAGCCGTTCGGACGGGCTGGCCAGGTCACCTGTATAGCAAACCGCTCCCTCCGCCACCTTGCCGGTCTCCAGGATCCCCTTGATAGCCGGGAGCATCTGGTCTACATCGTTCAGAGCATCGAAAACGCGGAAGATATCGACGCCGGTCCGGGCCGCCTCCTTGACAAAAGCGACCGCCACTTCGTCCGGGTAAGGGGTGTAGCCGACCGTGTTCCGGCCTCTTATAAGCATTTGCAGGCAGATATTGGGGACGGCGTCACGGAGCGCGGCCAGGCGTTCCCAGGGGTCTTCCTTCAAAAAACGCAGCGCCACGTCAAATGTGGCGCCGCCCCACGCCTCCAATGACAAAAGCTGTGGCAACGTGCGGGCAAAATACGGCGCCGCCCGCAACATGTCCTCGGTCCGCAACCGGGTGGCCAGTAGCGACTGATGGGCGTCCCGCAGCGTCGTGTCAGTTACGGCCACCGCCACTTGCCGGCGAAGTGAACTGGCGAAGCCAGCGGGGCCGAGCTGGTCGAGGAGTTGACGGCTCCCGGGCACCAGGTCATGATTACGGCTACCACGGCCAGAGCCGGCCGAGCGCGGGCAATTGCGGCAGTTTTTCCCTGGGGTCGCCAACGTTAGGCGCCAGACCGTGGGGCCGGTTGACCGTTACATCCGCTACGTACGTAAGGAGCCGTGTCCCCCTGTCCGCCCCGCTGCGCCGGCTCATCAGTGCCGGCCGTTCGTCGATGAACGAAGTGCTCAGGTTGCCGGCCATGAAATCCGGGTCTTCCAGCACGGCTTGGAGGAAAGGGATATTCGTAGCCACCCCGCGGACCCTGAACTCTGCTACCGCCCGCCTGGCCCGGGCCACCGCGTCAGGAAAGGTCCGCCCTCGGCACGTGAGCTTGACGAGCAGGGAGTCGAAGTGCGGGGAGACGTCCGCCCCAACGTACGTGCAGCCGTCCAGCCGCACGCCGTAGCCGCCCGGGGAACGGTAAGTCGTCACCCGGCCGGTGTCCGGTCGGAAGTTGTGCGCCGGGTCCTCCGTCGTGATCCGGCACTGCAGGGCCGTGCCCGTCACCTCGATGCCGGCCTGGGCGATGCCGAGCTCGGCCAGTGTGGCGCCCGCCGCCACCTGGAGCTGGGCCTGGACGATGTCGATGGCCGTTACTTCCTCGGTGACTGTGTGCTCGACCTGGATGCGCGGGTTCATCTCGATGAACACGTAACGCCCGTCGGGGGCGACGAGGAACTCGACGGTGCCCGCGTTCAGGTAACCGACGGCGCGGGCGAACTTCACCGCGTCCGCCCACAACTGCTGCCTAATGGCGAGGTCGAGGTTGGGTGCCGGGGCGATCTCGACCACCTTCTGATGGCGTCGTTGGACCGAGCAGTCCCTCTCGTAGAGGTGGACGACGTCGCCGGCGCCGTCGGCGAGCACCTGCACCTCGACATGGCGCGCCCCCTCGACGGCCGCCTCCAGGAAAACGGTCGGGTCGCCAAAGGCGGTTGCCGCTTCTCGCGTCGCCGCCTCGACCGCCGCCCTCAGGTCGTCTGGTCCTGCCACTCGCCTGAGGCCGCGGCCGCCACCGCCGGCCGCCGCCTTTACGAATAAGGGGTAGCCGATATCGACGCCGGCGGCGACCAGGTCGTCGACGTCCTCCCACGGGCCGGCGCTGGCCAAAACGGGTATGCCCGCCGCTTCCGCTTGCTGCTTGGCCGCCACTTTGTTGCCGGCCAAGGCCAGGACCCTGGCCGGCGGGCCGATGAAGGTGATCCCGGCCTCCTCGCACGCCCTGGCTAGCTCAGGGTTCTCCGAGAGGAAGCCATAGCCCGGGTAGATGGCGTCGGCCCCGCAATGCTGTGCCACATCGATCAAGCCCGGTATGTCGAGGTAGGCCCGGAGGGGGTGGCCCCTTTCCCCTATCTCGTAGCTCTCGTCCGCCTTCTGGCGGTGCAGCGAGTACCGGTCCTCGTACGGGAAGACGGCGACCGAGGTGTAGCCGAGCTCGTTTATAGCCCGGAAAGCCCGCACCGCGATCTCGCCCCGGTTGGCGACCAGCACTTTACGCACAGGGTCGAGCGTATCTTGCCGGGTTGTGAGGGCCGCCGGGGCCGGCGAGGCCGGCCGGCGGGGCCGGGGCGGCCGGCGAGGCCGGAGGCGAGCTACCCACCAGCCGCCTCGCGAGACCCCTTTCTGGGCGACATTTCTGCTTCTGGGCGCGGGTCGCCAAACTGGGCGAAAGTTTTGTCGAAACCGAACTTCAAACGCGCCCAAAAGCATTGAGCGCGCCCAGAAGCCGCCGTTGCGCGCCAGTTTTGCGTATCTTGGTTCATCTAAATAGCATGAAAAAGCATGACACGCATCTCTAACCGCGAGCTGGCCCGCCGCTTCCGCGACCAGCACGGCGTCATCAGCCGCTCGCAACTACGTGCCCTGGGCGCGAGCCGCCATATGGTCGAGCGCCGACTCAACACCGGCGAATGGGTGCGAGTGAGCCCCAAAACATTTCGACTGGTCGGCGCCGGCCGTTCTCCCCAACAGGACCTCTTCGCATTGTGCCTAACCGCCGGCCCCACGGCCGTGGCGTCGCACCAGTCAGCGGCCTGGCTCTGGCAGTTCGCCAACGCCCCCGAGCGTCACGCCGTCACCTTGGCTCGCAGCAGTTCCGGCCGGACAGACATTGGTGAGGTGCACCGGCCCAGGGACTTCCCGGTCCACATCGTCACACTGAGGAACATCCCCTGCACCGACCCACTTCGGACGATCGTCGACGTCGCCGGCGTCACATCGCCGGAAGACCTCGAGGGGATAGTCGACAGGGCGCTCGCCAGCAAGGTGGTGTCGATGGATGCAATAACGACCGAACTGGACCGAATGGCGAGAAAAGGCCGCCCCGGGGTCGAGGCGTTACGGTCAGCGTTAAACTGGCGTCGGACGGCCGGTCTGGCTCACCCGAGTGTGCTGGAGAGCCGAGCCTTACGGATCCTAACCCGGGCCGGAGTGACGCCGCTCGGGGTTGAAGTTACAACAGGCACCGATCTGTCGTATCGAGTGGACATCCTGTTGTGTCCTGGTCTGGCCGTCGAAGTCGATGGATATGCCTTCCACCACAATCCGGAACAGTTGACCGAAGATGCCCGGCGCCGGAACAGGCTTTACCTCAGCGGCACGCAGGTCCTGGTCTACACGTGGAAGGACATCGTTTATGACGGGCACCGCGTCGTCGCCGAGGTCCGCCAGGCACTGGCACAGAAATCCGCCACCGTGGCACCTACCCGGGAGCCGGCTGCGCTCGCCGGCTGACCCGTTCGACCGATCTCAGAGAGCACAGCAGGGGTCACGCCGGCACGACCTGACGGAGCCCCTCCACCACCCACTCGACACTCTGTTTCGTGGCCAGCTCCGGCGAGGTCCGGCAGTCCGGCTGGGGCACGCGCCGTCCCTCCCGCACCGCCGCCTCCCAGGTCCCACCCAGCTCCGATTCCAGCCTGACGAGGCCGTCGCCGACATCCGAGGCCCGCCGATAGGAACTCATGAGAGGCCAGCCCACTTCCCCCAGCACGGCGCGCTCGGCCGCCTGTTGTGCCGGCGACCCGACCGTCGCACAACCTCGATAGCGCTCCAGCCACGGTTCTACCTCGCCCTCAGTAAAAGCCGCTGCTCGCAGCAGCGCTGGGGTCACCCAGGCCCACATAGTCCCGGCTGGCAGCAGGACCGCTGTGGGCGCAAAGCGGTGCCCACCGGTATGGCTCGTGCGCCACAGTCGCACGCCGGCATCGGTACCGAATTGTGGGTCACGCCTGAGCTCGCCGACCAGATCCATCCCCCGCGACCCGCAGCATGTGTCTCGCCGGCCGTGGGTGCACACCAGCACGTCGACGACCCGAGACGTAATCTGCTCGGGCTCGTCAGGAGCCAGGCCCTGGCTCAGCAACTCACCTGTCGCCTCGGCCAGCGAACCGACCACGGCAAGACGCTCCGAGCGGACCAATGGGCCCGCCCAACCCGGGCGGGCCGACCGGTAGCAGATGATCCTTCGAACCTCCCCGCCCGACCGCTTCGCCGCCTCGACCCGGGAGGACCGCTCCACGACCTCCACCCCAACCGGCCGCTCCGCCTCCTCGACCCCGTCCTCGGCATCGTCCGCCTCGACCCGCATCGTCCGGCTGCCCGCCTCTTGCCCACTTGCCGGGATAACAGCTTGTAAACGAAGATGAGCCGAAGCCGCTAGCTTGGCTACCTCCATCAAATCCGGGATGGACGAAACGTCGAATGGCCAAGGCAGCGGCTGTTCGATGAGGAGGAAGCCCTCGTAGTAGCCGGCACTGCCGACGGGGTCGAGGTGCTGGCTCCTCGCCCAGCCGCTGCATGCAGGCAGGCCGCCTAGGCCGGGTTCGACGGGCCAACCATTGCTTTCAGGCATAGGTCCAAAGACTACGGGCACATGGCAGCTGCTCGACACCCTGTCATTCAGTCGAGCACCGGAGCGTCCCGCCCTACGGCACCGCGTATGCGTAGATCGGCACCCCATTGGCGAAAAACGACTGCGCCGGCAGGTACGGCCCGTTGATAAGGACCGAAGTCCAGTTGTCCGGTCCAGGCCCAGAGTCACCTTCAATAGTGTCGATCGCTCCATCCGGCCACACCTGGGCGACGACCCCCATGTGTGGCGAGGTGGCCACAGTCTGCGGCCCCGTCCCATAGAGCACCAGGTCACCGGCGGCCGGCTTCGCAGTAACAGGGATAACCGAGGTGTGCTTTCGCGCCCAGTCGAAGACATTGCCCACAAAGGCGTACCGCGGGATGCGGATACCGGCTTTCTCCCATGCCCAGGTGGCGAACAACGCGCACCACTCCTCGCAGGGCCCGTATGGGTTGCAATAATTACCGCCGTCCTGGCTCGGGCCAAGCTGGCTGGCGGCGATGTCGACGATGGCCTGGCTGGCGGCGTCCGGGTGGTCCAGGCTGACAGGGAATGCCTCCGAATCGAGCAGCCAATAGCCTGCCCCCGCTGGATCGGCCACGATCTCTGATATGGGTGGCCTCGGCACGGCTGTATTGTTGCCGCCAAGATCAGGGGCGTCACCAAAGGCGTCGACTTCACCGTTGCCGCACACCAGCCAGTAACCCTCGCCGTCGGGTGTGACGGCAATACCGTCCACCGGTGGGTGCCCTCGTCCCATCTCGCCCAGCCGGGGGGCATCTCCGTACGGGATTACCTCACCGCCTCCCTGGACTATCCAGTACCCCCGGCCGTCGTAAGAGGGCGCTATGGCGACAATCGGTATGTTGTGCAGATTGGTTGCGCCCAGGGACCCGTAATAACCGGCATCGCCAAACGCATAAACTTCGCCGCGGCTGGCCACCAGCCAATAGCCCTTACCGTCCGGGGTAGAGGCAAAATCCACTATTGGAGCCGGCAGCGGCTGTTCGCCCGGTGAGCCGTAATACTTTGCGTCACCAAAGGTAAAAATGCCGCCGTCTATTGACACCAGCCAGTAGCCGCCTCCGTCCGGCGTAGGCGCCATGGCCACGATCGGCGCGTAAAGCTTGCGGGCGGAAGTCCCGCCGAAGTACCTGGCGTCGCCATAAGCGAGGACACCGCCGTCCGCCCCTACCAGCCAGTACCCCTTCCCGTCCGGAGTGGCAGCCATGGCCACGATCGGAGCCGCCAGATGCGTGCCGGTGGGGCTGCCAAGAAACTGGGCTGACCCGTATGTAAGCACTCCGCCGTCTTTGAAGAAACCACCACTTTGCCGCACGGACGAATGCACTGCGCCATCTACGCCAGCGCGTACCACCGGAACCCCCTCTGCTCGAGGTTTCCCCGTCGTGCTGAGGGCGCCGGCGGTGTGCGCCAGCGCGCCAACCAGAAGTCCGCCTATGACCGTACAGACCATAGAGAGGACGGCCCCCGATTTGGTAAACCGTGAAAAGCCGCCCGCCATCGGCTAACTGTTTAGCACGACCTTCCGGGAGCCGCCCGTTCAGATGACAAATTCAGACAAATCGCATCGGAGTACCTATTGGATCCTTTGGGCGGTCCGTCCAACGGTTTTGCCGCCGCCATCTTCAGTGGAATGGTCGCGGTTAAACGCAACCAGAACAATTTATTGCCAGCAGATGTATTGGAAGACAACGTCTGGCCAAGTAATTGCGGCCAGAAAAAACGCTATGCGTGAGATCGTGACTGCTTTCTGCTCAGAATCCTTAATGAACATTAAGAAATGGCAACGACATTGAGCTCGTTCCGGGGGAGCACGGGCGAGGGCGGCTGGAACGGGTAGCCGTGCCGGCCAGGAGATGAGGCCGGCCCGTACGCCAAAGACACGGCCAGGACGGGCGCCGAACCCCTCGGTCCCGCGATCCCTTGACGGATCTCGGTAGCGTTCTGTGGCGTGGAAGACGAGCGCTGGTGCTGGCGTAACCCCCTGTTGACGTACCCGGCGGCGCGGTCAGCGGACGCGCTCCCTACGGCGGGGGCGCAACTGCGGGGCCCGCTTCATCGCCCGGCCACCATCGACCTAAGCGGGGGTGCAGATTTTTGATCGAGCACGAGGTCCGCACTCACAAGAGCTCAGAAGGACTGCCACGAGAAGAGCAACTGGCCTGGAAACTGGCCGAAGTGGCGACGGACGCAGTCCCCGTATTGCCCGAGGTAGTCGAGATGGTGGTCAACCGCCTTATCGACGATGCCGCCGCGGCTACGGCCGCCTTGCGCCGCCGGCCGGTCGTGAACGCTCGTGGCCAGGCGCTTCCCCACCTGCTCCAGCCCGGTGCTGCCATCTTCGGCTGCGGTAGCCAGGTATGGGTCGCACCCGAATGGGCGGCGTGGGCCAACTGCGCCGCCGTCCGGGAACTCGATTTCCACGACACTTTCCTGGCCGCCGAGTACTCGCACCCCGGCGACAACATCCCGCCGCTCCTCGCCGTGGCCCAGCACGCCGGTTGTGACGGTGCTGGCCTAGTCAGGGCCATCGCCACCGCCTACGAAGTGCAGGTAGACCTCTCTCGGGGCATCTCGTTGCACGCCCACAAGATCGACCACGTCGCCCATCTCGGCCCCTCGGTCGCAGCAGGGCTAGGTACACTCCTCGGGCTGCCCACGGAGGTCGTGTACCAGGCGATCGGCCAGGCGCTGCACACGACGACCGCCACCCGGCAGTCCCGCAAAGGCGAGATCTCCTCGTGGAAGGCCTATGCGCCGGCGTTTGCGGCGAAGGTGGCCATCGAGGCCGTCGACCGGGCCATGAGGGGAGAGACGTCGCCGGCGCCCATCTATGAGGGAGAGGACGGGGTCATCGCCTGGCTCCTGGACGGGCCCGACGCCAGCTACCGGGTGCCTCTGCCGTCCTCGGGCGAGCCAAAACGGGCCATCCTGAGCACCTATACCAAGGAACATTCGGCCGAGTACCAGGCCCAGGCGTTTATCGACCTGGCCAGGCGCATGCGCACGCAGGTCAAGGACCTGAGCACGGTGCGTTCAATAGTGATCCATACGAGCCACCACACCCATAACGTCATCGGGACAGGCTCGGGCGACCCCCAGAAGTTCGACCCGGCGGCGTCGCGCGAGACCCTCGACCACTCCCTCCCGTACATCTTCGCCGTCGCCCTGGAGGATGGCACCTGGGACCACGAGGCGTCCTATGCCCCGGCCCGAGCCGGTCGGCCGGAGACCATCGAACTGTGGCGCAAGGTGAGCACACGCGAGGACCAGGCGTGGACCAGGCGCTACCTATCGGGGGAAGCGTTCGGCGGCCGCGCCGTGTTCACGTTCGCTGACGGCACCATCCTCGAGGACGAGATTGCTGTCGCCGACGCTCACCCTCTTGGTGCCAGGCCGTTCGGGCGAACGGAGTACACCGACAAGTTCCGCCGGCTGGCCGACGGGGTCATGACCGAGGACGAGCAAGAGCGCTTCCTCTCGCTGGCACAGCTGCTGCCCACCTTGTCGCCGGAAGAGGTACGAGAGCTCAACCTGAGAGTGCCGGGCCTCAAAGAGGAGACTCCCGGCGGAGGGCTGTTCTGATGTTCCACTCCCCTACGACTGCCAGCGAAAAACGCCAAGCCCTGCGCGACGGCCTGGCCTCCGGCCGGCTTATGAGGTTCCCGGGCGCCTTCAACCCGCTGTCAGCCTTGCTGATCGAACGTCTCGGTTTCGAGGGGGTCTACGTCTCTGGGGCCGTCATCGCCGCCTCGCTCGGCCTCCCTGACATCGGGCTCACTACTCTGAGCGAGGTCGCCGCCCGGGGCCACGAGATCGCTCGCACCACCGGCGTTGCCCACCCTCATCGACGCGGATACTGGCTTTGGCGAGCCACTTAACGCCGCCCGCACCGTCCAGGTGCTCGAGGAGCTGGGGTTGGCTGGCTGTCACATCGAAGACCAGGTCAACCCCAAGCGCTGCGGGCACCTGGAGGGCAAAGAAGTCGTCCCGGCTGACGAGATGCGCCGGCGCATCAAGGGCGGCGGCCGACGCGAGGCGGGACGGCCGGTTTGTCATCTGCGCTCGAACGGATGCTCGCGCCATCGAGGGCTTTAACGCGGCCATCGAACGGGCGAAGTCCTACCTTGACGCGGGAGCCGACATGATCTTCCCGGAGGCTCTCGCAGACGCCGATGAGTTCGAGAGGTTCAAGCAGGCGGTCGACGCCCCTGTTCTTGCCAATATGACCGAGTTCGGCAAGACTGAGCTGCTCGACGTGGAGCACGCTGGCCTCGGCCGGCGTGAACATCGTGATCTACCCGGTTACGCTGTTACGCCTGGCCATGGGTGCTGCCGAGCGCGGGTTACGTGAGATCGCGTCCGGGGGTACACAAAAAGGGTTGTTAGAGCAAATGCAGTCTCGGGCTGCGCTGTACGAACTGCTCGGGTACGACGACTACACGGCATTCGACGCCAAGTTGGGAGAAATATGAGCGGACCGATTGAGGTAAAGCGAGGTCTGGCCGGGGTAACGGCTGACACATCGGCGGTTTCCGTTGTGGACGAAGAGAGCGGCTCGCTCCTGTACCGGGGGTACCCGGTCCCGGACCTGGCTGCCTCTTGCAGCTTCGAAGAAGTGGCCTACCTGATCTGGCACGGAGAGCTCCCAAACGAAACGCAGCTGGAGAAGTTCGAGGCGGCCGAACGGTCCCGGCGCCAAGTACCGACGGAATTGTCCCTTGCTCTGTCAGGGTTACCGCTGACCTGTCACCCGATGGACGTCTTGCGCACCGCCGTCAGCTACCTGGGCGCGCAGGACCCAACGGAGGACGATCCCTCGACCGAGGCCGAACTAGAAAAATCGTTAGACCTATGGGCCAAGCTGCCGACCATTGTCGCCGCCGAACAACGCCGTAGACGAGGACTGCCCGCCATCGCGCCCGACCCGAGCCTTTCCTTTTGCGAGAACTTCTTCCATATGTGCTCGGGACAAGTGCCCGGCGAGGAAGTAGTACGAGCCTTTGAGATCTCGATGGTCCTTTACGCTGAGCACGGCTTCAACGCTTCGACGTTCACCGCCCGGGTCATCACCTCCACTTTGTCCGACCTTTACTCTGCCATCACCGGAGCTATCGGTGCCTTGAAGGGGCCTCTTCATGGCGGGGCGAACGAGGCTGTGATGGGTATCTTCACCGAGGTGACGAGCCCCGAGCAGGTCGACGGCTGGCTCTCGGCCACTCTGGCCTCGGGCCAAAAAGTAATGGGGTTCGGACATCGCGTCTACAAGCAAGGTGACAGCCGGGTACCTACGATGCGCTCCTCTCTCGAACGTTTGGCCAACACGACCGAAAAGGGGCGCCAACTAATGGCGGTCTATAACGGGCTCGAAGGGGCCATGCGTGACAGTAAGGGGCTTTACCCGAACCTCGATTACGCCACCGGCCCGGCCTATTACCTGATGGGCTTCGACATCCCAACGTTCACGCCCATTTTCGTCATGAGCCGGATCACCGGTTGGACGGCTCACGTCATAGAACAGCGAGCCAACAACGCGCTCATAAGGCCGCTCTCAGCTTATGTCGGGCTGCCGCGACGCGCTGTCCCCAGGACGTCCGATGGGAAACCGGCATAGTGCTTCCTGAAAACAAGCCCAGTACCCACTGGCCAACGCCCAGTGAGCGAGTTCTTGCCGCCTGAAAGCCCAACCCCGACGCACGCGCTCGGGCTCTCGCGCTCGGAAGCTTCTGTCTACGAAGTCACGTCGGGGCCGGAGGCGGACGAAGACGGCCACGAGGCAGCCGCCAGCGACGCTCCTCGGACCACCGCCTCTCAGCCGGCAGTGGCCAGCGTCGTCCGGGGCCGGGCCAGCTGGCGGGAATTGCTGGTCGTGCTGGCGTTTTCGACGCTGCTCTCAGCTCTCCTGTGGCACAACGCCTGGCGGCACCCCATGAGCACCCAGGTCGGCGTGTTCGGCGATGCTGACGAGTACACCTGGTTCTTGGGGTGGGTGCCGTACGCCATCGGGCACGGTCTCAACCCCCTCGGCAGCACCTTCGCTAATTTCCCACGTGGCGTCAACCTGATGTGGAACACGTCTTTGCTCTTACCGAGCTTCCTGATGTCACCGATAACTGTCATCTTTGGCGCCGCGTTCTCGTACAACGTCCTGGCCACAGCGGCCCCGGCTCTTAGCACGACATTCGCCTACATGGCCTTCCGGCGTTGGACGACGCCGGTCGCGTCCGTGGCGGGCGCGCTCGTGTTCGGATTTTCTTCTTACATTGTCGCTCAATCGGTCGGTCACCTCGCACAGACCTTCGTCATGAGCGCACCGCTGTTCTTGATCGTCCTGGACCGGCTGCTGGTGGTCCAGCGCAGCCGACCATGGCTCGACGGGCTGATGCTCGGCGTCCTGGCGTGGGCGCAGCTGCTCACCGGGGAGGAGGTACTGGTCGTCGAGGCGCTCGCCGCCGCCATCGGGATATTCGTCTTACTGGCCATCAACGACCGGGCCATTTTCCCGTACGTGCGCTATGCCTGTAAGGGCCTCGTCGTGGCGGGCGGCTCGTTCATAGTGCTCGCCCTACCGTTCCTCGCCTATCAGTTCCGCGGACCTGACAGAGTGCAGGACGCGCACGTCAAAAACGTCTACGTAAACGACTTATTGAACTTCGTAATACCGACGAGTATCGATAAGTTTGCTCCGGCGTTCGCCTTGAACTTGAGCAACCAGTTCCGGCCGCACAACGGGTCAGAGCAGGACGCGTACATAGGCATCCCGCTCCTCCTTTTCATAATCCTTACACTGGTGATCGCCCGGCGCCGTCGCGTCACCTGGGTGGCCTTTTCGGTGGGGGCCGCTATTGCGCTCCTGTCGATGGGCCCGTCGCTCCACGTCTTGGGCCATACCACCACATTCGAACTGCCCGATGCATGGCTGCAGGACTTGCCCTTGCTCAAAAACCTGTTGCCCGACCGGTTCGCATCAATGATGTTCCTCTGCGCCGGCTGGCTCGTGGCCATCGGGGTAGACGAACTCAGACGGTTCAAGCTGCCCGTTAAAGCGTCCGGCTGGGCGCTGGCCGGCATCGGCCTCGTCACCCTGTTCCCCATCACCAATTACCCTGCCGCCGCCAGCCCCACCTACGCGGCCTTCTCCACCGGGTTGGTCTGCCCCCGCCCGACGTCTGGGCCACAAGCGTCGCCCCGGCCCGTCGCGCTCGTCTTGCCTGCGATGGACGAGATGGCGCTGCGCTGGCAGGCCGAGTCGAAGTTCTGTTACGTCATGCCGACAGCCACGGGCATGACCGGCACCAACGTGGGCGACGTCGGCCACCAGCGGCTGATGGTGCGAGTGGGCGAGCCAGGAAAGCCATTGCCACCGCTGACGCCAGCTGTCAGAGCCCAGGCGGCCGCCGACATCAAGGCGCTCCACATCAAAGAGATCATCGTGGCGCCCGAGTACCCCTACTCCGGCGTCCCGGCCTGGGACCCCAACGGTCAGGCCCAGCTCGTGGCGTGGCTCGAAGGCCTGTTGGGTCAGGTACCAATTAGCAGCCACGACGCTTTCTTCACATACGCCTGGAAGAACCTGCCCTCCCTGAGCGATATCGCCTCCGGCCACGTCGCCTACATTCGCGGCGCGCTCTGAGCGAAAGAGGCGCCTGCGCCTGTTGGGGCGATATCGGGCGTGCTCCGCGTTTGCGAGCGGCGTGAAGGTTTCTCAGATCCCGGTTCGCTCCGTTCGTGCCGGCGCCGGGTCGGGGACGTGAGGCATTAGCGCGTTGGGCGGGATACGGCCGAGCTTGCCGGCCTCGAAGTCCTCAACTGCTTGCCCGATCTCGGCGCGGGTGTTCATTACGAAAGGCCCGTAGTGCTCTACGTGCTCGCCGATGGGTTCACCGCCGAGAAGAAGCAATTCGAGGTTTTCCGAGCGCGAGTCTTGGCCGGGCTGGGCCGAGACGCTCAGCCACTCGCCGGGGCCAAAGAGCACGAGTTGACCGGTGTGGACTGGTTGGCGTTCAGGCCCGGCGACGCCCGAGCCGGCGAGGACGTAGGCGAGCGCATTGAAGGCCGGTTCCCACGGAAGCTCGAGCAGCGATCCGGGCGTAATAGAGGCGTGCATCAAAGAGATGGGCGTGTGGGTAGAGCCAGGGCCGGCCATGCCGGCCAAGTCACCCGCGATCACCCGGACCAGGGCGCCCGCGTCGGCCGAAGCCACCAACGCCACGTCGCCGGCTTCGAGAGGCTGGTAAGCGGGAGGGATCCACTTTTCCTTCGCAGGCAGGTTGACCCACAACTGGATGCCATGGAAGAGCCCTCCGGAGACGACCAGCGCTTCCGGGGGAGTTTCGATGTGCAAGATGCCCCGCCCAGCAGTCATCCACTGGGTGGCACCGTCGGTGATGAGGCCGCCACCTCCGTTTGAGTCCTGGTGGGCGAAGGTCCCATCGATCATGTAGGTGACAGTTTCGAAGCCGCGGTGGGGATGCCACGGCGTCCCTTTGGGCTCGCCAGGGGCGTAATCGACTTCTCCCATCTGGTCCATGTGCACGAAGGGGTCGAGCTCCGCGAAGCTCCTCCCAGCGAAGGCGCGACGAACCGGGAACCCTTCGCCCTCGAGCCCGCTTGGCGCCGTCGACACTGCCAACACCTTTCGTTGGGCTGCCGACGAGCGGTCCGGGAGAGGGAGCCGCTTTAGGGCTGTCCAGTCGGGGACGGTTACTGCTGGCATGAGCGTCCTCCTCGGGATGGCTCAGTAAAACACTGAGCCTCCAGCTCAGTATGGCGGCTCCCGAGCCGGCGCCGTCGGTCCGTCGTGACCAAATATCACCCGGGATGCGCCAGTGCGGCTTTCAAGCCTTTTTTTCCTTGCCTCCTACGAACAGCTCACGCCAGTCTTGCTCGTTGAGGTGGACACCGAAGCGCTGCGCAGCCGCTTGGATGCGCGCCCAGGCTTCGTCACGCTCCTCGTCGGTCACGCCCTCGACCTGGTCGAAGCGAGCCACAGCATTGCGGACGTGGCTGGCGTCGATGAGGGGTTCCTTCCGCTCCCTGGGGAAGGCGAAGTCCTCTGCCGGTAGTCGGTCCTGTTCGGCTGTGCTCAGGCCAGGTGCGTACGGGATGTCCTCGCCATGGGCCTTTTCGCTCTCCACTTCCCGGGCTTTTTCGATATTGTGGCGGGCTGCTTCCTTCTGCTTTTCGGTGGACATTGTCCCACCTCCTCGTCTTATCGTCTTGATTAATGCCACATTTACGCGGCGCGAAAAAGGGCGGCCTCGTTTCGGCGCCCCGACCAGGATTTGCTGAGGGGAGTGGTGCCTTGGAAGCCCTGCTCAGCTCTGTGCGGCTTCCTTCATCTCGTCGGCGATCTCTTCTGTGGTTGCGTCTACGGTGTGCTTCACTACCTTTGACGCCCGGGTCACGGCTAAATCGAAGCCTTTCTCCAGGGTGGGCTCTCCGATAACGATCAGGCCGACCTGATTGGCCCCGAGTTCGGCCGCCGCTTCCTTAAGCTCCTTTCTCCGCAGCCGCCCGAACCCGACGTCCTCCGGGATCACCCGAACGAGGGGACGGTCCATCCGCTGGACGATGTGCGGCTTCCCGCTCTTCTGATCGATGACGGCCGCGTCGAACGTGCCGAGAAAGGCGTCCTTGTGTAGATTTTCAATTGCATCGAGATCGGACTTGGCGTCATTGATGCTGCCGTAAACTGCGGTGAAAATGGCAAGTTGCCGTTCCTTTGCCATAAATAGTCTCCTTTTTTGGGACTAGCCGCTCCGAAAAGCCGGCAACAAACGGTTATTGACCTGACGTGGGGAGGTGCCGAGAAGCTTACCGCGTGACGTCGGGTTGAGGCCTTGGTCCGGACGGGTGAGCCACCGTCTCCGGTGATCGTTGCCGTAGTCGTTGCCATCTACTTGCGCTCGGTGCCTACTTCAAGCGGGGCCATAGAGCTGATCGCGGTCATGGGGCCGCGGGGGTGCTCCTCGGCTTTGTGGCCGGAGCCCTCATTCCTCCACCACCACACCTGCTGATGCAGCCACTCTCAGCGGGCAGGCCCTGGTCAGTCTTGACCCGTGGGTCATCGACCCGGACGACGCCAAGGTAGCCCCGGAGCGGTTGGACGACCAGGTCCTACGCTGCCGGAGGGCGACCGGCCCGGCTTTCGGCGATCCCCAGGGCGGCGGCGCTCGATGGCACCCGAGGAGTCTCGGCGATCGATTCAAGGCTCTGGCCCTTAGGCTCGGCAAGGTAGTGAAAGTCACGATGGCGCCCAAGACGGCGACAACGGCAACGATGACGCTCGTTTCGCCGAGGCCGATGGCGGGTAGCAGCCAGGTCAAGGCATAATCGCCAATGAAGGCGCCCGCCTTGCCAGCTGCGGCGGCGACCCCGTGAGCGGTGGTACGCACCCGGACAGGGAAAATCTCAGCCGGGTAAACGAAGGTGGTGGTGTTAGGGCCGAACTCGGCGAAGAAGTATGTGGCGCCGAACAGCACAAGGAAAGGCGTCGGTAAAAAAAGCCCATGCCTGACGTGAACAGGATTTTCCAGTGCCATCGCGACGTCGGGGCTTCATCGAGCCGCTCCAACAGCTTTCTACTTACGCGGTCACTGCTCTCAGGATCGAACGCAGTTCCGCGTGTCTTCTTTGGTAGGCATTAGTGATTTCGTTAAACCAGCGGCGCGGCCGGGAATGGCCGACACCAACGCGCCTCATCTTCAGGCCCGAACCGCATAAGGGCCCGAGCGGAAGTAGCTAGGTGACGCCGGAGGTGTCGATCCGCGCCGTGATCCGGGCTGCGTCACGGCCAAGGCGCCGCAGCTGTTCGGGTGATAAGACATCTATGACGAGTGACCGGACGTGTGCCACATGGCCGGGCGCCGCTTCGGCTAGCACCTTGAAGCCCTTTTCGGTCAAGATGGCGTTGGTAAACCGTCCGTCGGTGGGATCGGGCTCGCGACGTACCAAACCTCGTCCCTCGAGCCGCTTGACCAGGTGCGAGAGCCGGGACAACGAGGCATTGGTCACCTCCGCGAGCGAGCTCATCCGCATTGTCCGTTCTCGACGCTCGGCGAGCATGGCGAGGACCTGGTACTCCACCATCCCCAGTTTTGAGTCACGCTGCAGCTGCTGGTCGATAGACCACGGTAGCCAGGTGAGCAGCCGGACAACAGAGAGCCACGACTCGAGCTCTGACGGCGTGAGCCACGTGGGTGCCGGCACCGCTGCGCTCCGAGCTGTTTGACGGGTCATCGAACCAATATACCAACCTGACTCAGACGCTAAGAACGTTTCACTTGATAGTTCAACTGCCGCCGGACGCCGTAAGACTTGAGCGCTCGACCCGCAACTCTTGTCCGAGCTCTACGGGAGGCGTCGAATAAAGTAGAGAGAAATAATACGGGTAGCGACGTCTAGTCCGGGACCAACCACCGGCGCAGGCGGCAACCTGGACCGCCACGGCATCACTTGACAGTTCAACTCAAATAGTTCATACTCACATGAGAAGGCGCAAGAGAAGGAGGGCCTCAGCTATGCAAGTGGCACTAACTGGTGCAACTGGGTACGTCGGATCCCACGTCCTGACGGAGCTTCACGCACACGGGCACGAGGTGACGGCCCTGGTACGCGACGACACCCAAGCAGCTGCCGTGGCGGATCGCGGCGCCAAGCCGGCCGTTGTTGACCTGTACGACAGAGCCGCCGTCGTAAACGTGCTCAGCCATACTGACGGCGCCGTCCACACCGCCAGCCCCGGCGACGCCACCAGCGCGGACCTCGACTCCGCCGTGGTGGACGCGGTGATCGAAGGGTTCGAGGGTACTGGCAAGGCCTACGTCCAGATCTCTGGTCTGTGGATTTATGGGAACAATACGTCCATTCGGGAGGACTCCCCCTTCAATGCGCCCGCACTAGTGGCATGGAAGGAGCCCATACAGAACCGAGTCCTGGCCGCTAGAGGTATTCGCGTCGTCGTGCCCATTTCCGGCACCGCGTACGGTGACGGTGGAGGCGGCATCCCCGGGCTGGTCCTCGGCTCACCAAGGGACGACGCCGGCAACCTGGTCATGCTCGGCGATGGGAAACAGCACTGGGCAACGGTCCACGTGGCCGACCTGGCGAATTTCTTCACGCGAGCCCTGGAAAATGAGTCAGCTCAGGGGTACTACGTGATCGGCAATGGGGTCGGATCAACCGTGGCCGAGCTGACGGAGGCGGCCGCGGTGGCGGTGGGTGCACCCGGAGCCGTACCCGGCTCTGATGACGAGGCCCGGGCGCGCCTCGGGGACTATTTCGCCGAAGTGCTGCTGCTTGACCAGGCCACCAATGCGGCCAAGGCGCGAGACGAGCTCGGTTGGCAACCGTCCCATCAGTCGCTGGTCGACGAGTTCCTCCACGGGAGTTACCGCAAGTGACCCCCTCGACCCCGTCGGGCCCCCTAGCAGAGTAGAGGCCCGAAGAACTGGAAGGGGCATCCCCGCTCCTCATGCCACGTGCATCGCCAACCGGCGGAAGACGATGATCGAATGGGTGCGGGCCCGATGACCGGGGCCAACGACCGATCTCCCCGGCACCGTCCTAGATTCCGACAGCACGTTGCCGCGCCCGGTGCACCGGCTTGGAAAGATGGTGGCAGTGAGCGAGGGCCCATGTCCGTCCAACCAGCGCCTGATCGGGATGATCGGGGGGATGAGCTGGGAGTCGACGGCTGAGTACTACCGGCTAGCCAACGAACTCGTCCGCGAACGCCTCGGCGGGCTGCACTCCGCCCGCCTGGTCTTGGCGTCAGTCGATTTCGCTGAGGTCGAGCAGATGCAGGCCAGCGATGAATGGGAACGGGCCGGCGAGCTGCTCGCGGGCGTGGCCAAGTCGTTGGAGGCCGCAGGGGCCGACTTTCTGGTGCTCTGCACGAACACGATGCACAGAGTCGCCGACCGTATCGAAGCGGCGGTCTCGGTCCCGTTACTGCACCTGGGAGACGCCACTGCAGCTGCGGTACAGAAGGCTGGGCTCAGGACGGTCGGGCTGCTCGGGACCGCCTTTACCATGGAGCAGGATTTTTTCCGGGACCGGCTGGCCCGCCATGGGCTCACCGTGCTCGTACCCTCACCGGTCGAGCGAGCCGAGGTCCACCGCGTCATCTACGAAGAACTGTGCCTGGGAAGGGCGCTGCCCAGCTCCAGGCAGGCCTACCAAGAGATCATTGCTGTCCTCGTAGCGGCCGGTGCCCAGGGGGTGATCCTGGGGTGCACGGAGATCGAGCTCCTGGTAAGGCCGGAGGACAGTACCGTCCCGTTGTTCCCGACGGCCCGCTTGCACGTCGACGCGGCGGTGACGCGCTCCCTGGCTCCCTAATGGGAGCAGGCGGTGGTGCCTGCAGCCCGAGCGCACGTCGGTTGTTACCCCGCGCCTCCATACAGCCGGACGGAAGTATCGCACGATCGAGTGATGTCCCGGAGGTGGCTCGTCCTGGAGACTGACCTAGGAACTCCTATCACGGAGCAAGGAGATGGGAAATGACAACGAGCCCAACGGTAATCTTGGTCCATGGCGCGTTCGCCGATGCGTCAGGTTATTCAGGAGTGGTTCAGAGGCTCCGATCTGAAGGAGTGGCGGCGAGGGCGCCGATGAACCCCCTGCGCGGTCTGGCGTTTGATGCGGACGCGGTGGCCCGCTACGCGAGCATTATTGAAGGTCCCCTCCTGCTCGTCGGCCACTCTTACGGAGGTGCGGTCATCTCTCAGGCCGCGCCCGCAATCAAAAACGTCACGGGGCTGGTCTTCCTGGCTGCCTTCGCGCTCGACGAAGGGGAGAGCTGCGCCAGTGTGCAGGAGCCGTTCCCACCCTCGCTGGCGGCGTCGGTTACGACCCCCACTCCCTATGATGCCCCCGGCGCGGCCGGAGGGCCGGACCTGTTCATCAACATCCCCGATTTCCAGCAGGCCTTTTGCGCCGACCTGCCAGATGCCCTCGCCGACACGATGGCGGTTAGCCAGCGGCCGCTCAGTGCGGCGGCGATCAGCGAGAAGGCCACAGTCGCCGGCTGGAAGGGCCTTCCGTCTTGGTACATGGTGTCCGAGAAAGACAACGCCATCCCGCCAGATGCCGAGCGTTTTATGGCCAAACGGATGGACGCCGTGACTGAGTCGGTGGATGGGTCGCACGCCGCTTTTATCGCCCGTCCGGACGTGGCGGCTGGTTTCATCCTGAAGGCGGTCGCAGCCGCGTAAACCGGGCGGCGCCAATCGCCGGTCCGAAACCCGAGGCAAGGCCCCAAGTCCTTCACTGATGTCCGGTCCGCCTCTTTTGCGACGCACGATTTACCCATAGCTTTAGGCAGTTGTCTTAACTCGGAGACAGGGATCACCACCGCCATTCGGAGGAATGTTCCATGCCCATGATCGATGTATATGCCAGCGAAGGCACCTTCCCAGACCCGCACGACCTGGCCCGGGACCTGGCTGCGGCGGTTATGCGCTGGGAGCGGGTCCCAGATTTAGGCTTGTTCCGGGAGAACACGGCCGCATTTATCCACGAACTTCCTTCTACAGTCATCTCGAATGTCGATGGCGAGAGCAACTACATCCGGGTCCAGGTGCTGACCCCCACCGGCGTCTTGGACCGCGAGAAACAGCTTGGGGTGGTCAAGGAGCTAACAGAGATCGTCGCCATTGCAAGCGGGGACCCGAGTGCGGCCCGGCGGACCTGGGTGCTGATAACCGAATCGCCCGAAGGAGGTTGGGGCATCGCTGGGCACGCCAACACGGGTGCGGACATCGCTGAAGCCGCTCGCCGCGAGCTGTCCGGCCAGTGACCGGGTACGCCGATCTGCCAAACCTGTCTGTGACCGGCAAGGACGGAGTGGTGTTTGCCTATCGCGACACTCAGGGCACGGCCACCCCTCTCCTTCTTCTCCAGCACTTCCGGGGGAACTTGGACAACTGGGACCCTGCGCTGATCGACGCTCTGAGCAAAGAACGAAGGGTCCTGACGTTCGACAACGTTGGCGTCGGGGGCACGACCGGCGTTACCCCTAGCACTATCGCAGAGATGGCACGTGGGGCACTCACGTTTGTCGACGCACTTGCGCTCAACGGCGTCGAAATCCTCGGCTTCTCGATTGGCAGTTTCGTGGCGCAGGAGGTCGTGCTCACGCGTCCAAGCCTGGTCAACCGCGCCGTTCTGGCTTCGGCCGCCCCCGAGGGGGCGGCCGGGATGCACGGATGGGCTCCCGACGTCATTAACGCAGTGGGTAACCCGGTGAACAGCCCGGACGGGTACCTGGAGGTCTTTTTCACCAGATCAGAAGCGAGCCGGTCGGCCGGGTCAGCCGCGCTCAGCCGGATGTCCTCGCGCACGGAGGGCCGAGACGCCTCGACGACGTGGGACACCCGCCTCGCACAATATGACGCGGTGTGCGCGTGGGGCAGTCCAAACCACGCCCTTTTACAACGCCTCAACACGGTCGAGGTACCGGTCTTCATCGCCAACGGGGACAGCGACCCAATGGTCCTCCCCCACTATTCATACCTGTTGGCCGGGCTGATCCCGCACTCGCGGTTGAAGATCTATCCTGATTCGGCTCACGGGTTCCTATGGCAACATCACGACGAATTCGCCACCGATGTCATAGCGTTTCTCGACGGCACGACCTAGGCAAACCAGACCGGCCAGCAGTTTGCCCTTAGCCCGTGCGCTTTGGCGACGAAGGACGTACGCTCCCGACATGAGGATCCGATGGTAGGTGGCACGGGAGCACCGTTGCGTGGCCGCCACAAGGAGCTCGCTGCCATCGACGCCCGATTGGACGAGGTCCGGTCGGGGGTTGGCTCCGTCATCGTTGTGGAGGGGAGGGCCGGCCTCGGCAAGAGCCGGCTGCTGGACGCGTGCGCGTCACTGGCGGTCGAGCGCTCATTTCGGGTCGGTAAGGGAGCCGCCGAACCGGTCCGCGGCACCCTCCCTATGGGCGCGCTCTACGGCGCGCTTTTCGAGGGTGAGAGGCCCCTCGCCGCCCCGGACGCGCTGAGCGACCTGCATGCGTCGCCGGAGCAACGGTTCTGGCTTCTTCAGGACATCCAGGCTTTGATTGAAGAGGCCGCGCTCAAAGATCCTATCCTGATTTGCCTCGACGACCTCCAATGGGGTGGTGAAGGCTGCGCGGAGGCGATGCGGCAGCTTCCACAATGGACGGCTTCGCTGCCTGTTGGCTGGGTCATGGCGTTCCGCCCGAAACAGGGGCTACCCCAAGTGCAAAGCGCCAAGGACCAACTCGAGAATGCAGGAGCCGACGTCATCCGCCTCGGTCCCCTCACGCGCGAGGCGGTGGCGGAAATTGCCACGGACGTCCTGGGAGCCGAGCCCGACGACGACCTGTTGCAAAAGGCCGAACGAGTCCAAGGCAATCCGTTCCTCCTCATCGAGTTCTTCCGCGGACTGCAAGATGACGGCATTGTGACCGTCGAGTCCGGCCGGGCCACGCTCCTGGAGGACCGCCTCCCGCGGCGCGTCAGCGATAGCATGCGCGGCCGTCTCCTGCGTATGTCCCCGACGGCAGACCGGGTGGCGACGCTCGCCTCAGCGCTGGGCAGACGGTTCTCGGCGTGGGACCTGGCTGAAATGACTCAAATGCCGATCGCGGACTTGTTGGACCCGATCAAAGAACTCGTACAGGCCGACATCTTCGTGGACAGCGACGAACAGCTAGCGTTCGGCCACGACCTGATCCGCGAAGCGGTGCGAGCGAGCTCTCCCGCTCCAGTCCGCCGAGCGCTCGACCGCCAAGCGGCCGGTGTGCTGCTGGTCCGAGGTGCCCTTCCCGTGGAGGTGGCTCAACAGCTCGCCGACAGTGCCGACCCCGGAGACAACACCGCCATCGAAACCTTGCTGCACGCCGCTGACGCCCTCGGGACAACGGACCCGGGGACGGCGGCCACGCTGGCTGGTCGGGCCTTGGAGCTTGCCCCCGTCCGCCATCCCCTTCGGGGTCCCTTGGTCGCGAGGCGCGCCATCTCTTTGTTCGCAGCTGGGCTTGGGGAGGAGGGCCGGAAGTTCGCTGGCACGGCGCTGAGACAGGTGCTTCCCGCCGAGGAAGAGGCGCGGGTCCGCTTCAGCGTGGCCAGCATGTTCGATCTTTCTCCTGACCTGCGAGCTGATAACGCCCGTGCGGCCTTGGCTCTCCCGGACGTGGGTGCCGACCTACGCGCTTCGCTGTGGGCATCGCTGTTCCACAACCTGGTGGTGGCGGGACGCACCGATGAGGCATTGGCTATCGAGGACAAAGCACGGGCTGCTGTCTACTCGAGCCACAATCGGGCCTGCTGGTTCGCGTTCGAGCTTCCCGAGTCAGCGGTCCATTATCAAACCTATGACTTTGGTAGGGGCATTGAAATCCTCCAAGCGGCAGAGCGCCGCGGGCTCGACGGGCAGGACGATCCGCGCCAGCGTCTTGCGCACAACTTTCGCGCCTGGCTCCTGGCCGCCATGGACCGGTACACGGAGGCCCTGCAAGCCATCGACGAAGGCGTGGCGGACGCTCAACGGGACCGGCAAAACTGGGCCCTTCGCGTGTTCGAGACGTCACGGGGACGTCAGATGCTCCAGATGGGCCAGCTC
This sequence comes from uncultured Acidimicrobiaceae bacterium, assembly GCA_963749305.1. Lineage (GTDB taxonomy): Bacteria > Actinomycetota > Acidimicrobiia > Acidimicrobiales > Palsa-688 > Fen-671. The sequence goes on from CAVVMN010000008.1 coordinate 601,992, forward strand.
AGCGAGGCGGCGGTCGCACTCGAGGGACGCTACAGCGTGGCCGAGGCGCACTTGGTTGTCAGTGTCCTTGAGGCCCCATCAGTCGTCGCCCTCGGCAAGTTGAAAATCCACACCGGTGACGAGCGCGGTGCAGCCGACGTTGGTGAGATGGCGAGGGTGATGCTGCAGACGACCATCCCCAGCGTTCGGTCTCACGCTGCCTGGTACCTCGCTCTGCACGCAATGTCTCAGGGCAAGGCCGATGATGCACACGAGTGGCTTTGCCGCTCGAGCCCTGAGCGCCGTTTGCGGGTGTTCCCGCTGTTCCCGTTCGAAATCACCGATGACCCGCAATTGGTCCGGATCGCGGTCGCCGCGGGCGATGACGAGCTCGCTGAGCACACAGTCGAGCAAGCACAACGACGCTGCGAGCTAAACCCCGGTGTTATTTCGTTCCAGGCCGCACTGGCGCATTGCACAGGGCTTTGGCACGGCTCGGCCCAGGACCTCCAGATGGCAACCTCGCTCTTCGCCGCCGGGCCACGTCCGCTGGCGACTGCGTCAGCTCTCGAAGACCTGGGCCATTTGCAAGCGTCCGAAGGGGCCACCGACGACGCGATCACTTCGTTTGACGAGGCGCTCCGGATCGTTGTTAGAGCCGGCGCCATCTGGGACGCGGCACGAGTACGGAGCCGGCTACGACGGCTCGGAGTCCGGCGGCGGATCGTTCTTTCTGATCGTCCCACTACCGGGTGGAGAGCCCTCACGAGTGCGGAAGCGGCCGTCGCCAAACTGGTGTCAGAAGGCAAGACCAACCGCGAGATCGGCGAGGCCCTATACGTCTCGCCGCATACAGTCAACACTCATCTTCGTCATATCTTCGACAAGCTAGGAGTGAACTCGCGTGTCTCCTTGGCCAGAATTGTCGAGACACTTCCGGGTCAGACCGATTGAGCAGACGGCGTTAGTCCTCCGGCTGCCCGCCCTACTCAGACGCGAATAGGTAACTGACAGCCAGGCTCCGGTACGGCCGCCAGCGGTCAGATAGCTCGACCAACTCCTCGTCCGTCGGCAGGTGGTCGAACGCGTACTCTCGCTGGATCCTGCCCTAAGTGCCAGATCGCCGGTGAGGAACACGTCAGGCCGGTTGAGGGCCACCAGTAGAAAGCCGCGCGCCGTCCATGGCCCTATCCCGGGGACATCCGTCAGGGCTGCTTCGATTTCTTGGTCCGTCATGGCCGAGAACGCTTTTTCGCTCAAGCGTCCGTCGGCGAACCGCTGCGCCAGTGCGCGCAATGTTTCGCTTTTTCGAGCCGAGAAGCCGCTATCCCTCAGCTCCTCCGGTCGCCGCGAGCAGCTCGGCCGGCGATGGCATATGGCCGCCAAATCGCTGTTGCAGACGCGAGATGATAGCTCGGGTCGAGCGGACGGATAACTGCTGGCCCGCAACCCCGAAGACGAGGGACGCGAAGGCGTCGAGCGGAGGAAGCTCGTCCATCCACGCCCGCGGGCGAAAGTCAGGCCGCTCGTCGATCAACCGCGCCAGGACTGGGTCCGCCTTCCGAAGAAACGCCCGTGCGTCAGGATCGGCCATCGCGGCTCGCCTGCGGGGTGTGCCGTCCACCGTCATTAGTAATACTCCAGTGAGAACGGCCTTTTGGGGCCGGCCGGGTTTAAGGCGTCAACCAGACCTGCGCACCGCGCCCCTTGCTCGCGTCTCATCGCTGCAGCCGGTCGGCCCTAGTTCCGGACGGCTGGCCGTGTCGTAGGAGAGCCCAACCTGAGAGGGTTACACCCAGCGCCACGAGGATGGCGAAGCCGAGAACGGTGTTGGGGATGCTCGCGCCTTGGTCGAGGGCGATCCCGGCTCCGACCACCGGGATGGACAGTCCCACATAGAGCACGACGAGCAAGGCCGACGTCATGGCGAGGCGGTTTTCGGGGGCGGCGGCCTGCAACACGATCCCGGTGGTCCCCTTGAACACCGCCCCCACGCCGGCGCCGATCAGCGCACCACCAACCAGGAAAAGAGCGAGGTCCGGGTTCGAAAGCAGCACCGAGGCCACTAGGAGTACGAGGCCGGCGAGCATGGAGATGGTGCCAAGGGCAAGGACAGCGGGATGCTGGCAGGCTGGCCATTGCCAGCTGGGAGGCCGCTCCCGAGAAGTACACCAGGAACAGCGTGGCGCCCGACAGAGCGTGCGATGGATGGCCGAAGGTAGTGGCCAGGATGAGCCCGGCCAGCCCAGCGAACAGGCCACTTGCGGCGAAGGCGGCCAGGGTCCCGGCTGCGGCCGGGATAGGCAGCCTGGCCGGGCGTGAGCCCTTTGACCGCTTCGCCATCACCGCTCGAGGAGCCAGAGTACCTGTCTCGGGGACGACCAGCAGACCGGCCAGACTGACCGCCCCGAGACCGAGGAACACCAGATACGTCAGGGTGAGCGGCCATCTCGCCCACTCTGCCAGACAGCCGGCAATCAGGGGACCGACGCCGAGGGCGCCGACGGTGATAGCCGTACCGATGTTTCGGGCCGACACCATCGATGCCTTCGGGTCGGCGCGGAGGCGTAACTCGATCAAGTACGTGATCGCAGTCCCGGCGGCTAGGCCGACAGCTACCCCTGAGACCAGACGCCCAATGAGCAACCCCGGCAACGCCTTCCACACCGCCAGTAATCCCGCGGCCGCCATCATGATTGCCACACTGCTCAGCATCACACCCCGCCGTCCGATGCGCACCGCGATGCGAGGGACGGCCAGGAGGGCGGTGATGGTACCACCGGCAAAGATGGCAAAGACAACGGTGATCATGAGGGACGACAGGTGATCTCGGGCCCGGTACAGGCCGAATAGGGGGCTCGGTAGCGTGGCGAAGGCCATGACGATCAATAACGTATACGCCACCGTCCAAAAACCGGAACGGTGTCGCCGTTGCTGAGTGGTGGGCGCCGCGTCTGCGTCAACGGTGGTCATATTCCTTCCCTCCGTTTCCATGGTCATACGGGTCACCACACCTTCATGCCGCCATCCACGACCAGGTCGATACCGGTCACGTAAGAGCTCTCGTCGGCCACCAGGTACAGCGCCGCGTTGGCGATGTCCTCCGCTTGGCCGAAGCGGCCGAGCAGCGTCCTGGAGACCATCTGGCGGCCAAACTCCGGGTCCTCCAGCTCGCCTCGAGTCGAGTTGGACTCGATGAAGCCCGGCGATATCGAATTGACGCGGATGCCGTGCTCGCTGCCTTCCAGTGCGAGCTGGCGGGTCATCCCGATGACCCCGGCTTTATTGGTGGTGTGGGCCAGGGAGGGCAGGAGCTTGAAGCTGAGCGACCCGTTCAGGGAGGCCATGTTCAACACCACGCCCCGGGTGGCCTTCAGGTGAGGCCATGCGGCCCGGGTGAGGTAGAAGACCAGGTCGACCTCGTCCCGGCGAGCGCCGTCCCACTCCTCGTCGGTAAATTTCTCGATGGGGCTGAAATGGGACTTCGCCGCCAGGTTGAACAGCACGTCGATGCGGCCGAACTGGCTGATCGCCAGGTCAACAAGTCGGGCGCACTCTGAGGGGTCACTAAGACGGCACGGCTGCAATGAGACCATCTCGCCACCCGCCGCCTGGACCATGGCGACTGTCTGTTCAGCCGGCTCGACGGCCACGTCGCAGCCGACCACCGAAGCGCCTTCTCGAGAGAACGTCAGGGCGGTGGCGCGCCCCATGCTCCCGCCTGTGCCGGTGACGACGCACACCTTGCCGGCCAGCCGGCCCGCCATCTCAGTGCGCTCCCGCGGCTGCGGCGGCGAGCTTCTCCGCCTCGGCCACGCCGACCAGGTCGGTGACCCGAGGGACTTCGTTGAAGTACCAGTAGATGACGTCGCGGGCCGGCCCCGCTAGTGGTGACGCCCAGTCTCGGAAGAGTTCGGTGACGACCGACAGGGCGCTGGTGGGGACCGCCCCGGCGTGGGCCAGTCGTTCGATGGCGGTGCGGTGGGCTACCTGCGACCGCCCGCCGACCGCGTCGGTCGGGTACAACACGTCGTAGCCGTCGTGCAGCGCCTGGACGGTGGCGAAGGTCAGGCAGATTTCAGTGTGAAGGGCGCCGATGATGAGCCGCTTACGTCCTGTTGCCTTCACCGCATCGCTGAAGGCCTTGTCCTCGAAGGCGTTCATCGAGGACCGGTCCAGCGGCTCGATCCCCTCGAGCTCGGATAGCACCGACGGCAGGGTTGGCCCGTTGAACCCGAACCCGACGCCCACCGTCGACAAAACGATCGGCATGTCGAACGCCTTCGCCGCCTTGGCCAGCAGCCGCACATTGAGCTCTACCAGCTCGGCGTTGGTTTCCGAGCGGATGACCTCGAACATCTCGTTCTGGTAGTCGATCAGCACGAGGGCCGACGACTCGGCCGTCCAGACACCCAGATCCTTTGTACTCATAAGGTGTTTCCTTTCATTTTGTTCTTCCGTCGCGGTCAACCCGCCCGGCGGCGTGGCCGGCCGGTCATCGGCCTTAGGCTATATCGAATTAAATGCTTGCGCAAGCATTCTTCTAGACGGCCTGCGTGAAAGGGCTACCCGCGCACCTAAGCGTGATCCGTATCAGTGCACGCCAAAAGTTGTCTTCGGCCGTGCTCAGCCGCTCAACCCTGGCCATATCACCGGTTCAATTGGATGCCCCTTGACACAAGCCGGATGGTAGTAGTATATCATTGCTTGCGCAAGCAGTAACAGATTGGTTCAATATCCTGCCATTCGAAAGGGTCACACCATGAGCAGTCGCATCGCCATCGTTGCTGGTGCCGGCAGCGGGCTCGGCCAGTCCACGGCTTTGGCACTCCACGGCGCCGGGTTGACAGTCGTGGCCATCGACCGCAACGAAGCCGGGTTGACGCAGCTCCCGAATGAGGTCCACCGGGAAGTCGCCGACGCCACCGACCCTGCCGTGCCGGGACCGCTCGTGGACCGGATCGCCGCACAGATCGGCCCACCGGAGATCCTTGTCAACACTATCGGTGCCTTCGAGCTCGGCGACGCACTTACCGTAACAGCGCAAAACCTCAAGCAGCTAATGGATGTAAACCTTGGCGCTGCGCTGTGGCTGACACAGGCGGTGGTGCCTTACATGCAACAAAAGGGCTCGGGCGTTATCGTCCATATAGCGGCCCGGCCCGGCGTCGAGCCCACGGCAGGTTTCGCAGCCTACGGCGTGTCCAAAGCCGCACTGGTGCACCTGGTCCGCACCCTCGACATCGAGCTGCGTCCTCACGGCATCCGGGTCAACGCGGTAGTCCCCCAGATCATCGCCACCGAGAAGAACAAGGCGCTCTTCCCGCCCGACGCGCTGGCTAACGCCGTGGAGCCGGGTGCAATCGCCGAGGTGATCGTCTTCCTGGCCAGCGACAAAGCCGCGTCAGTGAGCGGAGCCGTCGTCCCGACCTACGGCGGATGATGCCCACTTAGCCCCTCAGCACCAACCAGTTCGACGGCCGCGCCAGGCCTGTTTCCCTGTCTTGCCAATAACCATCGCGGTTTTCGAAGCTCATCGATCACCCTGCTGGCTTGCCGACTATTGCTCCTAGAAGCAAGTTAGGCTTGCGGCCGTGGCGAACCCCGAGCCCTTGACACCCACCGAAGAGATGTTCTGGCGATCTCTGATGCGCATCGTCCTCTGCTTGCCTCGACAGCTGCACGACGACATGGTCCGCGCCGCCGGCATAACCGCCAGCGAGTACACGGTGATCATGAACCTCTCGGAAGCGCCAAACCGCCAACTGAGGATGGCTGACCTCGCGGATGCGACCGGACTGTCCGCCAGCCGCACCACACGCCTTGTGGACGGCCTGCAGTCGCGTGGGTTGGTCACAAAGCGGGCTAGTGCTGCCGACGGGAGGAGCAACCTTGCGGAGCTGACCTCTCTGGGTCTTACCAAGCTGCGCTCCGCCTGGCCGGCCCATGTGTCGAGCGTCCGGACGCGCGTGCTCGACCACGTCCCGCCGGGCACGCTGGCCAAGACGACGCAAGCCTTGGAGGCTGTGGCGGCGCAACTGGAGGACAAACGCGTCGACACGGCTTAACGGTTATGCCGACCCTTTAGGGCTCTCTCGACTTGCCGCCGCTATGTGAGGCCCCATCGACCGAGCCGTCATGACCCACCTCCGCGGTGACGTCATTGCTAGCACAGAAGGACGGCTACCCGAGCGGCCCCCGTCAACTAGGGTTTTCCAAGGCGCGCCGTGCCGTCTCGAAGGCCCATCGAGCCCAAGAGATGATTGAGCCCCGAAATGATTGGACCAAGGAGCAGGACATGACCGACGTGAACGACTGGAACCAGAAGACGATCGCCGAGTTCCGCGCCAACGGCGGCAAAGTCGGTGGTTACTTCGAAGGCGCACCCCTTGTCCTGCTGCACCACCGCGGGCGTAAAAGCGGGACGGAGTACGTCACCCCCGTGATGTACATGGCTGACGAGGGCAACGACGCTACGATCTACGTTTTCGCCTCCAAGGCTGGGGCGCCGTCCAACCCGGACTGGTACTACAACCTCACCGCGGCAGGGGACGCCACCATCGAAAGAGGGACCGAAAGCTACGGGGTAGCTGTCAGCGAGGTGACTGGCGACCGGCGTGACCGAATCTATGCCGAACAGGGCCAGCGTTACCCCGGCTTCGCCGAGTACGCAGAGAAGACCGAGGGCATAAGGAAGATCCCGGTGCTGGAGTTGACACGTTCTTAGAGCGGCGCGTTTGGGCCTCACTCGTCTGGCCAGTGCGCTAGTTACAACTAAGGTGCGTCAGCGACTACAAACCCGCACTCGTAGGCGAATACGACCGCTTGCACACGGTCGCGCAGGTTGAGTTTCATGAGAACGCGAGCGACGTGGGTCTTGATGGTGCTCTCTTCGACAATGAGTTCGGCGGCGATCTCCGCGTTTGACAACCCGCGGGCGACCAGGCGAAGGACCTCTCGTTCGCGCGGGGTGAGGGCCACAAGCTGAGAGGGCTCATCCCGGCGGGGCCGGCTGGCCCGGACGAACTGCTGGATTAGCCGGCGCGTGATCGAAGGGTCGATCAGCGCGTTATCGCCCGCCACGCTCCGGACCGCCGCGACCAACTGGTCTCCCGGCGCATCCTTGAGCAGGAAGCCGCTGGCGCCGGCCCGGAGGGCCGAGTAAACGTACTCGTCTGTGTCGAATGTCGTCAGCATAAGTACACGGCTTTCTGTTTCCGCCAGGATCACCCGCGCTGCCGCCAGGCCGTCCATGTTCGGCATCCTGATGTCCATCAGTACGACAGAAGGTGCCAACTGGCGCGCCAGCTGCACAGCTTCAAGGCCGTCGCCGGCCTCGCCCACAACGTCCAGGTCCGGTTCAGTGTTCAGAATGACCCGGAACCCGTCTCGCAAGAGCCGCTGGTCGTCGGCAATAAGGACGGAGATCTGGGCTTGAGCGTGGGGCAAAGGTCAGGCCTCTCCAGCGCGGGCCCAGGAGCGACCCCCGATTACTTCGGTTGGTGCCGTGGCCGAGGCATGACGGCGGGGCAGTTCGGCGGTTACCCGCCATCCTCCCGACCCATTTGGACCGGCATGGAACGTCCCACCACAGCGAGCGGCACGCTCACGCATACCGGCCAACCCGTGGCCTCCTCCCGCGCTAGCCAACCCCGAGGGCCCAAACCGGGCCGGCCCGTTGACAACGTCCACCGAGACCGTTCCTATATTTCCCTGGACAATGATGTCGATCGGCGCTCCCGGGGCGTGCTTCATGGCATTTGTGACTGCTTCTTGGACCAGCCGGCAGGCGGCATCCGCACTACTTTCGGCGAGGTCCTCGCACTCGCCGACGAAATTGCAGCTCACCACGAGGCCAGAAGCACGCGCCCGGCGGACGAGCTCCTCTACGATCCGCACCCCGGCAAGAGGCCCAGGTGACCCTGAGGAGCCGAGGAAATCTACTAAACACTTGATCTCTGCCTCCGCCTCCATTGCCGCCTGGGCGATCGAGGCAAAGGCCTTGGTCGCATCGGCCACGTTTGATTGCACTAGGCGCTCGCCGGCCCCAGCTTGTACGACCATGAGACTGATGCAATGGGCGACAATGTCATGAAGCTCGCGCGCAATGCGGGCCCGCTCGTACCGGACCGATGCGACTGCGAATATCGCTTGCTCCTCTTCCAGTTCGAGGGCTCGGACCTCGAGTTCGGCGGCCAGGCGGCGACGAGAACTCACCACCAGGCCCCCCACCCACGGAGCGATCGTCACCATTTCAAAAAGTGGGTTGAAGCTATTGCTAGTCGTGTTGACCCCGACCGTTAGGCTTATCAGCCCAATAATCGAAGGGCCCCATCGGCAATTGGCGCCCAGACTGTAGGCGATCAGGAAGACAGCGAGCAGGCCAGGCAGGGCGACGGCGCTGTTATTGAGGGCGGTGGCATCGCCCATGAGCGTAGGCAGCGCCAACAGCGCCCCCCCTATGACCCCCACAAATATTGGGTGCCGGCTGCGCTCCGCCACCAAGGCCAAGAAAGCGAGCAAGCTGACCGAGGCGGGTAGAGCCGACGCCAGAAGGCCGCTAGCGCTCAGGATCCCGGCCGCGACGGCCACCAGCACCGCGGCGGCAATTTCGTCCGCGCGGCCTCGTCCCCATTGCCAGGTACGGCGGCCGAGCCTACGCATGCCAGGCGACGATAGGGAGCTGGACCACCGTTTTTCGGAAAGCACCTTGGACCTCGCTGCGCAACGTCCCTCCGTGCAATGCCGCCCGCGCCTTTGCCGCTCCCAACGCGGCGCGGACTTCGGCGCCACGCGCGCTTGGGCCGACGACAGTGAGCTGCAATGAGCCCGCCCTGAACTCAACCACGACATCGACCTGAGCAGCGGGGTCGTTCTCGAGGGCGAGCAGTGCGTGCTCGACGATACGGTAGCCCGATAGCTCTACTCCCGGGGGGAGCAAGCACGGGTCACCCTCCATCCTTAGGCGAGCGTCGGCCCTGGTAATACCACCGAGGAGCCGGTCCAGCTGAGAAAGCACGGGCTGTGGCTGTAACGGAGCGTCGTCGCGCAGGTTACCGACCACGTTGCGCATGTGCACCAAGGCTGCTCGCCCCGTGTCCTGGATGTCTTTGAACGCTTGCTTGGCCAGGTCAGGCCGCCAGGGTAACCCCTCCCGGCCCAAGGTGGCGATGACGGATATCTGGCTGACCTGTTCGTGGAGGTATGAATCGAACTCGCTGGCGACGCTGGCACGGTCGGCCGCCACCGCGAGCTGTGCATTGCGTTCGCGCTGCTTTCGCAGCTCCTCGTTCCGCGCCCGCAGGCCGGCGACCGCTTCATTTCGTTGGCGCAACAATAAGCCCGCCACCATGAACCCGAGCGCAATGGGCAACATGAGCACCAGGATGCCGGCCTTGGCGCTCGCCAATTGTGGGTCCGAATAACCCTGGCACAAAATGTCTAATGCCAGAAACGCCATGCCGACAACGGCCTGACGTCGGTTGCACCGCAGGCCGATAGCGAAAGCCACGAAGAACACCGCCGGCAGCGCAGCTCCGCAGCGCACCAGATGCCCGATCAACAACCAGTTGACGACGGCACCGAAAGCCAGAGTGGCGGCGGCCAGCAAGGGCCAACGACGGGCGAACAGCACTGGGGCGGTCATGAGCAAGACGCCAATACACCCGACGACGCCTCCGTGGGGGTTGGCCGAGTTGACCAGGCCGGCGGCGAGCACTACGGCGAAGGCGCTCAGCCCCAGCGCCAATGCAAGGTCGCCGACGCCCACGTCACTGAGACCGAGGACTGGGTGTGTCAGCAACCGTATCGCAAACCGACTTGTCACAAAGCACCTCTCTCGGCTGTAGATATAGTCTGACCGTCTGCTGGGGAGATAGCAACGCCCGCCTGGGCGGTGGGGCCTTATGGCTAAAGTAGGCTCTCGGCACGCCGCGCTCGGCCGCAAAAGCGGCCGAAGTCACGGCTTTGATGTCTATCACGGTCGGTGCAGGGTGATGGTGACGTCGCTGTTGCTCGTTTGAGCGCTCGGGTCAAGTTGGACCACCACGATCGTGCCCGTCACTCCTTGGAAGGCTCCAGTACCCCCAGTTACCTGGAAGGTCGACGTCGATGTACTGGCCGAGACGTGCCCAAGGTTGGCCTGCGCCAGGATCATCGAGCCGCCGATGGCGACCTGGGCGTGGCACACAGGATTTCCATTGCTGCCCAATACACACAGCTCGTGGTCAGAAGCCGTCCAGTTCGATGCATGGTGCCCGTTGTCCCCGACAAAATCAAGGTTTGTTCCTTCGATCGAATCGCCCGGGACCGGAGGGTTCTTTTCGGAGGGGCTGAACGGCTTCCCGGTCGCCGTCAGGAAAACTTGGCTCTCGAACTTTGAGAAGTAGTGCAGGACTTGTTGGGTTTCGGGTTGCACCACGGATGCGTTAGCGGCTGTGAGTGGCAATCCGATGGTGATTAGCGCGCTTGACGCGGCCAAAAAAACAAGGCGAAAGCTGGAACTTGCCCGTCGGTACGGGCGTCCTGAGCTCTTCGGGACATTGATGGACATCTTGACCTCCATTTGGGGATGACTTCGGTAATAGGCTCCAACCATGAAGTTTGCCGGCACCCGACGGCCGCGTCGTCAGCCGCAGGGGGGAACTTGGTGGTAAGCGCGTCCGTCTGGAGGAGGATGCTGCATCAAACGGCGCAAGGCCAGCCAAAACGGTGAAATGGGCCGGGGCCACCCGTCGCCATCTGTTTAGGCACCCCGTCGTCGTGATCGTCGACAATGGAGCATGACCGTTGTGCGGCGCATTCGCCCTGACGATGGAGCTGCTCTGCGCGACGTGCGCCTGGCGGCACTCGCCGACGCACCCAGCGCCTTTGCCTCCACCTACGCTCGAGAATCGTTACTGACCACCGAGGATTGGGCCGAGCGGGCTTGGGCGGGCTCGGCTGGCTCCGAACGAGCAACATTCTTCGCCGTGGGCGACGATGACATCGTGGGGCTAGTTGGGGGGTACAGGCCGGAGCCCGCCTCGTCGCGAGTACAGCTCGTCTCCATGTGGACACTCCGGGCCGCCCGCCGGACCGGCGTCGGCCGGCTGCTTGTCGATGCTGTGCTCGACTGGGCAAAGACCTCCGGCGCACAAGCCGTCGAGCTGTGGGTGACCCGGGGGAACGTGGGGGCAGAGAGCCTGTACCGGGCGGCGGGCTTCGTTGACGCCGGCAACTACCAGCCACTTCCATCTGACCCCTGCAAGGAAGAGGTACGGATGAGAGTTGACCTATAGCCGTCCGACATCCTTCGCGTGGGCGCTTCGACGTGCTCGAGGACCTGGTCGGCACCGTTCGGCCGCCTCGTGACCTGGGTCGCAGGGCTCGCCAGCGGCATCCTGTACGTCGTCGACGCGGCAACCGGAGTTGTCACCGGCCAGACCAACCTGGGCGGCGACGGCGCCCAGTCAGGGGACGGGCTCGGTACTTCCGGGATGGTGCTGACCTCGACAGCCACGCCGCAAAGCTGAGCCTTCACTACCGGACGACGCCCGCCCATAGGGCGCCGTCGAGTGGCCGCCTGCGCGAGGCAGACGTTCGTGCGCTCTAGCTCGTCTCGTCACACGCCCGCTTCGGCGGGCAGGACGCCACCTTTTACTGCCTTCAGGAACGCCTCGTAGTCACGCTCGTTCTGGTCGGCATAAGCGACGGCGAAGTTGCCCATCGCGGTGTCAAAGGCGGTGGCGGCCCCGAGGTAGGAAGCGATAGCGATCCGGTCACCCGAGCGGGCGTGAGCTCGGGCCAGCGTCCAGCCGCAGATACGCCCATAGACGGCCAGGGTCGCCGGGGTCATGTTGGCCGGGTCGACCCCGACCTTCCCGTCCCAGAGCTGGCGTATATAAAAGTCGCGTTGGCGGCCGTCGAGGCCTACGGTGCGCAACCAGCCCAGCGTGATGTCACTGGCGGCCTGCATGAGGCGCTGGCCTTCGACCACCCGCTGGCCCTGGTTGGAGATCTTGCTCTTGCCGCAGAAGGGGGCGAGCACCGAGTCCTGGGCCTCTTTGACCTGGAGGAATATCGGGTCGGCGTCGCGCCGGCCCATGAGCAGCAGGACAAAGCAGCGGGTCCCGACGCTGCCCACCCCGACCACTTTCCTGGCCATGTCCACGATCCGGTACTGCTCGAGTAAGCGGCGCCGGTCGGGCTGGAGCGTGCGCCGGTAGGCCCGGAACAGCTGGTGCAGCTCGTCCTGGAACTTGGGCAGCACCGCGGGGTCGAGGAGGTCCCGCAGCGGGACGATGAGGGGTGGGTCGGCGGTGATGATCGGCTGGCCGTCCAGGAGCTGAGTCAGCTTCGTGAACGCCTTCATGCTGTCCTTTGAACGCGCCTTGGCCAGGTTGGCCTCCAGGTTTGGTGCCTCCTTGGCGCCCACCTCGGCCCGGACCAGCGCCACGAGAGAGTCACCGTCGAGGCGGGAATACCACACCCCCAATTCGGTGAGGGTGGCGAAGTCCCGCATCGCCTCGCGGTACTGACGGGCTGTGGCCTCGACGGCGTTGCGCCGGTCGACCGGCTTCAGCTGGCCGTCTCGTCCCGCCACCTCGATGCTGGCGGCGAGGCGTTTTACGTCCCATTCCCACGGCCCCGGCAGGGTCTCGTCGAAGTCGTTTACGTCGAACAGCATGGAGCGTTCGGGCGAGGTGAAGCCGCCAAAATTGAGCAGGTGAGCGTCCCCGCAGCACTGCACCCTCATCCCTGATGAGGGCGTGCCGCCCAGGTCGGCGGCCATGACCGCCGCCGCCCCTCGGTAGAAAGTGAACGGCGAGACCATCATCCGCCCATGGCGGATCGGCACTAGGTCAGGCTCCCTGGTGGTGGCCTGCTCAGCGATGATGTCGACCGGGCTCCTTCGCCCCGCCGACGCCGCCCAGGCGGCGTGGAGCGTGCGCGGGACGGTCACACGGGCGGTCTTACCCTGGCGCTCGGCCTCCTCGGCGCTGATGTGGTCGACCCGTTTCTCCAGTGCGCGGTCGACCTTCATGCCGCCAACCTCGCTGGCCGCCGCCGAAAGTGCGTCATCGGCGACGCCTTTGCCGTCGGCCGCTTTGCCCTCCGCGGCCCGGCGGCGCCGTTGGATCTTGGTCGCTGCTGCATTGGCCATTGTGTTCTCCTCCTTCGAAACTGCCCAACCCACTGACTCTAATCAGCGTTGGGCCACCAAACCGTACTCCTGCCGGCCGGGCTATTCCATTTTCGGCCGCGTGCACCGCGGTCCCGTAACCATCATTTCGATCGAGCAGGGGGTGATGTGGACGGAACCCGCGACGCGTCAAGCCAAAAAGTGCACACCTCTAAGTGGCGCATCTCGGCCTCAATAATTACGGAGGGAAGCGAGGAATATGCTGAGGGTGATTTGGCTCGACTTATGTTGGGCCATTCGCCAATGACGCTCCATCCTCCAGAAGGGAAGTCCTTCCGTCAAATGCTCAAACCCGAAATCCTTCCAACTGTTTCAGCGGCGCGTTGTAAATACGTTGCACGGAAACGAGGCGCTCCAGTGAAGAGGGTCTATGGCCAGCGTGACCGACTTGCGTTGCTGGTTGCGACAACTGGCCTCTGCCTTCGCCACCTCGGCGGGCCAGCTTGGCCCTGCTTGGCGAGCATTGGGGTCCCGAAAATCAGCGGTCCAGCTGGGCACGAACAGGGCCACGCACACTCCGACGCATCCGAAAACGCGCCACGGAGCAGCACTTCCGGTTGTATGGCCGCCGGCCGGGACGCTTGGGGCCAAGCGCATCTCACGGCCGTGCCAGAAGCCCTCGCGTGCGTAATGGTCGGCCACGACGAGCACGACACTTGTCAGTAAAAGCAACGGCACGGCCTGGTACCGGCCGGCGACCTGGACCGGCCACTGCGCAACCGCTTGCGCGACGCCCCGCAGCCACACCGGCGTCACGTAGCAAACGAACGAATAGCATCCCGCCACAACTGTGAAGAGCCTCACTCGGGTTGACCCGGAGCCCAGCGCCACCAGGGCGATGGCGCAAAGTGCTGCCGCTCCCAATGCGACGCCCAGGCCCGGATGGTGAAAAAGCCAGTCCGCACCCTTGACGCCTCCGAACAAGCCGCCACCCGCCCGTACGGCGAACGACTGGCCGATCCCATGCAAGTACCCGGGACTGATCAATGAGTGCGTCCCCACGGCCAGTACCACGGCGGCCTGGTAGGCGAGGCCCAAGAGGAGCCCCATACCACCAGCTTGTTCCTGCGGTTCCCGGAGGCTTACGGCCCGTGCCGCGGCCAAAGGCAAGAACAGGCCGGCCAGGGGTTGCGAGGCGGCCGCCAAGAAACACACCAACGCGGCCCCCACCCGGCCCGAAAGTGACCTTGGCCTCCACAGCAAGGCCCAGAAAGCGGCGAAAAACAGCCACCAGGGCACGTTCACCAAATTGTCCAGCATTTCTGTATTTGCCACCGGCAGCAATATCACGGCGACGGCTAAAAGGCCCCGTACCGGAAGTAAAACTATGTGGCCCTTGGCCACGTGAAAGACAAAGCAAGCAACGCCGGCGACGCTGAGGGCGCCCATCAGTGCGAACACGGTGGACGCGTCGGCAACGGGGAACAGCCGCGCCACCTGGACGGCTAGTCGCGGGAAGAGCTGGGCATAGCCGTTGTGGGTGATGGCCAAGGTACGCCAGAACGACAGCCTCATCGCCTGGGCGTAGTAGATCAGCCCGTCTTCTGCCCACACCGTGGTTGTAGCCGGGACGCCGGGTTGACGGAGCAACGCGGCACCGGACAGTACGGCCAAAGCGGCTACGTAGCCGGCCACGATCAGCCATGCCGGCGACCGGCTCGGTGTCGCCGTCGGGAAAAGCAACCTCGCCCGGCTCGCATGAGGTGGCCCAGCTTCGACGCCGCTGGGCCGGGTGGGAGCCTCCGGTGAACCTCGGGTCAACACCGGGGCCCGCATCATGACCTGGACCTCAGGCATGGCGAAGGTCATCCCCCGCCATGCCCGGGCTCCCGAAGCCAGGTGTCATGGGACGACGCCGCGGCGACAGCTCCTAGCTCGACGGCGACAGGACGGGCGAGGACCGGTGCGCAGCTCGTCTCGTGAGAAAAGCTCCGAGCCAGGCGTCGGCGCTCGCCCGGCCCGCCCCCATGAGCACAATGATGAGCGCCAGCGAAGCGAGGGCGATATTGAGCTCATAACCCGACCCGGCCGCACTCGAGACGATACCGTTCTTCCACGTCGTCGTGATCATGGCGACGACCATGTCTCCGAACAGGCCAATTGCGGCTAGCCGGCTCAAGAGCCCGACGCCCACAGCGATACCACCGAAGAACTCCGTTATACCGTTGAGCACGGCGAAGACCATCCCGGGCCGAAGCCCGTTCGCCGCGAACGAGACGGCGGTCACGTGCAGGCCTGCGCCATGGAACGCCCCGAACAGCGTGCCGGCGCCGTGGTAAATGAAGATCCAGGCGAGAGCAACCCGGCCCGCAGCCAGGGCGCAGTCTTTGAGTGCCGGCGAGCTGCGAACCTCGAGGCCCCGCCGAATGACCTCACCAGGCACGATCACAGCGGGGCCTCAGTGGGGGCGTAGCCGTCCGTCGCCGCCTGGCGACGGAAGGGCTGGGCGAGCTGGGCCAGTACCACGCCGGCCAGACGGGGCGAGCGAACGTTTTGCTCGATCGGGACAGGCCGCTCGGCGATACCGGTCAGGATGGGCGGCCCGGCGACTGGGAACTCGGCTTTGCTGCGCCAACCAGTCCCACGCCACGAGCACGAACCCGAAGTTCACATTGCCCCGCTCGCCAAGCTCACGCGCATGGTGGATCCGGTGGTAGGCAGGGCTCACCACCACACGTCCAATTGGGCCGAGGCGCCAGGGGAGGTTGGCGTGGGGGAGGGTGACAAGGCAACCATATGCGATAAGAGCGGCGGCCGGGACAGTCCCGCTGGCGCCGAGCACGAGCGCAGGCAGCAGCGCCGGCAGGTATGTCGCATGGACGAGCGGGTGGGTCCGGAACGTTGTGAACACGCTCATATCTTCCTGGGAATGGTGCAGAGCGTGGAGCCGCCACAAGGTTGTGAACCGATGGTTCGCAACGTGAGCACACCAGTTCATGGCGTCGATCCCGACGAGCGTGACTATAACGACGCCAAGACGGGGGACGACCGGCAGCCGGCCCAGGACCATGAAAGATGCGTGCCGCTCGATCTCAGCGGCAAAGCCCGTTTCTACGAGGGTAAGAAGAGGGACGACGACTATCCCGAACAGCGCGAAATAGGACGCGTCGACGATGTGGGCGCGGGCGAGCACTGGTCTCCGGACTGCGGGCCAGCGTTGCTCTGCAATGAACAGGGCAACGACTGTGACAATGAGGGCGGGGCCAATGGTGCGTCCGCCGCGCCGTTTCGATCGCGCCCCAAAGGTCGCGGCTGGCCAGGAGGGCACCCGCCCCGACAAAGGCTAGCCAGGCGGATAGGCCGGCGATCAACAAGACGCCGGCCCACGCCACCCTCAGGGTCTGGGTTTGGGCGAGCGAGGCTCGCCGGAGAATAGCAACCATGACTCAGTAGGCGACGCCGCCGCCGCTCGGGGCCGTGGTGGTGGGGCCGCTCGAGCCAACTTTGACCGGGGTCGCTTTGGGGTGCGCCGGGTTGATTACCCACCACTGTCCAAAGCCGTCTTTGATATTGCCGTCGATGGACCCTTTGCTGTCCCGGATGAACAGGTAGAGAGGTACACCTTCATAGGTGACCTGTTCTGCTCCGTTGGAACGCTTAATGACGCCTAGGTGACTGACGCCTTTGCCGATGGGTGCGGTTTGACCCTTGACCAGGAGTACTGGCGGCCAGACCACTGCGCAAGAACCTGAGCAATTGCTCTTGTTCGTCCCGTCCTTCACAAATCGGTATATGGTCCGGCCGGTCGAGAGAGCGAGGATCGGTCCCCACGGTGTGCTCTTCTCGGTAGTGATGGTCGTCTTAGGGGCAGACTGCGCCGTCGCCGGCGTTGTGGCCAACACTACCGAAGCCGCGCACGTGGCCAGGGCGAGGGCGCCGCTGACCATCAGTGGCCAAGCGCCGGCGTGGGCGTGCGACGGGGTGCTCGTGAGCGTTGAACGAGTACATGATCCTCCTCAGTTTGTGTAGCTGACCAAAGTTGTACGGATAACAGGGCGGAACGGCTCCACTTTCCGGCTCCCCCGCTTGTCGGGAACGCTTCGCAACGGTCCGGTACTCGCGGCATTGTCGCACGTAGATCGCATACGGGCCCGAGCAGGAACAACACTAAATTGCTTCCTGAGAAACCGCGGCTGTTGGGTGCCGATCGTCGACCTGTGGCGTGCCGGGTGACCTCGCAGATGGCAATCGTACCTTCAACGGCTGCCCACGGACGGACAGGGGCTAATGCGGTTGGGCCCCGCCAGTCCCGGCCGGTTTGGCCCTCGTAGATCGGACTGCCGCCAACCAGGGCAAGCCCAGCACGAGACAAGCGGCACCAAGCAGGATTGCGGCCCCGGCCTCTATCCAAAGGGCTAGCCCTACGTAAGGAGCGGCGAAACTCTCCTGCCACCCGAACAGCCCCCACCATACGGCTATTAGTAACCCGCCGATACTGGACACAGCCAACCCTGCGGAGGCGATGACCAGCACTAACTTGCGCAGGATGGCCGTCGCCAGTGCCAGGACCACACCGACGATTGCTTGGGCTAGGAACAGCGGCCCGATCGTCGGGATATTGCGGTAACCCTCAGAGTCCCACAGGTGGAAATGGAGCACCGCTGAGCAAGCAAGCAAAAGCGATCCCGCCCATACCAATAGGTTGACGGCAAGGTGCGATGCGCCGGCGCTAGAGCGAGCCCTCGCTGTGGGCTGCGCACCAGAGTGGCTCAGGTCGCTACCGTGTCCTACGCCCGATGTGCTCATTGTCGGAACGCCCTCTGAGTTGCCAAACTAAGCCACTCATGGGCGTGTACCAAGCCCGAGCTCTGTGATGCCTCTCATGTCCTTTTCCTCCTCGGGACGCCTGTTCCCTGAAGAGAACTACGCACGCGGTTGACGTGCGGATTGACCCTGCCCTGATCGCATGGGTACAAACCGAATTTTCGTGTGGGTACATCGAGCACGGTCGTCTCAGCTCCACCGGGCTTTGGCCCGGCTTATCTTAGCTCAACGCATGTCCGACGGAACCAAGCGCATACGTCACGGCCATTGTCAGGCCGCCGATCGTGATGTTACGAAGGGTGGCGCGCCCGGGCGGCGCCTTACCCAGCCTGGCCGAGACAAAGCCCGTCAGTGCCAGGCCGCATATCACAGCAATTACACAAATCAGAACGCGGTACTCACGAGGCGGTAGCAAGATCGCTATTAGCGAGATCAGCCCTCCAGCTAAGAAGGACAGGGCCGAGGCGATCGAGGCCTGCCAGGGACTGACGAGATCTCCGAGGTCGATGCCGAGCTCGGCCTCAGCGTGTGCCGCTAAAGCGTCACGATCGGATAATTCTTTCGCTACCTCGCGAGCCAATCTCAGCGAGAGGCCCCTCTGCACATAGAGAAATGCGAGCTCGTCCAACTCCTCGTCGGGCACAGTTGCCAGTTCCGCTCGTTGTGCGTGCAGCAGTGCGTCTTGGCTGTCACGTTGGGCACGTACGGATGTATATTCGCCGCCACCCATCGATAATGAGCCTGCGGCCAAACCAGAAAGACCAGCGAGCGCTAAGGTCGTCGCCCCGGACGTAGCAGCCGCCACTCCGACTACGAGACCGGCGGTGCTAATAAGCCCGTCATTGCACCCAAGTACCGCGGCTCGAAGGCGATTTAGGCTATTTACAGACGTAGACAAAAGATGCGACGACGCATGAGGAGGCAGCTCTGGTTCGTCGGCCATACCTAACTCAAAGACACTAGCGAGGCATCGAGCGCACCGGCGACGAGTAGCCCACCCGTCCATGTCTCAAAACACCACCCGCCTCCTGAATGGCGGCTCAGGCGCTCTGGGCAGCGGCAAAAAGCAAACACCCACAAACGAAGTACTGCATCCGCTGGTGATGCTTCGGAAGACACCGCTGTTGGTGGGCCGGCGTTACGCGGTGCGCTTGCCGACGCGCTGGGCCACTTCGACCCGGTTCCGGCCCCGCCGCTTAGCCAGGTAGAGAGCACGGTCTGCCGCGGCCAGGACCGAGCGCCAGCTCCCGGCGGGGCCGCACGCCACGCCGATGCTGACGGTCACCACCAGTCGAGGGTCCAGGCTGTCCCAGGGATAGGACCTGACCTTCATGCGGATACGTTCAGCGAAGTCCCTGGCCGCCCCGAGCTCGACCGACGGGAGGGCGAAAACGAACTCCTCTCCGCCGTACCGCACGACGATCTGCCCGGCGCGGGCGTCGGAGGCCAGGATGTGGCCCAGGGCGCGCAGGACGTGGTCGCCCACCTCATGGCCGAAGGTGTCGTTGATCCTCTTGAAGTGGTCGATGTCAGCCATCAGGAGGGCCAGCTGCTCCCGGTTCTCGGCCACATCGCCCAGCACCCGCTCGATCAGGCGCCGGTTCCCTATGCGGGTCAGAGCATCTTCTTCGGCCGAGCGTATGGCGGCCGCCGTCTGGGCCTCCAGCGACCGGCGCTCCTGTTCGAGAGCGGCCCGCGCCCACACCTGCTCGACAACCTGGCCGGTCTGCCGGCGGTGGATGGCCCACATCCGCCGGTTCAGCTCCAGCGCGTCCGCCAGCGCTCGGTCGAGGTCGCCCGCCTCGCGCTCGGCGGCTACCAGCTCGTCGAGGATCAGCATGGTGTCATGCAAGTCATCGCTGCGCTCGGCCAGCTGGGCGGCGTGATTGGCTACGGCCACCGCCTCGGCCGAGCGTCCTAGAGCACGAAGGCAGCGCGCCTCGGTCAGCTTGGCGTCCGCTCGCCCTGCGGCCCAGACAATGGCTTCGGAGCCGCCGGCCGCCCCCTTCAGCACCTCCAACGCCTCGGCCGGGCGACCCAGTTCGACGAGGAGCTCGGCCTGGAGACGTTGCACCCCGAGCTGGCCCTTGATCTCCTCTGTAGCTTCTTCGCCCAGACGGAGCACGACCTGCTCGGCGTCTTCCAGACGGTCAGCCCCGAACCGGTCGTAACGGCCGTCCCCCTGGCCAGAAGCCTTGTCTTGGCGCACCGCCAAGAGCAGCGCCTCGGCAATGTTGTGCAGCTGGCGGCAGATCATCCAGGCATCGCCGCAGCGTTCGGCGGCGGCCAGCGACACCTCGAACTGCTCGATGGCCCGGTCGTAGTCGAGGAACGAATAGCAAAAGATCCCGAGCCGGTTCGCCACCTCGGCCACCACATTGTCCTCGGCGATGAACTCCATCGACAGGATGCAGCTGGTGGCCAGCTCAGCGGCCAGCGACATCTCCCCCAGACGGGAAGCGAACGCAGCCCCCAGACTGGCGGCTTCCACGGCACCCCCGGTGTCCCCCGCCTCCTCGAACAATGACATCGCGGCCAGGGCGTCCTGCAGCACTTCCCGTGTCTGCCATCGGCTCGAACGCACCCGGGTCCGGCACATCAAAAGACGCGCCCGGTGCCACGGCTCGTCGACCGCGGTCAGGGCGACCTCGATGTCGCGCAGGCACTCGGCCCGCTCCTCCTCGGAGGCAGCCGTATCAGCGCGATGGTAGAGCGCGTCCATGTCCGCCCGCGCGTGGGTGGCCGCACTCACAGGATATTTATCGGCACCAGGCCGCTGCGAGGTTGAGCACCGTTTTTACCTTCATTTCTCCAACTTCCGACCGTCTTTGCCGGGCATATCCGTCCCTAGGGCGCCCTGTCGTCCAACTCTCCGCTTGTCCTTCCCCCCGGCCCTAGCCCTTTGCGTCCGCCCAGCTCGAGCCCCAGGACACGTTGACTTCCAGTGGGACCGAAAGGAGCGCCGCTCCCTGCATCGCCTCCAGGGTCACCTTTGTCGCCGCTTCCTCCTCGTCGGGAGGTACCTCCAGGAGGACCTCGTCGTGGACCTGCAGGATGAGCCTGCTGCGTAGCCCGTCTTCTGCTAGTCGAGCATCGAGACGCACCAACGCTGCTTTGAAGATGTCGGCGGCCAGCCCCTGGATACCAGCATTCATGGCCTGCCGTTCTCCGGCCATGCGCACCTGGTACCGCTGCGAGGCCAGCTCGGGTATGAGCCGGCGCCGGCCGAACAAAGTCTCGGTGTACCCCTTGTCACGCGCCTCGGCCACGACCTGGTCCATGTAGGCCCGGACGCGCGGGAAGCTTTCGAAGTACGCCTTCAGGATCTCGGCCGCCTCTTCGACCTCGATGCCAAGTCGTTGCGCCAGGCCGAACGATTCCATCCCGTAGGCGAGGCCGTAAGAGACCATCTTCGCCTTCGACCGCATGGCGATAGTCACGTCTCGCGGCTCGACACCGAAAATGCGGGCCGCCGTCATCTCGTGGATGTCCGCACCTGTGCTGAACGCCTCGGTCAGGCCCGGGTCCTGGGCGAGGTGGGCAATGACCCTGAGCTCGATCTGGTTGTAATCCGCCACTAGCAGCCGCATGCCTTCCGCCGGCACAAAGACTCTTCGTAGCTGACGGCCCTCTTCGGACCGGATGGGGATGTTGTGCAGGTTGGGCGCATCAGAAGAAAGACGGCCGGTGCGCGCCACCGTCTGGTTGAAAGTGGCATGGATCCGCCCGTCTGGCCCGACTTCGGCCAACAGGGCGTCAGTATAGGTGGACCGGAGCTTCTCGACTTCCCTGTAACGCAAGATGGCGGGGATTATGGGGTGCTCGTCCCGCAATTTCTCCAGCGTCTGGTTGTCAGTCGAGTAGCCGGTCTTCGTCTTCTTGCCCGGCGTGAGCCCAAGCTTGACGTACAGGACCTCACGCAGCTGTTGGACCGAATTGACCAGGAAAGGACCGCCGGCCAGTTCGTGGACCTCGCGCTCCAGGGCATGGGCCTCTTCGGCCAGCACTCGGGCCAGTCGGGAAAGCTCGGCGGTGTCGACCCGCACCCCGACCAGTTCCATCCGGGCCAGCACCCTCACCAGGGGCCGCTCCACTTCGTCGTAGAGGCGAGACATGCCCCTCGACGCCAGCGCAGTGGACAGCGGACCGACCAGCCGGGCGACCGCGCCAGCCCGTTCGGCGGCCAGGTCCGCCGGGTCTCCGGGACCTGAGAGGTCGAGCTGGCCCGCCGCTGTAGTGCCCGCCGGGGCCAGGCCGATCCCGGCGTAACGGGCGGCCAGTTCTTCGAGCAGGTACTGGTCGCCGGCGGGGTCAACCAGGTAGGCGGCAATCGACGTGTCCAGCTCGAGGTTGTGGAAGTCGACCCCCACCTTGGCCAGGCCCCTCATCAGAGCCTTGGCGTCATGTGCCGACACCTGGGCCCCTTCTGGCCCGAGCAGGCCCTCCAAAGCCCGCCCGACTTCCGGGTTTCCCAGAAGTTCCTGGCCTAACCACCAGGCCTGGACATTGTCGTCGTCCTCGCTGGCCACCGGCTCCGCGTCCGGGCCGCCAGCCAGAGGTACTTCGGTAAAGGCCAGGCCCGTCAAGGCTGAACGCCCTTCCCGACCGTCCCACGCGCGCGGCCACGGCCAGTGACGCCCCGGCGTGCGCCCACTCGTGGAGCCGGTGGAGGGCGCTCTCGGCACTGTCCAGTCGCTCGACAGTCATCGCTAGGCGACGCCCCGGCGAGGGGCTGGCCGACGTTACGTCCGGTTTCCCGGCCCCTGTGGCTTCGACCAGGCGGTCCCAGAGCGTCCGGAACTCCAGGAACTCGAACAGCCTCCTCAGCTCGGCCACATCCCACCCGCCTACTGCGGCCTCGTCGGGGTCGAGGGAGACAGGCAGGTCGCGCACCAGCGGAGTCGCCTTGGCGTTACTGCGGACCGGAGCCCTCACCGGCGATGAGGGCCTCGCGCAGGCGTGGTGTCAGCTCGTCCACGTGGGCATAGATGTTGTCCAGGTCGCCGTATGTGGTGATCAACCTGGCCGCCGTCTTCTCCCCCACCCCCGGGACGCCGGGCAGGTTGTCCGACGGGTCACCGCGGAGCGAAGCGTACTCGGGGTACTGCTTGGGGGTTACCCCTGTCCTCTCGACGATGCCGGCCTCGTCGTAGAGGGCGTAGTCAGACACGCCGCGGCGGTTGTAGAGCACCTTCACGTGCGGGTCCTCGACCAGCTGGTACGTGTCGCGATCGCCGGTCACGACGATCACGTCGTCGCCGGCAGCGGCGGCTTGGGTCGCCAGCGTGGCCAGCACATCGTCAGCTTCGAACCCCGGCATGTCGACGATCGGTATGCGCATGGTCTCGACCAGCTGGCGCACCAGGCCCATCTGTTGACGAAGGATGTCAGGGGCCTCCGACCGAGTGGCTTTGTAACCAGGCACCAGTTCGTGACGGAAAGTGGGCTCCGGCCGGTCAAAAGCGACTGCGAGGCGGTCGGGGTGATGGTCCTTCAGGAGGTTGACGAGCATCGACGTGAAGCCGTACACCGCGTTGGTGACCTGCCCGGAGGCGGTGGCCAGGTCGGTGGGAAGGGCAAAAAAGGCGCGGTACGTCAGCGAGTTGCCGTCCAGCAACATCAACAAGGCCACCGTCTTACCCTTCGTCGCGTCATGGGGTGCACCGCCCGCTCTTGCACCCCACAAGTTTGCCACCACCCTGGGACGCTGCGGCGGCCGTGGTCCAACCATCGGCCCGCCCAGCGCACCACTGGACCGAGATTATTGCCGCCCGGAGGCACGCGGTAACAGGGGCCGTTTGGCCTATGGGCCGATCGCCAAGGGCCAGCGTCGACTTGACCCGACCAGAAGTACGCTCGATGTGTGAGCAAGGGTGCCCCCACGTTCGTCCACCCTCCCAGCGAGCAGTACCTGGAAGCCATCTTCAACCTGGAAGAGGAGGGCAGAGAGGTCATACAAGCCCGCTTGGCCGAACGGGTCGGGCACTCAGCCCCCACGGTGTCGGAGGTGGTCCACCGCCTTCGCGAGGCGGGCTATATCGAGGTGACGGGGCGTTCGATCTCGTTGACTACCACGGGCCAGAAACTGGCCACCAGCGTGATCCGCAAGCACCGCTTGGCCGAGCGGCTCCTCACCGACATCATCGGGCTCCCTTGGCACAAGGTCCACGCCGAGGCGGACCGCTGGGAGCACGTCATCTCGGACGATGTAGAGGCACGCCTCGTAGAGGTGCTCGGTAACCCCGCCACTTGCCCGCATGGCAACCCGATCCCTGGCTCGGGGGTGAAACCCGAGCCGGCCACTGGTCTTGACAGACGCTCGAGTGGGAGACCGCGTGCGTCTGGCCCGCGTGACGGAGCTGGTCGAGTTCGACATGGAGGCGCTTGTGTACCTGGACGAGCACGGTTTCGTCCCTGGCTCCGAAGCCGTCGTGGTCGCTCAGGGACCGGACGGCACGCTGGTCCTGCAAGTGGGCGATGGGACGGTCGTCCTCGGCGCGCCCCTGGCCGGGCAACTGTACGTTGCCACTGTGGCCGCTCAGGACGACGAGGGGCGGCTGCTGGCCCGTGGCGGCGGGCGCCCCTAGCTACCCTGCCGGCCGGTCGGTCGGCCCCGGCGGCGAAGGCTCGGGCCGAAGCGAGCCGTCCAGGATCTGCTGGGCTATGTCCTTCATCGTCCGCCGTTCGTCCATCGCTCGCCGCTGGATCCAGCGGAAGGCCTCGTTTTCTTTCATGTCGAGCTCGTCCATCAACATCCCTTTGGCTCGTTCGACCAGCTTGCGAGTGGCGAGCCGTTGTTCGAGGTCCTTGTTTTCCTCTTCCAGCGCCTTCATTTCCTCGAAGCGCCCAATGGCCAGCTCTATGGCGGGGACCAGGTCGTTGCGCTGGAAGGGTTTCACCAGGTAGGCGAGAGCACCGGCTTCCCGGGCGCGGTCCACCAGCTCTCGCTGGCTGAAGGCGGTCAGGATAAGCACCGCCGCCAGCCGCTCGGAGGTGATCTCGGCAGCCGCCGACAGGCCATCGCCTCCCGGCATCTTTATGTCGAGGATGGCCAGGTCAGGGCGGTTCTCGCGCACCAAGGCGACTACCTCGTCTCCACGGCCGGTCTCGGCCACGACCTGGTAACCCTCTTCCTCGAGGGTTTCCTTCAGGTCGAGGCGGATCAGGGCCTCGTCCTCGGCTATGACGACTCTGGTAACCACTCGAGCTTTACCCTGCCCTTCTTCTGGCTAATCCTGATCAATCCCTGCAGCTAAAGCACCAAAAACTGGTGCGCTTTGGCCGATTTTTGGTCCCGGCACCCGGCCTGATGCTGGCCTCGGCCGCCCCGGCGAGGGCGAGGCACGTCGCTCCATGTAGGCCAACCTGGGCTGGCCGGATGACTAGTTGCTCACGGTCGGCACACTGGCCTCGGCCGCATGGTGCGCACGCTAGCCGGCATTGCCGGGGACCAGTTTGTCTAGCAGCTCGTCGAGCTCAGCTTCCAGCCGCTTCACCTGCGAGACCAGGCTGTCCCGTGCCCCTCGCATGGCCTCGGCATGACGCTGGGCCTCCTGGCTCTCGCGGGCGGCCAACGGCGTCTCGGAGACCAGCGAGCGGATGCGGGCCTCGTCGGCATCTTCCGAAAGGGCGCTCAACTGCTCGTCTGCCACCGCCAGTTGTTCTCTTGCCTTACGCAAGCGCTTGGACACCTCTAATATCCTACGCTCGACGAGGTAACGGGCCATCTCCCACAAAGTAGTGCTGAGCCCAGGAAGGTTGCCTGTCATAACTCCAGTGCGCACTCTTGCCGAAGCAGGACAGGTACCGCGGTATTGGTGCCGCGGGACAGGGGCAACGGCGCGGTTCAGCTTGTGCGTGACCTGGCGTTCAGCACCTTCTCAGATCCGCGAGCCAGACTATGAAGAGGGCATATTGCCGGAAGGGATCTGGTGATGAGAGTTCTTGTGGTCGACGACGAGCCGGCAGTGCGCCAGGCGTTGGAGCGCGCACTGCGTTTCGAGGGCTACACGGCCGAACTCGCAGAAGACGGCATGGCCGGGTTGGCTGCCCACGCCGAACGGCCGGCGGACGCCATCGTGCTGGACATCGCCATGCCGAGGCTGGACGGGCTCGAGATGTGCCGCCGCTTGAGGGCGGCCGGCGACCGTACGCCGGTCCTTATGCTCACCGCCAAAGCCGCGGTAACCGAGCGGGTCGACGGGCTGGACGCCGGCGCCGACGACTACCTGGTGAAGCCTTTCGCCCTGGAAGAGCTTCTGGCCCGCCTCAGGGCGCTCCTACGCAGGAGCGCTCCAACGGCCGAAAACGAGATCCTGCGTTTCGGAGACCTGTCGCTCGACCCGGGGACGCGTGAGGTGCGGCGGGGGAACAGGTTGATCGAGCTGACGAGGACGGAGTTCTTGTTACTCGAGCTGTTCCTGCGCAACCCGAAGCAGGTCTTGCCGCGCGAAGTCATCTTCGACCGGGTATGGGGTTACGACTTCGGCCTCAATTCCAACAGCCTCGAGGTCTACATCGGCTACTTGCGCCGCAAAACCGAATCCGGTGGCGAGCCGAGGCTTATCCACACCGTCAGGGGCGTCGGCTACGTCATGCGTCTGCCGACGGAGATGAGGGGGTGAAAGGGACACCCGGGCCCCGGCTATGGAACTGAACTGGGCCCCCCAAAACCGCTGGCAAAGGGACCGCCACGGCCCGGCAGATCCACTGTCTCCCTACTCATCGCCGGCCCCGGTCGCGCCCGGACGCCCCGAGGCCCACCCCGACGAGCCCGGCCTCGGGACCGCCTCCGACGACGACGCGGCACACAACGAGGCGCCAGCTGAACAGCCGACCGAGCCCGAGCCCGGAACGCGCCGGCAGAGAACGAGCCGCTGGCGGGCTATCGCCGGGCCGCCGGACCCCCCTGGCTTGGCTGCGCAAGGTCAGCTTCCGGAGCCGCATCAGCATCCTCGTCGGCGTCGCTGTGGGCATCGCTGTCGCCCTGGCTTCTCTGGTGTCCTACATTGCGGTAAGCCATCAGCTCGAGGGCCAGGTGACCTCGAACCTGCAGGAAGCCGTCAACCTGCTATCGCAGAACGGCCGGAAACTTCATCTCATCCAGACGTCCCCCGGGAACTACTACGTACCTACGAACGAACTGGCGAACTTCGACCAGGAGACGGGCGACTTCCTGCAGGTCATAACGCAGAACAGTTTTGAGGACGGGCTCCTGGTCGACAAGCGGTGGTTCCCGATGTCGTCAGCCGCGCAGCAGGCCCTGAAAGAGAACCCGAACAACGCAGTCCCCGTCTACGAGACCATTACTGCCACTAACGGTGGGACTTACCGGGTCGTGAGCGTCGGGTCCGGGATCCAGGGCCTGGTCATCCAGATCGGCTACCCGATGACAGATGTTGACCGCACGCTGGCGTTCCTCCGGGCTGCGCTCATCCTGGTCGCCCTCGGTGGGGTGGCCCTGGCTGCCGGGCTCGGATGGGCGGTGGGCCGGGCCAGCATCAGGCCGGTGGAAGACCTGACTGTCACCGTCGAGCACATAACGGCCACCCAGGACCTGTCATCGACCATCGACGACGACGGCAACGACGAACTGGCCCGTTTGGCCCGCAGCTTCAATGCCATGCTGGCCGGCCTGGCGGCGTCCAAGGACCAGCAGGCTCAGCTCGTCTCTGACGCCGGCCACGAGCTTCGCACCCCGCTCACCAGCCTGCGCACCAACATCGAGGTCCTTATGCGCACCAAGGACCTCCCCGCCGCTGACCGGGAGGAACTCCTGTCAGACGTGGACGGCCAGCTCCAGGAGTTGACCACCCTCGTCGGCGACCTGGTCGACCTGGCCAGGGACGACGAACGGCAGCAGACCGAACCGGAGCTGATCAATTTCGACGACCTGGTCGCCCGCGCCGTCGAGCGGGCGCACCGGCGGGCCACATCGCTCGAGTTCGACCTGTCCCTGCAGCCCGGCCAGGTCCTCGCTCAACCCGCCTTGCTGGAACGGGCAGTCATGAACATCCTTGACAACGCGGCCAAATGGAGCCCTCCGGGCGGGCGAGTGGGCGTATCGCTGGAAGCGAACAGCGCCTGGCACCTCACCGTGACCGACCAGGGCCCGGGCATCGCGCCCGAGGACCTGCCACACGTTTTCGAGCGTTTTTATCGGGCCCCGACAGCACGGTCAATGCCGGGGTCGGGGCTCGGACTGGCGATCGTAAAGCGCGTGGTCAACTCGCACGGCGGGACCATCGAGATGACTTCCCCAACTGCGGGCGGCACCAGAGTTGAGATCACGCTCCCACTTGACCAAAGTGCAGGCCACAGTAACGGGAAAGAGGCAACGCCCTAACCGTTCGGTGGGTTAGGCGGCTGCGGCGGCGTAACTGTCGGCAGCGTCGAGGTGGGTGGCGCCGGTGGCGGTGCGAACGGAGGCATCGTGGTCGGTGGCACCGTAGTGGGTGGCGCTGCGTAGGGCGAGGCGGGCGGGGTGAGGGGTGAGCCAGCCCCGGCGGCAACGACCTCTCCGTCGCCCTCGCCCGGCGCCGAGTGTTTGAGCGTGGCGATTTCACCGAGGGCCCAGACGATCACCAGCACGCCAACAGCCACATCAGCCAAATGCAGGAACAGGTCGTAGACAACGGAGCCAAAGCCGCCATCGGTGAAAGCGGCAAAGAAACCGATTATGCCAATCACAACGAACAGGAGCCCCAGCAAGAAAAACAGGGTCAGCGCGGCATCGAGCAGCTGGCGCCCCAGATGGTCGGCGTGGGGCCCTGGAGCCGCGCCACGAGGGTCACGGTGACCACACTCACGGCCGACCCGACCAGCAACAACGGCCCATCCACGAAGAGGCCGCCCAGCCCGTAGTGAAACCCAACCGAAAACCCGTACACGAGCCAACCGATCACGGTAAGCCACAACGCCACTGTGTACATCAGGACCGCCAATTCCCAGCCGCTGGAAGCGAAGGGCCGGTGCGCCTCGTGTACCTGGCCCGGGATGAAGCTTGAGATGCCCTTGTCAACCATGGATGACCTCCCGACGGGCCTAGGCCGACGGGCCTAGGTCAGGGCCCCGTGACGAGCCCTCCCCCGGCCAGTCAAGCATAAGGTTGGCGCGCCCATCGCCAAGAGGCGCTTACGCGAGGACCGCTAGAAGCGATCTTCGGCACGGAGTGCTCGAAGAGAGCCTGGCACGCTCCTCCCATCACCAGAAGGTCGCCGGAGGCAGGCCGGAAGTCCCGGGACCTTCCGCCCCCCAGGGGCCGCAGGAGGAATGGCCGGGAGGCACCCAGAGTAAGGATGGCCACAATGGTGTCGTTCAGCTGCCGCAATTCCCGGTCGCCGTGGAAGGCGACGCTGTCATGCCCGTCCCGGTAGTAGTTGAGGCCCGGGCCGACCAGGGGGACGTGGTACATCTTCTCCAATGACACGGCCACCATCTTGAGCCCCGGGTGGGACGGCTGGGAGCCCTCGCCGCCCTGTCGCCACGTAAGGCGAGGCTCGTCGACAACGCGCTCGTACATGCGCCGGCGGTGCTGGCCCCATGGGATGTCGCGTATCAGCTCCTCGCACATCGTGTCGGCGCCGAGCAGCCACCCTCTGCGCACTTCCACCCAGGCGGTGCCGTCCAGCTCGGTCCGTTCGGGGACAACGCCGTCGTCAATAGTGGCGTCGCCCACACCGAAAAACCCGAGCTGCAGTTCAGACATGGCAATCCATGGTACTGGCTATCGTATTCGGCCCAAACGTATGTTTGGTAAGGGCTTGCCGCCGGGTATGCACCTGGCGCAGCCGTGGCCGAACTATCCTGCGCGTCATGACTAGAACACCCGGCCCCCCGGGTAGCCGCCGGTCTCTCCCTGTTGGGCAGGAGACCGGCGCATGACACCGTTCTACGTCGCTGGTGTGTGCCTGGTGGTGGCCCAGGTCCTGGGCATCTACGCGCTTGTAACCCGGAAGGCAGACTTCACGTTCGCCCTCATCATGCTGCTGCTGGTTGTGGTGGCGCTGGCGTCGGGCGCCGACGGCGTGTACCGGCAGCTTCACTGACCACCGGCGCCAGTTCGTCCCACCGCCGGCTGTTCCCCCTTTCTTGAGCTTGCTCCCGGCACGCCCGTAACCTGGCAGTTTGCAGATGTCGTTGCCGCCTCACCCGCCGGGCCTCTCGACCCCAGCCCTTTCGCGGCCGGCCCCGGAGGCGGCCCCCGTCTCAGACGGTTCGGTCACCAACGGCCGGGACCGGATCGTCCTGTCCGGGGTGACGAAAAGGTTCCCGACGCTGGCATCTCCGGCGTTAAACCATGTCGACCTGCTTATAGAGCGGGGCAGTTTCTTCACCGTCATCGGCCCGAGCGGCGCGGGCAAATCAACGCTGCTCCGGGTCTTGGCCGGGTTGGTGCAACCCGACGCCGGCGAGGTGTCGGTCTTCGGGGAGGCGCCAGTGGAGGCGGCGCGCGCCAAACATCTGGGCTGGGTCCCGCAGTCGCCGGCTTTGCTTCCGTGGCGGACGGTGCTCGAGAACGTCAGGCTCCCACTGGAGGTCAACAAGCGCGCCGGCTGTGAAGAGCGTGACCCCGAGGAGATCCTGGCCCGCCTCGGGTTGCGTCAGGCCACGTCGATGTTGCCGGCCCACCTTTCAGGGGGGATGCGTCAGCGAGTTGCTATCGCCAGGGCCTTTGCCTTTGCTCCCGCTTTGCTCCTCATGGACGAGCCATTTGGCGCCCTCGACGAGATGACCCGCGAGCACGTGGCCCACCTTCTCCTCGAGCTCTGGCAGGCAGAACGGCCTACCGTCGTCTTCGTCACCCACTCCGTCAACGAGGCTGTGGTCCTCTCGGACCAGGTCGCGGTTATAGGCGAGGGAAAACTCACGGCCCCGGTCGACATCACCTTGCCCCGCCCTCGTCCCGAAGGGGTGGAGGACACCGCCCTTTTCCACGAGCTCGCCGGGGAGCTGCGCTCCCGCCTGAGAAGGGCTTTCATTGCGACGGGCACCTGAAGTTTTGCGGCCGGCGATTTGGGGGCCGCCGGTCGTCGCCTTCGGGCTCCTCCTCGTGATATGGCAGGTCCTCGCTCAACATGACCGGTTCCTGCTCCCAACCGTAGGGTCGGTGTGGGACCAGCTGACCGGCGACCCGACGACATACCTCTACAACGCCGGCGTCACCCTCTCCGAGGCCATACCTGGAGTCGCCATCAGTTACGTGGTGGCGTTGGTGCTGGCCGTAGCCATGACCGAGTCCCGGCTGGTGACCCGCGCCCTCCTTCCGCTGGCGGTGGTCCTCAACGTCACCCCGTTGATCGCCATTGCCCCCGCTCTGGTGGTGGCCTTCTCGTTCAGCAGGACACCGAGGATCGTGCTGGTAGCCCTCATCACGTTTTTTCCCGCCCTTATCAACAGCCTCGCCGGGCTCCGTTCAGCCGACCCGCAAGCCGTGGAGGTACTCGAGACGCTGCACGCGTCAAGATGGGAGACCCTTTGGCGCCTCCAGCTACCCTCGAGCTTGCCATATTTGTTCGTGGCCGCCCGGGTGGTCGTCCCCCTCAGCATCGTTGGGGCGGCCGTGGCTGAAATGGTCTCCCCCGGGGTTTCAAACGGCCTCGGCTGGCTCATCAACAGTGCGTCTCAGAACTCTGAGCTCGACATCGCCTGGGCTGGCATCGTCACTCTGGTTGTTTTCGGCTTGGTCACCACGGCGATCGTCGTGGTGACAGAAAGTCGGGTCCTGCATTGGCGCGGCTTCAGGTAGGAGCCGGGTCGTGCCCGGTCTGCCGGTCTGGCCCCGGGTATTGTTTCGGCGGTCGGCCACACAACACGACACATCGAAGACCCACCTCTACCAGGAGAACGCCTCGGGCTATGCCTCTCAGTTCAATAACGCGCATGTCATTTGGCCGGCGCTTCGGCCTCGGGGAGGCCGGCCTGCGCGCCGGTAACGCACTGGCCCGACGGCGACGGAGACGACCTGGCTCTCTTGTCGGCGCCGTCCTGGCCGCCGGCGTTCTGTCCGGCCTGCTCGTGGGTAGCGCCAGTGCCAGCACTGCCACAGGAGGAAAAACCCTGGTCAGTTCGGCCCGTTGCGCGGCCAACCGGGCCGCGGGGACGATCACTTACCTCACCGGCTTCGGCTGGCAGGCCTCCGTCGGTATCCTCGACCCGATCGCGGCCGACGCCCTGGGCTACTACAACGCCATGTGCCTGCATGTCGAGTTGAAGCCCGGCAACGGTGACCCGACATCGTCGGGCCAGCTTGTGGCGGCCGGAAGGGCAACCGTGACCGAGCTGGGTTCGCCATCTGACGCCATCACGGCGGCGGCCGGCGGCATACCTATCGACGCGGTTGCCACGTACGGCAACACGACCGCGTCGACATTGCTAACGATGCCGTCGGTGACCAATTTGCGTCAGCTGGATGGTAAGACGATCGGCTACAAGGGGGCCATGCCACCCATCATCACTGCGATGCTCGAAAAGGCCGGCGTGAACCTCCGCTCGGTCAAGGAGGTCTCCGTCGGGTACGACCCCACGATCCTGCCGCGTGGCCAGGTCCAGGCCCTTACCGCTTACAAGTCCAACGAGCCCATTCAGCTCAAAGACGATGGTTACAAGTTCCGCGAATGGGACCCCAGCAGCTTCGGTTTGAACGGCGCTTTCAATGTCTTCGACGCCAATCGCACCTGGGCTAACGCCCACCCTGGAGCCATGGAGGACTTCCTGCGGGCTACCTTCGAGGCCTACCACTATTGCCTGTCCCACGTCAGCACCTGCGTGCAGGAGGCGGCCCGTTACCAGGCGGGTTACCCGGTCCACCAGAACATCCAGCGTTGGCAGCTCGAAACCGGCGAGGTAGACGGCACGTTGCTACCGGGGCACGGCGTGGGCTACGAGGACCAGGCCCAATGGGAGCCCGAGTACAAGATCCTCCTGGCCGACCATCTCATCAAACATCCGGTCTCGCTGGCCACGATCATCAACCCGGCCTACATCGCCGCCATCTACCATGGCCCCTCGCTCATCTGGCCCGGCCCGTAGGCCGGCAGAGGCTGGATTGGCCACTCGGGAGCCAGACAAGCTAACGTCTCGGGGGTCGTGGCGTGCCACAAGCCCCTGGGGCCAGATGGGGCGCTGCGGGTTGCCATGCGCCTCGTCATGGCGCTGGTAAGCCTCGCGGCAGTTACCGCCTTTACAAACGCGCTCGTGGCGCCGGTTTCGGCTGATCCGCTGGGCACTGCGCAGGCCAACGCAGCCGAGCTTTCTCAGGAAGTCACCGACGAAGCCGTGCTCGTGCACCAGCTGAGCCTGCGATATGAGTCCGACCGGGCCCAGGCCAACTACCTCGGGTCCGAGGTGGCCACCTCGCAAGCCACCGTCCAGTCTCTTCAGGCCCGTTCCCGTCGCACTGAGTCGCTGCTGCGCCAGGAAGCTCTGTTCTCGTACACCGACGAGGTACCGGCAGCCAGCAGCGTCGCGCAGTTCGGAGGCAACCTCGTCGAACTGGCGGCGCAGAGGGCGTACCTGTCGCTGACTCTGGGGGACGTGTCGGCCACGGTCGTTCAGCTCCAGTCTGAGCAGTTCCAGTTGGGACGGGCGCTGACCACTCTGCGCCGGCAGTACCACAGCGAGCTCGAGACCGGCACCGTGGCCGCCAATCAACGCGACCAGGCCATTGGTGAAGCAGCGGCATTGCAGGGCATGCTCGCCCAGGCTCAGTCCCAGGTGGCCTTGTTGACCTCTGAGCAGCATGCTCAGGCCGGGCTTCCTGTCGGCAACGGTATCGTCAACGCCGTCAACCAGCAGCTGGGGACGACTTCGTCCGGCACCCGGACGATGGCGGCAAATGAGCAGGCCGGGACGACGGGCCCCACAACGACGGCATCGAGTACGCCGGCCACAACGGCGCCCGCGCCGGCGGCAACGGCACCGGCAACGACCGCCGCACCTCCCACCACTGTCCCGCCCACGACGGCGCCTCCAACGACAGCCCCACCGACAACGGCGCCGCCGACCACTGCCGCCGACGTGTCATCCGGAGCCTCGGCAGGAGAACCTCCGCCGCTTGGAGGAGTTTGGCTCGAACTTCGAGATTGCGAGTCCGGCGACAACTACCAAACGAACACCGGTAACGGCTTCTACGGCGCCTACCAGTTCGCCGGCGCCACTTGGAGCGGGCTGGGCCTCCCCGGGATCGCCAGCGATGCTCCGTACTGGGTCCAGGACGAGGCGGCCCAGCGCCTGCAAGCTGAGTACGGCTGGAAACCCTGGCCGGCCTGTAGCGCAGCGCTGGGCCTGTAGGCGGTCCGGCGGGACCGGCCGGTCCCCCACCAAACCCTGTCGCCGCACTGCTGACGGGACCAGCACCGTGACGTCCCAAACGCCTTGACAAACATCTTAGCTATCTGGCTAAATAGCTAGATTGCTGAGGATCTAGATATCACTACAGCGACGGCGGTGTTCAAGGCCCTCGCTGACCCCACGCGTCGCCAGATCCTTTACGATCTCCGCAAAGGTGAGATCTCAGCCGGCGAGCTGGCTTCTCATTTCCCTATTTCCGGGCCATCGGTTTCTCGCCATTTGGCCGTCTTGAAATCAGCTGGGCTGGTCACCGAGCGCAGGCAGGCCAACAAAGTCTTCTACACATTGGCGTTCGAACGTCTGGCCTCTTCGGTCGGTACCTTCCTGTCCACACTGAGCCCGGAGCGACCGGAGCGCAGCCGTCGGGGGAAAAAGAAAAACAAACCCGGCGAAAAGGGGGCGACCAAGAAGAGGAGGAAGGGCACCATGCGCAGAGGTGACGCGGATCTGCCCGACGGATCGGAGGCCAGTTACGTTGACGCCAGCCCCGCGCTTGCTCCCGCCGAGCTCAGCGCCAAGGCTTGAGGATTGGGCACTCAACGCCGCTCACATGAGCAGCGCGGCCAATAACCCAGGCGAAAAGCTCAGCCATCGTTCCCGTAACCTCAACCGCATCGCCGCTACCAGCCACCCAACGCTGGTCGGCGTCGGTGGCGCTCAGTACTACGGCGGTGCCGGCCGGTAAGCGCGTGGGTAGTTCCAGCATGGCCCGGTCCATCTCCTCGAGCACCCACCCGATCGGCCAGTCTTCGGGCTTGTACCCGTAGTCGAGATCGACGTGGTGCACCTCGACCTCTCGCAGGCGGGCCACAACCAAACCAGGGCCGATATGGACCTCGCCCTTCGGGCCAATGGCTGGAGCGTCCCAGATCTCGTCCGTGGCCTCCCCCAGAGCCACCCGCAAGAGCCGGCAGGCAGTGTCGAGGCGCAGGTTGAGGTCGACAGCCGGCAAGCGCCTACCGGCTTCGATCTCGGCGTCGCGGGCAGCCTTCCCACCGGGGTAGACCTCGCCCGTCGTACCCGCTCTGGCTGCCTCCACCGCCCGGCGAATGCCATCGGCGTTCGCAGCCAGGTGGGTGACGACCATGGAGCGGTCCCAGTCCGGCAACAGGCTCGGCCCTGCCGCGGCGGCGTCATCCAGCTTGGAGACGGTCGTAAGCAGCTTTCCGGTAGCCACGTCGATGCGCGCCATGTAGACGCTGTTCATGAACTGGCAAAAGCATGTTCGAGCACCCGCGGGGTGGGCATGCGGACACGTTACTGCCCGGCGCCCAGCACCAGCGCCGAGCGGAACTCGTCAGGATGCTCTCGCCTGCGCCCCTTCCATCAGCGCGTCCACGCCGGCCATGGCATCTGCGGCGGTGACGACCTCGGCCCCCGGGGCTGCCGACCAGGCGGCAAAACCGAGCCGCTGGAGCTCCAGCGGAGAGCCGCCGGCCCTGAGGCAGAGAAGCTCGAGCGCCTCCTCCCGGAACTCGACGCCCCGGTCAACCGCGGGTACCACCAGTGCCTCTCGGGCCTCGCCGTCGTCCAGCCGACCCAGGCTGGTCAGCCATACGCGCCCCGAGATGCTCCCGGCCCGGACAAAACGATCGCCGAGAGACGGTGCACCGCTGAACAACAGGGCCACCGGGATGCCTTCCCGGGCCAGACCCCGAGCCAAGAACCCGAGCGACTCCAGTTCGCCACCACCAAGCCGGTCGGCGTCATCGAAAACGACGAGCAAGCCACTGGAAGCGGCCCGCGCCAACCGGCCTCCGAGCTCGAGCAGGTTTTTAAGGGTGGCCCAGGAGCAAGTAACCCGGTCAAATCGAGGGGCCCCGCTCAACTGGTCCTCCCCCCCGTGCACCGGCCGATCTTCGGGCCACTCTGGTGATGAGTGGTCGGAAGCGACCGAGCCGACAACCGCTCCAGGGAGCTCCGTCGGCCATTGCTTCTGGAGCGTCTTTGCCACCTCGGCGGAAACGGCCCGGATGGCCCGCTCTTTGACCTGACATCTGTGAAAGGTCACTGCCCAGCCCAGGCGGTCAGCCACCTGCCGGCCGATCGCCCTCAATAGCGCCGTCTTCCCCATCGCGGGGCCGGACGTGACGAGGCGATGAAAGCGTGGGTCGCGCGGCCCGGCGGCGTAGGCCACGATGCTGGCGGCGACGATCCCGTGTACGCCCACATCGTCTGGGTCTTCTCTGTCCACGAAATGGGGCGGGTCCGCTCCTCGAAACGGTCGGTACGGAGGTGGGTAGCTGGTCATGTTGGTGCTCTTTCCTGTTCCTTTGTTAAGCCATGCCTACGGGGGCCGCAGGCGATGAGGGGTTAGGGAACGTCCCACCGCTCCGCCGGTGCCGGTGCCCACGGCGTCCAACTGTCCGCCGCCACGGTTGGCAGTGACCGGGCGCGGTCGTTCGCCTCTCGGACTTTCTTTTCCTCTTCTTGGACCTCCCGCCAACCCGTCATCTCCGACAGAAGCGGTAGCCGGGCGAGGAATGGGGGCAACTTGGACCACAGCACCAGGGCCACGCCGGCCCCTAGCGTCCGGATCTGGTCAGCGCGCAAGACGGTTTCGCTTTCCCAGCTGGTTGTGCGGGAGTGGTCCCGGTTGTTGGCCCCGCTCGACCCCCGGTGGGTGGACTCTCGCCGCACCCGGCGCTGACCGCAGACCCTTTCCAGGTCAGACAGGTCGCTCGGCGACGTCAGGCCACCGAGGACGGCCGTAATGGTCGTCGCGTTGCCCATCGTTTGCGCTCTTTGGGCACCCCATCGGGTGACCGCCTGCGAAAACGATTGCATGGCGTAAACGATCACGATCCCCCGGCCCCGCCCATCGGCCAACAACTCGGGCAGAGTTGGGACTGGAGCGATACTCGGCGCCTCGTCGAGCAACCCGAGCAGCGGTGGGTCGAGGCGCCGGCTGGGCATCCGGGTGGCCAAGCGTTCGGCACGGTCGAACACCTCGTCGGCCAGGGCTGTAATGAGCGGGGCCACGGCACCCAGGCGGGACCCTTTTCCCAGCAGGTAGAGCGTGCCGTTTTCGAGCAAAAGCCGCTCGATGTCGAGCTCGTCACCGGGGAACGGGCAGCAGGCTTGGACGACGCGCTCATGGCTAAAACAGGCCAGCGCACGGGCGACGTACCGAAGCACGCCCGAGGTGGTTTCGGCGGCGCCGCTGGTGTGAAGGGTAACCACGTCGCCCCATCCGGGCGCGGCCCAAGGAGACGAGAGCAGCACCTCCGCCGGCGTAGGGTCCTCGGGCCGCCTGGACCAATCGAGCACAGCCCGGATGTCCAGGCCTTCGAGCGCGGCGGCATGCAGGTAGGCCTTCAGCAGGTCACGAGCCGAGTCGCGAAAGAAAACGCCATTAGGCGCGTTGTCTTCGTCACCGGCGGCCGTAACAAGTGCCGTCGCTCTGCGTTCGGCGACTTCGCTTTTTTCGCAACCCGCTACTGGCGACCAGCGGGCCGGCTCAGCCGCCGGGACAATCAGGTCGGGGTCGAGAGCGAAGACCGGTCCTTGCCGGCGGCGAGCTAGCGCGCTCAGCTCGTAGAGGTCGGCCTTGGTCGACGTGGCCAGTGCGGGCCCGGGGTGCTGGCGCAATATCGGGACCAGCACCCGGAACGTTTTTCCCTCTCCCGGCGGCGCGACAAGGCGCAAGGACGCTTCCCAGCTCGGCCACAGCGCCATGCCTCCCCCCAGGCGCCTGTAGGTGCGCCCGAGGGGGTAGCCCACGTCCGGTGCTTCCAGCCGGCCGCCGGCGGCGGCCAGTGACGGCCGGGTGTACGCCGCCCGCCGGCGGGCACCCGTCACCGAAGCCTCTTGGCGGAGGTGGCGATCGGTGGCGAAGCCATGCCGGTCCCTCTGGTCGGCCAGGGGGTCGCCCCCGTGGGGACGGTAGCGCACCGCCACCACCGCAGCCACCGCTGCGCCCATGGCACCGATGAGCGCCACGAGTACCGCAAATGCCGGCAGCTCCGCCGGGGTGGGTGTCACGCCACCCTCCGGATAAGCGCTCGTTCGGCCTGCGCCAGGGCGTAATAGACGGCCTTAGGCGCCAGCCCGGTCCGACGGCCGACCTCGCTAGCCGGCAGCCCTTGAACCCTGGCGCCATAGACCAGCCGAGCCTCGTTGGTGCTGATGCGCCGTGCCCGCACCGCGTCCGTAAGCGCGGCGGCCAGCCACTCCGGCCCCGAGCGGGCCGCCGACAAGCCGTGCTCGGTATAGACGTGATGGTCCGGGGCCACAACAACTGTTCGTTGGTGGTACCGCCGCTGAACTTGACGAGCCGTGCGAAGTTTCCGCGTGGCTTCTCGCATCACCAGCCGGGCCACGTCGTCGTGGTCCTCGCCGGCATGGCGCTTGACGGCCGCGAAACACTCCGCCACCAGGTCGGCGATGGTGTCCGCCGGCCGTTGCCACGCTTCATTGACACCGTGCCCGTAGGTGGGGACCAGCACTCGCTCCGTCCTGACACGCGGGAGCAAGGCCTGCAGAAGCGTGCGGGCGGCCAGTGGGTCGGCCGCTTGGCGCAGCAACGCCGTCAGTGCCCGGTTGCCTGTTGGCGACGGGCGCCGCCCTTGCCAGGTCACCAATCCGACTATCCCGTTTATACCTGCGCAGCCGTCCAACACGGGTTCCGCAGCAGCCCATGCCTCTTTGCGGGCGCTCGCCTCGGGGCTTTTGGCCGTCTGGTGCCATTCGCGTTGCAGGCTGGCAAAGATCCCAGTGATGTTCCTCGCTTTAGCTAGCGCAGGATCGGCGTCCACGACGGTCATGGCGTTGAGGCTGCACTGGCACCTCCCCTGGAAGTTCCCCACTTCCTTCCCCGACGCAACGCAGGGGCGGGGACCCGAAGAGATTGCGCGGCGACGACGCTCAGCAGGCCGTCTGGGGGGCTCGTTGGCCAGGCTTGGCCACCCCAACCGCGCTTCAGGCCAACCGCGCTCGGCCCAACCGCGATTAAAGGGTCAACCGCGGTCTAAAGCCGCCCGGATGGTCCCCACTCTGTCGGCGATCTGGTCCGGAGAGGCCCCGTCCAGGGCGGCCCGCATCAACGCAGAATCCCACGACCACGCCATCGGCATGCTCGGCCGCCGCCACCGCCTGTAGCGGACCGGAAATGCCCAATCCCATTAGTACCGGCTTGTCCGTCACGGCCTTCAGGCGCTTAGCCAGTACCGAGGAGCTCGACGCCAGGTTTTCCCGTTCGCCTGTGACGCCCATGAGGTTGACGCCGTACACAAAACCGTGGGACCGCTCGCAGATGGCCGAGAGCCGTTCGTCCGGCGTCACCGGAGCGGCCAACAAGACGGTTTCGACTCCCTCGACGCCCGCATGTTCCTCCCACTCCGCCGACTCTTCGAGCGGCAGGTCGGGGACTATCGCTCCTCTGACGCCGGCGCCGGCCAACTCGCTGGCGAAGCGTTTGGCCCCCGCCCGTAGCACCAGGTTGCAGTACGTCATCACGAGGACGGGCACCGAGGGGTCGGTCGACCTCAGCTCGGCCAGGACAGAAGTCGGCGTGGTCCCCCGCTCGAGCGCACGTTGGGAGGCCTCCTGTATCGTCGGCCCGTCCATCATCGGGTCCGAGAACGGCAACCCGACCTCGATGGCGTCCGCCCCCGCTTCTGCCATCGCCAGCAGCACCGTCACCCATTCGTTGCTCACACCCCCGGTGACATAGGGGACCAATAGCTTTCGGCCACTGTCCCGCGCCGTTCGGAGCGAGCTCTCGACAGGGACGCCCTTCATCGGTCCAGTCCCCACTGCCCAAGCGAGTGAGCTGCGGTCCGGACATGATCGAACGGCCAGTCATCGAACGGCCAGTCAACGAGCCAGCCATTATCAGGCCCCGCCGCCCATCAGCTTCATGACGTGCTCGGCGTCCTTATCGCCTCGCCCCGACATCGTGAGCAGTACGGTCGACCCGGCCGGGATTTCGCCCGACCGGGCCGCCTTAGTCACCCAGGCCAGACCGTGCGCGGGCTCGAGAGCAGGGATGATCCCCTCGGTACGGGCCAGCAACCCGAGCGCTTCAAGCACCTCGTCGTCGGTGGCGGACGCGTAGTGCGCCCGGCCTACCTCAGCCAGATAGGCGTGCTCCGGGCCGATACCCGGGTAGTCGAGCCCCGCCGATATAGAGGTCGCTTCCAGGATCTGACCGAACTCATCCTGCAGGAGGTACGACCTCATGCCGTGCAATACCCCGGGCACTCCCTTCGGCCCCAACGCCGCCCCGCCGGCCGCCTCAACGCCGACCAGCCGCGCCGGGGTGTCGACAAAGCCGGCGAATGTACCCGCGGCGTTGCTCCCTCCCCCGACACAGGCCACGATGTAATCGGGGCTCGAGCCGATCAGCTGCTCACATTGCTGCCTCGCCTCTATGCCGATGACAGCCTGGAACTCACGCACCATCCATGGGAACGGGTGCGGGCCCATCACCGACCCCAGGCAGTAATGAGTCGACTCGACAGTAGCCACCCAATCTCGTAACGCCTCGTTGACGGCGTCCTTCAGCGTCTTGCTACCCGAACTGACCGGCCGCACCTCGGCTCCGAGCAGCCGCATTCGAAAGACGTTGAGCTCCTGGCGCTCCATGTCGACTTCGCCCATGAACACGACACACTCGAGGCCGAAGAGGGCGGCCGCCGTCGCCGTCGCCACTCCATGCTGGCCGGCCCCGGTCTCAGCAACGAGGCGCCGCTTGCCCATTTCGAGGGTGAGGAGGCCCTGACCGATGACGTTGTTGATCTTGTGGCTCCCGGTGTGGTTGAGGTCCTCGCGCTTCAACAAGAGGCGGACACCGAGCTGCTTGGAGAGGTTGTGGCACTCGGTCAGAGCGCTGGGCCGGCCGGCGTAGTCACGGAGCAAGTCGTTGTAGCGCGCTTTGAAGGCGGGGTTGGACCAGGCCGCCCGGAACTCACGCTCCAGGTCCTGGCACGCCGGCACCAGCGCTTCGGGGACGAAGCGTCCGCCGAAACGGCCGAAGCGCCCGTCCGCGCCGGGCTCTCCCATCAGGGTGTCAGACGTCAATAGTGTTCGTCCTCGGCCCAGTCGTAAGGACCCTCGAACGCGCCCTGGGAGAGGGTGGCAGTCGCCTCGGCCACATCGGCCTCGGCTCGCTTGGCCGCCTCGACGAACGCCTTCACCTTCATCGGATCTTTCACACCGGGAGAGGCCTCCACACCCGATGTGACATCGACACCCCACGGTCTGACCTTCGCGACCGCGGTGGCCACATTCCCGGCATCCAGGCCTCCGGCTATGACCAGCCTTTGGCCCTCAGCCAGGTCACCCGCCAGCGCCCAGTCAAAAACCTTCCCGGAGCCGGGGTTGGCTGCATCGAGCAAGACTGCGTCCGCACCATACTCAGCCGCACGGGCCACACGGGGGTCGCCGGCCGGGAACGCCTTGATGACCATCGGGACCCTCTGGCGGACCCACTGGGTCTCGTCCGGGGTCTCACGCCCGTGCAGCTGAGCGGCCTGCAGGCCAGTCGAGTAGATGACTTCGACCACCCGACGGGGGGCGTGGTCCCGGAACACGCCTACCGTCAGTATCTCCTCGCGAGGGAGGCGCTTCACGATGTCGGCCACAAGCTGAGGAGAGACTTGTCGGGGCGAAGGTGCGAACACAAAGCCCACAGCATTGGCGCCCATGGCCACTGCCAGCAGAGCATCGTCTTCAGAGGTCGTGCCGCAGATTTTGATCAGCATCGCTAAGTCCCCTGTACGCCACGCAGCGCTGCAAGGGCTGCGCCGGGGTCGGGCGACGTGACGAGGGCCTCTCCCACCAGTACGGCATCAAAACCGGCATCGGCCAGACGGCGGACGTCGTCAAATGTGCGGATCCCCGACTCGGCCACCCGAGCGACGTGGTCGGGGAGGCTCGCACCCACTCTCATTGCTCTGTCCGTGTCCACCTCGAACGTCACCAGGTCGCGCTGGTTGACCCCGACCAGGTCGGCGCCGGCCGCCAGAGCTGCCTCAGCCTCGGCTTCGTCGTGCACTTCCACGAGCGCGTCGATCTGGAGACGACGCGATAGGTCCAAGAACTCACGGAGCTCACCCTTTGAAAGGGCACCGACGATCAGCAGCAGAGCGTCTGCCCCCATGAGCCGGGCGTCACAGACGTCAGCGGCACAGACCGTAAAGTCCTTTCGCAGTACCGGGAGGTCCACCGCGGCGCGGGCCTCGGCCAGGTCGTCGGCCGACCCGCCAAAGAACTCCTGGTCAGTCAGCACGGAAAGGCACGCTGCGCCGGCGCCCGCGTAGGCCTTGGCCACGGTACCAGGCACC
Organism: uncultured Acidimicrobiaceae bacterium; assembly: GCA_963749305.1. Taxonomy (GTDB): domain Bacteria; phylum Actinomycetota; class Acidimicrobiia; order Acidimicrobiales; family Palsa-688; genus Fen-671. The sequence goes on from CAVVMN010000008.1 coordinate 644,556, forward strand.
AGGTCAGGGACGAGCGGCCCCTTCGACGGGCTGCGCCGCTTGACCTCCGCTATCACCGCCATCCCCTGCCCGTCGTGCAGGGCGGCCTTGAAACCGCGAGTGGGTGAGCAGCCGTCGGCTTTTGCTATCAGTTGAGGAACGTCGCGCCCGTCCTGGCCGGCAGCACGGCGATGCGCTGCGAGGATCTTGTCCAGGTAGGTGGGCACCGGGAACAAGCGTAGCCCCGGGCCATCCTCACCCAGGGCTTCACCAAAGCCTCACACGTATCAGGCATGCTGGCTGTATGCCAAACGAGCAGGGCACCGTCGTCGTCATCGAGGACGACAGCAATATTGCCGACCTCGTCGACATGTACCTCAGGCGGGAGGGGTTCAGGGTCATTCAGGCCGGGACGGGTGAGGCAGGCCTGGCGGCGATCGAACGGGAGCGGCCCCGAATGGCCATCCTCGATATCGGCTTGCCTGGTGGGATCGACGGGATGGAGGTTTGCCAGCAACTTCGCGCCAAGCACTCGCTGCCCGTCCTGATGCTGACGGCCCGGGACAGCGAGCTCGACCGGGTCCTGGGCCTGGAGCTCGGGGCTGACGACTACGTCACCAAACCGTTCTCGCCCCGGGAGCTCGTTGCCCGGGTCAAGGCCATCCTTCGCCGTTCCGATGGAGCCACCGGCCGCAGCGAGGTCCTGATGGCCGGGCGGGTCGAGGTGGACCTGGTCCGCAGGGAAGCCCGTCTCGACGGGGAAGTCGTGCCGCTAGCCTCGAAGGAGTTCCAGCTCCTTCAGTTCCTGGCCGAGCGGCCTGGCCGGGCATTGTCCCGCCAGCAATTACTGGACGGTGTCTGGGGCCCTGGTTGGTACGGAGATGACCGCACTGTTGATGCCCACGTGCGCCAGCTACGAAAAAAGCTCGGCGACGCCCTACCTCTCGGCACCGTCTGGGGCATGGGCTACCGTCTCGGGTAAGGGTAACTTGTGCGCCGACGCTTGAGCCTGACCATGGTGGCCATGGTCGTCGGCGCTCTGGTCTTCGCGGGCCTGGCCACGCTCGGCCTGACCGACCTCAACAGCGTGCAGCAAACCCAGTCGGAGCTGGTGTCTGAGGCTAAACAGCTGGCCCAGGGGGTGGACGAGGCGGCCACAACCGGGAAACGGCACGATTCCTTGGTCGTACTGCGCAGCACGCTGAGCGTCTTGAAGGCACCGTTGCAGCTTCAGGGCGAGGCGGTGGTCGGGATCAGCAACGACGGTTCCTTCTACAACCCGTTGAACGCGAACGAACCAATCGGGACCGACAAGGCCGTCACCTTGCCCAGCTCGCTCAGTGTGAGCAACGTCGAGACGCAGCAGCTCTTCAACGATCAGCCCGTAAGCGGCCACCGTGGACGGTTGGCGTGGGCCGCCGTCCTCGTCCCCAGGCCCGTGCCGATCGCAAATGGCCAGTCCATCAACCTCGTCGTCGTCCTTACCCGTGATGCACCGGCAGGTGTAGGGGCCGCCGCCTTGTGGTTCGCCATCGCTTCGGCCGCCACCATCGTCATCGCCCTCATCGCCGCCATCCGGCTCGGTCGCCGCATCGCCCGGCCCCTGCAGCAGACCGAAGGGGTGACCCGACGCATTGCCAGAGGTGACCTGGAAGCCCGGGTCCCTGTCCCCGAGCGGGAAGGCCCGGAGCTGGTGTCGCTGGCCAACTCGGTCAACCAGATGGCCGACAGCCTGGCCAAGGCTCAGGGCGTGCAGAGGCAGTTTTTGATGTCTGTCTCCCACGACCTGCGTACGCCCCTCACCTCGGTCCGCGGGCTTTGCCGAAGCCATCTCCGACGGCGCTACCGACGACGTCCAGTACGCCGCCGGTGTCATCAGCTTCGGAAGCGCGGCGGTTGGAGCGCCTGGTCAGCGACTTGCTGGAACTAGCGAAGTTGGAGTCCGGCGCGTTCAGCCTGCACTGCGGCCCCGTCGACCTGTCCAGGGTGGTTACGGAGGCCACTCGGGCCTTCGCGCCAGCGGCGGCGGAGCAAGGGCTGGCCATTTCGATCGAGACGGCGCCGGCGGCCGAGGTTTTCTGTGACGCTGACTCGGACCGCCTGGGCCAAGTGGTCGCCAACGTAGTGGAAAACGCCTTGAAGTACGCCGCCTCGCAGGTGACGGTAAAGACGGGTCGGTTCGACAGAAGCCGGCCCACGGTGCTCGTGGAAGATGACGGACCGGGGATCCCGCCCCAGGACCTCGAGCGGGTCTTCGAGCGGCTGTACCAGTCTCGTCTGCCGGCGGACCGGAAAGTGAGCTCCGGGCTCGGGCTGGCCATCGTCGACGAGCTGGTCAGTGCCATGGGCGGCGAAGTGCGAGCCGAGTCCCCGATCGGGCCGACGGGCGGGACTCGCTTCGTCATCGTCTTGCAGCCGTCCCAGCGCAGAGCGAGGGGCCGAGGACCATATCCCGGCCGCGCCACCGGCGCCAGACGTCCGGGCCGCGGCCGTCCCGGCCCCGCCACCAGAACCTTCTCGGTCCTCCCCCGGCGTGGGGGCGGCGACGTCCTGACCCGCACCGGCTGGGTGGCGCGACTCTACAACCAGCGGGAACGGTTTACAGAAACCGGAGCGTAAGCCGGTTCACGCGTTCCCGGGTACGCCGGTGCCCGGGCCACGGCGGCGCACCACCGGGACCATGGCCGGTAGAGCGGCCACCGGCCACCGCCCACCGCGCTCGGCATCCTCCTCGGCGCCCTCGACGACGAACCCGGCGTCGGCGATCATCTGGAGGTCGGCCGACCCCGGAGCTCCTTCAGAGGTGAGGTAATCACCCAGGAAGATCGAGTTGGCGATGTGTAGCCCGAGTGGCTGAAGGCTGCGCAGGTGCATCTCCCGCCCACCGGCGATGCGTACTTCCACGTCGGGGAAAATGAACCGGAACAAAGCCAGCACGCGGAGGCAATGTCCCGGCGTCAAGCCGAGATGGCCGGCCAGAGGTGTGCCGTCGAAGGGCATCAAGAAATTGACGGGGACGGAGTCGGGTTTCAACTCGCGCAGAGCAAAGGCAACGTCGACCACTTGCTCGTCCGTCTCCCCCATGCCCACGATCACCCCGGAGCACGGCGACAGGCCTGCTGCGGTCGCTTGCCGGACGGTCTCGGCCCTGTCCTCGAAGGTGTGAGTGCTGCAGATGCGGCTATAGAAACGTGGCGGCCGTGTTGAGGTTGTGGTTGTAGGCGTCGGCGCCCGCCTCCTTCAATGCGCGCCGCTTGTCCGGTGTCGAGCAGGCCCGAGGCACGTACAGATCTCGAGGCCGGGCCGGCAGGACCGGATGGCTCGGACCGCCTCCGCCACCCGCTCGATGTCCCGCTCGCTTGGGCCGCGCCCGCTGGCCACCAGGCAGATCCGTCGGGCCCCGCGACTGGCCGCACGCTCGGCCTCGCCGGCCGCCTCTTCGGGGCTGACCCAGTTGTACTTGAGCACTCCCGCCTGCGACCCTCGCCGCTGCGAACAATAAGAGCAGTCCTCGGGGCAGAGCCCGCTTTTCATGTTCACCAGGTAGTTCAATTTCACCCGATTACCGAAGAAGGCCCGGCGGACCCGGGCCGCCGCCGCTACGACATCGAGCAGTTCAGAGTCACGCGAGCGGAGCACGGCCAGGGCGTGCCGACGGGAAGGACGGCGCTTGGCCAGGGCGCCGCGCACGAGGAGTTCGAGCCAGTCCGGCGGCGGCGTCAGAGCGTCGTCGGCTGGTCGGCCTGGCCTGTCGTCCCGACTCAGCCCGTCCGCTGGGCTCCGTGGTCTTCCTCGAGCCCGTCGAATTGGTCCCGTCCGTTTGGGTGCGCCGTCACGGGAACGACCCTATCCGCGGCCACGTGAGAGCCCGCCAGGCATGCGAAGATCGATTGCGCTACGGTATCCGGGATGACGCCGACACCTGCCAGGCGTTGGGCCGCGCCGGTCAGTTTTTCGAGATCAGAGAAGGCGACCGTGAAGTCATCGTGACCGAACAGGGCGCCAACCTGTACAGGGTGCGATGGGCCGGCACCGACCTGCTCGACACCGTCAACGACGACGGGTACACAGGGCGGAGGCGGCCACGGGCAGTTGCTGCTGCCCTGGCCGGGCCGTGTCCGCAACGCGCGTCTACCAGTTCGAGGACGAGCACTACCAGCTCCCCATCAACGACCTCGTCCACGGGTCCGCCATCCATGGCTTTACCCACTGGTTGGCCTGGGAGGTGAAGGAACACCTGGAAAACAAGCTCACTCTGTCTTGCCTCTTATTGGCGCAGCCGGGTTACCCCTTCCCGCTCGCTCTTCGAGCAGACTTACCACTTGAACGGTGGAGCGCTCGAAATGTCGACCATGGCCACGAACCTTGGGGCCCAAACGGCTCCTATTCGGCTGCGGCGCTCATCCCTATTTCAAAACAGGTACGGGGACCGTGGACGGCTCGGTGTTGCACGGTCCAAGCGGCGAGCTATTTCAAGACGAACGACGACCTCAGCCCGAAGCTGCCGGCCGTGCCCGTTGACGGGACCGCGTTCGATTTCCGTCAGCCGAGGCCGGTCGGCAGTACCGAGTACGACGTCACGCTCACCGACCTGGCCAGGGACGAATCTGGACTGGCGTCGGCCAATTTTCGCTCTGCGGACGGCAGCATTTCCATTACCTGCAAATACGACGAGCCCATCAGGTTCCTGCAGATCTTCAGCGGCGACACGCTTCCGGCGCAGCGCCGCCACGGCCTGGCCATCGAGCCGTGCACATGCCCGCCAGATGCGTTCAACAACGGCATCGGGCTCATCCGGCTCGCCCCCGGGCGCTCGGCCAGGGTGCGCTGGACTATCGAGGCCGAATAGCGCTTACCCGTTCGAGGACCAAAACTCCCACCATCGTGAGGACGCCGGCAATTACCAGCGCCGGCCCGAAGTATTCCAGCCCATAGCGCTGGAACACGGCGCCGAAGGCAGCTGAAATAGCGGCCCCTCCGAGGCTGGCGGCCGCGATCTGCCAGCCGATCACGTGGTGTGCCACTTCTTCCCCGACCCGAGCGGGCGTTAAAACGACCAGAGCCGGGAACACGCCGGCCAGGGCGCCTCCAATTACGACCAAACCCAGGACGGCCACAATGGCAGTTGGACGCCACCAGACGAGAGCCGCACCAACGATGGCTACGGCGCAACCCAGGTTGACAATGCTCCGCTGCGACAGGGGACGACGGGGGGCCGCCAGGGCGAAGCGGACAACAGTTAGAGCGGCCCAATAGCCGAACGTGGCTATGCCTGTGGCTGCGGCTCCCAACTCCAGGGGGCCACGGTCGAAGCTAGGCCCCCACTGGCCAGCGGATACTTCGAACCCGGTGTACAACATGAAAACGACCAGACCCAGAGAGACGGTCGTGACCAGGCGGCGGCGAGGCACCGGCTCTTTGCCTGTTATTTCGGGGCCGACTTCGACAGGCGCAGGCTCCGGGCCGATGCCGGCGGCCCGGCCTGTAGTGGTCCTTCAGGTGACGCCGCACGAATAGGCGAACGGCGGCCACGCCGGCCGACAGCCCACCACCCTGCCATGAGGCCAACCTCCGCCAGCAACAAGACGCCGTAGGCCGGTCGCCAGGAAACGGCCAAGATGGCCGCCGTTACGACCAGCGGCCCAATGGTCGTGCCGATGCCGTAACAGCCATGCAGCGCGTTCAACAGCCGGTTGCGCCGGGCCAGGGCCACAGCCGAATTGAGCGAGCTGTCCATCAAGCCGGCCGTCATTCCTATGGCGGTCCCCCCCAGCGCGAACGTCCAAAAGGCGGGCGAGAGGATCGCCACCAGGGCGCCGAGCGCGCCGAGCGCCCCGGCCAGCATGAGGGTTGGCCGTAGCCCAATGCGGGCCAGGACCACTCCCGAAACAGAAGACGTGCAAACGGCGCCGGCCGTACCCAGGAGCAGGATGATGCCGAGGCCGTCCAGGGGGACACCAAAGCCGTGGCGCAGCGCCGGCCAGGCCGTGCCGAGCATCCCGTCGGGGAGCCCGAGCACCACGAACGCGTACATCGCCAAGGCGTCCACCGCCCGACGTGGCCCGACAGAACCAATATCAACATGCCGTCTTGTGAGGGCACCAGGCTGCCCTTCGACCACCTCCGTCACGCAAGCGGAAGTGCTTCTACGCGTGCCTCGAACTTGCCGTTGTCGTCCTGGGCCACCAGAGTCGTACCAAGATCAACCGCCCGGGCCACATAGCCAAGGGCCACCCACCCCAGCCGGGGAGACAAAGCGACGCTGGTCAACCGCCCGACCTCCTTCGCGGTGCTGGGCCCGGAACTGGCCAGCTGGTTCTCGCCGTCCCCTCCTTCGGCGACCGGCGCCGCCCGCGGCCCGTCTTCCGTGGGCACACGGTAAAGCCTGGCCCCCGCTTGCGCCGGGCCAGAGAGTACGAGGCCGCGAAGGTGCCGGGGGACGTTGCTCCCGCGAGAATCGATCCTGGCCACCAGTTCCTGGCCCGTGTAGCAACCCTTCGTGAAGCTCACGCTCGCCTCGACGAGACCGGCCTCGGCGGGGATAGTGCGCTCGTCGAGCTCGCGGCCATGAACGGGGAAGCCGGCCTCAACTCTCACCGCCTCGTATGCCGCGGGCTCAACCACCGTGGCCTCGGGAGGTAGCACGGGACGTGGCCCAAGCAGGTCGTAGCCGCTCAAGCCACCCCACTCGAAGGGAGCCGCGACACTCCAGCCATCGTCGCCTGAGACCGGCACTGGCCCCGCCCCCGGTCCCCTGACCGCCACGGCCCGCCACTCCAGAGGCTCGAAATCCACCTTGTACGTAGCTTGAAACGGGTCAGCCGGGCCAGGAGAACGGCCCCCATGCCGGCGTCGGAATCCAGCAGGAACTCGTCTGGCCCGAGCCGGAGTACCCGCACGAACACGTCCAGCTTGCCTTGTGGTTGCAGAACGAGCGCCCAGGCCGAAGCCCCGGCGCCCAACCCGGCGATGTCTTGGCTCGTTTGTCCCTGCAAGTAGCTCTCTGCGTCGGGGCCAGAGACCCTGACGACGTCGCGGCCCACTTCCAGCGCCCCGGTCCCGTGGCGGAGGGCGGCGTAGCCCCCGTCGTTGCTCACGGGTTCCCACCTGCGCTCGGCCCCCCCACCACCAGCGAAGCCTGGTTGTCCGCGACGAGCCGCTTGGCTGACGGCGCGGGCGGCGGCGATCCGCCTTGCCCCGGGGACAGCAGCCAGCAGGGCGGCCGCCTTATTGCGGCACTCCAGGTCCTCGGTTTCGGCCACGCTGTCGGCAACAATGCCTGCCCCCGCCTCGACGCTGGCCCGCCCGCCATTGCCGACGAGCATGGTGCGAATGGCGATGGCGGTGTCCACGTTGCCGGAGAAGTCGATGTAACCCACAACACCCGCGTAAGGGCCTCGACGGGCCGGCTCGAGCTCGTCGATGATCTCCATCGCCCGGACCTTGGGCGCTCCCGATACGGTCCCGGCCGGAAGGTGGCCCGCAGCACGTCGACGGGGCCCAACCCGGCCCGGAGCTGCCCCGAAACCTGTGACGTGAGGTGCATGACGTGGCTGTAGCGCTCCAGGGTCATCAGCTCGTCCACTGTCTCCGTACCGAAGTCGACAACTTTGCCCACGTCGTTGCGGGCCAGGTCGACCAGCATGATGTGTTCGGCGCGTTCCTTCGGGTGCTCGGACAGCTCGGCGGCCAGGCGCCGGTCGTCCACGTCGGTGCGGCCCGCGTCGGCGGGTGCCGGCGATCGGTCGGGATATGACCCGTCCGTCGCGCACCCGGACCATCGGCTCGGGCGAAGATCCGACGACCGCCAGGTCGGGGTACTGCAGCAGGTACATGTACGGGCTCGGGTTCACCTGTCGCAGAGATCGGTAGAGGTCGAGCGGTTCCGCTTCCAGGTCGAGCTCGAAGCGCTGGGCCAACACGACCTGGAAGATGTCACCGGCAAAGATGTACTCACGGGCCGCATCGACGGCCGCTGAATACAGCTGCGGCGAAGTGCGGCGAGTGAAAGGGGGCAGCTCGTCGTCGCGCTCGGGTGGTTCGATAACTGGCTCGTCGATCGGTTTGGCCCCCTCGGCGGCGAAGTCCTGCAGGCGAGCCACCGCCAGGTCGTAAAGGTCGTAGATCTCTTCGGTGGTGGCCCTGGCCGGCACGGGCACGGCGTCCACCAGGGTCACCCGCTGGCGCCAGGCGTCGTACGCCGCCACCTGGCCCACCACCGACACGATGGCGTCCGGGTAACCAAGTTCGTCGGGAGGGGCGTGGGGCAGGCGCTCGACCTCCCGAATGACGTCGTAGCCGAGGTACCCGACGATGCCTCCGTGCAGTGGGGGCAGGCCGGGCAGAGACGGGGCGCGGTAATGGGAGAGCACAGCCTCCATCGCGGCCAGGATCCCCTGGTCCTCCGGGACATTGACGGCGACGGAACCCTCCACCGACACGCGCCCCTGGCGCAGCGTCATCGTCGCCGACGGCCTCCGGCCTATGAACGACCAGCGCCCCCACGTGCCTGCGTGCTCGACAGACTCCAGGACGAACCCTGGCTCACCCCGGACCAGCCGGGCGTAGGCGGCCACCGGGGTGGTGAGGTCCGCCAGCAGCTCGCACCACACCGGCACAATGGTCCAGCCACGGGCGAGGGCGGCAAACTCGTCTCGGCTCGGGTGTACGCCCGCGCCTTTTAGTAGCGCTGGGGTCACCGTGGCTGTCCACCGTTGCTGCTCACGGGTACCTGGTCATCTGGTCACGGGCACCTGGTCACGGGCACCTGGTCAGGGTGCATCTACGGAGCCCGGGCCGGCCGGTCCCGAACCGGCGGAAAAAGCAAGTTCGTTCACCCGTGTGGCAGGCCCCGGCTCCCTCTTGCTCGACGACGAACAGCAGCGTGTCACCGTCGCAGTCGTAATACGCAGCCCGGACCCATTGGCGGTCCCCCGAGGTATCGCCTTTGCGCCAGCGGGAATGGCGGCTCCGCGACCAAAAGACGGTCCGGCCGGACTCCAGGGTCTCCCGCAAGACGTCCTCGTTCATCCAGGCCATCATGAGCACGTCGCCCGTCCCCTCTTCTTGCACAATGGCGGGGACGAGGCCCTCTGAGTTGTACGTGACTGCGGCCAACTGCTCAGTTGTGGCGTCGATGGGGATAGCGACCGTCATGGCCCCCATGTTAAGCGCCCAGGCTGGCCCTACCCGCCGGCCATAGCCCCGACAATGAACAGAGGCTGCGCCCCGGACGCCACCGCATCGGGCAAAGCGTCGTCGGGCGCCGCGTTGGAGTAGTCCTCCTCGCACGCATAAAACCTGATGAAGGGCCGGCGTTTGGCGGTGGCCCGGTCTCGGATGGTGCCTTTGAGGACCGGGTAAGAACCCTCGAGTGCGTCCAGCACTGACCGCTGGGTCACCGGTCCGTTCACTTCCACTAGCACCTCTGCGGGGAGACCGGCCAGCTCCCGGAGCTGCGCCGGCAGGCGCACGCGTATGCCTGAGCCACCTGCCGACGGCGGACGGCGTGGCTCGGGACCGGGGTCTGGCCGCCCGGGAGGCGCCCGTCCCGACCGACGAGATCACGGCTGCCGGGCGTCGCTCACGGCAGCGTCTGGGCTTCCACGGAAAGAACGGCCGGCAGGTCCCGTACCGGAGCGTCCCAGCTCTCGCCTCCGTCGGTAGACGCGTAGACCTGGCCGCCGGTGGTGCCGAAATAAACCCCGCATGGCTCCAGCGAGTCGACGGACATGGCGTCGCGGTACACGTTCACGTAACAGTTTTTCTGCGGCAGGCCTTTCGTCATCGGCTCCCACTCACGCCCGCCGGTACGGCTCTTGTACACCCGCAGTTTGCCGTCGGGTGGGTAGTGCTCAGAATCGCTTTTGATCGGCACTACGAAAATGGTGTCCGGTTCGTGAGCATGTACGTCGATACAGAACCCGAAGTCGCTCGGCAGGCCGTCGCCCACGTCCTGCCAGGAGCTGCCGCCGTCGTCCGAACGCATGACGTCCCAGTGCTTTTGCATGAACAGCACGTCTGGCCTGGACGGGTGCATGGCGACGTGGTGGACGCAGTGGCCCACTTCGGCCTCTGCCTCCGGGATGTTCCCCTCCGAGCACAGTCCTTTGTTGGCCGGACGCCAGTTCTGGCCGGCGTCGTCGCTTCGGAACACGCCCGCCGCTGAGATGGCGACCACCATTTTGGACTGGTCTTGCGGGTTGACGATGATGGTATGCAGGCAGAGGCCACCGGCCCCGGGTTGCCACGATGGCCCCGAACTGTGGCCCCGCAGACCGGTCAGCTCGGACCAGGTCTGGCCGGCGTCTGTGGAGCGGAACAAGGCCGCGTCCTCGGCGCCGGCGTAGAGAGCGTCCGGGTCGTCCAGTGAGGGTTCTAGGTGCCATAGGCGGGTGAACTTCCAGGGCCGTGGCGTCCCGTCGTACCACAGGTGGGTGCCTGCCTCCCCCTCGTACTGGAAGTCGTTCCCCACCGGTTCCCAGGTCTGGCCGCCGTCGTCCGAACGCTGCACCACTTGGCCGAACCACCCTCCCGACGGGGCGGCGTAGACGCGTTCGAGGCTCGGCCGGGGAGCCCTTCATGTGGTAAACCTCCCAGCCGGCGAAGTGGGGCCTCTACCTCCCATTCCTGCCTGCTGCCATCTGAAGTAAGCACGAAGGCACCCTTGCGGGTGCCGACGAACAACCGTACTCGGCTCATAGCAACCCAGCTCCTCGAAGTTGCCGACCGCGCCACCGCGGCCGTCGCGTCAGAGCCTATGTGGCCCCGGGGCGCCGCACCCGGGTTCGGAGAACGAAAGCCCCGGCGGCACAGCACCCGACTAAGCGACGAACCGGACCGCCCGAAAGGACAGGTCCGCCGTAGTCCCGTGGGAGCACCGGTTGCTAGCCCCGCCGCTCAGGTTTACCCGCCGCCCTCAGGGTCAGAGGTAGAGCCCCGTCCCGTCGGTCACCCGTTCAGCAGCTACGGCATGGATATCGCGCTCCCGGAGGATCAGGTAGTTCTCCCCCTGCACCTCGACCTCGAACCGGTCCTCGGGGTTGAACAGCACCTGGTCGCCCGGCTTGATGGAGCGCACGTGGGGCCCCGTGGCTACGACCTCGGCCCACGTGAGGCGGCGCGGGACCTCCGCTGTCGCAGGTATCAAGATGCCGGCCTTGGACTTGCGTTCGCCTTCGGACCGGGGGACCTGGACGAGGACCCGGTCGGTGAGCATCTGGACTGCCTGCTTCGGGGATCCAGGGTCGTTAGGTGCCATTGCGGGCAAGCTAGCGCCAGAACGGCCTGACCGTCACGCCGGCCGCGGCTAGCTCTGCTTTTGCCTCGGCCACCGTAGCCTCACCGAAATGGAAAATAGACGCCGCTAGCACCGCGTCGGCCAGCCCCAGCACGGCCCCGTCCACCAGGTGCTGCAGGGTGCCCACCCCGCCACTGGCCACTACGGGGATGCTCGTGGCCTCAACGACAGCGCGGGTCAACTCCAGGTCGTAGCCCTGCCTGGTGCCATCGCGGTCCATCGAATTGAGCACCACTTCACCCGCGCCCAGCTCCTGGCACCGCACCACCCATTCGACGGCATCGACCCCGGTCGCCACCCGGCCGCCGTTCACGTAGACCTCCCACGCCGCCCGCTGGCCGGGCCTGCGGCGCATGTCTACCCCCACGACAGTGCACTGAGCACCGAACGTGCCCGCGATCTCTCGCACCAGGTCGGGCCGGGAAACGGCGGCCGAGTTGACGCTGACCTTGTCCGCTCCCAGGCGCAGTAGCCGGCGGGCGTCCTCTAGCGTCCGGACGCCGCCACCGACCGTCAGGGGGATAAACACCTGGTCCGCCGTGCGACTGACCACGTCCAGCATCGTCGTCCGCCCTTCAGCGGAGGCGGTTATGTCATAGAAGACGACCTCGTCCGCACCCTCGGTGTCGTAGCGGGCAGCCAGCTCGACGGGGTCCCCTGCATCGCGCAACCCGGCAAAACGTACCCCCTTGACCACCCGGCCGGCGTCGACATCGAGGCACGGGATGACCCGGACCGCCCTCATACCGGCACGCCTCGCGCCGCCGCCACCGCCTCGGGCACAGTAAAACGGCCCTCGTAAATCGCTCTGCCCACTATGACCCCTTCCAGGTGCCGTCCACCCTCGTGTAGCCAGGCCAGCCGACGGATGTCGTCCAGGGTGCCCACGCCTCCCGACGCAATCAGCGGCACCTCGGACTTCCTGAGCAACGACCGGTACCCGGCGAGGTCGGGACCGACCATGAGCCCGTCGCGAGAGATCTCGGTAGCCATAACGGCGGCGGCCCCGGCCGCCGCCAGGTTTTGCACGACGGTGGCCACGTCGCGACCAAAGCCCTCCGCCCAACCCCTGACGCGCACCTCGCCGTTGAAATGGTCGACAGCGGCGCCCACCCGCCCCGGCCAGCGTTGAGCCACGTCGGCCAGGAACCCCTCCTGGGTTACAGCCGCGGTGCCGACAATGACCCGAGCTACGCCGGCGTCGAGCAGCCCGGCCACGTCCTCGGCCCGGCGCACTCCCCCGCCGGCCTGCACCGCGATGCCCACGGCGGCGGCGATGTCGGCGATCACCGGCCTGTTTGTGACTACCCCCGAGCGAACTGCGTCCAGGTCAACCACGTGGACCCAGCGGGCGCCGGCGGCTTCGAAGGCCTTCGCCCTTTCGACGGGCTCGGTCCCATACACGGTTTCCCGGCCGAAATCGCCCTGGGCCAAGCGCACACAACGCCCTCCCCTCAGGTCTATAGCCGGGTAAAGCTCCATCCTTAATTGCAGGCAGCTACGAAATTGGCCAACACACCAAGGCCCACACTGGACGACTTTTCGGGGTGGAACTGCGTAGCCCATACAGGCCCCATTTCGACCGCCGCCACCACGGGCCCTCCATAATCACAGGTCGCCGCTGTCTCCGGCCCTATGGGCGCGGAGTACGAATGCACAAAATAGACCCACGCGTTTTGCTCGAACCCCTTGAGCAGTTGGCTACCTGGGGCAATGTCGAGGCGGTTCCACTGCATTTGAGGCCGTCTAACGCTGTCGGGCAAGAGGGAAACAGTGCCTTCGAACACCGAAAGGCCCGGGACGCCAGGCGATTCGTCCGAGCGCTCGTACAGGAGCTGCATCCCGACGCATATGCCCATGAACGGCTTCCCCGACCCGGCCGCCTCCACGGTCGCGCCCCACAGGCCGCTCTCCGACAGAGCCCGGCTGCAGCAGCCAAAATTGCCCACCCCGGGCAGCACCACGCCGTCGGCCGCGCTGATGTCACGCGAGCAGTGCACCAGGCGGGCATCGGCACCAACCTGGCACAACCCTTTTTCGGCCGACCTTAAGTTGCCGATGCCGTAGTCGACGACAGCGATGAATGGGCCGGACATTGCCGCCTTCAGCCCAGCACACCTTTGGTCGAGGGCACGCCTGTGCCCTCGACCCGGACAGCATCACGCAATGCTCGCGCTACGCCCTTGAAAGAAGCCTCCAAAATATGGTGGGAATTGCGGCCACTGCGCATGCGGATATGCAACGTGATGGCGCTCGACGTACAAAAGGCCCGCCAAAACTCCTCGGCCAGTTGCGGGTCAAAGGGAGGGTCGCCCAGCGGGTAAGCCTCTCCACCCGCCCCCGGGTCCACGTCGTACACGAGGAACGGGCGGCCCGACAAATCGAGAGCTACCTCGATGAGGGCCTCATCGAGGGGCACAGAAATGGAGGCGAAGCGCCGCACCCCGGCCTTGTCGCCCAGGGCTTCGTGGAGCGTCGCCCCGAGGGCGATACCCACGTCTTCTACTGTGTGGTGGGCGTCCACAGCCAGGTCGCCGGCTGCCTTTAGCTCGAGGTCGAAGCCGGCGTGGCGGCCTAGCTGCGAGATCATGTGGTCGAAAAACGGTATCCCTGTTGTAACTTCCGTCTGGCCAGAACCGTCCACGGCCAGTTTCAACGAAATAGCTGTTTCCTTGGTGACGCGTTCTCTGCTTACCTGGCGGCCGGCGGCCACTTTACCTTCGGTCATGCCAGCACCTCCGCCAGTGCGGCCAGGAACCTGTCGTTTTCCTCTCTGGTGCCGACGGTGGTGCGGAGGCAACCCTCGAGCCCGGGCCAGCTCGAGGTGTCGCGCACCAGTACCGACCTATGCACGAGGCCCTGCCAGACTTCCTCGCCACTGTGGCGCAATGGTCGCCACAGGACGAAATTGGCCTGGGAGGGCCAGACTTTTATTGGCATTCTCGAGAGCTCGCCGACCAGGCGGTCGCGTTCAGCAATTATCGAAGCCACCCGTTGTTCCATTTGGGAAGAAAACCGCAAGGCCAGGCGCCCGGCGGCCTGCTTCAAGGCGTCTAAATGGTACGGCAGCGCCACTCGCTCCAACACCTTTACGACCTCAGGGGGCCCGATCAGGTACCCGAGACGCAAAGCTGCCATCGACCATGTCTTCGAATAGGTGCGTACCACCACCAGCGGAACGTCGTCCTGGACCAGTTCGAGCGCGGACCACGACGCGAACTGGCCATAAGCTTCGTCGACGACGGTCAGGCCCGATGAGGATGCGACCACCGCGCTAACAGTGGCCTCGTCCTCGGCCAGCCCCGTCGGGTTGTTGGGCGAGCAAAGGAAGACAATCGTGGGAGCCTCGGTTTCGATGAGGTTGACGGCGGCGCCAACGTCGAGGGTAAAGTCCGGGCGCCTTTTGCCTTGCACAAGTTCTGTGCCGGTTAAATGCGCAATATGCGAATGAAGTGCATAAGTGGGCTCGAACATTGCCGCTTTACGGCCCGCTCCCCCATAAGCAAGGCAGATCGATTGCAGCACCTCATTCGAGCCATTGGCGGCGAAAACCTGGTCTGGGTGGACGTTGTGCAAATCGGCCAGTTCACCTCGAAGGGCGAGAGCGCCGCGGTCAGGGTAACGGTTGTACGCAATGTCGCTCGCCTCGACCAGCAGGGCGTCGAGCCATTCGCGAGGAGGCGGGTATGGAGATTCGTTGGTGTTGAGCCGGACTTCGACGGGGACCTGCGGAGAGTGGTACCCCTCGCGCAGCCCGAGGTCGGCGCGAGGCTCAGGCATGGAACGGGCCAGGCTGGTGGGTTGAGTCATGGCCCAGTCGATGGGGCAGACGGTGCATAGGCGCCAACCCGGGAAACGACGGACAGAGCATGAGCGGCCAGGCCCTCCGCCTCAGCCAGAGCGGCGACGTGGGGGGTTACTTTCGCCAGCGCATCACGGTCCACGCTCACGACGTGGACGCGCTTCAAGAAGTCGTCCGTGCCGAGGGCGCTCGAGAACCTGGCGCTCCTGGCCGTGGGCAGCACGTGGCTCGGGCCGGCGATGTAGTCCCCGACGCTGGCCGGGGCCCAGGGGCCACAGAAAACAGCACCGGCCGAGCGCACGAGAGGGACCAGAGCCTCGGGGTCGGCTGTGATCAGTTCCAGGTGTTCGGGCGCTACCACGTTGCATACGTCCATCGCCCGCCGAGGCCCATCGACGAGGACCGACCAGCCGCCGCGTTCCAGCGTTGCGGCTATCTCCTGGCGCCGTGGAGCGAGGGCGGTCAGCCGCTCGACTTCCTCCTCGACGGCGCCGGCCACCTCTTCTGACCAGGTGACCAGCCAAGAGAGCCCGTCTGGCCCGTGCTCGGCCTGGACCACGATGTCGATGGCGGCGTAGGCGGCGGGCGCACTGTCGTCCGCCACCACCACCACTTCGGAAGGGCCGGCGAAGGCCGAAGGCACGCCGACGATCCCCTCTTGGGCCACGAGGCGTTGCGCGACCGCCACGTAGAGGTTGCCCGGCCCGGCGATCACGTCCACCGCACCGACTGTGGTCGTCCCATAGGCCATGGCTGCGATGGCCTGTGCGCCGCCGATGGCGTACACCTCGTCGACGCCGGCGATGGCGGCCGCCGCCAGGACGGGAGCGGCCACCCGGCCGTCGGGACCGGGAGGTGAACACAGCACGACCTCGTCGACCCCGGCCACTCGGGCCGGGATGGCCGTCATGAGCACACTCGAAGCCAGCGGCGCCCGACCCCCGGGCGCGTAGCAACCCGCCCGGCGCACGGGCACGAGCAGCTGGCGGGTCGAGATCCCGTCCTCGCCAATGTGGTCGAAGCTGCGGTGCGCCGCCCGCTCAGCCTCGTGGAACTGCCTAATAGCCCGGGCCGCCTCCTCGAGCGCCTGTCGCAGCGACGAGGGCACCGCCCGGCTGGCGGCCGTTATTTCTTCAGCCGGCACCCGCAGGCTGGGCGGCCGGACGCCATCGAAACGTCGGGTGAGGTCCTCGACGGCGGCGTCGCCCCCCGCCTTAACCGCGGCCAGGACCTGGCGCACCGGTTGCACGGGCCCGTCTCCGACCGGCGCGGGTGCCGGCAACACGGACCTGAGATCTCCGTCCAGCCCGCGCAGGTCAAGGCGAGTGAGCAACTTTGGCATCGGCCACGATGCTACTCGTGCCACCAGGACGGGCTTTGAGCCGGCGCCGGGGTGGCACTGGACATTGCGGCGCGGTGAAATTCCCGCGGAAGGGTCGGCGCTAACTCCGGCTGCCTGCCATGCTGGGCCGAATGAGTGCCGCCGCCGAACTCACCGCCGTGTCGAGCACGCTCAGCGAATTGACGCGGCGTGTCACCCGCATCCTGTCCGAACTATCGCCCGCCGAGGAAGAGCGCTACGCCGTCGACCTCGCCGAAGTCGAGCGAGCGCTCGGAGTGGCTAGTCGCCGGCTCGAGCGGCTGGTGAGCGCCGGCTCGACCCGCTGACCCTGGCCGGCTTGCCCGTGGCCGGCCCACTTCTGGCCGGCCCACTTCCGGCCGGCCCACTTCCGGCAGGCCCACTTCCGGCAGGCCCAGTCACGACAGGCCCGGTCTTGACGGGCCCGGTCTTGACGGGCCGGTCTTGACAGGCCCGGTCTTGACGGATCCGGTCTTGACAGGCCCAGCCGTCCTGAGCGGGCCGGTCCAACCCAGCGGGAGAACAGCCGACGGGCAGAAGTCGGCCAGCACGCACTCGGGGCAGCGCGGCCTGCGAGCGATACAAATACGCCGCCCGTGCAGGATCATGCGCAGGCTGAGCGCGCCCCATTCCCGTTTTGGCAACATGGCCGTCAGTTCGGCTTCTACCTTCTCCGGATCCTTTTGTTTGGTGAGCATGAGCAGCCGGCTGATGCGGCCGACGTGAGTATCGACGGGCAGCCCGGGTAAGCCAAAGGCGACGCTGCGGACGACGTTGCCGGTTTTGCGGCCCACACCGGGCAGTGTCACCAGGTCTTCCAGAGCCGTCGGCACTTCGCATGCGAACCGGTCGCACACTGCTACGGCGAGGGCCACCACGGTCCTGGACTTGACTCTGAAGAAGCCGGTTGGGCGGATTATCGCTTCGACATCGTCGGGATTAGCGCCGGCCAGGTCGGGCGGGTCGGGGTACACGGAGAACAAGGTCGGAGTGACCGAGTTGACGCGTTCGTCTGTCGTTTGGGCGCTGAGCACTGTGGCCACCAACAGTTGCCAAGGGGTCGAGAAATCAAGCTCGCACAGCTCTTTCGCCGTCCCTGGGTATTCGCGGGCCAGGCGGGCAGCCGTCAGCTTGGCCCGGCCCGCCGGTGTCCGGGGCCGGCCAGTGGACGTCGCCCGTACTGACACCTCGATCGCCACCTCTACTGGCTCTGCCGGCTCTACTGGCTCCGCTACTGGCGCCTCTGTTGGCGAGGAAGCTGACGGTGCCAGCTCCAGGGTGCCTTTACGTCGTGTTGGCACTATCAGCTCCTTGTTCGTTCCCGAAGCTAGTTTTTCGCGCCGCCATAGAGGCTAGCTTCGAGACGAGTGCACGAAATCGAAGTAAAGCGCCGACTCGACGAGAAGGAACTGGCCGCCGTCACCGAGCTTCTAACGGCGGCGAGTGAGGCCGATGCCCATCCTGCCCTCGGCGAACACGCCTGGCTCGACCTGGTCCAGGGGGGACGAGAGGGTTTTGCCGGGCTGGTGGCCTGGGAACCCGGCCACTCCCACCCGGTCGGCTACGCCCAGCTCAGCCTGGGCCCACACGACGGGGTCGGCGACGGCTCCAGTTGGGGGCTCGAAGTGGTCGTCGACCCTCATCACCGGACGCCCGGCAATACTGTGGCCGTCGACCTGGTGAAGGGTGCTATTACTCTGATCGGCGAGGAAGGCGGAGGGCATCTGCACTTGTGGGTGAGCCAGCCGGCGCCCTACCACGAGCGCATGGCCGCGGCCGTGAGGCTCTCACCTGGCCGCGCTCTCTACCAGATGCGCCGGGCGCTCCCGACGCAGGAGCACGCCACCATCAAGACCCGCCCGTTCAGGCCGGGCGCGGATGAGCAGGCTTGGCTGGAGGTGAACAATCGGGCCTTCCATTGGCACCCCGAACAGGGCGGCTGGACCGAGGAGACCATCAAGGCGAGGGAAGCCCAGCCCTGGTTCGACCCTGACGGGTTCCTGCTCTACGAGCCGGACGACGGGCTGGTCCTGGCCGGGTTTTGCTGGACGAAGGTCCACACCCCTTCGCTGGGCGAGATTTATGTGATCGCGGTTGACCCGGACTTTGCCGGCCGGGGCCTCGGACGGCAGCTGACGCTGGCCGGCCTCGATTACCTGGCTTCAAAGGGGCTCGACGAGGCCATGCTCTACGTGGACGCGACCAACAAGCCGGCCGTAAAGCTCTACATCGAACTCGGTTTCACCGTGAACCACATCGACCGTGCGTACACGGGCGACGTGCCGCCTGCCCAGCCACCTTCCACGACCTGACCTGAGCGAGCATTCTGGGGCTCGGAGAAGGAGCCCTTTATGGACGCCTCTCTCGCCTCGACGTAGCGGCGCCGTTGCCACCTACCAGCTCATCGCCGGTGTCGTCGTGGGCCTTGCCGTCTTCGCCCACTTGCGGCGGCACAACCACCTGCAGGTCGGGGGCGACCTCCATGCCCTTACGCCAGACGGAGCGAGAAACGATCTTCGAGGGGTCCACCCGGTCGCGGTACTTGCTGGCGATAAGGCGGACCTCTTCCATAAGACCCTCTGAGAGGGTGGTCGGGTTGAGACCCAGAGCAAGGAACCGGTCGTTGAGGACGACGAGGTCGTTTTCGGCTGCCTCGCGCCGCGGGTTGGGCAGCATCACAACCTCCGCCCCGGTCAGCTTGGAGACCAGCGCAGCCAGGTCGCGCACGCGGTGGACCTCGGTCGTCTGGTTGAAGACCGAAACCCGCTCCCCGGCCTCGGGAGGGTTGTTGACAGCCAGTTCGATGCAGCGGACAGTGTCCCGGATGTGAATGAACGCCCTTGTCTGACCACCTGTGCCGTGAACGGTTAGGGGGTGCCCGACGGCCGCCTGCATGAGGAAGCGGTTGAGCACGGTGCCGTAGTCCCCGTCGTAATCGAAACGGTTGACCAGGCGGTCGTCCAACGCCGTTTGCGCGGTCTGGGTCCCCCACACGATCCCCTGGTGAAGGTCGGTGACGCGCACCCCGTCGTTCTTGGCGTAGAAGGCAAACAGCAACTGGTCGAGCGTCTTGGTCATGTGGTACACCGAGCCCGGGTTGGCCGGGTGCAGGATCTCCCGCACCAGCTCCCCGTCCGGGGTGGGGACCTTCACGGCCAGGTAACCCTCGGGGATCGGGGCGGAACCCGACCACCCATACCCGTAGACGCCCATGGTCCCCAGGTGGACAACCGCAGCGTCGACGCCCGAGTCGACCAGCGCGCAAAGGAGGTTGTGAGTGCCGCGGACGTTGTTGTCAACTGTGTAGCGCTTCGCCCTCGGAGACCTCATCGAGTACGGCGCCGCCCTCTGTTCCGCGAAATGGACGATGGCGTCCGGTTGGTAATCCTCGAGCAGGCTGAGGAGCCGGTTGTACTGGAGAGCCAGGTCCAGGTTGACGAACTCGATGTCCTTCCCGGTCAGGGACTTCCAAACCCTGAGGCGCTCGCCAATGGGACGGATCGGAGTCAGCGACTCCACTTCGAGCTCGATGTCAATGGAACGTCGCGAAAGGTTGTCGACGATGACAATGTCGTGACCGTTCGCCGAGAGGTGCAGCGAGGTCGGCCACCCACAGAAGCCGTCACCGCCGAGGATCATGATCTTCATCGACCACCTACCATAGTGGCTGAGTTGACGTTGGTCGGAGATTGGGTGACGTGTTCAACAACTCGTTACCTGCCCGCCTAAGCTGACCGCCGATGCGGCCAGTGCCCGATTTGACTCGGTTCGAAATAACCAGGGAGGGTCTGGCCGACCTGCTTTCGGACGAACCCAGGTACCGCACCGACCAGGTTTGGCGGGGCCTGTGGGAAAGAGGTGCCCGGCCGGCCGACATGACGGACTTGCCCCAGTCACTTCGCGAACGGCTAGAGGCCGCTCTCACCCCTGCTCTCCACGAAATCTCACGTTCCGTGAGCTCGGACGGGCAGACGACGAAATGGATGTGGGCACTGGCGGACGGGCGCCGAATTGAGACCGTATTGATGCTTTACCCCGACCGGGCCACGGTGTGCGTGTCGAGCCAAGCGGGCTGCGCCATGGGGTGCACCTTCTGCGCCACGGGCCAGGGCGGGTTTGACCGCCAGCTTTCTGAGGGTGAGATCGTCGAGCAGGTTGTCAACGCTCGCCGGGAGGCCCTGCCCCACCGGCTGGGCAACGTGGTTTTCATGGGCATGGGGGAGCCGCTCGCCAACTACGAGCGCGTGTGGGGTGCCGTTCAGCGCATCCACACCGATATGGGGATCTCGGCCCGCCACATCACTGTGTCCACCGTCGGCGTCGTCCCCGGAATTCGCCGCCTCTCGCAAGAGGGCCTCCCCGTCAACCTGGCCGTCTCGCTGCACGCAGCCCGGGACCAGTTGCGCGACCGGATCGTGCCGCTCAACCGCCGCTACCCCCTCTCAGTGCTTATGGGGGCGTGCGCCGAGTACCTGGCCGCCAAGGGCCGCCGGCTCTCGTTCGAGTGGGCTCTGATCGACGGCGTGAACGACACGCCCCGGGACGCCGCCGAATTGGCTGAACTGGCGCTACCACTGGCCGCGCACGTCAACATCATCCCCCTCAACCCGACCCGCGGCTATGCCGGCCGTGGTACGGCGGCGACCGGGGTAGCCGCCTTTCGGGATTGGTTGGCCGGGCTCGGCGTCAACGCCACGGTCAGGGCGAACCGGGGGACTGATATCGACGCCGCCTGCGGGCAACTCGTCGCCCGAGAACGCCGTCTGAGCGCGGTGACGAAAACCTCTCAGTAAGTGCCACACTGATTGAAGTGGCCAACACGCAATGGCTCGACCGGAGCCAACCCCAGCCGCTGTACATGGCGAACATGCTCCTGTACATCAACGCCGTGTTCTGGCTTCTGTCCCTGTTCACCGGCGGTGGTTTGTTCGTCATTCTGGCGCTCGGAGCCGTCTTCGCCGGGCTCGGGATAGCCAACGAGAAGAAGGCCGGTTACTGGGGAGCGGTTGTTGTGGCCGTGCTCAATTTCCTGGCCCTGGTGCTGGTCCTCCTGGTCGGGGGGTTGGGCAACATCTTCTTGTTCATCAACATCCTTTTCGCCGCTGCGCTGCTGGCGTTGCTCCTCCACCCGCTGAGCCGGAGCTACCAGCGCATCTGGTTCAAGAAGTTGAACCGCCGGTAACAGGCGGCCGCAGCTCCGCAAGCTCCTGCCTGACCGTCACTGGAGTTCTCTTATCGGCAGGAGCCTGGCCTGACCGGCAGTTGCGGAGATGCCCCATGGGCCCTCCGTAGTTTTTGCCTAGCCTCGGACGCCGAGAGTGGTGATTGCCGGGCCCTTCCCCGTTAACGCCGGCCTTCTGGTTGCGCTTTGTTGTTCTGGCCGCGTTTGCCGTCGAAAATCGGCAAAAAGCCCGCCCAAATGGGATAACTGCACCCAAAACGCCCCCCACCCGTTCGTCGAGAGGGCGGCGGGGCGGCCCGGCACAGCCGCCACGACCGGCGGCCGCCGACCCCAGAAGGCGCCGCGACCAGCAGGCGCCGAGGAGAGATGGGGCCCTGGCAGCTGCTCAGTCCGCCGGCAACAGGGCGTCCACAAACTCCTGAGCGTCGAAGGTGACCAGGTCTTCGGGCCCTCGCCCAGGCCCACCAGCTTGATGGGGATGCCGAGCTCGCTGGCGATGGCGATCACGATGCCACCCTTGGCGGTGCCGTCGAGTTTGGTAAGCACGATGCCGGTAACGCCCACCGCGTCAGTGAACTGCCGGGCCTGCATCAGCCCGTTCTGGCCTGTGGTGGCGTCGATGACGAGCAGGACCTCGCTCACTGAACCAGGAGGGCGGTCCGCCACGCGGCGGACCTTTTTCAGCTCCTCCATCAAATTGACCTTGGTGTGCAACCGCCCGGCTGTGTCGGCGAGGACCAGCGGTATGCCTCGGGCGGCGGCGTGTTGCACCGCGTCGAACACGACGGCGCCCGGGTCGCCTCCTTCGTTACCCCGGATGAAGCCGGCGTTCACCCGTTCGGCCCAAATGCCAAGCTGGTCGGCAGCGGCGGCGCGGAACGTGTCTCCGGCGGCCATTACGACCTTGGTGCCCTCCTGGTCCTCGCGCATCGCGACCTTGCCAATCGTCGTCGTCTTGCCCACGCCGTTCACACCGACGAAAAGCCACACCGTCGTCTTGCCGTCCTCGGCCAGTTGCAGGTCGCGTTCTCCCTCGAGCCGGCTCACCAGCTCCGTTCTCAACGCCCCTACCAGCTGATCGGAAGTAGTCAGGTTTTCACGTCGAGCCGCCTCTTTCAGGTCCTTCAGGAGCACTTCGGTCGTGGCAATGCCCACGTCGGCCAAAATGAGCGCCTCTTCGAGCTCGTCCCACGATTCCTGGTCCAGCTTCCCCCGCCTGCGCAGGCCGGCGAGCTGATCGGCCAACAGTGACCTGGCTCGGCCCAGGCGGTCCCTGAACCTGGCCCGTTCGAGCACCTCCGGCCCTGCCTCGGCCACGGTAAGGGGCTCATCTTCCGGTACCTCGACAGCGCTCGGGCTGACCTCAGGCGGCGCCTCGGCTTGGGGAGGCGGCCCCGCTGGAGGTGGGGCTTTGGTCTGGGTGGGCGGCTCGGCTTCGAGAGGGGGTTTGACGGGGACGGGGGCAGCCGGGCGCGTTGGGGACTCGGGCCGTCCGGGCGGGGTCTTGAGGGCCGCCGGCCGGCTCCGGGCCTCGGCCCCCTGCTCGAGGCTGCGCCGGGAGCGTCCCCGTGAAAGGGCCGCGAACGTACCGACGCCCGCGAGCAGGACGAACGCCGCACAAATGACGATGATCAGGACGAGCAGCATGACCGGTCGAGACTACCGGTGGCGGCGGCCCGCGAGCACACGTACCTCACCCTGGCGGCCCTCATCCTGCCGGCGTCGTCCCGGGTGTTATAGGGTTTGCGCAAACAATCCAAGAGGCGGCCCGTCGCTCGAGGAGACCAAGCAGTCGGCATGTGGCTTTCTAGAGCGCCGGTGCAGGCCAAACCCCAGACCGCCCCTCAACATGCACTCCGCCACACGCCGCCGTCGCGTCTGCGCACGCCCGGTCTTGTGCCCGCCAGAGTGGCATCGCGATGGGGCGATGTGTTCGGGGTGGCTTGGCTCGTCCTCGCCGTGTGCGCGTACCTGTCGCCGGCGTTGTGGGACGGCCGCTCCTTTGGCCCCACGGACATCGCCAACCAGCTCTCCTTCCTCACCTACGTGCCCCATCTGGCCGTCCACAACGGGCTGAACGGGGACATCATCACGCAATCGGTCCCGTGGAACACGCTCGACTGGATGGCCGTGCACCACGGGCAACTACCCCTCTGGAACAACTACGCCGGCGACGGGATGCCGCTGATGCTGAACTTCGAATCGGCATCGTTGGCCCTCCCTACCCTTGTCGGGTACGCCTTCCCGTTGGCCAGCTCGTTCCTGGTCGGAATAGCCGTGAGCCTCCTGGTCGCCGGCACCGGCACCTATGCCGCGGCGCGCTTGGCCGGGGCCGGGCCGCTCGGGGCGGCATTGGCGGGGACCACGTTCATGCTCTCGGGGTCGCTGAGCGGGTGGGCCGGTTGGGCCGTAAGCGGGCCGTTGACGTGGGCCGGTTGGTTGCTGGCCGGCGCCCTGCTCTGCCACCGACCGGGACGTCGGCGATGGGCCGGGGTCGTGGTCCTGTCCTTGTCCAGTGCCTTCGCCGTCTACGAGGGCATGCCCGAGAGCCTGCTGTTCCTCGGCATCGCCGTTGGCACCATCGTGCTGGTAGGCGGCGCCCTTGACGCGCTCAAACGCAATTCGGGGCCGAGAGGTCCGTTGTGCCTGCTCGCCGGGCTGGCCGGCGGAGCGGCTTTGTCTGCTCCCCTGTGGCTACCGGGCCTGGCCATCCTCAGACAGTCGTCTCGGGCCACTGAGAACGGCACCGGTGGCTTACCCTTCCACGCACTGGCATTGCTGCTGGCCCAGGGGTACGACGGGCTCCCCATCAACGGAAGCGCCTGGTTCGGGCCAGCCGACTATTACGAAGCAACCGGCTACGTCGGGGTGGTCGCCCTGGTGCTGACGCTGATAGCCGTCCTGGTGGCGTGGCGCCGGCCCATAGTTGCGGCCCTGGCGGCCACCGTGCTGGTTTCGCTTGGCATCATCTACGTGCCGGCCACCCAGCGTTTGTTCACGAGGCTCGGCGCCGGCTCTGTTGCTACTCAGCGCATGCTCCCGATGTTGGCGTTTGTGGTGGCGATGTTGGCCGGGTTGGGCACAGATATCCTGCAGCGGCGCTGGCGCCAACCACCCGTCCAGTCGAAAGCGCTGGCCAGCGTACTGGCCTGCGGCGGTGTGATCGCCTTTCTGCTCGTGTCGGCTCCGGCCGACGGTTTGACCCCGGCTGAGCTGTCGGTGCGCCGGCACTCACTTTTCTGGCCCTCTGTCGCGTTGTTAGGGGTAGCCGTTCTCCTTGTTTTCGCCCCGCGATCGCCCGTGCCGGCAACCCAGCCGTCGTCGGAGATGGACGCCGAAAGGATGACGGCGAGCCCTGAAGGCAGACCCGGGCCGGTCGGAGAAGCACCGGCAGGAGCCGGACGGGGTCGGGGGTGGGGGTGGTGGCACCTGGCCCCGAATGGGGCCAATGGGCCCAACGGGCCACTGATGTGGTCAGCCAGCCTTGTCTGCCTGTTACTGCTGGCGGCCCAGTCGGCCTACCTGGTGTGGGCCGGCATCGGGGTCAACAGCTTTGCCGCCACGCCGTTCCCGGCCACGGCGCCGGTAACCGAGCTACAGCGCCTGGTGGGTAACAACCTGGTGGCTCTGGACGGCACCAATAAACACGACGTGACCCTCTGGAGCGGGGTGGGGATATACCCCGAGGTCAACATCGGTTACGGGATCCGGGAACTGGCCGTCCACGACCCTGTCATACCACCGGCCTATTTCCGGACCTGGCCCGACCAGGCGGCCACGGCCAACGCCGGCCTGGGGAACAACTTCTTCGCCCCCGCCGTCGGGTCGGCCACCAGGGCCCGGTACTACGGAGCGCCGTTCATACTGGCGGCCCCCGGAAGCGTGCCTAAGGGTGCGCAGCTCGTGGCGAAGCTCGAGGTGCCGCTGGCCGGGGAGCTCACGTTGTACCACGTCGCCGGGGCAGGGCAGTTCTCGTTCGGCTCCGGGACCAGCGCTCGGGTGACGTCGGTTACGCAAACGGGCAACTCCACCTGGCGTCTCGGCGTCCACGTCCCGACCACGTCCGCGCTCACCCTGCACCTCACCTACTTCCCCGGATGGCACGTGAGCGCGGACGGGCGGCCGCTGCCGGTCCACGAAACTGGCGGGCTGTTCGTAGGGTCCGTCATCCCGGCCGGCACTCGTACCGTCTCCGTGAGCTACTGGCCCGGAGGGCTGACGGCGGGGTTCGCACTGGCGCTGACCGCCATCGCCGTCCTGTTGACCGGCTCAGCCGGGGTCGTTGCGTCCATACGCCGCGGGCGGTCGATCTTCTCGCTGACCACGATTGACGAGCCGCCGGGCGGGATGCTGACGCCATAGAGGCAATCGGCCGCCTCCATGGTCCGCTTCTGGTGGCTGACGATCAGGAGTTGTGCTTCCTCCCGGAACTCGTGGACAAGGTCAAGAAAACGGTGCAAGTTGACGTCGTCCAGGGCCGCCTCGACCTCGTCCATCATGTAAAAGGGCGATGGCCTGCTCCTGAAGACAGCGAAGAGAAAGGCGAGCGCCACCAGGCTGCGCTCGCCGCCTGAAAGCAGCGAAAGGCGGCGGATGTTCTTACCGGCGGGCCGCACCTCGAGGTCAACCCCTGCCCCCAGTATGTTGGAGGGTTCCGTAAGCGAAAGCGAACCCTGGCCGTCTGGGAACAGGGTGGACGCCAGCTTGCCGAAGTTTTCCGCCACGTCGTCGTACGCGGCTTTGAAAACCGTGATGATCTCGGCATCAATTGCCCTAATAACCTTGGACAGCTCCCGCCTGGCGGCCGAGATGTCGTGGAGTTGCCCCTCGAGGAACTGGTGGCGCTCTTCCAGCGCCGCGTGCTCTTCGAGGGCGAGCGGGTTTACCGGGCCCATGAGGCGAAGCTCCCTTTCGAGCTCACGAGCGCGGGCGGGGGCGCCGGTACCCGGAGGGAGCGCCGGGCACTCGGCCCCTTCGAGCACCTCGGGCTCGCAGTCGAGCTCACGCCGCACCGCCTCGGTCAAGGCGTCCTGGCGAGCTCTGCTCTGGGCTGACTCGAGCTCGTTCCGGGAAATCTGCTCACGCACCCGGGCCAACTCGCGCTCTACGCCAGCCCGCTCGCGCCGGAGTTGCTCCAGGTTTTCACTGGCCAAATGTAACGAGCCGGCCTCGGCTTGGCGCAGTTCCCGTAGGGTCTCCAGCCCGGCCTCGAGAGTGCTCAAGCGGGCACTCACAAACGTGCGGAGCCGCGACACCGCGCTCTGGTTGGCCTCGAGGCGCTCTCGTCTAAACGCCGCCTGCTCACGCTCAGCCACAGTGTGGGCCAAGCGCTGTTCCACCTGCTGGAGACGACGGGCAAGCAAAGCCCTGCGTTCCTCGAGCGCGCTGGCCCGGACCTCGAAGTCCCTCCGTAAGGTAGCCACCGCACCGGCCCGCTCGGCCAGCCGGTCACGAGCGGCCCGTTCGGACAACGTCCGCTGCGCCGCCTCGGTTGCCGCCGCTTCCAGCCCCGGCCGCAGTTCCTCCAGGTCGTCCGCCCTTTGCAGGTCGCGAGCCGCGCCTGGCCCGCAGGTCGGCGACCTGCCTCGAGAGCTCGTCGGCTTCCCGGCCGGCCTCGTCGAGGTCACGGCTCGTCCGGCTGAACGATTCCTTTGCGCCCTCCAGTCTTGAAACCTCGGCGGACATCCGCTTCTGCGTTTCTGAACTGGCACGACGGGCCTCTTCGAGCTCCGACCTGGCCCGCAGTTCGCGCTCCTGGGCGTGCGTGGCGACGTCTGCGGCGTCATGCAAAGCGGCCCGGGCTTCCTCGAGAGCGGCACCGGTGACGCCGGAACTGTGCATACCCGTCCGCCAAATACCGGCGGAGCAACGGTCACCTTGCCGGCTCACGACCAGCAGCTCGGCCCGCCGCGACGCCAGGTCGACAGCGCCCTGCCACCCTCCGTCCACTACGACGGCACGAGCGAGGAGACGGTCCAGAAGTTGGGCGACGGACGAGTACGGGGAGCGCACGTATTGGCGTAGCCACGTCGCGCCATCGGGAAGCGGCTGCTCCCGCTCGTCCCACCGGGTTGGGTCTGAGCCAGCCGCACTGGCCAGTTCAAGTGGGATAACCGCGCCCGACGCACTCTCACCAGCCAGGTGAGCAAGCCCGTTGCGGGCGGCCGCCCCGTCTTCCATCAGCACGGCCGAAAGAGCCTCGCCGGCGGCTGCTTCGAAAGCCGCTTCGTTGCCGTCGTCCACCTGGACCAGCTCGACAAGGGCCCCAAGCGCCCCGTCCACCGATGCCAGCCGCCGGGCACCGGCCCTGGCCCTGGCTTCGTCGAGCGCCTCCGAGAGGGCTTCGGCCCGAGCGGACCAGCGCTGTCGCTCAGCGTCGGCGGCCCGCCGAGCCTCCTCGGCACCGGTCAGGGCTCGTTCGGCGGCGGCCAGCTCCTCGCCCGCCTCGTCGGCCCGCGCCGCCAGCGGCCCGGCGGAGCTTTCCCCCTCGCTGATGACCGCTTCCACATGTCCGATCTCCTCGAGTAAGCGCTGGCGGCGAGCCTCGACGGCGTCGGCCCTGGCGTCGAGCCGCGACAGCTCCGCGTCCACCTGCTCACCGGACTTCAACAAGGCCAGCAATTCGGCCCGCACCTCGGCCGCTCGCTCCCCGGCGTCCCCGCCGGAGAGGCCGCCCTCGGCGTCCTGCGCACCGTTGCCGAAGCGTTCCTCGGTCTCTGCCAACTCCGTCATCTGGGCTGCCTCGGCGGCAGCCAGTTCTGCCTCGAGGGGAAGAAGCTCTTCAGCGTCCGTCTCGGTCGCCACTAGTTGCTCGCTCAGCGAGGCCGATTCAGCCTCCAGCGTGGCCACCACGTCCATGTCGACCGTCGCCGACCTCTCGCGGTCGAGGCTGCGGGAACGCTCCTGCAACACGGCGATAAGGCCGTGCCCACGGGCCTTCAGCCCCTCGGCCACCGAGACCAGTTCGGCCAGGTCCGACTGCTCGGCGTCGCGCCTGGCTGCATCCAGCTCCTCCTCAGCCGCCCCGACCGATGTGTCGAGGCCGGCCAACGTGGCCAGAGCGCCCTCCTCTGCCTTCACGAGTTCGGCTCTTGACGACTCGAACGCCCCCAGTCGCGATCGGAGCAGGGCGAACTCGCGGCCGTACAGGTGGCGGCGCAAAGCCGTGAGCTCGGCCATAACGTCGGCGTGGCGCCTTGCCGCCTCGGCCTGGCGTTCGAGCGGACGGAGCTGCCGGCGCACCTCCTTTACGAGGTCCTGCGCCCGCAGGAGAGCACCCTCCGTAGCCTCGAGCCGGCGCTCGGCCTTCTCCTTCCGGCGCCGGTGCTTCGAGATACCGGCCGCCTCTTCGATCACGGCCCTTCTGTCCTCGGCCCGGGCCGACAAAACGGCGTCGAGCTGCCACTGCGAGATGATCGTGTGTTGTTGCCGGCCGACGCCGGTGTCCGAGAGCAACTCCTGGATGTCGAGCAACCGGCAGGGCGCCCCGTTGATCGAGTACTCCGACTCGCCCGTGCGCCAAAGCGCCCTGGTTATACAGACCTCGGAGAAGTCGATGGGCAACAAGCCGGCCGAGTTGTCGATCGTAAGCGAGACCTCGGCCCGTCCGAGACGGGCCCGCTTGGGCGTCCCCGCAAAAATAACGTCTTCCATCTTCGAGGAACGCAGCGTGCGCGGCCCCTGTGCACCGAGGACCCAGGCCACCGCGTCGACAATGTTGGACTTGCCGGACCCGTTCGGGCCCACGACGACGGTAACCCCCGGTTCGAACTCGAGGGTTGAAGTATCGGCAAAGGACTTGAAGCCCTTTAGTGTCAACGACTTCAGGAACACGTTCCGCCAAACCTAGCGGGGGCGAACACTCGAGAGGGGGACCCAGTCGGACGCGCCGTCGTAGGTGCAGTCGCAGGTGCAGTCGGAGGTGCAGTCAGTGGAGCGGCTCAGCTGCTTACGGCCCGTAAACGGCGCAGTGGCGGTAGCGTCGGCGGGGGTTGCCGGCGAGGCGGCAGGTCGCCCAGGAGCTCGGTGGTGGCCTCCCCTACCTTGCGTACAGCTCGCTCGAACGCCTCGTCGGTCTGGCCCGAGGGAGAGGTGATGCCGCTTACTTTGCGGACGTATTGACGAGCAGCGGCCTCGATCTCGGTCGCCGTGGCTTTCGGCTCGAGGCCCCGTAAAACGGTGATGTTCCGGCACATGCGGATCACGCTATAGGGACCTGGCCGTCCGGCTTCGCGCTTTGGACGCTTTATTACGAATGGCGTAACAAACCGTCCAAAACGACTTCGGCGTTATGGTTGGCCGGCCACATAGTCGCCGTCACTTCTGGCATTTTCGGCAGAGGTAGGCGCTCTTGGCCCCAAAATGCACCCGCACTATTTCACGGCCACATGACGCGCACTTCTGGCCCGCCCGGCCGTACACCTTGTGCTCCAGCTGGAACAAACCTGGCGCGCCCTGGAGATCCCGGTACTGCTCGTCAGCCAGGGACGAACCGCGGGCCGCGATAGCTGATTGCAGGACAGAGTGAGCCGACTTCGTGAGCTTTGTTATCTCTGGCCGCTTGAGCGAGCCCCCAGGACGATCAGGACGAAGGCCGGCATCAAAGCAGATCTCGTCGGCGTAGATGTTCCCGACACCGGCGATCACCCTCTGGTCGACCACGAGAGTTTTGAGCGCCGCCTGGCGGCCGGCGAGGGCATGGCGAAGGCACGCCGCGTCGACGTCGAGCGCATCGGGGCCGAGGTGGTCGAGTTCGGCCAGACGCCCGACGACGAGGCCAATGTTTGCGCCCGGTGAGCCGGCGGCCGCTTCGTCCGGCGCCACCGGGGTGGCCAGGAAGAACTCACCAAACGTGCGCGGGTCCACGAACCGAAGCTCCCCCGCCCCGGCGAACGTGAGCACGGCATGGGTGTGCTTCGCCAAGGGGTCATCAGATTGCGCAGCCAGGAGTTGGCCGCTCATCCGAAGATGCACGACGAGTACTTGGCCGTCGTCCCATTCGAGCAGCAGGTACTTCCCGTGGCGTCCGGTCCTCGTCAGCTTCCGCCCCTCCAGGGCGGTGAGCAGTTCGGGTGGGTGCCGGCGCACAGTGCGCCCTCCCGTAACCACTAGGCGTTCCAGATCGTGGCCCAGGTAGACCCGGTCCAGATCCCTCCTCACGGTCTCGACCTCGGGCAGCTCAGGCATCGGGCGGTGGCGGAGGCGCCGGCCGGCCCCGACCGTCCCCCAAGGGCTCAGCGGACCTAGTGCGCCCCGCGGGCCACAGCTCCAGTGGCATCAAGGTCGGTCTTGAGCCTGAACCAAGCGTCCTGGGCGGCCATCTGCTCTGCCTGCTTCTTGGACCGCCCCTGGCCCCGCCCAGAGGACTTTCCACCCACCAACACCTCGGCTTCGAACACCTTGGCATGGTCCGGCCCGCTGTCCGTGACCCGGTAGACAGGCAGCTCGTCAAAAGTCTGAGCGCACAGCTCCTGGAGCCGGGTCTTGTAGTCCTCTTCGCCCGGCCCCTTGGCCGCCCCGGTCAGCCGTTCCTCGAACAGGCGCAGGACGGTCCCTTCAGTAACCGCATATCCGGCGTCCAGGTAGATGGCACCGATCACAGCCTCCATGGCG
Source organism: uncultured Acidimicrobiaceae bacterium (assembly GCA_963749305.1). Lineage (GTDB taxonomy): Bacteria > Actinomycetota > Acidimicrobiia > Acidimicrobiales > Palsa-688 > Fen-671. Next base: position 675,790 of record CAVVMN010000008.1, read on the forward strand.
TCGGCCAGGATCGACGGTTTCAATCGCCCACCAGACGAGTCCTCGCCTTTGCCGAGGAGCAATGCGGCACCCAGCCGCAGCTGCCGTGCCGCGCTCGCTAGCGAGACGGAATTGACAACTGCGGCCCGCGCTTTGGCCAGCTCTCCCTCAGGAAGGTCGGGGTACGAACGGAACAGGTAGTCCGTGACGATGAGCCCGAGAACGGCGTCACCGAGGAACTCGAGGCGCTCATTGGGTTCCTTGCCAGGGTGCTCGGCGCACCACGAGCGGTGAGCCAAGGCTTGAGCGAACAGCTCCTGGTCCGCCACCTCCCAGCCCAAGCGCGTGGCCAGGCCGGCCCGCTCATCTTCGGACTGGTCAGAAGCGACCTCTGGCTCTAGCAGCACCGCCGCCTCAGGAGGCGCTCCCCAGCTTGGCCACGACGTAGTCCACCGCGTCGCGCACGGTCTTCAGATCCTCGAGGTCGTCGTCGTCGATCCTGAAATCCCCGTTTTGCCCGCTGAGCTCTTTCTCCAGGGCCTCGACGAGCTCGATCAAAGCGAGCGAATCGGCACCGAGGTCACCGAAGGAGGCGCCTTCGGGAATACGGTCGGGACTAATTTCAAGGATGTCAGCGAGCGAGCCGCGTACCAGTTCGAGTACTTGCTGGCGCCCGAAGCCCTCCCGCTCTACATCGGTCTCCAAAGGCACGGCTCCTCAGGATACCACTCACCTCGTCGCAGGTTGACTCACCCCGGCGCAGGTTGACCTCAGGGAGGCGCGGGCTAATCGCCCCCCGACGCAATGACGGCTTCGATCCGGGCCACCAACTTGTCAGATGCGGCGTGGTGAGCCACTTTCACTGCGTTCAGTATCGCTCTGCGCCCCGACGAACCGTGGCTTATGACGCATACCCCGTCTACTCCCAGCAGCACGGCCCCGCCGTAGGTGTCAGGGTCGAGCTCGTTGGCCAGGGGGACGAGCGCCTCCATTACCACTTTGGCGGCCTCTTTCACCTCGTCGCTGCTCGTGAGTGCGCTAGCTATGCCCTCAACGACGGTCTTTACACCGCCTTCGAGAGTCTTCAGGACAACGTTGCCAGTGAAACCGTCCGTCACCACCACGTCGACACCATCGGTCATCACGTCACGGCCCTCGACGTTGCCGATGAAGCGGACTTCGGGCCCGGCGGCACCGTCTTGCAGGAGGGAATGAGCCTCCTTCACCAGCGCATTGCCCTTCGCCGCCTCTTCGCCAATCGACAGCAGGCCAACGCGCGGATCCGTGATCCCAAACCGCTCGGAGGCCAGCGCCCAGCCCATCTGGGCGAACTGCACGAGCATCGGCGCCGTGCAGTCCACATTGGCGCCGGCGTCGATCAACACCGTGGGAGACGAGCCGGGCACAGGGATCGGGGTGGCGATGGCGGGACGGCTGACCCCGTGCAAACGGCCGATCCGGAGCAGTGCACTGGCCATCGCGGCGCCGGTATTGCCGGCGCTCACCATGGCACAGGCCCTCCCGTCCCGCACCGCTTCAGCGCACCGCACCAGGGAGGAGTCGCGCTTCACACGAACTGCTCGACCAGGGTCTTCGTCCATTTCGATGACCTCGCTGGCCGGCTGGATGGAAACGCCGGCTTCAGGCTCGCCGAGACTGGCCGGGTCACCAATGAGAAGAACGGGTATGCCGAGTTCTCTGGCGGCCTGACGGGCACCGGCCACCACCTCGTCGGGGGCCGGTCGCCCCCCATGGCGTCGACCGCTACCGGCAGCCCGTCCATGACCTCAACCATGTGGAGCGGTCCCATTTGGGGCCGGGCAGAACCCACTGGCGGCCATAAAGAAAGGGCCGTTGAGGTGCATATAGAAGGCCAAGAGCCCGCTGGTTAGCGCACGTCGACGGCCTGGCGGCCCTTGTACCAGCCACAGTTCGAGCAGACCGTGTGCGGCACTTTGGACTGGCGGCACTGGGGACAGATGCTGCGCGCTGGCATGCTCATCTTCCACGCGCTGGCCCGCCGGCTGCGCGACTTAGATTTGGAGGTCTTTTTCTTCGGTACGGCCACGGTCTGGCAATATTACACGCTCTCGGCGTGGCCGCCGCCGAACGGCCGACGGGCCTACCAGTCGGTGCCCTGGCCGCCCGCCTCGTCACCAGAACGCAATACATTGAGCTCCGACCACCGGGGATCGAGCTCCACCTCCTCGCAGCTACACTCTTCCAGGTTGCGGTCGGTCCCACACCGTGGGCAGACGCCGCGGCAGTCTGGACGACAAAGGGGCAGGACGGGCAGAGCGGCGAACAGTGAATCAAGGACCATCTCGCGCAGGTTGAGGTGGTCGTCGCTCATCTTGTAGGTGCCTTCGTCTTGGCCGCCACCACGCAGGAACAGTTCCCTGACCTCCGAGGAGACCTCTCCGTCGAGAGCGGCCAGACAACGCCGGCATTCCCCTTCCCAACTGGTTGAAACGGTTCCCGTAATAGCCACGCCCCCGTCAATGACCTCAAGCGTCAGGTCCGCTACCACCTCTGCCCCCGCGGGCACGCGACTGTCTACGTCCGCCACCAGAGGCTCAGTGAGGACGGTACTGCGAGTTACTTGGCGGGTGCCCCGAGAGCCTCGTAACTCCCTGAGGGACACCTCGAACGGGTCAACTGTCATCTCTACCTACCGAAGTCGGTGAACCCCGCTTGCTCGGACAAGGAAGGCGGCGAATGTTCCCCCACGCCCACGACCAGGTTAAATGCTACACGAGAAACCGCGACTTGGCCGCTCCCCTCTCCGCTGGGAAGCGTGGCCCCGTCCCTGGCCCTATTGGCCGAGACGGTCCTGGTCGAACAGGTTCTCCTCCTGCAGCGGGACCTCGCCACTGGCAGGGCCGCTGCCTGGGTCGCCAGAGCCCGCTGGTCCCCAACCCGCGCTGCGGCCCCCGACCTGAGCGCCGGGGCGGGCGAGGCGCCGAGAAAAATCGCTTGGGGCCGGGATCGTCCGTGCCCGTCCCGGCATGGTGTCGATCCCGCCGCTGGCCCCGCCACCCAGGGAATCGTCTTCCCGGTCGGGCAGGCCCGAGAGTTTCTGACGCCCCGACGCCACCGTTTTCAGCGTCCTTTCGAGGACGATCTCGAACTGGGCCAGCTTCTGGTCTGCGTAGTCCTCGGCCTCGAGCCGGAGGCGCTGTGATTCTTGGCGGGCTTCCTCGAGCGTGCGGCGCGCCTGAGCCTGGGCCTCCTTCAAGATCTCGGTCCTCTGAACGAGGCGCTGAGCCTCGGACCGACCCGCCTCCACAAGTTCGTCCGCCCGGCGCTGCGTCCCGGCCAGGAACTCCTCTCGCTCTTTGATCATCCAGCGCGCTTGGCGAAGCTCTTCGGGAAGGCGGTCGGTCGCCTCCCTCAGCAGTTCCAGGATTTCATCTTTGTTGTCGAGTTTCACCGACGACGAAAGCGGAAGCGCCCTGGCACCGGCGATCATGCCGGCTATGCGCTGCAGGAGCGCTTCGGTCTCGGGGACGGCGGCGCCCTGGCCGGCCGAATTGCTCATAGACCGAACTTCTCCTTCATCACAGCGAAAACCGGGGCCGGCACCATGGCACCGACGCGGTCCGCTCCCCCATAACTCATGAAATCACGCAGCCATTTCGAGGCAATAAACGAATAGGAGGAAGAACACGGCACGAAGATGGTCTCCATGCCGGAAACGGCCTTGTTGATCTGCGCCTGCTGGAGTTCCGATTCGGCGTCCGACGCCACCCGAAGCCCTTTTACGATCACGTCAGCACCTACGGCGCGAGCAACGTCTACAACCAAAACCGGGCAATCTTCATCTGCCACTTGCACATTAGGGAGGTGGGCCACTGAGGCCGCGATCATCGTGCATCGTTCCTCGACGGTAAACAACGGGGCCGCCTTTTGACGGTTCCGGACCGGGGCGATCACGATGCGCTCGAAGAGCCGGCTCGCGGTCTCGACGATCTCGAGGTGCCCGTTATGGAACGGGTCGAAACTCCCCGGGAACAGAGCCGTCCTCACTGTTCGGCGTGTCCTCACTCTTGTAATGCCCTACCTTTCGCCTGTCCTGCTCGCTGCGCTGTCTACTCTTCGTGCTGTCTGCTCTTCGTGCCGACTAGTCGTTGTGCTGTCCAAATGACCACGTTGCCTTACTCGTCCGGGCTGCCCCTTCCGCAGCCTTCGCAAGCGGGCCGTCGTCACCTTGAAGCGTCACTGGATGCACCGGTCGGGTCTTCATCGGTCAGGTTCTTTATCGCTTGGGTGCGACGGGCCAGCGTAACAACCGTACCCCCGTATCGCTTCGACCGCAGCGCCTGCCAACCATCCGGCAGGTCGAGCTCGGCTCCAGTCTCCGCCACCACCAGTGGCCGAATTGGGGCCAGGCTGTCCAGCAGGGCTCTCCAGCCGTCCCAGGCATAGGGCGGGTCGGCGGTGACCAGGTCGACCATCAGCTCATCAACGGTGGCCGTGGTCCCTCGTGGGACCGCCCCAGGCAGCATGGTCCCTCGTGGGACCGCCCCAGGCAGCATGGTCCCTCGTGGGACCGCCCCAGGCAGCATGGTCCCTCGTGGTAGCGCCCCAGGCGGCGCCGGCCGCACCCCGGTTGTCCGTAGACGGCCCCGGTCAGCCGTCTGGGCGACCCACGAGAGCACGTCTCCACAGACGACGGTCGCTCGGCTGCTCCCGTAACCCAACGCGGCCAGGTTCGCCCGAGTGGCCGAAACCGCCCCTTTAGCTTGCTCCACGAAGGTGGCGTGGGCCGCCCCACGCGACAGCGCCTCGATCCCCATGGCCCCGCTCCCGGCGAACAGGTCCCATACCCGGGCCCCGTCCAGCACTCCCAGGCTATCGAGCATCGAGAAGGCGGCCTCCCGCACCCGGTCGCTGGTCGGACGGGTCCCGTGGCCCGGCGGGGCCAATAGCCGCCGACCCCCTTTCTCTCCGGCGATCACGCGCATGGAACGACCTGCGTTGCCGGGTGGTCAGCTCTTGAACAGGTACTCACGGTCTTCATCGTCGACAAGGGCCCGCAGCTCACGCGCCAAGCCCGGGTGGGCCGCCAGGGTGGGGTCGGCGCCGACGATGCCAAATGCCACCTCCCGCGCCAACGTCACGTACTTGCGGTGCTTGCGCAGCGAGGCGAGCTTCAGGTCATTGACGCCCTTTTGCCGGGTCCCAAGGATGGTGCCCTCTCCGCGGAGGTCGAGGTCCACTTCGGCCAACTCGAAACCATCGTTGGTCCGCTCGAGAGCGGCCAGCCGCTCTTCGCCGTCGGGTGTCGGTGCCTCGCTGAGCAGGTAGCACCACGACTTGGCCGCCCCCCGCCCGACACGGCCTCTCAGCTGGTGCAGCTGAGCGATACCGAAACGGTCGGCGTCCTCGATCACCATCACCGTTGCGTTGGGGACGTCCACCCCCACTTCGATAACGGTCGTCGCCACCAGTACCTCGAGCTCGCCGGCACGGAACTTGGCCATAACGGCCTCCTTCTCCCGCGCCGGCAGTTGCCCGTGCAACAAGCCGAGGCGCAGGCCGGCCAGCGCGCCATCAGCCAGCCGCGTCAGCTCTTCACTGGCGGAGGCAGCCTGGACCCGCTCGGACTCTTCTACGAGTGGGCACACGACGTAGGCCTGGTGACCCTGCGCGATCTCGTGGCGGACGGTCTCCCACGCCGCCTCCACGTCGAGTGGCCCTCGCGCCCACACCGTGCCGACTGGTGTGCGCCCAGGGGGCAGCTCGTCGAGCACGGTGGTGTCGAGATCCCCGTAAACGGTCATGGCGGCCGTGCGCGGTATGGGCGTCGCCGTCATGACGAGCACGTCAGGGACCGGGCCTCCCGCTTTTTCCCGGAGCGCCGACCGTTGTTCGACTCCGAAACGGTGCTGTTCATCGATCACGACCAAACCCAACCGGGCAAAGGTCACCGACTCGGTGAGGAGCGCGTGCGTACCAACGACCAGGTCGACCTCGCGGGCAGCCAGCCCGGCGAGCAAACTGGCTCGCTCATTGCCCGTTGTGCGGTTGGTCAGCAGTTCCACCCGCACCTCCCGTTCGCCCCACAATGACCCTCTGTCGGGTACGGACATGCCGGCCAGCATGGACTTCAGCGAAATGAGGTGCTGCTCGGCCAATACCTCGGTCGGCGCCATGAGGGCGCCCTGATAGCCGCCCGCCACGGCCGTCAGCAAACACCATAAAGCCACCAGTGTTTTGCCAGCGCCCACGTCGCCTTGCAGCAGCCGGTGCATTGGTACGGGTTTGGCCAGGTCGGCCTCGATCTCGGATATCGCCCTTTTCTGCGCTCCCGTAAGAGGAAATGGGAGCCTTTGGCGAAAACTCTCGAGCAGTCCCGACCCGACATTGTGGGCGATGCCTTGGCAATCGCGCTCCACGGCCCGCTTGCGCATCACCAGCACGAGTTGCAACCGGAGCAATTCGTCGAACCCGAGGCGCCGGCGGGCCTCGCTTTTGCCCCCGAGTGAACCCGGACGGTGGACTTCCCACATTGACCACGAACGGCCGGCGAAGCCGTGTTCTTGTAACGCGGTGGCGGGGACGGGGTCGTCGAGCTCACCGACCCACTGGAGCGCCTCCTCGATGCACGACCCGATTTCCATTGAAGAAATCCCGGCTTTCTCGGACTGCGGGTAGATGGGGACGACACGGCCCGACCACTCTCCTTCGACCACCTCGACCGATGGGTTGGCCATTTGCCGGCGCCCCCGGAACGTAGTCACCTTGCCCGAAACAGCCACCTCCATGCCTTCTTTCAAGTATTGGAGGCGCCAAGGCTGATTGAAGAAGGACAGGCTCAAATAGCCCTGCCCGTCCGACACATCGACGACTACCACCGGTTTGGCCCCCCGTCGCGAAGGCAACCGGCGAGCTCTCCTCACGGCCGCCAGCACCGTGGCGTCGTCTCCCTCTTTGAGGTCGGGTATAGGCACCTGTGTTGTCCGGTCCAGGTACCGGCGGGGATAGTGCGTGACTAAATCGAGGATGGAGAAAATTCCCATTTCCTCGAGGGCATCGGCGCGGTCCTTGGCCTGCTTGGTGTTGGACTGTTTGCCACCCGTTAGTGACCGAAGCCCACGCTTGGCTGAGCGAAGCTCCCTCACCGGCGCGTCAGCTAGTTCGGCCAGGCTCTTCATGCCGACGCTATCCTGCGGGTGCTCACTCGACGCTGAACAGATAAGGGTAAACGGGCTGGCCCCCGTGGTGCACTTCCGACGTCGTCCCGGGACGCATTTCGGCCAGCCACTCTACGATCCGGCGGGTATCGGCGGCGTGAGCCCCTTCGCCTTCTATGACCGTCACTATTTCGTGCTCCCCTTTGTCCGACACCAGGAGGTCGAGCAGGAGTATGGCGGCATCCGCGGCCGTCGCCGGGCTGGGGGCGACAACCTCTATACGTTCTCGGGAGATACCTAGCCAGTCACCCTCCTTCACCGCGCCAGCGCTGGTAGCGGCGGGCCGTGAGGCCCGGGCAATCTCACCTGCGATCACATGTTTGGCGGCCACGGCCATAGCATCGGCGTTGGTATCTACATCCGCTTCGGGGTCGTAAGCCAGCAGGGCGGCGAAGCCCTCCGGGATCCCAGCAGTAGGGACCACGCGCACTTTCTTGGTGGAGTGAGTGGCCGCTTGCTCGGCGGCGGCCACGACGTTGCGGTTGTTCGGCAACACGACTACTTGCTCGGCTGGCGCAGCCGCGATGGCTTGGAGTATTTCCTCGGTCGACGGGTTTGCTGATTGACCGCCGGCCACGATTTGCCGGGCACCCAAAGAGCGGAATATGCGCTTTACACCCTCGCCCGAAGCGACGGCCACCACGGCGCTTTTGACGGGTTCGTCTGGTGGCGCCTCCTGAACGCCGCTCGCCGCCGCGTCCCTGACCCAACGTTGTTCTTCAACTTGCTCGGCCAGGTCGGTCACCTGGATCTCACGAGGGCGGCCTATTTCGATGGCCGCTTCGATTGCCCCGCCGATGTCGTCGGTGTGTATGTGGCATTTATGGAGACCGCCACCTCCGACGATGACAATGGAGCCGCCGTAGCTGGCCCATACTGAACGGAACGCCGGTATCGATTCGTCTGGCGCCTCGAGGAAGAACATGACTTCGTAGCGAAGATTCGTGGCCTCGTCTGTGGCCTCGTCGAGCACTTCAGATGGCCCAGGGGGTGTGCTGGCCCTGGTCGCACCGGTGGTCCTCTCGGTTGACAGCCCGGCAGGTACGGGCGGCGGGTCGATCGGCCGACCCTCGACGACTTGCAGGAAGCTTTCGATCAAGAGGACCAAGCCGGCCCCTCCGGCGTCAACGACGCCGGCTGAGCGCAGGGCGGGCAGCTGTGACGTGGTCCGGGCCAGCGCCTCCGACGCGTCCTTGCGAGCAGCCTCTAGCACCCGAGCCAGGCTGGCCCCCGGGTCTTCGTCAAGAGACCGGGCAGCTCCCTCTGAGGCGGCCTTGGCCACGCTCAGGATGGTCCCCTCCACCGGGTTACTGACGGCGGCATAGGCGCTGGCGCTGGCGCGGGCCAGCGCGTCCACGAGGTCAGCGGGGCCCACGGTGGCGTTCCCGCCATCTCGGCCGCCCGCCTCACGAAAAGCGCCGGCCATACCGCGCAAAACCTGGGAGAGGATGACGCCGGAATTGCCGCGTGCTCCCATCAGCGAACCGTGGCTCAAGCTCGTGGCCACCGAGTCGAGGTCGAGCTGGGTACCTCCGGCTTCTGCAGCGGCTAGTTCACGCTCTACGGCGTCGACGGTCAGGGCCATGTTGGTCCCGGTGTCACCGTCCGGGACGGGGAACACGTTGAGCCGGTTGAGAGTGGCCCGGTTGTCCGCCAACGCGTGGCTATAGGTGCGCACAACGCGCGCCAGATCAGTGGCCGAGAGACTTCCTGCTGGTCCCATCCCATATGAACACTACTGGTACAGGTGTGACACCAAACGAGAGGGAGGTCACCGGGACCTCTCGCCGACGCCCGCTCCACGCACGTTGGCTGCTATCCTGTCGAGGTCTATGGCTGCGGTTTGTGAGGTTTGCGGTAAGCGCCCGTCAGTGGGTATGAGCATCAGTCACTCCCACCGGCGCACTAAGAGGCGTTGGTACCCCAACATCCAACGAGTTCGCGCCGTAGTCGACGGGAGCCCCAGGCGTGTTTTTGTCTGCACCTCGTGCATCCGCGCCGGGAAGGTAACGAAGGCGAGCTAGTGGCTCGGCCCTGACGGGCGTCGGCCGGACAGCGGGAGGCGGCGCCGACCGAGGCCCGGCCTCAGATGTCACACGCTGGTGGGGCGCCTCAGAGAGTTCGCCTCGAGAAGTGACATGACATCCTCGCTGCGAAAACGCAGGTGACCGCCAACCGTCCGCAAGCACGCCAACTTGCCCGAAGCGGCCCAGTTGATAACGGTCCGTTCTGTCACGTCGAACAGGGCGGCGACTTCATGGCTGCGCAGCAGAGAGTGCCCATCCGCAGCCTGCTTGGAGCCATTGGCGTGCTCGGATACCGCAGGAGGGCCGGCGATGTTGTCCGCCGCCCGGTGAGCGGAGAGCGCCCCGGAAATTAGGCGGCCCGTGGCCACCATGGACGCACGCTGGCGGGGGGCCAGCTCACGTGGCTCGGTGTCCAGCACGGCGAAGATGGCGTTGACCTCGCCGCTGGGGCCCAGCAATGGCACGCCGAGTAGCCACCGGATGCCCAGAGTTGAGCGGGCCAGGCGGCTGTTGGCCAGAGCCGGGTTGCTACCGGGGTCGGTAACCTCGACTGGTTCCCTCCGGCCGGCGATGATGTCGAACAGTTCGGGGTCCTCGAGGGCCTCTCGTTCTGCTCCAAAAGAGAGGGTGCTCCAACCGTCGCCGCTGACCACGGTCAACAGAGCCAGGGGGCAACGACCAGCAGTAGCGCCGACCAGGAGCAGGTCCGCAAACGCCTGGCCAGCTTGGCTTACGTGGTTGGCTTCGACACGCCGTGGGTGGGCCTGGACGGGGACAGGGTCCTGGCCACTCAGGCTGACTACTCCGGGGCGATGCGGCCGGTGGGCCATAGGCAGAGCCGCCGGTCTAGTAAACGTCCTCTCCGCCCCGCGCTCTACCTGCGTGGGGTCGGACTGCAGCACAGCAGGGCTTGCGTCATGCACGTTGCCGGTCTCCTCCTTGTTCCCCGGCAGCCCGGGTGTCCGTGTCCCCGGCGGCCCGGGAAATCCTCAATTAAGAACGTCGGTAAGTCGCTCGCTCCTCTTGAGGAAAGGGACGCAGAATTCGGAAGAACGTTACTGGGCCCTAAACCACAACGGGTGTCGCGACCTGCCGGCTGGGTGGCTAGAGCAGGCCCAAAGCAGGTTACACAAAGCCTCGCAGGATTGGCAGGCAATCAACATGGGGAAAAGGCCCCATTTTTGGGGACTACGTGCTTATCCGGTGTGGCCTTTGTCACAGCGGCCGGCCGGGCAGTGACCGACGTCACACTATGGTGCCAATAGGGACGCTCACGCAGCGGCGAATGTCACAACCGCCATGCTCAGGGCCCATGATCCGAGTGAGAGCCATGCTCAAAAGCGGCCAGGCTCAAAAGGGACCAGGTTCAAAGGGACCTCTCACTCGGATAATGGGTTCAAACGGACCAGGCTCAAAGAGAGTGGTCCCAGCCGGTCACCTTGAGCGGTCGCCCCGCCAATAACCGCCGGTCCCCATCCGGCACACACGTGCCGATCGGAATGGGAAGCGATAGACCCGCCTGCGAGAATGCGCCGGCTATGTCGTCCATCAGATCAGTCTCAGCCGGGCCAGACCCGGTCGAGCTAGGCGCTGTTGGGCGAGGCCCTGGCGCTAGGCCCATCGCGAGGCCCTGTCGCGCTAGGCCCTGTCGCGCTAGGCCCTGTCGCGCTAGGCATTGTGAATGCGAGCACGTAGTCGTCGCCGCCGCCGAGCGCCTCAGCCAGCGTGGCACCGGGGGCGATGGGAATATCGAGAAGCTCGAAACCCACGCCCGATAGGTCGGCGATAAGGGAGAGGTCCGCGGCCAGGCCGTCAGATACGTCGATCATGGCGGTGGCGCCGATCTCCCGTGCCATTGCTCCCTCGGACAAGGCCGGCCGGGGTCGGACGTGCGCCCGGACAAGCTCGCTCTCGGCCGCGGTCATTTCCTCGGGCCCGGTGGTGCCGGACATCGCGTGTTGTCTGAGCAACCGCAGCCCGGCGGCCGCCCCGCCCAATGGGCCGGTAACCCAGATGGTGTCGCCGGGCTTGGCCCCGCTGCGCAGCACCGGTGGCCCGTTGACCCATCCCGTCAGGGCGACGCTGACGACCAGTTCGGTCCCGGCACTGAGATCGCCGCCCACGACCGGACAGTTATAAGCGGCCGCTGCTTCGAGGATCCCCTCGTAAATTGAGCCCAACTGCTCGGGGCTAGCCCCGACCACGCTCACCAGTGCATGACGCGGCGTACCCCCCATGGCGGCAATGTCACTGAGGTTGACGGCCATCGCTTTCCAACCGAAATCGGGTAGCGACGTCAGCGAAAGATCCGCGTCAATCCCGGACACGACCGCGTCAGCGGTCAAGAGAAGGCGAAGGCCCCCGGAAAGTCCTTTGCCCAGCCCCGGCACGACGACAACGGCCGTGTCGTCTCCGGCCCAGAGTTCACCCTCCGGAGGGCGGGGCAACACCTTGCTGAGAGCCGCCAGCACACGGTGCTCGCTGTTCCCCGCGAATTTCAGCCCACCTGTCCCGGGGTCGCTTTTCTCGGGAGTACTTTCTTCGAACCCGTCCGGTTCGTCAGCCGGTCCACCTTTGCTCTCTTGCTTGGCACTCTCTGGCCTGGCACTTTCTGGCTTGGCACTGTCTGGCCTGGGCGTACTTCCGGGGCTGCTCACATGCGTGAAAGCAGTTCGCTTTTCTTAGCGGCAAACTCGCGCCGGCTGATCACACCCCGCCGGCGCAGGTCGTCCAGCTGGCTCAACTGTTCGGCGACGGTGGGTTCGCCAAGAGATCCCGTCGTCACCTCGCTCGGCGCCTGCCCCACATACACCCGGCCCGAACCCGTTACCGTCCCTCGCGCTAGCTCGCCGCTGGCCGTGCCTCCTGCAGCCAAGCCGGCACTGGCAGGCTCAGCCGGGGACGGCACCGGCGCCTGCCATCCGGCCGCTGGGGCTTGGGCGACCTGACGTTGACTGACCATGCGGCATATCTCGTTTTGGATCTTGATCGGGCGGGGCAAGTCCGCCAGCACCTCCTGGCCTTCCCGGCCGGGGGCCTCGAGCACAATGTCACCACATCGCAACAGCCGGTCTGAAAGCGTCTGTTTGTATGTGATGTCGCTCAACCGGTCGATCAGGATCTCACGGCCGGAACGCCGCAAAACGCCCTTTCTCAGGATCAACCTCTGGTTGGTCACCACGAACGATGTGGTCACCCAACGGAGGTAGCGTGCCGCCAACCACAGTAGAGACAGCACCATGACACCGGCGATGGCCAGTTGGGCCCAGCGAGGCGGCTGTGGCTGAAGCTGCAGGGCGACGATCGCGCCGGCCAGGACGAGGATAACTACCAAGGCTGGGCGCAAAAGGTACTTCCAGTGCGGGACGACGTCGACGACTACTTGCTCTCCCGGGTTGAGGAGCTTCTCGGGGTAAGCCATCAGCCGTCGCAGCGCTGCTTTCTCGGGCTACCCGAGCTTGTTGGCGATCGAGGACGCTGAACGCAAGGCCGACCCATCCGCCCCGATCGAGGTCCACTGGGCACTGGGCTTACGCTTGGCTTCCTCGACCATGTCCGACAGAAGCGAGGGGAAGTCAACGGCGGCGTCTCCCACCCAGAGATATTTGGCGAACGAGCCAGGCACAGTGTTCACCTCGTTCAACCACCAGCTCCCGCCGTCCGGTTCCACCAGGAAGTCCACTCGCCACACCCCCCGGGCGCCGGCCAGCGGGGCGATCGTTGACGCGGCCTCCCGCAGCTCCTTCTCGAGACCAGTAGCAAGCTTGGCCGGCACCTCGCGGGGAGAACTGACCATCCCCTCGCCCCCGAGATATTTGTCCGAGTACGAAAGGATTTGGGTCGACGTGCCGGTTCGGAGGGGTCGCTCGAACAATGACAACGCCAGAGCCGGGTAGGAGCGGACTGAGACCTGGACGTCAGCCGCGTCTTTATGGAAGGGCTCGGCGATGACCCCTTGTTGCGTGTGCGGTCCCCCAAGCTCCACATAACGCAGGACATCGGCCCAGCCGTTAATCACCTCGATCCCGATCGAGGAGCCACCGAACCGGGGTTTGACGATGTAGGGCCCGTCGACGCCCTCCCAAGCCGGGGCGTCAGACCCCGGGAGTACGAGGGTACGAGGTAGCGTTGGCAGGCCGGCAGCCATCGCCACCGAGCCAAAGCCGAGCTTGTCCATACACAGCGCCGCGCCGGCGACCGTCGGGCCCGTGTAGGGTACTCCGGCCATGTCAAGTGCGGCCTGGAGCGTGCCGTCCTCACCTGGGCCCCCGTGACAGCAATTGACCAGAGCTTCGAGTTCCAGGCGCCGTTCCTTTCCGCCCCCCAGCACGCCGCCCTTGCTACTGAAGAAACCGCCGCCGGGCTGAGCTACGAACCTGAGGTCCCTGGCGCCTTTAGGAGGGCCGTCGACGAAGGCGGACGCCTCCAGGGTCGGGTCAACCGAGACGAAGCGCTCTCCTTTCGTCCAGTAGATGGCTTCCACGCCGCCCGCCCCCCGCCCCGCCGTAACCAGGGCCCTCGCCGCCTGCAGTCCCGTGAGGATGCTGACGTCGTGCTCGGGCGACGGGCCGCCGAAAATGACCCCGACTTTGTCTGTCCCGGAGAGGGCGTTCCCGACTGAGCTCACCCTCTCAAGGGTAATGGTCCGGTAAGTCGTTCTCGTACAAGACGGCATCGCCGGGGCCGAGGTGAGCGGAAACCCAGGCCACCGCTTCCGCCAGGTTGCGGGCCTTGCGCGCCGGAAGCCCAGCCGTGCGGGCGCCATTCAATAATGAACGGGCATTGGTGCGGCCCACCACCACCAGTTGCGTTGCCACCGCGCCGGCACTGGTGGCGAACCTGGCGTTCTCCTCGGCCTGAAGATGGCCCAGCTCGACCATACCGGGCGTCACTACTACCTTCTGTCCATCGGCCGCCGCTCTTATACCAAGAAGATTGATGGCCGCATTAGCGCCGGCCGGGTTGGAATTGTAAGTGTCGTCGATTACGTTTACACCGTTTGCTGACTGCCGGACGTCTCGCCGATGAGGAACTCCCGGGAGGTCGGCCAGACGGGAGGCGACAATGTCGGGTGGTGCCCCGAGGGAAAGAGCGACCGCCACCGCGCAGGCCACATTTCCTGGCTCCACCTCGGGCTCTGCGTCGACAAGCGTGTCCATTTCGCCTCGAAGGTTCGAGGTCCGGACGTGCAACTTCCCGTGTTCCGGTACCACCGACACGTCTGCCTCCGGCGTGGTGGAGGAGCACCGCCATACAAACTTGCCCTTATCTTCTACCCTTTTCGCCAGGTCCGCCAACAACGGGAAGTCGACGTTCAGGATGGCAACCTGAGCCCTGTCCAGGATTTCCGACTTGGCCTGCGCAATTCGCTCGAGGCTGCCCATCCGTTCCAAGTGGACAGGGCCGACCGCGGTAATAACACCTATTTCCGGGACGGCCCAATTGCACATGGCCGCTATTTCCCCCGGCCCGTACGTGCCCATCTCGGCCACAAAAACCTTTGTCCCCGTGGCCAAATGCTCGTTTATGGCCCGGGCCAACCCCGCCGTATTGTTGAAACTTGCCGGGGTGGCGACCACAGTGGTGCTGCCGGCAGCCAGGTGGGCTACGTACCCCTTCGTCGTCGTCTTGCCGTAGGAACCGGTAATAGCCACGATGCGGGGCCTGACCGATACCAGACGCTGGCTCGCCCGTTGCACGTAGGGCCGAAGCAACCGGGCCTCCGGCCATTTCATGAGCAAGAGAGCCACGTCCACGAGGAGCGGCGCCCCTATTGCGCATAGTGCGGCCGCAGTAAAGGCGGCGGGCAACCCGACGGCGGCCAGCGCCCCGATGGGGACAGCAGCCATGACAACGCTGGCACCGGCGAGACGGCGCAACCGCGGCGTCCACGCCAGTTTCGACGTCCGGCCTCGCAAAGTAAGGCCCAGAGGGCCGGCGCCCGCCGCCAGAGCGGCAGCAAAGGCGGCCGGCGGGTACCAGACGGACACGACGGCGCCGGCGGCGCCTGCCGTTCCGAGCACCTGGTTGAGCGGCCCGGCGCCCCACCACCGTCGAGCGAAACGAGACGCCGAACCAGGCAAGTAGTGCTCACGCTGAGCAACCCTTAGCCACCTCACGTAGGCGAGGACGAGGGCGATGACGCAAAGCCCGAGACCGGCCGCGTCGAGCAAGTTGCTCTTCATGCGGCTGGCTTCATCCTGCCGGCCTCATCGTCGGCGCCACAAGGGCGGCCTTCACGCTTAGGCCTGTACTGCTGGCGACCCTCATGCCGGCTGCCCTCATGCTGGCGACCCTCATGCGCACCGCCGTCATGCCGGCGGCCGGTGGCGCAAGAGTGCCGACCTGACTTGACCGACCATCTCTCGGCTCATCAGGTGGCCTGAACCGGGGACGACCGTCGCCCGCGGCGACGTCAGGCCATCTAGACCGGCCAGTACTCCGGCCAGTGAAGCTTCGGGGTCGTGCTCCCACCACACGAGTTCGACGGCCCCACCGTCGGAGGCCCACTGGCGCAACGGCGGGATGTAAGCGGCCCCGGCCGTCTCGCCCACCGCTTTCACAAGGACCCCTCGCATGACCGGAGTGGCCCGCTTGTACTCATCCGACCCATATTGGCGTCGCAGCTGTTCGATCCGGGCGTCAGACACGACCCCCACGCGATGAAGCGCCCGTCCGGCCCTGTACGCGAGCGACGGCCGGGCCGACCGCTTCCCCGGCGGCGGGGCGAGCGGCGCACCGGTGAGCACCAGGGCACCGATACCTGGGCCGCCATCGGGCGCGGCACCGTTCAGGGCGGCGAGATGGACCGCCACCCGGGCCCCAAAGCTGTGACCGAGCACGACCCAGGGACCATCGCCGATGTCGTGCAGGACCGGGGCCACCCACTCGGCGTACTCGCGTGTAGACCACGCTCCTGGCGGCTCGGGGGCGACGCCGTGACCGGGAAGGTCAAGTGCCACTGCGTCAAGACCGGCCAGTACTTCATCGAAATCGTGATGGTCCCGGCCCCAGCCGTGCAGCGCGAGCACCCAGGGCCTCCCGGTCCCGTATTGTGCGCCCCAGAGGCGCCCGCTGGCGAAAGTGCTGAGCGCCATAAGTTCCGGCCGAAAGACTACTCGCCGACTCCGCCCGGACCGGGCACCCGGCACACGGGGCGTCCCACCTGGCCTCGGCCACCGATGTGTGTGCCACTCGCAGTTCTCGCCAATCGCCGGGCCTGGCGTCGGACCGCGCCCGTTGTGGAGTGGCCCGTCGTGGACTGGGCCCGCCATCCACGGTGCCGGTCCTTGCCGGCTTATAGGGTGAACTACATGCTTGTGAGTTTGCCCCAGGGTCGCGTTGGCCAACCGCCGGCGGCCAGCGCCGGTGGTGAGCCCATCACCAGTGGTCGCCCCCGGGACGCTGGTGCTGGGCCATCCAGCAGCGCGGGCCCAGATCAGTGCCAGCAAGGCGCTGACGGGCGCAGCTCGGACCACCCAAGCCTGTACCGACATAACCGCGGGGGCCGTGGCCCCGCCTCCCCCGTGGACCTGCTCGCTGATCTCACTCCTTCACAACAACAAGCCGTCACCGCAACGTCGGCAACGGTGTGCGTGCTGGCCTCAGCGGGAGCCGGCAAGACCCGCGTACTGGTCCGCCGCATCGGCTACCGGGCCATGCGCGGCGCCGCCGACCCCGGTCACGTGGTGGCCATCACCTTCACCCGGAAGGCCGCCGGCGAGCTGCGGGAGCGCCTGCACCAGATGGGCTTGGCCGCGCCGGTCACGGCCGGGACTTTCCACTCCCTGGCCGTCAGCCAGTTGAGGCGGTGGTGGGCAGATCGCCGGGCGCCGGAGCCAGCGTTGCTAGAGCGCAAGGGCAGGCTGATAGGCGAGCTGGCGCCCGGGAGGCCCGGGCTTCAGGACGTAGCCGTCGCCGACCTGGCCAGCCAGCTCGAATGGGCCAAGGCCCGCCTAGTCGACCCAGCCGCCTACGCCGCCGCGGCTAAGGAAGCCCACCGGGAGTTGCCGGCGGACGCCGAAGCCATCGCCGGCCTCTACGCCCGCTACGAGGACGAGAAGCGCCGGCGCCGCGTGGTCGACTTCGACGACTTGTTGGCCCGCTACACAAGCGCCCTGGAAGGAGACAGCCGGTTCGCCGCCGCCCAGCGCTGGCGCTGGCGTCATGTGTACGTCGACGAGCTCCAGGACGTGAACCCGCTCCAGTACCGGATGCTGATGGCCCTGCTGGGCGACAATGACGACCTCTTTGTCGTCGGCGATCCCAACCAGGCCATTTATGGCTGGAACGGGTCCGACCCGGCGTTCCTGGCCAACTTCCCCGACCGCTGGCCGGGGGCCGAGGTCGTCCGCCTGGACGACAACCATCGTTCCAGCCCGCAAGTGGTGGCGGCCGCCAGTTCGGTGCTCGGCCGGCAGGCAACGGCGGCCCGGTCGAGCCGGCCAGATGGGCCACTCCCCCTGCTGCGGTGCTACCCGAGCGAGGAGGCGGAGGCGGCCGGCGTCGCCGCGCAGGTCTTGGCCGCACGTGCGAGAGGGCTTCGCTGGGACCAGATGGCAGTGCTCGTGCGGGCCAACTCCCAGACCAGCGCGGTTGCCCAGGCCCTGCGCCGGGCGGGCGTGCCGCTACAGGCCGTCGGGTCAGCGGATAGCTCGCAGCTCCGGGAGGATGAGCCTGATATCGCCACGGGCAGCGAGGCCATCATCGTGTCCACGTTCCACCGGGCCAAGGGACTGCAATGGGCAGCAGTGTGGGTCTGCGGCCTGGAAACCGGCTTCGTCCCGATCGCCTACGCCTCCACTCCGACCGCTCTCGCCGAAGAACGCCGCCTCCTGTACGTGGCCCTCAGCCGGGCCGAACGCGAGCTCTATTGCTCGTGGGCCAGGAAAAGACGCTCGAGCAATGGGGCCATGTTGTGGCGTGAACCAAGCCCATGGTTAGGAGCGTTGGCTGCTCGTTGTGACCTGTCTGGAGGGGCTGGCGACGACCACCCCTCGGACGTTGGTGCCGGACCACACACCCCTGGGCGAACCAACGGCACTTGGGGCCGGCGCTCCGAAGCGGACGGGCCCGACGAGGTGACGCTCGATTTCCTGGCGTCGGCTCGTCGAAGGCTCGCCCGCCGTGGTCCCCGCACCGGATCGGAGGGGAGTGGCCAGGCCGATGCATCCACGGTTGCACTTACTCAAAGACTGACCGAGTGGCGCCGCCGCCTGGCCCGCGCCTCCGGGGTACCGGCCCACGTGCTCCTGCACGACTCCACGGTCACGGCCATCGCCGTGCGCAAACCAGCCAGCGAAGCCGAACTGCTCAGCGTGCCCGGCGTGGGGGCCATCAAAGTGGCTCGGTTTGGGACAGCAATCCTAGAGGTGGTCCGGGAGGGCGACGCTTAGCCGTTCAAGGCATTTTTGACCTGCGGTAGGCCGGGTGCCAGTTGTCGCTCAAAGCTCGTAGTCACCGGGCACGACGGCTTAAGCCCGGCCGGCATGGCGGTTTTTGCCACGGACCTCACGGGCCCGTACGGGGTCGTTTACGGCAATACTGACCGTGGCCGTGGAACGACCAAGACTGTTGCGCAGGGTGTAGGTGAAATGGTCCGTCCCTGAAAAAGATGGCCGTGGGACATAGGTAAACGCGCCACTTCCCAGGAGGGTCAGGGTGCCATGGGCCGGCGCCGTGTGTGAGGAGATGGTGGCGCCGTTAACGATGTCCTTGCCCAGAAGTCCGTTCCTGGCTGTCACCTTGAGGGCCCTGCCGGTCGACGTCGAGTAAGTCGCCGCCTGAGCCATAGGCTTACCGGCGAGCACCACGATGTCGTGTTTGTCCACCGACGCGGCCCAATGGGAGTTACCGGACTGGGTGGCGTCGAGCACACATGAGCCGGCCCCCGTGAACTTGAGCGTCCCGCTCGCCGCTAGCGTGCACACCCCTTTGGCGGAGGAGGGGTCGATACTAAAGGTAACGGCGAGGTGGGAACTGGCGGCGGCCTCGGGCCTGTAGGTGGCGCCCACCACGGCCGGGGTCGGGCCGCGGGAGGTAAAACTGACGTGCTGTGACGCCAGGTGCAACGCAACCCCGAACACCGTCCCGCCCAATTCCGTCACCGGTGGGCTCGTGGTAGCGGTAATCGCCGCCGTGAGGCAACCGGGTTTCAAGGAGCTGACGGCAGCCGCGGGCGTCACCGGCTCCCAGCCCCCACTCCCGTGTACGGCGGCGGTGTCCCACCACCACATCGCGTCGGGGTTCCCGTTTAGCCCGCAAACTGTCGCCACCACCTTGTCGAAGGTGCTGTCGGGCGTGACCGACACATCGAAAAAGTCGTTGCTGGTGCTGTAATTATTGAAGGCAGGCGGTCCTTCCGGGTCGGAGCTGTACTCCTCCACAGCCACCGTGCCCGTGCCCCCGCTGCCGCTGGCTGTCAATAGCCCGTCTTTGGAGCGGGCTGACGCGGCCCCGGAACCAAGGTTGTCCGCTCCTTCGTACGCGGTAGTGAAAGTCAAGCTATTGGCCCCACCCGACCCGACCGTCACCTCCTGAGGGTTCGGTCCTTTTACTTCGATGTCGCCCCACCCGTAATCAGGGCTGGGCACAATGCGCGCCGGCACCGAAACCTTGTAAGTCCCGGGTGAAACTCCCACATCACAGGAAGCCTCCTGGCGAGCACCAGTGGTGCCGTCGGGCTCACCGCCCTCTACTTGGCACGTCATGGCCGCTCCCGGTGTGCTGCCGGTGGGCTTCACGGTCACGGTGGTGCCATTGACGGCGTCGTCGTCGTAGACCTTCTCCCCCGCCGGGCAGGCGCCACTGCTGCAGGTCGGTTCCAGCGGGCCGGCCACGCTGACAGTTATCGTCGGTTCGTACGCACTGGTGAAATTGGCGGACGCGTTTTGCCCCGCGCTCAGCGTTACGGACTCCGGGTTTTGACCCGTAACGTACGCCACCGGGATACCAACCTCACTGTATGGAGTCTCGATCGTCGAGGGCACTGAGATGCTGTAGGTGCCCGGAGGTTCGCCAACAATGCACGAAGAGGGTTGGCCGTAATCGACGTTATCGCCCGGGTAACCACCCTGGACCTGGCACGTCTGCGTCGTACCGGCCGTGCTTCCGGTCGGCGTCACAGTTACCGTCGTCCCGGCCACCGCGTCGTTGTCATAGACCATTTCCTCGGTCGAGCATTTAGTGGCCACGCACCCCGGCTCGAGCGGGCCAGCGAGGTTAACTGTGATGGTGGGCTCGTAAACAGTGGAGAAGTTGACCTCCTGGTCGTTACCGAGCGACACGGTCACCGTTTGGTTAGCGGCGCCACTGACATACGCGACCGGGATACCCACCTCGCTGTAGGGGGTCTCGATCGTCTCGGGCACTGACACGGTGTACGTGCCGGGAACTACGCTCACGTCACAGGACGCCGGGGCGCCGTAGTGGACATTGTCGCCCAGGTAGCCGCCGTCGACCTGGCACGTAGCCGCGCTGCCCTGCGTCCCTCCCGTCGGAGTTACCGTGACGGTCGTACCGTCTACCGCGTCGTTGTCGTAGACAGTGCCCGTAGCTGAGGAGCTGCCGTCGATGCCCGGTTCGCTCGGCTCCTCGGGGCCAGCGAGGTCCACCGTTATGGTGGGCCCGTAGGCACTGGAAAAGGTGACGGCCCCGCTCCCGCCGGGCGCCAGCGTCACCGTTTGGGGATCGGCGCCGGTGATGTAGGCGACGTCGATATCGACCTCGCTATCCGGTGTGTCCACCGTCGACGGCGTGGCCACGCTGTAGGTCCCGGGTAACAGGGCCATCGTGCACGAGGCGTCTTGCCCAGTGGTGGTGTCACCCGGGCTGCCGCCCTCGACCTGACAGGTGCTCGGCCCGCCTGGCGTACCACCGGTCGGCGTGGCCGTAACGGTGGCCCCGTCCACAGCATCATTGTCGTATGTCGGCCCGAGACATGTTGTCGGCTGACAACCCGGTTCCAGAGGGCCGGCCAGGTTCACAGTCAAGATGGACACGGCTTCCAGACTGAACGAGACCGCGAGGGGGTTGCTCCCGTCAGCGACGGTGAGGTCACAGGTGAGCGGGGGGCCGGCCCCGCTTACCGCGCTGACAACCGGAAACACCGGTTACGACATATCCGGGAGGCGGGTAAAGGGTCAATGTGTCGGGGTGCGAGAAGTTCTCGGCGCTGCCGTCCCACATCGCGGTGAGCGGGCACGACCCCGTAGCGAGGGTGGTGCACGTGGCGGGCGACGCCGTCGCCGGGTCGCCCCCGGGCACCGGCCCACACGTATCACCGCCACCCTGCGGGTAGCACGGCTGGTTGCCAACAGATGCCCCGGTCCCGCTAGCCGGCCCGGCCTGGGCGATGTCTACTACCGCGCCGGGTACAGGTATATCGCTGGCGGTACTGGTAGCGACCGCCTGGACAGTCACCAGGGCACCATTTACCTCGGTACATGCGAGCTGGCCCGCAGTCCCGCATGTAGGGCTGACCTCAGCGGTGATCGATGGGGACAAAGCCTCCAAGCCGTCATAACTGACGGCAACGACGGCCGGGCCGGTGCTGGCCTCGTCTGCGGTCAACTGGACCTCGGCCGCTCCGTCGGCGTTATTTACTACCCCGCTTAGCGTGAACGCTCCTGACGGGACGGGCTCCGTCGAAAAGGTCGCCTGAGGACCATTGCTCCCGGTCGCCGCGACATCAAGAGGTGCTTCCGAGCCATCGGTGTAGATGACCTCGATCGCCAGTTCCACCGTCGATCCCACGTCGAGGTCGCAACCGCTACCGCAATTGGCGAGGCCCGTGCTGCTCAGCGATAACGTTGAGATGGCGCAACCATCCTGGCCCGGGTTGGCCGCGCAGGTCGTGGCGGTGGCCCCGCTTCCAGGTACCTGAGCCGGCGCCGGCCCGGCGGTGGCCGCTACCGCTGTTGTCGTCGCAGCCAACCACAAACATGAGGCACCGGCCAAGCGGGCCAAGCGGGCCAAGCGGGCCAGTTTGCTCGGGCGTTGATGGTCCAGTGGCTGCCCCATTTAGCCCCCAGTCAGTGAAGTGGCGGACACCCCCACGCGGACGAGCTAACACGCTATGCCAGGGGCACCGCCGATAGTAGGCGCGGCCCGGCGGCCGTAAAACCTCAATCCGGTTACAAATCTGCATCGCGGAGGTGAACCGCCGGCCGAGCGGCCACACAACGTGGCACGGGCCAGACGCAGCGGCGCCCCCCGGCACCCCACGGCTCTTGTGCACCCCTTCACAAACCTGGACGGGGTCGTGCGCCAAGGGGTACACTGAGCCCCGGAATGTCTGAGTGGTACTCGATCGAGGTCTTCGACGGCGCCTCTTCGGCCGCTCTCTGGTCCGACATGCACGGCGACCCGCTTTTGGAGTCGGCGTTGTCGACCGGGGCCAAGGATTGGTCATGGCACCGGCACAGCTGGGGAGTAGTGCTCGAACTGGAGTTCGCAGACATCAAGTCCTGGGAGGCCTGGAGGGCGTTACCCCATGTCCAAGCCGCTCTGGATGCTGTGCCCGACCCAATAAGCGGGCTGATCGTTTACCGCGGTCGGGGCGGCTCCAGCGGGACCTCCCGTCCTCGCCGGCCTCGACCGTTCCAGGGCAGCGGGTCCGCCGCACTACCCCTGCCGTGGGAATGGGAGACCGACGAGCTCACCCGCCTTCCGTCGCTGCCGAAGAGCCTCATTGGCAGCATGCCGGGGCCTGGTGTGGGCAGTCGTGCCCGGGGTTCCTTGCACCGCTGAGCGGTCCTACCGTCTCTTTCCGGACTCGGGCCCGTTTTTCTAGCGGCCCGTCGCCCTCATTTGGAGTTTGGCTCGCTTAAACCTCTACGTCCACGAACAGCGGGGCGTGGTCTGAAGGGAGTTTGCCCTTGCGTGCATTCCGGTCGACCAACGCCCACGTGACGTTCCTGGCCAGCACTTTGCTAACAAGGACCAAGTCGATCCGCATACCGCGGTGCTCGTGGAAGTCTCCGGCGCGGTAGTCCCAGTACGTGTAGAGCCCCTCTTCTGGCCATCGCTGGCGAAAAGCGTCGACCAGGCCCCAGGACTCGAGGTCCGCCAAGGCCTGACGTTCCTCAGGCGTCACGTGCGTCGCGCCCACAAATGCAGCCGGATCCCAGACGTCTTTGTCCGTCGGGGCGATATTGAAGTCGCCGCACACAGCGACGGCGTCGCTCGGTTTCGCCACCGCCGCCAGGTGCTTTCGCAAACGGGCTAACCAGTTGAGCTTGTAAACGTAATGCTCAGAGCCGACGCTGCGCCCGTTTGGCACATAGACACTGCATACCTGCACCCCCCCGCAGCGCGCTGTCACCAATCTCGTGTCCGGGTCTGCCTCGGCCCCGTCGGCAAATCCCATAACAGGATCGTCGACACCAACCCGGGACAAGATGGCGACGCCGTTCCACTGGCCTGAACCGTGATGCACGGACTCGTAACCGAAGGCAGCAAAGGCCATGTGGGGAAATGCCGCATCCGAGAGCTTCGTCTCCTGAAGGCAAAGCACATCCGGCTGCGCGTAGCCGAGCCACTCAGGGACCCGGTCCATCCGGACCTTCAGGGAATTGACGTTCCAGGTAGCAATCCGCATCGTTTTGGCCTCGCGTTCTCGGCTGCGCTGTCGGTCAACCAGGCCAGCCGTCAGGCCGACCCGGATGGCGGCATGGCCACGACCTGGAACACCTCGGCCAGGCGTCCCTCGCCCAGCCCGGCGGCAACCGCGTTGGCGGAACCCCAAGCGCGCAGACGTTCCTCGAGGCCGACGGCCTGGCCCACTTGGCTTTCATGGCGGCGCAGCGCCGCCACCTTTCGGTCCAGGGTGTCGGTGATATCCACAGCGCGGTTCGGATTAGGCGCCGCCATCAGCCACAGCTCTCGCACGGCGAACGGTTCCAGGCCTTCTTCAAGAAGTTCCGGGTGGGCGAAGGGGTTACGGGCGTCAGGGTAAGCCGCACAAACAGCAGCCTCACCGGCCGCCAGGTGGTCGGGGTGGCTCGCACCAATGCGGTCCCAGTTGCGCTCCGGTGACGGGCAGACCAAGCGGTCCGGGCGGAAAATGCGCACCACTCGGCTGACATCCCGGCGCAGGTCCATGCTGGCGGTCAAGCGACCGTCTGGGTAGCCGAGAAAACTGACGTTCGACACCCCCACCTCGGCTGCAGCTCCTCGCTGCTCATCGCGGCGCAGCTGGGCCATATCGGGGCGCGATATCGTGCGGTCAGAGCCGCCCGCATCACCATCGGTAGCCACGCAATAAGCAACCTCAATGCCGGCTTTGACCCAGGTGGCGATAGAACCGGCGGCGCCGAAATCCACGTCGTCGGGGTGGGCCGTGACCACCAGGATGCGACCGACATCTGTCGGTGCGTCGACGGGGAGCAATGGGCGTGGCTCAGTAGTTGCGATCCCGAAACTCTACCCAATGTCGAAACTTACCCAGTGAACGGACAGCACTCGAGCAGGACCACTGGGCGCCAAGCCGCTAACGAACATATTTTGCGATTTAGCGCGTTGGCGGGGCGCGGGCCAGCACGCCCCTGGCCCGCAGCCCTGCACACCGAGCCCCTCAGCTCGGCATAGCGCCCCCCTGGTCGTGGCTGCAAACAATCCAGGCGCAGCCGACGATTTTCGCTTGCGACGGAGTTATACCACCGATCCGACGGCCCCAAACCGCCATTACCGCAATTTTTCGCCGCCGCCGGCGCGCCAATCGACCTAGGGACCAGAAGCGGGGGTTATACGCCGCGCAGCGCGCTGGTGGCACGCGGGCCAACTGCGGTCGACCGGGCTGTCATCACTCTGCTCAAACGGCCGGCCGGCCGAGGCGCTTCTCTTACGTTTGCGGCGGTGGCCCAAAGCACAGTCTTCAGCTGGAACGGGCGAAGTTCAGGGTGTTTGGCTTTGACCAACGTGGCCAAACCGGCGATGTGCGGTGCCGCGTAGGAGTTGCCCGTTGCCACTATCCGACCTCCTCCTCGCCACGACACCTCAATGTCGATGCCGGGGGCGAGGAACTCAGTGGGCGGGTCGGGGTTGTAATGGAACCGGAAAGGGTCCTTTGACAGGTTGCAGGCCACGCTGGCGACGGAAGCGTAAAGGGACGGGAACGACGGCCGCGCCACGTTGTTGGCCGCGGTGACGACGAACGAACCTTGAAAATATGCCCGGTCGCAGACCTCGTAGAAGGCGAGCGCCCAGTCGCGCCTGGACGTCCCTAAAGACAAATTGATGATGTCGAAGCCTTGCTCGACCGCCCAGCCCAGGCCGGCCAGGAAGGCGTTGGCTTTTCCCCCCAGTCCCTCGCCCAGGACACGGACGCTCGCAATGCTGGCCTCAGGGGCCAAGCCGTGAATGATGCTGGCGCACGCGGTTCCGTGGCCGAACGCATCGTCGTGCGGGCCGGGGGTGACGACCACCTCTCCCCCCTCGTCCACCGTGACGACGATCCCGCCCTGGTCGTCCACGGTCCCCTCGAGGTCCGGGTGGCCGGCATCGATGCCACTGTCGACCACGGCAACCCGCACCCCCTTCCCCCTCGACCCACCCCATGCCCACTCGGGCGAGAGGTCGTCCAGCGATATAGAACCGGGTAAGCGCAACACGGCCGACTCTCGGGTCCAGTGAGGCCGCGATGTCGAAGTCCCGGCCGAAGGCGGTGTTGTCCCGGCCGACTGCGGTCTTGTCCCGGGCGGGGGCGGGACCTGGGCCACCGTCAGCCGCGGGCCAAAAGGGCTTCGAGCACGACGGACAACCTAGCGTAGGCGGCCGGGTCGGAAGTGGCTAGGTGGGCCAGCTCCGTGGCGAACTCAGCTGGCGGGCGAGCCGCCGCCTGTCCGCCCGCAGCACGAAGAGCCGGACCGGCTATGCCCCCTAGCAACGTGACCAACTCCACGTCATCAAAAGAAAAGGGCACACCCCCGGCCTTGTCCACCAACTCGAGGGCACCCACAACAATGTCGTCGTCATGGCACGGGACGCACAGGACACTGGCAGGCTCCCTTCCGAGCCGCGCCCCCAAGCCCTCAGCCAGCCGGGCGTCGGGCCCCCTCGGGACCAGGGCCATCGGCTGACCTGAACTGACCACATAACCCGCCGTACCAACGCCCACGGGCAACTCGGCCCCCAGGAGGTCTCCCGCCCGTGGCCCCGCCGCGGCCACAGCGCGCAACTGTTCGCGGTCGAGCCGGAGCACCCAGCTGGACTCAGCACCGGTGGCCCCGAGCGCGGCGCGCGCAATCGCCTGCAGCACCGGGTCCATTACCCACTCGCCTCCGTCAGCCCTCTTGGCTGATAGCGCAGCGCCTTGCGCCCCCCGGTGGTCCTTCGTACGCTGCCGGCGGTCCGTCTGGCAGTGACCCGGGGCGCACGGCCCGCTTTGGCTACGTCGAACCCACAGCCGTTCAAGCGGCCCGCCTGGCCAGCGCGGGCGGCTCCCCGCCGGCGCGCCTGGATGCTCGGCGGCGCAGCCGGCGCAGACGTCCGCCTCGGTACAGAGCGATGGCCAGAGCAAACCCCGAAATGGCGCCCAGCGCAGCACAGATAACAGCACTGGCCAGGGTGGGCTGCTGACCGGCGGCCAGCCAGGCGATCCCCACAATCGTCACCCCCAGGAGGGCCGCGAATATTGGCAGCCCGAGGGTGGCGCTGGCTCGACGCCTACCGCGCCAGAGAGAGCGGGCGAACTGCTCGATATAGGCCAACGAGAACAGCACCAAAAGGACGAGCACGATCCCTTCTACGCTGAGCCAGGCGGGCTGCGTCAAGTGGGCGATGAAGCGCCAGTACCCGACCACCGCGGAGCCGCCAGTCCCGTCTTTCAAAAGATCGACTTGTGCGGTCGTGTGCCCGGTGACAACGTACCGGGCGTTAGTCAGGTCGACCCTGGCCACACGCGTCCCGTTACCTTCCGGGACCAATGGGGCGCTGGTTTGGAACGCCTGATGGCCGAGGAGGACAAAGGACATTCGAGCCGTAGAGGCCGCCGGCCCGTTGGCCAACACCCGCACCACGACCGGGTTTGACAAGTCGAGCGACGGCACCGCGCCGGCCCGGAGCGGCACGCCGGAGACCGCCACCGCCCCAGGCGGCACGGTGCCTCCCAGAGAGGTCCCGCTCCCGACGCCGACGAACGCGAACACCACGGCGGCGGCAAATGCGGCCACGGCAATCGCGAGAGAAAAGCCGGGCCGCGGCGGGGACTTGACGATCTGCTGTACGGGGACGAGGTCGGCCGGCGAGGCCTGCTGAAGCTCTGTGAGCCCGGTGCCGCCGAGGCGTTGTGTGGAAGCAGGCCGGACGACCATGGCCCGAGCCCTTTGCAGCGGGGGCGGTGGTGGTTGGCGAACGACGGTGGGGCCGGCGGCCCCTCCGGCGGCGGCGCCGCTGGTGGCCTCATAAGCACCGGCCGGCGCCTGGCCCGTGGGAGACATACTGAGGCGTTCGGTGGCCGCAACCACGGGGCCGGCACCCATGACTGGTACTCCCTCGGCCGCCAACCAACCCGGGCCCCAAACAGTGGTGCAAGCTTCGGCCAGCGCGACGGCGAAAGACTCTGCACTTTGATAACGGTCCTCCGGCGCGGTGGCCAGGCCTCTCATGACCACCGGGACCACCGGAGAGGGTACATTTGCCGCTTTCTGGTCCAGGGGGACGGGGTCCTCGTAGGCATGTTTGAACAGGAGCGCCATCGCGTCTGCTTCTTCCGGAAAAGGCAATTGCCCGGATAGAAGCTCGTAGAGCATTGTGGCCAGGGCGTAAACGTCGGTGGCGGGAGAAAGTGGGCCCCCACGGGCCTGCTCGGGGGCAATGTAGGCCGGGGTGCCCAACACTTCCCCCGCCCTCGTGGCCAAGGTGGAATCTCCGCCTATCACCTTGGCGATCCCGAAGTCAGTAACTTTCAGGACGCCTTCGGACGAGAACATCAGGTTTTCCGGCTTCACATCTCGGTGCAAAACGTTCTTTTCGTGCGCTGCCTGCAGCCCGGCAGAGGCGGCCAACACCGTTGCGCAGGCCGCCGGGGGTGTGAATCCTTGGGCACCAAACCGGTTCCAGACTGTCCCGCCAGGAAGCAGCTCCATGACCAGCAAACACAGGCCGTCATTTTCCACAAAATCGAAAACAGGCACGACATGTGGATGGTCGAGACCGGCGAGAAGGCGCGCCTCACTGACAAATCGCGTCCGTACTGCTGCATCTGCGGCAAACGCTCTTGGCAGTTGCTTGACTGCCACCGAGCGCCCAAGGGCGCGGTGCTCGGCCAAGATAACCACTCCCCAGGCACCGCGCCCAAGCTCCTCACCGATCTCATAACTCGGGAGAGCTTGTGCTACCTGGTCGCGCTCCAGCGCCATCAGGCCGAAATTTCGCTGACGTGCTCCGCCCCGGCCCCGTCCACTTCGTCCTCTTCCTCTTCCTCCTCACCCTTCTCGCCCGGCACGGGCGGGGTCGGCGTGAGGTAACCGATAACGAAGCCAGCGCCCCCGAAGATAGCCAAAATGACGAACCAGTGACCGTTGCTGGGAAGCCATTTACCAAAGGCTGACAGGGTAAAAACGAGAATGGCACCTACCCCGAGGCCCGGTATGAGAAAACGGGTACCGCGGCGCCAACGGTTGACGGGCAGGCGGCCATGAGCAAGGGCGAGCAGCGCCTCGACGAGCCCCAGCACGGTCAGAATGAGGATCCCGAGGCCGAAAAGACCATAAACCGAGACGACCGAGCCCTTAATGTCGCTCACGAACGGCTCGCTCACAATTAGCCGGCCCGAAGGGGTCGACAAGGTGAGGGAGGCGGGGACGAGCCCCGTCGCTTGCCCCTTCAGGCTGGTGGTGTCCAGCACATAAGCGAGGCTCTTGGACTGGCCGGCGGGGACATCGAACCTGACCAAGGTGTCGAACGAGAAGAACGTCAACCCGGCCACTCGTCCTTCCAGGTTGACCGAGCCGACCAGGACGGGCTCCGAGGTCCTGTTATGCATTACAAAGGCGATGGTGAGGGGGTTACCAGGCACGATCGGTACCGGGTGGGCCTCGGTGGCCCCGGCCAAGTTGGTCCGGTTGATGCTGGCGTTCAGTGCTACTGCGCCGCTGGCTGCGGCCGGTGCGGGAGATATGAGTACAACGACGGCGATGCTCGTCGCAATCCACCACCAGGCGGGCCTCACAGCTCAAACTGTAGACGCGGGACCGCCGGCCAACGAGACGTTCCGGCTTATGACCGGCGGGTTGTGGTCAGAGCCCGGAGCGCTCGGCGCGAAGCCCGGGCAATAAACCGGCCGCCATTTCAGTTCGCCCGCCTCAGCCGGCGCCAGAACAGACCCGACCCGATGAGGACGAAAAAGATGATTATCACGACTGTCGAGGCGTCGTCGTAAACCTGGTTAGCCAATACGACGTCCAAACTGGCGGCCAGGACAATGCCACAGTGAGCTTCGACCTGGTAAGTACCGACGGGCAGGCCGCTTACGTCCAATGGCCCCCGAAAAGCACCACTGGTCGCTGCGGTCGACTGGCCAATCTTCTGGCCGGCCACGGTAAAAACCACCGTCGACCCGCTCGGGCAACCATGACCGGTGGCGCTGGTGGTCCCGCCCGGGGAAATGGCCGTCGGCTCCACCACTAGCTGCTTGGGGGGCGGCTGGGGCACAACTGCGGTCGTCGTGGGCGTGGTTGTGGTCGGCGGAGTTGTGGTGCTCGGCGGAGTTGTCGTGGCCGGTGGGGGCGCCGTGGTGGTAGTCGTGGCCCGCGTTGATGTCGTGGCCCGAGCCGTCGTTGTCCGGGCCCGGGGATGAACTCGCTTACGCCGGGGCCTGGTTGTCGTGGTGGTGGGCTGCTCCTTCGGCTGAGTTATCGAAGTCACGGTCGTTAATGCCGGCGCCGTGGTTGTGACTATTGCGGGGGGCGTGGGCACAGTGGTCGTCGTCGTGACCGGGGGCCTCTTCGGCTTGTGGAAGGGCCGTGTCGTCACGGTCGTGTGATGCCGCCGCGGCCTGGTGGTCGTGGTCGTGGGCCGCAGCCTTGTCGTAGTCGTCGTATGGCGCAGCCGGGTTGTGGTGGTCGTGGGCCGAGGTCGCGTCGTCGTCGTGACATGGTGTGGTTTTACGGTTGTCGTAGTGGGCCGGGGCCTCGTCGTCGTCGTTATCTGATGGGGTTTTGTCGTCGTGGTCGTAGGTCGGGGCCGGGTTGTTGTCGTCACGTGGTGCGGTTTCGTCGTCGTTGTAGTGGCCTTCGGCCTCGTCGTGGTGATGGGCCGAGGACGCGTTGTCGTCGTCACGTGCTGCGGTTTCGCCGTAGTTGTCGTTGTGGGCGGGGCCGTCGTGGTTGTAGTTGTGGGCGCCACGGTCGTGGACGTAGTGGTTGGTGGAGGGGTCGGCACCGTCGTGAGCGGGGCGGTGGTCAAGGTGGTGGTGGGCAAGGTCGTAGTCGTAGGAGGTGTGCTTGTCGTCGGGCACGCCAGGATGCAGACCCGGATCGTGGTTGTCGTCGGGCACACGGCGCCAATAGGGCAGGTGCCCGTGGTGGTAGGTGGGGTCGTTGTGCTTGGGGGCAGGGTCTGGGCACGCGCCGTTGGCCCCGGCAGGCCAACTGCACCGATCACCAGCGTGGCCAATAGGACCACGACCAGACAGGCCACCGTCGCAACTATCGCCAGTCGCCCCGGTCCGCTACCATTTCGGCCGTGGTGGCGTCGGCAGCGCCGAGAAGCGACGCGGGGCTCGTCGAGGCCGTCCGGTCGGGCGACACGGAGGCGTTTTCCGAGCTTTACCGGGCTCATGCGGGTGTTGTCCGGGCCGTGGCGTACAGCCAGGTGCACGACCGCGAGGCTGCCGCTGACATCGTGCAGGACACGTTTTTCCGGGCATTGCGCAACCTGGGCAGCCTCCAGGATCCGGCTCGTTTCCGGCCGTGGCTGCTGTCCATTGCCAGGAATCTTGCCACCGATCAACTGCGCACCCGTGGCAGGGTTACCATCCTCGACGACTCCGCCACCTACGAGCTCGCCGACCCCCGGCCTGGGCCCGGCTCCCTCACGGAGCTGACCGAGCTCGCTGAGCAGGTAAAGGGGTGTGTGGCCGGGCTCTCCACCCGGGACGCGACCGCGATCGTCATGGTCACCCAGCTCGGCTTTACCCCCGAGCAGGTTGCCAGCGCGCTCGGGCTCACCCCCGGAGCGGCAAAAGTACTCTTGCACCGTGCTCGCCGGCGGATGCGCCACGCTCTCGTCTTGCAAGTCATGGTGAACCAACCCGATCTCGCCTGCCCCGAACTGAAGCAATTGGTTGAGGAGGACCCTCTGGCGGCGGCCAGGCACGTGGAAAGGTGCGAGATGTGTATATCACGGGCCGCGACCGAGGTGATGACGTTCCAGCAGGGCCCGGCCGAGGCCGGCTCACCCCAGGCGCCGGACTCGACCAGGCCCTCGGCCGCGCCCACCCCAGGCGAGGCCTGACCTTATAAACCTTTATTCGTAAGTCTTTCTTACTCGTCTAGGCTTACTCGTCTAGGCCCACGACCCTGACGCCGCCCTCCCGCAGCGCCTCCCCCAGAGCGTCGGCCAACGCCCCGGGCCGCCAATCCACTTCGGTGCCGGCCGGCGCACTGGTGCCCGTCACTCCGAAACCAGTTACCTCGTCGCCGCTCTCCGCGTACGCCAGTGAAACGCCTGGCGCCAGGAGAGTGGCGAACATGCTGCTCTCTTCGTCAGTTAGCTGGGAACTCACAAACGTCCGGACTTTCGCCAGCAGGCTCCGAGCAACCTCTACGTCTTCGCTCATACCTGACTAGACGAAGAAGAGGTCGCTTGGTTACACAAGGCCGGCGCCGGCCTGGACCACGGCGGAGAAGGACGGCACCAGGTGTGGCACCGTCATTTCGGCCCTCAGGGAGCGGTCACGCGGTAGATCTCGCTTTTCCCGCCTGTCAGCGCGACCGCAAGACTGCCGGTGAACGGGCGGCCTCGGCTGGCGGCCAAGAACTGACGACCCCCCGGAGTGGCGGCAAACGATACGGTCATCGTCTGGCCAGCACCGAGGGCGAACGTGCCCTTGGCCAAAACAAGAGCGTGGCTGGAACCCTTGTCCAACGTACTGAGCGTCCCCGTGCCGGCGCATTTCGACGCCACCGAGCACGCCAGCTTGACCTCTACGTTGCCGCTCTTCACTGCCGCCAGGGACGGAGCGGTGCCAAATTGGGGGACATTGGCAACCACAAGGTCAGGGGCGTTGGCAAAGCTGACGGTAGCTACGCCGTCTTTGGTCGCCACCACCCCGACTGCTTTCAGGCCCTTCGAGGTGAGCGCATAGATGGCGTCGCCGACCTTGATCGCTGGGTCGGTGATCGTGAGAGTAACAGGCGGTTTGGCCGTGGGCGACGTCCCGTTCGGGGCCACCCACGAGACGGCGAAGGATATGAGGTACGACTGGCCGGGCGGCATCTTGCTCACCAGGGCGGCCGGGTCCTTGACCGGGAAAATGCTAACCGTGGTGCCCGCCGGCAAGGCCCCGGCCGGGACCGTCACCGCCCCGCTGGCCACATGCAGGTGGTAAGCGAGGTGGGTGATTGTCCCCGCCTTCACCGTGGCGTTCACAGACGCGGCGTAGGTCCCGGCCGGCGTCCCGGGAGGCAGCGCAGAGTGACGAGGAGGGGTGGTAGTCGTGGTAGAGGTAGTGGGGCCGGGCGTGGTGGTCGTCGTGGTCGGGAGGGCGACGGGGACGCCGCCGCCCAGACCGCCGAGCGCCGGGGGGCCGGGCGAACTAGTCGAACCCGGAGGACCGGCGATCGACAACGTGTACGACTCACCGGCGGCCAAGGGAGGCACCAAGAAGTCGTTTGCCGCCGCCGTGAGGGTAAATGTCCCCGACGTCGTGGGAGTACCGCTGATCTGGCCCGTTGACCCGTCCATGACCAGGCCTTCCGGCAGGCCACCGGAAGTCCACGTGTACGGCCCCGTCCCCCCGGCCACGCTCAGCGATACGGAGTACGGGGAGCCAGCTGTGCCCGACGGCAAGGAGGTGGGCGAGATCGACATCGCGGTTACGGTGGCGGTCAGCGTCAACGAAGCGTTGACGTCGATGTCCTGCCCGGGGACTAGCGCGGTTTCAGCCAGGTCTTGCTTAGGGGCGAAGTCGCTCTGCTGAACTCCCCCACACGTCGGGTCGAAATAAAGCGTGTAGGACTCTCCCGGAAGGCTGCTGATCGCCGGGAGGCTGCTGATGGCGTAGTCACCTTCAGGGT
The DNA here is from genome assembly GCA_963749305.1 of uncultured Acidimicrobiaceae bacterium. Classification (GTDB taxonomy): domain Bacteria; phylum Actinomycetota; class Acidimicrobiia; order Acidimicrobiales; family Palsa-688; genus Fen-671. Next base: position 709,234 of record CAVVMN010000008.1, read on the forward strand.
CAGTGACTGCGGTGCCGTCGACGTCGCCGTTCGAATCCATGGCGGATACACAAATATTGGCGTCATTTGCGGCTCCGGGCGCCGTCACCGTGCCGGAAATAGTGGCTCCAGCCAGCAAATTGGCATTGATGTCGTTATCGTTGGCGTCGTGCTCGCCGGCCGACACAACAATGTCGTTGGCGTTGCTCGCATCTAGTTGGGCGCTGTAAAACTGGGTGGCGTACGGGCTTGACTGGGTGCCGGCGCACGTAGGGTCGAAATAAACTTCGTACGTGTCGGCCGGCAGGTTGCTGATCGAGTAGCTGCCGTCGGCGGCGGAGACGGTCGAGTTGATCTCGTAGCCGTCGTTGGCCAAGGCGCTAACGCACACGCCGCTAACGGCCTGACCCCCCGAGGAGACCACCCCCGAGATCGTCGCGCCGTTGGCCAGCTCCGCGTCGACGCTGGGAACGATGGAGCCAGGGGTGACGGCGAACGTCGAGGCAGTCCCGAAGTCCGCCTCATCGTCGTAGAACTGGAAGGCGTACTGGCTGGTCTCTGTGTTGTTGCACGTCGGGTCGAACAAAACCGCGTAGGTACCGGGCGACACGTCCACGCTATAAGTGCCGTCGGCGCCTGTCCGGGCCGAATAAATGGTCCCCGTCGCCGTCAAAGCACCGGGCGTCCCGAGTACCTCCAACGCATAAACGCAAACGCCGGCTGGTGCGCTACCCGATGCGGTGACCGTCCCGGACACCGCTCCATCTCCGGCCGGTAGAGACGGGGATGCCAATTGCGTGCCCCCGAACGAGGTAGTAGCCAACGGTTGCGCGCTGGCCGGAAGCCCAGCTGCGACGAGCGTCATGGCCACCGTGGCCATGATGGCCAGCACGGCCTGAAGGCAGCGGGTGGGTACGCTCCTTACGTCTCTGACGAACATGCGATCTCCCACCGCAGACCACAGGCCGACGGTCAAATGCGGCCGCTGGGGGCTGTTATTCGACGGTCCAGGTTGTGCCCGAATGAAGCAATGCCGAGAGATCTCCCGGGCCTTTCCGAGCGGCCGCCGCGACCAGCTGGTCCTGGACGAGGCTGCCGTAGTCGGGCCGCTCGATGGCTCTGAAGACCCCGATCGGCGTCGGCGAATAAGGTCCGTTGGCCAACCGGGACAGGGCGAAGGCCAGGCTCGGGTCGGGACGCGCCTCGTCGTGGACCAGCAAGTGTTCCTCGCCCACCTCTGAAACGTCGACGATCACAGCGCTCCCCTGGCCGTCGATTATCACGCCTTTTTCTCCGTCGGCGCCGAAACGGACGGGCCTGCCATGCTCTAGGGGCACCAGCATCGAGGGCCGGTTGTCCTTGGACGTGATGGCCTCGAAGGCACCGTCGTTGAAGACGTTGCAGTTCTGGTACACCTCGACAAAGGAAGCACCCTTGTGCTCATAAGCCCGCCGGAACGTCTCCGTCATGTGCTTGCGGTCCATGTCGTGCGTGCGGGCCACGAACGACGCCTCTGCTCCCAGCGCCAGTGAGATGGGGTTATAGGGATGGTCGAGCGACCCGAACGGCGTCGACTTCGTCACCTTGCCCGCTTCGGACGTAGGAGAGTACTGGCCCTTCGTGAGGCCGTAGATCTGGTTGTTGAAAAGGATAATGGTGAGGTTTACGTTGCGCCGCAAGGCGTGCAACAGGTGGTTGCCACCAATAGACAGGGCGTCTCCGTCACCGGTTATAACCCAGACGTGCAGGTCCGAGCGCGCCACGGCGAGACCAGTGGCCAAGGCGGGCGCCCGGCCGTGAATCGAGTGGACGCCGTACGTGTTCATGTAATAAGGGAAACGGCTCGCGCAACCGATCCCCGAGACGAACACCGTGTCCTCCCGCTTGACCCCGAGCTCCGGCATCAGCAATTGGACGGCGGTCAGGATTGAATAGTCCCCGCAACCAGGGCACCAGCGCACTTCCTGGTCGCTCGTCCAGTCCTTCCTGGTGGTTGTGGGCGCGGCTAAATCTGTCATTTATGCTTCCTCCGTCGAGGCGTGGCCGTTGCCCTTCGCCGGGGCATCCAATTGCGACAGGATGGCGAGCTGCACGTCAATGCGGCGGAACGGTAAACCGCTCACCTTGTTGAGACCCTGGGCGTCTACCAGGAACTCCGCCCGCACCAGCTTGCGTAGTTGGCCCAGGTTTACTTCAGGGACAAGGACGCGTTTGTACGCCGTCACGATCTCGCCCAGGTTGGGCGGGAACGGGTTGAGATGCCGTAAATGGGCATGTGCCACCCGGCGTCCGGTCTCACGCACCTCCCGAATGGCCGCCTGTATGGCGCCAAACGTCGAACCCCAGCCGAGGACCAACAAGTCGGCGCCGCCGAGCCCGTCGGGGTCATCGAGCTCTACTAGCGGGATGTCATTGGCTATGCCAGCGACTTTCTGAGCTCGGAGACGCACCATCCTGTCGTGGTTGACCGGGTCATACGAGACGTTCCCGCTACCGTCAGCCTTCTCCAGCCCGCCAATACGGTGCATCAGGCCGGGCGATCCTGGTAGCGCCCACGGCCGGGCCAGCGTCTCGGGATCCCGCAGGTAGGGCCAGAAGGCCTCGGTCCCGTCTGGTAGCACCGTGTTGGTTTCGGTGGCAAAACTGAACTGTGAGGACAGGTCAGGGAGGCTGTCCACATCGGGGATGGGCCACGGCTCAGCGCCATTGGCGAGGTACCCATCGGAAAGAAGGATTACCGGGGTGCGGTACTTGACGGCGATCCGGACCGCCTCGATCGCCATATAAAAGCAATCGCCCGGGGTGCTCGGAGCGAGCACCGGTAACGGCGACTCCCCGTGGCGGCCAAATAGTGCCTCCAGCAAATCGGCTTGTTCGGTCTTGGTCGGCAGGCCCGTTGACGGGCCACCGCGCTGGATATCGATGACCAGCAAGGGCAACTCGAGAGAGATGGCCAAACCGATCGTCTCTGACTTGAGGTCCAGTCCGGGGCCGCTCGTGGTGGTCACACCCAGAGACCCGGCGTACGAGGCACCAAGTGCGGCGCTGACGCCGGCGATCTCGTCCTCAGCCTGGAACGTGCGGACGCCGAAGTTCTTGTGCTTGGACAGCTCGTGCAACACATCCGAGGCGGGCGTAATCGGGTAACTGCCAAGGAAAATGGGCAGCTTGGCTAGATGGCCGGCGGCAATAATGCCCCACGCCAGTGCGGTGTTGCCCGAGATATTCGTGTAAGTCCCGGGGGGTAAGTGGGCCGGCTTTACCTCGTAGGACGATTCAAAGACCTCAGCGGTCTCACCGAAGTTCCATCCCGCCTTGAAAGCCAAGGTATTGGCTTCGCGGACCATGTCATTGTTGGCGAAACGCTTTGCCACCCACTCGAGGGTCGGCTCGGGTGGACGGCTGTACATCCAGCTGACCAGACCGAGGGCAAAGAAGTTTTTCGACCGTTCGGCGTCCCGGGCTTTCGTGCCGCTCGGTTTCACCGCTTCCATCGTGAGCGTCGTCATCGGCACCTCGTAGACCGTGAAGGCGTCGAGGCTGTTGTCGCCGCGGGGATCCGAGGCGTAGCCAGCCTTTTGCAGTGCTCGCTCGTCGAAGGAATCGCTGTTGAGCAGGATTGCCGCCCCCGGCAGCAGGTCGCCGACATGCGCCTTGAGCGCGGCAGGGTTCATGGCCACCAGCACGTTGGGGTGATCACCCGGGGTGAAGATGTCATGGTCGGAGATATGGATCTGGAACGCAGAGACCCCGGCCACCGTGCCCGCTGGCGCTCGTATCTCAGCCGGGAAGTCCGGCAAGGTCGACAAGTCGTTGCCGAAGATGGCCGAACTGGTGGTGAACCGGTCGCCAGCAAGCTGCATCCCGTCCCCAGAGTCGCCGGCAAACCGTATGACGACGCGGTCGAGAGTGATCAGCTGGCGTCCCTTGGTAGCTGTATCAGCCAAATCAATGCCCCCTGGTACCGAGGTCAGCGAAACCACGTGCACTCGGAGAAGGATGCACGGCATCCGGTCGCAACGGCCTGACCAGCGCAAATGCGATAGTCCAAAGCACGATCGGCTGCTCCTCTCCCGGCGAGTGGTTGAGCAAACTTCTAAATGTCACGTTCGCTCCCTAGCTTACTGGCCGGGCTCATCGGACCCGCGGCGTCGTCTGCCAGGCCGCTCGACGCTTGGCCGGCGCTGTAGCCTCGATTAGGTGGTCGAAGGCGCGATGGCAGCTCCCGTTAGCCCGGAGGCGGCCGAGGTACCCGCCGTGCGATTGGTGGCCACCGACCTCGACGGCACTTTGTTGCGTCCCGACGGCACACTCAGCCAGCGGACCATCAGCGCCGTTCGCGCCGCCCAAGAGTCGGGGATCCTCGTCATCCCCATAACAGGGCGGCCGCCGCGCATCACATGGGACATCGCAAAAGAGGCCGGGTTGGGCCCGCTGGGGGTGTGTTCGAACGGCGCCGCCGTGGTCGACACCTCGTCCATGGAGGTCATCGAGGTCCAGACGATGCAGGCCGAGGTCACCGGCAGGCTGGTCACCGTGGTGCGCGAAGTGTTCCCGGGAGTGTTGTTCGCTGTCGAAGAAATGGAGACCTTCACCTACGAGACCGGGTTTTTGGACCCGAGTTGGAACTGGGACGAAGGCAGCGCGCAGGTCGATGACATCGTCAAGGCGGTCAGCAGCGGCTGCGTAAAACTCATAGCGCGCCGGCCCGGCTGGCCGGCCGGGGCTCTCCTGGCCGAGCTGCAAGACCAGTTTCTCGAGACGGTCCACGTCACCTCCTCGGGGCTGGACTGGGTGGAGATGGCTCCCCCTGGCATAACCAAAGCCCATGCCGTCCAGCGCGTGTGCGACCGACTGGGCGTCGGCGTAGCTGAGGTCCTTGCCATTGGCGACAACTACAACGACCTCACCGTCCTGGCGTGGGCGGGACGGGCGGCCGCACCGGCGAACGCCATCCCCGAAGTCTTGGCCATCGTGCAACAAGTCCTTCCTTCGAACCGAGAAGACGGTGTCGCTCGCTTGCTCGAGAACCTTGCGGAACAGGGCACTCGTACACGGGCTACGCCACCCGAGCCCGGCTAGGACCAATAACTACCCGCGCGAACGACGGCCGAGCCCCAGCTCGAACAGTCAAGGCCCCGACGGCGGAAACTCTTCTAGCGCTCCCTCAATAACAGGGCCGACGCTCGCGAGCGCCAGGCGCGCGCCATCAGGCTGGGACATGGGCACCACCCTGTCGGCCACGACCTCAGTACGGCTTTGGGTGTTGGGACCGACCCGGAAGAACCGTCTCCTCACCCTACCCGTGGCCAACAATGGTTCGCCCGCGGCCCATTGCAGCGCCTCATCGGGAGGTTCGAATAGCGCCACCGGGACGGTGTCAGGTGTGCCGTCAATTTGTGGGACCACGAGGTCGAAATTGGCAATCGAAACCCCGCTGGGAAGGCTCCTGACTTCCAGAGGTTTGGCCAGGTTGCCGATAACAATCACCACATTGAGCATGGTCGGACCTTTTCTAGTTTCGAGCCGGCTGAAGCCGTGCAGCACTGTCTAGGTTCTCTTGTCCGCTCAGCTCATGACACCGAGCGGAGAACGAGGCTGGATTTTCAGGAGCCTGGTAGCCGGCGGCTTAAATCTGCCGGCCCAAGCGGCTCGAACCTGGATAAACACGATCGCTTGATTTGCAACGGTACTCCAGGGGTGTGACCATAAAGAGGCCACTTGCGTTCAAGCCGTGCAAGCCGCGCGCATTTGCTAGACAAGGCCTCGACAAGGGGGTAGGCCTGACCGTCGAGCTGACGCCTCTGCCCCGGAGCGCTCTTAGCCGAGGGCTACCAGACGTTGTCTAACGTCGTATGCGTCGGGATCCACGGCCGCGATTTGAGTGAAAATGTCGCGCGCCCGTGGCAACTCGCCACCCCGCTCGTAAAGGTCGGCCAGCGCGTACCACTGCCTGAGGTGAGACGCCTTGGGCCTAGACCGGCGAAGGGAACTTTCGAGTAGCTTGACTGCGCCCCCCAAATCACCCTGGTCGGCCAGGCAGCCGGCGGCCACCAGACGCCCCTCAGCCACCACCTCAGCACTCGGCGATGCCTGCCGAAGTTCTTCCCACGTAGCATCGGCTTCTACGTAACGGCGCATGGCGCGGTAGCAGTCAGCGATGACCGGGTACTGGTCGTAGCTGCCGGACAATTCATGGTGTGCCGTTAGTTCGCGGACGGCGAGAGGCCATCTTCCCAGTCGGTAAAGAGCAAGACCCAACAGTTCCTTGACCGCCGCAGAATTGGGCGACTGAGCCGACAATTTACGCAATATCCTCAGCGCGTCTTGGTACCGGTCGGCGGAATAGGCGCGGGTGGCATCCTCCAGCTTGGCATTGGTGGCCGGCACCGGGTCACGGTCGGGAGCTGCCGTTGGAGGCAGCGCCCGGGGACCACGTTTAGACGTCGTGAGGGTGTCGCGCCTCACCTTCGCCCTCGGGTTTTCGCTGCCCGCTTTCCGGGGGTTCCGGCGGACCGGAGGAGGCAACGTCTCGACGAGTTCTATTTCCCAGTCGTCCGGTTCGGGACGTGAGACCGCCGGCCGTCCATCCCCAGCCGGGTTTGGGCCTCCTTCGACGCCTTCTCGCGCTCCGGTCCATATCTCCGAGGCGGTGGGGCCGTCGTAACTCAGAGCGCGTGCGCCCCGGCGGGTTACGCTTCCCCAGTTCGCCGGCATTTCCCGGTCTGGCCGGCGGGGTGGCACCCGCGGCCCAGCGACGTCCGGGCGGCGGTCCTGTCCGTAATTCGCGGCCCGGCCATAAGCACGGTCGCCGCCATAGGCACGCTTGTCGCCATAAGACCGGTCGCCGCCATAAGTACGCTTGTCGCCGTAGGCACGGTCGCCGCCGTAGGCACGCTTGTCGCCATAAGACCGGTCGCTGCCGTAGGCACGCTTGTCGCCGTAGGCACGCTTGCTCGCCGTAGGCACGCTTGTCGCCGTAGGCACGCTTGTCGCCGTAGGCACGCTTGTCGCCGTAGGCAGCGCTTGTCGCCATAAGCCCGGTCGCGGCCATAGGCACGCTTGTCGCCGTAGGCAGGCTTGTCGCCATAAGCCCGGTCGCCGCCATAGGCACGCTTGTCGCCATAAGACCGGTCGCTGCGGTAGGTACTGTCGCTGCCGTAGGCACGCGTGTCGCCATAACCACGGTCGCCGCTATAGGCAGGCTTATCGCCATAGGCACGGTCGCCACCGTAAGTACGGTCGCGGCCAGGCCCGTAACCGCCCTCGGTGCTTGAGCGCCGGTCACGGGCTCCTCTTGGTGCCCCGTCGATGTCCCGTCGAGGCGCTCCAGACCGGAACGAATTTCTCTCCCGGCTGTCGTTGCCGCCCCCGCCGCGGTTGGAACTCCCTCCTGAAAAGGATCGCGCACCCCGAGGCTGATTATCGCTTGGCCTACGACCATATTGACCCGGCGCCGCACGCTCCGCCGAGTACCCTCCTCGCTCGTCGAACGGCTTCCGCTCAAAGTTGCCCTGACTCGAGCCTCGCGCCGAAGGATCTCTAGAGCGGCCCCATTGCGGACCCGGCTCACGAGCCTGGCGGCCAAAGGCAGCGTCATTGCCTCGCCCACGCGTGGCCTGCGCTCGCGTCCCCGCGGGCCCATCGGTCGGCCGGCGTGGAGCTAAACGGTCGCCGCGTCCGGGGGCACCCGGTCCTCTGGGCGACCAGGTCTGTGCCCGTGAACCTGCGTCGCCGCGCTGCGCACGAGAGGGCGCCTGACCGCTTGACCACCCGGCGCCCGTCGACCGCGGAGTACGCCCGTCCACACGTGAGCGGCGGTCATCACCCGTGGCGTAGCGTCGCCGGCGGCCGTCGTCATCACCGCTTACAAACGCGCCCCTCCGAGCGTCGTTCCTGGTCGCAGACGCCGGCGCTCGACCGCGCCCATCAGATGAAGTTGCCGGTCGTCCCGCCCTCGACGAAGTCCGGTCGCCTCTGTAACCATCCGATTGTGACGGGTACCTGCTGGCCCCGCGGTCCTCCGCTGGACCGGAGTCAAACCGCCTTGATCCCGAGCGAGGAGTCGAGGCCGAGCGAGAATTGGCGCCGCCGCGAGGACTCGCGTCCGAACGAGGGTTCCCCGAGCGAGAACTCGAGGATGAGCGGGAACTGGACGCTGAGCGGGAATTGGCGCTGCTGCGAGAGCTCGATCCCGAGCGAGGATTGGCGCCGCCGCGAGTACCCGCGCCCTCACGAGGGCGGCCACCTCCATCATGTTCGAGACGGCCACGAGACTTCTGCCCATCTCCCCGGCCCTGTCGCGCGCCGCTCGAACGACCGCTGTCCAGGCCCATATACGCCAGCATACCGGTGCTCCTCACCTGCTTCTTCGACCGCGCAAAAGACCCGTGCCACCGCCATGGCACGGGTCTCGCAACATCTATCCCGGCGACGTCCTACTCTCCCAGGGGGCTGCCCCCCAAGTACCATCGGCGCTGGTGGTCTTAACTTCCGTGTTCGGGATGGGAACGGGTGTGGCCCCACCGCTATGGTCACCGGGAACCTTGCTCTATTTGTATTGACAGCCATATACGGCTGTCTCTCCTTGAGCGTTCCATAGCGAGCACGAGCAGAGAATTGCTCCCCAAGCCCTCGGCCGATTAGTACCGGTCGGCTGAACGCATTACTGCGCTTACACCTCCGGCCTATCAACCTGGTCATCTACCAGGGGCCTTACCAGGTCTAAGCCTGTGGGAGACCTCATCTTGGAACGAGCTTCGCACTTATATGCTTTCAGCGCTTATCCCTTCCGCAGGTCGCAAATCAGCCGTGCCCTTGGCAGGACAACTGACACACGAGAGCTGCGTCCGTCCCGGTCCTCTCGTACTAGGGACAGCCTTCCTCAGGTCTCCAACGGCTGCACCAGATAGGGACCGAACTGTCTCGCGACGTTCTAAACCCAGCTCGCGTACCGCTTTAATGGGCGAACAGCCCAACCCTTGGGACCTACTTCAGCCCCAGGATGCGACGGGCCGACATCGAGGTGCCAAACCTTGCCGTCGATATGGACTCTTGGGCAAGATGAGCCTGTTATCCCCGGGGTACCTTTTATCCGTTGAGCGACGGCGCTTCCACACGCTACCGCCGGATCACTATGCCCTGCTTTCGCACCTGCTCCACTTGTAGGTGTCACAGTCAAGCTCCCTTGTGTCATTGCACTCAACGGCTGATTGCCAACCAGCCTGAGGGAACCTTTGGGCGCCTCCGTTACTCTTTAGGAGGCGACCGCCCCAGTCAAACTACCCACCTGACGCTGTCCCTCATCCGGTTTACGGACGTGGGTTAGGTTCCCGTCACGTGAAGGGTGGTATTTCAACGTTGACTCCACCCCGGCTGACGCCGAAGCTTCAAAGTCTCCCACCTATCCTACACAGCACGCAACAAAAACCAACATCAAGCTGTAGTAAAGGTCCACGGGGTCTTTCCGTCTTGGTGCAGCTAACGAGCATCTTTACTCGTACTTCAATTTCGCCGGGTCTGTGGTTGAGACAGTAGGGAAGTCGTTACGCCATTCGTGCAGGTCGGAACTTCATCGTAATCCCCTCTTTCGAGGGGGACAGACTATGCCTTCATCTCTGGTGAGGCTGGTCAAAATAAAGCTCGGTTTGTACCCGCGCTTTCCGCTTGGGTTCATTTCCCGAGCCAGCCCGATGATCTCTCGCAACCCTCCTGGTAGCAAATGCTCACCTCTCATCATCCGCCGACAGATTTCAGCGAACGCTTCGAAGTCCTTCTGCTTACCAGAGAGCAACGGGTACGTCTCAAAGTGGGGGATAACTCGAGTTATCAAAACGTGGAGGCTTCTAACCTCCCATTTCAACGTTTTGTCGCTCCGGTCAGGTCTTAACGTCCCAGACTCGAAGTATTCCTGCAACAGCAAGAGAACTTCTCGTCGATCGCCGTTTTGACTGACCGACAGGCTCGGCCGCACCTCCCATCCCACCCTGAGAGTGGGTCTAGGTGCAATCGAGACTGTAAAGCATCCTTCACCGTCCACGTACCCCGAGAGGTACGACGGTAAATCGACCATCCTTTGCAGAGAGCCCGCGTTTTGCCCCAGCCATAGATTTGCCACGCCACCATCGTATGAAGGTGGTGTGACCGCGACTGGAGCCTCACCCAATAATGGGATCAGTCGTTACGGGGCCATACCGGGTCACTTCCCGGCAGAGGGCTTCCCACGGCATTGCCCGCCGTCTATCGCCTCGCCTTGTACGAGGCAGCCGGTGGGGGCTTCGCCGTTATGAGCGGGTTTGTCACGTGGGATCACTCCCACGAGGGGCAACTATTCACCCGACAAGGAATTTCGCTCTAGGACCCCTCATGTCGCCATGAGGCTAGGACCATATCTTCACCTGGAAATTCCAGGTGGCTGGCGTATGGCCTCTGAGGATTCCGAGTTGACAGCAATGCTGAACAACTCAGCCTTTCCTGCTGATTGTCCGCACCGGACGGATTTTCACTGCCTTGAAGGCGAATATTTCACCTTCTTGGCGAGTACCGCCGGATTCTCGGAGTTTCCAGCATATAGCCAGCTGCACTTCCAGAATCACTTCTGGAAGGGGCAGTGCCCGGGCACGTACCGGGCTCGCTACCTTAGGACCGTTATAGTTACGGCCGCCGTTTACCGGGGCTTAGGTTCAGAGCTTCGCCCTTGCGGGCTAACCCCTCCCCGTAACCTTCCGGCACCGGGCAGGCGTCACAGCGTATACATCGTCTTACGACTTCGCACGCTGCTGTGTTTTTAGTAAACAGTCGCTTCCCCCTGGTCTCTGCGGCCTCCTCAGGCTAGAGGCGCGAAGCCTTTCACCCTACCGAGGCCCTCCTTCTCCCGAAGTTACGGAGGTATTTTGCCGAGTTCCTTAACCACAGTTCTCCCGATCGCCTTGGTATTCTCTACCCGCCCACCTGTGTCGGTTTGGGGTACGGGCGCCGTGTCAACTCGCTAGACGCTTTTCTAGGCAGCATGGGCTCAGTGACTATGCCTTACGGCTCGGTATCGCGCCTCAGGCTATATGAGGTCCGGATTTGCCTAGACCTCGCCCTACACGCTTACCCCTGGTACAACCAACGCCAGGGTTCACTTACCCTCCTGCGTCCCGCCTTTGCTGCCCTCCCCAAGGTTGGCCGGTTCGCCCGAAGGCAGCCCCTTAGTACCCCTGGATTGGGATTGACGCGGACACGACGGTACTGGAATATCAACCAGTTGTGCATCGACTACGCCTTTCGGCCTCGCCTTAGCTCCCGACTCACCCTGGGTGGATTAGCCTTCCCCAGGAAACCTTGGGCTTACGGCGGAGGGGTTTCTCACCCCTCTCTCGCTACTCATGCCAGCATTCTCACTCGAGCGGGCTCCACGACGGTTCCCACCGCCGCTTCTCTGCCCGTTCGACGCTCCCCTACCACCCCGCTTGCGCGAGGTCCGCGGCTTCGGCTCGGTGCTTGAGCCCCGTTAAATTGTCCGCGCCGGACCACTCGACCAGTGAACTATTACGCACTCTTTCAAGGGTGGCTGTTTCTAAGCCAACCTCCTGGCTGTCTGTGCAGTCCGACATCGTTTCCCACTTAGCACCAAATTAGGGGCCTTAGCCGGCGATCTGGGCTGTTTCCCTTTCGACCACGAAGCTCATCCCTCGTAGTCTCACTGCCGGGTTCTAGAGCATCGGCATTCGGAGTTTGATTGGGGTCGGTAAGCTTGTAGGCCCCCTAACCCATTCAGTGCTCTACCTCCGATGCTGAACACCCGACGCTGCACCTAAATGCATTTCGGGGAGAACCAGCTATCACCGAGTTTGTTTGGCCTTTCACCCCTACCCACAGGTCATCCCCCATGTTTTCAACCATGGTGGGTTCGGCCCTCCACGGGGTCTTACCCCCGCTTCAGCCTGCCCATGGGTAGATCACTCGGCTTCGGGTCTACCACACGCGACTGGACGCCCATTTAAGACTCGCTTTCGCTCCGGCTCCCCCTCACGGGTTAACCTTGCCACGCACGGTAACTCGCTGGCTCATTCTTCAAAAGGCACGCCATCACGGCCGGCCAACCGAAGTCGGCCGACGACGCTCTGACTGTTTGTAAGCCAACGGTTTCAGGTACTATTTCACTCCCCTCCCGGGGTACTTTTCACCTTTCCCTCACGGTACTAGTTCGCTATCGGTCGCCTGTTAGTACTTAGCCTTACGAAGTGGTCTTCGCAGATTCACGCCAGGTTTCACGGGCCCGGCGTTACTCGGGTGCCAGATCGGAGGCTGCATGCGTTTCATGTACGGGGCTCTTACCCTCTGTGGCGGGACGTTCCAAAACCCTTCTATTACGCAGCAACTTTGTAACTCCGCGGAGAGGCTGGTGACTCTCCCATCTGGTCCCACGACCCCGCACCGGCAACGCCACCAGGCTTTGACACCGGCACGGTTTAGGCTATTCCCGTTTCGCTCGCCGCTACTCAGGGAGTCGCTGTTGCTTTCCTTTCCTCGGGGTACTGAGATGTTTCAATTCCCCCGGTTCCCTCTACCGGCCCTATGTGTTCAGGCCGGAGTACCGCCGTTTTTCGCGGCGGTGGGTTTCCCCATTCGGACATCCACGGGTCAATGCTCGGTAGACAGCTCACCGTGGCTTTTCGCAGTCACCCACGCCCTTCATCGGCTTCAGGCGCCAAGGCATCCACCGTTGGCTCTTGTAGCTTGGAGAACAAGATGCTCGTGCTCGCTATGCAATTCTCAAGGAGCACCGGGAAGCCCTGAAAAGAAAAGGGGTTCCTGACGCGGGCGACAGCTAAAAGGTCAGGTAATTTCCCGCCCGGGCTGGCGCGCCCACTGGGCCACGAATAGTGAGCCCAGAAAACGGAACAGAGGTTGCCCAATTTCCACCTAGCCCAACCCGGAGGCAAATACCTACGACAAGAAGGGCATCGGAAGATACTGAATAGCTAGTGATCAACTGGGAGATGGACCGGGTATTACCCGGCCTTTGCTCCTTAGAAAGGAGGTGATCCAGCCGCACCTTCCGGTACGGCTACCTTGTTACGACTTCACCCCAATCACCGACCCCACCTTCGACGGCTCCCTCCTTGCGGTTGGGCCACCGGCTTCGGGTGTTGCCGACTTTCGTGGTGTGACGGGCGGTGTGTACAAGGCCCGGGAACGTATTCACCCCGGCGTTGCTGATCCGGGATTACTAGCGACTCCGACTTCACGCAGTCGAGTTGCAGACTGCGATCCGAACTGAGACCGGCTTTTTGGGATTCGCTCATCCTCGCGGAATAGCAGCCCTTTGTACCGGCCATTGTAGCATGTGTGCAGCCCTGGACGTAAGGGGCATGATGACTTGACTTCATCCCCACCTTCCTCCGAGTTGACCCCGGCAGTCTCCTGCGAGTCCCCGGCATTACCCGCTGGCAACACAGGACAAGGGTTGCGCTCGTTGCGGGACTTAACCCAACATCTCACGACACGAGCTGACGACAGCCATGCACCACCTATCGCAGGCCCTTTCGGACACCGTATCTCTACGGCTTTTCCTGCGTAGTTCAACCCAGGTAAGGTTCTTCGCGTCGCCTCGAATTAAGCCACATGCTCCGCCGCTTGTGCGGGCCCCCGTCAATTCCTTTGAGTTTTAGCCTTGCGGCCGTACTCCCCAGGCGGGGCACTTAATGCGTTAGCTACGGCACGGAGCCCGTTGATAAGGCCCCACACCTAGTGCCCAACGTTTACGGCGTGGACTACCAGGGTATCTAATCCTGTTCGCTCCCCACGCTTTCGCTCCTCAGCGTCAGCTCCGGCCCAGCGCACCGCCTTCGCCACCGGTGTTCCTCCTGATATCTGCGCATTTCACCGCTACACCAGGAATTCCGTGCGCCCCTACCGGGCTCTAGCCACAGCAGTATCAGATGGCGACCCCAGGTTGAGCCTGAGGATTTCACACCTGACTTACTGAGCCGCCTACGAGCTCTTTACGCCCAATGAATCCGGACAACGCTCGCTCCCTACGTATCACCGCGGCTGCTGGCACGTAGTTGGCCGGAGCTTCTTCTGCAGGTACCGTCACTATCGTCCCTGCTTGAAAGAGGTTTACAACCCGAAGGCCTTCATCCCTCACGCGGCGTTGCTGCGTCAGGCTTTCGCCCATTGCGCAAGATTCCCCACTGCTGCCTCCCGTAGGAGTCTGGGCCGTGTCTCAGTCCCAGTGTGGCTGGTCGTCCTCTCAGACCAGCTACCCGTCGTAGCCTTGGTAGGCCTTTACCCCACCAACTAGCTGATAGGCCGCGAGGCCCTCCCGAAGCGGAAGCCCATTTCCTCACCAGGTCATGCGGCCCGGTGGGGGCATCCGGTATTAGCAGCGGTTTCCCGCTGTTATCCCGGTCTTCGGGGCAGGTTCCTCACGTGTTACTCACCCGTTCGCCACTAGGCCTTCTCCAGTCTTACGACCGGATGAGCCCCGTTCGACTTGCATGTGTGAAGCACGCCGCCAGCGTTCGTCCTGAGCCAGGATCAAACTCTCCATCGAGATCTCAGGCCTACCTCTCGGTCGGCCGTCGAACTTGAGAGTGACCAACCCTGAGCTACCAGGGTTGGTAATGGCACAAGACGGTCTGTTGTCCGTCTAATGCTTGACAAGAATGGCGCCCCGGCTTACGCCGGCGCACCCGCACTAGCTTTTAACTTCCTCTGTTCCGTTTTCAAGGTCCACTACTCGCGGTAGCACACGTCTGCTGGAAGCAGGCGGCGGTGCCAACCGCTAAATCCACCTCACCTAGGGGCACGTGGCCCCGCCGTGAAGGCGTCGCCCATAGAGCACAGGCTCAAGTGAGCGGCTTGTAAGCTTAACCCACCCAGCGGACCTTGTCAACGGCACCCGGCCGAATGGCCGACGCCCGTCAATTACAACCCGCTGCGCCCGTCGGGCGACGAGCGAAAGTTCAGTGTAGCGCAAGACCCTGGCCCACCGGCAGTCGCCGGCCGACCGTCGGCCAAATCAGTCTCCTGGACGGCACAACCGGTCGTTCTCGGTGCAAACGGCGTTTTCCGGCGCGATTTTGGCCGGGATCCAACGGCGATGGCGCCCAGAAGCCCGAAGCCCGCCCAGGAGCCCGAAGGGGTGCAAGAAGCCGACCGAAGGCCCGCCGACAATTGGCTGTTACCTACCCCTTCCCTCCCTACCCCCGGCCGGGCGCCGCCACCTCGGGCCTGGTGACCGGTGAAGCACCGGTCACGCCACGGTTAGTCGGGCGTTTGCAGGCCGGCGCCGGCGGCTCGGGCCTTAGGCAGCTTGGCCACTTTGGCCACCTTGACCGCCGGCCTGGCCTTACTGGCGCCGGCGTTTCCGTCCACCACAGTGCTGGTCGCCGGCTCCTCGACGACTTCCTTGGCCCCGCCGAAACCCACGGGCTCCCCTTAACGATGAACCGCCACGGCGAGCTCGCTCCCCGCGTCAACCCCACCCGCAAGGTAGCCACCACCGGCCCGCCGCTGCCGGCGCCGTCGTCGGCCAGCCCAAGTAGCCCGCCCGCGGCCGTCAGGTCGAGGCCGTTTTCGGCCCCAGTGATGCCGAGGGCCTCGCATAACCGCCCGGGCCCACGGCACAGGTCGCGCTCGCGGAGTTCGCGTTGGCCATGCCAGCGGGCGGCCCTCATCGCCAGTATGCCCTCCAGCGGCTGTGCCGCCCGCAGCAAGACCGCAGAGGCTGTGCCCTCTGGCCCGCAAACGACGTTGGCGCACCAATGGACGCCGTAGGAGAAATAGACATAAAGGATGCCCGGCGGGCCGAACATGATCTTGGCCCGGGGGGTCGGGCCCCTGAAGGCATGGCTAGCCGGGTCGTCCAAACCCAGATAAGCCTCCACCTCGACGAGGCGGGCGACCCGGCCGTCCGAGCGCACGAGCAGTTTGCCGAGAAGGGCGCGGGCTACATCGCGTGCGTCACCAGCGAAGAACTCCCGCGGCAGCAGAAGTCCCGTCAATCACCCTCCGGAAGCGCCGTCCCGCCCGTGTCGGCTGGTTCCGGTTTGCCTTGGTCCTGACCAGAACCCTGCGCTTCTCGAGCTGCGCCCTTCGAGCCGTGCTGGTGCGAGCCCGCCCGAGCCGCGTGCTGTCCCGAGCCGCTGATCTTGCTTACTCCGAAGCGGTCGGCATCTGCCCGCAGTACAGCGGCAAACCGGTCGATCTGGGCTGCCACCGGACCAGGTCCAGCCCCTCCAGGCGAAGTCCGGCGAGAGACGGGGACGCCTGGCTCGAGTAGAGCGACGGCATCGCTCCCCAGAGCGGGATGGGCGGCCACCAGCTCAGGCAACGGGACGCGGCGTTGGAATGAGTCTCTTACGACGGCGCCCACCAGTTCGTGTGCTTGCCGGAACGGCATGCCTTTTTGGACCAGCCACTCGGCCAGGTCGGCGGCGGCCGACGTCGGGCTGTCCGCCGCCCTCGCCATGGCCTGTGTGTCGAAATTGGCGGTGGAAATGAGCCCGGTCATGGCGGCCAGTGAACGCTCGACCTGGTCAAGGGCATCGAAAAGGGGTTCCTTGTCCTCTTGCAGGTCCCGGTTATAGGAAAGCGGGAGCCCTTTCAGCGTCGCCAGGAAACCGGTCAAGTGGCCGATCAAGCGGCCCGCCTTGGCCCGGGTCAGTTCGGCGATGTCCGCGTTTTTCTTTTGCGGCAGCATCGAGCTGCCGGTGGCGTAGGCATCGTCGAGGTGCAGGAACCCGAACTCCTCGGTCGACCACAGGACCATCTCCTCACCCAGGCGGGACAGGTGGGCGCCCACCAGGGCCAGGTCGAAGAGCGCTTCGGCCACGAAGTCGCGGTCGGAGACGGCGTCCATCGAGTTTTCGAAGCGGGAGGAAAAGCCGAGCTCTCTAGCCACCCAGTCGGGGTCGAGGGGCAGGGAGGTGCCGGCCAGCGCGCCCGCGCCGAGAGGGGAGATATCGAGACGGCGGCGAGTGGCGGCCAGACGGTCGACGTCTCTGGCCAACGCCCACCCATGGGCCAAAAGGTGGTGGGCCAGCAAGACGGGTTGAGCCCGCTGCATGTGCGTGTAGCCCGGGAGGTAGGCATCACCTGCCTCACGAGCTCGGTTGAGGAGCACGTCTTGAAGGGCGATTATCGCCCGGCCCACCTCCACCAAAGAGCGCTTGGTGTACAGGCGCAGGTCCGTCGCTATCTGGTCATTGCGGCTGCGCCCGGTGTGCAGCCGCCCCCCAACGTCGCCGGTTATTTCAGTGACCCGGCGCTCGACGGCGGTGTGGACGTCCTCGTCGCCGGGTTTGAAGACGAACGTGCCCTCGGCGATCTCTTCTTCGACGGTGCTCAGGGCGGCCAGCAACGTCCCGGTTTCGTCTTCTGAAAGCAGCCCTGAGCGCTGCAAGCCCATCACGTGAGCCCGGCTGCAAGTTATGTCGTCATGAGCCAGGCGGCGGTCGAAAGAGAGGCTTTCGGTAAAAGCCCGAAGCTCTTCTGACTGTTGGCTACCGCCAAAACGGCCCTGCCAGAGCGTCATCGGCGGTCACACTATCTGGTCGGCCCCACGACTAGGGACGCCCGCCGGTCGGGACCTGAGAGCCCGCTGCGGTTTGGCTCGTCCCCTGTTTGCTGGCCCAGGTCTCGATACCGAGGCCAAAAATGCGCACAAATCCTTCGGCGTCCTGATGCCGGAACCGGTCCGCCGATGTATAGGTGGCCAGGTCGTGCTCGTACAGGGCGACCGGGCTCCGTCTCCCGACGACGACGCAGCTGCCGGCGCCGTCCGGGGCCGCCCCCGGTTCGCAACGCAAGCGGACCTCCCCCGTAACGAAGCCCTGCGTCTCGGCAAAGAAGGCGTCCAGGGCCCTCTTGAGTGGCGAGTACCACAGGCCGTCGTAGACCAGCTCGGCCCAGCGGGGCTCCAGCCGTGCCTTTTCGTGGGCTACGTCACGCTCGAGGGTCATGGACTCGAGGTCGGCGTGAGCCAGCAATATGGCCAGGGCACCAGGGCACTCATATATTTCGCGGCTCTTGATCCCGACCCGACGGTTCTCGATCATGTCTATCCGTCCGAACCCGAACGGGCCCACGACCGCGTCCAACGCCGGTACGAGCTCGTCGAGCGCCAGCCGCTCCCCGTCCAGGGCCACAGGCAATCCACCCTCGAAGCCAAGGATTACCTCGATGGGTTCTCCGCCAGCCGCCTTGGGCACGGTCAGCTCGTAAACATCCGCTGGCGGCCTGACCCAGGGATCCTCGAGCTCCCCGCACTCGACCGTACGGCCCCAGAGGTTCTGGTCGACCGAGTAGGGGCTCGCTTTGGTCGCGCTGATCGGGATGCCCCAGCGCTGGGCGTAGTCGATGCTGTCTTCCCGAGTGAAGCCCCAGGTCCGTACCGGCGCCACAACCTCCAGATCGGGAGCCAGGGCGCGGGTGGAGATCTCGAAGCGCACCTGGTCGTTGCCTTTTCCTGTACACCCGTGGGCGACTGCGTCGGCCCCGTGACGCCGGGCTGCGGCCACGAGGTGGTGGACGATGATCGGCCTGGAGAGAGAGCTGATCAGGGGGTACTTTCCCTCGTACAGTGCGTTTGCGTTTATGGCCGGCGCCACAAAACCCGAGGCGAACTCTTGCTTGGCGTCCACAACCTCCACGGCAGCCGCGCCAGCGTCTACCGCACGCGCCTTGATGGCTTCCCAGTCGCCCCCCTGGCCTAGATCGACAGCCAGCGCGATGACTTCGGCGCTCATTTCCTCGGTCATCCAGCGGACCAGTACTGACGTGTCCAGCCCACCGCTATAAGCGAGCACGATCCTTTTGGGCACCCGTTACCTCCTGTCCCTATGCGTTCTGTGCGGCCATGGCGGCCAACTTGCGGGCCAGCGTCGACCCTTTCACCCGTTCTCTGGCCACCACCAGGACCGTGTCGTCACCGGCCACCGTGCCCATGACCTCTGCCAACCCGGCCCGGTCAAGAGCGGACCCGACCACATGGGCGCAGCCGGGCGGGGTCCGAACGATCACCAGGTTGCCAGAACTGGCCACGTCGGCCATCCACTCGCCCAGGACCCGGCGCAAGTGGACCTCCGGCGCCGGCCGATCGGACGGGTCTGCCGGCAAGGCGTACACCAACGCGCCGCCCGGCCGGCGCACCTTCACCGCACCAAGCTCTTCCAGGTCCCGTGAAACGGTGACCTGTGTGGCCTCGATCCCCTCGTCCGCCAGCAACTTGACCAGCTCGGCCTGGCTTGTGACGCCCTCTTTCTCCAGGATTCTGGCTGACCCTGTGCTGGCGCTGTGTCTTGGTCAACCTCATGAGAACATCCAGAGCAGCAGCCCCCGCATGGCCCGGAGACGGTTGGCCGCCTGGGGCCACACGACGCTAGCCGGGCCGTCGATGACCTCAGCCGCCACCTCCTCGCCCCGGTGAGCCGGCAGGCAATGGAGAAAAACGGCGCCCTTAGCGGCAACCCCCATGAGCGGTGCTCCTATCCGGTAGGGCGCGAATGTCTCCAGACGTTCCACGGACTCTTCTTCTTGGCCCATGGACACCCAGACGTCGGTGTACACCGCATCCGCTTCCTTTACCGCCTCCTCGGGGGACGAGGTCTGGACCAGGTTGCCCCCGAGGGCTACCACCGCCTCCACGGTCGCTTTGTCGAGACGGTGTGACGGCGGCGTGGCCATAGCCACGTCGACCCCCGCCATGGCGCAGGCCAGCACCAGGCTGCGGGCGACGTTGTTGGCGTCGCCCACCCATGCCAGCCGGCGGCCAGCCAAGTAGCCGCCCCACTGGGCGCGCAGCGTGAGGAGGTCACCGATGGCCTGAAGGGGGTGGGCCCGGTCGGATAGAAGGTTGATGA
Source organism: uncultured Acidimicrobiaceae bacterium (assembly GCA_963749305.1). Lineage (GTDB taxonomy): Bacteria > Actinomycetota > Acidimicrobiia > Acidimicrobiales > Palsa-688 > Fen-671. The sequence goes on from CAVVMN010000008.1 coordinate 729,069, forward strand.
CGGGCACGTCGACCACGCTCGCCATCCGGACGAGGACCCTGTGGTCCAGGACGCGCGCCCCTATGGCCGTGTGGTATTGGGAGAGCGTAAGGGCGACATCTTCGGCGCTTTCGCGCTCGTCTATCCCCACCTCGTCGGCCCGTATGCTCAGGGGATGACCGCCGAGCTGGAACACGGCCAACTCAGACGAACTGCGGGTCCTGGCTGACGGTTTCTGGAAAACAAGCGCCACGCCCCGGCCGGCCAGTGCATGCGGCGGGTAGTCGTCGCCGGCCAGGTCGAGGATGGTAGCCAGCTCGCTCGGCGTGAGGTCGTCGATATCAAGAAGGTTCCGGGTCATGTTCCCTCCAGGACGCGGGCCAGGATTTCGACCCCTTCGTCAATCTCGTCGTCTGATATGAGCAACGGGGGCTCGAGGCGCAGGGCCGTCGCCGTCACCGCATTGAGGACGAGCCCGCTTTGCAAACAGCGGGCCGCCACTTCGCTGGCGCCGCCCTGGACCAGTTCAGCCGCCAGCAGCAGGCCGAGCCCTCGCACCGCCCCGACACCCTCCAGTGCAGCCAATTTCTTCCCCAAATAGTTCCCCCGCTCCTCGGCGAGGGCAGGGACGTTTTGTTCTTCCATGACGGCCAAGGTGGCGCGGGCGGCGGAAGCGGCTAGAGGCTGCCCACCGAAGGTCGAGGCATGGTCGCCCGGGACAAAGCTGGCGGCGACGTCCGCCCGCGCCCAGCAGGCCCCGATCGGTACACCGTTGCCTAGGGCTTTGGCCACGCACACCACGTCTGGTTGCACGCCGTAGTGCTGGAACCCCCACCAACGGCCGGTCCTACCGAGGCCCGTTTGCACTTCGTCCACCATGAACAGGATCCCACGCTCGTCGCACAGTCTGCGCACGGCCTGGAAGTACTCTTGGCCGGCGGGCCAGACCCCACCCTCGCCCTGTACCGGCTCGAGCAGCACGGCCGCCACCTCGGGCGTGACCGCGTTGTCGAGGGATCGGACATCTTGCCAAGGGACGTGGCGAAAGCCCTCGGGAAGCGGCTGGAACGGTTCGTGCTTGGCCGGCTGCCCGGTGGCGTGCAGCGTAGCCAGGGTGCGCCCGTGGAACGACCCATAGGCGCTCAGGACGACGTAACGGCCATGACCGCCCCATTTCCGGGCCAATTTGATGGCGCACTCGTTGGCCTCGGCACCACTGTTGGTGAAAAAGACTTGGCCGCCACCGCCGACGAGCCGGTCCAGAGTGGCTGCCACATCCTCACCGGGCTTAGTCCCGAAGAGGTTGGAGGTGTGCAAGAGCGTCTTCGAGGCCTGGCAGATCGCCTCCGCCACGACGGGGTGAGCGTGCCCGAGGGAGGTTACCGCTAGCCCGGAGAGGAAATCGAGGTACCGGCGCCCGTCTTCGTCCCAAAGGTAACTGCCCTCGCCGCGGATGAAAGTGACACGAGGAGGGGCATATGTCGGCATGAGATGGGTCACGGCACCACCATTGTCCCGATCCCGCTCCTGGTAAAGATCTCGAGCAAGAGGGCGTGAGGCGCCCGCCCGTCCAGGATGTGAGCCTGAGGCACGCCCCCGGTGACGGCGTCGACGGCGGCCCGGGCCTTGGGGACCATGCCCCCGGCCACGGCCCCCTTCACCATTAGTTCTTCCAGTTCGCCTGCATGAAGCTGGCTGAGCAGGGTGGACGGGTCATTTTCGTCCGCCCGGATGCCTTCGATGTCCGTCAGGAAAACCAGCTTTTCCGCCCCGAGCGCCTTGGCGATAGCACCGGCGCCAGTATCGGCGTTGATGTTGTAGGCCTGGCCGGTCTCGTCGGAACCGATCGTGGCCACCACCGGTACGAGGTCCTCGGCCAACAAGCGGATGAGCAACTCCGGTCCAACTTTCGTTATGTCACCTACAAAACCCAGCGCCGGGTCGAGCGGTGCGGCCTGGATGACGCCGGCGTCTTCGCCCGAAACGCCGACGGCCAGTGGGCCGTGGACATTGATGGCGGCGACAATGTCCCGATTGACTTTCCCGACCAGGACCATCCTGGCGATGTCCAGCGTGTCGGCGTCAGTTACGCGGAGCCCTTGCCGGAACTCAGACTGCTTGCCGAGCCGTGACATCAGGGCGCCGATCTGGGGGCCGCCGCCATGGACTACGAGCGGCCGCATCCCGACCGAACGCATAAGAACGATATCCGTGGCGAAATCCGACAACGCCGAACCATCGCCGAGGGCGTTCCCGCCGTACTTGACGACGACCACCTTGCGCCAGAAACGCCTTATGTAGGGCAACGCCTCGACCAGGATCTCCGCCTTCGACCCGGCGTCGAGGCCGGCCAATACATCGCTCGATTTCAAGGGGCCACCCCCGCCAGAGGTAGCCCGGTTGTTTCGGGCCAGCCCATGATGGCATTGGCGCACTGGACGGCCTGGCCGGCGGCGCCTTTGACAAGGTTGTCCAGGGCACAGATGGCCACCACCCAGCCCGTCCGTTCGTCGAAGCGGGCGGTCAGGTGCGCAGCATTGGAACCGAGAGTCGCCTTAGTAGACGGGCTTCGTTGAGAGACGACCACAAACGGCTCGCCGGCATAGGCATTAGCCAAGACCTCGAGCGGGTCTTCGCCTCCGTCGCGGTCGGGACGGGCGTAGCAGGTCGCCAGGATGCCCCGGTTCATGGGGGCCATATGGGGCGTGAAAATGAGCTGCGCTCCGATGGCCTGCTCCATTTCCGGGGTGTGCCGGTGACGCAAGAGCCCATAGGCGGTGAAATCCTCGTCCACCGTGCAGAATTGCGTGTTTTCGGCCAACTTTCGCCCGGCCCCGGACACTCCGCTGGCCGCGTCTACCACAATGCCCGTGCGCCCGACGGCGCCCGTGCTGACAAGGGGTGCCAAGGCCAGGGTCGCCGCCGTGACGTAGCAGCCGGGCGCGGCCACCAATTTGGCCCCTACCAGCTTCTGGCGGTCGAGCTCGGGCAAACCGTAGACCGCCTCGGCCAGTAGTTCGGGGCAGCGGTGCTCCTCGTGGTACCAAATCGGGTAAAGCCCGGGATCTCTCAAGCGAAAATCTGCCGCCAGGTCCACGACGTGGCTTACGTTCTCGAGGAGCTTGGGGACGAGTTGTTGCGACGCTCCATGAGGCAGGGCGCAGAACACCACGTCCACCCCTTCGGCTACTCCGGGCTCGGTAGGGGCAAAGCGGAGGCCGGGGTAGGCGGCCGCCAATGCTGGATGCACGTCGGCTACGGCCACTCCTTCGTTAGAACCGGCCGTTGCGGCTACCAGCTCGAAGTTCGGGTGCGAGCACAGGAGCCGCAGTAGTTCGGCCCCCGCGTAGCCGGACGCCCCGAAGACGGCCACTGTTTTTCTGGCTCCCATCGTGGCCACTATACGCTACGATGCATAAACATTCAAACTCGAACCGCGACGGCCGGGCCGCCGGTTGGGCCCAGCCGTCGGTCAAAAGGGGCCGGGGGACCTCAGCTCTGAGCCGGCGGCGTGTCGCTGGCAGCGGCAGGGTCGGTCACGGCATTAGTTGGCCCGGGCCCGCTGACCTCGCTTTCGCCTGGGCCCGGTGGCGACGCCTGGCCGGTCGCTATGTCGCCACTACTGCCTTCGTCGTTCGAAGTCACGTCGTCCGTCGAAGTCACGTCGCCCGCACCGTCCGAAGCGCCATCAGCGGCCTCGGCTCGTACCCGTGCCGCTTGGGCGTCAAGGGCCGACAGAGCGGCCGTGACCGCTTCGCTGGAACCACCCTCGCGCTGCTCGGCGTACACAGCCGCCCCGAGGTTGCGCAACAGCCCGTCCCAGTGGTGTTTCGCCTGCGCCTCGTCGATCTTGGCCTTACCTTGGCTGACACCTTGCTGAGCCTTGTTCAAGGCCTGCGCGGCCTGTTCTTTCATTTTGTCCATCAGGTTCATCGACGTCTCCTTTACATCACCTAGTGAGCACGCCAACTGACAATGCGCTCTGGGCTCATCAGTGCGCTGCAGCGGATCCTATCCCTCGGTTTGCGCACGCAACGAGGGCCCGCTCTCTGGCCCGTCGGCGCCGCTAAGCCGAACGCAATGCGGCCCCGTGCCGCCGGAGCGCCTCGCTGGCCACTCGTTCGCGCACCGTAGCCACGTCCTGTTCGGTGAGGGTCCGGTCGGCGGCCCGCAACCTGGCCCGGAAGGCCAAGCTGCGTTTCCCCTCACCTATAGAGGGGTCGCGCCAGACGTCGAAAAGAGCAACCGACTCGGCCAGATCTGCCGCCCCTTCCTGGACGGTCCCCTCAACATCAGAAGCGGGGATGTCGTCGTCGACCACGAACGCCATGTCGAGGTCGACCGCCGGGTACCGGCTGACCTGCCGGGCCTCCCAGCTTCGCCGGGGGGCGTCGAGGAGGGCGCCGAGGTCGACCATGACCACCGCCGCTCGGCCCTTCAGGTCGTAGCGCTCAGCAATCTCCGGCGCCAATTCTCCTGCCACACCTACCTCCTGGGCGCCTGCTACGAGGGCAGCCCGGCGCGCAGGATGAAGTGACCCGGCGATGGCCATGGCCCCAATGGCTTGGTGGGTTTGGCCCAGCTTCAATGGGCCAACCGAGGGGCGGTCCAGACGCAAGCCCGCCGCCAGGACCTCCCACGTCCTGGCGGCGTACCCGCCGTCCACGCCGGCACCGACGGCGAGCAAACCCAGCTGCTCCCATTCCATGACGCCCTCGATAAGAACACCTGAATAGCCCGGGGCCGGGGACCGAAAAACGCTCCCCAGCTCGAAAAGGCTGAACGCACCGGCCTGGCGCTCGATATTGAAGCGGGCGGCGTTGAGCAGCCCGGGCAGCAATGATGTACGGAGGAGGCGCTGCGAACGGTCGAGAGGGTTCTCTAACTCCAGGGCAACCGAGGGGTCGAGCCCAGCCTGAGCGAGGTCCATGTCCGAAAGGAACGAATTGGTCCACGCTTCGCTGGCCCCCGACCCCACCAGTACCTCGCGCACCTGCCGTCGCCCCTTTTGATAATTCGTGAGCCCGACCGCGGCGGCAGGCCTGGGCGGGAGGGACCGGGCGATCTTGTCATAACCATAAATGCGGGCGATTTCTTCGATGAGGTCGATCTCGCGGTTGCAATCGGGGCGCCAGGTCGGCACGCTTACCTCGAAGGTTTCGTCCGTCGTGGCCACTGGCCCGAACCCGAGAGGGACGAGGAGACCGGCGCATTCCTCGGGGCGCAAAGACGTGCCGAGCACCGCATTAGCCCGGGACGTACGCAGGGTTATGCGTACTGGGAGTGGCGGGCTTATAAGGAGGTCGCTCGTTTCGCCCCGGCGCACGGCCGGGCCCAGGAGCTCGACGAACCGGTCGACGGCGGCGCCCGCCACTTCAATGTCGACGCCCCGCTCGAAGCGGGTGCGGGCCTCGCTCAGCAGCCCGAGGCGTTTGCCCGTGGCGGAGACCGAGCGCGGGTCGAAGTTGGCCGCCTCCAGTAAGACCGTGGTTGTCTCTGACGAAATCTCGGCCGTCGCCCCGCCCATTATCCCGCCAATGCCGACCGCCCCTCCTTCAGCGTCGGCGATAACGCAATCGTCGGCCGTCAGGCGCCGCGTCACACCGTCGAGGGTCACGATCTCTTCGCCCTCGCCGCCTCGGCGCACGACCAAACCGCGCCCGGCCAGCCGGTCGAGGTCATAGGGATGGTTGGGCTGCCCCAGTTCGAGCATCACGTAATTGGAGACGTCGACTACCGGGCTGATGGGCCGCATCCCGGCCAGCGTGAGGCGGCGCATTACCAGTGGCGCCACTACTGCTTCGGACACCCCTTCGATTACCGTCCCCGTGAAACGCCGGCAAAGCGGGATGGCAGCCTCGTCCACCCTGACGTTGGCCTGCTCGACGTCCGGGAAGACTACGTGTGGCGGCGGCGGTAGGGAAAACGGGAGCCTCATCCCCGCCGCGAGGTCGCGCGCGATGCCCGCGATCGAGAAGCAGTCCGAACGGTTCGGGCTTATCTCCAGGTCGAAGACGACGTCCGCCCCCAGTCCGAGCGCTTCCGCCACAGGCTCGCCTGGTGTCGCGGACCCCGGGGGCAGAACGAATATGGCCGGCGCTGGGCCTTCGGCCCGATGCCCAGTTCGGGGGCGGAGCAAAGCATCCCGTTAGACCATTCGCCTCGCAATTTTCGCCTGGATATTTCGAGACCGCTGGGCATCACCGTCCCAAGAGTGGCTAGCGGGACGAGATCACCCTCCTTCATATTGAAGGCCCCGCAACAAATCTGGAGCGCCTCTCCGTCGCCGGCGTCGACGTCCACTAGCTGGATCCGGTCGGCGGCGGGGTGAGCCCGGGTGGCGAGCACACGCCCCGCGATGATGCCGGGCAGGGGAGGCTCGACGATATCGGTGCTTTCTACCACGAGCCCGAGGAACGACAGCGCTCGGCCTATTTCTTCGGGCGAGCCATCTGCGGGCGTGAATTCACGTAACCAGGAAAGGGGGGCGCGCATTTAGGGATTAAAACTGGTAGATAAAACGGATGTCGTTGTCGAGGAGCTCACGTAAATCGGCCAGGCTGGTCCGGGCGGCCGCTAACCGGTCGATCCCGAATCCCCAGGCGAAACCGGTGTAGCGCTCAGAATCGATACCTACTGCATCAAAAACGGCGGGGTTGACCATCCCACAGCCGCCCAGCTCTACCCAGCCCGACTTAGAACAGGTACGGCAACCGACGCCACCGCAAACCCAGCAGGTCACGTCGAATTCGCCCGACGGTTCGGTAAAAGGAAAGAAGCTCGGACGCAGTCTTACGTGACGGTCAGGCCCGAAAAACGCGCTGGTAAAGGTCTCCAACGCGCCGGCCAGGTGGGACATGCTTATCCCTTCGTCGACCACCAGCGCTTCGACCTGGTGGAAAACAGGGAGGTGGCGAGCGTCAGGCGTGTCGCGCCGATAGCAACGCCCGGGGACTACCGCGTATATGGGAGGTTGGCGCGATTCCATAAGACGCACCTGGACCGGCGAGGTGTGTGTCCGCAACAGGACGCTCTCCGGTTCTCCGACATTCAGGTAGAAAGTGTCGAACATCCCTCTGGCGGGATGGTGCGGAGGCATGTTGAGAGCCTCGAAATTGTGCCAATCGTCCTCGACTTCCGGTCCTTCTGCCACCTCGAAGCCCATTGACAGGAATATGTCTTCCAGTTCCTGTCGCACCTGCGTAACGAGGTGCAGGTGCCCCCTTTGGACAGGCTGGCCGGCCGATTGCGCCAACGGCCCACCACCGGCGGCGAACAACCCCGCCACCTCGCTGAGGTCCAACCGTTCTGACCCCGCCCGGTGGCGGGCCTCTCTGGCTCCCAGCTCGAGGCTACGCTCCTCGAACAGCTCTTCGAGGCGCGCCCGGGCGACCTGGACGGCCCGGCCAACCTCGCGCCTCTCGGCCGGAGACAGGTCCCGCAATGTGGCCGTTATGGCGGCCAGATTGCTCTTTTTCCCAAAGGCTTCTGGCTCGACAGCCCGCAGCTCCGCCACGGAGCCGGCTTTGTCGATCAGCGCCCGGCCACGCTCGAGAGCATCCTGAACGGCGTTCATTTCCCCGCCAGCTTGCCAGTTTTGACGCCGCCGTGCAGCGCATTCATTCGGGGCGCACCGGTATATACGGCACCGAGGCGGGGCTTGCGCTCGGCGCCGGTGGCCCAAAGCGATGCTGGCGGGCCGCCTCGAAGCACAACACGGCCGCTGCCATGCCTACGTTGAGGGACTCTGCGCCGCCTGGCATCGGGATGCTGATCGCACCGTCCATATTGCGGCCGAGAAGCTCTATGGGAAGACCGGCGGCCTCGTTGCCCAACACAAGCGCCGTCGGCACCGTGAGGTCCAGCGTGGCGTAGTCGGGCCCACCTTCCCTGACCGCTCCCAGCCGGCGCATTCCCCACTCACCCATTTCCCTGAGGACAACCGGAGGGGGACCGGCCGTCAGGACGGGCATGTGCAGCACCGCCCCCGCCGAGGAGCGTACGGCCTTGGGGTTCCAGGGGTCGACCGAGCCTTCGCAGAAGACCACGGCGTCGGCACCTGACGCCCATCCAGAGCGGACAACGGTACCTGCGTTGCCCGGGTCGCGGACATCGACACAGACGACTACCAACTGCGGGCTGCCGGTCCCGATGTCTGACAGCTCGAACCTAGGGGTTTCGACAATGGCCATGACCGGCTGCGGCGTCACTGTGTCGGCCACTCTCGCCAGCACGCCTGGCTCTAGCTCGAACACTCGAGCGCCCAGCTCGAGGCACCGGTCGAGCAAACCACTGAGCCGGTCGCGTGAACCGGTCCCGCAGTCTCCGCCGGTCGGCCACCCGTCGACGTCGGCTCCAGCGTCGCTACTGCTGGCGCTACCCTGTCGTGCCCAGTCGCCATCCAGGTAGACGGCCTCAATCGCCGCCCGAGCGGACAGAGCTTCCTCCAGCAAGTTGACGCCCTCTATGACAAACCGGCCTTCGTCCTTACGCGCACTGCGGCGCCCTACGAGGCGCCGCAGCCGCTGGACCCGCTGGTGCCGGTAGGCAAGGCTGCTCACACTTCTTCGGCGGTCTCCGGGGGCGCCTCGATGTGCGGCTTACTACTGGTGGCGGCGACGCTGGCCAGCTCTCTGGGGTTGGCCTCCGTGCCCTCCGCCTCGGTGGCCTGGGCCGCGGTGGCCCGGGGCTCGGTTCCCTTCGCCTCGGTAGCCGGGAGCGACGCACGAGCCAAGTCGACCAGACGGGCAAAAGCGGCTTCGTCGCGGACGGCCAAATCGGCCAGCACCTTGCGGTCGACTTCCACATCGGCGGCTTTCAGCCCGGCGATCAGCCGGCTGTAACTGAGGCCGTTGGCACGGCTGGCCGCGTTGACCCGTTGCACCCACAGGCGGCGGAAGTCACCCTTGCGCGCCCGCCTGTCCCGGAAGGCGTACTGCCCCGAATGCATCAGCTGCTCATGGGCGGCCCGGTAGCTCCGGCTCTTGTTGCCGTAGTAGCCCTGCGCTTCTTCCAGGACGGAACGGCGGTGCTTCTTACTGTGAACGGCGCGTTTTACACGGGCCATCGAGTTCTCCTTTCGACCCTGAGCTCAGATGCCCATCAGGCGCTTTACGGCGCGTGAATCGCCAGGGGCGACGTCGACTTCGCGTGACAGCCGCCGGACGCGCTTGGACGACTTCTTCTCGAGCAAGTGAGAGCGCATGGCCTGGCGCCGCCGCAGCCTTCCCGTGCCCGTCACTTTGAACCGCTTAGCCGCGCCCCTGTCTGTTTTTTGCTTTGGCATCTGCTTGCCTCTCTGGTCTGCTTGGCCTCGTCCGGTTGGCCCACGACCGCAAGCCCTCGCAATCGGCGGAGATAGCGCGTCGAAACCACCCAATAGGGTACCGAAGACACAAGGTAGCAGAGGCTAGCTGCTGTGGCTGGCCAGGTTGCCTTCGGGTGTGCGGGGGGCGGCGGGAGCCGACGCCGCCACCGTCGCCGGTTGGCGGGCAGCAGGGACAGCACCATTGGCCGACCCGACAGGCGCTTCCACCCTTTCCGGAGCGCCAGTCGAAGGGCTGCCAGTCGAAGGGGCGTCAGTAGGCGCCGAGGCGGGCGGCACAACGTCCGCGGCACCAGGTCCAGCGGGCACAACCGCGGGCGGCTCCGGTGCGCCTGGCTCAGGTGCGCCTGGCTCAGGTGCGCCTGCCTCGGGCTCGGTTGACGGGGCACCGGTCCCTTGGGCCAGGTCGGTGGCCCGACGGGTGGCCTGCCTGGCTCTTCTGTCGGGCGCCAGCACCATCACCATGTTGCGCCCGTCAAGCTTGGGGGCTGCTTCAACCTTGGCGACGGACGAGACTTGCTCGGCCAAGTCGTCCAGGATCTTCATCCCCAGCTCGGGGTGGCTGACCTCACGGCCACGGAACATGATCGTGACCTTTACCTTGTGGCCTTCCTCTAGAAAGCGGGCCACCTGGCGGGTTTTCGTCGTAAAGTCGCCCGAACCGATCTTGGGCCGGTACTTCATTTCCTTGATGCTGGTGCTGGTGGCCTTTTTCCTCGATTCCTTGGCCCGCTGAGCGGACTCGTACTTGAACCGGTTGTAGTCCATGATCCGGCACACGGGCGGGTTTGCATCGGGAGCCACCTCTACCAGGTCCAGGTCCAGTTGCCGGGCAATGGCCAGGGCCTCGGGCAGAGGTTTTACTCCAAGTTGTTTGCCATCGGGGTCGATCAGGCGGACTTCGCGGGCGCGAATGCGCTCGTTTACCCGATGGTCGCTCAAATCAGTTGCAGTGGCTATTCGGTGTTCTCCTTCTTATGGCCTCGAAGCACCGGCACGTTTGCCACTCGAGGCATGGTCTGTATGTGTTTTAACTGGTAGATGCGCGTCGTAGCACTGGAGGGGCCATACCGCGCGTCCGTTATGGGCACTGGACAAAACGGTGAAGATGGTGGGCCAGACGGGTACCGCCGACCTCAGCAACGACGCATTTCGATTGGGGCAAACCGGTCGGATCGACCGGGTCCGGCAAGTCTGTCACTTGGACCAGGAACGACCTGGACAACCAGCGGCTGCCGCCGTGGCTAGCCCGCCTCTTACAGCGTCTCTTGTAGCGTCAGTGGTGGTCACACCGGATTGTCGCCAGTAAATCCCGATTGCCCGAGTCGCCAATCGGCGGCTCATGGCCGGCACACTACTGACCGTCTGTGACCCTTACGCGCTACCAGGCTCCCACTGCCCCTATGACGCTTGCTTACCCATTTGATCATAGAGTAGCGCAGTGAGCACGCTTTGGACACCGAGCGGGGAACATCAAGTCCCCAGGCCCGGTGAAGATGAGGCGGGGCCGGGCACCGGCCCAGGGGGGACAGGTCAATCGGGAGCCGGAGACCGAGGTGGTTCTCGGGGCCCGGCTCCGGGCCGCGCCGGCCCCGGCGAGCTGAGCCAGGAAGGCGATGGTTCCTGGGAGCCGACTCCCGAAGAAGCGCGCCAGGCCCAAGAAGAGCTGGACGCCATGCGTCAACAGCTGGCCGAGGCCCCGCCGGAGCTGGTCATTGCCAACCATGCGATGGGCCTATGGGAGTTGGCGGCCCTCCATTTGTCACAGCAGCCGCCGCACCTCCCACAGGCACAGCTGGCTATCGATGCTTTAGCCGCCCTGGTCGACGGCCTCCAGGGCCGCCTTGGGGAAGATGAGAAGAGCCTGCAGGAGGGATTGGCACAGATCAGGATGGCGTTTGTGCAGATCCACAATGCCGAGCGCGCTCGGCAGGCCAACACAGAGGGGAGCAACCGCTAGCCGGTCGGCCTCCGGGTGCAGGGGGGCAGGGGTGGAGGGTTGCACCGGAATGGAACCCCGCCGTCATCAAGAGGCACGCGCTACTAGGAGAGGGATCAGCACCTCTTCGGCGCTCAGGCCGCCGTGGCGGCATACCAGCTTGGCATCACCCGAATCGTGAGGGTCCAAGTACCCGTCCTCGCGGAGGGGTACGAGAGCGACATCTCCCAGCCGGTCGAGAGCGGCCTGGTTCGGCACCCCGCCGAGGACGCCGGCCTCGACCACCTCTTCTCGGCTGGCCACCCACGCCTCCCCGCTGTAACGAGCACGCGCCACCTCAACAAGGGCTTCTTCTCGCCCGGGCCGGCTATGCAACCAACGGAACCGGGCTTCGCCACTGAACAGCTCGCTCTCAGCGGCCACTTCTGGCGCCACCAGCGCGGCCCGAGGTCCAACATCGACCTGGCCGTGGTCAGCGACCAAAGCCAATACGGCCCCCGCCGGCATCGACGCCAAAATCTCGCCGACCAGCCAATCCACAAACCCCAGCTCGGCGTCATAGAGATCGCCAAAACCAACGGCGTGCGCCACGCGGTCCACCCCGTCGTAGTACGCGTAGACCAGAGGCTCACCGCTCAGCAACAGGCGGCGGACGAGGCGCGGAATGCTCGAAGGCACGAACCAGGGGACCTCCCGCGCCCCCTGCTGGTGCGCCTGAGTGAACCCACTGTTGGAGAAGTCCGCCTTCGTGACAACGGGCACGGCCACCCCGTCAAAGGCCGGCCGCGGCTGCACTCCGCGTGGTGGAAGGAACTGCCTGGCATCGCCCGAACGAGTGCTCCAACGCAGCACGTTGAGCACCTCGTGCCCGCTCGGGCCCGCTACGAGGAACTTGTACCCCACGATCCCATGAGCGGCCGGTGGCATCCCGAGGGCCAGCGAGGTGAGTGCCGTGGCCGTAGTCGTCGGGGCCACTGAAGTGATCGGCCCACCCTCGAGGCTGGCCATGGTGGGAGTCAGGTGGCTTCGGGACTGGAGCTGCAGCCAGCCCAACCCGTCGAGGACCAGCAGTACGACTTGTTCGGCCTCCCGCAACGGGCCCGGGAGCCAGTCCGGGCGCGCTTCGGGCGAAGCGAGCAAAGACGGCGCCAGTGAGTCCAGGCACGGGCCGCCATAAGACGGGATGATTAGAGGCATTGGGAGGACCGCCCGGCTGGTCTCCTCTCGCTGCGCAAGCTCGGGAAGTGGTGGGCGGGTCACCGTGCGGTGGATCTGGGCCGGTATCTCGCTCGTCATTTTCGGAACGCTAACTGACCTGAATGGCTAAGGGCGGCATGGGGAGGCGCAAGAGCGGGCCTAGTCCGCACTAGATTGGTTCATATGCGAGTTTCGACAAGAGGTGATTACGCTTGTCGGGCTCTGCTTTCTCTTGCCTTGCACGGCGGCGACCTACCCACGTCGGTGCGTGACATCGCCGAACGCACGGGGCTCCCGCAGCCGTACCTCGAGCAGATACTCCTCGCTCTGAAGGGTGCCGGACTGGTGCGCTCCAAGCGTGGTGTCGGAGGCGGCTACGTCTTGGCCCGCGATCCCGAGAAGCTCACGCTCGGCCAGATCGTCGCGGCCGTTGACGGGCCTATCGTCGTGGGTGATTTCGGTGAACCCCACGTGGGTGGGGCCTGCAACCACGAGGGGCAGTGCGCCTTGCTCTCCGTGTGGGCAGAGGTCGGCGAGCATATGCGAGCCCACCTCGACTCCTACACGATCGCAGACATGGTCCGCAGGGTCAGCGGCGGCCAACTGGCGTTCGCTGAACCCCTGGCCCAGTAGCTGGGGCTGGCGACCTCAGTCGTCACCGAGCTGACCTGGTCCACCTCCGGTAAGCGGGCGGCGACCATCGCTTTCTTCGAAAGCCGGCACCCCCAGGCCCGGCAACCCGAGACTTGGCCAAAACCTCGAGGAGCTCGGCCGGTGGTACCGAGGTGAAGTGGAGGTCCTCGCCTGTCGTGGGATGGACAAACCCGAGCTCCGTCGCATGCAGCCAGGGCCTCTCCAGTGAGGGCACGGTCCGGCGCGCCTGGGCCAGTTGCGTGGGCTTGGAGTAGCGGTCGTCGCCCAAAACGGCGTGCCCGATGGCGGCGAAGTGGGCGCGTACCTGGTGAGTGCGACCAGTTTCGAGACGGCACGACACGAGCGTGACGGCGATCGGTGCCGGCGACCGAGCCACGGTCGAATCAGCGCGTACGCGCTTCACGACCACCTTCGACTACCGCCATCTTCAACCTCTGGGCGGGAGACCGGCCAAGAGGCGCTTCTACCAGCCCCTCATCCGCCTGAAGCTCGCCGTGGACAACCGCCAAATAGCGCCTCTGCGCCGACCGCCCGGAAAGCTGGGCAATAAGCCCTTGGCGTGCCTCTGGCGTGCGGGCCACCACCAACAAGCCTGATGTCCCTTTGTCTAGGCGCTGGACGACGCCGGGCCGGTCGCCGGCCGGGCCGGCAGCGGCAATGTCCGGGAAAAGGCGGAGCAACTGTTGGACCAACGTCCCCTCGGGGTTACCGGCTCCCGGGTGGACGACAAGCCCGGCCGGCTTGTCCACCACAACCAGGTCGTTGTCGGCGAACACCACCAGCGCCTCGAGCGGCGCCGGCATGGCGCCCCGTGCCGGCGGCAGCTCAGCCTCCTGGGGCGCAATGGCGGGCGGCTCGACTTCCATCAGGTCGCCCGGGTGCAAGCGACGGGCACCCCCACTCACGGGAGACCCGCCCACTCGAACCCGGCCTTCAGCCACCATCCGAGAGGCCTCGGCGCGGCTGACGCCGGCCAACAGGGCCAGGGCCCTGTCGACCCGCTCTCGTGCCAACGCGTCCGGCACCACAATGCGCACCGGCCCGGTCAGGCCCATCTGCCGAAGTATTGCTCAGCGCCCGGTCGGGCCGCTGGCACGGCTAGATGGCTGGAGCCCGAGGGCCTTCCTGTGGGTCGCTCGAGCGGGCCCGCCGGTGCGGTCGCAGTACTCCTTCGGGAGGGCGGGAGAAAGACCAATGCGATCACCAGGGTCACGGCGCCCACTGTTATGGACGCGTCCGCGACGTTGAAGGTCGGCCACCAGCTGACCAGCTGGATGAAGTCGACGACGGCCCCGTGGTGGTGCCGGAACAGCCTGTCCCCCAGGTTGGACAAGGCGCCACCAAGGAGAAGGCCAAGGCCGATGATGACGGCGAGGTTGGCACCACCCCTGGCCGCCCGGCGCGACATGGCGATCACGGCTACCACAAGGGCAATAGCGACAGCCTCGATTATGGGCGAGGCGCCCGCGCCTAGCGAGAAGGCGGCGCCCCGGTTGAAAGTGAGAGTCGAGGTACATGGGGCCGATCACGTGCCGGCGGCTTACGTCGCTGAGGTCCTGGAGGGCCCAGGATTTGCTCCACTGGTCGAGGGCGACGACCGCCGCCGCGACGAGAAGCAACAAAACGGCGCTTAGAAGCCGACGCGGAGCCATCCGGCCCGACTCCTCACCGCGGCCCGATCTGTCAGCGCGGCGCGAACCGTTCATCGCCGGCGGCCGGCCGGGATCATTGGCGACGGGCCGAAAGCCCTCCGCTCTTGCAAGATACGCACAGCCTGGCATGCGGGAGCGCTTCCAGCCGGGCCTGGGGGACGGGCTTGCCGCAACTCTCGCAAAACCCGTATGTGCCTTCGGCGATTTTGACCAGAGCGGCGTCGATTTCCTCTATGGCTGCCAGTGCCTGAGCTGAAAGGTGCAGGTCCAGCTCTCTGTCGACGTTAGCCGTACCCCCTTCGCCGCCCTCCTCGTCGAACTGGACATCACCAGGCTCGTGCTCGAGCGCGAGCGCCTCTGCCTGTGCTCTCAGCTCCTCGGCCTGGCGCGTGTAGTTGTAGCGCTCTGCCGTGAGCAGCGTCCGTTGGTGCTCGAGGAACAGGTCCCTGGGCTCGTCGTCGTCGGTACCCGCTTTCTTGGTGCGGGCGGCGACGTCAGGTGCCTTCGGGGCAACTTCGGCCTTTGCATGCTGTTTGGAGTGCTGTGCTTTTGTGTCCACGTCTTCCTTCGAAGCCTCCCGGGCTCCCTTGGTAGTTTTCACGCCGGCCCGCTTCGCCACCGCCGCCTTTTCGTCAGCTGAGGCCGGCGTCCTCCCGGGCTTTGTCCCATTGAGGTGGGCCTGAGCAGCGACGTCAGGGGATGGCGTCTCGACGGTTCCTGGTTGCTTAGCTCTCGGCATTTCGTTGGCACCTACCCTTCCGCGGAGCGGCGAAGACTACCACGCGTCGGAGGCCAACGTTTTATCACGATCAAGCATTCCCGTGGGACCAACCGGCACAAGCGGCAGCGACGGCCAGCTGACGGGTCGCCGCCGGCCAAGACACCCCTTATTTGCACCCTCCAAGGGCGTTGGGCCAGCTCAGGAGGTTGACTAGAAGTCTGCGCTAGGTCACTGGCGGCGCCGGAAACGGCCAAGGCCACGCTCGTCGCCGATGTCCTGTTCGTTGAAAAAGCTGTCAAGTGCCTGCTCGTCGAACGCCATTGTCTGGTCGCCCGGCGAAGTGTGCAGCCCCTCCTCGGCGTGTTCATCGGAGCCGGAAATCTCTCCGGGCAAGCCGTTGGACGTCGCCGCATGTTCAGGCTCTCCCTCCGCCGGCACCCCATCGGCGGCCACAGCATCCCGGCCTACTTCGTCGAGCAGCCGGGCATCCCACTCGCCGGTGGGGGCGTTGTCCTCGTCGAGCGGAGCGCCACCCCCGTTAGGCGTAGCAACGGCTAACGGTTCAGGGCTTCTGTCTTCGGCGGGCGCTCCTATAGCCATCGGGGGCTCGAGCTGGGCCGGCCTAGGCGCTTCGCTGAGCAGCCCGGCATTTTCGATAAGGCCTTGAGCATCACGCATAACCGCCAGCAGATGGCTCCGGTTGACATCGACCCAACCGCGCAGCACTTCTACCTCTTGCTCAGCCTGACGTAACGCCCTGTCGGCCTCTTCCATCTTTAGCCGGCTCTCGGAGAGAGTGTCCTCGTAGGCCCGCCGGCCCCGCTCCTCTGCGTCGGCTACCAACGTGCTGGATTGGGCCCTGGCCGCGGCGAGAATTTGGTCTGCTTCTTCGCGTGCTTCATTGAGGGCCTGGTCCACTGTGCGCTGGCCCATAAGCAACATGCGCTTGAGAGCGTCGTCCGTGGCGGAGGCCTCCGTGGCCGTCTTCTCCGCTCGCTCTGCCCTCTCGGTAGCGTCCCGAAGGCGCTCCAAGAGGACTTCAGCCCCTAGGGCCGCTTGCTCCAAGAACTCGTCGACGTCCTCTGGATGGTAACCACCACGCGCCTTCTCACGAAACTGCACGTCGCGGAACACCTTCGGTGTCAATTCCATGGGCACCAATGCTAACAGCCACCGCCTTTCCGGCTCGTGACGCTAACTCTCACCCCGGGGCGGACGGCCCCGTAGTGCCTACACGCTCACCAGGTAGAACACGTAGGTCGTGAGGACCCACACGACCAGCAACGCCACCATATAGGAGATATCGAAGACGCCAACCGGGGGGATCACCTTGCGGAAAGGGGCCAGGACGGGCTCGGTCACGACGCTGAGCCAATGGTTAACGGTGGCGAGAGCAGTCCCAGGCTGAATGGGGAACCAGGAAAGGACGGCGCGGAGCACAAGGATGAGCAGGTAGATAAGCCCAAGTGTGTAAAGGGGATGATGAAGGTACACAGACAGCTACAACTCCGCTACTACGCCTCGCCCGGTAGGAAGAAGGCGTGTTCCCCTGCCTGGGCGGCGAGGTAGAGCAACCGGTGCCGACAGCCCTCAGCCACTGCATCTACCAGTCACGACCGGTAAAGCCCTCGTTCCTGCAGACGCCGCTTTTCTTCAGCCGACACTTCAACGTTGTTCGGGGTCATCAAGAACACCTTGTCCGCCACTTTGTCCATGGTCCCGCCGAGTGCGTAGGCCACACCGCTGCAGAAGTCGATCATGCGGTGGGCAAGTTCCCGATAGGCGTTCCCTAGGTTGACTATCACCGGCTGCCCGGTGCGGAAACGGTCTGCAATCTCCTGGGCATCGGCGAACTCCACGGGGGCGGCCACGTGGACCCTCGGGGCCGGGGCCGGAGACGGGACCGAACGAAGTGTGGCCGAAGCAGCACGCAAATTGATGGGGGCTCCGGGCTCGTGCCCGTCACGGGGCAGCGTCCGCACGGCCGGCGATGCTGCAGGGACGGTCTCGAGGACCTCGTTGCCTCTCCGGGCCGTGGCCACCTGCGGTGCCGGTGCCGGAGCCTCGTCGTAGGCCTCGTAGTCGTCGTACTCCTCGGCGTCGGCCAAGCCGAGCCACATCAGCATCTTCTTGCCAGTTCCCGGCATTACTCCTCCTAAGGGCCCGCCGAAAAACTACCTGGGGGAGGGGGAGGTAGCGGCGGATACCCAGCCACGGTGCTCAAATAGCACCTGCGCCTGCACGATGAGACCTGCACCCTACTGGGCTCGGACTGCTCGGGGATCCTGCGGCGTACACATCGTTGTGGGCATCTGGCGCTGCGTTCTCTCTGTCTCACTGTCAAGTCGTCGGCGGTCGCTCGTATCAGACTAGCCCGGTCACGCCAGCACCATAGACATCTGCCTCAGGACGCGGCCCGAACAGGGCACGGCCGAGACGGACTATGGTCGCGCCCTCCGAGACGGCCAGCTCGAAGTCGGCGCTCATGCCCATCGACAGTTCACTAAGCCCCAAGGATCTCCCGAGCGCGGCCACCATACGAAAGCCGGCCCGCACCTCGTCCGGCGGAGCCTGCGCCGGGCCGACCGCCATTAGCCCCCTTACGTCCAGGCCAACGGCGGTTGCGTGGCTTACCAACGCGGGGACCTGATCAGCCGGCACGCCGTGGCGATGGCCGTTGTCAGCCAACTTGACTTCGACGAGCACGGCCGCCCCCCGGCAACGCTTGGCCAACGCTTCGGCGCCCGTCGCCGTGTCGAGCCCCTGCCACAGGTAAACGTGCGGGGCCAGCCGGGTCAATTTGTTGCGTTGTAGCTGGCCGAGGAAGTGCCAACGCAGGTCCGGAGGGGCAGCATCAAGCTTTCGCAGCAATTCCTGGGCGTAGTTTTCTCCGATGTCGATCAGGCCTGCGCTGGCGGCTGCGATTACCGCCTCAGAGCCAAAGCCTTTGGTGACGGCCACGACCGTGACCGACGCTGGGGCTGCCCCGGCTGCCGCGATCCGCTCCCTGACCAGCGTCAAGCGGTCCGCCACCAATTGAGAGTAGATGTCAGTGTCTCCCCGTTGGGCCACTGAGACTGGGCGCCGGGCCTGAACCCGCCCCCTGCTCGGGACCGAGCTCTGACCGGGCGAAATAGGGCACCCACACCACCGTCGCCTGCCTTGCCTTGTCCCGGTTGGCTCGCCACGACCAGTGGTCAGATGAACAGTGGGTGCAGACCCTTGCGTCCGCCACCATCGTGGCATCTACCCGGCCGAGGGCGGCCCGGACGGCCTCTGTCAGGTCGAGCGCAGGGTAACCGGCATCGTCAGAGGCGACAACACGCGGGCCGTAGCGGGCTGCCACTCGCTCGAGGTCAGGGGCCGAGAAACGGTACGCGTGAGGCCGCGATGCAGGGGCCCAACGCCGCTTCTATTGAAGTGGCACCGAGCGAACGCATGACGGCCACCGTCTCCTCCACTACCCCGGCCATAAGGCCGCGCCAACCCGCATGGACCGCAGCCACGACGCCCTCGGCGCTAGCCAGGCCTACGGGTGCGCAATCAGCCGTCCTCACCACCAGAGCGGCCCCGCTGCATGCCGTGACGGCGGCGTCGGCTTCTTGCCCTCTGCCTGCCCCCGGTCGTTCGACGACGACCACGCGATTGCCGTGCACTTGGTGGAGCCATGTCCATGGGGCGTCGGCCAATGACCGTTGGGCTGCGGTCGGGCCATCGTCCAGAGGACCGGCGAAGTCACCGGCACCGCGACCACCGGCTCGCACCTCTGCCCCGCCCGTCAGGCCGGCCCGCCAGACACCCGGCGGGACGGCGCCCGACCGATCAGCAGGCTGCGTCAAAACCGCCCCGAGAGAAACCGGACAAGGAGAGGGGGGCGCGCTGGACTACTTGAGGAAGGGGGGGACGTCGAAATCGTCGTCGTCCCCAAAGTTGAGGCCGGCACCGGCCAGCTCCACCTCTGTGTCAACCAGGCCCAGAGCCCGGCGAGAGAGCGAAGCGGTACGGTCGTCATCCGGTTGGGCCGCTGAACCGTCCGCACGGTCGAAGCCGGCCGCAATGACCGTCACCCGCACCTCGTCGCCCATGCCCTCGTCTATTACCTGGCCGAAAATGATGTTGGCATCGGGGTGAGCGGCCGAGTGGATTATCTCAGCCGCCTCGTTGACCTCGAACAACCCCAAGTCGGTCCCGCCCGCGATGTTGAGGAGTATGCCGCGTGCGCCGTCGATCGAAGCCTCGAGGAGGGGGGACGTTATCGCCAGTTTCGCTGCGGTTGTCGCCCGGCTGTCCCCGGAAGCCGAACCCACGCCCATGATGGCGGTCCCGGCGTTGCTCATGATCATCCTGACGTCGGCGAAATCGGTATTGATAAGGCCGGGCGTCGTTATCAGCTCGGTGATCCCTTGAACGCCGTGCAGTAATACTTCGTCCGCCATCTTGAACGCACCCACCATGGTGGTTTTGTTATTGGACACCGATAGCAGGCGGTCGTTCGGTATCACTATGAGCGTGTCGACCTTCTCCCGCAGCTGCAGAACGCCTTGCTCTGCCTGAAGAGAGCGCCGGCGCCCCTCGAAGGCAAAGGGCCGGGTCACTACGCCAATGGTCAAGGCGCCGCCGGTTTTTGCCACCGTGGCCACCACCGGCGCCCCTCCAGTACCCGTGCCACCGCCCTCGCCCGCCGTGATGAAGACCATATCGGCGCCCTTCAGAACCTCTTCGATCTCGTCCCGGTGTTCTTCAGCCGCCAAACGACCGATCTCCGGGTCGCTGCCGGCACCAAGGCCCCTGGTCAATTGACGTCCGATGTCCAACTTGACGTCGGCATCGCTCATTAGCAAAGCCTGCGCGTCAGTGTTGACGGCGATGAACTCGACTCCCTTCAGCCCGGCGTCGATCATCCGGTTGATAGCGTTCACCCCGCCGCCGCCGATCCCAACGACCTTGATTACGGCTATGTAATTTTGCGCTGGGCCGGCCATTTTACCTTTCCTTAGGGCACTCACCGGCGGAGAGGGATCTCCTGCTTGTGTGGCCAGGACCCTCGACCTAAACTGAAGGGTTAGCGTTGCCTAAGCTCTACTCGTAGTTCAACAACGTTACCTCGGATGTAACTAACCGATCAAGTATCGGATGAGGCCGTGACCAGGACCGCTGTGTTCCCCTTCTGGTTAGTCGGTACCCAAAACACCTGATGGTAAAGGTGTCAGTGCCGGCCGTTGGGGCACCGTGAGATCAACCTGCGCGTAGGCGGCCAGGGTCACACGACTGGCCAACTCCTCCAGGACGGCCAACTTGAAGGACAGGCCTGAAGCGTCTCCGAGCAACACAGGAGTCTTGGCCGCCCCGATGTAGCCAACGAGCCCGTTCGCATCTGAGTAGGCCAGCCTGAGATGGCGTTCGGTCAGAGCACGCGGGGCCGCGTTGGCAGCAGCGAGGAGTTCACCCACGTCAGGGCCATTGAGGCCCGTCCCTGGCGACACGTACGCACCCGGCGCAGCGCCCTGGACCCCCATGATCACTGGAAGAGCAGGCCCCGGCTTCCCCGCCGCGGACGGGCTCACTGCGAGGACTCGGCCGCTCTTGTCCACAATGTCCTGGGCGGTGCCCGAGACGATCCGGGCCACGGGCGAACGTTCCTCGAGCTTGATAACCAGAGTCCAGGGCCACCGCCGCTCGAAGGTCGCGTGTGCCACCCAGGGCAAGGCGTCCAGCGCCTGACGAGCTTTGGGCGGGCCGGCATCGACCATCAAGACGTCCCCGTCGGTGGTGGCCATGTCCGCCGCTGCCAGCACCTGGGCCCTGGGGATGTGCGCGTTCCCGATAACGATCACGTTGCGCACGCGGAAGACCGGAGAGTACAGCAAGCCTACACACCCGCCCACCACCACTGCTCCCGCCAACAGGACAAGGAGGATCTTGAGCCGACGACGTCCTTCGGCCCGTCGGGCCTCGGCCCACCTGCGCCTGAAGCGAGGGTCGACAGGGGGGCCATCGAATTGTTGGATCGGAGACGTCGGGTCGTCGCTCATAACCCTCTGCCGCCGTCAAGCCCGTCATGGCTGCCGCCGTCCTCGCTTCGCCTGGCTCCGCCGTCAGTGGCCCCGCCGTTTCTGGCCCGGCGTTTCTGGCCGGCGTTTCTGGCCCTGCCGTTTCTGGCACTCGCATTTCCCGTGCCACTATCAACCGACGCCAGCAGCTCGGTCGGGAGCGTGGTTACATCCCCCGCCCCCATTGTCAGGCACAGGTCGCCGGGCCGGAGCATCCGCCGTAAGACGGCGACCACCTCCGTCCTGCTTTCGGCATATTCCACTGGCAATGCCGGGTGCGATGCGCTCACTGCGTCCGCCACCAGCCGTCCGCTCACCCCCGGGAGCGGCTCCTCGCCGGCGGAGTACAGGCCGGTTACCACTACGGCATCGGCGCCGTCGAAGGCATCGGCAAAGTCTTGCCAGAGGGCCGCAGTGCGGCTGTAGCGGTGCGGCTCGAACACGGCCACGATGCGGCCCCAGTGGCCTTGTTGGGCGGCGGCCAAGGTGGCGCGGACCTTGCCCGGGTTGTGGGCGTAATCATCGATGTAGGTCACGCCGTCTTTTGAGCCCCGTCGCTCGAACCTCCGGCCTACACCCGAATAGCGAGCCAAGGCAGCCCGCGCCGCGGTTGGGCTGGCACCTATCTCCATGGCCATTGCCAGGGCGGCCGTGGCATTACGCACGTTATGGAGCCCCGGGCACCGCAACTCGAACCGCCCGAGGGCCGCTGCTCGTGCCTGCACCTCGAACTGCGACCCCTCGGCGCCCAGCTCGACCGCCGTGATTTGATAATCGGACCCCTGGGATGTGCCGTAGGTCGTTACTTCCGGGCGGCCTTCGGCCAGCCGCAAGGCGGTCGTGTCGTCCCGGCATACGACGCGCGGCCCCGGGGCCTGCTCGATGAAGCGCTCGAAAGCGCGCGCCAGTGCGGCCTCGTCGCCGTAGTAGTCGAGGTGATCCGGTTCGACGTTGGTGACGACCACACCCTGCGCTCCGAGCTGAAGGAAGGTCCCGTCGGCTTCGTCCGCCTCGACGACTAGCCACGGGCCGCCGCCCCAAAACGCCCCACCATGGCCGCCCGGGAGTTCGCCGCCCACCAAGTACGAGGGGTTGAAGCCGGCCTCAGTAAGCACCGCGGCCAACATGGCGGTGGTAGTCGTCTTCCCGTGTGTCCCGCTGACCGCCAAAGTGCGGCATCGGCGGCATATCGCGGCCAGCAAGTCCGCCCGGGACAGTACCGGTACTCGGCGCCGGCGGGCCTCGGCGACCTCGACGTTGCCCGCTTTTATGGCCGTCGAAAAGGCCACGAAATCGGCCTCGCCAATATTGACCGCCTCGTGACCGATGAAGGTCCTGATCCCAAGGGCGTTGAGCCGCTCGAGGACCGCCGAGCCCTTCACATCGCTGCCCGATACGAAATGGCCCATGGCCACGAGCATGGAGGCGATCCCGTTCATGCCGGCGCCGCCAATGCCGATGAGATGGAACCGCCAGGGACCACCCGTCACGTCAGGCAGACCCCGCGGGTCCTGAAGGTCGGGCCGGTCGCGTCGCTCTGGCGAGGGATCAGGCTGCACCCACTCCTCCCTTCACTGCCAGCCGAGCAGAGGCGGGCCGGCGCGCTAGCCCCTCGACCAGCCGGGCGACCTCATCGGCGGCGTTCGGACGGGCCAAAGCCTTGGCCGCATCGGCCATTACTGACAGGCGGCCCGGATCAGCTATCAGCCGCTCCAGCTCGCTGGCCAAACGGGCCCCGTCCAACTCCTCGTCTGGGACCACCACCGCTCCCCCGGCGGCGGCCATCGACCTGGCATTGGCACCCTGGTGGTCCCCGGGCGCCCCGGGCAACGGCACCAATACGGCGGGGACACCCGCCAACGCCAGTTCGGCAACAGTGTTGGCCCCTGCTCGTTGTACGGCGATGTCGGCGGCGCCGTAAAACGACTTCATGTCTTCTTCGTACTCCACTCGCTGGTACGTGAGCCCCTCTGCAGGAACGGGCGCGCCCTCGAGTTCTGACCAGTCTCGCCGGCCAATTACATGACGGATGGCAACATCACTGCGACCGGCCCACAACCTCGCCAACTCGAGCGTGGCCCGATTGATCCGCCGCGACCCAAGCGAACCGCCTGACACGACCACGACTTTCCTCTCACCGGGCAGTCCCAAGCGGTCCCGAGCGGCCCGGCGGCCTTCTGAGCTGCGGTCTATAGCCAACATTTCAGCGCGTACAGGTACTCCCGTCGGAACGGCTCGGGCCAAGCCCACTTCAAGTGAGGCGACGGCGCTGGCGGCCGCCGCTCGCGCCGCTAACCGGTTGACAGCCCCGGGGACGGCGTCGACATTGATGACGACGATCGGGACACGCCAAAGATAAGCCGCCACTACGCAGCCCAAACTGGCATAACCACCCAAAGAGATCACGACCGCGGGACGCCATTTTGAAAACAAGTAAAGGGCCATGGCGATCGCCGTGAACCCCTCCGCCAATGCCTGAGTATTGGCCCGCAGGCTCCGGCCCGAGAACTTGCGGTCCAGGCCCCGTCCTGGCAGCAATGTCACCGGGAACCCATCCAGTGCGCGGGTCTTTGCCTCGAGGCCTCGGCGGGCACCGACAAAGCGCAATGAGACGGGATCATGACCGAGCCCGACGAGCGCTCTGGCCACCGCCACGCCCGGGTACAGGTGCCCACCCGTCCCCCCGCCGGCTATGACCGCCCACGTCTCGGGTTCGTCGTGGCTATTTGCCATCGTCGCCTACCTCGCCCGCGCCCAACCTGCCTCGCCACCGGGCGGCTGGGCGGCGCCGTCCGCGCCGGGCACGGCTGCCCGCCGGCGGCTACCGGGTGCCCCGTTGGCTGTGCTCGGCCCACAACGGCGAGCAACGTTGGCCAGCAGACCGGTAGCGAAAAGGACGATAACGAGCGATGTCCCCCCGTAGGAGACAAAAGGCAACGGGACGCCTGTCACCGGCAACAGGTTAGCGACGGCCCCCGTGTTGATAATCGCCTGCGAGAGGAGCCATGCCGTTATCCCCGCCGCGATCAGGCTTTCGAACGTGGTGGGGGCTCGCCAGGCCACCTGAATGCCCACAACGGCGATGGCCGCGAACAGGCTCAAGATGAGCAAGCTGCCAACAAACCCCGTCTCCTGGCCGATAACTGCAAATATAAAGTCTGTGTAGGGGTTGGGAAGGTAACCCCAACTGGCCAGGCTCTGTCCCAGTCCCGTACCGGTCCAGTGGCCACCGCCCAGAGCTATAAGGGCCTGCACTGATTGGTAGCCGGTGGTGCCGGCGTGCGCGAACGGGTTGAGGAACGACGTCAAGCGCGCCGCTCGGTAACTGGCTGAAACGGCCAGCACCGCCCCGCCCAGGATGGCAACGCCGGCCAGGCCCAGCATGGGGAAAACGGGCATACCGGCGACGAAAAGTACAGCCGCTCCCGCGCAGCACAGCACTACGGCGGTGCCCATATCGGGCTGCTTCATGATCAGGATGGCGAATATCCCCATGGCAATGACGACCGGGGCAGCCCTGTACACCCAGTCGCGCCTGTCTTCCCGCCGGGCTAGCACATCGGCGGCGAACAGGACGAGGGCCAGTTTGGCCAATTCCGACGGCTGGAACTGCAACGAGCCAGTACCGAGCCACCTCGACGCGCCGCCCGCACTGCGCCCGACCACTAACACGGCCAGGAGCGAAGCCCCGGCCAGGAACATGAGCGGTCGAGCCAGTTTTTGCCAAAGCGTGATCCTGGTCCCCTGGGCCACAAAGAATGCGATCGCGCCCATGCACAGGTAAGCGGCCTGCCGCTCGAAGTAACTCCAGGGCGTACCGAAACTGCGCAGGCTGTCGACCGATGATGCCGACAGCACCATAACCAGGCCGGCAATGCACAGCACGGACACGATGGCAATGAGGAAGAGATAACTCGAGCGGCGCACTCGCGCCGGCGGCACCGCAGACGACGTCTCGATGGCAGTCATCGGCAGCCAACCTCCACCGAGGCCCCGGCCGCTGACTTCGACGCCGGTAGTTCAGAACGGAGCTTTCCTTTCACCAAAGCGGAGAAATCCTCTCCCCGCTCGGCATAGGAGGAGTACCAGTCGAAGCTGGCACACCCTGGTGACAGCACAACCGCATCGCCCGGGACGGCCAAACTCGATGCCGTGTCGACCGCCGCACCCATAGAAGCGGCGTGGCACACCACCGCGTGCCCGGCAAACGCTTTCGCCACCTCCGGGGCGGCCTCTCCCACAGCCACGACGGCCCGGACCGGGGGGACGGTGCTGGCCAACGCGGAAAGATCGAGCCCTTTGTTGCGCCCTCCAGCGATGAGGACCACCGAGGAGAAACCACGAACTCCCGCTTGCACAGCGGCCGGGGTCGTCGCTTTGGAGTCGTCGTACCAGGAAACGCCGTCCTTCTCCGCCACCAGCTGGACCCGGTGCGGGGGCAGCACAGTCTTACGGGCCGCTTCTTTACATCCCTCTTGTGTGGCCCCTGCGGCGAGGGCTACGGCCGAGGCGGCGGCGGCATTAGCAAGGTCGTGCGGGAACGCCCGGGGCAAGTCGGCGGCTCGAAGTTGGAAACCGTGCGGGCCCTGCACCCCGTCCACGAGGACGGCCCAGTCCGGGGCGGAGCCGGCCCGGGTCACGCCCGCGCTGGCTCTTTCTCTTGCTCCTTCCACGGGTTCTCTTGCTCCTTCGACGGACCAGGTGGAAAACCCGAACGTGACCACATCGACTCCGGTCGGTATACCCCGCGCCGCCCGCCAGACCTCGGGGTCGTCGCGATTGACAACCGCCGTACTACCGGTGCCTTGCCGGGACCATATCCTGGCCTTGGCCCTGGCGTAATGAGCGAGGTCCGGGTGCCAATCGAGGTGGTCGGGGGCGAAATTGAGCCAGCAACTCACGTCCGGGCGGAACTCTCGCGTGAACTCGAGCTGGAACGAGGACACCTCGGCCACCAGCACCGTGGCTTGACCGGGGGCGAGATGGCTGACCGCCTCGAGCAAGGGGTAGCCCACGTTGCCGGCGGCGACCGCATCCTGGCCGGAACCCGCCAGCATGGCGGCTACCAGCTCGGTCACCGTCGTCTTACCGTTGGTGCCGGTTATCGCAGCCAGCCGGGGCCACTGGCCCTGGCGACCCCCGTCCTGGCGCAGTTCGCACAAGACCCGCCAGGCCAGCTCTATTTCGCTCAATACGTCGACGCCAACCGCCATGGCGGCGGCCACGGCCGGATGATCGGCCCGGACCCCTGGGCTCGGGACCACCACGTCGGCCGACCGTGCCAGTTGGCCCGCTCGGGCCGGTCCCGGAGCTATCTCGAGCGCCAACCCGCCCGCGACGGCGTCGGCCCGGGCCGCTTCCCCGGCTGCGCTGTCATCCTCGAGGACAACCACGTCGTCACCGCGACCGGCCAACCAGCTGGCCGCCGCTCGACCGGAAAGGCCGTAACCGATCACGAGCGCTTTGTGAGAACCAGTTTTTCGGCCCCGTGGCCGGGGTACGGCGCCCATCGTCACGCGGTACCGCCATGAGCCAGGAAGTCGGCGTAGAACACACCGAGCGACAGGGCCGTGAACAGCCCGGCCAAGATCCAGAAGCGCACTATTACCGTGGTTTCCGGCCAGCCGACAAGCTCGAAGTGATGGTGCACAGGGGCCATCTTGAATATCCGCCGGCCGAACACGCGGTAGCTGGTCACCTGAGCAATTACCGAGAGAGTTTCCAGGACGTACAGCCCACCGATGAGGGGCAGCAACAGGTCCACGTTTTCGAGCAGGGCCAATACCCCAATAGCAGCCCCGATGAAGAGCGAACCCGTGTCGCCCATAAATATCCGCGCCGGTGCCGCGTTCCACCACAAGAAGCCGGCGCAGGCGCCAATCAATGAGGCCGCCATAACCGCCTCGTCAAGGGAAGCCGGGTTCCTGTATATGACCTCGTGCCTCAGCTGGTAAAAACCAATGACAGTAAAGGCGGCAAACGCGAACGCGGAAGAACCCGAAGCGAGGCCGTCCAGGCCGTCGGTCAGGTTGACCGCGTTCATGGCCCCGACGATCACCAGGACGGCGAAGATCACCCAACCCACCTTGCCGAGTTGCAACCCGAGCGAGTTGTACCGGGTGAACGAAAGATGCGTGTCCACTCTCAGCCATTCGACGGAAACGATGGCGAAGGCAAATGCGACCACGAACTGGCCGGCGATTTTGGCCCGTTTGTTGAGCCCCAAGCTGCGCTGGCGCGTCACCTTCAACCAGTCGTCCAGGAGACCGACAAAGGCCGCGCCACAAATGGTGAGCATCCCGACGAGGCCGCGGGTGGTAAAGGTGGCTGAGACGTGAGCGACGATGTACCCGGCCACCGTCGCCCCCATAATGGCCAGCCCCCCCATTGTTGGCGTCCCGGCTTTGGAAAAATGCCCCGCCGGGCCGTCTTCGCGGATTTGTTGGCCGATGCCTCGGGCGCGCAGCTGGCTGATAAGTAACGGCGTCCCGAGAATCGCTACGAGAAGGGCGACGCCGCCGGCGATCAGCAGCGCCTTCATTTGGCCCCTACCCACCCCGGGTTGCCCCGCCCCGGCGCCCCCTCGTACCGCAGGTGCCGCAGAGCGTCCCGGGCCACCGCCACGTCGTCAAAGGGCTCGACATGCGTCCCGAAGTCTTGGCCCGTTTCGTGGCCCTTGCCAGCAATCAGCACGACGTCGCCGGCCCTGGCCGTCCGCAGCGCTCCAGCGATGGCCCGAGCGCGGTCGACGTCGACCAGCGTCGGTCCCACGCCTTCGGCCCCGCTCGCCACCTCTTCGATAATGGCTAAGGGCCGTTCATCACGGGGGTTGTCCGACGTGATGACCACCACGTCGGCCAATTCGGCCGCCACCTTACCCATCAGCGGCCGCTTGGCCCGGTCCCGGTCGCCGCCGGCCCCGAACACCAAGATGACCCGCCCACCAAGGCTTGTCGCCGTACCTGGGCCATTACCTGTAAGTTCGCGAGCGGCCCTCAATGCCTCTCCCAGGGCGACGGGTGTGTGGGCAAAGTCGACGAGAACGGCAAATGGTTGGCCCTCGTCCACTGCCTCGAAACGCCCCCGGACAGGTGGTACGGACGCCAGCCCGACCGAGATGGCTTCCCAGCTGATGCCGAGCTCCCAGGCAGTTGTGACCGCACCCACGGCGTTGATGATGTTGAACCGCCCGGGCAGATTGGACTCCAGTCGTCGCCCCCGCCAGCAAAACACCGAGCCGCGCTCCCCGAACGCCACCTGGCTGGCGTCGGCGGCCCCGAAGGGCACGACCCTTATGTCGCTCCCCGACAGGAGCTCGACCAGACGAGCCCCCCACTGGTCCTCTTTATTGATAACGGCCACTCCGACCTGGCCCTGCTCGAACAGCTGCGCCTTGGCCGCGAAGTAGGCCTCCATGGTGCGGTGGTAGTCCAGGTGGTCCTGGCTCAGGTTGGTGAAAACGGCGGCCGAGAAGTCGGTGCCACTGACCCGATGCTGGTCCAGCGCATGAGACGACACCTCCATGGCCACCGCCAGCGCACCCGCCTCTCGCATGCGGGCCAGCTCACGCTGGAGCGCCGGGGCCTCGGGCGTCGTGCGCTCGCCCGTGAGTGTGCCTATCACGCCTGGCCGCCACCCGTTGGCCTCGAAGATGCTGGCCAAGAGGGCGCAAGTAGTCGTCTTCCCGTTCGTCCCGGTTACGCCTACGACCCGCATGGCCCTGGCCGGGTGGTCCCAAAACGCCGCCGCCACTGGCCCCAGAGCACGGCGCACCGAGGGGACCTGCACCTGAGGCACGGGGAGCTCGAGGGGACGTTCGCACAGGACGGCAACGGCACCTCTATTTACAGCGTCAGCGGCGAAGTTATGGCCGTCGGCCCTGTTCCCCGGCACGCAGGCGAACAAGGCACCCGGGCTCGCCTCCTTGGACGAGAGGACTATGTCTGCTATCTCGGGGTCAGCAATCGCGGCGTCAGCAGTCGCGGGGTCAGCAATCTCGGGGTCAGCCCCGCTACCCGGGCGCACCGATACCAAAACAGCGTCCAAGCCGGCCGCTGCGAGCAGAGTCCTCAAGCGCACACTCGGCCTCGTCAAGCTCCCCCGACCCTAGCGGACCGTCGTCGTAGTCGACGCGGGCACCGTCTTGCTTTGCCCAGCAGAGCGCGACGAAGACGGGCCAACCTGGACGTTTGGCGTACCCACCAAACCCGGCAGAGCCGGCCCGGCCGCCTCGCCCTCGTCGCCATACGGGGTCGCCAGCGGGACGTCGGGCACCGGTGCAGCAGCTTTGTGCGGAGGGATGCCGAGCTCCTGCAGTGAGTCCCTCACAATCGTGCCGAACACGGGCGCCGAAGCCTGGGCGCCGTACTGGTGCGTCCCTACCACCACGACCATGGCAGTGATAGCGGGGTCCTCGGCCGGGGCGAAGCCGGCGAAACTGGACACGAAATCGTCCGAGGAGTACCCGCCGTCGGGTAAGGGGACGAGCGCGGTGCCGGTTTTGCCCGCCACAGTGTAGGGCTCGAGGTTGGCCGCCGTCCCCGTCCCCACCCGGACCACACCTTCGAGCATGGACGTCATTTGTGACGCCACCGTCGTGCTTACCACGCGATGACGGGGCGGAGATGCGAACAGGTGCTCCTGGCCTGAGGCGTCGACATAACCATCGACGAGACGTGGCGGTATATACACGCCACCATTTGCGATCGTATTGTACGCGGCCAACATTTGCACCGCCGTGACAGCCAAACCCTGGCCGATCGGGACAGTCGCTATGGTCGTACCGGACCACTGAGACGGTGTCGGCACGAGACCGGCCGACTCACCCGGGAAATTTACGTCAGTTACCTCTCCGATACCGAAAGCATGGATGAAACCGACCAGTCGCTGGAGGCCAAGGCGTTGGGCAATTTCGATCGTCCCGATGTCCGAGGAGTGGGCGATGATATTTGAGATGCTCCAGTCCAATGTGGGGTGGGGCCAGGCGTCGCTGAAAATGCTGCCCGCCACGTCGTAAGTGTCGGGAATAGAGAAATAGTCATCGGGCTGGACTGCCCCGGCCGAAAGCGCGGCCGAAACCGTCACCAGTTTTTCTACCGACCCCGGCTCATAAACCGTGGTGAACGCAGAGGCAGAGGGCGCTTCCACCGGTTGAGCGTTGGCCACGCTCGTGCCGCTGCCAGTGGCGCCCGAGCCGGCGGCCGCGCTCGTCGAGGTGCTCCCCGGCGGGATGAACCAGACGGGGAGGGCGGGAGACTCGCGCATCGTCACCGGTTCGGACGGAGTGGGCATCGTAAGCTGAGCCACAGCTAGCAGTTCGCCCGTGCGGGAGTCCATTATCAGCGCCATCCCGCTGTCGGCCTGGGCGGCCACAATGGCTCGGGCCAGCTCCTCCTCAGCGTCGTACTGGAGCGGTTCGTCGATCGAGAGCACCAGGTCATCGCCTCGGACGGGGGCCTGGTACTCCTGGACGCCACCGGGGATTTGACCGCCAGCCGGGTCCATATCTTCCACGAGTTTGCCGGGTTTGCCCGCCAACAAGCCGTTGTACTTGTACTCGAGCCCGGACAGGCCCTGCCCATCGATCCCCACCATTCCCAAAAGGGGCGACGC
Organism: uncultured Acidimicrobiaceae bacterium; assembly: GCA_963749305.1. GTDB lineage: Bacteria > Actinomycetota > Acidimicrobiia > Acidimicrobiales > Palsa-688 > Fen-671. Next base: position 760,198 of record CAVVMN010000008.1, read on the forward strand.
CAGTTGACCCGCGGGGTAGAACCGTTTCGGTTCCTGCATTGTGTAGATACCTGGCAGGCTGCCTGCGTTCAGCAACTTCTCGATCTTGGCCGCCGTCGCGTCGGGGATCGTGCGGGCGAGGTACACAAAACCGCTCGCTTCGCTCAGGTCGGCCTGAAGGGTGGCCTCCGGCACCCCGAGCGCAGTGGCCAGAGCCTGCGCTTCCCGGCCGGGATTGGTGACCTGGTAGGGATCCGCATAGACCGTCGTCATAGGCACGGACATGGCCAGTTCGTCCCCGTTGCGGTCGAGGATGGCACCTCGTTCGCCGAGGAAAGAGATCTCGTGCACGTACTCCGAGCGCGCATCAGCGAGGTAGGTGCTGGCGTTAAAGCCCTGGATGAACAACAACCGGGCGATGACTATCCCGATCAGGAGGCTCATCGCACCGGCGGAAGCCACGAACCGGAGCCGACGCCGCCTGGCCCCGCCGTTCCTGCCTCCGCGCCCATCACCGTGGCCACCACCGCGACCATTGGGCCTCGGTTGACCTTGACGGCCGCCGCGCTGGCTCCCGCCGGCGGAAGCCCCGCGTGGCGCTGAGGAGCGGCGGCCCGGCCTGTCGTTCGGTGCCTGGTTCACGGGCTGCCGCTCAGGTACGGCTTGACCGTAGGCCAGTCCGAATCACCCTGAGGAGCAGTCACCGTCCCCGTCGTGGGCGGTTCCGTCACTGCCCGAGTACCTGCTTTTGCGTCGCTGGGCCGAGCGGTGCTGCCACTTGACGGGGTGGCCCCTTTATCACCCCTAACCGTTGTGGTGGACGGGGTCGACGTCAAAGCGGGAAGGTACGTCACCGAAGCCGGCTGCACCATGCCGAGCCGGCCCTCGGCCTGCGAGACGATCCGAGCCGGAGCCTCGAGTTGAGCCACCTGCAGGCGAAGCTTCTCGTAGCTGGCCTGTTCCGTGGCCGCTGCTTGTTGCAAGCGGTCCAACCTGAACTGGTTCTCGGCGATCAGGACGTGCAGGGCGACCAGGGCCAGGCCGACCACCGCCACGCTGGCGATGCCAAGAATGACCAACAACCGCCGCCGCCCCGCCCGTCGTCTCGCTTGGCTCTGGACCAGCCGCAGGTGCCGTTGCTGCTCTTCTTTGTCCTGCTTTTCTGGGGCCGTCGTGCCGGCGCGCCCCGCCTCCGCCCGCCCAGTGCCGACGACCCCGGCGTCGGCTGGTGCGGCCGCCTGCTCCCAGCCTGGCTCGGTGGGGCTCACCGGGGCCCTCGCGGCCTACGGTGCCTTCGGCTCTTTCGGCCCCCGTTTGACGGGTTTGCGAGACGGCTAGCGCCTCAGCCGCCCGCAGCCTGGCACTCTCCGCTCTTGGGTTGGCGGACACCTCCTCGGCGGACGGCCTACGCGCGCCCCGGTTGAGGAGGCGCACGCGAGCGACGGCACCGCACACGCAAGGCAGGCCGGGAGGGCACGAACACCCGCCCGTCGCCGCATTGACCAGCCGGTCCTTGACTGCTCTGTCTTCTCCGGAGTGGTAGGAGATGACCACGATGCGACCCCCTGTCGAGAGGCGCTCGATCGCCATGTCGATAGCGCCAGGCAGGATCTCGACCTCGGAATTGACCGCGATGCGCAGTGCCTGGAACACCCTCTTGGCCGGATGGCCGCGACGGCGGACCGCGGCGGGCACGGCCGAGGCCACCACCTCGGCTAACTGCCCGGTGCTCAGTAGGGGCCGGGCGGCAACGATGGCGGCCGCTATGCGGCGGCCGAAGCGGGTCTCGCCATTTTCAATGAAAAGGCGGGCCAGCTCGTGCTCGGTGCTCTCGTTTACAAGTTTGGCCGCAGTCAGGTCTTGAGAACGGTCCATGCGCATATCGAGGGCAGCGTCAAAGCGGTAACTAAAACCCCGTTCGGGCCGGTCGAACTGGGGCGAGCTCACGCCGAGGTCGAACAGCGCACCGGCCAGTTCGCCCACACCGAGGTCGTCCAGGATCAGGCCGGAACCGTCGAACCGCCCCTGCACTACGGTGGCCCGCCGTCCAAATGGGGCGAGCGCAGCCGTCGCGCTGGCCACCGCTTCTGCGTCCCGGTCGATGCCGACGACGCTCAAATGAGGAAAGGCTCGCAACAAGGCCCGGGCGTGGCCGCCGGCACCGACAGTGGCGTCGAGTACCACGCCACCACGGACGGCCGAGAAGATGTCTTTTACCTCCTCGACCATTACGGGCTCATGCTCGAACGGCTGTTCGGAGGTGCCCGGGTCTTCAGTATTGTTTTGGCTCACGGCCTTGACAGGCTCAACATACGGCCAGTCTGCCGGGCTCATACGCAGCCCCTCGGCCAGCATCGCGCCGGGTTTTCTCTCTCGGTGCTTCGGACTGGGCGGGTGGAGAAGGGGACTCCCGTCCTGCTGGTCAAGGGGCTCCGTATAAGCCCGTTCGAGGATGGCGGTGGTCATTTCGAGCCTCCAGCAGGCTGGAGGTCCGGCGCGGTCTGCGGGATAGGGTCGAACAGCGGGCTGGTGCCATCGATGAGGCTCTGAATGCCGTCTGCGACTTGCTCGCGCCACTGATCGGCCTTCCATAGTTCGACGCGGTTCAGGGCGCCGAGGATGGTTACGGGCTGGTTGGCCTCGAGGCCGGCAAACTCTCGCAGATGGGGCGGGATGGTCACACGCCACTGGGCGTCGAACTCCACGTCCGTCGACAGGGCACTCAAGACTCTGGCCATGTGGCGACCTTGTGGTCCACGGGTCTCCATGTCTTCCGCCCGAGCGAGGTACCGCGTGAACTGCTCCGGAGGGAACAAAGCTAAGCACCCTCCGACGAAGGCGGAGACGTAGGCTTGCCTTGTGTCGAACTCGTTGCGAAAGCGCGCCGGAAGGATAAGCCGTCCCTTTGCATCGAGAGAAAACTCGAAAGTCCCATGGAATCGCTCCACTTGCCAGCTCGCACGCTCCGTGAAGGCAAGGGGTCCCTCCCTCCGCCTCTACTTCACTCCACTATAAACCACTACCCCCCACCGGGCAAGCTTTAACGTTCCTGGGCTTCGTTATTCGCGCCTCGCGTAGGCGAACAGAGGTTCGGTCACTGTCATGTTGTTGGCTCGGGGTCATGGAACAAGACACTCGGGCAGCTCTCGCCCGATTGGCCGAGAGCCAATGTGGGTTGTTCTCGGCGGCACAGGCCGCCTCCATTGGCGTCAGTAGCGCCCAGCTGCATAGAGCAGTACACCAGGGGCATCTGCGCAGGCCTCGGTCAGGCATCTATGCCATCAGGGGCGCTCCTAAATCGCGCTGGGAACACCTGGTCGCCGCGGCATTGGCCGTCGGCCCCGAGGCCGTTATCTCTCACAGCGGGGCCGCCGCTCTTCACCGCCTTCATGTGGTAGGGCCGGCCGTTACCCTTCCGGAGCTAACGGTCCCACTGCATCATCACCCCCGCCTGGCCGGCGTGGCGCTTCACCGAAGAGGCCCGCTCCCAGGGCAAGATGTCAGGGTCAAGTACGGGGTGCCGGTCACGTCGCCGGCCCGGACACTCGTCGACCTCGCTGGTCGTTACGAACTTCCGGCTTTGGAACGTGCCCTCGACGAGGCATTGATCGAACGCCGCTTGAACGTTGCGGAGCTGAATGGGTGCTGGCAAAGATCAGCGCTGAACGCACCGGGCCGTTCAAAAATCCAACAACTGCTCGCCCAGAGATCCGAGGGACCTCTTGCGGACAGCATGTTGGAAGCCCGCGCATTCGACGCCCTCATGACCCTCCCACCCTTCAAGGCCCACTTTGTGATCGTGGTCGACAAGGCGGTATTTGTCATCGACGCGGCCTGGCCTGAAAAGCGTGTGGGGGCTGAAATCGTCGGACGGGCGCACAGACTTGCATCTCGCACAGCTTTTGACAGAGAACGGCGGAAACTGAACGTGCTTACCGCCGCAGGGTGGCGGATCGCCCACCTCACGTCAGTTATGTCGGCCAGCGAGATGGTAGAGGCCGTGCGGAGGCTCTTGTAAAGGCGGCCCCCGGTCCGCTTTGGACGGTTTCTTCGCTATAGCGTAAGAAACCGTCCAAAACGGCGCTAAACAGCTACCTCAAGGCCGCTATCGCACGAAGAACCCGCTCCTCACTAACGGGCACGCGTGTCCCGAGCGCCTGAGCAAAGAAACTGACCCGCAGCTCCTCGATCATCCATCGCACCTCGTCAAGGGCTTCTACCTGTGCCGGACTGGCTCCGTCCTGCTGGGCCTCGGCCCTTACCTCTTCAAGCTGTAGTTCCAGTGACCGCACCTTTTGGCTGAGACCGAAGTCGCGCCGAGGATCGGCCGGGAGCCTCTCCAGCCGCCGCTCGACACCATTCAGGTAGCGCTCGACATCAGGCAGCCGACGCCGGCCGGTCGTGCTCACAAAGTGAGGGCCGACGAGGGCGGCCAGTTGATGACCGATGTCATCGAGGCTGGCAGCCATTTGGGCAGAACCGACGGCCGCCATCCCCGCCAGCTCACCGGTCCGCCGGCCCAGGCTTTGCATCTTCGTAAGGATCCGAGCGGCGGCGAGCACCGCTTTCTCAGCCGAAGCTCCCACCTGCTGGCGCACCGTCGAGACCAGAGCCTCGAAAGCCTCGGGCCGCCGGGGAGGCCCGCCATTGCTGGCCACGACCTCGTCGAGGCACGCTGCGATGGCGTCCTCCACCAGCTCTCTGGTGGAACGGTAAGGCGGCACCGCCAGGGAGGCGAGGGCCAGCTTTGTTCGGTTGTCAATGAGGCGTTCCAGGCCATCGACGAGCGGCCGGCGAGCCGGCATGTTGAGCAAAAGTAAGCGCCGGGTGCCCGCCGCCATCGCGGACGCGCGCCGAAGCCTGGTCGGGAAACACCTGCACGCTGACCCCATCTCCCTCGTCGACGAGAGCCGGGAAGCTCCGTAACCGCGCGCCGTTCCACTCGGGCTCGAAGACTTGTGGCAGGTCACCGAAATCCCACTTCGTATGGTGGTAGAGCGGGCCACCACCCAGTGCCGCCGCCGAGGCCGCGTCCTGCAGGGCGGCCATTAATTGGGGCTGCAGGGCGGTGTAAAGATCCGTGACGTCCTTGCCGCTGGCGAGCACGTGGGCCTCGTCCCCGAGGACCTCGAAAGTAGGACGTAGGTAGCCCGGCACTCGGTCCCAGTCGAAGTCGCGTGACGAGACCCTTACACCACTGACCACGCTCATATGCGCGGCCAACACGGCCAGGAGCGGCCCGTCAGCGGGCGACGCCTTGGCGACGAATTCTTTGGCGTGCTCAGAAATAGGGACCAGTTGCCGGCGCAGTTCTTTCGGCAGAGACCGCAATAGGGCCACTACAAGCTCCTCGCGGAGGCCCGGCACCTGCCACTCGAGCCGTTCGCCAGCCAACTTTCCCAACTGAGCCAATGGGACTTCCACGTGGAGGCCGTCATCGGCCGTCCCCGGCACCCACTCGTAGCGGAGAGCCAGAGGCCCAGCCTCGGCGCTGGCCCAAGTGTCCGGGAAGCTGCCCCGATCGACGTCAATAAGGGACGGCCCCCACAGTTCGTCGGGCGTGGCCACCAGGCCGTCCTGGCGGCTGTGCCCTGCGCGCCTCCGCCAGGCCCGGAACGCTCCTCCCGACGTCACGTCCGCCGGCAGACGGGAGGCGTAGAACTCGAACAGCGCCTGGTCGCCGCCCATGACCTCGTGACGCCGCGCCCTCTGCAAAAGGGCCTGAGATTCGTCGAGCAGATCCCGGTTTTGGCCTACAAACGCCGGGGCGTCGTCCCAGTCACCCTCCACCAGAGCCCGCCAGATGAAAATCTCGCGCGCCCCGGCCGGGTCCGACCGGGAAAGTTCGAGGTTCCTGGCAGCCACCACCGTCAAGCCGTACAACGTGGCACGAGCGGGCACGACGGCCGCGGCACGGGTGGCATCCCACTCGGGCTCCCCATAAGACCACTTCAATAAGTGAGATGCCGTCTTTTCGACCCATTTCGGCCTCACCGGCGCCACCACGCGAGCCCAGAGGCGCCCGGTTTCGACCAACTCGGCTGCCATCACCCACCGCGGCGACTTCTTGGCCAGCACGGAACCCGGCCAAATGGCAAAACGAGTGTTGCGGGGGCCGGCGAAGTCTGTCCGGTCGCCTTCGCGCACTCCGACTTGCGTCACGAGCCCGCTCAATAGAGCCTGGTGCACCGCCGCCCGCGGGTCATGGGCGGCCCGAGGTTGCCCCTTATTGCCCGTCCCAATCTGGCCCGTCCCAATCTGGCCCGTCCCGATCTCGGCCCGATCCCCCTCCGGCCGGCCTCAACCTCGCCGACGGCAATTTGGCCGACGCCGATCTGACGGCAGATTTCAGCCAGTTGACCATGAACGTCTTCCCACTCTCGCGCCCGCTGGTACGAGATCAGTTCCCTCCGGCACAACCGGCGGAACTGGCTCGAACTGAGCTCGGCCTGGCGTTCGTCGAGGTAATTCCACAGGTGTAAGTACGACATGAAGTCAGAGCTCTGATCGGCGAACCGGGCATGGAGGGCCGTCGCCGCCTCGCGCTTTTCGGCAGGACGCTCGCGGGGATCCTGGACCGAGAGGCCTGAGGCGATGACCAGGACCTCGTCCAGGCACCCGGTCCGCCCGGCTTCGAGGACCATTCGCCCCAGCCTCGGGTCGAGCGGCAGCTGGGCCAACTTGCGGCCGATGGCACTGAGGCGGGGGCCACCATCGCTGCCGTCACCAAGACCTCGGTGGCGACGGCTGCCCCCGCGGGCGCTCGCGGCGGCGAACGCCCCCAACTCTTCGAGGAGGGCTACGCCGTCGGCTATGTTGCGCCGGTCTGGGGGTTCCATAAACGGAAAATTTTCAATGTCCCCCAGGCCGATGGCAGCCATCTGAAGGATCACCGACGCCAGGTTCGTCCGCAATATCTCCGGCTCGGTGAAGGGCCGGCGGCCGGCGAAGTCCTCCTCTGAGTAAAGCCGTACGCATATCCCAGGCCCCAAGCGCCCGCATCGACCGGCTCTCTGGTTGGCGGAGGCCTGGGATATTCGCTCTATTGGCAGCCTCTGTACCTTCGTCCGCCGGCCGTAACGCGATATCCGCGCCGTGCCGAGGTCTACTACATAACGGATCCCGGGCACCGTAAGAGATGTCTCGGCCACATTTGTAGACAGGATCGCTCGTCGCCCGTTATGCGGCTCGAAAATCTTGTGCTGCTCGCCAGAAGACAACCTGCCGTAAAGCGACAGGACCTCGAGGCCTCGTACGTCGGCCTTGGCCAGTGCCTCGGCCGCGTCGCGAATTTCTCGCTCTCCAGGCAGGAAAACGAGGATGTCGCCCGGCCCTTCTCGGCCAAGGCCGACCACTGCCTCGCAGACAGCTTGTACCTCGTCCATGGGTTCGTCGTCGTTGCCGTCTTCATCCTGCTCATCTAACGGCCGGTAGCGGATTTCGACCGGGTACGTGCGCCCGGGTACCTCTATTACGGGCGCGCCGGCGAAATGCTGAGAGAACCGCTCCGTATCGATCGTTGCCGACGTGACGATGACCTTCAGGTCGGGCCGAGAGGGCAAGAGCCGCTTCAGGTAGCCGAGAATGAAATCGATGTTCAGGCTGCGTTCATGGGCCTCGTCGATTATCAGAGTGTCGTAGTTGCGCAGCTCGCGGTCGCCGTGCAACTCGGCCAGCAGTACCCCATCCGTCATCACTTTTATCAGCGTGGAGTCGCTGACTCTGTCGGTGAAACGGACCTTGTACCCCACCGTCCGTCCCAGTGTCGTGCCGAGCTCCTCGGCCACCCGCTCGGCCACGCTCCGAGCGGCAATCCGGCGAGGCTGCGTGTGGCCGATCATCCCGGTCACACCGCGGCCAGCTTCGACGCACATCTTCGGGAGCTGCGTGCTCTTGCCCGATCCCGTCTCCCCTGCTACTACCAGCACCTGGTTACTTTGCAAGGCAGCGAGGATCTCGTCTTTTCGCGCACTAATAGGGAGGTTTTCCGGGTAACTCGGCGAGACCGGCAACAGATCGCGCTCTCGCACGCGCGCTTCAGCCCTTTGCGACGAACGAGACGGCACTAAGCCACTATGGCGCTCAACTACGGCTTAGTCTGAGCACCCATCGAGGACCTGGCGGACACCGCGGGCAATCTCGAGATCCTCCCGCGCCGCTATGACGAATGTCCTCACTGGGGCTCCGGCGGCCCCTATCTCCTGGTCAGGACAGGCCGACCCATTGGCCTCCAGGTCCAGTCCGACGCCGAGAAAGCCGAGGCCTTCGGCCGCTCTCTGGCGGACCGGAGCGGACCGTTCGCCGACGCCGCCGGTGAAAACCATGGCGTCGATGCCGTCCATGGCGGCGGCCATGGCGGCAATGCTGGCCCGTAGCCGGTGCAAGTAGACGGCCATGGCCAGGGCCGCGTCTTTGTCGCTGGCCGCTTCGGCGGCCAGTACAGCCCGCATGTCTGATGTGCCGCTAAGGCCGAGAAGGCCAGAGCGGTGCTCGAGTGTGGAGGCCAGTTCAGAAGGCGTCGTGCCCACGTGTTCCTCCAACCACAGCAAGAGGCCCGGGTCGACGGAGCCCGAGCGGGTCGCCATGACAAGGCCTTCGAGCGGAGTGAACCCCATTGTCGTGTCAACGGAAGCGCCCCCTCGCACGGCGGCTAACGAAGCACCAGACCCAAGGTGGCAGGTGACCACCCTCTTCTGTTCGCCCATCATCTCGCCGGCTCGCCGTGACGCGTACGAATGGGAAAGACCGTGGAACCCGAACCGCCGCAGGTCCCACCGCCGGCGCCATTGAGCGGGAAGGGCGTAGGTGGCGGCGGCGGCCGGGATCGTCGCATGGAACGCCGTGTCGAAACAGGCCACCGCAGGCACGTCGACGAGGATCTTGCTCACAACTTCCAGGCCCGACAGGGATTTCGGCTGGTGGAGCGGTGCCAGGTCGGTCAACAGTTCGAGGCGGTGGACAACGTCAGGGTCGACCCGAACGGGCGCCGTGAACTCTGCCCCACCGTGGACAATTCGGTGGCCGACGGCATCGACCGGCCCGTTGTTGGCGATGAAGGTTCGAACCGCGTCCTCGTCGACCCGTCCGGCCGGCGCCTCGATTTCTTGGGCCGCGACCAACTCGTCCCCCTCCTCGAGCACAGAGAGCTTGATGCTGCTCGAGCCGGCGTTGACGACTAGTACCCGCATCAATTACCGACAAAAGGCAAGGTCGGCCCGGCCATCAATAGGGCCATGTCCAGCCCCGGATTTCGGGGTCGTCGTCTCCGGTGGCACGGGTGTAGGCCCGTGCCCGGACCCGGTCGTCCTGCATGCGCTGGCGTAGCGACGCAGCATGAGCACCCAGCCCGGGCACGCGGTCGATAACGTCCATCACCAAGTGGAACCGGTCCAGGTCGTTGAGCATGACCATGTCGAACGGGGTGGTCGTCGTCCCTTCTTCCTTGTACCCACGGACGTGCAGGTTGGCGTGGTTTGTCCGCCTGTACGTCAGGCGATGAACGAGCGTGGGATAGCCGTGGTAGGCGAAGATCACAGGCCGGTCTTTAGTGAAAATGGTGTCGAACTCGGAGTCCGGTAAGCCGTGGGGGTGCTCGCTGTCCGGCTCCAGGCGCATCAGGTCAACCACGTTTACCACCCGGACCTTGAGTGCCGGGAGCTCGAACCGCAAGATGTCAACCGCGGCCAGGGTTTCCAGGGTCGGGACATCACCGCAGCACGCCATCACGACATCGGGCTCGCCACTGTCGTTCGATGCCCAGTCCCAAATACCGATCCCTCGAGTGCAGTGCAGGACGGCGTCCTCCATTGATAAGTAATTGAGCGACGGCTGCTTGCCCGCCACTATCACGTTGACGTAATGGCGGCTGCGCAAGCAATGGTCAGCCACAGACAACAAGCAATTGGTGTCCGGCGGCAGGTACACCCGGATGACGTCGGCTTTTTTGTTTACGACGTGGTCGATAAAACCCGGATCCTGGTGAGAAAAGCCGTTGTGGTCCTGCCGCCACACGTGAGAGGACAGAAGGTAGTTCAGCGAGGCGATCGGCCGGCGCCACGGGATGTCGTGTGTCGACTTCAACCATTTGGCGTGCTGATTAAACATGGAATCGACGATGTGGATGAACGCTTCATAGCTCGTGAACAGGCCATGGCGCCCCGTCAGCAGGTAACCCTCCAGCCATCCCTGGCACTGGTGCTCGGAAAGCACCTCCATGACCCGCCCCTCGGACGCCAGGTGGTCATCGGTGTCTCTTATCTCGGCCTCCCATTGCCGGTCCGTGACCTCAAAGACTTCCTGTAACCGGTTGGACGCCACCTCGTCGGGGCCGAACAGCCGAAAGTTCGAGAGGTTCCGCCGTACAACGTCCCGCAGGAACCCGCCCAGTACCCGGGTGGCTTCTGAGAGAGTCGTGCCTGGTTTGTCCACAGGCACCCCGTAATCCCGGAAGTCGGGTAAGTCCAGGGCCTGTAGCAGTAGCCCCCCGTTAGCACGTGGGTTGGCGCTCATCCGGCGATCGTCCTTCGGTGGGAGCGCGGCCAGCTCAGGCACCAGGGTGCCCCCTTCGTCGAAGAGCTCCTCAGGCCGGTAGCCGCTCATCCACGACTCGAGTAGCTCCAAATGGCCCGGGTTGGTCCTCACCTCGGCCAGAGGCACCTGATGGGACCGCCAGGTGCCTTCCGTAGGGAGCCCGTCGACGACCTTGGGACCGGTCCACCCCTTCAACGAGCGGAAGACGATCATCGGCCAACGGGGCCGGGCGGCCTGTCCGCTCTCACGAGCGGAGCGCTGGATTGAAGTCACCCGTTCGACCACACGGTCGAGGGTCTCGGCCATCAACTGGTGCATCTCGGCGGGGTCTTCACCTGAGACCCAGTGCACCTCGTAGCCGTAGCCTTCTAGCAGGGCGGTTAGCTCGTCGTCCCCGATCCTGGCCAGGATGGTGGGGTTGGCAATCTTGTACCCGTTCAAGTGCAGGATGGGCAGGACGGCACCGTCTGAGATCGGGTTGAGGAACTTGTTGCTGTGCCAACCCGTCGCCAGCGGGCCTGTCTCGGCCTCTCCGTCGCCAACGATGCAGCACACGAACAGCCCCGGGTTGTCGAAGGCGGCGCCAAAGGCGTGGGACAAGGCGTAGCCGAGCTCCCCGCCCTCGTGAATGGAACCGGGGACCTGAGGGGAAACATGCGAGGGGATGCCACCCGGGAAACTGAACTGCCTGAACAAGCTGGCCATGCCGGGTTCGTCGCGGCTGATATTTGGGTACAGCTCGGTGTAGGTGCCCTCGAGGTACGCGTTGGCCACCGCTGCAGGCCCACCGTGCCCCGGCCCCATTATGTAGATCGCATCGAGGTCCCAATTACGGATGGCGCGGTTCATATGGGCGTAGATGAAGTTGAGGCCTGGCGTGGTCCCCCAGTGGCCCAGGAGCCGGGGCTTTATGTGCTCGGGCTTGAGGGGCTCCCGCAACAGCGGGTTGGCCAAGAGGTAGATCTGGCCGACCGAGAGATAATTGGCTGCTCGCCAGTACGCGTCGATCAAGCCGAGCTCGTGCTCGGAAAGCGGCCAATGGGCGGCCGTCCGGGGTTCGCCGAGTGTGCTTGGCATGGTCATAGCTAAGGTTTCCTTCCTGGGCGCTACTCGAGGCCTACTCTCAGAGCCGGCCGACGGCAATGGAAGCGACGGTACCGCCGCCCTAAACGCGACCTGGCATAGATGGGGCTGCCGGTGAACGTGCAGCCCACAAGCGTCCTGACGTGGGGTTCTCCACTTCAGTGCCCTCGACGGCTAGCCTTTTACGTAGCAGAAAGCGGATAGGGGGCGGGCGGTCGTCTGGCTGTGGGGGATTGCTCATGGGCCCTCTTCGCAGGATCTTCACAATTTGATGGCATGCTCACAAATAACTGTGGCGAACACTTGATGAACACTTGATGACAAGGGGGGCCAGAGTGGCCCACCCGGAGGAAGGACCGACCATCCGTGGGCGACAGGGTCATGGGTAGCAGATCAGCGATTGCCACGTGCGCCAAAGCATTGTTGAGCGCCTGCGTGGCAATAGGGGCGGCCAGTATGGCGGCGACACCCGCCTGGGCCAGGGTGCGACACCCGGTCAGCACCACCACGACCGCGACTGCGCTCCTGACGAGCACCACAACCACCCTGGGCACGATGCCTACCCCGACCGCGCCGGTGCCCGCACCGGCCGACACCTGCGGTAAGGGGGTCTGGCCCGCGGAGATAGAAGGCCGCCCTCAGTTGTTCCAGCTCGGCGACGGCGTCTACCTCTGGAACGACCCGGACGGAGGTTGGGCGCTTCGCGCTACTCACAGTGGCCCCCAGGACACCGCTGTCATTTCGGGCACCCTTTCCACCGGCGGCAAGTTCGTCGACGTTCGCCGAGGAGAAGCGGGCGACGACATCGTGGCCGTTAGCGCCAACAAGCGGACGATACTGTTCCGTTTTGTCAACTATGGCTGGGTGGACGGGTTCGACTTCGCCACTCGTTGCTCGGCCGGTTTCTCGGCCAGTTTCTACATCGGCGGCAACCTGGCCTCCGCTACCTCCATCCACCTCGGCGGGGCTTCCGTCAGCCCGTCCACCAACCCGTTCAGGGTGCAACGGGGCAAGGCGGCGGTCGTGTCCAACAGCCTGCAGACGGTGCCGTCCACAGCGGCTACGACGACCTTTTAGGCAGCCCCTGAACTGAGGGCTCCTCCCTGTAGGGCACTCCCCTCCCGACAGGCAGGCACAGACGCCGGCGCTACCATGCGCCGGCGTCTCCATCCGGTCGGAGGATAATTGGCAGGTCGCAGGATAATTGGGCCGACGATGGTCAGCGACGTCCAGGAAGCCCGTCGCGCCAGAGCTGGTACCGCTCGGAGGCCGCTGACACCCACGTCGGATCTGGCTCGACAGGGCCCGAGCACCTGGCCCACCTGACAGCGTCGTCCATCGAGCTCTCTTCGCCTATCGCCATCCTGGCCAGGAACGCGGCGCCAAGCGCGGCGCTCTCTGGCACGACCAGCGGCGACACCGGAGCGCCCAGCACGTCGGCCACCGCTTGCATCCACGGCAAGTTGCGGGTGCCTCCGCCGCTAACTACAAAGCGCTGGGGCTTGGTGCCAGAGGCAGACGCCAGCTCGACGATATAGCGGACGACAAAACCGGTCGCCTCGAAGGCCGCCCGCCTGAGCGCCCCTGGACCATGAGATAGGTCGGCGCCGGCCAACCCGATCCGGAGCGACCGGTCGTGCCATGGCACTCGCTCCCCCTTGGCCCAGGGCCACCAGACAGGGACCTCACCGGGTGGCAAATCCGGCCAACGCCCCTCCATTCCGTTGGCCTGCTGGCCGCCGGTGTCGCTAGCTGGGCGGACGACGCGGTCGACCCAGTCCGCCCATATGCCGCCGGCGTTGCTCGCCCCACCCAGCATGGCTTTCCCCGCTACGAGGTGCGGGACTCGCCACAAGTGGGGCAATTCGGGCGGCCAGCCGGGCACAGTCAGCCAGACGACGAGGGTCGAACCGAGACCGATGAGGACATCTCCGTCGTTGACCGTGCCGGCGACCAGCTGGTCGCACAGCCCGTCCACCGAGCCGGCTCCCAGGACCAGCTCTCGTCCCTGATTCGAGACAGCCACTTCAGGCTCTTCCCGATCTCTCTCGTCCCGGGACGACGGCCCGAGAGCAGCGGGGCTGACTCTCCCGACCGCTTCGCCAAAGACGGCCACTCTAGGGAGCTGCGAAGGCGACAAGCCCGCCGCCTCGCAGACGCCTGGGTCCCAGCCGGAGCCGTTGAAAAGGGGCCCAGCGGCAAAGGCGGACGCCAGATCGGTCACGCCACCACCACCAAGCGCGGCGTTCGCCACCGCCTGGGCCGGCCAATAGCCCGCCGCCCCCGGTGTGTGGCGGGCCGCCCAAGCGGAAAGCTGAGCCATTTCTTGGCTCGTAGTCGGGTCCCCGCTCCCCTCCTGTGAACCTCTTCCATCGCCATAGAGGAGGCCCTGGCCCACGGGCCGGCCGGTGGCATCTACAGCGGCCACTGAGGGCATCATGGCGGAGACGGATACAGCCTGGGCCTCACAATTGGCCAATACCCTCCGCAGGGCCAGACGGGGCGCTTCCCACCAGGTAGCGACGGCGTCATGTTCGAACCTGCCGTCAGGACCGATCGCGAGTTGGCTGGGCAGGCGGGCGCGCTCGACGATATTGCCGTCCTCATCGGCGACAACCGCCTTCACAGATGTGGTACCGACGTCGACACCGGCCGTTAGCGGCCGGCGAGGACTGGATTGGGACGCGCCTGACATGCTCGGACAATATTGCAAGGGTGGCTCCCCCCATAAGTTCTTCGTCTGCGCCGCACAAGGCTCTGGTCACTGCGCCCGTGCGCGGCCCAGGTTTCGACAAGCTGGCTCGATTGGCCCAGGTCGTCTACGAACCCTGGACCGAGCAGGACCCGCTCCGTATCTACGACGGCCCGGGGTTAGCCAAACGACTTATCGCCGAGGACGCGGACATCGTGGTGGTGGAAGCGGACTTCGTTGACGCCACCGTGTTCGAACTGCCACTAACCGCAGTGGCAGCAACACGTGGTGACCCGAACAACGTTGACGTGGGCGCAGCCACCGTCGCCGGAGTGCCCGTCATCCACACTCCTGGCCGGAACGCAGATGCAGTGGCCGAACTCGCCATCGGCCTGCTCATCGCGCTGGCCCGGCGTATATTGCCCGCCGACCGGGATGTCAGGGAAATCGAGGTCTTCCGGGACGGCACCATCCCCTACCAGCGCTTTCGGGGATGGGAGGTGGCCGGGAAGCGGGCGGCCATAATTGGCTACGGTGCCGTCGGCCACGCCCTCGAATGGCGGTTGCGGGGGCTTGGGATGGACGTCGTCGTCTACGACCCCTACGTAGAGGGCGCCGGCAACGAGCTCGAGCCCGCTTTGCGCGAGGTCGACGTCGTTTCGGTACACGCCGCCCTCACGCCGGAGAGCATTGGGCTGTTCGGCGCAGAGGCGTTCTCGTGGATGCGGCCGGGGGCGGTCTTTCTGAACACGGCCCGGGCTCAGCTCCATGACATGGGAGCACTGGTCGGTGCCCTCGAGTCGGGCCACCTCGGTGGGGCCGGGCTCGACCACTTCGACGGAGAAATGTTGCCGGCTGGCCACGCCCTTTTGTCGATGGACAACGTGGTCCTCACCCCTCACATTGGTGGGGCTACCACTGACACCGAGGCCCGCGGTGCCCAGATGGTCGCTGATGACCTCGAGCTGATTTTGGCCGGCGAGACTCCGCTAAATGTTGTCAACCCCGAAGTCCTCGGTCGTCGGGTATGAACACCCAGTTATGAAAAGCGTTCCCGACGCCCAAAACGCCGTTTTGGCTACGGCCAAAGAGATGCTCCGCCGAGGCCTGGTCGAAGGCACGAGCGGCAATATTTCCGCCCGCCTGGCGGACGGTAACGTCGTGTGCACCCCGTCCTCGGTCGATTATGCCGAGATGTTGCTCGACGACCTCGTGGTCGTAAACCCCGCCGGAGAGGTGGTCCTCAGCAAAGAAGGGCGCAGCCCGACGTCCGAACTCCAATTACACCTGGCTTGTTACACTGCATTCGAGGACGTGGGGTCGGTGGTCCATGCCCATCCGGTATGGGCCACCATGTTCGCCTGCAGCCACGAGCCCGTGCCCGCATGCGTTGACGAGTTCACCATGTACATCGGGGGCGATGTTCGTTGCGCCGAATACGCCATGTCGGGTTCGGCCGACGTGGGCGAAAACGCCATAGCCGCTCTGCAAGGCCGGGGTGCGGCACTTCTGGCCAACCACGGTTTGGTCGCCGTCGGGCCGAGCCCCTCCAAAGTGCTCCATATTGTCGCCCTTGTCGAACGGACCGCCCAGATCGCATGGGGAGCGCGGGCGTTGGGTGGGATCGTGCCCATACCCGACAAGGTGAACCAGGATTTCGCCGGTGTCTACCAGTTAATGAGGTCGCTTTAGAAGGGTCATAGGGAATTCCTCCAAAGTGCTCACGCTGGCTCGCAGCGGCGCCACACGTGTCCCGGTCTGGGCGGCAGTATGAGGGGATGGCCAGTTCGTCGCCTTCATGGCCCGCTGATGTGATGTCGCCGCCAGGCACGCCCGGTCCCGTCGACACCCCGTGGCGTCCGCCGCCCGCCCCCCCGATGCATTCTGCCTTCCCTTCACCGACCGCGGCCACCAGGCCCGCCTGGGGCGAAGTAGCGGTCGCCGGAGGCCTTATGTTGCTGAGCGTTGGCATGCATATCGCGGCCATGTTCCCGGCCTATACGGGTAGCCCGCCAGCCTCGGTGGTTTCCACCGGGTACGAACTGGCTGAGTACATCTGCCTCACGCTGGGGTGGGCGATGGCAGCCCTCCTGGTCCTCACTCGGGTCTCTGTCCGTGGTGGGGTGGCACTGGGCGCGGGTATCGCCGCCGTCGAGTTGGGCTTCCTTATTAGCGACCTGGCCAGCGCAGTCAACGCCTCGCAGGGAAGCAGCCCGGGTGTCTGGCTCGCTTTTGCCGCTCTGAGCCTTGGGGGCGCTGGCGTCTTGCTTGGCGCCAGCACAGTGCCGATGGGCGGGCCCGCCTGCGGCCCTACGAGCGGTCGCTTCACCCTCGAGCGATGGCGACCGTCCTCGTGGCACTGGTGGCTGTCGCCGCCTTCCTGCCGAGCTGGGACAAATACGAAGTGGTGTCTGCCGCGGGGCGGACGACGACAGTGACCCTCGGGAACGCGTTCTCCCAACCGGCCGGGGTCATGGCTGGCGAACTAGTGGCTGCGCTGGCCATAGGCATTATCGCCATCCTGGGCGCGTTCTGGGCTCCGCCAACCGTGGGGGCCTGGATGACTGGCGGTGCGCTGATTGCCCTCTGGTCACAGCTCATATCCGCTGTGGTCCAGGTCAGCCAGGCGTCCTCGGTCTCCGTTGGCGGTGGACGAGCAACTGTGGCCCTGACCTGGTGGTGGGCTGTTGATGTAGGCGCGGCCGTTGCATTGGCCGGCTTGGCCCTGTGGTCGGGGCTCGCTTCTCGCCGAGTTGCAGGCGAAACCCGAGCCCGGCCATTGCCGCTCGGGTTGTCAGCGGGCAGCACCTCGCCGCTCGATTAGGACAGAGCGTCGGCACCCCCCACCCTGGGCTAAGCGGCTCGTTCCCGGTTAAACCCGCTTGTGCCCGGCCAAGCAGCCCGGCTCCAGCTAAGAAGATTTGGCGCGGCGATGGGCCTCGCCGGCCTGGTCTACCGCTTTTTTCCCGGGACCTCCGGAGGTGGCAGGTTCCAGGCGGTAGGTTTCGCCCAGCACCGCCGCCAGCACCGCGCCGGTGCTCGCGGTCAAGGCCGGCAGGTCGTAGCCGCCTTCCAAGACGATCACTATCCGTCCGGGCTCAGGAACGAAGTCCTTCGCCCGCGCGGCCATGGCCCCGAAGTCGCCGGCGCTAAGCGCCAAGTGGGCCAGAGGGTCTGACTGATGGGCGTCAAAGCCAGACGAGACCAGGAGCCAAGTAGGCCTGAATTCCTCTACTGCCGGGGCGATGACCTCGTCGAGCGCATAAAGCAATACGTCTCCGGTAGCCCCGGGCGGGAGGGGGATGTTGAGGGTCAGCCCGGGTGCAATTGCTCCGCCCGTCGCCGTGACCTCACCGGTCCCCGGGTACAGCGGCGACTGGTGAGTAGAGACGTACAGAAGGTCCGGCTCATCCCAGAAAATGTCTTGGGTGCCGTTGCCGTGATGGACATCCCAATCGAGGACTGCCACCCGTTCGCCGCGATGCAAGAGCGCGCCGGCGGCGATTGCCACGGTATTGAGCAGGCAAAAGCCCATGGCCTGATTAGCCGTAGCGTGGTGCCCTGGAGGCCGGTGGGCCACGAACGCCACTCCTTCATTGGCTTCAGCCAGCGCCTCAACGGCGGCCAGGGCGCCCCCTACGGCACGCAACGCGGTCGTCCACGACCCGGCGCTGGCCACCGTGTCGGCGTCGAGCGAGCCGCCGCCGGCGGCACAAAAATCCTGGAGCATCCGCAGGTATTGCCGCGTGTGCACCCGCTCGAGCTCTTCGGCGCTGACCTCACGGGACGGCAACTGGACCACCGCATCGGTCAGGTTGGCTTGGCGGACCCCGTCGAGGACAGCCGGAACGCGTGCTGGTCGCTCTGGATGGCCACGGCCCGTCTGGTGGTCGTCGAGGTCCGGCGCTGCGCTCAGGAAAAGCATCGTGAGGACAATGGGCCCGCTAATTCTCTTTGACCGCTGAGGATTTTGCCGGCAATGCCTTCTTGGCCGGGGCCGGGCTCGAAGCCCGCGATTTTTTAGCGGTGGCTGTGCTTGCTCCCGCCGACGTCTTTTCCGCGGCAGGTGGAGTGGCCGCCCTCCCCCGGTTTGATGTGGCGCGCCCCGTCGAGGACCTTGCTGGTTGGGACGGAGCGACACCCGGCGACTTCTTTGTCCCCGAAGCGCTCACCGGCGTCGTAGTCCTAGCCGTGTTCGTAGTCGACCCTTTGCCGGGCGATTTTACGGAAGGCGCCTTTTCGGCCACCTGTTTTTTGGCCACCTGTTTCTTGGCCACCTGTTTCTTGGCGGGTTGCTTTACCGCCGATTGTTTGGCCGGCGATTGTGTTGGCCGGCGATTGCGTGGCCGGCGATTGCCTGGCCGACGACTGCTTGGCCGACGACTGCTTGGCCGGCGATTGCCTGGCCGGCGATTGCTTGGCCGGCGATTGCTTGGCCGGCGATTGCGTGGCCGGCGGTTGCCTGGCCGGCGATTGCCTCGCCACTGACTGCTTCGGACCGGCCGAACGAGCTTTCGCAGCCGAAGTCTTAGCCGGCGCCGGCGGCGCAGTCACCGTCGCGCCCGCACCGTCTTCAGATGCCAGGCGTGCCCGCTTCGCCGGCGCTTTCTTGGCCCCCGCCACCTTGGATGGCGCTTTTGCCTCCCCAGCCGTCTCAGTGGCCGTCACTGCTTTTGTTCGAGGACCCCCTCGCTTCGTCGCCGGCCTCCTTGCCTGGGCCCCGTCCGTGGCCATGGGCTCCGGAACCAGGCTGGGCTTTGCGGCTTGCTTCGATGCACTCGCGCCCGCTGCTGCTGTCCTGCGGGGCCTACGGACCGCGGAAGCACGGCCCTGTCCCACTTCGATTTCGAGAGGCGGCTCCCCGCCCGAGGGCTCTTGGCCACTCTCGCCACGATCGATCTCGGCGTCGATGGTCTCGGCCGTTGGGGTGCCCGCAGGGCGGGCAAAACCCGGCAAGGCCAACTCGATACCTCGCCTCATCGCATCAAACGCCTGGACCACGAACGACCGCCTCTCGGACTTGCGCAAGACCTCGCGGGCCGAGCGCGGCGGTACCTCTCCCATGGCCGACAACGGCAAGTAGCAACGCGCCCCATCGACGGAAATGAAGGCCCCGTGCGACGAGAACTCGTCCACGCTGCCTTCGACTTCGTCGCCCAACTGATGGGCGGCAATAAACGTAATGAAGTTGAAGGGCTCGTTGAGCGGTTCCGACGGGACTTCGCCCCCCCGCCGTCTCCGGCGCCGTTTGCGCCCAGCTTTGCTTGGCTCGACGGCTTCTTCTACGGCCGCAGCGATAGCGCGTTGCAACTTGCGGTCCCCCCCGTGCCCACGAGACCGCTCGGCGGCCATGTCGAGGCCGCTCTCTGTCGGCTCCTCGACCTTTTCGGCGTGCCTTTTGCGCTTGGCCTCTTTGACGGACTCACGGCTCTTCGGGCCGCGTACCGGAGTACGGGGGGTGAAGATCCAGCCGACTCCGGGAACGGGCTTCGCACCGATCAGCCGGCCCTTGTCGAAGAGCCACTCGTACTCGCCGTGGAACTCCTGGAACGAGTCGTTCGACAGTACAACGGCGCCCACCTTGTCCGCGACCCGCAGCAAAAAGGCGTCGCCCCGGCCGATAGCACCGGCTGGAGGGCTGACAATCTCGCCAGCAGACTCGGCCTCTTCGAATTGCTTGCGCTCTTCAGTGGGGATGCGGTGCCCGAACGTGGCGTCGACGACCACCGTCACTACGTCGTCAGGGTTCTCGATGAGGTACTCGCGCACCGCCTCGTCTAGTTGCTTCAAGCTGGGCAGCGAACTCCCCTCAGTCGCCATGTTGGAGCCGTCGACCACGACGTGACGAGCTGGCATCTTTCTCCTGTTTTGTCAATCCAACGAGGCCGCCCCGAGGTCGGCCAACTTGGCGCTTCTGGCGTCAAAGGACCTCAGGGTCAAGGGCACAATGGCGCTGCCAGCTCACCGCCGCGGCGACTCGGTACCAGTCGCCGCCTTGCAGAGCAGGTCGGACCAGCAGTGACATGCACCCATTACGACCAGTGTGCCACTCCGAGGGGACCGTTTGGCGCATCCTCACTGCGGAGAGCCGCCCTGGCCCACCGCGGCTCGCCGGGAACGCGTCTAGATCCGAGAGCCCTCTGGAGAATGTCTGCCTGCTCCAGTTCGTGGAGCGTATGGCTTCCCGTCGCCGGCGACGCCGAAGGAGGACGCGCCACGCGTGCGAAAGTGCGGCCATCAGTCGTCGCGCCACCCAGGCGGTCGCGTACAAAGTCCCATGCGCCCATGTTCGCCGGCTCCTCCTGCGCCCACACCACTTCAGTGGCACGGTCATAGCGCGACAGCACAGAGGCGACCTGGTCTTTGGGCCACGGGTGCAGTTGCTCAACCCTGACGACGGCAACATCCTTGATGCCTCTGTCCTGGCGAGCTACGAGGAGGTCGAGCGCCACCTTGCCCGTGGCAAAGACAACACGGCGGACTTCCTCAGCCGGGACGGTGTCGACGATGACCTCCTCGAAGCTACCGTTGGTGAGCTCTCCCACCTGGCTGTAGGCCTCGCGACCGCGCAGGTAACGCTTGGGCGTGAAAAGGACTAGCGGCTTGCTGGCGGGGAGCAGGACCTGACGGCGGAGAATGTGGAACAGCTGCGCTGCGGTGGTCACATTCGCCACGCAAATGTTGTCTTCTGCGCTTAGCTCCAGAAAACGCTCAACGCGGGCCGAGGAATGCTCGGGGCCCTGACCTTCGTAACCATGAGGGAGCAATAGGACCAGCCGGGAAGGCTGTTCCCACTTGGCTTCTGATGCGGCCAGGAACTGGTCGATAACTATCTGGGCCCCGTTCACGAAATCGCCGAACTGAGCCTCCCATGCCACCAGCGCTTCGGGTGAAAACAACGAGTAACCGTACTCGAAGCCAAGCGCCGCGTATTCGGACAGCAGTGAATCGTAAACGAAGAACCGGCCGGCGCCTTGTGGAGCCTGACGGGCCATTTCTGCGAGCGGTATGAACTCGCCCCCCGTCCGGTAGTCGACGTAAACGGCATTGCGGTGGCCGAAGGTCCCGCGTCGCGTATCTTGACCACACAATCGGACGTCTCGCCCGTCGAGGACGACCGTCCCGTAAGCGAGCGCCTCTCCCAGTGCCCAATCGACCTGCCCCGACACCCATAGCTTGGTACGAGCTTCGAGCCAGCGGGCGATCTTCGGGTGAAGCGTGAAACCCTCAGGCGTCCTAGTGAGCGCAGCCACCACCGTCTCGAGCTGGCCCGCCTCCACGGCGGTATGCACTGGCGGGAACGCCCTGGCTGACGGCGCCGCCGGAGGCAAACTGGTTAGCCGAGGCGGCGCCGATGCTCTGGTCTCGTCGAGGGCTTCCTGTAAACGGCGGGAAAAGTCAGCCAGCGCCGCTTCGGCTTCGTCCAGGGTGATGTCGCCCCTGCGCACCAGCGCCTCGGTATAGAGCTTGCGTACGCTGCGATGTTCTTTTATCAACTGGTACAACAGCGGCTGAGTGAGGGACGGGTCGTCCTGCTCGTTATGGCCGTAGCGCCGGTAACAGACCATGTCGATGACGACGTCTTTATGGAACTCCTGACGGAAAGCGAACGCCAGCCGGGCCACCCGGGCGCAAGCCTCCGGGTCGTCGCCGTTGACGTGAAATATGGGGGCCTGGACCATCTTGGCCACGTCCGTGGCGTAGACCGACGATCGTGCCGACTCGGGGTTAGTGGTGAAGCCGAGCTGGTTGTTGATGACCAGGTGCACCGTGCCACCCGTCTCGTACGCCTGCAGGGTGGACATGTTCAACGTCTCGGCCACCACGCCTTGGCCCGCGAACGCGGCGTCGCCATGAACGAGGACGGGCAGCACCTGGTCGTGAGCAGCCAATTGTGGCTCGTCCGGGCCCGGCTGAACCGCGACCTGGTCCTGTAATGCCCGTGCCATACCCTCCACCACCGGCCCCACGGCCTCGAGGTGCGAGGGGTTGGAAGCCAGGAACACATCTAGCTCGTGGCCCGACCGGGAACGGAACTTGCCCCTGAAACCCTTGTGGTACTTGACGTCCCCGGAACCCTGGACGCTTGTGGGGTCCAGGTTGCCTTCGAACTCCCCGAACAACTCTTGGTAGCTCTTGCCCACGATGTTTATAAGCACATTGAGGCGTCCGCGATGGGCCATTCCCATTACCGCGTGCTGGTGCCCATGGTCCGCCGCGGAACCAAGCAGAGCGTCGAGAAGCGGTATCGCAGCTTCGGCTCCTTCCAGGCCGAACCGCTTCTGCCCGATGTACTTGGTCTCCAAAAAGCGCTCGAGTGCTTCGGCTGCGTTGAGCTTGGCCAGGATATGACGGTGCTCTTCGGGCTCGAGGTCAGTTGGCACGCCCTCGACGTGCTCCTGGATCCACCGCTTTTGCGCCGGGTCCATAATGTGCATGTACTCGACGCCGACCGTCCGGCAATATGCGTCCCGTAGAAGCGAGAGTATCTCCCCGAGCCGCATTTGCCCCATACCGGCCAGGCCCTGCGTAAGGAATTCCCTGTCGAGGTCCCACACTGTGAGGCCGTAAGTCCCCGGGTCTAGCTCGGCGTGCATTACGGGCTCTTTCCAGTCCAGCGGGTCCAGGTGGGCTATAAGGTGGCCCCTTACCCGGTAGGCATTTACCAGGCGCTCGACCTTTTGCTGCTTTTCGACGTAATTGGTGGCCCGCTCGAAGGGGTCGTTCACGTCCCGGCGGTACTTTACGGCTTCGTAGGGAATGCCCATCGACCGGAAGATATCCTCATAAAAACCGTCGTCTCCAAGTAAAAGGCGATGGGCTCTCTGGAGGAAAAGCCCGGACTCGGCGCCCTGGATCACGCGGTGGTCATAAGTCGAACTGAGGGTGACTACTTTCGACACTCCGAGCTCGGCCAGTTGACGGGGGTCGGCACCTTGCCACTCAGCCGGGTAATCGATCGTACCGACGCCGATTATGGCCCCTTGCCCGGCCATCAGCCGCGGCACCGACTGCACCGTGCCCAAAGTGCCCGGGTTGGTTATGGTTATGGTCCCGCCGGCGAAGTCGCTCACGTCCACCTTTCCCGAGCGCACCCTGCGGACAAGCTCCTCGTAGGTCCGCCAGAATTGGCGGAAATCGAGGGTGTCGGCCTGTTTGATAACGGGCACCATGAGGGATCTGGTCCCGTCGGGCCGTTCGAGGTCTACGGCAATACCGAGGTTGACGTGGGCGGGCCGAAACACGGCAGGCGTGGCATTCTTGTTGGTGCTCGTATGGTTCGCATTAGCGTTCTTGGCCGGCGCATTGTCGCCGTCCTCGTGCGCCGCGGCTGCGAAACTCGAGTTAATGGCGGGTACAGCCCGGACGGCTTGTACCACGGCCCAACCGATCAGGTGAGTGAAACTGACTTTGCCCGCCGTCCCCGTTCGTGCGAGCTGGTTGTTGAGGATCAGCCGGTTGACTTCGAGCAACTTGGCCGGGACGACCCGGAAGCTGGTGGCGGTGGGGACTTCCAGACTGGTGGTCATGTTGGAGACGACCCGCGCCGCGCTGCCTCGAAGCGGGACGGTTGTCCCCTCCAGCGCACTCAGGGCCGGCGAGGGCGCCGGTGCCCTCGTGCCAGCAGAAGCGGCGGCCGGAGTGGTCACCGCCCCCGCCGCATGAGTGGGTGCTGGCGGGACAGGAGTAGCGACCAATGTCGCTACTCCGGCACTGGCCCCGTTCCCGGTGCGGGCGCCGTCGGCGGTCTGCTGCGCCACTTCGTCCACCGGTGCTTGAACATTTGCGACCAGCACGGCGCGACCCGCCAGGTTGGCCCCGGCCGGCTTGTAGCCTTCGAAGAACTCGCGCCAACTCTCGCTCACCGAGAGCGGATCCCGGCGGAACTGCTCGAACATCTCGTCTACCAACCACGCGTTGGCACCAAAGGCGTCCGAGGTAGGCTGCTTGGTGAGCTGTTTTCTTTCTGGCACGGTAACCCCAGACTACGACGTAACTGTCCTGGAACGCCGCCCGTCTCGCAGGTCGTCTCGCAACATCGCCACTCGGGCCGGCTCGCCAACCTGGCTCTCAGGTGAGTTTTAGGCGGGAGCGGCTCATGTACGTGCGGGGGAAAGCCGATATATCCATCGTGAGTTCCGTTACTTCAGTCATACGGGTAAGCCGGGCGGTCGTGCGCTTCATCGAACCAGGCAACGATGCTGTCTGCGAGCGCTGCGGGGAGCAGGTCAAATTCGTAGCCCGGTCAAAGGACCACCAGGTCATAGCCAACGTCTACGTGGATGAACGCTGGGACAGGGTCGAGCATTACCACGACAGCTGCTACGAAGTGGCTGGACAACCTTACGGAGAGGCCCGGGCCTGAGCCCTGTGCGTCCTGCCTGAGCCCCTTGCGTCCCGAACAGGCTCGCGGCGACGGCCTCCCTGTATCATCCACGGCGTGGCTGAACTTGGGTTTGACGGGCAGGTAGCGGTAGTAACGGGCGCCGGCGGGGGGCTGGGCCGGCAATACGTCCTCGGCCTGGCGTCGCGCGGCGCTCGGGTCGTTGTGAACGACGTTGGTAGCTCGGTCAGCGGCGAGGGCACCAACGAAGGCCCCGCCGAGGAGGTCGCCAGGGAGCTGCAAGAGCTGGGTGGCGAGGCGATCGCCGATACTCACAGCGTGGCCACTCCCGAGGGCGGAGAGGCCCTCATCAAGACGGCGGTGGACGCCTGGGGACGTGTCGACATAGTGGTCAACAACGCCGGCATCCTTCGCGACAAGGCGTTCCACAACCTAACGCCCGAGCTGCTCGGCGGCGTGCTGGACGTGCACCTGAAAGGTGCTTTCAATGTGACCAAGCCCGCCTGGGTCAAGATGCGTGAGCAGAGCTACGGCCGCGTCCTGATGGCCACGTCCAACTCCGGCGTGCTCGGCAACTTCGGGCAATCGAACTATGGCGCCGCCAAGATGGGCCTGGTCGGCTTGACGCGGGTCCTGGCGGCGGAGGGAGCCAAGTACAACATCAAGGTCAACGCCATTGCCCCCCTGGCCAGGACCCGGATGACCGAAAACCTGCTCGGCCCCCTGGCCGACAAATTGTCACCTGAACTGGTCGCCCCGGTAGCCATCTGGCTCGTCCACCGGGACAACCCCGTAAGTGGTGAGGTCTACAGCGCCGCCGGTGGTCGGGTGGCGCGGTTTTTCATCGGCCTCACCAGGGGCTACTACAACCCCGAGCTCACGGCCGAGGACGTGAGGGACAACTTCGAGGCCGTCAGGGACGAAAGCGGCTACGTGGTACCCGCCGGGCCTGCCGATGAGATAACCCAGCTCCTCGAGATCTTCGGTTCCTGAAGAAGGCCGGCCACAGCGCTTTCCGGCCGTCCCCAACAGGGCCGGCGTGGGCCTGGGCCGCCGTTGGTTTGGACAGGGGCGGGCCTAGAACGGCTCGCGGTGGACGAGCTCCCAGCTAATGCCGTCGCCGCACATTACGTCCACTTCGGTGGCCCGGCAACGCACAGGGAGCCTGGGCACCAAGTCCTTAGCCGCCTCCGAAAGTGTGCACTCCAAGGCGTGGCCGGCCAGGCCAACGGTCAGGTGCGGCACTACCTCGGCGAACTCGCCCTGCCAAGGGGGGGTATCGAAGTGGCTGGCTAGGAGCGAAGTCAGACGCTTGAAAGGTGCGGCCGGCGATGGCCCCAGCCACAGCACCCGTTCGCCGAACCAACACACCTTTTCGAGGGTGTACTCGAACGGCTCCTGGTCGGCCAGGAGCTCTGCTAGCTCGTCGAGGTGCTCTTGCTTGATCTGCTCGGGCGGGACCCAGGGGACGACGAGCGTGACATGAGCCGGCACGCCACGCCGGGCCGAGGGGTCGTGGACCGCCCGCCAGTCGCCGACAAGCGTCTCAGCCTCGGGCGCGGGTATCAACAGCGCGCTCTGCGCGCAGTTGCTCGTGGTCCCCACTCGCTGGGCCCCTGGCTGCGACTGTGCCTCTAACACCTTGTCAAACGCTACCGCTCGAGCGGGCACGGTTGCCATCACCCGGGCTCCGGAGCCTGATCACGAGCCGTCGCGGAGGTCTCTGGGGGTGCATTTCCTGAAAGCACGCCGGCGCCGAAGACTGCCGCCAGTTCCACGGGCACAGCCACATCGAGCTGCTCGTAGGTACAGCTGATCGGGTCGCGGTCGGGTCGCCAACGCCGGAACTGCGCGGTATGGCGCAGGCGATTGCCCTGCAGGTGCTCGTAGGCGGCCTCCACCACGAGGACGGGCCGCAAGGGTTCGAAGGAGAGGTCCTTCGTCGCGTTCCACCGGCTGCGCGCCCCCGGCATACGGGTCGCCGAGGCCTCTGGCATCGTGGCCCAACCGGCCCACGGATGACCTTCTTGGCGCGCTTCGTCACCGGTCTCCCGGTAGGGGGAGAGCACCTCGACCAGTTGGCGCCGCTGTTCGGCCGGGAACGCCCCGATGACACCCACGTGGGCCAGATCTCCGGCGTCGTCGTACAGACCGAGCAACAGCGACCCGATCTCTTCGGCGCCCTCGGCAGAGGCGGCCTTGTACCAGCGAAAGCCGCCAACTACGAACTCGGCCGTGCGTTCGTGTTTGACCTTGACCATCACCCGCTTGCCGGCGACGTAAGCCAAGTCAGATGCTTTGGCCACCACGCCGTCAAGGCCGGCACCCTCGAAGCGGCGAAACCAATCTTCAGCCACTCCCCGGTCGCGTGTGGCCGGTGTCACGTGGACGCTACCGGCCTCCCCCACCGAGATAAGGAGCTCTTCCAGGAGACGCCGGCGTTCGTGGAACGGCTCGCTGCGCAGGTCCCTGGCGCCGAGCGCCAACAGGTCGAAGGCGACAAAGGAGGCTGGTGTCCTTTCCGCCAGTAGCCGCACCCTGCTCTCCGCTGGGTGGACCCGTTGCTGGAGCGCATCGAAATCCAATCCCGCCGGTCCGGCCACCACAACCTCGCCGTCCAACACTGCCTGCTGCGGCAACACATCCAAAAGAGCCCGGACAACCTCGGGGAAATACCGGGTCAACGGCAGCTCGTTGCGGCTACCGAGTTCCACCTCTTCACCGTTGCGAAAGACGATGCACCGGAAGCCGTCCCATTTTGGTTCGTAGATGTAGTCACCACTGGGCAGCTCGCGGGCCAGCTTGGCCAACATCGGCGACACGGGAGGGGCGACGGCAAGGTCAGCGACGCTCAACCCAGGCTCCTCGGCTCACAAAAACAAAGCGCTACCGCCTGTTGAGGCCGTGCGCTATGGCGGCCGCTAAACGGCTCTGCTCGATCTCTTCCAGGGGGGCTGGCAATGCCAAGCACCAATTGGGCCATTGGTCGATGGTACCTGGCATGTTGGGACGCTCTTCGACCGCCAGTGCGTCGTCGAGGGCGGCGCTCAGTAGCACGCATGGTGCCTCGCCCAGAGCCTCGTAGGTAGCCTCGATTACGTCGGGCATCGGGCTGTCATCGGCTACGCCGGCCCATTCGGTTATGTGCCGGCGGAAGGTGGTCGAGCCTTCCTCATTGACCTTGACCCCCGCCTCACGTTGAGCTTCCAGGTCGGAACCGGACCAGACGCCGGCAACGGTGGGCAGGTCGTGAGTCGTCACCGCGCCTAGAGCCTGGTCCGGCCACTCAGAGGGGGGACGGGGCTCGAACCAGAAGAGCTTGTACGACAGCACTCCGCTCTCGCGTAGCGCCTCACGGGCGTGGTCTTCGACTGTCCCGAGGTC
The DNA here is from genome assembly GCA_963749305.1 of uncultured Acidimicrobiaceae bacterium. Lineage (GTDB taxonomy): Bacteria > Actinomycetota > Acidimicrobiia > Acidimicrobiales > Palsa-688 > Fen-671. The sequence continues at coordinate 788,211 of CAVVMN010000008.1, forward strand.
CTCGCCGACTACGTACGCATCGGCCCGCCACGACTCGAGGCAGAGGAGGGATAGCAAGTCACGCCACGGGTAACGGACATACGTCCCGCGGGACGGCTCAGCGCCCAAAGGCACCCAGAACAGCCGGAACAAACCCATCACGTGGTCGACACGGAGCCCACCGGCTTGCTTCAGCACTGTTCGCAACGTCTCGATGTACGGCTCGTAGGAGCGGGCCCGCAATTTCCACGGGTCCCATGGCACCAGGGACCAATCTTGACCCCCGGTGTTGAACTCATCCGGCGGCGCGCCGACGTGCATGCCGAGGGCGAACGTGTCCTGCCACAACCAGGCGTCGGCCCCGCCCCCGTCGACGCCAACGGCCAGGTCGCTCATCAAATGCGTCCCTCGAGTGGCGTTTTCCAGTTGCATGTCGCAGAGCCATTGCAGCCACGCGTGGTAGCGCTTACGGCGACGCCCCTCATGGCTGGCGGCGAACCTGGCCACCAGTGGCCGGCCCGGCTCTTCGTACCCCGCCGGCCAGCTGTGCCACGGGTACCCATATCGCTCCGTGAGGGCGCAAAAAGTCGTGTAACCATCGAGCACTTTTCCGCGCCGATGGATGTACGCGTCGAGGTTCGGGTTACGGCCGGCGCTCTCGGAATGGGCGAACAGTGCTTCTAGGGCCTCCGACTTGAGTGCCCAGACGGTCGAGCGGTCGATAAGCCGATCGGCGTTGAGGACCTTGGCCTTTGTAGCCAACGTTGCTACTTCCGGCAGACCGGTGGCACCGGGGACGTCCTCCACTCTGATGTAGAGCGGGCTGAGAAAGCACCGGGAGCTGGGAGAATAAGGGCTCGGTTCCGGGACCGGCCCCGGCCCCGGGGCGTGAAGAGGGTTGGACAATACGAACGCCGCTCCGCTGCTGGCGGCCCAATCGACCAAGCGGGCGAGGTCAGCGAAGTCGCCGATCCCCCAGCTGCCTTTCGAGCGCGTCGCATATAACTGCGCCGACCATCCCCACCGGCGGCCGGGCGAAGGCGGTGGGCACCGCCACGGGCAGACCGCCAGCCTCCTCGGCTCCCCCATCGTGCCCTCGCCCCCCCCGGTGGCCTGGAAACAGTGGTAGCCAAAAGGCAAATCTGGCGGAGGGGGTTCGCCTGCTCGGAGCTCGAGAGTGGCGCCGTCTTCCAGTACCAGTGTGCCGGCGGCCAGGTCGGGCCAAGGCCCCCCGGCGCCCACGATGACCAATGGGGCGTGCTGGGGTGGCCCGCCGCGGCCGGCGCCCAGCGCCCCCAGTACAGCCGAGAGGGTGTCCTCGGGGACGTCCCGCCACCGCCCTGTCACGTCCCAGTAGCCCGGCTCGACACCCCAGTCGCGTAGCTCTTCCGGACTGCTCATGCGTGTCCCGTCACACTGGCAAGAGGCCGTTGGCACATAGGGTGCATACTCTCATGCCAGACGTGGTTGCGTGGAAGTGGATGGGCGAATATGGCCCTTCTTCTGGGCGCGCTAATCGTTTCTCGGCGTATTTTTTGGGCTTTTTCGACATGACGCGCGCCGAGTTCCATTTGTCGCGCCCAGAAGGGTGGTTCACGTCAGGGGCCAGGGCCAAACCGCTCGAACCCACTCTCCCGTCCGCACGCCGGCAGCCGCTTACCCTTTTGCGTCCGTCATGCACGGCGCCCGAGCCCATAGCCGGTGCAGGTCAAAGACGCCTCCCCAACGCCGGGGCATCCCACTGAGGTAGGCAGCTCGGGCCTAGGCTCGGTTTGTGACGGATGCCCCGGCGGCCATGTTTGCCCAACCCGCCTCGGGAGTTATGGTCGGCGGATGCCGCGTGCTGGCGGGCAGCAGCTCATGGGCTGACCGCTCGCTCGTGCGCGATGGCAGCTTCTACCCCTCCCGCTCGCTCAGCGCTACCCAGCGGCTCCTCCACTACGCCAGCCGGCTCCCCTTGACGGAGGTGGCAACCACATACCGTTTCCCCCCTACGCCTGATGTCGCCAAACGTTGGGTGGCTTCGACACCAGCCGGGTTTACGATGGACTTGCGGGCCTGGTCCCTGTTGTCCGGTGCCCCCACTTGGCCCGAGTCGCTATGGGCAGACCTCCAGGGCCACGTCCAGCCCTCCCGTCGGGAGGGGGCCAAGCTCTACCGGCACCATCTGCCTGCTGAAGTCGTCGAGGAATGCTGGGACCGCTTCAATCACGCTGTCCGGCCCCTCGCTGACGCAGGCCGGCTGGGTGCGGTCATCGTGCGGTTCCCTTCGTGGTTCAGGCCCCGCCCGGAGGCCTGGGAGGAGCTCGCCAGCCTCCCTTGCCGATTACCTGGCATGCGCCTGGCCGTCGAGCTGACCAGTGAGCGCTGGTTCGAGGGCGACGCTTGCGACCGGACGCTCGGCCTGCTCGAGGAGCTCGGCTTGGGCTTCTTGTGCAAGGACGGCCCTGGCCCGGCCACACCGATCGTAGCGGCCACCTCGGAAGTCGGCTTCGTCCGCTTCACTGGCTCGCCTGCTCTGATCGACGGGCCCATGCGCCCCGAAAGCGTGATAGAGGCCGGCGAATGGACCACGGACCGGGGCGGGGCTGGGGACCCCGCCGAGCGCGGGGCCGAAGCCTACTTCGCCGGGGACTCGGCTACCGGCTCAACAGAGAGCGGCCGACAAATCCAAGGTGACACCAGCGAAGAGTCCCCGGCGAAGCTCGCGGAGGCGCCGCACTCCGGGAGGAGCCTGGGGATGGGGCCCCAGGCGGGCGAATGGACATGGTCACACCGGTATACCGAAGCTGAGCTGGCGGCGTGGGGCCCGGCCATCCGCGACCTTGCCTCTTGCACTTCAGAAGTGCACGTGGTCATGGACAATTGCTGGCGGGCCAACGCGGTCGACAACGCCGCCGGCCTGCTCGAGCTCTTGGCTCGCTGATAGTTCAGGATGGAGCTGCTCACCGTCACAGCCGATGACGGGACGCGCCTGGCGTGCTGGGACTTCGGAGGCGCCGGACCACCGCTGTTGATGTTGCACGGGACGGGCATGCACGGGCGCTGTTGGGCCCCAGTAGCACGCCGGCTAACCGAAGGGCTGAGGCCGTTGGCGCTGGACATGAGAGGCCATGGTGCTTCGGGGCCGTCCGTAAGTGGCTCCTATGGCTGGGAACTGTTCGCCGCCGACGCCCTCGCCGTCCTTGACCAACTGGAGTTGGGTGGTAAAGGCGGCGTCCTCGGAGTGGGCCATTCAGCAGGGGCCACTGCCCTTTTGCTGGCGGAGGAGGCCCGGCCTGACAGCTTCACCCGGCTCTGGGGATGGGAGCCGATCATGGCCGTGCCCGGCTTCGACTTGACGTCGCGCAATAGTGCCCAGCTAGCGGTCCGAGCTCGCAAGCGCCGTTCCCAGTTCGGGTCCCCAGAGGAGGCCAGGGCTCATTTTGAGGGTCGGGGCCAGTTCACGGAGTTCGCGCCGGAGTCGTTGGAAGCCTTTTTGGACGGGGCGCTCGTCGAGGCCGGCGATGGCACCCTGCGGCTCGCATGTGACCCCGAAGACGAAGCTCGCATGTACGAGGGGGCACTCACTCAAGGTGCCTGGGAGCGCCTGCCGCAGGTTCGCTGCGGGGTCAGGCTGTTGGGCGGTGGTCGTAGCACGGCCGTGCCTCCCGATGAGCTGGGGCCGATCGCAGCCCGCTTACCGGCAGCGGCAATGAACATTATGCCCGCCCTCACCCACTTCGGCCCGTTCGAGGCCCCGGCCGCGATCGCCGCCGACATAGCGAGTTGGGCGGCCAGCGCCGCACAGTAGCTCTTCCGGTGACCAGATCCCACACCACGGTCCCTACGGCTGGTTAGCCTTGTGTTGATGCCGTTGCCTTTGCCAGCTTCGCTGACTCCGTCAAAGGTGACGACGTTCAAAGAATGTGCCTTGGCGTTCCGCCTTTCGGCCATCGACAAGCTCCCCGAACCTCCAAGCCTGCAGGCCTTCAGAGGCACGGTCGTCCACCGCGCCCTCGAGCTCCTGATGTGGGACGAACCCCAGGGGGGAGGACGTTGACCGGCGCTTTCGGCAAGCTGGAAAGCGCCCTCGAGGAACTGCTTGCGAGCGAAGAAGGGACAGCCCTCGGCCTGGCCGGGACAAAGCTGGAGGAACTCAAAGAAGAAGCGCACGAATTGCTGAGGAACTATTTCGTGCTCGAAGATCCCAACTCGGTCCGGGTAATAGGGACGGAGTTACGGCTCCAGGTAGAAATAGGCCTGCCGCCCGGCCGCTCTCGGCTCGGGCTCCTGGGCGCTGATGAAACAGCAGTCGCTGAGGATGTCGCCAACCCCCAACCCGACCGCATTGACGGGGCCGACGACCAAGGTCGGCAACGCGGTGAAGGCACATCCAAACCACTACGTCTGCGTGGGGTTATTGACCGGCTGGAGCTGGATGAGCAGGGCGAACTTGTCGTAACAGACTACAAAACCGGCAGGGCGCCGGGACTGAGCCAAGAGCAGGCCAGGCTCGGAGGGGTCCACTTTTACGCCTTTTTGTGCGAGCACGTCCTCGGAAGACGTCCGGCAAGAGTGCAACTTTTCCACTTGCGGGAGCCTCTGGCTATTTGTAGCACCCCTTCAGAACAGTCGATCAATGGGCTCGAGCGCCAGGCCACCGCCATTTGGGCCGCGGTGAAGAGGGCGTGCATGCTGGAAGATTTTCGGCCAAAACCAGGTCCGTTGTGCGATTGGTGTGGTTTCCACGCCTATTGCCCGGCAATGGGGGGCGACCTCTCGCTTGCTCGACCGGAGCATCAAGCGGGCCGCGACAGTGAAGCCGACCCTCGCCTCTTCCCACTCGCCGCGTCTCAGTGAGCCGCCTGCCGGGAGCTATGCCCGCTTTCGGGGGGGCCAACTTCGAAGCCGTCGCCCGTTTCGATGCTGCGGTCGACAAGTACTTCGAGGCTCACCTCCGAGGTCGGCCCGCCCTTGACCGGCTCATGTACGGCGCCAGCGCAGCCGGCGACCACAGCGCCATATGGTTGGTCTTGGCCGGGCTCCAAGGGCTGCGTTCGGGTACTGGTTGGCGCCCATTAGTCCGTGCTGGCGCACTATTAGGCGCCGAGTCAGCCCTGGTAAATGGGCTGGTCAAATTGTTTTTCCGCCGGGAGCGCCCTGAAACCGACCAAGAGCGCCCGCTCCATCTGCGCACCCCGCTGACGAGCAGCTTCCCGAGCGGGCACTCGAGCGCCGCCTTCTTCGCAGCGACGCTGTTAAGCCATGGGGCCTCGGGTTTCTTTTACTACCCCTTGGCCGCGCTCATCGCCTCTAGCCGGGTTTACGTGAAGATCCACCACGCCTCCGACGTGATAGCCGGCGCCGCGCTTGGGGCTACTCTCGGGGTAATCGTCAAACGCTTCGTCCCTCTGCGACCCAACCCGGACTGACTGCGCCTCCGGGTGACCGGCCAAGCCGGCCGACCGGCTGTCGCAACTAACCGAACGGCAGCCCTGAGCGGGCCACCGGTCAGGTAGGTGAGCGCCCGACCCGGCGCCGGTCGAGCCCACCAAGGAACAAAACGGCCGTCGTTCCCGGTTGTAACTGTCATGCCTAACTCTTTCGCTGTTACCTGGGACTATCTCTGCCCGTTCGCCCGCAATGGCCACGAACACGTTGTCACGGCACTCAAGGCCGGGGCGGACTGGGACGTCAAGTTCAGGTTTTTCTCGCTCTCGCAAGCACATGTCGCCGAAGGCGGTACCCCGGTTTGGGACGACCCGGCGGCGCACTCGGGAGTGTTGGCTGGTTTGGCTGGCATAGTCGTAAGGGACCGCCAACCGGAGCGATTTCTCGATGCTCACCTGGCTCTTTTCAGCGCCAGGCACGACCAGGGCCTGGACCTGCGTGACAGCGAGCAGGTGGCCAAGGCTCTCGACTCGGTTGGCCTCGACGGGGCTGGGATCGTCAAGGAAGCCGGGAACGAATGGGCCGTGAAAGTGGCCAAGTCCGAGCATGAGGAGTCGGTACAGAAGTGGGAAGTCTTCGGTGTGCCGACGTTCATTGCGGACAACCGGGCCGTTTTCGTGCGCTTGATGACGAGGCCGGACGGCGACGCCAAGCTGGCGGAGAAGACGATCGAGCGGGTTATGGACGTTTTCCAGGACTTCCCCGAACTAAACGAGTACAAGTTCACGCAGATCCCTCGGTGAGCGGGGACCTCGGATAGCGGCGCTCGAGGACGGCCTGTGGGCCACCCAGCCCACCCGGGCGGGTCATGCAGGTGACTTTCGGGCCGTCAGCGAGGGCGCAGACGAAGGTGGCGCACTGGGGCCGACGAATAACGGTCACACCCAGTGGGCATCATGGAAGGTATGAAAGAGGTTCGCATGACAGCCAGCGGCCCTTATGAGCTCGTAGGCGAGGACGCGACGCCTGAGGTTAAGGCCGAGGAGGGTGCCGAGTGGCAGCAACAGCAACTCCTCCCGGAGGCGGGGCTCTCTTCGGCCGGCTCTAGCAGGCCCAGCGACCGGCTACGCCGGGCTGGTCTGGTTGGTATTGCCCAGGCTCGCGAAGCACTGGCGGAGGCAGCTCGCCGTGCCCAGGCCCGTTCCGAGTCGAGAGCTGCCTGACGGCGCCCTGCGTACCAGCATGGCGCCGGCGGCCTCGTTGGCCGGCGGAGTGTGGCCCGTCAGCGGGACGGGGACACTCGTCAGGGCCGGCGCTCGACGAGCAACGGCGTAGGTAAGCCACTAGCGGCACCAGTAGTACGGTTCGGGGAGTGACATCCCTCGCTGAGGCCCTCGGCCATAAGCCCGATGCAAAGCTGCTCATCGTCACCTGTGACGACCTCGGCGTCAGCTATGCCACTAATTCGGCTGTCTATGACTCTCTGCGCACCGGCGTCGCCACATCAGCAGGCCTGGTGGTGCCTGGCCCTTGGGCTAGAGAGGCGGCAGCCAGCTACCGCGGTGAAGACGTGGGTGCGCACCTCACCTTGAACGCCGAGTACGACCTTTACCGCTGGGGCCGGTCACGCACGCGCCCTCGCTGCTCGACGGCGACGGCGGCTTCCCGAGGACATTGGTGGATCTCTGGGAGCACGCTGACATCGATGAAGTGCGCAAGGAGTGCCGCGCCCAGATTGAGCGTGCCATCTATTGGGGCTTCGACGTGAGCCACATCTCGGCCCACCTGGGCGCCCTCGAACTCAGGCCTGAGTTCTTCGATGTTGCTTTGGAGCTCGCCATTGATTTCCGGCTCCCGCTGCGCCTCGCCGGCACGGACCAGCAACACTATGCGGGCTTCCCTTTCCGCCAATTAGCCGCCGAGACGGGCGTCCTATCGCCGGACCGACTCGTCAGGGTGTCGCGCGGTCGGAGCGCCAGGGCAGCCCTCGACCAACTTCTGGGCGGGATCCCGCCCGGGGTGACCGAGCTTGTGCTCAGGCCGGCGAAGGACACCGAGGAGGCGCGAGCGGTCATGCCCGACTGGGCGGCTCGCGTCGAAGACCACGACATCGGCACCGCCGCACGCTACGTCCAATCCTTGGCTCATCGGACGGGGCTCGAGCTCACCTCATACCGTTCGCTCCGCGACCTCCAGCGAGCAGGTTAGAGCCGCCGGCGGACCTTCACCCGGGGTTGTTGGCGGGAAAATGAGATGGAGCGATGTCGCTACCCGAGCGGCACGCGCGGCGGGCTATCGGCCCCACATCGTCCGCGAGGGGGGCGGGACGGCGTCGGCAACCGGCCGAGAGCCCGTCAGGAGAGCCGCCGGCCCACCCAGGCGTCGGGCTCCGCCACCAGCTGAGCCACATCCGAGGGCAGTTCACCCTTGACCACGTTCTCGACCGTGACGTTTTCCAGCACGGCGCGCAAGCTGGCCCGGACGGCCACCCAGGCTTCCTGCAGGTGCTGCGCGGCGCCCTGGTACGTCGTCGTCTCCGGCCGTAACCCGCGCACCTGGGCCAGCGGTCCCTCGAGCGCCCTTATGACGTCCGCCAACGTGATCTCCGAAGCCGGGCGTCCGAGGTGGTAGCCAGCCTCTCGGCCTCTGTGGCTGACAACGATCCCGGCTCGGCGCAGCTCGTTCAAGATCACGCCCAGGAACTTGGCCGGGAGGCCCTGGTCCTTGGCGATCGCCTCGGCAGTCATGGGTTCCGACGCAGCGGCCAAGACAAGGAGCGCTCGTACGCCGTAATCGACTTTCGCAGAGATCTGCACAACGGCAGTGTAGGGGCGGGGGCCGCCCCTACGCCTCAGCCGACGCGTCCACTCACGTACTCCATGGTGCGAGGGTCGCTCGGTGAGTGGAGGACCTGGGCGGCCGCTCCAGCCTCGACCAACTGGCCTACGCGGTCTTCACCCATCAACAACACGGCGACGTAGTCGGAAACGCGGGCCGCCTGGAACATGTTGTGCGTCACCAGGACGACTGTCACCTCATGGGCCAGGCGCGTAATGAGCTGTTCGACTTTGGCTGTCGCGATCGGGTCCAGAGCTGAGCAGGGCTCGTCCATGAGGAGGACTTCGGGCTGGACGGCTAGCGCCCGGGCAATACACAGGCGTTGTTGCTGTCCGCCCGACAGCCGCACGGCCGGTTGGTGCAGGCGGTGCTCAACCAGGTCCCATAGAGCGGCTTGACGCAGGGCCACTTCGGCCGATTCTTTTAGTACAGACTTCTTACGGATCCCGGCGAACCGCAAACCCGAGACCACATTGTCGAAAATGCTCATCGTGGGAAAGGGGTTCGGCCGCTGGAAGACCATGCCGACCCGGCTGCGCACCAGCTCGGCACGCGTCCCCGCTCCATAGACGTCGAGGTCTCCCAGTAGGACCCGGCCGTCGACCTGGCCGCCGAGGTGGTCATGAAGGCGGTTGACGGCACGTAGCAGAGTCGTCTTGCCGCAGCCGGACGGCCCGACCAGTGTGGTGACCTGTCGGGCAGGGACCTCCAGACTGACGCCGCGCACAGCAACGTGGTCCTTGAAACTTATGGCCACGTCCTCGAAGCGCAGGGCCGGCGGAGCCGCTTCGGCTACCGGTCGAGGGGACACGACGGTCGGTTGTGAAGCAATAGTCATCTGGCCCTCCTGGTAAGGAACCACCCGGCGCCCCGAGCCAAAGCGCTCAGGGCCAGCACGGCGGCAAGCAGTACGAAAGCGGTAGCCCATGCTTCTTGCTGGGCCGATGGGAAGGGCTCGGTACCATCCGTGTAGACGAGCAAGGACATGGCGAAGGCCGGCGCAGCCAGGGTGAAGAGGAGCGGCGCGGTCTCGCCCGTTACCCGGGCCAAGGCCAACAAGTTCCCCGAAATCAGGCCGGGCAACGACCCACGGAGGACCACCGAGCGGACGACGCGCGAGCGCGGCGCCCCGAGCGCCGCCCCGGCCTCCTGGAGGTCCACGGGCACAGACCTAATTGCCTCCTCGCTGGCTCTCACCATGATGGGCAGCATCAACACGGCGAGGGCGATGCTGGCGGCCAACGTTGACGGGTGGTGCATCGGGCGGACCACGAGCTCGAAGGCGAAAATGCCGATGATTATGGAGGGGACGCCGCTCAAGACATCGGCGCTAAAACGCAACGCCCCGGATAGCCGACCGGCGCGTTCGTAGAGGAAAAGGGCCGTGAGCAAGCCGGCCGGGGCGGCGAACAGAAGGGCCAGGCCGATCGTCCGGGCCGTGCCCGCAATGGCTGTGGAAATACCACCTCCAGGGACACCGAAGGGGACCACCGGGTGTACGAGGAAGCCGAAGGAAAGGGCTGGCAATGCCCGGGCCACGGTGTACCAGCCAAGCGCTATCAAAGGCGTGATCGCCGCCACTAACGCCACGACGCAGACAACCTCTCCCACGGCACCGGACACAAGACGGCGAGGAAGCGACTTCTCGGCCGGAGCCGATGCGGCCGTGCCGGCCGCGCTTGGCGTAGCCCCCGCCTCGCCGCCAGCGACCACGTCTGCCGTTAGCCCGGCACCGCCTGGAGCTCCCACCGGTAAGTACGAAGACGTGCCAGACCCCTTGCCCGCTCTCCTGAAAATCTGGCCGACGATGTTGACTACCACGGTCAGGAAGAGGAGCACGGCCGCCAGCGCAATGACGGAGCTAGTCCCCAGCCCCGGCTGCGCCTCGGCGAACTGGTTGACGATGGCAGATCCCAGGGTGGCGCCAGGCTCTATCAACGAATGGGGCAGCGCCGGGCGGTTGCCGATGACCAGGGCCACGGCGATCGCCTCGCCCATCGCCCGCCCCAGGGCGAGGGTGAGGGCGGCGCCGATCCCGGGCCGAGCCGTGGGTAGCACGACGTTGCGGACGACCTGCCAACGAGTGGCTCCGAGCGCCATAGCGGCTTCCCTGTCCTCCACCGCCACTCCCCGCAGGGCCGTGCGGGAAAGCGCCACCAGGGTGGGCAACGTCATGATGGAGAGGACAACGGCGGCCAGGAGGATGCTCGGGCCGTAAGCCGGGCCGCTGAACAAGGCTCCGCCCACCACCGGCAACGATCGCAGGAAAGGCTCGACGTGGCTGGCGAACAGGGGCGACAGCACCAACAATGCCCACAACCCGACGACGATGCTGGGGACGGCAGCCAGGAGCTCGATAAAGGTAGATGCCGCCGCCGCCACCTTGCGCGGGACCAGCTCGGACAGGGCGATGGCTGCCCCGATACCGACGGGGGCGGCGAGCAGCATGGCGACGCCCGTCGTCAGCGCCGTGCCCACGACCAAGATGCCAGCCCCGTATTGACCGGTGGCCGGCGACCAGGTCCCCGACCAGACAAGGCTCAACCCATAATGGGCGAACGCTTGAGCGGACCCGGTGGCGATGCTGACGACGACGGCGATTGCTACGGCGGCGAAAACGGCTCCGCCCAGTATGTAAGCCGGACGGTAACCGCGTCCGCGTTGGCGACCCTGTCGGCTTAGAAGGAGCGAACGTGTGGACGGCGGGCCGAGGGGCGCCGGGACAACATCACGGGCGCGCCAAACCGGGGGGTCAAGGGTGGCTTGCCCCCCGGCCGTGCTGGCGGTCCGGCTTTCTATTTCGTCCAGGACTTCACCTCAAATCGGCGGCGAGCTACCGCCTCAGGCCTCCACTTTGGCCAGGGTGGACTTTGAAAGAGCCACGACGCTTGATGGGAGCGGGGCATACCCGAGCTTGGCTGCCTGAAGCTGCCCCGTCGTGATCACGTATGTGAAGAGCCGCTGCAAATTCACCGCGGTATTGGCGTTGGACTGCTTTTGGTAGAGCAGCGTCCAGCTGAAATTAGCCAGCGGGTAGCTGCCGGGACCAGGCTCGTTGACGATATTGAAGTTCGTGGCGCTCAGGGTGGACGCCGACCGTAGGCCAGATTGCTCAATCGAAGTAGCTGACGGGGTCACGAAGTCGCCAGCTTTGTTCCTGATGGCGGCGTTTGCGAAACCGGCCTGAAGTGCGTAGCCGTACTCGACGAACCCGATGGCGCCCGGCCTCTGTGCGATAAACGAGGCCACACCGCTGTTGAGCTGCCCGCCCACGCCCACCTTGGGCAGAGGCCAGCTTTTAGACGGGAGCGAAGTCCCGATCTTGGACACCCAGCTAGACGAGTTCTGGATGAGGTAGTCGTCCAAGTCCCAGCCGGGCCCGAGGAATCGGCCCGGTGGACGGGAACGATCGGCAGGTTGGGCAGGTTGTTCACACCAGTGACAGAGGCAAGTGCCGGGCTGTCCCAGTTGGTGATGACGCCTTCGAAGATCGCCGCCAGGGCGGAGGCATCGAGCTTGAGGCCCTTGGGTGCCCCGGGGACGTTGTAACTGATGGCGACCCCACCAAGGTCGACCGGGATCTGCAGCACCGTCCCCTTGGCCAGCGCCAGGTCCTTGGAGGCCATCGGGACCTCCGAGTCGCCGAACGCCACCGTGTTCTGCTGGATGTCGCTTATGCCGACGCTGCTGCCCGCCGGGGAGTAGTTGACGGTGACGTTGGAGTACTTCTGGTGGTAGTTGTAAAACACCGCCTGGAAGAAGGGGTCGATGGAGTTAGCGCCCGCCCCGTCGAGGGTGATAGACCGACTTGACGCGTAGACGACACGTGCGGCAGGTCTAGTCTGGGCGACCGCGATAGATGAACCGACGCCCAAAGGCACCAGCACAGCAAGGGCCGCAACGGCGGCACGTCTCTTGGTCAAGGCATTCCTCCTGATCAATCCCATCAAACCTATTGAGCTAGCAATTCTACTAGAACTATAGATTGAGGTCAAGGACTTGGGGCGCGACGAAGCCGGCGGCCCACTCGCTACGCCTCGAGGACCGCGTGGGCCGCCGGGATTCCGGGCGCTCGGCTAACTACATGGCTGCTCGAGCGCTGGTCCTAGTTGTTGTCGAGGTGGCCTCCCTGGGCACCGAGACCCGCCTGGTAAGACGATGCGTCGCCGCGGCGGGCCTCGGACTGCCATCCATCGAGCCCAACCGGGCGAACGCCCGACACCGTTACGCGCTGCATAACCCGGTGAGCATCGCCGTAGTCATTGACGGCATAGTGCTGGGTGGCGCGGTTGTCCCAGATGGCTACGTCGCCGGCCCGCCACCTCCACCGCACAATGTGCTCGGGCCGAGTCACGTAGCTGGCGAACGCCCTGAGCAGGTCCCGGGAGACATCAGACGGCAGGCCGACGATCTGGCGAACAAAGCCTCCGAGCAGGAGCGTAGGCCGGCCCGTCTCAGGGTGGACACGCACGACGGGGTGTTCCGTCTCGAAGATGGTCGACGTGAACGTGTCCCGGTGTTTTCGCGCCTCATCGTCCTTGTCGGAGACCAGGATCCGGCCGTAGTCGTAGGCATTTGTGTGTACTGCATGTAGCTCGGCGGCCAGGCGCTGCAATGGTCCCGGCAGTTGCTGATAGGCAGCTTCGGTGCTGGCCCATTGCGTATCCCCACCGACCGGTGGGAGCTCGACGGCTCGCAATATGGAAATGGCCGGCGGCTCTAGAGCGAAGGTCACGTCGGTATGCCAGTGGTCCGCCCTCCCTCCGAGAAGCGAGTCCAGCTCGAGGATGAACTGTTGTCCCGAGGGTGAGGGCAGGGTGGGGTGCCCGCCGGTGAGCTCACCCAGCCGGCGGGCGAAGGCAATTTGATCGTCCTGCGCAATGTCCTGGTCGCGGAAGAACAGCACCTTGTGGTCGAGGAGGGCGGCTTGAATGGCGGCTACGGCGCCGTCATCGACCCGGGCCAGGTTGACCCCGGAAATTTCGGCGCCAATGAAGTGTGTCAGCGGGTGTGTGGCTGCCTTTCTGTGGCTCGCCTGCTGGTTGGCGGTGACAGGGGCGGGGGTAGTGGTAGTCAATGTTCCTCCTTATTAGTGTGCAATTCGTGTCTTTGGGGGCGCTATTGAGATGCTTTCGCAACATCCGCATTGAACCCGTCGTACGAATAATCCACGAAATTGAAGCTCTTAGGGATAAGGCCGGCAGAGTAAAAAGCGTTGACGAGGCCTTGTTCGGCGCTGACCACGCCGCTTGTAATAGGTACCGGCGTTATCGATTCATCCTTGGTCGCTTGGTCCATTATGCTTAGCGGCAGGCCCGTTCCCTGTGCCCAATTATTTGCCCAGGCACCGGTATGCGCTTTTTCCCATAAGTAGGCTTTGTCTAGTTCGGTGAGGTAAACACCGATAGCAGATGCTTTGGCCGGGTTGTCGAGGGCGGCGCGAGAAGCGACCACGAAGCTGTATTTACTTCCAAAACCGTTCCCGTTCACAAGGACCCTGGCTCCATGCTCGACCACGACTTCCTCGATGTACGGGGTCCAAACATCCCAGGCGTCGACCTTGCCCGATTCGAGCGCAGCCAGGCCTTCCGCCGGTTGCAAGTAGTCCAGAGTGACCTCGTGCACGGTTAGGCCCGCCTTATTGAGGACGGTCAGCAGGTGATAATCTGCCGAACTGCCCTGCGCCACCGCGATCGTTTTGCCTCGCAATTGGCTGATGGAATGGATGGGCGACCCCTTCGGTACGACAACAGCGGCGCTGTTGGGCCCGTTTTCGGTCGCACCAACAATGGCGATGTTGGCACCGCCGGCGGCGGCGAAAACGGGCGGGGCATCGCCGACCCCGCCGACGTCGATGGCACCCGCGCCCATGGCCTGCAGCATGGGCGGGCCCGATGAGAAATCCGACCAGCTAACTTTGAACGGCAATTGGGAAAGAAGCCCGGCCCCCTTCAACAGAGATTCGGCGCCCGTGCCGGCCTGGTCACCAATGCGCAAAGTGACCTGAGAGAGGTTGACCGTCTTGCCCGTGCCCTTGGCGACCACCGGTGCGGCGCTGGCGGGCGAGCCAACCAGGCACGCTCCACTAGAACCGGCAACAGCCAGGGCGAGGATGGCGGAAGCGGTCGTCGAGCGTCGCTGGCGCCGCCGTGGAGTGATGTGGGGGCGGAGGGTGACGTGCGGTAAATCCCTGCGCCGGCCGCCTCGGGCGGGGAATTGGTTGGTGGTCATGTCGTTCCTTTCTGGTCAACGCCGAGTTCGGCGAGAAGTTGGTTACGAAGGCGGACGACCTCGTGGTCGTCCCGGTGGCGTGGGTGTCCCGCAGCGAGCGCGGCTTCGAATGCCACCTGGCCGCCACTAAGCACAAGTGCGCGGTTGGCCAGAGCCAATGCCTCGTCGACGTCGTGGGTGACCATCAGGACTGCGGGCTGATGGCGGCTCCAAAGTGTGAGCACCAAGTCATGCATCGCCATTCGGGTCAGCGCGTCGAGGGCACAGAACGGCTCGTCGAGGAGCAAGAGGTCGGGGCCCCGGACGAGCGCCCTGGCCAGAGAAGCACGTTGGGCCTCGCCTCCGGACAGGGTCAGGGGCCAAGCATTTTGCCGAGCCGTCAGCCCGACCTCTTCGAGGGCGTTTCGCCCCACGCTCTGGGGGTCCTCAACCCGGAGGCCCAAGCAGACGTTGGCCAGGACCCGCTTCCAAGGCAAAAGGCGAGGGTCCTGGAAGGCCACCCCCACCGTGCCGTCCACCACCACCTCTCCGGTCACGTCCCGGTCAAGGCCGGCCAGCGCACGCAATAGCGTGGACTTGCCCTCGCCGCTGCGGCCAAGAAGGGCGACGAACTCTCCCAACGCAATGTCGAGGTCGAGCGAGCGGAGCACGTTCCTGCCCTCGAAGGAACGGCCGAGTTGGCGGACATGGACGACGGACCGGGTCGCGCTGGCAACAGGCGCCGGCTCCCTCGCGGCGGTCGGAGCAGAGTTCAGCTCAACAACCCGCGCCGCCATACCAGCGCCCTCCTCTCCAGCTGGCGCACCAGAGCATCCGTGAGCAGGCCGAGCACGGTGTACACGAGCAGGACTACGAAAATGACGTTGTCCTGCAAGAACTGGGTGGCCTGGCTGATCATGAAGCCCAGGCCGTTCGACACGTTGAGTTGCTCGGCGACTACCAGGGCTAACCAGGCGGCGCCCAAGCTCTGGCGCAGGCCGACCAGAGCCTGAGGCAGCGCACCAGGGAGCACCACATGACGGACGAACTCGATCCGACCCAGGCCAAGTACGCTGCCCAGCTCGGCCAACCGGCCGTCGACGCTGCGGATGCCGGCGTAGACGTTCAGGTAAAGCGGGACGGTGGCAGCCAGAGCAATTAGCAGCACCTTGGGCAGCTGGCCTATCCCGAACCAGACGATGAACACCGGGACCAGGCCGAACAGTGGCAGCGTCCGCAACATCTGCATGGGTGGGTCGAGCGCATGTTCGCCGAGCCGGCTGAGACCGGCGACAAGAGCCAGGCCTATGGCGGCTATGGCACCGATGGAAAACCCGATCGCCATGCGCTCGAGCGATGCCGCCATTGCGCTCTGAAGGGTCCCGTAGGCAGCCGTGTCGGTCGTTACCAGGTGGACGGCTGTGCCCCAGACCGTCGCCGGCGAAGGGACCTTTTGCGCCGACACGATCCCGGCGCTGCTGGCCAGCTGCCAGAGAGCCAGCAAGAGCAGTGGGCTGACCCAGCGGCGCCACCCAGAAGACCGAAAGCGGCTCACGGAGCTTCTCTTCCTGCCGGTCGAACGGGTGGCCCGGGCTGATGTGGCCGCCGGTCCCGGGGCCTGGACGGCTTCGAGGGAGCGGTCTTGCGCCGGCGGGGAAGCGGGGCCGGCAGCCTGTGCGTCTGTTTGGGTGGACGCTCCGCTGGTGACGGTTACCGCCATGTGCCGCTCAGCTGGTGGTGGCGAAAATGCCGGGCGCCGTCTGCTGTGTGGTCAGTTTGCTTCCTCCTCTGGAGCGGTAGTCCCTGCCAGGCAGGCCCTCAGGCCGCAAATTCTCGCCGGTCTCGCCATGTATCCCGATTGAATCGATTAGATTTATGGATTCTATGGGGATAGCCGGGAGCGCGTCAAGGCTTTCGCCAACATCCATAAGGAAAGGCCAGCTGACCAGGTACGAAGGTAAGACGGAGACAGGAAGTGGGCCGGCACCGACCAGAAAGGGCTGGAGCGGCGCGCAGTGGGCGCCCACCCCGGCAGCCGCCCAGGCGGTCAGCTAACGGTGAAACCCGTCAGGCCCTCCGGCGCCTCTTGTTGCACATCGATGCTTGTGACGCGCGCGTGCGGCGGGCCTTTGTGGCACCATTCGACGAGCTTGCCCACCGCCTCCGGCCCGCCTTCGGCCACTACCTCGACCCGCCCATCCGGGAGATTGCGTGCCCAGCCCGATACGCCGAGCTGCTCCGCCTGGTATGCACAACTGCCCCGGTACCAGACGCCCTGCACCCTTCCGCTAACCCAGAGGTGCAGGCGGACCACGGGGCCAAACTAGCCCGGGAGAGGAGGGCGGCCGCTCCCGCCCACGGCTCCGCGGTGAGAAACACGAAAGGGGCCGGAAGAGAATGAAAGCGGCCCGTGTCCTACGCGCTACCATCCGGAGTACCACCGAACCAGAGAGGTCGCCATGCGGGTCGTTGGGCAGCGCCGGGCCAAGCTCGAAGACCAGGCCAAGCCGGTGAAGCCTGTCGGCGTACGTCCTCGGGCCGCCCAGGAGCCCAAGCGCGGCTCCGGGCTCGTCGACCTGCAGCAGCGCGCCGGCAACCGTGCCGTCGTCAGCCTCCTCCACAACGATGGCGCGGACAGCGCCCAACGGGTGCAACGCCGGCTCATCCCCAAAGTCAATGATGCGTTCGACGAGGCCATCGCGCACGAGCCCGCGTACGCGGCCAAAAAGCAAAATACTGACGACGAGGCGACGACGGAGGAACAGGAGAGCTTGGCCCGAGTCCACGGCCGCGGCCACCGCAGTGCCAAGGACAGCGCCGAGGAAAAGACGTTGGGCAACCTGGTTCGCGCCGTCGTTTTGAGCCAGTTTTCAGACCGGCTCGTGGCGCTGAAGACGGCCACAGACGATACAGGCCAGCCTCTCAGCAACGGAGCCAAGGCACGCAAGCGGGCCGTGTACAACAAGAAGGCAGAAGAGTTCCGCCAGAAGCAGGCCCCCCTCGTAGCGGCCGGCATGGCGGCACCTGAGACTCAAGCTTTCCTCCGCGAGCACGGGTTCGAGGCGGCCATCCAACCGAGCAAACGGGCCGTGGCCGAAGCCCGCTCTGGAGGGGCCAGGATCGACGTGCGGGCGACGTTCATCGGTGCGGAGATCCTCGGGATGCGCCTGCGTTCCCACCTGTTCATCGTCTACACCTCCAAGGAAGGGCAGCAGATGTACTTCCGCGGTGGGCCCGACGAAAACGGGATGACCGTCGCCGACCGGGGTGACTACACGCCAGACACGGTCGACTGGGACCCGTCGGCGCCCTCCGTGACCGTGCTCGAAGGCACGGCTGCGGAACAAAAACTGGATGCGCTAATAGAGGCCACCGACGTCATAGACGGCATGCAAGTGCCCTACCAGGGCGTCGTAGCGAGGGAGTTCGGGGGCGACAATCCCAACCTGGCGCAAAAGGGCCTCACTTTCGCCGCCATGGCTGTCTCGTCGGAAGGCGAGAACTGCAACGCCACCGCGTGGACGATCCTGACCCGTGCCGGCATTCCCACCAAGAAGCCCGGCGGCCACCACCCCGGCTGGGGGTTCGTCCTCGGCAGCAAAACGGCGGGCAAAGAGAACGCCCTCCCGGCCCCTGAACAGGACACAGCCGCGCCTACTCCGTACACGCTCGACGAGCACCGCGACGCGACCGACAAGCGAGGGCTAGTGCAGGTTTTCTGGGATCGCGCGCTGCACGAGCCACAGACCAAGCTGGCCGTGGGCACCAAGGTGACGCTCCTGGGCGACGAGGCTCGCTGGATGAGGAAGATCAGCTACGGCGGCCAAGTTGGCTATGTCAGGCGGACCGGCAGGGAAGCTCAGCTGATACTGATGAGCAGGGCGCGGCCGTGGATGGCCGCCAATCTCAGCCAGGCCCAGCTCATAGCCATTCAAGATGGGACCGACCCGGACCTCGTCGACGAGCTCGAGGACGACTACGGGGTCCCTTCTGACCTGAGCCCGGGCCTGGCCGCCCAGAATCCTCCAGGGGTCCAAGAACACGGCGGCGGTTTACGTAGGCGCCCGGGTCGACGAGCTCGGCGAAGCCAAAGCTCGCCTTTTGCTAAACGACCCGTACGAACTGGCCAATCTTGTCCGGCTGAGCGGAGCGTCGCGAAAAGAGATCTTGGCCGCCATCAAAGCCAAGCTCAAAGAGATCGACAAGAAGGAGGAGGTCCGCGCCGCGCTGGTCGCGCAGATCGACGACCCGCTCGCCCCCGATATCGTCCTCAACGAGCACCCGGGCTATGCCAACCTAAAGGCAATAGCGGCCAAGGTGGGCATGCCGTTCCAGGACGTGGCCGAGATAATCGACGAGTGCCGGCCCGAGGCCCGGCGTGGCATCTTCCTGAACGACCTCATCGCCAGCGATCCCTTGATCATGGGCCAGCTCGACAACCCGGACGATTACATCGTGAAGGACTGGGCCGCGAAGCTAGGCCTGCCGGTGGCATTCATCCGCAACCGCCTGAGGGATCTCGGAGCAGTGAAGAAGGCCGAGGCAGAAGAGGCAAGGAAGAAGGCGAGAGCGAAAAAGAAGGCGAACGCAAAAAAGAAAAAAACGCCTCCGAAGCAGCAGGCGAAGGCGCCTGAACTGCAGCCGCCTGACAAGCAAACCGGACCGGTGGCCAGCGGCCCGACCTCGCAGACGCTCGACATATACGACACGTTCCTGGGCGGCGGCGTGGTCGAGACGATCTCGACCCCGGACAAGTTCAAGGACCTGGGACCGGACGACATGGACCGTGGGTGGGAACTCGTCGTGTTGGAGGGCCGGATGCTGCGCGCCAAACAGGAAGAGGTGGCGGCCTTCAAGCGGTTCCACAAAATATGACAACCGATGAGACGGTCTCGCTCCCTTTGACCACCCTCCTTAGCGGCGACCGCGTCGTTGTTACCAACAACCTCAACCAGATGTTGGAGGAAGTCGACGCCCCTGAGCGCTTGGCCGCCCTCGCCGAGGTCTTGGGCGGGTTGGGGGACGGCTGGAGCAGCCCGGCCAAAGGAGTCCCGGTCGGGAAGGTCAGGCTCAACTTCTATGCTGACGGGGCACCACACGGGAACCTGAGCATCGGAAAGGGGTTCCTGGCTGCCCACGTCCACGGCGGCTTCCTCGCTCGCGACAGCGACGTCGGTACAGCCCGGTCGCTTTTGCGGGCTCTGGGAGTCGGACAGCTGGTTTCCCGTCTGTAACCGGGCCTAAGGTGCTTGCTCCGGGGTAAGCCGCCCGCCGGAGGCGAGCGGCTCCCCCTC
The DNA here is from genome assembly GCA_963749305.1 of uncultured Acidimicrobiaceae bacterium. Taxonomy (GTDB): domain Bacteria; phylum Actinomycetota; class Acidimicrobiia; order Acidimicrobiales; family Palsa-688; genus Fen-671. The sequence goes on from CAVVMN010000008.1 coordinate 807,905, forward strand.
TTTCCGGAGCTTCGTTAAGGGGGTCAGGCCAAGGCGTTCGACGTGACGTCGAGGATGCCGGCGTCCGAACCGCCGTTGGGCAGGACGATGGTCACCTGGTGCAGGCCGTGTACTGGGACCTGCAGGTGGGCCGGGCTGGTGGCAGCCTTGAACGTGGGAACGCTGTGCCCGTTGGCGGTGAACTTGAGCGCGGTGTGCCCGGAGTTGAACGTCATGGCCAGCGGGCCGGAGTCCGACTGGTCCAGGATCACTGTGACGCTGAGGCTCGAGTAACCGGTCGGGATCCGCCAGGTGAACAAGGTGTTGCAGTTGGTCCCGGTGAGCGCGAAGCCAGTGGAGTACTTGTGGCCGGAAATGGTCATCAGCGGCGCTGAAGAGCTGGCGACGCGGTAAGAGCCTCCCTTGCAGCTGGCAGTGATCGCAGGCTTGCCGAGCGACTGGAGGGTAACCGGCTTGGGCGCGGCCATCGAGGGGTTGGCGAGCGCCACGGAAAAACCGGCCGTAACGGCGGCAAACGTCGTGATTGCGCCCAAGACATGCTGAATGGAAAACGTATTAGGTCCGGTCCGTACCACGCTTCTGTCTCCTTTGTACCGTCGAGCGAAGACCCTGGCTGAGGGCTGCCGGTTCCGTCCGGCGATCTAAGTGTGCGCAGGTAGGGTCGCCGGGCACCCTAGGGGTTTTCCCTAATTCTCCGCCACTCACCAGACGCACGCGACCGGCGGCTCGGAATGTGAGGTCCCGGAAGACAACCCGGCGGGAATGGTGCGGGAACGCGGGCGTGTCAATGTCATCCACGGAGCACGAACACCTGAAACCTCGGCGCGATCTTGCGCAGATTCAAAGAAGACGTGACCAAAAGGAGAGAAGATGACCAGCCAGCAGTCAATCGATGACGTCGCCGCTCGGCGCCCGGGCAGTGCCAGAATTGCTCACCTTCGCCCCACCAAACGGCCCACCCGCGGCCACGGCGTAAGAGCGGGGGCGGCATGTGGCGCACTTCTGGGCTTGGCCTGCTCCACACTCGCCGCGCCCACCGATGCCTCGGCCACTCCTTTTGGTGCCCGCGCCTTCGTGCCTGGGAGCGTCGTCGTCTCACAGGGTGGCGCCATCTTCGGCGGTAGCGGTGGCGGGAACGGCGTCGAGGCTAATGGCGAGGTGGACGTGTACTCGCCCAACGCCAACGGTGACGTGGCCCCCCAAGCCAGTTTCACCAACGGCATGTACGGGCCCACCACGATGGCCTTCGACCCATCGGGCGACTTGTGGGTAGCGAACGAAAATACCAGCGACCTGTTCGAGATCACGAGGGGCCAACTGACCACTCGTAACCCGGTGCCAAACGTGACCATCTTTGCCGAGTCCGGGGCTCTAGCTAACCCCTTCGGTATGGCTTTCGACCAATCGGGCAACCTCTGGGTGGTCGGGAACAATTCGAGCCAGGTCTACGAGTACACAAAGAGCGAATTGGTCACATCGGGGGCACCGACACCCCAAGCCACTATTTCGGCCAAAGAGTTCCCGAACGGTGCCTTCTCCGACGCCTTTGACGCCTCTGGAGACCTTTGGGTGTCGACTGACGAGAGCGTGGTCGAGTTCCCGAAGGCCGAACTGACCACCACCAACCCGACGCCGACGGTCACGATCTCCTCGAGTGGTGGCGCCCAGCTTGTCTTCGATTCCTCAGGGAACCTGTGGATGGTCACCGGTGGCCCTCCGGGCGCCTTTGGCCTCCCCGGGACCGACGAAGTGCTGGAGTTTGCCAAGGCGCAGCTCTCGACATCTGGCTCCCCTGCGCCTGCCGTGACGATCGGCTCGACCAACGTTGGCTCTTACAAGTCCCTGGACGGTCCCTACTCGCTTGCATTCGATCCATACGGTGACCTGTGGGTGGAAAACTTCGGTGGCAATACAACGGTCGAGTTTGGGAAGAGCCAGCTTTCTATGTCCGGGTCGCCCACCCCTCAGAAGGTCATCGTTGGCCCCAGGAGCGGGATGAACTGGCCCTCCTACGTCGTCGTTGCGCCGTAAGAAAGCGAGTGGGAGGCAGGGCTAAGGTCTTACTCGAGCGCCTACGTGCCGGCGCCGAGTACCCCGACGTGCTCGGCCTCAATTACTTCCCGGAGCTTTCACGCAGAGAACTGGCGCTGTTGTAAGGGACCACCGTCCATGTGACCGTAGACGGTGGGACGGTGGACCGGGAGGGCGCGTTACGTCGCTGTCACGCCGACTATGACCTTCCTCTTATGGTCACCGAGACCTGCGTCGAGGGTGACCCAGGCAAAAAATGCGCATGGGTGGACCGCTTGGTCGAGAGTCTGCTGGGCCTCCGGGACGACGGCCTTACGGTCATCGGTCTAACTTGGTGGCCACTTGTCGATTTCGTGGATTGGAGTTGGGCTTCTGGAGGCTTGGCGGTCTCGCGGAGGCTCGTTCCGTCACGCCTGATGCTTAGTGGACCGGGTTGCCTACATCGAAGCCAGTCGCCCGCACCGCCCTCCTGAACTGCTCCTCGTCCAGCTCAATACCGAACCCCGGCTCCTCTGAGAGCTGCAGTCGTCCCTCATGAAAGATGTACCCGCAGGGGAAAATCCCGGGAGCCCGGGTCTCGTCCCACTCGATATATCTAAGACCGGTCAGCGCGCCCGCCAAATGGCCGGTGACATAGTTCCCAAGGTGCAAGCCAAAGTGATGAGGTGCGCTAGTAATGCCGAGCTTGTCCAATGCGGCGCCGAGCTCCAGCCAACCGCCAAAGGTGGCGCCCAGGATGTCGCACTGTATTACGTCCAGCAAGCCTCTTTGGGCGAGCCGAACGGCGTTTTGAACAGAGGAATCCTCGCAGTCTGCTAGCGCCACACCGAGCCCAGCGTCGGTGACCCATTGCTTCAACGCCTCCAAAAGCACCGCATCTTCGTGAAATGGTTCTTCGAGCCACTCGATCCGGAGGTCGGCCGTCCGCTCCAGGAACCGCACGGCCAAGTTGAAGGTAAACCCGTTGTTTGCGTCTACGAGAACGTCGCACTCTGGCCCGACCGCGTCTCTGACCGCTCTCACCACGGCCACATCGCGGTCCAAACCTTCTTGAGTGTCCATCCATCGGGCGCCCCGCCCGACCTTCACCTTGAAGGCCCGGTGACCAACGTCGTAGTCCCTGGCCGCTTCCGTTGCAACCACAGCAGCCGCGGCTTGGTGGTCGCGTTCACCCGCGTCACCGAGAAGGTCATCGAAATATAAACAAGTGTCGTAACAGGCAACGCTGCGAGGCTGAGCGGTCGTTTCCCCCGGGCCGGCCTGCACCAAGCGGTGGACCGGGACCCCGGACCGCCTTGCGCTCAGGTCGAAAAGAGCGTGGTCGAGGGCACGCCAACGACCGTCGGCACCACGCCCTCCGTCAAAGTAGTCAGCGACCGATAGCCCGAGGGCCGATGCGGCGGTAGCCTCGTCGAGCCGTGAGAGCCCAATGCCCTGCGCCCCGTCGGAGCTAGTGAGTCGGCAAAGGGGAACTCTAACAATGCTCCCGTGCTCTTTTAGCCGTGCGTTCTTGCCACACACCCTTGGACGCTGGCCTTCGAGGAGCCCCCATTCGATGCGGACCAGGCTGTCATCCGTCATGGTCACGGGCTGGGGAACCCAGGAACGAGGATCTTCGCTGGAGCATCAGAAGGCACCAAGTTCCCCACCATATTTTGGTGGGATGGTTGGTATCAAAATACGCACGGGTCTGGCCACGTCGACCATAACGCGGCGCGACCACGCGGACGAGAGGAGGCTCGAGCGCGCGCTGGTGGAAAGCCATCCTCGAGCCCGGGGCTCGTAGTAACGTCCGTCAGCGAGGACGAGAAGGCCCAGGCGAGTCAAAAAGGCCCAAGTCGCATCGGAAGCGGTTGCTTCAGAACGTAACGCCTTCAAAGGCACGAGAGCCCACGAGCCGAGCACGTCTAAGAAGGGAGAGACTATGGCCGACGCTCCAAACGTGATGGCTCCTGCTCCCACTGGCCAGGTCGAGCTCGACGCCCCGCCGAGCTCGGAGCGCTACGGAGCGTTCACGCTCGAGCAACGCGGCATCGAGCTGATACCCGAGACTGAGCGGCCCATGAAGCCGTCGGGCCTGTTCTGGATGTGGGCCGGGGCAATTTGGAACGTCGAGTTTGTCGTCTACGGGGCCCTCATCGTGTCTTTTGGGCTGTCGTACCTGCAAGCCGTCAGTGCGATCTTGGTCGGGAACCTCGCCTACCTGTTCCTGGGTTGGGCCAGTCTTCCCGGTCCCGAGACCGGCACCACCACGTTCATGGTCAGCCGGGCTCCCTTTGGCCGGAACGGCAACCGGGCCCCGTCCCTCTTCAACTGGGTCACCCAGGTCGGCTTCGAGATCGAAGGCATCGTCCTCATCGTGCTGATTGTTGTGGCCATGTTCAGCCACGAAGGCGTTCACGTGGGCGACCCGGGCAAAGCGGTCATCATCGTCCTGGCCGTAGCCGTCCAGTTTGTGGTCCCGTTCCTGGGCCACGCCACCATCACCCGAGTGTTGCGCTACCTCTCGTACGTGTTCATCGTCCTGTTCGCGATAATGGCCGTCCTCGTTATCCCCCACGCCCACCCGAGCCATCTCCACCTACCGAAAGGCTTCACCGACAATTGGTGGTTATGGACCACAGGCATTGTGCTCATCGTGTCTGCCGGTGGGCTCGGCTGGACCGAGAACGCGGCCGACTATTCGCGCTACCTCCCCCGTGACACGCCGAAGCGCAAGACGATATGGGCGGCCGCACTGGGCGGGTTGATCCCCTCAGTGCTCCTCGAACTCCTTGGGGCCACTGCCTATCTGGTCAGCCCCAGCGCATCGGCCGCCACCGGGTTACCGGACGCCTTCGCCTCCTGGTTCTTCTGGCCGTTCGTCATCCTGGTCCTCCCCCAGTTGCTCTGCATCAACACCATCGACCTGTACTCATCGGGCGTCACCCTCCAGGCGCTTGGTCTGCCTCTCAAGCGCTGGGGTGCAGTCATCGTCGACACCGTGATTTCCGGCGCCGTTACTGCTCTGGTGATCTTCAAGGGCAACTTCTACACGGACTTGTCCGGCTTCCTCGACTACATCGTCGTATGGCTCGGCCCGTGGTTCGGGATCCTGATGGTGGACTATCTTCTGCGCCGGGGGCGCTACGACACGACGTCCCTGGCCGCCAAGCGGGGTGGCGTCTACTGGAGAGACGGCGGCATCAACTGGAGGGCGCTCGTAGCCCTAGGTCTTGGCATGTTTGCGGCAATGACATGGATCGACGCGGCGTTCTATTTCCCCGCCTATAGCTCGTTCTTCTCCAACCGCACCCATGGGGCCGACTTCAGTTGGCTTTTCGGGCTGATCGTTGGCGCCGTCGTCTACTACCTGCTGTCGGCGCCCTCGGTGCGCAAACAGGCTCTTGCTCGTCCGGCAACGGTGGTGGAGGAACCGGCCAAGGGGTGACCCGCTCCCCCATTTTGGCTCTCTGACAGCAAAGGGCCTGCTATGGGGTCAGGATGTTGGTTGTAAGACCGGCGGATCTCGTCATCCCCGTTTTGAACCTCGACTCGCCGGCGGGAGGCGCCGGCGGGAGCGCCGGCGGGAGGTGCCGGCGGGAGGTGCCGGCGGGAGGCGCCGGCGGGAGGCGCCGGCGGGCGGGAGGCGCTGCGCCAATGCCGTCGGCCCCCAAATCACGCTCGTGCGCCGGCACCCGCGGCTCCGTTGACGCCATTGGCGTTAGGTCGTGGGCAAATTGTGGCGAGCAGGCTGTCGCCGGCGGTTATGCCGGGCGAATGGCGACGATTCTCGGCGCGATTATCGTTTCTGGGCGCGCTTGTCGTTTCTGGGCATGATTCCTGTCGATTTTCGACTTCGTTCGCGCCGAGATAGAAATCTTGCACCCAGAAGTCGCCCTGCGAACGCATTTGGGCCCCCAGCGGTGGCCGGCGCGGAGATTGCCGGCATATGAGATGCGCCGGCAGCTGCGGACATCGGTATGAGAAGTGATGATATACCATAAAAGTATGCAAGGGCGGGTCGGACCGAGATGGCCAGGCCTTCACCTCCGGTCCTGGCCATGACCTGGGTACCCGAGATCAGCCTGCGCCAGCTGCAGTCCAACCTGGCCACCAACGGCCCCGAATTGTACGTCGGGACTGACGGCCGCCGGCTGATCTGGGCCGGCCCGCAGCAAGCGTTGCTCGTCCTCGGCCCACCTCGCTCCGGTAAGACCTCGACACTGGTGGTCCCCAACGTGCTGGCCGCACCGGGCCCGGTCCTGGTCACCTCGACCAAACCCGACATCCTGCAAGCCACTTTGGCCAGCCGGTCTGAGCGCGGGCGGTGCTGGTGGCTCGACCCGTCGGGCACGGTCGAAGCCCCTCCAGGGACGCAGCCGCTGAGATGGTCACCCGTCGCCGCCGCGTACTGGTGGGAGCATGGTCATGTATGTATACAGACCAAGACGACCGAAGTGCACAGCAGAGACACGTCAGACCCAACCAGCTGGGCTTTGCCGCGGCTTGTCGAGCTAGCTTTCAGCTACCGACACGCACCCCCAACGACCTCATACCGCGAGTGACCAGCACCTACATCCACTGCGTGGGGGAACAAGTCGGTGTCGGAGGGGGGACTTGAACAGATGGCATGTGGGGGGACCTCCCCAGCACAGTCGCTTGCCGCAGAATGCGGAGAGAAGACAGCAGGAGCTTGAGGAGGCCCCGAATGAACATCGTAGGTGGGTTCGACGTGCACCGTTCACAGATCACCTTTGACTACTTGGACACCGAGAGCGGCCAGGTCAACCGCGGGCGTATCGGCCCGGCTGACCGCCTGGCACTTCGGTCCTGGCTGGCCCGCTTTGACGGAACCAAGGACGTGCATTTCGCTGTAGAAGGCTGCACCGGCTGGCGTTTTGTCGTCGAGGAGTGCGCGGCGGCTGGGGTTATCGCTCACCTGGCCGACCCAGGCGAGGCTGCTGCGGCCCGGGGCAAAAAACGGCGGGCGAAGACCGACAAGTTGGACGCCCGGCACCTACGCCAGCTGCTGGTAGAAGCCCGCCTGCCCGAGGCGTGGGTGCCGCCGACCGAGGTGCAGGAGTGGCGGGCCAAGGTCCGCCTCTACAAGGACCTCGGCAACGAGCGCACCGACTGGATGCAGCGGGTGAGGGCGACGTGCTTCCACCAGGGCCTGCCGGCGCGTCGCTCCGTGTTCTCCCCCGAGGGGCGCGCCGAACTACTGGGCGGGGAGGGCCTATCGCCGGCGGGGGCACAACAGGTGACCGTGGCGTTGCGCCAAATCGCCCGCCTGGACGGGGAACTTGCGGCCCTGCACAACGAGATCTGCGCTTTTGGCCGTCGCCACGCGGGATGTCGCGCTCTCTGGTCGGGCCTTTACGGAGTGGGCCACCTGACTTCGGTAATGATCTGGGCCGAGATGGGCGACACGAGGCGTTTTTCCGCTTCACGCCAGGCAGTACGCCACACCGGGCTCGACATCACGGTCTATTCTTCCGACGACCACCGTGCCCGGGGCCACTTAGCCCGGCAGGGCCTCGCCCTTTTACGCTGGGCGCTGTTCGAGGCGGCCAAGTCCGCCGCCAAACAGACAAGCCCAGAGCACGGCTATTACAAAGACGTCGCAGCACGAGAAGGCGCCAACCGGGCGACGTTGTCGGTCGCCCGCAAGCTCGCCCGCCAAGCCCACCACATCTTGAGAGAGCTCGGCGAGGAGGCGTTCCAAGCAGCATGAGCCCACGCCCTGCCCGTTGGCGCCCCAGTCCTGATGATCTGCGCGGCTTGCTCCTGCCTGTAACTGCCGCCAGCTGTTGCTGGGCGGCCCGAATAGAAAGAGCGGCCGCGCACGTACCTCCCGTGGGGCACCCCACCAGCCATCATGTGACCGGGCACGAACGCAGGCCCGCGCACCGAAATAAGTCTGGGCGCCCACGAGCGAGGACAACTCAGGTGACGTACTGCATGCGCGCCCCACCGGCTGGCGCCGCGGCTCACGGGCCGATGGCAACGGCCGTCTCCCAGGCAAAGAGTCAACTCCGGGAAGGCCGCAGGCGGTGGTCCACCGCCGTATCCCAAAGCTGCCCAGAGAGAAGGGCCTCATCGTGCAAACGCGATCGGCGCTCCCATGTCAAGCGCCTTACAGGCTGGCAGCTCCTTTTCCGGGCGCAAGCGCCCTCCGGCCCGCATGCCAACTACCCTCAGGCGGCGCACCGGTGGCAGGGCACTACTGGGGGGCAAGCCCCCCAGACCCCCCGCGCCCGCGAAAATCCCCCGAAAGGTCTTGACATCGGTCCCCCCACAAATAAGTTACTCCACGGGCCCGGAGGGGTCATATTCGGTCCCACGCTGTGGCTCCCGGCCGCCTGACCATCCCATAGCCGCGCAGTTAGTAGGCCCGGTCGCCGGGCGGGCGCGGCTGACCGACGACCCGCGCTTAGAAGATGTCGGCAGCCAGTCCGCACGACAGGTCGTCTCAAGCCCACCACCTGGAGGGACGCTTGCGGCGAGCGCGCTCATAGCCCACCACCGAAGGTCGCTTCTAGACGGTCCGCGGCCAAGCGCAGCAGCTCCTGGGCGCCGGACAAATACCAGTACGTGGAACTGATATTGACGTGCCCGAGGTAGGTAGAAAGCGCCGGCATGTTTGCCGTCACGTCCTGGTTTTCGCCATACCAGCGCAACAGGCTGGCGACACAAAAGGAGTGGCGCAGGTCGTGGACCCTGCGCCGACGGGGGCTTGAGGCACCGACGCCGCTCCGGCGCAGCAGGTCCGGGAAGGTGGGTTGGAGCACGGCGTGGCAGAGACGCCCGCCGGTGCTGGAGAGGAAAAGTGCTGGGGTCGGGGGCGATGGGCAAAGCCGGTCGCGACGACGGAGGTGTCGGCACAGGGCCGCCACGGCGCTGGGATGGAGGACCAGCTGCCGGGACTTGCCGAACTTGGAGCCCCAGACGTTGAGCAGCCCGGTGCTGGCGTCGAAGTCGCCGCGGTCGAGGCGCATTGCTTCGCCCGCATCACATCCCCGTGCAAGCGAGCAGGCCCAGGAAGGCCTCGAAGGTTGCCGCTTTCAACGGGTGGGCCAGATCTCTGGCCGTCGCCATCAAGGCGGTGATCTCTTCTGGCGAGTACAGGTACGGAGTGGGGCGGGTGACTGCCACCACCAGGAGGTCGGCTGGGATGGCCTCGCTTGTCGGGTCGAGGACGGCCAGGTGCCGGCCACGGTCCCGGCGTAGGTGGTAAGGGGTCGAGCCCAGCTGGTCATGGTGGTACCAAAGGAGCACGCCCTGGACCACGTCGGCCCCGGCCCAGTCACCGGCGCTCGCCGTCCCGTCGGCCATGATGCCGGGGGTGCCGTCGGCCAGGCTGTCGTCGGTGGCGCTGATGACGACCGCTCCGTTCTCTGACAACGTGATGGCTGAGCCGACCGCCGCCAGTTCCAGATCGATGCCCGCCGAAAGGGCACCAGAGTCATAAGTGCCGCCCAGCTGTTCCCAGCTCGAGCCGCTGCGCTTGAACAATTGCAGTACCTGGGTGCCGCTGTCCCAGTAGTAGATGCCCACGTAGGCCACCTGGCCGTCGTCCTGCGACCTGACCGACACGCCGACCCACTCCCCTCGCTGAGGGGCGTGGTGCTGACGGCGACCTCGGAGTACTGGTCGCCGCTGCCAGCGCTTTCGCTAGACATTCGACCCAGGATTGGTACTTCCCCGGAAGCAGCTTAAATCCCTCGCCGCCGGCGTCGATTGCGATGAGATTCAGTAAACGTTTCCCTGCTAGGTAACGAGGCTCACTAGGGCGCCAGCTAGCTCCAAAAGCTTGTACTCTCGGGCGTCATTGTTTGGAGCTGAAGGTCTACGGATAGCGGGCCAGTAATGAGAATGTTGTTTCGGTTCCTTTTAGCTACCGATGCGCGGGCGGGAAAGCCTTTCGTTGCAATGTATCGAATGGACCTAAGAACAGGCCCGCAGCTGTTAGAGGCAGCGTAGAACTGATCTCCCCTGGCATCAAGAAGATCAGCCGAATATTGGACCCCTCGCGCCATAGAGTAGCTTACCGCCGCCAGAAACCCCCCAAGCAGGAGGAGGACCGGGAGGGCTGCTCTGCGAGGGAGGCAGGCACGGTCCATACCCACTGGCGGCGTGGTGGCGGCAGACGCAACAACGTCACCCAGGCCAATGCCGAAGGAACTGACCTGCTCGGAGGGGTTCGCGACGATGAGGCCAGCACTACAAATGGCAGCCGCAGCAAGGACCTTTGTTCGGCCTCGCCGCACCCCGCTTATTTCCGAAGCACCGCTGTAGCTGCGGAGCTTGTCGGCACTTGTCTGCTGACCGTTTCGTCGGGTACCCATAAGAGTTCTTACGAACAGGACCAGATAAGTGCCGCGACGTCAACTATTAGGAGGGTTGCCCCGCTTCATTTCGGCCCAACCAAACCCCCGGTCAACCCACGTCACGTGTTCCGTTACATCGAACCCCGCTTCTCGCAGTGTCCGACGAAGCTTCCTTCTGCCGACGATCCACATTGAGGCGACAAGAGTCTCTCCTGCTCCATGTACAGGAAGGGTTACGTTGAACCACGGGGGTACAAGCCGCCGACATAGACATCAACGTGCGCTCCCTGGTGCCTAACGGAGTGCGATGCGCTCACGCCGGAGGTAAGCCGTCCAGGAATGCACTCCAGGGAGCCCGGTGCGACGACCAGGTGTCCTCCGCCCCGCCATAAACCAGGCGTCGTCACACCCACGTTGAATAGGACTGGCCAGGAGATCATCGTTACCGTACGAGACGCTGATCTATTGATGTGCCTACCACTGTGGATAAATCCTCGTGTAGCTCCCTCCCCCTTCAAAACTGAACGGGGCCGGAGTTCTAAGTGCGGGTGCCCAGCCTGTCGTTGCTGACCAAATGGCGCTTCCGCACTGGTTTTGGCCTATCTGGCCCTGAATCCCCCCCACTGTAGGGTCCCTCGCCGACGCCGCCTCCTCCATAGGCAAACCAGCCGCCAAAGTCCGACAAGTTGTGAGCGTTACTCGCAGAGGCACCGACCAAAAAATTGGCACCAAAGGGTCCGCCACCGCCCATGCCACCTTGCAGGGTTATACCGGACTGCCCTGAAGGTGTCGCGTAATAGCAGAGCGATTCTGTAATGTCGATGCCGGCGAAGACACTTCCCCCAACACAACCTCCCAAAGATATGCCGGTTTGTTGGCTTACCCACGAGAGTGCGAGGCCAGCTGGCGACTGGGCCGCAAAAGAAGACGCCGTGCGCAAACCGCTGGTCGTGACCGTGTTAATCGCCGCCTGGGACGTCTCCTTTGGATATGCAGTCGATGACGCTACCCACTGTGTCCCAAAGGCTGGTTGGGTGGCCACACTTACTAAGCCCCAGCAGATCGGTGTTATCAACGGGGTCGTCGCCGGCATAGCTGTACGGTTGCTGCGTGATCGCAACTGCGGCGTCAACGGAGAAGAACTCCGCCGTGGCCGGGTCGTAGTAGCGGTTGACCAGATAGATCAGCCCCGTCCCCGGCTCCGTGTACGCGCCGCCGTAGCCAAGCGGCGTGGTGGTACCTGTGGTGGCGCTGGTCTGCCCGTACGGGTCATAAGTGGCGGTGCCGGCAACGGTCCCGGCATAAGTGGTAAGGGCCCAGGGTGGAGCCGAGTCTGGTCGTGGTGGTACCACAGCAGGACACCCTGGATCACGTCGCCGCCGGCCCAGTCGCCTGCGGTGGGCGTCCCGTAGGCCATGATGCCGGGGGCACCTCCAGACAGGCTGCTGTCAGTGGCACTGACCACCACGGCGCCGTCCTCCGACAAGGTAATGGCCGAGCCAACGGCCGCTAGTTCTAGTTCGGTGCCGGTGGCCAGCGCCCCGGAGTTGTAAGTACTGCCCAGCTGCTCCCAGCTGCCATTGGTGCGTTTCAGGAGCTCGAGCACCGGGCTGCCATCGTTCCAGTAGTAGGCGCCGACGTAGGCGTCCTGGCCGTTGTCTTGGGACCTCACCATGGGGCCGACCCACTCGCTCCCGCTGAGGGCAGTGGAGCTGACTGCCACCTCGGAGTACTGGTCGCTGGAGAAGGTGTCGGCGGCCCAGGCGTCGCCCGAGGTGCCGCTGGCGTTGGTGCCGGTCACCTGGTCCCCCGAGATAGCCAGGCCTCCGTCGGAGATGTCGGACCAGTTGGCTCCCAGCGGCCCGTTGGCCCGCCGAAGTTATCGGACGCCGTGGTGGGGCCGTCGGTACAGGTTACGGCCACGTCGGTCACGTCGGACGACAGCGTCCCGGAACCATTGCTGACCGTACACGACTGGCCCACGGGGCTCGAGCTGACGGTGACATCGTAGCTGGCCCCGCCCGGTTGCGCCGTGCCGAAGCTGAAGGCGCCGTCCGTGCCGATGGCCTGGCGGTCGGTGCCGTCCTGGAGGACCAGCGTGCCCGCCAGCCCGCTGACCGAGCCGCCCACGCTGTAGGCGCCCGGCACGTCACCGCCGGCCCAGTCGCCCGCCGGCGGGGTGCCGTAGGCCATGATGCCGGGAGCGCCGCCGGCCAAGCCGCTGTCAGTGGCATCGACCACGACGGTCCCGTTCTCCAACAGAGCTATGGTCGAGCCGACAGCCTCGACCTCAAGCTCGGTACCGGCCGCCAGTGCTCCCGAGTCATAGGCACTGCCTAGCTGTACCCAGCCACCACCGACGCGTTTGAACAGCTCCAGCACCGGGCTGCCATAGTCCCAGAAGTAGATGCCCACGTAGGCGTCCTGGCCGCTGTCCTGCGACCTGACCATGGGGCCGACCCACTCCCCCCCGCTGAGGGCAGTCGAGCTGACGGCGACCTCGGAGTATTGGTCGCTGGAGAACGCATCGGCCGACCAGGCGTCGCCCGAGTTGCTAGCGGCGTTGGTGCCTGTCACCTGGTTCCCCGAGATGGCCAGGCCTCCGTCAGAGATGTCGGACCAGTTGGCCCCCAGCGGCCCGTTGGCCCGGTCGAAGTTGTCCGAGGCCGCGCTGGCAGTGTCATTGCATGTGACGGCCACGTCGGTGACATTGGACGCTCCGACTGTCCCCGCACCATTGCTGAGCGTGCAGGACTGGCCGGTGGGGCTCGAGCTCACGGTCACGTCGTAACCGGCCCCGCTCGGAAGCCGGGTGCCGAAGGTGAAACCCCCGTTGGTGCTTACGCTCAACTGGTCGGCACCGTCCTGGAGGACAAGCGTGCCCGACAGCCCACTAACTGACCCGCCGACGCTGTAAACGCCGGTCACGTTGCCGCCCGTCCAGGCGCCCGCCGTAGGCGTGCCGTAGGCCAGGATGCCGGGGACCCCGCCGGCCAGGCTGCTGTCGGTGGCGCTAATGACGGGCGTGCCATTTTCTAGCATTGAGATCGAAGAGCCAACCGCCTGAAGCTCGAGTTCGGTGCCCGCCGCCAGTGCCCCCGAGTCGTAGGTGGAGCCCAGTTGCTCCCAGCTGGGCCGCTGCGCTTGAACAGTTCCAGCACCGGGCTGCCGGAATCCCACCAGTAGATGCCCACATAGCGTCCTGGCCGTTGTCCTGCGACCTGACCATGGGGCCGACCCACTATCCTCCGCTGAGGGCGGTGGTGCTGACGGTGACCTCGGAGTACTGGTCGCTGGAGAAGGCATCGGCGGCCCAGGCGTCGCCCGAGTACCGCCGGCGTTGGTGCCTGTCACCTGGTCCCCCGAGATGGCCAGGCCCCCGTCGGAGATGTCAGCCCAGTTAGCCCCCAGAGCACCGTCGGCCCGGCCGAAGTCGTCCGAGGCCGTCGTGTCCAGGCTTTGTTGCTCCAGCGGGAGGCCGTCGGGCCCGTAGAGGTAGGCCGTGGTGCCGTCGGACAGCAGCCGGGGTGTCCCCTGCGGTGGTGTCCCACACATAGTCGGCCGTGCTCGATGACGCCCCGGTGGGGGTAGTAGTCGCACTGGCCAGCAAACCGTTGCCGTCGTAAGTGTCGGTGGTGGTCTGCGTTGGGCTGGTGACGCTGGTCAGCTGGTCGGCTTCGTCCCAGCCGTAGTCGGTGGCCCCCCGGTGGCCGGGGTGGTGGTAGTTCGGTCGCCGCGGTCGTTGTAGCTGTAGTCGGTGGCCCCGCTGGGCGGCGTTACGTCACAGGCGTTGGTACTGGGGGTAGTGGACGACCAGCACAGCTGGCTGGCGTCGTCGAAGCTCTGGCTAGCGGACGTGGGCGTGCTGGTTGGGTCGCCGGCAGCGTCATAGCTGTAGCTGCTGGCCCCATCGACACCGGTAAGCTGGTCAAGGGGGTTGTAGCCGTAGCGAGTGGTTATCGGCCGGCACGCCCGGCGAGGTGACCCGGGTGACCTGGTTATCGGAGTCGCGGGTGTAGGTGAACGAGGCCAGCGTCGCCGAGCCTTGGGTGGTGCTGATGGCGGACAGCACGTCGGCGGGGTCGTAGGTGTAGTTGTCGGTGACCGGCGTGCCACTGGTGGGGTCGGTACCAATAGTCAAGTCGCCGTCGGCGTCGTAGGTGAACGTGGTGGTGTGGCCCTGCCAGTCGGTCAGGCTGTCTTCCCGACCTTGGGCGTCGTAGGCCATCTGCGACGGTGCCTATCGTCCCCGGGTAGCTGACCGACAGCTGGTTGCCGGCCGGGTCGTAGCTGTAACCGAGGGTGTCGCCGACGCCGTTGGTGTACGAGGCCAGTCGGCCGAGCGAGTCATATGACCATGTACTGGTGCCGGTCCCATCAGACATCGAGTTCAGGCGGCCGTCGGGGTCATAGGTGTAAAAGACGTCAGGGGTGGCCGGGTCGTTGTATTTGATCCCGGTTAGCTCGCCGCCGTCGTAGGTATAGACGGTGCATCCCGTGGTCGTGGAGCTGGTGGTGCACCCGGAGACGCCGGGGTCAGACTTGACTATCAGGTTGCCGTCACCGTCGTAGGTGTAGCCGCTGGTGCGGCCGTCGGGGTCGGTCACGCTGGCCAAGTGGCCCAGCGGGTCGTAGGTGTAGGAAGTCACGGCCCCGGCCGGGTTGGTCTGGGTCTTGACCTCCCCGTCCGGCCAATAGGCGATGGTGTACGTCTGCGCACTGGAGGTGCCGAACGCTTGCGCGGTGGCGGTGAGCTCGTCGTCTAAGTCGTAGCCGTAGACGGTCTCGTTGCCGTCGGGGTCAGTGGTCGAGATCACGTTCCCGTTACCGTCGTAGGTGTTGGTCGTGATGTGGCCGTTGCCGTCGGTGGTGGTCAGCAGATCCCCGTCAGCGTTGTACGTGTACGTGGTGCACCCCGTGGCCGGAGTGGTGCAACTGGTCGCCGACGGATGGGCCAGCATGTAGCGGCCCGACAACTGCGAGGTCACCTGGCCAGTGCCGGTGTCATAGGCCCAGAGGGTCAGGTCCTGGTAGGAGCCAGAAACGTCAGAGTTGTCGGTCGTCGCCGGGGCGGTCTCGGAGACCAGGTCCCCGTAGGAGTCGTAGGCGAAGGCCCAGGTGTTGCCGTCCGGGTCGATGACGGCTGTGACGTCCCCGGGGTACGTGCTGTCGCCGTGGACGAAGTGGGTGACCTGGTCCCCCGCGACGGTGCCCAAAGGAGAGACGATGGGCGTCGACACGGTGGTGAGGTTGCCCGCCCCGCCCGAACTGTAAGCGGCCTCGTCATAGGTGTAGGTCGTGGTCACCGTGCCGGCTGGCCCATAACTGGCAGGGAGCGTCTCAGACGTCACCTCGTCATAGGCGTTGTACGTCCAAGTAGTCGTCTGGCCCAGCGGGTCGACCTCAGACACCAAGTTGCCATCGGCATCATAGCGGTACGTGGTGATATTGCCGTCGGGGTCGACTACCGCCGTAGTCGACAGAGTGCCGGGGTCCACTTGGTAAGTGGTGGTAGCCGCCTGCGACGTCCCAGACGCTTGGGTCTCGGAGATGAGCGCCCCGGACACGTAGTCCTCTACGGTCACGTTGCCTTCAGGGTCAGTGACGGTGGTGGTGCCCCCAGCCGGCGAGAGGTTGTCACCGCTATAGGCGAAGGTGGTCGTCCGGCCCATGGGGTCCACTTGCTGTGTTACCTGGCCCGACGAGTTGAACGTGTTGGTCGTAACCCCGCCATTGGGGGCCGTCATGGTCGATAACAGGTGGCCGGCCCCATACGTGAACGAAGTTATGCCCCCGCCGAGGTCGGTGACCGAGGTGAGCTCCCCCGAGCTGTCGTAGCCGTACGAGACGGTCCTGTCGGCTGGGTCGGTCACTTCTGAGACGAGGCCGTTCGAGCCGTACGAAAAACTCAGCTGCCGCCCGGCAGGGTCGGTCACCGCAGTCAACTGGCCCGAGCCGTTGTAGGACAGCGTAGTCAGGTAGCCGTTGGGGTCGGACTCGGACACGAGCTGGCCGGAGGCGGAGAAGTTGAATATCTGCGAGCCACGACGCGTGTAGATGTAGGTCCCACCCGGGTTAGCCACCAGGCTGGCAAAGTCGTAGGGGGGCGCCGTGTAAACCCCGTCACCGTTGGAGGTGAATACCACGGTGGAGCCGTCCTCCTGCGTCACTGTGGCGGTGCCGGTGCCGTCGTCTATCGAAAGCGACATGCAGTACGAGCACGACCAGCCGTAGCCGAAGGGGCCGTCCACCGAGGCCGAGAGCGAATTGTACGTGCGGGTGAGGTCGAGCGGCACCCCTCGCCCCGGGATCGAGTCGTCTGTGGCCGTCTCGTACAGGTCTCCCGTGGCGCAGTCGACGGGATCTCCCACTTTGGTGCCCTTTTCGCACTCGTTCAGGTTCGTGGCGGAGCCCGAGACAGCGCCGTCCGCTTCGTAGGAGGTGAGCGTGGCGGTGGGCCCAGGAGAGTAGACCAGCGTGACCGAGCCGTTGCCGGTGGAGTATCCGGGGACATCTTGGACCGAGGTGGCCGAGCTCTCTACGTAGTCCGAGCCGCCCCCGCCACCGCCGGAGAACTGGGTCGTGCACGTGCCGCCGCCACCGCCGCCGTAGTAGCCGCCACCCCCGCCCCCGCCACCGTGGCCCGAGTTTGAGCCACCAGTGCCGCCAGAGCCGAGCGAGCCCGCCGTCCCGGTGGCGGTACCTGTGCCACCGGTGCCACCAACGCTGCTAGTACCCCCACCGCCGCCGGAGCCGGAGCAGGCCCCGTTGTCGCCGGCCTGGGCAGAGCCGAACGAGCCACCCGAGCCACCGGCGCCTTGGTCGGGACCTCCATAAGAACCCAGGCCGCCACCCCCGCCAGCCACCACCACCCGGTCCGCCAGGGTGAGGCCCCCGAGGCGCACATCGGAGGCGCCTCCCCCGCCGGTTCCGTTGTTGCCGCCGGCGCCTCCGCTCCCACCCCCGTTGTAACCGCCGGGGCCATTGCCGCCGGCGCCGCCCACCACCACCACCATGGCCTGGCCCGGGATAACCGGCACGGTGGCCACCACCTCCGAGCCGAGCCCGCCATAGCTGTCCCCACCTTGGGCACCGATGGCGCTCACCTGGACCGAGGTGACCCCGGCGGGCACGGTCCAGGTCTGGACAGCGCCGGTGTAGGAGAACAACTTTGTGCCGCTGTGCGGGCTTGACGAGCTAGTTGAGGGCGGGTAGGTGAGCGTGACCGAGCCATTGCCGGTGGAGTAGCCGGGATAGTCCTCGACCGACGTGGCCGACGCCTCCACGTAGTCCGAGCCGCCCCCGCCACCGCCGGAGAACTGGGTCGTGCACGTGGCGCCGCCACCGCCGCCGTAGTAGCCGCCACCCCCGCCCCCGCCACCGTGGCCCGAGTTTGAGCCACCAGTGCCGCCAGAGCCGAGCGAGCCCGCCGTCCCGGTGGCGGTACCTGTGCCACCGGTGCCACCAACGCTGCTAGTACCCCCATCGCCGCCAGAGCCGGAGCAGGCCCCGTTGTCGCCGGCCTGGGCAGAGCTGAACGAGCCACCCGAGCCACCGGCGCCTTGGTCGGGACCTCCATAAGAACCCAGGCCGCCACCCCCGCCAGCCACCACCACCCGGTCGGCCAGGGTGAGGCCCCCGAGGCGCACATCGGAGGCGCCTCCCCCGCCGGTTCCGTTGTTGCCGCCGGCGCCTCCGCTCCCACCCCCGTTGTAACCGCCGGGGCCATTGCCGCCGGCGCCGCCGACGTAGATGTTACAGTGCCTGGGCCGGGGCTAACCGGTATCGTTGGCCACCACCTCCGAGCCGAGCCCGCCATAGCTGTCCCCACCCTGGGCACCGATGGCGCTCACCTGGACCGAGGTGACCCCGGCGGGCACGGTCCAGGTCTGGACAGCGCCGGTGTAGGAGAACAACTTTGTGCCGCTGTGCGGGCTTGACGAGCTAGTTGAGGGCGGGTAGGTGAGCGTGACCGAGCCATTGCCGGTGGAGTAGCCGGGATAGTCCTCGACCGACGTAGCCGACGCCTCCACGTAGTCCGAGCCGCCCCCGCCACCGCCGGAGAACTGGGTCGTGCACGTGGCGCCGCCACCGCCGCCGTAGTAGCCGCCACCCCCGCCCCCGCCACCGTGGCCCGAGTTTGAGCCACCAGTGCCGCCAGAGCCGAGCGAACCCGCCGTCCCGGTGGCGGTACCTGTGCCACCGGCGCCCCCAGCGCTGCTAGTACCCCCACCGCCACCAGAGCCTGAGCAGGCCCCGTTGTCGCCGGCCTGGGCAGAGCCGAACCGAGCCACCCGAGCCACCGGCGCCTTGGTCGGGACCTCCATAAGAACCCAGGCCGCCACCCCCGCCAGCCACCACCACCCGGTCCGCCAGGGTGAGGCCCCCGAGGCGCACATCGGAGGCGCCTCCCCCGCCGGTTCCGTTGTTGCCGCCGGCGCCTCCGCTCCCACCCCCGTTGTAACCGCCGGGGCCATTGTCGCCGGCGCCGCCGACGTAGATGTTAAGTACTTGAGCGGGGCTAACGGGTATCGTTGCCACCACCTCCGAGCCGAGCCCGCCATAGCTTTCCCCACCCTGGGCACCGATGGCGCTCACCTGGACCGAGGTGACCCCGGCGGGCACGGTCCAGGTCTGGACAGCGCCGGTGTAGGAGAAGGCGACCACTGTTGGAGAACCAGCCCACGCTGGAGTGCTTCCCGCAAGGGTGATCGCAGCAAGCAATGTCGTTATGGTCGCTATGGATGTTCCGAGTACGGAGAAGACCCGGCTGACGCGCCAGCCATGAGGAGAGGGAGAGTTGCCAGGTGAACGCCGATCGAAGCTCCCCAAGCTCATGTTCCCCCTGTGTGTATCCCGGTCGGCTACCTCGACCAGCCCGTATCGTGCCGAGACTAGTTTGGCCCGTTTGGCGCGGTCAATTGCCCACTTTGAGTGGTCAGAAAAAGAGGAAGCCGAGAGCGGAACCCAACGAGGCATCTCGAATCGGTGCAACAGGCAAAGGACGCTAGCGAAAGTGCTCAGGAACGTTAGGGTTTTGGAACCACGGCACTTAGGTGAGATCCCTCGGAGGGGTTCGGGAGTGCGCTTGCCCCTCGGATTTGACGGCCGGGGCACTGACGACAACTGAGGGCTGTGAGAGCCGGCCGGTCAGAATTGCTCGCTGTGGTGTCGCCGCCATCCCTGGTGCGCGATTCGTGCCGCGAAGTATCCGGAAACAAGGGATTTAGAAGCCAATACGAACAAGGGATTTAGAAGCCAATACGGTCAGTTGCGGTCACTGCCGAAACAGCCACCGCAACCAAAGGAGCAGGTAGAGGCCAACTGAGGTGCTCTGCACAGAGTCCCGTGCCCGAGTCGAACCGACGGCACTAGCCTTACCATGGCTGTGCTCTGCCGACTGAGCTAAGGGGGCTAGACGGTGCCTGACCTGGGTTCCTGCTTATTTAGCCCAGTCGGATGATGCCAGTTCGAGCCGTTTCATGACCAGCGAAAACATACCGATGTTGCACGAGGAATTGCACGACCAGTGTCATCCTCACCCGATGCTACCAGCGACCGAAGAACCTTGCTTGCGGCCCCGGTGCTCAGCGTTTCGTGCACAGCTCAGCGGGAAGGAATGCTGGCCTCATCATCTTGGCGCCTCACCGATGGAAACCCTGTCCAAGCCGTCCCAAGCCCGAATGTCTTGCCGCCCGGTGATGTCCGGCCGTGACCCGGGCTCGGCTGAGCTCTTCACAACTGTCTCTCAAGGCCGTGGTCGAAAGCTCCTCCAGAGCCGAAGGCAGGTTTATCGGTCCTCATTTGTCGTGGACGACAGCGAAGAACGTCACCCGCTCTCGTTGTCGGCGAACGTCCAGAGGCCCTCAAGGGCTTCAGCGCCAACGATGTTCCCGTCACTGCGGAACCTCTCAATTTCTATTGTGCCATCGGTTATAAACTCGATCTCCCCTCGCTCTCCTGGCATGGACACGAGAACCATTCAAGCGTTTGATCGGTAGGACGCCAGATCGTAGTGGATATGAGCGCTTCGAAGCTTCTCAAGAAATATAAGGAATCCTCGAGGTCGTGAACCGGGTGACCGTCACTCATGGTCATTTATTGAACCTACGATCTGTCAGAAGTTTCAGGACGGTTTTGTACCCCAGAAGATTTGCCCTAGCGCCCTGCTCCAGCTCACCAAGTGGCATATTGCGAATCTCATCCCAACCGGGGGACCCGGGCGGTAGGGGGCGCACGTATGATCGAAGCCCTTCTTGCCTTGAAGAATTTCGCCGACAGTTGGTCCCTGCGGCGGATTTGGCGGTTCCTCTTTAGCAGGCGACACCGACACTGAGCACTCGCTGGATGGAGGGTAGAACTCCCATCCCGAACCGGTCTCGGCGAGCGTTCTCCAAGTCTGACTCTGCTGCGCGTGATTGCAACATGATCGAACTGCCGGGACTGTGATGGGATCGGGAACGAGTCCACGGAGGTCGGCCCTCGGTTGTTACGTTGAGCTGACGGCCACGCCAAGACGATCCAACGCAGCGATGGTCGAATCGATGGCGTCCTCCACTGTCTCGTTGTTCTGGACATAGACGTCGGCTCGCTCCCGCACCGCGTCCACTTCGGCCTCGTTGGGATGTGCGTCCGCGGACCGCGACCTCATCGGCCCCGATGCCTCGTTCCGTCAATCGCTCGAGGCGCCTCGCCCAGCTAGCGTCAACGAACACCACGACGGCCCGACTGGGCGCGGCACGTCGCTGGAGCGTGTCGATCGCTCCAATATGGCGGACGCCGTCGACAACAAGCAGTCCCTCGCCGGTCCACGGTGGCCTGCATCACGACGATCTCGCAGAACACGTCCCCATCCCCGCGTTATCAACTCGTCACCGAGAATCCTGAAGCGCTTTCCGGGTAGGCGCGAGTACCGCGCTTAGTTGCCTCAGAACGAACAGCGTCGCCGAAGCCAACCCATGGAGCATGGAGCTTCGCGGCCACACATCTCGATACTGCCGACTTTCCCGATGCGATGCGTCCCGCGAACGCGATGATGGTCATAGCAAGCGGTCTTCCCAGTTGCGATCCGCAAGCACTACCCAGCCACGCCGATCTCGTTTCGGGATCTCAACGGGGGGCAGACGGTGCACCGTACTGACGCGAATCGAGGGTCGCGTACTCTGCAGCGGCCCGCTCCTCCCAAAACCCGTCCTGCGCGCAAAGCGCAACTGCAAATTCACGTCGAAGATGCGCCCACGAATCAGGATCAAGCCGGTAGTCCCACGCTGAGAGCGCAGTGAACGCCCCGACGATCGGTCCGCCCGACTCTTTGAGGAGCACGACGTCGCCCGAGTCGACGCGCCCGTAGGGGGGCGTTGGTCGCACCGAGAACCTCGACTCGATCGTCTTCCGACCCCCGAGGATGAACCGGAGGTACGGCTCTACCAGAACAGCGAGATGCAGTGACACGGGCGGCACCGCAAACTCGTTAAACGGTGCAAGAAGTGTCCTCCGACCAGCTTCGTGTGCACTCTTCTTCAAGTGCGGAAGCCACGCCGCGGGTTTTGCACCGATCACGCCGCCCAACCCATGGCGGCAAGCTCACCGGATTCGATGCGGACGATGGAAGAGACGTGATCCATGGCGGCGCGGATATTGCACTTTTCGGCCGGCGTGAGTCTCCTCCCCAGGGTCGCGGCAACGCGGGCCGGCGGACTTGTTCTGTCCGCGATGGCTTGGAGGACAACCACCAACACATCCGGGGACCCACAGGAGAAGACTCGGTTGCCCGACGTCCAGACATCGGCGGTGCTGCGGCGCGGATCGCGGCGGCTCACGGAGTCCAACACGTCACCGCGGACGATCGTACCGAGTTGCGGGGAGACGCTGGGGGACCCGGGACGAGCGGAACCGCGCACGCGGAAGCGCACCTGGCCGATCGCCACCTCAGGCCATCGGTCGGCATCGGTCTCGGGCGGCGTGTACTTCCCACGGTGCCCGGACGACCGAAGAGTTACGAGATCCCCACGCCGCCACTCAGGAGGCAGGCGCTCCAGCCCCGAGGCAGCGAGGGCATTGCGCTCGAACGGCGGTGACAGATATCGGCAGGACCGCCCGTTCCCGCTGCAGACTCTGCAGTCCCCATTGTTTGGCATATCGCAGCGCGGAATCGACCTCATCTTTGACCCCAGGCCGAGTTCCCTCTGCCGGCATGCTGACCAGTACGGTCGTCCCCGGTCTCGAGAGGCGTGACGCAGCCCAGAGGAACAACCTCTCATGCTCTTGGTACCAAGGTGGGTCGACGACGATCACTGGTGCGGTGATCTCCGGCAAGGGATCGCGCCGAAAGTCGCACTGCTGCGCTCGGTAGCCGTTGCCATGCGGAAGCGATGTTACGACCGCCGGGTTGGCGTCGAGAAGGAGCGCCGGGACTCGCCCTCGCTCACGGATCGCGAAAGGACAGTCGGCGCGCCGAGCAGCACGACCGTCTCCCCCTGGGACAAACGCTCAGCCTCGGCGGCCAAGCGTTGAGCCGCACTCGCACTGAACCGCCAGTCGAAATCGAGAGGATGCGGAACGGACAGCAGCCCTGTGGCAAGCGATGGCGCGGCTCGGGGAGGTGTGTGACCGCCGCCGCAACCGGCGGATGGTGGTGGTGGGCAATCCTCCGGATGCCTCGAGGCGATGGAGTGCGTCGCGGACGTCGGTGGGGTACACGCCGGGGAGGCGACACACAAGGTCGTCGAAACTATCGACGTGGCTAGAAAGTGCGGAGTCGACGATCCAGCAGTCGACCGCGGCATCGAACGCGGCACCCTCAGGATGCATGGCTACCACGCATTGGGATGCGATCGATTGGCGTAAGCCGCTGCTCACTCGAGAAGCGACGATCCAGCTCAATATTCCACGCCTCGACGGCGCGCTGCTGGACGTCAAGCGATTGCTCTCGCGCTTCGGTCATGCGCTTGTGGACCGGTCCCCACAAAGCAATCTCCAGCGGAATCGTCCGAAGTGGGAGCACCTCGTGAATCGCCTGGAGCCGGTCGACGAACCTCGGAATCCCGTCAGCAACCTTTGCCGGATCAGGTCCCGTTAGGGTTACGTACCCGTAACAGTCGACACCGAGGGCAAGGTGCCGTGCGAAGAGGTCGAATTGCCGGTCGAACAGGTCCGGTGCTGCCCTGGTGTTGAACGCGAAGGACTCTGCGTCGAACCCCTTGAAACAGCCGACACGCCCAAATCTCGGCCAGTCGGCGATCAGCGCGATCTCATCGTCGCTGAGATACCGCCAGAAGTAGTCGTTGCTAAGGTTGTCGTCAACCCAGAGGTAGACGTAGTCTGGGCGTGGCCGCGCTCCTCGAGGGCTAGCATCATCCATGGCGTCCATTGCGGGACGAGGTCTGGTTGTCCGCCGCTGAGATCAATGACGGTCGGCCGGTCGGGCTGTCGGAGAGGAACCCCTCAACCAGAGCGTGACGGTGTCGACCCACTCCCCATGCTTTTCGTTACCAGCGAGCAACATCGAATGGGACGTAGCAGTACCAGCAGCTCCAGTTGCACGCCGCGTTCTGAAACACTTGCACCCGTAGAATGTCCGCACTGGTTGGACCCCGAGCGCAGGCACGAGGCCGGATCGATAGGGAGCGAATTATCCGGCCAACCGGCGCTGGTCCCGCGCGGAAATGATGGATACGCCCAAGGCCATCGCAGTTGGACAGGTTCCGAGAGGTCAGCCTCTTGCTCCGAACCCGCCTAGCTTGGCGACCAGACAGCTCGTCGACCGACGAGATCGACACCGCGCTCGCGCGCAGGCGATGTCCGAGTAGTAATCCGTGTCAATTACGAGTCGGGGCCATCCCCGTACCGTCGTCAGAGTCTGAACGATCGAGGGGCACCGTGACCGAGTCAGCTCTGCGGGATCCGGTCAGCCGCTCGATCAAGGTAGGCGATGATCGACCCCGACAAGTACGACAAGCTCGTCCTGCGAGTGGGGTCGCCCCGTTCTTGGGGATCCCGTGCCAGTACTCGATGCACGTGCGACAACACGACGCGGTCGCGTGCTGGGCATAGAAGATGGTGTTCCCCTCGCGGGGTGTCTGGCGACCGTCGATACGGCATGCCCGGCCTTCGCCACGGACGTCTCGAGCGCCGGCGTCGTGCGGCATCGTGCAAGCCGATGCCGTCCCTTTCGCGACGAGCGTGGTTGAGTGCTTTCTCGTCGAACGGAAGGTGCCAGAAGTGGTGCCGGATGAGTTCGCGGCGCAGTTGCTCGAATGTGAATGCACGACATCGTTGGAGTTGCCGCCCATGAACGCGAGGCCAGTCGATCAGCTCGGCTCCACACGACCGGCAAGCCCCCCGTCTTGTTCGCTTTCGCCAGCTTCTATTGTGGTCTTAAAGCAATGGAGATCAGCGGCGCAGTTGGAGCTGGTGCAGGTGATCTTCAGGGGAGCAAGTCCACCGGGGAGTGTCGTCGTGGTCATCTGGTTTCCTGCGGTGTGAGGGCCTGCGTGAGTAGGTCACGATCAAGCGGATTCAGTGCCGCGAAGATCGGCATGCTTCAGGAAGAGGTCACACGTTGTCGCCCAGGGATCTGTGTCCTCCTTGTTGCAGATTGGTCGCCGCTCCCCACCAGTTCTCACCCTGCAAGGAAAGGCGATAGGCGAGATAGTTCGCGAGGTCCGCTGTCTGCACCTTGTTCCGTCGAGCAACGCGCGGTACCACCGTCTTGAGGTACTCCAGCCGGCCCTCGGACTCGTTGACGCACTCGTTGGCCAGCGCTTCGGCACGCCCATCGAGGAGCACATCACCGGCGAAGGCATTGGCCGCAAGTTCGGTATCGTCGGTCGACGACGTGTCGTCGTCGACAACGGCGTACTCCGTAGCATCGGGACTCTCACTGGCGTGTTCGGTCTCGTGCAGCACGTCGAATGCCCACCGGAATGGACTCCTCACTTGTTGCTTCAAGACGACGACGTTGCGGCCCGCCATTCGCCAGACGACGGCATGGAAAGCGCCGGGATCAGCGAGCGGTACAACGGGGATGCCAAGCTCCCAGAGATAACCAAGGATCGACTCGAAATCGACGCTGCTAGAGCCGCGCCAGCACCGCCGCACGGAACACGTTCGCCGGAGTGGGGATCCGCTTCGTGGGCAGACCAGTCGTTGCTTGCAACGCCAGAATCCGCGATGTAGTGGGCATAGACGGTGTAGGCGCGTAGTCGGGGTTCGTTTGCGCCCTTGGGGAGCTTGAAGCCAACCGCGACGGGCATCTCGACCTCTAGATGTTCACCAGCGAGAACATCGGATGGAGCCCACCGGTAGATGCGGTTGACGCGGGCCGCAAGGTCCAGAACAGCACCCCGGGCTGGAGTGTCTTCGACCACCTGAGGTACCAGACGGTGCTCAATGAATGTCCTGTCCAAACCGGCATGTTCGAGTTGGCGCCGGAGCTGCCGTGCGTCGACCTGCTGGTTGTCAGGTTCCGCGACGAACTTCTTGGTCGCGATGCCTAGCACGATCGCGCCACGTCGATGAGCCTGCCGAGGCTGCGCGGCCCCCCAGTCGTTCGCCTCGTACCGCTGGACCTGCTGCTCAGGCATGTCCAGGCGGTCGGCAAGGTCGCGCTGGGTTAACCCCGAGGCGATGCGTGCCCGGATGAGAACACGGGGGAGATGGCCCAGCGACTTGAGGTCGCCGACCTCCGCTTTGCCGGCCTTCAAGTTGTCGTATTCGTCGATCTCGGCCGCAAGCTCGCTGATCTGCGCCCTAACTGCCGCCGTCTCCAGCTCGCGTCGGAGTTCCTGCCCTTCGTCGACCGAACGCGCCTCCAACTGGTCGAGCACACCGCGGAAGCGGTCGAGTTGCGACCGGGTGATTGCGGTACTGGCGCTCGTTCTTGATCATGGAACCCTCCTCGGGTTGAGGGCGACAATTCCCTTCGGGGAGCCGGTGTCTTCGTTCGATCTGGAAGAAGTCCACGAAGGGCATCCCGGTGGCCCCCTCGGTCACGTTCGGGAGCAGATCACCGCGGTACTTCGCCTTCTGGGCGGCCCGAGGAGGAGTCAGGTCCTGGAAGACGGGATCGATGGCGGTGAGGTCGACGTCGTCGATCTCCCAACACAAGTCGTAGTCGCCGGGCACCGCCTTGTCGGTCACGAACGAGCCGTCCAGATATGCCACCAGGCATCCGACCCGTGCCAGCTCGGCCAAAGCGGCGCGCAGTCCTTCCAGCAGCCAGAGCCTCCACGGTGTGCTGGCGAACATCACTTCCACTTCCTCCCAATCCCCGTGGTGGATGCCGGGCGGCAGCACGCCCGCGTTCAGCGCGGGAATCATGACACAACAATAGTGTTGTGTTGACCCTCTGTCAAGGTTGCGCTCCTCTTCGTCTTGGTCGTCGGCTACAGAAGGTCCTCACCAGGTCCCGCCCCAGTACATGAGTTGCAGTGGTAGGCCCTAGCGAGTAGTATTGCATACATAAGATGTTAGAATAGCAGACATCGAGCCAAGGGAGGCAACGATGCAGACCGTGGTGCGGGTCCCAGCCATCCGGGGGCGGATGGGGGCCGGGAGTACTTCACCATCAGCATGAAGGTGAAGACCGTCCCCCGGTTCTTCGAGTTCCAGAACTACGCGGCCCTCGAGCCCGAGCAGCGCGCCCAGCGGGTCCTCAACAAGCTGCGTGTGCCCGCGATCCGGGACTACCTGCTCCAGAACCCGGACAGCTACGTCTTCAGCTCGATCACCGCAAGCTACGAGCTCCCAGACGGGGTCGACCCCGACACCCTGTTCGAGCCCTTCGCCGAAGGGTCGGAGATCGGGATACTCAACTTCCCGATGGAGGCCGACCTCCTCATCAACGACGGCCAGCACCGTCGTGCCGGCATCGCTGCCGCCCTCGAGGAGGACCCCGCCATCGGTGAGGACACCATCTCGGTCGTGCTCTTCCCCTTCGAGGACAACGACCGTGCCCAGCAGATGTTCTCAGACCTGAACCAGGACGGCACAGGCGACAACCAAGAGCCTCAACATCCTCTACGACCACCGCGACGCGCTGTCCAACATCACGATGACGCTCACGAAGGCGGTCGACGTCTTCAATGGCCGCGTGGACAAGGAGCACGCCTCGCTATCGAAGCGGTCGCCAGCCTTGATCACGCTTGGCTCTCTCCACGACGGTACGAAGGAGCTGCTCGGAGAGATCGACGAGGAGAACTTCACTGACAAGCACGACCTCGCCATCGCGTTCTGGCAGACGGTCGGGTCCTCCATCACGCGTGGATCGATGTCGCCGCCGGCAAGGCGACAGGACCCCACGTGCGCGAGACGGACCATCTCCACACACGCCGTCACCCTCCGTGCGATGGGTGCCGTCGGCCGGACCGTGGTGGCGCAGTGTCCAGATGACTGGGCGTCGAGGATCAAGGAGACCTTCTCAGCGATCGACTGGAACCGCGATAACCCGGAATGGGACGGAGTCGTGGTGGCTGACGGCGACGTCCTCAACCGCCGTCAGAATCAGCGCGACCTGGTCGAACTCCTCCGGGTCAAAATCGGTGTTGCAACGCCCGAGGAGCGGTTGCGCCGGCTTGTGCATGAGATCGGGCACAACCGGCCCCAGATGGCGCTCACGGCCCGGCTGCGTGCGTCCGATACGCGGAATGAGGCCGTCGACGACATCGCACAGCTCGAGTCCGAGAACCAGGTCCGCGCTTGGTGCCAGCTCCGAGCTGCGTGATCTGCTCGCCATGGTGTACGCGGCATGAGCGGCCGTGTCGTCGCTCGCACGCTCGGCTCCCGACTCGGGTATCTCGAATACTGACATCGTGCTTGCGGTCCTCGACGACCTCGGCGGTTCAGACCGACCCGTCCACATCGAGGATATCGCCGAGGCCGCATGGCAGCAGGTCCCTGCCCGGTATTCCTGGCCCAAGCTCCAGAAGTACCCCGATCTGGACGCCGTCGACGAGTCGTACGTGTAGCTAGTAGTGTGCCCGTCCGACTCGGTCACCGACGTCGGCCCAGCTCTCCGGTTCCGTATGAGTAGGTTGTAGTCGCCGCCGACGAGGTCCCGTAGCCCTTGGTGACCGACACCAGCTCTCCGCCCTGGTAGTCCTCCAGAGTCACATCTCCATCGGGGTCGGTGATGGTGGTGCTGCCCCTGCTGAGGACAGGTTGTTGCCGGTATAGGCGAAGGTGGTCGTCCGCCCAGCCGGGTCGACCTGCTGGGTGACTTGGCCGGACGAATTGTAGGTGTTGGTCAATTTGTCGCCCGCATCGGGCCCCGGCCTGGCCGTTGGGGTTGGTCACGGTCAATAAGAGGTGAGCTGAGCTGTAGGTGAACGACGTGACCCCACCGCCCACATCGGTGACCGAGGTGAGGTCCCCAGAGCCGTCATAGGCATAGGAGGTAGATTGCTGGCGGGTCCAGACACCCCTGACACGAGGCCATTGGAGCCGTAGGAGAACGACAGCGCACGGCTTCCCGCCGCCATGGAGAGGCGTACCCGGGATCTCGTTCTTGTCCTCCTCAGTACCATCGGCTCTGTATGGACCCTGTGCACCCTCTCGCCAGGGTCATCGAGGACGCAGAACGGGGACGGTTCCCTAAAGCTTCTGGGAATATCTGAGCAGACTGCCGCACGTGGCCTACCTGCTGTTTCTTCCTTTATCGTGCCGCAGCGTACGGCCCTCTGGGCTACAAGTGGCTGGAATTGTTGCCCGAGGTTTTGCCCGACGCGAGCGTGGGATATAGGGTGACCAACCCCTGACCTGCTGGTCTACCTCACGGAGTGGGCTGATGCCTGACCACTCCGCACCTGAGTCGTCGAGATCGCCTAGGGCTCGGGCGCCTCCTTTCCACCCCGGCGAAAAGGTCCTGGCCGAGCCGCCCGAGCACGCGTGCTCGCCAATGGCCACCTCAGGCGACCGCTGGCGTCAAATTTCACCGCGGGGCGTTCCCGCGGCCGGCCAACACCCAAAAACTCGTCGAGGACCGGCCGAAGAGGGTGAGAGAGGTGAGCGGCATGGACCGATCCCGAAATCGTGACTGCCGTACTGGGAGTGCGGTGAGGCCAGGTTGGGAAAGCGGGCCCCCGAAGGCCCGTTTCCCGGCTCAGATCGGCAGGCCAGAACCCTTTCGTCCACATAAAATCCGTGGGTCAGGAGCGAACGAGCCTTGACCTTCAGGTTGCCTGAGGCTGTTGGCTGGTGCCATGGACCAGCTACTGACGATCGGGGCGCTGGCTGAGCGCTGCCGTCTGTCGCGCAGCGCTTTGCGTTTCTACGACCAGTGCGGCCTGCTCCACCCGGTAGCAGTTGACGACGTCACGGGTTACCGCTACTACCAGGAGGCCCAAGTGGAGGTGGCCATCCTGGTGCGCCAGCTCCGGAGGGCCGAGGTACCGGTGGAAACGTGCGCGCCTTCCTGGTCGCCGGGACCGACGAGCGTCGGAGGTTGCTGGAGTCCTACCGGGCGAGCCTCCAGGCCCGCCTTATTACTGCCCATGCCGTCTTTGACGAACTGGAGAGCTCAATGATGATAAGCCAAGGTGCCCGCACGCCTAAATGCACCGTCTCGGCCAAAGGCCTAAGCCAAGCCCTTGGCCAGGTGCTGTTCGCCGCCGGTAGTGACCCGGGGCGCCCGGAACTGGCCGGGGTCCTGGTCGAGTACAAAGACGGCTCGCTGCGCCTGGTGGTCTCGGACAGTTACCGCATGGCCGTCAGGGACATCGTCCCCGAGGCGGTCACCCAAGACGGCCACTTCCGCATCCTCATTGCTGCGTCCGACGTCGTCTCCCTTCGGGACCGGCTGGCGGGTGAGGGCCTGTGCGAGCTGAGCGAGGGGAGTTCGGGCGGGCTGGAGGTCCATCTGCCGGGAGCTGAGGTGCTGGTCCTTCCCGGCCTCCCGGCCGAGTTCCCCGACTACGAAAGCACCCTCCAGGGGCTCCCGGCCGGCCGGTATTGCCTCGTCGGGCGCCTCGCCCTCCTCGAGGCATTCAGCCAGGCCAACGGCTCGTTAGCTACCCTCCGCCTTGTCCCCGGCGCGGCTCAGGTTGATATACAGGGCGACATCGCCACCCTCACGTCAGACTGGGCGGCTCCTGCGTTCGAAGTGTTGCTGAACGCCGGTTTCGTGGCTGAAGCATTGGCCGCTCACGTAGGGCCCGACGTTGCTATCGAAGTAGTTGAGCCTTTGCGGCCGGTAACTTTTCGCTCGGCCGACGCCGGCACGTTCAGCGTCCTCGTCATGCCCGTCTGCCCCCGGGGCGACGACGCCGATATGTCGCCCTGAGCCTCGTTTGCGCGCTGCCCTACATAGATTCGACAACACGTGACGCGCCGATGGGGTGTGCCGCCGCCCCGACGCAGAATCTGACGAATCGCTCCGTCGAGGACTGCCTTAGATTCGCCGGAACGGCGTGGATGGAGTCGAGGCAGCCCGTCTTGCCTGTCGATCGGTGGAAGTCCAGAACACCCACCTTCTTTCCGCGCTAGCGCAGTATGACGACCTGTTGCAAAAGCCGATATGGACTTGGCTCCACCCCCGAGACCGCTTGGTTGCTATCCTTCGCCGACCTGAACAGCAGGTCACAGGGGAGGGGTAGCCTGTGCGAACGGTTCGCCGACCCCGTACTCTCGGTCGGCCTGCAGTCCCTCCATCTCCGCACCGAGGAGCGTCCAACCTGGCCACGAAGACCGGTGGTAAACCAGGTGGGCCGAGCAAACGTCAGCCGCGCATAGGACGGTGCACGCGAGGAGCAGTCGACCGCCTACCCTCGGGTCTTTGGCGCGCTCGCTTCACAGCGTCTGACGGGCGGCGTCTCACGGCCATTGGCAACTAAGGCATACGCCGATGGTTGGCTTGCTGCGCAAGCGACCGACGTAGGACACGCTTGGGGAGTACGCGCAACGATGGCTCGCTCAACGGAGTGACCTGCCCCGTACTCGCGACGACTACGAGGACATCATCCACGTCCACATTGCCGCCAAGCTCGGCAATCAAAAGATGTGCAAGATCAGTCTCGCAGACGTCCGATGCTGGTACGCCGAACTCTCAAGTCAGTGGCCTGGCCGAGCTCCAAGGCATACCGGGTCCTGCGCGTGATGGTCAATACGGCTGTGGCTGACTAGCTCATAGTGCGTAACCCGTGCCGGGTCAGGGGCGCCGGTCAGGACCACAGTGCCGATCGCCCGATCGCCACCGTCGCTCAGGTCGCGGCTCTGGCGGACACCGTCGACCTGCCCTGGTCCGTGCCTACGATGATCGGGGGCGAAATTGGGTACGAGCTAATTCTGACAGGACCCCATAAATTGAGCCACCTGACCACTATCGGGGTCGTCATATCAATTCCGGTTCTTCTCACTTGCCCGATTTGACGAGGTAGATCTGGCTGGCCGAGCGCGACAACTAGCGTCTGGTCCCCTCTCTTCATCAAACCGAGTGGCGTTATGCCGCGCACCATCCGCGGTCTTTTCAATAGCCCAAGCGCCGGGGCCCCGCAATACGGGGCTAAGCGGCCCTCGGTGAACGACATATAGGGCAGTCCGCAGCGCGCCTTGCCTTTCCCCTCACCAAGTCGTCCACCCAAAAGAAATAACGACATTCGCTCCCCTCGCTGATCTCTGCGTCAAGGCTCTCGTAGGCAGCGTGTATGAACCGAGCGGCCAATATAACTCCGGCAGCCGCTGAGACAAAGCCCACTGACCAATCCACCGGCCCGTCTATGCCTAGCCTGGCCAAGTCGGCTTCACCAGGTTTTCCGCACTCCGGCGCGCTGAGGTACTCCTCAATGGCTGCCCTCACTGCCGGGCCCGCGCCATATCGGTAATACCAATCGTTCCGGTCAGGTTCCCCGAGGCGAAGCAACTGTATTGCAAGTGCCTCGACCCCAAGTTGTTCCGGAGTCCGATGGCGGCACGCGAGACATTCGCAGGCACCAACGGAGGCGTAATACGCAGTTTGCGCAGCCATGCCTAGGGTGCTCCCCGCCAACACGTGACGAGGAAGTTGCGCGGCAATGACAGAGCGGTCCCGATCGCGATCAACGCAGCAGATCACCCACTCGTACTGTCCCTGGCGCTCCGTCTCGCGCAAGTCCGGCGGGACGGCCCTATACGGGTCACCTACATATTCCTCGGGCCATCGGCCCCGAAACGGGTACACGTCGATACCGCTGTGGGCGAACATGGATTGGAAAAGGCCCACTTTCGTCTCACCGACACTGCCCCAGCTGCCCGACAGCAATCGGTTTCGGTCAGTATCGGACATTTGTTGTGGGTCGACCACAACCAAGCGCCCCCGAACGCCGGAGGCAGATGCCAGTTCGTACCCGAACGCAGCGCCAACAGCACCCGCACCGAGAACATAGGCGGTAGGCAGCTGGATGTTATGGAGAGCTGGGCCGTCCTCCTGTCCGCTCCAAAGGTTGACTTCCCGGTCGACCGTGCGCTGCTGATGGTACGCGGCTCTTGAAAGCGAACCCGGCGCCGATACATGCCGCCAGATGAGGACCCAATGGGTTGACTTCGTCCGGCTCGAATTCCCCAAGCGGGCCGGTGCTTCTGCTCCAAGCTCGCCAGCCGCAACCGGCCACCGCAATACCCGGGACACCCAGAACGGTCGGGTCGAGCCCGCTGCCCACCGAGATGAGGCACGTCGGTGGCGTAGCGTCCCAGGGCCTAGTCACTGTCAGACCGTCTCCCACTGCCTGCCCCAGGGCAAGGAGGGCGGCCACCAGGGTGAGGTCGGCGGTGTGTGGCGGTACGAAAGCCGCTGGGTGGACCGCACAATCATCCACGTCGAGGAGGATCGTTTCGACTACGCCGTACTGCCTAGCCAGCAGGTTCACTAACGCGTGAAGTAACTGTTGGCCCGGCAAAGAGCGGGCATAATCGGGTGCCGCCCTGACGAGGACCGTCGCGAGGTTAGGTGGACCGCCTCTTAGGCGCCCCTCTGGGTCGGGACGAAGGTGACGGTCACCGCTCATTGGCGTGTGTCGATGAGCGTCGGTAACCGGATGATCCGAGATGCCGCTTCAGGCTGGTTAAGGCGACACCATTGGCTGTCGACGTACTCGTGCACGGCGGCCTGTTCAAGGGTTGCATGGTTGCCGTAGTAAGGCAGGACAAGGCTAAAGATTTTTCGAGAGACAGCGTGTTCGTCGTCCCAAGGCGAGTGATTTGTGTCCGTCCCCGGGTGCGTGTGTAATTGCGCGACAACTACGAGAGGTTCGGGAACCCTGCGGGTCAAAATGGCGAGGGATTCCGCCTCTACATCGAAGTTGGTTCGACGGTTGACCTGCTCGGGAACACCTATGAAGCTGACGGTTGCCGCCTCGGCACTTCGAGCGCCATACCAGTAGAGCCCGGCCTCTACCTCAGAGTAAGCGTAACGGCCGAATAGAGCCCGGGTCGCTCGCCACGTTTCATCAGTGACTATGAGGTGCTCCGGGGCCGGCATCAGCGCCCTCCCATGTATTGGGGTTGCCGCAGTACTTCCCGAAGCTCGGTGACGGTGGCTATGGCCCTGTGCACGCCTGGTCGCCAACTTACGACGGGTTGATTGGCATGGCCACCGTAGTAGTACCAATCGTAGAACATTGAGTTGCAGATCAACCCCTCGGGGGCACCCGGGTATGTCGGGTGAAGGCTCGTCCGGGAATTGGCAGCATTAGGCCACGAGGCCGGGTCATATTGCTTAGTAATAGGGTCCACAAAGGTCACATGTGGAGGCTGGGCCGGGTAGTGGATGAACGTCCACTTTGTGAGATAGGTATCGACGGTGCCGTCGGCGCGAATGGCCGGGAGCTCGACGAAATAGACGCCATCTTCTTCGCGCCAAGTAAGCCCCTCGAAGGCCTGCGGTAGATCCTTGGCAAGAACTTCGCGTAATACTTCTGGTGCCAGGGCCTCATTTGATTGAGCGTCAGTAGCCAACAGCGCCACCGGACGGCCCCTTGATCTCATAGCGGAAAGCGTCGTCACCGCACACCCGGCGCTCACGGGCCTCTCGAAGGGTCAAGTTCAAGTCGCTCATCAAGCTTTTGCCCTGGTCAGCAACACCGCATTGCAAGGTGTCACCCTCGCGTTTGGACTCTTTTAGTTCCTCATAGGCCCTGTTCCAGGTCTGTTCCAAAGTGGCATCTAAAGGCATGGCGAACGTCACTCGCTCGCCGGTCACCAAGCTTCGGAAGTGAACTTCCACACTAGTGGATTTTTCTAAACAAGATCTGACACCGACCATATCCTTTCTGATGTCTACAACGGTCCGAGCGTGGAGAGAGGTCTCGCTGGCCGCCTTCTCTCGCGCTTGCGGCTGATCGGTTTGGTCCTGCGCAGCATCCCTCTCCTTCCTCGACCCTGATGGGCCTTCCCATGTTCGCGCTGTTGGTCAAACTTGTCAAGCAGCCAGCATAACGTCAGCATCGCTGACATGTCAGTAAGGCCAACTGTTGGCCATCTTGACATTCCCGTGGCGATGAGCCAAGATAGATGACAGTGGCAAATGCGGTTGACCCCTACTACTGGCACCTAGGCAAGCTTGTGCGGGAGCAGCGTATAAAGAGGGGCGTCACACAGGAGCAGCTCGGTGTTCACCTCAGCCTCTCGCGGACTTCGATTGTCAACATTGAAAAGGGGCGCCAGCATGTCGCCGTCCACCAGCTGGCGCACATAGCAGACTACCTAGGGTGCGCGCCGGCAAGCTTGATGCCGTCTACAGGGGAGGACCACATCTTGTCCGAAGTACTTCGCGCAAAAGTGACTGACGGAGCCGCACTGACCTTTCTCACTGAGGTCAGTCGTGAAGCCAAACGGGTGCGTTAATGACCACGAGACGGCGTGCCCTAATTGAGTCGGTGGCTGCGACCCTCCTCGAACAACATGGGATGAGGACTCCACCCGTAAACGTAGAGGAACTGGCGAGAAGACTCGGTTACAAACTTGTATTCAAGTTCTTCGACGAGGACGACCTGTCGGGCACAGTCGTGCGCGACGCTAGCGGCCAGATAACATTGGGGATCAATACCATCCACATGGCGGTCCGGCAGCGCTTTTCAATAGCTCATGAGATCGGCCATGCACGCCTTCATCTTCAGCCTTCCAAGGACGAGGCCCTGTTCATCGACCCGCCTGCGCGCGTTCTTTTCCGCGACAGCCGAGCCGGCCTAGGAGGGGATCCTCGGGAAATAGAAGCGAACCAGTTCGCCGCTGGATTGCTCATGCCGGAGCACTCCATCGCCGGCGCCCTGAGGCAAGTGTCGAGGGCGCCCGCCAAGTTCACGATCGAAGACCTAGTTTCGAGACTAGCGAAGCAGTTTGAAGTGAGTGCTCAAGCGATGAGATTTAGGCTAGTTACATTGGGCATAATTGAACCAGACTGACGCGACCCGGGTAGCCCTGATTAGCCGGGCTCTGACCTGGTGCTGGTAAGCCTCTGGATAATGGTCGATAAGACTCGATAGGCACGCCCGTGGCACCGAAAAAAAGGTAAGGTGACCCCCATCCTTATCCTTTACTAAATTAGCGCCGCCAAGCCCAGCGGGAGGACGTTTCACCCACAGGCTCCGCGGTCCGTCGCCGAGAGGCGACGGGCTGAGCGGTCAAAAGCCTCTTTGGAGGGAGCAAGTGTGTGGGCCGTAGGGCCACCCGGCCCGAGTCCTGCAGCCTCGTCAGAGATACAACGAGAGAGCCGAGCCGCTCATTTCACGGCGAAGGCAGCACCTGGCCTAAATGGCGTCCGGACATGCCCCTGGCCAGGTCTCTCCGGGGGCCGTGGCTAATTCGTATACCTACGACGCTTGGGGTAATACGCTCACCAGCACCGCCACGACACAGGCTGCCCCGGCGTCCATATCGTCGGTGGGGAACGCGGTGACCTCAACGCCGGGCAATTCAAGGACCTACTATTCGACCCAGGGTATTGGGGACCTGATGATGCTCACAGTAAATGTCCCCACGTCGGGGTGTTACGTCCCTACAGGCGGGAACGTAGCCAATTGGACAATAGTCACGCAAGTACCTGTCCCCAGCGATGGCGCCAGGTTTTCCATCCTTTACGGGGTCGTCAATAGCGTCGGCAGCACCAATATCCGTGTTGCCGGAGCCTGGGACGTGACTGTGCAGGAGGTCACCGCTGGGCCAGGGGTAACTTGGGCAGTCCAGAGCGAAAACGCCGCCCAGAATCAGGGGAACTCCTTCTTGTTCCCGGCGCTCACACCGTCTGGACAACAAGAGCTGTACTACGGCGTCGCCGTCGACGGCACCCAAGGGACGCTCTCGGGTGGCGGCACACCGGGGTTCAGCTATGTCGCGTCATCGCTCTCGGGCGGACAGCTGATCGCCGAGGGCACCAACCTTTCAGGGACGGTCCAGCCTTCTGGGAACGACACGGGCACGAGTTCCGAGGGAGTCCGCCGCCGTCCTATTCGCGGCGACGGTGCCCGTGGCGTCTGCCACTACCCCGCTTCTTTGGGCCGGACAGTACCAGGACCCGACGACCGGGGTGTACTACATGCGGACGCGGTGGTACGACCCGGGCACGAGTGAATTCCTGTCCGTCGACCCCGATTTCGACGAGACACTCGATGCCTAGGGGCGTGCAGCGTAACCAGGGCGCCGCGGCCCCCCGGCTCTTGGCGTTGAAAATATTCCGCGTTGTCCCTTCATCGTTCGCCACGAATGGCCCTTGGCCGGTATTTTTCACCTGGTTGAGCAATTTTTCAGCCAAGGCGAGGAGGTCACGGACTGGAGGTTGCCCAAAAACCACGCCCACGCCGTCCCAGGCAACGTCAGCAGGACCCC
The DNA here is from genome assembly GCA_963749305.1 of uncultured Acidimicrobiaceae bacterium. Classification (GTDB taxonomy): domain Bacteria; phylum Actinomycetota; class Acidimicrobiia; order Acidimicrobiales; family Palsa-688; genus Fen-671. The sequence goes on from CAVVMN010000008.1 coordinate 845,035, forward strand.
ATTCCCACCAGTGATGGAATACCTGTGCCCACGAGTAATCGGCCCCGTCCCCTACGAGGACCGGGACGCCGGGGATTTGCCTCGCCAAGTTGAAGTCCAGCCCCGCCGCTAGGTCTATGCCCCAGATCGACTTGTTCTCACTCGATTTTCCGGCAAACACCACCACACTCGCACCTAACGGGTACTCAGGGATGTCGGTTTGGACATCCAGTTCCCAATATGCAAACGGACCCGTAAGGTCCTTGAGGCTCGTGGCGTTGCTGATCTGTAGGGCGACTTGCACGCCACCTCCAACGATTTAACTTCGGCCCACCGCCACCAGCCGTTTCCACAGGTCCGATCTCGTCCGGGCCACCAAAAACAACGCGAGTCAAACAAGCGTTGGCAAAGCCCTTTGCCCCCAAGAAGGCGCCCGCTGCGCCGCCGCAATAACCTACCGTCGCTTGCCCGCTCGGGTCGCTCTCATTGACCGGGTCGTCGCCGGCAACTGAAGTTCTTGACGCGGGTCGTAGGTGCCGGGGGCAAAAACCTCGTCGGTGGAGGGGTTTTGAGTGAGCGGGACGGCGCTCGGGAGCGCACGACGACGACAGGCGGCTTAACGCGTTTTTCCGGCACCCTACACGTCCCTGGATGGTCATCCGAGCCGTCGCCGTCACAGCTACGAGTTTCGCAGGTGGCCGCAGCGCGGCTGACAAGGGCGGCAGAACGGCTTAATCCGGGTGGCAGGGGACACAACGGCGGGCAGCGCGACGGTCACGGGCTCGGCGGAACCACCGATGACGATCCGGCGGAGCCCGAGGCGGATCGACCGCCAGGTCGGCCCCACCGCCGAGGCGGCCCTGTTAGATTCGGTGGCCTCCGGCGACTTGGCTGTCGAGGACATGGGAGGTCCGGACTGGGGACGCGTCGCCGAACTGGTCCGCATCTAGGCGGACATCCGCTTGGGGGGCACCGATGCTTCGTTGGTCGCCCTGGCCGAACGTCTCGGCGCCACCAGGGTGGCCACGCTCGATCACCGCTATTTCCGAGGTTGTCCGCCCCACGTGGAAGCCCTCGAGCTCCTTCCCTGAACAGCCGAGGAAAGGGCTCCGGAATCCTGTCAACGCGCGAGGAAGGCGCACCCACTCGCGTACTCGACTTTGCGATGCGAGCTACCCTGCGTCGCCTGTTGGCACCGCTCCGCTCGGACCTCTAAGAGGGCGTCTAAGTTGGGGCACCATTCACCAGATGCGCGACCAGCAAACCGCTGACGAAGGCGCGGGCTTCCAACTCTGACTCAGATGTGTACAGGAATTGGTCGCCGACGCATACGAACCACAAATGATCATAATGCGTTAGCAACTGTTCTAGATTACTGGTAGATGCATTAGGGTTGATTGCGCTGACAGCTTCGTCGTGGCTATTGAATAGCAGCCACGGTCGTCCGTACTTCGTCACCGACCAAACGTTGTGACGCTGTTCGATCTGAACATCGAAGTTATAGTGATGAAGGGCGCTAGTTATAGTGCCGATATCAGAATACCGGCCTTCGTTATCCAGCCAATAACTGATCATGATAATGACACGGAGCAGAGGTCCTGCGTTGACAATGCCAATTCTTGACTGGCGAAAGTAGTTCCATTCAAATAATCGACCCGGCCAGAACCCACGATCCGACCCTGCACGTCCATGCTTCCAGGATAGTAGTAATTAGAGAACTCCTGACCATATGAGCCGTTCTGGTAGACGGGACCAATTCGGACCACGGGTAGTCCCGACACATCTATAGCCACGTAATTAGTGACCTTCCACGTGACCCTCGGGTTATCAAAGAGAGCCCTACTCATGTCAACCGGGCTACCCGCAGCGGCGGTTGTAGGGTCGATGTCTGTTAGGTAGACACCGGCTCCATGTATAGCTCTTCTGCCTGAGCCCGTGGAGGCGAGGATCACCTGGTCTATCAAAATTCCGACCATACCTGACTGGTTGGTGTAATGATAAAGAATCTGCGGGTTTCCGGGGTTAGTTTTCGTCCCAGTCCCAGGAGGGATCGGGAGTGGGAATATCGGCGGAATCGGGTTAGTGGTCGTTCCGGGCGTGCGGGTCCGACCAGGTCCGGTCTGGCCACCTTCGGGTCCGCGGAAACAGAGGAATATGTCGCCGTCAAGGCAAGTCAGCGGTTGAGCTCCGCTCGGGTCCGCCTCGTTCACCGGGTCGTCGCCGGCGTACTGGTAGGGCTGGCCCGTCTCGGCGAGGTCAGGGTCGACGGTGGTGAACTCGCCGGTCCCGGTATCATACCACCTTGCCCTCATGTCCAACAGCCCCGTGGTGGCATCGGTGTACTGCCCGGCGTAGCCGAACGCTGACGTCGGGCTGCCGAAGGCCGGCGTGCCGAAGGCGTCGTAGCCCCAGAAACCGGTCTGGTCCCCGGCGCCGTTGGTCGTCAGCCAGGTGGAGGCGGTCGGGTCATAGGTCATGTACGTCGGCGTCGAGGTGGCCAGGTCCACCTGCTCGACCGGGGTGGCCGCCGGCCCGTAGATGTAGTCGTAGGTGCCGTCCGACAGCAATAACGCCAGCGAGCTGTTGGCAGCCCAGGTGAGCTGGGCCGTCGCCGTCGAGACCTGGTAGACAAGGGCATAACCCGAGCCGTCTACGGCCACGCACGAGGTGCTGGCCGTGCACGACACCGAGCCGAGCGAACGGCTGGCATCGGCCACCGTGGGGGCCGACCAGGCGGTCCCGTTGTAGGTGAGGGCGTTGCCCTGGCCGTCGACGGCCACGCACGAGGCGGTGGTGGGGCACGACACCGAGGTGAGGGCGTTGGAACCGTCGATGTCGGCCGGGGCCGACCAGGCTGAGCCGTTGTAGCTCGTGGCATAGCCCGAACCGTCCACGGCGGTGCAAGAGCTGGCGCTGGGGCACGACACCGAGGTGAGTGAGTGGCCGGGGTCGACCGAGGTGGCCGCCGACCAGGCGGTGCCGTTGTAGGTGAGTACGTTGCCCTGGTTATCTACAGCCACGCAGTCAGAAGTGCTGGGGCACGAGACCGAGGTGAGGGCGTTGGCGCCGTCGATGTCGGCCGGGGCCGACGAGCTCGTCCCGTTGTAGCTGAAGGCGTAGCCCGAGCCGTCCACGGCGGTGCAAGAGCTGGCGCTGGGGCACGACACCGAGCTGAGCGAGTGGCCAGGGTCGACCGAGGTGGGGACCGACCAAGTGCTGGCCGTGGAGGTGAGCACGTTGCCCTGGTCGTCCACGGCCACGCAGTACGACGTGGTGGGGCACGACACCGAGGTGAGGGCATTGGTGCCGTCGATGTCGGCCGGGGCCGACCAGGTGGTCCCGTTGTAGCTCGTGGCGTAGCCCGAGCCGTCCACCGCTGCGCACGTCTGCGACCCTCCGCCACTGGCCGAGGTGGCCGAGATGAGCACGCCCAGGGTGTCCTCGTAGGAGTAGTTGTTGGCCGTCGTCCCCGCCGGCTCCACCGTGCCCGAGGCGTCGGTGTCGTAGGCCAGCATGTCGTTCAGGACCTGGCCGCTCTGGAGGTAGGTGAAGCCCGACGTGCCCCCACCCGACTCGGTGCTGTCGTTGTTGGCCACCGCCACCCCGTAGTACAGCTCGCCCGTCCCCGACGCAGTGAGGGAGGGGTAGTCCCACGGGCTGCCGGTGCGGGTGGCCGCCCCCGAGGTGTCCAGCGCCCAGGTGGCCCCGGCCCCGGCGCTGAACTCCTGGGCCATCAGGTCGTCGGCGTCGGCGTAACCGCTGAGGGCGACGGTTATGGTCCCCGCCCCGGTGGTGGTCACCACCCCGGTCCAGACCTCCTCGTCCACGTCGGCATAAGAGCTGTCGGTGGCCCGCTTGGCCAGGGACCAGTCGCTTACCCCGCCGCCCGAGACCGAGGTGACGGTGGGCGGGGTCGAGTTCACCGTGGTGACGGTGAGCACCATCAGGTCGCCGGTCGTTTGGGGGGAGTCGGACAGGGTGGTGCCGGTGCCGGCGGCCAAGGCCCCCACGGCCGAGATGGACGACGGGGCCGAGGCCTGAGTGGTGCACGACAGGGCCGTCAGTGCGCGGGAGGAGTCGACCGCCGCCGGCGTGCTCCAGCTCGGCCCCGACGTCTGGGCCTGCGCTTCCAGGCCGTCGCCGTTGTACAGGTAACTGGCACTGGTGCTGGGCGTCAGGGCGCTGGTCATATGGGCGGCTTGGTCGTAACCGTAGGTGGTCGACTGGCCCCCGGCGGTCTCGCCGGTGCGGTCGCCCAGGCTGTCGTAGGTATAGCTGGTCCCGCCGGTGCTGGCCGAGGTGGCCGAGATGAGCACGCCCAGGGTGTCCTCGTAGGAGTAGTTGTTGGCCGTCGTCCCCGCCGGCTCCACCGTGCCCGAGGCGTCGGTGTCGTAGGCCAGCATGTCGTTCAGGACCTGGCCGCTCTGGAGGTAGGTGAAGCCCGACGTGCCCCCACCCGACTCGGTGCTGTCGTTGTTGGCCACCGCCACCCCGTAGTACAGCTCGCCCGTCCCCGACGCAGTGAGGGAGGGGTAGTCCCACGGGCTGCCGGTGCGGGTGGCCGCCCCCGAGGTGTCCAGCGCCCAGGTGGCCCCGGCCCCGGCGCTGAACTCCTGGGCCATCAGGTCGTCGGCGTCGGCGTAACCGCTGAGGGCGACGGTTATGGTCCCCGCCCCGGTGGTGGTCACCACCCCGGTCCAGACCTCCTCGTCCACGTCGGCATAAGAGCTGTCGGTGGCCCGCTTGGCCAGGGACCAGTCGCTTACCCCGCCGCCCGAGACCGAGGTGACGGTGGGCGGGGTCGAGTTCACCGTGGTGACGGTGAGCACCATCAGGTCACCGGCTACCTGGGGGGAGTCGGACAGGGTGGTGCCGGTGCCGGCGGCCAGGGCGCCCACGGCCGAGATGGTGACCGGGCCACCCGAGCTGCCGGCCGGGGCCTGGGCCGTCAGCTCCCCGGCGTCGTCGAAGCTCTGGGTGTAGGTGGCCAAGGTTCCGGCGCTGTTGTGCTCGGAGACGGTGGTGGGGTCGCCGGCGGCGTCGTAGGCGAAGTTGTCCGGGGCCGAGCCCTGGGCCGTCGAGCCCTGGTAGGCGACCCGCCCGGCCGGGTCGTAGCTGTAGTCGGCCTGGTAGGCGGCGCCCAGCCCCGAGCACGAGCCCGAGTAGCTGGCGCCGTAGCCGGGTGAGCTGGCCGTCGGGGTTGGTGGAGCCGCCGGTGCCGGAGAAGGACTGGGTGAGCGTCTCGGAGCCGCCCGAGCAGGCCTGGGCCAGGGTGGAGGTGGCCCCGTGGCGTTGTCGGCGGCGTCGTAGGACAACGTCGTCGAGCTGGTCCCGTCCGGGGCGGCCGTGGTCACGTCGTTGTCCTGGCCGGTCTGGTTGCCGTCGCCGTCGTGGGCGAAGCTGACCTCGTTGCCCAGCCCAGTCGGTCTCAGAGGCCATGGCCCCGGTGGCGTCGTAGGCGTAGTTGACCTCGGGGTCAGACGAACCGCGGTAGGCCGGGTAGGTCACCGACGCCAGCACGCCGGTGCTGTAGTAGCCGTAGGTGGTGGTGGCGTTGGCCAGGCCCGGTGCCGCTCGCGGCCGCCAGGGCCTGGGAGGTGAGGTCGCCGTTGGCGTCGTAGGCGTAGGTGGTGGTGCCGGTGGCGTCGGCCATGGTCGCGCGGGTGCCGTCGGGGTTGTAGGTGTAGGTGACGTTCGCCGGCGTCGCGTAGCCGCTGGCCGTGGCCGAGTAGGTCAGCCGAGGTGAGGTCCCCGGCGGCGTCGTAGGCGTCGGTGGTCGTCCCCGCCGGGGTGGTGGTGGTGTCGGCCTGGCCCCCCGGGTAGTAGGTGTAGCTGGTCACCTCGCCCGAGGGGTCGGCGGCGGTGGCCGGGGTGGTGGTCGAGTACAGGTCGTCGGCGCTGACCCCCGCCGGCCGGGGCGCCCCGCGCGCACTGGCCGGTGGCGTCCTGGTAGTAGTAGCAGTTGGTGGTGACGTAGCCGCTCGGGTTGGTCGTGGTCAGCACCTGGCCGCCGGGGCCGTAGGTGTGCTGCGTGGTGTCGCCCACCTGGTCGGTCGGACGACAGCACGTTGCCCGCCGGCGTCGTAGATGGTGGTCACGTAGCCGGGGTCCGAGCCCGGGGCCGGGGCCGTGGCCGGCGGGGCCGCCGGGCAGAGGTAGGGGTAGGTGCCCGCGGGTTGGCCGCCAGCCAGGCGGACGACGTTGGTCGGGTCCGAGCGTGCAGTAGGTGCGCCCGTCGGCGTCGTAGCGCCGTGACCGTGGTCTCGACGTCGGGGTTGGTGCTCTGCAGCTCGTCGCCGTCGGCGTCGTAGAAGGTGGTGGTGACGTCGTCGGCCTGGGCCGAGCCGGGCGTCGAGGAGTAGAGCGACGACGGGCTGGGCGGGCTGGCGGCCCAGCCTGGCTGCCACGGCGGGCACTGGTAGTCGGCCGCAGCGACGGCGTTGGCCGAGACGCTGCAGTAGACGTTGCCGTCGGGGTCGTAGGCCTGGTCGGTGGTGGCGCGCCGGCGAGCCGCCGGGGTCGACCGTGGTGGACGTGACCTGGTCGTCGGCGTCGTAGCTGTAGGAGGTGACCACATTGGGGTCGGCCGTCGAGTTGTTGGACTCGACCGTGGTCTGGGTGACGTTGCCGTCCGCGTCGTAGCTGGTGAGGGTGATGCCGCCGAGCGGGTTGGTCACCTGCACGGCCTGGCCGCTGGCGTTGTAGGTGGTGATGGTGGCCCCGAGGTAGGGGTCGTCGCCGACCGTCGGCGGCGTCGAGGGGGGCGACGACGGGCAGGTCACCCCGGTGGCCGCCTCGGCCGGCGCCACCTGCAGTAGGCGTTGCCGGCCTCGTCGTAGGCGGTGTAGGTGATGCCCCCGAGCGGGTTGGTCACCTGCACCGGGCGGCCGTCGGCGTCGTAGGTGGTGATGGTGGCCCCCAGGTAGGGGTCGTCGCTCGGCGTCGGGCGGCGACGAGGGCGGCGACGAGGGGCAGGTGACACCCTCGGCCGCCTCGGCCGGGGCCACCGTGCAGTACTGGTCCCCGGCGGCGTCGTAGGCGTAAGGGTGGTGGCCGAGTAGCTCCCGAAGCTCACCACCTGCCGACGTCACCTGGCCGGCCCCGTTGTAGGTGTACGCCGTGGTGGTGCCGTCGGGGCTGGTCGACGACGACACCAGCCCGGGGTGGCCCGACGGCGTCGTAGGCGTAGGTGGTCGTGTTGCCGTCGGCGTCGGTGGCCGAGGTCTCGTCCCCGGCCGAGTCGAAGGTGGCGGTGGTCGTCCCGGTCACATGGGCGGCGCCGTAGGCGGGGCAGGTGACGCCGGCCTGGTAGTCGACCGGGTCCACGCTGCAGTACTGGAGGCCGTCGGGGACCCCGGCCACGCCCGAGGTGTAGGGTAGGTCGTCGTGTTGCCCGAGGGCGTCGGTGGCGGCGGTGAGCTGGCCGGCGGAGTTGTAGAGCTGATCGTGGCCCCGAGGTCGGGGTCGCTGCCCCCGGGGCCGGCGGCGAGGATGGGCGCCGACGACGGGCAGGTGACGCCGTCCAGGTACTCGGCCGGGGCCACCTGGCACCAGACCTGGTTGTCGGCGTTGTACTGGTACTCGGTGGTGTTGCCCAGGGCGTCGGTGGACAAGGTGACGTCGCCGGCGGCCATGGGGTCGGCCGAGACGTCGCCGCGCACGATGTCTGGCCGTCTGGTCGCCGTCGCCGTCTTGCACCGTCGTCGGCACCAGCGAGGTCGGGTCCAGGTCGAAGTACTCCGTGGCTGCCGCCGAGGTGCCGTAGCCGGTGGTCTCGGCCACCAACGCCCCGCTCGAGTACTGGTAGTCGACTTCCTGGGCCGGCAGCCCGCCCGAGGTGCCCGCCGGCCAGGTGGACACCACCGTCGAGCCCCCCGAGACGGCCTGGTTGTCACCGCTGTAGGACAGGGTCACGTCACCCGACGGGGCGTCCTGGGAGGCGACCTGGCCCGAGCTGTTGTAGGTGTTGGTGACCGTGCCGCCCGCTGGGCAAGGCCTCGGAGACGATGTCGTGGTCGAAGGCAGGCGGTCGAGTCTGGACGAGTCGTAGCCGTAGGTGGTGGTGGCCCCGCCCGGGGGCGTGGCCGAGTAGAGGTCCTGGGAGCCGCCGTCGCTGGCCCCGTCGGCACAGGACTGGCCGAAGTAGCAATAGGAGACGGTGTTGCCGTCGCCGTCGGTGGCCGAGACGAGACGGCCGCGAGCCGTCGAAGGCCAGGGTGAGGACTCGGCCCGAAGCCGAGCTCGTCCACACCGTGCAGCTGGTGGCCGCCGCGGGGCAGGCGCCCGCCCCAGCCGCTTCCGACGTGGCAGCTGAGAGAATCGCCGGCCTGGTCGGTCTCGCCGATCAGAGCGGCCGGTAGCGGAAAAGTCAAAGGTCGTCTGGGTACCCACCGTCACGGACGAAGGTCCAGGACCCGTCGGTGGCCTCCTCCAGGGTGGCCAGGGTCGCAGGGCTGGTCGGCGCAGTAGTTGTCGGAAGCCCGTGCACCAGGAAGGCGAAGAGCCCGGGCACGTAGGGCGAGAAGCTGACCTGGCTGCCGTCCTCTTGGTCGAGGGTCGCCGCTCCCGTGGTGGCGTTGGCCGTGAGCGACATGCCCAGGTTGTAGGACCAGCCATAGCCGAGGGCCCCAGGAGCGGCGCCGGCCGAGACCTGTTGCTGGGCCAGGCCTGAGTCGTAGGTCCGGGTGACCTGCAACGCCATCCCGGGGCCAGGTACCGCCAAGTCTTGGGAAGACTCGACCAGGTCGCCGGTGCTCGAGTCGATGCCTGCGGGTTTGTTCACCACCAACCCGCTTGCACAAGGGCACTTAGACGACAGGCTCCCGCCACCGAACGCCTCGGGGGCTCCAACCGGGCCCCCGGAGAGAGTTACGTCCTCGACGGACGCTTGGGGGAATGCCCAGGTGACCGTCACCGAGCCACTGCCGGCGTTGTAGCCGGCGAAGTCCTGCACCGAGGTGGCCGTGGCCTCGACAAAGTCTGAGCCACCGCCACCACCGCCGGCGAAGTTGTAGCAACCGGCGCCGCCACCGCCGCCGTAGTAGCCGCCACCACCGCCACCGGCCAGGGGGATGTAGCCACTGCCATTGCCACCGATGCCGAGCGACCCCGCCGTGCCGTTATGCACACCAGAACCTGCGCTTCCTCCGGCACTGTTGGTCCCACCGCCGCCACCTGAGCCCGAACAGTCGCCGGGAGTGCCCGCTTGGGCGGCGTTGAACGAGCCACCCGAGCCCCCAGGGCCGTCGACCGCGTCGGCCCCCGTCCCCTGGCCGCCACCACCGCCGGCCACCACGACCCGGTCGGCCAGCGCCGTACCGCCGAGGCGCACGTCGGTGGCGTCGCCACCCGCGCCGGTCCCCGAACCACCCCCGTTGGCCCCACCGTCGAAGCCGGTAGCGCCCCACGACGTCGGTTGTCCGCCGACGTCGACCACCATTACCTGGCCGGGGATGACCGGCACGTTGGCTTCTACCCGGCTACCGAAGCCACCGTAGGTGCCGCCGCCCTGAGCACCGCGTACGTCGACTTGGACCGACGTCACCCCGGCTGGCACAGTCCAGAGCTGCGGGGTCCCAGTGTAGGAGAAGTCTTTCGTGCCGCTGCTTGGGGACGAGGAGGGAGACGACGGAGGGTAAGTGACCGTGACCGAGCCACTGCCGGCGTTGTAGCCGGCGAAGTCCTGCACCGAGGTGGCCGTGGCCTCGACAAAGTCTGAGCCACCGCCACCACCGCCGGCGAAGTTGTAGCAACCGGCGCCGCCACCGCCGCCGTAGTAGCCGCCACCACCGCCACCGGCCAGGGGGATGTAGCCACTGCCATTGCCACCGATGCCGAGCGACCCCGCCGTGCCGTTATGCACACCAGAACCTGCGCTTCCTCCGGCACTGTTGGTCCCACCGCCGCCACCTGAGCCCGAACAGTCGCCGGGAGTGCCCGCTTGGGCGGCGTTGAACGAGCCACCCGAGCCCCCAGGGCCGTCGACCGCGTCGGCCCCCGTCCCCTGGCCGCCACCACCGCCGGCCACCACGACCCGGTCGGCCAGCGCCGTACCGCCGAGGCGCACGTCGGTGGCGTCGCCACCCGCGCCGGTCCCCGAACCACCCCCGTTGGCCCCACCGTCGAAGCCGGTAGCGCCCCACGACGTCGGTTGTCCGCCGACGTCGACCACCATTACCTGGCCGGGGATGACCGGCACGTTGGCTTCTACCCGGCTACCGAAGCCACCGTAGGTGCCGCCGCCCTGAGCACCGCGTACGTCGACTTGGACCGACGTCACCCCGGCTGGCACAGTCCAGAGCTGCGGGGTCCCAGTGTAGGAGAAGTCTTTCGTGCCGCTGCTTGGGGACGAGGAGGGAGACGACGGAGGGTAAGTGACCGTGACCGAGCCACTGCCGGCGTTGTAGCCGGCGAAGTCCTGCACCGAGGTGGCCGTGGCCTCGACAAAGTCTGAGCCACCGCCACCACCGCCGGCGAAGTTGTAGCAACCGGCGCCGCCACCGCCGCCGTAGTAGCCGCCACCACCGCCACCGGCCAGGGGGATGTAGCCACTGCCATTGCCACCGATGCCGAGCGACCCCGCCGTGCCGTTATGCACACCAGAACCTGCGCTTCCTCCGGCACTGTTGGTCCCACCGCCGCCACCTGAGCCCGAACAGTCGCCGGGAGTGCCCGCTTGGGCGGCGTTGAACGAGCCACCCGAGCCCCCAGGGCCGTCGACCGCGTCGGCCCCCGTCCCCTGGCCGCCACCACCGCCGGCCACCACGACCCGGTCGGCCAGCGCCGTACCGCCGAGGCGCACGTCGGTGGCGTCGCCACCCGCGCCGGTCCCCGAACCACCCCCGTTGGCCCCACCGTCGAAGCCGGTAGCGCCCCACGACGTCGGTTGTCCGCCGACATAAATGTAAACCGTCTGGCCGGGGACGACTGCGATAACCGAAACCACGCGAGCCCCTAAGCCACCGTAGGTCCCACCGCCCTGAGCGGCCCGAACGTCCACTTCGACCGAAGTCACCCCCGCTGGCACGGTCCAGGTTTGGACGGCATCGGTATAGGAGAAGTGAACTGTTGTTGGCCCGGCCGAGGCCGGAGTGGCGTTGCTGAGGACGATGGCTGCGACCGAAGCGGCGACGGTAACCACAACCGCCCCAAAACGAAGGAAGGAGCTGACCAGGTGCCGATCGGTCGCCTTACGAGGATTGTTTGGCGAACAATTTCCTGAAGGCTTCAACCTGGTTACCTCTCCGCCTATAACGGTCGCCCGCACGAGTGGCCACCTGACAGTAGCTTGACAGACATGGGCGGTCAACTGCCCGCACTGAGTGGTCAGAAACAGGTGAGGCACTTCGATCCGGCCGTGGCCGCCTGGTCACGCCGTTGCGGGAGAGACCAGAGAACGAATGAGCGAGAGAGGTCTGCGCCGGCCCTGACCGCCAGTCAACGTTTGTGTCTTTTTGCGATAATGGCCTCCTGGTCGACCTGTAGTCCAAAGACACGCAGCGAGGGCGTCGCGCGCGATGCTTCTAACCGCGAGCTAGAAGCTCGCGCGTATTCCAGGGTATAAACAGGTTGATTTCGTTTGTAATGGCGTGCACGGAGGCAGGTGCGCCTCGATGGCAATGCCGTGAGCGGTTCGGCCACCGAGTTCGGCTTTTCGAGGCCTTTGTTCTATCAAGTGGCGGCAGCCATCGACGCCGGGGGGCTGGCCGCCCATGGTGCCGGCCCGTCCCAGGCCCGCCGGGCACACAAGACGTCCGCAGAGGTCGTGGCGTTCGCCCACCAGCAGTTGGAACCCGACCCAGCCTTGCGAGCGGCCGACCTGGCGGGGGCAATCGAGGAGCCTTTGGCGTCCGTGTGCACGCATGCTCGGTCGAACGGGCGCTAGGAGGTGAGCCGTCGAGCTGGCGCGCCTCGGCTTGGCGCTGTTCCATGGGCGCGGCATCGCAGCGTGGTTTGCGAGCCTGCCAGGGCATCGCGCCGGTGCCGGCCCCCTTAGGCCAACGCCCAGCGCTTCGCGGGCCAGTGGGTGAACCGCCCCGGGATCCACGGAGGCTCCATTCTGAGCAGAGAGGATGGAGCAGATGGCAAGACCGAGGGTGTACCCCGACGAGCTGAGAGAGCGGGCTGTCCGTTTGGTGATGGAGTGGCGTGAGGCCCGAGGCCTGGACGACGGCGGTTACACCGACATCTCGGCCCAGCTAGGCCTCCAGCGGGAGACCCTGCGCCGCTGGGTCATAGAGGCTGAAGTCGACCACGGCAGCCGCCCGGGCAGGACCAAGTCGGACCGCGAGCGCATCGCCGAGCTCGAGCAGGAAGTGTCGACCACCTCACCGCGAGGTCGGCGCTGACGCGGCCGGCACCTTCTGATTCTGCGAAAGCAACGAAGTTGGCGAGCATCCGCTCTGCATGGCCCAGCTTGAAGCCGACGGCTCGACGGATGGCGATGTACTCCCCGCCGCCCGGCGCAAGTCGCTCATGACCGCTCTCCAGGCCAGGGTCCAGCCCGCTGTCGTAGGCCAGCAGTGTCGACTTTGGCATCGATGGCAGTGCTGCCACGCTGCGGTGCCGCAGGAGCTGGCCGATCTCGGGCAGCCCGGCGCCGGCTTGTAACAAGTCGCTGACCACGCTGGACGGAGCCGCTGGACCGCCACCGGGGCAAGCCCAGTCCTGTCGCAGGCCGACCTGACGGCCACGATGAGCGCGGCACGGCTCACCCCCGGTGCGGGGCGAGGACCCGCAGGAACAGCGCTCGGTCCTCGCCCGAGGGCCGGCCACCCGCACGTAGTCGGCCAAAGCCTCACCAACGTCGGGTGGCAACGGGTGACGCCGACTCGATGGGCCTTCCCTCGCACCAGGAGCTCGCCGTTGAACCAATCGACATCGCCCAGCTCCAGCGCGGCCACTTCGCCAACGCGCAGCCCGAGACGCTTAAGGACCGTAAGCACGCCAAAGTCCCGCCGCCCCTGGGGGCAGGCCCGGTCACAACTGGCGAGCAGGCGGCGGACCGACTCCCGGACTACGCCGCGCGGGCGGCCAGGTGCCCGTCCAGCCCGCCACCGTCGGCACAGCACCGGCCAGTGAGATATAGGTGATGCGCTCCAAGTGCGAAAAACGCAGCAAGGATTCTCAAGCCGCTTACCACGCACTTCGTGGACGCCACGCTGCAACGCTTAGACTCGGCCACGATAAAGCGATGCACACACGAAGCCTCCAGCCGGTCGAGGTGGGCCAAGACTGGGGGGCTCAAGCTATTGAAAACAGCTTGGCCGCGTGCAGGTGATTAAATATCGTGCCGCTGACCAGTCCCCGCTCGTTCACCAAGTAACGGCGAAAATGCTCAAGGACCGCCTCGGTCGTTCAGCACGGCCTCGGGGGCCTCGGGCGCGGCGCCTTTATTGCGCAGGAAGCTGATCAGCAACTCTCCGCCGTGCGCCGACTTCGGGAACCGGTGCCCCTTGGCACGGTTGTCGACGAGGAAGCAAGCAAATAACGGCCGCTGTCAGCGCCTCTGGGGCCAGCTTCCGCAATTCCAGCCACCGGTTGAGTTGTGACATGAGGGCCAAATGAGCACTCGCGGACGCCGGCCTGTAGTCCAACCGCAACAGCTGGTCTCGGAACTCTGACGCGTACGGGGCCAGCGGCCCTGCTACTCGGACCCGGGAAGCCCGGTCCATGGCTGATCTCCTCTCCTGACGAGAAGAGCAGCATCCCGGCGCGCAGATTATGCCGACACAACCATTTGTCTCCATACCTGTCGACAAGGGCCAGCCCGGCTTGCGCGGCATAATCGTCCACGCGGCATAGTCGTAACTATCTCACTCGCGGCATACTTACGAGCTCATCGTCGAGCGCCACCGGGCCTCTTCAACCGTGGTCACTTCCAACCGGGGACCCGTTGAGCGGCTGGGGCAGATGTCAGACGCCCCTGTTGGCCCAGTCCGCCTTCTACGGGTTGAAGTCCGCCGCCTACGAGCTCGTCCTTAAAGGAGAGTCCTACCGGAGCCACGAAAAACCGACCCTCCCCGTCGGCACTACTGCTCCGCGGCCTCGCCGACGACGCCGCCCTTGACCTAGACCGCTACAGCCGCGATCACCAACCTGCCAACACTAGTCACCCGGCCAGGTGGTCCAATCAACCTGGGGGAGGGGTGGACCATCAAGCTGGCGGACGACACAAGAAGCACCCCGGCGCCCGTCAGTAGGTCGCGTTCGGTTTGGGACCCCGACTCTCTTAGCGGCGCTGTGAGACCTGCTAGCATCTCGGCTTGGTTCAGGAAATTCGTTTGTCCGTTCGACAGCTTAAGGTTGTCCTGGATCACAATTCCTCCGTCGTTCCGTCAGCTCCCTTGCCCGAAACCGCAGGCGCTAGATTCTCCGTTCTGCGCGCAGGCGGCACAGCACCTTGGTTGAACCGCCCCGGGATCGGTGACTGCTCCAACCTTTGAGAGGATGGAGCAGTGTCAGAGCAGAAGCGAGCGCCGCGGCCTCCGTACCCGCAGGATTTTCGGGACCGGGCAGTACGGATGGTGTTTGAGCACCAGGACGAGTACCCGACGCAATGGAAGGCGATCCAGTCGATCTCGGCCAAGTTGCAGGTGAACCATGAGAGCCTGCGGCAATGGGTGCGCAGAGCCGAGACCGACGCCGGGTTCCGGGCCGGTTTGACGTCCGATGAGCGGGCTCGCATGAAGGAGATCGAGCGGGAGAACCGGGAGCTGCGCCGGGCGAACGAAATTCTCAAGGCGGCGTCGACTTTTATGCAGAAGCCGCGGTTATGTAGAAGCGCCCCGGATTTTTAGCGCCCAGCGCAGCGACCGCGACGGACAGGTCTACATAAGCGCGGCGTGCGCAGGAGGCCGATGATCCACTCCCCGACCTTGGGAGAGAGGAGACATCGTGCCCAACAACAGAAGCCGTCACCTGAGAGGGCCGCCCGCCGAGCACGCTCATGGGTTCCGGTCCTGCCTGGTCGAGCTCGGTTATACGCCATCACCGGTCAAGAAGCACCTACAGCTATTGGCCAACTTGGACGGCTGGCTGATAGAAGAGGCGGTCCCGCTCACAAGCCTCGACGAGCTCATGGCCGAGCCCTTCTTTTTGCGCCGTCGGCAAGAGGGGCGCAGCAACCTGCTGACCACGCAGGCGCTGGCGCCGTTGTTCGGTTGCTTGCGGCGGGCGGGAGCCCTGGTAGCACCGGCCACGAGCGCAGAAGCCGGCCCTGCCGGTGCCGTCCTCGTCCGCTTCCGTGCCTATTTGTTGTCCGAACGAGCCCTGGTGGAGGGCACGGCCAGGTTCTACCTGTACGTGGGGCGCCTGTTCCTTTCCGAACGGGGCGACGACCTCGGCCTCGACCAGCTTGCGGCATCGGACATAACTGGGTTCACAGCAAGGACCTGTGCCGGCAGGAGCATCTCGTCTGCCCGCCAAGTCGTATCGGCGCTGCGGTGCTTCCTGCGCTTCCTCAGCTTCGAGGGCCTCACGCCCCCTGCGCTCGACCAAGCCGTGCTCTCGGTCGCGGGGTGGGACCCGTGCCTGCCCCGAGGAGCCAGCCCAGCCCAAGTCGAGGCGCTGCTCTCGGCAGTTGTGACCGTGACAGCGCCATGGGCCGGCGCGACTACGCCATCTTGGTCCTCTTGGCGCGCCTCGGCCTGCGCGACGGCGAGCTCGTGGCCTTGGAGCTGGACGACATCGACTGGCGGGCCGGCGAGTTGCAGCTGACTAGGAAAGGCGGCCGCCCCGAGCGGCTGCCACTTCTGCTTGTTGCTTCGTTTTGCCCTGCAAAACAAAGCAAAGGCGCCGGCATCATTATCGATCGAGGATTCGACGCGCCTTTCGTCGCCCGCTTCTTGGACTACCTGGAAGCCGAGCGGCACGTTTCGGTTGCTACCCGCAATGCCCGCCTCGCCTGCTTGCACGCGTTCTTTCGCTTTGCCTCCTTGCGCCACCCCGAGCACGCCGCAGTGGTCCAGCGAGTGCTCGCTATCCCCGCCAAGCGCAAAGGGCACCCGTCGTTGAGCTATCTCGACGAAGTCGAAGCACAGGCCTTGGTCGCCTCTCCGGACACTTCGACCCGCACCGGGAGGAGGGACCGGGCGTTGTTGGCATTGGCGCTGCAGGCAGGCTTGCGGGTCTGGGAGCTTGCTGGCCTCAGTCGTCAAGACGTGAGTTTTGGCAAAGGCCCTCACGTGCGCTGCACTGGGAAAGGCAGGAAGGAGCGGTGCACGCCGCTTACTGCCCAGACATCCGCTCTATTGCGAGCGTGGGTGGAAGAACTGGGCGGCGCGTTGGAGGGCCCTTTGTTCCCCGGGCCAAGCGGCAAGCCACTTACCCGTGATGCCATCGCGAAACTTGTGCAGCGTCACGTGGCCCGTGCTCGGGAGGGCTGCCCCGTCGATCATGTCCAAGAAAGTAGGGCCGCACACCTTGCGCCACAGCTGCGCGATGCGGCTCTTGGAGGCTGGGGTCGACGTTGCCGTCATTGCCCCCTGGCTCGGGCACGAGTCGGTCCGCACGACCGACATTTACCACCACGAGAACATGGTGTTGAAGGAACGTGCCCTTGCCAAAACCGCCCAACCGCATGTCTCACGGGTCCGCTACAAGCCGCCTGATGCGTTGCTCGCGTTCCTTGAGTCGCTGTGATTTCGACCGCTGCCTCAGCCCTTTCTACATAACCGCGGCTTCTGCATAAAAGCCGCCGCTGACTTCAGGATCTCGTTGGCCCGGCGGAGCTCTTTGTTCTCCCGCTCGAGCTAAAACGGCTTGGTGGAGAGCGCGCTTGTGCGTTGTGCGCTGCTACGCCCGGCACCTGAGCGCCACTGACCCCGAAACGGAGGTCCCGGCCCTGGACTTGCTCCCACCAGTCACGAGCGCGAGCGTGCGGGCCACGCCGTAGCTCTACTCGGCACGCGACGTCGCCGCACTGATGGACGCCGCAGCCGACGAACGTTTTGGTTTCACGCCACTACTTGTCGGGCCTGATCGGGTTGCTGTCCGTGACCGGCATGCGTGTTGGTGAAGCCCCGCGCCTCGACGACGACGACATCGACTGGGACCAGGGTGCCCTCGTGGTCCATCAAAGCAAGTTCGAGCGCTCGCGCGAAGTGCACCTACATCACAGCACCCTCGATGCTCGCCGAGTATGCCAGAGAGCCGCGACAAGCACTTCCCCCGGCCGCGCTCGCAGAGCTTCTTTGTTGCCCGGAGCGGCCGACGGCTCAGCTATGGCGGTGCCCGCTGGCACTTCGAGCGCCTCGCCCGAGCCGCCGGGCTCGTCCCGAGGTCGCCCAACCGCCGGCCTCGGCTCCACGATTTCCGCCACGGCTTCGCCTGCGCCACGTTCGAGGACTGCTATAAAGCGGGTTCCGACGTCCAAGCACGGCCGCCGCTCCTGTCAGCCTATCTCGGCCACGTCGACCCCGATCTCAACGGGTTGGTACTTGTCGGCCAAGCCGGAACTGCTGGCGATGGCCGCCGAGCGCTTGGAGCAACGCTGGGGGGCCGTGCTATGAACTCGCTGGCACCGCTCCTGCAATCGTTCTTCACCGAACGCCTCGTCGCTCAACGCCGCGTCAGTCCTCACACCGTGGCTTCCTATCGGGACACGTTCCGGCTCCTATTGCGCTTCGCCGAAGACCGCACGGGCAAGGCACCCAGCCAACTGGGCCTAGCCGACCTTGACGCCGGGCTCATTGGCGCCTTCCTCGATCACCTCGAACGGCAACGGCACAACAGCGTGCGTACCCGCAACGCTCGCCTGGTGGCGACCCAGTCGACAAACAATGGCGTTGTTCGCTTTATCTCCGCTCACCCTGATCAGGATCATATCTCCGGGCTAGTCGAACTTGGCGATCATCTCTCCATCGTCAACTTCTATTGCGTGAAGAACGCGACTACTAAGTCGAGTCCTACGAGTGACTTCAAACGCTATTGCTCTCTCCGGGGCGGCAACCATGCCTTCTATCTATCTAGCGGGTGCCAGCGTCGCTGGATGAACCTCGACGACGAAGATCGGAGCAGCTCGGGACTAAATGCACTCTGGCCGACTACTGCTGACCCAGACTTCAAGAGCGCCCTGGCGGATGTGGCGGCTGGAATGACGCCCAACAACATCTCCATAATCCTCCAATACAAGGTCCAGAATGGTCCCACCATGCTCTGGATGGGTGATCTTGAGAGGGATTTTATGGAGAAAATCGAGGACAAAGTCAAAATACCCACAGTGGACATTCTCTTCGCCCCCACCACGGTCGTGACTCCGGCAAGGTCCTGCACACCCGGTTGGGCAAGATGAAGCCGAGCCTTATCGTAATCGGAGAAGCTCCGTCCGAATATATCAACTACTATTCCGGTTACAACATTATGACGCAGAACTCCTGCGGCGACATTCTTTTCCAGACTGACACAAACGTGCACATCTACGTTGGTGACAACTCGTACAGTGTCGACTTCTTAGACAACGATGGCCTGGACCATAGCCATGGCCTGTACAACGTCGGTACATCGAGTGTGTAGCGCAAGGCGGCCGGGCCGCTTCGGCGGGTGAATCCGATTAACCGCCGAGACCCCTAAGGGCATCCCAAAAGTCCTTGGCCTCGCACACGTCACCTTCAGAGACCAAGCCGCCTTGTCGGCTTCGGTCGTTGCCTGGGTGTAGACAGCCAACGTGAGACGCGGATCGCTATGTCCCAAACGGGCCTCGGCGGTCTTCAAGTCAACCCCATCGAGAACCAGCGCCGTCGCATTTGCCCGCCGCAGATCGTGAAAGGTGACGCCTGATAAGCCGACAGCATTGACTGCAAGAACCCAAACCCGCTGCCGCCAACGGGAGTAATCGAGCGGCGTTCCACGAGGCGAAGTGAAGACCAGTACGTCACCGTGGGCGGCGGTGAGGCCCGAAGCCGCGAGGTGCGCGCCGAGCAGGGTTCCTAACACCTTGGGAAGCGTTAGTGCTAGCCGGCCAGCGGCCGACTTGGGTGGCCCGAGCTGCCGGTCCCGGTTCAGCTGCTCGGTCACGGTCACCGTTCCGCGAACGAGGTCCGCCTCCCAACCGTGAGGCCAGCTTCCTCGCCCCACCGCAAGCCGAGCACGGCGCCGAGCCCGACCATCTAGCTGTAGCGGGCGTCGATTTGTTTGGCGATCGTCGCAACATCGTCTGGAGCGATCGGCGGACGGCGCAACGCTCCCACCCGTGGCAGGTCGATGCCGCGGCACGGAGACCGTGCAAGCCAGTCAGATCCGATGCCATACGCAAACAAAGCGCGGACCACGTCGTATTGTCGCCGAGCCGTACGCGGCGCCTGCATCTTGGGCCACCCATTCACGAGCTTCTGCACATCAGGAGGCGCGACATCTCCGACGCGGCTTTTGCCGACCTGCGGCGGGACGTGCAGACGCAATATCGTCTCGTCGTGGGTTACGGCGCTCGTCCGTTTGGAAGGCTCGTGCTCGAGCCAGCGGGCGGCCAGTTCGCCAACAGCCATCCGCGCCCCGGCCGGGTCAACCCACGCACCGCGATGAACGTCGGTCTCGGTACCAGAGTGCCAGGCAAGCGCGTCGGCCTTGGTGACGAAGGTTGTTGGCGCACTGTAATGAACCCCGGCGTGGCAACGAGTGTGCGTCTGAGAATTCCCATCGTTTCGTGACCTTTTTGACGCGAAGGCAAGATCCCCTTTGGACCACTCAACGTGCGCAGTTGACCACGATATTCCGGTCAAGGTACTGTAAGTCAGACCTGCGGGGCTGGTCAGGATAGGCGGGCCGACGGGAGGCGCAGAATGAAAGATAGTCGCACACCGATTATTTCTCCTGCTCAACACGTTCGGTGCCGCAACCGGGTGCTCGCCGCACTTGGGGCGGCCACAGCGACTGTAACCGCCTTCTTGGTAGTGGTTGTCGTCGGCGGGTCTGCCGTCTGGGCTGATTCTCCTACGATGGTGAGCTTCTCATATACGGATGCCGTCCAGACCTGGACTGTGCCGGCCGGTGTCACTTCGGTCCAAGTCGATGTGCGTGGC
>CAVVMN010000009.1:0-475628 GCA_963749305.1 uncultured Acidimicrobiaceae bacterium
ATTGTTGACCCAGTGAGGTCTCGACGCCCTCCTTGCGAAATGATCAAGTAATAGAAGGGGATGATAACGAGAGGCCATGCACCGAGCAACACAAACCTCCCCATACGACTGCTCGAACCACGTCCGCCGCACTCGCGACCCCGCTGCCACTACCACAGGCTTCTACCCTCCCTCGGTTTGACGAGCAGTTGACGAAAACCGCGAGAACCACATGATCACGGCTCCGAGCACCAGACCGACGACTACGAGAAACACGGCGATGGAATTGCATATCCGTACTCGTTGGAGAAAAAAGCCAGGTTGTACACGTACAAAGGCAGCACGGTCGATGACTCCCGGGGGCTCCATCGGTCAAGATGAAGACGGTCGAAGTTCGTGAGCCCTGTAATAACCATGAGGATGCTGGTCATGGCGATGGTGTTGCGCAGTTGAGGTATGGTGACGTCGAAGAATTTTTGTGAGGGCGTGGCGCCGTCCAGCTCAGCGGCTTCGTAGAGGGGAAATTGGGAACTGCTGGCGGGCGATCCGGTAAAGCAGCACATAAAACGGGGTCAGCTCCCAGGCCACTACCAGCGTGATTACGTAAACGACGATGTGCGGGTTGCCAAGCCAGTCCGTCGTTGAGAGAAAGCCAGGTGGAGATCCTGCCCGAGGTAAGCGAGGCCGCCCAGCGTGGGTGACAGAAAAGCCCCCCAAAGCAACGCCACGGCGGTCGTCGACACGAGCAAGGGCACGACGTACACGGCGGCCAGAACACTGTTTGTGCGGCTCGGCCTGGCCGTGGCTACGCCGATCGCCACCGCGCACAACGTCTGGACGAACCAGCTGATCACCGTCACCTGGATGGTCAGCCAAAGTGCGTACCACACTCCGCTGTCCCTGAAAAACCGCGACCACTCGCCTAACCCCACCCATTTGAAGGCACCGATGCCGTTCCATGAGAAAAAGCTCAGGGCCAGGGCGACGATTGCCGGCCCAACCAGGAGGAACGTATAGATCAGGATAGGTGGGGCCAGCGAGACCAGCTCGCCTAGCGGTACCCGCCGTTGCTTCGACCTCGTTTCCTTTATGACGACACGGTCATCTTCGCTCACCGAGAGCGGTAGCTGTTCCGTAGTGCTCATGTTCGTCCTCAGTCACAGTCCTCGTGACAGAGCCGACTTGAAGGCTGGGTTATCATTCGGGCGCCGTCACGTCCCCCCAAACCGTCCTCACGATAGTTGTGGCCGGCGGGGGTTACGGGCTAACCGGGATGCACACGCCGCCGGCCGATCGGCAAAGTCCCACGCACATCCCAGCCGCCTGACCACCTGGGCCTCGTTCGGGAAAAAGCCCTGAGCTCAACCCGCCGACTTTGGCCACGGCCACCGTCTGCAACGAGAACTTCGATGGTATCTCGCTGAGGGTGAACGCTCTCCAGGTCCGACAACAACGGGTCCCATCTGCACGGGCAGCGTGCTGTCCCGCGAGTCCCGTAGTACGGAGCCTTCACGGCCAAGCCATATGCGAACTGAGTAAAAGAGTTGGCGTCGTTCAGATATTTCTCGGCCGCTACCATCAGCGGCGCCTCGTCGCCCTCTAACATGAGCTTGGCATACTGAGCAGAGCCCCATTTCGTCCGCCAGGAATTCCCCGGCCAGAGTCGCTTGAAGAAACGGGGGGCCGCCCGTCTGGCGACGCCAAATAAGGTGACCAACTATCCCCGACCCACAAAGGATCCGGATGCCACTCGTACAATTCGACCTGCCACGGCCCTTATTCGAGGAGAAAGGGACCGAGATCCGCGAGGAAGTTCACCTTGCGTTCATCGACGCCCTCGACATCCCGCCGGACGACAAGTTCCAAATCTTTCGTCCTCGCGACAATGGCGAGCTGGTATTCGACCCGACGTACGGAGGCGTCGACCGCCAAAGTCTGATGGTGATCCAGGTCCTCATGGTCCATCGCTACCCGGTGGCACTAAAACGAGAGCTTTATCGCGCCCTGGTGACCCGGCTGGGCAAAGTCGGCTGCGCCAGGAGGACATCCAGATCGCCATTACCGAGAACGGGTATGAAGACTGGTATGCCGGCCGCCTTGCCGGCGACTGGGCGACCAAAACAATAATGAGCAAGCCGGTCGCGAGCGAGTAGTGAGGGAACAGCGGCGCGCCGACCGCCAGGGACCGACCTCACTACAGGCTTACACCCGGTGTGGGTGCAAGCGCCGCCAGCTCCTCCCAAAGTGGCTCTGGCACCTGCTCCGAAACCAGGTCAACCAGCTCGTCGACATGGGCTGATGTCGCTGTTCCAACGATGGTCGAGCTAACCGTGGGTCCCGCACCGACATGTTCAGCGCCGCCGCCCGCAGGGAGTACCCGAGCCTCGTGCAGGCTTCCTCCATGGCCCGGATGCGGTCGAGTACCTCCGTACCGGCCTTGCGGTAGGCGTACCGATCGGTATGACCGGTGCCTTTAGCCAGGATGCTGCCACCGAACACGGCGGCGTTCACTACTCCGACGCCGGCCGCCGCCGCTTTGTCGATGAGCCGCTCGGCGGACCTGTCGACCAGTGTAAAACGGTTATGCGTAAGCACCACCTCGAACACGCCGGTACCGATGAACTGTTCCAGCATCTCGAGCGGCCCGCCGGCTACGCCGATGTGCAAGGCCACTCCTGCGTCCCGAAACGAGATCAGAGCGTCGACGGGACCGCCGAGGGCCATGGCAGCAGAAAAGCCAATGCGTTCGGGGTCGTGTAGATAAAGGAGCTGGAAGCTCTGCACCCCCAGACGCTCGAGGCTCTCATCGGCAGAGCGCCGGGCTCTGTCCCCGCTGGACTCGCGATAGCGGGGTCAGGGTCCACCTTGGTGCCCAGGACAAAGCCTGGTGGCAGCCGGCCACGCTCAGCGATGGCGGCGCCGATCCGCCGTTCGCTCTCCGTGGCTATAGCCATTGGAGGTATCGAGAAAGTTTATCGGGCTGTCGAACGCATGCCTGACCGTCTCTACGGCCCGCTCGAAGTCAACTTCTTCTCCGAAAACCTGGGGCATGCTGCCTATGGCGGAACCGCCTATACACAGCGGGGTCACCATCAACGACGTGCTGCCGAGGGGCGACGCGGCAGCTCACTGCGAGCAGGGACAGCATCGCCAGCCCCCGACGGGTCGCTCATGTCCGGGGCTCGAGCCGGACGCCGCTACGGGCGGCCACGGCCACCGATCAGGCCTGGCGGTTAGCGGACGATGGGGCGCCCAGGACGTCGGCGGGGAACTCCCCGAAGATCTGCTTGTAGACGTCCTCGGCGTAAGCAGTCGGCTCCGGTGCCCCCTCTAGGAGCTTGAATTGTTGGGCCTGGCTTTGCCTGGGCACGCAGGAAAAGGACATAGCCGAGGCGCTTTTCATAAAGGCTTTCGGCCAGGTCGACGAGGTGGGTAACCACGACGACCTTCACTCCCGCGCTGGCCAACGGAAGGAAGACTTGCCGGGCGATGTCC
The DNA here is from genome assembly GCA_963749305.1 of uncultured Acidimicrobiaceae bacterium. Taxonomy (GTDB): domain Bacteria; phylum Actinomycetota; class Acidimicrobiia; order Acidimicrobiales; family Palsa-688; genus Fen-671. Next base: position 3,475 of record CAVVMN010000009.1, read on the forward strand.
GAGCCTTCCCGCTCGTTCGTCGAAGCGAACGGCTCGTTGCATAGCAATAGGCACCCGGGCGAGATATGGGAAATGGCGACGCTCATCCTGGCCAGCTCCTCCTCGAACTTGCCCCCGGCCATGAGCGGTCTTCGTCCCGCCTGAAATGGGTAATGACGCGCCGGCACACGCCAGCACTGAACGATTGCGCGGCCACGAACATCCCGCATTGCATCATGAGGTGCGCCAGGCCAATGCTGCGCAAAAACGTGGTTTTGCCCCCCGGTTGGCCCCCGTCACCACGACGAGCGCCTTACCGTCAGCGCTCAGGTCGTTGCCCACAGTACGCCCGTCTGTACGGAGGCTGAGGCCAGGGTCGTGGAGGCCAGTCGCCCGGAACCAGTGACTGTCGACAGGCATTGGTACGGGAGTGCAGACCGGTTCGTCCCTTGTCACCAAAGCGGACCGAAGATTAAGGCACCCGATATAAAACGCGAGTTCGGAGCGGAGCGAACTGAAAAAGGAAACGACGTTCTCGACAGATTGGGCGAGGGCGTTAGCCACCACGATTATCCCTCTTGCTTTTAGCTCGCCCAGCTCCCTCAGGCGCTTGTTGTCATCGTCGCGGACGGTGAAACTATAGCCGTCCTGGCCTCGCCGGGACAGCCGGTGCCGCCGTGCTCCCGCCGGCGCCTTGTGAAGCGTATAGCCGGTGCCCTTGTTGGCGCGACCGAGATGGGCACTCATCCAGAGGCCGGGCCGGAGCCTGAGCTCGTCGAGATGGCCTTGAAGGAGTGTCAGGTAGGCGTCGTCGAGCTCGCTCAGGACCAACGAGCGGAGGCGGACGAACGCCGCAGAAGACATCTCCGAGCCTTGTTCGGCTGTCAGGCGACGCAAGCGGACGAGGTAGCCCAAGAGGAGCTCCAACGCGTGGTGGGAGATGTAATGGAGGCTCTCCGGGGAAGGGGTGATGCCCCAGGACATGACCTTCTTGTGGCTTTCAACGGCCTCGGTCGCCAACGAGTACAGCTCATTCACGAACTCCGGGTGGGCGAGGCAGTCGGCGAGGGCTTCCTGGCGGTAAACAATCTCGCTCGGCTCCGTCAGCGGCGAAAGCACGGCTGCCTTACCTACACCCAAAAGGAACCTGTCGCCGCTGGCCATGGCCTCGAAGAGAGGGGAAAGACCAAGGTCCTCGACCAGACCGTCGCTCTCGGGCGGTAGCTCCCGGTCGGGCTCGAAATCCTCGCTCGGGTGCATGAGCAGGACTCTCACTCAGTCACCACCTTTAGGCACTTTCTCAGCCGGCCACCTGGTCGGTTACCGCCCGGTAGGTGAGCCCATAGCGCTCAGCCAGGGCGGCGGCATAGGCCAGCCCGCCCGGTGGCCTGGGAACGATTTTGTAAGTGCGCACTGCCGGGTCATCAGGGTCGACAGTAGCGACCATACTGATCGTGGCCTGGTTGGCGGTGGCCAGCTCGTCGACAAAGGTCACGACTACGCAGAGCGAACCACGAGCCACAAGCTGGGCCAGGACCGCTCGGCCGAGCACGGTCGCGTCGCGCAGGGTGGTCGACGAGAAGCTTTCGTTCAGGATGATGACGCTACGGGGGGAAGCCTGTCCGACGACGTCATGGAGGTGCACGAGCTCTTCCTCGAGGTGGCTCCTGCCCGTGCCGAGCCGTTCGGCCTGGGCGAAGGATGTCGAGTACCACATCAGCGAGCACCAGGTCGGCTTCTCGGGCCGGCACCAGGAGGCCCAGGCTGGCCAGGTAATGGAGCTGGCCGAAGGCCCGGGCAAAGGTCGTTTTGCCCCCATTGTTGGGCCCCGTGATAACCAGGACGCGGCCGTCCGGGCCAAGGTCGAAGTCGTTGGTCACGATGGCGCTCTGTGAAGGCCGCGAGGTGATCTTGGCCGCCAGGGCGAGGTCGAAGGCGGCGTCGGCCCGTACGCGTCCAGGCGAGACAGATAGACGCGGGTAACAGAACGGCAGGCCCGCTTCCCGCAGGGGCTCGATGTAGTCGAGATAGGAAAGGTAGAACTGTGAGTCGCGATAGAAGGCGGAAATGGCGGCGTCCAGGAAGCCTTGGTGACGCCGAAAATATTCGTCCAACGCCCCGAACGGCCCGGGGTTGAGGCGGGCCACGAGCTCGAGGATCTCGGCCTCGACTTCGTTCATGTTCAGCCGGTTTGGGATGGCGGCCGTGTGCTCGCTCGCCAGCCCGTTGCCGAACTTGGCGAAGAACGTCTCTATTTCCCTGGCATAATCAGGCTCGTCCCGCTGCTCGGTAACAGTTACCCGGGTGTCTTTGATGTTCAGCGCGTACGTGACCGTGGCCAGTTCGGTCACGACATCGCTGGCTTCGTCCGCCAATCGCGTGAAATCCGGCGACGAGCAGTAGGTGGAGATGTACTCCGCCAGCACCCGCATGCCGCGGGAATACAGTTCGAGCGTTGAAAAGGCGGTTGTCAACGCGATAACTGCGGCACAATAGGTTGAAACCGCGTCGACAAACAGGCGCTCCTGTTGCCAGCGGCTGCGCATGGACCGAGCCTGGGCAAGGATGTCACGGGACTGGCGCATCCCGCGCCCAAAGTCTCTCACTCCAGCCCGGACAAGGGGGCGCTCCAGGTCCGCCAGTACTTCATGCCGGTATGTCACGTCATCGAGCTGGCTCAGAGGAGCGTAAAAAACCGACGCGAGGTCGAGTTGTTCGCGCCCGGCATTGATGGCAGCAAAGATCTGCTCGAGGTTGAGGTCGACCGCGAACCCATGGTCTGCGAGCGGCCTGGGTGGGTTGTCAGCGCCAGGCGCGTACAGGATCGACGGTGTCATCCGGACTGTCGCGGCTCAAGTCTGATGGCAGCCATAACGTCCTATCGGCTTACTGGCGCCGTGCCGATGGGCCGAGAGTACAGGGACCTCCATCCGCGCCGGCACCAGCGACTGCTGGCCGGGACCGGCGTAAGGGCGGCGCTCGCCATGAGGGAACTCTAACGGACTCGAAAACCGCTTTGTTTTGGGCCCGATCGGGAATAACAAAAACGGGCTGTTGGAGCGTGCTGTGCCAGGACGAAGCAACGCAGCCCAAAACAGAAAGGACAAGCTATTGACCCAGTCCACTGATGGCCGGCCGCCGACCACCACCGACGCCGGCATCCCGGTTGCCAGCCAGGAACACTCATTGACGGTCGGTCCAGACGGCCCCGTCCTCCTCCAGGACTTCTACCTGCTGGAGCAGATGGCCAACTTCAACCGGGAGCGCATACCCGAGCGGCAGCCGCACGCGAAAGGAGGCGGCGCCTTTGGGACATTCACCGTCAGCAATGACGTAAGCCGGTACACGAAGGCGGCGGTCTTCCAGCCCGGCACGAAGACCGAACTGGTCATCCGTTTCTCAACCGTGGCCGGGGAGCGGGGCTCCCCCGACACCTGGCGCGACCCCCGCGGCTTCGCCATCAAGTTCTACACGTCGGAGGGCAACTTCGACATGGTCGGCAACAACACCCCGGTCTTCTTCGTCCGCGACCCGTTGAAGTTCCAAAACTTCATCCGCTCCCAGAAGCGCCTGGCCGCTAACAACCTGCGTAGCGCCGACATGCAGTGGGATTTCTGGACCCTGTCACCCGAGTCGGCCCACATGGTCACCTGGTTAATGGGTGACCGGGGCATCCCGAAGTCCTGGCGCCACATGAACGGCTATTCGTCGCACACCTACATGTGGGTGAACGCCGGGGACGAGCGGTTCTGGGTCAAGTACCACTTCAAAACCGACCAGGGGGTCGAGTTCCTCACGCAGGCGGACGCCGATCGCATCGCCGGCGAGGACGCCGATTATCACCAGCGGGACCTCTATTCCGCGATCGAGCAAGGAAAATTCCCCAGCTGGACGCTGAAAATGCAGATCATGCCCTTCGATGCGGCCAAGAGCTACCGGTTCAACCCCTTCGACCTGACGAAGGTGTGGCCGCACGAGGACTACCCGCTGATCGAGGTCGGCCAGCTCGTGCTGGACCGGAACGTCACGGACTATCACACCGAGATCGAACAGGCAGCGTTCCAACCCAACAACACAGTGCCCGGCACGGGCCTGTCCCCGGACAAGATGCTGCTAGCCCGAGGGTTTTCCTATGCGGACGCTCACCGGGCCCGGCTCGGGGTGAACTACCACCAGATCCCCGTGAACCGACCGAAGGTGGCGGTACGGGCGTACTCCAAGGACGGGGCGATGCGCGTCGAGAACGCCACCGACCCGGTCTACTACCCGAACTCGGTGGAGGGCGCGCCTGCGGCCGACGCGGTGACCTACGCCGAGCACGCGGTATGGTCCGCCGACGGCGAGATGGTCCGGGCCGCCTACACCCTGCACGCCGAGGACGACGACTACGGCCAGGCAAACACCCTGGTCAATCGAGTGCTCGATGATGCTGCCCGCAACCGGCTAGTCGACAACGTGGCCGGCCACGCTGCGGCAGTCAACCGCGAGGACATCCTCCATCGGGTGTTCGAGTACTGGCGCAACATAGACAAGGAGATCGGCGACCGCATCGAGACGGCCTGCCTCGACAAGCGCAAGGCGGGCGGCGAGGTCAAGCTCCTGGATTGAACTTCATTTGCCACCATTGCTGAGAAGGCTGGCAAGGACGTTGATCGTAAGGCCGATCAGCACGGCCCCGAAGAGCCAGGAGATCAACGCATGTCGCAGCGCGGCGCGACGGATGTTCTTCGTCCGGAGGTCGGTATCAGAGACCTGGAACGTCATCCCGATCGTCATAGCGAGATAAGCGAAGTCTCGATAGTCGGGCGGGTCATCCTCGTTGAAGTCGATGCCGGCGCCCTTCGGGCTGTTCCCGTAAAAGAGGCGCGCATAGCGCAGTGCGAAGACTGTATGAACCGCGCCCCAAGACAGCAGAACGCTCAAGACGGCGAGGGCGATCAGCCCCGCCTTCGCCCCGCTCGTCGTGGACGACGCCAGTGCCAGCGCGAACCCGGCACCGACTATGCAAGCGATGGCGGCGAAGCAGATCACAAGATCCGCCAGGGGTGCGCTGGGGTCCTCTGACACTGCGTTGGCTTTGGTGTCCCCCGCCGACTTGGCGCCGACGGCCGACCACGTCAAGACCAAAAAATACAGGCAGGCGACGTCCCAACCCACCAGCACGGTGGCCTGCCACGGCAGCACGAACGCGACAACGGCGCCCGCCACTCCACCCAGCAGTGAACCGATCAGGACGCGGTGACCGGTGGGCCCCCGCCGCAGCCGCATCACGTTGTGGGCCACGTCGGTCCGGACGGCGGTAAAGACGTCAGTCAGTCGCCGAGACGGGCGGCGGCCTCGTCGACTGTCTCGGAAGCCTGTTTGCCAGCCTTGTCGATCTTGTGCGCGACGGTGTCGCCCGCCGACTGCGTGGCGTGGCTGACGGCCCCGGCGGCCTGGTTAGCGACGGAGGAGGCAGTTTGGGCCGCGGTGTCGCTCACTTGTGAAGCGGACGCCGACAACTGATCGGTGACCTGGCGAACCTCGGGCTGCTTGCCCACCTGTCGAGCCCACCGCTCCAACTGCTCATATGGGCCGCGACCGGCCCGGGAGCCGAGCACGAACCCGATGGCTCCGGCGAAAAGAACGAGAACCTTCTTCATAGGACTTGACCTCCGTTGTGGCGCCTACTCACGCGTTGGCCAACCGCCCGGCTGACCTCTTTGCTATTTGCAGCAACTGCTATTTACCTGCCTGCAGACCCGTCTGTTTTCGTCTGCCATGGCGGCTATCACTCTGCAACAGCACGAAATATTGGTGACCCGGGCCACGCAATTCGACACTGCCATCGGCTCCGCGTCCACCTTTATCGAACCGGTACAGCCACCCATAGAGAAGGAAATACCCTCTTTGTCGCTCTGGCAATCGAAGGCTGTCGCGGTACCCGGACCGGTCCCCTCGCGCCCGTACTGTCACGGCTAACCCCGGCGGAGGTGTGGTCCTTGAAGATACGACGATGCAGCTCGAGCGCTCCGGCCGGGGTGATGACGACGAGCCTGCGGTCCAGAAGGTCCGCTACGCTACGGGGGTGCAGGCCCGGGTAGCTCAGTCGGCAGAGCGACGCACTCGTAATGCGTAGGTCAAGGGTTCGATTCCCTTCTCGGGCTCTCGGCCGTTTAGCCATATCCTGACCCGGGCCGAACGCCCGGATGGGCCCGCTGCCGCCGGCACGCTTAGCTGCCCATCCGGAGACCGTCCCTTACACTCGACGAATGACTGTACTGGGGCGCCAGATATCGGACGACGACCTCGACGGCGTAACCAGGACAGTCTCAGAGCAGGGCCAGGGATATCAAAGGCCGGCGCCTCCTCTGGCGAGGGCCAGGACCAAACGCAGTCCTATCCTGGTCGAGCTCGCCGGGCTCGTTTTCCTGGTCTGGATCTATGACTGGCTTCAGGACCTCGCACCTCTGCGCCAGAAGCTGGCCTTCGACCACTCCCGGAGCCTGCTCTCGTTCGAAAGGAGGATCGGCCTTGACCCCGAGCGAGCCCTGGACCAGTGGTTGGCACACCAGCATGTGCTGGCTTTTATAGCCTCCAACTTCTACGCCAACGCAATCTTCGCCGTAACCTTCGGCTTCGCGGCCTGGACCTGGTGGCGCCGGCCCGAGATCTACCGGCCCCTGCGCAACCAACTGGTGCTGGCCAACCTCATCGGCTTTGCCGTGTTCTGGGCCTACCCGGTCGCACCACCTCGCATGCTCCCGGGCTTCATCGACGTGGTCCAAAAGGCGGGCGGCTTGGGCGCTTGGCACAGCACCCTCATGCAACACGCCGACCAGTTCGCGGCCATGCCCTCCATGCACCTCGGCTATGCGGTGTGGTGCTCGGTGGTGGCGTGGCGGCTGGCCGGGCGCGGGAGGGCGCGAGTGGCGGCCATGGTCTTCGGCATCGGCTACCCGCTGTTGACGGCCCTGGTAGTCATGTCCACGGGCAACCATTACCTTTTGGACGTCTTAGCCGGCACGGGGACCGTCGTTGTCGCCGGTGTCGTACTGGAAATGGTGCCCCGCTCTGTTCGGCGCCTTCGGGCGGAGGGCGTTGGCGCCGAGCAGGCCTCGAACATGAGGCCGCCAGCGGAGAGGGTGGGCTATGCGGCCCAACGTGGAAATGCGCCTTGACCTGGCCAGTCAGGAAAGCTTCCGCGGCTTCGTCGATCTCTACGACGCCAATCGGGCCGCACCGCCGGAGGCTCTGGGGCCATTGCTCGTTTGGGATTGCGGCGCAGATCGGGCGGGCGACGACCTAAGACGTTCGAGCTTCTCGTGGCCGATGATTGACACGCCCGATGTTGACAGGCCCAACGGTTGACAAGCCCAATATTCACAGGCCCAATGTTGACAAGTGCCGCCGCTTGTTGCCAGTATTTCTATGAGACCCATAGGTTGAGTTAGATAAGGGATGACCGGCGGCAACGTCGGGCCGGGAAGCCGGCGAACCCTCAAAGGAGGCAGCGCATGACCGTTCAGCCCACCTCACCCGGTGTAGCGATCTCGCGCGCTCGCGTGACCGTCGAACCACTGTCAGGCAGGATCGGTGCCGTCATCTCGGGCCTGGATCTTTCGGAGCCGCTGGACGATGCGGGGACGGAGTTGGTCCAACAGGCACTGGACACCTGGAAGGTCGTGTTCTTCCGGGACCAGGACCTGGACCATGCCTCCCAGATCGTTTTCGGGCGTCGCTTCGGCCAGCTCACCTACGCTCACCCCCACGACAATGCTCCCCCAGACGGCTATCCGGAGATCTATACGGTCGATGACCGGCGCATTTCGGCTCAGTTCGGCGTCGATGCCAAGAAAGGTCGTGCTCAGTCCCGATCGCTGACCAGCGGGTGGCATACGGATGTTACGCCGGCTGTGAACCCGCCGGCGGGCTCGATCCTAAGGGCCGACGTCGTGCCGAGCTTCGGCGGCGACACGACCTTCACCAACCTGGTGGCCGCTTATGAAGGACTGTCGAAGCCCGTCCAAGCTTTTGTCAACACGCTCCGCGCTGAGCACCGTTACGGGGCCAACTGGCAGGGCCTGCCCCAGGTCGCAAACGAATACGGAGACCGGATCGAAAAGAACCGCCTGATCGCTATCCATCCCGTGGTCCGCGTTCACCCCAGAACTGGCGAGCGCGCCTTGTTCGTCAACCCGGGGTTCGTCGACCACATCGTGGATGTATCGCCTTTGGAAAGCCGCTGGATCCTCGAGCACTTGTTCAACGAGTTGCTCCGTCCCGAATATACGGCGCGCTTCCGCTGGGCACCGGGCAGTGTGGCGTTCTGGGATAACCGGGCTACGGCCCACCTCGCCCCCCACGACCTCGACCATCTCGATGGCATCGAGAGGGTGCTGCACCGGGTCACGCTTATCGGCGAGATCCCTGTCGGTCCCGACGGCCGAGAGTCGGAACTCGTTGAAGGCGTCCCGTTCGTCCAGACCCCCGTCTTCGCCACGAACTGAATTTCGTTTGGCCGGGCCGCTTTATATGGGCGGCTGCGCGGACCGGCGTCTGGCACTCGTCGGTCCTGGCGCCGCAAAAGCCTGGCCGGCGTTCGGGAAAACTCAACCCGCGCAAAAGAACGTTGCTGTTGCCAACGCTAACGACGGCTAGGGTCAGCCCAACGCAGGAGAAGCCGAAGGCACCCGTCGAGCAAGAGCCCCATTATCCCTATCGAGATGATCCCGCAGAACACCAAGCTCGTCCGAAGGTAATTGCCGGCCTGAAGGATGAGATAGCCGACGCCGGATGTGGCCGCGATCATCTCGGCGGCAACAATGCTCGTCCACGACCCCGCCATTGCTATGCGCATACCCGTGACAATCCCCGGAATGGCGGCGCGGACCTGGACGTGTGCCAGCGTGTAGCGCTTGGAAGCGCCGAGCGTCCTGGCGCAGTGTTCGAGCTCGAGGGGCACGCTATCGAGGGCTGCGAGCGTGGCTATCACCATGATGGGGAGGACTCCGATGAAGATCAAGACGATTTTGGGCAATTCGCCGATGCCGAACCACACGATCAACAAAGGGATGAACGCCAAGGGGGGGAGCGGCCGGGTTACCTCGATAATTGGGTCGACGAGGTGCCGGACCGGCCGTATGGCGTGCATTAGGGACCCGAGCGCCACCCCGGCAATTGTCCCAAGGGAGAAGCCGATGAGGATCCGTTCGGTACTGACCAGGATGTCCTGCCACAGCGGGTCGCTCTCCGTCGGGTACGGCTGGCCGATGTAGTGATAAAAGGTGCTCACGGTGGCCTGAACTGAGGGCAGGATGACGGCGTCGCCAATGATCAGCGCAGCCACCTCCCACACCGCGGCGGCCAGGGCCAGGCCGGTCAGGCTCATAGCGAGATGGCGCGCCCGTCTCTGGCGGCGGCCGCGGCGCTCGGCTATGAAGTCGAGCCTCTCGTCGATATCTTCGTCGCGAGTACCCGACCGGTCTTCTGCCAGGACGCTCAGCAAGTCAACTCCCTTGTCGCGCTGTTATTTTCGATAGTCGGGACAAACCTGGTCCCTTTTCCCCTAGCGTCTGTGCAGAGCAGCACGTACTGCCCGCTTGGTGGTTAGGAACGTCTCGGTCTCGAGATCCTCGTAGCCCCGTGGCCGGCCCAGGGGAACAGCAATCTCCTGGACGATCGACGCCGGCCGGTTGCCCATGACGCATACCCGGTCTCCGAGCAGTACGGCTTCATCGATGTCATGCGTTACGAAGATGATCGTCATCCTGTGGGTCCCCCACAGTTCGAGCAGGAACTCGTGCATGCGCGACCGGGTAAGCGAGTCGAGGGCGCCGAAGGGCTCGTCCATCAACAGCACGGCCGGGTGGTTGATGAGAGCCCGAGCGAAAGCAGCGCGGTGGCGCATGCCGCCGGAGAGCTCGTGCGGGTAGGCGTCTTCGAACCCGGCCAGCCCAACGGTCTCGATCATGACGTCAGCCCGCCGGCGCAGATCCGACCGGGGAACGTCGCGCTGGTGCCGGGCTTTCGGGCCGAAAAGGACATTGTCCCTCGTGGTCAGCCACGGGAAAAGCATGGGGCTCTGGAAAAGCATGCCCCGGTCGGCGCCGGGCCCGCTCACCACTTTTCCGTCCACGACCACACTTCCCTCGTCGTACGGGAGGATCCCGGCCACGATGTTGAGCAACGTGGACTTGCCGCAACCCGACGGGCCGAGCAGGCAGACGAACTCGCCCTCGTTGACGGTCAAGTTCACGTCCGTCAGCGCTTTGACCTTCCTGCCATGCCTACGGAAGACTTTGCCGACCCGCTCGACATAAACGAGGGCCGTGCGGTCCCCGCGCAGGTCCACGGCCGTTGGCCCGGCCACGGTCCCCGGGCCGGGCTCGGCGGGGACCGAGCCGTTATGAGCAGTGGCCAGCGAGGGCATTCAGAGCGAAGGTCGGGTCCACGTGGCTAGCGAGCGTGGCCGCCGACGGCACCGAGGTGATCCTGCCTTGTGCTTTGTCGAACGTCGCCGTCTTTATGTACGCCTGGACGGTAGGGCTGGACTGGACCGAACCGTTGGCCCCTTCCAACTCGGCCTTTTCCTGGCTCGGCAGGAAGTAGTACGAAATGTACTCCTTTGTCGCCTGCACCGCCTGGTTCGGCGCCACGCCGAGCAACCCGGCGCTGGCTTTGAAATAAGTGTCTTGGTCCGGGCCGAGCAGGTCGTTCGTCGCCTTCAACTCCGTACACACGTAGGCCTGCACGAGGGTGGGGTCGGACTCCACCAATTTGTGCGTTACGGCCAGGACATTAAGGCCTGGATAACCAAGAGCGGCGATCTTTTTGGCGTTAGTGAGCGGGACCCCACCGTGCTGGGTAAGGGTTATCTCGAGCACACCCTGCACGTAGGCGGCGGTGATCTTACCGGCCAACCAGGCCGCGGCCGCGGCCTGCTCGCTCTGGAAGCCGACGATGGTCACCTTACCGGTGAGGTGTTCTGATGTGAGCCATCCATGGACCTCGTAGTCTTCGGATGAACCCTCGAGGTCGCCGATCGTCTTCCCGATGAGTTGGTCCGGCTCCGTGATCGACTTAGGCACGATGAGGCTGTCCGAGTCGAGGCTCTGGTCCCAGACCACGTCGATATTGGTCCCGTTGGAGATGGCGGCGACGGTGGGGGGGTTGCCAACACCGGCGACGACGTCTAGCGCGCCCGCGCTAACCTCGGCCAACGCGGTGACGCCGGCGGTTATCGGGACCCATTTGATGTGTGCGGGGACGTCCTGAGCCAGGCTCGGCGTGCTGCCGATGACAGTCTCCGGCTCGGCAATGAGACCAGTGAAGTAACCCACCGTGAGGTTGGGCTGGGCGCTCGCCGGCGCTGCGATCGCCCCTGTCGATATCGCGGTACCGGCGACGGCGGCCAACACCGCTCCGCAGACACGGCCGCAGCTAGTGCGCAAGCGCGACGGTCGTCGGACGCCGGTAGTCAGACTGTCGGGGCTGCTGGTGGACCGGTTCATTGCTGGATGATCTCCTTGTCGGTTGAACCTGAAAATGTGAGAGCCGAGCGCGACCAGCCGCCTTCTGGCGGCCGGCCACGAGCCCGTTGAATCTACTAAACCTGTAGATCTGATGGATTTAGTTTGAATTATGGCTGTGCCCGCACCAGCTGTCAAGTCCTATGGCGAACACCTCGATTACCCAGGCTCAGCGAGTGGCCCACCAATGCACGCTGGCCAATAGCCCTCCATCGCCGGCTAGCCCGCTGGAACTGTTGGCCGGTGCGGACGGGATTTTTGTCACGGGACACAACGTCGGGGACGCCGTCGACGCCGATGAGACGATCGTCCCGTCGACCGATCGTCGACCCCTTTGGTACCGTGCAGTCGAAGTGCGAGCTCCGAGAGCCGGTCAGTTGTGGGCCTTGAGGACCTCTGCCACGCTCTACGCCGGGGAAATGGTGGCCCGGGATCCTGTGATGGCTTGGTCGGGACCGAGAGGGCAAGACCGCAGCCTTTAGGCGTGCTTTAGAATCCACAACGTGGCTTACGACGAGGACCTGGCCGACCGCATCCGGGAGTTGGTGTCGGGCCAAGCACACCTGACAGAGAAGAAGATGTTCGGCGGGCTGGCGTTCCTAATTGGCGGCCATATGGCTATATCTGCCAGCGGCGGCGGTGGGGTCCTGGTCCGGGTCGATCCCCGGGACACCGACAAGCTCGTATCGAGCTCGAGTGCGCAAATTGCCGTCATGCAAGGACGGCAAATGGACGGGTGGCTCCGGGTCGATCCGGAACACGTACGCACAAAGTCTCAGCTGGCTAAATGGGTGACCATTGGCACGACCTATGCCCGGTCACTTCCGCCAAAGTGAAAGACGGCACGGGCATCATTGCCCGTGCCGTACGTCACGTAAAAAAGATATTGGGCTAAATCAGACCTGCGACTAAATCAGACCTGTAATAGCCGTCCGAAGAAGTCCCTGTACCCCTGAAAGACAACCCTCAGGTCATCCGTAGAGGGGTCGCGGCCCTGGTCCCAGGACGCCTCCAGTCTTTCCCGTTGTTGGCGGAACTGTCCTGCGATCTCGCCAATAGCCGAAGACACTAGGTTCTCCGCCTCGCCGACCGCTTCCCGCGGGTTGTCCACGAAACCTACCTGGACCGACTCCCAACGCTTACGCAGGCCCTCTGGATCCCGCAGTAGCGACCCGTTGCCCGTTTGAGTGCCAGCGCTCTGGGTTTGAGTGGCAGCGCTCTGGCCAACGGCTCTCTTATTAACGCCCGTCGGCCCGGCTTGAGATCCATTGCCGGGTTGTGGGGAATTCGGCTCTTGGGGCTGGGACATTTCATAGGTCTCGCCGGTAGCAACCCGTTCGTTCGCTTGAGGGCTGGTGTATTGCTGTGACATTGATTTCCTCCTTTGAGGCTGGGTGGGCGGGCGGTCCTGCGGTCAAGTAGCCGACTGGTCTACCGGTTCGGTGCCTACCGTACCGACGTTGGTCCGGCCATCTTCTACGAGTTCCGAAAACAAGGTACGGAACGACACAAACGCAGTGCGTATGTCATCCGTGGGCACCGCACCGGTCTGGCTGTTCACGTATATCCCGTGTGCCTTACGGTAGTGCTCGACCACCTGGGGGTGGTCAACGGACACCAGATCGGCTTGAGCTTCGAAGTCTTGGACCGGGTAGCCTCGAGTGACCATTACGCTCGAGACAAGTGCATCGGCCTGACCAAGGGCAGTCGTCGGCGAATCCACAAATTCCCCCTGCACCTGGCGCCAGCCTTGTTGGTAACGGTCCCTTTGAACCGGGGTAAGAGGCTGAATAGCGGTACTCTTACGTTGCTCAACCCGGTTCTTCAGGTCCATTTCGGCCCGCTTTTTATCGCCTGAAGCATTTACGGTGTTCGCGTATTCGGGACCGAACTGGTCCTTAAGCTGACGTCGTTGCCGTTCGCGGCTAGTCCATGCCGCGAGATACCCTGCCAGTACTAAAATAATCACAACGACGACGACCAGGACGATTATGGATGTTGTACTCACTGCGCCTCCTTCTATCGCCGCCAGGCACAAATTCCGGCGCTACGATTTAGCGGTACACCTCTACGCGTACCCGCCGCTCGCGCCCTCCACACTCCTTTTCCCTAAAATCGCTCTCTGCCTGCACGGACATTGGCCCGCCATTGCGGGCACAAGACTGTCCGCTACCGCAACTGGCCGGGTGGGTCACGTTCTGGCTCGAAGCCAGCTCGTCACACGTCACGGTAAAAAGCCTCGAAGAGGGAATAGACGGCGAAACAGACCAACCCTATTACGGTGGCCACCAACAGGCCCTGACCTACCGGCACGCGGTCGACTGAAAGAAGGGCGCCATTAGTGCTCTTGGCGCGATCCGGGTTATCAGCCACAGCGGCGGCCAAGAGGTAGACAGCGACGAGAACAATTATCAAGCCTCTGGCCGCCTCCCCCGCCATCCCGCTTATCCGTGCGCCCCGGAACGTCCACCCCGTCATCCTGCGGGTCTCCAGCACCTCCGAGTAGTCGTGGAAGCTCCCCCAGACGACCAGAGCCCCTCCGCCAATGGCCAGCCCGGCGCCGACCGCGCCCACCCAAACCGGCCCTGCCGGCCACCTCAGCGCCGTAGCCACGAAGGGCTGTGGATGAGCCGAGGCGCCCCCGCCACCCGAGCCAGCGCTATTCGCCGACACCGCCAGCACCGCGGCGTGGCCGCACAAGAAAAAGTACACAATTGCAGTGCAGATCCAGCCCGCTCGCTGGATCGTGGTGAGCGCCTTGGCCTCTCGTTGATGGCCGTCCTTCTTGTCCCCGCGGCTCAAACCCTGGGCCACTCGCCAAAGCGCGTACCCGGCCAATCCGACGGCCAGAGCCCCGAGAAGGACGCGACCCGCCGGTTGCCGGCCCACCTCGCTGAGCGCACCGGAGCCGTTCGCCTCCGCCGGAGAGCTGTGCCTGAGGAGGATATCGGCGGCAATATAGGCCAAGAGAAAATAGATAACGGCCCGTGTCGTCAGCCCCAACCGGGCAAACCTCTGGAACCAATGCTCTGTGCGAATATGGCTGGCTTCGGCCGGGATAGAGGCGGCAGCCTCCTCCGCCTCGTGGGCCACACCATCGGCGGGTCGGACGGGCATGAGTGCGGTCATACCCCCCGGCGGAGGAAATCATTTGCGTCACGCGCTCAGCGCGGGGCGGCAAGTGAGGAGCGGGCCGGGACAACCCGACCGGCTATCAGGCCATGAGGACCGACGATGCGCTGAACCGGGCCTCGATGGCGGCGGTCAGCTCCTGCGGGACGGGGTCGAGCGAGGGCGCGTCGAGGTCGTCGCCGCCGGAGCTGGCCAGCATCCTCGAAGCGGCATGGAAGACAGGCGCGCCCGGACCGGTCCCACCAAGCAAGCCGACGTCGGCGATCTGCTCAATGCCAGTCAAAGCGCTGCCCAGGGCGTTTGCGTAGTCCCGTCCTTTGCGGATAGCGGCCTCGACGGCGGCCGCCCGGACGGCCGCCCACGCCGGGTTGTCATCGTCGACGTGCCAGCCGACGCCGTCAACGTAGAAGGCGTCTTGGCGGGCGAACACAACGCCCAACGGGCCCAGTAACCCAAAATCCCGGGCGGTCACATTGACGTTTACTGATGCCAGGACCCTGCCGGTGGGCTCAGAGCGGCCGCTATCGGGGTTGTGCTCCCGCTCGACCTGCGTGGCCAAAGAGTAGGCCGACCACGTGAGCGGGGCCCGGGCCGTCTGGAGAGTGAGCGCCACACCACCCATGGTGGCGAGGCTGGCGGTCAGGGCGTCTAGCGTGGCCGCCGCCACCCGCACTGCGTCCGGTTTCGTCGGCTCGGCCGCGACAACGCGACCAGCGATCTCGGCCGAATCCGGGGGGACCGCTTGGCGGGCCTCCCCCCGGACCGACAAGTACAAGACGCCGTCGTTACTCAATTACGCGGCCAGTTCGCCGGCGGAGGTAAACCCAAGATCGGTCTGGCACCTGAACTCGGCCACAAATGCCACCAACGCCGCCCTCCGAGGAGCCGGGGGGTGGCGCCGAGGACCTCACTTGTCTCATTCTCTCAGACGGCGGGCGCACAGACGAGCCCGCTCGCCCTCGGTAGCTTTCGGCGCTTCTGGCTAGGGTCTCGATGTGAGCATGAGTTCGTTCGACCGGGCGGCCGGCTTCTACGACGCCACCCGGGGGCTTCCTGACGACGTCCGTGACGCTGTGGCGGGCACTCTGGCCGGTGAGCTCCAGGGGCGTGGGACATGTCTCGAGATCGGCGTCGGCACAGGCCGGATCGCACTTCCCCTTCACCAGAGGGGTGTCCGCCTTGTCGGAGCCGACATCGCCCCGGCCATGCTGCAGCGGCTGGTGGACAAGGCCGGGGGCCAGCGCCCCTTCCCGCTATTACTGGCGGACGTCACCCATCTGGCGGTCCAAGACGGCTGTGTAGGCGCCGTACTCGCCAGTCACGTCCTGCACCTGTTAACCAACTGGCAAAGCGCAGTCGATGAGGCCTTCAGGGTGCTCCAACCGGGCGGAGCCCTGGTCGTCGACTTCGGCGGAGGAGCGCCGGCGCCCTGGAGCAAACCGACTGAGCAAGTTATGGCCCGGCTTGGTGTATCGACCGTACGGCCCGGGACGTCCCGACCAGAAGACGTCGCCAACTATCTCGGCGACGCCGCCCAGGTGCGGCCTTTGTCACCCGTGGTCATGACCGTCCAACGGACGCTGGCCCAGGACGTCGATGAATGGGAGCGACAGGTGCACGCCTGGACCTGGCCGTACACAGAAGAAAAAATGCGTGAGGTTGGTGCCGAGGTGCGAGCATGGGCAACCTCGGACGGTTGGCCACTCGACAGGACGGTAGACCTCGAACGCACTATCCAATGGTGGGTTTTCGAGCAACGCCCATAAATTCAGCTGCCGTCTTTATTGCGCCTGACCGTCCTTGTACACTTTCGTAATGTGAGCAAGCGGGACCAGCGCGATTCGGACCGGCGCGATTCGGACCGGCGCGATTCGGACCGGCGCGATTCGGACCGGCGCGATTCGGACCAGCGCGATTCGGACCGGCGCCGTTCAGACCGGGCTTGTTGGCTCCGACGCCGCAACTTGTTGTCTGCATGGGTAGTCTTGCTGGCGACGGTTTCGGTGGCCGACACAGCCACAGCGCACGGCTTAAAGGGACAACTCGTGGGCCGCAGTAGCCCGACGGCCTTTTACTGCACAAATCCCCAGCAGACTTCAACCGTGCAAGGTGACCCGCATGTGGCATCTGTGCCCTCGCTCGAGTCTGTCAGCCTGCTGCCCGCCTCGGGAGGCTTGACGGTCTCGTTCAGGTTCCGTAAGCCCATCGTTTTCGCCCCAGAAGGCGTCTATATTTCATGGACCGTATTCGTGTACAGGCACCGCAGCGACGCATCTAACAACGACGCCACCGTACGGTTGCAGTTCGAGGACAGAGGGAAGGGTTGGCAGCCCACGGGTTGGACAATTCTGGCTGCCGTCGGCCTGACCGACAACCTGCTCGGAGGCCAGGTCCACACCAACAAGGCCCATAACGAATTAACCACATTTTTCCCCGACGGTTTCGCCAACCTCAGCCCGCCCTTTTATTGGTTCGCCAGTCAGGAAGAGTACCGGGCCTATCTACCGAGAGGTAATGACCTGGCATCGCGGGACTGGAACGTCTACGGAGGGGTTTTCACCGATTGCCCGGGCGGAGTTCGCCCCGACCCGGACAGCTCGCCTAACGCGGCCAAGCTCTTGCCGGCCGCGGCCTGAGCCCAGCTTAAAGGCACTGGTCCTTGGCGAAATCGACCAGGTCCGACACGTAGCCAAACGCCAGAGCGGTGACCGTGTCCGCGGCACCGTAATATATCGCCAGCCGCCCGGTGGGCTCATCGCACAGCATGGCACACGGGAAGACGACATTGGGTACGTCGCCCACACATTCGTAAGTCATCCGGGGGGACAGCACGTAGGGTGCCGACCTTGCGATAACTCTCCACGGTTCGTCCAGGTCGAGTAGAGCAACGCCGGCGCTGTACACGAACCCGTTGCAGGACGTTAGCACACCGTGGTAAATCAGCAGCCAGCCTTCGGAGGTCTCGATCGGGACCGGGCCACCACCAACCTTGGTGGATTGCCAGGTGTTGGTGACCGGGCTCATAACGTGCCGGTGCTTCCCCCAGAAGCACAGATCGGGGCTCTCGCTGTAGAAAATATCCCCAAAAGGAGTGTGCCCGTTGTCAGACGGCCGGGAGAGCATGGCGAAGCGACCATCAATCTTGCGTGGGAACAAAACCCCGTTACGGTTGAAGGGTAGGTAGGCGTTTTCCGTCTGGTGGAACGTGCGGAAGTCGTCAGTCCAGGCCACGCCGATCGTGGGCCCGTGGTACCAGTTGCACCACGTCACGTAATAGCGCTCATCGATGCACACCACTCGGGGGTCATAGCCGTAAACAAACCGGCCGATCTCCCGGTCATCCGAAATGAACTCGAGTGGTTCATGACCGATGTCCCAGTCCAGGCCATCAGCAGAAAAACCCGCGTGCAACTCCATGCGGCGGGTCCAGTCATCGCATCGGAACACGCCGGCAAAGCGGTCCTCGAAGGGGACCACCGCACTGTTGAAGATACTGTTCGACGTCGGTATGAGGTCCCTCGGGATCACGGGGTTGCCCGAGTAACGCCACAATGGCCCGGACGAACCAAGAGACCGGTCTTCCCATGGGAGGTTAGGCAGTTCTTGCTGACCGAAGATTTTCACCGCTGTCATCTCGTCTACCCGCCTCTTCAGTGGCTGTCCCCGACAGCGACGAAATGGCCGTCCTCGCACTCCACCAATTCGGGAGGCGGCTGGCTGAGGAGCAAGGCTTCGGCTCTCACTTTATTGGGTCGGGGGCCGCGACGCCCCCAGGGTGAATCGGGCATGTCCATGAGGCTGGGGCGCGGGCCTGGCTGAGGTTCGTCAGAAGTGTCTTTGCCCCCGAATGCAGCCCCAGCCCAGCTCTTGGAAAAGCGCTCGGTCTCGGCACTGGCCAGCTCGCCTTCCCCCAGCTGAGCGTCGAGTTCTTCTGTTCTCTCCGCCTCCAGGATCTCTGCCGGCCCTGCCGTCGTATGGCTGGCCGAGCCGTTCGTGGTCCCATTTGCGGATCTGGCGCTCACCAGTGTGGCGAGGTCAGAAGGATCCCACTTCTTGTGCAACTGAGGGACGGCTGTCAGAAGGCTCTTCGTGTAGGGATGCTGCGGGTTGCCGAACACCTTCTGGGTGAGGCCCATCTCGAGCACCACACCATGGCGGAGTATCACCGTCTTGTCACTTATGTAGTTACCGAGAGACAGGTCGTGAGTTATGAACAGGATCCCCAGCCCGCGGCTCTTCAAGCTGACGAGCATGTTTAGCACGTCGACACGGGTAGAAGCGTCGAGCATGCTGATTATCTCGTCAGCAATGAGCAGCTTTACCTTCAGCAACAACGCCCGAGCGACCAGGAGCCGTTGCTGCTGGCCGCCGGACAGCTGGTGAGGGAACTTGTTCAAGACATCGGCAGGATTGAGCGTTACCGCTTCCAGCGCGGAAGCGACTTTGGCGTCCCAGTCCTTTCGGGAGAGGCCCGAGAAATACTCTTGGCGCAACATCTCGAACACCCGGTCGGCTTTGTACAAAGGGTTGTACGAGCTGAACGGGTCCTGGAAAACACCCTGGACGTGGCGGTAGTACTCGTGCAGTTGCTTCTTCTGGAACCCGACGATGTCGTTGCCCTCGAAAACGACTCGCCCAGCCGAAAGTGGGGCGAGCCGAAGGACGATCTTGCCCAGCGTGGACTTGCCGCTGCCGCTCTCTCCGATGAGTGAGACGACCTCACCTCGGTCGATCTCGAAGCTGACCTGTTGCAAGGCCAGTTTCAGACCGCCTCCGAAGGTGCCGGACTTATAGATCTTCGAGACCCTTTCGATCTGGAGCATGCTCATTGTTTGACTTCTTGGGGCTCCATGAGGGGCTTCGAGGCCACCTCTTGAGCCGCCTTCCAACATGCCACCTGGTGGCCCTTTTTCAGTTCGAGGAACGGGGGCTCCTGCGCGCACTTGTCGAAGGCGAACGGGCACCGAGCCCTGAACCGACAGCCCGTCGGGGGGTTCAGGAGCGAAGGCGGCCGGCCCGGGATCCCGACCAGCGCAGTGTCCGTGTAACGTCCGCCTACCTCTGGGAGCGACGCCAAAAGCATCTGCGTGTACGGGTGGAGCGGCGCATTGACGATCGTAGACGCATCAGCCTTTTCGGCCAGCTTCCCGGCGTACATGACTAGCACGGTGTCGGCGATCTGGGCCAGGATCGACAGGTCGTGAGTGATCACGATCATGCTCTTTACAAACCCTCGCTGCCTGAACTCCATCAACATCTCCCCCACGGCGCGCTGGGTGGAGACGTCGAGGGCAGAGGTGACTTCGTCGGCTATCAACAACGACGGGTCGAGCAGGGTGGACAGCACCATGGTCACTCGCTGGCGCATACCGCCGGACAGTTCGAAGGGGTACATCTCGAGCACGTTCACGGGTAACCCGACCAGCTGAATACGGCGCTTGAACTCGGGGAGCACGGAGTTGAAGCGGACGCCACGAGACTTGAGCAACTCACTGGCCATGCGCCCGATCTTCCGCGTCGGGTTGAGAGCGCTCATGGCGTACTGAGGGATGACCGAAATGTCCCGCAGCCGGTAGGACGCCATGGCCCGGCTGTCCGAGATCGGCAGAGGCTTGCCGTCCAGTTCGACCTGGCCGCCGACCTGCTTCATACGCCCTTCCATGAAAATCAAACTGTTCCCCAGCGTGGACTTCCCGCACCCGGACTCGCCGGCCAGGCCCATTATCTCGCCGTCAGCTATGGAGAAGGTCACGCCGTCGACGGCCTGGACGTCACCTCGCATCGTCCGGTAGGCGATGCGCAGGTCTTTGACGGCGAGGCTCACATTTCCCTCAGTTTCGGGTTGAAGACCTCGTCCAGTCCCACGTTGGCGATCAACAAAGCAGCCACCATTACCGTCATGACCGCCCCCGGCGGTATGAACCACCACCAGGTGTGCAGGCTGAGGGCGCTCCACAGCATGGCGTTGTTCATCATGTCACCCAGGGAAATGCCGTTGGTCGGGCCGAGCCCGAGGAAGTCATAGCTCACGGCTATCAGCATCGAGCTGGCGAACAACAAGATGAACACGAGGAACAGGTACGAGGCCATGTTGGGCGCGATCTCTTTGGTGACAATACTAAAACCCCGCTTGCCCGAAAGCCGCGCCAGGTCGACGAAATCGCGCTCTTTGAGCGTGAAGGTCTGCGCCCGGACCGCTCTGGCCACCCATGGCCAGGTTGTCAGGCCGATGAAGATGCCCTCGAAAAAGGCACTGTGGGTCTTCAGATAGGCGCCGATTACGATAAGGAGTACCAGGGCCGGGATCATGACGACGATGTTGGTGAACATTTGCAGGATCTCGTCGAGCAGGCCACCTCGCCATCCGGCGGTAAAGCCGACCAAAAGCCCTACGGTCCCGGCGAACAGGGCGCCCAGGAACCCGACCAGGTAACTGTCGCGCAAGGCATAGAGCGTCTGGGAGAAAACATCTTCGCCGAAGAACGTCGTGCCAAACAGGTGACGTAACGAGGGGTGGAGGTGCGGTGGGGCCACGAACTTCCCGGGGCCGTAGGGGGCGATGTACGGCCCGAAGATGGCCGCCAGCACGAAGATGAGTTCGATCGACAGTCCCAGCATGAGCTTTTTGTTGCGGACGGCGAAGTACAGGAACTCCCAGCGCCTTCCCGTCACGTGGCTTGGCGTGAGAGGTCCCACCGGCGCCCCCGCTACTGGGGCCACCGGCGGGGCCGCAGTCTCGCTCGGCTCCAGCACGGTGCTATCAGGCGGGATCACGCTCATGCGGCCCCCTGCATACTGATGCGTATCCTTGGGTCGACGAACACGTAGACGATGTCGATGACGAAATTGGCGATGCAAACGCCCAGGATAATGAACAAGAAAATCCCCTGGAGCAAGAAATAGTCCTGATAAGTGATGGCTTCGTAAATCAGGTGGCCGAGGCCGGGGTACTGGAAGACGATCTCGGTGACGATGTTGCCCCCAATGAGCACGCCGAGGGCGAGGGCCAAGCCGGAGAGCTGCGGTAGGACTGCATTGTGGTAGGCGTACTTGCGTACCAATCGTTCGGAAGCGCCGAGCGAACGCATGTACCTGGCGTAGTCCGTTTCCAGCTCGTAGATGACCAGGTTGCGCATCCCGATGGCCCAGCCGCCGAAGCTCACTAAAAATATCGTGAGGAAAGGCAAGAACCAGTGCTGGACCGCACTCCACGCAAAGGTCCAGTTGGCGCCGGGCAGTAGCGTCTCACTATATCCCCCATCAACGGGGAACCAATGCGCGTAAGCGGCCAGGTAAAAGGCCATGGCTAAGGCCAGCCAGGGGTACGGTGAAGCCTGGAAGACATAGCCAATGGGCAAGACCGTATTGTCGAGGGATTTGCGCCTGGCCGCCAGCGCGCCCACCCGGTTGCCGATGATATAGCTGAGCACGATAGCCGGGACCAGCAGCGCCAGGGTGTACGGGAGGGCGTCCTTTATCAGATGGATCACCGGCGTAGGGAAGTCGTAAATACTCACTCCCATATTCCCGTGCAGGATCCCATCCCAGAAATGCCAGTATTGGTCCCAAAGCGGCACATTCAGGCCGAACGCCGCCGAAAAGACCCGGTAGAGGTGTTGCCACGGCCCGGGGGCCACCGTACCCCCCGATCCGGTAGAGAATTTGTTCAAGTACGCCTGGACGGGGTCACCCGGCATCAGGCGCGGTATCAGCCAGTCGATCGTCGCCGCGAACCAGAAGGCGAGCACATATGTGGCGAACTTCCGGGCGAAGTAACGGGTCAACGGTCCCCTCTGGTTCGTTCGTGCGCCCAGCAAGCCCACCGCCCCGTTATGGAGCGGTGAGCCGCTAGTTCAAGAAGCTGTGATTACCCAGCCAACTTTGCCGGCCGGAGGGCGGCCAGCGCGTAGACCGTAGTCATGGCCCCCAGGTAGCCGCCCCACATGACCGGCACGTTTTGGTCAGTGGAGGTCGTGCTCGACGGGAAGCCCTTCCAGTACGTGTCGTTGCCCTGGAACCAGGCGCCGTTGTACCACAGCGGGATCTCGGGCAGTTCCTGCAGGAAGTCCTTCTCCAGCGTGCTGTAAATGCTGTGAAGGGTGGCGGTATCGGACGAGGGAGTGGTGCTGGCTTGCTCCACTAGCTTCCAAGCAGCCGGGTCATTGAACCGCTCGATGTTGAGACCAGCAGCCTCTTCGTTACCTGCGCCACCAATAGGCAGCTGGTAGACGTGGTCGAAGTAGCTCCACGGGTCGGAGCTGGCCCCGACGTCGTTGTTTATTTCCATATCAAAGGTGCCTTTGGCCTGGTCCGAAGTGCGGGCATTGGCCGACGGATAGATGGGGCTGACCTTGATACCGACGCGGTTGAGCTCCTGGGAAATGATCTGGATAGCGGCCATCCAGTCGGTCCATCCGTCAGGTACCTCTAAGGTCAGTTTCTGGCCGTGGTAACCCGAAGCCTTGAGGTACGACTTGGCCTTGCCCAGGTTATAACTAAAGCCGTACTGCTTTACGGCACTCTGGTTGAGGAAGCTGTCGAGGTTCGGGAGCAGCCCGACCGGGTTGGCGGACTGGACGATGCCGGTGTACACGCCGCTTACGATGTCCTGTGGGTTGATGGCTGAAGCCACGGCCCGGCGGAAATTGACATTGTTCATCGGCGCTTTCGAGGTGTTCAGCTCGAGCCAGGCGGTATTGGCCGACAGCATGTAAGGAGCGGACGGGTAATACGTCTGAATGAAATTGTTGCCACCGATGGTCATCAGGGTGTTGATGCCCGGCAAGAAATTGTTGCTCCAGTCGATGTTGTTGCTCAGGAGCGCCGATAGTTCAACATTGTTCGAACCGTTCACGACATCGCACAGGTATTTGAAGTGGAACGACAGGCCCAACTGCGCCGAAGCCCACCAATTGGGGTTGTCCTGGTAACAGGCCTCGGTCTGGTTGTAACCACCGGGTACCAGTGTCATCGGCCCTGTGCTCACGGGGCTGGTGTTGGCCCCGGTGACCTGGTCCGTAGCCGACAGCTTCGACCACACAGACTGCGGCAGCACGGGCTGGTTCCACAGGTAGTTTTGCCAGGCTGCGTACGGAGCCGGGCTGGAGAAGTGCACGGTAACGGTATTGCCGCTAGCTACCGCGCCTGGCCCCGAGAGGTACTGCCCGAGGTTGCTGTACGGGACAGCCGGGTTGGTCTTGGCCAGGTTGATCGAGTAGGCGACATCATTGCCCGTAAGCGCCGAGCCATTACTCCATTTGACGTTGTTACGGACCTGGAGAGTGTATGTCGTCGGGCCGGTCCAGCTCCCCGACGTGGCCAGCCACGGGAGGTACTTGTTGTGGATCGGGTCATACAGGAACAGCGTCTCGTAAAGCAGTCCCATCGTGCCGGTATATCGGCTCCCGCTGTCGAGCGGGTTCCAGTTGCTGGGCGGCGAGTACGCCGTCCCGCTGGTGTACAGGGTCTCGTCCCGCGGGAAGCTGCTGATGCTCGGGACCTTTGCGGCAGAGGCCGGGCTAGCGGCGACGGCGCTCATTAGCGGTACCACTAAGGCAGCCGCGGTAAGGGCAGTACCCAGGCGGGTGACCACCTTCCTTTTGCTTATGACCATGTTGTACGTGCTCCTTGTGTCGTGTACTGGCCCAAAAGGACCCCGGCACCTAGCCCTCCCGGGCCAGCGGGCTCTCTCGCTCCAGTCCGGATAGGCGGGAGGCAGTTGGGTGGGCGGCGGCCCGGCCCATGGCGAGGAGCGGCCTTGGGCGCTGGAAAGCGGCGGCACGAACCCCCGGTGTTGGGGGCTCGGGGGCTCTTTCCAATTGCCGTGCACTGCTGGCCCGACTTTGGCAGCCGAGCCCGGTGGAGACCCCCTCTGAGGCCAGTTTTGCACCCCTACAGCCCAACGCTGCCCCCTAAACGCAATCTGATACTTACCCGGTTCAGTCCGAGCACTCAAAGGATAAGCACGCCAGGTGAACCGGTCAAGTCATTGGGGCTCCGAGTGCCAAAAAATAAGAGCTAAGAAAAGTAGCGGCCAATAGCTCCCCCGCCGGGCGCTTCGGGAATGGCTTATTGCAGTTCTCTTTGGCCCCGCCAGAAACGGGGGGCATTGGTTGGGCCTGGAACCCATTGCGGCCCTGACGGGCCGCTCCGACGGTTGAACGGCGACCCAGACTTACAGGGTGATTTTTGGCTATTAACCGCTTTGTTCGGCGGGCTCGGCCACGATCCGGCTCGCCCGCCTCCGGCCCCGAGACGCCGCCGTGTTGGGCGGGGGCCCGTGCTGGCTCTCGGGACGAGCCTTGGTGGCTCCACGACGTAGGGAGGCAGGGGCTCGTCCTCGACAAGCGATATAAGGGCGCGGGCGGCCTCAGCCCCGTAGCCCACCACATCCCTGGCGCAAGCGGTCAGCGACGGCCGTACGACCCCGCATATGAGAGAGTCATCGAAAGATGCGAGCGACAGTTCGCCGGGCACGTCCACCCCCATTTCCTGAGCTGCGCTCAGGCCGGCCACCGCCATCAAGTCGCTGTCATAAACGATGGCGGTAGGCGCCGGGGAACCCGACAGCAGTTGACGGGTGGCCTCGGCACCGGCCGAACTCGAGTAGTCCGTCGTGATTACGTTCCCGCTGGCGCCGGCCCCAATTAGAACTTCTTCGAAAACCTCGGTCCGCAGTTGCGTGTGGGCGAACTCGGGCGACCCGGCGACTCGGTCGATGCGCCGGTGGCCCAGCACCACCAGGTGCTGAACGATCTGGCAGACGCCGTTGGCGTCTCCACCGGGGAAAAATGGGAGCGAGCCGGTAGGTCCGGGCCCTCCCACTATGACGGCCGGCAGCCCCAGCTCTTCGACCAGCGGCACTCTCGGGTCGTCCATGCGCAGGTCGACGAGGAGCACCCCATCGACGCGCCGCTCTGCCCACCAGCGACGAAGGGCGACGGTCTCCGCCTCGACGTCCTCGACGATCTGGAGCATGAGGGCCACCTGCCTGGCCGACAGCTCGGCCTCGATACCCGACAGAAGCTCGGCGAAGAACGGCTCATACGCCAGCGTCCGGGCCGGCCGGGCCAGGGCCAACCCGCAGGCCCCGGAGCGAGCGGCCGAAAGGGCGCGAGCGGCCCGGTTAGGGTGCCAGCCAACTTCCTCCGCGATGGCCAGGATCCGCCGGCGAGTGAGCTCCGACACACCAGGCCGGCCGTTGAGCGCATATGACACCGAGCCCTTGGAGACACCGGCTCGTTGAGCGATGTCCGCGATGGTGGGCCTCCGGGGGCCCGGCTCTTGCCGTCGTACCACGGGCGACTCGACTCCTCCCTGTAAGTTACGCGCTTATTTTGCGCTGAACGCTGCCACAACAGCGCCCGGCTCACTGGTACAAGCCCGAGCGAAACCGAACTCGCGACGTGCTTGAGCCAGAGGCTGGTGGCCAAGGTTACCAACGGCGCCACTATGACGCTGAAAACGAAGGGCCGCTCGATGGCGGCGGTTACGTCCGGTCGGACGGGGAAAAAATGTCCTCCAATTGCCTCAGTCGAGCCGGAAGGCCACCTTGGGGAGGCGATAGGCAAAATCGGCCGCCAGCTCCGAAGCGTCGTCCAGTTCAACCCGGTGCTCGGCCACCAGGCGGGCCAAGAAACTGCAGTGGGCCCGCCGGGCCAGGTCGTGACGGGCGGGGATGGAGCAGTAGGCCCGCGTGTCGTCGACGAAACCCGCCGATTTGCCAAACCCGGCGCTTTCAGTGACCGCCTGCCAAAACCTTGACATGGCGTCCGGCGCATCGAGGAACCACCACGGTGCCCCCAACCAGAGCCCGGGGTAGTAGCTCGCCATTGGGGCGAGCTCCCGGGAGAACGTCGTCTCATCGACGGTGAAGGCGACGGCCCGGAAACCGGGGGCCGAGCCGAACCGCGTGAGGAGCGGTTGTAAGGAAGCAGTGAACGGGGTCGGGAGGGGGAAGTCGTATCCCATGTCAGAGCCGAAGCGGGCCAGAGCGTCGGTGTCATGGCCCCGCCAGACCCCCGGGTGCAGCTGCATGACCAGGCCGTCGTCGGCTGACATCCTGGCCATCTCCATAAGCATGTGCGCGCTGAACGTCCCCGCATCTCCAGCGTCGCCGGCGCCCAGGCGGAGCCGGTCGTACAGCCGCGAGGCCTCCCACTCAGACAGCCCGTACGCCTCCACTGACAGCTGGCCGTGGTCAGTGGCTGTGGCCCCGAGATCCTTGAACGCGGCGCGCCTCGATTCGAGCGACCGTACATAGCCTTGGTACGTGCCTGTGGTGACGCCCGACGCCGCCTCCAGTTGGTCGAGCAGTTCACCCCATTTGCTCGTCCTGCGAGGGTCGATCAGAAAATCAGGCCGAAAAGTCGGCACCACCCTGCCCTCCCAGGATGGGTCGTCACGCAGCCTGACGTGGGCGGACAGGTCGTCCAATGGAGAATCGGTGGTAGCCAAGACCTCGAGACCGAAGCGCCGGTAAAGGGCCCGGGGCCGGAACTCCGGCCGGCTCAGCCGCTCGGATATCTGGTCGTAGGTCTCGTCCGCCGTCCTGTCCTGGAGCGGGCGGTCGATCCCGAACAGATCCGCCAACTGGTCTTCGAGCCACAGGCGCATCGCGGTACCCCGAAAGGCGGGCCAATGACGGCACAATTGGCGCCATACTTCTCGTGGCCCGGCTACCGGCCCGGGCTCCGTCCGGTCCGTCACTCCGAGGTCGGTCAGGGGCACACCGTGGGCATGGAGCAGACGCAGCACGTAATGGTCGGGCCGCACCAAGAGCGCAACGGGGTCCGAATACGGGGCGTCGTCGGCCAGGAGGGCGGCGTCCACGTGCCCGTGTGGCGAGACCAGCGGCAGGCGAGCGACCTGGTCGTACAGTTTCAGGGCCACGTCGCGTACCGAAGGTTCGGGGGGAACAGCCGGTCAGGGTGAGGCAGCGGCTGCGGCTGGAGAGTGTCCACCACCGAAAGCTACCGCGGAAAGACGTCGAGAAAAACTATAGAAGAGGGCCCGGGTAGGCAGCTTCCGCTTTATCGCCCAGTTTCGACACCTGCTGGCGGACGAGAAGAAAAACAACAACCACAATGGCGACTGCGAGTAAGCCGATAGCGAGGTCGAGTACCCCGGATAGACGTTTTATGGTCGAGGCCGCCCTGTAAGACACGGCGGTATATATCCCCGACCAGACCACCGCGGCGGCCACTGTGGCGCCAAAGAACTTCAGCCATTGCATATGCAACGTGCCGGCCAGGAAAGCAACATAGGTACGCAGGACGGAAACGAAGCGGCCGAAGAACACCACTTTTTCGCCCTGACGGTCCAGAACGTACCTCCCCACCTTGAGCTTGCGTTCGTCGAGATGCAATTTCGGGCCGTACCGGCGGGCCAGCGCGAAACCTCCTTTGGCGCCTATCCAATAACCGACCATATTCCCCAGCACAGCAGCCAGGGCGGCGACGCCGAATATCAACCATGGGTTGAGCTTGTGGGTGGCGCCCGCATAGGCACCCGCCGCTATAACCGCCGTCTCCCCGGGTATGGGTACGCCAAGGCTTTCGACCGCCACGAACACAAAGACAGCCCAATACCCGTAGTGGTCGATCAGGTGCGTGGTGTTCATGGTGCGCCGAGCCTACCCTTCGGGGTCATGGCCACCTGCCAGGGTATGTTCTAAGTATGGCAAGCGCGGCCGACCGTGACGAAGTCCGGCTTGGCGTCCTGGCTTCGGGCACCGGGAGCCTTCTGGAAGCGGTCCTCGAGGCTGGTCTCCCCGTGACCGTCGTTGTGGCCGACCGTGCGTGCCGGGCGCTGGAGGTCGCCACCGCCGCCGGCGTGCCATCCGAACTCGTCCAGCGGGGAAGCTTCGGGCCCGGCTTCGACCGTGCTGCTTACACGAGCCTGCTAGTAAGCCTGCTCGACGGCTACGGGGTCGACGTGGTGGCCATGGCGGGCTTCGGCACGGTTTTGAGCCCTGAGATGTTCGCGGCCTTCCCGGGGCGCGTCTTGAACACCCACCCGGCCTTACTGCCGGCGTTCAAAGGCTGGCATGCCGTGGGCGACGCGCTGGCCGCCGGCGTCCCGGTGACCGGCACGACCGTGCACCTGGCCACGGAGACCGTAGATGAAGGCCCTATCCTGGCCCAGGAACAGGTGGCGGTGCTGGCCGGCGACACCGAAGAAATACTTCACGAACGGATAAAGATGGTGGAGCGCCGGCTCTACCCCGGCACAATAAGACGTTTTATGGCCCAGCTTGCGGAAGAGCGAGCGGGCCGGAGGAGCCGTCCAGTGAAAGCGTTATTGTCCGTTTATGACAAAACTGGCCTGGAGGAATTGGCCAAGGGTTTATCGGGGCTCGGCTACGAGATGGTGGCTAGCGGCAAAACGGCAGCCGCGCTCAGCGAGTTCGGCCTCCCACATACCACCGTCGAGGCTGTTACCGGTTCGCCCGAAATGCTCGGTGGCCGGGTCAAAACGCTCCATCCTCGCTTGCACGCCGGCATCCTGGCCGACCCGGACGACGCCGCACATATGGCCGACCTGGAAGAGCACGGGATCGAGCGGATCGGGCTGGTCGTGTGCAACCTCTACCCGTTCCGGTCCAGCCCGTCTGTCGAGATGATCGATATCGGAGGTGTGACCTTATTACGGGGGGCGGCTAAAAACTGGGCTCACGTAGGAGTCGTCGTCGACCCGGCCGACTATCCCACTGTCCTCGAAGGGCTGCGCCAGACCGGCGCACTGGACGACGCCACGCGGCTTCGCCTGGCCCGAAAGGCGTTTGCCCATACAGCTGCTTATGATGCCGCGATCGTCGGGTGGTTGGACGACCAGGCGGCAGGACGGGCGCCGGTCGACGACGAAACGTCCCTCCCCGCCACCGTCCACCTCTCCCTGGAGCGGGCGCAACCGCTCCGCTACGGTGAGAACCCCCACCAGCGCGGGGCGCGTTACCGCACCATCGGCCAGCGCAGCTGGTGGGACGAAGTGGTGCAACACGGGGGAATGGAGCTCTCCTACCTCAACCTTTATGACGCCGACGCGGCATGGGCACTTGTGCACGATATTGCCGACCTGGCCCCGGCCGCCGCCGTGGTCGTCAAACATGCCAACCCCTGTGGGGCCGCCCTGTCGGGCAGCCTGCTGGAGGCCTACGAAAAGGCGTTCGAATGCGACCCGATGTCGGCTTTCGGCGGCATTGTCGCCCTTTCCGGCGCTGTAGACGAGGAATTGGCGGCCGCAATGGTAGCCAATGCCAAAGCGGACGTGGTCATAGCGCCACAATACAGCGAGCCGGCCCTATCCATTTTTGCCTCCAAACGAAAGAACATGAGGGTGCTCTCCGCTCCCGGCCCCAATTCTGAACATTGGCACGTTCGCCAAATAAACGGGGGCTGGCTGGTCCAGGACCCCTACCGGCTGGCCAGTGACCCGGCCGAGTGGCGGGTGGTCACCGCCGCCCAGCCAACCGAGGAAAACTGGACGGACCTTCAGCTGGCATGGCGAGTGTGCGCCGCGGTGAAGTCCAACTCCATCGTGCTCACCGCCAACGGGATGGCTGTCGGCATAGGCGGCGGCCAGCAAAACCGGGTCTCCCCTGGAGAACTGGCCGTCGCGCGCGCTGCGGGACGGGCAAAGGGTGGGGCTGGCGCGAGCGATGCTTACTTTCCCTTTAGGGATGGCTTTGACGTCGTGGCCTCGTCAGGAGTGAGCTGCGTAGTGCAACCTGGCGGTTCGGTCCGCGACCCCGAAGTAATCGCGGCGGCCGAAGAGCACGGCATTGCTATGGTCTTTACGGGCGAGCGCCAGTTCAGGCACTAAAGGAGCAGCATGCCGGCAATCGTTATGTCAGGTGCGCCCGTGGCCGAAACCGTTTTGGCGTCGGTGGGGGTGGCCGTGGAGAGACTGGCCGCTGAGGGCAAGACCGTCGGCCTGGGGACGATCCTGGTCGGCGACGACCCCGCCAGCGTCCACTACGTAGCCCGCAAGCACGAGGTGAGCGAGCGGTTTGGGATCGGTTCGTTCGACGTCCGCATACCGGGCACCGCCAAACAGAAGGACCTCCTGCAGGCCGTCGAGCAGCTCAATGACGACCGCGCCGTCGATGGTTTCCTCATCCAGAACCCGGTCCCGGCCGGCTTCGACTACGCTGAGGCGCTCGCCCGCGTCGACCCGGCCAAGGATGTGGACGGCCTGCACCCGGTGAACCTGGGTTACCTCGCGCTCGGCGAACGCGGCCACCCGCGGCCGTGCACACCGCTCGGCATCCAGGCCATGCTCGAGTACTACGGGGTGCCGGTCGAGGGCAAATCCGTAGTGATCGTGGGGCGGGGGCCGACGCTGGGGCGACCTCTGGCCCTCCTCCTGTCCTTGAAAGAGCCTGGCGCCAACGCCGCGGTCACGGTAGTGCATACGGGGGTCAAGGACTGGGCCGAGCACACCCGGCGGGCCGACATTGTGGTCGGTGCCGCCGGCGTACCCAACATGATCACGCCCGAAGTCATCGCCCCCGGCTCGTGCGTCATGGGTGGCGGCCTGACCTGGGAGGGCAAGAAGGTCATTTCTGACGTGGACGAACGTTGTGGCGAGGTCGCGGGCTGGGTGACCCCACGCCTGGGCGGCGTCGGGGTTACGACGGTCGCCATGCTGCTGCGTAACGCGGTCGGAGCGGCCGAGGTATCGCTAGGGCTCGAGCGCTCTCATTAATCATAACTTATGACCAAGGTCTCAGACCTCTTAGCCGCCGGACGGACCTACTCGTTCGAGTTCTTCCCGCCGAAGAACGACGGAGAGCAGGCTCGTCTCGTCCAGACCCTGCTGGAATTGCAGCCCTTGCGACCGTCGTTCGTCTCGGTGACGTACCGGGGCGGCCCGGTGTCGCGCCAACGGACGACCGACCTGGTCGTGTCGATGCTGCGCCTGACCACGCTCAACCCGATGGCCCACCTGACCTGTACGGGCCACAGTCGCCTGGAACTGGCGGACATCCTGGTCACCTTCAGGAAGTCCGGGGTCGAAAACCTGATGGCCCTGGCGGGCGACCCTCCAACCGACCCCTCCGTCGAGGAGGGAGAGCTCCGTTACGCGCTTGAGCTCGTAGAACTGGCCCGGTCCATCGGCGGTTTTTGTATCGGCGTGGCCGCCCACCCATCGGGCCACCCCCGCTCGCTCAGCATGGTAGGCGACCGGCGGTACCTCGTAGAGAAGCTGCGGGTGGCCGATTTCGCCGTCACCCAGTTCTTTTTCGAAGTGTCTGACTATTTCTCACTGGTGGACGACGTGGAGGCCGTTGGCCTTAGCAAACCAATACTGCCGGGCATCATGCCGGTCACCAGCCTCTCGTCCATCCCCCGAATGGCACAGATGGGCTGCGCGGTGCCGTCGTGGTTGGTCGAGCGCCTCGAAGAGGCCGACCGGCGGGGCGGGCCGGAAGACGTGGTCAAAGCCGGCATCGACGCGGCGACCGAGCTGTGCGCGGCCTTGCTCGACAAGGGGGCTCCCGGGCTCCACTTCTACACGCTCAACCGCTCCGAGGCGACGCGTCAGATCCATTCGAGCCTCGGTTTATAGTTACCGCCGGCTCCAGGAAGCACCGGTCGACCGCGTACAAAAGGTATACCTGGCGCCGGTCATCAAAGCCTCGTTTGGTGCATTTTTCGACGGGCAGTCGCCGTCTGGTGCAGTTTTGTACGGCGTATTTCGGCTAATAGTGCACCCGACGACCGGTCGGCGAGTGCCGGCTGGATAAAAAGCGCTACTTTTCCCCGCCCCGTTGGGGGCGCCGGGTGCCCAGGGAACCTTTTTGGTCGTCCACGATGCGCCCGTTGGTGATGCGTATGGCGGACGGGTTGTCATCGACGAGGAGGTAACGGCGCCCGAGCCGTTTGGCCGCGACGCCGGTAGTCCCGCTCCCGCAGAAGAAATCGGCCACCAGGTCTCCGGGGTTGCTCGATGCCCTGATTATCCGTTCGAGCAACTTGAGCGGCTTTTGCGTCGGGTAGCCCGTTCGCTCGGCGCCGCTGGTGGGCACGATTGTGAGCCACCAGGTGTCGGTCGGGAGCTTGCCCAGAGCCGCTTTTTCCGCTCCCACAAGGCCGGGCGCCATGTACGGGATGCGGTCGATATCGTCGGTATTGAACGTCCATTTCCCGGATTTCGAGTACCACAAAATATTGTCGTGCTTCCTCGGCCAACGGTCTCGAGCCCGGCCTCCATAGTCGTAAGCCCAGATGACCTCGTTAAGGAAATGCTCGGGCCCGAACAGCTCATCGAGGAGCAACCGGCCGTAGTGAGCGGCGTGAAAGTCGAGGTGCAAATAAAGCGATCCAGCGGGGCGCAAGGTCCGGTGGATCTCGGCCAGCCGCTCGTAAAGGAAACTCAGGTAGGCGTCCAGGTCCATCCCATCGCTGTAGCGATGAGACGAGACCACCTCGAAGGGGTAGCGCCGGCCGGCAAAACCGAGACGCGCCTTGGCCCCGGTCCCGGTCCTGATCGAATCGAGCCGGCGCACCTGGCCGGTGCCGAAGGGCGGGTCGATGTACACGAGGTCGATGGAGGCGGGGGGAGCCGGCGCAACACGTCCAGGTTGTCGGCCAGGAAGACGCCTTCCATCATGGGCAAACAATAAGGCGGCACCCGCGGCACGACAGGGACCCGGGCTGCCGCTCTCGCTGAGGCGGGGCCCCATCCCCGCCCCCGGCTCTGCTTCTGGCCCGCCAGGCTCCTCCGGGAGGCGGGGCCCCATCCCCGCCCCCGGCTCTGCTTCTGGCCCGCCAGGCTCCTCCGGGAGGCGGGGCCCCATCCCCGCCCCCGGCTCTGCTTCTGGCCCGCCAGGCTCCTCCGGGAGGCGGGGCCCCATCCCCGCCCCCGGCCGTGCTGGCGTATGCTGGCCGGCCATGGCTGAGAAGATCACAATGGGCCCCGGAGGCAAGCTCCAGGTCCCCGACGAGCCGATTATCCCCTTCATCGAGGGTGACGGGACCGGCGTCGACATCTGGCCGGCGGCGAAGGCGGTAATCGACGCTGCTGTGGCCAATGAGGGCAAGAAGATCGCCTGGACCGAGGTACTGGCGGGTGAGAAAGCGTTCAAGCAAACTGGCGACTGGCTTCCTGAAGCAACCCTGGCCTCCTTCCGGGAGTACCTGATCGGGATCAAGGGGCCCTTGACGACACCGGTCGGCGGCGGCTTCCGCTCGCTCAACGTGGCTATGCGCCAACTGCTGGACCTGTACGTTTGCCTACGTCCTGTGCGTTGGTTCGCCGGCGTCCCCTCGCCGGTCAAGCACCCGGAACTAGTCGACATGGTGATCTTCCGGGAAAACACCGAGGACATCTACGCCGGCCTAGAGGTCGAGGAGGGGACGCCGGAGGCCAAACGGCTTATCGAGCTGCTGCACGACGAGTTGGGCTGGCAGATCCCGCTTGATTCTGGAGTGGGCATCAAGCCGATCTCGATTACCAGGAGCAAGCGGCTCGTCCGAGCCGCCTTGCAGTACGCCGTCGACCATGGCCGCAAATCGGTGACCTTGGTGCACAAGGGCAACATCCAGAAGTTCACTGAGGGGGCCTTCCGCAAATGGGGCTACGAGGTAGCTCGCGAGGAGTTCGCTGACGTAGCGGTCTCCTGGGACGACAGCGGAGGTCAGCCTGGTGACAAGATCCTGGTGAAGGACAACATCGCCGACATCACGCTGCAGCAGGTCCTGACCCGGCCCGACGAGTTCGACGTAATTGCCACGACCAACCTCAACGGCGATTATCTCTCGGATGCCGTCGCCGCTCAGGTGGGCGGCATCGGGATAGCGCCTGGCGCGAACATCAACTATGTGACGGGCCATGGGATCTTCGAGGCGACGCACGGCACGGCGCCGAAGTATGCCGGCCAGGACAAGGTGAACCCCGGCTCGGTGCTGCTCTCGGGCGTACTGATGCTGGAGCACCTCGGGTGGCAGTCGGCGGCCGACAACATCGTGAGGGCGATGGAGGCGACTATCGCTGACCGGGTGGTGACCTACGACTTCGCTCGCCAGATGGAGGGGGCTAAGGAGGTCAAAACGTCGGAGTTCGCCAGCGCCATCATCGAGAGGCTCTGAGCGGCCATGGTGGACGAGCCACGCCAGCCGGGCCAGCCCAGCCAGTCTGGCGCTACACGCCAGAGGAGCAGCGAAGGTCAAGGCGGCGGACGCACCCCCAACCCACCCGTGCGGGTGGCCGTCACCGGTGCCGCCGGCCAGATCGCTTACAGCCTTTTGTTCAAGCTGGCCAACGGGTCCATGCTCGGCCCGGGACAGCCCTTGGTACTGCAGCTACTAGAGATCCCCGAGGCACTCAACGCTCTGAAAGGCGTTGTGATGGAGCTGCAAGATTGCGCCTTCCCGCTCCTGTCCGGCGTCGCTGTCAGCTCTGACCCGGTGGAAGCCTTCGGCGACGCTGAGATCGCCCTGCTCGTAGGAGCCCGGCCCCGGGCCAAAGGCATGGAACGCCGGGACCTGCTCGAGGCCAACGGCGCCATCTTCACAGTCCAGGGCAAGGCTCTGGCCGCCAGTGCAAGGCGTGACGTACGTGTGCTCGTGGTAGGCAACCCTGCCAATACAAACTGTCTGATCGCGGCTCACAACGCCGGGCTCGGCTCGACGCCTCTAGCCCCCGAGCGGTTTGCGGCAATGACCCGGCTCGACCACAACCGGGCGGTCGGGCAAGTAGCCGCTCGGGCCGGGGCGCCAGTGGCCTCGGTGACGAACGTGGCCATCTGGGGCAACCACTCGGCCACGCAGTACCCGGACATCTTCCACGCCAAGGTCGAGGGCCGGCCGGCGCTCGAAGCAGTGGGCGGCCTCGACTGGGTTGAAAAGGAGATGATCCCGACCGTTCAACAAAGAGGGGCGGCGATCATAGAGGCCCGTGGCGCCTCGAGTGCCGCCTCCGCCGCCACCGCCGCATTGGGTTCAATGAGGGACTGGGTGCTCGGCACGAGCCCGGGCGACTGGACGTCGATGGCCGTTCATTCCAAAGGCTCGTACGAGACGCCCGAAGGGGTCTACTGCAGCTTCCCTGTCACAACCGCCGCCGGCGAGTACCGGATCGTTGAGGACCTCGAAATCAACGAGTTTTCCCGCGAACGGATAGACCGCAGCACAGGGGAGCTAGTCGATGAGCGTGACAGCGTCCTCAGCCTGGGGCTCCTGCCTTGACGGCAAGGTAAAGCTGCTCCCCGCTACTTTTCGGCGGCCGCCGCCGCGAGCCAGGGGTTAGGTGGGAGCGAGTGGCTGGAAGAGGCTCAGTGAGTCAGGACCGGCGGGCTCACTAAGCCCATCCGGTGAAGGTAGGAAAGCTTTCTTTCTACGGCAGACCGCCATGCAGTCAGGTCAGTGTCGAAGTGGGCCCTGTCCCCATCCTCGTACGCGTGCTCGAGCTCGTCAAAGGCTTCGTCTTCGGCGTCGAGCAGGGCACGGTACTTGGCGAGGAAGTGGTCGTCAACGACATCGCAGAGCATTACGTTGTACCTCCTGGGTAGCGACGGCGGCTTTTCGCCTTGACCTACCACTATCGCCTTTCCGGCCGTTCAGATCAACAGTTTCACCCGCTTTCTTCGCCAGTCCCTATGTTCACGTTCTAGAATTTCGCCCGCCCGCGGGTCGGCGCCGCACTGGCCAAGTCACAGGCCGTCGCCGGCAGGTGGTGCGAGCCCAGCTTGCCGTCGAGGCCGTCGCGCTTTGGGCCGCCAACGCCTTCTCACCCCTCAGGTACTTGAGCAAGCGCATCATCGAGCGCTGAGGTCGTCTAGGTCGTTTGCCCTTGCTCCAGCCGGCAGGCGGCCAAGCCCAAGTTGGCGCCCTCTCGGTCGGCCTGGACGGCCTGGTCGTCCGCCTGCCGGTGTGCCACGCTGGCCGCCAGCTGAGCCGGGCCCGACATCTGCCGCAGGACAACCCGGCCATGCACGTGGCCGGCCGGCCCGATGATGCTCGCATAGTGGCGTTGGTCAGCCGTGTAGTTCTTCCAGGCCTGGAGCCACTCGATGACGAGAGCCTGGAGGTCTCCCTGGGCCGGGATGACCGCCAGGTGTTGGCCGAGTACATCCAGCTGGTCAGCGGCGGCCGCGATACTCGGCCCGTCGACACTGCTCGTCAGGACGACACGGTATGTGGGCAGCGTGGCGGCGCACTCTCTGCTGGCCTGGGTGGCGAAGGTCGCCTGGGCCGCCTGGTCCAGCAGCTCCGGGTTGCTCCTCGTCTCGTACGGGGACATAACCGCCACGCTGGACACGACGACGGCGGCGGCCACCATCACTAGCGCGGCCAGTAGAACCAACGGCCGGCGGGCCGGCCCCAGCCGCACCATGGGTTGCGGTCCCGACGGGGCCATCGGGCGCGAGGGGTGCCCGGCACCCCGGTGCCACCCATCCGCTTGCTTGGGGCGCCACGGCCCGAACAAGTCCCGGGCCCAGGCGCCAGTGGCTACCGGTTCTCTTAGTTCATGCGGATGGACAGGCCCTTCTACGGACCGGTCGAGCTCATCCTCTACGAGCTCGAAGGGTTCAGCCCGCTTGGCCCAGGCTGGTTGCGACCGCGACCGTCCGGTCCAGGATTTGCCGTCCCAGTAACGCAAAGACCGCGGCTCGTCGGGGTTGCGGTACCAGCCGGGCCTCGTAGGCAGATAGCGAGCCATCGAACATCACTCAATACGTTGTGGTGGCACGTGTCGCCGGCGGGACCAGGTCCAGCCCCGAGACGCCTGATTGTTTGGCAGACAACGCCCCTATGTCCCCCGACACGCGCGCGTGGCCGGCTGAAAGAACGTCGAGCGCCGAAAGCTTTCCGCAAGCTAGGCCAGCCATAGTGGCGTAATCACTTTTCATCCTGACCTGGGCCGGCATGAACGCCGCCTCCTGGGACACCACCGTCGCTCGCTCACCCCGGACCACTACCTGGTACCGTACATCGCCGTCGGGCGCCCCGGAAACCGCCACCTCGACAATCAAATCGGGCTCGCCACTTTCGTCTCCTACCGCGGGCAGCTCGTCGAACCACTCCTGCGACAAGAAACGCGCCACCTCCCAGATCTACCAGCTGATGAGGACGCCCGGCAGATTAACCTAATCACGGCGGCGGAGTGACGACCCCGCCCACGTCCTGAGGAGTGCGCCCCTTGTACCTGGCTACGGCCCAGGCGCCGATCTACCACATGACCTACTTCCAGGCGGTCATCTTGGGGATCATCCAGGGCTTCTTCGAGCTCTTCCCACTCTCGAGCCTCGGCCACACGGTCCTCATCCCCTCATGGATCGGTGGTAACTGGGCCACCCTGGTGCGGCAGGAGTCGGAGGCGGAGAGCCCGTACCTGGCCTTCATCGTGGGCCTCCACCTGGCCAATGCGGTGGCCTTGCTCATGTTCTATTTGAGGGAGTGGGCCAGGATCATCTCGTCCTTCTTTCGCACCTTGGTCCGCAGACGCGTCGAGACTGACACCGAACGCCTGGCCTGGCTGATCGTCATAGCCACCGTCCCCGTGGGCATCATCGGGCTCGTCTTCGAGCACGAGTTCCGGGTTTTGTTTGCCAAACCTGAGGCGGCAGCGGTTTTCCTCATGTGCAATGGGCTCATCCTCTATGCCGGCGAGTGGTACCGTCGCCGCACGCAGGGCCCGGCGGACGCTCCCGTCGCTGCCGCCCCCGTGGCCGCCTCCCCTGGCGCTACCGTCACTGGCGCTAACCTCACTGGCGCTAACCTCACCGGCGCTAACCTCACCGGCGCTAACCTCACCGGCGCCACCGTCACTGGCGCCACCGCGTCCACGCCGGCATCCGCTCCCGGCACTCCGGGCACTTCGGGGCCGGGGCCGGACCGAGGCCGCAAGGGGGCCATTGCTCGCTTCCGTGACGAGCGTATGGTCGCCTTCGACGAGGACGCCGAGCACCAGGTGGCGGGGATCGGGTTCCTCAATTCGCTGTGGATCGGAGCCTCTCAGGCATTGGCCTTGTTCGCCGGCATCAGCCGGGAAGGCGTCGTAATGGTGGGCGGGCTGTTCCGAGGCCTGTCCAACGAGAACGCCATGCGGTTCGCCTTCCTGCTCTCTACGCCCGTCATCTTCGCCGCCGGCGCCGTCAAGGTGCCTGACCTGCTCGGCCCCCTCGGCAATGGCATCCGCGGCGAGGTCGTCGCCGGCAGTATCGCCGCCGTCATCGGGTCACTGCTGGCCATAACCTTCTTGAGCCGCTACTTCAAGACCCGGACGCTGATGCCCTTCGCCATCTACTCGCTCGCCTTCGGCTTCGCCTCGCTGCTGCGCTTCGGCGTCTTCTAGAACCTGTTCGCAACCGCGTTGTCAGGTGAGCACGGGCCTCTCGTCAGGGGAGTGCGGGCCTCACCAGCTGGCTTTCGTAGCGGTTGAAGGCGGACTGAGGCGGGCTACCCCACCGAAGCTCGAGGTTCAGTTCGAG
Source organism: uncultured Acidimicrobiaceae bacterium (assembly GCA_963749305.1). Classification (GTDB taxonomy): domain Bacteria; phylum Actinomycetota; class Acidimicrobiia; order Acidimicrobiales; family Palsa-688; genus Fen-671. The sequence continues at coordinate 42,532 of CAVVMN010000009.1, forward strand.
CGGCCAAAGGGGGCCCTCGGCCGCATTACTCCCCGTGTCGGCTTCGAGCGACGCCAATTGAGGCAACCGGGCATTGATCGTGCCCACGAAAGAACACGAGTTGGCCGCCACGTTGCCTCCGAACAACCATTTCCGCCCGCCGCCCGGCCACGCCAGTTTGGCCTCGACTACCGCGCCGGTCAGGTCCTCGAGAAGGTCGTTCACGACATGGACCTCGAGCGACATGGTCGCTCCGGGCTTGTAGGCCGGGGCCGGCCAGTCCGCCGCCACCAGTACCGGCGTGCATGCCTGGCGCAGGGCCTCGTAGGCCGCCTTGGGTACTCGTTCGTGGTCCAGCAGCGACCAGCTGACGGCAGGCTGAGAATCGTTCAGCAAGAACACGGCGAACCCGCCCGTCGGGCGGAAACGGAGGCGCCGCAAGCTCTCGACCTGGAAGCGCACGAGGCGGGCCTGGTAGGCCTGAGTGGCGTCGCGCCAGTCTTCAAAACTGGCGTAGTCCCGGGGCGGGACGAGGTCGTCAAAGATGCTCTTCTGCATGCAAAAGTGGTCCGCCAAACGGTCCCAGTCGAGGTGGGGCCAGCGCTCGGGCTCCATGAACTCGGCCGTACAGGGGACGGCCTGGGCCCCCAGCTCGCCGACAAAGCGCCCGGCCGCGGGCCAGGCCGCCATGGCCCGCGGTAGGTCGTCCCAGCGGCCGTGGTACCAACCAAAGTAGAGATGGCTGTCGGTGCCCCAGGCCGGGTGTGGGAGCAGCCCCGAGTGGGCCAGCACCGGCCGCGTCGGGTCGGCTCTTTCGAGCGCCCGCTTGATGCTGGAGTCAAGGACGGACTTGTTCCAACCAGGAAGGGCCTGGGCTACCGCCGACCGGAGCACCCGGGTCGGCCCGGGAGCGCGCCCCGCCGGCAGCTCGTGCGAGAACGGTTCGTCGTGCCCGCACCACAGAAGTATGGACGGATGGTGCCCGAGGAGGTCGACGGCCGCCGCCGCCTGGCGCACTGCTTGGCGCCGCACCCCCGTGTAGCCGCGGTGGAGCGGCATGTCCTGCCATAGGAGCACGCCCAGTTCGTCCGCGGCGTCGTATAGCTCCGGTCGGGCAATATGCGCATGCACCCTGAGCAGGTTGAGCCCGGCCTCGGCCGCGAGGCGCACGTCCCGGGCGACGTCGTCGGGTGACGCGTAGCCGATGTCGCGGCGCGTCGGCCCCAGATTGGCCCCTTTCAAGAACACCCGCTCCCCGTTCACGGACCAGACCAGATTTTGGACGTCCACCTCCCGTAGACCTGTCCGGAGCACTTGAGAGCAGGCCTGCTCCCCGGCCAGCTCGACGGTGACAGAAACGTCGTAGAGCGACTGGCTGCCGAGGCCGGCCGGCCACCACAGGTCCGGGTCGTCCACGGCCAGCCGCCACCGCACGCGATTGGCCCCGACGGCCAGCGGTTGGCGCGTCTCGACCCGGGCCACCGGGACGCTGGTCTCGCCATTGAAGGTCCCCGACCGGCGGGCCTCCGTGCGCAAGGTCACGGTGACCGAGTCGAGGCTGTCGAGGACGGCAGACATTTCGAGGACGGCGCTCTTGGCGTCGGCTTCCACGCACGTGGCCCGCAAAGACGACATCTGGACCGGGCCACTTACCACTACCCCGACCGGCGCCCAGATACCTCCGGGGTTGTAACTGGGGTCGATGCAGTCCCAGTAACCGAACACTCCCAGAAGTGACCTTTTGGCCGCCCGCCGGGCAGAGCGGTCGCATACCACCTCTAAGGCCAGAACATGCTCAGAGCGCGTCTCGAGCGCCGCAGTTATGTCGAAGGTGTGGGGAAAAAAATAACCCTCGGTGTCACCCAGGTACGAGCCGTCGAGCCACACATCCGATTGGTAGAAGATGCCGTCCATGGACAGCCACGCCCGCTGGCCCCGTTCCAGCGGCTCCATCTCGAACCGCCTCCGGTAGAAAAGCGGGCCGTCCGAGCTGGCGAAGGCGGGTTCAGAACGCCAGTGGCCCGGCACCACCAATGGCTGCCAACCTTCATCGTCCAGGTCCGGACGTGGGAAGGTACGGCGCAGATCTTCGTCGGCTTCGGCCGCCATCCAGGAGCCGCCGAGGTCGGTCTCTTCTATGCCATTTGGCGCCGGCCCGCTCATGTCCGTGGCTTTCTCATATCACTGCCGGAAACGGCCACTGGTTTGATTGCCGGAAGGCGATCGTGGGCCCAGAGGCGTCCTCGCCCCACGCTCCGTAGCAAAAGTACTCCAAACCGACCGATTGGGAGGCTTTCTGGGCGCGCTCCGGTCATCTTGGCGCGATTTCCGTCGGTTCTCGCCTCCGATCGCGCCCGGAAGCGAAAAGCGCGCCCAGAAGCGAAAAGCGCGCCCAGAAGCCGGGTAGTGCCCTACCGGCGCCCGCCTCGCCGCGCCGACTTCGCCCATGGACGGGTCTACCTCGGCGGCGCTTGCTCCTAGCACGTCAGACAGCATTGCCTCACCTGGCCCCCTGGTCCTGATGCGTAGCCCGGTTCGCCATGGCCGGCCCGGGTCCCCATGTTTGGCCCGGATTCCATCGCCAGCCCAGAACCCATGACGAGCCCAGATTCCACGACGAACCCGATCCGCATGACGAACCCAGATTCACGAGCGAACCCGATCCGCATGGCTAGCCCAGATCCGCATGGCTAGCCCAGAATCCGCATGGCTAGCAAGGTAGTGCCGGGGGCAAAGGTACGTTTTGTAAATGGCTCCAAGTTCTACAGACCGTCCTACCACCCTGGCCGAACTGCGCTCCTCCGGCTGGCAATCGCGCCCCGTCAAGGAGGAAGTGCGGGCCAACGTGGCGCGACGCATCGCCTCCGGTCGCCCCATCGTGGACGGCATGGTCGGCTACGACGACACCGTACTGCCCGCCCTCGAAAACGCCCTCCTGGCCGGCCACGACGTCATTTTCCTCGGCGAGAGGGGACAAGCCAAAACGCGGCTAATGCGCAGCCTGGTCATGCTCCTCGACTCGTGGCTGCCGATCGTTGCGGGTTCAGAGATCCTCGACGACCCCTACCAACCGGTCTCCCGCTACGCCCGCGAACTGGTCCAGTCCAGAGGCGACAATTGCCCGGTCGAATGGGTCGGCCGCGACCAGCGCTTTGGCGAGAAACTGGCCACCCCGGACACTTCCATAGCCGACCTTATCGGCGAGGTCGACCCCGTCAAAGTGGCAGAGGGACGCTACCTCTCGGACGAGCTCACCCTGCACTACGGCCTGGTGCCCCGGACCAATCGCGGCATCTTCGCCATCAATGAGCTGCCAGACCTGGCCGAGCGGATCCAGGTAGGCCTGCTCAACGTGCTCGAAGAACGCGATGTCCAGATCCGGGGCTACAAGATCCGCCTGCCTCTGGACGTGATGCTCGTGGCGTCCGCCAACCCCGAGGACTACACGAGCCGCGGCCGGATCATCACGCCGCTCAAGGACCGTTTCGGGGCGCAGATCCGGACGCATTACCCTCTCGACGCCGAGACCGAAGAGGAGGTCATCCGACAGGAAGCCGTGCCGACGAGCCTGGACGACGTGACGGTAGATGTTCCCCCTTACATGGCCGCCGTCGTGGCCCAAATCTCACAGCTGGCCCGCCAGAGCCCGCAGGTCAACCAGCGTTCGGGCGTCTCGGTCCGGCTCGGGGTCGCCAATTACGAGACACTGGTGGCCGCGGCTGCACGTCGAGGGCTACGCCTGGGCGAGCAGCAGGCCGTCCCCAGGGTCAGCGACTTGACCGCCCTGGTTTCCTCCACTGCGGGCAAAGTCGAGCTCGACTCTCTCGACGACGGCGAGCAGGACATCGTCGGCCGACTTACCCGCCAGGCCGTGCTGGGCGTGTTCAGAGAAAAAGTGGACCCGTCCGAGCTGGCCAGGGCGGTAGCCGAGCTCGACGATGGCTCGGCCATCGAGGTGGGCGACGACCTGCCCTCGTCGAGTTATGTCGAGGCGCTCAGCCAGCACCCGGGCCTCAGGGCACCCGCGGGCCGGTTGGCCGGCTCTGAAAGCGCCGTCGCTCTGGCGGCAGCCACGGAGCTGATACTGGAGGGCCTCCACCTGTCCAAGCGCCTCAACAAGCACCCAACGGGCCGGGGCGCGAGTTACAGGGCACGCCGGTCATGAGGCTGCCTGCGGGCGCGGCCATGGCCTCTGGAAACTGATATGGCACGCGCTAACTATTCACGGTGGGACGGCACCCAGGAAGTGGGCGACCTCTCGGGCGACGACGTCCTGCGCCGCCTCATGGACGACCTTCTCGAGCACGGTGACCCCGACCAGGCCTTGCGCCGGCTTATGCAGAGGGGCTACCGCGACGCATCGGGCCGGGACGTCGCCGGGCTGCGAGAACTCCTTGACCGTGTGCGCCAGCGACGTTCTCAGCTGGCCAGGGACGCCTTCTCGGAACTGCAGGCAGCCATTTCGAACACGCCCCCGGAACTGCTCGAACGGATTAGAGAAATGCTGTCCGAGCTCAACCGTCTCGTCGAGCGACGGGACGCCGGGGAGGATGTCCAGCCCGACTTCGAACAGTTCATGGCCAATTTCAGTGACCTCGTCCCGGGGAACCCGGCCAACCTGGACGAGCTGCTGGAAAGCCTGGCCCGCCAGCTGGCGGCGGCCAGACAGCTACTCGACTCACTGACACCCGAGCAACGGGCCAAACTGGCTGAGCTATCTGAAGCCCTGTTGGAAGACGAGCTCGACCTGCGCATGGAACTCGAGAGGCTGGCAGCTAGCCTGGCCGGCGCCTCGCCTGGCGACCAGTTACTCAGCTTGCCTTTTGGCCTGGGGCCGGCAAGCTCCCTGCCGAACCAGCTCTCTGACCTCGGGGGCCTCGAACAACTCCTCGGCGGCGCGCCGAGCCCCGGCGCGCTGGCCGAAGTCGACATCGAACGGGCTCGGGAACTTCTTGGCGAGGAGGATGCCCGGTCCCTCGAGGCTTTAGGCCGGCTTGCGCGCGAATTGCGCGACTCCGGGTTGGTCGAACAAAAGGGCGGGCGCCTGCAACTCACCCCGCGCGGGCTGCGGCGGATAGGAGAGCAAGCGCTTTCGGATCTCTACGCCAAGCTGGCCCAGTACCGGGCCGGTCAGCACCCGGTGGGCAGCCTCGGGACCGGGCACGAACGGGCCGGCGAAACCAAGGCGTACGAGTGGGGCGATCCCTTCAACCTCTCTATTGAACGGACTGTGCGCAACGCTTTGGCCCGACGAGGGCCGGGCACTCCGGTGGAGCTGCAGCCGGCAGACTTCGAGGTCGAGCGCACAGAGGCGCTATCGCGTTCTGCCACGGTGATAATGCTGGACCTTTCGCTTTCGATGCCGATGAGGGGCAACTTCCTGGCCGCTAAGAAAATGGCGATCGCTTTGCACGCGCTGATATCGAGCCGGTTCCCTTCGGATTACCTCGGCATCGTAGGTTTCTCTCGTTACGCGCGTGAAGTTACTTTTCAAGAACTTCCCGAGGTTTCTTGGGATTACGACTGGGGCACGAATATCCAGCACGGGCTCATCCTGTCGCGGAAGCTCCTGGCCCGACAGAGAGGGACGAGGCAGGTGATAATGGTGACCGACGGCGAGCCAACCGCATTTTGGCCTCTGGGGGCGTCGGAACCCGTATTCGCCTACCCGCCCACTCGAGAGACGGTCGATGCTACCCTCGTGGAAGTGGCCCGCTGCGCGCGGGAGGGAGTGCGGATCAATACTTTCGCCCTTGACGCCACCGGGCACCTCCGGCGCTTTATCGAGCAAATGACGCGCCTCAACCGGGGCAGAGCCTTTTACACTTCCCCCGACACCCTGGGCGATTACGTCCTGGCCGACTTCCTCGAAGGCAAAAAGACCACTCGCCGGCGGAACTGGCGCGCCAGCTGAGCCGCCGGGCCTGAGCTCAGCCCGGCCGGCGGTGACGACCGGCCGGTAACACGGCCGAAACACTGGCGTGGTAGCCAGTACCTGATGGGCGACCTGTTCGGCTCCTATTACGGGCGCGTTGGGGGACTCTTCTTGTCCCAGGGCCCGGCTTGGGACGAGATGTTCGAAGGTGGCAGTGTAGGTGACCCCCTTTGTCCCCGTCCGCATTACGTGCCACTTCATGACGTCCTGGGGACTTTGTCGGCAGAGGACTACGGCGCTCGTTGCGTGGCCCGTGACAGAAGCTTTCGGGACCAGGGGATTACGTTTTCCTTGTCGGGCGAGCAGCGCCCGTTCCCCCTCGACCTGGTCCCCAGGGTCGTCCCGGCTGAGGAATGGGCGGTTATCGAGCGGGGCGTGGCCCAGCGTGTACGCGCCCTCGAGGCTTTCTTAGCGGATATATACGGTCCCCAGGAAATACTTGCCGACCGGGTACTGCCCTGCCGACTAGTCCTTTCCTCCACCCACTTCCATCGCGAGGCAGCCCACCTTTTGCCTCCAAATGGCGTCCGCATCCAGGTGGCCGGAATAGACCTCGTGCGCGACGACCAGGGACGCTACCGGGTGCTCGAGGACAACCTGCGCACACCGTCGGGCATCTCCTACGTGGTCGAGAACCGTCGGGCCATGACGCATGTTTTTCCCGAGTTGTTTGCCAGTTACAGGGTGCGGGCCGTGGCCGATTACCCCGCCTACTTGCTGGCCGCGCTCCGGGCCGCGGCGCCAATCCACATCGATCGCAGCCCTACGGTCGTCGTCCTTACGCCGGGAGTGCACAATTCGGCTTACTTCGAGCACTCTTTCCTGGCTCGGCAGATGGGCGTCGCCCTTGTCGAGGGGCGGGACCTGGTGTGCAAGGACGGAGTTGTCTACATGCGCACGACGGCGGGAGAAGAACGGGTTGACGTGATTTACCGTCGTGTAGACGATGAGTTCCTGGATCCGTTGCAGTTCAACCCTGCTTCCCTGCTTGGCTGCCCTGGGCTGCTCAATTCGGCCCGGGCCGGCAACGTAACCCTCGCCAATGCGGTCGGCAACGGGGTGGCAGACGACAAAGCCCTCTACCCGCGGGTCCCCGACCTCGTCCGCTACTATCTGGGCGAGAAACCCGTCCTCTTGAATGTCGATACCTATCTTCTCGAGGATCCGGACCAGCGTGCTTACGTGCTGGAGCGCCTGGACCAGCTGGTACTGAAGCCGGTAGACGGTTCCGGTGGCTATGGGCTTGTCATCGGCCCCCAAGCTTCGGATGCGCAGCTAGCCCGCCTGGCCACAAAAATCCTGGCTAACCCGAGGGGCTGGATAGCCCAGGGCGTCGTTACCCTTTCGACCTCGCCGACGTACACGGGCGAGGGGTTCGAGCCAAGGCACATTGACCTTCGGCCGTTCGCGGTGAACGATGGGGAGAGAGTCTGGGTCGCCCCTGGGGGCCTCACTCGGGTGGCCCTGCCCCGAGGCAGCCTTGTGGTCAATTCGAGCCAGGGCGGTGGTTCCAAGGACACCTGGGTGCTGACGCCAACCGGCGAAGCTCGAGAGCGGATGGTGGCGTCTGCTCGCCGGGAATTCGAGCGTCTGTCACAGCATAAATCGATGTGGGCTCCGGATCCGGGGCCGGCGGCCACCGGCGCCGGCCAACAGCAGCAACAACAACAGCAGCAACAGCAGCAACAGCAGCAACAGCAGCAACAACAACAGCATCAGAAGCTGGAGAAACGGCTACGCCGGCCGCCCGGGCGTTCGTCACGAGTTGGTACCCGATGTTGAGCCGAATTGCCGAGTCGCTGTACTGGCTCGGCCGTTACGTAGAGCGGGCAGAAGATACGGCCCGGATTCTCGACGTTCATTACCATTTGCTCCTCGAAGACCTCTGGGTAGACGAGGCCATGGCGTGCCGCGCATTGGCAGAGGTAATGGGCTTGGCCGAAGAGGCGAGCGGCGGGACCGACTCGGTCCTCTTGACCGGGATTTTGGCGTTCGGGCACGACTATCCGGGTTCAATAGTGCGCTGTCTTGAAGCGGCGTGGGAAAACGGTAGAGGCGCACGGGAGGCAGTGTCGTCGGAGATGTGGGAGTCGCTCAACGCCACCCACGAAGCCCTCCCGAGGGTAGTGGAGGCGGCCACCGGTCAAATGCCTCACGGATTTTTCGGCTGGGTCAAAGAGCGCTCCGCCATCTTGGCGGGTCTTTCTGGTTCCACCATGAGCAGGGACGAAAGTTGGCGTTTTCTCGTGCTCGGTCGCAGCCTCGAACGGGTGGACATGACGGCCCGTCTCCTCTCGGCGCGGTACGGGGAAAGTTGGGGACAAATGGGTTGGGTAACGACGCTCCGCTCATGCTCAGCGTACGAAGCTTATTTGCGGACGTACCAGCGGTCTGTTGACGGGTCCTTGGCGGCGGAGTTCCTCGTACTCGACCGGTTATTTTCTCGCTCGGTCTACTTCTCGCTGCGGACAGCCGAGAACTGCCTGGGCGAACTCGACCCGAGCGCAGGACGGGTTGGCGTGGACGACGTGGCCCGGCGCCATTTGGGCCAAGCCCGGGCGCAACTGGAGTTCACCTCGGCCCTGGACCTCGTAGCGGACTTGCCCGGCCGCCTGACGTATGTCCAGAAACGCTGTTCGGACGCCAGTGCTGCTATCTCGGAAAGGTATTTCAGACCGGCCGCCGTCGTGGAGTGGAGCGCATGAGCTGGCGTCTCGAGATCAGCCACGTGACCCGCTACCGGTACGACCGCCCCGTCGTCGCCTCCTACAACGAGGCGCGTCTGACGCCGTTGTCGACGGCCGGCCAATTTGTGAGCGAAACCCAGATTGCCGTACGGCCAGCCACTCAACTGTTCTGCTTCACGGACTACTGGGGGACGCTCGTCCATGTCTTTGACGTGCATAGCCCGCACCAGTCTTTGCTCGTGACGTCCAAGGCCGTCGTCGAGACGGCTCCGGCCGCGTCGTCATTGAGCAGCCAGGGAGGGGCCAGAGGATCCGCATCTTGGGACGACTTGGCCAAGGCTGAGGTGGAAGACCGTTTCTACGAGTTCTTGGCCCCATCCCGGTTCGTTACTCCCGACGACCTCTCCGGCGTAGCCAAGGACCTCAGATCCAGTAGCGCCACACCTGCTGACGTCGTAGCGTCCGTCCTCGATTGGGTCTCCAGCCAGCTCGAGTATGGCCCGGGTGCTACCCACGTGCACAGCTCAGCGATCGAGGCCTGGCGGGCGGGTCAAGGTGTTTGCCAGGACTTCGCCCATCTGAGCCTGGCTGTACTGCGGGCCACGGGCATCCCAGCCCGGTATGTTTCGGGCTACTTCTACCCCGATGTGACAGGTGAGGTGGGCACCAAGGTGGTGGGCGAAAGCCATGCTTGGATTGACACGTGGACAGGCGCCTGGGCCGGCCACGACCCTACGAACCGGACCCCAGTCGCTGAACGTCACGTCGTGGTAGCACGTGGTCGGGATTATGCAGACGTGGTCCCGGTCCGCGGCATATTCAGCGGCCCACCCGGCTCCTCTGCGGAAGTAACTGTAGAGCTGACCCGGCGAGCTTAAGCGCTGCGGACACCCCCGCCCTGGCTGGCCGGCCGGACCGCCCAGGCCGAACAGGAATTCCCCTCTTGCGGATGTCGCCACAATGAGCGAAGATAACAAGCGTGTAGTTACGTAGCGCGTAGTTACATGGGTGCTACCAGGCGGGCCACCCGAGGCTACCCAGGCTCGGGGGCCTGTTTGACAGCACCATCCGACGAGACCACGAGTGAGGGGAGCCGCCGGTGACTGACATCGTGCGATACTTTCGTACGCCGGCCGAGACGACCGGGCTCCGCTGGGACATCCAAAAGCCGACGTGGCAGCGCTCTGCCAACTGCCTGGGGGTGGACCCGGACCTTTTCTTCCCGGAGAGGGGCGGGTCGACCCGCGAAGCGAAGGAAGTTTGCAGAGGTTGCGTTGTTCGAGAGCAGTGCCTTCAGTTCGCCCTCGAAAACGGCGAGAAGTTCGGCATTTGGGGCGGCATGTCCGAAAGGGAACGCCGCCGGCTCCGGCGTCGCCGCAATGGGGCACCGTACCGCGTCAGCCAGGCCAGTTAACTGGGCCGGCTGGTGCGTCAGCCTGCCTCTCCGAGTGCAAGCGCCCTCGGTCTGGTCGGGCCTTTCTAGCTTCCCCCGGTGAGGCACGCTGACGGGCAATGGCGCTCGGGGCGTGCCTCACCGTCATCCCTTTACGTGTTGTCGGGTTCGCAGGCGTGATTCGATTGTGCGGTCGTAAGCCAGGTCGAGTTGGCGCCAGCGTTGTCCCGGAGTAGCCAGGAGGACGGTTTCGGGGGTCAACCCGACGAGTTCCGCTCTCGCCACCGGGGCCAGCTCGGACACCCGGTCCCAGATTGCCGCTGGCCCGACGAGCAGAGGACGCAAAAGGTTGCACGAAACCTGTACGTGGTCCCCGAGTACGAAGGCCAAGGCCCGGACTTCGGGAGAGCGTATGGCCGCCGCCACCGCCTTGGCCCGGTCGATATCCGGCTCGGCCATCCAGAGGTTGTAAGCAAGCATCAATGGGCGGCACCCCACGGCTACCGCACCGGCGGTCGGGTGCGGCAAGGTTGGCCCAAAGTCCGGCCGCAAGCCGAGCCACGCCTCCTTGCGCACCTCGGGCAAGGACCGCTCCGGCCCGTAGAGGAAGACGGGGAGAGCCAGTTCGTCGGCCGCCCAACGGGCGAAGCCCTCCCTCGCCTGCCGCGCCCGTTGCCCGCAATCGTTTGCGGAGCTATCCAGGACGTCACGCAACGGCCACCCCTGCAGGGCCACCCACGGCACCACATCGAGCACCCCGAACCGGGGGTGCGCGCCTTGGTGCGCCCGCAGGTCGAGTAGGTCTACTGCGGCGCGCGCTAATTCGCGCGCTGCGGTCTGTACCGCGTCATCTTCGCCGGCCAGCGTCAGCACACTGCGGTGATGGTGGCAGTCGCTGTGGACATCGAGAAGGCACTCGCTGGCGGCGCCCGCCAGGTTGGCCAACGGGGCCTCGTCGCAACCCTCGCTGACATTGACGACGCATTCGAGGACCTCAGCCACGGGCCGGCCGCCCTTCGAACGCCTCGGGGGCTCATCCTCGTGGCTATTCCCACGGCATCAGCAGTTTCTCAGCAAATCGAGCAACCGTGGCCCGGGAATTCGGGCGTTACCGGAGAATTTGAAAATGCGCCTCCGGTAACGCACGAGACAAAAAAATACTGGGCAGTAACTTTTCGGTTAGCGCGAAGCCCGCCCGGTCGTCGCCCCGGGCTGCGCCGGCTGTGAAACGGGGGGGCGCGGTGGCAGACCACGACGGCTGCGCGCAATGCGGCGGCGTTCGCGCTCTGAGCATCCACCCCACACTCCGTGCTCGATATGGTTTTCGAGCGTGTACTCCAGACATGGTGCCTTTACAGGGCACTCTGCGCAATAACGGCGTGCCACTTCGACCCCAACCCCGTCGCTAGGGAAAAAGACCTCGGGTGGCAATTCCCTGCACCGTCCCTGCGCCATCCAGGAAGTATCCAACTTGACCTCCATAGCCCTGTGCATCGCACGCTGATATGAATTACGTTCCTGACCCGTCCGTGGCTTCCTGCCTAGGAGAAGCCGAGCCAGGGTGCGGCCTAATCAAGCGGGACATGCAGCATTGCCTCTCTCTACTACTTTACTGCGAGGCCTGCTGTCAAGGCAGTCACCCGAACGTGGAGTTCAGGGTACCGGCCCCCTTTTCCCCACAGCGTGATAGCAACTTGACATGCAGCTAAGTGTTCGGTGAACATTGATGGCAATGAGCTCGTGGATAAGCCTGCTCCTTCTCACCTAGGTGAGCACCCACCCGGTGCTCACCGAGACCTCCTGCGCCCAGTGGCCAGGAGGTTTTTTATTTCCCCGAGACCGAAAGCCCCTCAGAGACCGACAAGACCTCATACCCCGACATAGACCTCACAACCAGGCAAAGACCTCACAGCCCGACAAAGAAAGGCCAGGCCACAGATGACCCGCCCGCCCGCCGCCACCGAAACGATGCCCTTCGAGAAGTACAGCGCCACCCTGCCCCTGGTGCTCGACGACCGTACCTGGCCCTCGAAGCAGCTGCGTCGCGCTCCTGTCTGGTGCAGTGTCGACCTTCGAGACGGCAACCAAGCGCTCATAGACCCGATGGACCCGGCCCGCAAGCTGGCCCTTTTCGAGACCCTGATCGGGATCGGCATCAAAGAGATCGAGGTGGGCTTTCCCTCTGCCTCCATGCCCGACTACGAGTTCGTGCGCCACATCATCGAAGAAGACCTGATACCACAGGATGTGACGGTGCAGGTGCTGGTCCAGTGCCGAAAAGAACTGATCGAGCGGACGTTCGAAGCCATCTCGGGGGCGCCCAAAGCCATCGTGCACTTCTACAACTCGACGTCGGAGCTGCAGCGGCGGGTCGTGTTCCGACAGGGTCGGGAAGGGATCATCGAAATAGCGACCAGCGCGGCGCGGCTGTGCAAGGAGCTCGAACCGGTGGTGGACGGCATCGACCTGCGCTACGAGTACTCGCCCGAAAGCTTCACAGGCACGGAGGCCGACTTCGCTCTGGAGATTTCTCAAGCTGTAGCGGACGTCATCGAGCCGACGGCAAAATCCCCGCTCATGATTAATTTGCCATCCACAGTGGAAATGTACTCACCCAACGTGTTCGCCGACGTCATCGAGTGGTTCGGCCGGGAGATCGGCAACCGCGAAGCCATCGTTTTGTCGGTCCACCCGCACAACGACCGCGGGACGGCGGTGGCGGCCGCCGAGCTGGCCATGCTGGCGGGCGCCGACCGGGTCGAGGGCACCCTCTTTGGCAATGGCGAGCGTACGGGCAATTTAGACCTGGTCACCGTGGCGCTAAACCTGTTCTCGCAGGGCATCGACCCCGAGCTGGACTTCCACGACATCGAAGCCATCCGGCGGGTGGCCGAACACTCGACCCGCATGCCCATCCACCCCCGCCATCCTTACGTGGGCGACCTCGTTTACACGGCCTTCTCGGGTTCGCACCAGGACGCCATCAAGAAGGGGATGGACGCCCTGCCCGACCTCTACGAGCGGTGGGAAGTCCCGTACCTCCCGATCGACCCCATGCATACGGGCCGGACCTACGAGGCGATCATCAGGGTCAACAGCCAGTCGGGCAAAGGCGGGGTGGCGTACCTGATGGGCACCGAGCACGGCCTCGACCTGCCGCGCCGGCTGCAGATCGAGTTCTCGAAGACAGTTCAGGCAGTCACGGAGGCGACCGGTACCGAGATCAAGCCCTCGGAGTTGTGGGAGGTGTTCGAGAAGACCTACCTAGCCGAAGATGGCGGCCTCCGGCTCGTGGCGGCGGAGGTCACGAGCGAAAGAGCCACTGACGCCCACGTGACACAGGTGACGGCGCAACTCCTCGTCGACGGGGAGCACCGCAGCGTCGTCGGCAAGGGGAACGGTCCGATTGACGCCCTTGTCAACGCGCTGGCCAGCCTGGACGTAAAGCTGGCCGTGCTCGACTACCACCAGCACGCTTTGACCGCTGGTAGCGGCGCCTCATCGGTGGCCTACGTAGAGGCTGAGTCAGGGGACGACGTGGTCTGGGGCGTGGGGATGGACTCGAGCATCCTCGACGCCTCTCTCCAGGCCGTCGTGAGCGCAGCCAACCGCCTGAGAAAGAGCCTCGCCTAGAGGTCCGGCGGGCTAGGGCGGCCGGCCGGCCCGGCTGGCGAGGCTGGCTGGCGAGGCTGGCTGGCGAGGCTGGCTGGCGAGGCTGGCTGGCGAGGCTGGCTGGCGAGGCTGGCTGGCGAGGCTGGGACAGGTCCGCCGGGCCCGCCAGAGGAACAGTTTTTGGGGGCGCACTTGGCTCTTTGGCGAGGCCCAGAGCCAACAATGGGCCGCCAGGGATCGGCAGACCACATGCCGTCCTCTAAGCTCACTTCATGTCGTTACAGCAGCCAGAGGCCGCGGCGCCGCGAGGGCACGTCAGGGTCGTCTATCTCGGCCCTGTCGCCCCGCACTGGAGGGTCGACTCGGATTTCGGCGACCGGAACCTCATTGAGGAGCTCCGGCAGCGGATCCTGGCGCGCCTGCTGCTGTTGCCTCCCCATGACCCGCAGTTCCGGCGCAACCGGGAACGCATCGTGCGCGACACCGAACGGGAGAACGTCTTGCTCGAGTGGGACCTCGGCATGCCCGAGGATGAGGAGGACGAGTTCATGGGCAGCGCCGAAAGCTAGCCATGGCAGGGGAGGGCGTCTCAGACGGCGCCGGCCACAGCCCCGCGGGCGGCGACCGGCGCTATATAAACCGGGAACTATCGTGGCTCGAATTCAACCGGCGCGTCCTGGAGCTGGCGGAGGCGGACGAACAGCCGCTGCTTGAAAGAGCAAAGTTCTTGGCCATTTTTTCGAGCAACCTGGACGAGTTCTTCCAGGTGCGCGTGGCCGGTCTCAAAGACCAGCTGGCCGCCGGCATCGCCGGCACGGCGCCGGACGGCTTGCCCGTCCCTGAGCAGTTAAGGGCCATCAGGGTCGAGGTCGAGCGCCAGGTGGAGGGCCGGTCGCGCATTTACAAAGAAGAACTGGTGCCGCAACTGTCCGAGCAGGGGCTTCGTTTGGTGCAGTGGAGCTCGCTGACCCGGGCCGACATCGCCTATGCCGAGTCGGTGTTCGAGGCGCAGATGTTCCCCGTACTGACGCCGCTCGGCGTGGACCCCGGCCACCCGTTCCCGTACATATCAAACCTCTCTCTCAACCTCGCGGTTATGGTGCGCGACCCCCAACGCGGGGAACGCCGTTTTGCCCGCGTCAGAATCCCGCCTCTGCTACCTGGCTTTCTGGCCCTGCCGGACGGAGAGCGCTTCGTCCCTGTCGAACAAGTCATCGCCGCCTTTCTCGGGGAGCTTTTCCCCGGGATGGAGATCGAGAGCTGCCACGCCTTTCGTGTGATCCGCAACGCCGACCTCACCCTGGCCGAGGAAGAAGCGGACGACCTGCTCGAAGCGGTCGAAATGGAGCTGCGTCGGCGGCGCTTTGGGCGGGCCGTGTGCCTGCAGGTGGACTCCAGCTTTACCTCCGAAGTCCGGGAACTGCTGACCCGTGAACTCGACCTGCACCCCAAGGATGTCTACGAGCTGGACGGCCTGCTTGACTATGGCGGGCTGTGGGGGATCCACGCCCTTGACCGTCCGGAGTTGAAGGACGAACCGTTCTCGCCCGTCGTACCGGGGCGCTTGGCTGCCCCCGACGACGGGACTACCGATATCTTCTCCGCCATCGCGAACGAGGACATTTTCGTCCATCATCCTTACGAGAGCTTCGCAATGTCGACGGAGGCGTTCATCAAGCAAGCGGCCCGCGACCCGCGTGTGCTGGCTATAAAACAGACTCTTTACCGGACGTCCGGGGACAGCCCCGTCGTAACTGCATTGATACGAGCGGCAGAGAGAGGAAAACAGGTTGCCGCGCTCGTCGAACTGAAGGCGCGAGGCGACGAGGCGGCCAATATCGGATGGGCCAGAGCGCTCGAGCAAGCAGGCGTCCACGTGGTGTACGGCCTTATCGGGCTGAAGACGCACGCCAAGACGGCCCTGGTCGTGCGGGAAGAAGGCGATGGTATCCGGCGCTACTGCCACATAGGTACCGGTAATTACAACTCGTCAACGGCCCGGCTTTACGAAGACATCGGGATACTGACGGCCTCCCCCGCCATTGGGGAGGACCTTACCGACCTTTTCAATTCCCTGACCGGCTACAGCCGGCAGTCGTATTACCGCCAGCTGATCGTGGCACCCCAAGCGCTACGGTCGCGGGTAATCGAGCTCATCCAGCAAGAGAGCGAGCACGGCAGTGCCGGCAGGATCGTCTGGAAGCTCAACAACCTTGTCGACCGTAAGGTAATCGACGCCCTCTATGCCGCGTCCCAGGCCGGCGCGCAGATAGACCTGATCGTCCGCGCCCAATGTTGTCTCCGGCCGGGAGTGCCGGGCCTGTCCGAAACCATTCGCGTGCGTTCGTTGGTGGGCCGGTACCTCGAACACTCGCGCATTTACTACTTCGGCGAGGGCGCCAACGGCGCCGCGTCCCTAAGTAGCGCCCGGGAGCCAGTGGTGGGCGCGGCGTTCTCCGGCGACCAGGCGTCCGATAGGTCCGGCGCCATGCCTGTCCCCCGCAGCCAGGACCGCCCGAGTGGCCCGTCGGCTCCCGAGACAAACGGTGGCCGCAGGGATTTCGCCCGCGACGGAGCTGGACGTTTTGTCGGCCACCCCGATGTTGCCGACCTCGATATCGACAGCAGCAAGGTCGCCAAGCCCAACCTGGCCAGTCATCGTGGCGCCCGCAACCCCTCACTGCTGCCCGAAGGCGGCCGCTACCTGATGGGCTCAGCCGACATGATGGAACGCAACCTCGATCGGCGGGTCGAAACTCTGGTCGACGTCTCGTCGCCCGAAATCCAGGAGCGGTTGCGGGAAATCCTCGAAGTAGAGCTAGCGGACGACGAGTTGGCGTGGGAGCTTTCGCCTGACGAGACATGGCACAAAGTGGCAGATATAAAACATTTCAACGCCCAACGGCACTTTCAGGAATTGGCGATCGCCGCGGTAGACGGTGGGGTAAAGCCGAAAGGCTGGCTACGGTCGAGTGAACGGCCCCTCGCGACGGCCAAAAGACGCGGTCAGCGGGAAAGTAATACAACCAGAGGGCCCAAAACCGGCGAAGGCCAACCAAACCAGGCCGTCGGTGCGCGCCGCCGGCGGGGCGGTGTGGCGACGGGTGCCGACGGGGGTCGAGGTCGTCCTGGTCCACCGGCCGGCCTACGACGACTGGGCGTTCGCCAAAGGAAAATTGGAAGCGGGAGAGACCGACGAGGAGGCGGCGGTCCGCGAGGTCCGTGAAGAGACGGGGCTTCCGTGCCGTTTGGGCACGGAGCTGCCCAGCACGACCTATGTCGACGGTCAAGGGCGGCCGAAAATGGTCCGCTACTGGGCGATGACAGTGGTGCGGGGGGCGATAGCCAGGGGAGGCGCCCCTACGGTCGCCAGTTCTTTCGGGGACAGTCCGTCCGACGCTCCTCTGGCGCCCGAGCCAAAAGCGCGCCGCGAGATCGATGACGTCCGCTGGTTCTCTCTCGAAAACGCCCGGCGGCGCCTCACTTACCCTCGAGACGTCGTCGTGCTGGACGCCCTTTCGGACCTCCTGGCCCGCTCAGATATTGGAGGGCAGGAGGTCGACTAGGTGGGCGAAAGCGAACCAGAGCGGGACGAGGCAAACGATCGCACCGGCGGCCAACACCACAAACTTGCTGTAACGACGTAAGCGGGCGGCAAAAATGCGGGTACCGACCCACCCGAGGAGCGCCAGCACCAGAAAACCGATAGTCGCCACCCATGCCCACCCGCCGCCGCTCCCGCTCTCCCCTTGGGCAACTGAAGCCGACGCCGGCCCGACCGTCGGCGAGCCCTCGGCCGAGCTAGAGCCACCAGTTGACGCCGGAGCAGGGCCCGCCTTCACGGCCCCGGTGGTGCCCTTTGGGTGTGGAGCCGACGTTTGGGCCGCGCCTGGGCCTTGGGCCGCCGGGGTCAGGGTGGACGCCTGTGCTGGTCCCGTGGCGGAGCCCGTGGCACTGACCGGCTGCCGGTGGCCCACGGCGACAGCCGCCGCCTCGGTGGGCACCTTTGCCCCGTGGGGTACCCGCTCCAGAAGAGCCGCTCTGACTACCAGCCGCGACGTGGCCTCGAAACGCGGGTTGCACGTCGTCAGCGTCAACATCGGAGCGCGCGTCGCGTCGAGGACTGCCGTGTCGCTCGGGTCTACCACCCACTGCCGCACAACGTCATAGACCCACGTTGTGCCCGAGGTGTCAGTGAGCAGGACCAGGTCGCCGCGGGACACTTCGTTCAACCGAAAGAAGGGCGCCCCGAAGGTCGTCCTGTGACCGGCGATACCGACGTTGCCGGGCTGGCCGGGAAGAGGCGTGCCCGGGTAATGGCCGGGCCCATTTGTAGGTCGCCTTCGTTCACGCCCTGCACGACGTACCGGCTTAGACCGATGGCCGGGATGACCAAGTGGTCGAGGGCACCGCCGGGAGGCGGGACGGGGAGGCTGGCGCCCACAAGGTTGGTCGACGTGACCGAAGTGCTCTGGCCGATAACCGGCTGGCCATCGTGCCCGGCCGCAGGTTTGCCGGCTGCGCGCCCGAGCGCGCCCTTCCCCCCGGTGGCCGTGTTCGCCTCGGTGGCGGTGTTCCCCCCGGTGGCGACCTTCTTCCCGGTGGCGGCGTTCCCCCCGGACGGGTCACCAGTGGACGTGCCGCCGCCCGTTTTGCCGTTGGCGCTGGCCGCCACAGCGGTGGCCTTGCTCGGCCCATCAGGGTGTGGCGCACCGGCCAGAGCGGTGGCGAACTGGCGGGCCAGCACGGACTGGCTGTGCTCTTCGCTCAGGTTGGTGCCTACCAGTTCGTACGCCGCGAACAAGAGCACCACGAAGCCGACTGTCACGAGGGCCAGGCCGAACTCACGCAGCCACGTCCGCCCACCGCCCGGCAATAGCCGCCTACTCCCCGCATTGCCCACGGATCCACGGTAAAGGCAACCGCCTGACATGTCACGCCATGACGCGCCATGCGCGCCAGTTGTTTCTCGTTTTGGCGCCGCCGGCGACACCTCGTGGGGCCGTGCCGCCTCGGCGCAGTTTCCTCTTGTAGGCCCCGGTTCTGCAAGACTCAGAGGAGTGCCGCTGTTGTTAGTACGCCATGCCCACGCCTCCGCCCGGAAGGAGTGGTCCGGCGACGACCGCCTGCGACCACTGTCGGCCAACGGCCTGCGGCAAGCCGAAGGCTTGATCGCCGTCTTCGGCAATTTCGCCCGGCCGTCACGTGTCCTGTCCAGTCCCTATTTGCGCTGTATGCAGACCGTCGACGCTTTGGCACAGGCCCACCACCTCGAAGTCGAACCTGAAGAGGACCTGGCCGAAGGACAGAGCTCCAACGCCATTGACCTGGTGAGGGCGTTGGCCAAAGACAACGTCGCAGTGTGCACGCATGGCGACGTGATCGCCGAGATCCTGGTGGCGCTGGCTGACGAGGACATGCTGGACCTGGGGCCAAACCCGCGCCAAGCCAAAGGTTCGGTGTGGGCGCTTGACGGAGAGGATGGCCTTTTTACCTCCGCTCGTTACTTTCCCCCGGTGGTGGTGGAATCCGTTTGAGCCTCGAGAGAGAGCCACAATTGAACGACGGCGAGGCCAGTGACGTCCTGGATCTCCTCGTCCAGGCTGTCGACAAAGCCAGCCAGGGTCTCGTCGTGTGCGACAGCGAGGGACGGGTGGTCCTTCGTAACGCGCCCGCACGTGACCTCGGCAACGCCAGGGACGGCGACTTCTTGGCCGAGAAGGCCATCGAGGCTGCGTTGGGCCGCGCTCTTGGTGGGTCGTTCCACGAGGAAACGCTCGACCTGTACTCGCCCACCCGTCACACTCTCGAGATCAGGGCGTACCCCATAGGGGACACCAACCCACCTGCTGGTGCGGTGGCTCTGGTCGACGACGTCTCCGAACTACGACGCCTGGAAGCTGTCCGCAGGGACTTCGTCGCCAACCTGAGCCACGAGCTGAAGACTCCCCTGGGGGCGCTGAGCCTGCTGGCAGAAACGCTCGACGGCGAAGAAGACCCGGAGGTGGTAGCCCGTTTGAGCGCCAGGGTGGGCGCCGAGGCCACCCGGTTCGCCCGGATCGTCGACGACCTGCTCGACCTCTCTCGCATCGAGGCCGGTGCGGCCGGGGTACTGACCCTGACCGCCATCTCCACCATCGTCAGTGAGTCCGTCGAAGGCTTTCATGAGCCGGCCGCGGCCCGGAGCATCCGGCTCGAGGTAGGACCGGTCGATCCGGAGCTCTACGTAATGGCCAACCGCCGCGACCTGGTGTCCGCCGTTTCCAACCTCGTGGACAACGCCATCAAGTACTCGGAACCCGGCGGCGCCGTGTACGTCGATGCGGGGAAGCAAGGGGACCGGGCGTGCCTATGGGTCCGGGACGAAGGAGTTGGCATCCCGAGGCGAGACCGGGAGCGGATCTTCGAACGCTTTTACCGCGTCGACCGGGCACGATCGCGCTGGACTGGTGGGACTGGTCTCGGTTTGGCTATCGTCCGCCACGTGGCCGCCTACCACGGCGGCGACGTTGCGGTTGATTCGGTCGAAGGGGAGGGGTCGACTTTCACCTTGTGCGTGCCGTTAGCCGACCAGGAGCAAGTTCGTGACTGAGCAGGTCACGGTCCTCTTAGTGGAGGACGAGCAGTCCTTCGTCGAGGCATTGGTAGTGGGGCTGAAACGTGAGGGCTTCCATGTCGATGTGGCCTACGACGGGGCCGAGGCGCTGGAAAAGTTCAATGCCGTACAACCAGACCTCGTCCTGCTCGATGTAATGCTGCCCCGGGTCTCCGGGATCGACGTCTGCCGCACCATCCGTGCCTCCGGAGCGCGAACGCCGATCATCATGGTCACGGCGAAGACGAGCGAGATCGATACGGTGGTCGGCCTCGAAGTAGGCGCCGACGACTACGTGAGCAAGCCGTACCGTTTGCGGGAGCTAGTGGCCCGCATGCGGGCCGTGCTGCGCCGCACCCCGCCGCCAGACGACGTTCCCGAAGAGGGCGACGTCTTGGAAGCCGGGGACCTGCGGCTCGACCCCGAGCGTCACGAGGTCTACTTGCGAGACCAGGAGGTCAGTCTCCCCCTGAAAGAGTTCGAGCTACTCGAGCTACTGATGACCAACGCCGGGAGGGTCCTTACGCGGGAGACCCTCATCGACCGGGTCTGGGGACCGCACTATGTAGGCGACACCAAGACCCTCGATGTGCACGTCAAACGCCTGCGTGCCCGGATCGAGGACGACCCCGCCCACCCGCAGAGGATCACCACCATCCGGGGGCTGGGGTACAAGCTCGAAACGGGGCGAACGGGTAGCGAGTGAGCACTCTCGGCTCGCGGCCGAACGTTGGTGCATAGCGGCCCTCGGGTTCAAGAGCTGCCAAGACCTAAGAGTTGCCGCCACTTTTGGCCGGCCAGGCCCTCGCCCTGCTTCCAGAAGAACGGCTGGGACGGCCCTCCGGCCGTCCGTAACCTCAGCGCAATTTGATGTTGGGCAACTTCAGGCGAGGCAGCTGTATCTGAGGAAACTGAAAACGGGGGCGTAGCCGCATAGAGGCCCGGGGCTTCGAAGGCAATATGTCGTCGCTGCTCGGGTCAGGACCAGAATCCCCGTTGTCCTCGGTGCGGCCGTTCGCGGCGTCGGCGGCCGCGCCGTCTGCGGCAGCAGGCGGTTGCTGGCCTTTCTGCGGCGCTGCGTCGCGTACGGCCTGAACCGGCCCGATAGTCCCCGGACGGGCGCTCGGCGCCGGAGCCGTCCCCAGGGCAGATGTGGCTACAGCAGGTGCCGGAAGAGCCGTAGACGCCGAGGAAGCAACGGGAACGCGAGGCGGGATGGCCGAGGCTGGCACCGCTGGAGCCGCCGCTACCGGCCCGGCTGGCGCTCCGACCCCCCCAGCCCGCGCAACCCCTGAGGGCGCCGCAGACGTAGCCACCCTGGCCGGCGAGGTGGGCCCAAACGCTGGCGAACCCGCGGCACCGGGACTAGCCGACTGGTTGGCCAGGGAGGCGAGGAGATTTCCGGCCTGCGTCTTGCCCAACCCCGGGAAAGGGGGAGCCGACGGGCTGGGCGCAGCGGCTTGCGTCATGCTGGCGCCGCCCGGCTCCAACAGGGCGGCCCATTTCGGCTTAGTGGACGAGGGCTGGGCCGCCGCGACGGCGGTTGGCGCGCTGGCCCGGCCGGGCTGGGGCCGGAGACCGGCCTGACTGCCAGGGACGGCCAAGTTACCGCCGGACTGGCCGCCCGCTGCCTGGCTGCCGGCTGTTTGGGTGCCGGCTGTTTGGGTGCCGGCTGTTTGGCTACTGGCTGTTTGGCTACTGGCTGTTTGGCTACTGGCTGTTTGGCTACTGGCTGTTTGGCTACTGGCTGTTTGGCTATTGGCCGTTTGGCTACTGGCTGTTTGGCTACTGGCAGACTGGTTGGTACTGATCGACGTGCTCGCGCCGGAGGCCCTGCTTGTGCCACTGGTGGTTTCGCGCCCAGCCTGAAATTCTTGCATACAGGGTGGTCGGCTGGTCCCAAGGGGTACTTGAGCAAGGTGCGCCGTTGTCGTCGGCGACTCTGGTAGCCCCTTTAGCGAGCCGTCCAGGTACAAAGATGGCGCCTCTGGAAAGACAAGCCAATCGGGCCCCAGCTAGCCGCCCGGGCTGAACAGCTCGACGGTGGGCGTCTTATCCCGGCGTGCTCGCAGGCTCGGTTGTGAGCACTAAGAAAGGAACTCGGTACGAGCCAGCCAAAGGCCCGGCGCGTCCACCTCGGCCGGGGTAGGCAGGCTGGCGGCAGTGGCCCACAACCCGGCCAGGGCCTCCTCCCCGGCCCGCTCGACGACTCCCTGCACAAAGGCATGGCCTCTATCTATGGTTTCTTGGTCGAGCTCGATGCCTAGCAATTTCCCGAGCACGCGCTGACCAGGGCCGTCCTCGAGCCGGCGTCTGCGGAACGCCTCGCTGATTAGAGGGTACGAGCCGACCAGGCGTTGCCCGACTTTGTCGAGCATAAAGTCGGTGTACCCAGCCAAAGTAGCAAGGAAGGCCCGGAACGGGACCAGCAACCGGCGTTGCTCATCGCTCTGAATTTCCCCAAAGAAAACCTCAGGATCTCCGAGAGACTCCTGGAACGAGCTGAGGTCGTTAGGGTCGATGTTGCCCAGGCGCTGCTCGATGGCGTCCATCGGGACATGGAAGGCCCCAGCGTAAGCCATCAAGTGGTCTTCTAAGACTTTGGCGACATGTGGACGGATCAAGACGGCGTGGTGCGTGACGTCGCGCAGACAGACGTACATACGCACGTCTTCGGGCGTCAGGCCCCATTCCTTAGCGAACCCGTCGATGGCGTCGGTCACTGCCATCAGCTCGTCGCCGGCTGGAGCCGGCATCGGCATGTCGTACTGACCCATGGCCCGGCTGGCCAAGTGACCTACCATCGCTCCAGCTTGAGCGCCCAGCACTAAGGGCCCGATGACCTGAGGAAGGTTCCCGAGCAGCTGGTCCATCGGGTTGTCCTGGCCCCCTAAGGGGTGCTCCTCGTCCTGCGTCGCTGCAGTCCCACCCGACATGGAGGTGGCGCCACTGTTGAGCGACGACGCCAATTGCGTCAACACCGGCTTCCACGACTCAAGCGTCCTCGACGCCCATTCCGTCCGGGTGACCGACGCCAATCCCAGCCAGCCCCGACGGGACGTGGCGATGCCGGTGGCGTCGGCCACGTGCATGTCAGCCACTCTCAGCAGCTCCTCCATGTTGAGGCGGGCCAAGGGGTCGGGATTGGGTTCGGTGGCACCTTCAGTGGCGGTCCACGCGGCCAACTGGCGGGCCACGTCCCAGTTGAGCGGCCCTTGAGCCGTCAGCAGCCGGGCCAGGTTGCGCAGCAAATCCCCAAGTGGGCCGCCGGAGAATTGGGAGGGGTCACTCACAGCAAGAACTCCACGTTCCTACGCGACAAGCCATTCTTAGAGGTTACCGGTGCCGACCGCCTTACCCCCAGCGTGCTGGTGTCATCGAGGCTGCGGCGAAGTGCCCGTGATGATTAAGGAACCTCCATAGCGCTAACGTGGTCCGCCATCAACACCGTTGTCGTCACCGGGGCTGCCGGCAGCCTGGGCCGAAAAGTGACGGCAAGTCTGGCTTCTCGCCCTACGATCGAACGAGTCTTGGCGGTCGACGTCGTGCCGATGCAGGCGACGTCGGCAGAGGTCGAGGTGCACGCGTTCGACTTGTCGTCACCTGGGGCGGCGGACGAACTGGCGGCCCTGGCCAAGCAGGCGGACACCATGGTGCACCTGGCCTGGGAGCCGCAGGGTAAGGACAACCTGACCGTGCTTCGCCACGTCCTCGACGCCGCCACCGCAATCGAGCCCGCGCAGCTGATCCATCTTTCGAGCGGGACCGTATATGGCGCCTGGCCCGACAACGCCGTCCCTCTGACCGAAAAAACGAGCCCACGCCCAAACCCGAAGCTTGGCTACGCCGTCGAAAAAAGGGCGGCCGAGGTGGTAGTCGAGCAGTGGGCAGAGGACCATCCCGAGGTGGCGGTGGCCCTCCTGCGTCCAGCGTGCACCGTTGGGTCTCCTGAGCAGCCCCTCTACCGCGCCCTGGCGGCCGGGAAGCGGCCACCGCTGGGCGGTGAAGGCCGTTTGGTCCAGTACCTCCACGTCGACGACCTGGCCACAGCGGTCGTGCACACATGCGAACAGGGTCTGTCAGGAACGTTCAACGTCTCGCCCGACAGTGGCGTCCGGGCTGAGGTCGCCGGCGCTCTGGCCGGAGGGTCGGCCATGCTCCCGCTGCCCGCGCCGCTGCGGGCTATGACGACGGCGATGAGTTGGCACCTGTGGCGGCAGGGCGCGCCGCCAGGGGCCAGGCCCTACGCCGAGAACACGTGGGTGATCGCCGGCGACAAGCTGCGGTCCACGGGATGGACGCCCGAGTACAGCTCCGAGCAGGCTCTGGTGGTCAGCGACAAGCGGGCGCACTGGTCGGACTTGCCGCCCAACCGCCAGACCTCGGCCATTCTGGCGGGGGCGGCGGCTATGGTCGCTGCGGTCGGGGCCGGCGGCGCTATGTGGTGGCGAAAGCGTCATTGAACCGCCCGTCGCCTTCAGCGAGACCGGTACCCAAAGCTGCACTTAGCGCCGGCGGGCAGCGCTGGCGCAAGCTCTGACTCGCGCAGGATCAGAACAGGCGCAGGATCTGGCGCACCCAGGATCTGGCGCACACACTGTCCAGGTGGCCCCTATTCGGGGCTGGCGACCGCCGGCTGCGTCTCAAGGGTGACGTGCGCTTGGCGGGGCTCCCCATTGTGGAGCCAGTTGATGTTCACAACCTGGCCCGGCTTGGCCAGGGCCATCCACGCCAGGAAGGCCCCCACCGATGTCACATTGCCATTGCTCCCGTCGATGGACGTGATCACGTCGTTGTCGTCAATGCCGGCCTTGGCTGCGGGGCTGCCAGTCGAAACGCTTTGCACCTCTATGGCCCCGGGTACCTTCAGTCCCTGGGCACCCGACCCGGATATGTCCGTCTCTTGGAGTACGCCGAGCCATGCGTGGGACGCCGCCTGCCCGTCCTTGATAATGGAAGGGACGTCTGCCATGGCCGTGTCAATCGGGGTTACGTAAGTGAACCCGGCTTTGCTGGCCCCGGCGACGTTGTTAGTTATCCCGATCAACGCTCCGGTGCTGTCGACCAGCGCCCCTCCGTACGCCGAGATGTCAACCGATATGTTGGCCACGAGCATCGAGAACACTGCGTTAGAACCCCCGTTAACGGGCGCCAGGTAGCTCGTGGCGTCGTCCATGTACCCGGACGAGAGGTCCGACGAATTGTTCTGCGCCGCCTCTGCCGTGGAGCCGATGGCAAAGACCTCTTCGCCCGTCTGGACATCGGCCACGGTGCCCGGCTGAGCGCTGGTGACGGCCGGGTACCTGCCCGTCCTCACGCACAAATCAACCCGCACGACGGCGATCCCGTCCGAAGGGTCGGTCCCGACGAGGTGGCCGTTCACTTGTTCACCGAGGTACGACATCACCCCAACCGTGGTGCCAGAAGTGGCTCCCGAGAACAAAGAACTCTCGGTCAGGACATAGCAGGTCGGCCCGCTAGAGGACACGACGACGCCCGATCCCGTTTCCACGCCCGAATCACCGCTCACCGACAAGCCGACCACAGATGGCTCAACAGAGTCGTATATGGCCGGTGCGTTTGCAGTGCTCCCTCCCGTGCTCGGCGTCGTCGATGGCCCGGTAACGCCAGTGCTGACCACATGAGTAGTGAGCGGCGCGGGCTGGTCTACGGCGCCGGCGGCGATGAGCACGCCGGCACAAACCAGCGCGGCTGCTACTCCGGACGTGGTGCCTATCAACCAGGGACGAGCGTCGACCCCTCGGAACCAGCCGCCTAGGCCCCGGGCGGGGGCTTTGGCCGGCACGGGGGGGTTGCCGCGAACCTCGGAAGGATGGCGCCAGAGGCGGTCATCAGGAGGCAACCACGGCGTAGAGGGGCCCTCGTCGTCCTCCTCGCCCGGACCATGAGCGGCTTCTTCCCCCGAATCCATGCTGATCCGCGAGGTTACTGACACGGTCGGCCTCGCTGACGTCGCCTGCCTTTACGGTCCGGTCGGGGGCCCAACATTCGCTCAGACTGGCCGACGCCTGGGCTGGGCTCTGTCAAGAGCTGTCCTATCGGCCGCCTAAGGCGGAACGCACGCTGAAACCGCAACAAACGGTCCCAACCGCGATAGCCCGAGCACTGGTGGCTGGCAACTTTTCGACGCAGCCCAGGTAGCGGACCTAGGATTGCCTGGTGT
This sequence comes from uncultured Acidimicrobiaceae bacterium, assembly GCA_963749305.1. Taxonomy (GTDB): domain Bacteria; phylum Actinomycetota; class Acidimicrobiia; order Acidimicrobiales; family Palsa-688; genus Fen-671. Next base: position 68,917 of record CAVVMN010000009.1, read on the forward strand.
TATTGCCTCCAGCCGGGGATGATTGGGTGGCCCTGTCGGCCGAGCCGCTCCCGTTCGAACGTCTGGCGTCGTGGCCCGTCCTGGCCGGCTGTGGGGCAGTAGTCGTTTTTGCCGGTACCGTCCGGGACCACGCCGAGGGCCGCCCAGGCGTGCTCTCGCTAGAGTACGAGGCCTATACCGATGTCGCCACCCGGACAATGGAGGAAATATCACTGGAAATGCGGGGGCGATGGCCCTGTTTGGGCCGCGTGGCCTTGCTGCACCGGACCGGCCTGCTCCAGCCGACTGATGTCTCGGTCGTGGTGGCGGTGTCCGCCCCCCACCGCCCCGAGGCTTTCGACGCCGCCCGGTTCGGGATCGATACGATAAAAACTCGGGCCCCGATCTGGAAACGCGAATCCTGGGAAGGCGGAAGTGCCTGGGGCCTTGACGTGCACCCCCTGGCGGGGTCGGGCGGCGTGCGGCACCAGAGAGGGAGCGACCACATGAGCTCAGGTCAGATGAGCCCAAGCGGTATGAGCCCAGACCACATGAGCTCAGGTCAGATGAGCCCAAGCGGTATGAGCCCAGACCATATGAGCCCAGACCATATGAGCCCAGACCATATGAGCCCAGACCATATGAGCAGAGTCGGAGGCTGAGCCGAGATGGGCGCGCAGCTTCTGATCGCCACCACCAAATCGGCGCACACCTCCGTGCAGTGGTCGACGTTGGCTTGGATCGTTGGTGTAGTGGTGGTCGCCGCCGTGGTCATCACCATCATCGTGTTGCTGTCACGCCGGCCCAAATCTATGGAGGACGGCATCGAGGAGTTCTCCCGTTCGCTGCAGGCCGTAGCTCCGAGCCAGCGCGCTCGGCGCCCGCCCGGTCTCGGGCCAGGCTCGCCCAGGTTCGGGAAATGGACAAGAAGAACGCTCGGTGCGAACTACAAGAGGGGAGGCAGAACCTGTCTAGGGACCTCGCCATCGACCTTGGCACCGCGAACACGCTCGTATACGCAAAAGGACGCGGCATCGTCCTTAACGAACCCACCGTGATCGCGCTCGACAGCCGCACCAACACGGTGCTCAATATGGGACGCGAAGCCTGGCAGATGATCGGGCGCACTCCGGGTTACATCGTGGCCGTGAGGCCGTTGCGGAAGGGTGCCATCACGGACTTCGACATCACGCAACGGATGATCGAGCTGCTACTGAAGCGAGCCGGGATTTCTCGTTTCGGCCGCCCGAGAGTGCTTATCTGCGTGCCTTCTGCGATTACGGCCGTCGAACGCAGGGCCGTCGAGGAAGCCGCTCGGGCCGCCGGGGCCAACAGCGTGAGCCTTATCGAGCAACCCACCGCGGCCGCCATTGGGGCCGGGCTACCGATACATCAACCCCTTGGCAACATGGTGTGCGACATCGGAGGCGGGACGACTGAGACGGCCGTCATCTCACTTGGCGGCGTCGTCGCCTTGGAAGCCATCCGGGTCGGGAGCTTCGACATCGACAACACCATCCAGGCCTATGTGCGCCGGGAGTACGGCATCGCCATAGGTGAGCGCACGGCCGAGGAAATAAAGATGGCCATCGGGTCGGCATGGCCGATGGACGACGCAGTAAAAGCCGAGGTCCGGGGGCGCGACCTGATGAGCGGCTTGCCCAAGACGGTGATCCTGGCCCCCGAAGAGGTCCGCGAAGCCATCGAGGAGCAGGTGGGCGCGTTCGTCGACGCCGTGCTGAGGTGCCTGGGGTCAGCGCCGCCTGAGCTCTCCCAGGACCTGTTGAGCCAAGGGCTCCACCTGGTTGGCGGCGGCAGCCTCTTGAAGGGGCTGGACAAACGGCTAACCGAAGAAACAGGGCTGCCCGTCCACCTGGTTGACGCCCCTCTGGAGAGCGTGGTCATCGGGGCGGGCAAGTGCATCGAGAACTTCGAGGCTGTGCGCGACCTGCTCATGACCTGACCAGGGCGTCCGACATGAGTAAACCGCATGCTTCCATTGGCTCGCGACTCGAAATTTGCTTATCTGGGACCGAAAGGGTGACTCGGGACCGCTAACTGTTGCTCAGCAACGCTCAGGCGACCCAAGTCGCGCAATCGGTCCCATTTCGGCCGCGGGGACCGGGCCTGATCTCGCTCTCCCCTTTTCTCTCGCGTCCCATTGTTCCTGTCCCCCGCCGGTCTCACTCTCCCTGGTGGGTTCGCTCTCCCCTTTGGGATCGACTTGGTTGCAGAAAGGTTAACTTGTAGCCGAAAGTGTCGTGTAGCAGCACTTTTGGCAACAAGTTTCCCTTTTTGCTACAAGTTGGCGTCGAAGTTAGACGGAAGCGGGAGGACCAGGACAGCAGACGTCCACCGGGAGGACCGCAGGCTTAGGCCCGGTAACCACCCAGGTCTTCGGCCACCTGACGCACCTGCCAATCGACGTCTCCGGCCGCTTTGGCGAGGGCCGCGTCGACCTCGGGGCCATCGAACCCGGCCAGAGCCACTACCGCCCGTCGCCTGACCGCCGGCTTGTCCTCCAGGGCCGCCAACACGGCCGGGAGGCCGGCGGGAGAGCGCAAAGACCCGAGGGCGGCGACAGCCGCCTCCCGGCAGAGAGGCTCCACGTGCAACGTGGCCGTGGCCATGAGGGCCCTCACCGCCGCGTCAGTCGCGTTGGCAGCGTCAGGAGCGGGCTCACCGTTTGCAGTACGTCTGTCCCCCGGGCCCCCGAGACCCGGGCCCTGCGAACCGGGGCCTCCTGTTCCCGGGCCCCTGGGCCCTCCGCACACAGGCCCTCGAGCTCCCCCAGCGCGTAGCACGCCGCCTCGACCACGACGGCGGAGCTGTCACCGAGGGCCTCGGTCAGTTGAGGTGCCAGTTCTACGAACTGGAGCCTCCCAGCCAACTCGCACGCTCGCCGCCGGACCTCGGGAGCCGGGTCCTCCAAAGCGGCCGCCACCTCAAGAGGCTCTAGCACCTCTATCCTGGCCAAAGCGCCAAGTGCGCTGGCCCGCACTTCGTGGGCTGGGTCACGAAGGGCGGCGCGAGCGGCCAGCTCATCACCGGTGTGCCCGGCGATAGCAGCAGCACGCCTCCGGGCAGCGTTGCCTTCGGCCTGTTCAGGAATTGCTACCTACTGCATGCAGGAGGGCCTCAACTACGAACCCGATACCGGCAGCCAGGGCGGCTGCAAGCGCGAGACCGAACAACGCGCTGAGCACGATGAGCACCACGGCTGAGCGCACCCTGCGGAACGGCGCCACAGAGGCGGGCAACCTCGGGCCCACAAACACCTCCTTGGCGCGCGTGCGCCGATCGGACGCGCTCATTCGGCTCCTCGAGCAGGTACGTAGCCACTGTCGTGTCGCCACATGGCAACCTGGGGAGAACATGTGTTGGCGGAAGCCATGACCAACATCGAGCCGACTGTACAGGGATTGACCCCTTCCGGCGACAACGTCGAGCGTACGGAGCGGTCCCGCTGGCCAGCGGTGCTGGTAATTGCGCTACTGCTGGGGGCCGCAATCATCGGTATCCCGGTGGGCATCGCCTCTCACGAGGCCAATGCCTATTACGTGTTTTCGCCGGGCACGGCCCCGGTCATCACGACCAACGCCAGCTGCAAGCCCGCTGATGGAGAGTTGGCCTTACCTGGTGGGGAGCCATGTGTTCGTCTGGTCCTGCCTCAGAGCAAAGCCCATCGGGTCGACGGGCAGCTGTTGATGGTGGACGTCGAGGTGGCCCAAGCAGGCCCGCTCGACTGGGCGGAGTACGAGCTCGGGCTGCTCGGCAATTCACGCCAGTTCGTCCCCGTGGCCGCCTACGCGGGCACAACGCCTACGTCCGAGCTGGGATGCCAGGACACTCAAGAGATGGTCTCGGCCGACCAAGACGCGGCGTTGGCGGCCCTGGCCGTATTGAGCTACAAGGTCGACCAGAAGCCGCTTGGAGTACAGATCGACACGGTCCTCGCCGGTACGCCGGCTTGGAAAGCCGGGCTCGAATGCAACGACGTGATCACTGCCGTCAATGGCAAGCCGGTGCTCACGGCCGAGGCCCTTACGGCGGCGTTGCAGCCGTTGCAGCCGGGCGACGTTGTCTCGCTTACCGACCATCCGGCCGGAGGTGCGACAACGAAAGAGGTCAAAGTGCGGCTGACGCGGCCTTCGGCTAGCGCTCTCGCAGACGGGTTCAACGGCCACGCCTATATGGGCCTGGACGTCGAGACGCGCGTAAAACCGGTGCTCCCCTTTCCGGTATCGGTGAATGCGGGCGCGATTGGCGGGCCTTCCGCCGGCCTCGCATTTACCCTCGCCATCCTCGACGCGCTCTCTAATGGCAAGTTGACTGGAGGTCACAAAGTCGCCGCCACAGGCACGATCGACCCTCAGGGCGACGTCGGCGAGGTTGGCGGCGTCCAGGAAAAAACCGTTGCCGTTGAAAAAGCCGGCGCCCAAGTGTTCTTCGTGCCAAAGGCGGAGTACGCAGATGCGGAGGGCGTGGGCCATGGAAGCTTGAAGATCGTCCCCGTCACGACGCTCGGCCAAGTATTGCAGACCCTTCAACAGAGTTACGGCGGTGACCTTTCAGGGTTCAAGGGCCTAACCAGGGCGTGAGCCGAGAGACGAAAAGGAAGCTTCCTCGCAACTGAGCCGAGCGCGGCCTAGGCTATTGGGGCATGGCTGTAGAGCGTTTCCCAACCGCCCGACCTGACATGCCGGATATTTCGGCAGATCTCATCTCCGGCCGGCGATTTGCCCAAACTTGGCGGGGATATGACCCTGAAGAAGTAAAGGACTTCCTCGCCCAAGTAGCAGAACAAGTTAGGACGTTGCGGGAGAGGATCGATATCGAGATTTCGGCGCGCCGCGACGCGGACCAGCGCGCCATGCACCCGCGTATCGACGAGGCCACGCTGATGTCGGCGGTTGGTGAGGAGACTGCGGCCATCTTGCGCAGCGCACGAACGGCGGCTTCGGAGATAATTGCAAAGGCGGAGGCAAACGCGGAATCTATCGTCACTGCGGCCGAATCAAAATCCACCGATCTCCTCGCGCACAGTGAGGCTTTATCAACGCGACGCGCGGAAGAGTCAGAAGTGGCGGCCAACGAACTTTGGACAAAAGCTCTGGCCGACGCCGACGAGTTACGCCAATCCGCGCAACAGGATGCCGCCGCACTCGTCCAGGATGCGGCGCAGAAGGGCCAAGAGAGCATCGAGGCGGCCGAGGTGGTGCGCGAGAAGATCCTTACGGACCTGACCCGCCGCCGAAAGCTGGCCACTGTCCAGATCGAGCAGCTCAGGGCGGGCCGCGAACGTTTACTCGACGCCTACCTCGTGGTCCGCCGCACGCTCGACGAGGTCACGGGCGAACTCCAGCGAGCTGATGCCGAAGCTCGTGCTGCCGCCGTGGCCGTCGGCCGCATGGACCGCGACGAACAGACCGGCGAACTAGTCGACTTGCGCCGTGAGGACCACTGGGACTCAATCGCTGCCTTCGGTCCCAGCGCTGAGGTCGTCGCCCAGACTGGCGACCAGAAAACCACGGCCGAGACACCTGTCGTCCTGGCCCCCAAAGTCTCCCAGATGACGCCGGCGCCCGCTGTCGCCAGCGCGGCGCCCACAGCCGCTAGCGCTCCGTCCTCCGTCGTCACCGCTCCCCCCCCTGTAGTCACCCCTCCGCCGGCTGCCGTCACTGCTCCTCCCCCTAAAGTCGCAGCCGAGGCCGCACCAACCGGGGACAACACCGCGGTTGTCTCGCAGGCCGACGCCATCGAAAGTGTGCGGATCGTACGGGCCGAGCCTGACAGCGCCGGCGGTGTGACCGTCGCGGCCCGCGAGGCGGTAGCGCCGCCGAAGGCCGAGCGGGCGACGGAGCAGGAGCCGGGTGCCGCAGTTGGCGAAGACGAAGCCGATAGCGAGGAAAACCAGAGCAAGGACGTACAGGGCCTGTTCGCTCGGCTCCGCGAAAACCGCGACCAGGCCACACGGGCTGCCCGCAAGACGCTGCGCGACACAGGCGATGAGCAGACGGGCGAGGCGACTTCGGTCCAGGCTGAGGCTAAGCAAAACGGCGTCGGCCAAGCAGTCGTGGACGAGGCCGGGCCCGGCACTAAGGACAAGGCAGCAAGCAATGGGGGCGCCGCGGTAGCCAGCACGGCGGCAGTGAGCGCTGCGGCCCCCAGTGACGCGCCTGTTAGTGACGCGCCTGTTAGTGACGCGTCTGTCAGAGACGCACCCGTCAGCGACGCACCCGTCAGCGAGGCACCCGTCGGTGATGCGCCCGTGAGTGAAACCGGGGCCACTGGGATCGCCAGCCCCGTGGTGAGCCAACCGGACGACCCGTCCAGCGCCCCGGCGGCGGACCTCGGCGCGGGCGCCAGGCTGCTCGAGCGCGGTGACGCCGTGACCCGAGACCTCGGGTCGTCGCTGGCCAGAAAACTCAAGCGCGCCCTCCAGGACGAGCAAAACTCACTTTTGGACCGGTTGCGCAGCTTGAAGGGTACGGCGACGGCGGCCAATGTCCTCCCGGACCCCGACGAGCACCCTGATCATTTCGCCGACGCTGGACGGGCCCTGCTGCAGCAGGCCGCCCTAGCAGGAGCTCAGGTGGCGAGCGAGATTTGCGGTACAGAAGCCCCCAAAGGGGCGGTATCGGAGCACGTCGACGACCTGGCCGAGGAGCTCGGCCGGGCGATTGCGGAACCGCTGCGCCAGCGCCTCGAACTTGCTATCAGGTCTGCCAGCGACGACCCGTCCGCACTGGCCGACGCCCTCGGCGGCGCTTACCGGGAGTGGAAGACCCAGCGCATCGAGGCTTCAGCGCACCACGAGGTGGCCGCCGCCTTCTCAAGGGGGGCGTACTTGACCTTCCCCGACGGCGCCCTCTTACAGTGGGTGGTGAGCACGACCGAGGGCCCATGCCCGGATTGCGAAGACAACGCCCTCGCCCGTGAGCAACCCAAAGGCGAGCCATGGCCCACGGGCCAGCTGTACCCGCCGGCGCACCCCGGGTGCCGTTGCGCGTTGGCGCCAGCCAGCTCGGACGACACCGGGCCGTTGACGACGTCGCCGTCTACCTGACCGCGGGCCCGGCTACCCCAGCCCGCCCGGACTGCTAACTGTCCTGACCACCGGCCGGCGGGCCTGCTGCGTTACTCCGGCGCCCGGGGGCTGCTCCCTAGCCAGCCGGGCCCGCCGGTAGGCTCCGGTGTGCTGATGCGCGCATCTTCTGACATACCTAGGCGCCTATCACTGGGCAGCCGCCGCGTTCGCTGGGCCATCGTTGTCGGCGTCGTTGTCTTGATCGCGCTCATTATTTCGGCCCAGCACATCGCCTCGCTTTACACGGACTACCTGTGGTTCCAGTCGGTCGGGTTCAGTTCTGTCTGGGCCAAGACGATGACGGTCGAGGTTGGTCTGGGCGTCACTTTCAGCATTGCGTTTTTTGCATTGCTCTGGGGCAACCTCGTCTTGGCCGACCGGCTGGCCCCGGCAACCCCGGCGCCAGCGGGCGACGAGCTGGTCACCCGCTGGCAAGAACTGGCCGCTCCCCATATGCAATGGATCCGGTTGGGGGTATCTGCCCTTCTGGCCTTGATCGGAGGCATTAGCGCCCACAGTCAGTGGGACAACTGGTTGCTATTTTCTAACGCCGCCCCGTTTACATCGACGTCAGCACCGTGGGCCGGCGTCGACCCCCTCAACCACATGAACGACGGCTTTTATGTGTTCCGCCTCCCCTTCTTGGGTTGGCTGGCCGGTTGGGCCTTTTCGGCCCTGGTGGTGACGTTGTTGCTGTGCCTGGTGGCCCACTACCTCAACGGCGGGATCCGGCCGCATTCTGCGGTCCAGCGCGTAAGCCCTCGCGTCAAGGCGCACATCTCAGTGCTGCTGGCCGCCTTGGCGCTTGTCCAGGGCGCGAACTACTACCTGGAACGCTTGTCGCTGGTGCTGTCTACCAAGTACGTGGTGGACGGGGCCACATACACCGACGTCCACGCCGTCAGACCGGCACTGCTCCTTCTCATTGCTATATCCGTCATCGCTGCCGGCCTGTTCCTCTACAACGTGCGCCAGCAGGGCTGGTTGTTGCCGGTAGTCGCCGTTGCCCTCTGGGCCCTGGTATGGGCTCTGGTAGCCAACGTGTACCCCGCGCTTGTGCAGGCGCTGGTGGTGAACCCGGCCGAGAACGTGAAGGAACAGCCATACATATCCCGCAACATCACGGCCACCACCGAGGCCTATGGGTTGGCCAGCGTGGCCAACCAGCCTTTCCAGGGGGACAGTCTCGTCACCGCATCGGAGGTGACCGGGAACTCGTCCGTGGCCATGGCCAACTCGCAGAGCTTGGCCAACGTACGCCTGCTCGACCCCACCATCATGGGCTCGACGATCACCAAGCAGCAGGGGTTCCGCGGCTATTTCAGCATGAGCGGGCCGAGCACGGACCGTTACGACCTCCCGACCGGCGACGGCAACAAGACGACCGAGACCCAGGTCTTGATCTCGGCCCGGGACTTAAACCCCGGCGGTGTCCCGGCGAGCTGGGTTAATCAGCACTTGCAGTACACCCATGGTTACGGGGCGGTTATAACGCCGGCCGGCCAGAGTGGCGTCGACCCTTCCGACGGATACCCCGACTACGTCTTGAGCGGGCTGCCCCCCGACGGTGAACCCTCGCTCGGGTCGCAACCACGAATATATTTCGACGCCAATTCTCAGTCGGCCACCGGGTACGTCATCGCCAACTCGGCCCAAGCGGAGCTCGACTATGAGGACCCTGCCACCGGCAACGAGATATCCACTCATTACGACGGCACCGGGGGCGTACCGATCGGCGGCTTCTTCCGCCGGGCTGCCTTCGCCGTGAGCTTTGGCGATTACAACATCCTGATCTCGGGCCAAATCACTCCCGGTTCAAGGGTCTTGTACTACAGGAACGTCGTCCAGCGCCTCGAGAAGGCGGCGCCGTTCCTTTCGTACGACAGCGACCCTTATCCGGTCGTGGCGAACGGGAGCCTTTATTGGGTCGTCGATGCGTACACGACAACCGATAACTTCCCCTATTCCGAGCAAGCGGACACCAACCGCCTCTCGTCAGCAAGCGGGCTGTCAAACCAGTCGTTCAATTACGTCCGGAACTCCGTGAAGGCAGTGGTAAACGCGTACAACGGGGAAACGTGGTTTTTCGTCCAGGACCCGAACGACCCGATAATCCAAACGTATAAAAACGCTTTCCCGAAATTGTTCACTGCCATGAGCAAGGCGAACTCGGTCGTCCCGGGTATAACCAGCCACTGGCGCTACCCCGAGGACATATTCACGGTCCAGACCAATATGTACCAGAGCTACCATCAGCAGAACGCATCGGTTTTCTATACGAAGTCTCAGGCCTGGAGCATCCCGCAAAACCCGTCATCAGGGGAGGTGGGGGCGGCGACCACCACGTTGCCGGTCTTGCCGGGTATCGGCGTCCCGGCACCGGCCCAGCCGAACCAGAGCGTAATGCCCAACTACGAGTTGATGGCCCTGCCGGGCCAGAGCCAGCAGAGCTTCGTGTTGGTTCAGCCGTTCGTGCCGTCATCCAATGGCGACAAGCAAAACCTCACCGCCTTCTTGACCGCGTCCTCGGACCCGGACGATTATGGCCAGCTCACCGCCTACACCATCCCGGCTGGTGAGACAGTCGACGGCCCATACCTGGTCTCCACTGCAGTGGAGACGAACAGCTCGATCTCCCAGGAGATAACCCTGCTCAGCCAGCGCGGCTCCAAGGTCGTCCTGGGCAACGTCGTTATGACGCCCATTGGTCAGTCGCTGCTCTACATCCAGCCGCTTTATGTCGAATCGGAACAGAACGGCGTGCCCCGACTGAACGATGTCGTCGTTGTCTACAACGGCACCGCCTATCATTCGGGCTCGGGGGATCCCTCGCTGGCTGGGGCGTTGTGCCAGATCACCAACCCGAACGGGAGCCAGCCATTCAGCAGCTACTGCTCCAGCACGACGGCGCCGCCTGGCACTACGACACCCCCGACGAAGGGCCAGACCTCCTCTAGCACCACGACCACTACCGTCCCGCCCACGTCCACCTCGACTAAATCGAGCGCCGGCTCCACTACGTCGACATCCCCGGTGACCACAACCGTGGTATTGCCGACGCCGCACAGCAACGTGACCAAGGATCTGGCCGGCGCGCAGCAGGACTTCGCAGACGCCAAGGCCGCCCTCCGGGCCGGCGACCTGGGCACCTACCAACAGGACATCGCCGCCGGCGAGGCGCTGGTGGCCCAAGCCGACAAGCTGGTCCAGCCGACCACGACTTCCACGACACGTGCAGGTGCGACGAGGAAGGCCGGAATTACGACTACGACCACCACTACAAACACGACCCGCCGTTCAACCAGCTAGCAGGCGACAGCGTGCGCTAGCCGGAGCAGGCTAGGCGGGCGCCCCCGCGGCCCTATCCCCACCCGGGCGTCGGTAAGCGACAAGATAGGGCGGCACCGGTGCCGTAACGGGAGCTGAGCAATCGGCCTGCGGCGCACCAGGGACGAGCTGCAAAGGCATCTCCCCGGCCCAGATGCCGGTTAAGTCGAGGTCCTCGGGGTCGTCTTTGGGGCCGCCCGTGCGCACCTTGGCGGACGCCTCCTCGATCTCGACCTTTACCACCCTGGTCGCTCTTAACTCGCTGTCGCTGGGAGGGCGGGTGTCCGGGCTCCGGCCCGGTACTACATGGTCCACAAAGGCCATCAGGGCGGTCCGCTTCTCGTCGAAGTCTTCCACCTCTTGGGCCACACCGAAGACCACCACTGACCGGTAGTTGATCGAATGGTGGAAAGCGGAACGGGCGAGGACCAGCGCGTCGACGAGCGTCACGGTAAGACAGACGCTGTCGCCCTCCACGGCGCGGCGCAGGGCGTAGTTGGCGGGCGCACCGTGCAAGTAGATCCAGTCGCCGATCCGGGCGTACGCAGTAGGTATCACGATGGGCCCACCCTCGTAGCAGAGCCCGAGGTGGCAAACGAACCCTTCGTCGAGGATGGCGTCGACAGTGGCCCGCTCATACCGGCCTCGCTCCGGTAGGCGCCTGACACGGGTCCGCGCCGGCCCAGCTCTTCGTCACCCAGGGTGGAGCTCATTTCGTCGAGGCTAACAGGGAACTCTTCTGTTCTCCGGCGATAATTTGAGTCGCCTGAGGCACCACTGCTGCCTGGTAAATAAAAACCCCCGGCCGGGATATTCCCGGCCGGGGGCTGAGGTTATTTATGCGGCCGCCCCGCTAATCGGGTAAAGCAACCGCCTGTGCCATTAGTGGTTTATGTTCCGCCTATCGAGGCGACAGGTGCAGCGCGACAACCTCATCGGTGCCGGAGCCGGGGCCGTTGTTGGTGCCCGAAGGTTGACCGGTCTCGTACGCGTTGGACTGTGTGGGCCACCCGACGAAATGCTGCGAGTTGTACTCGAACCACTCAGACGCCGTGGTCATCGGGATGATCGGCAGGTTGGCCGCCACGTACTGGGCCAGCGGGGCGAGGGCGGCCGTTTGGGAGGCCAGAGTGGGGGAGGCGGCCAGCTTGGCCAGGTCAGTGTTGATCGTCGCGCTGTTGAGGCGCTCGTAGTCGCCGGTGGCGTTCTTTCCGGAGGCAAGCGAGCTGTCCAGCCAGCCGTCGAACTCGTTGTACGGCGTGAGGCCGCCGTTCGACCAGTGCATCGTCAGCTGGAAGTCGCCGCTGGCCACGTCCACGTTCCAGGCGCTAACCGTGAGGCCGTCGAAGGTAGCGTTGATGCCCGCCGCCCGTAGCTCTTGTGCGGCGAGGGCGTCGTCATCGGCGTAGTCGGTGTAGGAGGAGGGATCGACGATCGTGAGCGACACTTCCTTGCTGCCCTGGTAGAAGAAGCCGCCCTTCATCGTGTAGCCGGCCTTTTGCAGGATCGAGCGCGCCTTGGCCGCTTGGGCGGTGGCCGAGTTGGTGAGCGACTTAACCGGGGCGCCCCATGCCGCGAACGTGGGCAGCGTGAGACCGGTGGCGCTGGTGACGGGATCTTCGAGGCCGGCCTCGCCTTCGTCTGCGATCAGTGTCCGGTTGACGGCCGCACTAATGGCCTGACGGACGGCCAGCTGGTTGGTGGGCCACTCGTTCAGGTTGGGCTCGAGGCTGTTAGTACCTCCGGGCGCCTCCCAATACCCGCGGGTCTGAGGAGCCTTGTCCACGAAGTTCTTCTGGAGGCCGGGGATGAAGTTACCCGTCCAGTCGATCTGGCCCCCGAACAACGCCGTGAGGGCGCCGGTGTTGGAGGTGTAGACGGGGAAGTAGACGCTCTGGATCTTCGGCGCCCCTTGCCAGAAGTTCGGGTTTGCCTTGAGGGTGAAGCCTTCTGGCGTGAAGGTGCTCAACATCCAGGGCCCTGTGCCTACGGGGTTGGCGTCCGTATAGGTCGCCGGGTTGCCGACGGTGGACCAGATGTGCTGGGGCAGTATCACCTCGCCGGCGATGTTCTCCAGGTTGGTGTACTGGGCCGTCGGGAAGTTGACGGTGACCGTATTACCTGAAGTGCTCACGCTGGATATGTCCAGGCCGCTCAAGTTGATGGCGGTGTTCTTCTTGACCAGGTTGAACGTGAAGGCGACGTCCGCGGCGGTGAACGGCGTGCCGTCGGTCCACTTGACCCCGTTACGGATGGTGAAGGTGATCGACTTGCCTCCGTTGCTCCAGGCGAACTTGGTGGCCAGCCACGGGTAGTACTTGGGCGGGGCGGCCAGGTCGAACTGGATCAGCGGCTCGTAAATGAGCCCGGTGGCGCCCATGCCGTACGGCGCGGCGGTCGGGGTGAGCGGGTTGAAGTCCTGGGTTATGGTGTTCTCGGGCGAGCTCTCCATGATCAAAGGTGGTGAGCTGGCCGAGGAGCTGGCGGCCGGGAGCACCGTAAGCAGCCCGGCGCTCAGCAGGCTAGCCGTCGCGGCGGCAAGAACCTTGCGATTGAACAATGTCTTTCCTTTCAAGTTACCCCTCCTCAAAAAGGGTCGGTTTTTTCTTCATGCGAGTGGGCCCCCTAACCCCTCATTGCGCCACACCCCCTTTGGCCTGTTGGAGCAGTTGTGGCGCAGCAACATCCAGGCGCCAGCAAGCCGCCGCGCGAGCCGAGGAAATCCGCATCAACGGCGGGTCCTCGCTGCGGCAGCGGTCTTGCACAAAGGGGCACCTGGGATTAAAAGGGCAGCCTTCGATCACCCGCGGGGCGCTGTCGGCACTACGAACCGTTTTCTTACCACCGCTGTGCAATATGCTCCCGAGGTTGTCGGGGTCTGGCGCGGAGGCGACCAGAAGCTGGGTGTACGGGTGGGCCGGCTGTTGTGTCAACTCTTCCGCCGGGCCCCGCTCGACGATCTGGCCGGCGTACATCACGATTATCTCGTCGGCGAAGTAGCGAGCTGACGCGATGTCGTGAGTGATATAGAGAAGAGCGAGCCGGAACCGGTCACGCAGGTCGTCTAAAAGGTTGAGCATTTCAAGGCGGATCGAGACATCCAGCATCGATACAGGCTCATCCGCCAGCAACACGCTCGGCTGCGCCGCCAGGGCGCGAGCAAAGGATACCCGCTGGCGTTGGCCACCCGAGAGCTCGTGGGGGTATTTAGCCAGGAACTGGCCTGCCGGGGTGAGATGGACCTGCTCCATTACCCGGGTCAGTTCGACGTCGACCTCGGCTTTCGACCGTTTGTGCTGGTGCAACTTCACTGGTCGCTCGAGGTGGTAACGCACCGTGTGCACCGGGTTCAAAGACGAGAACGGGTCCTGGAAAACCAGCTGAACTTCGCTTTTGTACTTTCGGAACGCCCGCTGGTCGGACAATGCTACTTGGTGGCCATTAAGGCGCACCTCTCCCGACGTGAGCCGCTCCTGACCGGCGAGTAATTTGGCGACCGTAGACTTACCCGACCCGCTTTCGCCGACCAGGCCGACGACTGCTCCGCGGTACAGGTTGAACGACACATCGCGTACGGCCGACAACACCTCACTCCGGTGGAGCTTGAAGTCTTTGCCAATGGACACGGCTTCCATGGCCAGCGGCCCTCGGTCTGCCGCGGGCGATGCTATGACGGAGTCGCCGTTTTGCACCGGTGTAGTAATTTCCCCGGCGTTCATTGAGCCCTGTTTGTTTCAGACGGCGAAACCGCCGGTTCCTGGCCATTGTTGCTAACCGTTTGATGCGGGACCGGGGTACCCGGGAGTACGAAGGGGCAAGCGGTGAGGTGATCGGGATCGGCCGACGTCCTCACCTTTTCGAGGCTCATGTCAATATCCTTGCAGGCCTCGGTACCGTACATGCATCGCGGCAAAAAGGAGCAACCGGGCGGAAGGTTACGCAGGTCCGGAGGTGTCCCCGGTATCCCGGCCAATTCCCGGCGCGGGCCCCGCAATGACGGGAAAGAGTTCAGCAGACCCTTGGTATAAGGGTGCGCCGGTTCGTGGTGTATTTCCTCAGCGGCTGCGATTTCCACCAGCTTGCCCGCGTACATAACGGCCACCCGGTCCGCCAGTTCCAGTAAGAGCGACAGGTCGTGGGTGATGAAGAGCACGGCGAACGAAAGCCGCTCTTTCAACTCCACGATCTGAGCGAGGATGTCGCGCTGGACCACCACGTCGAGAGCGGTCGTCGGCTCGTCCATGATCACGATCTCGGGTTCGGTGGCGAGAGCCATGGCGATCATTACCCGTTGGCGCATGCCGCCCGAAAGCTCGAAAGGGTAACTGTTCATGCGCTGGCGTGGGATCGAAACAAAGTCGAGCAATGACGCCACCCTGTCAATGCCCTCGTCCTTGCTCAGGTGCAGGTGCGCCGTAATGACGTCGAGTATCTGGTCGCGCACCGTGAGCACCGGGTTTAGCGCGTTCATTGCGCTCTGGAAGACGATCGCTATCTCGCGCCAGCGCAGGGCGGTCAGCTCGTCCGGCCGCCTGTCCAGTACTTCCACCCCGGAGGGGAAACGCCGGCCCCTATAAATGACGCTCCCGCCTGTAATCAGAGCAGGCGGGCGGAGCAGGCGGCAGGAGCCGTAAGCCAGCGTCGACTTGCCCGATCCGCTTTCACCAGCGAGCCCTACGACTTCCCCGGCGTGAAGGGACAAGTTGACCCCGTCCACGGCGCGCACGTCGCCCCGACCAGTCCGGTACACCACGGAAAAGTCCGAGATGTCGAGTATGGGTTCGTCGCCGCCGCCGGATCCCCGCGCCGTGCCCGACTGGGAAGCGGTCGCCTGAGTGCCCGGCGCGGTGGTGGTAGTCATGGGAGCGGCCCGGCGACCTCGGTGGGCCGCTCTGTCAATGATTGGCGCGAAAAAGAGTGCAGGAACGCCGCTACTCGACTGGGTCGACGCTGCACGTGCCCGAGCACCGGGGTCGGGTCCGTCTGGCCCCACCACCGGCCTCCGACCTTGATGGAACCGCTGCCGCTACGAAGGCGCGGGTTGCCGAGTTCGTCAATACCGAAGTTCAACAAAACCAAACCAGTGCCGATTAGAGCGACCAGTATCCCTGGAGGCACGAACCACCACCACGCACCCAGGGTCAGAGCCTGGTCGCTCTGCGCCCAGTAGAGCATGGTGCCGAGGCTCCAGGTGTTGAGGTTGGCCAGGCCGATGAAGGCCAAGGCGACCGATGCTCCGATGGCGTACAGCACGGTACCAACAAAACTGGCCGCGATCAGACTGACTTCGTTGGGCATGATCTCGAACATGATGATGTGCCAGCCACGCTCGCCCGTCTCGCGCGACGCGGCCACAAAGTCGCGGTTGCGCAGCGCCAGGGTCTGAGCGCGGATCACCCGGGCGCCCCACGGCCAACCGAGCAAAGCGAGGACCAATATCGTGGCTGTCTGGCCCTTTTGGGGCAATTCACCGAGCAGGACTACGAGCAGTGGCAACGCAGGTAGGACCAGGAAGACATTTGACAGCAAGGACAGGACCTCGTCCCAAATCCCCCCCAAGAAGCCAGCAGAGATGCCAACGATCACCGCTATCGCGGTGGCCACGAAACCCACAATGACGGCCAGTTCGAGCGTCATCCGCACGCCGGTGAGGAGTTGGGACAGGACGTCCTGGCCGTTCTGAGTGGTCCCGAGCAGGTGCGCGGCGCTGGGCGCGTTAAGTGAGAGGTTCGGCGAAGGGTTTTGGTATGAGGGGTCGTAGGGGGCCAAGGTGGGGCCGATGATGGCAATCAGGACGAAGAAGCCCAAAAGGACGACGCCGACTTTCGCTTTGGGTGGGAGCCGGCGCCACATCCCGAAGCGCTCCCGCTTTTCGCGTTCTACCGGCGGGGATACACCAACGTCCCCTCGTTGGGCAGGTAAGCCCATCAAGGCTGTCATGAGGCGCTCCTTGCCCGAGCACGCGGGTCGATGACCACGTAGACCACGTCGACTATGAGGTTGGCAAATAACACGGCGAAAGTAATCACCAGGAATATCGCCTGCATTAAGGGGTAATCGTTGGACGTCACCGCGTTGACCAGCAAGAGACCGACACCAGGGTACGAAAAGACGATCTCCATCACGATGGCGCCCGAGACGACAAACCCAATGGCGTTGGCAAACCCTGACAGCTGCGGAAGGATGGCGTTGCGTGCCGCATACGTTAGGACAACCCGCTTATGAGGCAAGCCCTTGGCCTGGGCGGCCAGGACGTAGTCCTCGCCATTGGTAGTGATCATGACGTTGCGCATCGTCAACATCCACCCGGCCACGTTGGTGATGATGAGAGTGAACGCAGGTAGGAGCGAGTGGTAGACGGCACTGCTGATGAACGGCCAATTCCACCCAGGGATATCACCACCTGCATAACCCTGCCCGAGCGGGAAAATCTTGGCATGAAGGGCGAGCACCTCGATCAGGATGAGGGCGAGGAAGAAATAGGGAATGGCTTGCAGGAAGGTGAGCCCCGGCAGCACACGGTCGAGCCAGCCGCCGCTCCGCCAGCCCGCCAGGATGCCGAGCCCGGTGCCAATAACAAAAGCAATTATCGTCGCCGTGCCCACGAGGGTGACCGTCCACGGGACTGTCTGCGCCAGCAGAGAAGACACTTTGGCCGGGTATTCGGTGACGTCGGTGCCGAAGTTCAAGTGGGCGACGTCGTAGAGGTAGTTGACGTATTGGTGCCATAACGAACCCGCATGGCCGACCCCGAGCATGGCTTCGAGCGCTTTATATGCCGACGGCTGCAGGCTGGGGAACTTGGACATGATGTCCTCGACGGCGCTGCCGGGCATGAGGCGAGGGATGAAAAAGTTAATGGTGAGAGCCACCCATGCGGCCACAGCGTAAAAGACCAGCCGGCGCACAATGAACCGCATAGCTGTCCCTAGCCTCGGTCCATAATCGCAACTGGCACTAGGCCCCCCATTACTGCTCCACCACTACTGGTCTACTCCCGGTTGACCGGCCAAATGGCAACGTCGCTAAAACGTGCGCTGGAGCCTACCCTGCGGCTCAGCGGACTTCATGGCAGCCAAAACTCGTGATGGCTCGTGCCGGCACGCTTCGCTCGAGGCCCTTTTCACCGAAATGAACGGTGCCCAAGGGTTGGCCGCGACATCGACAGCCAGCCGTTGCTTTCTGGAGCCGGGGCTGGCGGCCTTTGAGTGGGCGGGGAAAAATCCGCCGCCAGAGACCAACCTCGGCGATAGAAGCGCGGTACCTCCAGTGTTCTCAGCACTGCTATCCGTGGCCTCTAACTTTCCTTAAGGTAAGTAACTAAGTCTTCGCTTTTGCTTAGTATAAGCCCGCATACCGGCGGCCGAGGGATCGCACTGGCAACCAAGTTCCCTGCTGCCAACCGTGTAATTTATTTTGTTAACGCCATGTCTCAAGTCTTGACTTTTTATGTAGTGTAAGGGCTCAGACGTACGCCGTGTTGGATCGCCCTGCGATGCGCACCCGGCAGATTGTCCCGGCAGATTGTCCCGGCAGATTGGCCCAGCAAGTCGTCCTGGCGGGTAGGGTCGGCTCTCGGCGGAACGCAGACTTATGGCCACCCTCTGTAGTCGTCGACGTCGCCAGCTGCCAGTGAGCCGGCAGGGCCGCAAACTCCAGGGGGCGCCCAAGACTGCTCGAGCCCTCGGATCATGATCTCCCTGGTCAGCAGCCTAAAAATGGCGATGGCCGGCCCTTAGCGCTATCATCAGAAAGCGGCGAGCTGGGACTGCCGACCGGACTTACGAACGTTGGGTACCCGGATGCGCTTGTCTTCTCACAATTCGAGCAAATGGCTTGCTCGACTCGCCGCGACGTCTGGGGGCGCGCTCTTCGCCACCGGTCTGGCTCTGGGGGCGTTCGTGACCCCAAGGTTGACGGCCGACGCTGACCCCACTTCCTTTACAACGCCGTTGCTGCCGCCGTCGTCGGCGGCTACCACCACGACGGCGGCGACAACGACCACCGGCACCGGGGTGACCACGACGACGTCGACGACCACGACGACGGTGCCCACCTCCTCGGCCACCACTACGACGTCAACCACGACCACGACGCCGACCACCGGCCCTACCACGTCGACTACTACAGCGTCGACGAGCAGCTCCGTACCGTCGACGACGACCATCCTTCCGGCCACTACGGACCAACCGGTGGTGACGAGCAGTACGTCCACGACCAGCACCACCACGCCGGAGTCACCGTCCGGGCCCGTACCGAGCACGGTTCCGACGACCTCACCTCCCGCCACGTTGTCACCACAGACGCCACCGAGGACAGCCAGCGGCGACACCACGACGTCCACTTCGACCTCCACTACCTCGACGACGCTGTCCCGCTCTGTCGGCCCCAGTAAGAAGACGGCAGCCAAGAACTCGGCTACATCTACGTCTTCGACTCGTCCGACGACCTCTAGTGTCTCTACCGCTCCTACGGCGGCACTGGCCTCGAGCACCTCGACCACGACGACGACAGGTACTTCGACGACGACGTTGCCAACCTCGACCACTTCCGGCACAACCAGCACCACTGCGGCGCGCAAGGCCCACACGACACCAACGACCCGCCAGACGCCTCCCAAGATGGTCGCCACGCCGGTCGTATCGGCCCCGAGCCACGCCAAGGTGGGCCAAAGCGTCCCGCTCAGTGGCGCCGGGTTCAGTCCTGATAGCCAGGCCAAGATCGTGCTCGAGGGCCCCAAGCGCGTAGTTGTGGGTTCGGTCCAAATCGACTCCGAGGGGAAGTTCCAGACCTCGGTGGTGGTGCCGCATGCCCAGCCCGGTCAGGACAAACTCCAGGTGGTGGGGACATCGTCATCAGGACGGGTCACCACCCTGGCGGAGCCGGTTATGTTCCTGGCCGACGCCACGAAGCCCGTGGGCGACGGCAACCGCCACGTGGCCGAGGCCGTGCTGATCACGCTGTCGATCGCCATCCCGGTCATCACGTGGTTCGTGCTGCAGCTACTTGCTTGGCGCCACCGCCGGCTTGGTGGCGGGAGCCCGTAGGCGTCTCAATTGGCCGGGGGCGGCTGCCTGGCCGCCACCCGGGCGCCTTCTACATCCAGCGGGTACGTGCGCAAGGCGAACAAGAGGACCGCTCCGGCGCATACCAGCGCCACCAACATCACCAGGAACGAACTCTGGAGCCCGGCGCGCCCCCGCCTGAAAAGCGGTCGCCGGCGAAGCCAAACGCGACTGGCCCCAGCGAATCTCCGACCTGGCGCAGGACACCCTGGATGCCTTCGGCCCGGCCCCACAACCCGGGCGGCATCACTTGCAACCGGCCGGCACTGATGGGAGGGGTGGCGGCGGCCAAGCCGAACGCGCCGGCGGTCATCAGGGGCAGGCCCACAAGATAAGAGTGGCTGAGGATGGCCGGCACAAAGGCGGCCGAGGCGCCAAATAGGGCGATGGCGGCGACGAGGACGCGGCCCGCCGGGTGCCGCCTCTCCATTCGGTCGCCCAGCCGGCCCGCGACCAGCACCCCCACCAGCCCACCCGTACCCACGAGCAGGAACATGGCCGTGGCCACGGCCTGGCTCACTCCGTACTGATCGGTGGCGTACTCCACGCCAAATGTCCGCAACCCGGCGAAATAGAAGTACGAACACGCGCCCGAGAAAACGAATATGACGAATGTCGGTACCGACAGGACGTAGAGCACGGTGCGGGGCAGGCTGAGCTGCCGCCAACTGGCTATTACCTCCGGGTTCGGCACCTCCTCCTCGTTGGGCTCGTCCCTGGAGTTGGCCACCGTGCCCCCACGCACAGGTTCGGGCAGGCGCCAGAGGAACCACGCCACGACGAACGCCGGCGGGGCCAGGACGACAAACGAGGCTCGCCAGCTGACAACGGCCAGTTCCCCGGCTACGGCAAAGCCGGCACCGGCACCCACCAGCTCACCGGCGAGCACGGCTCCGTACGAGCGGCCCCGCCGGCTTTCATGGAACGAGTCCCCCAGCAATGAGGCCACCCCCGGTCCGGCCACCCCCGTAAGCGCACCGAGGGCCACACGCGTGACGAACAGGAAGGCGAACGAACCGGCCAACGATGAGAGCAGTGTGACCACGCCGATAAGGACAGCCGAAATGGCCAGCAACCTGGTCCGTTCCCAGCGGTCGACCAGGATGCCGAACGGCACGGTAGCCACCGCCGCGGCCGCCGTGGCCGAACTGGCCAGCGCCCCAATGGCGGTGTTGTCGACATCAAAGGCGTGGCGCAATTGGGGCGCAATGGCCCCGATGGTGGCCGCGTTAGCCGACGTGAGCGCCAGTATCGACGCCAACAGCACGATCGTGCGCCGCTCAGGCCGGCTGTAGCTTTGACCCAGGAGCCAGCTCGCTGTCGACCGAGGAAGGCTACGGCCGGCCATCCCGGGGGGCCCGACAAGAACGGTCAGCCTGCATCTGTCCTCCAAGTGGTCCCTGAGTAGACCCTAGTAGACGAGGTGGACGGGCAGTCCGGCGGCCCGGTCCTCTATCAACCAGGGGGTCGTCAACCAGGGGCACTGATGGGGCCAAGGCGGTTGTGTGCGGACTTAGTGCATGGCACCCACTACGGCCGGTACGCGATCATGGGCGAATGGGTGTGCGAGAAGACTGCCGCCACTATGTCCAGCGCAGTACGCCGGGCGGCGAGCTGCTCCAACGCTGCCGCCTGGGCGCCGCCGAGGAGACGCCCTTCGCCTGTCCGGACGATTGCCTGTTCTTCGAGGCCAGAGTGCTGTCGACCGCCGGATGGGCACAGGAGGGAGACGAGGCCATGTCCAACACGGCCTGGGGGCTGGCCGGCTTGCCGCCCCCGCCCCCCAGAGGAGGCCCGTCCGGCAAGTCGAGCAAGAGCAAGAAGAAAGGCCGCAAGCCGCGCTGAGCGCCGCAAGGGCTGCAGTGCAGGGTTGGCTCAGCTCTCGACCGGCCCTCCAAGCCAGTCGATTTTGATCCCGGTGGACGTTAGCCAAGCGATAGCCGAATCGAGCGCCTCCCGGCTACCGGACAGTTCGCACACGATCCAGCCGGTGTTGTCTTCGACGTTGGCCCGCCTGATGTTGGCGATGACGCCGTGGTCGAGCGCCAGCCTGGAGACCACGGGCTCACCCACGAGGTCTTCCGGGAAGGTCAACCGGGCGCGCACTGAGGCCGTCGTCATTTCGCAACCTCCTGGTACGTGTGCCGGACCGCTCCTGATGCACTCAGCGCGGCATTGAGGTTGCCCGATCGAAGACCTTCGAGGTCGAGCGTGACGTAACGGTAGCCCGCCGCCCGGACCGCCTGCACGACCTCCTCCCTCTGCTCTAAAACGCGCCCCAGGTCGGCGAGGGGAAGCTCGACGCGGGCCAGGTCGCCGTAGTGCCGCACCCGGAGCGCCTTGAAGCCGAGGGCGCTGAGCCCTGCTTCGGCCCGTGAGACGGCGCTGAGCGTGCCCAGGCTGACCGGGGTCCCGTACGGCACTCGCGAGGCCAGGCAAGCAGCCGCCGGCTTGTCCCAGGTCCGTAAGCCCAGAGAACGCGACGCGCCGCGGACATCGGCTTTGGTGAAACCGGCCTCGACCAGTGGGAACAGAGCGCCGGCGTCACGAGCGGCGGCCTGTCCCGGCCGGTAGTCGCCAAGGTCGTCCACGTTGACCCCCAGGACCACGTGTGCCCCGGGAGCGGCGAGCCCATAGTCCGGTGACCCGGCATCGTCCACGGACGAACGCCAGCGGCTCGCGGACGGCCCAGGCTCATTGCCGAACGACGCTGCCACCGGGGCAAGGCAGCGCATCAGCTCGTCTTTGCAGTGCCAGCACCGGTCCGCCCCATTGGCCCTGTACTCCGGCCGGGCATCCTCGTGCGTCTCGACCTCCTGGTAGTTGAGGTCCCACTCCCGGGCCAAAGACCGGCAATCATCCAGCTCGGACGGGGCCAGCGACGCCGACACAGCCGTCACCGCCAAGGCTCCCTGGTGGCCGAGGGTAGAGTTAGCCACCCAGGCCAAGAAGGCAGAGTCGGCACCACCACTGAAAGCGACCACAACCGGGTGCAGCTCACGCAGACGCTCCCTCAGGACGTTGAGGTCACCCATGACCGGCGGAGCCTCTGCTGGCGGTGCCCCGGGGGCCGGTCGTGCTCACTGCGAAACGCCGCATAGGTCGAGCACTTCTTCGACCGGGGCGACAACGCCGGTGTAAAACGGGCCGAAATCCGCGTACCGGGCCGACGCCTCGTCGAAGCGCATCTTGTGGACGCACTCCTTCAGGTCGTCGGGAGCCGTGGCGAAGAGCGTCACCCCCCACTCGAAGTCGTCGAGGCCCGTTGAGCCGGTCACCAGCTGGAGCACCCGCCCGGCGAACTTCCGCCCGCTTGTCCCGTGCTCTCGCATCAGCGCCTCACGACGCTCGTAGTCGAGGCGGTACCAGTTGTCCTCTCCATCGCGGCGCTTGGACATCGGGTAGAAGCAGATGGCCCGCTTGCCGGCGGGCGGCAACTTCGGGTGCAGCCGGTGGTCGAGGCTATCGACTTGCATCTTCCTGGCGTATTCGGAAACCTCGGTCAACGACAAATACGAGGCCGCCAGCTCTAGCCCCGCATGCACCAGCGCGCTTTGAGACCGGCGCAGAGCAACCAGGTCGGGGCCGACCAGCATGAAGCCCACGTCGGCTTTGTGGCCCAGCACAGCGAAACAAACGACCTGCTGTCCCATCTCTTCCGCCGTCTTGACCGCCCGTGTGATGGCCTCGCCGTCCGTGTGCGGCGTTACTCTGCCGAACAGGTGCAACACGGCCCAGCCCTGGTCAGGGACAAGCGGTACGGTCATCGCCAACATGCTACGGCGGGCCCAGTGCCACGCGCAGGTTGATGCGCCGCCAACCTCGCCTGACCTGTAAGGCTAGCCCGGAGAGACAAGAGCACATGAGGTCCCGGTGGCGAGGCAGGTTGTGAAAGAGCTGTCAGGTTCCGCTCGACGCCTACTTCGCTCTGGCCTGAACCGGGCCACTGTCAGACTGGATTACCAGTTCGGCGGCAAGCTCCGCGTGAGGGTCATTGTCGTCCTCGCCTGCGTGCTGGCGCTGTCCAGCGCGGACAGCGCCACGGTGGGGGCATCAGCGATTGCTCTCCGCCACGCTCTCAAAATCGACAACACCGACATCGGCCTACTGGTGGCGGTGTCGTCGCTTGTGGCTGCCGTCTTCTCCCTCCCCTTCGGCGTACTGGCCGACCGCGTCAAGCGAACCCGGATGCTGGCGATGGCCATCCTGACTTGGGGCGCGGCCATGATCTGGAGCGCTACCGCCAGTGACTTCGGGCACTTGTTGATGGCGCGCCTGGCTCTTGGCGCGGTGACGGCGGCCGCCGGCCCGGTGGTGGCTTCTCTCGTGGGAGATTGGTTCAACGGGCACGAACGCGGCCAGATCTATAGCTACATCCTGACCGGCGAGCTGGTCGGCGCCGGCGTCGGCTTTGTGGTGACCGGTGACATCTCGTCTTTCTCGTGGCGCGCCGCCTTCCTCATCCTGTCGTTGCCCGCCTTCGTGCTGGGCTGGTTGGTCTGGCGCCTGCCAGAGCCTGAGCGGGGTACCGCCGGTGAGCTGTCGCCGGACCCGGGGACCCGGCCGGCCTTGAACGCGCCACCGGGCGAGGAGGTAAAGGAGAAGGGCCCCCGGGCAAGACTGACGCGCAGCAGCTGGCGCTGGACCGGGGCATCCTCCCCGATCAGCACCTCCTGGACATGGCTAACCCGCGTATGGGAATTTTCACCGCCATCCGGTACGTATTGGCCGTCCGCACCAACGTGGCGCTGATCGCGTCAGGGGCGTGCGGTTACTTTTTCCTGGCCGGAGTTCAGACATTTGGCCCCGAGTTCGTGAGCGACCAGTACCGCACCAGCCAAGTGGTAGCGAACCTCCTCCTGCTCGTCGTGGGGGTGGGGGCCGTGGCCGGCATCCTCGTGGGCGGGCCCTTGGGTGACTTTCTCTTGCATAAAGGCCGCATAAGTGGGCGCGTCCTCGTGGCCGCCGTCGCCGCTTGCTTCAGTGTCGTCTTGCTGTTCCCCGCTTTGCTTACGAGGAGCTCGCTGGCCGCCCTGCCTTACTTAGTTCTCGGGGCGGCCGCTTTGACGGCGCAAAACCCTCCCATTGATGCCGCCCGTCTGGACATCATGCCTTCGTGGCTCTGGGGACGGTCGGAGGGTATCCAGACTTTTCTCCGTTCCGGCGCCCAAGCTCTGGCCCCGCTGCTATTTGGGACCATTTCGGACCAGGTTTTCGGCGGCGGCGGCATGGGCCTCAAATGGACCTTCATAATCATGCTGCTCCCTCTGGCCGCCAGCGCAGGTGTCCTTTTCTGGGCGGCCAAGCGCTACCCGCGGGACGTGGCTACGGCCGGACTGGTGACCGGCCCCGGTACAGCGGAGCCCGGCCCCACGCCACCAGAGGGGGCGGGACCAGGTACGCGAGGGCGCAACGGGCCGGAACCCGGACCAGCGGAGGCCGGCGTCACTGAACCAATAAGACCAGAGCCGCGAACTCCTGAGCCGGAAAGTCTCGAGCCAGAAATTTCTGAGCCAGAAAGAGCAAAAGCCGAGCTGCTGGCGCCCACGCCGGCTGAGCCCGAACCTACGGCCACAGGCACAGCAGCCGTCGAGAACCGCCCAAGACCTGAGGGACGGAAAGCCCCGGAAAGAAAATAAGAAAAGGCGCCCTAAGGGGCGCCTTTTCTTGACTTATCTGCTCTGGGCTCTCCTTTACGTGAAGAGCCCGTAGTGCTCGAGCTTAGAAGTCGTCCATGCCTCCACCGGGAGCACCGGCACCAACCGGCGACTTCTCCTCGGGCTTGTCGACAATGACGGCCTCAGTCGTGAGGAACAGCCCCACGATCGAAGCTGCGTTTTGCAGCGCGGACCGCGTGACCTTCACGGCGTCGATGACGCCGGCTTTGAACATGTCCTCGTAGACGCCAGTGGCGGCATTGAGGCCCTCGTTGACCGGGAGGTTGCGCACTTTTTCGACCACGACGCCACCCTCGAGGCCGGCGTTGACCGCAATCTGCTTCAGCGGCTCCTCAACGGACCGGGCCACGATACGAGCGCCAACGGCCTCGTCACCCTCGAGCTTTTCGGCCTTCTCCAGCAAAGCCGTCTGGGCCCGAAGTAGCGCGACGCCACCGCCAGGGACGACACCCTCTTCGATGGCGGCCTTGGTCGTCGACACGGCGTCCTCGATACGGTGCTTCTTTTCCTTCAGCTCGACTTCGGTGGCGGCACCGACCTTGATGACGGCCACGCCACCGGCCAGCTTGGCCAGCCGCTCCTGCAGCTTCTCACGGTCGTAGTCCGAGTCGGTGTTCTCGATCTCGGTCTTGATCTGGTTGATCCGGCCCTTGATGTCCGACTCGGTGCCGGCCCCTTCGACGACGGTCGTCTCGTCCTTGGTGACGACGACCTTGCGGGCCTTGCCCAGCAGGTCGATGGTGGCGTTCTCGAGCTTCAGGCCGACCTCGTCCGAGATCACCTGGCCGCCCGTCAGGATGGCCATGTCCTGGAGCATGGCCTTGCGGCGCTCGCCGAACCCAGGTGCCTTTACCGCCACGCTCTTGAACGTGCCGCGGATCTTGTTGACGATGAGCGTGGCCAGAGCCTCGCCCTCTACGTCCTCAGCAATGATCACCAACGGGCGGCCCGCCTGGATCACCTTCTCGAGCAGCGGGAGGAGGTCCCGAACAGCCGAGATCTTGGACCCGAAGAGCAGGATATAGGGGTCCTCGAGGACCGCTTCCATGCGCTCAGGGTCAGTGACGAAATGGGCCGAGATGTAGCCCTTGTCGAAGCGCATGCCCTCGACGAGCTCCAGGTCCATCCCGAAGGTCTGCGACTCCTCGACGGTAACCACGCCGTCCTTGCCGACCTTGTCGATCGCCTCGGAGATCAGCTCACCGATCTCGGGGTCGGCGGCTGAAATTCCCGCCACCTGGGCGATCTGGCCCTTGGTCTCAGTCTCCTTGGCCAGCGCCTTGAGGCTCCCGATGGCGGTCTCGACGGCGGCGTCGATGCCCCGCCGTATCCCCATCGGGTTGGCGCCGGCAGCCACGTTACGCAGGCCCTCATGCACCATGGCCCAGGCCAGGACCGTGGCCGTCGTCGTCCCGTCGCCGGCAACGTCGTCGGTCTTCTTGGCCACCTCTTTTACGAGCTCGGCCCCGACCTTCTCGTACGGGTCCTCGAGCTCGATCTCCTTGGCGATCGAAACGCCATCGTTGGTAATAGTGGGGGCGCCCCACTTCTTTTCCAGCACCACATTGCGCCCCTTGGGGCCCAGCGTTACGCGCACAGCGTCGGCTAGCTGGTTCATCCCCCTCTCAAGGGCCCTGCGGGCTTGTTCATCAAAAGCAATCAGCTTGGGCATTCGGTCCTTTGCTCCCTCCGTTGGGCTGACCGGTTTGGTCCGTCATTAGCACTCACACACGTCGAGTGCTAAGAGTACAGCGCAATGGAGCGCTCGCGCGCAAACTGAGGTGATGGCCCGGCTCGAAAGCTCGGGCCGCGCTAAGAACCGCCTGCGACCGCGGGCACCACCGAGATGAGAGCGCCTGAGGGGACCGGCGTGCCCAGGCCGTCCAGGAACCGGATGTCTTCCTCGCCCACGAAGACGTTCACGAACCGGCGGATGTTCCCGTTGTCGTCGAAGATGCGCTCGGCAAAGCCGGGGTGGGAGACGTCGAGGGCCTTCAGTGCTTCCCCCACCGTGGCCCCATCGACTTCGACCTCGCCCGCGCCCCCAGATAGCGTCCGGAGTTGGGTTGGGATGCGAACTTTAACGCTCATGTGCGGAGCTCCGATCACTAACGCGCGACGAGCCAGTCATGGCCAGTCCGTCAAGTTGACTGCAGCCTGGAAGCTGTCAAGGTTGGGCGCCACCGTAACCGTAGGCCCGCACTCGGCCGCCACCGCGTCGAGGGTCTTCAAGCCGTTGCCGGTGATGAAGGCGACCACCCGTTCCTTCGGCTTGATGGTCCCGGCCCGGGCCAGCTTGGCCAGCACCGCCACCGTTACTCCACCGGCTGTCTCGGCAAAAACGCCCTCGGTGCGAGCCAATAGACGGATGCCGTCGACGATCTCGCTGTCGGTGACCGCCGCCACTGCCCCGCCCGAACGGCGGACCTCGTCCAGAGCGTACGTCCCGTCGGCGGGGTTGCCGATGGCCAGAGACTTGGCGATGCCGGTTGGTTTCACGGGCCGGATGAAATCCGCGCCGGACTCAAACGCATCCGCCACCGGTGAGCACCCGGTTGCCTGGGCCCCTGATATGCGGACATTCGACTCCCCATGCAGCAGCCCGACCTTGTACAGCTCCCGGAAACCCTTGGCCACCTTGGTCAGCTGGCAACCGGAAGCGATGGGCACCACGACGTGGTCCGGCGCTTTCCAACCGAGCTGTTCGGCGACCTCGAAAGCGAGCGTTTTTGAACCCTCCGCGTAGTAACTGCGCACGTTGACGTTCACGAACGCCCATGAGGGGTGGTCGCTGGCCAGCTCGGCACAGAGCCGGTTGACAT
This sequence comes from uncultured Acidimicrobiaceae bacterium, assembly GCA_963749305.1. Classification (GTDB taxonomy): domain Bacteria; phylum Actinomycetota; class Acidimicrobiia; order Acidimicrobiales; family Palsa-688; genus Fen-671. The sequence continues at coordinate 96,878 of CAVVMN010000009.1, forward strand.
CGTCGTAGTTGCCCGTCAAAGCCACCACTAGCCCGCCGAACACCGCTGTCGTCACGATTTTGGGCGTCTCGAGGTCGGCCGGGATGCACACCACCGACTTCATCCCCGCCCGCGCCGCATGGGCCGCGACCGAGTTGGCCAGGTTGCCGGTCGAAGCGCAGGCTGCCACCTTGAACCCGAGCTCACGGGCCCGGGTGAGGGCCACCGAGACGACGCGGTCTTTGAACGACCCTGTCGGGTTGACCGTGTCGTTTTTCAGCCACAGTTCCGACAAGCCAAGCTCGGCACCCAGACGGTCGGCTCGCAGGAGGGGCGTAAAACCGGCACCAAGGTCCACGGCACCGTGAGGGCTGGCAGGCAACAGATCGGCATACCGCCAGATGGTCTTGGGACCGGCTGCGATCTTCTGGCGCGAAATGGTCGACGCGATGGCTTCGTAGTCGTACACCACTTCCAGCGGCCCGAAACACCACTCACAAACGTGTAGCGCCTCCGCCGGGTAGGTGCGGGCGCACTCACGGCAGCGCAGACCTTCTACGAACGGACCCTCTCTCAAGGACTTCCCTCCTCATCGTCTCGGGCATTGGCACCATGTGCCGGTCTGCTCTCTGGGCAGACCGCCCCACTGGTTGCCGCGGCGTCAACGGGCCCGTCCCTCAGCCGCTCTGGATGATCACCCACCAGTGTACGAGCTGAAAAGCGGTCCCGCCAGCCAGTTAATGAGTTGACCGACGAAGCGACGGCCCCATCAGCCCGCTTTATCCGGCTCGAGCCTTTCGGCCACGACTTCGGTTATACAGGGGGCGGGATCGTCAAACGAGCGAGCGCGGCCGAAGCGATCGACCATGGACACGAAGGGGATGGGGGCGTCCGGTTCGCCGTCGCCGGCGATCACGAGCACCGGGACCCCGGCGAGCTCCGCGAGGCGGGCTACCCCACCCACCGCCTTGCCGGCGAAGCTCTGCTTGTCCAGGTAGCCCTCTCCGGTGACCACCAGGTCGGCCGCGGCAATGCGCTCCGCCAACGAAAGCTTCTCCGCCACGAGGTCGAACCCGGGGACCAACTTAGCTCCGATAGCCAACAATCCCCCGCCGAGCCCGCCGGCGGCGCCGCTGCCCTTGATCGAGCGGACATCCACCCCGAAACGCTCCTCGTAGAGCTGCGCAACTCGTTCGAGACGACGTTTCAACAGCTCGACCTGGGCCGGTGCGGCGCCCTTCTGAGGAGAGAAAATGGCCGCTGCGTCGAGGAACTCCGTCTCGACGTCGCAGGCCACGAGCAGCTCGGCGGCCGGACGCCGTCCATTGGGCGCCAGCACGTCGACGGCGCCAAGACCGCCGTCTGTGGTGGCGGAGCCGCCCATCCCAATGAGCACCTGCTTCGCTCCGGCCCGGGTGGCGGCCGCTACCACCTGGCCCAGGCCAGTAGTCGAAGCCCGCATCGGGTCATTGCGGGCCGGCCCCCCGATCGTGGTCAGACCTATAGCCAGAGCCGATTCGACGATGGCCACACCCCGAGACGGGTCATCATCGTCGTGCCCGAGGACCCATGGCACCTCGAGTTCTTGGCCTAGCGGGCCGCTGACACGCGCCGTGTGCCGGCTCCCGAAATCGGCAAAGACCTCGAGAAAACCCTCTCCCCCGTCAGACACCGGGGCGATGTCACAGTCCCACCCTGCGGCGGCTGCGGCGGCTTCTATAGCCGCTGCAGCGTCACGCGCCGACAGCGTGCCACGGTACTTATCGGGGGCGGCAAGGAGGCGTGGCACCCGTTAATGATGACCTGTTTTGCCCGGGCCCGACCGCTGGCGCACATAGATGTAGTTGGGACCCTCGTCGCTCGGGTCGTCGGACACGATTTCACCGGCCCAAACCCGACGGAAGCCGACCTTTTCGAGCGCCCGCCACGAGCGCCGGTTGGCTTGCTGGACGGCTGCTACCACCAGCTCCACGCCGGCGTGACTGGCCCACGTCTCCTCAACAAGACCGTCGATCATCTGGGGGCCCAGGCCCTGGCCAATGGCGGCCTCATCGCCGATCAAGTAGTCGATCCCGGCGGCGTCCTCGAACGTCCCCGCTGGCACCAACGACCTCTTCCACGCCGGGTTGTCGTCCAGCAGGTACACCTGGGTGAAACCCACGGGGCGCCCGTCGTCTTCAACGATGAACATCTGCGTAGGGTCGTCACCGTCTACTGCGGGGCCGTAGCGGCGTCCGATCGACTCGAGGTCGTACTCCTCGCGCCACCACGGCTCAACATGAGGCTTTGAAAACCACAGCGACAATAACCTGAAATCGTCACGCTGAAGGGGGTGAAAACTCAGCGTCATGCAGCCGACGCTACCAACAGGTCGCAAGGCACTGAGCGCCGGCGAGGACGCCACGGCCAAGGCCGCTCGCCGGTGGCCGCTGGGCACTGGGCACTGGGCACTGGGCCCGAAGGAAGTACCGGCCGCAACGCTACCGGCAGTGAAGGCGGGGTGCGGTTTGCCCACCGAAGGCTGACGGCTCCAGCGGTGAGCGCACGACCCGCAGCGGCGCCTGAGCGTGGCGGGGGCGGCGCCACCCGAACAGGGCTGACTGCAGGTCCCTCAGGACGTGCGCCTGCCGCCTGACATTTTGCCTGCCCACGAACTCTCGCCGAAGGTCATCTTCCCGAGCCTGGGCAAGCAACCGGAGTGCGTATGGATTAGTCATGGCAACATCGTCCCCGGCGTTTAGGACAGCTTCGGTCCTCAACTTGGGACAAAATCGGGAAGTGACAGAAACCGCCGGCCGCCTCTTGCACTTGCTCGCCCTACTGCAGCGGCGGCCCTCGTGGAGCGGCCAAGAGCTAGCTGACCGGCTCGACGTCGATACTCGCACGGTCCGTCGGGACGTCGACCGGATCCGCAACCTCGGGTACCGGATCGACAGTACCCCGGGCACCGGCGGCGGCTACCGCCTCGGTGTGAGCACCGACATGCCACCGCTCCTGCTCGACGAGGAAGAGGCCATGGCGGTAGCTGTCCTCCTCGGCGTTTCAGCCGGCGTCGCCGTCCCCGGTATCGAGCGGGCCACCCTGGCCACGCTGGCGCGCGTGGACAGGCTCCTGCCGCCACGGCTGCAGCGTCAGGTCAAGGCTCTGCGAGCAGCGACAGTGCCCCTGATCAGCCACGTCGACACTGTGCCGGCCGCCCAGCTGGCCAGCCTGGCCCAGGCCTGCGAGGCGCATGAGCTTGTGTCGTTCGGCTACAGCTCTCGTGAAGGGAAGACGAGCACACGGCGAGTGGAACCGCACCGGCTGGTCGTCACGGACCGCCGCTGGTACCTCCTCGCCTACGACCTCGACCGGGCTGACTGGCGCACCTTCCGGGTCGACCGGGCCAAGGCGGTAAGGCTGACCGGGCATACCTTCGTGCCAAGGCCGCTCGAGGACCCGGGCCGGCTGGTGTCGGAGGCCATCAGCGCGGCCGGCTACCGCTACCGGGCCGTCGTCAGGTTCGATGCTCCGGCCGAAGCGGTGGCGAGACGGGTGCCAGCTCACGTGGGCTCAGTCGAGGGCAGTAGTGATGCCACCATGCTGAAGATCGGCGTCGATGACGCCCAGTGGTTGACCGGTTATTTGATCGGGCTGGGTTTTCGTTTCGAAGTGGTCGACCCGCCCGAATTGCGAGATGGGGTGCGGGCAATTGTGGAGCGGGTGGCCATCGCGCACAGTTTGCACGTGACCGTTATCACGTGAGCACAGGCGCCGGCCGCCGATGGGCGCGGGTACAAGGGAGCGCCCAAATCTGACCTCCCCGCCGGCAGATGGTCAAGGCTCGGTCGTAGGTGCGACTTGGGGTGGATCGAGGCCCCTGGTGGGGGGCCGCGTTCCACCCCAGATCGCGGTCAACGGCGCGATATGCAGTTACTCACTCGAAGCCGGGCACGACTGCGCCGGCCGGCTCCGAGCGTGTGAGATCAGCCCGAGTAGCCGGCTGGCACCTGGCCCGAAATGTCTTCCCCGACCAGGACGACAAGGTCGGCCACTTGGAGCAGGCTCGGAGGTACCGCCGCGGCGTTTTCCGGGGTCGGGTGCACCACCGCCGCCGGGCCCACCCCGACAATGCCCGCCACTTGGTAGGCGTTGGTGCTCTTCGCCGTGCCCTTGCAGATATAGATCTTCGACAACTTGACCGTGTTGGTAGCTGCGTTATTGGGCGCCAGCGTGTCATAGCCCTGCTTGGACAACTTCATCTGGAAATAGAGGGCGCCGTGCGCTGTCGTCCACCCGTTGAGCACGAGGACGGTGACGGTCGAGGGCGCCACCGTAGTGGTAGTGGTCGAAGACGTGGCCACCGTCGTCGTCGTCGCAATACTCGTGGTCGTTCCAGCGCTCGCTGCAGTCGTTGGGGTCGCTGTACTGGAACTAGTTGTCGCCGCGGTACTACCCGGCGTACTCATTCGCGCCAGTACCAGTACTCCGATCACAACCGCGACGATGACCACGGCGACAGCCCTCAAGGGCTGTGAAGACCGGGGCCCGCGTGGGGCAGCCCCAGCAGTACCAGGGTCGCCAGCATCGCCGGGAGGGAACGGGTTGCTCATTTACCCCGCCGGCCGCTGGCCGGAGGTACACCCATCATGGCCCACCGCCGGCGCTCCCGGACCCGTCTCAGGCGGCGCACAACCAGGGGGTCATAGGCCTCGGCTTCGGCGTTGGTGACCAGTTGTCCGAGCAGCTGGTTATAGCGGGAAAGGGACATGTGCAGGCGGGCCCTGACAATCTCGCTCTTGCTGCGCCCGTCGAGCCACCAGCCGCGCTCAATGTCGAGCACAACCAGGTCACGTTCACGGAGAGCCATCCGGCCCACCCTGCCACCTGCGAACGACGCGATCAAGCACCCTAGCTTATGAGCTGCCCCCGCCAGGAGCACAAGCGGCCCTAGTGCGGGCGTGGCGTTCTCCCTCGATATCGGGCATGCTTTGGCGTGACGGTTTCGTTCCCGGCCCGGGTAGCTCAACGGTAGAGCACCTGCCTTGTAATCAGGCGACAGGAGTTCGATTCTCCTCCCGGGCTCAGCGTTTAGGCAGGTCGGATGGCATATTGAACGGCCCTGGAAGATCTAGTCGCTAAGTTGTGCGCGCTACGTGCGCGATCGTGCGCGAGCAAATAGGCTGTCGGCATGCCTCGGCGACGGCACTTCGGCAGCATGCGGAAGCTCCCGTCTGGCAGATATCAGGCGAGTTACTGGCATGAGGGCCAGAGGCACATTGCCCCCGACACATTCGCATCGAAGGCCGACGCTCAGGCATGGCTCTCAGCCAAGGAAACCGACATCAACCGGGGTCAGTGGGTCGACCCCAGCGCTGGCAAGGTCAGTTTCGGCGCCTACGCCACTGAATGGGCCGATCTCCAGCGTCACCTTCGGCCCAGGACGGTTGAGCTCTACAAGTATTTGCTTCGGGATTACTTGCTGCCGGCATTCGGTTCACAGTCCTTGTCCGCCATCACCGTGTCGCAGGTGGCTGCTTGGCACCACGAGCTCGCCGGCGTCCGCCCGAAAATGGCGCCAAAGGCGTACCGGCTGCTTGCTCAGGTCATGAAGGCCGCCGCATCGGACGGCTATATCGCCAAGTCCCCTGTCGCCGTCAAGGGCGCAGCAGGAGAACGTGTCGTGAAGCGACCCATCCCAACAGTGGCGGAGGTCGACGCGCTCGCCGAGGCAGTACCCGATCGTTTCAAGGCGATGGTGTTGCTTGCGTCATGGTGCGCGCTACGGTTCGGGGAACTTGCGGCGCTCACGCGTGAGCAGGTCGACCTGCTCCATGGTGAGGTTGTCGTGATCGAGTCGGTCGCCGAACTGGCCAGCGGCGAGCGCCTAGTGGGACCGCCCAAGACCGAGGCTGGTCGGCGAGCGGTGGCCATCCCTCCGAACGTGGTCCCTATCGTCGAAGCTCACCTCGCCACCATCGGGCCCAATCCGAGTGCGCTGCTCTTCCCGGGGCCCGATGGCGCTTACCTTCGCCGCGGCCACTTTTACCACAGGGTGTGGACGCCGGCGCTACGGGCAACAGCGCTCCGATTCCGGTTCCACGACCTTCGTCATGCTGGGCTCACGTGGGCCGCTGCTCAAGGCGCGACGATCGCCGAGTTAATGCACCGTGCCGGACACGCCAGCTCTCGTGCGGCGATGCTCTACCAGCACGCTACCCGCGACCGAGACCACGCCATCGCGGAAGCGATGGCGACCCTCGCAAACCCAGCCAACGTAGTCGCGCTCAAGCGAAGTCAAGACAAAACCGCCAGGTAGAACACCGGGGATCCAGCGGCAGGTCAGCCAAGGGTGCCCGTGAACCAACGGCTAATCGCCGTTATTAGTAGTAGGTGCCTGGTTTGTTCATTTAGCAGTAAGGGATGTTTTAACACAGCCGCCTGGTGCTTCACATAAGTGCCCAAGTGAGGGCCGATATCGCAATCCGCCTGCGGCACCGACAAGACGAGCCCGGTCTGGCCGAGAATTCGGCGCTATTTAGCCGCAGCCGAGCTGGCGACGGAGCGCCGCCGACAACTGCGAGGCGCCAGCTGAGCCTAGGTTCGCGGCTACGTCGCACGGTGACATTGGTGGTCGCTGCTTGCCAGCCGCTAGCTGCTTCACAACGTGGATGAACTCGGCTGGCCGCCGGTGCAGGAGCCCCGTCAGGTAGGCGTCTGCCGATGAGACCGTCACGCCGTGCTCAGCGAGGAACGAGCGTGGGAAGTCGCGCGCGTTCCGCGTAAGCAGCACGGTCGCCCCGCCGAACGCGCAGGCGGCAATGTGGACCTTGTCATCAGGGTCACGGCTGGGGACCTCGTCAAGGCGGGTGCGGTAAGCGGACGGATCGATCCTCGTCGACGAGAAGAACTGGCGAACTGCCGCCGAGACCGACCGGGCGGTAGTGGGGGTTCTCTTCCCTTCACCGACGATCACCCGCTCCCACTCGGCGAGCAGCTCCTCGGTCCACACGAAGTCGATGACGAGCTCTTCTGCCAGAGTGAGGACGAGGTCCATGACGCTGAAGGGGAACAGCTCGTTGGCATCGACGAACACCCTCTCCCGTCGGCGCACTACGCCGGGTGCTCGCCCAGTGCCGAGCGGATGGCAGCCGCGCCTTTCCGACGCCGCTCGCGCTCCTCGGCGAGCCGGACGACATCACCAACCTTGATCCGGCGGTGCCTGCTGTCGGGAAGGCGACGGAACGGCAGTATGCCATCGGCGAGGAGGCGGTCGACGAACTGGCGGGAGACGCCGAGAAGGTCGGCCGCACCAGCCGGCGTCACTTCTTGGTCAGGGCGCAGTACGACCAAGTGCTTGCCCCTTGCGACTTCCCCGAGCAATTCCCGTACGGTTGCGCCAAAGTCGGTCGTTGCGTCGGCCTGCGCTGCTAACCGGGCCGCGCTCGCCTTCGTCTCATCGTCGTCCGCGGCTAGTACGCTCACCTGGTTGCTATTGGCCATCAGGTCTCCAGGTTACGCTATCCGCAATAACTGCAACGGGCTCTGCCATCCTGAAGGTCGTTCTGCGGCGGCGCTGACGCCAATACGCCGCATCCCAACGGGCCAAAATTGAGCCCAACGCGTAGCCGCCACGAGCTTTCAGCTCCCCCAACTTTTCGGGCCATGACTCTCCCCGCCCGTAACACCCGTCGTAAGCAGCCCACCAGTGCTTAGCGTCACTGGCCAGCTCTTCGATCCCGGGCATTCCACGATGGCCCGCCGGCTTTACGACTCACGACTGACGGACCAGCGACCAACCATGGCGTCGGCACAGCTCAGGGACCAGCTAACTCTTATCGGCTCACTCCGCGTGCCTCAGCCCGAAGCGCCCAGAGAACGAGAGCGCCCGCTGCAACCCCCGCTCGTCAGAATCGGCTGAACACCTAAGAACCTGAACATCACACAGTTGGCATTCCAGGACTTGGCCCCCCAGCTCACCTCAAACTGACCCCGCGACCCTCTCGCTCGTACGACAGCGCGCGTGGCTTAAGAGCCGGGTGCACTGCCCGCTCGCCCACCGGGCATCGACACCCCGGGGGGCGTTATGGAACGGCCCCGGGCGCAGTGGCTGGACGAGGTCGAACTCCAGTTCAGTGTCGGTGCGATTGGCGTGAAGCCATGCCGTTCCCGCGACTGTCGTGTACTCGCGGTCGCCCGTGCTTACGCGTAGCCGAGGTTGCGAGCCAGCTGGACGGCTCCAGCAAGCAGCCGTCTCGCCAACCTGGGGTCCGCCCGGTCCCAGGCGTCGCAAGCCTTCTGTACCGCCTCTTCGAGCTCGTCGGGGAACCGTGCCTGCGATGGCTCGACCAACCGACGCGCCGCTCCTATGGCTTCGTCGACGTGCCCCGCCTCGAGGTGAGCGCCGGCCAGTGGCCACAGGGCCAGGCAATGGAACGGGTAGGACTCCGGCTGCGAGTCCCAGAGTTCGAGAGCCTGGGTACCCAATAAAAGCGCTTGTTCAAACCCTTGGTCACGCCAGGCGACCCAGGCCTCCAGAGCCAACGCGGCGGCCGCGTAGTACTTGAAGCCTCCCGCCTCTGCGGCAACTCGGGCCTGCGGCGCCAGTTCACGCACGGCCTCGACGTCACCACCGCGCCAGGCCGTGACCGCCAAGTTGACGAGCACGCGCCCGCGCGTCCCGGAGGAACCTTGCCGCTCGGCGCTCGTCAGCGCCTGCTCGTGTGCCTGGACGGCTTCGGCGAGATCTCCCCGCCATGCCAAGGCGACGCCAAACTCGGATATCACTAAGCACAACATGCCCTCGGGGCGGGCCCATGCCGGGGTAGTCGCCGCCGCAAGCGACGCCCGAGCAGCCTCCACAGCGCGCCTGTACTCTTCGACGATCTGCGTATCGACTCGGTACCGCCGTTCACGTACGTGTTGGCCAGCGAGAACTGCGAAGAAGTACGCCACCACCTCCGCGCTGCCTCTTGTTTCCGCCATCGCGCGAGTGCTCTCGATCAGCAATGCACTGGGCCCGAGTTCGTTGCGGTAGAAGTAGACAGATGGCCTCGTTCGGAGCCGCACCCGCAGCCAGAGGTCGACGCGTTCCTGGTCGTCTTCGAGCCCGCAGGGCCCGATGAGGTCCTCGGCGGTATGGCTGGCGACCAAAGCCTCATCGAAGCGGTGGTCCTGGAACTCGAGCTCGCTCAATAGGAACTGCAGCCGTGCGACCTGCAGCGTGTCTTCAGGCCGCACCCTGGCCAGTCCGCTGAGGGCCGCTGTGCGCGCTTCGTCGAAGCGGTCAACCAACGTGAGGAGGGCCGTGAGCTTCGCGCTGAGGACCGCCGCCGCAGTTTCTGGCGCGGATGAGCCAGCCGGTTGGCTCGCCTTGCCCCGGCCACGCGCGTCATCGATTACTGCCAGAGCGTCACGGTACGACGAGATAGCCTCCTCATTGGCGTAGGCCCGGGCCGCATGGTCGCCCGCCATCTCGAGGTAGTGGACGGCTCGCTCACCTTCGCCGGCGGCAGCAAAGTGCCGCCCAAGGAGGGCCGCCACTTCCTCTAGGCGGTCGGTCGTCCGCGCCTCCAGGTCCCACGCAGCGCGTGCGTGCAGCTGCCACCGCTGCGAACGCAGCAGCCCGTTGTATGTCGCCTCCTGGATCACAGCGTGACGGAACCGGTAGAGCTGCTCGGGCCCGCTGTGAGGCTGGGTTACCAGGCCGGCCGCCACGAGCTCAGTCAGGGCGTCGTCGACTTCAGCGCCGAGCTCGCTCACGACGCCGAGCGCGTCCCGCCCGAACTCCTCACCGAGCACGCAGGCGGCCACGACCGCCTCCCGAGACGCAGGGCTGAGCCGGTCGGTACGCGAGCGGATGAGCCGCTCCAGGGCACCTGACACGGGTTTGGCCTCGGACCGCCCGAGACACCAGCCCGCCGAGCCCCGCTGAAGGGCGCCTATGTCGAGCAGCGATGCCAACCGTTCCTCCAGGAACAGCGGGTTGCCGTCCACCCCCTCGCAGACGAACTCGACCACGTCTTCGCCGGCCTCGCCACCGAGCAGCGAGCGCGCCAGAGCCTCCTCCGCGGGCCTTGGGATGGGACCGAGCTGCAGGGCGCGAAGACTGGATGCGGGAGCGGCGGCGAGCTGAGCTTCCAGTTCACCGACCCCCGGGTCGGGCTCTGGCCGGCGCGTCACCAGCACCAGGAGCGGACCGGTGGCGGCGAGCGTAGCCAGTTCGCCCGTCAGGCGGAGCGAGGTCTGGTCGGACCAGTGAAGGTCTTCCAGGGCGAGTACCGTCGGGCCTCGCTCGAGCAGGCGTATGAGCACCGAACGCACGGCCGAGAACGTGGTCCGCTGCAGCTCCGCCGGGCCCATCCGCTCGACGTGAGCCCCGCCTGGACCGGTTGGCAGCCCCATCATCCGCGCCAACACGGCCAGGCCCTCAGGGTCCTTGCCGAGGACAGTGCGCATCGTCGCTTCGAGTGCGGGGCGAAGCACCGCCTCGCCGGCCTCGAGCGGCGCGCCTATGAACCGGCAGAAGAGCTGCTGGTAGGCGCCGTAGGGAGTAGAAGAAGCATACGAGGCGCAACGGCCTTCCAGCCACAGCGGCAGCCGTCCCGACGCCGCCCCTACCCAGCCCATGAAGTATTTGCGGCACTCGGTGACGAGACGCGTCTTGCCCAGCCCTGGCTCACCGACGACCACGACCGTTCCTCCGCGACCCGACACTGTCGCCCGCACAGCCTCTCTAAGGACGGCCAGCTCGGCGTCCCGGCCTGCCAGCGGGGCCCTAGCGGCCAGGCGGCGTCGCCCGGCTTCGGCCGTGGAGCGCGCCTGCGGTGCTATGAGGTAAGTCCCCGACAGAGGCTTCGAACCCGGCGCGACAGACAAGTCTGCGCTCGGGCCCCATTCGAAGATCCCCTCGGCAGCGGCACGAGTGGCCGGGCCGACCAGGACCGCTCCGGGCCTGGCAGCCGACTGCAGCGCCGCCGCGGCCCCGACGACCTCGCCCACCGCCCCGTAACCCACGCTGCCTCTAGACCCAACGGCCCGACCACTGCCGGGCCAGTCTCCACCCCGATGCGCGCCGACAGCGTAATGCCTGGAGCCCCGACGTAGGCCGCTCCGGAACGGCTACTGCCGTTGATCGCGCTTGTCTGCGTGCAACCGACGGAAGCCATGATGCGTAGGGCGGCGCGAAGGGCACGCTCGGGGTCGTCTTCGTGCGACTGTGGCGCTCCGAAGAGCACCGACATACCGAACCCCGATACGGACGTCACCGTGCCCCCGAACGCTTCCACCTCGCTGATGGCCCCGGCCAGGCCGGTGCCGACGACCTCACGCAGGTCCTCGGGGTCGACCAGGGGGCCGAGGCCAGACGGGGTCAGGTCGACGAAGAGCGCGCTCACCAACCTGCGTTCTTCCCCCTGGCGGAGCGCGAGGAGACCGGCCGTAATCGGTGAAGCCCTCCGGGCCTCGGAGGCCGCGCCCTCCGCGTTCGCCCGTACCTCTTCGAGCGCTGGCGAGCTTTTCAACCCGAGCTCGGCCAGGGCGGCCGCGCAGCGTTCGTAGACAGCGCATGCTTGAGCGCGACGACCTTGCGCCGTGTACAGGCGCATAAGCGCCGATGCCGCCTCTTCATCGGTCGCGTCGGCCTCGAGGCAAGCCTGCCAGGCCTGCACCACCTCGTCGGGACGGGCGCGGCCCATACCGCGCAAGCGGTCGCGGGCCAGCTCGAGGCGAGCCTCTTGGCGTAGGTACTCGAGGCGTTCGCGTACTCGCTCGGCCCACTCGGCATCAGGCTCGTCCTCCAAAGGGTCGCCGCTGCACGAGAGGGCGCCAGCGAGGGCGTCGTCGCGACCCTGGCCCGGCGGGGCACTCAATGCAGCGCGCAGCGCCTGCTCGTGGGCGTCGAGGTCCACCTCTAGGGCGACTTCGGGCGCCGCCCAGATCTGGCCCGGTCTGCGCAGAGCAGCCCAGCCGCCGGGGGGCCGAGCTGGCCGAGCACCAAACGTGCCATCGACTGCGCTTTGTGGAGAGCGTGCGCCGCCGCGTCGGGCGCGAGAGAGGGGAAGAGAGCCTCGCAAGCGGCGTCCCGGGTCACGCGGCGCCCAGGGCTGATAAGGACAAGCTGGCAGAGCCGCCGGGCGCTCGGGCGGGGCCAGGGCCCGTGCTCCGGCTTCCCGCCGCGATCAAGAAGCGCCCGAGCAGGCGGACCTCGAGGACTGTAGGGCAGCAATGGTCATCGGTCCGAGAGGCGACCACAGACACCATTTTGTCACCGGCCATACGACGAGCTCCTGAGACGCCCGGGCGGCAGGCCTGCCCAGTTGGCGGAGCGGGCCGCCGGGGGCGCTGCATCCTGAGCCCCTGCCACCGACGGTCCTCGGCCGGTCGTGGGGAGCGCGACGGGGGCGAAGAGCGCGGTCGAAACCGGCGCGGCGATGAGCTTGTCTGTCGTCATGACAGCTCCTCTTCGTGAAGCCCGGTCTGGTTCTCGGTGTCGTGATATTCGTTGAGCCGCTTCCCCAAAACCTCCCCGCGTCGGGGAGGAGACTGGGGTTTTCGCTGACCAGGCTGCAGCGGCCGTGCCTGTTGGCCCACCGGTGATTAGCTAACCGGCCAGCTGGCCCGAACGAGGCCCTGGAGCTCGCCCTGCCCGACTAGGTCTCCGCACTCGCAGTGGCGAACTGGACGTAACTGGGCAGTCGCTGTGGGAATCTCCGCGCAAATCTTGCAGGCCGCAACACGGTCTTGGGACCAGCGCTTGCTGTTCGCTTGCCGCGCCGTCGCGCATGCGCGTCGACAACAGGTGACGCTTCCCCTGCTCTATCGCCTGCTGAGAACGCCCGTGCGTGATCGTGCGCGAAGCAACTGGCATCACTGGTCACGTGGTGGCACCGAGTGTCAATGAATTAGCTGGTCAGAGGGCTTCTCGACGTAGACGACCAGGTCCCAAAACTGCATCGGCCGGACTTGTAATCAGGCGACAGGAGTTCGATTCTCCTCCCGGGCTCAGCGTTTAAGCAGCTCATAACGCCTGGTAGCGGAGCACGCGGGTTCAGCGCTACACACCGTCCCCGTGGGTATTGTCACCGATGTGTCGAGCACCGGGAAACCCGTATACATAGGCGGTACCCCGTTGTGCCGCACCAGGCATCACCACCGACGGTCGGCGCCTACCTGTGAGGAGAACACTCATGTCACGCGTTCGGGTCCATAACTTCTCGGTTTCGCTCGACGGGTTCGGCACCGGTGACGGTCAGAGCCTCGAGGCGCCCTTCGGGCACGCTGGCACCCGGCTCCACGAATGGTTCTTCCCCACCCGCACCTTCCTGGGCTTCCACGACACCCAGGGCGGCGCGGGCGGCACCACTGGCGTTGACGACGCCTTCGCCGGGGGCTGGGCTACGGGCATCGGCGTCGAGATCATGGGGCGCAACAAGTTCGGGCCTCAGCGTGGACCGTGGGGGGACGAAGAATGGAGGGGCTGGTGGGGCGACGACCCGCCCTTCCACACCCCTGTATATGTGCTCACACATCACCCCAGGCCTTCCATCGAGATGCAAGGGGGGACGACATTTCACTTCATTGACGCCAATCCGGCTGAGGCCCTCGCGGTCGCCCGGGAGTCCGCTGGCGGGTTAGATGTCCGCATCGGCGGAGGCCCCTCGACCATCCGCCAGTTTCTGGCCGCCGACCTCATCGACTATGCGCACGTAGTGATAGTCCCTATCGTCCTCGGGCGGGGCGAGAGCCTATGGGACGGGCTGGAGGATCTTGAACGGCGTTTCGACGTCGAGTCTGTCAGCTCTCCAAGCGGCGTGACCCATCTCACCCTCACCCGTCGCTAGAGCGGCCAAGGCTCTCTTCGGCCGTCGCGCCGGGGCGGGCCCACTGCGGCACGGGCCGGCTGGTCGGGCCCCAGGTGGCGACGCCGTCGGCGTCAGAGCGCCAGTACCAGCAGGCGTGGTGGACCTCGGGCCAGCCGTCAGGGCTGTCCTCCCAGGCCTCGCGGCGGCCGTACGGCGTCATGTCGAGCAGGCCGAAGGAACCGTTGACGGGCTCGACCCCGCGGCCCGTCGTGGAGTAGGTCAGGAACACGCGGTCGCCGTCGCGCAGGAAACAGACGAAGTGCCCCATATCTCCGCCGACCGGCGGCTCCACGCCCCGCACCGAGTACCAGGGCTGCGTGTAACCCATGAACTCGACGTAAGGAGCCACCTCGTCCCACGGGCCCGAGGTCAGGATGGCGAACGAGACGCCCCGGGCGTTGAGGTAGACGCCGTCTCTCATGTGCCAGGCCGTAACCGTGCAGCCCTCGCACTGCCCCTGGTGCGGCGCGCCGTCATGCCACATGTGCTGGTAGACGACGAGCTCGTCGCGACCCTGGAACAGGTCGACGAACGGGACCGGCCCTTTGACGCCGGTGACCTCGACGCTGCCGTCCAGCTCGACCATCGGCAGGCGCCGCCGGGCGGCGGCGATCGCGTCGCCCTCACGGGTGTGCGCCTTCTCACGGACGAGCAGCTCCCCACGCGCCGCCTCCCAGGTGGCCAGGTCGACGACGGGCGGTTTGCCGGGGAGGTTGCTGCTCGCGTTGGCGGGCGTGGTCGTCATGGCGTCCTCCGTCATCTGGTCTCGTGCGCTGGCCGGCTGACTGGCGCGCCTGTCAACTGAGACGGCTCGCCGTACGAAGACTCATCGGTCCGGTGGCCAGGCGGGCGGCGGACCGGACCACGGGCAATGAGCGATCGTCCGTCACGCCCGTCGTGGTGGGAGGGTTTCGTCATCTCCAGTTCGCCGCCTTTGTCCACAACTTGTCTCAAGGCTAGTCTTTACTCGTTAGACCGAGGCGTCTAACGTCGGGTGTGCCGACGTGGGGGGGATCCCATTAGTCGTGGAAAGCCTCCCTGGGCGCGCCGGCTCAAAAGCTCAAACGAGCACTACAGCGGAGGAGGACACCTATGCACGAAGCCAACCGGGGTCGCCGGTTGTTGCGAGCCCCGTCCATATTCTTCACTGCCGCGGCATTGATCGCCGCTACTGCGGTCTCGATGGTGCCGGCCACCACAGCCACTGCCGCTCCACCCCCAGCCTCGTTGTGCGGTACTTACGCGTCTGCCCAGTTCGGGCCGAACGTCTGTGTCTTCACGCCTCCCAGCGGGGCGAACGCGGCCACAGAGCTGCAAGCTATCCAGACAGTTGTGAACAACATCGCCTCCCAGCAGGTCCCCCTCTCGTCCCAGTTCAACAATGATGGATATGCCCTGCTCTTCGAGCCGGGCACCTACGGCTCAGAAACGACGCCTCTGGTGTTCGAAGTCGGCTACTACACGGAGGTAGCGGGGCTGGGAGCCGTGCCCCAAGACACCGTCATAAACGGTCAGATCGAAGTGTTCCCGAACGCCCTTGACTGCGCCAGCGCGACTAACTGCTGGGCAAATTCCACGGTGAACTTCTGGCGGTCGATGTCCAACGTGACGCTAAACGTCATAGACACGGCCAATAATTACGTGCCCCAGCCGATTACACAGTTGCCGCCTATCGGGGACTCCGCCGACTGTTACTCAGGCGCCACGGACATGTGGTCGGTATCGCAAGCTACGCCCGTTCGCAGCGTGATCATCAATGGGACGCTTAACTTCCAGGCTTACTGCTCCCAAACCAACTACGGCAGCAACGACTATGGCAGCGGTAGCTACGTCGCCAACAGCGAGATCAACGGCCAGCTCGACTGGTCGGGCAACCAGCAAGGTATCGCCCGCAACAGCGATTTCGAAAGTGCCGCCGGCTATGTCTGGAACTACGTGTATTCCGGTGACGGTTGCCCGCCCGGCTACACGCCGACCACGCTCAAAAGCGCCCCGGGCCCGCCGCCTGCTCGCCCACCGAAGACGCGTTCAACGGTACCTCGGCGATTACCAACGGCACGGACGGCATCATTGGCGTCAACCAGGTCACTGAGCTGCCGCAAAGCCCCGTGAGCGAGGAAGAGCCGTTCCTGTACACGACGTCGACCGGCGGGTGGGACACCTTTGTGCCCGCCGTGCAGCACAACTCGACTGGGCCGAACTTCCTGAGTGGCGCCGAAGCCGGGGCTTCCGTTCCCCTGTCGGGCTTCTTCATCGCCAGCCCGAGCACACCGGAGGGCCAGATCCAGGCGGCCCTCGACCAAGGCCGCAACCTTGTCCTCACCCCGGGTGTCTACGACCTCAACGCACCGATGGTCGTTAGCCACCCCGGTTCGATCGTCCTTGGCCTTGGCTTCCCCGTGCTTGTACCTCAGCGGGGCAATGCGTCCGTCGTCGTGTTACCGGACAACGGGGTGAAGCTGTCCGGGATGATCTTCGACGCCGGCCCGGTCAACTCACCGGTGCTGCTTTCCGTCGGCACGCCAGGACGGCAAGGTGAACAAGGCGGGCAGGGCCAGCAAGGTCAACAGGGCCAAGGGTCTAGCGCCACCCATCCGGACCTCATCCAGGACATCTTCTTCCGGATCGGCGGAGCCGAGACCACGCCGGTATCAGCCACGGTCAGCCTGCTCGACAACGCGGACAACTCGATCATTGACGACGTCTGGGCCTGGCGCGCCGACCATGGCGCCAACACGTCAGTGACCGGTCCTCAAGAGCAAACAGGAGCAGGATGGACGTTCAACCAGGGCGACACCGGGCTCGTGGTCACCGGCGACAACGTAACTGCTTACGGCCTCGCCATCGAGCACTACCAAAAGAACGAGGTCATCTGGAGCGGCGACAACGGTACGGCCATCTTCTTCCAGAACGAGTTGCCGTATGACCCACCGACCCAGACGGCATGGGAAGTGTCGCCGGTCCAGCCCGGCTATCCATCTTTCCTGGTTACTAACAACGTCCAGAACTTCCACGGGTACGGCATGGGTAGCTACGTCGTGTTCATCTACACGAACGCAACTCTCTGGGACGCTATGACCTATGAAGCGCCCAATAACCCAGGTGTAGTTTTCACCGATGCCATGGACCTGTTTATCTCCAGCACCTGCTCCGTGAACGGGAACTGCCCGACCCCGAGCCAGTCCGGAGGTCTCAATTCGGTTGTAGACGGTGTCGGTGGCCCTGCCACCAATGCCAACCCGACCGCTGTAGTGGACGTCGGTTCTTACGCGGCCGGGACCGCAACTCTGCCTTAGCCTGACACTGTCGCTCGCCGGCGTTCCGCACCATGCCCGCGAGCCGGCACAAGCCTGACTTGATCACAAGACCGGGAGGTTCAACCCTCCCGGTCTTGTTTTTGTTGCGTGTCGAACCGCGCTGTTTTCTGTTGTGGTGGCCTGGGTATGTCATTGAGAGACTCGGAACTTGAACCTGAGTAGGGAGGGCCCTGTGACCACTCGACGAGCGCTTCGTAGGTCAATCGAGGGCTTTAGTGGGACATTGGGGCCCACAGCTGCAGCAGTAGCGGGGACGCTTAGGCAATTGGACGTGCGGGGGACGCCGAAGGACTCAACCCAATGTGCGCTGGCCCGTTGTTTGTGGGCCATTGTGGGGACCGAAAGTTCCGTTATCAAGGTGGCCGTCACCGACAGAAGCATCCATGTGAAGAGGTCTCCTTATCATCTCCCGGTTATTGTCCGTCTCCCCAAACCGGTACGGACGTTTATCCGCGCCTTTGACAGCGGCTGCTATCCAGAGCTGGTTGGGACTGGCTGCGAGCCGCCCGTGGTTACCCTGGCTAGCCCGCCAGCGATCTCAGGAACTCTAGGCCCAGGGCACCGAGGTTCCTGCCGAGGAGGGGGTCAAGTAGGGCACGCTTTGGCCAAACTCCAGTTTGGCCAAATTCGAGCCGCTACAGGCCGGTAAGGCCGTCCCCAGGGCCGAGCTCCGGCGCTGTGCCGGGGCCGGTGGGAAGATCGGGCTCCCCCTCGCCCGGCGTCAGTCGCAAACGCCAAAACACCGGCATCGTTATTGTCATTATCGCCGCCACCGCCATGGAGGCCAGCCCGTCTGATACCACCGAAAAGGTGGGCGAGACCAATGTGGCTATCGCGCCAGACTCGAAGTCCCCGAGCCTTGGCCCGCCCGCCACCACCGCCGTTTGGATGGCGTTCATGCGGCCGCGCAGCTGATCGGGCACCCGTAGCTGGAGAATGGAATTGCGGAAGATGGCCGAGACACGTCGGCCCAACCGGCAATGGCCAGGCACACCAGGCAGATCGCCAGCGATCGGCCCTACAGGTCCTCGCTTGCGACGGCGGCATCAAAGATTGCATTTCTTCACTGCACTTTGGAAGGCAAGAGAATTCTGGTCGACGCCGCTCGGACCATCGCCCCGGCTGATAGCGCCGTTGGGGCCAAACGTCGGGTCGGGATAGTTGGGCACGCCATGGTCGCGCATGCAAGCCGCGAAAGCCAGCGCTTGTTTCTCCGCTTGGGCCTGCTGAGCGCCAGACGGTCTCGGCCCGAAGTACCGCTGGCACGCCGTCTGGGCGGCCTGAAACTGCGGGTTGTTGGGGTTGATGCCACTGTTGGAGTTGATATCGATGCCG
The DNA here is from genome assembly GCA_963749305.1 of uncultured Acidimicrobiaceae bacterium. GTDB lineage: Bacteria > Actinomycetota > Acidimicrobiia > Acidimicrobiales > Palsa-688 > Fen-671. Next base: position 115,350 of record CAVVMN010000009.1, read on the forward strand.
CCGGTACTGGTGGGGCCTGGGAAGTTCGGCACGCCGTGCGAACGCATGCACTGGGAGAACTTGAGCGCTTCCTGGAAGTGCTTTTGGACCGTCGACCCTGGCGGCATGGTTGTGGCTGTGCCGCCGGCTTGGACCGTGGTCGATGTCTTTTTTCCCAGGCTGGCCACGCCCTTGCCAGTCGGGCCACCGCAACTGGCCACCAAAGTGGTCAAACCAGCCAGGGTAATCACAAGAGAGCCGCGCAGCCCGAACCGGCGGCGCCGCATTGACGGACGGCCTCGAACCAACCACGACGTGGTTGTTATGAAATCCTCCTGTGCCAGGTGATGGCCCGGTGCGACCATGGAGACGACGGTACGGACGCCCGGGTAACACCGTCCTAACAGCGCATAGTCGCCCGGCTACTCAACAGCGGACGAAGTACCCGACCCGGCCGAGATTGGGCTGTCGTTAATGGCGGTCCCGCAAAGTACCAAGAGGGCCGCCTCTAATGCTGTGGCGGCAGCCAATCAGGTTTCGTCCCCAGTTGGATGTCGGTACTTCTTCGGTGGGGCATAGACGTAGCGGGCGATCGTAGCCGACCCCCATCCGATGACGAAACCAAAGAAGACCAGAAAAATATCGTTCCGCTTGTGAGGCTCGTCTACCGCCGATGCGATGATCAGCAGCACCACCCAGACTACGAAGACCGCAATGCTGTAGACCGTGTACGAAGTCTTTACGCTAGGTTTCACGTCCCAATCGTAAACCGATGGTTACCCAGGGCGATGGAATGGGTGACCGAGCCTCGCTCGATAGCGGTCAGGCGCACCGGTCCGTCCATAGCGATGACCTGGCAACTATCAGCGCCTTTTGACCAAGTATGTGCGCGCAAGTGAAAAAGGGTAACGGGACGGACGCCGCTCTGTGACAGGCTGTCAACATGTCAAAAGACCTCGCAGCTGATCCCGTCACCACGATCAGCCTGTGCCAGGCGGCCCACTCACGACTGCTCGTAACAGTGGGGGGCATCACCGATGAGCAGGTCCGAGGCCCGAGCCGGCTCCCCAACTGGACGATTGGCCACGTCCTCACCCACATAGCCCGCAATGCCGACGGGCAGGCCCGGCGGCTGGACGGAGCGCTGAGAGGGGAGGACGTGCCTCGCTACGGGGGCGGGACGTCGCAGAGAAACTCCGACATATCCGACGGAGCTCAACGCTCGGCAACAGAACTCGTGGCCGACCTGGCCGCCTCGCAGGCCCGGCTAGACCAAGTATGGGAGCGCAGTGTGGCCGCCGGATGGCCAAACCGCGAGCTCCTCGGCAACGACAAGTGGCCTACCATCGCCAGCCCGTCGCGACGGTTGCGCGAGGTAGAGATACACCACGTCGATCTCGGCCTGGGCTACGAGCCGTCAGATTGGCCCGACGAATATGTGGAGTGGGAATTGCCAATGATGCTGGGCACCGTGCCGGGCCGGGTGCGTAACCCGGACGATGGGCGCCGTTTTGTGGCGTGGCTGTCTGGGCGCAGCCCCGCACTGGGCGCAATAGATCTCGGCCCCTGGTCATAGGTGCAGATCCGACAGCAACCCGGCTCGAACGGCCTCCACGCCGGGGAGCCATCGCTCATCCCGCTAGCTTGTTCCCGGCCCGTCACCCTTCACCTCGTGAACCTAGGATCCGAACGTGGCTGAGAAAGCGTTCGAAGTTATATGTGAGATCGAGCCGGCGACAAGCCCAGATTTACGACGGGTCCGGCACCAGATCGGTGTTCTGAGCGCGGTGTCCTCCGTATTTCTCATCCCTGATAACCACATCGGTCGGGCGACGGTATCGAGCATTGCGGTGGCGCACGAGGTCATCGACATGGGAGGCAGGGCGATCGCCTGCCTCAACGCCAGGGACCGCAACACTCTGGGCTTCCGCCGGGACTTGCTCACCGCGGCCGCCTACGGCGTCGACGAGTTCCTGTTCGTGTACGGGGACCGCCCGGAGTCGGGGCGGCGTTCGGACGACCTGACCGTCCGCGGGATGCTTGACGAGGCGCGGCGGTTCGCCCACCAGCACAACGCTGACCGTTCCCGCTTTCGGCTCGGAGTGGCGTCGGCGCTCGGTCCCCTCCCCGCCTGGAAGCGCGAGGCAGATTTTCTGTTTGGGCAAGTCGGTTTTTCTATCGACGAGATCAAGGCGTGGCGCGCCTCAGTAAACTTTGATGGGCCGGTGTACGCCGGCGTGATCGTGGTCGGGAGCGTTCAGATGGCGGTCAAACTCAACGCCGAGTTCCCTCAACTATCGACGCCGGCGTGGCTGACTGAGCGGCTGGGAACGGACAGGGAGGCGGGGGTTGAATTTGCCTGTGACCTTGTTTGCAAAATCCGGGACTCAGGCGCGTTCCACGGAGTCCATCTGGTCCCTGTGCGCCGTTACCGTGAGGTAGCCCGCCGTTTGGAGGTTATGCTTTAGCTTCCGCGACGGTTCGTCCACGGGGTGAACGGGCCCGGCAAATAGTATTCCGCTAGTGAAATTGGTCGTCTCGGTTGGACCTGGACCGGAGGAGCGGTCATTGCCCAGGCACGGCAGGTGTGGTCCTACAACCGAGACTGACAGTTCGGCGGTTTTGGCCGAATGATCGGTTCGTGGCAAACACTTTTCGCGACACAAGCCGGCGTCGGCGCCGCCCTGACCGGGTTGGTCTTCGTCGCGTTGTCGATCAACCTCAAACAAATCCTGGCTCTCCCGGGTCTGGCCACCCGTGCCGGAGAGGCGCTCCTGCTGTTGCTGTTCCCGGTGGTCACCGGCCTCGTCGGTGTCCTGCCTCAGACGAGCATCCGGGCGCTCGGCGGCGAGTTCTTCGGTATTGCGGTCCTTGTTTGGGTGACGATTACGCGGATCCTCGTCAATGCCAGGCGGATCGCCTCGGGCCGCCCACTGTCGGAGTTCCTGATCCGCTCCATCGCCGCTCAGGCGGCAACTCTGCCGGCCGTGGTGGGCGGCTGCCTCCTCCTGGCGGGCAATTCGAACGGGCTGTGGTTCCAGGCCGCGGCCGTTCTTCTGTGCGTAGTCGCCGGCGTCGGCGATGCTTGGGTGCTCTTGGTGGAAATCCTGCGCTGAGGCCCTGCGTTCTCCGGCCCCGTGGGTGGCTCTCGCCAGCGAGCAGACAAGTTAGTGGTCTGCCTCTTCCGTGTGAGCGATGGCCCGGCGTTGTGCCGCCAGGCCCTCGAACGCCAGCGCCCCGGCGGCCCACGTGGCGTCGAGGTCGGACCCTGGAGGGTACCGGCCATCAAGTTCGAGGATGACCATCCCGTGGGCAAAGGACCAGAGCGCCTGTGCGAGGTAAGGGTCAAGGGTTACCACGTACCAGGGGTTGCCCGCCCATTCCTCGAGGCCTGAGGGCAACCCCTCACGGGCCAAGCGGCCGCCCGTAGCCAGGCGGTACAAATGGGGGTGAGCGAGGCTGTAACGGCGGTACGTCTCGAGTAGCGCGACCAGGGCCGGTTGCTCCCCGCCGAGGCGGACCGCATCGTGTGAGGCTTCTCCGATCTCGGCCATTGCGTCCGTCACCAGGGCCAGCTCGAGCTCCGCTTTGGAGGCAAAGTGCTTGTACAACGATGGAGCTTGTATCCCGAGCTCATCGGCCACCCGGCGCATGGTCAACGTTTCCGGGCCACCCGCTTCGAGGATGCGGCGGGCGGCACCAATGATTTCAGCCACGCGCGGTTTACGGGCATCGTCCAGGCCGGGCCGTCCCAGCTCGCCCGGCATGAGGCTCGGCGGCGGCGCCCCCTGGCGCGACCGGGGCTCGGCCCCGCCTGTCGCGCCGCCTGTCGCAGCCCGCCTGTCGCAGGCCCAGATGTGATGGCCGCGGCGGCCCCACCACGCCCTCAGTCGGGAGGTCGTGGCCCGGCATCTCAGCTCTGCTTTTCGGACAAGACGAACACGGGGTGCTTGGGTGCGATCCGCAGCAGCTCTTCGTCCGACGAGTCGGCGCTCACGCCTTCGAAGAACACACCGACCTCCATCTTCCATTTCTTCAGGTACGCCCTTAGAACAGGGGGCTTTTCGTCGTCCGATAGTTCTGTTGCTGTGCGCTCGTCCCGGCGTCGGCCAAGCTCAAGGACAAGCCGGCCATTGTCAGCGCGGACGTTGCGGGCCCACTGGGTGTCCCCGCGCGGCGAGACCAGGTACTCGCGCCCTTCGAAAGCGAGCAGGTTGACCGGGGTCCGGCGAGGTTCCCCAGAAGTGCGGCCCCGCACTTCGAGGACCCGGCTACCCCAAACGCTGATCCCCATGCGCATCGCCGTAACGAGGAACGGGTTTGTCATCCGCCGCATGATCGGGCCAGGTTTGCGGTAACTGGTGGAAGGCTCAGCCACGGTCGTCTCCTTGGATAGCAGTGCTTGGTTGGCTAACAACATTAGCCATCTTAGCTAACATTGTTAGCCACGTCAAGGAGGTGGGCGCTATTTCGTCGAGGCTCTTCCTCTAAGCTGCGCATGTGCGGGTGGCCGTGGCCGGCTCGAGCGGCTTGATCGGGTCTGCTCTTTGTCGCCGTCTCGAAGGGCAGGGTCATCAGGTCACCCGGATGGTCCGCCGCCGTGGGCGGCCAGGAGAGGCGACTGCGTACTGGGATCCCACCATCGGTGCGATCGACCGTGACAAGCTCGAGGGGCTTGATGCCGTTGTCAACCTGGCTGGAGCGGGGATCGGCGACCGACGATGGACACCAGCCCGAAAGCAGCTGGTCCTGGACAGCCGTACGCAAAGCACGGCACTGCTGGCCAAGACGCTCACCGGCCTGGACAACCCGCCCCGAGCGCTGGTCAACGCGTCCGCCATCGGGTTCTATGGTGACCGCGCCGATGAAGTCATCACCGAGCAGACCGGGCCCGGCTCGGACTTCCTGGCCACTGTGTGCCAGCTTTGGGAGGCGGCGGCTGCACTTGCGAGCCACAACGGGGTACGGGTGGCTTTCGCCCGCTCAGGTCTGGTCCTGTCGACGGCCGGCGGAGCCCTGCCCAAACTCTTGCCTGTTTTCCGAGTAGGCTTCGGCGGGCGCCTGGGAGCGGGCTCTCAATGGTGGAGCTGGATAAGCCTGGACGACGAGGTCGATGCGCTGGTGTGGCTCGTCGAGCACGACGTGGCCGGGCCGGTCAACCTGACATCTCCGAACCCGGTCACGAACCGCGAATTCACCGCCACCCTGGCCCGGGTTCTCTCTCGGCCAGCACTGATGCCCGTACCTCGCTTCGGCCCCCGCTTGCTGCTGGGCCGCGAACTGGCCGACAGCCTCCTTTTCACCAGCGCCAGGATCCGCCCCGCCGTCCTGCTGGAGGGAGACTACGGGTTCAAAGACGTCGAACTCGAAGAAGGCTTACGTCGCATGCTTCTGATGGGCGGGTGACGCCCGGGGCCGCTCGAGCGCGGCCGGCACTCATAATCTTGTGGAAATCCCTCATTTAGCAGCGCAACGGAGGAGCTTTAGCAGGAGAGATCACCGCGCCCAAAGCCTGCCAGTTTGACCCGCGCCTACGACGCTAATCCATGGCCGTGCCAAGCTCCGGGGCTATGATCGCGCTTTGCAGGCCGTTAAATGAGCCGAGGTTGCGGAAGGGAGTAGGCGTGAAGCCAAGAGCGCTGTTCGCCGAGTTCTTAGGGACGGCACTTCTCGTGTTCTTTGGCGTGGGGACGGCGACATTGAGTTTCGGGTTCAAGTTTGCTGGGAGCAGTCGGTCGGCCGGAGTGGTCGCTACTGCGCTTGCTTTCGGACTAGTCGTCCTCGTACTGGTTTACGCGCTGGGCGGCATTTCGGGTTGCCACATCAACCCCGCCATCACAATGGGTTTCCTTGCCGCCCGCAAGATCACCCTGATTGAAGCGGTGTCGTATTGGATCGTCCAAGTAATAGGTGGTATTGCCGGCGCCGCTGTCCTCTTTGGCATATTTTCTTCGTCGCCCATCTACCGCATCGGCATACAGGGCTTAGGAACGAACGGCTACGGGAAGAACTCCATGATCTTGGCCAACGCCGCGGGCGCGTTCGGTATTGAGATCGTGCTGACGGCTACGTTCGTCTTCGTTATCCTGGCTGTCACTCGACGGGTGAGCAATGCGACGGTGGCCGGTCTTGTGATCGGCCTCTGCCTGACCCTCGTCCATATCATCGGGATCCCGGTAGACGGGACGTCCGTCAACCCGGCCCGGAGCATCGGACCGGCCCTCTTCGTCGGCGGCACGGCCCTCAGCCAGCTATGGGTGTTCATCATTGCCCCGCTGATCGGCGGGGCTTTGGCGGCTCTTCTCTTCCAATTCCTCTACCCCAAGGGCGAGGAAGAGGAGGAGCCGGCACCCGCGGCGGAGGAGCGCCCCCAGTAAAGACCCCGGTAAACAACTTACGGGGACGACGACGCCCATAAAACCGACCGGTGTCGCCACCTAAAACGAGCGGGTAGCCAATCTGTCTCTCGAGGACAACGCCGCCGTTCTGCCCGGGTTGCCGTTCTCTGCTTTCTGGCTTCAACCAGATCAGGCGTCAGAGACTGTCGGGGGCTCCGTCCCATCCCCTCGCCGGAGGCAGGCCGTTAGTGGTGGGCGCCGGCTCGCTGGCGGGCCACCTCGAAACAAGCCACGGCGGCCGCGGCAGCCACGTTGAGCGAGCCCAGAGGCCCCTGTTGAGGTATCCGCACGAGGGAGTGGCACCGTTCGCCGGCGAGGCGCGAGAGCCCCTTGCCTTCTGACCCCAGCACCAACGCCACAGGGCCGTCGAACAAGGTGACGCTCCAGAGCTCGTCGGCGCCGGACGGGCCCAGCCCGACCAGCCAGACGCCGGACCGGTTGAGGCGCTGGAGGGCGGCCGGGACACCGCCGACCGAGGCAATCGGTACATGTTCGACGGCGCCGGCAGCCGCCTTGACTGCGGCCGGGGTCAACGGGGCCGAGCGGTGACGGCCCACGACCACCCCTCCGACGCCGGCACACGCGGCTGTCCGCAGCAGTGAGCCGAAGTTCCCGGGATCTGTCACGCCGTCCAGCACCAGCAAGAACGGCGGCCCGGTGAGGGCGCTGATCTCGAGCAACTCGTCCAGCTCAACCGCTAGAACAGGGTCGGCCCAGGCGATCACTCCCTGAGGTGCGCCCGTCCGGGCGATGGCCAGGACGGCCTCGCCCGGTCTGATCTGCACCGGTACTCGCCGCTCATTGGCGAGCAGGGTTATCCGCTGGACCGGCTCGCTTCGCGTCTCGGCGTCGGCCACCCAGATGCGCCGGGCCCGCCGGCGCCCCGCTACGAGGAGCTCATGGACGGCGTGGTGCCCTTCGACCTGTTCCCCGCCGAGACCGTAATCGCGGCCACCGGCTTTCATTTTCCCTCGATGAGGGCAACGGCAATACAGGCGATGCCTTCCTGGCGGCCAAGAGCCCCCAGGCCTTCTCCTCGTTTGGCCTTGACCGAGACAGGTGCGCCCACTACGGCGGCCAGTGTTTTCTCCATATTGTCCCGGTGTTGTGCCAGCCGAGGCGCTTCGGCGATGACCGTGCAATCGACGTTTATGGGCTGCCATTCAGGCGTTATTTTCTCGACCACGCGGGCCAACAGGACCAGGCTGTCGGCCCCCGATAAAGAGGGGTCGGTGTCGGGGAACAGAGTGCCAATGTCGCCGAGACAAGCGGCGCCCAACAAGGCGTCGGCGACAGCGTGGCAGACGACGTCGCCGTCGCTGTGGCCCCTCAACCCCCTCCCTTCCACGTTTACCCCGCCCAGGACCAGTGCCCGGTGCGGATCGTCGGTAAAAGGGTGGATGTCGAAACCCTGTCCGATGCGGAGGTTCATGGCGCCCCGCCCGTCGTGGCCCGAACCGCCATGAGCGTCTCGGCCAGGGCCAGGTCAGCGGGCTCAGTCACCTTGATGTTGCTGGCTTCACCCGGCACGCTTACCACCCGCCCACCTATCGCCTCCACCAGCGCGGCGTCATCGGTCGCGTCGGCGCCCCCGGCATGTGCCCGGCGCAGGGTGGCGGCCGAGAACGCTTGAGGTGTTTGGACGGCCAGCAGCCGGGCCCGTTCCAACGTCACCAACCGGCCGTCGTCCTGGCGCTGTTTGATGGTGTCGGACACGGGGACGCAGGGTACTGCGCCGTCTGCGCCGCCGGCGACCGCCGCGATCACCGAAGCCCACATTTGCGGCGGAGACAGCGGCCGCGCCGCGTCGTGGACAACGATAACGCCGGCGTAAGGAGGGACCGCTCGGAGGCCAGCTCTGACCGACTCGGCCCGGGTCGGCCCACCGGCCACTACGTGCGAGGCCCGGCCGGCGTACCGTTCGACGGCAGCCTCGGGGACCACGAGGACGACCCCTGCGCACGCTTTGGCGGCGGCTTCCAGTGACCAATCGACTACCTCGCGGCCGGCCAGCGTCATGAACTGTTTGTAACCACCAAACCGAGTACCGCTACCGCCCGCTACCACCACCGCCCAAGAGGTCACTCTCGGGAGGTCACCGGCCTCAGGCGGGCCGTTCGGCACTACGGCAGGGCTTCGTCGAGCTTCTTTTCGGCCTCGGATTCAGATACACCGATGGCGAAGGTGAGCTCGGAGACGAGGATCTGCCGGGCGCGGTTCAGCATCCTCTTCTCGCCAGCCGAAAGACCCTTGTCCTTATCTCGGTTCGAAAGGTTCCGGACGACCTCAGCCACCTGATAGATGTCACCGGACTTCAGCTTCTCGACGTGGTTCTTGTAACGACGGGACCAGTTCGTCGGCATCCGGACGTCCTTTTTGCGCAGGACGGCGAAAACCTCTTCGACTTCCTCGTCGTTTATGACTTCCCTGATGCCCACGTCCGACGTGGAGTCGACCGGTACCTTCAGCGTCAGGTCTCCATATGCGAGCCGGAGCACCAGGTACTCTCGTTGCTCGCCGAAATCGGCCCGTACCTCTCTTCTCTCCACGACCGCCGCCCCGTGGTGGGGATACACGACCTTGTCCCCGACGTCAAACGACATACGTCTCCCAACAACCTTGATTGGCTTTTGCCCTGCTACCAGGGTAGGTCATTTTTAACCCTTCATCCAAGGCAGGCCTTCCCAGGGCGCAGCGCGCTCAAGCGGCAACGGCTAGCGTTTGCCGTGGATGGATGACGTTTCCCCTTTGGGTGGGTCGGAGCTTTTCTCCAATCTTGGGGCGGAAGCGCTCGCCCGGGTCGCAGTCAAGGCCTCCACGACGCGGCTGGAACGGAACGACACCCTCTTCAGTGAAGGCGACACGGCCGACGAGCTCTTCGTGGTCCTGACCGGGCGCATTGCCATAGCCAAGAGGTCGACGGACGGCCGCGAGTCGCTCGTGGCATTGATGGAACCGGGGGACATATTCGGTGAGATGCCCCTGTTCGATGACGAACCGCGTTCCGGCTCCGCCCGTGCGCTGGAACGTTCCGAAGTGGTCCGGGTGCCGTTCGGAGTCGTCCGTTCGGAACTTGAAGCTCAACCGGCGTTGTTATGGGACGTCGTGACATTGTTCGCCAGCCGGCTGCGGGCCACGGACGACGCTCTGGCGGACGCCATGTTGCTCGATGTGACGGGTCGGACCGCCAAACGGCTACTCGAGCTGTCGGGCTCCGCTGACGAGTTCGTCCTCCCCATAACGCAAGAAGAACTGGCGGGGCTCGTCGGCGCCTCGCGAGAACGTGTGAACAAGGCGATCGCCGCGTTCGTCCGGCTTGGTTGGATCGGACAGACCGATCGCCGCTACCGCATTTTGAACCGGCAACGCTTGACCGAACGCGCCCGCTGATAGTTCCCGCGCAGTAGCAGCAATAGCAAAGTCGCCCCCAGCGCTTTGACCCCCTTCAGCCCAGGCGGTCCAGGATGCTCGTTTCGGCCAGGCGGGCGAGGCCCTCTTTCACGAAATGCGCTCCCGCCACTTCGATCCCCTCCACATTGTCCAGATCCTCGGCGCTGGCCCGCAGGATCTGCTGGAGACCGCCATAACGGTCCACGATGTTGCGGACAACGTGCTCGGGCAGGCGCGGGATCTTCGACAGTAAGCGGTAGCCGTAGGGGCGGAGGGGGCTCTCGAGGTCCGAGCCGGGGCCTCCGATGCGCAAGACGCTGGCCACCCTCGATAAGTCGAGGAGCCGGTCTGTGGTCAGGTGGCTGAGAGCGCCCAGGCCCTCACCAACACCCCAGGCCGGGTCGGGCGAAAGGTAGTCACGGAGGATCTGTCGGCGTTCCTCTTCTACGCCAGCCAGCATCTCTTCGAGCTGCAGGCGTACCAACCTGCTGTCGGTGCCTAGCTCGATGCTGTAGCCGTCCACCTCCTCGGCGATACGGCGGACCATTTCTGTGCGTTGCAGCACGGTCACGACATCGCGCACCGTGACCATGTCCTCGACTTCCAGCGCAGAAAGGGCGTTGGTCACGACGTCAAGGCGGTCCCGGTAACCCTCCAGCGTCTCCAGGGCCTGGTTGGCCCGGGCCAGGAGCCTCTCCACCGGCACCAACGGCCGCTGCTGCTCCCCCCGGTAGACGGATATGACGGAGCGGTCCTCCGAGACCGTGATCACCGGCACGTCGATCGAGCGCGCCACCCGCTCTGCCGTCCGGTGCCGCGTCCCTGTCTCCGAAGTCGCCACCGTAGGGCTCGGCACCAGGTGGACATTGGCACGGGCGATCCTGCTGGCGTCCCGAGCCAAAATGATGGCGCCGTCCATCTTGGCCAGCTCCGAGAGGCGCTGGGGGCTGAACTCTGCGTCGAGCAAGAAGCCCCCGGAACAAATGGAGAGCACCTCGGGGCCGTCGCCAACCACAATGAGGGCACCCATATTGGCCTGGAGGATACGGTCCAGGCCCTCCCGCAAAGGCCGGCCGGGCGCTATCGATCCCAGGACCTCGATCATCGCCGCGCTCAGCCTGTCCGGCACCGGCTGATGCTAACCGATGAACAGCCGGCTGCGAGCCAAAGTGGCGACACAGCTTCGCAAAAAATACTCAGCCGGGCCTGGCCGGTTGGCCAGTCGAACAACCCCCTTTTGTGTTTGCCCTTACTAAGAGGATCCGCTGTCCTCCTCGGCCAGCGCGGCCAGTTTCGCCAACCGCGGCAGCGGCCCCGGGACTGACTTGATGGGGGGCGCACCACCAAATGCGATCGACAGCGCCTCGCTCAGGGTCGCCGCCGGGAGCTGGCGCAGCGACGGGTCTGGCAGGGCGGCCAAAGCGCGCGCCGGATGGGGCACCGCCCGCGGTGCTGATAGACGGTGTGGCCCAACGGTGGGGTCGTCGACCGACGACGCTACCCATTCATTCGAACCGGGCCGCCGGGTCGAGCCGGGCCTCTCGGCCGAACCGGGCCTCTCGGCCGAACTGGGCCGCCCGGCGGGACTTGACCGGCCATCTCGCCCCGGGCGCTCCGTCGGGCCGGGCACGAGAGCGTCGCGGAACCCCAGCCTCTCGGCTTCTGCCAACCGCTTCTTCATGCCACTGACACGGCGGGTCTCCCCGCCCAGGCCTACCTCTCCGACCGCCACGAGATCAGGACGCAAAGGCACGCCGGACAGCGAAGAGGCAAGCGCGAGGCAAACAGCCAGGTCGGCTGCCGGCTCGGATGCTCGCGCCCCGCCCGCCACGGACACGTAAACGTCACAGTCACCTACCGGTATCCCGCAGCGGCGGTCCAACACGGCCACGAGGAAACCGACTCGGCCAGAGTCGAGACCGGTCACGAACCGCCGCGGGACGGCGGTCGACCGTCCGACGAGTGCCTGTACTTCCACTAAGAGAGGCCGCTGTCCCTCGATCGGCACCGTCACCGCCGAACCGGGAGCTCCTTCCAGGCGGTCACCCAGGAACAAGCTACTGGGGTCGGGGACGCTTGTCAGCCCGGTCTCGGACATGTCGAACAGGCCGGTCTCCCCGGTTGGCCCGAACCGGTGTTTCAGGGCGCGAAGGACCCTGAGCGAGGAGTAGCGGTCGCCCTCGAAGCTGAGGACGGTGTCGACGAGGTGCTCGAGGGTCCGCGGGCCAGCCAGCGCCCCCTCTTTGGTGACGTGGCCCACCAGGACCAGAGCGGCGCCCGCCGCCTTGGCTATCGCCACCAGGCGATGTGCGCACGCTCTCACCTGGGCGATGGATCCGGCGGGCGATCCCACTTCCGGGTCGCTTACCGCTTGGACGGAGTCGACGACTACCACCTCTGGCTGCACCGCGGCCATGGCCTGTTCGACGCCAAACATCTGCGTGGCCTCCACCACGAATACTCCCGGTACGTCCCCACCGAGGCGAGCGGCTCGCCGGCGCACCTGCGCCGGAGCCTCCTCAGCCGCCACTAGCAAGCAACGCCGACCCGATGTGGCCATGGAGGCCAGCGCCTGTAGCAGGAGCGTCGACTTCCCCGTCCCCGGTTCTCCTCCGAGGAGGGTGGACGAGCCTGGCAACAAGCCGCCAGCGAGGACCCGGTCGAACTCAGTGATGCCGGTCGGGAGCGGTTTGTGCCTGCTGACATCGACGTCCACGAGCGCAACCGCGACCGCTTCTTCGGTCCCTCCGGCCCAGCCTGAGGTGCCGTTCGACGCCAAACCCGGGCGTCGGTTGGCCCCGACCGGTACGAGTTCTTCCTGCAGACAATTCCACTCGCCACACGTGGCGCAGCGGCCCGCCCAGCGGGCATGGGCGGCGCCGCAAGACTGGCAACGGTGCACGCTGTTGAGCTTGGTCATCGTGCCGGACGCTAGCGCTTACCACCGACGATATGAGTGACCCGCCCGGGGCCCCACCCCCGGGCTCCTCCTATTGCCGGCGGAGGCCTATCGGAACCGCAACCCGCCCCGCCGGCGCCGTCGCCGGCCGCTCCACACGAGATAAAACGCCGTCACCGCCACTACAAAGGCGCCCGCCGCTATGGCGATAGCCAGAGCCCGGACCCTGCCCGTGTCGACGACCTTGCTCGAGGCCACGACGGAAGTGGACTGCCCGAGGACGGGAGACCAGATCAACGTGCCCCCATCGCCCCTGGCGCCGGCATCGGTCGTGGTGACCTGCCCCGGCAGCACGACCTCGACCCGGAAGGAGATCGATTTGGCGGGGTCGCCGACGAGCTGGCGTACTTCGGACGCCGGCATGCCCAGCGCGTACCCCACGCTGGCCGCCAGCTTGGGATCATCGAAGCACGACAGGGAGCAGCGCAGGTCGACGCTCCCGGAGGCCGTATAGCTGTTCTGCAGGAAGCCCGGCTGTACCTGGACCGACAGCCGGAACGGCCGGTTGGCCTCGGGGCCATTGCCGGCGATGTCGGCCACTAGCGCCGGCACCTCCGAAGGGTTGGCGAAGGTGTGGCTGGCGCTCACTACGGTGGTGCCTGCCGGCCCGGGCCGGGGACCACTCACCACCCACCCAGCGGCGCGCAGGTCACCCACGGGAAGACCGTTTTTCAGATCCTCGATCTGAGCGGCGGTGCTGTTCGGCACGGTCACCGCCAAGGTGACGGTCCCCGCACCGGAAGGGTTGACGGCCACTTGAAGGTTGACGTTGGCCCCGCACGCCGTAAGAGCGACCGAGACAACGACCCCCAACGACCAACGCGACAAAGGCAACCCAACCGGGTTGCCTTTGTCGTCCGCTGCGTGTGCAGCCATTCGTCAAGAGCGGGTACAGCTAGGGCAAAGCCAAGCCCTGTAGCCCACCACCGCTGCGGTGGGCACTAATCGCTGCTGCCGGCACCGGCCATCTCGACCGGAGGCGGCTCGAACTGCTCCATTGCCTTGAACGTGACCTCGCCGTTCTCGGCGTCGACGATGACGGTGTCGCCGGCCCGGAACTCCTTCCAGAGGATCTTCTCCGATAGCGGATCTTCGACCATCCTCTGAAGCGCCCGGCGCAACGGGCGAGCCCCCATCATGGCGTCGTAACCCTTCTCGACAACCAGGTACTTGGCTGCCCGGGTCAGCTCGACGCTGATGCCTTGGGACTCGAGTTGCTCACGCACCCGACGCATGTAGAGGTCGACGATCTCGGTGATCTCGTCCTTGGTCAGTTCGTGGAACACGATGACCTCGTCGATCCGGTTGAGGAACTCGGGCCGGAAGTGTTGCTTGAGGGCATCATTGACCTTGCTGGTCATCCGCTCGTGCGTCACGGCCTCGTCTGCCTTGGCGAAACCGACCGAAGCTTTGCGCAAGTCGGCCGTGCCGAGGTTGGAGGTCATGATTATGACGGTGTTCTTGAAGTCCACCGTCCGGCCCTGGGCGTCGGTAAGCCGCCCATCCTCGAGGATCTGGAGCAGGGCATTGAACACGTCCGGGTGCGCCTTTTCGATCTCGTCGAAAAGTACGACCGAGAACGGCTTCCGCCGTACTGCTTCAGTCAGCTGGCCGCCTTCCTCGTAGCCCACATAGCCCGGAGGCGAACCGACGAGCCGGCTCACGGTGTGCTTTTCCATGTACTCGGACATGTCCAGCTGCACCAGTGCACTCTCGTCGCCGAACAAGAACTCGGCCAGCGCCTTGGCTGTCTCAGTCTTCCCCACGCCCGAAGGCCCAAGGAAGATAAACGAGCCACTCGGGCGCTTGGGGTCTTTCAACCCTGCCCTGGTGCGCCTTATGGCCTGCGAAACGGCCTTCAGTGCGTTGTTTTGGCCGATGATCCGCTTGTGCAACTCCTCTTCCATCCGGAGCAGCTTGGACGTCTCCTCTTCGGTCAGCTTGTACACGGGTATGCCCGTCCAGTTGGCCAGCACTTCGGCGATTACCTCTTCGTCGACCACGTCGAACAAGTCGACGCCTTCGGCGCGCCACTCTTGTTCCTTGGCCGCCTTGCGCTGGAGGAGCTCTTCCTCTTTTTCGCGAAGCTTCTTAGCCTGCTCGAAGTTCTGCTTCTCGATGGCCAGTTCCTTGTCCTTCCGCGCCTTGCCGATCTCTTCCTCGATCGCTTTGTAGTCAGCGGGAGTAGACATACGCCGGATCCGCAACCGGCTCCCGGCCTCGTCGATCAGGTCGATCGCCTTGTCAGGGAGGTAGCGGTCGGCGATGTAGCGGTCGGCCAGGTTGGCGGCCGTGACAACGGCCTGGTCTGTGATGGTGACGCCGTGGTGGGCTTCGTAGCGGTCACGCAGCCCCTTCAGGATCTCGATGGTGTGCGCCAGAGACGGCTCCTCCACCTTGATCGGCTGGAACCTCCGCTCCAGGGCGGCGTCCTTTTCCAGGTGCTTGCGGTACTCATCTAGCGTCGTCGCACCGATGGTCTGCAGCTCTCCACGAGCGAGCATCGGCTTGAGTATCGAGGCTGCGTCGATGGCGCCTTCGGCCGCACCGGCCCCAACCAGGGTGTGCAGCTCGTCTATGAACAAAATGATGTCGCCGCGGGTACGGATCTCCTTCAGCACCTTTTTCAGGCGCTCTTCGAAATCACCCCGGTACCGAGACCCGGCAACGAGGGCGCCGAGGTCGAGGGTGTAAAGCTGCTTGCCGCGCAGTGTCTCGGGTACCTCGCTGGCCACGATCCGCTGAGAAAGGCCCTCTACGATGGCGGTCTTGCCTACGCCCGGCTCCCCGATGAGGACAGGGTTGTTTTTGGTCCGCCGGGACAGCACCTGCATGACCCGCTCGATCTCGCGCTCACGCCCGATCACCGGGTCCAGCTTGCGTTCCCTGGCCAACTGGGTCAGGTTGCGGCCGAACTGGTCCAGGACGGGGCTGCCGGCGGGGACATCCTGAGCCCCGGGCGCCGCGCCCGCCGTGGCCTTTTCGGGCCCACTGGCCTGATAGCCCGAAAGCAGCTGAATAACCTGTTGGCGCACCCGGGACAGGTCGGCACCCAGGCTGACGAGCACCTGAGCCGCCACGCCCTCACCTTCGCGGACCAAACCGAGAAGCATGTGCTCAGTCCCGATGTAGTTGTGGCCGAGCTGCAGGGCCTCCCGCAAGGAAAGCTCGAGCACCTTTTTGGCCCGAGGCGTGAACGGCGGCGAACCCGTGGTGGACGTGCCAGCCGGTCCGATCGTCTCTTCTACCTTTTCGCGCACAGCTTCCAGGCTGATCCCCAGCGATTCCAGGGCCTTTGCCGCCACACCCTCACCCTCATGTATGAGGCCGAGCAGGATGTGCTCGGTCCCGATGAAGTTGTGGTTCAACAGGCGGGCCTCTTCTTGGGCCAGCACCAATACTCTTCGGGCTCGGTCGGTAAAGCGCTCAAACAACGCGAACAGCCTCCTCGGCAGACTCAGCAGGTCGGGGATCCGGCCGCCGGGACCGCCGGGCGCCGCGCAGCCTTTCCAGCGCTGCCCTGCGACCCAAGCAAGTCATCCCTACCCTTTCTCCCGGGTTCCTGCTCTCACCAGTGTACCTACAGCCTTTGCGATCGGTCAGAGCACCAATCGACAAGAATTCGGCTCCGGTTGACGCCGCCAGAGCCATCCCCGCCAGGCCCGCCCCCGCCACATGATCGGATAACCCGGGCCCGCCAGCCCGCGCCGACCAAGGCAGGCCCGGGTAAACCTCTCTCCCGTCCCTAAGTGCCCAGTTCGTAATGCACGACAACATTGGCATATCGTCTGGTAATGAACGTCTGGGAGCTGCTCTACCTTCCCGGGCTCGACGAAGGCCTGGCCCGGGTCGAAGAGGAGCTGCGCCGGGCAGTAACTTCACCCGAGCCTTTGCTCACCGAGGTTGCTTCCCACCTGGTGCAAGCAGGTGGGAAGCGTCTGCGTCCCGCCCTCGTGCTCGCCGCGGCGGCCGCTACCGGTTCGAGCGCCGTTCAAGGCGTCGTGCGGGGGGCGGTTTCGGTGGAGCTGGTCCACATGGGCTCGCTATACCACGACGACGTCATAGACGAGGCCAGCTCGCGGCGGGGAGTTGAAAGCGTTAACACCCGATGGGGCAACCTCGTGGCCATCCTGGCTGGAGATTTCCTGTTGGCCAAGGCGTCCGAGATTGCCGCCAGCCTGGGTACCGAGGTCGTAAGTGTGCTGGCGAACGCTATCGGGCGGCTCTGTCAGGGCGAGATCACCCAGCTTCACTACTCTTTTTCAACCGGCCGACCGGAGAGCGCCTATCTCGACGCAATTGAGTGCAAGACCGCATCACTGCTGTCGGCATCGACCCGGATCGGGGCCATCGTGGCCGGCGCCAGCCGGGATGAGGTCGAGTCCCTGACTACTTTTGGCAACGCTTTCGGTATGGCCTTCCAAATCTGGGACGACGTGCGCGACCTGGTATGCACTGAGGCCGAGCTGGGCAAACCGGCCGGTCACGACATGCTCGAAGGGACTTACACCCTCCCGGTCATCCGGGCGCTGGCTGACCCGGTCGCTGGGCCCGAGCTGTCGCCCCTCTTGGGACGGCCTCTGGACGGCCCCGAGCTAGACAAGGCGCGCTCCATAATCCTGTCCACCGACGCCATCAAAGAGTCGCTCGCCGAGGGGCGGCGTTGGGCCGACGTGGCTGCCCAAGCCCTCGACGCGATGTCCCTCCCGTCTGGGCCGCTCCTTCTGGGCCGCTCCCTTCTGGGCCGCTCCCTTCTGGGCCGCTCCCTTCTGGGCCTGTCCCGGTGGGATCTTCGCCATCAGGACCCGTGCACCCAGGACCGGCGTCCGAAAGCAGTAACAATGGCGCCGGCGTGGCGGTGGGACCGGCCCGTGAAGCACTGGGTGGCCTGGCCCACCGCCTGCTCGACGACCTCGTGGTCCGGGCCGGCTAGGAGCGTTTACTCCGACTCTCGCCGCAGCGTCGGGAAAGCGATCACGTCACGGATCGCCTCCGACCCCGTCAAGAACATCACCAGGCGGTCTATCCCTATGCCGAGGCCTCCCGTCGGAGGTAGGCCGTACTCGAGGGCGCGAAGGAAGTCTTCGTCTAATGGCATCGCTTCCTCGTCGCCCGAGGCCCGTGCCCTGGCCTGGGCCTCGAAATTAGCCCGCTGCTCGTCGGGATCTGTCAATTCGGAAAAGGCGTTGGCCAATTCGCGCCCGGCAACGACGGCCTCGAACCTCTCCACCAAACCCGACACGCTCCGATGGGCGCGGGCCAGGGGCGAAACTTCCTTCGGGTAGTCCGTAACGAACACGGGCCCCCACAGGTTGGGTTCGGTGGTCTTTTCGTAAATTTCGAAGATGACCTTGCCCGGGCCCCACGACGGTTCCACGTCCGCCCCCAGCCGGCTGGCCCGCCGCCGCAGCTCTTCTATGGGCATTTCGAGGCTTAGTTCCTCGCCTGAGTACTCGGAGACCAGGCTCAGCAGAGTCGCCCTTTTCCACGGCGGGGACAAGTCGAGGGGTCGGTCCTCGTAGGTCAATTGTGTCCCTCCGGCCACTTCACGAGCGACGTGGGCCACGAGCTGTTCGGTGAGGTCCATCATGTCGTGGTAGTCGACGTACGCCTGGTACAGCTCGAGCATGGTGAACTCGGGGTTGTGGCGCGGGGACAGACCTTCGTTTCGGAAGACACGGCCTATTTCGAAGACCTTCTCCATGCCGCCCACGACCAGTCGCTTCAGGTGAAGTTCGAGCGCGATGCGCAAGTACAGGTCCATATCGAGGGCGTTGTGGTGGGTAACGAACGGCTTCGCCGTCGCGCCGCCGGCGACGGTATGAAAAACGGGCGTCTCCACTTCGACGAAGCCCCTGTCCTCCAGGAAGCGGCGCACGGCCGATACGGCTCGGCTGCGGGCCAGCAAGACCTCCCGGGACCGTTCGTTGGCCCACATGTCGGCATAACGTTGGCGGTACCGCGTATCGATGTCCGTAATGCCGCGCCATTTATCGGGAAATGGCCGGCGCGCTTCAGCCAGTAGTGCCCAGTCCGCAACACGTACCGAAAGCTCGCCCGTGCGCGTCCGCACCACCTCTCCGGTGGCCGCCACCCAGTCGCCAAGGGAAAGCTTGTTCAGTTCCCCGAAGCGGTCTGTCCACTGCGCGCCCGCAAACAATTGCACAGAACCAGTCCAGTCGGTGAGCGTCATGAACGTGAGCTTGCCCATCTCTCGCCGGAGCATTATCCGCCCGGCCACGGTCACGATCTCTCCGGAGTTATGGTCCGGCGCCAGCGGGCTGAAACGCCGTTGTAGTTCGCCGGCCTGGGCTGTGACCTCGACCCGGTAGGGGACGTCCTCAGCCATCGGCGTGGTTGCGATGGAAGATGGTGCGCAAGCCATGCAAGGTTAGCCATGGCTCGTAATGGTCGATCACCTTGGTGGCCGGCAGGACCAGGGGCGCCAGCCCGCCTGTGGCCACCACGGTGGACGGCCCGATTTCGTCTTTGATCTTGGCGCACACACCTTCGACAACGGCGGCAAAACCATAGAAAACTCCTGACTGCAATTGCTCTACCGTGTTCTTGCCCAGGATGCTCCTGGGTGGGGCGAAATCTACCCGGGGCAGCAGCGCCGCTCTTTCCGCTAGCGCCTCTAGCGAAACCTCGATCCCCGGGAACAAGACGCCGCCCAGGTACTCCCCCTTTGTCGACACGACCTCGAAATTGGTCGCCGTCCCGAAGTCCACCACTATGGTGGGGCCGCCGTAACGTTCGTAAGCAGCAACGGCGTCAGCAATCCGGTCCGCACCTACTTCTTTGGGGTTGTCCACGAGCACCGGCATACCGGTGCGCACCCCCGGTTCCACGAACACCGCAGGGACCGGGAACCGCCTGCTCGTCATTTGGCGTAACGCGACCTGTAACGGAGGCACCACGCACGAGATAACCGCCCCGGTCACGGCCGAAAAATCCAACCCGTCAAGGGACAGCAGGTCCATGAGCTGCAGGGCAAACTCGTCAGCCGTGTACACAGGATGAGTGGCGACGCGCCACTGGTGTGCTAATTGGCCGGTGCCCACCGAACCATCATCGCCGAACAACCCCACCACAATCTGGGTATTTCCCACATCGATGGCCAGGAGCACGGCTCAGCCCTCCGCCGCGTTGGCGGCGACGTTGTCGATCAACCGTGCTTTCCCCACACGTCCGGCCACCAAGAGCCGGGTCTCACCCGACAGGACGGCGGGGACCGCGAGGGTGGCGGGGTCTACCACCTCCGCATAGTCGAGCTCCAAGAGCTTTTCGTTCCGGGCCACCTCTTGCATGGCCGCCCGGACCTCGGCCGGGTCGGTCGTCCCCTCCTCTTCTATTTTTCTTTTACCGGCCAGTAAGGACCAATAAAGCGCCCTGGCGGCAACCCGTTCCGCGAGGCCGAGATAGGCGTTGCGGCTCGAAAGGGCAAGCCCGTCTGTCTCGCGCACCGTCGGGCAGGCAACCACCTCGACCGGCAATGAGAGGTCGCTGACCAGCTGGCGGACTATGACCAGCTGCTGGAAATCTTTTTCACCGAAATAGGCGCGGCACGGGCCTGAGAGGGCCAGGAATTTCGTCACGATCGTCGCCACACCGTCGAAGTGGCCGGGCCGCTGCCGGCCCTCCAGGATCTCGCCGAGGCGTTTGACTCGGACGGTAACCAAGGGTTCCTCGGGGTACATGCTCGTTGTCCCCGGGGCCAGCACGATGTCGGCACCGGCCTCCTCGGCCTGGGCGGTATCGCCGGCCAGGTCACGGGGATAAGCGCCGAAATCCTCGTGCGGCCCGAACTGCAGCGGGTTGACAAAGATGGTGACACCCACCACGTCACACTCCGCCGCGGCCCGCCGGATGTTGGCCCGGTGGCCCGCGTGTAGTGCACCCATGGTCAAGTGCAGGCCCACTTGTTTGCCGTCCTGGCGGGCCTCGTCCAAAAAGGCGGCCCATTCGTGGGGCTCGGCAGTGACTAAAACCGTTGGTCTTGACACTTTTAGTCCTGGCACTCTCTCAGCTCCGGCGGTTTGGGTGGTGGCGCTAAAGGCCCTGGGAACCCTGGTCCAGAGCCAGCAGGCGCGGAGCCAGGGTACCCGCGACGGCCACGCCTGCCCTCATCTCGTCATCGAGCCGCCCACCCACTATTTCAGGGGCCAAGTCTGCTAACGGCACCAACACGAAACCGCGTTCCCACATCCGTGGGTGCGGGACCTGAAAACCCGGGACGTCGATGGCAAGGTCGTCGATCAGCAAGATGTCGACGTCGAGCGTGCGCGGCCCCCACCGCACGGTGCGGGTTCGGCCGGCGACCGTCTCGGCCCGCTGGGCGGCGGCCAATAACTCGAGGGGTGGAGCCAAAGTCCGCAGTTCAACCACCATGTTGAGGTAGCGCGCCTGCCCGGGGGCCCTCCGACCGGCTCTGTCTCGTACACCCGGGAGAGGGCCACTACATCGGGGAGTTGCGCCACCCCGGTAACGAGATTGGCCCAACGGTCGCCGAGGTTCGACCCGAGGGCGACGAAGGCCCTGTGCGGCGCCCGATGGGCGTCGGTCACGGGCGGGCTATACGCACGGCCGCCGACGTCATGTTGACGGCTACCGGAGGACGAAGCTTTCGAACGGTGACGACCACGCCAGCGGCTCTTCCACCAGCCACGGCCAGGGCTCCGGCTGCCACTAACTCAGCCAGGTGTTCGAGCAGGCGCACATGGGGGCCTTCCATAACGGACCGGACGGCTTCGCACAGCGCGCCATAATCGACCGTCTCTGTCAGATCATCACTGCGCCCTGCGCTGCGAAGGTCAATTGACAGGTCCAGGTCCACCTCGAACGGTTGCGGTAGTACTGCTTCCTCCGGGAGAGCGCCGTGGGCGGCGACGAACCGTAACCCACGCAGTTCGATCCGGTCCTGCGTGGTCTGCGTGAGCTGCTGCGTTGTCTCGGGAATTGACCGAGGACTTCCGGCCCGGTCCTCGACGAACTCAGGCACCAGCCGTTCGGGCGGTTACTGCCCGGTCTGGCGAAGCGGGCCGGTCGGGCGAAGCGGGCCGGTCGGGCGAAGCGGGCCGGTCGGGCGAAGCGGACCGGTCGGGCGAAGCGGACCGGTCGGGCGAAGCGGACCGGTCGGGCGAAGCGGGCCGGTCGGGCGAAGCGGGCTGGTCTTCCGAGGCTGGCATAACCGGCCCTGGGCCGGCGCCCCGTGACCCGGCGCATCCGTTACCCCCGGGTTGCCCGCCGCCGCATCAGCTGTCGCATGATGATTTGACCCCAGCGCGTTCGGCGACCCTGGTCGTAGTACCCCAGGCTTGGGGAACTCGGGCACCATAGCTACCAGTTCACGTCCCTCCGGGCCCATCTGCCGACCGAAAAGCCGCTCGACCACGGCTACCGCCTGCGCGCCCTCGTGGATCATCCCGCTCCAGTACAAGTAGCCAGCGACGGCCCCCATCAGCCTGTCGTTGACTTCCTCCTGGTGGACTATGACCTTCTCATCGTCCCGCAGCCAGCCCCGTAGGTGCTCGTAAAGGTCAGGCAAGACGCTGACGGGGTCGTCATTGGCGGCAAATGGTAAGTGGGACCAGGCCAGTTTTTCTTCGTCGTAGGCATAAAGGTTATGGGGCGATACGAGCAGCGAAACGACTCGGGTAAAGCCTTGGCACTTCAGCCACAAGATCTCTTCACGCCGGCGCACTTTTCTGTGGTTCCGGGCATACCCGCCGGGCCGCTCGCAAACGGCCAGCTTGTCCTTTATGACCCAGGTGAAAAACCGCGGCTTTATCCCGGCCGCCCATTTGCCCCTCATGTTGGTCGGACCGCTCATTTGACCCCCACGAGCTTTGCCGCGTCAGCCGTCGCCTTGACGTCGTGAACACGGACCATGGCCGCCCCGTTAAGCATCGCCCACACGGCCCCGGCCACGGAGCCTTCGAGACGATCTCCGGTGGGGGCGGGCCGAGCATCGTCGGCCGAGACAAGGGAACCGAGGAAACGCTTGCGCGACACCCCGACGGCGACAGGCCAGCCCGTCGCCACGAGCTCGTCGAGGTGAGCCAACAGCGCCAGGTTGTGAGCGGTCGTCTTGGCGAAGCCGATCCCGGGGTCTACCCAAACCTCCCGTACTCCGGCGCTGGTGGCCTGCTGGGCTCGCTCGAGGAGAAACGCCTTTACCTCTGACACGACGTCTGAATAACGGGCCAAGGTCATCATGCTGGCAGGCTCACCTCGCATGTGCATAGCCACCCACCCGGCCCCTGTCTTGGCGGCCAGAGGCCACAATGTGGCCGATACATCGTTGATGATGCTGGCCCCGGCTTCGAGGGCGGCTTCAGCCACCACCGCTTTGCGGGTATCGACCGAGATCCGGGTGCGCTCGTCGGCCCGGCGGGCCAGCTCTTTGATGACCGGCACGACCCTACGCAGCTCCTCACTTTCGGTCACAGGCGCGGCACCGGGCCGTGTTGACTCACCTCCGACGTCTACGATGTCAGCCCCCTCGTCGACCATTTGGCAGCCTCGAGCGGCTGCAGCTTCTGTATCTTCCCAATGCCCACCGTCGTAGAAAGAGTCCGGCGTTACGTTCAGCACGCCCATCACAAGCGTCATTGCAGGGCGCCAGCTTAGCGACCGGAAAAACTACCTCAGTAGAGTAAAGGTGGCCCGCTCAGCCGGTCATGTCACAGATTCGCTGGTCAGAGGGCTATTTGTGGCCCAAACTGCTCCGAACGAACGATCGACTGGCCGCGGTCGATGCCTCTCCGGTCATGGCTTCGCACTCAGAGTGGCTACGGACCTTCACGGGTGGGGTCGGAACAGCTGGCTCAAGCCCTCCGGCCCTGCTGACGAATAGGTCTTGTGGCCGCACGACCGGGCGCCTGGCCTGCAGGTCCAGCAGCAGAAGAGACCCCGACAGCAGAAGAGACCTCGGTAGGCGAAGTTGAACAAGCCGACCTGGCCAGGTCTGACTGGTGGGGCGCTGAACAGCGCCGCCTCGGCTCCACGGGCTCGCCGTTACCTCCGGGCCAGCCCCATCCGGCCGAGTGGGCCAATGCCGCCAAATTGGCGCCGCTCAGTCCCGGGACAGTCGGTGCCAGCCCAATCAGTACAGGCCCAATCAGTACAGGCCCAATCAGTACAGGCCCAATCAGTACAGGCCCAATCAGTACAGGCCCAGTCGTTGCCGGTTCGGTAGGCCTCGGCACAGCAGATGCGCTGGCCGTGCCTTCTCCGGCAGGGAGTGGATTGGCGGCCGGCAGCCCCGTCGTTACCGGGCCACGCCGCCGGCGGGGTTGGATCCCACTGACCAGACTGTGGGCAATGCTGAAGGTGGCCAGTATGGCCTACACCACCTGGTGGACAATGGGCTACGTGCACGCCGGCGCCGGTACGACGGTCTCGGCCTACGGTGCCGTGTGCCTGTTCGCCGGTTTCGGGGCGCGCTGGAGAAAACGCTTCTTCGGCCCGGGTCAGCTGATCGAGCCCGAGCTCTATGAGGAGATCGGGCGCTGGTTGTACCGTCTCGGCGTGGTTCTCGTGCTCATCGGGGGCGCTGCGGTCACCGCTCAATACCTGTCGCACTGATCGGAGCGGGACCGGGGTGGGCCAGCGCCGAACGGCGGGCGCCACGCGGCCGGCGCTGGCGAAGTCCGGAGCTTGACCAGTTGGCGACGAGCGCTAGACGGTTTTAGCTCGGGCGCTGGACAAACCCGAGGACTTCAGCCCGGGCCGCCGGGCTTGTGAGGAAGTGGCCGCGCACCGCGGATGTCACCGTGACGGCGCCGGGTTTTTTGACCCCCCGCATCGACATGCACAGGTGCTCGGCTTCGATGACCACCAGCACGCCGATTGGGTTCAACTTCTCGACCATGGTGTCCGCGATCTGGGATGTGAGCCTCTCTTGGACTTGAGGCCGCTTGGCGAAACCCTCGACCAGGCGCGCCAATTTAGATAGGCCCGTGACCCTCCCGTCCTCTCCAGGTATGTAGGCCACATGGGCCTTGCCCAGCCAGGGCAGCAGGTGGTGCTCGCAGACACTGTAAATGGGGATGTCACGAACCAGCACCAGTTCATCGTGGTCAGCTTCGAATGTGACCGAGAGGTGCTCACCAGGGTCCTCGTGCAGGCCGGCAAAGATCTCAGCGTACATCCGGGCCACGCGCGCCGGTGTCGCCTGGAGGCCTTCGCGGTCCGGGTTTTCCCCCACCGCGATCAGGATTTCCCGCACGGCCGCCGCCAACCGTTCCAGGTCGACGCCCGGGACCGCCGGTGCCGGTATTGCCGTCGTGCCGGATAAAGCGGCCCCGTCGCCCATTGCAGCGGACGCGTCTTCAGCCACTAGAGGGGCCCGGTTCGGTGCTTTCACCCTGTCACCCTAGGGCAAGTAGCCGCGCTGGCCGGGAGGCATACCCGGGACACAAACCCAAATCGGGCGGCGTGAACTGCTGCTGGGTGCAAACTCTGACAGCTAAGGCAGGGAGGCAGGACCGTTGTAGCGCCGCACACAGGTGAGGTTGCGGTACCGCTCCGCAACGTCGAGGCCGTAGCCCACGACAAAATCCCTAGGGATGCGAAACCCCACATAGGCCAGCTCTGGCACCGAGACCTCGATGTCTTTAACCAGCAAGGCGCACACGGCGAGGCTGGCTGGTTGCCTCGCCGCCAGGTTGCGCAACAAGAAAGCGAGCGTCAGCCCCGAATCGACGATGTCCTCGACGAGGAGGACGTGCCTGCCCGTCAGGTCTGTGTCGAGGTCCTTTACGATCCGGACCACACCGCTCGTGCGAGTACTGCTGCCGTACGAGGCAACAGCCATGAAGTCGAACTCAACGGGCAGTGCGATCGAACGAGCCAGGTCGCTCATGAACACGAAGGCGCCTTTTAGCACCCCCACGAGTAGGGGGGGCCGGTCAATGTAGTCGGCCGTTATCCGAGCGCCTAGATCCGCTATCCGCGTCTTGATCTCCTCCTCGCTGACCACGACCTCGCCGAGGTTGGGGTCGCCGCCGCCTTCCAAGTCCACGGCGCCCGGGGGCCGAACGGCGCCGACGGCAGGCGCCGCGGCATCGTCCGGCACTAGATCCGGTACTGCTGCAATTCCTGGGGTCCCCTGGCTCATGGCTGTCATTTACTCGACAACTTATCGTCCTTCATCCCTGGCTTTCACCACAGGCGAGCACGACCGGCGATCATGAACGGCCATCGCCACTCGGCTTCGGCTCGAGCTTGAGGCGGCCAGAAGAACGGCTCAGACGACGGCCACCGGTAAGTTCGCAGGCCACAACCCGGCCGGTCACGACCGCCCATACCCTCTGCAGCTCCTGAGACGAGGGCGGGTAGCGTTCCGGGCCTTGCCCTTCGCGCAACCACGAGCGAAGAGCCCGTTTGGCCAGGGGCGGGGGAGCCTGGACGAGGACGCGAGCGTCGGTCGGGTCGATAGCGCTGGCCAGGAGGTCGAGGAAATCGGCGTCCTCTGCCAATAGGCCGGCGGTCCGGGCCATGAGCGGCACAGGGTCACGGCCAGCCACTTCCGCCAGCAGGGGCATCACCTCGTGGCGGACCCGGTTGCGCCGGAAGCGGGCCTCGAAGTTGGACGGGTCCGTGACCGTTTCGAGGCCGACGGCGGCCACAAAAGCCCGCGTTTCCGTGCGCCTTAGGTCCAGGATCGGCCGCCGGACCTGACGCGGGCCGGCGGCCGTAGCGCGCATGCCGGAGAGCCCGTCGATCCCGGCGCCACGGACCAGGTTGAGCAACAGCGTTTCCGCCTGGTCATCCGCGGTATGGCCCACCAGTGCGCCTTCAGGCAACGCTTCGTAGCGGGCAAGGCGAGCACGGGCTTCGAGGTCAGCGCCGGGCTCGACTTTCACGGCCACGGCCTCGAACGTCGCCCCCAGAGTGCGAGCGCCCGCTTCCACCACCTCGGCTTCTTCCCGGCCCACCCCCCGCAGGCCATGGTCGACGTATACAGCCTTGGCGCGACAGCCAGCAGCGACCGCTAGCGCCAGCATGGTCATCGAGTCCGCCCCTCCCGATACAGCACACACGACCTCGGTCCCGGCGTCCGGGAACGACACATCGCTCCAGCAAAGCGTCCGTCCCGGCCGGCCACTCGACGCCCGTCGTTGCCACTCGTATGCCCCTTACCGAGGTTTCCGAGACCCGCCGCGCTCAGAGAAGGGGGGCGGCCAATCGCGCCGCAAGGTGCTGGCCGGCTGAAGTGACGCAGGAGAGAGCACGATTGGGTGCTCTCTTTTCGGCCCGCAGTCCCGCCGACCCCTTTCGCCGGGCGTCACCAATGCCGGGCGGGTCAGGCCGTACGGCCGAGCCCCTGGGCTCGCTCGACCCAACGGGATGGCTCGCGGATCTCGGCCATGCTGGGTAACCACTCGGGACCCTGCCAAACCCGGTCGAAAAGCTCCCGACCGCCGGCCTTCTCCACCGCCTCGATGAACCGTTCGCCCTGCTCGTACTGCTTGAGCTTGGCATCGAGGCCGACCAGGGAGCTCACCACTTTGGCCGCTCCCGATCCGTTGCCGCCGTTGCTGCAGCACGTGGGCAAAGCGCTGTGCCTGGGGGATGCGCCCTTTGGCCGCCCGGTTCATGACCACGTCGCCATGGCCTTCGAGCAGGCTCATGAACCCGCCGATACGGTCGAGCGCCTGTCGTTGTTCCGGCGAGGCGAGCAGAGCCATAAGGCCGCCTTCGTCCAGTGGGTTCTTGCCTTCTCTGGCTTCAGTAGCGGCCCGCTTCAGTGCCTCGATCAGCCGCCGCGGGTCAGGATCCACGCCCTCGAGCAAAGTGCGCACGAGGTCCAGGAAATATGGCCGCAACCAGGGCACTCCCGTGAACTGTGCCCGGTGGGTGACTTCATGGAGCGCGATCCAGAGCCGGAACTGGTGAGGTTGGAAGCCGTAACGGTCTTCGAGCTCGATCACGTTGTGGCCGACGTAGTAGACGATGTCCTGGTCGTCCGGGGCCTCGTCTTCGATCAAAAGCTGGTCGTACTGGCCGAGGACCCGCGTCGACATCCATCCTAGGAGCACCCCCAGCTGCACGCCGCTAATGTTCCGGCTCAACTGAGGTGGCAGTCTCATGGGAACAGGCCCGAGCATTGGTGCCGGTTTGGCCATGGCCGCCTCGAGCTTCTTAGTCAAGGGGCGCAACAGACGCTGGAACGAGGCGACATTGGCCGTCACCCACCCGGGACGGTCCGTAACTCTTGCCCGGGCCGGTCCAGCCAGGGAACGAAGGCCGGATTCCTCTTCTACCAGGACCTCTGCCTCAGCGGTCAGCTCGGCGAACTCTTCTTCGAGGACGGTGACCCGACCCCGGGGCAGCCACGCTTGCCGGGCTGCGATGCGGGTTGCGACGCGTTCCGCCAGCTCCCAAGAAATGGGCTCTTCCGACGGCGGCGTCCCCGCGCCGTCGGTGCCCGCGTCAGCCATTAGTCGCAAGCCCCTGATGCTGTCCCGGGACCCCGGGACTGGGGGCGGAGAACATAATCGCCGACGCTAAGCGATCTTTTTGCCGCGGGTGCGGGGAACTGCCATCGGCTCGTGCTGAAAGCAATATTTGCCGTTGTTGTACATCGACAGTTTGGTGTTGCAACCCAGATGGCGGCAAACACGATTGCGGCCAAAAGACCTCGACGGCCTTTCGCCGCCGCTCATCATGTGCCCTCCAAGTGATCTTTCGCTCATCTCTCTCACTAACGCTTTTTAAGGTTTGTTCGTTCCCGGACGGAAGCCCATCTACCCCAAAACCTGCGGCGCCATTCAAGTGGTCAGGCCCTCCGCTCTGAGCGCCTCAGCGACCCTCAGACGCAAGGACTCCGGCACCTCGTCCCGGCAGTTGCGGGCTATAACCACCTTCAGTTCGGCTTCGAAGCCGAAGGCCTCAAAACAAGGCGAACACTCGTCCAGGTGGCGCTGGATTGTCTCTCGCCTGTCGGTCGTAAGCTCGCCGTCCAGGAAAGTGTACAAAGTCGCTATGGCCTCCTGGCAGGGGTCATAAACGGGATGGTTGTACAAGCCGCTGTAAGACGCCCCTAAGGGCGACTGTTCACTTTCCATTCTCTTCTCGCTGGCCCTTTTCGCTGCTCGTGTCGCCTACTGCTAAGTAGGGACATCTGCGGGAGCGGATAATCGCCGCTCTTCACCAAAGGTGTGCAACGCCTTTTGCAAAGCTCTTCTTCCCCGATGCAGCCGGCTCATGACGGTCCCGATGGGGACATCGAGGATTTCGGCGATCTCTTTGTAAGAGAAACCTTCGACGTCGGCGAGGAGCACGGCCAACCGGAACTGTTCAGGGAGCGACTCCACCGCCGCCTTGACCTCAGCCTCTGTGAAATGGTCAAGGACCAGGTCCTCGGCGCTGCGACTAGCCGCCGCGGCCTCTAGCCCCCCCAGACGGTGGTAGAGGTAAAGGTCCTCCACGTCGTCGAGCTCCGTGAGGGCTGGACGCCGGCGCTTGGACCGGTAGGTATTGATGAACGTGTTCGTCAGGATCTTGTAGAGCCACGACTTCAGGTTCGTGCCTTCCTGGAAGGAACCGAAGGCTCGGTACGCCTTCAGGTAGGTCTCCTGGACCAGGTCTTCTGCGTCGGAAGGGTTGCGCGTCATGCGCAGCGCGGCGCTGTACAGGGAACCCATGTAAGGCATCGCCTGCTCAGCAAAATGCGCCTTGTCAGCCACTAACACAGCACCCTAGGGCGCGATGACCCCGGTGCACCCATCAATTTCGAACCCGCTGGCCCGCGACAGGCCCGGAAGCCGGCGTGGCGGCGCGATTGGCGGAGGAAATCTTTGCCCGGGCCGGGTTGAGCTCCGCTGTCCCTGAGCCGGGCACGCGGTAAAGGCGGTGGAAGAGGTCTTCTGGGTGCGACTTTCGGTTCTGGGCCCGATTTCCGCTGGATCCCGACCTGAAGCGCGCCCAGAACACGGAACTGCACCCAGGAGAGCCAGTTCAGCCCCTAAAAAGCCACTCATCCTGCTGTCCTCTGCGCTCTGAGCGCGATCGGATCAGCTACGGCGGGCGACCGCCACCCGAAAGGGCTACCCCGGGAGAGCCGGACAACAAACCTCCCTGTCAGCTCGCCGGTACCGCCGCCGTCTCGAACGTAGCTGTGCGTTCGCCGAAGGCCAGCACGGCGCCGGGCCTGACCACGTGTGGCTCGTCGGGAAGCAGGCGCTGCCAGGCCTTGCTCGCCTCGTCCCAGATGAACGTGCCATTGGTCGAACCCCGGTCGATGACTATGACGTCCCAGCCGCTCGGGCGCAGTTCGGCGTGCACCCGGGACATGCTGTCGTTCTGACCGGAGGGCACGAGGGCGGCCAGCTCGCCCGAGACGACAGCGCCGTCGAGGCCGACGTCCCGGCCTACCAGTGCTGCGCCCATCAGTTCGTTCACCTCGCCATTGTCCCAGGTCAGCTTGCCGAGGGGCGGCCGTAGCCCTTCGACTTCGGGGGCTCCGGGCACAAGCGGCAACCCGCACGTCCGGCAAAACTCGTCGCGAGGGTCATTCAGATGGTCACGCGGGCAGTAGACCCCCCGGACGTTGCCCGCGCCCATGTGGGGGGCAACTACCTCTCGTCCCGCGGCGACCCCGACCGTCTCCCGCTCAGCCAGGAGCGAGCTGTCCGAGCTTTCCTGGTCGGCGATCGTGACATCTGTGTCAGAGAAGGCCTGGTCGACCACGGTGGGACTATCCACATCAAGCAGCACATCTTCGGGTACTTGGGTCTGCCGTTGAGCGGCTTGCGTGGCCCGGCGAGCGGCCAAGGCCTGAGAGGCGGCAACCTGGGAAGCGACGGCAGCCTTGGAGGCGGCGGCAGCCTGGGAGGCGGCGGCAGCCTGGGAGGCGGCGGCCGCCTGAGAAGCGAGGACGGCCTGGGGACCGGCGGCGGCCTGGGAAGCGACGGCAACGTCCTTGGCCGCGTCAGCCTGGGCGGGCTTCCGGGTCGACGCCCGCGCTCCGGCCGGACGGTCGGACGGCACGAGCAGAAAACCGCTCGCTCTGATGATGCCCTCTCTAAGGTCTGCCAACCCCTCGTTGTCGCCGGCTTGGCCGGCCCGCAGGGACCGCGCCCCGCGCAGCAACCGGTTCAACCACGACCCGACGTCCTCCCCGCCGAACAGCCGCCTCTCCTCACCGTCGTCGTCTTCGACCAGCTCTACAGGACCGTGGACGACGGCAACGAGCTCCACGCCACGCGAAGCTGCGATAGCGAAGGGTGGCCACGGGGCCGCCTCGGGGTCAGCCAGCCTGGACCCGACCCGCCCGAGCAGCTCCGTAGGGCTGGAAGCGGTCAGGCACGCGGAGATCAGCTCTTCGGCATCGTGCCCGCTCCCGGGGATCCAGACAACCGCACCCGGGAGGCGAGCTAGCCACCCATCCGTGCCGATCCCGGGGACCAGGCGAGCCGAAGATATGTCTATGCCGCTCACCGCCAAACCGTACCGCTTTGGCGCACTTACTTTCACGCCCTTCATCGAAGTTTAGGCGTGTGCGAGCCGGCTGCGCCCCTATACCTTTGGGGTGCGATGGCAGCGGCTTTCCCCTTCCTGGACCACGACGGGCCCATCGCGTTTGCCCATCGGGGCGGGTCTGCGGAAGCGCCGGAAAACAGCTGGGCCGCCTTCGAGCACGCCGTTTCTCTTGGTTACGGCTATCTGGAGACAGACGTCAGAGCAACGGCCGACGGCATCGCGGTGGCCTTGCACGACCCGACGCTCGACCGGGTGGCCGGCCGTCCGGGCTTGCTGTCCAAGATGACCTGGGCGGAGGTACGGGAGGCCAAGTTGGCCGACGGCCGTGA
Organism: uncultured Acidimicrobiaceae bacterium; assembly: GCA_963749305.1. Taxonomy (GTDB): domain Bacteria; phylum Actinomycetota; class Acidimicrobiia; order Acidimicrobiales; family Palsa-688; genus Fen-671. The sequence continues at coordinate 146,897 of CAVVMN010000009.1, forward strand.
GCTCCCCCTTCTGGAGGATCTGTTGACGGCCTGGCCCGCCGTGCGCTGGAACATCGACGTCAAGACGCCCGAGGCCGTCGCCCTCGTCGTGGACATACTGAAGCGGACCGCCTCGGTCGACAGGGTGCTCGTGGCCGCCTTCTCCGACCGGCGCTCGGCCCTGGTCCGGGCCGCCCTTGGGCCGACACTGGCCACCGGAGCCGGCCGCCGGACGGTGGCCATGCTGGTGGCGGCCAAGGTCGTCGGTCTGGTCCCCGTGCGTACCCACGCGGTCGCCGCCCAGGTGCCTCTACGGCAAGGAGGGGTCCGCATAGTCGATGCCAACTTCCTGCGGGTATGCCACCGGGCCAACCTGGCTGTCCACGTCTGGACTATCGACGAGCCAACCACGATGGACCGGTTGCTCGATCTCGGCGTTGACGGGATCATGACCGATAGGCCGAGCACCCTCAAGCAGGTGCTGGAGAGGAGAGGCCAGTGGCTTTGAGCCAGCCCCCAGGCACCTTCCCGCCGGCCGCCTCGCCCGAAATGAAGCGCTCGCGGGCCCCGATCGTGGTGGTTGGGCTGCCATCCGCTGGCTCGCTGCCCGAGGCTGACCTTTACGTCGGTTCTCTACGGCACCTCGAATCGGTACCGGCTGGGAAGGCTGTACTGGCCGTGGGCTCCACGGGGGCCAGCCTGGCTGTAGCTCTAGACCGGACTGCCGAGATGATCGCCAGCGGCCGGCGAGTTTGCGTCCTGGCTCAGGGTGACCCGGGCTTCTTTGGGATCGGTCGCACTTTCGCCGAGCGCTTCGGGCCTGGCAGCCTCGAGGTCTACCCGGCGCCCTCGTCCGTCAGCCTGGCTTTTGCCCGTCTGGGGCTGCCGTGGGACGACGCCATCGTCGTCTCCGCCCAAAGCCGCAATTCCACCGACGCCTTGATGGTGGCGCACCGGGCCAGTTCGAGCGGTCACAAGGTGGCCGTGATCGCCGGTACCGACTCGCCACCCGAGCGCGTGGGCCAGGCCATCCTCGATGCGGCAACCATGGATGTGGTGAGCGGGACGGGGAAGGGCGCCCACAACGGCACGGCCGCCGTCGCCCGTGAACAGCTGACCGTCGCGGTGTGCAGCCGGATGGGGACCTCTCAGGAGCGGGTGACGCTCACCGACCTCGAGGGGCTGGCCGTGGGCAGCTGGGATCCCCCTTCAGTAGTGCTCTTACTCCCTCATGAAGCACTCGACGCCAGCCGTCCGCCGGCTCTCGCATGGAGCGGGGCCAGCCGGTCGTGGCTAGGAGGAGCCGCTTTCGGTCGAGAGGCCACCGCGTTCCTGCACCGCGACGCAATGGCCAACCAACCCGAGGTCAGGGCCATCGCGCTGTCGAAGCTCAACCTGCCCTTGGCCGGAGTCCTGTGGTCCGTCGGCGCCGGCGCGGCCACGGTCGCAATTGAAGCCGTGCTGCTTGCTCCCGGCATCGAAGCCCACGTCGTGGAGCAAGACCCGCGGGCAGCGACCCAGGATCGGGCCAACGCCAGCCGCCAGTCGGCGGCGGTCAAAGTCCACAACCTCCATGCGCCCGAAGGCCTGGCCAGCCTGCCGCGGCCAGACCGGATCTTCGTTCGAGGCGGGAGTATCGACGTGCTCGAAGCCTGCTTGGGGCACCTCGCTCCCGGGGGCCGGCTGGTAGCCGCCACGACCTCCCTGGAGGGGGCGCTGGCGGCGGCCGAGGTACTGGGCGCCCTCGTCCAGGTCACCGTGGCGGGCGGCGAGCCAACAGCCGAGGGCGACTGGCAATTAGCCGGCGACTACCCGACATTCGTGGCCTGGGGGCCGCAGCAGCGCTCGATGTAACCTGCGCTTCGCAGTGAGCAGCCTGGCGTGCTCTTCAGGGCCGCGTCGCCACGGGCACGAGCCCGATTGGCCACAAGGGGACCACCTCCACCGGTTGGCCCGTCTGAGTGGCTTGCACCGTCCGGTCTCCCCCCAAAGAAATAGCGACGTGGTAAATGGTGGCCGGGCCCGAGACATCAGAGGCCCAGAAAATGAGGTCGCCCGGCTCTCGTTGACCGAGCGGGACGTGGCTGCCGGCGTAGTACTGAGCCGAAGCCGTCCGGGGAAGTTCGACCCCGGCTACTCGCCATGACGCCAGAGCCAAGCCTGAACAGTCGTAACCATACGGGCCGGCGGCACCATAAACGTAAGGCTTGCCAACTTGAGAAAGAGCGAACTCGACGGCAACGTCGCCCGCGGCAGCAGGATTTCGCTCGTTCTGCCATGCCTCCGTCCCGGTCCCGAACTGGCCCGGTCGGCTGAGGACGGACTGACCTACACCGGTCGGCTGACCCGTAGCCGAGGCAGGCAATTCGAAGGCCGAGGCCTGAGGCCCACAGACGACGCTCAGCGAAATAACAGCCCGCAGAACAAACCTGTCGATGCCCATGGCCGCCTGTCCTCTGGTCGGTACGGAAACCTGGACCGCCCCGGGCCCCGAAGAGGAAGTAACGTCCCGGCAGTCGTGCCCCTAGCAGTTACTAAGGAGTCGGGTCAGGGCCGAACCCCCTTTAGCTGACCGGAAAACCGGCCCGGGCCACGAAAGCGAGGAAGGCACTGGCCGAGACCGCCGTGGAGCCGGGACAATCGTGGGGTGGGGCCTACGGCCGTCCCCGGGGGCTTCTTCCCGGCCCGCTCATCGTGTTCTCGTCGCCGGCGCATCTTTTCCAAGTGAAATGGGACGAGATCGGCACAGCCCCCCCGTAATGGCCAACGAGCCGGGCCACTTTGGATGGCCTATCTCCACCATGCCCAAGCGCCGGCGGACCAGCCCGCCACTCTTGGATAGGGCCGCCCGGCGTTTCCCTTTTTGGCCTGGGAGTCCCCGGCCGTTCGGTTGGGCCCCTAACCGGCGGCCATGATGTGGTGACACCGCCGGTGCGCGATGCAGGCGGCCTTGCGCGCTTTTCGCGACAACTGCCTGCGCCGCCGATTACCCGCCAGTAACCGTTGTTACTTGAACCTGTAAGTGATACGCCCTCGTTTTAGGTCGTAAGGGCTGATCTCCACCTGGACGCGATCGCCAGGGAGGACGCGGATGCGGTGCATCCGCATCTTTCCGGAATTGTGGGCCAGTACTTCGTGACCATTGTCAGTCTTGACGCGGAACGTTGCGTTTTTGAGGGACTCGACGACCGTCCCCTCCAGCAGGATGGCCTGCTCCTTTGCATTCGTGTTCGACAGTGTGCTCTTCCTCCTTGGTTTGCACGGGACCCGAAGGTTCAGGCGCCGCTGTGAGTACGCCTACGTTATCAACAGTCCACCTCGGGTAACACCCAGTGTACCGGTTCAGTGCGGGCCGCCCGGTCGCGATCCACACTCCTCTCGCACGACCTCGTGGCTGGCCTTGTCCGGCCGGAGGCGCACAAAACTGGGGTGACGAAGGCGGCCGTCGCGGGTCCAGTTGCTAAAGATGACCTCGGCCACAAGGCCCGGCTCCACCCAGCGAGCGCCTCGCTCAACCGCCCCGGCGACGAAGGGGCTCGACGCCCGTTCCCGCTCCGACAAGGCCTTGTACAGTTCGTGGAGCGTGGCCCGAGTAAACCCGGTCCCCACCTTGCCGGCGTAGACGAGGTCGCCACCCTCCCAATACCCGAGTAACAAGGCCCCGAAGCTATCTCTGGACCCCTGAGGTTCCGTGAAACCGCCGATCACCATCTCCTGGCGGCACTCGCATTTGAGCTTGCGCCAATCGGACGAGCGGCCGGCCCGGTAAAGAGAGCCGGCCCGCTTGGCCACCAGACCTTCCCAGCCCTGCGCGCAGGCGGCGGTGAACAACCCGCCGGCCTCACCTTCCAATGTCGGTACCACCCTTACGGCCCCCTCATCGGGGACGGCCTTCACCAAAAGGCCCTTGCGTTCCTCGATGGGGAGGTGACGGAGGTCTTGGCCGAGAAGCCAGGGCATGTCGAAAACCCAGTACTCGATGTCGGGGGCGCTGCCGTGTTGTAGAGCGCCGAAATCCGGCCGCCGGTCGATCATTCCGACCAGTTCCCCGTCGAGGACGACATTGGTGGCCGGCAGGGCTCTGACTGCACTGACGATGGACGGGAAACGGTCGTTGAAGGACAGTTCGTTGCGGGAAAAAGAGATACGTCCCGGCCATTGCGTACCGCAAGGCACCGTAACCCATCGAGTTTCGGTTCAAACAGCCACTCACCGGTCCGGGCAGTCAGCGGGCCCTTGGCGGCCGAGGCGGCGGGAGGCTCGGCTTGAGCGAGCATTGGCTGGCAGAAAGTGGCCGGCGCAAACTGCTGGCTGCTGCCAGTGGCGCTACCGCTGTTGGCGTCGCCGGCGGCACCACCTTGGGCGACTTTGGTACCGCCCGCTGGGCTGGCTTTGGGCTCTATGGCTTTAGTACTGGCGGCCTTAGTTATGGCGGCCTTAGTTATGGCGGCATTGTCACTGCCGCCGCCCCCGGCTTTTTCGGGCCGGTTCGACAGCCATTTCCGGGCCTCGGGGTCTTGGGCCACTTCTTCGACCGTGCGTCCGCTCTTGACCGACCGGGGTTCGTCAACCGTTATATCTTTTGTTGGGTCCGCGTATTCGTCTTTGCGCTTTACCAGGGCCCACGAAGTCGAGTCCGCCCCGAACCGGGTGAACGACCAGCCGCCCTTCAGTTTTTGCCCCTCGAGCCAGACCGACACGTGGCCGTGCGCCACGGCATCCGTCACGGGGACCGGCCTCGACCCTTTTTCCGTCAGATTACGATAGGTGCCTTCGTCCCACACAATGACGGCACCGGCACCATAATTGTCCCGGGGGATAGTTCCCTCGAACTCGCGATAATCCAGCGGGTGGTCTTCGACTTTTACCGCCAGGCGCTTGACGCGCGGGTCATAGGAAGGTCCCTTTGGCACCGCCCACGAAATCAGCACGCCTTCGGCTTCGAGCCGGAAGTCATAATGCATACGCCGCGCCGAGTGCTGTTGTATGACCCATCGGTTGCCTACTGTCTCGGTCCGGACCTCCTCGCCGGAGGGTTCCGGGGTGGCGCCAAAATTACGTTTGGCGCGGTAATCACTTAGCGCCGGTTCGGCCACGAGCGCACCCTATCTCACTCTCCTGCGGCAACGAACGGCGCCCCGCCTTCCCCGATATTCGTGAACATGGCTATATGTGGCCCGATGACGGGGTCGACCCAGGGTTCACCGGTAGTGGCCATGCCCGCACGTTTATAGAAGTTGACGGCGCCCAGACGAGCGTTGCACCACAAGAGGCCGCCGCCCGAGCCGGCCACGAAGGCGAAAGTGGCGGCCAACACGGCCGTCCCCGCGCCGCGGCCACGCCAATCGGGTTCCGTGGCCATGCCACGGAGATGCCAGGCGTTCGGTGTGCCCGGCCGCCAGGGAGGGGCCTCTTTCAACAGGGTGACCACGCTTATCACCCGGCCGTCGGCGTTCTCGGCACAGAAGTGGACGGTGTCGGGGCTGTCGTCGATCGGGTACCGGGCTTCGTCCGTGCTCATGTGCGGCCGGAGGACGGCCCGGCGCAGGGATATGACGTCTTCCGGGCCACAACGACGGACGCGGACCTCAGATGGCTCGGCGGCCACGGGCTTATCGCGGTGCGGCTACCGCTCTGGCCCGGACCAGCGCCGCCAGCGTCGTCGCCCGTCCGGCCAGGTCGGGACCAAGGTGTTCGAGCTGGGCCCGGCAGCTGAACCCGTCCATGACCAGATAGCTGTGGCCGGCGTCGCCAGGTTGGCCGGCAGCCACATCACCGCTGGCGGCGTCGCCCGAGCCCGACAACGAGGCCCGCACTTTCGGCAGCCATAGGTCCTCGCCGATCTTGCGGGAAACGGCCTCGTGGCGGGCGTCGAACCCGAAAGACCCGGCCAAACCACAGCACCCGGCGTCCAGGACCTCGACGCTGAAACCGGCCGCCCGCAACACTGTCTGTTCGGCCCCGGTGCCGACGACGGCGCGCTGGTGACAGTGCGGGTGCAGGACCGCCCGGCCTCCTTCTGCCTGGGCCCCTTCTCCCTGGGCCCCATCTCTGTGGGCCGCAGCCTCCAGTTGGCCGAGGTGTCCGGCGGCGACGAGGTGCTCAGCCGGGCTGCGGGCCAGGGACGCCAGCCGAGCGGCGCGAGGGTTGCCCGGCAGGAGGGCGGGCAGTTCGTCGCGGAACGCGGCCAGGCAACTCGGCTCGGGCACCACCACCGGGATGTTGGCCGTGGCCCAGGGGGCCAAGACGTCGATCAGCCGGCGCAGCCACCGTTTGGCCAGGTCCAGCATGCCGAAGTCGTAGAGCGTACGCCCACAGCAGGCCCACGCCGACGGGACCGCCACTCGTTCGCCCAGGGCCTCGAATGTCTCGATAATGTCGCGCGCCACGCCCGGGTTGAACGCGTCGGTGAACGTATCAGGCCACACGACCACAGTCGTCTCGGCCGGGTCGCGGTCCCGTACACCGGGGAACACTTCCCCGACCGTCGCCCGCAACTGGCCCTCCTGGTCGAAGCGCGGCGCGGGTCGACGGGTGGTTACGCCGGCGAGACGTTTCAATCCCGGGCCGAGGACCGCAGAACCCAGAGCAGCGTTAACTAACCGGGCGGCCGAGGCAGACGAACTGGCGGCTCGAGCGGCCAGTGGCAACAAGCCCATGGCGTACATGGCGGACGGCCGCCGGCGACCCTGGTAGTAATGCGAAAGGAACTCCGACTTGTACGTGGCCATGTCGACATGAGTAGGGCAGTCGGACGCGCATGCCTTGCAAGAAAGGCACAGCTCGAGCGCTTCCCGCACCTCCTCGTTGCGCCACGAAGCGGGTACGCCGGCACTCTCGGCCGTCTCCCCCTGGAACATTTCGGTGAGCACCTTGGCCCGCCCACGCGTCGAATGGACCTCGTCCCGGGTGGCCCTGTACGACGGGCACATGGTGGCCGCGTCGTCACGCCGGCAGCGGCCCACCCCGACACAGCGCAGCGCCGCGTGCATTAGCGAACCGGCGTCTTTTTCGAAGGCGTACCCGGTGGGGCGGAGCGTTACGGGTTCGCGTAGCCCGAAATAGCGGATGTTCGAATCGAGTGGGTAGGGGCGTACCACTTTGCCGGGGTTCATCAACCCGTCGGGGTCCCAGACGTCCTTGAACTGACCGAACGCCTCCACCAGTTCCGGGCCGAACATCACGGTGAGGAGCTCGCCGCGGCTTTGGCCGTCCCCATGTTCGCCGGACAGCGAACCTCCGAGGGACACGACCAGTTCGGCGGCGGCCGTCACGTACGAGCGGTACTGCCGGAGGCCCTCTTCGCTACCGAGGTCGAAATTGTTGCGGGTGTGGACGCAACCCTGCCCGAAATGCCCGTACCACGCACCGGAATAACCGTGTTCGGCCCATAACGCGGTTACCCCGCGCAGGTACTCAGCCAGCCGGGCCGGGGGGACGGCCCCGTCTTCCCACCCCTCGTAATTGTGGTGGCCGTCGCGCCGGATGGCCGTCGCCCCGAGGCCCGACTCGCGTACGGCCCACAGCTGGCGTTGAGTGGCGGCGTCGCCGACCTGGAGAGCGCTGACGCCGGCCGGAAGGGAGGCGACCAGTTCTGCGGCCAGCGAGGCGGCTTCGTCCGCCGTCTCGCCGCCCAGCTCGGCCAGCAACCAACCATTGCCGGGTGGCAGGAGGGCAACCCCATCGGCGTTCAGCCGATGTGCCTCCATCTGGCCGACCAGAGTGCGGTCAAAACCTTCGAGGGCCAGCAGAGGGTGGGCCAGCAGTTCGGGTACCGCTTCGGCGGCGGCGAACACGTCCCGGTACCCGAGCGCCACCAGGCAGCGGGCGGGAGGGCTCGTCACCAACTTGAGCGTCGCCTCAGTCGTGAAGGCGCAGGTCGACTCCGTACCGACCAGCGCCCGGGCGACGTGGAACCCACGCTCAGGCGCCAGTTCGTCCAGGTTGTAGCCGCTGACGCGCCGGGGGATGGTCGGGAAGCGCTCCTTTACCAGCGGCCCGTACCGGCGTTCCAGGGCCTGGAGCCCTTCGAGCAGCTGGCCCAACCGGCCGCCCGAAGCAATGGCCTCACCGAGGGCGTCGGGGCCGTACGCCCCCACTTCCAGGTCGTCTCCGCCGGCCAGGACGACCCGCAGACCTTCGACATTGTCGGAGGTCTTACCGGCATAAAGACCATGGGTCCCGCAGGAGTTGTTGCCGATCATGCCGCCCAGGGTGCACCACGCGTGCGTGGCCGGGTCGGGGCCAAAGGTAAGGCCATGGCGTTCCGTAGCTCTGCGGAGGTCGTCGAGGACGACGCCGGGTTGGACTCTGGCCATGCGGCGTTCGGGGTCGATCTCGAGCACACGCGTCATGTGCCTCGACATGTCGACGACAACCGCTTCGTTGCAGGCCTGGCCGGCCAGGCTGGTACCGGCGCCCCGCGCCAGGAGGGCGGCCCCGGCTTCGGCTGCGACGCGGGCGGCCGCCTTGACGTCGGCCTGGTCGACCGGGAAGACGACCCCGATCGGGCACCTGCCGGTAATTAGAGGAGTCGCTGGAATAGGCCGCTCGCGTCGTCGCGTCGAAGCGGACTTCTCCTTTTAGAGCCTGGCCCAACGCCCGCCTGAGGGCGTCCTGTTGAGCTTCTCCTAGTTTGGCGGGCCGCTTTGCCATTTATGGTCAGGGCGAGCCTACTGTGCCGGTGCGAGGGTCAGAACGCCCGCACCACCTCGGCCATGATTTCGCCGGCCTCGGTCGGGTTGAGCGCCACCTTCACGCCGGCGGCGGACAGGGCGTCCATCTTGGCCTGGGCGGTGCCTTTGCTGCCCGAGATAATGGCGCCGGCGTGGCCCATCCGCCGGCCGGGGGGCGCAGTCACCCCGGCGATGTAAGAAACGACCGGTTTGTCCATGTTCTCGGCTATGTAATCAGCCGCCTTTTCCTCTTCGGTCCCGCCGATCTCACCGATGAGCATTACCGCCTTGGTATCGGGGTCGGCCTGGAAGGCGCTGAGGCAGTCGACGAACGTCGTGCCGGGGACGGGGTCGCCCCCGATACCCACGCAAGTAGTGACCCCGATGCCCATTTGTTTCAGCTCGTACAGCGCTTGGTATGTAAGGGTGCCGCTCCGGCTGACGATGCCAACGGGGCCGCCGGCTAGGGCAATTTCGCCCGCCGTGATACCGATATTGCACTTGCCCGGGCTTATGATCCCGGGACAGTTCGGGCCGATCAAGCGGGAAGACGGGTAAAGGTGCTTCAGCTCGCTGTAAACACGTGCCTCGTCCTGGGCCGGGACCCATTCGGTGATGCAGACGATGATCTCCATGCCCGCCTTCGCCGCCTCGAGGATGGAGCTGGGGGCCACCTTGGCCGGGACGGCGACAAAACTGGCGTTTGCTCCCGTGGCTTCTCTCGCCTCGGCCGCAGTGGCAAAAATGGGTATCCCTTCGACGTCCTGGCCGCCTTTGGCCGGGTTGACACCGGCTACCACTTTGGTCCCGTAGTCGCGGTTGCGGAGCCCGTGGTAACGGGCTTGCCCACCGGTCAGGCCGTGGACGACAACTTTCGTGGACTCATCGACGAATATGCTCATTTCTCCTCACCCGCCAGCTCGACGGCGAGACGCGCCGCGCTGATCATGTCCGGCGAACTGATCACAGTGCTGGACTCGACCGTCCGCAGTATTTCCCGGCCCTGCTCGGCATTTGTCCCGTCCAGGCGGATGACCATCGGGACTTTGATATCGACCCGCCCGAGGGCGGTGACGATACCGTTGGCCACGTCTTCCCCCCGGGTGATGCCACCGAAGATATTTACGAAAATAGAGCGCACGTTCGGGTCAGAATTGATCACCTCTAATGCGTTGGCCATGACCTCGGCGCTGGCCCCGCCCCCAATGTCCAGGAAATTGGCGGGCCGGCCACCGACCTGGTTGACGACGTCGCAGGTGCTCATGGCCAAACCGGCGCCATTGGCAATTATGCCGACGAAACCGTCGAGCCCCACATATTGCAGACCGAAGTCGTGGGCGCGGCGCTCCCGCTCGTCCAGCTCCGCCGTGCCGGCGAACTCCTCCCATTCCGGGTGGCGAAAGGCGGCGTTGTCGTCGAGGGTTACTTTGGCGTCGAGCGCGTGGACCCGGCCGTCGGTCGTCAGGATCAGTGGGTTCACCTCCACCAGGTCCGCGTCACCGTCGACGAAGCAGCGGTATAGGAGGCCGAGCACTTCCACTGTCCCCTCCTTGGCCTCGGCGTCGATACCGGCTTCGTCGACCAGGCGGCGAGCCATGCCCTCGTCGAAGCCGTAGAACGGGTCGACGTGAAGCCTGGCGATAGCCCCGGGGTCCTCGGCCGCCACCTGTTCGATCTCCACCCCTCCCTTGGCTGACACCATGGCCAGGTGGGCCTTGGCCCCGCGGTCGAGGGTAAAGCTGGCGTAGTACTCACGGGCGATGTCTGAAGCGTGCTCGACCCACAGCCGGCGCACGATGTGGCCCCGGATGTCCATACCGAGGATGGCCCGGGCGTGGGCGTGGGCTTCGTCGGCGTTGGCCGCCAGCTTGATCCCGCCCGCCTTCCCCCGCCCGCCCACCTGGACCTGAGCCTTCAAGACGACGGGGTAGCCGACCGTTTCGGCCAGCGCGACGGCCTCGTCCGGCGTGACCGCCAGGCCGCCGGGCGAGACGGGGATGCCGTAGCGAGCGAAGTACTGTTTGCCCTGGTACTCGAACAGGTCCACTGGCTCTCCTTAGTACCCGCCGAGCGGGGTTGCGGACCGCACAACACTACTTGGGAGCGCAGGGAGGGTGAAAAGCCGGCGGCGAAGACGTGCAGGGCGGGGGGAGAGCCCGGAGAGGGAGAGGCGGCGCGTAACCCCCTTCTGGGTGCAGCCTGTCGTTTTGGGCGTGATCTCTGGGTAGTTCCTGCGATTTTTTCGCCCAGTTCCGTTTGCTGCACCCAGATAGAGCGGCCGACGTTACGGCACCGTCAGCCGGTGGTGGGGCCGGCGCGGCCAGCGCCGGGAGGCCCCTGGGAGCCGCCCATGTTCGGGCATGTGTGCTTCGGCGCCGTAGTAGACGGGCTCGACGAGGGCGACGACGAGGGTACGGTGGTCGAGCTGTTCCCCGTCGACGTGCTGCCACCGGTCGCCGCACTGGCCACCGCGTAGCCGATCCCCATACTGAGGCCGAACGCGCCGCCGGCCAAAGCCAGCGTGGCCAGCGGTTTCCTGAGTACCATGATTTGCTCCTTTCTCCTACCTATGCTCATCGGCGTTCAGCTGAGCCGGCCAACCTTGGAGCTTCCTCAGTCCGCGCTGGGAGATTGGCTAGTGTGCCGGGCATCGCACCCGTGCTTGTGAGGGCGTGGGGGTAGTGCCTAGGCCAGTCCTCCCGATACTGCCGACGCTTCGCGGCTACAAGTCCTCATGGCTGGCGGCTGACGCCCTCGCCGGCCTGACACTGGTGGCGATCGCCATCCCGGAGCAAATGGCCACCGCCCACTTGGCCGGAATGCCCGAAGTAACGGGGTTTTACGCCTTCGTGGCTGGTTCGTTGCTCTTCGCCTTCTTCGGCCGGCACCCCTTGATGTCGGTCGGGGCGGACTCCACGATCGCTCCCGTCTTTGCCGCCGGCGTGGCCACGCTGGCGGTCACCGGCTCGCCCACCTACGAGCACCTGGTCAGCGCCACGGCGCTGCTGGCCGGAGGCCTCTTGTTGGTCGGCCGGGCTGCTCAGGCTGGGCTGGATCGCCGATTTCTTTCCCGTCCCCGTCATGACGGGGCTGCTGGCCGGGATCGGGGTCGAGATATTTGTCAAACAGTTACCTACGGTCCTGGGCCTGCCGGGCGGCGGCACGACGACCATCGGCCGGGTGCGGACCTTTTTCGACCAGCTGCACCAGTTCAACGGTTGGTCCTTGGCCATCGCCATCGGTGTCCTGGTCATCATTGTCGTTAGCGACAAGGTCGACCGCCGGGTCCCGGGGGCCTTGATCGGGATCGTGGGTGCCACCGCACTGGTCAGCGCGGCTGGCCTCGTGAGCCACGGCGTGAAGATCGTTGGACCGGTCAATGCCGCCCTGCCCCGGCTGGCGTTCCCTGATGCCAGCTTGCACCAGCTGGGCCAGCTCGTAGGCACAGCCATCACGGTGGCGTTCTTGTGCACCGTGCAGACCTCGGCCACGGCTCGTTCGGCGCTTAGCAGCTCGAGTAGTGCGGCGCTCGAGGAGTCCAACCCGGTGGACTTCAGCGTGGACCTGGCGGCCGTAGGGGCCGGCAGCGTACTGGCCGGGCTGACCGGGTCCTTCGCTGTCGACGCCAGCCCGCCCCGAACGGCCGTGGTCGGGTCCGCCGGAGGTAAGTCCCAGGTGGCCAGCCTGGCCGCCGTCGGTCGCCGTCGTCCTCGTCCTGGCGTTCGCCACTGGCATATTGAAAGACCTGCCTCGAGGCTGCTCTGGGGGCAGTGCTCATGTTCGTGGCCTCGAGGCTCTTCCACTTCGGTGTGCTGCGCTCCATTTTCCGCTTCAACGTTGTCGAGTTCGCCCTGGCCGTGATTACGCTCGCCGTGGTCGTGTTCGTGGGGATCGAGCAAGGGGTAGTGACCGCCGCGGTCCTGGCCTTGGCCCAGCGGACCCGTTTGGCGGCCAGGCCTCGTGACGCCGTCCTCGGGCGAGAACCCGGGACCGACCACTGGATCCAGACCGACGCCGGCCGCCCGACCGAGCAAGTCGCCGGCGTCGTCGTGTACCTGTTGTACGCGCCCGTCTGGTACGGCAACGCCACCCATGTCGTAGACCGCATCCTCGAGTTGGTCAAAGCCGCCCCGCAGCCCGTGCACACGCTCGTCCTGGACGCAGATGCCATCCCCGACATCGACTACACCGGGGCCTTGGCCCTGTCGGAGCTCCTGGTCCGCCTGGAGCAGGAGGGGGTCCACGTCGGGGTGGCGCGCGCCTCGCAGATAGCCCACCGCGACCTCCGGCGCTCTGGCCTTCTTGACGCCCTTGGCCCGAACCGGACCTTTTCCAACGTGGACGACGCCGTCCGCGCCCTTTCAGGACCGGCCAAGGGCACCGGCTTGCCCGGGGGCTCCGGGTAGGGCAATGCTGGATGGATGCCGACAGCCCTGATAACAGGCATCACAGGACAAGACGGCTCGTACCTGGCCGAGCTATTGCTCTCGAAGGGTTACGACGTGGTGGGTGCTCACCGCCGCAGCAGCACCGTGACCTTCGAACGCATAGCCCACATCGCGGACAAGATCACCCTGGTTGCGGCCGACCTGCTGGACGAGTCCTCGCTGATTAGGGTCCTCCGTGACCACAAGCCGTCCGAGGTGTACAACCTGGCCGCGCAGTCCTTCGTTATGACCTCGTGGGCCCAGCCGGTGCTGACGGGTGAGGTCACCGCACTGGGGGTCATCCGCCTGCTGGACGCCATCTTGATGGTCGACCCCTCGGTCCGCTTTTACCAGGCCAGCTCGTCAGAAATGTTCGGCAAGGTGGTCGAGGTCCCCCAGAGCGAGCGGACGCCCTTTTACCCTCGTAGCCCTTACGGCGTGGCCAAGGTCTACGGGCACTGGGCCACGGTTAACTACCGCGAGAGCTACCAGCTTCACGCCAGCTCGGGGATCCTTTTCAACCACGAAAGCCCGCGCCGGGGCCTCGAGTTTGTCACCCGCAAGATCACCAATGCCGTCGCCCGCATCAAGTTCGGGCTCGATGACCACGTTTCGTTGGGCAACCTCGATGCCCAGCGCGACTGGGGGTACGCCCAGGACTACGTGCGGGCCATGTGGCTCATGCTGCAGCAACCGGGCCCGGCCGACTACGTGATAGCGACTGGGCGAAACGCACTCCGTGCGGGAGTTCTGCGAGATCGCCTTCGGGCACGCCGGGCTGGACTGGGAACGCCACGTCCGGGTGGAGGACCGGTATTTCCGCCCGGCGGAGGTGGACCTGCTCATCGGCGACCCCAGCCGGGCGCACGAGGTTCTTGGCTGGAAACCAGAGGTTAGCTTCGAGGATCTCGTCCGCATGATGGTCGATGCCGACCTCGCCACGTTGAAGAACACTGCTGGGGCTTAGGAGTTTTGGGGTAAGAAGGGCCCCGACTTCAGGCCCGCGGACGATAACCAACGATGGCTACCGCCCCGGCCAGGCTCAGGCCAGCTCCTTCCAGTTCGCGCGCCGGGGTAGCGGTCCCGAACGCGTACACCCGTCCGTTCGTGGCCACTACGTAATAACCGCGGCCGCTATTAGTCGGCGTTACCGCCGAAACGGAGGTGGCAATGCGTTTTCCGGGCAGCGAACCGAGGAAGCGCGCATCGCCAAAGGCAAACACGCCCCCGTCCTTGGCCACCAGGAAATAGCCCCGCCCGTCTGAACTCGGTACGATGGCGACGATCTTCTTTTCCAGGTGGATGGTGCCGGCCGACCCGTAAAAATGGGCGTCCCCGAAAGCGAAAATGCCGCCGTCGCTCGCCACCAGCCAATAGCCGTGACCATCCGGGGTCGATGCGATACCGACGATCGGCCGTTCCAGGTGGAATTTACCGGTGGACCCGTAAAAGCGGGCGTTCCCATAAGCGAAAATGCCGCCGTCGCTCGCCACCAGCCAGTAACCCCGGCCGTTTGGGGTACCCGCCATGCCGACCACCCGGTGGGGCAAGCCGAGCTTGCTGGCCGAACCGTACCAATTGGCGTCGCCGAACGCGAGTACGCCTCCGTTACTGCCCACCAACCAGTAGCCCCTGTCGTCCGGCGTGGCCGCCATGCCGGTGACGATGCCTTGCAAGGAAGTGCCGGCGGCCGTGCCGTACGAGGTGGCTTCGCCGAAGGCGGCCACATTGCCGTCCGAATTGGCCACCCAGTAGCCATTGCTCAGCTCAGACCGCGTCTGGACGACAGGCGGTGAAGCGGCCCCGGCACCGGTCGTGCCCGTCGCCGGCGACGTGGTCGGGGTGCTCGACGTCGTGGAGCTGGTCGAAGTGGTCGGGCCGGCGAGGTGGTCGACGTGGTCGTCGGCGCGGGCTGAGCCCCGCCTACGGCAAACCAGTCACTGTACAGGTCGAAATCAGCCGCAAATTGGTCGCCGGTCAAGCCCACGGAGCCCTCGCTCCCCACCACCTGTAGCTCTTCTACTCGCCCACCCAGCTGGCCCAGGCCGTTGCGTTGCGTCACCTGGACCTGCTGGACGGCGCCCACCTTGGGGAAGGCCGCCTCGATCCTGCTGAGCGGGATTCTCATCGTCCAGGAGTGGACCGGGTTGGCGCTGACCGAGTCCCCCAGGTCGGGGACGGCAGGGAACGCGCCGCCGGCTGAGTAGCCACCTGTCGAGGCCGAGTACTCCGTGACCGCCACGCTCCCGGCTGGCCCGCAAGAACTGCCCGCCATGCAATACAGCACCTGTCCCGCCGTGGAGCTAACGGCCTTATCGGCCGTCATCCCGTACTGCTCCGGGAGCCCCTTGTACACCTGGCACTGCGTCGTGTCACAGATCGACCCCGTTAACGAGACGAGAGCCACGGCCACGCTGCGGGCGGCAACCGCCTGAGCCTGAAGAGCCGCCTCGCCGCCGGTATTGGCCCACATCGGTGGCGACTCGGCCGCGGCAACGCCGTCCACGTAGTCCTCGAGGGGCACGACGTTGTCGGTCTGGCCCGTCACGCTCACGACGAGCAAGCCCTGGTACACCCGGGGCCCGGTGCCCGGCAAGCAGGCTCGCAGCTCCGACGCCGAGATCCCGGCTGCATGCGGCGAGCTGGTGCTGTTCGCACCCGGGCCGCTGGACGGGCCAGAGCTGCTCGACGTAGCTGGACTGCTCGACGTAGCTGGGCTGCTCGAGGTAGCTGGGCCACTCGACCTGGCCGAGCTGGCGATCGTCACTGTAGAAGCGGTCGTGGCCACCGCTTGCCACGGGCCGTCGCACCCAGGGCCCGAGGATATGGTCTCTTCGCCCCCCGAACGGGCGACCTCGAACGCAGGCGCGGAAAGTATGGCCCCACCGGGCCACGTGGCTACGAGCTGGCCTCCACCGAGCGCAGACGCGATGGCGTTGTGCCCGTCGAGCTCGGTCAAATGGACGGTGACGTCAGGTTCAGGAGCGGGCATCGTCCCGAGCCGGGTGCCACCGTAATAATGCGCCAGGATCCGCTGGTAGTCCCAGCCGTACACGGTGGCGTAACCATAAGCGCCCCACTGGCCCATGCCGTGGCCGTGCCCGAAGCCGAAACCAGTGAGCTGGACCCCCGAAGAGGTCGGCTCGTCAGCCGCCCGTGTCGCCGGGATTTGGGCCGGGGCCGAGATTTGGGACTGGGCCTTAGCCTTGGCCGGCACTTCGTCGGCGCCGGCGAGGGTGTCGGGAGCCACTGAAATGGCCAGATAGGAAACAACGGCGAGTGCTGCCGCCGAAAAGGCCGCACTTTTGCGCCACTGTCCGGAGACAGAGAGCCATTTACCCAACGTGCCCGCCATCAGCTGGTCGGCCGTTGGCCGGCACAGAACCCCGAGGCGACGATGCCGGTTATCGGGCCGGTTATCGGCCGGTTATCGGGACGCTGGACGAGTTCGGGTGGCAATGGCTCTCCGTGCCTGTATAAACCTGTACTAAGCCCCGGTCCCCGCCCAGTCGCCCTTATAGTAATTACTCGGCAGGATGGGCACAAAATTTAGCCAGAAGCTTATCCCCGCCGCGCCTTTCCACCTAGGACCGTCGCGCCACGTCATTTTGGGGCCGAGGTTCAGGAAACGATCGCCACGATCGACGCTGAAGAGACCTTAGTGGACGCCACTTCGTACGGCGCCGACCCAAAGGCGATGACCTGACCGCCCGCCTCGACCAGCCAGTAACCCAAGCCAAACGGGCTGACCGCCATACCGACCACCGGGTGGGCCAGGGGCTTGCCCGCTTCAGAGCCGTAAAAAGTAGCGTCACCAAAAGCAAAGACGCCGCCGTCTTTGGCCACGAGCCAATAACCCTTTCCGTCCGGGGTAACGGCCATCCCGGTGACGGGGAAGGCGAAGTGCATGGCGGTAGGGGGACCGTAAAGGGTGGCGTCCCCGAAGGCGACAACACGGCCGCTACTGGCCACCAGCCAGTAGCCCTTGCCGTCAGGGGTGGCCGCGATATCCACCACCGGCGCCAACGCCGGCCCGGACGGGACCAGTTTGGTGGCCGAACCGTAAAAGTGGGCGTCACCGAAGGCGAAAACGCCGCCGTCTTTGCCGACAAGCCAATAGCCCTTTCCGTCGGGCGTGGCCGCCATACCGATTATGGGGTGGGCGAGGTGCATATTCGCTGACGACCCGTAAAAGTGGGCGTCACCGAAGGCGAAAACACTCCCGTTGGCGCCAACCAGCCAGTAGCCGAGCCCGTCGGGCCTTTCGGCTGCACCGACGACCGGCTGCACCAGGTGTTGGCCGGCCATGGAGCCTCGAGCGACGGCCACGCCAGAGCTGAAGACCCCACCGTTCGACCCGACGAGCTGGTACCCGTCGAGAGTGGCCGGGAGCGACTCGAGTGGCGCCCGCTTTGACGGCGGCGCCCACGTCCAGAAAACCGCCGTCGAGAGGAGCACTCCCGGACGCCAGGGGGGCCGCCGTCTGCCTTAGAAGGGTGGCCACTTGTGGCCCGGTGAGCGACGGGTCAGCCGCCATCACCAGGGCGGCAGCGGCCGACACGTGCGGAGCGGCCATGGACGTGCCGCTTTCCTCTGCGTAGTTGCCGTCATACCAGGTGGACAACACGTTGACGCCAGGAGCGGCGATGTTCGCCGCGTCGCCGTACTCCGAAAAGTCGAGGTAAGGGCCGCCATTTACAGGGTCTACGGCACCCTGGTCTGTGCGGCTGCCACCGATAACACGCCGGGGTAATCCGCCGGGTAAATAGGGTCCGGCGAGTCGTAATTTCCAGCCGCCGCCACCACGACGACACCATGAGCGATGGCGTACTCAACGGCCGATTCCTCGTCCTGGTTCGGGCCGCAATCAGAGGCGTCCACGCTGCAAGGTTCAGACTCGAGCGACAAATTGATCACCTTGGCCCCGGCGGATACAGCGTCGTAAATTCCCGTCGCCTCGTCCATGCTGTTCCCGCTGCCTGTGTCGTCGAGCACTTTGATGTCGATGACCTTGGTATTCCAGCCCAGGCCGGCGATACCGATACCGTCGTTGGTAGCGGCGGCGATAATGCCGGTCACGAACGTGCCGTGGCCGTTCTTGTCGTAAGGCGACGAGCACTGAGGCCGGTCGTCCGCACACACATCCGGCCCGATGACCACCTTGCCCTTGAGCTGGGGCTGGTTGGGGTCGACCCCTGTGTCGAGCACAGCTACGAGGTCGTTCGCGCTGCCGGTGGTCACGCCCCATGCGGCCGCGGCGTGGATGGCCCACAGATCGGTCTGACCGTTCGGGTGGACGATAGTGGCGCCTGAGCCGGCAAACGGGTTCTCTACGGTGACCGGTTTCGTCGGGCCGCAGGTCTGGTTGTAACAAGGGTTGTTGGGGACAAGATCGGCAGCGCGGACCGGTACTACGGGCGACACGTAGTTGACCCCCGCTTTCCCGGACAGCTCCGTTTCGACAGACGCCGCTTCAGCGTCGGGCAAATCAGTCGACCAGCGCTCCCCCGGCAGGACTTGGGGCACAGTTCCGGGCAGGCTGCCGAGCACTGACGAGGTGTCCCCGAGCCCGGATTGGCCCAGCTGCAGCACAATTTGTTCCGTCGCCACGGTGTACGGCGTTGCTCCAGCGGGCGCGGGGCAAGCAAAGAACGCCACACCCGCCAGCACGGCCACACCCGCCAGCACGGGAGGCCCGACGAGCCCGTAGCGCCGCCCCCACAGGCTCAGGAGCTTCGGCAATCGACCACCCTCTACTGCTCCTTAGCCTTCTAGTGCTCCTTGGCCTTCCTGTGCTCCCCGGTCCCCCGGTGCTTCTCGGGCAGCCAGGCTGGGCCGTCGAAGCGGAGCTTGGCCAGTTTGCCTACTTTTGAGACCAAGGGGAAGCGCGCCCCCACACCCGCCGCGCTCTGGCGCGGGCCCTGTCAGGCAGGGTTGTCGTGGGCAGCTGCACAACGGTGAGGCCTGTGTTGGCGCCGGGCTGGTAAAGCCCGGCTGTCGTAAGGTCTATGCCGTCCGTCACCCTGGGGTATGGATCAACCGCCTCTACCCCCACGATGGCCGGCTTCAGCCGGTACCGCTTCACGAGCCAGCTGGCGTCCTCAGGAGTGGCTACTACGAACCTGTCTACGGCGCTGGCCAAGATACGGAAACACGCCGGCATGACCTCTGGGTCCTCCCCGACCAGCAGCGTGGCCCGACGGAACCGACGCAGGGCCGCCGCCAGGCCGAGGGCCGTCGCCATCTGCTGTGACGGGCGCGGGTCAGAGAACGGCACGCCCCGTTGTAGGCCGAGCACCACCTCAGGAGGGTTGCCGAAGTGCTGGCGGACGTGGTCGAGACGCCGGCCCGCGAGCGGGCCGGTCACCGGCACGGCGATTTCGGCCGCCCCCGTGCGGTACGAAACAACGCGTACGTCTGCTCCCGAGTCCCATGCCCTTTTCACGGCGGCCAAAGTGGCCGCCGTCGCCGGGCCGGGCAGCGGCGGGTAGCTGCCGATCACGACGATTTCGCACACCGCCATGTTGCGAACGTTATCAGGCACGCTGCTGACGCATCAGGCCTGCCCGAGCCCCTCGCTAGGATCGAGCCGGTGGCCGGGACCAAACCAGAAGCCCGCGGGGGCGTCATTTTTGACCTGGTGGCGGCACAAAGCCCCAGCTACAAAGGAAGGGGGATAGCGCGCTACACCGTCGAACTGACCCGGGCCATCGTGAAACGCCATCCGGAGCTCGTCAGCTCGGTCGTCGTCCACCCAGAGCTCGAGCCACCTGAAGGCACCGATGACCTGGCCGACTGGCTGACGACCAAACCGGATTGGGCAGCAGCATCGGTAGTGCATCTGAGCTCGGCCTTCGAGCCCGAGGTGCCCGTGCGGGTGTACTGGCCGAGGGAGGCTACGGTGCACCGGCTCCTTATGTCGGTAACGCTCTACGACCTCATACCCGACGTGTTCCCCGGTTGGTACCTGGAAGACCCCGGCCTGCGCAGGCGCTGGAGGTGCTGCCGGGAAGTGGTCCGCACGGCCGATGCCGTGCTGACGCCGTCCCAGTCGGCGAAGGACGACGCCATCGGTCTCCTGGGCGTACCTGAGAACCGGGTCTCTGTCATCGGGAGCGGGACAGCGCCCGCGTTCCGCCGGCCCGAGTCGCGACAACGCTCCCTCGAAGTGGCAAAACGAGGGGTACCGGGCCTCCAGAAGGGGTTCATCGTCTATAACGGCGCCTTCAACCCGAGGAAGGGCGTGGACAACCTGCTCGAAGGCTACGCGTCGCTGCCCTCAGACCTGGTCCGGCGCCACCAGCTGGTGATCGTCTGCGAGGCCCCGCCCCTTACTCGCAACCACTACCTGGTGATGGCCAAGCGCCTTGGGGTCGAGGACCGCCTGCTCATACCGGGTTTCGTGCCTGAAGAGGTGCTGGTCAGCCTGTACCAGTGCGCCGAACTGGCCATCTTCCCTTCCCTCTACGAGGGGTACGGCCTGCCCGTCGTCGAGTCGATGGCGTGCGGCGCCCCGACCATGGCGGGTGACAACTCGTCGTTGCAGGAGATCTTGCCTCGCGACGCCCGGTTCCAGCCCGCTGACCCGGGCGCCATCGCCGAGGCCATCGTCAGAGGATTGACCGACAAGCCGTTCCGGGAGCGGTTAGTGGCCCTGGCCAACCAGCGCCCGCCCACCTGGGAGGCCGTGGCCGACAAAGCGGCGGGAGTGTTCGAGGAACTGCTTCGAAAATCGAGCCGTTACCGGCCGGGATGGCGGCGCCGCCCTCAGTTCGCACTCGTGGGGGTACCCAGCGCTCTGGCGGACGCTGTCGCGGCCCACGCCAACGTCGACCGCTATGAAGCGCCGGCGAACGGGGCGTACAAGAGCCCGGGCGAACACAAGGCAGCCGAGCACAGGGGCGAAGGGCAGAAGGGCGAAGGGCAGAAGGGCGAAGGGCACAAGGCCGGCCAACAGGAGGCCGGCGCACAGGAGGCCGGCGCACAGGAGGCCGGCGCACAGGAGGCCGGCGCACAGGAGGCCGGCGCACAGGAGGCCGGCGCACAGGAAGGGGTGGACCAGGATGGGCCGCTCCCCTTGAGCGCCCTGGCGAAGATCGACCCCTGGCGGGGCGGCTACGACGCCATCATCGGGTGGGTACCGGAATTAGCGGGACGAGAGGCAAAGGTGGTGGAGAGGCTGGCCGCCGAGTGGCCCGGCCGTGTAGTAGTCCTGTTCGACCAGGCTCTACTCGACGAGGCCCTGCTTGACCCGGACCAGCTTGACCGGGACCGGCTTCACCAGGACAAGGCCGGTCAGTTGGGGGCCGGCGGGGAAGGCTCCTCCCTTCCGTCCTTTTCAACCCCTGGCGCCAGGGCCCTGGTGGTCTCGAATGAGCCCACCGACCGGGAGGAAACCGCCCGAAGGGTCATCGAAGCAGCCCAAGCCCGCGCCTTCTGAGCAAGCGGGCTTCGTAAGCAGGGGCGCCTGGTGAGAACGAGCGTTGTTGTCGTCTCCTATCGCCCGGGCGACTGGCTGGTGCCGTGCCTCACATCGGTCGTGGAGCAGGCCGACGAGGTCGTGCTGGTCGACAATGGTTCGGAAGCCTCCGACGCCACTCGGCTCGGTGAGCAGGCCGGGGCGCGGATCCTGCGGTTGCCTTCCAACACCGGCTTCGCGCCGGCGGTCAACCTGGGCGTGGGCGCCTGCACCGGTGACGTGGTGGGCCTGCTCAACGACGACGCCACTGCCGGGCCTGATTGGCTGGCCTCGGCCGTGGAATCGCTCCAGGATGCGTCAGTGGCGGCGGTCGGGCCCAAAATCGTCCTCTCCACCCTCTACCGCGAGGTCCAGTACCCCGACGAGGAGTGGCATGCACCTGGGGACGCCCGGCCTCTGGGTCGCCAACTCCGGTCTGTGACCGTCGACGGCGCGGAACTTCTCGACGTGGCCGTCGGGCCCGGGCTGTACCGGGCGGAGGGTGACGCCAGCAGTGGCCGCTGGCGCTGGACGGCTGGCCGCCAACCGTGGTACGTACCGCTACCGGATGCCAACTCCGGTGGAGAGGTCCTCGTGAACGGCGAACCGGCGCCCCCCGGGCGAGTTGTGCGCTTGATCAATAGCGCCGGCGGTTTCCTCGATGACCGGGGCTACGGCGGCGACATCGGCGCCAACACGCCCGACGACGGCCAGTTCGATCAGATCGCCGACCGCTTCGCCCTTTCCGGGTGCGCCCTCGTGACGCGTAGGGAGACATGGTCGGAGGTAGGGCCCTTTGCCGGCCGTTTCTTTGCCTATTACGAAGACGTCGACTGGTGCTGGCGAGCCCAGCTGGCCGGCCGGCGGCTGGTCTACGACCCGGCGACGACCGTGGAGCACCGGCGCTCGGCCAGTTCGGGCGGAGAGCGACGGCCGTGGGTGCGGGTCATGGCGGAACGCAATCGAACGCTGAGCATGGTCCGCAATGGCCCTCGCCCGCTGGTGGCCAAAGCATTGCGCGACCGCGTGCGCAACGGCCCCGATGGCGGGGTGCGAGGCGGTATTGCCCGATTGTTGCCGTGGGCGTTCGCTACCCGTGCTCAGATGGAGAGGCGCTGGAACGTGACCCCGACGCAGGTGTGGGCGCGATGGGCCGGCGTCGAAGCGGCAGAACCCGAGTACCCATAAGCCACCATCGCGGCTCGAACTCTCGGCCCCGCCCCTTCCCTTCAATCTGCCCCCTTGAATTTGGCGTTAGGGGGGAGAGCTGGAAGCCGGGGAGCCGGTGGCCTACAGGGCGCGCTTGGTGCCGCTCACGGCAGCATGGCCGTTAGAAGCAGGGCGTTTGGCGAACCTCATGATGTCGCGTTCCATCCGGTCCAGCACGTGCGACCACTGATAGTTCTCCATGACGTAGGCGCGGCCCCGCCGGCCCATTTCGTCGGTGGCCTTCGGGCTGGCCTCGAACCTGGTCAGGTGCTTCCCCAGCTCCAGCGAGTTGGCGAAGGCCAGGCCGCCATCGCAGCGCGAACAATGCCACTCAACGACGGCGCTCCCCCGGCGGACCAACACCGGCCGGCCCGCCAGCCATGACTCCATCGAGGTCCGCGAGTAGCTCTCCATCAAGCTGGGTTGCACGTAAGCCAGTGCGGCGGACAGGGCACTGTTGCGCTGCTCGGTGGTGAGGTAGCCGATGTCGATGACGCGACCGCGCAACCGCGGGGGAACGTCGGGGTGACCTGCACCGGCGCTCACCAATTTGACCCGGGTTTTGGTCGACGCGAAGACGTCGACGAGCCATGGCCAGCCTTTGTCGGCCTCGCGCCGCCCCAAGTACAGGATGAAAGGCTCATCGATCCCGTACTCCTCGCGGAACTCGTTAGGGGCGTACTGTTTCGGGACGTCCATGCCCGCACCGACCACACTGTGGTTGGGGGTAACCGGCCCCATGCTGTGGGCCAGGTCGTGTTCCGGCCCCGACAGGAACCACACCGATGCGGGCAATGACAGGACGTGGCGCATGACGCCGAGATGGGCGTAGGTCTCGTCGTGCAAGCACGGCATAACCACGGCGCGATCGGCCACGATGGGCATACATACCGTGGTGTTCCAAAACAGGTACGGCGCAAAAATAATGGCGTCGAAACTGTCACGCTCCCTGAGCAACGCCTCGAACATCCCCGGCGTCCGGAACAGGGCGTTTAGCCACGTCACCTGCTCGTCGAGCGATGTCGGCTGGCCGTAGTAGATGTTCCCGTGTACCCGGTGCTCCTCGCTGGCCGAGGTGGCCAGGACGTTGGCGAACCGCCGTACCAGCAGCCCGCTGTCCTCTTGAGCGCCCTCAGGCAACTCGTTGGCCCACGTGTACGGATTGACGGCACAGGTAGTGAGGATTTGAACTTCCCAGCCGCGTTTGGCCAGGCCAAGGGCAATATCGCGCACCACGGCTTCCGCCCCACCAACTATCTCGGCCCCGAACCGAGGTGTTACAAAGGCAATACGGCGATTCGTTGTCCACCAAGACATGTCGTCGTCTAGCAGTTCCGGGCGTCCCTCAAGCCTGGGTATCACGGGCGGTAGCATAGCCGGCGGTGCCTGCTAGCCGCCTTGATGGGACTTCGGGCGACCCCCCTGTCCAGTCCGGTCGACACCCGGACGGTTTCCAGAAAACAGCCAACCAGCTACTACTCAAATCTTACCTGGCCATTGAGAGAGCGCTCGATGCGGCGGCGGTGGGCTTGGCCGCCCGGCGCCCCCATAGTGAGGCACCCAACGGTGGCGCTTCGGCGAGAGAAGAGGGTGACCGCAACGCCACGTTCGGTGACGTGATCGCCTGTTACCGGTTGCTTCTCGGGCGTCAGCCTGACGCTGACGGTTTGGCCCATTACCGTCAGCGCCTGGCCGCGAGCAGGTTGAGCCTGGACGAGCTCGTGTCCGAGTTCCTGGGCAGCGTCGAGTTCGCCCGCCGGCAAGCGGGAAGGCCCGCCGGAGAGGTGTTCACAGGTGAGACCGTCGACGCCTGCGAGGGCTTCCTGATCCGCGTCGACCCGGCGGACTACGCCGTCGGCCATACCGTGGCCCGCACGGGCAGTTACGAGCCGGAGGTCTCCGCTACCTTGCGCAAGCTCCTCCCGCCGGGGGCCACGTTCGTCGACATCGGGGCGAACATCGGGTGGTTCAGCCTCCTGGCCGCCTCTCTGGTCGGCCCGACGGGGCGGGTCATCGCCATAGAGCCGAACCCCCGCAATGTGGCCTTACTGAGGCAGAGCGCCAAAGACAACGGCTTCGAGAATATCGACGTGGTCGCCGTCGCTCTGGGGAACGCGCCGGCGCCGCCGCGCTCGAGACCGACGGTAGCAACGGGCGTTTGATCCCTATCGAAGGGCCGCCGGCGCAGGCGGTGGAAGCAAGTTTTGTCGTCGCCACCTACCCTCTGGACACCGTCCTCAATGAGGTGGGGGCCACCCGGGTGGACGCCGTCAAGATCGACGTCGAAGGGGCCGAGCCCCTGGTCATACGCGGGTCGACCAGGACGATCTCGGAAAGCCGCCCCATACTGATCAGCGAGTTTTACCCGCTGGCCCTGGACAGCTCTCCATGGGGAAATGCCAGGCGTTACCTGGCCATGCTCCGTGCGCTCGGCTACCGGCTGTCCGTCATCGGGCACGAGGACGTCCAAGACGATGAGGAAATCCTGTCCATGGCCGGAAAACCCGGTACGGGCCATGTTGACCTCTTGGGCCGTCCCACCTGAAACAGCCTGATGTTCACTTATGACCCGGCCATGGCCGAAGCTGTCTTCGACTACTGCCGCCAGCGGTTGTCCGTCGACCCCGTACCGCTCGACCATCCCAAGCCAAAAGCCGTCCTCGAGGACGCCTTAGCCGGTTTGGTCACCGCGGGTGGCCGAGACGCCCTGGAAATACTGGAGTTATTTGCCGACCGGATTGTCACCTCGGTCATCTCCTGCGACAGCCCCCGGTTCCTGGCTTTCGTGCCCGCCGCTCCGACAAAAGCGTCGCTGCTCTTCGACATGGTCGTATCGGCCTCATCTTTGCAGGGCACCTCGTGGCTGGAGGCCGGAGGCGCGGTCATGGCCGAGAACCAGACGCTCAGGTTTTTGGCGGACACGGCGGGGATGCCGGCGCAGGCAGGTGGTTGCTTCGTGTCCGGCGGCTCGGCGGCCAACTTGTCGGCATTGGTGGTCGCACGCGAGGTGGGCCGTGCCCGTTTGGCCCGACGGGACGTGCGTGTGGCAGTCAGCCAGGACGCACATTCCTCGGTGGGCAAGGCGCTACACGTGATCGGCGCCGGCGCTCTGGTGGTCGAGAGCCCCGGCCACCGGCTGACGGGCGCCGGCCTCGAGGCGGCCCTTCAAGCAGAGGCCGACCCGACCGACGTGGTGGCGGTGGTGGCGACGGCCGGGACCACTAACGCGGGCATAGTTGACGACCTGGCCGGTGTGGCGGAGGTCTGCCTGCGGAGGGGGCTCTGGTTCCACGTCGACGCCGCCTACGGGGGGGCCGCCCTCTTGTCGAAATCCCAAACGGTGAGGGCGCTTTTCGTCGGGTCAGAACACGCCGATTCGTTCGTGGTGGACCCCCATAAATGGCTCTTCGCCCCATTTGATTGCGCCGGCCTGTTGTACCGGGAGCCGGCGCTGGCCAAAGCCGTCCACGCCCAGCACGCCTCCTACCTCGACCCCATTCACACGGGAGCCGGCGACGAGTGGAACCCGAGCGATTATGCCTACCACCTGACCAGGCGGGCCAGGGGCCTGGCCATGTGGTATTCCCTCGTGGTGAACGGGACCGACGCGTATTCCGCCGCCGTCGACGCCGCCCTGTCCATGGCCCAGGTGACGGCCGCGCTCATAACCGAAGAACCGGCGCTGGAATTAGTGCGTGACCCGGGATTGTCGATAGTGCTCTTCCGGCGCAAGGGGTGGGAGGCGGCCGACTACCAGAGGTGGTCGGGCCGGCTGCTCGACGAGCAGATCGCCTTCGTGACCCCGACAAAGTGGGAGGGCGAGACCGTGGCCCGGTTAATTTTCCTGCACCCGGGTACTACCGAAGAAATTGTACGTGAGGTGTTGGCCACGATGGCCTGACCGGTCTGCCGTCGCCCTTTTTTCCCCCCAAATAGGGGCATTCTGGGCGCGGTTGGATGAACTCGGCGTCAAAAATGTCGATATTCGGCAAAAATTTCGCCGAGAATGAGAAAGCACGCCCAGAACGGCACGCCACGAACGCCCTATAGACCGGGTTAGCGCCTCTGGCGACCGCCAAATGCGCACAGTAGCCTCGCCGGCATGAGGTTGGGCAACATGTACGGCCCGGACGCCACTTTCGCCGGCGTGCCCGCAGCCGACCTCGACGACCCGGCCAGTTTCAGCGCCGCCGGCGCCGTCATTTTGGGCGCGCCCTTCGACGGTGGCACCTCACACCGGCCGGGCGCCCGTTTCGGGCCGCAGGCCATCAGGTTCACCGACTACCTGGCCCATGACGGTATGCGGCCCCACCTGGCGCTGGGTGTCGACCCCTTGACCGAGCTAAGGGTCGTCGACCTGGGCGATGTCCAAATGCTCCCGGGCGAAATAGACAAATCGCTGGGCCGCCTGGAACAGGCCGTGACCGCGGTGGCCCGGGCTGGCTGCGTACCGGTGGTGCTCGGAGGCGACCATTCCGTCACATTTCCCGACGCCACCGGCGTCGCCCATCAGGTCGGTTGGGGGCGGTTGGCCCTCGTCCACTTCGACGCCCACGCAGACACCGCCAACACCCAGTTCGGTTCGCTCTACGGGCACGGTACGCCCATGCGCCGCCTGATCGAGTCAGGGGCCGTGCGCGGAGAACGGTTTTTCCAGATCGGGCTGCGCGGGTACTGGCCCGATCCCGACGTGCTGGACTGGATGGCGACGCAGGGGATGCGGAGCTACGAGATGACCGAGGTGTGCGACCGGGGGCTGGGGGTCTGCCTCGATGAGGTGTTCGAGATGGCGATGGACGGCTGCGAGGGCGTGTTCCTGTCGGTCGACATCGACGTTGTCGACCCCGGGATGGCTCCCGGTACCGGTACACCTGAACCGGGCGGGTTGACCGCTCGCCAACTCCTCGACGCCGTACGACGCTGTGCCATGGAACTCCCGCTGGCCGGTATCGACGTCGTGGAGGTGTCCCCGCCCTACGACCATGCAGAGGTCACCGCTTACCTGGCCAACCGGGTGGTGCTGGAAGCACTGTCAGGCATGGCATGGCGCCGGATAGAAGCGGGGCAGCAAAAGGCGGGGCCTCAGAGAGGGGAGGCCACGGGAGCCACCGCCACCGGCTCCGCCTATGACAGGGAAGGGACTAGCGGCCCGACCGGGCCCACAGTCCGTCGCCAACCGGCCCGGCCTCTGCTCGAAGGGAGAGGAAACCCGGCTGTGCCCACCCCACTCGGCACCCCCGGCCCACCCCACTCGGGCCCACCCCACTCAGGCCGGCCCCACTCGGGCCCACGGCTCTGGGGCGTACGCCCCACGAGACTTAGGCGAAGAACTTCGCCAGCCGGGCCATGCCTTCGGCTAGGTCCTCGTCGGCCAATGCGTAGGAAAAACGCCCGCACCCGGGCGCTCCGAACGCCTCGCCGGGGACAAAAGCCACCTTGGCCTCTTCGAGGACCAAATCGGCCAGTTCCAGAGTGGTCTCAGGAGCGCGGCGGCTCAGCCCGAGGGGCCGGCCGAGCACACCGGCGAAGCTGGGGAAGGCGTAAAACGCCCCCTCCGGTTCCGGGCAGACGACGCCTGGAAGCTCCGACAGAGCGGCGACAATGGCTCGCCGGCGGCGGTCGTACACGGACCGCATATGGGCCACGTCGTCCAGAGATCCTGAGACGGCGGCCAGAGCGGCGCGCTGGGCCACGTTACATACGTTAGAGGTGGCGTGGCTTTGCAAGTTGGCCGCCGCCTTGGCCACATCTTTCGGACCGATGAGCCAACCAACCCGCCACCCCGTCATGGCGTACGTCTTGGCCACGCCGTTCACGACTATGCAGCGGTCAGCTAGCTCCGGCACGAGCACCGGCATCGAGAACATCCGGGCCGAGCCGTAGACGAGGTGCTCGTAGATCTCGTCGGTGATGACCCACAAGCCGCGTTCGTCGGCCCAAGCACCGATGGCCGCCGTTTCCAACTCGTCGTACACCGCACCCGTCGGGTTGGAAGGAGACACGAACAGGAGCACTTTCGTGCGTGGTGTCAAGGCCTCCTCGAGTTGAGCCAGGGAGACCTTGTAACCGCTTTCGGGGGTAGTCGGGACCTCGACGGGCACGTCCGCCCGCCAGCCGGATCGCCTCGGGGTAGGTGGTCCAGTAGGGCGCCGGCATGAGCACCTCGTCGCCGGGGTCGAGAAGTGTCTCGAAGGCCTGGAGGACAGCCTGCTTGCCGCCGTTGGTCACAATGACCTGTGCGGCCTCGACGGTATAACCGGTGTCACGAGCCGTTTTCGCCGCCACTGCTTGCCTCAGCTCAGGGAGGCCCGGGGCCGGCGTGTACCTGTGGTTTTTCGGGTCACGGCATGCTTCCACGGCCGCTTCCACGATGTGAGGAGGCGTAGGGAAATCGGGCTCTCCCACCCCAAAGCCGACCACGTCCTCGCCCGCCGCTTGCAGCGCTTTGGCTTTGGCGTCAATGGCAAGGGTGGCCGATTCCGCGACGGCGGAGATGCGGGCCGAAATGCGTCGTGCCGGGGCTTTATCTGAAGATGCCATCGAGCCATGGTCGCGCGTGCAGCGCACGCCCTGCACTCCATATATAAAGTCACTCACCATTTGCTGGTGGCCTCCGGGGCCTTCTTCCCCGTCCCTAAAGAAGTCGACCGCGGCCGGTCACAGGCCCCGCGCCCACGTTCCACTATGGTCGGGCGATCGGTACCGATCGCCGTCCTCCCTCGCCGAGACGTGGCCAGCACGTGCGGGCAGCGCCGCCGGCCTCCCGTCGCCATGCACATCGCCGGCCCCCTCGCAGGCGGGCGAACCTGCTCAGATGGGTCGGGCTTCCGGTCACGGCCGCTCTCGCGGTCGGCGTCCTGTTGGTCGCAGTTAGCACCGGCGGGCGGTCGGCCAACGCCGGTACGGCGGGCACACCGGCGGCGGCGCCGGCGGGCAGGACCGCCGCCGGCGGGACTACTGCGCCTGGTGCCCTGCCGGTCAAGAAGGCGTCGCCGCGAAGGTTGGTGCCCAATAAGGCTCTCACGGGCAAGACGGCAACGAGCAGGAGGGCAACGGGCAAACCCGGCACCAGCACGCCGGTGACAAGCAAGCCTCTAACGCCGCCCAAGCCTGTGACGACCAGAGCGGTCGTGACCACTGTTCTCCCGACGGCCAAGGGCCCAAACCGACGTCCCGGCCGGCGCCCGTCCCGGTCCCCCACGCCCTGTCGTACGTCCTCGTCGATGTCGGTACCGGCAATGTCCTGGCCGGTTACAACGAGCACATGCGTCTGTCCCCGGCCAGCCTGACCAAGGTGCTTACCGCCCTTATCGCGGTCACGTATTTGTCGCCAAATGCAGGCGTGGCCGGGCACGACAGTTTCGGAGAACGTGTACCCCAACAGGGTGGGGATCGAAAAGGGCGTGGCGTGGCCGTTGCCCGAGATTTTGCAGTCCCTGCTGGTGTTTTCGGCCAACGACGCCGCCTATGCCATCGCCGACCGGATAAGCGGGACGCTCAGGGGTTTCGCCCCGGTAATGGAGCGATCAGCGGCACAAATAGGGATGTCCGACGACCCCGTTTTTCACGACCCGGCGGGGCTCGACGGGCCATTGGGCTTCGAGGGCGGCAACCTGGTCAGCGCCCGCGACATGGCCATAGCCGGGCGCGACCTGTTGGCGGTACCTCAGTTGGCCCAAATTGTCCGAGAGAAGAACTACCACTTTGTCGACCCCAAAGGCCACCCGGTTTGGCTGCCGAGCATGAACTTCGGTTTCCTGGACACTTACCCGGGTGCCATCGGGATAAAAACGGGCTTTACCGACCGGGCCGGTGACTGCATTATGGCCGCCGCTGTGCGCGGCAACCGCACGATGCTGGCCGTCGTCATGAACGGTTATAACCCGACCCAGAGCGCCATCGATCTGCTCAACTACGGATTCGCCACGCCTGTCGCCGCTGAGCCCAAAAACGACCGGCTTCCGCCCCGAGCATTGCCCAGCCCTCCCAAAGGGGTGCCCCTACAACCCGTCGATGCCCGAAAGATCACCACATCGACGGTAAAGTCGCCGGTGGCCGTCAACTGCGCAAAAGACGCTGGACAATCTGCTTGGGGAAATCGCCGGCCGTCTCCAGCACTACATTGCAGTTCGCACCGCGCTGCCTGACCTCCCCTTTGTACAGGCCCCGCATATCGCAAATCGTGGCTCCGCGGGCCGGACCGGCGCTCGTGTTGACGGTGCCTTTCACGGACATGGCTCGCTTGGCCACGACGTCCCCCACGGCGATGCCGGCGGCCAAGGCGTCGTGACAGGCACAGCACCTCCGCCCGAACACCGTTTTGTAGAAATCCATGTAGTGGTCGAGGATCTCCCCGGCGAACCGCGCCGCTGACGAGGACGACTCAGCCAGCGACCGCCGCTGGTCCTCGGTCATCACTTCGCGCATGGTGGCGTCAAGCGGGACCATCGTCGCTTGCCACGGGGCGGCCAAGACGGCCTGCGCCGCTTCGGGGTCATGCCAAATATTGGCCTCGGCGGCCGGCGTTATATTCCCCGGGGCCAGCGCCGCCCCGCCCATGAAGGTCACGCCGTCGACCAATTGAGGTAATTCGGGCTCGAGGCGAAGGGCGACGGCCAGGTTGGTCAGAGGCCCGGTCGCCAACAAATGGACTTCGCCCGGCCGTTCCCGGACTGTCCTGACCATCAACTCGGCGGCGTTCTCGTCTACCGCCTCGCCCGCCGGTTGACCCACTTCGGAGCCTCCGAGGCCTTCCCCCCCGTGAACATCGCCGGCCCGGTGCGTTTCCTCGCCGAGCAAAGTGACCTCGGAGCCCTTGGCTACCGGGATATCTCCCGTGCGTCCGGCCACGTCGAGCACCCACAGCGTGTTGCGAGCGGCGGTGGCGGCCGCGATGTTGCCGAACACTGTGGTGATGGCACATATGTCGACTTCGGGGTCGGCCAACAGGTAGAGGAGGGCGATGGCATCGTCGATGCCGGTGTCGCAATCGATGAGCAATGTCTTCTTAGCGGCGGCCCCCATGCCGCGACCCTAGATGGCTGGGCCGCAAGCGCTGGCCTATTAGCTCGTGCTGGTGCCGGGCCCGTTCGTGGGGCCACGCACGGAGCCGATGCACGGGAGTCGTACCGGCATACGCTCGGAGGATGAAGGCAGTCGTAATTTCTGGGGGCGACGTGACCTGGTCGGAACGCCCCGCCCCCGAGCCAGGCCCTCGTGACGTCCTGGTCAGGGTCGAAGCGGCCGGCCTTAACCGGGCCGACCTGCTGCAAAAAGCCGGGCACTACCCGCCGCCTCGCGGTGTGCCGGATGACCAACCCGGTTTGGAATGCGCCGGCGTGGTCGAAGCGACCGGCAAAGACGTCGAGCGCTTCGCGCCCGGGGACCGCGTAATGGGCCTGCTCGCCGGGGCCGCCCAGGCTGAGCTGGCAGTGCTGGACGAGCGAGTGGCCATGCCGGTCCCCAGCGAGTGCTCGCTGGTCGAGGCCGGTGGCTTCTCCGAGGCGTTCGGGACCGCTTACGACGCTCTTTTTCCTCAGGCCGGGCTCACCATGGGCGACCGGGCCCTGGTTACGGGGGCCGCCGGAGGCGTAGGTGTAGCCGGCGTACAACTGGCGGTAGCGGCCGGGGCCAGCGTCGTCGCCAGCGTTCGCTACGGCGACCTCCGCGACGAGGTGGCCGGGCTGGGACCTATATGCGCGGCACCCGACGAAGCCCTCACCCTCGGTCCGTTCGACATCGTGCTCGAGCTGGTGGGCGGCCCTGGTGTCCCCGCCGCCCTGGGTTCACTGGCGCCTCATGGGCGCCTGGTCGTGATCGGGGTCGGGGCCGGAGGCCGGGTGGAGCTGGACCTGGGCCTCATTATGCACCGGCGGGCGACGGTGCGGGGCTCGACCTTGCGCACCCGTTCGGTCGAGGAAAAGGCCCTCCTGGCCCGTCAACTCGAGAGCCACGTCTTGCCCCTGCTGGCGACCGGGAGGGTCAAGGTGGTCGTCGAGACCACCTACCCTTTCGAGAAAGTGGCCGAGGCTTATGAACGCTTCGACACCGGGCACAAGTTCGGCAAGATCGTACTGACGAGGTCCTAGAACTCTCGCCAGAAGGCCGTTCGAGGGTCTGGCGGGGCGGCCAAGGGGCCGTTTTGGGCAGACAACCATGCCGTTTTGGGAGAAACCATGCCCTTCTGGGCGCGCTTCGTGCTTCCGGGCGACGTTTTTGTCGAAATCGAGCTTCAATCGCACCCGGTTCCGAAAAGCGCGCCCAGAAGAGACCTCTGGAGAAAAGGGACGGCTCAATACCGGCCCGGCCAGAGGTGCCGACGCACGTCAAAGCCGCCCGCAAGCCAACCGGCCCCGTCAGCCGAGCCGAAGCTCCCCGCCGGCACCCACCGGCACCACCGGCCACTTCGGCGCCACGATGGGCACAGCCGTCATCCAGCCACCGGAATGGCCCCCACTGTCCAGTGGTGGCCTCGGGTCAGGGTCGCCGTTGTTTGGCCAATACGAAAAGGCCCGTTCCGCCATGGCCGTAATAGTCAAAGCCGGGTTGGCCCCCGGGTTGGCAGGCATGGCCGAACCGTCCACGACGTACAGGCCCGGGCAAGAATAGACCCGGTGAAACCGGTCGATCACGCCGTCGCCGGCAGATGCGCCAATCACGCAACCACCAAGGAAATGCGCCGTCATCGGCATCCCGAATATCTCCCCCCAGGTCCCACCCGGATCCCCGGCCACAGCACGGGCCAACCGTCGCACGACCTCGTGGCCCACCGGCAGCCACGTCGGGTTGGGCTGGCCGTGCCCCGGCCGGCTCACGAGCCTCGTCCGCCCGAAGAAGCCTCGCTGGCCCGATATGGTCAGCGAATTGTCGTGAGCCTGCATTACCAGAGCAATAACGGTGCGTTCAGACCAGGCGCGCAAGTCGAGAGCTCTCAATAAGGCGCCGGGCCGGCGGGCCGCCGCCAAAATGAACTGCCTCAGGCTGGGGCCGCTGCCGTTCGTGGCCCCGGAGCCGTCCACCACGTCGCCCGCGAGCCGTCCCGACCATGATAGTCCCGAAAAGGCCCATCATGTTCGAGCCGTGCCCGTACCTGACCGGCTCCACGTGAGTTCCGGGCTGGGGGTAAAAGGACGAGGTTATGGCCACTCCCCGGCTGAAATCGGGCCGGGGGCCGTCGTGGGGGACGACCGCAGCCAGCAACGACTCCGAATTAGTGCGCGTTAGTTCGCCCAACCGGGGCGACATCCCGGGCAATTTGCCCGCCAGCGCCATGGCCTGCAGCAGCCTCTGAGTCCCGAACGCCCCTGCGGCCAGGACTACCTGCCCGGCCGTGAACACGCGGCGCCGGCCGGCCGGAGCTACTGGCCCCCCCTCGAAACGAGCTGTACGCACCGTCCCCACCAACCACCCACCACCCGGACGAGGCTCGAGAGATTGGACCGTGGTCAGCGGCAAAACCACCGCCCCGGCTCGTTCGGCCAGGTGGAGGTAATTGGTGAGGAGGGTGTTCTTGGCCCCGTGACGGCAACCGGTCATGCACTCGCCGCACTGCAAGCAGGACCGCCTGGCCGGCCCCGTCCCGCCGAAGTACGGGTCGGCGAAAGAGGCGCCGGGCGCGCTCCCGGGCGGCCCGAAGAACACCCCAACGGGGGCCGGCCGGAACGTCCCGGCCACGCCCATCTCCGAGGCCACCTCGCTCATGGCCTCGTCCGCCGGAGTCAGGGCCGGGTTGTCCACCACTCCCAGCACCCGTTTCGCTTGCGCGAAATACGGGGCCAGTTCGGCCCGCCAGTCAATACCCGGCTGGCCACTGCGGGTCATCGTAAAAAGCGGGAAGCGGTTCGTAGAGGGTATTGGCATAGTTCAAGGAGCCGCCCCCCACTCCGGCGCCGGCGAGCACCAGGACGTCGCGCAAGAAATGGACCCGCTGGATGCCGTAGCAGCCCACCCGGGGCGCCCATAAAAACCGCCGCACTTCCCAAGAGGTGCGGGGCAGGTTGGCGGCATCGAAGCGCTGGCCCGCCTCGAGTACGGCGACCCGGTAACCCTTTTCCGACAGGCGCAGGGCCGCTACCGACCCGCCGAACCCCGAACCAACGACAACGACATCGTAATCGAGGTCGACCTGGCCCCTGTCGCGGTCACCGTCGCCCGGGGCGGCGGTAGCAGCTGCGAAAAAACGACCGGCTCGCAGCGCTTTTTTCACTGGCACCAGAGCCCTGTGGATTAGCCGTTAGCCCCCGGAGACGTCCTGCGGGCGAGGTCCCCCCGACGACAGGAACGGCATCATGGCCCGTAACTCAGCCCCGACCTTCTCGATCGGGTGCTCGGCGCCTTCTTTCTGGAGGCGGTGGTAATTGGGGAGGCCATTGCGGTTCTCCTCCACCCACTCCGACGCGAACGCCCCCGACTGAATGTCGGCCAGGATCTGTTTCATCTCGGACCGGACGGCGTCGTTGATCACCCTCGGCCCACGCGTCATGTCGCCGTACTCGGCAGTGGTCGAAATGGAGTAGCGCATCCCGGTTATCCCGTGCTCGTAAATGAGGTCGACGATCAATTTCACCTCGTGCAGGCACTCGAAATAGGCCGATTCAGGCTGGTAACCAGCCTCGACCAGAGTGTCGAACCCGGCCTTGATGAGCGACGTGAGCCCGCCGCAGAGCACGACCTGCTCGCCGAACAGGTCCGTCTCTGTCTCTTCCTTGAACGTCGTCTCCAGCACACCGGCACGGGTGGAGCCCAGCGCCCAGGCGTACGAAAGGCCGATGGACTTGGCCTTCCCGCTGGCATCCCGTTCTACCGCCAACAAGCTCGGGACCCCGCCACCGCCCTCGTAAGTGCGCCGCACCAGGTGCCCAGGGCCTTTCGGGGCCACCATGGTCACGTCGATGCCCTCGGGCGGGTCGATCAAGCCGAAGCGGATGTTGAACCCGTGCGCGAACATGAGCACGTCCCCGGCCCGCAAATTGGCCTCGATCGACTCGTTATAGATCGCCTGCTGGGCCGTGTCGGGAGCCAGCACCATGATGACGTCGGCTTCCGAAGCGGCGGTGGCGGGGTCGGTCACCTTGAGCCCGGCCGACTCTGCCTTTTCCACGGAAGAGGAGCCTTTACGAAGCCCGACCCGGACGTCCACGCCCGAGTCCCTCAGATTGAGCGCATGGGCATGCCCCTGGGACCCGTAACCGATTATGGCAACCCGACGAGACGTAATGAGAGATGGGTCGGCGTCGCGGTCGTAGTAGATGGTGGCCATTTACCTGTCTTTCCCTTCTTGGGCCTTTCCCTTGGCGGCTCATTTCTTAGTAGCGGCTGGGGGCCGCGGCGCGCCGGCGGCCGCTCCAATTTAGGCAGGGCCACCCGGCCTGTACGCTGGATCTCGATAATCCCGTATGGTTTCAGGAGTTCTTCGAAGTCGTCCAGTACCGCCGGCTGGGCCGCCAGCATAACCGTAAGCGCCTCTTGGCCGACGTCCACAATGGTGCCCCCGAAGATCCGCACCAGATCCCCGACCTCCCCGCGGGATGGCCCCGGACCGCCGGGCGGGGCGCAGCGCACGGATAGCAGCGCCAGTTCTCGCTCGATGGCTTCGCCGGGCGTAAGTTCGGTGATCTTCACGATATTGACCAGTTTGAACAGTTGCTTCGTCAGCTGTTCCACCGAGGTCTCTTCCAGGTCGACCACGATGGTGACCCGGCTGAAGGCGTCGTCGTCCGTCGGGGCCACGGCCAGCGAGATTATGTTGAAGCCTCGGCGGGCGAACAGCGCCGAGATACGGGCCAGGACGCCGGCGCGGTTCTCCACGATTATCGAGATGGTCTGGTGGTGAAGTCGCCCGCTGCCAGAGACCCAGGTCGTGACCGGACTGGCGACGGACATCATTGCACCACCTTTTCGCCGCCCGGGCGAAGGCCGGGATGGACGATCACGTCACTGTTGGACTGGCCGGCCGGGACCATGGGGAACACCTTTTCCCGGGAGTCCGTGCGGAAATCGATGACCACGGGCTGGTCGTCGATGGAGTTGGCCTTCTCCACCACGGGGCCGACGTCGTCGGCGTGCTCGACGCGGAAAGCGACGCACCCCATGGACTCCGCCCACTTCACGTAGTCCGGCAGGTCGGGTGAGAGGTAGACCTCGGAATAACGTTCCTCGTAGAACATTTCCTGCCACTGGCGGACCATCCCGAGGTAGGCATTGTTCAAGATGGCCACCTTTATGGGGATGCGCTCGCTCGAAGCCGTCACCAGTTCTTGGGCTGTCATCTGGAAACAGCCGTCGCCGTCTATGGCCCACACCGTCCGGTCGGGCCGGCCCACCTTGGCCCCGATGGCCGCCGGCACGGCAAAGCCCATCGTGCCCAGGCCACCAGAATTGACCCAGGTGTAGGGGTGGTCGAACCGCCAGTACTGGCTGGCCCACATCTGGTGCTGGCCCACGCCGGCGACGACGGTCGTGTCCTCCGGGCTGGCGTCCCGGATCGCCTCGATAACGGCTTGAGGCTTCAACAGGTCGCCGTCGGCCTGGGGCTCGTAGTAGAGCGGGAAACGGGCCTGCCACTCCTTTAATTGCCCCCACCACTCCGTCCGGTCCGGCTGGGGCTCCCCGCTGGCGATAAGCACCCGAGAGCTAGTTCTTCTGTTACCAGACGGCAATCACCGACGATCGGCACCTCGGGCCGGCGGATTTTGCCCAGCTCCGCCGGGTCGATGTCGACGTGGACAATTTTGGCCCCGGGCGCAAAGGAACTGACCCGCCCCGTGACCCGGTCGTCGAACCGGGTGCCGAGGGCGATCAACAGGTCCGCCTCTTGCATGGCCATGATGGCGGCGTAATTCCCGTGCATTCCCGGCATCCCCAGACAAAGAGGATGGCTGTCGGGGAATGCGCCGCGCGCCATGAGCGTGGTGACCACGGGAGCGCCCGGCGAGCTCGGCCAGTTTGCGCAGCGCCTCGCTGGCCCGCGCCTTCAGGATCCCTCCGCCGGCGTAAATCACGGGCCGCTGTGAAGCGGTTATCAGCCTCACCGCCTCGCGCACCATACGCGGGTGGCCCTTGGTCGTCGGCTTGTACCCGGGGAGCGAGGCCGAGACCTCGTCGTCGTCCGGCCAGTGCCACTCAAGACGGGCCGTTAGGACGTCTTTGGGGATGTCGAGCAACACCGGCCCGGGCCGGCCCGTAGTGGCGAGCAAAAAGGCTTGCCGAACGGCCAGGGCTATGTCCTCCGGCTCCATCACGAGCTCGTTGTGCTTGGTGACCGACCGGGTTATGCCGACCGTGTCAGCCTCCTGGAACGAGTCCGTCCCGATTACGGCCCGGCTCACCTGGCCCGTGATGGCCACCAGCGGGACGGAGTCCATATAGGCGTCGCACAAGGGAGTTACGAGGTTGGTGGCGCCTGGGCCGCTGGTGACCATGACCACGCCCGGCCGGCCCGCCACTTGCGCGTAACCCTCGGCCATATGGCCGGCGCCCTGTTCGTGGCGGACGAGTACGTGGCGGATGGGCGAGTCGAGGATCGGGTCGTAGGCCGGCAGGATGGCGCCGCCCGGGCAGGCCGAAAATGACCTCCGTGTGCTCCATCTCCAGGCTCTTTATTAGGGCTTGCGCCCCGGTCAGTTGCATCGGTGCCTCGCTGTCATCGGATGGTGTCAGTCTGGTTCAGGCTGGAAACAAAACGACCTCCCCAAAGGGAGGTCGTTCGACGCGCACGTTGTTAGGCGTGCGCGTCAGGTAATTACTACGAGGCCCAAAAAGGCCGCGCCGGGAGTAGCACAGGGTATAGCCGTGCCCTTGAGCGCTACTGCCACGGCGCAATTCTGCCACAGCTTCCCTTTCGACCGCAAACGACAGGGCTCTGCGGACCGGCCGGAACGAACTGTGGCTACAAACGGTGCCCCCAGCGCCCGTGGCTCAAACCCAGCTATATTCCCGGAGCCACCCGTCCGTAGCGACCCAGCCAACGAGCGAGCCCAGGGTGGCACCTGATGGCGTTATACGATGCCCGGTGGCGAAACCCCCTCTGGCGCCCAGGCTCCCCCCGGACGACGGGTTCGACGAGCTCGACGAGGCGTGGCTTCGGACTCGAAGCCCGGCGCTAAGTGGGCCAAGGCCGGCGACGGGGTGATCCCTTGCTGGGTCGCCGATATGGACTTCCCGACGCCGACGTCCGGTGAGGGAAGCGCTGAGCGCGCTGGCAGATGCCGGCGACCTCGGGTACGCCAGCGGGGACGAGACTCGTCCTCCTCGAAGAAAAATGGGCGGCGCGCATGGCCGACCGGTTCGGCTGGTCGCCCGAGGGGGGCCGGTTCCGGTTGTTCTGCGACGTCGTCCAGGCCGTCCAGGTGCTGGTCGACCTGACCACCTCGCCGGGCGACGGGATCCTCCTGCTCACGCCCTCGTACCCGCCGCTGTGGCGGGCCATCGAGGATTCGGGCCGTCGCCTGCTGGCCGTGCCGGCGTTCGAGACCGTGGAAGGGCTGGGCCTTCGACCTGGACCTGGCGGAGGAGAAGGCGCGGCGAGGCCAAGCTCTTGTTGCTCGCCAACCCCCACAACCCGACCGGGCGGGTGCTTTCCTTTCCAGAACTGGTCAGGCTGGGTGAGCTCGTAGACAGGCACGGTCTGCTCGTCGTCTCCGACGAGGTGCACGCCGACCTCGTGCTCAACGGCGGCCTCCACGTCCCGTTCGCCTCCTTATCCGA
The DNA here is from genome assembly GCA_963749305.1 of uncultured Acidimicrobiaceae bacterium. Classification (GTDB taxonomy): domain Bacteria; phylum Actinomycetota; class Acidimicrobiia; order Acidimicrobiales; family Palsa-688; genus Fen-671. Next base: position 186,349 of record CAVVMN010000009.1, read on the forward strand.
GGAGTTGGCCCGCCGAACGGTCACGCTCTATTCGGCCAGCAAGTCTTACAACCTCGGCGGGATGCGGTGCGCCGTGGCCTATGTCGGGCCGCCCGAAGTCGAACGCAGGCTGGCCGCCTTACCATCGGAAATGCTCGGGCGGGTCAGCGTCGCCGCCCTTGCCAGCACCCTGGCCTGCTGGAGCGACCGCCGCCGATGAGTGGCTGGAGCGCTGCCTGCACCGCCTGCAGGCCAACCGGGACATCATCGGCGACTGGTTGGCCGGCCCTGGGGCCGAGGCCGGCGTGAGGGGGTTCGTGCCGAAGGGACTTACCTTTCCTGGCTCGACTTCCGGACGCCGGGCCTGGGCGACGACCCGGCCGATTGGCTCCTGGAGAACGCACTCGTGAAGATGAGCGGCGGGCCCCATTTCGGGCCGGGCGGCGCCGGGTTTGCCCGCCTGAATTTCGCCACCACACCGGGGATTCTGGACGAGATCCTGTCCCGGGTGGCCAAAGCCGTAGAGGGCATCGCACCGCCGCCCAACTAGGTCAGGTTCACTACCGCCACGACTTGAAACTACGCCTTTTTGGCACGACGTCTTTTTGGCACGACGTCTTTTTGGCACGACGCCTTTTGGCACGAGGCCTTTTTGGCAGGACGACCTTGTGCCAGGACGCCTTTCGGCGATCTAAGTGAGGACGCCCCTGGAGACGAGTTCGGACCGCAGGGCACCGCGTCACGGAAAACCGTGGCCGGCACGCCAAGCCCGGCGGCCGCCGTCACATTGTCAGGCTTTGTCGTCAGTGAACAGCGTTTCCTCCGGGACCAGGGCGAAGCGCTCCAGGGCCAATTTGAAAAAGCGCGGGTCAGGTTTCATGACGCCCTCGAAGCCCGAAACGAAGTACCCGTCGAACCAACTCGAAGAACTCGTACCGCTGCACGCGCCGCTCGAAGCTCTCCCGCTCCATGTTGGTCAGGGCGTAGCAGGGCACGCCCGCCTCCACGACTTCCGCCAGTAGCGTCGACGCTGCCCTTGACCGGGCCCTTCACCATCTCCTCGTTGCGTTCGTGCCCACGCCAGGATCAGCGGGGCTTGCGGGGGTGCTGCTTCGAAAGCTCGACGCAGGCCTCCTCTATGGGCCGGCCCAGGTCCTGTTCGGCGTGCCAGGAGGCGGTACAGACGGTGGCCAGGAAATCCTCCATGCCGGCGACGTCGTCCCCAAACAGCTTGCGGTAAAGGTGGCGGGGGTCCCAGTCGAGCAGGACCCCGCCCAGGTCCCACAGGACCGCTGTCACCGGCCGGCCTTGCCGCGGCGGTGCCGGGCGTGCGACCGGGTTGGTGCGTTTCTCACCCGCCATGGAAAAGAACCTAGCGAAGTGGGATGCTAGGAAATTGATGACTGATACGAGCAGCACTTCTATGGGCGGTGCGTCCAGTACCAACCCAGAAGCGGCCCCGGCGGGAGCGAGCGGAGAACAGGCTCGCCAGGTGGCCGAGGCGGCCCGAGAGAAAGAGTGGGCCAAGCCCAGTTTCGCCAAGGAGCTGTTCCTCGGCCGGCTCCGCCTCGACCTGGTCCACCCCCACCCGCGGCCCTCTGCGGAGCAGGTCGCCAAGGGGGAGGAGTTCCTGGCCAAGCTCGAAGGCTTCCTTCGCGCTCACGTCGACCCGCTGGAGATCGAGCACGACGCCAAGATCCCCGACCACGTCCTGAAGGGCCTGTGCGACATCGGCGCCCTCGGGATGAAGATCGACGAGAAATATGGCGGGCTCGGCCTGAGCCACCTGTACTACATCAGGGCGCTGGCGTTGGCGGGGACGGCCAGCGGGGCGATCAGCACCCTGCTCTCGGCCCACCAGTCGATCGGCGTCGCCCCAGCCGCTGAAGCTCTTCGGGACCGAGGAACAAAAGCAGAAGTTCCTGCCCCGCCTGGCCCGGGACGAAGTCAGCGCCTTCCTGCTGACCGAGCCCGACGTGGGCAGTGACCCGGCCCGTATGATCAGCCTCGGCCACCCCCGTCGACGACGGCGTCCGCCTACCTCATCAACGGGACCAAGCTCTGGGCCACCAACGGCACTGTGGCCAGCCTCTTCGTCGTCATGGCGGTCGTGCCCCCGAGCGAGGGCAAGCGGGGCGGCATCACCGCCTTCGTCGTGGAGGCGCATTCGCCGGGGGTGACGATCGTCACCCGCAACAGTTTCATGGGCCTCCGGGGCATCGAAAACGGGCTGGTCCGTTTCGAGAACGTCCGCGTCCCGGCGGAGAACATGGTCGGCGGCGTCGGCCGCGGCCTGAAGGTCGCCCTGACCACCCTGAACACCGGGCGGCTGTCGCTGCCGGCACTGTGCGCCGCCTCGGCCAAGCTTTCCCTGAAGTACGCCCGTGAGTGGGCCAACGAACGGGTCCAGTGGGGCGCTCCGATCGGCAAGCACGAGGCGGTCGCCCTCAAGCTGGCCGACATCGCCGCCAGGACGTACGCGATGGAAGCGGTGGTCGAGCTGTCGAGCATGCTGGCCGACGAGGAACGCAACGACATCCGGCTGGAGGCGGCCCTGGCCAAGCTTTTCTGCTCGGAGGCGGCATGGCAGGTGGCCGATGAGATGGTGCAGATCCGGGGCGGCCGGGGCTATGAAACGGCCGAGTCGTTGCGGGCCCGGGGCGAGCGCCCGGTGCCCGCGGAACAGATCCTGAGAGACCTGCGCATATCGCGGATATTCGAGGGGTCGAGCGAGATCATGAAGTTGCTCATCGCCCGGGAAGCCGTCGACCAGCACCTCTCGGTGGCCGGTGCCCTGGTCGACCCCAAGGCGACCCCGGCCGACAAAGCCCAGAGCGCCAAGGCGGCGGCCGGGTTCTACGCCAAGTGGCTGCCCAACCTCGTCTACGGCCCGGGGCTGAAGCCCGGCTCCTACGAAGAACTGGGGGAGCCGCTGGCGTCGGAGCTGCGCTTCGTCGAACGCTCCTGCCGGAAGCTGGCCCGCTCCACGTTTTACGGGATGTCCCGCTGGCAGGCCGGGTTGGAAAAGAAGCAGGGCTTCCTGGGCCGGCTGGTCGACATCGGGGCCGAGCTGTTCGCCATGACGGCCGCCTGCGTCAGGGCCAAAATGCTCCTCGATGACGGTAACGCCGAAGGAAAACCGGCCGACGGGCAGGGGGCGGTCGAACTGGCCGTGCTGTTCTGCCGCGGCTCGCGCCGCCGGGTCGACCGGCTCTTCTCCGAGCTGTGGCACAACGACGACGAGGACAATTACGAGGCCGCCCAAAAGGTGCTGTCAGGGGACTACACGTGGGCCGAAGCCGGCATCCTCGACCCGTCCCTGATGGGCGTCCTGGTGCCGGGTACCGAACCCCTTTGCCGAAGGCGAGCCGTAGCCGGAGGGGCCGTTGCCCAACCGCTGAGCCCCTCAGGGGCCAGATGTCACGCCCCGATCTCCAGGGCCAAATCTCAGGGCCTAGACCTCAGGGTTCGGTGACGGCGCCCTTGTCCGCCCCGGTGACCAGCCGGGCGTACTTCGCCAGCACCCCGTGGCGGTAACGAGGTTCGGGCATCTTCAGGTTGGCCCGCCGGGTGGCCAGCTCTGACTGGCCCACTTTCAGGTCGATCTGGCGCTTGGCCACGTCCACCGTGATCGTGTCGCCGTCGGCCACGAGGGCGATCGGGCCGCCGTCCACAGCTTCGGGGGCCACGTGGCCGATGCAGAAGCCGCGGGTGCCCCCACTGAAGCGGCCGTCGGTGACCAGGGCGCAGTCCGCGCCCCGGCCGGCACCGGTCATGGCGCCGGTGACCGCCAGCATCTCTCTCATGCCGGGCCCGCCCTTGGGCCCTCGTAGCGGATCACCACCACACTGCCCGGCTGGATGGAACCGGCCAGGATCGCTTCGAGCGCCGCCTGCTCGCCGTCGAACACCCGGGCCGTCCCCTCGAAACGGTCGAAGTCAAGGCCGGCGATCTTTACCACCGCCCCCGCCGGCGCCAGCGAGCCACGCAGGATGGCCAGACCTCCGTCGGCGTGCAGCGGGCGGGACAGTTCGCGGACGACGTCGCCGTCGGGGGCAGGAGGGTCGAGCGAGGCCAGGTTTTCGGCCACCGTGCGGCCCGTGACCGTAAGGCAATCGCCGTGCAGCAGGCCGGCGTCCAGCAGCTCCTTCATGACCACGGGCAGCCCCCCAATGCGGTCGAGGTCGACCATGTGGAAGCGCCCGTGCGGTTTCATGTCGGCCACGTGCGGAACGGCTTTGCCGATCCGGTCGAAGTCGTCCAGCGACAGCTCGACCTGCGCCTCGTGGGCGATGGCGAGCAAGTGGAGAACCGCGTTGGTCGAGCCGCCCAGGGCCATCACCACGGCGATGGCGTTTTCGAACGCCGTCCTTGGTCATGATCTGGCGGGGCCTGATCCCGGCTTCGAGCAGGCTGACCACGGTCCGGCCCGACTCGTAGGCGTAGTCGTCGCGCCGGCGGTCGACTGCCGGGGCCGTCGAACTGGTGGGGAGCGCCATCCCGAGCGCCTCGGCCGCCGACGCCATCGTGTTGGCCGTGAACATACCGGCGCAACTCCCTTCGGTGGGACAGGCGCGCCGCTCGATGAGGGAAAGTTCCTCGTCGGTGAGCTTGCCCGCCGCCCTGGCCCCCACCGCTTCGAACACGCTGACAATGTCCAGTGCCTCGCCGTGAGCACCCCGCCCTGGCAGTATGGTCCCCCCGTACAGGAAGACCGAGGGCAGGTTGACCCGCGCAGCAGCCATGAGCATCCCCGGCAGGGACTTGTCGCAGCCGGCCAGCGTCACCAGCGCGTCGAAGCGTTCGGCATGCATCATCGCTTCGACAGAATCGGCAATGATCTCGCGGCTGACCAGGGACGCCCGCATGCCCTCGGTCCCCATCGAAATGCCGTCCGAGACGGCGATGGTCACGAACTCGAGGGGGAACCCGCCGGCGTCGCGCACGCCCTGCTTGGCCCGCTTGGCCAGCCGGTCCAGCGACAGGTTGCAGGGTGTGACCTCGTTCCACGACGACGCCACGCCCACCTGGGGTTTGTCCCAGTCGGCGTCCGTCATGCCGACGGCGCGGAGCATGGCCCGGGCCGGGGCTCGTTCGGGCCCGTCGGTGACTTGGCGGCTGCGCGGTTTGAGGTCGCTGGGCATATGGACACCTTAGGGTACCGGCGAGGATGGGCTCCTGGCCCGCCGGGTGGGCCAAGTGGGCCGGGGCCGCCGTCTCCGTGGGGGCATTGGCCGGACTGACCGGTTGTTCGCTCTCGCCTCACAGCACCTTGTCGGCCGCCAGCATCGAGGCCAGGATCTCCTCGGAACTGGCCCGCACGTACAAGGTCCCCCCGCCCGCGGTCAACTGCCCGGGTCGGTCCGGGCCGTCGCCGCCACCCATTTCACATGCACCGCCACCCTCGCGGGACAACCCTTGCGCGTCATCGGGACGGTGACGGGACGACAAGGGGCATGTCGAAGTCCGGGCCGCCAGCGCCGTCGTCTGAAGTCGGCAGCAGAGGCCGAGATCGGCCAGAGCCTCTCCAAAAAGGTCGGGCGGCCGGTTTCAGTGTCGTGCGCCGTGCCTCAGCTGCTGGTCGCCAACCCGGGTCTTGCTTTTGGCTGTACGGCTGAGGTGGCCGGGGTCGAACGACAGGTGGCCGTAACCGTGGTCAACCTGGCCGGCGACCTCCGCTACCGGGTGCTCCCTTATCACGCCGCCAGGCCCGGCTAGCTCGAGCCGCGCCTCGCGCCGGCGGCGCAGGAGGTCAGCCGCCACCCGGAGGTCAGCGTTCCCGGCCGTGGCCGCTTTCACCTTGCCGATGAAAAAGCCCGCCAGCTTGTCGTCGCCTCCCGAATACCGTTCCCATTCGCGAGGGTTGTCGGCGATGACCTGGTCCACGGTCTCCTCGAGCACACCCGCAGACATCGCCTGAAAGCCAAGGCCAGCGGCGATGGAAGCCGGGTCGCCTCCCTCGGCGACCAGCACCTTCAGCACCGTCCTGGCCTGGGCCGGCGTCAGCTCTCCGCGCTCTTCCAGGGCCACCAACCGGAGAAAGCTGTCCGTGTCGAACTCGTTCCCGGTCCCGCCATTGGCGTCGGCCAGCTCCCCGGCGACCTCGTTGGCCAGCCGGCGGAGGGCCAGGCCAGGGTCGACCTTTGCCGCCACGGCCGCCGCCACGATGTCGTCAAGTCCCAGCCGCACCACGGTGGCGACGGGTTCGGCCGAAGCGTCCACGCCGGCGGCGGCGGCCACCCGTGCTCTCCTCTCGGCCGGCAGCACCGGGAGAGAACGCCTTGACTTCTTCGACCCATTCCGGGCCCGGGTCGAGGGTGACCAGGTCAGGCTCGGGAAAATAGCGGTAATCGAAAGCCTCCTCCTTGGAACGCATCGAATGCGTCCGGCCGTCAGCTTCGTCCCAGTGACGGGTCTCCTGGACCACTTTGCCGCCGCTGGTGAGCACGTCTACCTGTCGGGCCGACTCGTACGTCACGGCCCGGACGAGGCTGCGCAACGAGTTCATGTTCTTTATCTCGCACCGAGTCCCGAACTCGGTCGAGCCCTGCGGCCGCACCGACACGTTGCAATCGACCCGCAGCGAACCCTCTTCCATTTTCCCGTCCGACGCCCCGGTGGCCACGAGTATGGCCCGCAGCTCGTCGACATATTCACGCGCCTCGTCGGCGCTGCGCATATCGGGCGCAGAAACGATCTCGACCAGAGGCACACCGGCGCGGTTGTAATCGACGAGCGAGTGAGCGGCCTCGTGGATGCGACCGCCTCCACCGATATGGGTGGTCTTGCCGGTGTCCTCCTCGATATGCGCCCGGATTATGCCCACTTTGCCGCCGCTCGGGCAGCTGCAACCAGCCGTCGATATTTATGGGCACGTCGTACTGGCTTATCTGGTAATCCTTGGGCATGTCCGGGTAGAAATAGTTTTTCCGGTGGAACAGCGAAGGCTGCACGCGGCAATTCAGCGCTGTGCCAATGCGGATGGCATAGTCCACGGCCTGGCGGTTGAGCACGGGCAAGAGAGCCCGGGAGGCCCAGGCAGACCGGGCAAACATTGGTGTTGGGCTCATCGCCAAAGGCGTTGGGGCACCAGCAAAAGAGCTTGGTCTCAGTCCGCAGCTCGCAGTGGACTTCCAGCCCGATCACGGTCTCCCAACCGGCCAACGTTGTCAGAAGTGCTCACGCTCGCACCTCCCGGGTGTGTGCCGGGGGCCAGGCTCTCGAGCACCTCTGCCACCTGGAACATGATCGGTTCTCCCAACGCCGGCGCCAGGACCTGAACGCCGACCGGGAGGCCGTCATCGCCGGCGCCGAACGGCACGCTGACAGCGGGATGGCCGGCCAGGTTGGACGGGATGGTGCACACATCGCTCAGGTACATGGTGAGCGGGTCCGACGTCTTGGCCCCAATGGCAAAGGCGGTCGTGGGCGAGGTGGGCGAGAGCAAGACGTCAAAGGACCGGTACGCTTCTTCGAAATCGCGGATGATAAGGGTCCGTACTTTCTGGGCCTTGCCGTAATAAGCGTCGTAATACCCGGCCGATAACGCATACGTCCCCAGCATTATGCGCCGTTTAACCTCCGGCCCGAACCCGGCCTCCCGGGTGGCCATGTACATTTCGGTGATATCAGCGCCCGGCACCCGGAGCCCGTAGCGGACGCCGTCGTACCGGGCCAGGTTGGAAGAGGCCTCGGCAGGAGCGATCATGTAATAGGCGGACAACCCGTAACGAACGGCGGGCACGCTTATTTCTTCAACCTTGGCGCCGGCGCCGGCCAGAGCGTCGGCTGCTTCGTTGAACCGCGACAGCCACGTCCGCCGCTATGCCGTCGGCACCCGCCAGTTCGGAGATGACGCCCACCCGCAGCCCTTCAACGCCGCGGCCGAGGTTGGAGGACGCCGCCGGGTGCTCACCCGGGAGGCTGGTCGAGTCCAGTTCGTCGTGGCCCGGAGACGCAGTCCAGGAGCAGCGCGGCATCCGCCACCGTGGTGGCCAACGGCCCGATCTGGTCGAGCGAGCTGGCGAAGGCGATGAGCCCGTAGCGGGAGACCAGGCCGTAGGTGGGCTTGGCCCCGACTACGCCACAAAGCGATGCGGGCTGGCGGATCGAGCCTCCTGTGTCACTGCCGAGGGCGAGCGGCGCGAAGCGCTGCGGCCACCGCAGCGGCGCTGCCACCCGAAGAACCGCCCGGCACCCGGCTCAGGTCGTGGGGGTTGCGGGTGGGGCCGAACGCCGAGTACTCGGTCGAAGAGCCCATGGCGAACTCGTCCATGTTGGTCTTCCCGATAATGACGGCGCCGGCGGCAGACAGCCGGCTGACCACCGTGGCGTCGTAAGGGGGCAGCCAACCCTCCAGGATGCGTGAGGAGCAGGTGGTGGGCACCCCCCGTGTGCACAGGAGGTCCTTCAAGGCCACCGGCACGCCGGCGAGAGGCCCGGGGTCCTGACCGGCGGCTACGAGGCGGTCGACCTCGCCGGCCCGGGCCCGGGCCTGGTCACCCATCACGAAGTTGAAGGCATGGACGTCGGGTTCCCGCTCGGCGATGCGGGCCAGGTGCTCTTCCAGCACGCCGGCGGCCGAGAGCTCCCCCCGCCGCACGCCGGAGGCAATCTCCAGTGCCGACGCGCGCCCGGTCCTGCCGGTCCGTGGTCACGGGGCCTCGCTCATGATCCGCGGGATGCGGAACCGGTCCGACTCGACGTCGGGCGCCTGGGCGAGGACCTCATCGCGGTCCAGGCAGGGGCGGGCGACATCCTCCCGGAACACATTGGCCAGCGGGAACGGGTGCGCCGTCGGTGGCACCCCCTCGATGTCGAGCGCGGCTATGTCTGCGGCATGCTCGAGGACGGCGGCCAGCTGGGTCGTGTAAAGCTCCAGCTCCTCCTCGGAAAGGCCGAGGCGGGCCAGGCGGGCCACATGAGCCACGTCGGTCCTCGAGATGGGCCGGACCACCTGGCCCTCGACCGCTGCATCTGAAGTCACGGCGTCTTGGGTCGAGGGGTCGCGAGCCACTCGGTCATCGTAACGACACGGGGCTCGGGCGGAGGCGCTACTTTCAGAGAGCGCCGCAAACGGCGACATGGCGACCCAGGATGACGAGGTTCCAGGATGACGAGGTTGAACGACGAGCATGCCGAAGTACGCCTTTCTGAGCGATGAGTGGGTGGGCGAAGCCAAGCGCATTTACGCCGAGGCTGGTGCCGGCGGGGTTACCGCGGGCAGCACCGGGCTAGCGCCCGTCCGGGTCAACCTGGTCGTCACCGACGCGCCGTTTTCATCGGTCCCTATCGATGCTCACGTGGACACTTCCGCGGGGCGTTTCGACATCGATGTCGGCCACTTGGCCCAGCCGGATGTCACCATCTCGTTGGGGTACGACACGGCGCGGTCATTGTTCGTCCAGGGCGATGTCCAGGCCGTCCTGCAGGCCTTTCTAGGCGGCCGCATCAAGGTGGACGGCGACCTGAGCAAGTTGCTGGACCCCCGCAGCGGCATCTTTCCCGGGACTTCCGGCCCTGCGGCAGCCACCTCGCCCAGGCCGGGACTGGCTGGCCCAGGAACGGGCGATCAGGCCGTGGGCGGCTCCCCTCCATCAGGGCCCAGGAGGGCCAGGCGGGCGCCCCTCAGGTCGGCGGTGCCGACGCCGCCGCCAGCCGGGGCCAGCTCGGGCAGCAAGGGTTCGGGTTCGGGGGGCAGCACGCGATGCAAGTGGCCACCCTGCTCCAGGAGATCACAGAGTAGGTGCGTGACTGTGGGGACACTGGTGAAGTGGACAACCTTGGTGAAGTGAGGGCCCTGGTGAAGTGACTGACCTAGGTGAAGTGAGCGACGTGAGGAAGCCGGCCACGAATGACCTTGGCTTCGGTGGAGCGCCGGCTGCCCGCAACACCCTCCCGGGCGCCCGGGTGGACAAATGGCTCTGGGCCGTACGCGTGTACAAGACCCGGACAGCCGCTACGGACGCCTGCCGGGCCGGCCACGTGAAGGTCAACCGGGTAGGCGCCAAGCCGGCCACGGTGGTCAGGCCAGGCGACACCGTGGAGGCGTTTTGCAACGGTCGTGAGCACGTGCTGGAAGTCACCTCCATCATCGAAAAGCGGGTCGGCGCCTCAGTGGCGATGGGTTGCTATGTCGACCACAGCCCGCCTCCGCCGCCGGCGGAACTGCAACCGGCCAACTTCGCCCGCGACCGGGGGACGGGCCGGCCCACCAAGAGGGACCGCCGCCAGCTGGACCGCGTCCGGCACAAGTAGAGGCTCGCCTTTTAGGCCCTTTCCGGTCGGGCCGGCGCAAATGGACGAATTAGTGCCAGCGGGCTGCCGCCCGGCCGACAGATTTCCCCTTTCTCGGTGCAGGAACTGTAACTCGGCGCCATTTCTGCTATTATCCAGCGAAAATTACGCCCAGAAACGCGGACGGCACCCGGAAAGGGAAGACAAGCCTCGAAGCGAGATATCGGAGGGAAACCTGCATTGGGACCACCCGACATCGGGCGCCATCGGCAAATGCTGCGTGCGCCGGCGAGCCGTAGGGCCGACGAGCAGTAGGGCCGGCGAGCCGCAGCGCCGGCCTCAGCCGAGTTCGCCCGTCTCCAGCAGCCGCTCGAACTCGTCCTCGCCGATCTGGCGAATTCCGAGCTCGGTGGCCTTGGCCAGTTTGGCCCCACCCGGGTCAGCGCCCACGACCACGGCCGTAGTCTTCTGGGACACGCTCCCCGGTGCTTTACCGCCCCGCGACTTTATGGCCGCCTCTGCGTCCTCGCGCGACCACCGTTCCAGCGTGCCGGTGACGACGACGGACATGCCGGCCAGGGTTTGTGCGAGTGCCGGCGCGCCCGGGCCCTCGAAATTGAGCCCCGCCTCCCTCAGCCGGTCCACCACCTGCCGGTTACGGGGCAGAGAAAAGAACCGGGCGATGCTGGCGGCAATTACCGGGCCAATGCCTTCGATGGCAGCCATCTCTTCCTCGGGGGCGGCCATGATGCGGTCCAGGTTGCCCATAGACCGGGCCAGTACCTGGCTGCCGTTGGTGCCGAGGTGGCGGATGGACAGGCCGACCAGCAGGTTGGCCAGCGGGCGGGACTTCGAGGCAGTTATGGCGCCGCCCAGGTTGGCCACCGAAAGGGCGCCGAAGCCCTCGTAACCCTGTACCCGGTCGAAATCGAGCGAATAGATGTCAGCCACATCAGAGAGCAAGCCTTCACGGCAGAACAGCGACACCGTGCGCTCGCCGAGCCCTTCGATGTCCATCGCCCCGCGGGAGGCAAAGTGGGAAATCCGCTGGACTTGTTGCCCCGGGCAATCAACATTTATGCAATAAGTGTCGGCTTCGCCGTCCAGGCGTTGCAGCGGAGTCCCGCAAATAGGGCAGGTGGTCGGGAAGGACCATTCGGGCAGGTCTTTTGGGCCGCAACGGCAGGACGGGCCGCGGACCTCAGGGATCACATCGCCGGCCCGCCTCACCACGACAGTGTCGCCCGGCCGCACGTCTTTGGCCCGGACCTGGTCCTCGTTGTGCAGCGTGGCCAGACCGACGCGGGCTCCGCCCACGACCACGGGCTCCAGCACGGCGAACGGTGTCGCCTTCCCGGTGCGGCCGATGGACACCATTATTTCCTTCAGGAGAGTCGTCTTTTCTTCCGGCGGGAACTTGTACGCGATGGCCCACCGTGGAGCGTGTGAGGTGGCACCGAGCTCGCGCCGCTGCGCCAGGTCGTCCACTTTCACCACGACGCCGTCGATTTCGAAATCGATACTGTGCCGGTTTTCAAGCCATTTCTGGCAGTATTGGTCGACTTCTTCCAGGCTGCCCAACGTCTGTATATAACGGCTGACCGGGAAACCGAGCTCTTTCAGCCAGTCGATGGTCTCGTGGTGGTACTTGAACGCCGGGCCCCCGACCACCTCGCCCAGTTGGTAGGCCGTGAAGGACAACTCGCGCGATGCCGTCACTTCCGGGTCTTTTTGGCGCAACGAGCCGGCCGCCGAATTACGGGGGTTGATGAAAGTGCGACCGCCGATTTCGGCCTGGCGCCGGTTCAGTTCTTCGAAGGCCCGGACGGTCATATAGATCTCGCCCCGGACCTCGAGGCTCTCGGGAGCACCCGGCCCCAGCTCCTTGGGCACGGCTTCGATAGTCGCCACGTTTTGGGTGACATCCTCGCCTACTTCCCCGTTGCCCCGGGTGGCGGCGGTGACCAGCCGGCCGCCCTCGTAAAGCAGGGACATGGCCAGGCCGTCGATCTTCAGCTCGCAGTTGAAAGCCACCTCGCCCGATATGTAGCGCTCCATCCGTTTGCCCCAGGCCAGCAGCTCCTCGTAGCTAGCCGTCTTGTCGAGCGACATCATCGGCGTGCGGTGACGCACCTCCGTAAAGAGGCCCAGTGGTGCCCCGCCCACTTGTTGCAACGGGGACTCCCCCGTTACGACCTCCGGGTGTTCGCGCTCCAGCGCGGCCAGCTCGCGGGCCAGATCGTCGTACTCAGCGTCGCTGATCTCGGGGTCATCAAGCTCGAAATAACGACGGTTGTGGTGCGCGATGAGCTCCGCGAGCTCGTCTGCCCGCTCGGCAAAGTGGTCGTCGGCCATCGTCCCAAGGCTATCCACGCGCAGTGACTGTCCAGCCCGGCTGACCGGGCCAAGCGCTCAAGGCACCCAATTGCGCGAGCCGGCACCCGATCAACCCTTCGTTGCGGGGCCGGCGGGCGTGGGCGGGGGCGGAGGCGGCGCGGGGTAAGGGTTTTGTCAGATTTCCGGGGGCAAAAACCTGTACTCACGAGGCGCGGGCGTGGACAACTGCACCCGGCGGCACGCTCGCCGGCGGGGCTTTGTGCACTTTTGTACGTCCGGTGGGCGGACCGGCAGTCTTTGCCTCGGCCGGGGCCCGCTCGTCTCCGACCTGGCCGCCGGGGCCGGTGGCCGAGACCTCCAGTGAGAGGCAGGCCTCCAGTGAGCCCGGGTCAGAGAGCGGTGCCACCTCCGAGCACTACCTCACCGTCGTCGACCTCGGGGTCGTAGAACACAACCGCTTGACCAGGGGCTACTCGACGAGTGGGTTCAGCGAAAACGACCGCCCCCGACCCCTCCCCGCCTTCCCAGGTCGCCGGCAAGGGCCGGCCGTGGGCACTCAGCTGCGCCTGGACGGCAGTGCCCGCCGGCAGCGGCCCTCCGGCCGACCACGAGAGGTTGGCTACGGCGGTGCGTTCCACCAGCAGGTCGGCCAGGGCCCCCACCGTCGCCGTCCGGCCCTCCAGGTCGACATCGACCACGTACCGGCGTTCGGGCCGGGACGGCGCGTGCAAACCGAGACGCCGGCGCTGGCCAACGGTGATGAGCTCCAGCGCCTCGACGGGGCCGATGTCGTCGCCGGCCGTCGTCACCAGCCGGCCACCGCCGATGGGCATCCGGTCGCCCAGAAAGCCGCCTCGTCCGGCAACCTTCGAAATGAAGCAAACGTCCTGGCTGTCAGGCTTGGCCGCCGTGCGCAACGCGAGCTCGTCTGCCACCCGTCGCACCATTTCCTTCGTCATCTCCCCGACCGGCAGCCGCAACCGGGCCAACTCGGCCTGGCCCAGCATGTACAGGACGTAGGACTGGTCTTTGGCCGCGTCGCGGCCTCGGCGTAGCTGCCAGTTAGAGCCGGTGGCCGAGGCCGCAACACGGGCGTGGTGGCCGGTGGCGATGGCGTCGAAGCCGAGAACGATGGCCCGCTCCAGGAAGCGGTCGAACTTGAGGTGGGCGTTACAGGCGATGCAAGGGTTCGGGGTACGGCCCTCCGAGTGGCCGGCCACGTACGGCTCGACTACATCGCGCTCGAAATCGGACGTGAAGTTGAAGACGTGGTGGGCGATGCCGAGCTGCTGGGCTACCCGGCGGGCGTCTTCCACGTCGGCCACGGAGCAACAGCCCGAGTCAGATGGGCCGCCCCATAGCTTCATCGTGGCCCCGACGACCTCATGGCCCTCTTGCTGCAGCAGGGCCGCCGCCACTGACGAGTCGACCCCCCCGGACATGGCGACCAGGACGCGCACTAGAGACCCTCCGCGGCGGCTAGCTCGGAGGCCCGGGGGGCGGCCGGCAGGCCGGTGCCGCTTGGGCCGGGACCACCCGCGCTGGGACCACTCACGCCGGGACCACTCACGCCGGGACCACTCACGCCGGGACCACTCACGCGGACGACCCGGGCCCGGACGACGGGCGCCGGCCCCGGCGTACCCTCGCAAGCGCCCCACTGCCGCCGGCACCGCCCGGAGGGCCAGGTCGACCTCGGCTTCGGTCGTCGAATACCCCAGGGTCAGGCGCAAAGCCCCGAGAGCCTCCGTGGGCGAGTAGCCCATGGCCATGAGGACGTGGCTGGGTTCCATGGCGCCGCTGGCACAGGCCGAGCCGGCCGAGGCGGCCACGCCCATTTCGTCCAGGACCACCAGCAGGGCCTCGCTCTCGACGCCGTCGATGACGAGGTGGCAGTGGCCAGGGGCTCGTGCCTGGCCGGCGGCGGTTTCGTGCGCCCCCGGCACCCGGCTCAGCAAGCCGCCGGCCAGGCGGGCCCGCAGGCTCTGCACTCGCTCGGAAGCGACCGCCCGTCGGTCCGCCGCCGCCTCGAGCGCAGCCGCCATACCTACGATGCCGGCCACGTTGTGAGTGCCCGCACGACGCTCCCTCTCCTGTGGCCCACCGTGGAGCAGAGGGGCCAGCGCCACCGGCCGGCGCAGGGCGAGGGCACCGACGCCCTGGGGGCCCCCGAACTTGTGGCCGCTGATGCTGACCACGTCAGCGCCGGCGCCGAGCTCGGCGACATCGAACCATGGGACGGCCTGAACAGCGTCAGTGTGCACTACAGCCCCGGGGGCACGCCGCCGGACCAGACGGGCGATCTCGGCCACGGGCTGGACCGTCCCTACCTCGCTGTTGACCAGCTGGACCGACACGATGCTCACGGCCTTGTCGAGGGCGGCCGCCAGGGAGCCCAGGTCGACGACGCCGTCGTTCCCCACTCGGACCACCCTGACCGGCACCCCCAGCGAACGCTCTGCCGCCCGGGCCGCGTGGAGCACGGCGTGGTGCTCTATGGCGCTCACCACTACCGGCCCCGGTGCCGCCTGCGCCCGTCCGAGTACGGCAAGGTTGTCCGCTTCGGTGCCGTTGGCCGTGAAGACCACATCCCCGGGAGCGGTGCCGAGGATGCCGGCCACCTTGTCACGCGCCTCGTCGACGGCCTGGCGCGCCGCACGGGCTACCGAATGGGAGCCAGAGGGGTTGCCGAACCGACCGCACAGCCAGGGCTGCATGGCCTCGAACGCCTCCGGGCAAAGAGGCGTGGTGGCGGCATGGTCCAGGTACGCCGGCATGTCCTGCAAGCTAGTGGCGCCGGCCGCTGTCGCTGGCGCGGCACCCGGGGTCATCTGCCCGGGAAGACGCCCTTCGGCCAGCGCCTAGGTCGGCGCGCCCGCCGGGGGAGGCGTGGTCGTGGTCGGGATGGTCGTAACTGTCGTCGTCAGTTGCGTGACCTTGGCCGGTGTCCAGGAAACGATGCCCGGGCCGAACGACCAGTCCATCACACCGTGGTCACCCATCACCGGCGCTCTCGGCCCCCCTATGACCTGGACGATGTCGCCGACCCGGCTCAAGTGGAAGAAGACGTCGGCTCGCGCCGGGCTCAGGTTGATGCAGCCGTGCGAGACGTTTTGGAAACCCTGGGAGGAGACGCTCCACGGGGCGGCGTGGACGTACTCTCCGCTGTCGGATATGTGGACGTCCCAGTACACCTTCAAGTTGTAGGCGCCGGGAGAGCCCTGGGGGATGCCGACAGTAGCCGAGTTCATGTCGACCAGGGATTCGCGGTCCATGACAATATGGGTACCGTCCATCGAGGGGTCGTCGGTCCTCCCGCCACTTATCGGCCAGGTGTACAGGACCTTGCCGTTTTCGGTCACCGTCATTTCGTGGGTGTTCAGGTTGACGGTAGAAATGCGGCTCTCGCCGACGATGAAAGCGGTCGACAAGGTGCCCACGCCCCATTGGCCGCCGCCGGCGTCCCAGTCAGCCAGGTTGGCGGAAACCGAAACCCCTTCGCCTACCGGCCAATAATGCGTCGGCCGGAAATGCAACTCGACGGAGCTGAACCAATGCCAACCGCCGGCCACCGGTTTGCTCATCGAGATATGCAGGTGGGAGAGCACCGACTGCTGGGCCGCGTAAGTGTCAATGGGCTGGGAGAACATGAAAATGACCGGTTCGCCGATCCCTACCGAAATGCCGGGGGTCGGGAACACGTTGGCCGTCACGCTCTCGGCCGCCGAGGGCGCCGGCGTCGTGAACGTCCTTGTCCCCTCGGCCGTCAACCCGTCGGCCGTGCCCACCTTTCCGCCGACAACGAAGCTGACCGTGTACGTGGTGCTCGGGTACAACGTGCCCGTTGACCGAAATACGCCCGTGTACGGGTCGATAGCGCCGGCCAGGACGTGAGTGCCGGGGCCGCCAGTTATGTGGACTTTTTCGAGGTGGGCACCGGCGGCGCGCACACTGACGGGGACATCGAGGCTCCAGTGACCTGCCCCGTTCGCCGGCGCCACGGCCACCCTGGAACGCAATTGAGCCAGCGCCTCCGCCCTGCTCGTCGTGGTCGTTACCCGTTGCGTGGTGGTCGTTATGCGCTGTGTAGTCGTCGGCTGGGCCGACGTCGCTGCAGCGGACGATGCCACCGTCGGCCCGGTATTGGTGGCCTGAGCGTTGTTCTTGCTGGCCGCCAGGCCGCCCATAACCGCCACTGCGACAAGGGCTCCCACCACCAGGCACCCGATCATGAGCACCACCGTCCCGCCGACGCCGAACCCGCCCCGGTTGGTGTCCCCCCGCCCCGCTGAATTTCGTCTCACTGCTTACAGATTACGCCAGGAGACCTGTCGCGGGTTCCCATGGCCGCGCTTCGAACGTGCACGGGACCAATTCAAGGTGGAAAGAAAAGGCTTACCGGGGCACAGGAACGCCGAAGAGGAGTGCGTAGCCCCGGCCCCCGGCAACCGGGGACCGTGGGCAAAACCAGTGTTTACCTGGGCGTTCTCCGACAGGCGAGTTGTCCCCGTCTAGTTATGAGGGCGCCGGGGCCAGCCACAGAACACCCAATGGAGGCAGTACGACCTCAGCCGACTTGGCCAACCCGTGCCAACCGACGTCTTCGGCCATGACTTCACCCATGTTGCCTAGGCCACTGCCGCCCCATTCCTGGGCGTCCGTATTGAGCAACTCGAGCCACCGGCCTGGCCTCGGCAGGCCAATCCGGTAACCAACGTGGGGCACGGGCGAGAAGTTGGCCAGGCACACCACTATGTCGCTGGCGGGCACGTTCGGCCACGAGACCTCCATCTCGTAATGCACCGGAGAACGGCCATCCGGAGAGCTGTGGGCCTTAGGCCTGCGGGCCCGCCAAAAGCAAAGCACATTGTCGTCGGCATCACTGGCATCGATCCAGCGAAAACCATCGGGGTTGAAGTCCTGTTCCCACAATGCCGGCTGCGCCCGATAGAGCTTGTTCAACTCGGCCACCATATGCTGCAACTTGGCGTGGTCAGGCCACTGGTCGAGCATCCACCAGTCGACAGGCCGTTCATTGTCCCACTCGCGCTCTTCGCCGATCTCGCTGCCCATGAAAATCAACTTCTTGCCCGGGTGCGCCCACATCCATGCATAAAGCGCCCGCAGGTTGGCCAACTGGCGCCAGCGGTCACCCTGCATTTTCGACAGCATCGAACGCTTACCGTGGACGACCTCGTCGTGAGAAAGGGGCAATATGAAATTCTCGTGCCACGCATACAACAGGCCGAAAGTGAGGTCGTTCTGGTGGTACCGCCGGAATAGCGGGTCCGTCTCGAAATACCTGAGGGTGTCGTGCATCCACCCCATGTTCCACTTGAAGCCAAAACCGAGACCGCCCAGGTACGTCGGCCGAGACACCCCGGGCCACGCCGTCGACTCCTCGGCGATGGTGGTCGCCCCCGGGCACGTCGAAAATATCGTCTCGTTTAGCTCTCTCAAGAACAAGACAGCTTCGAGGTTCTCGTTGCCACCGAACTCGTTCGGCACCCATTCGCCCGGGTTACGGGAGTAGTTTAGGTAGAGCATCGAGGCAACGGCGTCGACCCTGAGGGCGTCCACGTGGTACTGGTTTATCCAGAAGAGCGCATTGGCCACCAGGAAATTGCGGACCTCGTGGCGGCCCAGGTTAAAGACCAGCGTGCCCCAGTCCGGGTGGGAACCCATCGGCCCTGCGTGCTCGTAAAGCGCCGTCCCGTCAAAGCGGGCCAGGGCGAACTCGTCACGCGGGAAGTGAGCCGGGACCCAGTCGACGATGACCCCTATGCCGCTCCGGTGCAATGCGTCCACCAAGGTCTTGAAGTCGTCCGGTGAGCCAAAGCGAGCCGTAGGCGCGTAGTACGCGCTGACCTGGTAACCCCAGCTGCCACCAAAGGGGTGCTCGGCCACGGGCAGGAACTCAACGTGGGTGAAGCCCATGTCGGCCAGGTATTTGGGCAACTCCTCGGCCAGCTCCAGGTACGACAGGGGCCTGGTCCCTCCGGGGCCGCCGGTGGTCCAGCGCCACGAGCCCAGGTGCACCTCGTAAATCGACATCGGCTTGGCCAGAGGGTCGCCCTCGGCCCTCCTTACCATCCAGCCGGCGTCGTCCCAGCTGTGGTTAGGCGGCTCCGCGATCACCGATGCCGTGCCCGGAGGGACCTCGGTGGCAAACGCCAGCGGGTCCGCCTTCAAGATGAGCCGTTCGTCCGGCGTGACCAGCTCGAACTTGTACCTCGAGCCGGCGTTCGCGCCCGGTATGAACAGCTCCCACACCCCGGAACCGCCCAGCGCTCGCATCGGGTGCAGGCGGCCGTCCCAGAAGTTCCAGTCCCCTACGACCCGCACCGCCTTGGCGTTCGGAGCCCACACGGCAAAGGCCGTACCGGCCACACCCTGGTGCGTACGGGGGTGAGCACCGAGCACCTCCCACAGCCGGTGGTGGCGGCCCTCGTTGAAGAGGTGAAGATCCAGGTCACCGAGCGTGGGCCACAAACGGTAAGGGTCGTCAAAGACGACGGCCGGTGAACCGGCCGCACCGTAGACCGCTTCCAGGCGGTAGCCGGCCGCGCTCGGGTCGAGGTCGCCTTCCCACAGCCCGGCCGGGTGGATCTGGCGCATTGGCACCCGCTGGAGGACCTCTCGGTCAGGCCCGGCCCCGGTGACCAGGACGTACATTTCGCTGGCCGCCGGCCGGAAGGACCGCACCAGCCCGCCGTGGCGGCCCAGCAAGGAATGGGGGTCGTGGTGCCGACCCTGGACCAGGAGCTCAACCTCGTGGGGGTCGAGACGAGACTGCGGTTGGACGTCTGCCTGGGACGACGGCTTGCGCTTGGACGGCCCGGTTCCCTGTGCCTTGGAGACGTCAGTATTGGGCGCAGCAGTGTTGGTCATAGTTGGGTTATCTCCTCAGAGCCCCGGTTCCTCACTCGAACCCATCTTCGGTGTCCTCACCGGCCGGCTCAGACGGCCCGGCCAGCAGTACCTCCACAGGGTCTGAGAGCAGGCGCCACAGGGCGGCAAGGGGGATAGGCACCCAGTCGGGCCGGTACGCCTGCTCGTAGGCCAGTTCATAGAGCGCCTTGTCGAGTTCGAAGGCCACCCGGACCGCTTCACGTTCGTGCGCCTCCGGGGGCAGCAGGTCCTCTATCCCTTTGGTCTCGTAGTACCCGCGCAAGAAGGCGACACCATTGCGCTCCTCCCATGCCCGGGCCAGCTGCTCGAGAAGAGCAGGGTCGCTCTCGGCTCGTTCTCTAAGAGCGAACCGCGGACGCGTACTGGAGGGAGCGGAGCATGCCCGCTACATCCTTGAGCACCGAGGTTGGCCGCTGGCGCTCTTCTAGCGGCCGGTTTGGCTCGCCTTCGAAGTCCAGGACGTACCAGCCGTTATCGGACCGCATTACCTGGCCGAGGTGATAGTCGCCGTGGGCGCGGACAGCCGGGCTGGGGTCGCGCACCTGGGCCAGGCGGGTCAACAGGGGCTCGGCCGAACCTGCCATTTCCGGCCCCAACCGCTGCACCCGCTCATTGATAGAAGCAATGAACGCGGGCCAATGCTCGGTGAAGCTCGTGGTTGGCGTCCCGAAGGCTTCGGCCATGGCCAAGTGCATGTCCGCCGTCATCTGGCCCAAGCGGGAAGCTTCGGCGGCGAAGTCGCCGCCTGACATGGCCGGGCTGGTGGGGTTGTCGCCGCTGGCTGCGCCGTAGAAGTCGCGCAGGGACGTGAGCGCCAGCGCCCACCCGTCGGTACCCCCGGCCAGGTACTGCTGGCCAAAGGCCAGGTCATGCCCATCCCGCTGCCACCTGACCAGAGGCAGGGCGATATGGCCGAACCCCGTGCGAGCCAGCGCCTCAGTCACCTCGACGTCGGGGTTTGGGCCTGCCGAGAGCCGGCGGAACAGCTTGAGGATGAGGCGGTCGTCGTAGACCAGCGAGGTGTTGGACTGTTCGGCGTTGAGCGGGCGTGCCCACTCGGCGTCCTCCATCCCCCCGCTGGCCGTTCGCAACAGCGCCACGGCCATCTCGCTGTCGATGCTGGCGCCGTAGTAGATCTTGTCGCCCACGGTGCCGACCAAGGCATTTTCGTGGCCTTGCAGGTGGCCGGCGCCGTCAACGGTAGGGCGTTCGGCTATCAGCAACTGATAAGGGGAGCCGTCCGCTTCGACTATGGCCCAAAGCAAGCGGGCCGAGCCGTCGAGCTCGGCCAAACAGCCGGAGTCAAGGACGCTCAGCGACGAGGGCGCTGCGTCCCCGGCGTACCAGCGCCGGTTGGCGAGGTAGGAGGACAGCTGTGTCAGCAGTTCGGGCGTCGGTGCCCAGGGCAGCATGGGATCTTGGTCCATCATCAATCTCCAGTCGGGCTGGGAGCCCCCGCCACCAAGCCGAACCAGTAGAACCCGTACGGCGGGAGCGTCACGAAGTACGGCAGCTCACCGATCGGCGGGAACGGGGTACGCCCTAAAAGCTCTATGGGCGTCATACCCTCCCACCGATGTAGAGGTAACTGGGCGGGCTGAGCGAAGCGCGAGAGGTTGCTAACGCACAGCACGACGTCGCCGTGGGCGGACGTGCCGTCTGGGCTGGGTTTGACCTGACTGGGTTTGACCTGACTGGGTTTGGCCTGACTGGGATGGCCCTGGGATGGCCGGGCCTGGCGCGGGGTGGCTCCCCTTGGCCGACGCCGGCTTGACCACCCCCGGCTGATGGGGGTCATGCTCCTCGCTGGCCGAAGCGCGGATGTAAGCCAGGACCGAAGGGTTGTCGGTGGATACCACCTCGAGGCTGCCCGTGCCGAACACCGGGTGCTGGCGGCGTACCTCGAGCATGCGGCGCATCCAGTGCAATTGCGAGCTCGGGTTGCGCGTCTGAGCCTCGACGTTGACGGCCTGGAAACCGTAAACGGGGTCCATCAATGGCGGCAGGTACAGCTGGGCGAAATCGGCCCGAGAAAAACCGGCGTTGCGGTCGGGGGACCACTGCATCGGGGTGCGGACACCGTCGCGGTCGCCCAGGTAAATATTGTCCCCCATACCGATCTCGTCCCCGTAGTAAAGGACAGGGGAACCGGGCAGGCTGAACAGCAGGGAATGGAGCAGTTCCGCCACCCGCCGGTCGTTGTCGACCAGCGTGGCCAGTCGTCGGCCGATCCCGATATTGCGTTTCATGCGGGGATCTTTGGCGTACTCGGACCACATGTAGTCCCGTTCTTCGTCAGTAACCATCTCGAGCGTCAACTCGTCGTGGTTCCGCAGGAATATCCCCCAGGTGCAACCCTCCGGGATCGGAGGGGTACGGGCCAGTATTTCCGTGATCGGGTAACGCTGTTCCCGGCGGACGGCCATGAACATGCGCGGCATGAGGGGGAAGTGAAAACACATTTGGCACTCGTCGTCGTCCCCGAAGTACTGGACCACGTCTTCGGGCCACTGGTTGGCCTCCGCCAGGAGCACCTTGCCCGGGTACAGCGAGTCGACCTCCTTGCGCAACCGCCTCAAGTACTCGTGCGTCTCGGGCAGGTTTTCCCCGTCAGTGCCGTCTCGCTCGAAAAGGTACGGCACGGCATCGAGGCGGAAACCGTCGAGGCCGACGTCGAGCCAGTAGCGGACGACATCGAGCATCGTGTCGGCCACGTCCGGGTTGTCGTAATTGAGGTCCGGCTGATGGGCGAAGAAGCGGTGCCAGTAGTACTGGCCTCGCTGAGGGTCCCATTCCCAGTTGGACTTCTCCGTGTCGATAAAAATGATGCGGGCTTCTTGATAACGCTGGTCGTCGTCGCTCCACACGTACCAGTCGGCCCTCGGGTTGGTGCGGTCCTGACGGGACTCTTTGAACCACTGGTGCTGGTCGCTGGTGTGGTTCATGACCAGGTCGGCGATGACCCTTATGCCCCGCCGGTGCGCTTCGTCGACGAGCTGCGCCACGTCGGCCACCTGGCCGTACTCGGGCAGGACCGTCCAGTAGTCGGCAATGTCGTACCCGCCGTCTCGCAGGGGGGACTCGTAAAACGGGAGCAGCCAGATACAGTCGACTCCCAACCACTGGATATAGTCCAGCTTGCTGACGAGACCGGGGAGGTCGCCCGACCCGTCGTCGTTTGAGTCGAAAAACCCTCGCACGAGGATCTCGTAGAAAACGGCTCTCTGGTACCAGCGGACGTCCTTGCTCGCGGTACCCGAAACCGGCCTTATCTTCGGCACGGTACACCCCCTTTCTTCACCTCAGGAATGGCTTTTGTCACCTCATGTTTGGCTGCGTACGGCCAATATGTGGGCCACTCGCCGCCATGGGTCCAACCGGACGTAGGGGCTCGGGCCCCAGGTGTACGTCTCCGCCGAGAGCTCGTCGTACACCTCCACCCAACTGCCCGGCCGCTCGGCCAGAGCCGACAGGTCCAGGTGGAGTGTCGCTTCCTGGGTCGAATAGGGATCCAGGGTCAGGACCACCAAGACGGTGTCACTGCCGTCGTCTGAGGTCTTCGAATAGGCCAAGACGTTCGGGTTGTCCGAGCCGTGGAAATGGACAGAGCGCAGCGATGCGAAGGCACGGTGGCGGCCCCGGATGGAATTGACGGCGCCGAACAGCGGCGCCAGCGTACCGGGCCGAGCGAAATCCCGGTGTTTTATCTCGAACTTTTCCGAATTGAGGTATTCCTCGTTGTCGGCTGACGCCGGCATGTTCTCACAGAGTTCGTAACCGCTGTAGACGCCGTAGGAGGGCGACAGGGTGGCCGCCAATATGTAACGGAGCGCAAAGGCAGAAGGCGGCCCGTCCCGGAGGGGGCCGGAAAGAATATCCGGCGTGTTGGGCCAGAAATTAGGCCGCATGTAGTCAACGAGCCCGGTTTGGGCCAGCTGTTCCATATAGGTCCGGATACCCTCAGGGCCGTACTGAGAAACGCGCCAGGTAAAATACGTATAGCTCTGTGAGAACCCGACCTCCGCCAAACGGGCCATGACCTTCGGCCTGGTGAACGCTTCAGCCAGCAGTATGATGTCGGACCTTTGCTGCCGGATCGCGTTGATCATCCATTCCCAGAAGGCGAACGGCTTCGTGTGCGGGTTGTCCACCCGGTAGGTCCGGATGCCCCGGGCTGACCAGAAATCGATTATCGATTTGCACGCTTCCCACAAGGCCACCCGGTCGGCTTCCTCCGGGGGCCAGAAGTTGAGCGGGTAGATGTCCTGGTACTTCTTGGGCGGGTTCTCGGCGTAGGCAATGGAGCCGTCCGGGCGATGGTGGAACCATTCGGGGTGCTCCCGGACCCAGGGATGGTCGGGTGAACAGTTCAGGGCGTAGTCCATGGCCAGTTCCATCCCGTGTTCTTCGACCGTCCGTACCAAAAAGTCGAAGTCCTCAAAAGTACCGAGGTCCGGGTGGAGCGACGTGAACCCGCCTTCCTCCGATCCGATGGCCCACGGGCTACCGGGGTCCCCCTCATGGGCAACGAGCGAATTGTTTTTGCCTTTACGGAACGTGTGCCCAATCGGGTGGACGGGGGGGACATAGAGGACGTTGAAGCCGAGCTCGGCCAGCCGGGGGACCTGGCTGGCTGCGCCCCGCAACCCGCCGAAGCTACGCGGGAACAGCTCGTACCAGGCACCAAAAGAGGCCCTCTGCCTGTCGACCCAGAGCGGCCACGGCGGGCTGGAGGTGAGGTCGGTGGCCAGCCTGGGGCCGGACAGGGCGCGGGCCACGGGCGCGGACAAGGCCGTGTTTATGCGGCTGACGTCGTCAAGCCCACTGCTGCTCAAGACCACCAGGGCTCTGGCCACAGTGTCACGGGTTGGATTGTCACGGTCTGGATTGTCACGGTCTGGGCTGTCTTCTCGGGTGCCCAGGCCGGATGGCGTTTTACCGTCTTCAGACGCCTCAGTCAGGAGGGCCATGGCTTCCGCCACCTCCGTCTTGACGTCGTCGCGGGCGGCCAGCTTGATGGCGGCTTTGTGCGCCCAGGTGGCGTACCGGTCCGTCCAGGCCTCTATCACCAGCTCATGGGCCCCGGTGTGCAGCGGCTTCACTGTGGCGGACCATTCGTCGTTGCCGGTGTTGGTCATGGCACAGGTCGAGACCACTTCGCCACCCTGGCGCAGGACCGCCCTGGCCGCCAGCACGTCGTGGCCCTCTCTGAAGATGCTGGCCGTGACGGGGGTCAGCTCGCCCACCACCGCTTTGGCCGGACGGCCGTGAGGCGTGGAGGGGCGCACATCCTGCACCACGATCCGCTCGTGAGGGTCGGGCCGCTCGTGAGGGTCTGGCCGCCGAAGGTGGTTTGGCCGCTCGGACTGGCTTAGCCGGTCGGCCTGGCTTTGCCCGCCGCTGGCTTTGTTCTTGGGGGCGGCCCCGGCCGACCGCCGGCGGGCCGAGGTACGGACGTCGTCAGTCGTCACCGCCCCCACGCTACCGGGGCGCCAAGAAGGTCGGCACGGCCGTCAGGCCCGTTTCGCTTACTGGTTCGCTTATTGGGCCGCCGGCCCACGACTTACCGGGTGCGAGGCACTTGCCGGGTGTGGGGCACCGACACCTTGGTACGTTGGCCCGAGATGAAAGCCTTCCGGAGCTTCACTGTCAGGGCACGGTTGCCCGAGCCGTTGGCCCCCCTTCAAGAACTGGCGTTCAACTTGAGATGGTCCTGGGACGACCGCACCCGGGACGTCTTCCGCTGGGTGGACCCTTACCTGTGGGACCGGACCCAGCACGACCCTGTCCAGGTCCTCTCCCTCGTGGCCCGGGAACGCCTCGAGGCCCTCGCCAAAGACAACGCTTTTATGTCCTTCCTCGGCGAGATCCACGCCGACCTGCGCCGCTATATGAGCGTCCATCGCTGGTTCCAGGACCGCGGCCGCTCTGCCTTGACGAAAGTGGCATATTTCTCACCCGAGTTCGGCATCGCCGAGGCGTTGCCGCAGTACTCCGGCGGCCTCGGGATCCTGGCCGGCGACCACCTGAAGGCGGCTAGCAGCCTTGGGGTACCGATGGTCGGCGTGGGCCTGCTGTACCGGGAGGGCTACTTCCGCCAGCGGCTCAACGCTGACGGCTGGCAGGAAGAGCGCTACCCCGTGATGGACCCCCACGCCATGGCCCTCACGCCGGTGGACGGGACCAGGGTCACCGTCGACCTGGCCGGGCAAGCCCTGATCGCCCAGCTCTGGGTGGCGTACGTCGGGCGGGTGAAGCTGTACTTGCTGGACGCCAACGTCGACGAGAACCCCGACGACCTGCGGGCGGTCACAGACCGGCTCTACGGCGGGGCGACGGAGCACCGTCTACGCCAGGAGATCCTGCTCGGCATCGGCGGGGTGCGGGCGCTGGAGGCCCTCCACGAAAGCGGCGCAGATTTTCCACTCCAACGAGGGCCACGCCGGGTTCCTCGGCCTCGAGCGGATCCGCCAGCTCGTGACCGTCAACGGGCTGTCGTTCGCCGAGGCCATCGAGGCCAACCGGGCGGGCACCGTTTTCACCACCCACACACCCGTACCGGCCGGCATCGACCGGTTCCCGGCCGAGCTGATGGAAAAGTACTTTTCCGGCTGGGCACACGAGTGCGGCGTCGGCATCGACGAGCTGATGGCGCTCGGCCATGCGCCCGGGGAGCCCAACAACGCGCCCTTCAACATGGCCGTCATGGGCCTGCGCCTGGCGAGCATGTCCAATGGCGTGTCGAAGCTCCACGGGCACACAAGCCGGCTGATGTTCCAGCAGCTTTTCCCGTCGGTACCTGTCGACGAGGTCCCGATCGGGTCGGTCACCAACGGGGTGCACGGCCGTACGTGGGTCTCCCCGGCGATGAGCGACCTGTTCACCAAGTACGTCAACCCCTCGTGGGAAGAGGCCGGGCTGGCCGACTGGGCGCGCATTTCCGAGGCCCGTGACGACGAGCTGTGGAGGGCTCGTGAGCAGGGCAAAGAAGCCCTGGTCGGGTTCGTGCGAGCGCAGTTGAGGGCGTCCCTGCTCGAAAAGGGCGTTTCCCCGATCGATGCCGCCTGGGCGGACGAGGCCCTCGACCCTACGGTGCTGACGATCGGTTTTGCCCGCCGCTTCGCGTCCTACAAGCGGGCCACGCTGCTCCTGTCGCAGCCCGAGCGGCTGAAAGCCCTCCTCCTCGACTCCAAGCGGCCGGTCCAGCTCGTCTTCGCCGGCAAGGCCCACCCGGCGGACGACCTCGGCAAGGAGATGATCCGCCAGATGCTGCAGTTCACCGGGGAGCCGGCGGTGCGCCACCGGACCGCGTTCATCGAGGACTACGACATCGCCGTCGCCCGCATGATGCTGCAGGGCTGCGACGTGTGGCTGAACAACCCGCGCCGGCCCCTGGAGGCGAGCGGCACCAGCGGGCAGAAGGCGGCCCTCAACGGAGCGCTCAACTGTTCGGTGCTCGACGGCTGGTGGGACGAGATGTTCGACGGCAAGAACGGCTGGCAGATCGCGTCGGCCGAGTCTTACGGCGACGTCCAGCGCCGGGACGAGGTCGAAGCCAACAGCCTCTTCGAGATCCTCGAACGCCAGGTCGTCCCCCTGTACTACGACCGCGGCGGCGACCGCTTCCCGCGCCAGTGGGTGGCTCGCATCAAGGACTCGCTCGAGCACGCTCGGGCCGCGGGTCCAGGCATCGCGGATGGTCCGGGACTACGTGACGCCAGATGTACGAGCCGATGGCCAAGAGGGCGGACACGTTGAGCGCCCGGGGCTACGCCAAGGCCAAGGACCTGGCCGCATGGAAGCGGCGCGTGCACGAGGCGTGGGGGAGCGTGGCCGTTGTGTCCGTCGACATCGACGCCGACGCACGCTCGTGACCGACCTCGGCGCCACCATGAACGCCACGGCCGAGGTGGCGCTCGGGGAGCTAACCCCTGGCGAGGTCTCCGTTGAGCTCCTCCACGGGCCCGGTCACGGCGAGCGACGACCTGGCCAGTTGGCAGGTGGTGAGGATGGCGCTGGCCGGGCCTAGCGAGACCCCCGGCGTGGACGTGTGGAAAGGCAGCTTCGCGCTCGACGTCGCCGGCCGTCACGGCTTCACGGTCCGGGTCATCCCGTGCCACGCCGACCTCCCCGAGCCGGCCGAGCTCGGCCTCGAAGCCTGGGCCAAGTCCTCCTAGAGGCCAGAGGGTTGTGGGCGCGACTCTTGCGCGTCAATCCACGTGTTACGTACATTCCCGCGCAGGGTCGTGCTGGCGGCGGGGGTCGGCCGACCAACCTGGCCCACCGGCCGGTGCGGCAGGGCTCGCCCATTAAGGCTGGCCCCACCAGCCTGATCAAACCCATGGGCGCACGGCCGGTCCGCCCAACCGGCTCCCGGAGGTCGCCGGTCTCAGAGGCCGAATCACAAGTAATCTCGGTGAAGTGCGGGCACACGTCGACTCGCGGAAACTGACTGAACTGGCTAAGGCTCTCGTGGCCGTCGATACCTCGTACCCACCCGGGAACGAGGCGGCGGTAGAAGGTGTCCTGCGAGAAGCCTTGGCCCGGTGGCGGCCTGTCGTGGGAGAGGGTCGAGCCCGCCCCGGGGCGGCTTTCGCTCATAGCCCGGCTCCCACCCGGTGACCCCGGCGCACCAGCGGCCAACGCTCATAGTCAACGGCCATACCGACGTGGTGCCGGCGGTGGCCGCCGGGCTGGGCCCGCGACCCCTTCGATCCTGAGATCGCCGATGACCGTCTCTACGGGCGGGGCAGCGCCGATATGAAAGGCGGCGTCGCCGCGGCCATCTGCGCCCTCGATACGCTCGAAGCGGCTGGGTCACGAGCCAGGCTGCGACATCGTTTTCCAGTTCGTGGCCGACGAGGAGCGAGGCGGCGGGCTCGGTACCCGAGCCCTGATGGAGTCGGGGCTGCTGCAAGGTGACGCTTGCATCGTCCCGGAACCGACCTCGCTGGCCGTCTCGGTGGCCGAACGGGGCCTGCTGCAGGGAGAGATCGTCGTCAGGGGCCGCCCGGCGCACGGCAGCCGGCCGAGGGAAGGCGTTTCCGCTATCGAGCACGCCGCCCAGATCGTGCTCGCCCTCCACGCGGCAGACTTCGGCGACCCGGAACATCCCTTGCTCGGTACACCGACCTCCAACATCGGGACTGCTCCACGGCGGGACCGCCCTAAACGTCGTCGCCGAGGAAGCCCGCGTCGGCTTCGACCGCCGTCTCCTGCCCGGGACGAGCCTGGACGAATCTCTGGCCGGCCTTCGCCGCCGGCTGAAGTCGGCCGGGCTGGAAGGCGTCGATTACGAGATCGAGGTGTTCGACTTCGGCGAGGGCAGCGAGATGAGCCCGCGAACATCCCTTCGCTCGAACTCGTCAGGAAGGCCATCTCCTCCGCCACCGGGACCGAGCCCCCCACGATAGGGATGACCTTTACCACCGATGCCCGGTTCGTCCGCAACCAGGCGGGCATCCCGGCCGTGGTCTGCGGCCCCGGCAACATCGCTCAAGCCCACGGGGTCGACGAATGGGTCAGCGTCAGCCAGCTCGTCGACGCCACGGCGGCTTACGCCGAGCTCTACCGGTCGTTCGGGCCCGGCACGGTGTCCCCTCCGCTGACCACTTCCTGAGCTGGCTGAAATGGCCCGGGTCAGCGCCGAGCGAGTCCTGGACGGCGGTGCGCTGGCCGCGGTCATGGCCCCGCGGCGGGGTTTGGTCCTCGAGACGCTCGCAGCACCGGGCCCCGGATGGGACCTCCGTGTCCTTCCACCAGGCCGAGGGGCCTCTCGCCTCCTACAGGCGGACCGTCGAGGCGCAACCGCTCGGGGCCGGCCAGTACAAAGCCCGCCAGGTGGTGGAACTGAAGGTCGGCTTGCCGTGGTGGTCATGGTTGCTCTCACTTCCGCTGCGCTTTTCGCTCGGGCGGGCCGAGCCGGAACGGCTGAAAACCGGGACCGTGACAGAGGTGCGGCTGCCCTGGTGGGCGCCACCGCAAAGGCTCGATAGGCGCCAGGCCCTTGTGATGGCCACGCTGGCGGCGTTGGTCAGCGTGCAGGGTTTTTTGATCGCCCTCCTTCCCGAGACGCTCACCTACGCGGCGAGCGAGATGCACCTCGGTACGTTCGGGCAGGGAGCCGTCTTCGCTTTAGTGGAACTGTCGGCTCTACCGGCGCTCCTCGCTCTCGTGGTGGCCGACCGGCGAGGCCGGCGGTCGGTAGTGCTGTGGGCGACGGGTGTCGCAGCCGTGCTCAGCGAACTCGGGGGGTTCACCACCTCGGCTGGCTGGCTCACCCTCACGCAAGTGAGTGCGGGCGCCCTGGTGGCTGCGGCGGGCATAGGCGCCATCGTCGTCGCCGTCGAGGAGGTGCCTCGGGGCTGCCGCGCATGGGCGGTCGGGGTATTGGGCATGGCCGGCGGCTTCGGGGGTGGCATACCCTTACTGCTTCTCCCCCTGGCCGGGACCGGCCCGGGCGGGTGGCGCTGGCTTTACTGGCTGAGCCTTTTGAGCTTGCCGGTGGTCATCGTGTGCGCTCGGCAGCTGCCCGAGAGCCGCCGCTGGGTGGGCCGCAGGCCTTTATTTGGCGAGGCTGAGGCAATTGGCGAGGCTGGGCCATTTGGCGAGGCTGAGGAACAGGGGCCGGCAAGGCCCCGCGCGCCAGTTACACCGGTCGTCGGCACCTCGCTTCTCATTACCGCCCGCCGTCGTCTGGCTCCCTGGGCCAGCTCGACCCGGGGCCGCCTGCTCCTCGTTTGCGCCGGCGCCGTCCTCTTCGCCCTCTTCGCCGCGCCGGCGTCCCAGTTCCAAACCGAGTTCCTGCGCCAGCAGCGGCATTACAGCGCGTTCGGGATTTCAGTGCTGCAGCAGACGGCGGGCACGATCGGGGCCCTCGGAGTGCTCGTGGGCGGGCGCCTGGCAGACACGCATGGACGCCGGCCGGTAGCCGTGGCCTGTGTCATGGGCGCCACGGCCGCCACCCTCTGGTCCTATCTCGCCCATGGTTGGCTCCTTTGGCTGGCGACGACGTCGGGCCAGTTCTTCCTTTATGCGACGGCGCCGGTACTCGCCGTCTATGGGGTCGAGCTGTTCGCCACGGCCTCCCGAGCGCGATCAGCCGGCGTCGTGGCCGCCTCGTCATCCGTGGGCGGCGTCTTGGGCCTTCTGGCCGTGGGAGCACTCGGCGGGCATTTCGGCACTCTTGGCCCCGCCCTGGCGGCTCTGGCCGTCGGCCCTCTGCTGCTCGTGTTGTTGCTCGTTGTGGCCTACCCCGAGACGGCCGGGATCGCTCTTGAAGACCTGGCCCCATCGCCTCGGGGGCCAGTGCCTCATAAGCCAGTCCCTCATAAGCCAGTCCCTCATCGAGCCGAGCCCCTAATGGCCCGGGCGCCGGCGAGCCGGCACACCACGCAGAAGTACCGACCCTCGCTAACGGCCGGCACCGTGTGACCACGTAGTCCCTGGTTCATCGCAGGCAAGGCCCGGCGCCGGCGCCCAAACAGACTGGCACCCTTTCGAAGCGCCTGACATAGGATAAAGCGCGGTGCTCCGGCTCTCCCCCTCCTTACTCGCGGCCGACTTCGGTGCGCTTGCCGCCTCAGTGGCCACCGTTGCCTCGGAGTCCGATTGGCTCCATGTGGACATCATGGACGCCCATTTCGTGCCCAACCTCACCATCGGGCCGCCAGTCGTCGAATCTCTCCGAAAACACACCGGCGTTTTCTTCGACTGCCACTTGATGATGACCAACCCCGGCGACTACCTCGAGGCGTTCCGGAAGGCAGGCGCCAACGGCTGTACCGTCCACGTCGAGGTCGGGGACACGAGCGAGCTGCTGTCCGAGGCCAGAAAACTGGGCTTGCATGCGGGGCTGGCCATTAAACCCGGAGACTCCTTTCGAGGCCATCGACCCGTTCCTCGACCAGGCCGACCTCATCCTGGTCATGACCGTCCACCCTGGCTTCGGCGGGCAAAGCTTTATCGAAGAAGTAGTACCCAAGATTGCCCGAGTCCGCCAGGAGCTCGACCGACGCGGGCTGATCGGCGGATCTCGAAGTTGACGGCGGTATCGACGAAGAGACAACGCCCGTTGTCGTCCAGGCCGGCGCCCGCGTGCTCGTAGCTGGCACTGCAATTTTCGGCATGCCGCGCCCGTGGGAAGCGGCCCGGAGGTTGCGCGAGATCGGGATGGCAGCGCTCACCGTGGAGGCGACCTAGCGCCCGGCTCACTTGAAAATGTTGACCGCCCGGGCAATTACCAGCCCGATTACCAATAGCGAGGCGACGGACTGAAGCCCCATGGCCAGCTTGGCCCAGTGTTTTAGAGGCATCACGTCAGTCGGGCTGAAGGCCAGGTTGTTCGTGAGCCCGAGGTACAGGTAATCGATAAAAGTCGGATGCCAGTCAGGTGCAGCGATGTTAGGGTTCATGTCCTGCGGGAAGGCGAGATCGGGGAACTGTCGTCGCGTATTTGCCCGCTCGCCGGGGCCACCGAGGTCGAGTTCCCAATAAAGGAACCCGAACGTTATCAGCAGACCGAGCCAGACCAAACCGCCGGTGCGTAGTAGTTGGGACGGCGAATTGGTGATGGCTGCCGACCCTTTCACCAAAGCTTCAGTGAGGGCGACGGTGGCATAAAACGAGCCCAATGCCAGGACCAGAAGGATAACGAGGCGTAACCAGTGGAGGTGCAGACTGCGCCGGTCTATCCGCCCGGGGTCAAGGACGAGCATCGCCACCATCAATATCAAGATGACCAGGGGGATAAGCCAGTGCGTGCCCGGGACGAGTTGGTCAGGCATCAGGAACGGGATGGCAGCGGCCACCAGGAGGGTGAGGACGACGGGGAGGCGAGGCTCCCCACGCGGTTGGGCCGCGCCGGCGGTGCTCGAGCCCACCGGGTTATTCCGGCCCGGCACGGCTAAGACGTACGGGCAATAATCACCGGGCCTGAATGATTAAAGCAGTCCTCGAGAAACGGCGATGGTCACCGCGTCGCCCCGGGAGGCGGCGCCCATTTTCCGGTAGATCGATTTCAAGTGGGACTTCACCGTATTGGGAGATACGTAAATTTTGGCGGCGATATCAGGGACGCTGAAATGCGAGGGCAAGTACCCGAGCACCTCTCGTTCCCGGGCCGTCAGCGGCTCGAGCATGCTGCCCGGCTGGTCCTCAGCCGTTGCCGGCACTGCCCGCTCGGCATGCTCCATGAGCTGGGTCAGGTACGGGTCGGGACGGGTAGCGGCGGCTACCCGGAGCAAGGGCAGGATCTGGGAGGCTTCCTCGACAAAAGGACGTATGTACCCTTCCGTCCGGCCCAATTCGACCGCCCGGCAGAGATGTTCGCCAGCGCGCAGGGTCCGCCCGTGCTGCATTTCAGCACAGGCAAGCAGGATAAACCGGCGGATCTCATTGGCCGGCAACGCCGACCGGCTGGAACTGAGCCGGGCTAAAGCCCGGTCGGGACGGCCCGCGGCCAGGTCGATCCGGGCCAGGGTTTCGCAGGACATGTCCGCACTGGGTACCGACCGTGCCACCGTCAATGCACCATCGAGGTCGCCCACACCAAGACGGCAACCAACCTCGACGTGGGCCAATTTCTTCATAATTTGGTGGGGGGGCGGGTTCCGTACCCCGAGTTGCCTGAGTTGCCCGACCCGGTTGAGCGCCTCACGCTGACGCTGCTGGGCGATCATGACGCGGACCAGGTCGACTTCGACCCTCCAGGTCAAATGGGTCATGCCCTCGGCAAACGAGACGCTCAGGGCGGCCTCCAGTTCAGCCTCGGCCAGGTCGAGCTCGTCGTGCTCGAAGAGCACCTCGGCCATGGCCAAACGGGCGTCCAGGTTGAACGGGTCCCGGGCCCCCTGTGCTCTCGAGCCTGTTGCAAGGCGGCGCCACCAAGGCGGTAGGCATCGCTCAGCCGGCCCCCGAGACAAGCCATCATGCTTACTGTTGCAGGCTCGTCGGCCTCCGCTTCGCGCAAACTGGAGAACCCAGCCAACAGAGCCACCTCCGCATCGTCAAGTTGACCAAGGGAGGCATAGGCTCGGGTGCGGAGTACGGGCAGTTGGGCTTGGATCGAGGCATCGAGTGACCCTGCCGGGGGGCCTGAGACGGCAGGCATTGGCATCGTCTCTGCGGCTATACCGTCAGGTTTTGACTGCAGCAGTTCCCGCGCCGCTTGGCAGTGGTCGAGCACCGCGCTGGCGTCGCCAAGCCGGTCGGCGTGGACAGCCCACAAGAACTCGGCCCGGCCTCTCCATAGTTGACGTTCCCAGCCGTCAGCCGCCTCCTGGTCAAGGCGCTGAAGGACGAGGGCCGCCTCTCCAGCTCGTTGAGCACAAATGAGAGTGGCCGCTTCCATGTACACCCGGCGCAGCTGTGGCTCGCTACCAACCACTCCGAGCCGCTCCACCGGCAGCCCGCCGAGGTGCGGGAAGATCGACGATGAGGCGCGTTCGTAGGCGGCCGCTGAGCCAAAATGGTGGGCCGCGGAGCGGGTGTCCCCGGAGCGCTCGAACCAGCACCCGGCCTTGAAATTGGCCTCCCGTCCGAGAGCCGGGTCTTCTTCCGACAGGCGGCTCCGCAGAACGTCGGCCAGCAGATGATGGTACCGGTAGCCAGCGTGGCTCGGCTCGCTAGACGCAGCAGGCACCACAAAAAGGTTGTCACGGGCCATGGTCGCCAGGATCTCCCCGGCGTCGGCCCGGCCGGTGACGGCGCGGCAAACCTCGGGAGTGAGGCGCGCCAAAACCGACGTCTGCAGCAGGAACTTCATGGTGTCGGGGGACAGGCCCGGCAATAGCTCGTTGTCCAGGTACTCGGCGACCGGGGGGAAGGTACCGGAGAACCGCCGGACGAATTCCGACGGGTTGTCCTCATCCCTCAAGGCCAACGCGGCCAAATGAAGGCCGGCGGCCCAACCCTCACTACGCTCTAAAAGAGCTTCGAGCTCAGCCAAGGACGTGAACCGGTGGGCGACCTGGGCCACCAGCGCGGCCGATTCGTCGAGCGTGAAGCGGAGTTCATTTCCTCCGATTAATGACGCTTCTCCGCTCGAGACCAGCCGTCGCAGTGGGAATGGCGGCTCGCTGCGACCGGCGACGACCATCCGAAAATGGGACGGGAGGCGTCGGGCCAGACGGGCGAGGGACTTTATTGTTGCGTCGTCGGTGACGAGGTGGAAATCGTCCACAATCAGGATGCCAGGCTGGCTCAGCACGGCTTGCTCTGAGACGTCGTCGGCTGAGTGGCCGCTGTCAGGCTCGCACCAGTACCCGTCGGGAACGGCGCTCCCCGAGCCACCAACGCTAAGCGCCCGGACGATGCTGCGCCAGAATTTTCCCGGTTCGTTGTCTTGCTCGTCCACAGTCAGCCACGACACGGTGCCATTGGCATAACTGTGCGCCCAGTCGGAGAGCAGGACACTTTTTCCGGCCCCTGGCGGGCCCGTCACCAGAGTCAACGGCAGCTGGACGGCGAGGGACACCAGCCGGGCCAGGCGGTCGCGCCGGGCCCACTGACGCGACAGCGTGGGAGCGACTAACTTGTCAGAGACGTCGATCTCGGCCCATAGCGGTGCTTCTTGAAGAGCGCTCATCTCGAAGACGTCCGCGGGTGCCGGGAAACC
Organism: uncultured Acidimicrobiaceae bacterium; assembly: GCA_963749305.1. Classification (GTDB taxonomy): domain Bacteria; phylum Actinomycetota; class Acidimicrobiia; order Acidimicrobiales; family Palsa-688; genus Fen-671. Next base: position 221,429 of record CAVVMN010000009.1, read on the forward strand.
TGGCTGTGAGGCCTGTTGTCGACATTGACGGACCAGGGCCGGCTGCAAAAGCGGCTTGGGCGAAATTGCCGTTTTGCTCGACGGACCGGCCCATTTCCGGCTGTTCCAAGACAGCAGCCAGAGGGTCGCACCTATCGCCGAGAAGGACAGTGCCGTGAAAATCTCAGATAATGCCATCGCTACCTCCTGATTTCCTCAGGGTGACACTAAGGACAAAGCGGGTCTGTTGTCTTCACCCGTGACGGGGTGAACGGTTGACGGGCCGCGCCTACCAGCCGCCGTGAGCCGGCGATAAATCTGCTGAAAGGTTGTCCGCGGCGCTGAAACGTAAGGTACTGAGACTTGAGTTGCCGAGACTTGAGGGTGAGGGGCTCCAAGTCGAGGCTATCAATCGACAACCCTTACTTCGAGCAGATCGAGGCCGAGGGCTCTCACGCGGTCGAGGGCACCGTGGAGAGCGGCCTGGTCGAACTGTTGGCCGCGAAGTGTGGTATGACCTGCGCCCACGACAACATCGAACTCCTCGAAAGCCTCGACGATGGCCGGCACCGCCTCGCCTTCGAAAGTGATCTCGTATGTCCTGGCTGTCATCTGGCGTTCATCGATCTGTAAGCCGTTCATCGATCTGTAACAGGGCCCCTCGTACTATTGTCAGGCTGCCGCCTGCTGGCCGCTTTGTCATCACCCGAGAGAGGGTGAGATTGGCCGGGGTTGTGCTCGGGAGAAGGGTTTGGCTTTCACTCCATCTGGGTGACGGCGGTGTGGCCAAACAGAGGCAGAGTTGAAGCCCTCCACATGGGACCAGCATGGGTTCAGCGCTTTCTCAGGAGCATGCCGGGAGGGACGTCCCGGCCAGACCGGGGTTTGCTCCCCGTCGCCGCCGTCAGTAGCCTGAGCTGCAGAGGTAAGCAGACCCGGTGTCGCAGGTGGGAACGCAGAAAACAGTACCCAGCCGACGTTGTAAAGAGAGTTCGACATGGCAACAGGACCGGGCAAAGAGCAGGTTGTCGGGGTCGACATCGGTGGCACCGGCATCAAAGGTGCGCTGGTCGACGTAAAGGCGGGCAAGTTGGCGGCACCGCGGGTGCGTTTGAGCACGCCGCACCCCGCTACCCCCTCAGCGGTGGCGGCGACGGTTGGTGAGGTCCTCGAACAGATCGGCGCCGATGGGCCGGCTGGCCTCACCCTTCCGGCCGTGGTGCGGGGCGGTACGGTCGAGACGGCCGCCAATATCGACCCTGCCTGGATTGGCCTGGACGCCGTCGACCTCTTTTCGCGGGCAACCGGCCGGCTGGTGGCGGTGGTCAACGATGCCGACGCGGCCGGGCTGGCCGAAGTGCGGTTCGGCGCCGGGCGCAGCATCCCGGGTGTCATCGCCGTAATCACCCTGGGGACGGGCATCGGCAGCGCCGTCCTGGTCGACGGGACGCTGGTCCCTAACACGGAGTTCGGCCACTTGCCCCTCCACCACGGCGACGCGGAGAACTGGGCCGCAGAATCGGTCCGCGAGCACGACGAGCTCTCCTGGAAGCAGTACGCCCATCGGCTTCAGGATTATCTGGACCTCGTACAGCGCCTGATCTGGCCGCAATTGATCATCATCGGTGGGGGGGTCAGCGCCAGCGCGCAAAAGTACTTGCCGAAAATCGAGCTCCGGACGCCCATCGTCCCGGCCCAACTCCTGAACGATGCCGGGATCATCGGGGCTGCTATGTACGCATCAAACGTCGAGTTCGCTACGAAGACCTGAGCTTCACCGCATAAACGGCCGGCGGCAACCGACGTCGAACATCGGATTTGGCCCCCTCGAACCAGGCCAAACCGAGTGGGCCACCCACCCGGGCCGGACCGCCACGAAGTGGGCTACATGGAACTGGGCCAATATCGGACCGGCCCACATGGAACTGGGAGGGTGCCATGACCACGACCACGACAAACGACCTGGACAGTCTCGGCATTAACACCATCCGTGCACTGTGCATGGACGCCGTCCAGAAGGCGAACTCCGGTCATCCAGGCACGCCAATGGGGGTTGCTCCGGTGGCCTACACGCTGTGGCAGCGGGTTTTGCGCTTCGACCCGAGCGACCCCATCTGGCCCAACCGTGCCCGGACCGCGTGGCGGAAGTGGCCCGCCAGTGCGCGGCTGCGGCACGGGAAGGCTAGCTCAGTAAGTAACACCGACGCGCGCTAGCAAGAAGCGCGTTAGTAAGAAGAGTATTGATAAGAAAGATGACATGTGAAGGAGAAGACGTGAAGGCGACCGAAATCCTCCATGACAGGGGCCAGAGCCTCTGGCTTGACAACATCACCCGGTCCTTGCTCGATGACGGCACGGTCCAGCGCTACATCGACTCATACTCGGTAACGGGGCTGACATCTAACCCGTCTATTTTTGACAAGGCCATCGCGTCGGGCTACTACGACGGAGCTATACGCGAAAAAGCGGGCAAAGGCCTGTCCAATGAGGACCTGTTCTTCGAACTGGCTGTCGAGGACCTGCGCCGCGCCGCCGACCTTTTCCTGCCCATTTATGAGCGGACGGACGGCGTTGACGGCTGGGTGTCCCTGGAGGTCTCCCCCAAACTGGCCTACGACACAGCCAAAACGGTAGAGGCGGCAAAGTCACTTCACGAGCGGGCGGGACGGCGCAACCTGTTCATCAAGATCCCGGGGACCGGAGCAGGCTTACCGGCAATTACGGAGGCCATCGCCGCCGGTGTGCCGGTGAACGTGACGTTGTTGTTCTCTGCCGACCAATACGTCGCCGCCGCCGAGGCCTACCTGGCGGGCGTGGAACAGCGCATCGCCGCCGGTCTCGACCCGGCCGTCGGTTCGGTCGCCTCGGTGTTCATGTCCCGCTGGGACGCGGCGGTGGCCAAGGAAGTGCCTCCGGACATGAGGGACCAGCTGGCGTTGGCTGTCGGGCTAGACGTCTACCGCGCCTACCGGCGGCTCATGAGCTCCGACCGCTTCCAGAGGGTGGAGAACAGCGGCGCCCGGGCACAGCGGTTGTTGTGGGCCAGCACGAGCACGAAAGACCCTGCGGCGCCCGACACCCTGTACGTCCATGGCCTGGCTGCGCCGTTCACCGTGAACACCATGCCGAACGAAACGCTGGAGGCGTTTTACGACCACGGCGACGTCGGCGAGGCGCTACCAGCGGACGGCGGCAACGCTGACGACCTTCTCAAGCAGTTCGCCGAGGTCGGCGTCGACACGAGCGCGCTGGCCGCTCAATTGCAAAGTGATGGCGCCAAGTCGTTCGTCAGCGCGTGGGACGACCTCATGGACCGCATCAAGACGCAGTGTGGTTCGGTGGCCTGACTGCCGGCACGGAGAGATAGCCGGCCGAAGAAACCGGAAGAGAGGAGACAGCGAAAATGGCGAACTACCAAGTGCCCACTACCCGCTTGCGGGAGCTCCCTGCTTACGAAGCGCTGGCCAAGCACTACTCACAAATAGAGGGCCGTCACCTACGGGAGTTGTTCGCCGACGACCCCAACCGGGGCGAGCGGCTGTGTGCCGAGGGCGCCGGTCTCTACCTTGATTATTCGAAGAACCGGGTAACCGACGAGACCATGAGCCTCCTGCTGGAACTGGCCCAGCAGGCGGGGCTCGAACGGCACCGCGATGCCATGTTCGCCGGAGAGCGGATCAATGTCTCTGAAAACCGCTCGGTCCTGCACGTCGCGCTGCGAATGCCACGCGGCATCTCTTTGGTGGTCGATGGTGTCGACGTCGTGGCCGAAGTGCACAAGGTGTTGGACCGGATGGCTGATTTTGCCAACCAGATCCGGTCAGGCGAGTGGAAAGGGCACACGGGGAAACCGATCCGCAACATCATCAATATCGGGATCGGCGGTTCCGATCTCGGCCCGGTGATGGCGTACGAAGCACTGCGCCACTACACCCGGCGGGACCTGACGTTCCGGTTCGTTTCGAACGTCGACTCGACGGATTTCGTGGAAGCCACCAGGGACCTGTCAGCCGATGAGACGTTGTTCATCGTGTCGTCGAAGACCTTCGGCACACTCGAGACGTTGACCAACGCCAACTCGGCGCGCGACTGGGTGTTGGCTCAGCTAGGGGACAAGTCGGCCATAGCGAAGCACTTCGTGGCCGTTTCCACTAACGCCAAACGGGTGGAAGAGTTCGGCATCGACACCAAGAACATGTTCGAGTTCTGGGATTGGGTCGGAGGCCGGTACTCAATGGACTCGGCCATTGGCCTGTCGACGATGGTCGCCCTGGGGCCGGAGCAGTTCAACGACATGCTCGCTGGTTTCTACGAGATGGACGAGCACTTCAGGACCACACCGCTAGAACGCAATCTGCCCGTGCTCATGGGCCTGCTGGCCGTGTGGTACGTGAACTTTTTTGGCGCGCAGACGATCGGCGTCATGCCCTACGAGCAGTACTTGAAGCGGTTCCCGGCATACCTGCAGCAGCTCACAATGGAGTCGAACGGCAAGCACGTGACCCTTGACGGGAGAGTGGTCGACTACGACACCGGCCCCGTTTATTGGGGTGAACCCGGCACCAACGGACAGCACAGCTTCTACCAGCTAATCCACCAGGGGACCAGGCTGATCCCGGTCGACCTGATCGGGTTCGGGAAGGCCCTCAACCCCCTCCGCGACCACCACGACATCCTGTCGTCGAACGTCTTCGCCCAGGCCCAGGCCCTGGCCTTCGGCAAGACGGAGGAGGAGGTAAGGGCGGAAGGGACCCCTGAAGCGGTAGTGCCGCACCGGGTCATGCAGGGGAACCGCCCCACCAACGTCCTGCTGGCCGAGAAGTTGACCCCACACCTCCTCGGCACCCTCGTGGCCCTGTACGAACACAGCGTGTTCACTCAGGGGACGATCTGGGACATCGACTCGTTCGACCAGTGGGGGGTAGAACTCGGCAAGGTATTGGCCGTGGCCATCATCCCCGAGCTCGAAAGTGTCAACGAGCCCGAACTAAAACATGACTCGTCGACCAACACGCTCATCCGGCGCTACCGGTCACTGAAGAACTAGGTCCCCAAAAGTAGGAGGCAAGGACATGGCAACTGACAAGCCAATGCAGCTCGGCATGGTTGGGCTGGGTCGGATGGGGGCTAACCTCGTGCGGCGCCTGATGCGAGACGGCCACCGGTGCGTCGTGTACGACGTGAACGCCGAGGTGGTGCAAGAGCTGGCCGGAGAAGGAGCAACGGGTTCGAGCTCGCTCGAGGATTTCGTGGCCAAGCTGGAAAAACCCCGGGCGATATGGCTCATGTTGCCGGCGGCCATCGTGGACTCGACGCTTGACCGGCTCGTCCCGCTGCTCGACGGCGACGACGCCGTCATTGACGGTGGCAACTCGTACTATCGCGACGACATCACGCGGGCCAAGGCGCTGGCGCCAAAAGGGATCCACTACCTCGACTGCGGTACCAGCGGAGGAGTGTGGGGCCTCGACCGCGGTTATTGCCTCATGATCGGTGGGGAGACCGATGTCGTACAGCGGCTCGACCCGTTGTTCAAGACCATCGCTCCCGGCATGGGCAGCGCGGAGCCGACTCCGAGCCGGGGACAGCGACCCGGTACCGCCCCCGACGGTTACCTGCACTGCGGCCCGAACGGGGCCGGCCACTTCGTGAAGATGGTCCACAATGGCATCGAGTACGGGATGATGGCGTCGATCGCCGAGGGCCTCTCGATCATCAAGCACGCCAACGCCGGCAAGGGCAACCAGGTCGTCGACGCCGAGACCACGCCACTGCGGGACCCCGAAGCCTATATGTACGACATCAACGTCGGAGAAGTGGCGGAGGTATGGAGAAGGGGATCGGTTATAGGGTCGTGGCTCATCGACCTGACGGCCGACGCCTTCGCTCGTTCACCAAACCTCGACGACTTCGAGGGCCGGGTCTCTGATTCCGGTGAGGGCCGGTGGACGGTGATAGCCGCTATCGATGAGGGCGTCCCGGCCCCGGTCATCACTGAATCGCTCTACGAGCGGTTTGAATCACGTGGTCTCGGAGAGTTCGCGGACAAGATCCTGTCGGCCAGCGCAGCGAGTTCGGCGGGCACGCCGAGAAGAAGGCATGACGGCCGGGGCGGGGTTGGGGTCCCCGCTTCCTGGAGGAGCCTGGGGTTGGGGCCCCAGGCGGGCTAAGTGAGCAGCGGGCGTATGCACCATGAGCTCGAAACCCTGGCCGACCCCAACGCAGTGGCCCGGGCCGGAGCGGCGTTCGTCGCCGACCGGGCCCGCCAGGCCGTCGAGGCCAGGGGCACTTTTACCTTTGCCGTCAGCGGTGGGCGCACTCCGTGGGAGATGTTCGCCGAGCTGGCGGCAGAAACCGTCCCGTGGTCAAACGTTGTCATTTACCAGGTGGACGAACGGGTAGCTCCGCCAGACGACCCTGACCGTAACCTTTTCCACTTGAGGAAGGCATTGGGAACGGCCCCGGCGCAGGTACGGCCTATGCCGGTCAATGACGCCGACCTGGACGCGGCCGCCGCCGCTTACGCCGCTTCGCTGCCCGAGCACTTCGACCTGGTCCACCTGGGCCTCGGCCCCGACGGCCATACCGCGTCGCTGGTGCCGGGCGACCCGGTCCTTTCCGTCACCGACCGCTTGGTTGCCGTCACCCAGCCCTACCAGGGGCACCAGCGGATGACGCTGACATACCCCGCCCTGGCTCGCGCCTCGCAGCTCCTGTGGCTGATAACGGGGGCAGATAAAAAACCGGCGCTGGCCAAGCTCCTGGCGGGTGACACGTCGGTGCCCGGCGGTCGTGTCGAGGCGGCGGCGTCGCTCGTGATGGCCGACCAAGCGGCGGCTTAAGGCCTCGTGCCGCCGCTTATGCGCTCAACCGGTGACGCTAGTGATGTCCCTACGCTCGACCGACCCGCCGCGAGCAACCAGGACCACGGCCACCATCGAAGGCGGAAAGAGCCCGTGCTCGACCACACCCGGTGTGGCGGAGAGCCAGGCCGCCACCCAAGCCGGGTCGTGGACGGGCCCCTCGTAGTCGGCGATCACCCCGCCGTCGGGGCTGATGGGGACGTCACGCAGTGCCACCGGGGCGATAAGGCGCATGGTGGCCCGAAGGCCGAAGGAGAGCAGCTCGACAGGGATGGGGCTGTGCAGCGCCTCCACCGGTTTGGAGGAGTCGGCTATGACGACAAAGCGGTCGGCCGCCGCAGCCACGATCTTTTCTCGCGTGTGCGCCGCGCCCCCGCCTTTTACCAGCCAACCATCGGGCGCAATTTGGTCAGCACCATCGATGGTCATATCAAAATGATCGACGTTGGCAAACGTCTCGACGTCGAGGCCGAGCTCCCTGGCCGCCGTATCCGTGCGCGGAGAGGTGGCCACACAGCGAATTTTGAGTTTCCGGGCGGCCAGGGCGGGCAGGAGGAAGGCCACGGTCGAACCAGTGCCAAGCCCGACCGTCATACCGTTTTCCACCAGTTCGGCCGCCGCCTCTGCCGCCAGCTTTTTCTCGTCGTTGGTGCTCATGTTCAAGTGGCTCCCGAGGTCCGTTGCCCTTCTGATAGGTAGCGGCACGAGGGAGCGGCCTACCTGAAGGGATAGCGCCGGTGAGATTAGCAGGTGACCTAAACATATAGCACACCCGGTCAGCGGGCCAATTGCCCAGATCCATTGACCCGGGACCAATTAGCAGGTACCAATTGACCCGGAATACTGGTCTGGGCCGATCAGACCTGACAGTGACAAGATAAAGCCGGAGGAGCCGTGGCTGGCACAAAAATTCGATTAATGCTCGCCGATGTCGACGGGACGCTCGTCACCAATGACAAGATCCTGACCGAACGCGCCATTGCTGCGGTCAAGGAACTCAAGACAGCCGGGGTGCTCTTTGCTATTACGAGCGGCCGTCCACCGCGCGGCATGTCGATGCTGATCGAACCGCTCGAGCTGACGACGCCGATCGCGGCTTTCAACGGCGGTGTGTTCGTCCACCCCGACATGTCGGTGATAGAGCAGCACACAATTCCCGACGATATAACCCCGGCCGTGATCGAATTGCTCGACGGGTTGGGGGTTGACGTGTGGGTCTACCGGGGCGCGGACTGGTATGTCCGCAACCGCAAGGCGCCCCACGTCGACAGAGAAGCCTGGACGGTGAAGTTCGAACCCTACGGTAGTGGCGAACTATGACTCGGTGTCCACCCAAGTGGCGAAGATTGTGGCCATAAACGACGACTACGACAAGGTGCAGAGTGCGGTCGACGCCGTACGGGCCAAGTTCGGCGACCACGTTTCGGCCGCCCGATCTCAGCCCTATTACGGCGATATAACCAACCCTGAGGCCAATAAGGGCGGCGTGGTCAAGTACTTGTCGAGGACGCTCGGCATCGCACCGGAGGAGATGGCCACGATCGGTGACCAACCAAACGATGTCCTTATGTTCGCCCACTCCGGGCTCAGCATCGCAATGGGGAACGCCAGCCACGAGGTGCAGGAGGCAGCTCGTCGGGTAACCACCTCCAACGAGGAGGAGGGCTTCGCTAATGCGGTGGAAAAGTTCATCCTTACTTCTTCGACCTGACCACGTGAGAAGGGAAGACAAATGACCACGGAAGCCAACTCCCCTGCGGACGTCCTGGTTATCTTCGGGATTACCGGAGACCTGGCCAAGAAAATGACCTTCCGCGCCCTTTACCGTCTGGAGCGGCGGAAAAAGCTCGACTGCCCGATCATAGGAGTGGCCCGTAACGAGTGGTCCGCCGCGACGCTGCGAGACCACGCCCGCCAGGACATCGAGGACAGCGGCGAACGGGTCGACGAGGACGTGTTCGAGCGTTTCGCCGAACGCCTCTCCATGGTCTCGGGAGACTACACGGACCCGAAGACTTACGACCGCCTGGCCCGGGCTATCGAGGGTCGGCACACCCCCGTCTTCTATCTCGAAATTCCGCCCTCTCTATTTGGACGGGTGGTCGAAGGCCTGGCCGGCGCCAACCTCACCAGTCACGCCAGGGTCGTCGTTGAGAAGCCCTTCGGCCACGACCTGGCATCGGCCAGAGCTTTGAACGCGGAACTGCGCAAAATCCTCCAGGAGTGGCAGATCCTGCGTATCGACCACTTCCTCGGTAAAGAACCGGCCATGGACATCCTGTTCCTGCGCTTCGCCAATTCCATTTTCGAGCCCCTCTGGAACCGCGACCGCATCCAGTGCGTGCAGGTGACGATGGCCGAGGACTTCGGCGTGGAAGACCGGGGCAGTTTCTATGACCCGGTGGGGGCACTACGCGACGTGGTGCAGAACCACTTATTGCAGCTCATCGGGCTGTTCGCCTCTGAGCCGCCCGTCACGGTCGACGCCGACGGGCTCCGGGACAAGCGCTACGAGGTGTTCAAATCCATGCCCTCTGCCGACCCGCACCACTACGTGAGGGGGCAGTACGACGGCTACCTGTCAGTGCCGGGAGTCGCCCCCGGCTCGCAGACAGAGACGTACTGCGCCCTCAAACTCCAGATAGACAACTGGCGCTGGTCGGGGGTCCCGTTCTTCATCAGGGCCGGCAAGTCGCTGGCGGCACGGGCTACCGAGATGAGGATCATATTCAAACCGACGCCCCACTTCTCCTTCTTCCCGCTCCACAATCCCTACCCGGACGAGTTCATTTTGCGGATCGACCCCAACCCCGGGGCGGACATGGTTGTGCAGGCCAAGAGACCCGGGGCTCAGACGACGCGGACGGTCGACCTTTCCTTGATCTTCTCGGAGGAACTCGGAGACTTGCCTGAGCCGTACGAGCGGCTGCTCGGCGATGCCCTGCAGGGCGTATCGAGCCTGTTCACCCGGGAGGACAGCGTCGAGGAGACGTGGCGGATCGTTGAGCCGTTGATAGATTCCCCGCCGCCAGTAGAAAGCTATGCCCAAGGGTCGTGGGGCCCGGCCAGTGCGGACAAGTTGCTGGCCGGCTACCCCGGATGGCGCGAGCCGTGGTTGCACTCACACGCGATCCGCTAAAAGGCCGCCGCTCGGTCGGCCAGCCACGCCGCCACTATGGCCGCCACTGGCCCGTCGCGACCTCGCAGCCCATGGTCGCCGCCCTCGAGCCAGTGAAGGCTGACCTTCCCCGGGACGAGCGCCACCGCCCGTTCGAGCTCCGCCGGCGTGGCGAAGGCGTCCCGGGTACCGGACACGAACAGGCAAGGCAGGTCGAGGCGCCCGAAATGCTCGGTCCGCATGCGGTCCGGTTTCCCCGGAGGGTGCAACGGGTAGCTCACCAGCACCAGTCCAGCGGCGGGCATTCCCTCGGCGACGGCCATAGAACAAATCCGCCCACCCATGGACCGGCCGCCGGCGAAGAGCCGGTTAGGGCGGCACCCGGGCTTCGGCCACAAGCGCGCCGGCCTCTTCCACCACGGCACGTACCAGGACCTCTGGCTTATCGGGGGCGCGCCGCCCGGCGGCACGGTAGGGGAAGTCCATCCGCCGGACCTTCCCGCCCACTGCGCTGGCGGCGTGGTCGATCTCGACGAGAGCGCTTTGGTCCTTGCTGGCACTCGCCCCCGGGGCCAGCAACAACCCCCAAGCGGTCTGGTCTGCCCCGCGGTCTGGTCTGCCCCCGCGGTCTGGTCTGCCCCCGCGGTCTGGTCTGATTGTCTCCGGGCCCTGGGGTTGGCCAACTAAGGGTCGCCGGTCAGACCATTTCGTGGAGCATCTCGGCCAGCAGCGCGGCCTCCCGGGACACCTCGTCGTTGCGGGCGCCGTGCTCGATGGCGGCCACGAGAGCGTGGCCCTGGCTGCGTACCCGCCACCAGTAGCCTTCGTCAACACCCACGGGAGTCGGCAGCTCCACCACTCCGACGGTCTCCAGCAAGGCCCGCCGGCGGTCCTCGTCGCCCGGGTCGTTGGCCAGGCGGTCTACGGCGCCGAACAGCTCTTCGATCGAGTGGTAGCGGGCTTCGTCATCCTCGTCGACCGCTCCGTGGACCTGCTCGAACAAGCCGTCGACCTCGTCTTCGTGCTCCTCGGCAACGGTCAGGTCCGGGCCGTCCCAGTTGTACGAAACCCCGGCCGACTCCAGGAGCATCGAGAGCTCCACGCGCTGCTCGGGTAGCCATTCGGCGAGTTCGTAAACGAGCTCGCCGCTATCCTCGTCCTCTTCTTCCTCCTCGTCCTCTTCTTCCTCCTCGTCCTCGAACTCGTCCTCGTCGAACGAGCCCGCTCTCGCCTCGCTCACATCGGCATCGACGACGTCCACCTCGTCCTCCGCCTCTTCGTCCAGCTCGTCGCCACTCAGCCCGGCGGCGGCGAGGTCGACCGGAGCGGACTCGTGGTCGTCGAGTTGCGCCTCGTCCAGCGAGACCGACGCCGACCCGCCGCCGTTCGTAGTGGAGGCACCGGTGCCTATATCTTCTGTGGCCTCCGCCGTCCCGCCATTGCCGCCGCTCAGGTCGGCCGCTCCCATCTCGCCCCCGGGAGTCACGTCGGATTGTGGCAGGGCCACGATCCGGCCCTTTTCGGCCGCGCCAACCTCGAGGCGGACGCGTGCCCGCTCTTCCTCCTCCGCCTCCTGGGCTTGGCCGGCACTCGGAGCAACCAGCCGGCACAGCACTTCAGCCTGGTGGCGGATGTCGTCCTCCAGCGCCTCGTCGGCCCCGAGCGCACCGAGCAGGCGACGGGTGACCCGGCCCACCGCGGCCAGGTGGTCAGCATCCATGCCGGGTATGTAGTCGAGGGCGAACACCGCCACCGACGCCTCGCTGACGGCGCCGTCCGCCAGCATGTCTGTCGGGTCGTCGCGAAGCCTCTTGGCTGCGTCGTACAGCTGGAGGGCTACACCGGACCCATCCTCGCCGGCGGCCTCGCCGCTCTCCTCCCCCTCTTCTTCGTCGCCGTCGTCGTAACCCTCGTACCGATTGTCAGCTACAGCACCGGTAACCCGGGCCACCAGCTGGTCGACCTCGGCCTCGTCTACCGCCAGGATGACCAGTTCCTCGTCCTCAAACCGGTGGCGCACCCCGGCGTTGATCAAGGCCTCGATGAGCCGAGCCCTCGTCGGGTCGTCCCACATGTCGAGCCGGTAACCAACTTCGTCATCGTCAGGCCCGGACTCGAGCTCCGGCAACGACGACGACACCAGACGTTCGCCGCAACTGTGGCACCTGCCGCGAGTGTTTACCTCGTAGCCACAGTTGGCGCAATACCAAACTTTCGTTGGCACCCCGGCTTTACCTCGCCCGTTTCGGGAGCACAGGTGCGGCCCTCCCGGACGACGGCCCGGCGGCCTCGCCCGGCTTCATCTGCTCGTGGTACTCCTCCTCCACGTTGACAGACCATACGTCATGGGAGGCCCCCAATATGTTCTCGACTGTCAGCATGGCGGTGTACATCGAATGGTCCTGGTTGTTGTAGCGGTGCATGCCATTGCGGCCTACCGGGTGAACGTTGGCCACGTTGACCTCCAACCACTTGCGTAGCGTCTCGACGTTACGCGCGTAGTCTGCATCGTAGTAAGGGTAAGCCTTGGGCATCCTGACGACGTAACCGGCCCCGATCGCGGCCGGGTCCACCAGCCCGAGCCGGGCCAACTCGGCCTTTCCCAATTCGACGAGGTCGTCGTCCGCCATCGACCACATCTCGTCCCCCTCGAACACGAAATACTCCAGCCCGAGGCAGGCGGAACCGCCTTTGACCATGTACGGGGACCAGCGGCCAAAGTTCTGGATCCGCCCCATCTTTACCGAAGGGTCGTGGACGTAGACCCAATTGTCAGGGAAACTAGCCTCTTCGGGGACGACCAGGGCCACGGTGATGTGGTCCCGGTAGTGCAGGTCGTCGGCAGCCGCCAGGACCTCGTCCGGCGGTGCGGGGTCGAGTGCTCGCACGAGCGCTGACAGCGGCATCGACGATATGACGGCGCTGCAGCGGTGCTCGGTGGTGGCACCGTCGGTCACGGACTCGACCGATATCGCTCTGCCGTCCCGGCACCTGATACGGGTGACTGATGCCTCGAGTCAGCACTTTCGAGCCCGCCGCTTCCACCATTTCACAACAGCGCTCCCACATCATCCCGGGACCGAGGCGCGGGTATTCGAACTGGTCGATAAGAGTCGTGATCTCCCGCTGGCCCTTCTTGGGGAAAAGTGCGCTCGTCACGGCGTTCAAAAGGTTGAGGTTCTTGATCCGCTGTGCGGCCCAGTCGGCTTGCAGTTCGGAACCGGGGTAACCCCAAACTTTCTCTGTGTACGTCTTGAAGAAGTGTTGGTACAGGCGCCAGCCGAAGCGCGCTGCCACCCAGCCCTCGAAAGTGCTTTGGTCCTGAGGCGGGTGCACGCGCGCCCACGCATAGGACGCCGCGCAACGAAGCGACTCCACCAGGCCCAGGTTCCGCAAGGCGTTGAGCGGCTTCAGGGGGTACTCGTAGTATTTCCCCTGGTAATAGATCCTGCTCAAGCGAGGCCTGACCATCAGTTCTTCGCCTGGCAAGATCTCGTGCCAGAGATCCTCGACCGCCTTCACTTTGGTGAAGAACCGGTGGCCGCCCACGTCGAAGCGCCAACCATCTCGCTCAACGGTGCGTGAGATGCCGCCGACCGTGTCGTCCGCCTCCAGCACAGTTGACGTCCTGCCCTTGCCAGCCAGGACAAAGGCCGCCGTTAGGCCCGCTGGGCCAGCCCCGATGATCACGACGTCGTCGGCGTCCGCTTCCGGCCCGGCGGTGGCGCGACCGGACGGCTGAGGGCCAGAGCGGTCCGATGACCGCGGTTCTGTCTCCGTAAGACCGGGGCTGACACGAGTGGCTTTCATGGGCACAGATATGCTCCTGCCGGAGGGCGGACAAAGGGCGGTCGAAGCCGGTAACCTCTCCGACGACTCATTCTGCCGTCTCTCGCCCGTTCTCGGCCAGGCAGCGCCGCCTCACTTACTAACCTCTCAGGTTGACTGGCCTCTTCGGTTGACCGGCCTCTTCGGTTGACCGGCCTCTTCGGTTGACTGGCCTCCCAGGTTGGGCTGGCCTGCGTCGGAGGGCCCGGGGACGCTGGGTGGGGGCCGGTAAGACCGGGCACTAGGTCGTCAACTCGGGAACTTGGTGAGGTTCTCGTACTCGTAGTAGTTGCTGTCCTGGGTGATGAGCGTCTGGCTGTCCGGGCTCAACATCTGCAGCCAGCTGGCCAGGTTGCCACAGCTGTTGCCGAAGCCCTGGTAGCCATTACGCCATACGAGCCACAGGGTACCCCCGGGGCTGACCCGGTCCCATACCTCCCGGGCGAAGGTGCCGACCACGGTGTGCTGGATCCTCCAGACATAGTCGACCCAGTCGATTCGAGCGGGGCCGATCATGCGCGGGTAGGTCAGCTGGGTCACTCCGGGGACCTTCAACAGCCTGTCAACGGCCGGGCCGAGCTGGTCCGGGCAATAGACAACCACGTCACCCGGTTGCGCCTGGGCGTTGAGGTCGGCCGCCACCTGCACGGCCTGCGTCCGCGGCTCCGAGTTCTGCTCTTGAGCGGCGAAGAGGCCGGCGGTGCAGGCCACGGCCAGCAGTGCGGCCGAAACCTTGCGAGAGCTGAAGGCCGTCAGGCCCAGGGCGCACAACACGATGAACAGGGGGAAGACGACGGCTATATAGCGGTTGTCAAATGCCGCACCGGTCAGCATGCCCGCCAACACGGCCACCGCCAGAGGCCCGGCTACCAGTAGCGAGACAAACCTGGCCCTGGACTGCAGCCTGACCTCCATGACCACACTGGCGCCGTTCGGCCCCGGCTTAGCCAACAGGCCCAAACCGACCAGGCCGAACAACGTGAAGGTGAGTAGCTCACCCCAGGGGCCGGCCGGCGAAGTAGCCGAACACAGACAGGAGGTCCTCAGGCCCTGGCGGAGTGGTCCAGGGAGTGCCCGTGTGCAGCGCCTGGAACACGAACACGGGCGACCAGGGCAGCCAAATGGCCACACCAACGATCATCGCCCCTAGCAATTTTCGGGCCGCACCCGGCTGTGCGTACGGCACGTGCACGCGTGTCCGGCTCTCCGTCCACGTCCTCCATACCGCCCACATCCCCCCCACCGCCACCAGGTAGAGGTTCCAGTAATGCGTGTACATGAGGGCGGCGGTCACCAAAGCCACGCAGGCGAGGCGGCCGCGGCTAGGGAGCTCGAGGGCACGGCGGACGGCCAGGTACCACACGATGGCCTCCAGGGCCATGAGGGAGTACATGCGGGTGTCTGTGCCGTAGAAGATGGCCCATGGAGAGGTGGCACCGAGTAATAGCGCCGCCCAGGCGGCCCGGCGTCCACCGGCCCGCTCGCCGGCGGCCCAGAGGAAAGGCAACGTGGCCGTGGAGATGAGGCCCGAAAGGGCCCGGACAGCGAAGTCGCTCTCGCCGAACGCCAGCATCCAGTAGTGGAGCAACAGGTAGTAGAGGGGGGGCGACCCGTCCTGGACGAGTGCCCCCGGCACCTGCTGTAAGGGCAGCTTGGCGATGTTTACAGAGAGGGCTTCGTCCAGCCAAAGGCCTCCGGGGGCGAGGAACCGCCCCACCACGCCGGCCACGATGGCCATCCAGGCCAGGACAAGGGCGAACCGAGCCAGCCCACCACGGGGGAGCCGGCTAGAGATATCGCGCCAAACCGGCGCGCCTTTCTCAGGCGCAACTGCCTCAGGGCGCGGCGTTACGGCGGTCGCCACGGCCATCACAATACCTGGAGTTGAACGGGGCTACGCACGGCGCCCCAGTAGGCCCCGAACCTCTGATTAGGCACTGATCACGTCTACTGGGCCGCGTCACTGGGCCCGTCTACTGGGCCGCGTCTGGTCGGCAGGCTTACGGCCTTTCCGGGGCCGAGGCGCCGTTGTGGCCTGAACTGCTCGGGCCAAGACGTCGCAGACGGGTTCGACCAAGCGGATCCAGCCACTGGACTGGCGGAAGAACTCGGTAGGGCCGTAGCCGCGCACGGCCTCGACGGCCCAATCGCGCCTCCGTACGCTCACCTCCAGTGCCGCCAACAGGGCTCTTCCCACGCCCTGGCGCCGGCACGCCTGGTCGACCAGCACGGTTACGTTGACGGGCCCGCCCGTCTGGCCGCTTTGCCAGGCCACGGCGGCGCCGGCGACACCGCCCTCCCGCCGCCCGGTGAGCACGACACCTTGTGTGGGCTGACCGGCTCCCAACGCGCCTACGAACTCGGCCAGGTTGGACCGCACCTCGGTGTCATCTATCCCGACAAGTTGGTTTTCGGCCATTGCCATGACGTCCGGTCCCGGCATCCGGCCTTCTGTTATTTCTAACTCGAGCCCGCCCCGGCCCACGACCGCCGGCGGCCCCAGGGCGGCATCGGCCAGCGGGTGCCAGCGATGGTGCTTTTCCTGCAGGACGACGACCCGGTCAAAGCTGATGTGAGTGCGATAGTGGCGGAGGGCGGCCAGGGCGGCCCCGGCCTCCTCGGCCAGGGCCTGGTCGGCGAG
Source organism: uncultured Acidimicrobiaceae bacterium (assembly GCA_963749305.1). Taxonomy (GTDB): domain Bacteria; phylum Actinomycetota; class Acidimicrobiia; order Acidimicrobiales; family Palsa-688; genus Fen-671. The sequence continues at coordinate 237,858 of CAVVMN010000009.1, forward strand.
GGTGACGTGCGGCACCCACGGCCACCGGTCCGGTCGCAGGAAGGGCCCGGACACGACGGCTGAGCGGAGCCGGGCCAACCGGTCCAGGTCCGCCCCCCCGACGGCCAGGTACACGACGGGGGTGGCAGGCACGAAGGTGGCGACCGGCCCCAGGTCCAGGTCGAGAGGGCCCTCCTCGGCGGCTGCCGCCCGCCGCACCACTCCCAGGGCTTGTCCCAGATCTCCGGAGCGCACGTTGACGGGCGGCACCAGCGTCAGGTGCGGTGCGACAGCTTCAAGTGAACTGTCCCCTAGAGCACGCCGCAGCCCGTCGACCTCCACAGAACCCGGAGGGTCGAGCAAAAGGGCCACTCCGAGCCGGTGTCTCGGGCTCATGCTCTCCACTCTGGTATGCCGCGCCTATGCGGTCGGCTGGCCCCGCCTCGTTGGTATTTGCGGTTGGGGCCCTGACTACCGTGCGCTAGGCCGGCTCGGCCGAATCGCAGAGCACTATGACCCGGTTGTTGCTGACCTCGACGAAACCTCCACCCACCTCGAACCGTAGCTCTTCACCCGCCGCCGCTCCCTGAGGGTGGACAATGCGCAACGGGTAGGCCTCCAGCGTCCCGATGTAAGGCATGTGGTCGGCCAAAAAAGCTATATCGCCGCCGCCCGTACGGCACACGACCATCTCTGCCTGCCCCGAGAAGAGAGTCCCGGTAGGGGTCACAAGTTCGACCTGCGTGGTGGCCATAGCGGGGGCTTAGCTCTTTTCGAGTTCGCGGGCTTTGGCCATGGCGCTCTCCGCCCCACCGACGTTCAAGAACGCCTGCTCTGGCAAGTTGTCGAGGTCACCGTTGACGAGAGCCTCGAAGGACTCGACGGTCTCGGAGACGGGCGTGTAGACACCCTTGATGCCCGTAAAGACCTCGGCCACGAACAACGGCTGAGACAGGAAGCGCTGGATCTTGCGGGCCCGCAACACCGTCGTGCGGTCCTCCTCGGACAGCTCGTCCATGCCCAGGATGGCGATGATGTCTTGCAGCTCCCGGTTGCGCTGCAACACCTGTTGGACCCGGCGAGCCACCGAATAGTGCCGGTCGCCCACCACTTCTGGCGCCAGGATGTTGGATGTCGATGCCAGCGGGTCAACGGCGGGGTAAATGCCGATGGCCGCTATCTCGCGGGCCAGCTGGGTGGTGGCGTCCAGGTGCGTGAAGGTGGTGAAGGGAGCGGGGTCCGTGTAGTCGTCGGCCGGCACGTAGACGGCCTGGACGGAGGTGATCGAGTGGCCCCGGGTCGACGTGATCCTTTCCTGGAGCTCGCCCATTTCGTCGGCCAGCGTGGGCTGGTAGCCGACTGCGGACGGCATCCGGCCGAGCAAGGTCGACACCTCCGAACCGGCCTGGACGAACCGGAAGATGTTGTCAATGAACAAGAGCACGTCCTGGTTTTTGACGTCACGGAAATACTCGGCCATCGTCAGCGCGGACAGGCCGACCCGTAGCCGCACGCCGGGTGGCTCGTCCATCTGGCCGTAAACCAGAGCAGCACGCTTGAGCACGCCGGACTCTTTCATTTCCAACCACAGGTCGTTCCCCTCACGGGTGCGCTCCCCGACACCGCCGAAGATCGAGACGCCGCCGTGTTGCTCGGCCACCCGGTTGATCATTTCCAGGATGAGCACCGTTTTCCCCACGCCGGCCCCACCGAACAGGCCGATCTTGCCCCCCTGGACAAAGGGTTCCAGAAGGTCGATGACCTTGATCCCGGTTTCGAACATCTGCGATTTCGGTTCCAGGGTGTCGAAATCCGGCGGTGGGCGGTGGATCTCCCAGCGGTCTTCCACTTTCCCGAGCGGGTCTGAGTCCAGCACGTCCCCCACCACGTTGAAAACGTGCCCGAGTACCTCGTCACCGACCGGCACCGTTATCCCGTGGCCCAGGTTGCGCACCGGCGTGCCCCGGCGGAGGCCGTCAGTTTGCTTGAGGCAGATACAGCGGACCCGGCCTTCGCCGATTTGCAGGGCCACTTCCGCCATGACCGTCGTCTTCTCGCCCTCGAGCTCGATTTCCATCTCTACGGCGTAGTTGATGTCCGGGAGCGCGTCAGGTGGGAACTCGACGTCGACGACGGGGCCGGTGATGGCGACGACGCGGCCATCCCTGGTCGCCGGCTGCTCGGAGGTACTCGGAGAGCTGGCCGTTTCGGTCTCTGTTGCGCTGGTTCCGGCGGTACTCGTACTGCTCACATTTGCTCCATTCAACTTGCCTGAGGAAAGACGTATATGTCCGGGCGGCCTTGGGCGCCTTCGTCCAGCCCCGACTGGCGAAGGGCTTCGGCCCCGCCGACTATTTCCAATATCTCGGTCGTTATGGCGTCCTGACGGGCACGGTTCATCTGGCGACGCAAGGTTTTGATCAGGTCGTCCGCGTTGTCCGTGGCTGCTTTCATGGCTCTTTGCTGAGCCACGAAAAAGCCCGCCGCCGATTCGAGGAGGGCGAGGTAGATCTCAGCTTCGAGCCATCGAGGCAACAACTCGTCGAGTATTTCTGCCGGACCGGGCTCGAACTCGAACACCGTGGTGCCGCTACCTTCGCGCTCGGGCAGCTGGAGCGGTACCAGGCGACGGCTCTCCACCCGCTGCGAACCCATACTCAAAAAGTGAGTATAGACAAGGAAAATCTGGCCAATCTGGCCACTTTCGAGTTCGCGAGTTATCGCTTCCACCACTCGCTGGGCGTCTTCGAAGCGAGGACGGTCGCTCATGCCGTCCATGCTGTCGGCTAATGCTCGGCCCCGGAAGTGGAAATAGCCCCTCACCTTGCGCCCCACTCCGATCACATCTGGCTGGGTGCCTCTGGTCTCGAGTTCGCGCAGGAGTTCGTCCGCCGCCCGGTTCACATTGATATTGAAGGCCCCGGCCAGTCCCCGGTCTGCGCCCAGCACGACGACGAGCGAACCTTGTCCGCCACCGGCGAATATCCAGTGGTCCTTCGCTTCTGGCGCGCTGGCGATCTCGGCCACCACGTCTTCCATTTTTTCGGTATAGGGCCGGGCCGCCTGGATGGCCTGCTGCGCCCGCACTATCCGTGAGGCGGCGATGAGCTCCATCGCCCGGGTTATCTTCTGCGTCGACTCGATGCTCCGTACGCGGCGCCGCAGGAGCCGTTCCTGGCCGGCAGGCATCTAGGCGGTTCCTCCGTCACTCGATTTGGCCTCACTGGGTTTGGCCTCAGTGCCGGATGTCGCCTCAGTCCCGGGGGCGGCCGGCTCCGCGTCTGTTGGCGCCGCGCTCGTGGCTGCCCCCTCTGCGGGCTTGCCGTTGTCCTTTGCCTCTGGCTGTCTGGTCTGACCGTCTCCGCCAGGCTTGACTTCGTCGCCAGTGATGGTGGCGAAACCCTTCTTCACGTCGCGGATGGCGCCGTCAAGGGACTCTGCCGGCGGCAGGTCCTTGGTGTCCCGGATCTGCTGGAGGAGCTCCGGCCGGTCCGCTCGCAGGTACTGCAACAACGCCGACTCGAATGGGCGCACATCCTCCACCGCCAGGTCGTCCAGGAAACCCTTCGTCCCGGCGTAGATGGAGACCACTTGCTCGTCCACGGGCATAGGGGCGCTTTGAGGCTGCTTCAGGATCTCGGTCAACCTGGCGCCGCGGTCGAGCTGGCGGCGAGAGACGCGGTCGAGCTCCGACCCGAAGGTGGCAAAAGCTTGCAGCTCTCGGAACTGGGCCAGGTCGATCTTGAGGCTGCCGGAAACCGTCTTCATGGCTTTGATCTGCGCCGCCCCACCCACCCGGGAAACAGACTGCCCAACGTTGATGGCCGGCCGGATGCCGGCGTAAAACAGGTCGGTCTCCAGGTAGATCTGGCCATCGGTGATCGAGATGACGTTGGTCGGGATATAGGCCGAGATGTCACCCGCCTTCGTCTCCACGATCGGAAGTGCGGTGAGTGAGCCGGCTCCGAGCTCGTCAGAGAGCTTGGCCGCCCGTTCGAGGAGGCGGCTGTGGAGGTAAAAGACGTCACCCGGGTACGCCTCCCGGCCCGGAGGCCGCCGGAGCAGCAAAGACAGAGTCCGGTACGCCTCGGCTTGCTTCGAAAGGTCGTCATAGATGATCAACGCGTCTTCGCCGTGGTCCATCCAGTGCTGGCCCATCGCGCAACCCCCGTAGGGCGCCAGGTACTTGTACGCAGCAGGGTCCGAAGCGGGCGAATTGACGACGACCGTGTACTCCATGGCCCCGTGCTCGCGCAGGGTGTCCACCGTTTGGGCCACCGTGGAACCCTTTTGGCCGACGGCGACATAAATACATTTCACGCCCTGGCCCCGTTGGTTGATCACGGTATCTATGGCCACCGAGGTTTTGCCCGTTTTCCGGTCGCCGATTATGAGCTCTCGTTGGCCCCGGCCGATGGGGGTCATCGAATCGATGGCCTTTATCCCGGTCTGCAGAGGTTGCTTCACAGGCTGGCGGTCGACGATACCGGGAGCCTGGATCTCCAACCGCCTCTCTTCATAATTGGTGAGAGGCCCCAGGCCATCGAGCGGCCGGCCCAGCGCGTCGACCACCCGCCCCAGTAGGCCGTCTCCCACCGGGACGGAGAGGATGGTGCCCGTCGCCCGCACGAGCTGGCCCTCCTCGAGGCCACCTACCTCGCCCAACACGACGGCGCCTATGGAGTCTTCTTCAAGGTTGAGGGCGAGCGCTCTCATCCCGCCTTCAAGCTCGAGGATCTCGTTCACGGCCACGTTAGGGAGCCCCGTTATATTGGCGATCCCGTCACCTATATCGCGTATACGGCCAACCTCTTCGCCGGAGACGCCGGGCGTAAAACTCTCGAGGTTACGCTTGAGTACTTCGGCTATCTCGGATGCGTTGATGCTCAGCTCAGCCATCTGTTCACACAAAACCTTTCGCTATAACCACTTCAGGCCACATTGGCCGCCGCCTTCATTGCTCTTCCTTCATTGCTTTTCCTTCCCGGCCTCACCTGTACCGCTTCCGCCGTCGGTAGCCGCGGTCGAGGGCCGGGGACCGGCCATTGGCGCCGGATGGAGCAAGAGCTCCCTGGCCTGCTCCAGCCGATGGCGCAGGCTCGTGTCGATCACCAGGTCCCCGATAGTGGCCACAAAGCCTCCGAGTAAGTCTGGTTCGGGGGTGATCCTCACGTCGACCGGGTACCCGGTGAACTTCGTCAAGGCCTCCACCAGGTGAGATCGCTGCTTCGTGGTCAGTTCGACAGCAGAGCGGACGTCGGCCATGCGACGGTTGGTCTCCTTGGCGACGAGCTGGACCAGCGCGTCGAGCAGGACGGGGAAGTCTCGCGGCCGACCCACCCGGCTCGCATAAGCGGCCAAGCGGGCCGACTCGGGCCGGGCACGGCCCTCGAGCAACTGGAGTACCACGCTGGCCCGGACGTCGGAGGAAAGCTCACCCGTGGTGAGGGCCACTCGTAGCTCATCGTTGCTTTCCACGATCCGGACGAAACGGAACAGCTCGTCCTCGATGTCGCCTAGCGCTCGCTCTCCCCGCACCGGGGCCAGCACTGCTGCTGCGTACCCCTCGAGCCGTTCTGTGGCGCCCAAGCGGCCGAGCGGCCCTTCGTCGAGCAGCACTTTGCCTTCCTGCCTGGCGGTGGCGGCAACAGCCAAGGCGTTGGCGTCTTCGCCAAAGTCGTCGTCCCCGGCGTTTTCCAGCGTGAACGTGAGCAGGTCGAGGACCGGCGCCGACACCTTCTTGGCCAGGAGTTGCTGAAGTATCGTCCGCTTGGCTGGCAGCGCCGTAGCCGGGCTGGCCAACGCCCAGTGCAGATCGGTAGAGCCGGCCAGGAGGTCCGAAAAACCTTGAAGCTGACCGGCAATGGTGGCCACGTCCGCCGCCGACGTCTCCAGGACCGCGTCGGCGTAGCCCCTTAGACGCTCCCGCAATTAGGTGGCTCCCGTCCTCACGGGCCCCTCCGAGAGCGGCCCGGGGAGGGGCCGTCTCACCCGAAGCAGCCTGGGCCTCGATCTCGACGATCGCCCTCTGCACCAACTGCTCCTGGTCGGGCAGCGTAAGCCCTTCGCCGAGGACCTTTTCGACGACGTCAATGACGAGCCCGGCTACCTCCGTCCGCAGTTGTTCGGCTGCTCTACGGGTAGAGGCATCAATGTCCTGGTTGGCCCGCTCGAGCAGGCGCCGGTACTCCTCTTCGCCCTGCTGGCGCAGTTCGGCCCGCAACTGTTCGCCGATCTTGGCCGCCTCGTCTTTGAGCGAGCGAGCCTCGAGCGCGACCCTGTTCCAATGTCTTTTTGTACTGCTCCTCCAGTTCGTCCGCTTTGCGTTTGGCCTCCTCGGCGTCACTGATGTTGCGCTCGATCTTCTCCAGCCGAGCGTCCATGGCGCGGTTGATCGGAGGGATGATCCATTTCGCTAGTACACCGATGAGCAACAAGAAGATGACGAGTTCGACGATGAACGTCCCGTTGGGGACGAGGAAGTTGGAGGTAGCGAGGAACACCTGTCAGTGACCTTCTGAGTAAGCGCTAACCGGTAGCGAGGACGAAGACGAAGAGGGCGGTGAAGGCCAGGTTGATGAAGTACATGGCCTCGACCAGCCCGACGATCAGGAACATCGTCGAGTAAAGGCGGCCTTGCACCTCAGGCTGGCGGGCGATCCCGGCAATGGTCTGGCTGCCGGCCAGGCCGTCACCGACAGCGGCGCCCACCGCACCTCCGCCGAGCGCCAGACCGCCGCCGATGAAGGCACCGGCCAGCTCGACCGACTTCTCGATTGATGCCGACATTTGGTTCTCCTATCCTCTCCTATGTTTTTGCGCTGGCTCAACGCCGCCTCCGAAAAACTTCCGCAACATTAATGAGGCTCTTCGGCCACCGCAAACTGGTAATAAAGAATTGTCAGCAACGCAAAAATAAACGCCTGGATGACGCCTATGAACATGTCGAAGAGCTTCCACGCCAGACTAAAGGCAATAGTGGCCGGGAAAAAATAGATCGGGATGGCCAGCAGCAGGGCGATCATAATCCCGCCAGAAAAAATGTTCCCGAAGAGCCGGAGTGACAATGTGACCGGCTTCATCAGTTCTTCCAGGATCCTGATCGGCGCCAGCCACCTCGGTTTGGCAAAAAAGACCCTGGTATACCCGCCCAACCCTCTGGCCCGGACACCTGCCGCGTTGGTCACGACAAAAACGGTGGCGCCCAGAGCGTACGTAAGGTTGACATCTGCGCTCGGAGACGGGAGCCAATCCGTGTTGCGGAAAAGCCCGGGAAAAAGCTCCACCCAGTTCGCCGCCAGGACCAGCATGAATATGGTGACAGCCATCGGGACGACATGGCGGTAGCGCGGTCCAAGGCCCCCGAGGACCTGTTCGGATACCCACCCGACGATAACCTCCCAAATCAATTGCGTTTTGTTTGGTACCGCCGAGGTGACCTTTCGCCTCACGAAAAGGCCCAGACCGATGATGGCGGCGCAGGCGATGAGAGTGCCCCAGATCGTGTCCAGGTTGAAGGTGATCCCCCCTACGGTTGTGGTGACGTGGTCACCTACCGGGATGGGCGGTACAGCGAGTAAATGGCCGCTAGACATCGGGCTCCCCTTCGATCTGGCCCGGGAAGGCAAAACCGTCTCCCGCTGTACCTGGGCCTGTCCCCTGCTCCTCTGCGCCCGGCTTGGCCCCATTGGCCGGTGCCAGGCCGGCCAGCTGCAACCGCTGGTAGCGCCAAAGAGCGGCCAGGGCGTTGGCCATCAGCAGGACCTGGAAAGCGACGAGGCCGCCGATCATGCCAAAACCCATGGGGCGGACGAAGTAAAGGAGAGCGAAGGCGACAATGGTGATGGCGCCGAGGCGGCCGGCGACGCTTCCGGCGTAAGGCTTGCGGGCGATATGGCCGTCCTCGCTGCTGTAACGGACCGTGGAAAGCTGAAAAAGCCTGTGGTTGACGGTGGCCGCGCCCAGGCCCAAAAGCACGCCCACGCCAGCCAATGGTTGGCCGAGCACTATCGACACGAGGACGGCGACCACGGCCAAGACGACGCACGAAGCAATAGTGCGCCGTACTATCAGGTCGACGTAAAGGACGGGGAAATCTGCGAGCATTAGAAGGCGATCTTTACCGCCTGCAGGTCACGCGGACTGTTTGGACAGCCAGGCGCATCTGCAGGGCCAAGGCATGCTAGCAGACCTGTCAACCTTGGCGGCCGTAGCGACGCAGCTCCGCCCGCGTCGCAATGACACCCAGGGCTATTCCGGCCAGAAGCCCTATGAGCATGAACAGCGGAAGAGTCCCGAGCGCCTGGTCGGCCAGCCAACCGAGCACGCCCCCCAGGACCAGGCAGATGGCATTGAGCATCCCGATGCCGGCATAGACCATCGGCCCGGGGTAGCGTTCCGGGCCCGGGCTGCCGCTCTCTTTTCCATTCCCGGCAGTGCTCATTTTGAACTGGTCGACGTGGGGCAGCCTCCTTGCATTTCAGCAGCACCTCAGCGCTCGCGACCACGATATCCAGGCTACGAAACACGCCTGTAACACTGCAACTCCGGTCGGCCCCGGACCTTTGCGCCGGGGCGTTTTGAGCCTGTCTTTTCGACCCTATTGGGCCCTTAACGAGTCGTCCCTGCCCTTTTGCTGGCTGCCGTTCCTCTTGAAGTTCAGGTCTCGGGCCCCCGCAGTAGCCGCAAACCCATAGGCGGGGTTGCTTCAGCCATCGGGATGCCGGCTTCTCGAGCGGGAGGCCGGGCGCCCTTGCCCTCGTTCAATGGTGTGCCAGTGGCCGGACCGATAGTCGCCGGATTGGTAATGGCGGGCACCGTACCGAGCGGGATGGGGCTTGGTGCGGTGGGATCGGAGGCGCTGGCGCTAGGCGTGATGGGGTTGGCGGGCGACGGGTTGGGGCTGACGCGGAGCGACACCGCCGGGACTGACTTAACCCCGACCGCGGTGGCACCGGTCGGCGCCACGCCGATCGTTGTCACACTCACTGCTTCGGTCTTCGTGACATCGGCTTGCCCTCGAGCCGGGCCGCCGTTCCCATTTGGCCCTGCGGTCGCGCTGGCGGGCGCCGCCGCCTTGGCCCGCACCGCCTGGCCGTTGAGCCCTGTTGCCGCGTGCCGGGCCCCGTTGCGCGCTACTTCTGCTCGTCCCTCGTCAGCGTGGTTATCGCCGTTGGCCATGTTCGTGCGTCCTCTGGGGGCGAACAGGGTGTACAGCAAGATCGAAAGGCCGCCCACCGCTATCGGAGGTATCTCATTGTGCGAGTTGGTAATGGCTGGCCAGAGCACAATGCCCGAGAGCAGCGCCGTCCATGCCCACAGGATGAGCACCGCCGGCCGATGGCCATGTCCGAGCCTCATTAGCCGGTGGTGAAGGTGGTTGAGGTCCGCCACGGCGGGGCTGGTCCGCTGCCCGGCGCGCCGCACAATAGCGAACGCGGTGTCAAGCAGCGGGATCCCCAAGATAAAGAACGGGATAAGGATCGGGGCGAAGAAAAAGTATGTACGACCGCTGAACTCGTAGCTGTCCTGCCCCACCACGGCCAGAGTCGACGCCGCCACCAGGACGCCCAGGAGCATGGCCCCGGCGTCACCCATAAAGATCTTTGCGGGGTAGAAATTGTGAGGCAAAAAACCTAGGCAAACGCCGACGGCCACCACCGCGATGAGAGGGCCGGCATTTGAAGTGCTGATGTTCCCGATCGTGTTCAATTGGTGCGAGTACACAAAAAAGGCCCCGGCTGCGATGGCGACCACGCCTGCGGCCAAGCCGTCGAGGCCGTCGATGAAATTCACCGAGTTGGCCATTACCGCTACCCACAGGACTGTGGCCAGTGCGGCCAGGTCGGGGCTCAATACCAGCGTGGTCTGGGCCAGCGGGACATGGAAGAACAACATGTTGACGCCGAAGAAATAGAGCACCGTCCCGGCCAGGACCTGGCCGGCCAGCTTGGCCGGAGGCGACATCTCCCGCACGTCGTCCGCCATCCCGACGGCGAAGATGACGGTGGCCGCCAGTACTACGCCCAGAGGCGCCGAACTGCCGCGGAACACCGGTGCGAACGCCGGGAGCTGAGAGGCCACCGCGATGGCCACCAACATGCCGAAGTACATCCCCGCCCCGCCCCCGGTGGGCGTAGGCCGCTCGTGGACCCGGCGGTCGTCGGGTACCACCACCAGCGACTGGCGCTTGGCCAATGCGCGGACGGCGAATGTGACTACCCAGGTGGTTACGGCGGCCACTACAAAGATGACCAGGTACTCGCGGAAGCGGATCAACGGTCCCATCCCGGCGGCGGTACGGCCGCAGAGGCTATAGCGGTCAACTTGGAGAGACCGGGACCACTCGCATTGGTCGGCGGCGCAAGGTACCAGTTAGGAGGCACGTTCTTCATCCCTCCGGGAGCGAGCGGCGCGCGGCTCTTGTCCATTTTTGTACCCGGATCTCCCTTATCCCAGGCATCAAAGGCCCGGGCTACCGCTCACGGGTAAGGGGCGAACTTGGAGCAAAGAGTGGCCACCTCCTCGCGCACAGCCTTTCGCTCGTGCTCGTTATCCGGGGCGGCCAGGGCCCGGCGCATGAGCTTTGCGATCTCGGTCATCTCGCGCTCAAGCATGCCTGTGGTCGTGACGGCTGCGGTGCCAACCCGGAGGCCGCTGGTTATGAACGGAGACCTGGGGTCGTTGGGGATCTGGTTGCGGTTGAGCGTGATCCCCGACACGTCCAGCGCCTCCTGGGCCACCTTGCCCGTGAGGTCCGGGTTGAAACTGCGCAGGTCCACCAGCATGAGATGGTTGTCTGTGCCGCCCGAAACTATGCGGAAACCTTCTCCCGCCAGCGCCGCCGCCAGAGCTCTGGCGTTGCGCACGATCTGGGCCGCGTACTGGGCGAAGTCGGGCTGCGAAGCCTCGTAGAAGGCGACCGCTTTAGCCGCAATGACGTGCTCGAGCGGGCCACCCTGCAACCCGGGGAATACCGCTTTGTCGATCGCCTGTGCCAGGGCCTGCGTCGAAAGGATGCACCCACCGCGAGGCCCGCGGAGAGTCTTGTGGGTGGTGAACGTCACGATGTCGGAGAAGGGGACCGGGTTGGGATGAACACCGCCGGCGATGAGGCCGGCAATGTGGGCCGCATCGAACATGAGCAGGGCGCCGACCGAATCAGCGATGCGGCGTAGAGGCTCCGGTTCGATGACCCGGGAATAAGCAGTGGCCCCGGCCACGATGAGCTTGGGGCGGTGCTGTTCGGCCAGGTCCCCCAGCCCCTGGTAGTCGATGCGCTCGTCGCTGGGGCTGACCCCGTAGCTGACGAAGTTGTACCACTGGCCGCTCACGTTCACGGGCGACCCGTGGGTGAGGTGGCCGCCCTGGTCGAGCCGCATGCCGAGCACGGTGTCGCCCGGTTGCAGGACAGCCAAATAGGCGGCCAGGTTGGCATTGGCGCCCGAGTGAGGCTGCACGTTGGCGTGTTCCGCCCCGAACAGCTGGCACACCCGCCGCCGGGCCAGGTCTTCGGCTTGGTCGATCACCGAGTTGCCGCCGTAGTAGCGCTTCCCGGGGTACCCCTCGGAGTACTTGTTGGTGAGCACCGAGCCGGTAGCCGCCAACACGGCGCGGGAAGCAAAGTTTTCCGAGGCGATGAGCTGAAGGGTGGTGTTCTGGCGCTCTCGCTCGGCCTCGATTATGGAGAACAGTTCTGTGTCTGGGAACACAACCCGCGAGCATAGTGGCCAGCGCCATTGTGGCTGTTGGGAACCCCTGGCGACCGGGAAATAGCCGCCTTCGCTCGGCTCAACCCAGCGCCGCCGCGATCTCCTCGCTTGACAGAGTGCCCTGCCGCAGCACTTTCGGCGCCTCCCCCGTGCAGTCGACGACCGTCGACGGCAAGCCGTCGCAGACCCCGGCGTCGAGCACCATGACGAGTTCGGGACCGAGGGCCTCGGAGACTTCTCTAGCGGTTGTCAGCGCCGGCTCCTTGTGCCGGTTGGCGCTCGTCGTGGCGATCGGTCCGATCTCCTCGCAGACGGCTAGGGGTACCGGGTGGGCGGGGCAACGGATGCCAATGGTGGCGTCGTCTTCTCCCAGGTCCGCCTCCAGGTCGGGTCGCCGGGGCAGGACGAGGGTGAGCGGCCCCGGCCAGAAGCGCCTCATCAGGCGGCGGGCCGATGCCGGCACCGCCGTGCACAAGGCGAGCGCCTGCGCCTCGCTCCCCACCAGTACCGGCAGCTCGACGCTCCGGGGGCGACCCTTCAGCCGGAACAGCCGGTCACAGGCTCCGGTGTGGAAGGGGTCAGCAGCCAGCCCGTACACGGTGTCGGTCGGCAAGCCGATGATGTCACCGCCCGAAAGGGCTTTAACCGCCAGCTCGATCGCCCCCGCCGGTGGGTGCTCGCCGTAAGCGGCGACGACTGATGCCGTCATCAGCGACGAAGCATAATTAGTGCCCGTCGGTTCTGGGTAGCCGGCCCGTGGGTATCGCCCCTTTCGTACCGGGACCGTACTTGGCCGGCTTAGCCTGGCCGGTTTAGCTGGGCCGGGCCACGAGCACTCGGGGGCGCCCGGTCAGGTCGGGACGGACGAGGACATCGGACAAGCCCGCGTTCAGCGCTATGGCGACGGCCTCCTCAGCCTGGTGGGGGGCGATCTCGGCCACCAGGGCCGAACGCTCCGCCAGCCAGGCCGGGGCGCCCGAGGACTACAGCCTCGAGCGCCTCCAGGCCACTGGGGCCGGCCACCAGCGCCTGGACCGGTTCCCACGCCGAGACCTCTGCCGGCAGGTCGGCCAGCTCTTCCTGGGCCACGTAAGGAGGGTTGGCCACGGCCAGGGTCACAGAACCCTTGAGACGTTCCGGAAGCGCATCCCACCAGCTGCCCTGGAGCGAGCTGTACCCTTCCGACGGTCTGAACACCGAGGCCCGCCAGGTTGGCCGACGCCACGGCCAGCGCGTCTGCGGAGATGTCAGTGGCCCAGGCCATGACGCGGCGGCGTTCGCTGGCGATCGACAGAGCAATGGCACCCGAACCGGTCCCGAGGTCGACGACGACAGGGCCCTCCACCTCGAGACGGGCTAGCTCCTGCAGGGCCACCTCGACCACGACTTCGGTCTCAGGCCTCGGGATCAGGACCCTGGGGTCGACCATGAGGTCGAGCTGGCGGAACGCCCAGTGCCCCAGGACGTATTGCACGGGTTCGCCCGCGGCCCGCCGCTCCACCATAGATAGGAAAAAGTTGCCGGCCCGGACTGGGCACCAGCTCGTCCAGCACACCCGGCCATGAGCCTCCGGAGGCGTCCTCCAGGAACCACCGCGCCGTCCGGTCGTCACCAAGGCGCTCGACCGCTTCGTTGTAGAGGTCCCGCCACTTGAGCGCGACCAGGCCGTTGTCCTGACCGCGGGGCGCTCCTTGGCCCTCCTCAGGCAGCGCCTGCTCCCGCGAGCTGCCGGGCGCGCTCGTCGGCCAACAATCCGTCGACTATTTCGTCCAACTCGCCCATCAGGACCTTGTCGAGCTTGTACAGGGTGAGGCCGATGCGGTGGTCGGTGACCCTGTTCTCCTTGTAGTTGTAGGTCCTGATCTTCTCCGAGCGGCCCCCGCCACCGACCTGGCTACGGCGGGCCTTCGACAGCTCAGCCGCCTGACGGTCCTGCTCGGCCTTGAGCAAACGAGCCCGCAGCACCTGCATGGCTTTGGCCCGGTTTTGGATCTGGCTCTTCTCGTCCTGCATCGCGACCACAATCCCCGTCGGGATGTGGGTTATCCGGACGGCCGAATCGGTGGTGTTGACCGATTGCCCTCCTGGCCCCGTGGAACGGTAAACGTCTACGCGAAGGTCCTTTTCCTCCACCTGGACCTCGAGTTCTTTTGCCTCGGGCAGGACTGTGACGGTGGCCGAAGAGGTGTGGACCCGGCCCTGTGACTCGGTCACGGGCACCCGTCTGTACACGGTGCGGGCCGCCTTCGTGCTTGAGCCGAGCCCAGGCGTCGGCCCCTTTCACCGTCAGCATGACCTCGTTGAAGCCCCCCATCGGCGACGGGTCGCTCGATAGCACCTCGATTTTCAGCCCGGTGCGCTCGGCATAACGCAGGTACATCTCGTACAGGTCCCGGGCAAATAGGTTGGCTTCCTCGCCGCCCTCGGCCCCGCGGATCTCGACGATGACATTGCGGCCGTCATTGGGGTCGCGCGGGAGCAGGAGGACCTTTAGTTCGTCCTCCAGCCCGGCCCGCCGGCGTTCCGCCGATTCGATTTCCTCGGCCAGCAGCTCCCGGTCTTCGCCTTCGGCGCTGGCCAGCATTTCCTGGGCCAGTTCGAGGTCGGTATTAGTGTCCCGGTAGGCGCGGTAGGCCTCGACCACCGGCTCCAGTTCGTGGTGTCGCTTAGAAATGTCCCTCAACTTGCGCGGATCGGCGATTACCGCCGGGTCAGACAGCTGTTGAAGGACGTCCTCGTACTCGGCAACAAGATCAGTTAGTGACTCGAACACTTGGCACCTGCAAACCCAACAGCCAAAGCCGGGTTGGCCAGGCCGTTATCGACCGTCGGCCGCCTTCGCGGCGCGCCTGCCATAGCGACGCTCGAAACGCTCCACTCGCCCTCCAGTGTCGACGAGCTTCTGCTTGCCGGTGAAGAACGGATGGCATTCGTTGCAAAGCTCCGTATGGAGCTCCGGTTTGGTCGAGCGAGTCGTAAAGGTGTTGCCGCAAGAACAGGTGACCTTGGCCTGGACGTATTCAGGATGGGTATCAGCTTTCATGGTGTCCTCCAAGTTAGATGGCCGGGGCGGGCGTCTTTGCTATCTCCGCCAGGAACTGGTCATTACTCCGAGTAGAACGGATTTTGTCGACCAGTAATTCCAGGCCCGCGGCCGCGTTGCCGTCGGTCGCCAACGCGTTGAGCACCCGGCGCAGCTTCCAGACCTGCTGGAGTTGCTGGCGGTCGAAGAGCAGCTCTTCGTGACGGGTAGAGGAGGCGTTGACGTCCAGCGCCGGGTAGATGCGCCGTTCGGCCAGCTTGCGGTCGAGCCGCAACTCCATGTTGCCCGTGCCCTTGAACTCCTCGAAGATGACCTCGTCCATCCGGCTCCCGGTTTCGACGAGGGCAGTGGCCAGGATCGTGAGCGATCCTCCTTCTTCGATGTTCCGGGCGCTGCCGAAGAACTTCTTGGGCGGGTAGAGGGCACCGGTATCGATACCACCGGACATGATGCGGCCGGTGGCGGGCTGGGCCAGGTTGTACGCCCGAGCCAAACGGGTGATGCCGTCAAGCACGATAACGACGTCCCTGCCCGCCTCGAGCAAACGCTTGGCCCGCTCGATAGCCAACTCGGCCACTTGAGTGTGCTCGTCCGACGGGCGGTCGAAGGTCGAGGCAATGACCTCACCCTTGACGGACCGGCGCCAGTCTGTGACCTCCTCGGGCCGCTCGTCGACAAGGAGGATCATCAAGTGGACTTCAGGGTTATTAGCTTCGATCGAGTGCGCGATCTGCTTGAGGATCGTGGTCTTGCCCGCTTTAGGCGGGGAGACGATCATGCCGCGCTGGCCCTTCCCGATTGGCGAGACCAGGTCGACGATCCGTGCCGTGACGTTGGCTGGGTCGCCGGGCACCTCGAGGCTCAGCTTCTCATCGGGGAAAAGCGGCGTTAGGTTCTCGAACTTCGGCCTGTTGCGCGCTTCTTCCGGGGGGTTACCGGCCACGGCGTCCACCCTGACGAGAGCGGGGTATTTCTCGTTGTTGGCTGCCGGCCGGAAGACCCCGTCGATCATGTCGCCCTTGCGCAAGCCATAACGGCGCACCTGGGTTATCGAAACGTACACATCTGACGAACTGGCCAGGTAGCCGTTGGCCCTCAGAAAGCCGTAACCCTCGTCTCGGAGGTCCAAGAGACCCGAGCAGGGGACGAGCTCGCCGGTGTAGGGCACCTCGGGAGACTGGGCGGTGAACTCGCGCTCTGCGCCGCGGGGCGGCTTCTCGCGGTTGCGTCGCCGGCGCCGGCGGCTATTACCGAGGTTTGGGTCGGCGTCGTGGCGTTGACGGCTGGTGTCGCCCCGCTGGAAAGCCTGAGACGCATCTCCATTTGATGCCTCAACTGGCGCCGGACCTTTGTCCGGCGGCGCAGCCGGTTCGCTGACTTCGACGTCAGGCTCAGCCGGAGGCGCGGTGGGCGCGCTGGCCTCCGCCGCGTCCGGCGCCTTCGTCTCTTTTGCCGGCGCCGCTGGCTGGGCGCCGTTTCCGTTGGTGGCGGCCAGCTCCAATTGCTGGCTGTCGTCGGCCGGGACGACTTCGCGCGCAGTGGTGGCGGCAGCACGGCGCGAACGAGAGGCGCGCGGCTTCTCAGTGCTTGGCGGTGGTTCTTGCTCCACGCCGGTGACCTGGAGGATCTGCGAGACCAGGTCCGCCTTCTTGGTGCGCGCTGCTGGCGTTGTACCGAGAGCCAAGGCGATGGCGAAAAGCTCGTCCCGCTCCTTGGCTTCCAGCACCGAGCGCTCGAGCTGAAGGTCGCTCATTGATTACCCCTGTGATGGTATGAATATTTGAATAGTGCAAATACGGCCGGAGCGACCAGGCGGCGTCCAGGAGAAGCCCCGGTGAGGCCTGGTGGCCTGCGTTGGCGGGCCTTGGACTACTGGTTTCGCCCGGGAGTTCCCGCTCCGGATGAGAGCCCTGCTCGTGCATGTGACCGAGCCGGGTAACAACATGATACCGCCTACTGGCGGCTTTCGCCAGGAACCCCCGCGTCGGGCAAGTAGCGGCAACGTCCGCCCTGCTGGCGGGGCACCGGCCCGGGTTACTGAAGGGCACCCCCTAAAGGGCCAGTTCCTCCCTTATGGCGACAAGGTCGGCCTCGACGGCCCTGGGCACCGCGATCTGCCCGATGACCACGTCCGGGTCCTTCAAGCCATGCCCCGTCAAGGTGCACACGACCGTGCTGGCGGCGGGAACACCCAGCTTGAGCAGCCCCGCTACCGATGCGGCGGACGCTGGCTCGCAGAAGACGGACTCCTCCCGAGCCAAGAACCGGTACGCGTCGAGGATGGCATCGTCGTCGACGGCATCTATCAGGCCGCCGGACTCCGACGCCGCTGCAGTGGCCCCGTACCACGATGCCGGGTTGCCGATCCGGATCGCTGTCGCTATGGTTTCGGGCTTTTCCACCGGGTGGCCGAGGACGATTGGGGCCGCTCCCGCCGCCTGGAAGCCGAACATCCTCGGCAAGGTCGACACCTTTCCGGCGTCCTGGTACTCACGGTAGCCCTTCCAATACGCGGTGATGTTGCCGGCATTCCCGACCGGGATGCAATGGACGTCGGGCGCCCGGCCCAGAGCATCGACGACCTCGAAAGCTCCCGTCTTTTGCCCCTCGATCCGGTAGGGGTTTATGGAATTGACGACCGTCACCGGCTCTGTCGCCGAAAGTTCGCGCACGAGCTCTAGAGCGCGGTCAAAATTTCCCCTTACCTGGACCACCCTGGCCCCATGGACAAGGGCCTGCGCCAACTTGCCCAGTGCGATGTACCCGTCGGGGATCAGCACCGCACAGGTTAAGCCCGCTCTAGCAGCATAAGCAGCCGCAGACGCCGAAGTATTCCCGGTCGAGCCGCAGACGACGGCTTTGGCGCCTTCCTCGAGAGCCTTGGAGATGGCCACTGTCATCCCCCGGTCCTTAAAGGAACCAGTGGGGTTGGCGCCTTCGAGTTTCAGCCAAATATCAGCTCCGACACGGGCCGACAGCCTGGGTGCCGAGATCAATGGCGTGCCGCCCTCGAGCAGGCTTACGACAGGGGTCGACCCGTTGACGGGAAGGTAGTCGCGGTATTCCTCGATAACTCCCCGCCAAGTAAGGGCGGGGCTCAACTGCCGACGACCCGGACCAGCCCGCCGATACGCCTCACGGCCTCGAGACGGCGTAACTCGTGCAGGCAAGCTTGCATGTCGCGTTCGTAAGCCGGGTGGGTGACGAACACCAGGTGGGCCTGGCCAGCGTCACGCTCGTCAACGCTTCCAGCCCCCGCAGCAAGAGCGGTCTCCGGCTCGGGCGCGTCCTGCTCCATGGACCGGACGGACACGTTGTGGCGGCCAAGGACGCCCGAGATGGCTGAGAGCACACCGGGACGGTCAGCCACGAACAGGCTGAGGTAATAGGCGCAGCGAAGGTCGTCGATCGGGCTAATGGCCACCTGGTGGAGCTCCAGCTTGCGGGCGACTCCTTTGACCGTCAGGTTGTGGGCTGCGTCCACGAGGTCCCCGATCACGGCGCTCGCCGTCGGGAGCCCGCCGGCGCCCCGGCCGAACAGCATTAATTGACCGACGGCGTCGCCCTCGACGAAGACGGCGTTGAACGAGTCCCGCACCGCCGCCAGCGGGTGGTCCTTCGGGACCATGGCCGGGTGGACACGGACGCCGAGCGAGCCGTCGGGCCCAGCTTCGACCACTGCCAGCAGCCTGATGGCGAAGCCCAGCCGCTTGGCCGCCTCAAAGTCCTGCAGGTTGAGGGCGGAGATGCCCTCCCGGTAAACGTCGCCGGCCACCACTTTGGCCCCAAAGGCGACATTGGCCAGGATGGCGGCCTTGGCGGCGGCATCGAAACCCTCGACGTCAGCCGTAGGGTCCCGTTCCGCGTAGCCGAGGCTCTGTGCCTCTGACAGTGCCTCCTGATAGCTGGCCCCCGACGCCGCCATCTGGGTGAGGATGTAGTTCGTCGTGCCGTTGACGATCCCCATGACGCGGTGGATCCGCTCGCCCGCCAGCGATTCTCGTAGAGCCCTGATGAGCGGTATGCCGCCCGCCACCGAGGCCTCGAACAGCAGGTCCACTCCGGCGGCGCTGGCCGCGTCCCATAGCTCGGCCCCGTGGTTAGCCAGCAGCTCCTTGTTGGCTGTGACTACCGCCTTTCCCCCCCACAAGGCCTGGAGCACCAGGTCACGGGTGGGAGAGATGCCCCCCATGACCTCCACGATGACGTCGATCGAAGGGTCGGTGACAATACTGATGGCGTCAGTGGTGAGGAGCCCCTCGACTCCGGGCACATCGCGTTCTTTGGTGGCGGAACGGACGGCCACTTTTGCCAGCTCGAGTTGCACGCCCGTCCGCTCGGCGATCCGCTTGGCATCCGTCAGCAGGGTGCGGGCCACTGCGGCGCCCACATTGCCGCACCCGAGGAGACCGACGCGAATCGCCGGACGGCTTGGGTCGGCGAGGGTGTCGGCTGCGACTGGCTCGGCTCCCTCGGCTCCTTCTGTCTCTACTGGCCAAGGGCCCGGGCTTACTCCCATGACTGCGCAGGCTAGCTACCAGGGACGAGGTTGGCCACCGGGGCCGGGGTCGTCTCGTATCGCTGCTACGGCCATCACCGTTAGGACGCCAAGTCCCCTTTGCCGCACCACCACGCGCCCAGTGC
This sequence comes from uncultured Acidimicrobiaceae bacterium, assembly GCA_963749305.1. Lineage (GTDB taxonomy): Bacteria > Actinomycetota > Acidimicrobiia > Acidimicrobiales > Palsa-688 > Fen-671. The sequence continues at coordinate 257,235 of CAVVMN010000009.1, forward strand.
ACCCGTATCAGAATGCGGGCGCTCGGTTTGGCCGGGTGTTCACCTCTTATACGTCGAGGGCCAAGAGATCGTCGTAGGTCTCCCTGCGGACCACGACCCGCCAGCCGCCGTCCCTCACGAACACCACGGGTGGGCGCGGGACCTTGTTGTAAGTCGACGCCATCGAATGCCCATAGGCACCGGTGACCGGGGTGGCGAGAACCTCGCCAACGGCCAAGTCCGAAGGCAAGCTGGCATCGCGGACGATGACGTCGCCGGATTCGCAATGTTTCCCGACGATGGTCGCCACTAACGGCCTTCGAGCGCCCACCTCTCGCGGCAGGAAGGCCTCATAGCCCGAGCCGTACAGGACCGGTCTCGGGTTGTCGCTCATCCCCCCGTCAACGCTTATATACGTCCGCAGGCCCGGAAGAGCCTTGATGGTGCCCACGCTGTAACAGGTAATGGCAGCCGCCGCCACGATGGCGCGGCCAGGCTCGGCAGAGACGACGACATTGGCGGCAAGGCCGGCGGCCTGGGCCGACTTGTGCAGCGTCTGCGCCCACTCGGTGATCGATGGGGCCGTCTCGCCGCTCACATAGGCGACACCGAGGCCCCCGCCGATGCATAGCTCGTCGACCTCGAGGTCGGAGAAAAACGGCACGATCAGCGCCAGAGCCCGCTCGAAGCTCTCGAGGGCGAAGATTCTGTGACCCGATGTGCGCGTGCACACCGACCAGGCGCGCCCCGCTGGTGGGGTGCCGAAGGCGGAGGACCGCTTCCGCCGCCGCGCCTGAGGCCAGCCCGAAGCCGAACTTCGAATCGTCCTGCCCCGTCATCACATACTCATGCGTGTGAGCTTCAATGCCCGGCGTCACACGGACCAGGACATTGGGTAACGGCCCGCCGGGCCCTCCGCCCTGACAGCCGCGCCAGCCGGTCTATCTCGTCGAAGGAATCTACGACGATCCTCCCGACACCGGCGGCCAACGCCGCCTCCAGCTCAGCCTCCGACTTGTTGTTGCCATGCAGGACCAATCGGTCGGCCGGTACTCCGGCGGCCAGCGCCACCGCCAGTTCTCCCCCGGTCGATACGTCGATACAGCAGCCTTCCTCGTAGGCCAGGGCCGCCATGGCCTTGCAGAGGAAGGCCTTCGACGCGTAGGCGACTCTCGGGCCAAAGGCCTGGCGAGCCTCCTGACAGCGCCGGCGCAAGTGCTCCTCGTCATAGACGAACACTGGTGTCCCTACCTCGCTGACCAGTTCAAGGACGTCCACCCCGCCGATGTGAAGCCGACCGGACAGGCCAACCTCCGCACTGTCGGGCAAGAGGTACAGGGGCATGGGGGCGCCTTCGCCGGCCCTGGCGCCGCGCCCGTTGGGCGGCGCTGACGGCTCCGTTTGAGCGACGGGGTTGGCGAGGGGGTCGGGGATCATCTGACTATGCTGCCTGAACTCATGGTGCCTGAACTCCTGGTGTCAGGCGGCAGGCGCCAGCGTATGCTGAGTTGGCCCGCCCTCGTAGCTCAGGGGATAGAGCACCGGCCTCCGGAGCCGGGTGCGCAGGTTCGAATCCTGCCGGGGGCACCAGACACTGCCGGGGGCACCAGGAAATACAGCCTCTACCAGCAGGAAGTTTGTAGAGACAGTCTAACCGCTACTACCCGTTGACATCCTCCAACGACCGCGGCTTACCGTTGCGAATGGGAGGACCGTGGGAGGTGGTCCGGGTCACACTCCAGACGTCGCAAGCCTCATCACAGCGCGCCTCGGCATGCATACTCGGCCAAGGCGCCGAGGTGACACCCCGGAACCCCAATCCCGGAAACACCGGTCGCACGAGGCTTGATAACGCCCTGGCCGAGGTGACAAAACCGTACGTTCACCGCCGGCGTTCAATCCGCGGCGGCGCTGCGTTTGCGCGACGGCCGCCGAGGCCGGGCAGGCGCATTGCGCAGCAAGAGGAGGGAGCGGGCGTCGAGGGTGATAGTGCCCTTTGGTGTTATCCGCGGCGTGTCATCGGGCCCGCCGGTGGTGAGGACGGCGTCCCAGCTGGCCGGGCCGGGCGGGATCGAGAACTTGACCGGCTCGTGGTGCGCGTTGAGTAGCAGTAGGAACCGGTCGCCAGTGGTACCGCCATCGGTGCCGGCGATCTGGCGCCCATCCAGGGCAACGGCCAGCGTGCGCATGGTGGGGTCTTGCCAGTCCTCGGCGCTCATCTGGCGCCCATCGGCCCGGTACAGGACCATCTGCGCCGGCCCCCCTTCGGGCCCCGCAGGTACTGGCGGGGCCGCAGCGGAGGGCTGTCCCGGCGTAGCCTGAGCGCCGTCTTGGTGAAGGCCAGTAGGTCCTTGTCGACGTGCTCCCAGTCGTACCAGGACACCTCGTTGTCTTGGCAATAGGCGTTGTTGTTGCCTCGTTGGGTGCGGCCCAGCTCGTCCCCGCCTAAGAGCATGGGCACTCCGGCAGAAAGCAACAGGGTCCCCAGCAAGTTACGGCGCTGGCGGTCGCGCAGCTCCATCACCGCGGGATCGTCGGTGTCCCCTTCCACGCCACAGTTCCACGAGCGGTTGTTGGCCTCGCCGTCGGCGTTGCCCTCGCCATTGGCCTCATTGTGCTTGTCGTTGTAGGCAGTGACGTCGGCCAGCGTGAAGCCGTCGTGGGCGGTGACGAAGTTGATGCTGGCGGTAGGGGCCCGGCGGTCCGAAGAGTAAATGTCACCGCTGCCGGTCAGCCGCAGTCCTAGCTCACCGATGGTCCCGTCGACCCCGCGCCAGAAATCGCGCACCGTGTCGCGGTACTTCCCGTTCCACTCCGACCACCGGGCCGGGAAGCCCCCGAGCTGGTAACCGGCCACGTCCCAGGGTTCGGCGATCATCTTGACGGACGCCAGCACCGGGTCCTGGTGTACGAGGGTGAGGAAAGCACTGTGGATGTCTAGCTCGCCGCTCTGGCGAGTGAGGGCGGTGGCCAGGTCGAACCGGAAGCCGTCGACGTGCATCTCGCTCACCCAGTACCTGAGCGAGTCGAGGACCAACCTGAGGGCGGCCGGATGGCCGACGTTGAGGCTATTGCCGGTACCGGTGGTGTCGAAGTAGTGGGCGCGGTCCCCCTCGACTAAACGGTAGTAGGCCGGGTTGTCGATGCCCTTCATGGAAAGAGTGGGCCCCAGGTGGTTGCCCTCGGCGGTGTGGTTGTACACGACGTCGAGGATGACTTCCAGCCCGGCAGCGTGCAGGGCCCTGACCATGGACTTGAACTCGTCCACCTGACCCCCGGAGGCGCCGGCGGAGCTGTACGCCCCGTGCGGGGCCAAAAAACCGATGCTGTTGTACCCCCAGTAATTGCGCAGGCCTCTCTCCAGGAGGTGGGCATCCTGGACGAACTGGTGGACCGGCATCAACTCGACAGCCGTCACCCCGAGGTCCACCAGATAGGTCACTACGGCCGGATCGGCCAGCCCCGCGTAGGTGCCCCGCAGCTCGTCCGGCACCTCAGGGTGGCGCTGCGTAAGGCCTTTCACGTGGGTCTCGTAGATCACCGTCTCGTCCAGGGGGGTGCGCGGCGCCCGGTCACCCTCCCAGTCGAAGTCGCTGGCGGTGACGATGCACCTGGGCACGTTCGGAGCGGAGTCTGTGTCGTTCCTCTCCTCGGGGGCATCGAAACGGTGGCCGAAGACGCTCTCGTCCCACACCACCTCGCCGTCAATGGCCGTTGCGTGCGGGTCGAGCAGCAGTTTGGCGGGGTTGCAGCGAAGCCCTTCATCGGGGGCCCAGGGACCATAGACCCGCAGCCCGTAGCGTTGTCCTGGCCCAACCCCAGGGACCAGGCCATGCCAGATATGTGCCGTGTGCGACGGCAACTCGACCCGCTCCTCTTCGCCCTCGGTGTCAAACAGGCAGACCTCGACCGCCTCGGCAATCTCCGACGAGACGGCGAAATTGGTGCCCTCCGCTTCGACGCGGGCACCGAGGGGGTACGTGCGCCCAGCCAGGGGCGTCATCCGGGCTCCCTGCTGGAAATTTCCACATAGGTCATGCCATAAAGATCATGCTGGTTCGGTCTGTCGCTTGGCGCGGGCTTATGTTCAGGTCGTTAGAGGGGGAAGGTCGGACGTTCAGCGACCGCAGCCATTTCGGTCGCTACGACGCGGTCAGCCTACCAGCCAGGCTGATGCGCCCCTGGTTTGCCGCATTTAGCCGGCGGGTATCGGAGCACCAAGGAGGACGGTCGAATGGCTGAGGGCCAACTCAGATCCGCCAAGCCATACAGCCGATGAACGGATGACCAGGTTCCTTTACAAGCCGCTGGGCACCATGACAGGTGTGGTCGGCGGGTTCGTGGCCAGCGCCATATTCAAGCGCCTGTGGAAGCTCATGAGCCATCAGGAGCAAGCTCCGAAGGCTACGCAGGAAGGGCGGACCTGGCACGAAGTCCTGGCCGCAGCTGCGCTCCGGGGTGCTGTGTTCGGGATCGTGACCGCAGCCATTGACCGAGGAGGCGCCGTCGGGTTCCAACGGGCTACCGGCGAGTGGCCCGGAGAACGAGAGCCAAGCGCCGAGGATGCCGTCCGGTCAGGCGGGTGACTCTGCCGCGGATGGGCCCTCCATGAGCCCGACGGCGACGCCCTCCCGCTGGTTGAGGGTGGACGAAGCGACGCCCGCCACGTTGCCCAACACGGTCAAGGGCTGCCTTGGCCCGGCGGCATGGCTCCACCTATCGCGCCCGTGCTCTTTGGCCTGGTAGAGAGCGTTATCGGCTCGCCGCAGCGTCTCCTGGGCCCCCTCGGGGCCACGCACAGCAATCCCCGCCGAGAACGTCGGGCGACCCGGCCGCAGCCAATGGTGGCGGAGGCGCTCGAGCAAGGCGTCAGACTGCTCAGCCCCTGCTTGCGGGAGGACCAACATGATCTCGTCCCCGCCGTACCGCAGGGCGATGTCAGTCGAGCGCAGCACACAGCGCACGCTGTGACCGAAGGTGGCCAGGATGTCGTCGCCGACCTGATGACCTTTCGAATCGTTGATCGCTTTGAAGCCATCAAGGTCTATCAGGACCACAGCGTCCCCCACGTCGGTCCTGTCGAGGACGTGAACCAGCTCGCCGCGGCTGGCCAACCCGGTCAGGGGGTCTGTCGCAGCCGCGTGGAGCAGGCCCTTCACACGGACCTCGTCGGACGCCTTCTTGCGCGCTATGCCATGCCCGATGAGACCCCAGATACACACCGTGATCAGCATCTTCACTCCGACCTCGTCCGATAGGCCGCCCTGGCAGACCAACCAGAACGGCAACAGTACGGGCACTGCGAGCAATGTGAGGCGCTCCGACTGGGTACTGGCGATATAAAAGACACCCACCGTGAAAAAGCCCATGTAGGCCGTGCTGATGCCATTCGTGGAAAGGGCCACGCAAGTTATGGCAGCCGTGCCGAGCGCGGGGAAAAGGAGCAGCGCGTGAGCCGGAAGGCGCCTCCAGGCCAATCTCGAGAGCGCGACGGACAGGAGCAAGGCCCCGGCGGCCACGGCCAACGCGATCATCCGGTTGCGCGGCGTCGCCGGCAAGAACCAGACCGTAGCGGCAACCACCAGCGAGGACGCGGCGACGACGAGCACACCCAGCTTGGCGGCCTGCTCGTTATCGGTGGCGCGACGGTCTGACCCAAACGTCACAGATAGAAATCTCGACAAGATGGCGCGTTTCCTGAACTGTTCGGCCGCTCGAACGAGCACTTTCTCAGTCGCGTCTCAGACAGGTCTGGCCCCTTCCGGCGTGGCCTCGTCAGCGGCTAAAATCCAAGCCAGTCGACGCCGAAGGCCGGAAGAATGGTGCCATGCGGTCGAGTACGGGAAATCCTGTTCACGGGATAGGGCGGTTGTGGTCCCTGGCTCTACGCCGGCCTGCGACCGCTTCAGAGGTGCTCAGCTCACCGGCTACGGCCACCACGGCTGAGGCTGAGCTGGATGCTGTCCTCGCCGCTGCCGATATTGAGGACAGACGTGACTTCGCTCGCCGCTTGTCATCACGCCTGCAGCCACTCGTACAACGTGGCGTCCCACCGCGGGTCATAGAGGCAGCCCCAGTCCCGCGTGCCGCCAGGCTCCGTTTTGCGGACGGCACAACGGTCCTCGTCAAGGTGAACGTTCCCGGCGAGCTGGGGACGCTGGCGCTCACGATGCGGCACCGGTCACTGAGGCCGGCCGCCTGCACGACAGACCCGGACGGCAGCGCCCACCTGCTGCTCAGTTGTTCGGGTGAGCATCGTCGGCTGTCACTGCATGTCGTCGGGTTGGACCAACCTGACTAACCCGGCCCAGCTAACACGGCCCGACTGACCGGCCGCCAGACTGATGGCGAACTCAGGTAGAGGCTCACGCCAAGACGGTCAGGCCGTCCTGCGGCGCATGGTCCTGAGCGCAGCTCTGCTGGTACTGGTGCAGTCCAGCATCGGGATGGCCGTCAACCTCTATGTCACGGTCCCGGCCCATCACTCCGGAGCCCACCCGTCGGATTACCTCAGTGGCTCCGTTCAAAGCGTGGCCTGGGCGGTGGCGCACGGTGCCCTGGCTCTGGCCATTCACGCCGCCCTTGGTTTGGTGCTGGCGTTGATGGCGATCAGCGTCGCCGTTCGAGGGGTGAGGCTCAGGCGCCAGGCCATCGGCGCCTGGGCGGTACTCGCCGGTCTCTGCGTCATCGGAGCCGGCTTCAACGGCGCCAGCTTCCTCGATTTCAATAATGACGTCAGCTCGTTGATAATGGCCGTACTCGCGTTCGCCGCCATCGCGTGCTATGCGGTTTTGCTGTTCCTGCTGGGAACGTAGGTCCGTTTAGGTCTTTGCGCCTGCACCAGCGGTGGGTGTTCAGGCGCCCCCCGATAGCCCGGGCCCGGTTATGTAACGCGACCAGGTACTTCGTCACTGGTACCGTGAGAGCTGTGCCGAAGCTATACGCCACCGTTACGACGACGCCGGGCCTGCCCGGCATGGACGCGTAGCACAAGGCACGCGACATCGCCCGGGCCGGCGGCCTCGGGCGAACAAGGCCTTCTCCCGTGGCCCCCGGCCACACGAGAGGAGACCTTTTCATGGACCTCCCGGACCACCGCCGGCTAGGCCGGCAACTGAAGATCTTTGCCACCGATGATGCGTGCGGGGCCGGGCTGCCTTTATGGCTGCCCGCGGGTGCCATAGTGCGCTCCGAAATCGAGCGCCTTATCGTCGACCTGGGGCACGTTTTTTCCGCCGGCGAACATGTCGAAGAAGAAATCGCGTCCATCCTCGAGCTTGTCGACCTCGCGTATGAAGCGCTGGCCATCCCGCCGCCCACATTGCGCCTGTCCCGAAAAGGAGACGGCCCGAAATACGCCGCTGACCGCCACGTCTGGGCGCGCAGCGAGGAACTTGTCCGCTCTACATTGGTCAGCCTCGGCCTCGAATACGTCGAGGCCGAGGGAGAGGCGGCCTTACTCCCGTGAGCCGTTACCAGGCCCTGGTCACCAGGCCCAGATCACCAGGCCCAGATCACCAGGCATAGTCCTCCGGTGACGTCTTGTACGGGGGGAATATCTTGTCGAGGCGGCTGAGCGTTTCCGGTTCGAGCTCGCTGGCGAGGCTAACGGCCCGAAGAGAGCCCTCCAGCTGGGCCATGTCTCGCGGCCCGATTATGGGCGCCGTCACCTCCGGGCGCGTCAACAGCCACGCCAGCGCGACGTTGGCCGGTTCCTCGCCGATCTCCTTGCACAGTGCTTCATAGGCTTCGATCTGGTCCCGCTTCTCTCGGACGGTGTTTTTGGCCCGCTGATCTTCGAAACGCCGCCCGGAGCCCTCCTCTTTGCCAAGTACCCCGCCGAGGAGGCCAGCCTGGAGCGGCGACCAGGCAATAATGCCAACTCCATAATCGTGCGCAGCAGGAAGGACCTCGCGTTCGACATCCCGTACGAAGAGGTTGTAGAGAGACTGCTCACAGACGAGCCCCATGAAGTTGCGTCGTGCCGCCGCTTCTTGTGCCTTGGCAATGTGCCATCCGGCGAAATTGGACGAACCGACATAGAGGATTTTGCCCTGGAAGCGCAGCACTTCCATTGCCTCCCAGATCTCGTCCCAGGGCGTGGCCCGGTCGACGTGGTGCATCTGGTACAGGTCGATGTAGTCCGTCTGGAGCCGCATCAACGACGCATCGCAAGCTCGTCGGATGTTGAGGGCTGACAACTTCTCGTCGTTTGGCCAGTCGCCCATCGTCCCGTAGACCTTGGTGGCGAGTACGGTGCGTTCGCGGCGCCCGCCGCCCTGAGCAAACCAGCGCCCGAGGATCTTCTCCGTGAGACCCTCGCCCCTGGCGTTGCCGTAAACGTTGGCGGTGTCGAAGAAGTTGACCCCGTAGTCGTGCGAGCGGTCCATGATGGCGAACGAGTCCGGCTCGCTCGTCTTCCAGGCGAAGTTCATCGTGCCCAGGCACAGCCGGCTCACCCTCAACCCGCTGCGACCCAGGTGAGTGAACTGCATGTCGGCTCCGTCTGCCATTTCAACAGCCCTTTCTGTTGGGGTCATTTCGTGTTAACCCGCTCGCTGTCCTTGCCGCGACTACGAGCGCCACCAACCTATCGAGCGCTCAGCTGGAGCGGGCGCGGCAACCCGGGTTCAGGTAGGATCGGACATCAGCTAGTGGTCGTACAGGATCGCATCGCTCCCCGGATGGTATTACTCCCGGCAAGGAGGAACCACGATGTCTAACCGCTGCCTCGGCCCGGGCCGGTGACCGCGCCGCAAGTCACACAGCGGCCAGGGCGGGCCGAGGTCCTCACCGTCTATGCCATTGGCCTGTTCCAGGGCCTCAGCCTGGTGGCGTTCCCGGCCGCGGCCACCATCCTCACGTCCAAGTCCGGCTACGACCTGTCGAAGACCCAGTACGGCCTGCTATTTGTCCCCCAGGTAGTCATGGCCATCGCCGGGTCCCTGGCCCTTCCGAAATTGGCGCGACGGTTCAGGTTGAAGTCGGTGCTCCTGGGCGGCATTATTTCCGACACCGTTTCGATGAGCCTGCTGGCGGGCAGTGTGCCGCTGAAGGGCGACGCCATCGCCTACCCGATGCTATTGGTGGCAACAGCCACATTGGGCCTCGGTTTTGGCCTCACGCTGGGGTCGATCAGCACCTACGCGGGCGCTTTCATGCCCGACCGCAGAGACGTCGCCCTGACTGCGCTCAACGTGTTGCTGGGGCTGGGGACGGCGTTGTCCCCGTTCCTTATCTCGCTTTTCACCAAGGTGGGCGAGTGGTGGTACCTGCCCTTGCTCGCCGCCGCCGGCCTTATCGTACTTTTCTTCTTGGCCCTGGCCCAGCCGATGGCGCTTCCTGCGCCGGCCGCCGGCGACCCCGCCCGTCCCGAACAAGGTAGTGAGAACGTGACGCCGGCACGAGCATCTGGAGCGCGCATCCCGACTTTGTTCTGGATGTTCGCCGGCGCGCTGGTTATTTACGGGATCGGCGAGACGATGTTCGGCAACTGGGGGACCACCTTGCTCGTCAGCAAAGGGGTGGTGCCGACGTCGGCCCAAAACGCGCTGGCCGTGTTCTGGGCGGCCGTGACGCTCGGCCGCCTGGCGATCGCGCTGGTTTCGAACCGCGTCCGCTCGACGAGCATCTATGTGGTACTGCCATGGGCAATCGGTGGCGCCCTGGTCTTGGCGCCGGTGGCCCACAGCGCGGCTGCCGGGATAGCCGTGTTCGCATTTGGCGGGTTGGCCTGTTCCGGCTTCTTCCCGATGACCATCGGCTACGGTGAAGCGACCTTCCCGAGCATCGTCGAACTCGCCACTGGATGGCTCATCGCGGCGTACCAGGTTGGCTACGGGCTGGCTGCCTTCGGCGCCGGTGCGCTCCAGCGCGTTGTGTCCCTCCCCACCCTTTTTCGGATAGCGGCGTTGGCCATGGTGGTCATGGCGCTCCTCGCGCTCGTCGTCGCTCGCCAACAGCGACCGTCGAGCGAACTGTCCGTTTCGCCGGCCACGACTTCGTAGGTCAACCGACGACCCTACGACCCTACGGCTCTGCGACCCTACGGCTCTACGATGCGGTGACGGTGGTCGGTGCGGCCGGAGGCGTGGGCTCGGCCGGCGGCGTAGCCTCGGCGGGCGGGCCTTTTATCCGTGCTCGGAAAACGTAATAACTCCAACCCTGGTAAGCGAGCACCAATGGCGTGAAAATCGCCGCGACGACCGTCATGACCGTCAAAGAATAGTTGGAGGAGGACGCATTGGAGACCGTCAAGTTATAAGCAGAGTTGGTGCTCGACACCATCACGTTCGGGTACAGGGAGACGAACAGAGAAATGACCGCGCCGCCGATCGCGCCAGTGGTGGCCGCAAACGCCCACCCGTGGTAATCGTCACGGACAGCCCAAGCCGCCGCCACTGCCAGGAGGAAGGCCACGATCTGGATCGGGTTGGGCAGGACGCCCCGGTTAGACAGCACGTGCGTCCAGATGAAAAAGCCGAGGGCGAAAAGGGCCGCTATCCATGAGAACGGGCCGGCCAACCGACGAGCGCGCTGCTGCACAATCCCGGTCGTTTTCAAGTTGAGGTAGGTGGCGCCGTGGGCCAGCGAAAGGGCCAACAAAGTGAGCCCGAACCATATCCCGTACGGAGTCAGGAGGTCGACAAACGACCCGGTGAAATTGCCCTCCTTATTGATCGGTAGCCCATGCAGCAGGTCACCGAGTGCTATTCCGAACAGTAGGGGAAGCGCCAGGCTGCCAATTGTGAGCGTCCAGCTCCACGTGGCCCGCCACCGGGGGCTGTTCACTTTGCCGCGGTACTCGAAGGACACCCCGCGAATTATGAGCGCCAGGATGATCAGCATTACAGCCAGGTAGAGTGACGAGAACATGCTGGCGTACCAGAGGGGGAAGGCGGCAAATGTGCCGGCGCCGGCGACGATGAGCCACACTTCGTTGCCGTCCCAGAAGGGGCCGATGCTATTTATAGCTACACGGCGTTCCAGATCGGTCTTCCCCACGAGCATATGGAGGGAGCCGACGCCGAGATCGAAGCCCTCGAGGATGAAAAAGCCCGTCCAGAAGAAGGCGATGATTATGAACCAAACTACTTGGAGCCCCATTTTCTCCTCCTAGTAGGTCAAGACCGGGGTTTCGTCCGGCGACGGAATGGCTCCATCGGCGCCGGCCGAAGCGGCCTCACCCTCTTCGCTTTCCGACAGGTCCCGCCGGGAATAACGGACCATGAGCACGGCGTCAACCACTCCGAAGATGCCATACGTAAGCACGAATATGACCAGCGTGATTATGACCCAGGTAGAGCTCAAGGTCGACACACCGTCCTTCGTCAACATCAAGCCCTGTACGATCCAGGGTTGACGGCCGTTTTCGGTGAGCAGCCACCCGGCTGTGTTCATAAAGAACGGCGCGATAACCGCCCAGGTGGCGGCCAACAGGAACCATCGGGACCGCTCCAACCGGTGCCGCCACACCGCCCACCCCCCCCAAACGGAAAGCAGCAGGATAAGCGCGGCGATATAGGCCATCACCCTCATAGACCAGTACTGGATGAAAACGTTCGGCACATAGTCACCCGGGCCATACTCCTTCTGGTACTGAGCGTTTACCTCGTTCAGGCCCTCGACGGCGCCGTTCCAATGGTTGGTGGCCAGCAGGGACAGAAGATGAGGGATCTCCAGGATCTGCGTGGGCGTCTCGTCGTCTTTGCCGCCGCCAATTTGGAACGCCGAGAACGAGCAGGGCTGGCAGTTCTCCCATTGGGCTTCAGCCGCCGCGATCTTCATTGGCTGGTACTTGGCCTCGATCACACCGAGCTCGCTGCCGACGAACATGGCCACGATTATGGCTGGGAGCAGGACCACCAGCGAGATCTTGGCCGTATGGCCAAAGGGTTCTACGGAGCTGCCCTTGCGCAGGTGCCAGGCGGAAACGGCCAGCATTATCAGCGCTCCGGTCACTGTGGACGCCAGCAAGACATGGGTATATCCCCACAGGAACACAGGGTTCGTGAACAGAGCCAGAATGTTCGTGAGCTCTGCCCGCCCGGTCTTTGAATTTATGGTGTAGCCGACGGGGTGCTGCATCCATGAATTGGCCGCCATAATGAACGCGGCGGAGAGCACAGTGCCGAGGGCCACGATCCAGATGCAAGCCAAGTGGATCCGTTTGGGTAGCCGGTCCCAGCCGAAGACCCACAGCCCCAGAAATGTCGATTCGAGGAAAAAGGCAGCCAGGCCTTCCATGGCGAGAGGGCCACCAAAAACGTCGCCCACGAAACGTGAGTACGCGGACCAGTTCATGCCGAACTCGAATTCCTGTACGAGGCCGGTCACCACCCCGATGGCCACGTTGATCAGCAGCAAAGTGCCGAAAAAACGCGTCAACCGGCGCATCTCGGGGTCGCCGGAACGGTGCCAGATGGTTTGCATGATGGCGACGAAGAAAGCGAGCCCGATAGTCACCGGCACGAAAAGAAAGTGGTACACGGTGGTGGAAGCGAACTGTGCTCGCGACAGGTCGACGGTCAGCATTGAGGAACCACCCTTTCTTTACCGGTTTCTTCCGCCTGGCAGGATTCGCGCGCCCACTGCCTGGCGTAAGGCCCGTCGATAGCGATCAACTCGGCGTGGGTACCACGTTGGACGACACGGCCGGCATCGAGGACGACGATCTCGTCCATGGCCTCTAGAGCGGCCAACCGGTGCGTGATCATCACGGTCGTCTGACCTCGAGTGGCATCGAGCACGTCTTCGACCAGCGCGTCCGCCGTTGCGGCGTCGAGATGTTCCTCGGGTTCGTCGAGGATGAGGACAGGGAAACCGGCCAGCAAGACACGAGCGATCCCTATGCGCTGGCGCTGACCTCCCGACAGCGCGGCGCCCCGCTCGCCGAGGTGCGTGTCAAGCCGTACGGGAAGTTCGTCCACCCAGGCGCCGAGCCTGGCCCGGTCGACAGCCGACATCAGCTCGTCGTCGGTGGCGTCACGCCGGGCGAGCCGGAGGTTCTCCTCCAGGGTGGTATCGAAGATGTACGTGTCCTGGGCGGCTAGCCCGACCACACGACGGACGTCTTCGCCCGACATCTCGGCCAACTCGGTGCCGTCAAGGGTTACGGAGCCCTCGTAGGGAAGGAAGCGAAGCAGTACGGCGGCCAAGGTGGACTTGCCGGCCCCGCTCGGGCCGACGACACCGGTCCGCCGCCCTGGCGCCAGGTCGAGGTCAACGCCGTCGAGCGCCCACCCCCGCTCGCGCCCATACCGGGCCCGCGCCCCACGTAGGCGCAAGACATGGGGCCCTGGCGCCACCGGCTTGGGGACCTTGGGGCCCATTACGGCCGGAGTCGCATCTGTGACGGAAAAAACCCGGCCCGCGCTTTCCCGGATCCGTTGCAGGCTTTGAGCCGCAGCGGGCAGCCCGATCACCATTTCGAAGGCGGCAAGTGGAGCCAGGGCGATGACCGCCAGCAATGGCCCCTGCAGGTGCCCGGAACCCACCGTAGGGACGGCGACGAGCAGTATGCCCCATATGGCCAGTCCAGTCAGCAGGGTGATGAGACCCGACGCCAGGCCGGCCGTTCGCGACGACGCCGTTGCTATCCGGGTCAGCTCGGCGTCGGCCGTGGCCACCCGGGCCAGTTGGGCATCGGTAGCCCCGAAGGCGACGAGCTCCGGCGCGCCCTCGAGCAAGTCGACGACGTAGGTGCTGAGGTCGCCGCGCGCCGCCGCTTGCCTATCTTCTCGGCGCCGCGCCAGGCCGAGGGCGTACCAGGGCACCAGGGCGGCGCCCAGGACCAAAGCGATGGCCAGCACGGCGCCGGCGGCCGGCAGGAAATACCACACAAACCCGACAGTCGGGATCCCGACGAGAAACGCGATACCGAACGGAGGCACCACTTTGAGCATTAAGTCGCTCAAGGCATCCACGTCTCCCACCAGGCGCGCTAAGAGGTCGCCGCTGCGGAAAGCCGGCAGTCCCGCGGGGGCGAGAAGTTCTAGATGCTCGTAGACGCTGGCCCGGGTGTCAGCCATAACCCGCATTGCCGCATCGTGGCCGACTAGCCGTTCTTTGTACCGGAAAAGAGCACGCGACATCGAGAAAAACTGCACGCCGACGATGGCTACGCCGAGCGCTACCACCGAAGGGTGCTGCGCCGCTCGAGAGATAAGCCAGGCAGAAGTCGCCAGCAGCGCAATGGCCGACCCGGCGGCGCCCGCCCCGAGCAATGTGGCAAAAACAAGCTGTCTCCGCGCCGGGCGGGCCAAGCGCAGCACCCGGCCAAGCGCGGCGGCCTGGGCTGTTTCAGCCCGGCTCTCATCGGTTTGCCCTGTACCGGTCAGGCTCTCCTCGGTTAGGCCCTCCTGGCCCCGGGCCCCGTCGCTGTGCCCCTGCGCTGCGTCGGTCACGCGGCCACCTCGACCCGGGACAGGTCCACCACCCGATCGGCAAGAGCAAGCAATGCCGGGCGGTGGGCGACCATTACCACCGTGCGCCCCCGGGCCAGTCGGGCGACGGCGTCGAGCACGTCAGCCTCGGTCTCGCCGTCAAGGTTGGCCGTAGGCTCGTCGAGGAGCAAGAGGCGCGGGTCGCGGAGGAAGGCGCGCGCCAAAGCCACCCGCTGCCGTTCTCCAGCTGAGATCCCCGACCCACGCTCCCCGAGACGAGTGCCGACCCCGTGAGGCAGTGCCGCGACAAGATCGCTAAGGCCTGCATCAGCCAGTGCCACCTCTACCTCCAGGTCGCTGGCGTCTGGCCGGCCGAGGCGGACGTTGTCAGCGATCGTCCCGGCAAAAAGGTGGGGCCGTTGCGGAGCCCACGCGATGACCTTTCTCCACGCGTCAGGGTCGAGCGTGGCCAGGTCGGCGTCGCCGACAAGCACGGCACCTGCACCGGGCCGTATGAAGCCGAGCAGCATGGCGAGCAACGTCGTCTTCCCGCACCCACTGGGCCCAGTCAGGGCCAGCACCTCTCCGGGACGGACCTCGAAAGTGACACTGTCCAGAGCCGGCTGGTCTCGCCCCGGGTACGTGAAACCGACGGATTCAAAGGAAATGGCAACGTAGGCGGGGTCCGGTATATCCGTTCGCCATCCACGCGCCGGCGCCGGTTGGTCCAAAACGTCGAAGACCTGCTGAGCGGCGCTCGACCCTTCGGCACTGGCGTGGAACTCGGCCCCGAGGTGACGGAGCGGCAGGTAGGCCTCAGGCGCCAGGACCAGGACGAACAGCGACGTTTGCAGGCTGAGGTGACCGGCCAGCAAGCGAAGCCCGATGGCCACGGCCACCAATGCCACTGAGACGCTGGCCAGAAGTTCGAGCACCAGTGATGAAAGGAACGTTACCTTTAGCGCCGCCATCATTTTTTGGCGGTAACTGTCGGCGACGGTCCGGATGGTGGCGAACTGCGCTCGTGACCGGCCGAAGACCTTCAACGTTGGCAGGCCGCGTACAACGTCGAGGAAGTGGCCCGAAAGCACCTGCAGAGCCTTCAGCTGCCGATCAGTCCGGGCCTGCGTCTCCATCCCGACGAGGGCCATGAAAATGGGGACCAGTGGGAGCGTCGCCAGCATGATGGCCCCGGAGACCCAGTCCGCGCTGAACACCGCTACCAAGACGATCAGGGGAACCACCGCGGCCAGGACGACCTGAGGTAGGTACCGCCCGTAGTAGGCATCCAGGGCGTCGATGCCGCGGACAGCCAAAGTGGCCAGGTCACCAGAGCGCCCGGTGACCTGGCCATCGGGCCCGAGAACAACGGCGCGCCGGACGAGCGCGTCCCGTAGCATCGACTTCACTTGCGCCGAACAGCGGTTAGCCGCCAGTTCCTGCGCCCACGCCACCAGCGCGCGCAAGAAAAAAACGGCGAGAAGGATGCTGAACGGGAGCTTCAGCTGATCGAGATCTTTGCCGTCAACGAAAGCGCCGGCGATGACGGTGGCCAAAAGCCAAGCCTGGGCAACCAGCAGGAGCCCCTTGAACGCGCCGAGCAGGACCGAGACAACGACATAGATCCTGGTTGGCCGGCCCCATTTCAATAACCGCTGATCAACCGCGCTCACGGTAAACCACCGTGGGCAAACCTATCGCCGGTCCTCCCTCCGGCCAAATCCCCCAGATCGGGTGGACGGCAGGCCTGAGCCCGGGTTTATGATTCGTCCTACCGAGGTTCGCGAAACCCGCTGCGCTCAGAGAAGGAGAGCGGCCGATCGTGCCACAGCAGCGTGAAGTGCTGAAATGTGATAGAAGCACGGCACGGTCGGGCGCTCTCTTCTCGGCGGGTGGTTTCGCAAGCCTCGGTAGAGTGCCTCCCGCCCCAGCACAGAGGCGGACGACCTTAAACGAAGAGGAGAGGACCATGACGCTCAAGGGAAAGGTCGCCATCGTGACCGGTGGCAACTCCGGGATCGGGAAAGCCATAACGCTGGCCTTGGCCGGCGCCGGCGCCAATGTCGTGATCGACTATGTCGCCAACGAAGAAGCTACCGAGGAACTCGAGAAGCAGGTGGCCGCCCTGGGCGACCAGTCGATCGGGGTGGAGGCTGACGTAAGCAAAGTGGCCGACCTGCAAATGCTCGTCGACCATACGGTCAAAGAGATGGGCCGGCTCGACGTCATGGTCAACAACGCCGGCATCGAGACCCGGACCTCGGTCCTCGACACGACAGAGGCGCAATACGAAAAGGTCATGGAGATCAACCTGAAGAGCGCCTTTTTCGGCACCCAGATCGCGGCAAAGCAGATGATCGCTCAAGGCAGCGGAGGCCGCATTATCAACATCAGCTCGGTACACGAAGACTGGCCGATGCCCGGCAACGCCGCTTATTGCCTGTCCAAGGGCGGGATGCGCATGCTAACCAGGCAGGCTGGCCTCGAACTCGGCCCCCACAACATTACAGTAGTCGGCGTTGGCCCGGGCGCCGTGGCCACTCCGATCAACCAGTCGACACTCGACGACCCGGCGAAGATGAAGGTGATCGACGCCGCCATCCCCCTCGGCCGCATGGCCCAGCCGGAAGAGATCGGGAACGTGGTGGCTTTTCTGGCCGGTGACGGCGCCAGCTACCTCAATGCGACAACGGTCTTCGTCGATGCCGGCTTGATGCACAGCAGTCCGGGCCTTTAGCGGTCCAAACCAGCGATGCCTAAATAGATAGGGAGCTTCCTGTGCCAGACCATTACGACGTGATAATCATCGGGACCGGCGCCGGCGGCGGGACTTTGGCGCATGCGCTGGCGCCCACGGGCAAACGCATCCTCCTCCTGGAGCGAGGCGATTTCCTACCCCGGGAGATGGACAACTGGAGCCCTGACGCGGTGTTCGTCGACGGGAAGTACATCTCCCCCGACACGTGGTACGACAGCGCGGGCAGGCCGTTCCAACCTCAGGTCCACTATTTCGTCGGCGGCGCCACCAAGCTGTACGGTGCCGCCTTGTACCGGTTAAGACCCGCGGATTTCGGCGAGATCAAACACGTCGACGGCATTTCTCCCAGTTGGCCGCTCGACTACGATGACTTCGAACCCTGGTATAGCAAGGCGGAATGGTTGTACCAGGTCCACGGCTCACGGGACGAGGACCCGACCGAGGGCCACTGGTCCCAACCCTATCCCTGGCCGGCAGTAAGCCACGAGGCCCGTCTGCAGGAAATCTACGATGCGCTCAAGGACAAGGGGTACCACCCCTTCTCCGCACCGGTCGGCATTATGCTCGACGAGGCAGACCGGCCCCGCAGCCTTTGTATCCGGTGCGCCTGGTGCGACGGCTATCCCTGCCTGGTGCACGCCAAGTCGGACGCGGAAGTAATAGGGGTGCGACCCGTGCTCGACCTGCCGAACGTCTCGTTGCTCGTCAATGCGGAAGTGGTAAAGCTCGAGACGGGCGCGTCCGGGCGCAGCGTGACCGGCGTGGTAGTCGAACGGGAAGGTGAGCAGGAAGTCTATTCCGCCGACATCGTCGCCGTCTGTGCCGGAGCCACCAACAGCGCCAAGATCCTCCTGGGATCAGCGAACGACAAGCACCCAAATGGTTTGGCCAACGGTTCGGACCAGGTGGGGCGCAACTACATGTTCCACAATTGCAAGGCCGTTGCCGCCCTGGGCAAGGAGCTCAACTCGACGGTGTTCCAAAAGACCCTGGGCATAAACGACTTCTACCTCGCCGGCAATGGGCGCCAGTGGCCGCTCGGCAATATCCAGATGATCGGCAAGTCCAACGCCGGCGCCATGAAGGGCGAGGAGCCGAAGCTCACCAAGATCGCCCCCAGGCGGAGCCTGGACGACGTGGCGGAGCATTCGGTCGACTGGTGGCTCACGACCGAGGACCTGCCAATGCCCGAGAACCGGGTGACGGTGGACAAGGACGGTCACGTTCATCTCGCTTACAAATCGACGAATGATAAAGAGGCCGAGGGCCTGTACGAGGAGCTGAAGACGGTCCTCAACCATGTCGGCCTGGCCCAGCACCATGTGTTCGACAAAAACTTCTACATGACCATGAACATCCCCATCGCCGGAGTGGCCCACCAGGCGGGCACGTGCCGGTTCGGGCCGACCCGGCGACGTCCGTGCTCGACGCCAATTGCAAGGCTCACGAGCTGGACAACCTCTATGTCGTCGACACGAGCTTTTTCCCGAGCATCGGCGCCGTCAACCCGGCTCTGACCGCCATCGCCAACGCGATGAGGGTGGGCGAGCACTTGACGGAGCGGCTGGCGTGAGCACCAACGGGGCCGCCCAAAACGGCACCGGCCGTCACCGCGTTGTCATCATAGGCGGAGGATTTGGGGGCCTGCCGGCCACCCGCTTCCTGGCCCGTAAACGGGTGGACGTCACCCTGATCGACAGGCGCAACCACCACCTGTTCCAACCTCTGCTGTACCAGGTGGCCACGGGCCTGTTACCTCCCGGCCAGATCGCCCCGGCCATACGCCACGTCGTCCGCAAGCACAAGAACGTGCGCGTCGAACTAGCGGAGGTCACCGGGTTCGACCTCGAGCGGCGCATAGTCCACGCCAGCGTCTTGGGCCTGAAAACGTTGGAGGTGCCGTACGACAGCTTGATAGTCGCCGCCGGGGTCAACCAGTCCTATTTCGGCCACGACGAGTTTTCCCTGTACACGCCGGGGATGAAGACCATCGATGACGCGCTCGAATTGCGCCGGCGAATTTTTGGGGCTTTCGAGATAGCGGAGATGACCCCTGACCCGGTCGAGAAAGAACGGTGGCTGACCGTGGCCGTGGTCGGCGCCGGCCCCACAGGGGTCGAGCTGGCCGGCCAGGTGCGGGAGCTGGCCTGCCGCAGCCTTCGAGGCGAGTTCCGTACGTTCGAACCCTCTTCGGTGCGGGTCGTCCTGCTCGACGGGGGCAAGGAGCCGCTGGCCACGTTCGGCGACCGGCTCTCGGACAAGGCCGCCAAGGAACTACAGAAGCTTGGTATCGAGTTGCGGATGGGCGCCCGAGTGGTCGGCATAGATGCTAAAGGGGTCGACATCGTCGACCAGACGGGGGCAGCCAGCAGGCTCGACGCCTATATAACACTGTGGGCGGCAGGCGTCGAAGCTTCGCCTCTGGCCAAGCAACTGGCTGATGCGTGCGGGCTGCAGGTGGACCGGGCCGGCCGTATCCCGGTGCTACCTGATTGCTCGCTGCCGGGCCACCCTGAGGTGTTCGCCGTTGGCGACATGATGGCGCTCAACAACCTCCCCGGTGTAGCTGAGGTAGCCATGCAAGGCGGGCTGCACGCCGCCAATACGATCATGCGGAGACAAAAGGGCGAGCCGGCCCTCCCGTTTAAATATCGGGACCTCGGGAGCGTAGCCACGATCGGTCGGTTCAAGGCTATTGTCAGCGTGCGCGGAATACGTCTGAGCGGCTTCCCGGGCTGGGTGGTCTGGGCCTTCGTCCACCTGGCCTTCCTGACGGGGTTCGGCAACCGGCTCAGTACGATCCTCAAGTGGACGCGGTCCAACCTCGGTCGTGGCCGGCCGGAACGAGAGTTCAGTGTGCGCCATACGGGCGGGGATCTGAGCACGCCCGAAGTCGTGCGGTCGGTGATCCAGCCCAACCCGCTCCCCGTGTACAACCCCGGTGACGAACAGGACATCAACTACCCGCCGGCCAATGCTGGCCCGAATTAGCACGACAAATCTGAGGAGGTAAGCCGTGAGACCAATTCAGCTAAAAGAGCACGTCCAGTTCGAAACCGGCCCGTTCCTTATCGGGTCGATATTGGTGGGTGTCGGCGCTTTGCTTGCTTTCCTTGGCCTGGCCATCGGGGGTTTGCACTCCGTAAACCAGGGCATTCGGTGGGCCCGAAGCTGGGAACAGGGCCCCGGGGATCTGGCTAAAACGAAGTGGGCCAAAGTAAAGACAGCCAGCGCAGCCAGCACTGACGCGTGGAAGGGTTCCGCCTCGCCGGTGCTGGCTCAGGACGACGGTCAATAAGACGCCCGGTGAGCCCGCTGGGCCCTCTTCCGCTGACCGATAGAGCGTTACTCAGGTCGTTTGCATAGTGCCCGACGCCTCCCCTCCCGGCCCGCCCACGTCAGGGCCGGACATCCTGGCGCTGCTCCGGTCGCGCAGTTACCTGGCCTTGCTCGTCATTGTCGCCGTTCTTGGCGTCATAGTCGCCGCCGCTGCTTATTGGTTCCTCGACCTGGTGGCCTACCTGCAAAAGTGGATCTTCAACCCCGCCTATCTGCCCAAAGCGCTCGGGTTTCATAGCGAGCCGATCTGGTGGCCTCTTCCTACGGTTTGCTTGGCCGGCATCCTCGTAGGATTGACAATCCGGTACCTGCCTGGCCGCGGCGGGCATTCGCCGGCCGACGGTTTCGCCATGCACGGGCCGCCAGCGAGGATCGAGTTACCCGGCGTGGTGCTGGCGGCGTTGGCCGGCCTTGCCCTTGGCGCCGTAATCGGGCCCGAGGCGCCCCTCATTGCCATTGGCGGTGGGTTGGCCGCCGGCATCATCCGGAGCGTGAAGAAGGACCTTCCCGAGCAAAGCATCAGAGTGGTGGCCGCGTCCGGGAGCTTCTCTGCCATCAGCACTCTGCTCGGGTCTCCATTGAGCGGCGCCTTCTTGCTGATGGAGGCCTCGGGGCTGAGCGGCCCTATGCTCGGGTTGGTCCTGGTCCCCGGCCTCCTGGCCGCCGGCATCGGGTCGCTTATCTTTCTCGGTTTCGACGCCTGGACCGGCCATGGGACCTTCTCACTGGCCATCCCCAACCTCCCCCATATCGGCCACCCGACTGGAGCGGAGTTCGGTTGGGCGATCGTCATCGGCATTGCCGCGGTTATTATCGGCGGCCTCATCCGGTGGCTGGCGCTGTACCTGAAGCCACTGGTCGAACCTCGCATCGTTTTGCTCTGCCCGGTCGTCGGACTGGCCGTAGGCGGGCTAGCGATTGCTTACGCTGAGGGGAGCGGCAAGTCGTCCTCGGATGTCCTTTTCTCCGGGCAAACGGCCCTGCCCGCTATCGTCGCCAATAGCGCCACCTATTCGGTGGGCGCTCTTCTGCTCCTGATCGCCTGCAAGAGCCTCGCCTACGGGTCGTCCCTAAGCGCCTTCCGGGGTGGCCCTATCTTCCCGGCCATGTTCATCGGGGGAGCAGGCGGGGTACTCATGTCGCACCTGCCGGGGCTGCCAGAGGTGGCCGCCGTAGCTATGGGGATCGGTGCCATGATAACGGCAATGCTCGGCCTACCTTTGACCGCCGTTCTTATCACCACGCTCATCCTCGGCTCGGCCGGGATCAACGTGATGCCGCTCACCATAGTGGCGGTAGTCGTCACATACGTGGGCCACGCCCATTTCGCCCCTCGGCCCCGCCCCGGGCCAGGCGCGGCGGAGGCGGCTGGGCCGGCGGAGGCGCCGGTGGCCAAGGCATCGCAGGCCGCGTAGTCCCGCCCTCCCGTTATAGTCCGCCCGCCCCTATTCGCGCCGCGCGACCAGATTGACGGACCGCGCTCAAAATAGAGTGGGACCATTTATGGCCCTCCCCCGCACCTGCCCCCGCCGCCTTGCCACTATTTCCGCCACGACCTTGGCCGCAGCCGCGCTCAGCGTGGCCGGACCGGTCCAACCAGCATTCGCCTCGGGCACCGTCCTGTACGCGTACGCCCACGGAGGCGTGACTTCCCCAACCAGTTGCCCAATGGCCAGCGAGACCTCCCGCCAGTGCACACTGGCCCAGGCGCTGGCTAAGGCGGCTGCCGGCGACATCGTAGCGTTGGCTACTCCAGGCCGGGACGGCCACTATGTGGGCAACTGGGTCATCGGCAGGACAGGCACAACGGCCTCGGCGTCGCTCACCATTAAGCCCGCCGCCGGCGTGACAAGGCCGGTGCTCGACGGTAACAAAGGCCAGGCGGTTGGCTGTGGGACCAAAATCTGTAATGGGCCGGTATTGACGGTCGCTGCGAGGGTACACCTCGACCTCGACGATCTCACCATCCGGAACGGCGACAACACCACGAACGGGCTCGGGGGCGCCATTCAAAACATTCACGGAGGCACCGTGACGGTGTCCCGGTGCACGTTTTCGGATAACTATTCGAACGTGTCCGGGGGGGCTATCGACAATGCGGAAATCAGCGGGCCCGGCACCCTCATCGTATTAGCTTCCGCGTTCGTGGGGAATTACGCCGTAAATGCCGATGGTGGGGCCATTGCCAACGCCGACGTAGGCGGCAAGGGGTCCGTTACCGTTTCGGGTTCTGATTTCTCAGGGAACAGCGCCATAAACGGTAACGGCGGCGCCATTGACAGTGGCGACACTCGGGGAATCGGCGTCCTGTCGGTCTCGGCTTCCAGTTTCGTTGGGAATATCGCAGGTCGCGCCGGCGCCATCGACAACGGAGACAACGGTACCGGTACCTTGACCGTACGCGACTCCACGTTCTCGGACAATGTCGCCGTACTCGACGATGGTGGGGCCATCGACAACGCGGACTGGGGCACGGGCACCCTCAGCGTCACAGGCTCGACGTTCACAAGCAACAAGACCATCGGAGATGGTGGGGCGATCGACAATGCCGACAACACTGACAGCCGGGGACGGGCACTCGTGTCGACGTCCACCTTTTGGGGGAATATTGCCGACGTCCACGGGGGTGCCATCGACAGTTCCGACGTGGGCAGCGACGGGAGTTTTGTCTTGGCAGCGTCCACCTTCTCCCGCAACACCGCAAACAACATCTATGGATATCCCCCGGCCGGGGGGCGGGGCCATATTCGTAGGGAAAAACAGCTCATTTTGGGTCGCGGCAGATATTTTCAACGGACCGTGCCTGTCGGCGGCCGGTTCGTGGCGGGACGGGGGCTATAACGTGGGACGGGACGATACCTGCCTGGGCGAGGCTAAGAGTGACGTCAGCCACGGCGCGACCCAGCTCGGGCCTCTCGCCCGCCACGGCGGGCCGACGGAAACAGCTCTGCCGTTGATTGGTAACCCCGCAGTCGGGAGGATCCCCTACGGGACATCAGTAGCGCTCGACAGACAGACGCTTGCGCTCTGCCCGACAACCGACCAGCGGGGTAAGCGAAGCGACGCGAAGGGCAGTTGCGACTCCGGCTCCGTGCAATCCTCGGGGTAGGAGCCCTCTGCGTAAGACGATGGGGTCCTTAGTGCCGGCGGAAAAACGAGCTTAGACCCCGACCAGATCGGCCGTGTTGGGAGCGTAAGCGGCGTGGAGGACAAGCGAAGCAGCACCCAGCGCGGCGCCGTTGTTGGCCATATCCGAAATGGCAACTCGCAGGGTGTGCGTTTTGCGAGCCAGGGGACGCGACTCCAGGAACTCTTTAACCTTTTCCCCGTATATGTCGGCCACGTGGATCACGGCTTTGCCACCGATAACCAACAACTCGACGTCAAGAGCATTAGCAATAATCACGGCACAATCGGCCAGGTACTCCGCGACGCGGTCGATGGCCCTCCTGGCCACCTGGTCATTGTCCACTGCGGCCAGACAGACGGCGGTGTGGTCGACTAGCTCGGGATCCTTCTCGTACAGGTGGGCCAAACTGCTGGCCCTGCCTAGAGCCAGCTCCGCTCGGACATTTCTGACGGTGGCGGCAGGGCTGCACATTGCCTCGAGACAGCCGCGATTGCCGCAGTAGCACGGCGTGCCATTGGGCTCGACGACGATGTGCCCGAACTCGCCCGCGTTTAACGAAACCCCCCGGTAAATATGGTTGGACAGGAACATGGCGCCCCCTATCCCGGTACCCATGTACAAAAAGGCAAAGTCCGAAACCGTACGCCCATGTCCCGACCAGCGTTCGCCGATAGCCGCAGCATTGGCGTCATTATCCACGATGACGTCGAAGCCGATGTGATGCTCGAGCAGCCGCTTGATCGGTACCTCTGTCCAGCAGTCTCGTCGAGGTGGCGATATAACAAGTCCTTGGCTCTGGTCGATCGGACCAGGACAAGCTGCCCCTACGCCCAGGACCCGGTCATCAGGTATCTCCAGCTCCGCCAGTCGTTTGTGCGCCACTTCAGCCGCCTCAGCGATGAGCGCCTCGGGCTCGAGACGCGGAGAGATCCCGTGACGTGACTGAGCCAGTTCCTGCCCCATCATGTCGACCACGACTACCGAGATCTCAATCGGGTCGAAATGGATGCCAATGGCGTAGGCAGCCCGTGGGTTTATGCGCAGGGTCGTCCTAGGTTTGCCTCCGGAAGAGGGGGAAGAGCCGCTCTCTATCACAATGCCTTGCTCGATCAGGCGGCGAACGATAACGGAAACGGTCTGAGCGGTGAGGCCCGTCTGCTTGGCGATTTCTACGCGGCTAATCCCGTCCGCGGCTTGGATCGAGCTGAGCACGACGTTAAGGTTGTAACCGCCGATCCTGGGGAGATTTGTACCGCTGAACATTGGACTGCTACCTCTAATGGCTAACGGCGACTCTGGTGTTGGACTCGTCGCTAACTAATTCAACATGATGTTCTAAGTCCTGGAGAGCGCGTACCGGCAGGCTCCTGGGGGTGACTTGCTCTTCTAGACGGACAGGATAGCCTATTGGTGGTGTTCTTAGGGATCCGGTCCTCAGGCACACACCGCGCAGCTCGGGAAAGGCCCGGCTGCCTTGACATGTAAATCAGGTTGACTTAGTCTCTTGCCCAGCCGATCCTAGAGCAACCAGGGATACTGCCGCTGAGACGCGGGCCAAAGGAGGAACGCAATGCATCGAAAAATCTTGTTATCCGGGCTGGCTACGGTAGCCGCTGCCACTGGAGGCGTATTGACCGGGGTCGCCCCGGCGTCCGCCAGCTCCGGGGGCAACATCACCGTTGTCTACCAGGTCCAGGGTGGGACCAACGCGCTGACAACTCTTGTCAACACCGCCAAGACCGAGTTCCAAAAGCAATACCCGGGCTGGACAGTGACCCTCTCGCCGATCGTCAACCCGGCTGAGAACGCCTACTACACCAAGCTCGACCTTATGAACCAACAGGCTTCGACCGCGCCTAACGTCATGTACGAGGACACGTTCCTGGTAAACAGCGACGTAGCCGCCGGATACCTCTCTCCGATCAACTCTTACCTCTCCAAGTGGTCGGGTTGGAAGGAGTTCTCCCCTGCCGCCCAGTCCGCCGCCAAAGGTGCGAACGGCAAGATCTACGGGGTCTCGATGGGCACCGACACCCGTGGCCTGATCTACAACAAGCAGATATTCGCCAAGGTCGGCCTGCCGGTCCCCTGGCATCCCACCAGCTGGGCTCAGGTTATTGCCGCGGCCCAGACCATCAAGGCCAAGGACCCCGGGGTCACCCCGATGAACGTCTACGGAGGCCTGGGCGAGGGTGAGGGCTCGACGATGCAGGGCTTCGAAATGTTCCTGTACGGGACCAACAACTGGCTCTGGGACTCCAGCAACGCTAAGTGGGAAAAGGCTGGGGCCGGCTTCCAGGCCGCACTCACCCAGTACCAAACCATTTACGTGAAGGACAACCTGGGCCCGACCGTGCAGACCGCGCTCAGCGCCCAGGGCTGGCAAACGGTGCAGCAGGGCCTGATGCCTACGGGCAAACTCGGCATCGACCTCGATGGGAGCTGGGTCCCCAGCACTTATATCAGCACCGGTCCCAAGCCGTGGCCGCAGTACAACCAGGTGCTCGGGGTCGCCCCCATGCCGACCCAAAATGGCCAGGGGCCCGGACACGTCAGCCTCTCTGGTGGCTGGCTGCTGTCCGTCGGGTCGCACGGCACCAGCGCACAGAAGCAGATGGCGTTCAACTACATCACCATCGCCCTGGACAAGCAGAACTCGTTATGGTACGACGTTCACGGCGGGCAGGTCGCCACGCGCTCTGACGTTGCCGCATCTCCTTCGTACAAGGACCAGGGCCCGTTGGTGGCGGCGTTCTCGACGTTCGTCCCCTTCACTCACTTCCGCCCGGCCTTTGCCGACTACCCGAAGCTTTCCGATGAGATCCAGGTGATCACAGGCCAGGTCATGACCGGCCAGCAGACCCCGGCTCAGGGCGTTGCTGCCTACAACAAGTACCTCATCGCAACCGTCGGGGCGAGCAACGTCGAGAACGCGCCGGCGTAAGCACGACCACCTATTATTGGGGCCTGAGCAGTAGAAAACCCGTCCGCTCAGGCCCCGGGCAACCATGTACCCCTTGAACCACGACCAAGCCCTCCGCCATGGAGGGCTTGGTCTGTTTTTGGAGCGTTAGATGGCAACTGCAACCGTCTCCCATGTTCCCCGTAACCGTTCCAAGAAGATGCCGGTCTTTCGGTGGCTTGGGCCTCTTTCACCTGCCCTTGTCCTCCTGCTGCTGTTCTTTGCCGGGCCCGTCATATGGAGCGTGTATTTAGCTTTTACTAACAAGGCGCTGACGGGGGTAGGCGCCGCTCACCCGAAGTGGGTCGGTTTCGCCAACTTCGAGAAAATGTTCTCGGACCCCCTGTTCATCCACTCCCTGGTCCTGACCGTCCTGTTCGTGGTCGGTTCGGCCGTTCTGGGCCAGAACACGCTGGGCTTCCTCATCGCCCTCATCGAAAGAGGCAGGAAGGCGTGGTTCGTCTCGGCGCTCAACACTTTTGTAATCTGTGCCTGGGTAATGCCGGAGATAGTGGCCGGTTTTGCCTGGTACGCCTATCTTTACCAGGGCGGGACGCTCGACTCGTTCTTGCACCACTTCGGGCTGAGCCAGGACTGGCTGTACACGTCCCCGATGTTGGCGGTCATCATCGCCAATATTTGGCGGGGCACCGCCTTTTCCATGCTGGTCTACTCAGCGGCCATGTCCGACCTACCGCCCGACCTGATCGAAGCCGCCCAAGTAGACGGCGCCAGTCAGTTGTCGCTCCTCAGGAGGGTGATCCTGCCCCTGCTCCGGCGCCCAATACTGACCAACCTGATGCTCATCACCCTGCAAACACTGGCTAGCTTCACCTTGATATTCGTGATGACGGCCGGTGGCCCCGGCGAGGCCAGCCAGACAACGCCTCTTTACATCTACCAGCAGGCTCTGGAGTTGTACAACATCAGCTATGGCACGGCCATGTGCATAGTCCTGCTGCTAGTAGGGGCCATTTTTTCACTGATATACCTCAAGTTGATCCGGGTGGAGGAACTGGCATGAGCGGCACCCTGACTCTGGGAGAAGACGTCAAGCAGGAAAAGGCGGCCGCGTGGGCTCGCCCCGCCCGTCGACGCCGGTTCCAGATCACTTCACCGCGAAAAACAATGTCGGCCGTCGCCGCCTACGGGGTGCTGACCCTGGTGGCCATATTCTTCGTCGCCCCGCTGATCTGGCTGGTGCTGGCGGCCTTCGAACCCGCGGCGAGCATCGGTTCTCAGGCGCCGCTCGTGCTGTCCTTTAGCAACTTCGGCAAAGTGCTCAACTGGTCCACCACTTTCCAGCCGCTCCTGAACTCCTGCATATTGTCAGGCGCAACCGCGGTCATAACTGTCTTCGTCGCCCTTCTGGCCGCCTACCCCCTGTCGCGCTACCACATGCGCTTCCGTAAGACGTTCCTGTACGCCATCATCTTTTCGACCGGGCTCCCGATAACGGCCATCCTGGTGCCCGTCTACGGCATGTTCGCCCACTTCAACCTGGTCGATAACCAGGCGGCGGTGATCTTCTTCCTCGCCGCGACGTCGCTGCCGTTCGGGATCTGGCTCATGAAGGGCTTCATGGACGGGGTGCCTCTCGACCTCGAGCAAGCCGCCTGGGTTGACGGGGCCAGCTGGATAGGCTCACTGAGGCGCATCGTGGCCCCGTTGATGTTGCCGGGGATAATGGTCATCACTATCTTTACGTTCGTGAGCATCTGGGGAAATTTCTTCGTCCCGTTCATCCTCTTGCAGACCCAGTCCAAGTTCCCGGCCGCCGTCAGTATCTACACGTTCTTTTCGCAGTACGGCATGGTAGATTACGGTCAGTTAGCGGCGTTCTCGATCCTCTACACACTGCCTACGCTCCTGCTATGGGTCGTGGCCGG
Source organism: uncultured Acidimicrobiaceae bacterium (assembly GCA_963749305.1). GTDB lineage: Bacteria > Actinomycetota > Acidimicrobiia > Acidimicrobiales > Palsa-688 > Fen-671. The sequence continues at coordinate 285,676 of CAVVMN010000009.1, forward strand.
GCGGTTCTTACGAGGTCAGTTCTCCTTTGCGGGTGCGGTCAAGGGCTGAAATAGACGGTGGGCGGTGATAAGAACGCCAGTGGATGTCCTCTGGTGGGTGGGTCCCGGTGGTAAATAGCCTGGAATACAGGCGGGCCGAAACTGTTGAGGTTGCGGCCGACCTGTGCTTGGCGCTGGACATCGGTGCGTCCAAATTGGGCGCCGCCATGGTGGACAGAGAGGGGCACACGTTTTTTGTCGCCGATAGCCCCACTCCTGAGGGTCACGACGCCGAAGCGCTTTTTGGAGAAGTCACTAAACTGCTGGATGGCGTACTGCTTCAGGAAGCCGGGCAGCCTTTGGCCCTCGGGGTAGGGAGCGCCGGGCCCCTGACAAACGGATCAGAGGTTAGCCCCCTCAACATCCCGGCGTGGCGCGACTTTCCCTTGCGGCGGCGTCTGGAGGACCGCTTCGGTTTGGCGACGTTCCTCGAGGTGGACACCAAGGCACTGGCCCTGGCAGAGGGATGGAGAGGGGCGGCCCGAGGGAGCCGCAATTACCTGGCCATGGTGGTTTCGTCGGGCATCGGAGGGGGTTTGGTCCTCGATGGCCGGCTGGTGGAAGGTCGCACCGGGAACGCCGGGCACGTGGGCCACGTGATCATCGAGCCGGGTGGCCGGCCCTGCTCCTGCGGCGGCCGGGGGTGCCTGGAAGCAGAAGCCTCCGGCTGGGCTATAGCCCTGATAACAGGGAAGCCGGCGTCGGAAGCCGGCCCGGATATTATCGAACGCACCGGCCGATTGGTGGGAGAGGCACTGGCTTCCGTAGCCAACCTGTGCGACCTGGACCTTATCGTGGTAGCTGGCTCGGTGGCCCTCGGGTTTGGTGCACCTTTCTTTCAAGCGGCTAATAAAGCGTTGCACGACGAAGCCATGCAGTCGTACGCCAGGAACACGAAGATAGTTCCGGCCGGACTGGGTAAAATCGCTCCTCTGGTGGGCGCCGCGGCGGTGGCGTGGAGGGGTCTGGGAGAAGAATTGTTTGCGGACGCCATAAACAGGCCAGCCGCGGCTAACCGATAGTCGGCGGCCCCTTGCGTCGCAGGGAAATAGGGACCAGAAGTGGTCTATCGCGACAACCTGAGCGTCACTACTTCGAACGGCCGCAGCAGCACCCTCACGCTGTTGTCGTCGTCCACTGCCACATCGGTCAAGGTGCGCTCCAAAAGGTCTGTCACGGCGGCCGAGCGAACAGGAAAGCCAAACCGGAGCGTCGCCGTGGCCCGGCCCCCGTGCGATTCGTAGCAGCGTAGGACCACGTCGCCGGAGCGGTCGTCGGCTGCTTTTACTGCCTCGATAACGACCGCCTCGTTGTCCAGTTGGAGCAAAGGTTGCACCTCTTGCCCTGTCGATAACTTCCGGAGCGGGAGGTTGAAGTGGTAACCGGCACGGATAGCGTCGGCGACCGTGGCTCCGGGGACGATCCCGTAATGGAAGCGATGCGAGCCGTTATCAGCGCGGTGGTCCGGGAAACGAGGGCCATGGACCACCGTCAATCTCACCATCGTGGCCCGTCCGCCCTCCTGTTTCCCGAGGGCCGTCACCTCGTGGCCGTATATCCCGCGATTTACCACGGCAACACCAAAACCAGGTTCGCCCACGTGCACAAAGCGGTGCGCCACGTACTCGAAGCGGGCGAAGTCCCAGGACGTATTGGTGTGCGTGGGCCTCTCTACATGCCCGAACTGGATCTCGGCCGTTGACCGGTCAGCGTGCACGTCGACCGGTAGAGCCACCTTCAGCAAGCGCTCGTGCTCACGCCAATCGAGTTCCATATCCACGTCGAGAACCCGGCTGCCGGCGGCCAGGGTTAGCGTTTGTACGACGCGCGAGTCTCCAAAGGTGTACTCGAATTGGACGGCCACCTCGTCGGGCCCGTTCTTGACTACCGATACCGGTTTGCTGGCCGCGATATCCCGGTGGGTGTGGCGGTAGAAACGGTCAATGTCCCATGCCGGCCAGTTGTTGGGGAAATCCGGGTGAAGCTGGAGCACGTTGCCTAGAGAGCCGGGCGGGATGACCTCGCGCCCGGTGGTGCGGTCGAGCAGAGAGACGATATGCCCGTCGGCGTTCAGTTCTACCCTTACCAGGTCGTTTTCAAGGACGGTGGCGCCGGTGACCCGGGCCTCCCCCGACGGAGGCGCCATCGGGCCGGCACCAAACGCCGGCACGCCGTTTTGCTCGTGCGGCGCGGCGTTGAAGGCTATCTGCGCCGCACCGCTGGCGGGCTCGCCGCCGGCGGCCCCGGGCGCGTCCTCTGCTGGCGAGCTCAATGCAGTGATAGCCCGGTCGATAATGCCCTCGAGGCGGCCCGCACTTCGGATGTGGCTGGCGATGGCGTCGTCGTTGACCATGGCTATCGAGGAACCGGGCAGGATGTCGTGGAACTGGTTGAGCAAGACGTCCCGCCAGATTTCCTCCAACTCGTCGTAGGGGTATGGTGCCCGGCCCGCTACGAGCGCGGTGGTCGACCACAACTCGGCTTCACGCAAGAGGTTCTCGCACCGGCGGTTGCCCTGCTTTATCTCCACCTGGCTCGTCAAAGTGCCTCGGTGTAGCTCGAGGTAGAGCTCCCCTGACCAAACGGGCGCATCCGGGTACTCCGCTTCGGCGGCGGCAAAAAACTTGGCCGGCGGCTCCACCGCAACGCGCGCCGACCCGTCGAGGTCGGCCATACGCCGGGCCCGCTCCAGCATTTCCCGGGTAGGCCCGCCGCCCCCGTCACCATAACCGAACGGGACAAGAGAGCGGGTCCCGAAACCTTGCTCGGCATAGTTGCGCGCCGCCCAGCCCAGTTCGGAAGGCACCATCTCGGCGTTGTAGGTGTCGACGGGTGGGAAGTGGGTGAAAACACGGCTGCCGTCGATCCCCTCCCACCAGAAGGTGTGATGGGGGAACTTGTTCGTATCGTTCCACGAAATCTTCTGGGTTAGGAACCAACGAGACCCCGAGAGCAAGATGAGCTGCGGGAGGGCGGCCGAATACCCGAAGCAATCCGGGAGCCACACCTCCTCGGTCTCCACGCCCAGCTCGGACATGAAAAAGCGCTTACCGAACACGAGCTGGCGGGCCAACGACTCGGCCCCGGTGACGTTGGTGTCCGACTCGACCCACATCCCGCCGACGGGGACCACCTGGCCCGCTTTTACCTGGCCCTTCATCCGTTCGAAAACGACCGGGTACTTCTCCTTCATCCACCACCATTGCTGGGCTTGCGAACACGCAAAAACCAACTCCGGGTAGCGCTCCCCTAGCACGGCCATGTTGGAAAAGGTGCGGGCGCACTTGCGAATTGTCTCCGCCACGGGCCACAACCAGGCCGAGTCGATGTGCGCATGGCCGACGGCCGAGATGCGGTGCGCCGTGCGGGCGGCCGGCGCCGTCAAGGCCTCCTTCAGCATCCCCCGGGCCGGCTGGACCTCGCCATCGATGTCGTACACGTCCATGCACCGTTCGAGTGCCCGAAGGATCTCGTGGCGGCGAGGGTCGGTGGGCACTAGTTGTTCCATGACCCCCAGCAGTACTTCGACGTCAGTAACTAGACCCAGTGCATCCTCGTCGATCACCACAAGGTCAACGGGGCCCAGAGCATAAAGAGGCTCGGTCCCCATGGTCGCCCTGTCACCCAGTAGAGCCGTCTGCGACGGTTCGCGCCGCACCATAAAGGACGGCATGGCCACCGCCTCGACGAAGCACGACCACGTGCCGGAGGTTGCGCCGGCGTCCACCGGCACCCATTTGTTCCTGGGCTGGACGGCCTTGACCGGCTGGCCATCCGGAGTAAAGACGAAACCTTCGGCCTGAAAACCCGTGCCGCGGTCGCTGAAACCCAGGTCGATGGTGGCTTCGACCCTCGAGCCCTTCCACTGCGACGGGACTTGGCCGGAGACCTTGAACCAGGTTGTCGACCACGGGGCACCCCACTTTTGGCCCTGCTGGACTTCTCGGTAGGTAGCCGACAAAGCGTCCGTCACCGGGACCGGCTCGCCACACTCGAAGGCTGAGACCGAGCAACTCTCTCGTTCAGCCACCACTCGAGATCTCAGCCGCTGTTCCAGGGTGTTGCGGATTCGACCCTCGGTTTTGGCAACGTCGTTGTGCATGCGACCCCTCCGTAAGACTTGATCAGCGGCACTGTCGAAGTTAGCCCCTGCGGCTCGTGCTCCGACAATTGGCCCCACAACAAAAGGCCCTTTTGGTAAACCAGGGCAGAGCCGCCGCAGCCGCTAAAGAGCATCGTTAGCCCTCGACGACGGCCTCCGCCTCGATCTCCACCTTCCATCGAGGATCCAGGAGCCCGGCCACGACGACCATGCTGGTCACCGGACGAGTCCCGCGAAAGAGCTCCCCGTGGACCGACCCAACCGCGTCTGCATCGTCCGCCGCCGTGATGAAAACGCGCGTCCTTACGATGTCGGGCAAGCTCGCCCCTAGCTGGGAGAGGGCCGCTTCGATGATCTCAAAACACCGGCGGGTCTGAAGCCCAGCGTCGTCAGGGCAAGTGCCGTCGGGCCAGACGGGCGCCGTCCCTGAAACCAGGACGCGGTCACCGGTACGTGTGGCGCGGCTGTAACCGACAGGCTCTTCGAACGGCGAACCAGACGATACCCATTTCCGATCACCCATTACTGAATTATGCCTCCCAGCGGGGTGTCGGGCCGGAGGGGGTGTCGGGCCGCAGGGGGGTGTCGGGCCGGAGGGGGTGTCGGGCCGGAGGGGGGTGTCCGGCCGGAGGACGTCGGGGCGCTCCTGTCAGCTCCCAAGCGCGGCTTATGACGCTGTCGAGCATGGGTACGGTGAGCCGGCCGGTAAACGTGTTCTGCTGGCTCGGGTGGTAAGAGCAAACGATCGTCTTGCCGTCTCCGGCGGGCACCTCCACTCCATGGCCGAAAGCAGGACGTCGCCGTACTCCCAACACGCGGCAACACACCTCGTAGGCAAACCCTCCCAGGGCCAGCAAAACCTTTACGCCGGGCAGCAGCTCGAGCTCACGTTCGAGGTATGGGCGGCAGGTGTCGCGTTCTTGAGGCGTAGGCCGGTTCTGAGGAGGGGCGCACTTTACGCCGGCCGTCACCCAGACGCCGATGGCGCGAAGGCCGTCATCCCGGGACACGCTCTCGGGCTGGTTCGCCAGGCCGGCTCGCCAAAGCGCGGCCCAGATCCAATCGCCCGAACGGTCACCCGTGAAGACCCTCCCCGTCCGGTTGCCGCCGTGAGCGGCCGGCGCTAAGCCGATGAGGGCCAACCGGGCGGCGGGGTCACCGAAGCCCGGGAGAGGTCGTCCCCAGTACTCGTCGCCGGCATAGGCGGCTCGACGTTCGGCGGCCACCTTCTCCCGCCAGGCGACCAGCCGGGGGCACCGCCTGCAGGCTGTGACCTCGTCGCGGAGCAGGTCAAGCTCATCAATATGCACGCTGTGAGGCTATTAGGCGGTGACAAAGTGCGCTCCGACGACGCCGCCAGAAAGCCTGGCGGCGAGGCGTGGACGCCCTTTACGCCCGGCAGAGGCTAGCTTTGGCAAGGCATGCCACGCCGTCCCAAACCTCCCCCCACCACCATGTTGCTCCTCGTCAGGCACGGCCTGACCCCCTCTACCGGACGCGACCTGCCGGAGGCCGGAGCGGGCCCGGGGTTGACCGACGAGGGTAAACGACAGGCCGAGGAGGCGGCGCAGTACATCGCCGAATGGCGCCCGGCTCTGCCACCACTGGCGGCAATATACGCCTCTCCTCTCACGCGTACCCGGGAAACCGCTGCCGTATTGGCCAAAGCCCTTGACATCGCGCCCGTGGAGAACCGGGACCTGGTGGACTGCGACACTGGCGAGTGGGCCGGCGCCGCGCTCAAGGACCTGGTCAAGAAGCCGGAGTGGAAGACGGTGATCAGCTACCCGAGCGGTTTCCGTTTCCCCGGGGGCGAGTCGATCAGGGGCATGAGCGACAGGATCGTCGGTACAGTCCAGACGCTGGTCAGCGCGCATAGTGGTCAGAGCCTGATAGTTGTGTCCCACGCCGACCCGATCAAGGCCGTCGTAACCGACGCGCTGGGCCTGCACCTTGACCTGTTCCAGCGGGTCTTCGTCGCCCCCGCGTCCGTGAGCGCCATCTCTTACGGAGACATCTCCCCGCGCGTGATGCTGGTCAACTGGACTGGCCCCTCCGGGCACCTCCCCAAACCGGACAGCCGGCCGTCGGCAACCAAAGGGAGCCCGAGCTGAGCGCTTCGTTCGACCTGGAGAGCCCGACCAGGGTCACAGTAGGAGCGGTAGGCCCACCTGGCCAGCGCGTCTTCTACTTGCAGGCCCGCCAGGAGGACCAGCTCGTGTCGCTGAAGCTAGAAAAGGAACAGGTGCTGTTCCTGGCCGGTGGGCTTACCGAGGTGATGGCTGATCTGGCCGCGCCGGCCGCCATCCCCACCGAGAGCGAACTGGAACTGGAACAGCCGGTCCTGGCCGAGTGGGCCGTCGGGTCCATGCAGCTGGCCTATGACTCCACCGCCGACAGGGTGCTGCTGGTGGCGCGTGAAGTCGTGGCCGACGAGGAGGGCGACCCGGAGGAAACGGCGGGCTAGTGACAGCGGTACGGCCCAGGAAGGCGCGGGCTCGTTCGAGGTGGGTGCGACCTGGCCGGCTTCGGAAGACGAACTGCCTGACCCCGGCCAATCGGCGGTGGCCCGCGTCGCTCTGACGCGCGAGCAGGCGGCAGGCGTTATCGAGCACGGAAAGAGGCTCCTGCGTAGAGGTCGCCCGCCGTGCCCGCTGTGCGGGTTCCCGCTGACTGACGACCACTCTTGTCCTAAGACGAATGGACACCGGGCGCCGGCACTGTGAGCACGCGGCATGCAAAACATGCAAAACACGAGAGCGGACCGTTGACGGATTTTCGCCTGCCTGAGGACTCAGAGGCCGTACTGCGATTACTTTCTTCTGGTGAGATCGAGCTCAAAGGGCGGCTGCGGTGGAGCTCAAATGCGACCTTCTTGGTCGCCGTGCACCCCTCCGGGGGAAATAAAGGTGCGAAAGCAAAGCCGCATAACGGCCCGGCGAGAAACGTCTCCGAAGATGGTGCCGATGGCTCGACCATGCTGGCCATATACAAACCGACCAAGGGTGAGCGGCCCTTGTGGGACTTTCCCCGCGGTTTGTGGAAGCGGGAGGTGGCCGCTTATGAGCTGGCTTCGGCGCTGGGCTGGGATGATCTGGTCCCGCCGACGGCGGCTCGCCTTGATGCCCCTCTGGGGCCCGGCTCGCTTCAGTATTGCGTGGACGCGCTGGTCGAGGAGCACTATTTCAGCCTCCTCGAAGAACCCAGCCACCACGAAGCCTTAAGGCGCGTGGCTGTGTTCGACTTGATCGCCAATAACGCGGACCGAAAGAGCGGTCACTGCTTGCTCGACCGGGAGGGCCATATTTGGGCGATCGACCACGGGCTGTGCTTTCATGCCGAACCGAAGCTCCGGACAGTTATATGGGACTTCGCTGGTGACAAGATCGGGCACGAGCTCCTCGCCAGCCTCGAACACCTGTCCCGCTCGGGCCTACCCGGCGTAATCTCCAGCCTTCTGGACGAAGAAGAAATGGCCGCCCTCTCAGCCCGAGCGGCGGATGTCGTCGCTCTTGGCCGTTTTCCGGAACCGGCCGGAGACTTTCCTTACCCTTGGCCCCTGGTCTGAAACAAAGGCGGGCGCCGGCTCCTTCCACCTTGGCCCTGTAGCCCTTTGGTCAAACCCTTTTCATATCCTCCAAGCAGGCAGTTTCGCGAACCTCGGCGGGACCGCTAACGTGGGCAACCACCGCCGGGGCGCACGGCCGGGGTGACTTTGGAGGGAATGTCCGTGCGAGCGCGAGAGGAGCCACTCTTAGTGGGCAGCGAGGACGAGGTGAGATTGGCCGTCCCAGCCAGGCCAGAGTTCTTGGGGCTGGTCAGGGTCACGGCGGCGGGACTTGCCAGCCGGCTCGGTTTCACCTTCGACCAGGTCGAGGACCTGAGATTGGCAATCGACGAGATTTCCTTTGGGATGACGGGCAGCAAAGGCAGGGACGGGATCCTCGAAGTTCGGTTCCTCCTCAGCTCCGAGGGCCTAGCAGTGAGAGGAGAGGGGCATTTTTCCTCGCCCGGCCGCGCACAGCTGTCCGAACTGTCGGAAGTTATCCTAAATGCGTTGGTAGACGAGCACTCGATGAGCGACGGTGTTAATGGGCCGCGCTTTGTCTTGGTTAAAAGGCGTGTACCAAAATTGGCCGGCATCGACGACAATTTATCAGGTGAAGGCTAGTGAGCCTTGAACCGGACCGGCGTCAAGAACTAAGACGGCAATTTGCGACGTACGCAAAGACCCGGGAACCGGCTTTGCGTGACGAATTGGTCTCGGCGCACCTGGGTTTGGCGGAATACCTGGCTCGCCGCTTCGCCAACCGTGGTGAGCCCCTGGACGATCTTGTACAGGTTGCGTCGCTCGGTCTATTAAAGGCACTCGACCGCTTCGACCCGGAACGAGGAGTCGAATTCTCTACTTACGCGACACATACCATAGTCGGAGAATTGAAGCGCCATTTTCGGGACAAAGGCTGGTCGATCAGGGCGCCGCGCAGAATGCAAGAGCTGTACCTCCGGCTGGGCAAGGTAGTCGCCTCCATGGGCCAGGAGCTTGGCCGGTCGCCCACTATCGCCGAACTTGCCATGGAAACAAAGGTTTCCGAGGAAGAAGTGCTCGAAGCGCTCGAAGCTGGTCAAGCCTACCGGTCTGCATCCCTGGACGTGGCCACCGAGGAAGGCGAGTCCTTGGCCACACGCTTGGGCGAGGAAGACCCTTCCCTCGAAGACGCAGAACGGCGCGCCACACTTTCACCTTTGCTGGCTCAATTGCCCCCGCGCGAGCGGCTCATCCTCCAGCTGCGTTTCTTCGATGGGCTCACGCAATCGGAGATCGCCAACAGGCTACAGATTTCGCAAATGCACGTATCTCGCCTATTGGCGCGCAGCCTGGCGCAATTGCGGGCGGCGGCGGACTCCACATCCGGATGAGTGCCTTCAATTTTTCGAAAAACATATAAAAGCGCGTGAGTAGTTTGTTGCGAGTGCCCGGGCAGGTTATGACTAGGACCTCCTTTCCGCCTGTTCGCGAGTGCCAATGCGGCTGCTTTTAATCGTCAACACCTCAGCTTCATTTGTTACCGCCCGCGCTCGGGTCGTGATACACAAAGCACTTTCGGCAGACCACGACGTCGTACTCAAAGAGACAAACCGAAGAGGCCATGCCGCCCGGCTGGCCCAAGGTGCGGCGGCCGACGGACTGGACGCAGCGATTGTCCTCGGAGGTGACGGCACCCTCAATGAGGCCGCCAACGGTTTGGCCGGCTCGCAGACTGCGCTCGGCGTGCTGGCCGGCGGGTCGACCAACGTCTTTGCCCGGACCATCGGGATGGCCAACGACCCCATTGAGGCCACCAGTCAGCTCCTGAGCGCGCTGGCGGCGGGATCGGTGAAAAGGATTGGACTGGGTCGAGCTAACGCCCGCTACTTCCTGTTCCACGCCGGCATCGGCTTCGACGCCGCCGTCGTGCGCCGGGTAGAGCAAATGGCGTCGCTCAAGCGCTACTTCGGCCCCGCTCTGTTTGTCGTGGCGACCCTTGTGACCTGGGCGAAGGGTTACGACCGGCGCCGGCCGGCGTTTTCCCTGTCGGCCGGTGAGACCGTGGTCGACGACTGCTACTTCAGCGTATGCCTGAACACTGACCCGTACACGTTCCTCGGGAGCCGGCCTCTGCACCTGGCACCGGGGACCTCTGCGGACAGCAAACTTAGCGTGGTCACGTTCGAGACCCTGGCCCTGAGGACGATGCTCCCAGTGCTGGGCTCCGCGCTCGGCCAAGGCGACAAGCTAATGCGGCACCGGCATGTGTCCCTTGCACGGGGCGTTAGCGCCGCCACCGTGAAGGGCCCCGGCCCGTGCCCTACCAGCTCGACGGGGATTTCGTGGGGGAGTCCGAACAGATAGAGCTCACCTGGGAGGCGAAGGCATTGTCGGTGGTGGTCCCGTTAGTCACGCCGGCACCGTCAGGAAGAGGAACCGGGGGCCACAACTGACCGGCCGCTCGCCCGCCGGCGCTTGGTCGGGACATTTCTCAAACCATTTCTCAAAAAGGTGTGCCGTAGGCCCTTGCGCGGCTCACAGAGGGGGCTATACTGCCTCTAAGCACGAGTTATACCCTTTTATTTTTAGTTGATCTGACACGTGAACGATTTCACAAGCGACATACGTGGCCTAGCCTTGCGGACTCCTGACCGATGCCACGGTCATCGCGTACACAACTCACGCTAGGAGGGAAGCTGAGTGGCCTTAACCTGGACGCGAAGCATCGAATGGGATGTCGAAGATTGGAGAGAACGGGCCGCTTGCCGCGACACCGACCCGGACCTCTTCTTTCCAGTGGGCAGTACTGGCCCAGCCGTCGAGCAGATCATGGCGGCCAAGGGGGTGTGCGGTACCTGCGATGCTCGGGAGAGTTGCCTCGAGTTCGCTCTGGCGACAAACCAGGAGTCAGGCATTTGGGGCGGGACCACCGAGGAGGAGCGGCGGAAACTCCGCAAACTCTGGCTGGCCAGGCAGCGGCGAGCCGGCTGAACCGCCGCCGACCAAAACCAAGCGAACGGGCTAGATCCGCGTCAGGTCGTTGCTCTCGGGCCGGTCCACAGGTATGACGAGCTCGGCTACCGTCCCGTTGTTGTTGTACATCTCGATCGTGCCGCCCAACTGACTATTAACCAGGCCGCGGACGATTGAGAGGCCGAGGCTGGTGGTGGCCTCGATCGAAAAGCCCGGTGGCAAGCCGATGCCGTTATCCCGGACCTGCAGGAATAGTTGGTCCCCATCCCGGCTGAAAGCAATATGGACCTCTGGCGCCGCCACCGCGTAAGCCTCATCGCCCTCGCCGCTCCGGCTGTCTGCCGTCCCCGTTGAGCCCGTGCCCGGCGGCGTTTTTGTGATCTCGAACGGCAGTTCCCCCATTTGCCGTGCGTGCGGAGCAAAAGCGTGCTCGACCGCATTTTGTACGAGTTCGTTGAGCGCCACAGCCAAAGGCGTGGCCACCTGCGCCCCCATTTCGCCCGCCTCTCCCGACCAGGTCACTTTGACGGGCGCGAAGGCGCCGGAAAAGTCTTCGGCCATCCGCACTAGGGAGGGCAGGATGTCATTGAAATCAACTTCGTCGGCCGTGTCACGAGAGAGGATCTCGTGGACAACCGCGATACTGCGGACGCGCCGTTCGGCCTCCTCCAGGGCGTGGCGGGCATCTCCTTTTGGCAACCGCCTCGACTGCAGGCGCAGCAAAGACGAGATCGTCTGCAAGTTGTTCTTTACCCTGTGATGGACTTCACGGATGGCTACGTCCTTCCCCATCAGGAGCCGGTCCCTCCGGCGTAGGTCCGTGACGTCGCGCACCAGTACCACTGCGCCGGTGGTCCGCTCCTGGTCGAGGAGAGGGATGCAGCGTATGAAGACGGCTACGTCCCCGAGCTCCAGCTCCTCAGAAACCGGCACCTGGTCGGCGTAGGCGGCCGAGACAGGGTTACCTCTCACGCCCAGCTCGTCGAGGCTGGCACCGAGAATGGCCCGGTAGACGCCCAAACGGTGCATGGCATTGACGGCGTTGGGCGAGGCGAACTCCACCCGGGCCGCCGCGTCAAGGGTCATTACGCCATCGCCTACGCGGGGCGCCTCGCTCGAGAGCGGCTCGTCCACGGGGAACGGGAAAGTCCCAGCCGTCACCATTCGCGCAAAGCGGTCGAACACGCCCACATAGACGCGCTCGAGCTCGCCGGCCCGCCGGCCGACCACCAACGGGGCCTCGCGGGTGAGCACCGCCACCACGTCACCGTCGAAACGCACCGGTATGCAGACGACTCGAGCCCGCTCATTCCTGGATTCGACCGGCACTTCTCCCTCGACGACGCTACCGAGGGCCAAGCGCGGGCTAGTAGAGGGCGCTCGTTGTCGCTCACCTCGCGGCCAAGCAGGTCCTGGAGATGAAGCGTCTGGCTGGTAGTGGGCCTCACCTGCCCAACGACCACGAACCCTCCTTCATCACCAGCGGTGGGGACGAACAGCAAAAGGTCGGAAAAAGATAGATCGGAAAGGATGGCCCAGGACCCGACCAGCCGTTGCAGGTGCTCTACGGCAGAGCCGGGGACGACGGCACGGTCCCGCAGCAGTTCGGCCAGCGTCGCCACTGCTTACCTCCTCTGGCTGCCTGATGGTCCGGGCGGCCTGTCCCAGGCCCAAATATAACGGCCTACGTCAAGCACACCGGACAGGTCGTGGACGTCTTCCTCGAGCTCCGGCACGCTGACGACCACGCTGGGCGACCGGGCCAACTCAGACCGTTGACTGGCTTCTCTATTGGCCACCACGGTCATGTTAATAAAATTGGTGCCCACCTCTTTGAGCACTCGTTCAATCAACGCTGGTTCGACGTCTTTGAGTGCGACCGAGGAAAGCGCAGCGGCCACACGGTCGGCTTTGGAAGAGAGCTTGGCCGCCCGCTCGGCCGCGCCGGCATCGAGCAGGTAGGCGGGCAGTACCCGGTTCAGGATCAGCGCACCGAGATGAAATCCCTTCACCGGCAACAGGTCCATAAAAGCGCCGGCTTCGCGCACAGGCATGGCTTCCAGGGTGCCGACCACTATGAAGGTCGTCCGCCGGTCAGCGAGGAGCCGCTGTACTTCTCGGGCCCGTTGTACAAAGCCGTCGGACAGGGTCTGGAACAATATAAAAAACTCAGCGATGTCTTCGAGGAACTGCGAACCGATAACCCGGTCGGCCACGTAGTAGAACGGTCTCGAAGCGACATCCGCCAGGCGGCTCTTGTAGGGCACGGTCAAGAGCCGCAGCAACCGGGAACTAAAGAAATCCGCAGTGCGCTCAGGCGCCAACAGGAAATCCAGTGCATTGCGAGTGGGTGGGGTATCCACGACGATGAGGTCATAATTGCCCTCGGAATGCAGCTCGTAGAGACGCTCCACCGCTATGTAGTCATGGCTTTGAACGAAACGGGACGAAATATCCTGGTAAAGAGGGTTGTCCAGGATCCGCCGGGCAGTGGCCGGATCTGGTGCGTGCCGGGTGACCAGAGTATCCCAGCTTTGTTTGGCGTCGAGCATTTCCGCCCACAGCTCGCCCCGGGGAGCAGCCCCGGCGGCCTGAAAGGCGCTGTTACGGACGCGCTCGACGCCACTTCCCTGGCGTAGCCCAAGCGCGTGAGCCAGCCGCCGGGCCGGGTCCACCGTGACTACGAGCACTTTCCCCCCTTGATGGCAGGCAGCCATGGCGGCGGCCGCCGCGGCGATGGTCGTCTTGCCCACCCCCCCGGGCCCGCACACCACCACGATTTCTTTGGCGGCGAGAAGTGCTTCGATTGTGCCGGAGTTCCCCGTGCCCGAGCTGTCTTTGCCCTTGTTCAAATGTTCAGCTCCGCAGCCAGGGCCGACGCCACTTGATGGGTAGAGCGCAAACCGTACGTGCGCAAGAACATAAACGGGACATATAAAAATTCGGCACCAGCACTCGAGGGGCCCGTCCCCACCGCTTCTCGGAGGCGGTCGAGATGAGCGGCACGCGCCCGCCGCATCCTTACCATGAGGCGCGCCGCCTCGATCAGCGGCTCGGCCGGTCCGCCCAGGGCGGCCGTCAACTGGTCGCTCGCCGCGGGCGCGGCCAGGGCCTCGAACACTTGCTCCTCTCGGGTGCCAAAGAGCTCCGGCAGCACGCGGTTGACGACCACTCCCGCCAGCGCAACGGTCGTTTCTGTCTCGAGGCGCTTGATCAGTTCGACGGTCTCGCTCACCGGCATCTCTTCCGGCGTAGTCACGGCCAGCACCCCGGACGTCTTCGGGTCTGAAAGAATATCGAGCATCCAGTCGGTCTGCTGGCGAATGAGCCCGACCTGGACCAACCGATTTATTGCCTGCGGGGCGGCCAAGTGGCCGATTATGTGGCCACTGGCAACGCTATCCACGACGACGATGTCAAAGTGGCGTTCGCGGACTTCCCAACAAAGCTTGCCCACGCTGGCGATCTCGCGAACACCCGGCGCGGCCGAGGCGACAAAGTCGAACGTCTTGGCCAGTGGCCCAACGTACGCCGCCCTCCCGAACCTCAGGTGCAAAGATAGGTATTGGCGCAGCGACGCCTCAGTGTCCATGGACATCACCCAGAGGTTCGGCGCCACTTCACGTTCTTCAAACCTGGTGGGCCCGGTCTCGAAGCTGGAGGCCAGGTCGCCCTTGGCATCCATCTCGCACAGCAGCGTGCGCTTGCCCTTGCTCGCAGCCAGGACGCCCAGCGCGGCGGCAATCGTCGTCTTGCCCACTCCGCCCTTGCCAGTTACAAAAACGAGCTTTCTGTCGAGGACCTCAACCACTAGTTAGGCAGAGCTCCGGCCGGGGTTGGCGACGCACTCCGGGAGGAGCTTGGGGCTTGGCCCCCAGGCGGGTAAGCAAGCACGGCCGCCGTCGGGGTTGGGGTCCCTGGTCGGGGGAGGAGCCTGGGTCTGGGCCCCGGGCGGGTAAGTAAACAGAGCCCTCGCTCGTGCCCGTCAGACGGCGGCCCCGAAACCAACCCGGCGCGATTCAGTGGCTGTGTCCAGCTCTATATAAGCGAGCTTGGCGGCGGGGACGCCGATGCGCCGGCCCCGCTTATCCGTGAGCCAGAGCATCCCGGCCGACTTGTCGACGGCCGCGTCCACCTGTGCTATCAGTTCATCCGCGGTGAGGCTGTCGGCCAGCTCGACTTCGATCTCTCTGGGCGCCTGTGTAATCCCTATACGGACGTCCACTTCGCTCTTCTCCTGTCTCGCGGGCTGATTACCCAGCTATTTTATCGGCGCTCGTTACGGTCACCCTCGGTGGCTACCGTAGAACCATGCGAACGGGTCAGGTTATGCCGACGGGCGACACGGCGGGCGAGATTGTCCGCGCCCATGGCCACTCGCCCAACCCGCGGGTCGGCGCCAAACTGCTGACCAGGCAGGCCCGGGAGGACGCTGAGCAGCTCCTGCTGGCGCCAGGGGCCACGTTGTCCAGGGGGGCCGGAGACCGGGCCGCGCCAGAGGAGCCTGACGCGTTACGCACCTGTTTCGAGCGTGATCGCGACCGCATCCTGCACTCGAGTGCTTTTCGTCGCTTGGCTGGCAAGACCCAGGTCTTTGTCTTCCCGCTCGACCATCAGCGCACCCGGTTGACCCATGCTCTCGAAGTGGCGCAGGTGGCCACCGCCGTAGCTCGGGCCACCGGGCTCAACATCGCCCTGACCGAGGCGATCGCACTCGGGCATGATTGCGGCCACGGCCCGGGCGGTCACGCCAGCGAGGACGCCTTCACGCCGTACTTGCCCGAGGGCTACAACCACGCCATATGGGGAGCAGAGGTCACTCTGGCTCCTCTCAATCTTTGCGCTGAGACGCTCGACGGGGTGCGCCACCACAGCTGGTCACTTCCGAACCCCGTGACTCCCGAGGGCGTGGTCGTCAGCTGGGCAGACCGTTGCGCCTACTGCGCGCATGACCTGGAAGACGCGGCTGACGTCGGGATAATCGACCTCGACGACCTCCCCCAGGCCGTAACCGAGGTTGCGGGCCGCTCCCGAGCCTCCCAGCTGCATTGCTTCATCGACGCCCTGGTCGAGTGCATCACCGAAACCGGAGAGATCGGGATGCGCCAGCCTTATGCCGGCGCCCTCTCAGCGCTTCGAGACTTCAACTACGAGCGCATTTACACTCGTCCGGGTTCGATCGCCCAAGGCGAAACCGTTGTGGCTGTCCTGAGAGACCTGGTGGAGTATTTCGCCAGCCACCCGGAAAATATCCCGGCCAGCCAGAGCCTGGAGGCGTCGAGCAGGATGGACGCCACCGCGGCAACGTCCGCCACCATAACGGCCAGCGCCTTGACCGCAGGCGACTTGGCCGCCGGCACCGCTGCGAACTCGAGCACCGAGGCGGACGGGGAGCTCAGGCGAGCGATAACTTACGTCAGCGGAATGACCGACCGGTTCGCCTTTAGTACGGCGGTGCGGCTTCTGGGCTGGCAGCTCGACCATCTACCGCGGGGTATCGACGCGCCGGCACCATCGCTCTAGCGCTGAGCCGCCACGTCCGGGCTGACCGAGCAAGGGAACTGAACCGTACCAACAAGTCGCCGCACTGGCTGGGGGATCCGAGCGGCGGTTCGAAAGGATAGGTTTCAAGTCAGAGCGGTCGGCGGGTGGCCCCCGCCCATAGGCCAGCCAGTTGGTCTTAGGGAAGGGCCGCCCGGAGTGCTTATACCCACTCGCGGTGGCATCAGTCATCCTGAAGGAACTGTGCCAGGACCGCGTTAGCCCCTCCCTGAGATCATCTGGTTTCTCCTGAAGAGCCAATTTGGGGGCCGAAACGTCGGCACTACTTAACCCGCAGTTGCTCCTTGAAGATCCGCCCCCGACCGAGCTTCACAATCTGGCGCGCTATTGACTCGAACACCTCAGCCGCTTCCGACGAAGGCTCGGCGACCACAACGGGCTGACCGTTGTCGCCGCCCTCGCGCACGGCGGCCGCCAGCGGGATCTGGCCGAGCAACGGGACGCCGAGTTCTTCGGCCAGCTGCGCGCCTCCTCCACTGCCGAACACCTCGTACCGGCTGCCATCCGGCCCGTTAAGCCAGCTCATGTTCTCGATGACACCGCGCACCGGGAGGTTCAGCTTGCGGGCCATGTAGGCGCTCCGTTGCGCCACCCGCTTCGCAGCCACCTGAGGCGTGGTGACGACGTAGACCTCACCCGCCGGCAAGTACTGCGACATGGACAGGGCGACGTCGCCCGTGCCCGGAGGCATATCCACCAACAGGAAATCAGGTTGGCCCCAATCGACGTCGGCCAGGAACTGCTCGAGCGCCTTGTGGAGCATGGGGCCTCGCCAGATCACGGGTTGGTCGTCGTTGACGAAAAATCCCATGGACATGACGCTGACACCAAAGGCCACAATGGGAGCCACACCGCTATCGCTCATGCCTGGCCCCTCGGCCGGGCCTGCTCGCCGGGAAACGCCCATCATGGCCGGGACGGAAAAACCGTACACGTCCGCGTCGAGTAACCCAACCGAGAAGCCGGCGCCGGCTAAGGCCACGGCCAGGTTGACGGTGACCGAGGATTTACCCACCCCACCTTTTCCGGAACTAATACCGAGCACGCGGGTCGGCCCTGTTCCGGCGGAAAAGGGGTTGGCCCTACCTTCCTCATGGCCCAGAGTCGGCACTCGACCATGCTACGGCCATGACAGGCGACGCTCGCTCGAGCGCAGTGAGGGTGGCACCGGACGGCCCAGCGCCGGCCGGGCCAGTACGATGTTTGACAATGGTGCAGCTCGAAGCTGAGCCTGCCGCCTCGGACACGAGGCGTCTAACGGGTAGCGAGTTTTCGGCAGTGGTGGCGGCGGTGACGTCGGCCTTCGGCGACCCGACCCGACGGCAGGTGTACCTGTACGTGCGCGACGCCGACACCGGGGCTACGGCGTCCCAGGTGGCCCAGCATTTCTCGCTTCACCCCAACGTGGCCCGCCATCATCTCGACAAACTGGCTGCCTGTGGCTACCTGGAGGTCTACAGCTCCCGGGCCCAGGTCTCGGGAGCGGGACGGCCGTCGAAGTGCTACCGGGCCAGCGGCCCGGCGCCCGTACTGGAAACCTCGAGGCCGGGCGAGGAGCTCCTGCTATCGCTGCTTGGCGGGGCCCTGGCGCTACTGCCCCAGCAAGAAGCTGAGCAGATGGCCGAGCAGGTGGGTTTCGTCTATGGCTCCAAGTTGGCCGCTTCGATGGCGGTGGGCGAGGGCCAGCGTTCCTTTCGGTCAGCGCTAAGAGCAGTCGCTGACGCCCTGACCGCCCACGGGTTCGCAGCTCATGCAGAGGCCCGGGGTCAGTCCCTCGCCCTGGTGAAGGAGGCCTGCCCGTTCTTTGACGCGGCGGTGCAGCACCCGGTTATTTGCGCCGTGGACAGGGGCATGGTCAGAGGCATGCTTGACGCCCTTTATGGCCGCGCCACGGGCCCGGCCGAGTCGTCGTCTCGGGCAATGGGGGACGACACCTGCGCCACATGCCTCCCCGCCGGGGCCTGAACCAGCCGGACAGGTTTGTGACAAGATCGGGCTGTGCTAAGAGCGGGGACACAGAGGCTCGGTCAACCCGGGCCACATAGACCCAGACCAAGCAGTCCGGGGCCCAGCAAGCTTCGACCACGCCGACACCGATTGGGCCGACACCGATTGGGCGGACAGCGATTGGGCGGACACGGGCCCGACGGACAACGACCGGACGGACACGGGCCGGACGGACAACGACCGGACGGACAACGACCGGGCGGACAGGCACCAAGGACGCAAGATGGGGCTTGAAGTAGCCGGCCCGCTGGAGAGCGGTATGCGCGTGAGCCTGGAGCTCCCCGAGGCGGGGACATGTGTGGCCGTCGTCTCCGAGACAGCCCAGACGTCGCTCACCCTGGACCTTCTGGACGACCTACCCGATGGCGAGCTGGAACCGGGCTCGACGCTTGATTTGTTCATGCCGAGACCTGAGGGCATATATCACTGGCTCTGCTCTTTGAGCTCGCTGCCGTTGGGCCAGCGGGCGCAGCTCGAGCTTTTGGGTTCGCCAATGGTGGTCCAGCGCCGTGCTCGCCAGCGCGTCAACGCCGCACTGGAGGCAAAGGTCCGCCGGACCCGGTCGGAAAGGCGAAGCCCTGCCCACGACATGACCGTGGCGGACCTGTCCCACGGTGGCATGAAACTGGAGGGCGCTTTCCAGCTTGGCATCGGCGACACCGTTGAAGTCACGGTGGACCTGGGCACTCGAGTGCAGGTCGTCGGCCGCGTGGTTATGGCCTATCCCACGCCGCGAGGCACCTGGTCAGCCCACTTGAGCTTCATCGACGGCCAGCGCGAGAGCCTCGACGTCATTGACAGCTTCTTGGCCTACCGTCTGAAAGGGCTTCCCTGACGCCGTCGTCCACCAGCGGCGCCAAGCGCCGGTAGTCCGCCGGTGCAGGAAAGAGGTCACAGCGAGGCCCTTTCAGTGCCTGTCCGTTCGCGCCGATAGAACAGTAAGTGTCCTCCTACGAAATGTTTGCGCGCGCGGCGGGCGGCGGCGATTGACTTCGGCCTCCGCTATCGCGGGGCCTCTAGAACCAGGGGCCCAGGTTGGCCTGCAATTGCCGCAGGCGGGGACGTGCGCGGCTCAAGTTGCCTCCTGCGACGGCCGGGCGCTGATCCTTGAGTTGCTCGACGAGCTACCACCGGGGGCGCTTGAAGAAGGTTCTGTCGCCGACCTGTTCATGTCCCTGTCGTGGGGGATGTACAAGTGGCTTTGCATCGTCAGCTGCCAGCCCAGTGAGCGTAAGGCCGAGGTCCAACTGCTCGACGCGCCGATGTTCATCCAGCGCCGGCTAGATCCCAGAGTCGGAGTGGGCCTGCCGGCAGAGGTTCGGCCGGTGCGTTCGGCGGCGGTCGGCGAGCCTCACGAGGCCACGGTGGCGGACCTATCCCATGGTGGGCTGAAGCTCGAGGGTGCCAAACAACTGCGAGCGGGAGATGTAGTAGAGGTGACGACAGACCTGTCCGCCACCATTATCTCCAGCGGGACAGTCTCGCTGATGTGCCGAGTCGTAATGGCGTACCCGAGCGCCAAGCACATCGGGCCGGGGATGACCGACGCCCACATTTGCTTTCTGGAGGGCCAGCAAGAAGCCATTGAGGCCGTCGACCGTTTCGTGGCGCAGCAGCTGAAGTGCCGCGCCCCTACCGTCTAACCCTCCGACGGAGCCCGACCGGGCCCTCTGCCGCCGGCCTTCTGGTCGGCCGAGGACCGCCAGCGCCTACCAGCGCCTACCAGCGTTGCAGGCTCATGCCGCTGCTGCGGACCACGCCCGAGTAACGTTCCGGCTTCTCGAATATGGAGCGCACCGCCACCCTGCCCGGGCCCTGGAGGCGCAACCAGACCGTCCGATAGTCGTAGCTGCCCCACCCCATACCCCTGCTGGCGGGGTACTCGGCGTGCAGGCCGAAGCTTACGGAGGTGTCCGAGTAGACCCACGAACCCGGTTGGACCAGGATGGCCTGCCCCGGGGTGAGGTCACGAACGAACAGGTTGCCCCGGCAGTGCAGCAACAACAGGCCCGGACGCTCCGAGCGAGCGGCGAAGAGGTCGATGAAGGAACCGACCGGGTACTCGTACTCCGTGTCGTCTCCGCTCCTGGTCTGCAGCCAGACGGGCGCGTTCTGCCACGTGTAGTCGACGTTGTCGCTCGCGGCCAGGAAGGCGTGTTCCCGCACGAGGAACCCCCGCCCGACCGGGATCGGCAACACCACGACCTCTCCCGGGTGGTCCTCCGACAGAGCTACATGGCCTGGCCCGCTCGCCCGCATGAGCACCAGCGGCATCCCGGCATAAGTCCGGTTGAAGAACGATCCCTGTGCCCACGCCTCCAGGTGGGCGCCCGGTTGCGCCCAGAGCAGCGTGTGATGGGAAAAGATGACCCCGTCGTTGCCAGCCAAGGCAAAATCGGCCGTCGGGACCAGTGTGCCCTCGATCTGGCAGTAGGACTGGCCGAACTGGATCCTGGCCATATCCCTGACGGCGGGCTGCTCGACCCAGCCGGAGTCGGACACGGCGGCTCGAACGTCCACGGGTGCCCCGCAGTTCGGGCACGCCAGACCGCTGGCCTCAGATGGCAACCGGCAGAACCGGCATATGTAGCTAGTCGGAGCAGCGCCAGTCACTGGTGTTGTCGTCATGGCCTCACTCGCTGGCGTGGTGGTGGTACATGGACTGGATCCCAACTCGGCCCGGACCTGTCATCTCGGCCATGTACATACCACGGCTAAAGAGGCCTGTCTTGACGTTGAGCTGAACGGCCTGCATGTTTACGCTCGAGTCCTTGTACAGGTACCCACCTGGCTCGAGCAGGATCTTCTCGCCGGCACCGAGCATCCGCTCGAAAACATTGCCGTATCCGTGGAGCAGCACGATCCCCGGCTCGCCGGCCGTCACGAAGCGGTCCAGGTACATCCCGCTGCCCCCATGGAGGACGTTCGAAAGCCCCTTGATCCGCTCGAAGCTGTAACGCACCGAATGGGATGCGGCCAGGAAAGCATGCTCGCGTGCATCGAGCTCCATGCCGGGGTGCAGAACCAGTGTCACTATTTCGCCCGCCGCGTCACGAGAAAAGGCGATCCGCCCCGGGCCGCCGGCCTGGGTAACGACGTACGGCATGCCTCCGAGCGAGCGCTTCAGTCCTCCACCCATCGGGTAAACGCCAACCGGGACGCTCTCGTCTTTCCAGAGCATGGTGTGATGTTCGAAGATCACCCCGTCGCCCGGGCTCAGGTTGATCTCGGCCACCGGGACCAACTCACCTTCGACCTGACACGTGCTGTTCGAGAACTGGAACTTGGCCATGTCCCGCAGGCGGGGGGCCTCTCGCCACCCCGAGTCCGACACGAGGTTGGCGATGTCCAGAGGTGCTCCGCAGGACTCGCACGACTTGGCCTCGACGGGGTTCTGAGCGTGGCACCATTGGCACTCGATCCGGTCCATGTCTCCTCCTTTGGTCGCACCTCTGGTGGGGCGGGCCCACTGCCCATGGGGATCATTGCAGCACCAGCGGGCCCGCGCCAGAATCGATTGGGTGCCGGGGACCGTCGAACAGGGTCGAGACCGGCCGGCGGCGGCCAATGCGGCGCCATGCCCGGAGGGTCAAAGGGGGCGGGGAACGGGTATCCAGGCCCCGTGCCCGGAAGGCCAAGACGGGGGAAGGCCGGCCTTCGGGACGCCGGTTCTCATGAGTCAAGACGGGCGCCGGCCGGCTTTCTCGCCCCGGCCGGCTTTCTCGCCCCGGCCGGCTTTCTCGCCCGGGCCGGCTTTCTCGCCCCGGCCGGCTCTCTCGCACAAGCCCGCTTTCTGGGTGCAGTATTTGGAACTCGGCGCGTTTTCTGTCGATTTTCGGCATTTTTCCCGCCCAGAAGGGCAAAGTGCACCCAGAACGGGAATTTCTAGCACGGAAAGAGGGCGCCCCGCCACGAAAAGGGGCGAATTGGCGGCCAAAAATGGCGAAGCGGCCAGTGTGGGCCATTCCACCGCCCCCGAAGGGCCCCCGTTGACGATCCGCACCGCAAAAGCGGCTGGCAACGATGACCCACCCACCAAGAACCGGAGCTACGCGCCCATAACCTGCTCGCCGGCCCATCGCCCGGTCCGGGAAAGATAGGCATGCGCTCCTCCCCTGGCATGGAGGCCATAGATCTCTTTGCCGGTGCGGGCGGTCTATCGCTCGGCCTCGAGGCGGCCGGCATCGCGCCAGTGGCGGCCGTCGAGTGGTGCCCGGACGCTTCCGCTACTTACCGCTCTCACCATCCGGGGGCCCGGGTCGTACAAGGCGACATTTCTACGCTGGATTTCAGGCCGGAGCGGGGGCGGTTCGCGGTGGTCGCCGGCGGACCACCGTGCCAGCCATTTTCTGTCGGGGGTAAGCGCCTGGCAGCCAGCGACCCTCGCAATGGCATCCCTCAGTTCCTGCGCGCCCTGGCCGAGCTCCAGCCTCGCGCTTTCATCATGGAGAACGTCGCCGGCCTGACCGTGTCGACCAAATGGCCATATTTCCAAAGCATTTTGGCGCAGCTGGAGCAGCTCGGGTACCAGACCAGCTGGCGAGTGGTGGAGGCGGCAGACTACGGCGTTCCGCAGACTCGCCGGCGCCTGTTCGTAGTAGGCGCCAGAGAGGACCGCTTTGCCTTCCCGGGCCCGACGCACGGTCCGGGCGCCCGGCTCTCCCACATCCTGGCCGGCTCCGTCGTCGACCCCCGTCGTTCGCGGGGCCAGCCAAACAGTGCCATCGTTACTTATGCCAGGCGACCGTCGCTCCGGCCGGGCGCCTACCACGGCCATCTTTACAATGGAGGCGGCCGGCCCATCGAGCTATCTCGTTTGGCACCGACGCTGCTGGCCAGTATGGGCGGCAACAAGACACCCTGGCTGGACACTCTTGGCATCGTCCCTGAGTACCACGCCCACCTCCTTTCCGGTGGCTTGCCGCGCCAGGGCGTGGTGCCGGGCGCTCGCCGCATAACGGTTGAGGAAGCCGCCTTGCTCCAGGGTTTTCCGGCCGGTACTCAGTTCGCGGGCCGACGGTCCAGCCAATACCGCCAGGTGGGCAACGCGGTGCCACCGGCCCTTGGAGCAGAGATCGGGCTGGCGCTACGCCGGCAGCTTTTCGACTAAGGCCGGCGGGACCCGAGCAGAGCACAATGAAAGTTAAAGACTTGTCCTCGGCTTGTGCCAGTGCCGTCTTGGCCGTCTTCGTCATGCTCGGGTCAGGACCATGAGCCAGGTACCATTTCAGTTCTTTGATGGCCGCCGCCGGCTTGCGCTGGTCTTCGAGAAGCACGAGCCCCCGGTACAGGTGGGGAGGGTCGTAACTCGGGTCATCGGTCTCGGCCTTTTGCAGAAGCCCTTCACCTTTGGCCACATACCCGGCTTCGGCGTAAATCCAGCCCTCGCCGCTCAATGCCACGGGCTGGTTGGGGTCATTGGCCAAAACCTCGTCGTACACGGCCAGTGCCGCTGCCGGGTCGCTCGCAGCGAGCGTGGCGGCCTGTTGCAGTTCCTCGTCTAGACCGGTAGCTCCACCGGTGGCGGTGGCGCCCGGCAACCTTTGGCTCGATGACCGGTCCACCAGCCATAGGGCTCCAGCCACCACTATCAGGACGGCACCTAGAAGAGGAGCTACCCGCCGGTACAGAGGGCGAACAGGGGACCGACCCTGGTTTTGTGCCAAAACCACTGGCTGTTCTTCTTCGCCCACGTCGAAAAGGCGCTCCTGGAACGCCTCGTCCCCAGCGGCGGAAGCCGAAGCCGAAGGCGGGACACCGGCCACACCGGGACCCTGGCCGGCGACGCGGACACCCTGACCGGCCGGTCCGGTACCTGCGGTCGCCAGCCCTACGGTGCCAACCGCGCTAACGCGTCGCCAACGGACAAAGGCAAAACCGAGCCCGGCCACACCGAGGGCGCCGGCCACTGCGGGGAGAGCCCACACGAGGGTATTGAGCCCGGTGGCCGGTGGTTTCTCCAGGATGGACGTCCCGTAGTCGCTGACCAGGAAGCTGCGGATTTGCGCCTGAGTATCGCCTTTTTTCAACCAGCCCTCGATGAGCGACCGGATCTGGACTGCCTCAGATGCGTCGGACACCGCCGCTGATTCGCTGGCACAGACCGGGCACCGGTACTGTCCTGCCACCTCCAGCGTGCGCTGGTACAGAGAAACCGGTTTGCTGGTGCCGGAACTGAACGCACCTGCACCAATGGCCAGGGCCAAGCCGACCACGACCGCGACCGCAGCCCAGAGCGTGGCCCGACGCCAACGCCAGCCAGCGGCCACTTTCGCTCCTGGTGCCCCGTCGTCCTAATGCGAGCGAAGAAGTGAGCCCGAAAAGGACCAGAACAGGACGGAGGCCGCGGCCGCCTTAGGTAAGCACAGTCTCAGTGCTCTTCGGCTCAAAGCGTTCGTCGCCTCCTTTTTCGCCTCGTGCGTCTTGCTTTTTCGCATCCTCTAAGCCGGGCCCAAACCCTTGGCGGCGCCCTGGCGCACCCAATTATCGAGGGCGGCCGCCTCGACTTCGCCGGGTACGTAGGCGTACACCACCCCGTCCGGGGCCACCAGGAACGACGAAGGAAGGCCCGTTACTCCATATGACACGGAGGCAGAAGGGTCATCTACGGCGGGCCAACGCGCCCCCCGGGCGGCCAAGAACGTCTTCAGTTGGGCCACATTTGTCGGGTCGTAGACCACGGTCAGCACTGTGGCATCGGCCGACTTGGCATGTTGGTCGGCGAACTTGACCAGCTGGGGCATCTCCTGTTGGCAGGGCTGGCACCATGTGGCCATGAAGTTCACCAGCACCCATTCGTTGCGGAACTGGGCCAGGGAGTAGTGCCCCCCGGCCAGTCCCGGACCTGAGATGGCCGGGGCCGCGCTGCCGAGCAGAGGGCTCCTGGCGGTGACCTGTGACGAGGGTTGAGCGGATGCGATGACGGCGATGAGAACTGCCGTCACCGCGGCAACGCCCACGGTGGCCCAGAGGACGGTCCTCCGGCGCGTCCCCCGGGTATTGGGGCCGGCGCTGGCCGGACCGGCACCCGAAGGACCGCCGGCGACGTCGCCGTCGGGCTCGAAACTCTCTGGCCCGAAACTCTCTGGCCCGAAACTCTCTGGCCCGAAACTCTCTGCCCCGAAACCCTCCGGCCCAAATGCCTCCGAGCCGAGGCTCTCTGGGCCAAAACCCTCCGGGGCCGTTCCCTCCGAGCCGAGGCTCTCTGGGCCAAAACCCTCCGGGGCCGTTCCCTCCTGGCCACCGCCGGCCTGGTCACTCATATCGGCGCCCCGACACCTGCCTCCGCCGGCTCCTCCTCCATGGGGAGAAGGCTGCCCTGACCGGCTCTGGCGGCGTCCCGCCCCCCCTCTACCGACAGGTGGCGGTCCCGGCCGGAAGGCCACAACGAGAGCAAGGCGCCGATGACGATCACAAACCCGCCAACCCACAGCCACAACACGAGGGGCTCGACTATCACCCCGATGGCAGCCGGCGCTTTACCGGCGCTGGGCACGCTGGCCAGGGTTAAATAGACGTCTTTGGTCGGCGTCGACCGCACGGCAGGGCTCGGCACGGCATCGTTGGACAGGGCGAACTGCTCGACGGCCGGGTAGTAGGGATGCCCGTCGAGGTCCACGGTGGCCACCAGTGAAGTCTTCCCTGGCGTGTTGACCGTCTTCACTCCCCGGAAAACGATCGTTTGTCCCTGGAAACTGGCGGGTTTTCCCACGGTCAAGGTCAGCTGGGCCTGGTGCTCATAAGCGTGGCTGGCCGCGAAGGCCACCGCGATAAGGACCACGCCCAGGTGGACCACCATCCCTCCTCCCGATCGCCCGGTCAGACCGCGGGGACCGGACCGGCGGACCAGCAGGACGAGCTGGCGGAGTGCGGACGCCCCGGCGAAGGCGGCCAGTGTGAACACAACCAGTGGCCAAAAGCCGCGCAAGCCGGCAGCCACGCAGGCGACGAGCACGGCGACGGCCGCCAGAGCCGGCCAAAGCAGGCGATGGAGGAGCAGCTCTCCCGAGGCGCGCCGCCAAGGTAGTACCGGGGCCACGGCCATCAGGAACAACAGGCAAAGGACCAGGGGCAGCGTCATGGTGTCAAAGAACGGGCCGCCTACGGTGATCGACGACCCGTTTACCGCCTCTATGAACAGAGGAAAGACGGTGCCAAGCAAAATGACGAAGGCAAAAACGGCGAACAAAAGGTTGTTGGCCAGAAAGGCGCCCTCACGAGACACCGGTGTCTCTATCGACCCACGGCTGTGGAGCTGGTCACCCCGCCAGGCCAGGAGCCCTACAGAAGTGGCGACCACGATGCCGAAAAAGACGAGCAAAGCCGGCCCCACCCCGCCGTCGGCGGTGAACGAGTGAACAGACACCAGGACCCCGGAGCGCGTGAAGAACGTCCCGAGGATGGTGAGGCTGAAAGTAGCTAGGAGAAGCGACAGGTTCCAGACGCGCAGCATCGCTCGTCTTTGTTGGACCATGGCCGAGTGCAAAAAAGCGGTGGCCGTCAGCCAGGGCAGCAGAGCTGAGTTTTCGACGGGGTCCCAGGACCAATAGCCCCCCCATCCGAGTACCTGGTAGCTCCACCAGGCACCCAGGACGACACCGGCGGTCAGGCACGCCCAGGCAAAAATGGCCCAACGGCGAGCCTCGAAGAGCCAAGACGTCCCCCTTTGGCCCGTAATCAGGCTGGCCACAGCCAGGCAGAAGGGCACTGTGAAACCCACGAGGCCGAGGTACAAAAGAGGTGGATGGAAAGCCACTAGCGCTCTGTCCTGCAACAACGGGTCAGGGCCGGGGCCTTGGTTGGGGACCGCTCCGTGGACCCGGGCGAACGGGTTGGACGCCGTCAGCATCAGACCGAAGAAAAACGCCGCTATCACGTAGCCAACGACTTTGGCCCACACCACGAACGGCTCGTTGCGCCGGCGGCGGAACCGGATCCACATCGCGGCCAGGTAGCCCGAGAGGATCAGCGCCCACAGCAAGATCGAACCGGCCAGGTCCGACCACATGGCGGTGACCCGGTACAGGACAGGCGTAAAGGTGCTGTCGTTGTTATCGACGTAAACGAGGGTGAAGTCGTGTGTTATCAACGCCCTCTGCATGGCAACGGTGGCCAGGACGACGCCGGCCACGACAAGCCATATGTACGTCTGGCCGGCCCGCAACAAAGACGGCCGGCCACTCCTTAACCCCACCAGTAGCGTTATGGCGCCGGCGACGGCACCGAGGAGGGCGAGCAGCAGGGCGCTTTGGCCCAGTGCGATGTTCACGTGCCGTGCGCCCCGCTTTTCGCCTTGCCTGAAGGGGCCTCGACGTAAGTCGAGCCGTGCTGGACCATTATCTGGAAGCTCGAGAACACGTTC
The DNA here is from genome assembly GCA_963749305.1 of uncultured Acidimicrobiaceae bacterium. Taxonomy (GTDB): domain Bacteria; phylum Actinomycetota; class Acidimicrobiia; order Acidimicrobiales; family Palsa-688; genus Fen-671. The sequence continues at coordinate 313,249 of CAVVMN010000009.1, forward strand.
CCCTGCCAGTGCCCATCGAGCACGACCGGCATCCCCACCCGGAAAAGCTGTGGCGGCGAGCCCGTACTGACCACGTTGACGTTGACGTTGTCGGACGTGATGACGAAGTGCAAACTGGTGCCGACCTGCTGGACGCCGGGCAGGACCTTTCCCTGGATACGGAAATCAGTGCCCCGCAGCTGGGCACGTTGGGCTACGGCCTGGTTGGCGGTCAGGTAATAGTTCATGGCGTTGGCCAGGCCCCGTGCGACGAGGAACCCGAGCGCCCCCAGGATGACTATGGCGGCCACGATCTTTTGCCTGCGGCTGCCGAGCGACCGCCGGCGCCGCGGCCCCGCCAACTGCACGGGTACGTGAACACCGTTGCGGTCAGGACCGACCTCGTCTGGCGAGGCCTGCAAATCAGCGAGGGCCGGCCCGGTGCGGGCCCTCAGGTCCATTGCGCCCGCTCCTCTGGTGCCAGCGGCCGGCCGGGGTCACCGATAGCACGCGTCTTGTAGCCGCGCCGCTCGGCGCTCCGGCCCCCGCCCTTTGGGGAGCAGGTCTCGGCGCCAGCGATCGCCGAAGGGACCGTTCGCGATACAGCGTCCGCGCCGCATAGGCCAGCAGGATGGCTCCACATGAAAGCCACGCGGCGATGACGTAGTTCATCTGGCCGGTACCTCGACCGGCGCCTGCGGGACCGTACCTCCTGGTGGTACCGGTTCTCCTGCTCCTACCGGGGTTGACGGCTCAGGGGCCACCAGCGGCGGCGGAGCCGCTTCGGCCCGGCGAGCCTCGAGGGCCAGGGAGAAGCCCTCCTGGTCGTAGCGCTCTTCGAGCACCTCCAGGCGATAGCGATGGACGAGCATCCAGGCAAATGTGAGGCCAAAGGCGAGGAAAGAAAGCAGCATCGTCGCCAGCTGCCAACCATGGATGGTCGGGTCCGGCTGCAGCAAGGTGGTGCCTTGGTGCAGCGTGTTCCACCACGACGTCGCGTAGTGGTCCACCACCACGGTCAACGCCATCAACAGGGCCACCATCGATGAAGCCAGCGAGCGGGAGTGCGGGTTATCGATGGCCCGGCGTAACGCCAGGTACCCCAGAGAAAGGGCGAACAATATGGCCGTCAAGGTCAACCGGGCGTCCCAGGTCCACCACACCCCCCATGAGGCCCGGCCCCAGATCGAGCCAGTCACCAGGGTGGCCAGACAGAACACCGCCCCCACCTCTGCGCCCGAAACTGCCAGACGGTCCCAGCGGGGGCTGCGCAGACGCGGCCACAGCCATGCGACGCTGGCCAGAGCGCAGATACCGAAGCCGGTGTAGCACATAGTGGCCACGGCCGGGTGTATGTAAAGCATCCGGACGAACTGGCCCTGCACCGCGTCAGGAGGGCTCACCCAGAGCCCCCACCACGTGTTTAGAGCCAGCGTCGCCAGGGCTGACCAACCGAGCACACGCGTGAGCCGGGACGAAGAAGGCGCTTCTGGGTACCTCACGTTTCCTCCATCAAAGCGCCAAAGCTCAGGACTCCGCCAGCCAGGTAGATCGCAGCGAAGCAAGCGAGCAGCCCGAGCCAACGCCAGCCGCCTGACGAGGAGCCTTCACCCGAAAGGCCGAGGGCGGCACGCCAGGCCTCGGTGGCCGCGAGGACGACCGGTGCCAGCACGGGCGCCAGCAACAGCGGCAGCAGCGTCTCCCGCACGCGGAGGCCCATCGACAGCGCCCCATAGGCAATACCCGAAGCGGCCACCCCGGCCGTCGATAACAATGCGCTGGAAGCCAGCAAGGCGGCGCCGCCCAGTTTGCTGTGGAACAGCACAACGATCCCGCCCGCTAATAGAGCCTCGAGGACGATCAACTCGAGCGCAACCGCAGCCGCCTTGCCGAGGAACACGCCGGCGGGCTCGAGCCCCGACATCCGCAGACGGTCTACAGCGCCGTCAGCCGTCTCGATGGCGAAGCTGCGCTGCACGGCCAGCAAGCCCGAGAACAGCACAGCCAGCCAGAACAGACCGGGGGCGGCCTGGACAAGCAACGGTCGGTCCTGGTCGAAGGCAAAACCGAACAGGAGAAGAACGACGAGCGAATAGGGGACGACCTGGTTGAGGGCCACTTTGGCGCGGCCCTCGATGCGCAGGTCCTTGGCCGCGACGACCGCGGCATCACGCCACACTGTTAGACCGCACCGTTACACCGCACTCTCACGTGTACCTGTTACGCCCGTCTGTCACGCCGAAACGTAACGCCGAAACCGTCACGCCGAAACCGTCACGCCGAAACCGTCACGCCGAACCCGTCACGCCGAAGTTGCCACCTCGGCCGCCGGCGGCGAATTCACACTGCACTGGGGACCTCTTCCGGAGATGGCCCACCGATATCACCAACCGGCTGGCCCTCCCCCATCGCCGGGGCGCTATCGGCCGGGCCGGTCAGCAGCCCATCGAGCACAGTCCCTCCCGACATAGTGACCACCCTGTCGGCCAGGACCTCGCTAGTGCGTTCTTCGTGGGAGGCGGCGATAACAGTGGCCCCCGCCGCCGTCACCTCTTTCAATAGGCCGTCCAAAAGTTCACGGTGTTCAGCGTCAAGGCCGGCGTGGGGTTCATCGAGCAACCACAATTGAGGCCGGCGGGCCAGCAGGGCGGCCAGAGCCACCCGCCGGCGCTGGCCGGCTGAGAGCCTCCCGGCAGGCAGGGAAAGAAGCCGGTCGCGCATGCCGAGGCGCTCAAGGGCATCGGAGGCCGCCTCTTTCGGCAACCTCCCCGCTCGGGCAGCAAAACGGACGTTTTCCTCGGCGGTGAGGTCGTCGTACAGGCCGTTGGCGTGCCCGAGCAGCCCGACCTGGCGGCGTAGGAGGCGCGCATCACAAGTTGGGTCCAGGCCGAGCACCGTCGCGTCGCCCGCTGATAAAGGCAACACGCCGGCGACAACGCGCAACAGGCTGGTTTTGCCGGCGCCGTTAGCCCCTTTGAGCACGAGGATTTCGCCCGTGGCCACGTCGAGATCCGCACCGGCCAGGAGAGGGTACCGGCCGGCCAGAGCAACTGCGTAACGAAGGCGAACGGCCAGCTGAATTACCATAGCGGCCGTCCAACTCTAGCCAGCCGGCCTGGTCGGGCGCCAAAGGGGGCCTCTGTTGGCGGCACCGTGCCTGCGAGGCTCAACCGGTAGCCAAACCGCCAAGCCCGATGTGCTGCAGGAAGCTCGACGACCAGGACGAGATCGTGCCTACTTCGCCGGTGATGATGAGCACTCCCAACGTGGCCAGCACAAGCCCGGACACCAAGCTCACGGCCCGGGAGTGGCGGCGGGCGAAACGGAGCGCCCCTGAGAGGCGGCCAAAGGCCAGGCCGGTCACGACGAAGGGCACCCCGAGCCCGAGCGAGTACGCCACCAGCATCTCTTCCCCCCTGGCCAGAGTGCCGCCGCTCGAGGCCAAGCCGAGGACGGCAGCCAGGACAGGGGTGATGCACGGCGTCCATCCGAACGCAAAGGTCATGCCCATCACCGGGGCCACCCAGGGCCCGAGCCTCGATGGCTGGACGGCCATCCGGTGCTCCCGTTGCATCCAGGGGAGCTGAAGAGCGAGCAGTACGCCCATGGCCACGATGAGGCCGCCGGCAATATCGCCCAGGATGGGCTTGTTGGTCTGGAGTGGGTGGAAGAGGGCGCTGGCGGTGGCCTCCAGAATGGCGAAGACAAAGCTGAAACCGGCCACGAACAGGAGTGACGACCAGAGCAGCCGCCTCCGGTCAGCGGCTACGGCCGTTGGGCCACCGCCACCCGCGACCGCGCTCACGCCGACGCCGGACATCATCGACAGGTACGAAGGGACAAGAGGGAGGACGCATGGCGAAACGAACGAGATGATGCCCGCCCCGAAGGCCACTACGAAGCCGAGCGGGGAGTGCTGGACCAGCGCTCCGGCACCCCCGCCAGTGGCAACGAGCACCTGACCCTGGGCCCCTATGGCGAGCCACGAAGCATTCATCCAAACGTGATTGTCTCAGACGCGGGGCGTCGCTGAGAAGCTCAGAGGGAACGGTTGAGGGCGTGTAACACGGCTCGGGCGGCGGCATCGGCCGGCGTGTGCCCGTTGGCCACACCCCGTCGAAGCTCCCCGGTCCGGGTGTCACGGAGCACGGCCAGTAGTCCTGCCCCCCAGTCCGACGGCAGGGCGTGGAACCCGACCAGGTCAAAAGTGGCGATGGCACCCAGGCCTCGTAGTGCCTCGAGGACGGCCCGCCCCACGGCCAGCGTGTCGCCGGCGATCGCCCGGCTGGCCGACCGCTGGCCACCGCGGGACAACTGGACTTCGAAGGAGGAACCGCCGTCGCCAGGTGGCACTACAAGGAGCCCGACACGGTCGCCCGGGAGAGGGGCAGTCTCGTCGTCCGGGGGGGCCAAGACCCGGATCTCAGCCGGCCCCTCCAGATGGTTGACCGCCGCCCGTGCCGCCTCGTCACGCACTCTCGAGTGTTCGGCCAGAGGGACGGCAACGATTTCGATGTAAGTGGTCCCCTCGTCCTCCGCGAAAGCGACGAACAGTACTCCCGGCAGCTGACGCAGCTCGAGTTCCAGCGCGTCGTACATCTCTAGCGGCACTCCATGGCCGCTTTGGCCGCATAGAGGCGGGCGTCAGCCAGGCCTGTCAGGGCATTGGGGTCATCGGTGTCGGCGGGGAAGCACGCCACCCCGACGGAAAAGGAGACGTTCGTCTGCGGCACCGAACGTTCCAGTGCTTTCTTCAGGCGCCCCAGCAAAGGCGAGAGGGCGGCTACGTTGTCCACTCCCACGACGAGCAGTGCGAACTCGTCCCCACCCAGGCGGGCGGCCACGTCGCCGCTGCGCAAGGAGGCCCGGAGCTCGGCGCCCACCGCTTGAAGGGCCGTGTCGCCGGCGGCGTGACCGTAGTGGTCGTTGACAACTTTGAAATTGTCCAGGTCGAGCAGCACCAGGGCGAACGGCCAACCGTACCGGCGCGCCCGGCTCACTGCCTGGCTCAGGAGGAGCTCATAACTGCGCCGGTTGAGGAGGCCGGTCAGAGAGTCGTGGCTGGCGTCGTGCACCAGGAGGTCCAGGCGCAGCGCCAGCTCGACCAGGCTGGTAACGCAGGCCGCCGCCACCGGGCCGACGATGGGAGGGTCGGCGTAGAGGCCCTCGTGCCCGGTGAGGGCAGCACCCAGATGGGGAGGCAGGGGCCCGCCTTCAGCACCGAGGGGCGCCCTCCCGAGGCGGAAGATCTGCGGTTTGTCGGGTCGCGCTATCACGACCACCAGGTCCCGCAATCGGTACCGGGCGGCCACGAGATCCAGGGTCTTGTAGATGAACTCGAGCCCACTCGAAGAGCGAGCTAGCAAACTCGGCAGCTCCCCGAGCGCGCCGTCGATCTCGTGGGGTGGTTCGGGCACCGTCTCGAGTCCGTTTCGCGCTCCGCGTGGCGATTCGTGCGAGCTGAGCAGTTCGGGAGGCGGCCACCTAGCAATGCCAGCGCGCTCGTTTAGGCCAGCACCGGGCGCGCCGCTCATGGGCGACCGGCCGGCGTGCGGGTCGCTCTGTACCTTGGTCTTCGGGTTGTAAAAGTCGTTCACGACTTGCACCTCTCTGCCCCGCTGCCGGTAGCGGGCACCGGAGGAAAGCTCTGCGGACCGCGCCGTTAGGCAAACCGACGGTCATCGCGACCCATAGCATGGCACGATACTCAGGCCATGTTGACGCGGTATGCCGCCTTCAGGAAAATACCGCGCTCAGCGGTTGCATACCGCAGCTTTGGTGGCGCGACTCACGCATTATCCGACCGCCGATAGCAGTTCGTCATGTTGAGCCCCGGGGGGTCCGCGCCCCCGGGCTCCCGGCCGTCCAACGCACGACTGTCCGGGAGACCGAAACGGCGGCCTCAGGTAGCGCCGGTCAGGTTCTTGCCGATGGGGTTCTGGCCGGTCACGCTATGCCTGGTCGCGCTAGTGCCCGGTCACGCGGTACGGGCACGCCGAACGTCTCAGGCTAAAGAGGCGAGCACGGCTTCGGCCGAGGACACGTCGAGGCCGGTTGCTTCTTCGAGCATGAGCCCGGTAACCACCCCGTCCTCGATCACCGCCGCGTAGCGCTTATTACGAGTGCCCAGGCCACCACGGGAAAGGTCGATCTCGAGACCCATGGCCCGGGCCAGGTCCCCGTTGCCGTCCGCCAGCAGAGTCACCTTGTCTCCCACCCCCTGCGAGCGGGCCCATGCCCCCATCACGTATGGGTCGTTGACCGAGATGCAGAAAATGCGGTCGACGCCGTGGCTCAATATCTCATCGGAGTGCAAGACGAACCCCGGCAAGTGCACATCAGAACATGTGGGGCTGAACGCGGCAGGCACGCCAAACAGGACGACCCGTCCTTTGCCGAGCACATCCGCGCTGCTCACAGTCTCGATCCCGTGGTCGGTGATCATTTTCAGATGTACATCGGGGATCCGGTCACCTGCTGCGATGGTCATCTCGTCTCCTTGTGTGAGTGATTTTGAGCCCGATCCTAAGCGCCCCGGAAGCACTGCCCGGAGGCCCACTTCAGGCGGCCAATCGAGCGGCCCGGGCACCAACAAATGCGGCCGGGCACCAACAAAGGCAGCGGTAGTCTTACGGTGTGACCTCGGTAGGCGCGGACCTCGGCGAAACTGACCTCCGCAGCAACGGCGACAGCCGCGGCCCGGCGATACTCGTCTCTGGCTTGACCAAGAAGTACGGGGAACTCGAGGCAGTGCGCGGGATCGACTTCGAGGTCAAGAGGGGAGAGACCTTCGGTTTCCTGGGCCCAACGGCGCCGGGAAGACGACCACCATCAAAATCCTCTGCACTCTGGCCAAAGCGACGTCTGGCCGGGCCCTGGTGGCCGGTCACGACTCGAGCACCGAGCAGGACAAGGTCCGGCGCATGATCGGGCTCGTGTTCCAGGACACCACCCTCGACACTTACCTCACGGCCGAACAAAACCTCCGGTTCCATGCCACTCTCTATGCCGTCCCACCCGCCGCCGTCGCACCCAGGATGCGCCAGGTGCTCGATATGGTCGGCCTGTGGGACCGCAAGGACGGCTTGGTCAGCACATTTTCCGGCGGTATGCAACGGCGGCTCGAGATCGCCAGAGGTTTGCTGCACGCGCCTCACGTTCTGTTCCTCGACGAGCCGACTGTCGGCCTCGACCCGCAGACGCGCTCATCCATTTGGGCGTACATAAATGACCTGAAAAAACGTGAGGACATAACTATCTTCCTCACCACGCACTACATGGACGAGGCGGAAAACTGTGACAGGATCGCCATTATCGACCACGGCAAGATCGTGGCTATAGATACTCCCCAAGCACTGAAGGCCAGCGTGGGCAAGGACCGGGTGCAAATCCACACCGCCGACGACCAAGGGGCGATCGCCGCACTAAACGAGCGCTTCGGTATCGAGGCCGCCATGCACGATGGAGCGGTGACGTTTTCCGTACCGTCAGGGGAGGAGTTTGTCCCCCGCCTGTTTGCGGAAATGAACCTCTCCATCAGTTCCGTCAGTGTCTCCCGCCCATCGCTGGACGACGTGTTCATGTCCTATACCGGTAACACGATCCGCGACGCCGAGGCGTCGAGCACCGACGCCATGCGGGCAATGGCGCAGCGCTGGCGGGCGGGGAGACGCTAGAAATGGCGACCCAGCTCACGCGCAACCGGGAACCCATCGAAACAGAGCCGGAGTTGGTGGCCGAGATCAGGGTGGCCCTGCCCGAGCACGGCCTGCGCCACGACATGAGAGCGGCGCAGATCGTTTGGCAACGGGAGTTGATCCGGTTCCGGGGGGACCGTTTGCGGGCTGTCACTTCCCTCGTACAACCGTTCCTTTTCCTGTTCGTCCTCGGCACCGGGCTGTCGACGCTGGCCGGTCACGGCCTGCCGTCCGACGTGGACTTCAAGACGTTCATCTACCCCGGTGTGCTGGCCATGTCGGTGCTCTTCACCGCCATTTTCTCGGCCGCCTCCATCGTTTGGGACCGGGAGTTCGGGTTCCTGCGAGAGATGCTGGTAGCACCGGTCAACCGCGGTTCCCTCGTCGTTGGCAAGTGCCTGGGCGGCACTACGGTGGCGACTTTCCAGGGCCTCGTGATCTTGGCCCTGGCCGGGTTCGCGCACGTCCCGTACAACGCCGTACTGTTCCTAACCCTCATCGGCGAGCTGCTGTTGTTGGCCTTTACCCTGACGGCGTTCGGAGTGATGATGGCAGCCAGGATCAAGCAGTTCCAGGCGTTCATGGCCCTTACCCAGATGCTGGTGATGCCTCTGTTCTTCTTGTCGGGAGCGCTGTACCCGCTCAATGGGCTCCCCACGTGGCTCAGCATCCTGACCAGGATCGACCCACTCACTTATGTCGTCGGGCCGATGCGCCACGCCGTCTTCAGCCACCTTGGGCTCCCTCAGAAGGTGGTCGACGAATTTGCACCAGGCGTCACGTGGGGCCATTGGCAAGTCCCCGTCGGGCTCTCGTTGGGCATCGTCGCCGTAATGGGCCTCACCATGATGGGCGTGGCCATCGCGGAGTTCTCCCGGACCGAATGAGCCCCGCCCGGCACAGCGGTTCTCGCCGGGCTCGCCCGTATAAACAAACGTGCAGGGGTTGTACGTGTTAAAGAGGTGATGACCGTCGTGACGAGTGCTCCGGGTGGACCTGCCATTCGGAGAAGCACCTGGCGAGGGACTATTGGGGTGGTGAGCCAGCCACCGGAGCGCGAGGCCGTCGACCTCAGAGCCTCAGCCGACGCTTTCTCCGCCTTTTACGAGAGCGAGTACCGCAACGTGGTGGCGCTGGCCTACGCCCTGACGGGCAGGGCGGCGGTAGCCGAAGAGCTGGCTCAAGACGCCTTCCTGGTGGCGCACCGAAACTGGGCCAGGGTGTCTGCCTACGACGTCCCCGGCGCATTTGTGCGCCGGGTGGTGTCCAATATGGCTGTCTCGTTCACCCGCCGGCTGGCGGCCGAGGCCAGAGCTCTGGCCCGCCTGGCCGCCCGCTCGCCGAAGTGGTCGACGCCGCTCGAGCCGACCGACGCCGACTTCTGGCGCTCCGTCCGGTCGCTTCCTCGCCGGCAAGCACAGGTGCTGGCGTTGCGCTATCTGGAGGACCTACCCGATGAGGAGATTGCGCGGATCCTCGGGTGCTCTATGGCGACAGTCCGCGTCCACCTGCACAACGGTCGGGTCGCCCTGGCCGGTAAGCTGCATATACAAACGAACAGGAGGTGACAGGATGAGCGACGAGCATCTGAGGGCTCACCTCCACCTGGGCGAGCTAAACGAGCGAGCATCGTCTGCTGCTTCGGCGCTGCTGCAAAAAACGACCGGGGCTCAGGCGCCTGACCTTCGCCACATTGCCCTGGCCCGCCGGCTTTTTGTGACCGCCGCGCTGGTCGTGCTGGGTTTGGTGATCGGCGCTGTGCTGCTCGTGTCGTTCGTAGCCAGCGGAGCGCTGCCCTGGATCGTGGGTGTCTTCCTCGTCCTGGCCGCGGTGGGTGTCGTCGTCCTCGGGTTCCATGCCGGCGGCCACGGATGGTTCGTCCCTATCCCGGTGCTGGTACTGGCGGGGGCATGGGCGCTAACGGTGTCGGCCGGAGGTTGGGCCTCAGGGGCCGCGTGGGCGTTGGCCGCGCTCGCGTTCGCCAGTGCCGCCATCGCCGCCGTCCTGGTGGTGCCGGCCATCGCCTACCGTCGGGCCCCTGCCGCCCCGGTGGGCACCCAATCGCTCGTCGGCGCCGGGGGCAAGACCCTCAGCGCCATGACGCCTACCGGCATAGTTCGGGTGAACAACGAGACCTGGACAGCACAGTCCCTTAGCGGACCATTGCCCGCCGGCGCACCCGTCCACGTGGTGAGAGTGGAGGGCCTGCGCCTGTTCGTGTGGTCAGAAGCCGGGGACATCCCGGGACCAGAGGCCCTGGGCCCGGCAAACGAAGAAAAGGAGGAGCAGTGATCGCCTTACTGGTAGTAATCGCAATCGTGCTCGTGGCCGCGATAGTCATGGCGGCTGTTTCCGTCAAGGTGGTGCGCGAGTACCAGCGGGTGGTCCTGTTCCGACTGGGCCGCGTCAGTGGGGCACGGGGCCCCGGGCTGATCTTGATAAACCCGATCACGGACCGCATCTCCTGGGTGGACCTGCGAGAGCAGTACCTGGAGGTCCCGCATCAAACGGCGATCACCCAGGACAACGCGGCCATCGCCATCGATTTCATCATCTTCTACAAGGTGCTCGACCCGCTGACAACGGTCTTAGCCGTACAGGACTTCAAGGGCGCCGGCATCAACATTGCCTCCACCACCCTTCGCTCGGTGGTCGGCGACATGACCCTCGACGACGTGTTGTCCAAGCGTGAACAAATGAACGACGTCCTCAGAGCGAAGCTGGACGACGTAACGGAGCGGTGGGGCGTCAAGGTCACCAATGTCGAAGTGAGAGAGATCAAGCCGCCCCCGGCCGTCCTCGAGGCGATGACCCGCCAGATGGGCGCAGAGCGGACCCGGCGAGCTCTCGTTACGGAAGCGGAAGGCCAAAAGTCGGCGTCGATAACGGTGGCCGAAGGTGAAAAGCAATCGGCCATCCTGCAAGCCGAAGGCGAGCGGCAAGCGGCAGAGCTGCGTGCCCAGGGCTTTGCGGCCGCTCTGAGCCGGATCCTCGAGGTGGCTGGCAGCGTGGACAAAACGACGATGACGCTCCAGTACCTGGAGACGTTGAAACAAATAGGTACATCTCCGTCCACCAAGTTCGTGATCCCCGTCGAGCTCACCACCTTGCTCGCCGGCGTCGTGAACGCCAATGGTGCCAGCGCCACCAATGGGGCGACACCCGGGCCCGTCATCCCGAGCGGGTCAGCCAGCCACTAGCGGGCGCTAGCGTCCTATCAACAACTGCGAGAGGTGCCGGCGGCAGCCAAGGCGCCTCTCGCAGTTGCGCGTCACGGCTAAGCGCGTCTGACGAGCGTCCCATCTGGGCCGTCTTCGACGACATAGCCCATCCCCTGGAGCTCGGAGCGGATGGAGTCAGCCGTACCCCAATCGCCTTTGCCGCGGGCTTGGTCCCGCTTCGTCACCAGATCGGTCACTTCTGTCCCGAGAGGTTCTTCATCGGTGGGCAGGAACAGGCCGAGGGCTCCTTCGCAGCATTCCCGGACGGCGGCGGCCAAGGCGGCCGCCCTGGTGGGGTCGACCCGGGCATCTCGCACCGCCCCGAAGATCACGGCCAGGGCCCCGGGGTGTCGAAATCGTCGTCCATACGCCATTTGAACCGCGCCACCGTGGCCGGGTCCGGGCTCACGACGGGCAGGCTTTTGGCCTCGCGGGCAAAGTTGTCCAGCCGGCTGAGCGCCCCTTGGGCGTGGTCCAGAGCTTCCGCCGTCACGCTCATGGGAGAGCGATAGTGAGCTTGTAAGACGAGCACCCGCAGGGCGCGGCCATCGTAAAGCTCGAGCAGCTCGGGCAACGAGGTGATGTTGCCCACCGACTTGCTCATCTTTTCGCCCCGTTCGTCGACCACCATCCCGTTATGGGCCCAGCGTCTGGCGAAATGCTTCCCGTCGGCCACCGCCTGGGCGCGCTCGTTCTCATGGTGCGGGAACAGCAGGTCCAGGCCGCCGAGGTGGAGGTCGAAACCTTCACCCAGTAAGTCGAGAGACATGACGACGCACTCGGTGTGCCAGCCCGGGCGCCCGTCGCCCCACGGCGACGGCCACGCTGGCTCGCCCGGCTTCGACAGCTTCCAGACGGCGAAATCGAGCGGGGACCGCTTGCCTGCCTCCTCCGCCGCTTCGACCCGGGCGCCGGCTCTGAGCGCATCGAGGTCCTGGTGGGCCAGCAGGCCGTAGTCGGGGACGGACTCGGTGGAGAAATAGACCCCGTCTCCGCCCACGTACGCGTTGCCGCGATCGACCAGGCGACCGATCAGTTCGACCATGTCTTCGACGTAGGCGGTGGCGTGAGGAGCGACGTCAGGGCGCTCGACGCCCAGCGCCCCCGTAAGCTCCCACCACAGGGCTTCGTAGCGAGCAGCCACCTCCTCGGTTGTGCTGTCCTCCTCGGCTGCCCGAGCGATGATCTTGTCTTCGATATCGGTGATGTTGGACACGAACCGAACGTCGAGCCCGCTCCACTTCAGGTATCGGCGCAGAGTGTCCCATACGATGGCAAAGCGGCCGTGGCCTAGATGGAAAGTCCCGGAGACGGTCGGGCCGCACAGGTAGACCGACAGCTGGCCGGGGCCCCGTGGTTCCAGCGGGGCCACTTTGCCGGTGGCTGTGTCCAAGAGAGCGAGCACAGGAAGTACCGTAGCGGGATAATGTCCGACGAGCTGCCGATTACGACCGAGCCAATCCCGGGGCCACGGGGCGCGCCTGGGCGCCCGTCGCTGGACGGCCTCGAGGAGACATGGGCCAAACGATGGGCCGAGGACGGCACGTACCACTTCGACCCGACAGCGGTTCGTGAGAACGTTTACTCGATAGACACGCCTCCCCCAACCGTCAGCGGGGAACTGCATATCGGTCACGTCTTTTCGTTCACCCACACCGATACCGTCGCTCGCTACCAACGGATGCGGGGCTTGTCCGTTTGGTACCCGATGGGCTGGGACGACAACGGGCTACCTACCGAGCGGCGCGTCCAAAACTATTACGGCGTCCGGTGCGACCCGTCGCTCCCTTACGAACCTGACTTCGCGCCGCCGGCGGAGGGAGGCCTGAAGAAGGGACAGGAGCCCGTCGCTATTAGCCGGCCCAATTTTGTCGAGCTGTGCGAACGGCTTACAGCCCAGGACGAGCGGGCCTTCGAAGAGGTGTTCCGGTACCTGGGGCTCTCGGTCGATTGGCGCTCGCTCTACACGACGATCGGAGAAAAGGCCCGCCGCGCCTCGCAAAAGTCCTTCTTGCGCCTCCTGCGTCGGGGCGAGGCCTATTCGGCTGAGGCGCCCACGCTGTGGGACATTGACTTCAGGACGGCCGTCGCCCAAGCCGAGCTGGTGGAGCGGGAACGCCCCGGGGCCTACCACGCTCTTGTTTTCCACCGCCCATCGGGCGACGACCTCCTCATCGACACCACGCGACCCGAGCTCCTGCCCGCATGTGTCGCTGTCGTCGTTCACCCGGGCGACGACCGCTACGCCTCACTCGTCGGCAGCATGGTGACCACGCCGCTCTTCGGGGCGTCCGTGCCCGTGGTGTCACATCCGCTGGCCCAACCGGACAAAGGCACCGGGGCGGCCATGGTCTGTACCTTCGGCGACGTCACAGACGTCATCTGGTGGCGGGACCTCAACCTGCCCGTGCGTACCGTCGTCGGCCGCGATGGGAGGCTGCTTCCGGCTGCGCCGTCCGGGCTGAGCGAGGCGGGGACCGCTATTTATGGCACAGAACTGGCCGGGAAAACGGTGGCCGCGGCTCAGCGCCGCGTCGTCGAGCTGCTCCACGAATCGGGCGAGGTGCACGGCGTGGCTCGTCCAATAACCCACGCGGTCAAGTTTTACGAGCGGGGCGACCGGCCGCTGGAGATTGTCACCAGCCGGCAGTGGTGGATCAGTACTTTGGCCCATCGAGAGGCTCTTTTGGCGCTGGGGCGCCAGCTCCACTGGTACCCGTCCTTCATGCGGGCGCGCTACGAGGACTGGGTGGCCGGGCTGACTGGCGACTGGTTAGTGAGCCGGCAGCGCTTTTTTGGCATCCCTTTCCCGATCTGGTACCGACTGGGCCTGGACGGCGAACCTGATTACTCAGACCCCATCGTCCCGGAGGAGGCCGAACTTCCGGTCGACCCGACAACGGACCTCCCTCGGGGGTACTCGCCTGAGCAGCGAGACGTGCCCGGCGGCTTCAAGGCCGAAATGGACGTCATGGACACGTGGGCCACGTCCTCGCTGACGCCACAGATCGCCGGAGGTTGGGAGGACCCGGCCGCCGGCGACCGGTTCCGTCACATTTTCCCCATGGACCTCCGGCCGCAGGCCCACGACATAATCCGGACCTGGTTGTTCGCCACCGTCGTCAGGTCATATCTGGAGGAAGGCGTCCTGCCGTGGTCCAACGCGGCTATATCCGGATTTATCCTCGACCCGGACCGGAAAAAAATGTCAAAGTCCGTGGGCAACGTCATCACCCCGCGGGCGCTGCTCGAAAAGCACGGGTCTGACGGAGTTCGCTACTGGGCGTCCTCAGGGCGCCCGGGCATGGACACCGCTTTCGTCGAAAGCCAAATGGAAGTGGGCCGAAAACTGGCCCTCAAGATCCTCAACGCGTCAAAGTTCGTCCTTAGCCCCAAGTTGTGGCTTGGAGAAGAGGGCGGCGCCGGCGACCAGGCCGCGGTCGAGGCGGTGAGCCTCGCCGCCAGTGCCTCTGAACGGCCGCAGACGGCCGCCGAACCCGTTGACGTCGCACTGCTCGAGAGCCTCCGGGGCTTGGTGAGCACGGCCACCGCCGCGTTCGACGCCTACGACTACGCCCGGGCCCTGGAACGGACCGAGGCGTGGTTCTGGGACTTCTGCGACAATTACCTCGAGTTAGTGAAGGCGCGGGCCTACGGTGAGATGGGGCCCGGGCGGGCCATGTCAGCCCGGACGGCGCTCGCCGTCAGCCTGTCTACTTTGCTGCGGCTGTTTGCGCCGTTCATGCCCTACGTCACCGAAGAGGTGTGGTCGTGGTGGCACGAGGGTTCAGTGCACCGGGCCGCCTGGCCCGCAGAAAGTTTGCCGGCCGAGTTGCCCGAAGGCGCCGACGTCGGCGTTTACCTGGCCGCGGTGGAGTTACTGGGTGCCGTGCGTCGCACAAAATCTGAGGCTAAGGTCAGCCCCCGTACGCCGGTCGAACGGGTCACATTCCGGGGGCCGAGTAACGAGGTCTCGGCTCTCCGTCAGGTTGAAGCAGATCTGCGGGCGGCGCAAAATATCGCCCAACTGGTGCTGGTAAGTGGGGACGATGGCCAGCCGGCGGCGGTCGAGGTAGAACTGGCCTAGTTGGGCCGGCCCACCGGCGCCGCGGATGGGGCGTGCACCCGGGGCGAGCCCGCGAACACCGGTTCGGCGAGGCTCAGACCGTATAAAAGTCGCACCCGACGCCCCATTTCTGACCGCCGTCCGGTGCATTTATCGGCGCGCACCGGCCGTCGGGCGCACTTTTTCCGTATTTCAGATAAAACTGCACCAGTCGCGGCCGTGCGGCCTTTCGGGTGGGGGTCGCCATCCGCACGATCGAACCTTCAGCAGGGCGCCGGCGGCTAGCATCTGCGCGATGAACTGGGCCGGCTACTACGCTCTCGCCCTCTTCGCCGCCGTCTACCCGGTCCTGCTGGCGATCGTGGCCCTGTTCCTAACCCGCCCACGTCCAATTGTGCTTCTGGCCGGACTGCTGACAGGTGCTTTCTTGACCACGATGATCGCCGGCATCGTGCTGGTCTCGGTGATCGGCAGCACTGATGTGCTCAGTGGGTCGGACAAGGTCACTGTCAGAGCATGGGTCAACATCGGCATCGGGGTCATCCTTATCGCCGGTGCCGGGTACATCTTGATAAACCGCGGCCAGCGCCGCTTGCTGCAGCGCAGGAAGGGCAAGGCTGCAGGCACAGCAGACGCTGGTGTGACAGGGACCGAAAAACCGTCGGGATGGTCGAAGCGAGCTGGTGCGGCCGACTCGTTTTGGGCCGCGGCCATCATCGGCGTGGCCATCGACCTGCCCAGCGTCTGGTTCCTGGCCGCCCTCAAGTACCTGATCGACGCCGCGTTCTCAGTCGCGGTGGTTTTCCTGCTCCTGCTCTCCTACGCCGTTGTCGCTTACATTTCGATCGAGCTGTCGCTGCTCTTCAGTATCAAATGGCCCGCCCAGACTCGGCACGCCGTCGAGACGGCCAACAATTGGCTGAAGGCGCACCAGCGGATAATTGCGGCCGCCATTGCCGGCGGCATAGGGATCTGGCAACTCTCGCTCGGAATTTCAAAACTCCCTTAGGGATCGCCGAAGGCCCGGCGGGGAGGAATCACGCTTACGCCTGCTGCTTACGGGCTCACTAAATCGTCGCCGGGATAACGGCCGGCCGCCACCATTACGTCCTCCGTGGCGTACAGCAAGGAGGCGGGTTCGCGAGCTACAAGGGCGATGGCGTCCGACGGCCGGCAGGCCAGCGAAAATGATTCGTCTCCGCGCAGCAGGGTAACCGAGGCATAGAAATGCCTCGCTTCCTCGACCCGGTCTATAACCGCTCGGTCGAAGCGGGCGCCCAACAACGTGACGGCCGACAGGAAAAGGTCCCACGTCGCCGGGCGGGGAGGGATCTCTCCACGCTGAGCCGCCTGGATGGCCCTCGCCTCGGCCTGGCCTATGTAGATTCTGAAGCGACCGAAAAGGCTCTTCCCGCTCAGCGAGCACGGCTAAACCGGCTTCCTGCCCGAGCCGCATTGGGACTGCAGCGCGTACCTCGGATATGGCCAGCTCGACCAGCGGTTCGTACATGCCCACGACATTACGGCGACTGGGCTTACCTTCACATGGCTGGTCCACCGGCCCGCCGCTAATCGGGCTGGGCTCGATCGGCCTGGGCTCGATCGGCCTGGGCTCGACGACTCCGGCCTTCCGGCACGCCTTCACCTGCGCCGTTCCGGGCGCCAGGACGCCCGGGCGAGTACCAATGCGGCCACCTCGTCCGCCCCCGCTCGCCGGAGCGCCCTGGCCACGGTCAGCAACGTGTAGCCCGACGCGCACACATCGTCTACGAGCAGGATGCGCCGGCCTTCGACCGCCCCAGGGTCAGTCACCTTGAAGGCCTGGCGCAAAGACCGCCGGGCCAACTCCCGTCGGGCTGGACGTCCCTTCGTGCTCATGACGTCGGTTTCGAACACCTTGGTCAAGAGGCTCTCGACCGGCCAGCCACCATCCGCGAGGCGGCTCACCTCGGCACACAAAAGACCCACGGGCTCCCAGGGTCGTCGTGCGCCTGGGCCCATGAACTGGGGCATCGGGCAGATAACCCCGTACTCCTCGAACCACGTGGCGTGCCGGTTCATGAACCCGTACAGCAATCTCCCGAACGGGCGGGCCCAGCGCAGGTCCCACCGGTACTTGTAAGCGACGATGGCCTTCCTGAGCGCACCCTCGTAAGTGCCAACGGCAAAGACGGCCTCGAGCGGCCGGTCCGGCGCGGCACACCACCGGTTGCGACAGCGCATCCCCAACGGTGTCTGACGCTGTGCCGGAGGACCGAGGCTCGACACGACCTGGCCGCAGGCACAGCAAACCAACGCCCGCTTGACCGGCACCCGAGCACCTCCCTGGTTAAATTTGGCCCAGTTAAATTGGCCCGGTTAATCGGCCCGGTTAAATTTGGCCCAGTTAAATTGGCCCAGTTGAATTGGCCCTAGTTGAATTGGCTTGGCTAAATCGGCCTGGCACGGCTTCCGGCGCCGGCGAACCTCGTGCCCCCAGGTAAACCTGCCACGAGCGTGTGACATTTATGGCGCCCGCCGGCCGGGAGGCAACAGCGGCAGGGCGGCCCTGGACCTGAAGCAACGGGCGGCGCGCCAGGGGCTTGTGGCCGCTGAGCTTCTGGGGCCGCTGGCTCCGTGACCTGAACGATCCCGAAAGCCGTTAGGAGGCGTGCAGCAGCCGACGGACCTGAGCAGCCCTCGGCAGGCTGGGCAGCGCGCCCATAACCGTGGTCGCCAGGGCCCCGGCGGCGCAGCCGTACCTCACGCCGTCATAGATGGTCTGGCCGGACGCCAGTGCCGCAGCCAGAGCGCCACAAAAGGCGTCGCCGGCCGCCGTGGTGTCCACAGCGTCGACCGGGTGCGCACGGAAGAACGCGGGCGTCTCGCCTCGCCTGGCAAGGAGAGCGCCGCGCTCACCCAGCGTCAGGACCACCGAACCACAGCCCTGGTCGAGGAACCAGCCGGCCGCCTCCTCCGGGCTGCTCCTCCCGCTGAGCGTCATGGCTTCGGTCTCGTTCGGCAGCACCACGTCGACCATCGAGAGCAGCTCAGAAGGGAGGTGAGCGGGCGCCGGCGCCGGGTTGAGCAATGTCGTTGCCCCGTTGGACCGGGCGCTGGAAAAGGCAGCCTGGACCGCGGCCATCGGGATCTCCAGTTGCGCCAGCGCCACGGCGCCGGGGCGGAAGTACTCGTCGGCCCGGTCCACGTCGGCCTGGGCGAGGTCGTGGTTAGCGCCAGCGGCGACGACGATCGTGTTCACCCCACCAGCCGCCACGGTAATCAAGGCTGTCCCGCTCGGGACGCCACCTGCGGTGCGCGTCGTCTTGGCATTGATGCCCTCGTCGGACAGGACCTGGAGAAGCCGACCGCCTGTCATGTCGTCCCCTATGCAGCCGACCATGACCACCTCGGCGCCCTGACGAGCAGCGGTCACGGCCTGGTTGAGGCCCTTTCCCCCCGGCACCGCTATGTAGCCCTCGCCGCCGATGGTCTCGCCGGGCTGGGGCAGGCGCTCTACCGTGATGACGTGGTCGAAGTTGAGGCTGCCAACCACGACCACCGGACCGTGGCCCGCCTGGATGGAGGGCATCCTGTCCGGTCTACCATGATGCGATGGACGTAGAGGTCGTCGTGGAAATCCCCAAGGGGACTCGCAACAAGTACGAAGCCGACCACGAGACCGGGCAGATATGGCTAGACCGGATGCTGTTCACCTCCACCCGCTACCCCGAGGACTACGGGTACGTACCAGGCACGCTGGCCAGCGACGGCGACCCTCTGGACGCCCTCGTACTGCTCGAAGAACCGACCTTTCCCGGATGCCATGTCAGGGCGCGGCCCGTCGGCGTGTTCTTGATGAGCGACGAGCGGGGGGACGACGCCAAATTGCTCTGCGTCACGGCCAGCGACCCCCGCCAAGCCGACGTCCAGGACCTCGCCGACCTGCCTCCCCACGAGCTGGATGAGATCGCCCACTTCTTCGCCATCTATAAATCGCTCGAGCCGGGCAAGGAGACCACACTCAGCGGCTGGCGCGACCGCAAAGCGGCGGAAGAGATCCTGCTCGAGGCCCGCCAGAGGTACTTGGAACACCAGCCCGGCTAAGCCGGCCCGGCGTTTAGACGCCGACGATCTCCGCCACGATGTCGAAGGCCTGGCCCACTGTGTTCAGCTTGCTGGGGTCGACGTCAGGAAGACGGATGGAAAAGGCATCGTTGATCGCCAGCGTGATCTCTACGACGGCCAGGCTGTCAGCATCCAGGTCCTCTGCCCAGCGGGCCTCGGGCTTGACCTGGTCTGGGTCAATGTCGAGCACCTCGGCCACGCAGCCCTGGAAAGTCGCGAAGGCGTCGTCTCGGCTCATCTTCTTCCCCTCCATCGGTTACAGAGGCTAGCCGAGCGGCCCACCGCCACGTGAATCCCTGGTGAACGGGCCCGGGACGGCTCCCCGGAGGCGTGGTGCGGACGAGACCTGGCGGTGGCGAATGGCCAGTTCAGCCGGCCGTACGAGGCCGGGCACAGCACCTGCGGTGCCCCGATCGGTGAGGACGGGTTTTTCCGCAGGCGCTAACGTTGCCCTCCGTGCCTGCACTTCTCGAAGGCAAGCGCATCCTGGTCACGGGTGTGCTCACAGACGACTCACTCGCTTACGGCGCGGCCGAAATGGCCCAGCGGGAAGGCGCCCAGCTGGTGTTGACCAGCTTCGGCCGGGCGCTCTCTTTGACCAGAAGGGTGGCCAAGCGCCTTCCCGAGCCGCCCGAAGTCCTCGAACTGGACGTGACGGTCCCGGCCGACATCGAGAGGGTGGCCGCTGACCTGCAACAACGATGGGGACGCCTCGACGGCCTGCTCCATTCGATCGGCTTCGCCCCTCCCTCCTGTCTCGGTGGCGGTTTCCTTGAGGCACCGTGGGAAGACGTGGCGGTGGCGCTGCATGTCTCGGCTTACTCGCTGAAAGCGCTGTGCGCCGGCTTGTTGCCCCTTTTTGCGGCCGCCGGCGGCGGCGCCGTCGTAGCGCTCGACTTCGACAACACGGTGGCTTGGCCCGGTTACGACTGGATGGGGGTGGCTAAGTCCGCCCTCGAGTCAACCGCCCGCTACCTGGCTCGTGACCTGGGCCCGCACCATGTGCGGGTCAACCTGGTGGCCGCCGGCCCGGTGCGGACCATTGCCGCCCGCGCCATTCCCGGCATCGAGCGGTTCGAGAGCGTGTGGGACGAGCGGGCGCCCCTCGGGTGGGACACGAGCGACTCCAGCGCGGTGGCCAAGGGATGCGTGGCCTTGCTCTCCGACCTCTTCCCGCTCACCACCGGCGAGATGGTGCACGTCGACGGCGGCTATCACGCCATGGGGGTGTAGGTGGGGAGAGAACCCGGCCGAGTAGTGCTGGTCACGGGGGGCAACCGTGGGATCGGTCGAGCCATCGCCGAGGCTTTTGTTGGCAGCGGCGACCGGGTGGCGGTGACGACCCGCTCCGGCCCCGTCGACGGCCTCTTCAGCGTGCCGTGCGACGTCACCGATAGCGAGTCGGTGGACAAAGCCGTAGGCGCCGTGGAAGCCGAGCTGGGCGCCGTCGAGGTACTGGTCGCCAATGCAGGGGTCAAGGACGACAAGCTCCTGCTGCAAATGGACGAGGATTCCTTCGGGCGGGTAATCGACACCAACCTGATGGGTTCGTTCCGTGTGGTGCGGCGCGCCCTGCCCAAAATGCTTCGTGCCCGCAAGGGCCGGGTGATCCTCATTTCCTCGGTGGTGGCGCTGTCGGGCTCGCCCGGCCAGGCGAACTATGCCGCCTCCAAAGCCGGCCTCATCGGCTTCGCCCGGAGCCTGGCCAGAGAGATAGGAAGCCGCAACGTCACCGTAAACGTCGTCGCCCCCGGGTACATCGAGACCGACATGACGGCGGGGCTGGGGGAAGAGCGCCAGGCCGACGTGCTGGCTCAGGTGCCCCTACGACGCTTCGGCTCCCCGGCCGAGGTCGCCGGTGTTGTCCAGTGGCTCGCTTCGGATACTGCCGCGTACGTGACCGGTGCTGTGGTACCGGTCGATGGCGGTTTGGGGATGGGGCATTGAGCGAGAGCACTGGAGGACCCGTCCTCCCGAAACCGGCGGACGTGCTCCCTCATCGCCCGCCGTTCCTCTTCGTGGACGAGGTGACGGCGATCGACCCGGGCCGAAGCGCCAGTGGTGTGTGGAGGTTGACCGGCCAGGAGGCATTTTTCGCCGGCCATTTCCCGGGTCGGCCCACGCTGCCGGGCGTGCTGATGGTCGAAGCCATGGCCCAGCTGGGCGGCGTAGCCGTGCTCAGTGACGCCCGCTTCAGTGGCTGCATACCGCTCTTTGGCGGTATCGACAAGGCTCGTTTCCGCCGTCAGGTGGGGCCAGGAGACACTCTCTACATGACGGTTGAGCTCGACCAGCTCGGTTCGAACGCTGGCAAAGGCCACGGCACCGCGACCGTGGACGGGAAGGTAGCGGCCACGGCGTCGATGCTGTTCGTGATGGCCCGCTTTTAGCGATCGGCCCCGAGCTGGCCCCGGACGCTTGTTGCTCCCAGGAACGTGTTCAGCCAACGGCGAGAATGGCCTACACGAGAACGGACAGACTGAATTGCGTGGCCCCAGGCTTTCATCACCCTGTCACCGTGCGTTAACCCAAATGTTGGAAGTTCGTCAACTCTGCGGCCGACACTGTGGAAATCACCGTTAGCCAGCAGGTATACCAGGCGGAGGCCGCACCCTTAACCGGGAAAAGCGCAGAGCGGACGGAGGCGCCGCTCGAAGGTCCTCGGCCCAAGGTGGGCACTGCTGTCATGCTCGCCCATGCGTTGGGCGCCGGCGCTGTACCTGTCGACCTGGAAGGAGCCGGCTTCGAGGTGGTGGCCGCCACCAACGGTGACGCCGCCTATTCAGCGGTGCGCTCGGGTCAGGCCGACATCGCCATAGTCGACGGGCGCTTCGAAGGAGATGGCCTTGCTTTCTGCGAGGAACTGTGGGCCGAGCACCCTGGTTTCCCCGTCCTCCTCATCGGCCCCAACGACGAGAACCTCGTCACGAGGGCACTAATGGCGGGGGCAGATGACTACCTGGCGCTGCCGCTGCGCCCAGCTGAGCTGGTGGCGCGCATCCGGGCCGTCCTCCGGCGGGCACCGCACTGGGTGGGTGACGGGGCTCACCACGAACCCGCCGTCCGTGTTGGCGACGTGCGCCTGGACCCAGAGAGCCACGAGGTCACCTTACGTTCGGTACGCCTCCACCTCCCTCTGCGCGAGTTCGAGTTGCTGCGGCTGCTTATGGAGAACGCCGGCATCGTCCTGCCTCGAGCCACCCTCTTGAACCGCCTTTGGGGCCCATCGATGCCGCTCGAGAGCACGAGCCTCGAGGTCCATATCCGCCGTCTGCGGGCTAAAATCGAGGACGACCCTGCCGGCCCCCGGCGAATACTAACGGTGCGGGGCATAGGGTATCGTTACCAAGCGGATAGGTGAACCTGTTCAGAGTTCACCGCCTACAGGTTTAGTTGTCGCCTTCCGTTAACCCTCCGTTCAACTGGTTGCCCTAATGTTTCCTCGCTGTGGGACGAGCACACGGCCGTCTGGTAAGCAGTGAAGGCCTTGCCTGCTATCAAGTACAACGGGGCCGGCTTCCTAGTTCGCGACACGTGGCGCCCCGGCAACACTTATGCCAACCCGGTGAAGACCAACGGGGTGCTGCACCCCCTGGATGTGAGCTATGGCGCCTGGCCGCTCATCGTGGGCACGGTCGAAAGCTCGGCCATCGCCGTCGCTTTTGCCGTACCTGTATCTGTTTTGGCCGCTTTAGCGGTAGTGGAAAAGCTGCCCCGAAAGCTTTCGAACGCCTTCGGGGTGTTCCTCGAAGTCCTGGCCGGAATCCCGAGCGTTGTCTTCGGGTTGTGGGGTTTCGTTACGTTCGGGCCGATCATTGCCCGCGACGTGGCCCCGTTCTTCGCCCACCACTTCCCGGACATCCCCGTGTTTGATTTCTTCCGGGGTGACACGGGTTCGGGAGAGGGGTTGCTCACGGCCAGCCTGGTGCTGGCCATCATGATCGTGCCGATAATCGCAGCGACCACCCGCGACCTGCTCCGCCAAGTGCCGCGCCTGCCGAAGGAGGGAGCGATGGCACTCGGGATGAACGATTGGGAGGTGGCCCGCAAGGTCAGCCTGCCGTGGGTCAAGGCCGGGATAATCGGGGCTTCGGTGCTCGGGCTGGCCAGGGCGCTCGGTGAGACCATCGCCGTTGCCATGGTGTCCGGGGCCGTCCTAGGGACGGTCCCGACCAACCTCTACTTACCCTTCGGCACCATCGCCGCCACCATCGTCAGTCAGCTAGATGGGGCTCTCTCCGATGGCACCGGCTTCGCCGTCCAGACGCTGGCCGAACTTGCCCTCGTGCTGGCCGTAATAACACTGCTCGCTAATATCGGCGCCCGCATGATGGTCCGTAGGGTGGCCGGGACGGCGCTGCCCGTAGGCCGAGGGGTGTAAGGCCATGAGCGTAGCTGTTGCGCCCGCCGGCCCCGAGACCGTGGACCTCTACGGCCGGCCGTCGGTTTCCCGCCGGTTGGGCAGTTGGGTGGGGTGGGGGATCTCCATGCTGGCCGTCCTCACCATTGCTGCTCCCCTTATCTGGCTCCTTTACGGGGTCGTAAGCCGAGCGCTGCCGGTATGGCGCTGGAGCGTGCTCACCGAAGTGGGCACGGGGACCGGTGGCGGGTTGGCCAACGAGCTGGTCGGCACCCTGGTGATCGTGGCCGGCGTCGGGATCCTGGCCGGGACAGTCGGCATTTCGTCAGGCATTTACCTGTCCGAGTACGCCCACGGACGGACCGGTGCGGTGCTCAGGGGGGGCTCGGAGGTACTGGCCGGCATCCCGTCGATCGTCCTCGGCTACGTGGGTTTTATTGCCCTGGCTGTGGCCCTCCATTGGCAGTTCTCCTTAGCGGGAGCCCTCATCGCCCTGTCGGCGCTGACTGTCCCTTATATCGCCAAAGCCACCGAATCAGCGCTGCGCCAGGTGCCTACCGCGTACAGGGAAGGTGCCGAAGCCCTGGGAATGAGCCCGCCCTACGCCATGCGCCGCATCACGTTGAAGGCCGCGCTTCCGGGGATAACCACCGGTTGGCTGGTGGCGTTGGCCATAGCTATTGGCGAGACGGCCCCATTGCTGTACACCGCCGGATTTAGCAACAGCATGCCCAGCCTGTCCCTGACGCACTCCCCTATCAGCTACCTGACGTACGCCGTCTGGGCGTTTTATAACTACCCCTCGAACACTTTCGTGCACCTCTCGTACGACGCCGCTCTTATCCTGGTCGTCCTGGTGCTGCTTCTCATCATCACCGCCCGTTTGATCGTGTCGTTCACCCAGCGGTACACGGAGAAAAACTGAGCTAGCTTTCTTCTCCCAGTTCGGAAGCGTGGTCAAATCCCGGCGGGAGTTCCCGGCGGGCAATGACATGGACGTCGATGCCGAGGTCGCCGGCCCGGCGTAAAATCCGCCTGACGATGGGGCCGCCGCCGGTCAGCTCTTGCCAGCGGCTGCGCTGGCTCGAGCCAAGCACTATTTGAGTTATCTGGTTTTCCTGGGCGAAATCGGTGATGGCCTGGGCCGGGTCAGCATTCGTTATCTCGTACCACTTCGCTCCGAGATCTCGCACCAGGGTCCGCAACGAGTCAAAGCCGGTCTTGTCCTTTATTGGTTTGGCGTCGCCGGCTATAACGTGGATGATGCTCAACTCACCTTTGGCGCGGGCGGCCATCCGGGCGGCACGGCGCAGAAGTACGTCAGTGCCGGGCGCCCCGGTCACCGCCACCAGGATGCGCTCTCTGGTCTCCCATAGCCGTTTTTCTCGGTGACGGCGAAGATGCTCGAGCAGCTCCTCTTCCGTTTCGTCGGCCAGATAACGCAGCGCCAGTTCGCGAAGGGCAATGAGGTTGTCGATCCGGAAAAAGTGAGAAAGCGCATATGGGACTTTCTCGGGCGGGTAAATGTTGCCGTGCAACATCCGCCGGCGCAGTTGCTCAGGTGAGGAGTCGACCAGTTCGGTCTGGTTAGCTTTTCGCACGACCCAATCGGGCACTCGCTCACGGACGTGCGCTCCGGTCATCTGCTCTACTGCGTCGGCCAGGCTCTCGACGTGCTGGATATTAAGGGTGGTTATCACGTCGATGCCGGCGTCGAGCAGCTCGAGGACGTCTTCCCAACGTTTCGCATGGCGGCCGGAGCCGGGGACATTAGTGTGCGCCAGTTCGTCGACGAGGGCCACCTTCGGGTGACGGGCCAGGACGGCGTCGAGGTCCATCTCCTCGAACCGTGCGCCCCGGTACTCGACTACCTTGCGCGGCACGACTTCGAAACCTTCCAGCAGGGCCTCGGTAAGAGGTCGCTTATGCGCTTCCACGAAGCCGACGACCACGTCGGTGCCCCGTTCCAGTCGCCGCTTTCCCTCGTTCAGCATGTCGTAGGTCTTGCCCACCCCCGCGGCGGCCCCGAGGTAGATGCGAAAGTGGCCAGCCGCCTCGACCACCGCAGCAGCATCGTCGTCCTCGGGCATAGGCAGGTGAGACCGAGCCGATTGGTCAACGATGGCAGCGGTCCCGTCAACCTCACCCGGGGTGCGCTGGGCTCCGGGCTGGACCTCCTCGAGCACCTCGCCGGTCTTACTCAATGGATGCCCTCCAACAGGTTCAAGGGAAGTGCGGTCCGGCCCCTACGACCAGGTAAGAAGCCTACAACCAGCGCCGCAGGGCCCAGCCGGGGCCGCGTTACAGGTTGCGCTGGGCCCCGTGGGAGGCGTGGCATGACGACCTCGTGCCGCTAATCGTCCGACAGGGACAAAACGTAACCGATACCAGGAGAAGTCCTTATCGCCACGCCGGCCTCCGGTCCGAGCTTTTGGCGCAACCTGTGGACGTACGCGTGCAGGTACTGCGCCTCCTTGGAATAAGCACGCCCCCATACGTCGGCCAGGATCATTTGATGGGTGCAAGTCTTGCCGGCGTGGCGGGCCAGGAAGGAAAGTAGCTCGAACTCTTTGGCGGTGAGTTCAACGGGGTTGCCATCGAGGCGGGCCTCACAATGAACGAGGTCGAGCTCGAGCGGTCCCACCGTGACGGTCGGGGCAGAGGTCTCTGCCGCCGACGGCTTGTGGTGACGGATGGCGGTACGAATGCGTGCCTCGAGCTCCGCCACCCCGAAAGGCTTGGTCATGTAGTCGTCGGCCCCCTCATCGAGGGCAGCCACCTTGCGGTCCTCGGAGCCGATGGCAGATAGGACGACGATCGGTACGTCGTCCCATTCCCGGATCCGGCGGCACACTTTCAGCCCGTCGATGTCGGGTAGCCCGAGGTCCAGGACGATGACATCCGGTGAGGTGAGGGCAGCCTGGGATATCCCCTGCTCACCGGTGGACGCTGTCAGGACCTCATGGCCCTTCAGGTTGAGGCTGACGCGAAGAGCGCGCAGTAATGCAGGGTCGTCATCGACGACCAAAACGCGGGCCACTCTAGGCTCCCAGCTCGGCACTGACGGCGACGGGCAGTGTGAAAACGAACCGGGCCCCGCCGCCCGGTGCGCTCTCGACCCAGATGCGGTCGCCATGGGCCTCTACGAATGCTTTGGCGATGGCGAGGCCCAAGCCTGAGCGCCCTCCGGTGTCGAACCGCACGAACTTCTCGAAGATGGCCTCACGTTCCGCCACCGGCACACCAGGCCCCTGGTCAATGACCGACACCCTGAGCCGCTCCCGCGCCGGCGTGGCTGCGGAAACCGTGATCGGGGTACCTGCCGGCCCGTGGCGGTTGGCGTTTTCGACCAGGTTGGCCAGCACCTGAGCGATCAGCAGTGGGTCCACATCGACGAAGGGAAGCTCGTCGGGGAGGACAACGTCGACCTGGCGGTCGACGAGCGAGGATTGCAGCTCGGCCAGAGCCTCGCTGATGATGTCACCCAGGGACCAGGGCCTTCGTCTTACCTCCAGGGCCCCTGACTGGATACGCGTCATGTCCAGCAGGCTATTCACCAGCCGGGTGAGCCGGTCGGCCTGCAGGTCGATCAAGCTGTGCAGCTCGTCGGCGTCACCCGCGGAAAGGTGGCTGGACCTGTCCAGGAAGGTTGAAGAGGCGACCTTTATGGTCGCCAGGGGCGTCCGGAGGTCGTGTGAGACGGCGCCGATAAGGGAGTGCCTCAGGCGGTCGACCTCCTCGAGGACCTCGGCGTGAAGGATGCGTTCCCGTAGCTGAGCGCGCTCGAGAGCCATCGCCAGGTGGTTGGCCACGATAGGCAGCAGCTCACGGAGGGTCGGGTCAGCCGGCACATCGCGCATGACCAGTAGCCCGACAGGGCGTCCTGACGAGGCCAAAGCGAGGGTCTGCACGACGTCGTGGGAAGTACCTGTGCTGAGCGCCACAGGTAAACGGGCCTCGGGCTGCAACCGGCTGAGCTCTTCAGGGGAGATGGGTGTGCCAGACGAGGCCACGACCTCCAGGCGTCCCTCGAGGGACAGAAGGAGAGCCAAGCCCTGCAGCCCCAAGACGTCGTGCGCCCATTGGACCACTGCCTCACCCAGTTCAGCCACGGGCTTGTCCAGTAGCAGCAGCTCAGACAGGTCCAGCAAGTGGCGGGCATTTGCCTCGCGAGCGCGGGAGGCGTTGCGCGCACTGTCCAGGCTGGTGACAATCCCGGCGACGAGCCCAGTGACGAGTACGTAAACGCCGAGCGCCACCCAGTCCTGCCAGTTACTGACGGTCAGGGTGCCGTACGGCGACACGAAGACAAAGTCGTAGATGAGAAAACCGGTGGCCACGCTGACGAGCCCGGCCACCAGCCCGCCGGACACCACGCCGGCCACGCAGGGCACAACGAGCACGACAGCTGCCGTGGCCGTCGCCAATTGTGACCTGAAAGGCAGCATGGCCGCGGCCAGGACAACGGCAGTGGCCACCCCGATTACCGAGCCCAGCAGCCACTTGCGCATGCTCCATTGTCCCTCGGAACGGCGCCGTAGCGCCACGAAGTCCTCGTCGGCACCGCGGCTCAGTTCGGGCCAGGCGTTTCACCCCGGTTCAACCGGGACCATTAGCCAAGGCAATGCCAGCTGCGTCTATAGCCCGTTTAGATTTTTTTCAGACTTTCCGGTCCCTGTTGAGATCCCGTTCAGAACGGCGCCGCCATGATCGGGCTATGGCTGACTTTCTCTCAGTGTTAGGCATTGTCGTCTTCGTCGTTGCCATGCTGGCGCTCATCAAGGGGTTGGAGCGCGTATGAGTGCGTCGGATGCGATCCTGCTAGCGGTGTCCGTTCTCATCTTCATCTACCTGGGCGTAGCTCTGTTCAAGCCTGAGTGGTTTTAGATGGGCTTCTTCTGGACCATCCTTACCCTGGTAGTGGCACTCGCTTTATCGTGGCGCTACCTGGGATCCTACATGGCGGGCGTTTTCGACGGCCGCCTCCATTTTTTGGCCTGGGCCGAACGCCCGGTGTACCGGTTGTTGGGGACCAGCCCGGACCACGAACAGACGTGGCAACGCTACGCCGCCTCGTTGATCATCTTCTCCGGGGTCTCCTTTGCGTTCACGTACCTGATCCTGCGGATCCAGGGTTCGCTGCCTCTCAACCCGCAGAAGCTCGGGGCGGTGCCACCCGCGCTCAGCTTCAACACGTCGGCGTCGTTCCTCACCAATACCAACTGGCAGAACTATGGCGGCGAGACCACCATGTCGTACTTCTCCCAGATCGGCTCCCTCACTGTGCAGCAATTTGTCACGCCGGCGGTAGGGATCGTGGCTGCCATCGCATTAGTACGGGGGTTCTCGCGCCGTAACTCGCCCACCATCGGGAACTTCTGGGTCGACTTGACCCGCTGCCTCATGTACGTCCTCGCCCCTATTGCTTTCGTGGCCGGGATCATCTTCGTGGCCGAAGGCGGCGTCCAGACGCTGGCCGGGCCGGCCACCATCCACAATGTGCTCAATGGGGTAACGCAGACGATAGCCAGGGGCCCATCGCCTTCATGGAGGCGATCAAGCAACTCGGGACGAACGGTGGTGGGTTCTTGAACGCCAACTCCGCCACCACCTTCGAGAACCCGACCGGCCTCACTAACTGGCTCTCGATCTACCTACTCCTCAGCATCCCGTTTGCGCTTACCTACACGTTCGGGAAAATGGTGGGCAGTGTTCGCCACGGCGCCGCCCTTTTGGGGGCGATGGTGCTCATATTCGGGACCTGGGTGGGCTACACCAGTTACGCCGAACACCAGCCGAACCCCGCAGTGCAAGCAGCCGGGGTGGTCCAAACCACGGGCAACACGGAGGGCAAGGAGGTCCGCTTCGGCGACACCAGCACTGCTCTGTTCGGGGTGGCGTCCACAAATACATCTACTGGCTCCGCCGATGCCTCCTACGATTCCTTTACACCCATTGGGGGCCTCGGGTTGATGACCGGCATGATGCTCGGGGAGGTGACTCCCGGCGGCACCGGCAGTGGTCTGTACACAATTCTCATATACGCGATTATCGCCGTCTTTATAGGCGGCCTGATGATCGGGCGAACACCCGAGTACTTAGGGAAGAAGATACAGGCGAGGGAGGTGAAGCTCGCAGGCTTCGGCGCGCTGGTGATGCCCGTTATAGTGCTCGTCCTTTCGGGCATCGCCGTCTCGACGGCCGCCGGGAGAGCGGGCCCGCTCAACGCCGGGCCACACGGCTTCAGCGAGATCCTCTATGCCATGACCTCTCAAGGCAACAATAACGGGTCAGCTTTTGGGGGTCTCACCGGTAACACTCCCTTTTACAACATCTGGGGAGGGATCGACATGTTGGTGGGCCGGTTCGGCATCATGATCCCTGCTCTCGCCTTAGGCGGTGCACTGGCGGCCAAAAACGTGGTGCCCGCATCTCTAGGGACCTTCCGCACCGACAATGCCATGTTCATCGGGCTAACGATCGGTGTCATAGTCATTATCGGCGGCCTTACGTTCTTCCCCGCCGTCTCTTTGGGGCCGATCGTGGAAGAGCTGAGCCACGGCAAGTTCTGGCCCATGGGCGTTGTCCAGCCCGCCCTTCACCAGTTACTGAGCCTGGGGAAGTACGTCTGATGTCTCAGCGTGACGCAGACCTGAAAAACGGGACCGAGGCCGGGGACGGCCACCAGGTGGTCCCATCGTCCGGTGCACCTGGCACCACCCCACCCACTGCGCACGGCGTGGCCCAGTCGAGGAGCCTGTTCGACCGCGAGATCCTGCGCCAGGCTCTTATCGACTCGTTCAAGAAGCTGGACCCACGGGTCCAGATAAATAACCCGGTGATGTTCGTTGTGCTCGTCGGCACCGTCGTGACGTTCATCGAGTCCATAGCTCATCCCAACCTGTTCGACTGGAGCATCACGGCCTGGCTGTTCCTGACCGTGATCTTCGCCAATCTCGCAGAAGGGATGGCCGAGGGCCGGGGCAAAGCTCAGGCCGAGACGCTGCGCCGCATGCGCTCGGAGACGGAGGCCCGTCGGCTCCGCCCCGATGGCACCGAAGAGCGAGTCGCCGCTTCCGCCCTCAGCAAGGGCGACATGGTGGTGGCCGAGGCCGGCGACATCATCCCGTCGGACGGCGAGATCACCGAGGGCATCGCGTCGGTGGACGAGTCGGCCATCACCGGCGAATCGGCGCCGGTGATCCGTGAGTCCGGTGGCGACCGCTCGGCCGTTACCGGAGGGACAAAGGTCCTGTCGGACCGGATCGTGGTGCGGATCACAGCCGAGCGGGGGCAGACGTTCCTCGACCGGATGATCGGTCTCGTCGAAGGGGCCAACCGGCAGAAGACCCCGAACGAAATTGCGCTTACCATTCTGCTCGCCGTGCTCACTATCGTCTTCCTGCCCGTCGTCGTCGTCCTGCAACCGTTCGGCAAATATGCCGGCGCACCGGTGTCGGTGGTAATCCTCGTCTCTCTACTCGTATGTTTGATCCCGACCACGATCGGCGCGCTGGTGTCAGCCATCGGCATTGCGGGAATGGACCGGCTGGTGCAACGCAACGTGCTGGCCATGAGCGGACGGGCGGTTGAGGCCGCCGGCGATGTCCAGACCCTGTTGCTCGACAAGACCGGCACGATCACGTTGGGCAACCGCCAGGCCTCTGCTTTCATCCCCGTCAAGGGCCACACCGAGAAGGAGCTGGCCGCCGCGGCCCAATTGGCGTCGTTGGCCGACGAGACCCCCGAAGGGCGCTCGATCGTGGTGCTCGCCAAAGACCGCTTCGGAATTCGGGAGCGAGACCTGGGCCCAGCCCTACTTTCGTGCCGTTCTCGGC
The DNA here is from genome assembly GCA_963749305.1 of uncultured Acidimicrobiaceae bacterium. Lineage (GTDB taxonomy): Bacteria > Actinomycetota > Acidimicrobiia > Acidimicrobiales > Palsa-688 > Fen-671. The sequence goes on from CAVVMN010000009.1 coordinate 344,517, forward strand.
CACCACCCGCATGTCCGGTCTCGACCTCGACGGTCAGTAAATCCGCAAAGGGGCGGCCGAGTCTGTTAAACGTTGGGTGACGGAGAAAGGCGGGACGGTCCCACCCGACCTCGACCCGACCGTCGAGAACATCTCGCGCTCAGGTGGGACGCCGCTCGTGGTGGCCGATGGGAAGGACATCATGGGCGTGATCGAGCTCAAAGATGTCGTGAAACAGGGTATCCGCGACAAGTTCGACCAAATGCGCCAGATGGGCATACGGACGGTAATGATCACCGGTGACAACCCGCTTACCGCCGCCGCCATCGCGCAAGAAGCCGGTGTGGACGACTTCCTGGCGGAGGCCACGCCCGAAGCAAAAATGGACTTGATCAAGACCGAACAAGAGGGCGGGAAGCTTGTAGCCATGACCGGCGACGGTACCAACGACGCGCCGGCCTTGGCCCAGGCCGACGTCGGCGTGGCCATGAACACGGGTACCACGGCGGCCAAAGAGGCCGGCAACATGGTCGACCTCGATTCCAACCCGACCAAGCTCATTGACGTTGTCGAGATCGGCAAACAGCTCCTGATAAGCCGGGGCTCCTTGGCGACGTTCTCGATCGCCAACGACGTGGCGAAATACTTCGCCATCATCGCGGCCCTCTTCGCCCTCACGTACCCCCAGCTTAATGCGCTGAACATCATGAGCCTCCACAGCCCGCAATCGGCTGTCCTGTCGGCGGTTATATTCAACGCGTTGGTGATCATCGCCTTGATCCCGCTTGCCCTACGGGGGGTAAAGTTCCGGCCCGCGTCCTCGGCTTCCATCCTGCGCCGCAATGTGTTCATTTATGGCGTAGGCGGGATTATTACGCCCTTCATCTTCATAAAGCTAATTGACCTTATCCTCGTCGCTCTTCACTGGTACTAGAGAGGCCGACTGATGCTGTTAAACCTTCGCCGTGCAGTGACCTTCGCCGTCCTCGCCGTTGGGCTGGTCTTCGCCTACGCCTACCTGGGGACTGGCATCTCGCAACTCGCCTTCAAAAGCAAGGTGGACGGCTCCATTACCCCAACCGGGTCGACGCTCATTGGCCAAAACTGGACCAGCCCGAGATGGTTCCACGGCCGGCCTGACGATACCGGACCATATGCCGCCAACCCCAAGGAGAAAGTTTCAGGAGGCGACAACCCCTTGGAAGCAAACGGCGTCCCCGGTGAGTCCGGCGCCAGCAATCTCGGCCCGCGTTCCAGCGTGCTACTCGATAACACCCGGGAACTGGTGCAATATTGGCACCGGCTGGGCGTCGACCCCACCCCGGACCTCGTTACCACTTCGGGTAGCGGGTACGACCCTGACATCGCACCCCAAGACGCCATCGTCCAGATCCCCATGGTGTCACGGGCTACCGGCATCGCCCCGTCAGTGCTGCGGAAACTAATCGACCGCGAAACTCACGGCGAACAATGGGGTTTTCTCGGCAGCAGCTACATCGTCGTCCTCCAGTTGAACGAGGCATTGGCGAAGCTGCACTAGCTGACGGCGACGGCCACGGTCCCGGCCAGCCCGCGCCCGCCCCAACTGGCCGCCGCCCGCCCCCGCCAGCATCCTCGGGGCCCCAGCCTCCGAACTGCGGCGCTTTGGACGATTTCTTCGCTATAGCGTCACAAACCGTCCAAAGCTCGCCGGCCTCGCCCGCCAAACATGACATAAGGTGGCGACGTGGCCGCCGAAAAAGGGGAAGCTGTGCCCGAGCGTCAAACAACGCCCCGGGAAAGACAGCTTCTCCTGACCTCCCTGAACGATCAACGCCAGCATGTCCTCGGCATCCTCGACGGCCTTCCCGACGAAGCCCTGCGCCGGCCCGTTCTGCCTTCCGGTTGGACCTGCGTCGGACTGGTGAACCACCTTGCCCTCGATGTCGAGCGGTTCTGGTTCCGCAACGTCTTCGCGGGGGAGCCAGTGGAGCAACCGGCCGATGCCTGGACCGTCGGCCCGGAGGTCCCCGTGCAAGAGGTGCTGGGCCTCTACCGGAGTGAAATAGAACTAGCGAACGCCATGATTGCCTCTACTCCACTCGATAGCCCTCCCATTAACTGGCCCGAACGTTGGCCCAACTGGCGCTACGGCGACCTGCGCGAAGCCATTTTGCATGTCATTACTGAGACGGCCACCCATGCCGGCCACCTCGACGCGGTGCGCGAGCTCATCGATGGCAAGACCTGGCTTGTCCTCAATTAGGCCGATTGCTGCCTGACGGGCTCCGGCTGCCACCCACGGGACGCTTAGTACTGCCCACTGCCCACTGCCCACTGCGATGCGCATGGCGCATCGCCGGCCTTCTGGGCGCACTTTCCGCTTCTCGGCGCCTTTCCTGTTCGATTTCGACCAAAGGCGCGCCCAGTTGGACAATCTACGCCCAGAAAGGCCGGTCGTGAAGCGCCGGTCGTGAAGCGCCGGCCACTGGCCGGCTAAACCGCTCTGTTCATTCGCCCGTACGAAACCAGCGTGCGCAAGGCGCCGAGGGTCACGACCCCGCGCCACTCCAGGACGGCCGCTTCACTCGGGGGCTCCCAGGTGATCGGCCAACCACCGTCGGCTTGCTGGTCACGTTCCAGCCGGTCGAGGTGGGCCGCGAGCACTTCCGCAGGGAACAGGCCTCGCCATCGGCTGTCCGCCAAGGGCGCAATGCTCAGCGGCGACAGGCCATAGCCGGGGTCGTCAGGGTCGGTCCTCCAGGAAGAAGCCCCGGAAAGGCAATCGACCACCCTCGCCGCAGCGGCTGCACTGCGGTCGTCGTCGGGCATTTGCTCCAGGAATGCGAGCACCTCGCTCAATGCGTGGGCTTCGCTCGGCAACGCCGGCCCCTCTATCTGCGCCCAGCAGAAGGCGGTCGCTTCGTCCAGCCAGGGGTGGGCCACGCCCAGGCGGTTGAGCACGCCGACGAGCCCAGCCGTCGGGTTGAGACTGGGTTCATAAGTCCACCCAGTCCAGTGCGCAGCTCGCGGGAAGGACTCGATCACGGGTAGCGCGGGCGGTACGGCGCCGCCGGCCGCCACGCTGGCCGCCACTTTGGACAAATAGTCGCAGGCGCCCAGCACCAATTCTCGGTCGGCGGCCCGGGCCGTGGCCAGGGCCTGGAAAGCGACTTCGACGTCCACGGGCAAGCTGGCCGGGCAACGGACATCGGGCTCCAGCCCGTGGCCGAAACCGCCATCGTCGTTGCGGAACGCCCTGACGGCGTCAACGACGCCGGTGGCCGGGGCGCCCTCGAAGCAGGTGGCAAAGAGCCGGCGCTCGAGGAGACGGCCTTCTCGCAGAATGAAATCCCGACCAGCAGCAAATTTGTCGTCCATAGCCCTGAGGTTACGGAAGGGCGGGGGCAGCTGTCTTGAACAGATCGGACGGCGTGGTTCCGCCCAACCGCCTGGACTCCCTGGTCAGATGGGCCTGGTCGGCATACCCGGCGCGGGCCGCCAGCACAGCCAGAGAGCCCGTTTGGCCGGCGAGGCGCACCGCCCGCTGGAAGCGGAGCACTCGTTCCAGGGTCTTCGGGCCGTACCCCACGGCTTCGCAGCACCGGCGGTACAGTCGCCGCTCTCCTACCGACAGCGCCGTGCTGGCGGCGTGAACTGCCCCCATGGACGGCGGCTGCCTCCGAAGCAGGTAGACCAGGGCGTCAACCATCGGGTCCGGTGTGAGGGCGGCATCGGCGCGCCCGGCCACCGCTCTGTCGAGGAGGTCGGCGGCCGCAGCCGGGCCGGGGGCCTGGGCCAGCTGTTCCACCAGGCGAAGCGCGGCCGCCTCGCCCCAGAGATCCGCCAGGTCAACGCGCTGGTCCAGCAGCTCCGAAGCCGGTGGGCCGAGGAAAGCCGGCGCTCTCCCCGGGTGGAACCGTACCCCGGCGAACGCCGCGCCCGGGGTCACTGCTACCGGTACAGGCCCTGTGTCCGGGCCGGCCACGAAGAGCCGGGCGCCGTCCCAGATGATGTCCATGCACGCATCAGGCAGAACGCGGCCGTTGGCCCCTCCTCGGGCCGCGACACCCACACGCAGCAGACGCTGTCAGCCGGGCTGTATCGGGCCGCCCGCTCGACGTAACGCGGCTCCGGGAGCACGTTCCAATTCTCGCGCTGTGGCGGCCGAAAGCGGCGGGCCGGCGGGGTTACGGGGCCGGCGGTGTCACGGGGCCGGCGGTGTCACGGGGCCGGCGGTGTCACGGGGCCGGCGGTGTCACAGGGCCGGCGGGGTTACGGGCGCCGGCCCGGTGACCGAGCCGTTGTAGACGTAGACGAACACGTCGATGGGTGACCGGTCCGGGATCTGGATGGCCGCTTGGCCGACACGGCGCCAGCCCAAGGTCTCGTACAGGCGGATAGCCGGCTCGTGATGGGTAACCACCTCCAGCACCGGGACGATCTGGCGAGATGCAGCCTCCGACCTGGCCGCGTCGAGCAGCCTCCGCCCTATGCCTCGACGCCTGGTGGCCGGCGAGACCAGTAGGCGGGCCACAACTCCGTAGTCGCCTGGGCACAGGCCTAATTCGCCACGGACAACATCTGTCGAAGCCTGGGAACACCGCTGGTGCAGCGCCACGTGCCCGACCACTTCTCCATCAAGCTCGGCCACCCAGGCCGTGAGCTCGTCCGGGGCAACGAGGAATTTCCGCATATCGGCCGGGATGTGAACGGGGTAACCGTCGACCTCGTGGACGGCCAAGGCGAGCCGCTCGGAGGCGTCGAGGTCGTCGTCGGTGCGGTGTCGGACCAACACCCAAGCGCTCATCGACGAACAGTCAGTCAGACCGGAGACCACCCGGCTAAGTTGCCGGGCGGGTCCCGGTCGACGCAGAAGTCGACGGGCCCAGCCACGCCGCCGCCGGCCCTGAATCGGACACCAACAGGGAGCGGACGACATCTTCGGCCTCGGCCGAGACGAGGACAAGGACCTCGTCGCCCGGTTCGAGGACGGTGTCACCTCGGGGGACCACTACGTGGGCCCTGCGCACGACGGCCACGACGGTGGCTTCCCTCGGCATCCCCAGGCGCGACAGCTCCGTACCCGCGGCGGGCGAACCCGGGGCCAGGGTTACCTCGACCAGCCGGGCCCCGGAGGACTCGAGCTGCATCAGCCGGACCAGCGAGCCGACCGACACGGCTTCTTCGACCAATGCAGCCAGCAGGTGGGGGGTGGAAACGGCCACGTCGACGCCCCACGTCTGGTTGAAGAGCCAGTGGTTCTTAGGGTGGTTGACCCGGGCTACGACCCGGGGCACAGCGAATTCTTGCTTGGCCAGCAACGAGATGACCAGGTTGTCCTCGTCATCTCCAGTGGCCGCCACGACCACGTCCGTACTGGCCAGACCGGCGACGTCGAGGGCGGACACCTCGCAGGCGTCCCTCACCATCCACTCCACACCAAGGGAGGCCCCCCGGGCGGCGACCGCGGGGTCTATCTCGATGAGCAGGACTTCATGGCCAGCTTCGTGCAGGTCAGCGGCGAGGTAGCTGCCTACGTTCCCGGCCCCGGCGATCACGACCTTCACGACCGGGGCCCCTTCTCCAAACGCAGCTCCAGGTCATCGAGTGCCCCTTCGGTCACCGAGATGTACAGGACGTCTGCTTCCTGGCCCACCACGCCGGGCTTGGACAGGAAAGACCGGCCACCTCGCGACAGGGCCGTGAGCCTGACTTGCCCCGCAATGTCGAGGTCATCTAACCGGTAACCGACCCACGCCGCCGGCAGGGAGCGCTCCACCATCACCACCTCGCCTTGGGGGCTGGCCCATTCGGTCACCGTCCGTTCGGGTATCAGCCGGCGCACCACCTGGTCGACGGTCCAGGTCACAGTAGCCACCGTGGGGATGCCCAGGCGACGGTAGATGAGGGCGCGGCGGGGGTCATAGATGCGAGCCACGACGTAGGGGACCATGTACGTCTCTTTGGCAATCCGGGCCGTGAGGATGTTGGAGTTGTCCCCGTTGGTTACAGCGGCTAGCGCCTGCGCGTCCATGATGCCCGCCTGCTCCAGCGCGTCACGGTCGAAGCCGAACCCGACCACTCCTTTGCCGCCCCAGTCCATGGCCAGGCGTTGAAGGGCCCTCGGGTTCTTGTCGATGACCGCTACGTCGTTGCCTTCGCGGGACAACATCGTGGCAAGCTCGGAGCCAACCCTCCCGCAACCGACCACGACGACCCGCATTGACAACATGCAACACGCTGAGGACACCCGACACAACTCGTCATCTGCCAGCCCGCTACGCTCTGACAGCGGGGCACTGGTGCCGTCGGGCCCCGCAGAGTGAACGTCGCAAGCTACTTGCGGGGAAGAGAAGGCAGCGGCGAATGCCCGGACAAGTTTCCTAGCCAGTGCCATTGACCTCCGTTGCCGGGGTGTCAGCCCGCTCGCGTTGCCGGCCTTTCAGCCTTGAGGGTGCTCGTCCGGCGCTCGCCGGAGCGGCCTCTCGCTGTCATGCACCCCACGTTTATGCCAGCGGGGCGCAATGAGCGTCGTCACCACTAAGAGCGAGGCGCCCGTAACGCGGCCGTCACCGCCGGCAATAGAACTGCCCGAAACCCTCGGGTACAGGATCAAGAACCGGCTGCTCGGGGCGCCTCTAGTGACCGAACAGCTGGAAACCGAGCGACTAGGGACCTTCGTCGGTATGGGGGTACTGACCCCCGACGCCATCTCCTCGTCGGCCTACGGGACCGAGGAAATGCTCGTCGAATTGGTGCCTTATGTAGGACTGGCCGCATTTACCCTGGTGATCCCGGTCACGCTCACCCTGTTGCTGGTGCTGTTCTTCGTGACCCTCTCCTACCGGCAAGTCGTAATGGTTTATACGCGTGCCGGCGGGTCCTACGTCGTCGCCCGAGAGAACTTCGGGCCGACAGTGGCCCAGGTCGCGGCGGTGGCATTGCTCATCGATTACACCGTAACGGTCGCCGTCCAGACGGCGGCCGGCACCGATGCTCTCGTATCGGCGTTCCCGGCCCTGCTTTCTTACACCGTCCCGATCAGCGTGGCCGTCGTCGTCCTTATTGCCTATGGCAACCTGCGGGGGATACGCGAAGCCGGTCGAGTCTTTGCCATCCCGACGTACTTTTTCATCTTCTGCCTGCTAACAGTGATCATCACTGGGCTCATCCGCGAACTGATCGGCAACCTTCCTCAGTACTCGGTCCACCGGGAGGGCCTTTACCCATTCGGGCATCCGGGCAGTGGTTGGCTGATGGGCGCCACGATCTTTGTCCTGATGCGCTCGTTCGCTAACGGCGGGTCCTCCCTGACGGGCGTGGAAGCCATCTCCAATGGTGTGAGCGCGTTCAAGCCGCCCGAAGGAGTTCGTGCCCGCAAGGTCTACGTACTTATGAGCGTCACGCTTGGCACTTTGGTGCTGGGTACCTCGCTCTTGGCCAAGTGGACGCACGCCGCTCCCTTTGTCGCCGGGGCGCCAACCGTTATCTCCCAGGAGGCGCAGGCGGTTTTTGGTTCGAGCCCCATCGGGCATGCCTTGTTTTACATCGTGCAGTTGGCCACCCTCCTCATCCTCTACACGGGCGGCAATACCAGCTTCAATGGTTTCCCGTTCCTGGCCAGCTTTGTGGCCGGAGACCGCTTCCTTCCCCGTCAGCTGACGCGGCGAGGTCACCGCTTGACTTTTTCCAACGGGATCATCGTCCTCGCCACCATTGCCATTGCCCTTCTGGTCGTCACGCAGTCAAATGTCACGGCATTGGTGGCCGTTTACGCCATCGGCGTATTTACCGGCTTCACCATGGCCGGGGCTGGGATGACCAAGTACCACCTGAGGCACCGCAGCCGCGGTTGGAAGCGCAAGCTGGTAATCAACCTGAGCGCGGCCATCCTGTCAGGGGTCGTGGTGGGGATCCTCGTAGTGGCCAAGTTCGGGCAAGGCGCGTGGACAATCGTCATCCTCTTCCCGGTCCTTACGTTGGTGCTGATCCGACTGAACCGCGAGTACCGTAGCGAGGCGCACCAACTCGAACAGGGCGCGAACGAGGCGTCCGAGATGCCCGTCCTGCGCCGTCACGTCGTCCTGGTGTTCGTGGACAGGCTTGACCTGGCCACCGCCCGCGCCATCCAGTACGCCCGCAGCCTGGCCCCGGACGAAGTAAGAGCGGTCCATTTCTTCCTGGACAATCAGGTCGCGAAACTGCTGAAGGAAAACTGGGAACGCCTCATGATCCGCCGCTTGCCGCTGGAGATCAGGGAGTGCCGCGACCGCCGACTGGGGCGAGCAGCGGTCGAACTGGTCGCCAATACGCTGGCTGGCGGCGACACCGAGGTCACCGTGCTGCTGCCTCGACGGGTTTATTCATGGGGTTGGGGCCATCTATTGCATGACCGCACGGCTGACCAGTTAGCGGCCATGCTGGGCGGCCTCCCTCACGCCACGGCGACGGTCGTGCCTTTCCAGGTGGGCAAGGGCCGCTCCACGCGCCGCGCCGTCGAGCAACAGGACAAAGCCCGCCGGGACAAGGCGGAAAAGAAACGTCGGCGGGACCAGGACGCAAGTGACGGAGCCGTCTTCGTCGAAGGCGCCGTCCCTATAGGCGAGATCAGCTGGCGTCAAAAGGCCAAGATCGCCGGGCGAGTTACCTCCGTCGAAGTCCAGCCCTGGCAGGGCGCTCAGGTGCTGAGCTGTACGCTGGCCGACCGCAGCGGGTCAATGACGCTCGTCTTTACCCGTCGGGACGTCCCGGGCGTGGAAACCGGGGCTCAGTTGGTGGCAGAAGGCACGGTCGGCGAGCACGAAGGTCGCCTCGCCATGCTCAACCCGCTCCACGAGGTCCTCAAGCGCACACCCCTGGACCCTATCCTGGGCTGACCTCGGCCGGCGTTTTACGCGGCGCTGGCCGCCGGTGGGACGATGGCCTCGACCTCGCGCACTTCCTGGTCAGTCATAGCCCAGTCGGCGGCCTTGACATTGGCCCGTACCTGCTCGGGCTTCGTGGCCCCGGCTATGACAGATGCGACCGAGGGCTTGGCCGCCAGCCATGCGATGGCCAGCTCGAGGATGCTGTGGCCGTGGTCCTGGGCGTAACTTTCAAGCGCCTCGATGACATCGAAGTTGGCGTCAGAGAAGAGTTCCCGCTGGCGTTCGGCCGAATTGCCGGCCAAACGGGCCCGGCCGGGGGCGGCTCGCCCCGATGGTACTTGCCTGACAGCAGGCCGGACATCAGAGGGAAGTACGGGATGAACGCGATCCCGAGCACCTCGCACTCAGGCAGTACCTCGAGTTCAGGCTGGCGGTGGAAAAGGCTGTACTCGTTTTGCACGCTGACAAAGCGGGCGGCGCCGGCGGCAACGGCGGCTTCAGCCTCTTGCAGTTGAGCGGCGGAAAAGTTCGAGCAACCGATCTCCCGCGCCTTGCCCTCCTTGACCGCATCCGCCAGCGCACCGAGCGTGTCCGCGATCGGAGTGGCCGGGTCGGGTTCGTGTAGTTGGTACAGGTCGACGTAGTCCGTACCGAGCCGGCGCAGGCTGTCCTCGAGTTCTCGTTTGACGTAGGCCGGGGCCGCCCCTTTCCGGTCGTCGTCCACCCTGGCGCCGAACTTGGTGGCGATTATTACGTCAGGCCGGCGATTGCCGATCGCCCGGCCCACATACTCTTCGCTGAGGGTGCCCCCATAGACGTCGGCCGTGTCGAAGAAGGTGATGCCGGCATCTAGCGCGGCCGAGACCACAGCCGCACTGTGCGGCTCGTCTAATCGGCCGCCGAAGTTGTTGCAACCCAGGCCCACTAAAGAGACGTCGAGGGACCCGATCTGGCGTATCGGCATGACACTGTTCATGCCGGCAAGCTATCAGCCGGTGGGAGAGCCGGCGTCAGCTGCCTTCGACCATGCCGCCGGACGTGGCTTCCGGACGTGGCTGCCGGCGGGTGTGTACCCGCGCGCAGCCCGCCATCGGCCCAGTGCTCGGGTGATTGGCTTTCGAGCGACCTCGAATGCGGTTCAGCCAGACTGGCCGGCGTCCGCGAGGGGCTTTCTGGGCGCGCTTTTTCCATTTGGGCGTGATTTTTGTCGATATCGAGCGGCAAACGCGCCCAGAAACAAATACCGCGCCCAGAAGCAACCTTTTCCTCGTCTTTGGCTCGCCCACTCTGTCGGCCTCTAGGCGTGTAGCTGTTTTCCGGCAATTAGCGTGGAGGGTTTATCACCGCCGACGAGCGCGCCCAAAAACTCCGCCCAGATCAGCTTATTTGTACGCCGGCGGCGAGAACGAGTCAGGTGCGCTGACCTCTTGTCCCCGGCCATCCGCTGCGCCCTTGGCCGCTGCGCCCTTGGCCGCTGCGCCCTTGCCGCTGGCCTGGCCGCTCGGCCCCGCCCTCTGGCGCCGCCGGCGTCTCCGGCCTCTGAGGCGCCCTCCGACCTGAGCCAGTCCTCGAGTTGGCCAAGCATGCGCTCGACACCGCCCGCCGTAACCTGCAGGATCCTCAGGAAACGGTCACGGTAGTGCAATGTCGCCGCGTCCAGCTCCCTGGGAAGCGGTGGCTCCTGGCCGCGACGCACATAATTGCCCGCTCTTATCCGGTCGTAGCTCCCGTCGCTCACCCAGCTCATCAGTTCACGGGCGCGCTTGACTGGAAATGGGTGCCGCTGACTGGCTTCCACCCAGGCGCGGGACCACCGTGCAAACAGGTCCTCCTCGTCCGCGTACCGTGCTGCTTGAGCCAGAAAAGCGTCCAAGCTCATCCCGTCCAGAGCGCCGCCTGCCACCCGCATCAGCACCTGGCACGTAACCAGAGGGTCGCCGACCACTAGTGCACTGGCGCGGTCGGCAGAAAGTTCGGCCGCCCTCGACCATTCCTGCAGCACGTAAAAGACAGCCCGCAACGGCAGCCCCGGAAGGAACGTGGGCACCCCCGTCGTATTTTGGATAATCTGGCGCAGGAACTCCAGAGCAGTTTGGTAATAATTGTGCTCCGAAAGGACATGCCCCATTTCGTGGGCCAGCACGGCGTCTACTTCGCTCCCCGTATAGTCCCGCACGAGGCCTGATAGGACTACGACCATTGGTCGTTTGGCGCCAATAGTGAGGGCATTGGCAATTGGCATTTGCGTCACGAACAGGTCAGGTACCTGCGCCACGTCAAGGACGGAGGCGGCCTGGACGTGCCTGGCCCAGAGCAATGGGACTTGCCGGTCGGAAACCTGCACCGCGTTGCCGATGTAGAGCTGGCGGACAAGCCTTTCGTGAGCGAGGTCCGAGAGGTACTTGACCGCCTTGTCCAACAGAGGGATCGACCGCAAAGCTGCCGTCGCCGCCCGGTCGGCCGGGTGCTCGTAAGCCTTGGCACTGATCCCCTGGTACCGGGTTGCTTCCTGGAGCGACATATTGTCAGCCTACCGTGCGGCCATTCCAGCCGACGGGCGTAAGACCGAGCCGTCCTAAGCGTCGCCGCCCACGGTCCTGAGGCGTCGCCCGGCTCGAAGTCACGCACCCGCACAAGCTCACTGAAGGGACATTGCCCTCAGGTAAACCACGCCACCGGCCGACACTAAGACCGATGGGCTCCGAACATTTGTCCTGCCCCGGTTGCGGGGGCGACCTTGTAATGGGCCAGGTGGAAGGTTTCCGCCAGTACGTCTGCGCCGGCTGTGGAGGCGTCGTCATCGGTATCGCCGTCCTGCGTCAACTTTCCGGCCCGCTGGGTCAGCACATCTGGACGGCCGAGCCGGTGGCGCCCTCGCCCGGCACGCCGGCCACGCCGGTTACCTGCCCGTTTTGCTCCACGGCGATGACCCTCAAGGCCGTCCCCACCGGCAGTGCCGCTACCTGTCGTGCGTGTGAAGTCGTGTGGCTTGACCAGCAGGCTGCCGGCTCCCTGCCCGTCCGCGCCGCCGGCCCGCAGGGCCAACCCACTCTCGAAACCCGACCCACTCTCGCAACACAGTCGCAGGCGGCGCGTTGCCAGCAGTGCGGCGCCCCCGTCCTTCACACCTGGGACGAGCGGTGCCAGTATTGCGGCGCCGCCCTCCACGCCCCGACGCAAGTGGTGGTGTTGCAGAGCGACGCACCGGAAGAGGAAAACAGCTGGGACCGGGATGCGACCGGGCGCCATGGCCTCTTCAGGGACGTAATTGGCATGCTGTCCCGCCCAGTCGACTGACCGGGCGCTCAAAAAGGGCGGCAACAGCTCGAAAAACCATCGGCGCTTGGTGGCGACGTCAAAATGAGGGAAGGACGAGCTGGCGCCAAGCGGCCACCGCCTCCAGGACAGAGTCGTCACGAGGGACAGGGGGGAGCAACACACCGCGCCGGGCTCCCCAGTCCCGCGCCACCTCGGCCGGGGGTCTCCCGCTGAGGACGGCGCTGGCCTGGACCGCCGCTCCGTAGGCAACCAGCTCGCTCAGTTCCACAACGAGCAACGGGCGTCCCGACAGACGGCCCACTGTTTCTTGCCACGCCTGACCGCGCCCTCCGCCCCCCAATAGCAACAGCGGGGCGTCCATGCTTTGTGGCGCCCACTGGTCCAGGAAGGCCGTGGCCTCCAGCAGCGTTGCCACCAGGCCCTCATAGGCGGCTTGCAAAATGGCCCGTTTATCGGTCTGGTAACGCAGCCCCGTCATTGTCCCCGTCGCCGTGGGGGCGTTCGGGGTCCGCTCTCCCCCGAGCCACGGAAGGAACACAACTCCTTCCGACGGTGCCACGTCCTCGCGGGACAGCTCGAGCCACTCGCAAGTACGGTCAATGGCCACGGTCGCATTGAGCGTGCACGCCAAAGGCAGAAAACGCCCGTCAGCACTGGCAAATCCGGCCACGGTGCCCGTAGGGTCGGCGCTGGGCACGGCGGACGGAGCGTAAACGGTCCCCGATGTCCCGAGGGAAAGGGCGGCCTCCCCGGGCGCGAAACTGAGCGCCAATGCGGCCGCCGCATTATCACCGGCCCCACACGCCACCATTGTGCCGGCCAGAAGCCCGAACTGTTGGGCCGCTTCCTCGTTCACCTCGCCGGCCACTCCCTCGGGAGGCAGTACTTCGGGTAGCAAGCCCGGCTCCAGCTGCACAGAGCCGAGGGCCAGTACCTCAGCTACGTACGTGTTATCGGCCGGGCTCCACCAGCCCGTGCCCGAGGCGTCGCTGCGGTCGGTGGTGGCTATGCCCGTGAGGCAGAAGTTGAGGTAATCATGGGGCAACATGGCCTGGCGGGCGGCGGCCGCCGTCTCCGGTTCGGTCCGGCGCAGCCACGCCCAGTGGGCCACGGTAAACGAACTCGTAAGGACCGATCCCACTCTTTTGGCGCACGCTTCGGGACCACCGAGGCTGTCAACGAGGGCGCGGGCGTCGGGGGCGCTCCGGGTGTCGTTCCAGAGCGGGGCCTTGCGTAGCGGCCGTCCCGAGCCGTCGAGGACAACAAGCCCGTGCTGCTGGCCTCCGACGGATACGGAAGCGATATCGGAGGCTCGCCCGGTTTGGGCCAGGGCGTCTGCCATGGCAGCCTCCCAGCCCTTCGGGTCGCTCTCCCGGGCACCACCCTCCCCGTAGACTTCGTTATTGGCCGCTCCGGTGGCTATGACCCGACCGTCATCCGCGTCAACAACGAGAACTTTGGTGGACTGGGTGGAACAATCGACCCCGGCGACGAGAGGCACGCTCGCCGCCTACGGCCTCATGTGAGTGTTCATGGCGCGCACTGGACCAAGCTTGCAGTTCACGCCGTGGCGCCGCAACTATTGGCCCGTGGACATCATGCCTGAAGCTTTGGCCTTCGGCCCCAAGGCCAACGACTACGAGAAGGGGCGGCCTGACTACCCGGCCAGCGCCATCAGCTGGCTTATCGGGTCACTGAACATAAACAGCAGTTCGACCGTTGTCGACCTGGCCGCCGGGACAGGCAAGCTGACCCGCCTGCTGCTCCCCACCGGTGCTCGCGTAATTGCGGTCGAGCCGGTGAAAGGGATGAGAGACGTGCTCAGGTCCGTCGTCCCCGCCGCCGAGGTGCTCGAAGGGACGGCCGAACAGGTCCCGTTACCCGACAACTCGGCTGGAGCCGTTACCGTCGGGCAGGCTTTCCACTGGTTCCGGGGCGATGAGGCCCTGGCCGAGATCCACCGGGTGCTCGTCCGGCAAGGACGGCTGGGACTGATCTGGAACCGCCGCGACATGGACCAGCCGGTGCAGGCGGAACTGGCCAGCGTGATGGAGGGGTACCGGGGCGCCACGCCCTCACACCAGGACCAGGCCTGGCAGACCGCTTTTCGCCAAACGCGTCTATTCGGCCCGTTGACCGAGCAAAGTTTCCCGATGGAACAAGTGGTAGACCGCGATCAGCTCGTCGCCCGGGTCCTGTCGGTAAGTTTCATGGCCGCTCTGCCCGCAGACCGGCAAGCGCGAGTAGCCGATGAGGTGAGCGAGTTGGCTGACCGTTACGGCGACCCCGTGACCCTGCAGTACACAACGACTGCCCACTGGTGCGAGGCGCTGGCCCGGGGGTGACCCAGTAGCGGGCCGGCCCTTTACGCCAGCCCGCCCCGGCCAGGCCGGGGCGGGACAACGTCGACAACTGCTGTTCAGGCCGAGGTCTTGTAGTAGTACTTGCTGATCATGGGGCTGCTGGCATTGGCGGTAGTCGCCACCACGTTCGGCAGCAGCACGGACTTCTTGATGGCGGACTTGTGCCCGGTCAAGGCGTCGTAGGCGTACTGGACAGCCAGGGAACCCTCCATGGCCGGGTTCTGGATGACGAGGATGTTGATGACACCCTGCTTCAGCAGGTTCACCTCGAGGGGTTCGGCGTCATAACCGGCCACGAACACCTTGCCTTTGTCACCGGCGGCGTCAACACCCTTGGCCGCCGCCCTGGGCGGAGTACAGGTTGGTCCCGAAGATGCCGACCAGGCCCGGAGTGGGCCAGGATGATGCTCCTCGCCTCCGACTCAGCGGTGGTGGGAGAGTCCTGGTCGTAGACGTGGGCAACGACCTTCATGTTGGGGTACTTCTTCATCTCGGCCAGGAAACCGTCTTGGCGCAGGTCGGTGGTGGAGACGTTCGGCTGCACGTTGATAACCGCAACGTCACCCTTGTCATGTGCCAGTGAGGCGATAGTGTCGGCGGCCTTCTCGCCGCCCTGGTAGTTGTCCGAGCTGATGGCCGAGGTCAGGATGGAAGTGTTCGCCAGGGTCGTGTCCACGGCAATAACGGGGATTCCGGCCTTGACATAGGCGTCCATCGGGGCGAACAAGGCATGGGTGTCAGTGGGGGCGATGAGCAACGCGCTCGGCTTGCTGGCCAAGATCGAATTGACCACAGGGATCTGCGTGGTGGGTGAGAACGTGGTCGCCCCCGCCCACTTGAGGGTTACGCCGAGCTTGGCTGCCTCTTGCTCGGCCCCGTAGTGCATGGTGATGTAGAAGGGGTCCACGGTGAGGCCCGGGATGAGCTCGATCGTGTATTTCGAAGCCGCGCTGGCAGGTGCGGCGGCCACGCCGAACAGTGCTCCAGATACCAGGCACAGCGTCGCGCCTGCTGAAGTCCACCTGAAGCGCCAGCCCCCCCGGCGTGGGTTATCTCTTTTGATCATTTGGTCGGGTTTTCCTTTCTCTGCATGTAGCGGCTGAAGGTCGGCCCTCAGCCTGTCTGGTTGGGAACTTCCTGGCTCGTCTGCTGGTGCACCCGGCCAGGCCTCTTAGGCGGTTACGGTCGTTTATTTGGCGGTTACGGTCGTTTGGTTGCTGATAGGGCCCAATCGCTCACCGCTCGGCCAACCGGAGACGCACCTGGTCCAGTGCCACCGCGGCCACGACGATGAACCCGGTGGCAACCTGTTCCCAGCTGCCGTTCACTCCTACGAGCACGAGACCGGTGACCAGCAGGGCGATGATGAAGGTCCCTACCACCGTGCCGAGCATGGTGCCGCGCCCTCCGAACAGGCTGGCCCCCCCGATCACTACGGCGGCGATGGCGCTGAGCTCGTCGTTCTGGCCGGCGACCGGTGTGGCGGTGTCGAAGTTGGCCGTCACCATCATCCCCGCCAGGCCGGCCAGGAGCCCGGAGACGGTGTACACCATCACGAGGTGACGGTTGACATTGATACCTGAACGCCGGGCACCGACGTTGTTGCTGCCGATGGCATAAGTACGCAGCCCATAGCGGGTGCGGTGGAGCACCAGGCCCATGATGATGCAGGCCACGGCGGCCACGAGGACGGTGACGTAGATCCAGCCCCCGAGGACCGTGGCCGTCCCGATGGTGCCGATCTGAGGAGGGAGGTTCACGATCTCGTTGCCCCCGTTCACGAGGCTGGGGGCGGCGCCGACGGCGGTGAGCGTACCGAGGGTGACGATGAACGGCGGCAGCTTCAGCCGGGTGATAAGGAAACCATTGACGAAGCCGACGAACGCCCCCAGCGCCAGCGCAACCGCGAACCCGACAATGGTCGCCAGCAAGGTGCTCTCGTGCGAGCTGAGCATGCTCTGCATGACCACGCCCGAGACCATGCCGGTGAAGCCGAGGATGGCGCCGTCTGAGAGGTCGATGCCCCCGGTGATGATCACGAACGTCTGGCCGATAGCCAGGAGCAGGAACTCGACCGCGTACTGGGATGTGTTGAGCCAGCTGGCCCTGGTGAACAAGGTGGGCGACAGGAGCCCGAACACCAGGATCATCAGGCCGAGCACGCCGACTATCCAGAAGTCACCGGTGCGGTCTACCCAGTCCAGCCACGCCGCCCGGGTACGGGCGGCGTCGCCCTCGGGGCCGGCGCCCGGCGGGACGGTCCCCGACGGGGTCAGGGCGGACGGAAGTCTCAACGGCATGGCACCGAAGCTTTGGCGGCCAACCTGTTAGAGGCCACTGCGCGTCCCCCCCATGGCGGCGCCCGTTATCCACGCCACGATGTCGTCCACCGACGACTCAGCCGGACGCAGGTCGGCCACCACCCGGCCCTGGAACAGGACGACCACCCGGTCGCAGATCTTGTGCACCTGAGGCAGGTTGTGGCTGATCAATAGGACCGGTACACCGTTGTCACAGACAGAGCGCACCAGTTCCGCCACTCTCTCTTGCTGCTCGACGCCTAGAGCAGCAGTGGGCTCGTCCATGAGTATGACTTTCGATCCCCAGGCCACGGCCCGCCCGACGGCAATGGCCTGGCGCTGGCCACCCGAAAGCCGCCCGGCCAGCGAGTTCACCGAGCCGATGCGGATACGGGTGCGCTCGAGGTCAACCTCGGCGGAGCGGGCCATGGCCTTGCGGTCGAGCCAACCGAACAACCGGAGCGGTCCCTTCACCGTCTCCTCGCGCCCCAAGAAGATGTTGGCCCACACGCTGAGGTCAGGGGCCAGGGAAAGGTCCTGGTAAACAGTCTCGATCCCGAGCCGGCGCGCCTCGAGGGACGACCCGAACGTCACCGATTTACCATCCACCAGGATCGTCCCGGTATTGGGCTGAAGGGCGCCCGACAGGATGTTGACGAGAGTGGACTTGCCGGCGCCGTTGTCACCCACCAGGCCCACTACCTCGCCCTTGCGGACCTCGAGGTCCACCCCCCTGAGGGCTTGTATGCTGCCGAAATGCTTGGTGATCCCCCGCACAGCAATGACGGGCACCTCGCCGTCGACGGCCACCCCACCGGCATTGGCGGGCTGCAAGCCGGGACCGTCGGCCTCGGCCCGTCCCGCGCCCTCGGGGACGCCGGCGCCGTCAGTTACCACGGCCATCCCCTCTCCGGCCCCCCCACGCGTTGGTCCCGCCGGCGCCGGTCGGGCGCGTTCATCCTGCACCGGTTCATAGTCAGTACAGGCTTTCGGGTCGCGCCAGTCTTGTCAAGGAGCTAAAAGACGTGCCTGAGGCAGAGCTCCTGGTGGGCGTCGACGTCGGCACCACCATGACCAAAGCGGCCGTCGTGACAGCCGACGGCGACGAGGTGTCCTGGGGCAGCGTCCCGACCCCGTGGCATCCGGTGCCCACCGGGGCAGAGATCGGCCCCCTCGAAATCCTCGACGCCGTGGCCCGGGCCGTAAGCACGGCGCTGGAACTGGCACCGGCCGGCCCTGTGGTGGGCCTGGGCGTAACGAGCATGGCCGAAACGATGGCCCTCTTGGACATAAATGGCGAACCGGTAGCTCCGGCCATTGCGTGGCACGACACGCGCGGCGAAGAGGAGACCGCGGACCTGGTCCGCGTGTTCGGCGAGCAGACGTTCTCCGGACGCACCGGGCTTGCCCCCTCCCATTTCTGCACCCTCGTAAAGCTGGCGTGGCGCTCCCGCCACCAAGGTAGTTCCGCCGCGTGCGCGCTTAGCGTCGCCGACTGGGTGGTCCACGCCCTCGGCGGGGAACGGGTGTCCGAAGCTTCACTGGCCTCCCGCACTGGTGCGCTTTTACTGGCCGGGCGGAGGTGGTGGGTGGAGGCGCTGGAATGGGCGGCTGTGCCAATCAACCTGTTCCCGCCTGTTGTTCAGGCCGGCGAACTCGTGGGGCATGTGACTGAGCCGTCGTTGCAAGGCTTCTCCGCCGCCACGGAGCACAGCCCCCGCACGCTGGAACGGCTCCGGGGTTGCGCACTGGCATCGGCCGGCCACGACCACATCTGCGTCGCTGCCGGTACGGGCGCCATCGGCCCGGGGACGCTGCTCGACTCCTGCGGTTCGGCAGAAGCACTGGTCCGGACGGTGGCACCGCTTGACGAGGACCAGTTGCGCCGGGCAGTGGCTTCAGGCCTAACCGCCGGATGGCACACGGTGCCCGAGAGGTACTCCCTCATTGGCGGTCAGTCGCTCGGGCTGGCCCTCGGGCCGGTCCTCCATTTGCTAGGCGTTGAAGACGAGGCCCTGGAGGCGTTCGACGCCGCCGCTACCGGCGCGGCCAGCGGCTCTCTTCGCGTCGTGCGCGACGGCCCGTACGCCGCTCCCTCGGTCCTGGACGTCGGGCCCGACGCCTCCCCGGCCGCGCTGTGGAACGCCGCTCTCGACGAGGCCTCTGAGGGAGCCGCCCGTATCGTGCGGGCGACAGAACTAGAAGCCGGGCCGGCCGACCAGCTCGTACTGACGGGTGGGTGGTCCCACCTGGCCGGGTTGCGGGAACGTAAGCGTCGCCTGTTCCCCCGGTCCCGCTGGCCGGAGGTGGTCGAGGCCGGGGCGCGGGGAGCGGCCCTGTTTGGCGGGTGCGCGGCGGGGCTGTTCACGCGGGCCGGAGGCGTTCCCGAAGCCTCGTGACTTAACCTGGGCCGAGGTCGCCGGCGCCGCGCCTAGCACCATCGCCAACGGTCAGCGTGACAGGGCCAGGGCCGCCATGGACAAGCCGCATTAGACCAGCCGCATCAGGCAGGTCGACGACAGGTAGATAGGGGAACCGAAAAATGCCCATGCAAAAGATCATCAACGAGCCGAAGGCCTTCGTGGACGAGATGCTCGACGGCATTCTCCTGGCCCACCCGGAGAGCCTGCGAGCGCCGGCCAAACGGGTGCTCGTGCGCGCCTCGGCGCCTGCGGAAGGCAAGGTCGGCATTGTCACCGGCGGGGGTTCCGGGCACCTGCCGCTGTTCCTCGGCTATGTCGGGCTACGGCCTGGCGGACGGGGTAGCCGTAGGAGATGTGTTCGCCTCGCCCAGTTCGGACCAGATCCTGGAGGCGACCAGGGCCGTCCACGGCGGGACCGGCGTGCTCTACCTGTACGGCAATTACGGCGGCGACGTCATGAACTTCGACCTGGCCGCCGAGCTGGCCTCTGCCGAAGGCATAGAAACCTCGACCGTGCTGGGCGCGGACGATGTCGCATCGGCTCCGGTCGGATCCGAAAGCCGCCGGCGGGGCGTCGCCGGCATTGCCTTTCTTTACAAAGTGGCCGGCGCCAAAGCAGAGGAAGGGGGCTCGCTCGACGAGGTGGTGGCCGTCGTGGAGCGGGCCGCTTCGGGCCTGCGGTCCATGGGTGTCGCCCTGTCGCCATGCATAGTCCCCGCCGCCGGACAGCCCACGTTCAGCTTGCCGAACGGGGAAATGGAGATCGGCATGGGTATCCACGGTGAGCCAGGGGTCCGGCGCGGCTCGCTCGAGCCCGCCGCCGAGATCGCAGAACAGCTCGTCGGCCGCATCGTCCCCGACCTGCCTTACACACCGGGTGACGAAGTGGCCGTGCTCGTGAACGGTCTCGGGGCGACGCCGAGGGAGGAGTTGTACATCCTGTTCCGCTCTGTCCATGCCGGTCTAACGTCCGCAGGAGTACGAGTTCGGCGGACGTGGGTGGGGGAGTACGCCACTTCTCTGGAGATGGCCGGCGCATCGGTGTCTGTACTCCGGCTGGACGACGAGATCGTGAGGCTTCTGGACGCGCCTTGTGACTCACCGTTCCTGGTGAAGCGGTAAGCGGCCGTGGCTACCACCGCTTTGGTCAGTTCTCTTTCGGCCGCCGCGGATGCCGTCGAGGGGTCGGCGGCGGAGCTCAACCGTCTCGACGGCTACGCCGGTGACGGTGACCTCGGCATAACCATGTCGCAGGCGGCCCAGGCTCTCAGGGAGGTGCTGGCGGCCAGCGGGGAACAGACCGATGCTCAATTGCTGTCCAGCTGCGGGGCGGCCATAGCCAGGAGCGCCCCGTCCACCAGCGGGACTCTCGTCGCCACCGGTTTCTTGAGGGCGGCCAAGGCGCTGGCGGAGCCCCCGGCCAACCCGGTAGAGGCGCTCGTGCGGGCCTTCGCCGTCGCCACGGAGGGAATCCAGGCTCGGGGAAAGGCGGCAGTCGGCGACCGGACGCTGGTTGACGGGCTCGACGCCGTTACCAACAGCCTGGGCTTGTCGCTCGGCTCGGGCTTGAACACGCAGGAAGCACTTTCACAGGCCGCTCGGGCGGCGGCGGCGGCGGCCGAGGCCACGGCGGAAATGGAACCAAAGGCGGGCCGCGCCAGCTGGGTGCCCGAACGGGCCAAGGGTCACCCCGATGCCGGTTGCGAAATGCTGGCCATCGCCCTGGAGGCCGTGGCCACTAGCGCCCGTTCTGCCTGAAGGTCAAACAGAAACGCCGTGGGCGTGCACTATGGCGTAGAGCTTCTCCAGCAGGCTGGCCGCTTCGTCAATGGGCCGTTGCCACACCCTTCGACCGATCACGATGCCGCTGGCGCCCGCCCTGATGGCGTCCGAGACCATTGACAGAAGGTCGCTGGTGGTACCGCCCTGAGGCCCGCCGAGCATGACGATCGGCAGGTGCAGTTCTGCCCGCCAAGACGCCAACGTGCCGACATCGCCCGGGTAAGCGACCTTCAGGATGTCGACCCCGAGTTCCATGGCCACGCGGCAGCCATCGGCTTCGATCTTCACTGCTTCGGGCCCGCGCTCCATTTCGAAGGCAATGGGTTCGGCCATGACCGGTAGCCCGAGCGGGGCCGCCGCTTCGACGACGGTTGAGATCATGCTCACGATGGCCGCACGGCCGGCCGCCGGGGTGTTCCAAGGCATAAGGACCTTGACGGCGTCGACGCCCAGGGCCGCCGCGCTGGTAATTCCGGCGATCATTGCCGTCGTGCCCACCTCACGGGTGTTCCAGTACGAGTCGATAGTGAGCAGCCGGGCCGGGGCGTTGCGGTGGGCGAACAACGGTGCGCTACGCGAAGCCAGGCCGGGGCCGATCAGGAAGCCGTCGCAACTCAGGGACAGGAAGCTCTCGAGCGCGGCGACCGGGTCTTCCAGGCCGGACACCCGGCCGAGCATGGTCCCGTGGTCGAGCGGGAGCACCACCGTCTTGCCGTCCGGACCGAAGATCCGGCCCATCCTGTAGACCTTGCCGGCCTGCGTGGCAGACACGGGCAGTTGGTTCTGGTTCATTCGCGGTTACCCTTTCGCTGAGACGGCGCCGCTACAGGGTAACGCCTGAGGTTTCGGTCAGGCGAAGGGGGCTCGACCGGCGAGGTAAGGCTCGCCCAAGGTAGCTCTGACCGAGACCACCGACCGCTGCGAGTACCTGGCCACTTCCCCGGTCAGCGTGACCACGCGCTCTTGGCGCAGCACAGCGGCGGACACGCCGGTGGCGAACCTGAACTGGCCGGGCTCCACGACGAAACGCATTGCCTCGTCGAAAAAAGCCAGCCGGCTCGGGTGAACTTCGAAATGGACGCGGCGGGACTCTCCCGGCACCAGGGCGGCCCGGGCGAAACTGACCAGGGACAGCTCGGGCCGGGCCACCGACGCCACAAGGTCGGAGACGTAGAGCTGTACGACCTCCTCGCCGGGCCGGGTGCCGGTGTTCGTGACCGTGACCCGGACCGAAATCGGGGAGATCGTATCGGTGCCTTCCACCACAAGTTCAGACTGTTCGAACTCGGTGTAACCGAGCCCGTGCCCGAAGCAGAACAGCGGGGTGTGAGAAGAATCCGTGTAGTCCCCGTAAAACATGGTGCGGGCGCCCCCTGAGCGGTGGCTGTGGTACAGGGGCACCTGGCCGGTGGCGCGCGGGAGGGTTACTGCCAGCCGGCCGCCGGGCTCGGCCCCGCCCGTCAGGACGTCGGCCAGCGCGTTGCCACCTTGCTCGCCCAGAGGCCAAGCCACCAGTAGTGCCGAGGCCTCGTTGGCCACCTGGCTCAAAGCGTGGGCGCGCCCGCTCATCACCACCACGACGGTCGGGGTACCCGTTTTGCCCACCGCCTCCACCAGTTCTTCCTGCACTCCGGAAAGACGAAGGTCGGCGGCGTCACGAGCCTCGCCCACCGTCGACCTCTTGTCCAGCCCGGAGCGTCCGCCTACGAAAACGACGGCCACGTCTGCGGCGGCGGCGGCCCCGACTGCAGCCGGCAGGCCGCCCCGGTCGTCACCGCGTACCTCGCACCCTTTTTCGTAGACAATGCGCGCCCTTGTGCCCAGGGCCGTCCGGAGCCCCTCGAGGGGTGTGACGTGCTCGGTGAAGTAGGCGCCAGGTCTGAAAGCGCCCAGTCCGCTCGGCAGGACGATGAATTCCGAGAACTCCTGTGGTTCGCTGCCGTCCGTCACGCCGTCTTTGGGCACGCCGTCTTTGGGCACGCCGTCTTTGGGCACGCCGTCTTTGGGCACGCCGTCTTTGGGCACGCCGTCTTTGGGCACGCCGTCTTTGGGCACGCCGTCTTTGGGCACGCCGTCTTTGGGCACGCCGTCTTTGGCGGCGCCGGCGCCGTTGCCAGCTTTGTTGCTGTCGCCATTTGAATGGCCGTTGTGGGCGTGCGCCTCGGCCGGCTCGAGGAGGAGTTCCTGATGGGCCGGGTAATGGTAATCGCCTTGCAGTAAGCGACGGTCATCGGCGGCCGGCCCGATAACCGCCACCACGCCAAGGTCGGGCGGGAGCGGGAGGACGCCGTTGTTCGACAGCATCACTATGCCCTTTATGGCTGCTTTTCGGGCCAGGGCGACGTTCCCGGGGTCCTCGAACACGGCGCTCACCCGGCCAGTGTCGACGTAAGGTGATTCGAAAAGGCCCAGTTTCAATTTGCAAATAAGCACGCGGCGCACGGCTGTGTCCACCACCGCCATCGGCACTTTCCCACTGGTAACAGCCGCTTTCAGGGGTTCGCCGTAACAGTCGAGGGCCGGCAGCTCCAGGTCCAGCCCGGCAGTGATGGCCTTGACGGCGGCCTCGGACCGGTCGGCCGCCACCCGGTGATAGCTGGCCAGCAAACTGATAGCCGAATAGTCGGCGACGGCAATGCCTTCGAAACCTAGCTCGCCCCTGAGGAGCGTGGTCAGGATCTCGGCCGACCCGCTCCCGGGGAGCCCGTCTATGCAGCTGTACGAGCTCATTACCGAAGCCAGTCCGGCCTCTCTAATGGCGGCGGCAAACGGCTCGGCATAAACCTCTCGTAGCTCTCTCGGACCGATCTGGACGGGCGCGTGGTTCCGCCCTCCTTCGGAGAGGCTGTGAGCCAAAAAATGTTTGCCCGTAGCCAGGACGCCGTGGAAAAGGTCGCTCGTTTGCATTCCTCTCACGTAGGCCGCACCCAGCACACCGGCGAGGACGGGGTCTTCGCCATAGGTCTCCTCCAGGCGTCCCCAGCGCGGGTCGCGGGCCACGTCGAGCACCGGGGCGAGGCTGTGGCGGGCACCCACGGCCATAAGCTGGCGCCTGACCACCGACGCCACCTCCTCCATGAGCTCGGGATCCCAGGCGCTGGCCAGTGCTAACGCTTGGGGGAACACCGTAGCGTCCCGGGCGCAATAGCCGGCCAGGGACTCCTCGTGCACAATGACGGGTACTCCGAGCCGCGTCCGCTCGACCACGAGCCGCTGGATTTGGTTGACAAGCTCGGCGCTTTGCGCCGGCTGCAAGCCCGTGGTGGCGCCTATGCGGGTCACTTGACCGATCCCGTGAGGGATCACCTGAAGGGCGGCCGCTTCGTCGAAGCGGTCCCCTTTCATCAAGTTCGGGAACCCCACCGCCCCCAGCTGGGCCAATTTCTCGTCGAGGTCCATCCGGTCGATCAGGTCCGAGGCCCGGTCCTCGACGGACGAAGAGGCATCGGAATAGATTGGTGTGGCGGTCATCAGGTCACCTGGGCCTTTAATTCGGTGTTGTTAGCTGGGCTTTACGGGGGTAAGGGCTCGCTCACCGCAGAGCGAAGCCACCAATCCCCCTCACGAACTGGCGGCGTAACGCCAGGTACAAAAAGAACAACGGCAGTACCGAGAACACGACGCCGGCCATAACGACGGGGACGTTCACGCCGTACCCGGACGCCGTGCTCGAAACCTTGAACAAGCCGAGCGGGAGCACCGTGTCACTGTTCGACTGAGTGAGGATAAGAGGGAGCAGGAAGTTGTTCCAGGCGCCGAGGCCGGCAAAAATGCTGACCACCCCGACTACGGGGCGGGCCAGCGGCCACACCAGCCGGGAAAAAATCGTCCGCTCTCTGGCTCCGTCGACGGCCATGGCGTCGTAGAGCTCGTTAGGGATCATGCGGACGTAGTTCACGGTCAAAAGAACGGCCACCGCGATGAGAGAGGCGGAAGTCACCAGGATCAGGCCGAAAAGAGAATCGTAGATGTGCATTTTCAACGTGATCACGTAAATCGGGATGATGATGGCCTGAATAGGGACGGCCAGCCCGAAAAGTATGAGCCGGAACGAGACGGCGGCAAAGCGCGACCCGCGCTGGGCGATCCGAAAGGCGGCCACCAATGAGAGGGTGGCGACGAGGACTATCGTCCCGGCGGCGAAAATGACGCTGTGCAGGAAGTCGCCCCACAGCCCGGTCCCACCCGAGAAGATCGTCGACCACGAAGAGAGCGACAGACCGTCCTCGGGCAGCCAGGCATTGGCGGTGAGGTACTGGCTCTGCGAACGGAAGCTCGTAAGCAACATGTAGTAGATGGGAAAAAGCACAATGCAAAGCCAGATCGTCCCCAGGACGAAGGCCCCCGCCCGCGCCAGCCGATTCGTCCGCCCCAGGGAAGCCAGCTGCGGCCGGGCCCGCCGGCGCGCTCTCCTTTCGGCTATTGCGGCGCGTTTTACCGCCCCGTTGTGGGCTGGGCCCGTTACCTGCCCCTCGCCCGTGCCAATACCTCCGGGGGCGGGAAGGACCGGAGTGGCGCTCAAAACATCCCCTCCTGCGTGCTTTCCATCGTCCCGAAGCCCGTCAACCGGACCAGGGCCACCGCAACGATGATGCCGATGAACCCGAGTACGACAGCCAGTACGCTGGCATAGCCGAACGTGGTCTCCATAAACCCGACGTTGTACATATCCATAGCCAGCACCCTTGTGGTGTCCCCCGGGCCTCCCAGGGTGAGGATGTAGATGATGTCGAAGTAGGTAAGAGATCCAACGATTATCAGCGTCGACGAGGTCACGATGGTGTACCGCAATTGCGGCAGGGTCACGTGACGGAAGGCCTGCCTGATGTTCGCTCCGTCGACTTTGGCCGCGTCGTACAGCTCAGCCGGTATGGCCCGCCGGCCGGCCTGGTAAATGAGCATATGGAACGGGACGAACTGCCAAGTGATAATGGCGACGATCACGAAGAACGTAATGCTGGTGCTCCCGAGCCAGTTCTGGTTCAGCATCGACAGGTGCAGGCTGTGGCCAAGAGAGGCCAGCCCGCCGAACGTAGGCTCCAGCACCCCCTGCCACATGAGCGCCAGACCTGCGGTCGACATAAGCAGAGGGAGCAGGTATAGGGCGGCGTAGAGGGCACGGTAGCGCTGGGTCCCGGCGATGAAGATGCCGAGCGCCATGGCCAGCGGCGTCTGGATGAGCCAGGAGAGGCCAGCCAGTTCCAGGGTCACCAGCAGGGAATGGTGCGCAGTTGGGTCGGAGAAGAAGTGGGACCAATTGGAAAAGCCGGCCCATTGCAAGCTACCGACAATGTTCCAGCGCGTGAGGCTGAGGAACAACGCGACGAGCATGGGGACGACGATGAAGACCCCGTAGAGGACAAGGGTCGGCGAAATGCCGGCGATGTCGGCCCGCAGCCGCTGCTGGCGGACGGTGCGGGATACGGCGGGCCTCGTCAGACGGCCGCCGCTGAGAACAGCGCTCGAAGCTGCCATGAGTACCTCGGGTTAGTGCCGGTGCAAAAACAACATATACGCAGAGGAGGAGGCGGCGGGTGCCTGTGTGGGCCGGACCAGTGCCTGCCTCTTGTAGATGAGAGGCATCCTTTGCCTTCTTCTCTCTTCGCGAAGCTTGTCTTCACGCAGGCGCTAGCTGGCCGCCCTGACCGGTGGGGCAGGGCCGACCCGGCCCTTTCGGGCCGGGCCTGGTCCTTGGTTTTGTATGAACCTCGCCGCTACGAACCCGTCTGGTAGCCGTTCATGGCCGAGGCGAATTGCGCCGGCGTCTCCGATAGCTCGAATACTTTCGAAAGGTTGTCGAGCATCGGGGTAGCCTTTACGGGGCCAAGCGCCTGGTCCCAGGAGTACTGGAAGTACGGTGCTTTTACGACGTCGTTGTACACGGGCACCAGGTACTGCTTGAGGCTAGAGGTGTTCAGTAGACCTGAAGTCCCCGAGATCACTGCCACCTGACCGTCCGCTATCTCCTGCTTGGCGTACTCGTTCGTGTAGAAATAGCTCATGAACTGCTCGGCCACGTATGCTTGTGCCGCGCTTATGTGGGTCGCCATGGCCGTGTAACTGGTCGTGTTACCGGCAAGATCGAGCGCATTTCCCTTCCCACCGGGGACGGTGGGGAAGGCGCCGATGCCGAGCCCTCCACTGTTAATGAAGCTAGGGTCGCTGGACTGTATGCCACCGACATCCCAGTCGCCCATAAGCTGCATGGCTGCTTTACCGCCGTACACCATGGCATCTGTGGATCCGTCGGTGTAGGTGACGGAGTCGTAACCCGTTTCCCAGGCGTCAGCCTTGGCCAGGGCTTGGATGTCGGCCAGCGCCTTCTGGATGGAGGGCTGGGACCAGGCTCCCTTTACGTTGTTCTCGACGTTGAGGAACGCTTGCGGGCCCCCGATGCGGTCCGAGAGGTACTCGAGGTACATGAGCCCTTCCCACTCGTCGGCGTTGCCCAGCGCGATGGGGATGTCGCCCTTGGCATTGAACGTCTTGATGTCCGAAAGCAATTGCGACCAGGTCTTCGGGAAGCTCAGGCCGGCCTTGGCGAACACTGACTTGTTGTAGAAGAAAAACACAGGCTGGGTGCCCAGGATGGGCATGCCGTACAGCTTCCCGTTGATGGTGACCGCGTCAAGCGTCGAGGGCAAAAAGTCCTTTTTCCAGGTGGGGTTGCCGGCATCACTGACGCCAGGGTCAGCAAAGGGCTGGACAACGCCCGCCTTCGCATACTGCAGCAACGGCCCGCCACCCCATGAGAAGAACAGGGCGGGGGGGCTGGAGCTGGCCAGTGCCGTCGTGACTTTACCTTTGTAGGAGTTGCTCGACGGCTGGATCTCGATGTTGACGGTATCGCCGGGGTGAGCCTTGTCGAAGTTCTTTGCAATCTTGGTCCAGAGGTTATTTACGTCTGTGCCGTTGGTGACCCACCAGACGTTGATCGTTGCAGTCGGTGTCGTGGACATCGACGCCGCTGAGGCGGCACTAGGGATGCCCCAGGCAGCCGTGGCGGCGGCGGCCAACACGACGAACGGCCGCCACTTGAGAGGCTTGCTCATATCTTGTCCTACCCCCTCGTTGAGTCATGTTCTCCTCCCCCCATGACGGGGAGAGCCGATGCTGCTTTCGCTGCGACCCAATGCCCCCTGATGTTCCAACCACTGTCGGGGGTTGCCCCACACGGACAGTGGTCGAAACATTTCGAAAGCATTATGAATCTTTCGAAAGCGAAGTCATTCTGGCACAGAACCTGCAGCGCGTCAACGCGCCTCTTGTTGGCCCGTCGCAATGCGCCGAAACATTTCGGCCGGTTCGGTTATGATCACCAACGCATGCGAAATCGCGTCACGATTGCTCAGATCGCCGAAGCGGCCGGGGTCTCCGTCTCGACGGTTTCGAAGGTGCTCAACGGGAACGCCGACGTTTCCGCCGCTACCCGCCAGCGCGTACAATCCCTGCTGCTTGACCGGCGGTACGAGCGCCGGGCGTCCTCTCGAACCGGCGCCCCGCCTCTCGTCGACCTCGTTTTCGCCGAGCTCGAAAGCCCATGGGCCATGGAGATCGTCCGCGGCGCGGTGGCGGCCGCCTCCGAGACTGGCCTGAAAGTGGCGCTGACGTCGCTTTCGGACGGGGTAGAAGAGAGGTCCTGGCTCGACCACATAAGTGCCAGGGGTACCCGGGGGATCATCTTGTTGCTGGCCCGTCTCGGGCAGCGGGAGCAGGCCGAATTGAGGGCACGGGGCCTGCCTTTTGCCGTCGTGGACCCCCGCGGAGAACCTGACCCCAGTGTGACCACAGTCGGGGCCACCAACTGGTCCGGCGGCTTCACGGCCACCCGGCACCTCATCGAGCTGGGGCACCGGCGAGTGGGCGTGATCTCGGGCCCCACGGACCTGCTCTGCAGCAGGGCACGCATGGACGGCTACCGCTCCGCCATGGAGGCAGCCGGCCTGCAACTCGACCCCGACCTTATGCAGTGGGGCGACTTTCACGTCGACGGCGGGTTCAAAGAGGCAATGGCCATGCTGGCGCTCCCCGACCCCCCGACCGCCATCTTCGCCGGCAGCGACCTTCAGGCTCTCGGAGTACTCGAGGCAGCCAGAGTTCAGCACAAGCGGGTCCCCAACCACCTCAGCCTCGTGGGCTTCGACGACCTCCCCCTCTCGCGTTGGACTTCACCCCCGCTCACGACTGTACGCCAGCCTCTGGCCGAGATGGCCGCGACCGCCGTCCGCCTCGTGCTGGCACTGGGGCGCGGCGAAGCCGTTGAGGGCCGCAGCATCGAGCTCGCCACGAGCCTGGTGACCCGGGAGACAACCGCCTCCTATCCCTGATCACACCTCGCTGGATCCAGGCAGGCACGGAAACCTACCTAAACCACGGGGGAGGCGCCGGGTTGCACGAGGAGCCCGCCTAAAAGAACGAGGCTCCTCTTGCAACGCCGGCCCCATCCGCCGACATTTCCCATCGGTTTCGGCCCCGTTTAGGCCGGCTGTCGCGTTTGGTGCATTTACATCCGGAAAACGGACAAAAGTATGTACTTACTCCACCCCGCCGTCGATAAGTGCACCCGACGGCCCGTCTTAGACCCGGCGCCGGTGCTACTTTTATCGCTTTTGGCGTCCCACTCGAACACTCGTGGTGCTATGCGCCAAGCCGACCGGCATTTGTGCAGTGCCACGACGTGTGTGCCCCGGCGAGCGGGCTGGTCCTCGCGAGACGGGACCGTTCTTGTAGGCGGTACCGGCTCGCGGGGCCAGCCCGCACCGTACTGAAATGGGCCCGCCTCGACTAGCGGACGCCGAAGATGTGGTCGAGAGCGAGCTGGTCGAGGCGCTCGATGTTCACTTCGCGCCGGCCAGCCGCGTCGGGGTCGAAGTCCTCGTAGGCGGAGCGGTCGGCCAGTAGCTGCGTCAGCGTCTCGCCGTGGGCAAGGGTGGGCGTGGCCAGCGAGGGCCAGCCGGCCGCCACCATCGCTTCTTGCACCTCGGGATCGGCCCGGAAGGCCTGTGCTTTTTCCCTGAGTATGAGGTAATTGCGCATACAGCCGGCCGCCGATACCCACACGCCTTCGGTCCCCTCGGCCCGCGGCGGTTTGAAATCGAAGTGGCGAGGCCCGTCGTAGCCGGCGGTTTCGAGCAGGTCGACGAGAAAGAAGGCGCCTTTCACATCGGCAGACGCGAACCTCAGGTCCTGGTCATAACGGGGGCCGTGCTGTCCGTTGAGGTCGATATGGAAGAGCTTTCCGGCCCACAACGCCTGCGAGACGCCGTGGAGCATGTTCAGACAGGCCATGTTTTCGTGGCCCACCTCGGGATTGAGCCCCACCATCTCGGGGTGCTCCAGCTGGTAGATAAACGACAGGGCATGGCCGATGGTGGGCAGGAAGATATCGCCCCGAGGCTCGTTCGGCTTGGGCTCCAGTGCGAGGCGTAGGTCGTACTCCTTGGACCGGACGTACTCGCACAGCAGGTCGACGGCCTCTTTGTACCGGTCAAGGGCGACACGGACATCCTTCGCCGCATCCGACTCGCCGCCCTCACGACCGCCCCACATCACGAAGGTCTTGGCGCCGAGCTCGGCGGCCAGGTCCAGGTTGCGCATCGTCTTTCGCAAAGCGAAGCGCCGCACCGAACGGTCGTTGGCTGTGAAAGCGCCCTCTTTGAACACCGGGTGGGAGAAGAGATTGGTAGTGACCATGGGCACGACCAGCCCCGTCTCGTCGAGGGCGGAACGGAAGCGCTTGATGGTCGCCTCTCTCGAGGGGTCGTCGCTCCCGAATGGCACGAGGTCGTCGTCGTGGAACGTGACGCCCCAGGCTCCGAGCCCGGCCAGGTGCTGGACAGCGTCGACGGGGTCGAGGGGGGGCCTGGTAGCGTCGCCGAACAAGTCTTTGCCGCCCCAGCCTACGGTCCATAACCCGAAGCTGAAGTGGTCGGCCTTCGTCGGAGTGAAACTGTCAGTCATCTCGCCCTCCTCGTTACTGCGCTCTCGTGCCGTACTTACAGTAGCGCGCCGCAGCGGCCCGATAACTTTCGGGATCGGAGCGCAAGTACAGCGAGGTTGGCCAGGATGGCGGCCAGATGTCGGCGCACCTGACATTCCCCACTTGCGGGTAAGCCGAGAATGTGTAGGGCATTTGCGCACACACGGATCAGGTAAAGTGGCCCTCGCAACTTTCTGTTAGCTGTCGAACGTTACGGAGCGCGATGTCGCGCCTGCCGCGCTGCTCGAGCCAGCGCAGAGTCAGGCGACACATGGAAGAGCGGGAAGGAGCGAGCCACCAGCTGGCGCATCTCGGCCTGGTCTGCCACTTTCCCGGCGCTCCCCAACTGGACCAGGAGGTTGCCAATGGCCGTTGCCTCGGTCGGCCCAGCCACCACTTCGAGGCCGCTGCCGGCGGCCAGCAACGAAAGGAAGAGCCGGTTGGCCGAACCGCCACCGACGACGTGGAGGACGCTCACCTGCTTACCGGCGCAGCGCTGTGCCTCCTCGAGTGTTGAGCAAATGGCCAGGGCCACGCTGTCGAGTACGCAGCGCACCAATTCGGCTTCGGTCTCGGGGACTGGCTCTCCGTTGATGGCACAGGCTTTGCGGATGCGGGCGGGCATATCGCCCGGTACCGCGAATACGGGGTCGGTGGTGTCCACGAGCGAACGGAACGGTGCGCACGTCTCGGCCTGCTCGAACAGTTCGGCCATCCGCACCGGCCGGCCTTGACGCGCCCAGCAGCGCTCGCTCTCCTGGATCATCCAGTACCCCATCACGTTTTTCAAGAACCGTATGGTGCCCCCGTAACCGACTTCGTTGGAGAAATTGGCCTGGCGGCTCGCCTCTGTGATCACCGGGGCGGTCAGCTCCAGGCCGACCAGCGACCATGTACCGCTCGACACATAAGCGAAATCGTCGGTCAGTGCAGGGACGGCCAGCACGGCTGAAGCCGTGTCGTGTGAGGCGACAGCAATAACCGAGGGCGAAGCTGACATGCCGACGCTGGCGGCGACGGCAGGCAGCATGTCACCAAAGGGTTCGCCGGGCTCGATCGGGCGTCCGAAAATGTCCCGCCGCAACCCGAGAAGTGGGAACAACCATTCCACGAAGCTGCCGGTGCGAGCGTCGACGAGCTGGGTAGTCGAGGCGATGGTCCGTTCGAGACGGCGCTGCCCGGTAAGCAGGTAAGCGAGCAAGTCCGGGACCATCAGCAGGTGGGAAGCGGCGGCGTAGGCGGCGCTGGCCCGTTCGGCCACCAGCTGACCGACCGTGTTGAAAGCCATCGCCTGCGTCCCCGTTGCATCGTAAAGACGCCCGAGGCCGACCACCTCGTCGAGCTCGGCCAGAGAACCCGCTGTCCGCTCGTCCCGGTAATGGAAAGGTGGCCCGAGCAGCCGGCCGTCGCTATCGAGAAGCCCATAGTCGACGCCCCAACTATCGACACCAACCCAAAGGGTGCCCTCATCCAGGTGGCGATGGAGACGCCCCAACCCCTCCAGCATCCCCTGGTGCAGACCGAGCAGGTCCCAGTGGATCCCATCGGGCAGCTGGACAGGCCCGTTGGGGAGCCGCGCCACCTCTTCCACCACGAGGCGGTCGTCTTCGAGCCGGCCCGCCGACAACCTGGCGCTCGACGCGCCGAGGTCGATGGCAGCGTAGAGGCGGGGGGACGTCAAGAAAGCCACACCTCGTCAGGAAATTCGCGCCACCCACCGGCGCCAGGGGTGCCTCACCGCAGGAAGGCGGCCGCCACCCCGGCGTCGACGGGGACAATTAGACCGGTGGTGCGGGCCAAGTGGCCGGCAGTAAGGACGAAAACGGCGTCGGCTACATGCTCGGGCAAGACCTCCAGTTTGAGGAGCGTACGGGAGGCGTAGTACTCGCCCAGTTTTTCTTCCGGTACGCCATAAACGGCGGCCCGCTGAGCTCCCCATCCGCTGGCGAATATCCCCGAGCCGCGCACGACGGCATCGGGGTTGACACCGTTCACACGGATATTGTGCTGGGCCAGTTCGGCTGCCAGCAGGCGGACCTGGTGCTCCTGATCGGCCTTAGCGGCGCCATAAGCGACGTTGTTAGGACCGGCAAACACCGCATTTTTGCTCGCAATATAGACGATGTCACCGCCCATGGCCTGGGCCATCATTACGCGGGTGGCCTCGCGCGCCACCAGGAACGAGCCCTCGGCCATTACGGAATGCTGGAGGCGCCAATCCTCGACCGTCGTATCGAGCAGGCTTTTGGAAATCGACAGGCCGGCGTTGTTGACGACCAGGTCCACTCCCCCGAACCCGAGCACAGTCTGGCGGAGCGCCTCGGCTACCTCGGTTTCCGAGCTCACGTCTATGCGGCAGGACAGCGCCTGGTCGGGACCACCGATCTCTTTCACGGCCGAGGCGGCCCGCTGTTCGTCAAGGTCGGCCACGACCACGCAGGCACCCTCCTTCGCCAGCCGGCGCGCCGTGGCCGCCCCTATCCCCGACCCGGCCCCGGTGACCAGCGCGATGCGACCCGCAAGGGGCCGGGGCGGCGCCATCCGGCGCAATTTTTGTTCCTCGAGCTCCCAGTACTCGATCCTGAACTTCTCGCTTTCAGGAATGGGCTCGTAGGTCGAAAGTGCCTCAGCCCCGCGCATGACGTTGATGGCGTTGATGTAGAACTCGCCGGCGACACGGGCCGTCTGCTTGTCGCGACCGAAGCTGAACATCCCCACACCAGGCACGAGGATTATGGCCGGGTCGGCCCCCCGCATTGGTGGCGACTCCGGCGTCGCATAGCGCTCGTAATATGAGCGGTACTCGTTACGGTACTGCTCGTGCAGCTGGCGGAGCCGGGCGATGGCGTCGTCCAGGGGAGCGTCCGCCGGCAGGTCCAGAACGAGCGGGCGCACTTTGGTCCTGAGGAAATGGTCCGGGCACGAGGTGCCCCTCATAGCCAGCTGGTAGTGACGCTCGCTGGCCAAAAAGTCGAGCACGGTGTCGTTGTCGGTGTAGTGCCCCACTTGACGGGAGTCGGTGCTGGCCAGCCCGCGAAGGAGGGGGAAGAGGGCGGCCGCCCGTGCCCGTCGCTCCGTTTCGGGCAAAGGCGAAAAGCTGTCCACGGTGGCACCAAAGGGGCGGGGCCGGCCGTTGGCGTCTATATAGGCCTGAGCGGTGCGGATGATTTCCAGAGAACGCGCCTCGCACTCTGCGCTCGTGGCCCCCCACGCGGTAATCCCGTGACCGCCCAGAACGACCCCGATCGACTCCGGGTGTTCGGCCACCACATCGGCAATATCGAGGCCGAGCTGGAAACCCGGGCGCCGCCACGGCACCCAGAGGACCCGGTCGCCAAAGCAAGCCCGGGTCAAGGCCTCGCCGTCTACGGAGGTGGCCAAGGCGATCCCGGCATCGGGGTGCAAATGGTCGACATTGGCCGGGCCGACCAGAGCATGCATCGCGGTGTCTATAGAGGGCGCGGCACCACCTTTGCCGTGGAGGCAGAAGTCGAAGGCAGCGACCATCTCGTCCTCGCGGTCGGGGCCGGGGTAGGTGCCGACCAGCGCCCGCAGCCGGTCGAGGCGCAGGACAGCGAGGCCCGGCTCCGTGAGCGTCCCGAGGTCGCCACCCGAACCTTTGACATAAAGGAGTTCAGTGGGAGCCCCCGTGACCGGGTCGGTGGCGAGGGTCTTGCATGACGTGTTACCCCCGGCGTAGTTCGTGTTCCTCGGGTCGCTTCCGAGACGGTGCGACCGCTCGAGCAGCTCGAGGACCGCTTGAGGGGTAGCCGGCCCTCGAGGGGTGGCGGCCGCCTGTGACCTGGCAGGAGCCGGCGGGTTGTCCGTAGGGGCGGGCATAGTTCAGCCACCCCACCCGACGGCCGTGCCGCCGACTCGCTCCGACCTCGCCCGCTCGGCGTAACCGGAGCGGTCGTAGGCCGCGATCGGGTCGGGATCTATGCCCATTTCCTGGCGTAGTTCGGCCAGTAGCGGCCGGACATCGGTGTTGAAGGCGTCGTTCAGCGCACCGTGAGCACCCAGGACATCACCGTCCTCCTGGGCCGCTTTGAGGGCGGCGCGGTCGACCAGCAGGGCCTTGGCCGTCGCCTCTTGTACGTTCATTACGGAACGGATCTCAGCCTTTACTTTGTCTTCGATGTTATGGCATTGGTCCAGCATGAAGGCGACGCCCGACCCGGGTTGGTGCGCCCCTACGAAGACCACTTCGCACAGGATGCGGAACAACTGGTACGGGTCGGCAGCCCCCACGAGCAGGTCGTCGTCGGCGTAAAAGCGGCTGTTGAAATGGAACCCGCCCAGGCGCCCGAGCCGCAGTAGCGACGCCACGATGAACTCGATATTGGTGCCCGGTGCGTGGTGGCCCGTGTCCACCAGGACGTTGGCTTTGGGCCCCAAAGCCAGGCAGTGGGCCAGCGAGGTGCCCCAGTCAGGCACGTCCATGGTGTAGAAACCGGGCTCGAAGAGCTTGTACTCGAGCAGCATGCTTATGCCGTCCGGCAGGGCGTCGTAGGTCTCGCGCAGGGCGGCGGCGAGACGGTCTTGGCGTGCCCGGATGTCGTCTTGCCCCGGGTAATTGGTACCGTCAGCGAACCACAGGCTCACCGCCGGCGACCCCACCTCGGCCGCGATCTCGACGCACTCGAGGAGGTGGTCCGTCGCCTTGCGGCGGACCTTTGGGCCCGGGTGACAGACACTGCCAAGACGGTATTCGTCCTCCTGGAACACATTCGGGTTTATGGCGCCTATGCGCAAGCCAAGCTCCGCCGCGTGCTTGGCCAGCTTCCCATAGTCGTCGACGCGGTCCCAGGGAATATGGAGAGCTACCGACGGGGCCACTCCGGTCATCCGGTGTACAAAGGCGGCGTCTTCGACCTTCTCGTAAGGGTCGCGAGCGGCGGCCGGGTTACGGAACACCTTGAAACGCGTACCTGTGTTGCCATACGCCCATGAAGGCGTCTCGATCCACTGCCGGCGCAGCTCCTGCTTGACCTCATTATGCGACGCCACTTATTGCTCCTTTCCGTTCGCAGGCCGAAGCCCACACCTGGTTCGACGACCGGCAACCTCCGACAGGATGCCGGCCAAAATAACTGATGGTCCCCAAACACGCGCCCATGCGGTGAGCCCGTTTCACACTGTCACCATTTCGACCCCGAGCAACTCGGCCAGCGCGGCCAGATCCTGGCGCGCTGCCCGGTGCCAAGCGACCAGTGATGGGCCGCGGCTGTCGCCGACCAGGCGTCGCACCACTCGCCAGGATCACGGTGGAAATCGATCCTGGACGTCGTATTGCCGATCTTCAGCAGCGGTCCCGCTACGACAGTGCCCTCCGATGCGATAAAGCGCAGGTGACCATCTCGTAACTGGCTGATCCCGAACACTGTGGCCGGCCCATGCTTCACATCGAACTCGACCGAAACCCCCCAACCGCGTTTGCCGTGGAAAACGCCCAGCCCACGCAGCACGGGACGGCCTTCGCTGATGGTCAAATGGGCGGGACCGTCATGACCCATTTCGACGACGCCATCTCGGAAATTGAGAGCCTGCATCTCGGTGAACGAGCCACCTGCGCCCAGCCTGTCCATAATGAGCATGGCCAGAGAGGTCCGCAGCTCGTACTCGCCGCACGCCGGCACATGGGCCGCAGTCAGCAGCGATGCGCCCAGGATCATGCCGGCCCCCAACCGCTCGTGGACCTCACCGTTGAGGCCACGGTGGTAGTAAGCCAACGAGTCGAGGGCAAAGTCGTCGACCAGGTGGTCGAGGCCAACCGATACCGTGGCCGCCCACCGGAGGTCTTCTTCTTGCACTGAGGCGTCGATCTCGAATACCGACCTCGATTCCTCGAGTTTCGCGTCGACCTCTTTTGCTGTCGCCTGCTCGACGCGGGCGCGAAGGTCGTCGAACTCGAGCACCTCAACGTGGCCCCCCAGCATGGCCGGGACCATGGTCAGGTCGGTCGATACGTCGTACATCCCCGGGTAGAGGTGGCCCATAAGGCCATGACGCCCGTGGCGCAGAGCTTTGCGTACGGCCGCCACCCTGACCCAACGTTCAATGCGCGCCCAGGCCCGTTCATCGCCGAGGTACCCGGACACTGACCGGAAGATGAGGCCGCACCGCTCAAACGCGTTCGCCATCTCCGGCAACGGGCAGCAGCCGCAATAGGCCAGCCACTGACCGGTGTCGAAGGTGGCGTGGTCCATCGCCTCGCTTGGCTGCAGGTTGATGAACAGTACCGGCGCCGCGCTGTGCTGGGCAATCGGCACCACCATGGTTGCCGTCATATAAGTCGTGAGGAAGCAAACTATGAGGTCGCAGCCAGCTGTCCGCAACCGCTCAGCGGCCCTCCCCGCTTCCATGGCATCGGAGATGAAGCCCACATCGATTACATTTGCGTCCAATTCTTGCAGACGGGCGGAGACCTGCGAGGCCGAGGACTTCAATTGCGGGAGCAGGTCCGGGAACTGGGGCCAATAAGCGCCCAGGCCACCAGCCACCAACCCGATCAGCGGACGGTCGACGCGAGCGGCAAAGGTGCCCGGCAACATGGGCCCCGAACGGTTGCTCATATTGCTGTGGTGCTCGATGTTCGCGGCCTTGACATGACGTGAGCTCAGTCGA
The DNA here is from genome assembly GCA_963749305.1 of uncultured Acidimicrobiaceae bacterium. Taxonomy (GTDB): domain Bacteria; phylum Actinomycetota; class Acidimicrobiia; order Acidimicrobiales; family Palsa-688; genus Fen-671. The sequence goes on from CAVVMN010000009.1 coordinate 382,098, forward strand.
GGTGGAAGATCTCGGGGAGCGGGGCCATCCCTTCGTCAGGGCGCTTACCTTCCAGGCCCTGGAAATAAGGGGCCATCTCCCGCTGCCACCTGGCGTTAACGTCGGTCCTTTCCATGGCCCGTCGAGCTTGCTCGAAGTCCTCGCACTCCACGTAGCCCGTCACCGTCCCCGCCGGGCCCATGAACAGTGAGTAGTTGTGCCACCCGGCCGCCTTCAGCGCATCGCGCATTTCTGGCCATACCGCCTCGTGCCGCTTCACATACTCCTCGACCCCGTCCGGCCGCACATGTAGCTGGAAACAGATCCTCTGCATCGCGATTTACCTTACGTGAAGCTGGTCGCCTACGGGGCCGGGGGGGTGGCCCGGCACCCGCAGGAGGCCGTGGACGGTTAGAAGTTGAAGTTGTTGATGTTGGCCTTGGTAAAGACGAACGGTGGCCCAAGCAGCACGGTGTGCCCTGCGCCCACCCTGAACTTGCCCAGTTTGCCGGCCGTGAAGCTCTGCCCCTGGGCGTTGGTTATGGCTTTCGAGGCCAGCTCGACCGCGGCATAGCCGGCGAGGTAGCCAAGGTTGGCCGGGTTCCACAGAGCGAACTGCTTGACCGTACCGTCACTGACGTACTTCTTCATCTCGTCCGGGGTGCCGAGGCCGGTCAACATGACTTTGCCACGGTACTTCGACGTATCGAGGACGGCGGCCGCGGCCGCGATGCCGACCGTCGTCGGCGAGATGATGCCCTTCAGGTTGGGGTAGCTGGAGAGAAGCCCCTGCGTAACCTGGGTAGAAGTGGCCGTGTCGTCATTGCCGTAGACAGTCTTGACCAGGGTGACGTGCGGGTACTTCTTGAGCTCCTGCTTCATGTAGCCGATCCAGGTGTTCTGGTTGGTGTCGTCAATAGACGCAGAGACGACGGCGATTTGGCCGGAACCATGGATTTCGCTGGCGATGATGTCGACCTCGATCTCACCAATCCCCTGCGGAGTGGCCTGGTCTATGAACAGGTCCCGGCAGTTGGTGTCAGAGTCGTAGGTAACGACGGTGACGCCCTTTTTCATCGCCGCGTTGAGAGTGGGGCAAAGGGCGTTCGGGTCCGTCCCGGAAATGATCAACGCGTTGGCGCCCTTGGTTATATCGGCCTGGATGACCGGTAACTGCGACGATGGCGTGTCGGTCGTGCCGCTGGTCTCTTGGCCCGTTTCACCGAGCTGGGAGAGGGCGGCCAGCGCGCCACCCGTCTTTACGCTGTCTGCGGTTGTGAAATAAGAGTTGCCCAGGTTTTTCGGGATGACAAATACCTTAAGGCCCTTGGTAAGGGCGGGCCTTGGCGCAGCTAGCGCCGGGCCCGCCAGACCGAGCGTCATCCCGGCCATCGCCGCCACGGACGCTCCGGCAGCAAGGGCCACTCTCCAGTTGGGAAGTGAACGCATAGTTGCTTGAATCCTTTCACTGGTTAGGAACTGGTTTCGTACCTGTCAAATGGAAAGCGGTTCGATACCTCCTTTCGTCTTAAGCGGTACCGCGTAACCGGTAGAAGCGGCGGACACGGGCGACCAGCTCTCCTCCGTTGGGTATCAGCACGCTCAGGAGGAGCAACCCGCCGGTGACGAGTTCCAGAGCATTGGCATTGAAGTTCGTTAGCAGCAGGGCACTCTGCAGGCCGCAATAGACGAGCACGGCCAAGACCACCCCCACGATCGACCCTTTGCCACCGAAAATAGAGACGCCCCCCAGCAGCACGACGGCTATCACCGGGAGCACGAGGTCGATGCCATTGTTGGACTCAGCCGTACTGAGCCTGAAAGTAAAAAGGATCCCGGCCAATGCACCGATCAGGCCGGACACCATGAACAGCGATGTCTTGACTCGTTTGACGCGAATGCCCGAGAATTGGGCCGCTTCTTTGTTCCAACCGATGGCCACGATCGAGCGGCCAACAGGTGTCGAGTGCAACACGACGCCAAATATAACTGCCAACACTATGAAGATCAGGGCAGAATACGACAGTAAGCCGAACGTGTGCGGCACAGGATTCACGCCTATGTCGGTGTACCGCGACGGGAAGCTGGTGATGATGGACGGTCCCAGGATGATCTCCGCGATCCCGGCATAAAGCGTTTTGGTGCCTATGGTTACGGCGAGAGACGGCAGCCCGAGCCGCGTCACCAGGATCCCGTTGACGGCGCCGCAGGCGAGGCCGACGAGCAAAACACAAGCGAGGACCAGGGGCATCGGCCAGTGGTTGCTCCATAGGTAACCGACGAGGCTGCTCGAAAGGGCCAGGATAGACGCGATCGACAGGTCGATCTCGCCGGACAGAATAATGAAGGTCATCGGCAGCGCCATGATGGCCAGCTCTCCGTAAAGGAGGCTGATGTTGCTGAAAATGTTCGAAGCAGTGAGGAACTGCTTGGAGGTGAGGGCGCCCAGGAGGACGGTGGCAAACAGGGCGATCACGAGCGCCCCCTCCCAGCGGAAGAACCACCGGATCCTGTCCGCACCCGACAGCGGCTCATTGGGCGGCGGCAAAGTGCCCTCCGGCCGGGGCGCGGTGAGCACCGGTGCCATGTCCGCCGGCTCCAGGGTGCCGTCAGGTGGCATGCTGAAGGCTCCTTTTGCGTAGGGCGCTGGTGAGCCGTGCCCTGATCCAGTGGTCGAGGGCGATGGCCACGATGATCAGGAGGCCGTCGATGGCCGGGTCCCAGAACGACGAAATCCCCAGTACATAAAGGGCCTGGTTTATCGTGGCCAAGAGCAAGGCTCCGCACGCCGCTCCGACCACCGTCCCGCTCCCCCCGAAGATGTTCACGCCGCCGACGACAACGGCGGCGACGACGGTGAGCTCATAGCCGTAGCCGGCCGTCGAGTCGACCGTCCCATAGGTGGCGGCCCACAGGACACCGGCAATGCCGGCCACCCCCCCGCACAACACGAAGGCGGTGAAGACCCGTTTTCCGGTAGGTATGCCAGCCAGGCGGGCCGCCTCCGGGTTGGAGCCAATGGCGTACAGCTCGCGACCGGAACGGAATACCCTCAAACAATACGCCGTCAGCCCGACCAGCGCCGCTATCACAATGGCCAGGTACGGGACCGAGCTCAGTGCCGACCAGCTGGCGGTCGGGATGGCCAGGAAGGCGTTGGGGAGCGTGCTGGCTACGACCATGCCGCCGCCGACGAGTATCACGTCGAGAGCACGAAAAATGTACAAGGTGGCGAGCGTGACGACCAGGCTGGGGACACGTGCGATCGAGACGATGGCGCCATTTACAGCACCGCAGGCCAGCCCGATGACGAGGCCTACACCGAAAACAGCGACGATCGGGATCCCATGGACTTGCGAGAACAGGTGGGCCGAAAGGTAAGCGGACAGGCCGAGGACCGAGCCGACCGATATGTCTATGTTCCGGTTTATGACCACCAACGTTTCTCCCAGGGCGAGGAGGGCGAAGATGTTCGCATTGGAGAAGATGAACTTGATGTTCTGGCTGTCGACGAACCTCGGCTGGATGGCGGCTGTCACGGCCACGAAAACAATCAGGACGGCGACAATCCCGAATTCTCGAGCCCGGAAAATGACGTCTACCAGCCGACGCGAGTTCGACGCTTCATCGCCGGCCGGCCCGACCGTGCCAAGGGCAGTGCTCATAACGCCCTTCTCACGAGGCCCCGTTCATGAGGGCCTGTTCATGACGCCATAGCGTCCTGACCCGTCCCGGCGGCCACGATCGATTCCTCAGAGGCATCTTGCTGGCTGAACTCCGCCACCAGACGGCCTTCACGCATCACCAGGACGCGGTCTGCCACCCGGAGTACTTCCGGCAGTTCCGAGGAGATCATGAGAACAGCCACGCCTTCCTGCGCCAGCTCGACGAGAAGGCGGTGGACCTCGCTCTTGGTGGCGACGTCGATCCCGCGCGTAGGTTCGTCGACGATAAGTAGCTGCGGGCGCCGGCTCAGCCATTTTGCCAGCACCACTTTTTGCTGGTTCCCGCCCGACAAGGTCGAGACCGAATTGGACAACCGCCCGAACTTCAGGCGTAGGCGGGTGGCCCATTCTCGTGCGAAGCGGTACTCGGCCGCCCGCCTCAAAATGGCAAAACGCTGCAAACGCCCCAGGGACGCGAGCGCGATATTGGTACCGATGGACAATTCCATTACGAGGCCCTGCAATCGCCGGTCCTCCGGTACCAAGCCGACACCGCCGGCCATAGCCGTTACAGGAGAAGCCTTTTTAAGCGGCTGGCCTTGCACATGGACACTACCGCCGTCATAGCGGTCGATGCCGAAGACGGCTCGGGCCACCTCGCTGCGGCCCGCACCCACCAAGCCCGCCAAGGCGACTATCTCGCCACTTCGGACTTCGAAGGAGATATCGACGAAAACGCCTTCGCGCGTCAGCCTTTCCACCCGCAGGACTACGTCTCCGGGGTCGGCGTGGTCCCTTTCCCGGCGTTGGACCACGTCGCGGCCGACCATGGCCCGCACGAGGTCATCGGCGGTAAGGCCCTCGAGCGGGCGCGAGAGCACGCGTCGGCCGTCCCGCATGACGGTAACGCGCTGGCAGATCTCGAACACCTCCTCCAGGCGGTGGGAAATGAACAAGACGGCCGCCCCCGAGGCGCGAAGACCGTTGACCACCCGGAACAGGCGCTGCACCTCATATGCGGACAGGGCCGCCGTCGGCTCGTCCATGATGATGACCCGGGCTTCGAGCGAGAGTGCTTTGGCTATCTCGACGATCTGCTGGTCCGCGATCGACAGGCCGCGGGCGATGCGCTCGGGGTCGAGACGGACACCCAACGGCGTGAGCAGTTCGACGACCCGGCGGTGCATCGTCTTGGTGTCCACCCGCCGCCCGCGGCGCAAGGGCTGGCGGCCCATGAACACGTTTTCAGCCACCGTAAGGTCGGGGAAAAGGGTCGGCTCCTGGTAGATCACGGCAATGCCGGCATCACGGGCGGCCGCCGGGCTGGACAGCACCAGCTCGTGGCCGCTCATACGTAGGACCCCCTCGTCCGGCCAGTGGACACCGGCCAGGACCTTCACCAGTGTGGACTTGCCCGCCCCGTTCTCGCCGACGAGGGCGTGGGTCTCGCCGGCGTACAGTTCGAGGGACACATCTTCAAGGGCATGGACGGCGCCAAAAGACTTGGTGGCATGCTCCAGCGCCAAAAGCGGCTCCCGGGTGCCGGCCGGAGGCGTGTCAACCATCCTCTCGCCGCCTGATGAATCGTTTCAAAAATGGCGCACGACTGAGGGCGGCGAACCGGCCCTCTTGGGCCTCCGAAGGACAAATCTCCCCTTTGCCCATGCCCATCCCCCTACGTTCCGATGGCGATCGAACGTTACAGTACGGAGGTGACCCGCATGTGTCAAGGCCGCTGGTGACGACCGACAAGACTTTGTCGACCTCCGGCGATGGAAGCGGGGCGACCGGGACAGCCACCCACTCGAACGGCCCCTCCACCGGTGCCGTGGAGGTCCACGCGCCAATCAGGCGCCGGGTGACCATCCGTGATGTCGCCGCCCTCGCTCAGGTATCGCTCGGCACCGTGTCGAACGTGCTCAACAACCCGTCCTCGGTGGCCACTTCTACCCGTAATCGGGTCCTCGAGGCCATCAACTCGACGGGCTTCGTCCGCAGCACCGCCGCCCACCAGTTGCGTGTGGGTAAGAGCCGCACGATCGGCGTAGTGCTCCTGGACATCGCCAACCCCTTCTTCGCCGAGATGGTTCGGGGTGCGGAGCACGTCCTTCGAGAACGCGACTATGTGCTCATCCTCTGCTCCAGCGACGAGTCCGCTGAGCGCGAGCAACGGTACTTCCGGGTCCTCGAGGAGCATCGCGTGGACGGGCTTCTCATCAGCCCGGTGGAGCACGACCTCGACGGGACGGCCGAGCTCGTGGCTCACGGCATCCCCACGGTGCTGCTGGACCGCGACGGCAGCAGCCGGGGCCTGTGCTCGGCGACGGTCGACGACGTCCGGGGCGCCGAACTCGCCGCTGACCACCTCCTCGGGCTCGGGCACCGCAGCATCGCGTTCGTCAACGGGCCACCCACTATCCGCCAATGCATCGACAGAAGAGAGGGGGCTCGACGCTCAGTCCGTCGGGCCAGGCGGCGAAATGCGGCGGTACTTAGCGAGGTGGCCGTCGGTGCGCTCAGCGTCGAACAAGGTGAGACCGCCGTTTCGGCGCTCGTGAAGCTCGAGCCGCGCCCGACGGCGGTCATGTGCGCCAACGACCTGCTCGCCCTCGGTGTGCTTCGAGGCCTGTCTGCCATGGGCATCGCCGTCCCCGACGAGATGGCGGTCGTCGGTTATGACGACGTGTCCTTCGCTTCGATGCTCTCGCCATCGCTCACATCGGTACGCCAACCGAAGTACGAACTCGGCGTCGTGGCGGCCGAACTGCTCCTCGAGGAGGTAGCCGGCCTACCCCACGAGCACCGGGCCATCCGTTTCGAGCCGGAGCTCGTAGTCCGGGCCTCTAGCGCTCCCAGTCATCAGGCCGGCCCAGCCCGCCCCACGGCCACTGTCGGGAGGCCCTCGGCGCGAAGGAGCTCGTCCAATTATGAGTGACCAGGATTTGTTACCCGACAGGAGCCGCCTGTACGACACCATCTGCGCACAGCTGCGGGATACCGTTTGGTCGCTGGCCGATGAGGTGAAAGATGTCGGGCCGGGCTGGCTGGCCCGGTCACTGTCGCTCCCCGAGGTCTGGGCGGTCAACCTCCTCCACATCACCGGTCCCGCCTCACCCCATGAACTGATTGTCTTGGCGGACGAGCAGCAGGCCATGCTGGCATTCCGGCGCCTTCGAGTCGAGCCGGAGGCCACAGCGCTCGAACTGGCGGCGGCAGTGACAGGGGCGGGTTGGCGGGTCGACCGCGAGGTGTACATGGCTCTCATGGGCCAGCCCACCCCCTCGGCCGGTGCGGAGGCAGTGGTCGAACTGAGCGACGATCAAGTGGCAAAGCTCATGCGCCGCTGGCTCAAGGAGGATTTCCCTGACGTCGAACCCTCACGGCTCGACCAGGTGGACGAGTACGGCCGCCGCGAGGGGAAATTGTGGGGCGAGCGGTCGTTCGGGATCCTGGACGACCGAGGCGAGCCAGCCTCAATTACGAAACTCCGCCTCAGGCGAGGCATTGCCTGGGTCGAGGACGTCTATACCGTGCCGGAGGAACGCAACCGGGGTTTCGCCCGCGCGTTGGTCACCTACGCCGCCACTTTGGCGAGAGCAGCGCAGCCCGAGCTCACCTTCATAATCGCGGACGACAACGACTGGCCCAAGCACCTGTACGAGTCCGTTGGTTTCCGGCCAGTCGGCGTGGTCTGGGCGTTCCACCGGGCTGTACCCGTGGCGAACTGCGCTCCTGCCGAGGGCAATTTGTCTTAACCTGTGCCGCGCCGCCGGGAGCTCGGCAGGGTGAAAAGGGTCGGTTGACGGCGGCGAAGCCAGCCGAGGTGGGCGGCGGTCTTACCGGCCGATTGGTGGGGATAGACGGTCGATAGTGTACAAGAAAGTATCGTAAAAGCTGGGGTTCCCACCCTCGAAGGAGCCGATCCGGCCATTATCCAGCGTCTGGCAACCGCTGGCCTGGTACCAAAGGCCGACGTCGGCCCGGCCTGGGTAAGAGAAGCCGATGAGTACCTCTATGCCGAAGTCGGCCGGGCAGGACGATATCCCGGTCGGCGGGGCCAAACTGAGCCGTCTTACAACGGTGGAGAGGGCACCTGCTTCGACCCGGTCGAGCCGCGTCCGGCGTTCCAACCTGGCCGTCGTAGTTGTGTTCGTCGCCGGACCGTACCGGCAAATGATGCCTGCCGTCGGGTTAGGTGGCACTAGAGGCGGCCCGGGGAAGGTATTGACCACGTCCTGGTAGGCACCAAGGGAGGCCGGGCAACCAGAGGCTACGTCCACCTTCAACTTGGGCGAGCGCGACACAGTCCAGACCCCGGCGGCGGTACTGGCCGCCGCGGGGCCGGCCGGTACCGCGCCCAGGGCAGCAATGAAGGTTACGAAGGCTACGAGCCCCGCCCTTTTCATCGTTCGCCTCGTTTCCTCCGGGGCCGGTCAGCCCGCCGCTCGGCCCGCTCGATTGTCATCAGTTAATTAGTGCGCCCCTGGCGGGCCAAACAACCGCCCCGATCTCTCGGCCCGATGCCGTGTCGACAGGGAGTGACGGACATCCCGGCCCATGGCCGCTCGCCTATCAGCCGGGAGAGTGGCAGACTTCTGAGGTGACGTTCACCCGGGTCGCCATCCAGTACCCCCGACTGGCCAACAAGCTCTCACAGCTTTCGCCGACTGAGCTCGACGTCGCTGTGAAGGGGGTGGTCGAGAAAGCCCTGGTCGCGGCGGGCCTGCAGGTGAGCAATAGGGAGCCCGCTGAGGTCGAGCGGCTCGTCTGGTCGCTCGACGATTCAGTCTGGGCGCTCCAGGAAAAGGCCGAGCAAGATCCCAGCTCCCAGCTTCCCTACCTCCAGGCTTTCCGCCGGGCGAGAGCGGCGGGCGGGTTGCTCGACCTGCTCGAGGGCCGCTACGACACTGCGGTTTACGAGGCGATGCATGCTCTCGGCGCCAACGAAGATGCCGTGATCGACCTGCTGGGCGACGGGTCCTGACGGCCCGGCTCCACTGAGATAGAAACCAGTCACTCTTCGAGGAGGTCGTGGTGGTTGCTACTTATGACGACGCCAACCTGATCGTCCAGCTGGCGCGTTGGGGCACGGAAATGGGGCTCGAGGACGCCACGCAGGTACTTTTCAGCGAAGGTTTCGATCCCAAGACGGCGTCAACGGACGAGGCGGCGGTCAGGAAAGTGCTGAGTTTCGGTGAAGTGGTCGGCACCCTGGTAAAGCAGGGCGTCCTCAACCGGGGCCTCGTGCTGGACCTCTGGTGGGTGGGCGGGTTGTGGGCACGGGTGCAGCCAGCGGCCGCACAAGACCGCGAGCGCCTCGATGAAAAAAGGCTCTACGAAAACTTCGAAGCACTGGCCGGCGGGGCCAGCTCGTAAAGGGCTCCGCGGCTGGCCCTGACGCCCGGGACCGGCAGCCGAGCGCCCGAAATCACTTGCCGTCAGTTGCCGGTGCCCTGAGGCACGTTCTGGGTCGGGTGTGAGCTCTTGAACATTCAGGAATGCGCCGCAATCGCGCCGGGAACCGTTGCCGGTCCCGTCCCGTATTGAAGATGTACGTAGCTGAACAATTGCCCCTCTGGTTAAGCGTTCAGAGCTTGTCGGGGCACCTTCATCTATTTCATTTAGTGGCCAGGTAGGAACGAGATGGGCAACGTAATTGAGCGAAAGCGGGCCCACGAGCAACGGGTAACCAAGTGCGCACACCCACTGGCCCTGGACAAGTTCGACGGCCGGTTCGGGTTGCATCTTCGCCGCCTCTCATGCCTCGTGTGCAGACAGGAGTGGTGGGACAGCGACGGCGACACCATCGGTTCAACCGGCGCCCTTACAGTTGTGGCCAGGTTGAGCGACGGCCCCCGGCCTACGGGGTGGGCTGCAGCGGAGCGGGAGTGGCGGAGGTTGGCGGAGGAAAGCCTGGCCCCCATAAGGTAACCGGCGGCGCGTAGAACCTCAGCAGGTCGACTTCGTAACCCGGGCGGACCATGCCGCCGGTCACGACATAGTGAGGACGACCTTGCCCATGACCCGGCCGGCCTCCAGTTCGCGTTGCGCTTCGGCCGCCTGTTCCAGGGGGAATGTCGCCCCAACCTGAACGCGTAGGTCTCCTGCTTCGAAATGCTTCGCCGCCTCTTCGAGCACCCCACGCTGACGCCGTTTGTGCTCGGGCCACCCGAACACCGATGGGGACGGCATCCAGGTGAAGGAGACGCGGAGGTTCCGGTCGTGCATCGCTTTGAGCGCCTCCTGCTCCCACGCGGCTCTCGACGTTCGTGACCAGGTCGCCGTACGGGCGCACGAGCGAAAAGGAAGCGGTAAAGGTCTGGCCGCCGACGGTGTCGTGCACGACGTCGGCGCCGTCCATGCCCGTCCAGGCCCGCAGTCGAGCAGCGACATCCTCGTGCCGGTAATCAATGCACAATCCCGCACCAAGGGAGGACGCCAGCTCCGTCTTCGGACCGGGCGAGACCGTCGTTGCTACCCGTGCGCCGGCCAGCCGAGCGATCTGGACGGACATGTGGCCCACGCCCCCGGCGCCGGCCTGCACCAGTACGAACTGGCCTTCACTAACGCGAACTCGCCCGTGGAGAGCTTCCCAAGCGGTGATGGTCACCAACGGCGCCGCCGCCGCCTCTACGAAGCTCAGGTTGGAGGGCTTTTTCGCCAGGTAGTCCTCGTGTACGACCTTGAGTTCTTCGTACGTCCCCGGCGTCGGCCCGAAACCGCCGTCGCAGAAGTAGACCTCGTCTCCAATGCCCACCCGAGTGACCGCCGGCGCGGTGCGTTCGACCACTCCCGAGCCGTCCCACCCGAGTACGGCCGGTAGAGAGCCGCCGATCGTCCCCCGTGAGCGCAGCTTGTAGTCCACCGGGTTGACCCCTGCGGCCCGCAGCCGCACGAGCACGTCGTGTTCCCCTTCGAGCTTGGGGTCGGGCAACTCTACGAGTTTCAGGACCTCAGGCCCACCGACCGCCGTCATAACCACAGCGCGCATTGGTACGTCCGCCTCCTACCCGAAATCCTCGACGAAGGCGCGGACAATCGAACCGGCATCGGAGTCGTGCGGCAGCCCCAGCGCCGACGCCTTCGAGGCCTCGGTGTCCGCTGCCCACGTCTCGACAATTTGCCCGATCTCCGGGTCCAGCTCAACGGTGACCTGGCCAAGGGGACGGTCAGGCACCAGTTGACGAAGACTGGAGACCAGCTGCTCCGCCGTCACGGGAAGGCTTGGAAGCTCTACCGCCCTGTCTGGTCCCAGCTTCGACCCGTCGACCTCGTGCAACGCGACCAGGCACTCCACTACCGTCCGGTACCCGATGACGGCCATCGTCGTCGACAGCGGCACCGGCACCGCTATGTCAACACCGTGCAGCGGCTCTCGGACCACACTGCTGATAAAAGAGGATGCAGCCGCGTTGGGCGACCCGGGGCGGACAATTACGGTGGGTAGCCTGGGCACCCGCCCGTCCACAAAGCCTTTTCGCGTGTAGTCGTTGACAAGCAGCTCGACGATGGCCTTGGTGGACCCATAGGTGGTCTGCGGCGACTGCTTGGTCGAGTCACCCACTGCCCCTTTGACAAACTCACCGCCGAACACGGCCACCGAACTGGTGAACACCAGGCGAGGCGCAAGGTTCCGGGCGCGGAGGGCCTCGAGGACGTTGCGGCTGCCGTCGAGGTTGACTCCAAGGGCACGGTCGAAGTTCTGTTCCCCGCCCCCGCTCATTACCGAAGCCATATGGAACACCGACAAGTCGTCACGGTCACACAGCGAAAAGATGGTTTTTCTGTCAGTGATGTCCCCCAGCACCACCTCCACCCGCTTGTCGTCCAGGTCCGCGCTGGTCGGGGGGGCGGCGTCGAACAGCACCAGGGAGTCGATGTCTTCCTGGCCGCCTGCCGGTCCCGTCAGTGAACCACGACGAAGCAGCGAGCGCGCTAGTTGCTGTCCCAAAAACCCACATCCACCCGTGACCACGACTTTCATTTCTCGGCCTCCTTGCTGGCGTCGACAGCGGTCAACAGTAGGCCAAAGCGCGCCGTCCCTCGGTCGGGAGGCCTGGCCGTAGCGCCAGAGGTCCTCCCTGTCCCGACCGGGAGCGCGAGGTACCACCACCTATAATGCGCCGATGCTAAGGGGGTACAGCGGTGCTGCCCGCGGCGGCCGCCCTCTTCAGTTAATGGCGCGACTGGCGCCGATTGCGCTCGTTGGTTTGGTGGCGTTCGCCGGCGTGGGGGCGCTCGGCCCGTCTGCGGCGGACGCCGCCCCCGGTCAGTACACATTGATAACTGAACCGGCAGATGGGATAGCACCTATCTATGACCTCATTACCTCGGCCAAACATGCGCTCGACATGACCATGTACGAGCTCGACGACCGCACGGCTGAGGCGGACCTGGCTGCGGAGGCGGAGCGCGGCGTCAAGGTCAGGGTGGTCCTGGACCAGAACCTGGCCCGGTCCTACAACACACCCGCCTTCGACTACCTCAGCTCGCACGGCGTCGAGGTGCACTGGGCGCCCAGCAACTACGACGTCACTCACCAAAAAACGATTACCGTCGACGGAGCTATCTCGGCCGTCATGACTCTGAACCTGACCAGCGAGTATTACCCGACTACCCGGGACTACGCCGTTATCGACCGGGACCGGGCTGACGTGTCGGCCATTGAAGGGGTGTTCGCCAACGACTTTGCCGGCCGCTCGTACTCACCCGAGCCCCGGGGGGCCGACCTCATATGGAGCCCCGGCGCAGATGCACGGCTGGTGCAAATCATCGGGTCGGCCAGGCACACGTTGTACGTAGAAAACGAGGAGATGAGCGAGTACACGATCGTCGATGCCCTCTGTGCGGCGGCCCGGCACGGGGTCGACGTCGATGTCGTAATGACATATGCCTCGTCCTGGCAGTCCAACTTGGACAAACTGGCTTCGGCCGGAGTGCATGTCCGTACTTACGCGCCCGACGCAAGCCTCTACATCCACGCCAAAGTGATCGATGTTGACCCCGGGTACCCGGACGCCCAATTAGAGCTGGGGTCGCAGAATTTTTCCTGGGGCAGCCTCGAGTACAACCGGGAGCTCGGTCTCGACCTGGGGGCCACGCAGGCGGGCATAATAAATAGCGTCGCCGTTACGGTGCGGTCGGACTTTGCCGGCGCCAAGCCATGGGCGGCCTGACCGCTTTACTGCTCGTTGCTGTGACCGCAACGCGATCTGTGTAGCATCGCCGCCCCTCAGGGGCCGCGATCCCCCCAGAACACAGCGGATCGCCCAACCCCGGCGACTCGTACCGAAGTGGGCGGCACGCGACCGGGCTAGCGAGCCGGCGGGCGGTTGGCCGACGGCCAGTCCGGCGCTCGCTTTTCGACGAAAGCCTTGATCCCTTCGGCGCGATCGGGAGAATTGGCGGCCGTCCGCCAGGCCGCGTCCTCGATCTCGAGGGCGGAGGCAAGGTCGACCCCGGCCCCCAGCCGCATGGCTCGCTTGGCCGCCCGCACCGCGACGGGCGAATTAGAGGCGGCGGCGCCGGCCAGCCCAATAGCGGTGGCCCGGGCCGCGCCGCGTTGGACCACCCGGTCAACCAGGCCTAATTTCAGGGCTTCCTCAGCGGGGACGCGCCGGGCCGTGAGGACCAGGTCGGCGGCCACCGCGGGGCCGGCGCGGCGCACGAGCAATTGCGTCCCGCCCCCGCCGGGCACCAGACCGACGGCCGTCTCGGGCAGGCCCATCTCGGCCGTCTCGTCCGCCACAATCAGGTCACACGACAGGGCAAGTTCTAAGCCCCCCCCAAGGGCGTAGCCGGCCACCGCGGCCACGACCGGGACCTCGAGAGCACGGACGGCGTCGAAGGCGGCCCGCACCAGCGGTCGCTGAGCTGTCAACTCGGAGTCACTGAACTCGGCCCGCTCTTTGAGGTCCGCGCCAACGCAGAAAGCGCGGTCGTCGCCCGAAGAGATCACTACGGCGAGGACTTCTGCTCGTTGGCTGAGCTGGGCGCACGCCGCCGCCAACTGGACAAACATGAGGCTCGAGAGCGCGTTCAGGGCTTCGGGCCTGTCCAGGACAAGTTCGGCAACCGCTCCGTGCTGGAGCAGATTTACGAACTGACCGCCCTTGGTGGGGCTCCTGACCGCCCGCTCCGCCTGGCCAGTGCGACCTCCTTGGCCGGCGTCGACCGGCTGCCGGGGATGGTCCAGAAGCTGCGGCCCGAGACCGCCGAGGGCCATCGAATTCAGTAGGGCACGTAACCTCTGGTCGTCCAACGGGCCGCTAAAGGGGGTGGAGTTGAGCAACCCGAAGATGGCATGCGCGGCCGCCGTAGCCTCCTCCCGGCGCTCGAGGCGGCCCGCCCGAACTATGACGTCCGCCCAAAACTCCACGTAACTGCGCTGCAAACGACGGACTCTGTGCTGATCATCAGGCGCCAGCGAAGAGAGTTCGCGAGACTGCACGGTGATGAGCGCGGGGTTGTCCACGGCGAAATCGGCGTGAAAATCGACCAGGGCGGCCAGAGCCTCAACCGGGCCAGGCGCCACTTTCACCCGTTCCTGGGCGTTCGACAATAACCGCTCACTGACGTCAACTAGTAGCTCCCCCAGCAGGCTCTCTTTGCTTTTGAAGTGGCGGTAAACGGCCGGCCCGGACACGCCCACGGCCCCCCCGATGTCGTCAAGCGTGACGGTGCGGTAGCCGCGTTCAGCAAATAGGGCAGCCGCCGCGTCCAGGAGCTTCTCCCGGGTCGTCCGGGCCCGCTGAACACCAGGGCGGGGCTTGGCCTTAGGGCCACCCGTTCGTGGCGCCCCCCGGCCCTCCTTTGCGGGGCTCACAAACGCTACTCCAGCGAGGCCCGCATGTTAGCGACCATTAACCTGAGATGTTACTCTAGATTAACTAGCGCGGTGGCAGCCAAGAGCGAGGTCCGGGATGGCTCATCCAAGTTCCCCGGGTGGAGACGCCCACCAGGCTGAGGAAGAAAGGACGGAGCGCTCCTCTCAGCCGGTGCGAACTGTTGCCGGCCCGTCCGCATCCGGCCCGTCTGCATCTGGCCCGTCTGAAGCTGGCCCATCCATGGCCGAGTTGGTGGCCGAACTGCGACAGCGGCTCGCCCTCGTACGCCAAGGTGGGGACGAACGGGCCCGAAGGCGCCACCTGGAGCGCGGCAAGCTGCTGGTCCGGGACCGGGTCGACCGCCTACTCGACCCGGGCGCGGCGTTCCTCGAACTTTCCCCGCTGGCGGCGTGGGACCTCTACGGCGAGCCGTTGCCCTCAGCGGGTCTGGTGACCGGCATCGGCCAGGTCGAGGGACGGTACTGCATGGTGGTCGCCAATGACGCGACAGTAAAAGGCGGCACGTACTTCCCGGTAACAGTGAAAAAGCACCTCCGGGCGCAGGAAATTGCCGCCGCGTCTGGGGTTGCCGTGCTGTTACCTGGTCGATTCCGGCGGGGCTTATCTCCCTCTGCAGGACCAGGTTTTCCCGGACCGGGACCACTTCGGCCGGATCTTCTTCAACCAGGCCCGAATGTCTGAGGCGGGCATCCCTCAGCTCTCGGCCGTTATGGGCTCGAGCACGGCCGGCGGGGCGTACGTCCCGGCCATGAGCGACGAAACCGTCATTGTCCGCGGCGAAGGGACGATTTTCCTCGGCGGGCCGCCGCTGGTCCGTGCCGCCACGGGTGAGGTCGTCTCCGCTGAGGAACTCGGTGGTGGGGAGGTGCATGCTCGCCAGTCCGGTGTTGTCGACCACCTGGCCGACAATGACGCCCATGCTCTCGAGGTCGTGAGGTCGATGGTGGCCACCCTGGGCCCGGCGTCATCTGCGCACGACAATGACCGGGCTGACCCCGAGGACCCGGCCGAAGACCCGTCGGAACTGTACGACGTCGTACCCACGGACGTTCGCCGGCCGTACGACGTACGCGAGGTCATCCGCAGGATGGTGGACGGCTCCCGGCTCCATGAGTTCAAGGCACAGTATGGAGAGACCCTCGTCTGCGGGTTCGCCAGGCTGTACGGGTACCGGGTCGGGATTGTGGCCAACAATGGCATCCTTTTCAGCGAGTCGGCATTGAAAGGGGCGCACTTCGTACAACTTTGCAACCAACGCGGCATCCCCCTGGTTTTCTTGCAGAACATAAGCGGTTTTATGGTCGGGCGCGAATACGAGACGCGTGGCATCGCCAAAGATGGGGCCAAACTGGTCACCGCTGTGGCCTGCTCGCGGTCGCCAAACTGACGGTGATCATCGGCGGGTCCTTCGGGGCCGGGAACTATGGCATGTGCGGGCGGGCATTCGACCCCCGTCTGCTGTTTATGTGGCCAAACGCTCGCATTTCAGTTATGGGTGGCGACCAGGCCGCCGCCGTCCTCGCCCTCGTCGGTGAGCGCGACGGAGACGACGTTCCCCAGGAGGAACGCAAGACCAGGATCCGCGACCTTTATGCTGCTCAAGGCTCGCCGTACTATTCGACGGCTCGCCTGTGGGACGACGGCGTTATCGACCCCATCGACACTCGGCGCGTCCTCGGCATGGGCCTGGCCCTATCGGCGGCATCGGCGCCGATGGCAAAACAGGCCCGCTACGGCGTCTTCAGGATGTAGAGGCGTCATTTGGCGATCGGTACCCTCCTCGTAGCCAACCGTGGCGAGGTGGCGCTGCGCATTTTCCGCGCCGCCCGCCAGCTCGGGTTGCGCACTGTCGCCGTTTATTCCGACGCCGACCAGGGCGCGCCCCACGTGGCTGAGGCCGACCATGCGATAAGGATCGGCCCGTCCCCCGCCGCTCTGTCGTACCTGTCGGCCGAGGCCATTCTCAGGGCCGCCGATCGTGGAGGGGCGGACGCCGTCCACCCTGGGTACGGGTTCCTGGCCGAAAGCGCGGCATTTGCCGCCGCCTGTGAAGCGGCGGGCCTGACCTTCGTCGGACCTCAGCCGGACGTGATCGAACTGATGAGCCGCAAGGACCGGGCGCGCCAGGTCGCGCTCGAGGTCGGGGCTCCGGTGCTCTCCGCCGTGGAGGGAGAGGACACCGCGGCCTTGGTGGCCGCAGTCAATGAGAAGATCGGTTTCCCGGCCATGGTGAAGGCGGTAGCCGGGGGAGGCGGTAAGGGAATGAGGGTGGCCACCGGGCCCGGCCAGCTCGAAGCTGCCCTAGCCTCGGCGGGCCGGGAAGCGATGGCTGCTTTTGGCGACTCGTCGCTCCTTGTCGAGCGTTACCTCCCGGGCGGGCGGCATTTAGAGGTGCAGGTCGTCGGGGACGGAAGCGGAAAAGTAGTCCACCTTTTCGACCGCGACTGTTCAGTGCAACGGCGGCATCAGAAGGTGGTCGAGGAGGCGCCCGGCTCGGTCAACTCGGCGGTCGCTCGATCGCAAGCTATGGACGCGGCGTTGCGCATCGCCGCTCACGTGTCGTACCGAAGCCTTGGGACGGTCGAGTTCCTGGCCATCGGCGACGAGGTGTACTTCCTAGAGATGAACACCAGGTTGCAGGTCGAGCACCCCGTGACCGAGGCCGTTACCGGGATCGACCTGGTCGAAATGCAGTTACGGCTGGCCGGCGGCGAGCCATTAACCCTTTCTCAGGGCGACGTCTCCGTCGACGGGCACGCCATCGAGGTGCGGGTGTACGCCGAGGATCCCGACCACGAGTTCCTGCCTCAAGTTGGCCAGCCCCGCCGCGTCTGCTGGCCCGGCAACGTC
The DNA here is from genome assembly GCA_963749305.1 of uncultured Acidimicrobiaceae bacterium. Lineage (GTDB taxonomy): Bacteria > Actinomycetota > Acidimicrobiia > Acidimicrobiales > Palsa-688 > Fen-671. The sequence goes on from CAVVMN010000009.1 coordinate 399,439, forward strand.
CGGGTCGATGCCGCCCTCGAGGTGGGCCAAAAAATAGGGACGTTTTACGACCCTATGCTGGCCAAGCTCGTCGCCCATGGTCCCACCCGGGAGCTGGCCAGGCAGAAAATGCTCGACGCCCTCGACGCCACCGCCATCCTCGGGGTCACCACCAACCTCGGGTTTTTGCGGCGATTGGTGTCATCGGAGTGGTTCGGGCGAGCAGATGTCCATACGAGCTGGCTTGACGAACGCCTGGCCGAGCTGGGTACGGACGATAACAGCACCGCTTTGATCGCGGCGGCCCTGTTCCTCACAGAAAAGTCCCGCCGGGCTGGGCAAAATGACCCCTTCGGACGAGACGGCTGGCGCGCCGGAGGTCCTCGGGCCGCCACCCGGCTAACGCTCAGCGCCGGCCAGTTACAGCACGAGGTGCTCGTGAGCCTCGGCCGCGACCAAGCAGGCGCTGAGGGCACTGACAATGCTGAGAACCCGAGGTCCCACATCGAGGTTGACGGCCACCCGCTGCCGGTCGAGGTGCGGGGCCCCGGACCGAAGGCGAAGACCTCATCGTCGAGCTGGACGGCCGGGTCGAACGTTTTGCCGTCCTGGCCGAAACCGGAGCTGTGGTCGTCGCCCACCGAGGTGCCAACTACCGGTTCGAGCTCGGTGCCAGCGGCCGGCGTCAGCACGACAGCGAGGACGACGTCATAGTGGCCCCGTTACCTGGCGTGCTGGTCGCGGTCGAAGTCGTGGCAGGCGACTCGGTACTTCCCGGCGACGTCCTGGGGGTACTCGAGTCCATGAAAATGGAATATCAACTCAAGGCCAGTTTCCCGGCCACGATCGCACAAGTGGCGTTCGGGGCTGGGGCTCAGGTGGCCCGGGGCGACGTGCTTTTCGAACTAGCTCCCATGGCTACCACTCAGGACCCGTTGCTCGACCAGCACACTGGCGCGGAGGCAGGAGCTTGAAGCAATGAACGGCAAAGGAAGGCGAAAGTCATGAGCACAGGCGCAGGAGACGGTCTTTTCCTGACCAATGAACACGAGAAGCTGCGGGCCACTGTCGAGCAATTCGCTCGCGAGGAAGTGGCGCCGGTCATCGGCGACCTGTACGAAAGAGGAGAGTTCCCGTATGCGATCGTGGCCAAGATGGGCGCTCTGGGCCTGTTCGGGCTCCCGTTCCCCGAGGAATATGGGGGAATGGGCGGCGACCACATCGGGCTGTGCCTGGCCATTGAAGAGTTAGCCCGCGTCGACTCGTCCGTTGCCATCACACTTTCGGCTGGTGTGGCCCTCGGGACGACACCGGTCTACCGGTTCGGCACCGAGGCGCAAAGACGCCAATGGTTACCGCAACTGTGCCGCGGAGAGCGACTGGCCGCTTTCGGCTTGACTGAAGAAAGCGGCGGCTCCGACGCCGCCGCTGTCCACACTACGGCCCGGCGGGACGGTGGTGAATGGGTGATAAACGGCACCAAAGCGTTCATAACCAACTCAGGGACCGAAATAACAGCCCTGGTGACCGTAGCATCGGTTACCGGAGAACCGGTCAATGGGCGTCGACAGATCTCGGCCATCATGGTCCCCGCCGGGACGCCAGGTTTCAGCGTGTCCAAGAGGTACTCCAAGGTGGGCTGGTCGTCTTCCGACACCAATGAGCTGTCATTCGTGGATTGCCGCGTGCCGGAGGACCATCTACTGGGTGAAGAGGGTCGCGGCTACGCCCAGTTCCTGGAGGTCCTGGACGAGGGCCGGATCGCCGTAGCGGCATTGTCGGTCGGCCTGGCCCAGGGGTGCATCGACGAGTGCTTGACCTATATGGGCCAGCGGGAGGTGTCGGGGCACAAAATCGGCGAATACCAGGCCCTGCAGTTCAAACTGGCCGACATGGAGGCCAGGGCTCATACAGCCCGGCTGGCTTGGTACGACGCTGCTACGCGCTTGGTCGCCGGGCGTCCGTTCAAAAAAGCAGCCGCCATTGCCAAACTGGTGGCTTCGGACGCCGCCATGGTGAACGCAAGGGAAGCGACCCAGATTTTCGGTGGCCATGGGTTCATGAACGAAACCCCTGTAGGCCGATTTTACCGCGACGCGAAAATACTCGAGATCGGCGAAGGGACCTCGGAAATACAGCGCATGATCATCGCTCGCCAGCTCGGCCTTCCTCGTACTTGAGCCGCTCCTGACGCAAATCGACGAAAGGCTCGAGGCTTTCGGGGTTCGCCACCGATGTAAGCGCCAGGGCGTCGGCCAGCGCCGTGCCTGAGAGCAGACGCTTCACGGGGACCTCCAGCTTCTTACCAGACAATGTCCGCGGCACCGCCGTCACCTTGATGACGCGATCGGGGACATAGCGGGGGGACAGCTCCTGGCGGAGAGCGGCCTTGATCTCCTCGGCCAGTCCCTCGATTTCGGCTCCGCCACCCTGCTCCACTACGAACAGCCACAGCTCCCCGGGGCCGCCAGTCGGGTCGTCGAGGTGGACGACCAGGCTGTCAACCACGTCCCGGAAACCCTCCACCACCGAATAGAACTCGGCCGTCCCCATCCGCACTCCGCCGCGGTTGAGCGTGCCGTCGGACCGGCCGGTTATGACGAAGGTGCCGCGATCGGTAAGTACGGCCCGGTCGCCGTGGGCCCAAACGCCGGGGAAACGGTCAAAGTACGCCGCCCGGTAGCGGGAGCCATCGTCGGCCCAGAAGCGTACGGGCATGGACGGTAACGGCGCGGTCAGGACCAATTCGCCCTCCCGGCCCACGACCGGACGACCCTCGTCGTCGAAAACCTCCGCCTTGGCGCCGAGGCAGGGGCACGAGATCTCGCCCGCCCAGACCGGGTGCAGAGGGCTCGTCCCCAGGAACCCCGTGCAGACGTCCGTGCCGCCGCTGAACGACGCCAGCATCAAGTCGTCACCGACAGCGCCGTACACCCACTCGGCCGCTGAAGCCGGCAGTGGCGACCCCGTGGACCCGAGCGTCTTCAAGGAACCCAAGTCATAAGACGTGGACGGGTGCAGCCCTGCCTTCATATTCGCCACTAAATAGCTGGCACCGAGGCCGGCGCACGTGGTACCGGTCGACTCGACCAGTCCCCAGAATGAGCCCGCCTCCGGCCAGTTAGGGTCACCGTCGAACAGCACCACGGCCGATCCGGCCACGAGCCCGGAAACGCAAAAGTTCCACATCATCCACCCCGTCGTGCTGAACCAAAGGAACCGGTCGCCCGGCCCGAGGTCGAAATGAAGCCGGAGCGCCTTGGCATGTTCGAGGACGATGCCACCATGGCCATGCACGATTGGCTTTGGTTTGCCGGTGGTGCCCGAGGAGAAAAGGATGTACAGCGGGTGGTCGAAATCGAGGGCGGCGAAGTCGAGGGGGCCTGCAGTGGCGACAAAATCGACCCAATTAGCCCACCCTGGCGGCGTCCCGGCTCCGGCTTCGAGATGGGGCAGCCAGACCGCCTTCCTGACCGAAGGAAGCTGGCCACGGACGGACTCGGCCTCCGCCCGCCGGTCGACGGCCCGGCTGCCGTAGCGGTAACCGTCCACGCTCAAGAGGACGGCCGGCTCGACCTGGGAAAGACGGTCTACGACGCCGGTCACGCCCATCTCGGGCGCGCAGCAGGTCCAGATTGCCCCAATGCTGGCACAGGCCAACATGGCGGCCAACGCCTCAGGCACATTAGGTAGGTACCCCGCCACTCGGTCCCCCACGCCGACATCCGCAGCGAGGAGGCCGGTGCGCACCCGGGCCACCAGGTCCGACAAGTCGGCCCAAGTAAGCTGGCGGGGTGAGCGGGTCTGCGAGCGGGCCACGACGGCCACAGAGCCGCTCCCGCTGGGCGGCGGCGTCAGTGCTCGCTCGGCGTAATTGAGCTGGCCGTCGCGGAACCACCTGTAGCCTGTGACCCTGTCCGAGGCTGCCTCCAGGTCGGCAACCGGGGGACGACGCCAGGAAATACCGGCGTAATCGGCCATTTCTCGCCAGAATGTACCGGCCGATGTGGCCGTGACTGACCACGCCCACGCCTCGTCGTAGGAGCCAAACCCACTCGCTTCACACCAATGCGAGAGGTTTGAGGCCGCTCTTCTTTGAGCGGACGGCTCCCAGATAGGCGTCACCGGCGATTTCACCAATCGGTGACGGACCCGTCTTCGCGGTGCAGTACGCGCAACCCTGGTAGCTCGAACGGAAGTGCCTGAGCGGCGTCGTCGTCGAGCTCGACACCCAGGCCGGGCGACCCACCCGAGTACAGGTTGCCGGACTCGAGGCGCATATCGGTCTGCACCACTCCATCGAGCACGCCCGGGCGCCACGTGAGCTCCTGGACGGCGAAAAGGGGCGTCGACAGGTCGAAATGCAAGCACGCCGCCGTGGAGACGGGCCCGAGGGGGTTGTGGGGGACCTGCTCTATGTAGTGGGTCTCACACCAACCGGCTATCTTGCGGGCCTCGGTCAGGCCGCCGCAGATGCACAGGTCCACCCGGCAGTAGTCGATGAGGTCGCGTTCCACCAGGACCTGCCATTCCCACTTGCTGGCCAGCTGTTCACCGGTGGCGATGGGCACCGAAATATGGGACCGCAGATAGGCAAATTCGGCCGCGTTCTCCGCTCTCAGAGGGTCCTCTATGAAAAATGGGCGCATCGGGGCCAACTCGGCCGCCATCTGGATGGCGTACGTCGGGGTGGTCCGCTGATGGAGGTCTACGCATATTTCGATCTCGGGGCCCAGCGCGTCGCGGAGCGCGGCGAAGGCCTCCACCGTCCAGCGCAGCGCAGCCGATTGTTCGTACACGCCGTTGTCCACCTCGGCCCGACCTTCGCCGGCCCCGAACCGGACGAACTTCCAGCCCTCTGACACCCGGTCTCTTCCGTATTGCACCATTTCGTCGATCCCGGCCCGGCGCCCGTCTTGACCATGAGGGCGCTGGACATGGCAGTAACACCGGGCATAATCGCGCGTCCTGCCACCGAGGAGGTCGTACACCGGCACCCCCAGGGCTTTGCCGCGCAGATCCCAGAGGGCCAGGTCGATGGCCGCCACGGTGGCCGAATGGACATGGCCGCCCCGGAAGAACTGCCCTCGCCAAAGGGTTTGCCAGATGTGCTCGATGCGGGCCGGGTCCATCCCGATCAGGATCGGCCGGTAGGTTTCGACCAGGCCCTTGAGGGCCAGCTCTTTCCCGTTGATGCCGGCCTCTCCCAGGCCCGTCAAACCCTCGTCGGTATATATCTTTACGAAGCTGTAGTTACGCTCTGGCCGCTCCCGGTCGTGGACAAGGAACGTTTTGACGTCGGTTATTTTCATCGTGCACCTCCGCCTCGATGCCTTGGCTGGCCCGGTCCACTAAATGCCATCGGTGCCCCGCTCCCCTTCGTACCAGCCATAAGGCGAGTTAGGCGCTGACAAAGGCACAGTGATGCGCCGGCTCGGGGCGCACCACTCGACCGCGTTGGCGATCACCCGGGTCACGGCTTCGTTATGGTAAACGGGGTACTCCTGGTCGCCAGGTGAAAAATAAAATATCCGGCCTCGGCCGCGCATGAAACAGCACCCGCTCCTGAAGACCTCGCCCCCCGTGAACGAGCTGATGAACACCAGCTCGTCTGGTTGCGGGATGTCAAAGAACTCGCCGTACATTTCCTGGCGTGGGATTACGATGGGAATTGGGACGTCTTTACAAATCGGGTGGCCGGGGCTCACCGACCAAACCAGTTCCCGGTCCTCGGCGTTGCGCCAGCGCAGCCCGCAATCAGTGCCCATCAGCCGGCGGAAGATCTTCGAATAATGAGCTGAGTGCATGACCACCAGGCCCATTCCCTGCAACACGTGCGTCGCCACGCGGTCAACGACGGCGTCCGAAACCTGGTCGTGGGCACAATGGCCCCACCACGTCAAGACGTCGGTTTCTTCGAGCACGGAGCCACCGAGGCCGTGTTCGGGCTCGTCGAGAGTGGCAAACCGCACGCTCACGGCGTCCCCGAGATAGCGCTCGAGGGCGGCGCCGACCACCTTGTGCATCCCGTCGGGATAGATGGCGCGGACCGAGTCGTCACGGCGCTCGTGGACGAACTCGTTCCACACGGTCACTCTGGTGACCTGACGGTCGCCTCCCGCCCGTGGTTCGCTCATGTCAGCTCTCCTTGTGTGTGGGGTTGCGGTCCTGCGTGGTCACGGACATCCTTATGGCGGAATCCCGGTCGACTACTCGGGACTGATGGACGGGACGGCTACCGGCTCGCGCTTGGAGGCCGAATCAACTGCAGCGTGGGCCAGGACCAGGCTCCCAATGTTTTCCCGGCCCGAGCTCTCTGGCTGAAGTCCTTTCGACAGAGCGGTGACGAAGGCATCGAGGGCGCCGGCGCGGTCGACGAACTCGACGTGCGGCAAGTCAATGGAAGTGCGCTTGGCATAGTGGTCGAAAAGCCAGACTTCGTCATCTGCCGCAGTGTGGACATCGCCTCGGCTGGTCCACCAGATCTCACCTTGCTCGAACTCCATCCGCCATTCGCCGGCCCAGTGTGTCTTCTTGCCCGGGTGGAGCCAGCTTCCCCGGTAGTTGACCATCAACCCATCGCCGAAATCGATGGTCGCACTCCCCTCTGGTGGGTCGATGTAATCGGCCCATAAGGGGTTGTACGTCCTGCAGTATATGGTGCTTGGCTCAGCCGGGATTATCGCTCGAAGGAGGTCGAAGTGGTGGATGGACATGTCCATAAGGAGCGGTTGGTACCAGGCTCGGTGGCCAGTGGCGCCATCCGGGCTCGGTGGCGAATGCCGGCGAAAATCGAGGTCGATGTGCAGGAGCTCGCCGAACCGATTCTGGCGCGTTATTGACTGCACGGCGCGAACGGCGGGGAAGAACCGGTAGTTCTGGCTGACCATCAAAGTTAGGCCGCGTTGGTCCGCCAGAGCGACGGCGTGGAGCGCTTCAGGGACGGAAAGCGCGAAGGGCTTCTCGGTCAGCACGTGCTTTCCGGCCGCCAATGCCTCGTTGACCACGGCAATATGTGACTGGGGGTCGGTAGTGATGAGGACAGCCGAAAACTCGACCCGCTCGAGCGCTGCCTCAAGCGAATTGAAGCACTTCTCCTTGTCGGCTACGCCCAGCTTCTGCGTGGCGGCCAGGGCCTCCGGCCGAGCGTCCACGCAACCGACCAACTGAGCGCTCGGGACGGTCGGTACAACCTGTGTGGCCCAGTCCCGGCCCCACGTTCCCATACCTATCTGGACGATGCGGGTCACAGCTCGATCTTTTCCTTTTCATTGGGACCCGGGTCCCGGGCCAAGCCACCTAGAACAACAAGGGCCACCGTAGAACTACAAGGGCCACCGTAGGACCACGAAAGGTCCAAACGCACGCCGCTGGTCCAGCCCACTTTCAGGAGATCACCGTGTCCGTGTCTCCGGCCAAAAGCTGTTGTGGGATCTGGCTGAACGTGTAATGGACATCTGACGACCCCCTCACAACCGTAAAAGACCAGATCACGTCGAACCGGTCGCCAGGCCAAAGATCCGGGACCGTCGTACCCGGCACGGTTGGCAATGCCTGTGCCAGCGCAGGAATGTGCTGGTGTTCCCAGCAGATGAGCACGACTGGCGCCGGCCCTTCCAGTACAACTGCAGCGAGAGCCGGTTCCTGGCCTTCCTGGACCGGAGAGTTGATCGGGGCCCTGAGCGTTGGCTCAACCCGTAGATAGTCTCATAGGTCCGGTGCGACTGCGTTTTTGCCGGGTCGCCATACGACGGCGAGAACAGGGCTCCAGGAGTCCGGATGCCGGGACGCAAAGCTCCCACCGCCGGGGCGAAGAGCACGGCCAGGGCGCCAGAGCGCTGCCAACCTCGCGGGAGCAACGAATGGATGTCCTGGTTGCCGTCGAAATCGACTCCGAAAGGAGGGCCCGGCACAGGGGGTGGCTGGTTGGGAGCCGGCGGCGCCAGGTCGGCCGGCTTTTCACCGTGGCGGATTATGTAAATCTGCGCGGGGGCAGTCGAGCTGCTATTCGGGTCGTGCGTAGTCGGGTCGACAGTCGTCATTGGTGCGGCCCTCGCTATCTACGTCGGTACTAGCCGGCTCCGTTACGTGGTGTACCGTAGCGCAAAGGCAAACGATTGGTCACAGCCGTCCTTTGAGACGGCGGCCAGGAGTTGACCCGTAGTCGCTCGTCGGTTCGGGCAAGGAGACGTAGACACGGCAGCGCGGCAGTGGCGGTGGCCGGCAAGCGCCGAAGAGCTCGTCGAGCAACAGCTCGAGTTGGCTGTCGCAGCCGATTCGGTCCTTATCGAAGACCCGTGGCAAGTGGCGGCAAACGGTGCGCCGGGGCCATTGCTCGGGGGATGTTTCGTGGCGTTCGCGTTCGGCGAGGCCGGCCCCGGCCACGCCGGAGACCGGGCGTGGGCCGCCGCCGTAACGGTTTTCCCCCATAGCGGTCGTTCCTTCCATACCGAGGAAGCGGTCGTCGTCGGCGGAGCGGCCGGGGCCGCCTACGTGCCCGGGCTGCTGGCGCTGCGTGAGGGGCCGCTTCTCGGCCGAGCAGTCGACGCGCTGGAGCGCCGGCCCGACCTGCTCCTCGTGGACGCCACCGGACGTGACCACCCTCGCCGGGCCGGCCTGGCGCTTCAGCTGGGCGCCGTCGCAGGGATCCCGACCATAGGCGTGACGCACCGTCCGCTCTATGCCGAAGGCACACAACCCGTCCTCGCCCGGGGCGCCACAACCCCGCTGGTGCTGGCCGGCGAGGAAGTGGCCCGCTGGATCTGCACCCGCAGCGGGACGAGGCCGGTGGTGGCGCACGCGGGCTGGCGAACTGACGCCGCCACGGCCGCGGAAATCGTCCTGGCTGCCTCCACAGAGGCGGCTCGGGCACCGGTCCCGTTGCGCGAGGCACGGCGCGTGGCGCGAGAGGCGCGGGCGGAGACAGAACTCCGTAACTGAGCCCGAACTAGAGCTCTCGGGCCTCCGTGCGCTCGGCTTGCCAATCCTTCAGGGTCGCCACCCGGCCGGGGTGGGCCCGGCTCCGGGCCAGGAAGCCGACGCCGTGTTGGGGCATGGGGTCCTGGTCGGCCGGCTGGTACCGCAGGTCCACGCTCCAACGGACATGTGTGGACAGGTTGGGCCCCGAGGAGTGGATGAACCGGTCGTTGAAAAGAATGGCCGAGCCCGCGTTCACCGGCAGCGGCTGAGCCCGGCCCCTGAGGTGCCCGACATTTTCGTCGTCCAGCTCCCGGTAGGCGGTACCGGAGTACGTCTCGAAGTGGAACCCTCCGACGCCCTCGTGCTGAGTCCGCGGGATAACCCGGAGGCAGCCGTTCTCAATCGTGGCGTCGACTAACGCGACCCAAACCGTTATCACCGGGTTGCTCCTCGCCCCCGGCCAGTACGACTTGTCCTGGTGCCAAGGGACTTCCCCAGCGGCCACCAGAGGGACTTTGGGCCGGACGTTGTACACGGGGTTGGCGAATATTTCAGGCCCTATCAAGCTTTCCACCACGTCCAGAACCTTTGGGTTGCTCAGGAGGTCGAAGTAGCCGGGCATTCGGTCACGCCAACTCTGCCCGGTGATAGCGACGAAATGTTCAGCATCGAGCGACGCGAAGAGCTTGGCCAACCTGGTCTCGAAAGGCTCGTCCCTCAGAGGGTCGCCGATGAGCGCGGCGGCCACGAGCTGGTCGGCTATCTGGTCGACCTTTTCCATCATGGCGCCACGGACCGGAGCGAGGTCATGCTCGCCGAGCAGGCCTGGCACGACCAAGTAGCCCTGCTCGTCGTACTCGCGCACCTGGCCCGGGGACAGAGAGCCATAGTTACCGGCCCGCAATTGGGCATCGCTAAGGGCGTAGTCCCGGTACTCGGCCACCGGCTGGCAATCTAGGTCCACGGACGGCCGGAACCACTCATGGTTGACCACGAGACCCAAGTTGGCCGCGAGATCGGGGCCAGACGTTGGCCGCGTTTGGTGTCGACCGCCGCTAATGGGGACGATGTGGTCGTTGAGGCCCGCGACGGCGGTATTTGTGGGCTTTCTCGGTGACGTTTCTGCTTCTGGGCTCGGGTCTCGGAACTGGGCGCGACTTTTGTCGAAACCGAGCAGAAAACCCGCCCAGAACGAGGAAGCGCACCCAGAAGGGGGACAAAATGGCCAGATCTGGGCCAGGTGGGCGAATGCCCCGGTTGGCGTTGCGGTGGGGCCAATCGCTTGACTTGGGTCGCCGATGTGTCGTCGCAGCACCGCAAGTCCCGAGACGGCCAGATCCACTCACGGGACAGATTCCATGCACGGCCAGCTCCACCCACGAACAGCCGGGACGGGTCCTCGATTACGCCGGCGCCCGCTGGATGCGAACGTCGCCACTAATGGAGCGCGCTTGCAGCTCGGCGTGTGGCCCCTCGCTCTGGCCACTCACAGCGGGGGCTGGTTCATCCGGGTAGAGCTCGATCTCCGAACTGAGGCTGCCGCTCAGCGACTCGGCGTCGATCATCACGGCCGTACCCCGCGCTACCGCAATGGTCACGTCGCCACTAATGGTCTTCAACTCGGCCTTCCCGGCCAGGAGCCGCCGAATACGCAGGTCACCGGAGGTGGTTTTCATCTCACAACCATCAGCCAACTGGTCCACGGTCACATCGCCCGAGGTCGTCTCCGCGATCAGGCGGTGGCCGGCTGATTCGACGACGACGTCGCCCGAAGCCGTTTTGACCTGCGCCGCTCGGCTAACGGCTCCGCAACGGACCGAGCCTGACGTGGTCGAGATGTCGGCATCACCGGTGACAGGGCCAACAGTGATGTCGCCGCTGGTGCTATGGCTGACGAAGTCGCCGTCAACCGGGCCCAGGGAGATGTCTCCTGACGAAGTCCGTACGGTGACGGCGCCCAGGCGACCGTCTGCGCCCACCGACCCCGAGACCGTCTCCAGGTCTGCCAAGGCACCTTCAGGCAGGCGCACCGTGACGGCCACGCCCGACCCTCCTCTCCACAGGAACCCGGACTGGTGCGGGACTTCGACCACCACCCTGTGACTCGCGCCTGAAGTTTGGTGCTCAACCCGGGCCCGCTCGACGATCTCATCGCCCTGGCCGCCGTGCCCTCTGAGCTCGACTTCCGTAGTTGCATCGGCGTGAGTGCGTAGACGCACGTCGCCCAGCTTGTTATCGACCACCAGCTCGACCTGGCCGGACGTCTCGAACCGTTCTTGCCTCATTGCGTTCCTCCTGTTGACTACTCAGGGCTCCTGTTGACGGCGCGGGTTCAGTTAGCTGCGGCCGTACCCGGTCATCCGCCGCCCGATCTTTGGCGCGCGCTCGGGCCGGGCTTGCTGGTTTAGAGCCCGGACGATGTAGCTGTTGACAGACACGCCCTCGCGAGCGGAGGCGGCCTCGATCCTCGCTTTGAGCTGAGCAGACAAGCGCAGCGTGATTCGGGCGTCGGCTTCGCCCTCCGGTTCGGTCTCCGTGGCGCCGGCGGTGCCGACCACCAGCTCGGCATTGTCCCCAACGAGGCGGACTTCGACGCTCTGTTCGGGCAATGATTCGCCCAGTTCAGCCGCCAGTTGGCCGAGGACCTCGAGAAGCCGGGCCGTGATCGGCCCCTGCATGGCGATGGCGAGAAGACGGGCGGCGTTTGCCGTCGTCTCGTCACCGAGCGCGCCCAGGGCGGCCAGGTCCTGGGCCAAGCCTTCCGCTACAACAGAGATCCTCAGTCCAACCTCCTACAGTTCCGTCTGGACGCGGGCCACGACGGCGGGACGGGCCAGGCGGCACCCCATCCCGATCATCTTGTAGCCAGCCCACTCGGCCAAATGCCGCCACCCAGCGGTCAAGTTCCGGGCGCCGCGGGGCGCCTTGCGGATGTGCCGGGCAGGTCGCCCGCTCCGCCGGGAACAGTCGGCCCGCAAGTCAGCCATCTTCAACTCGGCCATAATCCTCAGAGCTCCGGGGTTCATGACGTCACCTCCTCCGCCTTCATGATGTCATGATGACATCATAAAGACGTCGATGTCAAGTCATTGAGCAGGCAATGCGCCGCCATATGGTTCAGCCGGCGTTAGGCGCCGATGCGGGCTACCGTTCTGACATGTCTCGCTCGGTCGCTTTGGGTTCCCGGTTGTGCAAGCCCCGTGGCCGGCGCGAGCAGCCAAAGGCCCCGCCACCTTCAAAAGGACCACATGGGAGCCAGGCCGGGGGCGGCCCGCTTATGGGCACATGACAGGAGGTGCGACGGTAATCGGCCCCAGTGCACGGGTGGCACCACCGCTCCGTTCGAGGATGGCGGCCGCCGCGGCACTGGTGCTGGCTGTGGCTGCTCTCTGCCTCCTAGTCGTCTTTACCGCGGGGAACCTGCTTTACGTGCTGGCGGCCCTGGTTTGCGGCGTCCTCGGTATCTCGACGTTGTGGGTGGCGGCCACTGACCAAAGGCTCAGATGGTGGGCGGCGGCGGCGGCCGTTATTTTCGTCGCCGGAGCGATCGCCAGCTTGGTCGCCGCGGGCGCGGACGCGGTGGCAATTGTGGTCGTCGTAATCGGCATGGCGGGCGCGTCCGGGTTGGCAAATTTGGCGCTGCGATGGGAAGTCCACCGGATCGTGACGCGGCGCTGGCGGCCGGTCCCGGCGACCGACAACGGTGTCATTTTTGTCAACCCAAAATCGGGTGACGGAAAGGCCATGCGGCTCGGCCTCGCTGACGAAACCCGTCGTCTCGGTATTCGCACGGTGATGCTCGAGAGGGGCGACGACCTGCGGGCGCTGGCCGAAAAGGCGGTCGCAGAGGGTGCCGATGCTTTGGGTATGGCCGGAGGTGACGGTTCGCAAGCCGTCGTCGCTTCCGTGGCCGCCGCCCGGGGCGTGCCCTTCATATGTATCCCTACAGGCACGCGCAATCATTTGGCCCTGGACCTGGGGCTCGACCGCGACCACCCTTTGCGAGCGCTGGGGGCGTTCGGGGCGGCTCGTGAATGCCTTATAGATCTGGCCGAGGTGAACGGCGAGGTCTTCGTAAACAACGTGTCACTCGGTGTCTACGCCCGCATCGTCGCCTCCGACGAGTACAGGGAGGCCAAGGGCCGCACCGTCGCCGAGCTCCTCCCTGCCATGCTGGGGCCCGGGGCGCCCCCGTTCGGCTTGACGGTCGATGGGCCGGACGGACCGGTTTCGGATGCTTGCGTTATCGAGATCTCGAACAACCTCTACCGGCTGACCAGCATCGCTGGCTTCGGGTCACGACCCTGCCTGGACGGAGGCAGCCTCGGAGTAACCACGCTCTCGGTCCACAACGCCTCGGATATAAACCGGCTTGTCGCCACTGAAATCGCCGGGCGTCCCGACCGCTTCGAAGGCTGGAGGCAATGGAACTCCCCCAGCGTGGTCGTCGAAGGGCTGCCCGAGACAGCTGTTGCGGTTGACGGCGAAGCCAGGACCTGGGACCCGCCCTTCCAGTTCCGGATCCGAGCCGGTGCTCTGCGGGCCCGGATTGCACTGGACGAACCCGGGGCCTCGCCCGCCCTCCTTCACCCGCCCGTTTCGATCAGGACTCTCGTCGGCCTGGGCCGGATCATGGTTGGTAAGCCGAGCGGGATAGCACTTGACCGCGTAGCCGTGGCCACGACCTGAGTCGCCTCTCCGCCTAGCTCACCTCTCCGCCTAGCTCACCTCTCCGCCTAGCTCACCTCTCCGCCTAGCTCACCTCTCCGCCTGGCTCACCGCTCGTTTTAGCTCACCTCTCTGATAGCCCTGTCGACCAGCGTCCGCGCTTGCTCCCAGAGCCTCCTGTTGGCGGGCGAGGGGTCGATCCGGAAGGCATCCTGCGCCATCTCTTCGCTGTAAAGAGCGTCGTCTATTTCTTGCGCAGTCATTTCGTAACCTCCCTTCGTTCATCAGGTCTTACGTGTCTTGGTAATTACTGATGCCCGAACTGGCCCGATAAGTACTTAAACGTCGGGCCCGCTTCGTCCTCATCGGTAGCCGTGGCGAGACGGGCCCGGCCGCCGTCGTGGTAAGGAACCCAGTTGACAGGCGGTCGAGGCTGTTCTTAGCTCAGTGGTGAACTTTGCCGGCCTGTAAGTGGTCCGTACCCCGAACAGGTTGACCAAAGTGACCGTACAACTGAGGAGAGGCCCATGACTGTCCCCGGGACGGCGCGTAGTAGCTCAAGAAATCTGGTTTTGGCGGCAATGATATTTGCCGTCGCCATGACCTTCATCGACCAGACGATCGTGTCCATCGCAGTACCGCAGATCCAGAAGGAGCTCGGGCTCACCGCCACAGGCGTGCAATGGGCGGTGAACGCCTACTTGCTGTCGCTGGCGGCTCTGTTCGCTTTCGGGGGCCGGTTGGCCGACACAGCCGGGCACACCAAGATGGTCGTGATCGGCGTGATCGTCTTCGCCGGCGCGTCGGCGATGTGCGGCCTGACCCCCAAGGGGAGTGCGGCCGAGGCCTGGATTGTGACCTTCCGGGCCGTCCAGGGCGCCGGCGGCGCGCTCATGTTCCCGGCCGCTCTGGCGATCGTTGTTCAGACGTTCGACATCGGTCAGCGAGGAAAGGCGTTGGCCATCTTCTTCGGCCTGGCCGGCGGCCTCACCGCAGTCGGCCCGGTCCTGGGGGGCTACCTGACCGAGTGGACGTGGCGGGCCATTTTCTGGGTCAACATCCCCGTCGCGCTGATCGCCTTGGTTTTGATCGCAATAGCGCGGCCGGTGACCGACCACCGGCCGGCACCCGTCGACTACCGAGGACTGGTCCTCATAGCGGCCGGCGTAGGGCTGAGCGTCTTCGGCTTCCAGCAGTCGGCTTTCTGGGGGTGGGGAGACCCCTTGATCTGGTTGTCGATCATCGCCGGCCTGGGTCTGTTGGTGACGTTCTACTTCGTCGAGTACCGCACTGAAGAGCCTCTGATCCAGGTGCGCATCTTCCGGGTCCGGGCGTTCCTGTTCGAGAACCTCGTCCTCGGTATCAGCATGTTGACGTTCATCCCGTTGTTCTTCTTCTCCAGCGAGTACGCCCAGATCGCGCTGGGAAAGAGCGCGCAACAGGCCGGGCTCTACTTGCTTTATTTCTTCCTGGGCTTCGTTGTCGCCTCGCAAATGGGCGGCCGCATACTCGACCGACGGGGGGCCAAGTTCCCGGTGGTTGCCGGCTGCGCCGTTGCCGCGGTGGGCTACGGGCTGTGGGCGAGCAAAATGCCCGGTCTCAATTTCTCTAACCAGATCGTCTACGTGATAATCGCCGGAGCAGGTATGGGCTTCATGCTCACTCCGGCCAGCACAGACGCGGTCAACCGGGCGTCGCGGCTCTCATATGGGGAGGCTACGGGCATTACTCAAACAGTCCGGAACTACGCCGCCAGCCTCGGTCTCGCCATCCTGGGGACGATCCTGGTCGACCAGCTGCGCTCGCATGTCACCTCGTCGCTGGTGTCACAGGGCGTGCCAGCCCAACGAGCGGCCGCTGAGGCATCGAAGATCTCCCAGAACCAGGGGAGCCATGTGGGAACGATCCCTCATTTCGTCCGCCTCGACTTCGCCTACTCCACCCAGACTGTCTTTTACGTAATGTGCGGGATCATGGGCGTTGCCGCCATCGTGGCCTGGCTCGGGTTGCAACAAGGACTGCAAAGAGAACAGGTCACCACCGAGGACTACAGCCGTGAGGAGCCTCAGACCGAGCCCGGGCTGGCGACGTAGAGGTGACCCGGCGTGGGCTGGGTCAGCTGGTCGTGGCCAGTCCTAAAAACCACGGCACCATAAGGGATATTTTGCGCGGTAATCCACCTTGCGGGCACATTTCCGCGCAAAGGTCACGGCAGTGACTTTGTTCGCGCCCCATCGTTCCATCTTGTCGCGCCTGGTGGTCTCTCGGCCAATGTGAAGTCACCCTCACTGCCCCCGCCATGCCAGCTGGCCCGATGGGGCAAGAGGGGCCACAATCGGCTTAGCACCGTGGTCCTGACGTCCGCTGAAGTCAATATCCAGGGATTTCACTGTTCGATCACAAACCGTTCACTGGGCCCTCACAGGATGATCAAAGAGAAATTACTAAATCCTGGGAAAGCTCCTAGCTAGTACAGCACTACACAGCTGACGAAACCTAGGAGACACAATGACCTACGGACGGCAAGACCTCCATCGCTGGCGCGCTGGTGCCGGCTTAGCGCTGGGCGCGGCGGTGGCGGCCGTGTCCGCTTTCCTGGCTCCTTCTATCACAGCCGCGGCGGCCCAAAGCGCCCAGGTGGTACCTGCTGCTACGACGGCAGCCAGCAGTTACAACTGTGCGGCCGGCGTCGACGGCACGGCGCTGGACCGCAGCGGCTGGACGGGCAGTACCAACGCCCACCCGCCCAAGTCCGACGCCCCTGCCAAAGCCTTCGACGACAACGAAGGGACCCGCTTCAGCACGGGGGAGTACCAGTCGGCGGGCCTTTACTTCCGCGTCGACCTCGGTGCGAGCGAGACGTTCAACGAGCTGTCGATGAGCGTGCCTGGTTCGCCGACAGACTACGCCCGCACCTTCGTCGTCGAGGTGTCGGGCAATGGCACCTCGTGGTCGACTGTGGCCAGCTGTACCGGCTCGGGCATCTATGAAACGGTCAGCTTCGCCGACCACACGGCCCGCTATGTGCAGGTCGTCCTCACCACGGGCGTGAACTATTGGTGGTCCGTCGACGAGTTCAACCTGTACACCAGCAACTGCTACGCGCCCGTCGCCGGCGCCGCCCTCGACCGTACTGGCTGGACGGCCAGTAGCAACACCACCTACGTCGCCAGCGATGCTCCCGCACTGGCCCTGGACGGCAACCTGTCGACCCGGTTCAGCAGCAACAGGGACCAGGTCGCCGGCATGGTGTTCAAGGTGGACATGGGCGCTCTGCAGACCTTCGATGAGCTGGTCATGGCTACTCCGAGTTCTCCCAACGATTACGCCCGCCTCTTCAACGTGGCCGTGTCTGCCGACGGCTCTTCATGGGCCAACGTGGCCATCTGCAAAGGGACGAGTGCGTCGCAGGTTGTGAGGTTCCCCGCTCAAACGGCCCGTTACGTGAGGGTCGCTCTCGACCAGGGTACTGCGGCCCACTACTGGTGGTCCATCGACGAGCTCAACGTTTATACCAATGGCTCCGTGCCCCCACCCCCGACGACTACGACCACCACTACGACCTTGCCGCCTCGTACCACGCCAACAGTCTCGGTGTCACCGTCGGCCAACCCGGTACAGATTGGTAGCGGCGTTACTTATACAGCCGCCGTGTCCCCCGTACCCGAAGGCGGCACCGTCACGTTCTTCAGCAATGGCCACCCCATGAGTGGTTGCACCGATGTCGGGCTGAACGGCCCCACCGCGAACGCCACCTGCTCGACCAGTTATACCTCGACGGGGCTCTTCACGGTACAGGCGTACTACTCGGGCTTCGGTAACTTCAATGCCGCCGCTTCGCCTACGTTGTCCGAAACCGTGCAGCTGCCTCCCCCCGGCTACTGGCTTGTTACTCGCAATGGCCAGGTCTACGGCTGGGGCGGGGCGCAAGCCCTTGGCAACGCCACCACGTCGGCCAGCACCGGGCCCGTGGTCGGAGTGGCCGCCACGCCCACGGCCCACGGCTACTGGGTCGTCACGGCCACGGGCACCGTCATGGCCTTTGGGGACGCCAGGTTCTATGGGGACCTTCCCGACCTCAACCTTCATGTGTCGGACATTGTCGCCATTGCCCCCACGAGTGACGGGAAGGGGTACTACCTGGTGGGGGCGGACGGTGGGTTCTTTACCTTCGGCGACGCCAAGTTCCACGGTTCCGTACCGGGTATCCACATCCATGTGAAGGACATTGTGGGCATGGTGGCTACCCCTGGTGGCGCCGGCTACTTGCTGGTCGGAGGGGACGGCGGCGTGTTCACCTTTGGCCAGAGCCGTTTCTACGGCTCTCTCCCGGGCATACACAAGCACGTGCACGACATCATGGCCATCCTGCCGTCGTCCACCGCTACTGGCTACGTCCTGGTGGGCGCCGACGGTGGCGCCTTCGTGTTCGGTAGCGGAGTACGGTTCTACGGGTCCCTGCCGGGCGAAGGCGTCCGGGTCAGCAATGTCGTCGGCATCGCCCTCACGCCTGACGACGGCGGTTATTACATGGCCGGCGCCGACGGCCACGTTTACGGCTTCGGGAACGCCCAGGCGGGCAGCATGCCGGCCGGGCTGAGCGCCAACCTTCCCGTTGCCGCCATAGCCGGGACCTGACCAGGACCCGTGTGGACCGCACTGCGCCCTGGCATTTTCCGCCGCCCACTCGACCACGTGGCTGACCGGGCCAGAAATAGACGGCCCGAACTTCGCTCAGATTCTCATGGATTTGTTGAGTGGATTTAAGGAACCTGGCCGAACTTCCATAAGAAGGAGGTTGGAAATGACCGGGCCAGAGATCGAGGATGCCCTCTTCAGGGAAGCAATGGCGGCAGACGCCTTCCGGGCGGATCCGTCGCCAGCCAACAAGCGGCTGTGGGACGCCGCCCGCAAAGTTGTCGACCGCGCCATAGAAGACGTGAGCTAGCAAACGCTCAAGGGCTTCCGTCACCCGCTCAACGGCGGTAAGGCGCAGGCCCGGGTTGGCCCCGAAGCCGCCAAGAGCCAATAATGATAGGAAGCTCACTTGGATCGTCATTGGCAAGGAAGGAACGGAGATGGGGTCAGGTTCAGTACTTTTCGTCGGCGGTACCGGGAGGATCAGTTCGGCGTGCGTCGTACGCGCCATCGAGCGGGGGTTCGACGTTTCCGTGCTCAACCGCAACCAGACCTCGGTCCGGCCGCTCCCCGGTGAGGTCACCCGGCTCACAGCCGACATCCGCGATGTGGCGGAAACGCGCAAAGCCATCGGTGACAGGCATTTCGATGCCGTCGTCGACTTCATGATGTTCCACCCGGAGCAGGTACAGACCGACATCGACCTCTTCGCCGGCCGTACCGGGCAGTTCCTGTTCATAAGCTCGGCCTCGGCCTACCAGAAGCCATTGGCGCGACTTCCGATTACAGAGTCCACGCCGCTCGTCAACCCGTACTGGGACTATTCT
Organism: uncultured Acidimicrobiaceae bacterium; assembly: GCA_963749305.1. GTDB lineage: Bacteria > Actinomycetota > Acidimicrobiia > Acidimicrobiales > Palsa-688 > Fen-671. Next base: position 418,470 of record CAVVMN010000009.1, read on the forward strand.
CGCCGGAAGATCGCCTGTGAAGAGCGCCTGCTCGCGGCTTACCGCGAGCAAGGCTTCCCTGTGACCATCGTCAGGCCGTCACACACGTATGACCGCACAGGCTTACCCTTTGACGGCGGCTGGACGGTCGTAGACCGTATGCGCAAAGGCCAACCTGTCATCGTGCACGGCGACGGGACGTCGCTTTGGGTGCTCACTCATCACGACGACTTCGCCCGTGCTTTCGTCTGGCTGCTAGCCAACCCGCTCACGATCGGTGACACGTTCCATATCACCGGCGATGAAGTATTGACCTGGGACCAGATCCACCGTTTGGTGGCCCACGCGGCCGGGGTTACAGAACCGCGTCTCGTTCACGTCGCCTCGGAAACGATCGCCACAGTGCTCCCGGACTGGGGACCGGGGCTAATCGGCGACAAGTCATACTCAGTTATCTTCGACAACTCCAAAATCAAACGGCTGGCCCCTGGCTGGGCGGCGACGATCCCTTTCGCTGATGGGGCGCACGAGATAGTCGAATGGTTCGACGCCGCACCCAACCGTCAGGTGGTGGACGAAAAAGTCGGCAAAGCCTTTGACGTATTGGCCGAGCAGTACGGCTGAGCTCCGGCCCCGAAGTTTCTCTGTCCGGTTGTCAGGTCCTCGACCGGCGTCCGACCACGGTCCGTAACCCAGCCGGGAGTGCCTCGTCACCAAAGGAGTACCCCACCACAGCATCGATGCCGTCCCTGGCCATCACTTCTGGGATGGCCGATGCGTCGATCAGTACGTTTTCGTGGCGCTCGTCGTCGCGACGCCAAGATCCGTCGTCGTTCCGAGTGAAAACGGTCATCTCACGTACGAACCGTGCGGGTACCGGTACCGAGAACCTGGTTATCAGAGCCCAGTCGTCCGAGACCCAACTCTGCGCCGGCGCGCCCTTTCGCGCCCGTCCCCACTCGAGGTCGGAGATATCGAAGGCGACCAGCCCGCCGGGCCGGAGAGCCTGAGCGATTGCAGCGAGGCCGCGCCACACAGCGCCTTCGTCGGGGAGATAGCTGAGGACATGTCCTATCGAAACGACGGCGTCGGCCGGCGGCAATTGGGCGTCTGGCAATTCGAGCTGCTCTATCGCCTCGGCTGCGGGCACGTAACTACGGGCCAGCTCCAACATGGCCGGGGACGCGTCAGTGGCGATGACCCGGTGCCCGGCGTCCACCAGGTAGCGAGTCAAGAGGCCACTCCCGCACCCCACCTCGAGCACCAGTCCTCTTTCGGCCAGGACCGGCTCCAGGAGCCGCAGGATGCCCGGAGCACATATATCGGCATGGGCACCAAAGCCGAGATGATGAGCACGAGCAAGGTCTTCGCGGTAGTAAGCCACTCGATCGCCTAGAAATGAAGGGTGTACTTCATGCTGCAGTACGAGGTGGTCGACAATTACGTCGAACGCCGTGCACCTTACCGCGACCAGCACCTGAAGCTGGCGCGGGAAGCCCAAAAGAGGGGAGAACTGCTGTTAGCGGGCGCTTTCGCCAACCCGGCAGACGGGGCTGCGCTGGTCTTCAAGACGGACGACATAGAGGTGGTGGAACGGTTCGTGGCCAATGACCCTTACGTCAAACAGGGACTGGTCAAGGCGTGGCGAGCCCGGGAATGGAACGTCGTCGTCGGGAAGGATTAGCGCGCCGTCACTCTGGCGCGGTTTCGGGCACGCCGTACTCGTCGTGCCATCTCCACCATGAATACGGTGGCGTCTGTGGGTAGCCCTCGGGCGAGTCCTCCCAGTCCTCCTGTCGTCCGAGAGCGGTTATGTCGAGATAGCTCCAGGTGCTGCCCATCGGCTCGTCGCCGCGGTTGTTGAGGAAGTACGTTCGGAAAACCCTGTCGCCGTCACGGATAAACGCATTGGTACCGTGCCACTCGTCCACCCCGAAGTCCTTGTCGAAATCGTCGGTCATGGTGTACCAGGGGATCGTCCAACCCATCCGGGCCTTGACCCGCTGGATGTCCGCCTGCGGGGCGCGCGAGACGAAGACCAAAGTGGTGTCACGGGCGTTCAGATGGGCAAGGTGGGCCACCTGGTCGGCCACCAGGGAACAGCCCGGGCACGCATGGTCAGGCCATCCGTAGACACCGGGCTCGAGGAAGGCGCGGTAGACGATGAGCTGGCGGCGACCGTCGAACAGGTCGAGCAGGCTCGCCTTCCCGCCGGGGCCATCAAACTCGTACTGCCTTTCCACTGCCAACCACGGCATCCGCCGGCGCTCGGCCGCCAATGCGTCACGGGCCTTTGTGAGGGCTTTCTCCTTGACCAATAGCTCTTGGCGAGCCGCCTCCCACTGCTGTTGAGACACGATTGGGGGTGTCTTCATCGTTGACATCTCCAGCCTCCGGTTCAGCCCAAGCCTACGTGCCACCCGCAGCTATAGGACCTCGACAGCAACCCGGCGGTCGCTCCGGCTCGACTCGACCGCCGCTGCCACCATGGCAAAGCTCTTGATGTTGTCGTGGCACTCGTTCATCGGGATGGCACCGGTCCGCAGAGCCCGGACGAAGTCGGCCAGCGACCCCGCTATGCCATCGCCACTTATGGCTGCCGGTCCAGCTTCTATGCGCTCGAACGCGGCCGCGTCGTCCCCGGGAAGGCACACCTCGGCGACCGGGTTGCCAGTGCCATCCCATTTGGCGCTCCCGAGAGGCCCGACCGCCCGCCACGACGAGTCCCACGATGTCTCGAGACCATCGGCGCACCAGCTCCCCTCATAGCTGAAGCGGATCCGCTCAGTGAGCTCAAACTCCACAACGGCCGAGGCCGCACCCCGGTACCAGCTCCAGGGCGGGTTGAACTCGGTGCACAGGACACTCACCGGGTCGGCGCCGGTGACATGACGAGCGGCGTCGAAGGTGTGGATAGCCATATCGATCAGCAAGGGGCTGTCCATCTCCTCCCGAAAGCCGCCAAAGTGAGGGGCGCGGTAAAACTCGGCGTTGAGATGCCCGATACCTCCGAGACGGTCGGCAGCAAGGAGCCTGAAAGCCTCCAACCCCGCGTTGTAGCGCCGGTTTTGGCTGACGACGAACAACGTCGAGGTTCGCTCGGACACCCGGACGAGGTCGCGAGCCTCGTCAAGGTTGGCGGCCATTGGTTTTTCGCCGAGCACGGCCACACCGTGCTCCAGGGAATACCGCGTGATCGGATGGTGAGCTTCGGGCACGGCAACATCGACGACAAAGTCCGGCGACCACTTGGCCAGAGCGGCCCCGATGTCCTGTTCAATGCCGACGTTGGAAAGCCCGATCGCTTCAATCCCCTTAGCCACCCGGTCTGTGAAAAGGTCGGTCCAGCCCACCAGGGCCACATCAGAGTTGTTGGCGATGGCGCGGGCCCAGGCTTGGCCCATGCCGCCCGCGCCGACAAGCACCGCCCGCAGCAAGCTCACCGGCTCGGCTCACCAACCGGTTGAGCGACGTACTCTTCGATCCAGCCCTCACGCATCTTCTCCAGGTTGTACGGAGCCGGCAGTACCCCACCGTCCCGGTAAGTCCAGTCGACACCGTTGGCGATAACACGCCGGACGACCGGGTGGTGATAGACGGGGTATTCCTGGTCGCCCGGGCTGAAGTAGAACACGCGCCCCGACCCTCGATAAAAACAGCAGCCGGAGCGGAAAACCTCGCCACCGGCAAAGCTGGAAATGAACACCAGCTCGTCAGGTTGAGGAATGTCGAAGAGCTCCCCGTACATCTCCTGGGCTTCGATGGCGAAGACCGGGGGAACACCTCTGGTTATCGGATGAGCGGCGTTAACAGTCCAAACCAGTTCGCGTTCGCCAATAGAACGCCACCGAAGGTTACAGCTCGTCCCCATCAGTGACCGGAAGATTTTTGACCAATGACCGGAGTGAAGCACTACCAGGCCCATGCCTTGCAGGACACGCCGCTTTACCCGCTCGACCACCTCGTCTGCCACCTGGTCATGGCCGATGTGGCCCCACCAGGTCAGGACGTCCGTTCCCCCCAGGACCTCCTCGCTAAGACCGTGCTCGGGCTGGTCGAGGGTAGCCACGCGGACGGCGGCACGTTCACCCAGGTTGTCCAATATTCCTTCGGCGATCGTATTGTGCATTCCGTCCGGGTACAGCTTCTGCACCAGTTCGTCCCGCTTCTCGTGCAGGTTCTCTCCCCAAACGGTGACCCGGATAGCGGGCCTCGGGGAATATTCGCTCACCTCGTCACCTCCGTTTGTCCGCGCCAACCCTACTGACCGTTTGCGCAGCCTTGCTAACCGCCCCCACTGCCTCAGGCGGTGCGACCGCTACTTCTCTCTTCGCCATCTCCTTCGGCGCTCCCGCCCCCGGTATTAGCTTCCGCACGCCGGCCTCGAGACCTGTTGCGGGTGGTCCGCAGGAGGAGAAGTGCGCGTCCTTCGAGGGTAAGGGTCCCCTTTGGCGTAATCATTGGTATGTCATAGGGATCGCCAGTCGTGAGGACAACGTCCCAGGCTTTCGAGCCGGGCGGCAGGGTGAAGTCGACCGGCTCGTGGTGCGCATTGAGAAGCAGGAGGAAGCGGTCGGTCGTGGCAAGACCAATTGCGTTGGTGATCTGCCGCCCCTCCAGGGCGATAGCCAGGGAACGGGCGACCGGGTTGCGCCAGTCGCTCGGCTTCATCTGCTTGCCGTCAGGGCGGCAGAGGAGCATCTGGGCGGCCCATCTTCTGACCCTCGTAGGTACTGTCGCGGGCGGAGCGCGGAGGTGCTGCGCCGAATGGCAACGACTCTTTTGGTAAACGCCAGCAGCCCCTCGTCGACGTTGTCCCAGTCGTACCACGACACTTCGTTGTCCTGGCAGTAGGCGTTGTTATTGCCCTGCTGAGTGCGACCGATCTCGTCCCCTCCGAGGATCATGGGCACCCCGGCGGACATGAGGAGGGTGGCCAGGAGGTTGCGGCGTTGACGTCCTCGGAGCTCGAGTACCTGGGAGTTGCCGCTCGGGCCCTCTTCGCCGCAGTTCCACGACCTATTGTTATTTTCCCCGTCGTTGTTGTCCTCGCCGTTGGCCTCATTTTGCTTGTCGTTATAGGCCGTCAGGGCCTTGACCATTGATTTGAACTCGTCGACTTGCCCGCCAAAGGCAGCTCGAAACGCGTCTCTGATCCGTCATCGTCGAACAGGCATACCTCGATGGCTTCGGCGATCTCCGAAGAAACTGCAAAATTAGTGCCGCCGGCCTTGGCCTCTGCTCCCAGTGGGTATGGGCGGCCCGGTAACAGCTCCATCAACTCGCGGCGCCTGGAAGGGGCGGCATTTAGCGGGACCAGTCGTGGACCTCGCACAGATCGCGTCCAGAACGGGTCACGGAGAGTTCATAACCGAAAAGGCGGCCAGTCAATCCTCTCTGGTGGCCGAGCGCACGTGGTCGCCCGAGGGTCTTGTTCCATTGGACCGGATTACCTCCGGGTACCCGCGCCAACACAAAGCCGCCGCACACCAACGCCCCGCTCGGTCATCGTCTATTTCATGACCGAGCAGAGGCGCCGGTCCCAGGCCATACGCGGCGCTAAAACCGCAGGTTAGCGCCTAGATGTCGTAGTACAGGTAGAACTCCCAGGGATGCGGGCGGAGGCGGACGGGGTCGATCTCGTGCTCGCGTTTGTAAGCAATCCACGTCTCGATCAGGTCATCAGTGAAGACCCCGCCAGCCTGCAGGAACTCATGGTCGGTCTCGAGAGCGGCCAGGGACTCCTCCAGCGAGCCGGGGACCTGAGGCACAAGGGCCAGCTCCTCGGGCGGTAGGTCGTACAGGTCCTTATCGACCGGGTCGGGCGGCTCGGTCTTGTTGAGGACCCCGTCCAGGCCGGCCATCAAGATGGCCGAGAACGCCAGGTACGGGTTACAAGACGGATCCGGGCAGCGGAACTCGACGCGCTTTGCCTTCGGGCTCTTCGAGTACAAGGGTATGCGGCACGCCGCAGAGCGGTTGCGCTGCGAATAAACCAGGTTGACCGGAGCTTCGTAACCTGGCACCAGGCGCTTATAACTGTTGGTCGTCGGCGCCGCGAACGCCAGGATGGCGGGGGCGTGCTTTAGCAGCCCACCGATATACCAACGCCCCATGTCGGAAAGACCGGCGTAACCGAGCTCAGAGGCGAAAAGCGGATCTCCGCCGCTCCAGAGCGAGCTATGGACGTGCATCCCTGAACCGTTGTCGCCGTAAAGAGGTTTCGGCATGAAGGTCGCCGTGTAGTTGGCATTTCGGGCCACGCTCTTCACCACGTACTTGTAGAGCATCAGCTTGTCGGCCATGGCCAGGAGTGTGTCGAAACGCATGTCGATCTCGGCCTGGCCGGCGGTGCCCACTTCGTGGTGCTGGACCTCGATCTCGACGCCCATGGTTTCCAGTGTGAGGATCATTTCCGAGCGCAGGTCCTGCAGGTGGTCCATGGGCGGGATCGGGAAATACCCTTCCTTGTGCCTGGGCTTGAAGCCGAGGTTGGGCTCCTCGATTTTGCCTGTGTTCCAGATGCCCTCGATCGAGTCGATGAAGTAGTAACCCTCGTGGGCGTTCTGGTCGAAGCGGATGTCGTTGAAAATGAAGAACTCGGCCTCAGGGCCGAAGTAGGCGGTGTCGGCCAAGCCGCTGGAGACCAGGTAATCCTCGGCTTTCCTGGCGACGAAGCGGGGGTCGCGGGTGTACGACTCGCCAGTAACGGGGTCGCGTACGAAGCAGTTGATGTTCAAGGTCTTGTGCTGGCGGAACGGGTCGACGACGGCCGTGTCCGGGTCGGGCATGAGGAGCATGTCCGACTCCTGGATTTCCTGGAACCCACGGATCGACGAGCCGTCGAACCCGTGGCCGTCCTCGAACGACCCTTCCGTCAGCTCGTGGGCCGGAACTGAAAAGTGCTGCATAAGCCCGGGCAAGTCGCAGAAGCGAAAGTCGACTATGTCGACGCCCTCCTGCTGGACCATCGCCAGGACCTCCTCGGGCGTACGCCTCGTGAAGGCCAAGGTAGGTTCCCCTTTCTAGTGTTGTCAGCGGCGGCAAGAGCCGGTCAGGCACAGCCGCGGCAGCCCACCGTGGCATGGCCATGTAGCCGGTACGTTGCTCCTTTGTGAACTCTGTGTGAACGTCACGGGATGCCGGCAGGTCAGAGCCGGCAAGCACCCCGCTCGGGACCTATCGTGGCATACCTAGGGCAAACGTGCTACCTGAAGGGACCGGAGCCGCGGCGAGACGTGGGCGCGGTGCAAGGAGACGTCATGGACTCGCAAAAAGACTACGTGTTGCGGACCGTCGAGGAACGCGGCATCCGCTTCGTGCAGCTCTGGTTCACCGACGTGCTCGGCATCCCCAAAGCGTTCAGCATTACCCCGGCTGAGCTGGAGAATGCCCTGGACGAGGGCATGACCTTCGACGGGTCGGCCATCGACGGGTTCTCGCGGGTCCAGGAGAGCGACGTCCTGGCCGTGCCTGACCCAAAGACGTTCCAGCTCCTCCCCTACCTCTCCGGCGAGGGGCCTGTGGCGCGAGTGGTGTGCGACATTTACAACCTCGATGGGACGCCATTCGAGGGCGACCCTCGCCACGTATTGAGACGGACATTGGACCTGGCGCGCGACCAGGGCTTTTCTTTCTACGCCGCCCCGGAACTCGAGTACTTCTACTTCGCCCAGCCGGAGACAGTCGGGGACCTCCCACCCGTACCACTGGACAATGGCTCCTACTTCGAGCTGATGGGCAACAACGAGGCGACCGCGTTACGGCGAGAGACCGTGCTCATGCTCGAGGAAATGGGGATCCCCGTTGAGTACAGCCAGCACGAGGACTCCCCCAGCCAGCACGAGATAGACCTGCGCTACACCGATGCCATGACGATGGCGGACACCGTGATGCTGGTGCGCGTTGTCGTGAAAGAAATGGCGGCCCGCAGAGGGATCCTGGCGTCCTTCATGCCCAAACCGCTCAGCGGTGTGCAGGGTTCGGGGATGCACACCCACGTCTCGCTTTTCGACGGCGACACAAACGCTTTTTATGACGACTCCGATGAGTACCACCTGTCCAAAGTGGCCAGGCAGTTCATTGCCGGGGTGCTCGTCCACGCCAGTGAAATAACCGCCATCACGAACCAGTGGGTCAACTCGTACAAGCGGCTGATTATTTCCCAGGAAGACCAACCTCTTATCGAGGCTCCCGTATATGTCTCGTGGGCGCAGAACAACCGCTCCGCCCTGGTCCGGGTGCCACCGACCAAGAAGGGGAAGAGGGACTCGACTCGTATCGAGTACCGCTCTCCCGACCCGGGGGCCAACCCTTACCTGGCGTGGGCCGTCATCCTGGCCGCAGGGCTGGCCGGGATCCGCGGCCACTACGAGCTGCCAAGAGAAGCCTCGGCCAACATTTACCAGATGTCCACACAAGAACGGGTAGCGGAGGGCATCAAGCCGCTGCCGGCCTCTCTGGCCGAAGCCCTCGACGCCATGGAGACCTCGGAGCTCGTGGCCGGGACGCTCGGCGAGCACGTCTTCGAGTGGTTCTTGCGGAACAAGCGGGCCGAGTGGGCCGCCTACAAGGCCGAGGTGACCCCGTTCGAACTGCGACGCTACCTCACTTCCCTGTAATGTCGAGCCTTCCGAGACAGGAGCTCGCCACAGAGTTGGCCGCGAGTAAAGGCAGGTAAAACGTGGAGCCACTCATGGTCTTCCCCGAGCCCGCGCCCCCGGCGCTGACCCAGGCCCTGGCGCTGGCCAGCTACACGTGGAAGGCGGTCAGCACGGTTGAGGACGCCGCCGGGGCGGAACCCGATGACGGCTGGTCCGGCGGTATCATCTGCGCCGACGAGCAACCCGACGCCGCCTTCGCCCTGTGCCGGTCCCTGCGCAAACGGGAGGTCCCTTTCACCCCCCTGTTGTTGTTGCTGTCGCCGCAACAACTCGGCGCCCTCGAACTTCGAGAAGACCTCTTCGACGATTTCTGCGTCGTGCCGTGCGACCCCGCGAGCTGGAGACCCGGCTGTCACACCTTTTCTGGCGGACCGGCCGGGGGCTGCGCCCTGAGCTCGTCGAGTACGGGCCGCTGGTGCTCAACCTGGAGACGTACCAGGCGTCGGCGGCGGGCCGGCCCCTATCGCTGACCTTCATGGAGTACGAGCTGCTCAAGTTCCTGGCCACCCACCCCGGCAAGGTGTTCACCCGGGAGACGCTGCTGTCCAGAGTGTGGGGTTACGAGTACTACGGCGGTGCGCGGACGGTCGACGTCCACGTCCGCCGGCTGCGGGCCAAGCTGGGCGAGGAGCACGCCAACCTAATATCGACGGTGCGTTCGGTCGGTTACAGGTTCGGCCAGAGCCGCTGGGCCCTCTGAACTCCCGACGCCCCGGCCGCTTCACGCCGGCCGATCAGGGCGAACGCACTCGGCTCGTCCGCGATAATCCACGTGCTACGCACATTTTCGCCCCAAAGAAAGGCAGCCAAAGGCCGTCGAAGCCTGAGCAACCGAGGGGTGAAAGGAAACTGAAGGGGTTAGCTGAAGGACTGCCCGCAACCACAAGTGCGGGTGGCGTTGGGGTTGTTTATGGAAAAGCCGGCGCCCTGTAGCCCGTCCTTGTAATCAAGGGTGGAGCCCGTGAGCAAAGTGGCACTGGCCGGGTCCACCACCACCCTGACGCTGCCGGTCGATGACTGCAGGTCGTCGTCCGCCACGTCAGTGTCGAAGAACATCTCGTACGAGAACCCCGAGCAACCACCGGGCCGCACGGCCACCCGAAGGAACAGTTCCGGGTTGCCCTCTTCTTCGAGGAGCTCGCCCACCTTGGCCGTCGCCGTATCAGTCAGGACCAACGTCTCCACTGAACTCGAAGTCGAAGTCGAAGTTGTGCTCACGGAACCTCCTGCGCCTAACTAGGTCTGACGACCATCGTACAGGCTCCCCGTAGGTGAAGGCGTTCGACGTTGAGCCACAGCAAACAGCCGTACGATGTGGTGGTGGAGCAGTCACCCCCGCCCGAGGAGCTTTCGGCTGCCGCCGAAGCTAATGGGACGCCAACGGGCGTACCAGCGATCGTTCCTTCGCCGTCTGGTGGAGGGCCAACCACCGAGACCACTACCACTGAGATGCCCACCACTGAGAAGTCGGTGCGCGATGCGCTTCGCGCCGTGGTCGACCCCGAGCTGGGCGACAACATCGTCGAGCTGAAAATGGTGGACACGGTCGAGCTCAAACCGGGCGGCGTGGTCTTGGTGCGCGTCGCTCTTACGACGCCGTCCTGCCCCCTCCGAGGCCAGATAACGGCGGAAGTCACCGGGCGGGTGGGCGCTTTGGCCGGGGTCACCTCGGTCCTGGTCGAGACGAGCGAGATGGGCCGGGAGCAAAAGGCCGCCTTGATGGCGAGGGCGCGCTGGAAGGCTCGCGAACAGGCGACGAGGACCACCGTCCCACCGAGAGCGCGGGTGGTCGCCGTTTCCTCGGGCAAGGGCGGTGTGGGTAAGTCGTCGATCTCTGTCAACCTGGCCGCCGGCCTGGCAGCCAAGGGTTTTACGGTGGGCGTGCTCGACGCCGACATCGCCGGCTTCTCGGTCCCGCGCATGCTCGGGGTAAGTGGCCAGCTCGAGGCAGAGTGGGACCCGGACAACCCCGGCCGTAAGCTCATCCAACCTCTCGTCCAGTCGATCGGTGAGGGTGAGCTCCGGGTGGTTTCGATGGGCTTCCTGTCGGGGGAAGACGAAGCGGTCATGTGGCGAGGGTTGATGCTCAACCGGGCCGTTCAGCACTTTTTGGAAGAGGTGGCGTGGGGCGACATCGACTACCTAGTCGTCGACATGCCGCCCGGCACGGGTGATATCCAGATGGGCCTGGCCCGCATGCTGCCGAGCGCCGAGGTATTGGTCGTCACGACACCGGCCCACGCGGCGCAGAAAGTGGCCGCCCGGGCCGCCAGCATGGCCCGAAAAAGCTACCTCCGGGTCATTGGCGTGGTCGAGAACATGAGCGCCTTCAACTGTGCGCATGGGGAGCGCTACGAGGTTTTTGGCAGTGGCGGCGGTCAACGTCTGGCCGACGAGGTCGGCGTCCCGCTGCTCGCCAGCATCCCCCTCGAACCCTCGGTGGCGCAGGGCGGCGATCGCGGTGAACCGGCTGCCCTCGACCCGACGACCGCGGCCGGGACAGCTTTCGCCGGGTTAGTGGACGCCGTTCTCGAACGCTGCCCGGTGCCCGAGATGACAACGTGCTCGGCCCGCCTGTTCGAGGCGCTGGAAGAGGCGGGCCGAGCATTTGACCGCCCCGCGGCGCCCGCCCGCTGAGGCCGTAACCAGTCGCCGGCCCGCCGAGTCTCTGGCGGCCAAAAAATACAAAAGCCACCTGGCCTTGGCGCCAAGATCCGCAAAAAACGACGTGATCACACAGAGCGCGCGACCGTTGCGCCTCAGGGCGCGACCCCCATGACGTCTGGTTGGGTAGGCGTGCGCTGCCCCCATCGCGCGTGACATTGTTTAGGAGCCTTTTGGCCAGGTATGCCGCGCCAGGCCAGAAGGAGCAAACGGGAACTTGGCGCACGGTGACTGATAGGAGCGGGAGGGTGAACCCAAGCCATCAACAGCAGAAGTCGGACATCTCGGTCGTTCAACTGGCCGAGGCGTTGGTCCAGGGCGACGTGCTGATTGCTCTTCAAGAACGGGGAGAGGCGGCCCCGGCTTGGGGTTACTTGAACCTGCTCGCTCATAGCGACCGCAGCTCTTTACGCCGGGTGCGCGACTTCAACCAGTCACGCCGGCCGCTTTCGGGCTGGGGCACTGTGGTGTTCGACTTGATCGTCGACATCCTCAACTCGACGTCGACAGAGAACGAGCTCCGGGCGCTCCAACGCAGGGCCCTCATCCCGCTCGAGCTCAAGATCTGGGACGGCCGAGAGATGCTGGCCTCCCCACAGGATCTCGACATCCTGGTCCGCAGCGCCCTGTACAGGTACATGGGGCAGCTCTAAGCTCCCCGCTCTACCGAGCGCTCGCAGGTCGCAGCTCACAGCGCCGTCGGACCGCACCTGGACGGCCCAGGAGGGCTTTGGCCGTCAGCCAGACTGGTTACTGACCAGACTGTTAGTGAGCGGAAGCTCCACGGTGACGCTTGTCGATTTCACTGAGGCCACCGCCGCCACGCCGGGGGCCAGGCCCAGGTCATCGGCCGCTTCACGGCTCATAAGGGACACCACCCGGAACGGGCCTACTTGCATCTCCACCTGGGCCATAACCTGATCTTTGGTCACCTTGGTCACGATCCCCGGGAAACGGTTGCGGGCGGAATGCGCGGCCGTCGGGCCTACTTCGGTCCCGGGGCCTCGCCCCAGCTGGGCGGCCAGCTCGGCCAGCGCCGCCCCCTCGATCACCCTCCTCCCGCCGGCGTCCCGGCTGGAAGCGAGCTTGCCCGAGTCGGACCAGCGCCTCACGGTATCGGCGCTGACGCCGAGGAGATCCGCCGCTTCAGCCACCCGGTACACCCGGGGTGCAGTGGGGCCCGGGGCACTTGGCCGCTTCTTCTCCGGACCGTCCGTCGTCGCCATCAGGGACGCCTTGCAGTGCGGTAGCGGCGGATGAGGGCGTTGGTCGAGCTGTCGTGGTCGAGGGGAGGCTCCGCTTCCGACGTGAGCTCGGGCAATATCCGCAGGGCCAGCGACTTGCCCAGCTCGACCCCCCATTGGTCGAAGCTGTTGATGCCCCAGATCACGCCCTGGGTCAGGACCTTGTGCTCGTACGTGGCCACCAGCTCGCCCAGCACGCGCGGGCTCAGTTCGGGCGCCAGGATCGTGTTGGTGGGCCGGTTGCCGGGGAAGGAGCGATGAGGGACGAGGGCCTCGGAGATCCCCTCGGCGCGCGCTTCTTCAGCCGTCTTACCGAACGCCAGCGCCTCGGTTTGGGCGAAGAAATTGGCCATCAGTAAGTCGTGATGGTCGCCCACCCGGTGCGAAGCGTGGAGGAACCCGATGAAATCGGCCGGGACCAGGCGCGTCCCCTGGTGTAGCAGCTGGTAATAAGCATGCTGGCCGTTGGTGCCCGGCGTACCCCAGACGACCGGGCCGGTGGCGAGGTCAACTGCCTGGCCGTCGAGGGTGACGGACTTGCCATTGCTTTCCATGTCCAGTTGCTGCAGGTAAGCGGGGAACTTGGAGAGGTAATGGTTGTAGGGCAGCACGGCATGGGTCTGCGCACCGAAGAAATCGTTGTACCAGACGCCTATGAGCCCCAGTAGCGCAGGCAAATTGTTCTCGAACGGCGCCTGCCGGAAGTGCTCGTCGATCGACCTGAACCCGGCCAGCATTTCCCGGAACGGCCTGGGCCCGATGGACGTCATGAGGGACAACCCGATGGCGGAGTCGTACGAGTACCGTCCGCCCACCCAGTCCCAGAACTCGAACATGTTGGCCGGGTCGATGCCAAACTGGGCCACCTCGTCCGCGTTGGTCGACACGGCGACAAAGTGCTTGCGCACGGCGCTGGCGTCACCCAAGCTGGCCAGCAGCCATTCCTTGGCGCTTTTGGCGTTGCCGATCGTCTCCAGCGTCGTAAACGTCTTCGAGCTGACGACGAAAATGGTCTCGGCCGCATCAATGTCGGCGGTGGCCTCCCATATGTCGGCCCCATCGACATTGGACACGAAACGCAGCTTCAGGGCTCGGTCCGAGAACGGCGTAAGAGCCTCGTAGGCCATGGCCGGCCCGAGGTCCGAACCCCCGATGCCGATATTGACGATGTTCTTTATACGCTTCCCGGTAAACCCACGCCAGGTACCGGACCGCACGGCCTCAGCGAAATCCGACATCTTGGCCAGGACCTTTTGCACATCAGGCACCACGTTGTGCCCGCCATCATCGACCTCCGTCCCCTCAGGAGCCCGAAGGGCTGTGTGCAGTACGGCGCGGTCTTCGGTCACGTTTATGTGCTCGCCCGAGAACATTGCCTCAATACGCTCACGAAGGCCGGCTCGCTCGGCCAGCGCAACCAACAGGCGGACCGTCTCGGGGGTCAGCCGGTTCTTTGAGTAATCGAGTACCAGGTCGGCGGCCTCGACCGTCATCTCGTCAGCCCGGAGCGGTTCTTCGGCAAACAAATCGCGCAAGCGGACGTCGCTCATCTTGGCGAAATGAGCGGAGAGGGCGTCCCACTCTGGTGTGCCACGGACGCGGACGGGAGTGATCGGCATGGGGGAAGTCTTCCACCGCGGCAGCCCGCGTGGGCAACCGGTGTTCACTTTGCCTGCAAATTTTCTTTAGGGTCGGGCTGTGGCTGCCAAACGCTTGGTCCTGTTCGACATCGACGGCACGCTGGTGCGGGCCGGTCCTATCGGGGCTGCCGTTTTCAACCGCGCCGTTGAGGCCGTGCTCGGGGAGGCACCGACCGAGCGCGTCCGGATGAGCGGCAAAACAGACCCCCAAATAGTGCGGGAGTACCTGGCCCTGGTCGAATCTGACGATCCCTCCCACTTGCCTGCGGTGCTCGAGCACCTCGAGCGGGAACTGGCAGGCGCCGCCGCGCAGATCGCCGCCGACGGAGAAACTTGCCCGGGAGTCCCGGCCCTCCTTTCCGCCCTCTCGGCCGACGACCGCCTCCATCTGTCCGTGCTCACGGGGAACATCGCCCCGAATGCCGTCGTGAAGCTGGCTGCTTTCGGGCTGGAGAAGTGGCTCGACCTGGAGGCGGGAGCCTACGGCAGCGACCACGAAGACCGGCGCGCCCTCGTGCCCATAGCGCTGGAACGCCTGGCCTCCCTGAGGGGCGTGCGCCTGACGCCGGAAGCGACCTGGGTGGTCGGGGACACGCCGCGCGATTTCGAATGCGCAGAGGCCGGCGGGGCACACAGCCTGCTGGTGGCCACAGGGAGTTATGGCCTCGAAGACCTGGGCCCCCTGGGCGCCGATGCCACCCTGCCAGACCTGGCCGACACGCTTTCCGTGGTCGAGCTGTTCACCAAGGGCCTATAAGTCACCGAGAGCCTGAAGGTCACCCAGAGCTTTAAGGTCGCCCAGGGCTTCTAGGTGCGGGGCGGTCGTCGTCGAGCAACCAGCTCCCGGTGTCCTCACCGAACCGAGGGGCCAATTCCACTGTCCCGACCGGTGCTAGCTGCTCCGGCGCAGTGGGGAGCACCTCCTCGAAATAGGAACGGGCAGCCGCGGTGGTGCCCACGTCTCGCCCGGCCAACTCGGACAGGAACCAACGGTGCTCGAGCACCTCGTGGAACACCTCAGCGGGCGACAACCGGTCGGCCAGCTCGGGTGGCATCAGCCGCATCACCTTGTCATACACGTCCCGTAGCCAGCGGCTGGCGGCGACGGTGGTCGTGACCTTCTTGCCGTCCTTCTCCTCGAGGTAGCCACGGTAGGAGGCGATGTCGTTGAGGAGCCGGCGGGCCTGGTTCTCCTGCGCGTCCAGCCCGGTCAGCATGCGGAGCCGCACACGATGGTGGCCGGGCTCGGCCACCCGAGTTCGGATGCGGAGCCGGAAACCCTCGTCGGCGCTGACCAGCTCCACCTCGTCGGCGTCGAAACCGAGGTCGTTCAGCCGCCTGAGCCGCTCCGTCATGCGGTACCGCTGTTCTTCGGGCCGGATGATCACGTCTTCGGTGAGCGCGTCCCAGAGTTGCTGGTAACGCCGCGGGATTTCCTCGGCCAGCTCGACGGGTTCGACATCTGGGGGCAACAGGCCGGCGGCGGCCAGGTCGAGCAGCTCGCCGCCCACCCGTTCGCTGGCCAGCTCGACGTCGAACGCCCGCTGGCCATTCGTCAGCGAGGGGTGCAGCTCGCTCGTCTCGGCGTCGAGGAAGATGGCCTGAAGGGCGCCGGCGTCCAGGCGGAACAACGCGTTCGACAGCGAGCAGTCGCCCCAAAAGAAGCCGGCCAGGTGGAGGCGGACGAGGAGTTCGACCAGGGCATCCAGCAACCGGTCGGTCGGGCGGAGCCGGTGAGGGTCGGAGTACAGCGTGCGGTAGGTCGTCGAATACTCGAGGAAGCAAGTGC
Source organism: uncultured Acidimicrobiaceae bacterium (assembly GCA_963749305.1). Taxonomy (GTDB): domain Bacteria; phylum Actinomycetota; class Acidimicrobiia; order Acidimicrobiales; family Palsa-688; genus Fen-671. The sequence goes on from CAVVMN010000009.1 coordinate 434,449, forward strand.
ACAGCACGGCGTCGAGCTGGACGCCGTCGTAGGTGTCGCGGTCGACGACGATGCCCAAAGGTTCGACCGCCGGGATGCCGAGCTCCGAAAGCCGACGAAGGAGGCGGTACTCGCGTCGGGCCAGCGGTTCGTTCATCTCTTTCAAGGCGTACAGGCGGCCCAGCTCGCTAACGAAACGGACTACGTGGCGGGAGGTGCCGCGATTGCGGATCTCGACCAGCCTCTCGTCCTGCCATTCCTCGAGCGGGAGCTGCCAGGGCAGGGTGAGAAGGCCGGCGGCCACGTCGGCGGGCGGTCGGAACACGTAGCGCATGACTTCAGTTTCCACGACAGGGGAGCCCTTGCGAACCTGATCGGCCCGCACGTTTGTATCGTTATGGGGTTATGGCGATGCCGCCCAGGTCGTCAAAGGCCCGCGGGGGGTCGCAGCGCTGGCTTGTCGTCCCCCTCGTCCTTACTTTGGCAGTGCTCCTGGTCGACGCGTCTATGCACGCCCGCTCGACAAAGCCCGAGGCCACCCTCAACAGCCAGGCCTGGGTCGACAAGGTCCTGCCTCAAATAGCTCAGTCAAGTGCCCAGGGGAGCGAGTTAGCCCAGGTCAGCTCCGGTGCGGTGGCGACCGGGGGCTCTTCCGCCATCGCCAGCGAACTGTCGAGCATTGCCGGTGCATCGGTCACCACCTACAAGGCGGTCGTAGCCGACCGGCCCCCTCGGAGGTGGCTCCCGCCGCCGGCCTCCTCCAGGCTTGCCTGGCCGCTCGCGAGCAAGGTGCTGGCCTGATGTCGTCCGCCGTCCGGCACTTGCTGGGCGGGGACGGCCCCTCGTCAGCGGTGACCCAGATGATGTCAGCGGTGTCGGACTTCAGGGTTAGTGACAGCGCCTACCAGCTGTTCACCACGGACCTTCCCAAGCTGGGCGTGACCTTCCCCGCCTCCGCCTGGTCCAGCAGCGCAGACAACTATCAGCCGCAGCAGCTCACGGCCTTTGCCACGAGGCTTCTGGGCGGGGTGACCAAGTCGCAACCGCACAAGCTGCACATAGACGCCATTACTACTGACCCGCCCGCTCTGAGCGTTCAAGGGGACCTGCAAGTCCTCTCACCAGCGAGCGCCGTGTCCGTAACCGCCGTCGTGGCCGACCTCGGCCAAGCCGGTGAGCAAGGTGTGAAAGTGACGGCCACGATCAGCCCGGCGCTGGGCGCGCCGAGCCAGCATGTCACGGTTTCGGTTGACCTTTCTCCCGGTCAAGCGGACGCGGTGCAGCTCACCGGGCTGCGCCTGGCACCATCAACTCCGACCAACCTGACGGTCGGCGCTCTGGCACCCGACGGTGAGCCAGGCAGTGCGTACAAAACGGTGACCGTCGAAGTCCCAGGCCAAAACTTCGCCGGGACCACTACCAGCACCACCAAGGGCCCCGGGTCGACGACCACCACGACTTGAGGACTGGAACGCACAATTGGCACCCTGCTCGTCGTACCTCTCAACTCTCCTACGACCATGACTACGGCCTGGGTGCTGCGCGGGGGCGCCAGCTTCGGGGCCGCCCAGGTCGGGATGGCGAGGGCCTTGATGGAGGCTGGGCACCACCCGGACGTCCTCTACGGGACATCGGCCGGAGCGCTCAATGCGGCCTGGTTGGCCGCAGACCCGACCCTGGATGGGGTCGCTTCCCTGGCCCGGCTATGGACGAGTGTCAGGCGCCGGGACGTGTTCCCTGTACGCCCCGAAATGGTCCTGGCCGGCTTGGCCGGCTTGAGGGACAGCCTTTTCAGTTCGAGCGCACTGACCAAATGGGTCCGCTCCACGGCTGCACTGCGCAGGCTGGAAGACGGCGTGTTACCCCTGACGGTGGTGGCCACCGACCTGGAGAGCGGGGAGGAGGTGTTGATGGAGAGCGGCCCCGCCGTCCCTGCCCTCGTGGCTTCGTCCGCCATGCCCGGCATATTTCCCCCGGTGCGCATCGGGCCGCGCTGGTTGGTCGACGGCAGTGTGGCATCGGACACCCCGATCGGCCCGGCCGTGAGGGCCGGCGCCGGCCGGGTCTGGGTGTTGCCGAGCGTCCCGTCTGTAACCATGGCCCGTCCCCGGGCCGCTATTGACGTCATGCTCCGGTCGGTCGCCATCTCCCTGGCCCGCTATACGGCGAGTACGGCCACGACCTGGGCTAACAGGTGCGAGCTGTACCTGGTGCCGGCCCCGCTCGTGCCGGGCGTTTCTCCCTTCAACTTCGATAAGAGCAGCCAGCTCATAGAGGCGGCCTACCGTCTGACGACCGCTTGGCTGGCAGAGGCGCGACCCGTCGACCCCGCTGCCGACCCCAATGCCAGCGTCGCCACCGCCCCTGAGGGGTAGACATTAACCGGTGCCCGCCGGGCATGAAGGCGTGGACGCGGTCGAGGATGTAGTTTTTGGGTGTTAGGTCTTTGTCGTAGCAAAGCTCCTGATGGCAGTCGTGGGGTGAGAAGATAACGATGGCGTCTAATGCCCGGTCCGGAAGCTGGCGCGGTGCTCCCGCCGGACAACCTGCCAGTGACGACATCACCGGGGAGGTCCGCGTCATCGCCGACACCGAGGACGACGCCCGCATGGGCGACGTCACGGGGGAGGTTCGCGTGATTGCCGACCCCGACGACGACGTGACCGGCGAGATCCGCGTCATTGCCGACGCCGAGGACGACGCCGGTCTGAGCCATGTGGAGGGCTCCGACACGGTTGCGATTGAAACCGGCGTCGCCTTCGACGAAGACGATTACTCCGACGACGGCTCCGACGACGGGGCGGACTCCCAAGACGGCACCGCGCCCGGGTGGCCGGTGCCCCTCCCCGCGACACGGGCCGACGGATGGGATGCCGACAGCACGGCGGCGTGGGACACGGCCTCAGCTTGGGCTACCGAGGACGCTGAAGAGGCCGACAGCACAGGCGGCTCACGGGAGGAAGCACCTGACTGGGAGGGTGAAATTGTCAAATGGGAGGCGCAGCCGCCCGAGGTGGTACCCGGTCAACTAGTACCGGCTGACTGGAGCGCTTCGGACTGGACAGGGGCTCCGACGGCGCCCCCGGGGTACGGGTCGGAGTATGTGCCCGCCCACTTGAGCCCCGCGAACGAAGCGGTGGCCGTTTACACCGGCCGAGGCGCGCCGCCGGCTCCGACAATTGGCCCCGTATATGACCGAAAAGGCGCCCATCGGACAAAACGGGAAAATGGGCCGTGGCGAGAACTGGTGATAATCACGGCTGTGGCGGTCATCGTCTCGGCCGTGATCTTGGCTGTCACTACTGCCGAAAAAAGCAACGTTGCCGGCCTCAACAGCTTATTCGGCTCTCCCGGGACCACCGCGGGAGCCGCGTCTCGGCCTCCGTCCGCGGCGGCGGGCGTCGCCACTGACCACCCGTCGGCGGTTTCGTCGACAACGCCCAACTCGCACACGGCGTTGAGTGCCGGTTCTAAAGGGGCTACTCCTGCCACGCTCAGCCAGCAGGCCAAGTCATTACCCGTCACCCCTGGAGTGGCTAACTCATTATTGAGTTCGTGGTTGGCGTCCAACCCGGGCGGCTACGGTATGGGGCCGACGGACGTTGACGGCACGGTCTCAAATGAGGTTTATTACGCAGTTCAGCCCGCAACCGGCACGTACTGGGCGTTGGCCGCTTTCAAACCGTCGGCGACCCTCAAGGCTCAGTCGTCGACGCAGATAGGCCAGGAAGAGTTGGCCCAGTTCCACGACAGCGTCTACGCTTTCTCGTGGCAGGCTGGCCCGGTGTGGACTTTGCTCGGGGAGTTCAGTACGGGCAGTTGTCCGGGCGTATGGGTGCCCAGGGCTGTTTTAGCAGCTTGGAGGCTCTGCGGCCTTTAAAGAATCACCAAAGGCGGGCTCAAATAACGCTATCCTCGGTCGGGATGACCGGGCGCGCCGGCGTGTCAAAAAGACGGAAGGACTGGGACGAATTGGGACACTGTGATTCGCGGCTCGACGGAACCGCTTGCTTCGACTGAGCGTTGAGTTTGGCGTGGGCCTGCGCTCTTTGAACGCATTCGGCCGTCACAGGTCGATTTCTAGCGCAGGCTGGTGCCACCCGCAGCAAGTCGGCAGTAAGAGGGGAGCGCATGCCTGAGCCGCTCGGACGTGGACAGCGTTACATGCCCGGCCTCGACGGGCTGCGGGCAATTGCGGTCGCGGCCGTAATTGCGTTCCACCTCGGGCTGTCATGGGCGCCTGGAGGACTCCTCGGCGTAGGTGTCTTTTTCACGCTTAGCGGCTATTTGATTACCGACCTGCTCCTGGGGAGCTGGGAGTCGAGCGGTGGGTTGAAACTCCGCGAGTTCTGGGCTCGACGAGCCCGCCGGCTGTTGCCCGCCCTGTTTGTGATGCTGGCCGCGGTGACCATCTGGGTGGCCATCGCCAGCCCCTCGCAGCTGGGCCCGCTGAGAGGCGACGTAGGCGCGGCGTCGTTGTACGTCAGCAATTGGTGGCTGGCATTCCAACACGTGTCGTACTTCGCCCGCTTTGGCCCGCCCTCGCCGCTGGGCCACCTTTGGTCTCTGGCCGTCGAGGAGCAGTTTTACTTGATCTGGCCGTGGCTTGTGTGGCTGGGCCTGATCTGGTTGGTCCGCCGGCAACGGCTGGCCCGCAGGCGGGCACAGGTGTCAGCGGCTCTGGCGGCCAACAATGGCGCGAGCAGCAACGGGCATGCCGGCCTCAACGGGCATGCCGGCCTCAACGGGCATGCCGGCCTCAACGGGGACGGCCTCAACGGGGACGGCCTCAACGGGCATACCGCCGATAATGGCCAGTCGGCGGCCGAGTTCGGCGCGCCGGGCGGCTACGTCGCGGCCTCCGCCGGGGGCACCACCCTGGTGACGCAAAGGTCAGCCACGAAGACGGTCACCGGCCAACCCGAGGTCAAGTTTGTCCGCCGCGAAATGTGGCCGCTGGCCGGCGCCACCGTGGTCCTGGCCATCCTCTCAGCGGTCGAAATGGCCGTGCTGTACCACCCGAGTTTTGACCCTTCCCGCATATACGACGGTACGGACACCAGAGCGTTCGGCCTTCTCTTCGGCGCCGCACTGGCCATGGTGTGGCCCAGCCGAGGCCTTAAGGCCGATGTCAGCCCGGCGGCTCGCCGGTTCATCGACGGCATGGGGGCGTTCGGCCTCTTGGCCATTGTCCTGCTCATCTGGCGCACCAATGAGTACTCAGCATTCCTGTACCGGGGCGGCCTGGTCCTGCTGTCGCTGGCTACTTGCTTGGTCGTCGCCGCCGTGGCCCATCCGGGAGGACGCATTGGCAAAGTCCTGGGAGTAGGCCCTCTGCGCTGGACAGGGGTGCGCTCGTACGGGATCTACCTCTGGCACTACCCGGTGATCGTGCTCACGACGGCGACCGTCGTAGCCCGCACAGACTTGACGCGCGACTTCTTCCAGGTGGTGGCCATCGTCATCATCGCCGACCTGTCATGGCGCTTCATCGAAACTCCGGTCCGCAAGGGAGCGCTTGGCCGCCTGGTAGCGAAAATGCGGTCGTTGAACTGGAACTTCGAAACGCTCCCTCGCGCCAACCGCATCAAGCTGGCCTGCATACCGGCGGCCCTGCTGGTCCTCACCTTGTGCTTTGTCGGCGTCATGCCGTCGGCACCTTCCGGCGTCCTGGCCGTGGCCAGTGCGCCGTCCAACCCCCAGTTCGTGACGGCCACCACCCAACTGGTAGGGACGTCCACTGCCACCACTGCTCAAAGCCCTCCAACCTCCGCCAGCACGACGTCGCCGACGCACTCTGCCAGCGGGAAGACGACCGGTGCCGCGGGCGGGTCGAAGCAGTCGAGTAGTACCTCAGTGCCCACGGCCGTGCCGCCCAGGACCGCAGCCGGGACAGCCGGCCACCAAACCACGGGCGCCGGCGTGGAAGCTTTCCGGACCAGTTGCAGCGAGGTGGCTCACCTCGGGGATTCAACCTCGGAGAGCCTCATCTCCTCGACCTACCTCCCTGACCCGGCTCAGCGGCTGGGCGCCCAGTACGCCCGGGTCGGGGTGTCCCGCTCGCTAATGGAGATCGTGGGCGCCAACTCGATAGTAGAGACGCTGCCCGGCGACCAGGACGGCTACCAGATCGCGCAGGGCCTGGTGGCCCAGGGGTACAAGGGGTGCTGGGTGATCGCTCTCGGCACCAACGACACGGCGGACGTCTACGTCGGTTCCAACGTGGGCCTGGCCGCACGCATAAAGCGGATGATGTCGGTGATCGGGAACGAACCGGTGCTGTGGGTAAACGTGAAGAGCCTGCTCAGTAGCGGCCCGTACTCCGAGACGGACATGCAGGAATGGGACAACGCCCTGCTGGCCGCCTGTTCTGCGTACCCGAACATGCGCGTCTTCAACTGGGCGGCGATGGCACAGCCGCAGTGGTTCATCTCGGACGGCATCCACTACACCTCGGCGGGTTCCGCGGCCCGGTCCGCTGCTATTGCCGACGCGCTGGCGACGGCCTTCCCGGCTGTAACCCCGACGGACGACGCTGCTAACTCGCAGGCAAGGGTCCACAACCACAAGGCCGCGGCTACCAGCTGTGTTATCAATGGCACGGCGCTGGCACTTGCCGGCGTTCCAGTACTAGCAGGGCCTTCGAAGGCCCCCAGGCGGGGCGGGCGGCGCACCAGTCCAGTAGGGATCGAGTGACCCTGGTGGTCGGGCGGGGCGGGCGGCGCTCGAGGTGACGTCTTTCTCGGGTCGCGTCGGGTCGCGTCGGGTCGGCTCAGCCCTCGTACGCCCGATCTAGGGAGTATCGCGGCCCCTGAGGACCCGCGATTACACACAAAACGAGCCTCACCCTCGGCTTAGGGCGGCATTCGCCACTGCTCTCACGGCGGCGCCTCCCAATATGGCCGCCCTCGCGGCTGCGGCCGGTCTCCTGTCCGCGGCGACGTCCCGGCCGGGCTCGGCCCCACCAGGTCACACTTACCCTGTGGCCGCCCGCCTGAGGGCGTCGACCGAAAGAGCGACGTCGTCCTCGTCAGTCGACCAGTTGCTTACAGAGATGCGGACCACATCACGGTCACGCCACCGCGACCCCGACATCCACGTCGTACCGTCCGCGAGCAGGCGCTGGGTCACGGCCCGGGTACGTTCGTCGTCTTCGAAGGCCACGCAGACCTGAGTGAACTCGACCTCGTTGAGGACCTCCGCGCCGTCGATCTTCGACACACCCTCAGCTATGGCGCGCGCACGAAGGGCCATTCTCTCGACCAGCTCGGCCACACCTTCACGGCCGAGCGAACGCAGTGCGGCCCAGACCGGGACGCCACGAGCCCGCCGGGACACCTCGGGCACGCGGTCGGCCGGGTCCCCGGGGCCAACCTGGTCAGCGATCAGGTAGTCGGCCTGGATGCTGAACGCGGAGCGCATAGCCGCAGGTGAGGCCACGATGGCGATACCGCAGTCGTAAGGGACGTTCAGCGTCTTGTGGGCGTCGGTGGCCCACGAATCAGCGCCGGCCATACCGACCACGAGCCGGCTGAGAGTGGGAGCGGCGGCCGCCCACAGGCCGAAGGCGCCGTCGACGTGCACCCACCCGCTCCGTTCGTGGACCAGGGCAATGGCCCCTTCGAAGGCGTCGTAGGCCCCAGAGTGCACGTTGCCAGCCTGCAGGCACACCACCAGCGGTTCTCCTGCAGCCACCTGCGCCAGCGCCTCAGCGAGAGCGTCGAGGCGGATCCGCCCCTGGTCGTCCGCCGGCACGACCGTGGGCTGGCCCAGCCCGAGGTAGCGCAATGCGAGGTCGACAGTGACATGCCGTTCACCGCCCACCAGCACGTGGACCTTCGGGCCGCCCGTAAGCCCATTGAGATGGACGTCCCAGCCGGCTCCGGCGAGCACGGAGTCGCGCGCCGACGCCAGGCCGGTAAAGTTCGCCATCGTCGCCCCGGTGACGAAGCCAACGCTGGCGCTCGCCGGCAGTCCCAGGAGGTCGAGCAACCAGGCTGCTGCTACCTCCTCGATGGCGGCAGCAGCCGGCGTGGCATAGCGCAAGCCGGCGTTCTGGTCCCAGGCGCTGACGAGCCAGTCAGCCCCCAGAGCGGCGGGCAAGGTCCCGCCGATCACCCAACCGAAGAACCGTCCCGAGCCCATGGCCATAAGTCCCGGCTCGGCACCGGTAACGAGCAAGTCGACAACTTCAGCGGCGTCGCAGCCACTGCCGGGCAAAGGCCCTGCGAACACCTGCACTATCTCATCGGCTGAGCTCTTCGGTGCCACCCGACGCTGCCCCACTGTCCCCAGCCATTCTCTGGCGTAGGTGGCGGCGCGCTCCAGGGCCTTGTCGTAATCGTCCCCTCTGGTCGTCATGGTCGACCAGTCTTTCACCAGCGACCGCGAGGCGTCCTTGCCCTGGCCGTCACCGTGTCCTGCGCTGGAACCCACCCCGTCGCCAGAACGCTGACGAGGTCGCGCACCGGAGCGTCAGCACTTTATCAAGGTGCACCACCGCACCCTGTAACCGAACTGTGCATATTGATCGTGTACGTCAATGTGGCGTTGGGGGATGTCCCATTTGCCGCCGTGAAGGTTACGGTGTAGCCATTTTGGCCAAAGCCGCTCGTCCCTGACGTCCCCGTAACAGTGGCTGTCCCGGCCCCGCTGCCCCCCGAAGTAACGGTTATCAAAGTCGGGCTCGAAGAGGTGCCAGTAACGGTTGGCGTAGGAGTCCCCGAAGCGGTGACCGTGAAACTCGAGCTACCCGTGGTCACCCATGCCGAGCCGTTCCACGTATAGAAAGCATTGGGCGAACCCTTTACGTAACACCAGTTTTCGGCATCCACCGTCTGCTCGCTAGCCGGGAAAGTCGGCGCCGTGGTCGTGGTCGTCGTTGTGGTCGGCGCCGTGGTCGTTGTCGTCGTGGCGTGCGTCGTCGTGGTAGTCGGCGCCGTCGTGGTGGTGGTGGTAGTCGGCGCCGCCGTCGTTGTGGTCGTGGCGTGCGTCGTCGTGGTAGTCGGCGCCGTCGTGGTGGTAGTCGGAGCCGTGGTCGTTGTAGTCGTGGCGTGGGTCGTCGTGGTAGTCGGCGCCGTGGTCGTGGTGGTGGTGGGCACCGTCGTGGTTGTAGTTGTTGTGGTCGTAGTGCTCGTGGTCGTCGACGAGGTGGTCGTCGGCGCCGTCGTGGTGGTCGTCGGGGCGGCCGTGGTGGTCGTCAACCCCGTGGGCGGGACCGTGTACGTCGGAGCTGTTGGAGTGGTGGGGCTGCCCGCCGACGGGACCGATTCGGTATTGGCGGTGACCGGCTTGACCTGTCCGCTCACTTCGGACCATGTGTCCTCCGACCAGGAAAACAGGGCGGGAGGTAGGAAGCTCGGAGGTGTGAGCGTGGCCAGGCGAGGGTCGTAGATGTACTGCTTTCCGTAACCGCTTCCGGTGCTCGTACCGGCCAGCCGGCCCCGGTAGGCCTCAGCTACCGACCCGAACAATGTGAGAGTGCCCATATTGGCACCGAACGAGTAGTTCTCAGCCGTGTATTCCCCGTTGAACGCCAATATCGCTGCGTCGATGGCATTTACCTGGCAATCAGCGGGAGTGGCGGAGCTGCCGTAGGTCCAGGTGGTGGCCTGGCCCGACGCGCACGAGCCGGAGAAATCGTTGGTAGCGGAATTGTTGTTCGCCGTCCCGCAGTCGATCCCGCCCGGGCTCGAGTCCCAGGTAGGACAGTCGACCGGGTGGTAAATGACGACGTCATTGGTCGGCTCGAGGCCCAGGACGTCCGGGCCGCTAGAGGTGACTGACGGTGGCGATGAATTCACGGTGTACGTCGTGTTGTCATAGGAAAGGTTTTGGTAGACAACCACGTTGTTGGCCGCCCCGACTGTGGCGCTGCCGCTGACCACACCCCCCACCCAGGCATCGCCATTGTTACAAGCAAAAGCCCTCGTGTCCGTGGCCGGCGAGTAGCCCGAACCGTTCCCGTACTTCCACTGGCTCAGCGCCCCGCCGGAAGCGGCATAAGCGATCTCACCCGTGTAGTAATCGTTGCTCTGGACCAGCCCGCCGAAGGTGTAGTCGCTCCCTTTGCTGTCGAGGCACCCCGTCGTACTGCTGGCCTGCTCGACATAAAGGACCGGGTGGCTGCTGAGCACGACGTCCCCGTTCGCGCTGCAACCCGAGTTCAGCGTAAAGGTGCCGGCGGCAACGGCCGCGGCCGTGCCGGGGCTGTACACGTAAACGTCTCCATTGCTGAGAAAATCGAAATATGTCATGCCTTCGTACAGACAGCCGTCAGCCTCAGCGTCCGTTTGCAAGTTGGGGTTGTCAGGCGGCAGTTGTACGGGTGCGGCATAGGACGGTGGTTGCGAGAAGTTAGGCGTAATGGCCGAGCCATACAGGATATTGTGCGTATCGACCCAGTACACTCCGTCGCCGTCCTCATTGGCCGCGTCAGGGGTATAGGCCGTACCTTCACCGAGTACACCGGTTGGACACGTGCTCTTCGAGGCTCCAGGGTCGGCCGAGCTCAGCATGTTACAGGGCGTCCCCACCACGACAGGCCCATAAAAGTTTGTCGTGCCGTCGATAAAGAAGACATCGTTAGTGCGGATAGGGCCATAAAACGTGTCGCCCGTCTCCCACTTCGTAAAGGTACATATATTGTTCAAGCTGTAGCCGCTGCTCTGTTCGCTGTGCTCCGACCGTGGGTCCGTAGAAATGCTTACCCCGGCTGCGGCTGCCTGCGAGGTCTCGTCCGGCGAGGGGTTGGCCTCGAACCAATAGTTCTGGCAATAGTCGAGAGCGGCGTCGTAAGCGTTCTTGGGCTGAGTTGTTTGCGTGGCCGCGCCGTTCCACGCCGTGATCCCGCTACCCCAACCCGGGCCGAACTCCGGCCATCCCGGGTAATTGGGGTCCAGGTCGTACTGCTGAGGGTCTTGAGACTCGACGTTTGTAAAGTAGCCGTAGTTCAGGAAAGTGCTGCGGGAAAGGACAACTCGAATTGAGCGGCTAAACGTTTGGCCGCTCAAAGTAACGGCTCGCCCAAAGACGTCGAACACGAGCGTACTGGTGCCCGTAGCGCCGGCCGTTGTGGCCGCACCGTTCGGCACCGGCGAGTGGTTCGGCGGGATGTCGTATTCGTACTGCATGGTGCGGGCGCTGTCGTTGTCGTCAGGAATCGTGACCCAACCACACGCCGCGGGTGGAACAGCCGGAGTATCGGTCGTCGGGCAAGACGTCGAGGGGAACGAACTGAGTTGCTTGTCGTAGTCGTAGATGTTTTCCGCCAGCTCGAAGCTGGTGTTCTCGTTGGCGTTGAGCCGGTACAACAAATCGTCAACGCCGGCATCGGCGGCGCCGAGGGCGGCGGAGTAGCTCTGGTCCTGCGCCGCCACGGTGGCCCCTCCGGAGGCGGCCACCAGCGCGGTGATCGCCAACGCGCCCATCAGGGTGAGAATGAGTACCGTCGTGATCAGCGCCATGCCGCGCTCTGACCGTGTGCGAGGGTATTGGGAAATCTTTTTGCGTCTGGGCACAGTCGGATCCTTTTACGAAGACGGGTCGTCCAAGACCGCCGCCAGCCGGACGGTCTGAGTAAGCACTATGGGAGCGACCTGGGTCGAGTTCTGTTGGGGTACGAGGGCGAAGCCGATAGTCACTTCCCCGACCGCGGCTGCCGTCGTAGCTGTGGTTGTCTCGTCGGGGTAGCGTTCCCAATAACTGAAGATGCTCGCTCCCGAACTTCCCGTCGCGCACGGCGAGCCGGAACAAAGGGGCTCGATATCCCGGACCAGGGTGGCTGAACCCGGCGTACCGGTCCACGTGCACTGCCCACTCGAGAGAGTGGGGGTCGTCTGAGCCTGGACCAGGTTGCCTGACGACAGGCTTATGTTCATCTCGTTGGCGCACCCAGTTGTAAAAGTGCCGCCATTTTCGTCAACGATGCCGGCCGTGTCGTTATTGATAATATTATTGCCGGTCAAGAACTTGAGCTGCGTGGAGCTCATCGTCAGTATGTCGGGGTCGCCGGCGTCGCTCGCCTGTACCGAATTGTCGTAGGAGTTTGAAAGGTCACGTATTTCGGTGGCGACCTCGTTCAGGGCGAGCATCCCAGATTGCGTCAATTCCTGAATAGTCAGGTTGTTGGTCGTTTGGTCCTGGACATTCATGAGACTGGCGCAGATCGTCGCTAAAAGAAGAGAGAAAATGGCCAGCGCGATCATCAGCTCGACCAACGTGAACCCGGCATCCGACCGGGTCTGGTGGCGCTTCACAGCGCCAACCCCGACGTGCTGGTCGGCGGGACGACGACACCCGCCACAGGTGAGCCGGCGCTGCTCTGGAAAGTCCACTGGGTGCCGGCGGGCACCGCTAGGGCCACCGAGGTATACCCGGAGGGGAGCGAGGAAGGGACGGAGTAGGTGTAGACCTCCCCGTCAGCGCAACTGGAATCGCTGGCGTGGGTAACGGTTACGGTGTCGCCGTAGCTCGATGACGTCAGGGGCTGGGCAAAAAGAGTGACGGCCGGGTTACCCGGCCAGATCAGGCCGTTCTCGCTCGGGATACTGGTAAGGCCCTCGACGAAGTCTGCCGCCGGCTGGGCATCGGCACAGGACCCCGCCCATGCCTCATAGTTCGTGTAAAAGGGGTATGCCGTGGCTGAAGCGGAAGAGGGCGTAGCTGCGCCCGGGTTGGCGCCTGAGATCACACGGTCAGACGACGGCTGGCCGAATGGGTAGAAGACGACCGGCACCGGGTTGGACGCCGACCCTGAACAGGGAGAACTGCCAGCGACGCAAGACGTTGGGTATATGACGTCCGTCGTCGCCGGGCAGGCCCCGTACGTCGAACTGGGCGACGTACTCAGGAGGCAGTCGCTTTGGACCGGACCGGTCAGCGTGGTCGGCAAATCCCAATTGACGCCGGCCGGCGGCTGGTAAGTCTCGTTTAGCGACAGCACCGGGGTGGTGAAGCTGGCCACCTGCTGATTGGTGTTCACATAACCGGTTGCCGTGAGCGTGTACGACTGGCCGGGGTCGAGGTACGGGAAGGCCGCGCACCCGTTGCTGTCGGTCGTCACCGTCTCGGTCGGACTGGTGTTTATCGTCACGGGGACACCCGATGCGGCATTGCCGTCGGCCGAGTAGACCTGAAGGATTACCTCGGCATCGCCACTGGCGATGACCGCTGCCGGCGGCGCCAGCATGGTCCTGCCGTAGACCGGGGTGGCCGCTGTCTGTGGCCAAGAGACAGAGACGGACACGAGCAGGTAATCGGCGCTGCCGCTGTCGTTCGTTGCTGCCCCGCAGACGTTGGTGCTCTGCTCTGGGGGCGCGATGGGCTTGACCGTCTGGGTGATCGTGAAAGAGGTGCTGTCTACCGACTGGGAACTGGTCGTGGTGCCCGTCGAGACGTCTCCGAAGGGAAGGGACCGGACGTTGTCGAGCGTTTGGGAAAGCAGATCGGACGCCAGCACCCGGTCCCTGTCCGCTCCGGTGATGCTGAAGGCGCCCACCATGGCGTAAGCAATGGGCGGGATCGCGATGAAGAAGACGAGGATCGCGACCATTAGCTCGATCAGCGTGAAGCCACTGTCTTCCATCTGGCCGCGTCGGTACTGGCCCATAGCGCGACCCAAAGCTCGACCCATTGCCGGCGTGTCGGCAGATCGAAAGACGAGGTTGACCTGGAACGATCTGGCCCTCGAGCAGCATTTCCTTTATCTCTTGATACGTCGTTATCTTCCGCACAATGCGCTTGGTTTCGGACACCATGCGCGTTTGCGGGGGCAAAACGCGAAAGACGGTCTAAGAGTGCCCACTAGCGCCCGAAGGCAAGGGCCGCCCGCCCACCGGCGCCGTAGATGGCCTGGTGGGGTGGTGGCCAAGTCACGGCGACGGCCGTTGACCTAGAATGCCTGACGTGCTGTTGTGCAACAACGTTGGAGGCGCTCAACGCGTTCTCGGAGGGCATGGTCTGCCAGTGAAGGCAGCCGCTCTCCAAGAACTGAGTGCTCACCTCGTTGTGTCGTAAAGGTGCAGGTCAGGACCACAAGCGCTCGTAGCTCAATGGATTAGAGCATCTGACTACGGATCAGAAGGTTGGGGGTTCGAATCCCTTCGAGCGCGCAAACCGCAGGTCAAGGACGTAAATCTTTGGTATACCCGGGCCGGGTATTCTGTGGGTCCAACAAGGCAACTAAGGCTCTTTGACCAGGACGTAACCATCTGAGTGAAAGCCCGGAAGTTATTGCAGAGCGCTCAGACACCATCTAAGTGACTAGTCCACCCCGCGAGATCAAGTGACTATCTGGGAGGACATCTCGCCACCGAGTTCGGCGGGCTCGCTTCCTCATCCCCCAGTTGAGCGCTCGCCCGAACTGCCAACAAGAGCCCCGGACCCTCCGGAGCTGCGGGGACTCCGCCCCGCTGCTTGATGCGTCCATGCGCGACGACGGCTTCGGTGTCACGTCGGTCGGCAGCATTACCCGTGACCACATCGAGACGTTCATCGCCGACACGCTGGGGCGTTGGAAGCCGACGACTGCCGCGGTGAGGTACCGCAGCCTCCAACAGCTCTTCAAGTGGCTGACAGAGGAGGGCGGATACCCACGGACCCGATGTGCAGATGAAGCCGCCGGCGGTCCCCGAGGTCCCCGTACCCGTCGTCGCCGACGATGAGCGAAAACGGCTGAAGGCGTGCGAGGGCCCCACGTTCGAGGACCGACGCGACGTGGCCATGCTGCGCACGTTCATCGAGAGCGGCTTCCGGCTCGGCGAGGTGGCCGGGCTCAAGGGACCTCATAGAGATGACCGTTCTGGGACGTGACGTAGACAAACAGCCCATCAGGCGATAGGACATGGTCATTGTTGGCGTCGCAAATATCGCCCGTGTCGACAAGAGATGGCCCGCCACTGCTGTCTGCAGGGATCCTGTAGAACAGGCCGTCCTGAGTGTAGATCAGCCATAAACCATCGGGGACCAGTTGGGAGCCTCGATAACGCTTTCGGTGCTCTCGTAGACTAGTTGATTCTCGCCTGTCGTGAGGTCAAACGTGCACAACTTGGCCATCTGGTTGTCCTCGAGCTGGCGCTAGTTGGTTGCCATCTAATGAAATCTCCCTTCATCTTCTGGAGGACCCACGTAGAAGGTGCTCACAACTCATATCCGCGCTTGCTCCGCGTCCTCCTCGCGCTCCTGAAGCCATGGCGGTAGTCGGTCGTTTTGGACGTACGAGCTGCAGCATGGCGGAACTGCTTAGTACCGCCGCGGCAGCAGTCGCTACCGATGAGGCATCCCTTGTCAGTGGTTCCGATTGCATTGGTCAGGCGGCGGAGGCACCGACCACCTCGAGCGGGGTGCCGTCGAGGTCGACTACAAGGGGTGGGTAAGCCGCCGCTCGAGGCGAGAGCAGGCGAGCTCCGCTGGCCTTCGCCTTTTCGAGGGTCAGGTCTGGTCGCGACGAGCGAAGCCCAAGATGAGCCAGCCCTGGTCGCTCTTCCTGCGGTGTCCACGGATTAGGTTGGACCGGGACGGAAAAAGAAAACACCTCGACCACTCCGGTCTTCCCCTCGAAGTAGGTGATGGTGAAACCTCGAGGTTCGTCACGTCTCAGCAGTTGACCTATTACGGGGAAAGAGAGACGTTCTTGATACAAGGCGATGGCGGAATCGAGGGAGCTGACCGAGACGGCGATATGGTCAAAGCGCGGAGTGCCGGGGAGCGGTGCGGCTTCCTCCCGGCGCACCAGTGCCTCGGACCAGGTCTTGTTGTAGTGGATGTTGCCTTGAACGAATTCGAGATTGGTACCGTCGGGGTCGAGAAGGAAGCACAGCCGCACCTGGCCGAAGGCGTCCCTGGGTTCCACCCTGAACCTCACCCCCGCCTTTCTCAGCCTTTCAGCCCAGCGGTCGACGTCGTCCACTTTCATCCCAATGTGGCGCATGCCAAGCTGGAGGTCGTCTTCAACCCAATTGCTCCCTGCTGAGCCATCGGGCAGCGTCTCCAGCTCCAGGAAGCGGCCGTGCGAGCTGAGCCGGTAGCGACGTGCCCCGGTGCGTTCATCGACGACTCGGTCGCTGTCCAGCTTGAACTGGAGCAAAGCGCAGTAAAACTCGAGCGACCTTTCCAGGTCGGACACAGCAACGACTGCGTACTCCAGCTGATTTGCCGCTTCCGTGTGCATTACGTCAGCCTCCTCGATATGACGTAAGAAAATTTGTGGCGCCCGGGAGGCCGAGGGACGTCACCAGAGCCATTCGTCTTGTGGAGGAGTAAGTGACGCCAGTTCCTCGAAAAGTGGCGCAGGTAGCTCAGCCGACGCCATCTCCACCATCTCAGCCACATGACCGGGTGAGGCAGTGCCGACGACGGTCGAGCAGATGCGCCGTTCCCGCAACGAGAACTGGAGGGCGGCGGCCCGGAGGGTTACCCCGTAACGGCGACAGACGTCCTCCATGGCCGCCACACTTTTCAGGATTGTCGGCGAAGCGGGCCGGTAGGCATAGCGGTCGGTGTAAGACGTCCCCCGGGCGAGCAAGCCACCCCCGAAGGCGGCCCCATTGACCACACCGACACCTTGGTCGCTGGCCAGGGACAAGAGGCGTTCCGCGGCGCGGTCTACGAGCGTGAAGCGGTTGTGAGTGAGCAAGACCTCGAAGACTCCAAGCCTGAGGAAGTCGGCCATTAACTCGACCGGGCCGCCGGCCACACCCAGGTGCAGCGCCAAACCTGATTCTCGCAGTTTTGTCATTTCCTCGACCGGCCCGCCTGGGGCTACGGCTTCCGCAAAGCTGATGTGCTCGGGGTCGTGCAGGTAATACAGTGTGAACTGCTCGAGGCCCAGTCGCTCCAAGCTCTCCTCGGCCGAGCGCCGCACCCGGTCCCCGCTGAAATCGCCCGTCACGGGGTCGCGGTCCGCCTTCGTGGCGAGCACAAACCCGGCGGGCAGACCGCCCCGTTCCCTGATCACTGCGCCGATCCGCTTTTCGCCCTCACCGTCGCCGTAGGAGTTGGAAGTGTCTAGGAAATTGATCGGGCTGTCGAAGATGGCGTCGAGAGTGGCATAGGCTTTCTCGACTGGTACTTCGTAGCCGAAGTTTTGCGGGACGCTGGCCAGCGGCGCCCCGCCGGCGCAAATCGACGTGACCGCCAGCCCGGTCTGCCCTAGGCGGTTCGTGGACAGCTCAGGGTGCACTGGGGCCCACTGCGTTGGTGCGGCAAACCTCGGCCATAAACCGAGCACTCTTCTTGGCTGTCCGCTCCTGGCTCTTGAAGTCGACAAAAAATAGACCGAAGCGTTGCGAGTACCCATCGGCCCATTCGAAGTTGTCGAGCAGCGACCACACAAAATATCCGCGCAAGTCAGCTCCGGCGACTATCGCCTGGTGAGCGGCAGCGAAGTGGGATCTCAGGTAGTCGATCCTTTCGGGGTCATGCACCTCGCCGTTGGGGTCGACATAATCGGCAAAGGCTGCCCCGTTCTCGGTGACGTACAACGGCAGCGGCCCATACTGGCCCGTCAACCACATCAAGAGCTCACGCAGGCCATCGGGTTGTATAGCCCAGCCCTTCGTGGTGCGGGCCACGCCGGCCAGGGTCGTGTGGACGGCATCGAGGTAAGCTGGCAGTGGCCGGCGCCCCATGGGCATCGCTGCCGTCTCGGAGTGCTGGTCGTCCCGTCCGTCCGAGCTTCCGTTCGCGACGGTGCGAGTCGTGTAGTAATTCACCCCCAGGAAGTCGATATCAGCCTGGATCTCCGCCATGTCACCCGAGTGGACGAAATCCTCCGTCACAATCTCGGTGTACCGGGCACGTAGCCACTCCGGGTAACTACCCCGGAGCACCGGGTCAAGGAACCAGCCGTTCAGGTAAGAGCTCACTCGCTCGGCCGCCCGGGAATCCTCCTCGGACGGCGTCGCCGGGTGAACGGGCGCGAGGTTGAGGGTTATGCCCACTTGGGCTCCCGTGGCCAACGCAGCCCGCACCGCCCGTACCGCGGTGCCGTGAGCCCTCAAAAGGTTGTGAGCCGCTTTGACGGCCATCCCCGTGCTAGAAGTACCCGGCGCGTGCTGGCCCAGCTCGTACCCGACGAAGGCCGAGACCCACGGCTCGTTGAGGGTGACCCACAGGTCCACCGTGTCACCCAGCGCACCGGCGACCACGGAAGCGAATTCGCCGAAGCGATCGGCCGTCGACCGGTTCACCCAGCCTCCGTCGTCCTGGAGGGCTTGGGGGAGGTCCCAGTGGTACAGGGTTACAACCGGCCGGATCCCCTTCTCGAGCAAGCGGTCCACCAATCGGCGATAGAAGTCCAGGCCGGGCTGGTTAACAGGCCCGCTGCCATTTGGCTGGACCCGAGGCCAAGCTATGGAAAGGCGGTACGCCCCCAGCCCCAGCCCTGCCATCAAGGCCACATCTTCTTCGAAGCGGTGATAGTGGTCGCAGGCGATATCGCCGGTGTCACCGTGGAAGGTCTTGCCTGGCGTGTGGCTAAAAGTGTCCCAAATAGACAGCCCCCGCCCGTCAGCCGTTACCGCTCCCTCGATCTGATAGGAGGCGGTTGCTGTGCCCCATAAAAACCCTTCGGGAAAGGTGAGACCGCCAGTGAGGACCGTCACCTGGTCGCCTTACCCACGTAGTGCGCCAGCGGTCAGGCCAGCAACGAATTTGCGTTGAATGAGGCAGTACAAGAGCACGATCGGGAGCATCGCTATCACCAGCGAAGCGCACAGCAAAGGCCAGTTGGTGGAGTACTGCCCCACGATAGCGTAAATCCGTGGCTGAATGGTCAGCTTGTTCGCCGAACTGAGGAAAGTCTCGGCCAGCAGGAACTCGTTCCAACTGAAGAGGAACTGGAACACTGCGAGGGTCAAAATGGCGGGTTTCACCAGCGGCACCATTACTCGAAGGAACACTGCCCACTCCCCCGCTCCGTCGATCCGGGCGGCATCGGCCAGTTCACCGGACGTACGTTCGAAGAACCCACGCATTAGCACCACAGCGAAGGGGACCGAGGTCGCCGTGTAGATGAGGATCAGGCCCGGCAGGGAGTCCAGCAAGTGGAAGGTCTTCAATTCCGAGAAACAGCGGTATGAGCATGGCTGCTATCGGGACCATAAGGGTGCTTAGCATCAAAAGGTATAGCGCCTTGCGTGCCGGGAAAGCAAAGCGGGCGAAGCCGTAGCCTCCCAGCACGGCCACGAACAGTACACAACAGATCGTGCAACCGGTGACGATAAGGGAATTGACGATGCCCCCGCCCACGCCTGCCTGCGTAAAGGCGTGGACATAGCCGATGCCGGTCCATTGTTTGGCGGTGGGTATAAAGGAGCGGTTGAACACCGAGTCTGGCGTCCGGAGCGAGGTGAGGACGACCCAGAGAATGGGGAACACGGCGCAGGATCGAGACGATGGTGAGGACAGCGTAGAGGCTGGACCGGGCCAGTCGCGGACTGAGCCTCTGGGACGATGTGCCGTCAAGCGCAACTCGCCGGACGAAGCGCGATATCTGCCATATTATCTCCTTTTGTTATGGATCGCATTAGAAGGCTCGCCTGCGGGCAGAGATGAACATCTGCACGATGACTACGACGACGGCGAAGAGCAGGATCACGATCCCGATAGCGGTGGCGTAGCCGATAGCTGGAATTGCTCCGGCTAGCTGGCCGCCAAACGCCAGCGAGTACAGGTAGGTGCTCAGGGACTCCGAGGCGTGGTCAGGGCCGCCGCCGGTCATTACGTAAATGATGTCGAAGATCTTCAAGACCATTGATCAGGTTGAGGGTAACCACAACCGAGGTGATCGTCCGTACCATCGGCACGGTTACATGGCGGAACTGCTGCACCACGGTGGCGCCGTCGAGCCCGGCTGCTTCGTAGAGGCTTTGGTCGACGTCCTGCAAGCGCGGCATAGAAGATGAGAGTAAAAAAGCCGGTGGACTGCCAAAGTGACACGACAATGATGGCGGGCAGGACTGTCGCGGTGTTCGAAAGCCAGGCGAGGGCAAGGCTGTGGAGACCGATCGAGGTCAAGAACCGATCGAGGATCCCGAAGTCTGGCTCGTAGATCAAGGCCCATAGAGCGCCGGAAACGACAAGCGACATCAGACGCCGGGAGGAAGATAGCGACCCTGAAGACAGCGGAGTAACGTACCCGGGCGTTTAGGAGCGCGGCCAGGCCCAGGGGTATGGCAGTCTGAATGATCGTCGTCACCGCACAGAACACCACCGTGTTGAGAAGAGCGGTGCGGAACACAGGGTCACTGAACATGGCGCGGAAGTTGGCTAACCCCACAAAGGTGGAGGGCCCAAACCCCGGCCATTGGGTGAGGCTGATCATCACCGACCGCACGAGAGGGTAAGCGATGAAAATGGCGAATAGCGCCAGTGTGGGGAAGATAAAGTAATAACCCATCGAGCGAGCACGGGCATCACTCCCGCCGGACGACCCGGTGGCACGGGAGAAGCGTGGCCCGAAGGCGCGCTGGGGCTTGCGCCGTGGGGTACTGGGCGGCGCGAGCGGCTGCGGGTTGGGGTTCTGCCACAGTCGGGCTCGGCGGCACGCGAAGGCTCATCGATCGCACCTCCTATCCAAACACGCCCACCGCTTGCGGGCTTCTGAGTTGGCCGTAGTGACCGGCCCAGGTTCGCTCCAGTAGCTCAGAGGGCCAGGCGGGCATGGGCTCGGTCTGCGGTCCCAGCTTGGGGGCTCACCACTTTCGCCACGGTTGCTCTGCACCATGCCCGGTTCACCCCTTCAACCTGTGGGACGAATTAGTCCGTTGCCCGGCTAGATCCTCCGAGCGGCCTTCACCTGGGATTCTAGCTCTGTGCGGCGGCAGTGGGGCTGAGCTTGCCGCCCAGCACGGCCGCACCGACATTGCCTGCCGCCGTTTCGGAGCCGACGCCGAAAAGGATGTGGTCGCAACCCGTTCCTTGATCCACGACGCCATCAACCGCTGATGGGGATTGGCTGTCTTTGCTGCTGCCTCTATTGTCGCGGGCATGTCGTTGGCCTGGTTCTGGATCATGCGTACCGGTCCGGCTGGTACAGCCATTTCAAGAACGTGAGGGCAGCGTCCACGTTGCCATGGGCATTGACCGACCAGCCGGCCCCAGCCTGGTTCCCGCTCCAATGCGTCGCGCCAGTTGTCCAGGCGGGCCACTGCCCGACCTGGTAGAGCTTGTTGAACGCCGGAGTAGCCGACGTCGCCAGGGACTGGGGACGATGAAGGAGCCAAAACTCAGCATCGCAGACTTTCCGGTGTAGAAGATGGCCAACGCCTCGTCGAAGGTGACGGCATCCACACCGGGTTCAAAGACATCGGCTTTGACCAGTTTTTCCATCAGGGTAAAGGCCTCGATGACGGGCTTACTGTCCCAGGAGATCCCCGGTTCCGTCAGCTGGTCGAGCTTCAGGCAAAGGGTGGGGTCATTGGATGCCTGCGTAATGAGCGGGAGGAAAAAGTCCGACGCCTGGTTGCTCGGGTTCCCGGTGAGACAGCACGGTATAATACCGATCTTTTTAAAGGCCGGCACGGACGCGATAAGGTCATCCCACGTTTCCGGAAAGTCAACCTTGGCCTTGGCGAGCAGGTCGGGGTTGTAGAACAAGCCGAACATCTGCGCTTCCCAGCCGATGGCGTACTGCTTCCCGTTGAGGCTGTACTCGGCGTTGATCGAGGGGAAGAAGTCGTTGAGGAACGACGTCCCCAGCTCCTTCTTCAGATCAGCAACGATGCCCGCCTGCCCATAAGAAATGGCGAGGGTGGCGGGCGCCATGATATCCGGAGCGGTCCCTGCTGAGACAGAGGACTCAATCACAGGTGAGTAGTCCGCCAGCGTGCCAAATGTCCGGGGCGTTACCGTCATGCTTGGGTAGGCGTCGTGGAACTCCTTCTGGATGCTTGGCCACACGGGCTCGTCCTCGGTGTACCAGGACCAGATGTCGATGTTGGTGACTTGTGTCGAGTCTCGTACATTAGGACGGCTGGAGAAGACGGCGTTGCCTTTGCTTTTGAGCATGCCGCCAACGGCCAGCGAGCCCGCAAGGACCCCGGCGTTGGTCAGGAAACTCCGACGGCTCAGCCCAGTGGTTGTGTCGTCCTCCTGCGCCGGTGCCGGCTCAAAGTGGGTGGCGCCGGTTTGTTCGTTCTCAGACATTACGTTACTGACCCCTTTCCTTTTGCCACTGGCATAGGTTGTTTTGCGCTAGGACCGAACACCGACGTGCTTTGCGAGGCGGTTAGTGTCAAAAAAAGGTGTTCTTGGGCGTAGCCGAGGCCTTCGCG
This sequence comes from uncultured Acidimicrobiaceae bacterium, assembly GCA_963749305.1. GTDB lineage: Bacteria > Actinomycetota > Acidimicrobiia > Acidimicrobiales > Palsa-688 > Fen-671. Next base: position 456,702 of record CAVVMN010000009.1, read on the forward strand.
CTCGGTCCGGTGCGCGCACATGACCGGGTCACAGCGCGCCTGTAGCGACTCTGCCAGTGGAGGAACCAAACCGTGTCCTTCCCCCCTGGCCGAGCCACCATCGACAAGCGACGATGGGACGATCCACAAAGTCACGATCCCGGTACCATAGCAGACATACATCTGAAGGTCCATACATCTAGATGAGTTCAAGGGGCTGGCTGGTACAAGCCGATGGGAGGCGGTCCCCAACGTCCTCCGAGCAGCTAGGAGCGGACGTACTGCCGCTCGACGAGACGCTCACTCGCACCGCGTAATGACGTCGGTCCGACCACTGTTCGATGGCCAAAGCCTGTCTGGCTGGCGGGTGGCAGCGCGACTGCCGACGGCCCCATACCCGGGTGCCCCCGACCCCGACCCGCTGTCTGCCGCCTACGTGGACGCATTAGCTCACCCGGCGCGTTGGTCGGTGCGGGAGGGCGCCATCGTCGGCCAGCAGGAGGCCAGCGGTGGCTTCGGCGGCTACCTCGTCAGCGAGGACGTCTTCGGCGACTTTGAGCTCGAGATAGACGCGTGGCCGGATTGGGCGGCAGACACAGGGATAATGGTCAGGGCCACGGCTCTGGGTTCACAAGGCTTCCAGATCCTGGTTGACCACCGAAAATCCGGCGGCATCGGGGGGTTTTACGGTAACGGGATAGGCGGCTTCCATGCCCTCAGCTACAACGTCGACGCACGTTACGACCAGGCCGGTCAGCCAGCCGGCCTAGTGCTCGAAGACCCTGCCGGCACGCTCGAACCAGTAACGGAGGACAAACGCGCCCTGCTCCGTTTCTCCGCGCCGCCCGAGGACTTCTTCTCGGCTTGGCGATGGCAGTCTTGGAACACCCTTCGTATCCGTTGCCAAGGCGCCTTACCGGTTCTGACCACCTGGGTCAACGGCACCCGCATCTGCGAGATCGACACCGGCTCCATCGAGCACCCCCACTACGATCGCGAGGCTGTACGTCTCTTGCTAGGCCGCCAGGGCCATGTAGCCCTCGAAGTCCACGACACCGACTCCCGACTGGGGCCGGCTCGCTGGGGCCCGGGCGCCGTCTGCCGATGGAAGGACATCCACCTGGAGGCGCTATGAACGTCGGGCTTACCAGGAGGAACCGCCCCCGCTGGCGGGCACTCGTTCGAACCGGGACGGGGTGCCCACAGGAGCGCTCAGCTCTACTTCGAAGGCGCACCGGTCGCCCCGGTGGTAGGCGACGAAATAATCGAGTGGCCGGGCGCCGGTGGTGTAGCCAACGCTCCGAAGCACCAAAAGAGAGCTGCCCCTCCTAACGTCGAGCAGACGGGCCTGGCGGGCCCCGGCGGCGGCCACCTCTACCCTCCTTACGCCGGAAACTACGTTCAAGCCGTAGTCTTCGCGCAGGGTCCGGTAAAGGGACGTGGCCCCGCTGAAGTCTTCTTTCACAAGGCCGGGCACCAACAAGACCGGTAGGTAAGTGACAACCAGGACATGCGGTTCGCCGTCGAGGCTGCGGAGGCGTTCGAGCTCGACTACAGGGTCCCCCGGGTCGAGCTGGAGCTTGCGGGCCACGGTCTCGCCGGCAGGGGCTTCTCTCAATAACAGGACCTGACTGTCGATTTTCTGGCCTCGCAGAGCGGCGTCGTCGGCCAGGCCCCGCAGCCCGCTGATCAGGCCCTCAGCCGTCTTTGGGATGGACACGAAGGTGCCTCGGCCGCGTTGGCGCGATATCATGCCGGCGTATTCGAGCTCGGTCATGGCCTGCCTTACGACGCCTCGGCTGACACCCAGGCGTTCGCACAGTTCGAACTCGTCGGGCAATTGCTCGCCCGGGGCCAGCTCGCCGGAAAGGATCCGGCTCGAGAACCACTGCTTGAGTTGGTGGTAAAGGGGAATCGGGCCCGAACGGTCTAGTAACCGAGCCAAATCATCTAGACGTATGGACATAGCCACCTTGACTATGCCACAATTTCGTTTGGGGGGCAAGGCTAGCAGAGGCGTGACACGTCGGGGTACTCTGACGCCCTCTAGCTGGTTTGTCCACCCTTTGGGTGATCATTTGTTGTCTCGTACCGGTTTAGTTGGGCGACTTCTTGGCGCCGGCAGCAGCCTTGCCGGGGCAAGCAGGCGGACGGGGGCGACGGCGTTTGAAACCTTGCCGCCAACGCCACGGTGTGGCAAAGTCTGTGGCAGCATGTCTATACGTCTAGATGATTGCTTCGTGCTCAGGGAGCAGGTTTGAGCAAGGCGGTGGTCATGGGTGTCGATGTAGGCACCCAGAGCGTAAAGGCCGGGCTGTTCAAGCTGGACGGGGAACTCATCGCCCAGGCATCAAGGCCACTGCCCCTGCGTAGGCGGAGCGCCGACGAGGTTGACCAGGACCCCGAGGATTTCTACGGGGCGACCACCGCAACAATCGCTTCGTGCCTGGCTCAGACGGAACCACGGGTGCGGCCTGCTGACGTCATGGGCCTGGGCTTGACTGGCCAGATGGCCGGCATCGTCGGCATCGGCACCCAGGGCGAGGCCGTCACACTTTATGATTGCTGGTTAGATTCACGCTGTTCTACAGAAGTCGAGGAGCTGACGCGGACGGTGGGGCCTCGCTTCACGACGCTGACAGGTTGCCCTCCCATGGTTGCTCACGCACCAAAAATGCTGTGGTGGGCGCACCAGCACCCCGATGTCTACCGTAAAGTCTCGAAGTTCGTAGTGGCCAGCGCTTATGTCGGTATGAGGCTTTGTGGCCTGGCCGCCGAACATGCGTATGTCGACCACTCCCATCTACATTTCAGCGGTTTGGTAGATGCCGGGCGAGGCCAGTGGTCCGGGGAGCTGGCGTCGGCGGTCGGGGTCGGCCTCGAGCGCCTGCCCCGGATCGTCGCCCCGACCGACAAGATAGGGGCTCTAAGTGCTCAGGGTGCCCGTGACTGCGGGCTGCTCCCAGGGACGGTGGTGTCCGCGGGTCTGGGGGACACCGCCGCGGGGGCCCTGGGGGCCGGAGTAGTCCGCCCTGGCCAGTTGCTCGACACTTGCGGGACAGCGTCAGTGTTGTGTATTTCCGGAGAAGAGTTCCACGCTGACGCTACTGGCATGTTGTTGTCGATGCGCGGCGCGGTGCCTGGCCAATGGATCTTGCTCTCCTACCTGGCCGCTGGAGACGTCCTGGCGTGGCTACCCGAAGTGCTCGGCGAGCCTTCCCTCGGCCTGTTGTTGAAGGAAGCCGAAACGGCAACTGCGGGTTCATCTCTTCTCTTCTGGCCCCACTTGGGTGGCCGCATCCTCCCGGTGGCGCCGCGCGCCCGTGGTGCATGGGTCGGGTTGGACCTGAACCAGTCTCGCGGTGACCTCACCCGGGCGGTGCTGGAGAGCGTAGCGTACGAGTACGTTGGCTACCTGGACCGGGCAATCAATCTCTTGCCTCGGTTGCGGGCAGACGAGGTGCGCGTCATCGGGGGCGGCAGCGGGAACGAGTTCTGGAACCGCGTCAAGGCGTCGGCCCTGCGCCTGCCCTACGCTCGCCTGCGCGGCGACCACTTCAGTTGTTGGGGGGCGGCCCTCACGGCTGCCGCTGCTGCCCATATGGTCGACGACATTGGGGCCGCGGCCGCTCAGGCATCCGACGTGGTGGCACGGGTCGCCCCCGACCCGGACCTGGAGGCGATGTACGCCGAGCGCATCGTCAATTACCGGAGGGTCACCGGACTTCTTATGCAGTGCTTTGAGGGACAGCGCTGATGCGCTCGGGCTTCCGGCTTGCTGTGGTCGGTGCCGGACGGGCCGGTATGCTGCACACGGTCAATGCCCGTGAGTGGCTCCCCGGCGCTGAGCTCGTTTGCATCGTTGACACAGACCGAGAGACGGCCGTGCGAGCAGGCCGGCAGTTGAGCGTCCCGGCTTTCACCTCCTTGGAGGAGACGTTGGCCGCCGTGGCCGTGCACGGCGTGGTCATCACAACCCCAACGTTCACCCACGCGTCGTTGGTCAAACTGGCCGCAAGCGCCGGGAAGCACGTCTTCTGCGAAAAGCCCATGGCCCTCAGCACGAGCGAGTGCGACGAGATGGCTGAAGCGGCGGCGGCGGCCAAAGTCGTCCTGCAGATCGGGTTCGTACGTCGTTTCCAACCCGAGTTCGTGGAAGCCAAACAGCGTGTCCAGTCCGGGTCGATAGGTACGCCGATGGTCCTCAGGTCTATTACCCGTGGGCCGGGGCTACCACCTGCCTGGGCACACGATCTCCGCCGCTCGAACGGGATGCTCGCCGAGGTGAACAGCCACGATTTCGACTGCGTTCGATGGTTGGCCGGCTCCGAGATCGAGCGCGTCTATGCCGAAACTGCCAACTTCAAAGGCGCCCGAACGGGGCGTGACCGAACGAGATTTCTACGATAACGCCGTCGTCTCACTGCGTTTTGCCAGCGGAGCACTCGGCACTATCGATGGGACATGCCCGGCTGATTATGGTTACGACGCCCGCGTGGAGGTGGTCGGGACCCATGGGCTGCTTTTGATAGGGTCCAATTCCGGGATTTCATTGCTCGAGGTAAAGTCAAAAGGCACCGGCGAAGTCCCGACGTATTCCAGTTGGCCTCAGCGTTTCGAGAGCGGTTACCGCGAAGAGTTGCGGAGCTTCATCGAGGCCGCCCACAGCGGCTCTGCTCCGGCCGTGGGTGCCGCTGACGGACGAGCGGCGGTGGCCGCGGTCCGCGCTGCTAACCGTTCATGGCTATCCAGCCTGCCCGTCCGCGTAGGCAAAGAAACGGCGCTCTGATGCGAGCCTTCGTCTACCACGGGCCGGGCGCGCTCGAACTCGAGGAGCTGGCCGAGCCCGAGGCGGCGGGCGGCGATGTAGTACTGCAAGTGGAAGCCTGCTCCATATGTGGCACCGACTTGCGTATAGCTGCCGGCAGCCACAGCGCCTATAGGAACACGACTGCACGCATCCCCGGCCACGAAGTGGTGGGCATCGTCCTCGAGCCCGGCAGCGGTGCCGACATCGGCGTGGGCCAGAGAGTATTTGTTGCCCCCAATTATGGGTGCCGGCAATGCCGGCCATGCCGGCAAGGCCAAGTCAACCTTTGTGAACAGCTGCGGGCGATCGGGATAACAGACAATGGGGGCTTCGCCGAGCGCCTGCTGCTTCCAGCGCAGTTAGTGGACCAGGGAAACCTGATCCCCTTGGCTGAGGGTGCCGACCCCGCCGTCTACGCCTTGGCCGAACCGCTCGCTTGTGCACTGCGTGGCGCTGCCGCCTGTCGTACAGGTGACGGGGACGCGGTCCTCATTTTCGGTGCCGGGCCCATCGGCCTGTTCCACCTCGCGTTGGCCCAAGCTGCGGGGGCGGCCCCCGTGGTCGTTTCCGACCCCCACCCCGAGAGGCGATGCCTTGCTCTGGCGTGGGGTGCCTGTTCGGTCTCTGGCACTGAGCCCGATGAGATCCGTGAGGCGCTTGCCGGTGCCGGTGCTTCAAGCGGAGCTGACGTGGTCGTCGTCGCCGCGCCCGCCCCTGCGGCTCAGGTACTCGCCCTGGAGCTAGCGCGCTGCGGTGGCCGGGTCAACTTCTTCGCGGGGTTGCCCCGAGACCGCTCCCGGGTTGAGATCGACACCGGGCTCGTTCATTACAAGGAGCTCTTGGTCACGGGTACGACTGGCAGCACGAACGCGGCGTGCCGGAGAGCTATCGAGCTCATTGCGGATGGTCGAGTGGCAGCAGGATCGCTCATCGGCGCCCGTTTGGCCCTTTCCTCGGCCCGGGAAGCCTTTGCCCTTGCCGGGACGGGCCAAGTTATGAAAGTGGTGGTCCAGCCGTGACCTGTGCAGTCCCCCAGCCTTTTGTCCTACAGTTCGACCCACGCTCCGGTGCACTCGAGCCGCACACTTCCCACGTAGTGCGCAGAGCCTCCGACCTCAGCGGCGCCTTCTCTGACAAAGATGCGTGGGAACGCCTCATAATCGAGGGTGACCCGATTATCTATGAGGTCTTCCAACACGACGTGCCCGAGCAAGCAGGACAGTTGATCGGCTGTACGACGGTCCTCAACCCGGGCACGGTGGGCGACGAGTATTACCTGACCAAAGGCCACTACCACGCTCTTCGCGAGACCGGGGAGGTGTACTACGGCTTGTCTGGGCAGCGGTACCTGCTTCTTAGGACGGAAACGGGAGCGTCGGAGGCACTCCCGATGGGCACTGGCCGTTTAGCTTACGTCCCTCCGCTCTGGGCACACCGCAGCGTCAATACCGGCAGTAAACCCTACGTTTTCCACGCCATCTATCCCGGCGATGCCGGCCATGACTACGCTGCCGTCGAAAAAGCCGGCTTCGCCCGACGAGTTTTCGTACTCCCGACGGACCCGCGGTGATGTGATCATGGCCGTGGCCGCACCCGCCTCGGCCGGGCATCGGCCGCTATCTAAGTGCGTCGTGGTGGTGACGCCTCGTTCCTTCGGGATCGAGGACCCTGAGCTGCGTCACGAACTCGAGCGCCAAGTGGGCGATGTCCGCTACCGGCCCGGGCCGCTGTCTGCAAGAGCGCTCGTCGAGGAGGTACGCGATGCTGATGGCCTGCTCGCCGGCCTTGACGAGGTCAACGACGACGTGTTCGGCGCGGCGCCTCGGCTACGGGTGATCTCGCGCTATGGGGCCGGGGTCGACCAGGTGGACCTAAGGGCGGCGGCAGAGCGCCATATCGTCGTCACGAACACGCCTAGCGCCAACTCCAACGCCGTTGCCGACCTCACTATAGCGCTAATTTTTGCCGTGGCCCGCGATTTGGTCGGCGGATGGGAGAAAGCACGCTCGGCTCATTGGGCCGCAACGGCGGGCCTTGAGCTACAGGGTCGGTGGCTTGGACTTATTGGTCTTGGCCGTGTCGGCTATCTGGTGGCTCAAAAGGCGAAGGCTTTGGGCGCCAAGCCGCGAGCCTACGACCCTTACGTCAAGGACGAGGGCCCGGCCAAGCTTGTCAATTTGGACGAACTGCTGCACAACAGCGACTTCCTGTCGTTGCATGTCCCGCTCAGCGATGCCACCTATCACTTGGTCGACCGGGCTCTGCTGCAACGGCTCAAGCCGGGCGCTTCCTTGGTCAATACCGCCCGAGGCGAACTGGTCGACGAAGACGCGTTGGTCTGGGCGCTGGACAGGGGACCGCTGCGAGGCGCCGCTCTCGACGTGCTTGAGGAAGAGCCACCGCGCCCTCAACATCGGCTATTAAGCCGAGAAAATGTGCTCATAACGCCCCAGATGGCGGCACACACTCAAGAAGCGACAAGGGCCATGGGCCGCGTTGCCCTCGACAACCTATTGGCTATGCTGGCTGGCCGGGATCCCCGGTACCGGGTGTGAGCTCTGGCGTGCTCGACTTCCTAGCCGATCTCGCCTACGCCCGTAGCGTTACCGGCGTCTGGGCGGCACCCTTGGGAGAGCAACGACTTTGACTCCCAGGCAGGTACCGCAGAAATCATTCAGTTTTATCGGTGTGAGCACTGCGCACTCTGCCATTATGAAGGTTTTCCCCAGATGGGCAGAGCACCTTGGTAGGCCCGATGTGAGCGTCGTCGGCATCGACCTTGTTCTTCATGCGGACCAACAGAGCTATCGCGACATCGTCAGCACCATCAAAGCGGGTGACTCAGAAGTGGGTGGCCTGGTGACCACTCATAAACTCGATCTTTTCGAGGCTTGCCGGGACCTTTTCGATTACGCCGACCCCTATGCCGAGTTGCTGGGCGAGGTGTCGTCGTTGTCAAAACGGGACGGTCTTTTCCGGGCCCACGCCAAAGACCCCATCTCTTCCGGGCGGTCCCTGGACAACTTCATCGAGCCCGGTCACTGGTCGGCGAGCGGGGCGATGGCCCTTCTCTTCGGAGCTGGAGGATCCAACTCTGCGGTAAGCCTGCACCTGTTGTCGGGGCGGCCTCCGGCTGACAGACCGACAGGTGTCATTGTTACCGATATCGACCCTAAGCGACTGGTTGCCATCAGCAAACTGCATGAGCGGCTCGGAGCGGCAGTTGAAGTCCGGTATATCGAAAACTCGGACCCACTGGTCAACGACAGCCTGATGGCCGCGCTGCCGGCGGGATCGCTTGTTGTCAACGGGACTGGCATGGGGAAAGACGTTCCGGGCAGCCCGCTTACCGACGGAGGGATTTCCCTGAACATGGTCTTGTGTGGGAACTCAACTACAGGGGCACGCTCGGGTTCCTCCATCAAGCGCGACGCCAGCGCCAGGCGCGTGACCTTTTCATAGAAGACGGGTGGAACTACTTTGTGCACGGATGGACCTGCGTCATGGAAGAAGTGCTCAACGTTGAAATAAATGCCCAAGTGAGAGCTGAACTTTCGGGGCTCGCTCTGCTTGCTTGTCAAGGAACAGGAGGCGGCATTAGTGACTACATTTTTGCCTGGTAAACAAAGACGCGGAGAGCCCAGAGCGGGCCTCGTGCCGCTTTACCTCGGGGCCGCCTATGACCCTGGGTTCGCCAACCAGGTTGACAGGTTGCGGGATCTCCTTGTTGACGTGGCCATCCTGCTCCCGCCGCAGCCACTGGGCTCAAGCTTCGAGGCCGACGCCGCGCTCTTCCCTCAGCTCACGGGTGAAGTCTACCGCAGGAAGGCCGAACTGGCTCAGATTACCACGCCCGTCGTGGTCCTCACTTCTGAGTTCGGCACTATGGATATGTGGGACTGGGAACTTATAAGCTACCTACGAGACGAAGGGATCCAGGTCCTGGCGCCCTACACCCTAGAGGGCGCCCTTACAGCGTGTCGCACGTTGGCCACCAAGCGGCAGTTGCGTCAGGGTAAGTTCGTTGTTTATTGGGACAAGCCCGGCGAGGCTGGCCAGCAGCCGGCTATCTTCAACCGGTTTTACTGGTGGGAGGGCGAATGCGCTGACCGTATGGCAGCCAAGTTCGGCGTCACCATCGAGAAGCGGAGTTTCGCCAAGCTCGGAGCCATAGCCAAGTCTCTGCCCGACGCTGCGGCCCTCGCACAACGGGAGCGGTGGCAAGAGGTTGTACCCCTCGGAGACGTCAGCTCGCGCGCTGCGCTGAGCGCGCTCAAGCTCTACGAGGCCGTCCGCCGGGACATCGAGGGTGACGAAGACGTCCTCGCCGTGGGCATGAATTGCCTCAACGAGTCAAGTTTTTCTGACACTACCCCCTGCCTGGCCTGGAACCTTCTCTATCAGGAAAGCGACCTGATCTGGGGTTGCGAGGCCGACCTCGTGTCCATGGTTACCAAGCTGATCTTGCACCGCACCCTTCGTGCCCCGGTGATGATGACCAACCTCTACCCGTTCCTCATGGGCCAAGCTGCCCTCAAGCACGAACGTATACCGGCCTTCCCCGCCGTAGAAGGCAGGCCTGAAGACTACGTGCTGGCGGCCCATTGCGGCTACCTGGGGGTACTCCCGCAGCCCTTTGCCACCGAATGGCGCTTGAGAGACCGGGTGCTGGAGATCGTTGACGAAAACGCCAGCGCCATCGATGCCCGCATGGCCTCGGGACCACTTACCCTGGCCAAGCTGGGGCCAAGTTTCGAGAGGCTCGTGATCGCCGAAGCTGAACTCACTGGGTACGTGGGCTACCCGGCGTCGGACTGCCGTAACGGCGCCCTCATAAAAGTGCGCGACGGGCACGCGCTTATGGAGAGGGTGCCGTCTCATCATTCCGTGCTTGTCGGCGGCTACGACCTACCGGGCATCAAGCTCCTGGGGCAGGTCTTCGGCGTGGACGTCGAAGTGATCGGGGCTGTTGCCGGTGTCACCTGAAGGCAGAGGCGAGATCAGCTGGAGGCTGTGGCGACCGCTACCCTCTTTCCTAAAGTGCCCACTTCTCTGTGCTGGTCGTCACCGGGCTGCCGATCGCCAGGCTGGCATCTATGGCCAGCGAGACCAGGTGGTCCTGGCTCCCCTCCGCGAGCGGGTAGGGAGACGGGCCGTCCTGATGGCACCATTTGGCCATGCCTGACAACAGCGAGGCTACCGCGATCTCATCGTCGGCCAACCGTAAGCCGGGATAGGGGTTGCGGTAGACGACCTCGCCGCCGAAGCTGATGTGGTCGGTGTCATATCCGTCAAGGTCGAGGTCGTAGCCGGTCTGGCGCCTGACCAACGGCGACCTGATAAAGGTGCGATCGTCTGCCATCTGGTACACCATGTCATCGACGATCTCCCCGTAGCTGCCGCGCACTACGATGCGTCGCGCCCGCAGCTGATTGTGCCATTGGTTAGTCGTGAAGTCGTACAAACCCATGCTGGGGCCGAAGTCGACGGTGGCGATGACGGTTTCAGCCTGACGCGCTGTGGTGTCGCCGGTCCAGCCGCCTTTGGCTGAGGGGTCCACCAGCGGGCTCTGGAACGACGACGCCTTCACCGTGGCCGGCCTGAAGCCGACGCCGAGGAACCTCCGCATGAGAGCGACTGCATGGTAGCCGTGGGTCGACGACACCTGGACTGAAGTCGGTTGGCCGATGGCACCTTTTTGGACCAACGCGAACCGGGCGGCGTGGCCCGGGTACAGAGGGTACTGCTCGGCTACTTGCACCAGACCGCTAATCCCAACGTCGTCCCACAGCCGGCGGATGCCCTCCACGTCGACAGCGGGAGGGGTTTCCAAGAGGACTGGTATGCCGTTGTCGACAACAGCGGTGGTGAGCTCGGGCGCTACCGTCCGGGGCACACTTATCACGACAAAATCTGGCCTTTGTTCACGCAGCGCGTCTTTTAGGGATGAGTACCCTGGGGCGCGCCAGTGGGCCTCCGCCTGCTCGGTAGTTGCACTTCGGTGCACGACTACGCCGGCGAGTTCGACTTCGAATAGTTTGGGGGCCAGCTCTAAAAAAAAGCGTGCTCGCCAGCCCGTGCCGACGACCAAAAAGCGCACAGAAGAAGTCATCGTCCTTCGCTTTCGTTTATCGGTTTATCTTCCTACTGCAACCATTGCCCTTCGGGAGCGGCCAGCCCGGCGAGCTCGTCCCACAGTTGGTCAGGTACCGGCTCCGACACGAGGCCGACCAGCTCGTCCACATGTGCGGGCGTCGCCGTGCCCACTATGGTCGAGCTGACGCGGGGATCCCGGACGGACATTTGCAACGCCGCCGCGCGCAGCGAGACGCCATGACTTTGGCAAGCTTCTTCCATGGCCCGGACCCGAGAAAGCACTTCCGGGCTTGCCTTGCGGTAGGCATAGCGGTCGCTATGGCTCGTGCCCTTGGCCAGGATCCCGCCACCGAAGACGGCCGCGTTCACCACCCCGATGTTGGCCGAGGCCGCCTCGGCGATGAGCGGTTCGGCGGACCGGTCGACCAGGTTGAAGCGGTTGTGTGTGAGGACCACCTCGAACACGCCGGTGCGGATGAACTGCGCCATCATCTCTACCGGCCCGCCGGCCACGCCCATATGTAGCGCCACTCCGGCCTCTCTTAGGGAGACCAGAGCTTCGACCGGGCCCCCGGGGGCCATCGCCGACGGGGAAGCCGACCCGCTCGGGGTCATGGAGGTACAGGAGCTGGAAACGTTGGAGGCCAAGCCGATCCAGGCTTTCGTCGGCCGAGCGGCGCACGCTATCCCCGTTGAAGTCACCGGTGTTGGGGTCAGGGTCCACTTTGGTGGCGAGCACGAAGTCAGGAGGTAGCCCGCCTCGCTCGGCGATGACGGCCCCGATACGGCGTTCGCTTTCTCCCTGGCTGTAACCATTAGACGTATCGAGAAAATTTATAGGGCTGTCGAAACATGCCTGACCGTCTCTACGGCACGCTCGAAATCAACTTCTTCACCAAAAACCTGAGGCATACTGCCTATCGGCGAGCCGCCGATGCACACGGGCGTCACCATCAAAGAGGTGCTGCCCAGAGGCCGGCGAGGGAGTTGTCCGTTAGCGAGCGAGACCGGCCGACCGGTGCCAGATGTATCAGTCACGGCCGTGCTCGAGCAAGAGGCAGTTCCGTGCGGCCACGGCACCGAACCACGTAGCACTCGTCTTCGGGATGCGCTCTTGGTCCTTGAAATCGACCCACACGAGCCCGAAGCGCTGAGAATAACCAGCCGCCCACTCGAAGTTGTCCATGAGGGTCCAGCAAAAATAACCACGCAAGTCTGCTCCCAGGACTATGGCCCGATGTGCGGCCTCGAGGTGGGTTTCGAGGTACTGCACCCTTTCGGGGTCCTTGACGTGGCCCTCTGGGTCGACGTAGTCGGCGAAGGCAGCTCCGTTCTCTGTCACATAGAGAGCTACAGGCCCGTACTCTTTGGAGACTTGGACCAACAAGTCAGTTAGGCCTTGTGGCTGCACCGGCCACCCTCGTCCTGTGACCGGGGTGCCCGGCTCCATGCGTTCGACCGCTCGGAGGACTGGCGGGTACGGCTGGCCGCCGGGTACAGGAGGGCTTCCGGACGCCGCCACCGTGTGGCACGCGTAATAGTTAACGCCCAAGAAGTCCAGCGGGGCATTTATTGTCTCGAAGGTCGCGGGCGTGGATGTGGGTATCGCCACTGACGGGCATGAAAAGCTCGGCCACGTCCTTCGGGTAGACACCCTTAAGGACGGGGTCGAGGAACCACCGGTTGGCGTAGCCATCCACCCGCGAGGCCGCCTCGGCGTCGGCCACCGAGGCCGAAGCAGGGTAGCTCGGGTAAAGGTTCAGGGTAATGCCCAGTTCCGACTGCGGCGCCATCACCGGGCGCACCGCCTCGACGGCCAGCCCATGGCCCAGTAAAAGGTGGTGTGCGGCACGCAATGCGGTCCCTAAGTCGCTGAGCCCCGGGGCATGTTCTCCCGACCCGTAGCCGAGGTGGGCCGAGACCCACGGCTCGTTGAGAGTTATCCATAGCCTCACCCGGTCCCCCAAGGCTTGCACGAGGTGGTAGGCGTAATCGGAGAAGCGCTCGGCGGTGTCCCGGTTGGCCCACCCCCCTTCGTCCTGGAGGGCTTGGGGCAGGTCCCAGTGGTAGAGCGTGACGGCGGGGGTTATGCCGTGCTCGACCAGGCTGTCAAGCAGCTTGCGGTAAAAGTCAATGCCCTGCTGGTTGTAAGGCCCGGCACCGTCGGGTTGTACCCGGGGCCATGAAACTGAAAGCCGGTACGAATTCAACCCCAATTGGGCCATGAGGGCGACATCTTGCTCCCAGCGGTCGTAATGGTCACAAGCTATGTCGCCAGTGTCATCGTGGAAAACCTTGCCCGGGGTGTGGCAAAACGTGTCCCAGATCGACGGCCCCCGGCCGTCTTTGTCCACGGCACCCTCGATCTGGTAGGAGGCGGTAGCCGTGCCCCACAGGAACCCTTCGGGAAAACCCAGTACTTCACTCATACGACCTCCATGGCTGCTGCGGCGGTAGGTGTCCCAGGTTGACTGGAAGGCTTCAAGACGAACGCACTCGCCGGGTTGTCGACAAAAATCTGCTGGGACGGCTCTCGGCCAAGTTCACGTTCGAGCCGCGGTTTGAACCGGGCGAACAAGTGGTCCATCCCCGGGGCCCCTCCGAAAGATCGCATCACTGACCTCCGCCCAGTGTCGCCGCCCAACAGCCGTTGACGGCTTGCACCGTTCCCGGCCAGTCGTTCGAAGTGCCGTAGTGCGCGTCATGGTGGGCGCCCGTGGCAGCTATGACGTGCAGACCAGTTGATCTCGATACCGCTGATAGGCCAGACAGGTCTCGGCCGAACCCAGGCGTGGTCCAGTCGACCAATGACCTGCCGCCGGCTACAACTAGGGTGCGTACCTCATCGACAGCCTCGGCTAACCCAGTGTACTCATCGCCGACTTGTAGGGGGCTTGCAAGAAAAAGGTGCTCGTGGGCGTCCGTCGGGCCCAATTGGCTGCTCTCTATGTCACCCTCCACTGTCCCTAATGTCAACGTCCGCTCGGCCCGGGGACTGGGGGGAAAGGGAACCGGCGGAGGTACACGGGCTTGAGTATGTCACAACCGCCATGAATATGTCCATACGTCTGTATGATACGATGTGATCGTCCGCTCAGGGGCGGGGAGCGATGTGTTGCTTATGCCGGCCACAGAGGCAACCCGCTTGACGACCGTATGCCCTCAGCCCAGTCGGCACCGATCTCGTGAGGGTTCGGTATGGTCGTGAGCGGAGGGTCAGTCATAGTCGCCGCCACCGAATCGTCGAAGCCGACCACCGCTACGTCTTCGGGAAGTCGCCGGTCGGACTCTCGAAGTGCGCGCATCGCCCCGACAGCCATGAGGTCCGAGGCGACTAACAGGCCCCGTAGGTCCGGGCGACGCTCGAGGAGCTGCTCGGCTCCGAGCTGCCCGCTAAGGAGGGACTGGGGTTGGCACGGTTTGACGGACATCCACCAAGTGGGGCATAGCAGCGGAAAGGACGTCCAGAATGGAGATCGTGGCGAAGAATACGCCCCGTCCCCGCCGTCAGTTCACGCCGGAGTTCAAAGCTCAGATCGTTGAGCGGTGCCTGGCTGGTGACCGGTCGATAGCTCAGGTGGCCCATGACTTCGACCTGGTGGAGTCGGCGGTGCGACGTTGGGTTGACCAGGCAGAAGTCGACGCCGGCCGGCAGTCAATGGGCTTGCCGTCACGGCGCGGGATGGGAGCGAGAGGATGGGACGGCCACGACGGGCGGCGCTCCTAGGGCTCATCCGAAGAAGCCCGCTTTGGCTGAACCGGCAGAGGCGATGCGGCTAGGGATGCGGAAAGGTTCCTCGTCGTCGATGGTAACGACCCAGGCGTATCGCCCGAAGGATTGGAACGTGATTGAGGGTCTCTCGAACACCACCGGGAAATTGAGTGGAGCGTTTCTCGGACGAGGCAATTAGAAGCGTGAAGGAGAAAGCGGACCGAGACGGGCTTACCGTTACCTCATGGATTCGCCAAGTGGTTATGAAGGAGGTTGACCGCCGTGTACCTCCGGTCTCTGCTAGCACTGCGCCATCCCCCACCGTCGCCTGATTGGACGAGGACGGCCCAGTGGCGCGAGCCACGTCGTCGGTTGGTTGCGTCGCGGTGGCCCGCTAGTCACACCATCTAACTGGACGTCCTTCGTTCGTCAACAACCAGCATCTTCTCAGGTGTGCACAGCGCTCGAAGCTTAATAACTACGGATCAGAAGGTTGGGGGTTCGAATCCCTTCGAGCGCGCAAAACCGCAGGTCAAGGGGTAAATTTCTTGGTACCCCTCCTGGGTCAACCCGACAATCTCCACGCGGTCGATCGGCTGTTTCGCCTGGCGGTGGCAGGTCGGAAGTTTTTCACAGCGCTTAGGGACCATCTAATAACCCACTACCCCGACTGGCCGACTAACGACTGCGTGACGGCCCAGTGATTTGGGGAGTTCTGGCTCCCCAAGGATGACGCCGACGGCGGCGCTCCCATGCCTCAAGCGCCCGAGCTGGTTGCGGGCGACCGACACGTGGGCGGCGCGGTGGCGGCAAGGCCCGAAGGACGTCAGCAGGTCTAATAGCTCGATGCTTCGGGGTTTGAGTCCATCCACACGCCCCTGGCTGCACGCAAGGAGCGAGTGGAATCGGCTCCCAACCAGGGTCGGTCCCGAAATGGGGCGATAGCAACGCCGAAGATAGCCCCGATGACGGCCCACCCCATTTGCTTGTTCGTGAAGGGTGAACACTGCAGCGGGACACGTGGCTAGACCTTGCCGGCTCGCAGCAGGTCCCGTCGGTATACGAGGTAATTCGCGCCCACCCGGCCACCCAGCTTCTCGCCTGTCCGCCGGGACGGCCAATTGTCATCGAGCACATGACCGTAGTTCACGTAAGGAGCGCCGCGATTTACTAACTCGAGGTAAGTGCGAGCGGCGATGGCCAGGTTGAGGCCGGTACCCCGGGCGCTTTCGAGGACGGCGATCCCGAACCAGTTGAGGTGCTCTTCGGCCAATAGCTGGCGGTCCCCGACCAGGCGCACTTGGCTAGAGGCAAACGGAAAACAGAGTGTCACCCCGACCGGCTCGTCGCCCCGGTAGGCGACCACAGAGGTCTCATGGGCACCGACGGGCTCCCATTCGGCGAACCCGTGCTCCCACTCAGCCAGAGAGCTCGCGGGACAGCCCCAGTGGCGGGAGAACGCTGTCTCCCAGACCGACCAGAAGTCCTCGACTCGACGCAATTTGTCCGCCTCGGAAAAGCTACGGACGCGGAACCCTGAGGCTTCGGCGGCCCGCAGCATTTGCTCCCAGCGCTCGACCAGCTCCGGTGTCACCTGGATCTTGTAGTCGACCAATCGCCTTTCCACATCAAAGCGAGCCTCTGCGAGGAGCGAGTGATAGTAAGGGGGATTTTGACGCATGGCTGGCGACGGCAGCAGTTCGTAAGCATCGATGGTGAAGGGCCAGTCAACGCCGTTCCCCCCAAATCCGGTGCGGGCGGCTTCGAGGCCCTGGGTCCTCAGCCAGCCACAAGCCTCATCCATAAGGGCCCTGACTGCGTCGGCGCTACCGGGGAGCGCCTCGAACAGCACAACATGCCCGAGGGACTCGTTCCAGCGTCCGATGTAGTGCTCGTCTACAAGCGCAGCGGCTCTGGCGACGATCCGCCCGCTTGACCGCGCCACCAACGGCAAGGTACTCCGGCCTGCCGCGGTAGGCCCTTCCCCTTTGAGCAATGGGACCAGGTCTCCAGGGGTAGTCACCCAATGGGCCGGGCGTTGGGCGTAGACCTCGTTCGCAAAGAGCAAGAACTCGGTCAGCTCGTCATCGCTGGCGGCCCGGCCGATCGTCAAATGCGGGCTTGTCACCTGGCCAGTATGGCAATCGGCCCCGCAGTCCGCCTCCAGCTGGCCGACTGGCCACCCGGGCCCCCTTTTGATGGAGGTCGGGCCCACTCTTGTCCCGGCCGGCGCTGGTTCTGCAGTGCCACCGTTGGCGCTGGGGATGTCGCTCCGAGAAACCCTGATCATCTTGAGCGCCAACGGCCCGCTCAGCGCGATTGGACCCTCGAGCCAGCTCAGTCAGAGCCAGGCCCGCCGGCCTCATGACGCTCTTGGTCGCGTATCTCACGCAGTTCCCGCAGCGCCTCGCGGTCCTTGGGGCGGCCTGCTCGCTCTTTGGCGGCGATGATGTCGTCGATGCTGGCCGTGCGGATCACGAACCCCTCGCCTTGGAACACAACTGCTCGCTGGAGCAACTCCTCATAAGGCACCAACCGACCGTCAGTAGCCTCCAGGCCGGCCAGCACGTCAAAGGGTCCAGCATCGGTCATCCAGGTCGACATACCGGCCGCCTCCAGCATGGCGGCGTCAAGGCGCACCGGCAAGAGCCGGGCTTCGGCATCAGTCATCCCACCCACGCGCAGCCGAGCGTTCAGCTCTCGCAGGGCATCGGCGAGGCGGTCCAGGTTGCCGCGCTCTCGTCGTACGACGCAGTCGATGTCGTCGGTCGGCCTCTCGGCGCCGTACGCAGTGGCGGCGGCTCCGCCAACCAAGAGGTACTCGACGCCATGGCGGTCGAGGACCTCGATCAGGTGCCGGAGATCGTGACGGGCGTCAGGCTCGGGCATCGGTGCCGGCGGCCTTTTCAGCCCGCTGGGCATCGACCTCAGCTAGCCACTCCATAACGGCCTCGCGTGAGTCAAGGCGCCGACCGTCCCAGAGGACCGTCACGTCGTCCGGGGTCGGGGGCGCTGCATGGCTCATACGCTCGATAACTTCCTCGGCGCTCTTCGCACGCGCCAACACCATGCGCCCTAGCGTACCGCCCGCGGCTTTGACGAGGACCACGTCGTTGAGGTGCCGAGAGGGATTGCACGCGTGAGCGCGAAGGGGTGCCACGTGGTGCAAGCTGCACTGGCTGAGCTCAGGCCCTGGGTGCACCCAGGCGGGGGAAGAGGAGGGGCGGGCCCTGAGGGTCGTGGCAACAAGGGCCAAAGTGCGACTTCGGACGGCGTACATTTGAGTGCTTACCCGAGCTTTTTGGGAGTCATAGCTCGTGGCCAACCTCCGTAGCGGCCACGAGCTCGGGCCACCGCAAGCCTGGCTGGGGTGGCTCCTCGCGTCAGCTCTCGCTTGAACTTGGCCAACGCCGCGAACCGATGGCAAGTCGAGCGCGGCGTCGGGGAGCGAGCGGCATCCGCGGGACGGTCGCTCGGAGGTTCGGCGCACAACCCCCACGGCACCCCTTATACCCGTTCTCGATGCCCGCGCCCGCCCGGGCTAATTATCCTGATTTCTTACACCATCTAATTGAGCACCTGTCGCTCGTTGGCGACCAGCGTGTCAAGGGGATTGCACAGCGCACTGAGCAAAATAACTACGGATCAGAAGGTTGGGGGTTCGAATCCCTTCGAGCGCGCCAGATAAGCGCAGGTCAGGTGGTTGCTACGTTGACAGTACTTGATATGGGCGGGGTACGGCAGCCAAGACAATCGACGTAGATCGACTGGCAGCTAGCTGGTCACGATGGCCCGCTGGTCGGCGAGGACGGCACCGATGATGTGCCCGCTGTCGAGTTCCGCACCTGTGTCGAGCCACCTCTCGTAGCCGGTCCGGAAGAGAACTGGCCCAGCCTGCAAGGCGAGCAATGGTGTGCTCTCCTGGGTGCCACGACAACGCCAAGGGGTCCTCAGAACAATTGCACGTTGTGATCTGCATTGTAAATCAAGGAAGTTGGCTCAAGTCAGGGCACCCGTAGCCGTCGCTATCGACGGGTGCTCCTTATAAACCAAGCCTTATTCAAGGTGCACAGAATTGCAGGATCTGCTCGGCTCGAAAGGCTCGGGGAACGCCGCCTCTGCGGGCGCGCTCGGTAAACCTACGTTTTCTTCCTGTAATCACTCGCGTGCGGGTGCCTCCGCAAGTGCCGCTCATACCACGCCTGCCAGCGGCCAGGCCACGCCGGTCCTCACCTCGCCGCCCGGCCTCGCGCACGAGGTCGGCGACGATCTCCACGGCAGGCTTGATGTCGTTCACCACCGAGCAGGACTCGCCCGCCCACAGCGGGGC
>CAVVMN010000010.1:0-257396 GCA_963749305.1 uncultured Acidimicrobiaceae bacterium
TGCCGATTATTTCACCTCGTTGGCGAGGTCTGCAGGTCTGACCAGGGCGCAAGATGGAGCGTTCTGTTCGAGGAACTCGCTTGTGGGCCACGAGCCACTGGGTGGCTGCTTTGAGCGCCGCTCACTGGCTGCGGCGGCGGCAAAGGCGTCTACGGCTTCATAGACGTCAACGACGCCGATGCGGGCGGTTCAGTCAGTGAGGCGATGCATGCAGTGAGCAGGCGCCGCATCTGATCTTGTTCGCTGACATCCAGATTGGCCAGCATGTCTTGCTCGACGCGGCGAACCGCGGCGCTGGCCACCTTAAGCTGGCGGCGCCCACGGGCGGTCAGCTCGGTCGGCAGGGCCCTGCCGACGGGTGCCTGTGCCGGGCGGACAACGAGCCCTTGGCGTTCGAGGGCCTGCAGGAGCACGTTCATCGACTGCCGGGTGACGAAGGCGCCGCGGGCAAGCTCGGAGTTGGACAGGCCCGGTCGCTGGGCAAGCAGCTCCAGGCAGGCGTAGTGGGTGATCGTCATGCCAAGCGGCCTCAGCACGGCCTCCAGGGCAGAGTGCAGGGCGCTCGCGGCCGCCTTCAGCATGTACCCCAGCGACGTGCCCAGCTCGATCCCGGGCTCGCCTTGACTCATGTCAGTAGTCTGACATATGATGGGTATGTCAGACTACTGACATACAATGAGGAGGCAGGGACCATGGCCGTCACCGGGCCCGACTTCATTTCACTGCAGGTGCGCGACCTGGAGCGTTCCGCCGCTTTCTACGAGCAGTACCTGGGGCTGAAGCGCTCCGACGCAGGACCGCCGCACGCCGTCGTGTTCGACACCAAGCCGATCGCGTTCGCCGTCCGCGACGTCGTCGCGGGCGTCGACCTGGACGCGATCGCGCAGCCGGGGCAGGGAATGGCGCTGTGGCTGCACGCCCCCGACGCGCAGGACATCCACGACGCCCTCGCCGCCGCCGGCACGACGATCATCTCAGCGCCCGTCGACGGGCCGTTCGGCCGCACTTTCACGTTCGCCGACCCCGACGGCTACCAGGTGACCCTCCACGACCGCGGCTGAGCCGGCCGTCCTGGTCTTCGGCGCGCCCCCAACTCCAGGGCGCACGTCGAGCGCATAAATAGCTAATCGGCGCACCCGCAGTCGGACTAACTCCTGAGCCGCCAGGCGAGCATAGCGACGGCTGCCGGCGCTCTGACTTGGGCCAACTTCGCTTGACCTACAACACAGATCCGGCGCCCGTATTGTTGCGAGCGCGTGCAGCGTTCTGTGCCCGCGTCGAGCGATAGCAGCGTTGCCGCGTTGAGTTGCGATACCGGCCGATTTTGCACAGCGCCGGCCGGAGCCACGGACTAAACGACTGCGCCAGATTGTCCAATCATGTTGGGTCTCGGGCGTTACGGTAGAGGCGCCCAACCGGGTACCGGTGGTCTTTAGACGGTTACCGGCTGGTTCGACGGCTCCTCCGGTGCGGTGCGGGTGTGGATGACTTCCTGACAGTGAGGTGCGTGCTGACCCCGAGCCGGATGGGGCTAATAGCTCATCTGCTCGAACCAGTCGGTCCCCCGGCCTTCGGGAGTGAGGTCGAAGAGGTTCCACAGCGGCTCGAGGGTGCCAACGTGGCGCGGGTCCTGCTCCGGATCCTCTGGTGCATAGAAAAGTTCCGAACCCCAGAAATGGCGGATTATTGGGCCGTCGCGGTGGAACACGTTCAGCATTGGTTGCTGGTCGCCTTCCCCGGTCTCCGCCCAGTAGTCGCGGTTATAGGTGTTGCCAGCCGAGGACAGGAGCCGGAGCCGGCGCCATCCGCGCTCCTCGGCGAACGCCATAATGCGCCCTATTGGCGCTTTCCCGACGACGGCGAGGTTGACGCGCTGAGACACGTGCTCGGCCGCTCCGTCGAGCTGGTCGAGGAAAGCGGTGCACGATGGGCAGGGGCTTTCCGCCAGGGGCAGCAACGCTGTTTGCCCGCCCCGAGGGCCAAGGCGGTCGTCGTCCTGAGCGCGCGGGAACATCATGCTGTAGATCACGAGCGAGTCCGCGCCGGAAGCGAACAACTCCGAAAAGCGGACGTCCGCCGCCTCGCCACTTCGTGCCTGCGACTGAAAGACGTAGTCCTCCGGCACGACTCCGCCAGGCGGCAACTCCCGCCTGGCGGCAGCAACTGATTCCATGGCTCGGCGCAGCTCGATTTCCTGCTCGAGCAGCCGGTCCCGCGCCGCCCTGTACCCATTTGGTTCTCCAGGGAACGAGATCCCCATTTGCCCTCCCCCAAGAAGCCTGCCCAGAAACTCTATCTAGCCAGGGCAACATCGTAAATCTTCACCCAAATAAGCCCTTTTTCGCCCCGCTGAACCGTCCTCTCAGCCGCTCTGATCGGGGGCAGACGACAAGTCGGCGGGTTACATACGCCCAGCTTATCTTGCGCTCTTTTTCCTTGCTTTCTCAACAAAACCGGCTGCTTCTTATGATTAGCCTGATTACATTTGCGTCGTGCCCACCATCACTTTGCGCCGGCCTGTCAGCCCACGTAAACAGCTCAACGGGCTGCAGGATGCAGCGCGGGCCGCCACCAGCCGTTCGCTTCTCCCCCAGGCGCGAGCACCCCGCTCTCGCCAAAGGGGCCGCCTGGTCGCCAGGCGCTCCAGCTCGGCCTCCCGCTCCCTCTGAACGGTCAACAACAACATGGTTGGGTGCACCCTGTCCTCCTTGGTTGCGGGGCCGAGCTCACAGGGTGGCTTGGCCGTCAGTTAGATGACCTCACGATGACGGCCAACTCATCGGAGGACATGAAACTTTGTCCGGGCTGATCCGGAGGCCAGCCCCGCGAAGCGGAGCGAGGCGTCGTTGCGGGCGTCGACCTGGCCACCACGCGGTGCAGCCCGAACTGGTCGAACACCAAGTGCAAGCGGCGTTGCACGGCCTCGGTGGCGTAGCCCTGTCTCGAGGGGTCCGGGTTGAACATCCAGCCGACCTCGCCTGGACGGCGCTCGGCACTCTGGAACCACAGCGTCACGTCACCGATGACCTCGCCCACCGACGCCAGTTCGGCGCCGAGAAACAGCGCTTCGCCCTCGGCAGTGACCCGTTGCCTCGCCCACCTCACCGTGATGTGGCGCGGGATGGCCACCCGGTCCATGGGCTCTAACGGCACATACAGGCACACCTTGGGGCGCGAACGGTAGGCGACCACGGCGTCGGGGTCGGCCTGGGCCCAGCGGTCGCAGGCGCAGGCGGCGCCTCCCGGGGTACGAAGGGCTGAGCTGCATCTGTCCAGCAGCTCACGGCACCGCTCATACGCGCCCGATTGTCCGATCTGCGGCTGGTTCATCTGACACCACACCATCGCGACGGCCGCCAGAACGAGTCCTCTTTGTTGTCAAGATGCTTTTCGGGATTTCTTCGCTGCCTGCGCCGAGACCGTGATGTGCATTGGCTTCGGCTTCGGTCCAACGGTCGGCTCGGGCCCGGGACTGGCTTGTCCGAAGAGCTGGCGCTCAGGGTGTGAGCCGGCCACGCTGGCTACAGAGCCGTTCCCTCTTTGGCCTCCCCGGGCCCGCCATGGCGGCTCCCGCTTTGCCTTTGGCGGCGGCGACCAGGTGGGCGAAGATGGCGTCACTGAAGCGCCGCTCCAGGCAACGCAGTGCCTCTTTGTTCGTTTTTCCTTCTTTTAGCTTGCGGTCGTAGTAGGACTTTTAGCTTGCGGTCGCAGTAGGACCGGCCCTCGCTGTAGCGGTGAGAGACCTGGGTGACCGCCGTCATGTGGACAGCCGTATTAAGCCGGCGGTTGCCGCGCCGCGAGAGCCGGAAGACCTTGTGGCCCGCCGAGGAGACTTCCATAGGGGCAGTCCCATTGTAGGCGGCGAAGCTATCCCGGTCGGCAAAACGGCTGACATCGACGACGTAGCCGACCAAGGAGGCGGCTACGTAAGGCCCGACGCCGAAGACTTCGGTCACCGTAGTGCCCGACGCTTTGACCGCCACCTCGAGCTGGACCGACAGCACCCCCCATTGAGTAGGCCAGCACGTCGTGAGTCTCCCGCCCGAGCCGGTCCCGTTCCGCCAAGGCAGCCGCCCGTTCCCGCTCGGCCCGCAGTACGTCAAGGATGGGCTCGGCAGCTCACCTTTAACCGGAGCCGGGACGAAAGGGTCATCACGAAAGTGGCGGTTCCTCGCCTTGCTTTTCAAGCTGCCACAGGTTCCACGGCCAGGTCCCGTCGATCTCCACTTCCAGGGCGAAGCTCAGAACGATCCGGATGACGACGATCATCCCGAGCACGCCAACACTCTCAATGGTCGGCTCGACGATGATCGTGCGGACAATGTCCCCGACGATGAGGACCTCGAGGCCGAGAAGGATCGCCTGGCCTAGGCGCCGGCGTAGCCGCCTGTACCGGTCTCTCCGCGTTCCTCGTTGCAACATCGACGCGGCGTAGTCCCCGAGTGCCAGCAGCCCTCCGCCGACCATGATCGTCGCACCGACGGCCTCGACCCCCTTGGCCACATCGGAGATGAGTTGCTCATAAGTCACCGACGCCATCGTGCCACTTCAGCGTGGTCGAAAGCTGCGACCCGTACTGGTGTACGGGTGTGGTGCCGACCTGGTGCCGACGTCAAGGACGCCCGAAGACATCAATGGCCGAATGAGAAGGGCCAATCTGACACGAGGTGGTCCCGTCGGATTAGTGGTCGAAGGTTAGATTCGCCGGCGTGGCGTGACGGCTGCGGCAACGACCGCGGTCTTGGCGATTCGCGCCGGCCCGGGTGTGACGGCCTTGGCCACTACAGCCGTTTTCGCCACCGGGGCGCGCATGACGCCCACGCTTCCAACACGTGCTGGCCTGACGGGCATTTCAGCCTCCTACTGTCGCAGTTGTTTCGTCAGCTTCGATCGAGGCGATGATCGCCTGGATGGGGATCCGTCCGTTGGCGATCAGCCGGCTACCGGAGCGCCGCGCCGAGGTGCACCACGTCGTCCGTCTGGAGCAAGCCGATCGACAGGCTGGCCAGCCGGATTCCCTGACAGACTGGTGCCGTGTTGAGGATCGGGTCAATCATCATCAACGTCTCGGATATGAACAGAGCGGCTGGGTTCTGGAGCATGGCTCTCGGTTACGAGATCCGAGGCGGGAGTGTCAACGATGAGGAATCGACGGTGCTGGTCCCGGCCGAAGCCAACTGGCCCGTCACCTTGGACAGCCACGACCGCATGCACCTGGACCTGCATGTCGAAAGCGAGGAGGAGCTGGTCACCGAAGTAGACCGCCTGGTCAGCCTCGGTGCGCGCCAAGCCGATTGGACCTACCCAGACGGAGCGGCGTTCGTGGTGCTCACCGACACCGAGGGGAACCTTTTCTGCGTGGTCAACGTTGGGAAGAGGCGTCACTCGGCACGTTAGTACAGAAGAAAGCGTTAGGCTCGGCCTGGGAAACTCTTATTTTTCAAGGCAAATCCGATCAGACGGTGCTGCGTTCCACGCAGCTGAGAAAGCCTGAGCACAGATTGTCTCGGACGTCAGCAATGGCTCAAAGCTCGGTGGCGGTGTGCGCACGTACCGCTGGAGCGTGGTGATGTGAAGGCTTGTGGGTGTCGTCCAGTGCCCATCCCTGCGGCAGGCTCTCGAGCAATCGAGCGTTGATCACTTGGGCACGCTCGATCGCCTGCGCGTCGGGGTCGATCAAGATGTCGATGGCAGTCAGGTCAGTCATGGGGGTCCTCCTTTTAGAAGACGGTGCTCCAGTCGTCTTTCATGCTGACCACCGTCCAGCCCAACTCTTTCGCCCTTTCCAGTGACTTCTCGGCGCCATTGGTTTAGGCGAACTCGCGCTCAGCATCGTCATGGTTGACCAGCACGGCGAAAGTGGCGGCGCTCAACATCTCGATGTCAACGTCGGCATTCCCACCCGCGAACACGGGCAGTCGACCGGTCTGGGCGAAGATGTGCTCCGGTTTGCCTTTGCCCACGTCGAGACCCCCGAGGGCGTGCTCGGCACGGACGATCTTGCCGCCGGTGTAGCTGTACTCAGCGGCGGTGCCGATCACGTTCTCCTTGTAGATGCCCCAGGTCTCCTCGGCGAACACCCGCATGAAGTCCCGGCCACCGCCAGAGACCACAAACACCCGGAAGTCCTGAGCCTTCAGCAAGTCGAGCAGCTCCAGCATCGGCTTGTACACAAGATCGATGTAGAGCCTCCCAAGCTTGGGCTGCTTCACTGTCGTGAGCCACACGCGTACTTGCGCTTCAAAGTTCTCCGGCGTGCTGCCTGCCCACGATCGAGCGAAGGCCTGCAAGAGCGTCCCCACGACCTCGGGATCCTGAGTCGCCAGCCCGACAAAGAACGCCGGGTCCTTTTCGATGATCGCCTTGTAGGGCTGCTGGGTGGCGAGCGACGGATCTGCCTTGATCTCTTCCGCCCACTTGGCGAATACGAAGTCGAACTGTGGGGGCAATGGCTGCTCGACCCACAAGGTGCCGTCGTTGTCGAAGGTGGCGACCCGGTCGGCCGGCGGAACGAAGTCCGGGCCATCGGTAGTCGCCCCCTTCACGAAGCCCAGGACCGCGTCTTTGGCCTTCCCCTCATTCCAGCTCGCAAGCACGGTGTCACCCATAAGGTCTCCCTTCGACTGGCACTTCGTCGGTAGCGCGGCTTTGTGGCAAGTGAGCGCGGCCCGGAGGACGTCGCTCGCGTCAACCGTGGGACCAGTATTGTCCCTGACGATGTAACTGCATCCCCTCGACGGGGTGGTCGAACGAGGTGCGCGTGTCGCTAACGTGCCGACGTCGCTGAGGTACGGCCCTTGCCCAGTAGGACTCTCTCCAATCGTTCCGGCTCAAAGAGGTACCGGCAGCAGACAGGCGCCCACGGCCCGAGGCTCACACCACCGCAGTGTGCCGGCCCGGGGACTAGAACGTGAGCGGCGCGGCTGCGACCACGGCGCCGGTGCCCCGTCATACGCTGCCGATCTGGGTTGATATCACCGCCATGTCTATAAACGCCGCCTTCGGTGCGGCCGTGGCCCGGAACCGTCGGTTGACGCTCTTGGCCGTGCTCATCGCTGGGGTCATCGTCGGGCTCGGTGGCGGCATGGTCCGTGACGTACTGCTCGGGCTGGAAGCGGCCGCCATCGAGAACTGGTACTACCTCCCCGCCGTGCTCGGCGCCGCATTGGTCGGGGGCTTCCTGGCCCATCGGCCCATCCAGGGGCATACGTCCTACCTGGTGGTGCACGGCGTGGCCGTTGCCCTGCTCGTCACCATCGGGGTACAAAAGGCCCTGGAGTACCACACGCCGGGTGATACCGCCATCTTCCTCGGGGTCCTGACCGGGACTATGGGCGGGGTTGGGGCCGATGTGATGGCCGGTGAACGTGCCTCAATCTTTCGCAAAGCACACTTGGGGCTGGTAGCGGTCGTCCTCGGAGCGGTCATCTTCTGGATATTGACCACTTACCTGAGCTTCTGGGTCGCCACCGTCGTCACCATAGTGACGGCCGTCCCCTTGGACTTGCTCAGTGTGAAGTTCGGATGGGCCAGCCCAATGTTCCCAGGGGATCAGGACCCGCCCTAGCCCGCCGTCGGCCTCACCCCAATGACCGCTACGGATCCGCCAAGCCGGACCGACGCCCGATCGTCGGATTCTGAGATCGAGACGAGCGACCGACGCAGAGCCCTCCTGGCCTGCCGATCGACGTTCCTGTCGCCTCCGGTTCGAAGCGAATTCAGCTTGCGTCAGAACAGAAACCACGCGCATATTGTTCGGACCAGGTCGGCGTTCTGTCTCTCCCTCACGCGAAAGTGCTCCCGCTGGGGTGTCCGAGATCGACCATGTACTCGCCGTACCCCGGCAGTCTGCGACAGGATCGCGCGCTGATCATCCGCTTAGTCCCGGCTGGTCTGGCCTGGCTGTCAGTCAACGTCAACACAGTCCGGTCAGCGGTTAGTCATGTGCTCGACCTCGGCCGGGTAACGGTCGCCTACGATCTGGATCTCGGACGCAGCGCGGTCGAGCTCGGCCAGGTCGTCGCTGGTGAGCTGGATCGCGATGGCGCCAAGGTTCTCTTCCAGTCGGTGCAGTTTTGTGGTCCCCGGGATAGGCACTATCCACGGCCGCTGGGCCAGGAGCCAGGCCAGCACGAGCTGGGCGGGGGTGGCGCCCTTCCGCTCGCCTTCTCTCCGCAGCAAGTCGACGAGCGACTGGTTAGCCTGGCGCGCCTCGACCGTAAAGCGCGGCAGGGTGTTGCGGTTGTCGGAGCTGTCGAAGGCAGTGTGCTGGTCGATCGCGCCGGTCAGGAAGCCCCGGCCCAACGGGCTGTAAGCCACGAACCCGATACTCAGCTCCTCACAGACTGGCAGTACCTCCTGCTCCGGGCGTCGCCACCACGGTGAGTACTCGCTCTGGACGGCGGCCACCGGCTGGACGGCGTGGGCGCGGCGGATCGTCTCTGCACTGGCCTCAGACAGGCCGAAGTACCTGACCTTGCCTTGCTCGATCAGGTCCTTGACCGCGCCGGCGACGTCTTCTATCGGCACGTCGGGGTCGACCCGGTGCTGGTAGAGGAGGTCTATCGTCTCCACCCCCAGACGGGCGAGCGACCCCTCTGTGGTCTGCTTGACCAGCTCGGGCCGGCTTGAACGGACAGGCTGGCCGCTGGCGTCGACCTCCCCGAATTTGGTGGCCACGACGACCTGGTCACGAACGGGCGCGATCGCGTCACCCACGAGCTGCTCGTTCGTGAATGGGCCATAGACCTGCGCCGTGTCAAAGAACGTCACGCCGAGGTCCACGGCCTGGCGGACCAGCGCGATCGCCTCGTCCCGTTGCATCGTCGTGCTGCGGTGGTAGCTCATCCCCATACACCCGAGCCCGAGCGCCGATACCTCCAGCCCGCTCGTCCCCAACACCCGTTTCTCCAAGGCAAGTTCCATGCGTTCAATGGAACCACGGTCCGCTCCGGGAAGAGGGGCCGCATTGGTACGGGTACTGGCAGGGCCTCCCTTGCAACTAGCCGGCACTGCGCCCGCCCGTGCTTTCCAGGCGCCCGGCGGGGGCCACGCCTTAGCCGATGCGTCGCTCCGGGCTCGAGGTCCCGGGAGCGGGGATTTTGTTATGCGTGGCCCGAAAGTGCGTCGTTTCAACAGGCCTCGACGCATAACGAGACGGGTTACCGTCGGCTCCAGTCCAGGCCAATTCAGCTTGCGTCGGAAACAAAACCACCTACATATTGTTCAGACCAAGATGGGCGCTCCACTCTGTCTCTCCCTCACGCGAAAAATGCCAATCCCGGTGGGGTTACGTTATTGCCGGACATTTGCGATCGGGCCTCAGGGTAAAAGTCGAGACATAAAACCTGTTGAACGTGGCGAGGGTGGAAGCACCCACCGCCGGCGAGCCACGCCCACAGTCCCAACGAGCGGTGGTAGGGCTCTGGAGGCGGCGACGCCCAGTGCCACCGGCACTACTCCCCGAGGAACTCGATGGCGCGCGACGGTCCGGGCCGAGCTGAGCGACTGCTCTGGGCCAGGGAACGAGGTTGTCGGTCCCGGCCGTACGCCGGCGCCGGCTACGGGTGCCGCTTCCGGGGTCGAGCTTGGCCAGGACCAGGGCTTGGCTGGCCCGCCTGGCGGTCCGGCCGTTTTGGCGGGTGGCAGGGGGGCAGTTTTTTTTGGAAGTCGCTGCGCCGAGGTGTCCATTTGGCGTTGCCCGTTCGTCGTAGGGGCGTTGGGTTGATGACCAGACCTGAGGAGGGTTCGATGCACTCGATGACGATGACCCTGCTGGCGAACGAGGTTGAACGGGAGCGGCAGGACGAACGCCAGAAGCTCCACGCACGGTCGCAGGCGCTGGCCGGTCCCAGTCATGGCTCAACGACAGCGGGGACGGCGAGGAGGCTCGGGCGACGGCTGGTCGACGGGATTAAGCTGCGGCCTGCGATGGGTTACTGAGAGGGCGAGGCTGAGATGAACTACGTGGCGTTCGTTGGCACCGAAGGTCGGACGCCCCCAGAGGCAGTGGCGATCATGAACCGCGAGTTGCCGGCCTACCTCGAGGAGATGGACCGCCGGGGCGTCCGGCTGTTCGGTCGGGAGCTGGCTTTCCCGGACACGGCCGCGACGGTGCGCGTGCGCAACGGCGAGACACTGGTCAGTGACGGCCCGTTCGCAGAGACCAAGGAGTTCGTGGGGGGCTTAGACCTGCTCGATTGTGCCGACCTGGACGAAGCGATCGAGGTAGAGGCCAAGAGCCCGGTGGCCCGGTTCCTCCCGTTCGAGATCCGCCCGGTCCGGGAGGGCCTGCGGCTGGGGCCGGGGACGTCCGCCTTCGCGCTAGGCGACGACTCGGCTGGCACCCCGTACCTGCTCACCGTGTGGGTGGGTGGGACGCCGGCAGCACCACTGGACGACCAGGCGGTGATGCGAGACTACGAAACCTGGCAGCGGCAGTTGGAGGCAGGCGGGATCTTCGTCCTGGGGACCGCCCTGGCAGGCCCGGAGCTGGCTACGACCCTGCGCGTACGTGACGGAGAGGTGCAACTCAGCGACGGGCCGTTCCTCCACATCGAGGAGTTCATCGCAGGCATCGACGTCCTCAGCTGTGCTGATCGCCAGCAAGCGGTCCAGGTTGCGGCCGCTCACCCGGCCGCCCGGTACCACGCAGTTGAGGTACGCCCGTTCTGGACCGAATGAGAAGGCCAGCTGGGCAGGAGGCACTCGACGCTGCCTTACATTAGGGACGCGTCGGCGCCACTCTGGTCAGGCGTACGGCGACTGGGACCTAGCCGGGAAGTGCGGGCAGGAAGCGTTCGCCGAGACGGCGGCGACGCTAGGCGGCCGAAGGCATATCGACCAATTCGGGTCGGGCTACGGCCGTACACGACGTTGGTCAACCCGGTACAGAGTGACCGTTCTTATTGCCTCAGCTTTAAGGACAATTCGGCCTGCGCCCAGTGATCGTGGGATGGCCCGGAAAGAGAAGGCCCGACATGACTGGGTCAGCGATCAAGGATCGTGTTGTCTACCCCCTCCAGACGCGGGTGATCAACCCGATCGTCCTGCTCGCCCATGACTTGGGCTTCCCTCCGCCGGGCGACGCCCTGCTGGAGACGACCGGGCGGCGCACCGGCGTGCCGCGGCGCACCCCGGTGTGCGACGGCCTCGATGGGGAGACCTTCTGGCTGGTAGCCCAGCGCGGGCGGCGCGCCGGCTGGGTCCGGAACATCCAGGCCAATCCGCGGGTCCGGGTCAAGGTGCGCGGTGGGTCCGGTGTGGTGTGGCGGGCCGGGGCGGCACGTATTCTTGACGATGACGACCCGCGCGAGCGTCAGCGACTTATCGGCCAAGGCAATCTGGGGCGCCGTCTGTGCGTGGGCGCGTCAGCGGCGATAAGCACCGAACCGCTGACGGTGCGCATCGACCTTGATCCCCGCTGATTTCCTGCGGGCATGATCCGCCGATTGGCCAGCAGAACGATCAGTGCTTGGCGGTGACGACGCAATACTCCCGGGAGCATTTTGCTTTGACGCTACGCAAGACCGGGTTCCCCGAGGCCGTTGCGGAGCCCTGCGGATTTGCCCGATCCGTTCGAGGGCGACGAGATGCCGCATTGCTCGCGCCGTACGGGATCACCCGGACGAACTTAAGAGCCGGATGGGGGGCACTGCACGATGATCTGACCTGAGGCAGGCCGGCTTCGGGACCTACAAGTAGCGCTGGCGGTCACATCGCGGCAGAGTCCCGCGCCCGGCCATGTCCGTGACGGCGTGCTCGTCCTCCAGCCCGAACTCGTGCTCAATGGAATCCACGCCCGCGGCAACCACTGGCCCGCTCAGAAAAGCGCGCATAAAGACCAGATCTGGGTGGTCATCGAGGCCCAGCCGGCTGGTTGGCACTGCTTGGTCCAAGCCTCAAGAGCCGGACGCCCCGCCGCGACTGAGGGTCAGGCCGGGCAGAAGCGAGGACGGTAGCGGTCATAGGCCGGCACTGAACCTCGTGCACCGGTGACGGCGGTCGGGGTGGCTGGGGCTCGTTACCAAGGGGACAATTGGGGCTTCGTCACCGCACGGAACAGTGCTGAACCGGCCTCGAGCTAGGCCACTTAGCGCAGTAACCGGAACGCGGCCCGGACCTCTTCCGAGAAAAGTTGCGGCTGTTCCCACGCGGCGAAGTGACCCCCCCTGTCGAGCTCGTTGAAATAGACGAGCTTCGAGTAGGCTCTCTCAGCCCAGCTGCGGGGCGCTTGATATCGCTCGCCCGGGAAGACGCTTACCGCAGCCGGGATAGAGATGTTCTTCACACCGAAAAAGCTGATCTTGTTCTCCCAGTAAAGCCGAGCCGAAGAAACGCCGCTGTTTGTCAACCAGTACAGCGAGACATTGTCCAGGACGTCGTCCCGGGTGATAGCGCCGAAAGGCTGGTCGTCTACGATGGCGCGCGAGAACTCCTTCTCGCTCCGGGCGTCGTGGTCGAGCATCCAGGTCGCCAAGCCGACGGGCGAATCGGCCAACCCGGATAGTGTTTGCGGGCGGGTCCCCATCTCGGTGGCGTAGCC
This sequence comes from uncultured Acidimicrobiaceae bacterium, assembly GCA_963749305.1. Taxonomy (GTDB): domain Bacteria; phylum Actinomycetota; class Acidimicrobiia; order Acidimicrobiales; family Palsa-688; genus Fen-671. The sequence goes on from CAVVMN010000010.1 coordinate 12,545, forward strand.
TCGTTGCTTCGATCCCTCCTGCAGTTGCACGTAGGCGCGTCGCTCCTCGGCTGTGAGGGCGGGTGGAGGAGCTTCGCCGGACTGGATGGCCCGTTCGACGTCGGGTGGGACGGTCCCCGGGAAGTTGGTGTGCATACCCATCAACCCCGGGGGAGCCTGTGCCGCCATCACTTCTGTGATAAGCCCTCCCCAGTCGCCGCCTTGGGCCACAAATTGGGTGTACCCAAGCCGGGTCATCAGCGTCACCCAGGCCCGCGCGATGCGGGCGGGGCCCTCAACCGCTCGCAGTCGGTTTGGCGGAGAACCCGTAGCCCGGCATCGACGGGACCACCAAATGAAAAGCGTCTGATGCGTCGGCGCCATACACAGTCGGGTTCGTCAGTGGGTCGACGATCTTCAACTGTTCTATGACCGAACCGGGCCACCCGTGGGTGACGATAAGAGGCAACGCATTTTCGTGCGCCGAACGGGCATGGATGAAATGGATGTTCAAACCGTCGACCTCAGTCATAAACTGCGGTAAGGCGTTCAGTTTCGACTCGCAGGTCCGCCAGTCGTAACCACTCGCCCAATAGCGCGCCAGTTCCTGGATGGTGGCGAGCGGCACGCCTTGCGAATGATCGGCAACCGTCTCTTTGTCAGGCCAGCGTGTGGCCGCGACCCGTAGCCGCAAGTCCTCGAGCTTCGCTTCGGGGACGTCGATCCTAAAGGGCAGGACGGGTGGGGTGACGGTTGGGCCTTCAGTGATAATAGACATGATGGCCTCCTTGGTCCGATGGTTGACGTTTCGCTCTGTAGCCACGTTCCTTTGGCTTACCTGCCGGGGCCCCAAAACGTCAACAGGCACAAGGACACGGCCGCATGGGCCTGAGCCATGTCCAGGGGTCAGGGTAGCTGCGGAGAGAGCGCGCGCCGGGCCGGCGCCGGCGCGTGCCGACCAGCGGCAGCAATGTCCGTGTCGTTGTTGACTCAAGCGGCCACGCGGCGGTACTTGTGGACCAGCCCGCGGAGCAGTGATGGGCGGGTACGCAGATCACCCCTGACGGCATGACCACAACGAAGACCAACCGAGGTCTTCCCGAACGCAACCAGGAGGTAACCATGACCGCCACCGGGTCACACGAGCATTTGCCATTCATCGACTACGAGAACCTGCCCGCCCCGAAGGAGGGAATTGTCGTCACTCACTTCATCACCGTACGAAGCGTCGCTCGGTCCCGCGCGTTCTACTCGGAGGTCCTCGGCGGTCAGGTCGTGCTGGAGGAGAACCCGTGCATCGTCAAGCTCGCCAACTCATGGGTGTTGATGAACCCGGGCGGTCCCCCCACGCCCGATAAGCCCGATATCTCGGTTGTGAACTACGAGCCCGGGAACACGGTCTCGAGCTTCATGAACATGCGCGTCGCCGACATCCAGGCGTGTTATGAGCAGTGGAGCTCAAAAGGGGCCGAGTTCGTCACGCCGCCGATCGATCGCGGCGCTGAGATCCGCTGCTACATGCGAGACCCCGACGGCTACATGATCGAAGTCGGCCAGGCCACCGGAGTGCTCCGAGGGGAACTGGCCAAGAAAAGACCTGAAGACTTGCCCGGATAAGAGATACAGGTCGTTTGCGAGGCAGGCCCTTTTGTGGCCGTGCACCTCGGGGTCGATGAGCAACCCGCCAGCCCGGCCGTACACGACGACGACGTTGCTCTTGACGAAGTCGCTCTCGTGGATCAGCACGCCCTCCGCGACCACAACGATCCGCGCAACGCGCGCCGCGACGGTTCAGATCAGTGTGCTTGGCGGCCCGTTTCAGCTGGTCGGAACGAACTTACATCGCCTTGCTGGCCGTTCGTCCCCCACGAGCGGTGGCGCTCGTCCCGGGTCATGCCCCAAACAGGGCCTGACCTGGCACGCGCCTGCGGGGGTCGGAGCCCGCCACAACTGCTAGCGGTTCTCTGGAGCTTCAGATGCCGAGGCCCTTCCGGACCTCCTGCTTGTCCTTCTTCTCCTTCCGCTTCTCTTTGAGCGTTTTGCCTGACTTCTTCGACGCCACCTTGCGGGGAGACTTGTCTGCCATGTCTACCCCCTTTCTGCGCAGCATCCTACTGTCATCCGCAGAGCACGAAGACACCGGAGGGAGGTGACCGAGCCGGAAGGCACCTAACCACGACGGCCTGGAGCGTCCGCTGGCTCCATTGCCCTACGGGACAGCCGCCAGGTACCCCTTCACTACGAGAGGCGTCCTGCGTCATAGGCAAGAGCCAAAAGCTGGTCCAGAACTGCGTCAGCTGGATAGGGCTGGGTAGCCCAAGCGCTCGCCTGGGACCGGGAGCCGGACCGTGTAGCCGGTCAGCCCGCCCAGATGAAATCGAGCGCATCAATAAGAGACATGGCGTCCCCCGGTACCCGCCAGCGCTGCGCTAGCGAACCCATCCACCTCGGCCACGAACTTGCGGCAGGCTCGGTCTCCTTTTGACGCCTCGTCATTGTCATCTCCGGGTCAGCTGACTTGACGGTCCTGCTCAGCTCGTGTGGTGGTCACTTCACCCACTCTTTTTCGGGTTCCTAGACCAAACAGTTTGGACCAGGCGCCAAAAGACCAGCTCAGGCTAGGTATGTGAGAAGTATGCCCGAACTCCCCCGGCGGTCGACATGGCCGACCGGCGTTTCGCTCCATTGGCGGCGAGAGGTAACCCGTGATACGTAATGAAGCTTGTGCAGTACTTAGCCGCATACACACTGACGTCGTTTCGACGGAGGAGGCGGTGAGAGGTTCTTTAGCCACCTAAGGTTCTCGCTCGAGAAGCGGATAACCGGGGCCGCGTGACCGTTCCTCCGGTGGGCGATGGCCGTGGTGCTCGGTCTCGCCTCAGGCTGGTGAGCAGGTTACCCCTAGACACTGGCCGGGCCCGTGGTTGCCGGAGGCGGTGTTACCGCCTCCATCGGTGACGCCGACGCTGTCGATCCCGTAACCCCGGTTGTCGTCGGCGCGGTTGCCGGTTACCGTGATGCCAGAGGCGTAGTTGGTGATGTCGACCTGCAGACCGTCGCCGGCGCCGGCTGGCGGATCGGCGGTCCCGTTCCCGTTGGCAACGTTGCCGGAGACGACGTCACCGTCGCCGGCATCGCCTGTCCAAACGATCCCGCTGGCCCCATTGTGATTGATGGTGTTACCGGTGATGGTGACGTCGCTATCGAGATCGGTCGGGCTTTGCCCAAGGTCGTCAGGGGTCACGATCGACAATCCAATTTGATTTGCGTTGAGCGTGTTGTCGATGACGTCGACGCGGCTTCTGACACCGTCGACCCCGGCCCCGCTGTTATCAGTGATCGTGTCGCGCGTCAGTGTGAGCCCGCCGCCCTCGACAGAGATCCCCGTAGCTGAGTTGGTGATGACGGTGTCGGTGATCTGGAAGAAGCCATCGACCCCCATGACCCCGGCATCCGACATTCGCGTGATGGAGACGTGATCGAGGGACGCCGAGACGGGCTCGACGGAACTCTCCTCATCCAGGCCGATGCCCCCGTCACTGAGGGTGACGTGGGAGATGGTCGGGGCAGGGTCGAGGCTCCCTTGGCCAAGGTAGCCTCCGAGCACTTGGGCGTGGATGCTGGTTCCGAAGCCAGTGAGCCGTCCGTTCTCGATGACGGGGCCCTGCTCGGCGACATCTATCCCTACGCTCGTGAGGTCGCCTCGGATGGTGTGGCCACCGAGGTTCAGCACCACGTTGCTCGGCAGCGGGGGTTGGAGCTCGCCACCGATCGTCAGGCCGCTCGATCCCCGGCAGTCGAGGTTCTGGGCCAGGGTGATGCTGGCATAGATCGTCTGGCCGCAAACGATCGGTGGCGCGTGGTAGTCGACCACGATCCGGCCGTCGCCTCTATGTGTTCCGTCGGAATGTGTGACGGGGGTCCCCGGGGACAAGAAAGCTGGGTTGACGAAGTCGGAGCCCCCGCCTCCGCCGCCTCCACCTGCTCCAGGACCACCGCCCGAGCCGCCGCCGCCGAACCCGTAGCCGCCGCCCCCCCCGCCGCCGTCACCACCGGCGGCCGGCAACGTCGCACCCGGCCCCCCGGGCCCGCCGATAAGCGCGGTCCCGCCACCGGCGCCACCCCCCATGACACCGCTCCCGCCGCCGGGCCCCGAGCCGGCGCTCGTCGCCGGGGAACCGCCAGGGCCGCCGAAGCCTCCCCCGCCACCCGCGCTACCGGCCATCCCGCTCGCCCCCCCGGTCCCTCCACTGGCCTCCGCGCCACTGCCACCACCACCGCCGCCGCCCGCCGCCGACAGAACCCGGTCCCATGGTCCGGTCGTGCCCACCCGGATGTCACTGGACCCACCCCCACCACCGGCCGCGGCCGGGCCCGTCTTCGCCCCGTGGCAGACCGGGTCGCAGCCGGCCGCGTTGGCACCATCACCGCCGCCGTTGAACCCGCCAGTCTCGAGCGCACCGGCGCCGCCTACGGCCATCTCGAGTTCTTGACCCGGCGCGACCATGATCGATGCGGCGATCTCCGCTCCTCCACCTCCTCGGCTGCTCCCGCCACCGCTCCCTCCCGACGCACCCAGCACGTCGACCTCGAGCACATGGACGCCCGGCGGGACGATGAACAGATCGGCCCCCACCGAGCACAGCACCCGGGACCAACCGGGCCGTCTTGCAACCGCCTGAGGTGAGGAGCAAAACGCAGTCGGCCCTAGGTCAGCGGGATACCCCAACCCCGGATCCAAGGGGGAGGCTCCGGCAGTTTCGAGCAGACCTAGCGGGACCACCGTGCTGGCGACCAGCCCCATCGTCGCCGCGACCAGCGCCTTGGCGTGCGCTTTGCCCCCGAGGGTCCGGCGTGTCGGATCCTGCCGGTTACCCGCGATATCTCTCCTCCGATTGGCGACACGAGCAAACAGGTTGCCCTCACACCACCCTAACCATAAGCACCACTATCCGCGCGGGAATGGAGGTGGTACCACCGGGGGAGAACCGTCGTATCCTGGCGCCACCGACAGCGCGTCATCGCTGACGTGGTGAACACCCGGGCGCTGGTTTGGCCATCTCATCGGTGGGGTCGATAGGCCTAGATCCGACCCGGCCGGCGATTTCACCACGCGCCCTTTTTTGGCCCGGCTCAGTGACACAAGTCTAATGGCGGCGACGGCCAGCTCTGGGCCATTGTCGACTGTTTAGAAATGCCTTATCAACGGGTTCCGGCCCTCGGCGCTGGTAGGTTATCAGCGTGGCAGTGCTTGCCGCCCTGGCGGCGGCTTTGTCGTATGCGCTCGCATCGGTGCTGCAACACTGGGAAGCCGAAAAGCAGCCGGCCGACAAGGCGCTTCGTCTCAGTTTGGTGGCCCGTCTGGCCAAGCGCCCGCGCTGGATGGCGGGGCTGGGCTTCGACGTGGGGGGCTACGCGGTCCAGTGGTGGGCTCTGACTATTGGGTCACTGGTCCTCGTGCAGCCACTGCTGGTCCTCGGCCTGCTGTTCGCATTGCCCATAAAAGCCCGTTTTGCTGGCTACCGCTTTCACGGTTGGGACTGGTCCGGAGCGCTGCTGACCACTGCGGGGCTGGCTATCTTCCTGGTCGTCAGCCGGCCGGCCGCCGGCCACACCAACGTGAGCTCCGTTGCCTGGACCATCGTCCTTTGTAGCGCCGGTGTGCTGGCGGGCGCGTTGGTGGCCATTGGCCACGGGAGCAGCCCGCGGTGGAAGGCCGTCGCTTATGGCACCGCCGGCGGCATCGTCTACGGCGTGTGCGCGGCCCTGACCAAAAGCTGCGCCCACCTGTTGTCGCTCGGCGTCTCGCATTTGTTCCAGAGCTGGCAGCCCTATCTCCTGGCGGTGGCCGGCGTGGCCGGCATGGTCCTGGCCCAAAGCGCCTTCCAGGCCGGCCCACTGGACGCCTCGCTGCCGACCCTGTCTGCTACGGACCCCATCGTGAGCGTCCTCATTGGGGCGGTGGCCTTCGGCGAGGCGCTGCGGGTCGGAGTGGCCGAGACGACATTGGAGGTGTTGTCGTTTTCAGCCGTCGTGGCCGGCATTTTCATGTTGGCCCACACCGAGGCGGTGAACGCCGCGCAGCGGCACCATTTCGAGGTGGAAGCCACCGAGGTTGAGCCCATCGTCTCGAGCCAGGTCCCGGCCGCCACAAAATAGTCGGGCGCGGCGCTCATTGCCCACGTTGAGAGATCGCTTGGCCACCTTGCGTCCATAGTGCGGGCGCTTCTGGGCGCGGTTCGTCGTTCTGGCCGCGATAGCTGTCGGTTTCGTGCCTTTTTCACGCCCAATTGGAAAAGCCGCGCCCAGAAACGATATGACGGGGTCTGGGGACACAAACGTTGCGGCGAAAAAGCTGATCCCTGTGGCTGCAAGGGCAACCACCGCACTCAAGGTCGCCCGGACGCCGGCGCTGCCCCCTTCCGCGGCGCCCCTCGCTATCGCCGGGCCGAGAGAGTTAGGAGGGCCGCCCCCCGCCCAGCAGGTTGAGTTCGTAGATGGGCTGGACCATAACGTCCTGGCCGGTCTCGGGCGCGTCCACCATGTCGCCGCCACCCACGTACATGCCCACGTGGTAGACGTCGGTCGGTGTGCCGAAAAAGACCAGGTCGCCGGGCTGCAGGTCAGCGATGGGGACCCGGGCCGTCATGTCGTACTGGTCCTGGGCCGAGTGGGGCATATACACGCCGGCTTTCCCCCACGCCACCATCACGAGGCCCGAGCAGTCGTACGTTGCCGGCCCGGCGCCACCCCACTGGTATGGCTTGCCGATCTGCGATTCGGCAAAAGCCAGGGCCGTTGGCCCGCCGACGGGAGGGAGGCCGGCGGACGCACTCGCTGATGCGCTCGGGGGTGGGGTAGTGGGCGTCGTGGTGAGCAAGGTGCCGCCGCCGGCCGCACTGTTGGAAGAAAGCGGCTCAGCGCCGCTCGAGCCGGCCCCACTAGGGCCCGAATAATTACTGCCGGCGGCACCACTGTCTTCTGAGGCAGCGGTGGTCGTCGTAGCCAGGCTGGTGGGCGGTGCGGTCGTCGTGCTGGCGAGCGTGGACGACGCGGCGGAGCTAGTCGAACTAGCCAATATCGACGGCACCGACGACGAGGTAGCCACCACCGTCGTGGAGCTGAGCAGCGTGGCCGTCGTCGAGGTCGTAGAGGGTGGGGCTGAGGTCACTGTCGTCGTGGTGGGCGCCAGCGTCGTGGTGGGAGCGGACGTTGGCGCAGGGGCGGTTGAGGTAGTCGTGCTCGGCGGGGCCGGCGTCGGCGCCGGGACCGGTTCGGCCGTCGTCGGCGCCTCAGTGGCGATCACGACCGTCCCGGAGGTCGCCTCGGTCCGGGTGGCGGAAGTGGTGCTGGTCGTAGGCGCGGCGCTCGTGTTTTCGCTCCCACGCCGTCCCGGTCCGCCGGAGGCGGAGGCGACGTCCCGAGCCCCGGCCCCGGACCGGTCGACGCCAGCCGACGCTGACCGGTCGGCCGCCATGAGGGGCGTAGCCTTGGGAAGCTGGTTGATGCTCTGCAGAAAAGCCTTTTCTTCCTCCGCCTGCACGGCCGCTTGTTGGCGCTCTACGTCGGCGACGGCCACGGCCAGGTCGCCCTTCACGCCGGCCAATGTGGCTCGCAGCGAAGACTGTTGAGCGGAGGCGGCGGCCCGGTCGGCGGTCAGCAGGAGCGTGGCTGCCCGCACCGAGGCTTTTTGGCGGGATAGCTCAGAAAACAGGGTCTTGTCTCGGGCCAACGCCCGCCGGTAGTCGCTCAAAGCGAGCTGCTGACGCTGGGCCACGACCTCGGCATAGGCGGCGGCCACCACCAGGCCGGTGCCCACGACGGTCCCTGGGCTATAAGAAAACGCGCCCCCGTTTGTGTATGCCGCGATCGCTTGCTCCACGAGGAGACTTCTAGCCGTGCGCACTTGCTCGGTGGCCGAGGTCGCCGCGCCGCGTGTGGACCGCAGCCGCTTGTCGAGCTGCGCTGACCTGACCGACTCGGCGTCGGCCCGCTCGGCGTACTTGGCCAGAAGCAGGCCTTCGGACTGGATCTGAGCCGAGATCGAGCCCGCCTTGGCCCGGTCGGCGGCGGCACGCTGGTTGGCGCTGATAAGACCGGCTTCGGCGGGGATGTTGGGAGCGGTGGCCGCTTCGGCCTGTGAGACGGGGACGACGGCCCAGGTGAGCAGCCCGGCGAGACCCAGGGCAAGGGCCGGCAGGCCGGCCGCGACAGCACCCGGCGTGGTAGAGGCGCCCGGGCCCGGCCTCCTCAATCGCCTAAGAGAGCTAGCTCAACCAACGGAGTCCTGCTCCTCTTCGTCCTCACGAGTCACTCTAACAACTCTGGTAACAGGCGTCACCGGACCATAGGCCTGGGCAGCACCGGAGAGCCCTACGGCCGCATTACTGGCGGTACCAGCACCGCTAGGTTGCAGGTAATGACCGCTCGTGATGACACAGCACAAACGGAAACGGCCCAAGCGGCTGGCTACCGGGTGGAGCATGACTCGATGGGCGAGGTACGCGTCCCGCTTAACGCCAAGTGGCAAGCCCAGACCCAGCGGGCCGTAGACAACTTCCCCGTGTCCGGCCAACAAATCGACCGCGCCCTGGTGCGCGCCCTGGCGTTGCTCAAACGGGCCGCGGCGCTGGAGAACGCCCAGCTCGGGGTCATAAGCAAAGAGGTCGCTGACGCCATCGCCGAAGCCGCCCTCGAGGTCGCCGAGGGCCAGTGGGAGGCCGAGTTCCCTATCGACGTGTTCCAAACCGGGTCGGGCACGTCGTCCAATATGAACATGAACGAGGTCCTGGCCACGCTGGCGTCCGAGCGGCTAGGTGAGCCGGTCCACCCTAACGACCAGGTCAACGCGTCCCAATCCTCCAACGACATGTTCCCGTCGGCTATCCACGTGGCGGCGACCAGCGAGATCTCGAGCTCGTTGATCCCGGCTCTGACCCACCTGGCCGAGGTGCTTCGGCAAAAGGCGGCGCAGTTCGCCACCGTGGTAAAAGCGGGCCGCACTCACCTCATGGATGCCACTCCCGTCACCCTTGGCCAGGAGTTCGGCGGTTACGCAGCCGCCGTCGAGCACGGCGTCGAACGCTTGGCCGCCGCCCTCCCGAGGGTGGGCGAGCTGCCGCTGGGTGGCACTGCGGTGGGGACGGGGCTGAACGCCCCGCCGGGGTTCGCCGGCGGGACTATCAAGCGGCTGGCCGAAGAGCTCAACCTTCCGCTAACGGAGGCCCGGGACCATTTCGAGGCGCAAGGTTCGCGCGACGCGCTGGTCGAAGCCTCAGGGGCGGCCCGGACCGTAGCCGTGTCGCTGTACAAGTGCGCCACCGATATCCGCTGGATGGGCAGCGGTCCCCGCACCGGCCTGGCTGAGGTACGCATCCCCGACCTTCAGCCAGGGAGCTCGATAATGCCCGGGAAGGTCAACCCCGTCATCCCCGAGGCCGTCTCGCAAGTCGTGGCTCAGGTAATCGGCAATGATGCGGCCGTCGCCTTCGGCGGCGCGGCCGGGAATTTCGAGCTCAACGTCATGCTGCCCGTTATTGCTCGCAACCTGCTCGAGTCTTTGCGCCTGCTGGCCAAAGTCAGCCTGCTGTTCGCTGACCTATGCATTGCCGGTCTGGAAGCAGACACCGAGAGGTGCCGGACTTTCGCCTTATCTTCTCCGGCAATAGCGACCGCCCTTAACCCGTACATCGGGTACGAACAAGCAGCCAAGGTAGTAAAGCAAGCCGTGGCCGAAGGACGAGATCTACGGAGTGTCGTCCTGGCATTAGGCCTGCTCAGCGAAGAAGAGGTTGACCGGGCCCTGGACGTGGATGCCATGACCCGTGGTGGCATCATCAGGTGACTGGCATCATCAGGTGACTGGCATCATCAGGTGACGGGGGTCGACCCCCAACCGTCGGGTGTGGGTTTCAACATCTTCGTCCTGCTCCACATCATCTGCGCCGTCGGTGGTTTTGGGGCGCTGATTTACCGGGGCTGGGTCCTCGACCTGGCCAGGCGGAGAGGCGCCGCCGCTTCGGCGGGAGTCCTGGCCGTCTACGGGCAGGTTTCTCAAGTCGGGGAAATACTCATTTACGGCCTGGTCGTCTTCGGGATTGCCGCCATCGCCGCCTCCGGGGACCACACCTTGTTCAAAAAACCATGGGTTATAGCCGCTTTGGGAGTGTTCGTGGTAATGCTCGCCGTCTTGCATGGTGTGGTCAGGCCGGCCGAACGACGTTATCGCGAGGCAATGCTGGAGCTAGCCCAGGCACCGGCCATGGCGCCGCCCCGGAGGCCGCCGCAAATGGCCGAAATGGACCAGCTTTACAAGCGAATTGGGGTCGGGATGGGGGCCTTCAACGTGTTGCTGCTTGGTGCGCTTTACCTTATGGTCTTCAAACCTTAAAACGGTCTTCAAACCTTAGAAGGGTCTTCAACCTCAGGTACCGCGCTAGTCGCCTCTTGCCCGTTACCGGCGCCCAGAAGCTGCGCCTCGGTGATGGGTTCACCGTCAAAGGAAACCTCGACGCGCTGTTCAGGCCGGCGGACATTTTGCAGCGCCTGGGCGGCAATGGACCGTCGGTCGGCGTCGGTTAGAGGCGGTTGTACGATTGACCGGGGCCACAGGTGCCGGGCCAGGACGACGTTCAGTTCTGCCGAGTAGACGGTGAGTTCGGTAAGGAGGTAGACCCAGGCGAAAAGGCCGAGGACGATACCGAACAGCCCATATACCGAGCTGTCATTTTTCAGGTAATGGCCGACCACAAACCCGCCCAGAGCCTGCAAAATGGTCCAGCCCACGCCGGCCACAGCGGCCCCGGCCACCAGTTGTCGTAGCCGTATCTTGGCCGCTGTGAGCACGTCGAAAGCGAAAAGGTACAGGCCGAAGTTGACGATGGCCGAAGCGAAGCCGCCTCCCGCGGCCAGGAGCATCGAGCCTCCATGAACCGCAGGAATGGTGGCGGCGAGGAAGGTGCTCGTGGCCAGCCCGAGGGCGAGGACCAAGAGGAACGTGACGCTCCGGCCCAAGCGCTTCCAGTAGTTGGGACGGTCAGGGCCCGGGAGGTTCCATACCTGTGACATGGTGAAAATGCCGTTTTGAGCCAGGCCCAATGAGCCCCACAACAGGCCGACGACCGAGATCACCAGGCTGATGACGCTGTTGCGGTGGAGGGCCTTGATGTTTTTCTGCAGATCGGTGCCAATTATCGGGAACTGGGCAAAGGTCGAGTCCAGCACCTGCTTCTCGAGGGCCGGGTGGCTGCTGAGGACGAGGCCAAGGATGGTCACCAACAACAAAAGCAGTACGAACACCGACCCAAACGCCGTATAGGCGAGGTTGGTCACCAGGGTGCCGCCGTTGTCGTCGCCGAATTTCTTCACCACTCCGAAAAGAAAAGCGGTAGCTGTGTGCCTCTGCTGGAACCGGTCAAACCGGCGCAGCGTCCGCTCGAAAACGTTCACCGCCGGCCTCCCTGCCCAGCGGCAGAGGTGACGCCCACATCGCCGCTACTTCGTCGCACAGGCCATATCTTCCCGCCAGCGCCCAAGAACATGCTTCTTCTACCGAGCGCTGACCGCAGCTGGTGCCCCCAACCTGGGTACGGTGTGGTCACGAGCGCGATCATTAGTACCCATGCCTGAGGAGACCACAGCGGCCGAGGTGGCAGTCATCACTGCCGACGCGGTGGAACCACCCCGCGGCTTTGTGACATATGCCGCCAACGCCGGCATCAAGGACGAGAGCCTGGATTTCTCGATCGTAGCCAGCCACACACCATGCGTAGCCGCCGGCGCCTTCACCCAGTCCCGCTTCGTGGGGCCCAGCGTTACCCTGTCCCGGCGGAACCTCCAGAATGGTTCAGCGCGCGCCATCGTCACCGTGTCAAAGAACGCCAACGTGGCCACGGGTGCCCAGGGTGAACGGGACGCCGCCGAGCTGGCTGCTCTCGTAGCCGAAGCGCTCGGATGCGATGCCTCCGAGGTCCTCGTCGGCTCCACGGGCGTCATCGGGAAGGCCTATCCAATGGAGCGGATCCGCCGGCGTACCCAGGGATTGGAAATGCCGGCGACGGCCGACTTCGCCTCCGTGGCCCGAGCTATCATGACCACAGATACAGTGCCCAAACTGGCCAGCACCCGGGTGGGCCAAGCCACCGTGACCGGCGTGGCCAAGGGCTCGGGCATGATCGAGCCAAACATGGCCACCTTGCTCGGTTATGTAGTGACTGACGCCGCCCTTCCACGCAGCCAGTTGGAACGGGTCTTTCGGCGGGTAGTCGACCTCACGTTCAACTCGCTGTCGATCGATACGGACACCTCCACTTCCGACACCGTTCTGCTGCTGGCCAACGGTGCCGCCGGGCCGGTCGAAGAGGCAGATTTCGAGGGCGGCCTCCGGCGGGTGTGCGGCTCCCTGGTCCAGCAGCTGGCTGCCGATGGCGAGGGCGCCACCAAGGTGATCGAGGTCACCGTCGGCTCAGCGCGAGATGTCGCCCAGGCCAAACGGGTGGCCAAGGCGGTGGTGAATTCGCCGCTGCTAAAAAGCGCCGTCCATGGCGCCGACCCCAATTGGGGACGGGTCATAATGGCCATCGGGAAATGCTCAGACGACACAGACATCGTCCCGGACGCAGTGCGGGTGTGCTTTGGCGACCTCGAGGTCTACCCGCGCCAGCTCGGCGAGGGCGACTTAGAGGAATTATCCAGGCTTATGCGCTCTGATATGGTTCACATCGATATAGTCCTTGGGGTCGGCCAGGCGACAGCGACAGTCTGGGGTTGCGACCTCTCTGCTGAGTACGTGCGCATCAACGCTGATTACACGACGTGAGACGGTGAGCGTGCACCCCTTGGAGCAGTTGCGTTACATCGCAAGACAGTGGGACAACGCGGACGACTTCCCGGCCCAGGAGATTGCCGCCGTGTTGGCCGACCTCGCGGACGAGAACCCGGCCAGCCTGCTCCAAGCCTGCCGGCGCCTGATCGAGTACTACCCCTCGACCGGTGCCGCCTGGTGGCTGTCGGCCCGGACGCTGAGCGCGGCTGGCGCGGTGGAAGCGATCTGGGAGGCGGCCGAGGAGCTTTCCTCTGACCCGACGGCGGACCTGTGTGCGCAAGCCTTACCGAACGACGCCCAAGTGGCCTTTCCCGGGCCTCCGCCCAATCTGGTACGGGCGTTGCGCCAGAGAAAAGACGTGGAAGTGTCGCACCGGACGTCGCGGAAGACCGACCTGCTCCTGCTCCGGGCCAGGGCCGCCGGCCCGGCGGGCTTGCTGTTCGCCCGCAGTACGAGCGGTCCTTTGGCTTCCGCGGCACAGACGGGCGTTCCTGTCTGGGCTGTGATCGAGCGGGGCACGCTCCTCCCCGAAGAGCTCTGGCAACAGCTGCTCGAACGGGCGCTCAACGGCGGGGTGGCGGTCGAGGTGGCGCACGCTGACGACCTGGCCGCTGTCGTCAGCGAGCATGGGCGGGAGGAGCCTGACGAGGGTCTGTCCAAGGCCACCTGCCCGCCGGTGGCCGAGCTGCTCGGCTGGAAGGGCTGAGCACTAAGGCTGAGCACTAAGGCTGAGCACTAAAGGGCCTTCCTGCGGTCTTGACCGGGGAGTGCCGTGACCACGGACAGTCTCAACCATGGACCCCCTCCAACACGCAGAGACAGTATTAACCGCGGAGAGAGAGCTGTAGCCGAGCCGTAACCTAAAGTTCACCTTCGGCCCCATCGCTCTTTACGCTGACTTAAAGGGCGGCTCATACCATCCCGCCTTGACCAGCTGCAAATGAGAGGGAGGGACTTATGGCACGAGGATGGAAACGGTCGGCAGTGCTCGCAGCCAGCCTGGTTGCGCTCGTGGGCCTCGGAGCACCCGGCACAGCAAGCGCGGCGCCGCCGGGCCAAAGCGCAGGCGCCAGTGACCAATCGGGAGGGGGTAGTCCCAGCAGCTCCTTCGTCTTGGGGGGCAGTCCTGATAGTTGTCAACTGGGTAGCGGTATCAAGCACGTCGTCGAGGTCGGGTTCGACAACATCCACTTCTTCCGTGACAACCCCGACGTGCCCTCCGACATGGAGATGCTGCCGAACCTGCTCAACTTCCTGGAGGACAACGGGACTGTCCTGTCCAACAACCACACACCCCTGATCGCGCATACCGCAGACGACCTGCTGACCACGTTCACAGGGCTCTACGGCGACCGCCAGGGGATGCCGATCGCCAATGATTACCAGGTGTTCAACCCCGACGGTACGACGGACCCCGCCGGTTCGTTCGCGTACTGGACCGACCCCGTCTACTACACCGACACGATGGGCTCTGACACCAACCCGAACATGGTTTATTCGGCCACGCCGCCGGCTACGACGACCCCGGCCCCCGCGCCGGACGAGACGACCCCCGCTCCGTGGGCCCCGTTCACCCGCGCCGGCTGCAACGTCGGGGCCGTAGCCACGGCGAACATGGAGCTCGAGAACACCAGCGTCGACATCCCGAAGGTGTTCGGGGTGGGGTCGCCGGAGGACGAGCAACTGATCAACGACCCCGACCCGTACAAGGACCCGGAGACGGCCGACTACGTCGGCCTGTCCATCCATTGCGCCAGAGGTGGCGCCGTGTGTGCGGACGCAGAGGCGCAGAAGAACGGCCAGACCACCAAGAGACACACCGCCGTCCCCGACCTGCTGCCGGACGAGCCGGGCGGTTACCACGGCTACCAGGCTCTCTTCGGTGCCAAGTACATCGACCCCGTCCTGGGAGCGGGGAGCCCGGACGTGACCCGCAACGGCTACCAGATCACTAACGCGGCCGGCAACATCGTGGACCTCGACGGCAATGAAATAGACGGCGCCTACTTGACGAATTATCCCGGCTTCCCTGGCTATGACTCCATCAACGCCGCTCAAGGCCTGGCGTACATGGCCGACATGCTCGAATCCGGGGTGCAGGTGGTGTACGGCTACATCGCCGATCTACACGGCAATGAAGACATCCCGGCTCTGTCCAGCGTGTGCGCCAACGCGCCCGACGCGCTGGGAAGCGGGAGCCCTTGCTACATCGCGCAAGCGGCGTATTACAACGCTGCTTTCGGGACCTTCTTCAAGCGGCTGGCCCAAGACGGCATCACGCCCAAGAACACCTTGTTCGTGTTCAGTTCTGACGAGGGTGACCACGAGGCAGGGGCCAACGTGGGCCGTGCGCAGCAGCCGACACCGAGCGGTTGCGACGGCGCCACGGTCAGCGGGGGCACGGTCACGCCTGACGTGTACTGCAATTACACCACGAGCAACTTCGGCGAGCTTGACGCCAATATCAATGGCCTGTTGGCCAGCGAGTACCCCACCGTAACGGCACCCGCCTTCACGATCGAAGATGACACGGCGCCCGAGTTCTACGTGACCGGCAACCCGGCCGCCAGTTCCGCCACCGTCAGGGGCCTCGAGCACGAGGTGGCCGGTGTGTACGCCGACAACCCTTACTCAGCCAACACGCACGAGCTCATAACCAACTACCTGGCCGACCCCACCGAGGAGGCCATCCTCCACATGGTGAACGCCGATCCCAACCGGACACCCACGTTCGCCATGTTCGCCAAACCTGACTACTACGTGAGCACGGGGTCGACGACGTGTAACAACATCACCGGTAACTCGAGCAAGGACTGCGTCGAGCAAACGGACGGCTATGCATGGGACCACGGCGACTACGCCGCGGAGATCGACACGAACTGGGCCGCTTTCGCCGGTCCTGGAGTGGCCAACATGGGCCTCGACGGGTCACCACCCAACGGCGGCCCCAACTCGGCCGGCCCGAACAGTGGGCAGGTCACGGTGCCACAGAGCGGGACGACAGGTACGTGGATCGACGAGACCGACATCCGGCCGACCATCATGTACCTGACGGGCCTGAAGGACCCGTACATCGAGGACGGGCGCGTAATTACCCAAATCCTCAGCAGTCCGGCCCCCAACGGGCTCAGCTCGCCGCAGGCCTCAGATCTGGCTGCTTGCTACAAGCAGCTCAACTCCAGCGTAGGTGAACTCGGGACCGCCACTCTCCAGGCGTCCACGAACGCCATCGAAAGTTCGAGCCAGGGCGACAGCACCTATACCGAGACCGAGGCGGACCTGAGCGCGCTGGACAAGGCCCGCGACCATCTCGCCATACAGGTCAAAGACGAGCTATGGGGAGCGGAGTTCGCCCACCAGCACATCAGCGCCGGCCTGGCCAGAGTGCAAACCCAGGCGTGCGAGGCGCTCATCCAGTACGCCGACCACTTGGCCGTCGCCGGCCCCGGTTCATTGCCTGGCGACGACCAGCCGCCGTCGCTGACCGGTTACTACGCAGACTTCGACCGGTAACCCCACGGCTCAGACGACCGAAGGGCCCGAATGAACTAGGGGGACTGCCCCCGTTCAGCCGCCGGCTGGCCTACGGGCCATGACGGTGACCAGCGGGGGCAGGACCACGGGGTCGGCGCCCGGGGCTACGCCGGTCAGGTCTTCCAGATATTCGGCCACCGGCCCGGCCCGGCGCCGGCCTGAGCCTCGGCCCAGGCGTCGACCAGTTCGAGGCCGGCGTCCCGCACCAACCCCGGCAGCAAGGCCCCAATGTCCGGGTGGCGGGCGGAAGGCATCGACATCGCCACGCCGGCGACACGCCCGGCCGACGTGATCGGTTCCTGAGCCAGGAGCCACCCCCCGCGCCGCGTTATCGACGCCATGCGCCTCAGCACTACGAGCGGGTCGACGACGTGCATCAGGAGGAACCGGCAGTAGGCCAGGTCCACTCTCTCGGGCAGGACGAGGTCCTCGGCGGCCTGGGTTATGGCCACTACCTGGGCTTCGCCGGCCTCGGCCGCGGCCTGGGCCACTTCGTCGCGACGGCTCGGGTCGATGTCCACGGCGTAGACCCGGCCCTCATGACCGACTACGGCCGCCAAGGCCACGGTCACGTCGCCGCCCCCGGCCCCGATGTCGGCGCAGGACCACCCGGGGCCGAGGCCGAGGCGTTCGAGAGCGGTTTGCAGTGGCCGCCGGTATACGTCGTTGCGCAGGTCAAGCTCGGGCATCGCCTCTTTGCTTTCGTGGTGGCCCAAACCCTAGTCCCAGTGCCGTGGCCGGCAGCGCGGCCGAGCCGGCGGGAGCTGATAGACGCGGGCGCGCCGGTGGAGGGCCTACCGAGCGCGGCCTGCAGGTCCAGAGCAGACGAGGAACACGCAGAGATCGATGCTTCTTTCCTCACTGTTCGTGGCGCAGCGTGCGCTAAAGGTGCTATTGCCATCGCCCGGGCGCGGCCCGTTTTTACACTGATTTTCAGGGCTGGGACATCAGAGAGGACGAGTTATGGAATTGGCGGCACTCGGGTCGGTCAGCGTTCTTCGGGACGCCGACGTAGTCACATCGCGCGAAAAGGCCCGCCAGGCCCGCCTCAGCCGGCTGCTCGTCGTGCTGGTGGTCATCGGCGTGCCGGTCATCGGGCGCGCTGCTGCCGGCGTTGTCCGCTACCTGCAGGGCAACTATGCGGCGGCCGCCGCCGACTTTCACTGGCCCCATCCGGGCATCCCGTCGTCGTTTCTGCCGTACTTGCCTGGCCTGCTCCTGATCGTCCTCCTCGGTGCGGTCATGGCCGGCCCTCTGCTCATGGCTGGCCGCTCGCCGCACGTGCTGTACCGCCCCGAAGAGGTGGGCGTGACGCTGGCCGATGTGGTGGGTGCCGGCCCCGTGGTCGAGGAAGTGGTGAAGACGCTCAACCTCTTCTTGGCCCACCGCACCTTCGAGGAAGGGATGGGCGGGACCCCGCGCCGGGCCGTGCTGTTCGAGGGGCCGCCCGGGACGGGCAAGACCTACATCGCCAAGGCGATGGCGGCGGAGGCCGGAGTGCCGTTCTTGTTCGTGTCCTCGTCCGCTTTCCAATCGATGTACTACGGGCAGACCAACCGCAAAATCCGTTCTTACTTCCGTGCCCTGCGCAACTATGCCCGGCGCGAGGGTGGCGCCATCGGCTTCATCGAGGAAATAGACGCCATCGGCGCCACCCGGGGCGGGATGGGGGCGGGGCCCGGCCGCGAGGGCATCGCCGGAGTGGTGAACGAATTACTCATACAACTGCAGTCTTTCGACGTGCCGCCTTTCGGGGTACAGCGCCGCCAATGCGGTTATCGATGTGGCCAACCGCTGGTTGCCGCCCACGCACACTCTCCAAAAGCGGGTGGCCAAACCGGCCAACTTCCTTGTGGTCGGGGCCACCAACCGGGCCGCCGACCTCGACCCGGCGCTACTGCGCCCGGGCCGCTTCGACAAGACCATCAGGGTGGACGTCCCCAGCCGCTCCGGCCGGCGCGAGATCATCGACTACTACCTGGCTCGGAAGGCGCACGCCCCCGAGCTCGACGATCCCGCCAAACGGGACGCCTTGTCCGGGTCGACCTTCGGGTATTCGCCGGTAATGCTCGAGCATCTTCTGGACGAAGCACTGGTCTGGGCGCTCCGCGCCAGCCGGCCGGCGATGAACTGGGCCGACGTCCAGCGGGCGCGCATGACAGAAGAACTCGGCCTGGCCCAACCCGTTTCTTACACCGAAGGCGAGCGACGGGCCATCGCCACGCACGAAGCGGGCCACGCCACGGTCGCTCATTTTGCCGCCCCCGGCCGGCACCTCGACGTCTTGTCGATAATCAAACGGAGTGAAGCCCTCGGTTTATTGGCCCATTCGGATTCCGAAGAGCGGTTTACGCGGACCCGCGGAGAATGCGAGGGGCTTTTGCGCATCGCCATGGGCGGCCTGGTGGCAGAGGAGCTCTTCTTCGGCGAAGCGAGCACAGGGCCTTCCGGTGACCTGGCCGGGGCAACCCGCCTGGCGGCTCAGATGGTGGGTTCCTACGGGATGGCCGGGAGCCTCATCTCGCTCGAGGCGTCTAGAGGCCCTGGGGACCTGGTGAGCAAGGTCCTGTCCGACGAAAGCTGCCGGCAATCGGTAGAAAGCCTGCTCGAGTCGGCCCGGGCCAGCGCCAGCGAGGTGCTTGCCTCCTACAGGCACGTCGTGGTGGCGCTTCGCGACGCCCTCCTGGAGCGAGACGAGCTGGTGGGAGAAGAGATAGGGGCTGTTATCGCTGCGGCCGTACGGCTGGCGTCCCCTGGGGCCGAGCTGGCGTCACCTGGGGCCGCCGCCGGCTCAGAGGTGGTGGAGCTGCCGGCGCCCGTGGTCGATATCCGCTCCTGAACGCCCCGGTCTTCGGTCTATTTGGGCGCAGGCGGGCGTTTTGGGGAGAATCGCGGCCCCTCAAGGGCGGCGATGCTACCCAGAACGTGGCCTGAGAGATGACGTCAGCACCGTGACCGGCGCAAGGCGGTGTTCAGGGCTGGCTGTCGAGCCCGGCCAGAAGAAAAGCGTGGACCCGGGCCTCGTCGCGCCAGGCGTCGTAGCGGCCCGACGGCCCTCGATGGCCGGCGCCCATTTCGGTCCGCAGTAACAGCGGGTTTTCGTCGGTTTTCATCACCCGCAGCTTGGCCACCCATTTAGCCGGCTCCCAATAACCGACACGAGGGTCGTTTAGGCCCGCCGTTACGTACATGGACGGGTAATCCCCGGCATGGACGTTGTCGAACGGGGAATATGACTTCATGTACGAGTAGGCTTCGGCGTCGTCTCGCGGGTTGCCCCACTCTTCCCATTCCGTAATGGTGAGGGGCAGGCTCTCGTCCGACATCGTCGTCACCACGTCCACAAATGGCACTTCTGCCACCACCGCCCTGAACAGGTCCGGGCGCATGTTGGTGACGGCGCCCATCAGTAGACCGCCGGCGCTGCCTCCCCGGATCGTAAGACGGTCCGGGCTGGTCCACCCGTCGGCCACCAACCGTTCAGCGCACGCGATGAAATCGGTGAACGTGTTCTTTTTGTGCATCAGGCGTCCCTGCTCGTACCAGGGCCGGCCCAGCTCGCCCCCTCCTCGAACATGAGCTATGGCAAAAACGAAGCCGCGCTCGAGCAAATTGAGCCGGGTATGAGAGAACGACGGGTCGACGGGGTATTCGTAGCTCCCATAGCCATAAAGAAGGCACGGGGCGGAGCCATCGAGCGGTTGGTCTCGTCGGCACACCAGAGAGATCGGTACCTTCGTGCCATCGGGGGCCTCGGCCCACAGCCGTTCACTTCGATAATTCCCGGCATCGTAACCACCGCCGACGGTGGCCTGCTTCACCGTCGACCTCTGGCGGGCCTCCATGTCGTATTCAACGCTGGAAGGCGGGCTGGTGAGCGAGCTGTACCCGAACCGGGCCACGTCGGTGTCCCATTCGCGGCCGGCTTCGCCGCTCAATTTGTAGGCCGGTTCGGGCTGGGCTACGACGTGCTCGGCCCCGTCCGCCAGGCGCAGCACCCTCAAGTGTTCGAGGCCGTCTGAGCGCTCGAGGACGAGAGCGTGCCGGGCAAAGGCGTCGACGGACTCCAGCTTCACCGCCGGCCGGTACGGGATCAAGGGCCGGAGATGGGCGGGGTCGTTGGCCCCCACAGGCAGCTCGAACAGGGCGAAATTCTCGAGTTCTTCGCCGGCCGGGCCGAGGTTGGAACGCACGAGCCAAATGTCGCCGTTCGCCGGGTCGACGGCGTGGTCAACGTCGTACTCGACGCCCTCGCGCCGGGCCATTACCACCGAAAGATGCCCTCGGTCGCTGTCCGACCGTAAATAACGGACCTCGGTCGACATTTTCGATTCGCTCGTGATCGAGGACGAAGCTCATGCTCCTGGTGAGGTCGACCGAGACGAAAAACCGTTCGTCGTCTTCCTGGAACACCAGTTGGTCCCGGGCTGCCGGGGTACCGAGGACATGGCGCCAAACCTGCCAGGGGCGCATGGCCTTATCGGGCCGTACGTAGTAGAAGCTTTTACAGGTCCTCGACCATGCCGAGCTGTAGTAAACGTCCTCCACTACGTCAGCCAGGTCGTCGCCGGAGCCGAGGTCGCGGAAATCGCAACTTGTAGCGTTCCGAACCGTCACGGTCGACGGCGTACGCCAGGACTTCTTGGTCGGGCCGGATATCGAACACGCCGAGGGCGAAATAGTCGCCCGTGCCGGCCAACTGATTTTCGTCCAGGACCACTTCCCCGGCGTGGGGCCGGACATTGTCAAGGGAGGGGCCGTCGCCGGCCGGAGCGGGGGTGCCGTCGCCGGCTACGCCTGCTCCCGGCAGAGCAGCCCTGGCCGCGGCCAGCACTTCGGTCGCCGAGAGGACCTGGCCCGGGTCGGCCCGCCGGCAATGCACGGGGTACTGCTTTCCGGCCAGCGACCGGGACCAATACCACCAGCCATGGTGGAAGACAGGCGTAGAGATGTCGGTTTCGGCGACCCGGGCGCGGATCCGCTCGAAGAGGTCTTCCCGCGTCGGCTCCGACGGCGCCAGGACGGCGTCGGCGTAGGTGTTTTCGGCCTCGAGGTAGGCGATCACCTCGGGGTCGTCTCGGTTGGCGAGCCATTGCCAGTCGTCCGGCCGGATGTCGCCGTGGGCGACGTGGGCGGCGGGGCGCCGCGGTGCAGCCGGCGGACGGGGAAGTTCGGGGACAGGCATGGCGTTGGCACTTACTGTGGCACGCCGTTCTTACCGTGTGGGTTCGGGGCGCGCAAGAGTGACCGCCGATGCCGGCGAGGCCGCTCGGGTGGTGGAGAGCGGCTTGCCGGTCGTCTTGGTAGGGGCGGACGCTTCCGCGCTGGGGGCAGCCGGTTTCGTCCTCTCCGGACCGGGAGCTGGCACGAGCGTCTGCTGGCTGTGGTGGTCGGCGACCCGGACGACCCTGCCGTAATGCTGGCGGCCGAGGAAATGGCCGGCGAGCTTTGGCAGTGGGCCTGGGGCGGGGGAGGGGCCCGTGACTAAGCTCGCAGGCGCCATCCGCCCGATGCCGATCGTCTAGCGCCGGCGGACAGCGGCCGATCACAGCCGATTGGCCGGCGGTCCGGCTAGTCCGGCCGGGTTGTTACTATCGACGTAGGAGAAATTCCTACGGAGGGAAGCTCGATGGCTATTGCCGCACAAGAACTTGACCTTGACCGCTATCAGCTGGGATGGAGCGATGTCGAGGACTTTTACGTCTTCAAGCCGAAAAGAGGCATCAACGAGGACATCGTGCGGGAGATGTCCTGGATGAAGGGCGAGCCCGAGTGGATGACCGAGCGCCGGCTGAAGGCGCTGCGCTACTTCCAGCGCCGGCCGATGCCGACCTGGGGCGGTGACCTGTCGGGGATCGACTTTGACAACATCTTTTACTACATCAAGCCCATCGACAAGCAGGTCAACGCCTGGGACCAGCTGCCCGACTCGGTCAAGGCAACCTACGACAAGCTGGGCATCCCGGAGGCCGAGCGTAAGTACTTGGCCGGCGTGACGGCGCAGTACGAGAGCGAGGTCGTCTACCACCGCAACCGCGACGAACTGGCTAGCCAGGGGGTGTTGTTCTGCGACATGGACACCGCCCTGCGGGAGTACCCGGACATCGTGAAGCAGTACTTCGGCCGCATCATCCCACCGAACGACAACAAGTTTGCCGCCCTCAACTCGGCCGTCTGGTCCGGAGGGTCCTTCATCTACGTCCCCCCCGGCGTCAAGGTGGACATGCCGCTACAGGCGTACTTCCGGATCAACGCCGAAAACATGGGCCAGTTCGAAAGGACGCTGATAATTGCGGACGAGGGCGCTCAAGTCCACTACATCGAAGGCTGTTCGGCCCCGGTGTACACGACCGACTCGCTGCACTCCGCGGTGGTGGAGATCGTGTGCAAACAGGGGAGCAGGGTCACCTACACCACGATCCAGAACTGGTCCAACAACGTCTACAACCTGGTCACCAAGCGGGCTCGGGCCGAGGCCGAGGCGCACATGGAGTGGATCGACGGCAACATCGGCTCGCAGCTGACCATGAAGTACCCGTCGGTGTACCTGATGGGCCCGAAAGCGTCAGGCGAGGTGCTCTCGGTCGCCTACGCCGGTGCCGGCCAGCATCAGGACGCGGGCGCCAAGATGGTCCACGCCGCGCCCGAGACGACTTCGACCATCATCTCGAAGTCGATATCGAAGGACGCCGGGCGCACGTCGTACCGTGGGCTGGTGCGGTTCGAGGAGGGGGCCAAGCACTCCAAGAGCTTCGTGCGCTGCGATGCGTTGTTGCTGGACGAGAAGTCCCGGTCGGACACGTACCCGTACATCGAGTTCGGTGAGCACGATGCTCAGGTGGGCCACGAGGCGACCATCTCGAAGGTCGGTGACGACCAGCTCTTCTACCTCATGAGCCGCGGGCTTTCGGAGCAACAGGCGATGAGCATGATCGTCAACGGCTTCATCGAGCCAGTGACCCGAACCCTGCCGATGGAGTACGCCGTCGAGTGGAGCCGGCTGATCGAGCTTCAGATGGAGGGCAGCGTCGGCTAGCGCGGGCCCCACGAGGCCCGCTCGCTACCGGCGGCGGGTCTCCTGAGCCTCGGCAATTGAGCTGTTCCGGAGCCTCAGCGCCTGACGCCGAACGCGCGCCTAGCGTGCCCTAAGATCCAGCTGTGGGAGCGGCCTTGGCGTTGGCCATCATGCTGGTGGTCGTGGTCGGAGTGTTGAGCTTGGCCGTCAATGCTCAGGGGCCGTTCCAGGGGACAGGCGGGCCAGGCGAGCCAGCGGCCGGCACGGACCAGTCACCCCGGTTCCTCGTCGTCCTCGCCCACCAAGGCGCCTCGCCGGCCGCCGCGTGACCGCAACGAACGCCGGGCCAGTCAGGCTGGACCGCCACCGCCGCAGCCGGTTAGCGAACCGCAGCCGACGGCGGAACAGGACCAGTCCTTCGGTGACCTGAGGCCCCTCAACACCCAGGCCCAGGCACTGGTCATGTCGGTAGTGGACGAGCGGACCCTCGGGCCGGTCACGCGCAGCCGCTTGACGCTCAGGGTCCAGCCGAGCGAGGGAGAACCGTTCGAGGTGACCACCCGGGTGGCGTTCCCCACGCCCGAAGAGCGGGCGCGGGTGAAAGTCGGGGGGACGATCCCGGTCCGCTACGACTCCTACGACCACCGGCGGGTGGTGGTGGACACCGACCAAACGGACCAAGAGGCCGGGGGCTAGGGAGCCCTTGTTCGAAGGCCTGTTCGCCGACCGGGCCGACGCTGGCAGGGTGCTCGGCGAGCAAGTGGCCCGCGGTGAACAGCTGGTGCGTCCGGTGGTGGTGGCGCTACCGAGGGGCGGGGTGCCCGGTCGGCGCCGAGGTGGCGCGAAAGATCGGCGCTGGCCTCGTGGCTATGCCGGTTTGCAAGGTCGGTGCTCCGGGCCGGGAAGAACTGGCCATCGGTGCCGTCGCCCCTGGTGGGGTGAAGGTCCTCAACTACGACGTGATAGCGGCGCTGCGCTTGAGCGACGAGCGGGTTGAGCAACTGGTGTCCAAAGCGGCGGAAAAAGTTGCGCGCCAGTGCGAGCTCTACGACAGTGGCGGCGCCGGCGCTTCGCTCACGGGCAGTTCGGCCGTCGTCGTTGACGATGGCTTGGCGACCGGGGCGTCGATGTGGGCGGCGCTGATTGCGGTCCGGGGGCGGCAACCGCGTCGGCTTATCCTGGCCGTCCCGGTGGCCCCTCCCGAGCCGTTGGCCCTGCTGGCCCCCCTGGTGGACGAGGAAATCTGCAGTGTCCGGCCCACGCACATGCAAGCGGTCGGAGCCTGGTACGAGGACTTCAGCCAGACCACAGATGCTGAAGTTACGGGCCTCCTGGCTGAGTTTTCTGAGTGCCGGAGAGATTGAACACCTAGACGCGGAACGTCCCCGGCTTGAGCAGTGGCATCTGGAGCAGGGTCAAAGAATGGGCCGGGAAATCCCACACGAAATAGTGTTGCCCGACCTGAAAGGTCGAGGTCCTTGTCTCCACATTGTCGGGCTCGCTATAGGTGTTGAAGGCGGTCGGGGTCGGGCCGTCCAGGACGGTGGCCTTCACGTACCGGGGTTGGGCGATGTGCCAAGGGCTAACTTCGGCCAGGACCCTACGGTCGGGGCTGACGTTGATCACGAGCAACAACAACTTGCCGTTCGACGAACTGGCCACGGCCTGCAGGACGGCCACCTGCCCGCC
Source organism: uncultured Acidimicrobiaceae bacterium (assembly GCA_963749305.1). Classification (GTDB taxonomy): domain Bacteria; phylum Actinomycetota; class Acidimicrobiia; order Acidimicrobiales; family Palsa-688; genus Fen-671. The sequence continues at coordinate 37,585 of CAVVMN010000010.1, forward strand.
GGGGGTGGCCGGCATCGTGGGGTCGCCGGCAATATTTGAATAGAGCCTTTCTGTGCCACCTAAGCGGGCCATCAAGCCCAGGACCTGGCCAGATGGTTCAGTGATGAACGAAGGTCCTGGCCCGGCGATCATGGCGCTGTCTATGCTCAACCCGACCGGGTCGACGCTCAAGTCGATTGGGTTGTCGTCGATGAACGGGGTCGATACCAGGAGGTATTTTTCGGCCAGCAATATCCCGTGCACTATCCATTGGCGTAATTGGGACGCTACGAGCAGGCCGTCGTCGAGGGACAAGTTGAAGTCGAGGTCGGAGTATGGCATAGGTCTTATAAGTTGCCCGTACTCGGTTATGACGACAGGGATGTTCCGTCCCGAATATTGACGGATCTGTTGTTGCAGGGCAGCCAGTTTGGCCCCCTCTACCAGAGGCGCGCCCATGAGGTTTTCTTCGTACGTGCTCATGGGCGCGCTCAGGTCAAGGGGCTTGGCGTATTTATGCAACTCGACGCAGTCGTATGCATATGTCTTGCCCATGACTTGCAGAAAAACGGTGTTCGCCTCTTCGGTTTCGCAAATGTGGACACGCGGGTTCATGGCCTTCATGGCCCGGTAAAACTCTACGAAGCCGCCGTGGGGGCCTGACTCATAGCTGGCCGTTATGGCCCCCCCTTCAGGCGGGACGGCGCCGTGCACACCATTGCCAAACAGAACCTCCCCCTTCGAGGCGATCAACTGGTACACGTGTTGACCTGCGCTCGCCTCGTTGAGGCTGGGTACCTCTTGCCACGGCTCGCCTCCGACATCGATCGTCTGGCTCCCGGGGACAACCGGGGGGAAATAAACGTAAAAAGCCTGGTTTGGAAGGCCAGTTGAGTACGAAGCGGAGGGCAGCTGGTCGGCCAGTATGCCAACCGTCTGGTTGTAAAAGGCAGTCGTACCGCCGAAGGCGTACAAGCAAATGCGCTCCACCGTCGTCGGGCACGGGGTGTCGTGAGGCCCAACGCTGACGACCACCCCCGAACGCCAGCCGTCCTGGCCGGGGCCGTCCTGCTCGTTGCCCACCTCCCAAAACGGGACGTTGTATGGCGCCGGGTGGCCATTTTTGGCCCGGAGAGCGGCCCAGAAGCCCGGCTCGGAGGGCTGCGAAGACGGTTGCTGGCCATAAGGGGCTGTCATATAGGCGACAAAGTCAGCCGCTTCATCTGCCGTGCCCGTGGCGAAGTTCACTATCACATCGCCGATGGAACCTGTCTGATCGAGCAGGTCCCCAAACTCGCCGGGCCCCACGGTAGAAGGTGCCGGCCCGTCGAGCGTGCAGCAGACTTTCGACAGCTCGGCGCTCTGCATGCCGTAGGGCTCGTTAGGCAGTCGCTGCGCTTGGGGCCCGATGGCATGGAGCCAATCGAAGCTGTCAGCCGTGATCCCGGCCGGGTACCGCAGAGATGTCACGCCCAACTGGCGGACCTCGTCCACGAACGCAGGGTAGAAGTTGTCGGTCAGCGGGTTGAAGGCACCCTCGGCGTTGTAGGGCCAGAGGAGGTTGGCACCGAACAGGTGAGGGCTGATCCAACCCAGGGCGCGAGGCCCGACCGAGATGTCTACCGACGCCGGGGGTAGCCCGCCCCTTGTAATGGGGCGGGCCGCCGTATGGGTACCCGTTCCCACGGCCAGGGAGCTGGCGATCAGGGACGCACTGGCAAAGCTGGCGCCGGCCCGGGCGACCCGGCCGCGTGCGGACCTATTTCCCTCGGACCGAGCGCCCGCAGACCGAGAGCCCGCGGCGCCGGGGGTGGGGCGCCGACGGCCCGGTGAGGTCAGCAGCACGTACTCAGGGTGCCATCGTCTGGGAAGCTGAACAATTCGGGCACGGCATAACCTAAACTATTGAGTCACTGTGCCCGTTCCTTTGAGTTCTGAGTTCAACGCGGATGTCGTCGAGGCTCTGCCTGGGCCGGCGTGGCTCCTTGACCTGCGCCGGTCGTCCTGGGAGCTTTTTGCCGGCCTGGAGCTCCCGACGGAGTCAGAAGAAATCTGGCGCTACAGCCGCATCGAAGAGCTGGACCTGGCCCGTTACGCCCCTTGCCCGTCCGCGACGGTGGTGGGGACGGATGAACTCCCCGTGGCTGTCCAGCAGTTGGTCGCCGCCGTCGGCCCGGCCGCCACCCTGGTCATTAGCCACAATGGCGGTGAAGGCCCCGTCTTGCGACCGCAACCGGGCCTCGAGGTGATGTCTTCCGGGCACGGGCCTCTAAGGGAGGGTGGTGAACCGCTCACCGCGCTGTCAGGGCCACGAGCTGACGCATGGAAGGCCATGAACGGTGCTTTCGTCAGGGCCCCATGGCGAGTGACCGTTAGCCCTGGCGCGGAGGTGGCCGCACCACTGGTTGTAGTCCATTGGCTGGACGAGGATGGCTGCGCCGTTTTCCCGCGCCTCGAAATCGAGGTAGGGGACAACGCCTCAGTGCGAGTGATGGAGGTCATTGCTTCAACGGATGCCGACGTCCTGGCCGTGCCGCTCACGGAGCTATCGCTCGGCCGAGGGGCGAGGCTCGGTTTCGGGCAAGTCCAATTGCTGGGTGGACGAGCTTGGCAGCTTGGGAACCAGGTGAGCTGGGTCAGCCGGGACGCCACCTTGCGCTCGATGACGGTGGCCCTTGGCGGCGACTACGCCCGCGTGCGGACCGACTCGGTGCTCGAAGGTGCGGGAGGCGACAGCCAACTTCTATCCGCCTACTTTGGTTCCGGCGAGCAGATGCACGACCTGCGGACCGTGCAGCATCATGCGGCGCCCCAGACGCGTTCGGACCTCCTGTTCAAAGGCGTCGTGGCCAACAAAGCGCATTCCGTCTATTCCGGCCTCATCCGTGTCGAAAAGGGGGCCAAGGGCACCAATGCGTTCCAGACCAACCGCAATCTGGTGCTTTCGGAAGGCGCTCAAGCGGACTCGGTCCCCAACCTGGAGATCGAGGACAACGACGTTCGTTGCTCACATGCTTCGGCCGTGGGCCCGATCGACGAATCGGAGCGGTTTTACCTGGAAAGCCGGGGTGTGCCCCCACACGTAGCGGAACGCTTGATCGCGCTTGGGTTTATCGACGACGTCCTCGAGCGGTTCCCCGTCCCCGGCAGCTTGGCGTGGCTGCGCCAGGCCTTTGCGAGCAAATTAAGTTCCGCCGGTTTCGCCGCCTTGTCGAGCCCCAGCCCGGGCGATGGGCCCGCACCTGGGGAAGGTCGAGGCTCAAAGCCTTGAGCGAGGAATTACCTTGAGCGAGGAAATAAGGGTAAAGCTGGTAGATATACCCGACGGCGAGGCCATCCGTGTCGAGGGCGGCCCCTACGGGATTTGCCTGGCCCGCATCGGGGATGGCGTCTACGCTTTGGCCGACCGCTGCAGTCATCAAGAGTGGCCGCTCTCCGACGGCGAGGTCGAGAAATTCGGTTGCAGTATTGAGTGCACAAAGCACGGCAGTACGTTTTCCTTGAAAGACGGGGTTCCAGAGTCCCTCCCCGCCACCACGCCAGTGCAGGTTTACGACGTCAGGATAGAAGGCGACGAAGTTATTGTGAGCGTCCCGTGAGCGAACTTCTTATTAGTGGCCTGCGCGCCTCTGTCAACGGGAAAGAGATATTGCGCGGGGTGGACCTCCGGGTAGCCAGCGGCGAAGTCCACGCCGTAATGGGCCCGAACGGCTCCGGCAAGTCCACCCTTTCCCATGTAATTGCCGGCCGGCCCGGCTACGACGTGACGGATGGGACGATCCTGCTGGACGGGGCTGACCTGTTGAGCATGCCGGCATGGGAACGCGCCCGCGCCGGGCTCTTCCTGGCCCTGCAGTACCCGATCGAGGTGCCCGGCGTCAGCCTGGTGGACGCGCTGGGCGAGGCGTTCAAGGCGTCGGGGCGCGACCCGGGAGAGGTGCCCGGGCTCCTGGCCACCGAGGCGCGCGCCGTCGGTTTCGACGAGGCCTTCCTGTCGCGCCCGCTCAACGTTGACCTGTCCGGCGGCGAGCGCAAGCGCAACGAAGTGCTCCAGCTCGGAGTGCTCCGTCCCCGCATCGCCGTGCTCGACGAAATCGACTCCGGCCTCGACGTCGACGCCCTGCGGGCAGTGGCGCGACGCGTGGCCGACCTGGCGCGGGGCTCGGGGATCGGCGTGCTGGCTATCACCCACTACCAGCGCCTGCTTTCCGAACTGCCCGTCGACCAGGTCCACGTCCTGGCCGGCGGCCGTGTGGTGGCTACCGGCGGCCCCGAACTGGCCCTCGAGCTCGAGGAATCGGGATATGTCCCCTACGGGGACGAGGCCGACGAGGCTGGCCAAGGCGGGGGCGAGCCATCGCCGCCGCTCCGGTCATTGTAAAGGCGGCTTAGCCCGCCGCTCCCGCTCCCGCCGGCGTCCGGGCCGGGCCGTCGCTCCCTTGTTGCAGCACCATTCGGGCCTTTCGTTGTGCGTTGGCGCTGGTGGTGAAGAAGGCGACTACCACAATGAGCAGGCCACAGCCGGCCGCCAGCACCCACCCGGCGTGCGTTGCCACAGTGAACGCTTCGCCCAGTACCTTCGCCGCTCTTGGTGGCAACCCCGCGCCGCTGATCCCTCCTGTTCCGATGCCCGCTTTACTGACCCTGACCCGGATCGCCTCGGGGAAGTGGGAGCTGGCCAAACGGGTGTTCAGTTGCCTGTGCAGCCCGGAGGTGACCACCGAACCAAGTACCGCTACGCCCAGGACGCTGCCGATTTGGCGGGAGGTGCCCGCTACCGCCGATGCCACCCCGGCCTGGCTGAGCGGCATCCCGCTTACTGCCGTGTTGGTGATAGGTGGGTTCACCGCCCCGAACCCGAGCCCGATCAGAAGGTAGGCGATGGCCAGGAAAAAGTACGACGTATCGGGGCGCAAGAGTATGAGCAGCGCCGTCCCGGCCGCCAGCAACGAGCCGGAGGCGCACAACGGCAGGCGAGATCCGCGTAGGCCGACTAGCCGTCCCGTAAACGGTGCCACCACGATGATCACCACGGTCGCCGGCAACGCCGCCACGCCGGCCATAAGTGGCGAGTACCCCCGGACTTCCTGGAGGTAGAGGGTGTTGATGAAAAGCCAGCCGGCCAGGATGATGAAGGCCAATACGGCTATGGCCGAGGCACCGGAAAATGGAGGGCTCCGGAAGAAACGCAGTTGCAGAAGCGGTTCCTGCTGCCGCCGCTCTACCGCTATAAACAAGGCCGTTCCGACGGCGGTAATGGCAAAACACGTCAATATAAGCCAGTCGGTCCAACCCCGCTCGGGGCCTTCGATGATGCCGTAGGTCAACGCAGCCAGGACGATTATGGCCAGGACCTGGCCTTTCGGGTCTAGTCGCCTGGGCTTGGCCGCCTTCGACTCGGACACGAACAGCCTGAGGAGCACCAGGGTCACGACCACGACCGGCACGTTGACCCAAAAGATGGCCCTCCAATCAATGGCGTCGATGAGCGCCCCGCCCAAAATTGGCCCGGCCGCCGTGCTTATGCCCACGACGCCGCCCCAGAACCCAATGGCGGCAGCTCGTTCCTTGGGTTCTGTGAACGTGTTGGAGATTATCGACAGCGAGTTCGGGTTGAGCATGCACCCGCCGCACGCCTGCAACATCCGGAACACGATGAGCAACGCCAGGCTGGGCGCCAGGCTGCAGGCGAGCGAACCGGCGCCGAACAGTACCAGGCCGGTCCGTAACAGCCGCCGGCGGCCGAAACGGTCCCCCAGGGAGCCCGCAAAAAGCAACAGCGACGCGATTACCAGCAAATAGGCGTCCGACACCCACTGGAGCTCGGACACCGATGCATGGAACTGGTGCTGGAGAGAGGGGAGGGCAACGTTGACGATCGTGTTGTCCAGGGTGACCATGAAGAGGCTGAGGGAACAGACGCAGAGCACGAGCAGGCGCTTGCGCCAGCCTGGGGCCTCGTCGTCTTTAGAGGGCTCGGGTGTAGAGGGTTCGAGCGGTTTGAGGCCGGGTGGCCCGGTCGGGTCCCTCAGTGTCCTCGGCGGCCGCGAGAGTGGCCCAGCTTGTAGCCGACCCACCCGGCCACCAGGGCCAGAGCGGCGTACTCGGCGATGTGGAAGGCCACCGAGAGGACGCCGGCCAAGGCCCATACCAGCAGGCCGCCGACGACGATGGCGACCATGATGGCCCAGAACGAGCTCATCCCTGTGCCGCTGCGCCTACCGTCGCGCTGCCGGTCAGTCTCAGCTGGCACCAGCGCCGGGGAAGTCCGGCCGTTTGACATCGGAACCATCGCCTCGGGCGAGTTGCCCACCTTGGTCTTCGTGGCCGTGGGCTTAGCTTGGCTGCCACCGAGTGTTTGGCAGATGAGGCACTCGCCTTGTGGGAACCCATGAGCGCAATTAGCCACTGACACCAACACTACCGTCCCGCCATCACAAACGGTCTGGCAGCTAATGAGGTCCAAGGAGGCCGAGGGCAGCCGCCGCGGAAGGACCGGGTCAGGGTCTGCGCCGGGCCAATCTCTGGCAAGGCCAATCTTTGGCCCGGGCCAATCTTTGGCTCAGTCTTTGCGGTGGTCCCTGAGGTACCTCTCCACCTCGGCGGCCAAGCGGTCGCCTGAGGCCGGCGTCAAGCGGGCGCCTTCCTCGCCGGGGGCCAGCTCCGCCTCTGCGGCTTGAGCTTCGGCGTCCTGTTCCTCGAGCCGCGTCACATAGGCCGAGGCGTCTTCGTCTGACGCGACGAGCTCGTTTATCTGGCGTTCGTAGGCCGCAGAAGAAATACGCAGCTTGCCCACGTCCACCTCCGTCCCGAGGACCCTGGCGCACCGCTCGACCAGCGCCAATGTCGCCTTCGGGGAGGAGCTCTGTGAGACATAGTGGGGGACGCTGGCCCACAAAGACGTGGTCGCTATGCCGGCCCGCCCCAGAGCCTCAGCAACGACGCCGACGATACCTGTAGGGCCCTCGTAGTAGGACGGCTCGACCCCCGCTAGCGCCGCCAACTCGGCGTTGCCGGCGCCGCCGGTGACCCGGACCGGACGGGTGTGGGGGACGTCGGCGAGCAGCGCGCCGAGCAGCACGGCCAGGTTGACGCCGAGCGCCACGCACGTCTCGCGTACTTCTTCGGCGAAGCTGCGCCAGCGGAGCTGAGGTTCGGGCCCCGACAAGAAGACGACGTCGCGGTCATTGCCGGGAGCCGTAGCGCCCGAGAGCAGGACCGATGGCCACTCCAAACGGCGCGTCTCGCCTGATTCCAGCCGCACCTGCGGGCGCGTGGAGGTGAAGTCGAACAGCTCCTCGGAGTCGAACACGGCGAACCGGCTCCCGCCCCAGGCCCGGATGAGGTAGGTGGCCGCCTCGGATGCCGCGTTGCCGGCATCGTTCCAGCCCTCGAAGGCAGCCACCAGCGCCGGCTGGCGAAGGCTTGGGCGGCGTTCCCAGTGCAACAGCTCCATCTGAACAGGCTATCCAGGTAGATGCCCTTGTAACTAGTGGCTTCTATAACTGGTGGCTTTGGCGAGCTAGCCCTTGACCGCGCCTGACATACGTCCGGGCGTTATGTGCCGCTGCAGCACGAAGAACAGGACCGCTATCGGGAGAATGGTCAGAGCGGACGCTCCCAGCTTCAACGGGAACTGGGTGCCAGCAGAGAGCCCTCCTCCGACGATATTGGCCAGCCCAGTGGTGAGGGTGTAGTACTTGGGGGAAATCGTGGCGATCTCGAAGAACTGGAACTCGTTCCACGAGCCCTGGAACGACAGGATCGTCAAAGTGATCAGGCCCGGCCTGACCACCGGCAGCACGATGCTCCACCAGATCCGGCCGATGCTGGCGCCGTCGACTTTGCCCGCTTCCTCCAGCGAAACGGGTACTTGCAAGAAAAACTGGCGCATCAAGAAGATGCCCGTGGCGTCGACGATCATCGGCAGGATCATGCCCGGGTACGAGTTGAAAAGGCCCAGCTCCTTCAGTACCAAGAAGCGGGGGATAAGGAGTACGACCCCGGGTACGGCGAGAGTGGCGATCACGAGGCCGAAAACCAGCTTCCGGCCCCGGAACCCGAGGCGGGCCAGGGCGTACCCGGCCAGGCTGTCGAGAAAGACCCGCCCGAGAGTGATGGCTGTGGCTACGAACACGCTGTTCAGGAACCAACGCGGGAAATCGGTGACCGACGCGTTGGCCCGACGCCGAAAATTTGCTGCCACGCTGAAAGCGTGGCCGGGTGAGGTACCAACGAGAGCGGGTTGGCCGTGGCATCGGGCTCGGTCTTGAACGACGTGGCCACGGTGATAGCGAAAGGAAAGATAAAGATCAACGCCAGGAGGATGAGGAAGCCGTAATTGGTCGCCCGCCGCCAGGGGGACTGATAGTTGCGGGCGCTCATTGGGTGAGGTCCTCCCTGATAAACCGGCGCTGAAGCACGGTCAGGAAAACGATCAGGCAGAACAGCAAGAAGGCGACCGCCGCGCCGACGCCAAAGGCGCTGTCAGTGAAGCTGACCTGGTAGGAGTAATAGGCTGGCGTGATAACGGTCGGGTTACTGGCGGTCAGGAATATCTGGTCGAAAATCTGCCACGTAGAGATGAAACCGAGCGTCAGCACGAGCACCAGAGCGGGCCGTAACATGGGCAGCGTCACTAGCCGGAAGCGCTGCCACCCGGTAGCACCGTCGATCTCGCTGGCCTCGTCCAGTTCTTCTCCTATGCTGGCCAAGGCGGCCAGGAAAAAGAGCATGAACGTGCCCGACGTGGTGAACACGGCCAAGATTATGATGAAGCACATCCCGAGCGATGGCCCCGAAATCCAGTCCCAGACCGAAATGCCGAGGACCATGTGCTGCGCCCACGCAGGTGGGCCGTTCACCCCGAAGATACTGAGGAACGACCAGAAGATGCCCTGCTCGTCGTAGAGCCAGTTCGGCCCCTTGATGCCGAACCAGCCCAGGACCGTATTGACTGCGCCTTCGCCCTGGAACAAAAAGATGAAGATAGTGGTGATGGCGATCGAGCTGGTGATCGACGGGAAATAAAAGGCGGTCCGGAAAAAGCTCTTGCCCCGGAGGAACTTGTTGTTGACCAGCACGGCCAGCCATAAAGCGAAGATGGTCTGTAAAGGGACCGTGAAGATCACGAAATAGAAGTTGTTGCGGATGGCGGCCCCGAAGTTCGACTGGTAGAGCCCGGGCTTGGTGAGGATGGTCCGGTAATTTTCCAGCCCGACCCATTTCACCGCGCTGCTGGTGGGGCTGGTCAGGCCCGACCAGTTGGTGAAGCTTATGTACAGCGCCAAGATGATCGGAGCGACGAGAAAGAGCAGGAGCACGGCGAGGGACGGGGATACGAAAAGCCAGCCGAAGAGGTTCTCCCCCCGGTGGAGACCCGATCGACTGCGGCGGAGCCGGACGAGCGGCTTTCCTGCCCCTCCTCGATCGTGCCTTGATGCCGCCTGTCCGGCGGCGCCGGCGTCCGGCGGCGGTTCACCGCGGGAGAGCGTGTCCATCAGATCACTCCTAATTGCCAACCGAAAGCGATTTCTTCGCCTTCTGTAGGCACTGGGTTTTTGATGAGGTTTACCCGATTGTTGCCGGTGGACGTCGGCTTGAAACCCGGTACGGGCGTACCCGGTGGCGCGGGCCTGGGCAGGGCCAGCGCCACCGGAGTACCTGGAGAGCTACGGCTGCAGGAGCTCCTGGGCGTTGGTCTGGAGCTGCTGGAGCATTTGCTTAGGGTTGGACGAACCGCTAGAGAGCCCGAGTATCTGCGCTTCGAACGCGGCCTGCACGGTCGGGAAGCCGATCGTTGCCACCTGGGGAAGCGCGTAAGCGTCACCCTGGACGAAAGCCGATACGTTCGGGGTCCCCGTAGCGCCACTGGCCACGGTTGTGGTGTGCTCGGCGGCCCACTGCGTGGCCACGCTCGGGCGCGATGGCATGACGCCGAACGCGTTGGCGAACTTGAGCTGCTGGGCCGGCGAGGCCAGGTACTTGACGAAGCTCACATCTGCCGCTGTGTACTTACTGGAGGCGGCGATGCCCCAACAGTTGGTGAAGACGAGCGTGCCATGGTGACTGCTCGGCCCTGCAGGCATGGGAACGACCTGGTAACTGATCTTCGGGTAAGTGGACTGCATGGCCCCGATGATCCAGTTGCCTTCGACGGTCATTGCCGCGGACCCGTCTCCGAGTGCCTGGCCGCCCCAGCCGGCATCAACTTGTGACGCGAAACTTGAGGTAGCCAGCCTTGGCCAGGCCGGCGATATAGGTAAGCGCCTGCACATTCTGCGGCGAGTCGAAAGTGAAGGCCGTGCGGCTCGAGTTCATGTACGACCCGCCGGCCTCAGCGAAGAAGGCGCCCAGCCGGTCGAGAGAGGCAGATACCACGAGCCCGGTGGTCTTGCCCTTGGTGAGTACCTTTGCGTCATAGGCGAGCTTGGCCCATGTCGTGGGCAGGTTGGCGTTGGTCAGGCCGGCCGCTTTCCAGTCGGCGGTATTGATCTCTATGGCGAGGGTGGAGGAGTCTTTCGGTACGCAATAGAAAGTGTGATTGTAAGTGTATGCATTCACCAGCGAAGGGTAGAAGGCGCTCGGAGTGGCGACCAGGTTGCCGCTATCCAGGAGCTGACCTTGTTTCGCCATGCTCTCGAATAGCGGGGTCTCGCCGTAAAAGACATCAGGCGGTGAGCCACCGGCAAATCCCTCCGTCAGCTGCAAAGTGAGGTTGGACGAGTTGATAACGTTGACTTTGTTGCCGGTGAGCTTGCCCCACGCGGTGGCGGCGGCTTTGTCTGCGGCGGTTTCTGCCGAGCCAGACGAGGCGATCATGAAATTGAGGGTCACACCGCGTGTCTTGCCTGTGAGCTTCGGCGAGCTTTGAGCGAGTGCGGCGCCCGGCGTAACCGCCACTAACGCGGCCGAAATTGTCAGGCCGCCTATTATCTTCCATCGTTTCATTTCATTTGTTCCTTTCTGTTGCTGATCAAGTAGAGGGAGACGTGCGCCCTCGGCGTGCTTCTGCCTGAGCCCGCCGAAGGGTTTTTGGTCGGGGTGGATTTTGCCGCTGAGCATTCGCCTGTGCTCTCGCGGCGGACAAGCCATGGGGCCAGCAAGACCCGCGACGGACGTCGCTGTGTGCCGGCCAGTTCTGAGAGGAGGACCTCGACCAGCTTGTGAGCGACGCTCTCCACCGGTTGGCGCAAGCTCGACAGGCGGGGCCGGATGACCGCCGCGATGGGGCTGTCATCGAACCCGACCACGCTGATGTCCTGGCCGGCGACAAGGCCGCGGTCTTCGAGGGCGCCCAACACTCCGATAGCCATGGCGTCGCTCACGCACACAAACGCAGTGGGCTGCGGCGAGCTGTCCAACATCTGTTCGGCCAGGGCTTTCCCGGAGGCGATGCCATCTTCGGCCCGGGCCACGAGCCCCCGTACGGGTAAGCCGAGGTCGTCCATGGCCCGCTGCCAACCGTGAAAGCGGTCGTCGCCCACGCCGTTGCCCTCACCCAGACCGAGGAACCCGATCCGGGTGTGCCCGAGGCTGGCCAGGTGGTTGACGGCCTCGGACGTCCCGCGGGCGCCGTCGACATCAACCCACGCGTGCCTCGGGTGGTCCACGCCCCAGGGCCGTCCGAACGCGACGAACCGGGCGCCCTGGTCGAGCAACCAGTTGGGCCTGACGTCGCCGTGGTGGGTGTTGGCCAGGACAAAGCCGTCTACGACATTGCGCCGCAAGAGGTCGTCGAACACGCTGATCTCTTCGTCGTCGGTACTAACAGAAAACGCCAGCACGTTGTACCCACTCGAACGAGCCGCGTCACATAGTGCATGGATGAGCCGGTCCAGCACTCCGCCGGTACCGCCGTAGTTGCTGGGCAATAGGCGGCAACCGATGACGCCGGTGGCCCGGGTCCGAAGCGAACGGGCGGCGTGGCTCGGGCGGTACCCCAGCTCGTCGATCGTCCCGAGCACCCGTTGCAGGGTCTCAGGACGTAGGCGGTGAGGCGCGTTGGCGGCGTTGGAGACCGTCTGGCGGGACACTCCAGCCCGCTCGGCCACCATCTCGATCGTGGGCCGCTTTTTCGCTTGGCCGGATGAAGCCGGTCCCCCTGCGTTCCCCCGCTGTGCCATCGCCGCACCGCCTATCCGTGCTGACTACCCGTCCTGCCTGAGCCGTCCTCATCGGCCCGTCCCGATTTAGCCCGTCCTGATTAGCCCTTCCTGATCAGCTCGTACAGGCCGGGCCCGATGTACGCCGACCCAGGCTGCCGAAGTTGATCGTTCAAAAGACACTATCGTCAGAAATATGAACGATCAAGTCACGCCGACCGACGTTCTTGGTGGCGGGGGCGGCCCCGGAACGGCGGGGCCACGGGGCCTACGCAGCCGTACCTCAACAACCTGGTGACGGCGGTGTGCGCCCCGGCCATGTCGTTGTCCCGTCACGACGGGCAGATGCGCCCCGAAGGTGTGGAGGGGCTCTACGTCCAGGATCTCCGTGCCCTCAGCCAATTTGTGTTGACCGTGAACGGTGCCGAGCCGGTGGCCCTCGGCTATGAACTCGTCGGGGGTGCGGCCAACACGTTCGAAAATGCTGTGGCCGGCGCCGGCAACCCGGGGCCAGACCTGACCGTCTTTGTCTCCCGAAGACGGGAGCTCAACCCGACGGGGATGCTCGAGTCCTTCACACTGCGGTCTCACGCTCGGGCGACGCTGAGCTGCCACGTGGAGGTGCGGTTGGCGTGCGACCTCGCCGCCATCTCGGATGTCCGTTCTGGGCTGCGCCCGGCGGCCAAAACCGCCACTTCAACCGCAGACGGCCTGTCGTGGGGCGACCCGGGCCGGGGTCTGGTGCGGCTCGCCTGTACACCCGAACCGGCTGATATTGAGGAAGGCGCAGGCGTCGTCGGTTGGGACTTTGCTGTGGAGCCGGGCCGGGTGACGGAGTGGTCTGTGGCCGTGGAACTGGAAGACCAAGGGGCGCCGGCGGTGTTTGTCGCCCCGGCCCCGAACTCCGGCGGCTTCACGGTGCCGGAGGTCGAGGCCAACGACCACAGGCTCGGCCGATTGGTCGAACTGAGCGTGGCTGACCTGGAGGGCTTGCGGATGGCGGCGCCGGCGGACCGTGGTGACGTGTTCCTCGCCGCCGGTGCGCCCTGGTACTTGACTTTGTTCGGGCGCGACTCGATCTGGGCGGCGCGGCTGCTGCTGCCTATGGGCAGCGAACTGGCCGAAGGCACTCTGCGCACGCTGGCACGACGTCAGGGACGCGCTTTCGACAAGCTCACCGGCGAGGAGCCGGGCAAAATCCTGCACGAGGTCCGCCCGCCTGACCGGTCGACCTACCTCGAGACCGACCACGGTCATAACCATCGCGCCCTGTCGCTCCCGCCCGTGTACTACGGCACCGTCGATGCGACGCCGTTATGGGTGTGCTTGTTGCACGACGCCTGGAAGTGGGGGATGCCGGCCGACGAGGTCGAAAGGCTTCTGTCCCCGATGCGCCAGTGCCTTACGTGGCTGACCGACCTGGGCTGCCACTCCCACGGCTTTGTCAGCTACATCGACGAGTCTGGCCAGGGCCTGGCCAACCAGGGCTGGAAGGACTCCTGGGACGCCGTGCAGTTTCGCGACGGCCGAATAGCGAGTGCCCCGCTGGCTCTTTGCGAGGTCCAGGGGTACGCCTACGAGGCGGCCATGGCCGGCGCCGAACTGGTCGAAGCGTTCGGGCAGGAAGGGGCCGACCGCTGGCGCGAATTCGCGGCGGGCTTGGCGGAACGGTTCCGAGCCCGTTTCTGGGTCGAGGACAGCCAGGGCGCCTACCCAGCGATCGCGCTGGAGGCGGACGGGACCCCGGTCGACTCGCTCAGCTCGAACATAGGCCACCTGCTCGGGACGGGGTTGCTCAGCGGTTCAGAGAGCGAGCTCATAGCCCAGCGGTTGGGCAGCTCGGAGCTCAACAGCGGGTTCGGCCTCAGGACTCTGGCCAGCTCGTCGGCCGGTTTCAACCCGCTTAGCTACCACTGCGGGTCGGTATGGGCCCATGACACCGCCATCGCCATCGCCGGGCTGGCTCGCACGTCGGGGGCCAGCGCTCGAGAGGCGCTCGTCTCGCTGGTGGACGGACTGCTGTACGCGGCCGAAGGTTTCGGCTACCGGCTGCCCGAGCTCTACGGGGGCCATGCTAGAGGAGACCTCAGCGTCCCTCTCCCATACCCGGCTTCGTGCCATCCCCAAGCGTGGGCGGCCGCCTCGTCCATAGCAATATTGGCGGCGCTTCTGGGCATCCGGCCCGATGTCCCGAGAGGCACCGTCGAGTTGTCCCCGGTAGTGGCCGACTCGTTGCTTACTAGCGCCACCGGACTGAGGGTCGGGGGTTCCGAGGTGGCCGTGCACGTAAACCGGGACGGCGAAATCCGTCTCAGCGGTGGGCCAAAAGGGACGCGGGTCGTGGTTTGAGTGCTCGTTTTTTTGCGAGTTACTAGCGTCGGCCCGAGCGGCACGCTATCCTCGCTCGTCAAAGCGGTAAAAGCCAGCAGAGGCAACGTCGTGTGGGCCGCTTTGCACGGGTTCGACCGCAGGGAGGCACGATGGCAACAGTGAACCTGGAAAAGGTGACCAAGATCTACCCCAACGGCAAGCCGGCGGTCCAGGACCTGGACCTGGACGTGGCCGAGGGGGAGCTGATGGTGCTGGTGGGGCCGTCGGGGTCGGGCAAGACGACGGCGCTGCGGATGGTGGCGGGCCTGGAGGACATCTCGGCCGGGACCCTGCGCATGGGGGGCAAGGTCGTGAACGACCTGGCCCCCAAGGACCGCAACGTGGCCATGGTGTTCCAGAGCTACGCCCTGTACCCCCACATGACGGTGGCCGAGAACATCGGCTTTTCCCTGAAGCTGAGAAAGGTGCCCAAGGCCCAGGTCCAGGCCAAGGTCAAAGACGCCGCCAGCCTGCTCGGCCTCACCGACTACCTAGAGCGCAAGCCCTCCCAGCTGTCGGGTGGCCAGCGCCAGAGGGTGGCCATGGGCCGGGCCATCGTCCGAGAGCCGTCGGTGTTCTTGATGGACGAGCCGCTGTCCAACCTGGACGCCAAGATGAGGGTGCAGATGCGGGCCGAGATATCCCGCATCCAGCGCCGGGTGGGGGTGGCCACCTTCTATGTGACCCACGACCAGACCGAGGCCATGACCATGGGGGACCGGGTGGCCGTGCTGCACATGGGCGAGCTGCAGCAGTGCGACACCCCCCAGTACCTCTACGAGCACCCCGACAACATCTTCGTGGCCGCCTTCATCGGCAGCCCGGCCATGAACCTGTACGAGGCCATCGTGTCCCCCGAGGCCGACAGCGTGAAGGTGGGCTCCCAGCCCCTGTCCCTGCCCGAGGCCACCCTGGCCGCCCGCCCGGCGCTTAGGGGTTATAGGGACCGCAAGGTCATCGTGGGCATCCGGCCCGAGGACCTAGAGGACCCGGCCCTGGCCGACGCCGCCGCCGGCCCCGCCAACACGATGGTGGCCGACGTCGAGCTGGTGGAGGCGCTCGGCAACGAGCTGCAGGTCCACTTCCTGACCGACGCCACCAAGGCCCGCTCCGAGACGGCCGCCGCCGCCCAGGAGACCGAGGAGCTGGGCGACCTGGCCAGCTTCCAGGCCGGCGAGTCCCGGGCCGAGGGGGTGGCCCGCATCTCGCCCCGCAGCGACTTCAGGGCCGGCTCCCGGGTCACCATGGTGGTGCGCACCGAACAGCTCCACTTCTTCGACCTCGACACCGGCAAGGCCATCTGGGACTGACCAGGTTCCTCAAGTCAACCCCTAACTGGTGAGGCTCGGCTCAGGGTGTCGCGCTGAAGTCGTTCGTGGCCGTAAAGACGAGGGTGTCGCGCCTTGACGGCGGACTGGGACGGCGCCTCTTACGACCGCGTGTCGGCGCCTCAAGCCCGCTGGGGCAAGGCGGTGTTGTCCCGGCTCGAGCTCTACGGCGACGAGACGGTGCTCGATGCGGGCTGCGGGAGCGGCCGCGTCACCGAAGAGCTCTTGGCCAGGCTCCCCCAAGGGCAAGTGGTGGCGGTCGATTCCTCGCCTTCGATGCTCGAGCAGGCCCGGGACCGCTTGCACCGGCCCGCCACCGGGTGAGCTTCGTCGAGGCCGACCTTACCGAGTTGCGGCCCGACAACCTTGAGGGTATGGCGCCGGTCGACGCTGTGCTCTCGACCGCCACGTTCCACTGGGTGACCGACCACGACAAGCTGTTCGCCAACCTTCACGACGTTTTACGCCCGAGCGGCCAGCTGGTGGCGCAGTGCGGCGGACAGGGGAACATCGCCAGTGTGATAGAGGCGGTGAAGTCCCTGGGAGTCGAACGAGCCGGGACCTGGTTGTACGCCACCCCCGAAGAGACGGCCGCCCGCCTCAGGCAGGCTGGCTTCCTTGACGTCCAGACGTGGTCGCACCCCGAACCGGTGCCCTTTCCCCATGGTGAGGGCCTGACGCCTTTCCTCGAAACCGTGTGCCTACGCGAGCACCTGGCCACCTTGCCCACTGAGGAGCGGCAGCCATTTGTCGAGGCGGTGGCGGCCGCTATGCCAGAGCCGGTCATCGACTACGTGCGGCTTAACATTGTTGCCCGCCGGGACGGTACAGGTTGACCGGGCCGTCAAGGGCTCAGCCAGGCAGAATATTGGGACGTCCTTAAGCTCCTGACCGCCATGACCGGGCCGGCCCGCCGGTGAACACGCCTGGTGGCCACCGGGCGAGCATCGCCTCCGCACCGCCATCGTCGATAGGCGACAACTGCTAGGCACACTAGATAGCACTGTGCTGCCGTCTGACGATGAACTTATATCTCGCTCGGTCAACCTGGCCGCGGAGCTGGCCAAACGAGCGCGAGCGCTAAGTAGTCCTTCTGTGCGCCGCCGGCAACGCCGGCTACGCCGTTTGTTGGCCAGCACCACGGGTGCCCGCCTGGTCTTCACCTTGGCCGACCGGGTGCTACGCCCGGTGGACGGGGCCACGGCGGTGGCACAACTTCGAGCCGTGACCTCTGGCCCTCTCGACGGCCTGTCAGTGTTCGACCAGGGCATGCTCCGCCTGGCTGGTGCGGCCGCCCAGCTCGCCCCCGTCCCCGTGGTAATGCTGGTGCGCGCCCGTCTTCGGCACGAGACCAGGTCCCTTGTCTACCCGGCCGAACCGCGGGCTCTCGGACGCCGGTTGGCTGGTTTGCGTGGCCGTCCCAACCTCAACCTCCTGGGTGAGGCGGTGCTCGGCGAGGAGGAGGCCGGGCGCCGACTCCTGGCGGTCGAGTCCCTGCTGGCTCGTGACGACGTCGACTGCGTCTCGGTCAAGGTCTCAGCCGTCGCCTCCGGCCTCTCGCTGGTCGACTTCGAGGGTTCAGTAGCGCGGATATCCGAGCGGCTGCAGGAGCTGTACCGGGCGGCGGCTTCCTCCCGGCCCCGAAGCTGGTCAACCTGGACATGGAGGAGCACCGCGACCTTGACCTGACGGTGGAGTCCTTTACCCGGTGCTTGAGCCAACCTGAGTTCTCAGGTCTGCGGGCCGGGATCGCTCTGCAGGCTTACCTCCCCGATACCCATCAGGCTCTGGGCCGGCTCTTGGACTTTGCCCAGGAGCGGGTGAAGGGGGGCGGGACCCCCTTGAGGGTGAGGCTCGTCAAAGGGGCCAACCTGGCCATGGAAAAGACGGCCGCCGAACTGGCGTGCTGGCCTCAGCCTCCGTACAAGACCAAGGCGGAGACGGACGCGTCCTACAAGGCCCTGCTCGTGCGTCTCCTGGAAGCAGCCAAGGCCGGGGCGGTGGAGGTCGGGGTGGCCTCGCACAACCTCTTCGATGTGGCCTTCGCGCTGGTGCTGTGCGAGGTGCTGGGTGTGACGGTGGACGTTGAGATGCTGGCGGGCATGGCCGATGACCAGGCGGCGGCGGTAGCCGAGCGGACCTCCCGGGCCTCTTGTACACCCCCGTTGTGGCCCGCCGGGACTTTCGCAACGCTCTGGCCTACCTGGCCCGGCGGCTGGACGAGAACGCCACCCCGGACGGGTACCTCCGCCACGCCCTCGAGCTTGTCCCCGGGAGCGCGCCCTGGGAAACCGAAGCGGCTCGGTTCGCTGAGGCCGTCCGGGCTCGTCACCATGTCGGCACTGAGAGGTCCCAGCGTCAAGACCGGTGGCAGGAGCCCGTAATCCGGCCGGAGGAGGATGTCGTAACCCGGCCGGAGGAGGCGGCCGGGCCACGACGGGGTAGCGGCTTCGCCAACGAACCGCCGACTGACCTGACGGTCACCGCCAACCGGGAGTGGGCTTTAGCCACGCTGGCCCGGCCCAGCCTTCCGGCCCAGTGCCGCTCGGCGCCAGGCCCACCTTGGAAGCGCCGGCCATAGACGTGCCCGCAGTGGAACTAGCGGTGCAACGAGCCGGCGCCGCAGCGGGTGGGTGGGAGACCCTGGGTGTGGCCAAGAGGGCGGAATTGCTCACCGGCGCCGCTGACGTCATGGCGGTCGGACGCGGTGACGCGCTAGCTGTCATGTCTTCCGAGGCCGGGAAGACCCTGGACGAAGCCGACCCCGAGATCTCGGAAGGTATCGACTATGCCCGCTGGTACGGGACGGGCCAGGGTCTCTCGAGCGGTTGCTGGCGGACGTGGACGGAGAAGCGGAGAGCGAACCGCTCGGAGTCGTTGTGGTGACGCCACCATGGAACTTCCCCTACGCCATCCCCGCCGGCGGCGTGCTGGCTGCTCTCGCCGCCGGCAATGCCGTCGTGCTGAAGCCGGCGCCCGAGGCGCGGGCCACCGCCGCTGTGCTGGTGGGCCAGCTGCGCGAGGCCGGCATCGACGAGGACGTGCTCCAGTTCCTCCCCCTCGACGATGGCCCGGCCGGCCGCGCCCTGGTAACCCACCCGGACGTTGGGGGCGTGGTCCTTACCGGTTCGTACGAAACGGCCCGCTCGTTCCTCACCTGGGCACCGCGGCGCCGGCTCTTGGCCGAGACGAGCGGCAAGAACTCCATCATCGTCTCCGCCACGGCCGACGTAGACCAGGCTGTCCGGGACGTGGTGCTCTCGGCGTTCGGCCATGCCGGCCAGAAATGCTCAGCGGCGAGCCTGGCCATCGTGGAAGCTCCCGTGTACGACAGGAGCCCGTTCCTGCGCCAGCTGGCAGACGCGGTCAGGAGCCTCCGGACCGGCCCTGCGGCTGACCCGGCCAGTCAGGTCGGCCCGATAGTAGGGCCATTTACCAAGGCGCTGGAGCAGGCGTTGACCCAGCTCGGCCCGGGAGAGTCGTGGCTCGTCGAACCAAGCTGTCTGCACGGCCACGGCACCGACCGGGGGGCGGTGGAGTTCCAAAGCTTGAGCGGAGAGGGGCGGCTGTGGGCCCCCGGCGTACGCATAGGCGTACGGCCCGGCTCCTGGGCGCACACGACCGAGTGGTTCGGCCCTGTCCTCGGAGTAATGCGGGCCGACAGCTTCGAGCAGGCACTGGCCTGGCAGAACGCCGTCCCGTACGGTCTCACCGCTGGGCTTTCCTCGCTGGACCCGGTCGAGCACCGCCGATGGGCGGAGGCGGTCGAGGCCGGCAACCTGTACGTGAACAGGACGACCACGGGGGCGATAGTGGGCCGCCAGCCCTTCGGGGGCTGGAAGCGGTCCAGCCTCGGGCCCACGGCGAAGGCTGGTGGGCTCAACTACCTCATCGGTTTGCGCCGCTGGCGAGACGCATCGACGGTGGACGCCGACGAAGCGCTCGTGAATTACCGTCGCTGGTGGGAGCACCATTTCGCCCAGACCACCGAGCTGGCCGGGTTGACATCGGAATCGAATGAGCTCCGGTACCGGCCCTTCCTTCCGGGCGTGATCGTGCGGGCCGGGGACGACGTGCCGGACGACGAGTTAGTCAAGGCGGTCAAGCTGGGCGAACTAACGGGTACGCCGGTCAGTTTCTCCTTCTCGCGGGCGCGAGCGGGCATAGGACCGGATGTGCCCGTGCCGCCGGCGGGCGGGCGCCAGATGCGGCGGTGACGGTGGAAAGCGACGAGTCGTTCGCCGCCTCTCTGGGGCGGCGCCGGGGGTCGGGCGCACGGCTGCGGTTGCTCGGCGGGGTGGAAGACGTGGTGGCGGAGGCCGCTGCGGAGGCCGGCCTGAGCGTGCTCGACGAGCCCATATGTTCGTGCGGCCGGGTCGAGTTGCCCCGATGGTTACGGGAGCAAGTACTGACCCGGAGCCTGCACCGTTACGGCAACGTCGTTTATTCGCGGTGATTACGGAGCTGCGGCCCAATCGCCGGCCCACACAGCTCGGCGCCGGGCGTACAGGGGTATCCGCCGGCCGGCCGGCGGGCAAACTAGGCTGACGAGCGACCATATGCCGCGTCAAGCACCAAGATGAGCCGGCTCAGCCGTTCCGTCTACCAGGCCAGCGCTTTGCTGGCGGACGCTGACCTGAGCGACGAAAACGTCGTCCGTCAACTCCTCGAGCTGACGTACGCCCGTCGCCGGATGGACCTCACCGACCTTTCGCCGGCCGAACAAGCGTCCCTCGTCGCCGAGCGGTCCGAACAGCTGCAGCCCTCGCCTGAAGCTTTGGCCAAGCGCGTCATAGAGGCCAATGAAAAAGGCCGCCCCTTTATCGCCAAGCTGGGGATCGACCCGACCGGCGCAGAGCTGCATATCGGCCACACCGTCCCCATGATGATGCTCAGCCGCTTTCAGCGCATGGGCCACCTCGTCGTGTTCATCGTTGGCGACGTCACGGCCAAGATCGGCGACCCGAGTGGCCGCTCGGAAGAGCGGCCTCCCCTCACCGACGAGGACATCGCCCAAAACCTGGCCACCTATAGACGCCAGGCTTCTCCCTTTTTCGATTTCGACCAAGCTGAGTTCCGCCACAACGGGGACTGGTTGCGCCTTGTCACTCTCCCGACGCTCATCGAGATCACAGCCCACGTGCCACTGTCGATGTCCCTCCAGCGCGAGGACTTCCGCAACCGGTTGGCCGCCGGCCACAGCCTGTCCCTGGCCGAACTGCTTTACTCCGTCGCCATGGCCATCGACTCCGTCGAGGTCCACTGCGACCTCGAGGTGGGCGGTATCGACCAGTTCCTGAATATGCAGATGTGCCGCAAGGTAATGGAAATCTGCGGCCAGGAACCGGAGCTGGTGGTGGCCACGCCGCTGCTCGAAGGCACGGATGGCACGGGGGCGAAAATGAGCAAATCGGCCGGGAACTACGTTCCTCTGACCGCTCAGCCCAGCGAGGTGTTCGGCAAGGTGATGTCTATCCCGGACCGTCTCATGGAGCCCTATTTGCAGGCCCTCTCGGAATGGCAGGGCTCTGAGCTGGCTTTGGCGGCCAAGCGGTTGGCGGACGGGTCGTTGCACCCGATGGACCTGAAACGCATCGTGGCCGGCGAGGTCACGGCCGCCCTGCACGGGGTCGACGCGGCCATGAAGGCGCGAGAGGACTTCGACGCCCACTTTTCCCGGCGTTCCTTTGCTGATGTCGAGGACCTGCCCACCGTTACGGACCTCGGTCAAACTGTGGTCGAGGTCGTAAAGAGCCTCGGCTTTGCCAGCAGCAATAGCGAAGTGCGCCGTGTCGCTGAGCAAAAGGGACTTCGCGTGGTTGTTGAGCCGAGCGACGGCGCCGGCCAGGAGCAGGTCCCGCTGGCGCCCGAGGATATCCGCGAGCCGCTTTCTCAGGTGCTCGATGGGAAACTCAACGGCTTAGCGGGCCGTTACTACCTCCGGGTAGGCCGCAAGCTGGCCCGCATAGACACCCGGAACTAGCCCTGCCGACGGGTGCTCGGCGGCCTCGTCGCTATTGCCGTTCCCCGTCGTGCGCGGCCCGCCCCAACCAGGGCTGCCCGTCTAGCGCGGTGGTCGGGACGGCCCGAACCCGGCCTGCGTCGACTCGATCGCCTCCGAGACCTCGTCGAGCTCGGCCTCGGTGAGTTCGAGAGTGGCGGCCGGAAGCCACCCGTCGACCTGGCTCGGGCTGCGCCCCCCGACGATCGCCGCCGTGACGCCGGGCCAGGTGAGGGCCCACGCAATAGCGACCGCGCCCGGGCCGACGTCGTGCTTTTCGCCCATCTGGCTCAGCCGGTCCGCCAGGGCCAGGTTGTGCTCCAGGTTTTCACCCTGGAACTGAGGGTCACGCTTGCGCCAGTCGTCTTCGTGCAAGTTGGCCACTCTTTCGGCGCTGAAGGCCCCGGTCAGCAGGCCGGCCTGCATCGGGCTGTAGATAATGACACCTGTCCCGTGAGCGGCGCACCAGGCCAGCTCCGGGGCTGTGCCCCGTTTTACCGCCGAGAACGGGGGTTGCAGGCTGTCCACGTGCCCAACCGCCTCGGCTTCCTCCAGCTGGGCGACGTTGTGGTTGCTCAAACCGACGGCACGAGCTTTGCCTTCCTGTTTCAGCTCGAGCAAGGCGCCCCAGTACTCCTCAATGGAAGCGCCGTCGTCGGCCGGCCAGTGCATCTGGTACAGGTCGACGGCGTCGACGTGCAGCCGGCGGAGGGACGCCTCCGCCCCCGCCTTCACGCTTTGGCGCGCCCCGACCCGCCGGGCCTGCTTGTACCGGTCGTTTTCGTCCCATACGAGCCCGCCCTTGGTAAAAATGAACGGCCGGTCGGCCGCCGGGATGCCGTCCATGGCCGCCGCCACCACTTCTTCGGAATGGCCCAACCCATAGATGGCCGCCGTATCAACCCAGTTGACGCCCGATTCGACGGCGTGGCGGATGGCGGCGATGGACTCCTGGTCATCCTGAGGCCCCCACGAGAACGCCCAACCACCGCCGCCGGCCGCCCATGCACCAAATCCCACATGGGTGATGTCCATGCCCGTTTTGCCCAGTGGTCTCGTAGGTAAATCCATGCCCGAATTCTCCTTTTCGCCATTGAATGCGTCGGAACGCTGTCGCTATGTGCCTAGCGAACTTTAGTGCCGCGGCCCGCCAGCTCTCTTTGGGCCTCTCGGGTCCCCACGCCCCTCAGGTCCTGCGACCGCGGCCTTCGGAAGAACCGTTCGGCGAAGACTCCATTCCTCCAAACTCGTGGCAAAAGGGCAAACTTGTGGCAAAAAGGTAAACTTTCTGCAACAAGATCATCCCGGTTTGTACATCGGCTCGGTCCACGCCGGAACTGGGACTCATCGCACGACCTGGGTCGCCCCGGTGTTGCTGTACAACACGGCGAGGTCCCAAGTCACCCTTTTGCTCCCAAATCAGCTGAGGGCACCGACCATCGGCCGTAGCCGAGGCCAAAACTGGTCGCCTTCTATGGCGTATTGGCGTTGACCCCGACGCCGATAGTGGCCCAACCCTGACTCTGGTGCCCGGCCCGACCGCCTTCACCCGCCAGTACCCCTCAGCGGGCAGCCGAGCATTGAACCACCCGGCACCGTTGCGCAGTGGCACGGCCCCCGGCACCTTGGCCGCCGGCGCCCCGGGAGGACCGGTAACCGAAAGCTTCACCGCTCCGTTTAGAGCGCCGGTCCGGGTTCAGGCCGGGCGTTTCTGCTGACAGGTCGATCGTAAACGTCTGGTCCACAGGGGCGGTGTAGTTGGCCGCACCGGGGCCGGCCACGACCACCCTGAGGGTGGCAGGGGGGGCGGCCGGTGGCAGTTGGGGCGCCGCCGGAGCGTGGCCGAAGTTGAAGTAGTTCAACAGGTTCGGAGCCAGCCCGTTGGTGGCGTCCAACGGCGGCAGGTGCCACAGCGCCTGCATGAACGACAGGACCGAGAGGTTGGTCGTCGTTTGGCTTATGAGCTCAGGCGCCGTGTAGGGCGATATAAGCACTAGCGGCGTGCGGGTGCCGTAGCCGGCGGCGTCGACCCGTGGTGGCGACACATGGTCCCAGAACCCGCCGCCTTCGTCGTAAGTGACAAAGATGGCCGTGGACGGCCAATCAGGCCCGTGCATGACGGCCAGCACCAGTTGGCCCAGCCACGCGTCGCCGAGAGAAATGTCCTCCGGCGACTCCTGGCTATAACCATAACCAGGCCGGACGAAGGAGAAGTCGGGCAGCGTGCCCGCAGCAGCCTCGCTAATGAACTGACCGGTACCTACCAGCTGGCCCGTGTGCCCCGCCGGCATCAGCTGGTCCCAGACGGTCCCTTTGAGTTCGGCCGGCGGTACCCCGTAGAAGATGTCCCATGAGCGCCCGGCCACCTGTAGCTGGTCGAAGATCGTGCGGAACTTGTCCGAGACGGGCGGCTCATCGTTCGAGTACCAACCGCCCGAGGTGCCGGCCAACGCGGCCAGGACATTAGGGAGCGTCGGCGCGATCTCGGGTTGGAAGTTGGCCTCGGCGAGGGCGTAGTGCTTGGCCAGGAACTGCAGGTTGGGGTCGACCGACGGGGGGAAAACGGTGATAGAGGCCAGCCCGTCGTACGGCGTGACGGTGTAGCGGTCCATGGCGAACGTGCCGTTGGCTCGGCGGTCCATGGCTACCTGTTCGGCCTGGCGCGAATTGTCGAGATTGGGCCCGACGCTGCCCTGATTGGCAGGTGCCAGCAGGGGGCCAACGCGCCCGCCGGGTACCGTGGGGCTGGGGAAAGTAGTCCCGGGAGGTATGCCGTTAGCGCCGGCGAACCGTCCGAAAAGGTTGTCGAAGCTATGGTTTTCCAGCATTATCTCTACGACGTGGCGGATGGGCGGGGTCGTTGGGCCAAAAGAGGTCATATGGACGCTGCTGGCCACAGCGGAAGAGCCCGGTCCTTGTGGCGTCATGGCTGAGGCTGGCCCCGACACGCCAATCCCGGCCAGGCCTGTCCCGGCCAAACCTGTCCCCGCCAAACCTGTCCCCGCCAAAACCGTCGCCGCCACCGTCGCCGCCAAAGTCGGACCGCCGCCAGGAGCGCAAGCCCCTCGCCGCCAAACGCACTACGACCAACCTAGGTAGTCGTAGGCCTCCGTAATGCCGCGACCACGATGAGGTCGACGAGCATGAAGAAGGCACCCAGCCCCATGAGCGAGTACTGGAGCGGCGGCGGCTTGACCAGGAAGATGGGCGCCACGATGAGGAAGACGCCAGTCCCCAGTACGAACAGGTGCTGGAGGGCCTCGTCGCGCCCCAGCGGTCTCATGGCCATGGAATGGGAGGTTAGCGGGCCGCGGCTGGCGACCCCAAGCCGGCTAGCCCCTTCGCGCCCGGCAACCTGACCGCCCGGCAGTTGCACCTCGAGCCGACTGAACCGAGGGGGCCGGCCGCGTCAGCTCGAGTGGGCCGGGATGGGGCCCTAGACCCGGGCGGCTAGATGCGGGCGGCTAGATCCGGGCGACGCCCGCCGGCACGATGGCCGGCTCTCCTCTCTCATCTGAAGCATCGAGGTCGACTTCGACCAAGATGGCCCATTCGTGAAAACCGGCGGGGTCGTCAAGGACCTGCCGCACTCGCCATTTCCGGCCCTCCTCGCTCAGCTGCCACAGCGCGGGGCCGCGGGCCGACGGACCGGTGCCGATCGAGGCGTGTTCGGCAAAGTAGGGCGCCAGCGCCGCCTCCCACCGACCGGCGTCCCAGCCGGCCTCCTGGTCCATCTCCCCGAGAGTGGCCCAGTCCCTCCTGGCTGCCAGTTCGACGCGCCGGAAGCCGGCGTTGCGGACCATGACCCTGAACGCACGCACGTTGGAGGTGAGAGGTGGTGGCTCGCCGCCCGGGGTCAGGCCCGGAGTAGGCCGTTCTCCTCTGGCCAGCGCCGCCTCCAGGTCGGCCGGGTGCATAAGCAGTTCCCATTCGTCGAGCAAGCTCGAGTCCACCTGGCGGACCATTTCCCCAAGCCATTCCGACAGGTCGCGCAAGGTGGTGGACTTCAAGTCCTCCGGGACGTTTTGCACCGACGCCTTGTAGGCGTCCGACAGGTACCGGAGCAAAAGGCCCTCCGAACGCGTTATGCCGTAGTAAGCGACGTACTCGGCAAAACTCATCGAGCGCTCGTACATGTCACGGACAATTGACTTGGGATGGACGTCGTGGTCGCGCGCCCAGGGGTGGCGGGCGCGGTACTCGTCAAAAACGGTGTAAAGAAAATCGGCCAGCGGTTTGGGGTGCTCGAGCTCTCTCAGTACCTCCATGCGCTCCTCGTACTCAACCCCCTCCTCTTTGAGTTGGGCCAGAACCTCGGTGCGGAGCCGTTCGAGTTGCGCCATCAGGACCGGGCGGGGGCCTTCCAATGTCGATTCCACCACTGATACGACATCGAGGTCCCACTCGGGCGAGGCGTCGTCGAGACGGGGGATGGCGTCGAGCACGAACAGGGAGAGGGGCTGGTTCAACGCGAAATCTTCCTGCAGGTCGACGGTCAGGCGTACCCGCCGGCCCATTTCATCAGGCGCGTCCAGTCTTTCGAGCACGCCGGCGGCCAGCAGGGAGCGGTAGATGGCGATGGCCTGGCGGATATGGCGGCGTTGCGCCGGCCTGTCGTCGTCGTTGTCGGTCAGCAACCGCTTCATGACGGCACAGCCGTCACCGGGGCGGTCGAGTACCTCGAGCAGCATGGCATGGGTCACCTTGAAACTGGAGGTCAATGGTTCCGGCTGGGCGGCCACGAGCCGGTTGAACGTGCCCTCGTCCCAGTGTACGAACCCCTTTGGTGGCTTGGCTTTCACAATTTTGCGCCGTTTGGCGGCGTCGTCGCCGGCGCGCGCCAGCGCCCGATCGTTCTCGCTCACATGCTCGGGCGCCTGGACGACGACACTTCCGGCTGAGTCAAAACCGGCCCGCCCCGCTCTCCCGGCCATCTGGTGGAACTCACGCGCGGTCAGGAGCCGGCTCGTCGTCCCGTCAAACTTGGACAAACCCGTGAAAAGTACCGTCCTTATGGGGACATTTATCCCCACGCCGAGGGTGTCAGTGCCGCATACGACCTTCAGCAGCCCCTCCTGGCAGAGCCTCTCTACCAACCTCCGGTATTTCGGGAGCATCCCGGCGTGATGGACGCCGATACCGTGGCGCAGGAAGCGCCCCAGCGCCTGCCCGAACCCGGCCCCCAACCGAGACTGCGAAATGGCCAGAGCAATTGCCTCACGTTCGGCCCGGGTGGCCAGTTGCGCGCTGGTAAGAGCCTGCGCTCGTTCGACGGCCGCCTTTTGTGTGAAATGGACGGCGTAAATGGGAGCCAAACCTTCAGCTGCCAGCTGACTTATGGTGTCGTGCACCAATGTCCGGGCGTAGCGGTAATCCAGCGGGACGGGGCGTTCGATCGAAGTGACTACGGTTGTCGGCCGGCCCGTGCGCCGTTCAAAATCTCCGACAAAGCGGGAAACGTCGCCAAGGGTGGCCGACATGAGGACGAACTGAGCCCGCCTCAACTCGATCAAGGGCACTTGCCAGGCCCAGCCGCGGTCGGGGTCGGCGTAAAAATGGAACTCGTCCATCACCACCTGGTCGACCGGCGCGGATTCGCCGTAACGCAGGGCCAAATTTGCCAGTATTTCGGCGGTGCAGCAGATCACCGGGGCGTCGGGGTTGATCGAGGCATCTCCCGTTAGCATGCCTACGTTTTCTGTCCCCAATTGCGCGCAAAGGTCGAAGAACTTCTCCGAAACCAGAGCCTTGATTGGTGCGCTGTACCACGAGCGCCGCCCGGAGGCCAGC
The DNA here is from genome assembly GCA_963749305.1 of uncultured Acidimicrobiaceae bacterium. Taxonomy (GTDB): domain Bacteria; phylum Actinomycetota; class Acidimicrobiia; order Acidimicrobiales; family Palsa-688; genus Fen-671. The sequence goes on from CAVVMN010000010.1 coordinate 65,157, forward strand.
ATGGAAAGGTGGGCGCACAGCGCCACCAGGCTCTTGCCCGAACCCGTCGGCGTGGCCACTATGACGTGGTCACCAGCCAAAACGGCCAGGACCGCCTCCTCCTGGGCGGGGTAGAGGTGGAGGCCGCGTAGCTCGGCCCAACCGTTGAAAGCGTCGAGAACTGAGTCGGGGCCGAGCCTTCGCGGCCCAGGTGGCCGACCAAATTGGTCATCATCCCTTGGCCTCGTCGAAGTTATTGAGCGGATTAAACACCAGCGTATTTACGCCCGGGACCACAGGAAACCCTTCCAACGCAAGCGCAGAACTGGCATACTACCCGTGAAACTCCTAGTTGAAAGGCCTGACGTGAGCGACGACGACCCGAGCGCCACTGGTGGCGACCAACCGTGGGGGTCACCACAACCCCCGCCGCAACCTACGGGCGGTTGGGGTGCTCCGCCAGGTTCGGAGCCGCCTCCCGGTGCACCGCCACCCGGGGCGCCACCCTATGGGGGCCAGCAATACGGAGGCCAGCAATATAGGGGGCCAGCAATACGGGGGCCAGCAATACGGGGGCCAGCCTCCCCCTTACGGCGCACCGCCGCCCAATGGTGGCCAGCAATTGCCCCCGTACAGCCAGTTCAGTTCACCGCAGCAATCCAATTGGTCCTCTCCGCCCCCGGGTGTGGGCCAGCTGGCTGAGTGGGCACCGCGAGCGGGCGCGTTCGTCATCGACTGGCTCATCATTTTCATCCCGTCGCTGGTGCTCGACATCCTTACCAGCGCCACGAGCAGCGCCTTCTTCGAGGTCCTGGCCTACATCTGGGGCATCGGGATGTGGATCTGGTTTTCGGTCCAGGTAGGGACCACGGGGTCTTCACCCGGGATGCGGGTCGTGGGCTTGAAATGCGTCAGCAAGGCCACCGGCCAAAACATCGGCACAGGCACGGCCATCCTGCGTTGGCTACTGCACATCGTCGACTCGATCATCTGCTTCATTGGGTGGTTCATGCCGATCTGGGACTCTCAGCGTCAGACTCTGTCCGACAAGATCGTCGGTTCGCTGGTGTACAGGGTCCAGCCCGAGGGCTTCAGCCTGCTCCCGAAGAAGGCGACCTAGCTCACCATGTTGGCCCGCCTGAACAGGCCGCGGCCTCCGTGGGACTGGCCCGCTTGGGCCAGGCCGTTCGGCGCCGCGGGGGCGCTGGGTGCGGCGGTAACGACTGTGGCTTTGGCCAACCCGTTCAAGCACCACCTGGCGCCGGCCTGCCCGCTCCACGCACTTACCGGCCTGTACTGCCCGTTCTGCGGCGGCACCAGAGCGACCTGGGCGGCGGCCCACCTGCATTTCGGGCTCATGTTGCACGAGGACGCTCTCTATCCCGCCATCGTCGTGGTCGCCCTGTGGGGGTGGCTGGCGTGGCTCGGGCGGGCGACCGGGCGCTGGCACCTGCCCGCCATAAGGGGACGTGCCTTCGATGTCACGGCGGCTGTCGTGCTCGTGACCTTCATGGTCCTGCGCAATGTGCCGGGCCTCGGGCTGGCCCCGCCAGCCGTGGCCTAAACGCCGGTCTCGTCTCGTCTCGTCGGGTCAGGTCCGGTCGCGTCAGGTCTGGTCACGTCAGGTCTGGGAGATCCCGATCCCGCCCGGGGTGGCCGCGCCATAACGGCGCTTTTCGGCTTCGAGGTCAAGGTGGCCTATGGTCGAGCGGCCCGCCAGTGCGGCGGTGTCCAGGAGGTCGGCGGGGACGATCCATGCGACCTCGAACTCGAGGCCGTTGGGGTCCTTGGCGTAGAGGCTCTTGGTCGTCCCGTGGTCGCTCGAACCGACCAAAGCGCCGGCCCGGCGTAGGCGCCCAGCCAGTTCTTCGAGGTCGGCCAAGGTCTCGACTTCCCAGGCCAGGTGGTACAGGCCCACCGTGTCCCGGCCGGCTCCAGACGGGCCGGCCTGCTCACCTATCGAAAAGAGACCGAGGTCGTGGTCATTGGTCGAACCGGGAGCTCGCATGAACACGGCCCCGGGGAAGCCCATGGGTAGCCGTTCGAAATCGAGGACCGTCTCGTAGAAATTGGCCGTCTTCTCGGCATCCCGGACGTAGAGCACGGCGTGGTTGAGGCGTTTGACTGCCATGTTTACGTTGTAGCCCAACTGGTATCGTTCCGTCATGACCAAACGAGCCGTGATGTTTGCCGCGGGCTTGGCGACGGTCGCGCTCGCACTGGCCGGCTGTGGCGATTCTGTGCATGCCGGCGGGGAAAATGCCGCCATCCACCCTTCCTCCGCGATCTGGGTTTCGCCTACACGTCGGCGCGGAAAACATTTCCGGTCACGTTGGCCCCCCAATTCCTCCGTCAGGGCCGTTCCCGGCCACCCCGCCGACGGCGGTGCCTCCAGGCCAGGTCACCACGGTGACCCAGGTCCAGTCGGTCGTCAATGGCGGTTGCTGGCAAAACGCCGGCTTGGGCAACGTGTACGGCGCCTACGACCAGCATTTTTGGTGGATGGGTGACTGTGGCGACACGACGGCGCAGGTCGCAGTAGAGCTGTACCCGACGGCGGCCACGGCCACCGCCAACGCTCATCATCCCAGCCCGACGTCCCTGCTCGACCGCTACCAGGACGGGAACGTGCTGGTCGACGTGTACTCGAACGCCCCCCAAAGCGTGCTCGCCCAGTTGGCCACCGTGAAGGGGATGGCCCCGGTGCCGGGGTACGGAGGCTAGAAGGACGCTAAAACCGGCGTCCGTCGGGGTTTAGGCGGCGGCCGGCGGGAACGGTCGGCCTGCTCCGGTCTTGACAATGCCCGCAGACGGGTGCAGGGCCATGGACGCGCGACGGCGCCTCTCCATCTCTCTGGTCGGTGCTTCGGCCATGCTCTCGGCGAGCAGCGCATCGATGGCGTCGAGCAGCTCCTTGGTTTCCTCGGCAGCGTCGTCGCGTTCGGGACCAGGCCTGACTGCCCTGATGGCTGGCACGGTAAGCTTCATCGGACCTCCTTCTGGGGCATATATCGGCTGCCCGCCTGCTGTCCTCAAGAACTTGCTGTCCTTATGAACACGGAGCGCGGGCGAGCGCGTCAGATACCCGAAGTTCCGTTCCTCAGGAGATCCTCAGCCCGTGCCCGCCTGGCGGCCTTAAAGTGCTCCTCAGACGAGGCGGGAGATATCGCGGAAGACCAGGGTGGCCACCATGGCCATCACTGCCAGGTACACGGCCGCGGCCACCCATCTCCAGCGGTGATCCGTCTGGAAGAACCGCCTCATGGCCCGCACGTCGAACACCAGGGCCAGGATGCCGACCGGGATCCCGATGGCCGGGCCGATAAAGGGGAGTGCACCCAGCCACGGCGCCAACACCGGCAGGACGATGTAGGACAGCAGGCAACGGGTGCCCGACAATGCCATCGAGGCGCTGAAGATGTTGTGGACTTCCTGCCCGTCCGCTGGTTCCCGGACGCGAAGGGCCCAGCGGGCGAAACGGTCGGCCCGACTGCGGCGCGCCGGGACCAAGGCGCCTGGGGCCGCCGCGCCGTTCGGAGCGGAAGGCTCAACAGGTGCCGGTGTGGGTGCGACGGCAAGGTCTTCGGAAATGCCGATCACGACCGAGCTTCCGTTGGCCTCCATTACCGGGTCGGCCATGGCGCGCTCCACAGGGGACAGGTTATGCGTTGACGCGCTACTTAGTGATGGCGTGGCCGTCAGGTGAGACCAACCACCAGATACCGCCGTAGGTTTCGACGCCCTGGCCGCTGACCATGCCGGGGTCAGAGTCCTCCTCGTACGTGTAAAGGGCGTGGTGGTTGTAGAGCACCTGTCTCACGCCGTCACTTCGGGTGAAGCTCGACAGCAGCGACGCCTTGACCCCCGCCCCGGCCTTCAAGTGGTGGCCGGCGACCAGGGGGGGCCACACGATGGCACAAGATCCGATGCAGCTGGACCCGCCGGGTGGGTCCGACGTGAGGAGGTACAGCGACGAGCCTGAGGAGGTGACGAGTATGTCGCCGTATCCCTTTACCGAGCGGACGTCGACCGTCCCCGAGGTGACGGAGGGCACCGTAGTCACCGACGACCCACCCAAATAGCTGGAGCCGCCGCAGGCCGCCGCCAGCAGCGGGCACGCGGCCAGGAGCACCAGTGAGATCGGCACCAACCGGTTCTTCAACTTTGGCCCTCGTGCCGTATTAGGTGGCGGTCGCGCTGGGCCGGCGGAGGAGCACTTCCTGGGCCACCGTCGCCACCAGGGTCCCGTGCCTCGAGAAGACCCGGCCCTGCGTGAGGCCGCGGGAGTCGTACAACGAGGCGCTCGAGGTCTCGAACAGGAGCCAGTCGTCGGCCCGGAACGGCCGATGGAACCAGATGGCATGGTCGAGGCTGACTGGTCGCCAGGCCTGCGCCGGGGCGCACTCCCGTGCGTGCAGGGCGGCCACCACCCACGCCGGGCTGCTGTCCGAGGCATACGCCAGTGCTGCCGCGTGCAGCGCTTGTGCCGGCCCCAGGTCCTCCAGCACCTTGAACCAGCTGCAGGCCTTCTGGAGGCCCTCCGTACGGTCCAGCGACCCTCCCAGCCGGCGGACGTCAACCCGACCAGCGTGCATGTCGTCACTGGCCTCGTGGCCGTCTATGCGCCCGTCCAGGGCCTGTCGAGCGCCGTCGTTACCCGGGACAAATCTCAGCTCGAACACCGGGCCCCAGCTGACGTCCACCGCCTCCGTGGGTGCGCCCACATCTGGCGGCCGGGCCACCTGGACGTCCATGGTCGGGTGCCCCCTCCGTTTGGAACGAAGCCGCCATGTTCAATATGGCGCCCGTGGACTGGCGGGCCACCACCTGGCGAGCGACAAAGCTGCGGCCGTCCCGCAAGCGCTCGACCTCGAAGCGGACTGGTTCTTCAGCATCGCCCACCCTCAGAAAGTAGGCGTGCAAAGAGTGAGGAAAGTAGCCAGCTTTTACGGTCAGGTCGGCGGCCCGTAACGCCTGGGCCACTATTTGGCCACCGTAAAGACCTCCCCACGGGTAGCTCGGCCCCGTCCCGACATAAGTGTCAGGGCCGTGCGCCTCCAGGGCCATCATCGCGTCGAAAGGTGACCGCACCTCCGGCGGTTCAGGAATTGTCAAAGCGGGGGAAAACGGTTTGTTCGAGGATCAGTTTTATGCCGGCCGCAATAGGTATGGCCACCAGGGCACCGATTATGCCCAGGAATGCGCCCCCGACGACCACGGCCAATACGGTAAGGACGGGCGATACATTTACCGCGTGGCGCATTACCCGGGGCACCAGGAGATAGTCCTCGACAAAACGGTAGGCAATATAAAATGCGGCCGTCGACGCCGCCACCGGCAGGGACACGGTAAGGGCTACGAGGCTGACTATCACGCCCGCGATGGTCGAACCCACCACCGGTATCAAGTCGAAAAAGGCGACCAGAAGACCGAGCAATATGGGGTAAGGGATGCCGAAAACGGTCGCCCAGAGGAAGGTGCCCAGGCCGGCGATCAGCGAGGTGAACAGGTTGCCGAGCAAATAGCCCCCCACGCCGGCCAGGACCTCGTCGGACAATAATACAAACCGCCGCCGGCGGCTCTCGGGCACCAGGTGTGAGACAAAACCTTTGATGGCGGGAAGAGCAGCCAGAAAGTAAACGGTGAGCACGGTGACAATTAGGAACGAGCTCACCGCGCTCAGCACCAACTTGCCCGCCCCCAGTGCGCCAGAGGCCAGGTCCTCGGCCAAGCTGCCTGTGCTGGTGCCGCCCAAGTAGTCGCTCAGGTGCAGCTGCCGGGCCAGGTGGCCAACCGTCCCCTTGCCCGACGCGATCTCCTTCCTCCAGATGGGCACCTGCTTGGTCAGCTGGTTTATCTCGCGCTCGATCGGGGAGATGGCGGAATATACGAAGACGGCTACGACGGCGATGGCGATGAAGACCACGATGAGGACGGCCAGAGAACGTCTCACACGGTGTCGGGTGAAGAAGGACACGGCCGGCTCGAGGCCGACGGCGATAAAGAGGGCCAGGAACACCAGGACAAGGGTGCTCCGGATGGAGTAGATGGCGGCCCCCAGGGCCAGGGCCAACAGGACGCCCATGGTCGCCACAAAGCCCACCACGAAAGGGTTTTGCCGGTCGAACGGTTGCCCCAGTCGCCGCACCGTCCGCTGGCGGGCGCGCTCTTCAGAGGCGCCGCTGCGGCCTGGGAGCTCAGTCGTGATCGTGCGCTCTTCCAGACCGGTTGCAGTGCGCTCTCGTTGCCTGGCGGGTCTGTCAGCCATTCATCATTAGCCGTTCATTTACGATCGTACGCTGCCTGCAGGGGGACAGTGGCCATGATTGGCATGAGCTACTGACAGGCTCAGGCCCAGCTCACCGGTGGCGTCGGAGCTGAGATCGGTCCAACCCCCCGGCCCGCGGCTCACGCACGCCTGCACCGCGGACGCCTGCATCCCCGACGACGGCACCCGGGACGCCTGCACCCCAGGTGACGGGGCGATGGACCAGTACGGCGACCACCGCAACCTGAGCTCACTCTGGCCGGGCCCGACACCTGGATCCTCACCGAGCGGGGGGTGAGGGACAGGATCCTGGCCGGGCCACTGGCCAGACCAGGGCTGCCGACGACCTGCCACAGCCTCCAGTGCGCATTACGCCAGACCGGCTGGAGCCCGTTGACCTGGCCGGAACGGAGCAGTGCAGCCTCTGAGGTAGCGGCGTAGTCAAGGGGCGCATCGGCGAGGGCGACGTAAGACACCCCGTTGGACAGCAGCCACGAGCGGTAAGCGGTGGCGGGCAACGGCCCTCCGGTGTAGAAGAGGCCGTTGTACGCCATGTCCAGTTGCCTCTCCCACCCGCGGGCCAGCGGGTACACGGGGGCCACGTAAGCCGATTCCCAGTGGTGCACGGTTGGGGGGATCTCGACCCGCACAGGCTGGCCGCCGCTCAGCCGGGTGAGCTCGGCGATGAGAGGTTGGTAATAGGCCGCCGTGCTCGAGGGGCCGTTGGCGTCCCCATCGAAGGCCTCCACGATGGGCGTCCAATGCCAGGCCACAAGGACGAGTAGCAGCCCACAGTAGGCAATTGCACCGGGTACAGGCACAGCTCTGGCGGCCGAGGAACGGAGGCCGGTGTCACGGTCGGCATCACCGTCGGTGGCGGCGGTGCGTGTTGTGGCGCCGTACCCCGCCAGCCGTTCGAGGACGCGGGGCAGGTAGCAGATCAGCAGCGGGACGCCGATGTAGGCGGCCAGACGGATGTCATTGTCCCCCATCTGGGTCCTGAAGGCGAACAGCCCAATGCTCACGGCCCCATAAAGGACGGCCGTCGCCCTGACCTGTCGGGCCGCCCTCACGAGGGGGCTGGCCAGCAGCCCGCAAATGGCGAGCACCACCACCAGGTCGCCGACGCCGAAGGGGAAATAACCAGGGCCGGGGAAGACGAGGGGGAGGGCGGCGGTGCTCACGAAGACGAGCCCGCCGGCCAGCAGTTCCACGGTCACAACGGAGCGTCCAACCCGCCCGATGTCTGCCAACCCCCATGCCAGCAGCACCATGGCCAGGAAAGCACCGACAACCGGGGAGGTGAGGGCGGCCAGGGCGCCGAGCAGGAGGCCACCGGCCAGTTGGAAGGCGAGCAACGACCGGTTTACGTGGTCCAACCGCACTGCGCCGGCCCGGGGCGGCGTGGCGCTGGCGCGGCGGCAATTGGCGAGGCACAGCACGGAGCCCAGCGCCAGCGCCTCAGCGGCCAGGGTGGGGAGCTGGCCGATAGCGACCTCTACGACCGTCGCGGCGGCGAAGTACCAACTGCCGGCCGGCCGTTTCCCGAACTCGCGCACGACTAACCGGTCAAAGCAATACGCGGCGCCGGCCACGGACCCGGCGGCCACCAACCACAGGCCCAGGTAGCCGGCGGCAAGAGGGTAAACCAGGCTGTAGTTCAGCGGGTAGGTGCCTCCGTACCACCCGGGGTCCCATATAGCGAAGCCCCAGTGCGCAGCCTGGTGGGATCGGTAGACCTGCGCGGCCCAGTCGGTCCCTCGCCAGTTACCAATGAAGCAGAAGGCCCAGCCGGCCAGGGCCAGGGCTACTGGACCAGCGCTGCTGAGCGCGCCTGTCCCAAGAGGCCGAAGGTGGGTTAGGCGCGCCGGCCCGGCTTTCTCCGGCGCAGCCGGCACCTCCGGCGTCCTCAGATCCTCGATCGAACTGGTCAGGAGCCCAGTCTTACAGCCCGGTCCGCCACCCCAGGGTCATGGTCGTCGCCCTTCATTTGCTATCGAACGCCCAGCAGAGGCAGGTCAAATTGCGGCAAGCTCTTGACATGCCTGACAGCGGCCATACCGGGAAGATCGCCAGCACCATGCAGGACTTCCCCCTCACCATCACCCATTTGCTGCGGCACGGGCAGACCGTCCACGGCCGCAGCGAGGTGATCAGCTTTGACGGCGAGCAGACGTCGTCCTCGAGTTTCATCGAGGTCGCCGCTCGAATGGAACGACTGGCTGCAGCGCTGGCAGGCCTGGGGGTCGGGCCGGAGACCGGGTGGCGACGCTGATGTGGAACAGCCAGGAGCACCTGGAGGCCTACTTCGCGGTGCCGTGCATGGGCGCCGTGCTGCATACCCTCAACCTGCGCCTGGCCCCGGCCGACCTGGCCAGGATAATGGCCGAAGCAGGCGACAAAGTCGTGATGGTACATACCAGTTTGTTGCCGCTCTTGTCGGCGGTCTTACCCGGAGTGCCGTCGATCGAAAAGGTGCTGGTCGTCGCCGACCCTGGGCAACCGGCATTTTCCGGTGGGGCCGACGGGCCTGTCCCGCACCTCGATTACGAGGAATTGTTGGCGGCCCAGCCCACTGGTTATGAGTGGCCCGAACTGGACGAGCGGTCAGCGGCGGCCATTTGTTACACCAGCGGCACCACCGGGGTCCCGAGGGGCGTCGCTTACAGCCATCGTTCTACTTTTCTCCATGCTTTCTCTTGTACTTCGGGGTCGGCGTTCGTGGTCGGCGCGGAGGACAGAGTCTTGCCGCTGGTACCGATGTTCCACGTCAATGCGTGGGGTTTGCCTTTTGCCAGCTGGATGACCGGAGCGACATTAGTAATGCCCCAGCGATGGCTCCTCGGCGGACCGGTGTGCAAATTGATCAAATCGGCCCGGCCTACGTGCGCGGCGGGAGTCCCGACAATTTGGGGTTCGTTGCTTGCTTATGCCGACGAGCATCCGGAAGAGGTCGACTTTTCCTCGCTGCGGCTGGCCATGTCGGGAGGGTCAGCACTGCCTCTGGCCATGATGGAGAAATTCCGGGACGTCCACGGGGTCCACATGTCCCAGGGCTGGGGCATGACGGAGACCAGCCCCGTCTGCACATTCGCCCTCGTGGGCCGGCCCGCTTCGGCCGAGCCCGAACCTGGCGAGAGCAGCCCTGACGAGAGCAGCCCTGACGGGAGCAGCCCTAACGGGAGCAGCCGAGCGGAGAGCACGGCCGAGAACGGCAGGGGCAAGACCGGGCCTCTCACCGCCGGCCGGCTGCTGGCGGGGGTGGAGATGCGGATCGTCACCCAGGATGGCGAGGTCGCCCCCTGGGACGGGGCCACGGTCGGTGAGGTGGAAGTGCGGGGGCCGTGGATAACCGGCTCGTACCTTGGCGGGGCGGAGGCGGCCCAGTTCCACGACGGCTGGTTCCGGACAGGCGACCTGGGCACGTTGGACGCCGATGGCTACCTGTACCTCTCGGACCGGCTGAAGGACACCATAAAGTCCGGAGGCGAGTGGATCTCGTCCATCCGGCTGGAAGACGAGCTGATGGCGCAACCCGATGTGGCCGAGGCGGCAGTGGTGGGCGTCCCGGACGAGCGCTGGGGGGAAAGACCGCTGGCTGTCGTGGTACGGCGGCCGGGTTCTACCGTCAGCGGCGATGACTTGAAGGCGCAGCTCTCCGCCCGCGTGGTGCGCTGGTGGGTCCCCGACCACTGGGTGTTCGTCGACGAGCTGCCCAAGACGTCGGTGGGCAAGTACGACAAGAAAGTGTTGCGCTCCCGTTACGCAGCGGGCGAGCTCGGTTCGCCGGCGTGAGGCCGCGATGAAGCCGAGAGCGTGGTGGCCGGCCTGAGCCACCTGGCTAGAGCAAGCCGGCCTGGAGCCGCGAAAGCGGCATGCGGGCCACATCGGCGGCCACCGGCAGGTCGAGGTCCATGGGTTGACCGAACCCGGCGAGGTCGACCCGGACCGTCAGAGTGGTGGGCAACTGGTTGGCCAGTGCCGCCTGTGCAGGGCTGGGCGACACGGGTTCTCTGTCCAAGGCCGTACTCGCCTCTAGCCGGACGACCCGGCCCTCACGGTCGAGCCAGACGTCGACGCGGAAGTACCTGAGCCTGGGGCTGGCCACCTGGACTATCAGGGCGAGCACGCCGCCTGGCCCGGTCCCGTCTGGCCCGGGGCGGCCCAGAGCGGCGACCGGGTAGGTGAGGGCGAACTCCCGGGCCGCCTGGCCCGCCACCATGGCCTGCCGGACAACCGTCATGTCGCTCGGCCGAACGCGCAGGAGAGCCAGGACAGGCGCCGGGTCGACTTCGGTCAACGGTGAGCCGGGGGCTACCCCGGGCCCCTCCTGCCGTCCCGAACGGAGCTCGACCATCGCCCACGGCTTGCCCCCGTTCGTTGACCTCGCTCGGAGGGGGAGCTCGATGTAAAGGTCGCGGCCGGACAGCAGTTCGTGGACCGTGGTCCCCGAGTCGAAAACGGTCAGGGCGCAGCCGGCGTCCGACAGGTCGACCTGGCCAGTGCCGACGATGTAAGTCGAGGCGTGGGGGGAGGCGATGTGCAGTACCACTTCCACCTGGGCGGTGCGGGCCGAGACCGTCCTGACGTAGTCGGTCCCCGTGCTCGGGGACGCGCTGGAGGTGGCGCCACAACCGGCGGTGAGCACCGCCGTCCCGGACCAGACCGTGAGGAGGGCCAGATTTCGAGCCAGGCGCATCCAGGCCGGTCGAGGTGCCGATGGACGGTCCGATGGACGGGCCGGTTGGACGGGCGGGCGGACGGGCCGGCGGGTAGGCGGGTGGGCGGGCCGGTAGACGGCTGGGCCGCCGGCCCCGGGCCAGCCCGCCCCACCCGCTCCCGGTCACCGCTGGTCCCAGCTACCCCGGTGGACCACCTCGGCGATGGGCTTTCGAGGCCGGTGCGCCGAAGTTGACGGCTGGTCGTCGGGGCTCGGCCAGCCCAGGGCGATGGCGCCGAGCGGCTCCCAGCCGGGCGGCACGCCGAGCGAGTCGAGCAACGGCCGGGCCGGCTTGCGAAGTGAGAAAAAGAGGGCGCCCAGGCCTTCCTGCGTCAGCCCCAGGAGGAAGAGCATCGTGGCAAAGGCCGTGTCCACTAGCCAGTAAGGCACGACCCATTGGCCTACTCGCTGGACGCCGGCCGGCGCTTTGTCAGGCTCCGAATAGCGATCGATGTAGCTGGCCCGGCTGGCCAGCGGCAGGACGATGACGGGCGCATTGAGCAGGCCGGGGTGGCTCGGGTGAGCTAACCACGAACTCTCGGCCTGATAGCTCCAGAACTTGGCCGTCTGTTCGCCTTCGAGCACCATGAACGCCCAGCCCTGCGTGTTGCCGGCCGAGGGTGCGTGCGTGGCCAAGGTCAGGGCGCGCTCGAGCGGCGCCCGGTCAACCGGGCGGTCGAGGAAGCTCCGGCACATGTGTCGCTTGGCGATGACAGCTTCAAGTTCCAACGTGGAGCAAATTAGTTCCCGGGCCCCGGGCCTGCCCAGAATGGAATGCCGACCAAGCTGGTAGGGTTTCAATTGGTATGGCAAGTTTTCGTGAACTCCTGAACGGCGCCCGCACGCGCATCACCGAGGTGCTGCCGAGCGAGGCAGCAGAAATGCTGAAGCAGCCCGGCACGGTGGCGCTGGACGTCCGCGAGGCGGACGAGTTCGAGCAGGGGGCCCTGCAGCGGGGCGGTCCACATCCCACGGGGCTACCTCGAGATACAGCTAGCGGGGCGGATCCCCGACCCCGGCACCCCGGTCGTCGTCTACTGCGCCGGCGGGGTCCGCAGCGCGTTCGCAGCTGACACTCTGGCTCAGCTCGGTTACCCGAACGCCGTCAGCATGACCGGCGGCTTCAACCGCTGGAAGGACGAGGGCCGTCCGTGGGAGGCGCCCGCCGTGCTCAGCCCGGAGCAGCGCAACCGGTACCAGCGGCACCTGTTGCTTCCCGAGGTGGACATGGCGGGCCAGGTCAAGCTGCTGCGCTCGAAGGTCCTGCTGCTCGGGGCGGGCGGGCTGGGTTCGCCGGCTGCCCTCTACCTGGCCGCCGCCGGGGTGGGCACGCTCGGGATCATCGACATGGACGTCGTGGACGCGTCCAACCTGCAACGCCAGATCCTCCACAACATGGACCGGGTGGGCGAGCGCAAGGTCGATTCCGCCAAGAAGACGCTCGTCGCCCTCAACCCCGACGTCAACGTCGTCACCTACGACGTGCGGCTCGGGGCCGACAACGTCCTGGACATTTTCGCCGGCTACGACCTGATCGTCGACGGGACGGACAACTTCCCCACCCGTTACCTCGTGAACGACGCCTCCTTGAAGCTCGACATCCCGGTGGTGCACGGTTCGATCTTCCGCTTCGAGGGCCAGGCGAGCGTCTACATGCCGCACCAGGGGCCTTGCTACCGCTGCCAGGTGCCCGAGCCCCCTCCGGCCGAGCTGGCCCCTTCCTGCGCCGAGGCGGGTGTGCTGGGCGTGCTCCCGGGCATCATCGGCTCGATCCAGGCCATGGAGGCCATCAAGGTGCTCCTCGGGTATCGGGGAGCCGCTCATCGGCCGCCTCCTGGCCTACGACGCCCTCGAGGGTACCTTCCGCACCTTCAGGCTCAACCGGGACCCCGAGTGCCCGGCCTGCTCGGTGCCCAAAGACGACCTCGTAATAGCTGAGTACGATCAGCTGTGCCTGCCGCACCCAATAGCTCCGCCGCCGGCCGTGACCGTCGAGCGAGCCGTGCCAGTGTCGGCCTAAGCGCCGTACTCATCTCGGTCGACGAGACCACACCTCGGCTGCTCACGGTTCATCATGGTGCCGAGGCGCTGGGCTTGCCGTCGACCCACCTCGACGACCGGGTCGACCGGACGCTGCAGCAGGGGGTAAGGCGGCTCGTCAGCGACGAGACGGGCCTCCCCGTCAGGTACTTCGAACAGCTCTACACCTTCGGGGACCGGGGCCGGGCGCCAGGCGGGCGGGAACTGGCGGTGGCCTATCTGGCCTTGGCCCGGTACCAACCGGTACGTGGCCCCAACGACCCGACGTGGTTGAGCTGCTACGACCTTTTCCCGTGGGAGGATTGGCGGGCGGGGAGGCCGGCGCTGCTCGACGATGTCATCCTGCCGGCCATTGACGATTGGTTGGCCGCCTCCAGCCCGGGCGATTTGCCCACGAGACGGGAACGGGCCGAGCTGACCTTCGGCGTGGGCCACGCGTTGTGGGACCCGGTACGGGTGCTGGACCGTTACGAACTGGCTTACGAGCTACGGATAGTCGATGAGGCGGTGATGGCGGGCGAGGGCGCCGGCGGGCAGGTTGGGGCCGGCGGACAGGTTGGGTCCGGCAGGCAGGTTGGGGCCGGCCGGCCTAGCCGCCGAGTTGCCGGCCTACAGGGGCTCCGGCCCGTCGGGTACCGGCACTCCGCTGGCCCTTGACCACCGTCGGATCGCGGCTGCCGCCCTCGAACGGCTGAGGGGAAAGTTGGCCTACCGTCCGGTCGTGTTCGAGGTGTTGCCGGACACCTTCACCCTGTCCCGGCTGCAGCAGGTTATTGAAGCCCTCGCCGGCCAGGTCCTCCACAAGCAGAACTTCCGCCGGCTGGTCGCCTCGGCCAACCTGGTGGAACCGACGGGGGAGTCGGACCAGCGGACAGGGGGGCGGCCGGCCGAGCTCTACCGGTTCCGGCGCGAGGTGTTGAGGGAGCGGCCGGCGCCCGGTTTGGGGCTGCGGCGTCTCGGTGGTCCGTGATGCGGCTGGAGGTGGAGGCGGGGTGCCGTCAAATCGTCACCACTTCGTCCAAAGGCGAGCGAGGCAGCACCTGGGGCGTGGCTGTCCTCACCCACAGCGACTTTGGGCCCCTCGGCGCCAGCGTTCCGGCCGGCCTCAGTCTGTTTGTGGCCGTTTTGACTCTCTTCTGGGTGCCGTTGGCGTAACTGGGCGTGATATCTGCTCGCTTTCGACAGAATTCTCGCCCAGTTCCAGGAACTGCACCCAAGAAGGCCGGCTTCGTACACGTAATACACGTCCGGGAGCACGATCAGCGTGGTCGTGGGCACGCCCGGTGGCGAAAGGGCCGCTAACTTGCCGCACCTCCTGCACCTCCACCCCCCCTCGAAGCCTCCTCCTCCAGCGCTCCCTCCCTCGAAGCCTCCTCCTCCAGCGCTCCCTCCCTCGAAGCGATCACGTCCCGGCCCCGGGAAGTTGCCCCCAACGTTGTAGGACCGCCTAAAGGCGGCTGTGCCGCCCTATTTAAGGCCAAAAACGTCGATGGCACTGACCTTTTTCCACCTCGTCCCTCACCCTCGGTCGGAAGAGGCTCGGCCCCGCCGCCACTCAGGACGCCTGAATCTCACTTGAAGCGATACCGGGTAAGTGCGCTATAGTAGGGCATATGCTCATTCAGAGTATAAGTCGCACAGGTGAGGTCGCCGGCGAGGAGCAGGACCAAGGCCGTGACTTCACCGAATGGGCCGCCGAGGTGCGCCGGCTGGCTGAAGCCCGCAATGCCGTCATCCTGGCCCACAATTACCAGGTCCCCTGGGTCCAGGACGTAGCCGACCACGTTGGCGACTCCCTGGCCCTATCCCGGTTAGCCGCGCGCAGCGACGCCGACGTGATCGTCTTCTGCGGGGTCCACTTCATGGCCGAGACGGCAAAACTGCTGGCCCCGGACCGTACGGTCCTGTTGCCTGACCTGGCCGCCGGCTGCTCCCTGGCTGACACCATCACGGCTCCGGACGTTCTGAAGTGGCGAGAAGAGCACCCGGGCGGGATGGTGGTCGCATATGTCAACACCTCAGCGGCCGTAAAAGCGGAATCGGATATTTGCTGCACCTCTTCCAACGCGGTGGAAGTGGTGGCGTCCCTCCCCGAGGACCGGGAGGTGCTTTTCCTGCCCGACATGTTCCTCGGCCAGCACGTGGCCCGGCGCACCGGCCGGAAAATCGATATCTGGATGGGCGAATGTCATGTCCATGCCGCCATATCGCCGGCCGACTTGCGAGGCAAGATAGCCGAGCACCCGCGCTCAGAGCTCTTTATCCACCCGGAGTGCGGCTGCACCACCAGCGCCCTCTGGTTGGCCGACACCGGCGATTTCCCGAAAGAACGCACTCACGTGCTTTCCACGGCAGGCATGGTAAAAGCGGCGCAGGAGCTGGGAGATGGGCACGCTCTGGTGGCCACCGAAACCGGGATCCTGCACCAGCTGCGTCAAGCCAACCCAAAGGGCCGCTTCGAGGCCGTGTCCCCCCGCGCCGAATGCCGGTTTATGAAGATGACGACTCCCGACCGCTTGCTCAATTGCTTGCGGGAAGGCGTCTACGAAATTGACGTCGACGAGGACGTGGCTGACCGTGCCCGTTTGGCGGTGCAGCGGATGATCTCTATCGGTTCACCGGGTGGAGGTGAGTGAGGTGCGCAGCCGGTCGGATGGGCTCGATGTGCTGGTGGTGGGTTCCGGGATCGCGGGGTTGTCAGCCGCCCTTGAACTTGCCGGTCGGCGGCGAGTGGCCGTCGTCTCCAAAGAGAGCGGAGGGGGCGGGAGCACTCTGCTGGCCCAGGGAGGGATAGCGGCGGCACTGGGGACGGGGGACAACCCGGAGGCGCACGCGGCTGACACGGTCAGGGCGGCGGCCGGTTTGGGAGACCCCATGGTGGCGCAGTCGGTAACCGAAGAAGCCGTCGAAGCGGTGGGCATCCTGGCCCGTTTTGGAGCCTGCTTCGATTCCGGCGCCCTGGCCAGGGAAGGCGGTCACGGCGTGGCCAGAGTGGTCCACGCCCGGGGGGACGCTACGGGAGCGGAAATAACCCGAGCCTTGCTGGCCGCTGCACACCAAAGAGATGTTCCGGTAATGCCGGGGTTCTTCCTGGTCGATTTGTTGACGACGAGCGATCACGAGACCGTGACCGGCGCGCTCGTGTGGGACTCCGAGGAAAAGTCTCTCCGCCGCATTTACGCCAGTACCGTCATCCTGGCCACCGGTGGGTATGGGCAGTTGTGGGCCCGGACCACGAGCCCGCGAGCTTGCAGCGGTGACGGCCTGGCCGCCGCGTTGAGAGCCGGGGCGCAGGTCGCCGATCTCGAGCTCGTGCAGTTCCACCCGACCGGGATGGACCTTGGTCGCGACCCGAGGCCCTTGGCCTCGGAGGCGTTGAGGGGGGCCGGGGCCCGGTTGCGGGACTCGGACGGCGACTACTTGAACGGCCCCGGCGGCGAAGGCGACCTGGCCCCCCGGGACGTCGTCAGCCGGGGGATGGCCAGGCGGATGGCGGATCTTGGGACCGACCGTTGCTACCTGGACGCCACCATGTTGGGGCCGGACGCGGACGCCATAGAGGCGCGCTTCCCCACGTTCGTGGCCGCTTGCACCTCAGCCGGGCTCTCTCCCGACAAGCAGTGGGTACCCGTGTCGCCGACGACGCACTACTCGATGGGCGGAGTTCTGAGCGATGCCTGCGGCCGCACCACTCTCGAGGGTTTGATGGCCGTGGGGGAGGTCGCATCGAGCGGGCTGCACGGGGCCAACCGGTTGGCCTCCAACTCGTTGCTCGAAGGGGCCGTGATCGGCCGGCGGGCGGCGCAGGTCATCCTGGCCTCCGGTGGTCCGGTGGTGCCCAGGCCGGTAGTGCCCCTCACCGACGCGCTGCTCGGGAGAGGCGGTACCGCTCCAGGTGCCGTGCTGCTCGACCGCGGGTCGCTACGGCGGGCGGTCCAGAAAGGCGCCGGGGTGGCCCGGGACGCGGCGGGCCTGCAGCACCTGGCTGACTACCTGGCCGGCGCTGGTCTCGCCGGCCCGTCAGACGGCCCTCAGGCGTGGGAGCTGGCCAACATGGCCTTGGCCGCTCGGGTAGTCACGGCGTTGGCGGCCAGGCGGCGTGAGTCACGGGGCGCGCATTGGCGCACGGACTACCCGGACCCTGACCCCACGTGGCAGGTCCGTCAGGTCGCCCAGGTACTGGCTGACGGAGAAGTGGGTACCGGAGAACTGAGCGTGGTGCCATCGGAGCACCAAGAGGCGGTGGGTTGTCCCACTGCCGTGGCGGGTTGAGCTCGCTCGAGCCTCCCTGGCCAGACCTTCGGGAAATAATTGCCCGGGCGGTCGCAGAAGACCTTCCCGATGGAGACCCGACCGGAGCGGCCGTTGGGTCGCGGCCGGCCCGCGCATCCATAGTCCCCAGGCAACCTGGCACCATCGCCGGCCTTGTCACCGCCCAGCTGGTGCTGGACGAGGTGAGCGCCCGGCTCGGGACTGGCCCTGCCAGTGCCCAGCTGGACATCGTTGACGGCGCCCGGGTCGCGCCTCAAACGGTCCTCGGCACATTGAACGGCCCCGCGGACACCCTGTTGGCGGCGGAACGCACCCTGTTGAACATCGTCACGCACCTCTCGGGGATCGCCACCATGACGGCGGCGATGGTCGACGAGGTGGCAGGTACCGGAGCGGTGGTGCGGGACACCCGCAAGACGCTGCCCGGGCTGCGGGCGGCAGAGAAGTACGCGGTGCGCTGTGGCGGTGGCCAGAACCATCGCATGGACCTCTCGTCTGCGCTGCTGGTGAAGGACAACCACATTGCCGCCCTGGGCGGTGTCAAGGCCGCTGTAGAGGCGGTCCGTCACCAGGTTGCGGGGCGACGGGGCCTGACGCTCGAAGTGGAGGTCGACGACCTCGATGAGCTGGACCAGGCGCTTGACGCCGGCGCAAAGCTGGTCCTGGTCGACAACATGTCACTGGCAGACACAGCCGAAGCGGTGCGCCGGGCCATTGACCGTGGGGCCGAGGTCGAGGCCTCCGGCCGGCTCAACCTGGCCAACGTCAAGGCAGTGGCACGTACGGGCGTCCACTATGTGGCCATAGGTTCCCTCACCCACTCCTCGCCGGCGCTGGACATCGGCCTCGACTGGGCTCTGTGAGCTAGCCCGGATGGGGCGCTGGTGAGCCCCTGAGACGTCAGCTGGCGGCAGGGCCGAGGACGACGATGACATCGCCGGTCCCCACCGGGTCGCCCGCCTCCACCCGTACCTCAGTGACGGTGCCCTCGAACTGGCTGACGATGTTGTTCTCCATCTTCATCGCCTCGAGCACGCAGACGGCCTGGCCCGCTTCGACGGCGTCACCCGGCTTGACCAGGACCTTCACCACCGTGCCCTGCATTGGGACCGTCACCTGTCCTCCGGTGGCGGCGCCCGCCGGCGCGGCGTGGGCGGGCGCTGACGCGGCTGGGGCCGGCCGGGCCGAAGCCGCACCGCCCTGGATGCCTTGGCCGCCCTGGCTGCCTTGCGAAGGGACCCAGACGCTGACGTCGAAGCGCCGGCCGTCCACTTCGACCTCCAGGTCCTTGCGCTCGGTGCCCGGTTGGGCGCCGGCCGTAGGCCGAGCGGGAGCCACGTTGGTCAGGTCGACGTTGCTGCTGAGCCACGTCGTGGAGTGGCGGACCTCGATGAAGTCCGGGTGCGAGAGCAGGGCCAGGTGGGCCGGGATAGTGGTTGGGATGCCCTCGACCTGGGTCTCGTTCAAGGCTCGCAGCAGGCGCCGCCGGGCGCTCTCCCGGTCCGGCCCCCAGGCCACCACTTTCGCCACCAGGTTGTCGTAGAACTGGCTGACGGCGTCGCCGGTCTCGTACCCGTGGTCGGTACGCGCCCAGGGCCCTCCGGCGATGGACAGCCGGGTAACCGGCCCCGGGGTCGGGGTAAACCGGCCCTCGGCCGGGTCCTCGGCGTTGACTCGTGCTTCGATCGAGTGGCCCTGCAGGCGGACGTCGTCCTGTGAGAAAGGCAGCGGGTTGCCGCTGGCCACCAGGAACTGGAGGCCCACCAGGTCGAGCCCGGTGACCATTTCCGTGACGGGGTGCTCCACCTGCAAACGCGTGTTCATCTCGAGGAAGTAAAACTCTCCGTCCTGGTAGATGAACTCGACGGTCCCGGCGCTCTCGTACCCGCAGCCCCGGGCGACCCGGACAGCCGCCTCGCCCATCTCCGACACGACCGAGGCGGGCAAATCGGGGGCGGGCGCTTCCTCGACCAGTTTTTGGTGCCGGCGTTGGACCGAACAGTCACGCGTCCCCAGGTGGACGACATTGCCAAAGGTGTCGGCGAAGACCTGGACCTCTACGTGGCGGGGCCATGGGAAGTACTTCTCGAGGTAGCACTCCGGGCGCCCAAAGCTCTTTTCCGCCTCCCGTTGGGCCGACTCCAGAGCGTCAGCGGCTTCGGCTGGCGACGAGACCACCCGCATGCCCCGACCGCCACCCCCGAACGCCGCTTTGATGGCCACCGGCCATCCGAACACCTCTCCGAACGCGACCACCTCGCCGGCGTTCGACAGCGCCGTGCCGGTACCCGGCACCGGGGCCACACCCACTTTTGTGGCCGCCGCCCGGCTGCTGATCTTGTCCCCCATGACCTCGATCGCCTGGGGCGGCGGCCCTACCCAGGCTGCTCCTGTCTCGATGACGGCGTGGGCAAAGCCGGCGTTCTCGGCCAGGAAACCGTAACCCGGATGGACGGCGTCGGCGTCAGAACGACGGACGACGTCGATGAGCTTGTCAGCTGCAAGGTAGCTCTCCGACGCGTTCGGGCCACCGAGGAAGTAAGCCTCGTCGGCCACTCGCACGTGCATGGCTCGGCGGTCGGCCTCCGAGTAAACGGCCAGCGACGTGACGCCGAGGTCCCGGCACGCCCTCACCACCCGCACCGCGATCTCGCCCCGGTTGGCGATCAGAACCCTGCTTATGGAACGTGGTGTTGTCGACTT
Organism: uncultured Acidimicrobiaceae bacterium; assembly: GCA_963749305.1. Classification (GTDB taxonomy): domain Bacteria; phylum Actinomycetota; class Acidimicrobiia; order Acidimicrobiales; family Palsa-688; genus Fen-671. The sequence continues at coordinate 85,139 of CAVVMN010000010.1, forward strand.
TGCCGGCACTTGGGGGCAGTCTGCCAGGCTAAGGTCGTGGACGTCGACCCTTCCCGCCCCGGCCCTGTCCTCGATGACAGGCAGCTCGGCCGGCTCAAGGCGAGCCGGTTCTCGGACGTCGTCCAGCTAGCCGAGACGGCGTCGACGAACTCACTCCTGCTCGAAAGGGCGCGGGCCGGCGCCGCGGCCGGCCTCGTTGTCGTAGCTGACTACCAGACCGCCGGACGGGGCCGTTTCGACCGGCGGTGGGAATCGCCGCCCGGGAAGTCGCTGCTCTTCTCGGTCTTGCTCCGCCTCAGCGAGCAAGAACTTCCCCCCCCCGCCGCCACCTCGCCGTCGCCGCCGTGTCCCTCGCGCTGGTCGAGGGGGCGTTGGCCGCAGCCGGGGTTGACGTCCAGCTCAAGTGGCCGAACGACCTGGTGATCGGCGACCTCAAGCTCGCCGGTGTCCTGGCCGAGTCGGCCGCCGATGGGGCCCTGGTGGTCGGCGCCGGCGTCAACGTGGGCTGGGCGCCGGACGGGATGCCCGTGACCCACCTGAGCGCGGCGGCTCGACGCTCCGTCAACCGCGGTGAGCTGCTGGTGGAGTCCCTCTTGGCCCTGGACCGCATCTACGGCCGCTGGGACATGGTGGGCGAGCGGTACCGGGCTTCCTGCGCCACGGTCGGGCGCCAGGTTGTGGTCCATCTGGCCGATGACGTCCCTCCGCTGCATGGGACGGCAACCGCGGTCGACGGGGAAGGCCGGCTGGTGGTGCGGACCAGTGCCGGAGCTCATATGACAGTGGCGGCCGGCGATGTGGCTTACGTGAGACCGTCCGGAGCGCCTAGCCTCTTTCCACAATGAAGGCGGCTAGACCATGAAGGCGCTGGTGCTATGCGGAGGAGCGGGGACGAGGCTCCGGCCGATCACCTACACACGCGCCAAGCAGCTCGTGCCCGTAGCAAACAAGCCCATCCTTTTCTACGGCCTCGAGGCCATCGCCTCGGCTGGGATCAAAGAGGTTGGGATAGTGGTGGGCGACACCGCCCCCGAGGTCAAAGCGGCCGTCGGAGATGGCTCCTCGTGGGACCTGCAAGTCACTTACCTGCAGCAGGAGGCGCCGCTCGGGCTGGCCCATGCCGTCCTTATCGCCCGCGAGTTCCTGGCTAACGACGACTTCGTCATGTACCTCGGTGACAACCTCTTACAGCAAGACCTCGGCGACTTCGTGGCCCGGTTCGAGGCCCTCCGGGCTCGGGCGACGGCCCCACAGCTCGGGGACGACGAGCTGCTCCTGCCCGCCGCCCAAATCCTGCTGGCCCACGTGGACGACCCCCAGCAGTTCGGGGTGGCGGAGCTAGACGGCGCCGGCCGGGTCCTCCGGTTGGTCGAGAAGCCGGCGGTGCCTCCCTCTAACTTCGCCCTGGTCGGCGTGTACCTCTTCGACCACAAGATCCACGAGGCGGTGAGCTCGATCAAGCCGTCGGGGCGGGGCGAGCTCGAGATCACCGACGCCATCCAGTGGTTGATCGACGCTGGCCACACGGTCCTTTCCGAGGTCCTGGGCGGGTGGTGGATCGACACCGGGAAGCTCACGCCGCTGCTCGAGGCCAACCGCCTCCTGCTGGAGGGGGTGGAACGGCGCATTGACGGCGAGGTCGACGCCGAAAGCCAACTCGACGGCCGGGTCGTGATCGAGGCCGGCGCTCGACTGGTGCGCAGCCATGTGCGCGGCCCGGCCATTGTCGGGGCCGGCACCGAGGTCACGGACAGTTTCATCGGGCCGTTCAGCGCCATTGGCCCCGGTTGCTACATCCGCCACTCCGAGATCGAGCACTCGGTCATCGTCGGCTCCGCCCGGGTCGTCGACGCCGGCCGCATCGAGGACTCGCTGCTCGGTTTCGGGGCCGAGGTGACCCGTAGTGAGCGGCGGCCCCGGGCCACCAGGCTCATGGTCGGGGACCACTGCCTGGTAGACCTTTCCTAGCCAGACCGCTAGTAGCCTCGCGGGCCATGAAGTTATTGATCACAGGCGGGGCCGGCTTCATCGGCTCGAACTACGTGCGGTGGGTGCTGTCCAACACCTCGGACGAGGTCACGGTGTACGACGCCCTCACCTACGCCGGCAACCTGGCCAGCTTGCGCGACGTCGAGGAGAGCTTCGGGAGCCGCTACCGGTTCGTGCACGCCAACATCTGTGACCTTCCGGCCCTGGAGGATGCCGTGGCCGGGCACGACGGCATCGTCCATTTCGCGGCGGAGAGCCACGTCGATCGTTCGATTGCCGGGCCGAGGCCTTCGCCCTCACCAACTGCGTAGGGACCAACCTGGTCATGCACGCGGCCAGGAGAGCGGGGGTCGAGCGGGTCGTCCACATCTCGACCGACGAGGTCTACGGCTCGGTCGACCAGGGCGCGTCGGGCGAGTCGGACCGGCTCGAACCGCGTTCTCCTTATTCGGCGTCAAAGGCCGGGTCCGATTTGATCGCGCTCTCGTACCACTCCACCTACGGCCTGCCCGTGCTCGTGACACGGGCCTCGAACAATTTCGGGCCGTGGCAGTTCCCGGAGAAGGTAATCCCCCTCTTCTTGACCAACCTGCTCGATGGGCTGAACGTGCCCCTTTATGGCGACGGCCTAAACGAGAGGGAATGGCTTTTTGTCGAGGACCATTGCTCCGCCATCGATGCCGTGCTGCGTTCAGGTAAGGAAGGGGAAATATACAACATCGGAGCTGGGAACGGTCTTACCAACCGGGACCTGACCGATAAATTGTTGGCCCTGGCCGACGCCGGGCCTGACCGGGTTGATTATGTCACGGACCGGTTAGGCCACGACCGCCGGTATTGCATCGACTCGGCCAAGTTGCGCGCCCTCGGGTGGGCGCCCGAACACGAACTGGACGAGGCCCTCAGACCGGACGTTTGCCTGGTACAGGGACAATCGTTGGTGGTGGGAACCATTGAAAAAGAGCGTGCCGTCTAAGTGAAAGTTCTGGTCACGGGGGCTTCGGGCCAGGTTGGCGCTGAAGTCGAAGAGCTCCTTAGAGGAACTCGCCAAAATGAGCTGTTAGCACTCAACCATTCGGAGCTAGATATTAGCGACCGCGAGCGGGTGCTCCAGGTGACGGGCGAGTGGGAACCCGACGTTATTATCAACGCAGCGGCGTACACGGCGGTCGACGCGTGCGAGGACCACGTGGACCAGGCCTTCGCCATCAACGCCCTTGGCCCGCGCCACCTGGCAGAGGGCGCCCGGCTGGTCGGTTCCCACTTGGTCCATATTTCTACTGATTATGTTTTCGACGGCACGTCGGCGTTGCCTTATCTGGAATGGGACCCGACCAACCCATTGTCTGTATATGGCCGGTCGAAATTGGCCGGCGAGCGTGAGGTGCTGTCTTTGCTGCCCGGTGCGGCCGTCGTGCGCAGCTCCTGGATTTGCGGCCGTTTTGGTCACAATATGGTGAAAACAATATTGAGGTTGGCGCAGAGCGACGGCCCATTGCGGTTTGTTGACGACCAGCGGGGCTGTCCCACTTTTGCCGGCGACCTGGCGGTTATGGTCGTCCGGTTGGCCATTGCCCACCTGCCCGGTGTTTTCCATGTCACCAACCAGGGGCCCACGTCGTGGCACGGTTTTGCCCGCGATGTGCTGGCCGCGGCGGGCCAGGACCCGGCCCGCGTAATAGCGATAAAAACGGCCGACCTGGACCCTCCTCGCCCGGCCCCGCGGCCCGCCAATTCCGTGCTCGACAACGCCGCATTGCGGCTACTCGGGCTGCCGCTACTGGCTGACTACCACGAGCCGCTCGAGCGCACCGTCAAGTACCTCCTCACGTCGACGTGAGCGACGACGTATCGGCGGTCGTCGTCAATTACAACGCCCGGGACTACCTGCTCGCTTGTATTGAAAGCCTGGGGGGCGAGGGCGTGGCGATGGTGGTGGTGGCAGATAACGGTTCCACTGACGGTTCGGCGCAGGCCGTCTCGGAGCGGTACCCGGCGGCGAAGTGGGCCGCCACCGGCGCCAACCTCGGTTACGGCGGCGCCGCCAACGTCGGGGCGGCGCTGGCGAGCGGGGCTTACCTGCTCGTTTGCAATGCCGACGTGGTCGTGGAGGAAGGCGCAGTGGGGGCCTTGCGGCAAGTCCTGGACACCAACCCCAAGGTCGCGGTGGTCGGGCCCCGGATCGTCGACGCCGCCGGCGAGTTGTACCCCTCGGCCCGGCGCTTCCCGGACTTGCTGGAGGCGCTCGGCCACGGCATCGTCGGCCAGTTCTGGCCGGGCAACCCCTTTTCCCGGCGGTACCGGATGACGGACTGGGACCACGCCGGTCGGGCGGAGGTGGACTGGGTCTCGGGGGCTTGTTTCCTGGCCCGGCGCGAGGCCTGGGACGCCGTCGGCGGCTTCGACACCTCGTTTTTCATGTACATGGAGGACGTCGACCTCTGCTGGCGGTTGCGGGGCACGGGGTGGGAGATCGCTTATGAGCCGGCGGCGCAGATAACGCATATCCAGGGAGTGTCGGCGGACCGCCATCCTTACCGGATGCTGTTCGCCCATCACGTGTCCATGTGGCGTTTCGCCGAGCGCACTACATATGGCCGGCGGCGCTGGGTGCTGCCCTTGGTCCTTATCGGCCTGGTGTTACGGCTCGGCATGACGATGGGCCGCCGCGCCCTGGCCCCCAAGCTGGCTGCGCACTAGGCGGGCTCACTCGGCCCGCCTCAGCCCGCTACTCGTCCGCCATCAGCCGTTGGCCGGCCCGCATGGGCCCAGGTCTCACGGGAAGGTATCCTGGGAGGCCGTTATGGGCAAAGCCTCCTCTTCTAAGAAGGTCGCTCGCGCCGCCGGGCTAGGCGGGAGCCGGTCGTACGCCAGCCGGCCGGCGTACGGCTATTACTTCGGGCTGGTCGTATTGATCGTCCTGGGCGTCCTCGGCGTGTACAACGCCACGCATTACCGGGACGCCAAAGTCAACAGTGCGGGCAACACTGCCCCCACGGTTGGGCAGTCCCCACCGTGGTACCAGGGCTATGCCGTTGAGGCGTGCGGGAAGCTTCTGGCCTATGTCCCGACCAACAAGGACCCGTACGGCATCACCACCAAGGAACCGGGGATAATCACCATCAGCCCGACCGTGAAGGCGGCCGCTGGCCAGAACGCCACGCTGGGCAAGTTCGCTTCTTCCGTCGGCATAACCCTCAATGCGGCCCAGTTGCAGCTGCCCGGTGGGCACCTCTACCAGGACGGCCAGACTTGCGAGGGCAAGCCCGGCCACGTCTACGTGATGACCTGGTCGTCGCCTCAGGAGCCAGCTGCTGATGGCGTCCTGCAGAACGCGAAGAGCTCCGACAACACGTGTATCCCCGACTGCAACCAGGGCGCCCTGTTGCGGAACAACTGGCTTGTCACCATGGCCTTCTTGCCCGCTGCGCCCAACAACGGGACCTTGAGCGTGCTGCAACCCTCGTCATCTGTCGATTTCCCGGCTGACCACCCTGGTGGCGGCGGCCGCCAACACGACCACGACCTCGGCCGGCGGGCCCACCGTCCCCACCACGGCCCCGGCGACGGTGCCCACCAGCGCCCCGTCGAGCAACACGACGGCCAAGAGCCATACGACGACTTCGGCCGGGACCACCACGACGACGGCGCCCACTACGACAACAACCAAGAAGTGAGCGCGGTCAAGTCGCCATCAAGCCGATGAAAACCCCGTACCGGGCGCTCGTCACCGGAGGAGCTGGGTTCATCGGCTCGACGCTGGTGGACAGGCTCTTGGCCGAGGGGCACACGGTCGATGTAGTGGACAACCTGTCGTACGGGTTCGCTGGCCAACCTGGCCGAGGCCAGGCTCAACGGTAGCGGCCGGTTCCATTTTCATCAGGTGGACGTCCGTTCGCCCGATGTGGTCGAGGTGATGGCCCGCCGGCCACCGGACGTCGTCTTCCACCTCGCCGCCCAGGCCGACGTCCGCGTATCGGTGGCGGACCCGGTGCTCGACGCCGACATCAACATCCTCGGGTCACTTGCGGGTCCTCGAAGCCGCTCGGGCGGCGGGAGCGCGCAAGGTGGTTTTTGCGTCGAGTGGCGGGACCATCTACGGCGACGTCGAACAGCTGCCGATCAAGGAATCGCACCCACAGCGGCCTCTTTCGCCTTACGGCGTGGCCAAGAAGACCGTGGGCGACTACTTGTTCGCTTACCGGGAGCTCCACGGGCTGGAGTACACCGCCCTGGCTTTGTCCAACGTGTACGGCCCTCGCCAGGACCTGCGGGGGGAGGCGGGTGTGGTGGCCATCTTCGCCGGGCGCCTGCTATCGGGCGAGCCCTGCCTCATTTTCGGTGACGGCAAGCAGACGCGGGACTTTGTCTACGTCGACGATGTCGTGGACGCCTTTTCGAGGGCGGGCGAGCGAGGGACCGGTCTTCTGTGCAATATCGGCACCGGCGTCGAGACCTCGGTCAACGACCTGTACGCGGCTATGGCCCGCAACGCCGGCGTCAACCAGCCGCCCATGTACGCGCCCGCCCGTTCGGGGGAGCTGCAGCGCAACTGCCTGGACCCGGGCCGGGCGACGCTCCATCTCGGCTGGAAGCCATGGACGACGATAGACAAAGGCACTGCCGCCGTGATCGACTGGTCCCGGGAGAACACGCCCGCCTAGCTGGAGGGACGCCGCGGCTCGGGCCCGGTGACTAAAGGCCGTAGCTCGTGGCTCGTAGCTGGACCGCTACCTGAACAGGTCCTCGTCGTGGGGCCGCACCACCTCGGCCCGTACCGACGATTCGCGGAACCAGGACCGGTCGGCTCCCCGCACCACGACAGCCGGGACCCCGCTCGCCTTCCCCTTCGCTAGCTCGGCGGCGGCCGCCATCTCGTCGACCACGCACACCTCGGTTACGGCCAGCTCCCGGCCGGCCGTGTCCAGGGTGCCCCGGAGGTCGACCACGGCCGCGATGCCGGCACACCCGATGGCTACATCAGTCAGCCCGGTGCGCCACGGCCGGCCGAAGGTGTCGGAAATGATGACCCCGGTCTGGAGACCAGTACGGGCCCGGACGGCATCCCGGATGTGGCGAGCGCTGCGGTCCGGGTCCACGGGCAGGAGAGCGGCCTGGCCGTCGGCCACATTGGACAGGTCGACCCCGGCGTTAGCGCAGACAAAACCGTGGCGGGTCTCGGAGATGACCAGCCCATCGCGCTCTCTCAGGACCCGGACGCTCTCCGACAGGACCAGCTGGCGGCGGGCCGCCAGATCGGTGGGGTCGATGGGGACCAGGCGGCCTTCGGCCTTGGAGACGACCTTCTGGGTCACCACTATTACGTCGAAGTCCTGCAATTCGACAGCGGCCAGGATGAGGTCTGCCAGCTCGTCGCCGGGTTTTACCTCCGGCATACCCTGCACCGGGACCAGGGAGATCATGTCTGGGTGAGTGGCCTCAGGTGGCAGGCGGGTCAGCAGCGAGCGCTGGTGCCGAGCACGGCCCGGGCCAGGTTGGCCGCTTCCCTCGGCCCTGACATCACGGAGGGAGCCACAACGCAGCGCATACCCTCGGCTTCGATCTCGGAGGCGAGGCCGGCGTCTTGCTCGTCTACTACCAGCGTGGCGGCCAGGGGCGCCCAGAGACGGGCCACGCCGGCAGCGGAGGCCTCGTGGCCCAGCTCGCTGAGCATCCGGTCGGCCGGCCCTTTGAGCGCTCTACCGGCGATGATCGGGGAGACGGCGACGACGTCGTTGCGCCGTTCCATCACCGCTTCGGCGATACCAGGGACGGCGATGACCGGGCCGATGGAAACGATCGGGTTGGAAGGGCAGATCACGACGACGTCGGCGTCCGCTATGGCGTCCAGGACACCAGGCGCCGGCCGGGCCAGGCCGGCGCCGGCGAACCGGACGTGCTTCACGCTAACGCTGTGGCGGAACCCGACGAAGTACTCCTGGAACCCGACCTCGACCCAGCCCGGCCCGTCCTCGGCTTGCTCAGCCGCGTTCACTGGTTGCCGGTCCCCTGGTTGCCTGCCCACCGGTTGCCCATCCCCTGGTTTCTCGTCGGCAAGCGCCGTGGCCAGCCCCCCGAAGTTGCGAACCTCATCGCCGAGGGCGATCGTGACCCTCGTCTCGACCCTGCTATCCGTCATGGGGAGCAGACGAGCTTGCACACCGAAGCGCCGAGCCACTTCCGCCGTCACTTGCGACAAGGTGGCCCCGCCGGCCAGCCGGCCCGTTCGGAACAGGTGAGTGGCGAGGTCCCGGTCTCCCAGGTTGAACCAGGTCAGGCGGTCGCCTCCGTCGGCCACCTCGAAGGCGCGAAGCGCGTCCATGACGGCCCACGACTCGCCGGCCAGGCCCCAGCCCGTTTCGTCGTTGGAAGCCCCGCCGAGGGTGTAGGTGACCGTGTCGATGTCGGGGCTCACGTACAGGCCGTGGAGCACCATGTCGTCGCCGGTGTTGACCACCGCGGTGATGTTGGCCTGGCCCACCACCGCAGATAAGCCCCGGAGCATACGGGCGGCGCCCACACCGCCGGCGAGGGCGGTTACGCGGGGAGAGCCCACGTCGAACGATTTGTCGGCGCTCACCGGCGCAGGCCGGCGTGCGGGCGGAATGCCGCGTCAAGGTCGGCTCGGCGCGGGTTGGCCTTGTCTCGGTCGGAGAGGACGGGGTCCTTTACCCCCCAATCGGCAGCCTACCTCGGGGTCGTCCCACGCCACCCCCAGCTCATCGGCCGGGTTGTAGTAGTTGTCGACCATGTATGCGATCGTCAGGTCCGTCAGGGTGGCGAAGCCGTGCGCCACACCAGGAGGGATGAACACGCCCAGGGCGTTATCGGCGTCGACATCGATGGCCATCGTCACTGTGTCCGTCGGCGAGCCCTGGCGCAGGTCGTGCAGCACTACCGCGCCCGGCCTCGGGGCACGGTCCAGTAGTCCGCCTGGTGGATGTGGTAATGCAGGCCGACAATGGAGCCGGCGGCGCGGTCGGCCCGGTTGCCCTGGACCATTTCTCGCCCTAGTGGGAACCAGCTGCGCCGGTACGTCTCGATGAGGACGCCTCTTTCATCGCCGTGGCGGTCAGGCTCCACGATCAACACGTCTTTTATGGTTTCTGACTCCCTGAGTTTGGGCACCCGGGCAGCGTACAGCGGCGATCGGCGCGGCCGGGACTGCGGGGTGTTGGCGGCGGGCCGCCGGCCTGTCCTGGTTTCTATTTCGCCCCGGACCTGGTCCCGCCAGCCACCACTCCCTCGAAGATCTCCACGTAGGGCGCCGGCCGGCCCGTTCTCACCACCCGCCGGGCTTGCCGCAGCTCGGTGCTGGTTGACGGCGGCAGCAGGTCCGAAATTGCTCCGGCCAACGCGGACGCATTTCGGGGAGGTACGAGCCGGCCGGCTTCGGGGGGAAGGCCAGCCAGGATCTCCTTGGCCCCACCGGCGTCCGTCGCCACTACCGGGGTACCGCAAGCCAGGGCTTCGACCAGCACGAGCCCCCACGGTTCGGGTTCGGTCGACGGCAGGACCAGGCAGTCCAGGTCGGCGATGAGGTCGGCCGCCCTCGGGCCTGGCAAAGGGCCGGCCCAGCGCACTCCAAGCTCGTCCGCCCGCCGTCGCAGCCGGTCGGCGTAGGCCTCCTTGCCGCCAACGGTACCGCCGGCGATAACCACCCGAACCGGTCCGATGTCCCGGGCGGGCTCGCCGCCCAATGACGGAGCGCCCAGTGACGGAGCGCCCAGTGACGGAGCGTTCAGTAACGGGATGCTGTCGAGCAGGACGTCCACGCCCTTCCACGTGTCGATACGGCCCACATAACCAACCGTGACGGCGTCGTCTGGCAAACCCAGGGCCTCCCGGGCGCGGCCAGCACGACCGGGGAAGAACTCCGTCGGGTCCGCCTCCTCGTGCACGACGAGGAGGTTGGAACGGTGGAGTTGCGACGCCACCGCCTCAGAAATAGCCAGGACGAGCCGGGCAAAGTGGAGGGCCAAGAAACGCTCGACGGCCAGCGCGGAGCGAGACTGGACAACGATCTCCCGGGCGTGCCATACGTGTGGCGTGCCCGTGAGCCAGGCCGCGGCCCAGCCGTACCAGCTGTGCAGAGAGTTGCTGTGCACCACGTCGGCCCGAAGCGAGCGGGCGAGACGCCGGAGCGCCAGCACGCTCTTCGGCCAACCCACGGCATACGCCAGCCAGGTCGCCAGCCCGTGGCTGGTGCTAAGGCGGTGCATCGGCACCACGTGGAGGGTGGCCCCGGCGGCGGCGAACTCAGCGGCTATCGGCGAGGGCGCCGGGAGGGCCACATGGACGGCCCAACCGGCCGCCGCTAGCTGGCCCGCCAGCCTTAGCAACGCCTGGTCGGAACCTCCACTCTCGGCCACGGGCTGGACCGAAAGGACGGTCGGCGGGCGGCCCTGCTGGCTTGGTCCGAAATGCGTAAGCTCGCTGTTCACTGTCGCGTCGACGGTAGTTGCCGGAAGGCAGCATCTTTCTACAGAGTGATGTCTTGCGCGTCGCCGTCAATGTAGAACAGCTGATGTTGCCGTCGCCGGGTGGCGTCGGTCGCTACACGGCCAAGCTCGTGGCCAACCTCGCTGCCCTTGGGGTCGACGTGAGGCCCGTGGTGGCCCGGCATACGCCAGAGGAAATCAAGTCGGCCTGGGCAGAGTTCGAGCTCAGCTCGGTACCCGAACCGGCGGTGTTACCGCTGCCCCGGGCGGCTCTGTACGACGCCTGGCATGTGCTCGACTGGCCTCCGCTGAGCCGTGACCGGGAGGTGCAGGTTATCCACGCGCCGTCGCTGGCCGTGCCCCCGAAGACGGGCAAACGCCTTGTAGTGAGCGTGCACGACGCCGCGCCCTGGCTCTTCCCCGAGACCTTCCCGCCGCGGGGCCGCTGGTTCCACCATGCCGGTATGCGAGCGGCGGCCCGGCGAGCCGACATCATCCTCACCGGCACCAGGGCGGCGGCAGACGAGCTCCTGGTTCACACCCGGCTCCCAGCCGAACGCTTGCGCGTCATCCCGTACGGCGTCGACCATCCCTACGAGGAACCCGACCCCGAAGATGCCTGGGCCGCGCTACAACGCCACAACCTGGTCGACACACAGTTCGTTCTGTGGGTCGGGAGCCTCGAGCCCCGCAAGGGCCTGGGCACGCTGGTCGCCGCGGCCGCCACCTTGGCCCGCCGGGGCGCGGCGCCAACGCTGGTCCTCGCCGGCTACGCCGGCTGGCGGAACTCCAAAGTGATCTCACCCGACGACCGCGCCGTGCTCGGCCCCGCCCTGCGAGAACTGGGGCGCCTACCCCAACCCGAGCTGAACGCCCTCTACGCCAGTGCCACTCTCTTCGCCTTCCCGAGCCTGCATGAGGGCTTCGGCCTCCCGGTGCTCGAGGCCATGGCGGCCGGCGTCCCGGTTGTGGCCTCGGACATCCCCGCCCTTCGCGAGGTGGCCGGTGACGCCGCGGTCCTCGTCCCGCCGGCTGACACTGAGGCGTGGGCAGAGGCGCTATCCCGGGTCCTGGAGAGCCCGTCGCTCCAGGCCGACCTGGCCGGGGCGGGGCGCCGGCGGGCAGCCGTGTTCTCGTGGTCCAAAACGGCCGAGGCGACGCTTGGCGTTTACGAAGAACTCGTGCGCTGATCCGGCCAACCCGTCGCAGGCCGGCCGGCAGCGGCGAGAAATCGAAGCGACCAGGGCCGCTCCGCGGTGCTGCTTTTTATGGCCAGAACATGGTTCTGCGATGATTCCTTGAGTGCGCGTTCTGGTCACCGGCAGCCGGGGATTTGTGGGGACGTGGCTGATGTCTCACCTGGACGAGTCCGGGGACGAGGCGCTGGCTCTACCCGAGGCCACCGATATCAGGGACGCGGAGGCTTTGCGCACGGCGCTCGTGGCGGCGACGCCCGAGGCAATATGCCACCTGGCCGCGCAGGCCAGTGTCATGCGCTCCTGGGAAGACCCGGCCGAGACGACGCTCGTGAATGTCGTCGGGACGCTCAACCTGTGCGCGCGCCGCCGCCACTCTGGACCGGCCGCCCCGAATTCTTGTCGTCAGCTCGTCCGAGGTGTACGGGAGCGTCGGTTCAGAGGACCCGATAAACGAAGACCAGCCGTTCGCGCCCGTCAGCCCCTACGCCGCCAGCAAAGCATCAGCCGAGATGGTGGCTTTGCAAACCTGGCTGGGCCGCGGCCTGGACGTGGTCGAGCCGCGCCCGTTCAACCACACCGGACCGGGCCAGCGGCTCGGTTTCGTGGTGCCGGACCTGGCGTCGCAGGTGGCCCAGGCTGCGCGCGGCGAGCTGACCCGCATTGCAACTGGCAACCTGGAGGTGAGCCGGGATATCTCCGACGTTCGCGATGTGGTGCGGGCCTACCGCCTGCTCCTCCTCCGCGGTGAGCCGGGGGCGGTCTACAACGTATGCCGGGGGGAGGCGGTGTTGGTCTCCGACCTCCTGCGGACTCTGATGAAGCTGGCTGGCACCGACGTGCCGGTTTGGGCTGACCCCGCTCGTGCCCGGCCGGCAGACGTACCCGTCCAGGTCGGCGACCACGGCCGGCTCGAGGTTCTGACCGGCTGGCAGCCTGAGATCCCGCTCGAGAAGACGCTGGCCGACGTCCTGGCCGGGTTCAGCGACTAAAGGGTTTCTCCCAGGCGTACGAGGCGCCGTAGGCGCCCAAAGAGTTTCCCCGAGCGTCCTCCCAAGCCTGAAGGTGCGTCAGGGATAGGACCGGCGCCCACCGGGCCCTGGCGCCATCTTTAGCATCAGGCGCCCAATGGCCAGGACTTCCTTTACCGCCTCGCCGGCTTCCCGGGGGAGGTCATGGGCCAGGTCACTGGCGGCGCTGAGAAAATCCCGGGCCTCCTTGGGGAGGTTGTCCACGAGGCTCTCCGAGACGCCCGCGTAACTCGGTGCCAACGACTCGTTGACCGTCTGCGCCAGCTGGCCAATCTGACGTTGAAGCTCGCGTCTGCGGACTTGCGCCCGCTGGAAGGCCAGCACACCGAAGCCGACGGCCACATACGCCGGCGCTTCGAGCGCCTTGGCCACCCTGTCGAAATTTATGTCAGCCATCAGACGAGCCTACTCTTAGTGACCCCGGGGGCCCTGCTACGCTGTTCCTCTTTGTATGGGGCCCGAGCAAGCCGCGCCCGCCGTGGTGGCAGTAGTCGTGGCCTGTGGGCACGGGACATGGCTGGACGAAGCACTCTGTTCTCTCGCGACCCAGGACTACCCCAACCTCTCCGTTCTGGTGATGGAAGTAGGGGCCGATGAGAAAGTCGCCGACCGGGTGGGCGTCTTCGTGCCCAACGCTCACTTCGCCCGCATGCCACCGGGTACCACCTTCGCTCAGGCCGCCAACAAGGCACTCGAGATGGTCGAGGGCGCGGCTCACGTCCTGGTCTGTCATGACGACGTGGCCTTGGCGCCCGACGCCGTGCGACTGCTGCTGGAAGAGGCGTACCGCAGTAATGCCGGCCTCACGTGCCCGAAGTTCGTCTCGTGGGACCACCCCGACCGCCTGCTCTCGGTGGGCATGGGGGCGGACCACCTGGGCGTTGTCCACCCGTTGGTCGAACCCGGCGAGCTCGACCAGGGCCAGCACGACGCCGCCCATGAGGTCTTCGTAGCCCCCAGCGGTGCTGTCCTGGTCCGCAAGGACCTCTGGCGGGCACTGGGAGGCTTCAGCACCGCAGCCGGCGCCCCCGGTGAGGACCTGGATCTGTCATGGCGGGCCCATCTGGCTGGAGCACGGGTAGTAGTCGCCCCTCAGGCCCGGGCCCGACACCTGGAGGCCGGGGCCAAGGGCCTGCGCAGGGACGGGACCGCCAAGGCGGCCAGGGCTCGTTCCGGGCCGAGTAAGCCCGGCGCCAGCGCTACTGCGGCGGATGGGGGGTCGAACAAGTCGAACTATGGGTCAGACGCGGCGTCGAGCCCCGGACCAAGCATTGGCCGGGCCTGGGCCGGACCAGGCCAATGGTGGCCCCAGCGCCGGGATGAACGGGGTAGATGCTGACCCGAGCGCGGCGACGAAGGGCGATAGTGGCCCGACCGCAACGGCGAACGGCGCCCACGGCCCGTCCCCGGTGATGGGCCAGCAGCCAGAAACCGTGACCGCACCCGCTGGCCCGAGGAGCAAGCCCACCACTGACGAGCAACGGCTGCGCGTTCTGTGGACCTGTTACGGCCCGGCCGGCCTGGTGCTGGTCGCTCCTGTGGCTGTGTTGTTTGCCTTCGCTGAGTCATTCTGGGCGCTCCTTCACCCCAGAGCGGGACGGGGCTTTCTGTCCCCCCTGCGGTCCTTGGCTCGCTCCTTCAGCCGTCCCCAAGCGCTTTGGGCCGCTAGACGTCGGGCACAGAAGAGCCGGCGGGTTAGCGACCTGGCTATTTGGAAGGCCCAGAGCCACGGTAGTGCCCGCCTCCGCGCCCTGGTCAGGCCGCGCCTCGAACGCGGTCACGAGCTGGCCTGGGCCGCCACCAGAGCGGGCGGGGCACACGAAGGGGTGAAGGGGCCGGAGGCCGCCGACGGGGAGGCCCGCCGCCGCTGGTGGGTGCCGCAGGTATCGGTGGCACCCGTCTCGCCCGTGCTCAGGAGCCCAGTACCCAAGTGTCAGGTCCCCAAGGATCAGGTCCCCAAGGGTCACGTCCCCAAGGCTCAGGTCCCCAGGGGCCAAGCGGGGGTACCGGGTACCCGGCCAGCGACAGCTGGGGCCAGGCCGACCTCGCCAACGGGAGCGACCCCGCGGCCAGCCCGGGGCAGGCCAGCGAAAAGGCCAATTGGAAGGTTGGCGCGCTCACCGCCGCCGTCGTAGCGGCGCTGTTGCTCATCGGGTCTCGCAACATACTGAGCGGCTCAATACCGTTGGTAGGCCAGCTTCCTCCGTTCAACGGCGGAGTGGCGTCATGGTGGCACGAGTGGTGGTCTGGAGCGGGGCCGGGAGCTTTGGCCAGTTCGTCCTTCGCGCCGCCCGGCCTATTTTTCATGGCCCTTGTCGGTGCGGTTTCGTTCGGCTCGGTGAACGTGGCCGTTCATTTGCTCGCCGTCGTACCGTTGGCGCTCGGGCCGTTCGGCGTCTACAGGGCCACTCGCCCATTCGGCTCGCAGAAAGGGCGAGTAGCCGCCACCGTGCTCTATGCCGCCTTGCCGATCCCCTACAACGCCCTTTCTCAGGGCCACTGGTCGGGCCTCGTCGGGTACGCCGCCGCTCCCTGGGTGCTCTCCTCTCTGAGCCGGCTGGCCGGACAGCCGCCGTACCGCGGAGTCTCGCTGGCGCGAGGCGTGGCCCCGGTTCGTATCGCTGGGCTTGCTGGTAGCGGTCACTGCGGCGCTGGCGCCGGCCACGTTCCTGCTCGTGCCCATCGTCGGCGTTGCTCTGTGCGTCGGTTCGGTGCTTACGGGACGGGGGGGAGGCGCCAAGCTCCTGGCGGCGTCCCTTATCGCCACCGTCATTGGGTTCATTGCCCTCTTGCCCTGGTCGCTCGGAGCTTTCCACTCCTACGGCGATTTCTTTGCGCCGGGGTCGGGCCGGCTGGGCGCGCTGTCGGTGAGCTCCGTGTTCCGGCTGGACACCGGCCCGTACGGCGGTGGGGTACTGGGCTGGGCGCTCATCGCCGCCGCCGCCGTCCCCCTCTTCATCGGCCGTTCCTGGAGGCTGGCGTGGGCGGCCCGCATGTGGATGGTGGTCATTGCCTTCCTGGGGTTGGCCTGGGCCGGGTCGAGAGGCTGGTTCCCCGTCCCCGCGCTCGAGCTGGTGCTCGCTCCAGCGGGGGCCGCGGTGGCCTTCTCCGTGGCCCTCGGCGTGGCCTCAGTGGAAGTGGACCTGCCCGGTTACCGCTTCGGCTGGCGCCAGTTCGCCCCCGCGTTCGGGGCCGTGGCTGTGGTGGCCGCCACTTTGCCCTTCCTGGGCTGGGTCGGGGGAGGGCAATGGGACCTGCCCCAGTCCGCCGCCGAAAGCGCCTACGCCTTCCCGGCCAGTTCGCTAAACGGCGACTATCGAGTCCTTTGGGTGGGCAGCCCGGGGGCTATCCCGCTGGCACCCCAGGGGTCTTCGGACGGCCTGGCCTTCGCCACGTCGCTAGATGGTTTGCCCACTGCAGGCGAGCTCTGGGCACCGGTTGGCGCCGGGCAGGCGCCGCTCGTGGCCCAGGACCTCGGTTGGGCTGATAACCGGGTGACAACGTCGCTCGGCCGCCTTCTCGCCCCTCTGGCTGTCCGCTACGTGGTCGTCCCTGTCGGTCAGGGTGTCACGGGCGCTGACGAGAACCAGGTGGTGGCCGCGCTGGAGCGGCAGGTGGACTTGTTCCCCGTCGGTACCGATAGCAGCTACCGGGTCTTCGCCAACAGCTCCTGGGCGCCACTGTTCTCCGTGTTGCCGGCGGGCACGAGCCTGCCATCGGGCCGTAACCAGTGGGCCATCGCTGCCGGCCTCCAGCAGCTTGACCTGGCCTCGGGAGAGGCGTTGCCGGTGAACGGCACCAGCAGCTCCTCCTTCGCCGTCCGGGCCCATTCGTCGCCGAGGTACCTCTTCGGGTCGGTTGAGGACGGCTCGTGGCGAGTGCAAGCCAACGGCCACCGGCTGGCCAGCGCGACGGCCGCCGGGTGGGCCAGCTCGTGGGACCTGCCCGCCGGGACCAGCGCCGTTGTACTGAGCCAGCCCGGTACCGGGGGCCAGCACCTGGCTGACATAGCCATGGTCCTGGTTTGGGCCATCGTTCTGTTGATCGCCCTGGTACGCCTACGCTCGAGGTGGCGCGCCCAGCTGACGAGGACGAACCTCGAACTGAGTACGGCCGCCATGGACGTCCCCGAAATGGACTGGGCCTCGGTCTGGGAGGAAGAGACCGTTGGGTAGTGTCCGCCGGTGGCCGGTGCTCGTCGTGCTGGCCGCAGTGATTATTGCCGGCGTGGCCCTGAACCATGTCGGGCGCACCGGCCCGTCCGCGCACGCAGCCACCCCGGCGCAAGCAACTAGCGACGCGCCGACCACTGCCCTGTCGGGCTCCTGGTTCTGCGCGGGGGCGACAGCCGCGCCCGACAGCGTGGCGTCAGGAGAACTTGTCTTTGCGAACGCCGGGAGCACGCCCGTCCAGGGCACGGTCCGCCTGGTCTCGCCCATCGGCTACTTCCGGAAAATGAGCGTCACCGTGCCGCCGGGCGCCACCAGCACCGTGGTGGAACAGTTCGTGGGCCTGCCCCGCCGAGCGCCGAGGCCATGGGTGGGCTGCCCTGGTGACGTTGTACGGCGGCATGGCCAGCGTGAGCCAGGTCATTTCCACGCCTGAAGGCTCGGCCAGCCAACCCTGCGCGTCTGCGGCTTCGACGCACTGGTATTTCGTCGACGGCGCCACCCTGCGAAATGCCTCCGACCACATTTCCTTGCTCAACCCGTACCCGGTTGACGCCATCGCCGACCTCTCTTTCACCACTGACCAGGGCCAAGAAGACCCGGCCGCGTTCGAGGGTGTGCTCGTCCCGGCTGACGGGGTGACGGTCGTCAACCTGGGTAGCCATCTCCGTATCCGCGAGCACATCGCCGTCACGGTCACCGCCCGCACCGGCCAGGTGGTGGCGTTCGAAACCGAGCTCGTCACCCGGCCTCCGTCGGGCGCCAACTTCGAAGGCCCGCACCAGGGTCTCAACCCGGCGGCGCCGGTCGAGGGCGTCACGCTGGCACTGGGCGCCACCCAGCCGTCGACGTCCTGGTGGTGGCCGGCGGGTTCCGACGGCAATGGCTTATCGGAAAGCTACATCGCTTATAACCCCGGCCCGACGGCCGCACGGCTGTCCCTCGTCCTGCTCTCGCAAGGGGCGGACAGCGGGGTGGGGAGCTCATCTCAGCTAACGGTGGCCCCTTACGGCACCGCCTCCGTGAGGACGAACGGGCAACCGTGGGCCCTCCCCGGCATCATGTACGCGGTCCACCTCGTCAGTACCAACGGCGTCCCGGTCGTCGCGGAACGCTCTGTCAGTGCCACGCGACCGTCTTCGATTAGCGGTCTCGGCACTCTGGTCGGCCAGATCGGAACCGGCAGACGACTGGCTGCTGCCCGGGACATCGGCCATGGCGCCGACCAAGCACCGGGGCCAGGTATGGCTGGAGGTGGCCAACCCGGGGCCGAAGGCAGCCATCCTGAACATCGAGGCCCTGAATGGCAAGCACCTGGCTCAAGCGGTCGGGATACCGCCGCTCGGCGTGCGGGCCGGTGGCCGCACGGGCCTCGAACTGCCCGCGGGTACAGCGGGCGAGGCGTTGGTCGTGAAGAGCTCGCACCCGGTAGTGGTGGAAGACGACTCGTGGGCCATCCGGCCCCAGTCCGGGGTCAACTTGTCTCCGGTGGTGGCGCTGGGCAACTAGCCCGGGCCACGGCTTAGAACAAGTTGAGCCTGATGCCGCAGGCTAATGCTGTTTGGCCGGTGACTACTGCAGCGACGTCGGCCCGGAGATCCCGCTGGCGGGCGCCTCTCCGGGCGATGCTTCGGGGTCGCCATGGCCGTTCACCAACGCAGTGGCGAAGCTGGGCACGATCAGCTGGTCGTGCACCGGGCGCCCGTAGGCCTGGTCGACCAGCCGGGAAACCTCGGCGCCGTCGATGGTCTCGCGGGCGATGAGGGCCTGGGCCACGGACGCCAGGCCTCGCTGGTGCTCTCGCAGCAAACGCAAGGCACGCGATTCCTGCTCTCGCAGGATGCGCTCGACCTCCTCGTCGACCACCCGGGCCGTCTCGTCGCTGTAATCGCGAGAGTGCATGAGGTCTTCACCGAGGAAGACCTCGCCTCCGCTGCCCCACGCCATCGGCCCGACGCGCTCGGACATGCCGAATTCGCGCACCATTTTCCGGGCCATCTCGGTCGCTCGCTGAAGGTCGTTGGAGCCCCCGGTCGAAAGGGTGCCGAAGATGAGCTGCTCGGCGCAGCGGCCGCCCATCATCACGCACAGGGAGTCCTCGATGTACTCGCGCCAGTAGGTGTGGCGCTCTTCGATCGGCAACTGCTGGGTCACGCCGAGAGCCATGCCCGTGGGCAGGATCGTCACCTTGTGGACGGGGTCGGCGTCCGGCAGGACGTAGGCCAGGACGGCGTGGCCGCCCTCGTGGTAGGCGGTGGCCAGTTTTTCCTTGTCGGACAGCACCGTCGACTCGCGTCGTTGGCCCATGAGCACACGGTCGCGGGCGGCGTCGAAGTCCCCCATGGCGATGGAGGACGCGCCCCGGCGCACGGCGTGCAGTGCCGACTCGTTGACCAGGTTGGCCAGGTCGGCGCCGCTCATCCCCGGGGTACCCCGGGCCACCACGGTGAGGTCGACGTCAGGGCCGATGCGCTTGTCCTTGCAGTGCACCTTCAGGATCGGCAGCCGCTCGTCGAGGTCCGGCAGCGGGACCACGATCTGACGGTCGAAACGGCCGGGGCGGAGCAATGCCGGGTCCAGGATGTCGGGCCGGTTGGTGGCCGCCATCATGACGATGCCCTCGGTCGCCTCGAAACCGTCCATTTCGGCCAGCATCTGGTTGAGGGTCTGTTCCCGCTCGTCGTGGCCGCCACCGAGGCCGGCACCACGTTTGCGGCCGATCGAGTCGATCTCGTCGATGAAAATGATCGCCGGTGCCTGCTTGCGGGCGCTCTGGAACAGGTCGCGCACACGAGAGGCCCCGACGCCGACGAACATTTCCATGAAGTCCGAGCCGGTGACGGACATGAAAGGCACACCCGCCTCTCCGGCGACGGCCCGGGCCAGCAGGGTCTTGCCGGTGCCCGGTGGGCCGACGAGCAGCACGCCCTTCGGGATCTTGGCCCCGATGTCCTTGAAGCGGTTGGAGGAACGGAGGAAATCGACGACCTCACGGATCTCCATTTTGACGCCCTCATAGCCCGCTACGTCGGAGAACGTAGTGCGGGGCCGTTCCGTCGTGTACACCTTGGCCCGGCTTCGGCCGATGGACATGATGCCGCCCATTTGGCCCTGGGCGCGCCGAGCCATCCAGATGATCAGGACGATGAACGCCGCCCCTAACACGATGTCCGGCAGGAGGCTGATGAACCAGTTGGTCCCCGGAGTGGTGAACGACAAGTCCTTCCCGCTCAGGTACTTCTGCAGCATCTGGACCTGATTGGGGTCCTGCAGCGGTGCCGGGCCCTGGGTCTGGTAGACGTTCCCGTTGGCGTCCGTGAACTGGATCTCGCCGTTGTTCGAATTGATCTGCGCGCTGTTGACTTGGCCGTTCTCCAGCTCGGTCACGAACTGGCTGTACTTGACCGTGGGCGGAGAGGTGGCGGACATCACGTTGGACACGAGCACAGCGAGCGCGACGACGGCGATCAGGACCATCAGCACCCATCGCCATGACCGGTCCGGCCCGCTACCGGGCGTCCCTCCGTTTTGGCGGTCAGGCGAGCGCGGCTTCAAATCCCCGGGTTGCCTGCTCATAGACCATCAATCCTACGCCGCCGAGCCGGTTTGTCACGGGGCAGGCATAACCAAGGCCGGCGCGGGCGGCCGCAAAAGAAACATAGTCGCGTTGGAGAAGCTGAGCACTGATGCCCTGAGAAAGTGGTCGATACTCCGCTGACCTGGTCTTTCCTTTGGCCCCGGCGTCCGTCAACGGCTCCTGCATTACGGAAGCCCTCACCCGTCGACTGGCGAGCGAGCGATGGTGTCCGCGCCTTTCCGAAGCCACTCTCGACCGCCGGTCCACACTTTGCGGTTTCTAAGAGCTTCGTGAGTTTCCCCGGCGACGTGGGGGTCAACGGAGTGGCCGAGGCCCTCGTGTACTTTCTAGACCTATGAATTCAGGGAGCTGTTCGCGACCGGCCTGCTCGGGTCAGCCCGCCGCCTGGCTCGCTTACGACTACAGCGCCCGCTGCGCTTGGATCGACGACCCAATAGACGAGACGGTCGGTGGGCGGCCCGATCGCTCCAGCTCGTTGGCCTCTGTGCGAGCGCCATGCCGACAGCCTTCGAGTACCCGTGGGTTGGTCCCGTGTCGACCGAAGAGCCGCTGCTCTCGAGGACTCGACTGTCGAAGGCGCCGCCTATTTCCAGGCGGGCCGGCTGAGCAGTCAGAAGCCGGCTCGGGGGCACTGATGCCCGCAGTCGCGATGCCCGCAGCCATGAGGCCCGCAGTCGCGAGGCCCGCTCGTCATCTGGCGCGGGCGATGACGCGTCGGACGACGACGCCCTTTTCCCCATGTCCAGGGTTTGTTCATGATTTCTCTAAAGGCGACGGCCGGCTTGTGCCGATGTTTTCTAAGGAACCGCTAAGAGATTTACTTGCGGGCTCGACGCCACCCCCCTGTTGTCCTTTGCTGTTTTGGCGTTCGGCCGCGCACGTTTTCCTGAGGCGGTCCCATCCTCCTCTCCGCCTGCCGAGCTCGCTTGCGGTTGGGGGCAAGTCCAGGTCGCCAGCGAGAAGGGAACCGGCCCAATGAAGTGCCCCAATTGTCAAACGCGTGAGCTTGTCACTATCGAAATGGTCGTGAGCGGCGAGGAAGTGGCCCTGAACAGCTGCTCGCCGTGCGACCTGCGTTGGTGGCAATCAGACGGAGGCATGATGTCGCTCCGCGGCGTCCTCGACCTTGCCGCTGTAGGTAACTGATCGCCGGCTGGCTCAAAGCCGAAGTACCGGCCGGCAGTGTACTGGCCGGTCATCGCGCTGGGGCGCCGGCCGACGCGCCAAGCCCCCGGTGCGAGCGCCGTCTAGAATTCGGCGGAGCACCTGATTGGCGGGGGATGGCCCCCGCTGAGCCAGCGCACCAGTAACAATGGCTAGTAATGGCGTACACCGGCGAGGAGACGGGCTCGTCCGCACCTCGAAGGGGCCGAGCTGGGCCCTGCGGGCAGCAACGAGAGCCCGGCCGGGCTCGAAGAGGGTACGGCGGCGCATCACGAGGGCACGGGCACGGTCGCTGGTCCCGACCAAAAGGCAGCCCTGGACGAGCAAGTCGAGGACGGGCAAGCCGAAGACGGCCAGGGCGAACATGGGCAGGGCGGACATGGGCCGGGCGGACAGGCCGCCGACGAGGAGAGCATCGTCTACCCCGACCGCCCGGCGTACGTAGCCCTCAGTAAAGCGGGCGCATGGGTGCGGCCACGGGTCTCGAGGTTCCTGCGGCCCGAGGCGTTCGTCACCTTCGTGGTTGTCGTCGCCTGCGTCGTTTTCACTTTTGTCCAGTTCCAGCCGTCCAACCTGTTCCGTAACACCACCATCTCCGGCGGCGACACGGGCGCCCACGTGCTCCTGCCGTGGGTGGCCGAGCACCAGCTGCTTTCGCACCTCCGCCTGACGGGGTGGACGTCCTCCAATTGGGACGGTTTCCCGGCGGTCACTTTCTATTTCCCCCTCCCGATCTATTCGATCGTCGCGCTGGCCCAGGTGATCCCCTACGACATCGCCTTCAAGCTGGTCACCGCGGCCCCATGATCCTCATGCCCGTGGCCGCCTGGCTCATGGGCCGCATAGCCAAGGCGCCGTTCCCCGTCCCGGCCGTTCTGGCCGCATCGACCCTGCCCTACATCTTCGGCACAGAGTTCACGATTTACGGCGGCAATATCGCCTCGACCCTGGCCGGGGAGTTCGCCTTCGCGTGGGGCCTGTGGTTCGCGCTGGTCTTCTTCGGCATCGTGATGAGGGGCCTGCAGACAGGGCGCTACCGGGCCGCCGGCCGCAGTGATCTTCGCCTGCGCGTTCATGTCCCATATCGACCCGGCGATCTTCGCCGGCGTCGGAGCCATCGTGCTCCTGGTCACGTACGCCATCCGCAACCGTGACTGGCGGGGGGCCTTTCGGTGGGCGGTGCCCACCATTGTCGTTGGCGGTTTGCTCGCTGCGTGGTGGGCGTTCCCCTTCGAGGTCAGGTTCCCGTACGTGACCAACATGGGCTACCAGAGGATCACCACGTACCTCAGCACGCTGTTCCCCACCGGTGACACCTGGCTCTTCATCCTGGCTGGGATCGGGGCCGCCCTTTCCATCGCCCGCCGGCGCCGGATAGGGGAGTTCTTCGCCGTTTTGGCCGTCCTGGCCGCATTGGCCTTCCGCTTCATGCCCCAGAGCATCCTGTGGAACGCGCGAGTGTTGCCCTTCTGGTTCCTGGCCCTCTACATCCTGGGTGGGTTGGCAGTGGCGGAGGCGTACGCCATCATGGCCGAGCGCACCACGAATTTCATGGTCACACTGCGGGCGGCTTTGCTGCCCGCGCCCCTCATAGTGCTGGTGCTCGTCTTTATCTGGGTCGGGTTCCCGCTCCGCATCCTGCCGGGCGAACACGCCACCGCCAACGGCGATTATCAGTTCCTCGGCATACCGCAAAAGAGCGTGTCCTTTATCCCGGGCTGGGTCACCTGGAACTACAGCGGTTACCAGGCCGGCTGTCCGCAATCGTGCGACAAAACGCGATGGCCGGAGTACCAGCAGATCGTCGCTCAGCTGGAAAAGGCGTCCAAAACGTATGGGTGTGGCAACGTGATGTGGGAGTACCAGTCGGAAATGAACGACTACGGCACGCCCGACGCCCTCACCATCCTGCCTTATTGGACCAACGGCTGTATCGGCTCCATGGAGGGCCTGTACTACGAGGCCTCCGCCACTACGCCTTTCCATTTCATCAACCAGTCGGAACTTTCGCTGCAGCCGTCTGACCCGATGGTCGGGATCCCGTACGCCAACTCGCCTGACGTCGCTCTGGGGGTGCAACACCTGCAGATGCTCGGCGTCAAGTACTACATGGCCCTCAATACCGAGCTCCAGCAACAGGCGGCGGCCGACCCCTCGCTTAAGCTCCTCTCGACATTCGGGCCGTTCTACATCAACTACTCGGGCAGCGGTGGGAGCGGGCCGAGCGGTACGCAAAAGCAGTACTGGAAGCTTTACCTGGTCCAAAACTCCCCTCGGGTACATCCTTTGGCGAACCAGCCCGTCGTCATGAAGGGCCTGAACAACTCGAGCCAGCCGAAGTACCTGAAGGTCATGACGACGTGGTACGACGACCCGAGCGCCTGGAACGTCTACTTGGCCGCCAGCGGCCCCTCCAACTGGGCGCGGGTGCCCTACGACGACACGAACGTGCCGGTAAAACCGGAGCCGAGCACCCAGGTCAGCAACATCGTCGAGCACAACGCATCTATCAGCTTCAACGTGTCGCGTGTCGGAGTGCCCGTGGTGGTAACGGTCTCCTACTTCCCCAACTGGCAAGTTTCGGGCGCCCAAGGGGTGTACCGGATAAGCCCCAACCTGATGGTGGTGGTCCCCACGTCGCACCACGTGAGCATGTGGTACGGCTACACGCCGGTCGATTACGAGGGCTGGGGCTTGAGCCTGCTGGCGCTGGTCGGCCTGTTCTTCCTGATCCGGCACCCGGTGGCCCCCGTGGTGGCCGTGCGCCGGCCGGCCCTCGGCCGGCGGGCGCCTCCGGGCGGCACCAATGCCGCGGTGGCCGGGTCGGTCACGACCCTCTGGGAGCATGGCCCGGGGCCGGACGGACCTCGGCCACCCTGGCCGAGCGCGGCTGACGGGCCGACGAACGGCGCCAAGTCGGCCGCCGCCGCCGCCGGGGCTGAGGAAGCGCACAATGGAGCGCCGGCCCACTACGTCACCGGTGACGGTGGTGAGAGTGGCGACGGCGGTGACGGGGTTGACGCCGACGAGGACCAAGCGAGCCACGCCAGCGCGCCCAACGTCGTGCCCGTCAGCCCGGGCGAGCCGGGGCCCAACCTCGGCGAGGAGCCAGCCCTCGGGGCACGAGCGCGCGTCGAGCACGGGCCGGATGAAAGCGTCCCGCCGGAGCGTCCTCCTTACGACGAACATGGTGGCCCGAGCGCCTGACCTCTGCTGACCGCCTGTAGCCATAGCTGCTGGCGGTCGGCGCGGCGGAGGCCGGCCCTGGCCATCCGTGCTTCAAGGAGGGCCTGACTCCGACCTCTGAAACGTCGGCCGTGTACCGGCCGGCGGCCGGACCGGCCTCGCTCCGGCCCGAGCCAGCCTCTAACTGGCAAGGTGAACGGGGCCAGCGGCGTTTGTTAGCTTGTCCCTGAGCGAACATGAGCGCACTCGACGAAATTTTCAAGGCTTACGACATCCGGGCGGTCGTGCCCGATCAACTCGATGCTGAACTGGCTCGCAAGATCGGCACCGCTTTCGCCGCGTTTGCCCAGAGCCCGAGGATCCTGATCGGCAACGACATGCGCCCTTCGGGGCCTGAACTGGTGGCTGCTTTTTCGGACGGCGTCACCTCGGCCGGTGTCGACGTGGTCCTGCTCGGCCTGGTGTCGACCGACGAGCTGTTTTATGCCACGGGCGCCCTCGATGCCCCGGGAGCCATGTTCACCGCGTCGCACAACCCGGCCCGCTACAACGGCATCAAGCTGTGCCTGGCCGGCGCCCGGCCCGTCGGCATCGAATCGGGGCTACAGGGAGATCCGCACGGCGGTGGAGACGGGTGACCTGCCCCAGGTGCCCGAGGATGAGCGGGGGACGGTCAGCCACCGCGATGTGCTGGCTGGCTACGCGGAAAAGGTCCGTAGTTTCGTCGACCGCGACGCTCTGAAGCCGTTGCGCGTGGTGGCCGACACGGCCAACGGCATGGGCGGTCTCGTGATCCCCGCCGTCTTCGAGGGCCTGCCTTTCGATCTCGAAATTATGTACGGCGAGCTGGACGGCAATTTCCCCAACCACCCGGCCGACCCCATCCAACCGGCCAACCTGGCCGATTTGCGGGCCCGAGTCCTCGAAAAGGGAGCCGACGTCGGCCTGGCTTTTGACGGGGACGCGGACCGGTGCTTCCTGGTCGACGACAAGGCCGAACCAGTGAGCGGGTCGACTACGACGGCGATCGTGGCCAAGGCGATGCTGGAGAAGTACCCGGGTGAGATCGTCTTGCACAACCTCATTTGTTCCAAGGCGGTCCCTGAGGTCATACGTGAAAACGGGGGGACCCCTGTGGTCACCAGGGTGGGCCACTCGTTCATAAAGGGGATAATGGCCGAAACAGGCGCCGTATTCGGGGGCGAGCACTCGGGCCATTACTATTTCCGTGACAATTACAGGGCCGATTCGGGTTCGATCGCGGCGCTCGTGGTGCTGGAGGTCATATCGAAGGCAGGCGTGCCGTTGTCCGAATTGCGCAAGCCTTTTGACCGCTATGCGCTTTCCGGCGAGATCAATACGGAAGTGGAGCAACCCGCAGCTCGTGGTCGAAGCCATCGCGGAAGATTTTTCTACCGAGCACCCCGAAGCGGAGCAGAGCCGGCTGGACGGGTTGACAGTCGACCTGGGGGACTGGTGGTTCAACGTCCGCCCGTCCAATACCGAGCCGCTGGTGAGGCTCAATGTGGAGGCCCCTGACCGGGCCAGCTGCGAGGCCCACACCGACGAGCTGCTCGCTCTGATCAGG
Source organism: uncultured Acidimicrobiaceae bacterium (assembly GCA_963749305.1). GTDB lineage: Bacteria > Actinomycetota > Acidimicrobiia > Acidimicrobiales > Palsa-688 > Fen-671. The sequence continues at coordinate 111,501 of CAVVMN010000010.1, forward strand.
GCCATTCCTAGTGCCGGCCACCTCGACCCTGAGGCGCCGCCGCGCTACCAAGAACATTTGTGGTCTCTTGCTCTGGAGGCGGCAAACGGGGCCAAGGTAAGCTCCGCGCCAGAGCTATGACACTCGACCCATTACTTCTGGAAATCCTGGCCTGCCCGCAGGACAAGGGGCCGCTGCTGTACTTCCCGGACGAAGCGGCGCTCTACAACCCGCGGCTGCGTCGCCGCTACTCCATCAACGACGGCATCCCGGACATGCTCATCGAGGACGCCGAGGACGTGAGCGAGGACGAGCACGGGAGGTTGATGGCCAAGGCGGACGCCGAGGGTATCAAGCTCAATTTCGAGCCGCCGAAGGGACAGGAGCCATAAGTGCCCTTAGTTGACACCGATGGGATGTTCGACCTGGCCGAGGCCTTCCCCGAACAGGTAGAGCAAGCTTTCGTCGATTGCGCCTCCGTTACAGGTCTTCCGCGGCGCGAGGACATCGAGAGCGTGGTCGTCGTCGGCATGGGCGGCAGCGGTATCGCCGGGGACGTCCTCCACGCGGTGGCATCGCCGCTATTGCCCGTGCCCGTGACCGTGGTCAAGGGCTACGAGTGCCCTCACTTCGTGGACGAGACGACGCTCGTGTTCGCCGTGTCTTGTTCGGGCGGCACCGAAGAGACGATCGAGGCGGCCTCGGACGCGGCATTGGCAGGGGCGAAGATGGTGGTCGTCACCAGCGGTGGGGAACTCGGACTGCTGGCCGAGGCGTGGAAGGCGCCTGTCGTTGCCGTACCGGACGTGGTCTGGCCGCGGGCCGCTCTGGGCTCGATGGCGGTGCCGCTCATCGGTGTCCTGTGGCGCATGGGCTTCCTGCCCGGCGCCGACCTGTGGCTGGAGAGAGCGGTCGAACAGCTGAGGTACAGGCGGGACAAGTTCGTCAGCGCCGGCGCCGCTTCCGAGCCGGCGGAGCTGGCCCGGCGGATCGGCCCCAGTGTCCCGATCATCCACGGGGGCGGGCCGGTCGGTGCCGTCGCCGCCCAGCGCTGGAAGGCGCAGGTCAACGAGAACGCCAAGCGGCTGGCCTTCTGGAGCTCGCAGCCCGAGCTGTGCCACAACGAGATCTGCGGGTGGGCCGAGAGCTCGAAAGAGGTCGGCGCCCTGATGAGCCTGGTCATGCTCCGTCACGACAGCGAGCACCCCCAGATCGCCCGGCGCTTCGAGATCACCGCTGACCTGGTCCGGCGCTGGGTGGCCAGCGTGGTCGAGGTCCGCGCCCAGGGCGAAGGGGACCTGGCCCAGCTGTTCGACCTCATTTACTTCGGGGACTACGTCTCGCTGTGGTTGGCGGCCGACGCCGGCATCGACCCGGGGCCGGTCGACGTCCTCACCTGGCTGAAGCAGCAGCTCGCCGGGCATTAGACCCGGTGTCAGAGCCGACCCGGCTGTGGAGCCGCTGGTCGGAGCGGGCCCCGGCGCAGGCCCGTGCCGGCGCAGGCCGGCGGGCACCTGGAACCCGTGTCGAGCGGGGCGGGCCGAAAGCGGTGAAAGTGCTCAGCGCTCTCGGTTCTGGTGGGGACCGGGACCGCCTGGACGTGGCCGGATGTGGCCGGGAGCGGTCCAGGGCCGTTGGCGCGGGTGCCTGCATGCAGTTGAGGCGTTTCTGGGCGCGGCTGCTGCTTCTCGGCGCGAATGCCGTCGATTTCCTGCGTTTTTGTCGCCGAGTTAAGGAAAGCGCGCCCAGAAGGCAACTGCTTGCCACCCTGAAACTGGTCCAGAGGCGTTTCGGCGGCTGCTGACCGGCCGCATCACCCCGGCCGGGCACCGTCACCCCGGCCGGCCCGTCGCTCCTGGCCGGCCCCGTCACCACGGCCGGCGCTAGCCTGAGGGCCGAGACCCCGGTGGGTCTGTGGTTGCAAGTCGACGCCAGCCGCAGGCGAAACGACCCACGTAAGGCAACCCGTGGTTGCCGAGCATGGTGCGGCTTAGAAGTAAGCCCTGCCCGTCGACGGGCCGGCTGTCGGCCCGGGGCGGAGATGACGACAAGTGGGGTGCCGGTGGTGCTGGGCCTTTGGCCGCCACCACCGGTCCACCGACCGCTGACAGCAGGCGAGTGTGGGGGCAAAGACCAGGTCAGCCACCGGGGCCTCGACCACGCCGAGAGCATGAGGCAACAAAGCTCACACGGCCACACTGAGGTCCCTGAGGAAGAAGACCACTAATTTTTCGGTTATGAGCGGAGAGAGGGCCGGCGGGGCCCAGGCGGACCAGTAGACAGGGCGGACGGACATGTGGGTTGGATGAGGCGGTCGGGCGGGAGGGGCGAGCGGGGCGAGCGGTGCGAGCTCCTGGCCGCCGCCATAGGAGCCAAGACGGCCCCACCTAAGACGCCCCGGGCCAAGGCAGCTCGAGCCAAGACAGCCGGCGGCCTGGTCCCTCCGGGTGGCGAACGCGCGGCAATCGCATGATGAGCTGGGCCAACGAGAGGACGGGGCCACCTGGCGGCGCTCCGGTGAAAGTCCTGGTGGCCGACGGCCAGGCCCTGTTCAGACGAGGGCTCTCGGTCGTCCTTTCGGCCAGCCAGGACATCGAGGTGGTGGGCGAGGCCGCCGACGGCGAGGAAGCGGTGGCCAAGGCCCACGAACTCTCGCCAGATGTGGTCCTGATGGACGTCCGCATGCCCCGCCTCTCGGGCATCGAGGCGGCCCGCCAGATCAGGCGGGGCCTGCCCGCCACCGAGGTGCTGATGCTCACCGTCAGCGACGAGGAAGAGGACCTGTACGAGTCGGTGAAGGCGGGCGCCAACGGCTATCTCCTCAAAGAGATCGCCATCGACGAGATCGCGCGAGACCGTGCGGGCCATCGTCCAGCACCAGGGCGTCATCTCGCCGTCCATGACATCCAAGCTGCTGGCAGAGTTCCGGGTGCTGGCCCGGCGGGCCGACGAGCGCGAGGAGCTGCCCCCTCCCGGCCTCACCGACCGGGAGATGCAGGTCCTGCGGCTCATGGCCCAGTCCAAGAGCAACAAGGAGATCGCCAAGGGCCTGTTCATCTCGGAGAACACGGTAAAGAACCACGTCCGGAACATCCTCGAGAAGCTCCACCTCCACTCCCGGATGGAGGCGGTGACCTACGCGTGGCGCAAGCACCTGCTCGACCCCCGCGATCACGACTAGACGTGCCGGACAGGCCACGCCGGGACACGGGTACGAAGGCCGAGGACTGGGCCGCCTGAGGGCCCATGTGACGGTGCCTGCTGGTACCTTGGATGACGCCATGAGCGTTCTTACAAAGTTCCTGCGTATGGGCGAGGGCAAGAAGCAGCGGGCGCTTCAGTCCCTCGTGCCGGACATAAATGCTCTGGAGCCAGAGCTTCGAAGCCCTCTCCGACGAGGACCTCGCCCACAAGACGGTCGAGTTCAGAGAGAGGCTGGCCAACGGGGAGGACCTGCACGACCTCCTGGTGGAGGCGTTCGCGGTCACCCGCGAGGCGGCCAAGCGGACCATCGGCCAGCGCCATTTCGACGTCCAGCTCATGGGCGGCGCTGCTCTGCACTTCGGCTGGATCGCCGAGATGAAGACCGGCGAAGGTAAAACCCTCGTCTCGACCCTGCCCGTGTACCTGAACGCCCTCGAGGGCAACGGCGTCCACGTCGTCACCGTCAACGACTACCTGGCCGGACGCGACGCGGCCTGGATGGGCCAGGTCCACAAGTTCCTCGGGCCTGACGCGTGGGCCGGGTGTCGCCCGAGATCCCGGAGTGGCAGGACAAGAAGGACGCCTACAACTGCGACGTCACGTACGGCACCAACACCGAGCTGGGCTTCGACTACTTGCGTGACAACATGGCCCGCAACCTCGACCATATGGTGCAGCGGGGCCACAACTTCGCCATCGTGGACGAGGTCGACTCGATCCTCATCGACGAGGCCAGGACGCCGCTCATCATTTCCGGCCCGTCCAGCCGAGTCGGCCCGCCTCTACTACCAGTTCGCCGGCGTGGCCCGCAGCCTCGTACGTGAGAAGGACTACGAGGTCGACGAGGAGAAGCGCACCATCGCCCCGACCGAAGACGGCATCGAGAAGGTAGAGGGGCTGCTCGGTATCGACAACCTCTATGACCTCGGCACGTCCAACCTCGTGCACCAGCTGACCAAAGCGCTCCAAGCCAAAGAGCTGTACAAGCGGGACAAGGACTACCTCGTCGCCGACGGCGAGGTCAAGATCGTCGACGAGTTCACCGGGCGGATCCTCGAAGGCCGGCGCTGGTCGGACGGCCTCCACCAGGCCGTGGAGGCCAAAGAGCGGGTGCCCATCAAAGAGGAAAACCACACCTGGGCCACAGTCACGCTGCAGAACTATTTCCGGCTGTACGACAAATTGTCCGGCATGACGGGTACCGCGGTTACGGAGGCGGGGGAGTTCGGATCGACCTACAAGATCCAGGTCGTGCCCATCCCCACCAATGCGCCGATGGTCCGCCAGGATTACCCGGACCTGATTTACCGGTCCGAAAAAGGCAAATTCGCGGCCGTGGTGGACGACGTGGCCGAGCGTAACGAAAAAGGCCAGCCCGTACTGGTGGGCACTGCCTCGGTGGAGAAATCCGAGGTGCTGTCGAAGATGTTCACCAAGCGCGGTATCCCGCACCAGGTCCTCAACGCCAAGGCGCACGCCAGAGAAGCGTCCATCATCGCCCAGGCCGGCCGCCTGCACGCCGTTACCGTGTCCACCAACATGGCCGGTCGTGGGGTCGACATATTGCTGGGCGGCAACCCTGAAGGGTTGGCGCTGGAGGCGTTGTTAGGAGAAGGGCTGGACCCGACGTCGGAGGAAGCGGCTGCCCGCTACGACGAACTTCTGGCCAAGTACAAGGAAGAATGCGCGGCCGAAGGCGACGAGGTGCGTGAGCTCGGTGGCCTTTACGTGATCGGCTCTGAGCGGCACGAAGCGCGCCGGGTCGACGACCAGCTCCGTGGCCGCAGTGGCCGGCAGGGTGACCCGGGCGAGAGCCGGTTTTACCTTTCCCTCGAAGACGAGCTCATGCGCCTCTTCGCGCAGGGCATCCTGCAGTGGGCCATGGGCCGCTTCCCGGAGGATATCCCCATCGAAAACCGCATGGTCACTCGGGCTATCGAGCGAGCTCAGCACAACGTGGAAATTCGGAACGCCGAAATCCGCAAAGACGTGCTGAAGTACGACGAGGTTATGAACGAGCAGCGCAAGGTTATCTACGCCCGGCGCATCCAGGTAATGGAGGGCGAGGATCTGCGCCAGCGCACAATCGACGTGATGACCTCGGCCATCGACAGCATGATCCGGGCCCACTGCCCGTCCGACTTCCACGAGGAATGGGATCTCGACGGCTTGCTCACCGAAGCCCGTACTTACTTCCCGACCCAACAGAGCGTCGAGACCCTGAAGGAAGTCCCCGGCACGGACGCCGTCTATGAAGCGTTGGTGGGCGAGGGGATCGAGTACTACGAGAAGCGGGAACAATCGATGCCGGCGGGGGCGCCCGACGGGCAGCCCGAGGAGACCATGCGCCAACTCGAGCGGGAGATCATGCTCCAGCTCATCGACCAGCGCTGGCGCGAGCACCTGTCGGAAATGGACTACCTGCGGGAGGGCATCTCGTTGCGGTCGCTCGGCCAGCGCGACCCGCTCGTCGAGTGGCAGCGCGACGGTTACGAGATGTTCGGCCAGATGATGTCCAGCATCGATGACGACTACGTCAAGTACGTCATGCACTCCCAGGTCCAGGTCATGCCCCGTCCGGCGCTGGACCCCGGTCTGGCCGGGGCGCAGTACATCGCCCCCGAGGGCCCGGTGCTCGGCGCGCAGGCCATAGCCGGCGCGCTGGCGGCCGGGCCGGCCCCCGGAGAAGAGGTGGTCTTCGCTTCGGCCGAGGAAGCCGGCGTCATGGCCAACGGAGGCGCCGCCACGTCGCGGCAGCGTGGCTGCGGCTCCTGGTGGCCGCCAGTTCGGCCGTCCAGACCGCATCGCAGGGCTCGGAGTTCGACCGGGTAGGGCCGTAACGACCCGTGCCCGTGCGGGAGCGGCAAGAAGTTCAAGTTCTGTCACGGCCGGTAGGGGCACAGTCCTTGCGGGATTTTTCCGAGGACCTGCGGGCCCTTCGGCGACGGCTCGACGAGGCGGCCCAGTACCTCGACATCGAAACCAGCCGAAAGCGCCTGGCCGACATCGAACCCGAGTTGTCTCGGCCTGACCTCTGGGACAACCCGGAGACGGCTCAGGCCGTCACCCGAGAGTACGCAGCTCTAAAAGAGGACGTCGACATGCTCGGCTCGCTCGAGTCGCGGCTCTCGGACGCGGACGTCCTGCACGAGCTGGCCCGCGAGGAGGGCGACAGCAGCGTCGAGGGCGAGCTCGAGGGCATGGTCGCCGGCCTGGCCGCAGAGCTGGACGAGCTCGAGCTGCGCTCCCTGTTCACGGGCGAGCACGACGAAGGCGACGCCGTGGTCGAGGTCCACGCCAAAGACGGCGGGACGGACGCCCAGGACTGGGCCGAGATGCTGTTGCGGATGTACCAGCGCTGGGTCGAGCGCCGGGGCTTCTCGATGGAGATCGACGACATAAGCCCAGGCCAGGAGGCAGGTATCCTGTCGGCGACCTTCATCATCAAGGGCCGCTACGCCTTTGGGCTTATGTCGTCGGAGCGGGGCGTCCACCGCCTGGTGCGGATGTCGCCGTTCGATGCGCAGCACCGGCGGCACACCAGTTTTGCGGCCGTGACGGTGGTCCCGTTCCTGGAGAACCTGAGCGACGAGGTGCCCGATCGACGAGAAGGACCTCCGGATCGACACCTACCGCAGCTCCAGCGCCGGGGGCCAGCACGTCAACGTGACCGACTCGGCCGTGCGCATCACTCACCTGCCCGACCGGGCATCGTCGTGTCCTGTCAAAACGAACGCTCGCAGCACCAGAACAAGGCCCGGGCCATGCAGATCCTGGCCGCCAGGCTGGCCGAGCGGGCGCGTGAAGAAAGAGCGGCCGAGCTCTCGGCCATGGCCGGCCCGAAGGCCCAGATCGGTTGGGGCTCGCAGATCCGCAGCTACGTGCTGGCTCCTTTCCAGCTGGTGAAGGACCTGCGCACGGACCACGAGACCGGCAACGTGGTGGCGGTCCTGGATGGGGACCTCGACCCGTTCATGGAGTCGTACTTGCGCTGGCGCCGCACCAACTCGCCACCAGGACAGCTCCGCCTAGACGCGTAACGACCCGGGCTCTGGCATCATGGGTGCTGTGGAGCCGACGCTGAGCGACGAAGAAAAGGCCGAGCGCCTCGAGCACCTGACCGACCTCATCGAGATGGTGCGCCCTGTCATCCAACAGGACGGCGGGGATCTGGTGCTGCTCAGCGTGGACGTCGAGGCCGGCGTGGTCGAACTGCAGCTGCAGGGTGCTTGCAGCTCGTGTGCCGTCAGCGCCTCCACCTTGCAAGCAGGGGTCGAGCGCATCTTGAAGGAGCGCCTGCCCTGGGTCACCGACGTCATTGGTGGCATGGACGAAGATATGGACTGGGAAGAAAGCGCCGCCATGGGCCGGGGCGGTTACGTCCCCAACTGGTAAAAGCCGGTCAATCTTCCAGGGTGTTACGTAGGCCCTGGGGGCCAAAACTTCAACGTGAAGCCGGCGCAGCCCTCTGTCGCCGCCAGAGGCGCCCTTTCCCGCCGCCCGGGCTCGGGCCTTGTGTTGGCCGGTAGGCAAGAGGGCTGTTCAGGCACGGCGGATGGCCAGGTATCCGGAGGCGTAAGTACGTCGATGGTCTAACCTGCGGGTGTATGCCGACATCGTCTGACTCCGACGACCTCGAAGCCGGCGGCTTTGCGGGACCGGGCCGTAACGGTCGCCACCGAAGCGGGCGCCCGCGTTTTGCACAGCACGGAGCGCTGGGTGCTCCAGCACTCGACCGTCCCGACGACGCCCTTCCTCCCGACGGAGACCTTCCCGTGGGTCCGCTGGGTCGAGTCGATGGTGCCCGAGGTCCAGCAGGAGCTCGACGACGTCCTCAGCTACCGGGAACAGCTGCCCAATTTCCAGGACATTTCTATCGACCAGGCGTCGATCAGCAATGACGACGGTTGGAAGACGTTCTTTTTCATGGCCTACGGGTTCCGTTCGGAGGCGAACTGCCGGCGCTGCCCAAAGACGGCGGCGTTGCTCGACAGCATCCCCGGGCTGACTACAGGCTTCTTTTCGATCCTGTCGCCGGGCAAGCACATCCCTCCCCACCGGGGGCCGTGGCGCGGCGTGCTCCGCTACCACCTGGCCCTGAAGGTCCCCGAGCCGGCATCGGCGTCCGGCATCCGGGTGGGGGGCGAGGAAGCGCACTGGGAGGAGGGCAAGAGCCTCCTGTTCGACGACGGCTACACCCACGAGGCCTGGAACGGCACCGACGGCGTGCGGGTGGTCCTCTTCTGCGATGTGTTGCGCCCGCTGCGGCCGCCTGCGGACCAGGTCAACAGGGCGCTCATCAAGGCGATCAGCTGGTCGCCGTTCATACAGGACGCCCGCAACCGGCACGAGGCCTGGGAAAAGCGGGTCGAGAACATGCGCTGGGGTAATGGCAATTGACCAGCGGTGAGAGCGCCGCTGAGGCGCCACCGGCCCGGTCGGCCGACATATTTGCCAAGTGCCCCAGCCGCACCCTCGACGACTACCGGGCCGCAGAGGAACTGGGCCTCAACCCCTTCTACCGGGAGCTGTCGAGTGAGATCGGCCCCACCATCAGGTACGCCGGGTCCGAGGTCATAATGCTCGGCTCGAACAACTACCTCGGGCTGACGACCGACCCACGGGTAAAGAAAGCGGCCATGGACGCGGTGGCCCGGTATGGCACGGGTGTCACCGGCAGCCGCTTGCTCAATGGCACCCTGCCCCTCCATACGGAGCTGGAGGAGCTGCTGGCCGACTGGGTGGGAATGGAGAAGGCGCTCGTCTTCACCACCGGTTACACGGCCAACCTCGGGCTTATCTCGACCCTCGTCCAGGAGGGCGACGCCGTTTTCTGCGACTCGGCCGCCCATGCCTCCCTCGTCGACGGGGCGCGCTTGGCCGACGGGACGTTGCGCGCTTTCTTCCACAACCGGCCGAACAGCTTGCGGCGGGGCCTGCGCTCGTGGCGCTCCCAACCCGACGCCGGCGGGGTGCTGGTGGCGGTGGACGGGATTTACTCGATGGAGGGCGACTGGGCGCCTCTGATCGAGGTCAGGGACCTATGCGACGAGTACGAGGCCCGTCTGCTCGTGGACGAAGCGCATGCCCTCGGAGTGGTCGGCCCGCATGGCGCCGGCACGGCCGCCGCCACCGGGGTGCGGGCGGACCTCATAATGGGCACTTTTTCCAAGTCGCTGGCCAGTTGTGGCGGTTTCATCGCCGGCCCGGTCGACGTGATCGGTTTTCTGCGCCTTTTCTGCCGGCCCATCCTGTTCACGGCGTCCAACGTGCCGGCGTCGCTGGGCGCCGCCCTGGCGGCGGCCAAGATCGCTCGGCAGGAAGACTGGCGCCGCGAGGTCGTGCTCGGCCTGGCGGAACGGCTGCGGACCGGTTTGGAGGAGCTGGGCTACAACGTCGGCGGCTCACTCGGAGAGCTCCATCGTGCCGGTCCACATCGATGACCTCGTGGGGACCGGGTTGCTCTGGCGGGCGTTGCTCGACCGGGGTGTGTACACGAACTGTTCGTTGCCGCCGGCGGTACAGCGCCCGATGCTGCGGACCTCGGTAATGGCGACCCACACTGAAGAGCACGTTGACCGGGCACTGGAAGCATTTGCGGACGTGGCCAGGGACGGCATCGTCGACGCCGAGCGTGAGAGAGTGCTCGCCCTGCTGCAAATCGACGAGCCGAGCGAGCCCAGCCAGGTGGTCTGACGGCCCGCTCTCTGGCCCCCCGCTGAGCGTGCTTCAGAACGGCCCGTGAGCGGGCCCATGAGCGGGGCGGTCGCTGGCTCGAGCAGCGGCCTCGTCGTGGGCCTCACGGGGCCGACCGGGCACATCGGGGGCGTGCTGTTGCAGCGCTTGCTCGACGACCCCGATGTCGGCCAGGTCCGAACCGTGGCGCGCCGGCCCCTCCCTGCTGAGCTGGTGGGCCGGCTACCGCCTGACCGCCTCGTCCATACCCTGGCCGACCTGCGCCAGCCGAGCTCTCGCCGGGCGCTGGAGGGCGTCGACCTCCTCTTCCACCTCGCCGCCCAAGTGTGGCAGGGCCGGTCGTCCAGGGGTCTCGAGGAGATGTACACGGCCAACGTGGAGGGCACCCGCAATGTCGTCCTGGCCCGTCCGGGTGCGTTGGTGTTCGCCTCATCGGCCGCTGTCTACGGCGCCTGGCCTGACAACCCGCTGCCCATGGACGAGGACCACGAGCCCCGCCCGAACATCGAGTGCTCCTATGCCGTGCAGAAGCTGGTGGCCGAGAGGACGAGCGTGGCGGAGGTGCCTCGCCACGTCATCGTCCGTCTGGCGGCCGTCCTGGGTGCCCATGCCGACGCCCGGGTGGCACAAGCCGTCCGCGGGTACCGCCTGGCCGTCCCGGCCGTAACCGGGACGGCCCAGGCCGTCCAGTGGCTGGACGAAGGCGACGCCGCGGAGGGCCTGCTGACGGCGGGGAGGGCGTTGGTAAACGGCAGCGGGTTGGCGGGCGAGGTGGTCAACCTGGCCCCGGCGGACTGGCTGGAGGCGCGATGACGTGGCCGTGCTGGCTCGCAGCCGGGTGGTCAAACTGCCTCGCCGCACTGATTGTTACGTGGTGCGGAGGTTGGACGCCGCCTTGGCTTGTCACCATTTGGGGCCGACCGGGCCGTGCTCATTACGGGGCCGCTCGCCTTGTCGGTTGGCAAGGCCGATCGGCTACTCGGGTGGAGGGCGACGAAGACCTCGTCCGAAGTACTCGCCGCCGCGCTGGAGAACGACTGGCACCGGTTGCCCCGCAACAGGCAGATCGTAGCCACGTGAGGGTGGAATTTACTCCACCATTACAAGGATTTCTTGTACAACCGCCAGACCTTGTACCGCCGGCCGCCCATGTCCTCGAGCTGTTTGTTGATCCGGTCATTGGTCGCCAGCGTCCAGCCCCCTTCGGCGGTCTGGACGCCGTCGGCGGCGAGCCGGCTAACGATCTCGCCGTAGAGCATGCGGCCCAAGGCCGAGGTTTTGCACGTCCCGGCGGATACCCAGGGCCAGCACCCGGACCTGGGTGAGTTTCTTGCCCCCGAAGAGCAACGGCACCCAGCCCGTCGGGAACAGCCGGCCGCTGCGCACCTTGAGCATCAATTGGTTGGCGTCCGGGAGCGTCAGGCAGACGGCTACCGGCACGCCATCGCGCTCGAGGGCGAACACCCATCGGGGGTTGAGGACCTGTTTCAGTTGTTTGGCCAGATGCCTGACCTCCGCCTCGGGCATGGGGGCAAAGCCCCAGTTGTCCTGCCAGATGGCGTTGTAGATCTCGAAGAACCGCCCCACTTCGGCGTCGTAGTCCTTCATGTTCATGTCGCGGACGTAGACCTTGGAGCGTTCCCGCAGCCGTTCCAATGTCTTGCGCTGCCGCTCTGACAACCCGGTGGAAATGCGTTCGAACCAATAGCCGTACAGGTCCATCACCTGTTCCCAGCCGGCCCCCAGCCAGAGGTCCTCGTAGTACGACGGGTTCTGGAGGGTGAGCAGGGTAGCCGGGGTGTCGAAACCCTCCACCAGCAATCCCAACTCGTCGTTGGTGGTGAAGTTGGCCGGTCCGACGGCCGTTTCCGCCCCGTTCCGGCGGCACCAGTCGAGGGCGACATCGAAGAGCGAACCGGCCACCTCTTTGTCGTCGACCGAGTCGAAAAAACCGACCCATCCCCAGGCTTCGCCCTGGCGTTCGTTGAACAGTGAATCGACGCATGCACCCACTCGGCCGACCACTTTGCCGCCCCGATGGGCAGTCCAAAGCGCCCACTGCTGGTGCTGGCTGGCCGGGTGGCGACGCGAGAGACGGTCGTAGACGCTGAGCCGCAGCGGCGGCGCCCAGTTGGCGTCGGTGCCGTGCAGGCGGAAAGGAAAGTCTACGAATACCCGCTTGGCCAGCAGCTTGTCGGCGGGGCGGATCTCGGTACCGGCCATAGCCCCGTTACGATAGCCCAGCCGTTTCCTCCTGGCCGGTACCGGGCTCGTCGGTGGGCAAGTCCAGAGGCTCACGGGTCGTCTTGGTGGGCGAGATCACGATCGTCTGGCCCAGTGAAGACTCCTCTTCGGGGCTGAGGGCACCCGTCTTGGTTTGGGCCCGCTCAGGGCGCAGACGGGTGGCACGCTTGCCATTTATGGTGACCTGTTCGGTTACGGGCGCCTCGATCTCGCTGATCGAAGCTATGCCCGCCTGCCGCATGTCGAGCTCTATGACCTTGGCCGACAGCAAGTCCCGCATAGCCCGGCAGACGTCGAAGTCGCTCATGCCGAAGGCTCTACCGATGGAGCGCAGGTTCCTCCGGCCGTCTACGGCGGTCAGGACACGCCACTGGTCCCGGGACAGGGTTACCTCGCCTGGGTCGAGCTCCGTCACCAGGCGGGGCTGCACGTCCAGCGAGGGGATGAGGACCTGCAGCTCTTGCCACTCGGCCAGGCGGCGGTTGGCCTCGTCGAGGGCATCGGTCACGGTAATTACCGTCCCGCCCACCGGTCCGTTTGGCTTGCCAGAGTGGAACTCGAAGTTGCCCCGGTCCGTGTCGAGGAGCTCGAAGCAAATCTCCTGCGCCCGTTGGGCCACGTCGCCGGCTACGGCCGCCGCCTGGTGCTCGGACTGGTCCGCCCCGACGATCTGCCCGTCAGCGAAGAACAAGTTGGCCGCATAAGAGCGGCTGCGAACGTGCAAGCGGCCCGTCATATTGCGAGCCGACAAAATTTCCAGCACGGCGCTGAAATCAAGAACGTCAAAAGTCCCTTGTAACGGCATCGCAACCTATTCTGTCAGCCCAGGGCCGTTATGCGGCCCCTGAACGAGGTATTTGCCGCTCAGCTCTCCAGGACGGCCCCCGTCACCGCCCAGCCCCGGGGGAACAGGCTGACGGTAAGCGAAAGGAGGTCGTTCCCATCCCGGTAAACGCAGTTCGATGCGGTGTGGCCCGGAGGGCTGCTGCAGCCGCGGTACTGCACCCCGGGCCCCGGGTAGACGTTGGCAAAAAGGGCGGACACGGCGGCTGGACTGGCGTCCTGTAGCGCGGTGGCCCGGTTGTTGGCCACCCAGGCGTCCAGGAGCGCCCAACCCGACTGCGACGGGCTCGATTGAGGTGAGCTCGGTGCCCACGTGGCCGCCGTCGTCCGCTTTGGCGCCTTGGGGGTGGAGGCGAGCGCCACCGGTCGAGTGGTAGGCGGCACGGAACTAGCGGGCCGACTGGTCGAGGGGCCCGTAATGGCGGTATGGGAGGTCGCGGCACCAGTGGTGCGTGCCGTGGGGGGCGCTCCGGCTGGCTCCGTGCTCGGCGCCGTAGTCGGCCCGGCCAGGGGTGCTTTGGCCGCCGTGGCGGCCGGCGCTGTGCTCGCCGGCTCGGTGGCTGCTGAAGGCTGGGCTATCGCCGTTTTGCTTGCCTCCGGCGCCGAGCCGCCACACGCGCCGAGCAACGCGGTGAGAGCCAGCAGTACGAAAACAGCCCTCACCCGCATACTTTGATGATCGCAGGCAGCGGGGCCTGGCGCATGGCACTTAGGTCATACCGGTCCCACGTGGCACTTAGACGGTCCCAACTCGCCGATGCGATATCGCCGGTGCCAGTTTGCCGGTATCAACTAGACGGTAAGCTTCGGCGGCGCTACGCCGGTAACCAGATATATCGCCCAGACGTTGGGCCAGACATCCGTTGACAGCCGCACCAGGAGGGTTTTCGTGGCAGAGGGCCAATGGCTGGTGGCCAGCTTGAGCGGGGGACGGGCTGCCCTCTTCTATTCGCTCGTGTTGCTGCACGCAGTGGCGGCGCTGGTCGGTTTTGGCAGCATCGGCTTTGCCGGCACCTATGCCTCTCGGGCCTATCTGCCCTCTGATGCAAACGTGCCATTGGACGAAGCGACGCCCGGAGCTTCCGAACCGGGTACGGCTCGGCCGACGAGTACCGACGTGGCCGAACAAGACGCCGAGACCGAGGAACTACTGCGCTATTTCCAACGACCAGCCCGGCTCTGGTTGGCCCTGGTCGCCGTCCCGTTCCTGGGCCTGGGCGCCCTGGCCGCCAACCCCGAACTCGGCGGCCTGGACCAGGCCTGGGTGCTCGGGGCACTCTTGGTCTGGTTGTCGGCCACCCTCATCGCCGGCAGCCTGGTCGTGCCCGCTTTGCGCCAGATGCGTTCGATGCTGTTCCCGGCGGACGAACTGGCGGAGGCACCGGCGGGCCCAGCGGTGGGGCGGGAGGCTGAACGAATCCGCTTCGCCCGGACGGCCACGCTGGCAGGTCGGGGCGCCGCGTGTTGTGACGTCTTGTTCTTCGTGGCGTTGGCGCTCATGATCTGGCGTCCGTGAGTTGGGCCGGCCACGGCGCCGTCTTGGGTGATGGCCTGTTCTGCCTGATCTGTTCGTCCTGATCTGGTCGTCCTGATCTGGTCGTCCTGATCTGGCCGCCACCCCACCGCCGTCGAATGGTGACGGTTAGCTGTCAGCATTCTCAAGAACCTGCCCATAGCGGCCGTGGAGGCCTTTTGGCGCGCACACAGAAAGGGGCCGGTCACCGGCGGGCCTCGTCGCTCATTGGACTAGCTCCACCGTCCGTCAGTCGGAAGCGCTAATATTAGTAGCCAGAGTAATTAGCCAGTTCTTAGGGGCCTAACTTTGCATTTCCGGTGCACGCGCTAGGCTGGCAGTTATATGGCCCGGAGGTTCAACGGCGACGAGGGGCGCAGACCCGTGACGCCCGTCAAAAATCCTTCGCTGGCCACGTCGTTGGCCCCTTCGATGGGCACCGAAGCGACCGCCGTCTCTACGCAGCAATTGCTGGTCCCCCACGGAGGAGACGGGCCGCCGGGTAGCAGGATGGCGGAAAGCTCACGGGAGCCAGAATTTCGTGGTTTAGCAATAGCGGAGATCCTCGCCGATTACCAGCTGGCCCTCGTTTCGCGTTACCTCGACGACCGCGAGATAACTCTGCAAAAGCAGAGCCGTAGCTTTTTTCATATTTCGGGCGCCGGCCATGAAGCGCTAGGCCTCGGGTTTTCCAGGTCGCTGCGACCCGGTTATGACTGGTTTTTCCCTTATTACAGGGACAGGTCCCTGGCCCTCGCCCTCGGTATCACACCCACCGAGTTGCTCCTGCAGGCGGTGGGGGCGGTCACTGACCCCGCTTCCCGTGGCCGCCAGATGCCCTGCCATTTCGCGTCTCGCCAGCTCAACATCGTTACTCAATCGAGCCCGACCGGTTCCCAGTGCATACCGGCTGTGGGGTGCGCCGAAGCCGGCCCCTACATATGGCGGCACCAACGCGATGACCTTCCCGGGTGCAAAGCCCACGAGGACGAGGTGGTGTACGTCTCTCTGGGCGAGGGCGCCACGTCGGAAGGCGAGTTTTGGGAGAGCCTCAACACGGCCTGCTCGCTGCGGCTACCGGTCCTCTACATAATTGCCGACAATGGCTACGCCATATCGGTGCCGGCGTCACAACAGTCTCCACGGCCCATCTCTGACCTGGTCAAGGGTTTTCCCATATCTGTACACCGTCTCGATGGCCGGGATTATTTTGAGGTCAGGGAAAATGCGCCCCGCATTGTCGCTGCCCTCCGGCAAGGCAACGGCCCGGCCTTGGTGCACGCAACCGTCACGCGACCGTACTCGCACTCCTCGGCTGACACACAAAGCAAGTACCGGCCACAACGAGAACTGGACGACGAAAGCTGGCACGACCCTATTGCCATGCTGGAACGCGCTCTTCTGGAAGGACATGTCGTTTCCGAAGCTGACCTGGGCCAAATGCGGGTCGAGGCCCGCCGCTTGGTAGCCGAAGCAGCCAGAGAAGCTTTGCAGGCGCCGCGCCCTGACCCCGCCACCGTGCGCATGCACTTGCTGGACCTGCCCGTCGTCACTCCCGAAGAAGCTTCGGAGGAGGCCGCTCTCGGCCGCCCGGGTCTTCAGGAAACCCCGGTGGTGGCTCTCGGTGAGGCCATCCGGCTCACACTGTTCGAGGGCATGGGCTCCGATGCCCGGGTCAGGGTGTTCGGTGAGGATGTGGCCGACGCGCCGGAGGAGCTTCTCGGCGAGCTGGAGGGCAAAGGCGGTGTGTTCGGGACCACTTTCGGGCTGCAGCGCCGGTTTGGCCAGGACCGTTGCTACAACACGCCGGTGGCGGAAGCCAACATCGTCGGCCGCGCCATCGGTCAAGCGGCCCGTGGGCTGCGGCCGGTAGCCGAGATCCAGTTCTTCGACTACATCTGGACCGCGATGCAACAGATCAAGAGCGAAGCGGCCACCATGAGGTGGCGGTCGGCCGGCGAATGGCCATGCCCAATGGTCTTGCGCGTCCCCATCGGCGGCTACCTCGCCGGCGGCGCCATCTGGCATTCGCAGTCAGGTGTCTCGATTTTCGCCCACATACCGGGGCTAGTAGTGGTTATGCCTTCACGTGCTGTTGACGCGGTGGGGCTCTTGCGGACGGCGCTGGCCAGTCAGGACCCCGTTCTTTTCCTCGAGCACAAGCACCTGTTGCGCCAGAAGTACACCGAGGGCCATTTCCCGGCCGAGGGGTTCAGGTTGCCTTTTGGCCAGGGCCGCATTGCTCGGCCCGGGACCGAGTTGACCATTGCCACGTATGGGGCCACCGTCGAGCGTTCTTTGCGGGCGGCCGGCGCCACTGGTGCCAGCGTCGAGGTCATCGACCTGCGCTCGCTCATGCCGTGGGACAAGGAACTGGTGGCCAGCTCCGTCGCACGGACGGGGAAGTTGCTGGTTGTTTCGGAGGACAACCTCACATGCGGCTTCGGGGCGGAGGTGGCGGCATGGGCCGGCGAGCACTGCTTCAGCGACCTTGACGCTCCCGTTCGCCGGGTGGGCGCGGCCGACACCCACGTCGCTTACGACCCCGGTCTGGAGCGCGCCATCCTGCCCCAAACCGAGCAAATTGAGCAGGTGGCCCGCCAGCTGTTGGCTTTCTGACCCCCGTTCGGCGCGCCGTAAGGCCAGCGGGTGCCCCCGTTGTCCCGGTAAGCGACGGTAGGTACACCACTGCGTTGGCTGAGCGGTTCGTCGTAACGGCCGCCCGTTGGCTAGAGTAGGGCCGGGAATGGCACTTCTCGCGCGTAGCGTCGTGCGTCTCGTTGTGGTCCTGGCGCTGGCGGGGGCCCTGATTGCGGTGGCCGTAGGTTCGATCGCGTACTCTACCGGCCGGCTGTTCCACGACGTGGCGACGGCCAAACAGACGCCCATGCCTGGCCTGGTAACCGATCCCTCGCTGCCCTCGGTGATATATGCGGCCAACGGCACGCTAATGGCCACCCTGAGGTCGTCCCTTTACCGCCAACCGGTTTCGTTGGGCCAGATCTCGCCCATCTTGATCCAGGCTGTGCTGGACACCGAGGACCATAGCTTCTGGCAGCACGGTGGCCTGGACGTCGAGGCGACGGCCCGGGCATTGCTGGCCGACGTGAACGCCGGCGCCGCCGTTCAGGGCGGTTCCACCATTGCCCAGCAGTTGGTGAAGAACACGTACCTTACTGACCAAAAGACGCTGAGCCGCAAGGTCCGAGAAGCGGTCCTGGCCCAGCGGCTGGAGGAAAAGTACACGAAGTCACAGGTACTCGACGCTTACCTCAACTCGGTGTACCTCGGTAGCGGCGCGTACGGGGTCGAGGCAGCGGCCAAGGAATACTTCAATGAGGACGCTAGCCATCTCGAGCTGGCTCAGGCTGCATTGCTGGCCGGGCTTATCCAGGCCCCGAGCGCGTACGACCCTGTTATCAACCCGGAAGGGGCACGCGAGCGGCGCAGCCAGGTCCTGTCCCGCATGGTCTACTACAAGTCGATCTCGCCTGACCAGGCCCAGCTCGCCAATGAAGTGGCGCTGCCGACCACGGTCCACGACGCACCCGGCGTCTCCTACACCTCCTTTGGCTATTACGTCGACGAGGTGGTCGACCAGCTGCTCAACAACCCGGCGCTGGGCGATACCTTGAGCGAGCGGGAAAACGCGCTGTTCAATGGGGGCTTGAAAATATATACCAACGAGGACCCGCCGCTAGAGGGGTACGCACAACATGTAGCGGTGGCGGACATACCGTCGAGCCTCGACCATGTGGTGGCCGCCTTCGCCGTGGAGGACCCCAGGAACGGGAACGTTGAAGCGATCGTAGGCGGGCCCAACCCCACTACCGACCAGTTCGATGACGCGGTCCAGGGTTTGCGCCAACCGGGCTCGGGGTTCAAGCTTTTTTCCCTCATTGCCGCCCTCGAGAGCGGCTACAACGTTTACGACTCGATCCTGGCCACCTCTCCCTGTGCCGTCACTTTCCCGGGTGTACCGGTCCAGTCCGGTTACAACCTGAGCCGCTTGATGAACAACGACCCGGGCGACCCCAACGGGGTGGTGACGCTCGTCGAGGCGACGGCCGTCTCCATCAACTGTGCGTTCCTCCGTTTGGCCCACCAGGTCACGCTGCAAAAAGTCATAAACGTGGCCAAGAGCATGGGCGTTTCTGACCCGACCCTCGACCCGGGCAACCCGTCGTTGGTAATTGGGACGGAAGCCGTGCGGCCGATCGAGATGTCAGCCGCCTATGCGACCGTGGCGGACGGCGGCATTTATCATGCCCCGACTTTTGTCAACCGTGTGGTGGACCGCATCGGAGCAGTTATATACGACGGCGAGCAGCCCGGCCGGCGGGTTTTCTCGCAGCAGGTGGCCGATGAGGCCATAGTCGCATTACGGGCCACGGTCCAGTACGGCACCGGCACTGCGGCTGCGCTCCCCAACGCAGACGTGGCCGGCAAAACCGGGACCACAGACAACAGTGTGGACGCCTGGTTCAACGGTATAACGCCGACGCTGGTTTCTTCTGTGTGGATGGGGGACCCGAACGGCGAGGTCCCCATGTACGTAGACG
Organism: uncultured Acidimicrobiaceae bacterium; assembly: GCA_963749305.1. Lineage (GTDB taxonomy): Bacteria > Actinomycetota > Acidimicrobiia > Acidimicrobiales > Palsa-688 > Fen-671. The sequence goes on from CAVVMN010000010.1 coordinate 130,542, forward strand.
GCACTGAGGTTTATGGAGCCGATTACCCGACCCAGATCTGGCACGACGTAATGGCTTATGCGCTGCGGGACGTACCATATTCCTCGTTCCCGGACCCTAACCCCGACCTCATGCCACCCGTTGAGTACATCATCTCGCCCAGCCTCGAACAGGACGACTTGTTGTCACATGGCGGGGTGGGGGTGCCGTCGTGTGTCTGGGACGGCCAACTCGTCCCCTGCCCGACAACCACCCTTCCCCCGCCGCCCCCGACCGCCGCTCCGACGACGACGGGCAGCGGATCGACGACCAGTGCCCACCCGACGACAAGTGGAGCGCCGACAACCACCGTGCCTCCGACCGTGCCAGCCTACGCCGGAGGCGGCCCGGTCACCACCTTTGCCGTACCGAAGTCGCCCACCACGGCGCCGCCGGCGCCGACTACAGCGGCGCCGATCACCACCGCAGCTACGTCCAGCGGCCAAAACCAAGGTTCGCCGCCGACAGCCAGTCCACCCGGGCAAAACAACCAGGGCGGGGGCGACGGTTTTGGCCAGGGCGGCCGAGTCGGCCAGCAGGGTTCGGGCGGCGGTCAAAACCTGGGGTACGGGCCTTGAGCACAGCCGACCTGGAGGCACTTTTGGCGTTGCAGGACCTGGACACCCATATCGACCAGGAACGCCACCGCAAAGCGCACCTGCCTGAGCGGGAGGAACTGGCTCAGCTGGACCGGGTCATGAGCCAAAAACAGGAGGCTCGCGCCGAAGTGGCCGCCCAATTGGCGGACGTGGCATCGCGCCAGGACGCCGCGGAGCGGGAACTGAAGGCCACTGAAGACAGAGTGGCGCAAGTCAACACCCGGCTCTATGGCGGGACGGTGACGGCATCACGGGAGCTGCAGGCCATGGCCTCCGACGTCGAGGGCCTGAGAAAACGGGCGTCGGAGCTCGAAGATAGAGCGCTGACCTTGATGGAGGAGCGCGAGCCCTTCGACGCCGCGCTGGCGCAGGTCGACGGGCAACTGGCCGACCTCGAGGCTCGTCATGGCGAGGTCCTGGCCCACCTGGCCGAGGCCGAGACCGAGCTGGACGCTGATATCGCCACACTGTCAGCGCAACGTCCCAAGGCCGCCGATGCCGTCCCCCAGCAATTGCTCGGGACCTATGAGCGCTTGCGTGCCCGCCTGAGCGGGGTGGCTGTAGCCCGCCTTATCGGAGGTCGGTGCGACGGGTGCCACCTGACGTTGCCGGCGGTGGAGCTGGACCGCATCCGTCACGAATCGGCGGGGACACTCGAATTTTGCGAGCAATGTGGCCGGATCCTCGTGATCGCCGGCGGCTAAGCGGGCATACCTCGGAAGTGACCGTTCTCGTCTGAGGAGGCAATCACTATTTCGACGCCAACGCCCAACCCGGAGTTGTGGTCCGACCCCCCGGCTGAAGCGCTTTCGATCGACGGTGCACAGATCTTTGTCGGTACTTGCTCGTGGACCGACCCGACCCTGACGAAACAGACATCGTGGTACCCGCGTCGCACCATGACTGCCGGAGAGAGGTTAGGTTTCTATGCGGGTCATTTCCCCATCGTCGAAGCGGATTCGACCTATTACCGGCCGCTGCAGCCGGACCTGGCCCGCACGTGGGCCGAGCGTGCCCCGGCCGGCTTTTGCTTCGACATAAAGGCGTACGGCCTTTTGACGGGGCACCCGGTGGACCAGGCCTCGTTGTGGGACGACCTCAAAGAGGAGCTAAGCGAAGAAGCCCGCAGCAAGCGTCGGGTTTATGCGCACCACCTACCGCCGGACGCGCTCGAGGAGGCGTGGGCCCGCTCCATAAGCGCTCTGGCGCCTCTGCGGGACAGTAGCCACCTCGGCGCCTTGCTACTGCAATACCCACCATGGTTCGTGCCCAGGCGTTCCAACCGGGACGAGCTCGCTCGCCTGCCCGGCCGATTGGCGGGCACTCCCGCATGCATAGAGTTCCGCTCCCCGGGTTGGCTGAAAGAGGAGGACCGTTCGCGCACTCTCGACCTGTTGCGCGAGCTCGGCCTGGCCCTCGTCGTGGTCGATGCTCCTTCCGTCTCGGGCCTGCAGACGGTGCTGGACGTGACCAACCCGGAACTAGCCGTAGTTCGCTTCCACGGTCGGGCCGACAGCACCTGGAAAGCGCGAGACGTGAGCGCCGCCGAGCGCTTTCGCTACCTGTACAGCTCGAAGGAACTCGAGGAATGGGTCCCCCGCGCCCGCGAGCTGGCTCGCTCAGCCTCGCGGGTCCACCTCCTAATGAACAATTGCTACCAGGATTACGGCGTACGCAACGCCGCGGAGCTGGCGGCGATGCTGGGCGAGGACGACTAGGGCTTATCGGAGCCGCGCCCGGTGCGAGTTGGCTAATACCGTCGGGCCCCGGGTTAGCCCCGGGTTAGCGCCGACGAGGGCGGAGGTATTTTCCTGCGGCTGGTCGTGACGGCCCGGGTATGATGAAACTCGTGTAGGCGCGTATAGCTCTCCAATTCACGGCGGCTTTTGTAGCAGAAGGAGTAGCTCGTTGCGTCCCTACATTTCCACCGGCTCATCGCCGGCCGCTACCTTGCAGGCGACCAACCTAGGTCGTGAACGTGCTGGGCAACTGGTCTTGAGCGACATATCCGTGACGGTCGCCCCGGGGGACCGCATCGGCGTGGTCGGGCCGAACGGCGTGGGCAAGACCACGCTGCTACGCATCCTGGCTGGCCTCGAGGCCTTCGATGGCGGCCGCGTCGCGGTGTCACCGCCTGGCGCCACGGTCGGCTACCTGGCCCAGGAGCGGGAGCGACCTCCCGGCGAGAGTGTGGAAGCGTACCTGCGCCGCCGCACGGGGACGGCGGAGGCGGAGCTAAACCTCGAAAAGGCCGTCCTGCGCATAGCCGATGGGGATATGAGCGAAGACGCCCAGACCGCTTATGCGCACGCACTCGACCGTTTCAACCGGGTTGACCCGGGCGGCTTCGAAGCCCGGGTGGCCGACGTGCTGGCCGACCTTGGTGGACCAGCGTCGCTGTTGTCAGCATCGGTTGGCAGCTTGTCCGGGGGCGAGGCGGCCCGGGTGGGGTTGGCCGCGCTGATTCTCTCGCGCTATGACGTCACCCTGCTCGACGAGCCGACCAACGACCTGGACTTCGATGGACTGGAGCACCTGGAGCGGTTGGTCCTCGGTTTGCCTGGCGGCCTCATGGTGGTTTCGCACGACCGGGAGTTCCTGGCTCGAACTGTCAATGCTGTGTTGGAGATCGACGAACATACGCGAGAAGCCAGTTTCTTCGGAGGCAGCTGGGCTTCGTATATGCAGGAAAAAGCGGCGTTGGCCCGCCACAAGGAAGAGGCATGGGATAAGTACCGCCAGACCCGGGACGACCTGCTCGGCCGGGCCCAGCGAGAACGGCAGTGGGCCACCAGCGGGGTGGCGCGGGAGCGAAAAGCGCCCACTGACAAGGACAAAGCGCAGCGCGACTTCCGCATCAACCGGACCGAGCAATTGGCCTCGCGGGCTCGGCGTACGGAGAAAGCGCTGGACCGCCTGCAACAAGTGGAAAAACCCTGGGAACCCTGGGATCTCCACTACTCCGTGCAGATGGCACCGAGGGCCGGCACCGTCGTCGCCTCGCTCACCGACGCGGTGGTGGCCAAAGGCTCGTTTCAGTTAGGGCCCGTCGACTTGCTGGTGCAATGGGGGGACCGGTTCGCGGTGACGGGGCCAAACGGTTCGGGTAAGACCACGCTGGTCGACGCCATTCTCGGCCGTGCCCCCCTGGTGGCCGGCGCCGGAGTCCTCGGCCCGAGCGTCGTACCGGGTGAACTGGGCCAGGACCGGTCGCAAGCCCTGGCTATCGGCGCCGGTGGCGGTCCCGATTTGCTGTCTGACTTCATGCGGGCGACGGGCTTTACGGTGCCGGAGGCGCGCTCGCTCCTGGCCAAGTTCGGCCTCGGCGCCGGTGACGTAGACCGGGCCATTGCCACCCTCTCTCCCGGAGAGCGCACCCGGGCCCAATTGGCTTGTTTCCAGGCCACCGGGGTCAATTTCCTCGTGCTCGACGAGCCGACCAACCACCTCGACCTGCCCGCCATCGAGCAATTGGAAGCCGCTCTGGACCAGTACGAGGGAACGCTCCTTATCGTGACCCATGACCGGCGGTTATTGGCCGGGCTCAGCGTCACGCACCGGGTCGAGGTGGGGGACGGTCAGGTAAAGGTACAGGAGGTCTAAACCTCGACGAGCCGGGCGCTGGCCCGCCGCCCTGGCCGCTTGATCACTTCGACCGCGTGCGGCAGTTGTTCCTTTATCTCCATCGAGTGGGTAACGACCAGGATCTGGCGAAAACGTCCTCTTAGACGCTCCAACGCCAGCAGCATGCGGGTTTTCCGTTCTTCATCGAGGGGACCGAAGACCTCGTCCAGCACGAGAAGCCCGACGGCGCCGCCAGACTGGAACCGGATGTGCTCGCTGATGGCGACGCGCAGGGCCAGGTTGGCGAGGTCTACCTCCGAACCGGAAAAGCGTTCCAGGTCATAGGAAATCCCACCATCGCAGATTTGCAGGCCATAGCTCTCGGCGTCCACCTCCAGGCGGTCGTACTCATTGTCGGTGAGCTCGCCGAACAACTCCGCCGCCTGCACGGCGAGCCGGGGGCCGACGGAGGCGACAACGCTATTGCGGAAGCCGTTTAGGAGTTCTGCGGTGCGCCCGAGATGGACCGAGGCCGACTCCAGGTCGCCCAGGCGAGCGTGCTGCTGCTGAGCTTCGGCATAGCGTTTTGCCTCCGCCTCGGCCTCCGCCCTGGTCTTTGTAGCCGATAGCCGTGCCGCTCGAGCCTTCGTGTCCATTTCACCCGCCGCCTGCTCGGCTTCTCGCCACGTTTCCTGCGCCTTGGCCAACGCCGCCGGGTCGAAACCGAGGGCCTTGACCTTGGCTCGGAGCGTGTCTACCAGAGACTTGGCCGTGGCGGAACGCTCCTGGGCATCGGTCAGGGCCAGCTCCGCCTGGGGGCGCCGCTCGAGGCGGCCTTGCAACCGGCTGGCCTCCTCAGCCGCCCGCCTCACCGCCGCAAATCCCTTGACCGCGTCGTCCAGCACCCGGGCCAACTTTTTCAGATCGGGTGTCGGCCCGACGACCAGGACGAGCGCTTCATCGCCGTCGGCCAGGGCGTCCGACGCGGTAGCCAGGCGTTTGGAGGCGGCCTCCCGGGCCGCTCGGGCCTGCTCGTAAGCGGCTTGCTTCTGGCGGGCGGCGGTGGCCTCGTCTCCCGCTCGCTTGAGCACGGCCAGGGCTTCTTCTGCGGATTTGGTCGCCCCGGCGAAGGCCCGCTCTGATATGACCAGGCGGCTCTGTGCCGCCTCCAGTTCTTGTTCGCGGTGGGCCTGCACGCTGGCGAAGGCGTCGCCAAGTGGCTGCCCGCAGAGGGGGCAGTCCTCTGTGCCCGACAGCGAGGATGACCTGGCGCGTGCCTCCTTGGCGCTTTTCAGTTCGCCGGCCGCCGACTGACGCCTGGCTTCGGCCGACCCGAGCTCGGACCGGGCCGCCAGGGCCGCTTGTTCGGCCGCCGCCAGAGCCGTCTCGTCGACCCGGGGTGGGGCCTGTACCTCGGGCTGAGCGGCGAGCTCCTTGGCCGCCTCCAGTACCGTCCGTAGCCGCGGCACGCGGCCCTCGGCCGCCTCGAGCCCGGCGGCTTCGGGCCGCAGGAGGTTCAATTTGGCTTCTGCCCCGGCCAACTCGGCCAGTTCGGAACTCAGGTCCTCCACCTGCTTAGTGGCGCCGTCCAGTTCGGACCGAGCGGCTCTGCCTTCCAAAACCAGGAGGTCGTGTTCCTGGCGGACAACGTCCAGGGCGTCAAGCTTTTCTTTGCCGGACCGGGCCGGTCGCGAGCAACAGCGGCCGCCTTTTCCTCCTCGGAGGCGGAAATATCGGCGGCCGCCGCCCGAGCCTCCGAGTCTTCGGCCGCCACCCTGGCTTCCTCGAGGTCGGGGAGCATGCCGCGGAGACGGTTGTGCTGGTCGGCAGCTTGCCTGGCGTCGGCCCGGACCTTGTCCCGCGCCACGTCCAGCGGCGTCACACCCAATAACGCCAAGACGAGTTTGCGGCGCTCGGCCGGGCTTTGGCTCGAGAAAGCAGCCAGCTGTTTTTGCTCCGCGAAAACCGACGCTCGGAACGCTCCGTCGTCCATGCCCAGGACCGAGTGCACGTAGCGGCCCGTGTCCCGTGCCCCCTCGGCTACGACCAGCCCATCGCACTGGGCCTCGGCCCGCACGGTGTAGTTGGCCCCGGAAATCGTCCGGCGCACAAGGTAAATGTGCCCGTCATGCTCGAACGTGACTTCAGCGATGCACTCTCCGTGCGAACCCGAGGACGGCACTTCCTCTTTGGCGGTGCGAGCTTTGCCCCAAAGTGCCCAGAGCACCGACTCGAGCAACGTGGACTTGCCGGCCCCGTTTGGCCCGTACACGCCGACCAGGCCTGGTGGCAGCGTCAGTTCCAGCTCTTCCTCAAAGACCCGGTAATTACGCAGGTAAATGCGGTCGATCAACATTCGACGCTCTGCCCGGCACTAGCCGGCAGACTCCACCGCCTCTTCGATGTAGTGACGGCCCAGCTCCCGCACCCGTTCGCGGTCGAAGCCGGTCAGGTCCTGTTGACCGAGCCACGAGTCCCACTGGCCACCCAGGGTCTCGACCCGCGGCAGCTCAGCGGGGACGGCTACGTCCTGGAACTGGGGCTCCAACCGTAGGTCGAGGGCGGCACCGGCTGTTTCCCGCACCAGCTGGCGGTCGAGGAGGCGGTACGCCTCGGGGTCGACACCTTCCAGGTAGAGGCGAGCCACTGCTCCGTCCGGGACGGTGGCGGCGCGCACCAGGACCTGCTCGGACAGCTCCGCCGGAGAAAGGCCAAAGGCGTAAACACTTTCCAGTGTGACGAGCGGTCTTTGCCCCGTCAGCGGTACGTGCCGGCACCGGCCGCTGACGGTGTCGAGCACCACAATGCCCTTTGGTTTGTCCGGGTCGTCCGCGAAGCTGAACGTGTCGGTCGAGCCCGCATACCAGATCCGCGGTGCCACCTCGGCGTGGAAATGGTAGTGCCCGAGCAGGACGAGGTCGGACTGAAGGCTCGCCAGGTCGACCTCGATCTCGTTTATGTCGGCGTGCCGGGGCTCCACCTGCTTGATGCGGGGATGAGTAATGAGCAGGTTGGTCTGGTCTGCGCTCCGCGCCTTGTTGGCCTGCTCGAGGGCCTCCAGAGTGGCATCGACGCTCAGCATCTGGGGGACGGCGTGGACGACAAGTGCCCCGTTGTTTGTACGGATCTCAAAGCGCTCGTAGGCCAGGCGGTGGGCAAAATGCACCTCGGGGAACGTGTCAGCCAGGGCGCTGTACGGGCTCCCCCGTCCCGGGAGCCGAGGGGTGTCGTGGTTGCCGCTGATCGCCACGCAGGCCACCCCGTGGTCGCGAATGGCCGCCAGCGCTCTCTGGGCTACCCGGAACGAGCGGTAGTGCGGCGCCGGGTGATCGAAGATGTCGCCGAGCCAGATGAGCACGTCCGGCTTCTGCTTGAGAGCCAGGTCTACCGCCGCCTCGAACGACCTCTCGAAGTCCCACTCGCGCTGGTTTACGCCCCCCTCGACGGTGTACGGCAAGTAGGAGCGGCCGAGGTGGGCGTCTCCGATGGCAGCAACCTTCATGAGACAAGTACAGCACGGCTTAGGGACGGTTACGGGGACCTGGGCTCTGCGGCCCCATCCCTCCCAATCTCACCATTCCGGGATGACCGGGCCGGACGGTGCGCCGGGACCGGCCGGAGCCTCTCATTACGGTCACCGGTGGATGAGACCATCTCGGGGTGCCTCGCCCGCCGCTCGCCGGGCCCGGACGGACCGGGAGCCGCGCGTCGCCGACCGCCGGTCGTTCGGCTCTGGCGACGTGGAGGCAAGAGCGGCGAGCTCGCCGGCGCCGGCTGGCCATCGTTGCCCTCCTTGCCACCGCAGTGGTGGCCTTCCTAGGAGCCTGGGCTGCGGTCAGCCTGGGCCTGCTCCGTCTGCCCGGCCCGGCTTGGTTGCTGCTGGCCCTCGCGGCCGCCGGCGCCGGCGCCATGGCGGTTCTCTGGCCGCGCTCGGACCCGAGCCGCTGGGCCGGGGGGCGGCGGGAGAGATGGTCACTGCCGCCCTCCTGGAAAAACTGCCGAGGACGCGCTGGGTGGTATTGCACGACCTGGCCCTGCCGGGGAGCCGCGCCAACGTCGACCATCTTGTGATCGGGCCCACAGGCGTATGGGTGGTCGACACCAAGGCGTATCGGGCGCGCGTTGTCGCCCGCCGGCGGCAGATCCTCGTTGCCGGTGCTCCCATGCGGACCTCGGCGGTGTGCTGGGAGGCCCAAATAGTGTCGGGCGTGCTCGGCGTGGGCGCCCGGCCGGTGATCGCTATGCATGCCAAGGGGCTGCCTCGTAGAGGCCGGCGCGTAGAGGGGTCCGCGTGTTGCCGGCCACCCAGCTCGTACGGCGGCTCCGGCGGGGCCAACACCTGTGGCCGAGACTGGGCCGGCGCGGGGTCAGAGAACTCGGCCACCTGGCGGAGCAGTCGCTTAGCCGAGCATGGTGAAGGTCAAAGAGCAACGCCGGGCGCGGGTCAAAGAGGGCATTCGTGCGCCGAGGGCGTGGGCCCGCGTGGTGGAGGGCGGTCACGGGCGATGACCACGGACCGTCGCAACCGGCGATCACCACTGGTGGGAGCGCTAGTCTCCAGGGAGACCTGCCCGTTTGAGCTGCTGCCAACCAATGTCCCGTCCACTCGACTTCGACCCGATCAGCGAGGCCAGCCGGCAATGGTCCGCGCACGGATGGGGCGAGGCGTGCGAGGGGATGGCGGCGATCACGTCGATCGTGCGGGCGCAGCAGCTGTTCCTGGGCCGGATCGACGCTGTACTGCGGCCGCTGGAGCTGACGTTTGCTCGCTACGAGGTGCTCATGTTGCTCCTGTTCTCCAGGCGGGGGGCGCTGCCGCTCAACAAGATCGGGGCCCGGTTACAGGTCCACCCGACGAGCGTGACCAACGCCGTCGACCGTCTGGAAGAACAAGGCCTCATCAAGCGGGTGCCGCATTCGAGCGACAGGCGCACGACGTTGGCCGAGATACTTCCGGTGGGCCGAGAGCTGGCCTTGCGGGCGACCAGTGCGCTCAATGAGGACGTGTTCTCCCACCCCGGGATGAACGGGCAGGACTTGGCGTCGCTTATTGGCGTGCTTCATCGGTTCCGCCAAGGGGCCGGGGATTTTGCGGAGCCGGACGGGCCGACGCGGGCGGGCTGAGGGGACTGGTCTCTGGTCTCTGGTCGCTAGTCGACTAGCGAAGACACGTTGGGCGGCGCCACTGCTCTGGGGGCCGGTGCCGGCGGCGCCAGCCGCACCAGCTCGTCGTACAGGTACACGAGGGCCGGCACGGCAAACGGCGCCTCGAGGTTGACGAGCAGGCACTCGCCCGGCATCAGGGTCTGGATTTCGGGGCCGAGGGCGGACAGGTCCTGCTTGGCCGATGAACGCAAGATGTTGCGGTCCTTTTCGTCCGCCAAGCCGAGCACGAACAAGGTATTGAACTGGCTGAGCAGCTCGTCGTCCAGCAATTTCGGCTGTTGGGTCACGGCCAGCAAACCGACGCCGAACTTGCGCCCCTCGCGCGCCACCCGGGGGAACACGTTCGACTCCCGGTCCTTGTTCGCTGACAGGACTCTCTGTGCTTCTTCCAGAGCGACAGCCACGACAGGCAGTTGTTTGTGCCGCTCGGGGTCGGACAGGAAGGCACTTTGCCATTCCTCCAGCACGCGGCGAGTGAGGTAGGAGGCAACGAGGACCTCCTCTGTACCGCCCAGACCGCTCACATCGACGAGGACGACTTTGCCCTCCAGCAGGTCGGTGAGGATGCGGCCGCCTACCGAGACGGCCGGGTCGGCGGATATGCATGGCAGCTCCACGATCCGCCTGGCCCGGCGATGGACGACCTGGAGGGTATTGAGGGCCACCCGAGCCGACAGTTCGACGTCCCTGAAGCCGGCCAGGTCCTCGACCAGAGCGAACTCAGCCAGCCAAGCGAGCCCTTCGCGACGTCCGGCCCCGGCGGCTGGGCGTCCGCTCTTCGCTGACCGGTCCGGGCTTTCGGAGCGCGGCAAGGCGGCGGAGTAGTGGCGTTCGAGCTCGTGGAGCGCTTCTTCCTGCGGTCGGCTCCACTCGTATGCCGTGCGCAAGTCGTCGACCGAGAGCTCAGCCAGGCTGATGCGCAACGTCGAGGTGTTGGGGAGACGCCGGTCCGAGTAGGTCCGCAACGCCAGGTCGGCCCAAGGATGGCGTCCCAGGGCGGACCGGTGTTCGCCGTGCGGGTCGATGATGAGCAGCCCATAACGCCCATTGGCCGACATCACGCCGGCCGCGGTCACCTCGAGCAGGTTGGATTTCCCCATCCCGGTTGTCGCGAAGATGCCGACGTGGCTGGCCAGGCTCTTGCCCGGTACCCCGACGGCAAAGTCGACCACCGTCTCGCCGCTCCGCAACCGGCCGATAGGCAGGTCCCCCATGCGACCGGCCAGGAAGGCGAAATCTTCCGGCGCGGGCGACACGACCCGGGAGAACTGCGTCGGCAGGCTTTTCGGCTTCCTGAACACCGTCCGCGCCCGGCCAGGCGTGGCCGGAGGAGCCAGGTAGCCAAGGCACCTGCACTCGGCCAGCCGGTACGTGCGCCTGGCCTGCTCGTGCAAAGGGTGGGCACCGGTGTCGCCCCTGGCGTCGTCGGCCAGCAGGGTACCCGCCACTCGCTCGGCCCACCCTGGTTCGCGGTGCTCGCTGCCGTAGCTGACATCGACGACTCTGAACAGGTAGCGCCGCCCGGTAGCCTCGTCGACCCCTACCAGCAGCTCGCCGAGGAAGAGGTCCTCGTCCGGAGTCGCCCTGAACAAAGCCTCCAGCACGTTACGGCCAAAGAGACGCCCTCTGGTGTGTCCCGCCAGGTAATGAGTTGGAGAACTCGCATCCATGCCGTTCAGCATCGCAGCCTCCGGGCACCCGCCGATCGATTTGCCAGTGGCCGCTTGCCAGTGGCGGCTTCGCCAGGGGCGGATGTGACAGGGGGCCTGACAGGTCCGAGTTTGGCCCGCAGGCAGTGTTTGCGCCCGTCGTTAGTTCTCGTTAGCTTAGGTTAGGTCTCGTTAGGTCCTAGATCGGTAAAGGAGGTCCGATGCAGTACCGCAAACTGGGCAGGACCGGGCTCGAGGTGTCCGTGCTGGGCTATGGCGCCTGGGGGATCGGCAAGGCCGGTTGGGTGGGGGCCGACGACGACGAGTCGTTGCGCGCCCTTCGCCGGGGCATCGAACGAGGGGTGAACTTCATCGACACGGCCCTCGGGTACGGGAACGGGCACAGCGAGACGCTTGTCGGCCAGGTCGTGCGCGAAGCGCAGGGCACGGTTTACATGTCGACGAAGATCCCGCCCAAGAACTCCCAATGGCCGGCCCGGCAGGGGGTGCCCGCGAACGAGGCTTTCCCGGGCGATTGGGTCGTGGAGTGCACGGAACGGAGCTTGGCCAACCTGGGGCTGGAGACGATCGACGTCCAGCAGTTCCACGTGTGGTCCGACGAGTGGTTGGGGCAGGGAGACTGGGCCGAGGCGATTGACCGGCTGCGTTCGGAAGGCAAGATCCGCTATTTCGGGGTGTCTATAAACGACCACCAACCGAGCAATGGAGTGAAACTGGTCCAGTCTGGATTGGCCGACACAGTACAGGTCATTTACAACATTTTCGACCAGAGCCCGGCTGACGAATTGTTCCCAGCAGTAAAAGCGGCCAACGTCGGGGTAATAGTGCGAGTGCCTTTCGACGAAGGCGGGTTAACGGGCAAAGTAACCCCGGACACCCAGTTCCCGGACGGCGACTTCCGGAACAATTACTTCTCAGGTGACCGCAAGGACCAGGTATGGGAACGGGTACAGGCGATGGCCAAAGATCTGGACATCCCTGTGCAACGGTTACCCGAAATAGCGCTCCGGTTTTGCCTTTCCCATCCGGCCGTGTCGACTGTGATCGCAGGCATGCGTTCCACGGCCAACGTGGACGCCAACGCCGAAGCCGTCGACCTGGGCTCGCTGTCTGTGGAGGAGCTGGAAATATTGGCCCATCACCGTTGGCCGCGAAACTATTACGGCGGGTAGTCCTTCCACACCAGTGTCTTAGGACTGCCGGTTTAGGCCCGTTCCATCAAAGAATGCCGGTCGTCGAAGGCCCGCTCTTTGATGTCTTGAGGTAAGCCGGCGCGGTCGAGGGCGCTTTCGAGGTCGGCCCAAATTTCGGCTCGGGCCATCCCGGACAGGCGGCCAGCCGGTCGGCTACCGACAGGGGATAGGGGTAGCCAGGGAAGGCGGCGTCGTCGGCCAGGGCGCTGAGTTGCCCGAGCACGCGGGCAGCATCGGCGTCCGCCGGCATATCGACGCGGAAAGCAAACCGGGCATCGGGGTCGAGGCGGGCGACCACCACCAGGAGGCCGGCCCGACCTCGCTGCGGCGCCGCGCCACCGGCGCCCACCAGCAGGTACGAGGGCCGAGGGTGGCCTCAGCCTCGAGTTCGAGTTGCCCCACGAACGGTGCCCCACCCCTGGCCAACGAGCTGTGCTTGGTGACGCCGGCGAGGGTAACTCCTCTCTTCGCCGCCCTGACCAGCAGTTCGGCCAGCCAGGCGGCCGGGATCCGCCAGTCTGGTTGCAGGTCGCCATCGATAAGGACCATCGCCCCCGGCTCAGCCTCGTCCACCGAGCGCGAGGCTGACCGCCATTCCGACCAGTCGCGCAAGACGTTCAGGTCGACGGGCGACTCCGGGCTCACGGGCGCCCCCATCTCGGCCAGGGAACGTTTGGCCTCAGGGCCGCCGCCGCTCCCTCGAAGGAGGTGAGCCGTGAACTCCTGCTGTTCCTCGAGGGTGCAGCGGCCCCCTTGCCAGCGGGTTCGCGCCGCCCGGGTAACGGCCACCTGAAGACAGCGGGCGTCCGCCACCAGGGCTTGACCCCCGTCGACGGCCCAGCAATCCGGAGGGGGAGACAACCGTTCCAGGGGTTTGGGCTCGATCGAGAGGAAAAAGTCCAGGTCGCTCCCGTTCGGGTCGGACAACTCGGTGGAGCGGCCCATGAGCAGCTCGGTCAGCCTCTCAGAGATTTCGGCGACAGTTGGCACCGCCAAAGCATCCCACGTCGGCGTGGCTGTGAACGGCCCCGGCACGACGGTGCGCCTCCTGCCGAGCTCAGGAAGCGGAGGCTGGTCGGGCCGCCCAGGGCCCCCAGGTGTCTTCTCCCGTTGCTCGGGGCAGAATGGGGTCATGCCAAGGGCTATATGGAGTGGTTCGATCAGCTTCGGGCTGGTCAATGTGCCGGTCAAGCTGGTTACCGCCACCTCGATAAAGGACGTGCGCTTTCACCAATTGCACGCCAAGGACGGCGGCCGCATAAACCAACGGAGGGTCTGCTCCGTGGACGAAGAGGAAGTCGACTTCTCGGAGATAGTGAAGGGGTACGAGATCCACCGCGGCCAGTACGTGATCGTCGACCCGGAGGAACTGGAATCGCTGTCGCCCGAGGCCAGCCGCAGCATTGACATCGAAGAGTTCGTGGAACTAGCCGAAATAGACCCCCTTTTCTTCGACCACAGCTATTACCTCGTCCCCGACGACATCGCCGCCAGGCCTTACGCCCTCCTGGTGGAGGCCATGGCCGGGACCGGGAAAGTAGGCATCGGACGGTTCGTGCTACGCACCAAGCAATACCTGGCGGCGCTCCGGCCACGGGACGGGGCGCTCGTGTTGTCCACCCTGTTGTTCGCAGACGAGGTGGTCGGGACGTCGGACCTCGACGTCAAGACGACCAGCGATACCAAACCTTCCGAGCGCGAGCTGAGCATGGCCCGCCAGCTGGTCAACTCCCTTACCGCCGAATGGGAACCGGAGAAGTACAAAGACGATTACAGGGAGAAGGTCCTGGCGTTGATCGAGGCTAAAGCCGAGGGCAACGAGTTCGCCATCCCCGAAGAGCCCGAACGGCCTGCGCCTGTGGTGGATCTGATGGCCGCGCTCGAAGCCAGCCTGGCCAGGGCTAAGGAACCGGGCCGCACGTCAGAGCCGGAGGCCGAGGCTTCTGGGCGGCGCAAGAAGCGCGCCAGCGCATGACCAGCCCGGGGGTGGGGCCCGGGCGGCCAAGACCAACCGCGTCGAGGTGGGGGGACGCCAGCTCGAGGTCTCCAACCTCGACAAGGTGTTGTGGCCGGCCACCGGTACGACAAAAGGCGAAATGCTGACCTATTACGCCCGCATCGCCCCCGTTCTGGTACCTCATCTGACTGGCCGGGCCATCACTCTCAAACGGTACCCCGACGGGGTCGAGGGTGGTTCCTTTTTCGAGAAGAACTGCCCGTCTTATAAGCCTCCGTGGATCCACACGGTAAAAATGGGCGATGTCAATTATTGCCTGGTCGAAGAACCGGCGACGGTTGTATGGCTGGCCAACCTGGCCGCCATCGAACTGCACCCGACGCTGGCGGCCAAGCCAAACCTGGCTTCGCCGACGACCGTTGTGTTCGACCTCGACCCGGGAGCGCCGGCTGACGTCGTAACGTGCGCACGCGTCGCGCTGCTGATCCGGGACCTTTTGGCCCAACTTCATCTGGAAGCCTGGGTAAAGACGTCGGGAAGTAAGGGGCTCCAGCTCTATGTACCGCTGAACAGTGGAGCCACCTACGACCGCACGGCTCCCTTCGCCAAGGCGGTGGCCCAGTTACTGGAAAAAAGGCACCCGGAGCTCGTCGTGTCTTATCAGCAACGAGCGGCCCGGGCGCAGAAAGTGTTAATTGACTGGAGCCAAAACACCGAGTCGAAGACGACGATAGCGGTTTACGCGTTGCGAGCCCGCCCTGAACCCACCGTCTCAACCCCGGTTACCTGGGACGAGCTCGACAACGCGGTGTCTGCGGCCGACCCCGGCTGCCTCCGGTTTGAGTGGGACGCCGTGCTCGAGCGAGTCGAGCGTCACGGCGACCTGATGGCCGACGTATTGAGCCTCGAGCAGGAGTTGCCGGAGCTCGCCTGAGCTCGCTATCTCGCTGGGGCCTACTTCTCTGCCGCTTCGACGGGCGCCTTCGATGCCCGTCCGCACGCGGCCAGCACGGCATCGGAGAACGTAGGCCAGGCCTCTTTGGCCCACGGTCCGAACGGGGTACTGCTCAAAGCGGCCACGGCGACGTGCGCCACCGGGTCGACCCACAGGAAGGAGCCGGACCGGCCAAAATGGCCGAAAGTCTGCGGAGAGTTGGCCCTGCCGGTCCAATGAGGGGTTTTCTGGTTCCGAATTTCCGGGCCGAGGCCCCAGTCGCACGGGTGCTGACGCCCGAAACCCGGCAGGACGCCGGCCAGTCCCGGCCACGCCACCGAAGTGGCAGCGCGCAGAGTCTTGGCGCTAACGAGGCTGGGCGCGGACAATTCGCCGGCGAGGGCCAACAAATCGGCCACCGGCCCCTTGGCGCCGTGAGCCGGCGAGCCGTTGAGCACCGTTTGGCCCATGCCCAGCGGCTCGAGCACCCCCGCTCTCAGGTACTCACCGAAAGGCATCCCCGCCGCCGTTTCGAGGTGGGCGGCGGCCAGCTCGATACCTGTGTTGGAGTAGATGCGCCGAGTGGCCGGTGGCGCGATAGGCGTGCCGCCTTCGAACGGCAGTCCAGAGGCATGAGACAAGACGTGCGCCAGGGTGGAGCCGACCGGCCCCACAGGGTCCTGCAGGCTGACGGTGCCTTCTTCGAGGGCGACCAGGCTGGCTATCGATACCAGGAGCTTGGTGACCGACGCCCAACCAAAGGCTTCATCTATGGGCCCCGAAGCCGCCGCCGGTCCGGCGTTGCTGGTTGACGAGAGGCCAACTACCACGCCGGCGGCGGCCCGACCAGGCCACGTGGCAAGTTCGGACGCGATGATGGCGTCGAGGGTCTCAGCCACCCGGGACATCAGGACGGTCTTCAGCGTCAGGGCCGGGTTGGGGGCTCCCGCCCGTCTTGGCCCCGCCCGTCTTGGCCTCGCCCGTCGCGTATTGCTGGACCAGCCGGGCCGTTTCGGCAATGTTCTGGCGGATGCTTCCTCCGATGGCCCGCTCGGCCAGGGGGCCAAGCAAGGGGAGGCGAATGCGGAGGTCGCCTTCAAAGTGCTGGGAACACTGGTCCGGGCCCTCGCTGCGCAATTCGTACCAGCCGCTGAAAGACAAAAGGCCCTGGTAATTGTCAGGCACCATCCGGACCTCGCTCCGCCGGGTGGCCAGGTCCACGTCAGTGACCTGCGACCAGGTGATCTTCCCCGGGTCGAGCAGCCTTTTGGCTGGGCCGTTGAGCTCCCCGACAAAACGGTAACCAACTACGAGGGTGGCATGGTCAGCGTTCTGAGAAAAGGAGCGCACTTCTGGCGCCGATATGCCGGAGAGCGCACTCAAGCTCTGGTAGAAAGCGGGGTCGATAAACGCGGCCTGCGCCGCCTCGACGCTCACGGCTATGGGCTGGTCCAGGACGATCTTCATCTAGTGCCGTTTCATTATGGGCGGCGCAGTCGACTTCGGCGCCGAGGCCGACGGGCGGAGCACCATCTAGAACGAGTCGCCGCTGGTGTCGCAGGCCAGCGGGTTCTCTAGAGCAGTCAGGTCGTACTCCATGACGGCAAAGTAGCTCAGCGGGGCCGGGCCCCCGGGCGACGGGGCCAGCTCCAAGGGGTTGAGGCTGGCAATGCCGGCCCGAGTTGACATGGCCACCTGCTGGAGCAGGCCGGATGGGACACCGACTTCGCTGAAGACCGTCGGGAGCGAGTATTGGCGCACGATGTCGGTCGCTTTCTTTACTCCCATGGTGTCCACGGCTACGTCCACAAGGTCAAAACTGGCGGCCAGCCTCTGGAAAGCGCCATCAGAGGTCACGAACTCGTCCCGGTTGCAGTCGGTGAACGTGCTCTCGAAGTCCGACTCGATCGATACGGCCACCGACTGGAAATTGCGAGAACCGTTCTCGAACTCCCGGCGGCCGGCGGGGTCGATAGCATCCAGTTCCTTGGCGATAACTATGGCCGCCTTGGACATCAGGTAGGGGTCGAGCCAAAACTCGAAGGGTTGGGCCTGTTTTGAGACCTCGGGCAGGACGGCCAGGTGCCGCCGGGCCGACTTCGCCGCCGCCTCGATCGGGGGCTGGTAGCCGTCCCCGACGTCTATCACGAGCGCCGCACGCGCAATGGTGGAACGACCCGACGCAGTCAGGGGGAGCCCCTGAGGTTGCGCGCCCGGTGGGGCCAGGTCGACCACGTTGACCGCCTTTCCGCCGATGTAGCTGGTCAGCTGGGCCAAAGCGTACGCCGAGGTGGCCACCACTGGCCGCGCCGCGGAGGGCGGTGACGCAGCTACGGCAGTTGCAGCCGCCGGTACCATCAGATAACCCACCATCGTGGCCACGCAGACGGCGGCGGCCACGAGGGCGCCTCGGGCCCTCGGGCGGGACGAGGTTCGGGGCAGGCGGAGCACTCACCCGAGCATGTCACCCTCAGGATCGACACGGCCAGCAGCCCTCTGCGGGCCAACGCGGCCGGTTTCCCCGGCTGGCGCCCTATCGGCGCCCTCCGCCACGGTGCTAGACCTCTCAGCGCCAGCCGAGTGGCGCTCCGGTCCAGGGGCAAAGTGTGGTTGGGCTGGAGACCGGCAGCGCAGCCTAATCTGAACGTAGAAAGGTGGTGGTACCTACGGCCGAATCGTTTGATGTCGTGGTTATCGGAGGAGGTCCGGGCGGGTACGCAGCCGCGCTCTACGGCGGTCTGGCCGGTTTGCGCATTGCTTTGGTCGAGAAGGAAAAGGTCGGAGGTACCTGCCTGCACCGCGGCTGTATCCCTGCGAAAGAGCTACTGGAAACGGCGGCTGTCTACAGGACCGTAAAGGGCGCAGGCGAGTACGGCATCGGGGTCGACGGCTGGACAGTAGATTTCCCGACAACGCAAGTGCGCAAGCGCAAGGTGATCGACGGGCTCCACAAAGGCCTGCAAGGACTGCTGAAGCGGCGCAAGGTGGTCACTTTTGCCGGAACGGGGCAATTGTTGCCTGGCCATCGGGTCCGGGTGGACGGTACGGACGGCACGACCACGGAACTGGAGGCGCCAGCCATCATCCTGGCGGCCGGGTCTGTACCCCGGACCATCCCCGGCTTCGAGGTCGACGGGCGCTTCGTCATGACCAGCGACGAGGTGCTTGACCTCGAGCAACTGCCCGAGTCGGCCGCCGTTATTGGTGGGGGTGCGATCGGCTGCGAGTTCGCCTCGATGCTGGCGGACATGGGTGTACGCGTGACCATCCTCGAGGCCCTTCCGAAGATCCTGCCCGGCGTGGACAAGGACGTGGCCGACGTGGTCCTCCGGTCGTTCAAGCGGCGCGGGATCGATATACGGACAGGCGTGATCGTGTACCGCCACTCACCCAGCTCGGATGGCAAGTTGACGTCCGTGGAGTTCGAAACGGACGGCGGCGAGGGAGGTCGTCCCGAGGTCCTGGACGTACAGGCGGTGGTGGTCTCGGTCGGGCGCCGCCCTCTCAGCGACGCCTTGATTGCACCGGGTTGTGCCGTCGAAGTGGACGAGCGTGGGTTCGTCAAGGTCGACGAACTGATGCAGACGAGCGAGGCCGGCGTCTGGGCGGTGGGAGACCTGGTCGCTACCCCGGGCCTGGCTCATGTGGGTTTTGCGGAAGCCATGCTGGTCATCGACCAGGTGCTCGGCCGGCCGGTCGTGCCGGTGGACTACGGCAAGGTCCCGTGGTGCGTGTACACGTTCCCCGAGGTGGCCTTCGCCGGGTACTCGGAGGAGGCGGCCCGGGACGCCGGGTTCGACGTGGTCACCAAGAAGGACCCGTATTCGGGCAACGGACGGGCTCTTATCATCGGTGACGCCGAGGGCCTGGTGAAAGTGATCGCCGAGAAGCGGCCCGACGGTTCAGCCGGCCGGATCCTCGGTGTCCATATGGTCGGCCCATGGGTAACCGAACAGCTAGGCCAGGGGTACCTGGCCGTCAACTGGGACGCCACGGCTGACGAGGTGGCTCAATTCGTGCAGCCGCACCCATCACTGTCGGAGGTCTTCGGCGAGACCATGCTCGCCCTCGCTGGAAGGGGTCTTCACGTTGGCTGAGATCACGATGCCTCAACTCGGTGAAACCGTGACCGAGGGCACCATCACGAAGTGGCACAAACAGGTCGGCGACGCCATCGAGGAGGACGAAGTCCTGTTCGAAGTCTCGACTGACAAAGTCGACTCCGAGGTGCCGTCCCCGGTGACCGGGACCGTTACCGAAATCCTGGTCCCCGAAGGCGAAACCGTGTCGGTAGGCACGAAGTTGGCCGTGATCGGCCAGCCGGGCCAGGCCTCCGGGACTGGCAATGGGGCAGCAGGAGCCACGGCCGCGAACGGTGCCGCACAAGCGCTCGACGGTGTCGAGAGCGCGCCGCCTGAAGCGGTCGAGGTCCCTGTGGGGGCCGCCGAAGTGGCTACCGAAGGCGCCTCAGGCGAAAGTGCCACCAGCGGGGCCGCTCCCGCCGACCGCGACGCGACGGAGACGGCTGGTGGCGGTCGCCGGCCGGCGGGCCAGAGCGCTCCGGCCCGGCCAAGCCACCTGTGGGAGGGACGCCCAGGCCTGGTTCACGCCCGGCCGACCAGCGGCCTCCCAGTGCGCCCGCCCAGGGCGGCCCGAGCAAGCTCCTCTCGCCCGTCGTCCGTCGCCTGATTGCCGAACACGGCCTGGACCCGGCCGAGATACCCGGCTCCGGTGCTGGAGGCAGGATCACTCGCGACGACGTACTGGCGGCGATCGAGCGACAGGGCTCCAATGGGGCCGGTCCCGCCGCTGACGACGGGGCGGGAGAGAAAGCGTCGGCCGGTGGGACCCGGGGACGCGTTGCTGCCGCCCCGGAGGGGGCCGGAGCACCTGTGCCCAGCGTCGTGGCGGCCGGGCCCGTGCCGGTAGCCGGCGAGGGCGACACGATCGTGCCCTTCACGAACATCCGCCGGCGCACCGCGGAACACATGGTGCGTTCCAAGCACACCTCGGCGCACACGGTGGTGGCCGTGGAGGTCGACTACTCCGCTGTCGAGCGGGCCCGCCTGGCCGAGAGGGAGCATTTCAAGGCGACCGAAGGATTCAGCCTGACCTACTTGCCGTTCATATCCAGGGCCGTCGTCGACGCCCTTGAGGAGTGGCCCTACCTCAACTCTTCCGTGGGGGATGACCAGCTGATCGTGCACGGCGAGGTCAATCTCGGCATTGCCGTCGACCTCGACTTCGAGGGCCTGCTGGTGCCTGTCGTCCATCGGGCCGAAGAAAAGCGGCTGGTGGCTTTAGCACGCGAGATCTCCGGGCTGGCGTCGCGGGCGCGTTCGAAACGCCTCACCATGGACGACATTGCAGGGGGCACCTTTACCATCACCAACGCCGGAGGTTTCGGGACGCTGTTCACGGTCCCAGTGATCAACCAACCGCAAGTGGCGATCTTGTCAACCGACGGGGTGCGCAAGCGACCGGTGGTCATCGAGTTGCCCGACGGCTCCGACGGCATCGCCATCCATCCCGTCGGCAACCTGGTGTTGGCCTGGGACCACCGTGCGGTGGACGGCGCCTATGCGGCCGCCTTCATGGCCAAGGTCCGACAGGTGCTGGAAACCCGCGACTGGGCCGCCGAGCTCTGAGCCAGTCAGTGCCACCGTCGCCCAAAATGGGCCACTTGATACCCGTTCGCCCGACGTCGAGGTGTGTAGTGAAGCGCCGTGTGGTGGAAAGGCCATCTGGCGTGCGTTCTTCGTCGTCCCCGGGGTCGCGGTAGTGCTCGCTCCCGGTCGGACGTTACGCCTGCGTTGGCTCGGCGGGCACGTCTCCTATCGAGACGCGCACGCGCTACAGCGTGCGTTATGGGCCGCCGGCTTCTCCGCCGACGACTGGTTGCTTCTGCTCGAGCACTCCCATGTGTACACAGCGGGTATCCGGACCAACCCTGAACACATGCTCGTCGACCCGGCCACTGTGGGAGCCGAACTGCTGTGGGTCGACCGGGGGGGCGACATCACGTACCACGGCCCGGGCCAGCTCGTGGGCTACCCCGTGTTTTCGGTGCCCAGCGGGCCTTCGGCTACGCCCTGTTACGTTCACGACGTCGAGCAGCTCGTCATCGACGTGTTGGCCGGCGCCGGGCTCCCGGATGTCGGCCGGCTCGACGGCTACCCCGGAGTCTGGGTTGGGCCGGACGGCCCCCGCCCCCGGAAGATATGTGCCGTCGGGGCTCGTCACAGCCGGCAGCGGACGATGCACGGCTTTGCTTTGAACGTCAACCCCTCATTGGCCATGTTCAGCCACATCGTCCCCTGCGGGATCGCCGGCAAGGAGGTGACCTCGCTGGAGGCCGAGGGAGTCCGCGTGAGCATGGTCGAGGTGGTGGAGGCCGTCTTCGAGGCGGCCACACAGCGGTGGGGGGTCGGGCGGCCGGTGGAGCGGCAGGATGCGGCGATGCCGGCATCGATGAGGGTGGCCGCGGGGGGACGTGGGCCGGCGCTAAGCGGGCCGGGGGAGAGTGCCGACGTCCTCGCAGTGGTCAACGAGGCTGGCACGGCCCCGGTCGAGGGTGAGCAGGGTCAAGCGGGTGAGCAGGGTCAGGGTCAAGAGGGTGAGCAGCAGGGTCAGGGTCAAGAGGGTGAGCAGCAGGGTCAGGGTCAAGAGGGTGAGCAGGGTCAAGGAGGCGCCTTCTGGGTGCAGAGTTCGCTTCTGGGCGCGATCGACGTCGAAAATCGACAGGAATCGCGCCGAGAAACGAAAAGCGCGCCCAGAAGCGCCGCTTTTCGGCCTGTCACACCTCCACCGACGCCCCATTTGCCACATGTAGTGCATGACGTAACGCCCACAGCGTCGGGAGGGATCGCACCGCCGGCGAGCCACCCCGATCTGGCCCCCGCGGCGCCCTCCCCGCCGGTCACGCCGGCCCCCCGCCCCGTCCGCCTACTCGGCCGCTTGGGCAAGCTGGTCGAAGCCGGGGTGGACCCCGCCGGCGCCCTCCCCCTGCAAACACGTAAGCCCACCTGGCTGCGGGCCAACGCCCATATGGGCCAGGAGTTCAACTCGCTGCGTAAAACGGTCCGCGGGCTTGGCCTGGTGACCGTGTGCGAGGAGGCCGGCTGTCCCAACATCTTCGAGTGCTGGGCGGACGGCACGGCAACGTTCATGATCAATGGCGACCGCTGCACCCGGGCCTGCGGTTTTTGCCAGGTCAACACGTCCAAGCCGTTGCCACTGGACCCGGATGAGCCGGAGAAAGTGGCCGAAGCGGTGGCCCGGCTAAAGCTGGCGCACGCCGTTGTTACCTGCGTCGCCCGTGACGACCTCGAGGATGGCGGCGCTTCGGGGTTCGCCGAGACGATCGATGCCATCCGCCGGCGCTGCCCAGGCACGGCCGTCGAGGTCCTCATCTCGGACTGCAAAGGCGACCCGGCATCGCTCGACCGGATCTTCGAGCGGCGCCCGGACGTCCTCAACCACAACGTGGAGACGGTTCCCCGCTTGCAAAGGGCGGTCCGGCCTTCTGCTTCGTACGCCAGGAGCCTGGCCGTGCTGGCCCGGGCCCGGGACGCCGGCCTCACCACCAAGTCCGGTCTCATGCTCGGCCTGGGCGAGACGGAGGAGGAAGTCGTCGGGCTGCTGGCAGACCTGCAAGCGATCGGCGTATCCATAGTTACGATCGGGCAGTACCTGCGGCCCAGTGCCAACCACCTGCCCGTGGCCCGCTGGTGGTCCCCGGAGGACTTCGAGAGGATCGCCGAGGCCGGCAGGTCACTGGGCCTGCCGCAGGTCGTCTCTTCGCCGCTCACCCGCTCTAGTTATCACGCCCGTCAGGCTGCCGCCGGCGCCGTGACAGGCACGACGGCCACGATTACCCGCACGGACACGGCCGACGCCACCGGGGGGGCAGCATGAACGCGGCGGCCATTATCAACGCGGCCGCCATTTTCGGCCACCGCCTAAAACGCGTCCACGAGTCGATGTCGGTCAACAAGGTCGACGTAGTCCTACTCTCCTTGGGCGCCGACCTACCGTGGTTGACCGGCTACTCGGCCATGCCCCTGGAGCGGCTAACGATGCTCGTGGTGCCGGCGGCCGGCGCCGGCGAGCAGCCAACCCTTCTGGTCCCCGCCCTCGAGGCCCCGCGGGTCAACCCGGTTCCCGAGGTGTTTTCCATCCGCCCCTGGGCCGAGACCGAGGACCCTGTAGCGATGGCGGCCTCGTTGGTCCGTTCCTCCACTTCCAGTCGCCCAGCCGTGGCCATCAGTGACCGGGCGTGGGCCATGTTCTTGTTGCGTCTCCAGGACGAACTGTCAGATTGCGTCTGGAGGCCGGCCTCTATCGTCATGGCACCTCTGCGTGCCATCAAAGACGAGGCCGAGGTAGAGGCCTTGGCCAAAGCGGCGGCGGCCGCCGACCGGGTGGCGGCGGCGTTGCTCAAAGGCGAGATCCCGCTGGTAGGCCGCAGCGAGCGACAGGTCTCGGCGGAGATAACGAGGCGCCTGCTCGAAGAGGGGAACGAGAGAGCCAATTTCGCCATCGTCGCATCCGGGCCAAATTCGGCCAGCCCGCATCATGAGCCGTCCGAGCGCGAGATCCAACGGTCGGAGCCCGTCGTATGTGATTTTGGTGGTTCGCTCGACGGTTATTGTTCCGACATCACGAGGACTGTCTTTACCGGACCGCCCTCCCGGGACATGGCGAAAGTGTACGGCGTAGTGGCTGAGGCCCAGGCCGCCGGCGTGATGTCGGCGCAAGTCGGCGAGTTGTGCAGCGGTGTGGACTGGGCGTCCCGGGCCGTGATCACCAATGCTGGGTTCGGCGAGTATTTCCTGCACCGCACGGGCCACGGGATCGGGCTGGAGGAGCACGAGGATCCCTATATTGTGGCGGGCAATTCGACGCCCGTTACTGCTGGCCACGTGTTTTCAGTGGAGCCGGGGATTTACATGCAGGGCCGCTTTGGCGTGCGTATCGAGGACATTGTGGCGGCCACAATGCGTGGCCCCCGCCCGCTAAACCAGGCCGACCACACACTGACCGTCGTCCAAGCGTGATGTCGTGCCCGGCCCGAGCAATGGTCTCCGGCCGACTGCGCCTCCGCCCCCCCAAATCCCGGCCGTGGGGAGACCAAATCACCCGCTTCGAGGATTAATCCGGCCGGCGTTGGCCAAGGGTTTATACCTCCGTCCAGGCCTACGCGGCGCACCTGGGAACTTAAGCGCCCAAAACCGGTCTGATTTTGACGGGCTGAACAAACGTTGCTACCCGGCGGTCGACCCTGGTGTCGTAAGGGATTTATTAGTTCCTCACCTCCCTTTTGTAACCAGCGTTGCTGGTGCGCTCAGGTTGTTGTCAGGTCCATGACCGATAATCGGTCCATGAGCACGCAGGCGCCGGCGCGAGCGGGACGTGTTGTTGCCCGCGACGTCCCCCGTGTGGCGGCGTTCCGCCTTACCCAACCCGCCCGGGAAAGCGTGGTCGCGACGCTGGTCGCCCTCGGGGCACTGGGCGTCATTTACATGTGGTGGCACGACACTGCGCCCGCCAGTGTCCAGGGCCTCGGGCCGTGGCTGACAGCCGCCGGGCGAGTAACTGGTCTCGTGGGGACGTACCTGGTCGTGGTGGAAGTACTGCTTATGGGGCGAGTCCCGTGGCTCGACAGGATGATCGGGATGGACCGGCTCGCCGTATGGCACCGCCGCAACGGGGAGTACGCCATATGCCTGCTGATCGCCCACGCTCTCCTCACGATCTGGGGTTATGCGGTCACCGCCCACCAAGGGCTCATAAAAGAGACGACATCGGTCATCCTGTCCTACCCGGACATGTTGGCTGCCACCGTGGGCCTCGGGCTGCTAGTGGCCGTTGGCGTCCTGTCGGCCCGGGCGGTGCGGCGGCGGGTGAGCTACCAGACCTGGTATTTCGTGCACCTTTACACGTACATGGCGCTAGCTCTGTCATTCGCCCACCAGTTCAGTACCGGCGTGGACTTCGCCACCCACCCACTCAACCGGGCCATCTGGATAGTGATGTACGCCAGCGTGGCCGCTCTACTCCTCGGCTACCGCGTGGCTAAGCCGCTGGCCAATATGGCCCGTCATCGTTTCGTGGTCGTGGGTACTGTCAACGAAGGACCCGGCGTAACTTCTGTTTATGTCTCGGGCCAGCGCCTGTGGGAACTCGAGGCCGAGGCCGGTCAGTTCTTCATGTGGCGTTTCCTGACTCGCGAGGGCTGGTGGCAGGCTCACCCGTTCAGCCTGTCGGCCGCCCCCAACGGGCGCTGGCTTCGCCTCACCGCCAAGACCCTCGGGGACCACAGCGGGGGCTTGGCCCGTCTGCGCCCGGGGACCAAGGTAATGCTGGAGGGACCGTACGGCAGTTTCACCAGGCACCGCCGGCGGCGCCGCAAGGTCTTATTGGTCGGGGCCGGCGTCGGCATTACCCCTGTGCGCGCGCTGTTCGAGACCTTTACGGTCCCGGGTTCCGACGTAGTCCTCATCTACCGCGCCAGCAGCCCCAACGACCTGGCGTTGCGGCGCGAGATCGACGAGATCGCGGCCAAACGCAAGGCCAAAGTATTTTACCTGGTTGGTTCGAGAGAGGAGCACCCCGAGTACCTGACACCGGCGCACCTACAGCTGATAGTACGAGACGTGCGCCAGCGAGACGTGTACGTTTGCGGCCCCCCGGGTTTACGGGAACGGTCGGCGCATCGCTGCGGGACTCGGGCGTCCGGGGGCGCCATATCCATACGGAATCGTTCGAGCTGTAGGAGTGGGGCACCCGAATGCGCCGCGCCATAGTAGCCACCGCCGGGACCGTAGTCGGCCTCGTGGCCCTTTTGAGCTACAAGTCCTCGGGGCCCCACACCCTGCAAAGGGTGCAGGTAAGCGGCGGCCAGAGCGCTCCGGCTGCCACCACGGTGCCGCCTACCACCGTCCCGCCTACCACCGTCCCGCCGTCGACGGGCGCCACCGGTACCGGAGCCCCGACAACCACGGGGCCACCCCCGCCCACGGCTGCGCAACGGACATATACAGGTCAGGATGTCCAGTACTTTTATGGTGACATCCAGGTCGCCGCGACAATGCAGGGCGCCAAGATCCTGAATATATCGGTGCCGCAGAACGGCGCCCTCGACGGCCGCTCGCAAATGATCAATTCCTATGCCGTGCCCATCCTCGAGCAAGAGGCGGTGGCCGCTCAGGGTGTCAACATCAACGTCGTTTCCGGGGCCACTTTCACCAGCGACGCCTTCGCCCAATCGCTTCAGTCCGCGCTGTCCAAAGCGGGGAAATGAGGCCCAATATCGCCGGCACGGGCGTCGTACACCAGGAACCGGTAATGGGGACCGTGGTGACGTTCGACGTGGTGACGATAGCTCCAGCTCCCGAGGTCCAAGCGGCCCTCCGGCGCGCCGTCGAGTGGTTGCACTGGGTGGACGAGACCTTCAGCACCTACAAGCCGGACAGTGAGGTCAGCCGGTTCGACCGCGGCGAGCTCGAGCTGGCCGATGGTTCCGCCGAACTACGCCAGATTTTCGCTCTGTGCCATCGGTTCAACGGGGAAACGGACGGCTTTTTCGATGCCTGGGCGGGCGGCTCATTCGACCCCAGCGGAGTGGTAAAGGGCTGGTCCATAGAAACGTCGTCTCGCCTCCTGGCCGAGGCCGGACTGCCCGACCACTTGATCGACGGTGGGGGAGACGTGCGGCTACGGGGAACGCCGGGCCCAGATTTGCCATGGCACGTCGGCGTTCGTCACCCATTGGAGCCAGGTGCTTACTGCGCCACCTTGTCCATCGGGGATGGGGCGGTGGCCACCTCGGGCACGTACGAGCGAGGACACCACGTCCTCAACCCCTTCAACGGCAAACCGGCTACTGAACTCGTATCGGCGACCGTCATCGGCCCCGACCTCACCGTGGCCGATGCCTACGCCACCGGGGCATTGGCCATGGGGGTGCAGGCGCCGGCCTGGTTGGACCGTCTGAACGGGTACCAGGCGCTGGTAATAGGCCCGGACGGCCGGGGGTGGTCGACCCCGGGCTGGCCCGTCTAGCTCCAGTTGGCGGCGAGCCGAAGTTCCCGGGTCAGGACGCCCGAGCGGCGGCCGTTTCCCGCCGGATTATGAAGTACTTCGCCTGGGGGTGATGGCAAATGATGGCTGCGGTCGTCTGTTCCGGGTGGAACTGCCACGAGGTTTCCTCACCGCATTCAATGCCGATCCGGTCCGCCCCCAGTAGGTCAGCGCACCGGGCGTTGTCCTCGAGCTCCGGGCAGGCCGGGTAACCCCAGGAGTAGCGCCCCCCCTGTACTGCTGGCGGAACAGCCCGTTCAATGAAGGGCCATCCTCGCCGGCGAAGCCCCACTCGTCCCGGATGCGCCAGTGCCAGTACTCGGCCAGAGCCTCCGCCATTTCGACGGAAAGGCCGTGTAGGTGCAGGTAATCGCCGTAGCGGTCGCTCTTGAACAGCCTGGCCGTTTCCCTGGAGGCGGCCTCCCCCATGGTGACGACATGAAAGGCGGTGTAATCGATTTCGCCCGAGGAAATGGGCCGGAAGAAGTCGGAGATGCACAGCCAGGGGCTTTCGTTTTGGCGGGGGAAGTTGAACCTGGTTATCTCCGCCGAGCGGCTTTCGTCGGCCCAAATTATGAGGTCGTCGCCGTCGGAGTTCACCGGGAAATAGCCATAAACGACGGCCGGTTGCAACACGTCCGCCTGGCGGGCGGCGTCAAGGCGTTCCCTCAGCACCGCTCGTACTCGGGTCTTGAACTCAGCATCGCTCTCACCGGCCAACGGGCGGTAGCCCCATTGGTTGCGGAACAGCGAAGTCTCGTTCAAATAGCGGCTGATCTTGTCCAGCGGGATGCCGCGTTCAACCCGTGCGCCGATAAAGGGCGGCACCGGCACGGGGTTGTCAGTGGCCACCGACGGTGCGCGCGAGGGCTTTTTTACAGCCTTGTGGTCAGCCCCGTCGTCGGCGCCGCGGCGGGCGGGTACACCCTTCCGGCCTCCCAGTACCCGGCCGAAATCTGGGTCGTCTTCCCCGGACCGGACCAGCTCCATGAGCCTGTCCATTGTGTGCAGCCCCTCGAAAGCGTCCTTACCGTAGAACAGACGGCCCTTGTACTCGGCTCTCAGATCTCGCTCCACATAAGTACGGGTGAGGGCGGCCCCGCCCAGCATTATGGGGTACTTTTCCAGGCCGCGCTCGTTGAGCTCCAGGAGGTTGTCGCGCATTATCAGCGTCGACTTGACCAACAGGCCGGACATCCCGATCACATCGGCGCCCACCTCTTCGGCCTTGCTCACCATCTCGGAGATGGCCACCTTCGTGCCGAGGTTGTAGACCTGGTAGCCATTGTTGGTGAGGATGATGTCGACCAGGTTCTTGCCGATATCGTGCACGTCGCCCTTGACGGTGGCCAGGACGATCTTGCCCCTGCCGTGGTCGGCCGACTTGGACATATGCGGTTCCAGGTAGGCCACCGCCGACTTCATGACCTCAGCCGACTGCAGGACGAACGGCAACTGCATCCGGCCGGAGCCGAACAGTTCGCCCACCGTCTTCATCCCGCTCATGAGGGGGCCGTTTACAATGTCCAGCGCCGGTGAGCCCAGCCCGAGAGCTTCGTCCAGTTCGGGTTCCAGCCCATCGCGCGACCCGTCTACCACCCGCTGTTCGAGCCGGCGGTCTACGGTCCAATCGCTGCGGTCTTCTTCTACCAACCCCTCTGCGACGGCCCCTTCGAATAGCCGCAACAATTCGGCCAGTGGGTCATAATTCCGGGAGGCGTCACGGCGGTCGTATATCAGGTCGAGGCAAACATCGACCGCTTCGGGGGGGATCCGGTCGAGCGGCACAATGCGCCCGGAGTTGACGATGGCGGCGTCGAGACCGGCTTTCTGGCATTCGTGCAGGAAAACGGAATTGAGGGCCTGGCGAGCCGCCGGGCTGAGGCCGAACGAAACATTGGAGATACCGAGCACGGTCCGCACGCCCGGGTATGTGGCCTTGATGAGCTTTATGCCCTCTAGCGTTTCGATGCCGTCCCGGCGGCTTTCTTCCATCCCGGTGCTCACGGGTAGCACGAGGGCGTCGAAAAAGAGGTCTTCGGGAAGCAGGCCATAACGGCCGACGGCGAGATTATAAATGGCGCCGGCGGCGCGCACTTTCCACTCCGCCGTCCGGGCCTGGCCTTCGGTGTCGATACAAGTGCATACGACGGCAGTGCCATAATCACGGGCCAGCCGAAGGAAACTGTCGAGGCGGGTGCCTTCCCCGTCGCCTTCCTCCAGGTTGACCGAGTTCAATATGGGCTTGCCGGCAATATGCTGCAGGCCTCGTTCGATTACGGGCGCCTCGGTCGAGTCGAGCACCAGCGGGAGGGTGGCCTGGGTGGCAAACCGGCTGGCAATTTCGGTCATGTCGGCCACGCCGTCTTCGCCGGTGTAATCGACGCAGACGTCGAGGACGTGGCTGCCGGCCCGGACCGCCTCCTTGGCCATGGCCGTGCACGTGTCCCAATCGCTGGCCAACATGGCGTCGCGGAACTTCTTCGAGCCGTTGGCGTTCGTGCGCTCGCCGATGTTCAGGACCGATGGGGCCTGGTCGTAGGGGACGTGGGTGTAGAGGGAGGCGCAGCCGGGTTCCCATTCGGGGTGGCGACGGGCGGGCGTCAACCCGGCGACGGCGTCCACAACCGCCTTCATGTGCTCCGGGCTGGTCCCGCAACACCCGCCGAGGACGCTCACCCCAAGTTCTGCGGCGAAGCGCCGGTGGTGTTCTGCCAGCTGGTCCGGGGTGAGGTCGTAGTGCATTTTTCCGTCCACCACCGAGGGCAGGCCGGCGTTGGGCAAGCAAGAAATGGGGACCCGGCTATGGGCGCTCAGGTAACGGACGTGCTCGCCCATCTCGGCGGGGCCAGTGGCGCAGTTGAGGCCGATGACGTCAGGTCGCATGGCGTCCAGGGTGGTAAGGGCGGCGCCTATCTCGCTACCCATCAGCATGCGCCCGGTGGTCTCGATGGTGACCTGTACCTGTATTGGAAGTTCCCGGCCCGCTTCGGCCATGGCCCGCCGGCAGGCGATGATGGCCGCTTTGGCCTGGAGCAGGTCCTGGACCGTCTCGATAATGAAGAGGTCCACGCCGCCGGCTATCAGCCCGGCCGCTGCTTCCTGGTAGCCGTCGCGCATTTCAGTGAAAGGGATCTGTCCGAGCGAGGCGATCTTGGTGCCCGGGCCGAGGGAGCCGGCCACCCAGCGGTCCCCGCTATAGCCGTCGGCCACGTCTCGGGCGATGGTGGCGGCCGCCTGGGCCAGTTCCCTCGCCCGTTCGCTGATGCCGTACTCGGCCAGCACCCAGGGGATAGACCCGAAGCTGTTGGTCTCGACCACGTGGCAACCGACATCGAAAAATGACTTATGCAGGTCGGCAATGACGTCAGGCCGGGTCACGCACAGAAGCTCGTTGCAGCCTTCGAAGGACGGCCCGCCGAAGTCGTCCGCCCCCAGGGCGCGCGACTGCAGGTTGGTCCCGGTGGCCCCGTCGAAGACGACGAGGCTGTCGTGGACGGCTTGGACGAAGCCAGTTGGGCCAGAGTTCATCACGTAAATGGTATGGGAGAACCGGTGCTCCCCTTTCCCTATTGAAAGGTTCGCCCTCAACTCCCGAGAGGAAGAGGCGCGGGGCGGCCCAGAAGATACCCCTGCCCGCAATCCACGCCTATGTCCCGCAACACCATGAGCTGCTCTTCGCGCTCAATACCCTCGGCCACGACAGTGATGCCCATGTCGTCGGCAAACCGGCGGATGGCCGTGACCAGGGCCGCCGCGGCGCGTCGCTGTCTATCTGAGCGGTAAGGGCGCGGTCCAGTTTCACGATCTCAGGCCGCACGTCGACGAGCCGCTGCAGGCTAGCGAAACCGCTGCCGGTATCGTCCACCGCCACCCGCATGCCCCGGTCGTGGACGAGCCGGACCGTCTCCCGGAGCTGGACGTAGGAATCGAACTGGCGCTGCTCGGTGATCTCGACGATGACCCGGTCGGCCGGCAGCTGGGACAGGACCTCCAGCAAGGCCGGGCGGTAGAGCAGGCCCGGAGAAGCGTTCACGGCCAGGTACGTGTCCTGGGACCGTGCCATTTCCCGGCTGAAGCCATTGACGGCCAGGCGGGCCGTGTGCAGTTCCAGCTCCACCCCGAGGCCCACCTGGTGCGCCTCCCGAAAAATTTCCTCGGTGCTGGAACCCAGCTGGTTCCCGAAGCTCGTCAGCGCTTCGTAGCCGGCCAGGCTGCCGGTGCGCAGGTTCACCACCGGTTGGTAAGTGGGGGTGGAACCTCCGGGCTCGAGCAGCTTCAGGAAGCGTTCGTACCGGGCCTTGGCGGCGGCGCTGTCCGCCTGCTCCGCCCGACCGAGCTCGCCCATCTCCGCCACCAGGTGCTCTGAGAGGCCTTCGGACAACGCCGTATAGCCGTTCGCACAACGACGCAGGCCCTCGATCAGGTCTTGAGCGGCGGCACCCTTGACGAGGTAGCCGCGCGCCCCGCTGCGGAGCATCTGGATGACCGAGGCCCGGTCGGAGGAAACCGAGTACGCCAGCATGCGGGTCTGGGGAGAGACCTCCCGGATGCCAAGAGCAGCTGAAAGGCCGCCCCCGCCCGGCATCATGACGTCGAGGAGGGCGATGTCGGGACGGGACCGGGCCGCCTCGGCCACGGCCGCATTCGCGTCGCCGACGGCGGCCACGCAGATGAGGTCGGATGTTTCCTCGAGCAACTCGACCAGGACCCGGCGCGTCGCAACGGCATCATCGGCGATGAGCACGGTGTAGGCGCGAGGCTCGACGGCTGCGTTTGGAGGCAGGTCGGGACGCTGCAGGTCGGGAGCGGACGGGTCGAGAGCGGGCGGGTCGAGAGCGCTCGGGCCATGACCATGGTCTCCTATAACGGCTGTGCTCACGGCCCTATCGAACCCAGGAAGCTCCGAAGACCGGCGAGGAACGCCGGCCAGGGCACTCGAAGAGGGCGCCACAATATGGCGCCAGTTCGAAAGGTTCATCGAAAATCGACCCCCTCTCCAGAATTGACCGTTTTGGCGTTGCCCGTCTTGTTCCTTTGCTGGCTCTCCTCCACCACCGCCCCGACGGTGGCGAGCAGTTCCCCCGCCGTACACCCTTTGACCAGGTAGGCAGCCACGTCGGCCTCACGCGCCGCCTTCACGATGCCCTCGTCCGCATAGGCGGAGAGAAGCACCACAGGCAAACCTGGGTGCTGGCGGCGAAGGACGCCGGCCGCCTCGGTCCCGCTCATCCCCGGCATCTTGACGTCCATTAGCACCACGTCCGGCATCGTCTGCTCGACGAGGTTGATGCCTTCTCGGGCCGCCGTGGCCACTCCGGACACCTCGTAGCCCACGTCGGAGAAGAGCCCGGCCAACTCTCGGGCCAGGTCGCCGTCGTCGTCTACCACGACAAGGCGCGGCATTCTCGTAAGCGTCATACGGTGCCCGTCGATATTGTGCCCATGGCCGTCGTCATAGGCCTGTGGCCAGCGGTCTCCATTGGCTCGCTGGTGGACGTGATCGGGACCCAGACGATTATCTGAGTGCCGGTCAAGGGGGCGCTTTTTACCTCGAAGCGGCCCGAGGCCAGTTCCACCCGCTCGCGCATAACTACCAACCCGAAATGACCGTTACGCAACATCTCGTGCTGCGAACGGGGGTTGAACCCCTTCCCGTTGTCCCAGACCACCACCCCGAGCCCCTTGCCTGACTGGCCGATGGAAACTGTGACCAGGCTGGCCCGGGCGTGTTTGGCCACATTGGTCAGCGCTTCCTGGACGACCCGGTAGACAACTGTCTCGCTGTCGGAGGGCAGAGGTTCGTGCGGCGCCACCTCGAAGCGGGTTTCCACGCCTGTCGTGGCGCTCCATCCGGAGAGCTGGTCACGCAGGGCGGCGTCGAGCCCGCCCTCGTCCAGGATGGGCGGTCGCAGCTCGCTCATCATCTCCCGGAGGTTGCGGATCTCCTCGCTCAGCTCGTTCCGCGCCCGCTTGACCAGCTCCATGGCACCCTCACCGTCGCCCCGGTCGAAGCGTAGGGAGCACCGGTCCAGCACGAGGCCCAGTGCGGCCAGGCGCTGGATGGGGCCGTCGTGCAGGTTGGCTGCTATCCGGGCCCGTTCGCCCTCGGCGACGCGCACTGTGCGGTCGAGCAACTGGCGGCGGCGCCATTGCGAGTCGACCAGGTTGCGGTTGACGTTCGACAAGCTGGCGATGCGCTCTTCGACCAGGCCTTCCAGTCGCCGGGCGTCGAGTTGAGCCACGGCGTCGACGCTGGCGGCGATGCGGATCACCTGGTTGGACCCCTCAACGAGCGCCTTGGTGAGCGAGAACATCTCATCGGGAGCGCGATAAGCGCCCAGCTCTGCTTCTAGTGGCCGGGTGACGGCCTTGAGCTCTGAGAGCTCTGCCATTGTCGAGCGCCTGGCTTCGCCCTTCGTCAGCGCGTCCAGCGCGCCAGCGAGAGCGGGGAGTGCCTTTTCGGACAGGACGGTGGCGGCGTTGCCGAGGTGCTCGACCCGCAGGCGGGACGTAGCGGGCAGTACGGCCAGGAGCACTATGCCGGCTCCCATTACCACCACGGCCAGGCCGCGCCACATAGCCGAGCTGCTCATGCCGGAGCCCGAGGGCACCAGTTCCAGCGTGGTAACCGCGCTGGTCGTGACCAGCGCCGCGGCTGCGGTACCCCAGGGCAGCGCCAGCCTTCTGGTCGTCCATCCCCCGCTCTTGCCCATGCCCTTCCAACCGAGCGCAAACGCGCCGGCCAGCGCTCCCAGCCCGACCACAGCTAGCGCCAGCGGCCCGGCCGCTCCAAGGGCCAGAGTCTCGACCAGCACCCACGTGGCGGCGACGGTGATGCGGACACCACTCGGGACACGCTGGCACTGTGGCAAGACGGGAGGGGCCAGCGTCGTAAGGGCGAGCGCCGCGGTGGCCAGGCCGCCAATGGCGATGAGCAGCCAGCTCCGGGCGCCCAGGAGGGCGATGGCGGCGGCGGCCAGACCGGTTATGGCCGCCGCGGCGACGGACACCCTTACTGGCAGCGCCGCCGGCGAGACTGGCCGCTTAAGTGCTGGAGCCGCACTGGCGGCGTTCAGCTGGCGGCTGCTGCGGGCGGTGTTGGCTCCCGCCAGCTTGGCTGTGGCCAGCGCGCTTTGGGCCAGCTCGGTCCCACCGGTCAAAGCTCCGAGCGCGGCAGCCAGGCAGGCGACGAACAACAGCCACCCCGCCATCGTCGGCGCGTCGCTTCCGGCCCACGGGGTGAGCGTGGCTGCCAATGCGGAGCGCACGGCGTCAGAGTTGCCTGTCAGCAGGCCGCCGGAGAAATCGAGACCAGCGGACCTCGTCAACCCCGGGACGGCGAACCCCCAGCAGGTAATGGCGGTGCCGACCGACAACCATATAGCCCACCTCGCGCGGCGTCCGGCGCCGACCGACGTCGCCGGGGTCACGGCCAGTAAGCAGACGGCGGCCAGGCAAAACAGGACGACGGTGCTGGCCGACTGGACCGCAACTGAACCGGGCGATGCCGTCGAAGACCAAGCGGGCCCGGTCGGGAGCAGTGAGAGGCCGAGCTGTCCCTGTTGTAGGGCAATGATGCCGCTCACCGTGGCCACCAGGCCCGTAGCGGCGACAACGCCGAGGGAAAGATGGACAAGGTGACGGCTGCGGCCGGCGAGCGAGAACATGGCCATTGCCGTCAGCACGAGGCACGTGGCCACTCCGGCCGGGACAGACGTGCTCAGGGGTGCCCCAATGGCACTGAACGCAAGCTGGCAGAGCAGGCCGGCGGCTCCGGTCCGGGCCGCCCACCACGACAAGGCGCTTACCCCGGCCACGCCGGGCCAATGGGCCAGCCAGCGGCCGATACTCACCATGGCCGGGTCAGACCAGCTGTTCAGCCCAGCTACCGGGGTAGCCAGCTCGGCCGGACGGTCCCCCGGTTCGAACGTGGCCATCTCCGCGGACATAACCAGTACCGCCGTAGCGATAATGCAGAGCAAGTAGGGAAGCACGTCAGTCGGCCGATAGCCGGGAAGCGCGTTCAAGACGACGAGGGACACCGGGGCGCTGGCCGCGATACAAATCCCTGGACGCGCCAGCAAACGGGCGGACACCCGTCCTGTGTTACTCCCTGCCGATGTGCCCCTACTCGTGAGTAGGGCCGTCACATCGGGCCGTCCGGTAGATATATCGTGCTCATGACCGCTGATCGGTCATCGGCGCGATGGCCGGGTTAGTTAAGACGCACTAACACGCGGCCGGACTATTTGCCCCACTATCTGTGCGGGTGGCGAACACCAGAGCCGATTGGGCTCTCTGGGTGGTCTCCGGAGCCACGCTCAGTGTTGCCGGGTTCGGTAGGCGCGGGTTCCGAAGACCCAGTGTTGTCGTGAAGGCCGTTTTCGGCTCCGCGACTTAGTCCCCGACGGACACGATCTCGACGGCCAGCTGGCCACTTGGGGCCTCATAGTTCACCGTCGTCCCCGCCCGCTTGCCCATGAGCGCCTGGCCCAGCGGGGAACCCGGGGAGATGACCGAGGTCCCCGCTTGACGCTCCTCGATCGAACCCACGAAATAGCGCTCGACCTCATCGTCTCCGACGTAGCGCAGATGAACGATGACCCCCGCCGCCACCTCGTCAGTCGGGCCGGCTTTAACCACCTCGGCGTCGGTCAGCATCGCCTCGAGCTGGCGGATGCGCGCCTCCATCTTGCCTTGAGAATCCTTGGCCGCGTGGTAGTCACCGTTTTCGGACAGGTCGCCGAGCGCGCGAGCTGCTTCGATGTGGCGAGCTATTTCAACCCGGCCGCGCGTCTTCAAGTCCTCGAGCTCGGCCTGCAGCCGCTCGTAAGTCTCAGGCGACAACTTTGTGGAGGCCATGAACGCAGGGTACCAGTGAAGTGCGTCGTTCGATCGAGCTGCGACCGCCCGACATGTTCGGGTCGAGATAAGCTGAGCAGCCCCGGAGCGGCCGATTGGCCGGCTGGCGGCGGTGACCATTTGCGCTGAGCAACGGCCATGGGCAAGGAAGTTGACGACGGTTTGGCTGGGTGCGATACTAGGAAGACCTATGAACGGGTTGCGCACCAGTTGCCTCGCCGCAGCCGACATCGTAATTTCTCCCTGACGCGCTCCCAACTGGGTGTGCGTCGCAGCGACCGTCCCGAGGGGCGGTCGTTTTCATGTCAAGCGTCAGCCTAAAAGGCACCAGGAACGAAGGAGGACCGGCCCAATTTGAGCGATCCCAATTCGAGTGAAGCCCGATCCGCAAGGCACTCATCTGCACCCAGGGTCGCCGTCATCCCGGGCGACGGCATTGGCCCCGAGGTAGTGGAAGAAGCGCTCAAGGTGGCCCGCGCCGCCGGTGCCGACCTCGACCCCGTCCCGTTCGAACTGGGGGCAAAGCGTTACCTGTCTACGGGGGAGGTGCTGCCCGACGAAACCCTCGAGCGGCTGAAGGCGTTTGACGCTATCTTCCTGGGCGCAGTCGGGTCCCCCGACGTACCGCCCGGCGTGCTCGAGCGAGGCCTTCTGCTCAGGTTGCGTTTCGAACTGGACCTGTACATAAACCTCCGTCCTTTCCAGGCCCAATCAAGCGTGGGCGCCGGCGTCCCGCTCGACTTCGCCGTGGTACGCGAAAACACGGAGGGGACTTATGCGGGCGAAGGCGGGTTCTTGCGGAAAGGGACAGCGGCCGAGGTGGCCACCCAGGGATCCGTCAACACCCGTTACGGCGTGGAACGCTGCATCCGCTTCGCCTTCGAACTGGCCGAGTCCAGGCGCCGCCATTTAACCCTGGTCCATAAGACCAACGTCCTGAATTACTCAGGTGACCTGTGGTCGCGCACTTTCAACGAGCTGGCCGCTGGCCATCCCGACGTGGAGACGAGCTACAACCACGTTGACGCCGCCTGCATGTACATGGTGGGGTCTCCCCAACGCTACGACGTGATCGTGACAGACAACCTCTTTGGCGACATCCTCACGGACCTGGCCGGGGCCGTCGCCGGAGGTATTGGCCGGGCCGCCTCGGCCAACCTCAACCCCGCCCGAACGGGCCCGTCGCTTTTCGAACCGGTGCACGGAAGTGCGCCTGATATCGCCGGGACGGGCAAAGCGGACCCGACGGCGGCAATCATCTCGATGGCCATGATGCTCGAGTACCTGGGCCTGGCCGAGCAGGCGGCCAGGATAAACAAGGCAGTGCAAGGCTTTCAGCCGGCCGGCCCGCTTACTACAAGTCAGTGCGGAGACGAGATATCAGAAAGGGTGTGACACGCGGTGCCCATCACCAAAACCGAAAAAATCTGGATGGACGGCGAGCTCGTAAATTGGGAGGACGCCAACGTACACATCCTCACGCACACGCTCCATTACGGCCTCGGGGTGTTCGAAGGCATACGGGCCTACCCGACTACAGACGGCCCCGGCGTGTTCCGTCTCACCGACCACATAACGCGCCTTTTCAACTCGGCCCGGATCTTCCTGATCGACATCCCCTTCAGCCGGGAACAGATCGTGGATGCAGTCAAACAAACCATTGCCGTAAACAAGCTCCCGGAGTGCTATATACGGCCCCTCGTCTACCTCGGTGACGGTGAAATGGGCCTCAACCCGCTGCCATGCCGCGTCCGCGTCGCGGTGGCGGTCTGGCCCTGGGGCACCTACCTGGGCCAAGAGGGGATCGAAAAAGGCGTCCGTGTAAAGATCAGCTCATGGCAGCGGCACGACCCTAACGCCATGCCCCCGGCGGCGAAAGGTATAGGCATGTACATCAATTCCTCGATGGCCAAGGTGGAGGCATTGAATGCCGGGTACGACGAAGCCATGTTGCTGTCCCCGCAGGGGTATGTCAGCGAGTGCACTGGTGAGAATATTTTCGTTTACCGCAACGATCGCCTGATCACGCCCCCCGTCTCAGCTGGAGCGCTGGAAGGGATAACCCAGGACTCGGTTATGACGATCGCCAAGGATCTGGGGGTAGACGTGGAAATGGGCCACGTTTTGCGTTCTGACCTGTACACCGCTGATGAAGCTTTCCTGACCGGCACCGCTGCCGAGGTCGTCCCTGTTCGCAGCGTCGATGACAGGGTGGTCGGCGAAGGCACGCCCGGGCCGGTGACCCGGAAGATCCAGGAGGTCTACGCGGCGGCCGTTCGGGGCCAGGTCGACCGCTACAGGCGCTGGGTCGAGCATGTCAATTGAGGCCTCGGAGGCGGGGCCGCCGGTAGGGGAGCCGCCCGGGGCTGCATCTGCGGCCCCGGGCGGGGAAGTGGACGACGACCCCCGGCGGGGTTGGGGCCCCCGCCTTGGGGGCGGAGCCTGGGTTGGGGCCCAGGCGGGCAAGTAAACAGGGTGGAGATCTTCGACACGACGCTGCGTGACGGTAGCCAGGCTGAGGGTCTTTCCCTTACCGTCGCAGACAAAATGCGCGTGGCCGAACAGCTCGACCTGCTTGGCGTCAAGTACATAGAGGGTGGTTGGCCGGGGGCGAACCCGAAAGACCAGGAATTTTTCGAACGAGCGGCCTCCGGCGAGCTCGTGCTGGCGAATTCCACGCTGGTGGCCTTTGGTGCCACCAGGAAGGCGGGAGGCCGGGCTGAGACCGACCCGGTGATGGCCGACCTGATCGCGGCCGGGACTGGTTATGTATGCCTTGTGGCCAAATCCTCTCCTTGGCACGTAGTCGAAACATTGCGGACGACAACGGCCGAAGCCCTGGACATGGTGGCCGATTCCGTAACCTACTTGCGTAACAACGGGAAGACGGTATTGGTCGATGCTGAGCACTTTTTCGACGGCTACGTGGAAGACCCGGGTTTCTCCCGTGCCTTTCTTCGGGTGGTGGAGGAGTGCGGCGCCACCCCCGTACTGTGTGACACCAACGGTGGTACTCTGCCGCACCAGGTCGAACGGGTGGTGGCCGAGGCCCGGGAGATTGCGTCGGGCCATTTGGGGGTCCATTTCCACAACGATTCCGGTTGTGCCGTGGCCAATTCTCTGGTGGCCGTGCGTCGCGGAGCGGACCATGTACAGGGTTGTATCAACGGTTACGGCGAACGGACCGGCAACGCCGACCTCACGGCGGTCATCGCCAACTTGAGCCTGAAACTTGGCATCGAGACGATACAACCCGACCGACTGCCGCTTCTTACCCCGGTGGCCCGCCACATCGCCGAGATCGTCAATGTTGCCCCCAACCCGCACCAGCCTTACGTGGGGTTGTCGGCATTCGCGCATAAAGCCGGGATACACACGAGCGCCATCGCCCGGGCCCGGAGCGCCTACTCCCACGTGGACCCCGAGGCGGTCGGCAATACGAACCGTTTCGTGCTCTCGGAAATGTCCGGCCGTTCTACCGTCGCATTGAAAGCCGAGCAAATGGGCATCGAGCTGAGCGACGACGAGGTGGCCTATGTCGTGGACCGGCTCAAAGAACTCGAACACGCCGGCTACCACTTCGAAGTGGCCGACGGGTCTCTGGAACTGTTGATGAGGGCGGCCACCGGCTGGAAGCAGTCGTTCTACCGGCTCGAGTCCAACCGGGTCGTCACCGACCTGCGGGAGGACGGTACGTTCCTGACGGAAGCGCGGATCAAGGTTTTCGTAGGCGATGAGCGCATAATGGAAGTGGCCGAAGGCAACGGGCCCGTCAACGCCCTCGACGCCGCCCTGCGCAAGGCGTTGGGCCCCGCCACCCCGAACTGACCCGGATCCACCTCACCGATTTCAAGGTACGGGTGCTGGATTCCGTGGCCGGGACGGCCGCAATCACGCGCGTCCTCATTGATTCCACCGACGGCGACCGCACCTGGACCACCATTGGCGTGTCGGAGAACGTCATCGAGGCCTCCTGGGAGGCCCTGTCGGACTCGATCGTGTTCGGGCTTTTACACGCCGGCGCCAGGGAGCACTAACCTGGGCCCGTGGCCCAACCCGATTTCGTCCCGCTCGTCTCGACCGACCAGGTCAGGCCGTTGAACCGTCTGCAGGTGCCTGGTTCCTGGGAGCAGGACAGGCCGGCGGAGATCGTCTCGCTCCGCATGCCCGTAGGGCGACGGTTGGGGTCGACAGGGTCGGACCTGGGTTTCGGCCTCAAGCTGGCCAACCTGGTGGCCGAACGGGCCGTAATAAGAGAGGGCGAGCACCTCGACGACGTGGTGTCCGGCTGCTTCAGCTGCGGGGCCCGGCGGTCTTCGACATTCAAACGGTCGCCAGTCATTTACGACATGGAGTGGGCCTTCGCGCTGTGGGGGTACTGGGATTTCCCTAGCGGCACCCCGGAGGAGCTAGTCGCTTTCCGCCAGCCCATATTTGCTGGGGCTGGCCACGATTATTATCGCCAGCGGGCCATTGCTGACATGGTGCAGGAGGCGGCCGTCCGTCTCTCGCCAGCCGACG
The DNA here is from genome assembly GCA_963749305.1 of uncultured Acidimicrobiaceae bacterium. Taxonomy (GTDB): domain Bacteria; phylum Actinomycetota; class Acidimicrobiia; order Acidimicrobiales; family Palsa-688; genus Fen-671. Next base: position 171,113 of record CAVVMN010000010.1, read on the forward strand.
TCCGGGCCGGAATTCATAACTGGAAGAAGTGGTTGGCACAGCCGGATAGCGGCTAGCGGCTAGCGGCTAGCGGGCGGTGGACGGCCTGGTTTGGCCGCAGCATTTTTGAGCAAGAAAGTGGGAACCCGAACGCTTGGTGCAGCGTAAACCGCTGCTCCTAACGCTCGTGACGTGCGTGACGGGTGCACGCAAGCAAAACGGACCTAAATCATGGGCCTTCTCGGCGCGGATTGTCCTTCTGGGCGCGGTTTGTGCTTTTCGGCGCGATTGCTGCCGAAAATCGTCATTTTTTTCGACCAGTTACTCTTAGCGCGCCCAGAATGGCACCCAGGCATATAAAAGCGCCGCTCTTCAGCCCTGCAGAAACCGGCGCAAGCCCTCCAGGTCTTCGGGACTGGCCACATTGGCCCGCACCGCTTCCGGGACCGTCCGTTTGACCATCCCCGACAACTCGGTGCCCGGGCCGAGCTCGAGAAAGAGGGTCGCCCCCATACCCGCCATAGCGAGGAGCGATTCGCGCCAGCGGACTCGCGAGCAAAGCTGAGCAGACAGAAGCCGGGCGAAACCGTCCGTGTGGGCGGAGGCGTCCACGTTGGCGATCACCGAAGGCGACGAGGGGGCAAAAGCCACGCCGGCCAGGACGGCATCAAGAGGCTCCTGAGCGGGCTGCATCAATGGCGTGTGAAAGGCGCCGCCCACTTGCAGCGGGACCACCCGTTTGGCGCCAAGGCGAAGGGCGGCGGCGCCCGCCTCCTCCACGCCATTTATCGTCCCCGCCACCACCACTTGACCGGGAGTGTTGTCGTTGGCCACCCAGGCGCCGGCGGCCTCCGCGCACGCCTCGGCCACGCCGGCCAGGTCCAGGCCCAGCACGGCGGCCATGGTCCCCGGGCTCGCCTCCGCCGCGACCTGCATAGCCTCGCCTCTGGCCTGCACTAACGCCGCTCCGGCGCCGGCCTCCAGGGCGCCGGCGGCCACCAGAGCGGTGTACTCACCCAGACTGTGCCCGGCCACGGCGGCGATGCCGTCGCTAACTCCATCCCGTCCGGGTAGTGCCTCGTGGCCCAGGTGGATCAGTGGCTCGCGCTTGACCGCGTCCAGTGCTATGAGGCTGAGGGCATAGGTAGCCAGCTGCGCATTGCGCGTGGCGCGGAGCTCATCGCTATCCGTGTCGATCAACAGTTTAGCGATGTCGCGGCCGGCGAACTCACTGAGTCGGCCCACGATCTGCCACGAGGGGTGGTCGAGCCACGCCGCGCCCATACCCGGTCGCTGCGAGCCTTGCCCAGAGAAGATGAGGACGAGCACGAGTCACGTATGCTACGCCCTTGAGCAGTACGACGCCCTTTAGCAGTAGGACGATAGGGGGGCGGGCATGGCCCGAAGACGAAGACACCATCGTGTTGCCGGGCCGGGGCCACCAGCCCTTCGGCGTCTATGTCCACGTGCCTTTTTGCCGCCGTCGTTGTGACTACTGCGCCTTCGCCACCTGGACGGACCGCGAGCACCTGTGGGAGCGGTACGTGGCCGCCTGCAGGTCGGAGGTGGGCCGGCTCGCCGGTCCCGCCAGCAGGCGCGGGCCGGCCACCTCGGTGTTCTTCGGCGGAGGCACGCCGTCGCTCCTGCCCGCCGAGCTATTGGTCAGCATCATCGAGGCGCTACGAGAAAGCGTTGGGATCGTCCCGGGCGCGGAAGTTACGGTCGAGTGCAACCCCGAGACTGTTTCGGCGGCCAAGCTGGCCCAGTACCGGGCGAACGGGGTGACGAGGCTCTCGTTCGGTGCTCAGTCGATGGTCCCGCACGTACTGGGGTCGCTGGGCCGGCAGCACGACCCGGGCTCGGTTAAGCGGGCGGCCGAGTTGGCCGGAGAGACGGGTTACGGCGGCGCCTACAACCTTGACCTGATCTTCGGCGCCGCCGGGGAGACCGTGGCGGATTGGCGGGCATCGCTGGACGCGGTGCTCGGCCTCGAACCGAGACCGGCTCACGTCAGCGCCTACGCCCTGACGGTCGAGCCGGGGACGCCGCTGGCCACGCAGCCATCGCGCCATCCCTCTGACGATGACCAAGCGGACAAGTACCTGCTGGCTGAGGCAGTGCTGACGGATGCCGGCTTCGAATGGTACGAGATCTCCAACTGGGCTACGCCCGGCGCACGCTGCGCTCACAACCTCCTGTACTGGTCGCAGGGTGAGTACCGGGGCATCGGCTGCGCCGCCCACTCGCACCTGGTATCCCCGGATGGCTCGGCTCGCAGGTGGTGGAACGTACGCACGCCGGAGCGCTACTGCCGGCTGATCGAGACCGCCGCCGAGGTCGAGGCGGCCGGAGAGACGCTCGGCCCCGAGCAACGAGCCTGGGAACAGCTGGTCCTCAGCTTGCGTACCAGACAAGGGGTGCCCGCCATCGCGGTCCCGGACGAGCTGTTCGACGCCGGGCTGGTCGAGTTGGGACCGGGTGCAGCCATGCCGGGTGAGGTCGAACCGGGTGAAAGCGGGCCCGACGGAGGTGGGCCAGACGGAGGTCGGGCAAACGGAGGTCGGCCAAACGTAGGTAGAGCCGTGCTCACGCCCAGGGGCCGACTTCTCGCCAACGAGGTGGCCATTAAGCTGGTGGAGCCAGTTTCGCCTCAATAAGGGGAGAAGTTGCCTTTGCCAGAGGTGGCCGGAGCAGGAAGCGGAGACGACGGGAGAACTGGCCGTCCGGCGCGCCGATCGGGCGGCTGGGCTGGAGCCGATACCGGTCCTGTCGAGATCGGGCCTCTGTACGTCGACAAGGTCGACAAGGTCGACAAGAGGGCACCTGAACCGTCCGGCGGCATGCTGGAGGCCGACGAGTGTGAGGACCTTCCTACCCTGCCACCGGCCCCGGCCCCGGCGCGGTCCACGCCCGCCCTGCGTTGGGCGCAGGTGGGTCAGTCGGCCGTGCCCAGCCCGGGTGTGACCGGCCCCCAGCGCAACCGCCCGGCCACGGTGCCTTCCCCGCCAGAACAAGGCCCCTCCCCTGGAGAACAAGGCCCTTTCCCGGGAGAACAAGCACCTCTCAAGCTGGGTGCCGGCACGCGACCCGGGGGGCGTGTGCGCCCCGAGCCGCGGGACGCCTCCCGGGCCAAGCCGGGTGGAAGACCATCGGCCATGAGGGCCACCTCGGCCCCGGCCCCGTCGGCCAGCCCTCGGCCCGACCCAACCCAGCCCTTGCCGGCGACCCGAACTCAGGTAATGGCCGCTGGCGGCGCCGTCGAGAGCTTTCGGCCCACAGCTGCGATCACCGCCCCCGAGCGGCCGCGCCGGCGGGGCAGAGCACTGTTTTGGCTGCTGGCTGTGGTTGCCGTAGTCGCGGCCAGCGCGTCAGCGGCGATCGTTTTGGCTGGACGCGAGGCAAGCAAGCACCTGCACATGGCCCGGGTCTTGCCCGGGGAGGCTCTCTTCGAGCAGCTCATGGCCACCAGCGCCACGGCCCAACAGCTCACGGCTACGGCGGTGGCTCGCTCGTGTACGGACGCCGCTCCGGGTGCCGCCATGCGCGGAGCTTTACTGGTCGACCTCAACCGGGCCATCGGGTTGCGCCAGTCCGTCCTGCGCTCTCTGGAGGCCGACAGGGCCGAACTCCTGGGCATGCCCGACGGGCCCTGTTGGTCAGCGACCTCAATGCCGCAACGCTGGCCGAATTAACGGTCGACCAGGACGACCAGGGTTGGCTCCAGGACCTTCAGGCGACAGGTTGCTACAGCGCGCCGACCAACGACATCCACTACCGGGCCGCGGGCCTGGACGCCCCCGCCGCCGCAGGAGCTGACACGCGGCTGGCCGATGCCTGGGCCGTGGCTGACCCGGCCGCCGACTGACGTTCTTGGCCCTGGCTTTCTTGGGGCCTGGCGTCACGCTCGAGCACTAAGCGTGGCGAGGCGGTTGTGAATGAAACCAGCGAAGAAATACTGAGAAACAGCCGATGTCGGCTAGCCCGGTAGGATGAACAAATAGCGGCAGAACCCATCGAATGGATCGGCACCCCCGAAGCGTGCGCACGGTTGGGCGTCACTCTTCGCACCCTTTACCGCTTCATCGACGAAGGACAGCTTCCCGCCTACAAGATGGGCCGGGTCATCCGGTTGCAGGCCGGGGACGTCGACGATTTCATTTCGCGTGCCCGGATCGTACCCGGCACCCTGGAGCACCTTTACCCGGACCCGCGTGGTGCCCAGTCGGTCCGCAGCCCGCACCACGAGGACGACTTGACCGAACACGGTCCCTCGGGCCAGGCCCACGGTAGGGCGCCCGAGGTAATGAACCTCGAGGACGCCCGCAGCGAGTACGGGAAGTGACCACCGTCCAGGAGTGCCCTGTTGGACGGCGGTAGACCGCAGGACTGTAGTGCCCCACCTCCATCTCCACTAGCTTGGTGGGCGCCGGCTGGGCTGGCCACCAGTGTGACTGAACCGGCGCCGTGGCCGTGGGGCTGTGCACCGGCCTCGCTGGCTGCAGTTGCCGCGTCGGCTAGAAAGCCGGCTAGCGGGCATTTCTGACGCTACTCTGATAGAACACACGTGTCCGTAACAGTTACTGTCCCAAACCACCTGATGGCGGGCCTCGTTGGCCCCCTCAACGAGAACTTGCGTTCCGTGCAGGAAGCCTTTGGTGGGGCACGGATCATCGCCCGAGGCAACGAGTTCAACATCGAAGGCGAAGAAGCTGCGGTCGTAGCGCGCCTTGTGGAAGAGCTGAGGTTGTTGCTGGAGCAGGGCCAAGTGGTGGACCCTGGCGTCGTAAGCAGGACAATAGACATCTTGCGGGCCGACGAGCGGCCATCAGAAGTCCTTACGGCCGAAATACTCCGCTCCGCCCGGGGTAGGTCGGTCCGCCCGAAGTCGAGTGGCCAAAAACGATATGTGGACGCCATAGCTGCGAACATTGTCACTTTGGGCATTGGCCCGGCCGGGACAGGGAAGAGCTACCTCGCTGTCGCCTTGGCCGTTCAGGCCCTGCAGGCAAAGTCGGTCGAGCGCATAATAATGACCCGGCCGGCCGTGGAAGCGGGCGAGCGCCTGGGGTTCCTCCCGGGAGATTTGATGGCGAAAATCGACCCTTACCTACGCCCTCTTTACGACGCTCTTTATGACATGTTGGGTACCGAAGGAGCGCGTCGGCTATTGGACAACGGCACGATCGAAGTGGCCCCGTTGGCCTACATGCGGGGCCGGACCCTGAACCGGAGCTTCATAATCCTCGACGAAGCCCAAAATGCCACCCCGGAACAGTTGAAAATGTTCCTGACCAGAATAGGTTTTGGCTCCAAAGTGGTGGTCAACGGCGACATCACGCAGGTCGATTTGCCCGGGGGCCGGTCCGGCCTGGCCGAGCTCGACCACGTCCTGAAAGGCATCGATGGGATCGCCTTTGTCCGCCTCACGAACCGGGACGTGGTGCGCCATCGAATTGTGGCCGATATCGTCGCCGCTTATGACGCCTACGAGTCCGCCAACAACGCCCCCGCCAAGGCGCTCCTGGGCCGAGAACCAGAGTTCAGGTAGGCGCCCGTGACGGTTGACGTCTTCGCCGCCGATGAGCAGAACGACCACCCGGTCGACACATTGCGTTGGGCTCGACTGGCCGAAGCGGTGCTCGGGGAAGAAGGGCTCAGCGGTGATGCCGAGCTGTCCGTGCTCTTCGTCGATGAGGGCGCCATTGCCGAACTCAACAGCCGGTTCCTCGGCAAAGACGGCCCGACAGACGTCCTGGCCTTTCCCATCGACGAAGAACCGATCGAAAGCGGGCGTTCGCCGGACTCCGGAGGGACCGGTCCCGGGATGCCGTCAGAACCAGAAGATATGCCGGTTTTGCTCGGGGACATCGTCATCTGTCCTGCTGTCGCGTACCGGAACGCTCCCGACCACGCCGGCAACTACGACGACGAGCTTGCCTTGCTGGTCGTGCATGGGCTGCTGCACCTGATGGGTATGGACCATCAGGAGGACGACGAAGCCGAGGAAATGGAGACGAAGGAGCGGGAGCTGTTGGCCCGCCATTATGCCGAGGTCCGGGCGCAGGCCTGGAAGGCAAAACCGGCCGAAGACGACCCGGCTGAGCCGGCCACTGCCGGTCCCCTAGCGGCTGGCGAGCAGGTCGATCACCACTCGAGCGGGCCTGAGCCGAGCGGCGACGGCACCGCCGGGACAGGCTAAATACCCATGTTGGCCACATCCAGGAGCTTCACCGGGACAGATGTGGCGCTTCTGGCCGGCGCCGTGGTGCTAATCCTGATGTCCGCCGTGTTCGCCCTGTCCGAGACGGCCATAACCAGGACGTCAAAGGTAAAGGCGATGTCTCTGGTCGAAGAGAAACGGCGTGGCGCCGCCTCTTTGCTGAAGCTGGTGGGCCACGCCGACCGCAACATCCCGGTAATTCTTTTCTCGCTCCAGATATGCACGCTGGTGGCGGCCACCATTATCGGTGTGGTGGCCAACGAGGTCGTCGGGCCTTTAGGTGTCGTAGTGGCCACCGCCTTCGAAATCGTGGTGATATTCATTTTTGCCGAGCTGGCCCCGAAGATCTGGGCTGTCCAGCACACCGAACGGGCCGCGCTCATGGTGGCCCCTTTCCTGGCGGCAGTCGTGCAATTTGCGCCGTTGCGATGGGTCACGCAGTTGCTCATCACAATCGCCAACCTGGTGCTGCCGGGTAAGGGCTTGAAAGAGGGCCCGTACGTTACTGAGGAAGAATTGCTGGCCATGGCGGATACTGCGGCCGACGAGGCGGTTATCGAGCGCGAAGAACGAAAATTGATCCACTCCATTATCGATTTCGGCGACACCGTGGCGAGGGAGGTGATGGTCCCGAGACCTGACATGGTAACTGTGAGCGCAGCGGCAACGATCAGTGAAGCCGCGGACGTCGCCGCCAGCGCCGGCGTCAGCCGGGTGCCGGTCTATGGCCAGGGGATCGACGACATTGTCGGCGTGGTCTACGTGAAGGACATCATGAAGGCCGAGCGGGAGGAAAGGGGCAACCAACCGGTCACCAGCAGCATGCGCCAGGCGCAGTTCGTCCCGGAGACCAAACGTATCGCCGAGGTGATGCGAGAAATGCAAGCGGGCAAGCAGCACATGGCGATCGTCGTCGACGAGTACGGCGGGACGGCCGGTCTCATCACGTTAGAGGACGTGCTGGAAGAACTGGTCGGGGAGATCTCCGACGAGTACGACGTCGACCACTCCCGCGTCGAACTGCTGGACGACGGCCAGGTCCAGGTGGACGCCAGCCTGTCGATCGACGAGGTGAACGAACTGACCGGCATCGACCTGCCGGAGGGGGACTGGGACACAGTGGGGGGCTTCCTGTACCACCTGCTGGGCCACGTGCCAAACGAAGGGGAATCGGCCGTTTTTGACGGCCACCGCATCGTGGCTGAAAAGGTGAACGGCCGGCGCATTGCCCGGGTCCTGATCGGCGCCACCGACCCGTCCGAGCCCGTCGAGACGGCCCACGAGGGTGTCCAGGAGGCAGAAGGGCAGTCTTGAGCGGGCCTCGAGCAAAAGCCAGCGCCCGCACCGCGGCACCGCGGTCCGAGCACAACCGTGTGTACATCGAGACCGGTAAGAACCGATGTTTCGCCTGCAGCCTCTATTGGCCCGGTCTTTCCCGTGTCGGCAAGGGCGAAGAAGCCGCGCTCTCGGCTCTTTCCGACTACGTGCCTCGTTATGCGGTGGTGGCGGCCAAAGCCGGTGTCGACTTCCCCACGACCGAAGCGCAGCCGTGGACGGTGGTGCAGCGGGTCCCGACGCGATCGGGGGGCGCCGACTTTGGTGCCCCGACCGCCGTCCTGGACAGCGACTCCGCCGACTGGTCCGCCGGGGAAGTCAGCCGCACGGCCGCCTTGCTGGCTGCCAGCTGGGAGGTCCTCGACGAGGTGGCTGCGGGCGCGCCTCAGGCGCTGCGCAAAGGGCCCCGAGGTGGCGGGCGAGACCGCGATGCGATAACCCAGCACGTGGCGGCCGGCGAGCAGCTGTACGGCCGAAAAGTCGGCCTCAAACTCCCGGTCCCTCACGAAGGCGAGCGGGAGGTCGTCATGGCCAACAGGGCCGCCATCCTGGATTGGTGCCGGTCGGGCGGCACTACCGTGCCGGAACGGCCCGGCTGGCCACCGCGCTACGCGTCGAGGCGGCTGATCTGGCATATCCTCGACCACGCCTGGGAGATCGAGGACCGCTCCGGGTAACTGAGCCGTCAGGGTCGGCCGTCGACCTGCCCCGGTGCGCGCCGGGCATGTAGCTTTTCGTCCAATGGACCTCGGCGGGCTCGACCCGAAACGTATTCCACGCCACGTGGCATGTGTCATGGACGGGAACGGGCGCTGGGCCACCAGGCAGGGCTTGCCGCGTACAGAAGGCCACCGGGCCGGCGAGGAAGCGTTGCTGGACGCAGCCAAGGGGGCGGTCGAACTCGGGCTGGAGTGGTTTACCGTCTACGCCTTTTCCACCGAGAACTGGCGCCGGCCCCATACAGAGGTCCGTTTCCTCCTCGGCGTCATCGCCGACGACTTGCTCACCCGGCGACGTGACGAGCTGCACGCAATGGGGGTGCGGATACGCTTCGCCGGCCGGCGAGACTGGCGGGTGCCGAAGTGGGTGCTGCGGCGCATGGACGAGGCCGTGGAGTTGACCCGGCGCAATACGGGGACCACCCTAACCGTGGCTTTCAATTACGGCGGCCGGGCCGAAATCGTAGATGCGGTCCGCCAACTTATGGCCGAGGGGGTAAAGCCCTCCGACGTCAACGAGCGCGCCCTGCGCCGGCACTTCTACGTACCCGGGATGCCCGATCCCGACTTGTTCATCCGCACTTCAGGTGAGTACCGGATCTCCAACTTCTTGCTGTGGGAGATCGCTTACAGCGAGCTGGTCTTTATGGACGTGCTGTGGCCGGACTTCCGGCGGGAGCACCTGCGGGACGCGGTGCGGGAGTACCAGCAACGAGAGCGCCGGTTTGGGCAAACGGGGGAGCAGCGCGACCAGGACGGCCTGCCGTCCTGAACTAAGCCTTTTGAACCCAGCCTCTTGAACCCAGCCTCTTGAACTCAGCCTCTTTGAACTGGGCGACCCGAACTGGGCGACCTGAACTGGGCGACCTGAACTGAGCGTTGCCGGCCGGCGGCGTGCCAAGATAGTTACAACGATGTCGCTATACCGGGACCGAGGGGTCGTACTACGCACCTACAAGCTGGGCGAGGCTGACAAGATCGTCGTCCTGCTGACCTCGGGCCACGGCAAAGTGCGAGCGGTGGCCAAGGGCGTGCGCCGTACCAAGAGCCGTTTCGGCGGGCGGCTCGAACCATTGAGCCACGTGGAGCTGCTCCTCTATGAGGGCCGGGAGCTCGACATCGTCAGCCAGGCGGAGATCATCGACCCCTGGCGGCTCCTGCATGAAGATCTCGCTCGCGTGGCCCAGGGCCTGGCCATGGCGGAGGCGACTGAGCAGGTCGCTCAGGAACGAGAAGCCTCGGATCCCTTGTACCGCATGCTGGTCGGGGCGTTGCGCACCCTGGCCGAACGGTCGGGCCCATTGGTAGTGGGCGCTTTTTACTGGAAGTTGCTCTCAATTGACGGCGCCGGGCCGGTCCTCACGTCCTGTGCCAGTTGCGGTTCGAGCCCGCCGGCGTCACCACTCGTAGCCTTTGACATCGGCGAAGGGGGTACTCTCTGCCGGTTGTGCCGGCGGGGACAGCCGGTCAGCCCGGCCGCGCTGGAACTGCTGGGGTGGATCCTGGGAGGGCAGTTGGGGCGGGCGCTCGAAATGCCGGCCAGCGCCACCACGGCCGAGGTGGCCACCCTGGCCACCGTTTCCCTCGAACGGCACCTGGAAAGGCGCCTTCGTGCCCTGCATACTCTGGAGCACACCTAGCCCTGGTGGGCTACGCCGTTCGCCGTAACTCGCCGTTGAGCCCGCCAGCGGCCTAGTAGCCTCTCTGCATGCCTGTTTCGATGGAAGAGCTGGTGCGCCTGGCAAAGGCGCGGGGCTTTGTGTTCCCCTCCGCCGAGATCTATGGCGGGTTCCGCTCGACCTACGATTACGGCCCTCTTGGCGTGCTGATGGAACGCAACGTCAAGGAGGCCTGGTGGCGGGAGATGGTGCAGCTGCGTCAAGAAGTAGTCGGCCTGGACGCCGCCATCCTGTCGAGCCCGAGGATCTGGGAGGCTTCAGGGCACCTGACGAACTTCACCGATCCTCTGGTGGACTGTCGGACCTGTAAGCAACGTTGGCGGGCGGACCAGCTACCTACCACTGACGACGGCAAACTCGAGTGCCCTAACTGCGGTGGCCACGATTTCACCGAGGCGCGGCCGTTTAATCTGATGTTCAAAACCTTCGTTGGCCCGGTGGAAGACGACGGCGCCGTGGCTTACTTGCGGCCCGAAACGGCGCAGGGCCACTTTGTAAATTTCGGCAACGTCTTGCAGACCGAACATCTACGGCCGCCTTTCGGCACCGCCCAGATCGGCAAGTCCTTCCGCAACGAGATCACCCCGGGGAACTTCGTGTTCCGCACCCGTGAGTTCGAGCAAATGGAGCTCGAGTACTTCGTCCCGCCTGACGAGGCGCCCCGTTGGTTCGAATACTGGTGCAACGAACGTTTCGAGTGGTACGTCCGGTTCGGTATACCCCGGGACATGCTCCGCCTGCGCCCGCACACCAAGGAAGAGCTCTCGCATTACTCAGCGGGGACGGCCGATGTCGAGTTTGCCTTCCCGTGGGGCTGGGGCGAGCTCGAAGGCATAGCCAACCGCACGGATTATGACCTCAAGGCACATGCCACGGCGAGCGGGCAGGTGCTCGAGTACTTCGACTCCGCCACCGGCGAACGCTATGTGCCATACGTGATCGAGCCGGCCGCCGGCGTGGCCAGGACGATGATGGCGTTTTTGCTCGCCGCTTACACAGTGGACGAGGTGGCGGGGGAGGAGCGCACGGTGCTGCGCCTGCACCATCGGATCGCCCCATACCAAGTCGCCGTCTTACCACTATCGAAAAAAGACACGCTGTTGCCGCTTTCCCAGGAGGTCCTCAAGCTCCTTCAACCGGTGGCAATGTGCGATTACGACGTAACGCGGGCCATTGGCCGCCGTTATCGGCGCCAGGACGAGATCGGGACGCCGCTCTGCGTGACGATCGACTTCGATTCGCTCGATGACAAGGCCGTAACGGTGCGCGACCGGGATTCGACCGCCCAGGAGCGGGTGCCAATCGACCGCCTTGTGGAAACGGTGACATCGCGCCTCGCTTGGTGAGCGCCTGCCACGGCTCGGGCTCGCAACAGACTTAGTCTTTTCTTGTGGGGATCGTGGCCGAGGACGTGGAGCGGGTCAGGGCCGCCACTGACCTGGTGGTCCTGGTCTCCGAGCATGTCGCGTTGCGCCGGGTCGGCCGGCGGTGGGTGGGGTTGTGCCCGTTCCACGCCGAAAAGACGGGTTCTTTCTCCGTCAACGGAGAGCTAGGTCTCTACTACTGTTTCGGCTGCCAGGCCCGTGGGGACGCCATTTCCTTCCTGCGGGAGACCGAGCACCTTGATTTCGCTTCGGCGGTCGAGTCGCTGGCCAGCCGGACCGGCATCCAGCTGCGCTACGACGCTCAGGACGGCGCCCGGCCGGCCAACAAGCGCAACGCAGGACTGGGAAAGGCGCTGGAGTGGGCGGTGGAGTGGTACCACGAACTGCTGCTGCGGTCGCCCGAAGGGGCATCGGCTCGCTCATACCTGCGGGGCCGCGGCTATGACGGCGAAACAGTCAAATATTTCCGGCTGGGTTGGGCGCCGAGCGGGTGGGACACGCTCGTCCGAGGGGCCAAGTTCGGCGAAGACATGCTGGTCGGTGCCGGCCTCGCCTACCGCAACCAAGCTGGCCGCCTTATCGACTCGTTCCGGGCCAGAGTGCTGTTCCCCATCTTCGACGTAGCCGGACGACCGATCGGGCTAGGGGGCCGGGTGTTGCCCGGGGCGTCGGGGCCGAAGTACAAGAACACGCAGGCCACACCCCTCTACGACAAGAGCCGGGTGCTGTACGGGCTCAATTGGGCCAAAGGGCCGATCGTGGAGCGGGGCCAGGTCGTCGTTTGCGAGGGCTATACCGACGTCATCGGCCTGCACCGGGCGGGAGTGACCGAGGCAGTGGCGACGTGCGGTACGGCGCTGGCCGAGGGTCATGTCCGCCTGCTGACCGGCTTCTCCCGCCGGATCGTCCTCGCCTACGACGCTGACGCCGCCGGCCGTGGCGCCGCCGAGCGGTTTTACGAGTGGGAAAGCCGTTTCCAGGCTGACATTTCGGTGGTAGCTCTCGCCCCAGGGGCCGACCCTGCCGATCTAGCCAAGGAGGACCCTCAGCGGCTTCAGCAAGCTGTAAGCGAGGCCAGGCCTTTCCTCGGTTTTCGCCTGGAGCGCCTTTTCGCACAAGCGGACCTACGCAATCCCGAAGGCCGGGCACGCGGCGGCTGAGACGGCGCTGGGGTTCATCTCCGAACACCCCGACTCGCTGGTCAGGGACCAATATCTGATGCAAGTGGCTGACCGCTGCCGGCTGAGCCCCGAGCAGCTCCGCGGGCTGCGCCCCTCTCGTCCGGGCCGGGAGACGCCCCCTCTGACGTCCTCGACGCCAAAGACGAAGCGTCCTTCCGTACCCCGTCCCGAACTCGAAGCCTTGCGGCTGGTGGTCCACCGCCCCACGGAAGTGGCAGAACGCATTGACATCGGGCTTTTCAGTTCCGAACTGGCCCGCGAAACGTTCGAGCAGTTGGCCTCGGCTATGACGCTGGCCGACGCCATCGAGTCTGCCTCTGCCGAAGTGGCTGACCTGCTGGCGCAGCTGGCGGTCGAGGACACTGTGGAAGATCCAGGGGACGTCCTGCGCCGGCTGGCCGAGCAGGCCGCCACCCGGGCATTGGGTGAGCTGCGAAGGGACGCCCGCAGCGCCGCCCCCTCCGCCGGTCACAACGAGTTGGCGGAGCGCTCGGGACGGCTGCGGTTGGCTCTCGAGGCCGTGCGCTCGGTCGAGCCCGGCCCGGACTATGAAAAACGCTTGGATGAGGCCGAGAGCCAGTTGTTAGCTTTGTTGCTGGCGAGTCCTAGCATGTCACCGAACCCAGGAGCATGAACGGGGAGGTTGTGGACTACTTGTGAGTGCGTCCTTGACAGGCTCGGGGGATGCAACAACGTACTTCCTCGCACTGCTCATGCTCGGTCGCGAGCGCGGGTTCTTGACCGCTGACGACGTGATAGAGGTCCTCTCAGGCGTCGAATTGACCCCTGAGCTCATCTCCGGCGTTGTCGGGAGGGTGACGGCGGAAGGGATCGAGTGGCGCGACCACGATGAGCCGATCTCAGACGAGGGGCTCGACCGCTTGGCAGCCGAGCTCATAAGGGAGCCGCGGCGGGCCGGGCGGGACGGCGCCGACCCGCCGGCGAGGACGTCGACCAGCCCGGCACCGTCAGAGGACAGTTCGGCCGATCACACGGTCATCGCTGACGCGGAAGGCATCGCTGACGCGGAAGGCGGCCGAGAACAACGGTGCCCACCGAAAGAAATCACAGGACCCTTTTCGCCGGGGCCGGCGCGTACTCGTAGCCGGGCTGAAGCTCGACATCGGGGTGGCCGGCACGGGGAGCTCAGACTCTGTTCGGGCCTACCTGAAAGAGATCGGCAAGGTCCGGTTACTTTCAGCTGAACAAGAGGTTGCGCTGGCGCGGTGCGTCGAGCGCGGTATTGCCGCCGGCACTCGTCTCGAACAACCTGAAGAAGGGTTTGAAGAGGCGGCGGTTGAGGCAGCCGGCGGTTCTCTTGCACCACGCCCGCGCCAAGTGGGCCGGGAGCGCGAGGCGGACGAGCGTCTCCGGGCCGAAGGCATGATGGCTAGGCAGATGCTGGTCGAGGCCAACCTGCGCCTGGTTGTCTCGGTGGCGAAGTGGTACCGGAACCGGGGGCTGTCGTTCCTGGACCTCATCCAGGAAGGCAACCTGGGGCTCATGCGGGCGGCCGAGAAGTTCGATTACACCAAAGGGTTCAAGTTCTCGACGTACGCAACGTGGTGGATCCGTCAGGCCATCAGCCGGGCGATCGCCGACCAGGCCAGGACGATCCGCATCCCGGTGCACATGGTCGACAACATCAATGCCGTCGTCCGGGCTCAGCGCAGCCTGCTGCAGGAGGAAGGGCGCGAACCGACCATCGACGAGGTGGCCAAGCGTTCCGAGATGAGTTCCGAGCGGGTCCGGGATATCCTCCGCATCAGCCAAGACACCGTTTCCCTGGAGCAACCCCTGGGCGAGGACGATTTCAACCTTTCCGACATCCTTGAAGACGATGCCGTGCCCGCGCCTAGCGACGCGGCCACGCGGGCCATGCTTTCCGAAGCGGTCCGCAATGTGCTGGCTGACCTGTCCGAACGGGAGCGCAAAGTGGTCCGGTTGCGGTTCGGCCTAGATGATGGCCAAGCGCGCACTTTAGAAGAGGTGGGACGAGAATTCGGTGTCACCCGTGAGCGGGTTCGCCAAATCGAGTCGAAGAGCCTGGCCAAATTGCGCCAACCGCTGCGGAGCGGGCAGTTGAGGGATTACCTGGGCAACTAGGCGATTGAGGGCGGCGGCGGTTCGTTTGGCCCACTCTTCCGTTGTCTATGCGGGTGTTCTTCCGCATTCTCGGCGCATTTTTGCTTTCTGGGCGTCAATTCGGTTTCTCGGTGCTGTCTTACGTTCTGGGCGTGCTTTTTGCTGGAACCGGCCATTTTTCGCGCCGAGAACCGAGTACTGCACCCAGAATGCCCGGAATAAGCGGGAAATAACAGGCACCGTAGCGGCGGCCCCACCGGTCGTGCCTTTTCTGAGGTGTCTTTCGGGACGCGGGCGCGTCCACGCTCCCCACGTCAGCTCGCCACCGGCCGAAAGGCATCCCATTACCGGAAGGGAGGCGGCGGACCGTGCCGTTCTGGTGCCCCACCGCCTCGGGGGATGGCCCCTCGAAGGGACCGGGACGCGACGACCGCCCCGCCGTCGGCCGCAGGTGATAGCGTATCTGGCGTTTTCCGGGGTAGCTCAACCGGCAGAGCGGGTGGCTGTTAACCACTAGGTTGAGAGTTCGAGTCTCTCCCCCGGAGCAGTTGAGGGGAGCGGGTCAGAGTCGCAAGATGGCTTCTGACCTGCTGTAATGCATGTCCACAGTTGGCCGCCCGTGACAGTAGATGGCAGCTGATGCGTGTCCTACGCGTGTCACGCGAGTCCTGTTGTGCGAATGGCCTCAGGACGGGTCGATCGGCGCTCCGCCCGACAACGCGATCGGCTACGGCTGCTGCCACGTCGCCCGGCTCGTCGTCGGCGCAGCGCCTCGGTTGACGCCTTCTGTACGGGACTGGTCAGCCGATCCTGACGCAACTGCCACTGCGGTCAGCCGCCACCACGGCGTCGAGCACGCGCAGTACTCGCCGCCCATCGGTGGCGCTTACGGATGGTGCTCGCCCATCGCGGACGGCCAGGACGAACTCTTCTAGCTCAGGCACAAGCATCGTAGTGATGTGATCAGCTTCGTGGCGCGGGCGGACGACGGTGGGCTGAGCATAAGCCTTCACCGTCCGGCTCACCACCTCGATCTCAAAATGGCTCCAGTCCCATCCGCGGAGCATGACTTGGCCGGCGCGCCCATAGATATGGACGTCGTAAAAGAATGTCGACGCAGCCTGGGTCACAAGGCATTGAGCCACCGCGCCCGAGGAAAGGACCATCTCGAACGCAGAGGTTTCGTCAATTCCCGTGATAAGGCGGCGGACCTGGCCAGAAACCTGGACCGGGTCTTCGCTTGCGAACCACAACAGCATGTCGACAAGGTGCGAGCCCAGGTAGAGCAACGGACCGCCGCCAGTGTCAACCGACGAGAGCCAACCTTGCAGCGGCCCCGAGCCGAAGGTGCCCGTCATCGCTGCGAGCTCGCCCACCACGCCATCGGCGACCAGAATCTTTTACCATCTGGCCCAGCCAGAAGCGGCACGAGTACCCGGCCATAAGACGCACCTGTGCGACTGCCGCTTCTGTCTCGAGCAAGGCCACTTCTTGCTCATTAAGGCCGACGGGCTTTTCCGCCAGGACGTGCTTGCCGTGCCGGACCGCTGCCAGGGAGACGGGATAAAGGACGTGGTGAGGGGTGGCGACTAGGACTGCGTCTACGGCCGCCTCGCTAAGGAGTGCTTCGACCGACGGGTGGGTGCTGGCATCCGGCCCGAGGCTGGCAACTTTTTCGGCCGCCGCCAGGTCAGGGTCAGCGCACGCAACGACAGAGGCACTGGTGGTGCGGGCCGCCGCCTCCGCCAAGCAGTTACCCTGGTACCCACAGCCCACGAGGCCGAGGCGTAAAGGCCGTTCAGGCATAACCCAAGCTACACGCCAGTTGAAGCGCTTCTGCCAACTTCTCACCCGCCGGCGCAGGTTCGGCTCGCTCCCACGCGGTTAGGGCGGCCTCCAGGAGGACTTCGAGCTCGTCGGGGAGGCGCTGCTGAGGAGGCAGGAGCAATTGGCGGCCGGCATCGATGGCTTCCGCCAGCCGCCCGGCCCCTAGGTGGACCGCCAACAACGGCCAGAGGCAAAGCAAGCACCAGGAATAGGACACGACGGTCGAAGCCCAGAGCTCGAGCGCCTCGTTACCCAAGGTAAGCACGTCCATGGGGCGCCGATCTTTCCAGGCCACCCAAGCCATCGTGGCCTTCGCAGCCGCGATGTACTCTGGCCAACCTCCGTCTGTGGCGGCGGCCAATGCCTCCGGTGCGAGAGATCTCACCGCTTCCACGTCGTGCCGGCGGAGAGCGACAACAGTGAGATAGGACAGGCATCGCGTCCGCAAGATGGCGTCGCCGACACGATCGGCCATAGCACGCGCTGCCTCGATATGCTCTTGCGCTTCAGGCAGGTCTCCGTACCAAAGCAAGAAATGGCCGAGCGAAAACTCGGCCCCGGCGATCGTGTCTTCGGGAAGTTCGTGTTTTGCCACGGCCAAGGCGGCCCTTGCGTTCGTCAGGATTTCATCGTCGATCCGGTAACGACTACGACGGGACCGTTGTTGCGCGAGGCTGGTGTAGAAGACTCGTTTTCGCGCCGGGGTTCCTCGGGACTCGACAACCGGACGTGCCCGCTCGAGCAGCGCGGCAGCCCGCTCCGGCTCGTTTTGCCAATAAAAAAGGGCCGCCCAGTCGTCCAACTGGATCTCGAGCCACAGCTCGGCGGTGGCGTCGTCATGGTCCTCGGAATAGCCCCCGACCAAGTCGTCTGCGGCCTTGAACGCGGCAGCGGCTGCATCATAGCGGTGGTCAATGATCTCGGCGCGACCGAGGAGGGAGTACAGCCGAGCAGCCTCCAAGGTCTCACCCCGCCCCACAAGATTAATGGCCTGCTGCAGAACTTCTCTTGTCTCGTCATGCGACCCTGTGCGTAACCACACCCCTGCCGATTTTGCTCGAAGTTCCACCGCCGCTTTGGCCATTGCGGGGCTGCTTGGGTCGAGGTCAACGATTTCGATCGCGTTCCGGTAAGACGCAATCGCCTCGACATTGGCGAAGTGGGCCGAGGCGTGATCGCCGGCAACCTCTAAGTGGTGGACTGCCCGCTCCATTTCTCCTGCTTTGGCGTAGTGATAGCCAAGCACAGCTGCCACTTCTGCCAGCCGGCCAGGCGAGGCTGCTTCGAGGCCCCAGGCTGCTCTGGCGTGCAGTTGGCGTCGTTCAGCCCGGAGCAGGCCCTTGTAGGTGGCGTCCTGGATCAGAGCGTGCCGGAAACGGTAAACGGGCTCCGGCAGCTGGCCCACCTCACTGAACAGCCCGGCTGCACATAGCTCCTCGATGGCGACGTGCACCTCGTCACTGCTGTCGACGACTGCGTCAAGGGCGGAGCGCGGGAACTCGGTACCCAGGACCGAAGCCGCCACAACGACGCCGTGCAAACGGGGGGAGAGGCGGTCTACACGAGAACTGATCAGACGTTCCAGCACCTCGGGAACGTCAACGGTGACGCGGCTGCTGAGCGACCACTGCGCTCCTCTCCTGACCAGAGCCCCGGTCTCCACGAGAGACGAGAACCGCTCCTCCAGGAATAGCGGGTTACCCTCGACACTTGTGCATACGGTGTCCACCACGTCCTCGTCGGAGGCCCCACCGACGACCAACCGGGCCAGCTCTCGTTCGTCACTAGACGTGAGTGGGAGAAGGCGCACTCTCCGGAACCGGCACCGGTCACTTGTCTCGAGGCCGTGTTCAAGGGTCGACACCCCGGGGTCCGGCTCTTGCCGGCGCGTGGCGACCAGGAGCAAGGGGGCGTGGCCGGCCACTTCGGCCAGCTTCTCAGTCAACCGCAAGGAGGTGGGGTCCGCCCAATGCAAGTCCTCCAGGACGAGCACGGTAGGCCCTGCTGACGATAGCCGCCGCACCACGGCGCTAACCGAAGCGAAAGTCGCCCGCTGCAGCGCCTCGGGGCCCAGCCGGGCGAAACCGCCCTCGCCAGAGCCGTTCCCGAGGCCCATCATGTGGGCCAGGAACCTTATGTGGTCCGACTCGCCTCCGAAAACCGCTCTCATGGCGCGTTCCAGAGCGGGACGCACCACCTTTTCGCCCTCTTCCGGCACCACGCCGATCCACGCATAGAGAAGTTGTTGGTAGAGGCCATAAGGCGTTGACGAGGCGAATGAAGCGCAACGTCCCTCCAGCCAGAGCGGCAACCGGCCTGTGGCGCCACCCACCCAGGCCATGAAGCGCTTCCGGCACTCCTGGACCAGGCGCGTCTTTCCCAAGCCCGGGTCGCCGACGATAAAAACCACAGAACCCACGCCCGAAGTAGCATCCCGCACCGCTTCGTCGAGCACCATCAGTTGCCCGTCGCGGCCTACCAGGCGAGCGTGACCAGCGAGCCTCCGTTGACCACGCCAACCAGTGTCGCTCCGTCTCGGCCGCTTGAGGTATGAAGCAACCAGTGGCTTGCTAGAGAAGTTTGGCGCCACTTCGTCCGTCGGCCCCCACTCAAAGATCCCCTCCGTGGCGGCGCGTGTTGCGGGGCCGATGAGCGCCGATCCCGGCTTTGCCACCGACTGAATAGCGGCGGCGGCACTGACAACTTCACCGACTGCGCCGTAATCCCCGCGGTCCCCGATAGGCCCGACGATGGCGGGCCCGGTCTCGATCCCAACTCGCAGGGACAGCGCCTCCAGGCCCCCCGGCCGCGACAGGGCGCGATAGGCGGCCCGGACAGCGCGTTCGGGGTCGTCCTCATGGGACACAGGGGCGCCAAACAGCGCGGACAGGCCGGCGCCAGAAACAGAGGTGACGGTACCCCCCAGCCGCTCCACTTCGGCGATCAGCTGTGACACAAACATCCCCACCATGTCCCGCAGGTCCTCGAGGTCAATGCCTTGGAACCCCGCCGGCGCGGAAACCTCGGCAAAGAACACACTGACCAACCGGCGTTCTTCCCGGAGGCGTACTGGTCTCGGCTCTATAGGCATTTCAGCGGGTGGTGCTTCTTGGCGAGCAGAGAAAGGAGCGGGCCCGTTTGTCGCCTCCCGCACCTCTTCCAGGGCCGGTGACGTGCGCAGCCCCAGGCCCTCGAGGGCGGCCCGGCATCGTTGATAAGCGGAATCAACGAGGGCCGGCTTACCCTGCGCCGAGTGCAACCGCATAAGGGCGGACGTGGCCTCCTCTGAGGTCGGGTCGTGGGTTAAGCACGCCTCCCAGGCGGCCACCACCTCGGAGGGACTGGACCGTCCGAACCCCTTGGCCCGGTCGCGGGCCAGCGCCAACCGGGCTTCCTGGCGGGCCCACTCCAGGTGCTCCCGGAGGCGTGCGGCCCAATCTGCTAGAGGTTCGTCCTCCAGCAAGCGACCTTCATCCGCCAGTGCCTCCGCTATCAGTTCGTCACGGGCCAGCCCCGGCTCGGCTCCGAGCCCCCGGCGGAGCCTTTCCTCCTGGACGTCCACGTCCAACTCAACCTGGGTATCAGGGTCGGCCCAGATGTAGTTGCGGTCGGCCTGAATGAGCTCATTTCCGGGGCCGCCGAGGTTGGAGAGTGCTGCGTGCGCCATTGAAAGCGCCTTCGAAAGGCCCCTGGCTGCCTCATGAGGACCAAGGCTCGGGAAGAGTGCCTCGCAGGCGACCGTCCTGGACAACCTCCGTTCGGGGCTCACAAAGAGGAGACCGCAGAGGCGCTTGGCGACAGGTCGGGGCCAGGGGCCGGCAGTCCGTTCTCTCACGCTGACCGAGAACGGGCCGAGCAGTTTTACCCGGACGACTGTCGCGCTACGAAACCGAGCATGGTCGGCTGGTGCGGGCACAATGGCATTGTGTCACCCGCGCTCAAGGGCGCGCACGGAAAAGGGGCTCATTTCGCCAGCCCCTTTTCCCCTCTTTGCATGTAGCCGCTGGTATGACTTCTAGGCGCCGCCGTTGTTGCTGGCCCACCACACTTTGCCTGTAGCCAACTTATAAACCCAGGGGACCATGGAGGAATCGGCGAACCAGGTACCGTCGCCCTGCAAACCGGTGTAAGCGCCCGTGCCGCCCGTGATGACCCAACTTGCCGCTGGGGCCGTGGTAAATGGCTGGACTTCCACGTTGCCGACTTCGACGGGGCTGCTCGTAAAGTTGTAGGAGGCCGCGATCGTCATAAAGATATCGCCTCTTTGCCCTGAGATTGTCTGGTAACTGTACAGGGGGGTGAGTCCGGTGTCTTGCCCGGGACCGGCATTGGGCGTAGCCGTGTACGTCGCATAGGGATATTGCCCCGGTTCGGGCGCCGGAATATGGACAAACCCGCCGGCCGGCACTTTGGCGGCGCATTCGTGGCTAGCGGCGTCTATAGCAGCCGTACCAGTTAGCAAAGTGGGGGCGGCATACTCGGCGTCGCTATGCCAGGTCGGGCCACCACTCTCCTCCTGGACCGCCCCGGTTATTTTGCTACAGGCCCAGAGCGTGCCGGCAAGGTCGTTCTCGCTGGGCACGATATACAGCCAAGACTGGATTGTGATTGGGCCACCTTGTGGCACCTGATCGTGCCTGATGTTGCTGGCGCCGGCCGTCGTGACCTCGACGACCGTGAGTGGCACCAATACAAGTGCCGCAGTCGCGGCCAAGCCAGCAGCAACCTTCCCTCTACCAATTCGAAGCGCTTTCATTTGAGGGTCCTCTCTGTCGGGTCGGCCGTCGGGCCGACCACTACCTGCTTAGAAGAGCCCTGTTCCCCAATTGTTCCCTGGTGCGACATCCGAGCTGACCGAGTCGGTGAGCCAGGCCTGTCGGCCGCAGCCAGGCGTGGCGGGGAAGAGGGTTGGAGTCATAAATGGAGCACTTTCAAGCCCGCTTCGGAGGGGAGGAGCTCTACTCGGACCTTGTCGACAAGGCCGCAGTGCTCACCTGTCGCTGGAACCCGCTTTATCGACGGCAACAAGCGATCCGCGTGGGCGGCGCTTGCACTGTCCTCGATCTCAATGGGCTTGTCTGGGATTCGACAACGGCAGCTATAGCGGAAGACTGTTGGCCAGGAGCCCGGCCCACTCACCGCGTTCGGCCCCGGAGCGCGCAATTTCGAAATGAAATGGCGAGGCTTCGCGCTTATTCGACCTCGGCGCCCGGGCACCACGCCAAAGCCGAAGCACCCGGGAGGCGCGAGAGCTTTGGCAACTGTGTCAACTTGCCCGGGCTACCGCAGTATCGTCCGGGCGGTGGGCACACCGATTTCACACGCGAGCGGCCTTCCGGCGGGACGGTTATTCCTGATGGTGGGACTTCCGCTTGCCGGCAAGACGACACGGGCTCGGGAGATCCAGGACCGCTATGGGGCGCTGCGGCTGACACCGGACGAATGGATGATCCCGCTGTTCGGAGATAGCGACGCCGGCGGGAAGAGGGATGTCCTCGAAGGCCGCTTCGTGTGGTTGGCGATGCGTGCACTGGGCGTTGGGACCAACGTCGTGCTGGACTTTGGCGTCTGGAGCAAGGACGAGCGGTCGGCCTTGCGGTACCTTGCGTCGTCGCTGGGGGCCACCTGCGAACTCGTTTACCTGGAGGTGAGCGAGAAGGAGCAGGCCGGCCGAGCTGCCCGGCGTGCCCCCAGCGAAGGTGTCTCTACGTTCCGGATAAGCGACAACGAGCTGGCGCGGTTCCGGAGACTGTTCCAGGTTCCGGGGCCAGACGAGCTCGACTCGACCGAGATCGGTCCGCCTCCCCATGGTTTCGCCGACTGGGCATTGTGGGCCGCCGAGCGCTGGCCAACGTCTGCCATCGACTGAGGTCGGTCTCTTGGCAGAGGCGGGCCCGTTCCTACTGGTTGAACCGCCAGCGCGTATGACGCGGGCCAATTGCCTCGGCGGTGCCAAAACCGTAAACAACCGTAGGGGTTATTTGGAAGGGCTCGTACGGCGCCGGCCCTGCCGCCGGGGCCGCGTAAGGGGCTTCGAAACCCCCGTCGACCGCCGTCACGGGCCAGTTGTACTTCGATCGGTAAGCCTCCACGATCTCCTCCAGCCAGGCCACATCGCTAACCCGGGAAGCCGTCCCTTCGATGACGATGTGCATGTCGTCGGTCAAGATAGCGACGGAACACCTCGGGTCGCGTTCGAGGTTGCGCCCTTTCTGCGCCGACCGGCTGGAGGTGGTGTACAGGAAGTCGCCCATCCAAACAGCCAGCACTGGCCGGGTGTGCGGACGGCCGCTGGGGTGCACCGTGGTGAACCAGAACCAGCGGGCGGCGTCGATCCGGTTGCTGGCCTCCTCCCACGTCAGCGGCGTGACGTCATTGTCCTGCGGGTCGATCAGCGTGCCGACGGGTAATGGTTTTTTGGCGCTCATTGGTCCCTCATCTCGTGGGAAAACTGGTGGTCCTGTTGCCCGTGTTCCCGCCTATGTGATCGGGAGAAGGTCGCCAAACTAATCGCTGGAGGCGAAAAACCTCTATTCCATCTCAGTCGGCAGACCGAAACGCGGGAAAACCTCAGCGCCCACGAAGGTACTGCACTCGGTTTTCGACGGCGATGCGGGCGCGCCGCAGGGCGCTGGTGACCGCCGGGACTGAGGTCCCTAGCTGCTCAGCAACCTCCTGGGCCGAGAAGCCAAGGACCTCCCGCAAAATAAGTACCCCTCGCTGGGCCGGGGCGAGGTACTGGAGGGCGGCCACAAAGGCCAGTTCGAGCCTCTCCCGCTGCTCGTACCGTCCCCCGGGAGAGCCATCTGAGCCGAAGGCCGGTAGTTGGTCCGGGTACGGCTCCACCCAAACCTCTTCCAGCACAGGCGCCCCGGCACTTCCGCCAGGGCTCGGCGGGCCGCGGCACGAGACCGGCAGCTCGCGTCGGGAGCGCCGTTGAGCGATGTTCAGAGCCGCGTTGGTCGCGATCTTGTAAAGCCCGGCCCGCACAGAGGGCGTCTTCTGTGCCCGGGCCCACCATTCTCATCGGATGTTATGACGGCCCCCGCAACTGACGGGAAGGCACCAGCTGATGTTCCACCCAAACTGTATCTACTGATTTGACACAAACGATGGAGCCGGTAAGATTATCGTAAGGTGACGGTTAGCGTTCGTACCGATACCCCCAGCGGCGGGCCAAAGTGCCTGGAGAGGAGTCGTCATGTCCGATCACGACTTTGACCGCCCGTCACCTTACCTGAAGACGCTCATTTATGTCTGACTTCCACCAGATGGGGCCGCTGACGAGTTATGTCGTCCTGGCCCACACCGCCCCGGACCGCGTGCATCGCCTGGTCGACCGGCTAAGGCCATACCCGACGTACGTCCATGTCGACGCCGGCACTTCCCAGCGCGTCGCGGACGAAATCCTGGGTGTGGTGGGCGAGGATGTTCATCCACTACCGAGGTACCGGACAAGCTGGGGCTCCTGGGGCCTAATGGAGGCCACCCTCGAGGGGCTTCGTCAAGCGAGCGGCGCGGGGGCGTCGCACGTCGTGGTGCTGTCAGGGACGGATTATCTCCTCAGGAGCGCCGACCGAGTTCATGCCTATTTGCAACGGCAACCCACCACTTCGTGGGTACGCCATGCCAGGATCCCGGTGCCCTGGCTCGGAGGCGATGGTGGGAAGTCACGGGTCACTCAATGGAACCGCCGTGTCTTCGGTCGCCGGCTCCGGCTGCCGGTCCAGCGCAGACTACCGGAGGGGCTCGACCTCTACTACGGCCAAGCGCAGTGCGCCTTGTCGGGTCGCCTAGCCGCCTGGATCGTGGGCCGCTTCGACCAGGATCCGGGCGTGGCCCGCTTCTTCCGGCGCACTTGGATACCCGATGAGCTGCTGTTGCCGTCATTGGCGATGGCGTCTCCGTTCCGTGACGAGGTACGTGACGACAACCTTTGGTTCTCCCGCTGGAGTGGAGGCCCGCACCCCGAAAACCTCGGGCTTGTCGACTTGCACGATCTCGAAGTAGCCTCCGAGGAAGGTGGAGAGCAGGGCGGGTGGGGCCCGGTAAAGCTGTTCGCTCGCAAATTTGCTGCCGACGGACCGACCGACATCCTTGACTGCCTTGATCGCGAACGGCTTGGTTACCAACCGGCCTGAGCCAGTGGCTCAGGTAACGATGGCGCGCCGGGGATGTCTTGAGCACTCTGGATTGGCCATCACACTTCGACTGAGGCTGGCGCCGCGCTTGTCGGCGTCGCCGTCGAAGCACGCGCATACTCTCAGGAGGAACTGATCACGTCGACCATTGGTGAGGGCTTGGAAATATCACTGTCTCTCCGCACGACATTTGAGGAAACCCTAAATCGCCTCATACCGGCCGGCTGCCCGGTGGCGTTAATCGATGTGCCGAACCACGACAATTGCGGCGACAACGCCATTCTGGTCGGAGAGCTGGCATACCTCAAGCGGCGGGGTGCTGACATCCGAATGCTGGCTGACCACCGGGCCTACTCAGCTGACCGGCTCCGGTCCTCGCTGCCACCCGATGGCGTGATCGCTCTGCATGGCGGTGGCAACATCGGGGGGAGCTGGCCGAACCATCAACGCTTGCGTAGACGGGTCCTCGCCGACTTTCCCGACCGGCGGACCTTAATAATGCCCCAGTCGATCTGGGTCCACGGGGCCGAGGCCGACGAGACGGCCGCCGATTATGGGCGCCACGAGCAACTCACACTTCTTGTTCGTGATCAGGCCAGCCTGAGCGCGGCGCGGGAGAAGCTTGGTGTTGACGCCACACTTTGCCCTGATGCTGCGTTCGGAATGGACCGACCAACTGCGCAGGAGAGCCGACGGGGGCCCTTGTTGTTGCTTCGAGCCGATGGCGGAGCGGTTGAGGCTACACCGGTCGACGTTGGTTCCGTCGATTGGCCACCGGAGCGTGGCTGGGACTCTCTCCGGCGCACGGCTATGCGTGTTTCGAGCCGGGCGGCGGCCACCCTCGGCCCTGCCGCCCGGTTCTCGGCAGCCAACTATCACATAGCGGCCCAGCACCGGACAGATGAGGCGTTCAAGTTGCTGATTGGACGTCAGCTGGTATGTACCGACCGGCTGCACGGTTGCATCCTCGGGTTGCTGGCGGGAACGCCGCTCGTCCTCGTACCCGAGAGCACGGGAAAGTTGCGATCGTTCCACCAAACGTGGCTGGCGGGATACGAAGGTGCCACCCTGGCCCAAGACCTGCGCGACGGCCTGGAACGTGTCGCCGCCATGCAGCCAGCAAAAAAGGTCGCCTGAGGCTGTCGAAACTGGGCGCGAGTTACCGGCTAGTCGGCTGCCTCCGCTGCGGCCCGTGCCGGACGCAGCCGCTTCGCCGGTGGCGGTTGACCGACTCATCGTGTCGCCGTAGTGGTTGGCCTGCGTTGGCAACGGGGAGCCTGAGTAGCCGACGTGACGAGGTGCGGACACCAGGCGGGCGCGGCTGCCGATCGGCATCGGCTTACGTTTGCGGAAGCAATGGAGATCGGATGCGTGGCGGGCTCGACGACGCCTTTGGCGGGAGCGACGAAATGGGCTTCGGTCCGCACCCGTTGCTGGCCGATTTCCGACGACGCGCTTAGAGCAACAGGCTCGCCGGGGGCGCAACCTTCGACCGTGAAGGCCACTGGCTCGTCCACCAGTACTTCTGACGGGTCGATCACGATTTCCGCGCTCATTGCGATACCAAACTCCTTGCTTTTTGACGGTTGCGGTTCCGTTAATCGATCGCCGCCCACGTAGTAGCTTAGCACGTGTACCTATCGCGTCAACAGATTCAGTAGTAACTGCTGGCAAAGACCGTACGGCCTTCCGGTCCCTGCGTACACTAAGAGTGTGCAAATCTCGGCGAAGGTCGACTATGGCGTGCGGGCGTTGCTCGTCTTGGCGACGTCTTCAGAGCCCATGACGGTCGACGCCATTGCGGCAGACCAACAAATACCGAGCAAATTCCTCGGTGTGATATTGAACGACTTACGACGTGCGGGCATATTGGTGAGCCACCGTGGCCGAGAGGCCGGCTATAACTTGGCGCGGCCTTCGTCGGATGTAACGGTGGCCGATGTCATCCGGGCGCTGGAAGGCCCTCTGGCACAGGTCCGGGGCCTGAGGCCCGAGACGGTTAAGTACGAGGGTGCGGCCCAGCATCTGCAAGACGTCTGGATCGCTCTCCGGGCCAGTTTGCGTGAGGTACTTGAAGGGGTAAGCCTCGAGAACATTGCAAAGGGCGACCTTCCGACGGAAGTGGCTGAGCTGGTGGCTGCCCCTGGCGCCTGGGTGGGCCGGTAGAGCCAGAGCACCCCGCTCGGGCACAATCTCTGGCCACCAGCCTTCATCAGACCCGGCCAATTCGTGGGGCAACCAGCAGGCTGAGAAGTGCCCCGCCGCGCCGGCAAAACCCTCGAGCGGTGGCTCCCGAATTCTGCAGATGTCCATGACATATTTGCAACGGGGGTGGAACGAGCACCCCGAAGGGATCTTGACCATGCTCGGAGGCTGGCCTGAGATCGTCCCTAGCCGTTGGTCTCCTGGGCCCTGCTCGGGTAGAGATTCGATGAGCCCGCGCGTGTACGGGTGATGCGGCGTGTGAGCGCGTATTGTCTCTTCAATTTGCCAACCCACGCGGTACAAAGGGTGCAGGCTCGATGACGGGTCCTAGAAGACCATTGCCACATCGTGCCCTAATACCCCTTGCATCTGTTTCGTTGACCGTGAAACGAGTTCTTTTCCCTCGAACAGTGCTGAGCCGGAGACTTTGGCGTCGTCGAGCAACCCAAGCATTGCTTGCATGGCGACGCTTTTACCGGCTCCCGATTCGCCCACGATGCCCAGGGTCTGGCCCTTGTCAACCTGGAAGATGAGGCCGCGGACCGCCTCGAGCACCCCGCCGGGCGTATTGAACGAGACCCTTAGCTCGTTGACTTCCAGGAGGTGCACCGACCAACATACTGAGGACTGGCGCAACCATTTCCGATGGTCAAAACGCGCCCGGTCGCTGGCGTTAGCCCACCCGCCGTGGGCCTTCCATAGAATGACCAGAAGGGCTCGTAGCTCAGCGGTCAGAGCAGGGGACTCATAATCCCTCGGTCGTGGGTTCGATCCCCACCGAGCCCACCGGCACCACCGAGCCCACCGACAAACCGCTGATCAGCAGCGTCGCCAGCTTTGAGCGGCTTCGGTCAGGGCCAGCCGGCCCCCGGCACGTCCACTTCGACGGCGACCACCTGGCCGGCGCGGCCGGGGTTGGCTACGGCCGTCGCCGCGTTCCCCGCCCATTGGTTGGCCACTATGAACAGCGTTCGGCCACCCCGCCCTCCCAGCATGCAGGCAAAGCACCCTCGGTCAAGCTGGACCGTCTGCAAGACCTCGCCGCCCTCGCACACACGCGCGCAGAGCCGGTGTGGGACATCGGCGTACCAGACTGCTCCGTCGGCGTCGGTACAGATGCCGTCGGGCGCACCGTCACCCAGGTTGGCCCACACTCGCCTGTTGTACAGGGAGCCATCAGGAGCGATGTCAAAGCCAGTGAGGGTGTTCCCGTACGATTCGGCCAGGATTAGCGTGGAGTTGTCCGGAGTGACAGCCATCCCGTTGGGAAAGGCGACCTCGTCGGCCACCTGACGCACAGAACCGTCGGGGGTGACGAGGGCGATGATGCCCGGGGCGAACGCGCCGCCCGGGAAGTCGAAACCGGTGTTGTTCAAGTAGACGTTGCCTCTACCGTCGACGACAATTTCGTTCCAAGGGTGCTCGGACAGCTCGCTCAGCTCGACAAATGGGACCAGAGACCCATCCGGCTCCTGGCGTAACAGAGCGCAGTCCCTGGCTGAGACGGCAAGCAGGCGGCCGTCCGGCAGCCAGTCGATGGAAAAGGGAAAGGACTCCACTTTGGCCGTTACCTCGCTCCTCCCGTTGACATCGACGGCAATGACCTCGTGCGCTCCCCAGTCGGCCAGCCAGAGGCGACTGTCATGCCAGCGGGGTGATTCAGGAAAGGACAAACCGGTCAACAGCGGGGTGAGAGCAGCCACAGAGCCTCCTCTTGCCGAACCCATGCGGGTTGAGACGGTTTCGCAGGACGGAACTCATCGCTCCGCCCCTAACCGGGCCGCCCACGCCGGTCGCCTGGGTGGCGACCGGCGTTAGTCCTGGCTCATCCAGGCGGGCGCGGACTCCAGCAGGTAGTGGCTGACAGCCAGGGCACGGTCGAAGCTCTCACACAGCAACTCTTCGCCAGCCAGGACGCGAGCCAGTGAGACCTTCTGGTGAGCAATCACGGTGAGACGCCGTTCGGCCGCGTCGGTGGCCGACGGGTAGCTGTCAATGGCAGACGTTTCGAGCGGGAAGTCGACACCACCGATGCCGGCGAGGTCGATAGCCAGGTGAAGAAGGTCCGGCCCATGCGGCAACGGGGGCAGAGCCCAGGTAAACGTCAGCGGGAAGTGGTAGTCGTCGGCCGGATCTGCTCCTTCGGGCAGCTCTACGACGGCGTCCTCGAAAGACAGGAGCACCCGCGGGTCCACCTCGAGCGCCAGGTGAAGGTCGAGAGGGCCGTTGCAGGCCTCTTCGGGGTGCAGGTCCACTTCCCAGGCCTGGCGGAGCGAGTAGGTCTCGACAAAGTGCCGCTCGTCATGCACGTGGAAGCCGTGGTCGACCGCGTGGTCTTTCAGTTCGGCTACGTACCCCGCCACATCGATCACAGCCATCACCACAACGCTAGCGGGGGACGGGCAAACTGGCCGGGCGAGGGTGACGCGCTTACCTCGCCGTAACCGGCGCCCAGCTCGTCGTCAGCAGCTGGGCAGGTTCACCACTCTAAGAGGAGGTGGAACTACCGGAGGCGCGACGCCGCTGGTAGCTGGGGGTTCGTAAATTGAGTTGACTTCCGGTGCGCAACGTGCTGCGATGGTGGAGGCACGAAACCAGTTACCGGCAAAACGCGCTTCGAAGGAGGTCAGGCACTGATGAGCAGCAAGCAAGCAGTAGTCCTGGCCGAGACGCGCCTTATCGAGGGCCCCAAGGTGCCCGCATTGTCCTCGGCTCATGCCGGGGCCAATTGCAATGGCAAGGCGATGCCGGGGGCCTCCTTAACTCCGGGTGGTACCGCACCAGGCGGCTTTTGAGCCAAAGCGAGCGATTACCGAGTTGATCGGTTCACTTGCAGGATTGGCCCAGAGGCCGCCGGGGACCCCCCGGCGGCCTCTTTGTTTGTCTGACAGCGAGCGATGGGACTTCACAAGACAGGGTTGATATCGAAAGGAACGCAGGATGTTCGCCTACAACTGGGCCTATACCGACGACGAGACCGAAGAGACAACGACACTTACTTGGGAAGATGCAGCATGCCGCGATGGCCAGGGCGCGCTTACCCCGCTTTTCTTCTCTGACGAGATACCCGACATTGAGTTGGCGAAGGCGATCTGCTCGACGTGCCCTCTGGTCGAACCCTGTTTGCGAGGCGCGCTGGCCAGGCGCGAGCCGGTAGGCGTATGGGGCGGGCAGCTGTTTGCGGATGGCGTTGTCATCCCCCGGAAGCGCAAGCGAGGCCGGCCCCCCAAAGTGGCTGCGGTGCTGCCGAGCGAACAAACATTGCAACTAACTACGCCAAAAGAAAGCGTGCTCCGGCTCGAGCGCCCTCAACCAGAGCGCAAGACCGCGTAGCCGCCCTTCAACCAGGAGTGCCGCCCCAGCGAACCATGGCCCCGTTGCCGCGACCGGAGTGTGAGTTAGGCACGCTCCGTTCGACGGCAATGGCTGGGACCATGGCTAGCGGGGGGTGGCATCAGGGCCCGGTTTTTCCACAGGGCACCTTTTCGCCGCGTATAGTCAGTCGCGCCGTCGGGCACTAGCATGTAGCGCCTGGGCGCTTAGCTCAGTTGGAAGAGCGTCGCCCTTACAAGGCGAAGGTCGCGGGATCGAGACCCGCAGCGCCCACGTCAGGGCTCATCAAGAGCCCGACGGGCAAGCCCCAATCCCCGGCAAACCCAGTCCCCGGCAAACCCAGTTTGGGCCGGCCCGGTCCGTCCAGAAACTCCGCTCCCCCCGTCCCTCGTCACCTCCCGAGAATCGCCAGCACCGGCAAGCGGCCGCCGCGGCCAAACCGGTCCGCCGAGAAACCCCACACCGAGAAACCCCCGGCCCCGAGAAACCGCGCCCCGGAGAAACCCGCCGCCTGAGAAACCCTGAACACCGACAAAAACCACCTTTCGACAAACGCGGGCCTCGACAAACCGCTCACTGTCGACAAAGCCTCCCCCTGACAATCCCGACCCTGACAATCCCGCCCCTGACAATCCCGCCCCTGACAAACCCGAGCCCGAGAAAGTGAGACCCGACAAAGCCCCAGTCGCCCACAAAGGTCACCCGCAAAGCGGGGCGTCAGACAAACTCGAGCCGGTGCAAACTCACGCATGGTTGTCGGTCCCGGGACGCACTAATCGCCCCTTAGTTCCCCGTCAACAACTCCGCCGATGGTTCGCCAGTGGAATCCGACAGGCTAGAAGAGGGAAAGAACGAGTGGTCGGGACGATACGACTGGCGGCTGACAACAAGTCGTTGAGCGCTCCCTAAGCGTGGTTTACACAACACTGCACAGGGCGCGAACCTAGTTCTCAGCAAGTTCGTCGGGCCGTTGCTCAACCGCTATAGGCGCGGAAGTCGGTTACGGCGCGGATGCCAGAATTGTCATTTGGCGCGCGTTTGAACTACTATCGTGTTTTGACGCCGTGGTTGAGACCGCGGCCTGCAGCTGAAAGGGGATTGTCAATGGCCCGTATCACGCAAGTCGTGGTTACTTGTGACCTGGAAGATGGGGACGTCAATGCGTCCGATTCCGTATCATTCACCTATGGCGGGAAGACCTATACGCTCGATCTTTGCAGGAAGCACCTCGACGAGGTGAAAGAAACATTAGAAGGTTTCGCCAACGCGGGCCATTCGGCCGGCAGGGGTGGCCGTGGCCGCCGGCGTGGGACTACGACCGGTCGTTCGACCCGCTCCAGCCGTCCGGCTTCTGCACCTCGTGGTGAATCTCAGGCCGAGATTCGCGAATGGGCGCGTGCTCAGGGTTATGCCGTGGGCGACCGTGGACGGATACCGGGAGAGGTCAGGTCGGCGTACGACGCTGCCCACCGGGCCGGCCGTCGCCGCTAAGGCGACCAGCTGACAAGGTAGCTGACCGCTCGAGCTCTTTAGCTTCGTAAATCTCAGACCGGTAGGGCCTTTCGGGTGGGTGCCGGTCCGAGTGCCCCCTTCAGCTGCAGACGAAGCAAGCTGGTCGGTCAGCTGGTGTAGGGTCTCCTGTTTGGACGGAGCCCAATGAAGCTATCAGTACCAAAAGAACTAACACCTGGTGAGCAACGCGTCGCCCTTGTCCCGGGTGAGTTGGCGCGTCTGACTGGCGTTGGCGTCGACGTTGTCGTCCAAAGCGGGGCCGGAGCGCTGGCCCTCTACCCGGACGAGGAATATGAAACCGCGGGTGCCAAGGTCGTGGAGAGCACGCGGGAGCTCTTTGACGGCGCCGACCTGGTAGCCAAGGTGCTGGCTCCTACCGTTGAGGAGGCTGACCAGCTACCCGAGGGCGTTTCCCTGTTGAGCTTCTTGGCTCCCTCAGTCCACCTGCCGCTGGTCAGGCGTTTGGTCGACCTCCAGGTCACCGCCTTTAGTTTCGAGCTGGTCCCGAGAATAAGCCGCGCCCAGGCCATGGACGCTCTTTCCTCTCAGTCCACAGTGGCCGGTTATCGAGCGGTATTGATCGCCGCCAACAAACTGAGCAAATTTTTCCCATTGTTAATGACCGCAGCCGGCACCGTGCCGCCCGCACGCGTGCTGGTCCTTGGCGCCGGTGTCGCCGGCCTGCAAGCAATTGCCACCGCTCGCCGACTTGGTGCCGTCGTTAGCGCATATGACGTACGGCCGGCGGCACGCGAGGAGGTAAAGAGCGTAGGGGCAACGTTCCTCGAGCTTGGCCTCGAAGCGCAGGAGGGGGCCGGGGGGTACGCGGCGGTGCAATCCGAGGAGTTTTTGGTCCGGCAGCAGGAGATGATCGGTACCCACGTCGCCGCTTCCGACGTAGTTATTACGACGGCCGCCGTCCCGGGTGGACACGCCCCTCTTTTGGTCAGCACGGCGATGGTGAGCCGAATGCGCCCCGGGTCGGTCATAGTCGACTTGGCCGCGGCCAGCGGCGGCAACTGCGAGTTGACTGAAGATGGGCAGGAACTGGTCTGGAACGGCGTCTACATTATCGGCGCGCCAGAATTGGCATCGTCGATGCCCACCCACGCCAGCAGCCTCTATGCACGAAACGTCAGCTCATTCGTACGGTTACTGGTGAAGGACGGGAAGCTGGCGCCCGATTTCTCCGACGAGATCATCGACACGAGCGCTGTCACGATATCCGGTGCCGTGCACCACCCACAAACCCGCTTGGCCCTCGAGGAGCCTCACGAATGATCACCGACGCAATAGACCTGCTGGTCATATTCGTCCTCGCTGCCTTCCTGGGCTTCGAGGTTGTTTCCAAGGTGCCCAGCATTTTGCACACCCCGCTCATGTCGGGGAGCAACGCCATTCACGGGATCATCCTGGTCGGGGCGATGTTCATTGCGTCACAGGCGCAGGGTGCCTTGCAGACTTCGCTCGCCTTTATAGCGGTGTTCCTGGCCACGTTGAACATTGTGGGTGGTGTCGTCGTGACTGACCGCATGCTCGATATGTTCAAGAGCCGCCAGCAGGGAAAGCCTGTTCGACCTGAGGATGGAGCCAAAAGCGACGCCAAATGATGACGGCCGCCATCCATATCAGCGCAAATGGCCTGACGGCCATCTATCTCGTGTCTGCCGTCTGCTTCATCTTGGCCCTCAAAGCCTTGAGCTCGCCCCGAACAGCCCGTTACGGCAACCTCGTCGGGGTCGCCGGGATGGTGGTGGCCGTCCTATTCACGTTCCTCGTCCAGCAGCCCGGGCACGACTGGGTCATCGGCTCGGCGATGGGGCTTGGAGCGCTGGTCGCCGTGCCGACCGCCCGCAAGGTCCGGGTAACGGCCATGCCCCAAATGGTCGCCATATTCAACGGCGTCGGCGGCGCCGCCGCTGCGGTTATATCGCTGGCCGAGTACCTCCACGACTTGCCGCTGGGAGTGCCAGTAGAAAAAGGTATCCCCATCGTCTTCGCGTTGGTCGTCGGTTGTGTTTCGTTCGCCGGCAGCACGCTGGCTTTCGCCAAACTGCAAGAGCTCATGACCGGGAGGCCTGTCCTTTACCCCGGCCAGCAGGTAGTGAACGGGATCATTGCCGTAGCCATCCTCGCATTGGGTGTATTGGTGGTCGTGACGCCTCACCTCGTCGCAATTACCCTGCTGGCCATCGCCGCGCTGGCCCTCGGCGCCGGCATAGTCCTACCTGTCGGGGGGGCCGATACACCTGTCCTGATCTCGTTGCTCAACAGCTTCACCGGCCTGGCCGTGGCCGCGGATGGGTTCGTGCTCGACAATGTCATCCTCGTAATTGCGGGCACGTTGGTAGGCGCATCGGGAGCGCTGCTGACCAAGATGATGAGCGACGCGATGGGCCGCTCTCTTCCAAAGATCCTCCTCGGTGGTTTTGGAGCGGCGCCCGAAGGCGGCGTTCTGGCTGTGGGTGCAGGCGGAGAACGATCTGTTCGCACCGCCGACGCCACCGATATCGGGACCCTTCTGGCCTTTTCTCGCAAGGTAATGATCGTCCCCGGTTATGGCCTGGCCGTAGCCCAGGCGCAGCACGTGGCGGTGGAGTTGGCCAGGGCGCTGGAGGCTCGGGGTGTGGAAGTCGCTTACGCAATTCACCCTGTGGCCGGCCGCATGCCCGGGCACATGAACGTACTGCTGGCCGAGGCCGACGCGCCTTATGAGCAACTCGAAGAAATGGAACAGGCCAACGACGAGTTCCCGAGCACGGACGTAGTGCTGGTGGTTGGTGCAAATGACGTCGTAAACCCGGCGGCCAGAGACGACCCCGGCAGCCCGATTTACGGTATGCCCATCTTGAATGTCGACAATGCGGCCAATGTGGTCTTCCTGAAGCGGAGCATGAGGCCCGGGTTTTCGGGAGTCGACAATGCACTGCTTTATGACTCGAAGACCACTCTGCTTTTCGGGGATGCCAAGGAGTCCCTGACCAAACTTTTGGCCGCAGTAAAGGCCAGCTAAACCCGAAGCGACAGGCGTTCCTTAAGCGAGCATGTCGGCCGAGGGGGCGGCGGCCGAAGAAGCCGCGCCCGAAGGGACGGGGCCGGGGCCAGCCACGCCAACCAGGAGCCTTCTGGCCCGAACTTCTGGCCACGACAAGCATGGCCTGCCTCGTTGCGCCGCCGACCTGGCTCTTCGTCGCTGGCGGTCCTGTTCCTCGCTGGCGGTCCTGTTCCTCGGCCGCCGGAGTGAGCGTTGCCGGAGGCGGCAGTAGGATCAAACTGTGGGCAAACGGTGGTTGTCACGCAGGGCGTTTGTCCTGCACTTCCTCCTGGTGACAGTCGTCCCGGGCTGCCTCCTGGCCGGATGGTGGCAAGTGCACCGGGCCCTTGGCGGCAACCTTCTCAGCTACTTCTACTCGGTGGAGTGGCCCATCTTCGCCATCCTCGGGGCGGTGGCCTGGTGGCAGCTGATCCACGACGTGCCGACCCCGGGGGATTACGAACACCCTCGCCGAGAACGCCGTTCGTTCCTTCATCGCGACGACGAGGTCCCGTCGCCGGCCCTGCAATGGGACCGAGCGCTGGAAACTCCGGAGTTGCGGAACTACAACCAGTACTTACAGGCGCTGGCGGCAGGAGGTGCCCGCAAGACCTGGAGCAACCCGCGCGGCTTGCCGCTGGAGGTGCTCAATGCCGAATACGAGGACGACGAGGCTATGCCATCAGGCCGGGGCCCGGACACGGGGGCTGACAGGACCGACTCGTTGTCATGACGGGGCTGCTTAACAGGCCACACCCATTGGGGGGCACCGCAGGTGCGTTGGCCCGTTACCGCGTCATGGCTTTTATCGTCGGCACAGGCCTGGCCCTGCTTTTTTTTGTCGGGATCCCCCTCCAGGTGATCGGCGGTAACAAGTGGCCCTGGACGGCGGTAGTCGAGATAGTTGGGCCGATACACGGGATTTTCTACATCGTGTACCTCGTGACCTGCCTTGACCTGGCTGGGCGGGCCCGGTTCCGCACCGCCCAGTTGCTCGGTATGGTCTGTTCCGGGCTGGTCCCTCTCCTTGCCTTCTATATGGAACGGAAGGTGACCGAAAGGGTGCGCGCTCAGCTCGCCCTCGGTACCGATGCCCCTCCCGGCCCGGCCGCCACCATTTGGTCGGTGCTGTCAGGAAGTTCGAGGAGGCTGGCCCCAACCGAAGCCGCCCGACGGCCCGAAAGCGCCGGCGTGGCCGAGAGCGGGGGAGGTTCGGAGGCCGCCGGCACTACAGCCCCGGCACGGGAATACGGGGACGAAGCGGCACCGGCCAGCGCGGCGGGGCCGGGCCAACGGCCTGGAAGGCACTCGATAGAAGGCCAGTAAGCTCGGGCCCCGATGCCGGTAAAGTCGCCAGACCCGCAAACGGGTGTCTTGCTGTTCACGTGGCAGACGCACTGGGTCTCGTTCGTTGCTCTGGTGGTCCAGTTGGTCGTGCTGGCCTGGTACCTGACCAGCGTGCGTCGTGTGGCTGCTCGAGGTGCGCGTTGGTCGCTGTTCAGGGCCCTCTGCTTTGTCGTCGGGGTACTCGTCGTTGCTTACGCCACCGAGGGAGGGATCGCGCACTACCAGACGTCCAATTTCACCGCCCATGTCGTCCAGGTTTTGCTCCTGGTCGACGTGGGGCCGCCGCTTTTGGCTTTGGGCGCTCCGATAACTCTGGCCCTTCAGTCGTCGTCACGGCACACGGCCGCCACCCTGGTCAGAGTGCTGCGCAGCGGGCCGGTACAGGTCGTGTCGCGACCGGTCGTGGCTTTCGTCATCGCGATGGGCTCGATGTTCGTGTACTTCTTGACCCCGCTCTATCGTGTGTCGGAACAACATCCTCTCCTGCTCGCTCTTGTCCACCTGTACCTGGTCCTGGTGGGGCTACTGCTCTGGGTTTTGATAGTGGGGCGGGACGGGCTGCCCAGGCGCCTGAGCTTCGGGATGCGGTTCGTCCTGGTCCTCCTTCTGGTCCCGTTCAACCTCGCCTTAGGCCTGGCGGTGGCCAGCGTGACACAGCCGCTCTACCCCGATGGCAATACCCTGGCTGACACTCAGCAAGGGGGCAACGTCCTCTTGGGGCTGGCCGAGGTACTGATAGTCCTCGCTCTGGCCCTTCTTTTCGTGGAATGGGCCAGGGAAGAGGAACGCAGCGCCATCCGCAACGACCGTCAACTGGACGCCGCCTTGACGGCTGCCCGTACGGCCGTGAGCTCAGGCGAGGCGGCCCCCCCGGGCGACGCCGCCACCTAGCGCTGGCTCAGACCGGCGGCTACAGAGGCTTCGGGGACTACGTGAGAGAGACGGCGGCCGCTCGCTCCTGTTATCGCCACGAAAGCCGTGCACGAGGGCACCTTTCTGAAACTTCTGGAGCGAGCGGCCGCCGTCTCTCCTTCACTTTGTTCCCGGAACATCTATAACTCAGAACTTGAGGGCTGAAAGCTCCGGGATCCAGCGCTCGGACCGGGAGAGGGCCTCTTTCCACCGGGCGCGGCGGTCCTCGCCGGCCGGCTCGACCATCGTACGAGGGGTGGCCATGGCCGCGACGTCTTCCAACGTGGACCACAGGCCGGCCGCCAAACCGGCCAGTAGGCCAGCCCCGAGCGAGGTCGCCTCCACCTCAGCGGCGACTTCCACCGGGCGCTGGCAGGCATCCGCGAGCTCCTGAACGAACACCGGGTTGGCAGCCATTCCACCGTCCACCCGCAGGAGGGCCACCTTCTGGCCGGCGTCCACCTCAGCCGATTCGAGCAGGTCGGCGCCCCTTTGAGCGATCCCTCGGAGAACGGCCCGAACGATCTCGGGCCGGCCCGTGCCAGTAGTCATCCCTATTAGCAAGGTGCGGGCGCCGAAGTCCCAGTTCGGCGTGCCCAACCCGATGAGAGCCGGGACGAAGAAAACGTCGCCCGTGTCAGCGCAGCGGCTCGCCACTTCCGCCGACTCGGCCGGGCTCGACAGGAGGCCGACATCGTCCACGAGCCAGGACAGAGCAGTGCCGGCCGAAAGCATCACCGCTTCGACACCCCAAGTCAGAGACTCTTCGCGCTGCCAGGCGATGATCGGGAAGCACCCCTGTTCGCCGCTTTTGCCGGAAGCCCCGAAAGGAGGCGGGGAGCCGCCGATATTCACATCCAGGAAGGCCCCGGTGCCAAATGTGGCTTTGGCGTCACCAGGATGGACGCACCCCTGGCCCATCAGCGAAGCTTGCTGGTCGCCGACCAAGCTGAAGACGGGTGGGGCACCGGCCAGAGCGCTGGCTTCGGCGAGGGATCCTGACGATGGCACCAGCGTGGGCATGCACCCTGCAGGCACCCGGAAACGGTCCAGGCGCTCCTGGTCCCAGACCAGGTCCGACTTGCCGGCCAGCACCGCCTCGGTAGGGAGGAGACCGCTCACGGCGGCGTTGCTCGGGTCGGTGATGTGAGCCCGCCCCTCGGTGATAAGCCATGTCGCCCAGGTGTCAAGGGTCCCGAAGCGAACGTCGCGGCTGCGGGCGGGGTCATAGGTGTCGAGGAGCCAGGCCAGCTTCGTGGCCGACTCGTTGGGCGCCAGGCGCAACCCCTCCGCCTGCAACTCGAGACAGGTCCCGGCGGTGCGCAGGTCCTGCCAGCTGAGAGCCGGACCTATAGGTTCGCCGCTGGAGGCGTCCCAGACGATCGTGGTCCCGCGCTGGTTGGTAATCCCCACGCCAGTGACGTGGCCCACCTCGTCGAGGGAGGCATGCGCCACCTCCATCACTGCTTTTCCGAGGGCTGCACCGTCCAACTCGACGAGCCCCGGCATGGGGATCTCAGGTCTCAGCCCAACCTGCCGCCTGGCCACGACGGCACCGTCGGGGCGGACCACGCTCGCTCTTACTGCGCTGCTACCTATGTCGATGACGAGGATGCTGATAGCCCACCCCTAGGGTCGAAGTTCTTGCTGGTCGGGGAGGACCTTAGTGACGCCGGGCGACAGCATCAAGGCCGCGCTGTCCAGAGGCGGCAATCGAGCCCCGATGCTCATCGTGGCTTAGTACCGTTGGAAGGGTGCCCGATGTTGCCAGTGCCGCCAACGCCTCCTCCGAGAAGCGGTCCCCGTCGCCGCCGTCGCTGGAGGAGATCGGTGGCTGGCCGGCCGTGCTGGGCCGTTTGGCCGCCCGTCAAGACCTGACCTCCATGGAGTCAGCGGCGGCACTCCGCGAGATCCTGGACGGCGCGGCGACGCAATCACAGGTGGCGGCGTTCATTTTCGGGCTGCGGTGCAAGGGCGAGACGCCCGAGGAGCTCACCGGAATGCTCGAGGCCATGCTCGAGGTGGCCGAGACGGTGCCGGTGGCCGACGACCTTGCTCGGCGGATGGTGGACACGTGTGGCACGGGCGGGGACCGGGCCGGCACCATCAACGTCTCGACCATCGCGGCCCTCATCGTGGCCGGCGCCGGAGTGCCGGTGTGCAAGCACGGTGGGCGCGCCGCTTCGTCGCGCACCGGATCGGCTGACGTCCTGGAGGCGCTCGGGGTCGAGATCGCCCTGCCACCTGCGTCGGTGGCCCGCTGTATCGAGGAAGTGGGTATCGGTTTCTGTTTTGCCCCGAGGTACCACCCGGCCATGCGCCACGTCGGCCCGACGCGCCGCGAGCTAGGTGTCCCGACCGCCTTCAACCTGCTCGGGCCCCTGGCGAACCCCGGGAGGGCCCGCTACCAGCTGGTCGGCGTGGGTGACGGCCGAGTGGCGGAAAACCTGGCCACGGTCCTGGCCGCGGCCGGGGCTGAACGGGCGTGGGTGGTGCACGGGGAGGACGGTTTGGACGAGCTTTCCACCACCGCGCCCTCCCGGGTGTTCGAGTGGCGCCCCGGGAACGGCGGTACCCACAGTTTTGTGGTGGACCCGGCGGAACTGGGCTTGGCCAAAGCTCGTCCCGAAGATCTCAAAGGGGGTGACCCCGCTTTGAACGCCCGGTCGGTCAAAGAGGTGCTCTCGGGTGTGGCCGGCCCGCACCGCGACATCGCCCTGCTGAACGCGGCCGCCGCGCTGGTCGTCGTCGGTGAGGTGGCCGGCCTGCAGGAGGGTCTCCTGTCTGCGGCCGAGTCAGTGGACAGCGGCCGGGCCGGCGCTTGCCTTGAAGGGCTGGTCAAAATGTCCCGCATGGAGGCCGATCGGAAGGATTAGGCCGGAAGGATCAGGGGCGGGTGGGCCGGTGGC
Source organism: uncultured Acidimicrobiaceae bacterium (assembly GCA_963749305.1). Classification (GTDB taxonomy): domain Bacteria; phylum Actinomycetota; class Acidimicrobiia; order Acidimicrobiales; family Palsa-688; genus Fen-671. Next base: position 210,916 of record CAVVMN010000010.1, read on the forward strand.
CGGCGTTGGTGGCCGGTCGTCACGGGCTTGAAGTGGAAATAAGGCCTCGTCGGCTCGCTATTTTGGGGCGTGCCAGGCGCTTCTGGGTGCGGTCGGAGCTTCTGGGCGAAGTATCTGTCGAAATTCGACCTGGAGCGCGCCAAGTTACGACAAGCGCGCCCAAAAGCGAATTCCTCGCCGAGAAAGCCCTCCACATCGGGGACCAAGAGCAACGCACCGCTATTGCCGGAAAGCCGGAACCGGTGGCCCACCGCCTGGGTCGCCCGATCGCCTGAACCCCTACGCCGGCCGGGTCAGGGTCTGCGCTTCGGCCGTGGCCGTGACCGTGGGATCAGTGATCAGACCAGCAGTACCAAGCCCGGCCGGGGGACGCGGAGAAAGTTCGCCGAAAGCCGCCTCCATCACGGAAATCCGTTCGCCGAGAGTGAGGCCTATCGGCGCCGGGCGTGTTGGATATCCGCGACCGGCTTGCATCGAGCTGATGAACGCGCCGAGCGGCGTCCTCGACCGCGCTCACCCGGTAGCCGAGGGCGGCCAACGCTTGGGCTTTCGGGAGCCCCCGCGCCAACCAGCTGGCAGTAACCAGCTCACGGTCCAGCTCGACCGCCTCCTGGACGACCTCTCGTGCCAGCTCGACGATGCTGTCGACAGGGGCGGGAGTGTTTTTCTTCGGCCACCGGCGACGGGGCGGCTCAGGCCGAGAACTGATCACCGAGCCAGCGAGGTGGCAAGCAGTACGGAGGCGACGGTGCAGCGAGGCGGCCACGCCGGGGCTCCACAACCACGGGATCGGTGCGGTGGCCGTTGAGCGTCCTGGTCCGACCCGGTTGGCGCGGCGCAGAGAGAAACGCGCCCAGGTGGCCCCGCTGGTCAAAAGGACGAAGGGCAGCACAAAGACCAACGTCGAGGTGAGAAGCAAGTCGCTCACAAGCTCTAATAGTAAGTCCCTGACGAGGGTGACCGGTGCCCGCGAGGTCAGTCTGCCCCGAGTTCCCACATAGCGTCCAGGTCCCGGCGGCTGTAGGACTGGAATGCCACCAGCGTACGGGTGTCGGTCACGCCGGGAAGGGCGTGCAACCGCCGGGTCACGACGTCGGCCAGGTCTTCGATGCGCCGGACCCGGACAACGGCGACGATGTCGGCTTGGCCAGCAACGGAGTAGGACTCGGCTACTCCTTCAACTGAGGCGACCTCTTCGGCCAGTTCGGCCACCCGAGCAGGTTCCGCGTCGATCAAGACAAAGGCTGTGAGCACGTCACTAAAGGTACAGCCAGAGGGGCCGGGGAGGCTGACCACTGACGCCGGTCAAGCCCGCCGGCCGGCTCCCTGAGTGGGTGTGACGCTAAAGACCTCGGGGGGGCGGAAACCGGCCGCCTCGAACGCTCTCGACACCGGGCCAGCGAGGTCGTCCGCCTCCACCCCCAGAGCGATGGCGCACCCGCCCAGGCCGGCGCCCGTAAGCCGGGCTCCCGTAGCGCCGTTGGCCAGCGCGGTCGCCACTGCCAGGTCGAGCTCGGGGCAGGACACCTCGTAGTCGTCCCGGAGGGAGACGTGCGAACCCACCAGCAGGTCACCGACTGAGTCCTGTTTACGAAGCCTGGCCACGGTTTCGCGCACTCTCTCGTTTTCCGTAACCACGTGCCGGGCGCGTTTGCGTAGCTCTCCGTCGAGCTCGGACTCGACCTGAGCCAGAGTGGCCTGGCTGAGGGAGGGGACACCCAGCCGCTCAGCCGCCATTTCGCACGCTCGCCGGCGGTCAGCGTAGGCACCTGAGGCATTGGCGTGTTCGACCCGGGTGTTCACCACGGCCAAGGGCCCGGCGTCAAGGGGTACGAGCTCGGTGGCCAGCGTGGAGAAATCAATGAGAACGCCGGCGCCCGGCCGCCCCTCTAGGGCGGCGAGTTGGTCGAGCAGCCCGCATGGGACCCCGGCAAAACCAGCTTCCGCCCATTGCGCGACCCGGGCTATCTCCGGGACCGATAGCCCCATTTCGTAGATGTCGTTGACCGCCACGGATACCGCTACGGTCAGGGCTGCGCTGGACGAGAGCCCACTTCGGAGCGGTACATCCGAGGAGATGACCATGTCCAGCCCAGGGCCGTCGGCAAGGGCTGCTCGTGTCTGGGCCTTTCGTTCCGTCTGGGCCTTCTGGTTACCCGCGCCTTCTCGATCGCCCGCCGCTTTTCTGGCCGGCCCCTGTTCGCCGGTCCCCAGCGCAATGGCCCAAAGGACTCCCAGCGCGTACCGTGACCAGCCGGAAAAATCCCCGGGCTCCCACCGAGCGAGGTCATCCAGGCTGGCTGTGGCCTGGTCGTCCATGGCCGTCGAATAGATGCGCACCAGCCGGTCGGAGCGCCGGCCAGCGGCGACGACAGTGGCGCGGTCGATGGCGAACGGGAACGCCAACCCCGAGTTGTAGTCGGTGTGCTCGCCGATCAGGTTGACCCTGCCCGGAGCGCGCCAAAGTCCCTCGGGAGGCCGCCCGAACCGGACCGCGAACTGCTCGCCAGCCGTGCTCTCTGCCAGGGCGGCGCCGGCGCCTCCTTCGTCAGCCATGGCCGGCCACGCTATCGCGGGGGAGTTTTGGTCAGTGCTCAGTGAGACCCTGGTGACATGACCACATTGACGATCGACTGCGACGGCTGCGTCATGCAGGGGACGGACGCTTGCGATGACTGCGTGGTGACCTTCATCTGTGGGCGAGAGCCCGAGGATGCAGTGGTATTCGAGCGAGCGGAGGAGCTAGCGCTGAGGACGCTGGGACGAGGGGGGTTGGTGCCGCCATTGCGTCACCACCTCAAGGTTTCCGCCTCTGGGTGACGGCCTTTGAGCCTCCGCCGTTCGGCCGCCACACCACGGCTACGATGGCGCTGTTCAGGCATGATGACCGGGTCGAGCTGTGCGGACGGACCGTCGAGAGCTCCGGTCGAGCCGCGGAGCGAGGTACCACACCAAGAGATCAATGCGTTGGCCGCGGAGTTGCGCCGGCGAGGGGAGGAGGTCGGTCTGGCTGCAGTGGGCATTGCGCCGGCCGCGCCGATGGAGGCAACCCGGCGGGTAATCGAGGAGCGAAAAGCCGCCGGCCTCTCCGGAGGCATGCAGTTCACCTACCGCAACCCGGCCCGTTCTACTGACCCCGGGCGCATCTTGGCCGGGGCGGCGGCGCTTGTAGTAGGGGCGTGGCCTTACGGCGAAGGCTTTCGGCCGCCGCCCGGCCAGCGCGGTGGCGCCCGCCCGTTCGTGAGCGCCGAAGTCGCCGCCCCCGTCCACGAGAAGGTCCCCGCCGGCCCCCACGGGACCGGTCTCTACCAGAAAGGCCCCGCTGGCCCCGAACCCGGCCTTGCTCCCTGCCGGCCGCAGGGCCAAGTCGCCCGCTACGCCCGCCACGACCATTACCAGGACTTACGGAATGCCCTCGGCCAGGTGGCCGAGGTATTGATGGCGGCCGGTTGGCGGGCCAGGGTCGTGGCGGACGACAACGCGCTGGTAGACCGGGCCGCGGCAGAGCGAGCGGGCCTCGGCTGGTTCGGCAAAAACAGCAACATCCTGTTGCCCGGAGCCGGTTCCTGGTTCCTCCTCGGCTCGGTCGTAACTGATGCCCCACTGCCGAGCGCCAGCTCCCGTGGGCGACGGGTGTGGCTCTTGCCGCCGCTGCCTCAGCGCTTGTCCCACAGGGGCGCTCGTTGGCCCGGGCGTGCTGGACGCTCGGAGATGCCTGGCCTGGTTATTGCAGGCGACCGGCGTCTTCCCCTTCGAATTCCGCGTCGCTCTGGAGGGCCGCATCTATGGCTGTGACGATTGCCAGGAGGTCTGTCCCGCCAACCGTCTGGTGGCCCGTGTGGGCGGGAGCGGCGACGGGCAGGGCGCAAACGGGGCGCGCGGTGAGGCAGCGACAAACGTGGACGGACAGGCCGGCGAGGCCGGCGTCGACCTCCTCGACTTGCTCTCGGCCAGCGACGACTCGTTGCTTAACCGTTACGGGCGTTGGTACATCCCCCAACGGGACCCCCGGTACCTGCGGCGGAACGCACTGATAGCGCTTGGCAACGTCGCGGACGGGATGCAGCCTGAGGTGGGGGCCACGTTGGCCCAGTACCTCGACCATCCCGACGAGCTCCTCCGAGCTCATGCTGTCTGGGCCGCCTTCCGGTCGGGCCGCCAGGACCTGGTGGCAAACCGGCCACATCTGCTGACGACCCGTCCCCGGTCGTTCGTGACGAGCTCGCAACGCCAGCCAGAAGTGCCTGAGCGCCCCGGTCCGGGCGGGCACTAAGCTGCCGCGGCACCTCCGATGCGGCACATCCTTCTTACGAACGACTTCCCGCCCAAGGTCGGGGGCATCCAGTCGTACCTGTGGGAGCTCTGGCGTCGGCTGCCTCCAGATGACGTCACCGTGTTCACGGCGTCCTACCTGGGGGCCGAATGGTGGGACGGTCAGCAGAAGTTCCGGGTCGTCCGAGCTCGAGAGCCGGTGCTGCTACCCCAGCCGCACCTGGCGACGCGGGTCAAACAGTTAGCTGCTCAAACCGGCGCCGAGGCGGTGGTGATCGACCCGGCTCTGCCTCTCGGCCTCATCGGGCCGTCGCTCGGCCTGCCCTACGCAGTGGTCCTGCATGGGGCCGAGGTAACGGTGCCGGGCCGCCTTCCGGTTAGCCGACGGTTGCTCGCCCGCGTCCTGAAGAACGCCTCACTGGTCATAGCGGCGGGCCACTACCCCGAAGCTGAAGCCAGGCGAGCGGTCGGGGACGAAGAGCCGTCCAACGGGGGCTCGGTGGGGGACTGGTTCCCGCCGTCGGTACAGGTCCCTCCCGGGGTCGATACCGAACGGTTCAAACCGCTTCCGCAGATCGAACGAGCCGCGGCCCGCGTCCGTCTCGAGGCTCCCGGCCTCGGGCCCGCTGGTCTCGAGCGTCAGCCGGCTCGTGCCCCGGAAGGGGATGGACACGCTGATCCAGGCCGCTTCGCTGGTCTCGGGCCGCTTTCCGGGCTTGTCGGTGGCTATCGCCGGGTCCGGCCGAGACCGCCGCCGGCTCGAACGGTTGGCATCTCATGCCAACGTGAGGGTGGACTTCCTGGGCCGGCTGTCCGCCGCCGACCTGCCTGATTTTTATGCGTGTAGCGACGTTTTCGCACTGTGCTGCCGTTCCCGCTGGTGGGGCCTCGAACAAGAAGGCTTCGGCATAGTGCTCATCGAGGCGGCGTCTACCGGGGTCCCGTGCGTCACGATCGACAGCGGTGGCGCGGCCGAGGCGGTGAAAGACGGCGAGACCGGTCTGGTCGTCGGTGCGGGGCCGGACGATGACGACCAGCCCGATGGCCACGGCCATAAAGGGGCCCGGGTGGCAGAGGTAGCCGACGCGTTGGCGACTATCTTGAGCGCTCCTGACCTCGCTCGCCATATGGGAGAGGCGGGCCGGCGCCGGGCGGAAGAGGAGCTCTCTTATGACATCCTGGCCGCCAAGCTAGGGAGCGCAATCGACCAGCACCTTCGTCCGGCCCCGCCGCGACCAGCGGGCAAGGGTTGAAAGCGCCGCCCGATGGCGCCGGCCGCGTAAGGTCGGGAGCAGAGAAGCTCGTGGAACAGGTGGACGGAGGAGGTGGGCAAGTGGAAGAGCAGGTCAGCGAGAGGATGGTCATCGGGGCGAGCCCTTCGACCTGCTACCAGATCCTGACCGATTTCGAGCGTTACCCCGAGTGGGCGTCCGACGTCAAGGCTGTTTCTGTCGAGCAACGGGACGCCGACGGGAGGGCGGTCCAGGTGACGTTCCGGGCCGCTGCTTTCGGCCGCAGCACGTCGTACACCTTGCGTTATGACTACAGCGGCGCCCCCACGCGGCTCTCGTGGGAGCAAGTGCGAGGGGACGTGACCCGGAAGCTGGACGGCAGCTACGAGATCGCGCCGGGCGACGATGGTTCTGCCGACGTCACGTACCGGCTAGTCGTCGATTTGAAGGTGCCGCTCCCGGTGTTCGTGAAGCGGCGGGCGGAAGGCAGGATCACGCACACGGCATTGAAGGAGCTCAAAGAGCGAGCCGAAACCTGAGGGCTCGCCGTGGGCCAGGACGTGGCCGCTAGCCACGACGCCCCCGGGAGCCGGGCGGCGGACCACTATCGGCCGGAACAGGTTCGGGGTGAACAGCTTCGGCCTGAACAGATTTCCGACCCGTTTGACCCCCGTCTTGCCCTGTACCGGGGCATGACGGACTCAGCCCTCCGGCGCCGCGCCGAGCTGGCCGGCGGCGTTTTCGTGGTGGAGGGAAAGCTGGCCCTCGAGTCTGTCCTCGCTTCGCCCTACCCGCTGCGCTCCGTACTGGTCCTCCGGCGCCGCCTCAACCTCCTGGATGGGCTGCGCTTACCCGCTAGGGCGGCCGTCTACTCGGTCGAACAGGACGTGATGGCCGACGTCACCGGGTTCAACGTCCACCGTGGGTTGCTCGGCGTGGCCGAGCGGTTGCCACTGGTACCGCCTGACGAACTGCTGGCCAAGGTCGTCTCACCCGTCCTGGTGGTGGTAGAAGGAGTGAACGACCAGGAAAACCTGGGGGCCATATTCCGCAATGCGGCCGCCTTCGGGGCCGGCGCCGTGTTCCTCGACCCGACGTCTGCGGACCCGCTCTACCGGCGTAGCGTCCGGGTCTCGCTGGGCCACGTGCTGAGGGTCCCGTTCGCCCGGCTGGCTCCCTGGCCGGAGTCCATCAGTTTGGTGCGGGACGCCGGGTACGCGTTGCTCGCCCTCACTCCCTCGCCGGCGGCGGAGAGCGTCGAGCAGGTGTCGAGGGAGCTCGAGGGCTGCCGGGTGGCGCTCGTTGTTGGTGCCGAAGGGCCTGGCCTTAGCACCGCCGCCCTTGGGCTGTGCCGGCCAGTCAGGGTGCCGATGGCCCCCGGTGTCGACTCGATCAATGTGGCCGCGGCCACGGCCGTGGCGCTGCACCGTTTCTCCACGCTCGACTGACGTTCTCCTGGGCGGGACTGCGCCCGCTAGCCTCTAAGGAGGACTTGACGACGATAAGCGTCTGCGTAGTCCCGGTCTCGCCCTCGGCAGCGCCACGCTACGCAGAACTACCAGGAGGCAGAGTGGAGTTCCGGCGCATAAATGGTTTGCCACCGTATGTGTTCGCAGCCATAAACCAGCTGCGTGACGAGGCGCGCCACGCAGGCGAGGACGTAATAGACCTCGGTTTTGGCAACCCGGACATCCCCAGTCCTCCTATCGCCGTCGAAAAGCTGGCCGAGGCCGCTCGCAACCCACGCAACCACCGTTACTCGTCGTCTCGCGGCCTCCCGAACCTGCGCCTGGCTGTGACCAACCTGTACAAGCGGCGATTCGACGTTGCCCTCGACCCCGATTCCGAGGTCGTGTTCACGATCGGCGCCAAAGAGGGCCTGTCCCATTTGATGTGGGTCCTGCTCGGGCCGGGGGACACGGCTCTGGTCCCGTCACCGTCCTACCCGATACACATCTACGCTCCCCTGTTCGCCGGCGCCGACGTGCGTCAGGTCCGGCTCGGGCCGGGCCAGGACTTTTTCGCCAACCTCGAAGTCGGCGTGGGAAGAAGCGTGGCCGAGGCCGAAGGTGATCGTATTTTCGTTCCCTCATAACCCGACGACCGAATGTGTGGACCTGGCGTGGATGCAACGGATCGTCGATTTCGCCCAGGTCACGAGATGTGATCCTGGTGCACGACTTTGCTTATTCGGACACGTATTTCGACGGCTTCGAGCCGCCCTCGGTGCTCCAGGTCCCCGGCGGGCAAAGAAGTCGCCGTCGAGCTCTATACGCTCACGAAGAGTTTTTCCATGGCCGGTTGGCGAGTCGCTTTTGCCGTCGGTAACGCCGAGGTCGTCGGGGCATTGACGAAACTGAAAAGTTATTTGGATTATGGGACTTTCCAGCCTATTCAGATCGCTTCGATCGTCGCCCTCAATGAGGCCTCCGACTACCCAAAAACCGTGAACGCGATCTATGAATCTCGCCGTGACGCCCTGGTCGACGGGCTGAACCGCATCGGCTGGGTCGTGCCCAAGCCGGTGGGCACTATGTTCGTTTGGGCACAAGTGCCCGAGCCGTACCTGGAAATGGGGTCGCTCGAGTTTGCCAAGTACCTTGTCACCGAGGCCCATGTGGCTACTTCGCCCGGTGTTGGCTTCGGGAGCGGCGGTGAGGGTTATGTCCGTTTTGCTCTCGTCGAAAATGAGCAGCGCATCGCCCAGGCTGTACGCGGCCTCAGGCGGGCGCTGACCAAGCTCGGCTGAGCGGGTGCGGCCGGAGAATGGTCGAATGAGAGATCGCCGTCATTTCCCCGTCATTAAGCGGCACCCGGCATTAACACTTCGGTGCTTTAGCCGAAACCTTCCGTTCACGCGGGCCACGTAGGGTAAGGAGCATGGCGACGTACGTTGTCCGGATCTGGCTGCCCGATAGGCCCGGGGCGCTCGGGGCCGTCGCCAGCCGGATCGGCGCCGTGCGCGGTGACCTGATCGGGGTCGACATCCTCGAACGCGGGGCGGGCAAAGCGATCGACGAGCTCGTGGTCGAACTCCCGCACGAGAACCTGCTGCCGCTGATGGTGACCGAGGTCAACGAGGTGGACGGCGTCGACGTGGAAGACATCCGCAAGGTGCCGGGGGCCGCGGTCGACCCCCGCCTCGATGCTCTCGAGACGGCGGCCTACTTGGTAGAGCGGCAGAACCCGTCCGACCTGCTGGCGGCGCTGGTGGCGCATGCGGCACGGGACTTCGAGGCCGATTGGGCCGCAGTCATCGACCCGTCCGCCCCTCACCCGCTCAACTCGGTCGGCTCGATGCCGCCCGAAGCCTGGGTGTTCGCCTTCGTCAAGGGCGCCAAAGCGTCGATGGGCGGTAAAACAGGCGGGGCCAGCCCCGCCGATGTGGCCTGGGCCGACCTGGCTGTGGCCTCCCTTGTAGTGCGTGCTGGGCCGCGACGGCCGTCCGTTCAGGACCAGGGAACGCCGGCAGCTCTCGGCGCTGGCCCGCATCGCCGATAACCGCTGGGTCGAGATCGTTACGAGAGCCACCCCTCCAGCTGCCCCTCCGCCGGCCCTCCATGCGGCGCTGGTTGCTCCTGTGGCCGTGGAGCCGCCAGAAAGCGGGGGAGCCGTCGTCGCCGGGCCGGTCCCGAGGTGGCGCTGCGGCTCGGAAGGCGGTCTGGCGGTGGCGGCCGCGTGCGGGGCGGTGGAGCCCCGAGGGGCGCCGCCCTGCTCTGAGCCGTCCTGGACGCGTAAGGCGCCGATGGCGTCTCAGTCCTGGAAAGGGGCGAGCCCGCGGTAGCCTGGGGAGTGGAGACGGCCGGTGCGGCGGCCGGCACCGCCTGTCGTTCCCCGGCCTGGTCCATAAGTCGAAAATCCACAGTCTTTGCCTCTGTGGGCCCACAAGTGAGTGGCCGTAGCCTTGGTCTTACGACCCATCGCCTATTGACAAGCGTGTAAGTACTATGCTGTAGTATTCCCGTATCTTGTGTTTGATAGGGGCACTTGGGCATGCAAACCACAACATGATGTGTCACAACATGACGTGCCACAACGTGACTGCGGTGCTGATGTGCATGACGGGTCGGCGATAGCTAGTCGCCGCAGCGATATGGGCGGCCCACAAGTCGAGCTTGATGAGAGAAGGGACCGAGATGGCAATTGCGACGGAGCAGACAGGCATCGGCCTCAGCCGCTACTTCAGTACGCCAGGGGTAGACCCTTACGACACAGTGACCTGGGAGCGGCGGGACGCCCGCATCACCAACTGGGCCACCGGTGCCGTCGCCTTCGAGCAGCTGGGCGTCGAGGTGCCGAGCGGGTGGAGCGTCAACGCCACCAACATCCTGGCGCAAAAGTACTTCCGGGGCACCTTGGGCACGCCCGAGCGCGAGTGGTCGTTGAAGCAGGTCGCCGACCGGGTGGTCGGAGCCATCACGGAGTGGGGCCAGAAGGACGGTTACTTCATCGACAAGGCCGAGGCCGAGACCTTTGCCGCCGAGCTGAAGTGGCTGATCGTCCACCAGCGGGCGGCGTTCAACTCGCCGGTGTGGTTCAACATCGGGGTGGCCGGGGTGCCTCAGCAAGCGGCAGCTTGCTTCATCCTCGCGGTCGACGACTCGATGGACTCCATCCTCAATTGGTACGTCGAGGAGGGGCACATATTCAAGGGCGGTTCGGGGTCCGGCGTCAACCTCTCGAAGATCCGGTCGTCCAAAGAAGGGCTCCGCGGCGGCGGCACGGCGTCGGGCCCGGTGAGCTTCATGCGCGGCGCCGACGCGTCTGCAGGGACGATCAAGTCCGGCGGCAAGACCAGGCGGGCGGCGAAAATGGTGGTCCTCGATGCCGGCCATCCCGACGTCGAAGACTTCATCTGGTGCAAGGCCATCGAGGAACGCAAAGCCCGGGCCCTGCGTGACGCCGGGTTCGACATGGACCTCGACGGCCGGGACAGTTACTCGATCCAGTACCAAAACGCCAACAATTCGGTCCGGGTCACCGACGAGTTCATGCAGGCCGTGGTCGACGACAAGGACTGGGAGCTGCGGGCCGTCACGACCGGCGAGGTCCTGAAGACCATGAGGGCCAGGGAGCTCTTCGGCCAAATTGCCAAGGCGGCGTGGGAATGTGCCGACCCGGGCATGCAATTCGACACAACCATAAATAAATGGCACACGGCGCCCAATACCGGCCGCATAAATGCCAGCAACCCGTGCTCCGAGTACGTCCACCTGGATAATTCAGCGTGCAACCTGGCCAGCCTCAATTTGCTCACTTTCCTTGATAGTGACGGCAACTTTGACGTCGAGGGGTTCAAGGCGGCGGTGGCAGTGGTGTTCACGGGGCAGGAAATACTGGTCGGTAATGCCGATTACCCGACAAAAGCAATAGGCGACACGTCCCGGCGTTTTCGCCAGTTGGGGCTCGGTTATGCCAACCTCGGGGCCTTACTGATGGCGCAGGGCCTGCCTTACGACTCCGATGGCGGGCGGGCTTGGGCGGGGGCGATCACTGCGCTTATGACTGGGCATGCGTACGCGGTGTCGGCCCGAACGGCGGCCCGGATGGGCCCTTCGCCGGCTACCACGAAAACCGGGAGCCCATGCTCGAGGTGCTGCAGATGCACAGGGCCGAGGTGGCCAGGATCGACGAGGAACTGGTCCCTCCCGACCTGCTGTCCGCCGCCCAGGAGGCCTGGGACCAAGCTGTCGACACGGCCGAACAGTACGGCGTGCGCAACTCACAGGCCAGCGTCCTGGCTCCTACCGGCACCATAGGACTGATGATGGACTGCGACACCACCGGTGTCGAGCCAGACCTGGGCCTCGTGAAGACCAAGAAACTGGTGGGCGGCGGGACCATGTCGATCGTCAACCAGACAATCCCACGCGCCCTGGTGAAGCTCGGCTACTCCGAACAGGAGATAGCCGACATCACGGCATATATCGACGAGCACAAGTCGATAATCGGTGCCCCCCATCTCGCCGCCGACCATTTGGCCATTTTTGCGTGCTCGATGGGCGACAACACCATCCATTACCGGGGCCACGTCCGGATGATGGGGGCAGTCCAACCGTTCCTCTCGGGGGCCATTAGCAAGACGGTCAACATGCCCGAGGAGGTGACGGTGGCGGAAGTCGAGCGGCTCCATATCGACGCTTGGCGGATGGGGATCAAGGCCATCGCTATTTACCGGGACAATTGCAAGGTGGCTCAGCCCCTGGCTACGACCAAGAAGGCGGCCGCCGCCGTGCCGAGCGCCGGAAGCCCATGACGCCGAACTGGCCCAGAAGATCGAGGATCTCGAAAAGGCGCTGGAACGCCAGACCGTCGTCGTAAAGCGGCCGATCCACGAGCACATGCCCCGGAAGCGCAAGTCATCGACGTTCTCGTTCCGGGTGGCCGACTGCGAGGGCTACGTGACGGTCGGAGAGTTCCCCGACGGCCGCCCGGGCGAAGTGTTCATAAGCGTCTCCAAGCAGGGTTCGACTTTGGCCGGGATTATGGACGCTTTTGCCATCTCGGTGAGCATGGGGCTCCAGCATGGCGTGCCGTTGGCTACGTTCGTCCGCCATTTCACCAACATGAGGTTCGAGCCGGCGGGCATGACGGACGACCCTGACTTGCGCTTTGCGTCCTCGTTGGTTGACTACATATTCCGCCGCCTGGCGGTCGAGTACATGGGCGAGTCCGAACGGCAAGAGCTCGGCATCATGACCGTGAGCGAGCGGATGCAACCGACGCTCCCCGGGGTGGAAGAGGCGGCGATCATCGACCAGCCCATCCGCGCCGAATTCCCCGAAGAAGTCGACCTCCGGGGGAAGGGAGAAGGGGTGGCAACACAGCCGTCTTCCGGTCCGCAGGCGCCGGCGGCCAGGGAACGATCGGCCAGGGAACGATCGGCCCGGGAACGATCGGCCGGCGCGGGTGATGCGCACCGCCAGCCCGCCACGAGCGACGCACCCTACTGCTACCAGTGCGGGGTGCAGATGCAGCGGGCGGGCAGCTGCTTCGCCTGCCCGTCTTGCGGCACCACCAGCGGCTGTTCTTAAGGTACCTGGAGACTGGTCGTCCCGCTCGTTTCTGGTGCCAGACGCGGCCGGGTTTGGTCCTTCACCGGGGTTAGACTTGAGCCTTCGCAAGGTGCTGGGAGTGTGGTTTGAGCAGGGCCCGGGTCCTTATCTCGGTGGTCGGACTGGCGACGGCGGCGGCTGTCTGCAACGCCACCGCGTCGGCCGAAACGCCGGCGCAGGAGGTGGCGGCGGCCCTCAATGCGGGCCTGGGCCAACACTCCGTCCGCTGGACCTCTACCGAGTCAGCCAACGGCATCAAGCTCGGGATCATCAGCGACGTGGGGCCGGCGGCCGGGTCGCAAGTCATCACATGGACACAAGGGCCGGCCGAAGGGGTCCTCTCGGTCGTGCTCATACACGGCACGGCCTATCTCATTGGCGATCCCGCCGGTCTGTACGTCCAGGGTTTCACTTCTGCGGCGGCCACCGCCGAAGCCAACAAATGGATCGCGGTGAAGCCGTCCAGCGCCGCCTACGCGTCTGCCGCCGCCGGCTTGACCATTTCCTCCGCCCTGGCCCCCTTGAAGATGGGTGGTTCGGTTACCGCGGCACCCGGGGCCAAGATCCTGGGGATGGCGACCGTCGGGTTCAAGGGGACCAGCAAACCGTTTGAGGGTCAGCCGGCGAGCGCCCGAGGAACTTTACCTTCGCTCAAGCGGGACGCCATTACCCGTGGAGGTCGTACAGAAGGGCACCACCACGCAGTTCGATAACTGGGGCGAACCGATCAAGGTTACGGCCCCGCTCGGCGCCGTCACGATCCAGGCGAGTTGGCTCCGGAAGTGACGCGCCTCGGAGGCGCTACTTTCTAGCCTTTCCCGGACCCGTAAAACTCGGCGTCGCCGAAGACGTACACCGTCCCGTTCGGCGTCAAGTAGCCAGTACCCACGGCCGTCGGGGTTGGCGGCGATGGCAGTGACCGGCGCTTTCAACTGTTCGTTTTGACCAGGGACAGACCCGTAAAAAGGCGCGTAGGTCGACGTCGTTTGACCGGTAGTGACGACGCCCCCGTCCGCTCCCGTTTGCCACGTCCCGTTGCCGCTGGGCGTGGCTGCCGCCCCGACGAGTGTGGCCGCCAATGCGGTGCCGGGACCGCCGCCCAGCTCGGGGATGTTGCCGGGGTACAAATAAGCGGCGGCGTCGTTGGCTTCGGTCACGACGTAACCGCCGGCCGGGCGGACCGAAATGGCGGCGTACGGGGCGTTGGCCGGGCTCGGGCTGCCGTCTGAATGGGCGTCACCAAGTCCATAAACATGGCCATCGGCGGTCAAAATCCAGTACCCGCGGCCGTCCGGCGTAAGCGGCCATGCCGGCGACGAGTCCCCGGCTGCTCTGTTCGTTTGGTGCCGACCCGTAATTGTGGGCATCGCCCAAAGTGAACACGTGCCCGTCCGCGGCAACCAGCCAGTACCCGTGGCCATCGTAGGTACGGGCGATCCCGACGATCTTCGATGCGCTGGCCTGGCTGGGGCTCAACGAGCCGTAGGAATGGGCGTCGCCGTAAGCGCTGACAGCACCGTTCGCTTGCGCCAGCCAATACCCGTGGCCGTCCACTGTGGCGGCGATCCCGACATAGGCCGAGCGTTTTGGTGGACGAAGCGGCTGAGGTCACGTTGAACGTAGCCGTGGCCAGCACATGGCCGTGGCAGGGCGGGGCCGAGAACTCGTAGTGCCCCGCCGTTATGGCCGCGCCGTCGTCGCCCGAGGGCCCGCCGATGTAGGAGGGGATGACGAAACTAGCGGACCACGACCCATTTTTCAGCACCGGCGTGGCCATCTGCGTGTGTGCGCCTTTGGCCGCCTGACCGGACGGCTCAAAGTTGAAGCCGAACCAGTTATGGTCCAGGACGCAACCGCTCCCGGCGTGCCCGCTGACATCGACCACAGTGCCTACAGGGCCCGAGGAGACAGACAGGTTGATCGTGCGGGAACCCGAACTTCCGCCACAGCTGGCCAGGGCCAGGGACAACACGGCGGCAAGGGCTACCCCGGGCACGGCCCGGCTAGCGAGGCGTACCGGCCACCTGGGCTGTTCGCGCCGCGAACCAGTTCGTCCGTCGTCGTTCAATGCTTGTCCTCCCTCGGGTCGTCCCATGCAGCATAAACATGTCGTAGACGGTTCTTGGTTCCGGGCGGGCCCCGAACCGCTCGGCGTCTAGTGGCGGCCCGGGACCAAATGCCTACCTGCGGGGTACTTACCTGCGGGCCTCTTCGGGAAATCTTACTCGAACTGACGTACGGCCTCGTATCGCGCTAGCTTTGTGCCATCCCCTCGGGCTCGGGCCGATACCGCCCACCGGGCCTCGGTATTGGCCTTCACGCGGGAGTGGTCCTTTTGGCGAAACGCAAGCTCATGGAGGTCGCCCTCCCGGCTCTCGTCGCCATTACGCCTGTATTGGTGGGGGCGGGCAGAGACTGGTCGGAAAGCAGTCGTATCTGGTTCTGGGGTGACCAGGCCCTGATCGACCTGGAGGCCCGCAACAGCCTGCTCGGGCGGAACCTTCTGGGGGTTTACGACCGGTACGGGTGGCACCACCTGGGCCCCTTATGGCTCCTGGTGCTCGGGGTGGCCCGTTGGCTCGGGGGCGGCTCACCCGGTCGCCCTGGTGCTCGGCTTCTACGCCGTCCAGGCGTTGGCTGTCGTCGCCATCGTCGTGGTGGCGCACCGGCTCCGCCCCGGCCTCACTGGTTGGTGGGCGGCCCTGGTGCTGCTCGGCTACGAGTGGACCTTCGGGTTGGAGCGCCTGGGCACCGTCTGGGCACCGTACGCTATCGCGCTCCCGGCGGCGCTCCTGGTGCTGCTCGTAGCCGATATCGCTGCCAGTCGTGACCCGTGGCCGTCGACCATCGCCGCTGCCATTTGTGCCACTTTCCTGTGCCAGACCGATATCGGGACAGTCGTGCTGGTGGTGGTATTAGTCGTGGCCACTCCGGTACTGAGGCTGGTGACCCGAGCGGCGGTCGTGGCCGATGGCCAAGCAGGGGGCGGCGACGCGCGGCCGGCAGCCGGGGGGTGGGCCCTGCACTGGCGTGGCCGCACCCTGACGTTGGCCGCCGTTCTCGGAGTGCTCTGGCTCCCGACCGTGATCCAGCAGGTCTCGACCAGACCGGGGAACCTCACGCAGGCCTACCGGTTCTTGACCACTCACCATGCCGTGCGGACGCTCACGACCTCGATGAAGGCGGCGGACACTTTGTTCGGGCTGTTCCCGTTCCGCTTCGAAGAACAGCCGGCCAAGCGAGACGCCAACCCGGCCTGGCTCGTAGCCCATCCCGTCTGGGACCATCCCTGGTACCTGGCGTACATCGGGGGCACCGTCCTCATCGGGATCGCCGCTCTCATCTCGAGAAGGTTGCCGGCGTTGGCCCTGGCGGCCAGCTCGAGCATCGCCATACTGGCGGCCGGGTGGTCGATCTTGCTCGTCTATGGGCCGCTTTTCCCGTACCTGGTGATCTGGACAGGTGCGCTGGTTATCCCGGCCTGGATCGCCGCCTGGCTGGTGGTGGCGCCGCCGCTGCCCTCCATCGCAGCGGCCGCCACCCCCGGGACCTCCGGACGCCGGGACGCCACCAACAAGGTGGCTAACGGTCCCCGTATTCAGCGTGGTCGTGGCCGCCGGCGGTTTGCGTCGCCTTCGCCGCCAGCCGGCCACCCCTGACCGACGGGTCCACCCGCCTGGCCCGGGCCTCGTGGCACGCCGTCGCCCGCGCCGCATTGGCGCCACGGGTCAAGACCGTTTATGTCGACATCATGAACCAGGACGCCATGCCGACGGCAGCAGCCATTGCCGACCAGCTGGTCCGCCATCATCGCCGGGTCGAGATCAACCGGGCCGCCCTCTATTACGTCGACCCCTCGTTCGCGGCCCACTGGTCATCCCAGCTGAAGGTCGTCGTGTGCTGCGGCGGAGGCGACCCTGGCCAGCCGCCGATGGGCGTGACGTACCGCGGCGACATTCAGGGCCAGCGCATCTACATGTCCGGCGGGGCTGCGGCCAAGCGGCATGTCCTTATGCCGTTCCCGCGCCCGGGCTATTTGCGTGAGCCGGGCTACTTTCTGGGCAATATGAACGACCGGCGGGCCGACGCCTTGTAGAAGCGAAAGGGGTCCTGGGACTTGTGACCATTTCAGTACTCATCACGGGGGCCTCGTCCGGGATCGGGAGGGCCACTGCCCTGCGCCTGGCCCGCCACCCCGGCGTTACCGTCTACGCCACCGCCCGTAGCCCGGAAAGCCTTGCGGACCTGGTCCAGGCCGGGGCGCGTTCGCTGGCCCTCGACGTCACCAGCGAGGAGTCGATGAAGGCAGCGGTGGCGGCGGTGGAGGACGGACGCCGGAGCCGTCGGCGTGCTCGTGAACAACGCCGGCTACGGGGAGTACGGCACCATCGAGGAGACCGACCTCGACGGGGTGCGGCGCGAGTTCGAGACCAATGTCTTCGGCCTGGCCCGCATGGTCCAGCTGGTGTTGCCGGCCATGCGCACAGCCGGGCAGGGCCGGGTCATCAATGTGAGTTCCATGGGTGGCCGGCTCGTTTTCCCGGCCGGTGGCTACTACCACGCCAGCAAGTACGCCGTCGAAGCCCTGACGGACGCCTTACGGTTCGAGGTGGCCCCTTTTGGCATAAAGGTAGTCCTGGTCGAACCGGGGCTGATAAGGACGAGCTTCGGCGACACGGCCGCCCGCACGCTCGGTGGTTCAGCGGCTCCCTCAGGGCCTTACGCCGCTCTAAATGCCGTGGCCGAAAAGCAAATGGCCGACTCCTACCGGTCGAGGTGGTTGGCCGCCCCACCCGAAGCCGTCGCCGAGGTGATCGAAAAGGCGGCCACGGCGCCCAAGCCCCGATCGCGCTATGTGGTGACGCCGGCGGCCAAGTTCCTGGTCCATTCCCGCCGCCTGTTGGGCGCCGACGCCTTCGACGCCAGCCTGCGGAGACAGTACAAGGGGACCAGCTGGGGCTGACTCGCGCTGCCTGGCTTCCTCCAGCAGTCGGCTTGGCGGCTAGGGTCGCGGTCATGTCGGGAGGAGAGGAGGCCGGGCGCTTCAGCGCGCCGCCGCCGGTGTTCCTGTTCGACCTCGACGGGACCCTGGTCGACTCCGTCTACCAACATGTAGCGGCCTGGGACGAGGCCCTGACCTTGTGTGGCATCTCCCTGTCTGTTTGGCGCATCCATCGGCGGATCGGCATGAGCGGAGGGCTTTTCCTCAACGCGCTCCAGCGGGAAACGGGGTTGACATTTGACGCGCCCACGTTGGCGAAACTGTCGTCCCTGCACGAGCAGAGTTACCTGGAGCGGGCCAAGAGCGTCGTCCCTCTCCCGGGGGCGCGTGAACTGCTCGACGTCCTGCTTGGCCAACCGGGTGCCCTTTGCCATCGCCACAAGCGGGGCGCATAGCGTGGCCGATGCCGCCCTCGGTCTGCTCGACCTCCCGGACAGCGTCCCTGTCGTGACCCGAGACGTCGTCCAGCGGGCCAAACCGGATCCCGACCTGTTCTTGGCGGCGGCCGCCCGGCTGGGCGCCGACCCGGCCAACTCGTTCGTGGTCGGTGACAGCGTCTGGGACCTTTTGGCCGCTCAACGAGCCCGTGCCCTGGGGATCGGGCTGCTTTCCGGGGGCTACGGTTCCGAAGAGCTTCAGGCCGCTGGGGCCTATCGCGTGTACCAGGACCCGGCCGACCTCCTGGGCCATCTGGAAGAGGTCGGCGTCAGGCCGGCCCATTAAAGGTATCGGAGGCTGCCCGGCAAGCCTTTGGCGGGCCAAGCTGTCGGCCTCCGTTCAGGCTATTGGCGGGCTATTCCGGGCTATTCGGTCGGGACTGGTCCGTGCGATCCTGTCACTCGCCGTTGCGCAGGTCGGTCAACGTGCGCTCGGCGTGCACAATCTCGGAAAAGCGAGCCCGGCAGCCTTCGCCAAGGGGCGACTGAGCCTCGAAGCCAACCTCGCCGGCGCCCTCGGATGACAGCCGGAAATGGCGCACAAACTGCCAATCCCGGCCGTTGGCCGAGGAGTGGAACGCGTATGCGCCGTCAATGTAGGCCAATCGCAGCCAAACGCCGCCTTTGCTGACGACCGTCGAATTGCAGTCATCGGACTCTCCACGGGTAACCACGGAGACCACCATCGGATCGCCTGCCGGTGAGAACTCGTAGGCGAGCTTGGCCCACGTCCGGTCGTCATGCCACACCACGAGCGCGCCGGCATCGAACGTGGACCTGAAGCCGGCGTCGACGTGCGCCGACAGGGTGAAATTTCCCGTCAGCGAGCCGACCAGCGCCGGCGCGTTGAGAGTGGTGGCCCCGGAGCCCGGGTCGATGAACCAGTCCTCGCCTGGCCCGGCGGAAATGGAGAGCGCTCCGGCTCCGAGGCTCGCATCGGCCGGCGTCCCCAGCCAACGAAAGCTCGTGGGCACCTCGGTGAGGGTGTTGATCGATGGCACTGCCATAAGACGGGCCATGCTAACCCGGTTGCCCCCGGACAGCCTGGGGACAGTCTCGGCGGGGGTAGCCCCGGGGTCGCCGTGATCGCTCTGGCGTAGCCCGGTCGTTGGGCCAGTAGTCGGGGAGGCGTTGCCCTGGCCCCCGGGGCCGAGGCCATCGGGGCCGAGGCCGTCGGGACCGAGGCCATCGGGGCCGAGGCCGTCGGGGCCGTGGTTACTTCCGGCCGAGCTTTGGACGGTTTCTGACGCTATAGCGAAGGAACCGTCCAAAGCGTCCGGTCAGTCGGCCAGCGCGGGCCGCGTTTGGTCGGCCGGCCGGTTGGCGCAGACGGGCGACCCGTACACTGGCCAGGCGAACACCCTGGTGCTTGGGCCGGCCTGGTCCAGGCGAACCTTCACGACGGGCAGCCGGCCCCAGTGGCCCACCGGCAACGCCCATACGCCCACTCCACCGCCCTCGACGGCGCCCAGGAGTACGCCCTCGGGCGGCCGCGGTCGCCGGCCCACTTTGGGCGACCGCACCGAAAGAGACGGGCGGCGCCGCAGCCTGCGCATAGGTCGTCCATGGGACAACGGGACGCGGACCGAAGCGGAAACGATCACCGGCAGCAGGGCGGGGTTCTGGACCCGGACCACTCCGATCGGGAAGCAACCGTCCGGCTGGTCCGTGTAGGTGAGCCGCACCGACGCCCAGGCGTCACCGTCGTGGTGGCGATGCCGCCGGCGCCGGCGGGCCAGCATCACCACGACGAACAGGGCTATGACCGTGAGCCCGAGCAGCCAAGCCGCGTCACCCATCGCAACCGCACGGGCAGGGGGCGGGTGTCATCAATTGGCTGATCCGACGGCCTTCACCCGACTTGGCCAGGACCGTGGGGCGCCGGCGGGAACTCTCGGGGGGATGCGAAACGAGCCGCAGGCCGGCGCTGACCAAGGCCCAACCCAGGCCAGATTTCCAACGCCAAGCCCGGGGTGCCCGTGCCCTTCGTGCCACCCGGATTTGGCGTTGCAGTTCGGCCTGGGCCGAAGGTCGGTGGTATGAGCCCTGGCCAGATCTTCGTTGAGGAGAGGCGATAAATAGCCCATGGCAACACTGTGCACCGGTTGACAATGAAGCACCAGCAAATAAATCTGAAAGAGGATTTAGCGCGAATGTAAGATCGATGCTGCTGTGGATCTGCGCCGTCTCCGTGCCCTACAAGCTGTCGTAGAGACCGGCTCGGTCACGGCCGCCGCGGAACAGGTCGGGTATACGCCGTCAGCGGTGAGCCAGCACATCACCATCCTCGAACGTGAAACGGGGGCTGTTCTGTTCGAACGAGTCGGCCGTGGCGATCCGTCCGACGGAGGCCGGACTACTGCTGGCAGAACATGCCCGGGACCTTCTTTCCAAGGTGGCCGAGGCGGAAGCGGCCATTATGGCGCTGCAACGGGGCCACGTCGGGACGTTGCGGGTCGTGTCCTTCCCGACGGCCGGCGCCTCTCTTATCCCTCCGGCGCTGGCCACCGTCCGCCGGGAGCTGCCCCAGCTGGAAGTGGCCCTGAAAGTGGCCGAGCGCGACGACTCGATACCTCTGCTCCGCCAAGGCGAGGCCGATGTCGTTGTAACTGTGGAGGATTTTGCCGCCGGCGAGGCTCCGCAGCGACGGGCTGTCATGGGTGCACTTGCTCGACGACCCGTACCGCTTGGTGCTCCCTCGAGGTCATCGCTTGGCCGGCCGCCGGGTCATAGATCTGGTCGAAATGGCGGATGAAAACTGGGTCGAGACCATGTGCAGCATTGGCTGCTGCCACGAGGCGACCATCAAGGCGTTCAGGAACGCCGGCTTCGAACCGCACCGCACCGTCGAGGCCGACGAGTACTGGCCGGCGCAGGGCTTCGTCGCCGCTGGGTTAGGGGTGGCCATTATCCCGTCGCTGGGGCTCGGGGTCCTCCACGATTCCGTGGTCGTCCGCCGGCTCCGCCGGGACAACGAGCCCATCCGTCATGTTTGGGCTGCCACCAGGCCGGCTCTTATTGGCAACGTTCCCGTCAAGACCATGCTCCGGGCGCTGGAAGAGGCGGCGGTGGCTCACGAGCGAGCCATGCGCGACGGGCCCAGGTCCCGTTCGGCGTGAGGCCGGCGGCGGTCATTCCTGATTAGGAATTCGCCCCAGAGCGTGGCTCAAATCTCGCTGATTTGGGGCCGAAAAGGTGACTTGGGACCGAATGGTGTTGCCCAGCAACAGTTACGCGACCCAAGTCGTGCGATCGGTCCCAGTTCGGCCCGATGGGGGAGCAAGCTGCTGTCGCCCCATATTTTTCTGCCCAATCTTGTAGCAGAAAGATGAACTTGTAGCGAAAAGTGTTGTGTGGCGACACTTTTGGCTACAAGAATGCCTTTCTGCTACCAGTTCCCGCCGGATCTTGTGGCAGAACGGTGAACTTGTGGCCAAAACTGTCATCCCACAGCCCTTTTGGCCACAAGTTAACCTTTTGGCCACAAGTTCAGCCAAAAATAGAGGGCCGTGCGGGACTCGCCCCAGACCCACGTTCTGGCGCCGGCCGCCGTTACCACCCGAGCGGCGGCGGTGCCGAACTGCGAGGCTCAGAGCGGGCGCTAGGGCGCTTCAGCTGTCCAGGACCTGGAAGCCCCCGTGGTACCAGCCGAGGCCCTTGCCCGGCTCTCCTACCTCGGTCCCCTCCACCTCGGCCTCGACCAGCAACGACCACCCAAAGGGCTTGTTGTCAGTCATACGGCAGAACACCCGGTCAGTCACCGCCTCCAGCACCGGGCCGTGCGACCCGGGCCGCGTCGCCAACTGCTCCTCCGGGGCCGGCAGTTCGCCGGCGAAGTGCTGGGCCAGCCGGCGGTGGGCACTGCCGAGCAACTGGACGACGAAGCGGCCCGAGGTACTGGTCGTCAGCACGTCGGCGAAATCGGAGGCCGGGCTGATGAGGCCGGCCAGCATGGGCGGGGCTCCCTGGCTAAGCACAACCGAGGACACGGTCAAACCCACAAGGGGCGTTCTTTCCCCGCCACCGTTATCGTCCGCCACCGTCCATATGGTGACGGGCAGGACAAGGTGGCCGCGCAGCCGGCGAACCGGGTCACGAGTGGCCAGCGGGGACGCCCAGGGATCCCCGTAGCGTAAAGAAGCGCCCCCGCCGGGCTCTTCGTTCACCGCCGTCCACTCCGGGCCGTGACCGGGACCGTGAAACCGATAGTGGTCAGCAGGGCGGCGTCAGGCCAGACCCCCGGCAGACGGCGTGACCCCCAGGTGAGGGCCGCCGCTGGCCTAGACGTTCGGGCCCCGGACGAGGTCAAGCGTGGCGGACTCGTGCTTGCCGTTCGGGTCTACCCACTTCACGGTCGCCCTTTCGCCCACTCTTTGGAAGTTCATATACGCGGTGAGGTCGGTGGGGGAATTGATCGCTGACCCGTTTACGGAGGTGATCACGTCGCCGGCGGACAGCCCGGCGGTCTGGGCCGGATCGCCTGGCTCAACTGCCGCCACTACTGCACCCTGCTTGACCGGGGCCGTATAGCTGCTGCCGCCAAAAGGCAGGCCCAGTGCCGAACCGCTGCCCAAGGCGACGCACCCGTCGTGGCCTTCGGCGCAAGTTATGGTGATCACCTCGACGCCGATGATGGCGTGTGGCCCTACCTGGACGCTGGTCGAGGGCTTGCCGGTTTGGATCTGGTGCGCGATGGCCACGGCCCCGTTTATGGGTATGGCGAAGCCCACATTGGAGGCGCTCTGGCCGGAACCCGACACCGGTCTCTTCGGCCGTGTTCATGCCGATGACTTTTCCGGACGCGTCTACGAGGGGGCCGCCCGAATTACCGGGGTTGATGGCCGCCGACGACTGGAACATGTTTTTCAAGTTCTCCGTCAAGCCCGAACTCGGGTCGCCCACGGTTATCGACCGGCCAGTGGCAGAGATGATGCCGTTGGTCACGGTTTCGGGCCGGGGAGCCCGAGAGCATTGCCGATGGCCACGACGGGGTCGCCGACACTAATTACACCTGAATTTCCCAGTGCCACTGTGCTGAAATTGGACCCACCTTCAAGCTGGAGAAGGGCAACGTCGTCCTCGGCGTCGGTGCCGAGCACCGCCGCTTGATAGGTCGGGCCTTTTCCGTCAACTTGTGCCGTCACTCTGAGTTGACCCGTCGATCACGTGGTTATTGGTGAGCACCACCCCCGACGATGTGATGATCATCCCGGTGCCCTCGTCTTGACCGTTGGCTCCCTTCGCCGTTATGTCGACGGTAGCCGGGGCGACATGGGAGGCGATCGAGTGGACGTTCAGCGATTGCGCGTTGGACGAGAGCGGCGTGTTCCCGGCCGCGTGAGGGAGAGCGCCCGACTTCGACGCCCCGGGCCGCCGTTGTTGCTGACCGCCAGCGCAATGCCGGCGCCGGCCCCTCCGGCCACAACCACCGCCGCCACCAGAGCCGCCGTCCATCCCCAGCGACCGCCGCCGCCGTCTGTCGCTCTCCGGCGACGCATAGGCCTCCGCGCTCGGCACGGTGTTACCCCGCCAGGTGTCGTCGTGCCACGTGTCGTCCGGTGACGTCGGCGGGGCACTGGTACCCCACGCTGCTCCTACGGCGCTCTGCTGGCCGGATGGCTTGAACGCGTCCGAACGGAAAGGCGCGGTGGCGTCAGCACCCGAGGTGATGTCGGCGTCGTTGGCGCCAGGCCACGACTGTGGCCACTGCGGGCTTTGCCCCAGGTCGTTCCAGTCCGCGGGGCCGCCTCGGGGTGCCTGCGGATAGAGCGGTCCGTCCCCGGGCTCCTCCGTGCCGTTAGCGGCGTCTCGTTCCTCAGCCATGTTGTCGCACTCCTCGGCTCAGCAGCATTGGGCGGGAGCGGGCCGCCGGTCCGGCCTCCACCCCACCATTAAACCCCCTCATTTTCAAAAAACCCTGAGAGCGCGCTGAGCGGCCAGTCGTGACGCCCTCGTGACCAGGCCTGAACCGGTTTAGAATGAGCACTTGTGACTGCCAATTCTCGGCGTGCAGCGCCGGGGAACGGCAGCGGCCCCGGACAACCAGGGAGCAGGTAGCCAGGTATGGTGACCCTGCATGAGCAGGTAACGAACCAAATGTGGAGCCCGGGAGCTCCACGCCAGCGAGGAAGGGAAGTGTGTGACAACCGACCAGAATTTTCCTGATGGTTTCTTGTGGGGCGCTGCGACTGCCGCCTACCAGGTCGAAGGGGCTGTGGCTGAGGGAGGGCGAGGACCATCGATCTGGGACACGTTCTCGCATACACCCGGGCGCACGCTCAACGGCGACAACGGCGACGTCGCCTGCCAGCACTACAAGTTCCTAGAGGACGACCTCGACCTCATGAAGGGGTTGGGGCTGGGCGCATACCGGTTTTCCATTGCCTGGCCGCGTCTGCAACCAGACGGGAAAGGCCCGGCCAACCAGGCCGGTCTCGACTTCTACCGGCGCCTCGTGTCCGGGATCCGGCCACGCGGTATGGTCCCGGTTGCCACTCTCTACCACTGGGACCTTCCTCAGGCTCTCGAAGACGTGGGGGGCTGGACCGTTCGTGACGTTACGGACCGGTTCGCCGAGTACACCCAGATCGCCGTAGACGCCCTTGGTGATGAGGTCGGGATGTGGATCACGTTGAACGAGCCCTGGTGCTCGGCCTGGTTGGGCTATGGCATCGGGGTGCACGCTCCCGGGCGGACCGAACCGGCCCTGTCTGTGGCGGCCACACACCACCTGTTGCTGGCCCACGCCAAAGCGCTCGAGGTGTTGCGGCGGTCTACGAAAGTGCCCCTGGGGATCACCCTCAACCTCGGCCCCAAAATCCCGGCCAGCGACGACGCGCTGGACGTGGCGGCGGCCCGGATAGAGGACGGCGCCCTCAACCGCCTTTATCTCGACCCTCTGTTCAAGGGACAATACCCTGCGGACGTGGTCCAACTCGCAGCCGACAATGGGGCCCCCTTCGACGCCGTCGAGGAGGGTGACCTGGCCGCCATCAGCCAACCGATCGATTTCCTGGGCATCAACTACTACTTCACCACCGTGGTCCTGGACGAAGGAAGGCTGCAGCAAGCGCGAGAGGCCGGGTACTGGGTACCACCCGGTGGGAAAGGCCCCCGTTACGGCACTCTGTCGGTTGGCCGTCCCGAACTAGAGACGACGGCGGCCAATTGGGAAGTGGACCCGCAGGGGTTGACCGACCTGCTGGTCCGGGTGCGTGACGAGTACACGAAGATCCCCTTGTACATAACGGAGAACGGCTCGGCCCAACACGACTACGTGGGCCCCGATGGCTCAGTGCACGATGGCGCCCGGATCCGTTACCTGGAACAGCACCTGCAGGCGGCCAAACGCGCCATCGACGAGGGAGTCGACTTGCGGGGCTATTTCGTGTGGAGCCTGTTGGACAATTTCGAGTGGGCTATGGGTTACTCATTGCGCTTTGGCATCGTCTGGGTGGATTACCCCAGCGGCAAGCGG
The DNA here is from genome assembly GCA_963749305.1 of uncultured Acidimicrobiaceae bacterium. GTDB lineage: Bacteria > Actinomycetota > Acidimicrobiia > Acidimicrobiales > Palsa-688 > Fen-671. Next base: position 236,391 of record CAVVMN010000010.1, read on the forward strand.
GTCCCCAAAGACAGCTACAGCTGGTACCGCAAGGTCATAGGAGACAACCGCTTACCCGAACCGGCTTAATAAACCGGGCGCCCGGCCTGTACCACACGGTGGGCAGGCCGGCGCCCCTGCGGTCCGCGCTCGCTCGCGATGATCCCGGACGGCGCGGTACGTCGTACTTCGCGATGAGCCGCCAACCACGGAGAAACGAGCGAGTATGAGCGCCTTCGTACTGGTCCCCGGAGCGGGCGGCGCGGCATGGTACTGGCACCGGGTCGCACCCGAACTTGAAGGGCGAGGCCATGAAGCTGTGGCCGTCGACTTGCCTGGCCCCGACCAAAGCGCCGGCCTGCCCGAGTACGCCAACCTGATCGTCGGCGCCATCGGCAAATACAGCGGTGAGGATGTGGTCCTCGTGGCGCAATCGATGGGGGCTTTCAGTGCCGTAATGGCATGCGCCCGCGCTCCGGTCCGCCTCCTGGTGCTTATTAACGCCATGGTCCCTCTCCCCGGGGAAACGCCAGGAGATTGGTGGGGGAACACCGGGCCGAAGAGGCCCGGGTGGCGGCGGCAAATGCCGGCGGCTATCAAGTCGAGTTCGACGTCCCGACCTATTTCTTGCACGACGTCCCTGCTGAGGTGCTGGCTACCGACGGGGCGGAGGAACGGCCGGAGGCCGCCGTTGCCTTCGGGCAGCCCTGCGACATCCCGAAGTGGCCCGACGTGCCTACCAGAGTGCTGGCCGGAAGGGATGACCGGTTCTTCCCGGCCCGGTTCCAACGTCGGGTGGCCAAGGAACGCCTTGGGCTTGAAACGGGTACGGTCCCCGGCGGGCACCTTAATGCTCTTTCCCGGCCGGCAGAGGTGGCCGAACGCCTTTCGGAATACGCGCTCGAGTCTGGCCGAGGCACCTCCAAAGGGGCGCCAGCGCCCGGGTGCTTATAAGGAGCTCAGGCGGTGGCTCAGGTCCCGGTGCGCAGTGTGGCCGCGTACTTCTTCCAGGGCCGGTCAATAAGGACGGGGTAAAGCACCCGCACCGGGGCCGGCAGGACACGCATCATGTGAGCGCGGTCGGCGGGCCCGAGCGGATCGAGGATCATCCCGAACGCCACCGCTTTCTTCTGACGCGGGATCTGGGCGACGGCGTGCTCGCCGACGGCGTCCCACTCCTTCTGCGTCAGGGTCACCGCGGCAAGGGGGACAACCTTTTGCTCTTCGTCGTCGAGGTGGGGCTGGACGACCAAATTCAGCTGGTCGAGGGCGGACGCCAACGCCTCGCCCGTCTCTGCGCTGGGCCGCTGACGCCAGGCCGTGCAGGCCGCCGCGGCCGCGTCTAGCACGGTAGCGATCTCCTGGTGCTGGTGCTCGGTCTCCTCGATGACGGCGCGCTGCTCAGGAGCACGCTCGATCAGTTTCGGATAGACCAGCTCGTCCTCGCCGCCGTGATGGACATGCAGCATCGCCAGACCGAAATCGATGTGGTCAGCCAGGAACGTTACCCGAGCCGCTGATGGTGTCGGTGCCGCCCGCACCAGCCTGGCGGATTCCTCGTAAGCGTTACGGAAGGTTTGGTGGATGATCGCCATATCGCGCACGTCGATCGGCTGGGCATTCGACAATAGGTGCTCCCCTCGCTGCCCGGGCGCTCGCTGGCGGCCCTGTAACGCAACGATAGACCTTGCTATGAGCACCGGCGGCCGCGACGGGCCGTGAGCGAAGGCAGGCCCCTACGCTCCGCGGTCACTTCTGGGCAACGGGCTCCGTTCCGGGACCCCCAACGCGCAGCCAAAACCATGCCGCATTTCGGCTCGCGCGTGAGAGAGTGGTCTCCATGATGCACATGAGTGGAGGGGCCAGGGTTGGGTACGGGCTCATGCGCTCGATGCGCCAAGACGACAAGATCAAAGGCCACAAGCTCCCCAAGGGGATCGTCAAGCGCATCGGTGGTTTCGCCAAACCGTACACCGGAGCGCTGGCGCTCTTCCTGGTCCTGATAATCATCGACGCGCTAGTCGGCGCCGTCAACCCGCTTTTTACCCGGGCCATCATCAACGAGCTAATCGGGCGCAAGGACTCCACCGTGGTGGTCGAACTGGCCGTCGCCGTAGGGCTACTGGCCGTCTTCGACGCCGCGCTCGGGCTGTGGGAACGCTGGATCTCTTCCCGCGTGGGTGAGGGCCTTATTTACGACATGCGCAACAAGGTGTTCACCCATATCCAGCGTATGCCGATCGCCTTTTTCACCCGGACGCAAACGGGAGCCCTGATATCCCGCCTCAATAATGACGTGCTCGGGGCGCAGCAAGCGTTCACCGACACGTTCAACTCGGTAATCGGCAACTTCATAAGCGTGGCGGTGACGCTCGTGGCCATGTTTATCCTGAGTTGGAAGATAACGGCTTTGGCCCTGCTCATGTTGCCGGTGTTCATTTTCCCGGCCCGCTGGGTGGGTAGGCGGCTGGCCAAGATCACTCGAGAGGCGTACAACCTCAATGCCGAAATGAACACCATGATGAGCGAACGCTTCAACGTGGCCGGCGCCCTCTTGGTCAAGATTTTCGGGCGCCCGCAGTACGAGGCCGACGCGTTCCGGGCCCGGACGGGGCGGGTGCGGGACATCGGGATAACCACGGCTATGTACGGCCGGGTCTTTTTCACGGGCCTCATGCTCACGGCCTCCCTGGCCACCGCCCTCGTGTACGGCTTCGGCGGCGTCATGGTGGTGAACGGAGCCCTCACGGTTGGCACTCTCGTCGCGTTGGCGCAGTACCTGACCCGGCTTTATGGCCCGTTGACGTCTCTCTCCAATGTCCAGGTGGACATCATGACGGCGCTGGTTTCTTTCGACCGCGTCTTCGAGGTGCTTGACCTGCCGCCCATGATCGACGACAAGCCCGACGCCGTACCGGTGGAGCGGGGAACGGCGCAGGTGGCCTTCGACCACGTCGATTTCCGCTACCCGCGCCCAGAGGAGGTCTCGCTGGCGTCCCTGGAGGCCGTCGCCGTGCTCGAGCGAACAGGGGGTCAACAAGTCCTCTTCGACGTCTCCTTCACCGCCGAACCGGGCCAGCTGGTCGCTCTGGTCGGCCCGTCAGGTGCGGGCAAAACCACCATCAGCCATCTCTCGGCCCGGTTGTACGACGTGACCGACGGGTCAGTGAGCTTCAACGGCGTCGATGTGCGGGACGCGACTTTGGACTCGCTCCAGGAGGCGATCGGAGTGGTCACCCAGGAGGCTCACCTTTTCCATGACACTCTGCGGGCCAATTTGCTTTACGCGCAGCCAGACGCCACCGACCAGGAGCTCATCGAAGCACTTCGCGAAGCCCAGATCCTGGACCTGGTCGCCTCCCTCCCGGACGGCCTCGACACACTGGTCGGAGACCGTGGTTACCGCCTCTCCGGCGGCGAAAAGCAACGCGTTGCTATCGCCCGGCTGTTGCTGAAAGCGCCGGACTTCGTCGTGCTCGACGAAGCTACGGCTCACCTCGACTCCGAATCCGAAGCGGCGATACAGCGAGCCTTCAAAAAGGTGCTCGCCGGCCGGACGTCCTTGGTGATCGCCCACCGGCTTTCCACCGTCAGGGATGCCGACCAGATACTGGTGGTAGACGGCGGGCGGATCGTGGAGCGCGGACGCCACTCCGAGCTGCTGGCCGCCGGCGGCCTCTACGCCGACCTCTACAACACGCAGTTCGCCGACCAGCTCGAGGTGCAGGACGAGGACGCCCCAGTGGATGACGACGAGGACGGCGACGTACCCACAGGTACCCGCTTCCTGGTCCGAGTGCAGCCGGACGAACTCGGCCCGGGAGGGGTTACCGCCCTTCCTTGACCTTCGGTCCCGCAGCCTATTTCGTCTTGGCCGCCTCGGCCGCCAGGTAGGCGGCGCCGGCAATGCCGGCCTCGTTTTGCAGCGTGGCCGGCACTATTGGGGTGTTCAATGTCACCATGGGCAGGAACTTCTCCGGCCGCTTGCTTACCCCGCCGCCAACAATAAACAGGTCAGGCCACAAAAGGGCCTCTATGGCCGAAAAATAACGTTGCAGCCGTTTGGCCCATTTGTCCCAGGCCAGGTCTTCACGCTCGCGCGCCCCGGCCGAAGCTTTGCGCTCGTAATCCTCGCCGTCGAGCTCGATGTGGCCAAGCTCGCTGTTGGGGATCAGCGCCCCGTTGTAGAAAAGGGCGGTGCCGATGCCGGTACCCAGGGTCACCACTATTACGAGGCCCTTGACATCTTTGCCCGCCCCCCACCTGGCCTCGGCCAGCCCGGCCGCGTCGGCGTCGTTGACCGCCACGACGGGTAGGCCAGTGGCCGAACCCACCACCGACTCGATGTTCGTGCCTATCCAGCTGGAGTCGACGTTGGCGGCCGTGCGGGCCACGCCTTCTCGCACCACTGCGGGGAAAGTGCAGCCCAGTGGGCCCTCCCAGCCGAACTGCCCGACCACCTCCGCCACCACGTCGGCCACCGCGCCCGGCGTTGAGGGCCGGGGTGTCAGCACCTTGTAACGCTCCGTGGCCAGGCCCCCCACGGCCAGGTCGACGACGGCCCCCTTGATGCCGGAACCGCCTATATCGACTCCGAAGCCGAGCTTGGGCACGGCCTGATCTTAGTGACAGCCGCGTTCGGGCCGGGGTTAGCCGTTGACGCGTTGGCGCCGGGGGTCGATCACCAATATGACCCTCTCGGTCTTGATGTTGTTGGCGTCATACGGCTGGCCTACGTACTTCTGGCTCAGCTCGTCGATATGGCCCGCGCCCTGGGCCCGGTGACCTGTTCGACAACCACCCCGCGCACCTCGGCGTAGCGGTAGGGGTTGCCCGACTCGATGACGGTCACTGTGACCCGGGGGTCCTTAGTGACGTTGTTGACCTTCTGGCGGCCGAGCTCACTGTTTATCAGGATGTGCTCGTCATCGGCGTCGACCCACATCACGTGCGTCATTGGCTGCCCGCCCGGCAACAGCGTGGTGAAGGCGGCGAAGTTCTTTGCTTGGGCCAGGGCTTTGACGTCTGGGAAGATCATGGGTCGAGGTTACCGGCCGCCGGAGATCTTCGCCGCAAGTCGCCGGGAGCGCGCTCAGCGCCGGCGCAGGGCCGGCTCGCTCACCCAGGGAGGCACCCATCCACTATCGGCCGGGTTGATATCCCGCCCCGGTGGGACGATCTCGTCGATGCGGTCCAGGACGCTGTCCTCCAGTGTTATCCGCGCCGCACCGAGTACACCGGTGAGCTGTTCCATCGTCCGGGGGCCGATTATCGCCGACGTAACGCCCGGATGACGAAGGACAAAGGCGACGGCCATTTCCGGCAGGCTGTGCCCAGCCTTGGCGGCCAACTCGGCCAATTGGTCGACGGCCAAGAGCTTGATTTTATTGGTCGGGTCGTCCATGTCGTAACGGGCCGGAAGGCGCTCCGCTCGCCTGCTCTTGTTTTCTTTTCCGGTGCCGTAATTACCGGAGAGCCATCCGCCCGCCAAAGGGCTCCAGCTGAGGACGCCCATGCCGTATTCCTGGCAGACATGCAAAAGATCGTTTTCGATCCCGCGCACGAGCATCGAGTAAGGAGGCTGCTCCGACGATAGGCGCTCGCGTCCCCGTCGTTCTGATACGCAGTGAGCGTCCACTACCATCCAGGCCGGGAACGTCGAACTCCCGAAATAGCGGATCTTCCCGGTATGCACTAGGTCACTCAAGGCCGAAAGAGTTTCGTCGATATCGATTTCGGGGCTCGGCCGGTGGATCTGGTAGAGGTCGATATAGTCCGTCTTCAGCCGGCGCAGGCTCGACTCGCACTCTGAAATTATCCAGCGCCGGGAGTTCCCTTCCTGGTTGCGCCCTTCGCCCATCTTTCCGTGGAACTTCGTGGCCAGCACAATATCCTGGCGCCTGGCAGCGCCGATTTTGGTCAGGAAATCGCCGACAATTTCCTCAGACTCCCCTTGCGAATATACGTCGGCGGTGTCGATGAAATTGATGCCCCCGTCCAGGGCGCGTTGGATAATGCGGGCACACTCTTTTCGGTCGGTGTTGCCCCAAGCGCCCAACATCATCGCGCCCAAGCAAAGCGTGCTGACCTCTACACCGGTACGACCAAGCGTTCGATATTCCATACCGCCGAACTTAGCGTCGGCCGTTAGGTTACAGGTACTTGCGCAGGTCAGCCCGCCAGAAGGGCGAGGGCAAGCCAAAGCCACCCCTGGCCCCCCACCAGGGACGTTAGGTGGCCGCTATTCAGTCTCTGCGATTGCCCGCGCGGCTGCGTTGCGTTCGGCCCACAACCGCCGCCGCCGCTTCCAGAACGAGGTCTTCCACACCTTGAAGCCGCCCCGGTGGCCCGGAGTAGGCGCCTTCTTCGCCTTGGGCGAGGATCTTCGGCCCACGTCGTGTGGCACGACGGGCAGGACGGCGCCATCAAGGATCTCTTCGTCGAATAGAGCGACGTGTAGATGGCTCCGCACTGCGTGCCGCGTTTTACGGCTGGTTTGACGACGGCGCCCCGTCGTGTCCTCGAAGAACGGAGTGTCCATCGCTCGGGTCATCTCCACCTCCGTAACACCGGCTAGTTCGCGTACCGGTTGTATATCCATGGTGCCACGTCAAGTCGGGGGAGGGGAAGATCTTTCGCAAAAGATGGTGTTTCGCCAGTACTTCAGCTCTTCGACGCTCTCTTTCACGTCATCGAGGGCGCGGTGGGCGCCGGACTTTTTCGGCGCCGCCGCGAAAGCCTCCGGGTACCACCGCCTGGCCAGCTCTTTTATGGTGGAGACGTCAATCGACCGGTAGTGCAGGTAATCCTCCAGCTCTGGCATGTAGGCGGCCAGGAAGCGCCGGTCAGTGCCGATGGAGTTGCCGCACAGAGGCACCTTCCTGGGCTCGGGGATGTGCTGGCATACGAACTCGAGCGTCTCCTTGGCCGCCTCGTCCAGGGTCACCGTCGAGGCTTTGATAGCTTCCAGTAACCCGCTCCGGGCATGCATTTGCTGCACGACCTCGTCCATCGCGTCGAGTGCCGACCCCGGCGTCGCGATAACCAGATCGGGGCCCTCGGCGACCGTCTCGAGCTCGTCGTCGGTCACCAAAGTGGCGATCTCGACGATCGTGTCCTTGCGAGGGTCGAGCCCGGTCATTTCCAGGTCCATCCAAACGAGCACGTGCGGACTCTATAGGCCGGAGGTGGGTTGATGCGGCTTTGGCCGCTTCGGCCCCGGAACAGGCCGCTCGCCGGGCTCCCATAACGGGCGCCGTCCTGGCCCGAGGCGATCCCCGGTCCCGCTAGTACCCTGGTGGATGTGGTCGCCGACGACGTCGTAAAGGTAGAAGTGCGCCAGCTTGACCCTGAGCTGCCTCTACCCGCGTATGCCCGGCCAGGGGACGCCGGGGCTGACCTTCGGGCGCGCTTCGACGTGACCATTCCGGCGGGCGGGCGGGCGCTGGTCCCCACCGGGTTGGCCCTGGCCATACCGGAGGGCTACGCCGGCTTCGTCCAACCTCGCAGCGGGCTGGCCCTGCGCCATGGCGTCACCGTGCTGAACGCCCCCGGCCTTATCGATGCTGGCTACCGCGACGAGCTCATGGTGCTGCTGGTCAACACCGACCCCATCCGGCCGTACGAGGTCCGGCGTGGTGACCGGGTGGCGCAACTGGTCGTAAAGGCGGTAGCGCAAGCCGAGTTCGTGGCCGTCGACGAACTTCCGTCATCGGAGCGAGGGCTCGGCGGCTTCGGGCACAGTGGTCGCTAGGACCGAGGGGCACTTTCTTGCCTGAATTACCTGAAGTCGAGGCCCTGGCTTTGTTCGTGAGTGAGCAGGCGGGCGGCCAGATCATCGAACGGGCGGATCTCGGGTCGTTATCGGCGCTGAAGACCTACGCGCCTCCTCTCGAGTCTCTGGTGGGCCGCAAGGTGGCGGGAGCGCAACGCCGGGGCAAGTACCTTTGCATACAGGCGGAGGACCTCTGGCTCGTTACCCACCTGGCCAGGGCGGGCTGGTTGCACTGGCGCGACCCGGTGCCGCCGGCGCGCGTCCGGCCCGGGAAAGGCCCATTGGCGCTACGGGTGGGCTTGTCGAGTGGGGCCGGGTTCGACCTGACGGAGCAAGGTACGGAAAAAAGGTTGGCCCTGTGGCTGGTAACCGACCCCGCGGCTATCGAGGGGGTCGCTCGGCTGGCGCCGACCCATTGAGCCCCGGGTTCGACGAGGCCGCCCTTTCCGCCGTGCTTTCGAAAGCGTCTGGCCAGCTGAAGACCGTGCTAGCGGACCAGTCGTCGTTGGCCGGCGTAGGGAACGCTTACTCTGACGAGGTTCTCTGGGCGGCCCGGTTGTCGCCGTTCAAGGCCGCCTCCCGGCTGAACAGCGAGGAGGTCGCCCGGCTGTACGAAGCCCTGACAGACATCCTGCGCTCGGCTGTCGAGCGCAGCCTCGGCCAGGCGGCCAAGGAACTGAAAGATGCCAAGCGGGCAGGCATGTCCGTTCATGGGCGGGCTGGGCAAGCCTGCCCGAGGTGTGGCGGCACGGTCAGGGAGGTTTACCTGTCCAACCGGAGCTTCCAGTACTGCTCGGGATGCCAGACGGGCGGGAAGGTCCTGGCCGACCGCCGCCTGTCGAAGTTGTTGAAGTGACAGCCATCCGCCCGGGAGCAACTCCCGCCGTGAACACGACGAAAAAGTGAGGGCCGGGCCTCGGTGACCCCCAGTCGTGGTAACGGCAGCGTCGACAGCGCGGCGGCCAAGGAGACCGTCCATCGGGGAGTGCGCTGGAGGCGAGCGTCCAGCGGGCGTATTTCATGGTTCAACGACGGCCTCGGGCGCTGGGTTACGTGGTCGCCGGGTGCCGATGCGCCGCCACTGCCGCCAGCGTGGCGTGGGGACCATGATGGGGAGACAGTTCCAGGTGGGGGAGGTCCGTCGAGGACGGCCAAGGCCCAGACGGCCAAGGCCCAGACGGCCAAGCCCCAGACGGCGCCGACGGACGCCATGGCGCGCCGGCCGTCAATGCGTTCTCCGTACCGGCTGGCGCCGCTATTGATCGTCGTTTTTATCGTCGGATTTGCGGTGTGGCAGGCCACAAGGCCGGCGGCGCACGCCAGCAAGGCTGACATTGCCGCCGCCGAGGCGTTGAAGGGGGACTGCTTGGCCCGGGACGAGGGGACGGCAAAGTCGCCTGTATATTCTGCGACCCCCGTCAGCTGCAGCGCCGGCGATGCTTCGGTAAGGGTGGTGGCCGTACTGGTCCCGGGTACCGACCGTTCCGTTTCCTGCCCGCAGGGGAGCCTGGTCGTGCAGGTCCTGGAACCAAATGTCGTAGGCGAGCCGAGCGAGTGCGTGCTGGCGGTGCACGGGTAATTGTCCGGGGCGAAGACGCACTGTTAGCCCGTCGCCTAAATCCTTCCCAGGTCGCCTTCTCTGTGTGGGGTCTCGGTCAGGGCCACTTGGCCCGCCTCGACCCCGCCGGCCCGCGGGCTCCTTTGACCTACCAGCGACCCGGTCCTACGACGGCTCTCCGGCGGCCGGTGGTGAGCTGGTCCCGGCGGCGTTCAGAGCCTCTCTGACCTCGTCGGCGGTGGCCGCGTCCCTCGATAGCGTCTTGGTCGCGCCCTCGAGCAGGTCCACAAGTTGCTTCACGGAATCGCTGTCAGTGATCACCACCAGGTCGACGTCTCCTTCGTCCATGACGTCGCCCAGGTCTTTTACGTCGCTACGGCTGATCTTGCGGGTGAGCTTGGCCACTATCCCACCGCCGGCGGCGCCGACAATGGCACTGCCTATGAGCGAGGGGGGGAAAATGATGCCGACCATGGCGCCGGCAATGGCGCCTTTGCCCCAGCCATGGTGAGACTGCTGGCGCAGGTTGACAACCGTGCCGTCAAGGTTCCGCCTGATTAAGGCCGCATCCGCCAGGTCGATCCCTCCTTCAGACTTGGCCGCCTTTTCCATGGCTTCCCAGTCTTGTTCTGCCAACCTCTGGTCCGTATAAACGGCCACTGTCGTGCTCAGGTTTTTGCCCATCAAGGACCTCCCGGATAAGGGCACACCGTCTCATGTGAAGCGGCAGCCGTTCATCGAAACTACGTCATATCCAGGCACGATCGCCACCCCAAGAGGGTGAATCCGGGCATTTGAGTGTCCCTGGTAACGCCGTCGAGGCAAGGAGCCTCCTCGCCTGCGGGAAGTTCTTAAAGGGGGCCGACTTATCGAAAGCGAACCGCTTCGGCGAATAGTTGTGGGGGGCTTCCCGATTTGGCGAGCAAGCTCTCGCTCTGTCGGAGGCATGTCCGCGACCTGGGGTGAATCGCGGCCCCTGAGGGGCCGAAATGCTACACAAGTCGCCGCTCGGGCGGACCGGTCGCGCAAGCGGGACCCGCCCAATTCGACCGATTTGTGCGCAAGGGACCACGCCACGCGTGAGACGATGAGGGCTGGCTGCTTTCACATCAACAGGGTGATGCTGAAAGGGGCGCACGACTGCTGGCCTGGGCCTATCGAGGTTCGTGTGATGCGGGCTCTCGGGACATGTACCAGGGCTATGATCCCATTTACCAGCGAGCAAGCGGGGAGGCGGCTATGACGTCATCAAAACCGCGAAGCGGCGGTCTCAAGCATCTCAACTGGACGCTCGTGGCCACGTTCGCGGTCGTCGCGTTGATTGGCGGTGTCGTGGGTGGCTTTGTGGGCTACGCACTTCATCCCAGCACGGCGGCGGCAAGTGGTGCGACCGCGTCGGCCAGCTCGTCGTCGTGTTCGATACCGAGCATCGCCGATAACGTCCTGCCGTCCGTGGTCACGATCAGTGCCAGGAAAGGCGACAAGGGCGGCACGGGGTCGGGGTCGATCATCAAGTCCGACGGCTACATCCTGACGAACAACCACGTGGTCGCCCTGGCGGCCAACGGTGGCACCGTTTCAGTGCTGTTCAGCAACGGGAAGACGGCGGACGCGACGATCACTGGACGTGACCCGTTGACAGACGTAGCCGTTATCAAGGTGAACAACCAGGGCAAGCTGCCGGCTATCGCTGAAGGGTCCTCGAGCGACCTGGTGGTCGGGCAAACTGTCGTCGCCCTCGGCGCTCCCCTGGGCCTTTCGAGCACAGTGACAAGCGGGATCGTCAGCGCCCTCGACCGTACCGTTGCGGTTCCGGGGGAGGACATCGAGACGGCGTTGCTCATCGATGCCATCCAGACGGACGCGTCGATCAACCCCGGCAACAGCGGTGGCGCCCTGGTCAACTGCTCCGGGCAGTTGATCGGGATGCCCTCTGCCGGCGCCAGCGTCCCCACCTCATCGGGAGAGGCGACCGGTGGCAGCGTAGGGCTCAACTTCGCCATCCCGATCGCCCTCGCCTCCCAGGAAGCGAACGAGATCATCTCGACCGGCAAGGTGACCCATGCCTACTTCGGCCTGACCGCCGTGCCGCTGTCGCCTGACGCCAGCCTTGTGCATGGTGTGGCGGAGGGGTTGCTGGTTACGGGCGTCGACCCGGGCGGGCCGTCCGCCGCCGCCGGCCTTAAGGTCGGGGACATCATCACTGAACTCAATGGCCAGTCGGTCGTGAGCACGGACGAGCTCGTGTCCCTGACCTTGAGCCAGAAGCCTGGCGACAAGGTGAAAGTCAAATACGTTCGTGACGGGAAGACGAACACTACGACGGTGACGTTGGGGACGCAGCCGGCGTCGTCGCCCGCCGCCCCGCCGGCCTCCAGCTGAGCCCAGACCGCACCGGGATCTGACGGGCCGGCCAACTCCGGGCCGCTCGTCAACCGCTTCACGGTTCCAGGCACGCCTGTCCGTCCGGGCGCTAAGGTATTAGGTCAACGCGGACGTGGCTCAGTTGGTAGAGCATCACCTTGCCAAGGTGAGGGTCGCGGGTTCGAATCCCGTCGTCCGCTCCACAAAGGTGCTGGTCAGGGCCTTATTCGGTCGGCCAGGTTGGACGGTAGGGCACCAGCAGGGCGCGAAAAGGGCGCGGACGTCGATGTCATGGTGGCGTTGACCCACTCCATGAGCGCTTCTTCGTGGCCGTCGAAGAGGTGCTTGTAGCGCTCGATGGCGCGGCTCGTGTCGCCCAGGAACGTGGCTAACTGCTTCTCGTTGCAGCCCTGGTCGATCCAGATGGCGGCGGCCGAGTGCCGCAGGTCGTGGAACCGGAGCTCCGAGGGGAGGCCGGCCGCGAGCACGGCCGGCTTGTAGTGGCGGACGTAGAAGTTGTGATGACGGACGGGCCCGCCCTCGGCCGCCGTGAACACGAAGCCCTCCTTTGACGGGTAGCGGGCCACGTGTTCTGAGAGCAGGTCCACCAGTGCGGCAGGGATTGGCACCTCGCGCCGGCGCCGGGTCTTGGTGGACTTGGTGACGAGGCGGCCCCGCACCTCGCTGTGCGCCTCGACCACGGCCAGGCGCCGCCGGAGGAACAGCACCCGCTCCAGCTTCAATGCCGAGAGCTCGCCAGCCCGCAGGCCCGAGTAGCCGGCGGTCAAGACCAGCGCCCGGAACCTCGGGTCGACCGCCTCGGCCAGCCGACCCAGCGCGACTGGCGTGAGGAACAACATCTCCTGGCCCTGCTCCTCGGCCGGCAGTTCCACCGCGATACAGGGGTTGCGGGCGATCAGCCCGTCAGCGACGGCGGTGGTCAGTATCCGCCGCAGCAGGAAATAGACCGGCCGCACGGTCGCCGCGTCGAGGTGCGTCACCGTCGTCAGCTCGGCCACAAGCAGGCGCACGTCCTCGGGCCGGATCGCGCTGAGCTGCCGAGGACCAAGGACGGGCAGGAGATGGTTACGCAGGCGGCCCTCCTGGTTGATCCAGGTCCTCTCGGTCACACTGGCCGCCTTCACCTTCAACCAGTCCTGGGCGTAATCGGAGAAGAGGCGCTTCCCCGCGTTGATGTCGATATAGGCGCCCTGGGCCAGCTGGTGCTCGAGGGACGTCTTGAACCGTTGCCCCTCGGGCTTAGTGGCGAAGTTTTTCTTAGCGGGGCGGTGGTCGGGCGTCCACCACCGCACTTGCCAAATGCCGTTAGGGAGCCGTTTCAGACTTGCCATCACGGACCTGCCTTTCTTTTCTTAGTTCGGCGAGGCGAGCCAAGTCCTCGAGCGCCTCGAGCGCTTGGGGAGATCCCTGTTCGGCCAAGTAGCGCAGTTGCTGTTCTCCGTGGCGGGCCAAACGCTCGATTTCCTCGGGAGATGGGGGTGGTCGCTCGCTTAGGCCCCGCGCTTTTCCGCGTGTCGTGGGGCTCAGCAATCTCGCGGCGCGGGCGGCCATGATCTTCTTGCTGGCGACGGACTTGGACCACCCGAACCGCTCCGCCACCGCCTTGGCCGGTGGTTCCCCGAGCATGAGCGCGCCTATGTAAGTGTTAGCGACTTCGCTCAGCTCATCGGCAGGAGCTTTCCACTGCGGGGGCTCCACCATCCTGATCAAGTACTCCCGGACCAGCGCAGCCAGGGGGACCTTGTGGAGTACCTCACTGGTCACGGGTAGGCCCAGGCCGTACGGGCCATGGCCTTCTAGCTTGCGCACGGTGACTTCGTCGGCATAGAAGCGGCCGTTCTCGATCGACCAAGACAGGTGCACCTTCACCTCATAGGGGAACTCGGTGTTGGTGGCAATGAACTCGAAGGCCCGTTTTTTGCCGTCGGCCAGGACCGGCTCGGTCTTCCACTTACCGAGCGGGCCGTCCTTGTCGGCCGCTAGTTCCTTTCGCATGCAACTCGCACAGTACCAGGAATCGTCTTGCAATACGAATCGGGGCGAGCTAAGACTAGTACTGCAAGTCGATTCCGAGAGAGGAGGGCGCTGTGACCTTGATGGTGTGGCTGTGGGTGTGGGTGTGGCTCGGGTTGCCGACGAAGACCCCGCCTGAGCGAGCGTTCTGGTCGTCCAGAGAGGTGTGCGAATTCCTGGGGATCCCGTTGAGCACCTTGCGATATTGGAGCTGGCAGGGCAAGGGCCTCGTTCTTATCGCATAGGCAGGGAGCGGAAGTACCGGCCTGCGGACGTCATGGCCTGGACTGAACGCCAAGCGGCCGAGCCCGCGGCCGACCTGCCGCCCGAACCACCGCCTAAGCCACCTCGCCGCAGCAGCGCCGCCTGAGCCCCGCTCCGCCCTCTGCAGTACCGGGCGTTAGCGCTAACGACGCTCACCGAGGGTCGTGTCCTCGGCGCCCACTGCGTAAGCACAGGTCGTGCCCCACCCGGGCGCGAACGCCGGCCGAGCCGGCGCCAGGCAAACAACAGGGGGCCGGCTACGGGCTCAGAACCCACCGGCCCCCAGGAGGGAAATACCTTGTCAACAACCACCGTACCTGCGATTACCGACGAGAAGGCCCCAGAGGACTTCGACGACCCGGTCGAACTGGCTGAGCACATCTCCGAGCGCTTCGGCGTGCCGTGGTCGCACCTCGAGCGCCTGGGCGACCTCATCACCTGGCTGCACATGGGCTGGGTAGAGGAGTGCGCCGAGAACACTCGGGCCCGGCTCTCCGATGCTGAGCAAGAACTGTGCTACATCGAGTGCCTAGACAACCCGCTCGAAAAGCCGGCTGAAAAGTAGATGGAAACCGACGGGCCTGGCCGCTGCGAGACAGGGATGCCCGATGGCGGCCGGCCCGTCGACCCCACCACAGAGGCCCTCCTGCGGGTCATGGCCGGCCTACCGAACGACAGGGACAGCGCTGTGGACGAGGCTGTGCACCGTCTCGCCGCGGCCGTGAAACTCCTGGCTCACTGCATGGCGGGCGAGCTCGACTGCCGCACTGCGGCCGGGGCGGTAATCGAACTGGCCGAGACGGCCGACCAGTTCCTGGAGGGACCGCAATGAGCGAGCCCCAGGAGAGCGTGAACCCGGCCGCCGGTGGCCCGATGGCCGACCCTAGCCAGGTCCGCCGTCACTGCTGGCTCGTCTACGGCGATACGCCCGGCTGGGTGTTCGTGGCCCACGGGACCCCGGTCCTCGGGGCAAGCGGCAAGGTCGAGCACCCTGATTTCTCCGAGCGGTTCTTCCGGCTGCCGGCCGAGCTCGACAACATGGTGGCCCACATCACCGGCCTGGCCGACGTCTGCGACGTGTGGCTGACGCCGGGGATGAGCGAGAACCCGATGCGGGACATGAAACGGCGCAAGCCCCTGCCGTCGCGCTGGCTGTGGGCCGACCTGGACAATGCCGACGACTTTTACCTGTCCCGCGCCATCAACATGGTCGATGAGGGCGGCGGGTTCATGGTGGCCTCGGGCCGCGGCTGGAACTACCTGCACACTACGTGATGCTGGCCGAGCCGGCGCCACCGGCCACGGTGGCATCGTCGAACCGGCGCCTGGTGTCGTACCTCCACGCCGACCCCTCCCCGTCGGCTTTGAACGCTTACTTGCGACCGGCGGGGTCGCTGAACCACAAAGCGAAGGTGCTCGGGGGCGGCGAGCCCGCTCTTGTCGTCATCAACAGAGAAAGCGGCGGGACGGAGTGAAGGGCTGGACGGTAGCGGCCCTCGACCGCATACTGCCGCCCGAACGCAGGAGAAGCACGGCTCACACTCACACCGCCCAGGCCGGCGCCGAGGCGCCCCCGGGCGACTTCCCGCCCAATAGCCTCCATCCTGGCCGACCCGGCTGACGCCAAATTAGACCGCAGCGCCAGGCTTTTCGAGCTGGTCTGCGCCTGCCGGCGAGCGCACTTCAGCGATGGCCAGACATTGAGCACTGCCGAGTTCCACAAGCCCTCGGTCGGCAAGTACGGCGCCCGCCTCGAAGAAGAGGTGGCCCGGGTCCTGTCCAAGCTCGGCACCGCCGGGGAGCACGGCGAAGAGGAGCCCGGCCCCGTCGGCGAGTACGGCGGTGACAGTGCCGCCGTGGATGGGCCGATCTTGGACGAAGCTTCGCGAGAAGAGGAGAACATGGCGCCGCCAAACGGCAATTCGCCGTTCGACGACGATGCCGAGCCGGGCGGGACGACGACGTCGCCGTCGAAGTCACAGGCGACACGGTTGGTCAACGCGGCCCCTGTCGCGGTACCGCTTCGGCGCCAGCCTGGAGGACGAGCCTTTCGCCGTGGCCCACTCGGGGGCGAACCGGGCCCGGTTCCTGCGGGGCAGCAATTCGTTCCGGGCCGAGCTGGCCCGCTATTACTTCGACTCGACCGGAGGCGCCGCATCCGGAGGCGCCCTCACCGACGCCGTCAACGTGCTCGAGGGCATGGCCCTCCAGGCCGACCGGGAGCCTCTTCATCTACGGGTGGCCCGCCACGGCGGCGCCATCGTGGTCAACCTCGCTCGGGAGGACGGCCGCGTCGTCGTGGTCGGTCCCGGGGCGTGGGCGGTCGCGCTCCGTAGCCCGGTCCCGTTCCGCCATACCCGGGCCATGTCGGCCATGCCGCTGCCGGCCGAAGCCGGCAGCCTCAACACGCTGAAGGACTTGCTCAATATCCGAGACGAGTCATGGCCCCTCATACTCGGCTGGCTCGTTTGCGCCCTCATGCCCGGGCTGGCCGTCCCGATCTTGCTGTTCCTGGGCGAGCAGGGCTCAGCCAAGTCGACGGCCGGTCGCCTCGTGAGCGGGCTGCTCGACCCATCGCCGGCACCGCTGCGGCGCGCCCCGACCGACGTGCGGGACTGGGTGGCCCAGGCGTCGGCGAGCCACGTCGTTGTGCTCGACAACATCACGGAGATCAAGCCTTGGTTCCAAGACTGCCTGTGCAGGGCCGTGACCGGAGAAGGCTCGGTGGACCGACCTTGTTCACCAACCTGGACGTGACGGTCACTGCGTTCCAGCGGGCCGTGTGCCTGACCTCGATCTCGGCCGGTCCTGTCCACGGCGACCTGGCCGGGCGGCTCCTGCCGGTCGAGCTGGACCCCATCGCCGACGACTGTCGCAAAGAGGACGCCGCCATCATGGCCGAGTTCGCCCTCTACCGCCCCGCCATCCTGGCCGGCCTGTTCAACGTGGTGGCCGCCGTCCTCAGCCAGCTGCCCCGGGTGCGGCCTGACAATTTGCCCCGGATGGCGGACTTCGGCCGCCACCTGGCTGCCATCGACGTCGGCATGGGGTGGGAGTCGCTGAAGGCGTACCGGGCCAGCGTGGACGATGCCCTGCGCTCCGTGGTCGCCGACGACCCCGTGGCCCAGGCCGTCGTGGCGCTGGTGAAAGCGCAACCGGAGAGCGCCTCCAGCCCGCTGCCGAAGAGTTCGCCGAGGACAAGCCTGGCCTGTTTGTCGCGGCAGCGAGCTCAGGCCAGGGCGGAGGTGGAAAGGTACGGCCACCGACCTGCTCCACGCCCTCGTCGTCCCCGACCCCCGGCCGAAAGAGTGGCCCGCTATCGCCGGGCACCTCGGTGCGGTCATGAGACGGCTGGCGACCGCGCCTCGTTACCGATGGTGTTGAGGTCGCCTTCGACCGCGACAAGCGCCGGCGGAAGATCGTCCTGACTCAGTACATCGAGGCGCCCGAGCCGTGAGAGCCCGGAATGCAGGAGAGGCAAAACCACCGTCATCACTGTCATCACCGTCATCACGCCCCGCTCCGAGCCTGTGAGCAGCCGTTTTAGCGGCGCTCCTGGTGACAGTGCCGGTGACGGTGGCCTCCACCACCTTCATGGGCACTGTCACCGGCTGGTACCCGTCCTGAGCAGCGCTTTTGCGTCTGCGGTGACAGTGATGACGGTGGTGACAGTGATTTCGCTACCTCTGACAACGTGACTTCCGCCGACCAGTGACCACCGCCCACGACCCCGACGACCTGTTGAACCTGGACAACCTCCGGGCCGCCCCGTCTACACCCCACAGCTGCCGAGGACTGCCGGCGACTACGCCGACGAGGCGGCATCACTGGCCGCGCGGACGCGGTCCTCGACCGCTGTGCGCTGTTCACGGTTTACAAGGAAGTGTGGGGCACGTCGGTCCAGCCGCGCCCGTGCCAGGAGGACAAGCGGTGCGCATGGATCGGGTGCTGGTACCCATGCGAAGCTGAAAGAAGCGGGTTGGTCCTACGGCGTCATCGGGATCGAGGCCAAGCGCTCGGACATCAAGATCGGCCCCGCCATCAGCCAGTGCCTCGACTACGGCCGCAGCCTGTTCGAGCTCGCCGGCGGGGTCCGCGTCTGGCTCGACTGGGTCTTCCTGTGGCCGCTCGATAAACAGCACGAGGCCCTCGCCTCGGTAATGGCGCAGAACCGCGTCGGCTCGCGCAGTGGAACGACTGGGCTCCTCGACCTATTCGTGGGCGAGGGCCGGGTGCTCCAGGTCGGCCACGACGGGAGCATCGATGTCGGGCGAGGCGTCACCTACGGCAAACGGGCCGGGAGCCGATGAGCCGCTACGTCCACCGCCCACGTCAGTGAGCTACCAGGAGCCCCGGACCTGCCTGCAGTGCGACGGCAAATTGCCTTATCCTTTGGCCCTTTTCTGCAGCGACCGCTGCCGGCAGGAGTGGCTGGCCTTGACGCCCCCATTGTCGCGGGGAGCCGATGAACGTGATCGTGAGCCACCGAAGGCCCCGGAAGAAAGCGACACCCCGAGGCCCTCAGATCAGAAAACCACAACCACAACCGCACAGAAAGGTGATTGCAATGCCGAACATAACACCCAATGACGCCGAGGCCGACCAGTGAGCACTCTCAACTTCCACGCTCGGGCCAGCTCGTCCGCCTTGCCAAGTTCGCGGCCGAGGACGACGAAGCCAGCGTCACCGCGCTGCTGGAGGGCTGCAGCCCGACCCAGTTGGCCGACCTCGCCTGCGCCTGTGGTGAGCTGCTGAACGGCGCCGCCATGACGCTGTGCCACAACGTCGGCCACCTGCTGGCGTTCAGGCCGAGGAACAACCTCCGCCTCGGCCCGAGGAGCTCGCCAGCGTGGCCCGCTCCATCACCCATACGACGGTGGCCATCGAGGTCATGCGCCAGAGCTTCAAAACCGAAGCCGAGGGCCAACTAGCGCCCTCGCTGGCGACCCTCCAGCGCTTAGCGGCTAAGAGCTTCGGGCGCGGCCGACCACCAGCTGACCAACACTCCGAGGGCGACGACGAGGAGGAGGACGAACCATGAGCGCGATGCCGTGGCCCGACCCCGACCCGGACCGTCCCATACACCTGACGGTCGACCAGGCCAGAACCCTGGTCGACGTGCTGAGCGGGCTCGACATCAACTGGGAAGCCGCGGCTGTGCTCGAAGAGCTAAAACGCCAAGTCCTTGTTGACATATTCGGTGACGAGGAGGATCGATGAGCACCACCACCCACAAGCCGTCCTTGCCGGCAAGCTGCGCCAAGGGGGCTCGATGCGGGCCCGGAACTGGTCGAGGCCCATCCGAGTGGGACCCCGACACCTTTGTCCCGTCAAGCTCGGGCCCGGGTCCATTGACATCTACGGTCTTACCGGTACCGGCATCGGTGGCGAGGTGGGCCTGGTTACCAAGAGCTTCGCGTCGACGACGACGATGACGATGACGACGACGACGACGACCTAGACGGCCCCGGGACCGAGCCGCCAGCAAAGCAGGAGGAGCCCAACCCGGCCCCGGTGGGCGCCACCGGCTTACCGGGCCAGTTCTACAAGGGCAACCGTCACCCGGCCGTCAAGCTCGTCACCTGCTGCGGCGACGAAGCGCTTATCGACGCCGAGCTCGCTCTCGTCCTGGGGGCCTTCTGGCACCACGGCATCCACACCCAGTGGTCCTGCCAGGGCGACGGCGACGGCCGCGCCGCGATCGCCTTCGCTGGTGCCGAGGAGGCTGACAAGGCCGTGAGCCTGCTCTCCGACTATGGCGCTAGCCCGAACCGTATCGCCGGTGCCGACGGCGACCTCGAGCCCGACCAGCAATGGGAGTGGGACATCCTGGGTGCCCGATTTTCTTGTCGCGGTCGCCCTCGTGCTCAGCATCCCCGCCGCGCCCAGCTGGCCCAGGTCGAGCACTGGCTCCGCACCCTGAGCCGTTCGTGGTGCCGGGGTCATGAGCGACGACGACGATTTCGAGGTCCTGCCCATCGGCAACGATTGGGCATTTCTCACCTCGGGAAAGCCCTGGGAGCCGTGCCGATGGTGCGGCAGGGACGAACAACCCGGAGACGTAGACCGGCTGGAAGACATAAGCATGGCCCACGTCCGTCACCGCGGCGTCGAGTGGGCCGAGTGCGCCTTTTCCGCGATGGCCATCGGCGACCTGGGCGACGACGCCGACCCCGACGAGATCCGGCGATTGTCGGTCCTTTATGACGCTTCGTATATCGACGGGGGTACCGGTGATGGCTGATCCGTGCCAGTTCTGCCCAGAGGTTCTCGACGTCCTCGCCGGCCTTATCTCCCCGGGTGAGCACGTCTATGATCCGTTCGCAGGTCCCGGGGTGCGTCTCGGCGCTCGTGCGACGAGCTGGGCGCCACCTTCAGCGGCGGCGATATCGAAGAGTGGGGACCCGCCCCATGACCCGGTGGTTGTAGTCGCCGACGTGACCCTAGCTACCCGCCGCGGCCGTTCACGGTCGTCACGTCCACCGTGTACCTCAACAAACGATTTGGGGACTATAAGAACGGCCCGACCCCGACGACCAAGACCAAGGGCGTCGCGATTACGGGATCGCCCTCGGCCGAGCGCTTCACCCCCGCAACTGGCCCGGTACACCGGGCACCCTCGCTATGCGCACCTGTACTGGGCCGGCCACGCCGACGCGGTGAAGTGCTGGGGTGACCGGGTGGTCCTCAACGTGGACGAGCCCATTTCGGCCGGGTGGCAGGCATTGCTGGGGGACCAGGGCTACGAGGTCGTCTCCGTGGTGCCGGTCTTCACCCGCCGCTACGGCGGGCTGGCCAACGCGGACAAGCGGGCTAAGTACGAAGTGGTCATGGTCGCGGTTGCGGCGATCGCCTTCGAGCGGCCGCTAAGGATCGACTGATGCCTCTGCTCAATTACACGACTTCGGTCCCGGTGAACCGGACCATCGCCCAGATCCAGGGCCTGCTGGTCGAGGCCGGCGCTCGCGCCTATGACCGAGTACGACGAAAAGGGGGCTCCGCTCGGGATCGCCTTTACCTCTGAGACGGTGGC
>CAVVMN010000011.1:0-198768 GCA_963749305.1 uncultured Acidimicrobiaceae bacterium
AGACAGGAGTTGTTCGACCTATTGAGTGGTGGCCAGGGGGTACTCAGCGTCGTCTTGGGAATGGAGCTGATTGTTGCTGAGGTCGACGACGCGATCCTGGAACTGCGGAAGGTCACAGGATTTGGCAGTCGCCGTGGCCTTCCGGACTAGGGTCGGCTGATGACCGAGCACGTCGTTAGCCTGACGGATTACGACTGGCAGAGCGTCGAGTACATGGCTGGCCGTTTCGGGGTGAAGCCCGACGAGGTAGTCCACCTTGCCCTTTCCAACTTGCTCGACCTGGTGACCAAGGAAGGCGGAGACCTGAGCAAGTCGCAGGTGCTGAAGCGGTTCCAAGCCCAGCAGCGGGCGCATGTCACTACGTTCGAGCCGCCGGAATTTCATCAGGGCGCGGCGCCCGTCTTTGGCGCCAAACTACCGCCAAACCAATAGATGCCCTAGGTCGGCCAGAGTCGGTACCGAACAAAGGTTCGACGTTCGATTTGACACGTATTTGACACGGAGGGTCCCTGAGAAGCGGGGTTTAGGCCTCTGACCAGGAGCAAAGCGCGGAGCAACCAGTACCTCGGCAAGGTGAAGGTGGACTGAGATGTCCTTGGTCTGTGGTGCCCAGCCAAAGACGGTGTTATACACGCGGTCGGCTTGGCTCACGGCGTGTACAATCTCGTGTATAAACGACACGTCAATAGCTGTCAGCTACCGGCACGAACGGTCACTAATAGTCACCACGACATGCTTCCTTTTCATCATAAGCGCTGCTAACTGGCATTCCGCTGTTCACTCCTGAGTGGGCGCTAGAGGACTCGAACCTCCGACCTCAGCCGTGTGAAGGCTGCGCTCTAACCAACTGAGCCAAGCGCCCGTTAGCCCGTTGAACCTGCGACTGGGGGCCCAGTCCACGAGCACTGCGGTCAAAGCTATTACCTCCAGCTCCGGCCGCTGTCACAAATCAGTCTCGCGCCCCGACCGGAGGGCCCGCAACCAACGGTGCAGCAACGGCTGGGGCCCTGGTCAGTCCGCGTGGGACGATTTGTGACGCTTTTTGCGTATAAACCGTCCCAGGCGCCCCAGGCCGCCGGCGCTGGTCGCACCGGCAACGGCGCCCGCAGGAGGTTGGCCGCAGCGCCCGGCGCCCTCAGCCCTCTTCGAAGCGGTACTTTGGGTGAGTGGCCGAGCACGACCCTGAACGGGCAAACGGTGAAGGCGCAGGCGCTCCTAGTAGCAATGGCGGCGCCAGCGACGACGTGAGCGAATGGGTAGAGGATGAGGCAACTTTCACCGAGGACGCCGAGTTTTTTCACTACACGGACGACCTCGAGGAAGACGAAGAGGACGAGGAGGGCGAAGGCGACCTCGTAGAGACGGTCGACGAGTTCGGTCGGCGGCACGTCCGGCGGGCCGCGCCCGAAGGCACGGAACAGATCCTCGAGAACGAAGCTCCCCGTCGCACGGGGCTGCCTGATTCCATTGAGCGGTGGCGGCAGCGGAGCGCCACTGGCGCCGTCCTTACTGCGTTTGCCTTCGGCCTCCAAAGCGTCTTCGAGCCCGAACGCAAAGAGCCCGCCATCGTCATGCAAACCTCCGGCGAACCGCCCATGGACCTGCCGGTGGAAGCACAGCTCGAGCAGCTCGGGCCCCGCCAGAGCACCGTGACCGTACGGCCATGGCTGCTTGGTGACGGAGGCCAGGCGGACCAGTCCCAGGACGAGGTTCAGGGAGACGGCGAGGCGGAGGAAGAGTGAACTTCCTTCGGCGAGGCGCCCGGCACCCGAGGATGAGGACGCTTCGCCGGCCGCTGACGACCTCGACGTAGCCGACGACCAGAGCGCCGACGAGGCCTCCGAGGCGCAGACGGGCAATACCCCGGCCGCGGGGACGGGCCAACGACGGAGCAAGGCGAGAAGCAGCAGAAGGCGGCGCAGAAGGCCAGCCGTATGGACCTGATAAGGCAGGCCCGCAAGGCGTCTTCCTCCATGCAAGACCCCGAACCGGTACGGGGCTTGATGGTCGCGGGGTTCCTGGTCCTGGTGGGCCTGGTGTCCTATTTCAGTACTGACTCCGAGCAGGTCAGCCAGAAGGTACACGGCAAAACCGAGGTGGTCAGCCAGGCGGTCACGCACCCCGCCACCGCCGTTCTGCTGGTGGTCATTGCCCTCGCTGCCGCGGGGACCATCTACTGGCGCAAAAGGTATGTGACCGGTATCGCGTTCATGATCGCGGCCGCGGTCGGGATCGGTGCGCCGCTCCCGAAGAGCCTCTCCGATGGCATGTGGCTCACATTCTTGGTGCCCGCGGGGTACGTGCTCTGGTTGCTGATGTTCCGCATGAACAAGGAGCAGAAGGCCTGGTTGGCCGCCCACGGGGCCTCGAACCAGAGTGCTTCCAGTACCAGCTCGTCAGCCGGCTCGGCCCGTCAAAAGTCGTCCCAGCGCGGGCAGGCGGCCAGTACGAACAGCCGTTCGCGCAAAAAGGACCAGGCCGCGGTCAGCTCATCGGGCCGCCCGCTGCCGGAAAACAGCGGCCGGTACACCCGCCCTCAATCCAAGCCCAAGGCGGGCCAACGCCGGTCCTAGAGGTTCGGTCCGGGGCCGCCGGGCATCGGGTGGGCGGATCCTGAGCTAAACGGGCAACCTGCGGCGACCCAACACGGGCGTGGTAAACACGAGGGATGCTCCGAGAGGCGCTGGCAGGGCGGCGAATCGCGATAACCGGTGCGACCGGGTTCCTCGGGACGGCGCTGACCGAGCGCGTGCTGCGGTGCCTGCCCGAGACCGAAGTGGTCGTCATCGTCCGGCCCGGTCGCAGAGGGGCCAAAGAACGAGCCGACCGGGACCTCCTCCGGAACAATTGCTTCGACCGTCTTCGTAGCGAACTGGGTGAGCGGTTCGACGCCGAAGCGGCGCGGCGGGTCATACCCCTGGCCGGCGATGTCACCTTGGACGGGCTCGGCCTCGACGATGAAGGCCGGGAGCTGCTGTCTTCTTGCTCGACGGTCGTCCACTCCGCCGCCACCGTAAGTTTCGACGCCCCCCTCGACGCCGCCGTCGAAGTCAACCTTCTCGGGCCGTCACGCGTGGCTGCCGTCCTGCAGCAGACGGCCGCCGGTACACCCACCAAACCTCTCCCCCACCTGGTCGCCGTTTCGACCGCCTACGTGGCGGGAGGCAGGAGAGGCCCGGCACCGGAAGCCTTGTTGTCCGAGACGCCGTTCTCTGCTCGGGCGCCCTGGCGCGAAGAGGTGGAGGCGGCCCGACGCGCCCGCTCCGACGCCGAGGCGGCCAGCCGTGACCCCAAGCAGCTGGCTCGCCTGCGGGCCGCCGCTCGAGCCGAACTGGGGGCCGCCGGCGTCCCCCTCCTGGCCGAGCGAACTGAGAAACTGCGAGTCCAGTGGGCCGAAGACCACATGGTCGAGCTGGGCAAGGCCCGGGCGCAGGCGCTTGGGTGGCCGGACGCCTACGCCTACTCGAAAGCCCTCGGAGAATGGGCACTGCTGGAGGGCCGAGGCGACATCCCTTTGACGCTGGTTCGGCCCTCGATTATCGAGGCCGCCCTGGCTCAGCCTTACCCCGGGTGGATCCGTGGCTTTCGCATGGCCGACCCCATCATCATCAGTTATGCCCGAGGGCTGCTGAAAGAGTTCCCCGGGATCCCGGAGGGGGTCGTCGATGTCATCCCTGTGGACCTGGTGGTGGCGGCCATACTGGCGGTGGCCGCCCGGGGCCCGCTGTCCAGCCCGGACGTGGTGCAGGCGGCCTCCGGTGCCCGCAACCCGCTGCGCTACAGGCAGCTGGTGACCCTGTGCCATGACTGGTTCTCCGAGCATCCCCTGGCCGACGACAAAGGCCAGCCCATCGTGGTCCCGGAATGGTCGTTCCCTGGCCGCCGCCGGGTGCAGAACCAGCTCCGCCAGGCCACCCGGGTGCTCCAGGGAGCCGAGCGGGCACTCCAGGCCTTGCCCCTGCGTGGAAGCCAGGCCGACCTCGCGGCCAGGATCGAGGAGCGCCGTGAAGAGGCCGAGCGTGCCCTCAGTTACGTCGAGCTGTACGGCGCTTATACGGAGACGGAAGCCATCTTCAGCATCGACCGCTTGCTGGAGCTCGACGCCCTCCTCGACCCCGACGAACGCGAAGAGTTTTGCCTCAATCCCGAGGTCATCGACTGGCCCCACTTCTGCCACGACATCTACGTGCCGGCCGTTGTGGCCCATGCCCGCGTCCGGCTGGCCAGCCAGTCCCGCCAACGGCGGGGTACCCCGGTGCTCTCCCGGGAAGAACGAGCGAGGCGGGCAGTGCTGTCGCCCGACCGTCAGCTAGCTGTATTCGACCTCGAGAACACGCTTGTGGCCACCAACGTCGTCGATTCGTATGCCTGGTTTGCCACCCGGCAAATGAGCCTGGGCGAACGTGCCCGCTTCACCGCCCGAACGCTGCTCGAAGCGCCCAGGATGCTCTCCCTCGACATGATCGACCGGGGCGATTTCTTGCGCTGGTTTTACCGGAGGTACGAGGACGCCAACCTCGACGAGCTCAGCGAGGGTTCGTGGGAACTCACCAGTGACCTCCTGGTGGCCAAGTCGTTCCCCGCCGGCATCCGCCGTGTCCGCCAGCACCGCGCCCTCGGGCACCGGACGCTGCTGATCACGGGTGCACTGGACTTCGTGATCGAACCGTTCCGGCCGCTGTTCGACGATGTGATCTGCGCTCATATGAGCTCAGAAAACGGCGTACTTTCCGGGGAACTCGACGAGGCGCCTCCCACTGGTGAGGCCAGGGCGCTGATCATGGCCAGTTACGCGGACGAGCACGGCTTGGACCTGTCCGAATGCGTGGCCTACGCCGACTCCACCAGCGACCTGCCGATGCTGGAGGCGGCCGCATACCCCGTGGCGGTCAACCCCGAGACCAAGCTGGCCGCGCTGGCCCGCAGGCGGGGTTGGGCCGTCGAGCACTGGCCAAGGGCGGCCGGCTTCCGGCGCCCGTTGCTGCCCTTCGGCCCCAGGGTGAGCCAAAACGGGAGCCGAGCTGGTCTAAGGGAGATATGAAGGCCCTGCAGGTCGAGCGCACACTGGCCCGGTTCGCCGCCGCCCGCGTCGCGTCCGGTTGGCGACCAGGTGCAGGCGGTCGGTTCGGCCCGCTCCGTCTTGTCGACGTGGCCCCGCCCGACCTTCCCGGCCCGGGCTGGGTGCGCCTGACGCCCCGGCTGACCGGGATATGCGGGAGTGACCTGGCGACGGTGGACGGCCGTTCGTCGCGGTGGTTCGAGCCAATTGTGAGCTTCCCGTTCGTCCCAGGGCATGAGGTCGTGGCCAGCGCAGAAGATGGCCGTCGGTTCGTTATAGAACCGGTCCTGGCCTGCGAGGCGCGGGGTATCGAGCCTCTGTGCACCGCTTGCTCCGAGGGCCGCCGCCGTCACTGCGTGAACCTCACGGGTGGCCACATAAGCCCCGGATTACAGACCGGTTACTGCCGGGAGACGGGCGGCGGTTGGTCGCTCGCCCTGGTGGCCCACGAGAGCCAGCTCCATTCCGTCCCCGAAGGGGTGGCCGATGAGGCGGCCGTTCTTGTCGAGCCGGCGGCCTGTGCCATACATGGTGCCCTGAGCTCAATGGGGGTGCCCGGCGCTCGGGCCGGGCAGGAGCTCACTGCCGTCGTCATCGGGGCCGGCACGCTCGGGCTGTGCACGATCGCGGCGATTTCTCGTTTCCGGGAGGATGTCACCCGGGTCATCGCCATCGCTAAGTACCCGCACCAGCGCGACCTTGCCGCTCGGCTCGGGGCTACTTCGGTGGCCGAGCCGGCCGAGTTGCGGCGTGCCGTGCGTCGAGCCACGGGCTCGTGGATCCGTGACGGCGGCCAACTGTCCGGAGGCGCGCCACTGGTGGTCGACTGCGTCGGCAGTGCCAGTTCTCTTGCGGATGCCCTGGCGGTAACGGGGCCGGGAGGGACACTGGTGCTGGCCGGCATGCCGGCGCCGGCGCACGTCGACCTCACTCCCCTTTGGCAGCGCGAGGTGTCGCTGTGTGGCGCTTACACATACGGCCCGGAGCCGGCGCTGGACGGGCGCCACAGTTTCGAGCTCGCCTTTGAGTTGGCCCAAGGAGCTCGCCTCGAGCGACTACTGTCGGCCACCTACCCCCTCGAGCGTTCCGCCGAAGCGATTGAGCATGCTGCGGGAGCTGGCCGACGGGGGGCCATAAAGATCGCCTTCGATATGCGGGGCGAAAGAAAAATGTCAATCAGCTAAAGGGGACAAGCCTACTTATGCCCCGACCGGGGTTCGTTCTCGAAGTCGACCGCTCCACACCTCCCGTGCTTGTCTGGCATGGGGAGGGCTTCCGCCTGGAGCGGTTGCCGGCCGAGCGCAGCCGCGTCGTCTACGCACCAGAGCCGCTGGCGCCCGTGCGCGACCCCGACGCGGCCATCCGGCGGGCGTTGCTCGAGCCTCTCGGTGACAGTCCTCCGCTCCCGGAGCTGCTATACGCCGGGATGCGCCTGACGATCGCGTTCGACGACCTTTCTTTGCCCTTGCCGCCGATGCGCCGGCCTGACAACCGCCAGCGGGTCATCGAGGCCGTCCTCGACATGGCCGCCGAAGCGGGCGTCGACGACGTCGTCCTGATCGCCGCGCTCGGGCTTACACCGGCGCATGACCGACGCCGAACTACGCCACTGTCTAGGTGACCGGATTTTCGATGCTTTTGCTCCCTACGGCACCTTGTTGCAGCACGATGCCGAGGACCCGTCCGGGCTGGTAATGCTGGGCCAAACCGACAAAGGCGAAGACGTCGAGGTGAACCGGCGGGTAGCCGAGTCGGACCTTTTGGTTTACGTCAACATAAACCTGGTGGCCATGGATGGTGGCCATAAGTCCACCTCGACCGGGCTCATGAGCTACCGGAGCGTGCGCCACCATCACAATGTCCGCACTCTTCAGCACAGCCGCTCGCTGATGGACCGGCCGAACTCCGAGCTACATTCATCAGCCTGGCGGATCGGCCGGCTCCTGAACCAGCAAATAAGGGTCTTCCAGATCGAGACGACCCTGAACAACGACACCTTCCCGTCCCAAATGGCGTTCCTGCAAAAACGCGAGTGGGAGTGGGGGGTAAAAGACCGTGCCACTTTCGTGGCTGCCAGCCGTGGCGCCGACGCCCTGAGCCCCTCGGCGAAAAGGGCACTGTTCCAGTCGATCCTCGCCCCTCAGCAGATGACCAGCGTGCAGGCCGGCGAGGTGGAGGCGGTCCATTCCTCTACCATCGCCGCGCTGCACCGTCAGCAACTGGTCGACGTCGAAGGGCAGAGCGACGTGGTGATCTTCGGGCTCCCACACGTCGGCCCGTACAACGTCGGCTCGATCATGAACCCCATCCTCGTGATGTGCTTGAGCCTCGGGTACTTTTTCAATTTCTATATAGGCAAACCGCTGGTGCGCCCGGGTGGGGTGGTGATCGTCTCCCATCCGACACCCTGGGCCTTCCACCCGGTACACCATCCTTCTTACATCGACTTTTTCGAGGAGGTCCTGTCGGCCACCACCGACCCGCTCCAGATCGAAAAGCTCTACGAAGAACGGTTCGCCACGGACGAGTGGTACCGCCACCTCTACCGCACGAGTTACGCCTATCACGGGGTCCACCCGTTTTATATGTGGTACTGGGGCGCGCATGCGCTCGAGTACACGGGTAACATCATAATTGTCGGTGGTAACAGAAGGGCTGTGCGGCGAATGGGTTTCAAGCCCGCCTCCACCCTGGCCGACGCTCTGGAAATGGCGGAGGACCAGGTAGGCCGGGATCCCACCATTACCTATTTCCGCTGCCCTCCTGTGATGCTCGCCAATGTCCATTAGGTTGCCGGCCAAGTTGCCGGCGCTGCCCCGGCCGCTGCCGTTCCCGCTCGGCGCACCCACCTGGCCGACGTCAGTGCAGAGGCCCAAAAAGCGTTCCGTGCTGGGCGTTAACTACGAGACCGAATGGGCCAGGCGTTATTCGGTGCGCCTCGCCCGCGTGGCGTACACAGAACTGGTCACCCGGCCACTCATGACGGCGGTGGCCCAGCCTTCAGTCGAGGGCCTGGACCGCTTCAAGTACGCCGAGGGCCCCGTTATTTTTGCTGCCAACCACTCCAGCCACCTCGATGCTCCACTTATTTTGTCGGTACTGCCAGAACCTTGGCGCCACCACGTCGTCACGCTGGCGGCGGCCGATTATTTCTTTGACTCCCGCGTAAAAGGTGCCTATTTCGCGTTCGCGCTCAATGCCGTCCCGATCGAGCGAGTCAAGGTCAGCCGGCAGTCGTCGGACCGGGCCGAGGCGCTGTTAGAGGCGGGCTGGAACCTGTTGATCTTCCCCGAGGGTGGGCGCAGCCCCGATGGTTGGGGCCGGCCACACCGCGGGGGCGCCGCCTGGCTGGCGGCCCGCAGCGGCCGGCCAGTTATCCCGGTGCACATAAAAGGGACGGGCCGGCTCCTGCCCCGAGGGGCGAGGCGTGTCTACTTGGGCCGCACCGGGGTGACGTTCGGGGCGCCCATAGCCCCTGACTTGCCCGCCCGCCAGCTCGTTGGCCATCTGGAAGCGGCTATAGCCGCGTTGGCCGACGAGGCCACGAGCGACTGGTGGTCGGCCCGCCGCCGGGCAGCCAAAGGAAGTTCACCGGCGCTAACGGGCCCGCAGGCTTCAGAGTGGCGCCGGGCCTGGGCGCTGGGGCCGTCGCCTAAGGACGGGCCGAGATCGCGCTCGTCCGCTGACGAGAAACGGTGGCCGCCGAGTTCCTGACGGCCACCGCCAGACGACCTTTACCAGGTTTCTTGTGAGCTTTACGGTCGCCGCGCGGCCCGAGCTCTGCCATGGCCCTCAGCTGAGCTCAAGGAAGCTCGTAGGTAGTTGGCGCCGTGGCATCGGTGCCCTGGGCCGGCACAACGTTCGACGGGGCCTGAGCAACGGGGGCGGTGTGTACGCCAGCCGGCACCGGCTCCTCGACCACCGCCGTTCGGCGCTCCATAACCGGCGCAATCGTTTCGCGAGCGGTTGCTCGTTGCAGGTCAAGGTAGGGCTCGTCGACGCGACGAGGGACGGCGCCGCCGGCCACTCCGCCCAAGAGGGCGGCCCCCAGGCCGATCAGCAGGGTCCAGAAAGCGGTCCAATAAGTCAGATAGTCGATCTTGTAGAGGTGCCCATTGACCGTCACGAAATTGGGTACGTGGCCAATGGCAAACGTGGGCACGACCACCAGGACGACGGCCATGGCGACGAGGGCCCACGTCGTGAGGGCGCTCACGCTGCCGGCGCCGATACCCCGCGCTCCCGAGCTCACGCCCGCGATCAGGCCGGCCACGAACATGGAGAAGATCGCCGTGCCGCCGATCCACCAGGAAAGGTTGTTGTAAACCACCGAATCGTGGTTGGCGAACGAGAGTGCCAGCCACAAGGCGCTCAACAAGATGAAGGCGCCGAGGGCGATTATGGTGCCGGCGAACACGCTCCCCCAGCGCACGAGCTGAGGGCCGCCCGCCGGCGTCACCCAACGGGCTTCGGACGTCACGCCGTAGTTGTCCCGCATCGGAGACCTCCTCCCAGGCCAGGCCCGGCCTACTCCTGAGGTCGTGGCCTACCGCCTCTAGACGTTTGCGTCTCCTGTTAGTGCAGGTACCCACATCGCTCGTAGGGCAATCCTGGGTGTGGGCCTGTGAGCAGCGGCGAAGGCTGTGTGGGCACGCCTTCTGGAAGGTGCCGAGCCAATTCCTCGCCGCCGCCATCGCCATCCGGCGCCGAACCTGCTCAGTTCGGAGCTAGGCCTCCCGGTCGGCTACCCCGCTCGCCACCGGCGGTGGTCCCAGCGGCCCGGTCGTCCGGCGCCCGTCGGACGGCGCCGGCAGCGGTTCCCCGACGCCGAAGAGGCGCTTCAACTTGGCCGTCCCCCCGGCCCAGCCCCATAACAGCGTCACCATCACCACCGGCAGGACAGAGATCTCAGCCAGTATGTGGCCCGCGCCGGCGTCAGGCAAGCTCCCCGCCAGCGACAGGTACAGGACGAACGAGATCAGGCTGCCCAGGCCCACGAGCGCAGACTCGGCGGACAGGACGGCGACGAGGACCTCTCTGACCGGCCGCTTTGGCGTACCACTGGCCGTCACCTGAGCCAGGCCACCCCGGGCCGCGGAACGAGCGAGCAGGAGCAGGCAAACCATCCCGAACAGCAAGGCCACGGCCATGTAGAACGTGGCGTAATTGAACGCCACCAGCAGCCGGGCTCGCACTCCCTGTCCGGGTATGCGGGCAAAGGCCGAGACCACGCTGGCGGCCACGACGAACACAAAGCCGGCGGCGATGGCGCCGCTCACTAACTCGCCCAGCGAGCGCGCCTGCAGAGAAGCGACGGCGCCTTGACCTCCCCTGCCAGGTGCTCCCCGTCCGGGCCTTGACGGTCCCTCGGGTGACCGCGGCACAGGGTCACGCTGAGGCGGCGCCGCCCGCTCCGGAGCCATAACACCCTGCCCCGTTCCTTCGCTGAGGTCCACCGTGGGCCAGTTGGCGGAGTGGCCAAGGTGCGGTTCGCCGTTGAGGGTGGAAACGGGCCAAGTGGGCCCAGCGTCTGCTGAGGACGGCTCCGGTCCAAGTGTCATGACCTAACCATCAAATACCCGGCGCCCTGCGCAGGGCAATATGTCCCATCCAGGGTGGCGGGAGGGCCACCCTGCGAGGGGACCCGCTCCTCAGCTGCCTCGGGCCGCCGGTCATTGGCCGCCTCGCTGCCATGCTGCGTCCCATGCTGGGCCGAGGTGCGCGTTCCCGGCCCCTCTGCTGCGCCAGCCATACTGGCCATGTGGACCTGCGCCAGCTGGCGGCTCTGGTGGCCATTGCCGATTCCGGGAGCTTCTCCGGGGCTGCCGCGTCTCTTCACACCGTGCAGTCCAATGTCTCCGGCCACATCAAGCGTCTCGAACGAGAACTGGGTGTGCAACTGGTAGACCGCCAGACCGGTCGGCTGACCGAAGAAGGAGTGGCGGTAGAGGCGCGCGCTCGCGCTGTGCAGGCCGAGCTCGAAGCGATACTGGCCGATGTGGCCGCCCTTCGGGCCGAGGTCGTTGGGAGCGTGCGGCTCGGGATGATCGCTACGACGGCCCGTTGGCTGGTACCGCTATTGCTCGACAAGCTGGCCGCCGCTCACCCCGGCGTAAGGCTGGTGACGACGGAGGCCACCTCCTCTGCGCTCGGGGTGCTGCTGGCCGCCGGAGGCCTCGATTGCGCCGTCGTGAACCTGCCACTGAGCACTCCGGAGCTGAAACTGCGGTCACTTTTCGACGAAGACATCGTCTTGCTGATAGCCAAGGACCACCCGCTGGCCATCGCCGACGCGCTCCATATAAAGGACCTCGAAGGCGTGGAGCTGATCATGCCGGCTCCCCGCACCGGTTTCCGTCAGGAGCTAGACGAGGCCGCTCACCAGGCCGGGGTGACACTGTGCTCCAAGGCCGATATTGACGGTCTGCGCTTGCTGGCCGCGTTGGCCTTGCGGGGGTACGGCCCTGCTCTGCTCCCGGCCACAACGCTGTCCGACCTGCCCGAGGCGCTTTCGGACCTGCCCGAGGGTTACCGGACGATCAGCGTCGCCGGGCTGCCCTTGCGCCACGTCGGCATGGCTCTGCGCAAGCGAGGCAAGCCGAGCGCCTCGACGCAAGCGGTTATTGCGGTATTGGAGTCTGTAGTCCCGCAGTACCTGGCCACTCACAGTCACTTGCACGAGGCGGCCCGCTAACACACCGGGCGTTTGAGCCGCCGTTATCGGTACGGGCCGGGTGCGAAACGATGCGGCTTTGGTCGGGGTCGGGTGGGCCTTTCGTAGGGGCAGAATACCTGGCCAACGGCAAATTATGCACACCTGACCGATCGCTGAGATAGATCGCAGCTATAGTCCGGCGTGATCCGCTACCGGCGGTCGCCGCAACTGGACAGAGGAGGTCGGGAGATGGCACCTACCAAAGCGGGGCTCAGGGGATGGGGTTTGTTTTCTGCGCCTCCTGAGGCGACGCTCTCCGGGCGGGCCATCGGGCCACCGTCCAAAGGACGCGGAATTTTGGTGGGCTGAACTCCCCCAAAAACGCCCACCGGGCCGGTCGTCGGCCAAAGGGCGCCGCTGGTCAGTGAGGCAAGGCCCGGCGGCAGAGATCGGATCGGATATAGCCGCAAATGCCTGTCAGCAGCAATGGCCCCGGCCACCGTACGGGCCTGGTTTAGGGCTGGTTCCCGGGCGTCTGCTTGGGATCCAGGTTGGAAACCATGAGGGAAGTGGTCAGTTTTCGACGCTCGAATTTCGATATAGCGGCCTCGGACCGGCGAATCAAGTTGAGTGCCGGACGGCGAGACCGCGGTGCCAACGCCGCGAGGTGGCAATGTAAGCTGGCCAGGCAGTTTCCCGAATGCCGGAAAGGACCTGGATACAACGAGGACTGGCAGCGGCTGGCGAGAGACCGACGATCGTCGGACAGACCCCGGGAGGCCGGGAGGACCCAAATGAAAGGGGAAACATCCAAATGAACCAAGGAACACCGACGGCGCCAAAAAGGCGCCTGCGCAGAGCGCAAGCCGGCGTACTCGCGTCAGCGGCGGCGGCAATGAGCATTGGCGCTCTTGTAGCCGCACCGAGCGCTTTCGCCCAGCTGCCTCAAGGCAGCTCCGCCAAGACCACTATCCAGTGGTGGGCCAGCCCGATCAGCACCAGCGGCCCGGACCTGCGCAAAGCGCTGATATCCGCCTTCGAAAAGGCTTACCCCAACATCACGGTGAACTTGCAAACGGCGCCCACCAATACCGACACCAATGAGGCTGACCTGGAGACGACCATCTCCGGTGGAGCCTCGACACCCGACGTTTTTATGGGTGACGTGATCTGGCCCGGTACGTTCGGGGCGCACGGCTTCGCGGTGCCGCTGTCCAAGTACCTACCGAAGAGCTTCTTCAACCAGTTCGCCCCCGGCCTCGTGGCTGGCGCCACCTACAAGGGACAGGTCTACGGGGCACCGTTCTTCCAGGACCAGGGGTTCCTCTACTACCGGAAAGACCTTCTGACGGCCGCCCACATGGCGGTGCCCAAGACCTGGCAGCAATTGCAAACCGACGCCGCCGCCCTGGTCAAGGCGGGCAAGGTGAAGTACGGCTACGTATGGGAGGGTGACTCCTACGAAGGCGGTACTTGCGACTTCATGGAGTACTACGCCGATACTGGCGGCCAGGTGCTCAATGCCAGTGACACCGCCTCCGTCCTCAACGTGGGCGACGTCACCAAGGTGCTGACCTTCATGCGCGGTTTGGTCACCTCGGGGGCCTCCCCGGCGGCAGTCGACACGTTCCAGGAGCCGCAGGCGATGACCGCATTCCAGGACGGACAGGCCGCGTTCTTGCGCAACTGGGATTACGCGTACGGCGTGTCCAATTCAAAGGGCAGCGACGTCATCGGGAAGGTCGGCGTCGTCCCGCTGCCGACGTTCGCCGGCCAGCCGCAGCCGGGCTACTCCAACATCGGTGGTTGGAACCTGTACATCAACCCCCACTCGAAGAACCTCACGGCCGACCTCGATTTCATCAAGTTCATCTCTGGTACCCAGGCACAAACGATCGAGGCTAAGCCGCCGTTCTCCCAAATCCCGACCAACGAGGCCGTACGGTCCAACCCGGCGATCAAGGCCCTCAATGCACCCTTCGCCATCCTGTCCCAGACGAAGCTGGTGCCCAGGCCCGCCCAGACGCCGGACTACGCCAAGATCTCACAGGCTATTTACAGCAACATGAACTCGGCCCTCTCCGGGTCGGCGAGCCCGAGCTCCGCAGCGAACGCCATGTCCAGTGGCATCAAGACGGCGCTCAGCTCCAGCGGCCTGTAGAACCTCATTAGCCCCTAGACCGGGGCAGACAGTGCTGGTAGCCTCGCTCAGCGGGGCCACCAGCACGGCCCCTAATTACTAGGAGGCCGAATTGGCATCTACGGAGTTGGCCCCTGAGGCGCCTGTCGTAGCTCCGACCGCCAAAGCGCCGCTGCGGATGAAACCTGATCTCATCCAGCGGCGCTTGGCGCGTCTTGGCTGGGGGTTTACGGCGCCCGCCCTCATCTTTATTGGATTGGTGACGATTTTCCCGATCGCCTTTGCGATCCTGCTTTCGTTCGAAAAGGTGAACGTAACGGCGAACGGGTTCCAGCTACAGGGGGCGACCCTCTCCAATTACCACACTGTGGTAACGGCGGGGCTCTGGCATCACGCCCTGTGGTTCACCACTTATTACACGGTCATTTCGGTAGTTATTGAAGTGGTGTTGGGCACCATGTTCGCCCTGGTGCTCGAGCGGCTCACCCATTTTCGGGGACCGATGATGGCCATCTTACTTATCCCCTGGTCCCTCATCACGGTCATATCCGCCGAACTATGGGGCTACATCTATAACGCCACTTACGGGGTCCTGGACGACCTCAGCCACATTTTCGGGACCGGTGAGCCCGTCGTCCTGGGAACGCCTTTAGCGGCGACAGTTTCGTTGATTTTCGCCGACGTCTGGAAGACCACGCCGTTTGTGGCCATCATCGTGCTGGCCGGGTTGGTGATGATCCCGCAAGAGCTGTACGAGGCCTCTGAGGTCGATGGCGCCGGGAGTTGGAAGACGTTCTGGAGGATCGTGCTCCCGCTGTTGCGGCCGACGCTCGGCATCGCCGTGTTGTTCCGTATCCTGCAGGCGTTCGGGATATTCGACCTCCCGTACGTGCTTACCGGAGGTGGGCCCGGTAACTCCACCACATCCCTGGCCATCCTCGGCTACAACACGTTGTTCCTTGACCTGGATTGGGGGCCCGGGGCCGCCGTGGCCACGACCACGGCGCTGATCATCTTGCTGATGTGCATAATTTTCTTGAGGGTGTTCAAGGCCCAGGTAGGCAAGGAGGCCGTCGGTGCGTAGTCGTACCCGCCATGGCTGGCACCGCTATATCAACGTCATCAGCATTAGCACGGTTCTGATCCTCGCCTTCGTGCTGTTGCCGATGTACTGGATGCTGGCCACCAGTTTCAAGACCACCGCCAACATAGGGGCCAGCCCGCCGCAGTTCTTTCCCCATCCCGTAAGTGGAGCAAATTACTCGGTCGCGTTTGGCGATTACACCTTCGGCCGCTACATCATAAACTCCGCGGTAGTCGCCTTATGCGCCACATTCCTCGTGCTCTTCCTGGGCACCCTGGCCGGTTACGCCCTGGCCCGGTTCCCGATCCGGGGCAAGTTCCCATTGATGGTGTCGTTGCTCATCATCTCTGTCTTCCCGGAAATAGCAGTTATCGCGCCCCTCTATCTCCTTATGCGGGACCTGGGTTGGCTCAACAGCTACCAGGCCCTCATAGTCCCGTACACCGCCTTCTTCTTACCGTTCGCCATATGGATCCTCCGGAATTATTTTCTGGGGATACCATATGCAATGGAGGAGAGCGCCCGGATCGACGGCGCCGGGCCACTCCGGACCCTGTGGACGGTTATATTGCCGCAGGCGACGCCAGGGCTCTTTACTGCCGCGGTATTTACGTTTACGGCGTGCTGGAGTGAGTTCCTGATGGCACTCTCTTTCAACATCGACAATAACTATCGGACCATCCCGGTAGGTATTGCCGAGTTCGGCTCCCAGTTCACTGTGCCCTACGGGACGCTGTTCGCGGCCAGCGTGGTGGCCGTCGTCCCTATAGCCATCCTGGTGCTCGTCTTCCGCAAGGCGGTCGTGTCAGGCCTCACCTCGGGGGCCGTGAAGGGGTAAGGGGGCTCAGACCGGCCTGCGCCGGCCCGCCTGAACGGACTTGCCGATCAGGCGCGCCGGCGTAGCTGACGCAGTACGTACGGCAGGATGCCGCCGTGGCGGTAGTACTCGGCCTCCACCGGAGTGTCGATCCGGAGCAGTACCTCGAAAACCTTGCCGCTGGCATTGACCGTCAACCTTTGCGGCAGCGGGCCACTGACGGCCGCCGCCTCGAGACCGGTTATATCGAAGACCTCCTGGCCGGCGAGGCCAAGTGTCTCTGTCGAATCGCCCTCGTGGAACTGCAGAGGCAGGATGCCCATCCCGACCAGGTTCGAACGGTGGATGCGCTCGAAGGACTCGGCCAGCACGGCCCGGACCCCGAGTAACGCGGTGCCCTTGGCCGCCCAGTCTCGTGAGGAGCCTGAGCCATATTCCTTGCCGGCGAGGACTACGAGCGGAGTGCCCTCGGCCTGGTAGCGCATGGCTGCGTCATAGATGGTAGTTTGCTCGCCGGACGGGAAGAACGTCGTTACCCCACCTTCGGTGCCGGGCACCAGCTGGTTGCGGAGCCTCACATTGGCGAACGTCCCCCGGACCATTACCTCATGGTTGCCTCGACGCGACCCGTAGGAGTTGAAGTCGCCGGGCTCCACGCCATGATCGACGAGCCACGTGCCGGCGGGGCCGTCCTTGCGGATATTGCCCGCCGGCGAGATGTGGTCAGTCGTCACCGAGTCGCCCAGCTTGGCCAGGACGCGGGCGCCGTGGATGTCGGTGAGCGGTTGGGGTTGGTCCGGCATATCGTCGAAATAAGGGGGTTGGCGCACGTAAGTCGAGGTCGTCCCCCACTCGTAGCGCTCGCCTTCCGGCACCTCCAGGGCGGTCCAGCGCTCGTCGCCCTCGAAGACCTCGGCGTAGCTCTTTACGAACATGTCGGCGGCGATGGCCTCATGGACGACGGTCGCCACCTCCTCGCTGCTCGGCCATATGTCCCGGAGATAAACGGGCGCGCCGTCCGCTCCCGTACCCAGAGGCGCGTTGACGATGTCGAAGTCCATCGAACCGGCGATGGCGTAGGCCACCACCAGGGGCGGCGAGGCCAGGTAGTTCATGCGGACGTCGGGGTTGATGCGGCCCTCAAAATTGCGGTTCCCCGAGAGCACGGAAACGACGGCCAGATTGCCTTTGGCCACTGCGTCCGAGACACCCGGGAACAGGGGCCCGCTATTGCCAATACAAGTGGTGCAACCGAAACCAACTAGCTCGAAGCCCAGTTTGTCGAGATAAGGCGTGAGGCCGGCGCGGTCGTAATAGTCGACTACCACCTTTGACCCAGGGGCGAGAGAGGTTTTCACCCATGGCTTTACGGAAAGCCCGCGCTCTACCGCGTGTTTGGCCAGCAGGCCGGCGGCCACCATGACGTCGGGGTTGGAGGTGTTGGTGCAGCTTGTTATGGCCGCGATCACGACATCGCCGTGGCCGACGTCGTAAGCGGCAGACCCCTCGGCGCTGACCGGGATACGGGCATCAGGCGTCGACGTGCCATCGTTCCCCAGTATTTTGGCCAAGGATTCCTGGTATGCCGCCTTCGAGCGACGGAGCGGCACTCTGTCCTGCGGCCGGGCCGGCCCGGCCAGGCTGGGCTCGACGGTCGAGAGGTCAAGCTCGATGCGCTGCGAATAGACCGGCTCGTGCGCCGGGTCGTGCCAGAGGCCCTGTTGCTTCGCGTAAGTCTCGACCAGCTCCACCTGCGCGGCGGGGCGCCCGGTAAAGCGCAAGTAGCGCAAGGTCTCGTCATCAATTGGGAATATGGCGCAAGTGGAGCCGTACTCGGGCGACATGTTCCCGATCGTCGCCCGGTTGTAAAGGGCAACTTTGGCCACGCCTTCGCCGTAAAACTCGACGAACTTGCCTACGACGCCGGTCTTGCGCAGCAGTTCGGTCACCGAGAGCACGAGGTCGGTGGCCGTCGACCCCTCGGGTAGCTCGCCGGTCAATTTGAACCCGACAACGTCGGGGATAAGCATCGTGACCGGCTCGCCAAGCATGGCTGCCTCGGCTTCGATACCACCGACGCCCCAGCCGAGGACGCCGAGGCCGTTGACCATCGTCGTATGCGAGTCGGTGCCTAGCAATGTGTCCGGGAATGCCTCGCCGTCCTCGGTCCTGAACACTACGCGGGACAGGTGTTCCAGGTTTACCTGGTGACATATCCCGGTGTTCGGCGGGACAACTTTCAACGTGCCGAATGCCTGCTGGCCCCAACGAAGGAAACGGTACCGCTCCCCGTTGCGCTCGAACTCCAGGTCCGAATTGCGGGAGAAGGCATCGGCGCGGCCCGAAAAGTCGGCAATAACCGAGTGGTCGATAACGAGTTCGGCCGGCACCTGGGGCTGGACGGCGGCCGCATCCCCGCCGAGGGCAACCATGGCATCGCGCATTGCAGCCAGGTCGGCGACGACGGGGACCCCGGTGAAGTCCTGCATGAGTATCCGGGCCGGGGAGAACGCGATCTGCGCTCGCTCCGCCTCGCCCCCTGTCGTCCCGGCCGTCGTCGCCCACGACGCCAGCGCGGCAATACTCTCCGGGGTCACATTCAGGCCGTCTTCGTGGCGGAGCAGGTTCTCGAGGAGGATCTTCAACGAGAAGGGGAGGCGGCTGACTTCAAAGCCTTCTCCAGCAAGCTTGTCCAGCCGGTAGATGGAGAGGGGCCCCCCGCCGACCAGCAGGTCCGCGTACGTCCCGAAACTGTTACTTGACCTTGCCGAGCTGTTCATCGCTCACCTCTCCTTAGCACTCCAACCATGTAGCTTATGGAACCGGCTAGGGGGAGGCGCCAAGCGGGGTAACCTCGTCCCGACATGCCCGAGACGCACGACCCCATACCCGTGGCCCCCAACCGGTACAGGGAGGTCCGATGCGGCTCCCTGCGTCCGGCGGACATCGGTTCCCAGGTCCGGCTGGCCGGGTGGGTGGCGGCCAAGCGTGACCACGGGGGCCTGCTCTTTGTCGACCTGCGCGACCCGGTAGGCCCGGAGGCTGACCTGCCCGCCCCGGTGCCGGAGGGGGACCGTCCCGCGGGAGACGGTCCAGCGGGAGACGGTCCAGCGGGGGGCGCCCCAGCGGGGCGAGGAGCGGTCCAGCGGGGGGCGGGTTCCTGCAGGGCGACCACCGGGCCAGGGTCGTACAGCTGGTGTGCCATCCCGGGGGGCCGGCGTTCGAGACCCTGTCGCACCTGCGGCTGGAGAGCGTCGTCTCGGTGGGGGCCAGAGTTGTGGCCCGCCCTCCGGACACCGTCAACGCCAAGCTGTTGACGGGAGAGGTCGAGGTGGAGGTCGACAGCGTCGAGGTGCTGTCATGCGTCGGAGGTGCTTCCCTTCCCTGTCGAACGGGACACGGACGTGGGCGAGGAGGCACGGCTCACCTACCGCTACCTGGACATGCGACGAGGGCCATTGGCCGAGCGCCTGGCCAAGCGGGCCCGTTTTTGCCAGCTGGTCAGGTCCCACCTCTCGGAGCGTGGGTTCCTCGAGGTCCAAACACCGGTGCTCACGGCTTCCTCGCCCGAAGGCGCCCGCGACTACCTCGTGCCCAGCCGGCTCTACCCCGGTGAGTTTTACGCCCTTCCCCAGGCACCCCAGCAGTTCAAGCAGCTGCTGATGGTCGGGGGGGTCGAACGCTATTTCCAGATCGCCCCATGTTTCAGGGACGAGGCATCGCGGGCCGACCGCAGTCCCGGCGAGTTCTACCAGATCGACCTCGAGATGGCCTTCGCCACCCAGGAAGATGTTTTTGGCGAGGTGGAGGCTGTTGTTCGGCCGGCTCGTCAGCGAGCTGTCCGGCAAAAGGTGTCCCGCCCCCTACCCGCGCCTCTCATTCGCTGACGCCCTGGCCCGGTACGGCACCGACAAGCCCGACCTTCGTTTCGGACTCGAGGTGGTGGACCTCACGGGAGAGCTGGGAGGGCGCACTGAGCTGCCAATGTTCGCCGAGGCGCCGTCCAAGGGCCAAGTCATCCGCGGCCTGGCGGGCGCCGGGCGCGGCCGACCGGCCCCGAAGCTGGTTCGACGCTTTCGGCGAGGCGGCCAAGGGGGTCAGCACGATCGGCAGCTGGCTGCAGCTCCCGACCGGTGAGGCGGAGGCCAAGGGCCCGCTGGCCCGCCGGCTCACGCCGGACGAAATGGGCGCCATAATCGTGGCTGCCGACGCCAGCCCTGGGGACGCCGTGCTCACCTGTGTGGGGCCTCCGGCCGCGGCCAGCACTGCCCTGGGCCAAGTCCGGGCCGCGCTCGGGCAAAGAGCTCGAGCTGGGAGAGCCGGACCTGCTGGCGTTTTGCTGGATAGTCGATTTCCCGATGTTCGAGCGCAACCCGGAAACGGGCGACTGGGACTTTTCCCACAACCCGTTCTCGATGCCTCAAGGAGGCCTCGAGGCGTTGGAAAGCAAGGACCCGGGAGACATCCTGGCGTTCCAGTACGACGTCGTCTGCAACGGCATTGAGCTTTCTTCGGGCGCCGTCCGCAACCACCTGCCCGAGGTGATGGAAAAAGCCTTTGCCATCGCCGGCTATTCCCACGACCGGCTCGAGCGCTCTTTCCCCGCTCTGTGGAACGCTTTCCATTACGGCCCGCCCCCCCACGCCGGCATCGCGCCGGGAGTGGACCGCCTGCTGATGTTGCTCGAGGACCAGCCCAACATCAGAGAGGTCATTGCCTTCCCTCTGAACCAGGTCGCTCGTGACTTGTTGATGGGAGCGCCGGCACCGGTTACGCCGGCGCAGCTGGCCGAGCTCCATTTGCGGGTCGAGGTGCCTAAAAAAACCTAGGTGGCCGGAGGCCGGCGGAGGTAGGCAGCTGGCGGAGGCCGGCGGCCGGCGGCCGGCGGAGGCGGCTGGCGGCGGCTGAGGTCAAGCAGACCGAACCCCCGATGAGGCCGCTTTCTGGGCGGTGTTTCTGCTTCTGGGCGCGGGTGGCCCAACTCGGCGCAGTTTCTGTCGAAACCGAACTTGAAACGCGCCCAGAACAAACAACGGCACCCAGAATGCGATCCGTCGCCGAGAAGCCGGTCTGTCGCCCAGAAAGCCGATCTGCACCTGTCGAGGAGGCATTGTGGCGCCGGGAAAGCCGCCGTGCACCTGTCGAGAAGCCGATCTGTTGCCGAGACGACCGCACTGTGCCATAAGAGCGGCGAAGCGCGATCCTGGCGCCCAACCGGCGGGGCGAATAACCGTCGGTGCCGGTCGCTAGCGTCCCCCTCAGCGCTCGCCCACATCGGCCGTCGGAGCCTGCCCAACCACACATGACGCGCGCCGCGCGTCCCGCTCCGGGAGGGCACATGTCCGATTTCCAGCAAATGGCCCGAGTATTGGCGCCCGTCCTGGTGACCCTTATGGGAGAGCCGTTCTGGGTCGGCGTCTTCCGGCCTGCGCTCGACGTCGCCGCCGACCCGGCGGGGCCGGCTCTCGACTTCTGGGTGGGACCGGGGTTCGAAAACTGGCGCCCAAACGACGACTATGTCGCCATTATCGCGGTGACGACGGCGAGAGCATTCGCCGTGCCCACACTCTGCGCGCCGCTCCGTTCAAAGCCAGCCCGCCCCCGGAGAAGGCGGGCTCGTGTAGTCTGTGCCGTCTCGGCGGAGGGGGAAGCGTACGCGGCACTGGTGCTCGCTCGTGGCCAGCTGCTGGTGGAAGGAGAGCCTCAGGGCGGGCGCATGCTGGACAGCATCTTGGCCAAGTTTGGCTTGCCGCCCGGCCCACCGTGTCCTTACGACCTGGAGCTGAAGCACAACCCGGGTTGAGATGCGCAGGGTCTGCGAGCCCGGGGTGGCTAGCACCTAGTGTAAAAGCCGGCTGGAGGAGCGTCTTATGACGTCGAGGGCATGAGCCATTTTGAGATGGGGACTGACGGCCCACAGGTGATCCTGGTGGGCGTAGACGACTCAGTTACCTCCTTGCGAGCGGCGGCTTACGCGGCCGGCATGGCTCGCCGCCAGTCCGCCCGGTTCGTCGCCGTCTACGTACGCTCTGCGTCCATCATGGCGGCCCTAGCGCCGATGGGGGCGGCATCGATGCAGCAAGCACTAGACGAGGCCACGGCCGACCTCAAGCACCGCCTGATCGAGGGCGCCCGGAGTGTCGGGCTGGCGGCCGAGTTCGTCATCGCCGACGGTGACCCCTTTGCCGAGCTGGTCCGGGTAGCCGACGAGATCCGGGCGGACGCGGTCGTGGTGGGTGCCTCGACGCAGGCCGGCCACCGGGTGATCGGGTCAATTGCAGTGCGCCTTGTACGGGCCGGGCGCTGGCCGGTAATCGTCGTCCCGTAGGCCACGGCCTCCGTTCGAGGATGACGCGTCTGCCGGCGGCCGGCCCCCTACCGGCGGCGCGGGTCGCACTTCGCCCGGCCGCTCTTGTTGTGGCGTGGCCACGCCTCTAAGCAGTCAGCTTGAGCCGATTGGCCCATTTTGAGATAACCGGCCGGGCGCGATTATCGTTTACGTGCGACAAGTACCGGCACAGTTGGAAATCTCGGCAGCAAGGAGTGAGCTTGACCGGTTGACAAGCTCTCCTCGCCCTTCCTCAGGTCTCCACCACGACCTCTACGACGACACGATCCTGCCTTTTGGCCGGTACTGTCTCGGGCTTCGAGATTTCGTCAACGTGCCCGGCGGCCCGGTCTCCTGGGAGAACGCGGTGACCACCATGATTGAAGCCGAACAGAAAAATGTCAAAGGAACGCAATGGCGGGCCGCCTCCTTCGCCCCGACCCCACGGTCGGTCAGAGACGCTCGGGCGTTTGTTGGTTCCGTCGTCACGCAGCCATCAATGCGCGAAACGGGCGAACTGCTCGTTTCGGAGCTGACCACCAACGCCCTGCGCCACGCTACGGGCCCGTTCGAAGTCCGGGTACGGGCCAAGCCTCGGGTCAGGGTGGAAGTGCGCGACGGCAGCACCCGGCTCCCGACCGTGAAGGACATCGACACCACCGAGGAGTCCGGACGGGGAATGCAGATCGTGAGCCAGTTGGCCCGCTCCTGGGGTATTGAACAGCGGGCCGATGGCAAGGTCGTGTGGTTCGAGCTCTGAGGTCACACCAGGGCTAGTTCTCGTCCACAACCGGTGGCGATGGGCCTTGCCGGCTTGGCGTGCTGGGGCTGTGCTCGCTTCTCAGGACGGGTCGGCCACGGTGAGCAGTGGCGGTTGTACGACCAGCCCAAGGGCCAGCTGTTGAAGGGCTCGGGGCTCAATCAATTCGGGGCCGTCGTTGCCGGCCTTATTGACCTCCTCCCCCACCGGGCATGCGTCCAACGACTCTTCCGGCGCCGGCACCAGTAGTTCGGCCAGGCGCCCCGGGCGCAACGGGCCGGGCTGCAGCCACTCGTCCCAGGTGTGCTGAGAAAGAACTGCGGGCATGCGATGGTGCACTGGCGCCATCGTTTTGTTTGCCATGGTCGTGATGACCGTGCAACTGCGCAGTGGCCGCTGTTCGGCGTCCAGCCAAAGGTCCCATAACCCGGCAAAGACCAGCAGCCCGCTATCGGGCCGATGAAAGTAAAAGGGTTGTTTGACGTTCCCGTTTTCGGGGGCGGGACGGCGCCATTCGTAGAAACCGGAGACGGGGACCAGGGCCCGGCGTCGGTCAACAAGGGCCCG
The DNA here is from genome assembly GCA_963749305.1 of uncultured Acidimicrobiaceae bacterium. Taxonomy (GTDB): domain Bacteria; phylum Actinomycetota; class Acidimicrobiia; order Acidimicrobiales; family Palsa-688; genus Fen-671. The sequence continues at coordinate 23,411 of CAVVMN010000011.1, forward strand.
GAAAGCCGGCTTCCGGCTGAGCGTCTCCGCTCTGGCATTGATAAGCCGGCCGCCGATCCTCGGGTCCTTAGCCCAACTCGGTATAAGGCCCCACCGCAGCGCCCGTAATCGGCGGGCACCAGCCGAGCTGGTAGCGACCAGGTAGACAGGTTGAGTCGGGGCGACGTTCCAACTAATGGGCAAATCGGGTGCATCGACCTCGTCGACGTCCAGCAGCCGGGCCAGCGTGTCTTTGGGCGTCGTCGCAGTCATCCGGCCGCACACCCGCCGAGCCTATCTGAAGTGGCCCTTGGAGCCCATGCCGTTTGCCATGCTCAGTCTCGTCCAGCCGACCGGTCTACGCTGGGTTATCTGGCCTCAAGCGTGCGGCGCAACCAGTCCTCTACGCCGGCGATGTGGATGGTGGACCACATTTGGGCGAGTTCGCCGTTGTGGGTACGGACGGCCTCGAATATGGCGCGATGCTCGTCCAGGGTGCGCGCTAGTGCGCCCTCCTGGGTGATGCCGCGCCACACACGTGCTCGTTGCGTCGAGCTCGAGAGGCTTTCGATCAGAGAGGCCAGCACTGAGTTGCCCGACGCGGCCGTGATGGCGCGATGGAACTCGACGTCCGCCTGGACCAGCTCGGCCACAGGTGACTCTGTCGTGACAGCTTCGAGGATCTGCTGCAGTTCGACCAGCTCGCCGGAGGTGATTTTTTCTGCCGCCCGAGCGGAGGCTGCCGGCTCGAGGATCCGGCGCACGTCGAGGAGTTCAAGGATGGACGAGTCATGCTGGAACTCGACGATGAAACTGAGCGTGTCGACGAGAGATTCAGCCGACAGGTCGGAGACGTACGTGCCATCACCCTGGCGGACATCCAGGATGCGGACGAGAGATAGGGCCCGCACCGCTTCGCGTAGCGAACTCCGCGACAAGCCCAGGCTGGCCGCCAGATCGGGCTCGCGAGGAAGCTTTTGGCCCGGCTGCAGTTCGCCCGAGCTGATCATCACCTTCAGTTTTTCTATGGCTTTGTCCGTGACCGCCACGACCCTGGTCCCTTCGGTCCTGTGCTAGAGAAGCTGCGGGAACTGCCTGGAAGACAACGGCCCACTCCTTCGTCAACGAACGACATTGGCCGGTAACAGCGAAAGTATGTCAGAAAGACGGAGCCAAGGGACAGAGCCCCAGTGGGGGTAACGCGGCGGCAGAGCGGGACCGCTTTTTCCGACGTGCGAGTGGCTCCTTGTCGGGCGGGCGGGCCGAAAACCCCCCAAATCACGACTGGTTCCCGGGAGACTAAACATAGGAACGCCCGGTCCCTGGCCCCCGCCGTCGCCAGGAATTACCGGCTCTCCAGCCCGGCCGCGGCCCCAGGAGACGGTACCCGCAGGAATGACTTGACATGACCGTGCTTTCGCACCATACTGCTGAGACATCGGATGAATTGAGGATCATAGAACAGCTAGGGGGCTCATTCACCGACGACAAGCAACCTGGTCCACAAACCATCAGTCAAAGAGCTGGAACTAGCGGCGCCGCCGCCGGGAAGGACCGGTTGTCGGTAAGAAAAGAAGCTCTGTTGCTTCGTTTCTGCAGACGACAAGCGAGCCCAAGGGCGGCAGCGGTGCTAAGTACATGTTTTGGTCGTTGTCAACCGCATGGGCCGGCCGGGTGAGCGCGGTGAACGTTCTCACCGGGGTTGCTCAGCGTTTTTCATCGGATGTTATGAGGATGCGGCCCACCGGCCGAAGTAGGCCGGGCCACCCGGCGAACGGGCACAAAGACCAAATGGCCAGAGAAAGGGGAGAACATTGGTCAAGACCGGAAGTACCGCAAAGGTACGAGGCGCTGCGGCCACCATCGCAGCCTTAACTGCAGTAACGCTCGCCACTATGAGCCCCAATACCGCGCTGGCGGCGCCGAAGGTAAGCGCCGCTTCACAAACCCCTGTAGGCATCGACCTCACCTATAACGACACGCCGTTCTGGGCCGCTTACATCCAGTACGAGGCGACGTATGCCAAGCAAATGAACATCAAGCTCATAGGCCCGCTCCTGGCCGCGGCGAACGCCAGCTTGCAGAACCAACAGATCGAGGAACTGGTCAACGAAGGAGCCAAAGCCGTAGTGGTAAACCCCGAGACGGCCACCAGCCTCGGGCCCGCCATCGACTATGCCGCCAAGCACAACGTGAAACTGGTCTCGGTGGACACGATCGTAGGTGCCGGTCACGTCTACATGGTCGTACGGGCCTCCAACGTCCTATATGGCCAGGACGCCTGCGCCTATATCAGTGCCAAGGTCAAGTCGGGCTACGTCTTGGACCTGGAGGGCGACCTGACCTCGTCCAATGGCGCCGACCGCACCAACGCATTTGACGCCTGCATGAGCGCGAACGACCCGTCGGTCAAGATCCTGAAGGACCCGACCGTCTGGACTCAGGCCACTGCCGTCACCGATGCCGAAAATGCCATCAATGCCTACGGAAAGGACCTGAAGGCGATCTACGTGCAATGGGACAGCCCGGATTACGGGATCATCAGCTACCTGGCCTCAAAGGGGTTCGGCCCCGCTGGCGGCTCTGCTGACCACGTGATCATCATCAGTGACGACGGAGTACCGGCCGAAATGTGCGAGATCAGCAGGGGTTGGTTGGACGCCTCGCAGTCCCAGCCGGCCAACCTTTATGCGCAGTACGCGCTCACGTACGCCGTCGATGCGGCCAAGGGTATGGCGCTTTCGCCGGGCATGGCCGGCGGGGGTGCCCCCAGCCTGGCCAATGTCTCGTACCTGGGCGACAAAAACCTCGGTGACCCCATCGTGGCGCCATTTGTGACCAAAAGCGCCATGGCTCTCAAGGTCGCTCACCCCGTTGACGGGCTACCGGCTTCGACTACGTCAACGCCGGTGACCAGCAACAACCTTTACGGCAACGTATTGGGCAAGGCGCAGGGTGGCGATTGTAAGGGCGTCACCACGTACAAGTAATTCCCGCAGGAAGGCTGCCCGGCACGCGTCCAGATGGCCAGGAAGCGTGCCGGTCGTCCGCCTTTGTAGTGGAATATGACACGACAGCGAACGCGCCCTTGAGCCAGGACGAAACAGTAGTGACGAAGTGAGCGACAACCCGGCCCCAGACGTAATTTCGAGCACGGGGACGGTCGCGGCTCCGGCCGTCGAGGCAGTGGACATCGAGAAGAGCTTTGGTAGCACCCGTGCTCTTTGCGGCGTCAGCCTGCAGATCGCCAACGGCCAGTGCGTTGGTCTGGTCGGTCGTAATGGAGCCGGTAAGTCCACATTGGTCTCGATACTCAGCGGGCTTCTGGCTCCCGACTCCGGTCAGGTCCGGTTCGAGGGTCAGCCGGCACCGGTCTTGAAAGATGTGGACGCGTGGAGGTCGCGCATCGCCGTCGTGTTCCAACACTCCATGGTCGTCCCCCAGTTGAGCGTGGCGGAGAATGTTTTCCTGGGCCATCGCGACGCAAAGGGCGGGTTCGTGGACTGGCGTTCGTTACGGGAGCGGACCCAAGCCATCCTCGACGAGTGGGGCTTCGAAATCTCGGCCAAAGCTTTGTGTTCCACACTGAGGGTCGAGGAGCGCCAGGTTGTCGAGATCGCCCGCGCCCTGGCCACTGGTGCCGTTGCCTGCTACTGGACGAACCGACCGCGGCGCTGGAACGAGGCGCCATCGTCCGGTTGTTTGAGCGCGTCCGGCAGTTGGTGGCCAGCGGCTTTGCCGTCCTTTACATTTCGCATCACCTGGAAGAGGTGTTCGAAATCTGCCAGGACGTTACGGTGTTGCGCGACGGCCTCGTTGTCCTAACGGCACCGGTGTCGAAACTGACCAAGGACGAGATGGTCCGGGCGATGGTGGGCGGGATGGCGCCCGAGGAGCAAGCCGCCCTGCCGGTACGGGTGACGGTCCGGGGAACCGACACGGACAAGGGGCTCTCGGTCGAAGATATCCATGCCGACTCCCTTCGCGGCAATTTGCGGGGGGTGTCGTTGCACATCGCGCCGGGAGAACAGGTCGGCGTCACCGGGCTGTTGAGCGCGGGCGTTGTGACCCTGGGCCGGGCGGTGGCCGGCGTGGAGCCCTGGACGTCTGGCCGCGTCCTGATAGACGGCCGGCCTTTGGCCCCCGGGCGCAGGGACCTGGCCCTCAAAGCGGGGGCCGGCTACGTGCCTGAAGACCGGATGGCAGAGGGGTTTGTGGCCCATCTCTCGGTGGCCGAGAACGTCACCATGACCGTCATGGACGAACTCGCCCCCCGCACCGGGGTGGTGACGCCATCGCGGCGGGAAGCAGCGGCCAAACCGTACGCGGAGGCTCTGAGCGTTGTCTCGGCCTCGTTGCGCCAAGCCGTGGCCGAGCTGTCCGGCGGCAACCAGCAAAAAGTGGCTGTCGCCCGGGCGCTAATCCGACGGCCGGCGGTGGTAGTGGCGATCACGCCCACCCGGGGGGTCGACGTCGCCTCCAAGGCGTTGCTATTGCGCGCCCTTTCACTGGCGGCCCGGGAGCAGGGGGCGGCTCTTTTACTCGCCACTGACGACTTGAGCGACCTCTCTCTCTGCGACCGGGTGATAGTGCTTGTCCGGGGCGAGAAGTTCACCGAGTTTGTGAGCCCGCCATTCGACCGCGAAGCCTTACTGGCAGCGACCGAGGGTATGGACGCGGTGGAGAACGTCCAGGACGAACAATGGAGAACGAGGTCATTACGGTGAGTTCGCCGGGTAGCGTGACCGCCCCGTCCGGAGCGGCGGGCGTCGAGGGAGCGGGGCCGTCCATGAACCCCCCGGTCGGTGGAGGTTCTGCGCCCAAGGGCGCCGCCGGCCTGTTCGCCGGGTCGCACGGCGCCACCGCGATGGCCCTCCTGCGGGAAGCCGCCTTGTTGCCTGTCCTGGTGGTGCTCATCATCGTCGGCGCTCTCGTAAGCCCCGTTTTCCTAACCGTGTCCAACATGTCGGGCGTCGGCCAGCAGATCTCGTCGCTCGGGGTGGTGGTCGTCGGCGAAAGCCTGATCCTGCTCGTCGGCGGCATCGACCTGTCTCTAGAGGGCACGTACGGCTTCGCCCCTATGGTGGCCGCTTGGTTGATCGTGCCTGTGGCCGCGTACGGCCAGGGGCCCAGCTCAGCCCCTACCTCGGCATCCTTATATGCCTGGCGATAGGGGCCGGCATCGGGATGGTCAACGGGCTGCTCATCGTTAAGGGGCGGCTAAACGGCTTCATCGTCACGCTTGGCATGACCGTTTTACTGGCGGGCATGCAGCTGGGTGTGGTCAAGGGCCAAACGATCCCGGACCTCCCGGGCCCGTTCGCCTACCTGGGAGCAGCATATGTCGGCCAGGTGCCGGTGTCGCTCATCGCCACGGTGGTGATTTTCGTGGGGGTCGGGCTGTTCCTGCGCTATCACCGCACCGGTCGGGCGATCTACGCGGTTGGCGGCAACCCGGCCGCGGCCCGGGCCGCCGGCATCAAAGTGAACCGTATCCGCACCGGGGTGTACGTGGCCGGCGGCGTACTGGCGGCTCTGGGCGGCCTGATGGAAGCAGGACGGGTGTCGGCTGTAACCGGGACGCAGGGCTACGGCGAGGGCATAATCTTCGAGGTTTTCGCCGCCGCTGTAATCGGCGGGGTGAGCCTGAAAGGCGGTCGCGGCAACATGGTCGGCGCCGCCACGGGCGTGGTCCTGCTCGGCTTGGTCCAGAACATCCTGGACCTGGCCAACGTCTCGAACTACTGGATATTGGCTCTGAACGGCGCGGTGATCTTGTTCGCCCTAATATTGGCCCGACTGGTCGGCGGGGAGGCTTCGGCTGAATCATGAGCACCCGGGTTCTCAACTTTGACGTCATCGACGTGCGTTTCCCGACGTCGCGCGCCCTTGACGGGTCGGACGCGATGAACAAGGACCCCGACTATTCGGTCGCCTACGTCGTCGTGCGGACCAGCGGGGCCGAGGATGGGTACGGGTTTGTTTTTACTATTGGACGGGGCAACGAGGTGGCGGTGGCCGCTATCCGCGCCGTCGAACCACTGGTCGTTGGCCTCGACGTGGACGAAGTCCTTGACGACATGGGGGGTTTCTGGCGCTCGCTGACCCACGACAGCCAACTTCGCTGGCTCGGCCCTGAAAAAGGGGTCATGCACATGGCTATCGGAGCCGTTGTCAACGCGGTCTGGGATCTATACGCCCGCCGCCGCGGTCTGCCCCTATGGAAGCTCCTCAGTGACTTCAGCCCCAAACATATCGTCGAGATGATCGACTTCCGTTATCTGAGCGACGTTCTTTCTCCCGACGAAGCGCTCGACCTGTTGGCCCGGGCGTCGGCGGGAAAGCAGGAGCGAGAACGTCGTTTGCTGGCCCAGGGCTATCCCGCCTACAACACTTCGGCCGGTTGGTTGGGCTACTCGGACGAGAAGGTCCTGAGCCTCGTCGAGGCCGCCCTGTCAGAGGGGTTTACCCACTTGAAGCTAAAGGTGGGGGCCGACATCGACAATGACGTAAGACGGCTAAAGCTAGTACGCGAGCTAGTCGGCCCGGATATTCAGCTTTCTGTTGACGCCAACCAGGTGTGGGACGTCAATGAAGCAATTGCCGATATTGCTCGGCTCGCCCCTTTTGACTTGAACTGGGTCGAAGAGCCCACCAGCCCTGACGACATCCTCGGCCACGCCGCCATCGCGCAAGCCATCGCCCCTATCCGGGTGGCGACGGGCGAGCAGGTGGCCAACCGGGTTGTCTTCAAGCAGATGCTGGCCACCGGGGCGATCGGGGTATGCCAGATCGACGCCTGCCGTGTGGCCGGGGTCAACGAAAACTTGGTCATCTTGTTGCTGGCGGCCAAGTTCGGTGTGCCCGTCTGTCCCCATGCCGGAGGCGTCGGGTTATGCGAGATCGTGCAGCACCTGTCTATGTTCGACTACGTGGCCGTTAGCGGAAGCCTGGACAGACGGTGGATCGAGTACGTCGACCACCTCCACGAGCACTTCGTCGACCCCGTACGGGTCGTCAACGGCCGCTACCTGGCCCCGTCCCACCCGGGTGCCGGCACTGAGCTACTGCCCGGCTCGGTGAGAGATTTCAGCTTCCCCGCCGGCCGAGTTTGGCGGGAGCTCTCCGCCACCCCCTGAGGAGGACCAAACCCTGTTATGAGCAATGGCGATTTCGCGGGCAAAAGAGCCCTGGTAACTGGAGGCGCATCCGGGATCGGGCTCGGGACGGCCCAGCTACTGGTGGCCGAGGGGGCCAAGGTAGCCGTCCTCGACGTGACTGCTCCCCCGGATGGCATCGATTACGCCAAGGCTGACGTCACTGACGACGCCGCCGTGCGAGCGGCGGTGGCCGGCGTCGTCGACCGCTTCGGCGGTCTCGATGTCCTGGTCAACTGCGCCGGGATCGGTGCGCAGGGCGGCGTAGATGCGAACAGTGACGAGGAATGGCACCGGGTGTTCGACGTCAATGTCGTCGGTATGGTGCGGGTGGCGAGGGCGTGCCTGCCGGCCCTGCGGGCCTCGGGCTCAGGCGTCATCGTCAACGTAAGTTCGATAGCGGCCACGGCCGGTCTCCCAAACCGGGCTCTCTACTCGGCTACAAAAGGCGCCGTCTTGTCGCTCACACTGGCGATGGCGGCCGACCTCTTACCCGAGGGCATACGGGTGGCTGCGGTCAACCCCGGTACCGCCGATACACCCTGGGTGGGCCGGCTCCTGGCTGCCGCTCCCGACCCGGCGGCGGAGCGCGCTGCCCTCGAAGCCCGCCAACCTCATGGCCGGATGGTTAGCGTCGCAGAGGTGGCCGGGGCTATCGCCTACCTGGCCTCCCCTGCTTCGGGGTCGACCACCGGCACCTGGCTAGCGGTCGACGGAGGAATGGACAGGTTACGTTTGCGCCCCAGGAACAACTGAAAGGGCGGCGGGACCGGGATGCTCGAAGGCCTCATATGACAGGCACCGGCGCGGCGGCAGACGCAGAGCAAACGGCTGTCCGGGTGGACGCCCACCACCACCTGTGGGACCTGAGCGTCAGAGACCAGCCGTGGACGGCCGGACTACCGGCGCTGCGCCGTTCCTTTTCCATGGACGACCTGCGGCCGCAATTGGCCGCCAACCATATCGACCGGACCGTCCTGGTGCAGACGGTCTGCGTCGAGGATGAGACGCCCGAGTTCTTGGCGGTGGCGGAAAATGCGCCCGAGGTGGGCGGCGTGGTCGGCTGGGCCGACCTCCGCGCGCCGGACATCGCCGACCGCCTGGCTGCGCTGCGCCGGTGCTCAGGGGGGAAGTACCTTGTGGGCCTGCGCCACCAGGTCCAGGAGGAGCCTGACCCCAACTGGTTGTCCCGCCGGGATGTGCGCAAGGGGCTAAAGGCAGTGGGCGACGCCGGACTTGTCTACGACTTTGTGGTCCGCCATTATCAGCTCCCGGCGGTAATCGAGACCGTGGCCGCACTGGGGGACGTTCGGTTCGTGCTCGACCATGGCGGCAAGCCGGACATCGCAAACGGAGTGCTCGAGCCATGGGCGCAACAGATCAACGAGTTGAGCCGGATGCCCAATATCGCAGTGAAACTCTCGGGTTTGGTCACAGAGGCCGAACACAAGTCCTGGACCGTCGACCAGCTCCGGCCCTACGCGGAGGTCATCGTGGATGCGTTCGGCCCGGCGAGGACAATGTGGGGCTCGGATTGGCCGGTGTGCCTGCTGGCGGCGAGCTATGGGGACGTGCTGGAGACAGCCGAGAGTTTTGTGACGACGATGTCAATGGCAGACCGGGCGGATATCTTTGGCCGCACGGCGCTGGCGTGGTACGGGATCGAGCCAATTCGGCCAGGACACGGTCATTCAGGAAGAGGGCATTCGGAAGGAGGGCATTCGGAAGGAGGGCACGCTGGAGGAGGGAAACCAGGGGGAGCCCAATCGGGAGGCGGCCAATGAACCAGCGCCAGATCGGTGGCACTTCGGTCGAAGTGGGAGATCTTGGCTTTGGCGCGGCGCAGATCGGGAACCTCTACGCCGAGGTTGACGACGAGACCGCTACGCAGGCCGTAGACGCCGCCTGGACCGCCGGCCTGCGCTATTTCGACACCGCTCCGCACTACGGGCTCGGGCTGTCAGAGTGCCGCCTCGGCGCCGCGCTGGCCAGGAGACCTCGGGAGGAGTTCGTGGTGTCCACCAAGGCGGGACGGCTCCTCGTGCCCAACCCGTCGCCGGCCGGCTCCGACTTGGCAGACGGAGGCTTCGCCGTCCCCGATATGTTGACGCGTTCCTATGACTACTCGCGCGACGGGGTGCGCCGGAGCCTCGACTCGAGCCTCGAACGCATGCAACTCGACCGGGTCGACATCGTCTACGTGCACGACCCGGACGATTTCATGGACCTGGCCATAAAAGAAGCCATTCCCGCCCTGGCCGAGCTTCGCGACGCCGGCGTGATCGGCGCCGTAGGCGCCGGGATGAACTTCTGGCAACCACTGTTGCGCATCGTCAAGGAAGCTGACGTCGACGCCGTCATGCTGGCCGGGCGTTGGACCGTCATGGACCGGTCGGGCGCTCCGTTGCTGGCTGAATGCGAAAAGCGCAATATCTCGGTGATAGCGGCGGCTCCGTTCAATTCGGGCTTGCTGGCGCGGCCCTGGCCCGCCGACGGGGCCTACTTCAATTACCTGAAGGCGACGCCGGATCTTTTGGCCCGGGCACGCGCCCTCGCCACCGTCTGCCAGGACCACGGGACGGCTCTTCCGGAGGTCGCCATGCAGTTCCCGCTGCGGCACCCCGCTGTGGCTAATGTCGTGGCTGGTATGCGTACGGCGGCCCAGGTCAGATCCAGCGTCAGCTTTATGCAGGCCGAGATCCCCGAGAGCGTATGGCCGGAACTCGACGAAGTGGCGGCCGCCCCGGTGGAGGCGGTTTAGAGATGCTCAAAAACCTCGACCCGCTGCTGAGCCCCGAACTCCTCTACGTGTTGGCGGCTATGGGCCACGGCGACGAAGTGGCGGTGGTCGATGCCAACTTCCCGGCCCACAGCGTCGCCCGGCGCACTGGCTATGGCCGTCTGGTTACCGTCGTCGGTGCCTCGATGCCGGAGGTGGTGCGGGCCATCCTTTCCGTGCTCCCCCTGGACGAGTTCGTTGACCAGCCGGTGCACCGGATGGCCGTGGACGGGGCGCCCGACCAACTACCCGCCGTACAACGGGAGGTCCAGGCTGTGGTGGACACCGCGGCCGGCCGCTCCTGGCCCATCGCGGGCCTCGAGCGCTTCGCCTTCTACGAGGCCGCCCGGGGTGCTTATGCCGTCGTGCTCACCGGAGAACGGCGTTATTTCGCCAACGTGCTCATCAAAAAGGGTGCTATCCCGCCGGATTAGGCCCGCTCCGATTTAGGCCTGCGCTAAAAAGGCGGCCGGGCCATGTCTACTGCCCGAGGCCCGTTTCAGCTCGCCTGCACCAGGATCTTCAGGCCTTCCCGTCGAGCGGCTACGGCGAACGCCTCGGCGGCATCGGCGAGGGCAAAGGACTTGGAAGCCAGCCAGTCGATGTCGACCACGCCGCGCTCGACCATGTTGATGGCGCGGGGGTAGGCCTCCTTCATCCTGCGGGCCATGGCCATGGTGAGGCCCTTCCGCCGGGCCAGTGCAGCCGGGAACGTGGTCCGGTCGTCATCGGGGATCCCGGCCAATACCACCCGTCCCCCGGCTCTTACCAGCTGCATTGTGATAGCTACGGCGTCATCGGTGCCGGCGACCTCGAAAGCGATGTCGACCTCCGCCGTGTGGGCGGCGGCTTGCTCCGGGCTGAGGACGAGTTGGGCCCCCGACCGGGCGGCGGCGTCGCGCCGGTGTTCGAGCGGCTCGACCGCCACTACCCGGGACACTCCGGCCGTTAGCAGCGCCTGGACCAGCATGAGGCCGATGGGGCCGCAACCGACTACGGCGGCGGAGCTACCAAGGTGCACGTGGCCGAGGTCGAGGCAATGGAGGGCGACGCCGAGGGGCTCGAGCATGGCAACGGTGGCGTCGTCGAAGTTGTCCGGCACAGGGTGCAGGAGCCCAGTCGGCCACGTGATGTACTTCCGCAGGCCTCCGTCAGTGGTGCCGTGACCCGCGAAACGCACCTGGGGGCACAGGTTAGTGTTGCCTTCCCGGCACCGGTCGCACGTGTAGTCGGGGATAGCAGGGTCGACGGCGACGCGCCGGCCGTCGAGGGGGCCGCCTTCTACCGTCCCGCCGAATTCGTGGCCCAAGACGAGCGGCCGACTGAGCAGTGCATCACCGATGCCCCCCTCGCCGAACCAATGGAGATCCGAACCGCACAGGCCGACCGCTCCTACCCGTACCAGGCTCTCGCCGGGCCCGGGTTCGGGGCGGGGCTCATCGACGACGGCGATAACGCCCGGGCCGCTCAACCTGGCTGCTTTCATCGAAGTACCCCCATACGCGTTCAGTTTTGGCCGTAATAGGCGGCCGGACCGTGCTTGCGCGAGAAATGGCGCTCGATAATGTGGGCTCCCAGCGGTCCAACCGAAGGGTTCAGGCCGACTGTTAGCCACGCCATCTTGGCTACCTCCTCGAGCGAAACGGCGGTCTCCACCGCCTTTTCCGGGCCGGATCCCCAGCAAAAAGTGCCATGCCCGCTGACCAGCACGGCCGGTACCTCCGCCGGCCGCCGGCCCGCCACGGCGGCCACAACGGCGTGGCCGGTGGCAATTTCGTAGTCTCCCTGCACCTCTTCAGCGCTCAAGGGGGCGGTGACAGGCACCTCCATATGGGACAGGTCCGCGTGAGTGGTACCCAGTACGGGGATGGCCCGGTCGGCCTGGGCCCATGCCGTGGCCCACGTCGAGTGAGTGTGGACCACGCCACCTATGCCCTCGAGGCTCTCGTAGAGGACCAAATGCGTAGGCGTATCAGTTGACGGGCGAAGTCCTCCCTCGACGACCTGGCCGTCCGGGCCCACCACCACCATGTCGTCGGCCTTCATGGTCGAATAAGGGACACCGGACGGCTTTATCACGATGAGGCCGGTGCCTGGGTCCCGGCCGGAGACGTTGCCCCACGTGAGGGCGACCAGCCCGGCCCGGGGCAACTCGAGGTTGGCCTCCAGTACAGCCTGTTTTAGATCTTCAAGCACTGGTCGATTTCAAATGTTGGCTGATTTCAGATTTCGACAAAGTCGATGTCGAGCAGTTCGGCCAGGTATTGCCAGCGGTCGACATGCACGCCCAGGTTGGTGCAGAAGTGGTGCGTCCCCCCGTTGTGTAGCCACTGGTTCATGAACTCTTTCACGTCTTCATCGGGCCGGAAATGAAAATAAGGCATTTCTACGTTTGGCAGCTCCGGGGTGTCCAGCACCTCGCCTTTCCCGGAGATCAAGCGATAGGCCTCCCCCTCGAGGGGTATTAGCGACGCGGTGGTGGCCGGCCCGGGCTGGGCGGAAAACACTGCCGTTGGCGGGTTACCCAGGCCACCAATGCCGAGCGGTCGGTCGATCAACCTTACGGGCCGGTCTTTTCGGGCCACTTTCCAGTTGCCCTCGCCCATGTGGCTGATGAGCACGGAACCCAGCTCGAAATCCATAGCGTACATCTCGGAAAAATGCGCATCGCCGATGAGCGTGTGGCCCGCACACATCAAGGTGGTGGCGTTGGTGTCGCCTTCTGCTCCGTAACCGTACCCATCTGCCATCAAGTCGGAGGCGGCCAGCAGGGGCAACTGATGGAAGCGGCCGTCTTTGCCCACCGGTTCGAAGTGGACCGAAAAACCTGAGTAACCGCCGTCCTCGAGCATGGAGCGCAAGGCAATTTCGACTCGCGCCGCGTACGCATGGTTGTCTCGAGGTAGATCAGCACTTACTTCAAAGCGCTCCCGGTGGAGAGCCATGAGGCTATTTATCTCCGCCTCGCTTACGTCTTGCATCTTGGCGTAGAGCTCACCCAGGTTTTCGTTTACCACCACCGGTCCGATCCGGCGCATGAGCGCTGGTGCCTCGTACAGGATGTCGCCCATGCCGTTCATCGGGTAGCCGAACAACGCGATTTTGGCGCTCTTTAGCGTCGTGACTGTCATCGCCGCTTTGGCCCAGGACTCAAAGGAGGTACGGAACGACCCGGCTCGCCAATCGTCTGTGATCACCGAGAACGGGAGACCGGCCCGGAGCAACGCGTTGGCCTGGTCCTGAGCGCCATGGATGCCCTGGTTGTAAGTGAGGTCATCCATGGTCCAGCGGTCTCTTACCTCCCGCTCGGGCTGGACGTTGGCCACCAGGACGGGAAGCGGGTTTTCCAGCAGGGCGCGGACGGTGCGCATGGCGGGGCCGTAGGTGAGCATCACGATCATGATCCCGTCGACCCCCTCGTTGCGCAGCTCCCTGGTGATGGCCTCGACGTCGTCGCGATTGCGAGCAGGTCGCAGGAACACCACGTCTGCAACAGATGAGAGGGATCCAGCCAGTTCCTTGGCGTAGTTGGCTTGGTGGTCGGTGATCCCCGGGATCATGTCGTCGTACAACTCCTGCATGACCCCGAGGAGGCCGATCTTCGGGCGCTGGCGAGCTATCAAATGACCTCCTTGGTCGTGTGGCGTGGCCCTACTCGGGCACAGCCGAGAGTTTCAGGCGTTTCAGCTCGTGAAGCCACGTGGGTTGGGCGCGGCCGAGCGTGTCATGAAGGTCCTTCCAGATCCCGTACACCTCGCCATAGATGGCGGTCGCTTTCGGTTCTGGAGTATAAGTCGAGCCGGTAGGGGGGCGCAGCGCCCTGGCCGCCTCGGCGATGGCGCCGAACCCGCCGCGTTCTCGGCCCGCGGCCACGGCCCCGAAAAGAGCCGAACCCCGGGCCGGCACCTGAGACGAGACGGGCACGACCACCGGGAGCCCGCACACATCAGCGAACATTTGCATTAGGAGCGGGCTTTTTTCGGCGATACCGCCACACGCCACAACCTCGTTCAATGCGAAGCCCCCGTCGCGGAAGTTGTCGAGCACCGCCTTGTTGCCGAAGGCGATCGACTCGAGCAGAGCGCGGTAAATGTCGACGGCCGTGGTCGACAGCGTGAGCCCGGCTACCACTCCCGACAGGTCAGCGTCGGCCAGCACGCTGCGGTTCCCGTTCCACCAGTCCAGCGCGACTAGCCCGGTTTGGGCCGGGGAAAGGGCAGCCGCCGCTCGCTCGAGGGCGGGAAGTCCGTCGGTCCCACGATGGCCACTGGCGCCGGAGAGCATGTCGCCGAACCATCCGAGCATGTCCCCCACGGCCGGCTGGCCCGCCTCATAGCCGAACAGCCCCGGCACAATGCCATCTTTTGCTACACCGGTTATCCCGGCCAGGGTGATCTCCCGTTGGTGCACGACCAGGTCACAAATCGACGTCCCGACAACCATCACGTAAGAGCCGGCGCCCTCCGCCCCGGCCCCGGGGAACGAGACGAACGAGTCGACGTTGCCCACCGCCACCGCCACGCCTTCGGGCAGGCCCACTTTGCGAGCCAGGTCGGGCCGGACCGGCCCGGCGCTGCTGCCAAGAGGAAGGAAGTCCGAGCCCAGTTTGGCGTCCGGCTGAGAGAAACCCGGGTAGGCGGCGTCGAAGTAGTCCACGCCGGGTACCCCGTCTAACTCCGACCAGAGCGCCTTGTAAGCGGCCGGGCAGGCTGAACGTCGCTCGCGTCCACTCAAATACCACACGACCCAGTCCGCCACCTCGACAAAGGCGGTGCAGGCGTCGTAGACCCCCCGGTCTTCGAGCCAGATCTCGATCAGTTTCGGGAAGTACCACTCAGATGAGATACGGCCTCCGTAGCGGGCCAAAAAGGCCTCTTTGCGTTCGACGGCCACCTCGTTGAGCCGGTTGGCCACGTGCTGAGCGGCATGGTGTTTCCACAGTTTTGGCCAGGCGTGGGGCCGGGTGCGCCACATAGGGAGTTCGCACAGAGGAGTGCCATCAGCGGTTACCGGCAGGACCGTGCACGACGTGGCGTCGATGCCGATACCGACGACGCTGGTGGCAGCATCGGGCCGCTCGGAGAGGACACCCTGGATCCCGGCCTCCAGTACGAAGCGGTAGTCGTCCGGGTCGTGAAGCGCCCAGTCCAGTGGAAGGCGCTCACCCGTCTCCGGTAACATATCGTCAATCACGCCGTGGGGATAAGCGAGTTCGCAGAGGGCCAGCTCTTCACCCGATCGCAGGTCTAGCAGCAAGGTACGCGCCGACGCTGTCCCGAAATCCACTCCTATGGCGCACGCTTGCGAGGTCATCTGCGAAATGTTAGCGCTCTCAAACACCCAACGGCCTCCTTCTATAGCCGACGTGGCCAGCCTGGCCGGAGTCTCCCATCAAACCGTTTCGAGGGTACTGAACAACCACCCCAGCGTGCGCCAGGTGACAAGGTCTCGGGTCCTGGCTGCCATCGACCAATTGGGGTACAGGCCTAACACGGCGGCCAGGGCGCTGGCCAGCGGGCGGTCGAAGACGCTTGGCGTCGTCGCCCTGGACACCACTCTTTACGGCCCCGCCTCCACCTTGTACGGCATCCAGCAGGCGGCTCAGCACGAGGGCTATTTCGTGTCGGTCATGGCCGTCCACTCGCTCGACCGCCAGTCGGTGAGCGATGCCGTGCGCCGGCTTACGAGCCAGGCCGTCGAGGGCTTGGCCGTCATCGCGCCGTTTACCTCCGCCCACGACGCTCTGGCCGTCCTGCCGACGGGGACGCCGGTAGTGGCCGTGGAGGGCGACCCTGACGGAGGGGTGGCGGTCGTCACCGTCGACCAGGCTGCCGGGGCCCGGTTGGCTACCCAGCACCTGCTGGCGGCGGGCTACGACACGGTCTTCCATGTCGCCGGGCCGGCCGAATGGCAGGAAGCGGGCGGCCGCACAGCGGGGTGGCGGGCGACGCTCGAAGACGCGGGCGCCGACGTAACCCCGCCGTTGTACGGAGACTGGAGCGCCCGCTCGGGCTACAACGCCGGCCAGGTTCTGGCGCAGGTCCCCGACGCGCGGGCCATATTTGTGGCCAACGACCAGATGGCCCTCGGAGTAATGCGGGCGCTCTACGAGCGGGGCCGGCGGGTACCTGAAGACGTATCAGTGGTGGGGTTTGACGACACCCCGGAATCGGCCTATTTCATCCCTCCTCTTACCACTGTTCGTCAGGATTTCCAGAGGGTTGGTCGTGCCGCGGTGCAACTGTTATTGGACCAATTGGCGACGGGGACGACCAGACGGGAGCGGGTAGTAATCGACCCGGAGCTGATCTGCCGGAAATCGAGTTTGGGGGCCGGCGCCGCCCATTAGCCGGTCTTTCCAGGTGCGCCGGGCCACGGGCGGGAGCGCTCGAAGGCTGGGCCGCCGCCTTCTTACGCCCTCTTGCGCCACGGGCAAGGTCCGGTCGAGTGACGACGCCGACCCGTGCGCGCCAGTTGCGCTTGCAGCCACAATGGCGCGCAAAGGTCCACCGCGGGCCGGCCTTCCCCCGCCGCCACGGCCTGGAGTGAGCGCTCACAAGAATGGGCGTCCCGGCCGATAGGTACGATCCGGGCGGCGGGCGCCGGCGACGGGGCTCATGGGACGCCGCCGGGCCGATCGAAGGGGGGCCGGGCCCAATCGGAGCCGCAGGGGCGGCTGGGTGCCCCCAGCTTGGGGCGCGCCTTAGTCCAACGCCCTCTTGCTCGAGAGCCGCAACGAGGACAGAGAGACGGCGATGAGGATGACACAGCCGTAAACGATCTCCAGCGTCGCTTGAGTGAACCCGAGGATCGGCAATATGGCCGCCAGCACGGCCAGCACCAACGCCCCGGCCGTCGTGCCCACATAGTTGCCGGTACCGCCCAGTATCGAGGCCCCTCCGATAGCGACAGCAGCCACCGAGGCAAACAGGTACGGGTCGCCCATGCCCAGGTACGATTCCCCGACGTAACCGGCCAGGACTATGCCGGCCAGCGAGGCGGCCACACCACTGATGACGTACACGGCTACGGTCACGCCTCGCACGTTGACCCCGGCGAACTCGGCCACCCGCCGGTTGAGCCCGGTGGCATAGAGGCGCCGGCCAAATGGCGTGGCGCTAAGTACCACGGTAGCCACGATCAGCACACTGACCCACACCAATCCGACGACAGGGATTGAGCCCCATCTGTGGGTGGCCAGGTAGACCACCCCGGTGGGGGCATTGCCACCAGAACCGCCATTGGTGTACAGGAGCAGCGCCCCCTCGACCATAGAGGACATCCCGAGGGTCATGATTATGGGCGGGATCTTGAGGAAGGCGACGCCGATCCCGTTGAGAGCCCCCACCGCGGCGCCACCCGCCAGCAATATCGGGAAAAGCCACAGGGTTTTGGCATTACTGCCATTGGCCCAGATGGTGAGCAGCACGGCCGAGGCGTTCAGTACCCACGGGATGGAGAGGTCGACTCCCCCACTGAGGATGACAAAGGTCTGGCCCACCGCGACCGAGCGCTATAAAGGATGCCTCTATCAACAATTGGTCGACGTGGGACACGCTCAAGAACCCCGTAGCCACAATCTCGCCGAACACAGCCAGCACTATGACGAGGACGTAGGCGAGTACGACGGCGCGGTTCCGTTCCAGCACCGATCGCACCGCGGCCGGCCTCATCGGCGGGCCGTCCGGGCCTGGAGCGTCTGCAAGCCTCCGCCGACCAATACCGCCAGGATCAAGAGGAACCCGTCGGCAAAGACGGTCCAGTAAGAAGGCAGGTTGAACACGAAGATTACATCTCCGAGCAGGGTCAGGATCAGTGCACCGGCGATCGTCCCGATGAACCCTCCCTGGCCGCCGAACAGGCTCGTACCGCCGATAACTGCGGCCGCCACCGCAGGCAGGATGAGGCCGTCGCCCGCAGTCGGGTCTCCCGACGCCGTCAGCATGGCGTAGAAAAGAGCGGCGAAAGCAGCGCAGAAACCCGAAATAGCATAAGTGGCCAGGAGCGTCCGCGGCCGGTGGACGCCGGCGATGCGGGCACCTTCGCTGTCAGAACCGATGGCGTAGATCCTGCGGGCCACTCTGGTCCGTTTGAACCATAGCCATAGAGCAGCCATGGCAATCAGCGCCCAGACCGGGTTGGGGACGCCGGCCGTCGTCTCGTCGATCCAGTTCGAGAAACCGCTGGGGACGGAGCCCCCTTGGGTGGGCAGAACTTGCAAAGCGATGCCGTCGAAAATGGACCACGTCGCCAGGGTGACTATAAACGGTTGCAAACGCAGACGCCCGACGAGCAACCCGTTGAAGGCGCCGGCCGACACGCCGATGGCCAGTATCACGATGCTCCACAACAATGTCGTGGAGGCGTTGGTGAAATGTGTCGCGGCCAGGGCAGTGCCCAGAGACAAGATCCCTCCAACCGACAGGTCGATCCCGGCCGTTAGTATCACGATCCCTTCGCCCAGGGCGACGGCGGCCAGCGGGAGAGTATCGGCGCAGAGAGTGCCTATCTGGTCCCGGCTGATGACCCCTGGCTGCAGGGCCGCATAGGTGAAGAAAAGGGCGAGGGCCAGGATCCATGCGGTAAGAGGGCGGATATCACTGTTACGGGCGCGCGCCACGAGCTCGGAGAGCGGGGATGTGGGCTTGGTGTCGGGGGCCCCTGACCGTGTCTTGCCAGGTAAATCGTAGCCTTCGATCATGTCGCCTCCCCCAGCTGGAGGCCCTGAGCCCGTTGCCCGCCGACTGCCGGCGCGGGGCCTGGAGCACCCTCGTGCTCACCGCCGGAGACCTTCGTGGGCCCCGCCGGCCCGGAAATGCCAGTTGACTTCGAAATGCCAATTGACTTTGAGATGCCAGTTGACTCCGAAATAATGGCCTCGGCCGGTCGTTGCTCTGAGGTGAGTTCGTGGCCGACCATAGCCGCGACAAGTTGCTCCTGGCTGAACGTGCCAGCCCCGAACTCGGTCGTCACCCGGCCGTCGAACATGACGACGACGCGATGGGGGACGTTGGCCAGCTCGGTGACGTCGCTGGAATAGAACAAGAAACCGTAACCCTCTCCTGCAAGTGTCTGTACCATCCGGAAGATTTCCGCTTTTGTGCCAACGTCAACGCCTCGGGCCAAGTCGTAAAGGAGCAGCAGGCGCGCCCCGGTCAACAGGAACTTGCCCACGACAACCTTTTGTTGGTTCCCACCGGACAAGCTGGCGGCCGTTTGTTCGGAATCCCCGCGGCCGATTTTCAGATCCCGTACGACCGGGGCGATCATCGAGCGTTCCTCGTTGCGACGCACGAGACCGTACCGGTGCAGTTTGTCGAGGACGGGCAGGGACAGGTTTTCCCGCACGGTCAGCGTCGGCAAGATGCCCTCGGTCTTGCGGTCCTCCGGCACGAGGGCCAGGCCGATGCCGGCCTTCAATGCGTCACGCGGAGAGCGGATGTGCCGGCGTACGCCGTCTACAGAGATCGACCCCCGGGACCTAATCACGCCGTAAAGGCTCAGGAACAGCTCGAGCTGGCCCTGGCCTTCCAGGCCAGCCACGCCGAGGATTTCCCCTTCGTGGACATCCAGGGTGGCGCTTCGCAGCCGTCGCCCCGAGGAGAGCTCTTTAACGGAGAGCAGAATGTTCGGGCCAGGTTCAGGAGCCCGTACCGGGTAAAGCTGTTCGAGGCTGCGTCCCAGCATCGCCGATACAAGCTCGTCCGTGGTGGCCATGCCCCGGTCCCAGGTCCCGACCATTTGGCCGTTGCGGAGCACGGTCACGCGATCGCTTACGTCTTGTACCTCGGACAGACGATGGGAGATGAAGATGATCCCTTTGCCCTTGGCCGCCAACGCCGCAGCCCGCTCCAGAAGCCACGTCACCTCGGCCGGCCCCAAGGCGGAGGTGGCCTCGTCCAGCACTACGACCGCAGGGTCGTCGGCCAACACCTTGGCGATAGCCACGAACTGCCGCCCCGCCACCGATAGGTCACGGACAGGCCTGGTGGGGTCGATCCCCTGGAGGCCCAGGTCGGAGAACAGTTCTTCGGTCTTTGCCCTAAGCCGGCGCCGGAGCACCGTACCCGCGGGCGAAAGGGGTTGGCGGTTGAAATAGATGTTCTCCATCACCGAGAGGTCGGGGATGAGCGGCAACTCCTGGAACACGACCCCGACCCCTTGGCGAGACGACTCGTCGGGGTCGTTCGGGTGGAACGGAGCGCCTTTCAGGAAGACCTCTCCCTGGTCGGGTACGACTACGCCTGAGATGCATTTGACGAGGGTCGACTTACCGGCCCCGTTTTCCCCCAGCAAAGCGTGGACTTCCCCGGCGCGAAGGTCGAAGCTGACGTCGGACAGTGCGTGGACGCCGGCGAACGCCTTCGTGAGGCCCCTGACGGCCAATAACTCCGTGGTGATTTCAGGGCTTACTTTGCTCATCTCTTTCTTTTTCAGGTCGCCGGGCGCCGGCCGGTGTTGCCAGCAACATCCTGACGCCGGCGCCGGGCCATCCTCAAATGCCAGATCCGGAAGTGCGGGCCGCCCGAGGGCGGCCTTCACTTTCCGCGGGCAATCTCGCCATCTGGCTGTTTATTTGCCCTCGTTAGGGGACAACCTGCGACGCCTTAATGCTCATGAACGGCGGGCTGGGCGGGAGGGTCAAGTCGGGTGAGAGCGACGGGAAAGCATTGACGCCCACTGCGATCGCCTGGCACTTGGCTCCGGCCGGTGACGTACCGCCCTTGTAGAAGCATGGCGGGTTTAGCTCGTCGGTCTTGGCGACCGACTGGCCTTCCAGGACCTTCACAGCCGTCTGCATAGCCAGGACCGAGAGCCAGGCCGGGTTGGCCATTATGTAGCCAGAGGCTCCCTTGTCAGTGGCCAATGCCACAAACGTCTGGTTGTAGGCCTGGCACAACATTGGGACCAGAGGCTTGCCCGCTGCTTGCAGTGCCTTGATGGCGCCGGTGCAATAACCCTGGGTCAGGATGGCACTGACATTGGGGTGGGCGGCCAGCAGGCTGGCCACACCTTGCTGCTCAGGGCCGAGGGCATACTGGCCTTGATAGGTGCCGACCACCTTTATGTTGGGGTAGCTCTTCAGGACGGTTGCCCACGCACCCGAGATCGTGGCACTGATCGGTGCACCGGCCAGCCCCGTGTCCTCGAACACGCTGCCCTTGCCGTGGAGCACTGACGCAAGCCACTTGGCGCTCTGCTGTTCACCGGCGACGAAGTTGGAGAAGATCTTGTAGGCGCAGGGGTCGGTGACTACCTGGTCGAAATTGACGACGATGATCCCCTGCTTGCACGCTTGGCTGATCACAGGGTTGAGGGCAGTGGGTGAACCGGCGTCAATCAGGATGGCATCGGGTTTCCTGGCCACAATTGCTTGTAGCGAGCTGATTTGGGCCGGCACCGTGTTTTGGGCGTTGGTGATGGTCAGTTTCACCTTGCCCTTGAAGGGTGCCAACCCGGCGGCCACGGTAGCTTCCTTTTCCATCTGGACGCGCCAGTCGTTCCCGACGAAGTTGTTCGATAAATAAATCGTGTAAGGCGTCGACGCCGCGTCGTGGGCCTTGACCGATGCCGCTTTGGGCGACGCCGCGGCCGGGGACACACCCGCAGCCAGGACGGCGCCAGTTGCTAGCGCCACGGTTCCCAGCCGAAAGGCTTGTCTGATCATTTGCTCCTCCTCTTTCCTATCTTTTCCTGGATTTGTCTTTTGTTTGTTGGTTGGGACTTTGATTGGCCTCTTCCGAGGGCCTCGGGCACGCCAGGGTGCAGGGTCAAACTGACCTCGCCTTGTATTGAGCCTCCTTTCGTGCATAGCAGCCCGGCGGGCTAACAAATTGTCCAGTAAGGCTCCTTAGGGGCGGCGGGGACGAAGTCACTGGCGCACCTGCGCGGCCAACATGTCGTCGAGCACTCGTCGCACCGTTTCGAGGTGCTCCTGCATCGCCTGGGCCGCCGCCTCTGGGTCACGTGCCCGCAGCGCACCGACGATAGCCAGGTGGTCCTGGTGAGCCTGGCGGCGGACCGTAGCAATGGCTGCCGTTTGGCGCCGGCTCTCGAGCAGGAGGTCGGAAATGCTCTGGTAGAGGCTGAGGTAGATCGGGTTCTCCATAGCCTCGACGATTTTTGTGTGCAGCTGGAAGTCGAGTTCCGAGTAGCGGTTGGGTTGCCTCATAGCGGCGGCCGCCTGGTCGACCAGGCTCTGCAGTTCGGCCAGGCCATCTTCGGTGATCTTGGGCGCCGCCAGCCGCGCCGCCGACACTTCCAGCACCTGACGCACCTCGAAAAGGTGAAGGAAGGTGTGCGGTTCCACCTGCAAGAGAAAATTGATCGGTTGGGCCAGTAGCGTCGGGTCAAGAGACGTGACATAAGTGCCCCCGCCGTGACGAGGTTCGACCACGTTCATGGCGGTGAGTACCCTCAGCGCTTCACGTACCGACGGCCGGCTGATGCCGAGCATAGTGGCCAAGTTGCGCTCCGGGGGGAGCGCGTCGCCGGAGCACAGCTCGCCGGAGACGATCAGCGCCTTTATGGCTTCGGCGGCTTCGAGGCTGACCGAAGTCCTTTTCAGAGTGGGGAATTCGCGTGCCACAGGAGGGGCACCGAGCGTACCTTGCAGTGGCCGCGTCGTGGTGTCGGGTCGGCCACCTCTGGTCGGCCCTTCGCTCATGACCAGGTTCCCCTCGACCTCAACGCTCACCTTCGACCAACCGCTCGCGGCTACCGAGGCGCTGTTCCCAGTCAGCAGCAGTGATGTCCAGATATGCACCGGGGTCGTACGGATGATCAAGGACGACCTCGAGGTCGAGGTCCACTCCCAGCCCCGGGGCGTCCGGCAGGGACAACTCCCCCGTGGCCGGGTCGAGGTCGGGCGCCCAGGTGACGAGGTGGCGCGCCCAGGGCTCGTTGAACGGGTCGAAGTGCTCCTGGACCAAGAAGTTCGGTACGCAGGCGGCCAGTTGCAGGCACACTGCGGTTGCTACGGGACCGCCGCTTTGATGAGGCGCCACCCAGGCGCCGTCCGCAGAAGCCATAGCGCAAACCGCCAGGGTGGGCAGGAACCCGCCCAACGACATGGGCTCAGGTTGGAAGATGGACACGCCCCCGTTTTTCAGGAGGGTCAAGAACTGCCCCACCGTGTGAAAGTTCTCACCAGTGGCCACCCGGCCCGTCGTCCTCGAGGCCACGGCGGTGGTGGGCTCTTCCCGCTCGCGGGTCACCGGTTCCTCCCACCAAAAGACGTCGAGGTCGCTGCAAGCCTGAATGAAGGCGACGGCCTCGGATGGGGCTAGCCGAGCGTGCAGGTCAATCAGGATGCGCACATTGGGCCCGACAGCTGTACGGACCGCAGCGATGATGTCGCGCGAGCGCGCGAACTCGCCTGGCTCAAAGAAGCCTTTGGTAGTCCCGAGAGGGTCGAACTTCAGGGCCCGAAACCCGCGTCCGACTACGGCCTGGCTGGCGGTGGCAAAGGCCTCAGGCGAACGTCCCTCCCGGTACCAACCGTTGGCGTAGCAGGCTACAGTGTCGCGCACCCGGCCCCCAAAGAGTTGATAAATGGGGACGTCGAGCGCCTTGCCCAGAATGTCCCAGCAGGCCACCTCGATGCCGGCTATCGCCGTACGGTGCACATGGCCACCCTCATTTGAGACGCGGTCGTAGAGCTGCGCGACGAGCTGGCGCACTTGACGGGGGTCGCGGCCTATCGCCAGCTTCGCCAGTTCGTGGACGGCCGCCTCGCACGTCCGGCCGAACCCGTTGAGTGTCGCCTCGCCCACCCCGTAAACGTCGTCGTCCGTGAGGACCCGCACAAAGAGCCAGTTTTTCCAGCCCGCGCCAACCGGGTAGGTCTCGATCTCGACGATCTTCACGGTCCTCCCCCTGCGGTCGGGCCCTCACTGTCGGGGCACCACGGTCAGGCCATTACGGTTCAGGCCATTGGCGGCCACGGTTCAGGCCATTGGCGGCGCTCGCTGAAATGTAATCAGGTGGCCTGGCCACTTGTCAAGGTTGCCCGGTCCCCCGCCAGCCGAAATTCTCTGGCTCGACAGGGCGGCAACAATCAAGTGGCTTGACCACTTGGTTGACCCTGTCTAAAGTGTCTACGTCCGGGAAGGGGCCAGAGGGATGTTTCGGGGAGCGATCATTCAAGAGTATCGGTCTCGGCACAACCTGTGGCGTTCGCGGCTGGCCAACCGTGGCCACCCGATGCTGTCCGTGCATCACGCACGACGACCCCGGGGCACAAGCGGCCGCCCCCGTACCGGTGCGCACCACAACCTCCAGCCTTGCCGCACGGCAATAAGGTCTTAGAGATATTTCTACTGGAGGTCAGTTAATAAGTAATGATCGAAAAGGCTTTTGGCCTTCGACAACAGTGGGGGTAAGATGAAAGACAGCAACCGTCATTCCACGACGAGGCGGCGTCAGGTGCGGGCTGCTAGGGCAGCGGTGGGCTCGAAGGCTCTCAGGAGGCGGCCGGTTTGCCTTCGCACCGTGGCGCCGAATACAGCAATGACCGCACCAGCAATGACCGCACCAGCAATGACCGCACCAGCAATGACCAGTCCGGCAATGACGGGCCCCGCCATCACAGGGCCAAGCCCGGGCTCAGGTCTCCGATATCGTGGCCCGCCGGCGGACATGCTCGGCCGCACAGGTACCCCAGCCGGCGGCCCGGTAGCGTCACGGCAGTGCGGTAGTCTTCGCCCGACAAACATTTCATAGAGCTGGAGGCCTATCGGGACAATGCAGCTGTTGCCGATCAAGAGGGCAACGCTGGTGGACAAGCTGGTTGCTGAGGTAAGAAGCGAAATAACCTCGGGCCGTCTGGAGGTCGGCCACCGACTACCCACCGAAGCGAAAATGGCCGCTCAGTTTGGGGTGAGCCGTCCCCTCCTCCGAGAGGCCCTGGCCGAGTTGCGGGCGGAGGGGTTCGTTGAGACTGCCAGCGGACGGGGCACTTTCGTCCGGCACCCCACCGAAAGTGACCTGGCTGATGCTTTCGGCCATCAACTGCTCTTGGCCGTACAGGGCCCTGGCCCTACCGCGGACCAGCTCTATGAAGCGCGCCAGGCGATCGAAGTAGTGGCGGCGGAACTGGCGGCCGAGCGGGCCACCCCGGAGTCCCTCGCCACCCTCGAACGCCTACTGGCCACAATGTCGGAGAGCCGTGACGACGCGGCGGCGTACACGGCGGCAGACGTGGGTTTTCATGTTGCGGTGGCACGTGCCACCCTAAACCCGCTGCTGCCGGCCCTCTTGGCCCCCCTGGCCACCCTGATCGTAAAGGGGATGTTCGAAAGCCATAGTGCTCCCGACGCCGTGTCTCTGGGGATCGCCGCCCACACGAAGGTGCTTCGAGCCATTAAGAGGGGAGACGCGGCGGGCGCCCGGCGCGCGATGGCGGCCCATCTTCGGGAATCGAGACGTGTTTTTCCTGAGCAACTGGTTAGGGTCAAGAAACCCACCCGGCGACGCCCGGCGCCGGCTTGAAGTACGTGCGGGCTCACTTTCCCCGCCGCTTGAGCGACCAAGTGGCTTGGCCACTTGGCTTGACCGTCCAGGCCCACCCTCGTAAAGTGGGCGGGGTAGCTGGCCCAGGTGACCATTGAGAAGGGGGCGACGTTGCGACTGAAGGACCGGGTGGTGCTCGTAACCGGAGCGGGCGGGACCATTGGTAGTGCGGTGAGCCGGCTCGTGGCTGCGCATGGAGCGCAGGTGGCGCTTACTGATATGGCCGCTGAGCCCCTCGAAGCAATTATCAGCGAGCTGCGGGGCGGAGGTTCTCCCGTGTGGGGCCGGCCATGTGATGCCGCTGACTTCGAGCACTTTTCGGCCTTGGTAGCCGAGGTCAACGAGGTGTACGGCCCGGTGGAGGTGCTAGTCAACGTGGCCGGCACGTTCAAAATGTCTGATTTTGCCGACTCGAAGCCGCCTGATTGGTCCGAGATGCTCTCGGCCAACCTGCTCACCGCGCTCGTCGCCTCCCGCGCCGTCCTGCCTGGCATGCTCGAGGCCCGCTCGGGCGCCATTGTCAATTTTGCGTCGACAGCGGGCGAATATGGTTCAATCCGACCGGCGGCTGTTTATGCGGCCGCTAAAGCCGGCGTAATCGGGTTCACCAAATCGCTGGCCCGCGAGGTCTCTCCCATGGGCGTCCGCGTCAACGCCATATCTCCGGGGCCGGTCGACACGCCGGCGCTAAAAGCGGTCACTGATGCGGAGCGAGCGGTGGCGGCGTCGCGTACTCTCGTCGGCCGGCTGGGCGACCCGCGCGATATTGCCGACGGAGTCCTATACCTGGCCAGCAACGAATCGGCGTTCGTCACGGGCACGGTCTTGCAGGTCAACGGTGGTTCGCTCCTTTAACCCGGCGCCGGCCAAACTGGTGCCCGCCGGGTCAGGGCCGGTGCCGGTGGCAGCCGGTTGTGTACTGCCACTCCCCCGCTTGTCCCCGTCGTGGCGATGAACGAGCCCGTGACGAGCACGCAATTTCCGGAGGGAGAAGCACAGCGCGACCTCGGGACCATCGAGGCCATTGAGACGGTCCGCTGGGAAGCACAACCAAACCTGTTGTGGGTGCGCGTCCATACCTCGCTGGGCACGATAGGGCTCGGCGAAACGTACTACTTAT
This sequence comes from uncultured Acidimicrobiaceae bacterium, assembly GCA_963749305.1. Classification (GTDB taxonomy): domain Bacteria; phylum Actinomycetota; class Acidimicrobiia; order Acidimicrobiales; family Palsa-688; genus Fen-671. The sequence goes on from CAVVMN010000011.1 coordinate 49,959, forward strand.
CCGGGGCAGTGGAGCGGGTCGTCCACGACCTGGCGGCCGACCTGTTCCTGGGAGAGCCGGCCGGGGCAATTTCGCAACTGTGGTCGGCTTTTTTCTCGTGCACGAACTTCTTTGGCTTTGCCGGGGCGGAAATGCGCGCCCTGTCGGCGCTTGATATGGCGCTCTGGGACGCACTCGGCCAATCTGCCGGGTTGCCCGTTTACCAGCTACTCGGGGGCGCCTGCCGTGATACGGTCCCGGCTTACAACACATGTGTAAACGCCGGCGCCACCATGATTGGGACCGCGCCCTCGAAGAGCCGGCGGCGCTGGCCGAGGAACTGCGCGATCTGGGTTATTTCGGGATGAAAGTATGGCCGTGGGACAGGTTCGCCCCCCAGTTGCACCCGCGTGGGTCCACGGGGCCTGCCGGCTGGTCGGCGATGGGCCCGGTCGGGAGCCACCTGAGCCTGTCCGACCTTGCCACCGGGCTCTCAGTGCTGGAGGCTGCTCGCGACCGTGTAGGCCGTAGCTTCGAGCTGCTGCTGGAAGGGCACAGCCGGTGGGACGTCAACATGGCCATCAGGATTCTGTCGCGCCGTCGAACCGATAGGTGTCCTCTGGGCCGAAGACGTTTGCCAGCCGGACAGCGCCGAGGACCTGGCCCGATTGGTGCGCGAGACGCGCGTCCCTCAGGCCGTGAGCGAACGGCTTATCTCACGCTTCGCTTTCCGCGAGGTCTTGCGTCACCAGGCGGCCCATGTCATCCTCGTGGACCTGGCGTGGACTGGAGGGATAAGCGAGGGGCGGCGTATTGCGGAGCTGGCTGGCACATTTCACTTACCTTTCGCCCCCCACGACTGCACCGGCCCCGTTACCGCGCTAGCCAACCTGCATTTGGCCACTTCTCAACCCAATTCTCTCGGGGTCGAGGTGGTCCGTGGCTTCATCGACGGGTACTACCGCGAGGTGTTGGACCAACCATTGTCGATCGACCATGGCCGGCTCCTGGCTCCTGGCCGCCCGGGCCTGGGGGCGGCTTTATCGGCTGATTTCCTCCGGCGGGGCGATGTAAATGCGGTTTGTTCGAAATGACACCCATCCCCCGAGACCCAATTAAAAGCACAACAAAGGAGCCGGTCGAATGACGGCAACAGCACCTCCAGCCGGTCACCGCACGCCGGTCGTCAGTAGTCCTCTAAGTGCTCCCCTGGTGGACGCCCCCTTTGCCACGACGATCGTCGAGCTCGGTCATGAGCGGCCCGAGCTCGTCGTCCTGTCGGCGGACCTCTCCAAGTACACCGACGTAGCCCCGTTTGGGCAGGCTTTTCCCGAGCGCTTCTTTCAGGTCGGCATGGCCGAGCAGAACATGATGGGGATGGCGGGCGGACTGGCCAAGACGGGCCTGGTCCCCGTGGCGGTAACCTACTGCGTCTTCGCCACGAGACGGGCCGGTGACCAGGTGCAAATGGCGCTATCAACGGGCCACCACACGGCTGTGGTGGCCGCTTTCCTCCCCGGTATAACGACGCCGTTCCGGGCCAGCCACCAGGGCAACGACGACCTGGCCATTATGCGGGCCGTACCTGGTATGACCGTCATCGACCCCATGGACGCCACAGAACTATCAGCGGCCCTACGGGCGGCGGTCGACGTCCCCGGGCCGGTATACCTCCGCGGCCTCCGCGGCCAGGTGCCGGCCGTGCTGGAGGCGCCCGTTGACTTCGTCGTCGGTTCCACCCGGCTCCTGCGAGATGGCGGTCCACTCGGGTTCATCGGCACCGGTCTCGGCACGTGCTGGGCGCTGGAAGCCAGCGACATAATGGGTGCGGCCGGGGTTCAGACGGCCGTGCTGCACGTGCCCACTTTGAAACCTTTTGATACCGAGACGGTGGCGACAATTCGCCGGCCGTTTCCGTTCGGTCGTAACGGTCGAGAACCACTCGATAATTGGCGGCCTCGGTTCTGCCGTCTGTGAAGCAGTCGCCGAAGCAGGCACCCGGTGCCGGGTAACGCGTTGCGGGGTGCCCGACACCTGGGGGGAAGCAGGCCCCATCGATTATTTGCGCTCAAGGTTGAGCCTTGACGGCCCGTCACTGGCCCGGCGGGCGACCGAACTCCTGGAGGCAAACTGATGTCAGTTTCAACCACGTCGCACGAGCCACAGAGCGCAACCGAGCTACTGGCGACCGCCCTGCGGGCGCGGATGCGGGTGCTCGAAATGTGCGCCGGGCGCGGCCAGGGGTATGCGGGCCAAGGGTTGGCCCTGGCCGATGTCCTGACCCACCTCTACTTCCGGGTGATGCGGCGCCGAGCCGATGGCAGCTATCTCGACCGCTTCGTATTGTCGACCGGCCATAGCGCCATTGCGTTGTTTGCCATCCTGGGCGAGGTCGGGATGTACGAACAGGACGAGCTGAACACTTACGGCCAGCCGGGCTCCCGGATCGAGGAAAGCCCGCTCGAAGGTACACCGGGGTTCGAGATCACCGGCGGCTCACTTGGCCAGGGCCTCTCGCAGGCAGTAGGGATGGCTCTTGGCGAACGCCTGCTCGGGAGCGGGGCGCGGGTCTACTGCCTGCTCTCGGACGGAGAACTGGAGGAGGGCCAGGTGTGGGAGGCGGCCATGTCCGCCAGCCACTTCAAACTCGACAACCTGACCGTTCTGGTCGACAACAACCACATACAGGCGGACGGCGCCACCGCTGAGGTTATGGGTGTCGAGCCGGTGGTAGAGCGGTTTCGTGCCTTCGGGTTTGAGGCCGAACGAGTCGACGGCCATGACCACGCTGAGCTGTCCCGGGCACTGCCGCGGCGATCTGCCCGCCGGTGACCGGCCCCGGGCAGTCGTGCTGGAAACGGTCCCGGGCAAGGGTGTGCCCACCTTTGAACGCAACCACAAGGTGCATTACCTGAGGCTCGAGGCCGAGCGCGTGGCGCGACGCCATGGCCGAGCTAGGCGCAGCCGGGAACGATTGATCGGAGCGGTCATGAAAAGCGCACCAGAACTCTGGCAAGAAATCCAGCGGACCGAGGTCCGGCCAGGCACGCTTACCTTGTGGTGGTTGTACCAGGCCGGCCTGGCCATCAAGACGCCCGGGGGGACGATAGTGGTCGTCGACCCCTACCTTTCGGACGCCGTGCTCCGCACCTACCAGCTCCCCCGCAACGTGCCTGCGCCCCTGGACCCGGCAGAGGTCGACGCCGACGCCCTTCTGGCCACGCACAGCCACGCCGACCACCTCGACCCGGACTCGATCACGCCGTTCATGAGCCACGCCCGCACGCAGTTCGTGGGGCCGCCCATGGCGGTGGAAAAGGTGCTCGAAGCCGAGGTGAAGGCGGAGCGGGCCGTACGCGGTGGCCCGCGGCGACGTACTTGAAGTTTGGTGACCTGACCGTGCGGGCGGTGCACGCTCGTCACCTCTTCGGCCTGGAACCCACGCCAGACGCCGTCGGTTTCGTGTTCGAGGCGGGCGACGTCAGCATTTACCACAGCGGCGACACCGAGTACGACAGCGAGATAACCGACGATACCCGGGGCGTAACGGCCTCGTTTATTTCAATAAACGGGACCACGGGCAACATGAACGCGCACGAGGCAGCCATGCTGGCGTGGCTGCAGGGCAGCCGGCTGGCCGTCCCGTTCCATTACGGTCTGTGGCGAGACCAGGACTACGGCGAGGGGGCCACACTGGACCCACAACTCTTCGTGCGCACCTATGAGCCGCCTCAACCCGAGCGGGCCACACCCTGGTGCTAAAGCCCGCCGTGGCGGTGGTGCTCGACCGAAATGGCCTCGTCGGGGAGCAGGCTGCTTAGGCCTATCCCAGCCCCTCCCGGTCGGGTACCGAGGCCACTTTCGCAAATGGCGCCGGGCAACGCCGCATTTACGGCGGCGTCCAAACAGGGCACGCGGGCCCGCGAAGGCCGAGCGCCGGCTCCGGCGGCAACATCTGCTCGAGCTCGTCGAACATGGCCAGCAGCCGGCTCACGACCTGCGGGGCATCGGCACCATAGCGGATGATCTCGGTCAGCGAAAGGGTTAGCAAGTCGTCGAAATCGCGCCACTTGCGTCTTGACCCTTACCACGTTGTCCGGCGTCGACCAGGAGGCCGGTGACGGCTGCGGCCGGCGTACCGACCAGGCCGAGTAGGTCGCTTATCCGGTCGATGGACTGGACCGCAGTAGTCGGGTCATTTACCGCCGGGGACAAAGCCCGGACGGCGACATCGGCCAATTGTCGGAAGCCGAAATTCGGGTCCTGCACAAACGTGCGCTCTCCGCGGACCAGGAAAAGCCGCGCCATCTCCTGGTCGTCCATTTCGCCCCCATGGACGGAGGCAACGTGGGTGCCGTGGTCCAGGTACTCGCCAGTACGCACGGTTAGCTCGACCCAGCACCCTTTCTGCCGGCTTAGTTGCACCAGGCGGTACAGGTCGATGGCGGTCAGCACCCCGGTCGTCCCCGGGTAGGTCAATCGTTGGGGCTTTGGGCTCGGCGCCGGCGGCTGAGCGTCCAGATAGGCGCTAACGGGCGGGAAGTTCTCTTCTACTGCTTTGCGGCTTTCCTGGGCGATGGCTTCGAGCAAGTACTGGACGCGCATCAGCCGCACTACCCCATGGAGGTAGGCGACGAAACCGATGACCGTCGCCACCGTAAGCGCCAGGAGTGTGGCCACCGAGACGACCGGGGCGAACTGTTTGGCAGACGAGAGACCAGAACGGTTATCGACGAGCATGATCAAAGAGAACACGAACGTGGCCAGGAACAGGCCCAGCGTCACCCGGGTGATGAGGGAACGGATGAAGATGCGGACGGTCCTGGGCGAGTACTGGCTGGCCGCCAGCTGGATAGCCACCAGCGTTGTGGCGAAGACGACGGCTACGAAGGCAAGTGTGGCGGCCGCGATAGCGGCGGCAAAGCTAGAGGCAACCGCCTGGTCAGGCACTAAGTCAGGGCGCAGCCGCCACCGGGGCGTTCACCACGGAATCCAGCCAAAGGGCGACGTTAGCCAAGGCAATTGACGCGGCCACAAATATGGCGGGGATAAACCACAACGAGACGACGACCCGTTGGTGGAAGTCGACCCGCCAGAGGGGCATTGGCTGAACCCTAAGCGCCTTCATCGGTTGACAGTCTCCCAGACGGTCCCGGGTGGAGGCGAGGCTCGAAGTTAGCATCTTTCTCCATGGTCTGGCTTACCTCACTACCGGCATGGGCCCTGGTCGTATTCTGCCTGGGCGTGGCCGGGGTGGCCGCCATCGGGAGCCGTTTGGTCCTCCGGGCGCTCATACCGGCGGACCAGTTCGAAATGGCGTACTCGATCGCGGCGCCCATCATGACGGCCCTGGCGGCCGGCTTCGCTGTCCTCATGGCGCTGACCGTGGCGAATGCGGCGAACTACCTCACGTCCGCTCAGTCCATTGTCAACTCGGAGGCGGCCGACGCCTCTCGCCTGGCCTGGGCCGCCACCAGTCCCGGGGCCGACGCGGCCCCGGTCCAACAGGCGTTGCTAACCTACCTGGAGGCCACCCGGGCCCACGAATGGCACGGCGCCGACGCCGGCAGCGGCGCCGACCCCGCTACTGTTCAGGCCATTGCCCGGCTCGAAAACGTCGTGAGGGCACAAGCGAGCCGAAAAGTCCTGGGGACGCCGGCGTCCAGCGAGCTCCTGGCCTCCCTCGACGCTGTCACCAGTGACCGCCGCGCCCGCCTGGCCGTGGGTTCGCACGAGTTGCCGGGCCTCTATGCCGTGACGCTGGCGATTACCGGCCTGGCCTTGGTAGTGAACGCCAGCGTCATCGCGCTGCGCGGGCACAGGAGAGCCGCCCTGCTGATCGGCGGCCTGCCCGTCATCGTCGGCCTCAGCCTGGCCCTTCTTTTCGCCATCGGGTCGCCATTTCGCGGTGCCGTAACGGTCAGCGCGCAACCAATCGATTCCGTAATACAAAACCTGCAGACCGGTTACTTTCACCCATAGATCAATATCTGCCTTGGGCGAATTACCCGTACAGCCCGGGAAGGCGGCCCGGTCCCAGTCGGGCCCGCCGGTATGTGGCCCTGCTACTTATGGTTGCGCCGGCTGGTAAAAGCGGCGGTTACCCTCGACCGCCCCTCGCACCTCGGCGGGCAGATCCGGGCGAGAGAGCAGGTAGTTCACCAAGCGGCGGCCGCGCTCTACCTCGCCCACGTACCAGGCCGCGATAGATGCCTCATAGGCGACCTGCCACTGGAGCGCTCCTGCGTCCACGAACAGTGCGTCGACGGTCCCGATTAGACCACCGTCCGGTTTGGCCCCCGCGTGTGCAAAGGCAAGCTGGCACGCCTGCCAGGCCAGCTGCCACAACCCCTGTCCCCGGTAATGCTCGGCCAACAGAGTGAGCGGCTCGGCCCGCCAATGCCGCTCGCCCCACGCTCGCCACAGCTCCCCGCACCCCTCCTCACCGCGTCCGGCGCGGAGCAGGCAGGCGCCGAGGCGGAAGCGGGCGTAAAACGTCTCCTCGTCCCACCCCCCCAGGGCCAGGCGGCGCCGGTACCAAAAGATGGCGTCTTCGTTGGCGCCGGTGTCGTCATAGCTCCGCCCCAGATAAAAAGCGGTCCGGGGGTCGTCCGAGTGCTCGGCCCAGTCCTCCTGTAGCAAACGCACCTCGCGCTCGAACTTGTCTCCCCGGCTGCCCCCATCGGCGTGGTGCTCAACCCAGAAAGCATGGCTGCGCCGCGCCCGCCCCGGCCCTCCCGGCGCGGCGAGGTACTCGTGCGCCCGCCCGTGCCAGCGCCAGCCCTGGCCAGAGCGGACCAGCCGGGGCACCCAGTAGTGCAAGTTGGCAAAGCGGTACTCCGCGTGCAGTACGTCCAGGTCATCGAGCTCGCTGCGAACTATGGCCCCATGAAAGGTGTCATCGGCATCGAGGGTCAGGAGCCAGTCCGTATGGGGCTCAGCCGCCTCGAAAGCGACGTTGCGCGACGGGCCGAACCCTCGCCACGTGTCCTCGATGACGTGGCCCGGAGCATACGAAAATACGTCCTGGGCCACCTGCACCGTATTGTCTGTGCTGCCTGTATCGACGACGGTCCAGTGGTCGATCTGGTCCGCCAGCGTAGAGGCCAGCCTGGGCAATGTGCTCGATTCATTGCGGACGATCATGGCCAGGCCGACGGTGGGGCCGCCCGTGCGTTGGCCCAAAGTCAGTAGCCTCCCGGGTTCGCTCTTGGTAACTCGCCAGGAACGCTACCGCCGGCTGGCGGACTTTCGTCGGCTCGAGGCCAGCCCCGCCGCAGGCGTCGGCCCCGGCGAAAGTACGCGGTTAGGACGGTGACGGCAAGCCGGCGGCCATCACGCCCTCGGCCACCACTCCGACGGCGTCTCCCCCGGCCGGAACCCGTGAGCGACTGCCATCGCCGCCACCTCTGAAAACTCCTTCGCCACTACCCCGGGCTCATGGGCGTCGCTCCCGAACGCGACCGCCAGGCCGCCCATCTCGTGCCACCATTTGACGACCTGCGCCGGGAAGCGTAAGCGGGTATTGACCTCGAGCGCCCGGCCGGACGCCGCCAGTGCCTTCAATGCTTGGCGGTACTCGTCTTCTACCAGTTCGGGCCGGAACGGCCCGGCCGACCCGGGCCACGAGCGGGCCGGGTAGTCGATGTGGGCCAAGACCGAAAAAGGTGCGCTGCTGTTGGCCATTATCGCCACTTCGGCCAGGTAATCACCGCACCACGTCGAGCGCCGGGCGCTGGGCGTAGGTGGCGCCGATCTCCACGCGCGCCCCCATCGTCAAAGCGCCTCCCGGGCCTTCAGACGCCGGCCGGTCTGACGCCGGGCGCAGGTCCACCAAACTATGGACAGAACCCAGGACCCGGTCAAAACGCCCCGAGGACAGGAGTTCGGCGACCGCCTCCTCGTGCAGGTGGGGCTCGCTCACTTCTACGCCCGAGAGGACACGGAGGTCGGGGAAGAGCTCCCGGCACCGCTCCACACATTCCAGGTAGCCCGGCACGTCCAGGGGCTCGGCGACCAGGATCCCGGCCCTCACGTGGGCCCGGAACCCTGCGGGTACCCCGCCCCCGTGAAGAGCCCAGGGGGTCAGGTCGACGTGGTCGGTGAACGCCAGGGACGTCAGCCCCACCTCGAGCGCCCGGGCGCAGGTGCGCTCCATGTCGCCGCGGGGGGCGTCCCAGGACCACTGGCTGTGGACGTGCCCGTCCTGAGGCAGCGTGAGCATCACGAGAAGCTACCTCAGGCGGGCAGCCATCACCTCCGGGCCGTCCCGGTAGTTGTGGAAGCAGCCCGGCCCAAAGGGCTGTCTCGTCCTGTTCATAACCAGCGCTCCCATTACTCGAAACGAGCGTTGTTAGGTTGCGTTAGCCGGGCCAATAGCGGCAGGGTCAGAGAGCGGCGCCGAGCGCCGACAGGTGAGCACAAGCTCGTTGTGCCGTCTTGAACTGAGGGCTGTTGGCATCGGCTCCGACGCCGGCGAAACCGATGGCGTTGCCACCATTGGCCTCGGTGGGGTCTGGGAAACTGGGGACCCCGTGCGAGCGCATGCATTTGGCGAACTTCAACAATTGGTTGAGGCCCTGCTGGATCTGGGCCTGCGTCGGCCCTTGCCCATCGTTGGGCAGCAAGTGCTTGCAGCTGTCGTTCGCTGAGCGGTACCGGGGAGTGTTGGTGTTTACGTTGGTACCCATCTGTATGCCGCGCGCCCGGGCGCTATTGACGAGGACCGGGTCCGGATAACCAGGGTCGCCGTGGGCGCGGATACATATGGCGTAGGCGACAGCCTGCGAGTACAGCTGCTGGGGGTTCGGGAAGGCTCCCGATTGTGCTGTCGACGCCGGCTGGGTTGTGGGCGTGGTGCTCCCGAGATGCGCCACTGAGTTCGGGGACGAGCTAGCGCCACACGAAGCAACGAGAAGGGTGGCGCCGAGGAGGGTGGCAGCGATGATGTTGCTTTGTCGCCACGCGAGCAGTGCCATGCGCTCGTTTTACGACGGGGACGGTAACAGAGCCGCAACAGCCGTTGTTCATCGCCTGTTACCCCGACGTCCGGCGGCTCGTGTAACGGCGAGGCTGTCTCATCGTCCCTGTTGTGATGGCAAACCAACCTGGTCCCGTCAGGGGGAAGGCAATGATGCCAACCACCTCGTCGCCGGTCGTTCGGCCGGCCCGCCGAGTGGCTTCTGGCCGGCCGGGCTGACGTCGCTCGGGCTGGGCGCCATCCCTGTGGGCCCGGCCGTGCCTGCGGCAGCCATAAACATTCCGCCCACCGGAGGCAACAATTCTGGTGTCGTGGCCGTAGACAAAGGCGTCGACGGCCACGCCCAGTTGGACGCCGTCTCGTGCCTACGGCATCCTTTTGTCTTGTGGAAGAGGGCGGTTTCGGGAACATCGAGGCCTGGCACAAGCGAAGCTTCGTGGACGGTCCCGATTACTACACGCCCTATTACGGGCGCTCGTCGGCCTCCGTCACGTACTCCCAATCGACGTGACCGAAGCGCTCGATCACAACCGGGACTTCTTGCGCCCGGGAAATCTCCCGGGCCACTAGCTCGGCCTCTTCGTCGTTGCTCAGTTCCCGGGTCTCGATCTCGATACCTCCCGGGCGGGAGAAACGGTATTTCGAGGTTTGGGCGGAACCCGGTCCCGTGTTTGTCATTCGGCGATGATACTGTCGGCGCCCCGTGCCGTGGCTCTTTCATTTCGCCGCGGGCACGGCTCCTTCTTTGAAATGATTGGACCGTGGAGTTGGACGCGGCCATGAGGCCGTACTTTCGCGATGGCCGGCTGGTGACGATACCCAGAAAGAGACCAGTCCGCATGGCGCTGCTTGACCTGCTGGCCAACCAGTTTGAGCCGGGCCGGCGCTATAGCGAGAAGGCCGTCGATTCGGTGTTGGGCCGGTACCACCCGGACTACTGCGCTCTCCGTCGGTACCTTGTCGACGAGGGGTTCATGGAGCGGTGGGCCGGGGCCTATTGGCGCGCCGGCGGCACGTTTGAAGTCGGCTGACCTGCTGGGCGGACGGCGTGCGTTCGTTTCTAGCTAGCGTGGCCCGGTCGGCAGACCCTACTTGAAGGAGGCGCACATGGAAGCGGACCTATTGCGCGCAGGACAGGAGCTTCTCGGACCAGCGGTTGACCTCCGGCGGCGCCTGCATGCCCACCCTGAGCTGGGCCTCCAACTACCTGAAACACAGCGCGCCATCCTCGAAGCGCTCTCCGGGCTGGACCTCGAGATCTCGACGGGCACCGGCACGACCTCGGTGGTGGCGGTACTGGAAGGGGGCCAGCCAGGGCCCACGACGCTGCTGCGAGGCGATATGGACGCGTTGCCGATGCCCGAAGACACTGGCCTGGCCTTCTCCTCGACCGTCGATGGGACCATGCATGCGTGCGGCCACGACGCCCATGTGGCCATGCTGGCCGGGGCCGCCCACCTGTTGTCGAAACGAAAGAACGATGTAGCCGGGCGGGTCGTGTTCATGTTCCAACCGGGTGAAGAGGGCCACGGCGGAGCCAAGGTGATGTTGCGGGAGGGTGTGCTGGACAAGCACGGAACGATCGACCGAGCTTTTGCCATCCATGTGTACCCGGTCCGGCCTTCTGGCTGGGTCTACACCCGCGGCGGCCCGGTAATGGCCTCCTCGGACGATTTCCGGGTCACCGTGAGAGGTTCAGGAGGTCACGCATCGATGCCTGCGGATGCCATTGACCCGGTGCCGGTGGCGTGCGAGCTGGTCACCACCCTGCAGACAATGGTGACCCGGCGCATCCCGGTGTTCGACCCGACGGTACTTACGGTAACGAGGATCTCGGCCGGTACCACGTTCAACGTCATTCCCGAGACCGCCGTCATCGAGGGCACTGTGCGGACCATATCGGCCGCGACCCGGGCCCTGGTGTTCGAAAACCTGCGGCGGGTCGTTGAACACGTTGTGGCCGCTCACCTTTGCCAGGCCGAGCTCGAGACGACCTTCTTCGGCCCGGGGGCAACGGCCTTCCGGTCGGTTACCCGGTCACCGTGAACGACAATTCCGCGGCGCAGCGCACTCTGGACGTGGCCCGGTCATTGGTTGGGGACGACCGCGTCATCGAGATGCCGAACCCCATGATGGGTGCCGAGGATTGGTCGTATGTATTGGAGAAGGTCCCTGGGTCGATGGCCTTTCTCGGTGTCGCCCCGCCCGGTGTGGAGCGGCCGGCCCCCAACCACTCGAACCGGATGCTCATTGATGAGCCGGCGATGGCGGTGGGCATCGCTCTCCATGCCGCCATGGCCCTCAGTTGACGGCGCGATTGCGCCCTGAGAGACCGCGCCGGCCAGCCGAAACTGCCAGGTGACGTCCCTCGGGTTCGTCAAGGCCAGCGAATTGGCCAAAGGGGCGTCTCGCTCACAATCGTGAAATTAGTGGATTCGGTCCTTCTCGGCACGGACGCGTGATCTCGGCGTATTTTTTGCAAGAACCCTGCGGCAAACGCGCCGAGAAGGCCCGTACTGCACCGGAAAACCAATAGCGCACCGAGAAACCAATGGCGCACCGAGAACCTAGCAAACTGACCGTAAAGCGATCCTTCTGGGCGCGCTTTCTCCTTCTGGGCGCGTTTCCTGCTCAATTTCAACAGAAACTTCGCCCAGATAGCCCGACTGCACCCAGAAACCATTAATACGTTGCCGAGAAAGCTAGCAAACTCACCGTAAGCGGCCATTATCGGCGCGGTAGCGTGATCTCGGCGTATTTTTTGCCGGAACCCTGCAGCAAACACGCCGAGAAACTGGGACTGCACCGAGCAAGCGGCTCCCCCACGCTTGGGGTTATCCGCTGAGGAGCAGGCGGTAGGCCATAAGGTGCACCTCCGGCACAGGAGCCCAGTCACGGTCCGGAAGCCGCTCGAAGCCAGAAGACTCGTACAGGCGATGGGCCGATGTCATCCACGGGGTGGTATGCAGGATGAGCGCCGTCCGCCGAAGCTCCTTGGCCCGCGCAGTGCATGCCGCCAAAAGTGCCCGGCCCGTGCCGCGGCGTTGCGCGCCAGGGTCGACGGCGAGCATACGGATCCCGGCCTCGCCGCCCTCCAGGAGCTCCGCGTAGGCCGAGGAAGCGTCCGGGACGAAGGTAACGCAACCCAGCGCTGCCTCGGAGTCTCCGTCCACGGCCACCAGGACCTCGGCCTCCCGGGCGCGACGCTCGACGTCGGCCAACTCGCGCTCATACTCGCTGGAGAGGTGCCCGCCCGGTATCGCGCGATAAGCGGAAATGACAAGCTGCCCCACTTGCTCGTATTCCTCAGGTTGCACCAAGCGCACTTCCACACGGAGACCATATCCGGGCTCGAGTAAGGAAGAGCGCTCGGGTCGCGGCGTCGCCCCACCGCCCATCATTCCAACGCCAGCCGCACCCCGAAACCGATCAGTACCAGGCCCGTACAGCGGTCGATGCGCCGCCGGGCCCGCGAGCTGGCCATCCAGCGGGTCACAGGCCCTGATGCAACGAGGAGGACGGTGAAATACGCCGCCGTCAGCGCAATGAAGATGGCCCCGAACAGCAGCGATGTCCACACGACGGAGTAGCCGTGCGGGACGAACCCGGGGAGGAACGTCACGAAGAACACGCCGACTTTGGGGTTGAGCAGGTCGGTGAGCAGGCCCGCCCATAACCTGAGCTCAATAGTCGCCACGAAGGGGCCGTGGTGGCGGCATCCGCGCGCAGCGACCTCACGCCGAGGTAGACCAGATAAGCGGCACCGACGACCCGCAGACCGTCGTAGGCGTCCTGACTGGCCCGGAGCATGGCCGAAATCCCCAGAACGGCGACGACCACCCAGATGGTGAGGCCGGAGAGCACACCGAGCACCGTGCGGGCGGCCATCCGCCGGCCCCCCCGGACCAGATTGCGCACCACCACCAGGGTGTCGGGACCGGGGAGCAGCACGACCAGCGTGGCGGCCAGCGAGAACGTGGCCAGGCTGAGCAGCATCGTCGAAGCTTAGGTGAGTGCCGAGGTCAGGACCCGGCAAATTCAGAGGTCGGGCCGTCGGGAGTGCCGTCCAGGAGTGCCGTCCGGGCGCCGGCCGTTGTCAGGCGCGGTGGCATACGCCGGACGGCTCGGGGGGCAACACCGGGCCCGCAAGGCCCGCAAACCTGGAGCAATCCGTCGCGGCCTGAGCCACTCCCCTGCCGCCAAGTGGGCCTGCTGGTACTGCCAGCCGACGACTACTTTCAAGGACGTAGAAGTTAGGGACCTAGAAGCTGGGCTGCCCTTTGCCGGCATCAAAAGGCAGCCCACCGAGAGCGAACCGGAGCCTGGTATGGCCGAAGACACCAATCTTGTGCTGGACAAAAGCGTTGTGGCTGCCATCGATTTCCGCTTGACCAAGATTTACCTTACGGATGCGACGCCGGACCGGCGACCGGAGCACATCGTCGCCCGGGACCCGAGGGGCTACTTCCACGAGGTCCACCATCGTGCTGGAAACCCCGACGGGACATACGAAGCCGATGACCCTGAGTACTGGCGGGAGGTAACCGAGGCTTTGGCGCCCGCCGGGGCGATCCTCGTATTGGGGCATGGCCAGGGGAAAGCCAACGCCTCCCATCACTGGGTCGCCTACGTAGAGAAGCACCGTAAAGATGTCGCCGCGAAGATCATCGCAGACCTGCGCGTCGACATCGACCACCTCGATGATGCGCAGGTCTTGCGGCTGGCGCAGTACATGATTGGTGTCCCGCCTCTGCGCGAACCCGGATAGCAGTTGCCCGTGATGGAGCTGAGCGACCTCGACGAAGGCCCCCAGACGGCAAATAATGCGCCGCTGAACTAGCTGGACCGGACGGTTGCCCAAGCACGGCTGTCAGGGCTGAGCTGCACGGATGCCCAGGCCTGGCTGACTTCGATTGAGACAGGCACATGTGTGGTTGACGCGTTGAACCGGCCAGCACTAGGCCGTCACGCCATGCGCTCGTCAACCGTCCGAACCACCATGAGCCAAGGCGCCCCAGACGAAACGTTAGGCGTCGTCCGGGGCACCCGAAGGCCAGACGGGTCTGCGATCGGGATTTGGTCGCCAACGACCTCAATCCCAGTTTTCAAGGGCGGATGGGGTGGACTGTCTCGTCTTTTCGCGATCGGCGTTGACGTCCCTGTCTAGCTCTGCTGTTGGCAGCGTCCTCCGCCACTGCTCTCATTGCTCCCGGTTCTTGTTCATGAACTCCCGCCGGTTCCAGCTCACCGAGGTTCCACCCACGGTCCCGAACGTCAAGCCACCGTCCTCGGACTGCAGGATGACGATGAAGCGGTGACCGATCAGAAGAGCCTGGCGGGCGGTGTCCGCAAGAATGTCGAGGATGGTCCAAGCCACCTGGGAGAGCAGCGTGGCGAACTTGTCGTAGTGGTCCAAGGCGATCACGGTGCCCTCCGACTCCGGGTCCGAGCCGTGGTCGAAGGTGGCAACGTCCCGAAGGCAGTCAGCGAGTGCATTGAGGTTCCTGCCGTAGTAGCTGGGAAAGTCGAGGGCCCGGCCGAAAGCGAGCAGTGCATCCTGCTCCGTATGCCACTCCCCGGCGTCGAGCGCCACCACGTTGTATCCCATATTGGTCAGGGAGTCCTTGGTGGCCGTAAACAGGTCCCGGCTCCAGAACTTGGTGACGAACCCGTTCTGGAGCAGTTGCCAGTCCAGCCGCTGCCCCGTTTCACGAGCGTTCTCGTAGGTCGGCACTATCGACGTCCCGTTAGGCCCAGGCCGGATAGGGACCCCGACGGCCATCGAGTTGAACTCACCCGGACGCGGTCATCCAGCTGGTTGCGCAATCGGTGCTCGCAGTCCACCGTTCCTGCCTCCTGGACCATTCACGCCGATTATTCCATCGTGAGCGTGCACGACCCCTGGAGTTTTCCAGCGGACGGTCGGCATACTCGGCATCGATCTGCGCTTCGCAGCTGCCGCTGACGAGTTGATTACCCATCCGTAGCCTCGCCGAGGAGGCTTTTGACGCGCTGGCGGGCCTTGTCATCGGGCTCTTGAAAGAGTAGGCGGCGGAGGGCACGTTGGGCGCCTTCAGGCCACGTGTCTCGGGGCCATTCACCTAGCGCTCTCATGGCCAGGTTCCGGTTGCGGGTGACGCGGCAGGTCAAGCCGAGCTCGATAGCTGCCCAGCCGTGGCCGGGGAACTTGTTGAGCCGTTGGAGGATATGGTCGAGGCAGGCCTCGGCTCGATAGTCGGGGCCTAGCCCAAAGTCTTTGGCTGGGCCGGTTTTGATGGCCGACCACGGCAGCACCCGGCCGGCCATTTCGACGAGTTCGTCGATGTTGTCGGCTGTGGCGGCGGCTAGAACAGTCTGCCAAAGGAGAGCGTCGTGGGGCTCCCCTGGCAGCCCGTCAAGGATGACCGGTATCGGGTTGAGATCGAAGCGCGGGGCGAGCCGCAGGACGTCCTTTACCTTGGCGATGTCGGTGCTAACGAGCCCGCCTGCGACGATGAGGGCCCAGTCGGGCCGGTTGAGGATCGCCGTGACCTGTGCGGATAAGGCTTGGCGGGTGCCGTCGTCGATGAGGGGGTTCTCGGCGGCCCAGTCCGTAAGATAGCGCTCGATGTCGTAAAGGTGATGTAGCCGCAGCAATGACCAGGGCGGTATCGTCGGGGGTGCCGGAGACGCCGAGCATGGCGATGCCAGCCTTGACCTGCTGACGGTGCGTGCCTTGGGTGCAGAGCCACCGTGATAGTTCGGCCAGGCGGGCACGGTTCGCCCCGCCGGTCTTCAAGCTCACGAGCAGCTGGTCATACGATGAGGGACCTTCGACCTCGGTTAGCCGGGCGGCCACGGCGTGCACCTTCTTCGTGCTCGGCGCCGCCTTCAGCAGGTCCAAAATGGCGGACGCGGCTACCACGACCGGCTGGCTCTCGCACGCGCCGGCGCCGATGCCGTCCATCACGCCGGGTCCAAAGCGGAGCTTCGATGGATCGGGCGGCGGTTCGTCTGGCAGCGGTTCCCCGCCACGAGGCAGCGGTCCCTCCCTGTGCTCGGCGCCGAGGTGAGTCGCATGGTCGAAGAGCGACAGCCCTGACAACGGTCCCACGCCGGTCAGGCTCCAGTCGCTATTCCGTCTGGGCCAGGGCATGCTCACCTCCGTGAGCGGCGACCAGAGGGTCGGCGTGGAACCTGATGTTGCATCCCATTAGCCTGACACCGACGGACTGGATCGCTCTGGCGTTTACTTGTTCCGACGCCGACGTAGCGGACCACCCGCAAGAGCCTTTGTCATCCTTGTTGCCCAGCGCCGCGCCCAGTATTTGGGTACAAGAGTCTTGAGGTACTTCAGAGGTAGCAGTAGTAGTCTTGTTGACGTGGCCGCCGTCGCCGAATTCTCTTTTTCTGATCTGGTCCAACAGCCAACGCGGGTGGCCTAGGTGGTTGAAGAGCGGGGAAGGGTGGTCCTGCGGAGGCGCAACGCACCCGACCTGGTCCTCAGCCGGGCCAGCGACCTCACGGAACTGGCGGGCTTCGCTCGGCTCCTGTCTCGCATGGTGACGCACCTCCAGCCCGTCGAACTCGCAGACACAGTTGCCGAGGCACTCCCGTGGACTCGCTATCTCGACGACGCCGAGCGGGCTGAGTTCGTGACGGACCTTCCGGCCGTGATCCAGGACTGCGAGGACCTGGGCACGTTCGCTCCGTTGGAGGTCTATTTGACGCAATGGCGGGACACTGCCGCTATCTTGGCCGACCCTGAGCTGGCTGACCGGCTCACGAGCCCTATCAAGAAACCGTTGGGTAAGCGCGTCACTGCACGGTGACGACGCCGAAGCGGACGCCCCCACAAAGAGGTGAGCGGGTCGCTCCCCCGCCGAACCGCGGGGAGTGGGACGTGGTGTTCGCCACCAGTGACGCCGCCGACGGTTGGGAGCGGCTCGGGCGCTATGCTGGCGGGCCCACCAACGAATGCTGGCGACGGTTGCGAACCAATCCCCTTCGGGTGGACAAGCGACAACACCCTCACAAGGCACGGCTGTCGCACCGTCAGGTGGGCGAGCAAGCGGCTCCAACAATGGCAATACGAAGTGACTGGCGCCGGCCGGGTGTGGCACTGCCCTGACCCGGAGCAACGGACCGTATGGTTGACCGACGCATCCGTCGGCCACCCGAAGGCTACGGAGTAGACGAAATTCCTGTCATTACCGCCGGCATTTGGCAGTGCCCTCAAGCTGCCCGCCTGTAGTTGGCTAGGCGCATAACTGGCACAACGGCGCCCGCCACGCCGCCCGCCACTCCTTTGGCACCAAGACGGCCGCGCAGGCCTTGTTGTCTTCGATGCCCAAACACACGGCGTCAATTTCGATCGCGCACGTTGGACTTGTTTGGGGCGCACTGTGGTAACCGGCAAGGGGGGAAGCCCCTGCTCAGAATGGGTGGGCGTAGAGGGAGTCGAACCCCCGACCTCATGCGCGTCATGCATGCGCTCTAACCAGCTGAGCTATACGCCCGAGTAAGGGCACAGGTTAGCAGCGCCGGCCCGGGGTGGCCCCCTCCCGTCCCAGGCGCCGGTTTGAGCCCGCTAATCGCCGGACGTCGGCAGGTCTCAGTGCTCGACGACCGCTACCGAACGGGCGGGCAAACGTACCCGGGCCTGTCTGCCCAAGGCTCCCGCTGCTGGCCCCTCGGCATCCCGCAAGGGTGACCTCGGCGGAGGACGACAGGACCACTGCACCGGAGCACTCGAGCGGGACGGCCTGCGCCTCGTCGGCGAAGTTGGCCGCGATGCTGAAGCGGCCCCGGCGTACTACGAGCCAACGAGCACCCTCGTTGAACGCCGTCGCCACATGTTTACGGTCACCAGTGCCGAGGTCGGGCTGGCGGCGGCGAAATGAGATCAGCTGGCGGTACCAGTCGAGCAGGTCCCGGTGCGGTCCGTCCTCTGGCTCAGACCAGTCGAGTTTCGAGCGGAGGAAGGTCTCGGGGTCCTGGGGGTCGGGCACCTCGGTACCTTCGCTGACCGGGTATTCCCGCCGGCGGCCTTCGCTGCACCGCCTGGCCCAGTTCGGGGTCCTGGTGGTCCGTGAAATAGAGGAACGGCGTCGACGCGCCCCACTCTTCGCCCTGGAAAAGCATCGGGACGAAGGGCGACAGGAGCACGAGGGCGGCGCCCACTTTCAACAGGTCCGGCCCGACCAGAGCAGATATGCGCTCGCCGAAGGCCCGGTTGCCGACCTGGTCGTGATTTTGCAAGCAGCATACGAACGACCCAGCCGGGCAGGTCGCCCGCCGGCCGTCCATGCCGGCGCTGCCGGAACTCCGAAAACTGCCCGTCGAAGACGTACCCGTCCCGAAAAACCTTTGCCAATTGAGAGATCCGGCCGAAGTCCCGGTAGTAACCGTCGTGCTCGCCGGTCAGCACAGTATGCAGCGCATGGTGGAAATCGTCATCCCAGCAGGCGTCGATGCCGTACCCGTGCTGCTCCCTCGACCGGCAAATGCGCGGGTCGTTGCGGTCGCTCTCGGCAATTAGCCACAAGTCACGGCCCAGGTCGACAGCCAGCCGCTCGACCGCCGCCGACAGTTCCTCCAGTATGTGCAACGCGCCCTCGTCGAAGATGGCATGAACGGCGTCAAGGCGGAGCCCGTCGACGTGGTAGTCCGGTAAACCACATGAGCGCGTTGGAGATCACGAAATCGCGGGTCCCGTAACTGCCTTCACCGTCCAGGTTGACCGCCCATCCCCAGGGCGTCCGGTACCGGTCTGTGAAATAGGGCCCGAACTCGTTCAAATAGTTCCCCGCCGGCCCGAGGTGGTTGTAAACGACGTCGAGCACGACCCCGAGCCCGCGCCGATGGCAGGCGGCGACAAGGCGCTTAAAGCCTTCGGGGCCGCCATATGAGCCGTGTGGCGCCCACAGGTCCGCACCGTCGTACCCCCATCCCCGCGCCCCGCTGCTTTCGGCCACGGGCATCACCTCGACGACGGTGACGCCCAGGTCGACCAGGTGGTCCAGGTGCTCGATGGCCCCGTCGAACGTGCCCTCCTCGCTGAAGGTGCCGACGTGCATCTCGTAGATGACGGCTGTGGCCAGGTCGAAACCGGCCCACCCGCCGTCATCCCACGGGAACCCGCTCTGGTCCACGACCGCAGATGGCGCCGTCCACTCCGTCGGGCTGCCACGGCGACCGGGGATCAGGGCGGCCCGGCCCGCCGTCGAGCGAAAAGGAATATCGTGTCCCTGGCTCGGTTTCCTGCGCCACGAAACGCCACCAGCCGAACTTGCCTGCCTCCATCGGGAGGCGGGCTGACGGCCCGAGCAAAAGGTCCACGCGCTGACGGCCGGGAGCCCAGACTTCGAACGTCGTCATTGCAGAGCCATACCCAAGCGGGGCACAGGTCAGTCTTGCCGTTTCTCGGGGCCGGCGTCCACGGGACGGTGTTGGCCAGCCGCAGCCCGTTCGGTCCGTACTCGCTCCAAAAGGGCGACTGGTAACCCGGCCAGGAGTTTCGGCCACGGGTACTGTCCCCCGCCAGTGCCGACCGCCCAGCACATCAAGCCAGTCACCGGGTGGCAGGGCCAGTGATGTCCGGCCCCAGCCACCTCCCCGCTCGAGGGCCAACGGCCAACGGGTCACCACGCTCACCACATTGGTCCCGCGGCTGAAGGCCACGACGTGGTCGGCCGCCGGTCCCTGCGCAAAAAGCGGTTTGTAAGCGCCGCTCCTCCCCTCACCGAACGAACCGGGCCGGCGCGCCCGCAGTTTCAGCGCCCGGTGCACCAAAGCCAGCTTGGTCAGCCCTCGATCGTCGCCCGCAGCCCAGAGGCTTGGCAGGTCGGCCGACGCTGCTTCATCGAGCAGGGCCTCCCGGGCCTCGTAGTCGACCGGCCTGCGATTGTCCGGGTCGACGAGGGAAAGGTCCCACAATTCGCTGCCCTGGTAAAGGTCGGGCACCCCCGGCGCAGTAAGCGTCAGCAATTTAAGGGCGAGGGAGTTGGACCGGCCCGGGCGCCGGATTTTCTCGACGAATTCCTCCAGTTCCGCAATAAAGCGCCGCGAGCGCAACACGGCGTTAGCAAAGGCGTTTACCGCCCCCTCGTAAATAGGGTTCGGCTGGTCCCAGCTCGTGTGCACTTTTGCTTCTCTCACGGCCTTTTCCAGGAACCCGAGAGCCCGCGCTGGCGAGATCGGCCACGCCCCGACCAGTGTCTGGTAAAACATCCACTCCGTGGCCGGGTCCGGTAGGTCGGCCACCCTCAGCTTACGGTTGAGGACGTGCCAGCGCTCGTTCGCCTCGGCCCACTCTTCGGGAACCTCCGAGAGCACGGATATGCGGGCGCGCACATCCTGCGACCGTTTTGTGTCGTGCGTTGACGTGGCCAGCAAGCCAAAGGGGTGGCGGGCGTGAGTGCGGGCGCACCACGTGTGGAACTCGTCAGTCTCGGTGCCATGGGCACCCGGGTCACCGCCCACCTCGTTGAGGGCCAACAACGGCATATATCTATAAAAGGAAGTGTCCTCGACCGCCTTGGCCATTACCGGGCTAGTGACCTGTTGGAACCTGAGCGCCATTTCGGTTTCGGCGGGGCCGGATATTTCCAGTAAAAGCACGTCGCGGAGGAAGGTAAGAAGTTCCCCGTCGATATCGGGGCAACGGATACCGGCAGTGTTCACCGCCCGGCTGACCGTGGCGACGTCCCTTTCGGACGGGGTTGTACCCGGCGAGACGTACGTCCGGTAGACGGTATAAGCGGCGATGACTTCCGCCAGGCACTCACGCAGTTCTTTGCGGGTGTGGTCGGAATGCCGGCGGTGGCCTTCGCACACCCGGGCCATATCTTCGACGAGGCGGGTCAGGTCCGACGAAAGCGAGCTGTCCAGCACCTCGAGTTTGCAATCATGGACAATGTCCTCCCACGACTGCTCCGACCCCGTAAACGCGTTGAAAGCGTTGGCCAGCGCCTCGGCCCCGTCTTTCTTTATGAAAAGCCCGCTGGCCAGATTGAGCCAGTCATATCCTGTGGTGCCGGCCACAGGCCAGTCAGGGGGCAGTTCCTCGCCTCGCGCCAGTATTTTTTCGACCAGCGCCCATACGCCGGTGCGGGCCTCTTCCAACCGGCGCAGGTAGGCCAGCGGGTCGCGCAGGCCGTCGACGTGGTCGACCCGCAGGCCGTCGATAACTCCCTCTCGTATCCAGCGCAATATCAGCCGGTGGCTATCGGCGAACACGGCGTCGTCCTCGACCCGGATCCCGACCAACTCGTTTATGTCAAAAAAGCGGCGGTACTGGCCCTCTTCGGACGCCGTACGCCAGAAAGCCAGGCGGTAGTTCTGGCGCTGCAAGAGCGCGTCCAGAGCATCGAAGCTGTCGTTTATGGCCTCCATCTCGGCGTCGAGGGCCGCAGCCACCTCGGGGTGGTCCGTGCAAAGCACGGCCAGGCGGGCGCGCAAGACTTCCTTGTCCCGGTGGCGCTCACGGACGCTGGCCCGGTCGGTGGCCCACGAGGGTGGGAGCCGGCCCAGAGCGGTGCCGATGCTCTCGACCTCCGCCCGTACGGCCGGCTCGGTGCCACGCGGCAAGTGCCGAGCGGCCCTCGATACCAGCTGGTCGAGGCTGCGGGGGGCGATCGGCACCTGCTGGTCGTAATAGCGCAACACGAACGTCCCGGCGGAGCGCTCGAGCTTGAAGCGGCCGGCCTCGAGTTCCCGGCCGTAGTGGTCACCGAGGAAAGGCAGTAGCAAGACCGGGTGCGGGTGGCCGTCCCGGGGGTCCGGCGCGCCCCAGTCGACGTCGAAATAGCCGGCATAGACGCTGGAGGGGCCGTTCTCGAGGACGTCCCACCACCACCGGTTGTCCCTCGACGCCACGGCCATGTGGTTGGGCACGATGTCGAGTATTTGGCCCAGCCCGGCTTCGCCCAACGCCTTTTGGAGCTCCGCATGGCCGTGTTCGCCGCCTAGCTCGTCGTTGATGGCCGAGGGGTCGACAACGTCGTAGCCGTGGGTGCTGCCTTTGGCGGCCTGCAGCACCGGTGACAGGTACACGTGGCTCACGCCCAGGTCCGCCAGGTACCCCGTGATCGCTGCGGCGTCAGAGAAGTCGAAGCCCGCGTGCAGCTGCAACCGGTAGGTGGCCCGCCGTGGCGCCCGTCGGGGCTCCCCTCTCCTGGCGGCGGAAGTCTTGTCGTCCATTGTTACCCGTTCTATATCTCCCCGCGCCGGGGTGGCTAACCTGGCGCGTCGACGTGATCGGATACATCCCGAGCCCTCCATCCAACGGCATCACCGTTGGGTCCTTCGAGCTCCACTTCTACGGGCTGCTCATTGCCATCGCCGTCCTGGTGGCGGCGTGGTTGGCGCGGCGCCGATGGGTGAAGTTAGGTGGCTTCGCCGGCACGATGGTGCCGATAGCGTTCTGGGCCGTCGTCGGCGGCCTCATAGGCGCCCGGCTGTACTCGGTGGCCACCAGCTGGCAGCAAGACACGGGCGGCGACCCGGTGCAGATCTTCGAAATATGGAACGGCGGGCTCGGTATCTGGGGAGGAGTGGGCGGCGGCGTGCTCGGTGGGTGGCTGGCGGCGCGGCGCATGCGCCTCCCCCTTCCGCCCCTACTGGACGTCGTCGCCCCCGCTATCCCCCTCGGGCAGGCCATCGGCCGTTGGGGCAACTATTTCAACCAGGAACTTTTCGGCCTACCGTCCAAACTGCCATGGGCGGTGCGCATCACCGACCAGGCTCAACTGGGGAACATCTACCCGCCCAAATACCGGCCGCCCATGGTCGACGGCCTGTACCTACCGGGGACGTTCCAACCCACGTTCCTGTACGAGTGCATCTGGGACCTGATCACAGTGGGCCTCGTGCTCCTGATCGAGCGAAAGGTCAAGTTGCGCCGTGGCTACCTGTTCGCGGCGTACGCCGCCATTTACACATTCGGCCGGTTCTTCACCGAGTACCTACGGATCGACCCGTCCCACCGGTACCTGGGGTTACGCCTCAACGACTGGACGAGCATCGGCGTGTTTGTCTGCGCCAGCGCCATCTTGTTGATCAAGGGCCGGCCCAAACCGGGCGACGAGCTCGTGGGAGAGCCGCTGCCGGCGCCCGTGTTGGCGGCGGAGAACGCCCGGGCGGAGCAGGCGGCCCGGCGGGCTGGACGTGGGCATGAGGCCGAGACCGACGAAGCAAAAGAGCCGCTGGCTGTGGTGGGGGCGGCGGCCGCGGGAGAGGCGGCGGCAACAGCAGCAGGGAAGGCGGCGGGACCAGAAGCAGGGAAGGCGGCGGGACCAGAGCCCGGGACGACGGGGACCGAGGAGGCCGTGGACGACGCCGCCGCCAGCGGCGCAGAGGAGCCCGTCGCCAGAGGGGAGCACGCTGCGGAGGCCTCCGATGAAGCCTCAGGTAAAGAGGAGGAAGGCTCTCGGGCAGAAGAGGCGCCAGTGGCCAGCCCGGCCGCCGATGGGGCGTCGGCGCCCGCTACGCCGTCATCACCAGCGGACAGGGAAAACACCTAGGGCGGTTCAGCGCCACCAAGGCTCAGCGCGTGCGGCAGCAATGACCTCAGTCGGCCCGTCCATATTCGCCAGGTCTCGCTGCACATGAATGAGGTGCTCGCGCACCCACAGGACGTAACCCTCCTGGCTCTCGGACGCGGGCGTCTCGAGGGCCGGCAGGCTGGAGAGCTCCTGTGCCACGGTGGTGGAGGTGCGCGAAAGCCGCGCCGCCAGGTCGTCACACCTGCCGGCCAGCCGCACCGAGTCCTCGACCAGAGCGTGGGGAGCCAGGCCAGGCAGTGGGTCGGGGCGGGGCGTGCCGGTTAGCGACTGCGCCGTCAGCCGCAACCGCCGCGTTCCTCCCACGAGCCGCCATACCTGGTCCTGCGGCACCTTCTTGCTGCCCTGCTCGGCCATAAAGGCTCTCATGGCGTCGTCCAGCCGGCCGCTGGCGAGGATGGTGGCGGCGCCGGCGTCAGGCAAGGCCGGTCGTACCCCCAGGGCCCACGCCGTGGCCTGGACCAGGTAGAGGCCGCCCCGATGGAAGGCGTCAGCCAGGTCCTCAGCCACGATCTTGGAGGCGCCTCGGGGCCAGAAAAAGGCGCCGACGATGGCGCTCACTCCCGCACCGATGGCCACGTCCTCCAGGCGTACGACCCCCACCTTCCACCCGACCGGCGCGAGGATGTTGAACAGGATGCTGATCGTCACCGTGAAAAAGGCCTGGCCAATGGCGAACGGGAACGTACCCGGGGCGTAGGCGGCAATAAGGACGGCGATGGGCAAGGCGACCCACAGCGCCGTGGTGTGGCTGCCAACGGCGATTATCAAGCCGGCGCCGATGAAAAACCCGACGGCGGTCCCCCCGAGCGCCCGCAGGGCGGTGGCGCCCGTCGAAGCGGCGTTGGTCCGCAACACCGAGACGGTCCCGAGGACGACCCAGAAGCCGTGTTGCACGTTGGTCACATCTGCCACTGCGACTGCTACTGCGACGGCGAGAGCTCCCCGGGCGCTATTCAGGAACCAGACCGAACGCAGGGTGGCGTGGCTGGTGACCACACGGCGGGCGCTGTCGAGGAAGACTGTGCGCCTGGCCGGGCCCACGGCCCCTTCGGCGTCGCCGTTCCAACGCGACAACTCGACCGCCACGATCTCGGGGTCAGCCCGGCGGGTAGCGATCAATGTGTCAGAGGCGCAGGTGATGGCGGCAGCGGCCACGATACGAGCGTGGAACGAGATGTGCACGGCCTCCGCCTCGCTGGGGCCATCGTCGTCGAGGATGGCGTCCCCGGCGGTGGCCACTGTGCTTTCCAGCTCACTCAGGTTGGCGGCCAGTCCCGGTGCATCAGCGCCGCTCAGGAGGCTGGCGGTGTCGCGGAGCACGAGGGCGGAGTCAGCGAACAGGCGCCGGTCGATTTCCGCCACCGTGGCCAGGTCGGTCCCGTCCCGCAGGGCCTCGGCGACTAGTGTCGTGCACCATTCGAGCGACTCCACCAGATTGGCCAGGGCTTGGTCCGGTACAGCCAGCCCGGTAGGGCGGTAGGGGGAGACGTCGAAGGCGTTCATCAGGGCATGCTTGGCCGCCATGGCCGCCTCGCTGTCCGCTTTTGTGCACTTCCTCACCAGCCCGCCGTCGAGTTGGTCGGCCAGCGCGGCTGCCAACTTGGCCGCCGAGGCCCTGAGACGGTCGCCCGGCGGCCGCGGTGCGAGCACCAGGACGGCAAGGGTGCCGAAGACGGAGGCCAGCCACCACCCGGCCAGTCGGTCGGGCACGACGTGGAACGGAGCTCGCGAGGTGGCCGGCAGGACGTAGGCCACCAACGCAGCCACACCACCCGAGGCGGCGTTGGGCCCGACAATGCCAGAGAACAGCACGCAGAAGGCCACAGGCACGGTCACCACCGCCGCCACGGCCGTATTGAAGCTGACGGCGCTCCCGATAAGGATCAATAAGCTCCCGGCTACGGCCAGAAGGGTGTGAGCCAGGAGCTTGTCCCGCCGGCTGCCTCCGAAGTTGGCGAACAACAATGTGGCGAAGCTGCCGAAAGCAGCGAAGGTCGCCATCTGCAGGTTGCCCACCACCTGGCTGGTGAAGGCGAACAGGGCGGGCATGACCAGCGTCGCCCGGAGGGCGCGGTAGGCGGCGGGCTTTGACCAGACCGGGCGCATTGAGGCGGCGAAGGCCATGGCGCGACTGGGCTTCGACTCTGGTGCCAAAACTGGGGGGGCCGGTGGGGCCGCAGCGGGAGCAGCCACGCCGGAAGTGTACGGCACGACGGTCCTCAGGTGTTACTGACGGGACTTACGCGGGCCTGACCGCCGGGCCAGGTGGCGACAATAGTGCGGTCGTCCTGGCACCCCCGGCGGCTGAAATCGGCGGCGTAAGCCAGGTCGAGCGGGGTCAGTTGCCCTGTCGCCCCGCCATTAATACCTCGGCCAGAGCGGGGGCCACGGTGTTGCGCCCTTCCCGTAGGGGGTCGGCTACACCATCAGTCAGCAACACCAGCGCAGTGGCGGGCGACAAAGCGGCCGAGGAGGTCTCTATGGCCGCCGGGCCGGAGTCTTCGCGGAGTGGGAGCACCTCGACCGGCAGCCCCCTGAAAGCCTCGTCGTCGGGGTCGCGGAACAGCTCCCGCCACCACGTCGCCTCGAGGACGAAGGCGCTACTGTCACCGACCCGGGCCAGGACCACCTCGACGTCATTTTCCGTCACGCCAAGCAGCGCGACCACGATAGTGGTGGACAGCTCGGCCGCCGCCGGGCCGGCCGTCCGCACCAGTTCTTCGCTGGCCGCCCGGATAGCCGCCTCGCATTCCTTTTTTCCCCACTCGATGGCCTCGCCACCAAGGAGGTACCGGCAGGCGGCGGAAACGGCGATGTCAGCTCCCTCACCTCCCCGGCCGGCCGTGCTCACGCCGTCGGCGATGACCAGTCCCAGCCGGTCCGGTCTGGCACTGACCCACCCGTAAGCGTCCTCGCAGCGCCGGCCGGCCAAGCGATGGGCCACGCCGGCCACCGAAGCGGCCAGAACGGAGAAATCTGGTGAGTGGCCCCCATCGGCGCGGTAGCAGGCGTTACCAGCCGAGGCCACCGCTCGCAAGGGGACGGGCGACTCGCTGGCTGTGGAAGGCTCGCCCCAGGGGGGGCCAACCCACCCCCGGCTCATTCCAGTTCGTCCACCGGGATGGGTTGCATATTGGGCAGCTGCGGGGGGACCAGCTGAGGAGCGCCGGTATAAGCGCTGGCAGAGGAACTGACGATCGACTGCACGAGGCCGGCCATCAGCTCAGGGACGACGGCGGAAGGGGCGGCGCCTTCGGCGGCCACGTAGGCACGGTTGGGCTTGTTCTCGGCCACCGTGGCCAGGATTTCGGGCACCGCTTCGCCGAAGCCGAAGGCCAGGATGTTCGGGTGCCGGCGCCAGGAGGGGTCGGTGAGCCGGCTATGAGCCTCCCGCCAGCGCTCTTCGGGGTCGGTCGGCCGACCGTCGGAGACGAACAGGACGGCGGGCCGGTACCACCTCTCCCCTGTCGTGCGACCGGTGAAGTAATCGGCCTCGATCACCCGCCGCAAGTGGTCGAAGGCAGCCGCGTAGGAGGTCCTACCCTCGACCTCGACCTTCGGCATCGACTCGACCAACGCCAGGTCGACCAGAGGCAGGACGGTCCGGGCCACGTCGCTAAACGTAACTATGCCGAAGCGGATGACCTCGGCCACGGCCGGGTCCTGGCCCACACTGGAGCGGATTTGAGGGAGCTCCGCATTGACCTCGGCGATCGGCTCACCGCTCATCGACTGGGAAACGTCCAGGCACAGGTAGAAGGGGAAGACGGCGTAGCGTTCTTCGGTGCCCAGGTACTCGCTCGCCATGGCCCGTTCGACGCTACCGGAGGCCCCAGTCAAAGACAACCTCAGGGCGGCGTGGTCCCTTGGTGGCCTCAGAGGCCGATCCAGGGGCTAATGATCATGGCCACCACAAATACGGCTACACAGGCGGCGGCCAGGTCGAGCACCAGGACCCCGGCCAGGCGACGGGCACCGTAGGCGCGCCGGCCCGGGGACCGTACCCACCTGGCCGCCGCCCGGTGCGCCGCTCCCCACGTCACCATGACCCTGCCTACCATTTGGCGTGGCGTCAACGGTGCCGGGGCCGCGCCTGGCCGGCCGGTGCCGCCGAGGCCGATGGCGCCACCGCCCGAGATTGCTGACGCGCCGGCCAACCCGGGCATCACCTCTCCACCCACTCCGAGAGGAGCGCCGGCGCTGATGAGCCGCCACGTCGACGGAGCCCGGTGGCGCAGTACTGGACGAACGACGACGTCCGGGACCGTCACGCTCTGCGTCTGCAGGGCGGGCTTGGCCCCATTAGGAACGGCCAGCGCCGGTCTCGGGTCACCCTGAGCGCGCCGGACCGAACCTGCCAGTCCCGCCGCCGAAATGACGCCGAGGAGTTCTTCCAGCTGGACCACCCAGTCCCGCGGCCTTGGGCGGTCGGCGGCGTTCACCAACGACAGCGACCGCTCACACAGTTCCCATAGCCCGGGCATGTCGGGCAACTTCCTCCAGGTACGAGGCAACTCGAGATCGACGTTCACTTTCTGGCCCGCCCGCTGGTGGCCCTGGATGGGAAAGTGGGCGGCGCCCACGACGCGCAGGAAGGTGATGGCCAACAGGTACCGGTCCGACGCGGCGGTCGGTGCCCCTCCAGGTGGTTTCGCAGGATCTCCCCAGTTGGGGGTGGTAGCCCGGGACCGTTTCGGCTGAGAGGCGGACAGGGCGGCGGTGAGGGCCGGGTGGTCGGGTGCGTCGCCGTTGCTTTCCGGCCGGCTGCCGTTCGTCGTCTCGCCGCCGTGCTGGCCGTCGTCAATAACCTCGCCTGGCTCCATGGCGACGCCGGGGTCTGCCTCTCCCTCTGGGGTTACCGTCGCCCCGTCGCAATCCAGCACGTACACGGCCGGTGCGGGCCGCAAAGACCACAAGACGTTTTTGGCCGACAGGTCGCCGTGGACGACCTGGGGCTGCAGGAGACCGCCGTCGCCGCCTTGCCAGGCATCGAGCAGACGGGCCAGGGCATAGACGAGGGCGACCCGTTCCGGCGCGCCCGGGGCCGGCATCATTACGCCGTACGCCACCGCGATCCGGTCGGGGTCGTTCGCCAGGTAGCTGAGGCTGGCCAAGCGGTTGGTGCCGTCGCGGTGCCGGACCCAGAACTCGTTGGGCGCTCGAGGAAGCACAGTCCCGAGGGCGAGAGCGGGGTCGGAGCCCACCACGATGGAGACGGGCCAGGCCGAGGAAGAGACGACCCGGGCCGAAAGCGACCGGTCCTGCGCGGCCAGCTTCGAAGGGAAAGCGACGAGCGAGCTCAGTTCGGGGAGCGGGGATGGACGCCGCAGCTCCTTGTACACCCGGTTGGAGCCCAGCTCGGCCGGCCCAGACCGTACCTCGAAGACTCGTCCCTCTCCCCCTTCGGCCAGCAGCTCCCCCAGTTGGAGGTCGGAGCGCTGGACGGGGTTCATTGGACTGACTTCAGGGGATTGGGTTCATAGGACTGGCTTCAGGGGATTAGGTTCACGGGACTGGCTTCAGGGGATGGGGTTCACGCCACCGGGCACGCCGGGCCGGGCTCTAATAGCCGGCCGTGGTGTCGACCAGCCCGATGAGAGGTTGACCGGATGCGAACCGCTGCACATTTTCCTTGATCCGTTTGGCATAAAGCGGCTGGATCATCTCGACGGTATCGGCGGTGTGGGGGGTTATGAGGCAGTTGGGCAGGGTCCACAGGGGGTGGCCGTCGGGCAAAGGCTCGGGGTCCGTAACGTCAAGCGCGGCCCCACCTATGAGCCCCTCCTGCAAAGCGGTGACGAGGGCACCGGTGTCGACGTGGCGGCCCCGGGCCACGTTGACGAGCCATGCATCGCGGCTCATCTGGGCCAGTTCGGGGGCTGAAATGATGTGCTCGGTCTCGGGGGTGAGGGCCAATGCGACGAAAACGACCAGCGCCGACGGCAGGACCGAACGGAGCTCGGTCGACGGGACCGTACGCTCGGCGCCTTCGAGAGGCTCCGCCGATTTGCGCACCACAGTGGCGTGCACACCGAAGGGAGCCAGCAGCGCCAACAACTCCTGCGTGATGCCACCGCCGCCCAGGATGGTCACTTGCGCCTCGAAAAGCGAGATCCCGGCTTGCTGTCCCCACGATCGGGCGCGGGCACGTTCTGGCAACTGGCGCAGGCCGGCCAGGGCCAGGAGCAAAGCGTGCTCGGCCACCGGGCGGGCGTAGCTCCCCTTGGCGCAGGTCCACGTAAGCCCGCTCGCCTGCGGGCTAGCGAATATGCCCGCTTCGAAGAAGCGCTCGACGCCGGCCATGGGCAACTGCACCCACCGTACGCCCGGGTGGGCGCCAAGAGCGTCGAGCACCCCGTCCATTGTGAAGCTGTCCCACACGAGGGCGTCAGCCGCCTCGCTATCGCTTCCGACCACCTCTCCGCCGCCCTCGACCACTGCCTCGACGGCATAATCAGGGCGCGATGGCGCGAGGGCCACTCGCAGCGGGGGGGCCATTACCAAACGGGCTGGTGGAGGCGCCGGTGTCCCCAACGGGCCAGGCTTTCCCAGGCCGAGGACTCGCCGGCAACGGCTGATTTGATCAGGTAGTACAGGAAGTTGTCGTCGCTGTCGAGTGCGGTGCCCGTAGCACGCGAACAACCCGCCGGATGACGCACGTCGACCCGCCAGAACTGCTCGTCAGCATGCTGCGAGATCGAGACGTCGAACAGCTGGCTGTTCACAGTCACGCCTCGGCTAGCGACCAGCTTTTCGCTCACGCAATCCCCGTTCCCAGTCAGGAGCCAATAGGTGTGAGGGCTCCCACCGGCTCGCTGATACCCCCTGAACTCGCCCTTGGACTACCCCTCAGGTGAGCTTAGCCGTGGTTAGTGTCCGGGTCGGGGACCCGGGTCGGGGCCCGGTGGCTCAACCCCTGGGGCCGGTCAGGGCGCCCGCCTTTTGGTCGGGCGGCTCACCCGCAGACGGTTCGTCAGGCTCAATGGATAGCCGAGAGGGCCACCAGTTCCAACGGCCCAGGAGGGCCACCGTCGAGGGGACGAGAAGCGTCCTCACCAGGAACGTGTCCATCAGGATGCCTATGGCCAGGCCGAAGCCGATCTCGCGGACCTGGCTACTGCCCGGGCCGCTCCCGGCTGAGAAGGCCAGCACGGCGAAGGTCCCGGCCAGGACCATGCCGGCGGACGTGACCGTCGGGCCGGTCCGGCCGACGGCGCGGACCACTGCCGGCCGGAGCTCCATGTGTTTAGCCTCTTCCCGTATCCGGGTCATGACCAGGATGTTGTAGTCCTCGCCCAGCGCCAGCAGGAAGATGAACATGAGGAAGGGCAGGACGAAAGTTAGACCGGAGTTCCCACCGATGTAGATGAACACGATCGTCGAAAGCCCGATGGCCGCCAGGTAAGAGAGGCCGACGCTGACGATCAAGTAAAGCGGGGCGATGAGGCTGCGCAGCACCAGCGCCAGGAGTACCCCAATGGCCAGGATGGCGATGGGGATGATCGTGACCAGGTCATGGTTGGACGTACTGCTTACGTCGTAGATGGCCGCCGCCTCCCCGGCCACTCCGCTGGCATCGGCGCCCGAAACGGTGGCCGCCCGATCGACGGCGGCGCGAACCTGGGGGGTGGCTCTGAGGGCGGGAGTCGAGTCCTGGGTGCCGGCCTTCAGGCTGGCCAGGAACTGCATGGTCTTGCCGTCATTAGAGACGTAGACCACCAGCGACCGGTAGGCGTTGTACTCCGCCGGCGGGATGCTGCTCAGCGAGGCCGGCTGCGCCAACGGCAACGCCGACGGCGGTCCCAGTTTGGCGTAGAGAGCCTCGAGCTGGTTGGGCAGGATCGCCGTCCCATTGGGGTTGAGCGGCCCGGCCAGCTGGGTGAACAAGCCCGAGTTGCGCAGTGACAGGTCGGCCTTGGCCACCGGCGTGGCGTCCGTCCATACGGAGTGGCTGTAGTGGAAAACGAGGTTGGCCGGGTTGGCACTCGCGGACGGGAAGTGCTTGGCCAGGAGGGCATTGCCGGTAGCCACGTCCGTGCCCTTGGGGGCGCTGAGGGCGCCGGCAAAGCCGGACGAGTAGTAGCCCAGGGCGGCGAACGAAAGCCCGCAGAAAAAGATCAAGCCGGCGGCCAGCGTGCGTCCCGGGCGGGCTACGAGGCGGGCGGCTATGCGACCCCACCAGCCGTCCCTTTCGACCTGCCCAGCCGGCACCGGGCGTATGGCTTTGGAAGGCCAGAAAGCGGCCTTGCCGAACACTGCCAGCAGGGCCGGCAACAACGTGAGGCCGGCCAGCAGCATCACGGCGATGCCCAACGCCAACGGAACACCGAGGTCGTGGTATAGACCGAAGCTGGCCAACAGCAGGGTAAGCAGGGCGAAGATGACTGTCGCGGCCGAGGCGCTAATGGACTCGCCCACCCGGGTCAGAGCGTGGGCCACGGCCTCTTTGGGATCCAAGCTCCCTCTCATCTCCTCCCGGGTCCGGAAGACCAGGAACAGCCCGTAGTCCGTACCAGCACCGAGCATCAAGACGATGAGGAGCAGTTCTGTTATCTCGGAGATCTTGAGCCCCGTGTGCGCCCCGAGGGCGCCTATCAACCGCATCGAGATCACCAGCGCGATCCCGGCCGGCGCCAGCGTGATGAGCGGGGCCAACAGCGAGCGGAAGATGAGCAGCAGCAACACGATGATGAAGAGGAACGACAGGCTCTGGACCTGGTTACCCGTCTTGTTTGACTGCGCCTGGTTGGCCACGTTGGTGGCTATCGGCCCAGCCACGTGGAACGAAATACCGGGGTTGGCCGAGTCGGAGTTGGCTTTGGCAGCGGTCGACTGAAGGTCGTCCACGATTGGCTTCTGCGCCGAGATGTCGCTCTGGCTGGCGTCCGTCGTCACGAGGATCCGGATGGCCTGGCCGTCAGTGGATATGCCCACCACCTTGGCGTTGGTCACTCCTGGCACGGCGGCCATCTCTTTGGTCACATTGGCGACGTAGGCGAGGTCGGCCAAGGTGAGATGGCCCGGTGCGCTGCCGGTTTGACGCCCCTCGACGGAGCCAACGATGATCACTTGGCTCTGAGAGCTGACGTTGCCTATGAGCGGAGTGGCCAGGTTGGCGGCCTGCTCGCTGGGAGCGCTGGAAGGCAAGAACTGGGAGTTGTCGTTGTTGACCTCGCTGCCCATCGAGGGCAGGGCGATGCTGACGATGATGGCGATGGCCACCCACGCGGCTATGACGAACCAGCGAAAGCGGACAGAGAAGCGGCCGAGTGCGGCGAAGAAGCGTTCGGGACGGGTCAAGTCCAATTATCTCCTGGTGGGTGGCCCAGGGCGGGCTCTGACGAGGGGGTTCCTCGGTCAGCCTAACCGTCTTATACCTGAAGCCGGGGGCTATATTTTTCCTTGCATAACTACGACTCTCGTGGTCGGACGGATGGACCGCTCCCGAGGATTTGTTTATTGTTTTTTAACTTCAGGGGGCACGCGGCACGTGCTGTGACGTAGAAAAGGGCACAAAGCTCAGTCGAAAGCCGACCTGGCCGATGCACTTTTATGCGGCCACGCCGCGCCTGGTGCAGGTTTTATCTGTATTCCGCATAAAAAGTGCATGCGACGGAGCCATCGGCGTAGCACCAATTTGATTGACGTCAGCGGGATGGCCCAAACCCGAACGGCCGTGACGGGCCGGTACCGGGCTCAGATGACGGTGGCGCGTCAGGCCCCGCCCTCGGCGTCCAGATCTCGTCCACCAGCCCGTAACGGAGCGCATCTTCGGCCCCGAGCCAGCGCCCTATAGAGAGGTCGGCCTCGACGTGTTCGGCCGGCCGGCCGGTGCCCTGAGCCAACCGCTTCACGAACCGCTCCAGCTCGACCCGGTGTTGCTCGGCCCAGGCGGCCAACTGGTTGGCGTTCCCGCTCACTGACACTTCCGGCTCGGTTAGATGGAACTGGGCGTGCGGGGCCGCCACTCGCCTGGCGCCGGCGGCCACCACCCCTACCGCCGCCCCCTCGGCCCGCCCCAGGCATGTGACGTGCACCGGGACTCCGAGCAGGTCGATCGTGTCGATGAGGGACATGGCTGAATGCAGCGGCCCGCCGCTCGAGCCAACATAGAGCTGCACGGCCCCGTCCCCGGTGGCGTCGAGGGACATCATCTCGGCGCAGGCCCTGGCCACCGTGGCGTCGTCGAGCGGTCCCCACAGCCGGACTACCCGCCGTTCGAGCAGTTGAGCGTCGAGCGACGGGCGCTCTTCCCACGGGCCGCCGGCGCTCACGTGTCCTCTCTTGCTTCGACCGACATCAATGACAGGTTCCAATCGAGGCGTTGGCCAAGGGCGGCTGCGTACCGTTCCAGGGTCGACAACCGCAGGTCCGCTTGGCCAGATTCGAGGCGGGCCACGGCCGACTGCGACGTGCCCATTCGGGCCGCCACTTCGGTCTGAGACAACCCCAGCTCGACCCGTCTGGCCGACAGCGCAGCCGCCAACGACCGGCGCTGCTGAGCCATCTCCTTGAACCCGGGGAAAACCGGGTCATGCCGACGTTCGCTCATCCCTATCCACCACTATATTAGAAATGACATCGCTTATTTGAGATACCAGATAACCTATACCAAGCCTACAACGGCTGGACCTACGACGACTCTCGCAGGCAGCCTAAGAGCCTGATAGAGGCAGGAAGGAGCTTTCCATGTCCGTCATACCCACGGTGCTCGACCAGTCGTCAAGAGGCGAGCGGGCCTACGACATCTACTCGTTGTTGCTGCGGGAGCGGATCGTGTTCCTCGGCCAGGAGGTGGACGACCAGATTGCCAACCTGCTGGTAGCCGAGATCCTCTACCTCGACAGCACCGACCCCGGCAAGGACATCTTCCTGTACATCAACTCGCCTGGGGGCGTGTCCTACGCCGGCATGGCCATCTACGACGTCATGCAGCACGTCACCTCCGAAGTCTCCACCGTTTGTGTAGGCATGGGCATGTCAGCGGCGGCCATGATCCTGTGCGGGGGTGCGCCTGGGAAGCGCCTGGCCTTGCCGAACGCCAAGATCATGATCCACCAGGGGACGGCCGGGACCCGGGGCGCCCCAAGGGACATGGAGATACACCTGCGAGAGGTCCTGGCCACCACCAAGCGGATGGCCCAGATCATCTCTTACCATTCCGGCCGGGCGCTCGAGCAGGTGGAGCGCGACATCGACCGTGATTACTTCATGACCGCTGAAGAAGCCAAGGAATACGGGCTTATCGACGAGGTGATCACGCCCAGGCGGGGCATCTCGGCCGAGTTGCTAGCGGCGGCGGACAGAGCGGCCGAGGAGGTCGTCGCCGCCGCGGTCTAGACCGGCCCGTCTATCTGGCCCGTCTATCAGGCCGCCCCTCCTGGCCCCCCTGCCCGCGGGGTGACCATTTGGTTGGTACGAGCGTGATTTTCGCGCTCGAAATAATCGTTGCCCGGAGCGGGCACCCTCTCGCCTGCCGCACCGGCCTCCTTGCCCATCGGCCCACCCCGGCGTAGAGTCGAAAAAGCAAACCCACTGTTCAGCGAAGTCCGGTGAGAACCCGGCGCTGTCCCGCAACTGTTGTCCCTCCCGTCAAACCGGGCGAGGGGGCGAGCCAGGTCGCCTGGTCAGTGGGGGTGACAAAGCACGTCGAGGCAACGAGCTTGTCGCAGGGGTCACCCCTGTTGCCAGGCCAACCTCGACCCACCAGAGAGGGACTTGGCCATGGGGCAGGGTGAGCGGCGGCGCATTGGGGCCGGGAAGATAAGCCGGGCCGCGGTTTTTGTTGTAATAGCGGCGGTTCTAGTTGGCATTTCTTCGGTCGGCGTAACCCCCGCGTCGGCCGAAGGGGTCATACCGGCGGCGACGGCCACGACCGGCAATTTCCCGGTCTCGGTGCAAAGTGGCGATGGGGCCGTCCGGGTCCCCGCCCGACCGGAACGGATCCTCTCGCTGTCGGCCAGCGCGACCCAGATGTTGTACGCCATGGGAGCGGGCACTCAGGTGGTCGGGGTGGACAAGTACTCGAGCTACCCTGCGAACGCGCCCCGCACAAAGTTCACCGGTTATGAGTCAAGCGCCGAGGATTATCTTTACCTCCGGCCCGACCTGGTGATTTTTGCGTTCGAAACCGGGACCCTCATACAGCAACTGCAGGCCCTTCATATCCCCGCATTGGTGCTGCCCCCCGCCACCGGGATGGCCGGCGTCGACAGCCAGTTAGCGGAACTGGGGACCGCTACCGGCCACCAGGCCGCCGCCCGTCACGTCGAATCGTCAATCGCGCAGGACGTTTCTACCGCGGCGGGGGCGGCCGGCAACGCAGGGCGGGGCAAGACTTATTACATCGAGGTCGACCCCACCTATTACACGGCCACCTCGAAAACCTTTATCGGGGCTGAATTTTCGGTGTTCGGCATGCGCAATATCGCGGATGCCGCCGGCCATGGCTCCGTTTACCCGCAAATATCGGCCGAGTACATCCTGAAGGAAAACCCGGACTACGTGTTCCTGGCCGATACCGTGTGTTGCCATCAGACGGCCGCCACTTTCGCTCAACGACCGGGGTTCAGCGCCCTTAGCGCAGTCCTCTTACACCACGTGATCGGTGTCAACGATTCCGTCGCCTCCCAGTGGGGACCGCACACGATCGAAGAATTTGTCGGCCAAATCGAAAGGGTTCTGCGCTCTTGAGCGTGCTGGCGGCCGACGCCCAAAACCGGGCCGCGCAGGAGGAAGCGCCGCACCTTTTCGACGTTGAGGAGGCACGGCCACCGCCGATCTACCCGACGAAACTCCGCCCGCTCCACGTTGCGCTCGGGCTCGGCTTCCTTTTGGCTGCCGCCCTGGCCAGCATCCTCGTCGGCCCCGCCGACCTGGCCCCGGGTGCGGTCCTGGCCGAGGTCGCAAGCAAGCTCCCTCTCGTGCACATCCATCCTGGTCTGTCCGAGACCGGGGCCATCGTAGTGTGGCAGTTGCGGATGCCCAGAATGGTGCTCGGCGGTCTGGTGGGCGCCATGCTGGCGGTGGCGGGCGCCTCCTATCAGGGCGTGTTCTCGAACCCGCTAGCCGACCCCTACCTGCTCGGCATCGCCTCCGGGGCCGGGCTGGGCGCCACCGTGGTCATCGTCGAGGGCCCGGCTATCGGCCAACTACCGGCGGACGCTCTGCCTGTGGCCGCCTTCGCCGGTGGCGTGGTGGCCGTCGCCGCCACCTTCGCCCTCGGGCGGGCCCGGGCCGCGGGCCGTTCTGCCGCCTCGATGCTGCTCGCCGGCGTAGCCGTGGCCGCCTTTTTCACTGCCGTACAGACGTTCCTGCTCCAGCAGAGTTCCCCCGGTGACCTGACCGTCGTTTACAGCTGGATATTGGGCGGGCTGTCAACGGCCGGCTGGGGCCAGGTCCTGATGGTCCTGCCCTACATAGGCGTGGCC
Source organism: uncultured Acidimicrobiaceae bacterium (assembly GCA_963749305.1). Taxonomy (GTDB): domain Bacteria; phylum Actinomycetota; class Acidimicrobiia; order Acidimicrobiales; family Palsa-688; genus Fen-671. The sequence continues at coordinate 86,894 of CAVVMN010000011.1, forward strand.
GTGGCCGTTCTCGTCGTCGCCCGCCGCTTACTCGACGTCCTCGCCGTGGGAGACGAAGAGGCGACCAGCCTGGGAGTGCGGGCCGACCGGGTACGCCTGGTTGTCATATTGGCCGCCACCCTCGGCACCGCTGCGGCCGTCTCCGTGAGCGGGCTCATAGGCTTCGTAGGCATCATCGTGCCGCACACCATCCGTCTCCTTGCCGGCCCCAGCTACCGGCGCATCCTCCCGCTTTCGGTGTTGTTCGGCGCCGCGTTCCTCATTTTCGCTGACCTCATTGCGCGAACGGTCATTTCGCCCGGGGAGGTCCCGCTGGGAGTGGTGACGGCGTTCTTAGGCGCCCCGTTCTTTTTGGTCGTACTTCGCCAGTCCAGGAGACTGAGCTGAAAATGCTCGATATCGAAGGACGTCTCGGTCGTTCTGGGCGGGGCCACCGTCCTGTCCGGCGTTTCGGCCCGCGTCGAGCGGGGAGGATGGCTGGGCGTCATCGGCCCCAACGGAGCCGGGAAATCGACCCTGGTCCGCGCCGTCGCCGGCCTCGTCCCTTACCAAGGCGAGGTCCGCATTGGTGGCCGTGAACACGGGAGGTCCGACCGTCGCAGCCGGGCGCGCTCGGTGGCCTACGTACCGCAACGCCCGGTACTGCCCCGCTCGATGAGCGTCACCGACTACATCTTGCTCGGGCCGGTCCGCCCACCACTCCTACCTCGGCCCGAGACCGCCCGCGACCGGCGGGTGGCGGCCGCGGTTCTCGAACGGCTGGAGCTCAGTTCCTTCGCCCAACGGCCGCTCGGGGAGCTGTCCGGCGGGGAGTCGCAGCGAGTAGTCCTGGCCCGTGCCCTCGTCCAGGAGGCACCCGTCCTGGTCATGGACGAGCCGACCACTTCGCTCGACCTGGGCCATGCCCAGCTGGTGCTGGAGCTAACGGACCAGCTGCGGCGGGAAAAGGGCCTGTGTGTCCTGTGCGCCATCCACGACCTCACGCTGGCGGCGCAGTTCGCCGAGCGGCTACTTGTCCTGTCCCACGGGCGAGCGGTGGCGACCGGGGCTCCCGCCGAGGTGCTCACGGAGGCCAATGTCTGGCGGTTTTTCGGGGCCGAAGTGGAGGTCCTGGCGGGCCGCTCAGGCCTGGCCATCTCCCCTGTCCGGCGTCCCGGCCCGGTCGCCCAGGACCGTGCCTCCTGAGCTAGCAATACGCCCCGTAGCATCGACAACTTTCTGGTCTCAGAGAAAAGGTGAACCATCATGTCAACCGAGCCTCCCGAACAGCCCCCGGTGGTGGCGCCGCCTCAGGCCACCAGGCGGGCACCGTCTCTCGTGCTCATTGCCACAGGTGATGGCAAAGGCAAGACGACCGCAGCTATGGGCACGGTGTTGCGCGCCCTGAGCCGTGACTGGAAGGTCTGTGTCGTCCAGTTCCTGAAGTCAGGCAAGTGGAAATCGGGCGAGGCCCGCATGCTGAGCGAGCTGGGCGCGGAGTGGCACGCGATGGGTGACGGGTTCACCTGGGAGGTCGACGACCTTGAACACTCGGCCGATATGGCTCGATCGGCGTGGGCGTTAGCCAAGGAGGCCATCGGGTCCGGCCGTTACCAGCTCGTGGTGCTGGACGAGATCACGTACCCGGTCAATTGGGGTTGGCTGGAACCGGACGACGTGGCCAATTCGATCGCTTCCCGGCCGGCCAAGGTCAACATTTTCTTGACGGGCCGGGACGCGCCTCGGCCCTCTGTAGACATGGCCGACACGGTCACCGATATGCGCAACGTAAAACACGCCTACGAGGCGGGGATCCGGGAGGCTAAGGGGATCGACTTTTGACGTTGACCCTCCTCATCGGCGGCGCCCGCAGCGGGAAGTCGGCCCTGGCGGTCCGACTGGCATCGTCCGGCTCGTCCCCCATCACACTGGTCGCTACCGCTGAAGCCCTCGATGACGAGATGGCGGAACGCATCGCTTCCCATCGTTCCGAGCGGCCTTCTACTTGGGCCACGGTCGAAGAGCCGCTCGACCTCGGGGTCAGCGCTCAGCTCCACGACAGACGAAGGCACGGTTGTCATCGACTGCCTCACTCTTTGGGTGGCGAACCTGCTCGGTGCCGGCCGCACAGATGCGGAAGTGCTCGCCAGCGCCGGGAAAGTGGCCGTTCTGGCCGGCGAACGGCCTGGCAAAGTGGTCGTGGTGTCAAATGACGTGGGTTCGGGCATCGTCCCCGGCGACGCCCTGTCCCGGCGGTACCGCGACCTGCTGGGGCGGGTCAATTCGGTGTTCGCCGAGCAGGCGGCAGACGCCTTCCTGGTGGTGGCCGGCCTGGTCGTTCCTTTGATGCCGGCGGCGGCAATGCCGGGGCCAGACAGGACAGCGCCATCACAGCCAGAGCCATCACAGCCAGAGCCATCACAGCCAGAGCCATCACAGCCAGAGCCATCACGGGCGGTGCCATCAGGGGCGGCGCCATCAGGGGCGGCGCCATCACCGGCGGTGCCATCACCGGCGGCGCCAGGTACCGTCGAGAGCGTCGAGGACGCCCAACCGTGAGCGCAGCTTCGGATCTGCGCGCCGCTATTGGCTTCCTGACCCCCCTGGGTGTGACCCCGACCGGGGGTTCTGCTCCCCAACCCTCCCCGCTCAGCATGGCTTACTTCCCGCTGGTTGGCGCAGCCATCGGAAGCGCCGTCGGCCTGACGTGGCGCCGGGCCAGGCGGTCGTTCCCTCCGTGGCTTTCTGCCGCCCTGAGCGTCGCCGCCGACTGCGCCGTCACCGGCGCCCTTCACCTCGACGGGCTGGCCGACACGGCTGATGGCCTGCTGGCGCACGTCCCGACCAAGGACCGTCTGGAGATCATGGCGGAGCCCGGGGTGGGTTCGTTTGCCGCCGTCGCTCTGGGAATGGCCCTGCTCATCCGGGCGGCCGCTCTGGCTGCCCTCGAACCGTCGCCCCTGCTGCTCGGAGCGCTTTACTGCTCGTCCCGTTCCGTGATGGTCGTCGCCAGCCGGTCGTTGCCGTACGCCCGTCCCGAAGGCCTGGTGTCCGCCTTCCTCCCCCGTACCGACGGCAAAGCGACCGACGGAGCGGCCCAAAGCCACACTGACTGGTCACTTGTCGCTGGGGTCATAGGAGCGGCGGGGGCGCTAGGACTGGCCACGGCGGTGGCGGGCCGAAGGGGGGCGGCGGCCGTCATCGCCGGGTGGGGTGCGGCGGCGGTTGTCCTGGAATCCGCCCGGCGGCGGCTGGGCGGTTATACGGGCGACGTGCTCGGTGCGGCCGGGGTTACCTGCGAGATCTCCGGGTTGGTAGTGGTGGCTGGAGCGGGCTCGTGGGTAACTCGCACGGGCCACCCCGTTCGGGCCGGTCGACCACGTGGGCGCGCCCGGTGCCGGTTGTCGGTGACACCACCTCTGCCACCGACCGCGCCGCCAACCCCCGTTCGTGGCGCTTCGGCGACAGCGAACGACGAGCTTTCTACGACATACTTCGAGGGCCGTCGCGACATCAGGCGGTTCCGGCCCGACCCTCTCGAGCCTGAACTGGTCGAGCGCGTACTGTCAGCGGCGCATGCGGGGCCGTCCGTAGGCCACTCCCAGCCCTGGCGGTTCCTGCTCGTCACCCAAGCCGAAACGCGTGAGCGGGCCGCCGTCATGGCCGAACGTGAGCGCCAACGCCAGGCCAACCTGCTGGCGGAGGAGGCGCGGCGGCGCATGCTCGACCTTCAGTTGGACGGGATCCGGGAGGCGCCAATGGGGGTCGTCGTTTGCTGCGACCGAAGAGCGGTGCCGGCGGCCGTGCTCGGGCGGGCCACCTTCCCGGACGCCGACATGTGGTCTTGTGCCTGCGCCATCGAGAACCTGTGGCTGGCGGCCCGAGCCGAAGGCCTCGGCCTGGGTTGGGTAACCCTGTTCCCACCGGACGAGTTGGCCTCCCTGGTCGGTCTCCCATCCGGAGTGGAGACGCTCGGCTGGCTGTGTCTGGGATGGCCCGATGAGCTACCGCCGAACCCAGGTCTGGAGCGGGCCGGCTGGTCGCCGACGGGCACCGCTCGACACGGTGGTGCTCCACGAACACTGGAACGCCGGTACCAAACCGCCGGCTGCATCAACGCTGCGCGCTCCCGACCAGGCTGCTGTCGTTGGCGCCCGCGACCAGGCCGACACATTGCTAACGCCGCCCGGCTCGCTGGGTGTCCTCGACCGAGCATTGGACCGACTGGTCGCACTGGGGATCGACGTCGTCGACCGGGCCAGTCTGGTGCTGGTGGCCGCCGACCACCCGGTCACCCGGTATGGGGTGTCGATCTACCCCTCCACGGTTACGCGTCAGGTGCTCGAAGCAACCGTGGCCGGCGAGTCGCTGGGCGCCGCCGCGGCGCGTGGCAGCCGGTCTCGGCATCGTGGCGGTGGACGCCGGCGTAAACGGCGGCCCGGTGGCAGGAGCACTCGACTTTCGGCCGGGCGGCCACCGGGGTGACCTGGCCGAGGGGGACGCCCTGGCGGCCGACGACGTCAACCGGCTGCTCCAGCTGGGCCAGGAGCTCGGCCGGGCCAGTGAAGCCCAGGTCCTGGCGCTCGGGGAGGCCGGGGTCGGGAACACCACCGTGGCCGCTGCTCTCTGCTCTCTGTTGCTCGGTCTCGATGCCAACCTGACGGTCGGGCTCGGGGCGGGGGGTGACAGTGCCACCGTGGAGCGCAAGCGTGGTGTGGTCGAAATAGCTGTATCCAGGGCGCTGGCTAAGTACGGGAGGGGCCCGAGCCCGCGGGCGGCGTTAGCGGCGGTGGGGGGGCCGAGTTCGTCGTCCTAGCCGGCCTCGTCCTGGGGGCCGGAGAAAGAGGCCGAGCCGTCGTAGTCGACGGGCTGGCCACATCCGTCGCTGCCTTGTGCGCGGTCAGGCTCAGCCCGGGGGTGGCGGCGCACCTTGTCGCCGGCCAACGCAGCCGCGAGATGGCCCACGGGGCAGTATTGGAACAGCTCGGCTTGGAACCGCTATTGGACCTCAGGATGCGCGCCGGCGAGGGGGTGGGCGCCGTACTGTCTTGTCAACTTCTGGGCCACGGGCTGAAAATGAGGGCCATGGCTGGGCGCGTGGCCGGCACCGTGAATGGCACTTCGAAATGACGGCGCCTGACGGGCCGACCCACTACCGCTCCCCGGACGAGGACAGCGCCCGCTGGCTCGGTTTTGCTTACCGGCCCGGCGACATCGTGATCAGCACGCGGTCCAAGACGGGCACCACCTGGGCCCAGATGATCTGCGCCCTTCTCGTGTTCCAGACCACCGACCTGCCCGCTCCTTTGTCGCAGCTGTCGCCCTGGCTCGACTGGCTGATCGTGCCCCGTGAAGAAGTGTTCGCTCAGCTGGCAGCACAACAGCACCGCAGGTTCATAAAAACGCACACACCCCTCGACGGGCTACCGCTGGACAACCGGGCCACGTACATCGTGACGGGGAGACACCCCCTCGACGCCGCCGTCTCGCTCTTCCACCAAGGCGAGAACATCGACCGGGCCCGGCTGCGGTCGCTCACCGGCCGGCCGCCTGTCCTGGGCGAGCCGCCGCCACCGGCGCCGCTTCACGACCGGCTGGTCGCATGGGTCGATGGCGACGACCGGCCGGAGGACCAGCTCGATTCGTTACCGGGGTTCATGTGGCATTTTTCGGACGCGTGGGGACGGCGGGCCGAGCCCAACGTCGTGCTGGTCCACTACGCCGACCTGGAAGGCGATCTCGAAGCAGAAATGAGGCGCCTGGCTGCCGTCCTGGAGATCGAGGTGGCCGAAAAGAGGTGGCCCGAACTGGTCAATGCCGCCCGGTTCGAGCAAATGCAGGCGCGCGCCGACCAGCTGGTGCCCGACCCGGCCGGGATTTTCAAGGACAGAAGCCGCTTTTTTAGGCACGGTGCTTCGGGGGCGGGGCCTGAGGTCCTGTCTGCACAAGAGCTGGCGCACTACTACGACCGGGTGGCCAAGATGGCCGGGGCCGACATGCTGGCCTGGTTGCACCGCGAGCGCCAGGCTCAAGAAACAAGCAGTGAGACCTGATGACGGCCCGGGAAGGGCCTTGTCTTTTGGCGGGGTGGGGTCTTTAGCGGGGTGGCGACAACGCCACGCCGGTGCCGATAGGGACGAAACCTGTTATTGAGCTGATTGGGCTCGTTGCAAGGCGGCGGCGATAGCGCTCGGGAAACGGGTCTCGAAATCCATAACTACCGCGTAGGTCGGAGCGATCGAAATGCGGGCGAATTCCAGGCCCATGCCCTTGACCCCTTCTATCCAGGCTGGCCCCTGCACGGGACCGAAGTAGCGCTCGGCGGCGGCGGCGTACTCGGGGACGACACCCTCGTGCGGCTCGACCGTTGCCGCGCCGCGGATGAGGAGGACGTGATAGGGCCAGGTGGTGTTGTCGATTGTCAGGGCCACTTCGGGGCGAGACTTCAGGGCCTTCAGCTTGGGCGCGGCCATGGGGCTGGCCACGACAACCTCGGAACCGTTCCAGTGGAACCAAACGGGGACGACTCGGGGCGTCCCGTCTTTCCATGTGTACGCGAGCCGGGCCGGTTCTGTAGAGGTCAGGAGCTCCTGGGCAATTTTTTCGCTGAGCACGTCCTGCACGTTCATTTGTGTACCAACTCCTTTCGGGGGTTGACGGACGGGCCAACGAGCGAACGCTAACACCGGAGGATGGTGCGACCTGCCCCAAAAACGAAGCAAGCGATGAGTTCGGCCGATGAGTTTGCGCGATGAGCCCGCCCGATGAGCCCGCCCGATGAGTTCGAGCCGTCCCAGACGTCGTTGTGTTATGGCTACAGCTCTGTTGAGCCGCGGGGGTGGCGTAGCATGCGACGTTGTGACCGTCAGCCCCAGCGCTCTGGCCCCCCGGGAACTCGACGCTTACCGGCGCGAGCTGACCGCGTACTGCTACCGGATGCTCGGTTCGGGTTTCGATGCCGAAGATGCTGTGCAGGAAACACTGGTCCGGGCGTGGAAGGCGAGCGACAGCTTCGAGGGGCGTTCGAGTGCCCGGTCGTGGTTGTACCGCATTGCCACCAACGTCTGCCTCGACATGCTGAGGGCCCGCCAGCGCCGGGCGCGGCCCATGGAAATGGGGCCCTCCCGCCCGCCGGTCGACGCTTCGCTGGAGACGTTTTTGCCGGAGGGCTCCTGGGTCTCCCCCATTGCCGATGACCGGGTCCTGCCCCTCGAAGCCGACCCGGCCACCCTGGCGGAGGAACGCGAGAGCATCCGCTTGGCCTTCATCGCCGCCTTGCAGCACCTCCCGGCGCGCCAACGGGCCGTCCTCGTCTTGTGCGAGGTTCTCCGCTGGCAGGCTTCCGAGGTGGCAGACCTGCTCGGCACGAGCGTCCCAGCCGTGAACAGCGCTCTACAGCGAGCCCGGGCCACTCTGGCCACACTCGGTCCCGGCCCCCGTCAGCCCGCCATGGACGCCGGCCAGCGTGAGCTGCTGGCCAGGTACGTCGACGCCTTCGAGCGCTTCGACGTGGACGAACTGGTCGGGTTGCTCCACAAAGACGCCGTCCAGTCGATGCCCCCGTACGCGATGTGGCTCCTCGGGTCGGAGGATATTGGCCGCTTCATGCTCGGCCCTGGGCATGGCTGCCGCGGCTCGAAGCTGGTGCCCATCCACGCCAACGGCTCGCCGGCATTCGGTCACTACAAACCCGGCCCTGATGGTGGATATGTCCCGTGGGCCATCGTGGTGCTCGAGATCTCAGGGGACCGGATCTCCGGGATCCATTCCTTCCTCGAGGCGGACCGGCTCTTCCCCCAGTTCGGGCTGCCGGTCGAACTGAGCGCGTAAGCCGGTCAGCTCCAGCAGTTCCGCCAGCGTCCGGGACACCTTCTCCAGGAATACCCGGTCGCCTCCACGACGGCAGGCCAACTGTAGCCGGGCCAACGTGTTGACGGTCCCGAGGTCCGGCAGCCCGTCGCCCACCAGCCAGGCTATGTCCCGGCTACCGTCCGCCCTGAAAATGACCACGCGGGCCAGGAGGTCGTCCCGCCCGGCGTCCGGAGAGTTTGGCCGCTCCGTCCGGCCCAACGTGAGCCGTGGCTGCTCGTCCGGGGGCGACCCGTGGGGACAGGCGCGGGGGTTTGCCTGTCGTCGGGGCAGCTGACTGTCACCTCTGCCCTCGTCCGGTCCGGGAGGCATCTCTAAACCTGACGAACCAGGGGGCCGCAACTCACCGCGGCACCGATTTGTGCCGCGGGTACGCCGTCCCTCGTCCCCAGGCGGGAGCCGCCGGGCCGGCCTTCAGTTGCTCCCGGCCGTCAGCTGCCGGCGGCCGTCAGATACCGGCGACCGGCGGGCCGCCCAGATCGGGGATGGGGAGCCGTTCGCCACCCCGGCGGGCCGATTGGTGGGCGATCACGCCGGGCAGCGTGAAGCCGGCCGCCACCCAGGCGTTGACTGGTGGCAGAGTGCGAGTGGCGACGGCCCGCACAAAGTCGTCCGCCAGAAAATGGTGAGAGCCTTCGTGGCCGGTGGGCAGGCCGTCGTAACTGGCCGGCAACCGGCTGCGGTCATGCACCCGGGCGAAGCCATAGCCCGGTTGCCCTGGCTCCAGTTCTTCAGGAGTGAGGAGAGCAGAAACATCGGTCACCCCTTCTTTGTCCTGCCAGACGCTGACTTCCGCCAACTGCTCAAAACTGGCTTCGGTCCCGAAGTAGCGGTACCGCGATTCACGTATGTGGGACGGGTATCCGACGCGACGCATCTCGTTTATCCTCATAATGCTGCCGTCGGCCAGCTCGAAAAGGCCCGTCGCATTACTGAAGTCATTATCGAACATGCTCACCGAGCGGTCGAAGACCCCATCACCGCGCTGGTCCCGCACGGCCAGGCAACTGACGGAGACAGCGCGCTGTTCGAGCACGGACAGCACTCCTCCTATGGAGTGCGTCGGGTAGAGCATGGGCGGGAAACTGGCCGTTTCTTTCCAGCGGTCTCCCCCGCTGAACCGGTAGGCGTCGTAGAAACCTAGGTCCATGTCGTGCACGTAATCGCCCTCGGCATAAAAAATACGGCCGAAATCACCGGCCGATTTGCGCTGGCGGGCGTAAACGGCAGCCGGGTAGTAATAGCTCGTCTCGCCCATCATGTAAACCAGCCCGGTGGCCCGGACGGCATCGATAATCTCCCGGATTTCCACCTCGCTGATCCCCATCGGCACGCTCGAGTAGACATTTTTCCCCGCCTCCAGGGCTTCCAGGACCAACGGGCCGTGGGTCCAACGTTGGGTGAAAATGGCTACGGAACCGCAGTCCGATTGGAGCATTTCCTCGAAAGTTGGGAAAGTGCCGTCCAGTTTGTACTGGCTGGCGGCGCGGTCCATGCGGCTCGGCTGGTGGTCGGTGACAAAGACTTTGTCTACGTCAGGGTGCGACCGGAACAAGGGCAGAAAACTGCCCGCAAACTGCCCTGCCCCCACAACTCCAATCGTGATCCCCACGGACGGGCTCCCTTCTTTCGCGTAACGGCCCGGCCGCCGGCACTCGGCGCAAGCGCGGGCGGGCCTTCGTCCTCACGACCCTAATGCGCCCGGCCGAGAGGCTGATCGAAGGACAGGAGCGGTGGCCTCAGTGGTTTTGGCGCTCCCCCCGGGGCACAAAGAGCAGACCACCCTGTGGCACGTAAGCGGCTCCCACCACCGTTGCGGCGGTGACCTGGCCGGTGTACGGGTTGAGCGTGGCCAGGTAATTGGCCGGGTACTCGGGTGGGGCCGGGCAGGTGGCAGGAGCACTGTTGGCCCCGCACGGCGTAGCGGCCACCATAGGTTGGCCAGGGCCGAACGGCCCCCGGATGCTGTCAATGGAGTCGTTTGTCGAATCGGTCGAGTACAGGGCCCGCGCGAGCTGGTGGGCCAAGCGGTGTCGTCTACAGACTGCGACAGGGACAACACCGACAGGCTTTGGCGGCGGGTACCGGCGTTGCGAACGTAAATCTGCTCTTGGTCCCCCTGGCTCGTCAACATGAAGTCGCCACCGAAGCGCGCCCCTGGCGGCACTACTTCGTTCGAGTCCGGGTCGGTAAGGCCGAGGGTGGTCGTGTGGCCGTAGCTGCTGCCCGCGTTGACGACCGTGGCCGAGTCTTCATCGAAAAACAGCGGCGTGACCGTGGCGGTATTGTCGGCCGCATCGAGGACAGCTGAGTAGACGGCCGGGTAGGTCTTCTGCGGGGCGGCGGCCCCCGTCGTGCCCGGGGCCGACGCACTGATCAAGATCTGCCCACGGTAGATAGAGATGGCATCGGTGCCACCGAAGTGAGGTAGTGGCTCGTTGTAGTTGTAGTGCGTCACTTGGGCGCCGGCCGGAGCGGTCGGGTCGATCGTGTAGAGGCTCGAGTTGGCGTCCTCGTTGACAGTGGCGATGACGTCGCCCGCTTGGGGGTCGGCCGTTACGCCGTCTGTCTTGCCCTGGACATCCCATTGGGCGACGGGGTCGCCGTTCATCTTCAACTCGACGACGGTGCTGTCGAGGTTGCCGTCACTGCTGGGTTGTCCTTGAGGGCCGACGCCGTTTTGGAACCCCACGAAGATGTCGTCCCCGAGCAGGGTGATGTCGTCGGGGTCGCTGAGCGCCTCTGTGGCCGGGGCCCCGCCTTGAGGCGTGTAGGTATGGTTGAGGGTCGAGCCGGACAGGATGACGTGAGCGATGAACGGCCTGGAGCTCTGAGCTCCGGCGTCGAGGGACCGCAGCGCCGTCGATGGCGTAGCGGCGAGGGCGGCGCCTCCGGTCGAGATAAGCCCCATCGGTAGTACAAAAACCGCGCCGAGGACCTTGGCTCGACGCCCATTCATGCGGTACATACAACCTCCTTGGACAGGATTGGCTCCTTGGACAGGATCGGCTCCTTGGACAGGATCGGCTCATTTGGCCGGGATTGGGTGGGCCGGGGCTTGGTCTGACTTCCTTTGGCCAGGACCGGTTCCGTTCAGGCCAAGACCGGGCCGTTGACTATGCCCGTTGACTGGGCTGGTCCCAGCCGTCCTGTGTCTAATTTGCTCAGTTGACGACCAGGTAGCCAGCGGGTAGCGCGAAGCTGAACAGCCGTTGAAGTCTTGGACACGCTTCAGGCGGAGCGGGCCGGCCGCTCCGGCGTGCGGCCGGGTATGGCGATCGGCCAGGGGTAATTTCGGACGGCTTTGTCGACGCGATGCCTTAGAGGCCGACGAAAGCGGTTGAAACGGGGGCTTTCTGGGCGACCTTTCCCAAACTGGGCGCGAAAAAGGCAAAAAATCGACAGCAAGGGCGCCGAGAACCAGTAATCGCGCCCAGAAGGCGCTTTCTTAACGTTATTCGACCACGGAAAATAGTTATGTTCCTACGAAGAGTGCGGCATGCGGCATTTCGCCGGCGGGGGCTCAGCTCGGGCCAAAGAAAGCCAGCACGAACGCAGCGCCCGCCAGCAAGAGGGTCCCAATGGTCACCAAACGGAAGACTTTCTCGCTCAATAAGGCTTCTCCGTCCCGGTTGGCCGCCGACGAGGTGAGGACGAGCATTCCGACAGCCCAGACGACGCCGGCGGCAGCGATGGCCGCCAGAGCCACATACTCGCCGGGGGTCTCGAAGGGCCAGAGGTGGCGCACCAACACCGCCACGCACACCACCAGAGCCAGGCCGGAGCGGTTCCACGACAGCACCGTGCGTTCCCGGGCCAGCCCGCTCCCAGCCGGGCTGGCCGGCTCGTCCGGGTCTGCCCGTCCGGCCGGCCCCGCCGAAGGACCTGTCACCGCGCCGCCCTTAGCCCTTCCCGAAGGCGGAGACGACCACGGCCATCAGCCCGACGACGACGATGCCCACAGTGAGGACGACCGGCATGGTCGAGGCCGGCAATGGTTCGCCGCGCCGCATGGCCCGCTGGTTGGCCCGCCAGTGCCGGAAGCTCTCCGCCGCCACGAACGCGCCCAGGGCGATGAGGGGCAAGCCGAGCAGCCGGCGGCCTCCGGTCACGGAGAGCTTGGGTAATAACTGAGTAGCGGCCACGCCGGTGGCGATTAGGGCGAGCGCCGTGCGGTTCCAGGCCAGGAACGTCCGCTCATTGGCGTAGGTGAAACGGACGTCGGGTTCCTCGTCTCGGGCCGGCGGTCCGGGCACGTTGGTCATCGAGACCTCCCACTCGCTCTCGCTTGCGCCTAATGAAAGCACAACCGTTCGCGGAGGCCGGTCATCCCAGCGGGCCAGCCTGGGCTGGCCGGGATCAGCCAAGCTGGACCGGCGGCAAGCACCCAGCGGGCCCGTCCAGACGATCGGTCAGGCCAGAAGGGCGGTCAGGCCAGAAGGGCGGTCAGGCCAGAAGGGCGGTCAGGCCAGCCAGCCGGGGCGCACCAAGCCCGTTTCGTAGGCCAGGACAACGAGCTGGGTACGGTCCCTGGCCCCGAGCTTGGTCATGGCCCGGCTGACGTGGGTCCGGGCTGTCGCCGGGCTCATATAGAGCCGTTCGGCGATGTCCTCATTGGTGAGGCCACCGGCCACCAGGGCCATCACCTCGCGCTCGCGATCGGTAAGCACTCCCAGTTCGGTCGCCGGCCGGGGTGCTTTCGAACGCGATGCGAACTCCGCCACGAGGCGCCTGGTCATACCGGGCGAGATGAGCGAGTCGCCCTGTGCTACCACTCGAACCGCCGTGACCAGGTCCACCGGCTCGGTGTCTTTGACCAGGAAGCCGCTGGCCCCGTAGCGGAGAGCCTCGAAGAGGTACTCGTCGAGCTCGAAGGTGGTCAGGATGACAATGCGGACGCCGCCTAAACGGGGGTCGGCGGTGATGGCCTGGGTGGCCTGGAGACCGTCGAGCACAGGCATCCGGATGTCCATCAGGACCACGTCGGGCAGCAGCGTCTTGGCCAGGGAGATGGCCTGGGCTCCGTCGGCCGCCTCGCCCACCACTTCGATGTCGTCCCTGGCGTCAAGTAATGCCTTGAAGCCGGCCCTGACCAGGGCCTGGTCATCAGCGAGAAGGACCCGGATCACGACTTGGCCTCGCGGGCCCAACTAGCCCGGGACGCTCGACCGGCCCTGATGGCTCGAGCGGCCCGTCGGCTCCTGCGTGCCGGCGGCCTTCTCCGTGCCCGTCGGCTCGGGCGGGCCGAGCGGGAGCTCAGCCGCAACTTCGAACCCGCCTCCCGGCCGCGGCCCTGCCTCCAGTTGGCCACCCACAATGGCGGCCCTCTCCCGCATGCCGGCGATCCCGGTGCCACTCCCGGGCGCGGGCTTGCCGTTGGCCGCCGGCGCCCGCCCGTTGTCGAGCACCTCTACGACCAGGCGGTCAGGTTGGTAGGACAGGCGCACGATGGCCGAAGCGGGACCAGCGTGGCGGGCCACGTTGGTCAGTGACTCTTGCACGATCCGGTACGCCGCCACCGCGACGGCGGTGGGCACCGGGCGCGGCTGGCCCGTCACCTCCGATCTGACCGACAGCCCAGCGGCCCGGGTGAGGTCCAGGAGCTCGGGCAGCCGTTCGAGCCCGGGGGCCGGCGCCCGGGGCACGTCCTCCCCCGCTTGCCTGAGCGCGACCAGCATGGTCCGCAATTCGTCGAGCGCCTCCTTGGAGACCGTCTTGATGGCGGCCAGTGAGGACCTGCGCCTGTTCAGGGTGGGTGTCCATCAGGTCCAGCCCGACGCCGGCCTGGACGTTGATGAGGGAGATGTTGTGGCCGATCACGTCGTGCAGGTCGCGGGCGATGCGCAGGCGTTCCTCGCTGGCCCGGCGCTGGTCGTCAAGGGCGCGGGCGGCTTTGGCTTTGGCCACGTTTTCCAGGTACAGGCGCCGGATTTCCGCTATGACGACCAGGACCAGTAGCCAGGCCGCCAGTAGCAAGGCCTGATCGGCCGAAGCCACCGGCTCGCCGTACACCAGTGGCGCCAACCAGTTCGAACAGACGAAGCCCACTACCACGACGGCCCTGGCCGCCCGCCGGTGACCCGTGGTGGCGGCAGAGAAAAAGGCCACGATGAGGCTGAGGTAGCCGGCCCACTCTCCGGACGAGCCCAGGGTGGCGGCAAAAGTCACCCATAACACCGCGACCGGGTGACGACGGCGGGCCACCAGCGCTAGTGGCCCGACCACCAGCAGCACCCAGTTGACGGCGCCGATGTCGACCTGGTGGTCGTCGTGGTGCCAGGCTGCCGCCAAGCCGGCGGCGACCTGGAGCACGCCGACTACGACAGGCAGGGCCACGTCCTGCCTCCACGAGAGGCCCCACGGCAGCCTGGTCCATTTCAACGCCGAACCTGCTCAAAAGCGGGTGCTGGTCGACGACCTCGCCCATCGCGGCCCAAGGTACCGGGGCTAAGCGGCGCCCACATCACCCCAGGAGCGGCTTGTCAACTGCGCTGGCGGGCGTACCTGAAAAGGGCCGGCTGCGACGACAGGCGTAGGCAAATAGGCGCGTCCGGCCCGACGACGACGAAGGGCCAGGTGGATGACCATGTTCTCATGCTGATCAACCGGAAAAAGGCCAACCCGCCAACGCCAGAACAAGGAAAGCCAAAACCATGAAAGACGAAGCAACGAAAGCCAGGCAGCTGTGGCGGTGATCGAGTTCGACGACGTCACCAAGCGCTTCGGGGACCTGGTCGCCGTGGACCGGCTCACCTTCGCGGTCGAGCAGGGCAAGGTGGTCGGCTTCCTCGGCCCGAACGGCGCCGGCAAGACCACTACCTTGCGCATGCTCCTCGGCCTGGTGGCGCCGAGTTCTGGCCGGGCGACCATCAACGGCCTCGTGTACCGTCAGCTACCCAAACCAATGCACGTCGTCGGGGCGGTGCTCGAGTCTTCGGCCGCCTACCCGGGGCGTACGGCTCGCAACCACTTGCGCGTGCAGGCGCTCGTGGGCGACGCCAGCCCGGCCCGCGTGGACGAGGTCCTGGAGCTGGTCGGGTTGAGCGAGGCGGCGGACCGGCGGGTGGGCACGTTCTCGCTGGGCATGCGCCAACGGCTCGGCTTGGCCACTGCCCTCTTGTGCGACCCGGACATCCTCATCCTCGACGAACCGGCCAACGGGCTCGACCCCGAGGGCGTCCACTGGCTGCGCTGCCTACTGCGGGGCCTGGCTGCCGAGGGCCGTACCGTGCTTGTCTCCAGCCACATACTGTCGGAGGTAGCGCAGACGGTGGACAGCGTCGTCATCATGGACCAGGGACGGCTGGTGGCCCAGTCCTCCCTGGCCGAGCTGACATCGGCGGCACATGGTGTGATCCGGGTGCGCACCTCGAGAGCGGAGGAGCTGCGCGATGCGCTGGTGGCCAGAGGGGCCAGCGCCCAGCTCATCGGCCCCGACCGGCTCGAGGTGGCAGGGGCGACTGGCGAGGAGGTGGGGACGCTGGCTGCCGAACGGGCGATCCCCATCTTCGAGACGGCCACGGAGGCGGCCGACCTGGAGGGCATCTTCCTGCGCCTGATCGCCGCTAGCGCCAATACGGACGGCGTGACCGGCGCCATCAAGGAGGTGGCCCGATGACCCGCCTGGTCCGCGCCGAGCTGTTGAAATTGCGCACCGCCCGCGTCAACTACGGCCTGCTCGTTACTTCGGCCGTCCTCACCGTCTTGTTCGCCACGCTCGAGGCGGCCCGGGCAGGAAATGAGCCCAGCGGCGTGGCGCCTATCTCGACAGCGCCCGGACTGACAACGGTTACCACCGTTACGGGCTTCTCCATGCTCCTGGCCGCCGTCCTGGGCGTGATCGTGGCCAGCGGCGAGTTCCGCCACAACACCGCCACCCTCACCTACCTGGGGACGCCGGACCGGGCGCGGGTCCTGGTGGCCAAAGGCGTGGCCAGCGCGGCCGCCGGCGCCATCTTCGGCCTCGTGAGCAGCGTTATCGCCACCGGCGTGGGCCTGGCCTTTGCGGTTGGCCAGGGAGACCAGGTGGCTCTGGGGGCAGGCACACTGGTGTGGCATGCCGCCGGCGCCGTCCTGGCCGCCGCCCTACTGGCGGCCGCCGGCACCGGGATTGGGTCGCTCGTCCGGTCGCAACTGGCCGGGGTAATCGGGGTCTTTGTGTGGGGAGTCGTCGTCGAGTCCGTTATCGGCGGCCTGTTCACCTCGGTCCGGCCCTACCTCCCCTACACGGCGGCCACGACGATGGCGGGCGCTCAGCTGGGAGGGGCCGCTTTCGGGCCGGCCCATGACCTGTCGGGAGGAGGGCCGTTGCCGTTCGTGGCCGCCGCTGTTCTGCTGGCCGGCGTGGCCGCGGCGATATCGCTGGTAGCCGCCCGCACCACGGTGCCGAGAGACGTGACCTGACGCCCTTCGAGCGCGCCCGGGAAGGAAACCGGCCGTTATGCCGTTACATAGATGTATTCATTGGCATCGATGTGATGCCACTAGATCGGAGACAAGAGAAGAACATGGCTCAGATGACCCAGACCTTGCCCCTGCTGCCGCTGACCTCAGGTGTCATTCTGCCGGGGATGGTCTTCACTATGGCCCTCGAGACAGAGGAAGCTCGGGTGGCGGTCGAAGCGGCAGGTTCGGCCGGAGGACGGTTGGTGCTGGTGCCCCGGATAGAGGGCCGTTACTCGGTGATCGGCGTGGTGGCTGAGATCGTCGAGCGGGGCGAGATACCGGGCGGCCCACCGGCCATGATCGTGCGCGGCCTGGAGCGGGCCACGATCGGGACCGGGGTCCCTGGGACCGGGCAGGCCTTGTGGGTCCAGGTCGACCCGATCAATGAGGGCCCGGCTGACGAAAACGTGGCCGAGCTGGCCCGCGAGTACCGCGCTGTGCTGGAGAACATCCTGCTGACGCGGGGCGCCCGGCAGATCGCAGAACGGCTGCGGGATGTTACGGAGCCGTCACAGGTGGCAGATCTGGCCGGTTACTCGCAAGACCTCTCTTTAGCGCAAAAGGTGCAGGTGCTGGAGACGCTCAATGTCGAGGAGCGCCTGCGGCTGGTGCTCGGTTGGGCCAGGGACACGCTGGCCGACCTGACTTTGCGCCAGCAGATCAAGAGCAGCGTCGAGGAGGGAATGGAGAAGACGCAGCGTGAGTTCTTGCTGCGGCGCCAGCTAGAGGCCATCCGCAAGGAGCTGGGCGAGCTCGAAGGCACCGCCGATGACGGGACCCCCGAGCACTACCGGTCGCTGCTGGCGAACCGCGAGCTGCCGGAGGCCGTCCGCAAAGCACTCGAGCGCGAGATCACCAAGCTCGAGCGCATGAGCGAGCAGAGCCCCGAGCAGGGCTGGGTGCGGACTTACATCGAGACTGTCCTGGAGATCCCGTGGGGGGTCACCTCCGAGGACCGTCTGGACGTCAACGAGGCAGCCCGGGTCCTCGACGAGGACCACGACGGCCTTAAGGACGTCAAGGAGCGGATCCTCGAGCACCTGGCCGTGCGGGCCTTGCAGGCCGAGCGCGGCCTGGTCCCCGTCGGCGGTCGTGGAGCCGGGGCCACCCTGGCTCTTGTCGGCCCTCCTGGCGTGGGCAAGACCTCTCTTGGCGAGTCGGTGGCACGCGCCCTCGGGCGTAAGTTTGTGCCGCGTCTCGCTCGGCGGGGTGCACGACGAGGCCGAGGTACGCGGGCACCGGCGGACTTACGTCGGGGCGCAGCCCGGACGGTTGGCCCGGGCTTTGCGTGAGGCCGGGACCATGAACCCGGTTATCGTCCTCGACGAGGTCGACAAGGTGGGCTCGGACTACCGTGGCGACCCGTCCTCGGCTCTGCTCGAGGTCCTCGACCCGGCGCAGAACCACACCTTCCGGGACCACTACCTCGAGATCGAGCTGGACTTGTCGAAGGTCCTGTTCATCGCCACGGCCAACGTGACCGAGACGGTCCCGGGACCGTTGCTGGACCGGATGGAGGTAATCCGGATCGACGGCTACACCGAAGACGAGAAGCTGGCCATAGCCCGACACCACTTGCTACCCAGGCAACTGGAGCGGGCCGCCCTGCGGCCCGACGAGGTCGAGGTCACCGACGAGGCCCTTCGCAGGGTGTCGGCTGACTACACCCGGGAAGCCGGCGTGCGTAACCTCGAACGCGAGCTCGGACGGCTGATGCGCAAGGTGGCGACCAAGCTGGCGGCAGCCTCCGTGGTGGCGCCCGTAGTCGTGGACGCCGACGATGTGGTCACCTGGCTGGGCCGGCCTCGCTTCTTCTTCGAGGCGGCCGACCGCACCAGCGTGCCTGGGGTGGCAACCGGACTGGCTGTTACCGGCACCGGCGGTGACGTCCTGTTCATCGAGGCAACCGTCATGGACGGGCCGGAAGGCCTGACCCTGACGGGCCAGTTGGGCGACGTCATGAAGGAGTCGGCAGAAATCGCGCTCTCACATGTGCGTGCGCATGCCAAGGACCTCGGTATCAACGAGGATGCGTTCCGGGGCAAGCGGTTCCACGTGCACGTGCCGGCGGGGGCCGTCCCCAAGGACGGGCCGTCGGCTGGCGTGACCATGGTCTCGGCGCTGGTCAGCTTGCTGGTCGACCGCCCCGTTCGGCCGGTCGTGGGGATGACCGGGGAGGTGACGTTGCAGGGCCGGGTCCTGCCCATTGGCGGGGTCAAGCAAAAGGTGTTGGCCGCCTATCGGGCCGGGTTGACCGAGGTCATCCTGCCCGCTCGCAACGGGCCCGACCTGGAGGACGTCCCTGAGGAGGTGCGGTCGAAGATGACCTTCACCCTGGCCGAAAGGATCGACCAGGTCCTGGACGTCGCCATCGCCGAGGACGGCATCGCCAAGGACGGCGAGCAGCCGACGGAAGCCGACCTGGCGCTGGCTTCCTGAGCCTCTTACCCGCAGGCACACCGGCCGCGGCCGGGTGGGAAACCATCCGCGCCCGCGGCCTTTTTTGCGCCCGGCGGGTGTGCCGCCCGTGTGACGCTCCCCGGGCAATCTCACCTTCGGGCTTCCTTTTTGCCGGCAGCGGTCATCCGTAGCCGGCCGGGGGTGCCCGCCAGTCCCGAAGGAGCGGGACCGGTCAACCGACAGGGCAACAGGAACGGATAGGGGAAAACGTCGTGTTCATAAACGAAATGTCTGGAGCGACGAGCAAGACGCGGCAACCGGGCCCACTGGGAAGCGCTTCTTCGGAACGGCAGCGCCGCCTGGCGTTGGTGTCGCTTTGCCTGGTCATGATGCTCGTCCTGGCATCGAGCTTCTTGCCGGCCGGGGCGACCGCCAGCGCGATGACACTGGCCCCGGCGGCCACTTCGTGCCAGCCCGTCATCAGTCACGTGGGCGAGTTCAGGCCGGGCAAAACACCCGACGTGGCGATTACAGGGACTTGCTTCGGGACCGGTGGCGCCTATAGCCGGAGCGACAGCAGGCACTTCCGCATCACCGACCTTGGCCCGCATGGCACCCTCCAGGAGCTCGAAGAGGCGGGCAAGATCACGCAAACCTGGTGGAACGCTTGTGCAGGCCACACCGACGCCGTCAACGGGTACGTCCCCAATGTCGTGACGTGCACGGTCAGCACGTGGACCGACACTTCGCTAACTTTCTATTCGTTCGGGCCGGCGTACGGCGAATACGGCTGGGTGGTGAAGCCGGGCGACAAGTTGGTGGTCCAGGTATGGAACGCCAACACCCTTACTGGGCCGTCCATGTACTTGCTCACCGCCACGGGTACCCCCACTGGCAGCGCGACCGGGGAAGGCAGCGGGACCGGGCAGGCTAGCGGGGCCGGGACGGGGTCGGGCACCGCCGCAGGCGGCGGCACCTACCCGGGGACAGCTACGTTTGGCCCCGGCCACTGGCTTTTGCCGGCGCCGCTCGGCCACGGCCAATGCCAGGCGGTGGAGTTCAGCGACCGGTCGGTACAGGCGCAGATCGCCGTTTACCAGACGACGTGTAACGCCACGACCGGCGTCATCGGGCCGGCGGCGGACCGGGCCAAAGGGGCGCCGTTCAGCGTGGCCGGGTTTGCTTGCACGGCGACCAAGAAAGGTGCGGGTTCGGCCTGGTCCTCGGCCTGGGGTTCGGACTACTACGCCTACAACTGCGCTGACGGGGCAGCACAAGCGGCGTTCAACTGGGGCACCGATTACACGTACTAAATAAGACCTGGGAAAGCTCAGGAAAAGCGCCGGGCCGCTCGCTCCTCAAGAAGGCCGTCCACTTGGGCCGTAGCAAGTGGCCAGGCGCGTTTCATCCTTTGACGGCAGCCCAAAAAAGCCCGCCTGCACAAAAGAACTAGCGCGGGCGGGCCAGTTCGCGATGATCGCAGCTTCTTCACAAAATGACTGCGACAGCATCACATAGCGGGTTGAAGATCAGGAAATCCGGCAATTCTGCAAGCAGAGGAGGAACTTGCGATGGCAGGACTGATCAGGGTAACCCCCGAACAGCTCGAGTCAACTTCAGGCCAGCTCAACCAGGGCGCAGGCACGATCGACGCACTCTTGAAGCAACTTTCCGGCCAGGTGAGCGCCCTCGGCGCAGAGTGGGCGGGCATGGGGCAGCAGCGGTTCCTGGCTGCGTTCCAGCAATGGCAGACGGCCCAGGTAAACCTGCACCAGGCCCTGGAGACCATCTCGCAGTTGACGGCCCAGGCCGCGGTCTCCTACCAGAACAACGACCAGCAGGTGGCCTCGACCTTCGGGGCTGTATAGCGCCATGTTCCCCTCAGATGGGGGGAGCGGGGCCGGCGGGATCCCCTCAATCCCGGGAGATCCGGGCACCCTATCCGGCGCCGCGTCGCGCCTCGGCGCGGCAGCCAGCGCGGTGCGGGACTGGGGCTCGCAGCTGGGCTCCGCCACCTCAGGCTTGTCGGGCACGGCATGGTCAGGCCAGGGTGCGGTGAGTTTCGCCTCGTGTGTCTCGACGCTCGAAGCGGACCACAATTCGGCGGCCGGCGCCCTGGCTGACGCCTCTTCGGCCCTGTCGGCTTTCGCCTCCGTCCTGGCCGAATGCCAGGCTTCGGTCAGGTGCGGCGCAGTTGCAGGTAGCGCAGGCGCAATCATCGGCTACGTCCGCACTCAGCTTGCTCAATGCGCAGCCTTTGCCGGCCCACGACCCGGCAGCGGCGTCACAGCGGGCCTATTCAGAGACGCTCGGTGCAGAACAGCCTCCAGCAAGAAATCGGGGCGGCGGTGGCCGGGGCCCAGGCGGCCTGGGACCAATATGAGGCCGCCGCCGCCCGGGCCGCGGCTCAAATCGGCAACTCCCTCCCCAGTCTGGTCGTCAGTAGCGGAAAAGATCGGCTGGCTAAACGATAAAGCTGGCTTCGGGCTCGTCCCCGTCGGGGTCGGTTTCCTGGCCCCGCTGGCACGGGCTGGTGCCCGTTGGATAAGCACCGATCGTGCGATAGAGGGCGCCCTGGCCCAATGGCGAGCGGAAAACCTGGGCCCATGGGAGGAGGCGTTCGAAGCGGGCGACATTTCTGCGGCGGAGTTCACCGCCCGGGTAAGCCAGTACGGGGAATATGAACAAATCGCCAGAGCGCTGTTCAGCCGGGGCGCCATTCAAGATATTGCCGCCGGTGGGATCACGCCCGATTTACGCTTCGCCACGCCATTGGCAGCTGCCTCGCGGTTCATGGCCGGCGCCGCCGTGGTTTCGGACATGGCCACCATCATCAAGCCGGACGACGGCGGAGCGGCTGGTTGGGTGGACAGGGGCATGGCCGGCGCTAACGGTGTCGTCAGCGCCGATGCTGTTTTCAGCGGGGCGGGGAGCGAGGCCATCGGTGGCGTCCTCGGCATCGTCGACGTGTCGTCGAGCTGGATCCCCGTGGCCGGCCAGGTCGTCTTGGCCGGTACCGCCCTTTACTTGGCCGGAGACTGGGCCTACAACAACGTGAAATGGTTCCACACCGGCGTCGACGATATCGGGCATGGCATTGTTGATGCCGGCGAGGGGCTCGTACATGACGGAGAGGGCCTGGTGCATGGGGCTGACGACGTGGCCCACTTCTTTGGCCTGTAGGAGAAGGCGACTCGACCAGTCCCATCAGACTGGAAAGAAAACGAACGAGCCCAACCGGCCCGGAACGTCCGGGTAGTTCGAGAAGTACGAGAAGTAACGAGTAGTTCGAGAAGTACGAAAGGACAGGAAGACATTGCTTATCGAAGTCGAGCCAGGCGGGCTCTCCGGAGCGGCGCCGGCGATCGGCTCGCTGGCTGGGAGCTTGCTCTCTGCCGTCGGTACGGTTAGCTCGGCGTGCGAGAGCGCCGCCGGAGCGGCGGGCCACGCCGCCGTCCAGGGTGCCATCGAAAGCTTCCTGGCTGCCAGTACCACGGCCCTTTCCAACCTCTCGGCGGTCGAGCAGGCCACCTCGGAGCGTCTGTCCCGGGCTGCTGTTAGTTATACGGCTAACGATGGCTCGGTGATGGGCGGCGGTAGGTTCGGACCGTGAGTAGTGAGCCCATTACGGCGGGAGTCGAGGAAGTGGCCAACCCCGAGATGGTGGCCTTCGCCCTCCGACGGATAACCGCCGGCCTACGCAGTCATATCGAACCGAGCCGGTTCCCGGGCGCCACGCTGCTCGTGCCTTTGGGGCCGGGGGCCGGCCGGTGGTGACGGAATCTTTCCGAACTGTGCCGGTTTTCAGCGACCTGGAGGCGTTGCAGGCGTGGGCGTCTCCGCCGTTAGGCTTTGCCCCCGACCCGGCGCTGGAGCCGGTAGTGGCCGGCGTCGGCACCCTGGTGCTGCCGGACGGCATCGACGAGCTACTGGCCCAGGGGGCCTGGGTGGTGGTGTTCAACCCGGCTGGGCCCGGCTCCAGCCACCTGTCGGGCATGGTCGGCGAAACCCCGCTGCGGCCACAGGACGTCGAGGATCCGCCGGTAGAAAGAGGATTTCTCGGGCGGGCCAAGGGCCTCGTCGGCCCCAACGACCCGAGGGTAAGGGTGGCCGAACGCAAGCAATTGCGTGACAAAGTGACCCGCCTGCTGACCCAGGGCGTAGCCGCTCGGGACGCCGGCGATATAGCAAAATCGTTGAAAATATTGAAGGAAGTGGACAACGAGGCCCGTCAAGTGGGCGCCACCGTGAGCTCGTCGACCGCCGCCGTGCATGCCGCTCGCCTTCTGGTCCAGCAAGGCGAGGCATCCGAGGGGACCGGGCTGGCCGACCTGGCGGCCATGGGTTCGAACCGCCACGCCACGCCGCGGCTGCAACTGGAGGGCCTCCTCATCTGTGCCGAGAACCTCGAGCGCGGAGTGCAACAGGGCCGTAATATTGCCGCCGGGACCGCGGTTTGGACGGCGGACTGGTTGCGCCGGTTGGCCGACGTCGCCGTCGAGCAGGGCTCTATGCCCGCCTCACGGCGGGAGGAGTTGTACCGGCAAGCCGACACGATCGCGGCCACGTACAACAACCCCCGTAACAATTACGACCCTGACGCCTGGACGCCGGACGGATGGGCACGGGCGAACGGCCCCGTATGACCCCGGACCAGGACCGGGTGAGCACGGAGTGAGCATTGATGAGCACAGATGAGCTAAGCAAATGACTGGAGATTTTTTCGGGCCCGGCGCCAAGGTCGCATCTGGCAACGGCGCTTTTGAGCGGGCCCCTCTGGCGGAGTGGAGCTGGCAGGTAAACGCCAATGGGTGAGGTCGCTGCTCGCCCTACCGGTGCTTTACGGGATGGTAGTTATTGTGTGCGCCCTGGCCGGCTTGAGCAACTGGTTCGTCGTGCTGGTCGTAATGTCGTCACTTACGCTCGTTTTCGAGGCGCTCCTCCTGCGAGCGGGTGCACCCAGCCTGGTGGTCAGCCCCGCGGCCGTGGTGCGACGGACCCGCTGGCACACCACCACCGTAAGAGCCGAGGACGTCAATGACATCCTGGTCAGGCACGCCATGAACGGCCCGGTCGTGGTCATTTCCGCCGGGAGCACAAAGGTAGGCGTGCCCCTGCCCTCCGCTTACCGCAAGCCCATGGCCCGAGCCGTATTGGCCAGTTTCCTGCGCCGCGCCGGCGTGGATATGCCGGCGCTCCGGGGGCTGGGTTTGCCCGTGCCGGTACAGCCGGCGAGGGCGGTGGCGGGGCCGATCCTGTCCGGGCCGGCTCGGGCCGGCCATCAGGGTGCGAGGAGTGGCCGGCGCCGGACCCCCGTGCGGGTCGGTGGGAGGGCGCTGGCGTGGCTGACGTTCGCGGCGTTTGCCCTTACGGCGGCTATCGGGCTATTGCGCCTCTTTTACTGGCGTCTGTAGGTCAGGTCCGATTGGGCCTGTCGGCGGCGGGCCACGGTCACCTCGATGGTTGAGGCAGGGTGTGCGTGGCCACTTTGTTACACCTGGCCCTTCATAGTCCCGATCTGGTTAGGGACAGACAGTCTGGTGGGAGGCCGTCTGAAGGCAGGCGGCCTGGTGGACCGCGGTTGGCCTGGCCTCGTGGCCATGAGGGCCGGCGTGCTCGTCTTAATGAGCGATACGCCGGTCGAAATAGGCTCTGGTTCTCGGGGATCCAGCGAGCTTCATGCGTTTTTGGCCCGATCTGGGAGCGAAAAGGTGACTCGGGGGGCTTTACTGTTGTTGGGCAACACTTTTCGGTCCCAACTCGTCAAATCAGTCCCAAAACTGGGGCGAAGTCGCCGCGGTTCAGCGGTGCGACGCCACCTTGCCGCCGGCCCCGCCCGCTTTGGCTGTACCGCTCGTCTTGCCGGTGCCGCCGGCCTTGCCTGTGCCGCCCGCTTTGCCTGTGCCGCTCGTCTTGCCCACTCCCCTACGGCGGTGAGAGCCCGTCGTCGGTGCCGAAGTGCTCTTCGTCACGAGGACGGTGGTGGAGGGAGCAGCAGGAGCAGTACGAGCAGTTGCCGGCGGTGAGGTCGTTGCCGGCGCCGGCTTTGTCGGTACGGCCTTGGTCGTGGGCGTCGTCGCCGGCCACGCCTCCCCTGGCCCGAGCCGGACCAATGCCACCTCGTTGTGTTGGGCGTAGGCGGCGACTCGAGCGGCAAGGCCGGCGGGCACGAGCACCGAGACGTACGAGTCCCCCGACTGCCCGGGCACCGAGGCCACCACCTGCGCGCTGCCCACGGGCTCGGGGGCCGGGTATGGGGGCTGCGAGGCCGCCGGCACGTAGAGCACGCCCACGTGGTCACCGGGGACGAGCGACCCGCCAGTAGGAGCTTCGCTCGGTTGCAGGTCCATGCCTACGAGCGCCTGCCCCTTAGCCGGGAACGGGCCATCGCTGAGCTCGGCGGGCAGCAGTAGAGCCCCGAGAGGTAGTTCGCTCCGGACGTGCCGCCCGACCAGGCTCGCCTCCGTGGCGGCCGGAAAGTAAGGCAGTTTCGTAGATGGCTGCGGACGGCCCTTGGGGGCGCCGGAGCCAGTAACGATGGTTACAACACTGAGGTCGCCAGAGCTCAAGGCCTGCCCTTCGGTCACGGAGCGGGCCAGCGCCACGACCGCCGCCGTGGCGGGCGGCGGTGGCGGAGGCGCCGGAGGCGGAGGAATGGGTTTCGTGGCCCGCCCGAGTATGAAGGAGCCGGCGCACAGCCCACCCGCTACCGCCACGCTGGACAGGGCCCACGGCCAGCGGCGCCGGCGCCGGCGTGGGCGAGGAGCCGGCGGTGGCTCGGGGTCAAGGCGGAGCTGCTCGGGGCTCGCCACGCCGAAGCGCCCAAGGGACGGCTGCTGCGCCGCCGAGCGGGCATAGCCCACACCCATTTGGGCCCCACCGGCGCCGTTGGCTTGGTCCCCGCCTCCGTTGTCCTCTCCTCCGTTGACGCGGCCTCCGCTGACGGCGTCCCCGTTGACCGGGTTACCTGACAGCACGTCGATCATGCCTCACCTCCCAACCAGGTGACCTGGAGTGCTTTGCCGGGCTGCTGGCTGAACGGGTGGAGGCTGAGCCGGTCACCATCGACCACTCCGGCCTCGCTCAGCGTCTCGGTGGAACGCATGGTAAATACCTGTTCAGGGTCACCCGAGCGTGTGACTGTTACGGCGATGTCGGCCGCCCTCAGACCCAAAGTGGGGGCAACCGGTCTCAACAGTTCCGAGAGGGCCATGTCTGCGTCCGCCACCACATCGACCTCGCGCGCCAGCGTGGCCACCGTCAGTAGCACGGTGCGGGCCACGCTCACCGGAAGGCGCCTTCGAACTGGCCGGCAGGAGCCCCGGCGCCTTCGAACTGGTCGGACGTAGCCCCGGCGCCGGAGAGCGGCGGCCGGTCCTGCACGGGGCCGTCCTGCATAGGCCCGACGCCGAGGTGGCAAGCACCCGAGGGCGTGGCCGGGCGGGCAGCCGGCAAGCAGCACTGGACGAGCTGTGCTCGTCCTGCCGGCGTGACCAGCCAACCCCGCCCGGGCGGAAGGTGCTGCGGTTTGATGCCCCCGGCCACCAGGCCCTCGTCAGGGGCGCCGGACAGGACCAGCGTGGTGGGCCGGAGTTCGCGCAGCCGCTGAGAGAAGGGCTCAAAACTCGTGCGTTGAGAACCGGCCACCCGGCGGGCACACAGGATGTGGAGACCCACCGTCGCAGACTGGGCCACCACTTCGGCCAAGGAGGCCAGGGGGCTGCCCATGGCGCCGACGAGCAGGTCGTAGTCGTCCACCACCAACATTGCGGAGGGCCCTTGCCATTCGCAGGAACGCAGCTCGGCCACGCTGGCCCCTTCGGGGGGGAGGCGCCGGCGCAGCTCGTCGGCCAGCTCCCGGGCCAGCTTCTCGGCCGAGGCGGCCGACGTGACGTAATTGGCTACGTGGGGGACTTCGCCGAAATCGATCAACCCCCGAGCCGGGTCGACCACATGGACCGTCAGTTCATCCGGCGTAAGGCGGGAAAAGGTGTCGTTCAAGGCCCTGGCCAGGAGTGTCGTTCGCCCGCTGCCACTGTCACCAAAAACGGAGAGGTGAGCGCCCCGGCCCAGCAAGTCCACCTGGACGGGGCTGGAGCGGAACTCGCTCACCCCGACCAGGAACCCGGCCCCCGGGTCGACGCCACCCGAGCTGGCCCGTGCGGCCAGCATGTCCACCTCGTTTTCCTCGAGAAGTTCTGGTAACGCGGCCACCCTCGGGGCCCGGGCGGCGCCAGCCCGGGCTCGAGCCTGCGCCACGGCATCGGTAATGGCGACGGCCTCCCCGTCGGGCCCGGGTGTCGAGGACCACGAGGGCAGCGCCAGCTGGAACAGGTCGCCCTCTCTGGTCACTCCCCGGCCAGGACGGTCCAAGGGCAGCGCCTTGGCCGCATCGCGCTTGGAAAGCGTCTCGGCCGGGTCACCGAGCCGCAGCTCGAGTTTGGTCCCGAGAGCATCCAGCAACTGGGGCCGGATGTCGAACCACCGGTTGGCGCTCAGGACGACGTGCACGCCGTGGTGAAGGCCCGTAGTGGCGAGGGCGGAAAGCTCAGGTTCCAGCTCCGGGCAGGATTGGCGCAGCATGCCGGCGTTGTCGACAACTACGAAGACCTCGGGTTCGGCGCCCCGCTCCGTGGCCCCGCGCCTTTGGTCGTCCAGGCTACGGGGGCCAACCTCGCCCGGGCCGGCCCAGCTGCCCTCCGATCGTCTCCGGGCGGCGCGTTCGCTTACGAGGCTGCGCATGTCCTGGAGGAGCCGGTTGGCCGCCTCCACTTCACCGGGCCCGACGATCGCGCCCATATGAGGCAGACCTTCGAGGGCAAAAAGCCCTCCCCCGCCGAGGTCGAGACAATAGAACTGGACCTCGTCGGGCCCGGCGTCTTTTACGAGCGCCAGCACGAGGCTTATGAGCAATGTGGATTTTCCGGTCCGCGGTGCGCCGGCTACGCCAAGGTTGCCGCCGGGCCCGGCGTGGTCCCAGACGAGGGGCGTTTGTCGTTGGACGCGGGGAAGGTCGACCACGCCGAGGACGGTCGACGACCGACGGGCCAGGGCGGCGGGTCTGGCGCCCAGCGCCCCCAGGGTCACGGCGGCCGGCAAAGGGTCCAGCCATATCCGCCGGGCGGGCACCCCGCCGTGGGCCGAGACGGCCGAGACGGCCCGCACCAGGGCGTTCAGCTCGGTCCCGGTTGGGTGGCCGGGCGCGTCGGGGTCGGCAAAGGCGTCCCCGGCCGATGTCATCGCAGGAGCGCCGCCGCCCGGCGACCGTTCGACGCGCTCGTGGCGCAGCAGGGTGAGGGGCCGTAGGGCGTCGGTGGCCAGCGGGCTTCGTTCCTGGTGCGCCGGACGGTCGGGAAGCGTGGTGATGGCGGCCTTGAACCTGGTGAGGGATTCGTCCACAGCCAAATAACCAAGGCCCGGCACCGGGGGGAGCTCGTACGCGGCGGCGGAGCCGAGCACGCTCCTCGACTCTGCGGCGCTAAAAGTGCGCAGCCCGAGGCGATAGCGCAAATGGGGTTCGAGGGACCGCACCCGTCCCTCGTCGAGGCGCTGGGTGGCGAGCAGAAGGTGGACCCCGAGGCTGCGTCCCATCCGGCCGATGGCGTTGAAAATGTCGGCAAACGCGGGTTCGGCTTCGAGGAGTTCCCCGAACTCGTCGACTATCACGACCAGGTATGGCAAGGGCAAATGGGGCGATGGCTGCAGGTGCCCGTTTTCAGTGCCTGCCGCCGGGGGGCGGGCCATACGGAGGCGGAGGTGGTACTCGCTGATCGAACTGAGGTTGCCGGCGTCCCGGAGCAGCCTTTGGCGCTGCTCGAGCTCGCCGGCCAGTGCGGCCTTGACCCGGCCGATCAAGTCGGGTTCCTCGGCCAGGTTGGTCACCAACCCGGCCACGTGCGGCAGAGGTTCGAGCCCGGCGAAGGCAGCACCGCCCTTGAAGTCGACCAAAAGCAGGTTGAGCAACTCCGGCTCGTGGCGTGCCGCCAGGGCGGCAGTGATGCTGCGTAACAACTCGCTCTTACCGGAGCCAGTGGCGCCGACCATGATCCCGTGAGGGCCCATCCCGGACGACGCCGCCTCTTTTAGGTCGAGCTCGACCACGTTGCCGGTCTCGTCGCGCCCGATGGGAACCCTCAGCAGGTCCCGCAGAGGCCGGCCACCCGCGCCGACTAAATCCCGGAGAGACAATTGGTGGCTCGTGCCCGCCACCTCGGCCGGCCGCTCGGCCCCCAACAACTCACACAGGCGGACGCTGTCTGCGAACGTCGAGGA
Organism: uncultured Acidimicrobiaceae bacterium; assembly: GCA_963749305.1. GTDB lineage: Bacteria > Actinomycetota > Acidimicrobiia > Acidimicrobiales > Palsa-688 > Fen-671. Next base: position 115,859 of record CAVVMN010000011.1, read on the forward strand.
AGACCCCTCCCAACCGAGGCGTAATGGGGCAATGCGACGAGCAATGTTTTGGGCCATTTCCGGGCTCAGCTGGTCCGGCTGTACGTGGGCCTCGACCCGTCCGGCGGGGCCACCCTCCACGTACAACAGTGTCCCGTCCTCGACGAACGAGGTTGTAGCCCCGCCGGCCGACGGGACAACGTCGGGACTGGTGACGATGACGATGACGGTGACCCCGATATTGGGGCCCTGAGCCATGAGCTTGTCGAGAGCCGCATTTGAGCGGCCCGGGCTCCAGCCGTCCACTACTACCATGACGTGCTCCCAGCTCAACTGGCTGGCGTCGGCCGAGGTTGCCCCTCGGGGCCGCTCGAGGCGCACCCGCACGAGGTCCCTGGTGAGCTCATCGAACGCGGTCGGGTCCGTGCTCACCGAGCGCCGCGCTCGCCCGAAGCCCTCGCCGCCTTGAAGGGCACGGCAATGAGGCAACCATTTCAACCAGTCCCAACTCTCGGCCGCTTCTTCGGGGAAGAGGCCGGCGATGCGCAAGTCCCCCGGGGCGTGCAGCGCGGCCAGCGAGGCCAGCCAGGCCGCCACCATGGACCTGGCGCTCGTCAGCATTTCTTTCCGCGGCGCCACGACCGCCACTACCCCGAGGCAGGCCAGCGGAACTGTTACCGGTGCCGCCGGGACTGCGGCGCTCCCGGCAACCGCGCTGTCGGCTGCCCCGGCCAGCTCCGGGTCGGGTTCGGAGACGGCCGGGCCATGGTCCCCGAGCCTGACCGGCCGCGCCGCCGGCACTTTTCCAAGGCCGAGGCGAGCCCAACCGAAATCGGGGTCGCTGCGCCGGCGTTCCCAAATGCCTTCGCCGGCCTTGGTGAGCTGAAGCAGCTCCTCGGGCCCCGGGTAGAGGCCGGCCAGCCCCGCCAATTGCAGCTCCGACGCCCTTCGAGAGTCAGCGACGGCAACTTTTACGAGCTCCATGTAGCGCGCCTTGGTGCGCGCCCAGCGGCGCTTTTCTTCCCTGTTTCCCGCCAGCTGCGCTCCCAACGTGGCCCCCACCATGCTCACCACCATCAGGCCGATGACTATGAGGTAGAGGAGTGAGCGAACGACGAAAGCAAAGCCGACCATGGCCAGCGAACCGAGGACCGGGAGCAGCATTTGCCACCGCCCGCCGGATCCTCCCTGGCGGGCCGCCGGCACCGGCGGGAGCAAGACCGGGGCGGCTTCCACGGAGAGCGGCCATGACCGGGCCGGCCGGTGGTAGGACAGCCCACCCCCGCCCACATGGCCGCGCCGGAGCGGCCCTGTGGCTCTTCCTTCCGCGGCTGCTGGGGCTTGGCCCGTTGCCGAGGGGCGCGCGCCCGAGGCGAGACGGTCAGTTCGGGCACGGTCGGCGGCGGTCCGCTCCACAATGTGGTTCTGCCCGCAAACACGAGCGCGCCTGCAAAGTCTTCATACAATCAAAACACATCTTCACAAATTCAAAACACATTGGGCACCGGGCCCTCGCTGCCAGCCGGCCCTCCCCCGTCGAAGGCGCACCGCTTCACACCATCAGGATGATGCCTGAGGCCGGCGCTCGCGCGACGATAGGTGGACCGGCCATGGAGCCGGAAGCGACACTGGCAGAGGCAACGCTCAACCTGAGCCCGACCTGACAAGGAAATCGCACATGCCTGAAGACGACACCCCGGTCCTCGATACCCTCGCCGAGATGACCGCCGCATCTATCGAGCACAGCGACCTCGAAGCGCGCGATCACATGCTCGTCCGCATCGCCGCCCTGGTCGCCGTGGGCGCACCTCCCGCGTCTTACCTCTTGAACGCGGGCACGGCAGCCGACGTCGGGGTCACCCTCGACGATGTCGAAGGCGTCCTTGTCGCGGTGGCCCCCATCGTCGGGACCGCTCGGGTAGTAACCGCGGGTGGCAACATTGCCAAGGCCCTGGGGCTGGCCATTGCGGTCGCCGAGGCTGAACTCGAGGCCGAACTCGAGGCGGAAGACGAAGACGCCGGGTAGCCGGCGGCCTACAGGCGGGCCCGACCACACAAATCGGGCTGAAACGGACACGGCCAGATAGGCGAGGCCCCTTCGAATGAGCCGGTGGCCGACTACGCTGCTCGCCGCTCCGCTTGAACAGGCCTGGCAAGTCGGGCCGTAAAACCTACACGCCTGCCTTGGGCCCGGACCGATGAGCCGCCTGATCCTGGCCGGGCCCAGGGTCTTTTGTCTTCGCACAAATTGCCTCTTGTTGCGGGCCGTTGACCCGAATAACGAAGCGGTGCCAGTGACGCTCCACTTGGGGAATTCCTTTAGCCCAGGCGGGCGACATCGGTGCGAACGAGTGCTGCATTTAGGGGAGCAAACATCATGAGGAAAATAACCAGATGGCTGGCCGCCGGGGCTATCAGCGCCGGGCTTCTCGCGGGTTGCGGAGGAGGCGGCGAATCGGCCGCGGCTGACAAGGTATGTAGCGCCCGCACCGATCTCCATAACGCCGTCGATACGGTGAAAACCGACGTCAAGAACTTGAATTTTGGCAAGGCCAAGGACGAACTGGCCAACGTCAAGAAGTCTTTTGACAACCTGGTCCAAGCGGCCAAGGGCCTGAAAGGAGAGGAAGCCAAGAAGTTGCAGCCGCAGATCGACTCGCTTAAAACAAGTATCGAGAACCTCACGAACGTCACTTCGTTGACTGAGCTCCAATCGAGCCTGAGCTCGATTTCATCGCAGGTCCAGTCGGTGTATACGGAAATAACCAACACCCTCAAGTGTTCTTGAGGTAGGGCGCCAACGGCGTAAATACGCGGGCCGCGCCGGGCCGGTCCAGGTGTTACCAAGCTGGAGTGGCGGTTTGCCGGCGCCGGACTAAAGTGCCGTGGCGTGGTCGCGCCAATTGACGAGCGGGAGCGCCTGCAACTGTGTGACCTCTTGCAGGAGCTCGGGCCCGATGCACCCACACTGTGTGCCGGCTGGACCACCTCAGACATGGCGGCCCATTTGGTGCTTCGTGAGCACTTCCGGCGGTGGGGGGACGACGCCAGGGCTACCGAAAAAGCCAAGGGTTATTCCTACCTCGTCTCGCGCCTGCGGGCTGGGCCGCCGGGGCCGTGGCGCGTCCCCGGCGTCCGCACCCTGGCTAACGGGCTCGAGTACTTCATCCACCATGAAGACGTGCGGCGCTCCAACGGGCGCGGTCCTCGGGAGGACATACCTGACCTCGAGGGACTCTGCTGGCGTATGACCGGGTTCCTGGGGCGGCGGCTGGCCAGCAGTACGCGCCCGTTCGCGCTGGAGCTGCTGAGCCCGGACGGGCGGCACCGGAGTTTTGGGACGGGGACAAAGGCCACCTTGACCGGTCGCCCGACGGAACTCGTCCTCTACGCCGCCGGCCGGCGTTCGGCCGCCCAAGTTAGCCTCAGCGGGCCGGACGACGCCGTGGCCGCCGTGGTGCGGTCCAGGTCGGCTCTGTAGGCCGCCACGGCGCCGGCGCTCTGGTCACGGTGCCAGCAGACGGGCCGTTTTTTGACCTGGCTGTCCTGGTTCTTTGCCGGTTCGGGCCAACGGCGCCGGTCACCGCGGGTGTACACTTCGCCAACTCATCAGACGAGCCAAAGGGGGACGGCGATGAGGCAAACGGAGACACGCAAAACTCGTACCGCTGAACTGCTCCCGCGTAGTAAACGCCGCTCGAGGACTGGGCGGCCGTCCCGCGTGGCCGCGCTCGTCTCGGCCCTCGGCCTCGGCGTGACGGCCATAACAACCACCGGCAGCCTGGCCGCCACCAGTGCCTCAGCCGCAGGGCTCGGCACCATATTCGTGGCCAACTTCGGAGGGGAAGGAGCCACTGGGACGGGGGCGACGGGCTCGGTCACTTCCTACCGCGGCGGCGATAAAGGTGATGTTGCCGCTTTGCAAACAATTGCCACAAAGATTGATGCTCCTCAGGGGGTTGCTTTCGACAACTCCGGAGACCTGTGGGTGGCCAACTCCAATACCAACGCCGTGTTCGAGTACTCCAGGAGGGAGCTGGCCAAGGTCTCCCCCACCCCGCTCGTCACGATCTCCTCCAACTCGTCCGGCAGCCTGAGCGGACCGGGTGGCCTCACCTTTGACCGCGCCGGCAACCTGTGGGTGGCCAATACCAGTGTCAGTACCGTGGTCGAGTACGGCAAGAGCGAGCTGACCAAGTCCGGCGCTCCGACCCCGAAGGTCACCATCTCCAACAACAGTTTCAACGCGCCATTTGGAGTGGCTGTCGACTCGTCAGGCAACTTGTGGGTCTCGGACAACGCTCAACAGGGAAGCCCGGCTGTGTACGAGTACACCAAGGCCGACCTAGCCAAGGCGGCCCCGGCACCGCGCTTGACCATATCCATCCCGCTCAGCTCGGTCGGCGACGATACCCGGTGCGGGTTGGAGTTCGACTCGTCCGGGAACCTCTGGCTGGTGAACTCAGATGGCAATTCCCTCCTCGAGTTCCCCAAGGACGAGCTGGCTAAGGCGGCGCCCAAACCGGCGGTGACCATCGCCTCTGGTTCGGCCAACAGCCTGAACGCCCCGGACGACCTCGCTTTCGACGCCGCCGGGGACGCGTGGGTCGCCAACACCGGCGCCAACACCGTGGTGGAGTACTCGAAAAGTGAGCTGGCCAAATCGGGATCCCCGGCGCCGGTAAGGACGATTTCGGGAAAGGCGACCGGGCTCAACTACCCGATGTCCCTGGCCGTTGAGCCGGCGGCACAGGTCTCCTGAACCAGGAGGGGGACGGCGCCGCTCACAGACCGGTCAGACAACGAGGCTAGTGACGGGCAGTGCCCGGAGGTTGAACGGGGTGGCGCTGGGCCGGTGGCTTACCCTCTGAGGTAGGGCTGCGGCGCTCGGGCTCCCGGCCAAGCCGTTCCCGTCGTAGCCGGCCGGGCCGATGGCCGGCGTCGCCTTTGGACCATGAGGCGCAGGCCCGAGGTGCCTTGGTGCGGGCCCGCCGTCCGAATACGCTGGTCGTTCAACCCGACCGTTAGACAAGTGTTGGGCCAGGGCCAAGCAGTAGCTGGACGGAGGTGGAGCGAGGTGGAGCCGACGTGAGGCTCGAAGGGCGGGTGAGTGCGGCCCGCTAAGCGTTTGGCTTCAGGGCCGCGAACTTCCCACAAACTCGCAGCAGCCGTGCTCGCCTGCGGATTATGTGCCGCGGGCGCAATCAGCCCCGTCGGCGCCGCCGCCAGCGGGTCTTCGTTGTCGGGGCCCGGCCGTCAGGCTCTGACCGCCCCCTCCGGCGGTCCAGGACCGGCGGTCCAGCCGCAGGTCTGCTCGATTTGCATTCCGCCTCTGATCTACCGTGGTGGCCCGGTGATGTCGACGGACACGGCCGCGGGCCTCACCGTTACCCCCATTTTTTGGCAGCCGGTGGGCAGACGGTACGTCTTTCCGCCCAAGTACGAAAGCATTATCGATGGCTACGTCCAGAACGTAGCGGCGGCCAGCGGCAGCGACGCAAGCGTTTATTCAGTGGACACCGAGTACTACGACGTGCCCACCGACGTCCCCACCTTCGTCAAGTACAACATCCACGCGGGCGGCCCGGTGGTGGACACCGATGCGTTCCCCCCGACGGGTGCCACCCTGCGCCCGGCTATAAAGCGTGCATAACGGACAAACAACTGCGCTCGGAACTGTCGCTGGTAACTACGAACCTCGACCTGCCGACCGACCTGGCCCACTTTTACCCCGTCTTTTTCCCGCCTGGCGTGGAGACTGTCGATGTTGACGGCACCAATTCGTTCGACGGGTACTGCGGGTACCACCGCGCTTTCGGGTCAAACTCGGACAAAACGGTCTACGCCGACCTGCCGTACGAGGGGACGAGTTGCAACGGAGGCCAAGCGCCGAACGGGAGCTTGGCTGCCGACGGCGCCGTGAGCACTCTGAGCCACGAGCTGAACGACGCTATTACGGACCCTCTCGAATTGGACCATGCTTGGATCGACCTGGCCGGTAACGAGATCGCGGACATGTGCGACCAGGAATATGGGCGCCCGCTCGGCTCGACCAACCCGTCTAACCCGGCTGGCAGTGAGTACAACCAGGTCATAAATGGAGGTACTTATTACACCCAGGAGGTGTTCAGCAACCTCGCCTACGACAAGTACGGCATTGGAGAGGGGTGCACGCTCAGCGAAGCGTTGGTCGAAAACCTCAACGCTGACGGCCTCGGGACGCAACCGACCAATGTCGTATCTGCTTTCGCGGCCGCCAGCCCCAACGTTTTGCCCGCCAATGCCAAGGCGATTTCGACAATCGTCGTAACTGCTATGGACGCGGCGGGCAATGGCGTGCCCGGTGACCACGTCTATTTCAGCACTGGGCTCAAGTCAGGTTCAGGGGTCTGCGGCCGGTTGAGCCACTCAGAGGTGACCACTGACAACAGCGGTGCGGCCACTGTGACTTACCGCGCATCGGCGTGGAACGTCTCGTGTTGGGTGGTGGCAGTCGAGGCCGAGGGGGGCCGGGCGGCCGAATCCGTGATCTACCAGGGGACAACGCAAAAAGACGTCCCGGTCCTCAACGCTTCCTTCCCCACGCTGCTGAAAGCCGGTGCCGCCCCGACCACCTTCATGCTCAGGTTCGGCAACTCGTCCTCCCGTCCGATGCCCGACACGCGCTTGGACCTGTCCGTCCTGGCCGGCACGCAAGGCTCTCCGGTGGTCGCCGCCAAGCAGGTGCACCTGGCCTACTCGACGATGGGCCCGAAAGGCCGCTTCACAGATATCGCTCTCACTGGTTCTACCGGCGGCGGCGCCGCCATCGACGGTCACCTGGGCCCGAGGAGGGGACGACGCTGCCCCCGTCGTCTTCGAAGACCGTCACCTTCCGGGTATCGCTCACTTCAAACGCCCCGGTCTACAAGAGCGGGCCGCTCATCGTGCTAAAGGCCTACCTGGACCAGGTCAACACGGCATCGGGCTCGCGCTCTACGCTGGCCGCCACCTCCGCCGGGAATGTCAACGTGCCCACGGCTGCCCCCACGAACATGATGTGGTACGTCCTCATCGGCGTGGCGGCTTTGGTACTGGTACTGGCCGTTGTGGTGGTCATCTTGTGGCGCAGGCACAAGCGGCATGGCGAGGAGCCCCCAACGGCGGCGGCGGCGACCTGAAGGCTTGACCGGCCGAGCACGGCCGGCGATGAGGCCCTGAGCTTGGCATACCCCAGGCGGTACCCTGAAACGGGCCTCGGTGCCCGGTAAAAGCCGGTTGGGAGCATCACGCAAATGAGCCACGATCACGGGCAGCCGGCCACCGCCGCAGCAGGGCAGCGGGACCGGCTGAAGCTTGTCCTTGCCATCACGTTGGTCATCCTGGCCGCCGAGGTCGTGGGCGGCGTGTTGGCCCATTCCCTCGTCCTCATCGCCGACGCCGGCCATGTGGCCACGGACGCGGCAGGGATCGGTTTATCGCTGCTGGCAGTGCACTTCGCGTCCCGGCCGGCCAGCGACGCCCGGACCTTCGGTTACATGAGAGCCGAGATCCTGGCCGCGGTGACCAACGCCGTGCTGTTGTTCGGTCTGGGCGCGTTCATCCTGGTCGAGGCGGCGGTCCGGCTGGTCCACCCCGAGACGGCGACGCCATCACTAATGGTCGTCTTCGGCCTGGTGGCCTTGGCCGGCAACGTCGTCAGCCTGCTGCTCTTCCGCGCGCGGCCAGGCCCAGAGCCTCAATGTCCGGGCTGCTTTTCTGGAGGTCCTGGCCGACATGTGGGGCGCGGTGGCCGTATTGGTGGCGGCGGTGGTCATAGCCGTAACGGGGTTCCAGCGAGCGGACTCCATCGCTGCCATCGGCATCGGCTTGCTGATCCTCCCGCGGACAGCCAAGTTGCTGCGCGACGCCGTCGACGTCCTCCTCGAGGCCACCCCGAAGAACGTCGACCTGGCCGAGGTCAGGGGCCACATCTGCGAGACGCCCGGAGTGCTTGGTGTGCACGACCTGCATGTGTGGACGCTGACGAGCGGCCTTCCGGTCCTGTCGGCTCACGTCGTCGTGGCCGACGACGCTCTGGCTGATGGCGGGGGCGCCCGGGTGCTCGACTGTCTGGCCGAGTGCCTGGCCGGGCACTTCGACGTGGAGCACTGCACGTTCCAGCTCGAGCCGGCCACGCACCAGGCCCACGAGCAAGCCGTCCATCGCTGATCGGCGTACGAACCCGGGCCGCGGCCCGAAGCCGTCAGTTCCAGGGCAGTTGGGCTCGCTTTTGCCAATAAGCGGCCGGCTCCTCCTGGATGCGGTCGAGCCGGTGAAGCAGGTCGTGGCCGAGGTCAAGCGTGAGGGCGGCGAGGTTGCTGTCGATTTCCCCAACGGTGCTGGCGCCGCTAAGGACGACGTCGGCCCATGGCTGGGCCAGTACGGTGGCCAGCGCCAGCGAGTCCGGTGTGGTCCCGGCGCCGCGGGCCGAACTGGCCAGCTCGGAGACTCCGCCCCGCTCCGTAAGGCGACCGTTGGCCAATGCCTCTTTGACGATTACACCCGCGCCGGCCTCGTGGGCGGCGGCGAGGGCGGGCCCCGCTGAGCGTTCCAGCAGGTTCCATGTGGCCTGAACGCAATCGAAGATGCCTACCTCCAGCGCTCGTGTAATGGTCTCCGCTTGCTTGGGGCCGGTGACGGTTAGCCCGATCGCCAACCCGCCCGCCTTCAGGCGCTCGAGTTCCTCGAGCACGCCGCCGTCCTCGAGCACGCCACTTTCGGTCGTGGCGGAGTGGATCTGGTACAGCCGCAGGAACGGCCCGAGGAGCCCAGAGCTCTCGAGGAACTGCCGGCGCAGGTTTGATAACGAGAGGTCCTTTACCTCGTTCACCGGGGCGTCCAACCGCCAGTTCGCCGTGTACGTATAACCCCACTTCGAGCCGACCGTGACGTCTCCGCGCCCGAGCCCGCGCTGCCGTAACCAATCGGCCAGGAAGGCCTCGGCCTTACCATAGGAACGGGCAACGTCGAAGTACCGCACCCCTCCCGCCAAGGCAGCGTCGAGCACAGTGTGGGTAACGCGCTCCAAGGAGGCCACGTCGGAGTGGCCGGCGAGATCTGACGAGTGGCCGACATTTATGTAGGCCGGGCGGCCCAGAGCGGCCAGGCCGAGGCCCATCCGGCTCACCGCCAGCCCGGTCCTTCCCAGAGTCGTCATCACCGTCGCAGACAGTACCGGCCCAACCGTCCAAACGGGTGGGCGCCCTGAAAGGGTTCCCCCCCCCCATGCTTTCTCGGCGCGATAGTCAGTTCACGGAATGGCACCGAGAAGGCCGCTCTTCGAGCGCACCACGAGAAGGTGACGGCGAGTATATATGGCGACATGGGTGCGACCAATGAAGGCTGACGCCACTCAACTGCTCACGCTGGGTCATGGCACTCTCGGGCAAACCGAGCTGTCCGACTTGCTGAGGGCGTTAGGGGTAGAGGCACTCGTAGACGTGCGCACGGCGCCCGGTTCGCGGCGGTTCCCCCACGTAGCCCGGGGGGAAATGGAGCGGTGGCTGCCCGCCGCCGGCGTGGCCTACCAATGGGAACCACGCCTCGGAGGTTGGCGCAAACCTGACCCCTCCTCGCCCAATACGGCGCTGCGGAACGAGTCCTTCCGTGGCTATGCCGATTACATGCGGTCGGCCCCGTTCTGGGAGGCCCTGGACGCCGTCCTCGACCTGGCCGGCGAACGCCGCACGGTCGTCATGTGCTCGGAATCCGTCTACTGGCGCTGCCACCGCCGGCTGATCGCCGACGCCGCTTTCATGGTGCGAGGGACGGACGTGCTCCACATAAGCCACAACGGCAGCCTGAGCCCGCACCCGCCGACCGATGGGGCCCGCCTGGCTGAGGGCGGGTTGGTGTACGACGTCGGCACCTCGGCGCCACTCATTGATATTTCGCCACCCGGGCCATTTGAAGACCTGGAACTGAAGGACGAGCGGGGTTGAGGCCGTGGCCGGGCGGGTGCCCCGGGGAGTTGGCGCCTGCTTGCGGCTCTCACCGAGCCGCACGCACTCTATGGGGATGAGCACATCAGGTTTGGGGGCAGTGAAGGAGCAGGTCCGTACGTATTGGGACATCGATGCGGCGACATACGACCGATCGCCGGGGCACCACCCGCGCACCGCGTTGGAATTGGCCACGTGGGCCGCCGCGTTGCGCCGGCTCCTGCCTTCTCCGCCCGCCGCGAGTGCTCGACGTGGGCGCCGGGACGGGGTTCCTGGCCATCCTGCTGGCCCGGAATGGCTACCTGGTAAGCGCTCTCGACCTCTCCGAGGGCATGCTGGGGCGGTTGAAGGCCAAGGCGGACGATGCCGGGCTCGAGGTGCAGACGATCCACGCCGACGCCACCGAGACCCCCCTCGAACGTTTCGATGCCGTTGTCTCGCGCCATTTGCTCTGGACCTTGCCGGCTCCCAAGGCCACCCTGGAGGCGTGGCACCGGTCAGCCCCTCAGGGCCGCCTGGTGCTGATGGAGAGCCTGTGGGGGGATGCCGGCGGCTACCCCGGGAAACTGCGCCGGGCGGGGCATGACGCGCTGAGACGGCTGCGGCGTCAGGAGCACGACCATCATGCCGAGTACGGAGCGGATTTGCGGGCCAACTTCCCCCTGGCCGGTGGGGCTACTGCGGACCAGCTTGTCTCCCTGGTGGAATCGACATCCTGGGGGGCGGCGCGAGTGGAAAGGTTGCGAGACGTCGACTGGTCCACCCGCCAAGCCCTCCCGTCGCTGGCCGACCGGTTGATCGGGGTGCCGCCCCACTTTGCTGTGGTGGCCGGCTGAGGCGGATCAACCGGCCGGCCCCAGGTGGGCATTCAAAAAGGAGATCTTCACCGGGTCGGCGATCACATGGATTTTCTTCACGAGTTTGTCTTCTACGGTCAGCAAGATCACAGCCCACAACTTTTGTTCCACGAAGGCGAGGACGGTTGGGTGGCCTCCGACCGGGTAAGAGACCAGCGTCGCTGGCGGGCCAAAATAACGCAGTAAGTTGGCGGACACTCCGCGCTGACCGCGTGCCCCCTGGCCGCTGCGCCGGTCGAGGGGGCCGAGGTCGATATCGCCCCACACGGCCGGGTCGAGGACCTGGACAAGAGCGGCCATGTCTCCGTCTTGGCAGGCGTGGATGAACTGCTCCGCCACTTGACGCTGATCATTGAGGCTTACATCGCCCTCCGGGTGCCCCGCCGCGGCGTGGCCCGTTCCCAAGCGGCTGCTTTCCGACTGGATCTTCGCTCGTGCCCGCCGGGCCAGCTGTCGGCAGGTGGCTGTCGGCCGGCCGATGGAGGGAGCAATGGTCTCGAACGGGAGCTGGAAAACGTCGTGTAGCACGAACACGACACGTTCTGCCGGCTTCAACTTCTGAAGGACGACCAATAGGGCCAAGCCGACCTGGTCGTCCAGGGTTACCCGGTCAGCGGGGTCCATCGGTGCTAACGAACCGACGACGGGCGGCCCGGCCAGGTCGATGGCGGAGTTCTCACGCGCCTGTTCGTGACGCGACCGGGCTGAATTGATCTGGTCCAGGCAGATGCGGCTGGTTACGACGATCAGCCACCCCCGCTTGTCTTCGATGTCATCGAGAGACGCCTTCGTCAGCCGGGTGAAGGCCTCCTGGACGGCGTCCTCGGCCGCCCCGATGTCGCCCAGCATCCCGAAGGCGAGGTCGACGAGGTAAGTGTTGTTGGCCCGCCATACGTCTGCGATTTGGCCCCCGGCGATTTGGCCCCCAGGGATTTGGGCCTCAGGGATTTGTCCCGCTTCACCCATGTCACTCAACCTAAATGTCGTGGCCGATATTTGCTGGTCCGATATCGGCAAGTCTGTGCTTTCGCTCTATTAAGACGAAATGCCCGGCCGCAATGTGACGGCGGCCGGCAGAACGGCGGGATTGTCACTTTTCGCCGTGCGGGCTCGTCCTTGTTCCCTGCGGCCGGATCTTTTGGCTGCGAAGAACGTGACACGATTGGAGGGCCAGCGAACATGGTCAGCACACAGCCCCGAACGAACGGTTTCCCTCTCGAAGCAGCAGCCAGCCACCCACCGCTGGCCCGGCTGGGCGCCTGGTGCTACCGGCACCGCCGGCTGGTCCTGGTCGGGTGGGTGGCCGTACTGGTGGTCTTCTCCCTCCTTGGAAAGGCAGCCGGCTCCGAGTTCAAAGACAACATCAACGGCGGGAACACGGGATCGCAACAGGCCGCCAACTTCCTGGCCGCCCATTTCCCGGCCCAGGCCGGCGCCAACGCCATGGTCGTTTTCCGTACGCAGGGCCAGGTAGGTTCGGCGCCAGACCGGGCGCTGATCACAAAGACACTCGACAGTATGCTCGGTCACCCGCACGTAGTCGCGGTGACCAGCCCATTCTCAGCCTCTGGGGGCAGCCAGGTCAGCCCGGATGGCCACATCGCCTACGGCGCGGTCCAGTTCAACGGGGATATCGACAGCATCCCCAACGCAGATATCCAAACGGTGGTCCATCTGGCCGAGGGGGCGGACCGGCCCGGCGTCGAGGCTCAGCTCCTGGGCACGCCGATCGAGAAGGTGGAAATGCCGACCTTCGGAGCGAGCGAAGGGCTCGGGCTCCTCGCCGCCATGCTGATCCTTCTGCTCGCCTTCGGGTCCGTCATCGCTATGGTGCTGCCCATCGCCAGCGCGGTGGTCGCGGTGGCCACCATGTTCGGCCTGCTCGACCTCCTCAGCCACGTACTGACGGTGCCGTCGTTCGGGCCCGAGCTGGCCGCCCTGGTAGGGCTCGGGGTGGGGATCGACTACGCCTTGTTTATCGTCACCCGGTACCGACAGGGGCTGAGCGAAGGCCTGGCGCCGGCCGAAGCGGTGTCGAAGGCGTTGGCGACCTCGGGCCGAGCGGTGGTGTTCGCCGGTTCGACCGTGGTCCTTTCCCTTCTCGGCCTGTTCCTCCTGGGCTTGCCCTTCATCTATGGCGCCGCGCTGGGGGCCGTGTTGGCCGTGCTCCTGGTCATGGCGGCGTCGATTACCCTCCTCCCGGCCGCCCTGGGTTTCGCCGGCCCGAACATCGACGGGCTCAGGGTAAGCCTGCGCCGGCGCCGCCAGGCCGCCATGGGCCCCTCCTTCTGGGCCGATGGAGCCGGCAGGTCCAGCGCCGGCCGTGGGCCGCTGGCGGGGCCGCGCTAATGGTGCTCGTCGTGCTGGCTCTCCCCTTCGTGTCCCTCCACCTCGCCTTCACCGACTCCGGTACAGATCCCACGACGTACACGAGCCGCCACGCCTACGACCTCCTGGCCGAGGGGTTTGGGCCGGGGGCGGCGGGGCCGTTGGTGATAGCCACCTCCCTGCCAGGTGGATCCGGAGCGGCCAGTGGTGATGCAGCGGTCGTCGATCGGCTCGCCCGCCACGTTTCGGCCCTCCCTGACGTGCAGTCGGTCAGCAGGCCGGAGTACAACCCGGGCCACACCGCCGCGGTGGTTACGGTCGTACCGCGTACGTCGCCACAAGACGCGCGCACCGCGGCGCTCGTCCGCCACATACGGGGCTCTGTAATCCCGGCCGTGCTGGCTGGGTCTGGTGTGCGCGCCTGGGTCGGAGGCGCCACCGCGGCATCAGTGGACACCACGAACGTCATTTCTCGGCACTTGCCCCTCGTGCTGTCGACCGTTGTCCTCTTCGGCATCTTGTTGTTGACGATCGCCTTCCGTTCCGTTGTTATCCCGCTGGCCAGCGTGGCCATGACGTTGATCTCGACCGGCGCTGCTTACGGCGTCATGGTGGCGGTCTTCCAATGGGGTTGGTTGGGCGGGGCGATCGACAACGGCACCACGGCGCCGGTCGACCCCTGGATACCCGTCATGCTGTTCGCCCTCCTGTTCGGGCTGTCGATGGACTACCAGGTGTTCTTGACATCGCGCATCAAAGAGGCGTGGTCTTCAGGTCAAAGCGACTCAGACGCCGTGGCCAGCGGGCTGGCATCCACCGGTCGGGTCATCACATCAGCGGCCGCCATCATGGTGTGCGTCTTCGGTGCGTTCGTACTGGGCGACCTGCGCATCCTGAAGGTGTTCGGCTTCGCCATGGCCACGGCCATCCTCCTGGACGCCACGCTGGTGCGCATGGTGCTCATGCCGGCCAGTTTGCAAGTGTTCGGCCGGGCCAACTGGTGGTTCCCGAGGCGGCTGGACAATGTGGTCCCTGACTTCATGTCCGAAGAAGCCACTGCGGCTCTGCCCAGCTTGGTCCGGGCGGGCCGGAACAATGTGGCTCACCAGGGGTAGCAGCCAAAGTCTCGACCCGGAGCGCCAGCTCGCTCACGGCCAGTGGGGCCGTGATGCTCTCACGGCCCCACTGGCTCCGGCTCCCTTAGGTAAGTGAGAACGGCGGGTAAGGGTCGGCCAAGAGGCTGAACCAGGCATCGACTCGCAGCAACCACCGGTTGGCGCCGATCACGAACTCGGCCAGGCCGCTAGGCCACCGGCCGGCGATAATGACCACGAAAAAGGCCACGATGGACACGAAGTAGAGCGCGATGACGACGAAGAACAATGCGATCAACTGGGGGATAACCAGGATGATCCGGAACAGGACGGCTAACCGCGATAGTTTGGCCGGCTTTTGCACTTCGAACCAGGCCGGGTCGTCACCGGGGTCTGTGTAACCCATTGATAGGGCGAAAGACGGGTACTTCGCCCGCAGGAACGAGGCATAAGTCGTGGTCCGCCAATAAAGGCGGTAATAGCCGGCGATCAAATTGCCCAGCGAGTCGGGCAATTGCCCGGTAAACAATGCCGCGAACCAACCGATAAACGCACAAATGCTGGCCACGATGCGAAGCACGTAAAGCACGATGTACAGGGGGATAGCCAGGAGCCATTGCAGCAGTGGCCGCCAACGGGCGATCCGGTCCGGGACATCGACGCCGACGTCGACGGGGTACCTGCCACTCCCCCGCCGTTGCACCGGAGCGGCCGGCCACACGTTGGGCGGTGGCGGCGGCATGGCCGGAGGTGGCGCGCTCGGCGGCGGGGAGGCGGGCGGCACATCGCTGGCCGAGAAATCGGGTGGACCAGATGGCGGTGGCGTCGAGCCTGCGTCTTCGGGCGGCCCATTTCCCGGCGGGGGCCAATCCTCCCCTGTGGACATCGAAACCTCCTGGGTGACCTACACGGCCGGCGTGACCGACACGGGCCTGGGCCTAGACGGATGGCCTAGACCGGGACGGCCTAGATGTAGACGGATAGTGGCTTCGCAGTGTCTCTCCGCCACAGTTTAGCGGTCCAACCATCCCGGCCCGGGGATTTGGCCTGGTCCTGGTGTAGGCCGTGGTGGCCCCACCCTGTTGAACAACCGATCAACGACGGCGCGACACGTTTTCCTATTGCCCTTCAGTGCTTTCCGGGGACCGGGACAACCCGACTTTTGCCGCGTTGATCAGGATACGGACGACGGCGCCGATAATTACGAGGTCGAGCAGCATCTGGAGACTGACCAGGATCCGCCCGCTGTCGGTCCGCGGGGTGATGTCTCCGAACCCGACGGTGGAGAACACGGTAATGGTGAAGTACAGCGCGCTGGTGTGGTCGAGCGGTTGGCTGAACGCGATCCGAGACGTGTCGTACAGCGACAAGTAAATCGAGGCGAAAAGGACCAAGAACAACGGCAGGATGACTCCCAGTGCTTGCGCGGCGCGTAGCTCGGGGACCTCCGACTTGACGATATGGCTGGCCTGCCAAGTTATGACCAGGCCGACGAACGCGAGACCAATAACCAGGCGGACGACGTCGTATACGGCAGACTCGTGGCCGGCCGGCACGGCGTAGTAGATGCCGATCAGCAGGACCCATGCCGCAGCGACAATGACCATGGTCCGCGCTACTGCCCGCCTCCGTTCCCGTCGCGCTAACTCGGCAATCCGTTTAGGGCCTGCGGCCCTCCGGTCCCTTGGCTCGCCCACTGCCCAATTATGTTCGAAACGGCTGTCGTGACAGCAGGAGCCGCGGCCCGGTCGAACGGTAGGCGAGCGCTCTACCCTGTCACCGCCGACGGGGCCGCTCCGGCGTAAAGCTCGGCGGCTCGCCAGCAGTACCAGGCAGCCACAGACCGGTAGGGCCTGAAGGGGTCGCCGAGAGGCTCCAATTGCCGCGCTGTGGGCATGGGCACCTCCCACCCCAGCCCGTAGCCGCGGCGGACGCCGAAGTCCCCGGTGGGCCACACGTCGATGCGGCGAAGCTGAAAGATGAGGAACATCTGGGCCGTCCAGCGGCCGATGCCACGCACACTCGATAGGGCAGAGATGAGCGCCTCGTCGTCAAGTCGTGACAGCCCTCGGGGCGTGAGGACGATCGTCCCGTCGAGGACTTTGGCGGACAGGTCCCGGACGGATGCCATCTTGTTGGCTGACAGGCCGACGGCGCGGAGGGTCTCGTCAGACAGTGCCAAAACTCGGCCTGGCTCCACGTCCCCGTCGAGGGCAGCGATCAACCGGCCGTGTATAGCCGCCGCTGCTCTACCTGCCAGCTGCTGGTACACGATGGCCTGGACCAGGCTGCCGAAATGCGTCTGCTGCAACCGCCCGAGACGGGGCAGGCCGGTTTCTTCGACCAAACGGGCAATAACCGGGTCACTTTTGGCCAGCACACGGGCGGCGGCCGAGAACGAGACGCGGTTGGCCGGAAGTTCCTTGGAGTCACTCACCAGGCCAGTTTGGCCGAAGCCGGAGGCCGCTGCCGTCAAGCCTCGGCCAACGCAAGTTCCCGAGGCTCTGGCGGCAAAAGCAGCGCCCGGCGGAGCGGTCGGGGCATCCACCAGTTCCACCGCCCAAGCAAGGCCACCAGCGCCGGGACCAGGAACGCCCTGATCAAGGTGGCGTCGAGGACGATCCCGGCCCCGAGGCCCGTAGCGAGGACCTTGATGTCGGTGTCCGGCGCCGAGGCCAACGACATAAAAGCCAGGAACAGTATGAGCGCGGCGCAGGTCACCAAGCGCCCGGTGCGGCCGAGCCCCTCCACGACAGCCTGGTTGGTGTCGCCGGTGCGGTCGTACTCCTCTCGGACCCTGGTCAGGATGAACACCTCGTAGTCCATCGAAAGGCCGAACAAGAAGGCAAAGACCATCAACGGTACCCAGAACGTAATGGCGCCCGTAGCCGGGATCCCGAAGATGGCCTGGGAGCCGTGCCCCTCCTGCCAGAACCAGGTGAGCACGCCGAAGGTGGCCGCCAGAGAGAGCAGGTTCAGCAGCACGGCTTTGGCGGCCAGCACGGCGGAACGGAACGCCCGGGCCAGCAACAAAAAAGTAAGTAAGGCGATCACGGCGAACATCTCCGGAAAATGGCCGAAAACGGCGTGGCTGTAGTCCTGTTCGATCGGACCGGCCCCGGTGACACCCAGGACCCCCGGAGCATGGTCGAGGCGGGTCTCCACGGTCCGGACCGGGGCCAGTGTGGCGTCGTTCACCGTTTCTTGGTCCGGGATGGCGATGATGTCGGAGGTGCCGGACCGGCTCCCGCTCGGGCCGGAGGGGAGCATGGCGGCGGCTAGACCGGGGACGCTCCGGAGGTCGTCGAGGACCCGTGGACCAGCCTGTTCCGTCGTCAGGATTTCGAGGGGCGTCAGGACGCCGCCCGGGGCCCCGCCGTGGACCAGCGTGTTATATGCAGTACGGGCCGGGCCGGTCTTGGAAAAAGCCGAGACCGAGGTCTCCCCGACTTTCAACCCGAATACGGGGAGCACAGCGATGACGAGCACGGCGAGGGCGACTGGGGCAGCCACAAACCGCCGCTTGGTCACCTGTGCCGCCCATGCGCTCCAGGCCCGGCTGGCGTGGGCTTCCTTGCGCAACCGCGGCCAGTCGACGCGCGGGCCTATGCCCCCCAGCAGGGCAGGCAAAAGCGTGACGACGACAACAATCGAGACCAGGGGGATAAGCATCCCGCCGATGCCGGTGGACCGAAGCCCGGGGACCGGGAGGACTATGAGCGCCATCAGCCCGATGGCCACCGTGATGCCTGAAAGCACCACGGAGCGGCCTGCAGTTTCCACCGCCCTGACGACGGCGGCGTGGTTGTCCGCGCCCCGGGCTCGTTCCTCTCGCCAGCGGGTGACCAGCAACAGCGAGTAGTCGATGGCGATGCCAAGGCCGACCAGCGCGACCAGGAACTCGACAATGAACGAAACCTCGGTCAAGTAGGTAAGGCCGAGCACGACCAGCAGGGTGGTGAGGATGGAAACGGCCGCTACCACCAGGGGGACGAAGGCGAGGAAGGAGGCGAACACGAACGCCAGCACCAGCAGCGCTCCGGCGGCCCCGATGAGCGTCTCGGTGAAGACCCCTGGCCCGTTTGACGAAGTCCCGGCCTCCAGTTGGTCCAACCCGGTGAGGCCGACATGGTCCTGTGGCAACGCCTGGCTCATGAGCGCCTCGGCGTGGCTGGCCACCGTATCGGTCCCAAAACTGGTGATGGGCGGCTCGAACAACAACGCGAAGGTGGCCCG
The DNA here is from genome assembly GCA_963749305.1 of uncultured Acidimicrobiaceae bacterium. Taxonomy (GTDB): domain Bacteria; phylum Actinomycetota; class Acidimicrobiia; order Acidimicrobiales; family Palsa-688; genus Fen-671. The sequence continues at coordinate 134,315 of CAVVMN010000011.1, forward strand.
GCCATCGTTGGTCAGGAAGGCCCGGTTACCGGTGACTCCATAGTCGACTACCCGCACCTGCGGCATTTCCGCTCGAAGGTGGTCGAACGCAGCGGCCACGTCGGGTTGTTGCGGGGCAATGTCGTGACCTGGCGGAGCCTCTACCACCAGGATCGACGGCGTGTTGTCGCCCCCATTGTGGTAGGTGGCCAGGATCTTCTCGGCGGTGACGTAACCGGGTTGGCCCGGTAGGGAAAAATCGACCGTCAGGCGGTTGCTTACATGGCTGGCGGCGAAGGCGCCGACGATGAAGATCACCGCCCAGGCGGTGATGACCAGCTTGCGGTGCCGAAGAATGGCGTGCGCCAGCCCACCGAGGAACGAAGGTCTCGAGGTGGCTTCATGGGGCTGCACCGGGTCGGGTGGGCGGGTCATGGTGCGCATTCGTGGTGCTCCATTCTGAGCTGAACTAATTCTTACCGAATCATTCTGTCCCGAATGATCCTACTTCGCGAGGTTCGCTGTGTAAAGTGCTTAATTCGTGGACGAACGCACGGCTGTTCCCTCATCGGCTCCTTCATCTGCTGGCCCAGATGCCCTGGTGTCTGCCATCGCCTCCTCGATCCCCTTTGGCCACGCCGTTGGCTTCCTGGTGTCCCAGCTCGGCTACGCGGTGACCCGCCGGTTCCGAGCCGACCTCGAGGATCTGTCACTGGAGCCCCGCCATTTCGGCCTGATGCGCGCCCTGGCCACGGCAAAGGCCCTCTCCCAGCAGGCGCTCGGCGAAAGCCTCCACATCCCGGCCAGCAGCATCGTCGCCTTGCTGGACCAGCTCGAAGCAAAGGGGTTCGTGCTCCGTCGCCTCGACCCCGCTGACCGTCGGGTCCGCGTGGTCGAGCTGACTGACGCCGGGCAAGCCGTCCTCGAGCGGGCCGTCCAGATCGGTATTGCTATCGAGGCTGCACTCTGCCAGGGGTTTGAACCTGACCAACGAGAGTCGTTGATAAGCAACCTGCAAAAGGTGGCCGGCAATATCGGGCTCACATTGGGGGTACACCCCGGTTACCGGGGCGATGAGGTGGACGGACGAACACGGGAAAAACGGCCCGAAACGGAATAGGGCCTCCTTGGGGGACGGGGTCACTTGGGAAAACGGGGATGACGGGGAAAAATGGTCAAGTGGCCCGCGCCCGCTTCTGTACCGGTCTCGACCGGCGGGCGCTTTCCGGCCTGGAACTTCCACCATCGGCCCAGATCGCGAGTAATCGGGACGAAACCGCGCCCGGGCTTGGGTTGAATAGGTTATGGCCAGGATGAGGGTGGCGAACGGCGCTGAAAGCCAACTCACAGCGACGCCCGAAGCCGAGCCGAAGGAAGACGGGCCAAAGGAAGAAGACGGGCCAAAGGAAAAGGTAGAAAAGCCGTGGCGGAAGTGGGCCAAAAAGGTCCTCGCCGTGGTGATCGTCGTCCTGGCCCTCTGGGGCGCTTACGAGCACCGGTCCGAGATCTCCAGCGCCGGCGGTATGTTGTCGCAGCTCAAAGTGGCCTGGCTGCTGGTGGCTATCGTGGCCGAGCTGGCGTCCATGGTGGTGTTTGCCCGCCTCCAACGCTGGCTGTTGCGGGCCGGAGGTGTTCAGGTCCCGTTCGTGCCCATGGTGGAGATCACATTGGCTGGCAACGCCATGTCCACCACTCTGCCGGGGGGCGCGGCGTGGTCGGCGACGTGGGTTTTCGAGCAACTGCGCCGGCGGGGCGCACAGAAGGTCCTGGCCGGGTGGGTGATCCTGGTGGCCGGGGCCTTCTCCAGTTTCGCGGTCTTCGTCATCCTGGCCGTAGGCGCCTGGGTGGCCGGGAGCCGTGGCCCTGTCTCCAGTTTGCGGTGGCTGGCGGCCGGTTTGGCCGCCATCCCTCTACTGGTTGCCGCCGGCTACGTATTGGCCAGGCGCAGCAACCGGGTACGACAGCTGATGTCGTCCTCCTGGAACGCCATCTCCCGGCGACTGCCGCCCGCCCGGGCCCTGGGCAACCTGGTGCACAAAACGGTCGTGGACCTCGGGTTGGTCCACCCTGGGCTCCTCGGCTGGGCCGAGGCGTTCGGCCTGGCCATGGCCAACTGGCTCTGCGATTGCTTGTGCTTGCTCGCCTGCACCGAGGCCCTCGGCGTGCCTGTCCCCTGGCGCGGCATCCTGGTGATTTATGGCCTCACCCAGGTCGCCGCCAGCCTTCCTATAACGCCGGGAGGGATCGGTGTCGTGGAGGGGTCAATGACGGCGCTGCTGATCGCGTATGGAGTGCACGCAACGTCGGCCGTGGCCGTGGTCCTTCTCTACCGGATCATTAGCTTCTGGGGCCTGGCCCCCATCGGGTGGACGGCGTGGGCCGGCCTTGAACTGGCCCTGCGGCACGGGCTGCGGAACAGCCCCCACCCCTGGGCCGACCACGAGCACGGGCCGGGCGCCTTGCCCGCCCACGCGGCCATTGGCCCTGACAAGGTGGTCCATCCGTCGCCATGCATGGGGTGCGAGGAGGGAGCCGCTCCGGTGGACCGGGATGAGGCGACGCACGGCGCGGGCACTCCAGTTGGCGCGGCCAGAGCGTTATCTTCGCCGTCCGGGCCCGTCCCTGGGTCAGGTTGAGGGGGCCGGAACTCGTCCGTCCGAACCGTTCGGGTGGCGAGCATGGGCAGGAGTGGCAGGATATGGCATGCCGGATGACCAGTCAGTTATGGCCGCCCGAACATGACTATTAATGGGCGGCGGCCAACTGCGGTGGTGACCGGAGCCGCCCGCGGTCTCGGTCGCGTGATCGCCAAGACGTTGGCGGAAGAGGGCTACGACCTCGTTCTGGTAGACGTGGCCGAGCTTGGCGGCACCGTGGCCGAGGTGGAAGAGCGCGGCGGACAAGCCTGGCCGCGGGTGATGGACGTGTCGAGCGAAACGGACGTGGTGGCTTTGGCGGCGGACGTCCGCGAACGCTTCGGACAGCTCGATGCCCTCATCAATAATGCGGGCATTTCGCTGCTGGTACCGGCCGAAAATACGCCACTGGGCCCCTGGCAGCGGGTGCTCGATGTCAATTTGACGGGACCGTTCCTGCTATGCCGGGAACTCGGGGCCTTCATGTTGGCTGCCCGTTCTGGCTCGATCGTGAACGTGGCCTCGATCGCCGGGCTTCGCGGTGTATCCCATCGCGTGGCGTACAACGCTTCGAAACACGGCCTTATCGGTCTGACGTCGACGCTGGCGGCCGAGTGGGGCGGCCGCGGAGTTCGGGTAAATGCCGTATGCCCCGGGTGGATAAAGACGGAAATGGACGTGGAAGACCAGGCCAGTGGGGCTTATTCGGATGCGGATATAGCTAACCAGGTCCCACTGGCCCGGTTCGCCGCCCCGCTGGATGTCGCCCTGGCCGTGGCCTTCCTGGCTGACCCATCGAGGAGTGGTTTCATAAACGGGGTGGCGTTGCCAGTGGACGGGGGCTGGGCGTCCGACGGTAGCTGGACGTCGTTGCGGCTCAAGACCAGGCTGCCCGAGGCCACACCGCCCATGGAGGGTTCGTAGAGCCTGGCCGGGCCGAGATAGCTGGTGCACCGACCAGCCATGCCGAAAGCGGCATCCGGAACCGGCATGTCGGAACCGGCAGGTCGAACCGGCATGTCGGAACCGGCGGCGCCACGCCGATGACGGGCCCCGGCCGGTTCACGGCGGGGCGGCCTGTGGTCGCCTACGCTGCGTCGGGGGAAGCCACGCTTTCAACCAAGGAGAGCCGCTTGGCACAACAGATGATCAGCGACCGGGCCTTTTCGGAGGAGGCCGTCGCCCAGCTGGGCGGTGGCCCCGGCGCTGGCCCGGACCATGACCGCCAGCGGGACCGTGGTCAAAGGGCTGTTCCTTTTCCTTGTCACCTGCGGCTTTGCCGTCCTCGGCTGGGACCAGGCAGCCAGGGTCATCACCTCCAGCTCGGGGCCGATGTGGTTGCTCTGGTACTTCGTCCTTATCGCGTTGAGCTTCCTAGGCATCGCCAGGCCACGGCTGGCTCCCATCGGCGGCCTCGTCTACTCGGTGCTGATGGGCCTATGGGTCGGTGGGATTTCGCGCGTTTATGACACGGCGTACGACGGCATTGTCGCTCAAGCGCTGCTGGCCACTTTGGGGGTCGTCTTAGTCTGTTATGTGCTGTACGCCGCCGGAGTAGTGAAGGTGACCAACCGGTTCGTCCTCGTCGTGGTGGCGGCCACGTTCGGCATCGCCCTGCTGTACCTGACGGGCTGGATACTGAGCATCATCGGGGTCAATTTGCTGTTTTGGACGCACCCGACGACGGCCGGCATCATCATCAGCGTCATCATTTGCATCGTGGCCGCTCTCAATCTTTTTGTCGATTTCGCCGTCATCGATAACGGCATAAAGAACGGGGCGCCCACCTTCATGGAGTGGTACGCGGCCTGGGGCCTCCTCGCCACAGTGGTGTGGCTGTACCTCGAGGTGCTGTATTTGTTTGCCAGCCTCCGCAGCAACTGACCTTACCGTGCAAAGAGCAAAGGGGTTATTTATGGCCGCTTGTCCACATCTCCAACGGAGCACCCAGGATGGCCAGGGGGCCGGGAAGGCGGGTTTGCCAGGAACCCAGGTATGCCAGGGAGGCCAATATGACGGCTGCCACTGATCCGCCGGTCCTGCGCCACGAACTGCCACCCGACATAGATCCCAGCCGCTTGACGTACACATTTGGCGGAGCAGAAGCTGTGGCGTCCCTCTCCCCTGGCTCGATCCTGGACACGAGCACCCTCGACGCTTTTGCCGGCCGTTTGCGCAGCGTCGACGACAAGGTGAGCGAGGTGCTCGATTTTCGTTATGCCAACCCACAAACCGGGCCGTTTTATGTTGACGGCGCCTCGCCCGGCGACACCTTGGCGCTTCATTTCGCCCGTATCGAGCCCAGAGAGGACTACGGCATCAGCACCCTGGTGCCGCTTTTCGGGTCCCTCAGCGCCAGCCGGTCGACCGCCATGCTCCATCCCCCCCTGCCGGAAATGACCTGGATATACGGGATCGACCGGGAGGCCAGGGTGGTGCGCTACGAAGCCCGCAGTGCCGACTTCCGGGTGGAACTGCCGCTGGACCCGATGCACGGGACGGTCGGCGTGGCCCCTGCGCTGGGCGAGGTGCGTTCATCGCTGGTCCCGGGCGACTGGGGGGGCAACATGGATACCCCCGAAATGCGCACGGGGACGACTTGTTACCTGGGTGTCAACACTCCTGGGGCTCTTTTCAGCTTCGGCGACGGGCACGCTCGCCAGGGCGAGGGCGAAACCTGTGGGGTGGCGGTGGAGGCGGCCATGGACACGGTCGTCGTGGTCGACCTGATAAAGGGGATGCCGACGCCCTGGCCTCGGCTGGAGGACAACGACTACCTGATGACCGCCGGGTCGACCCGGCCGCTCGAGGATGCCTTTCGCATCGCCCACAGCCAGCTGGTCCTGTGGGTGGCCGAGTTAACCGGGCTATCCGCTATGGACGCTTATCAATTGGTCACGCAGACGGCGCTTACGCCGGTGGCCAACGTCGTCGACCCCAATTACACGGTAGTGGCCAAAATAAACAAGAAGTACCTGCCCGGCGTGGTGGCTATGGCGGGCATGCACGAGCGTCTGCGCGGTCTGGGCTCCGCCTATTTGACGATTAGCTAACCGGGCCACGCTCGGGCTGCTCGCCCGTGGGCGGGCCTACGATCGCGTCTAGTGCTCAGCATCCTGCTCGCCTTCGCCTCCGCCTTCACCAGCGCCCTCAATGTCGTCACGCAACACGTGGCCAGCACGGCGGCGCCGTCTCGCGACCGTGGTTGGCGGTTAGCCCTTTATTTGGTCCGTAACCCGATCTGGCTGTTCGGTGTGGGCGCCATTGTTGCCAGTTTCCTGTTCCAGGCCTTCGCCCTCTACGAGGGCCGTATCTCGGTGGTGCAGTCGATCCTGGTCACGGAGCTGGTGTTCTCGCTCGTGATCGGGCGCATTTGGTTGCGCCGCAACGTGGCCCCCGCCGCCTGGGCCTCGGCGTCGGTCACCTCAGCCGGCCTGGCCGTGTTCCTTGTAATGTCCGAGCCCAAAGGAGGCCACGCCCAGGCGACCGGCGGGGCGTGGTTGCCGGCGCTGCTCACGTGCGGCGGGGCCGTGGTCGTCCTGGTCATCCTGGCCGGCACAGGGCCCCCGGTAAAGCGGGGTGCGCTCTACGCATCGGCGTCGGGGGTTACGGCCGCGGTCATGGCCACGTTCCTGAAGTCGGCTGGCGACGCTTTGGGGCACAGCGGCGTGCTGGCCACGCTCGAGCACGGCGCGGTCTACGGCCTGATCGTGGCCATGGTCGCTGAGGTGGTCCTGACCCAGGCCGCTCTACATTACGGGCCCTTGGCTGTCTCGCAACCGTTGATGGTGATAATCAACCCGTTTGTGAGCATTGTCCTGGGCATTTGGCTCTACGGTGAGCATTTTGAGGGCGGGGCCTGGAAGATCATCGTGGGGGCAGTGGGGTTCATCGCCATGCTGGCCGGGGTGGTGTTCTTGGCCAGGACGGCGCCATCATTAGCGGCGGTGCCAACCGACGCAAAGACGAGCGACTTGCACTAAACAGGGCAGAGTGCACATAGGAGTTGTATACCCTCAGGCCGAAATAGCTACCGACGTCGGCGCCGTCCGCGCCTTCGCGGCTCGAGTGGAGGAGCTCGGCTACCACCACATCCTGGCCTACGACCATGTGGTCGGGGCCGACCCCGCAATACACACAGATTGGCGACGCCCCTACGACATAGAGACCACTTTTCACGAACCATTGGTGCTGTACGGGTTCCTGGCCGGCATCGCCCGCCTCGAGCTGGTAACCGGCGTCATCATTTCGCCGCAGCGGCAAACGGTCTTGCTGGCCAAGCAGGCCGCAGAGGTGGACATCCTTACCGGGGGACGGTTCCGGCTGGGCCTGGGTATCGGGTGGAACACGGTGGAATACGAAGCCCTGGGCCAGGATTTCAAGACGAGGGGCCGGCGCCAGGAAGAGCAGGTCGAATTGTTGCGCCGTTTGTGGACAGAGCGCAGCGTGACCCACAAAGGCCGCTTCGACCGGGTAACGGGCGCCGGCATTTGGCCCCTTCCGGTTCAGCGGCCCATACCGATTTGGCTGGGAGGCTCGTCCGTCCCCGCTTACCGGAGGGCGGGCCGGTTGGCCGATGGTTGGTTCCCCCAGATGGGCCCTGGTCCAGAGCTGGACGAAGCCATCGCCGTCGTGCAGAAGGCCGCCGTCGAGGCCGGAAGAGATCCGGCTGCCCTCGGCATGGAAGGGCGGCTCGTTTTTGACGGGCGAGACACCGACGCGCTGGTCCGCACGGCCCAGCAGTGGCAAGACGCCGCACCCACGCACCTCGCCGTCAATACGCTCGAGAAGGGCTTGTCGGGGCTCGACGCCCACCTGGACGCCCTGGCCGTAGCGGCGGACGCACTTCGAGTCAGGGAGAAAAACTCATGAAAATAGTGGCCGTCGAAGTTGAGCGGTTCCGCATTCCCGCCGCCCCGAAGTTTGTGTGGCGGGCGGGGGTCCCGGGTTCGGAGCCCGAGCTCGAGGGAGGCCGGTTGCGGATTTGCACCGACGATGGCGCGGAGGGCGTGGCGTCGACGCGCCGCGGGGTCATTCTCGAGGACCTGGTCAACCGGCGGCTGCGCGAAGAGCTGGTGGGAGAGGACCCGTTCCGCCGGGAATGGCTGTGGCACCGGGTCTGGGAACTGGACCGCATAGAGGAGTTCCCCTTGTACGTGCTAGGGCTGGTGGACGTCGCTCTGCACGACCTGGCCGGGAAAGCACTCGGGGTGCCGGTGTACGAGTTGCTGGGCGCCTACCGCACCGAGATTCCTGCTTATGCGTCGACGGTGACGTTCTCGTCGGTCGAGGAGTACCTCGACGTTGCTGACCAGTGCCTGGCGCTGGGCTACCCGGCGATCAAACTGCACGCTTGGGGAGACGCCCGACGCGACGCCGCCCTGGCCGTGGCGCTTCGGGCTCATGTGGGCGAAGAGGTCGACCTGATGTACGACGGCTCGGCCGGTTTTGACCTGCCCGACAGCATTTACCTAGGCCGGGCTCTGGCCGACGCCGACTACCGGTGGTACGAGGAACCAATGCGAGAGTTCAGCGTCACAGCCTACAAGTGGCTCTCGGAACGGGTCGACGTGCCCTTGCTGGTGGCCGAGACTTCAGATGGTGCGCATATGAACACGGGCGATTTCATTGCTTCTGGTTGCGCCGCCTACGTCCGCACCAGCACCGGGCTCAAGGGTGGTTTTACGGGGGCCATGCGCATTGCCCATACTGCGGACTCCTTCCGCCTCCGGGCTGAAGTCCACGGTGGTGGGCTCCCCAACATCCACCTCTGTATGGCCATCCCCAACACGACGTATTACGAGTCGCTGGTGATGCAGAACCCGGTTGTCCAGGACCCGGCAGTGGACGCGCATGGCCTGGTGCATGCCCCCACCGAGCCGGGCGTGGGTGAGTCGAGCCCGGCGTTCTGAGGCCCGGAGGGGGCTAGTTGTGGCCAGCTCGGCGCCGGACCGCGGCACTGCCGACGGGCCCCGCCCTATTGGCCGACCGCCGGCGCCGGCTCGGGCGCCAAGAGCGGGCTCGATTGCCACGCAGGGCTCTAACCGAGGTTGGCGCAGCCGGCCCAGTTGCCCTTTATATTGACCGTTCCCGAATGCCCTTTGCCCGCCGTCATGGTGCCGCTCACGGAGCCGGAGATCCCACTCTTGGTCGTCGTTAGCGTGCCCGAGACCGACGACCAACCAAGGGGCATGTTGGATTGGAACGTAATAGTGGCGGGTGATTCGCCCTCACTATTGAGCTTCATGGAATAGCTGTGGCCGAATTTAGCCACCGTGACCTGTACGTCGATGTTCTTCAACGTTTTGGCGTGCCCATTCACCTTCAACTTGGCGTTGTCCCACTGGAGCACGACGGTCCCCGACTGAGTTGGGGAAATCTGGCATCCCGTTAGTATCTGACCGGGAGGCAGGAAGGCCTGCACCTCGAGCTTCCCCGACAGGTAACCCTGCAAGACCAGAATCTCCTGAGGAACCTTTGGAGGTGGCCCCTGCCGCCGGAGCCGTTACAAGTGCAGCCGCGGAGACAACACCGAGCAAAGCGAATGCGCTTGAAGCGTACATGCGGGCGCGTCGTTCATTGCCGACCTTGCCGTTATCAGGCTGGGCATAGCGAGCTCGATAGCGGCCAGGGCACTTGTCGAGGGGCATGAGCGGCTCCTTTGCATGCGTCGGGGCCAGCCCCGATGGCCAAGTGTCGTCAGGGACCACGCGGTTGTCAAGGCGGTTGTCATGGGCCGGTTGTCGGGGCCGCGGTCAGGGGCCGTTGTCGAGGCTGGCCGGCGGGGTTGCGCTATCCAGCGCTGGGATTGGTACCCAATTATGCATTCATCGCTTGGAGATTCTGCCTGGTCACCCCGGGCCGGCATCACGTTGCGGTTGGCTACGATGCCATTGGCGCGACGGCCGGCCTTACGGTGCCGGCGGCCCGCCGTGGCTTTCTGGTACGCACGGTTCGAGTACGCGGACAATCAGGATGGGGAATTGACGAATTCAGATGTTGTGCGGGTCGGCTTAGTTGGTTGTGGGAAGATCAGCGAGGCGTACCTGACGGCGGGCTATCCCAATGTCACTTATGTTGCCTGCGCGGATATAGACGAGGACCGAGCCAGGGTGACGGCAGAGGCCTTTGGGTTGCAGCCTCTCCCGGTCAGCGCGCTTCTGTCCAACGGGGAAATCGAAGTCGTCTGCAATCTCACGGTGCCGCGGCCCATGCCGAGATCAGCTCGGCCGCACTCAGGAACGGCAAGCACGTCTACCTCGAGAAGCCTCTCGGTCTGCACCGGGAAGAGGGCGCCAACTTGCTGCACCTGGCCGACGATGGCGGCCTGACCATGGGTTGCGCCCCCGACACGTTCCTGGGAGCTGGGCTGCAGACGTGCCGGCGGCTGATAGACGAGGGCCGGATCGGAGAACCTATAGCGGCCATGGCCAACATGGTGAACCACGGTCACGAGCATTGGCACCCCGACCCCGCATTCTATTACCAACCGGGCGGAGGGCCGCTGTTCGACATGGGCCCCTACTACCTGACTGCCCTGGTCACGTTGCTCGGCCCCATCTCCAGGGTGGCGGGAGTGTCAACGGGCACGGGGGTAGACCGTCGCATCAGGTACGGACCGAGAGCGAACGAGGTGCTGCAGGTCGATGTCCCGACTCACACCGCCGGACTTCTCGAGTTCACCAACGGTACGGTGGGCACCCTGGTAACCAGCTTCGACGTTTGGGGGTCCGCCCTCCCCCGCCTGGAGATCCACGGGACCGAGGCCAGCCTTTCCCTCCCCGACCCCAACACTTTCGGCGGCCCGGTGCGTCTTTTCCCGGCCGGGGCCACCGAATGGGAGGAGGTACCTACTGATGGCTTTGACGTTCAACGGCGCGGGATCGGGCTTTCCAACCTGGCCGGGTCTTTGCGTGACATGGACGTCAACCGAGCCAGTGGCCGCCTCGCCTACCACGTTCTGGACGTCATGGTCAGCTTGATCGAATCGGCCGAGAAGGGCGAGTACGTCCACCTCACGAGCACCGTACAACGGCCTCCCGCCGTACAGCGAGCGGCCCACCCGGCGTAGCCTGGGGACCATGATCGAACCTCTCGAGGATACTGTGGCCCGGGCCGACCGCGCCCGGGACGAGCTCACCCAGCTCTTACAGCAACTCGAGCGCGGAACGAGAGGCGGTGAAGGCGGCCACGACCGAGGCCCATGAGGCGATCCAGGGGTTGCGCAGCGCCGTCCGCGAGGCGAAAGAGGAGATGCGCCAGACCTCCAAGGCGGAGGCCCGAAAGCACCTGGCTCGTCAAATGAGGGCCGCCGCCGACATCCTGGCTCGCGAAAGCTAACGCGGGGCCGGCGGCCCGGCTCGCTGGGTGGCGTCGGGGGCCGTCGGTCACGGCCGTGGAGGTCCGGGAGACCGACTGCCGGGGAGGCCGATTGCCGGGGAGACTGGCGGCCTGTGAGACCGGCCGCCGGGGAGACGGGCGGCCGGACGGAGAGGTGGGCTGGGGGCGCCGGTCGGCGCTACGAGCGCGGGGTGTCGCTTCTGGGCGCGCTTCTGCTTTCTGGGCCCAATTACTGTCGAGTTTCAACAAGAATCTCGCCCAGATCGGCTACTTGCACCGAGAAGCAAAAACGTCGCCCAGAAACGCGCTTCGTATATGAAGGCAAAGGCTGCTCGAAACGGCCGCATTTCGGCGCTCGAACGCGCCGAGTTTAGGCTCCGGCACTAAACAATCTCGTTCTGCGGCGATCCCGTTCGGATATTGGCCCGTTCGGATATTGGCCCATTCGGATATTGGCCCGCTCCGCTACAGCCGCAGGCAGGGTGGCAACGCTCAGACGAGCTTTACGTCCTGGCCCACCGGGCCCATGAAAGCTTGGCCGATCTCCTGCTGCACTTCCTCGGTGGTGGACCCTATTTGTGTCTCGACAGTGACGGCATCACACAGCTTTTCCGTGATCACAGGCGTCGACGAGGCGGGGGCCACGACGACGATGGCTATCGTCCCGCTGTCGAAGGCGCGTCCAAGATCCTTGACCTTGCCCCGTCCGAGCTTGCGCATCATGTGGGATATGAGGGCACCACCGCCGGCGCCGACAGCGGCGGCGCCGATAACCGAAGGCGGGAACAAAATGCCCAGAATTGCGCCCGCAATCGCGCCCTTCCCCCATCCGTGGTGCGACTGCCGGTGCACGATTATGGGCTTGCCCTCGCTGTTCTCGACCAACGCGGCGTCGGCGATCTCGACCCGACCGGCTCGGGCCGCTTCCTCGAGAGCAGACCAATCTGCCTCTGCCGCGGCCAGTCCGACGTAGGCGGCCACCGTCGTTTCCAACTCAGCCATGGATCCTCCTTTTGGTTCTGGCCGTCAAGCTCGAGGCGGCCACAAGTGCCGAGGCCATATACGCTCACCTCATATTTTCGGGCGGTCCGCTCCCCCGCTCCCCCGCTCCGGTCAGTCCCAGATGGCCTTGCCGGTGTCGAGGTCGAAGAAGTGGAGCTGTTCGGTGCGCACCACCATGGTGACCCGGGAGCCGGCCCTGAAGTCGCTGCGGGGCGAGATGCGGGCCACCCCCTCGGCCCGGGACTCGCCGGCCTGGAAGCTGGCCAGGTCGCCCAGCTCCTCGGTCTCCTGGGCGGCGGCGGCCGTCTCGGAGCGGGCCTTGGTGGCGTCGGTCAGGAAGTGGACCTGCAGCTCGTTGCCGAGCGCCTCCACCAGCTCGACGTCGGCCACCATCGTGTTGGCGGGGCCGGCGGCGGCGTCGGCCAGGGCCGGGTCCTCTAGGTCCTCGGGCCGGATGCCCACGATGACCTTGCGGTCCCTATAACCCCTAAGCGCCGGGCGGGCGGCCAGGGTGGCCTCGGGCAGGGACAGGGGCTGGGAGCCCACCTTCACGCTGTCGGCCTCGGGGGACACGATGGCCTCGTACAGGTTCATGGCCGGGCTGCCGATGAAGGCGGCCACGAAGATGTTGTCGGGGTGCTCGTAGAGGTACTGGGGGGTGTCGCACTGCTGCAGCTCGCCCATGTGCAGCACGGCCACCCGGTCCCCCATGGTCATGGCCTCGGTCTGGTCGTGGGTCACATAGAAGGTGGCCACCCCCACCCGGCGCTGGATGCGGGATATCTCGGCCCGCATCTGCACCCTCATCTTGGCGTCCAGGTTGGACAGCGGCTCGTCCATCAAGAACACCGACGGCTCTCGGACGATGGCCCGGCCCATGGCCACCCTCTGGCGCTGGCCACCCGACAGCTGGGAGGGCTTGCGCTCTAGGTAGTCGGTGAGGCCGAGCAGGCTGGCGGCGTCTTTGACCTTGGCCTGGACCTGGGCCTTGGGCACCTTTCTCAGCTTCAGGGAAAAGCCGATGTTCTCGGCCACCGTCATGTGGGGGTACAGGGCGTAGCTCTGGAACACCATGGCCACGTTGCGGTCCTTGGGGGCCAGGTCGTTCACGACCTTGCCCCCCATGCGCAGGGTCCCGGCCGAGATGTCCTCCAGGCCCGCCACCATCCGCAGCGCCGTAGTCTTGCCCGACCCCGACGGCCCCACCAGCACCATCAGCTCCCCCTCGGCCACGTCCAGGTCCAGGTCCTGGACCGCCGGCTTGCCGTTGGGGTAGATCTTGGTCACCTTTTCCAGGTTCACTGTTGCCATCGTGCCTCCCTGCGGTCGAACCCGGGCAAAGCGGCCCACTTTTTATGGTTGAAACGGTTTATGTCCACCAGGCACAGGGTACCGCTTCGCTTCGGATTTACGGTCCTTTTCGGATTTTCGGTTCGCCTTGAAGTTCCGGTCCGGCTTGAATTTTCGGTCCGCATTGCAGTTCTGGTCAGGCCTTGCTTGTCCAGCCCCGCCACAGCTATTACCGGCCCAGCCCGGCGACGACGACGGGCACGTCCGAATAACCTTGACCACTGCCGGCGCCCAGCGCCCCTTCGAAATTGTCACCCCAGCAGTCCGCACTGGCGTTTCTTAGCAGGGCGCAGTAACCGTCGCCTCCGCCTACCAGGCTGGCCACGCTCGTTAGTCCCTTTACCACCACCGGGATGTTTGAGGTGGCGTCGCTCATACCGTTGCCGAGCTCGCCGTCAGGGTTGTCACCCCAGCACATGGCGCCGCCGGCCCTCAACAGAGCACAGTATCCACGGCCATCACTAACAAGACTGGCTATATCAGTTAAGCCCTTTACGGTTACGGGGACATCCGATTGGGCCTCACCGCCGCCGTCGCCGAGTGTGCCGCCAAAATTACTGCCCCAACATTTGGCCGATGCACCTTTCAATAGGGCGCAGTAACCATGGTCGTTGCTGACCAAGCCTGCGGCGCCGGAGAGCCCCTTTACGGCCACGGGGACGTTGGACTGCGCCTCGGTGCCGCCGTCTCCGAGCGCACCACCGACCCCGTCTCCGTTGCTGCCCCAACATTTGACCCCACCGCTCTTCAACAAGGCGCAGTAGCCCCGGGAGTCGCTAACCACGCTGGTCGCATCCACCAGCCCCCTGACTGCGACCGGGGCGTCGGCGGACACCTGAGCCCCTCCATCTCCCAGGACACCGTTGCTATTGCCGCCCCAGCACTCGGCGTGCCCCGTGGTCAGCAATGCGCAATAGCCGTAACCACCGCTGAAAGTCAATGTGGTAGCGCCTGCCAAACCTTTCACGCCGACGGCGGTGGCGGAAAAAGCCTCATTGCCACCGTTGCCCAGAGCACCCTCGAAATTGTCACCCCAGCACTTCGCCCCACCGCCGGTGACGAGTGCACAATAACCGCTGTACCCGCCCACCATCCCGGTCGCCCCAGCTAGGTCTTTGACGGCCACGGGCAGGGCCGATTGCGCCTCGCTCCCGCCATGGCCGAGGGCGCCCTGGCCGTTGCTTCCCCAACATTTGGCCCCACCGCTCTTCAATAGCGCGCACCAACCGCTGCCGTCGGTAACCAGTGTCGTAACGCCGGAGACTCCCTTTACGGAGACGGGGATGTCCGATTGCGACTCGTTGCCGCCGCCGCCCAGCGCGCCCGAGAGATTGCTGCCCCAGCACTCCGCCCCACCTGTCTTTAGTGCGGCGCAAAAGCCAAAGCCGTCGCCGGCCAGCGCCGCCGCCAATTCATGGGGCACGGCCAGCGGGTGCAAGCCGGCGGCCTCGGCGCCCGCTCCCGGCCCCACTACCCCAAAAATGAGCACGCCTGTGGCAACGGCGGTCCCAATGCATAGAGGTAAATACAATTCTCGCTGTCGTCTGCCGTTGGCCACAACAGGTACCCCCTCGTATTTGAGCTTCCCCGGGTTGCTGGTGCTGCCAGTCACGTACCTCGCCCGGGCTGCCTGGCCGAAGAATGCCTCTCGATCAGACATCTCCGGGGGGCAACCAGCGAAAGGTGGCCTGTCGTTGCACTAGGCGGGGGGCTGAGTGCCTTTCAGGGTAGGTTCTACGGAAACGTTACACCAATCCCTTGACGGCCTTCAAGAGCGGCGCGATACTTTTCCACAGAAACGTTTCCGTAGCCGACGCGGCGATCCCATCTGTCGGCAGTCTCTAGCCAAAGTCAGGGGGTTTCGATGGAGGAATCAGCTAACGAAGCGCGGCCCGGAACGAGCCGGCGCGACTTCCTCAGGTTAGCGGGCGGGGTGACGCTGGCTGCCGGAGTGGTAGCGGCGGCGCCCTCGACCGCATGGGCAGAAAAGCTGGGAAGTGTCCAGTTCGCCCGTTCGCTCACGTCGAACGCAAAGCTGGTGGCCGCGTTCAACGGTACTCAGGCGTCGACGGCGCAGAAGAAGCTGGCCGCCGATTTTCAAGCGAAGTACCCCGGGGTCAGCGTTGAGTTCGCCGGCTACCCGGCCCCGGACTGGAACGGCTTTTTTGCCAAAGTCCTCACCCAGTTGGCCGCCGGCGAACAGATCGATGCCGTGAGTGTCGCCACCGAGGGAGTGCAGCTATTTGCCGACCAGGACCTGGCTCTCCCTCTCGACTCTTATGTAATGAAGGACAAGGCTATTTTGAAGTCGTTCTTCGACGATGTCCACCCGATCCTGGTCGAGGCCATGATGTACCAGGGCAGCCTGTTCCTAATGCCTACCGACTTCAACGCCGGGAACATGTACTACGACACGTCGCTGTTCGACAAGGCGCACCTGGCACGACCGGCGGCTGATTGGACGTACGACGACTTCTTGACCGTTGTCAAGCACTGGACCAACCAACAAAGCGCCGTTGGCTGGGACTGGGTCGTCCGGCTGTGGGGCAGTTGGACGTCCTGGATGTACGCCAATAACTCCAACCTCTTGACCGAGGGTAAGTGGCCCGGTGGCAGCTGGCTCTGGAACACGTTCTACCCCGGCAAGATGACGGCCGCAGATAGCGGTGGCTGGCATTGGGGTACGCCGACGGCGAACGCCCCGGCCACGGTCGAGGCGCTGCAGTTCATGCTGGACCTCAAGAACAAGGGCATTGCCCCGCAACCCGATCTTGGAGGTGGCGGCACGCTGCAGGGGCTGTTCTCGGCCAACAAGATCGCCACGACTATCGGGGGCGGGTTCTGGGCGGGGGGCCTGCACTCGGCGGGAATGGCGCCGAACTCCTACGACGTCCAGTACTTCCCGAAGTGGACGGTACAGAAGCATCTCTTCGGTACGGCGGGCTATGCCATCTTGAAGAAGTCGAAGAACCCCGACGCGGCCTGGGAGTTCTTGAGGTACATCACCTCTCCGCAGGCTCTCAGTCTCCTGGTGGGCGAGGCGGCGGGCAATGTGAGCACGCCCACGCGGCGCTCGCTGCTGACCTCGGCCGCTTATGCGAAGACAGGCCCAAAACACTGGCAGGTGTTTTACGGGACGCTCGATGATTTCCCCAATACAACGCCCATCCCGGCGCCCCCCTACTACCAGGCCATGGCGACGGACTTCATATCCCGCACCACTCAGGCACTTTCCTCGGGTAATGCCAAATCTGCTCTCGACGGGTTGCAATCGGACCTGGAAAAGCTGTCGAAGGGGTGACGTGCTCCTAGCTGGGAGCGTTCGTGACCGAACGATGACTGAGAGGGAAGGAGGGATGCGATGGTAGCCGAGGTGACCGCACCTATAGCAACGCCTTATGCTTCCAGTGCGGGGGACGTCCAGAAAAAGAGCATGGCGAGCCTGCACGCCAGCGAGGCCCGCATCGGCATGTTGCTGGTGGTCCCGACAGTAATAGGGATCGTCTTGTTCACAGCGGGGCCTATCGTCGCATCCTTCGCTCTCTCGTTGTTCAAGTGGAACGTGATCACCCACCCGAAGTTCGTGGGGTTGGCCAACTATGACGCTCTGATCCACGACGAGGTCGTGCTGCATGCGTTCGCGACGACGGCGATAATGGCCGTGCTGATAGTTGTCCTGCAGATCGGGCTCGGGCTACTGCTGGCCGTAGCGGTCGAGCGTCGGGGCCGCCAGATGAGGAAGATCTATCGAGCCGCTTTCTTCTTCCCCTTGATGACCTCGGCGGCCGCTATCTCGATCGTGATGGGGTACATGTTCGACGACCACTTCGGGGTCATCAACTACTACCTGACCCTGCTCCATTTGCCGGCCGTACCGTGGCTCGGCTCGACCGTAGGCGGAGTGGCGACCATCGTGTTGGTCGTCGTATGGCAACAAGTGGGGTTCACGTTCATCTTGTTCGTGGCCGCCCTCGGCAACGTCCCTCAAGACCTCATCGAAGCGGCGGCGGTGGACGGGGCCAACGGGGTCCAGCGGTTCAGGAGGGTAACGCTGGCCATGATCAGCCCCACCATCCTGTTTGCCGCCATCGTCGGGTTCATCGGCTCCCTCCAGATCTTCGACCAGCCGTACATCATGACCTCGGGCGGCCCCGGGAACGCGACCAACACCGTCGTCATGACCCTTTACGAAGCCGGCTTCCAGAACCTTAAATTCGGCTATGCCGCCGCTATATCGGTCTTCTTGTTCATCGCTGTGCTCCTCATGACCGTCCTGCAGTTCCGGTTGAGCAGACGGTGGGTGTACTACGCCGGAGGAGGCTAAGCAATGGGGGCCACGCCGCCAGATATCTCACTAGAGCAAGGGCAAGGGAAAGGACAGCTGCTTTGACTAGCATCGTTACTCCCGAGGGTGCTGGCGCCGCTAAGTGGGGCCGCCGGTCGGGCCGGACGGTGGAAATAATCATCCTGACGGCGATCGCGCTGATATTCATTTCGCCGATCCTGTGGACGATCTCTACCTCGTTGCGGACGCCGGCCGAGGCTTTCAGCAACCCGCCCCAGTGGATCCCGACGCACCCGGTCTGGAGCAATTACAGCGCCGTGTTCCAGAATGCCCCGTTCTACCGGTTCCTTTTCAATAGCTTCATTGTGACGGGCCTCATCGTGGTCGGCCAGTTGATCACTGCCTCGATGGCCGGCTACGCATTTGCAAAGTGCCAATTCCGGTTCCGCGACGGTATCTTTTGGTTGGTCTTGGCCACGATGATGGTCCCCATACAGGCGACGATCATCCCGGTGTTCATCCTGATCAAGTACATGCACCTGAGCGACACCCTGACGGCTCTGATATTGCCGGCCGTGGCCACCGCGTTCGGCACGTTCCTGCTTCGACAGGCTTTTATGCAGATGCCCAAGGACTTCGGAGAAGCAGCGGTAGTAGATGGTGCGTCACAGTGGAGGGTGTTCACGCGGATCTACCTTCCTATGGCGTGGCCCGCTCTCGCCACGCTGGCGGTGCTGGATTTCGCCGGTTACTGGAACGAGTTCTTCCGGCCCCTGATCTTCCTCAATAGCCAAAACAAGTACACCCTGCCCCTCGGACTGGTGACGCTCCAAGGCTACATGGGCACCGGGAGCCTCTCGGTTGTACTAGCGGCCGTCGTAATGGCTTTGATCCCGAACTTGATCGTTTTCGCCTTGGCCCAGAAATACTTCGTCCGTGGGATTGCCTTTGGCGGGATAAAGGGATAAACCCCTCTTGTAGTCAGCTCAAAAGGCGCACCCGCCGGCGCCGCCCGAGGCCGGGCCAAAGGGGGGACACAGGCTTCAAGACGTACGCGACAGCCGGAGTGGCCTTGCTACCCTGGCACGGCCGCACAAAATCGAGCAGTCAAAGTGGCGAACGAGAGGAGCCGTTCAGTTGGAGATGCCGCCCCGACGCCGGCCGGGGGCACACTTTGCCCCCAAGGCGAACTGGATGAACGACCCCAATGGGCTCATCTTCTGGAACGGCCGGTACCACCTGTTCTACCAGCACAACCCGCTCAGCACGGCCCCGTTCGAGAGGACCTGTTGGGGCCACGCCGCCAGCCCCGACCTGGTCCACTGGGACGATTTTCCGCTGGCGTTGACGCCGACGCCGGGCTCGCCCGACGAGGACGGGTGTTGGTCCGGCCGCGCCGTCGTCAACGACGGCGAGGTCTTCCTGCTGTACACGGGGCTTAGCGGGCGCCGGCAGCGACCATGTGTGGCGAGGGCGGTCGATGACCGGCTGGTGTCGTTCCAGAAGTTCGATGGAAACCCGGTGATCTCGGTCGAGCCGCTCCCGGGCCTGGTGGGGTTCCGGGACCACGCCGTCCGGAGAGTGAACGGCGAGCTGCGCCAATTGATCGGCTCGGGGTCGGCCGCCCTCGGCGGCTGCCTGCTCGAGTACCGCTCGAAGGACCTGGCCAGCTGGGACTATTGCGGTGTGTTCCTGTCCGGTATTACGTCCGGGTTGCCGGGACAAATGTGGGAGTGCCCCGACTTCTTCGAGCTGGACGGCCGGTCGTTCCTGGTGGTCTCGCTGCTCGAAGGGAGAGAGCATCTGGGGGTCCTGTCGATCGGGGGGGATGTCGACGGTGACGGGTTCGTCCCCGAAGTCGACAGACGGCTCGACACCGGCACCCGGTGGTATGCACCACAGTCTTTCGATGCACCAGACGGCCGGCGCATTATGTTTGGCTGGTTGCGCGAATACGAAGAGGAGCTGCCCGAAGGGGACAGGGGGCGGGTAGGAGTGATGTCGCTCCCCCGGGAACTGTTCGTTACGCCGGAGGGAGCGCTCGGGATGACCCCCGTGGCCGAGTTGGAAGTGCTGCGGCAAAACACGTTTGCGCCCGTCGACGAGGCGCCGGGGGACGCGCTCCTATTTACAACAAGCAGGGGTGTGGAAGCCATAGAAGTGGAGGTGGCCAACTCGGGTGGCGGGACGCTCTGGGTTGACCTCCTGGACGAGGGCGGTGCCGTTGTCGTTGAGGCGGCCATCGGTGGGGAAAGTATCGACGTAGCTACCGCGGCACTGCCAGCTCACCCCGACGATTGGCCGCCGGCCGCGCCTGTCCGCCTCTTTTATGACGACGGGATCCTCGAAATCTTCACTGCTAATGGCCTAGCCCGTAGCGAGATCTTTTATAACCGTCCGCTTGTACATAGCGTTGCGGTGCGTGGACGGTGGGTGGGAGATCACATGCGGTATCCGGCCCACGGAACGGTTAGGGTCTGGGAACTGGCCAACATCTGGTGAGAAGCGA
Source organism: uncultured Acidimicrobiaceae bacterium (assembly GCA_963749305.1). Lineage (GTDB taxonomy): Bacteria > Actinomycetota > Acidimicrobiia > Acidimicrobiales > Palsa-688 > Fen-671. The sequence goes on from CAVVMN010000011.1 coordinate 154,416, forward strand.
CGTCATGGGGATAATGGCCACAGCTGTTCAGCCAGGCAGAGGGCAGAAGGCCCTCTGTTAAGCTACGAGAGTGCGCCGTGTGAACAGGACACGCCCCAAACCAGGGCCCGACCAGCGAGCTCCCCGCCACCCACGGCTGCGGGAGGTTGCTGACGAAGCGGGCGTTTCCGTGACGACCGCTTCGGTCGTACTTAGCGGATCGCCCAATTCGGGCATTCCGGCCGCCACACAACAGCGGGTCCGAGAGGCTGCCAGCCGCCTGGGATACGTCCCCAACTTTTCGGCGCAATCGTTGCGCACGACCCGCTCGCACACGGTCGGCTTTCTCACCGACGGCATTGCCGCCACACCGTTTGCGGGCGAAATGGTGGCCGGCGCGCAGGCGGCAGCCTGGAAGCGTGACTACGTGCTCCTCATCGTCGACACGGGCGGGTCTCGAGAACTGGCGGAGTCGGCCGCCCGGGTCCTACTGGCGCGGCGGGTCGACCGCGTAATTGTGGCCTCCTGGTTCCACAGAGCCGTAGAGGTGCCTTCGTCTTTGCACGGCCACACCCGGGCCCTGGCAAACTGCTTTACGAAAGTCGGGAATTACCCGACCATCGTCCCGGACGAGGCGGGTGGCGGCTACGTAGCGACCCGCCGGCTCCTGGAGCGTCGAGCGCGGCCCTGTGGGGTTCCTCAATATGAGACCGGGGATCCCGGCCGGCCCGGGGCGCCTCAAAGGTTACAAGCGGGCTTTGCGGGAGGCCGGTGTACCCTACGACAGCTCAGTCGTCCTGACCACCAAAAGCGGCCAGGCGCACGAAGGGTTTCAGCTTGCCAGCCGACTGCTCGGTGAAAGGCCAGACCTCCGCTTGTTGTTTTGCGGGAACGACCGGACGGCAATGGGCGCCTACGAGGCGATAAAGCTGAGAGGCCTGCGGATACCGGAGGACATTGCCGTAGTCGGCTTCGATAACCAGGAGATAATCGCGGCCGAGCTTATCCCCGGTTTGACCACAGTCTCGCTCCCCCATTACGAGATGGGCCAGCGAGCTATCGAGGTTGCTCTCGACAGCCCGCCGGCCCACGACTACTCTGCAGGGCCCGCAGTCGAACTTGTCCCCTGCCGTTTGGTCGAGCGGCAGTCGGTCTAAGGCGAGCCCTTCCAGTCTCTGCCAGACCGCCAATGGGGGCTGCTCGTCTTCACGACGACAAACAGCGCCAAAATGCACGGCACCAGAACGAAAAGATGGACGGGCGGTGCGTGCGGGCTTCGCCCTTGGCCGACGCGAACGACTTGGCGCGAGAGGGCCGCGACCATAGAGAAGAGGGACGGCGACGTCGTTGGACGACGTTGCTCGTGACAGACCGAGCCTAATGGTGGCCCGGCTACCGGACGAGGATGCCAGCTCAGACCCGGGTCACCTGCCGAACCGGCGGTCCTCCAGTATTGCCTCCGCCGTGATGACGAGGTCGTCGGCCGCCTTCCCCACGCTTACGCGGTACGTGCCAGCTTCGATGTACCACTGCCCGGTACCAATGTCGAAGCGGGCCAGCAGCCGAGGATCGGCGACGATCGTGACCCGACGCGACTCGCCAGGGACAAGTTGAGCTCTCTGGAAGCCAAGAAGACGCGTGCGTTGGTCACCTGCGGCCGCCGTCAAGTACAGCTGGGGGACGTCGGCGCCCGGCCGGTCCCCTGAATTAGTAATGACGAAACTGGCCGTGATCGTCTCGCCACCGGTCACTTCGAGGTCGCTGTAGGAAAAGCGGGTGTAGCTAAGGCCGTGCCCAAAGGCGTACAACGGCGCCACACCAGTCCGGGCGAACCAGCGGTAACCGACCTCGGCTCCTTCGCTGTAGTGCACAGCGGTGGGGGTGCCCCAAGGTGTGCCGAACCCGGGGAGCTCGGGACGTGGTGTCTGAGTGAGGTCGACGGGAAAAGTCATCGGCAGATGGCCTGAGGGGTTGACGACACCCGTCAGCACCTCCGCAATGGCCTGGCCGCCGGCCTGGCCTGGGTACCAGGCCTCGACGATGGCTTTGACATCATCGCGCCACGGCATCGCCACTGGGTTCCCTGTCTCGAGTACGACGATCGTGTTCGGGTTAGCCGCGGCCACGGCAGCGATCAAAGCGTCCTGGCCCCACGGCAGGGAAAGGTCTGGGCTGTCGAAACCCTCTCCCTCCAGCCGGATGCCAAAAACAATGGCGACGTCTGAACGACGGGCGAGGACGGCCGACTCCGCCGGGTCCATCCCGGGGTCGAACTCGACCGCCGCCTGTGGGAGCAGGTCCTTCAGCGCCGAGAGAGGCGAGGAAGGGAACAAGAAAAGGGAACGCCCCCCACCCATTATCCCCGGCCCACCGATGGGAATGACGGCCGCGTAGCCACCGGGCGGCGTTACCGTGCTGGACCCCGAGCCCGTCGGTATTCCGACGTGGGCGTACCCGCCTATGACGGCCATCTTTGCCGTGACCGGCGTGGCGAGTGGCAAAATACCGTCGTTCTTTAGCAGGACCACGCCCTGGCGGGCTGTCTCCAATGCGATCTCGTTGTGCTTTGCCATATCGACCTGGCCCACCGCCTCTCGCGAGTCGACGCCGACCGTGAAGATAGACCGCAGGATGCGGCGGACCATGTCCGACAGGCGTTCGCTCGAGAGTTTGCCCTCTGCATAGGCATTTTTGAGCGGGCCGGCAAAGGCTTCTCCACTCCCCATCATGACGTCGATCTGTGCTCCGGACTCCTGGTCGAGCCCGGCCAGCGCGAACTCCCAGCTCGGGGTGGCGCCCCAGTCCGACATCACCCAACCCTGGTAACCCCAGGCCCCTTTTAGAACATCCTCGATAAGGGCCCTGTTGCCGCCGGCGTATTGTCCATTGACCTTGTTGTACGCGGTCATGACGGAACCCGGCTGGGAACGCTCGATGGCGATCTCGAACGCCAGCAGATCAGACTCGCGGTGCGCCGCCGGGTCGATGATGGCGTCGAGCCAGTGCCGGTTGGTCTCGTTGCAGTTGAGCGAATAGTGCTTGATCGTCGAGATGACCCCCTCGCCCTGAATACCATTGATCGACTCCGCTGCCATTACGGCGCTCAATAGCGGATCCTCCGAGAGGTACTCGAAGTTCCGCCCGTTGCGAGGGTCGCGAGCCAGGTTTAGACCGCCCGCCAGTTGGACGTTGAACCCCTTGCTCCGCGCCTCGCGTCCGACCACGGCGCCGGACTGGCGGGCCAGTTCCGGATTAAAGGTGGAGGCGAGTGCCATCCCGGCTGGCAGCGCCGTCGCGGTGTCGCCCTCACGGTACCCGGGGTTGGTAACGCCCAGGCTGGCATCGCTCATCAGAAGGGCGGGAACGCCTAGACGAGGGACCCCTGGTACATAGCCCGCGCTCATTGGCGTTCCCTCAGGGATGCGTGGGTCCCGCTCCCGGATCCAGGTGTTCGGCCCCATGACGCTGACAAGTAGCGAGAACCGCTCCTCGTCCGTCATCTCCGCCTCAGTTTCACGGGCCCGCACGTCGGCTAAATGCGAAATGCTCTCCCTCTTCGGCGTATCCGTGGCCAAGTGACGACCCTCCTTACTGTTCACAAGACCCGACAGGAACAGCGCCTGGCGGCGGCGTCTCGCCGCCGAGCAACCACGAGGCTCCCGCTTCTGCCGAGCGACAAGCGAAAGTCTAAGACGATATGGAGAACCAGTAGGACTGACGGGCGGGCACGCTCACAGCCCGGCCAACGGCGGGTGCCAGAAGGTAAGAAAAAAGCTTACGCAAGTTACGTGGGCGTGATACCACGATCCGCGCGCCTGGGAACAGGGGCGTATGGGTCGTTCGTATCAACCCGCAGTAGCGGCATCTCTGTGATGCCAACGTTAAGTCTGGATTAAGTCCCTGATCATGAGGCATGAACATGGAAGCGACGACATGCAACGTAGCCCTACCAGGACGGCGAAGCCCTGGGTGCCCGTCGGCTTTGTCGCTTTCGTGAAATCTACTCTGACGACAAGGAAAACGCTTTGAGAACGCCTGCGAAAACTCCGCGCGCCGCCAGCGCCATTTTTAAGCGGTTGTTGGTCGTCTGCTGCCTCGCCGCTCCGCTGGCCCTGTCCACGACGGCGGCAGACGCGGGAACGGTGGCGGCGTCGGACAATTTCGCTCGGGCCAACGGGGCCCTCGGGGCCAACTGGACCGACATGGCCGTCGGGGGCCTGGCCATCGTTAGCCAGGAGGTTGAAGGCACCAACGCCGGCGGGAACTCCGGTGACATCCGTACCGCCGAAACCTATGACAGCGACCAGTACTCACAGGTCCAGGTCACATCGACGCCGCTCAGAGGCACCAGTGGATCGGCCCCGCGGTGAGGGCGCAGGCGGGCGGTCAGGACCTGTACGCGGGTATCTACTTCTGGAACAACGGCAGCCCCGAGCTGATGCTGTTCTTGCGGGACAACGGCAACTGGACTCAATTGGGCAGCGGATCCTGGTTAGCCCGCTGGCCGCCGGCACCACTTTGACCCTGACGGCGTCGGCTTCCACCCTCAGTTTCGGCGAGAACGGCACGACAGTCATCTCCGCCAACGACAGCACCCTGACCGGAGGTGCGCCAGGGATCATCACCAACGGCACGGCCACCGCCGGCACCTGGTCAGGCGGCGACGTGACCACGACGACTTCGGGAGGGACGACTTCGGGAGGGACGACTTCCGGAGGTACGGGTTCTGGCGGCACCACGGGTTCTGGCGGCACCACGGGTTCTGGCGGCACTACAGGTTCTGGCGCTACCACGGGCGGAACTACTTCGGGCGGCTCGAGCACCGGCGGGGGCACCTCCCCTACCACCACCTACTCGGTGGGCGGCACGGTCTCCGGGCTGTCGGGGACGGTGCTTTTGGCGGACAACGGCAGCGACCAGTTGAACGTCAGTGCCAACGGCGCATTTACATTTGCCACGTCGCTCGCCAATAGCGCGTCCTACAACGTGACGGTGCTGACCAACCCGACGGGCCAGCAGTGCTCGGTGGCCAATGGGTCGGGCACGGTGGCGGGGGCTAACGTGACGGGCGTTTCGATCACGTGCGCAACGGTCAGCACCTCCGGCTCCAGCTCGGTAACGGACAATTTCGCCCGGGCCAATGGGAGCCTCGGCCCCGAGTGGACCGACATGACGGGCGGTGGCCTGACCATCAACAACCAGCAGGTGCAGGGGACAAACGCGGGCGGCAACTCCGGGGACATCCGTACCGGCGAGTCCTATGCCAGCAACCAGTTCTCGCAGGTCCAGGTGACTTCGACGCCGCTCAGCGGCAACCAGTGGACCGGCCCCGCCGTTAGGGCGCAGGCGGGGGGCCAGGACCTGTACACGGGTATCTATTTCTGGAACAACGGCAACCCCGAGCTGATGTTGTTCCTGCGGGACAACGGCAACTGGGCTCAGGTGGGTGGCAGCGGGGTTTTGGTCAGCCCCCTGGCCGCCGGCACCACATTGACGCTGACGGCATCGGCGTCCACCCTCACCTTCGGGGAGAACGGGGCAACAGTCATCTCCGCCAACGACAGCACCCTGACCGGGGGCGCGCCGGGCATCATCGCCAACGGGACGGCCACCGCCGGCACCTGGTCAGGTGGGAACGTGAGCGCCACGACGTCAGGGGGTACGTCTTCGGGCGGCGGGACAACTTCCGGCGGTTCTGGTTCCGGCGGCTCTGGGTCTGGCGGTTCTGGTTCTGGCGGTTCTGGTTCTGGCGGTTCTGGTTCTGGCGGCACGACATCCGGCGGCGGCACGACCGGGACGTACTCGGTCAGTGGCACGGTCTCGGGCTTGTCCGGGACGGTGGTGCTGGCCGACAACGGCAGCGACCAGTTGAGCGTGAGCGCTAACGGCGCGTTTACGTTCGCCACGTTGCTGGCCAATAGCGCTGCCTACAGCGTCAGTGTGGTGACCAACCCGACGGGCCAAGTGTGCTCGGTGGCGAACGGTTCCGGCACCGTGGCCGCCGCCAACGTGACGGGTGTTTCGGTCACGTGTGGGGTCGAGAGCACCTCAGGTACCACCGTGTCGGACAGTTTCGCCCGGGCCAACGGGAACCTGGGGCCGGAGTGGACCAGCATGACCGGCGGGGGCCTCACTATCGTCAACCAGGCGGTCGAGGGCACCAATGCCGGCGGCAACTCCGGTGACATCCGTACCGGCGAGCCCTACACCAGTGACCAGTTCTCCCAGGTCCAGGTGGGCGCGACGCCGCTGAGCGGCAACCAGTGGGTCGGCCCCGCCGTCAGGGCGCAGGCCGGGGGCCAGGACCTCTATGTAGGTTTCTACTTCTGGGACAACGGCAGCCCCGAGCTGATGCTGTTCTTGCGGGACAACGGCAACTGGTCCCAGCTGGGCGGGGTCACAACCAGCCCGCTAGCAGCCGGGACCACCCTGTCGCTGACAGCGGTGGGCTCCACGCTGGCCTTCGCCGTGAACGGGGACATCGTGGCCTCGACCAGCGACAGCACCCTGAGCGGGGGGGCGCCGGGCATCATGGCCAACGGGGCGGCAACGGTCAGCAACTGGTCGGGCGGCAACTCTGGTTTCCAGGTCGACTACCAGAGCACGGCAAACGGGGTCCAGAGCTACGCCGTCATATCGCCCGAGAACGGCTACGGCGTCCAGGCCCTGCGGGTGCTACAGCCCACTCACCCGGCTGCCGGCGTGGCCCACAACTTCCTGTTCGTGCTCCCGGTCGAGGCCGGCCTGGGCAACTCGTACGGTGACGGCCTGGGGGCCCTGCAGGCCCTCGACGCCCAGGACCAGTACAACTTGACCATCGTCGAGCCGACCTTCGCCTACCAGCCGTGGTACGCCAACGACCCCAATGACCCGGACCTCCAGTACGAGTCGTTCATGGCCAACGAGCTGGTGCCGTGGGTGGACCAGGACCTGGCCACCTCCGGCCCGGGGCAAAACTGGTTGATCGGGTTCTCAAAGTCAGGCTACGGAGGCCAGGACCTGCTGCTCAAGTACCCAAACCTGTTTGCCGCCGCCGCCACTTGGGATTTCCCGGCCGACATGTCCTCGTACAACGACCTGGGCACCAGCCCCGCCGCCAACTACGGGACCGAGGCCAATTTCGCCACGAACTACCAGCTCACCCAGGCCTTCGTCGCCGCTCGTAAAACACCCTTCCTGGCCCAGGACCGGATCTGGTTAGGGGGCTACAGCTTGTACCAACAAGACATGTCGGATTATGCGGCGCTCTTGAAGTCCCAGGGCGTCCTTTTCACTGCAGGGCCCTCCCAACTTGTCGCTCACCGCTGGGACAGCGGCTGGATGCCGGCCGCCGTGGCCGCGCTGTACCAGGACAGCCTAAGCCTGCCACCCGGACCGTAGGAGGGCTGCCCCCAGCATTGGCCGGCTAGCCGCATGGCTGCCGGCCCACTCAAACGGGCGAGCGGGACCGCCGCTGCCTCCCGCTGGCCCAGGGCCAGCCTCCGCTCAGGCGGTGACCTCCGCTCCCCGCGAACCGTGGTGACCCGTCACCCGACGCATGTAGCCTCGGCCGGGTGAGCCGACTGCGGGCCATCCTCAGTGCCGTTGTGGTCTTGGCGGCCCTCTCGGCCAGTAGCGCTCAGGCGGCGGGCGCTTCCACTCCGCTGCCCAACCCGACGGTTAACCGAGCCATGCCCCTGTTTGCCAACAACACGGGGATGTGCACATACGGGCAGGGTGGCGGCCTGACCTGCCAGTCCCCCTGCTACCCCGCCGGCGCGCTTCAGTACAACTCGTCCAGGAACTGCACCGACCTGTTGCTGACAGCGGTCAATCAGGCCCAAGCGGCCCAGCACCTCAACGGCCTCACCTTGCCGTCCAACTATTTCCAGCTGGGTGCGACAAAACAATTGTTCGTCCTGGTCAACCTGGTCAGGATCTCGGTCGGGGTGCCACCATTGGTTGGCCTGTCCCCGTACCTGAGCGAAGCGGCCACGCAGGCGGCGCGACAAGCCCAGGACCCCGCTTTCCAAACGTCGTACGGCCCCGTGCGGGTGTGGCTCCCGGCTGGAGGGGGGATGTACGCCTTTGGCGGAGCGTGGGCCGGCGACTCAGTGAACGCGGTCGCCGCCATCTTCGGCTGGTTTTACGATGACGGCTGGGGGGGTAGCAAAGGCACGTGGAATTTCGATTGCACTGGCCCGACGGCCAGCGGGTGCTGGGGCCACCGAGACGAACTCCTCGGGGAGTGGGCCGGGACGAGCTGCAGCGACTGCATCGCCGGGGTTGGTTATGCGTCGCCGGCCGCCCACAATTGGAAAGAGTCTTACGACTTTTTATTGGTCCGGCCAGTCCAGTTCCCGACACCGCTTGACTTTACGTGGGATGGTGACGTTGTCCCCTACCTACCCTCCGGTTGGGAAAGCGTGCATGCGCCCTGAGCCGTCGGGACTCAGCCGGCGTCGGCGGCCGTGGCCCAACCCGCGGTTCGAAGCACTGGTCGCCGGCCTAAGACGCCTGTGCCCTAACGGGAATAGGCCGGAGCGGGAAGGGTACGTTTGCTAGATGGCAGGACCTCTCAGCCAGGAGCAGGCGCGCGACGTCGGTCGTCTGCTAGCAGTCATCCGGACCGGGATCGGGGTCACGACGCTCCTCGCTCCCTCCTTGGCCAGCCTCTGGGTGGGCGCACCAGGAGCGACCGCCGGGGGAAGGACGTTGTCCCGCTCCTTGGCGGTGAGGGAGATCGTCCTGGGATGGGGGACGCTCATTGCCGGCTCGGACCCGGCCCGTTTGCGCGTGTGGTTGGCTGCCGGGGCGTTCGGCGACTGCATCGACGCATTGGGCACGGCTGGTACTACCGGCCTGCCGAAATCGTCACGCCTGTTGGTCACTCTGAGCTCGAGCGCAGCTGCGGTGGCCGGAGCGCTGGCGGCGCTGTCGCTATCCGACCAGGGCGCGGTCCCGGCTGCAAGCTGAAGGACCGGCCAAGGCGACGGTTGTCCGGTCCCGGCACTGGCGCGAGGGAGCGGCGGCGGTGCGACGAACGTCGGCAGCGTCGGAGCGGACCTTCAATACGCCCCCGACGGCCCTTTTCTCTACCCGGCCGGCTGCCCGGCGGTCAAGATTTCCTTCCGCAATGCTTTCAGGGCGGCGTTGTAAATGCCTGAGAAAGTCGGGAAAGGCTGAATGGTGTCCTGCAGGATCTCGAGCGGCACCCGGGCGCGAATGGCGAGTGTTGCTTGCTGCAACCATTCTCCTGCATCGGGCCCAGAGCGTAACCGCCGGTCAGTTTTTCACCATCGCTCAACAGCGTCAGGAACCCATTGGTTTCGGCGTAATTGCGGTTGTAGGTCTGCAGTTTCGATTCCTCGGACAAAAGGGCCGTACCGCTGAACCGGGCGGCGCTGGCGCCGACCGACGCGGCCTGAGGGTCGGTGTAGACGACCCGCGGTACGGCCTCGTAGTTGGCTTCGCGCCGTTCGCCGAGGATATTTGCGGCCACTACGTCGCCCTGGTACTCACCAACGTGAGTGAGAGGCCACAACCCGTTCACGTCGCCGATGGCCCATAGCCGTTCTCCGGCCCGCAGGTGCGAGTCGACCGGGATCCCATGATTATCCGCCTTGACGCCTACGGTCTCCAGGCCTATTTCGTTGATGCGTGGACGACGACCGGTGGCCACCAGCAGTTTGTCACCGCGCAGCTCATTCCCGTCCCCGAAGCCCAAGACGAAGTCCTCGCCCTCTCGGCGAGCCGATGTAACGGACATGCCGAGGGCAAGCTCGACACCATCGCGGCGAAGGGCTACGCCGAGACCTTCTCCGAGCGGGGCGGGCTCCCTGGAGAGGAGGTGCGCGGCGGCCTCGATTATTACCACCTCCGAGCCGAGGCGGTGCAGGGCTTGCCCCAGTTCCACGCCCACCGGCCCGCCACCCAGGACAAGGAGGCGGCGCGGCACAGACTTCAACGCCGTCCCCTCGCGATTTGTCCAGATGCCGTCGAGTTCCCTCAAGCCCGGAATAGGCGGGATGACGGCCTCCGAACCGCTTGCCACCACGACATGGGCCGCGGTATGCCGCACTCCGTCCACGTCGACCACACCCGTACCGGACAACTTGCCCTGGCCCCGGATGAGGTCGATCTTGTGGCTCGCCAGCCACTTGACCTGGGTCTCGTCGGAATAGTTCGAGACCATGTAGTCACGCCAGGCGAGAGCGGCGTCCACGTTTAGTTCTGCTTTGGCCGTTGCCTCACGTGCTCCGGCGACGGCCTCGCCCGGGCGCAGCAGAGTTTTGGAGGGGATGCAGCCCCAATACGTGCACAGGCCTCCGACAAGTTCGCGTTCGACGACCGCGACGCGTAGGCCTCCCTCGGCTAAGGCGTTTGCGCAGTGCTCTCCCGGCGCACCTGCGCCCAGGACTATGACGTCGTAATCGGTGTCCATGTATTTGCTCCCAGCGCTGTGGCCAACTGCCAGCAGGCTATACGGGGCCCACGGGAGGAAACCACCCCGCCGGTCGACAGGAGTGCCCGTTCGCGCCGCCGGCCGCACATAGCGCCGGGCGGATGGTTACATGGACGAGTTAGCACCTCGATAACGCCGTCACGAGGCCAGAAAGGGTGAACTGATGCCCAGCGACCGGGACCACGGGGACCGTTCGGACATCGTCTCATGCACGAGTTGCGGTACGAAGAACCGGGTACCCGCCAGCGCGCGCGGTGTCCCTAAGTGCGGCAAATGCCAGTCGGCGCTGCCTTGGGTCACTGAGGCCGGGGACGACGACTTCGACACCGTCGCCATTGGCTCTACCGTCCCGGTCTTGGTCGACCTGTGGGCCGAATGGTGCCCTCCATGCCGGATGGTCAGCCCCGCGCTCGACCAACTGGCCAAGGACCGGGCTGGCCACTTGAAGCTGGTCAAGGTCGACGTCGACAGGGCGCCGGGGTTGGCGCGGCGTTACGACGCCCGGAGCATACCGACGCTTCTGATCATTGACGGCGGCGAGGTGGTCTCTCGTCAAGTGGGAGCTCTGCCGGCCCACGCGCTGAAAGCCTGGGTCGACGGCGCCCTGTCCGGCACGAGCTGACCCCGTCGCGGCCGGTCGGCGGCTGCCGCCGGCGGTTGTCGCAGAGGGTTAACCCTTCACGTACGAAAGCTTCTCCGCGATCCGGTCACCGCGTACTCTAAACACGTCCACGCCGCGGACGTGGCCACCATCCCAGGTGTAGCGCCAGCGCTGGACCACGCGGTCTTCGGCGGCGAACGTTTCCTCCGCTTCGAACCGGGACGAGACGTCATCGAATATCGCCTTCCATGCTTGGCGGACTTCGTGCGGACCGACGGACTTAACCCCGTCAGGGGCGGGGCCGGTGGCGTCGAACACGCAATCCTCGGTGAGCATTGCAACCGCTCGGTCAAGGTCGTGGTCGGCCCAAAATGTCCCAAAGGCTTGAACCACTTCAATGGGTGACATAGGCGCAAACCTACACTCGAGCCAGTGCCGCTTTTTGGCCGTGACGAAGAGAAGCAAGCCATCCGCGAGTTGCTGGCCAACGCTCGTGACGGCCAGAGCGGTGTGCTCGCGCTGATCGGGGCGGCCGGGATGGGAAAATCTGCACTTCTCGCCTACGCCGAGCATGAGGCACCGTCGATGCGGGTTTTACGGGCCCGGGGCGTCCAGTCCGAAACTCAGGTCCCGTTCGGGGGCTTGTTCGAATTGTTGCGCCCGGCACTCGGGTCCCTTTCGCAGATCCCTCCGCCACAAGCGGCCGCGCTCGAGAGCGCGCTGGCCATTGGGCCACCGCGCGCTGAGGACCGTTTCGCCGTTGGTGCTGCGTCCCTCAGCTTGTTGGCCGCCTTCGCCGACACGGCCCCGTTACTGGTGCTGGTGGACGACGCACACTGGGTGGACGGTTCCACGTCGGATGCGCTGCTGTTCGCCTTCCGCCGGCTGGTGGCCGACCCGATCGCCGTGATTGTCACGGTGCGCGAAGGCGAAACTTCGCTGCTCGATGGCTCCGACTTGAGGTACCTGCGCCTCCATGGCCTGCCCCGGTCGGCGGCCACCGAGATCCTGGCTATTGGTTCTTCCCGCCCCGTGCCCGAGGACCTGGTGGAGAGGCTCCATCGCCAAACCGGGGGTAACCCGCTGGCCTTGCTCGAAGCTTCGGCCGAGATCGACCGGTTCCGCCAGGGGGCGCCCCTGGACACGCCATTGTTGCTGGTGACCAGCGTCTCCGATGTCTACCTCAGGCGCATTCGGGCCTTGCCGCCCGCCTCTTTGGGCGTCTTGCTCCTGGCCGCGGCCAACGACACCAGCGACCTTTCTGTTATCGCCCGAGCCGCACCTCTGCTCAACCTCGGGGTGGACGACCTATCTGCGGCTGAGGAAGCGGGATTGGTCGACACCAGAGATGGGCAATTGCATTTCCGTCATCCGCTGGTCCGCGCCGCCGTCTACAACGATGCTTCCAGCGAGGCCAGGCGCCGCGTTCACCGGGCGTTGGCTGACGCTCTCCCGGACGCCGAGTTCGACCGGCGGGCCTGGCACCTCGCACTTTCCGTGTGGGGCCCGGACGAGGTGGCCTGCGCCGCCCTGGAGCAAGCCGGCCGGCGGGCGCGGGACCGGAGCGCTTACGACGTAGCTTCGCGAGCATTTCGAGCGGGCCGCCCAACTGGCGCCGCATGACGCGTGGCGCGGACAGCTTTTGTACAACGCCGCCGACTCCGCGTGGCTGGGTGGTCTGGCCGTTCGCGCTCAAGACCTCCTCGACCTGGCCGCCAATTCGGCTCAGTCGCCTGAACTGAGAGCCTCCATAGACCAACTGCGGGGCCATATCGCTACCCGTCTCGGGCGAGTGGGTGAAGGGCAGGCCATCTTGTTGAAGGGCGCCGAACGGGTGGCTGCCGACGACCCCGACCGAGCCGTTGTGATGCTGGCCGAGGTGGTCAACGCCGCTTTCTACGCCGGTGACCCGGTGGCCATGCGCGATGCCGGCGCCCGGATCGCCGAGGTGGCACCGGCAGCCAGTCGACGGCTGAGCGAGTTCTTCGCCGGCATGGCGCGCGGTATGGCGCTCACCCTTTCCGGGGAGGCGAAAACCGGCGCTGGGTTTTTGCACGAGGCGGTGGAGGTGGCCGAGGCGTCCGAAGAGCTGGCCGACGACCCGAGGTTGTTGGCATGGGCCGCATTAGGCCCTTTGTGCCTGCGCGAGGCGGGTACCGGTCGGGAGCTTGTCGGCCGTGCTCTCGACCTGGTCCGTGCCCGCGCCGCTATCGGGGTGCTCCCGTACCTGCTCAGCCACGTGGCCATCGACCTCGCCACCACTGACCGCTGGGCCGAAGCCGAGGCCGCCTTTCACGAGGTCATAGGGCTGGCCCGGGAGACCAACCAGATGACCGACCTGGCCGCCGCGCTGTCCCGTTTGGCCTGGTTGGAAGCGCGCCAGGGCCACGAGCAGCAAAGTCGCGCCCATGCCGGTGAGGCCATAAAGCTGGCAGATGAGCTCGGCCTCCGTCTAATCAAGCTGTGGGCTACCGCTGCTCTCGGCGAGGTGGAGTTGGCTCGGGGGGCCGCCGCCGAGGCCGTTGCCCATTTCAAACAGCAAGAAGAGTTCAGGCGCGAATGCGGTATATCCGACGTTGACCTTTCACCCGGCCCGGAGCTGGTCGAGCTTTACCTCCGTCTGGGCCGGCGCCTCCCGGCCGAGGAGACGGCGGCGGCGTTCGAAGCAGAAGCGATGGCCAAGGGGCTGCCATGGGCCATCGCCCGCGCCGGCCGGTGCCGCGGGCTTCTGGCTGACGAGGACCAGATGGACAATGAGTTCACTGCGGCGCTAGAAAACCATGCCCAGACCCCGGACGTGTTCGAAGCGGCCAGGACGCGCCTGGCCTATGGCGCCCGGTTACGCCGCAGCCGGCAACGGATGCGTTCCAGGGAGCAGCTGCGGGCCGCCATAGACCAGTTCGACCTGCTGGGGGCCGGTCCGTGGTCGAAGATGGCCCGCGCCGAGTTGACCGCCACCGGGGAGACGGCTCGCCAGCCTGGGCCCTCAACGCGCGACCAGCTGACCCCGCAGGAGCTGCAAATAGCCTTACTTTTGGCCGGCGGCCGCACGACCCGAGAGGCGGCGGGCTCCCTGTTCCTCAGCCCGAAAACGGTCGAGTACCACTTGCGCAGTGTCTACAGGAAGCTCGGTATCAGCTCACGAGATGAGCTGGCGACAATTATGCAGAGCCGGGGCATGGAGACCGGGGGCATGGAGAGCGGGGGCATGGAGAGCGGGGGCTAGGGCACCCGGTCCGGGGCCTGGTTGGCGTCGAAAACCTTAGGGTGGGCCCCGGAAGCGAGGCCGGGGCGGGCGGTTTTACCCTGAGCGGCAACGCAATGTCCCTAATTGAGTTACCAGGAGGACGCCAAATGGCGACGGTCCAAGAACCCGCGGCTATCGACACCGACAAACTGATGAGTTTCGTTTTTCGCGCTGTAGACGAGGTCGGTGCCACCCTTAATACCGCTCTAGTGGTAATGGGCGACAAGCTCGGGCTTTACCGTGCGCTGGCCGGCGCCGGCCCCATTGGGGCGGCCGAGCTGGCCCGACGCACCGGGATTTCCGAGCGCTACGCGCAGGAGTGGCTAAACGCCCAGGCCGCCGGGGGCTACGTCGATTACGACCCTGACAGTGGGCGCTACCTCCTGCCCCCCGAGCAGACAGTGGCCCTTACGGACGAGGACAGCCCGGCCTATTTGCCCGGTTTTTTCCAGATCGCGCTTGGCTCGGTAATCGACTCTCCCCGCGTGACCCAGGCGGCCAAGACCGGTGCCGGGATCGGTTGGCACGACCACGTCGCCGACGTCCACGACGGGTGCGAACGTTTCTTTCGTCCCGGTTACAACGCCCACCTGGTGGCTGAGTGGTTACCCGCCCTCGACGGTGTGGTGGCCAAACTGCAACGAGGCGCCCGGGTGGCCGATGTCGGGTGCGGGCACGGCGCGTCGACCGTTTTGATGGCCGAGGCATTCCCCGCCTCCACGTTCGTTGGTTTCGACTACTACAAGGGTTCTGTCGAGACGGCCCGCAAAAGAGCAGCCGGCGCCGGAGTGGACGACCGGGTGAAATTCGAAATGGCCGCCGCGTCGGTGTACCCCGGCCAGGGTTACGACCTGGTCACCATGTTCGACTGCCTGCACGATATGGGTGACCCGGCCGGAGCTGCTCGCCACGTCTACGACTCTCTGGCACCCGACGGGAGGTGGATGATCGTGGAGCCGGCGGCCGGAGACCGCGTCGAGGACAACATGAACCCGGTGGGCCGGGCGTACTATGCGTTCTCCACCCTGCTCTGCACCCCGTCGTCACTGGCCCAGGACGTCGGGCTGGCCCTCGGTGCGCAAGCCGGCGAGGCCCGTATCCGGGCCATCGTGACGGCGGCCGGCTTCAACGGTTTCCGCCGGGTGGCGGGCACGCCCTTCAACACCGTTTTCGAAGCCAGGGCATAGCCGAATTTTTTGGCTGGCGAGTGGACGCTTAGGCCAGTTGTCCTTCCGGCCTAAGCGTGCCCCTGTTATTTTGCCGCTTTCTTGCCCTCAAGTTGAGGCCCCGCCACCAGCCGGAGGATGTCGCCCAAGGCGCCAACCTCGCCGTGGCGCCGCCGGATGATATCGGCCACCACCCCGGTCCATCCCGTCTGATGGGAAGCACCGAGCCCGGCACCGTTGTCACCGTGGAAGTACTCATTGAAGAATATGTTGTCCTTCCAGGCCGGGTCGGTTTGGAAGCGTTCGTTGCCACCGAAACAAGGGCGTCGGCCGTCCGGGCCGACTAGGAAGATCGACACCAGCCGCTGGCGCAGGTCCTGGGAGATGTCACCCAGGCTCAGCTTCTGGCCGGACCGGGCCGGGTACTCGACCTTGAAGGAGTCCCCGAAGAACCGGTAGTAACGTCGCAGCGCCTCCACCACCAGGTAGTTGACCGGGAACCACAGCGGCCCCCGCCAGTTGGAGTTCCCTCCGAACATGGGCGTGGTCGACTCCGCCGGTTCGTAATCGATGCTGGCCCGGAACCCCTCCACGTCGAGCTCGTAGGGATTGTCGAGATGGTAGGCGGAGATGGCCCGCAAACCGTACGGGGCCAGGAACTCGCGCTCATCGAACAGCTTGCTGAACAGCCGCTCGAGGCGGTCGACGCCGACCACTCCAAGCAGCAGCCGCCGCTCGCCCGGCTCCCCCTGCACGAGGTCAGTATTGGAGAGCTTTTCCATGTCGTCGAGGCCGAAGCCACGAAGGAGCCGGGGCAACTCCTTGGCCACCACCATGCTCTGGCGCAGGGCGGTCTCGTCCATCGAGGCGCAAGCCAACATGGGGATGATCCCGACCATGGAGTGGACCTTCACCGGTACGGGGGTCCCATCGGGAGTGACGAGGCGGTCGTAGAAAAGGCCGTCGACGTCGTCCCACAACCCCTGGTTCTCCATCGCGTCGCGAATGGCAGCAAAGTGCTCGATGAACTTGAGGGCCACGTCTTGCGTCGGCCGGTTCCCCAACCGGTAGAGCACGATGGCGATGGCGGCCATTGATAGCGCGTACGTGGCCATCCACCCCGTGGCGTCCGATTGCTCGAGGGTACCGCCCACCGGCAGGTGGGAACGGTCGATGGGGCCAATATTGTCCAACCCCAGGAAACCGCCTTCGAACAGGTTGCAACCCCCTTTGTCCTCGAGGTTGACCCACCACGTGAAATTGACCAGCAACTTGTCGAAAATACGGCTCAGGAAATCGATGTCCCGGCCACCGTCGATGGCGAACACCTCGAGGGCCGCCCACGCTTGAACGGGGGGGTTGATGTCACCGAAGTCCCACTCGTAAGCGGGCAGCGCCCCGTTGGGGTGCTGGAACCACTCCCGGCACAACAGGATGAGCTGGTACTTGGCGAACGCGGGGTCCACGTGGGCTAGGGCGACGCAGTGAAAAGCCATATCCCAGGCCGCAAACCAGGGGTACTCCCATTTGTCCGGCATCGACATGATGTCGAAGGCGTCGAAGTTCTGCCACCGGGAGTTGCGCCCATACCGTCGCGACGGCGGAGGGCTTGGTTGTGTAGGGTCGCCCTCCAACCAGCGCTTTATGTCGTAGTAATAAAGCTGTTTGCTCCACAGCATGCCCGACAGGGCCTGCCGCATCACTAAACCCTCGTCCGCCGAGGCTTCCCTGGGCGTCAGTTCGGTGTAGAACTCGTCGGCCTCGGCCCGGCGCTGGGCTATCACCTTCTCGAAGTCACTGCCGAGCGCTTCTGACGCCGCCGGCTTGGCGCCCTTCGGGCGCAGCCGGAGGTGCAAGTCAACAGTGGCGCCGGGTTGCACCGTCACCTGGTACCAGAAGGCGCACTTGGTGCCCCGGAGCTCTGGGTTCACTGTACCGGCACCCGATATGACGTGGTCGTTGATGCCGTCTTTCGGGTACTTAGGAGTGGCGGTCACGCCGTAGAGCCGGCGCTCGTTGGTCTCGTTCTCACAAAAGAGCAGGGTCGGGGCCGCCCCGCCTGGGGCGGCCCGGCCGATCAGCTCCAGCTCGCCCAGGAAAGGATGGCGAATACCGACCGACGCCGGGCCGTTCGCGGCCAGCTCCGGCTTGGGGGCGTCGAAATCCCACGACCAGGTGTTGCGGAACCATGCGCTCGGCAGCACGTGCAGCGTGTCGGCATCGGGGCCGGCGTTGGTGACCTGGACGGACATCAGGACGTCGTGGGGGTCATCCTTGGCGTAGTGGACTTCGACGATCCAGTACCGGTTTTCGTCGAAGGCACCGGTATCGAGCAGCTCGTACTCGGGGTCCCACTTGCTCCGCCGGGAGTTCTCCTGACGGAGGTCCTCGTAGGGAAAGGCGCGCTGGGGGTAGTGGTAGCGCCAGCGGTTCCACGCAGTGGCTGGGCACGGCATCGAGGTACCACCAGTAGTCCTTCACGTCCTCACCGTGGTTGGCCTCCGACCCCGTAAGGCCGTAGGGCCTCTCCTTCAAGATCGGGTCGCGACCGTTCCACAGTGCCAACCCCAGGCACAGACGTTGTTCGACGTCGCAGAAACCGGCCATGCCGTCCTCGCCCCAGCGGTAGGCCCTCGACCGGGCGTGATCGTGGGGGAAGTAGTTCCAGGCCTCCCCGTCTTCGCTGTAGTCCTCTCGGACCGTGCCCCACTGGCGCTCGCTCACGTAGGGCCCCCACAGGTACCAGTCGCTCGCCTGGCGCAGCCCATCTTCGAGCTTTCCGAAGGTTTTGACCCGCTCTGACTCGACGCCCATGGCGCCCTCCTCCCGGTCGGCACTCGTTCAAGGACCAAGATACGCGCGCTCCGCCACCGCGGGCTCACCCAGATCAGGTAATCAACGGGCGCTGTGGCTGGCAAAAACGACGCACTTGTATAGTCGAAGCTGAGGTTTCATGAACCGCCTGCCGCCGCACCACGTGCCGAGACCTCGCCTTACCGGGCGTAGCGCGGGGTACCGGGTCATCGTCGTAGAAGCGGCAGCCGGTTATGGCAAGAGCGTCCTGGCCGCCGAACTGGTGGACCACTGGCGCAGCGTGGGCATCGACGTCCAGTTGGAGCACGCGGGCGTGACCTCTCCGCTACTGGCCGCTCGCTTTCACCAGGCTGCCCGCCGGGCCGGGTTCACGGACGCGGCCGCCGCGGCGGAGGGCAAACAGGACCCCGTCGAGCTGGTCGACACTCTGGTGGCTTTGCTGGCCGCGGAGAACTGCACCTTTGTCGTAGATGACGCCCACCACGTCGAGCCCGACGCCGGGGAGCTCATTGACCATTTGGCCACCTCCCTCGAGGGAGACCAACGCCTGGTCGTATTGGCCAGACGCCTGCCGCGCGGCGCCGGCCGGTTGCGGCGGGCTGAGTACCTCCAGCTTTCGGCGGCGGACCTGGCACTCAACCCAAACGAGACCCTGTTGCTCTGCCGGGACGGGCTTCGGCCTGGAGGTGGGGCCGAAGACGGCGGCCGCGCTCGATGAAGCCACCGGGAGCTGGACGGCCGCTACCGTCCTGGCTGCCGCCAGGGCGGTGCGGACCGGCGAGGAGCTGGCCGCAGTGGCTCAGGCGGCGGGGCCGGGCCATCCGGCCGGAGCCGTGGCCGCCATCCTCGAAGACGCCCTCGACACTCTCGGGCCAGAGGCGCGGTCAGACCTGGCTCAAATCGGCCGTCTGCCCTTGCTGGACGCCCAGGTGGTGAGCGCTGTCAGCGGGCATCCCATCGGTGAGGACAATGGCCTGTTCGAACGAGCGCTGAAAGCGGGTATCCCTTTCACACCGAAGCAGGGGCCATGGTGGGACCTGGCCGGGCCGGTGCGCGACTACCTGGCCGCGTTGGCGCCTGTGAGGAAGGACGCCATGGCCAAGGTGGCCGAGGTCTACCGGAGCCGGGGCGAGCTCGGCCCGGCGTTCGAGCTGATGCTGGCTTCGGGGGACCCCAACCAGGCGGCGGCGGTATTGGGCGCCACCTCCGGCCCCGAAGAGGACGCGATGGACAACTTCGAGCTCCAGGCCCGCTTCGACCAGTTGCCTCCCGAAGCGGTCGACGCTCATCCGGAGGTCCTTGTCCTGGTCGGCCGGCGTCTCGGCCATTCGAGCAAGTACAGCCTCTGTTGCCAACTGCTCGACCACGCCCAGGAAATCGCCACTCGCAGAGGCGACGCGGTGCTGTACCGGTCGGCTGCCGCCGAACTGGCGAAGGTCCGTCAGTTGGCCGCGCTGGACTACGCCGGGGCCGAACGCCGCGGCGCGCCAGGTATTGGCGTCGGCGAGGCCGGAGGAGCAATTGACTCGTGCTCGCGCCAACGAGTTCCTCGGCTTCGCTCTGTGCCGGCGAGTCGACGTTGGTGGCCGACGTGACGAAAGTGCCGTGGCCGAAGCAGAGGAATGCTTCGCGCGGGCCTCACAGCTGTACCTCGGGCTCGGCCGGCGGGCGGCCGCTTCGTTTGTGCTGGTGGACTGGACGGTGCACATCGACTTTCCCGGTGGCCAGTTCAACAGGGCAATGGACCGCCTGGAACAAGCCCTTCGTCAGGTGGCGGACAGGCTGACCGCTTGGGGCTTCGTGATGATCTGGCGGGCCATGCTCGCCGCCGAGCTCGGCCAGACAGAAGTGTGCCGGGACAGCGTGGACGAGGTGTTCCGGGTGGCGGAGCTGAAAAAGAGCCCCTTCCAACGCTCACACGGCCACTGGAGGCTAGCTGTGCTGTCTTCCTACACGGGGGACGCCGAAGCCACGCTCCATAACATCCGCCAGGTCGAGTTGCTCGGGACCGCGTGGCTGCCGATCGGCTCGGGAGAGTTCCTGGCCGACGCGGCCGATCTCTTGGACCGGGTAGGTTACACCGCCCTCGCCCACGAGTACCTGGCCCGCGTCAAGGCTGACCCCAAGGACGCCGGGCATCTGGTGGCCCTGGCCGACGCCGTGCTCGAGGCAAGGCATGGCGACCCCGACATCGCCGAAGAGCGGCTGCTGGCGTTGAGCCGGCAGCGGGTTGACCCACGCGAGCAATGGCGGGTAACCCTGATGCGGGCGTTCGCTGCTTTTCGGCGGGGGCAGGACGGTATCGCGGCAGTGCTTGCGGCCCAAGCGTGCGAGGAAGCGGCTCGCTTGGGTCAGCCCTTGCTCCCGCTGGTACGCGAGCGTGCGGTAACCGAGCAGCTGTTGGCTTTGGCGGCGAACACCGAACAGCCCGCCGCGCTGGCCTTGAGAGCGAGCGCGCTCCCGATGTCCCTGGCCGTACTGGGCCGCTTCGAGCTGACGGTCGGCGGCCGCCCGGTCCCGTTGCGGCCGGGCCAGGAAACGCAACTGCTCAAGTTCGTGGCCGTTTCTGGCGGTCGTGTGCATGCCGAACAGGCCATCGAGACGCTCTGGCCCGAAGTGGCGCGGTCAGCGGGGCGTAACCGGCTGCGCACCGTGTTGAACCGCTTGCGGGCGACCGCCGGCGGTGTCCTCAATCGAGAAGGTGAAATCCTGGCCCTGGACGGCGAACTTCAGGTCGATGTCCAGGAGTTCTTCTCTGAAGCGACGGCGCGCCCAGGCGTTGGCGTCGAAGGACCTGGCACTGGCGACGGCGGTGGCGCGAGGCGCTATGGCTCGCTATCGGGGCGACCTCCTCCCTGACGACAGGTACGACGACTGGGCCGAAAAACCACGCCAGCAAGCCAAACTCGTCATGCTCGAGCTCCTCGACCTGTGCGCCACCGAAGCGGCGCGTCGTGGTGACCTGGACGCGCTGAGACGGGCCGTGGAGCGCACTATCGAATTCGCCCCGTACGACGACGTGCGCTACCTGCGGGCGGCATCGACCCTGCTCGAGCAAGGCCGGCGGGGTGAGGCTCTGGCTGTCGTCCACCGAGCCCGTTCCGCATTCGCCCAACTCGGCCTCGGGCCCCGCGATCGCTACTGGAACTGGAGCGCTCGATCGTCGCCTGAGCGGTCCCGGTGGACGCCAACGGTTCGAAGAACTCTTCCAGCAACACCCTTTTGCCGGCACCCCTTTTGTGGTCGAGATTTTCGTGCTGCTACCGTCGAGACCCGGGCCTCGGTCGGGGCGTCACTTGCTAGGAGCAAAAACAGGTCGTGACAGCGCGAACCATAACCAGACCGGCCTTAACCAGACCGGCCTTAACCAGACCGGCCATAGCAGGACTGCCCATGACAGGACCGGCCGTAGGAGGACCGGCCGTAGGAGGACTGGGCCGTGGAGGGTCATCCGGCCACAGCGGCCGGTCCCCCGTGAAAGCAGTTGGCTGGGCCGATCACTGCGCCGGCTTAGGAAAAAGCGTGGCCTACCGGTTAGCAGCGGTGGTCGTGGCCATGCTGACGTTGGTGGCGCTCGGGCCCGAGCCCGCCAGCCAGGCGGCCACCGTGCCGCCGGCCAAGCTCCAGGCGGCCACGCTGCACGCGGCCAGCAACCACCCGAACGGTCAGTCATCAACTTCAGCGGCGACGGTCAAGGTTTGGTTCTTGGTCGGCGAGCAGTTGGTCTCGGTGACCCGACCGGGCTCGACCCCTCGAGCCGCCGTCCAGGCCTTGCTAGCCGGGCCTACTGCGGCCGAGTACAAATTCGGCTACCGGACGTACGTCCCGTCCGGTAGCCAGCTTCGCAGCATTACCGTCGCAAATGGCGAGGCCACCGTAGACCTGAGCCTGAATTTCGCCCTTGGCAGTGCCCAGAGCCTCGACGCCCGGCTATCCCAACTGGTGCACACCGCTAGCGGGTTCGATGGCGTCACCAAGGTCCAGCTCCTGATAGACGGAGGCATCGCCTACGGGATGTTCCCGGGCATTGTCACCGCGTTGCCGATCACGCTGAACGCCCTCGAGACACCCGATGTGCCTGTGTGGAAGGTGCCGGTGGAGGCGCCCGGGCCTACGGTACCGGGCCTGCTGGCAGCCCAACGCCGCCTGGTATCGCTTGGGTACCTGCTCCCCGCAGACGCTGACGGATTGGACGGCCCGCAGACGCAGACCGCCGTCCTCGCCTTCCAGAAATGGGAAGGCCTCCCCCGCGACGGCGTCCTCGGCCCGCAGACACTGGCCCGGCTCCAGACCGCCACCCGCCCAAAGCCGATCACGCGCGGTGGCCCGGGCAAGAGAGCTGAGGTCCTGATCGACCGCCAACTCGTGTTGGCCATTGACAACAACAGCGTGGTCCGGGTTATCCCCGTTTCGACCGGAAAACCGTCGACACCAACTCCGACAGGGAATTTCAAGGTGTACGCAAAATATGCCAAATGGTGGTCGACACCATTTCAGGAGTGGCTGCTGTGGGCAGTACCGTTCAACGGCGGGGTCGCTTTCCACTATTTCCCCGACGTCCCCCCGTACGCGGCGTCGCACGGCTGCGTAAGGCAAATGGCGACGACGGCCCAATGGCTCTATAACTTCTCCGTAATCGGGATGCCTGTCAAAGTGATGGCTCATTCATGATGAAACCGGTGGTGAACGGCGCAGTCTCGAGGGAGACAAACATGGTGAAAACGGTGGTGATGAAATTTGGCCTCGCCGGCGCCCTCGTGGCTGCAACCATGGCACTCGCGGCACCGGTGGGCGCTTCACCGGTACGACCGGCCCAATTGAGACCGGCATCGGCCACGCTGACGCCCGGACAACTGACCGTCGGCGTGTCATTGCCCAGCGAAGGCTTCGAAACCGGGGTGGCTCGCGGAGCCCACGTTATCTACGCCCAGGGTTTCGACATCGACCTGGCCCTGGCGCTGGCCAAGGGCCTCGGCCTCCCTAAGGTTACCTTCGTCCAGAGCGGGTTCGGCGATCTGATCGCCGCCGGGAAGAAGCCATGGGACATGGCTGTGGCTCAGATCACCATCACACCCGCCCGCAGCCAGGACGTTGCTTTCAGCCAGCCGTACATGACTGTCGACCAGGGTGTGCTGGCCGCTAAAAACCTGAGCCCGACCCCGACAACGCTGGCCGGCCTGCGCGGCCTTCAACTCTGCGCCCTGCGCGACTCGACCGGAGCCGTGGTGGCGGCGACGCGGATCGCGCCGCAAAAGCCGGTCTTATTGCCGGATAACGTCCCCACCCTGATGCAGGACCTGCAGACTGGCACCTGCCAGGCTGTCGTTTACGACGCACCGACGCTGGGCGCGCTGAAGACGCTGGCGCCCACCTACTATGGCGCTTTCGTCGGGTTGGTCCCGACGGGTGAGCACTACGGGATCGCCCTTCCCAAGGGGAGCCGTCTCGTCCCTCGCGTCAATGCGGCCCTCGGCGCGTTGATCGCTAACGGGACGGTCCAACGGCTGGAAACGAAATGGTTCGCAGCCGACCTGGCCAAGGTCCCGGTATTGCACTAAAGAGGCTCAGCGAGACTCGAGAGCGTCATACACCTCGGACCAGCCCAGCTCTTTCAGTTCCAGCAGCAACTGGGGCCGCCACTGGTCGCCTAGTTCGGCCAAAGCGTCGACGAACTGATCGGAACCAACCCGGAACTTCGGCGATTTCCCCGTGACGGGGTGACGGAGATAGACGTGCTCCCCGCCGTTCAGCGGGACCAGGCGCTTAATGCCCGGATCGGTCTGCATTTTCTTAGGCCCCGCCTGGACAGCGGAGGCTCGGGCGGTCTTGGAGACGACTTCGTCCCGCGTAAGTACAGGCATCAGGCTTCCCTTCGTGCTAGTGCGCCGCATGAAAGGGTAACCGACTGACCAGGAACGTTGGGCGCGGGCCGGGTTTACAACGCCAGGCCGTTGTTGTCCGGGCGAGTTACGGGGCTGGCGCTACCTTCGGGGTGCGCCCGGCGGTGGCCGTCTGGGCGGACTTAGGAGCGTCGAGCCCAGTTCCGCCGGCGTTTGGTGACGAACGCCACCAGAACAGCGGCGGCCAGCACTTCCAGGCCAAAAACAAAGAACCAACTACGGAATAGGGCGTGGCCGATCGACCCGCCGATGAGCGAGCCGCCTACTCCGCACAGCACCGTCCACCAAAAGCCGATCGGGTTGGGACCGGGGACGACCAGGCGGGCCAGAGCTCCGATCACCAAACCGCCAATGAAGGCGCCGAACAAGAACGTCAGCATGACGCCACTCCCTTGAAAACGCCCACTTCTTCGAAGATACGCGGCCAAACTGAGGGAACGGTGAACGCAGGGCACGTGCGACTGGGCCGATGGCCCGGTGCCCTGACAGTCGCGACGGTGGCGTCCGGCGCCGGCGGTGCGGTGTAGATCATGGGTACCATTCTCGGCCCTCATCGGTACTCCGGCCATAAGGGAACACCCTGATAGGTCCCTGATCAACCGAGAGCCCCAGCGAGTCCCAATCCGCGAAGCGTGCGGGCCGAGTTACGAAGGGCGAGGGCTCCAGCGGGTGGCGGCGCCAAAGGCGGCGAGAGCGAAAAGCGCCCCTAGGGCAGCAAAATCGGCGCTCACCTCGTGGCGTTGCCTCGAGACCAGGATATGTTTCGGTAGGTCGGCAAAGACTTTTTTGAGCTGGGATTCGTCGCGGGCGGTGTAGCTTTGTGCGCCGGTAAGCCGGGAGACCTGCTGTAGCGGCGGTAGGTCAGCGACCAGAGGAAAGCTCCCCCCATACGTAAAGCCTCCGGCGCCGCCCCCCGCGAACCCCCCACTGCCGAAGTTCCCACTGGAGAAATAGAAGCCCCCCTGTTGGGGAGTGCACTTCAGCGGGCCCGGGTGCGTCGTGCCGTAGCCGATCGTATAAACCCGCACGCGACGGGCGACGGCGTACGGCACGGCCTGGAGGGGCGTGATCCCCCGGTTGTTGGCCCCATCAGTCAGCAGGACGACGACATCGGGGGCGTAGCCGTGCTTCCCCGGTTTCTCGGTTGCACCCGTGCCGGCTGAGCCATTGGCCACATTGCTCGTACTGCCCAGGTTGCTCGTACTGCCCAGACCACCGCTGGGAGCCGATATGGCCGACGCGGCGTTCAGGACGGCGTTGCCAACCGGCTCGACCTGGGGGTCCACCTGCGATATGGCGTTGAGCGATTGGAGGATGGCGGCGCCGATGGCCGTGCCCGGGTTGGTGCTGAGGTTACCTATGGCCCGGTCCAGGACGGCGCGGTCCCTTGTGGGGGCCACCGCCAGTTCGGCGAAACCGGAGAAGGCCACCAGGCCGATCCGCGTCCCGCTGGGCTGGGAATTGACGAACTCGCGGGCTCCCTTTTCGGCTGCGCTCAACCGATCGGGGTACACGTCGGTCGAGCACATGGAGCCCGACTCGTCGAGGGCGAGGATGATGGTGGTTTGCGATAGCGGTACGTCAGTGGTGACCTGGGGCCGCGCCGACGCCACCGCCAGCACGGCCAGGCTGACCAAAAGCAGGGCGATGGGAACGTGGCGGCGCCAGCGTGAACGGCGCGGGACCGCCGCTCGCAGCAGGGACAAGTTGGAATATGTGACCGCCTGCGGGCGGCGCCGGCGCTGCGCCCTGACGTAAATGCCAAGAGCAAGAGGGACAGCGAGCAGCAGCAGCAAACCGGCCGGCCAGATAAAGGTCACGTCAAAGCACCCGTCCGAACCACAGCATCGACATGAGCGCGCCAGCCACCAGGAACACGGCGGCCGCCGCAGCGAACGCCGCCGTGATCTCGGTGTATTGCTTCACGACCGTGAAGTGCAGGTCGATCCCTTTGGAGATGGTCTTCAGAGCGGCCTGGTCGTCGGCTTGATGGTACGCGCCGTTCGTCACGGTGGCTACACCCTTCAAAGTCTCGCTATCCAGGGCGGTGGCCACCGTGAACCCGTCGATCCGTACCGTCGTCCCCTCTGCCGTACCCGACCCCGATGGTCTGAATGCGGACTCCGGCCACCGACGCCAACCTCGCCCAGGTTTGCGGGTTCGTTTGGCTGGTGTCCTCGCCGTCGGACAGCAGGATGATCGTGGAGCCGCCGTAGTAGCCGATATTGACCTGGCCCGAAGCATCGTTGTCCAGCTCGGCCGGGCTGACCCTGATCGTCTTGCCGGCGATGGCGTCGAGCGAGGTGAGGATGCCCGCCCCCAAAGAAGTGCCGCCTCCCAAGGAGAGGTTATCGATGGCCTGTACCACGTCGCTGTGGTCGAGCGTGGGTGGCTGCACGATCACGGCCCCTTCGCCGAAGGCCACCACGCCGATCCGTACTGATGAGGGCTGCTCGCGGACGAAGTCCTTAGCGGCGATCTTGGCCGCGCCGATGCGAGAGGGCTTCACATCGGTGGCGGCCATGCTGTTGGACACATCGATGCAAAGCACCACCGTGGCTTGACGCCGTGGCAGGCTGACGGTAGCCATGGGCCGGGCGCAGGCCACCACGACCAGGCCGAGGGCCACCACGAACAGCGCGAACGGCACGTGCCTCTGCCAGTTGAGTGCCCGCCCTCCCTGGGTGCTCACGAGTCCCTGGGCAGCCAGGGCCTCGTCTTGGCGCCTTCGCCGCCGCCGCGACCACACGTAAGCGGCCACCACCGCCGGGAGGGCGAGGAGCCACAGAAGCCACCAGGGCGAAGCGAACGTCATCGGCGCCGCCCGCGTCTGCTTTCGGCCATACGCACGAAGGCGCTAACCAGGTCCTCTTCGGTTGATACTACGTGGAGGTCGACGTGGGCCTGGTCGACACCGCGCTGGATGATGCGGTCCTGCTCCTCGGCCAGGGCTAACAGCCGGCTGCGCAGGTGGGGGTCGCTCGAGTCGACCAACAGTTGTTCGCCTGTCTCAGCGTCCTGCACGAACAACAGGCCGGCGTCGGGAAGCTCGTACTCGCGGGGGTCGACCAGTCGCACGGCCACGACCTCGTTACGCTCGGTGAGCCGCAGGAGCGGGCGTTCCCATCCCGGTTCGGTGATGAAGTCCGAGATGAGCACCACGAGGGA
Organism: uncultured Acidimicrobiaceae bacterium; assembly: GCA_963749305.1. Classification (GTDB taxonomy): domain Bacteria; phylum Actinomycetota; class Acidimicrobiia; order Acidimicrobiales; family Palsa-688; genus Fen-671. Next base: position 181,735 of record CAVVMN010000011.1, read on the forward strand.
CCGGCGACGGACGAGTCGGGCGGCCGTGTCGAGCAACCGGCCGAGGTCCGTCGCTGCACCTCCGCTCACCGGCCGAAGAAGCTCGCGCATCAGCACCAGTACCTGGTTGCGACCTTGCCGGGGCGGAAGCGTCCAATGGTGCTCGCCGTCATACAAGATGGCCCCGACGCGGTTCCCCCCGCGCACGAACAGTTGGCCAAATGTAGCGGCGAGCTCGCACAACACCCGCTCCTTGGTCCGCTGGACGGCCCCGAACGTCATTGATAGGGTCCTGTCCAGGAGCAGCCATACCGTGACCTCGCGGTCCTCCATGAACTCCCTGACGAACAGCTCGTCCATCCGGGCTGTGACGTTCCAATCGATATAGCGGACGTCGTCGCCCCACTCGTACGTGCGCAGGTCGAGGAAGTCGGTGCCGTTGCCGCGGAGCATGGTGCGGTAATCGCCTCGCAGCCGCCCATCGAGCCGCCGGAGGACCTGCCACTCGAGCCGGCGCAAGACCCGTTCCGGGGTCAGGAAGGGAGCGCGGTCCACGATTGCTCAGTGCGAGTTAGCTGCTCACGTCGCGCAGCACGACGTCGGGCACTGGCACTCTCCTCAAAATGGCGTCGACGACCTGGTCCGGGCTCACGTCATCAGCCAGCGCCTCGTAAGAGAGAACCAGCCGGTGGCGGAGCACATCCGGGGCCATGGCAAGCAGGTCCTCAGGTAGGACGTATTGACGACCGCGTACCAGCGCCAGGGCTTGCGCGGCCATGACCATATAGATCGACGCACGCGGGCTGACGCCGTACGTGACATAGCGGGCCAGTTCTTGCAGGCCGACCGCCGACGGCTCCCGCGTCGCGCCGGCCACCCGGACGGCGTACTCGATAAGGCGAGGGTCGACGAACACGGTCGGGACCGATTTCTGCAAGGCCCTGAGTTGATGGACATCGATCGCTTCGTGGACGTCTTCGAGGCCGGCGATCATGCGCTCGACGATCACGAACTCCTCGGTTGGAGTGGGGTAGTCGACGAGGACCTTCAACATGAACCGGTCGACCTGGGCCTCTGGCAACGGGTAGGTGCCGTCGGACTCGATCGGGTTTTGAGTCGCCATCACCAGGAAGGGGTCAGGCAGCGAGTGGGTTTCCCGCCCGATCGTGACCTGGCGCTCCTGCATGGCCTCGAGCAGCGCGCTCTGGACCTTGGCCGGGGCCCGGTTGATCTCGTCAGCCAGGATCAGGTTGGCGAAGATAGGGCCAAGAGATACCTCAAACTGCCCAAGCTTCTGGTTGTAAATCCTGGTGCCGACGATATCGGCCGGGACCAGGTCAGGCGTGAACTGAATGCGTTGGAACTCGACTCCCAGCGCACTGGCGAACGTCTTCACCGCCAATGTCTTAGCCAGTCCCGGTACACCCTCTACCAATAAGTGCCCCCGGGCCACGAGGGCCACGACCATCCTTTCGAGGAGGGTGTCTTGGCCGACAATGACTCGCTTGACGTGGTACAGGACCTCCTCCAGCGATACCTCTGGTTGCCCTGCCGCCCCCCGCGTGTGGTGCTCATTTAGGCGGCGAACCGGCGGCCTGGCCGGCAGTGGCGATCGGTACGGCGAACCCGATGCCGGCAAAGTCGTCAGTCCCGGCTGGGTTGGCGAGGCCTGTCACGATCCCGATCACCTGACCTTCCGTGTTTAGTAGGGGCCCTCCCGAGCTACCCGGGTTGACCGCGGCGTCGAACTGGATCATCCCCGACAACGTCCGCCCATTCCCGAGACTGAAGCTGCGGTCAAGGCCGGAGACGACGCCGGCCGACAATGAGGCGAGGAGGCCTAGCGGGTTGCCGACGGCAAAGACCTGGTCGCCCACCTGCGGGCCGGAGCCGAGCACCGCGGGCACGATAACCCGGGGCAGTTGGGCCGCTGTCAGCACGGCGATGTCATTCGCGGCGCTGGCGGCCTTGATAGTTGCCGTGGACGTAGTCCCGTCGTAAAACGTCAATTTGATCTGGGCCGCGCCATTGACCACGTGGAGTGCAGTCAGGATGTCACCTTGGGTGTTGATGATCACTCCCGCGCCCAGGTCCTCGCTACTGGCACCCCCCTGGTGGCCGGCACCCCCCTGATTGCCGGCACCCCCTTGATGGCTGGCCTCGACCACGACCAGCCCGTCCCGGATGGCGGCGTAGGCCGTAACTGCGGCGGGCGGCTGCGCCTCCAGTTGCGAGATGGCGGTGCTGACCTTTTGGTTGACGATGGCGTTCACATCACTTGTACTGAGCGGCGGCCTCCCGGAGATGCGCAGGTTGGTCACGACAAACGCGGCGATAGTGGCGGCGACGGCTATAACCGCGACCAACGCAGCCACGCGTCTCGGGGAGCCGAAGACTCTACGGCGTTTGGATCCCGTCCGGGGGCTTCTGCTCCGGGGTCGTCTGCTCGGGGGTCAGGGGCACCGTCGGCGACGAAAGCGCCCCGAACCTCGGCCCGGGCCCTGGGGGCTCCTTGGTCGAGACCCGCTCCGTGCGTCCCCGGCCATCCATCATCGCCCCCACCGTACCCGGCGGTCTTTGACTAGGGACTTTGCCGTGCTCAACGGCACCGAACTGTTACCAACGAGCGGCCGAAGCTCATATTGCGTGGCGTAAGAAGGGCGGTAAAAGCTGGCGACGACCATTGTTCCCAGCACCACTGTCGAGGATGCACAGGAATTCTGAGAAACGGGTAACAAACGAGATCACCGGCGTGACGGCCGCGCTGCTGGTACAGGACGGTCTGCTGGCCCTCGACGACCCGGTCCAGCGGTGGCTGCCGGAGCTCGCCGACCGGCGGGTCCTGCGCAACTTGGCTTCCCAACTCGACGACACGGTCCCGGCGCAGCGGGCCATAACGGTCGAGGACGTGCTCTCGTTCCACTTGGGGTTCGGCTCCATCATGAGCCCCGGTCCGTACCCCATCCAACGGGCGGAGGCGGAGCTGGGACTGAAAACGCTGGTGCCGCCATGGCCCGCTCCGGACCTGACCGCCGACGAGTGGCTGGCCCGGCTGGGTAGTTTGCCTCTGCTGGACCAGCCGGGCGCGGCGTGGCGCTACAACACCGGAGCGACGGGTCGACCGGCGTCCCAGGAGGCTTCGGTTGGGACGGGGGCTCAGGGACGACCTGGCGCACCGATACGAGCGCCGGGGTAACGGGGATCCTGCTGACCCAACGGATGGTTACGTCTCCCGAACCCACGGAGCTCGTAAAGGACTTCTGGGCGGCGGCGTATGGGGACCTACAGGTCTGAAAACTGAGCGCAGGGCGCAGGAAACCTAGGTTGGGGTTGCGCTCCACGTTTGGTTGTTAGTGGTGCACACGTAAGCGGCCCCAATTGGCATGGTATGTGACGTCTTCGCGCATAGAGCCGACGGCTTGTGGCACACCGGTAGTACTCAGGCCTTCATAGTTGCCTGCGAACGAGTAGGTGAACGTGGCGCTTTGACCCCCGAACACACCAGCCTGCAGCCCGTGGCGGTGAAGGAACCGCCCGGGTTTACCACGCCGGGCGCCATGGCGAGTTGGCCCTGGTACCTGCTCCCACCCGGCGCACAGGTCACTGACGTGGCCGGGATAGAGATGTTCACCAATCCTCCTGCGGTCACAGAGAAGGTCGTCTGGAAACCTTGCGACGTGTAACCCGAGTAATCGCCTTGCACCGGCACCAGCGCGGACGGGAGCTTGGGACCACTCAACGTCGCCGACCATGTCTGGTTGTTGGGGCCGTGAACTGAGCCCCCACGACGTCCAGGCCAGACGCATTTACTATGCAGGCCCCGGTACCCGAGCACGCTCCGCCCCAACGCAGGAGGTGAGAGCCATGGGCCGTCTTGGCCGTCACGGTGATGGTGGTGCCCGACGCGAACGAGGCACTGCACTTGGCCGGGCAGCTAATTCCGGCCGGGGTACTCGTGACCGTACCGGGCCCAACGACGACGACGGCCAATGTTGGCGGCGTGGCGGCGACGGCGGGCGGGGCCCGACCAAGAGCGACAGGGAACCGGCCGTCACGGCAACGAGTGCCGCTCTCATCCGAAGTCGCCTGAAGGCCGCTGGCCGCGTCATTGACGTCCCACGACGGGCGATCCTGAACATCTGAACGGCACTCCCTCATTTGCGCCACGCATCCGCGGCGCAGCCTCTGGTCCCCGTATTAACACGGACTTCAACCGTGCATATGCTCACTCGGACAGTCATCGTTTTCCCAAATGGCGGCCCGTGACTAGTGGCGCTGAACATACCAGTTCCGCGAGCCCGCCAGATGGCGGAGAAGGTATGAGTTCTGCTATGAACCTCGCTCGGCGGGCGACCGCCCACGATCAGAGACATGCCGCGTTCGGACCTTAAATTGGGTGAGAACCATTATTTCGAAACCCGATTTTGGGCCTGGCGCCGGTACTCCCTTCGCTCTGAGCAGCCTTGAGCCAGCCGTAAACCTCTCAAGGCCGTTTTCCATGTTGGGACCTATGGAGATGCAGAAGAACGTTAATACGCAGAACGACAAGTGAACATTTGATGACCCGACGGCAAAAACGCGTCCTGGGCAGACAATCAGACGTCGGGCAGCTAGGGCTCCTTGGCCGCCACTATTTCCACCCTGACCTCGACTTCTGGCTCCATGCGGAACATCAGGACCCGCGGCGGCTCCATCCCGAAGTCCCTGATATCAAAACGGGATTTGCCCGTCAGTTGGACCGTGTCGGCGTCAAGAGCAGCAACCGTCATCTCGTCCTCACAGCGGCGAGCCACACCGCGAAAGGTGATGTCCCCGCTGACCCGGTAGTTCCCGTTGTCGCCGGACGAGACCATTTGGTCGAGAATTCCGTCGATTTTGGGGTACCTGCTGGCGTCGACACGCCGCTGCAACTCGCGGTCCTCCACCGGGTTGCCAGCGGACAGCCGGTTCACCGTCAGCGATAGTTGGCCGGCGCTCCCGGAGGCGGCGTCGATGACGCCGTCGGGTGTTAACGCGAGGTCGACGAACCCCTCCAGGCCGTTGGTCTTGGCGTGGAAGGGGTGAACGCTCGAGCGAGCGTCGACCCAGACGTATGAACGCTCGGGGATAATCCTGTACCGGGTCACATCGGGTCCAAACCTACTCGGGCCTTTGGACACGGTGGATCGTTAGCTCCGGGCTGACTCAACCGGTCCAGGCGCGCGCAAAGCGGTTGCACCATCACTCCACGTATGGCAACGGTGTCCAAATGTGTGCTAATGTTTTGAAGCGAAGGACCGCAAACCGCCATATGACGAACTTGACTGCGAACGGCCTTCGTTTCCCCCGCTTCCCGTCCTCGAAGTTCTCCGTGCCGACAGTGCCCACGGGCCTGGTCCAGCGGCCACGCTTGTTGGAGACGCTGGACTCAGGGCGACGGGCTCGGCTGACGCTAGTGGTCGGCTCGCCCGGAGCGGGCAAAACCGTGGCATTGGCCGATTGGGTAGCGGCTCGCCCGGAACGTCCTACCGCTTGGGTCAGCTGCGACGTCGCGGACGCCGATCCGGTGCGTTTTTTGGCCGCCATCGTTGAAGCCGTGCGTCGGGGCTTCGGCCAGTCCGACCTGGGGGAAGACGCCCTTCAATTGCTCAGTTTCGATGGCGACGTATCTCCGGATGTGGTGGCTGCCTTGGCCGACGACATCGAGCGCCTCGACGGAGAGCCGCTGCTGGTCATTGATGACCTTCACGCCACCGGCGCCGCCGGCGCGCGCGCCCTCGGTTCGCTCGTGGAGTACCGGCCTTTGTCGTTGCAAGTCGCCGTCGCCACGCGGACCGACCCGCCGCTGCGGCTACACCGGATGAGGACCAACCAGGAACTCGTGGAGCTGCGGGACGACAGCCTGGCATTCTCGGCCGACGAGACCGGCGCCTTCTTTTCGAGCTTTGGGATATCGCTGGGCCGCGGCGACCTGGATCTCGTCCAGGAACGCAGTGAGGGATGGGCGGCGGGGCTGCAGATGGCTGCGCTCTCGATGCAGAGCTCGCCCGACGCGGGGGACGCCGCCGGCCGGGTCGAGCTGCACCGGCACACGGTGGCCGGCTATTTCCTCGACGAGGTCCTCTACCGGCAACGCCCAGACGTGGCCGACTTCATGTTGGCCACTTCGGTCCTGGACGAATTGTCGGTACCGGCCTGCACGGCTATCTATGGGCCGGCATCCGGGGACCTTCTTCAATTGGTGTTCAGCGGGCACATGTTCGTGACGGCACTGGACGAACGGACCGGTACGTACCGGTACCACCCGCTGGTCAGGGAGGTGCTGCAAGCAGAGCTGCACCGCCGTGACCCTGGACGGGAACAACAGCTTCATGAGGCGGCTGCTCAATATGCCGCGGGTACAGGAGGCGTGGGCCGAGCGGTGCGCCATCTCCTGGCTGCAGGTGACCCGGCCGCCGCATTTGGGCTTCTCAACAAAATGGTGCTCGAAGATTTCGCCCGCAACCCCAGCCGGGCCAGCGCCCTCGACCTCGACGAGGTCCAGCCCGAGATGTTTGCGGGGCGGCCCGAGATCCTGGTGCCATTGGCCACCGAACTCGTGCTCCGGGGCGCTTTTGACCGGGGGGAGCGGGCCTTCGTGCTGGCCGACCAAGTCGACGTTGACCGTCAGCGGCACCCGGAGCTGGCCGTGCGCCAGGAGCTGGTGAGGGCCTTTTACGAGCAAGCCGTCGGCCGGCTGGAAGAGTCGACGGCGCACGTGGTGAAGGCGCGAGAAATGGCCAACGGCGCGGTCGAAGACGAGTACTTGTTGGCCGCCTTGGACACGGTGGAAATGTACGATCGGGCCTACCTGTTCGATTTCACACGGGCGCGCCACTTAATCGACGCCGTCAGCGCCGCCCGTGTCGTCCCGCCGCCGGTCCGGGACGTCCTCTGTCCGGGGCTCAAGAGCCAGGTGACATTTCTAGAGGGCGCCCTTGGTGAAGCGGCCGACCTGTCAGATCAGCGCGCTGGGCTCAGCCAGACGCCTCGGCATCGAGGAACAGTATTTCGCCTTCGCGGCAACGCGGACTTCAGCTTTGCTGGCCCTGGAGCGGCGCGATCTCTCGATGGCAGCCCGGATCAATGAGCGAGTGCTCGGAACTCAGGCCGTAGGGCGGCCCATTTTCGACTACTTTGCCCAACTCGACCGTGCCCGCATCTGGGCCGCCGGAGGCGATCTGGACCATGCCCTCAGCTCTCTTCCTGCCGCTCGGGCTGCGCTCAGAAGCGAAAACTCGCCTCTTCTGGCCGAAGCCGACGAGCTCGAGGCCCGTTTCCGCTCCGCTCTGGGCGACCGCGGCGGTGCTGCCGGTGTGGCTAAGCGGCTTACCGACGAGCGCCGGCAGGTGGTAATTGCGCTCGTCGCACTGGCCGCCGGGGACACCAGTGCCGCCGCAGCCGCCCTCAGCCTCGCGCCGGTGATCGGGCGCACAATACGTTCCGACCTGGAATTGAGCCTCCTGCGGGCGGGCGCGGCTCTGGCGGGGTCGTCGGGTCAGGCCACCCAGCTGGTGAGAGAGGCGCTTGGCCTGGCCCACAGGTATGGGTTCGTCCAGACGGTGCTCGATACCGCCCCCGTGCTGGTCGACCATCTAATCTCAGGCTCCGCTCACTACCCCGGCTCCGCCTATGTAAGCGAATTGGTCGCGGCCGGGCTACAGGCTCGAAAGCGCGGCGCCGCCCGTCCCGGAAACGCCGGGCTGGCCGGTCAGCTCACGGAGGCCGAACGCCGGGTGCTGGAAAAGCTGCCGCAACGCCTGACTTATGTCGACATGGCGTCCGAACTGCACTTGTCCCTCAACACTGTGAAGACGCACCTGCGGCACACGTACATGAAACTGGGTGTCGACTCGCGTACGTCCGCCGTAAGAAGAGCGACTTCCTTAGGTCTTTTGTAGTCCCTCCACCGTCGCGTCCTTCCCGACCGGTTTGGGCTTCTCGAACGGGTCGGGGGCGGCACCTTTAGGTGCTTCCGCTTCGAGCATGGCGCGGACCTCTTGGAGTTCTTTGTGTTGTTCGGGCGATACCGGAGGGTAGGTGGGGTCGAGCATTACGAGCGTGTAAGCCAGGATGGCCGAGGTACAAATGTGAGAAAACCACTTCCGGTCAGCCGGGACTACGTACCAAGGGGCCCACTCGGTGCTGGTATTGGAAAGCATTTCGGAAAATGCCAATTGGTAGGCGTCCCAATAGCCCCGCTCTTTGACGTCGGCGGCAGAGAACTTCCAGTTGTGGTCGGGCAAGTCAAGACGGCGCAAGAACCGTACCCGCTGTTCCTCCTTGGACAGGTTCAAGTAGATCTTCAGCACCTTGATGCCGTTCTCGGTCAGGAACCGTTCCCAGTCGTTGATCTCCCGGTACCGGCGCGCCCAAATGTCCTTGCCCGTATCCTCCTTGGGCAACCTCTGGCGCTCCAGCAGCTCCGGGTGCACCCGTACCACGAGTACCTCTTCGTAATGGGAGCGGTTAAATATGGCGATCTCACCCCGGCCAGGTAACCGCTGGGCGTAACGCCACAGGTAGTCGTGGTTCAGCTCCTCTGCCGACGGCACCTTGAAGCTGCTGACACGAACGCCCTGGGGGTTCACGCCGCTCATGACGTGGCGGATAGTGCCGTCTTTGCCAGCCGAGTCGAGGGCCTGGAGGCAGACCAATACCCCATAGGTGTCCTGTGCGTACAAGCGCGTCTGGTACTCCGACAGCAACTCAACTCCCCGCTGCAACCACCCGTCGCCGTCTTTCTTCTTGGTCACCTCTGCGTTGTAGGCGGGGTCGAAGTCCTTGGCGAGGACAACCTTCGCGCCCGGTTTGACCCGGAGAGGCTCGATGAACCGGCCTAGCTCTTCGACCCACTTATCGGCCATAATTTTCCTTCCCTCACGGCAAGTGTGAGCGGTCGCGTTCTGGCGTCTCTCCACCGGGACTGTAATGCTTCAAAGGCACCAGGGGCAGTGCGGGGCGCGGCGATAGCGGAAGGGGGTGTGAGCCGGGGCCGGCGATTGGCGCACCGGGCTTTCTCGGCAGGCAATGGGCTTTCTCAGCAGGCAATGGGCTTTCTCAGCAGGCAATGGGCTTTCTCAGCGCCACGGGCTTTCTGGGCGCCGTTCTGCCTTCTGGGCGCGCTCCGCCCACCTCGGTGCGTTTTTTTCGATTATTCGACAGAAATCGCGCCCAGAACAGAATGTTGCACCCAGAAGGGCCAGGAAATGCCGTGCACAGGCTCGAGCCGGCGAGCCGGCGAGCCGGCAGGGCGTCGGGCCGGCAGGGCGGCAGGCCGGCACCGCAGCACTCCGGTTTGGCCAGAAACTCTGGTCAGCAGCGGTGGTTTTCCTCGGGCCGGAGCTCCTGTCGAAGACAGCAGGAGCTCAGACCGGTCGGGCGAGCGCTTCCCGCCCGGCGAAGCGCGCCCGATGACCGGCCGTCGCTTCGATCTCGAGCAAACGGTTCCATTTGGCCGTGCGCTCAGAGCGCATGGTAGACCCCACCTTTATCTGGCCCGACCGCCAGCCAACGGCCAGGTCAGCCAGCCAACTGTCCTCGGTGTCCCCGGAACGAGCTGACACGACCGTGGCGTAGCCGGCGGACTGGGCGGCGCGCAGCACGTTTTCGGCCCGGGTGACAGTCCCGGCTTGGTTCGGCTTGATGAGGACGGCATTAGCGACGCCGTCAGCTATCCCCCGCTGCAACCGCTCGAGCCCGGTGGCGAACAGGTCGTCACCCAGCAATTGGCGGCCGTGGCCGACGAGGTCCCCGGCGGCTCGCCAACCGGCCCAGTCGTCCTCGGCCAGCACGTCTTCCAGTGAGACGACCGGGTAGCGCTCACACCAACCGGCCAGCTCTGCCAACCAGCCGCCAGGGTCGAAGGTGCGGCCTTCCAGGGCCAGCCGGTAGGAAGTGCCGTCGAAGATCTGGTTGGCGGCGACGTCAACGGCCAGAGCGACCTGCTCACCGGGTACGAAGCCAGCTCGGGCGATACCGTCGGTGACGAGGGCCAGGGCCGCCTCGTTGGTGGGGAGGCTACCGGCTAGCCCACCCTCGTCGGCCACGAGGGCCGACGACCCGCCACTGGCGTCCAGGAGCTGGGCGCAAGCCGAGCGGGCCCGCCAAACCCACTCGATCGCCTCGGCGAAACTGCGCGCCGCGATAGGGACGACAAGGACGTCCTGGATGTCGAGGGCGCGCCCGGCGTGCGCGCCCCCGGAAACGATGTTGACCATCGGCATAGGGAGCAGCGGTTCGTCGCCGCCGTCGAGTTCTTGCCAGAGCGGGCGCCCTGCCCCGCGTGCGCCGGCGACACTCACCGCCACAGACACGGCCAGCACAGAGTTGGCTCCCAAACGGCCCAGCTCGGGCGTCCCGTCGATGTCTTCCATGACGGCGTCAATGCGGGGCCGGTCGGCCGCGTCCATGCCTACTACCGCAGGCGCCAGGACTTCGTTAACGTTCCGCACCGCAGCGCTCACCCCGAACCCGCCGAATCGGTCGCCCCGGTCGCGTAACTCGACCGCTTCGTACCCCCCGGTCGAGGCCCCGGACGGTACGACCGCCCGCCCCTCGGCCCCGCCGGCCAGTCGGACACGACACCCGACAGTCGGGCGGCCGCGCGAGTCGAGGGCCTCCCAGGCGAAAACGTCATCGACGCTTGTGGCCGTCATTGGCAGGCCCAGCGGCGTATTCCGGCCATCTCGTCCAGTTTCCCGGGAGGGGAGGACAGCAACAGGTCACCGAACTTCCTGACCTGGGCCCGCTCATCGGCGGTGAGGTACTCGGCGGGAGATTTACCGTCGACGCGGGCGAGCATGAGGCACGCAACGTGACCCGTGACGTACTCCCACGAAGGCGAAAGTTCGGACTGTAGGCCGGCCTCGTACTCGGACCCGAACACCAGCGCACAACGGTCGTACGCCGCCGCCGACCCCGGCCGGTGTACTGATTTCAGCATGAGGTGGCACAGCAGGAAGGCCAGGTCGAAGACCGGGTCTCCGAGGTGAGCCACTTCGAAATCGATAACCCACAGGTTGGGGCCATCGTCGACCAGTACGTTTTTGGGCGAAAAGTCCCCGTGCACCAGGCACAGCCGGCGCGACGCCATCCGGTCCACGTACCCAAGCACGGCGTCAGCTACCTCCGGCCGGCGCCGGGCCACGGTGCGGTAGTAGGGGTCGACGCGTAGAGCCTCGAAGCGCTCGGGCTGCCTGAGGCGAGCGGAGAGCATACGACCGTGAAGCGTGGCGTTGTGCCATCGCGACAGCAAGGATCCCAGCCGGGCGGCCACTTCTTCGTTGACCGTGCCGGCCAGCAACAGCGACTTCCAGTCCTGCCAATCGACAGGCGCCCTGTCGACCACCAGAGCGCAACGCTCGCGGTCCCGGTCCAATACGGCCGGGACGGCGCCGGGCGTCAACTGACCGGCCAAGTCGAGCGCCTCCGCCTCGGCGATGGCCCGGTCCTTCGGTGCCGGCCACACGTCGGCGACCCGGAGATGGGCCAATGCTTGCTTGACAACCATGGAGCCTGGGCCTTCTCCCACAGCAATCACGACGTTGGACACCCCGCCTCCCAATGGCCGGACTATGGCCTTGGGTAGTGGGCGCAGGCCCCGAGTGGCGAGGTAATCGACGACAGTGGTGGCGTCAAGCGCGCCCTTGTCGTCGTCCGTCCCGTTGGGCGCCCCTGCCATGTTCGAGGTCAAATTACTGTCCGGTAGGGCCATCACACCAGCCCGCCTCGGGCTGCCGTGACGGCGGGAACGAGCCGGGAACGGCCGTGCGGCAAAGTGACCGCTAGAGCAGCCGAAAAGATGAACACATCGTCCCCATCCCGTCCCGTCCAGGCTTGGTTGGCCTTGGTCCTCCCTGGTGCCGCCGTTCAACCCATCCGGCCCCGCCCCGGTGGTGACGGTGGCTGACAAGCGGCCGCGGTTCGCCGACCGGCTGAGGGAGCTGGCCAATAGTGCGTCTCTGGCGCTCATGGTGAGCGCCGGCCACCGGACGGGCCTTTTCGACACCATGTCCTCGCTGCCCCCCGCCACCAGCGCCGAGATCGCCGGGAACGCCATACTGAACGAGCGCTACGTCCGCGAGTGGCTGGCGGCGATGGCTGCCGGGCGCATCGTCGAGCATGACCCCCGTACCATGACCTTCTCTTTGCCCCCCGAGCACGCGGCCTTACTGACCAGGGCGGCGGGCGCAGGCAACCTTGCCGCCTGTTTCTCGTTATTTGGGGCTCTGGCCGGGGTCGAGGACCAGATCGTAGAGTGCTTCTTCCGTGGCGGAGGCTTGCCCCCCTCCGCCTACCCGGGGTACGAGGCCATTCAGGCCGAACTCACCTGGGCACGCCTCGATGCGGCCTGGCTAGAAGAAACGTTGCCCCTCGTCCCCGGCCTTCCGGAACGGCTTGTGGCTGGCATCGACGTCGCTGACATTGGGTGTGGCTACGGCCACGCCACCAACATCATGGCTGAGGCCTATCCCGAGAGCCGCTTTGTCGGGTGGGACACGTCTGAAGCGGCGACCACTGCGGGACGAGCGGAAGCGCGGCGAAAACAGCTGACCAATGTCTGTTTCGAACGGCGCGACGCCCTAATGCTGGCGGGAGCGGAGCAGTTCGATTTCGTAATGTCGCTGGCGACCGTCCATCACCAGGCCCGGCCGGAGCTCTTCCTCCGTCGGGTGGCCGCAGCCCTCCGTCCGGGAGCCACCTTCCTCTTCACTGAACTGTGGGCGTCGGGGGCCCTCGCTGACAACCTGGCCATTTCATGGGCGCCGGCAATGTACGCGGCGTCCTGCTTCCACTGCGTGCCAATTTCGATGGCCTCTAGTGGTCCGGGCGGCGCGATGTGGGGAGAACAGGAGATTTGCCGGATCCTGGCCGAGGCCGGGTTCGCCCCGGTCGAGGTGAAGAAGCCTCCCGGCGATCCCTTTTACAACTACTATATTGCCCGCAAAAGGGGTGTCAGCGGGGCTCGAGCCCGTCGATGAGCGGGCGCCGCGTGGCCAGCTCTTGTCCACCACGCGCCAATTTTGTCCAGCAGCCCAGCAAAATCCAGCAGCCCAGCAAAATCCAACCGGAGGTTGCACCATGACTTTGACCACCATCACTAACTCGGAATACGACAAGATCGTGGACGCTGTACAGCTTTACATCGACGGCTTCAACCAACGGGACATCGAGAAATTCAGAAAGGCCTTCCACAAGGAGGCCTGGATGTTCTTTACGGACGCAGACGGAGTGCTGCATACCATGCCGCTCGAAGAGAAACTCTTCCGGTCGTGGACGCAACCGGGTGACGGCACCAAAGTCGAGCTGCGCATCCTTTCGGTAGCGCAGATGGGAGACGCCGCCGGCGTAGCCCTCGCATTTGGGGACGAGTGGTTGGACTTTCACACGCTGGTGCGAATTGATGGCGAATGGAAGATAACAAACAAGACGGCCTCCCACCGGAGCAGGTAAAGGGCGCCAGCGGATAAATCGCCGGCCGCGCCTGGCCCACCGCCTTGTGACTAATGTCACAGGGGCCGCTAATGGGGCCTTGGGCTCGATCAGGCCTTTCCGTTCCCGCGGCCGTGCAATAATACGCCGTGGCCGCCAGGGCAGCGGATCTACATAGAGGACTAGTCGGGTCAAAAGGATCACCCGTCAAACGGTTACGCGCCAAGCTCCTCGGCCCCTTCGAGTTGACGTTTGGCGAACTGTCCGCCGGGCCCTGGACCAGGCCGACAGCGCGCCGGCTTATGGAGCTGGTGCTTATGAGCCCAGGCCGGCGTATCGGGCGTGAGCAGGCGAGCGAGGTGCTTTTCCCCCATCTCGGGGCGGCCGAAGCCACCAATTCACTGCGCAAGGCCCTATCGATGGCCAAAACGGCCCTGTCATCACTTGGCGACGAAGCCTCCGGGCTGTTGCTTTCCGACCGGAGCCGTATCTGGGTGCAGGAAACGCTCGAACTCGAGGTCGACTTCGAGCTGCTCCAGCGAGCGCTGCGGTCGGCTCTTTCCCTGCCGCCTGGCGAGGACCGAGACCAATGCCTAAGGGATGCGCTTTCGGCTCAGGGCGCCCTGCTGGAAGATGAACAGTACGTCGACTGGGCGTTACGCCCAAGGGACGAGCTGGAGGCTCTGCGTCACGAGGCGCGCCTGGCACTGGCCCGAGACCGCAACAACGGGTTCGGGCGCACCGGGTCGGACGATGTCCTTTACGCGTGGGAGGCCTGTTCCCGGGCCGACCCCGCCTCCGAGGAGGCGGCTATAACGCTTATCCAGGCCTACTCTCACAGTGGTCGCCACGCCCAGGCCGCAGCCGCGTACAAACGCTGTTGTGCCGCGCTCGAGGAGCTCGGCATAAGGGCTTCGCCCGCTCTCGAACGGGTCATTGAGGCGAGTTCCGGGGCGGCACGGCGGGGCGCTCCCCACCGGCCATCGGCACCAGAAGAGGAACGACGGCTTATAACCGTGCTGTTCGCAGAGCTCGTCGAGCCCGCCAGCGAGACCGAGTGGGTGGAACCCGAAGACCTGCGAGAGCGCGTCGGAGGTGCCTTAACGGACATCGTCGGCGCGGTCGAGAGCTTCGGCGGGACGGTCAGCGCGGTGTCCGGTACGGGCGTGGTGGCCCTTTTTGGTGCCCCCGAGTCCCACGAGGATGACCCCGAAAGAGCCCTGCGAGCGGCCATCGGTGCCGTTGCCAGCGTCTATACACGCGCGGACGGCCTTTCTTTGCGGGTCGGGGTGGAGAGCGGCCCCGCTGTCGTCGGCTCCATCGGTGGCGGATCCAGTCACCATTACGCGGCTTTGGGTGACGTCGTGAGAATTGCCGGGGCGCTTCAATCGCAGGCGGGCACGGCCTCGGTCCTGGTCGGCCCGGCGACTTATCGTGCCACCGAGGGGATTTTTGACTGGGGAGAGGCCCAAGAAGTGGCCGTGTACCCAGGGGCCAACCCGATATTGGCGAACTATGTCCAGCGGCAAAAAACGCGACGTCAAAGCGAGGCAGGCCGGCGCCGCCTCGCTGGTGCCGCGCCGTTGGTGGGCCGGGACGCAGAGTTATCGGTCGTGCGAGAAGCGCTCAACGACGCCACCAGAGGCAGCGGGCGCGTTTTGGCCGTAATCGGAGAACCCGGGCTGGGCAAGACACGACTGGTCCAGGAGTGCCGGAAGCTGTTCACATCATGGGTAGGGGGCGTTCCCGGGCGGTTGCCCCTGTGGCTGGAGGCCCGGGCCGCCTCATACGGGTCGACCCAGCCCTATGGCCTGTACCAGCAGTTGCTGGCTGCGTGGCTAGGGATCATTCCGGAAGACAGCGAGCGAGGTTCTCGCGCCGCCCTGGAGCGGGCCCTCAAGGCGACCTACGCAGGAAAGCTGGACGCCGACCAGACCCGTTTATTGAGCCATGTGCTTGGTATCGGCGCTCGCAGCGCGGCGGCTCTGGTTTCCCGTCTCGGTCCCGAGAAGTTCCAGCAGGCGTGCTTCTCGGCCGTTCGCGACCTCCTCGGGCGGATCGTTGGGCACGGCCCCACCGTGGTCGTCCTCGAGGACCTGCACTGGGCCGACCCCACGTCACTGCGGCTGACCGAGACGATCTCCTCGCTGACCAATGAAGGCCCGTTGCTCATACTTGTCACGCGCCGGCCGGAGCCAGACCGGGGCACCTCCATTTTCGAAAAGGCGCTATTGAGCGGCGGCGAGGGCCGCCTCAAGCTGGAGCTCAGCCCGCTGGCGGAAGGTTCGGAGCGCGAGCTGGCCCGGGCCCTACTGGGCGGCGGGGCCTCAGAGGAGATCGTCGGCGCCATCAGCGAGGGTGTCGACGGGAACCCCCTCTTTATGGAGGAAAGAGTGACCTCCTTGCTGGAGACCAAAGCACTCAGACGTCGTGACGAGGGTGGATGGCGGCTCGATCTGGGCGCGCCCGGGCGGGTGCCGGAAGTGCTGGACCGCCTGGTCCGCGCTCGTGTCGACCGACTGGACCCGGCGCCTCGCGAAGCCGTGATTGCCGCCTCGGTACTGGGGCCAGAGTTCTCCTTGAGAGATCTGGCGCCCGTGACCGACCTCAACGGCGGTCTGTTACCCGCAGTGCTCGAGCTCTGCTCGGCCAACCTCTTGTTGGAACAGCGCCAGCTGTCTGAACCCACCTACCGGTTTCGTCATAGCCTCATCCAGGACGCCATCTACAAGGGCCTGTTGAAACAACAGCGCCGCCATCTCCACGCTCGCGCCGCGTCGGGATTGGAAGCCGCCTCGCCCGTTCCGGAAGAGATCGCCGGGCTCCTCGGACGCCACTACGCCGTAGCGGGAGAGGTCGACCGGGCCGTGCATTACCTGGAGCTAGCGGGCGACGCCGCGGCAGCTACGTACGCCAATGACGAAGCCATCGCGTCCTACCGGCTGGCGCTCGAGCTATTTAGCGAGGAGTCCGGACTGGCATCCGAGGCCGTCAGCCTGTGGCTTAAATTAGGCGCTCTGTTTTGGCGCCTCGGCGACTACAGCGAAGGCAGGGCGGCCCTGGGCGAGGCGGCGGCACGGTCACCGGCAGGTGCGCCGTTACTGGAAGCGAGGTGCTACCGGTGGTTGGGCCAACTCGAAATAGAGGATTGCCGGGACGAAGATGCATTTGCCGCGCTGGACAAGGCGGAGGAAGTGCTGCAGGCGTGCAGTGACAAAAATAGCGACGCTTGGGTTGAAAATTGGCTGGACCTCCAGCTGAGCCGCAGCAACCTCCACTACTGGCGCAACGAGACCGAGCGGCAGGGACAGGTCCTCGAACGCGCTCGCCCCGTCGTCGAAGCGCGCGCCGGGCCGTGGAAAAAGGCCGACTTTGACGTGCATGTGGCCGGGAACCGGTGGCGGGCCAGAAGGTTCGCAGTCGACGACAAGACGATCGAAGACGTGACCGCGGCCCGGCAGGTGGTAGCTGACGCGGGCCTGAAAATCGAAGAGTTCCACTGGCATACGCTGGGGTCCCTGTTGTTGCTGTACGGAGATCTCGGCCAAAGCCCGTACGGAACTCGAGGGCGCGTTAGATGCGGCCAGACGAGCCGGTGACAAG
>CAVVMN010000012.1:0-186107 GCA_963749305.1 uncultured Acidimicrobiaceae bacterium
CATCTCCTTCTCGGGCAGCTCCTCGACGTTCACGTCCTTGAACGTGACCACCCTGACGTTCGACACAAAACGGGCCGGCCGGTACATGTCCCAGACCCAGGCGTCCGCCAGCTTCACCTCGAAGTAAGTGCGAGAGCCTTCTCCGTGGGCCTCCATCTGGACGTCGTTGGCGAGGTAAAACCGCCGTTCGGTTTCCACCACATAGCGGAACATCGGGAGGACGGCGCGGTACTCCTGGAAGAGTGCCAGCTCGATCTCGGTCTCGTAGCGCTCCAGATCCTCAGCGCTCATTCCACCCTCCCCGACGCACGCCCAAATACGCTGTGTTCACCAGCCTCATACCAGCCCAACTTCATACCAGCATGGTACGACCTGTGAGGTGCTCAGCTGTGACAGTCTGAGCAGATGTGGCCCCCCGGTCACCCGCTCAGCGGGCTACGCGCTTCTCCTTGATCTTCGCCGCTTTACCGATCCGGTCACGCAGGTAGTAAAGCTTGGCCCGCCTTACGTCGCCCAGAGTGACCACCTCCACTCTGGCGATCGACGGGGAGTGCACGGGCCAGGTCCTCTCGACCCCAACGCCGGAGCTCACCTTCCGGACGGTGAAAGTCTCCCGCACCCCCGAACCCTTACGAGCAATGACTGCGCCCTGGAACGCCTGCACCCGCTCACGGTTGCCCTCCACGACGCGCACGTGTACCCGGACGGTGTCCCCGGGCGAAAAGTCGGGTACGTCGTCGCGCAAGCTCTCACGGTCGATCAGGTCGGTCGGGCCCATAACTAGGAAAGACTAGAGCATCGAAGCCCCATTCGACCAGCAGGGCTTCTTCCTCTCTAGAAATCCCTCCCCGGGCGGCGATCAGATCAGGCCGCCGCTGGAGCGTGCGGGCCAGCGCCGCCGCCCTCCTCCACCGGGCCACACGTTCGTGATGACCCGACAAGAGAACATCAGGCACGGGCCACTCCCGGAACTCGGCGGGCCGGGTGTACTGGGGGTACTCGAGCAAACCGTCGGCGAAGCTTTCGTCCTCGGTGGAGGCCGCATTGCCAACCACTCCGGGGACCAACCTGGCCACTGCCTCCACGACGACAATGGCGGCCGCTTCGCCGCCGGCCAGTACGTAATCGCCTATCGAAAGCTCACCATCGACCAGGTGCTCGGCCACACGCTCGTCGACGCCCTCATAGCGGCCACACAGGAGCGAGAAGCCGGGCCTGGCAGCCAACTCGTGGGCCATTGCCTGGTCGAAACGCTGGCCGCTCGGTCCAAGCAGCAACAGCGGCCTGACCGGCTGGGCCGCTTCGACCGCCTTGAACACCGGGTCTGGCGCCAGCACCATCCCGGCTCCGCCACCGAAAGGGCTGTCGTCGACGCTGCGGTGGGGGTCGCTCGCCCCTGCTCGCAGGTCGTGGACCACGATCTCGATGGCGCCGCTCTTCCATGCCTTGCCGATCAGGCTCGCCCCTACCCACCCAGCCACCAGGTCGGGGAAAATCGTGAATATCTCCGCTCTCATACGTCGAACAGGCCTGACGGGGCGTCCACCGTTAGTTGGCCGGGCCGCGTCGCCACCACGAAGGTCAACGGGACCAAGCGCCCCGTTCTCGAGCACCAGAAGGTCGCTGGCCGGGTTGGCTTGTACCGCAGTCACCTTCCCGTGCCGTTCGCCGAACTGGTCCACGACCTCGGAACCGATCATTTCGTGGACCCACAGTCCCTCGGCGCCCACCAAGGCTTCCGCCCGTAGCGTTGACCCCACCAGGTGCTCGGCCTCTTCGCGGCTGTCCACGCCCACGAACTGCACCAGCCACCGGCCGCCTCGTGGGCTGGACTTACCGGGAACGGCCTGAGACCGCTCGACCACCAGTTCACGCCCCTGGCACTCGAGCACACTTCCGGCCGAGATGCGGTCTTCAACGGTGCTGACCAGCTCGACCACGACCTCACCCCGCAACCCGTGAGGCCGGGCCACGTGCCCTATCTCCAGCAGCACGCTCTTTGTCTTAGTCCGCTATGTCGACGAAGACCTCTTCACCATCCCTGGCCGCGGCGGCGCGGGTTACCGCCCGTATCGCCTGCGCGGTCCGTCCCCGCCGGCCGATGACCCGGCCCACGTCACCCGGCGCCACCTGCAACCTGAGCCGGACCGCTTGTCCCGGCTGGCCGCCACCGGTCTCCACCCCGACCGCATCAGGTTCGTCGACGATCTGGCGGGCCAGGTACTCCAGGACGGCGCGCGCTCGCCCGCCCGGCGCCCGGTTGTACGGGTCGCTCACTTAGCCTTCTCGGCCTGGCCGGCCGGACGGGAAGCCTTGGTGGCCGGCGCCGGGCGGGCCGGCTCCGGCTTCCATCAGGCCGGCGCCGACGAGGATGCGCCGCACCCGGTCAGTCGGCTGGGCGCCTTCCTGCAGCCAGCGCGTCACGCGTTCTTCCTTGAGGACGACCTTGTTTTCTTGCTGGCGGGGTGCGTAGCTGCCGACGATCTCTATGAAGCGCCCGTCTCGCGGCGAACGGCTGTCTGCGGCTACCAGCCGGTAGGTCGGTTGCTTGGTCTTGCCCATCCGCATCAGGCGGAGCTTGACTGCCATACTTTTTGCCTTTGTTCCCTCTGCCTGTGAGCGCCATAGGCTGCGCCGGCGCGCTCGTTACCAGTTGATCTTGGACCGTGTAAGTGTAGGCGACGTGGACCGGGGTTAACGACCGCAAGCCTCGGCCGAGCTGCTTACCGCCGCTTTTTGCGCTTAGCGGCCGCCTTTTTCCCCGCTGAACGGCGTGCCGCCGCGCCGGCCAGGCCGGGCATCTGTCGCATGTAGACCTGGACTTGCTTGAACCGCTCGAGCAGCTCGTTCACGTCCTGGACGGTGGTCCCCGAGCCAGCCGCTATGCGGGAGCGGCGGGAACCGTTGATGATGGCCGGGTCCGCCCTTTCGGCCGGCGTCATCGAGCGAATGATGGCTTCCACCGGTTTCAGCATCGAATCGTCGAGCTGCGCGTTGCGCACTTCCTTCGGGACCATGGGCAGCATCCCCACCAGGCCCGAAAGTGGCCCCATCTTCTTGACCGCCTGAAGCTGCTCGAGGAAATCGTCGAGCGTCAGCCGGCCCTCCGCCAGTTTGGCCGCCGCTTTTTCGGCGTCCTCCCGTTCAATGACCTGTTCGGCACGGTCGATGAGGGTGAGGACGTCGCCCATCCCCAGGATGCGCCCGGCCATGCGGTCAGGGTGGAAAAGCTCGAAATCTTCTACCTTTTCACCGGTTGACGCAAACGCGATCGGCCGGCCCACCACTTCTTTGACGGATAAAGCGGCCCCGCCACCGCGGGCATCGCCGTCGATCTTGCTCAGAATGACGGCGTCCAGGTCCAGCGTCTGGTGAAAAGCTTCAGCTGTCGTGACGGCGTCCTGGCCGGTCATGGCGTCGATGACGAGGAACGTGTAATGGGGCTGGACCGCCTCGGAAATCTGGCGGACCTGTTCCATCATTTCGGGGTCGATGTGCAAGCGGCCGGCGGTGTCGACGATCAAGACGTCGCGCCCGATCCGCACCGCCTCAGCCAAGCCTTTTTTGGCCACGGTGACGGGGTCGGAGGGTTCAGAGAACACCGGGACACCGACCTGGCCGCCGAGGACCCGCAGCTGCTCGACGGCGGCCGGACGCTGCAGGTCGGCCCCCACGAGTAACGGGTTGCGGCCCTGCTGCTTGAACCAGCGGGCCAGCTTGGCTGCGATGGTCGTTTTACCGGCGCCCTGTAGGCCGGCGAGGAGCACAACAGTGGGGGGCCTCGACGCGTACGTGACCTTCAGGGCCGTCCCGCCCAGGACCCTGACCAGCTCGTCGTGCACCACCTTCACGACCTGCTGGCCCGGTGTCAGGCTGCGGGACAGCTCGGCCCCGACCAGCTCGGTACGCAGGCGCCCGATCACGTCCCTCACTACGAGCAGGTTGACGTCCGCCTGGAGGAGGGCCATGCGGATCTCTCGCAGCGCTTCGTCGACGTCTTCCTGGTTCAGCCGGCCACGCCCCCGAAGGCGCGTGAATATGCCTTCGAACCGGTCGGAAAGGGCCTCGAACATCAGCGGGCCATGCTACCGCCCGTCTCGGCCGGGCCGCTGCCCGACCTAGCCACCCCTGTGGGCCGGGAGCGCGCCGGCAGCGCGGCTTGGCCCGCACACGCGCGGTTGGCATAACCTGCCGGCATGAGCAACATCACGCTGGACCTCGACGAGCTGAAGGCCAAAGTCGGCTCTCACCTCGGGTACAGCAGCTGGCACACGGTTACGCAGGAACAGGTAAACCTGTTCGCCGACGCCACGAATGACCACCAGTGGATCCACGTCGACCCGGAACGGGCCAAGGCCGGGCCGTTCGGCACCACGGTCGCCCATGGGTACTTCACCCTTTCACTGGGCCCCAGCCTTCTGGCCGAGATACTGGCCGTCGACGGGCCTCGTTTCGCGGTCAATTACGGGCTCAACCGTGTCCGGTTCCCGGCCCCTGTGCCGGTGGGCTCCAAGTTGCGCTGCGGCGCCAGCCTCGAGTCCGTGGAGCGTCGTCGACGGCGGGTGCCAGGTAACGCTAAAGCTGACCTTCGAGGTAGACGGTGCAGCCAAGCCTTCGTGTGTCGCCGAAATTGTCTTCCGCTACTACAACTGACTCCCGGGGGAGCCTGCCCCAGGGCGATGACAAGGTCCGGGCTGTCCGTCACATGTTCGACGCCATCGCCGGGCGTTACGAACTGGTCAACAGCCTGGTTTCGTTCGGGATGGACCGGGGTTGGCGGCACCGCTGCGTTGACGCTCTGGCCCTGCCTGCGGGCTCGACGGTGCTCGATGTCGCCTGCGGGACCGGGGACCTGTGCCGGGAACTGGCCCGCCGCGGCCACCGGCCTGTTGGGGTAGACCTCTCGCCGGGCATGCTCGCTCACGCTCATACGGCGGCGCCTTTGGTGCTGGCGGACGCGTTGGCGGCGCCCTTCCGCGCCGCCGTTTTCGACGGTGTTGTCAGCGGTTTCGCACTTCGCAACGTTGTCGACCTGGGCGCCCTGTTCACCGAACTGGCTCGTCTCGTCCGTCCCGGCGGCCGCATCTCGCTCCTCGACCTGGCCGAGCCGCAGGTCGGCTGGCTGCGTCTGGGCCACCGTTACTGGTCGAACTACGCCGTGCCCTTGGTTGGTTCGCTGCTCTCTGACGGCGAGGCGTACCACTACCTCCCGCGCAGCTTCGCCTATCTTCCGCCCCCACCTGAGGTGGTCAAGTTGCTGGAAACCGCCGGCTTTGGCGCCGTCGAGCACGAGCTGTTGTCGGGCGGTATCAGCCAGCTTTATGTGGCCACACGCCAGCTCGCGAGTGCCGCATGACGGTCACCGGCCGGGCCGAAGGCCCGTCGCATGAGCGGGACAAGTTAGGCGCCCTCGGGCCGGGCCCCGCCTTCGCGCCCGTCTTCGCTTCGAGTGTCCTGTCTGCGGCCCGAGAGCTGCGGGCGGCCACGTTCGAGGTCGACGCCTGAACGCCTTCCCGACCTGGTGAAGGCGGGCGGTCACCTGGAGCGGCACCTGTGGGCCAAGAGCGAGCTGACCATTCTCGGCTGCGGCCAGGCGCTGCGCCTCCCCCTGCCCGCGGGCTGGGCCACGCCGGCCCACACGTCGCTCGTGAGCGAAGCCCTATCTGCCATCCATACTGAAGACGAGCCGGCCTGGCCCGGTTGCTGGACCGCTAGCCATCGGGGCGTTGCCGTACGACCCGTCCTCGTCTGGCCATCTCGTTGTGCCACGAGTGACTTTGGCTTCCCGCCCCGGCAGGGCCTGGGCGACCGTCGTGCTCCCGGCCGATGAGGCCTCATCCGCCCGGTTCGAACGGGTCGTTGCGGAGCAGCTAGCTGAGCTCGCCACGCCCTCCACCTCGCCGTCCGCCGCGCTGCCGGACCGGTTCGAGCTGGGGGCCACCATGCCGCACGAGGACTGGAAGGACCTGGTGGCGCGAGCCGTGAAGGAGATGGAGGGCGGCTCTCTGTCCAAGGTCGTCCTGGCCCGACAGGTCGAAGTGGTGGCGAACCGGCCGTTCGTCTTGCCCGAGACGCTGGGCCGCCTCGCTCATCTGTACCCGTCTTGCGTCGTCTTCCAGGTTGAGGGGTTCATCGGTGCCAGCCCCGAGACGCTCCTGCGGCGCACCGGCGCGCAGATCGAAAGCCACCCCCTGGCCGGCACGGTGGCCCGTAGCGGCGACCCCGCCACAGACGACGCTCTGGTAGCTGCCCTTATGTCCTCGGCCAAGGACCGCCACGAGCACCAGCTGGTGGTGGACGAGATAGCGGCCAAGTTGCGGCCGTACGCCGCGGTGGAGGTGCCGGCGGCACCGTCGATCGTCCCGCTGCGAAACGTCTCCCACCTCGGCACATCGATCAAAGGGGCCCTGTACGAGGGCATCCGTGGCGGGGCGCCCAACGGCGCCGGCGCCCCGGGTAACGGCCGCGGCAACGGCGCCGGTACCACTACCGATCTCCACCAGGGCCAGGCCTCCCGCGTCAACCGGGCGCTCCGGTCGAGCCTCGAGCTGGCTGCCGTGTTGCAGCCCACGCCGGCGGTGGGCGGCCTGCCGGTCGACGTCGCCATCCAATGGCAGCGGGACAACGAGGGTTTCGACCGTGGCTGTTATGCCGGCCCGGTGGGCTGGGTCGACAGTAACGGGGACGGCGAATGGGCCCTCGGCTTACGCAGCGCCAAGGTCTCGGGTAACCGGGCCGTCATGTACGCCGGCAACGGCATCGTGGCCGGTTCAGACCCTGAGGTCGAGCTGGGCGAAACGCAACTGAAGCTCCAGGCTCTCCTGGCGGCACTGGTCCGGCCCTAACCGTTCCCCCACCGGTAGGTCGGCCCCGCGTGCCATCGGCGGAGGGTGGTCATCGGCAGGGCCTGGCCATCGCTGAGGGCCGGCTAGAGCGCCTGGCCCGGAAAACCGCTTGGGACGGTCTATGCGCAAAAACCGTCATAAATCGTCCCGAGCGACTAAGGCCGGGTGGGCTCAGCACTACGCCCCACCGCCGTCCAAGCCGTCCAAGCCGTCCAAGCTTTCCAAGCCGTCCAGAGCCTTTTCCACGGCAGAATTCAGGCGCTGGTGTACCGACACATTGACGCTACGGTCGGTTTTGGCCACGAACACCCGCAGACCTTTTCCTTCACCGCCGCCGGCAATGGCGCCGGCCAGGCTCCGAAGGTCGGGCAACTCCTCGGCTGCCACCCCGTAGCCGCGGGCCAGGGAAACCACGTCGGCGCCGTGAGGGGTGCCCCAAAGGCGCTCGAACCGATCCGGCGGTTGGGCAGAGGCTTGAGGCAAGAAGCTGAAGATGCCGCCGCCGTCGTTGTCGACGACAAGGACGTCGAGGTCGACCTCCAACCTCGCGCCGGCCTGAAGAGCGCCGGCATCGTAAAGTAAGGCCAGGTCGCCGACCAGGGCCACGACCTGTTGCCGACCCTCGCCCTTGCCTATGTTCGCGCCGTTCGCGCCGGTTGCTGCCGCCGCCACGCCCAGAGCAGTCGACAGGACGCCGTCGATGCCGTTGGCACCACGGTTGGCCAACACTGTGACGTCTTCGCGGGGCCGGCTCCACCACTCCACCTCTCTGACGGGCATCGAGGATGAAGCGACGATTGTTGTGCCTTTCGGCACCTCGGCCAGCAAGGAACGGGCGATGGCCGGCTCCGTCAATCCGGCCTCTGCGGCCAGCCCAGCGTCTATAGCTCCCTGGGCCCGGCGTTCGGCCTCGGACCATTGTTGCGCCCATGCGGACCTCACCGGCCCCGGTGAGCTGGCCTGCACTCTTTCGGCCGCCGCTCGACAGAGCAGCTCAGGACTGGTGACCACCACCTCGCCGGGTGGCCGGTCGGGAGCGGCCCAGGTGCCCGCCGGGCCCACCAGCACCTGGGTGCAGTCGAGGCCCGCCAGCCACTCGCTCACCACCCGGGATGCCCATGGAGCGCCCAACCGTAGGACCAAATCGGGGTGCCACCGGCGGACCACGGCCGTCCGCAGGAGGGCGTCGGCCGACCCGACGGCACCGGGTAGGCGGCAACCGCTCTGTGGAGTGGCCAGGACGGGCCATCCGGTCGCCTGCGCCAGGCGCCATACGGCCTCGGGCGGGCCGGCACCAACGCCCGCCACGATCAGGCCCCGTTCTCCCGCCGAGGCCACCAGCTCTACTGCGTCTTCAGGCGGCGAGACCGTTCCCGCAGAGCGCAAGCGGTGCCAGGGAGCGCCGCCGGTCCTCCCCGACCGAAGCAACCGGAGCGCGCGGCTCCTGTCGGCGCCGCCTGCCGGGCCCAAGGCCGCCTCTATGGCCGTTTCCGTTTCCGCCGCCCCATCCGGGGGCGCCGCAAGCACGCGGGCTGCGGAACCGAGCAGGGGTTCCCGGAAGGCCAGGTTGAGGTGGACAGGCCCCGGCCGGCCCGTAGCTCCCAGGGCTTCCAGTACTGACCTGGACGCAAGGGACCGCCACGACCACGCGGCACCGAGATCAGCGGGCCCGGGGTCGACCTCCCAGCGGACGGCGCCGCTGAACAGCCCCACCTGGTGGACGGTCTGGGGCGCCCCGAAACCGTGCAGCTCCGGCGGGCGGTCGGCGGTGACAGCCAAGAGGGGTACCCCGGCATGATGAGCTTCTACAACGGCGGGGTGCAGCTCGGTGGCGGCCGTACCACTGGTGGTCACGACGATGGCGGGCATCCCGGAGGCCAGGCCCAGGCCAAGAGCGAAAAAGCCGGCCGAGCGCTCGTCGGCCAACACGTGCAGGCGAACCCTGTCCCGCTCGCTAGCCTCAGCCAAGGCCACCAGTATCGGCGTTGACCGTGAGCCAGGGCAGACGACGGCGTCGCTCACCCCGGCCCGCAACCATTCGTCGACCAGTACGGCGGCGAAGGCGGCCTGCACATCTTCGGGCGCCAGCGGGCTCGTCATTGCGCCAGAATCTCCCCGTGGCCCCGGACCGCCGAGCAACGAACAATCCAGCACCTGAGGCTGGCCCACGCCAAGAGGGTCACGATCAGGCACAGTACCCAGCCGGAGAGCCGGCCACGCCAGAGACCCTGGCTAGGCCGGCACCAGGAGAGGCAGTGCCGGCGGAGAGGCGACAGCTGTCAGTGCGTTCCATACCCCAGCCCGTCCCCACCGGGGCGGAGCCGCTGGTCCTCTTGCACGGCTTCACCCAGACCGGGGCATCCTGGGGCGCCGTCGTGGACGCTCTCGAGGGACGCTTCCCCACCTTCCTCCCCGACGCCCCCGGCCACGGACGCTCGACGGCCGTTCAGGCTGACCTCTGGGCTACGGCCGACTTGTTGGCCGAGGCCGTCCCCGACAAGGCCACGTGGGTGGGCTACTCCATGGGGGGCCGCACCGCGCTGCATTTGGCGTTGGCCCATCCCGACAAGGTGCTCCGCCTCATCCTCATAAGTACATCAGCGGGCATCGAGGACCCGGGCCAACGGGCTGCCCGCCGCGCCGCTGACGACGTGCTGGCCGAGCGCATCCGGCAAGAAGGCACGGAGAGGTTCCTGGCCGGGTGGCTGGCCCGACCGCTCTTTGCCACGCTCTCACCGGCGGACGCCGGGCTGGATGACCGCCTGACCAATACTCCTGGCGGCCTGGCCTCCAGTTTGCGTTTGGCCGGCGCCGGCGCCCAGGGCCCGTTGTGGGCCAGGTTGGGCGAACTGGGCGCGAATGGGCTGCCGGTGCTGCTGGTCGCTGGCGAGCTGGACCACGACTACCGTCGCCATGCCGTCCGGATGGCGAAGCTGATCGGCTCCACGGCGCGCACTGAAATGATCGTTGGCGCCGGCCACGCCTGCCACCTCGAGCGACCCGCCGAGGTGGCTGCCGCCATTACCCGCTTCTGCGCCGCCCCGCCCGCAGCCGGGACTGCTTTTAGCTCAGAGGGCCAGGCCGACCGCCAGTAAGACGCCCAGTACTAGTTGCGCCCGTCCCGTGGCCCCGAGGACCGGGATCAGAGCGGGACCGTCCGCTCCGGACGCCACCGCCCGGACCGGGACCAGGGCAAAGGGGAAGGCGGCCAGGCCGAGGAGCGCCCACGGACGCATGACGGCTATCGGGATGACCAGCAGGACGGCCAGAACGACGCAGCCCTCGTAGAGACGCCGGGTGGCTGGGGCGCCGATCCGTACGGCTAGCGTCCGCTTGCCGGCCACCGTGTCCCCGGGAATGTCACGCAGGTTGTTGACAACCAGCAGGGCCACCGCCATGAGGCCGACCGGCACGGCGGCCAAAACCTCGAGCGACGTCACTACCTCGGTCTGAACGTAGGAAGTGCCGGTCGTCGCCACCAGCCCGAAGAACACGAACACCGACACCTCGCCCAGCCCTACATACCCGTAGGGACGCGGCCCTCCGGTGTAGAACCATGCCGCTCCGACGCAGGCCGCGCCGAGCGCGATCAACCACCACCCGGCCACCGCGGCCAGGGCCAGCCCGGCCAACCCGGCTAGCCCGAACGCCACTAGCGCCGCCCGCTTCACCGCCGCCGGAGGCTCCAGCCCGCCCGCCACCAGCCTCACCGGCCCTACCCGAGCGGTGTCAGTGCCTCGCACGCCGTCGCTGTAGTCGTTGGCGTAGTTCACGCCGACCTGGAGGGCCAGGGCCACCACCCCGGCCAAGAGGCCCGCCACCAGATGCCGGCCCCGTACGCGACGGCGGCGCCGGTCCCCACCAGTACAGGGACCACCGAGGCCGGCAGCGTCCGGGGGCGCGCCCCCACCACCCATGGGTGCCGTACCGGGCTCTCCTGGACCACTGTCTGAGACCTCTTTCGTCAAGGCTCGCGCTCACACGTGCGCTGGCGGCAAACTAGCGAAGATGCCGGACCTCGTCGCGATCGACCTGCCTGGGGGCCCGCAGTTCGTCGAGGCGATCAGGTCGGCATGGGACGACGGCAACGCGATTGCTCCCGTTGACCAACGCCTGGCGCCGCCGGCCCGCCAGCGCCTGCTCGACATGCTGCGGCCGGCCCTCGTGGTCAGCCCCCGCGGTGCCGAGCCGCGCCCTGGAGGCGTCCCGGTCGACGCCGGGTGACGCCGTCGTGGTGGCTACCAGCGCCAGCACGGGGGCGCCCAAAGGGGTCGTCCTGACCCATGAGGCCGTAGCGGCCTCGGCTCGGGCTACGTCGGCCCGCCTGGAAGTCGACCCGGCCACGCACCGCTGGCTTGCGTGCCTACCTTTGAACCACATCGGCGGTTTGTCCGTCGTGACTCGTGCCCTGCTGACCGGTACGCCACTAACCATCCTTGATGGGTTCGACGCCGGCCAGGTCTCTGCCGAGTCCGGTGACAACGTGCTCGTCTCGCTGGTGCCGACGGCTCTGGCCCGGGTACAGGCACGGTCGTTCTACAAGGTCGTGCTGGGCGGGTCGGCGCCACCCTCGTCGTTGCCTCCGAACGTGGTGACGACGTACGGCATGACGGAGACCGGGAGCGGAGTCGTTTATGACGGCCGGCCGCTCGACGGCGTGAAGATTTCGATATCAGCCGCTGGCGAGGTCCTTTTGAGGGCCCCATGCTGCTACGGGCTTACCGTGATGGCACCGTTCCTTTGGACGAGCACGGCTGGCTCGCTACCGGTGACGCCGGGGCCATCGACGAAACCGGGCGCTTGCAAATAAAGGGGCGGCTTTCTGACCTGATTATCACTGGCGGCGAAAATGTATGGCCGGCTGCCGTCGAACGCATCCTTCGTCAGCACCCGGGGGTGGCGGAAGTGGCCGTGTCCAGCCGGCCGGACCCCGAGTGGGGCGAGCGCGTCATCGCGTGTGTCGTGCCCTCAGTTCCCTCGGTGCCGCCGGACCTGGTGGACCTGCGCGCCATGGTGGCGCAACAATTTGCCGCATTTGCGGCGCCGAAAGAACTGGTTATTTTCGAGGCTCTTCCCAAGACATCGATAGGAAAAGTCAGGCGTCAGGCACTACGAGAACAGCTCTTGCACTTGTCCGGCCCGCTTTAGGTCGCGCTCCGAACACGCCTCTCCGCGGGCGGCTTTAACCTATTTGCGCGCTGGCCCCCTGGGCGTCCCTGTCCCCGCGGCACCAGGTGTCCCTGGGCCACTGCCACCAGTCGTCCTGGGCGAAGTGCCGCCGGGAGCGAGCGCTTGCTGCTGCGGTTGGCCGCCTGCCTGCTGTGGCTGGCCCCCGGGCTGCTGCGGCTGGCCGTTTGGCTGCGCCGGCTGGCTGGGTGACTGCTGGGGCGCGCCCGCTGCCGGCGCTGGACCGGCCGCCTTCAGGCCCACTTGCCCATTACCGTTACGCACCACGTCGAGGATCGAGTTGACCTGGCTGGCCAGGCCGGCTACCAGTTGGCCCAGCCCTTCGGCCCCGTTCAGGATGGTCACGTTGGCTTGGCGCAGCTCGCCAGCGGCCGCGGCCAGGATTTCCGGCATGTTCTCGACCAGCATCCGCTCGAGCACGACACCCCCTCCGGTCGCCGTCGCTTCCGCCTGCAAGCGGGTGGCGTCGGCCTGGGCGCGGGCGATGGTGCGGACCTTCTCGGCTTCCGCTTCAGCCGGGCGTACTACCTCGGCCACGAGTTGCTGGCGGCGCAGTTCGGCCTGGGACTGCGCCACTTTGGCTTGTTCCGCCAGCACATCTTGCAGCGCCTTGGCCTGGGCCAACGGGCCAGACTGGGCCGCTTTCTGCTGGGCCTGGTCGATCTCGGCCTGGTACTGTGCCTTGGCCACCGACGTCTCTTGCTGGTACTGGGCCTGGTTGCGGTCCGACTCCTGGCGCACCTTCGCCGCCGCCTGGTCGGCTTGAGCCTGAGCAATCTGCGCCGCCTGGTTTACGGCTGCAATATGGGGCTGGGAAAGCGCCTTGATGTACCCTACCTGGCCGTCGTCGATCGACTCGATCTGAAAAGCATCAACCACGAGCCCCAATTTCGCCATTTCCGGTTTCGAGGCGTCGAGGACTTCCGAAGCCAATTTCTGCCGTTCGCGAATAATGTCCTCGACCGTCATCGACCCCACGATCGAGCGCAGGTGACCGGCAAAAATCCGGCCTACCAGTTCGGTCATTGCATTTTGGTCGTCCAGGAAACGCTTGCCGGCGTTGGCGATCGAGTCGTTGTCGTCGCCCACTTTAAATGCGATAACTGCTTTTACTTGAACCGTTATGCCCTGCTGGGTCACACAGGGCTCCGCCACTTCGGCCTCTTGCATGGCCAGAGTGAGGAAGCGAATCTGGTTACGCACCGGGAGGGCGAACGAGCCGTGGCCGACGACGATACGGAAGGGAGAATCGCCACGGTTCCTGCTGCCGGATATCAGCATTGCTTCATTGGGGGCCGGGACATGCCAACCGAACATGACGTGCCTTTCTTCTATTTGGCGCTAGAGCGGCGCCACCAACACGGAGCGCGCTCCCCTGTCGGCCAAGACGACGACTTCCGTCCCCACTTCGACCGGCTGGTCGGCAAATGCGATGTAGGACTCAGTCCCTCCGCGGACTCGCAGAAAGACTTCTCCCGCACGGTCGCCACCGGGGATCGCCACAGTGACGTAGGCCGGGCGGCCTACGACGCTGTCAGGCTCCGCGTAGCTCATCAACACGACCTTAGGCCACCTGCGGTTCAACATATCGCAGTCCAGACAGAGCCGTCTATCGGTTGGCACCGAGGCCGGCCGCCGGTGGCCCGATTCGGCCCTGCCGGTTGGCTCGGTCAGGCCCGGGAGCCGGCTAAAGGTAGGGTGTAGCGATGCCAGGCGCCAACCGGCTCGCGAAGGAACCCAGCCCTTATCTTCTTCAGCATGCGGGCAACCCGGTGGACTGGTGGCCCTGGTCGCCGGAGGCGTTCGCCGAGGCCCGCCGTCGCGACGTCCCGGTCCTGATTTCGGTCGGCTACTCGGCCTGCCATTGGTGCCATGTCATGGCGCACGAAAGCTTCGAAGACCCCGGGGTGGCCGAGGTGCTGAACGCGGGTTTCGTCGCCGTCAAAGTCGACCGAGAGGAACGGCCCGACGTAGACGCTGTCTATATGGAAGCGGTGCAACTTTTGACCGGCGGGGGCGGCTGGCCCATGACCGTGCTGGCGCTGGCCGACGGGCGCCCTTTTTGGGGCGGGACATATCTCCCCAAGGCCAATTTCCTCAACCTTCTCGAACGGGTGAGGGACCTTTGGTCGACGGAACGGGCGGCCATCGAGGACGACGCCTCCCGTCTGGCTGAGGCGGTGCGTAAGGGGGCGGCGCCACCGGCTCTCTCCGGAGGACATCAGGGGCCCGACGGAAGCGGGCCTGACGAAATTGAACCGTTGGGCGCGGCGCTGACCGGAGCGGCCGAGGGGTTGTTGAGCCGGTATGACCCGCAATGGGGCGGGTTTGGCCAAGCGCCCAAGTTCCCTCAAGCGACGAGCCTCGAATTGCTGGCCCAATACTGGTGGCGGTCCGCCGATGAACGAGCGCTCGAAGCTCTTTCGCGCACGCTCGACGCCATGAGCTCGGGCGGCATCTACGACCATCTCGGCGGCGGCTTTGCCCGCTACAGCACCGACCGGCACTGGCTCGTCCCCCATTTCGAAAAAATGCTCTATGACAATGCGTTGCTCGTAATTGCGTACACGCATGCATGGCAGTTCACGCGGCTCGGCCCGTTACCGTCAGGTCGTCGAAGAGACGGTCGGGTATTTGCTGGCGCCGCCCATACGCCTGGCGGAAGGAGCGTGGGCATCGGCCGAGGACGCGGACAGCGAAGGAAAAGAGGGCCGTTTTTACACGTGGTCGCTCGCTGAGCTCGAGGAGGTGGGCGGACGGGCGGCGGCGCAGTGGTACGGGGCTTCCGCCGCCGGCAACTGGGAGGGCACCAATATCCTCTGGCGGCCGCGCTTTGGCGACATTGCCCGGCCCCCAGAGATAGAAGATGCCCGCCGGCGACTGTTCGAGCGCCGCCAGGGCCGGACGCGTCCGGGGCTCGACGGGAAAGTGCTGACGGAGTGGAACTCCATGGGTGTGGCCGCCCTGGCCTATGCCGGCCGCGCCTTCGGCCAAGAAGCATGGGTGGCCGAAGCGATCAGGACGGCCGAGGTCCTGTTGGCCCGGTTGCGGCGGCCGGACGGGCGTTGGCTACGGTCCTGGCGCCCGGCGACCGATTTCAACGCTGCCCTCCCTGGTGGCAAGGGGCCGCCCAGCGCCCGGATCCCTATGACCCTGACGCGGCAGGCGCGGGGCGGAACTTGCTCGCTTATGCCGGTGACTATGCCTGGCTCACAGAGGCGTTCACGCGCCTGGGCGAAGCGACAGGGCGGAGCGTCTGGACGCAGCGGGCGGCGGAAACGGCTAGTTCGCTGCTGGAATTGTTTTGGGACAAGGAGGCCGGCGGCTTTTTCACTTACGGCAATGACGCCGAAGATTTGATAGCTCGGATGAAGGACTTGCAGGACGGGGCCACACCGTCCACCAACGCGACCGCCGCCGTGGCCCTGGCCCGTTTGGGAGAACTTACCGGTGAAACTGCGTTCACTGAAGCCGCCAGGCAAACCATCGGGATGATGGCGTCGGCTCTTTCACGCGTGCCGGCGGCCTTCCCGGGCCTGGCTTTGGCGGCCGGCTACCTGTCGTTACCGAGGCGTGAAGTCGTAATTGCATCGTCCAGCCAGGACTTGGTCCGTCCTGTGTGGGAACGTTTCCTGCCGGACGCAGTACTGGCGTGGGGCGAGCCGTACCCCTCACCGTTATGGGAGGGCCGGGATGGCCCTGACGCGGCCGAGCCGCGCCTATGTTTGCGAGGGCTACACGTGCAAGTTGCCCGTCGACCGGTGCCGACGAGCTGGCCGCTCTTCTTGACAATGAGGCCTCACTTCAGCCAGGGTCACAGCGTGGTAAGGCCGGGCCAGGTGCGGGATGATGCTGGTCCGGTACAAAATGACAGCGGAAAGTGGTTGCGCCACTGCTCGCAGACGCCGCACAAATGCCGACCATCCACGTATTGGCCGCCACTAACAGCCAGTATTGCTATTGGTGCGCAACGTTTCATCTTTGAGAGCGCCGGCTAAGTCGATGCCCCGGCTGGACGATTCACCAGGTACGACGCTGCGCCTGATGGTCGTGTCGACCGGTGAGCGGCACTGTGGCGGCATCGACCTGGCCTCAGGGGCCTTGGTCAGGGCGTGGTCGGCATACCCGGTAGACCAGCGGCTGCGGCCTTACGACGTCGTCGATGTCACGGTGGCTAGCGACCCTGACCTGGTCCCCGACCCGGCCGAACCCGACGCCATCGTGATCGCCGGCCCCCCCAAGCTGTCGGGCCGGGTGAAGGGCCGAGCGGCGGTCCGTCTGATCCGGCCGGTGCTGCACCCCGAACGGGCGCCGTTGCTCGGGTCCTACGGGGCGACCGTCCCGTTCTGGGAACGTAGCCCGGACCACCCGTCGGTTACCGTGGCCAAACCAAAGGGCCCGCTGGTGGTGACCTTCGAGGAGGGCCGCTTGTGGTGCCACTTCTTCTGGAGCGGGCGGCCCCAGGTGCTGGCGTGCGACGACCCCCGACTGGCCGCCTCGCTCAAGCGGTCGGGGCGCACGTTCGCCCAGATGCGGCCCGGTGCCCACATCGTCGTCGCTCTTTCTCCGCCCGTGGACGGCCACTGCTACAAAGTGGTGGAAGCCGTCGTACCGCGCCGCTAGCGAGAAAGACAACGGTAAAGGCGGAGAATCACCAGCCTCGAGCTGGGTTGTCAAAAGCGGGATAGAAACGGCAGCCCAGCTGGACACGCCTAAAGGAACGTGTCCATCTCGCGGCTGTCGTCTCTCCCGTGAAGTTCACGACCGCCTTCGCCAGCGTCCACTACCGTGCCAGTCGGCAGCGCTCACGAGTTAGGTACCGGTCATACTCCGGTCGGCAGCAGCGCTGAGGCGCCGGATGGTACAAAGCTCGAGAACCAGGGGAGCAGGCTGGTCACACCGAGGTCGCCCGTTCCGATAGGCCGGGCCGACCTCGTGAGGCCAGCCTGCTCGACAAGGATCGGCGACTGGCTTGTAACCCGCCGCGTTACAGCTTGAAGCCTGAAGCCAGCCCTTCGGACATGGCCCAGCCGAACGCGATGAGCACGTCACGCCGGCCCTGGTCGAGTGCGGTCATGACCGTGGCGACGTCGGCGCCGACCTCTTCGGTGTCCTGGGGCTCGTAATCGAAGACCGGGCAGGGGGAGCTATCGCCCCGGACGATGAAGCTGCGGTCGTCAACCCGGCCGTCGGCCCCGAAGCGCTTGGCCAGCCGCCTGGACCAGGCCCGCTCCTCGCCAGAGACCTTGTAACCGGGACGGGGGCAGATGTCCACCAAGCCGTTGAAGGCGGCGAAGCCACCGGGCTCGCGTAGGCGCGTCGCCACCAGGACGTCCTCGTCGGGGAAGGCCAACACGGCTTTGCGGAACTGGTCAGCCCGAAGCGCGTCCAGGATGGCCGTGCGCTGAGGGCAGCGTTTCACGGACACAAGACCCCACAGCACGCACGGAGTTCCGCCGATGCGTTCCAGAGTGCAGAAAGAGAAGCCCATAAGGTGGCCCCGGTCACGGGCCTGGGTGATCAACACCCACTCGTCTCTCTGTTTGGACAGCAACCCAATGTCCAATCCGGCCGGGCCGTCCGCCACTATGTCGGCCATCTCGGCCAGCTCGGAATCTGAAAGTGCTGTGCAGTCTTTGGTCTCGACGTCGAACATCATTGCTGCTGATCACTCCTCACTAGCTGGGGACCAAGCGTCAAGTTTAGCGGCTCGGGACCCCACTACTCCACAAACAGGCAGGTCCGAGCAGTACCCGCAGCTCCGCCAGCAAGCCTGCGCTCATCGTGACGTCGTACTCGTGGGCCAGCCGGACCACTTTGGTACCGACATGGAGGTACACCGGGGACGGCCCGGGTGGTCCCGGAGCAGCTCCCGCAGGCGCTCGACCCGGCTGTCGTCCAGGGCGTTTACAGGGACGACGACCTGAAGCGGCTCCGACCCGTCGGAGGTCAGTTGGGGCCGCTTGAGCTCCGAGCAAACGATCTTGGGGACCTCGTCCCGAAGGTCGAGCCTCCCCTTCACGCACACCACGACGTCGTCGGCCAGGAGGTGGCCGATCTCGGTCATGGTGCGAGGGAAGACGAAGACCTCGATCGACGACTCAGGTCCTCCAGGACGAAGGTGGCCATGAGCTCGCCCCTCCTCGTGTACCGGCGGGTGAGTCCGGTGATGACGCCGCCGACCCAGCGGTCGCGCCCGCCGTACCAGCTCGAGGCCGGCCCCGCACCGCTATCGCCGGCGCCGTTGATGCCACCGCTGCCCCCGAGCTCGCGCCCCGGGCCCTCCTCTCGCAGGTCCAGGATGGTGCAGTCGGTGTGGCGGCGTAACGCAGCCTCGGCGCCAACCAGCGGGTGGTCGCTCACGTAGAGCCCGAGCATCTCTTTCTCGAACACCAGCTTCTGGTGTTTGTCGAACTCCTGGTCGGGCACGGGCACCCTGGTGTCGTCGAACACCTGCTCGCCGCCACCCAAGCCCGCCAAACAAGCTCAGCACCCCCTGGTCGGCCTCTCTCCGCCGGGCCAGGGTACGGTCGAGCACCTGGTCGAAGACCAGGCACAGGCCCTGGCGAGGGTGGCCGAGCGAGTCGAACGCCCCCGCTTTGATCAGCGACTCGACAGTGCGCTTGTTGAGCACTACGGGGTCGACCCGGTTGCAGAAGTCGTAGAAGTCCTTGAACGGGCCGGCCGCCTCTCGCTCGCTCACGATCCGCTCGACCAGGCCCTCGCCCACATTGCGGATGGCCGACAGGCCGAACGGGACCACGCCGCCGCTATCACTCCTGGCCGCGGTGCCGGCCGTTGTCCTGGCCGGCCCGGACGGCGGTGAAATCCGAGGCCGAGAGGTTGATGTCCGGGACCAGGACCTCGATGCCCATGGCCCGGCACTCGCCCAGGTACACGGCCATCTTGTCCTTGTCGTCCTTGACACTCGTAAGCAGGCAGGCCATGTACTCGACGGGATGGTTGGCCTTAAGCCAGGCGGTCCAGTACGCCACCAGGCCATAGCCGAAGGCATGGCTTTTGCCGAAGGCGTAGTCGGCGAACGGCTCGATCATGTCGAACAAGCGCGGTGCCGAGCGTGGCGCCGTAACCGGTCGCCTCGCAGCCGGCCACGAACTTCTCCCGCTCTAACTTCATGATCTCACGGACCTTTTTGCCCGCCGCCCTCCGCAGGGTCTCGGCTTCGGTCAGGCTGTAGCCGGCGAAGCGTTGGGCTACCCGCAGCATCGACTCCTGGTAGATCATCAGCCCGTAGGTGTCGCTCAGCACCTCGACCATGTCGGGGTGGAGGCTGCGTGATCTCCTTCCGGCCGTTTTTGCGGTCGGCGTAGTCGTTGTGCATGTTGGTGGCCATTGGCCCCGGCCGGTACAGAGCGACCAGAGCGGCGACGTCGCCGAGCTCGGTGGGGGCCAGGGCGCGCACCAGCGCCCGCATGTTGGAGCCTTCGAGCTGGAACACGCCTACCGTGTCGCCCCGCTTCAACAGCTCGAACGTGGCGGGGTCGTCGAGGTCGACATGGTCTATGTCGGGCCGTGTGCCGGTGTTGCCCTCGATCATGTCGAGCGTCCGCTCGATGACGCTCAGGTTGCGCAAGCCGAGGAAGTCCATCTTGAGCAGGCCGAGCTCTTCGACGGCGTGCATTTCGTACTGAGTGACGATGGGCGCGTCCTCGGGGCGGCCCCCGGGCTCGGGTTTGCGTTGCACCGGGAGGTGGTCGGTCAGCGGGTCCGCCGAGATGACCACCGCCGCGGCATGGATACCGTCTTGGCGGCGAAGCCCTTCGAGGCCCTTGGCCACGTCGACCACGCGCTTCACGTCAGGGTCGGTGGCGTACATCTCCCGCAGCTCGGTCGCCACCTTGTAGCCATCAGCGTGCTTGGGGTGGTCCTCGAAGCAGGCCCACAGCGGCGTGTCACGGCCCATCACCAGCGGGGGCATGGCCTTGGCGATGCGGTCGCCGAGACCGTAGGGGTAGCCGAGCACCCGCGCCGCGTCCCGGACGGCCGCACGGGCCTTGATAGTCGAGAACGTGACTATTTGCGCCACACGGTCCCAGCCCCATCGCTCCGAGGCGTAGCGGATCATTTCACCCCGGTAACGCTCGTCGAAGTCCATATCGATGTCGGGCATCTGCTTGCGGCCGGGGTTGAGGAACCGCTCGAACAGAAGGTCGTAGCGGATGGGGTCGAGGTCCACTATCCGCAGGCAGTAGGCGACACAGCACCCCGCTGCGCTCCCCCGGCCCGGCCCCACCCTGATCTTTTGCTCGCGGGCGTGGCGGATCAGGTCCCAGACGACGAGGAAGTAGTCGGAGAAGCCCATCGAGGCGATAACGCCAAGCTCGAACTCGAGCCGCTCGGCGACGTTCGCGGGTACCGGGCTCCCGTACAGCTCCTCGGCCCCTTTGAAGGTGCGGTACCGGAGGTATTCGTCCGAGCTGGCCATGCCCTCTGGCAGAGGGAAGGCCGGGAGTTTCGGTTTGCCTAGCTCGATGGTGACGTCAGCCCTTTCGGCCACCCACAGCGTGTTGTCGCACGCTTCGGGGACCTCCGAAAAAAGTGCCCGCATTTCGGCCGCCGTCTTCAGGTAGTGCTCGGCGCCGTCGAAGCGGAAGCGCTTTTCGTCGTCCATCGTCGAGCCGGTCTGGACGCATAAGCAGGGCGTCGTGGGCCAGGTGGTCTTCACGGGACGTGTAGTGGCTGTCGTTGGTAGCCAGGAGCGGAGCGCCTATGCGGCGGGCGATCTCGACCAGCTGCGGGTTGGTTTTCCTCTGCTTTTCGAGGCCGTGGTCTTGCAGCTCGACGAACAGGTTTTCCTTACCGAATATCTCCTGCAATCGAGCGGCGTGGGCGGTGGCCTGCTCGACGTCCCCGCGCAATAGCGCTTGGCTGACCAGCCCGCCGAGGCACCCGGTGGTGGCGATCACGCCCTCGTGGTACTTCTCCAGCAGCTGCCAGTCGCTCCTCGGCTTGTACCAATAGCCAGACAGGTAAGCGTCCGAGGACAATTTGAGGAGGTTCTTGTAGCCCTTATCGTTTTCGGCCAGCAGGGTCAGGTGGTAGTAGAGCTTGTCGCCCTCGTCTGCGTCCCCGCCGGTGTCATCGAGACGCCCACGCCGCAGAGGCCGCTCGAGGCGGTTTTCGGCCGCCATGTACGCCTCGATGCCGATGATGGGCTTTATCCCCGTCTCCGGGCGGCCTTGTAGAAATCCAGGACGCCGTACATGTTGCCGTGGTCGGTGATGGCGATCGCGGGCTGGCCGTCCGAGGCGGCCCGCTTCACCACCTCCTCGACCCGCGCCGCGCCATCGAGCATGGAGAACTCGGTATGGAGGTGGAGGTGCGCAAACGATGCGCCAACGGGCCCGGCCACTAACCACTCCTCCTTGTTTCTGTCTCCACCTGCCTGCGAGGGATCTCGCTGTCCACCGGGGAGCTTCCACAAGGGTATGGCGACCCTCCTGTGGTTATCCTGTGGACAAGATTACAACAATGTTCTTCTGTTGAATCTAGCGCGCCCGAGTGACGGTCAACCGCTTGTCCGCGCCGGACCGACAGCGCGACAAGGTACCTGCTCGGCCTGATCTACCGCGCGGCAGCGCACCGGCCGGCAGCCCTGGTTGGCAAAGTGGCTGCTCTCGCCACCGAGCGGACCGGTCAGAGGTAGGTGCCGGGCATCGGCGTGTCCTCACGGGGATCACGCTGCCCACGGCCCGTCGGAAGGGCGCGCCGCCGAGAATCTTCGAGCTGGGCGCGCTGAGCCATCTGCTGAGCCATGAGAGTCGCCTGGATCCCGTGGAACAGCCCCTCCAGCCAGCCCACGAGCTGCGCCTGGGCCACGCGGAGCTCTGCGTCCGTGGGTACGGTCTCCGGGTCGAACGGAGGCGCCATCCGGGTCAGCTCGGCGCTCAGGTCGGGCGACAAACCCTCCTGCAGCTCCACCAGGGAAGTGTCGTAGATCTCCCTGAGACGGGCGCGGCTGGCGTCGTCGAGCGGAGCCTGGCGTACCTCCTCGAGCAGCTGGCGGATCATTGAGCCGATCCGCATTACTTTGGCTGGTTGCTCGACCACCTCGGGGTTGTCTTCGCTACCTGCCTCGTCTGCGGCCGGCGCGCTCTGGCGCCCAGTTTGCACCACGATGAGCGACGGTTCATCCTCGCGCGGGTTGTTCATCACGCTGCTATCTTTACGCACGCCGGCGCCCTCCCGGAACTCGTGCTGTTTGCCTTCGTCCAGCGCTGCATTTGAGCCGTCAAGCGACCCCCTCATGGCAGGGGCTGGGGCTGGGAACGAGCCAGTGATGCACCGTTGACATTGAGCGCTTCGACGGCCAGGAAGTTCGGCGGGTGGGGCACCGTTATAGCGGTCTCGAAACCTCGG
This sequence comes from uncultured Acidimicrobiaceae bacterium, assembly GCA_963749305.1. Classification (GTDB taxonomy): domain Bacteria; phylum Actinomycetota; class Acidimicrobiia; order Acidimicrobiales; family Palsa-688; genus Fen-671. Next base: position 22,413 of record CAVVMN010000012.1, read on the forward strand.
CGGGGTGCGCTGCCGAGCGGCCTGAGCTGAGTATGGCTGGCGCCCCCGAGCACCAGCCACCGGGCCACCTCTGTGGCGCCGTTCCAGCTGGCGTAAACGGTGGCGGCGCTGTCCCCGGAGTCGACCGCGATCGAGGGCGGTTCGGACGGGATGCCCGTCCAGGCCTGCTTGAACGCACGGTAGGACTCGGTCCCCGCCGCCAGGCGGGCGTCAAAGATGGGCTGGCCGGACATGCCGTACTCGGTGAAATAGCTCGATTCCCCCCAACCGATAAACCTGTTCTCGCCGTACATGTCCTGGACGCTGCCCAACGCCTCCGAGAGCACCGGCGGGGAATGCAAGTATTGCCGAAGCAGGTTGGCCCGGAGCGACTTCTCGTCCACCGAGAGGACGACGCCGCGCGACTGGGCTGCCTCCGCTGGTGGGCCACCTTCGTTGTCGAACAGCGTATAGGTGCCATCAGCGTGTCGGCGCACATCGTGCTGGAAGGCAAATTGAGCCCCGGCCCCTAGTTTGAAGGTGGTCTGCTTTGCCCCCGAGGCGCCAGAGCACCTTTCCGCTGGGGCGCTGGACTTTGTAAAAGGCCCAGGTGTTGCGGCCGGAAATTATGAGGTTGCCGTCCGCCTGGTCGACGTCTACCGAATTTAGATGGAAATAATCCCAGGCACTGTTGGGCTGCGCCGGCTTGTACGACTCGTCCAACCCGATGTGGTCGTCGCTGCGCCACTCGAAAACTAGCTTCCCCGTGCTCAGGTCGACCTCTTGCACTACGCCGTAGAAGTACGTCCCCTGCCGGGTGCCGCCATAGCGCGACAAGTCCGCATGAGCCTGGCCGTAGCACGTGAAAAGGGCGGTCCCTTGCGGCGTTACAACGAAATCATGGAGGTCGCCCTGGTAGCCGTTTTTGGCGTAGACATCAGCTACCTTCTTGTAGCTCGAGTCGAACAACACGTAGTGACCTTGCCCATGCGCCTCGACCACCGCCCCCTGGAACCAGCCCAGGACTTGCTTGCCTTTGTACGTCCACGTTTGCAGGTTGAAAGCCCGCAAGCCGGTGTCATTGCCAGGTGAAAGCGGCAGGAACCACACGAGGTCGCCGTTGCCGTCGATGATCATCGGCCCTTGCTGAGCCGGCCCGGCATGGCTATCGGTGAGCACAAGGTGTGGCCCGAACTGGTTGGACCGCACATTGACCGAGATCGTCGGTGGGCGCAGGTCCGGCCGCGACCGGAAGACCTGCGCCGCGCCGGCGGTGGCGGTGCTGGCGGCCGATGCCAGCTCGGGGACGGCCAGGTCCTCCGGGGACCCCGTCACCCTCGTCGCCTGCTCGCCCCGAGTGGCCTCGTCCACCACTATGTAGCCGAGGACGGCGGCGGCCCCGGCCGCCGCAGACCCCATGGCCAGGCGGGCCAAGAGCGTCCGCCGGCTGAGACGCGTCCTGGCCGAAGCGGCGTCGCCACCTGCTACGGCGGCGTGGCGCCCGCGGTACGGAGTTCTTACCGCCTCGTCCTTCGGTCCCTCCGGCGCCGGCGGCGCGCCGCCTTCCCCATCTTTCACGCCGCCAGGACCTCGGAGCTCCCGATCCTGTTACCGGCGCCGTCGAGCGCCACCACCTGGAAGTGGGGCCCGGTGCTGTTGACCGATATGGCTGTCTCGAAGCCGGCCCAGTCGGCCAGGGCCAACGGGGTCAGTTGGCCGGCGGGGCCTCCCAGCACCTCCCACGCGGCCACTTCGGTGGACCCGTTCCAACTGACATAGACGATCTTGCCGCCGACCGGGTCGGGCTCGACAGCGACCGCCGGCGGTCCGTGGGTCGGCCGACGAACTTGGCTGAGAAGGCACGGTACGACTCGACGTTCGTCGGGAACCGGGCGTCGAGCACCAGGTCGCCGCTGGCCGAAAACCGTGAGAAATAAGGCTGAGCGCCCCAGCCCACCAGTACGCCACCGTCTTCGAGGACCTGCACGCTGCCCTGGTTGGGGGCCAGCAGCCGGGCCGGGTGCACGAACGCCTTCTCGAGGGCGGCCTTCTTCGTGCCCTCGTCAACGGACAGGATTATGGCCCGCGACTGAGGTTCTTCTGCTGGCGTGGCGCCATCGTCGAAAAGGGTGATCCTCGAAGCGCCGTCATAACGAGCCATGTGCTGCCAGTAAAAGTGACTTCCCGCTCCCATATCGAAATCAGATTTCTTGCCGTTCAGCCGCCATATGACGTCGCCACTGGCCCGTCCCACTTTGTAGAGGGCCCAGGTGTTGCGGCCCGAAATGAGCAATTCTCCATCTGGTGACAGAGTGATCGAATTTATATGGAAATAGTCGAAAGGTGTCTTCTCGGTCCCCTGGCCCTTGGGCAGTTCCTGGTAGCTCTCTTCCACCGGCACGTGGTCCACGCTGTCCCAGCGGTGGAGCAGTTTCTTCGTCGCGACATCGACTTCCATAGCCACCGCGCCGAGCAGGAAGCCTTTCTTCGGGCCTCCCACGCTGGACAGGTCGGCGGCCACCGGGTGGTAGGCCGTCATGAGAGCGGTGCCCTGGTCCGTAAGTACGAGTTCGTGCAGGTCGGGCCACAGCCCGTCGACTTCTCCGATGCGGGCCAGTTCGTTGAAGTTGAGGTCGGCGATGACGGCTTCCCCGGCGCCCGTACCGGTCGTCACCGTACCTTCCCACCAGGTGAGGACCGGTTTGCCGTTCAGTTGCTGGAGCTGCAAATCAAAGGGAGGCTTGTCTGTAGGCAGGAACCATCTCAGCTTTCCGTCCGCCTGGACGACCATGAGGCCAGCCTGTCCCGGCCCGGGGGGCACGTAGACCTTGGGCGTCAGCAGCACCAGGTCTTCTCCCTGCCTGCTGCCAAAGGGGTCGAGGGCCGGCGCACGACTGTTACCCGCGGCGGCTGCAAGTCCGGGCGCGAATAGAAAAAGCTAACCTCGTTGGCGTTGTACTGCGTCGTAGGGGTGGAGGGCGTCGAGGTCGTGGTGGGCGCCGCCGCTGCGCTCCTGGCGTCGGATCTGGGCCACTCGTAGCCGACCAGTCCGGCCACCCCGAGACCGGCCGCGCCGGCCGTCAAAGCCAAAAACTGACGCCGTGTCGTAGTAGCTGCCAACGCGTTTCCCGTTCCTCGAACCGTGCCCTTGGTGAGCCTGACCACCGCCCATAGTGCCGTAGCCACGCTGAGGAACTCATGAAGGAAATGTAACGGTTTGCCTAAGAAACGATAATCGGCCCGTCCGCACGGTCAGGCCGAGCGGCCAGATTGGCCTGGCCACCTGACGCTCATGCGATGCTGGTGAGGGACCTGGCTTCCCAGGTGCCACGGTGCCCGGCCGCCACCCGAAAGGCCACCTTAGCGCCGATCATGATGTCGCGGGTGCCGTCAGCGATCTGTGTGCAGTGAAACGGAAATTGCCGGCCGTCCTTCGACCGAACCTCGCCCAGGCCGATTTCCTTATCGAATGTCTCGACCTCTCCGGTCTGCGGCTCACACACCGGCGGCAACTACGGGACGATCTTGCTGATCGGTAGCTCGATAATGTCGGAGGCGCCGGCGTCTTTGAGCTCCGGTATCAACTTGTTTATGGCCTCTTTGGGCACGACGGTCTCGACCGCATAACTGCCCCCGCCGAACAGCTCGGAAACGGTTGGGCTACGCATGGCCGGAAGGAGGGACACCACTGCGTCGAGGTCGGGCGCTTCGACGTTGAGCTTCACCAGTACCCGGCCCCGTGCCTTCAAGGCGCCCTGCAGCAAGGTGTTTATGTCCTCCATCGCTTTTCGTTGTTCCGGACGTTCGTACGCCGCCGGGTTGGCTATCAGCTCCGTGTGCGAGACCAGGATGGTCTCGATGATCTTGAGCCCCGCCGCCCGCAAGGCGCGGCCCGTCTCGGTAATTTCGACCACTGCGTCAGCGATTTCAGGTACTTTCGCTTCGGTGGCCCCATAGGACAGGACGACGTCCGCCTTGACCCCGTTGGCGGTGAAGAAACGCTCTGTCAACAACGGGTACTCGGTAGAAACCTTGACCCCGTCAGGGATGTCCTTCACCGAACCCCACGGGGAGCCGGCCGCCACCGCCAGGACCACCTGGATCGGCTTGGATGTGGCCTTGGAGTACGACAGTTCTCCAAGGGAGACGACCTCCACCCCTGTCTCTTCTACCCAGTCTCGCCCGGTGATGCCGACGTCGAAGAGGCCGTCGGCAACATAATGCGGGATTTCCTGTGGCCGCAGGATGCGTACCTCGGAGATCCGATGGTCCTTGACGGTTGCCCTGTAATCCACGTCCGAATTGCGGGACACAGCCAGATCGGCCGCTTCGAACAGTTCGATCGTGGCGCGTTCAAGAGAGCCCTTCGGCAGTACGAGGCGTAGCACGGGCCCGACCTTAGTGCGTCAAGGGCCGCAGGGCCTGTCGATTAGGCCGGCCACTGGGCTGCTCCAGTGCGGCTAACCAGCACGCGGTCGAGTGAGCCAAATCAGTTTGCCAGATCAATGTGCCAGATAAATGTGCCAAATCAGTGTGCCAAATCAGTGTGCCAAATCAGTGTGCCAAATCAGTGTGCCAAATCAGTGTGGCTGTTCGCCGGCCAAAACGGCGATGGCATGAGGGAGCAGGTCGATGATGGCCGCCAGGCACTCGAGCGCCCCCTTGGGAGAGCCCGGCAAGTTGACGAGCAAAGCGCGCCCGCGCACTCCCGCCATACCCCGCGAGAGCGGTGCCACCGGGCTCGAACGCCGCATGGCCTCTGCCAGCCCGGGTGCCGGGCGGTCGACCACCTCTGCTGTCCCCTCGGGCGTCTGGTCGCGGGGGCCGAAACCCGTCCCTCCTGTCGTGACGACGAGCCCGGTGAAGGCCGACGCCATCCGAGTGAGGTCTCCGGCCACCGCGGCGACGCCGTCGGGCGCGGTCGACTGCTCCACCACTTCGAACCCGGCGTCCTGTAGCGCTTTGGCTACTGCAGGCCCGCTCTCGTCCTCCCGTTCGCCCCTCATGACCGAGTCGGAGACAGTTAGCACCTTGGCCTGGTAGCTCACGCCCGGCACCCTCGCCGGGGCGGGCCGGGCGCCGCCGGGCTGGCCGCCTCCGGGACTTGGTGTGCGGCGGCCACCAGGTCATCATGTCCGAAATATCGGGTGGCCCGCAAAGACCTAGCTCTGCCGACGCCAGGCCAACACGTACATCCCATCAGTCCCGGCGGCCTGCGGTAACAACAGAGCCCCTCGGCCTAGAGCTTCCCAGGGTGGCCCCGGGGGCTTGACCGCTTCGCCCCAACCGGGTGGCAGGTGAGTGCTCAACCAGTTGTCTATGTCGAGGGTCTCCGCCCGGGTCAGCGTGCAGACGCTGTAAACCAGAACGCCTCCCGGCGCCACCATGGGGACGACCGCCGTAAGCAGGCGCCGTTGCAGCCCACTCAGGCGCCCGGCGTCCTCGGGACGGCCCCGCCAGCGGGCGTCTGGCCGCCGGCGGAGCACTCCCAGGCCCGTGCACGGCGCGTCTACCAGCACGCCGGCGAAGCTGGACGGTTGAAATGGGGGGGCCAAACCGTCTGCCACCACGACGCCCACGTTGCCGAGGCCGAGGCGGCGGACGTTGCCGGCCAGGAGGTCCACTCGCGACGGCGTCAGGTCCGCCCCCACCACAAATGGAGCGCTACCAGCGACCAGGGTGGTCTTGCCACCGGGGGCCGCACACACGTCGAGTGCCGCGCCCTGGTGACTCCTCCATGAGAGCGACCATGTACTCGGCCACGGCCTGGCTACCAGGGTCCTGGACGTACCCATCGGCTCGGACCGAGGGAGACGCGGCCACGTTCATCTGCTCGAGCGCGGCCAGGGCCCTCTCAGGCCCTATGTCCTCGCCCAGGCGTCGTATGACCCAATCGGGGTAGCTGAGCCTGGTGCCGAGGTCAGGCCATACGACGGGGCCGGCCTCGACCACGCCGGCCACTCGCCGGAGCACGGCGTTGAGCAAGGGCCGGGCCCGGCGGGGCGCCTCTGCGACTGTCGCCGATACAGCCGCGTATGCCGGCACCCTCATAAAGGCCAGCTGGTAAGCACCGGCGCGCGCCGCGGCCCGGACGTGAGGTTCCAGCTGGCCGTGGGCGAACCGCCCCACCAGCCAGTCGCACGCCCGGCACATCCTGAGGGCGCCATAGGCCAGTTCGGTGGCAAAGGCCTTGTCCCGCTCGTCTAGCCCGGAGCTAGTGAGCAACCGGGGCACCACGATGTTCGCTCGCTCTCCGCTCTCGGCGGCGACCAGAGCCGAGATGGCCACACCGCGTGCCGTAGTTCTCTGGTCTGGCAGTCCTGTCGTCACCGGCCCAGACGCTCGTCCGGTTCCGGGCGCGCTCCTCTGGCCCAGGCGGCGGCGTCCATCGCCGGCTTCCCTTCCGGCTGCACCACTAGCAGTTCGAGGGCGCCCTGGCCGGTCCCCACTTTGTTCCCCTGGATCTGCCCCGGAGAAAGGTCTTTGTCATCCGGGAGCACGCGTGCCTTCAGCACCAGCAAGCGCTTTGCTCGGAAAGTGCTCCATGAGCGCCCCACTCTCACGGTCCTGTTGACGACCTCGGCCGGTAACGAGAAGTCCAGATGCAGCTCGGCCGGCTCGACCTTGGCGGCATACGAGGGCTCGCCGGCTTGGGGCACCGGCGTCCCCAGGCCAGTAGACAAGGAGCGCAAAAGCAGCTTCGTCCCGAGGTCGCCCAGGCGTCGCCGGAGCTCGTCGGCCGTCTCTTCCTCGCCGATCGGAGTGGTCGCACGGGCGTATACCGGCCCGGTGTCGAGGCCCTCCTCCAACTCCATCAAGCACACGCCCGTCTCGGCGTCCCCGGCCAATATGGCCCGTTCCACTGGCGCTGCCCCCCGCCAGCGGGGCAGCAACGAGAAATGGACATTTACCATTGGCACCTCGGCCAGCACGTCCGGTTTGATGAGCCTCCCGTACGCGACGACCACCCCCAGCTCGGGGCCATAGCCGATGATCTCTGCCGGCTGGTGGACAACGGGCAACCCGAGCTCGACGGCCGCCACCTTCACCGGGCTCGGGCTGGGCGCCGGTCCTCGCCCCCTGCGGGTGTCAGCCCGGCTGACCACGACCAAGACATCGTGGCCTGCGGCGACCAGCGCCCGGAGCGTCCCGGCGGCGACCTCGGGAGTACCGAGGAAGGCCAGTTTCACTTCTGGGGAGCCGCCCCCTCGCCGTCACCGGCCTCGGCCCGCCGACGGAGTTCTCGCATCGCTTGTTTGCGCTGGTCGTCGGTGAGCAGTGCCAGCAGGAGCCGCCCGTCCAGGTGGTCGACCTCGTGCTGGTAAAGCGTCGCCTCCAGCTCGTCAGCCTCTATGGACACCTCGTGGCCGTCGAGGTCGTACCCGGTCACGTGGACGTGGGCGGGCCGGTTGACCATGAAATAAAGCTCGGGGACCGAGAGGCACCCCTCCTGGTGCTCCCACTCCCCGTCCCTTTGGGTGATCACGGGGTTGACGAGCGTACGCGGGCCGCTATTGCCTATCTCGTAGACGAACAGCCGGCGCGACACGCCCACTTGTGGCGCAGCCAGCCCGAGCCCGTGGGCTTCTTTCATGGTGACGTACATGTCCTCCGCCAACCTGGCGATGCGCCCGTCGATGTCCGTGACCTCCTCGGCGCGGCGCTTCAGCACCGGGTCGCCGAAGGTCCGGATCCTGTAGGGAGCCATGGCGCAACATTGTACGGGCAGGTGAGAGGATCGCCGGTGGCGCCCCGGCTCCTGATGGGTGGCTCAGGCTGACCAGTTGGTCCGGGGTGACCAGGCGGCTCCGGCCGGTAGGCTCGGCTCGCGATGGGCGAGCACTATTTCACGGCCGTGCCCTCCGCGCCGTCTCGTCCCGTCGCCGTCGAGCTGCGCCTGCCCGGCCTGGACCTGGACCTCCAGGCTGACCGGGGCGTGTTCTCGGCCGGCCGGGTCGACCCGGGAACGATGGCTCTCCTTAAGGAATCGCCCGCGCCGCCTGTGTCGGGCGAGCTGCTCGACCTCGGTTGCGGTTACGGGCCAATCGCGTGCGTGCTCGGCCGGCGGTCGCCCGGGCGCGGGTGTGGGCCGTCGATGTCAACCGGCGCGCCCTGGAGCTCACGTCGGCCAACGCGGAGGCAAACGGCGTGGGCAACGTGCAGCGTGGCCCTCCCGGACGAGGTACCGGGCCGACATCGTTTTCAGCGGAATTTGGTCCAACCCCCCCGTACGGGTGGGCAAGGCCGCATTGCACGATTTGCTGTCGACCTGGTTGACCCGGCTGGGCCCCGGAGCGAGCGCGTGGCTGGTGGTGAACCGGCACCTGGGCTCCGACTCGCTGTCCGCCTGGTTGGGAGGCAATGGATGGGATGTGCGCAGGCAGGCGTCCAAGTCCGGGTACCGGGTGCTCCAGGTCGGACGGCCGGACAGCGAGCAACGGCCATGAAGAAGCTCGGGCCTACGGACCTGAAACGGCTGCACCGCGACTGGGCGCGGCGCTCGACCGGCCGGGTCGCATTGCTGCTGGAGGGAGTCAGCTCGCCGTTCAATGTAGGGGCGATCGTCCGTACCGCGGCTGCGTTCAAGGTCGAGCACCTCTATCTGGCCGGCGGGACAACCTCACCGGGGGCGGTCAAAGCGGGCAAGACCGCCTTGGGTACCGAACGTTACCTGTCGTGGTCGACCTTCGACCGGGGGGCGGACGCGGCCGATGCCGCCCGCGAAGACGGCTTTGCTGTCGTGGGCCTGGAGCTGGCGGACCACGCCGTGCCGCTTTTCCAGCTGTCGGTGGGGCCCGATGCCTGCATCGCCATCGGGAACGAGGACCACGGCCTTACAACGGGGACCCTGGCGGCCTGCGACGCCGTCGCTTTCATCCCCCAGCTGGGCCGGGTTGGCAGCCTGAACGTCGCCACTGCGGCGGCCATTGCCCTTTTCGAGGTCCGCCGGCGGGACTGGGCCGGCTCGTGGTGACGCCCAGTTCGGGCGCCCCTCAGGCGTGGTCGAAAGGGTCAGGCGTGGTTGACCGGGTTCAGCGGGCCGACGTGGTCTCCCGCAGCCGACGGGCCAGGTAACGCCTCTCGGAGCCGTTCTTGGTCATCTGAAGTGCCCGGCTATAGCTCGTGGCGGCCTCGTCGTGGCGGCCCATCCGGCGCAGCACATCGGCCCGGGCGGCGTACAGCAAGTGGTGGTCGTCGAGCCGCCCGGACGCCTCCAGCGCTTCGATGGCGCGCAACGCCTTCGGCCGCGCCGCCGGCCATTGACAGGGCCACGGCGCGGTTCAGCTCAACCACAGACGAGGGCACCATCTTCAAGAGCTGGCCATACAGCGCGACGATCTGAGGCCAATCTGTAGAAGCGGCGTCAGCGGCGGCGTCGTGGCAGGCGGAAATGGCTGCCTGGACCTGGTAAGGCCCGGGCTGGCGGCGCCGCAAGGCGCCATCGAGGAACCGGCGGCCCTCGGCGATCTCCTCTTGGTCCCAACGAGAGCGGTCCTGCTCGTCCAGCGGCACGAGGTCCCCACGGGCGTCCACTCGAGCTCCGCGGCGGGCGTCGGTCAGCAGCAACAACGCCAGCAGGCCAAGCACTTCGGGGTCGTCGGGCATCAGCTCGGCCAACAGCCGGGCCAGTCGTACGGCTTCATCGGAAAGGTTGGCCCGCATCAGGTCGTCGCCGGCCGTGGCCGAATAGCCCTCGTTGAACAGCAGGTACACGACGAACAGCACGGCTGCCGTCCGCTCGGGCAAAAGGTGACCGGGCGGGACGCGGTAGGGGATCTGGGCATTGCGGATTTTGCGTTTGGCCCTTACCAAACGCTGCGCCATGGTCGCCTCGGGGACGACAAAAGCCCTGGCGATCTCGTTGGTGGTCAAACCGGAGAGGGACCGGAGGGTCAGGGCCACCCGGCCCTCAAATGGCAGGGCCGGGTGGCAGCAGGTGAAGATCAGCCGGAGACGGTCGTCGCCGATCCCGCTTTCATCGAACCGTTCAGGCTCTTGGCCGGTCCCATCTCTCGGGCGCAAAAGTGCCAGCTCCTCCATTTTCGCCGCACCATTGCTGGCCCGGCGCACCACGTCCAGCGCCCGGTGGCGCGCCGTCGTCGTGAGCCAGGCGCCGGCGTTGCGGGGCAGGCCGTCCCGTCGCCATTTCACGAGCGCCTGCGCAAAGGCGTCCTGGGTACACTCCTCGGCCAGGTCCCAGTCACCCGTGAAACGGATCATGGACGCCAGGACCCGGGGCCATTCGTCCCGGAAGGCGGCGGCTACCTCATCTTCGACGTCGGCCTTGGCATCGGCCGGCGCTCCGGCATTTACATCGGCCAGATCGGCCTCACTTCGATGGTCCCGGTACGCGCCCCCGGGATCTTGGCCGCCACTTCGATGGCCTCGTCCAGGTCCTTGCAGTCGACCAGGAAATAGCCGCCGACCTGTTCCTTCGTCTCCGCGAAGGGACCGTCGAAGGTGATGACCTCGCCGTCGCGGACCCTTACTGACGTGGAATCCGATGTCGGGCGGAGGCGCTCACCGCCTTCCAGCACGCCGCGCCCGGCCATTTCTTTTGTGAAGGTGCCGTACTCGGCGAGTATGGACGCCCCTTCCTCAGGGCTCAATGAATCGAGCCACTTTTCGTCTTCGCAGATCATGAGTATGTACCGCATCGATGCCTCCTAGGCCAATGGTCTCACCAAAAGGAGGCGCCCGAGGGGCCCTTCGCAATAGTGGCCGCCACCCCTTTCGGCGGCGGGGCTCCACATCGGTGCAACCGGTCTCGAAAGCCTCTGTAATGACGACGATCGGCAGCCCTCCGATATCGACACCCTGGCGGCAATTTTTGGGACAAGGGTTGGCCCCGGCGGGGCCGGGTGTACCGGGTCGGGCTGCGTGGTACTACCCCCGGTCGCCCGGCCTGGACGCCGGCTGGACGCGGTCGCCTCGTTCCGCTGCCCAGGCGCCGGCCGCGCCCGGCCGCTATGGTTCGCCTCGTGCGCATACTGATCCTGGGAGCCGGCGGCGTCGGCAGTGCGGCCGCTCGCATCGCCGCTCGTAGGCCTTTTCCGTCCCATGTTGTCGTGGCCGATTACTTTTTGTCGCGCGCCGAAAAAGCGGTCCAGGCGGTGGGAGACAAACGGTTCGTGGGCACGTCGTTGGACGCCTCGGACCAAGCTGGTCTCGAGGCCTTTATCCGCGAGTACAAGATCGACGCTGTGCTCGGCGCCACCGACCCCCGTTTCACCATGCCCATCTTCCGGGCCGCTTTGGCCAGCCGGGTGCATTACCTGGACATGGCCATGTCACTGTCGAAGCCGCACCCGACGGACCCGTACCGGGAGACAGGGGTGAAGCTCGGGGACGAACAATTCGCGTTGAGCGATGAATGGGCGGCGAGCGGGCACATAGCCCTGGTGGGTATGGGGGTCGAGCCCGGCCTGGCCGACGTTTTCGCCCGTTTTGCGGCCGATAATTTGTTCAGCGAGCTGACAGAGGTGGGTGTTCGCGACGGCGCCAACCTGGCCGTGGAGGGCTACGACTTTGCCCCCACTTTTTCCGTATGGACCACCATCGAGGAATGCCTGAACCCTCCGGTGGTGTACGAGAAGGGCCGGGGGTGGTTCACGACCGAACCGTTCAGCGAACCCGAGACTTTCGAGTTCCCGGAGGGCATCGGCCCGATCGAATGCGTCAATGTCGAACACGAAGAGGTCATCTTGATCCCGAGATGGGTGGACGTCGGGCGGGTCACGTTCAAGTACGGCCTGGGCCAGGACTTCATCGACATCCTGAAGATGCTCCACAAACTGGGGCTCGACCGAACTGAAAAGGTCCGGCGTCAACCACGTCGAAGTCAGCCCCCGCGACGTGGTGGCGGCCTGCCTCCCGGACCCGGCCACGCTCGGCGACCGGATGAAAGGGAAGACATGTGCTGGGCTCTGGGTGAGAGGGACGGGCATGGACGGGCGGCCTCGGTCCACTTACCTCTACCATGTGGTCGACAACGAATGGTCCATGCGAGAGTACGGGGCGCAGGCGGTCGTTTGGCAGACCGCGGTCAACCCGGTCATAGCGCTCGAGTTGATCGATAACGGGTCGTGGACGGGCAGCGGTGTGCTCGGGCCGGAGGCATTTGACGCCCGGCCGTTCCTCGACCTGCTGGCCGGAGAATATGGTTCGCCTTGGGGCCAGCGCGAAATAGCGTTTTAGTCTCCGTGAGATCTCAGCCGCGACGTGTAAATGCCGGTAGTCTCGGCATGGTAACCCTTGGCCCCGATCGACAAGGCCAGTGAGCTGCGCGGGTCCTGGCCTGACCGAAGGCGCTCGAGGGCGAGCCCGAAATCGTAGTGCGGCTCCCAGCCCAGTTCCCGGCGTGCTCGGGCGTTAACGTAGACCCGGTCGATGGTGGGCAGCATCGACCAGCCTCGTTCGGCGTAAACGTCTTCATAGCCGGGATAAAGCCGGCTCACCAAGCCGGGAGCGTCGGTGTTCAGTAGGCCGAGGTCGTTCGGCGTGAACGGCGTGGTGGCGCTGATGACGTAGCGGCCAAAACCAATATCTGGCGCTTTTTGCATAGCCAACCGGTGCGCCATGACAACGTCTTCCAGGTCGACGCGCCGGTACAGCAGCTCGTTTACTTTCAGGTTGAGGTCGTCAAATGCCGCTCGCCTATCGTCGCTGTCGTCGGGTTCAGGAAAAAACCGAGAAACCCTGAGTACGACACAGGGCAGACCGTAATCCCGTTGAAAAAGCTCGCACATGTCTTCGGCAGCCAACTTCGTGACACCGTATATGTTCTTGGGCGCGGGGCTGACGTCTTCGGTGATCCAGGCTGCGGGCGAGCCCACGGCTGGCGTCAACGCTCGGCCAAAGGTGCTAGTCGTACTGGTGAAGACAAATGCGCTCACCCCGTTTTCAACGGCGGCCTCGAGCAAGTTCAGTGTCCCCGAAATGTTCGTCTCGACGAACGCCTGCCGCTGGTGGGTGCCGAGATGGGGTTTGTGAAGAGTGGCGGCATGCACGACGGCGTCGGTCCCCCGGGTGCCGCGCCGGGCCAACTCCCGGTCGGCGATCGACCCCACCACGTCGGTGCTCGGCGACGACAACAGGTCGACACCGACGACGCTTTCTCCCTCCGACCGCAGCGCCCTGACCATCGCGTCGCCAAGATGCCCGGAACTGCCTGTCACGAGAACCGTCATACCAACGTCTTACCAGCGCCGGCCCAGTGGCCCCGGCGATTTTCAGCCGAACTAGCCAGAAAACCCGTTACCGCAGACCGAGCCGGGTCCGGCCGTCGAGCAGTTCACGAGCAATCTCGAGGTGGCCGGAGTGGGCGGCCGTTTCCTCGATCATGTGCAACACCACCCAGCGCACGGACGCGATCTCTTCGGTCCCCGTGCCGGCCGCGGGGTGTCGCTGTTAATGGGGTCTCGACCAGGACGACGTCGGAACGCCGGCACTGGTCGCGGTAATACGCCACTACTTCGGCCGCCGGCCGGTCACAAATGAAGGGCGCCGCCGGGTCGTAGGGAGGCCGGCCTTCGTCCCAGGGCAGGTCGATTTCTGACCCGGTAACTACCTGCTGGAACCAGTGCCGTTCCGCATCGCCAAGGTGCTGGACGACACCTGCCGGCGTCCAGCCGGACGGTACAACTGAGGTGTGCCATGCCTCCTCATCGAGGCCGTCAACCACCGACAGGACGGAGGTTCGCTGGTGCTGGAGGAAGCGCACAAGGTCTTCCTTGGTCGGGTCAGGCGCATCGTTCATAGCGCGATCATGGCAATGACCCCGAGGAACTGCCACCTAGACCGGTACGGGCTGGCCCCCTAACGAACGGCGCAGGGCGGCGTGCAGAGTATCCGGCGTAAGGACTCCCAAGTAACGGTCCCCGTCGAAAACCGGTACCCAGGCCGCGTCTTGCTGGAGCATCTCCGCAAAGGCGGCCTTCAGGGACGAGCCCAGGGCGACGCGTGCTCCCGGCGGTAGCGGCCGCATGTAGCGGTCGACTGTGCTGCCGGCGGCCCCGTCGCCGGACCTGGCTTCCACCTCGCCGGGCTGTACCCAGCCCAGCAACTTCCCCTCGTCACTTACTACGGCGGCCCAATGGTCTCCCGACACCAGCACCGCCGCCCCCGCTTGGGCAATGGTCGTACCAGGGCTGACGGCCGGCGGGACGTAGAGATCCGCCACTTCGATAGATGTGACGGCGAGGCGGCGGAGCCCTCTGTCCGCCCCGATAAAGTCCGCCACAAACGAGGTAGCCGGGTGGCCCAGGACCTCGGCCGGGGTGTCGTACTGCTGCAGCCGGCCCCCCTGGCTCAGCACGGCGATCCGGTTGCCCATGACAACGGCCTCGTCGACGTCATGAGTAACGAACATGACCGTTTTATGGAGCCTCTCCTGAAGGGCGAGGAACTCCTGCTGGAGCCGGCCCCTGGCGATCGGGTCGACGGCGCCGAACGGCTCGTCCATGAGCAGGACCGGGGGGTCACCGGCCAGCGCCCGGGCTACGCCGACCCGTTGGGCCTGGCCGCCCGACAGCTCGTTCGGGTAACGGTCGGCGAACTGGGCCGGGCTCAGGCCGACCAGGTCGAGCATCTCGTTGACCCGCGCCTGAGTGCGGGCGCGGTCCCAGCCCAGCAAGCGGGGCACCGAGGCCACATTGTCAGCTACCTTCAAGTGCGGGAAAAGGCCGGCCTGCTGGATGACGTAGCCGGTACGGCGGCGCAGTTCGACGCGGTCGACTTTGGCCACATCGCGGCCATCGACCAGGACCCGTCCCGAAGAAGGCTCCACCATCCTGTTCACCATTCTCAGGATGGTGGTTTTGCCCCCGCCAGACGGCCCTACCAGGACGCAGAGCTCCCCTTCGCCCACTTCGAGGTTGAAATTTTCTACGGCGTACGAGTCGTCACCGTAGCGCTTGGAAACATCCTCGAAGCTGATCATGGCCACCCCTTATTTCACCCCCGTACGCCCGCATGACGCCACATCAACCCTGTCCCCCGCTGCCTGGCCGCCCGCGTCGTGCCTCGGGTGCCGGCTGGTGTCACGGCTCGCGCCACGGTCGCCAGTACCAGGTCGACCAGCAACGCCAGCACGGCCACCATGAAGGCACCGCTGAACGTCTCTGCATTGTTCCTCGTGTCGAGCCCGGCGAAGATATAAAAGCCCAGGTCAGCCACACCCACATAGGCGGCCAGAGTGGCGGTGGCCACCACTTCGACCGACGCCGTGCGCACCCCGGCCATCAGGATGGGCAGGGCCAGCGGCAGCTCCACCTGCCGTAGCAACTGGCCCGAGGTCATGCCCATGGCCACCGCCGCTGAACGGACGGCTGGGTCCACGTCACGGACCCCCACGTAGGCGTTGGTCAATATCGGCGGCACAGCCAAGGCGAACATAGTGATCGCGGCGGCTACGAACCCGCCTTCCTGGAGCCTCACTATCCCGGGCTGGATGGCGATGAGGGTAACGAGTGCGAACGAAGGGATGGCACGGGCGGCGTTGGCCGAATTGAGTACCACGAAACCTCCCCGGCCCGTGTGGCCGAGGAACGCGCCCAGCCCCACTCCGACGATTATGGCGGCTATGACCGCCACGGCCGTCAGCTCGAGTTGACTGGCCAATTGCGAAAGAAAGCCGTCTGGGCCGGTCCAGTGGGAGCCGGTCGTAAGGAACTGCACGACCTGGGACAGGAAGTTCATTTACTGGTCCCCTGAGAGCAATTACCGGGACCGTGGGACGACATCGCCTTGCGCGTCAGACCGGGCTCTACTTCACACCGGGCTGCCGAGCAAACCAACAATAGCCGCCCAGTTTCTTGGCCGGTGCTGGGGGCGGTTATCAACTGGCCACCCTTCTCCTTCGTAACCAAGGCAAGCTCGCCCGCTGTATGCCGACAATCAGGGCGTCGGCGACACCGGCCAAAAGCACCGACAAAATGAGGCCGACGAAGATGGGGGTGTTGAAGTCCTCGCTGAAACCCTGGATGATGAGCTGGCCCAATCCGCCTTGCCCGATGAAAGCGGTCACGGTGACAAGGCCGATCGTGGTCACAGTGGCGACCCTGATACCGGCCAATATGGCAGGCAAAGCGAGCGGGAGCTGTACCTTTAGAAGTTGCTGAAGCGGCGTATAACCCATGCCCTGGGCTGCGTCCTGCGCGTCGGCGGGGATCGAGTCGAGGCCGGCAACGGTATTCCGGAGCAGTATGAGCAACGTATAGCCGACCAGGGCGACCTCGGCGGTAGTAATAGAGAAAAACCCGGTGACCGGGGCGAAAAGTGACAGAAGAGCAACGGACGGGATCACGTAGATGGCCCCCGTGATCCCGACCAAAGGAGGCCGCACTACAGGGACCTTCCACGAGAGGATCCCTAACGGCAAGGCGATGGCGAGGCCGACGGCGACGGCGATCACCGTCAGCTCAATGTGCTGAAGGAGAAGGTGCACGATCATCGAGCGTTCCGAGGACACCCAGTTCCACTCGATGATCGGCCCAGCCGAAGCGACTACCCCCATTGCGCCCGAATTACTAAGTCAGGTGTTGGCTCTTCAACCAGTTCGAGGCGACCGTGCCGGGGTCCATATGGTCGACGTTCACGTCGATGTTCAATTTCTCCAGTGCCTGGGTGGTGAGGAGGGCGTCCATGCCGTTCAGAGCCTTCGCCACCCCTGCGGAGTCAACCGAGGTGCGGATTATCGGGATCAGATGGTCAGCGGGCTGAAGGTGCTTGTTGTCTTGCAGCTGAACGAACCCGTTGCTGAGGACGGTCCCGTCGCTGGAGAAGAACTCAGCCACCTGCACCCGGCCGGCTGTCAGGTAGGCGGCCAGCGTCGGCTCGGACTCGATGCCTGAGAACGACTTGAAATTCAGGCCGTAGACCTTTTTGAGCCCGATCAGGCAATAGGCGTACGTCGGGCACTCAGTTGGGGCACCCAATGTCAGCTTCGACGCCACCGGCTTCAAGCTGGACAGGGTCGTTAGGTGATATTGGGAGGCTGTTTTCTTGGTCACTGCGAAGACGTTTACGTCCACCGCCGGCGCCGGGTTGAGGACGGTTGCGCCCTGCGCGGCCAGAGCCTTTTTGAGCACCGGCAAGTCAGTGGAGAGCTGGGTGGCCTGAGCCGTGTCTTTTGGTTCCAGATAGACGAGCAGGCTCCCGGCGTACTCCGGGTACAGGTCGAGGGCGCCGTGGGCCAATGCCGGCTCCACCTCTTCACGGGTACCCAGGTTGGCGCGCAGGTCGGTCTTGAAACCGGCGTGTTGTAGGACGTCGGAATAGAGGTTGGCGACGATCACCTGCTCGGTGAAATTAGTCGAGCCGATCACGATCGTCGGGGTCGATGCGGCTTTGACTTCGGTCGCTTTTGACGCAGAAAGTGACGAAGCCGACGCGGTAGATGCGCCGCTAAGAGCTCCGACAGTTAGAAGAGCAACAGTGGCCAATAGTGTTTTGGGACGGGACATGTGGACCTCCTGTGTTTAAAAACGTGTCCGGTTTTACAAATCGGTCAAGCTTTTGGTCGCCTCCTGGGCGGAGGCCACCAGGCGAGGGTCGTAAAGCCATTGGGCTCGGCGGAGGTATGCATAAGTTGCCGTCTTGGGCGTCTCGCAGCCTGAGGCAATGCTCGGGCGGCGTTCAGCGCCGGGACAACAGGTCACTTGCATTTCGAGAGCCTACCCCCCTGTCGCGAACTGCCGGCCGGCAATTGTGAAGGCCCTCCGGTTGTCACCGGCCAGGGCCGATGGGTGATCTGTTGGAGTAGCCAGCGTTGCCGTCGCGGCGGTGAGCGAACTTAAATGAACCATAGCGGCCAGCCCCGCGCCAGGCGTGTCGCTCGCTCCCGGCCGCGCCAGGCGCCGCCGCCTGCCGTGCTCAGCGAGCAAGCCGGGCCAGCCCAGCCCAAGCCCGAAGGACTCTAGGTTGCCACGGCGCGAGCCGGGCTGGCGTTGGTGGCCCCTTTGCGATGACTGGGAAGCGATGTAAAGCCCGAAAAGGCCGTGTGCAGGCAGTCCAGCAGGCTCTCCGGCTCCGTAATGGCCAACGGATCGAGGGCGACCCCGATGTCGAGCCGGTCGTCGTTGGCGAAGGCACTGATATTGACCGGGCAGCCGAGCCGCGGCCCAAACGGGTAGCTCTGCTCGACGGCGGCACCGCAGATGTGGTGCTGGCCACGACCTCCCGGGACGGTCGTAGCGGCGAAATCGACGGTCTCCGCCTGTGCATGAAGGGCGGGGACTAGCACGCGAGTTGGCATCCGGCCGACGGCCATGGCCAGCGCCGAAGTGACCTTCAGAGCTGGTTCGGTGCGGGCCCGCGCCAGACGTTCCCCGACCACTCCGAACTGTGGGCCAGAGTGCCCAAGGGCTGTGGGGACCTCTATCCGGAGGGGGGCGAACCAGTTGCCGCCTTCGTCGTGTTGTTGGCGAAAACTTGTCGGGGTGGCGAGGCGCAGCTCGGGGCATGCCTGACCGTGCCGTTCGAGGTAGAGCCCGAGCCCGCTGGCGGCGGCGGCAACCAGGAGCGTGCTCCGGCTGCCACCAAGGCCTAGCGCCGTGGAGCGGGCCCCGGCGAACGAGATCACCTCGAACCGGCTCGTAACCGAACGAGCGTCGGGCCAGCTGGCCAGTGGACCGCCGGTGACGAGGGCTTGGCGAGAAACCGAACTGGCCACGTCGAGGCCGAGCTGCAGTCCACGAACAAGTGCGTCGGCGGGCTGAGCCATAAGAGCGGCGTTGACGCCGTCCGTCAAAGGCTGCACGGCACGGTTTAATCTGTCTAAACCGTTCAAACGGTTTAGACGGTTCAAGTCGAAGGTGACGGTGAGCGTTCCCCTCCCGGATTTCGGCTCGCCGACGTCGGTCTGCTCGGTTGGCTGCTCGGTGGGCGCAACGGACGGCTCTTTACCAGCAGGGGGCGGCTTCGCTGGCTGCGATCTGGCTTCGTCGAAGATCTGGCTAACGATGGCGGCTCCGCCCATACCATCGGTGAGCACATGGTGGGCGCGGAGATAGAGCGCCGCCTTGCCGTCCGCCAGCCCGTCGATCAGGGTGACGTCCCAGGGAGAGCGGTCGGGCTCAAAGGGCAGGGGTTCGATCAGGCCCAGAAGATCCAGGACCTGGCGGACGTTCCCCGGCGCTGGTACCGTCGCCTGCCTCAAGTGACGGCCGGCGTCGAAATCGGGGTCATTCGTCCACCAGAAACCTCGCCCTGGTATGACCGACTGATGGGGCCGGGCTCGCAATTGGGGAGCGTCCTTGGACAGCGCCGCCAAGCGGCCGGTCAATTCAGGGCGGCTTGGAGCTCGGTCGAGGACCATGAGGTTGCCGATCGTCATCCGCAGGTCGGGGTCATACCCGACTCGCCAGATAATGGATTCGATGGGGCTCAGACGCTGGGACACCTGAAACAACCTCCTGGGGTTCGCGGGTGCAGCAGGGCAACGCCCGAATTGCTCACTTGGCTATCTTTTCCCCGGACTGCACGGGCCCGGCTTGACGTTACGTTACATTCGCCAGCATGTGGAGGCCACGAGGCGCCGCCAACGTGCCAGAATCGGCGTATGGCCTCCCGTAGCCGCAGAGGACGCGCGTCTGACGCGCGCTTTGCCCGCGGTCTTCGGTGAATTGCTGGCAGATGCTACCGGTGTCTTGCAATCGGTGGCTAACGAAGTTGCACCCGGCGTCGTCAACGCCATCGATGTCAACGATGTCGTCGAACGGGTTGACATTCAGGGCGTCGTCGACCGGGTCGACCTCCAGGAGGTCCTCGAGCGGGTCGACCTCAACGAGCTACTGGCCAATGTGGACCTTGATGCCGTCTTGGCCCGGGCCGACCTCAACAGCCTCCTGGTCCGAATCGACCTCAACGCGCTGATCGAACAGGTCGACGTCGAGAAGCTCATCGACAAGGTGGACATCAACGCCATCCTGACGCGGGCCGACATCAACCTTCTGCTGGCCCGGGTGGACGTGAACGCGCTGATCGAGCAAGTAGACATCGACCGGGTGCTAGATAAGGTCGACCTCAACGCGGTGCTTTCACGCGTGGACATCGACGCATTGATGCAGCGGACCGAGATCGGGTCGATCATCGCCAGTACTGGAGCGGGGATCGCCAGCAAGGTCATCGACGTGGCCCGCAGTGAAGGCGTGGGCCTAGATTTCGTCGTGCAGCGCTGGACCGACAGGATCTCTGAGGCGCCGTTCCTCGCCGGCACCCAGAGGGCCGTCCCTGCTCGTCGGCGAGCCGGACGCGTCGCTCCCATGACTCTCCTCGTGGAGCCCGACCGGGACCTGAACCTCCAGGGCCACTACGCCGGCTTCGCCACCCGCCTGGCCGCCTTCGCCATTGACCTTGTCACCCTTTTGGTCCTGTTCGACATCCTGGGCACGACTGTCGAATTTGTGGTGTCCACCCTCTCGGGCGGCTCTTGGAAGATTTCCGACCTTCCGGTGGGAGGAGGTTTGTCTCTGGGCATCTTGGCCTTTCTGTACTGCACCTATCCAGTGGCGGCTGGCGGCCGCACGTTCGGTATGGCCGTGGCCGGCCTGCGTGTCGTGCGCCCGGACGGTTCCCCGGTCGGCTGGTCACAGGCCATCATCCGCGTCCTCGCCCTGCCGCTGAGCTTCTTGACTCTCGGGTTCGGTTTTCTGCTCATCCTGTTGCGCCAAGACAACCGGGCGCTGCAGGACCTCATCGGGGGCACCGCGGTCGTGTACGCCTGGGATGCCCGCGCCGCCCGCTGGCGGATCCTCACCAAGTCTGAATAAGTCGTATGGGTGTTCGGTCGCGAGGCGGCGACCGCACCGCGCTATTGAGAAATGCCGGCCAGCCCCTTTATTTGGCCGTAGCCGTGGTCGCCCGCCGGCCCTGCGAGTTAGCGCGGGTCATCCGCTAGCTGTCAGAGCCGTCAGTAATGCGGCCTTTTATCCGGGCCGCCGGAACTGCTGGTGACGCCACTGGTGGACGGAGCGTACCGGTGGACGGAGTTTGGTTGATCGGCCTCTGTCTTCGTTGTATTATTGTCTTATGACATTAGAGCAAGAGGACAGCGCCCGAGCGGCGCGGCGGGCTGTGCCGATCGAGTTCCGCCTCGACCTCGCTTCGGGCGTGCCGACGTACTTGCAGCTCGTCCACCAAGTCGAGCACGCGCTGAGGCTCGGCTACCTGGTGCCCGGAGACCAGCTCCCCAAGGTCCGCGATGTGGTTGCGGAACTCGCGATCAACCCGAACACCGTGCTGAAGGCGTACAGAGAGCTGGAGACGAAAGGCCTCGCGAAAGGACGGCCCGGCCAGGGGACGTTCATCGAGGCGACGCTCAACCAGATGACACTCCCCGAGCTCACCGATCTGCGCCGTTCTCTTATCTCCTGGGTGGCGGCGGCGGACGCGGCAGGGCTCGACGAAAGTGGGGTCGCGGCGCTGGTCGCCAACGTGTTGGGAGATTTCCGGGAGCGTCGCCTCGGTCGGGGGGACGGCCACGACGTAGCCGGCCCTGAGGCAGAGGGAGTGGCATGAACGCCATCGAGACAAATGTCCTTAGCAAAACCTACGGCTCTACTCGCGCACTGATCGACTGCACTCTGGCCGTCCCCGACGGCCACGTGGTCGCGCTGGTCGGGCCGAACGGCGCCGGGAAGTCGACCCTGTTGAACATCGCGGTGGGGCTGACCACTCCGACCAGAGGTGAGGTCACGGTGCTCGGGGGCCATCCCGCCGGATCTCTGGCTGCTCTGGACGGGATCGCGTTCGTGGCTCAGGACATGCCGCTGTACAAAAACCTTTCGGCTTCCGACCTCCTTCACCTGACCCGCAACCTCAACCGCCGCTTTGACCGGGGTTACGCCCGGCGCCGCCTCGGCGAGCTCGGGATACCATTGCAGCAGAAGGCGGGAAAGATGTCGGGTGGCCAGCAAGCTCAGCTGGCGTTGACCCTGGGACTGGCGCGCCGCCCGCGACTGCTCCTGCTCGACGAGCCCATGGCACGTCTGGACCCGCTGGCCCGGCACGACTTCATGGCCACCGTCATGACGGCGGTGGCCGACGACGGTGTTTCCGTGGTGCTGTCATCACACGTTCTAGCCGAACTCGAGCGCGTGGCCGACTACCTCGTGCTCCTCTCACGCGGCAACGTCCAGGTGGTGGGCGAGGTGGACGACCTCCTCTCGAGCCACTGCGTGCTCACTGGGCCCGCTCCGGAGGCCGGCCGCTATGCCCGTCATTGGAACGTCGTGCACGAGAGCCGGGGCACTTCTCAGGCCCACCTGCTTGTCCGCTGCGATGGCACCTCCGGTCCCGCTCCTTCCGGACGGCCCGTCCCCCCAGGTTGGCCCATCCCGCCAGGTTGGCCCACCCCGCCAGGTTGGCCCGTGCCTCCCGGTTGGGAGGTGCACTCTGTCACGCTCGAAGAGCTGACCCTGGCTTACCTGCGCGAGCCGGGCGCCGTGGCGCTCCCTGGTCCGGCCCCGCGCCGGGATAGAGAACTGGCGCAGTTGGCGAGATGACCGCGCTGACACTCCCCTGGCGTCGGGAGACCGACGTTGACGTGGCGCCGGTGCCGTGGCCCCGGATGGCCTGGGTCATCTGGAGGCAGCACCGCTTCGCGTTGAGCGGCGTGGCCGCGCTGCTGGGCGCTCTGGCTGTTTGCCTGTGGCTCCTCGGCCTTCAACTGCACCGCACGTATGCCGCCGCTGCCTCCTGCCACCCGGCCAGTTCACTTGCGTGCGGGGACCTCGTCGGCGTCTTCAATCGCTCAGACGCGTTCCTGGCCACTGGTTTCGTGCTGCAAGCGGTGCCCGCGTTGATCGGGGCGTTCCTCGGAGCGCCTGTGCTGGCCCGGGAGCTGGAGACCGGCACCTTCCGTTACGCGTGGACCCAGGGCTTTGGACGGTGGCGCTGGACGTTAGCCAAGTTGGTGGCGCTGGGGGTCGTGGTGGCGACCGCGGCCGGGGCGCTGAGCCTCCTGTTTTCCTGGTATTACCGGCCGTACTTCGCCACTGGAAACGAAGCCCTGTCGCTGAACGAATGGTCGCCGCTCGCTGGTGGCCTGTTCAGCCTCCGCGGGGTGGTGTTCGCCGCCTGGGCGCTGGCCGCGTTCTCCATCGGCGCCCTGGCGGGCATGCTCACCCGCAGAGTCCTCCCCGCCGTCGCCGCCACGGTGGCCGCCTACACCGGGCTCGCCTTCGCCGCCGGTTTGTACCTGCGCAAGCACTACCTGGCGCCGGTGGTCACCAGCAACCCGGCTACATGGGTGTCGCCCGGCTCCGCGTGGGTCATCAGCCAGCGTTGGACGATCGCCGGCCGCCGGCCGGTCAGCCAGTTCCTCGTCGCCCGGGCTCTCCAGGGAGCACCACCCGAGCTGGTCGGGAAGGGCGGGGTCCCGAAGGCCCTCGCCTCGGTGCAGTACCTCAACCAACACGGCTACACGCTGTGGACCACGTACCAGCCCGGCAGCCGGTTCTGGTCGTTCCAAGGGATCGAAGGCGGCTGGCTTCTCGCGCTGTCGGTGTTGCTCATGGCCGTAACCGTCTGGCTGGTCCGCCGCCGGGCGGCTTAAACAACCGGGCTGCAAACGCCCACTTCCCAGGACTTCTGCGATTGACCAACCGCTACTCGACGCGGAGGCGTGATCCGTTATGCGTTATACCCAACCCCTGAGCAATATCCAGCGAGTGGACCGGCTCGAGCCGAGAACGCGACCTCGCTGGCGCGGCGCCGTTTCGGCGCCGGTGTGGTCCTTTGCGTGGCTCCTCGCCGTCGCCGTGGTCGTTACGGGCTGCGGTGGAGGCCCATCGACACCGCACGTGGCCTCGGGCGCGACGACCACCACCACCGCCAGCCCGTCGGTCCGCAGCTCCACGCAGGCAACGGGCCTTTTGGCATACGCGTCGTGCATGCGCTCACACGGGGTGCCGAACTTCCCCGACCCCAGTGGCGACGGAGGAATCCCTAAACCAGCCGTAGTCAGCGCGATGCAAAAGGTCAGCAATTCCCAGGCCAACACGGCCCAGAGCGATTGCCGGAGCGCTCTTCCCGCCGGAGGATCGCTGAGCGGACAGGCATACCACCCGGTCACCGTCCAAGACCAAAAGGACTACCTCAAGGCTGCCGCATGCATGCGCTCGCACGGCGTCCCCAACTTCCCCGACCCCGATTTCTCGGGCGGTAACGTGAGCTTCCCCATCCCCTCCAGTACTGACACGCACTCGACGCAGTTCAACGAGGCCCGGCGGACCTGCCAGAAGCTCATCCCGCCGGGTCTCCCCGACAGCGGGTCAGAAGGGTGACACTGCCGGTCAAAAGGACGACACCGTGGACCGCGTCTGCCCGAAACGCCAAACGAGCGCCAGAGTGAGAGTTTTGGTCGTGGAGGACTGCCGGGCCTTGGCCGACCTGGTAGCCGAGGGGCTCTCGGACCAAGGCATAGCCGCGGACGTGGCCTACGACCGTATTGAGGCAGTTTCCACCCCATACGCGCTCCGCGGCCCTACTAGGACGTCCTAGCAAGCCCCTGACCAGGTCATTTATGGCCAAAACAGGGTGGGCGCGGAGGGACTTGAATACTCCGGACCCTAATTTCTACCGACCTTGTAGCAATATGTATTGCCTGGTAGAGGGTCACTTCTAGTTTACCGATGGAGACCGTTGAAGCCCTCTAGGGACCATTATTTCGTGTCCTCTTGTGGCCTACGTGTGGCCTACGCCGTTGATTATGGGACCGTTTATCCGCGCTATGAGCTCGCGTTTATTGAAGAAAATTTACGGGGTGCTTTGACCGCCCATGGCGTCACGCGCAATTTTCTCACTTTCAGTGGTTCTGGCCAGTCTTTCAGGCCGCTGGTTCGGTCCCGCTCTTGCCAAGATGGACGGGTACCCGGCGGTCTTCCTCGTCGAAGACCGCCACCAGCTCCAGCCGCGCCCCGAGCGCCTCAAGGTATTGGCGGAGGGTGGAAACCCGCACATCCTCCGCGTTCTCCAGTTTGGAGATGGCACCCTGAGTCACCTCGAGGCGTCCAGCTAGCTCCGCCTGGCTGAGTGCTTCGGCGTGACGCAACTCGTACAAGCGAATCTCCTCGAGCGTTTCGGCACGCTTGGATGCCAGCCGCTCGCTGGCCCCGGGACGGGCCAAGACTTCTTCGGAAAGCTTTGAGAACCTCGAATGCGGCATCAGATCAGCCCTTCTTTACGCAACTCGCCCAGGTACGTGTCGTAGAGGTCGTCTGCCAACGGGACAGCCCAGAGGTACCAGTCGTCCCACTCGCCGCTCTTGTCGCCGCCGAGCAGCAAGATCACCTGACGGCGCGGGTCGAACATAAAGAGGACGCGGAGAGCTCCGTCCTTGGCCGCCCTCAGCTCTTTCATGTTGTGGTGCCTGGAACCGTGGATGCGGTCCACCACCGGCCGCCCTAGACCCGGGCCATGCTCGGCCAGCAGCAGTACCCGGTCCGTTACCGAGTCTTGCTGGTCGGCGGTCAGTTCGTCCCACCAGTCCCGGAACTGGTCCGTGATCTCGACTTCCCATGCTGCCATTATTACTCATTCCTCATTATGAGTGAAAGCTCATATGACGAACTTGCCAGCGGCCAACGGAATAGCCCTTTACACATGTCGACCGCCACGAGCCCGCCTATCCGGGAGATCCATGATCCGATGTCCGGGCCTGAGCCGCCTGTACTTCTCGTCCCCAGGGCAGTTTGGCGACGACGGTCCAAACGCTGTGTGAGTTCCTCCTGGGCTCCCTCGAACAGGTGCCCGTACACCCGTAGGGTCACGCTAGGGTCCGTGTGGCCCATCCGTTGGGCGACCGCCAGGACGTTGGCACCGTCGTCTCTGAGCAGGCTCGCGTGGGTGTGCCTGATGTCATAAGTGCGGAAGTTTTCCGGCAGGCCCGCGGCCCGCAAAGCGGGACGGACGACCTTGGCCCGGAACGTGTCACGGCTGATCGCCCTCCCTTGTTTGTTGAGGATTAACGGGTCGTCGCGTTGGATACCGGGGCGCTGCGCGAGACCAGCGGCCAGCTCCTCGCACAGCCACCGTGGGATCGGGATACTCCTTTGCCCTGCGTCAGATTTGACGGGCCCCGCAACGTACTCCCAAGTGCCTCCATCGAAGCCAGGGACCGGGGCCCAGGTACGCCGCACGTGGATGACAGCACGTACGAAGTCAGCGTCCTCCACCCTCAGGCCGCACAGCTCGGCCGGCCGCATACCGGTGAATATAAGGAGCCACATTGCCGGCTTGTAATGGTCGCTCGTGTTCTCTACCAGCGATGCTGCCTCTTCCATAGTGAGCATCGGGACTTCTTGCACACGACGGTGCGGGGCCCGGAGCGCGTGGCCCGCCGCTGGGTTGTCCTTCCGGGCGCTAGCCCTTACTGCGCACTTCATTATCAGCGAAAGGACGCTCACCATCTGGCGGACCTGCTTCCGCCCGTGCCCTGACCGCAGTTTCGTGGCGATAAAGGCCTCGACGTCGAGGTAGTCGATTGCTCCGAGGCGTGCGGCACCGAAGTAGGGCAGCACATGGTTTTTGAGGAGCAGCCAATAGCCCCGTCTCGTATTCGGACGCAACTTCGCTGTGGTAGCCCACCACGCCTCAGCCCAGTCGTTGAATGAGGTGCGCCGGAGCGCTGGGTCGACCCACTCGCCTCGCTGCAGATCGGTCCCGTTTGCCTCCAGGAACCGCTCCGCATCGAACCGGCGAGTAAAACTGCGCGACCGTTGCCGTCCGTTGGCGTCCCGGTAGCGGGCTCGCCAGGTGACCTGGCCTAGTTTCCCGTCAGGCAGCTGTTGTCGCCTCTTCTCGACTGATCCCACAGTCCCTCCTTACTTCGTGGCTGGACGGTCGGATGCCGAAGCTCGGCGACCTCAGCCTCTTGTCTGCAGCCTTCGGTGCACACTCTGGTAGGGGACGCCCGCAGCGGTCCCGATACGGCGCCAGCTGCAGCCGGCGTCGCGCGCTGTCCTCACAGCGTCCACGAACCGAGCCTGCGCCCTGACGACAAGTTTCGCAGCTTCGGAGACTGCCTGCAGTGACCGTTCGACCGAGACCGTTCTTGAAGTCTCAAGGTGGCACAAGGCGAAACCCACCGGGTCTTCCGAGGTGCCGTCGAACAGGGTCATAACCTCAGGCTGTGCGACCATGACGACCTCCACCGGGCGGACCCGCTTGGGGTTGGCGGGAGATGTTGAGCCACTGCGCGATCTCGGCCGGGTCGAACCGCACGAACCTCCGCCACTTTAGGTAGGGCACCCTCTTCTCGGCGACGAGACGGCGCACGTGCCGCTGGGTCACCCCCAGGTGCTCGGCAAGCTGCTCGATGGTGAGCAGGTGAGGGAGTGGTTCGGTGTCTGGCATTGGTACCTCCTGCGGTCCACTAATTGCAGGCCGCAATAGTGGCACAGAATTTCCTTGACTGGTGATATGCCGTTGGTGCCCATAATTGCCTGTTGGCGACAACTGCTGCCGTCTCGTGCCGCCTACGCACGTTTAGGGACATCTACAGACACGAATATTTTTTTCTTGACGGTCTACGGCCCATCGCCAACCGCCCGGTGAGGCGCTCATCCAGCCAACCCCGTGGCTTCACCTTCAGGCGCTAGCAGTCCCAAGATTGATCTCCCACTGCACAAGCATCTTCCCGCATAACGAGCCCGTCGTGCTCCGGCTCCCCGCCACCGGATCAAGCGCCGCTTCTGCACCTCGTCGTTACGTCATCGAACTTGGCCGCTCCCCCACTTCGACCTCCTCACCCATTTTCCCCAATATTCCTATTTACCGGTAATAACCGCTATTGACCGCTGACCAAGAAACCCTTTCCAGTCTTTGAGCTTTATCGGTATAACTACAACAAGGTCCTTGACACGTTTGCAACGTGCCGTTGCCAAATGCGGGTGATGCCGGGAGTGAGCAGGAGGGTGACGTGGCGTGGATGAGGATGATGGGGGCTCACTCTGTCGCCTACCACGAGCACACCGTGGCCAGCCGGGGCGACGACCCGGTGGCCAACGCCCTCGACTATTACTCCTCGCGGGGTGAGACGCCCATGTCCTGGGGCGGGTCCGGTGCGGCCCTGCTCGGGCTCGAAGGTGAAGTGGACATGGCCGACTGGCGCGGCACTGTTCGGCCCCGGCGGCCCCCACCACCCCGGGGGCGGGGAGCGCCTGGTGGCCTGCATGCGCCCAGGCATGGAGCTGGTGGTCAGCCCGGGGAAGTCGGTGGCCGAGCTCGGCGTCATCGGCCGGGCCGAGGAAATGCACGTCATCTTGGACGCAGAGACCGCCGCCACCCTCGAGTACCTCGACCAGTCACAAGAGAGCAGGGCGGGAGAAGAGGCCGGGCGCAGGTGCGTACCCCAACGGGCGGGCTCACCTGGGCCGTGTCCCGCCACGCCACAACCCGGGCGGGCGACCCCCAGCCGCACGAACATGTCCTGATCGCCAATGTCGTTTCCATGGCGGACGCCAGAGGCGGCTGGAAAGCGCTCGACACGGCCCTATTGCGTGACCACTTGCACGCCGCCACCGCCATCGGCCGCATGGCGGCAGCGGCCAAGGCGGTCGAGCTGGGCTACGGCATCGAGGCCGACCCCGGCCCCTCGGGGCGCCTGGGCAGTTTCGCCATCTCCGGCATCCCCAAAGAAGCCTGGGAGGTCCACGCCACCCGCTCGGCCCAGATCGACGCCGCCGTCGGCCGGGAGGCGTCCTACGAGGCGCGCTCGATGGCCGCCCGCACCACCCGGGACAAAAAGGAGCACACGCATGGTCGAAGACCTCCTGCCCCGCTGGCGGGCCGAGCTGGCTGAGGCCGGTTACCCGCCGGCCGAACTGGCGGCCGCCGTAGAGCGGGCGGGACATGTCTACGTGCCGCCGGGCCCCGACATCGTCGACCAGTTGGCGGACGAACTGCTCGGCCCCGGTGGGCGCCTGGCCGCCGGAGAAGACTTTCGACTTGCGGGACGCGGTGGTGGCGGTGGTGCCCCTGCTCCCTGGACTGCCAGTCTCAATGTTGGACACCGCAGTCCAGAAGGTCCTGTCCGACGAGCGGGCCGTGGCCCTGCCGCCGGTGGCCGGTGCCCGGGGGCCGGTGTGGGCGGCCGCCTGCGTGCTCGAAGACGAGCGCCGAGTAGCCGAGGTCGCCGACCAGCTGGTCGAGCGGACGTCACCGGCCGTCCCCGACCTGGTAGCAAACAAAGCGGTCCTCCAAACCGAACTGGGCCGAGGCGCCCGTCTCAATGAGAGACAAGGCGAAGTGGCCAAAGCCTTGCTCACCTCCGGACACTCGCTTGACCTCCTGATCGGGGTGGCCGGGAGCGGCAAAACTTCGACCCTTTCGGCCGTGCGGGCCGGGTTCGAAGCGGCCGGCTACAGCGTCATCGGGGCCGCCACCTCGGGCCAAGCGGCCAAGGCGCTGGAGGAGGGTGCCGGTGTCCCCTCGCGGACGGTGGCGTCGCTCACCTGGCGCCTGGAGCACCGGCGGGAGGCCCTCAGCCCCCGCCATGTGCTCGTTCTGGACGAGAGCGGCATGACCCCCGATGCCGAAATGGCCAAGCTGCTCGGTGCCGTAAAGCGGCCGCGGGGCACGGGCCATCATCGTGGGCGACTACCGCCAGCTCGACGCCGTCGGCCCCGGGGGCGCCCTCGAAGCCCTGGCCCGCCGTCACCCGGGCCGCGTCTTTGCCCTCACCGAGAACGTCCGCCAGCGCGACCCGGCCGAGCGCCACGCCTTTGACCAGCTGCGCTCGGGCGAGGTGCCCATGGCGGTGGGCTGGTATGCATTGAACAACCGGGTCCACCCTGCTCCCACCCCGGGCCAGGCCATGTTGGACATGGTCCGGGCGTGGGCGTACGACGTCGCCGAAGGCAAAGACGCCCTCCTGGTGGCCTACCACCGTGACGCGGTGGAGAGGCTCAACGCGGCCGCCCGGCTGGTATGGCAGGAGCTGGGCCATCTTTTCGGGCCAGAGCTGGAGGCAGAGGGAGGGAGGCGCTACCGGGCCGGCGACCGGGTGGTCACGCTTTCGCCCGGACGGGACGGTGCCTGGGTGACCTCGCAGCGGGCGGTGGTCAGCTCGGTCGACCCGGCCACCTGTTCGCTAGTAGCGGTCACGCCCGAAGGGACCGAGCTGCACATGGGCACAGCCGACATTCGGGCCGACAGGCTCGCTCATGCGTACAGCGTTACCGCCCACCGCTCCCAGGGCCAGACCGTGGACGCCACCTACGCCCTGGAAGACGGCGGGGGCCGAGAACTGGCCTACGTGGCCATGAGCAGGGCCAGAGGCGAGAGCCACGTGCACGTGGTCGCCCCTGACATCCGTCACGCCGCCCACCGCCTGGCCTGGGCCTGGGGTCAGGAAAGGCGGCAGCACTGGGCCAATACCCAGTCACCGGAGGAGCGCCTGGCCCGCCTGTACCACGAACGCCAGGAGCTGCGGGGCTTACTTCCTCCGGACCGCTCGGCCGACCTCGACCAGGCGCGGCGCCAGCTGCGTACGGTCGAGCAGGACACCGCCGACCTGCACGCAGGCACCGGCCGCTGGGCCATTCCATTCCCGGGGATGCGGCCCGGAACCTCCACCAAGCGACGGTTGGCTACCAGCGAGCTTCAGAAGACCTCGAAGCCGGCGACCTGGGGCCTTGGGGACGGCACAAAGCTCGCCGTCAGCTGAGAGAGTCATCGGCTCGCTTCGGCCAGGCCACGCGGGCCTGGGAGCAGCACGGCCAACCATATGCCGACCAGCTGGAGGCGACCCGGGTACAGCTCACACGGCGGGCTGATGAGCTCGAGCGGGCGCAACAGGCCCGGGAGGCCTTCTTGGCCAAGCACCCCGACGTCCCTCATCGTCTGGACGAGCTTGGCCGGGCCATCGAGCACGAACAGGAGGTTCAACGCGGGCAGACCTACAGGCGCGTACTGCGACGAGAGCAGGCTCGCCACCCGCGCATTTGGCGCGCGCCCGACACCGGCCGGGGGATCGAAATGTGATGCTCAACCCGCAGTGTTGCGCGTCGGGTCCACGCCGGCTTCCGCCGGCAAGCAACAGCCCCCCGCCAAGACGCCAGCGTCGTGAGCCTCGGGCCTTCCCGCCAGGCCCGCCAGGCTTCGCACTGGTCCAGACGACGGCCCCATCGGACGCTCATGCCGGGCGCGTTCACGGCGGCCCCCTCACGACGCCGGCTACTCGCAATTTCTGGCTGCGGTCATCCAACCGCCTGCGATGCGGCTCCGGCGAAGCCCTTTCAGTACAGCGAGTTACCCGCCGCCGGGTGCGCGCGTTATGGTCGGGTCAACAGAGGTTCTGACCAGCTCAGATCGCCGAATATTTACCTGCCTCAATACAGCAGTCCCAATTGCGAAGACTGCACGGGATGTCCAAATATGGGCGCAGCGTCCTGAACGGGCGACCGAGCCCAGCGACTCAGACGGACACCCGCGATCTGGCGGCCGTCTGAAGCGGCTAGCTGTAACCGCGCCTCCACCGCATCGTCTTGGTGGGTATGGCAAATCGTTCAGTCGCTCGAGAAGCAGCGGGACCACCGGTGTGGTATGAAGAGGACTTGGGATCCGCAGGGGGGTTGTTGGGCCGGCTGGCACGATGGCGTCCGGCGGCGGGGCCCGGGGGCTGCCTCGGTGTGGCCGTCGCACTGGTGACGACCGTGGTGTTGGCGACTTCGGGGGGCGTCGCCCTAGCGGGGCCACCCCCTTCAACGGTGTACGTAGCCGACGCCGGAGCGAATAACGTAGCTGTGATCAACGGCGCGACGGGCACGGTGACCGCGACGATCCCCGTGGGCAAGACCCCCGAGGGCATCGCCGCTCCCGCTGACGGCGCAAGGGTTTATACCGCGAACGAATGCGCCGGTTGCACCTCCAATACGGTCTCGGTGATCGATACCGGCACCGACAAGGTAACCGCCACCGTGCCCTTGGGCGACACAGGGGCGGACGCAATCGCGCTTACCCCTGACGGCACCCGGGCATATGTGGCCAACCCCGGTTCGGGCAGCGTGTCGGTCATCAACACCTCCACCAACAAAGTCGAGGCGACTGTCCCCGTCCCTGACGCGGTGGCAATCGCCATCTCCCCTTCTGGCACGGTCGCCTATGTCACCGAGTTCAGCGGCAACGCTCTGGCCACGATCAACATCGCCTCCAACTCTGTAGGCCCGACGATCTTGGTCGGCACGCACCCCTCGGCCGTCGCCGTCAGCCCTGACGGTTCGACGGTCTATGTCGCCAACCAAGGCAGCGACGACGTGTCGGTCATCGACGCGAAGACCGACAAGGTGACCGCCACGTACACAGCCGGCGAGTTCCCTCAAGGCATCGCCGTCACGCCCGATGGCTCCACGCTCTATGTTGCCAACTTCGGCGCCGACAATGTCTGGGCCATCCATGCCGCCTCGGGGAAGCGCGAAGCGGTGGTCCCCACCGGCAGCGGGCCGTGGGGGGTGGCGGTCGACCCCAACGGCGCCGTTGCCTACGTCGCCAACGAAGACAGCGGCGATGTCACTGCGATCGACACCGCCACAAATGAGGTCCTGTCCACGATCAGTACTGGCAGCGGGCCGTACGAGATCGCTTTCGGGCCACCGAGCTGGGGCTCCCCGGTCAGGACGGCCACCCCGGTCACGAAGGACTCCCCCGCGCTCGCCTTCTACCGGGGCACGCTCTATGGAGCATGGAAGGCTGAAGGGACCGACGACGTCAGCTATTCGACCAACAACGGCCGTGCCTGGTCCACGCCGGTGCCGGTGTCCGGCACCTGGGGCAAGGCCGTCACCGGCCATACCCCGGCCCTGGTCAGCTACGGCGGGGACCTCTACGCGTTGTGGACCACCAAGGCCAGCACGGTGTCGTACTCGGCCTACAACGGCACGGCCTGGTCGGCGCCGGCAACGGTGCCCGGCGCCCTGACCGACCACGGGCCGGCGGCCACCACCCAGGAAGCCAAGACCACCGGGTCACCTCCCCTGCTGTGGGTGACGTGGTCCGCCAAGGCCACCGGTGACGTCTGGTTCACGAGCTATAACGGCACGTCCTGGGCCTCGGAGGCAACAAGCCTCGGGGCCTCCTCGGCCACGGCCTTCGCCCCCGCCATCGCCGAGGATTACGACGGCAACCCCTACATAGCTTGGGGAGCCAGCTCGGGCCAGGTCGACTGGGAAATCCTTATCGGGCTCGGGGAAAAGGTTCACACCGTGCCGGGAACGCTCACCAGTTCCGGCCCGGCATTGGCCGATACCGGCCATAACTTGTACTTCGCCTTCAAGGGCAAGACCACCGACCAGGTCCACTACATTGGCTACAACGGGTCGGCCTATTCCTCCCAGGAGCCCGTGGCCGACGCCCTCACCGACGTCGCCCCGGCCCTTGCCAACTCGGGTGACACCCTGTGCGTCGGTTGGACGGGCCAGACCACCGATAAGGTCTATGACGCCTGCCTGGGTGCTTACAAGCCGCCCCCGTCGCTGCCCCCCGCACCGGGCACAACCACATCGACCCCGCCGACTACGGGCGGCCCGCCGGGCACGGTCGTTACGGTACTCACCGGTGAGCCGATGACCTTTAGCTTCGAGCTGTCGACCGCCACGCAGCCCAAAGTTATTTCCGACGAGCCGGCCATCGAGCTGGACGTCCCCCTAGGAGAGGTGACCTTCAACGTCACAAACCCGGAGGACAACATCCTTTCTCATAACTTCAAGGTGTGCTCGGCACCGCTGCCCGGGCCGGTGACGACCCTTCCCGGGGTCCAGAAATTGCATGACGGCTGCCACGGGACGCAAACGGGCCTGCTCGCCCCGGGCGGCCCGATGCGAGACGCTAAAGGTCGACTTCACGGCGCCAGGGGCCTACGAGTACCTGAGCACCGCCAATGGGCCAAGTGGGGACGCGTCCGACGGCATGAAAGGCGTGCTTAACGTCACCTAGCTCACGGCCGGCCGCGGCTCGGTAGGTAGCGACGATGTAGGTAGCGACGATGTAGTTGGCGTGGCGACCCATATCGCCGCCACGGCCATGGCCAGCCGCTAACCCGGCCCCTTGTGCTGGGCGCAGGCTGTCAGTCAGCACTCAGGCTGGGCCCCGGTCGTCGTCGAGGCAAAGGAGGGCCCAGACGCTGTTGAAGCCGCGCCGCTGCCGCCCCGACGTCCCGCTGTGGGCCAAGTCCCGACCACTGCTTCGCCTTTCGACTGGGGCCCGGGCCACGCCGAATGTCCAATCTTGACCGGTGTCCTGGGCCATTGGGCCAAGGCCGCAGTGCATACAGTACGACGGGTAGGTGCTTGTCCCCATTGTCTATGTGAGCAGCCAGAACACTTAGGCAGAACACTCAACTGCGCTGTCCCGGAACACACTCAGCCACGCCCGCCGCGCATGGCGGATGGCCTGAAAGGATAAGACGCATGGAAGACGGTGAGCGCAGCGCCCAGCAGTACGATGCAATGGCCGCCGAGTACGCCGCCGATAACGCGGTCAGCCCCTACAACGCCTTTTACGAACGCCCGGCGACGATGGCGCTCCTGGGAAAGGTGGCTGGGCTGCGGGTGCTGGAGGTCGGCTGTGGGTCGGGCATACTGACGACGTGGCTGGTCGACCAGGGCGCCGAGGTAACGGCCATGGACGTGAGCCCCGCGATGCTCGGCCTGGTTCGGCACTCCGTAGGCGAGAGGGCCGACCTGGTCGTGGCTGACCTGGCCGCACCCCTGCCTTTCGAGACCGCCAGCTTCGACGTCGCCGTCGCTTCGCTCGTGTTGCACTACGTGCGCGACTGGGCCGCGGCACTTCGGGAGCTTTGCCGCGTGCTGAGGCCACGGGGGGCTGTCGTGTTCTCCACGCACCACCCGACCATGGACTGGATGTTGAGCTCGCCCGACGACTACTTCGCCGTCAAACAGGTAACCGACACCTGGCCCAAGGGCGGCCGAGCGTTCGAGGTGACTTTCTGGCGGCGGCCCCTTACGGACATGTGCGAAGCCATTGCCGATGCCGGCTTCGTCATAGAGCGGCTCGTGGAGCCTGGACCCTTGGCCGACCTCGCAGAGCGCGACGCGGATGCGTATGAGACCATACGGACCAAGCCAAGGTTCCTCTTCTTCCGGCTGCGGCCAGCTTGAGCGCCGAAGAACCTGTTATGCGTGGCCCAGAAATGCCGAAGCTTCAAGAGGAATCGACGCGTAACGACGGCTTAGTGCTCGCCGGGACGATGCCGACGACCGCACATATCGGTCCTCCGATGTTCTGCTGGGGGGTCCGTTGGCACGAGGCTGTTCTCGCTTTGCAGGGCATAAGGTCGCTGAAGCAGGCCTCGGCCCAACTCTCGACTGTCACGCGGCGCTGGCCGGCACGGGGGACGCTCATGTAGCACAGTGCGCGCGGTCCCCCACGCACGTGCGCTTGGCGGGCCGCGTCCTCGGGGGCTCACGGGCGTCGCCGGCGAGCTTTGGGGAGGGCCCCGCTGCAGCCGCCCGAACTGTCATCTGCCCTTTCTTCTCTGCGCGCTCAAAGTTGAGCCACCGAATGGCGCCCTGCCGTCACCGAGCGCTCGATGGCGCGAGCGGACGGGCACACCAGGACGTCGGGCTGCCGGCCTCTCTCGGCTAAACACACCACTTTCCGTGGCCGTTGGCACCCTCTGGAAAAGCATACAAATGGCGCCCGTAACGATTGCCAAACAATCTCCCGCAAGCGCCAGCTGGTGCCCGTTGACGACCGTTGTAGACCGATAAAGTCCGAATTTCTTGTGGCCTAAATGTGGCCTAGAGAGGTACTAGGACATCCGAGCAAGCCTCTGACCAGTGCCTTTACGATCAAAACAGGGTGGGCGCGGAGGGACTTGAACCCTCACGGCCTTGCGGCCAATGGATTTTGAGTCCATCGTGTCTGCCATTCCACCACGCGCCCGCTAGCAAGTAGAACGTGCGCCGAGGCGGCGCAACGTGTACCCCATTGCCATGGTCTCGCCATGCTTATGCTCGAGCACGACGAGGTAAGCCATGGCCAGGAGGGATGCTAGTGGGCTGACGAGCGAGCCAGGGATCCGGGAGCACAGCCTGGCTATTCGATTGGACAGTTGCGGTTTGCCGGTCGTCATCGGACGGTGATGACCAGGCTCTGGGTCGCCTTGGTGCCCACCCCGTTGGAGGCGGTGATGGCCTCGGTGTAAGAGCCGCTCTTGGTGGGTGTCCCCGAGAAGGTGGCGGTGCCGTTGCCGTTAGCCGTGAAAGTGACGCCGGTGGGGAGCGTGCCGGTCCGGGCCAGCGTGGGCGCCGGGTACCCGGTGGTGGTGACCGTGAAGCTAAAGGCCGTGCCCACCGTGGCGCTGGCGCTGGCCGCACTGGTAATGGCCGGGGCCTGGTTGACCGTCAAGGCAAAGGACTGGGTGGCCGGCTGGCCGATCCCGTTCGAGGCGGTGATAGTCAGGTTGTACACGCCTGTACTGCCGGCCGCTGGCGTCCCGGCGATGGTGGCGGTGCCATTTCCGTTGTCGGTGAAGCTGAGCCCCGAGGGCAAGGTGGCGTTGTTATCGCTGATGGACGGCGTGGGATACGCCGTTGTCTTTACCGTGAAGCTGAAGGCCGTGCCCACCGTGGCGCTGGCGCTGGCCGCACTGGTTATGGCCGGGGCCTGGTTGACGGCGATGACCAGGCTCTGGGTCGCCTTGGTGCCCACCCCGTTGGAGGCGGTGATGGCCTCGGTGTAAGAGCCGCTCTTGGTGGGTGTCCCCGAGAAGGTGGCGGTGCCGTTGCCGTTGGCCGTGAAAGTGACGCCGGTGGGGAGCGTGCCGGTCCGGGCCAGCGTGGGCGCCGGGTACCCGGTGGTGGTGACCGTGAAGCTAAAGGCCGTGCCCACCGTGGCGCTGGCGCTGGCCGCACTGGTAATGGCCGGGGCCTGGTTGACCGTCAAGGCAAAGGACTGGGTGGCCGGCTGGCCGATCCCGTTCGAGGCGGTGATAGTCAGGTTGTACACGCCTGTACTGCCGGCCGCTGGCGTCCCGGCGATGGTGGCAGTGCCATTTCCGTTGTCGGTGAAGCTGAGCCCCGAGGGCAAGGTGGCGTTGTTATCGCTGATGGACGGCGTGGGATACGCCGTTGTCTTTACCGTGAAGCTGAAGGCCGTGCCCACCGTGGCGCTGGCGCTGGCCGCACTGGTTATGGCCGGGGCCTGGTTGACGGCGATGACCAGGCTCTGGGTCGCCTTGGTGCCCACCCCGTTGGAGGCGGTGATGGCCTCGGTGTAAGAGCCGCTCTTGGTGGGTGTCCCCGAGAAGGTGGCGGTGCCGTTGCCGTTGGCCGTGAAAGTGACGCCGGTGGGGAGCGTGCCGGTCCGGGCCAGCGTGGGCGCCGGGTACCCGGTGGTGGTGACCGTGAAGCTAAAGGCCGTGCCCACCGTGGCGCTGGCGCTGGCGGCACTGATTATGGCCGGGGCCTGGTTGGCATGCGCCGTCACCGCTACCGTTGCTTGTACCTGGGAGGCGGCGGCGTAGTTGGCGTTGCCGGCCTGGTTGGCGTCGATGACGCAGCTGCCGGTGGCGGTGTAGTTGACGGTAGCGCCGTTGGCACCCGAGACGTTGCAGACCCCGGCGCCGCTGGAGGCGTCGACGGAGAACACCACCGGGTTGCCCGACGCCCCGCCAGTGGCCGACAAGGTGGCCGAGCCTCCGACTGTTCCCGGGGCGGGCGCGGCGAAGCTGATCGTCTGAGAGCTTTGGCCAACCGCTATGGTCGCTTCCACCTGGGAGGCGGCGGCGTAGTTGGCGTTGCCGGCTTGGTTGGCGTCGATGACGCAGCTGCCGGTGGTGGTGTAATTGACGGTAGCGCCGTTGGCACCCGAGACGTTGCAGACCCCGGCGCCGCTGGAGGCGTCGACGGAGAACACCACCGGGTTGCCCGAGGCCCCACCGGTGGCCGACAACGTGGCCGAGCCGCCCACCGAACCGGTGCCCGGGCCGCTAAAAGAAACGACCTGGGGGCTGACGCCCACCGCTACCGTCGCTTGTACCTGGGAGGCGGCGGCGTAGTTGGCGTTGCCGGCTTGGTTGGCGTCGATGACGCAGCTGCCATTGGCGGTGTAGTTGACGGTAGCGCCGTTGGCACCCGAGACGTTGCAGACCCCGGCGCCGCTGGAGGCGTCGACGGAGAACACCACCGGGTTGCCCGACGCCCCACCGTTGGCCGACAAGGTGGCCGACCCTCCGACGGCCCCCGAGGCGGGGGCGGCGAAGCTGATCGACTGGGAGCCCAGGCCGACGTTGACGGTTACAGCTGTGCTTGGGGCACTGACGTTGCCGGCCGCATCGAAAGCCGCCACCGCATATTGGTAGGAACTGCCTTGGGCAACCGTCGCGTCGGTGTAGCTAGTGCCTGTAGTGGTGGCGAGGAGTACGCCGTTGCGGTAGATG
Organism: uncultured Acidimicrobiaceae bacterium; assembly: GCA_963749305.1. Taxonomy (GTDB): domain Bacteria; phylum Actinomycetota; class Acidimicrobiia; order Acidimicrobiales; family Palsa-688; genus Fen-671. Next base: position 60,793 of record CAVVMN010000012.1, read on the forward strand.
TCGTACCCGGTCACGCCGACGTTGTCGGTAGAGGGCTGCCAACTCAAGTTGATTGAGCCCTGGCTCGCCGTTGCCGCTGTCAAGCCGGCCGGGACGCTAGGCGGAGTGGTGTCGGGGCCAGAGCCTTTGATGTTGGCGCTGTCCTGAGCGAGTGCGGCCAACGCCGCAGGCACCCAGCCGCTGGTCCAGCTGTGCACGACGTCTTGCATTGGGCCGAGCGTGTGGGGGATCCCTTCAGACGTAAGCAGCGCGTCGAAATCCTCCATGTCCTGTTCGTACAGGCTGTAGCCCCCGAGCCAGATACGGTTGCTGTTCAGGAAAGGCGTCTTATAGGCATTCACGAACGCCTGCGTCAACCGGTAGTTAGCCTGGAAATTCGCGTCGGTCCCGTACGACGCGGCGGGGTCACTACCCAGCGCGTCGTAAGACGACATGTCGGCGGGGAAGTCCCAAAATGCCCCCAACGTGAACAGGTTGGAGTGCTTGAGCAAGAGGTCCATGCCGCCGTACCCGGACTTCGACAGACCGATCAACCAGTTCTGCTCAGTTCCCGTGGTAGAGAGATTTGCCATTACCCACGGGACCAGTTCGGTGGTCATGAAGGTTTCCTCTTGCTCGTTCGGGTCAAGAGGATTGTTCGCGTACCAAGGATCGATCCCGAACGACGGCTCGATGATCGTCAAGTCGTACTGGTTTTGTGCATTCAACGATTCCAGCGTGTCGAGACCGTCGCCGAATGTCGTATTGTCCGCACCTGGCTGTACAGGCAATGTGTAAATGAAGTTGTGAGGAACGCCGGGAGCCGGGTCGGTGGGCTTCAGCACGCGCAGCACTTGTGGCCCGTACCCGTTGTTGGCGGAGATCATGTCGTAGGACTGCACGCCGTTGGCATCCGTGCCCAGGTAGTGGACCTCGAAGCCGGCGGTGCCCCCGGACCAGTTTCCGACCGTCCCGTAGCCGTTGACCATGATGCCGGGATCGCCGCCGGTGTAAGTGGGGTCGTAGCCGGCGATCCGTTCCACCCCGTTCTCGAGGAAGGACAAGGTACTTCTGACCGCCATTAGCTTCAGAGTGGTGCCGGCCGACAGGGCTCCGCACATATACACGGAGCCGATCTGGTCCCAGGTGCTCCCGGTGCGATTAAAGAGCATCAGCTCCGGGTTGCCATTGTTCCAGTAGTAGATCCCGACGTAGCCGTCCTCGCCACCGTCCGCGACGCGCACGGACGCCCCGATCCACTCGGTACCGGTGAGCTGCGTCGATGTGACCTGTACCTCGGAATACTGATTGTTGTTGTAATCCTCCGCGGTCCGCATGTCCCCCGAGGTGCTCGAGCCATTGGTACCCACAACCTCATCTGCTGAGATGGCCAGACCACCCTCGGTGGCATCGGTCCAGTTGGGGCCGAGCGACCCGTTGGCGCGGTCGAAGTCGTCCGTGGCGCTGCCGTTCCCTTCGGTCACGCAGGCGACGATGACGTTGGTGATGGGACTGGCACCGACGGTGCCAGTCCCGTTCGTGACGGTGCAGGTCTGTCCCGGCGGGTTTTGCTCCACGGTGACTTGGTAAGACAAGCCCTCCGGCACCTGTGTTGCGAACGTGAAGGGCCCGTTGGCGCTGACGGTCAGCTGGTCCGAGGTGTTGTCTGCCAGTACCACGGTCCCGGACAGCCCGGAAAGTGTCCCGCCAATCGATTCTGGTGCGCCCTCCGCTACGTCACCGCCGGACCATTCGGCAACCTCCCCGGTCCCGTACGCCATGATGCCCGGAGCTCCGCCCGTCAGGCTGTTGTCAGAGACCGTGATGGTTGGAGTGCCGTCCTCCACGAAGGTGATCGTCGTGCCGGTTGCCATCAGCTCGAGCGTCGTGCCTGCGGCCAGGGCACCGCTGTTATAAGTGGCGCCCAGCTGGGTCCAGGCGTCGGAGATGCGTTTGAAGAGCATCAGCTCCGGGCTGCCAAAGTTCCAGTAATAGATGCCGACATAGTCGCTAGCCCCTCCGTCCTGGGAACGTACGGATGGCCCGATCCACTCGCCGCCGGTGAGGGGCGTTGACGTGGTCTCTACCTCGGAGAACTGGTCGCTGCCGAAGGTCTGAGCGGTCCACATGTCGCCGCTGTTGGAGGAGTTACCGCCGGCGACGTCGCCCGACTCGATGGTCAACCCACCGTCGGTCATGTCCGTCCAATTGGGGCCCAGCGGGCCGTCGGCGCGGGCGAAGTTATCAGAGCTGGTGGCGGCGAACGCGGCTTGGGGCTCGTACACCGCTACGTAGGAGCAGACGAGAAGTGCGGCGACGACCAGGGCCTTGGCCCTTTTGCCGGCATTGAAGAGACGGATCATGAATTTGCCTCGATCGTTAGGTTGCTGCCCGCGTGGCATACGGCGGTGGCGACCACCCCGCCGGCCCAACTGGAGCCGGGATCAGCGGCGACTGCGGCCGTGACGGCACACAGGGCCTGGGTTGTCACCGTTGCTCGTGTCTCCTATGCGCGCGGCGGCTGACATCACGTGATGGCCTCCCCAAGCGCAACCATGCGGCAATGCACCTCCCCGAGAGCGAACAATCCCAAGGCGACCGGAGGGTCGCCCAGTCTCTCAGTGCCAATGAGGGAGCGGCATGCGTTCTTGATACGGCACATGCAGCGGGCGCCCGAGGCAGGCTACGGCGCTCGCTAGGACGGCGTTGAAGTGCGTCAGTACTGGGCCTGAGCGACGACTAAAAGAAGGGCAACGTGAACTGCGCCACTAAGTGCGCACCCCAGACGTTTAGTTGCTCCACGCGCCCATCATCGGAGCCCCAAGGAGTTGTGCTCATGAGCCCGCCTCGCCAACCGCCAGTAGTCGTCTTCGATGAACTGGACCTCATAGGGCGCCCCGGCCGGCCCTTTGAGCAGTAAGTGGGCTTGGAGCCGGGACCAAATCCCTTGAGGCAGCTTGCTGCGGGGCTCGGGGCCGGCTTCGACGTTCCTTTGACGGCCAGGTGGCGGGGCAGCTCGTGGCAATGGCTTGCGGCCAGAGCTTTTTCCGCTCGTGTAAGCCAGAGCCAGCATGATGTCCTCCTCGCAGCACAACCCCGGGCTACACCCGGGTTTCGGTTTTCTACGAGTACTGATCAGAGGTACAGCGCCAATTCATCGCGTGGCGCCAAATTCTCTGGGGTCGAGCCGGGCCGGCAATCCGAAGCGAGGAAAGGCTTCTGCTCCCACGAACCGGTCGTCTCGTTGCCCGTCGGTATCCAGCAGCTCAGAAGTTAGGAACGCAGTCACCGCGGCAATACGCCCCCCTTCAATGGTGAGCACATCGAGCGCGGAGGCCACGTAACAATGTTTCGAATCGTCGAAGGTATAGGCCCCCACGGCTAGCTGGCCGTTGGCCTGGGTGACCAAATGACGCCATGGACCTGCGAACACCTCGCGAGTGATGAACTCGGCGATGGCGTCACGGCCCTGGTACCAGATCGGCGACGGTGGCATCGACGAGGTGGCGTCTTCCACCAGCAGGTCGAGCAGTTGGGTGATGTCGGCCGATTCCAGAGCCTAGCGGTACCGGCTGGCCAACCGGCGCGTCTTTGCCGGTCCCAGTGACTGCAACTCGGTTTGCTGGCTGCGGTCGGGGACGTGCTGGCCAAACTTGCCACCTCGAAGAACTGGTCGGGGTATGGCTCTACCCACAGGGTCTCGAGCAGCGGCGGGCCGGAGTCCGTACCGGTCACCGCGGGCGGCCCGTGCCCGGTCGGTAGCTCCCGTTTCGAACGGCGCTGAGCGAGGTCGAGCGCCGCATTGGTAGCTATTTTGAACAGCCACGTGCGGACCGAGCTGCGACCTTCGAATTTCGGCAGGCCCCCCCACGCTCGCACCAGTGCATCCTGGACGGCGTCCTCGGCGTCTTGCACCGAGGCCAGCATCCGGTAGCAGTGAGCATGGAGCTCAGTTCGGTGCACTTCGACGAGGTCGCGATAGGCCTTCTCGTCGCCCTGTCGCGCCCGTGCCAGTAAGGCGTGCTCAGCTGAGCCTGGAGGGCTCACCTCGATTGTCATGACGCTAGTACTGACTGCTGAGACCGGGCCGTTTCATCGGCCCCGTCGTAGGTTGCGCCCGACGGGACAAGCGCGCTACGGCGGGTAGGTCCTCATTGGTGCGCCCCGGCTTGGCCCCGCGCTGCTCGACGGATACAACTGCACCCGACGCGGCGGGCGCGTCATCAAATTCCTCGTTGGTGACGTTCCCGGTCCGCCAGCACGCCCACGCAATTTTCCCGTCCAGGTTGACATCGGTGTGCATCGTGGCCATCGGGAAAGCGAGGGCCTGCTTGCACGTGGCCGATTGCGGGAGGTTTTCATACTCGACGTTGAGGATGGGTTTGCCGTCCTTGGCAAACGGGCCTAACTGGGAGCATTCTGTGTACTGCCAGCACTGCTCGTTGACGGTACCGTCAGCCAGTGGCGCCATGTCGGCTATGAAGGCATCATCGTTGATGCCGTTTTTCAGGAACCAGGCCAGTCCCAGAGCGTGGACTGCTTTGGCCACCTCGGTGTCAAAGGTGACTTCGTCGTGCAGAGTCAGTGGAAAACCGGTGCTGTCCGTGTAGGAGTCGTCGATATCGGTTTCCACCCCGTCGAAACCTTCGACTTTGCACTGATTGAAGCGAGCGTCGAGGATTGGCGCCAGCACCGCCCACCGGCGGATGTCGACGTAACGCTCGTCGGGGTAACCAGATATCGTACTGCCGAGCACGCTCCGGGGGTATTGGCCGGCGTCTGGGCGGTAGTTCTCCCAACCGCCCGTCTCCACATAACAGATGGCATGGGAGCCCTGGGCGTGGATCTTGGCCACCACGGCTGCCACTTGCGCCTTAGATCCTTGTTCGGAGCCGTCATAGTCGATGTCGTACACCTGGACTGGCCCGATGTTCGTGGGCACAGGCACCGGCCACTCCAGGTCGTACTGCCACGATGTGAGGCGGCCCGGGTGCCACCACCCATAGTGCGACGAACGAGAAAACGACGGTCCAGAAAGGGATGGGCCAGACAGGGATGGGCCAGACAGGGATGGGCCAGACAGAGATGGGCCAGTTAGGGGCGGGCCAGACGCAGACACGGTGGCAGCGGTGCCAACGGGCGGTGCGGCCGATCGGACGGACGGTCCTTTTGCCGGCGCTCCTGCGACCGCCGGGAGCCGGGCGAACAGCAGTGGCAACAGGGACAACACGGATATGAGGACGGCCAGGGCCAGCCGGTGCCTCATAACCCGGCTCTCATAATATTCGGCTCATATTACGTGAATCGTCAGGACCTGTCTCGCTGTACCAAAGTGGTTCTTGGCCGTAATGGTCACTTTATGGACGCCTGACTGTTTGGCCGTGAGCCGGCCCGACAGGGTCGGCGGCTGGCCGGCTTTCATGGCCCATTTGAGACCCCGAGGCAAGGCGCTGTGCGAGAAAGTAGCAAGAGGGTAGCCCGAGGCGCTCAGTTTGAACGAGAAGGCCTGGCCGGCGGCGACGGTCAATTTCGCCTTGCTAGTGATGGCTGGCGGTCCCTCGACCGTGAAGGTGTACGTTGTGCTCGCCTGGCCGAGGGCGTTGGACACCGTCACCTTCACGTGGTGGACGCCTTCCGAACCTACCGCCGGGACGCCCGACAAAGTGGCTTTCCCGGCGCCCTCGAAGGAAAGGACAAGGCCGCTCGGCAGCCCCGTCGTTGCTATCACCGGAGCCGGGAAACCGAAGGCAGGAGCGCTGAAACTGTAGTGTTCCCCAGCGGTGGCGGCGGGGAGCAACCAGGCGCCCAGCGCCGGCGGGCGCTCGACGCTTATGGCGAGGACCTGCTTTGAGCTGCCCATGGCATTAGACGCGGTCAGTTTGACTTGGGTCGTCCCTGCGGAGGATGCCAACGGCACCCCCCAGATGGACGCCTTCCCGTTGGCCTCGTCCGTCCAGCGCAGGCCGGTCGGAAGGGCGGAATGGCTCAGCTTCGGGAACGGGTAACCAGAAGTGGCCACCGTGAACAAGAACTTCTTGCCGGCCGTCGCCGTAGCTGTGGGCTTATTGACGAAAGCGGGCGCGCGGCTGGTCCCCGCCGTCGACGGCGAACCTGGCGACGGGTTCACGGTTGAGCCTCCGCCCACCGCGAGGGCGCCACCACCGCCAAGGCCAGCCCCGCCTGCGGGAGCGATTACGGGTGGGGGCGGTAAAACGGCCGTGCCTTCAGTGAGGGTCAGGCTCGCACCAGCGGCCAGCGGCGCCCATCCTGAGAGCTGGCCACCATACGACTGCAAGAACGTGGTCCCGCCAGTGGTGCCGTTGGGGACGCTTATCGGTACCTCCACAGGCATTGTCCCGGTGTTGGTGAGGGTGACCACTCCGCCCGTGTCGGTGACGCTGACTGTCGGGACAGTACTTGTAACCGCCGTCGACCAAGCACTCTGGTTGGCCAAGACAGTGGCGATCTGGCCTTCGGTCAACTGGACGTAGGGAGTGGCGGAGCTGAAATAGCTGTGGTACTCAGATAGCAAGGGGTCGAGCACCGAGTAGAGCAAGCCGTCGCCGGTGGTGTCGGCGGTGGCCGGGGGCGTGCCCGATGTGGCCGTTACCGTGCAGTTGCTGGGCCATGTGGCGTCAGTGCAGCCCGGCGGGATGCCCATGATGTTGGTTTGGTGGACATAGCTGGGCTCGGGGTTATTGGTCAGCATGAACTGGAGCATCTGGGAGACCACGCTGTTTACGACGCCGGCAAAAGTAGAAGTGCCAAGCTGGGACGAGTACAACGTGTTGAACTCGTCGACTTCCTGGGCCTCCGTCGAAGCGTTATAGAAGATATTGACCGGATGGCGAGGGACGACCTGAGCCGTACCGTCAACGAAGGTTTGGCCGGCGGCGTACTCCGCTCCCGTATACGGCACGCCGATACCGAACTCGTCCGTGGGCGGGTTGGGATAGGGCTTGGACGCGTCAGCGCCGACCGCGGTAACGCCAACCGCCTCCATCGCCGGGATGAAGTAAGGGTTTTGCTCCCAGGCCGATTCGACGGCGTTTTCTGTGATGGGTGGTGTGGCCCAGGGGGCGGCCCGGCGGTGACGCAATACGTGCCGCCGCCCGGCGCCGAGCCATCGCACTCCGCACCGCTGGCCCCGGTGTCAGTAAAGGTCAGTTCTTGCTCGCCGGCCCCGGTCACACTGGTGGTGGAGGCGGCGCTGGCGTCGGCCGAGGAATTGTCGGGCAGCGTGGCTTCAGCCGGGGTGTAGTAATTGCCGATCAGAGCCCACCCGTTCCCGGACGAGCATGTGCTGTCCATGCATAGCTGGCGGTAAATGTTGTAATTGGCGGCGTGGCAAATGGCCTGCCACGTCAGGCCCACCGACCCGTTGGCGGCCACGGTGACCGGCCCCGTCACGAAGGCGGCTGATTCGCCGGCGGTAGAAGAGACGGGCGCCGCCGCGAACTGGTCGGTCACGGCGTACTCGTACGTCCCTGCGGCCAGTGTGCCACCGGTGCCGGCAGACTCGTCATCGAGATCGGGTTCATCGACCGTGGCCGGGTTGCCCGGGACGAGGTCGGCGAAACCGGAATGGTTGCCGGGCACGAAAACCTGGGGATCTTCAGCTCCGTAGGCCAGGCTGTCGTCGGTGCTCTCGGTCAGGCCGAGCCCTCCTGTACCTGGCGTGGTCCCCGGAAGAGCGGCGATGGAAGTCGAGTTCTCGTTGAGCTCTGCTTCGATGTAGTCCTGAGTGGCGCAACCGACGTCGAGGTAAGGGGTGTCGTAGGTGTGGCTGATCCAACCGAAATCGTCAGCGTACGGTTTGCCGGTCGCCGGGTCCGTCGCTTGGAACTCGGCCAAGAGCGGGTCGGGCCCAACGGTGCTCTGGGTGCCGTTGTAGGCTAAGGCGCCGGTCTCGTCGGCCACCGTGCTCCCGAAATTGAACAGCTGGTCAAGACGGAAATTGTTCGCCCGGGACCATTCCGCCGATGTGGCCACATCTATCGGGTTCATCCGCAACGAGTCGGTGTCCGTGTAGTCGATCTCATGAGTCGTCGCGTCCCAGGCGTCATCTGGGGTAAAGGTGTCGTCGATGTCCATCTCGACATAGTTGCGGTACATACCTATGTGAGTGCCCTGAGTGACCCAGTTGATGAGCCCGGGCGCCAGCAGCAGCCACTGAAGTTGATTGGCGTTGTAGTTGAAGTAGAGAGAGAGCTCAGCCACACCAGCCTGGGCGTCGGTCGTCGGGTGCTGGTAGACCCCGGCCAGGGCATCACCGGCACCATTGGTAATGAGGGCCGTGTACGGCGCCCCGGAGGTGATAGCGGCCCCGTAACCGTATGTGCCGGTGGCATACGGAATGGGGCCCGCCAGTTCGGGAAAGTCGGCCAGACCCGCCGTGGTCAGTGTCCCGGTCGTCCCGTCCAGCGCGCCCGCAGTGACCTCGGTGGTGCCGAGAGCCGGCGCCGGGAACATGTAGCCGTCCAGTTGGTTGACCGCAAACGCCGACTCATAAGCGTAAAGAGCGGTCAACTGCCGCGGTGGCGAAGTCCTGCGGACTGTCGGCGAACACGACGCCGTTGAAATAGCCAGTCGTCCCGCTGGACAGTGTCGGCATAGTGACCGTCTGGTTTGGCGCGGTGCCAGCGGCGTCGACCTCTGTGTACTGGACACCGTCCGTTGATAGCGCCGACTCCCAAGCCGCCGTGGTGGGGTCGGCCACTCCGGCCGTTGGCGGTGCCCCGATCAACAAAATGCGCAGGTCGATGGTGGACGTCGTCGTGGCAGCGGCGGCGGCCGCAGGGACGTATACACCCGTACCTATCATCGCGGCCGAGATGCCAATAGCGACGGCGATCCTGTGGCGGAGCACAGTTGTTTTCACTTGGCCTCCATTCGGGAGAGAAGTTCCGTTCGGGGCGAGCGGGCGGGCCAACTCCGGTCACGCGTGCTGTCGAGAGCTGGGGTGGCGCGGAGGCGCCACACCCGGCCCGCCCTTTCTGCCGGTACCAGCGTGAAAGAGGGCTGATTATCCATGGCAGGCCGGGTCCAGGATGACGTGCCGGGCTGTCAGCGCCAGGTCCGTTAGAGCCACAAATGTGGCCCCAAGAAAGGCAAGTTGGGCATCTGGTACCGTCCAGCCCCGCCCGCCCACGGCGGCCGAGAGGCCCAGTGCCCCGAAAACAGCCAGGCCGGCCAGCCAGGCGCGCAAAACGAGGTCGACACGCCCATAAGACGTGACCACGAGAGCCAGAAAGAAAGCGACGGAGAGGCAGGTACTGGCCAATAGCAGTGAGGTGGGCACCGGCACCCCACGCTCGTACGCCAGTGCCCGCACGACCACTGTTAATAAAAGGAGGGCTCCGAGGTACGAAAAACTGGCCCGAGCCAGCTTCCTCTTCACGACGGTGGCGAAGTCACCCAGGTTGTACACCGAGGTCAACCCCCGGCGGGCGCCGGCGCGCAGCGAACGCACCTGCCATTCCATGACCCCGAGCGACAAGATCATTGGGTAAGCGGCCACCGCGGGCCACTTGTGCAACCCGGTGTCACCAGGCTGGAGGACCACGAGGATGGCGAGGAACAGCCCACAACACGACCCGTTGGCGAAGGAGCGAGCCGCCGCCGGCGCCTCCACCCGCGTGACGGCAGGAAGCCGCCACCATAAGGCAGGCACGTGCCTGAGGGCGGCGAGAACTGTGCCCCCTACACTGCCGGCCACGAGGGCTATGACGATCGCTGCCGGCAGTTGGAACGGTTCTCCGGTAATAAAGACGAGCGAGGCCAGAGCGCCGGGGATGAGCATCACGGCGATCAAACGTTCTTGCGCGTGGACGACCAAGGCCGCCGCCGCGGTGGCGAAGGCGCACGCAGCGGCGGCAAAAGCAATCCCCGAATAGGTACCCCCCAGGACCGCCTCTCCGATCAAGCCGAGGCAGACACAAGATGATAAGGCGCCGAGGAGGCCCCAAACGACGGCTGCGCCGGCAGGCTCGGCCACCGCCTCCCTGGAAAAGCCGAGATAAGCAACAAACTGGCTGAACGCCCAGCCGCATATGAGGGCAAGGGGCGCCGTCCACCATGACAGTGCGGAATGCAGCGCTATAGCGGCACCGGCGAACATGAGCGTGGGCATGGCAAACACAAGGCCGCGTCCGAGATCGGGCATGCCCCCAGGACGGTTGGCGCGGACTTCCGTAACCGGAGCGGCCTGGAACTCCACGGCAGAGTACAGTCGCTCGGCCAGGCTGAAGGTGTCCCGGTAACCGAACCGCTCGTGCACCATCGCGTTGCTCAGCCCGCATGTTTCCAGGGAGGCGGCTATTTCGAGGGGGTCAACGGCGGCCGCAACCACTTGCAGCAACGAAGCGGGGAACTCACGCACGATCCCTTCGATCGCAGCCACTGGCGTCCGCCCTTCGCCCCCGATGGCGGCCGAAACCGCCCCTCGGTCGGTCCTCGACCGTTCGGCTGAGGGCTGGTCGGCTACGGGCTGGTCAGCACTGGCCGGGTCGGCAGTGGCCGGGTCGGCAGTGGCCTGGTCGGCGATGGGCTGGTCGGCGATGGACAGGCCGGCTCTGGACCAGTCGCTTCTGGGCCGGTCGGTTGGCGGCGACTCAGCGAAGTGGCGGCCGTACTTCACCCGCCACGGCGACACTTCCTCGACGGGTGAGGCGTCCAGAAAATGGCGGCCCCGTCTGACGCTCGGCCAAGGAGGCGCGTCCAGACCGGTGGACGTGCCTGACAGGTGGCGGGCGTGCCTCACGCCAGTACCCCGCGGTGATGAGCGTCATTTCCCAACCCGCCTTCGGCCACGAAAGCGGGCCAGCGCGAGACGCCCTCCTCTTCGGTTAGCTCGATAACCTCGGGCTGGCCAGTGCGCAATTGGTCGTACAGTGACCGGTACGTCCCGAAACAATGGTCGGTAGTGAAAAGTTGGAGCACGCGAGCTCGAGCGGCCGCCCCAAGAGCTTTCCGTTCGGCGGCGTGAGCCAGCAGGCGGACACACGCCATAGCCACAGCGGCGCTGTCCCTTGGCGGGACCAGCACACCGCACTCGCCCACCGCTTCCGCCACTCCCCCGACATCGGTGGCCACCACCGGCAGCCCTGACGCCATCGCTTCTATAACCACATAGGGGAACCCCTCCGAGATACTGGTGAGCACGAAAATGTGGCCGGCTTGGTAGGCCCCGGCCGGAGGGGTTATCGGGCCCTCGAAAGTGGCGGCTCCATCGTTGAGCCCGAGCCGGGCGGAAAGCTTGGTGCACTTATGGAAATAGTCGTCGCCGCCCTCGGGCATCGGCCCGAACAACCGGAGGCGGCAGTCGGGGACTCTGGTCCTGATGTGGGCAAAAGCACGCAGCAGTGTCTCGACGTCTTTTAACGGGTCGACCCGTCCCACCCAAACGATCGTCGGCACGGATGGTCCCGTCTGAGCGACTGGGAACTCAGCCGGGTTGATGCCGTTGTGCACCGGGCGGATGCGCGCCGGGGACGTGCCGTTGGCGACCTCCCAAAGGCGGTTGTAACGGCATACAGGGGCGACGAAGTCGGCTTGCTCGTAGGCCACCTGCGTGAGCAATTTGAAAAAGCGCAAGACGATGGCGCGGGCCGGTTGGCTCAAGGAGCCGGGTTTATAGGAAAGGTACCGTTCCCGTAGGTAGACCCCGTGTTCAGTTAGCAAAAACGGGGTGCCACGGTCCCATTTCGCCGCTAATGCGGGTAAGGCGCCGAGACCGTTAGCGGTTGAGTGGCACAAGTCTGTGCGCGGCGGCGGGGCGGACAGCGGGCGCAGAAAATGCTCGAGCAGCACGAGCACATCCACCGCGTCAGCCACACTGAGACGCCCCTGGACCTGGCCGCTCCGGCCGTTACTGCCTACCGGTGTAAACCCGAGGAGCATTTCGACCGCCCCTTCGGTGTACATCGCTGCGCTCAGCTGGCCGGCGAGGGCGTACCTGGCCAGCATCTGCAAGGCTTCCGCGAACGCCCCATTGTTGTTCTCGACGACCAGGCTCCGGAAGAACTCCTCCTGGATAGGCCGAAACCGTTTACTGAGCACGGGCCCGGCCTTGCGCCGCGGCGTATGCGCCCAGAGGGGGACGGTGTCCACCCGGCGCACGTTGGGCGGTGGGGTGTACATTTTCTTTTCTGCGCCGGTGGCACTGATGGCGAGGACATTGAAGCGGTGCTCGGTGACCTCGCGGAGCAGTTGGTCGCACCAGACGCTCACCCCACCCAGATGATGCGGGTAGGTGCCCTCCGTTATCAGGGTTATATCCATCACCTGTCCGTGGCGGTCCAAGACGGAGCTGATTTGTATGCGCTTTGCGCTGGGCCGGACTTGGCACCCCGATGTCCCGGAACGAGCTTCAAAGTGGCCCCTCCGCGTCATTGGCCTCGTCCGAAGAGGCCGGAGCCGTTACCTGACCGGCCTGTCGCCGCAAGAGGTTTATGGCTTCGACGAGGCCGAGCCAACCGGAAAAGGCAATGGCCTGGTCGGTGGGGTCGGCGACGACTGAGCCGGAAAGGCTTTCACCCGGTTCTATGGTCACGTGCACGGTCAACCTGGCACCCATCGGAGGCTCCGCTCTTAGGTCGCGGTCGTATAGGGGATAGGGACTGCGGCTATTCGGCCCAGAGCGTCGCATTGCGCTACGACGCCAACATCGGGAGCTCTCCTTATTTGTGGCCGGCAATCCCCTATACCTAAGAGTTCAGGTACGTTTATTTGCACCTCGCGCGTTTGTGTTACCACTATTTGCGGGTCTGGAACCGTTCATGGTTCGTAATGCGGTCAGGGTGCGTTGCCATTTACCTGGCCGGTTTTTTGTGTTTATGTGCTAACACGTAACGCCATTTACACGTGCAGTGCGGGCGCCGCCACTGATCGCAGGTGGTGGGCCGGGGGCAGACGGCGTTCACGCTCTCAATCCGCGCGCGGCTTGTGACGGACGGTATTATCCCTGGTCATGGCCCTGCTCGAGCGCGAACAGACGAGTGAAGCGGTGTCAGCATCACTCCATAAAGCGGCCCTAGGCGAAGCCAGTGTGCTGTTCGTCGTGGGGGAACCGGGCCTGGGGAAAACCTCAATTCTGTCCGAATGTTGCGCTAACGCAAAAGGGTTCCACCTGGCTTGGGCCGATTGCTCCGAGTTGGAACAGGCCATCCCATTTGGACTTCTTGACCGTTTATTGGGTGGCCTCGGTGCTCCGGCTATCACGCTTGGGAGTTTCGTCGAAGGGTCGAGGGAAGCTCGCCTCAGCCGCTATGCCGGCATCCTGGGCTGGCTCCGCAGTTCGGCTCCGTCCCCTTTGTTGTTGGCCGTCGACAACCTTCACTGGGGCGACCTGGACTCGGTGGAGTTGCTCAGCCTGTTGTGCCGACGATTGGACGGTCTGCCGGTTGCCGTGGTGGCTACCACCCGGCCGTGGCCGTCGAACACCCTCGATCAGGTTCGTTCATTGGCGCATGACCGTTTCGCCGTCCTGGAGCGGCTCCGGCCACTGTCCAACTTAGCCAGCGGTGAATTGTTGGAAACGCGGCTGGGGGCGGGATTACCTGAAGATTTTGTCGAAAATGCGTGCCATGCATGTGCAGGCAACCCACTGTTGTTGAGCGAGGTGGCTGATGCCCGGCGGCGCGGGGAGGACATACTGGGTGGTTCGGCCAATACTCTCGGGGAGCGGGTGTTCCTGCCCCGCTTTGCCGGGGTGGGGGCGCCGGGGTTGCGCTGGGCACGCGCCGCCAGCGTGCTCGGGAGCCGGTTCCGGCCCGAGGCCGTACGCCGGTTGTCGGGGCAGTCGGCGCCTGAGGCGTCCGAAGCGGCCGAAGCGCTGTGCGCGGCGGGTCTCGTACGAGGCATCCCGGGAGGCACCGCGGAGTTCGTCCATCCTCTGTTCCGCCAGGCTCTGTACGACGATATGGCGCCGCCCACTCGTCAGGGACTGCACGCCAGCGCGCTCATGACCCTGCTGGAAGAGGGAGCCGCCCCCGCTGAGGCGGCGCCCCACGCCATCGGCGCCCATCTGAAGGGTGACCCCAAAGCTGTCGCCGTCCTGGCCGCGGCCGGGCGTCAAGCCTTGGCTGCCGGAGCCGCGGCCACGGCGGCGGAGCATTTCCAGGCCGCTCTCGACCTGGCCGGAGCGTTCGCCGACCCGGGGCTGCAGCTGGAGTTCGCCCAAGCTTGCTTGCTCACCGGGAAGGTCGACCTCGCTCTCGACTGTCTGGGGCGGCTGCTCGGCCGAGATGACCTGACCGACAAGGACAAGGTGGCGGGGGCCAGGCTTCAGGCCCGCGTGCTGATAGCGTCGGCCCGCCACGCGGAGGCTAAGCAGCGTTTCGAGGAGGCGAGCGACCTGGCGGCGCGTTCCGACATCGACCTGGCCGCTGAGATAATGCTGGACGCCGCGTTCATGGGCCACCTCATCGAGGATCCCCGCGAGGTGACCGCTACCGTCAGGCGAGCAGCCGGCATGGTCAGGAGCTCACCCACGGCCAGCGAGGCGCTGCGCAAGGCCGCACTTCATGCTGAGGTCAACCTGGCCTGCATAGGCGGTGACCCTTCGGACCTCGACGTGATGGCCGCGGCCGCCCGCGCCGATCTGGAGGCGCACAACCACACCCCCCCTTGGCCGCGTCCCCCGTGGGGAGGGGACCTCGTCTTCGGCTATACGGGCCTGGCCCGGTTCTCAGAGCGCTTCGACGACTGCCTCGAAATGGTCGGCGCCCTAATGAACGAGTCCAGGTCACACGGCGCCACGCTGAGTCACCAGACGCTGGCCATCTCCCACGCCGATACGCTTTGGCGCCTGGGGCGGTTGGCCGAAGCCCGGGCCCTGTTGGTGGAGGCCGCCGAACTGGCCGACCTGGTCCCCACGCTGGCCCCGCTGGCCTGGGTCGGTTTGGCGTACAACTGCCACGAGCAAGGGGCGCAAGAGGAAAGCTCAGGTTGGGCCGCACGCGTCAGCGCCACCCTGGTCCGTGGGGGCGAACCCTCCTACCTGCGGCTGTGGCTCTGCTTAATGACGTGTCGCAACCAGCTGCGGGCGGGTCACGTCGTCGAGGCCGTCGAAGCGGCCGAGCAGGCGTGGGAGACAGCTCGCAGTTCGGGCATCCTCGAGCCCTGCATCGTGCCCTGGCACAGCGCCGCCATTGAGGCTCACGTGGCCGCCGGCAACCTCGAACTCGCAGCCGAATTGGTGGCCTCGCTCGACGAGATATGCCAGCCGTTGCCGTGCCACGCCCCCCGCGCCGTCGCCGCCTGTGGTGGCGCTCTGGTCGCCTGGAGGGGTGGTGACCTTGACCTGGCCGAGGCCGGCTTCGAGCGGGCTTTGGCGCACAACGCCAAGGTGGCCATGCCGCTAGCCCAAGCCGAGACCCTGGTCGCGCATGGCCGCTTCCTGCGCCAGACCGGACGGCCCAGCGTGGCCAGGCAAACCCTCCACCGCGCCCTGCAGGTCCTCGAACCTACCGGGGCAGGCCGGCTGCAAGGGATCGCTCAGGAGGAGCTGGCCGGGGCGGGCGGTAGACGCCGGCGAGCTCACGCCGCCGGTCAGCTCACGGCCAAGGAGGACCAGGTGGCGCGGTTGGCCGTGCAAGGGCTGACGAACGCTCAGATCGCGCAAGCGGTCTTCCTGTCGACGAAAACGGTCGACCATCACCTGTCGCGCGCCTACGCCAAGCTCGGGGTGGGCTCCCGGCGCGAGCTCATGCTGGTGTGGCGGGAGCGCGAGGCCGGCGCCGCAGCGGCTTATGTAGAAGGTGCCGTAGCTACCGCATGGGCGAACGGGGCCGCTTAGACGCCCGACGCCGGGGCCCGCGTGCACCCGCCGGCACCGAGCGCGGTAGGACGGCAGCAAAAGTTGGCCCGGCGACTTGGCCTTTTGCGTCTTATTGCCTGTCCAGCCCACAGGGCACAGGCGAGCGTCCGCGTCCGCAGTTCACCCGGTTGTTACCTTCGATGGCGCAACTAGGTCAGAATGTTGCAAGACCAAAGGAGGGCCGGCAGGGTTGCCAGCGTTCATTTTCCCCGGGCAAGGATTTCAAAGACCAGAAATGGGGCGGCCCTGGCACGACCATCCCTCGTGGGACATCGTGCAGGACGCGTCCGACGTGGCCGGCCGAGACATCGAGACCCTCCTCCTCGATGCAGGCACCGAAGAACTGGCCGAGACGCGTAACGCGCAGCTGGCCACGTTTGTCATGGGCCTGGTGGTCCTCGACGCCGTGGAACGGCTCGGCATCGAGCCCACGGCTTGCGCCGGCCACAGCCTGGGCGAGTACACAGCCCTGATGGCGGCGGGAGCCATCGGCTTCGAGGATGCGGTCCGCTTGGTGGCTGAGCGCGGTGAGGCCATGCAGGAGGCAGCCGACGAGAACCCCGGCATAATGTTGGCCCTGGCCGGGATAGACGACGAACTGGCCCGCATCGCCTGCCGGCGAGCAGACGGCGATGTATGGCTGGCTAACTCCAACGCACCCGACGAATGCGTTATCGCCGGCCGGCCGGCCGAAGCTCACCGGGCCGCAGATGTCGCTCGCGAGCTGGGCGCCAGGCAGGTGACCGAAGTGGCGGTCAGCGGCGCGTTCCACACGCCGCTCATGGCACCGGCACAGCCGCGCCTGCGAAAGGCGCTGTATACGACGACGTTCTTCCCTCTGGCCGTACCCGTGGTGGCCAACGTGGACGCCCTCCCCCATCCGGACGTAGCGGAGTGGCAAACGCTACTGTCGGCCCAGCTGCGCAGCCCCGTCCGCTGGCGCCAGAGCGTCCAGTCCCTGGCGGCGATCATGCGAGCCGGCGAGTGGGATGGCGACAATCTATTCTGCGAGCTCGGCCCCGGAGCGCAGCTTTCGGCCATGGTCAAAGCCACCGTCCCCGAGGCAACGAACATCCCGATCAGCGTGCCCGACGACCTTGACACGCTGGTGGCCACACTGACCGGGGGGACGTCTGTCCAGGGGTCAGAGAGCCACCAGGGCGAGCGGCTGTACGTCTCCGAGCGGCTGGTCATAAGCCCTTGCGCCGGTATATTTCAGCTCCCTGAAGGCCACGGCCCGGGCCTGGCCTCGGCGGAAGGCCCGGGGCGTGGCGCCGGCGCGCCAACTGGCGCCTTGTCCTCCACCAGCGGCACGCCGATCGAGATCGGGGACCTCGTCGGCCTGGTGTCGGGCACCGAAGTGAGGAGCCCGTTTGCGGGCGACCTGATGGGCGTGCTCGCTCATCCAGGCGAACGCGTCCAACCCGGCCAACCCATAGCATGGCTGCGGGCTCGCTGATGCCGGCGGAGCACGGCTGCTCGATAACCGGCTGGGCGAGCGCGCTGCCCCGGACGGTGGTTAGCAACCAGGACATCGTGACGTTGTTCGACACGAGCGACGAGTGGATCGTCGAGCGCACGGGGATCAGGTTGCGACGAGCTGCCGATGGCCCGTTCGTCAACCCGAAGCCTCCGGCATCGCCGCCCGGCGGTATGGGGACCACGGCACAAATGGCGGTCGAAGCCGGACGGGGCGCGCTCGATATGGCCGGCTTGTCCGGGAAGGACATCGACCTGCTGATCCTGTGCACGACCACCCCTGACCAGATGGTGCCCGCCACATCCTCCCCGCTTGCCAATGCGCTTTGTATTAAGGGCGGCGGCATGGACCTAAATGCGGCGTGCGCCGGTTTCACGTACGGTCTGGTCAGTGCGGCGGGGTTTATCGCCACCGGGGCGGAACGGGTTCTCCTGATAGGTTCCGAGACTTTGACCCGGATCACCAACTGGTCGGACCGCACCAACGCCTTTCTGTTCGGGGACGGCGCCGGCGCCGTGGTCGTGGAAGCGGTGCCCGGCGAACCGGCCCTCCTGGGCTGGGACATAGGTGTGGACGGCTCGCTGCAGCCTCTTTTCTATTCGGATTACGGCGGTCCCGGCATGGCCATGCGCGGCCAAGAGGTGTTCCGCAAAGCCGTGCGGGTTACGGTTGATTCGGCTACCAAAAGCCTGGAGCGGGCCAAACTCACGCCGAGCGACGTGGCCCTTTTCGTGCCCCACCAGGCCAACATGCGGATCATGGACGCCGTGGCCGAGCGCCTGGGCTTGCCCCCGGAGCGGGTCGCATCAGTAATCGAACGGACCGGCAACACCTCTTCGGCCTCCATCCCGATCGCCCTTACTGACGCCGCCAACAACGGCCGCTTGCAGGATGGCGACATCGTCCTGTTCGCCGGCTTCGGCGCCGGTATGACGTGGGCGTCGGCAGTATGGCGGTGGGGAGCAGATCCAGCACGCTGACCAATGGCCAGGGCTTGGCTGACCTGGCCATTAGAGTGTGCCAAACCAGATCGCGAGGATATGGAGGGAGATATGACAGATCAAGTGGGGACGGACGAGTCGTTCGACGTTTTCAAGCAGTGCGCTGTCGAAGTTTTGCAGGTCGAGCCGTCAAAGATTGTCCCTGAGGCTCGGTTCGCTGACGACCTCGATGCTGACAGCCTCGACCTTGTCGAACTGGTGATGGCCCTGGAGGAGCGCTTCGGTATTGACGTGCCCGAGTCCGAGCTCGAGGGCGTTCAGACCGTAGGCCAGGCGTACGAGCTGGTGACCTCGAAGCTCTGATGCTGGCAGTAACTGGTGCCCCGGACGGTACGGGGGCGGTAGCTGGCCGCCGAGTGGTCGTCACCGGCCTCGGCGTGGTGTCTTCCTGCGGGATCGGCGTGGAGCCGTTTTGGCATGGGCTCCTGGGCACGCCGCCCGTAGGTAGGTCGCGGCCGGTCGAAGGGCTTGACGTAAGCGCATTGTTCGGGCCGAAAGAGGTGCGTCGGGCCGACCGTTTTGTCCAGCTGGCTGCGGCGGCTGCGGACGAGGCGATCGATAGCGCCGGCGGGATCGAGGCGCTTCGGGGCGACCCGGACCGGGCCGGGACGGTTATCGGGACGGGCGTCGGCGGCCTCGACACGATTTGCGAGCAACACCAGGTGCTTCTGGAAAAAGGGGCGGGCCGCGTGAGCCCCTTCCTGGTCCCGATGATCATGTGCAACCGCGCGTCAGCAGACATTTCCATGCGCTACGGGCTGCGCGGTCCTTGTGAAGCGACGGTAACGGCCTGCGCGGCGGGGACTCAGAGCATCGCCAACGCCGGGCGGCTCATCACTACCGGCCGCTGTGATGTGATGTTGGCCGGCGGGACCGAAGCGCCATTGTCCGACCTTGGGATAGCCGGTTTCGCCAATATGACCGCCCTTTCCCGGTCGGGGGTGTCCATGCCCTTCGATGTAGACCGCGATGGCTTTGTCATTGGGGAGGGAGCCGGTGTGATCGTCCTGGAGGAACGCTCCCGGGCCATCGCCCGAGGTGCTCATCTCTATGCGGAGTTAGCCGGCGCCGCCAGCACGGCGGACGCCCACCACATAACTGCCCCCGCCCCTGACGGGAGCGGGGCGGCCCGGTGCATGGAACTGGCCCTCGCTGATGCCCTCCTCTCCCCCGCCGACGTCACCCACGTCAACACCCACGGCACGTCGACACCACCTGGCGACGCCGCCGAAGCTGAAGCTATTTACAAGGTTTTTGGCGCTCCTGGGCCGGCCATTACGTCAGTGAAGGGTGTCCTCGGGCACACGCTGGCCGCCGCCGGCGCCATCGAGGCTGTCGCGGTGGCGCTCAGCATGCAGCACCGCCAGATCCCCCCGACGACCGGCACGCACAACGTCGACCCGGCCTTCCAGCTGGACGTGGTGCTGGACGGCCCAGGGATTGGGAGCCGGGGCCGGCGCTCTCTAACTCTTTCGGGTTCGGGGGCCACAACGGTTGTCTCGTGCTGGTGCCGGCGTAGACGTAAGGCGGCGCCGAGCCGGTTGGTCCGCCGGCGGCCGGCGGGCGGCGGCTTTTGAGGGCCGGTCCCGGCGCCTAGCCGGCCAGCGCCTTCAGCAGGTTCTCGGCGGTGGCCTTGGGAGCCACCTTGTACCAGACCTCCTCCAGCTTCCCGTCCGCGCCGACCAGGAAGGCCGATCTCTCGATCCCCATGTAGGTCCGCCCGTACATGCTGCGTTGAACCCAGACACCGTAGGCCTCGGCCACAGCGTGATCGGTGTCGGACAGCAGCGGGAACCCGAGGCCGTACTTTGTATCGAATGCCGCTTGCCGCTTGGGTGGGTCGGGGCTGATGCCCAGCACGGCCGTCGTTCCCACCGATGGCAGTGCGTCCCTGAGGGCACAGGCCTGAGCCGTGCACCCGGGCGTGTCCGCCTTCGGGTAGAAGTAGACCAGGACCCGGCGGCCCTGGAAGCTGGCCAGGGAAACCTCATGGCCGGACTGGTCCGCAAGGGTGAATTCAGGGGCCTTATCCCCAGGTCGAAGTCGGTCAGTCATAAGCCGAGCCTAACGGCCGGTTCGGGACCAGTGAGGGTGTAGGCCGCTTCGCGCCGAGACCGGGGCCGCATGGGCAACCCGTCACCGACCGACCGATCGACGCGCCAGTCATTGACATCTACAAAGTAAGAAGTCTTTCGAAAGGAGCCATCGCCATGCCCATGGCCTCAGAGGCATCCCCGACGCCAGCGTCACCGGCTCTCCCCCATTGGGAGTCGGCGCCGAGTGGGTCAAGTCCGAGCGACTTTCCCCCTGAACACTATGAACGGACTTGGGACAACAGGTTCACGGTCGAAGATCTCAACGAGATTGGCCGGCGGGGACTGGGCCTCGCGTGACGAGCCAGCTTGGCTTATGAGAACCTTGGTGAGGGAGCTATTTAGTGCCCAGTCGCGTTACGCGAAGGCCCGCGCCCAGGCTCAGAGGAGACCTAGCGAGGTCGCCCTTTTGACAGCAGAGGACCGGGATGTGACGCCCAGCTTCATGTACGTATGGCGAAGGTGGGTCTTCACTGTGTTGAGCGAGAGATGCAGGTCCGATGCCATGTCGAGGTAGGTCAACCGCTGAGGCAGCTTCTCGAGCACGCGTACCTCAGCTTCAGTGAGCGGGTCGGGCAGCGTGGCCACATGGGGACGGGAAGGGGACACCTTACGAGCTTGCAAGCCAGCAGCGATCAAAGCCCTCAGGTTGTCGCTGCTGGGGTAGGCGGTCGAGCCTGCGATCAGGTGGTCGACTAGCTGAGGGGCTGTGTCCAAGACAGTTTGGACGAAGCCGTGGCGGTTGGCGATAACTAGGACCTCTCTCACCAGCTGATGTGCCTGGTGTGAGCCTTGCATGATTGCGGTGCTGGCGCGCAGCAGCCGCAGTTCCAGATCGGAACGGATTGTGCTCCCTTCATTGGGCATGTTACTGAGGTAATCTGCGGCTTCTTGAGGATTCGCGGAGGTGAGGGCGATGATCGCCGACATAATCCACCGACGATCGTCGGGTAGCCGCTGGGTGATGCTGAGCGCTCCATTTCGGTCTCCGAGACCAAGACGCAGCCGGGATTCGAGCTCGTCGGCTTGGACAAACATGATGGACTGGTCGCAGCGAAGGGTAGCCCGGGCTGCGGGTAGCGAAGATAAGGCTGCGTCGAAGTTGCCGCCGGCCGCCCAGGTTCGGGCCGGTCCAGTTGGGCCAGGTAAGCTTGGTTGGGGCGGCCGCCACCGAGGCGGTCCAGGATCTGTTCGGTGAGGCGCTCAGCGGCCTCGAGGTCGTGGCGCTCGAGAGCAAGCAACGCGGCTGTCCGCATAGCCCAGGTGGGTAGAAATTGACGGTCGATGGCCAGGCGCCGGGCCGACGCCAGCGAGCGCTGCGACAATGCCTCTGCCTCTTGGAGCGCACCTTCGGCGAGGGCGACCTGGCTGATGACGCCCGGACATAGCACTTGAGCGACCGACGCTCTCGTCGCGGCGGAAGCGACGGCGTCGTGCAGCTCTCGAGCCTGGATGAAGTTGCCTGCCAAGGCGTGAGACTGCATGGTTACGACGTCGAGCCCGAAAAGCCATTCGTCGACACCGACAACTCGTGACGCCAATTGCTGGGCCCGCTCTCTCTGTGCGAACACCAGCCCCAGTTGGCCGGTGGCCCCCGAAATAAGTGCGTTGGCGAATGCCAGTTTCACGGCCAGTTCGGGTTGCCGGTCGGGGTCGACGCCAGCCTGCTGTGCGAGGGTCAACGCTCGCGAACCTTTGTCGAAGGCGCCCCGCAAGAGCAGTTCAGTTGCTAGGGGGACCAGGATGTCGGGGTTACCTGCGAACAGATCAGGTTGGACCTCGTCGAGGTCAAGCGCGCTGCCCACGGTCGGGTTGAGGTAATAATTGCCTACGACTCGCTCGCTCAAGAGGTTGAAGGCGGCGACCGGGTCTCCGGCGGCCAACAGGTGCCTCGCCGCCAGGCCGACCTGGCCCCCCTCGGCCAGGTACGCCGCGGCGGTCGTGTGCAGCAGCCGCTGACGGGCCGGGTCGCGGCCATGCAGCTCGGCTTGGAGGACCTCTTTGACCAACTGGTGGTAGCGATAGGTGGCAGCCTTGTCGTCCAGGGCCGTCACGAACATGTGGGCGCTGTACACCAACTTGAGGAGGGCGGCCGACCCCGGACCGCATAGAGCGGTGCAGGCGGGCACCGACAGTTCGTCGAGGACCGAGGTGGCCAGCATGAAGTCGACGACTTCGGGCGCCTGGCGGTAGAGGACCTCGTCCAAGAAGAACCCGGCTACGCTATGGCGCTGCAGGTCCACCCGGCCGGCCGCGCTGACCGGGTCCGGCGACTGTTTGATCGAGATAGCCGCCATCTGTAAGCCCGCCGCCCAACCCTCGCTGCGCCGATAGACGACAGCCAGGTCTGGCTCGCTTAGTCCTAGGCCGAACCCGGAGAGGAACGCGCTAGCTTCCTCGGCCGAGAAGGACAGGTCCGCCTCCCGCAGCTCGACCAGCTCCTGGTTGACCCGCATCCGGTGGAGCCGAAGCTGGGGGTCGACGCGGCTGGCCACCACCAGCTGCAATGAAGCGGGCCGGTACTCCACCAACAGGGCCAAGGCTTCCACACCGGCCGTGCCAGTTAAATGAAAGTCATCGATCACCAGCACCTCTGGTCCGCCCAACCGCTGCAGGTCGTCGGTCAGGGCGGCGATGACATCGGCAGAGACCTCACCATCTAGGCTCAGCAGTTCACGGGCGTCCTCCCCGATGTAGGGCTGGCCCGGGGAGCGGCGCAGGGCTTCGATCATGGCGGCGACAAAACGGACCGGGTCGGCGTCGGCGTCGTCACAGCTGAGCCACGCCATTGTTCGCTGCGGGGCCGTAGCTGCCCAGTCGGCCAGCAGCGCCGTCTTGCCCGCCCCGGCCGAGCCCACCACCAGGGTCAGGCGAGCCCCTTGACCTCGGTCTAGCTCGCCGATCAGCCTCGACCGGTGCACCAGGTGGGGCGCCGCTCTAGGGGCACAGAACTTCGACGACGGGAACCGAGGGTTACGAGGGCCAAGCGCAACGTCCCCGTTCGTGTCCGTCATCTTCAGTCGTCCTCTTGCGGCATCGGCGCCAGGTAGGTCTTGCCCCCCCGGCACGATGGTTAGTCCCGGACGCGATGGGCACTTAAAACCTATCTCACCCTCTCGGAGTGGCGACAAAGGTCCTCGGCAGCCACCACTCTGGACGATGGTACGTGCGGCGTTGGGTCACAGGTTGATGACATTGGTGTTGCCCCCGAGGACATATGAGATCACCTTCGACGGCGAGGCGGTCCCCGCCATCGTCAGTGCCTTCGAGGACTTCGACGTGGTCGTGGGCGCTGGCATTACCACGATACGCGCCCAACTCCCCGACCAGGCCGCCCTTCATGGCACCCTCGACCGCCTGATGGCCCTTGGCCTTGAGCTACTCGAAGTACGAGCCGTCGACGACCAGCCGCTCGATTAGCACTGTTGTCGGGCGACCCGTCCGCTTTGGGGGCAAAGACAATGGAAAACCAGCCTCAGTCGCCTGAGGGATCTCAGACGCGCAGCTCGTTCTCGATGGCCACCCGGCGCTCATGCTTTCTTGACAGCCACCTCGAGATGGTTGATTAGCGGCTTGATCTCTGCTTGCGCACAGGGCGTCGGCGCTCGATGACGCAATTGCCTCGAGCAAGATGTCGAGGAGCCCGCTCGCCTGTTCTCGCCACCGGTAGCAGTCTAATAGTCACGGATGGTGGGCATTCGCGGAGGGGCCACGAGGCCTGCGGCGGCTCGGCTCGCTGAGGCCCACCTCGATGGCCGGGGCGCTCGCCGCCTAGCCGGGACAGGGCCGGTAGGGTCGAAGGAAGCACTGATGACTGCCGCCGGTGAAGACGTTCATCCTCCCACGCCCACTCGCTTAGCTCCCGGCGCAGCCGAGGAGCAGGTCCCCGGGCGCGCCGAAAACGGGCCCGACGGACGGGTCACCCGTGAAGGGCCGGCCGACCTCGCTATCGGGGCGTTCAGCGACGCGGCGCCATGGGACCTAACCGGCAAAGACCTCCCGTGGCGGGACGGCGTCGACGCCCTCAGGGCCGAGACGGGACGCCAGGTCCCCCAGCTGCTGCGGCGCGAGTGGCTGCCGCCGGGCCGCCGGGTCGTCGCCACCAGCGTCAGGCTCGGCTGGGCCATCTTGTGCTGGCAGCTGGTAGAAAAGCGCCGGGCCAACAAGCTGGGCCGGCGCGAGATCTCCCGGGCCGGGTTGTCCCGCCGGCTCCGAAAAGCCTTTGAACGCCTGGGGCCGACCTACATAAAGCTCGGCCAGATCCTGTCCGCCGGGGAGGGCGTCTTCCCGCCTGAGCTGGTGAACGAGTTCCGGCTGTTGCGGGACCACGTCCCGGCCGAGAGTTTCGAGGTCGTCCGCGAGGTAGTCGAATCTGACCTGGGCCGCCCGCTCGGCGAGGTCTTCGAAAACTTCGAGACCACCCCCATAGCCGCCGCATCGATCGCCCAGGTCCACGCCGCCCGGCTCCGGACCGGAGAAGATGTCGTCGTCAAGGTGCAGCGGCCCCAGGTGGCCGGCCTCGTCCGCAGCGACATTGCCGCCATGAACTGGCTGGCGCCTTACCTGATCGGGCGCATCCCGGTGGCCACGCTGGCCAACCCGCCGGCCCTGGTCGAGTTGTTCGCCGAGACGATCGTCGAGGAGCTCGACTTCCGCCTCGAGGCCGAGAACATGCTGGACATAGCCCGGGTGCTGGCCGAGACCAACCAGCGGGCGGTCGTGGTCCCCCGTCCTCATCCCCAACTGGTGACCCGCCGTGTGCTTGTAATGGAACGGCTTTCAGGCTTTTGCTGGGACGACGTCGCCGGCATGCGCCGGGCCGGGATCGACACCTCAGCGGTTGTCCGCGCCCTGCTGATCGTCTTCCTCGAAGGGGCCACGCTCTTCGGCGTGTTCCACGGAGACCTGCACGGCGGCAACCTGTTCGTCCAGCCGGACGGGCGAGTGGCGCTGCTCGACTACGGCATCACCGGGCGCCTCGACGAGCTGCGCCGGGTGGCCTTCCTGCGCCTCCTGATGGGCGGGACGTTGAACGACCAGCGGCTGCAGCTGGCGGCGCTCCGCGACATGGGCGCCGTGCCGCCCGACACCGACCTCGATGCGCTGGCCAGCGACCTGGGGCTCGACAAACCGGTAGTCGACCCCACGACCTTGGCGCCGGAGGACCTCCTGGCCGAAGTGCGCGAACTAACCAGGCGGCTACTCGAGTACGGGACCAAGTTCCCGAAGATCCTCATGTTGTTCGTGAAGGACCTGTTGTTCATAGACGGCTCTCTGGCCACCCTGGCCCCCGACGTTGACCTGTTCGCAGAGGTGACGGCTATCTCGACCTACTTCACCACCCGGTACGGAGAGCGCATCGCCCACGACATCGGGATCGACCCCAGGCAGCGGCCGGTGGACATGGCCGGTGTGCGGGCTGCGGTTGGAGTGGGAGATGAGGTCGAATCGCTCACGTACCGAGATTTGCAAGCCCGGCGGGAGCTGATCCGCCGGCGGATGGAAGAACACCACCGCCGCAGCGAAAACCCGCGAGGGTGGTTCGGGCTCCGCCGGCGCCCCGGGCCCTCGTAGTTGACTGGCGAGTGATCGGACCGACCGGCGGCTAGCTGGCGCCCCGCCTACCTGGCCGCCCGAATATCACCTCCGGGCGGCCCAGGCGTGAAACCGGCTGACCGCCGTCACCGGGTACCCTGAAGGGTGAGCGAGGCGGGCTGCCCCCCGCCGCACCCACCCCACACAATGAGCACAATGCATCGCGCTGAAATACGGAACGTGGCCATCATTGCCCACGTTGACCATGGCAAGACGACGCTGGTGGACGCCATGCTCCGCCAGTCGGGGGCTTTTCGCGCCAACGAAGAGGTAGCGGACCGGGTCATGGACTCGACCGACCTCGAGCGGGAAAAAGGCATCACGATCCTGGCCAAGAACACCGCCGTCACCTACGGCGACCTGACCATCAACATCGTGGACACCCCGGGGCACGCCGACTTCGGCGGAGAGGTCGAACGCGCGCTCACGATGGTCGACGGCGTTCTCCTGCTAGTGGACGCCAGCGAGGGCCCTCTGCCACAGACCCGGTTCGTCCTGCGCAAAGCACTCGAGGCGCACCTGCCCGTCCTCGTGGTCGTCAACAAGGTCGACCGCTCCGACGCCCGGCCGGCCGAGGTGCTCGACGCCGTTTACGACCTGTTCATCGACCTGGGAGCGGGCGAGTTACAGATCGACTTCCCCATCATCTACTGCAACGCCCGCTCGGGCCAGGCCGCCCTCTCGGCCGAGGAGGTGCCCGATGCCCCCGGGCTCAAGCTCCTTTTCGAACTACTGGTCGAGCACATCCCGGCGCCGGCCTACATCGAGGGGCATCCCTTCCAGGCCCTGGTGGCCAACCTTGACGCCTCCACTTACGTTGGCCGTTTGGCCATCTGCCGAGTACACCAAGGCTGGGTGCACAAAGGAGACACCGTCGCCTGGTGCCGGCATGGCGAAGACGGTGGCCCCCAGCGGGCGCGTATCGCCGAGCTGTACTTGACCGAGGCGCTGCAGCGGGTCGACGCCGGCCCTCGGGGCGCCGGCCCGGCGACATAATCGCCGTTGCCGGCCTTCCCGACGTCATGATCGGTGACACCCTGGCTGACGTCTCCGACCCGACGCCACTGCCCGGGGTCACTGTCGACGAACCCGCTATCTCGATGACGTTCGGGGTGAACACCTCTCCCCTCGCCGGCCAGGAGGGCAGCAAGCTCACCGCCCGTCTGTTGAAGGGCCGCCTGGACGCCGAGCTGGTCGGGAACGTGTCCATACGGGTGGTCCCCACCGAGCGGCCCGATACCTGGGAAGTCCAGGGGCGGGGCGAGCTCGCTCTCGCCGTACTGGTCGAGCTGATGCGCAGGGAGGGCTTCGAGCTCACCGTGGGCAAACCGCAGGTGCTGACCAAGTTGGTCGACGGCAAGGTCTACGAGCCGGTCGAGCGCGTCTCGCTCGACATCCCCGAGGAGCACATGGGGACGGTGACGCAATTGCTGGCGGGCCGTAAGGGCCGGATGGAGCATGTGGTGTCCCACGGGAGCGGCTGGGCCCGCACCGATTGGCTGGTGCCGTCTCGCGCCCTGATCGGCCTGCGGTCGCAGCTGCTGACCGAGACCAAGGGCACGGCGCAGTTGCACCACGTCCTGGACGGTTGGGAGCCCTGGTTCGGCGAGATCCGGACGCGGCAGAGCGGCTCTCTGGTCGCCGACCGACGCGGGAAGTGCGCCACGTACGCGCTATTGAACCTGCAGGAACGGGGCACGTTGTTCGTTGGCCCCGGCGCCCCCGTCTACGAGGGGATGGTCATAGGTGAGAACGCCCGCCGGGAGGACATGGACGTAAACCCGGCCAAGGAGCGCAAGCTGACCAACATGCGTTCGTCCACGGCCGAGGAACTGGTCCGGCTGTCCCCGCCTTTGCTGATGACGCTCGAGCAGGCTCTCGAATTCCTGCGAGAGGACGAGTCTGCGGAAGTCACGCCGCAGTCTGTCCGGCTGCGCAAGGTGATCCTGCCACAGCCCGACCGTGCCCGGCTCCGGGCCGCGCCCGGGACTAGCAGCGCCGGTCAGTTAAGCGAGGGGTCCGACGGGAACGCGGACGCCAGCGCCAGTAGGCCTCCCTGGCGGCGCAACACGCTCTTCCACAACTGGCCAGGCTCTTCATTGAAGATGTCTTCCTCAGAGGCATCGAGTGCCCACCAGGCGCCCGATTCCATCTCGGCTTCGAGCTGCCCCTCTCCCCACCCGGCATAGCCGGCAAATATACGCAAGCGTTCTATGCACGGCGCTACGAAGGCGGGGTCTGTCTCGAGGTCGACGGTACCGAGCGTCCCTTGTAACGGGAGGTAGCCGGAGCTGGGGACCGAGACCTCTGATTTCACTCTGGCCAGGCAGATGGTGCCCTCGCTCACCGGTCCCCCGACGAACACCACGCCGGGCTCCGTGGCCAGGTCCTCCCACTCCGGCAAGGGCGACGAAACGGCGGTAACGGTGGGCCGGTTGAGGACGAGCCCGAGGGCCCCGTGCTCGCCGTGGGCCAGCATCAGCACCACCGTGCGGTTGAAGTTGGGGTCGAGCAGGCTCGGCGCGGCGACGAGCAACTTGCCCTGCAGGCTCTCGGTGATGTCGTCCGCGTCGTCCATCTCTTCCATCTTTCCAGCGCCACGATACCTAAGGCCCACGCTACCTAAGGGGCGAAAGAATAGCGATCGGCGGGTGATACTTCGCTCCGCCCGGCCGGCCCCCTCACCACCACGTCGACATGGCCGGCCGGGTGCGCGGGGGTTAACGCCCTCAGCTCTGTCGCCGAGATGGCGTTCACCCGAGGGGCGGGCACGCGGCCGAAATCGACCGCCGTAGCGCCGCTCAGGTTTGTCCCCCGCACCGTGACCCATTGGCCACCCGACGTTGGCCCCGAGGCCGGGCTGATGCCGTTGACCGCCGGGGTGGAGGCGGTAAACGCCGCTTGCGGCGCCCCGAGGTCCGATTTGTCGGGCCCCAAGACCGTTGGCCGGCCCGAAGTCGTCGGTGGCGCCAAACGGGCCGACGGGATAGTGGGCGTCGGGGCATTGGCATTGGGCGTCGGGCCATTGGAATTGGCCGCCGGGGCGTTGCCGGCCGGGCCGTTGGCGTTGCCAGCGCCGTTGGCGGCTGGGGTCGTGCTGCTGACCGGGGCAGTAGAGGGGTTGGCCACCGCTCCACCATGGTCCGGCCTGGCCAGGGCGCCGGGAGTGGCCGCCCTCATCGACAGGCCGGAACGAGTCGAGAGCGGGCCGGCAGCACTGTGCGATGCCGCGGGGCCAGGTCCGTGGGTCAGAGCAGGGACAAAGATGGCCAGGGCGATTATGACCGCGGCGGCCACGCTCAACCTGGGCGCCCACTCCCTCCACTTCTTTTCCGGTCCTCTCGGCGCTTCGGGCCGCAGGCTGACCTCGAGTTTGTCCCGCACTTCACCCGACAGGGGCCGGGCCGACTCGGTCGTGGCCACTCCCTCCAGCGCCTCCTCCAGCCGGGCCCGCAGGTGGGGTGGTAGCGGGCGGGGCCGGTCGGAGCCGGCCAGCAGCCGTTCGGGGTAGTCGTACGTGTTGTCGCCTTCAGGCATTTTGACCTCCCAGCTCCCGGCGCAAGCCCTCGCGCCCCCTTTGCAAAAGGGACTGCACCTGCACCCGGCTACGGTCGAGCTGGCCGGCGATGTCTATGACCGACATGTCCTCCAGGTACTTGAGCACCAGGACCTGCCTCTGCAACGGCGGGCAAACGACCGAGAGCCCTCACGACCTCGTCTTGACGTTCAAGCATGTCGTCACCCGGGCCCGCCGCCCCGGAGCCGTCATGGACCAGGCTGAGCGAACGTCGAGCCATCTCCGCCTTTCTTTCTGATTCGTAGTAACGGGCCAGGCGGCGCCTGGCTATGGCGCACATCCAGGTCGAGGCGGAGGCCTCGGCCCTGAACGCCGAGGCGCCCCGCACGGCCTCCAGTAGCGTCTCCTGGAGCAGGTCCTCGGCCGCGCTCTCGTCCCCTCCCACCCGGGCGAACAGGAAGCCGAAGACAACCGGCGCCACCTCGTCGAGCAGCCACCGGACGGCCGGAGGGTCGCCGGCGGCGGCCAGGGCCAAAAGTTCTCGTTCGTTCCCGAAGCGCGCCGGGCCGTCACCAACCTCGGGAGCGCGGCCGGCACCGATCTGCGGTGCCGCCTCAGCCTCTCCTTCGCCGGCCGTCTCTGGTGCTCGGCCGGCCAGCCCCAGCGGGGTCAGCGCGTGCGCCTCATCCCGCCGCAACCTGGTCGACCATCTCCGGTGCCCGGCCCCCCGAGGGTTCACGAGGAGGCGTTTTGGTAGGCCAACCAGGCCACCTGAGTTAGGGAGCTCATATTGCTTACCATCACACCCTGTTCGGAGAGGGTGTAGATGTCGCCCCCGACAACGACGGCCCGCTCGATCTCGGGGTAGCCGCCCTGGCTGCTGCCCGGCTGGCTGAGCGACCCGAGCCGGTGCAGTGCTCCGGAAGAGGTTATGGACCAGACATCAGCGGAGCTGTCGGGCCCGCCGCCCGAATAGCTGTCCACGGGTAGCACCAGCAGGTCTGATGCCGGCCACCAGAGCAGCGCATGCGGGTCGTACTCGGCTGCCGAACTGGCCCCATTGCCGAGTTGCTGGCGTGAGATGAGGGCCGGTTGGCTGGGCTGAGCCACGTTGAACACCTCGAGCTGAAGCCCCTGGGTGCGCAACTGCTGGTCGACCGCTTGCCCCACGCCCAGGAGAAGGCTGCCGGTAAGCGGCTGGAGGAAGGACGAATAACCAGACAGTGACACTTGCCCGGCCAGTACCGGCTGCTCAGGGTTGCTCAAGTCGACCACGAACAAGGGATCCGTCTGGTTGAACGTGACCACGTAGCCCAGGTCGCCGACGAACCTGACCGAGTAGATCTTCTCGCCCCGGCCCAACCCGTGGAGCACCCCGACCGTAACCAGCGCACCATTTTCAGGTTGCAGCACGCTCACCAGGTTGTCCGAGCGCTGAGGAGGCGGTGCGCCGCCATCAACAGGAGCCGGGGTCGGCTCCCCCCTGGTAGAAGCCACTCGCAGGTACCCGTTGTACTCCGACATGGCGTACTGGCCGATCAAGGTGCCGGGTACGCTCCCCGAGCCCACGTATTGTGGGGTCGAGGGGTCGGAGATGTCGAACCCATAGATGTCGGTCCTGGTCCGCTGGCCGAACGGCGCCACGACGTAGGCGGGCTCCATGGGGCAGGCCACGCCTCCGCCATACGAACAACCCCAGTCCTGGAATTGCCAGTTAGTGGTGGCCACGAAGACCTGGGTGGCGCTGGCATATACGTCCTCGGCGTTGCCTATGACGGTCACCTCGTTCCCGGGTGAGGCTGACGCCGGGTTGAGGGAAACCAAAGAGACTGTGCCGAGGCCGGACTCGATAATCGTGTGGTAGGTCCTGGCACAGGACGCTTGCCTCGTCACCGTTACGGCTGCCCGCCCGTGACCGGTCTTGATCGTTTCGGACGGCAGCCAGTCGGCTGCTTTCGAGGCTTTGACCACGGCCCGGTTGGCCGCCGTGGCCGCTTTGTCGGCCGCCGGCGTGGCGTTGAACGGGTAGACCCAGCGCAAGCGGGGTTGGTTGGTCAGTGCCAACACCACTTGCCCGTTGATGAGCCGTGCGCCTTGCTCGGCCCCCTGGAAGGAAAACGTCCTTACTACGGCGGGGTTTTGCGGGTCGGCCACGCTAACGACGACGACATCGGTCGAGGACGTATAACCGCCCCAGGGCAGGAGGGGCATGGACGTCAAAGGGGCGCTACGAGAAACGCTCGCCGGCCCGCCGCCGCCGCCAGTGACTTGGCGGCCCGTGACTTGGCCGTAGGTCGCGGGCCGCCCACGTACCGTACCGGGAGTGGCCCACTGGTCCCGCCGCCTATTACATAGACGTCCTGACCGGACAGGAAAAGGCCGCTGGCCTGTTCCAATTGGGACAATGGCAAGAACCCGTCGAGTTTCGGGGCGCTCCCGCTCACGTCGACCACCTGAACTCCGAGGGGGTCCTGGCGCAGGACGACCATGACCTGGCCGTTCGTCTTCACCATGTCGGGTTCGTCAACGCCCGCTTCCTGGTCGTTGGTGGTGGAGTAGCCCTGGCCGGCCGTCCCACTGGCCCCGGCGGGAGTAGCCGCCGTGGACGGCGGGGCAGAGCCGGGCGCGTTAGAGCCGAGTTCGGTGGGCACAGGCACCGCACCTCGCACCACTCCCCCAGGGGGGAAAGCGAGGGAGCCGCCAGATGAGCCCGACAGGCCGTAAGGGCCGACCTCTTTCATGGCCTCGGCCTTTACCTGCCGGAGCAATTGCGAGCAGTTGTTGTACGAGACGAGGTCGGCGCCGGCCAGCTTGGCGCTCGTCCCGGGATGCCCGCCGTTCGTCCCCGCTGCTGACGAGCTGGTTGTGGCTAACCCAACGCCAATTACGCTCAGCGCAGCAAACAGGCCAGCCATGGCCGGCCGTACCGTCGATCGCCTCATTGCCTCTCCTCTCACCTCGGTGGGTTAGTGGAGAGGGATGAGGCGGATCAACCGGTGGGCAACCTTTTTACGAAGCGATCCCCACGACGGGACTGCCGGGGCCCGTGGCCGCGCTTCCTTGCGGGTGGGCGTCACCGAAGCTGAACACCGCACCACCGGCCTCGACCACCCAGTAGCCCTGCCCGTCTGGCGTGGAGGCGATGCCGACGACATCGTGCCCCCTTCCCCGGCCGTGCGTCATGGGCCCAAAGGTATGGGCGTTCCCGAAGCCGTACACGTGCCCGTCCGCACCGACCAACCAGTAGCCCGCCCCGTTGGGCGTGGCGGCGATACCGACGATGTCTCTTACGTATACCCTTTCTGCCGGCAGCGAGCCGAAATTGTGGGCGTCGCCATAGGCGTACACGCCGCCGTCCGAACCCACCAGCCAATATCCGCCGCCGTCCGGAGTGGGGACAATTCCAACGATGGCGTCGAGTTTCTTGTTGGTCTTATTGGGGGCGAAGACGGGACGATAAATGCGGGCGGCGCCAAAGGCGTATACGTGGCCGTCGGAACCGACCAACCAATAACCGCCCCTGTTGGCGGTGGCCGCGATGCCGACAATATTTCTCACGTGGGCGCCGCGGTTCGAAAGCGAACCGAAATTGTGGACGGCGCCGAAAGTGTAAACCTGGCCGTCCGCACCGGCCAACCAATAGCCACCGCCATTGGCTGCGGCCGCCATGGCGACAATATTTCGTACGTGGGCTCTATAACCCGAGATCGAGCCGAGATTGTTTGCGTTCCCGAAAGAGTAAACGTGGCCGTCCCGGCCCACCAGCCAGTAGCCCTGTTTCGGTACGGGCGTCGTCGTGGTGGTGGTGGTTGTCGTAGTGGTGGTGGTCGTCGTGGTGGTGGTCGTCGTGGTGGTGGTCGTCGGAGGCGGCGGCGCACTCGGCGTGGCCGAGGCCTCGGTTGAGCGCGCTCCCTCCCCGACCCCGTTGACGGCTGTGACCTCGAAGTAGTACCTGGTGCCATTGGTCAGCCCGGTGGCCAGGTACGAGGTCGTTGAGGTGCTGGCCAGGAACGTCTCGCCCCCCGACGTGGTCCCCTCGTAGACCTTGTACGAGGTGACGGCCGAGCCGCCGTTGTTGGCCGGGGCCGTCCAGCTCAGGCTGACCTGGGTGTTGCCGGGGGTGGCGCCCAGGGCCGTGGGCGCACCGGGCACGGTGACGGGCGTGGCCGACGCCTCATTAGATGCGAGGCCTTCACCGACGCCGTTGACCGCCGTGACCTCGAAGTAGTACTTCGTGCCATTGGTCAGGCCGGTGACGGTAAAGGTGGTGGCGGCACTGCCGGTGCCCTGGAGAAGCGTCTCACCCCCCGACGTGGTGCCCTCGTAGATGTTGTACGAGGTAACGGCCGACCCCCCGTCGTTGACCGGGGCCGTCCAGCTCAAGCTGACCTGGGCGTTGCCCGGCGTAGCCGTGAGCCCGGTGGGGGCACCGGCGAAGGTGGCCGGGGTGGCCGAGACCTCGGTCGAGCGGGCTCCCTCCCCGACCCCGTTCACGGCCGTGACCTCGAAGTAGTACTTGGTGCCATTGGTCAGCCCGGTGGCCAGGTAGGAGGTGGTAGAGGAGCTGGCCAGGAACGTCTCGCCCCCCGACGTGGTCCCCTCGTAGACCTTGTAGGAGGTGACGGCCGAGCCACCGTTGTTGACCGGGGCCGTCCAGCTCAGGCTGACCTGGGTGTTGCCGGGGGTGGCGCCCAGGGCCGTCGGGGCGTCCGGGAACGTGGCCGGCGTGGCCGATGTCTCGCCCGAGAAGGCCCTCCCCGACGCCGTTGACGGCCGTGACCTCGAAGTAGTACTTGGTCCCGTTGGTCAAGCCGGTAGCCATGTACGAGGTGCCCGAGGTGCTGGCCAGGAAAGTCTCGCCCCCCGACGTGGTGCCCTCGTAAACCTTGTACAGCGTGATGGTGGAGCCGCCGTTGCTCGAGGGAGGCAACCAGATGAGGTTGACCTGGGTGTTTTGCGGAGTAGCACTGAGGGACACCGGGGCGCCCGGAAGCGTGATCGGGGTCGCCGATACCTCGGCTGACCGCGTGCCTTCACCCACGGCGTTGACCGCCGTGACCTCAAAGTAGTACTTGGTGCCGTTGGTCAGCCCGGTAGCCAGGTAGGAGGTGCTCGAGGTGTTGGCCAGGAACGTCTCGCCCCCCGAGGTGGTGCCCTCGTAGACGTTGTAGGAGGTGACGGGCGAACCGCCGTCGCTTGTCGGCGGCAACCAGGTCACGCTCACCTGACCAGCCGAAGGAGTGGCGTTTACGCTGGTCGGCGGCCCCGGCACCCCGACGACGTTGATGGTCTGCTGGGCCTGAGGCGCCGCGTTGTAGTTGCCGTCGCCGCTCTGGTTGGCGTCCAGGATGCAGGTCCCGGCGGCCAGGAAACTGACCAGGCCGGTGGAGCCCACCGAGCACGCACCCGGCGTCGAGGAGGCGTCGATCGAGTAAGTGACGGGCAACGTCGATGAGGCCGAGGCGCTGGCCTGGTAGGTAGTGCCGGCGTCGGCGCTGGTCGGGGCGGTCGAGCTGAACGACACGGTCTGGTTGGCGATGGCGAAGTCGATGCCCCAGCCGCCGGCCACCGAGCCCGTCCCGTCACCCTCTCCGACCGTTACGACGTAGAGGCTCCAGGTGCCATTGGGGTTGGTGGTATCGAAGGTGCCGCCCAGGGTGGCGCTCCCTTTCGGAGCCGGTGTGCCGTAGGGGCCCGACGGCGCCGGGGACGGGAACGTATCGGTGTCTGTGCCGGGATAGTCCACCGGTTTTGTGGTCACCGAGGAATTCGGTGCGCCGAGGGCTGTGGTTTGCGGGATGGCCGAGCCGGCGGCGTCGCTAAAGGTCACGGTCACGTTGGACGCATTTTGAGTCCCGGTGCTCGGGCCGACGTTGTTCAGCAGCACTATCGACTGGCCCTGCGGGCCGACCAGCAGGACGTCGAGGTCAGAGGAGTGTGGGTAGCTGATCCCGTTCAAGGTGACTGTGAGCCCGCTAACGGGCCCAGGTTGGAGACGTAGATATGCGACGGGTAAGGGCTCGCCTCCTGTGGAGCAGGCGTGGAACTTGTGGGGTTGTTGAGAGTTATAGCCCCGGTGTCCTCGAACTGGTTCGGCGCTACCACCGTGGTGTGGTTGTCGACCTCCTGAATGGTCGAGCCTGTGCTCTCGGCGAAGGATGTGGTCCCGCTGTACAGAGCCTGGATGGTCACGTCGGCCTCGGTCGAGAAACTGGTGGGACAGCTGGCCTGGCCGCTGGTGTTGAGGGCCTCCGCTCCGCAGCCGCTGATGGTCGTCCCGTCAGCGGTGAAGTCGACCGTGCCGGTCGTTACCGGCGTGGCCGGGCTGCCGGTCGTAACCGAGGCGGTAAAGGTGACGGCCTGGTCCGGGCTGCTGGCGAACGAGGGGTTGGGGCTGCCGCTCACAGACGTCGAGGTCGACGCCTCGGAGCCGAGGGTAAATGTGAGGCTCCACCCGCCGGCTACCGAGCCCGCCCCGTCGCTCCCGCCGTCGGTGACGACGTAGAGGTTCCACGTGCCATTCGGGTTGGTGGCGTTGAAAACGTCGCCCAGGGTGCTTGTGCCGCGCGGCGCGGGTGTCCCGTAGGGCCCGCTGGGAGCGGGGCTGGGGAAGGTGTCCAGATCGACGCCGGCGTAGTCGACAGGCTTTGTGAGGACGGTCGAGTTCGACGGGAGCATTGAACTTTCGGGCACGGTCGAAGTGGCGGAGTCGTCAAAGGTCAACGTGGTGTTGGTGGCACTCGTGGTGCCCGTGTTCGGGCCGACGCCGGAGAGTAAGACCTCGGAGCCGCCCGTGGGTCCGACGAGGAGCACATCGAGGTCCTGGCTCACCGGGTACGTGATGCCCGAGAGCGTGGCGCTGACGTTAGAAATGGTCCCCGTGAGCCCTGAAACAAAAATGTCCGAGGGGTAGGGGACGGCTGTCCCCGGGGGCGACCCCGTGTTGGGGATGGTGACCGTGCCGCTGTTGCTGAAGGTATTGCCGCTCACCGTCGTGTGGTTATTGACGACCTGGGTGTCGACCCCGGTGCTGGTCACGAAGCTGGAAGTACCGCTGTAGACCGCGGCCAGGTCGTGGTCACCCTCGGTAGTAAAGGTTGTGGTACAGGTGGCGGGGCCCGAGCTCAAAGAGGCGGCGCCGCAACCGGAGATAGTCGTGCCCCCGTCGGTGAAATCGACTGTGCCCGTGGTGACGGGCGAGCCCGAGCTGCTGACCGCGGCCGTCAGGGTCACCGAGCTGCTTGCGCCGGAGGTGAACGACGGGTTCGGGCTCGAGTGCAGGGTCGTCGTCGTCGATGCCAGCGTTGCGGCGGCGGTTATGTTGAGGGACCATCCACCCGAGATCGACCCGGTGCCGTCCCCCTCCGAGTTGGTAGTGACGTAGAGGTCCCATGTCCCGTCCGGGTTGGTCCCGTCGAAGGTCCCACCGAGCGTGGCCGACCCGGTGTCCTCTGCTTTGGTGAAGCTGGCCGGCGCCGGCGACGGGTAACTGTCGTAGCTGAACCCCGGGAAGTGGGTGGCGAAGTCGGCCGGCTGCATGTCGATGGAGCCCGAGGTCGGGAAGCTTGTGTCGTTGTTGGCGATCTTGTTAGGGGCGCTGTCGTCCAGGGTGACATCTAGGCCGCTTGTGGCCGTGCTCTGGTTGTCGGCCCCCACGGCCGTGAACAGGCTCAGGCCAGCACCGGTGGGGCCCACTAGAAGCACGCCTAGGTCCTGAGAGAACTCGTAGTTGATGCCGGTAAGGGTTACGGTGACGTCGCTGATCGTGCCGGTCAGGCCGGAGACGGTGATGGGCGCGGGGTAGGTCCCGGCGGGTTGGGCGGCCGTACTCGTGGGGTTGGCCAGGCTTATCGAGGACGTGTCTGAGAACGTCGTAGCAGCCGAAACCGGCGCCGCCAGCCAGGCCAGCGGGACGGACGCCATGGCCAGCCCCACACCTATCCCGACGAGCTTGGAGATCCTCCCGCGTAACATCGCTCACCCCTCTACGCGCAGCAGCAGCCGCTCGGCAATGCTGAGCGAGGCAAGCCTAGGTTGATACACCATCTCTTTCCGGTCGCCGAATTACGAGAAAACGGCCTCGTAGGTTATGCCCGGAGTATCGGACATGACGGGCCCCATGAAGCATTCCAGCTGCCCGAGCGCAGAGTGGGACAAACGGTACACGCCTTGGCTCATGACCGGTTCACCAGGCCCGGAGAAGTGCAAGACGAACGGCTGACGGTGGCCGGGCCATTCCCTTTGCCGGAGGACCTCGACCAACTGGACGACGATGGCGCCAACTTGCTCGGTACCCGCCTCCGTGCCCGACAGGTGGAACTCCTCCCCCACCAGCGGCTCGAAGTCGCCGGCGGTCAGGGCGGCGAGGTCCCGCACGGGTGCTCCAGAGCTATGTAGGCGTCAGGGCCGCTGCGTTCTACAAACCCCATGCGCTTCCAGAACAGACGGGCTTCGTTGCCGGGTTCGACGTGGCCCTTCACCGGTACGCCACGGACCTCCGCTTCGTCGAGCAACCTGTGGACCAGCTCGGCTCCAATGCCGCCCCGCCGAAAAGACGGGAGCAAGGAAATATCCACAATGTGTGTGGCATTTCCGGACCGGTCGACGAGGAGGCGGCCAGCGGGTGTGCCGTCCACCATCACCACGGAGTGCTCCGCCTGGGGAAAGTAGTCGGCGTAATACTGCGATTGGGCGTCGAACTGAAAATTGACGAACCGGCTCACTTCTTCTTCCGTCCACCCGAAGGCGCTGATCTCACCTTCACGGGTGGACCTGTAGATGGCCAATAGGAGCTCGGTATCCTCGGGGAGCCGCACCGGCCTGGTCGTAACCGCAGTTCTCATGCCGTGCCCGAGCGTACCCGGTTAGCCTGACCGGTTATGAACTCTGCGGCGGTCGAGGAGTTGCGCCGTCTTGTCCTTGACCACCCCGAGGCCCGGGCTCGCCTTTTTCGCAGCGGTGAGGTGACAGAATTTGTCCCTGATGTAATAGAAGTAGCGCAGGGTTTCGGCCTCCAGGTATCGGCGGACGAAGTTGTGACGGCTATGCGCCAAGCGCTCCGGGCGAACGAGACCAGGTGGACGCCGGGCCAAAGGGGTCAGGACCAAATCCGACCTATCGACTGCGGGCATAGGGCACGCAAGTCGGAAGCTACTGGCTGGGGGGCGCTCCCCTATTCGCCGGCGAACTCCCTAAAAGGATGGACGCCGATAACCGTTCGCTGGCATGGTGGAGAACCCATTGTCCACTGGTGTTTTACCGAGGGCATCGATTTCACCGACCCCTTCTTCGACCAGACCGTCAGACGGTGCCTGTCCGACCCTTACCGCCTCCTCTTTTGGCAGCAACGCAGCCTGGGTGAGCTCGTCGCCTGGGCTGCCTCGCACCCCGGCCTCGAGCCCGCCGGCCTCATCTTCCATGCTTCACGGTGCGGTTCGACCCTGGTGGCCCAGATGTTCGCAGGTTTGGCTTCGACCCTGGTCTTGTCGGAACCCGCTCCCCTCGACGAAGTATTGCGATGGCGCCAGCACCAGCCGGATCTCGAGGACGAGCCTGATCCCGAGGACGAGCCCGATCTCGAGGACGAAGAGGTGGCCGGGTGGTTTCGAGGGGTCGTTTCCGGGTTGGCCCAGCCCCGCCGGCCAACGCAAAAACGG
The DNA here is from genome assembly GCA_963749305.1 of uncultured Acidimicrobiaceae bacterium. Classification (GTDB taxonomy): domain Bacteria; phylum Actinomycetota; class Acidimicrobiia; order Acidimicrobiales; family Palsa-688; genus Fen-671. Next base: position 99,934 of record CAVVMN010000012.1, read on the forward strand.
CTGGTAATCAAATTGGACGCCTGGGCGGTGTTTTGGTGGCCGTTGGTCCATCGGGCTTTCCCGGCGACCCCCTGCACGTTCCTGTACCGGGAGCCGAGCGAGATCGTGGCGTCGCACCTGGCCCGGCGTGGGTCACACATGGTGCCCGGCTTTCTCCCGCCGGAGCTGCTGATTGACGGCGCCATTCAGGGCCAGGACAGCAGTGCCAGCCTGAAGGCGGAGATGGCGGCGCAGCCTCCGGCGCGGTACTGCGCCACGGTGCTGGCCGCCCTTTTTCGAGCCGCGCTGGCGGTCGCCCGGCGAGGGCAGATGCATTTATGCCATTACCGTGAACTCCCCGGGCTGGTCCCCGAGCGGCTAGCTCCTTTGTTCGGGGTTGACCCTGGCCCCGAGGGGCTGGCGCGCTTCGCGGAAGCGGCGTCAAGGGACTCGGGGAACCCTTTGCTGCCGTTCACGAGGGGACCAAACCGGTCGCAGAGTGCAACGCCCTCGGTCGAGGCCGCCGTCGAGGAGATCGCCGGTCCCGCGTACGCATCGCTGGAGACGCGGCGAGCGGCCCAGCCCGAGGGCCGCTTCCTCGCCGCCCCGGTGCTCCCTCAGCCATGAACGACCCCGACCGCGCCCTCCTTCCCTTGACCTTCGATGTCGATGGGATGGCCGGCGAAGTGGTGTCGATCTCGCCTTCAGCCTGGGCCCCACATTTCAATACGGGTACCTATGAAGGCGAATGGTCGGGCGTGGCATTACGGTCCATGGGAGGGAAGGCGGCTCAGCTCTACCCGGGGGCCGATGCCAATGGGCCTTTCGCCGACACCGAGCTGTTAGACGCGTTGCCCGCCCACCGGGACGCGCTGGCTCAGTTCAAATGCCCATTGCTGGCCGTCCGGCTGCTGGCCCTGGCACCGGGAGCGGTCATAAAGGAGCACCGCGACTACCGCCTTAGTTGGCAGGACGGGGAGGTGCGGGTCCATGTCCCTGTGCTCACCGGCGAGGGGGTCGAGTTCTTCCTGAACGGTCGCCCGGTAGGAATGAAGGTCGGAGAAGCTTGGTACCTGGACCTGAGCCTGCCCCACCGCGCCGCCAACCGGTCGAACGCCCCAAGGGTGCACCTGGTTGTGGACTGCGTGGTCGACGATTGGCTTGGCCCGCTTCTGGAGGCTTCTCTTGCAGGAGGGGTCGCCCGCACGTAGAGTGACCACCCGAGGGCTTGCCGCGGTGATCCAACCACGTCTTGTCGCGCCTCCGGGCCCTTGACCCAGCAACTGAATAGCAGCGCTCGGCAGCCAAAGAATCCACTGAACGAGGGGAAATAATCGTGTCAGACCCTTTTTTGGGTGAAATTAGGCTATTTCCGTACAATTTTGCCCCGCGGGGTTGGGCGTTCTGCAATGGCCAGATCATGGCGATCTCCCAGAACACCGCCCTCTTTTCTCTTTTGGGCACTACCTACGGCGGCAACGGGACGACCAACTTTGCCCTCCCGGACCTGCGGAGCAGGCTGGCAGTGAGCTCCGGGCAAGGCCCCGGCCTCTCCAACTACACCCTGGGCCAACAAAGTGGGACTGAAACGGTGACTCTGCTTTCTGCCCAGATGCCCACTCACGTGCACACCGTCAGCCCGGCTGCAAACGATGCTCCTGCTGGCGTGACCAGGCCCGGTGGGGCCGTTATGGCCAGGGTGTCGACGGCCATTTACGCCAGCGCCGGTGACGGCAGTACCACGATGGCCAGCAGTACGACGTCGTCAGTCGGAGGCAATCTGCCCCACTCGAATATCCAGCCACTACTGGCGCTCAATTACTGCATTGCGCTACAGGGGATTTTCCCTTCCCGGAACTGACGATGGCCGGCTCAGGTCCCGTTTAGTGACCGGGACCTGAGCCGGAGCCCCCTCGCGGGTAGCTCAGTCGAGGGCCACCGCGCTCAGGATGTCGAGCCGAGCGGCGCGGCGAGCGGGCAACACCGCCGCCAATACGCCGGCCAGGGCGGCGACGATAAGGAGCACCACCAGGGTGGTAACGGGGAAAGAGGTCACGAACCCGGGACCGCCGATCGAGTGGTCGAGGCCCACGGCCAGCAGCGCTCCGGTCACCAACCCGAGCACCGCCCCGATCAGCGATGTGATGACCGATTCGTAGCGCACCATCTGGCGGACTTGGCGCCGGCTGGCTCCGACCGCCCTCAGTAGGCCGAGTTCTCTCCGGCGCTCGTGCACGGAGAGGGCCAGGGTATTGACCAGGCCGAACAGCGACACGATGATGGCCAGCGCCAGGAGGACGTACACCAACCCGAGCAGGGAGTCCACCTGGTTGGCCTGTTGCCGCTCGAACTGGGCGGCAGTGAGGGACTCAGCCTGCGGGAACTGCTCGGCCAACAAGTGATTTACCACCGGCTGCACAAAGGTGTCTGTAGCCCCCCTGGAATAGCCGACGAAGTCGACGCCGTCGTCACTCTGCGAAAACGCTTCCTGAAGGACCGAACGTCTTACGGTCAGCGACCCCAGGAGGTGGGCGCGATCGGAGGCGATGCCAGCGACTACGAGGTGAAGGTGCTTACCGGAAGCGGTCAGCACTGAAAGCGACTGGCCGAGGCCAAAGTGGTGTGACTGCGCAAAGGACTGGGTGAGAACGGTCTGGTCAGCGCCGAGCCTGGCGAAGGCGGCCGGGGAGCCCTTTTCCCACTTCACGCGATAGAGCTCGGACAGCGCCGCCGGCTCCACACCGGTAACCTCCTGCACGCCCGAAATGCCCTTTACGTCCGCTTCGGAAAAACTCACCGGTGCGACGACCTTGACGCCGGGCACCTTTTGCAATGCGGCCGGGAGCGAAGCGGGGATGCCCTGGCTGTTGTTGGCGTTGGCCTCGACGATCAGGTTGCCGGCGAAGGAACTGTTGACGGCGCTGTCGATAGTCGCTTTCGCCCCGGAAGCCAGAACGGATACGAAGGTCACGAGGGCCAGGCCCACCATGAGGGCGGCGGCCGTGACTGCTGTCCGGCCCGGAAGACGGCGAGTGTTCTCGCGGGCAATCTGGCCGGTGACCCCGCGCCAGCTCACCAGCGTCCCCACGGCCCGGGCCAGTCCCGGGATCAACCTCGGGCTGAACAGCGCAATGCCAATGAACAGCACAAGGGCGCCGATGCCGGCCAGCAACCCGCCGCCGCTGCCCGCCACGCCGTAGGCCACCATGGCCGCCCCCAATATGAAAACGGCGGTACTTACGACTAGCGAATAACGCGACGGCCGGGTTGTCTCCGCCCCGGTCCCGCTGCGCATGGCGGCCAGAGGCGAGATGCGCGTCGCCCGCACAGCGGGAGCCAGTCCGGCCAGCACTGAGATGACGACGCCGACCACGAGCGACACAATGACCGTACGCGCCTCGATGATCATCCCGTTGTCGGCCAGATTGGCCCCGAACGCTTTGAAAATGGCGTCGAGGCCCGGCGCCAGGGCGATGCCGAGGCCAAGGCCCAGGAGGGCGCCCCCCAGGCCGATGAGCGCGCTCTCGAATATCACCGACCAGAGGACTTGGCGCCTGGAGCCCCCCATTGCCCGCAGGAGCCCGATCTCCCGCGTCCGCTGCGCCACCGTCACCGAGAACGTATTGAGGATTATGAAACCGCCCACGAATAATGCGATGTAGGCGAACACGAGCAGGAACGTCTTTATGAAACCGAGCCCGCTGGCAAAGTCGCTGGCGCTTTTGGCTACCTGCTGGGAGCCGGTGCGTACCACGGTGTCGTTGGGCAGCACCGCCGTTAACCGGTGCTGAAGCAGCGACGGGGTCACCCCGCTGCTAGCGGCTACATCGATCTGGTCGAAGCGACCGGTCTCACCGGCGATGGCCTGGGCCTGAGGAAGCGTGACGACGGCCACACTGGCGCCGGCAAACGAACTGCTCCCGGCGAAGCGGACGGTCCCTACCAGCCGGTAATGCCGGACTGGGCCAGCGCCCGCCACCTCGACTACGTCGCCGATATGAAGGCCATGGGCGTTGGCCGTGCTCACGTCGATAGCCGCCTCACCTGGCCCCGTGGGAAGACGGCCATGGGTGGCCTCGAGGACCTGGAAGGGAGCGGGTTCCGTCCCGGCCACATAGGTGAAGCCGGCCGTCCCCAACGCCTTTCCTCGAGCATCGAGGAGCGTGGCACTGGTAATTATCTGCCCGTCGGCCTCGGCCACGCCAGAGACGTGGCGCACCTTGTCCAACATGGCCGCCGACACGGGCGAGATCTGGGCGGAGTTGTTGTCGCCCAGCGGCGCGCTGGGAGTGATGACAACCGACTCACCCGAGTAGGCGGCGCCAACGAGTTTGGTGTAAGAGGCGTTGATGGTGTCGGTGAGGATGTAGGTGCCGGCCATGAGCGCGACGCCGAGCGCCACCGAAATGGCGGTCAGGACGACGCGGAATTTGTGGGACGATAAACCGCGCAGGGAAACCCGCAACATTATTTGCCTCCTTGGACCAACTGCAGGACCGCTTCGCGGGTCCCGACTTCTCCTTTATGGGCCACGCGGCCGTCGGCCAGCACGACGAGGTCGTGAGCATAAGAGGCGGCGTGGGCATCGTGGGTGACCATCACGACCGTCTGGTCCGAGCTCGTCGACGGCCTGGCGCAAGAGGGCCAGCACATCGTCGGACGCTCGGGAATCGAGGTTGCCCGTCGGTTCGTCGGCGAAAATGACGGCGGGCCGGCCCATCAGTGCTCGGGCTACTGCGACCCGTTGCTGTTGGCCCCCGGAAAGCTGCGACGGGCGGTGCCGGAGGCGGTCGGTGATCCCCATTGTCATCACCAGCTGGTCAAACCAGTGGCGGTCGACCCGTTGGTGGGCCAGCGAGAGGGGCAGGAGGATGTTCTCCTCGGCGTCGAGGACCGGGAGCAGGTTGAACGCCTGGAAAACAAAGCCGATCTTGTCCCGGCGCAGCCTGGTCAGCCGGCGTTCGTCGAGCGAGCCGAGGTCGGTGCCGTCCACTACCACCGTGCCCGAAGTGGGGCGGTCGAGGCCGGCGAGAAGGTGAAGTAACGTCGATTTGCCCGAGCCCGAGGCGCCCATGACGGCGGCGAACCGTCCGGTGCCAAAGGCGATGTCAACGCCATCGAGGGCGGTAACGGCGGCTTCGCCGGAACCGTAGCGCCGGCATAGTTTGTGGGCCACCACGACAGGGGGGTCGGTGAGAGGGAGCTGGGGAACGGCGCCCGCGGTGAAAGGGCCGAACTGAGAGGTAGTCATGTTTGTGATCCTCACACCGGCTGCCGCGCAGAGTAATTGGGGACCACCCCGAGCGAGCCCTGATCGCCCTGCACGGCAGTCGGGGTTGCCCCTGAGACGCCCTTAAACAGACGAATTACTGCGCGACGAATTGCTGCGGCGACTTGCTGGGGACAAAGCCTGTCGGTCAGGACCAGGTGACCCGGAAGAGCTTCTTCCAATCGGCCAGCAATTCCGTTTCGCCGTTCAACTCGAGGCCTTCGGGTGAGCGCCGGGCCCAAAGCGTCAAGTAAAGATCCTGCGCTGGGCCACGCACCAGTAAGTCGCTGGCCTCGACGCCGCGTTTGGTGTCAATGCCGGTACTGGAGACGGCGACGGTCCATGATGAGCCGGCGTCGGTGGCCTCGAACCCGGCCGTTCCCGGCCCGACTTTGGTGTACCGCTTGGAGCCCGGTCGAGGGAGGAAACCAAGCAATAACTCGTCCACCCCATCAGCGGCGAACCGGGCCGGGATGCCGGTGGGCCGGGCGCCGCTCGCCAGTTCGGCGTCGACGCGATGGACGGCGGTCTCGTGAGCTTGCCGGCGCGCCCAAAAGGCGCGGGGCGACGGAGCCCTCAGGAACGTCCAGCAACGCAAGTCTGCAGGTGCCGCCGAAAGGGCTCTGACCAGGGCCGCATGCCCCTCGGCCACCCACGCCACCAACTGGTCGTCAGGCGGCGCCGCCGCCAGCACCCCGGCTTCGTCAGGTTCGGCGACCATGTCGGCGAGGCCCTGTTCTACGTATTTCGTGGCCCAACGGTGGACGAAACCGATATGCGCCAGGAGGTCGCGAAGCACCCACTCTGGACAAGTCGGCACCGGCTCGTCCGGGTCGGCCGAGCGCGCCGCCGTCAGCAGCAACTGCCCCTCGTGCTCGAGTGCCGCTATGTGCTCGTCTGTGTCCATGGTTTGCTCCGTGGCTCGATTTCTGGCTACAGGCAATTGTGGCTAAAGAAAAAGTGCTTTTTGCCCAGCGCCAATCGGCCGGGCCGGGTTATCAAACTGGCCCGGCATAAAGGTCGAGGGCGTGGGCCATCCCGCCGTCGGCTGAGATCGTCTCCCCGGTCACGAACCTGGACGCGTCCGAGGCCAGGAACACGATCACGTCCGCTACGTCCTCCGGGTCAGCCCAACGGCGCAGAGGGGTGAGCGCATTGATGGCTTCAGGGACGCCCCCAATTTTCTTGTTGCTGGCCCACAAAGCAGTGTCGACGACGCCCGGCGCTACCGAGTTGACCCTGATCCCCAATGGGCCGAGCTCGACGGCCAACGAACGGGTGGCGGCGTCGATTGCCCCTTTCGAAGCCGCGTAGGCCGCCCGCCGGGGGGTACCGATTACCCCCGACACCGACGAAAGGTTAATGATCGAACCTCTCCCCCGCTCGGTCATCGACGGCAAAAGGGCGGCTATAAGGAGCAAGGGCGCTCGCACGTTGACCGCCAATATCTTGTCGATGGTGGCTATGTCTGTGTCGACGGTGGGCAGGCGGGCGGCCGTGGCGGCGTTGTTGACAAGGATGTCGACGTGACCGAGGGCGTCCAGGGCGCGACGGGAGACGCTGGCCGCGGCGGCTGGTTCTTCGAGGTCGGCGGGTAGCACGACGGGGTCGTGGCGCAACTCGACAGCCACTGTTTCGAGTTCGTCCAGGGCTCTGGCGACCAGCGCCACTCGGGCGCCGGCGGCGTCAAGGGCGCGCGCCGTGGCGGCTCCGATGCCCCGGCTGGCCCCGGTGACCAGTGCGCTCCGGCCTCCCAAATCGAAATGGTCCACCGCCGCATCCTCCGCTTCATTGGGCGTGGCTAACGACGTCCGACGATACCGATGAAACGCGGACGAGCGCACGGGTCAAACGCGGACGAGCACGCACCATTACAGCTCAGGCCCAGCCGAGCCCCTATGCTCGACTGACGACGGGCCACGTACCTCAACGACGGCAGGCCCGCCGGTCACGGAGGAGCGGCAGGTGGAAGTAGGCGAGCGCAACGAACAGCTCAGCCGCCAACCAAACCGCTTTGCCCAGCAGCTCTTCGATGGGCTGCCGGCCCGCTACGACCTCCTGGCTGAGCTGCTCTCTTTCGGCCAAAACGGCCGCTGGCGCCAGGCCATGGTCGACGCCGTGGCGGCAGCGTCACCCGCTTCGGTGCTCGACGTCGCCACCGGGCCGGCCGGCGTTGCCCTCCAGTTGGCCAGGCGCACCGGCGCCCGGGTAACCGGCGTCGACCTTACAGAGCAGATGCTGCGGGCCGGGGTGGCGAACGTAGCTCGCAGCGCCCAGGCCGGACGGGTAGACCTGCTCCTGGCCCGAGGAGAGCAACTTCCCTTTCCTGACGAGACGTTTGACGCCCTCACTTTCACCTACCTGTTGCGCTACGTCAGCTCCCCCGCCGACACCCTGAAAGAGCTGGTCCGAGTAGTGAAGCCCGGCGGGCTCATCGCCAACCTCGAGTTCCACGTGCCAACCGGGAAGTTGTGGCACCCCCTCTGGTTGCTCTACACCAGGGTGGGCTTGCCCGCCGCCGGCTTCCTCCTGGGTGGGCGGGAATGGTACGAGGTGGGGCGGTTCCTGGGCCCGTCGATATCCGAGCATTACCGGCGCTACCCCGTCCAGTGGCACGTGCGCGCCTGGGAGCAAGCCGGCGTCGAGGCCGTCCAGGTCCGGCTGATGAGCGTGGGCGGAGGCCTGGTGATGTGGGGCAGGAAAGGCTCTTCCGGCCCGGCGCCGGCGCCGGCGCCGGCGTGGCCCGCCAGCCCGCGCAAGTGGCGGCCCGTGCCTGAGCAACCTGGACCGCGCCGGGACGACGGCGCCGCCAGCGCGTCCGCCGCAGCCAGGCCCGCCTGGTACGCGGCCTCTCCGGGGAGGTGGCGTGACTGGCTGACCATCCTCCACCCGCCCTACACGGCGTGGCACCTGAGTTATGTGCTGATCGGTGCGGCTCTGGCGCCGGCGTTCCATCTGGAGCGCCTGATCGCCACGTTGATCGCCTTTGGCCTGGCCGTCGGCATCGGCGCCCACGGTCTTGACGAGCTGCGCGGACGCCCTCTGCACACCTCCATTTCCTCCGGCGCCCTGACCACGGTGTCCGTCGCTTCCATCGCCGGGGCAGTTGTGATCGGCGCCCTCGGGATCGCGCAGGTGGGTTGGGGGCTGGCCATCTTCATCGCCGTGGGGGTCGTGCTGGTGGTTGCGTACAACATGGAGCTCTGGCACGGCCGCCTGCACAACGACACCACGTTCGCGCTCGCCTGGGGTTCGTTCCCGCTGCTCACGGCGTATTACGCCCAGTCGTCGACGCTCCGCCCGGCGGCGGTGGCCGGGGCCGCCTTCGCTTACGGGCTCTCACGGGCCCAACGGGTGCTGAGTAGCGACGCCCGCGACCTGCGCCGGCGCACCGTTTCGGTTGAAGGCGACCGGGTGGACGTCGACGGCTCCCGCCGGGCGCTCACTCGTGACTCCCTGCTGCGCCCGCTCGAACGCAGCCTGGTGGCGCTTTCGTGGTCCACTTGCCTGCTGGGTGTGGGGCTCGTATTGGCCCGCACGGGCCACTAGGCGGCTGGCCGTAGCACTGAGGTATTTTCGGGCCGTGATTTCTTCGGTAAAAGTGCGGGCACCCGTCCGGGTGCTGGACGCCGGCGGCTGGACCGACACCTGGTTCGCCGATCATGGATCCGTTTGCCACTTGGCGGTCGGGCCCGGGGCCGAGGTCCTGGCGTCGCGGCACCCGCTGGCCAGGGACGAAGCGCCCACGGTAGAACTTCACCTGCCGTCTTTCGGAGACCAGTACCGGTACCCGCTCAGTGAAGCCCCAGGGCGCCATCCCATGCTGGAAGCGGCGCTACGACGGTGGGCGCCGCTGGGTTGCCGGCTCGAGGTCACCGTGTCCTCACCTGTCCCCCCAGGCTCGGGGCTGGGCACGTCGGCCTCGGTCGTCGTGGCCCTTATCAGCGCCGTTCAGGATCTCGGTGGCTCACCGCCCCTCCCGGGCCGTGTCGCCCAGTGCGCCCACGAGGTGGAAACGGTCGACCTGGGCCTGCAGAGCGGGGTCCAGGACCAGGTGGCGGCGGCGTTCGGCGGGGCCAACTTCGTGACCATCGCTCCATATCCCCGGTTCGAAGTGCGCCCATTGGAGGTAAAGCCAGGGACCTGGGCGGACCTGTGCCGGCGAGTTTTGACCGTCTATTTGGGAGAGCGTCATGACTCGAGCGCCATCCACAGATCGGTCATCGAGAGGCTGAGCAGCAACTGCGCCGCCGGCGTCGCCGGCTCCGAGGGCGGCGAGAACGGCACTACGGACGTCAGCGGGCAACCTGCTGGGGCCGTAAATGGAGGAGGCGCCCGCCTTGGTGAGGATGCCAGCACGGAGAAGCTGATGGCGCCGCTGCGAGCGGCCGCCGACCAGGCCGCGGCGGCGCTTGTTACCGGCGACCTCGACGCTTACGGAGAGGCCATGATCGGCAACACGGAGGCCCAGGCCGCTCTCCATCCCGCACTGGTCAGCCCTCTGGCCCGCCAGGTCATTGACGTGGCTCGCCGGCACGGAGCGGCGGGCTGGAAGGTCAACGGTGCGGGCGGGTACGGGGGTACCGTCACCATGCTCGGCCCCGACGACCCTGAGCAACTGCAACGAGCGCTGGCGACCATAGCGCCGCTGACCTTGCTGCCGTTGCAACCCTCGCCGGAGGGTGTCCGGGTTATCGACGAGAACTAGCCGTACGTCCACGCTCCCGCCCGGCGTTGTGACGCTCCGCCGGGCCGCTCAACCCGGCCGAGTGGGCAGCCGTCCCCCACTGGCCGGCCTCAGCTTCCCCCTGAGGGGGCACAGCGCCGGGCCTTCGAGCCCGCATTGCCATTCGACTGCCAACTCGCGTTTTGGCGCCTCCCGTTTTGGCGCTCGCGCAGGGTTGCGGATGGTGAGGACGGCGATGAGAGAACCCGCTACACAGGCGGCCGGCGGCGATCAAGACGGCGTTGTGGAAACCGGCCGAGAACTCCGCCGGATGAAGGTAACTCTTGCCCGTAATGCCGGCCAGGCTGGGCAGGACGGCCACGGCCACCAGGGAGCCCACCCGGGCCACATCGTTATTGACCGCTGATGCGACACCGGAGTGCTCGCTCGGCGCGGCCGCCAGTACTGCGGCGGTGAGCGGGGCCACGGTGGCGGCCAGGCCGAACCCGAGCACGACCAAAGCCGGGAGGACTCCAGGCACATATCTGTCCGTTACGCCCACCCGAGCCAACAACGCCAGCCCGGCGGCCACGAATAACGGGCCGGCCGACATTTGCAGGCGAGGCCCGATGCGGGCCGCCAGCGCCCCCGACCGAGCTGACAGAGCGAGCATGATGACGGTGATCGGTAGCAGGGATATGCCGGCTTCGAGAGGGCTGAAGCCCAGGACCGTCTGAAGCTGAATGGGCAGAAGGAACAAGGCCCCGCCCAGGCCGGCGTAGACGACGAACGTGACGGCGTTCGCACCCGAGAATTGCGCCGAGCGGAAGATCCCGAGCGGCAACAACGGCGATTTTTGTGCCAGTTCCACCACGCAGAAGGCGACCAGCAGTGCTGCCCCAGCCAAAAGAGAGCCCACGATGACCGGCGACCCCCAGCCGAAGCTCGGCCCCTTCGGTCAGCCCATAGGTGAGGGCGGCCAACGCCAGGCTGAACAATGCCGCCCCGGCGATGTCGAGCCGGCCCGTCATAGTGGGGTCTTTCGACTCCGGGACGTGCCGGCGGGAGACGGCCAGCACAGCTACGGCGACCGGCAGGTTGATGAAGAAGATCAGCCGCCACGAGACCGCACTTATGAACCACCCGCCCAGGAAAGGCCCCACTGCCGTAGCCACACCGCCCAACCCGGCCCACGCCCCTATGGCTCTAGAGCGGTCCTCGCGGGCGAACGAGGCTTGCAGGATGGCCAAGCTCCCGGGCGTGAGGAGGGCAGCGCCGACCCCCTGAAGCGCCCGGGCCCCGATCAGCGCCGGAGCGTCCGGAGCGATCGCGCACAGGAGCGAGGCGAGGGCGAACCAGGCCGTCCCGATCTCGAACACCCGGCGGCGGCCGTACCGGTCTCCCAGCGAACCTCCCAGCAACAGGAGCCCCGCCAAGGTCAAGGTGTAGGCGTTGGTCACCCATTGCAGCTCGCTGACGCCGGCGTGGAAGCTGCGGCCAATGGTCGGGAGGGCAATGCCGACGACGGTGGCATCGATGCCGGCCATGGCCGAGCCGAGCACGGTGGCGGCCACCACCCAACGGCCCCGAGCCGAACGGTACAGCAAGGGCGGACGGCGCCGTGACCATGGCTCTTCAGTCTGCCGGTGCGAGGAGGTCTTTTCGTGAGACGGTTAGTACAATCAGCCGCGTTATGGGCATCATCACCGCGGCCGCAGGCCTGTGACCACCAGCTGGGCAGCCGGCCTGGACCGACGACACCAATGGCCTGACCTGACGTTGTCGAGATGGGAAGACACACGCGACACGCTGCAGTTGTGGTTCCAGGTCGTGGGCAAGGTCCGTCTGGCACTGGAGCCGATGGTCAACCAATGGTGGCAGGTCCCTCTTTATGTCTCCGCCCGGGGGTTGACGACGTCGCTGATGCATTCCGATATAGGCGGGCTGGAGATCGAGTTCGATTTCATCGACCACGTCCTCGAATTTCGGACCTCCATTGGCCAGCGCCGGCAGGTCCGGCTGGAACCGCGCACCGTGGCCAGTTTTTATAGCGAGGTCACGGAGACCCTCGAGGGTCTGGGCGTAAACTTGACCCTTTTCGGCCGTCCGGTCGAAGTCCCGATCTCGATCCCCTTCGCCCAGGACGACCAGCACCGCTCGTACGACGCCGCAGCCGCGCAGGCCTTTTGGCTGGCCCTGCTGCAGGCCCACAGAGTGATGGCGATTTTCCGGGCCCGGTTTATCGGCAAAGCCAGCCCGGTACATTTTTTCTGGGGTGCGGCCGACTTGGCCACCACCCGCTTCTCGGGCCGGCGGGCACCTCAACATCATGGTGGAGTGCCGAATTGTCCCGACTGGGTGCAACAATTGGCTTATAGCCATGAAGTCAGCAGTTGTGGGTTCTGGCCGGGCGGGACCGCAGAAGGGTCGTTTTACGCTTACGCGTACCCTCAACCAGACGGCTTCGACGAGTGGCCCATCGGGCCCGAAGCGGCTTTTTACGACAAAAACCTGAGCGAGTTCATCTTGCCCTACGCAGCCGTGCGCGCCGCTCATGACCCCGATGCCTTGCTGCTGGAGTTTTTCCAGACCACGTACGAAGCGGCGGCCGAGCTCGCCGGCTGGGACCGGGCACAACTGGAAATGGGGAAAGGTAGCTAAATGGCCGCAGCATGCTCACATATGGGCACTGTCGAAGACGTCACCCCGTCAAATAATGGTTGCGAGGACTGCCTGCGCATGGGTGGCCGATGGCTCCATCTTCGTATGTGCATGCACTGCGGGCACGTGGGCTGCTGCGACAGCTCGCCCAACCGTCACGCCACTGCGCATTGGCGGGCGCACCACGACCACCCCATCGTCAGGTCTTTTGAACCAGGTGAGGACTGGTGGTGGTGCTATGACGACGACCTGCTATTCGATGTCGAGGGTGCGCCCAGGGCCCCGTCCCATACTTAGGCCGAGTGCCGCCAATACCAGAGGCCGTGTTATTGGGCCTTGACGGTTGATCGCCGCGTTTGGTGGCCACTAATGGCGCATGAGGCCGATCTCGCCGTCCGTCCCGCTAACCGCTACCAGCCCACGGCCGATAACGTCCGGCCGGGCCGCGCTTGGAGCCCTCGTGCTCGTCCTCGTCCTGATAGGCGCATCAGGGTTGGCGGCGACGGTCGGGAGCGGCGCCACCCACCAACCCACTCCGGGCTCCGCCGCGGCGGACCACGCCTTCGCCGGCGCCGCGCTACTCACCCGCGGCCGCCGAACGGCTGGGAGCTTTTTCCGCCGCTGGCCAGCCGGTTAGCACCGGAGCGAAGTCGGCCCAGGCCGAGCCGGCGCCATCGGCAACGATCGGCAGCCAAGCGGCCAAGATCGAGGAAACGGGCGGCATCACCCTCGTCGTGCCGGGCGCCCAGATCCAGCCCGATCTAAGCCGGCTGGCGACGCTGGCTGTGGCCAGCGGTGGGTTCGTCGCCAGTACCCAGACTCAATCAGCGGAGCCGGGTTCGCCGGCCCAGGGCACTATTACTTTGCAGGTCCCAGAAACAGGTTTCGACGCCGTCCTAGCCCAGGTCCGGGGGCTCGGCCGCGTGGCTTCGTTGACTACCAACGCCACCGACGTCACCGGCCAGTACGTCGACCTGCAAGCCAGGATCACGGCCCTCCAGGACAGCCGCCAGCAGTACCTCACGATCATGGCCAAAGCCACAACGGTCGGGGGCATCCTGGCGGTGCAAGAACAGCTCCAGAACCTCCAGAGCCAGCTGGAGCAACTTCAGGGCCAGCTCCAGCTGCTCAACAACGAGACCACGTACGCCTCCCTGGCCGTTACTGTTTCGCAGAAGGTGGTCACACCGCCGCCTCCCCGGCCTGAGTCAGGCCTTCTGAAGGCCTGGCACGCCGCCGTCGGCGGGTTTGTAGCCGGCTTCGAGGGCGTCGTCAGATTGGCGGGGCCGTTGTTCTTTGGCCTGCTGCTACTCGCCGCGCTGGTCCTGTTGGGCCGATGGGGCTGGAAGTACCGGCCCCGACGCGCCACCGGCCCGGCGCCCGAAGCCGAGTAACAGCCCCCCAGCATCACTGCTGGTAGTGGCACCTGGGTAAGCTTTGCGCCTCACCATGTTGACTACTGGGCCCACTACTGCTCCCACCGGCGGGTTAGGCCTGAAGATGGTGGTCCTGGGCCGCCCTTCGAATTGCTCGGTCATGGCCGCAGGGGCGCGCTGAGGTGCACCTCGACGCCCTGGACTACCTGGCCGCCGCAGGGGCGGGCGCGGCGGCCGGCGCCATCAACGCATTGGCAGGCGGCGGCACTCTGGTATCTTTCTCGACCCTGGTGGGGATCGGTGTGCCACCGGTGACGGCGAACGTGACCAACACCGTCTCCCTGGTCCCCGGGTACCTCACCGGGGCCTGGGCTCAGCGCGACGACCTGCGGCTCCAGCTCCGCCACGCCTGGGCCCTGGCGTCCGCCGCTTTTGCCGGCGGGCTATGTGGTTCGGTCCTGCTGGTAACGATCCCAGCCCATGCCTTCCGCGTGGTGGTGCCGTACCTCATCTTGCTGGCTTGTGCCTTATTGCTGGCTCAGGACTGGCTCCGCCAACGTCTACGCCCGGTAACCAAGCCGGGCGCCGCCCCCGGTGCCGCTTCAGATGGCGAGAAAAAGTGCGACGGCGAAGCGCCAGGCATCGACCATGTCGTCCAGGAGCAAAGGGTCGCCGAAGGCGGCGTTATCGAGGTCAAGCCCGTCCAGGCGCCCCCGCGCTCAGAGCACGCTCATCTGGGCCTGGTGGCCTCCGTGTTCTTCGCCGCCGTGTACGGCGGGTTCTTCGGCGCCGGCCTCGGGATCATGCTGCTGGCGGTGCTGGGGCTGTTCACCACGCAGTCCCTTCTTCAAGTCAATGCGCTGAAGCAGGCCCTCGCCTTTGTCATCAACGTGGTGGCCGCCATTTTCTTTGCCATTTCCGGCCACGTGGCGTGGGAGCTGGTGCCTGTCATGGCTGTGGCCGCCATGGTCGGCGCCGTCTTCGGCACCCGCCTGGTGCGCGTTATCAGCCCCTCCCACCTGCGCATCGTCGTCGTAATAGTCGGGGTGGCGGTAGCTATTGCCTTCTGGTTGGAGTGAGCCGCTGAGCCGTCCGGCCGGATGAGGACGGGACGTGCCTGGCGCGCGGCCAGCGAACGGACCTGCGAAGGCGCTCAAAACGGGACATGATGAGACCCATGAGCCAAGCCGAGAAGCAGTTGAGCTACGAAACAGACATCAAGCCGCTCTTCCGGGAAAAGGACCGTGACGCCATGCGCGGCGTTTTCGACCTGTGGGACTACGACGATGTCCGGGACAACTCCGACTCCATCTTGACCCACGTGGAAAACGGCAGCATGCCTTGCGATGGCGCGTGGCCCAGCGACCGGGTCGCGTTGTTCCAGACATGGATAAACGAAGGCTCCCCTGAATAGGTGAGCCCCTTCGCCTAGGCCACACCGGTCACATGGCCCGCATCGTCCGTCCGGTACGTCCCCTTGGTCGAGTCCAGCACAACGAGGCGGTTCCCAAATGGGTCCCGGACGATGGCCAGCCGCCCGATCGGGATGTCGATCGGCCCGAACACGACTTCACCCCCGTGGGCCCGGAAGACCTCAGCGGCCGCGTCGGCGGAGGCAACCTTCCAGTCGGGCTCGTAAGCCAGACGGGTGGTAAGCACGATTTCGGTGCTGGACTCAGGGGTGCTGAGACCGGCTTGCCCTTCAGTGTCGTTACGCCAAAGGAGCTTGTGCCCGAGCACGCCGCAATAAAACGCAATTCCTGAACCGAGGTCGGGTACCGGTACCGTTACCGCGTCCAGGTACCGCAAAAGGGGCTCCATGCCTCACGAGTTTTTCACTGTGTCAGTCGGTTATGGGCCAGTCTCTTGGTGGCGTCAGTCTCTTAGTGACATCACTCCAGCGCTGGCCGCGGTTGGACGTCCCGACCAGCACGGGGGTCGAGGTAGGTCACCGGGCAGCTACGCCCGTGCGGTATGGCAGGATCTATGGAGGTGACCAGCGGGCCCGCCTCTGAGCAACATCTGCGAGACCTGGCTTGGTTGCGGCGCGTCCGGGACCGGATCGACCGCGAATACGCGCAGCCACTGGACGTCGAGGCGCTCGCCCGCGGCGCGCACATGTCGGCCGGGCATTTGAGCCGCCAGTTCCGGCTTGCTTATGGCGAGTCGCCGTACAGCTACCTGATGACTCGGCGCATCGAGCGCGCTATGGCGCTGTTGCGGCGGGGCGATCTCAGTGTGACCGAGGTTTGTTTTGCGGTCGGCTGTTCGTCACTAGGCACGTTTAGCACCCGCTTCACCGAGCTGGTCGGTATGCCCCCGAGCGCCTACCGGCAGCAGGCGGCGCCGGAGACGGCGGGTATGCCCTCCTGCGTAGAAAAACAAGTCACCAGACCGGTCAGGAATCGAGAAGCGTCAATCACCAAGGCTCCTTTAGCCTGAACTTCATGGACATCACCATTTACTCGACGTTCCTCCCGCATGACGACCCGGAGGCGTCCCTGGCCTTCTACCGCGACACCCTAGGCTTCGAGGTGCGCAACGAAGTGGGGTATGCCGGGATGCGCTGGATCACGGTTGGCCCGCCGGACCAACCCGACACGTCGATAGTGCTGTTCCCGCCGGCCGCCACCCCTGGCATCACCGACGACGAGCGCCGCACGATCGTCGAGATGATGGCCAAAGGCAGCTATGCGATCATCGTGCTGGCCACCAAGGATCTCGACGCTACCTTTGAGCGGGTCCAGGCCAGCGGGGCCGAGGTAGTCCAGGAGCCGACGGAGCAGCCGTACGGCATCCGCGATTGCGCCTTTCGCGACCCCGCCGGCACCATGATCCGCATCAACCAGCTACGGTAAGTCGCCGGGCCACGGGAGGAATTACCGGCACGGGCTGGTGTCGCGAAAAGAACCGGCCGGGGAGGCGGCGGTCGTCGCCGCCGGCCAATGTCCAACGAATGAACCATAACCAACCTGAACAGGAGATAACCATGGCGAATACCATCAACTTGCTCGTTTACCCCGTAAAGGACGTCGAGAAAGCGAAAACCTTTTACAACGCCTTCTTGGGAGTGGAACCTTATGCTGATAGCCCGTATTACGTTGGTTACCGCGTCGGGGACCAAGAAATTGGGCTAGACCCTAATTCGAGTGCCAATTCGAGTGCCGGCCCCATTGCTTATACGGATGTTGACGACATCAAAGCCAGCCTCAAAGAAATGACCGATGCGGGCGCTGAGATCGTGCAGGATGCTAGGGACGTGGCCAAGGGCCTGCTGGTAGCCCAAGTAAAAGATGCAAATGGCAATATCGTTGGTTTCAGGCAGCAGCCCTAGCCTGACGTATTGCTAGAGGTTGCTGACGACCAAGCAACGAGGCAGGGGTGGCGCCGGTGTCGAATTCGGCCCGCCCCAGGAGACGGAGGCACGACGAGCATGGCCAAGAGGACGGCGGCGCCGTCGCCGGCACGGCACGACGCGGACACCCACGACGTCATCCGTGTGCACGGAGCGCGCGAGAACAACCTCAAGGACGTCAGCATCGAGATCCCGAAGCGCCGGCTGACAGTGTTCACCGGCGTGTCGGGCTCGGGGAAGAGCTCGCTGGTGTTCGACACCATCGCAGCCGAGTCTCAAAGGCTTATCAACGAGACCTACAGCGCTTTCGTACAGGGCTTCATGCCTACGTTGGCGCGACCAGAGGTAGACGTCCTCGAAGGGCTCACGACGGCGATCATCGTCGACCAGGAGCGGATGGGTTCCGACATACGCTCCACGGTTGGTACCGCCACGGACGCCAACGCCATGCTGCGCATTGTTTTCAGCCGGCTGGGGCAACCCTATGCCGGCCCGCCCAACGCGTTTTCCTTCAATGTGCCCTCGGTCCGGGCCAGCGGGGCGATCACGGTAGAACGCGGGACCAGTCAGACGGTGAGAAAGACCTACACCCGTGCGGGCGGCATGTGCCCAAGGTGCGAGGGTGTGGGGTCGGTCACCGACATCGACCTGTCTCAGCTATACGACGACACCAAGTCGCTTAACGAGGGTGCCCTGACCGTCCCCGGCTACAAAGCGGGGGGCTGGAACTACCGGCTTTACACTGCGTCGGGCTTGGTCGACCCGGACAAACCGATCCGCCGCTATAGCAAAAAGGAGCTGCACGACTTCCTGTACCGCGAGCCGACCAGGATGAAGATCGAGGGCATCAACATGACCTATGAGGGTTTGGTCCCCCGGCTCCAGAAGTCGATGCTCTCCAAAGACAAAGAGGCCATGCAGCCGCACATCCGGGCGTTCGTGGACCGCGCCGTCACCTTCACCAGCTGTCCCGACTGCGGGGGCTCCCGGCTGAGCCGGGAGGCTCGGTCATCGAAGATAAAGGGGGTCAACATCGCTGACGCGTGCGCGATGGAGATCCGCGACCTCGCCACATGGGTGCAGGGTATGGCCGAGCCTTCGGTCGCCCCGCTCTTGGGAGCGCTCCAACTGACCCTGGACTCCTTCGTCGAGATCGGACTGGGGTACCTCTCGCTCGACCGCCCGTCGGGCACTCTGTCGGGCGGCGAGGCGCAACGGGTCAAGATGATCCGCCAGCTCGGGTCGTCGCTGACGGACGTGACCTACGTGTTCGACGAGCCGACAGTCGGCCTGCACCCGCACGACATCCAGCGGATGAACGAATTGCTGCTGCAATTGCGGGACAAGGGCAACACGGTGCTCGTCATCGAACACAAACCGGAGACCATCGACATCGCCGACCACGTCGTTGACCTCGGCCCCGGCGCCGGCGGCGCCGGCGGCGCCGTTTGTTTCGAGGGCACCGTCGGCGGGCTGCGGAGTAGTGGCACGCTGACCGGGCGGCACCTGGACGACCGTGCTTCTTTGAAGCCTTCGGTGCGAAAGCCGTCCAGGGTGCTCGAGGTGCGCGGCGCCCGCACCCACAACCTGCAGGACGTCGACGTCGATGTACCCCTCGGCGTCCTGGTGGTGGTGACGGGCGTGGCCGGCTCGGGGAAGAGCTCGCTGATCATGGGCTCGGTGTCGGGTCGTGATGGGGTCGTGTCGATCGACCAGACGCCAATCCGCGGCTCGCGACGGAGTAACCCGGCGACCTACACAGGGCTACTCGACCCCATCCGCACGGCGTTCGCCAAGGCCAATGGCGTGAAGCCGGCGCTGTTCAGCGCCAACTCCGAGGGTGCCTGTCCCACCTGCAACGGAGCCGGCGTAACCTACACCGACCTGGCTGTGATGGCCACCGTGGCCACCACCTGCGAGGAGTGCGGAGGCAAGCGCTTCGAGGCATCGGTCCTGGAGTACCGGCTCGGCGGCCGTGACATCAGCGAGGTCCTGGCCATGCCGGTGACCGAGGCCAAGGAGTTCTTCTCCGCCGGCGACGCCCAGACGCCGGCGGCTCACGCCGTCCTCGACCGGCTGGCCGACGTCGGCCTCGGTTACGTCAGTCTCGGCCAGCCGCTCACCACCCTGTCCGGCGGCGAGCGCCAGCGCCTCAAGCTGGCTACTCAGATGGCTGAGAAGGGCCAGGTTTACGTGCTCGACGAGCCGACTACCGGCCTCCACCTCGCCGACGTCGAGCAATTGTTGGGCCTGCTCGACCGGCTGGTCGACTCCGGCAAGTCGGTCATCGTGATCGAGCACCACCAGGCGGTCATGGCCCACGCCGACTGGATCATCGACCTCGGTCCCGGACCCGGCCATGACGGCGGCCGGGTTGTCTTCGAGGGCACGCCGGCCGACCTGGTGGGCGCCCGTTCCACACTCACTGGCCAGCACCTGGCTGCCTACGTCGGCTCCTGAGCCCGGTCCTGCGGCGGGGGCCTGGCACCCGGCCGGCACCGCTCGGGGGACGAAGGTTGACGCAAGATCCGTGCTAGCCCACCTAACAGTTGGGTAGCCTAACTGTTCGATGGCCGAATTGAGCTACAGCTCCGTGGGCTGGACGGCGGCCCGGCTGGCGCGTCATGTCGAAGTGGCACTGACGCCGGTCGACTTATCGCCAGCGCAATACCGGATGCTGGTCCAGATAGCCAGGGGTACCGACGCGTCGAGCTCGCTCGCTCAAAAGCTGGCGGTCTCTGCCCCCAGCGTCACCACCGTCGTCGACGCGCTCGTCCAGCGCGGCGCCGTCGAGCGAGCCCACTCGGTCGAGGACCGCAGACGGATCGCGTTGGCCTTGACTGACGAGGGCCGCCGCCTCCTCGGCGCGGCCGAAGACGCCCTGCGCGAGCGTCTTCAGACCATCGCCGACGAACTCGAAGACGAGGGCCTTGTCTCAGAAGCAATAGCGGCCTTGAGCCTATGGGGCGAAGCACTCGACCGCGCCCGGGCCCGGCGTCACGGGGAACGGGTGAGCACCGTCGGGCCGCCGCCTTGAGCCTTCGAACCCTGTTTTTCGGCACTGACAATGCCGAATTTATGAGGGAGCTCGATGAGCACCCCTTCGTCCCGATCGCCGAAACCTCGCACTATTCACCCCCGGGCGCCTCGATAGATCCCGACCCGAGCAAGTCGTGGCTTCGACGGGCGTGGCCAGTTATAAAAAGCCACAAGGGAATATGGTCGTTTTCCCTGCTGATGTCCTTCATCGCGCTTTTGGCGCAAGTCCAAATACCGCGCCTCATCGGCAATGCCATCAACGAGTGCCTGCCGACGCCTGGCCACACCACCGACCTGAAGCCGCTGAGCAGTTTCGCGACATTGATCTTCGTCTCCATCGGCGTCCGCGAGATCTGCAACTACCTGGGCCGACGTTGCCTCCTGACCACGGCGTACCGCTTCGAATACGACCTCCGGCACATCATCTACCAGCACTACATGTCCCTGTCGTTCCCCTTTTACGACCGCGTTTCGGTCGGCCAGCTCATTTCCCGCGCCAACTCGGACGTGCGAGCTGTGCAGCAATACCTGGTAATGGCCCCGACCGTGCTGGTGCAGTGCGCAGTAATTTTCATCGCCTTTGGGCAGATGTTCGCGTTGAACGTACAGCTCACACTGGTCACCGCCATATCCCTTCCCATCACTTTCTTCGTCGGCGTGGCTATGAGGAAGAAGATCTACCCGGTCTCGTGGCTAATCCAGGCCCGGCTGGCCGAAATTGCCATGCTGGTGGAGGAGAACATCTCAGGCGTCCGGGTGGTGAAGTCTTTCGCCGCTGAACAAAAAGAGCTCACCACCCTGGCCCGGTCGGCTGACCAGTTGCAGTGGGCCTATATCAAGGATGCCGATATTCGTGGCACCTGGGCTCCCACACTGGAGAACTTGCCCCGAGTGGGCCTGGCGATAATCCTGCTCTACGGGGGTTTCCTGGTTATCAACGACCACTTGGGAGTGGGGACGCTGTTCACGTTCCAGGCGTACATGCTGATTTTCCAGCCCCCGTTCCGCCAATTGGGGATGGTCATCATGAACGGCCAGCGCGCTTCGGCGTCCGCCAAGCGGATCTACGAAGTCATGGACCAACCCCGCGAGGTCGAGGACCAGCCGGGCGCCGTCGACCTCCTCGAGTGCAAGGGTGACGTCCATTACGAGCACGTGAGCTTTGCGTATTCCGATGGTACCCAGGTGCTCAACGACTTCGACCTCCACATAGCACCCGGCGAAACGGTGGCCCTTGTTGGCCGCACCGGGTCAGGCAAGACAACGGCGGGACGGTTGCTCAACCGTTCTTACGACGTGTCCGCCGGGCGCCTGCTGATAGACGGACGGGACGTGCGCGACTACACGCTCGAGAGCCTGCGCGCCCAGGTGGGCTTTGTGTTCGACGAGCCGTTCCTTTTTTCGGTCTCTATCCGCGACAACATCGCGTACGGCAGGCCGGGCGCAACCTACGAGGAAATTGTGGCGGCGGCCAAGGCGGCCGACGCCGATGAGTTCATCGTCCGTCTCCCCGACAGCTACGACACCGTCATAGGTGAGCGCGGGTACACGCTCTCCGGCGGTCAACGCCAGCGGATGGCGATCGCCAGGACTTTGCTCGTCAACCCGCCAGTGCTGGTCCTCGACGACGCCACAAGCGCCATCGACGTACAGGTCGAGCAGCGGATCCATGCATCGCTGGGAAAGCTCATGGCCAACAGGACAACCCTTGTCATCGCGCACCGGTTGGCCACGATCAGCCTGGCGGACCGCGTCGCCCTCATCCAGGACGGACATGTGATCGCTTCTGGACGTCACCAAGAACTGCTGGAGACCGACCCCCGCTACGCCGAGGTGCTGGCGCGAGTGGCTGAAGAAGAGCGGGAGGTGCGCCTATGAGCATGAGCTTCGGCGGAGGGGCGATGTGGGGAGGCGGAGCCGGCGGTGGCGCCCGGCCCGGTGCATGGGGCGGCGCCGGCAACGCCACCCAGGGGGGAGCGCCGTTTGCCGGCGTCCCGCCAGAACTGCAAGAAGCCGTAAACGAGTTGATCGCCACCGAACCGGACCACGGTGAACCAGACGCCGTCTTCACCCAGCTCCCGACCGACAGGCGAGCCCTGACGCTGAAGCGGATGATCATGGACCGTTGGCGCATCGCATTGTTTTCACTGATATTCCTGACGGTGGAAAGCATCGGCTTTCAGACCGGTCCTTTGCTCACCCAGATCGGGATCGATTATGGGCTCGTCGGCAAAGAACCGCACCTGGACGTCGTAATTGCCTGCGGTGTGATTTACCTTGTCACCGTCCTGCTCACAGTGCTGGTCGAGCGGGCCCGGATCCGCAACACAGGCCGCCTCGCCGCCCAGGTAATGAACGACCTGCGTGTCCGCGTTTATGCTCATATCCAGCGGCTATCGCTCGACTATTTCACCGACGAAAAGGCGGGCGTGATCATGACCCGCATGACGAGCGACATCGAGGCGCTCCAGCAATTGCTCCAGGACGGGCTGGTCCAATTTGCCATCCAGGGCCTCACGATGATCTTCGTGACGGCGGTCCTCTTGTACTACAACTGGAAACTCGCCCTTATCACTATCGTAATCATCCTGCCTAGCCTCACGATCGCTTCGCTGTGGTTCCGCTCGGGGTCCGAGCGGGCCTACCTCCTGGTACGGGACAGGCTGGCCGGCGTGATCGCCGACGTGGCTGAAAGCCTGTCCGGAGTGCGGGTAATCGCTTGTTACAACCGCCAACGCAACAACGTCGTCCATCATCGCAACGTGCTCGGTGCATACCGGGACGCCAACTTCAAGACGGCGCGGGTTACGGCCAACTACTCGACCGCGAGCGATTTCATCGGCCTGATGGGCCAGGCTCTGCTCCTGTTCATCGGCGGCACGATGGTGCTCAACTCATG
This sequence comes from uncultured Acidimicrobiaceae bacterium, assembly GCA_963749305.1. Lineage (GTDB taxonomy): Bacteria > Actinomycetota > Acidimicrobiia > Acidimicrobiales > Palsa-688 > Fen-671. Next base: position 123,178 of record CAVVMN010000012.1, read on the forward strand.
GCACTCGGTGCCGGGCGGCGGTCTCGCACAGAACGCCCACCCCGAGCTCACTATCGGCCAACTGACGGCGTTCGTGCTGTACCTCGGTTCGTTCTTCCAACCGATCCAACAACTTGTCCAGCTCTACAACACTTATCAGCAGGGCCAGGCGGCAGTCAGCAAACTGCGCACCTTGTTGGGGACGGAACCGTCAGTGGCAGAGAAGGAAGGTGCCTACGCGCTCCCCGCAATAGACGGCGCTATCGCGCTGGAGGACGTCGACTTTGGGTACAACGAACGCGACCTCGTACTCCATGACGTCAACATCGCCATCGGTGCGGGGGAATCGGTGGCGTTCGTCGGCCCAACCGGAGCTGGCAAGTCGACGATGGCGAAACTCGTCACGCGGTTCTACGACCCGACTGGTGGGCGGGTGACGATAGATGGCCACGACCTGAGAGACGTCAGCTTGGGCTCGTTGCGTCGTCAGCTGGGCGTAGTGCCGCAGGAACCGTTCTTGTTCACGGGCACCATCCGGGACAACGTCGCCTTCGCCAAACCCGGTGCCAGCACAGCGGAGGTAGACGAAGCCATAGACGCCGTTGGCCTAACCGACCTGGTGGACAGGTTGTCCAATGGTCTCGACACCCGGGTGCACGAGCGGGGCCAGTCCCTCTCCTCCGGCGAACGCCAGCTCGTTGCCCTGGCGCGGGCTTTTGTGGCTGGCCCACGTGTGCTCGTGCTGGACGAAGCCACTTCCAACCTGGACTTGAAGTCCGAGGTGAAGGTCGAGCGTGCCCTCGACCGGCTACTCGAAGGCCGGACGGCGATCCTGATCGCCCACCGGCTGACGACCGCGATGCGGGCCGACCGCATCATCGTCGTTGACAATGGGCGGATCGTCGAGGCCGGATCTCATGCCGACCTCGTGGCCGCGCAGGGACGCTACGCCGAGATGTTCGACACCTGGTCCCGACAGCACGACACCGACGGGCACGACCCCGACGGGCACGACCCCACCCTGGTGCCGCAGGCGACAAGCATCTCCCTGGAGCCGCTCTCGCCTGACCCCACCGCCGAGTAGCTGGGCCCGCCCGAGTAACCGGTCGGGCCAGGCCAGCGCCGGCCGGAGCTGAACTCGTGGGACGTGGCCGCCGGCCACTCCGGCCGGGGCCGTCGGGGCGTATTGTTACGCGCATAAGCACCGCCGGGATGGGTGCCGGTCACGGACGGGCACGGGCCCTGTCTTTACGGGCCGGGATCGTGGGCACCTTACTTATCGCCTTCTTGCTGGCCGCGTGCGGTGGCGGAAGTTCACAGGCGTCGGTGGCCCACATCGGCACGAGTTCCCCGACGACCACCCTCCCTCCGGCAGCAGGTTCAGGCGGGATGCCGAGCCTCCCGCAGCTGTACCAGGACACCATCGCCTACGCCGGCTGTATGCGCAGCCACGGCGACCCGACCTTCCCGACTCCCACCACGGTGGACAATGCCTCGGAGCAGCTTGTCGGCTGGGCGCAACCCGGTGACCTGAAGGGCCCACAGAACCGGTCTGTTCTCCGGGCCTACGACGCCGCCAATAGGACCTGCGAGGTCTTGCTCCCCAACTCCGGCGCCGGCCCTAACCAAGCACAGGTGCAGCAGCAGGTCGCCAAAGATCTGAAGTTCTCGAAGTGCATGCGGTCGCACGGCCTCCCCAATTTCCCTGACCCCAAGGAAAGCAAGCAGGGCATTTCGATTAGCTCGGCGCAAGGCCTCGACCCGAACTCACCGCAGTTCCAAACGGCCCAGAAGGACTGTCGGTCATTGGTACCGTTGCCCTAGATGCCAGCACCGGCGGTTGAGATTTCCTGCTTCGTGCGGCGTTAGCGGCTTTGCCGGGGCCGCGACTGTCGCATCGGCCGACGTGACCGGCCCGCGCATTGCTGCCGGGCCGAACCGCCGTCGGAGTGCCTGTCCGGTCTGACCACGGTCGCATCTAGTCTTCCGGCATGTCCCAACGCGAGTACGACCTTTGCCTCTTCGGGGCGACCGGCTTCGTCGGCCGGCTGACGGCCCATTACCTGGCCGCCTCCGCCCCGGCCGGCACCCGGATCGCCCTGGGCGGCCGGTCTCGAACGAAGCTGGAGTCGCTGCAGTCCGAACTGGGCGCGCCGGCCGGTTCGTGGGCCCTGGTGGTGGCCGACTCCTTCGACCAGGCCGCCCTGGAGGGACTCGCCCGCTCCGCCACCGCCGTCGCCACCAGTGCCGGTCCCTACGCCCGTTACGGCCGCCACCTGGTGGTCGCCTGCGCTGAGGCCGGCACCCACTACGCCGACCTGACAGGCGAAGTGCTGTTCGTCCGGGAGAGCGTGGGATCGCTGCACGATGTCGCTAGCAGAAGCGGCGCCCGCATCGTTCATTCTTGCGGCTACGACTCGGTGCCCTCGGATCTGGGCGTGCTGCTCCTGCACGAGAAGGCGGCGGCCGAGGGGGCGGGCGAGTTGACCGAAACTGTCCTCAAGGCCTCGCTGAAAGGTGGCTTCAGCGGCGGGACGATCGACTCGGCGCGCCACCAGGTCGACACCGTCCGCCACGACGGCCGGCTCCGGGCCGTACTGGCCGACCCATACGCCCTGAGCCCCCAACGCGACGCCGAGCCGAACCTGGGCGACGAGCCGGACATCTTCTCCCCGAGGCGGGACCCACTCCTGGCAGAGTGGGTGGCCCCGTTCTTCATGGCTTCGTACAACACCAGGATCGTGAGACGCAGCAACGCCCTGAACGGTTGGGCCTACGGGCGGTCCTTCCGCTACCGGGAGGTGATGGGCTTCGGCCCCAACCCGGTGGGGGCGGCCATGGCCGCCGGTGTCACTGGGGCTGTCGTCGCCATGGCGGCGGTTATGGCCTTCCAGCCCGCCCGCCAGGTGCTGGACCGGGTACTGCCGGGCCCTGGTGAGGGGCCTAGCCAAAGGACCATGGACCATGGCCGGTTCCGCAGCGAAGTTCACACGGTGACCTCGGAAGGTGGCCGGATGCGGGCCGTTATCGCCGCCGACAGCGACCCCGGCTACAAGGCCACGGCGGTGATGTTTGGCGAGAGCGCCCTGGCTTTGGCGCTCGACGGGGAGAAACTACCGGACCGGGCCGGTGTGCTGACCCCGGCCACGGCCATCGGCTCGGTGCTGCCAGCGCGCCTGCGAGCCGCCGGGTTCACCGTCGAGACGGCCTGAGCACTGCGGCCGCTGTGCCAAACGGCCTGTGCGACCCCCTTTGCGAGGCCTACCTCGGCCCGGCGAATTTGCCGCGATGGCCGACCGTGCTCTGGGCACCCAAAAGCGTGCTTTCGGGCAGCAAGCTGGTCCTCACATGACCTCGCCGTAGGCTCACAATGCCCGGTCCGCGCAGCTCGGGTCAGGGGTGCTCCAGAGAGCGGATTGGCGTGTCGCTGCCGCGGCTGGACCTGAGCGGCGACAAGCGCCGCTGACAGAAGGCAGCATCGCGACGTCACGGCAGGTCCGTCCACACCTCCCAAAGGTGCCCGCCAGGGTCTTCGAAGTTTGCCGTGCGGATCCCCCATGGCCGGTCCATCGGGCCGCTCAGTATGCGGACACCGCGCTGAACGAGCTGGCGGCAGAGGTCGTCGACGTCGTCGACCTGGATCGCCAGCTGGGCCCGGTGGCCAGCCGACTGGGCTGCGACCGGGCCGGGACCGATCAGGTCAGGCGCGGCCCCGGCGCCCAGCAGGTGGACAACCGTCTCGCCGATCTTGAACACGACATTGACCTCGTCCTCGAAGACCGCCTGAAGTTCGAACACCTCTGTGTAGAAGGCCTTCGCCTCGGCCAGTCGCTCCTGGACCAGCGAGACGCCCGCGAGCTTGGTCGCCCACGTCACGACGCCACTCCGCCCATTGCGAGCTGCTCGACGACCACCAGTATGTGGCCGCTCGGATTGCCGGTCAGGGTTAATGCCCTGTTGTCATTGGTGTCCACACGGTGTAGACGAACAGATGCGCGTCAACTCATCGCATCGAACCGACTGGTCTGGGTCGTGCGCAGAGCCTAGATGAGACCATCGTGCCCGGCCCGGTCCCATCAGGCGGCGCTGGGCGCGCAGGCCGTCAAAAGGCGTCTGGTCGACGGTAACCGGGTAACACAGAACGGAACGTTGGCGCTCCGCGGGCGGCGACCAAAAAAACAGCTCGCTTGGGTGAGCTCGCAGTACTTCGCCCATTATGCATGTCGGGGCTCGTCCCGGTCCGCTGCCCACCTGAGCTAACTGGGCCCCCGCTCCAGGCTGACGATCTGGCGATAGTCCAAACGGTCGATCACCCACGACAACGACGTGGCCGCCACTGCAGTGTTGGGCTCGAGCGGGCTGAGGAGGCTTGTGTAGTCGGCCCTCGCAGGACCTGATACGCCCGAGAACGTGCGGGAATTTGGCCGGCCCGGTTCGGGGCGGGGCGAGGGGGCTTTCCCCCAGCTGCGGGTCGTGGCGCTGGCCGAGTGCGGCACGCACGCCCTGTTCGCCTTGGCCATGGGCGCTTTTTCTAAAGGGGAAAAGACGCTCGCCCGAGAGCTGCTGCCCAGGCTTTCGACGGGCATGCTGTTGCTCGCCGACCGCTACTACTTCAGCTTCGAAATGTGGCAAGAAGCTCGCTCCACCGGTGCTGAGCTGCTATGGCGTACCAAGTCGAACCACAACCTGCCTGTCGAGCAGCGCTTAGCGGACGGGTCCTACATAAGCCACATCAAAGCGAGGGACAGGAAGAAGGCGCCGGTGACTGTGCGAGTGGTCGAGTACGGCATCGACGACCCCGGTCGCTTGCAGGCTGAAGATGCTTATCGGCTCATCACCACGATCTTGGCGCCCGACGAGGCGCCAGCCGCCGACCTTGCGGGCCTCTATGGGCGTCGCTGGGAGTTCGAGGCCGCCCTCGACGAGCTGAAGACCCACCAACGTGGGCCTCGGGTCGTGCTGCGCTCGAAGAACCCAGAGGGCGTGAGCCAAGAGGCGTACGGGTTCTTCTGCACCCATTACGCGATCCGTGCCCTCATGGCCGAGGTCGCTGACGGCCACGGTGTGGGTCCGGACCGCGTGAGCTTCACCCGCTCTTTGCGCGCCGTCCGCCGCAGCGTCCGTGCCGGGGTGGGGGCGAGCACCAAGAACGTCACCGAAGCGCTGTGCGCTGCCGTGGCCGAGATCGGCAACGAGCTGCTGCCTGAGCGCCGGTTGCGTGCGGCGGCCCGAGTTGTGAAGAAAAAGATGAGCAACTACGAGACAAAACGGCCCACCCACGCTTCTTGGCCACAGCCGACGTTGCGCCCAGGCCAAGCTATTAGGGTCATTGGGGCAGGGTCGGCATGAGCACCGTCCCGCTCACGCCCCGGCCGCCAGCATGGGCCGTCCTGGCCTGGGCCTAAGCCGACCCACAGGTACGCGAGCTCAAGGAGCCGGTCCTGCAGTTGGCGGCCGTCCGGCCCGAGGTAACCGACCCGGCAACCTTTTGGGTCGATGGCGGCGCTCGAACCGCCGTCGTTGAGGCTTAGCGCGGACGCCGCCCGCCGGTCCTCCAGGGCTACCAGATAGTCCATGTCCCATGTTCGGCACCAGGGGTCCTGGCCTTCGCCTTGCTCCAGCGCGTGCACAAGCCGATCCGATAGCGGCGACCACTCCACCTTTGGGCCTGGGCCGAGCCGCCCAGCGTGGGGCCAAGGGCTAGGCCCCGCCTGATGCCCCTGTATGGCCACGAACCTTGCAGCCGCCACGATCGTCGCGGTGGCACCGTCAGCTTTTGGCTCCACCCTTGCGAGCGGGTGCAGTCCGCCGTGCTGAAGGGGGACCAGACAGAACCCTCCTGGGGCCAACTGGGCCAACCAGGCAGGGGCCACATCCGCGCAGCCAACCGTGGCTATCACCCTGTCGAACGGCGCCCGTTTGGCCATGCCGAAGTAGCCATCCGCGGCGGCCACCTCTATGTCGTCGTAGCCTGCTGCGTTCAGGCGTTCACTGGCCTCCCCGGCAAGCGTGCTGTCGATGTCAACCGAAGTGACCTGGCCCTGTGGCCCGACCAGCTCGCGCAACAAGGCGGCGTTATAGCCGCTCCCCGTACCGATCTCGAGGATCCTCATCCCTGTCGCCAGTTGTGCGAGGTCCAACATGGTGGCGACGAGGCGTGGAGCCGAGGCGGCGCTAGTTATACCGGCCCCGGCCGTTGGACCGGTTGGTTCGGCATTACGACGGATCCCCAATGCGCGGTCGATGTCATACACCAGGTTGAGAGCTGGCTCGTCGCCACCATCGCTATCAATGTGCCATTCCCGGACATCGGCGGGCGTTCCTGTCTTCAACGAGTCGGGCAGTGAAAAGAAGTGCGGCACGAACGTCTCTCGCGGGAACGCGTCCGATAGCCTCCAGCACGGCCGTGTCACGCGCCGCGCCCACACTCCGGACAGCCTCGACCATCTCCGCCCGAAGGCGGGCGGAATGACCTCCGAGGTCCCGCCGGCAGCCGCCTGGAGGCGGCGGTGTCATAGTGCGGGAGCGTCCGGGGGTCGACCGTAGGTCACAGCTGCTGTGACTGCTGGGGGTAGGGCGGCTACGAGTTGTGCGTCGGGTGTCACCCGGAACGCCTGTGACATCAGTTCGAAGAGACGTTCCACGGTGTCGGGCTGGTACGCCCAGAGTCGGGATACGTTCCACAGGTAGCCGGTCTCTTTGACATCGTCGTCAAAGAGGGCTTGCGCCTTGGGGGTGATCGGGGGCCGTTCGAGAAATCCCGCGGTCATGGCTGGAGGTCCTCCTCGGGTTTGTGGGCCAGGTAGCCGACGACGTTGATCTCGGCCCGGAGCGGCAGCCCGTCTCGTATGTGCTCGCGGGCGTGGTCAACCGCAGCATCGTGGAACGCTTCTTCGCCGACGTTCTGGATGGCCTCGTATGCCGGCCCGGACGAAGCGAGCGCCCGGGCGAAGGTCTCGGGGTCGGCGAACTCCCAGGCGAAGGGCACCTCGACGCGGCGGATGTCAACGAACCCGCAGGCCCCGAGCAGGCTCTCGCCCGCACCCGGGCGGCCCAGTGACACCATGGTCGCTTGATTGGCGACCTTGTCCTGAGAAGCGAGCCGGAACGGTGAGAGAGCCCACGCACCCGGTGACACCTTGAGGTGTCCCCACACCGTCAATCCAACTCTCCCGCCGGGGCGCAGGACACGGTAGACCTCGGAGACCGCGTCAGGTGTGGTGCCCCAGATACCGCGAAAACTGGTGACCACATCGAAGGCGTCGTCTTCCCACGGCAGGTCGTGCATGTCGCCGACGCGGATGTCGCAGCCGGGGCTGCGGAACCGGGCGACGGCCACCAATCTGGCAGAGGCGTCGATCCCCGCGCACGAGGCTCCACGAAGACGTGCCAGTTCGATGGCCAGGCCCGAACCGCAGGCCACGTCCAGCAGACGGTCGCCGCCGTCGACCTCGAGGAGATGGTGGAGCGCCACGTACTCCCGGCAGTTGCTCGGCTCGCTCAAGGTCGAAAAGTCGACCGCCCGACGGCCCCAGCCTTCGTCGACCACCGTCCAAGAGCCGGAGCCCGCGCTCGTCATCGACATCGCCGCTCCCTTCTCGAACACATCGGCCGACGGCTGCACATCGGGCAACCTTGAGCCAACAGCAAGGTCAGGGTAGCTGACTATCCGAGAACGCTCACTCCCCTCGGTGCACCGAGACCGACAGCAGCCGGCACTCAGTCGATACCCGCCTGTGACAGCGGCATGAGATCGACCCGCACGGTGGCGCTCGCCCGGTTGTCTCGACTCGCAACGGCACGTCCCGCTCTCTCGGCCCCCGCTGGTTCAGAGAGATCGGACCGCAATCGCCTTCGAAATTTCTACCGACCTGCGGAAGTCCCAAGGATCCTCGGCACGTGGTACATAAGAACAACCTTCGGAATGAACCCCGAGAGGCAGCTCACTCGTCGGGTTCGTGGCACGTTGGACTCTCTGGCGGAGCAAGTTGAGCCGTGACGGCGAGGCGCGGCTGAGGGCTGTAGTTTGAGGGTGCCGGACTGCACAAGCTGGCACTGTTGAACACCATAAGGGGCCCGGCCGGCGCCAACAGCTTCACCTCGTTGGGGTGCGGGGCCATGCCCCGCCACTTCATGTCGTTGCCGGGGTCCCTGGTGGAGCGGTGAGAGCCGGGCACCACTCGTAGCGGCCCGTTGTAATCGGTGAGGTTACATGAAGCTCTCGACGGCCGTCCCCTGCCTAAGAAAGGCAAGCAGAAGGGGGTTGACCGTGTCCGGTGACTCGACCGGTAGGCCGTGCGTGCCGGGAAGCACCGCGAGACGGGCGTCGGGTAGCGCGGCCACGACTGCGGCGGCGATATCGACGTATGCCACGACGTCATACTGGCACGACAGCTCTGGCCTTGGTCCGTTGGGTGACAGCTTGAACCGGTGTCCACCCCCGCCCGGGCAAGGCGCTACCGGCCGAGCGCCGGATCACCGTCCGGCGTGCGTGGCGAGGAGACGAGTGTTTGCCTCGACTGAGCTACCAGTCAATGGCGAGGATGGGCGGGCGCCATAACACGCTGACGACGAACTTGGTCACCGAGGGATCTCGCAGTGCTCGTCGTCGCATGCTGCACCATCGCCGATAAGCGTTGACAAACCATGCGAACGCGACCACGCCTCGTTCAGGGCCTGAAGGATCGTCTCTGACTGCTGCGCACCGGAGATGCCGTACTGCCCGTCGATTACGAAAAACGGGACGCCAGATATTCCGAGGCGCCGTGCCTCGGCCTCATCACCTCGGACCTCCGCGCCGTAGGTCCCGTTCTGGAGGATCTCGGCGCACTTTGGTCCGTCGAGGCCCACCTCTTCGCCAAGGCGTACCAGCGTGGCCGTGTCTCCAATCGACGCCCCTTCGGTGAAGTAGGCGCGGAACAGCCGCTCTTTAAGCGCATCCTGTACCCCTACATCAAGTGCGAAATGGAGAAGGCGGTGCGCGTCGAACGTATTTGCCCGCCGCGTTCGCTCGAAATGGAACTCAAGGCCCTCCACTGACGCCATCGCGCTCAGCCGTGCTTGCGACGCCCGTGCCTCGTCGAGCGTCATCCCATACTTCTGAGCAAGATGCACCGCTATATCGCCCTCGGTGTGAGCCGGCGCAGAGGGATCCAGCTCGAACGCCCGCCAGGTCACCTCCACCTCCGACTTATGCGCAAAACCGTCAACCGCCCGTTCGAAGCGGCGCTTCCCGATCGCGCACCACGGACAGACAACGTCGGAAAAAATCTCAACCTTCATGGGAGGTTCAACGCGCTCGACGAGGAGCATATTTCCTGGAGCACATCAGAGCCAGGTTGCCGCCTCGAGTAGTTAGCGGGGGGAGGGTAGGCCCTCCCCCCGGCCCCCTCCCTCTGCGCCGGCCGCGTGGTGACCCAAGACTGTCGGGCCGGCAAAGCCGGCCCTCGTGCGCTATCACCTCAGGTATGACCACGACGCCTACGAACATCAACGACGTGCTCGACGGCCACGTCGTACTGGAAGTCCACTGTGCCGACCGGCTGCTGCTGAACGCCTATGTGCCCAAGCTGCAAGTTGGCGGCCAGGTCGTCACCTTTTTGACTGAGCACCTCGGCTTCCGCCTCCCCTCACCGGCCCTGCTCGAAAAGATCGGCAACCGCTTCCGCCAGGAGGTGAAGGCCTTCGCCAGCCAGAACGGCTTACCCGTGCTCAACCTGAAAAAGCCCGACCGCACACGCTGGGACGACCGCAAGCTGGACCACGTCCGCCCCTACCTGGACAAGGCCGAGGCCGAGGGGCGCAGTGGGGTCGTGGCCATCGTGGCCGCCCAGGAGTTCCAGTGGGTATGTTCGGCCAAGAACCGGGCCACCACCCCAGGTACGGTCTGCTACGAGTTCGCAAAAGAAGAACGCCGCGTCGGGACGTACTACTTCTACATCTACGACAACGGCTTCGGCCCCGGCTTTGTCAAGATCTGCACCTATTTCCCCTACCCGGCCAAGGTCTGGCTGTTACGCGGCGTTCGCCATAACAGCCATTACGCGTCGGCCCGGATTATGTCCCGCGGTGGTGTGGCAGTGTGAGACGGGCCAGGTGGCGAGTGGTCAGTGAGCTGGCTCCGGGCCGCATAATTTGAGACGTTGAACGATGCTTCCTCGGCCGGGATGGACCCGGGGAAGGAGGCAACGATGAGCGATGGATGTCGAGTTCGGGTGACGGGCCCGCTGGCGTTGTACGCGGATGGGTTCCGCCAGGATTTAGCGGTTCAGGGTTACAAGGTGCAGCCGAGGGACCGGAACCTGCGGACGTTGGCCCATGTGAGCCGCTGGATGGCGAGCAGGGGGCTGTCGGTTGGTGAGTTGACCCCGGGCCGGTTGGAGGAGTTCCTCGAGGCACGCCGGCGCGAGGGCTATCACCATGCACTATCGGTACGAGCAGTGATGCCGCTGATGGGGTACCTGCGCGCCTTGGGGGTGGCGCCGCCTCCTGGTGTCTTGGTCACCGGCAAGGCGGATCTGGTGGTGGAGGAGTATCGTCGCTACCTCCTCAGCGAGCGGGCGTTGACGCCCGCCGTGGTGGGCAAGTACACGCGGCTGGGCCGGGAATTCCTCGCGTCTTGCAAGCATTCTGGCGTGCTTGAGTTGAGCGAGCTGTCGGCGGCGTCGGTCACTGAGTACGTAGTTCGCGAGTGTCGCGGGCGGACTGGCGCCTCGGCGGGGCACCTCGTCACTGGGCTTCGGTCGCTGCTCGGTTTTTTGTTCCTGGCCGGCCACACAAGCGGGCAGCTGGCCTCGGCGGTGCCGACGGTCGCTCATTGGGGAGCGGGCAGCCTGCCCCGGGCACTCGGCCCCGGTGCGGTGGCTTTGCTGGTCGCTAGCTGCGACACCGAGACGCTGGTCGGCCGGCGCGACCGGGCGGTCCTCGTCCTGCTCGCCCGGCTCGGCTTGCGGGCTGGCGAAGTGGCCGCACTGGAGTTGGGCGACCTCGATTGGCGGGCGGGCGAGCTCGTGGTTCACAACGGCAAGGCCCGTCGCCACGAGCGGCTCCCTCTACCCGTGGATGTTGGGGAGGCCTTGGTCGGTTACCTCCGCGGAGGTCGACCACGGGTCGCATGCCGGAAGGTGTTCTTACGGCTCAACGCCCCGATCGTGGGCCTGACCACCCCGGCGATCACCGCCGTCGTCTACCGGGCTTGCCGGCGGGCGGGCCTGGCTCGGGCCGGTGCTCACCGGCTACGCCATAGCGCCGCGACCGCCATGCTCGCCAGCGGTGCGAGCTTGGTCGAGGTCGGACAGGTCCTGCGCCATGTCAGCCAGGAAACAACGGCCATCTACGCCAAAGTCGATCGAATTGCACTGGGCGCGCTCGCTCAGCCATGGCCGGAGGCAGGAGCATGACCGGCATCCGCCCCGCTATCGACGACTACCTGTCCGTCCGCCGATCGCTCGGCTACAAGCTGGAGGACCACGAGTGGCTGCTGGTTGACTTCGTCTGTTTCTTGGAGGAGCAGGGCGCCACCACCGTCACCACCCAGCTGGCGCTGGATTGGGCCACGCTGCCCCAAGACGTGCTCCCGTCGTGGTGGGCAGCCCGCCTGCGAGTCGTGCGCGGCTTCGCGCACCATCTCAAGGCGTTCGATCCTGCCACCGAGGTCCCACCGGTCGGCCTGCTGGCTGGCCGCAACCGGCGAGCGGTGCCCTACCTGTACTCGAAGGCCGATGTGTGCGCACTGATGGCAGCCACCGCCTCGCTGCGGCCCGCGCTACACGCTGCCACCCACCGGGTGCTCATCGGCTTGTTGTCGGTCACCGGCATGCGGCTCGGGGAGGTGATCCGCCTCGACCGATCAGACCTGGACACCGCCGAAGGGGTCTTGACGATCCGGGACAGCAAGTTTGCGAAGAGCAGACAAGTGCCGCTGCACCCGAGCACCCTGGTCGCCCTGGCCGACTATGGGGAACTCCGCGACCACTGCTGCAGTTCTCCGAAGGCGCCCAGCCTGCTGATCTCGACCACCGGCAGCCGGCTGATCAGCCAGAACGTCCACTACGTCTTCGCTCGTCTGGTCGGCCAAGCTGGACTCGAGCCCCGCTCCGATCGTTGCCGTCCCCGGCTGCACGACTTCCGCCATTAGGTGGACGGCGGAGTTATGCGCCCTGTCGGCGTGTCGCTGCTGGTGGGGGCCGTGCCGGTAGGGCTTTCGTCCGCATAATCCTGGCCGTCGGTGTCAGCGCGCCAGCGAGTCGAGCCAGCCGATCAGTGAGGTGTCCGAGGTCCAGTCGGGCAGGACGTCTGGGGTGAGTGGCTCGTAGGCATTTTCGATCGCTTTGCGTTTGGTCTCCGCGTCTGCGCGGGCGTAGATCTCGGTGGTGGACACGTCAGCGTGGCCGAGTAGATCGCGGATGTAGATCAGGTTGACGCCGGCCTGGACCAGGTGCATCGCCCGGCTGCGCCGGAGCGTGTGGGGCGTGACCGGCAGGCCAGGAGCCCAGACGAGGTCGCGGGCCCGGACGGCTCGCACGTGGCGGGCCAGGAGCTTGGCGATCCCGGACCGGGTCAACCTGGAGTGGTTCGGTCCGTAAAACAGTGGGCCCGCGTCGGATCCGAGGCCGGGGTGCGGCTCGCGGCGTTCGAGGTAGTCGGCGACGAGGTGGGCGGTTGGGGCCATCACGGGCACGTACCGGATCTTGGCCCTTCCCGTGGATTGCCACCGTCATCGGGTCCGTGCGGCGGATGTCTGCGACGTCGAGGTCGCAGAGCTCTTGGACGCGGGCGGCGCTGTCGTAGGCCAGGGCGAGCAGGACGGTGTCCCTGACCGCGCGTGCGCTGGCCGTGCCGGGCTCGGCGAGCAACACCTTCACCTCGTCCCCGGTCAGGTGCCCGAGATCCGGGGCTGGGGTGTTCTTCTGTCGGATGGCGAGGACTTGGCTGACCTGGTCGAGGTGCTCGGGCTGCTCGACGGCGGTGTAGCGGCAAAACGACTTGATCACCGCGAGGCGCTGGTTGCGGGTGGCCGCCGAGCAGGACCGCTCAGTCTCCAACCAGTCCAGGAACCGCAGGACCCGGGGCCGGTCGATGTCGGCCAGCCGCAGCCGCTCGGGTGGGAGGTGCTCTACGTCCTTGAACCAGGTGAGCAGCAGCTTCATCGCGTCCCGGTAGGAGGCTGTGGTCCTTGGTGAGGCTGCGCGCTCCCCGGCCAGGTGCTCGGTGAAGAACTTCGCCAGGAAGCGCCCGGCAAGGTCCGGGGGCGGCGTGGGCTGGGGGGTCACGACTCGTCCTCGGGCGGGGCGGGGATGACGTGACCGAACCGCAGTTGGGCTTTGGCCATCACCTCGGGGTAGGCGTCCGCGGTCAGCCGCAGGTAGTACTGGGTGCCGCGAAGGTCGGCGTGGCCCATGTAGCAGGCCAGGTAGGGCAGCATCACGGCCAGGTCCGTGCCGGCGGTGGCCCATCGTCGCAGGTTGGCGACGGCGAAGCCATGGCGCAGCGAGTGCGGATGGGGACCGCCGATGAAGTGGGGGATGCCGGCGTCGGCGAGGTAGCCGCGGAAGCGCGTGTAGACGGTCGCCTGGTTGATCGGCCTGCCCGCAGCCCGGGTGTAGAACACGTTGTCGCCGTGCTCGGGGGCCGGGTGCGCGGCGGCGATGTAGGCGTCCAGGGTCGCGCTGAGCCGGCCGGTGATCGGGATGGTCCTGCCCTCACCGTTCTTCGAGTCACGGATCCGAAGTGTCCGAGCACATGCGTCCAGGTCAGCCAGGGTCAGCTTGAGCGCCTCGGAGACCCTGAGGCCGGCGTCGTACAACACCCTGAACAGGACCGGGTCGACCAGCGCCTTGTTCGAGTAGGAGGACATGGCCTGAGCGTCGATTGCGGCGAACAAGCGGCGCACCTCATCGTCGGTGAGCACATATGGCGGCTGGTGGCGGACACGGACGCGAGTAGTCGCGGCCGGGGCGTAGGCATCCCAGCCGGCGGCTTGCGCGTGCTCGGCGAGTTGGCGCAGTGCCAACTCGTTGCGCCGGACTGTGGAGGACCGCAGGTGACGTCCGTAGCAGAACCCGTCGACCGCTTCTTTGGTGATCGACCCGTCCGGGTAGCCCTCCCGCCGGCAGTGGTCCGCGAATTGGCGCAGGGCCCGTTCTTGGACTTTGAACCTGTACCCGCCGGCGTGGCGCAAGCCGACCAGGTCGGTGACGAGGTGCGAAAGCGTCGTCTCAGACACCGCGCTCACCCGCCTTGGCCCCTTCGAGGACGTCTTCGACGTCCAACGCGCAACAGCGCAGCCGCTCGGTGTCAAAGCGCAGGTAGTAGGCCTGGGTCGTATCGCTCGAGGCGTGTCCCAACACGGCCGACACCACCGGTATCGACGTGCCGCTGCCGATCATGGCCACGGCCAGCGCGCCGCGCAGGGAGTGCATCCCGCAGACCTCGCCCGGAGGGAACGTGATCCCGGCTCGCGCCGCGTGACGTGACAACCGGGAGGCGACCGAGGAGGCGGACCCGAACGCGTCGAAGGGGTGACGGTGCTTGACGAACACCTTCGGGCAGGCCGTCTCGGGGCGGCCGTCTCGGACGTAGTCGATGATCGCCCAGCCGACGTCGTCGAGCAGTGGCAGGCTGAGCGGCCGGCCCGTTTTGTGCTGGACGATCGAGATCCTCTTCGCCCGCCAGTCGAGGTCGCCCAGTTCGAGTTGGCGCAGATCCGAGATCCGCAGCCCGAGCCGGGCGGTCGCCAGGATCATGGCGTAGTCGCGTTTGCCGGCGACAGAGTGACGGTCGATGACGGCGAGGACCTTGCGGATCTCATCCGCGGTCCAGAGGTGCGGCTCGGACTCGTGACGGACGTGACGGTGCGGAGGCAGCCGGTCCGCCAGACTGCGCGGTGCCCGGCCCGTGCTGGCCAAAAAGCCCAGGAAGTCCGCCAGGCACGATCTCATGGCCGCGATGGTCTTGCGTCGCAGTCCACGCTGGTGCAACAAGAAGCCCGACACGTCTCGCACGCCGAGCGCTGCGAGATCATCGACGCCGACCTCGACCAGGTAGCCCAAGAACCGGCTAGCCGCCTTGTCCTTCGCGACCACGGTCGCCTCCGCGTTGGGTCGCGCGCGGCACGAAGCGAGGTAGTCGTCCCTGAGCGGGCGGAACCTGACAGGGCAGTCGTCCTTCGCCGGGACCACCGACCGATCAACGTCGACGGCCCGACCGGCCAGCACGTCTGCCATCAACACCACCGGCCGACGAACCGCCTGGACAGCCCTGTCTGTGATCGGCTCTCGCAACGACCCCAACCTGACCCCGGTCTGGTCCGCGATGAAGTCGAGGCATGCCTCGTCGCTCACCGTACCCAGGCCACGCCCGGCCAAGAAGGCAGCAAACCGGTCCAGCACGGCTTGTTGGCGCCGGACCGTACTCTCGGCCCTGTCGGCATCGCGCAACACCGCCAGGACACGGCCGACAGCAGTCCGTGACATCTGCCTCTCCCATGAGAATCACCTCTGCATTCGGTAGTCGAACGAATGGACAGGCGATTCTTCGCCGATGCGAGCAGCGCTTCAGCAGCGCTGTGAGCCAGCCCGCGCCGTCACTGATCGGTTGGCTCGACTCGCTGGCGCGCTGACACCGACGGCCAGGATTATGCGGACGAAAGCCCTACCGGCACGGCCCCCACCAGCAGCGACACGCCGACAGGGCGCATAACTCCGCCGTCCACCTAATGCCGGTTATGCGGAATTCCGCATAAGCGCCACTCGCTGGCCGTGGACACCCTGCTCGGCTGGTATCGCGAGGGCCTCGACGTCGAAGCGCGTCTGCCCCTGCTGTCCACCCTTCTCGGTCACACCAAGCCGGCCAACACGTATTGGTACCTCTCCGCCGTCCCCGAACTGCTCGCCTTGGCCGCCGAGCGGCGAGACCGTGCCATGGCGGTGAGAGCATGAGCGCGCTTGCCCCAACCCTAGAAACGTTCTTCACCGAGCGGCTGATCAACCAACGACATGCCAGCAACAACACCATCGCTGCCTACAGGGACGCCTGGCGGTTGCTGCTGCGCTTCCTGTGTGACCGGACAGGCAAACAACCATCCCGGCTGGACCTGGCCGATCTCGATGCCACCGCCGTCAGCGCCTTCTTGGATCACCTCGAGCAGGAACGCCACAACAGTGCCCGCACCCGAAACGCCCGCCTGGCCGCCATCCGCTCGTTCTTTCACTATGGCGCCCTGTGCCACCCCGAGCACGCCGAGCTCATCGCCCGAGTGCTGGCCATACCCACCAAACGCTGCCAGAGGACCGACGTCTGCTATCTGACCCGCTCCGAGCTCGATGCCGTCATCGCAGCACCCGACCGGCACACCTGGACCGGGCGGCGAGATCACACTCTGCTCGGCGTCGCTGCTGAGACCGGTCTTCGGGTATCGGAACTCACCGGGCTACGTAACTGCGACGTCGAGCTGGGCACCGGCGCCCATGTCCGCTGCAGAGGCAAAGGCAGGAAGGACAGGTGCACGCCGCTGTCCAAAGGCACCATCGCCGTCGTGCGGACCTGGATGCAAGAACGCGGCGGCGCGCCGGCCGATCCGCTCTTCCCCGCTCGGCGCGGCAGCGCCCTGACTCGCGGAGCAGTCGAGGACCTCGTCGCCAAGCACGCCGCCGCCGCCCAACGCCGCTGCCCGTCGCTGGCGACCAAACACCCGACACCCCATACCCTTCGCCATTATGTGGACGGCTGGGTTATGTGGCCGGCCGGGGTGTTTCCGTTGACGGGGTTGCCGCGCGTGCCGGTTCCGGCCACATAACCCGGGTGCGTTACTGGCAGACGTGGTCGAGCCATTCGAGGAGATCTTGATCTGCTGTCCAGTCGGCCAAGGGCGTGGGGGTGAGGGACTGGTAGGCGCTCTCGATGGCGTTGCGTTTCGCTTCGGCGTCGGCGCGGGCGTAGATCTCGGTTGTGGACACGTCGGCGTGGCCGAGGAGGTCGCGGATGTAGATCAGGTTGATTCCGGCTTGTAGGAGGTGCATCGCCCGGGTCCTTCTGATCACGTGTGGGGTGACGTTCACGCCGGCCCCGTAGCTGGGGTCGCGGCGGCGCAGGGATTGGACGTGCCTGGCGAGGATTTTGGTGACGCCCCAACGGGTCAGTCGGGTCTGGTTCGGCCCGTTGAACAGTGGGTCTGCGTCCGCGCCGACGCCGAGGTGGGGTGTGCGTCGGTCGAGGTAGTGCTCGACCAGTTCGGCTGTGGGGTCCATCAGCGGGACCCGCCTGGTCTTGGAGCCTTTGCCGTGCAGTGTCATCACCATCGGGCGGGTCGCTCGGACGTCGGAGGTGTTCAGGTCGCAGATCTCTTGGACGCGGGCAGCCGTGTCGTAGAGGGTGGAGAGCAGGACCGTGTCTCGCAGCCCGCGCCGGGTGGTTGGGTCTGGTTCGGCCAGGAGAGCCTTGACCTCGTCGCCGCTGAGGTGGCCCATGTCGACGGCGGGGGTCCTCTTCTGCTTGATGGCGATGATCTGGGTGCCTTGGTCGAGGAACTCTGGCCGTTCGACCGCGGTATACCGGACAAGCGTTTTGATGACGGCGAGGCGCTGGTTGCGGGTCGCCGCCGAGTTGCCGCGTTCGGTTTCGAGCCAGTCCAAGAAGCCGAGCACGGCGGTGCGATCGAGGTCGGCGAGGCGCAGCTTTTCGGGTGGTGTTCCCTCCTCGTCGCGGAACCAGGTGAGCAGCAGCCTGATGGCGTCTCGATAGGAGGCGATGGTCTGGGGGGACAGGTCCCGCTCCCCGGCCAGGTGGTTGGTGAGGAATTTCGACAGCCACTTGCCGGCCAGGTCCCCGCCGGCTGGGTTCACGCGGCTCACGGTTCGAGCGCTTCGGGCGTGACCGGCTCGGGGATGACATAGCCGAACCTGAGCTTGGCCATGGCAGCGACCTCGGGGTGCGCGTCCGCGGTCAACTGGAGGTAGTACTGGGTTCCGCGTTGGTCAGCATGGCCCATGTACGCGGACAGATAGGGCAGCATCACCGTCAGGTCCGCTCTGTTGGCCGCCCAGCGGCGTAGGTTCTGGACGGCGAAGCCGTGCCGCAGGGAATGGATGTGGGGGCCTCCCGGGAAATGAGGGATGTCGGCGTCGGCCAGGTAACCGCGGAACCTGTTGTAAATCGTGGACAGGTCGGCCGGGGTGGCGGGGTCGCCGGTGTGGAACAGCTTGTTGGTGGGGTCGGGATCGGGGTGCGCGGCCGCGATGTAATCCTCCAGCGTGTCGGCGAGGCGCCTGGTGACGGGCACGATGCGGTTCTCGTGGTTCTTGGTGTCGCTCACCTCGAGGGTGGCGCGGGCCGGGTCGAAGTCGGCCAGTTCCAGGTTGAGCGCTTCTGAGTGGCGCATCCCGGTGCCGTAGAACACCCGGAACAACACCGGGTCGACCAGCGCCCTGTTCGACATCTCGGACAGCGGCTGGGTGTCGATGACGCGGAAGAGGCGGCGGATCTCGTCGTCGCTGAACACATATGGCGGCGGCCGGTGGGGGGTCTTCACCCGTGTCAGCGTGGGCGGCGCCCATGCTTGCCAGCCGAACTGGCGGGCATGTTCGGCCAGTTCGCGCAGGACGATCTCCTCACGGCGGACGGTGGACGCTTTGAGGTGGCGGCCGTAGAGGAATTCCTCGACGGCTTCTTGGACGATCGAACCGTCGGCGTACCCTTCCCGGCCGCAGTGCCCGGCGAACTGGCACAACACCCGTGCTTGGCTCTTGTAGCGGAACCCGCCGGCGTGGCGTGCCGCGACCAGCGTGTCGACCAGGTCCCGCAGCGTCAGGGTCTTCACGGCTGTGTCCCTTGCGCGGTGTCGAGGACATCTTCGACGTCGAGTGCGCAGCAGCGCAGGTGCTCGATGTCGAGCCTGAGGTAGTGGGCTGCGGTGGTCTTGGCCGTCGCGTGCCCCAGGACCGCCGCGACCACCGGCGGGGGCGTGTTGGTTTGGAGCATCGCGACCGCCAGAGCACCACGCAGCGAGTGCAGGCCGTGCGATCGCCCGGCCGAGAACACGATCCCGGCGCGCCGCGCGTAATAGCGCAGCCGGCAGCCCGCCGACGTGGACGAACCAAAAGCCGTGAACGGGTAGCGGTGTTTCACGAACACCTGCGGACAGCTCGCTTCGGGCCGGCCGTGGCGGATGTAGTCGATCACCGCCCATCCGACATCGCCCGGCACCGGCAAACTCAACGCCAGGCCGGTCTTGTGCTGCGTCAACGCCAGGGTTTTGGCCCGCCAGTCGAACCATCCCAGCTCCAAGCGGCGCAGGTCTCCGACCCTCAAACCGAGCCTGGCGGTCAACAAGACCATCGCGTAGTCGCGTTTCCCGATCGACGATTGCCGGTCGATCTGGTCCAGGACCAGGCGGACATCCTCAGCCGTCCACGGATAGGGGGTCGCCTCGCCCCGCCGGGGAGAGCGCTGGGGTGGGAGCCGCCCGGCCAGGTCATCGCGGATCTGCCCGGTCTGGTGCAAGTGGCGCAGGAAGTCAGCCAACCCCGAACGCAGCAAGCCGGTCGTTTTCGGGGCGTAGCGGCGACGGTGGCGCCGGGCCAAAACCCGGCCAAGTCCCTGGCCTCCGTCTCGTCGAGGGTTTCCCGGCCGACCTCGTCGAGATAGCCGAGGAACAGCTCGGCAGCACGTCGCTTCGTCGCGATGCTGGCTTCGGCGTTGCCCCGCCTCCGGCACGCCGCAAGGTATTCGTCCCTGGCCGCCCGGAAACACGACGGGCACCGATCGACCGACGGCGTTGTGGCCTGGCCCACCTCGGGCATGCCCCCGTCCAGGCATTCCATCAACAAGATCAGGGGCCGACGCGCGAGTTGGGCAGGTCTGGAACTCGTTGGCTCGCGCAGGCCAGCGAGCCTGGACCCTGACCGCTCGGCCACGAAATCGAGACAGTCCGCCTCGGTGGGCAGTGCCTGGCGCCGCGCCTCGAGGAACCTTGCGAGCGCGTTGAACTCCGCTTCGTGGCGTTTGATCGTTGTCTTCGACCTGCCCGCCGACTTCAACGCGAGGATCACCCGCGCTGAAGCCTCCGGGATCGCTGCTGCTTCCATAGGAACCGGCCTTTCTGATCGTGGTGAACAGACAGGCGATTCTCCTCCCGCTCCTCCAACGCGCCAGCGGCCGTCTCCGATCCCCGGGTTATGTGGCCGGAACCGGCACGCGCGGCAACCCCGTCAACGGAAACACCCCGGCCGGCCACATAACCCAGCCGTCCACATAATGCCGCTTATGGGAAATTCCACGTAATCGCCACAGCTGCGCCATGGAACTGTTACGCAGCGGAACGGACACCGCGGTCATTGCTTTATGGCTCGGCCACGAGCGAGTTGAGACTACGAGCCGCGTCTACCTACACGCCGATCTGTCCATCAAAGAACGAGCACTCGCCCGCACCACCCCTCTGAACACCAAGCCCGGCCGCTACCGACCCTCCGACCACCTCCTAGCCTTCCTCGACGCCCTCTGAATTATGCAGCCCCGCCACATCAAACATCGCTCGCCGGCACGGGGCCCCCGGTCCCGCGGGACATAATCCGGGCCGACGCGTAATGGCTGAACGGCCACGAGTGGGCCAAGCGCCAGGCCCGGCGTGAGGGCCTCGTCTTCGGCGAGCTGGCCAACGGCTTTGCCTCCTGCGCCCAACCTGCCCGCCTCCAGGCCATTTGCGACCGCTTCGGGCCGGCTGACGTGCAGGGCTTTTTCGACCGCTGGGCCGCGGTGGTGCCGACGCCGTTCACCGCTGAAGACAAAGCGGCGGGGTACTTCTGGGAGCTCTCCATGCGCCAGGTGGAAGTCTCCCGCACCCTGGTCTTCGACGACCCCCGCCGGGCCCGGGGCTTCTTCGAGGCCCTGGTAACAGACAACATCGGCATCGGCCGTCCCGAGGAAGTCCGCGCCGTCTTCGGCCGCGAACGGCGCGGCCGGGGGACGACCCAGCCGTTCTCCACCCGTGTCTTTTCCCCAGGCACCGAGGTGCACCTCGACTTCTCCTACAAGCACAGCCGGGTCAAGCAGTACCTGAAGGAGGGCAGGGCGCTAAGGATCGAGACCGTGGTCAACAAACCGAAAGACATCGGGGTGCTCGCCCGTCTCGAGCACCTGCCCGAGCTCATCTCCAAGGCTCGTCAAGTCAACGACCGCCTGCTTAGGATCGAACGTGCCGGCCAGGGCTGTGCCATCGGCTCTGCGCTCTTTGAGCGCATCCACCAGCCCTACATGAGAGAGGGCCAACGAACCGGGGCTTTCCGCTTCGGGGACCAACGCGCCATGGCCCTGGCCGGCTCGCTCTGCCTGGTCGTCCACGCCGTCACCGGCTTCACCAACAAGAGCCTTCGCGGGCAGGTGGCCGGGCTCCTCGGCAAGGACTACAGCTCCGCCCAGATGAGCTACGACTTGCGCCGGCTCCGCCTCCACGGCCTTATCCAGCGCCAAGCCAAAACCAACTCCTATGCCTTGACCCCTGACGGCCAACGCGTCGTCATCTTTTACACCAAGCTCTACGGCCGCCTGCTCCGCCCGTTGCTCGAAGGGGACCAACCCCCAGCGCCGCTCGAGCTACGCCGCGCCCTGGCAACAATCTCGCGCATCACCGATGACTACGTCACGAACGCCAGGCTCGGCTTTGCGGCATAGCCAAACAGGAACAGCACAAAACTTGTCACAAGATCCAGAGACCCGAACCCCAAGAAGTTCTAGCGCACGCGATGCGCGGGGACGGCCACGCCCGAAAGCGGCGGGGAACCCGGTCTGTCTCGGATGACGACCCCTCAAGGCGGAACCTTGTCGAATCTCGCGTCCGTGACCCCGACCGAGTCGAGGTTGGTCTGAGGGAGGCCGGAAGAAAGGCTCAGCCGACGCCTGCCGTCCTCAGGGGAGGCGTCAGTCACGACGACTGACTGGCATCTTGGACCGGGAGGGGTGGGCGGGGTCGTCGAGGTGGTCGCCGACGAGGGCGACGTGGTCCTCGCCCACCCGCTGATGTTCCACTCCGCCAATCCGAACCGCCTCGACCTCCAGTCCCAGGTAGGCGGCGTGGATCGTTCCTATTCGGCCGCCCGCCTATCAGGCAGCCCGGACCGGTGGAGCGGCTCTCCCTGCGCGGCGCCGGCTTCCTGCGCCTTAGCCGGCCCGCGCAGGACGTAAGCGACGCCGACGGCGATGACCGCGCCGGCTACGGGCCCGATCAGATAGACCCACCAAGTGGACAGGTTGCCGATGGCTACGTCGGGCCCGAAGCTGCGTGCCGGGTTCATTGAGGCACCATCGAACGGTCCGCCCATCGTGCCCCAGCCCAGGATGTACGCGCCGACGGCCAGCGGTATGAACGGCCCGTTGAGTTTCGGGCCGTTGGCCAGGTTCAGGACCATGAGCACCAGGCCGAAGGTGATGATGGCCTCAAAGCCGGCCGCCTGCCACGACTTCCCGGGCTTGGGGATGGTGGCGGCTAGGTTGCCTTCCACACCGAAGAAGCCCCGCGCCAGCAGAGAACCGCAGATAGCACCGGCGAACTGGACGACCCAGTAGATCCCGGCCATGACCCAGCCCATGTCACGGCGCAGTGCGAACGCCAAGGTGGTGGCCGGGTTGAAGTGGGCCGAGATGTCGCCCAGGAAGTAGACGGCGACGACCAGCCACAGTGCCGAGACCAGCGAGAGCACCAGCACGGTTTGCCAGGGCTGCAGAGCCCGTCCCCCATACTTGACCAGGATGGCTGCCCCGCCAGACAGGATGAAGGTCAGCCCGGCCATGCCCATGAACTCCGATAGGAGCCGCCGGAGCCGGTGGTCGGGGTTGGTCCAGTCGGCGTAGCCACGGGCTCCGCCGACTGAGGCAATCAGGGCAGCCTTGCCGACGGGCTCCATGCGTTGAGCCTCCCGGTCGCTGTACTGGGTGGCCATCTCAGGGTTTTTGCGCGCCGCCGGGGCCGGACGGGACGTCGGCCGACCCTCCACGGGTCAGTGCCAGTGGGTTGACCACCTTGTCGTACAGCTCTTCGCTGACGCCGTTGGCCAGGGCCGCGGGCTTGAGGGCCAGGTTGTGGTCGATGGCGTAGTACGAGATGGCAGCCGCCTTGTCGTAGCCGATGACCGGGGAGAGAGCGGTGACCATCATGACCGAGTTATCGATGTTCTCCCTCAACTTGGCCTGGTTGAGCTTGGTCCCCTCCACCATGAAGCTGCGGAGGTGGTCGCACATGTCGGCCAGGATGAGGGCCGAGTGCAGGTAGTTGTCGATCAAGATGGGCCTGAAGGCGTTCAGCTCGAAGTTGCCCTCGGCCCCGCCCATGGTCACGGCCACGTCCGAGGCGATGACCTGGATGGCCACCATAAGCATGGCCTCGGCCTGGGTGGGGTTGACCTTGCCGGGCATGATCGAGCTGCCGGGCTCGTTGGCCGGGAAGATGAGCTCGTGGATGCCGGTGCGGGCGCCGAGCCCAGCCAGCGCAGGTCGTTGGCGATCTTGTACAGGCTGACGGCCGCTGCCTTCAGCCCGCCGTGGGCGCGCACCATGCGGTCCAAGGTGCCCTGGGCGGTGAACTTATTGGCGGCGGTCACGTAGGGGGCGCCGGTCATCTTGGCGATCTCGGCCGCCACCTGGTCGCCGAAGCCGGCCGGGGCGTTGAGCCCGGTGCCCACGGCCGTGCCTCCCATGGCCAGCACCAGCAGGCCGGCGGTGACGTGCTCGGCCTCGGCGATGGCGTCGTCTAAGGCCCCGGCGTAGCCCGACCATTCCTGGCCCACGGTGAGCGGGACGGCGTCCTCTAAGTGGGTGCGGCCGATCTTGACCACGTCGGCCCACGGTTTGGACTTGGCGTCGATGGCGTCGCGTAGGCGTTTTAGGGCCGGGATGGTCTTCCCCGTAGCCATGGTGTAGGCGGCGATGTGCATGGCCGTCGGGAACGTGTCGTTGGAGGACTGGCCCATGTTCACGTGGTCGTTGGGCTGGACCGGCTCCTGGGAGCCGAGGGCGCCTCCCACCAGTTGGATGCAGCGGTTGGAGATGACCTCGTTCACGTTCATGTTGGACTGGGTGCCCGAGCCGGTCTGCCACACATAAAGGGGGAACTCGGCGTCCAACTGGCCGCTGGTGACCTCGTCGCACACCCTCTCGATCAGCTGGCCCTTCCACTCCGGCAGGCGCCCGGCGGCCGTATTGACGATGGCGGCCGCCTTTTTCACATAGCCGTAGGCGTGGTACACCTCTTTTGGCATCCGGTCATGGCCGATGTTGAAGTGCTCCAGGCTGCGCTGGGTCTGGGCCCCCCAGTAGTGGTCGGCGGGGACCTCCACCTTGCCCAGGCTGTCGAACTCCTAGCGCAGCCCGGTGGCGTCGAGCCCGATCGGGATATCGAGGATCTTCGGTGCTTCGTCGTTAGCGGTCACGAAAGGTCTCTCCTTAGCGAGGAATCGAACTACGGGTCGTCGCCGCGCTGGGTCTCAGTCCAGGCAGCCCAGCGCTCGTGCCGGGCGTTGTCCGTCCGGTCACGACCATTGATTTTGGGGCTCATTCAAATAGTGTCACGACATGTCGCCGGGGTAAACAGGCTGCCACATGGCGTCCTGTACCGCCTGTACCAGGTTGTCCGGATTGGCGGTGGCCGCGCGCCCGTCGACGGCGGCCTTGGCCACGGCCACCGCCGTGGTAGCCGACGAGGCCCGCAGGTTCTCCACCGATGAACCACCGGGAGGAGCCGCAGCTTTCAGGTGGCCACCAGCCGAGATCTCAAACTCACCCATGGGCCCGAGCTGCGGTACCTGTTCAACCTGCCTACCGCGCCTATCCCGGGGACGCTCGACCCGGACCAGGCGGCGTTGGCGAGCACGATGCGACGCGACTGGGCCACGTTCGCGGCGATCGGCGTGCGGGTCTCGAGGGGCCAGGTACCGTGGCGGCCGTTCGGTCCCCACAGCGAGGCGGTCCAGTCCCTGGTGCCACCTCGACCACAGCTGGAGACGAATTTCGCCATCGAGCACCACTGCGACTTCTGGGCCCAGTTCCAGTAGCCGCGCCTATTCATCGATTTTTCGAGGCCGGCATTGAGGTCTTCGTGTTAATGTTCGGACGAGCGACGGCTGTAGCAAACGAGCGGCGCGCTCAGGACCTCGAGGCAAGAACGACCCAAGAGCGCTGTATGTCGATAACCAATCCACCGGATTAAAGGAGACTGATATGTCTAACCCCACCGAAGACTTGGCCCGTAACACTGAGGTGCGGCCGTTTACGGTCCAGATCCCCGGGGCGGCACTGGAGTCGCTGCGAGCGCGCATCGCAGCGACGCGCTGGCCTTCCAGGGAGCTGGTAGCGGACCGGTCGCAAGGCGTGCAGCTGGCGACGACCCAGGAGCTCGCACGCTACTGGGAGACCGATTACGACTGGGGTCGGTGCGAAGCGAGGCTCAACGCGCTGCCGCAGTTCAAGACCGAGATCGATGGGGTGGACGTCCACTTCATCCACGTGAAGTCACCACACGCTGACGCGTTACCGCTGATCCTGACGCACGGATGGCCGGGTTCGGTCATCGAGATGCTCGAGGTCGTAGGCCCGCTCACCGACCCGCCCGCGCACGGGGGAGCCCCCCAGGACGCCTTCGACCTCGTAGTGCCGTCCATCCCCGGGTACGGTTTTTCCGCCGAGCCATCCGAGGTCGGCTGGCACTCCGGTCGCGTGGCGCAGGCGTGGGCGGAGCTGATGCGCCGTCTCGGCTACACCCGCTACGTAGCCCAGGGCGGCGACCAAGGCGCTGCCGTCACCGACGCTATGGGCCGCCAGGCGCCCAAGGGGCTGGCCGGCATACACACGAACTTGCTCGTACCGGCGCTGGGAGGCGCCTCCGAGCCGACTGAATCCGAGCAGGAACGCGCCGCCGCGCAGGCGCTGGCCGAGTTCCGGAAGAGCGGCTTTGGTTACTTCCTGGAACAGGCGACGCGGCCCCAAACCATCGGCTATGCCCTGCTGGACTCGCCCGTGGCCCTGGCGGCCTGGATGATCGACCACGACACGGACAGTTACCACAAGATCTCCCGCGCCTTCCTCGACAAGCAGCCGGCGGGCAACCTCACCAGGGACCACATCCTCGACAACATCAGCCTGTACTGGTTGACGGGCACCGGGGCCTCGGCGGCCCGGTCTTACTGGGAAGGCGGACGAGCTACCGCTCTGGCCGCGGGCCACGCTCCTGCGCCAGTGTCGCTCCCGGTCGGCTTCACCACGTTCCCCGGCGAGATCTTCAGGGCTCCACGCAGCTGGGTTGAGAACGCCTACCCTAACGTCACTTACTTCAACGAGGTCGAAAAGGGCGGCCATTTCGCCGCCTGGGAAGAGCCAGAACTCTTTTCAGAGGAGGTTCGCGCCGCGTTCCGGTCACTTCGCTAGACGACCCACATCCAGCGTCTCCATATTTCTCGTCAACTAGCAGCAGGCAATGTCATCAGTGAGGACAAGCTTTATGGGCCCCTCGGCACCGTCCTCAGCCTCATGACATGGCTCGCCGCCCTCGGAGGGGTGATCGTCGTAGGAGCCGTGGCCGGCGCTGCCTGGGAAAGCCGGCGAGGCTCGTCGGGGCGGAAAACGTCTCTCGGTGGTCCTGGCCCATCAGTTCCATAGCGCCTACGTCCGCTCAAGCCAGGGGCGAAGCCGAGGCGGCCTGCATGGACGGGGCGGCGGTCTACCTCTCACGGCCCGGGAAGCTCCCCACTATGCCCTGTGCTCCCCCGCAAACGAGGGGGGCGCTTCCCTAATACCCAGGCCCCACCTGCGGGGCGCGCTCGAGGCGATGGCTAGGGCCGCTACGCCGGCGCCCGACGCGAGCACCCGGCGACTGGCGCGCCGTTTCCTCACCCTTGCGGCGATCATCGGCCCGGGGTCATCCTTGTCGGACAACGACGCGGGCGGCGCGGCCACCTATTCTAAGGCCGGCCAAACTACGGCAACAGCCTCGCTGCGGGTATTTCCCCTGTTGATCCCGGTGCTTATCCCCACCAAGCGATGGTGTTCCGCCTCGAAGCAGTCGCGGGTGTCGGCCACGCCCGGCTCATCAAGGAGCGCCTCGGCCGCTTCGAAGCAGCCCACCGGCTCACGTTTGCCAGTTCCGCTTGGCTCGACCAGGTCCGCGTGCCTAATGCGTGCGGCTGACGATCCGGCAAGGTACTTCGGTCTTCTCATCCAGGTGGTAGCTGGCGCAGATCCTGTGGTATCCGTCCGCGACCCACAGCGGTTCGCCTTGGACCAGGAGCACGGGCGACAGTGTGTTGCCGGCCTTGACCTTGTTCAGGTCGGTGGCGACCTCGGAGTCCTGCGGGCTAAGCATCGGCAGGTTGGCGGCCCGCAGAATGTCTTTAGCTGCGTAGTTTTTCAGCGACCGCTCCTTGCGCAAGGCCTTGGCCAGCTTGGAGGCCGCCTCCGCCCCCACCAGCAACGAGAGGAACGACTCGGCAGCGGGGAAATCCTCCGCTTCGGGCTCATCTTTCCAGTGCTCACTAGCCACAGGCCCTTACGCTCCTCTCGCGTGTCATCATGCGCTCTTCATAGCCGGGATGCTACTCCTCGGCTTAGCCAGTCTCTTCGGCACGACTACCACTTCGGCCCAGGGGCCCGGAACAACGCTCACGAGACGGGCGCTGTGGCAGATGGTGTAGACCCGTCGCCGGTTCCCAGTATCCGCCATCAAATTTCATGAGCCTTCAATGGGCTTCGGCGGTAGGGCAGCGCGGGGGAGCTCCTCTCGACACCTCTGCCCAGACCAGGGCGCGGCGGCAATCGAGCCTCCTCACCGTGCGGGTCCTCGATCGGGACCGGCTGTTCCCGCGCCCGACGCGCCGTGGCAGTAGCAAATGGCCAGGTCGAGGTGGACGAAGCCAAGGACTGTCCTTCCGACGAGTCCCGGTGCGGACTTGTCGCGTCGGTCGCAGAGTGGCTAGATGCCACGCGACATGAACATGCCTGGACTGGTTTTACTCGACCTGAGCCTTCCTTAGCCCTAACTCGGGCAGCGCGCAGTCGGCGCCGCTCGCCGACGGATGTCCCGCAAGCATTGGTTTGTGGCTATCCGGTATAGCCACGTCGAAAAAACTGGGCGTCGCCCCGGGAACCGGCCCATCGACCGACAAGCCGAAAAGAACACGTCCTGAGCGGCGTCCTCAGCCGCGTGCCGGTCCCCCAACATCCCGACGCACAACCGCAGTACCCGAAGCTGATAGCGCCTAACCAGGACCTCGAACGCCAGGACATCGCCGCCCGACGCCCGCTGGGCCAAAAGCCGGTCGCTCGGTGCGTTCACCGGCGGTCACCCACAGTGCCCGACATACCCATGGTCGGGCGGTGGCCAAGCTTCCGCGCCCTGGTGGGACCGACTCGATGCGCCGGCGCAGAGGGCCTGGGTCCACCAACTCGAGATGAGCACCACCTTGTGACGCTGGACCACCAGGGGCGCTCCCCGTCACCGGGGCGGCGTTATCCCCTCAAGTCGATTACTGGCCGCACGAGGTCCGTAAGGGCCAGGACCCTCAGAGCCGGGCGCGACGGACGGAGGAGCACGAACTCTGCACCTCGGCGTTGGCACTGCCGCCTGGCGACAAGTAGCGCCATTGCCCCGGCGGCACCGAAGAAGGATACTTGGGCGAGGTCGATGAAGATTGAGCGGGCGCCATCGCCGAGGGCTTTGTTGACGGCGACCAAAAGCTGCGGTGCCGTGCAAAGGTCGATCTCCCCGGTCACCCGGACGAGCGCCAACCCATCGGTACTGCACATAAGGTGGGCGGACGCATAAGGGTAACCGACCGGCTCCCTGCGCAACCGGGTCGAAATGTACCGGCTCGCCCCCGAAGGGGCCGGCCCCCCAGTAGGTTGCGGTAGTGGCGTCTCAGGGAGAGCGTCGTAATTCCGGCGCTCCTTGGCGACGTACAGGTCCAAAGTCAGGTCGACCACGCCACCGGGCGCCTCGCCGCCGTCACCGGGCACAACAGACACACCATGGTCCAGGTTTGCGACTTGCGCCACCGCAGATTGGCCGGGGCCTCTTCTGGCGCACTGAAGGCCGGACGAAGCCGGTCCGCTCGGCAGTCGTCGGCTGCGCCTGCCGGTCACCTTCCCCGTGGCTCTTCGCTCTAGCGCCTTCTCCAAGTGCTCCCACATGGCATCCTCCTCGGGTCGGCCAGCCACCCCCCAAACGTGACAATGACGGAGGGGACCTGACGTCGAGGAGGCGTAACCGGGGTCTGGAGCGGCGACACCACGACGAGACAACTAGAAAATACGCCATTCACGGCATGGGGCGCAAGGCCGTCCCGTACCGGGCTCGGCGGGGTGACTTCGAAGAAAAGAGGCTCCCCGCACGACGTCCGGCCGTGCCAGCGGCTGCCGCCGGTTGTCGCGGCCGCCATTGCAACAGGCGCTGCCGGTACTCAGTACCCCGTCGTGACAAGGTCAGGTAGCTAAATCAAAGCCTTCACGGTTCCGGGGCAACCCCGGGGCTAAGGGAGCCCAGTTCTTTGATCTCTTTGGTCGCGGCTTGTTACTGAAAAGGTCTCCTCCAGGAACGGATTCCTCTCTCTTGCCAATTCGAAATGCCCGGCCGTCTGGACCCCGTGGTCCTCCGCCGTGCAGCGTGTGGCCAAGGCTCTCATGCGGTCGACCTCGCTGTCGTAGGCGCCTATCGACAACTCTCCTACTGTTCTCACCTCCTGGACAAGCAATAGGTGAGCAACTGCCGCCAGCTCAATCGAGCCGGCCCTAGCCATCTCCGCAATTTTGAGATGACTCTCAGTGGCATCTCGCATTTTCACCTCTGCGAACGGGAGCCACGTCCCCAGGAAGTGTTCTGCCTCTAGCGAGTGGTTGGTGGTCATGTACTTACCGAACCGTCACCACTGTGCCCGTGCCGGGCGGGGCGCCGCCAATAATGCCGGCGTTGGCGCTCATAGGTCATCTTTTTCCTTTTCTGTAGGTGTCCAGCTCTGCTGGTTGATCCTTTCCCTCGCGGTGAGCGCCGCCCCCCTCTGGTGCCACCTTTGTCATGCGGTCTCCGCCTGTTTGTCGGCGCTCTCGGCCCGGGCGTCTATTTGGCCGGCGGACCGTCGGCAGTGCCACCCAGGAGCCGAGCGCCTCCCGGTCACGTCGCCCGCCTTTTCGGGGCCGGCGCCGAGGAGGTCGTCCAAGCCGCACACGCCGATGACACGTCGGACGAAGGCTGAGGGCGACCGCACTGTCAACGAGGCTGAACCCTGGTGGAGGAGCTCCCGGGCCCGGCGATGACCCCGAGGGTCGATGCGCCCATGAACTCCACACCGCTCAGGTCGACGATGACCCCGGCGCGGCCGACGGCGATGGCGCGCGCCAGGGTTAGGCATAGCGCGGTATCAGTCGAAATGTCGTGCTCGCCCCAAAGCCAGACGACGATGGGGCTTATCTCGGAACCCACCGGGTGCGAGGGAGGTCGGTCAGGGACGGTAAAGAAAGAAGGCCCGACAGAGGCCATGGTGTTCTCCTGCCTGAGGCGCTGCGACGATCGCGTTACCGGAGTCTGGAGTACCGCCCCAGCCAGCATGCGCTGGCCCAACACGTGGGGGACTTTGTCGTGCTATCAAGGACCTTACACGTTTTGGAGCGGCACCTGCTGGCCAACCGGCTGTGACAACGCGTTGTCACGGTCTGACCACGGAGACGCCACTTACCGTGGGACAAGCTCGTCGGCGAGGGCGCCACACGGGCTCAGCACCCCGACTAAAAGCACCAGCTCGACTCGGAACGCCAGCCTCGACCAGGAGCGTAGTAGACGACCCAACCAGGCAAACAGCAAAGGCGCGTCAGCGTCACAAACCGTGTCCCATCCGTCAAGTTTCTGTCGGGCCCCCAGGGACGTACGATGCCCCAGAGCCGAAGTTGCCCCAACTCACCTGGGCCAATAAGGGCCATTTGCCGGGACAGCAGGAGTGCCCTAAGAACGCCCGAAATTGTCACCGGGTGGGGGCTTGATTACGGGCACCTTCGGCCTGGGACGACCCTCCGACCACTGTGCCCCTGTAGGAGGTCCGCCATGAAGAGCGCTTGGTTGGAGGCCGAAAGGCGAAGCTGCTCCTCCGGCGAGGCCGGGCTGATGATGGCGGACGGCATGGCGAAGAACTCAGGTACTGCCGTCACGGGCCCTGTCGGCAGCGCCCGACTAGAGGTCGTCGGCGACGGCCCGGGCGGCGTCTTTCGGGAGGAACTCGCACGTCCCGTCGTGACGGGCCGGCTTGGTGCACATCCGCCCGGTCCGCAGGTCAGTCTGGCCGCACAGGTGGGCGTCCGCCAGCTGCGTGTCGACGCCGGTGTTGTGTACGTCTTGGCGGCCGTCGGGCCCTTCGCTCATGACGTTTTCTGGGAAGTGCGGCATGGTAACTCCTCGGTCGAGCGAGGGAAGGACGTCAAGACCTGCACGGGCCGGCCCGTTAGCTTTCCTTCGCTTTTGGGTGATGTTCGTTGCTTTGGTGGTTGTTGCCACTCTGGTCCCCTCTCGGGATGGTGAGTGGAGGCGGTGGCGTCGGGAGGGTCGGGGAAAGCAGCCGTCACAAGCGGAGTACGCCAGGGCACAGGGCAACGCAGGCGGCCTGGCCGTCTGCTCCGTGGCAGGCGTTAATCACACCTGTCGAAGAGGGCCCACGAGCCTCGTCAGCAGCTCAGAACCAATAGAACCCGTGCCTGCCCGCGCTCCGCCCGCGCCCCCGCCCAAGCCCGAGGAGCCAGATGATTAGGAAAATGGCGGCGAAGATCCATAGGAAATGCCACGCGAACCCCACGGCTAAGAAGAGTAGGACTATCAACAGTGGCAGTAGGAGTATCATTTTCGTACTTCTTTCTTGTCTATAACGGACTTATCCCAATGTCCAACGCGGCCAAGCTTTGGTCCGGTCACCAGATGGGTCAGGGCGCGGAGGACGGGGTCGGTGCCCGCCCGTGCCAGCACCCCGCAGGGGCCGTCGCTAGAGCAGACTTCGCTCCCGATCGTGAACTCTGTCGGAGCGCTCATATTGAACTACGTTCACTTTCTCCGAGGGCCAAATTTGCAGGTCCCGTCGAGGCTGTCGCTCGGGCCAAGACAGGACCGCCGGCAGCACGTCACTACGCCGCCCGAGCGGGGGCTGGGACTGCGCTTAGGACCGGTGCCGTAGAGGCAAGTAGCCGGCGGGCGCGGCGGCGCTGGACGTAGCCCCCGACGAACCCGTCGACGCCGAGCCAGCTCGAGGTCCTCCAGGTGGCCAGGATGATGATGGCGAACAGGGCATAGAACGCGCACACGCTGGCCGTCCCCGACATGACGTAGGTGAAGAGCAAGGCCAGGCTGCCAAGGGAGGCCATGGGGGTGAGCAAGCCGAGCACCAAAGCGATGCCGATGGCAAACTCGGCCACGGCGATGAACTCTTTTGCGGGTGAGGCCGTTGTCCGGGCATGGGCCTGGCCTTAGGCGTGGCCGCTCAGGACGACCTTTAGCGCTCCGGGGTTGGAAGCTCGCCTAGACAAGAGGGCGACCCTGAAAGGTCGCCCTCTTGCCCCTTGGCGCTTCTGTGTGTGGCCCGTCATCGTCCCGGTCCGCTCTCAGGGGGGGACCGCCTCTCGTCTCGAGCGGGCGCGTTGGCGCAGGCTGGGCATTGGGCCGGTCTAGTCGAGGGACTGGTACCGGTGACGGTCGGCGTGGGCCCGGACGGTGACCACTATGGTGGTCCCCTCCCGGGCCCGTTTCAGCCAGGCGGGCCAACCAATGCGGGCGAGCTCTGTGCCGGCACTTCGCCCTCCGCCCTGATGGCGCTGGACGCGGCCTCGACGGCCTGGGCCACGCTGCCTACGTGGGTGACCTCGATCTTGTGAGGTTTGGCCTGCTCGGCGATGGGGACCGTGACGGTGAGCACGCCGTCGTGGTAGATGGCGGTGATGTGGTCCAGGTCCAGGCTCTTGCCGAGGAACAGTTGCCGGCCGAACTGGCCGTAGGCGCGCTCCTCCACTTGTACCTCATCGGTCTTGTCCCAGAACGCCGTGCGCGTCGCCTTCACGCTTAGGAGGTCGTTCTCGACGGTCAGCTCGATCGAGCCGGGGTCGGCGCCGGGCAGGTCGAGCTCGACCTTCAGCTCGTCGCCTCGACGGTACGCATCGACGGCCACCGGGCGGGCCCGGCGTTGGCTGGCCATCTCCTCGGCGGGGCCGAGGTCACGGTACGGTTGGAATGGCATCAACATGGGTGGGTCCTTTGGTCGACGCTCGAACAGCTGGCGGTCTGTGACCGTCTTCACCTCGAACGTCTAGTACCCACCATACCTCTAGTACACGGGTACTAGTAGTTGATTTCTAGAATTTTCTTGCTAAGATGACACGAGATGAAAGAGTGGAGCTTCCTCACCAACCATGCCCGGGCCCTGGTCTGCATTGCCCACGACCCCGGGGCCCGCCTGCGCGACATAGCCACGACGGTGGGGGTCACCGAGCGCAGCGCCTACGCCATCGTCACCGACCTGGCCGCGGCCGGCTACGTGGTCAAGGACAAAGACACTGACGGCCGTCGCAACCGTTACCAGATCCAGGCCCACCTCCCGCTACCAGAGACCATTGGGCGAGAACGGACAATTGGAGAGGTCCTGGACGTGCTCGTGGACAGCACTCGCGAACCGGCCCGGGCATGACAAGCTGGGAGTACCTGATCCTAGAGCTCCCCAGCTTCGAGGCGCCCACCCACGCACCCGGCTCCTCGGCCGCAGTCCACGCCCTCAACGAGGAAGGCGAGCGGGGCTGGGAGGCAGTCGGGATGATCCCTTTGGCTGAAGGCAGGACCGCGGTGCTCCTCAAGAGGCCAAGAGGCTAAGTGCAAGCCGAGCGGCGCGGTAGTCCCTGCCGTTCTCGCGTGGCTACCACCGTGGAACTTGGTAGCTGAACGATCCGGGTCCCTCCGCCCCTCCAATGAGCCCAAAGTCGTGATTCGCGGCGGCATTGGGTACGGCTGTCGCTGCGTAACCACAGCACCCGGCGACCGATCTTGATCGCCGGCCCGAACCGGCGCTGAGAACGCAGGTACTTCACAGTCTCCGGCGACACTCGTAAGAAGGGCGCCGTCTCCACCAGATCGAGCAATACGTCTTCGACACCCGAGTGTTCGCCACCTCAGTTGTTAACCGTCGGGGCGGGATTCGGAGGACCGGTGGTCGTACCGCGCTCGTTCATTTCGCCCACAAGGGCGACCTCCACCTCCGGGGAACCAAGAGGCGCCAGCACGTCGGCTGGGGTGACCTCGACGGCGTCTTTAGCGACGACACAGAAGGACGCCTTCAGGTCGTACGCGTAGGCCCTCAAGGTTTTGCGGCGGGCACGGCCCGAGTAGAACTCCAAGAACTCGTTGAGAAGCTCGTGACCAAACCGGTCGGACTGGCCGCCGCCCTCACGGGCGACGCGCGATAGAAGCGGAGGCTGGACCACGGGGATCCTCCTTGTCCGAGGTCCGCCCGGAAACATGTTCCCCGAGCGTCAGCCGAACTGGTGGGATCACCCGCATAATTCGATTACCCGTATAAGTGCTGATCAGCCACAGTCGATAACCGTCTCGCTTTTTGGGCGCACGTCGGTAGCAGCTCGAAGGAACCGTTCCCAAGTATCGTCACTGTTTGTAATGGAAGCGGTCTCCCAAGATGAGAAGTGATAGAGGTAAATCTTCACTGGGAGGTTCAACCGACGAGGGAGGGTTCAGCGATGGACGAGCGGGGTGCTGGTTGGGTTCTGTTTGCGGGGATCGTGTGGATCCCACAGAAGCTTGGTCACCTTCTAGGGCTTCGACCTATGGTGACAGCTGGTTTGGCTGGTTTGTCATGGGCAGACCACAGCCCCGCTACAAGAGACGACTGACCGTGAAGGACCGACATAGTGAGGCAAAAATCCAGCGCATGCTGCCTCAATAATGACCCCTTTCGATCCGAGCCAAAGGGTTACCGGTCGGGCCTTCGCAGGAAGTACGGACCTAGTCGAGGCCACGAACGAGCTGTCATCGAGCCCACGGGGCACCGTTAGCGTCTAAGCCGCATTATTGGTCGCCTCATTTGTCCTCTCCGGCGTCTCAGACTGCGGTGGCCAGCAACCGCTCGACGTCGGGCGTGGGACGTCCGCTGCGGCGCAGCGCAGCCTTTAGTTGCTCGGCGAGAGAGCGCATTTCCTCGGGGGCTGCGCGGGTGTGCGCGGCGAACCACAGCTCTCCTCGAGGACTGGCGAGGACCCGCCGCCAGTAGGCGACCACGAACACGTTGGGCAGGCGGTAGAGGGACCGTAGGTTGGTGGGTATTTCGGTGTTCCCCGCTGCGCGCAGCGCCGCGAACGCCTGGCGGGTCGCCAGCACCATCAGCCGCATCGTGCCAGGGTCGGCCGCTAATCTTGCCGTGTCGACGCCAACCCGGTAAAGGGCGAACGCGAGGGGCACGATGAACGCGGTATGGCTTAATTGCCAGTTGCCGATCTTGGCGCTGATCCTGGTAGAGAAGCCGGCTTCGCTGAGCATGTCACGAAGTTGTCGGACGCGCGGTGTTGTTGCGCCGTCCGGCTCACCGACCATGGTCTTTTGCTGGCTGATAAGCACGTACCTGACGACGGCCCCGTCCTGGACACCGCCGGCGGCAGGAAAGCCGAACAGGGCACGATTGCCGAGAGGCGGCGTGAGCTCGGGCTGCCGGCCGGCCGTGTTGCCGAAGAACAACACGTCCGAGCCGTCGGTCATGGCGACCAGGATGGGCAGCGTGCTGGCCACCTGCTCGGAGCGGACGGGTACCAGGACCAGGTCATACCGGTCGCCCACCGCCACCTCGCTAACCAGGGGCACCGGCAGCACGGTGCGGTCCCCCGACTCTGCGTTATGCAAGACCAGGCCATGCGCCTGCAGCTCTAAGAGCCGGTGACCGCGAGCTAGCACGACCACCTCGTGCCCCGCTTGCAGCAGTTTGCCGGCGTACACGCTGCCGATAACGCCGGCGCCAAGTACAAGGACCCGCAACAGCACTTTCCCTCTGACGTACCGGTAACGCAGTCAACCGCGTCCAGGCATGGCAAAACATGATATCCACGGCTCGTTTAGTCCACCAATACCGCTACCGGGACATGGGCCGTAAGCCGTTGGGCCATTTGCGGGGGCAAAAACAAGCTTCTATCCCGATAGGTGAGGTGAAAGACAGCGTGGCTCAACCTCACCAAGGACGAGGTGCCAGACCTGCCTCCAGTGGAGCTCGATCAGCGGGGGTGAAAGACCCGGGGGGTTAGCCACAACACAGCGGTGGTGGCCGTTTGGTGCGCCAATTACGTCGGCATTTCGGCGCGGGCCGGACCTGCCGGGCGCAGCCGGCCCTGTGCGGCCGGGGCCAAGGCGCCGCTGATCACCGCTTCAGCCACGTCGACCAGGCGCAGGTTGTGGTCGCGGGCGTGAGTGCGCAAAGCCGAGAACGCGTCCTCCATGTTGAGGCCTTCGCTTTGGGCCACCATCCCCTTGGCTTG
The DNA here is from genome assembly GCA_963749305.1 of uncultured Acidimicrobiaceae bacterium. Taxonomy (GTDB): domain Bacteria; phylum Actinomycetota; class Acidimicrobiia; order Acidimicrobiales; family Palsa-688; genus Fen-671. Next base: position 159,667 of record CAVVMN010000012.1, read on the forward strand.
TTCGATGACTATGCGGCTATTGAGGGCGTGCTGGAGCTGTTGGTTCACGACCTGGGCCTCGAGCGAGGCACGGTGATGCAGGATGGCGATGGTGGCCACATCGGCCAGGGCCTGGGCGGCTTCGACATCGGTCTCACGCATTTCCCCGGCCGACCTGGAACAGGTTGAGAGCGCCGATGACTGTGCCCCGCCAGCGCAACGGCAAGGCCTGGACCGAGCAGAAGCCGGCCGCCAGCGTCTCAGCCGCGAATAGGGGCCAACGGCTGGTCAACTGGGCCAGGTCATGGTCCAACACCGGCCTGCCACTGCGGTAGCAGTCCAGGCAGGGGCCTTCCTTGGACTGCAGCTCGAACAGTTCCAAGACGCGCATGGCCTCGCTGGAGGAGGCCATCACCCGCAGTTCGCCGTCGGCCCGGCCAACATGAGGCCGGCGGCCCCGACCTCGAGCAGCTCGACGCAGCGGTCAGCCACTAGGGTCAGCAGCTCCACCACGTCGAAGTCCGCTACGAGCGTATCTGCGAGCTCCACCAGCGTCCGAGCTAGCAGCGTTTCTCTGGGCATCGGACCTCCAGTCACATCGGCACCGGCCACGTCGGCACTCCCGGTTCAAGGAGAGGTGCCCGTGGGGTCATGCTACGACCTGGGACCTCGACCGTTGGCCGCGCATTTCGAAATGCGCTCGTCTCACGCCTCGGGCCTGGTCGCTGACACCAACGTGCCGCTCCGGCCCAACTCCTGAGGCTGGGTTTATCTTTGGCTGGCCAGCATCGATCTCTTGGGGAGCTAGCCCGGCCAACAACAAGCACAGGGAGTTTATGCGTGGGACCGACCGGCCCTATTGAAGTTGTCCGCCCTACTGGAAGTCCTTCCGGCTGTTCCAGTTCCGCCAAACCACACGGTGGAGAGGGACAACCTCGGGGATATCGCGCAAGCCGGGCACAAATGGCAGGAGCAGGAGCAGGATGGTGGCTGCGCCGGTCATGTAAATGGCGATCAGGTCGACATTGGCGGAATTATCGAAACCGGGTACTTGGTACCAGAGGGTATAAAGCCACAGCCACGGCTGGCCCGGGTAGCTCCCGGTCTCGTTCATGACGCCCCACTGGCTGCCCGTCAGGTGTTGAGCGGAGGCCTGTTGGGCGAAGTACTCGCCGTCTTCTAGGAACAGCAGAGGCTTGGTGAAGTTCGTGCCGTAGAAGGCCTGGTTGGAGATCAGGTTGGCGTCCAGCGCCCCGCTGCGGGCCAGGGACAGCTCGGTGGCGATCATCACGGGGACGGGCCCGTCATCGGCCGCCGGCACGAGCGGGGTGCCGTGGTGGAACGTTACGTGGCCCAGGGCCTTGACATAAGCGTCCTCCCACGCCGAGCGGGTACCGGGGGGCGCCGCCAAGTAGGTGCCGAGGGCACGGGCCAGGGCCGGGTTAGTGGGCGCCTCATGGCTCAAGGGGCCGAGGACGAAGTCGGTGGCGGTGTCGATAGGTATCCTGACCCCGGCCAGCTCCTGCCAGGAGATGCCGATGCGCTGGACGCTGGCGGTGCCGTTGTTGTAAGGCGGGCCGTACATGGCCGTCTCGCTCGTCCCGTTCAGCTCGCTGACGGCGGTGCCCATGAAATCGGCCGGGGCCAGCCTCCCCCACGTGGCCAGGCTCACCGGCGGCACGTCCGGAGAAGACAAAACGGCGGCCAAGACAAAGACCAGGACGGTGACGATGCCGGTGGCTATGACCGCTTCTTTTAGGATGTCGTAGACGCGGGTGGGGCCGGTCCAATCGGCGCCGTCGGCCGCCGCCGCCTGGCGCCGGGCGGCCCGCCCGCGGGCTCGGGGCACCGGGAGCGGGTGCGACACCCCCCGTACCCTCACCAGCAACACGTGCGCACCGACCAGGGCCACCAGCACGACGGGGAGGAGCACGACGTGCCAGAGCAGCATCTGGCCGAAGTTCAAGAGGTTGAAGAAGCCGCCCAGCCCGGTGGCGTTTATGGCGTCCTTCCCGCTCGTCGATATCCACTGGGAGTCGAAGTTCTGCTGGGACACATAGCCGGTGAAGCACTCTACGATCGACGCCACGAAAGCGACCACGCCGGTCATCCAGGTGAGGGCTCGACGTCCCCTCCACGCCGCCATCCAGAACTTGCCCCATAGGTGGATGACAATGAACGCCATGAACATCTCTACCGACCACAGGTGCAGGCTGTTGAAGAAGTGGCCGACAGGGTTGGTGTGCCACCAGTCGGGGCCGCCGAGGGCGATGGCGAAACCGGACCCAATGGCGAGGACCAGGGCGGCCAGGCTGGCCACGCCGAAGACGTAGATCCACGACGCCACGTAGGCGGGCTGACGACCGGGTAGGAGCTTGCCTGGAGGCAAAGTGCGCAGGCCGAAGCGGCGCACCGCGCCCGTCCAGGTCTGGTCCGCCTCATCGGCGCCGGTAGCCGCGTCCGAACTGACCGCCGCCTCGTCGACCTGTGTGCCGCCGGTAACGGGGTCTTCGGCTAGCGGGCCTCGAGACGTCTCATCGGACCGGGGATGGCCCGGGAAGGGCAGGAGCAAAGCGGCGGCGAAGATCAGCACCATCACGGCGATCAGGACCAGGTTCGCCAGCGAGACGGTGAAGACCGACCAGTGCAGGTAGCGGCCGGGACCGTTGAGGTCGATGGCTGCCACTACCTCCCGGGTCATCGCAGTCCCCAGCGTTGACGGCACCCTTCTGGTCTCATAGCTGGCCGTTCAACCGGCCAGCTTTTAGGTGTTTGTTGTAGCCGTTCGGGGTTGCGGCCACCCTAACCTAAAGACCTTCGCGTAATACCGCGCGGCTGGTTCACAGCGTGAGCCCCGTATGTCGTAGGAACGACCGGCACAAGTCGGCTTCGGTGCCGATGCGGCACAGGCCGTCATCTGCCGCAGTGGCAGCCTCTTCGATCGTGTCGGGACATAGGTTGGCCAGCTCTTTGGCTTTCAGGTTGCCCCAAACGACCTCGACTGGGTTGAGGTCGTGGCCGTAGGCGGGCAACGGTTCGATCACCAGCCAGTGCCGCTGGGTGGCGGCCCAGCTCTTCATGCGCTTGCTGCGGTGCGAGGGCAACCCGTCCCAGATGAGGGTGACCTTGCGCCCATCCAACAGCTCGTGTGCCTGAGCCAGGAACTCGACCAACGCCTCGTCGTTGTAGGCACCGGGGCGCATCTGGAACACGAGCTGGGCCGAGCTGGTGCCGGGCTCGTAGGCGAGCGCGCTCGCCATCGACAGGCGTTTCCAGTTGAAGTGGTGACGCAGCACCGGCGTCTTGCCCTTGGGGGCCCACGTGGCCCGCACCGGGGGCAGGAGCGAGAAGCCAGACTCGTCCTCGAAGACGATCAACGCTCCCCTCCGGCGGGCGTTTTTTTTACCTTCGGCCAACGTTGCTTGACCCAGCGTTCGATGGCTTCGTCGTCACGCTCCAACGCCCGTCGTGCCGGGCGTTGGTGGCTCCAGCCGAGCCTGTCGCGCAGGATGCGCCACGCTTGGCTCTGGCTATACGACAGGCCTGTCACCTTTTCGATCACGTCGGCCACCCGGGCCAGGTTCCAAAGCTCAGTCGGGAACCCGTTGGCCCGTGGGCCTTTTTCGAGCGCGGCCTCTACCGCGGCCAACTGCACGTCGGAGAGCCTAGGGAGGCGTCCCGCACGCCCGGCCGCCCGCAGGGCGTCCTTTCCTCCTTGTTCCCACACGTCGTGCCAGTCCGAGACCGTCTGGTGGGAAACGCCAACGAGACGGGCGATCTCGGCCTGGCTGGTGCCGCCCTGCTCGAAGAGCTCAGCGGCCTGCATCCGGCGCTCCTCCATGGCTGCGAAGTCCCGGCGTGGGCCAGGCAGCCTTCGCTTCCTTGCCGGCGGGGGTGCCCCAGGTGGGCCGGGGGAAGTGCTCATAGGCCATTCTCCCACAACCCGATGTTTCAGCGGGGTATTCCGCGAGAGTCTTAGACAGCCCTGGCGGGCTCGTTAGGGCCCAAAGCCTCTTTCCCGGTCGCCTAACTACATCTTTCTGCGGGCGCGTTTGCTTAGGTGGGCTGTAGAGATCTAGTGCTCTTTGCGTCCCGGGTGCCCGCGATTTGATGGGTAGCGACGGCCGGACGATGCACGAGAACTTCGGGGCCGTCGGCGTTTTCTTCCGTATGAAGTAGGGGCGGCGTGAGATTATCCCTGTCAACTACTGGGTTCACGACCGCACCGTCGTTTTTGTTACAGCCTCGAAGGTCCTGCAAGCTGGGGCGCCCCTTGCCCATGTCGCATTCGAACTGTCGGACCGTCGACTGTACTTGGGAAGACCTCGGCCCGCGTGCCTCGCCGACGGTGATCACCGGTCAGGGTGGATTGGATGGGCGTCGAGAGACGCCAGGACAACGCTGGCGAGCTCTCGAGGGTTCGACGGCCCCCGTACGTCAGCTCCGAGGAGTTGCAGCTCGAGAGGTATGAGGACCTGGCGCTGAACTTGCACCAGTGCTGGGTCGCTAGGCGCTGCGTCGAGCACCTCGCCCGCCAGGTAGGCAAGTACGGCGTCCCAAGTTGCGCTAGCCGGATGGCTGGAGAACCCAGCGCCTGCGAGCTTTTTTAGCTCCGCCCGGTCACCGTGCGCCAACGCCCCGATCAGCGCCCATCCTCGTCGCCGGCAACCTCTTTGGGCGTCGAAGGTCCTGCCGCTCAGTAGGCGGTGCGCCTCAGCAATGACTTCATCGACCTCGGTGAGATCGGCCTTGTCGTTGTCACCGTCCCGATGCCACTCCATCGACTGCTCAACGCTCCAGTCTTAACGATGCTCCGCCTATATGGGAGAGGAGCGGGATGCGAGCGACGACCGCGATGTGGTCCAGCAGCTCTTCGCCGCCGGCCTTGCTACGGAAGGCACTATCGGGCTCGTCGAGGACGCGCTTTCGAATTGGCACTGGGCTTCGGCGGGTGTACCGGGATTTTTGGCGGTTGGAATCGGCCGGTTCACGGCTGCAACGGTGCGCCGTCTTCGCTGTCTGCAGGGAGCGGGGACCCGGTGCGGAGACCAGCGCGCACCGCACCGACCACCGCCTTGACCCCGGTCCGCAGGTGCAGCCGGAACCGGTTTGGCGACAGGCCGAGCGGCCGAACGGATTGGCGATCGGGTTTGATGGTGGGGCGCAAGGCGACCGCCCGTTGTTGCGGCCTTGACCGGCCGGCGTCCCGGAGCGGTGCCAGGCCCGGAACGAAGCGGACGTCTGACGTTTCGTCCGCCTGGTGGACGTGGCGAGGCGTGTTCCACAACGCCCCGAGACCTACCGCGCGGTGGCCGACGCCAACGCCTGGCTGACAGTAGAGGAATCCAAGATCCTGCAGGGACCTGGGTCCCCGTAGCCGGCACCGCCATGACGGTAGCCGAACTGGCGGACCGATGGGTGGCCTCGAACCGGCTGAAGCGCAACAGCTCTCGTTCGAGGGACGCCAGCACGGTTAGGCACTACACAAAGCCCGTCATCGGGGCGCGCAAGGTGGCCGAACCGACGAAGGTGGCCCTGTGGGCCCGGTCGACAACTGGACCGCCGTCGACCACCTGGCACCCTCGACGGTCCACCGCATGGCCTCGACCCCCCATGCTCTGTTCCAGTGCGCCGTCGATGACAAGAAGCGCCTCGGAACCTAGGCGCGCGCAGGTAAAGCGCCGTATGGCCTTGGCGGGTAGCCGCGTTGGCTAGCGCGCAGGTGAGGAAGCTCTTGCCTGGCTGGTGCAGGCCGCCGCCAATCGGCTGGCCGCAACGGCATCGGCCCCCGACGCGACCTGGGAAAAAGGGCTTCCTCACCCCTCTGGAACCTCGCCTCAGGTCAATTAGCCCTCAGGTCCATCAATCGCCGGTCTGGTCGGCCCACACGGTCATCATCTGCAGGACCGGCGCCCCATATGTCGTGACCATTGCCACGTCCAGAGCGTCGCGGCCTCGGCCGATGACCACTCGGCCGGCACGGGGCACATTGTTGCGAGGGTCAAAGGTCCACCAGCGGTCCTCGAGGTATGCCTCGAACCAAGCACAGAAGTCCATGGGCCCGCCGGGAGGGGGGACGCCCACGTCGGGCAGGTAGCCGAAGACATAGCGGGCCGGGATGTTGAGGCTCCGGCACAGGGTCAAGCCGAGGTGGGCGAAGTCACGGCAGACGCCGGTGCGGCTCTGCCAAATGTCGAGCGCTGAGGTCAGTGGGTTGCTGCTCCCGAGTTGGAACTGGACGTTCTCGTGGGCCCAGTCGCAGACAGCCGCCACCCGGGGCCAGCCCGGCTCGGTGGCACCGAAGAGCTCCCAGGCCGGCTCCCGCAGCACATCGGACAGGCAGAAACGACTTGGTAGCAGGAAGACCATGGCTTCGTCGGGCAGCAACTCGACGGGGACCTGGCGGGCCTCAGAGTTGGTCTCGTCTAAGAGCCCGGGAACTTCGACGCGGGCGTCGTAGCGCAGGACCGTCCGCCCCAGGGGCAGAGTCAGACGATCGCAGACGTTGCCATAAGCGTCGCTGTACGAGGTCCACGGCAGCTCCGGAGATGTCCCCCAGGACTCAAACGCCAGGCTTTGTGACCGGTCGGCGCGCGGCCTCACTTGCCAAACCGTTGGCGTGGGACCGGCCGATTCGTAGTCGAACTCGCAGCCCACCCTAAGCTGCATCAGCCCGACCTCTCGAGTGGCAGAACGTCGACCGAGACGTGCATCTCGGTCGTCTTGCTCTCTGTATAGATGACTCCTTTGAGCGGCGACACGTCGCCGAAATCGCGGCCGTAAGCGTTGGTGACATAGCGATCGGAGACAAAACGGTCGTTGGTTGGGTCGAAATCTACCCAACCCGCATCGGGGACGAACACCGACGCCCAAGCGTGGGAGACGTCGGCGCCGACGAGGCGGGCTCGTCCCGGCGGGGGCGCTGTATTGAGGTAACCACTCACGTAGCGGCCCGCGAGCCCGAGCGAACGCAGACAGCCCACTGCCAGGTGGGCGAAGTCCTGGCAGACCCCCTTGCGGAGCTCGAGCAGCTCGGTGAGCGTGGTGCGCACCGAAGTCGCGCCCGGCTCGTAGGCGAAGTCGGCGTGGATGCGTGAGTCGAGCTCGGTTAGAGCTTCGGCGAGCGGACGCCCGGTCGGGAACGTGGGCGCGGCGTAGGCAGCCACGGCCGGCGTTACTACCACCTTGGGCGAGTCGAACAGGAAGCCACGGGCGTCAAAGGCGTCTGCGGACCGGTCGGAGCGAAGACGGTCGCGCACCGTTTCCCAGGCCTGGTCGACCGCCAAGGGGACCGAGGCGGGTCGGTTGACCTCCACGGTGCTCTCGGCCGTGACCGTTAGCCAGGTATGTGGCTCCAGCAGCGCGAAATAGGCGACGCGGTTCCCATAGAAGTCCTTTCGCTGCCGGTAATCGTGCGCCTCCGGCTCGATCACCACCTCGGCGGACCGGCACACCTGACCAGGGACGTCGCGAGGTAGCAGGTACAGCTCACCGTAACTCGAAGACACCTCCGAGTCGTAGCGGTACTCCGTACGGTGGACGACGCGGTAGATCACGAGTCGGACAGCGGGTGTTGGGGGAGGAGGTGGACGAAGTGGTCCCTGTCGATGGCCTCGGCCGTGCGGTAGAGCAGCTCCAGGACCAGGCTGAGGACGCCGTAGAGCTCGGGGCGGGTGCCGTCCTCCCGAGACCGGGCCAGCAGGGCGGTGTCGGCCAGGCGCAGGGCCGTGGATGCCTCTAGTACCAACCGCGCGGGCTCGCTTAGGCGGAGGCCGTTGTCAACGCCCGGTAAGAGGCGCACGTCGACCGCCAACTGGTCGAGTTGGTGAGCGAGCGAACGGGGGTTGTCGGCGTCGATCAAAAGGAGGTCGAGAAGGGTTTCGAGCTGGGCTTGCGACCGGTACCGACGGCGGTACGTGATAATGCTCTCGGCGGCGATGAGCACCGACTCGAGGAGCAGGCTGTCGGTGGCCGTGCTGCGCTCGATGGTGACGGTCGCTTGGAGGAATGCGGCCAGCTGCTGACCGCGTTCGATGCGTCGGCCCGCGTCCATGAAGCGCCAACCGGGGTCGCGTTCCATGCCCTCCCCGAACAGGCCCGAAATGGCGAGCAGTGCCTGCACGATCCGGCCCAGGGTGTGTTGGACGACCATGAGGTGGTCGGGGTCCGACGCGCGCAGGTCTTGGATCTCGCGCTCGAGAGTGCCTACCGCCATCCAGGTGTCGGTCGACAGTTGGTCGCGCACCGCCTGGGCCGCACCCAGAAGGTGCTGCACGGCGTGGGCTAGGGTGCCAGGGCGTTTGTCGTCGATGACCAAGGCGAAAAGCTCGGCGCCGGGGGCGGCGAGCCGATCGCCGGCCCCCTCGCCCAAGAAGCCCGGGTAAGTGGAGCTCACCCGGGTGAGAGCGGCAAGAAGCACCTGGAGGCATTCGGTGCCGGCGGGGTTGGCGCCTCGCTGGAAGTCGTTGCGCCGGTCGTGCGCTGCCCGCACGAGGCGGGCCATAGCCTCGGCGCGCTCGGCGTAGCGGCCCATCCAGAACAGGTTCTCGGCGGCTCGCGACGACATCGATGCCGCCGGGTCGATAGCGGCCACCGGGGGACCGGGCACCAGCCAGAACCCGGAGAGCTTCTCCGGTTCGGAGGCGAGTACCCAGGTGTCCTTGCTGATGGCGCCCGCCTGGTTTGAGATGCGGGCGGTAGGTGCGCCTTCGGTTGCCCCCGAGATGCCCCCTGCGCCCGCTACTCGGGTCAAGCCTCCGGGCATAGCGGCATAGGAGTCCTGGCGGGCCACTGCAAAGGCTCTTAGGACCGTTTGCCGAGCCTCAAGACCGGTCGGGGTGAGCGTCGGCACCGAGGCCAGCTCGACGGTCTCTTGACCAACCCAGTCGGCGGGTCGCGCTTCGATCCGGAGCCGCAGCTCGTCCCGGCGGTCGTCGCTGAGCTCCCAGGGGAACACCGCCGTCGGGCCGGCCCGCCGGGCGATGGGCTTGATTACCAACCGGTCTAGGTGGGCGAGCACGTGTCGACGGCTTGCCTCTTCGCCGCACCACCAGGTGGGCACCGACGACAGCAGTAGGGGCTCGCCGAGGAGGTGCTCGGCCAACCGGGGAAGGTAGGGTATCAGGCCCGGGTTTTCGAGTACCCCACTGCCGAGGGTGTTGACGATGGACACTGCGCCGAGGCGCGCCGCCTCGACCAGGCCTGGCACCCCGAGCTTCGAGTCCGGACGCAGCTCGAGCGGGTCGCAGAACCAGGCATCGGTCCGGCGCAGGATCACGTCGACACGCTCGAGCCGACGAAGCGAGCGCATCCACACCCGGCCGTCGCGGACCGTAAGGTCAGCGCCCTCCACCAGCGGGTATCCGAGGTGAGAGGCCAGGTAGGCGTGCTCGAAGGCGGTCTCGCTCCACGGGCCGGGGCTGAGCAACACAATCCGGGGATCGTCGGCGCCGGGGGGGGCGACGCCTTGGAGTGAGGCCCGAAGGGTTCGGAAGAAGGGAGCGAGCCGGTGGACTTGGGAGTCGCGGTACAGGCTCGGGAACACCCGGGAGACGACGACGCGGTTCTCGAGGGCGTAGCCCGCCCCCGACGGTGCCTGGGTGCGGTCGGCCAGCACGGTGCAGCGGCCCGAGGCGTCGCGGCCGAGGTCGACGGCAATACTGAAAAGCTGCTGGCTGCCGGGCACGCGGATCTGGTCGCACTGGCGGAGGAAGCCGCTGTGGCCGAGGACCAGTTCGGCAGGCAGCAGACCTCGTCGCAGCAGCTGGCGAGGGCCGTAGAGGTCGGTAAGGACCAGGTTGAACAACTCGGCTCGCTGGATTACGCCGATCTCGACGCCGGCCCACTCGTCGCTGGCCAGCAGCACCGGGACGGGGTCGAGGGCCCAGGGGGCAACTGACGGGGCCGGGGCATCCATGGGATCGTCTTGGCCGTAGACGTTGTAGGTGACGCCGTCGTCGTCGAGCAGGCGGCGGGCCTCGGCGCGACGGTATAACAGCTCGTCGAGGCCCAGATTGCCAATCACGTGCCCCGCGTGCGCCCAGTGCTCGCGGATCCGCCCTTCGGCGGTCAGCATCTCGTCGTACACGCCCGGAACTTGACGGTAGGAGGCGAGGAGGTCTGGCGGCGGGGCGATGGTCATGAGGTGGCTGGCACCCGGGCGGTGTCGTCAGCTCGCTGGGGGGCGGCGTAGCTGTGAACGATAGTGGCGCGCCGCAGATCCAGGGTCCGAGGGTAGTCCACATTGTCGGCACCGAGGCCACCGGACGAGCGGTTGACCGTGAGAAATGCGGTCGGTATCGATGGGCCCGGGGTGTGGCCCCCGGTGGCAAACCGACTGGCCCTTCGTGCCTCCGCCTCGTTTGCATTGACCGGGAAACGGTCGTAGGCCCGTCCCCCAGGGTGGCTGACGTGGTACGTGCAGCCCCCGAGTGAGCGCCCGTTCCAAAGGTCGACAAGATCGAAGACGAGCGGGGCGTGGACGTCGATGGTGGGGTGCAGGGCCAGAAGGCGGTTTCCAGGCTCGGTAGCGCACCCCGGCGACGTATGACCCCGGCGAGCCCGTCGAGTGCAGCGGGACGGGCACGCCGTTGCAAGTCACGACGTGGCGGTCGGCGGTGAGCCCGTCGACGCTCACTTGGAGCCTCTCGAGCGACGAGTCGACGTAGCGGGCAGTGCCGGTGGAGGTTATCTCTTCTCCGAGTACCGACCATGGCTCGATGGCGGCGCGCAACTCGAGGGTGACCCCGGCCACCTCGACGGCGCCGATGTGGGGGAAACGGAACTCCAGGAACGGCGCTAGCCAGCTCCGTTCGAAGCCGAAACCGTGCCGGGCGAGGTCGTCAACCACCTCAGCAATATCGGCGGTGGCATACCAAGGCAGGAGGAAGCGGTCGTGGAGCTCGGTGCCCCAACGCACGAGCCGGCCGGAATAAGGCTCGGCCCAGAAGCGGGCGACCAGGGCCCGGACCAGCAGTGCTTGCACGAGCGCCATGCGGGGGTGCGGCGGCATCTCGAAGCCACGCAGTTCGAGGAGCCCCAGGCGGCCCCGTTCCGAATCGGGGCTGAAGAGCTTGTCGATGCACAGCTCGGCCCGGTGGGTGCTGCCCGTTATGTCGACGAGCAGGTGCCGGAACAGCCGGTCCACGAGCCAGGGCGGTGCGCCGTCGCCGGTGGCAACGGTCAGGCGCTCGAGCTCGGCGAAGGCGATCTCCAGTTCGTAGAGGCTCTCGTGCCGGGCCTCGTCGACACGAGGAGCCTGGCTGGTAGGACCGATGAACCGGCCGGAGAAGAGGTAGGAAAGGGACGGATGGTGCTGCCAGTAAGTGATGATGCTGCGGAGCAGGTCCGGTCGGCGCAGGAGGGGGCTATCGGCCGGTGTCGGGCCGCCCAAGGTCAGGTGGTTCCCGCCACCGGTGCCGGCATGGGCCCCGTCCAGGTGGAACGTCTCTGTGCCGAGCCGGGTGGCGCGGGCATCGGCGTGGACACCCATGGTGATGTCCACGAGCTCCGGCCATAAGGAGGCCGGGTGCACGTTGACCTCGAGCACACCCGGGTCCGGCGTGACGAGGAGCCTGACGAGCCGGCGGTCGCTCGGCGGGAGGTAGCCCTCGAGGACGACCGGCAAGCCCAGCTTGGTGGCCGCGTCCTCGACCACCACTACGAGGTCGACGAAATGCTCGAGCCGTTGGACCGGCGGCAGGAAAACGAAAATCGTGTCCTGCCTCACCTCGACGCACAGAGCGCCGCGTGGTACCTCTTCGGGCTTGACCTCTTTCGCTTTGGGGCGCCGCCGCCGTGACTTCCGGCCGGCGAGCGCCGGCAGCTCGTCGAACGGCGAGCTCTCGGGGTCGTCGGGCGGGGCCGGCCGCCAGGTGAGGGCCTCGAGCGGAAGCCGCAGGCCCATTGGCGAGTCGCCGGGGACCAGGGCGAGGTGCCCTCGGCGGAATGTCCAGCGGGTCGTCACCCAGCCCTGATGGTCGCCCAGTCCGGAGCCTTGCCCAGCGTTGTCCACCGGGTGCAGGGGGATCACCCAGCCGACGGGGTCACCCCGGCCGTCGTGGTCGAGCGCGGCGAGGGCGGCTAGGCGGGCGTCGCTCGAGGCGAGCGACCCGTCTGTGGGGGCGACGTCGATGGCCGGGGGTTCCCCAGCGGGCAGGCCAGCCTCGACCAGGAGACGGTGCAGCGGGTCCTCGTAGCCGGGTATGCAGCACCCGTCCGGAAGGCCGAGGGCGCCGGCGATGGCGCCAGCAAGCGCGGCAGCGTCGGTGCTAGTGGGAGCGCCAGTGGTGCCGGTGAGCATCAACCCGTCGGGGCCGTTCGGTGACGAACCGGTGCGCACCGCGTCGGCGAGTAGGGACCGGTCGTGCCACAGCGGCACGCCGTCTGCCCGCCAGAGCACGGCGATCTGCCACCGGGGCAGTGGTTCGCCCGGGTACCACTTACCCTGGCCGTGATGGAGCAGGCCTCCCGGCGCGAAGCGGTCGAGAAGGCGTCGGGCGAGCGCCTCTCCCCGGGCCCTCTTGTCTACGCCGTCTGCCGCCGTGGTCCATTGCGCGTCTTCCATGTCATCGGTAGCCACGAAGGTGGGCTCCCCCCCGAGGGTGAGGCGCACATCGCCGGTCGCCAACGCCTTGTCGACCTCATGGCCGAGGGTATCGATCCGCCCCCACTGCTCCTCGGAGTAGGGCAGGGTGACGCGGGGCGGCCCAAGGAGCCGACGGACGGTGTTGGAGCACTCGAGCGTGACCTCGCACGGTTCGGTGGCCCCCGAGATCGGAGCCGCGGTCGACGGGTGCGGCGAGCAGACGAGGGGAAGGTGGCCCTCGCCGGCCAGGAGGCCCGAGGTGGGGTCGAGACCGATCCAGCCCGCCCCTGGCAAGTAGGCCTCCGCCCAGGCGTGGAGATCGGTGAAATCGGCGAGCGGTCCCCGCGGGCCGTCCAAGGGCACATCGTCAGGGCGAAGCTGCACTAAGTAACCCGACACGAACCGGGCGGCGAAGCCGAGCCGGCGGAGGATCTGCACCAGCAGCCAGCCGCTGTCACGGCACGACCCGACCCCTTTCTCGAGTGTTTCGTCCGGGGTTTGCACGCCGGGTTGCATGCGGGTGGTGTAGGCGACCGAGCGGAAGACCAGCTGGTTCAGCGCCACGAGGAAGTCGACAATGGCCTGGCCGTCGGAGCCAGGCGGGACCTGGCCGTTGGACCAGTCCTGGATCCACTGAGCCAGCAGAGGGCTGGGCTCGTAGTCAGCGTCGTCAGAGAGGTACGCAGCCAGCTCCCGGGCCAGTGACGGGTCGTAGCTAAATGGGTAGCGCGCCGCTGACTCCTCGACAAAGAAATCGAAGGGGTTGACGACCACCAGGTCAGCGACCAGGTCGACAGTGACGGTGAGCTCGCTCGCCGGCTCGGGGAACACCAGACGGGCCAACTGGTTGCCGAACGGGTCCTGCTGCCAGTTGATGAAGTGGTTACGGGGGGTGACCGTCAGCGAGTAGGACAAAACGGGAGTGCGACAGTGGGGAGCCGGCCGCAGGCGGACGACGTGGGGCGAAAGCCTCACCGACCGGTCGAAGCGGTACGAAGTGCGGTGCTCCAGGGCGACCCTGATGCTCATACAGGCAAGAGCCTGGTCGAAGTCGAGGGCTCCATCTGGAAGTACGTGGTGAGGAGCAGTTGATGTAACCTGCCCAGGCCGTGCTGTAGGCGGTCCACGTATTCGTGGAGTGCTGCGGCCGACGCTGGCCCGCCCCCAGTGAGTCGAGATCGGTCCGCTCGAGCAGCTGCTGGACCTCGGCACAGCCCGCCATCGGTTCGTGGTGCCGGCACAGCTCCAGCAAGGCGCGTGAGATCTCGATGAGGCAGCGCTCGACTGAGCGAGGGAACTGCGGGTCTCTCAGGAGGAAGCGCAGCGCGACCGGGCCGGAAACCATGGGCCCCGTGACGCGCCGGAACATCTGGTGAGCGCTGAGCGAGCGCAGGACCCCCATCCACATCAAGTCGGCAAAGGGGCGGGCGCTGTCGCTCTGGCCGACGAGGGTGCCGGCCTGGACGTCGAGGACCCGGGTCGTCATGTCCGCCCGCTCCAGGCCACGGCCGATCTCGAGAAAAGCGTAGGTGTCGTCGTGGCTCATGGTGCCTTCGAGCAAGCCCGAGAACAACTGGCATTGGCGGATCAAATGGGCCGTCCACGCTAGGCGGCTACGTCGGTCTACGGCCTCGTGGCGCGTCTCCGCGGCCCATAAGTGGAGCTGGTTGAGGACTCCCCAGGCCTCGTTGGGTAGGATCGCCTGGGTCACTCGTAAGTTGGCGTGGGCCTGGGCCACGGAAGCGACGATCGACCCCTGGTGTTCGGCGCTGATAGCGAGGAAGTCGACGACTTCCTCCTCACTGGCGCTGGCGTGCCGCTGGCGGAAAGCCCGACCGCTCCCGGTCACCGCCAACAGCGGGGCCCAACCAAGGCCAGCTGCCTTCGGCAGGTCCAGGAAAAGCTCGGTGTGTACATGAACTAAGCGGGCCGTGGCCTCGGCCCGCTCGAGGTAGCGCGCCGCCCAGTAGACCGACTCGGCGACCCGCGAAAGCAACATGCTGGCCTCCCGGGTCACGACTGCGACTGACGCTGAGCCGGCACGACCGTCGGGTCTATGACCCAGGTGTCCTTGCTGCCCCCACCTTGGGAACTGTTGACGATAAGAGATCCCTGTTTCAATGCGACCCGGGTGAGCCCGCCCGGGGTGACATAGGGCTCTGGGCCGGAGAGGATGAAAGGTCGCAGGTCGAGGTGCCGGGGCACGACCCGGCCGTCACACAGCGTTGGGGCAGTGGAAAGGCGCACGATCGGCTGGGCGATGTAGTCGCGAGGATTAGCCTCGACCCGCCGTCGGATCTCTTCCTTAGCGACCAGAGTCGCGTCCGAACCGATGAAGACACCATGACCACCCGACTCGTTGGCTGGCTTCACCACCATCTCGTCGAGATGGGAGAGCACGTGGCGGCGTTGACCTTCATGGTGGCACAGCCAGGTCGGGACATTGGGGATAGCGGGGTCCTCGTCCAGGTAGTAACGGATCAACGCCGGCCCATAAGCATAGACGACCTTGTCGTCGGCCACCCCTGCCCCCGGCGCGTTGGCGAGTGCGACGTTGCCGGCTCGCCAGGCGCGCATGAGCCCGGGAACGCCCAGAGTGGAATCGGGCCTGAACACCTCGGGGTCGAGGAAGAGGTCGTCGACCCTACGGTAGATGACGTCGACGCGCACGAGCCCACCGATGGTGCGCATGTACACGCAGTCGTCGCCGTCGACAACTAGGTCCTTGCCCTCCACTAGGTGGGTACCCATCTGCTGAGCCAGGAAGGCGTGCTCGAAGTAGGCCGAGTTGAAGATTCCCGGTGTTAGTACCACGATGACGGGCGTCTCGCCCGGGCGCGGTGAAAGGGCGGCGAGGAGGTTAGCCAGCTTGTTGGAGTAGTCGTCGACTGGTTGGATATCGAGATCGCGGAACAAGTCGGCGAAGATCCGCTTGGTTACCAGGCGGTTTTCGAGCATGTACGAGACGCCCGACGGCACGCGCAGGTTGTCCTCGAGCACGTATATCGTCCCGTCCGCGTCCCGGACGAGGTCGCTGCCGCAGATGTGGGCCCATATACCCTGGCGTGGCCGGGCCGCTCGGCACTGAGGGCGGAAGTTCAACGACGAGGACAGCAGCTCGGCCGGGAACACACCATCAGCCACGACCCGAGCGGCGCCGTACACGTCGTCGATGAAAAGGTTGAGGGCGGTAAGCCGCTGGACGAGCCCGCGCGAGATTCGTTCCCACTCCTCGGTCGATACCACGCGCGGAATTACGTCGAAGGGCCAGGCCTGGTCGATGTTGCTTGCTTCGGTGTAAACAGTGAAGGTGATGCCCATGGAACGGATAGCCAGTTCCGCCGCCTCCTGTCGCCCGGCGAGTTCGCCCCCCAGGGACATCAGGTAGCGCACCACGCCTTCACAGGCATGGCGCGGGTGCCCATCGAGAAGCAGCTCGTCCCAACACCCGGGGCTCTGGTAACCCTCCCACATGGTTAGCCCGCGCTCTGGAGGAGTCTTGGAGCTGGGCATGATCACCCAGGCTACGGTCCAGTAGAAGCCGCTCGAGACCGGGAACATTGCTAGTCGATGAATTAACGCCTCGTTCCGGGACTAAAACGAACATTTCCCGAAAGAAGACAGGTGCGGTGACCCCGAGAGGGCCTCGGCGAGCGTTTTATTTCGGCGACGTAGCCGCGGGCCTGACTCCCAAACCACCGTTGCCGGCGACCTCGCCGGCTGGCAAGCCGGACTCACCGACGTCACCAACCGCACCTACCCCGCCGACAACTACTTCTTCGCTGGCACTGGCGCCTCCCAACCCCGGCGAACTCGCCAGCCCGCAACACGCCGACCCCAAATCGTCACCGACAGAAACGAGTCCCGATGACCACCCGATCGGCCACGCCGCCAGACACCGCATCCCGAGTGTGGACCACCCTGCATGAGTCCGGCACCGGACAGGACCGCCGGCGTGCCGTCCGTGCCGCCCTCGATCTCGGCCCCGACCGCAGACTCCGCAACCCCGGCCTCCCCACGGCCGGACCTAGAGAGAAGGGCCCAAGACCATGCCCGCAAACCCCATCGGCTTCGCGCTGCGCAACCGACACGCCGGACACCACACGCTCGTCTGGGCCCGTCCTGACATGCAAGCACCGGAGAACTTCACCCTCACGAGCCCCGCCTTCGACCACGGCACCCCCATCCCCGAGCGGCACCGCGGCAGGCTCTTCGGAGCCAACATCTCACCGGCCCTCGCCTGGACGACGCCGCCAGCCGGAACCGCAGAGCTCGTGCTCATCGTGCAAGACCCCGACGTCCCCCTCGGGAAACCCGCCACCCACACGCTCGCGCTCGGCATCGACCCATCGCTAAGCGGCATTCCCGAGAACGGCCTCACCCACCCCAGCCCGGTCCCCGGCCTCAAACACGGCAAAGGCGCCCTCGGCCACCGCGGCTGGGCCGGTCCCAAGCCCCCGCGCTCGCACGGACCACACTCGTACGTCTTCCAACTCTTCGCCCTGGACTACCAACTCCGCCTGCCCGACAAGTTCACCCTCGCCGATGCGCTCCACGCCATGGCGGGACATGTCATCGCACGCGCCCGACTCGACGGCACGTACGAAATCCGCTGACCGTGCACTAGCAGAGCTGAACCCCCTTCCCGCTGTCCCGACCCCAGGCTCAGAACGAAGAAGCCCATCACCGCCGCAAACCCATGAGCGAGTCATTCGAGCACAACGCCCCAACGAGACAACCCGACCGCCCAGGCCGGACTGTCATCAGCCAAACCACACACGAAGCCAACTGAGAGGATCACCATGATGGCCGGCATTTTCGCGATGGACAGAAGCATCGTCGTGATAATTGCCGTCGTCGTCTTGTTCGGCAGCAGCCAGCTGCCCAAGAACATCCGTTCGGCCGGCCGGCCGGGGGTTCCGGAGCGCTCACCAAGAGGCGGGGGGGAGGTCGTGCCCGTCGAGGAGGAACCGACGACCTCCTGCCTCGGGGCCGTGTCGTCGCAGTCGGGCCGCCGATCGGTCCAAGAGACAGGCTGTCCCTCAAAGTTCACGAAATTGTTTTGTCGAAGTTCGTGGGCGCTGAGGGACTCGAACCCCCGGCCTCAGCCGTGTGAAGGCTGCGCTAATGGGCTGTGACCAGCACATTAGGAAAGTCGTGTCTGCTACGTGAATATGTGGGTACCCTCACGGTCATGGCCAAGAAACGCCGCAGGACCTTCGGCACCGTTGCCAAGCTCCCGTCTGGCCGCTACCGGGCCCGCTATTTCTACCAGGGCGTGTTCCACAACGCCCCCGAGACTTACCGCGCGGTGGCCGACGCCAACGCCTGGCTGACAGTTGAGGAGTCCGAAGATCCTGCAAGGGACCTGGGTACCGGTGGCAGGTTCGGCCCGGCCCGACCAAGGTGGCCCTGCAGGCGCTGGTCGACAACTGGACCGCCGTGCACAACTTGGGAGCTTCTACAGTCCACCGCATGGCCTCGACCCTGTCGCACGCCACTATGTCGGCCATGTCCACCAACCTCTCAGAACCGGGCACGAGTGGTGACGTGGAGAGCACCGAGCGTGCACCGGCCACGCGAGCGCTGGTAAGCGCTGCCCCGACCGTTGCGGCTGGGACTCCGAGTTGAGCGAGCACGACGCCACTGGCATAGGTCGGGGGAACGTCATCGGGTCCCAGCAGACCATTAGCTCCCGAGTCGACGATTATCGTGCTCTCGCGATCTGGTTCGACCAGGACAATCGCCAACCCTGTTGGTCTCGCAGATGATCGTCGCACAAGGTCCATGCCATTGTCTCGTCTGCACTCACTGCGTCGCCATAAGCCTCACTGCCGAACCTGCGTTACTTTGTCTCGGCCCAGGTCGGCTCCAACCGCGAGCTCGGTCAGTGTGATGTGATCGAATATGGAGATCTGCTCGGTGAAATGGGCACGGTAAAAACCTCGATGAGCGAAATGATCCAACCGGTCGTGCAGAGGGCCAAAAGCGGATTTGATTTCCGCGAAGTCGATGAGGATACCCGTTGCCGGGTCGACTTCGCCGCGGGCGTGGACTTCGACACGGAACGAGCGGCGATGCAGGCGCGAGCACTTGTGGCCTCGGGTAGTAGGGGCAGGCGGTGGGCAGAGCTTCGAAACCGAACTCGCGGAACACTTCCATCAGGGGATCCCGAGGTACTTATGGATCTGCAAGCTGAGCCGCCACTGCGGGTGCGCCAGGCAGTACTCGACCGCCAGCGCCGTGTTCTTGTCCCGCTCCGGGCCGTCCATGGGTTGGAGCAGGAACCGGTCGAAGCCGAGGTCCTCGAACGCCTCGGGCGGGGCGCCCGTTTGGGGGTAAACCAGCTTTAGTTCGTCCCCCCGCTCGAGCACCAGTGGTGCCCCCGCCTTAGGGCTCACGCAGATCCAGTCCAGGCCCCTTGGCGCCGGCTGGGTGCCGTTGGTCTCGACGCCCACGCCGAAGCCGGCGTCGTGGAGGGCGTCGATGGCTGGCCCATCAAGCTGGAGGAGCGGTTCACCTCCAGTGCAGACCACGTAGGGTTGGGCCCTGGGGTGAGCATGGCCGGCCCAAGCGGCAGCGACAGCAAAGGCAAGGTCCGAAGGGGACTTGAACCGCCCTCCCCCTGGCCCATCCGTGCCGACGAAGTCGGTATCGCAGAACTGACAGATGGCCTGGGACCGCTGGGATTCCCGGCCGGTCCACAGGTTGCACCGGGAGAACCGGCAGAACACGGCCGGACGACCGACCTGGGCACCTTCACCCTGGAGCGTGTAGTAGATCTCTTTGACCAGGTACGACATCAGCCTCAAGCCGCGGCTAGCGCGGGGTCAGCCATGCCCAACTCGAAGATGAGCTGCGGGTCATCGCGGCCGCGGTCGAGGGCAATCTCAACCACCAGCAATCGCGAGACCGCCAACAGGAGGTTGGCGAGCCGGAGCCCGGAGACTTCGATCTGGGTCTCGAAATAACGGTAGGCCTCGACAACGCTGCCGCGCCACGATCGGGGAGCGGCTTGTTATCGATGAGAGCGACGTAAGTGGCGCGGTCGGCTTCGTTGGGCAGCAGCTTGTACCGCTTCTCTCCACGCTCACGCTCATCGACCAAGTACCACTCCTGAATGCGCTCGTCCACGATGGACTGCGCATCCAGGTCCCCGGAAGCCGTGGCGTTCCTACGCTCGGCAACTCGTGCGAGAGCAAGGAGTAGGAGGGACACCGTTGTCAGCCGCGGCTGACCGTCGATGACCTGAAGAGGATTGTGGCGATTGCCGGCGAGCTTGATGTCCCCGATCTGGACCAGCGAGCCAATGGAGTGGTCCGCACCACCAGCGTCGTCAGCGACGCGGAGGATGTCGGCCCACAACTGCCCCCACTCCTCCTCGGTCCACGAGTAGCGACGTTGATACAGCGGAACCACGAGCTGGTCGGCGTTCTTGAGAAAACGAAGGAGGTTGGCGCCGTCGGCTTTCACGGGAAGAACCCGCAACCGGCTCGCTCGGGTTCTGACGGCCTCGAAGAAGCGATCATGACGCCCAGATTAGAGTCTCGCGGGAGTCACCTCAGCTACCGGAGCGGCTGACAAACCTTGTACCTCAAGACCTCGGAGCGGCACCCGGGCCAGTCTCCCCGTCATCATCAGGGGCACTCGGCGTCTCGCAGTCCTGGGCCGGATAGCCGAGGGGTCTGAACATGCTCGCTACCTAGTGCTGACAGGCGGAGAGGAAGGCGACGGCCCGCCAGCGACCAAAGATCATCACGCGGCGGAACACCAAGTGGCGCCCCGGAAGGGAGATCGCGCCTGTCCATACGTACTCCAGATGCTCACCAAGGCTCTTCGGTAACCTCAGGCTCGCGGCTCCCAGCTGAACCGGCGAATGGCGATAAAGAGCCCGGCCACTCCCCACGCGGCAACGACCCCAACGTCCACCCAGTTAAAGCTCGTGCCAAGAAAGCCTGCTTGTAGCCCGAGGGCAAAGTGCCGGACCGGGAATATGCGAGACACCCAGACGATCCAGCTCGGCGCGTTGGCGCCGAGGGGGATGAAAATGCCTGAGAGGAACAGGAGCGGCAGGATCGTGGCGTTGACGATCGCAGGCGAGGCGTCGGCGTTCGGGATGACCGTCGTTATGGCGAACGCGAGGGCGCAGAAGCTGCCAGCACCGACGACCAGCATGACCAGGAAGCGCACGAGCGTGGTACCGCTCGGGATTGATGCTTGGTAGGCGAGCCGGCCGAAGGCGGCCGTGATGGCGACAAGCAAGATCGCGATGAAGAGCGCGTGCAGCACTCTTGCCGCGAAGTAGGCCGCGGCAGGCAATGGCGTGCCGTCGATCCGTTTCAGGACCCCGGCATCGCGCTGGAAGGTCACGGTCATAGCGACATTCGTGTAACAGGCGCTTATCACAGCGAAGGCTGCCATCGCAGCGACGTAATACGTCGACTCCTTGACGGTACGGCCGGCCAGGTGCACCGTGCCCGAGCCGAGCAACGCGGTGAAGATCACGAGGAACATGAGCGGGAACGCGAACGTGAAGAAGGCAGAAGCCGGGTTGCGCCAGAACGCCTTGTTGGCGTACCGGACCTGATGGGCCGTGAGCGCAACTGCATTCACTGAGGGCTCCCGTTCCGGCCTCGACCAGCGCTCCGAGCGTGGCTGTCACTCGCCCCCCCGGTCAGAGGCCCACTATCCGCAGGGCCCGGGACCCGCCGGTGAGCTCGAGGTAGACGTCTTCGAGCGTCGGCCGCAGGATGCTCAGATCGTCCAGTTCGATGCCACGCTCGACAGCCCAGCTAGTCAAGTTGTGCAGGGTAGCCGTCAGGTCCTCGGCGACCAGCTCTAAGCGTCCGTCCGGGCCGGTGACGTAGGCCATCTCCTCGGGAAGGGCCGTTCCCGGGGCGAGCCGGAAGCTGACCCGAGAGCCCGCCCGGTCACGCCCCCCCAGGCTCGAAGGAGGGCCCTCAGCCACTATCCGACCCGCGGCGATGACCGCCACCCGGTCGGCAAGGAACTGTGCCTCGTCCATGTAATGGGTCGTGAGCAGCACGGTCTTCCCCAGCTCGGCCAGGCTCTTCACCACCTGCCAAGCTTCCCGGCGCGCCGAGGGGTCAAAGCCGGTTGTCGGCTCGTCCAGGAAGAGCAGCTCAGGGTCGCCCACGAGCGCCACCCCGACGTCGAGGCGGCGCTGCTGGCCGCCCGACAGGGTCGTGACACGGGCGTCGCGTTTCGCACCGAGGCCAACCAGGTCGATGACCTCACCCGGCGACCTGGGGTGGGGGTAGAAGTCCGCGTACATGGCGAGGGTCTCTGCCACGGTCAGGTAACGGTCGACCCCCGTCGACTGAAGCACGATGCCGATACGCGGCTTCAAAGCAGCTGCGTTCGCGCCCCGGGTCGTGACCGAGCACGGTCACCTGCCCGTCGTCACGGTGGCGATAACCCTCGAGGATCTCGACCGTCGTCGTCTTGCCCGCGCCGTTCGGCCCGAGCAACGCGAAGACCTCGCCCCGGGAGATCTCGAGGTCTACACCGTCCACCGCGTTCAGGGCGCCGTACGCCTTGCGCAGCCCCCGGACGAACACCGCGGCATCTTGCGGGGCGGGGCTGGAAGGGGTCCTGGCCCCAGCCGCAACAAGCGCCGCGTTGTCAACCAAGTCGTTGGCCTCGTTTCGGTGCCGGCGGTCAGCTCAGCGAGGCTGGGCTATCGCCACTAATGGGTACCGCGCAAGCGTAGTAATGCCAGGTACGCCGGGACATGGCCGTTATGCTCCGCCTGCCCGGGACGAAGGACACTTACGCGATCCCCGGGCTTGTGGGCGCTAGAGGACTCGAACCTCCGACCTCAGCCGTGTGAAGGCTGCGCTAAAGGCCTTTGACCAGCACATCGTAACAGCCGTGTCTGCTCCGTGAATATGTGGCTACTCTCGCGGTCATCGCCAGGAAAGGCCGGAGGACCTTACGCACCGTCGTCAAGAGCGTGTTGCCCAACAGCCTCGGTACCGGTGTCGGCGGCGGCTCGCCACACTCGTCGCACTGCGGCGGCCTCGGTACTTTGGCCGGCTCAGAGCCCGAGGCCTGGCCCCTCTCTTTCAGCAGCCGCCCTCGGGCCGGCTCGGTCCCGTCCTGACCGCCAACTGGTAACAGTGACACCGAGTTGCTCCACACCAGTATCACAAACTCCCTTTTCGACACGGGCCGGGCACCCTCAGTTACCGACCTGACCTCGAAACGAAGATCGTCGAGTTGACCCATTCAGACTGATCGGCTCGAGCGGTTAGCGCACGCTCGAGGGCTCGGAGAATGCTTCCGAACTCGGCGTGGTCGACCCCGACAATGATCGCCAGGCCCGCGTGAGACCTGCGTTGTTCGGCCCAACCGCGGGCCAGGTCCGGAAAATCGGCGACGTTGAAAGTCACCATCACCCTGCCGTCATTAGTAGCAAGTTCAAGGAGCGCCTCGTCAGTCATGCCATCGAGGCCTCGTTCTTCGTCAGCAGCGCGCACGTCATGGCCGCGTTTGCGGAGTGCGGTAGCGATACGGCGCCCGGAGATATGCGCGTCGAGTAACAGCCGCACCGGTCAGGCCCGCAGGACCTCGATTGTCGGGTAGTCAGCCGTCAGCTCGTCCACGCCTCGGCGGTCACGTTCGATCAGCGGGTCGACCTCCTCGCCAAACCGCTGGTAATAGGCGAGCGCAACGCGTATTTGTGCCCCAGTTAGGCTCCCTCCGCTGGCCACCCCATCGACTGAGCCGGTGTCCTGGAAAGAGCGCACGACCTCCCAGACGTCGAAGCTGGTCCCCAGAACCCAGGCTCGCCGGTCCCAGTCGTCTCCCCGGAACGCGATACCTGGGAACATCCGGGCCTTCAGCGCCTCTTGGGCCAAAGACTCGACGACGGTCCCCTTGGGCCGTAGGGTCCGCTTGGCTTCAGCTGACACCCAGCGGTCAAGCTCCGGCGATAGGCGAACGGTGACGGGCTGGGACTTCGGCATGTAATCACTGTAGTCAACAACTACAGTTCGCGTCCCATAGGCACCGTGCCATGGGGACACGCTCGGCAGTATCGGGCCTACTGCGGAGCACCTCCAGGTAGGCGCTCGGGGCGGTGATCTGGGTGAGCCACGCCATTCCGACGAAGGTCAGGCCCAGCCCGAGCAGCAACCGTATGCGACGACCAATGCGGGTTGTCGGCCGGGACGTGAACAACGCTGCGACCATGATCGCCACCGGCAACGGCAAAAAGGCCACGCCGGTCCGTACGAGGCTGCAGACGTGAACGTTCTGCAGGTACTAGGTGAGGAAGAAGAATGCCGCGAAGGTAGAGGTCCCGACGGTGAGCCTGATGGCGTAGGCACCCGATTGGTTCCGGTTGGCAAAGATCGACAGCGGCATCAACGGCGCCGGGTGGGCCTGCTTGATGGCGAAGAAATCCTCAATCGCTCCTTCGTGTTAGTCGGGGGAGGTCCGGCAAAGGGACATATTGTCGAGGCGACGGCGATTGGCACCTAAGCCGGCCCAAGAGTTTGGAGGCAAGCGTGGAGCGGACTATCGACCTCGGGGGCGTCCAGGGGGCCGTGTCGCTCACGAGCCCAGTGCTGCGCTTCCCCGCCAACCCGGTGCTGACATCCGCTGACGTGAACTCGGTATGGCGCGACCCTGGCCTGCAGGTCGTCACCGTCCACAATGCCGGTGCCGCGATAGTCGACGGTGAGACCGCATTGCTATTTCGATCGCACCTGCGCTGCGGGATGAGTGTCCTGGGTGTTGCCCGAAGCCGTGACGGCATAACCAACTGGCGAGTCGACCAACGACCGGCGTTAGTCCCAGCCACACTGAAGGACTCTTTCGGACCTGCAGTCAGCGCTGGCGACATCGTCGACATGGAGTCAGGAGGTGTCGAAGACGCTCGGCTCAACCCCATCGACGGGACGATCGCTGTCACCTACAGCGCCTACCACGCCCGAGTGAGGAACCGAGTGAGGGTCGCTCTGGCGACGACTGACGACCTGCGTAGCTTCGCCCGCCAGGGGCCCATGCTGGATCGCGACATGCGCAACGTGGTCATCTTCCCCGACCGCTTCGACGGGCGCTGCATCGGGCTCTTCCGCCCCAACGATCACGGCCAAGGCGACGTCGGCGGCGCCTATACACAGATCCATGTCGGTGAGACCGAGGATTTTCGTACCGGTCCCTGGAAGGTCGACGACGAGCCGATCATTCGGACCGGCGCTGGCCCGAGCGCGTTTTCTGACAAGGTTGGCCCCGGAGCGCCCCCAGTCCGCACCTCCCACGGCTGGCTCAACCTGTTCCACGGTGTCCGGTCGACGATGGACGGCAACCCGTACGTTCTGGGCGTTGCGCTCCACGACCTCACCGATCCCCGCCGAGTGCGCATGTCGAGCATCCCGGTGCTCTTCCCGTCCCCCGCCGACTGCCGCACACCCGAGGATGCGTACGTGCACGTCCCGCATGTGGTGTTCTCCTGTGGGATGCTCCGTCGAGCAGACGGCACCCTCGTCGTCTACTACGCCGGTAACGACACCGTCGTCAACGTCGGCTTCAGCCACGAAGATGTGCTCGCAGAGTTGTGCGCCAGTTATGGCCAGGACCCGCTGACCGGAAGCCTGCTCTATGCACAGTGAGCTGGCGATTGGTCTCGCCCACAGAGCGGAGTAGATCGACGTCCCTGAGACATCACCTCGGCCATCGTCAACGCCACGGGAAGGTTGGAGGCAAGGAGCGAGGGCTCCCCAAAGGGGTGAGCGTCGCCGAAGCCGTAGGCATGGCCGTCGGTGCCGGCCACGTAATAGCCGCCGTTGTCGGGGGTGAGGGCAATGCCCACGGTGTCGGAGACTTTGACCCCTTCTCCCGGCAACGAGCCGTGGAACTTGGCTCCGGCGCCGAAATTGAAAGCGCCCCCGTCAGCGCCGACCAGTATGTAACCGTGTCCCGTGCAAGAGGCAGGATGGCCCGGATGTCGTGCACGTGTTTGCCGATACCCGGGCAACGACCCGTAAAAGCGGGTGGCCCCGAAGGTGAAGACACCACCGTACGAACCCACCAGCAGGTACCCAGGGCCGCCCAGCGCGAGGGCCTTGGCGACATCGGCACCGGAGCACCGACGCTTCTTTCCAGTAGCGCTGACGCGCCCGCCAAGGCCCTGGACGGTGCAAGGTCACGGCCCTGCTGGATCAGTACGATGCGGAGCCGGGCTCTCCGGCGTCGGCCTCGGCTGCCAACTCGGCTGCCCCATCGGCCGCCTCTCGTGCCTCCGCCGCAGCAGCGGCTGCCCGCTCGGCCTCCGTTGTCAGCGCGGCTTCTGCGGCCCGCTTGGCCTCGGTTGCCGCCTCTCGTGCTTCCGCCGCAGCAGCGGCTGCCCGCTCAGCGACCCGGGCGGCGTCCCACTTAGCCCGATCGGCCGCCTCTCGTGCGTCCGCCGCAGCATTGGCTGCCCGCTCTGTGTTGAACCGCTCCCCTTCCTGGGCCATTGATCACCTCTGCGTTCGCTGTGAAGCGAAGCGTAGGGTGGCGATCCGCTTGCGCCGGCTGCGGAGATGACCTGAGCGGCTCATGCCTCGAACCGGCCCGCGCCGGAGTTCCTACCGTAAGCAAGGGAACGAGACTGGGCAGAAGACTTCCTAGGCAACCGCCGAACGTCGAATCGCGTGGCCCCAGCGCGGCAGCATCCATAGGCCCGTAGCCGTTCCCGTCTCCCCGCCGGCCGGTCCTCCGGGGCCGCGTCTCGCCTGCCCGCCCTCTTGCTCGCGGTCCCTGGTCCTGGCCTCCGGTCCCTGCTCCCCGCCTCCTCCGCCCGCCGGGGCGCCCCGCTTCCGGCCGCCTGGGGCGGTCCCGTGCTTCCTGGTGTGTTAGGGGTGAG
>CAVVMN010000013.1:0-327637 GCA_963749305.1 uncultured Acidimicrobiaceae bacterium
CGCATCGTGGAAGCGCGCTTGCAAGCCAAAGGTGGCGACATGGTCGACGCGCAGCAATCCGAGGTGGTGGCCGACCGGGCGAATGACGAGTGCGTTAGTCCGCGCGGCACTTCAAAGCCGTCCCAGGTGCGGCCTAGAATCGCGGGCGGCGTCGCTCGCCCGCCTCACTGGCCTGCCATCAAAACAATCGTCACTTCGTCCCTTCCCTTGGAGGTGCCAATCATGGCCCACCGCCGCGTGTCCGGTGCTGTGGATCTTCTACCGTCTGGCCGGTGGCGCGGTCGGTTCCGAGGACCCGATGGGCATCGCCACACGGCTGTTTTTCGCACGAAGGCGGACGCCGACGCTTGGCTTGCCAGCCAGCACGTCGACACGTCCAGGGGCTCTTGGATCGACCCGCGGGAGGGCAGGCGTACATTCGGTTACTGGGCCAGCACCTGGCTCGCCACGACCGTGCACTTGAAGGCCAAGACCCGAGTGGGCTACGAGTCGATACTTCGCGGACATGTCTTGCCCGCATTCGCTGACTGTCAGGTAGCCCGCATCGACCAGCCGGCAGTGAAGGCCTTCCTGGCGGAACGGGTCGCTTCGGGTGCGGCGCCCGGGACAGTTCGGTCTATCCGGCAAGTCCTTCGTCTCATAATGGAAACCGCCGTTGGTGCCAAAGCACTTGCCGGCAACCCCTGTGACGGCGTGAAGCTACCGCGCTCAGCCAAGGCGGAAATGCACTTCTTGTCCGAAGACGAGGTCGAGAAACTCGCTACCGCGATCACTTATCCGGAGAAGCACCCGAGTGGCCATGGGGCGGCGCCACTCGGGAGGGCGGAGTTCCCCGAGTACGGCCTGCTTGTCCAGTTCGCTGCGTACACCGGGCTGCGCGCGGGCGAACTCGGAGCGCTGCGGGCCGGCCGGCTTGATTTGCTTCGTCGCCGAGTCGAGGTGACCGAGTCGGTGGGCGAGGTGAGAGGGCGCCTGGTGACTGGACCGACCAAGACTTATCAGAACCGTTCGGTACCGATCCCCCGTTTTCTCTGCGAGGAGATTGCTCTTGCGCTCGCCGGCAAGAGCCCCGGTGAATTTGTCTTTTCAGCCCCCGAGGGCGGACCTCTCCGCCACGGGAACTTTTATGCTCGCCACTTCAAGCCGGCTCTGCGCCACGGGGGACTTCCCGAAACAGTGAGGTTCCACGATCTAAGGCATACTTTTGCCGGGTTCCTTATCGCGGAGGGGGCACACCCGAGGGCCATCATGGAGCGGATGGGCCACTCTTCGATCACGGTGACCTTGAACACTTACGGTCACCTTCTGCCGGGCCTGGAGGAGCGTCTGACCGAGGCGCTGGACGCCCGAGGGAGAGAGGCGAGGGTGGCCTCAGGATCCGTTGGGTCACGGGTGGGTCACGAGCGTGTTGTGGCACTTCGCCCGACATCAGCAAAATAGCCCCTGACGAGGGATTTAGCTGGCGCCCCCGGTCCGATTCGAACGGACGACCTGCGGTTTAGGAAACCGACGCTCTATCCCCTGAGCTACGGGGGCCGATGCCTTCTAGCTGGTCTTTTGTGCTAGGCCACCTTACTCTAGCAAGCTCCCGGTCGATCTCGGCCACACTGAGCGGCGTCGGCCGAGACGCGTGGGAGCCGACAGGCCCCCGGCCGGCCTGAGCAAGGGCCAACCGAGCATCGTCGGGGCAGCGCGCAATTGCCACGCATATTGTTCCAACCATGTCGGCAAAGGGGTTGATTCAGGCCGATAGGGCCGCGATGCCCTCGATCTCGACGAGTTGGTCCCGGTACCCGAGCATGGTGACCCCAAGCAGGGTGCTAGGGGGCCGGTGTGGCTCCAGACGGGCCGCCACGACATCCCAGACAGCGATGAGGTCTGGGCGATCCCCAACGACATAGACCGTCGTCTTCACCAGGTCCGCCGGTCTGGCGCCATGACGCCCCAAGACAGCTAGCAGGTTCTCGACGGACTTCTCGGCCTGGGCGCGATGGTCCCCTGGAGCGACGACATTACCCTCTTCATCAATCGGGCAAACCCCCGCGGTGAACAGCGTGGCACTGCTCCGCGCGACGGCGGCGTAACCGTAGGGGACTTTTGCGAGGCCTTCGTACTGCACCGGCATATTGTTGCAGGCCATGGCTGCGACGCGAGCCGACCGCCCGTGCCAGGGTGGCGTATGTCGTCACCCACCTGGTACACGCGCCGGCCGCGTGACGAGGTCGTGGCGTTGGAGGTCCAAACGCTGGCGGCGCCACGCTTCGACATTTATGTCGGGCATACCACGATGGCAGCCATGCTTTTTCTAACGCAACGGCGACTTCCAGAGCCACCGCGCCGTTAAGCCGGCCAGAGTGCCCCGTTGACGGAAGTGTGCCAGGATGGCCCGAATGACCGAACGATTGGAGGTGCGAAGAGCAATCGCGGCGGAGCCCGCGGACATCTTCAAGGTCCTCACCGACCCTGCAGGGCACGTGGCCATCGATAGCTCCGGGATGCTGATGGGCGCAAGCGGTGAACGAGTCGCTGCGGTAGGCGACACCTTTACCGTGCATATGGACCGGGAAGCGCTCAATGACTACCCTCTCGGCCTATACGACGTGCTCGTGACGATCGTGAAGTTTGTCCCCGACCGCGAGATCGCATGGACACCGCGGGGTCAGCTCAACCTCGGCCACGTATACGGCTACGAGCTCGCACCGATACCGGAAGGAACACTTGTGACCTCTTACTACGACTGGTCGTCCGTCGACCAAGAGTGGAAGGACGCAAATATTTTCCCTGTCATTCCAGAGGGATCTCTACGCGCCACACTCGGCATTTTGGCGAGGACGGTGGCGCCGGGAAGTCCCCGGCCCGCGTCTTCGCAGTAGCGGCCCTCGCACTTGCTGAGGGCCCAGGGTCGCCAAATATTGGTCGGTGCCGGCTAAATGGCGCGCGGCAGCGAGTAATGCGCTGAACGGAGTAGAAATAGTCGTGCTCATTGCTGGTACTTTTGTGCGAACTCGTCACTGGAGGTCGGTCGCGGATGAAGGGCATCTCCATTCTTGAATGTAAGTTTAAAGCGGACTGCATAGACGCTGGTACCGAATGGTTGACAAGAGCGCTCATGGCCACCCGGGCCTTTGATGGGTGCCTCGGAGTCGAGGTCATCCGGGACAGCGACGACCCGACACGGCTCATCGCCGTAGAGCGTTGGGCCTCGTTAGAACACGACCGTGCTTACCCGCGTGGCGAGCGGGGGAAGGAAGGATCAAGGAAGGCGAGGAATTGTTCGAGGGCCCTAGAAAGCTGACAGTTGGCATCTTGCTCGAAACGTGAACCGGTCAGAGCGCCGTTCGCCGGACGAACAGCCGCAAGGCGACCAGCGCTGAACACGCCAGGATGACTACGCAATACACCACGGCCAGAACTGATTCGTGACCGAGACTGGCGCCGGTTGAGGTGTCTCCCATCCATAGCCCCCGCATGGTCGGCCCAGCCAGCCGTCACGCTAGCGGAGAGCCCAATCTGCCAAATTTAATACCCTTGTCCTCCGGGCCAACGGCCGCAGTGAATGGGTCAGTTCCTAGTGTGAGCGGCGTCGATGATGGCTTCGAGACCTGTACCGTGTTCCTTCTCGGGTACCCCGGAGTGGGCAAGCGGACCGTCGGGTCGCACCTGGCCGCGCTCCTCGACGCCGTGCTGGTAGACAACTCGCTCATAAGCATCCCGATCCTGACGCTGTTCAAATGGGACGGGAAGTTCCCGGTCCCGATGGAGATCTGGGAACGCGTCGGGCCGATCCGTGACGCGGTCCTCGGGACCATCGAAGACCTGGCGCCAAAGTCGAACAGCTACGTTTTCACAAACGTGTTGAAAGACGACGAGGACGGCCGGAGCCAGTACGAGCAGGTCCGTTTGCTTGCCCAGCGCCGTGGCTCGCTGTTCTTGTCGGCGATGCTTGATTGTGACGTCGAGGAGCAGGTCCTGCGCATTGACACCCCGGACCGGGTCGCCCGGCTAAAGGGTTCTGACCCTGAAGGCTATCGACGACATCGGCAGGAAACCAGGCTCTTCCAGCCGCCCCGTGTAGACGCGGTCCACATCGACACGACGAAGATCGGCCCGGAACAAAACGCGAAAATGATTTACGAGATGCTCCTGAGCCGAGGGCTCCGGCGGCCCTGAAGGGCGGCTGACCCACCCTTCCCCGGCTGAAGTCCCCTGTGGGACCGCCCTGGGTTTCAGCCGTGGCGGGCGGGGGCAGACGGGTTACCGAAGTAACTGACGGCGAAAACTGCTAATCGGCGTGTTCGATATTCAAAGGAAGAAGTGGCCGTTCGCTGAGGTCCTCTCGCTGGTTACTATCGTCCCGTCGCGACCTCTGGAGAGTGAGGACCATCAGGTGATAGCAGAACCCAGCAAAAATGAGCCTGGTGTGGTGGTCGCCAATCGGCTGACCGACCGTGTGGCCTGTCTCACCCTTACCTCCCCTGCCCGGCTCAACGCCATGTCCCGGGCCATGCGAACAGAGCTGACTCGACTGTTGGCCGAGCTCGACGAGGACGCCGGCATAGGCGCCATCGTGGTCACCGGAGCGGGCAACCGGTCTTTCAGCGCCGGGCAGGACCTGAGCGAGGCACGACTGATGAATGGCGAGGCGGCCGAGTCGTGGGTCGAGGAGTGGGCGGCGGTGTACCGGGTGGTGCTAAACCTCGGCACCCCCACGATTGCCGCGCTCAACGGCTACGCCGTCGGCGCAGGTCTGCAAACGGCGCTTGCCTGCGACCTTCGAGTCGCATCGCGGACGGCGCGGGCCGGCATGCCCGAGATCAACGACGCCATCCCGTGCATCACGGGGAGCTGGGCTCTCGCCGGCCTGATCGGCGACGCCCGGATCACTGACCTCGTCCTCACCGGACGACTGATCGGTGCGGATGAAATGCTCAGCTGGGGGCTGGTGAGCGAGGTCGTAGAGCCGGACACGCTGTTAGGACGGGTCAGCGAGCTGGCCGAGCAGCTGGCCCGCTCGGACGCCCTGACGCTGCGGCTGAACAAGGAGTGGCTGCGACGCGAACGCCTTGACCGGCTCCCCGCCGCCGTACAGGCGGCGCGGGCAGGACATCGCCAGGCCTTCGAGTCCGGGGCGCCCGCAGCCGCAATGGCGAAGTTCCTCAGTCGCACCCGGGACTAACGGCAGCCAGGACTGACGATTGTGCGATTGAGCGAGTACGAGGCGAAGCAACTCCTTCGGCAGGCCGGCGTCGCACTGCCGCGTGGTGCCCTCTACCCGGGCACTCCCTTCCCACCCACGGCTGCATACCCCCTCGTGGCCAAGGCCCAGGTCCTTGAGGGCGGCCGCGGCAAACGTGGCGGGGTGGTGGTCTGTCGCTCGCCCGAGGAGCTCGAGGAGGTTGTTGCCCGGCTCCATCGCGGCAACGGCGACCTCCCGCCGGCTGAGGAGGTGCTGTGCGAGGAGATGCTCGCCGGGGAACGCGAGCTGTACATCGCCATGGCTGTCGACCGCGACCGCGGAGTACCGGTGTTGTTGGCCGGCGCGCAGGGTGGCGTCGACGTGGAGTCCGCCGCCAGGCCACAGCGGATCGAACTGTCGATCTTGGACGAACGTATAGACGAGGACGTCGTGCACCGGGCGTCAACCGTGCTCGAAGTCGACGACCCGGGCCCGCTCCGTACCCTGCTCAGCGCGCTATGGGCCTGTTTTCGGCACAACGAGTGCCTGCTCCTGGAGATCAACCCCTGCCTGCTCTTAGCGGACGGCGGCTTGGTAGCGCTGGACGCTAAGGCGGAGCTCGACGACAACGCCGCCGAACGGGCGATCGTCGCTTCACTCGACACCAAGACCGCCTTTGAAGCTGTGTGCGCTGCTGAGGGCGTCAACGCCACCGAGCTGGACGGCGCCGTAGCCATTGTGACGAGCGGGGCCGGGCTGGCCATGGCCACCCTGGACATGGTGGTGAGCCGGGGTGGGGCGGCCCGGTGCGTCGTCGACCTCGGCTACTCGGCCCTCCAGTCAAAAGACGTGCTCGAGCGGGTCGTCCAGTCGGTGCAAGACCTGAAGCCTTCCGTTCTGCTTGTGAACGCCTTCTTACAGATGGCGAGCTGCAAGGTGTTGGCGGAGTCGGTCGCCTCAACACTGAAGGAGGCACAACCGGGCCTTCCCGTAGTGGCACGCCTGGCCGGCAACGGTTCCGACGGCGTGGACGCCTTGCTGGAGGCGGTCGGAGCGATGGTGGCGCCCGATCTCGAAAGCGCCTGCCAGGCCGCGGTATTCCTGGCCGGCGGGCGATAGCCGCTATGGGCGTCTTAGTGGCGGGCCGATAATGGCCATCTTCACCGAGGAGACAGCGCATGTGGTCATACAGGGCCTGACCGGCGGTGCGGGCCGGAACTTCGCGCAGAATATGGCGCTCAGTGGCACGAACCTTGTCGCCGGGGTGCGGCCCGGGCGCGGTGGCGAGGTGGTCTTTGGGGTGCCCGTGTTCGACACCGTCGCCCAGGCGACGCGTGCGACAGGGGCGACCGCCTCCGTGATCGCCGTCCC
Source organism: uncultured Acidimicrobiaceae bacterium (assembly GCA_963749305.1). Lineage (GTDB taxonomy): Bacteria > Actinomycetota > Acidimicrobiia > Acidimicrobiales > Palsa-688 > Fen-671. Next base: position 6,548 of record CAVVMN010000013.1, read on the forward strand.
GCCCGCCGCAGTGCCTACAGCACTCCGCGAGGCGATCGAGGCCGGGATCCGTTTGGCAGTGATCTATGCCGAGGGTTTACCCGTGCATCAGGCACTCCGCCTCCACGCCTGGGCCAGGCGCAGCGGCTGTCACGTGATCGGTCCGAACTCTGCGGGAGTCCTCTCCCCTGGGATAGCCAACCTGAGCGACCTGCGCGCCGTCCCTATGGCGAAAGGCCCCATCGGCCTCATCTCGAAGAGCGGCACGTTGACCTACGAGGTCGTCGGAGACCTCGTCGCCCGCGGCACCGGGGTGAGCACGGTCGTGTGCCTCGGCGGCGACCCGGTACTGTGCACGACGGCCGAAGATGTGCTCCCCCTGTTCGCGGCCGACACGGAGACCAAGGCCATCGTGCTCATTGGCGAACCCGGTGGGAACGCGGAAGTGCTGGCCGCTGAGCGATGGTGCGAGCTCGGTCAGCCGCTGCCCGTCGTTGCGTTGATCGTTGGCCAGACCGTCCCAGCTGGGCGCCGTTTGGGCCACGCCGGGGCGATCGCGTCGAGCCATGGTGAGTCTGCCCCGGAAAAGATGGACACGTTGAAGAAGCTGGGGGTCCGAGTGGCCGACAGCTTGAGCGAGGTGTCCCGAGCTGTCCGCGAGGAGCTGTAAGCATGAGCGACGGGGAGAAGTCGACGGCCAAGGCCAGGTTCATTATCGGCGTGGACATCAGGGGCACGTTCACAGTGGAGCGAGGCCCTGGCTCATGCGGCCAGCGGGCTGCGAGTCAACGTCGTGTGCCCGGGGCCGATCGAGACGGAGATGACCCGAGCGTCGTGGGGCACGCTGGGTGAAGAGGAGGGCCGGCGCCGGGCGGAAGCGATGAGCCCCGCAGCCAGGCTCGGGCAAGTGGCAGAGGTGGCTGCGGTGGTCTGCTTTCTGGCCGGCCCAGAGGCCAGCTATGTGAACGGCGCCGTCATCCCGGTGGACGGGGCCAAGTCAGCGGGGATCATGAAGGCAGACCGGTACCAATTGCCGTGACCGCCCGTTGACTGGCCGTGGCCGAGGGCTCAGCCCAGGGTGCGGACCGGCGAACCATGCAAAAAAGCTTCGATGTCCTCCAGGACCTGGCCGTACATCCGCCGAAAGCCAGCTTCGTTGGCATAACCGAGATGAGGTAGCAGGACGACATTGTCCAGGGTGGTGAGCTCGTGGCCGGCCGGGAGTGGTTCCTGGTCATAAACGTCCAGGCCGGCCCCGGCTATGGTGCCGTCGCGCAACGCGGAGATAAGGGCCGGTTCGTCGATGATAGGGCCTCTCGAGGTATTTACGATCACCGCCGTCGGTTTCATTTGCGCCAGCTCACTTGACCCAATGAGGGCGCGGGTCCGTTCGCTCAGGACGAGGTGGATGGACAGCACATCACTGGCGGCCAGGAGGTGCTCCTTGGAGACACTCCGGGCCCCGACGGTAGAGGCCCGCTCGTCGGTGAGGTTTTGGCTCCAGGCAATAACCTCCATTCCGAAAGCCCTCGCCGGCGCCACCATTGCTGACCCCAGGTTCCCGAGCCCGGCCAGGCCAAGGGTTGCTCCTGCGAGGACGGTCGGCAGGTCGAGCTGCCAATGCCCGTCACGGATGGCGCGGTCCTCGACTGTCACCCGCTTCGAGATGGCCAAGATCAGAGCCCAGGCGACTTCGGCCGTACTCGGGATGCCGGGGGCCGGCCCGCCACCGGGCCCGGCAGTTCCCGAGACCACAATGCCCCTTTGTTTGAGGTACTCGACGTCCACCGAAGCGTTCCTCATGCCCGTCGTCACCAGCAGTCGCAGATTGGGGAGACCTTCGAGCACCGCCCTGGGGAAAGCGGTCCGCTCACGCATCAAGACCAGCACCTCGAAATGGCTGAGAGCATCGACGAGAGCCTCTTGACCAATGGGCTGGTAGAAAAACACAACCTCCACATTTGGCCCAAGGGAGGCCCAGTCGGCGTAACGTCCGGCACGGCGCTGGTAATCGTCGAGCACTGCCACCTTCGTTATGGCCATGTGTTCGTCTCCTTCCTTGAATTTCTGCGCTTCAGCGCGGTGCGGCTCCGGCCGCGTGCTCAGCCGGTACCTCGGACCGCAGGCCGAGCCCGGTAGCGACGCGGTTCGTGTAACAGTAATAGGCCGACAGGTTGTTGAGCGCCACTATGTCGGCATCGGAGAGACCGACTCGACGTAACCGTTCGATGTCACCCTCATTTATGGCGCCAGGTGAGCGCGTCAAAGTGGCCGTGTACTGCACGATGGCGTCCAGCCGTTCGTCACCCGTGTTCGGCGCGAGCGGCCCGGCCAGCACCCGTTTCACGAGTTGGTCGTCCACCCCGTCGATGCGAAGTTTATGACGGGCGCCCGACGCGCAATGCGGGGTCTCGTTCAGGACCGATGTGAGGTATACGACGATGTGCTTCTCTGCGTCAGTGAGGCCGGACTCCAACCCGTCGACGACTTTGTAGAGGCGTAAGCGTTCATAGACAAGTTCGGGGTGAAGGCTGCCGAGCTGGGTGTACTCGGTCGGTTCGCCCAAACGTTGGGCCTGCCAGTCGTAGGCCTCTTTGAGTCTCCCCTCCGCCAGGTGAGGCGGAACGGTCGCCACCCAGGCTTGCGGCTTTCTGACTTCGCTCATATTTGATGCTCCTGTTCATCGGGCCCGGTTGAGTAATTCCCGGCGCGGTTCCAAAAGGCGTGGTGGACGAAGCTCACATCGCAGGGCGACGGAGGTCATAATCGGTCCGGACCGTCGTGACTGAGACGATCCGTCCGTCGCGGAACACAGTCCGCCGCGGCGACCCACTGGCAATGGCGCCCGCCAGGTCTTGGCCAGCGACCAGGACCAGGTCGGCAGGTTGGCCTGCGGCCAGGCGCCGCGGCGCCAAACCGAGCGTCGCCCGGGCACGACTGGTCACCGCCTCGAGCGCTCTCTCAGGGCTCATATGGCCAGCGGTGACCAATAAGGACGCTGTCTCCAGCGGGTCGGCTCGGCCCATCGGGTTGAACGGATCTTGAATATTGTCCCCGCCGCCCGCGACTACGACGCCCGCATCGCACAGGGCCTGCAGCGCAGTAATACCCCGTGACGGTGAAGTGTGCTGGCCGCGAGCCTGGAGGTAGAGGTTCGTCTGAGGTAGGGCAACAATGGAAACCTTCGCCGCCGCCAGCGCACTAGCCACACGGCGTTGGACCTCCGGCGTCTGGGCACCGAGGCTCACGCAGTGGCTGGCTGTGACGGGGACCGAGATGCCTGCGGCGCGTTCCGCCAACGCCGGGAGGGTAAAGGTCCCGGGGTCACTCGTCTCGTCCACGTGAAGGTCTACCGGGAGGCCCCGTTCGGCTGCCACCGCGAGAAGGAAATCGAGGCACTGCGAAGGGTCGGCGTCGAGCCAGGGAGCCCCGCCCACGACGTCGGCCCCGATGTCGAGAGCGGACAAGAAGGCGGCCCTGTTGGCCCTGCCCGCCACGCCTGTCACTGGCACTGAGCATGCAGCCACGACCTGTAAGTCAATGACTGAGCGCAGTTTGGCCCGGACAGACAGCATCGCCTCGACGGCGCGAGTGCCGATGCCCTCGCCGGTATCGGTATGGGTGCGCATAGCGGTCGTCCCGTTGGCGAGGTAGCGCAGGGCGGTTTCTTCCGCACGGGCGGCAATCTCACGCGTCTTCATGGCCGGCCGAGCGGCCGACCCAGGCCTTGATCGCCGACGGCAAATCTCGCTCGCCGTCGGCGAAAATGCTTGCGGTCAGAGCCTTATCGAGGTGGGCGTGGGGCTCCACCAGAGCGGGCAGCGCCACCAGGTCCCCGTCGTCGACTTCCACCGGGTCGTCGGTACTGTCAAGCTGGGCGGTGCCGTTGGCGCCTATCCACTCGATGACGCCGTCGCGGACCAGAACATCTGCTCGAGGCGAGACGCCCGCCTCGAGCACCGGCCCCGAAAACCTGGCACCTGCAATCGCCACCCGTCTGATTACAGAGGTCCGCGAGACGGCCGACCGAGAAGGGAGCGACAGATCGCGGTTCTCCGCACCACCTTTCACCAGATAATGTTCCCGTCGCATAACCTTTAAGCGGGCAGATGGATGCCCGGGTCGATGAATCGGTTGGTCACGATCTCGGGCGCGGTCAGGCCGGCCTTCGGCGTTTTCCCTTCCTTGGCGTAGATCGGCGACAGGGACTTTATGAGGCTATTGACGCGGGCAAGGTTGAAGTCTCCTAAAACGCCGTCAGGCCCATTGGCGATGATGCCGTCCTTGACCTGAGCCTTGGCTGCAAACGCAGCCGCGCTCGCCGTGTAGTCCCAACCGTCGTTGTACTCGGAGACGAGCTTGGCGATGAGAGTGTCGGCCGGGACCGGGTTGGACGCATAGTTCACTTGCGCTTGCTGGATAATCGGGACCAGCTTCTTGAAACAAGCCGCGTACTTGGTCACATTGGCCGGCAGTGTGGCCAACGAGTCACCGTAGGGGTTGTAACCCACCGCCGAGACCAATTGAAAACTTATGGGCTTTAGCCACTGCTTGATCGTGTACTGGTATTGGTATGGGTCAGCGGTGGCGAACCCTTGTTGAGCGATTTGCCCGCCACTGGCCACCCATCGGGCCGGTGTCCCGTCAAATGACCCGTCGACCTGACTTTGCTTCAAGATGCCTTTGCCGATTAGGTACGCCATAAACGGCGCGCCGTTGTAATAGAGGACCTTTATATTTTGCTTGCCGAGGTCGGCAATGCTCTTGATAGATGGGTGCTGCGCCGCGCTCCATTCTATTTCGAGCGCACTCTGGAGACGAGGAGCAACGACGGCCACGGTCGGTTGAGTGGCGGAGAGCTGAATAGCCTGGTCCGTCCCCACGTAGCCAAGGAGGATGTTCGTGTCCTCGTAGAGTTCGGCGCTGACCAATTGGTCACCGATGGCAGGACCACCGAGGCGGATCTGGATTTTGACGCCGGTGTTATGGCCCTGGGCGATGAGGTTTGCCGTGTACCACTTGTTATTCGTGTTCACTTGACCGTTTGCCGCAGCCAGCTCATAGAGCTCCGAATGGTCGGCTTCGGGGTACCAGTCCGTCTGGACAACAATGGGGTTGGGGCATACTCCGGCGAGTTGGTATTGCGCCGGGACGGAGCTGGCGTCCGCCACCGGCGTCGTCTGGCCCAGAGCTACCTGGCTCTGGACTGCGGTTGTGGCGATCGTGGCCGCCGCGGCCATCAGCGATGCGGCGCGCAAACGTAGAGAGACCATAAGTTCCTCCTAGGTATTGGTGGTCGGTTTTAGTGTTTTCGGTTGAGGTCAGTGATGCGGGCCGATTCGTGCCATGGCCCGATCACTCGCTGTGAGACGAACCCCACAAGTACAAAGGCGAAGATCCCTAGCAACGAGGCCATGAGCACCGCGGCATATAGCTGGGGTGATTCGAGTTGCGCCCGGTAGAGGTTGATCAGCTCGCCCAGCCCGGGCTGACCCTGCTGGAAAAAGAAATCTCCCACGACCGCTCCGATTACCGAGAGCCCGGCCGATATGCGCAGCCCGGTAAAGATATTCGGGAGAGCGGCAGGCAGTTGGAGCCTCCACAACCGTTGCGCCCGGCTCGCACCTTGAAGTGTGAAGAGGTCGTGGAGACCCTCGTCGACCGACAACAGGCCGAACAGTGTGTTGGTAATTATCGGAAAGAGGGCGATCAAAACGCACACCAGCACGCGACTGCCAAAGTTGAAGCCGAACGCAAAACCAATGAGGGGCACAATGGCCAAGATGGGGATGGTCTGGAGGATCACGGCGTAGGGATAGACGGCCCGCTCCACCCATTTTGCCTGGCTCATGATAATGGCGAGGGAAATGCCGATCACGGTGGCGAGAAAGAACCCTAATACCGCCGTCTTCGCCGTAAAGGCCAGAGAAGTGAGGATCTGGTCCAGGTTGGACCAGGTCAACAAACCGACGGAGATGACGCTTTGCGGCGGAGGCAACAGGAAGCGACGAGTGGGAGACAACAACAGGTAGCTGACGCCGTACCACAACCCGAGTACAACGGCCAGCACGCACAACGGTGGCCCGAGTGTGCTGCGCAGACGGTGGCGCCCCGGCCGCGCTCGTTGTGCTTCAGGAATTTGCCCGTCAACAGCAATTTGCGCGTCAACGGCTATCGGCCCGTCAACGGCTAGGGGCGCGTTAACGGCTACGGGGTCGTTGAGAGCCACGGGCGCAGTCAAGAGTGACCCTCTTGAAGGGCCGAGCCGACCTGGCCGGCCAGGCCGGCGAAGGCGGCCGAATAGCGCAGCTCGGGGCTACGCGGATAGCCGAAGGGCACCGCAATATCGGCTATGAGCGCCCCCGGACGACCCGACATCACCAGGACTCTCGTAGCCAGGAACACCGCCTCGGCCACGGAGTGAGTCACGAACAAGGCGGCAAACAAACGGTCCTGGAACAGCTGCAGCAGTTCTTCGTTCAGGCGCTGGCGGGTGATCTCGTCCAGAGCACCGAACGGCTCGTCGAAAAGGAAGACGTTCGGGGACATGGTGAGCGCTCGGGCCAACGAGACTCGCATCTTCATGCCACCCGAAAGCGCTCGCGGGTACTTGTGCTCGGACCCGGTAAGGCCGACTGTTTGGATGGCCGCCAGCGCCACGCGCCGGCGGTCATCCTTCGGGACGCCGTTTAGTTGGCCGAGAAGTTCGACGTTGCCGAGGACCGTCCGCCATGGGAGCAAAGTGGCGTCCTGGAACACATATCCGACTGGCCCGCCCCGACCTCGACGCCGCCTTTTGTGGGCGCCGCCAAACCCGAGGCGAGCCGCAGCAAGGTCGACTTGCCGCAACCCGACGGGCCTACCACGGCCACAAGTTCCCCCGCTCCGACGCAGAAGCTTATGGCGCGAAGTGCCTCCGTGCCGTCGTCGAACCGCTTGGCCACGGCGTGGAACTGGAGCCGGGCCTCGTGCCCGCTCAGGCCCGGGTCGTTCGGCATTGCCTGAGGCTCATTTAGCGGGACGTAGCGTTCGGTCGCCGAGCTCATTGGCGGCTCATCTGCCACCCGTACCTGCGGGCTGCGCCATTTCATATCCGCGCAACTCGGGGATTATCACTGTTCCCAGTGCGTCCATGGTGCGCCGAGTCTCCTCGTCCGACTGGCCCGGACGGATAGAGAGATCGGCCACTCCCAGTTCGGCGTAAGCGACGACTTGTTCGGCCAGGTAGGGTGCCGGCCCGCTCAGCAGGTCCGGTGCTCGCGTCTCGTCAACTTTGTCGCTCACCTCAAAGCCCAGGCGAAGGCCGAGGCTCTCGCCGCCACGGTCGTTCCACTCGTTCACCAGAGGGACGAGGGCCTTCAGGTGAGCGGGGCTGCGAGCCTGGAAGCCCCGGCCCAATTTGAGAGCTCGCTCGAAGGTTGCTCGCCCTCCGGCCAGCCAGACAGGCGGCCCGCCTTCGCTGTACGGCACGGGGGACAGACGTCCGTCCCCAGGTAACTCGACCGCTGCGCCCTCATACGCCGAACCAGAAAAGCCGGCCTCCAGAGCGGCCAGGAAATCATCGAAACGACTCCCCCGTCGCTCAAAATCCAGTCCCCGGTAGTCGAACTCGCGCCGCCAATACCCTGGCGCGACTACCAGGTCAAACTTGCCCCGAGTGAGCTGGTCCAGCGTCGACGCTTCTTTGACGAGCCAGAGGACGTCGCGCAGGGGCAGGACTGCGGCCCCGAGCCCAACCCGTACGGTCGGGTACCGCCCTGCCAGCCACGCCAACTCGACGAACGGCTCGAGACCGCCGGCCCATTGCGGGAACCGGGCGACGGTCAGAAGGCCGTCCCCCAGCCAAAGGGTATCGACGCCGGCTTCGACAGCTGCGGACGCCGCGTTGGCTGCTCCCTCCCGCGTCGAGCCCCAGGGCGATACCCCGATACGCATCGAGCTTCCTCCTCACTCGCGCCGGTCATCAGTAACGGCATGCTAATCGATATTTGCAAGTTGTTCTATCATATCTATCGCGTTAGTATGAACTCCAGTGGTTGCCCTGACCGTTGTGCGCGACACGTCCTTATGACCGCCCTTGGCATCTGGCTCTTTCCCGATGTGCCAGGTCCCGACCTGGTGTCCGCCATCCAGGTGGTCGAGTCGCTCGGACTGGACGAGGTGTGGCTCGGCGACGAAGGAGCCCAGAACCGGGACCCTTTCGGTGTCCTGGCCGCGGCGGCCACGCAGACTCGAACAGTAAGGCTCGGAGTGGCGGTCACCAACCCTTACCTGCGCCACCCCGCGGTGACGGCCGCCGCGATGATGACCGTTCAAGAACTGTCAGGCGGGCGGGCCATACTCGGCGTCGGGGCCGGTGGCGGCATTTCGCTCGCCCCGTTGGGGGTGGCGAGAGATAAGCCATTGCAAAAGGTCGCTGACTTTGTGCGCCTGGCTCGAGCCGTCGCCGGAGGGACGATTACCGAGGGTTACCAGCCTCCAGACGGCGCCTTCCGAGTGGCCTCCCTCCCTATATATATCGGCTCCAGGAGCGAACGGCTCAACCGGCTGGCCTCGTCCGTCGCTGACGGAGTGTTCATTGGGCCTACCCCTTCGTTTTTGCTCGACAGGACTCTTGGTTGGGCCACCTCCATCCGCAAGGTGCCCGTCGCCATGTACTTGAACGCGGCGTTCGACAAGGACGAGGTCGAGTGGCTACGGCCACGTCTGGCCCAGTCGCTGCTCGATTCTCCCGAGGAGACGCGGCGCAAGTTCGGGCTCGATGACACGGAGCTGGCCGACGCCATTGACGCCTTGGCTCACGACGACGACGAGCCGGCCCGCAAGCTAGTGACGGACGAGGTCATGGCCCATTTCGTCCTATCCGGCAGCCCCGAGGAGGTCGCCGGCCGCATCGTCGACGTGGCGCGCACCTATCAGCCAGCCAGCCTCGGGCTGTGTTTGCGGACGTCTGGCCGCGCCGAAACCATCGGGCAATCCATAGCCGCGCTCGCCATTGCCAAAAAGGAGCTGGAATGACGGTAGGCGTTATCGCTCATATTGAGAACCCCGGCTTCGACGAAGTCCGCCACCTGGCCCGCTCGGCTGAGCAGGCCGGGGCCGATTGGCTCGGCGTCGCCGATGCGTTCTGGTGGCGAGACACCTGGCTGCTCCTGGCCGAGGCAGCTCGGGCTACAGAACGGATTGCGCTCGGGCCTCTGGTAACGAACCCTTATTTACGCCATCCGTTCGTCACAGTTTCCGCTTTGGCGTCTCTGCAGGACATCGCCGGCCCGAGGGTGTTCGCCGGTCTCGGCGCCGGAGGCTCGGAGATCCGGCTGGCCGCTCAAATATCTCGCCTCGACGCGCCGGTGCGGGTCGAGCGCCTGACCTCACTTATCCGTAGCGTGGCCGCCGGCGAGCCACTCGACCCTGCGAGCGGACGGCGCCTCGACGTGCCTCTGCAACCGGTGCCGATAATCGTGGGTGCTCGCTCACGCGGCATGCTGCGGACTGCGGGGCGAGTGGCAGACGAGGTGCTGCTCTGGGCCGTCCCAAAGAGCGACCTGGACCAATCGATAGCCGCCGTCCGCCAGGGGTACGAGAGCCGGACAGCCTCGGCCCAAGAGGACGCCGGCGACAAACCGGGCCCAAGCCTTGCTGACCGGCCATTCCCGGGTTTGATCTGGGCGCCGATTGTCAGAGGGGCGGGCTCTTCAGAGGTTTTGCTCAGCCGCGCTGGCACCTACGCCGTCCTCAACAACGGTGCGGCGGTACGAGGCTCCTGGGGCGTCCCCCCGGCGGACGTGGACCGCATCCGGGAGCTGCTCGTTGCCGGCCGGGCTCGTGATGCTGCTTCCCTGGTGCCCGAAGGGGTCTTCGACGACCTGGCCATCGATGATGACCTCGATGGGGCCGCCGGCATCGCCGCCCGGACCGGCGCCACCGGCATAGCCGTGGCCGCCACCGAACTCGCTGCGGTAACGGACCAGGTTCAGTGGGCCCGTCGGGTCCTCGAAGCAGCCAGCTACCGGGCGGGAGCCGACCCCTTGGGTGCCTCCGCCGCCCGTTGAGGTCGGGTAGGCAGACCAGCCTCCGCCCACGCCTCGTACCCGCCAATGAGATCGGTAGCCCTCGACAGGCCGAGCTGGCGCAGGGACGCAGCTGCCAGGCTGGACGCGTAGCCCGCCTGGCAGACCACGATGATGTCCTGATCGGGCCTAACTACTGCTTGATGGCGGTGAGGGCTGGTCGGGTCGAGGCGCCATTCGAGGACGTTCCGCTCGATCACGATGGCCCCGGGGATCTCTCCGAACTCGGACCGCTGGGAGGCCGGACGGGTGTCGACCAGCAGTCCGCCCGAGGCCCAGAGCCGGGCCGCCTCGTGCGGGCTCACCCTTCTCAGGCTTGACCGGGCCGATTCGACCATTTCGTCCACCCGGCTTTTCGGGCTGTCAACGCCATCTCTCGCCGACTCAAGGCCGCAGCTCACGGCGCACCCTCCCACTCGTTCTCGACGTAGCTCGCCACAAGACCGCTCGTCGTCCGAGCATAAAACGTCATTGACGCCAGAGGAGGCGAGTAAACGTGCACGCTCGTCGCCGGCGCAACCGCCGGGTTCACGACGCTGTGTACATACGCAGGTCCAAAAGCGTGCCCGGCGCCAGGCACCACGAGACGACGCCGGAGACGCGGCGCCGTCGTCGTTGTGCTCGTTTCTTCGAGGGCACCGGCGAGGATGGAGAACGCTCCCGAAGACCCGCCATGGTCATGGAGCACTAAGCCGCCGTCCTGCGGCCAGTGGATAAGCCACAGTTCGTAGTCGGCGGTACGGTCCAAGAGCTCGTAATGACGGTGGGTAAGGGCGAGCGGGGAGGCTCCGCCGACCGGCCCGACTTGGCCGGCCGACCACTTCACGAGGGTGAGCAGTTCTCCAGGAGACCAGGCACGGCCGCGCCGGCGGCTCCTTAGAGATGCGGTCCCGGTGGTAAGGGGGAGGACCACCGGGACCGGCCCCGGGGCGACTGAGGCTATCATATCCATCAATTCTACTAGTTAAGTAGAAACTTGTCTACTCTGAGGGTCATGACGGAACATGGCCCCTCAGACGAACATCGGCCGGCGGTCGCCATGATCGGCGGAGGAGCCAGCGGGGTGCTGGCGGCCGTGCACTTCCTGGCCGCCCCAGCTGCGGCCCCCGCCCGGTTCCTGCTTTTTGAGCGTTCGGGCAAAGTGGGTGCGGGGGCCGCGTTTTCGACCCCTCACCAGAGCCACGTGCTCAACGTTCCCGCCGGCGGGATGAGCGCGTTCAAAGAGGACCCGGGCCATTTTGCCCGCTGGTTGGACCGAAAGGGCCACCTGGGTGGGCCGGATGACTTCGTCCCTCGTCAGCGGTACCACAGCTACCTCCGCGACACGCTTAGGGCTCAGGCTGGCTCAAACAAGGCCGGGCACGTGCTCGAAGTACGTTCCGATGAGGTAGTCGATATTGAGCCCACCGCCCGGGGTGCCCTCATCTGGCCGGCGCGAGGCCGGCCGGTCCGAGCCGACGTCGTCGTCCTCGCCTTAGGGGTTGTGCCCTCGAGGTTCCGTGACGGCCTTGTCGCCGATGGGGCCGAGGACCGTTGCCTGACCAACCCCTGGGATGTGGCGTCGTTAGCCGCTATCGAACCGTTCGCTACGGTCACCCTCCTGGGTGCGGGGCTCAGCGCGGTAGACGTCTTGCTCACCCTCCAGGAAAACGGCCATCGCGGACCTGTTCAGGCCATATCCCGACATGGCCTGCTGCCCCAGGCCCACGTTGCTCGCAACAACGCGGCTACGGGCATCGCTCCCGACGGCCCGGAGTTCAGCGGTGCCAGGGCTCGGGACCTCCTCAAACAGGTGCGTACGCTTGCCGCGGGTACTGAGGCACAGGGAGGGGATTGGCGGGACGTGGTCGACCTGGTCCGCCCTAGAGCACAAGAGCTGTGGATGGGCCTGAGTACGACGGAACAGTTACGGTTCAAACGGCACCTGGAGCGCTTTTGGAGCGTCCATCGCCACCGGATGGCGCCCGAGGTTGCGGCGCAAGTGGAGCGCCTTTCAGAGCGCGGGCTGTTCCACGTCCACGCTGGCCACGTCCTGGCCGTCGAGCCGGCGCCTTCTTCTCTGCGGCTGGCCGTGAGGACGCGTTCTTCCGGGCGAGTTCGCCACTGGAGTACCGATTGGCTGGTGAACTGCTCGGCGCCGACCCCAATGTGTTCCGCCAGGACCAGGTCCTTATGAACCGGCTCCGCTCGCGGGGTTGGCCGTCCGGGCCCTCTTGGGATTGGGGTCGACACCGATTTGGCCGGCAAGGTCATCGGGACCTCGGGCCGCCCCGCCGATTGGCTTTGGGCCATCGGCTCCCTTCGGCAAGGACAGCTTTTCGAGAGCACTGCCGTGCCAGAAATCAGGCTGCAAGCGCAAGAGCTGGCGGCCCAGCTGCGGGGGAGATTGCGCTCGGTCAGTCCCGGCTATGCCTTGCTGGAAGGCGCGCCTCGCGCCGCCAATTACTGATGGTCCAACAAACCGTCGACAACGTGCTGGTACTCAGCCACCGCCATCAGGCACTCCTGCAGGAACTGTTCGACTCTGCTCGACGTCGCCAGCCGCATCTCCAGCTCTAAACGCCACTCCGAGCGGTTGGAGGGAGCGTAGCCGTACTGCAGCATTTCTATGTCAACTCGCAACGACGCCGGGACATCAAGCAGTTCGCCAACTACCGGCCGCACGGCGGGAAACGGCACCGCCTCGTAAGGCATGGCCTCATCTCCTGGACCCGCGGCATCAGGCACTTTCATCGTCACGCCGATATGTATTGCCTCGGCGCCAATTCCAATTGCGAACACCGGACAGAGGAGATCATTGTTGTCGTCGCCCGGCGGCCCAGATGTTGTTGCAGTCTTCGCATACCTCAACCGGGATAACGCCAGCTCGCATTAAAAGCGCGAAAGCCTTACAGCCCAAGCAGAGGCCGAACCCTGACTCGAGGAAGGCGGCCGCCGCCAGCAGGCCCAAGACGACCTGCGCCGCCGTCCATAGCCCGGACAAGGCGAGAGCGAAAGCAGTGAGCGAAAAAAGGGCACCGATCCCTTGTGCGAAGCGTTTAGGGGGCCCAGGTACGGGGCGCTCGGCGAACGGGAGACGAGGGGTGAGAACTCTGGTCACGAACTGCCCTAGAGGGCTCAATTTCGGACCGGTGAGCACCCGTGCCACGAACCCATATGCGATGACACCCGTGACCCACCGCCACCCCAGGCTTATGGTCAATACACACATCACGACAACCCCGGCCGCCACCAGGCGAGCCGACACCTCGTTGACTGGGTTCGGGAACGAGAACAAGCGGGGCACCGAGCCCGACCCGACGTGAGAACGTCCCAGGCTCGTACCGTCCCCCCTTTTCCCTCGGCCGAGGGCGGCGTCTTGGGCTGGAGACGTCACGACGTGACAACCTCGAGGCCGGCACTAACGGCATTGTCAAAACTGTCGTCGACCAGTACTGTGGGCCGCCCCCGGGCCGACAGCATCGAGGCGGCGATAGCAGCCCGGTAACCAGCGGCGCAGTGGACCCAGGTTTCCTCATCTGCAGGGAACGCTTGAATGGCCGACGCAACGTCGGGGAGCGGGACGTTCTGGGCCTCTCTGATGTGCCCTTTCTCCCATTCGTGAGGAAAGCGCACGTCTAGAACACGTGGTCGCGAGCCCAGTTGGTGGCGCTGTGCCAGCGAGCGAAAGGTGGCCACTTCGAAGTGGCCCAGTTGCCCGACTGGCGGCGGCTCGAAGAGATCGGGCTGCGCCCAGGCCACGGGCAACTCGCGGCCGATCCTGGACAGGAGACGCCGGCTTTCGAGGAGGTCGTCCGCTGTCTCCGACAAGACCACAAAAGGTGCGTAAAAAGGTACGAGCCAACCGAAATAGGTGGGCAGTTGGGCAGCGAGCTCGATATTCAACGCCCCGCGAAGGTGGGACGCGGCGAAGGTGCGCCGAGGACGGATGTCAACTGCCGCCGTACCGGAGTTCAGTTGCTCCATCAACGCCGTCGGACTGAGGACCGGGACCGGTTCGTACATAGGCTCGATGGCTCCGGCGCGGTTGATCGGGGCCATATGCTCGTAGTACCCGGGTATGGGTAACGGATTGGCGAGAAGGCCTTCGACGAAGGCGCCCAGGTCGAGCCGAGCGACCGGGTTGACGCGGCGCTCTGACCCGATCGTGAGGCTCTCGCTCCCCCCGCCGACTATGGCCGCGCTGCAAAAGCTCCCGAACCCGTGCGTAGGCAGAACCGAAGTACCGGGGTCGAGCTCGTCGAGAAGACGCCGTACGGAGCGCCACTGAGCTTCTCCGAGGCTTACGGCCAGGTCCCGTCCGAAGAGGTCCGTCCTCCCCGTGCCCCCCGGCAGAAGCGATCCTCCGGTCAAAGCGGCGCTGGTCCCATTGGCATCCGTGACCAGGAAGGCGAGGTGATGAGGCGTATGGCCCGGGGTCAACAGCACCCTGACAGTGAGGTCGCCGGCGCGCAGAACGTCGCCCTCCTCGAGGGCGGCCGCCTCTGACGAGAACTGGAACGGCACCCCGGCGGGGACGCCGTAAGTCGCCCCTGCTCGTCGAGCCAAGGCCAACCCGCCGCTCACATAGTCGTTATGGACGTGCGTTTCCAGCACCAGAGTGAGGTCCAGACCGAGGTCCTCAGCCGTCTTCAGGTAAGGGTGGGGGTCACGCTGGGGGTCGACCACCAAGGCCTTGGCACCGTCGTGGAGCAGGTAGCTACGGTCGCCCAACCCGGGCGCCTCGAAAACGACAACGTCGAGCTTCCTTGCCGCCGTCACCGTTTCGGTCACGTCGCACCTCCTTGATGTCCTGCTCCTTATTACCACCAACTATATGGGCACTATGGTAACACTTAGATAAGAGCAGCACCTTCCCGTTGAACCCTCAGGGACACCCACATCGCGGTACTCCGGTCGGCGGCCGGGCCGGCGCCACCGCCGAGAACCAGCAGAGGGTGGTGTATCTCCCCGCCACTTATGCCCTCTTGGATTCGAGATGGAGCTAAAAGACTTGGATTATCGCGCGCGGCCCCGCCCCCTGGCAGTCCCTCGCGATGAGGCTAGCGGCCAAGCTTGACAGCCCTAACCGCACCTTTCCGACCAGGGCCCAATGCGGCCCGGTCGGCCCCGACCACGCCCTTCACCATCGACGACCTTGCCGCCGGCCGGGAAAGGAGCGCCTCGTGAAGCTTCCTGGGATCGTAGAGAAGCGTAAGGCGTCGACTACCGTTCGCCCTCGCGTCGGTTTCTTCGGGCTCCTGGGGTCCGGCAACCTGGGAAACGATGCATCGTTCGAAGTCCTGCTCACCTATTTGCGTAACAACCACTCCGATGCCGTGATTGACGCTATGTGTATGGGACCGGACAAGCTTCGAGCCGACTACGGTATCGACGCCATCCCTATTGAGTGGTACCGAAAGTACAGGGACCGCACGTCTGGCGTCACCGGACTGGCGTTGAACGTGATGGGCAAAGGCATAGACGCCTTCCGTACCCTGTCGTGGGTCCGCCAGCACGACGTGGTAATCGTGCCGGGCATGGGGATCATCGAACCCTCGCTTCCGTTGCGGGCGTCGGGCGTGCCTTACGCTCTGTTCCTCCTCTGTGCGTCGGGGAAGCTGGTGGGCACCAAAGTGGCGCTCGTTTGTGTGGGCGCAGGTTCGACCAACCGCAAACTCACCCGGCTGCTTTTGACGGGTGCCGCTCGGCTTGCGTATTACCGCTCTTACCGCGACGCGCAATCCCGCGACGTTGTGCAGCGTGCAGGCATCGACACTTCACAGGACCACGTCTACCCCGACCTCGTTTTTGCCCTCGACACACCGCCTTCTGAGGCGGGCGACCCCGCAGTCGTAAGCGTCGGCGTAATGGACTACAACGGAGGCAACGACGACCGCGCCCAGGCGCAGGACATACACCGTCGCTACATCCAGGCGCTCCAACAGTTCACGCTCTGGTTGCTCGGTACAAACCACCGGGTCCGGATTCTGTTGGGGTGACGACGTCGACGCCACAGTCGCTCGCGAGTTGCAGGCGTACCTTCGCGCCGGGCGGCCCGACCTCGGCCCCGAGTTCGTCACGCTCGACCCTTGTTCGTCGCTCACCGAGTTGATCGGACGTCTGGCGCCCGCGGGGACTGTGGTCGCAACGCGCTTTCATGGCGTCCTCTCGGCCCTGAAACTCGCCAAACCGACGATCGCCCTCGCTTACTCCCATAAACACGAGGCCTTGATCGCAGACATGGGCGTTCCCGAATTTTCCCTCTCAGCTCGGGCTCTCGACGGTGACGCACTTATAAAGTCGTTTACCGAACTCGAGCAGCGCTCCGACGAGCTGAGGTGCACCCTCAAAGAACGCAACGTGGTGCAGCGCCGGCGGCTGGAGGAGCAATTTGCTGTGCTCTCATCGCTAATCGGGTCGGAAAACCTACGGGTACCCGTCCTCACGGAATCCCCCGCTATGTCGGGTAACGCATGACGGCCGCGGTCGTGCCCTGGCTTCCGGCTATGAATGCTCCTGCCCTCTCCCCTGGTTCAATGACCCTCTGTACACTACCGTGCCCGTTGTTAATGACCGGCCGGGCGAGCAGTTACTGACGAGAGGAAACTTCTCATGACAAGCCAACCCAGCACCGAGTCATCCTCAGCCACGGGGCCCTCCTCAGCAATCGGGCCACACGAAACCCAGTACTACAAAAAAGACTTTTGGCGAGTAGAGAACCCCAAGTACCTGAAGCCACATTACCGGCTCGAAAAAGCGGCCAGGACCGCCAACAAGGTTGCCGGGCATAAGTCCTGCGACCTGTTGGACCTCGGCTGCGGCCCGGCCACCTTAGCCCGGCTACTTCGACCGAATATCAACTACTACGGGATCGATATAGCCATTCAGGAACCGGCGCCCAATCTTCTTGAAGCGGACCTCTTAGAAGCGCCCATCCAGTTTGGCGACCGCTCCTTCGATATCGTGCTGGCGCAAGGGCTGTTCGAGTACCTGGGTGAGTACCAGTCGCAGAAGTTCCACGAAATTTCTGAGATCATCAAGCGCGACGGCACCTTCATTGTTTCTTACGTGAACTTTGACCATCGCGATCGAGAGATCTACTGGCCTTACAGCAACATCCAGCCGGCTGCGTCGTTCCGGGCCAGCCTTTCACGTTACTTCCTGATCCGCAAGTGCTTCCCCACTTCCTACAACTGGAACCACAGCGAACCCAACCGTAAACTCCTGAGGACTGCCAATATGCACATGAACCTCAACATCCCGGTCCTTACCTCGAAGCTTGCGGTCGAACACTTCTACATTTGCTCCGTGCGCCAGGGCGCATAGCGGGCAAGTCCAACCCGAAGCTCCAGACGCTTAGACGGCCGACTGTCCTTCCGCCTCACTTTCGAGCTGGTAGTTGAGGTAAAGGACACCGTTAGCGTAAACATCGCTCCTCTTGAGCGACCACTTGCTGGGCTGGGCATCGCTGGCGAACAAGCGAGGGCCAGTGGCGCGGGTCAAGGGGTACACAAACAGGTGCAACTCGTCAATGAGGCGGTCGGCCAGCAGAGACCTAACCAAACTGGCGCTACCGCTGACGTAGATCCCCCCGTTCACGGCGTCCTTTACCTGGCGGATGCGCTCGGTGGTGTACGGGCCGATGATCTCGGAGTTGTCCCAGGTCGTCTCCTTCAAAGTCGAGGAGACCACGTATTTGGTGGTACCGTTCATGAACGGCGCACCCGGGTCGTCATCGGCGGTCCGCTGGGACCAGGCCGGTGCAAACATTTCGTACGTGTTGCGGCCTAGCAGGATCGCTCGGCAGCCACCCATTACGCCGGCGATGGCCTCTCCCATCCTCGGGTCGAAGCCGTAATCGAATGTCCAGGTTGGTTGGTCGATCACGCCATCAAGGGTTGTGAACTCGTGCACCCGGATCGTCCCCACTCTTCTTCCTCCCTAGTCCTCTAACGTGTTCCCAAAAGTGACGACGCGGACGGCCCGGGCTCATCGGCGGGCCCGCGGTGGTACGCCCATCCTCCGCCCTATCCTGGTTCAGCGCCCGGCTATCCATCCAGGCCTTGCCTGATCGTCAGCTCCACCGGTGATAATTCGCGGCGGGGACGGTCGAACCGGTAAGGGAAGTTGGCCGGGATAGCCGGCTGGCCGAGAAAGCGCGGCCGGGGCCCGTGGTTGGCTTGAGCGGCATGGACGAGGAATGGATGACAAACGTAT
Source organism: uncultured Acidimicrobiaceae bacterium (assembly GCA_963749305.1). Lineage (GTDB taxonomy): Bacteria > Actinomycetota > Acidimicrobiia > Acidimicrobiales > Palsa-688 > Fen-671. The sequence continues at coordinate 24,796 of CAVVMN010000013.1, forward strand.
ATGTCGCCGGCCCGGCCGGTGGCGTAGGCCTCCTCGCAGTGGTCAGTGGCGGCCACGAGTTGGGGAGCAAATTCCGGCCCCGGGGCGCCCTGCTCGCCAAAGGGCCGGAGGACGGCCGGTACGGCTAAATGCGAACCAACCCGGATGCGAGTGGGGCCGTCCTCGATGTCTACGTCCGTGAACAAGTACAGGGCCAGTAGCGCACGGTCACGAGACCTGACGTTCGTCCACCACGTGTCGCTGCCTTCCGGCATATAACTGCCCTCGACGTGCCACCCGAGGCCTGGAGGTTCTTTACCGTTAGGGAACCTGAGGGGGAAGCTCCCCATCGAAGTGCGAGACTTCCACCTCCCGGGCCCAGCGAGCTCGTCGCACGCTTGTAGCAAGACGAGGCTGTTCATGGCCTGTACAAAAGGCGGCTGCGCCATACCGCCGACCCATTGGACGGGCTCGGTCCACGTCGATGGGTCTCGCCGGTCGAGACCGGCGGCTTCCCACAGCAAGTCCACGCAGGCGTCGACCACCGGACTGGGCACTGCGCCAGCGAGCTTGACGAAGCCGTCCCGAACGAACGGCTCGATAAGTGAGTTCGTCACGGTCCAGATCCTCTTGTGCCCCGGGGCCGGCCCGCTACCCATTTTTAAATTGCGCCACCGCTAGTCCCGGGCCCAACTGGGGCAGCTCCCCGGGGGGCCGGAAGACGGCACCCTTTTTTTACCCGGCCGGCTGGTAACGGACGCAGCCCCCCTAGGCTGTCGCCGACAGTCAGCCCGTCTAGCCAGGAGGAAAACCATGCCGTTTGTCACTGTTGGTAAGGAGAATTCGGGCAATATCGAGCTTCACTACGAGGACCACGGGAGCGGGTCACCCGTCGTCCTCATCCACGGTTACCCGTTGAGCGAGCGGGCCTGGGACAAGCAGGTCCCGGTCCTCCTGGAAGCCGGCCACCGGGTCATCGCCTACGACCGGCGCGGGTTCGGGAAGTCAAGCCACACAGCCACTGGGTACGACTACGACACCTTCGCCGCCGATCTAAAAGCCCTGCTCGACGCCCTCGACCTGCGCGACGCCGTGATCGTCGGGCACTCCATGGGGACGGGAGAGGTGACTCGGTACCTCGGGACCTATGGGTCGGACCGGATCGCCAAGGGCGTCCTCGTCTCGCCCATCCCACCCTTCTTACTGCAAACGGCCGACAACCCCGACGGGCTGCCCCAAAGCCTGTTCGATGGCTTTGTCGCAACCGCGAAGCAAGACATCCCGGCCTGGATGAAGGGGTTCCTCGACAACTTTTACAACTACGACGTGCTCGGCGGCAAGCTGGTCAGCGAACAGGCCTACCAGGCCAGCTGGAACATCGCTACCGACGCGTCAGCGGCAGGCGCGGTAGCGTGCATCCCCACCTGGGCCACGGATTTCAGGGCCGACCTGCCGAACATCGACGTGCCCATGCTGGTGGTCCAAGGTAACGCTGACCGGATCCTGCCCTTCGAAAAAACGGGCAAACTTCTGCCTGACTTGGTCAAGGACTTGAAGCTGGTCGTCGTAGACGGAGGTCCGCACGCTATCGCCTGGACTCACAGCGACCAGGTCAACCGCGCTCTGCTGGAGTTCCTGAAGCAGTAGGGTCACCACCTCTCTTAGCCAGCAACAGGACCTCAACCGCCCCCCGAGATCCATCGATTGGTGAGGCCACTTGACCGGCCGGGGCCACCCCGCATCCCGGAGGGCGCGCCGTGCTTTTGAGGCGGCCGACGCCACCTGGCCTGGGTCTGCCGCTAGTTGTCCTCGATGGAGTTCGAAGGTCGGCTTGACGAGGGCGATCAAGACCGTTTCGGTCGCCAAGGTCAACTGGTCGAGCTGGGGTACGGCATCGGCGACAGACAGGTACGACAGGTCCATGACCACGACGTCGACCGGTTCTGGGACCAGGGACGGCCCTAGGCAGCCCAAGTTCGTGTGCTGCAGGTTGATTACTCGATGGTCGGCCCGCAACCGGCCGCGCAGCTGGCCGACGCCGGCGTCGACCGCATAGACGCGCGCCACGCCGGCGTCCAGCAGGGCCTGGGTAAAGCCTCCGGCTGCGGCACCGACATCCACAGCCACGATGCCGGTCAGGTCCAGCCCGAAGGGCGGCTATGGCGTGCGCCAACTTGACCGTGCCCCGCAAGGGCTTGGGCTTCAGCACCTTGATGGCTGCGTCCGCGGGTACGAGCGCCTTTATGTTCGTTATGGGCGCTCCGTCGACCAGGATCTGGCCACCGGAAATGAGTTCTTCGGGTTCATTGATGTGTGGGAACTGTTTGCGCACCAGCGAGATGAGCAAGCGGCGCGGGCGACGTTTCTTTTTCGGCAACAGCTGGGCTCCTTCTGGCTTGGACCGAACTAGGGACCAAGCCAAAAAGGAGGTCCTCGGGCCGTGCCGAAGAAGCTGGGGCCGCAGTGCTTATCGCGCCTGTCCTGGAGCGCGCCAACAAGGCCGGCAGGCGCCGGCCGGGCCTTACTGAACGCTACTCAGAGCTAACGGAACGGCACCGCCACCATCGTCGCCCGTAAAGCGCTGGTCGTCAAACCAGGAAAGCCGCCGACGACGCTCGGCGCCATCAGGCAAATCCGAGCTCGCACGCCAGCCGAAGCGCCTCGGTCAGGGCGGCGGCCGCAGAGTCGCGTTCGTGGCGGGCCTCGGCCGCTTTGGCGCTTTCTACGAGCGACTCGATCCGGTCCGGAAGGAGGACCTGAGATGGTTCGAGCATCTGCGAAGCGGCATCGACCGCCATCTCCACGGCGCCGGATGCCAACCGCACCGCCATTAGCGGCCAAAGGCACAGGCCTTTGAAGAAGTAAACAGGCGCGATATCGCGCCACATGGCGAGCGCCTTAGTGGCGTGGCGGACGACGGCGCCATCTTGCCCGTCTTTCCACGCCACCCACGCCTTGGCCGCCTCGGCGGCAGCCTTGAAGACCGACGGCCTCCCGTTGGCAGCCGCTTCAGACGCCTGGAGCGACCGCGACCTCACTGCCTCGAGGTCATGCCGCCTGACCCCGATCAGGCACAGTCCGACCAGGCACCATATGCGCAAGCCCTCGTCATAAAAGCGCTCGCAAATGGCGATGGCTGCTTCAAACGTCGATTCCGATTGGTCCGTGTCGCCGTGCCAAAACAACAGCTCCCCTAAACTCCCCAGAACCGCCACCCTGTCGTACTCACTGACTCCCTCGGCCAACTGAGACGCAGCGCGAATCGCTACGAGGGTTTCTTCGTCTATCCGGTAACGAGTTTTCCGCGCCCGTTGAAAGGCCAGCTGAACGTAGAAACCTCCCTTGCGAAGGCGTGAGCCGTGGGCCTCTATGAACGGGCGCGCCTTCTCCAGTACGAGAGCCGCCCGCTCTGGTTCGTTGGCCCAGTTGTACATGTTGGCCCGGCCATCCACCTGCACCTCGAGCCACACGTCGAACCAGTCCTGGCCCTTGTCCAGAGAAAAATCTCCCAGGGCGGCTTCGGCCGCGTCGAAGGCGATCTCGGCCGCCGCGTACCGGTGGTCCTCCACCTCCACCCGTCCCAGGCGAGCCTGGAGCCGCCCTGCCTGCACCGCTCGACCGGGCCGTATCAGCGCGATGGCTTCCTCGAGGGCCTCCCGCGCCTCCTGAAAACGGAGGCTGCGCCATAAGACCTCCGCTAATTCGGCCCGCAGCTCGACTGCCGTACTCGACGCACCAGGCCTCGCTGTGGTTTGCTCTGCCATTTGCAGTGCGCGCCGGTAGGACGAGACCGCCTCGTCAATGGCGAAATTGGCGGCGGCGTATTCGCCCGCCACGGTTAGATGGTGTAAGGCCCGCTCGGGTTCCCCGGCCAGGGCGAAGTGGTGGCCGATGATGGCCGCTGTCTCTTTTAAGCGGCCCACTGACGCGGCCTCGAGGCCCCACGCGGCCCGTTCGTGTAGCCGGCGCCGTTGGTCACGGAGCAGGCCACCATAAATGGCTTCCTGGATGAGGGCGTGGCGAAAGCGCAATACCCGCTCTGGCTGCCGGCGCACTTCGGTAAGCAAGCGGGCGTGGCAGAGTTCCTCGACGACTGCTGTCAGGTCAGCGCCCACCTCGGTCACCACCTCCAGCGCCGTGAACGAAAACTCGGGCCCAGCACCGAGGCGGCAATGACCGTCTCCCGAGACGGAGAAGGCAACCGGTCGACACGGGCACGTACGAGGCGCTCCAGGGCCTGCGGTACCACGCTGGAAGGGACTTCGCCCAGGGACCACGTGCCTGGGCGTTTGACCAGGGCCCGGTCTCTACGAGGGACAAAAACCGTTCCTCCATGAAGAGCGGATTTCCGTCCACGTTGGCGCGTAGTGCCGCTATGACTCCCGGACCGGCGTGGGCACGAAGGATGGACTCAGCTAGCTTTCTTTCAGCACCGTCACTTAGTCGCGCCAGTTCCAGTTCCCGAAATTCCCGCGCCGAGACCCTCTCCAGGGCACGCTCGAGAGCCGAAACTCCCGGGTCGGGCTCCGGCCTCCGGGTGGCGACTAATAAAAGGGGCGAGCCGCTGGTCAAGGTAGCCAGATCCTCGGTCAACCGGAGGGACATGGCGTCGGCCCAGTGCAGGTCTTCGAGGGCCAACACGACCGGGCCCAGGGCTGTAAGCCGAGCGACAACGGCCTTCATGCAGGCGAACGTGCCCCTTTGCAGCCCCTCGGGGCTCAGCCGTTCAATGGCACTGTCCCCGTCGGGGGACCTCAGGCCCATCATGTGGGCCAGAAAGGTGAGGTGGTCCACTCCCCCGGGAGAAATGGCTTTGATAGCGCGGGCCAGTGCCGGCCACACAACCTCGTCCCTCTCTTCGCGGGAAACACCTATCCATGCGGACAGGAGTTGCTGGTAAAGACCGTACGGGGTTGACGAAGCGTAGGACGCGCACCTGCCCTCCAACCAGAGCGGCAGCCGGCCTGTGCGAGCGCCGACCCAGGCCATGAACCGGTTCCGGCACTCTTGCACCAGCCGCGTCTTGCCCAACCCTGGCTCCGCCACCAGGAAGACGACAGACCCTTCGCCCGAGATGGCGCGGCGGAGCGCGTCGTCAAGGACTGACAGCTCTCGTTCCCGCCCGACCAAGGGGCGGTAGCGCGCCGGCCCGCGTTGGCCTAGGCCGCCCGGGCGCGGCGGGTGCGGCCGCTCGAGGTAGACCGCTTTCAAGGGCTTGCTCCCGGCATTGACAACCACTTCTTCAGCGGGGCCCACTTTAAAAATGCCTTCAGTCGCCATCCTCGTGGCCGGGCCGACCAGGACGGAGCCAGGTTTGGCCGCCCACTGCAGTACGGCGGCCGTCTCGACTACCGCCCCTGCAGCTCCATAACCGGAACCGCCCGCCGACCAGAGAGGGCCGACTATTGCTGTCCCGCTCTCGATCCCGACTCTCACAGACAGCGGCTCAGGCTCCGCCGCCGTCCCGCTGGCAGCCATAACGGACATCATCCGGAACCCAGCCCTGACGGCTCGTTCGGGGTCGTCTTCGTGAGCTTCGGGAGCGCCGAAAACGGCCGCCAGACCCGCACCCGAGACGGACGTAACGGTACCTCCAAGCCCCTCGACCTCGGCGATAGTTCCGGCTAACGCGTTGCCGACGACCTGTTTCACGTCCTCTGGGTCCCGGCCCTCGCGAGGTACCGACACGCCAACCAGCTGAGCGAACAGGACGGTCACCAGCCTCCGCTCCTCCGTGCGGAGGTGGTATGGAGCTGCGTCGATGGCGCCTACGTGGCGCCCTAGAGGAGCCGGGGAGGGCACATCTGCAATCGCACGCCTGGCCTCTTCGAGCGCTGGCGAAATGGCCAAGCCCAGGGCTTCGAGAGCGCTGCGACAGCGGTCGAACGCGCTGACGGCCAATTGGCGTTGCCCCTGGGCGGAGTAGACCCGTACCAACGACGACGCCGCTTCTTCGGACGCGGCGTCATGAGCCAGACACGTCTCCCACGCGTCGATGACAGCCTCAGGCTGCGACCGGCCAATCCCGCGAGCGCGGTCGCGAGCGAGCTCTAAACGCGCTCGTTGGCGCAGCAATTCGAGAGCCTCTCGCGGTACCAGGCCCACTCCGCGTAGAGCTCGTCGTCCAGTAGGGCACCGTTTTGCATCAACGCGTCGACCAGAGCGGCATCCCGGTGGTCACCGGGCTCCATGTTCAAAGCGGAGCGAACGGCGTTCTCATGTCTAACCAGGTCGATGTCGAGGGGGATCCCGTCCGCCACCCAGATGACATCTCGGTCCGCTCGCAGCAGGCCCGAAGCCCCCTCGCCCAGTGGCGCCAACGCGTCCCTGGCCATCGAGAGGGCCTTCCTCATGGCATTGGCAGAGGCGTCGGGTTCGAGGTTGGCAAACAACATTTCCCGGGCCACATCCCGAACAAGCCTGTGGTCGGGGTGCACCATAAGCATCTGGCAGAGGCGCTTAGCGGACGGGCGAGCCCATGGCCCGGCCTCCTTTCCGTTAACCGCAATCCTAAAACGCCCGAGGAGCGTTACTGTCACCGGCGCCCCGCCCGAGCTCTCGACACTGGTTACCGCTCTGGCGGCCACCCACGCATTATCGCATGGTCCCCTTCGCCAGCCGCTGAAAAGCGCGTCTCCTGACCAGCAACTCACCCATCGGACAATTACGGCCGACAATATGTAAGTAGTCAGGCGCGACAGCGAACGGCCCGTAATTGTTTACGGCCAATAGCTGCGCCGGCGGTCGCGTTTACGGCTTGCCACTTGCCTTTCGGGTTCGTCCCGACGCACTCCGTTGCGACGGGACGAACCGTGGGCTGACGGTACCACTAGAGACCTCCCATTGAGTGGCTTTACGGCCCGAATTCTCGTGCGCCTCTCTTGTGGCGCGTATGGCGCCACCCTGAGGCGCACGGCCTGGTTGCCTGCCTTAGGCGGGATAGGCCGTACGGCTTTTTGAGGGGCCAGGAAATGAGCCGTAAGGCCTATGACGCGTCCGTAGCGGACACAGCCCACGCTCGACCTCGCCGCCGGCCATCCATCGCCTCGACGGCCAGCCGGAGCGCCCAGCCCGTTACGGGCTCGCCGCTCCCCCACATGTACCAGCGCACGCCCTCGAGCACGGCGGCTAACGCATCCGAGGGGGGAGGCCACTCTTCGGTGAGGTCGCCCAGCGCGGCGAGCACCCACCAGGCTGCAAAACGTCCCGGAGCGGTCCCTCGCCTTCGGCCGTAAGCGCCTCCGTCCCCCGCCGCCCACGCCATAATTGCTCAGCGCGTCCGCCGGTGCCAGTTCGACGATGTGAGTTAGTCGCGCTCCTAGAGCCAAAACGGCGTCCGCCGCTTGGCCCTCCACTGAAACAGCCTCGGCCCGCCCGTTCGACTCCGCCGTCCAGGTACTGACGAGGTCCTCCAGGGCCAAGGAGACCTCGTCCCTCGTGGCATGACCTGATGGCCCGATCGGGGATGTGTGACCATTGGCCGCCGTCTTGGCGCTTCGCCGTCGCGACGCCCCGAAAGTTGGCGAGCCAGCCACCCGTTCGAGAGGCGGTAACCCCGGTGGCGGCGCTTCGACGCTGTCGGCGTGGTAGTCCGGCAGGGCGTACTGGGGCTCCCAGGCTTGCAAGCGCAACGGCAGGTCGAGCACCGCCGGCAACTTGGCCACGGCCTCGTCAGCGGTCAGGTCGTCCCCGCGCACGACTCTTTCGTGGGCGGCCATTGCGGCCTGCGGTGTGGCGTGCAGGTGCGGTGAGAGCTCTGACCAGGTGTGCCCTGACGCGGCTACCTCGGGCAAAGGGCCGAAGGCGAACCGTCCGCTCCCATTTTCGAGCATGGTGGCGGCCCAGTCCCCGGGTGCCTCCAGGCAAAGACGGTACTCGATGTAAGCAGCCACGGCCCATAGCTGTTTGCCTCGTTCCAGGGCCGAGCGGCACCTCTCTCGCAACGAAGCCAGCTCATCCCAGTCCCGATGGCCAACAAGTTCGTCGACATAGAAGGTGAGCGCGTCGATGTCTCCTCGCTCGATGAGCTCGCTCGACCGTGGGCCGGGCTCGCTTGAAGATGGCTGGACCATACTGAGCCGTATACGTTAGGCCCTCCCGCAAGGTAGGAGATCCACCGCTACCGCTTAGCGGAAGGAGCGGAGAGCGCATAAAGCGTCCCGCACTTCTGACCTGAGATCTCTCCTGGAGCTGGCCGTGTACAGCGGGCCGGCACCGTCACGCAGGAGCACTCGTGCTCGGGCCACCCCCTGGACACTTAGCGGCCCGGGCTCGAGGAGCCGGTCAGCTAGCGTGAGCAGCTCTCCTCGGGCCATGCGGACGGCGTCTCGCCGGACTGGCGCCCGGGCCGGCACTCGTGGAGAAGCCTCGCTGGTCATCACCAGCCACTTCAACGCCTTGGAAAGCCTGTGCGCGTGCGACGGGCGCACGAGGAGCCGGGCTCTCAGCGCCAGCCACAGGCTCGACTCGGGACCGGCACCCTCGGCCAGCTGGGTGTCCAACAAGGACGCTCTGTAGCGGGCCACGAGCCGGTCAACCAGCCGCACGTGCGCAGGGCAGAGACCTGCCCTCCTGGGTTCCCGGGGACGAGGTAAAACCCGCTCCTTTTCCCCTCTTGTTGGTCCAATCCTTTGTCAACACGTGGGCTTCAGGCTGACGATCGGGTCCGATGGCCAAGCCGACCTCGGGACCGTGGGCGGCAAGCCACTCGAGCTGGCCAGGCTCCTGGTCATCATCCGAGACTCGCAACAGGACGGGACCTGGGCCCGGCTGAAGACCTGTCATAACAGCGACTGCCGATGGGCCTTTTACGACCGGTCCCACGCCGGTCGGGGCGCCTGGTGCGACATGGCCGTTTGCGGCAACCGGGTGAAGAACCGCAACCTGCGCTCCCGAAGATCGGGGGCGGCTAGCCCGGAACCATGAGCACCGTGCCGCGGTTAACAGGGGTTATTAGCAAGTGTTTACCCGTGGTTCAGTTCTCCCGGCGATCCTTGTCCCTGGGGCGAGTCGCGCCCCGCCAAACCTAGGGAAGGTTCTTTGGCCATCCGCCGGCTCTATGCGCTCCTTGGTACCGCGGCCCTAATGGCAACGGCGTTCGCCGCCTCGGCCACGCCTCCTGCCGGAGCGACTACGTTGCCGGGCTTGATTACGGGCTCGGTCGACGCCGACGCCACCGGCGCCGCTTTGCCGGGCGTCTGCGTATACGCCATGGCCATAACCGGCTATCCGGGCGACTGGACCGCGTCAGGGGCACAATACGACGCGACTACCAGTGCCTCGGGCACTTACGAGTTGACCGTCCCGGTCGGGACGTACGGGTTACGTTTTGACCCCTCGTGCGACAACACGGTCACTAGCTCGTACGCCGCCCAGTACTACCTTGGGCAACCCGACCTCGAAAGCGTCAACGCCATCAGCGCCTCAGCCACGGCCCCGGCAACCGCAATTAACGTCGCCCTGGTGGCGGGGTTTTCAGTCTCCGGCACGGTGACCGGGCCATGGCTACCCGACGGGACAGCCAATGTGTGCGTCATTGCCGACGACGCCGCCGGAGCGGCAGTCGGCCGCGCTTCGACGTCAAGTGATGGCAGTTTCTCCATCGGGAGCTTGCCGGCCGGCAATTACCAGGTCTACTTCGACCCCACCTGCGGTGGGGCCCGGGCCAGCCTGTATGCGCCCCAGTATTACCCCGGCCAAGCCCTTCGGGCCGCTGCCACCGAGCTACAAATAGACGCGGACGTCGATGGCATCGACGTCCGGCTGATGAACGGGGCCACCCTTTCGGGGACGGTGGCCGCGCCCGGCGCCGCTAACAACGCGGGAGTCTGCGTCTACGCCCTTGCCGTCGGGGGGCAGGTCGCCGGGAAAAACGTCACCGACGAAATGGGTTCATACGCTATACCCAACTTGGCCGCCGGGAGTTACAAGGTCATTTTCGACCCCTCTTGCGGCGGTTCGCAGATTAGTTACTTCTCCTCGCGGCAATACCGCCGGACGGTTTCAGTGGCTCCCGGTCAGGCGTATACCGGCTTAAATGGCACACTCACCTTGCGGTCTGGCCCCAAGCTTTCCATCGGGTTTACCTCGCTACCCGTCGGCAAGGTCTACTCGTCCTATTTCGCCGCCCTACGGGTGGCAGGGCCGAGCACTGAAGAGAGCGATTATGCGTGGCACGTGGTGGGCCTTCCACGCGGGCTCTACCCGAGCCCGTCGTCAGTGGCCGAAGCGATCGTGGGGCGGCCCCAGGTGGCCGGCCGTTTCAAGGTGACGACAACGGTGACAACGTCCGGTGCGGTGCCGGCTCTTGCCGCCCGCCGTACATTCTCCTTGGTAGTCAAGCCCGCCGTTACCAAGCGCCCCACCTCACAGGTGCGAGGTGAAGGCGCTTAGCCGGGTTCACTGTTTATAGGTGTTCACTGTTTGTAGGGGTTTACTTCTTATAGAGGTGCAGTAGGACGATCTCCCAGTCCGGGAACACGTAAGCGTAAGGCTGCGCATAGGGGTCCGACGCCGATGGCCACCCACCGAACTGGGCCGTGGAGTACTCGTCCCAGTCCACCTGCTCGGTGACCGGTATCAACGGGACGTCATCGAGAAGCACGCTCTGGAGCTGGTCGACGATCTTGTGTTGGGCAGCCGCGTCCGTCGATTCGGCGTAGCTGTCTATGAGCTGGTCCGTAGCGGGACTGGAATAACGCTCCCAGTTGGTAGCCGCTGGTTTCCCGATAGGCGCGGACGCCGGCCCGTAGAGCCATTGACGGAACTCGTAGTAGGGTGTCGGGCCTCCAGCCTCATACCCGTACGCCAGCTGGTAATTACCGTCGTACAACTTAGTGCCGTAGTCAGTGCCCGCCAGGTTCTCGACGGTCAGCTGGATGCCAACGGAGGACAGCTCCTGGGACACCACCTGGAGCGCAGCCACCCAGTCGGTGTAGGCGATCTGGTTGATGATGGTGAATGAAAGGGGTTTGCCCTGGGGCGAGACGAACACGCCGCCGGAACCGCGCTTGAACCCGGCCTTCTCCAGGATGGAGATTGCTTTTTGCGGGTCGTAACTGTACCCGGAGCTCTTCAGCGCCGACGTGTCCAACCAGGGCTGGAACGTGGGCGTAATGACCCCGGCCTGGTTGGCTGCCGGTTCGTACCCGTACTCTCCTATCTTGGCCACCCGGCTGCGGTCGATGGCGAACGCCATTGCCCTGCGCACCGCCAAATTATTGAGCAGCGGCACCGTCTGGTTTATGAAAATGGAGACATTTACGACAGGGGGGAACCAGAAGTGGTTGTCATTGCTCTTCGAAAGGTACTCAGCCTTTAGGTTGGGGATGAACTGGCCGCCCCACTGTGCGCCTCCGGTGGACAAGAGCGTGTTGGCCGGCGGGTTGGAGGTAAAGGCCGGGTACTCGATCTGAGCGATCTTGGGGAGGCCAGGTTGCCAGTAATGGTTGTTGCGGACATAGCTCACGTTTTGCGGTGTGCAATCTTTGACCGTATAGGGCCTCGTCCCGACCGGGTTGGCGTCTTTGTAAGTTACCGGGTTGCCGACTTTTGACCAGATGTGCTGGGGGACGATGCCGACCTGGTCGGCGATGTAATAAAAATACGGCACCGCCGCCGTCTTGAATGTCATTACCACGTCGTCGCCCTTTTGGACGACACTGGAAAGCACCGACCAGACCGTATTGAGGTCCAGGGCCGGGTTATCCTTCAGCAGGTTGAAGGTATAGGCGACATCGGCCGCGCTGAAGGGTTGGCCGTCGGTCCACGTTACGCCCTTTCTTATGGTGAAGGTGAGAACTTTGTTGGCGTCGCTCCAGGACGAGGCCGTGGCCAGCATCGGCGTAACCTTGGCATTGTTGAGGGTATCGACGAACATGAGGGGTTCGTACACCGCTCCCACGGACAGGAAGTTCGACGATGGGTTGAACGGGCTGAAACCGCAAGTCCACAGGAACTCGGCATTCGATATGGTCAGCGTCCCGCCGACGCCTCCACCGGCGGCGCTTTTCGTTGACGCGGCTTTCGTTGACGCGGCTTTCGTTGACGCGGTTTTCGTTGCCGCGCTTGCAGCGGCCGGCGTCACGGTCGTGCCTAGGAGCCCGATCGTCACCGCTACGGCCATTACCAGATTACGCTTTGCCATGATCCTCCTTTTGTAAAGCATAAAAAGTGTTCAAGAACAAAGTCAGGCATCCACGGCCGCCGCCTTGTAAGGAAGCCCGCCACTGGCGATCAGATGGGACCCCGTGATGTGGTCCGCCATTGGCGAGCACAAGAAAGCGATGGCGTGGGCGATGTTCACGGGCTGCTCGAACTCTCCCAGCAGCAGGCGCTCCCGGTACTGCTGTTTGACCTCGGCCGGCGGGATCCCGCGCCGCTCGCCCTCCTGCTCCCATTCGCGCTCCATCATTTCCGTGGCGACATCCCCCGGCCCCACCGCGTTTACATTGACGTACGGGGCTAATTCTTGGGCTGCCACCTGAGTAAGCCCGATAATGGCAAACTTTGCTGCGCAGTAGGGACCGAAGTACTTGGTGGTGCAGTTGAGCTGGGCGACGTACGACCCGAGGTTGACGATGCGCCCGAAGCGCCGAGCCACCATACCCGGGGCCACTGCCTTGATGGTGAGGAAAGTGCCCTTGGCCATGAGGTCGACGTGGGCGTCCCAATCGTCCTCGGTGCAGTCGACGAGAGGGCGGTACTGCGATATCCCGGCATTATTAACGAGGAAATCAATTTTGCTGAAATGAGCCACAGCGCGCTCGACCAGTCGGCCTACATCGGCGGCAGACGACACGTCGGCCGGGACGGCGGCGGCCCGGCCGCCGGCGGCGGCGATCTCCGCCTCGGTACTGACGGCCGACTCCTCGTTTATATCGTTGACCACGACGGCACAGCCAAGGCTGGCCAGTAAGGACGCCGTCGCCCGCCCGATGCCTCGTCCGGCCCCGGTGACCAGGGCGACACGGCCACCGAAGTCAAGGGCGTCGGTTGTCACCCCGGGTCCTCGGCGCCACGCAGGTCCGTCTTCGTCCGACGGTCGACAGCCAGTACAAGCCCTGGTCGCGTGGGCGGGGAGAGCGTGCCACTCCTTTGTGCGCTTTCCTGCACGCTCTCGCTCGTTTGCACGAGTAATATCTAGCACCGAGACCGAAGCGGATCAAACCGGAAGTCTGACGCCGGCACTGACGGTTGGCACCGGGCTTCGAGTTGAGGAAAAGTCTCAACCTCAGGGCCAATAATGAGCAACTGGCGAGCACCCAATTGGAGAGGGCGTGATCGGCGAGAAGCGGAGACGGGACATCCAGGCCAAGGTGGAACAGACCGGCTACGTGGAAGCCCGCCAATTAGCGACTGAGCTTATGGTGGACGTATCCACTATCCGTCGGGACCTGGATGCCCTGGCTCGCGTCGGCCTGGTGCAGAGGACTCATGGGGGGGCGCTGCCGGTCAGCGAAGGCCAACCGATCGACCTCCCTTATGAAGTCAAAAAGCGAGAACGGCTGGCCGAAAAACGTGCCATCGCCACCTACGCCGCTTCTCTGGTCTCAGACGGGTGTTCACTTGTCCTCGATAGCGGGTCCACCACGTACGCGCTGGCCGAGGCTATCCGTGACCGGCGCGACATTACCGTCGCCACCAACGACCTGCGTATCGCCCACTCCCTGGCTGCCGCCGGTGGCCTGCGGCTCTTTGTGACAGGTGGCCAGCTGATCGATTCCGTGTTCACCCTGGTTGGCCCGGGCGCTCTGGCTAACCTGAGCGGCCTGCACGTCGATTGGGCTTTCCTCGGTGCCGACGCGGTTGACAACGACGCCGGGGTCACCAACGTGAACACCGTGGAAATCCCCATTAAGCAAGCGATGCTCGAAGCCGGTGCTCATCGGGCCTTGTTGGCAGACAGTTCAAAATTCGGGCGCAAGGCGTTGGCCACGGTAGTCGGCACCGACGCCTTCGACTGCATTGTGACCGATGACGGCCTTGCGGCGCGCCTGCGTAGTGGTTACGGCGAACGACTGGTGTGCCTGCCGGTGAAGTCGCCTGGACGAGCCCGGGCCGCGGCCACGACGCCGGCCAATCAAAGAGATCCCGGTTCGGCCAGGTCAAATTGAAAGCGTCCGGCGGCGGGTGATAAACGTGGCTGCATGGATGTGAGCGAAATCGTGCAACAAGATGCAGATCGGCGCCACCACCCTTCGGGCCAGCGTTTTCAGCAAATCTTCCCCGGGGTGCTCAAGCCGCTGATCGCCATGGCCCACATCCCGGCGCTACCTGGCACACCGTTGTACTCCGAGGCCGAGGGTGTGCGCGGGCTGGCCCGTCAGGTGCGGCGGGACGTGGCCGTGCTCGTCGATGCCGGGTTTGACGCGGTGATGTTTTGTAACGAGAACGACCGCCCTTACACGCTCAAGGCCGATCTGGCCTCGGCGGCTGTCATGGCGCGGGTCGTTACCGAGTGCGCTCCCCAAAGCGTCCCCTTCGGCGTCGACTACCTTTGGGACGCCGAGTGCGCCCTCGGCGTGGCGGTGGCCACCGAGGCCCGGTTTATCCGCGAGGTGGCAACCGGGGTGTGGGAGTCCGACATGGGGTTGTGGAGCCCCGATGCCGCCTCCCTGCTCCGTCGGCGCCGGGCGCTCGACGCCGACGATCTGGCCATTTTCATGAACGTCACACCTGAATTCGCGTCTTCGGGTGGACGTCGCTCGCCCACAGAGGTGGCGCGGTCGGTAGCGGTGTCGAGCCTTCCGGACGCCATCTTGATCTCGGGCCCCATGGCGGGGGCCGAGCCGAGCTTGACCACCATATCGGACGTGCGTCGCGCCGTCCCCACCGAGGTGCCAGTCCTGCTCAACACCGGGGCGCGTGCCGACAACATCGCCGACTTCTTGCGGGTCGCCGACGGGTGCGTCGTCGGCAGCTCGCTCAAGGTCGATGGGTACACATGGAACCCGGTGGACCCGGGACGAGCCGCCGCTTTCGTGCGTGCGGCGCGGGGCGGCTGAATTGGCCCATGGGTGAGCTTCTACTAGGCGTCGACCTCGGTACGACGGCCACCAAGGTCACGCTGTTCGACCCGGGACGCGGCGCGGTGGCGGCCGGGGCGGCGGCCACCCGGCACCATTCTGAACATGCTGGTTGGTCCGAGGCGGACACGCGGGACTGGTGGCGCAATGTGTGCGACCTGGTACCGGAAGTCCTGGCGACGGCGGGGGCCAAAGGGCCGGATGTCAAAGGGGTGGCGTGCACCGGCATGGTGCCGGCCGTCGTGGTGCTGGACAGGCGCGGCGCAGTGCTCCGGCGCGCCGTCCTCCAAAACGATGCCCGGGCCGCCGACGAAATAGCCGAGCTGGCATCGGCGCTCGAAGGTCGCGGTTTCGACATGCTGGCTCGCACCGGGTCGGCGCTGACCCAGCAGTCGGTGGCACCTACGTGGCGATGGTTAGCGCGGAAAGAACCCGACGTCGTACGCCAGGCCGCAGCGGTGGTTGGTTCCTACGACTGGCTTGCCATCCAGCTAGGAGCGCAGTTACACGTCGAGGCGAACTGGGCTCTCGAAAGCGGGTTGTACGACATGGCAGGCCAGGTCGCAGGGCCCGTGCTGGAAGAATCCGGTATCCCTGCCGGTGTGTGCCCGCCGATGGCCCCGCCGGGGCGGGCCGTAGGCGTGGTGAGCAGGTCCGCCAGCCGGGACACCTCGTTGCCCATGGGCCTCCCCATATATGTGGGTGGGGCGGACCACGTCCTGGCTGCGTATGCCGCCGGCCTCAATAGCCCGGGCGACTGGCTGGTCAAACTGGGGGGCGCGGGTGACATCCTGGTGGTCACCGACACCGCCGCCGTCGACCGCCGCTGGTACCTTGACGCCCACCCGGTGCCGGGCCGATGGCTCCCCAACGGCTGTATGGCGACCTCAGGTAGCCTGCTGCGCTGGTTCCAGGCCACGGTGGGAAGGCCATCCCTTGAAGAGCTCGACCAGGAGGCTGGTCCCGCTGCTCCTGCCTCGCTTATCTGCCTGCCCTATTTCTTAGGTGAGAAGTCGCCCCTGCACGATCCGGGCCTGCGCGGAGCGTTCGTGGGCCTCCACCTTGGCACGACGCGGGGCGACATGTTCCGGGCCTGTATGGAGGCCACGGCGTTCGGGTTCCGCAACCACGTCGACGCCTTCGCCGAGGCCGGGGTCAAACTTGACCAGGGCCGGGTGAGCAACGGCGGCAGCGGGTCAAAGGTGTGGAAGCAGACCGTGGCCGACGTGCTCGGCCGCCACCTCACCCCGGTCGTCGACCACGGAGGCGCCTCGCTAGGGGCCGCATTTGTCGCCGGCGTAGGCGCCGGGCTGCTCCCCAACTGGGAAGCGGTGGCCGGGTATGTCAAGTGCGGCCCGGCCATCAACCCGAGGGTTGAATACGCCGCGCCATACGAGGAGGGCTATGAGATGTACCTCGAGCTGCAGCAGCTCCTTGCGCCCATATCTCACCGGCTGGCAGCGAGGGCACGACCGTGAGCGGGGCGCCGCTGAGCGGGCGGCTGGCGGTCGTGACGGGAGCCGGCACTGGTATCGGGGCAGCCATATCGCGGGAACTGACGAAGAGAGGGCTGGCCGTCGTGCCCACCGACCTCGACGAGGCTGCCGCGGCCCGGACGGCGAAGCAGTGCAACAGCCCGGCGTCGTACCGGCTCGACGTCACTGACGAGGAAAGCATCGCCCATGCTGCCCAGCTGCTTAGCTCGCGCCACGGCCCACCCTCGGTCTGGGTGTCGAACGCCGGCGTGTCGAAAATGCAGCCGTTCCTCGAGATAACCGCGGCGGATTTCGACTTCACCCTGGGGGTGAACCTGCGGGGAATGTTCCTGGCCAGCCAGGCCGCAGCCCGGCTGATGGTCGAGGCGGGCGCCGGCGGTTGCATCGTGAACATCGCGTCAATGGCCGGCAAGCAAGGGCGAGTCCCGTTCCTGGCTGACTACGTGGCGTCCAAGTTCGGCGTGGTCGGCCTGACCCAGGCCATGGCGTTCGAGCTGGCCGAGCACGGCATACGGGTCAACAGCGTTTGCCCCGGCTACGTGGCCACGTCGATGCAAGAGCGGGAGCTGGCGTGGGAAGCAGGGCTGCGCCGGACGTCGGTGGAGGCCGTCCGGGCTATGTACCTGGCCGATACGCCGATGCGTCGGATCGAATCGCCTGAGGACGTGGCCCGAGTGGTGGCTTTCCTGGTGAGCGAGGACGCCTCCTTCGTCACCGGCGAGGCAGTGGCCGTGAACGGCGGGGCCTTCATGGACTAATGGGCCGCTTATTGCCCCGATGGCCAGGCCCATGGTGTCAGGCGTGAGCGCGTGGCCAAAGAAAAATCGTCTTGCGTTCCCCCCGGTACCCAGGCGAGGCTGGTTTTCGTGGCCCAACGCGCTCAGCCAGTTCGCGGCATGCGTGACATCGGGCCACCAGAGGCCGAGCTGCGCCGGCGGGTCGCCGCTCGCATCCTCGACGTTTACGCTCGGTTCGGTTACGAGGTCATCGAAACACCGGCCCTCGAGGACCTCGAAGTGCTCGTCGGTAGCGGAGGGGGCGAAAACGAAAAACTCATTTTCAAGGTGCTGAAACGGGGTGCCCGGCTCGACGAGGAACTCCGGGAGGGAGGCCAGCTGGCCGATACCGGCCTGCGGTTCGACCTGACCGTACCGCTGGCCCGCTTCGTCGCCAATCACCTCAACGACCTGACCATGCCGTTCAAGGTGGCCCACATCGCCCCCGTGTGGCGGGCCGAACGGCCGCAGAGGGGCCGCTACCGCGAGTTCACACAGTGCGATATCGATATTGTCGGCGAGCCCGGAATTGCCGCCGAAGTTGAGCTGTGCGGCGCAACTATTGAGGCGCTGCAAAGCGTGGGCATAAACGGCAGCATGGTCAGGCTGAACGACCGGCGCCTTCTCCGTGCGACCGTGGAGCGGTACCTCGGCCAACTAGACCGGCCCGAGGTGGTCTATATCGCCCTCGACAAGCTAGACAAGGTGGGCCCCGCCGATGTGGCGGCCGAGCTCGCCCGGGCCGGTTTCGAGGCGAGCGCCGTCGGGCAGTTGCTGGACAGGCTGGCGGTCGGGGAAATGGACGGCGAGGGGACGGTCGAGGCCGCTCTCCGGGAGACCTTGACCGCCCTGCAGGCGCAGGGGGTCCCTGCTCGCTTCGACCCTACCCTGGTGAGGGGACTGGGTTATTACACCGGGCAGATCTTCGAGATATATCATCCCGACGTCCCGTACTCACTCGGCGGGGGTGGGCGTTACGACGGGATGACGGCCCGTTTCGGGGCTCCCGCCCTCCCGATGTGCGGTTTCTCGATCGGCTTCGAACGCATCTGCGACATGGTCGACAGGGACCTTTTCGTCTCCGCTGGGCTGAAAATGGCTGTCACGTGCGCCAGCGAGGACGAGCTTTTACGGTGCTTGGCCAGAGCGAGCGCCCGCCGGGAAAGCGAACCCTTCCTGACCATCAACGTCGTCCGTCGAGCGCGCAATGCCCGCAAACAACAAGAGGACTTGAGGAAGCTCGGTTACAGCGAGATCGTCGACGGAGAGTCGTTCGCCAAGTGACCTCGTCCTGACCGGCCGGGGGGGGCGGGCGGCCGTCCGGCAGGACCACGCCAGCCATTGGCATTTTTGACGCGGCGCCTCGCGTTATGGTCGTCGGCGCTAATAATACTGCTGCCAATTAGCCACTGATGGGTGGTATTTACCTGCTGGCCCTTCCCGAACAGCCGCAAGATATTGCCCGTTACCGCTTGCACGACACTCGACGGGCACGAAGGCATAGGCCCCGTGCATGCTGAAAGAGCCGGGATCCAGCCGATCGTGCCTGTGGCGAGCACCCCTCCCCTACTCCCCGGCCATGTGTAGTAGGTCATATCGGCGGACATGAGGTGGCCGACCTCGGGCTGCACAGGTGAGTGAGAGAGCACTTCAACGTTAGGCGGGTCGGGCTGGCTCGTATCGTAGGCGTCGTAATCGCCCGCCTCTAGGCCGTTTAGTTTCGCCCCATCGGTCACCCCCGTCCCGGCGAAGGGCCAGGCGCCGGCGTCGGTCACCACCATCGGGTCGTCCAGGCCATAGCCCTGGTAAGTGTCACCCACCACCTGGCTGGGCGGGTCGTCGTCAGGTGGCTGTGCCCAGGTATTGCCGGTGGCGTTCAACGGGTCGGTGGCGTAAATGGGGTCGGCCGTCGGGTCCCGGTAGTCGACCTCTTCCCGGTCCCGGCCCATCGAGCTCGGCAACAGACGCACGTGGCGCAGGACCGGCGAGGCGCCGAAATAGATGACGTTTACCCCGGCCGCCCGTCCCGCTATGACGCCGTTGCGCTCCCTCTGCGTCCATGACTCGTCGTGGCCCAGAGTGAGCAGGGCCTTGTGGTTTTCGAGGTAGTAAGGGAACTGGGCAAAAGTGATATCGGTCCAGTAGGTGACGTCGAGGCCATGTTGTTCGGCCCAATAGACGAGCGGGAACTCGAGGGCCATGAAATCGGCCGCCCCATTGCCGTTCGCATAGGGCCGGTCGAACGACTCCACCAGCGCCCGGTTGGCATATTGGGGCGACTGGCCCGGCGGGGCGCCACCATACATGTCATAGCCACCCCAGTTGTTCCACCCCTGCCACGTGAGGACGCTGTTCTGGACGACGTAGGTGGCATGGCTGGACGGGTCCCACACGGTCAGGGGGATGTACGTTTGCTGGCCTGGGTCTGCGACCAGCTTGAAGAGGTAGTCACCCTGCACGAACTGCCGGCCGATCGTAAGGCTTATCGAGCGGGCCCAGTTGTCGCACGCCACCATATTGGTGTTCGCGGCCAGGGTGCAAGCTGGTTGGACCACGCCTTTTAGCTCGCCCGAGCTCCAGACCAGCCGGCCTCCCTTTCCTCCGTAATAGCCCATCCGGTAGGCGCTGACGTGGTATCGATCCGCGTCGGTCGTAATGTAAAGAGTGACTTTGTCACCGGCGCTGGCGGCCGCCAGATTGGCAAAACCGTTTATGGAAGCCCCATTCTGGTCGCCTGATAGGCGCCACGCCGTCGTGCCCGGTTTCTTGTTCTCCTCGACCACCCAGCGCGCTTCGACGCCATCGGGCCCGGGGAAAGTAGCCGGCCCGGCCGGGACGGCGGTGCCGTGAGCGGCCGCCGTGGCTTTTTTCTGGCCGGATAACGTCGCTCCTGATGTCGTAGTCGTCCCCACCGTGGTATCGGAAGCGGCGTGATCGGTCGAGCTTCCGCAACCAGCAATAGCCAGTGCCCCGGCCAGAAGCGCGGCGCTGGCGCTCCTCTGAGCCCGGGTCACTCGAGCCGCTCGCTTACGGGGCGCTGCATTTCCGCCGGGGCGCTTACAAACACCGGGGCCCCGTCCGGTCTCTTGCCGACGGCGGTGACGCCTCCTTTGGCCGGGTTGGGCACGAGCTTCCCGGTGTTGACGGACTGCACCCGTGCTCCCTGGTTCAGCTGGTCGAACACTGGGTTACAGTTTGTCGCTTCAAGGCCCCGTGCTAGTGGCAATTGGCAGCAGCTTCTCATAGCACTGGGACCAGCGCCGGCCGGCCTGGGCCAGGGCGGCGACATCGGACGGCACTGGCTCGACGATCTCACCCTCGACGCCGCCGGCGCCCAGCTCGACACCGAGCGCCGCAGCTACGGCGCCCCTGGCCGTCGTCTCGGGCGCTCTGGAACACAGGAGGCGCCGCTGCAGCGTCGCCGCCAGGCGGGCCTTCCACCAGGGCGCCCGTTCGATAGCGCCTCCGTTCACGACCACCTCGAGCGGCTGGGCACGGCCCGCTTCGAGGTAGGCCAAACCACCGGCCAACTGGAAGCAGACGGCTTCGACGGCGGCCGAGACGATATGAGCGCCGTTGTGCGCCAGTCCAAGGCCGACCACTGCCCCCCGACCGGCCGGGACCAACGGCGCCGGAGGGCGCGTCCCCGCGTGCCACGGCAGGACCAGGACGCCGTCGCTGCCCGGGCCGACCGGGATGTCTACGTCATAACGCACGGGCCCGTCGCCCCCCGGTTCATTTTTGGCCCCCGCCCCCTCCGTAGAGCCCCGGTCGTCGGCGGCCGGGCGGGAGCCTTCCCACAGGGCTAGCGCCCACGCGTAGAGCTGCCCGCCGCTGCTGTACGCGGCGCCGGTCACCGTCCGCCGGTGGTCCACGCAATACCGCCAGAGCCCGGCCGGCAACAATGGCAGCGCCCGCCCCTCGTCGATGGCGACCGACCTGACGGCGGCCGATGTGCCTATGGTCATCGCGGCGCGGCTGGGCACGTCGCAACCGACCCCGAGGTTGGCCGCGGCGCCGTCTCCGGTCGCCGGGTGCCAGCGAGCGGCGGCCAGTTCCGGCCACCGCCTGGTCCAGTCGCCCCTCAACTGTCCCCCCCAGTCCGGGGAGGCCAGCTCCGGGAGCTCTTCCGCTTTCAGGCCGGCCAGCTCCACCGCCTCTGCGTCCCACTTCCGCTCCCTGGTCGAGAGAAGCCCGGTAGCCGAGGCCATGGAGGCCGACATGGACGGGTCAGCCAGCAGTTCCAGCCCAACGTACTCAGAGAGGCCGAGGAACCGGACTGACGAGGCTCTAGCCCCGGCGGCGCCCAGCTCGGCTCGCAGCCACGGCACCCGCCATGTCCAGTACATGGGAGCGAAGGCACAGCCCGTCCGCTGGCGGAGCCCTTCCAGGTCCTCGGGTGTGCATTTCGGGGCCGGCCTATGCGGGCGCGTGTCCGCCCAGGAGACCACGTCGGTTCGAGGTCGAGCGTCGGCGCCTACAGCCAGCACGGAGTGCCACTGGCAGTCGAGGGCAACTTCACTGACACCATTCAGAAAGCCGGCACCGTGAAGCTCGTCCAGGCAGGCGACCAGGTCGGAGAAATAGGCGGCCCCGTCAAAGCTCGCCTGGCCCGGCACCTGGGAAACCAGCTGCCGGGGCCGCCGCGCCAACGCCCCCGGCACGGCCGAAAGAGCGAGAGGCCCGGATGCCTCGAACACCAAAGCCCGGACAGAAGACGAACCCAGATCCAGCGCCAGCGCTCGCGTTGCCATAGCTCGCCAAGCTAGGGCGACACCACGGTCGGCGCCCACCGAGCGGAAGAAGGCTCGGGGCGGCGCTCCCGCCGGCACGCACGGCCGGAGCCACGAGCCAGAGCCTCCGCGCCTCACGGGGTCAGGCCGGGTCGTCCACAGTTACATCGGTTGGCGATGGGCCAATTATCTAGAGCTGTGTCTCGATGGCGGTCCCCAGGGCAGAGAGGCCTTTTAATGTGGTCGCCCAAAACCGCACCCGTTGGTTACGACTATTGACGATATTTACGACGCATGTTCGGCCACATAGCATGCGGGGCCGTGGGAGTGTTGGCGGGCCTTCCCGTCAGGAATTCGTAAGGTTTTTAGCGCATCAATTAAGAGGCTCGTAACCTCGAGGTCGGGCCCAGGTAACCGCCGGTTAAAGTACGGACCTTAATCTCCTTGCCATGCTTAATAACGCAAGGAAAGTTATGCCGCGAGCCAAAACGCGTGCCGCCGCCACCGGGTTGGCCAGCGTCGCTCTAGCCAGTGCGGCGATGACCGGAACTATCGGGACAGGCACGGCGACCGCCTCCACGAGAGTGGGTGCGGCCAGCTCAGGGCCGCCACTGGTGGTTTATTCGGCCCAGGGCTACGACTCGACTGAAACCACGGCGTTCCAAAAGGCCACCGGGATCACGGTTGAGCTCGACGACGACAGCACGGGCCCGCTCCTCACCAAGATCGAAGCGGAAAAGAACAACCCCAAGTGGGGGCTGCTATGGGTCGACGGCGCCACCGCGTTTGCCTCGCTCGACCAGCAGGGGCTCCTGATGAAGGGTTGGGAACCAGCGGTCAGCTGGAACAGCCTCGGCAAGGCGGCCGTACCGACGGACAAGAGCTACGTGCCGACCGGTATAACAATGGCGGGCACTCTCGTTTATGACGACAAGACGGTGACGAGCCCACCTTCGACATGGCAGGAGTTGCGGTCCTCTAAATGGAACAGTGACATCGGCATGAACGACCCGGCTGTTTCAGGGCCCACCTTCCCGTTCGTGGCCGGCATGATGAACTACCTCGGCGGGGTCAACCAGGGCGAGCAGTTCTATACCAACCTCAACAGCAATGGTCTGCACGTTTACCTCACGAACGGCAACACGCTGGCCGCCCTCGAGGCGGGCATCATCAAGCTGGCGTTGATCCAGAGCTCCGCCGGCATCGGCGCCGGCCTCAAGGACCCCAGCATCAAGGTCAAGTTCCTGTCGCCTGTCACCACATTGCCGAGCGCCCTCGGCATAGACGCCAAAGCGCCGAAAGCCGAACAGCTCGAAGCCGAGAAATTCATCGAGTTCGTGCTGTCAACCCAAGGCCAACAGCTCATGCAGTCGGGAGATCCGACCGGTGACTCGCTCTACTGGCCCGTCCTGACCGGCGTCAACCCGTTGAAGGCGCTCCCGGCGCTGTCTACTTTCAAGAGCCAGACCATCAACCCCTACACGTGGGGGTCCCGTGAGGACACCATCAACACCTGGTTCACTGACAACATCGTCGAGTAGCACGGACTGATGTCGCAGGGGATCCCCCTGGCGCTCCCGGAACTGGAAGGGGCCAGCCCGCCTGAGGTTGGCCCCGCTGTCGCCCCGCCCACCCGCGCTTCAGGGGCTGTACCGAAGCAACACGGCGCCGAGGCGTCCGGGCCGGGTCGCGGACGTAGTCCGCCGGTTCGGCGGGGCCTGGGTCGTATGGCTGATCTTGTGTGTGCTGGTGGCGGTCCCGGTGGGCGCCTTCCTGTTGCAGACGTTCATGCCCCGGCTGTTCGGCCAGGGCAGTTCCTGGTTCACCCTGTCCGCGTTTAGCGAGGCCTTCCAGGCCTCGGCGTTCAAGGGCCTGGCCAACTCGATCTGGGTCAGCTGCGCAGTGTGCGCTCTGGACCTGTTGATCGGGGGCGGCCTGGCATGGATGGTGCAGCGCACCAACGTCGGCGGCCGGCACATTTGGCCTGGAATGATGTGGGCGCTGCTCCTCGTGCCCACATATTTGATGGCCGAGGGTTGGCAGTACTTACTTGAACCGCACGGTGTCTTTGCCCAAATGGGGATCGACGCCGCCTCCGCATACCACGTGTTCTTCGGCCCGGCCGGAGTGGTCTTCGTCCTCGCCCTGGCCAACGCCCCGTTTGCCTACTTGACTATTTCGGCCTCCCTCGGTGGGCTCGGCAGCCAATACGAGGAGGCCGTCAGAGTGCACGGCGGCGGGAGGATGGCTACCGCCAGAGTCGTAGTGCCCATCCTGGCGCCGGCCGTACTGGCTTCCGTAGCGCTTGTTTTCGCCGAAACCATGAGCGATTATGGCGTATCTTCCACGCTGGCTTTCCAGTCCCATTTCCAGATGGCGACGTACGGGATCTACGAGGCCATCAGCAACCTCCCGGCGCAATTCGGGGTGGCCGGTGTGTTAAGCTATCCTGCTGCTCCTCTCGGCCGCCTTGCCCTTGGCTCTGCAGTCCCGGGTCACCAGGGGCCGTTCTTACGCCATACTTAGCGGACGCACCCGCCCGGCCACTCGGCACCACTTGAGACGCCCCGCCAGATGGGCAATGACGACCATAATTGCTGGCTTTTTTCTCCTGGCGCTGGGTGCTCCCGCTCTCGGTGCTTTCTACGGTTCGTTCGTCAGCAACCTCGGAGTGGTTATAGGCGCTCACGATTTGACGTTGAACGCTTATAGGGAGGTCCTCTCTGGGTCTACGGCGTACGGCCATGTCCAGGTCGAGGGAGCCAGCGGGCTGGCGGCGCCTCTCTTGCTGTCCACCCGCCTGGCCGCCATCACCGCCACTGTCACGGCTGTCCTGGGTTTGGCGGTGGCCCGCTTGCTGGCTCACCGCCGGCCGGGGCGGTTCACGAAGGCGGGCGACCTGCTGCTGCTGGGCTCGATCGCCCTGCCGGGGATCGTGCTAGGGGCGGGGTACATCTTCGCTTTCAACCTGCCGATTGCCAGCCGGTTCGGCCTGGACCTGTACGAGACCCTGCCCCTGCTGGTTATGGGTTACCTGGCCACTAGCGTGCCCACGCAGTCCCGCATCATGGTCGGCCAGGTGGCACAAGTGCACACCTCGTTGCTCGAAGCGGCCCGCGTCCACGGCGCCAGGGCGTTGTCGGCGTGGCGGTCGGCTTACATCCCGGTGGTATCGAGAGTGCTCGTGCTGGCCTGGCTGGTGACGTTCACGAAGACGTTCTTCGAACTTCCGATCTCCCAGCTCTTGTACCCGCCGGGCCAGGAGCCGGTGTCGGTGGCCATAAATTCATGGGTGAGCAACTACCACTACGACATCGGGACCGCCATGACCGTGCTGGCTCTACTCCTGGTCTTCGCCGTGATAGCGCTCGTCTCGGGCGGTTTCCGCCTCCTCGCGCCCCGCGGATGGCAACGCGTGGGGTGGCGGTCGCTTGGCTGAGGTGCCCGCCAACTCCAGTGCCCCGGTTAACTCCAGTGGGCCGGTTAACTCCAGTGGGCCGGTCAGCTCGAATGGCCCCGCCGCCTATGGCCGGGGACCGGGGAGCGGGGAAAGTGTAGACGTCGTCGGGGTGACCAAGTCCTTCGGGGCCGAACCGGCCCTCTCGGACGTGCACCTCCACATCGACCCGGGCACGTTCCTGGTCCTGCTGGGGCCGTCCGGGTCGGGCAAAACTACGCTGCTGCGGTGCCAGGCCGGTATCGAACGTCTGACTGCTGGCTCGATCGCCATCGGCGGCCGGGTGGTGGCCGGCCCGGGGTGCACTTGCCGCCCGAGCGCCGGCGCCTGGCTATGGTCTTCCAGGACTACGCGTTGTGGCCGCACATGACGACCTTGCGCAACGTTGAGTTCCCTCTGCGCCAGCTCAGGATGAGCCACTCTCAGGCCCGGCAACAGGCCGCCTCAATGCTCGAACGGGTAGGGCTGAGCCATCTGGCCGCCCGTTACCCCAATGAGCTCTCCGGTGGTGAGCAACAGCGCGTCGCTCTCGCTCGGGCACTGGTGGGTGGCGTGGGCCTGCTGTTGTTCGACGAACCACTGTCCAACCTCGACGCCGACCTGCGTGAACAGCTCCGTCTGGAAATATCCACCCTGGCCCGCGAGAGCGGCGCCACCTCGGTGTACATCACCCACGACCAGGCCGAGGCGTTCGCCCTCGCCGACAGGGTCGGTGTGCTCTGCGAGGGCCGATTGGTCCAGCTCGGAACGCCCGAAGAACTGTACCTGCGACCGGCCAGCCCATTTGTGGCTCGCTTTACCGGCATTGCCGCCGAGGTACCCGTCGGGATGACCGGGCCACCCCGGCGACTGGCTAACGGGGACGCACCTGAGGTGGCGGGAGAGCTGGTCGACGTGCGGATGCTCGGTCAGGAGGCAGGCGTCACCGTAACGGCGAACCTCCCGCGGCGGCCGGCCAATAGCGAACTGCTCAGCATGTTCGTGCGCCCTTCGGCGGTGCGGATCGTGGCCCCGGAGGCGGCCCAGTTCATGGCTACCGTCCGCGACGTGGCGTTTTGCGGGCGAGGGTACGAGCACGCGTTGGCGGGGGATGGGCCGCTCCTGTTCACGCGGGTTTTCTCCGAAAAGCGTTGGGAGCGGGGGCGCGCCGTGGGCGTGAGGCTGAGCCCCGAGGGATGCCTCGTGCTGGGCAACCAGGGCGATACGGGGACAGATGGCGCGGACGAAGCCTCCGGTAGCCTTGTCGCCGGGGACGTACGCATAGCGCCGGAAGGAGGAGACCGGGAGCATGCACACAAGTAGCTCGGTAACCCTCGCGGTCGCCGTCTTCCTGGCCAGCGCGGTTGAAAGCGTCGAAGCAGTCACGATCATCGTCGCCGCCGGTGTGTCAAGGGGTTGGCGCTCCGCTCTCGAAGGAGCTGCCGCCGCTCTGGCGGTGCTCGTGGTGCTGGTGGGAGCGCTTGGGCCGGCGCTCGTTTACCTGGTGCCGATCAGCGTCTTGCGGACCGTCGTCGGTGCTCTCTTGCTCGTCTTCGGGCTCCAGTGGCTCCGCAAAGCCATCCTGCGCACGGTCGGCCTGAAGGCCAAACACGACGAGGACGCCATCTTCCAGGAACAGGTCGAGGCCTTGACGGTGGGTGCAAACGGCTCGGCCTCGGCGCCGGGGCTGGCGGCGCCGGGACTGGCGGCGACGGGACTGGCGGCGCCGGGACTGGCGGCGACGGGGCTGGCGGCGACAGGTTCAAGCCGGCCAAAGCGGGACGCCACCGGCTTTGCCGTTGCCTTCAAGGGCACCTTCCTCGAAGGCCTGGAGATCGCCATCATCGTCCTCGGCCTGGGCGCCGGCAACCACCAATTGGCTCTAGCCGCCGTCGCCGCTTTGGCCGCCATTGTGGTGGTGGCCATCATCGGGCGTCATCGTCGCCCGCCAGCTGGCCGGCGTACCCGAAAACGCGATGAAGACCGTGGTCGGCCTCATGCTCGTCTCCTTCGGGACGTTCTGGGCCGGAGAGGGGCTCGGCGTCAAGTGGCCGGGGTCTGACCTGGCCATACCGGTGCTGGTCGGTGTCTATGCCGTTGTCGTCTGGTTGCTGGTCCAGGCGCTGAGGCCAACCGTGCCCCGGGTGCAGCCCGAGCAGGCCCATGCCAGCTAAGAAGGACGACGTCCGGCCCGGCGAGGCCAGCAGCCTGGGTGCCGGCGTCCCCAGCCCGGCCGTGGCGGTGGGCAATGGGGGCCAGCCATCGGCAGGCAGGTCGCGGCCGTACCGCTGGCTGGTGGCCTTCGGACGGTTCTGGTGGGATTTCCTGGTCGGAGACACGCCCGAGCTCCTGATCGGCGTGCTCGTCGCCCTTGGAGTCGTCGCCCTCCTGGTGAAGGGGGCGGCGCTCAACGCCGTCGCT
Organism: uncultured Acidimicrobiaceae bacterium; assembly: GCA_963749305.1. Taxonomy (GTDB): domain Bacteria; phylum Actinomycetota; class Acidimicrobiia; order Acidimicrobiales; family Palsa-688; genus Fen-671. The sequence goes on from CAVVMN010000013.1 coordinate 52,663, forward strand.
GTCGTCGGCTTCCCGCTCATGGTGGCGGTAATGCTCGGCCTATCGGTGTACCGCTCCAGGCCCAAGCGCTGAAGAGGTGAGTTTTAACCGCCCAGGAAACTGAGCCGGGCCGTTCGGTCCGGGTTATCGCGATTGGTGTCGACTAGCACCAGGCTCTGCCAGGTCCCGAGGGTGGGACGCCCGTCCAGGACGGGCAACACAACCGATGGCGAAACGAGAGCCGGGAGCACGTGGTCGGCGCCGTGGCCCGCACTGCCGTGGCGGTGGCGGTACCGGTCGTCGCGAGGTAGTAGCGACGCGAGCACGGCCAGAAGGTCCTCCTCGGAGCCGGCGCCCGTCTCGATGAGCGCGAGGCCGGCCGTGGCATGGGGTACGAACACCGAGCACAGCCCGTCGCCGCGACCCGAACAAAATCTCTCCACCTCAGCAGTGAGGTCGATCACGTGTCGTCGGGAGGTATCAATCCGCAATTCGAGCGTTTCCACGGGGTTATTTCTATCGTCCACAGGTCGGAGGCCGGCCGTCGCCGCTACCGTGGGCAGAGTGCCAACGTTGCCTACTGTCCTTGTGGCCCGCCAGTCCGACGGGAACTTCGCTGTAAGAGTCCGGAACGGCAAGGCCGAAACGAGCCACGTCGTGACCGTGCCAAGCGAGCTGGAAACCGAGCTCGGCCTGGAGGCGACCTCGGCGGAGGCACTAGTGAGGGCGTCGTTCGCCTTCTTACTGGACCGGGAGCCGTCCAGTTCCATACTGCCCAAGTTCAGCCTCGACGTGATATCGCGCTATTTCCCCGAGTACCGGCGGGAAATCCACAAGTACCTCTAGCCACCTCCGCTCGGCCGGTCCGCCTCGTCCCCTGATCAGTAGTGGGAACGGTTGTAAAGGCAGAAAGTGTTGCCTCACAGTACTGTCGGCCACCACGTCACCCACCTGTCAGCCAATCGAGAGGGCTTTACACGTCCGCCAGGCTCACGTCGGGGTCGGCCAGTTTGGCCTTGTCCACCACCCGGCGCGACGACACCAGGTCGCTAATTTTGCCTGCGGCGTCTGCGATGTTCACGTTCATCCCGGCGGCTACACGCCCGTCCTTCAGCCAGAAGGTCATGAACACTTGGCTGGCAACGTCTCCTCGAAAGATGACCTCGTCCCAGGCCGGCGCATAGCCCGAGTACTCCATGCTGACGTCGTACTGGTCCGAGTAGAAATAGGGCACGCGCACATAAGGCCGGTTTTTACCGAGCATATTGCGAGCGGCGGCAGGGCCCTGGTTGCGAGCGTTCGCCCAGTGCTCGACCCGGACCCGCTCCCCGAATAGCGGGTGGAAGGCATTGGCCAGGTCGCCGGCGGCAAAGATGCCCGGAACTGAAGTCTGGAGGAACTCGTCCGTAAGGACACCGTTCCCCACCTCGACGCCCGCCTTTTCGGCTAGCTCCGTCATCGGTGCCACCCCGACGCCCACCACAACAACATCGGCCGCAAGAGTGCTCCCGTCGGCCAGGCGGACGCCCTCGACCGAGCCGGAGCCAACCAGAGCCTCTGTCGCCATCCCGAAATGCATTTCCACCCCGTGGCCAGCGTGCACGTCCCGGTAGAAGCGCCCGACCTCGGGCCCGAGCACCCTTTGCAACGGGAGATCCGCCAGTTCCACCATGACGACCGCGGCGCCCATTTGACGAGCAGACGCCGCCACTTCGCAGCCGATCCAGCCTGCTCCAATGACCGCGACACGGCTAGCACCCCTTATCGCATCGCGTAACGAGGCCGAGCTCGCCATTGTCCTCAGGTAATGGACGCCCCCAAGCTCGGCTCCAGGCAGCCGTAGCTGGCGGGGGCGGGCGCCGGTGGTCAGGAGCAGTGAGTTGTACGGGAGGCGCTCGCCCGAGGCCAGTTCGACAGCCTGGCCATCGACGTCGATGCCCGTCACCGTCTGGCCCAGGCGAAGTTCTATAGCCGCAGCCTCGTAGTAACCCTCCTTGTGGACGAACAGCTTGTCTGGGCCCGCTTCTCCCCTCAGGTACTCCTTCGAAAGTGGCGGCCGCTCATACGGCCGCTCTCCCTCTTCGCCGACCAGGGTGACGTCCCCGTCGAAACCGTCCTTGCGCAGTGCCTCAGCTGCTTTGGCCCCGGCCAGGCTGGCCCCCACGATGACGAACCGACGCGAGCCGCTCATTCCGACAGCATGCCACGCCACTGCGTCTATGCGTTGGGCCACAGCGTCGCACCGGCGCCCGGCGTCAATTGAGTTCGCTCTTCGTATATGCAGCCGCGGTCCGGTTCCTGGAAGACTGGCGCCATGCCTGAGACGTCCCGGTGGTGGCGCGGCGCCACCTTTTACCAGATATACGTGCGCAGTTGGCGAGACTCGAATGGCGACGGGATTGGCGACCTCGTGGGCATCTGTGAAGGGCTCGACTATCTGAACTGGCTGGGGGTGGACGTCATCTGGTTGTCGCCCACAATGCCGTCACCCAATAAAGATTGGGGCTACGACGTGTCGGACTACTACAACGTCCACCCCGACCTTGGCACTCTGGCCGACCTCGACCGCCTTATGTCCGAGGCAGCGCAACGAGGCATCGCCGTCATGCTCGACCTCGTCCCCAACCACACCTCGAGCGCCCACCCCTGGTTCATCGACGCGCTCGGAGGCCGCCATGCTGACCACCGGAATTACTATGTCTGGGCCGACCCCAAGGCAGACGGCAGCCCACCCAACAACTGGGTTTCGGCGACAGGTACTTCGGCCTGGTCCCTCGACAAGACGAGTGGCCAGTACTACCTCCATAATTTCCTGCGCGACCAGCCTGACCTCAATTGGTGGGAACAACGCGTCCACGACGAGTTCGACAGGATCCTGCGTTTTTGGTTTGACCGCGGGGTGATGGGTTTTCGCATCGATGTGGCGCACGGGCTCTACAAAGATGCATTGCTCAGGGACAACCCACCCGTTGAGCCAACTGACCACCCGGCCATTAAACGGCTGGGCCTGCGGCCCGTTTACAACGCCAACCGGCCCGAAGTCCACGACATCTACAGGCATTGGCGCCAAATTGCAGACAGCTATGGGCCGGCCCGTTCGTTGCTCGGCGAGACATGGGAGTTCGATTTCGAACGGTTCGGCGATTATTACGGCCGGAAGGGCCCAGAGCTGGACATGGCTTTCAATTTCCTGTTCGTAGAGTCCGAGTTCAAATCGCTCGAGCTGGCCGCCATCGTTGAGGGCACGCTGGCAGCTCTACCGTCCGGGGCGGTCCCCGTATGGACGGCGTCGAACCATGACGTGGGGCGCTTCCCCACCCGGTGGTGCCACGACAATGGCCCAGCCATCAGGGCGGCCCTCGTCGTGCTGGCAACGTTGCCGGGCAGCCTCGTCCTTTATTACGGGGACGAACTGGGCATGGCGGACGTCGACGTCCCCGTACCGCAGCAGCTCGACGAGATGAGCCTGGCCCGGCCGGGCCGGCCCAGCCGCGACCGGGCGCGGACCCCGATGCCTTGGTCGGGGGAGAAAAACGCCGGCTTTACCAGCCCCTCCGCCCGGCCGTGGCTACCCGTCGGCGACCATGCGACCGTCAACGTCGAGCACGAGCAGGAGGACCCCGGGTCAGCGCTCAACTTCTGGCGCGAACTGGCCCGTTTACGAAAAGCCCGGCTGGTGGGCCAGCCTGGACAGTTGGAACGCGTGCTGCTCGATGACCACGTGTGGGCCTACAGAGTGGGGGGCACCATCACGATCGCCAACCTTTCTGACCGTCAAGTGACAAGGGATATCCAGCTCGCCCACGGGAGCTCCGTGCTGGCATCGACGGGGCCAAAACGGCGTGGCCAAGAGCTAGCCGGTGAGATCGCACTCGCGCCGTGGGAGGCGCTGATCATCGGCGCCAGCTCATCCTGAAAACCGGCTACTCCTGAAAATCCGTCAGGCGGCGAGCTCCACGTCTTCCTCGTCGCCCGGCACCGCCAGCGCCGTCCCGAAAGCGACCACTATGAACAGCGCAATCGTCATCAGGTGGACGACTGTGCAGTACTCACAGAGGTGGCCGAGGGAGAACAGCTCCACGTACACCAGGTACATCACCATGCCGACACCGGCCACGGAACCGGCCAACCGCACCGGGCTGACCCAGCGCGACGAAGCCCGCCAACCCCACGGGCTGCAGAGCAGCAACATGACAAAGGACCAGGCCAGGCCGGCGACGGCCACCGGCACCCCGAACGGGTGCGAATAAATGCTCGTGGTCACGGCCGTGCAATTGACAAAGCCGCTGGTGGAACAGGCCAGGCCGGTGGGGTTGGCGTAGTGGATGTACGTCAGGTAAGCGGCATCGGCCAGTGCGATGGCACAGATGATGGTGCTGGTTATGGGGACCCAGCCCGGCGGTACCAGTGCCGGGCGCCTCGGCGCCGGGCCGGGAGGGCTCGTGTCGACGCTCTCCCGGCTCGTCGCCAAACCTCGGTGGCTACCGGTCTTGACGGCTCGGGTGGCCATGACTAACAGCCTACGACTTGGAGGAGGTGCTGGGCCCGCTCGCCGCCTTCTTGGCCGTGGTCGGCGTCGTCCCTACGGTCGAGCTGTTGCCCTTGCCGGCGCCACTGGTGTTGATGCCCTTGAGGCTGTCAGGGACCTGCGAGGCGATGGACGCCGGCTGGTCATGGGTCAGGGCCAGGATCTCGCCTACGAGGTAGCCGGCCGCCGCCTCAGCCTGGCGCGAGGTGGTGTTGGTCCCGGACGTCATGTAGGGGACGGCGGTGTCGAACGACTTGCCGGAGATGGCGGAGGCGACGTACTGCGCCCCCGTGATCAGGTACTTCCCGCCCAAGTAAACGAAGGGGATCGACCCGCTCTCCGTCGTGTACGGAGCGACGTCCCACTTCGACATCAGCGAGTTTTGGGCCGCAGTCGGGGTCTGCAAGGTCGGGTACGTACCCAGCGAGGCGCTGTAGGTGTTGGTCTGCAGCTCGACGGGGTCGAAGCTTATGTAGGGGCTCGTGTACTTGGAGCCGTAAAACGAGAAGGTCGGGGTGCTCGGATTGGTGTCAATGGCGGACGAGGAGGTGCCCTTCAAGCCAGTGAAGGTGCCGAACTTCGATAGGGCCATGACCATCGCCCACCGTTCGGCAGCACAGAACGGGCAGTACTCTGCCCCGACGTAGAGGATTTCGGGTTTGCCGTCTTTGGTGAGCGCGTCCGCAGTACCGGGCAGTTTCTGGGCCGGGCTGACATCGGCGGGGGCGGACTTGGCCGCCGCCACCAGAGCGCTGACGGGTACGTCCTCCACCTGCGAAATAAGGCTCGGGCTGAGGGCGAACGTGCCCGAATCCGCGGTGCCACTGGGGGTGTTGCTGCCTCCGGTGACCTTCAGCACCACAACCACCGCGATCACGACGATTATGACGCCAACCGCACCCGCAGCCGTAAGGATGTTGCGCTTGCGCCGCTGTTCGGCCTGCCGGCGGGCGGAGGTGCGCTGAGGTGGCCGGCCGGGCTTGGCCGGGCTGGACGCCTGTTTGCTCGTCGGCCGCTTCGGCACGGAGGACGAGCCAGTAGAGCCACTCGGACGCGGCGGTACGTTGCCCCCACCGGAGCGCTGCTGAGTGCTTGCCATTTACGCCTTTCCCCTCAAGAGGACAGTAGACCTCTTACCAGCCTAACTTCCAAGGCCCCGGCCGGTCCCGTGCGGCGGGTAAAGTGAGCCAACTTTCAGCCGGCGTTCAGCGCCGCCTCAGTCGCCGGGGAACCCTCCGTAGTCCCGTCGTCGAAAAGGGACCGGCGATGGTGTTGGCAGAGGCCTAGCGAGTCGCTGGCCGCCACCTCGGCACCGCAGTGGGCTGACCACGTAGGCCCGCTCTGGGCCCAACAGCGCCAGTCTCGGGGCCGGCTGGGGTCCCAGTGTGCCTGGTTGGCAAAACCTCCACCCCATCCGCCCAGGCCCGGGTCTTCTCCGGGACCTGCCGCGATCTGGTCCGACTACGCGTGGGACTGACCGTTTTGCCTCCCGTTCTCGGGGGAGCTTAATGACACGGGCCGACGCTGACGCCGACCGAACTGAGTGTTTTGACAAGCCTGATGGCACTGAACGTCCTCGGAGCTCTTGCATGGCTCCAGTGGGAACAGCTGGTGCCTTTCCCATGGTAAGAAATTTCATCTCGCTGTAGGGATCGGCACCCCGAACCTAGAGTTAAAGCCGGGAGTAGAAATAGGGGAGGCTGTATTGGTAGGAACGGGCCAATGGGCCCGCAACTGGAGCGCAGGCAGCCAGGAGACCAAGTAACAGGCGAGCGGGTGACGAAGGTGATGGCCGAGCTGAAAGTCGAGGGCACAGACGTCGTTGTGCGCCTGAGAGGTATCGAGGCGCTGGCTGCATGCCGGCGCGAGGTGCGCCTCCCGGTCCGCTATCTGACAATGGTCCACGTCGAGCAATCGCCCATGTCCTGCGTCTCTCTCTTTAGGCTGCCGGGGATCGCTTGGCCGGGCGCGTTCGCCTTCGGGAGCCGGCGACGAGGCGGGTGCCATGAGTTCGTCGCCGTTCGCTCCGGCGTGCCCGCAGTCGTCCTTGAAGCGGAAGGAGCGCTCTGGGACCGCGTCGTGGTCAGCCGGCGCGATGCGGTCGACATCGCCGCCGAACTGGCCGGGCTCCTGTTATGGCGCGGGCCGGGCAGCCGGGGACATGGCGACCACGGGAACGGCAATGGGGAGCGGCGCCGGCGCACAGGCCAACCCGGGGCCAACGGGCTGACACTCGAGCGCGCCAGCCTCCGGACGAGGACCAGGACCAGCGTCCGGACCAGGACCAGCCTCCGGACCAGGACCAGCGTCCGGACCAGGACCAGCGTCCGGACCAGGACCAGAACGAGCGCCGGCGCCGGGAACGGGGCGCGGGCCAGGGCCGGTGCGAGCGCCTGACCGGCGGGTCAGAGCCTCAGTCCATTTCCCTTCTGGGCGCGCTTGTGGTTTGTGGGCGCGTTTCATGCACGATTTCGACGTCGATCGCGCCGAGAAGCGCGAGGCGCGCCCAGAAGAGGCCGTTTTTCGCCTTTTGCGGCCCCCAGTGGCCTAGGGACCGCGATACGTGACACGCGGGCGAGGCCGGCCGGGCCGAGCCTCCAATGATTGCGATTTGTTCGAAGCCTCGAGAGGCGCCGAAAGGGCCGGTGCCGTGCGGGCGGGTGCCGTGCGGGCGGGGCCGGCGCCGTGCGGGCGGTGCGGGCGGGGCCGGCGCCGTGCGGGCGGGGCCGGCGCCGTGCGGGCGACCGAACGCCGGCTCTAGAGCACTCGTAACCGGATCGTGGCCGGCATTTCTCGCAGGGCGGCCAGAAGGCCATCAGAAAAATCGCTCGGCGTGTCTATGATCACGTAGCCGATATCGCCTCGGGTCCCGAGGTACTGGCCCTCGATGTTCATGCCATGCGAGGCAAAAAGACTGTCGATAGCGGCTAACACTCCGGGCACGTTGGCATGGACGTGGGTAAGCCGGAACTCGCCGGCGTTGGCCGGTAACACGAGGTTAGGCAGGTTTACGGACAACGACGTGGAGCCAAGCGCAAGGTAGTCATTTAGCTTGCCGGCCACGAAACGCCCGATGTCCTGCTGAGCTTCCTCGGTGCTACCGCCAACATGAGGTGTCAGGATCACATTGGGCAGGCCCTGTAATTCCGAAACGAAACGTTCGCCCCGCCGTTTTGGCTCGCTCGGGAACACGTCTATTGCGGCGCCGGCAATGTGACCGCTCTCGATGTGCTGGCGCAAGGCGCCGTGGTCGACGACAAAGCCGCGGGAGAGATTAAGGAACAGGCTCCCCTGGCGCATCCGCGCAAATTCCGCCTCCCCAAAAAGTCCTCTGTTCCCGGGGCGACCATCGACGTGCAGAGTTACGATGTCGACCGTCTCGAGCAGTTCCTCCAAAGTGGAGCAGCGCTTGGCGTTCCCCAGGGCTAACTTGTCGGCCGTGTCGTAAAACCAGACGGACATCCCGAGGCCCTCACCCAATACAGAGAGCTGCGAGCCAATATTGCCGTAGCCAACGATCCCGAGACGCCGGCCCCGCACTTCGTGGCTCCCCTTGGCCGATTTATCCCAGGTACCTTCGTGCATTTGACGCGATTTGTCAGTAAGCCCGCGCTGCATCGAAATTATCTCCGCTATTACCAGCTCAACGACACTGCGGGTATTAGAAAAGGGCGCGTTGAAAACTGCGACCCCGCCCGCTGCTGCTGCGCCTAGGTCTACCTGGTTGGTACCAATGCAAAAGGCCCCCACGGCCAGCAGGTGCGGGGCGGCCTCCAAGACGCCGGCCGGGACCTGAGTGTTGCTCCTGATGCCGAGCACATCGACTTCAGGCAGGCGAGCGATGAGTTCTTCCTCGGGCAGGGCACGGTCGAGCGCTTCAACCCGGTAGCCCGCCTTGGACAGGATGGCCGTCGCGTCGGGGTGGATGTTTTCCAGCAGCAGGACGCGGACGTCTTGAGGGTTTAACGCTCGAGGACCATATCTACACCCTACGGCGGTGGCAGAGGGCGCTCTGACGAAATTGTGACCGGGCCCCGGGCGGAGGTACGCCCCGTCGTTACGCAACTACCGTGGGTCCCGTGAAGAGTGCACCTGTGGCTGTGATGGTCCGGCTGGGCGAGATCGAGATCGAGGAACGTCCAGTACCGGAACCCGGCCCCGGCCAGGTCCTCGTAGAGGTGAGCGCTGTCGGTGTGTGCGGCTCGGATGTGCACTGGTTCACCGAGGGCCGGATCGGCGAGCTGGTCGTTGACGGCCCGTTAGTCCTGGGCCACGAGGCGGCCGGCGTCGTACGGGCGCTGGGCCCGGGCGCGAGCCGGCTGAGCCCAGGCCAACGCGTCGCCCTCGAGCCAGGCGTCCCCTGCCGGCGTTGCCGAGCCTGCCGGAGTGGCCGCTACAACCTGTGCCCGGACATCAGGTTCTTCGCCACCCCACCGGTGGACGGCGCCTTTGCCCGTTACGTGGTGCATGATGAGGATTTCGCCCACCCGCTCCCCGACCACGTGTCCGACGATGCCGGCGCCCTGCTGGAGCCGCTCTCGGTGGCCATCTGGGCCACATGGAAAGCCGGCATCTCCGTCGGCGACCGGGTGCTGGTCACCGGGGCCGGCCCTATCGGCCTCCTGGTGACCGCCGTGGCCAAGGCGGCCGGCGCCGTCGAAGTGGTCGTGAGCGACACCCAACCAGCCCGGCTGGCGCGGGCCGAAAAAATGGGGGCTACGTCGGTGATCAGGGCCGGCGCCCAGACTGGCAACGGTCAGGGGACGAGCTCCCTATCGTCGGACGCCCCCAGGCCCCTCGGCTCTCTTGGGGCCGACGTCCTCATCGAGTGTTCCGGCGCCGCTGCCGCGCTCGAGGCTGGGCTACGTGGACTTCGTGGTGGCGCACGGGCCGTGGTAGTCGGGATGTCGTCGCAGAGCCACACCCCGGTCCCACTTTCCGTCCTGCAACGCCGGGAAATCGAGCTGACAGGGACGTTCCGGTACGCCAACACGTACCCCACCGCCATCTCCCTCGCTTCGTCGGGTGCGGTGCAGCTCGACCAGCTGGTGACTGGCCACTACAGCACTGGGCCAGGTTGCGGATGCCCTACAGGCGGGACGGCACGACCCGCTGGCCGTGAAACCGGTCGTCCTACCCGGTCGTTAGCCCGGCCGGGGAGGAGCCCGGCGCCCCGCTCGGGCCGATGGCGTTTACGTAGGCCACTTGCGCGGTGCCCGACGTCTGGACCAGCACCTGGATGCCGAGAGCCATGGTGCCAGCAGGCAGCTCCTGCAACACGTAAGGTATGGCTCCCCCGTCGCCGACGGCGCCGGGCACCTGGGAGATCGTCTGCCAGGTGCGGTCAGGCAACTCGATCGAAATGGTGGCGGCGCGGACGGGAGCCGTACTTGTGACCGAGCCGATGCTGAGCTGGGTCAGCATTACCGGCCGGCGCCACGACCAGTCGAAGCTCGCATCGTTGTCAGTCGGCGCGAACACGGTAGCCCGTCCCGCCGGCATCGCCCTTGCCGTTAGGAGCCAGGGAGGTCGCGCTTGCGCTGGGATGGGGCTTGGCGCCGGCCGTCCAGTCAGCTAGCCCCGGCCGGGCACTGCCCTGGCCCAGGAGCTCGAAGATCGACGTCTCGTCGTAAGTCGTCGACAGGAGCCGGACGGCGCCAATGGTCTCGGCCGTCCGCGGGTCCGAAGCCATGTGGAGCAAGCAAGGGCTGTCCAGTGCTCCCGGGTAGTTGACGTCACCTACCATCAAGAAGTCGGCGTTGTCAGCCACCAGAGCGCTCTTCACTACAGCAACCGAACAAGCGGCGCTCGGGTCTTTCGTCGCGAACGGCCCGTAGGGCGTGGTGACGGTAAAGGCGGTCCAGGCCGTTCGATGGTCGCTGAAGAAGGCGACGCTGCCCCGGTAGTCGGTCTCCACCACGGCGCTGGAAGGTCCTATGGCCTTGAGCAGGGACATGGCCGGGGAGCGGGCGAACTCGTAACTCTTTTGGCCCACGTTGAACAGGTAGTCCCTGGTGAAGCCGGCCGCCGTCGGCACCCCGGCGAACAGCACAGCCACCAGGACGGCCACCGAGGCGGCCACCCTGCTCAAAGTGCGCCCACCCAGGGAGAGCACGTAATGGCCCACCGCGGCCGCCCCCACGACGTACCAGATCGTCACCACCGGCAGGACGAGGATGACCCGCCGCTGATTGTTGTACGGGTAGGCAAGGGTTTCGGCGAAGTAGGCCCAGACCATCCAGGACTCCTCGCGGGGTGGCGCCGGTACCACACAACTGCCCCCACGATGCCGAACACCGGGACGGTAGCTCCTACCGCGACCATCAAGACGTCCACCGGGCCGTGGGCGGGAAGGGGGCTTCCAGTCGGCAGGACCGACTGCCGCAGGACGTCCTGCAGGTAGGACCAGGCGTCGGTGACGATCTCCTTCGGTAAGTGGTGCAGGAACCCGCCATCGCTGCTGTTCGAGATCTCGGCCTTGTACCGGTCCCCCAGGGTGGCCCCTCCGCTGAGCCACCTGGCCAGCAGGCCCGGGAGGAGCAGTGCGCCCACCCCTGCGCTCACGCCGGCCGCCCGCCACCAGCGCCGGCGCCACAGCTCGTACGCCACGAGGCCAACGACGAGGCCGATACCGGCCTCCTTCAGCCACACCAAGGTGGTGAGGAGCACCACGACTACCGCAGCTTGCTGTAGCCCGGGCTGTCGGTCCCAGCGGTCGAGGGCGAACAGGGCCAGCATGAAAACGACCAGGAAGGGCGCCTCGGCCATCACCATCGTCGAGTACGTCGCCATCACCGTGTTTATGGCCAGCAGGCCGAGCACGGCCACCCGGTACGACGGCCTCACCCCCCGCCGGGCCAGCCAGGCCCACAACAACGGGTAAAGGGCAGCCACGCACAAAGTAGAGAGAGCCCGCGGAGGCCAAAGAGCCGACCCGAACACCCATATCAGTGGCACCAGGAGGACCGGGTAGCCGGGAAGGTAGTTGGCGACGACGGTGGCTCCGCTTGGCATCACAGAGGTGAGCCCACCGCCGGCGGCCAGGACATGCGCCGCCATCAGGTAGTTCGCGTCGTCGTCGAAGGAACCGACGTAGTACGTCGGGGCCACGGCCAGCGTGTGCGCCAGCTGGATGACCATGGGGACCACCCAACCGAGCGACCACCAACGCGAGATCGGCCCGCCGCCATATGCGCTGCTCCAAACCGGCCCCGACCAGGCCCTCCCCCCATTTGTCAGGCGTCCATCACCCCGCTCTGGCAACCGTCCCGACTAGCCTTTCCCTATTGCCCGACAAGATCCCTTTTTGACGCCCACGCAACGGCTCGGCGAAGCTGGAGTGACTATGCCGCCAACGCCGGAGAGCATTAGCCTCAGCACGCTGCAAGATCCTAGCGAGCCCTTAACCCAGGGGCGGAACGCGGCGGAAGGCAACTTGACGCTCGACGACCAAGACAACGTACCTCTTGACGACCGCACGGCTTTGACCGGCGAGGACGACCCGGACGGGGTTGCCGCCGGCGCCAGCTCGCCATGGCATTGGCTGGTAGGCGCCCACTGGCTGGGCCGCTGGCGCACGCCGCTCGCGGTACGCGTGTGGCGGTATGGCGCCGGGTCCATCGTGGCCTTCATAACCAGCGGCGTCGTGCTGTTCGTGTGCCTCAGCGTGTTCGAGCTTGGCGCCATCACCTCCACCGTCATCGCCTTCTTCGCCGGTGCCATACCCAACTGGATCCTCAACCGGCGCTGGGCCTGGGAAAAGCGAGGTCGTGAGGGCATCGCGAAGGAAACGACCCTCTACGTGATCGTGTCGGCAATAGCCCTCGTGGCGTCGTCGGCGGCGGATAAGTTCACAGCCGTCGAGGCTGCCCATCTACAGAACGAACTGGCAAAGAGCCTGCTGGTGACCTTTGCCTACCTGCTCTCGGTCGTGGTGTTGACGGGCCTCAAGTACATCGCTTACGACCGGATCGTGTTCGTGGACCGGTCCAACCCCCGCCGGGCGCGCGACTCCCGCCACCAGGTACCCACAACGACTGAGCCGAACCGGTAGCCGTACAGGAAGTTCCCGCCCTTTTTGGTCTTACCGGACTGGCGGGCCTCCATCGCAATTGGCACTTCGGCCAGCCTGAAACCGGCGATGGCCGCCCCGATGAGCAGCTCCGAGGCCTGGTACTGAGGCTGGTCGAGGACGACCGAAGCGGTCACGTCTGCCTTCATGGCCCGCAGCCCACACGAGGGGTCAGTAACCCGGTGGCGCACCAAGACGCTGATCAAGGACGCGAACACAACAACGCCCGTGTTGCGCGCTCGGTCCCGGCTGGTGGTGGAGCCGAGGCGGCGCGACCCCGAGACGAAGTCCGCCTCGCCGGCCACAAGGGGGGCCAGGACCCGCTCCATGTCGCCGCTGGCGTACTGGCCATCGGCGTCCGTGGTCATGATGTACGTGGCCCCGCGCTCGCGAGCGAGATAGTAACCCAGGCGTAGCGCAGCACCCTGGCCCCTATTGACGGGCACGTCACAAACGAGGGCACCGGCCTTTCGAGCCGCATCAGCGGTTGTGTCGCGAGCGCCGTCTACGACCACGATGACCTCGGTCTGCAGCCCGCACAGTTCCCTCGGTACGGCGGTCACTACGCCGCCGACGCTCGCCTCCTCGTTGTAAGCGGCAATCACGAGCGCTACGGGGGCGGCTGGCCGGTCCGAGTAAGCCTGCAGGAACGCGGCCGCTTGCTCCAGGTCGACCGGGCTCAACGCAGAAACGCCGGTGCGCCGCGCCGGTCCCGCCGAGGTCCTGGTGCTCCGGTCGGTGTCAGCCACCCGAACCATCCGTTGTCCCCCATTCCTTCGCCACTTCGGCGATGCCTTGTTCGAGGGTCACCGATGGCGCCCAACCCCAACGCCGCGCCGCCGAGTTGTCGACAATGACGGCGGGCATCTCACCCGGCTTGGCCGGGATGTGCTGGACTTCGAGCTTGGCGCCGAGGGCTCCTTCCACCAGGTCCACCAGGTCGAGCACCGACACCGAAAGTCCCGAGCCGATCACGAGCGGCCCGCTCAACCCCGGCTGGCGCAGCCCGAGGACGATGGCCGAGACAACGTCGGCCACGTTGACGTAGTCGCGCACTTGCCGGCCGTCGCCGTACACATTGAACGTTCCCCGGTTGGCGGCCACCTTCATCAGGCGAGGCACGATGCTGTCTTTTTCCGACATCCCGGGCCCGTACACGTTGGTGAACCTCAGGGCCACGCCCCGCACGCCGTAGGCAGCGTTGTAACAGGAAAGCACCATCTCACCGGCCGCCTTCGTGGCCCCGTACGGTGTGAGGGGGGCCAGGGGGACGCCTTCGTGCAGGGTCCCGGTGGCCCCGGCGCCGACTACGGCATTGGTCGAGGCCAGGACGAAGCTAGTGGCACCGACCTGACGGGCCCTTTCGAGAAGAGCCTCGGTAACAACAACGTTGTTGGAGAACGTGCCTTCCGGGTCTTCGATCGAGCGCAACACCTGGGTCTGGGCCGCCATGTGCGCTATTCCCCTGGTGCCCGGGGCCAGAGCCTCATCGACGACGGCGGCGTCACGCAGGTCCCCGAGCACCAATTGGACGTCGTGGTCGCTTTCCGGATGGCAGCGGAACGGTTTGGCGGGACGGCGGTCCACCGACACCACGCCAGCCCCCAGCCGGCACAGGGCGGCTACAACGTGGGCTCCGATGAAACCTGAACCGCCGGTAACAACAACACGCTGGCCGGCCAAGTCCTCCAGCGCCGGCTCGACGGCGGGTGCCTCAACTGCGCTGACCATCGCACCAACCTATACGGTGGCGCCGGTCGGGTCGGTTACCTCCGGGGGGCGTGGTTAAGCTTCAGTCGCCGACGCTCTGGCCCACAGGACGGCGGGGAACGCCCTGTTCCCGGCGTCTCTGCCACGAGTGGACGGCCAGACCGAGCCCGGCCGCCACCATGAGCGCACCAGCCACCCCGACCCAGGGCAGCGTGGCGATCGTGCTGAAGATGAGGACAAAACCGAGGACAAAGAGCAGCGGCCCCAGCCACCTGCGCTCGGAACAGGCCTTGACCCATATGCAAGCGACATTGGAGGCACGCCGCAGGGCGGCCTTGACGGTCCCCCGGTGACCGGTGAGCGTGCGGGCCAGGTCCGGGTCCCCGGCCTCCACCATCGCCTGGATGGCAGCCAATTGTTGGCGTTCCCTGACCGAGAGCCTCACCTTGTCACCTGCGCTCATCGTCTTGCCTCTGCCCACCTCTTGTGAGATCAGCCTACATCGATCCGCAAAGGGTTCCAATGGCAGGCAGAGGCAAAAATGGCCAGTAACAAGAGACCTGCGGTGGCGTAGGCGCGCTGTCTCGACCGGGCCTGGCCGGGCCCCGGTCACGGCGCCGAGATGCCGCCGGCCCGGTCAACGACGCTGAGACGAAAGGCGAGTATCGTTGCCGCCATGGCGACTCAATCACCGAGGTCAGAGGCCCCTGGAGCACCCGCTACCGGGCCCAAGTCCGCTGGGTCACGGGCTGCTGGGTCACGGGCCGCTGGGTCACGGGCCGCTGGGTCGGCGGCCGCCCGGTCACGGGCCGGCTCGCCCCAGGCTTCGAAAGCACAGGCTCCGGGTGAACGGCCCGAGCCAGTTCTCGGGCGGCGGGGAAATCGGCCCCGCCGAGCAGCGGGCGTAAGCGGGTATCGGGGAACGCCACAACCAGCCCTCGCCGTGGTGCTCGCGCCAGTAGCCGTCGCACGAGCGCGGCTACCAAGAGTGCCCCGAATAGCGCTTCGGCCGGGACCACGAGCTCAGAGAGCAGGCCGCGGGGCCGAGGGCTTCCGCGCACCCTCTCGTTCGACATAGGCGGGACGGGGCTGAAGGCGTCCGTATTGTCGAAAGACGGCGAATTGCTGCACAACCCCGTAAGGACCCCGACCCCCTACCCATTGACCCCCGAGCAGCTCGTTTACGCCCTGTCAGAGCTGGCCACCGGCCTACCCTCGTACCAACGCGTGTCGGCCGGGTTCCCCGGGATGGTGCGGGAAGGGCGGCTGATTTCGGCCCCGCATTTCGTTTCCCCGACGGGGCCTGGTGGGAAGCCCACGCCCGAGCTCGAGAAGGCGTGGTCGGACTTCGACCTCCAGGGAGCCCTGGCGACTGCGCTGGGCAAGCCTTGCCGGGTGGCAAACGACGCCGACGTCCAGGGCGCTGCACTGGTCAAGGGTGAGGGCCTGGAGTTTGTGATCACGCTGGGCACCGGCGTGGGGACTGCCCTTTTCTGGAAGGGAAAACTGGCGCCCCACGTGGAGCTGGCTCACCACCCCTTGGGTAAGGGGGCCCGCAGTTACAACGACATGTTGGGCGACGCCGCCCTGACGAAAGTGGGCCACAAGAAGTGGAACACGCGTGTGGCCATGATGCTTGGCGTTGTAAAAGCGCTGGTCTTCTACGACCATTGTTACATCGGAGGCGGAAACTCACACAAAGTCACGATAAATCTGCCGCCGGACGTGAGCCTGGCGGCAAACACAGCCGGGATCCTCGGGGGCATCAAGCTCTGGGAGCGGATTTAGCGCTCAGGCGAGCACGTCGCGCGAGGTCATACGGGCCGACGCTGCCGCGCCGAAGACGGCGACATAGCCCACCTGCAACAAAATGTCCTTCCAGATGTTGTGCCAGTAAATCGGGTCTCGCACGATGTCGCCGAAGGCGGTCCAATAATTCGTGAACAGCCACGGGTGCAGGAACGACACCTCCGAGACGCTGTCCAGGATGGCCGACACGATAACGGCCCCGAGCGTCACGGCCATCGCCGCTATGGGCACGTCCGTAAGGGTGGAAACGAAAAGCCCTATGGTCGCCAGCCCGAACATGGAGACCCCCACGATTAGCGCAGCCAGTACGCTGCGGCCCATGCCGTCCACGAAGGGGATAGTGGTACCGGACAACGTCACGACGACGCCGTGGGGGAAGAAAGCGACGCCAGCGATAAGGCCGACAATGACTATGACCAGGGCGGCCACGAGGCAGAACAACCCGATGACGGTCCCCTTGGCCACCAATAACCGACCTCGTCCGGCCGGCCGTACGAGCAGATAGCGCAGGGTGCCGAGGTTGGCCTCACCGGCGATCGAATCGCCGGCGACCACAGACACGGCCAGAGGGATAAAAAAGGGCATCGAAACTGTCAATGCCGCCAAAGCCGTAAATACGCCGTTTTGGGTGACCCGGTCCACAAACGCCGGGCCGTTCCCGTTGTTCGGTCCTCCCGAGAGGTAAACGGCCAGTGCCAGGAACACGGGGACGGCCACCAGGACCCCGAGCAAAGCCCTGATACGGGTGCGGCCGAATACCGTGCCGCGCTTCAACCAGCCACATCGAAACCCTCGCCTGTCAATGCCACAAATGCGTCCTCGAGGGATATTTGCTCGCGCAGCAGCATGCGCACCCCGATGCCCGCCTCGACCAGAGAGCGGTTGCAATCCTCGGGCAGGAGCCCGTCAAGTGTCCCCACCAGTTGCGGCCCCTGAACAGCGACGTCGGCCATCCCCATCTGGGCCAGGATCTCCGCCGCCCTCGAAGGGTCGTCGGCCTCCACCCGAAGCTTGGGCGTCGCGCTGGCCCGGAGTTCGTCGAGGGTCCCTTGCATCAACAGCTTGCCCCGGTGCATGACCCCGACGTGGGAACACACCTGCTCGATCTCGGACAGCAGATGCGAGGAAAGGAACACCGTCGCCCCCTCGGCCCCGACCTGGCGGATGAGATGCCGGATCTCGCGCGTGCCTTGAGGATCCATGCCATTTGTCGGTTCATCGAGCACCAGGAGCTGGCACGGTCGCAACAAGGCCCAGGCCAGGCCCAGACGCTGGCGCATACCTAACGAATAGGCCCTGTACTTTTTCTTGGCCGCGGCGGTCAGGCCGACGCGCTCCAGAGCCTCGGCGATCCGCTTGGGCCGGGTAGGTGAGCGCCAGTCGGGCCCCATAGCGTCGAACCTGGCCAAGTTGTCCTGGCCCGAGAGCCAGGGATAAAAGGCGGGGCCTTCCACGAGCGCGCCAACTCGGGGCAACGTGGACATCGCCCGCTCTGGCATCCGCTGGCCCAGCAGGCTCCAGCTTCCCGCTGTAGGGCTGACCAGGCCGAGCAACACACGGATGGTGGTCGTCTTTCCCGAACCGTTGGCCCGAGGAAGCCGTAAGTGCTCCCGGCAGGGACAGCCAGGTCTATGCCATCAACGGCATGCAAGCTGCCGAAGTGCTTGGCCAGGCCACGAGTCTCGACCGCCATGGCGGCGGTCTCACCAGCCAAAGGGCCCAGCCGCCGACGCTTAGCTACTGGCGGAGGCGGCCGCCTCCAGCACGCTCGGGGTTACGAATCCAGCGTAGTAATGCCCGTTTTGCATGATCAGTACGTTTAGCAGTTCGGTACTGAAGAGCCTCCCCTGCTGACCGTGGACCGTGACTACCCTGGTCACGGCCGAGAGCGGGCCCGCTGCAATCGAGCCCAACAACGGGCCTGACGACCCGGAGACAACCGTGGACCAGCCGGTACCCGATTTACTCAGCTTGCCGAGCCCCGACCCGAGGGCGGGCGGGACGCCTGGCGAGGGAACAGTCCCGGCGGCCCCATAGGTCTTGGTGAGCGGTATCAGGGGTATCGAAGCCCCGAGGGCAGAGCCACTCGAGCCGGCACCCACCGTGCGGGTTACCATCGTCGACCCTGGCGGCGCCGTGAAAGTCAGCTTGCTGGTCGGCGGGGCCCCGGTGTTGAGCTCGCCCGTAAAGCCAAGCTCCAAGGCCGGGGTGGCCTGGCCCTTGGTGTAGATGGCGATCTGCAAAGGGACGCCCAGCAATGGGCCGCTAGCGCCGAGAGCAACTTCGATATTGCGGATCGAGCTGCCCGCCGCCCCTTTCGGGCCCACCACGAGCTGGTAGGCGGGGTGGCCGGCTACGTACACCGGAGATCCGACGGACACCGCGGTGCTTGTGTTCAAGTGGCCCAAGAGGTGGGACGCCAGCTCCATCGGGGTTAGGGGCAGAGCGCTCAAGCCGGAGCCGACGCCCACGCCGGTGCTCGCCGAGCTCTTACTGGCGGGGTTGGCACCGATGAGGTGGAGTACGTTTTGGGTCGAGCTATCCCAAATCCAGGCCTGGTTGTTGTTGCGGACTATGTCGACCTCTTGGTCAGAGGGCTCGATCAAAGCGATGTGCTCCGCCTTGGTCCCGAGCCAGACATCAAGATGGTAATTGCCCGACAGAAGGGTCAACGGATCGAACCCGTTACCGTTTCCACCGCTCTGCCCCGACTCCTGTTCCAACGACGACAGGTCGGACAGGCCGAGGTTGGCCGTCCAGGTCAGGGCGCCGCTCAACTGGGGTGTTTTGGCTGCGGCCAGGTCGGCCACCAGCTGTTGGGCGGTCTGCGCGGGCAAATCGGGCGGTGCTGAGGCACCGCTGAGAGTGGGCACCAGTGCGCCAAGCCCGACAGCAGCCAAGACAGCCGCGGGAACGGCATACCTGGCCTTCTTCCACCGCACGTAACTCATAAGCACCAGGGTACTGCCGGCGTCGGCTACCCGGTCCCCACCTCAAGTAAGAAGCGCCTTAAGGAGAATGGGGCGGACAGGGCGTGACGGGGTGCCCAACCCGGCTCCCGTGGGGATGGGTTTTCGCACGCTGGGAGTGCCGGTGCGGGTGCGCTCGAGCCACCCCCGAATGGAGAGGCGCGAGCGGGACCGGAAGCCCGATTACCTGCTATTTCCCCTCGTCGCCCCTACTTCGTCCGCCTGTCGAGCACTAACGGCCGAGTTGGGCCGAGCGCGTCACGGACCTGCGCATGGAAAGCACGCACTTCAGAGAGGCTGAAGTGGTTCACCGGTTCCCCCTCTTTAACTACGGTCAACTGAAGCGGCCGGGAATCCGAGGACGGGCGCTCCGGGGTCAGAGTGACAATGTCCGCCCACACCGGTCCCGTCGTGGCGACGGCGCCCACGTCCCCACGGCCTGGTGGGTCCTCGAGTAACGACCGCCATGCCCACTTCCGCCCTCCGAAGGACGCCTTCCCGGGCGAGCGTTTCGCCACCGGGGCCTGCGCCTCATCCGGGGCGGCGCCGGGGCTCCCGATGGCCACTAGTTTGTAGACGAAGCCGGCCGTCGGGACCCCCATACCCGTCACAACATTGGCACCCACTCCGTAAGAGTCGACGGGGGCAGCTCCCAGAGCGGCAATGGTGTGGGCGTCAAGGTCACCGGTCACCACCAGCCTCGTGTGCCGGGCCCCCAGCTCGTCGAGCAGGGCGCGGGCGCGCACCGCTTCGCGGCCGAGATCGCCGGAGTCGATCCGGACGGCGCCCAGATCAGAGCCGGCTATCTCCACCGCGTTGCGGATGCCCTGTTCGACGTCGTAGGTGTCAACGAGCAACGTGGTGTGCGGCCCGAAGGCGGCGACCTGGGCGGCAAACGCCTCTTTTTCGGTGGGGTAAGCGAGCACAAACGCGTGCGACGCCGTACCCGCAGTGGGGATGCCATAAGAGCGTCCAGCTTCGAGGTTGGACGTGCTGGCAAACCCGGCCAGGTAAGCCGAGCGCGCCGCCGCTACGGCCGCCGAAGGGTCAACCCGACGGCTCCCCATTTCAATTACCGGCCGGTCGCCGGCGGCACAAGTGATCAGGCTGGCCGCGGCAGCCACCGCCGAGTCGAAGTTCAAAATGCTAAGGACAAGGGTCTCTAGCAGTACGGCTTCGGCAAATGTTCCTTCAACCGTGAGGACGGGTGAGCCACCGGTGTAAAGCTCTCCTTCCCTATAGGCGTCCACGGTGCCGCTAAACCGGTAAGTGGAAAGCCATTCGAGCGATGGGCTATTAACCACCGAGTTCTTTTCCAACCACCTCAACTCGGGTTCGCCGAAGTGGAATTCTCCAATTGCTTCCACCAATCGGCCCAACCCGGCGAAAACGCCCCACGGCCGGCGGTCCGCCAGCCGGCGGGTAAAGACCTCGAATGTCGCAGGGGCTGATGCCCGTCCGCTGCGCAAGGCGGCTTCCAACATGGTTAGCTCATAGCGGTCCGTAAGGAAGGCCGTCGTCGCCGCCGACGGACTCGACGCCGTCATTTCTGCCACTTCCAGCGTCGCCCATTTGTTTGGCCTGGCCGGCGCCGTTCGATCGGCCCGTATTCCGCCCGCTCAGCATGGAGCGCATCGGGTTCAAAGTCGTCGACTGGCCCCAACGGCCCGACCACCCAGGAAAGCAAAAGGTCGGCCAGCTGGGGGTTGCGGGCTAGCACCGGACCGTGAAGATAGGTGCCCCACACCCGACCGGCGACCGCGCCTTCCAGGGTTCCGTCCTTATTGCCGACGCCGGCCCTTACCTCGCCCGCCGGACGAGCATCGGGACCGAGTTCGGTGACTGCGCCGTGGTTCTCGAACCCGGTCAGTGTCGGGAGCCCGTCTTCCGCCCACTCAGGAGCCGGTCGAACAACAATCTCGCCTATCGCTCTGGGCGACCCTGAACGCACTGTCACACAGTCGAGCAACCCCAGCCCGTGGCAAGGTTTCCCATCGACACCAACGAAACTCCGGCCCAGGATCTGGAGCCCGGCGCAGATGGCCAGGACGACGGCGCCGGCCTCTACCGCTCTGTGCAGCGGCCGGCCGGCGCTCAGCTTGGCCGCGGCCAGAGCCTGCGGTAGGTCTTCGCCCCCGCCGATCACGTACAGCTCGCAGGAAGTGGGGACGGCGTCGTCAGGGCCGATAGTGAGCACGTCGGTCTGGTGGCCTCGCCAGCGCAGGCGTTGGGCCAGGATGGCGGCGTTGCCACTGTCCCCATACGTACCGAGCAGGTCGGGGTAGACGAGGGCGACCGTAATGCTCATGCCGGCCCCGACCGGCCAGCATCGGTTCCCGCCCGGGCGAGGAGCTGGTGGAAAGCGGTGTAGTTGGCGACAACGTCGATATCAGCGGCACCCGAAGCCCGGACAGCGGCCAGCAGGTCCGGCTCTCTCGCATGGTCCACTTCGGCGTAGTGAAGGCGCACGGCCAGGTCCAGTCCACGCTCGCCAGTGACGACGACATGCCGGCCCCGTAGGAGCTCAAAAGGCACGTCCCACAACCATGACGGGTCGTGGCCGTCAGCCGTCCTGGCGTTGATAGCGATGACAACTGGGGCCGGGGCCGGCCTCAACATGTCAAAGACCTCCGCCCAACCGGCCGGGTTTTTGGCCAGTAGAAGGCGGGCACTCAGTCCCCCGACCTCGAGCGTGGCGTACCGCCCGGCGACCTCACGCACGGCCGCCATGGCCTGTACAGCCCTCTGGCCGTCAGCTCCGAGCGCCAGGGCGCCGGCCAGGGCCATAAGGGCGTTGGCCCGGTTGCAACGGCCAGGCAAGGCCAGGTCGAGCTGGAAACGGCCGCCCGCCGCCAGTATCGCGACGCTCTGGGAGGGGCCTGACCCAAGCCAAAAATCGAGGGCCGGCCGAGAAAAACCACACGCCGAACAACGCCACCCCTCTTCGAGCGGACCCGGCCCGGGATCCGCCACGATGGCGGGATCCGCCACCCGGGCGGGCTCAGCACCCGAAGCCGGGAAGCCTTCTGAGCCTGTCGGGCTTTCAGGCCCGAAGAGTACCTGGCCGCCGCAGTCCGGGCACCCGGCGGCATCGCTCTTCCAGCGCAGGCCGGCACCCACCCAGGCCACCCGCGGGGCGGCGCTGGCCGCCCACGCCACCAGGGGGTCGTCGGCGTTCGCCACTACCGTGGTCTCAGGCGACAGCCGCTCGCAAGCCTGGCGCCAGCGTTGCGCCACCTGGCGGACCTCGTTGTTCCGGTCCAATTGGTCGCGGCTCAGGTTGAGCAGCATCATCAGCGAAGGTCGGGCCTGGTCGCCACCCTGGGCAGCCAGGCTTCGTCTACCTCCAGCACCGCCGGCGCGTGCAAAGGGCCGGCAGCCAGGGCCGCAGCTAATCCGGTGGGGAGGTTGGCACCAAGCAGGTTGGTGACCACCTCCTGCTGTCGGCCCGATGAAAGTGCGCAGGCGAGAAGCTTGGTTGTGGTCGTCTTGCCGTTGGTCCCCGAGACCAATGACACTTGCCTGCCAGCTGAAAGCCGCTCCAGCGCCAACGGGTCGATGGCCAAGACGGCGTGGCCACCGACGACCGAGCCGGACCCGCGGCCGGTGGCGCGCGAGAGGGCACCGACCCCTCCTCCCACCGCGGCTGCGAGCCGGGTACGCAGTGGAAGGGCCGGCGGCGCCGTCCCGAGGCTGGCTTCCCCGGCCCCGATCCGGCGGCCAACAGGCGACCCAATAGACGACCCAACAGGCGACCCAATACGCGACACTGTGTCTTTTGACGAGTTCGGCGGCGGCACGGCGATAGCGGAAGTCCTGAGGTGAGATCTGAAAATTGCGAGCGTGGCAAAGCTACCCGACCAGGGCGTTGTGTCGCGGTGAGCGTCCTTGAGCCGACAGTCTGCCAGGGGTTAGCCCCGGGGAGCGGCAGACAGTCCGGGCCCCGGTGGCACCGTTGGTTCCCACGGACCTTCCGACTCAATGGCTTCTCCGTCCCCGGGCCACGGTGGCATGGTCACGCCAACCGCCACCAAGGGCTGGCGTCCTACCGAGCGGAACTGGAACCGGGTGCCCACCGGGATGGTCAGGCAATCCGATGGCCGCAGTTCGACCGTTTCCTCGTCATCGCCAAGTCGGCGCCACATGTCGGCCCGCCCCGAAATGATGAACCAGATCTCCTCGACAGTCCGGTGACGGACGGCGACCGATGTCTCGCCGGCGGGCAGCGTAAAGTGCGCCAACCCGCCGCCGGACAACTCCAGGAGCACGCGGACATCGGAACCGTCGGGCGCTACAACATCTCGGTTTGCCGGCAGGTGCCTGGTTGCGAAGAAGGCTGATTGGCTCACGATCTCATTATCTATTTAACGCGCCCGCTCAATTCGAGGACTTGAGCCGCGCCCACGCCGGGCGCGGGGCGCGTAAGTCAATAACGACTGCGGGGGCCCCAGAGGTAATCGGTCGCCATAGCAGCACCTTGGGCCATGGACGCCAACTTGGCCCACGCCACCCTGGGGTCGACCAGGTTGAAGGCGGCAAACGTGGCAAAGCCGCAGTCCGTGCCGGCCATGACGTTTTCTTTTCCGACTACCTCGGCATACCGGATGACCCGTTGAGCAACTAGCTCTGGGTGCTCGATGAAGTTGGTCGTCGAATCGAGCACGCCAGGGGCAAGGACCTTACCCTCTGGGAGCTTCACATCCTCGAACACCTTCCACTCGTGCTCATGTCGTGGGTTGGCTCCCTCGAACATGACAGTGGCTGGGCGGGCGTCGAGGACCAGGTCGATCACCTCAGCGAGCGGGATATCTGTGTGGTGCGGGCCCTCACCGTTGCCCCAGCACATGTGGAGGCGGATCCCCTCGGCCGGGATGTCGCGAGTGGCATGGTCAAGCGCCTCCAGGCGCATCGCGACAACCCTGCGGAACTCGTCCAGGGTGAGGTCGGGCTGAATTACCCAAGCGCAGGCTAAGTCGGGGCAGTCCAGTTGCAACATGATGCCCGCCTGATGGATGGCGTCGTATTCGACCTTCATGGCGTCGGCCAAGGCGAAAAGGTACTCTTCGGTGGTGGGGTAAAAGTTGTTTGGCATGTACAGCTCGATTATCCCGGGCGATGCCGCAGTCATGAATACCTCGCCATCGCCGGCCGCCGCCTTGAGGTTGGCGATATCTGTTTGCACCTGCGACAGGTCCCTGTACTCGACCTGTCCCTCACACCTTGGAGTAGCGGTGATAGCCGCCCTTTTTGCGTCGCCGCGTTGGCTCTCGTAAAACTCGGGGAACTCTTCCCAGCCCCGGTTGCGCCTGAACACCGAGAAGCGTTCGCTTCCGAAACCTGATAAGCGCTCCGTAACGTATGTCGCGTAGCTGGGCTTGCTCATTTCACCGTCGTTCACAATGTCGACTCCCGACGAGCGCTGAAGCTGTACTACCTCCTCAACGGCTGCGCGCACCGCCACCGCGTCGCCGCGGTCCGACAGGCTGGCCGGGCGCGGCAGGCTCCCGGTGTGAGTCGTCATGATCCGGTTACTCGCCACGATGGTGGGTCCTCATTGTTTGCTCCTTGCGGGCCGCGCTTCTTGCGACCCGGTTCAGGCGGGATCTGCCGTCGCCGCTTTGAGCCCGGCGAGCGTGGCGGCAAACTCGGGCATGGTGAACACGTCGTGACAGCCGCGCAGGCCGGGGACTTCGTGGCGTATCACCTCGACGTCGTCGCCCTGGACCAGGTACTCGACGACACCTGCTTCGCTCGACGGTAATCCTCTTTCCGGTTCAGCAGACGGTGCGAAAGTCAAGGATGGGCACCAAACAGAAAGAAGCCCGTCCTCCTTCAGCTGCCGATAACGGTGAACGTGCCCGTTGGCTACTACGCGCAAGCGAGTACGCCGAAAGATGCTCCTTAGGCGTTCCCGGTCCGACGCGGCAATGGTTATGTCCCGGTCAGCCCGTCCACTCAGGGACATCGGCTTGTGGAGGAAGAGCAGGACCGACAAACCCTGTACCTTCCCGACGACTTCCTCCAGCCAGTGCCACTGGTCCGCTTCTTCTGGGAGCCGGGACGACAGCACCTGGCTGTTGATCCCGATAAAAACCCATCCTTCGGCTCCGTTGTCCGGCTCGCCGAACTCCACGAAACGGTCAGAGCCCCAAGTGTCCTTGAAGTTGGCCACGCGTTCGCTCGTTACAGACATCCCCATCCACGGCGCGTCACCCGGCTCGCCCACGTCGTGGTTGCCCGGCACGACGCGCAAATGGCCGCCAATGTCTTGGTGCAACCGCCACGCGGTGTGCCTATCTTCAGCTGAGTCGGCGTCAAGGATGACGATATCGCCCGTGTTCACCACCAGATCTGGCCGCAGGTGGTGGTTCAGGTACTCGGCGACGAGCTCCATGTTGCGGCTGGGCACGCCGCCCAAGTGGGAAATATGCGTGTCAGATATTTGCACGATCCGCATGGCCCGGCTCCTCTCCCGGAGTTCCCCGCTAAACTTGGCTCCTTATTGCGAGCGCTTCGCCTATTGTCGCCTTTGCCGAGTGTTTCGTACATTGTATTTCGCCGACAATTACCTTCCGGTGGCCCCTCAGTTAACTAAAGGTGAACCTTTCGCCAATGCCGCGTTTGCGGTCAGCGACGTCCCGGCGTCTCCGTCGGGCGCCAGATCCCGGCTAAAAAGGACAGATATACGTAAGTGCATTAGCCGGCGGTCGGCGCCTGACGCCTCCACTGAACTCAATCCGGCGCAAACGAAATCTGCCGACGTGAGCTCAGAGGCAGTATGAGTTGTGATTACGGCGAGCGTCCGGCAACCGGCGTCGCGTGCCGAGGCCAGCCCAGCCGGGGCGTCCTCGACGGCAAGGGCTTGGCCGGCGGCGACCCCTAGCCTGAACGCGCCTCGCTCGTACGGAGCGGGGTCGGGTTTTCCTGCGACTACATCCTGCGCACAGACCAGCACCTGAGGATGCGGCAGCCCCGCAGCCCGAAGCCGCGCCGTGGCCACGTTGGCGCTCCCGCTCGTCACGACGGCCCATTTCTCCGACGGGAGGCGGGACAACAATTCGGCTGCACCCGGGAGCGCCACCACGCCTTCCTGGTCTTCGACCTCGAGCACCTCGTAGCGTTCGAACGCCTTCTCCGGCGCCACCGGCAGCCGATCGGCGAAGGCCACGATGGTGTCGAGTGCCCTTCGGCCGTGCGTTACTTGCAACCAGCTGTCAGGTCCGAGCCCGTACCATTCGCCGAACTGGCGCCAATGCCGCCCGATCGCCACCGTGCTGTCGACAAGGACACCGTCAAGGTCGAACAACAGGCCCTCAACGTCTAGCTCTACCGCGCCTACGGCGGCGCTGCCGTCCGCGTCGACCGGGTGGTCTTTGGCTCTGCTCACTGGCCAACCGCCGCCAGGTCACGCTCATACCGAGGCCGGTTGCCCTCCGGGAAACCTGGTCGTGGCGCCAATCGGCGGCCGACGAGGTCTCCCTTCCCACGCCGGCGCGTCGTCAACGCGTCGTGGCGCATCGCAGCCGACGTCGTACTCCTCCTTGGTCCTGCACGGTAGTGCCCGTTAGAGTAACACCCTTACGGACGCTCGCGCCACCCTCACCCCCTGGGCCCTCATTAGCGCCCCGCCCCCGTCCTATCGAATCCACGATGTAGGCAGTGGACATGAGAGGCCACAGTGGCTACTACTCCGTCGTGGCCGACGGCTCAGTGACAGCCAGGTGAACCCGGACTGAAATCTGCGCGAATACCTTGTTTATACGTGATCATGCACGATACTCCGCAGCTAAGGTCACCGTCGAGCGGTTCCACGCACCTGCAACCAGTCCTCGCGCTTCGCTGGGACGACAAAGGAGGGCCGACGTCATGAAACACCCGAAAACCACTATAAAAAGAGCCATTGGGGCCAGGATGTCTCTTGCGCTCTGCCTCAGCGGCAGTCTCGTCCCCACGATTTGGGCCACCCCCAGGCCGCCACGGGAAGGCCTGTCCTCACTATGGGGCTCACCAATTACACGGCCACCCTCAACCCCGCCATCTCAGGGGGCGGCGACCAGTCGATGCCTATCGACCTCGCCTACGCCAGCCTCCCGCACATCAACCCGGACGGCACGATAAGCCCCGCGTTGGCTACGTCATGGCGGTACGTGGGCACGGGGAACACGACGTTCGAGCTCACGTTGCGCCATGACGCCCGTTTCTCCGACGGTACGCCCCTAACAGCAAGCGCGGTCAAAGCCTATTTTGGCTACTTGCTGAGCGCGACCTCGGAACTCATGCCAATTTGCGCCCAGGTGCGCTCATACCACTGATGTCTGTTGGCGCCAGCAACCCGAGGTCGAACGAACTGCTGAGGGCAGCCTTGTGGCCTGCCACCACTGGCGCGACCTCGTCAGCCTCTCACCTCCAAACCGCGCCCAAGAAGTCGTCTCTGCCAGCTGACGCGGTCCGCACCCCCGGGCTACGTGAGCAGCTACCAATTTGCACGGCGAGCCCGTCTAAAGCCGGGTGACCGGCGCCGGCCGTAGACAAGTCTGCCGCCGTTGTGCCGGCCATAGCCGCCAGCTCGCACCCGTTAAGGCAGCAGTCCGTCGATAGTCGACTGAAGTTGCCCGACAATATTGCTCGGCGAGCCGGCCGGCCAGGTGCGGGTGTTGAGGACGAAGGCAGCGTCCACGCCGTCATTGCGCGACCACACATAGGTCGACGCCCCCGGCGTGCTCCCGTCCCGGGCGGCACCCGGACTGCGGCCTCCGTTGCCCCAGACGGCGTGCAGGTGGGCGAACTGGGCCAGTGCTCGGGCGGAGGCACCGAGCCCGTCATTGGCCACCCCGACTTCATTGATCTCCCCGTCGCCACCGTACACGGACGGGACTTGCAGGGGTGACGTCGGGTCGAGGGCGTTCATCCCCAAGCCCGGGTCCTCGGCAATGGCCTCCTGGTTGGCCCGCCCGCTGGCCAGCGTCGAGACTACGCCGATCTCGGTGATCCCCTCTGGGTTGAGCAGAGTGGATTGGAGGTAAGCGAAATAGTCGCCTTCTTTGCTTACTTTGTCTACGACCGCGGCCAGGAGCAGGTACCCATAGTTAGAGTAGGCGTAAGTTGTGCCCGGGTCATGTTGGAGCGGTTGGCCGTACATATAGCGGGCCACGTCCGCACGGGTGAGGTGGGAGACGCCAAGGCTCTTGGCTATCTCACCCATATTGTAAGTCGGGTCGAAGAACGGAGCGATCGAGTCGTCGTAACCGCCTTTGTGGTCGAGCAACTCCTGGATGGTTATCTCGTCGCTACGGGGGTCGGCAGGGTGCGAGAAACCGAGCTTGGCGTAGGCCTTGTCGGTCGGAGAGAGAGACTTGGCATCGAAAAGGGCCTGGATAGCACCTTCGCAAAACATCTTGCTGCAGCTAGCCAGTAAAAACCGGTCGCTCGGCTGGGTCACGCGGTAACCGGGCTCCGCCCATGTGTAAGCGCGGGCGAACTTGATTGTCCCGTTTTCGCCGAACGCGACCTGGGCGGCGCGCACCGCATTAGCCTTCATGAACGTTTCCATTGCGCTGTCGATATTCGCGTTGGCCGGGGCCTCGTTGCCGGTAACCGTCCATTGGCGGGCGACGGGCAGGTCTTGCGAGGCGAACACAGCGGTATAGACGATGCTGTTGCCCGACCCACCGCCTTGGACAAAAATGGGATATCGTCCGGCCTGGTTTTGCTGGTCGAACTCGGTCTGGTACTGCGCCGCCGACATGCCGTGGCGGGCCACCCAGGGGCCCACGTAGTCATCCTTGTACACAGAACAATAAGTCTGGTCGCCCGACACGGCCACGTAGGCCGGGCGCCAGGCGTTGAGGGTGAAGCCTGGCAACTGGGTGTCGGTGTCGAACGTGGTCTGGTACGAGGGGCCGGGGTCGGCCGGGTTGACGAGCCATTTCACAAACCCAGGGTTGGCCCGCCAGATGCCGGCGTACGTCGGGTTGCCGCTATCGCCGTAGATCGCCACGCAGTGAGGCATCAGGCCCGACGAATGGGCGGAGGCGTTCTCGGCCGCGAATTCTGCGGCCGATATGTTGTGCCGCGCCACCCACGCACCACTGACCCCCTGGATCATCACGGCCGCGAAGATGGCGTCATCGCCCGGCCCGGTGGCGCTCACGAGTTCCGAGGCATAACCCTGTGCGCTCCACGTGTTGAACCATGTCTGGTACTCGGACGCGTTGACCCCGTGGACGGCCTCCCACTTGGGCATGGGCCGGTTGACCCAGACGGCCGCGTACTCGGCGTCGTTCGGGTCTCCATAGACACTCAGGGAAATCATGCCATAGCCCTGAGCTGAGAGTTCAGTGACGCGAGCCTGGTGCTGGGCCGCGCTAACGCCGTGGTAAGCCTGGAACTCCATCGGGTCTCCTCTCGCTGGATTGAACTCGACCCAAAGCCCCAGCTCGCTCCGCCGGGAACCCAGAGGACGGGTTGACTCGTTGCACAGTAACATCAGTGCCCGGCCCGGACCTTAATTTGGCCGGCGAGTTCCGGTTATTCTTTAGAAGGCACAGAATTTTGGGCGTCTTCGCCTTGAGCCTTATCGAGAATTAGCACATTTCGGGCGATATCGCCGGCGACCGAGAGGAGCACACGTGGGAGCGTTGGACGCCATCGATCACATTGTCGTTGTCATGCTCGAGAACCGCTCGTTCGACAACCTGCTCGGCTTTCTTTATGCGGATGCTGGTAACAAATCACCCCTTGGCGACGACTTCGACGGCTTGACCGGGAACGAGTCGAACAACGACACGAGCGGCAACCTGGTCCCTGTGTCCAAGATCGACCCGGCGGACGAAAACGCCTACTGGTACCCATTGGTCGACCCCCAGGAGGGCTTCCTGCCTACTAACGAGCAACTCTTCGGGACCGAGACCCCGGCTGCCGGCGCGGTAGCGGACTGCTCAGGGTTCGTCACGAGCTTCGCAAAGGCGGTGGCACATCCTTTGGACCCACCGCTCACCGGAGCAGATGAGACATCTATTATGAAAGTGTACCCGCCCGACATGGTGCCGGTGCTCTCGGGCCTGGCGAAGCAGTTCGCCGTTTGCGACCAATGGTTCTCTTCGGTGCCGACGGAGACCTTCCCCAATCGGGCGTTCGCTTTGTCGGGTACGTCGCTCGGCCGAGTTATGGACGAAGGCAACCCATACTTTGCCACGCCGTCAATCTTCAGTTCGCTAACGTCCAAGGGGGTCGCGTGGCGCATTTACGGTTACGTACTGAAACCGCTCACCATCGGGGACTTCCCCGATACCGTCAACGCCCAGCCTGCGCAATACGGGCTATTCACTGATTTCCAGAGCGACGCTGCGAACAACGCCCTCCCCGGGTTCGCCTTCCTTGAACCGGCCTGGTCCAAGTCGGGCAAGACGCTCGAGAATGACCAGCACCCGGTGGGCAATGTCGCCCTCGGCGAGCAGTTCCTGCTCCAGGTGTACCAGACACTGCAGACGTCGCCGGCCTGGGCTCAGACCCTTCTCATTGTCACCCACGACGAGCACGGGGGGAACTACGACCACGTCCCCCCGCCCACCGGTGCCACTCCACCGAGCACGACGCCCGGTGAGCAAGGCTTCGACTTTACGCGGTTCGGAGTGCGAGTGCCCGCCGTCCTCGTCTCACCGCTGGTCCCGGCCGGGACAGTCTTCGGGCCCCTGAAGGTGGTCCGCCATTTGACCACACCTCCATCCTGGCCACCCTGGAAAAGAAGTTCGGCCTTCCGTCCCTCACCGCACGTGACGCGGCGGCACCCGACCTCGAGGCGGTCTTAACAATTGACCCCACCACTCCACGCCAGGGCGACCCCATGGCCGGGATTACCGCCCCTGCTTTTCAACAGTCAGTCCCGCCGGCGGCGACGGCCACCCTTCGGGCTAGCCGCTTCCTGCTGGGTCACGCCGAGGCGGCCAGCAAGCTGCCAATCGCCGGCGAGGACAACGCCGCCGCGGCAAGGACCGCTGATGCCTTCACCCGGCAGGGTTCCCCAAACGGTGAACAGGTATCGCAATTCATCGAGGACCGGCTCAGCAAGTGGACGGCGCAGACG
Organism: uncultured Acidimicrobiaceae bacterium; assembly: GCA_963749305.1. Lineage (GTDB taxonomy): Bacteria > Actinomycetota > Acidimicrobiia > Acidimicrobiales > Palsa-688 > Fen-671. The sequence goes on from CAVVMN010000013.1 coordinate 83,811, forward strand.
GCGGCCCAAAGCAAAGAGGCAAAGTCGGGTGCTCCGGCCAGCACGCCTACGCCGAACAAGCCCGTGCCGTAGGCCGTCGCCAAGGATGGTCTCCGAGCGGACTGTTATCGCTGGTTCTCAGCCGCTTACTGCGGCGTAATGGCCATTGCGGACCGGCAACCACGTTCGACCGGCCAACTTGCCAGTCGAACACTTAGTTCCCCTTTCGTGCTATTCGGGTACGCGGTCACGAAAATCGCCAGCCCGGACAAAGCCGCTATGACCAACCAACATTTCCCATGAGCCTCTTGGGCTTCCGAGCCGGGTGCCAGTCGTGAGACAACTCCCACCGTGGTCACCAGTTGGTAAGCCTGGTCGTTGCCAGGTTCGTTCGCCACGCCAAGGACCGGATAGACCAGGCAGACTGGGCCCAGAGGCGGAAGTCAGAAACAGCGTCTTCGTAGGAGTACGGAGTGGCTACCTGGGAGTGCACCCGGTCGTGCCAGGAGCGCAGCACCTCCCATTGCCGTGCCCGTCGTCGCTCGGGTGAAGTGCTCTGGGTCAGGAGCTGGGCCACATCGGAGGTGCCCACCGTCCGGCAAGCCACTTGCCAATCGATGGCGCCGCCCTTGGCGAAGTTCGACCTGTCACCGGAGGAACACCAGCGTTGGGCCGAGGCGTTCCATGGTGGTTGGTCGTCGTCAGAGGGCCGACGCCGGCTATCGTCCCGTGGCGAAACTCAGACAACGAATACGTCTCCGTCCAGGCACCAAATATCTCTTGGAACTTCAAGGCTGCTTCCTAAGCTAAGGGCTCGGCGCATCCCGTCCCAAGGGAGACTGATTGCTGCACGTCGTCTATTTCCCGGAGCTGGCCTCCCGTATATTACCCGCGTCGCCTTATGAACCGGGGTCAGCTGATCTGGCTCCGGTGACGGGACACGACGGCACGGTCGTGCCCGGTAAAACGCGGGCGGCCCACCCTGCAGCGGACTACCGCCAGTTGGTGGCGCAGCGAAACGCGAGCAAACAGTCAGTTTTTTGTGCTTCAGGCTCTGAAGGTCAGCGAAACGCCGGGACGACCTCGTCACGCAAGAGTCGCAGCGCTCTTTCATCGAAGGGGTCGTGAATATGGATAATCCAATGGGAAACGCCAATGTCCGCGTACCGACCAAGCTGTTCAACCACCTCGCTTGGGGTACCAGTGATCCACATGTCCCTTTGGCTTCCAATGTCTTGTCCGCTTTTAGCGACGGTCCGGGACATCAACTCGTCGGCGTCCCCGCGGGTAGAAGTAATGGCGAGGTCGCTATGTATCGATAGTTCGATCTCGTCAAAGTCCCGCCCGGCCTGGTCATAGAAACCCCGGAGCAAGGACACTCGTTTGGCTAGCGCCTCCGGCGACCCGTACATGTTCGAGCCAGTGGCATGCTTGGCGGCGAGCCGTAATGCCCCCACACCTACCCCGCCTACCGTGATTGGCGGGTGGGGCAGCTGAACCGGCTTCGGTTCACAAGGTGCGCTGTCCACCCTATAGTAGCGGCCCTCAAAGCTCGTCCGAGGCGACGTCCATAAGGACTTCACGATCTGCAAAGACTCGTCCAGTCGCGCGTAAAAGCGGGAAGCAGGTGGTCCGAGTTCCAAACCGTGTCAAATCCGAGCTGCTCAACCACCTGCAAAGCCGCTTTGTACCGCGCCCACGTCGTCCGTTGCGGGCGCAATTGGATCCCGAAGCGAAATGGGCGGCCCCGGACCCATACGTCCCTCCTTATCTGCCCAACCGGCTGCTGGGCTCGTCGCCAAGATATGAACTACCGTAACCGCTCACGGCACAATCACAATCACAATCACTCGTGCGCACTTCGTGCGGGCCAGAAAGCGCCGGACCTCAAGCTTTACGTTAGCACGAACAATTTCTCTTAGAGTTTTTCGCAACTCGACGATGGCAGCGCTAAGCGCGCGCATTTACTATTGATTCGAGACGACACTTCGAGCGGTGTGACCGACGGCCTTACCCGCGGGGACACCGTTAGGCCTCGAAGGCCGGCAAGCGCCTAGCTATCAGGCTTCTGCTTGGTTTGTGCAAGGACGGCTGCAGCGAACTCCTCCGAGTTATCCTGCGGTAAGTAGCCGAGGTCGCGTCGAGCCGGCGTCATGTCGTACTTGCAGCGGGTGTTGGCCGACACGCCATAGTAGATCCCAAACTGGACGATGGCGCCGAGCGAGCAGTCGATCAGGCGGCACAGGTCGCCGGGGCTCAGCCGAGATCCGCAAGGCCATCTCGTTGTGCGGCTGCTGGAGCACCCAGCCGATGCGAAGGCAGATGACGGACATGGGGGCGTAGTACGCAAAATAACGGCCCAACGCCTCGCCAAAGGCCTTGGTGACGCCGTACAGGCTGTTCGGCCACGGTGGAGCCTCGGCGCCGAGGGGCCAGAGTTGTCGTTGGTCGTAACCGCCGCTCGCGTGCGTTGAGCTCGCGAAGACGACCTTGCCCACGCCGAGCTCACGAGCAACATGGAACACGTTGAACACACCCTCGATGTTCGGCCCGCGCAGATCTTCCCATTTGGCATAGAAATCCCGCTGCGCCGCCAGGTGTACGACTGCATCGACGTCTGTCATGGCAGAAATGAGCGAACCACGGTCCATGATGTCGATCTCACGGACGTCGTCGCTCGGCAACAGTTCGGCTGGTGCCATCTCGCCCTTCGGGGTGGGCCCGATACCGATCCGGAGCTCGCATGTGGTGCGGAGATGAGCGACTAGGCAGCTGCCGACATCGCCATTGGCCCCAGTCAACAGCACGCGGGCCATGCGTCTGCCTTGCTTTCAGCACAGTCGGATGTGTCGGACGCACCCATCACGTGATAGTCCAAGTTGCACCGGTCACAGCTGCCCCTACCGTAATGCCGCCTGCGATGGCCCTTACCACCCAACACCCCCTACACACCCCGGTACGGGCTCATGTCCATTATGGGGTAGCGATCTTGGACTCCGGCCAGGGTCTCTTCGGTCCAGTACGGGTCGCCGACTGCCGGGAACCCAACGAGCTCACGCTGGCGCGGGGTGGCCGAGACCAGGAAATGGTCCATTTCGGGTGACCCTCCCGCCCGCTGGAACGTGGCCGACCCGAGCCATCGCGGCCCGGCCGTGTGGAAGGCGAGATGATGAGTCCATCGAAGCCCCTGTTCCTGGCGCATCGCAGAGCCACGGTGGAACGTCCGCATCGAGTAGATGAGGGCCGAGCCCGCCCGGCAAACGACCGGCACCTCGGCGTCGTAGAACGAGGGGTACTTCTCTCTCGGCCGGTGACGGGGACCACGGATGTCCTGGCCCGTCACCTGTCGCGACACGACGTAGGTCGGCCCACATTCTCGGCTCACGTCCGTGTAGTAGATGATCGCCGGGATGTCGCAGTAGGTCAGGTCGGCGCCCGGGAACACCAGTGTGTTGTTGCTGAAATCGACGTGTAGCTCCTGGTCGTAGTCACCACGGCCGGCGTATTTGCCCATAAGGCCCGCGTGGCTGAGCGCGAGCCGGTCGTGGCCAACTAGCCGTTCGACAAATGCCAGCAAGTAGGGGTGGAGAGTAACGTGGTTAAGCGAGTCACCCACGAATGGGAACCCGTTCAGCACCCAGCCCTGCGGCGTCGTCGGAGTGTTGCCGTTACCCACCAGCTGCCGATAGCGAGGAGCGAAAGTAACGTATTCGCTCCAGCTCGGCATGTACCGCTCGATGTTCTCCTGAGCGGCGGCGAGCTCGTTTGGGCTGAGGAAGTCCTCGATCAGGACATAGCCATGGCGCTGCCAATGCTCGATGTCGGCGTCGTCCAAACTGCGCATCATTTAGACATCTCCCCATTTTCGGTCGCCAGGAGGCTCGCCCCTTCCCCGCCGCTGCGAACAGGTTCACCCGCCACTGCCGGCAAGGAGATCGCACGCCGGGGTGCTCCGAGCGCGCTCCGACGGAAGCCAGAGATATCACAGGTAGGAAGTTGGGTTGTACGGACCGCCCATCCGCGCCGAGACCCGACGAGAGACGTCGGACAACTGCGAAGCAAGCTCTTCAATACGCTCCGATATGTTTTGCGATCGAGCGGTGACGCTAAGAGCGGCGCACACCCCGCCGTCGCCCGAACGGACTGGCACCGCGACACACATGATCCCCAGATGGTTTTCCTCACGATCGAGCGCGTACCCACGAGCTCGCACCTCGTCCAGCTCAGACTTGAGCGTCGCCTCGTCACAGATCGTGTGGGGTGTGTAGTGTCGCCACCCGGACCCGTTAACACGTGCTAGCGCGTCCTCCCACGGCAAGCTGGCCAGGAGCACCTTCCCGAGCGCGGTCCCATGGGCCGCCGCCGTCCGGCCGATCACCATGTCGTCTCGAGGCCAGCCGGGTGGGAAGGAGTGAGCCACGTGGACGACGTCGCCATCGCGCAGTACGCCCAGGTTCACCAGAGTGCCGAGCCTGTCCCGCAGTGTGTCCATGTCGTCGAGGGAATGCCGGCGGACGTCGAGGTCGCGCAACACGACTGCGGACAGCTCGACGATACGCAGGCCCAGCTTGTAAGCACCAGCCTGCTGGTCTCGCTCGACGAGGTGGGCCCCCTCCAGCGCTTCTAGGTAGCGGTACACCGTGCTCGGGTGAAGATCGAGCCTCCCTGACACTGTCGCCGCCTTGAGCCGCGGCTCCTCCAGGGTGAAAAACGAGAGGATCGTCCCGGCGCGCTCGGTGGACCGGCTCCACGATCGCCGCCGCCCACCGGAGGTTTCCGATTGTTCCGCCTCTGCGAGGAGCGCGTGCCATGACGATGCGACTGCCGGCACCTGCGCTGGGTCGCTGCCCGCCGAAGGCGAGGGTGCGTACGCGGCAGGGGCGCGTCGCTTGCGCTCAGAGGTGGGCGTCGCCGCCCGCACCTGCCGCTGGCGGCCTGAAGACCGGTCTACGCCCATCCGTCCTTGCCGTACCAGCTTGCGACGGTCGCATTGTAATCGGCTGACATGGCGGCGGACAGGAGCGAGTCCGCCTGGTCGGGGGTGTTCGTCCGGTGGTCAGAAAGGACCAGCTCACGCAGCATGCCAAAATCGTGATTAGTGATGCCGTACATTATCTGCTCGAGTTGCACCCACCGCGGCAACAGTACCTTGCACATGAGCCGGTCCGGGAGCTCGCCGACGTTGAGCAGTTGGATCCGGCCATTGTGCACAACACCCTTGCCTTCTATGACGACGTCATTCGGTAGCCCCACGATTGCGCCGTTGTTGGGCAGGTTCACCTGGATGACGCGCTCTTTGCCCGTGACTAACGACTCGATCAAGGGAACGTGGTTCTCGCCGCTATGCACAAGCGGGATCGACTTGGTAATTGGCGTTTCCTCGTCGGCTACGGCGCGGCGGATCTCGTCCACGCCTTCGGACAAGTGGTCGAGGTAGTGTTGCCACCCGATCTCGGAGTCGAAACCGCCGAGGTGCCCGAACCAGTGGCGCTTGGTCTCCAAGTCAATGTTGTACCACCAGGTCTCGAACCCCCGGCTAGTGTCGCCGAGCGGGAGGAGCCCAACGCGCCGGTACTGGTCGATCGCCGAGCGGGACAAGTCGGACGCGCTGTACCGGAGGTCGGTCCGTGCCCAATGTTGCTCGGACTCAGTCTCGATCCACCGCTCGAGCAGGGGGTACACGGATTCGCCCTCGTAACAGAACTCAGTCAGGTATATCACGTGGTTGAAGCCAGGGGCTTGCCAGGTGACGGTATCGGGGTCGAGCCCGAGAAGGTTGGCGACCTTCTCGTAACCGCGGTAGCCGTGGCAAAGCCCAACGACCTTGACACCTGTCTCGCGGGTCATAAGGGTGCAACCCTCGAACACCGGGTTGCTCGCCTGGATCAGCCACGCCTCCGGGCAGTCTCGCTCCATGGCCCGTGCGACTTCTAACATGAGTATTAGGTTGCGCTGGATGTGGAGCGGTGAGACACCACGGTAATAGCCGTGCGCCTCTGCGAGCGCCCGCTCGCTCTCGTACGCCGGGTGACCCCCGGCCAGCGCCGTGTTGATGACGAAGTCAGCCCCGACCAGCGCCTCGTGCAGATCCTCGGTCGAGCGGACCGAGAGTTCGGCGCCGACCTCCTGGACGTAGCGGGCCGCCAGGCTCGACACTGCGGCGAGCCGCTGACCGTCGATGTCCATGAGCGTCACGGTGCTGCCACTCAATGAGTCGCAGAGCACCAGGTCGCGTAGCAACGCTAGCGAGAACTGAGCGCTCCCGGCGCCCACGAGTGCCACCTTGACTGGACGACCCATGTGTTGACCTGCCTTTCCTAGCTCTTAGATGAGTTAAGCGGTGACGCTTGCAGTGTCCCTGGCCGACACTCGGCCGCCGAAAAGCGCGAATAGTCCGAACAGCACTGCACTCACGATCAGGGTTAGCATAAAAATGAGCACCCCTGCCGCTGCGCTTTGCCCGAACACGCCCGCTTGCAAGTTACTGACGACGATGTTCGAGACTGTGCCTACTTGGGGGACGGCAAGCCCATTCCCGTTCGTCGTCAGCACATTAGGCTGCGTGTAGAGGGCCATAGAACCGATCGCGTCGATAATCACCGCGAAGAAGATGACGTTCTTCATGAGCGGCACTGTGACCCGAAGGGTCTTCTGGACAGCCGACGCACCGTCCACTATCGCCGCATCCTCGAGCGCTGGGTCCATGGTAGTCAACCCAGCGAGGAACACGACGAACCAGAACCCAAAGCCCTGCCACACAAGCAGTGCCACAACGACGTACTTGGCGATGGCAAAATTGGTCAGCCACTCGATGTTCGTCCCGAGCAGGTTGTTGATGAGACCCTGCGGGCTGGCGAAGACGATTTGGAAAACCAGACCGACCGCGACGAACGGCATCACTTGTGGCAGGAAAGCCAGGGAGCGCCAGATGCCTTTCCCCCGCACGAACTTCGAGCGGACCACCAGCGCTAACGCGAAAGCGACCGGGATCAAGATTACGGCGTGCAAGACCCAGTACTCGAGGGTGTTCGCGACCTCGGTCCAAAAGGCTCCGTACCTCAAAAGTGCAAGGTAGTTGGACCATCCGGCGGCCGTCGAGGTCCCGTAGCCAGAGTTGTTCTGGAAGCTGATGATGAAGGTGAAGACATCGGGGTACGCAGCAAATATCACGAACACGATGATGAAGGGGGCAATGAACAGGTAGCCGGTCGTAGCGGTCCTCAGGGCGAGCCGCCGCTGTCCGGCTGTCACCTTACGGGGCCGCACCCCATTCAGCGGCGGAGCTGAGGCCCCCGCCACACCGCTACGTTTATGGCCCAGCTCGATGTCTACCACGGAGTCACCCCTCAGCCGTAAAAAGTCGGCTCATGTCATCCCCTGAGCCCCTCTGGGCGCAATACCATTTATTCGAGCAACCTACGGCCGGCACCCGGCTGCGCACTCAACAGCCAGGTGCCGGTTAGGCATTGTCCCTTCGCTAAGAAGTAGACCAAGGGTTACCCACCTCGGTCTCCATGTCCTTTTGCATCCCTTGAAGCGCAGCCGAAACGCTGACTTTGCCTTCAAGTACTTTCTCCATCCAGTTCACCATGATCGTGTTCCAGTCAATGAGCGCTTTCGGGTCGAAGCCGAACACCTTGACCCGGTCCTCCGCGGCCAGCTTGGACTGGATGTAGCTGGCGCCACCGAAATAGTTCTGCGGCAGTTCTTCCCAGTCCGTCTGGCTCATCGAGGCAGGTTTCTTAGCCGAGGTGAGAGAGCTCAGGACCCCGGGCTGGACGCTCTTCAGGATCGGGAGCACTCCGTTGGCTTCGAAGGCCGACAGTGCGCCGGCGCCTTCAAGGTGCCAGTAATTGCAAACCTCGGCGGCCAAAGTGGCGTTCGGAGCTGCGGCCGGGATCACTGCTACTGCGCCACCAGCGTCCGACCCGTACTGCTGGTTAGCCAACGGCGCGAGCGCAGGCCAGGGTAATGCCTTCCATTTCCCAGAGGCCGACAGGGTGGCATACGAGGGCAGGAACTGGTCCATCCAGTCCGCGATCAGAAAGCCACAGATCTTCTCAGCCTTGATCGCCGAGGGCCAGTCGGTCGTGAAGTCGTCAATGGGGTACACGATGCCGGACGTCCTAATGTTGCGCATAAACGTCAGCACGTCACCGAACGCCCGGTTTGAAACTACGTCGTACTTACCAGACGAGTTTGCGAAGGAGATCGGCGCATATGCCGAGATCATTTCGCCAAACAGGTACTCAGGTGGCTCGTTGGCCATGTTCATGATGTACTGCCCAGGGTGCTTGGCCGTGAACGTCTTACCCATCTGGATAAATTCCGCTTCGGTCATGTTGGGTATCGAGCTGACGTCGATGCCTGCCGACTCGAACAGGTCCTCGCGGTAATAGAACATCTTGCCGTTCAGCTGGATCGGGAACGTCACATACTGCCCATTGACTTGAGCAACCGTCTGGGCTCCCGCGTAAAGATCGCCTTCGACTGGCTTAAAATAGCTGTCGAGATTTATCAGTACGCCTTTATTGGCGAACTCAGGGACCTCGATATAGTTCAGGTAGAGAATGTCGGGCAGAGTCGTGTGGCCTGACAGCGCGAGGCCGAACCTCTCGGCGTTGCCCGCGTCGCCACCGTTGAACGTCGTAATATCGAGGTTGACGTTCCCGAACTCTTTCTTATAGGTCTTCTGTACCGCGTTGTACCCCGCTTGGCTGACACTGGCGCCGGCCCAGACCCAAACCGTCAGCGCGATCGGCTTGCCGGCCGCGAATGTCTGCCGACTGGGCCTATCGTGGGCAAGAAGGCTTGTGGCGCCCCGCCAGTCGGCCCTGAGCCGGGAGACCCCAAGCAATGCGCCCGCCGCTCCAAGCGCGCCATAGCGGAGCACATCACGGCGGCTGAGCTCGTTTCCCACCTCGGCCGTGGCCGCGGGCTGCGGGAACGCGGTGTTGTTGGCGGCACCTTTGGTTTCCCTGTGCTCGATTTCGTCTGGGCGTGGTCGGAACCAACGATGAGCGAGAGCCCCCTCGGACTCAGGACCGCTGTGGTTTGTCGGTTGTCCCGAACCTGGTTGCGTCGACTCTGTTTGGTTGGTGGTGGCGGCGGCTTCCGTCTGGTCGATGTCGTCTGGCAAAGGTCGGTCCCCCTTATGGACGCTGGCATTCTTGCGCTCAGCACGGTTGTGGTTCGTCGTGTAGCACTGAAATGACTGGGTACCCAATGGCTAGTTTGCAACGGGCCGCTAGCGGCGGAATTCTCGGAAGCGCCCGCGGCCTGCTGAGCAGGACTGTAGTGGTCGGCTGACTTTGGCGGCGGGCCACCTACTAGACAGACACACAGGCTCATTTGGCGCGATCACCCTCCTTGCCATTGAGTGGCAACTACGATATAGTCCGAGAGGTATTGTGTCAAGCGCGTATCTTGTTGCGATTATTGCGAAAATCCAGGGAACAACGGAGGCGCTACTGAAGTACGTGCCCGACTCGTGGTGGACGCCGACAATGTGTAGCCGCGGTGAACGTGGGGTTCGTTGCTTTGGCCCGCAATGGTCCTTGGCAAGTCCCGAACGGGGCATTGGCTCGGCGATAGGGGCGTCCCCGATATGCCGGGCCTGTGGCGCCGCACGCACCTCAAGACGCTATTGCAGCGTAGCAGAGCCAGATGGGAGGGGGTCTGAACGATGGGGGCAGTAGTCATAGAGCCAGCGATCGCGGTTCAGCGACGGCGCAGCAAGTGGGCCACGTGGCGGGTCGCTGCATACGCCTGTCTGGTAATCGTGGCAGGGTTGTCCGTGTACCCGTTCGTGCTTATGATCATAAATTCCCTGAAGTCCAACACTGAGGTCCTGCTGAACCCGGCCGGCTTGCCATCACCAGCGACCACCTCGACCTACTCAGACTTTTTCTCCGGTGGAGGCCTCCGGGCGTTCGTCAACTCGGTCGTCATCTCCGTCGCCACCACCATCGGCGCTGTGTTCTTGTCAGCTCTCGCGGGCTACGCCTTCGCCAAGCTCCGCTTCCCGGGGCGGACGGTGCTTTTCGTGTTCCTACTACTGACGATCATGGTCCCCATCCAGACCGCCATCCCAGGTTTCTACCTAGAGTTCGCAAAATTCCATTGGCTGAACACCTACCAGATCCAGATAGTGCCGTTCCTGACGCCCGTCTTTGGGCTGTTCATGGTCCGCCAATACCTCCTGTCGGTGCCCGATGCGTTCCTCGAGGCGGCGCGCTTGGACGGAGCCGGAGAGTGGTACATCTTCACGCGGATCATCCTGCCTATCTCCCGACCGATCCTCGCTGCGCTCGCGGTGCTCACTTTCCTCATCTCGTGGAACAGCTACATCTGGCCCCAGATCATGGCGAACTCGAACGGCGTCGCCCCGTTGTCCATCACACTGCCGAACTTCGTCGACAAGACGCTCGGTATTGAGCCCTTGTACGGCACGATCATGGCCGGCTGTGTCGCCGCAACGGTGCCATTGATGATCGTGTTCCTCCGCTACCAACGCGCCTTTGTCTCGGGCGTCACTTACGGCGAGACCTAAGTGGCTGAGTGGACGGACACCACCAAAGAGGGGGATAAGGCGAACACGCTCCCCCTGCCGGCGATCGAACGTGACGGTGAACGGGCGACGCTTCTGGTCGACGGGCGTCCCTTTTTGATCCTCGGCCTGCAGTGGGATTGCGACAGTTGCATGAGCCTCGAAGAGATGGCGCCCCTTTTCACCTATGCCACGCAGCTGCATGCGAACACTGCGGCAGTGCCGGTGTACTGGAGCGAGGTCGAGCCAACGCAGGGGCGGTTCGACTTCAGCCTGGTGGACGAACGCCTCCGCCTCGCCCGTGAGAATAAGCTCCGGCTCGTCCTGCTGTGGTTTGCCACCTGGAAGAACGCCTGCTGCTTCTACTGCCCGGATTACATCCGCGAGGACCGCGTGCGGTACCCGCGAGCGCGCGCGGCCGATGGTACGGAATCGCCGAGCCTCTGCCCGCTGTCCGAAGCCACCTTCGAGCGCGACCGGGATGCCCTCGTCGCCTTGCTTGCACACTTGAGTGAAGCCGACAGCGACCGCAGGGTCATCCTGTTCCAGATCGAGAACGAGCCCGGCGTGCTGACGACCGCACGCTGCCACTGCTCACGTTGCGACGAAGAGTTCGCTGCCGGGAGCTGGCGGAAGCAGTGGGGCGAAGACGCCGACGAGGCGTTCTCCACAGCCTCTATCGCCCGCTACATCGATCATCTCGCGGAAGCAGCCAAGAGTGTCTACGACATCCCCTACTACCTCAATGTCGCGATCCCTCTCGCAGCCGGCGCCGTCCCGGGCAAGTACTTCTCGGGCGGGGCCGTGCCCTGGATGCTTGAGCTGTTCCGTGAGAACGCCCCGAACCTAGAGCTCATCGCGCCAGACATTTACATGAGCGGTTATCGCGACTTCAGCCAGCTCTGCTCTCACTACGGGCGGTTGGGTGGCCCGCTCTACGTCGCCGAGCACAGTTCCGACCCTTCTGGCCGGGCTGAGCGCAACGTCTTCTACGCCATCGGCGAACATGGCGCGATCGGGTTCGACCCGTGGGCGATCGACGCCGCCTTCCCAGACCATGACGGAGGAGAGGCCTTTGTCGACGTCTCTACGGCCACCATCCGCCCCCACGGCAGTCGGCTCGCCGAGTCCTACCTCGCTATCAGACGGGCGATATCGCCGATCAGCGCCGCTCAAGGGACGCCTCGGCTGTTCACCATTGTCCAGGAGAGTGGGGAAGGTCGCGCCGGGTTGTGCGCGGATGGGTGCGACATCGTGCTCCAGTACCACGACCCTGACCGGATGTCACGCGGGCTGGTGGTCCAGGACGACACGGACACGTTCATCCTTATCGGTATGGGGTTTTCCGCCTATTTCCGGGAACCGAGGCCGAGCGGAGCACCGCGGCAAGTCCGGAGTGCCGAATGGGGACGCTACGAACATGACCGCTGGGTCCCGCTGCACCGGATCCGTCGCGAGCACCCAGAAGCCGAGGGGTACCCCATCCGCATGCCCGAGCCCGGTGTAGCCCGAGTGCTCCTCGAGCCCAAGGCCGTCGCGGAAGTCTCTTGACCGCGCTTTGACAAGGAGCATTTATGACAGAACTGACCCGAGCAGGCGGTGCCGGTGCGAGTTGGCGGGGCGTCTTTGCCATCCTATGCACGCCCTTCTCGCCCGACGGCTCCCTCGACCTCCGCAGCCTTGAGCGCGAAATAGAGTTCTGCCTGCAAGGAGGAGCCCACGGCCTCGTCGCCCTCGTCAACGCTTCGGAGTACTGGACGCTCTCGGACGAGGAGCGGTTTACGGTGGCCGAGCACACGATCAAGCAAGTTGACCGAGCGGTCCCCGTTGTGATCGGCGTCACCGCCGGTTCGGCCGACTGGGCGGCCAACTTTGCCCGCCACGCTCAGGACAAAGGCGCCGATGCCGTGATCGCCATGCCTCCCAGTGGGCGTCCGGCCACCGAGGTCGAGTGCTTCCGCTACTACGAGAAGTTGTGCTCGGTGTTGCGGGTGCCATTGTTCGTGCAAAACCACGATGCACCGCTCGGGACGCGCATGTCGTCGACGCTCGTCACGCGCATCGTTCGTGAGCTGCCGTACGCCGACTGGGTCAAGGAAGAGACTATTCCTGCGGGCCACGCCATCACCGCGGAGATCGCCCACTCCGGGCCGAAGCTGAAGGGGGTGATGGGGGGCATCGCCGGCCGGTACCTCTTCGACGAGTACGCAAGAGGTGCCTGCGGGACGATGCCCGCCTGCGAGTCGGTCGACATCCACGCCCAGATCTGGAACCAGCTCGACGGTGGTGCTACCGACAAGGCGCGCGAGACCTTCGCCCGCCTGCTGCCGCTGCTCAACTACGAAGCAATTTCGTCTGGCGTGTACAAAGCAGTGCTCCGTTGGCGCAGTGTGATCGAATCGGACTTCACCCGGACCAACATCGCAAATCCCTTGGACCGCGACGACCGCCATGAGCTGGCCGTCATCATGCGCAGCTTGACCGACCTGTTTTCTCTCGCTCTGCCACGTGAGGACCTCATGGCTGCCGAAGGCGGCAAGTAGTTGGCGGCAAAATAATTGATTATCACAGACCTGAGGACCTTCGTGGTGGGCAACCCGTGGAAGAACTGGGTCTTCCTGGAGATGTACACCGATGAGGGTATTGTCGGCCACGGCGAGGCTACCGGTGGCCTGAGCACGAGCCCCAACGTCGCTCAGATCGAGGAGATCCGGTCGCTCGTCGTCGGCCAGGACCCGATGAACGTCCGGGCGCTGTGGGAGCACTTACAAAAAAGCCTGTACTTCCGCTACGGCCCCGCGGTGTCCGGAATCGAGATGGCCTGTTGGGACATCATCGGCCAGAAGCTCAGCGCCCCAGTGTGGCAACTGCTCGGCGGGACGCTCGCTCCCAGGCTCCGTGCCTACGCGAATGGGTGGTACTCAGGGCCACGCGACCCGAAGGGCTTCGCAGAGACCGCTCGTGACGTCGTCGAGAAGGGTTACACGGCATTGAAGTTCGACCCCTTCGGGCACGCCTACAAGAACATGTCGCGGCAGGAGCTGCGCGAGTCGCTCGAACTCGTCGAGGCCGTCCGAGAGGCGGTCGGCGACGACGTCGACATCATGATCGAGGCCCACGACCGGTTTACGGTACCCGTGGCGGTGCACATCGGCCGAGAGCTGGCGGACTTTTCCCCATTCTGGCTCGAGGCGCCAGTGATGTCGACCGACTTGGACGCCACGATCGAGGTCGCTCGGAGCCAACCGGTCCGGATAGCTGCGGGCGAACGCCTGGGCGAAGCGCTCGGCTTCTGCGAGCTGCTGCACTCCCGTGTCATCGATATCGTGCAACCGGAAGTGTTGCAGTGTGGTGGTGTACAGGGGCTCTCGAGCGTCGCCGCGCTTGCCAGCGCCTATGGGGGGTGGATCGCGCCACACAATGCGCAAAGCCCTTTTACGACGGTGGTGAACGCCCATGTCGCAGCTGCCTCTCCGAGCTTCCTCGTCCAGGAGACCTTCGATGACTTCCTCGAACCTTGGAGCCAGGAGATCATGACCGGATGTACGCCGGTACGCAACGGGTACATCGAGCTGCCGACCAAGCCTGGCTTCGGCGTCGAGTTCCTGCACGAGGCGATGGCAGAGCATCCGTATTCGCCGCAGAACTTCCTCCGGCTGTTCGCGCCGGGGTGGGAACGGAGAAAAGGCGATCACTCGCATAATCGAAGCTAAGGGTGAATTAAGGTTTCGCGGCGGGTGGTTCGCTGCACAGCTGCGGTACCGAGATAGACGTGGCAGCGACGAGTTGTTCTCCGAGACTTTCGAAGGGGCACCCCAATCGTGGTAACGGAAAAAAACGTTACCGGGTTCCGCCAAACCCTGGACGCGATCGGTGACTGCCGCGTGGTCGCCGTCCTAAGGGCGCCGGGGTCAGGCCTGTTGATGGCCGCTGCCGACGTGCTTGTCGCCCACGGCGTCCGAGTGGTCGAGTTCGCATTGACGACGGACGGGGCTCTCGATGCTCTCGAGCGGTACTGCTCCACTTCGCCCCCTACCGCATGCGTAGGCGCGGGCACGGTGCTGACCGCCTCTGACGCGAGGGCGGCAGTCGCCGCCGGGCCCGCTACCTCGTCACCCCGGCATTGGTTCCCGCGGTGGTTGAGACCGGAGCCGAGCTTGGCGTCCCTGTGATCGCGGGGGCTTTTACTCCGACCGAGATCCTCGCTGCCTATGCAGCGGGTGCCGCGCTGGTGAAGGTTTTCCCTGCGGCCCTGGGCGGTCCCAGCTACCTCCGTCTTGTGCGCGACCCGCTGCCCCACATCCCGCTCGTACCGACTGGAGGCATCGGCCTCGACCAGGCGGCCGACTACCTCGCCTTCGGCGCGTTCGCGGTCGGCATGGGCAGTCAACTCCTTGGCGATTCGTTACGCGGGGGGCCTCTAGACGAGCTCGCAAGGCGAGCCGACAAGCTGGTGGACGCTGTCCACAGGGAGCCGGCTCATGAGTGACGTTGTCACGCTCGGTGAGACAATGGCGGTCCTCGCCGCACCACGGGCCGGCCGCCTACGCGACATGAAGAGCCTGCAACTGTCGGCGGCCGGTTCTGAGTCGAACGTTGCCATCGGCGTATGCCGGCTCGGCTACAGCGCTTCGTGGACCGGCCGGGTCGGGGCGGACGAGCTCGGCCAGATGATCCTGGCGTTGCTGCGAGCAGAGGGAGTCGATGTTTCTCGAAGCGTCATCGAACCGTCCGGACAGACGGCGCTCATGTTCAAGGAGCGGCGCGGCCCGAATGTGGCGCGGGTGACCTATTACCGGAGGGGTTACGCCGGCTCGAGGCTCTCGATCGAGGACCTCGACGAGTCCTTGATCAGCGCGGCTCGCGTCCTGCACGTGACCGGGATCACCCTGGCGCTGAGCGAGACCGCACGCGCCGCCACGTACAGGGCGGTCGAGATCGCTCGGTCGGCAGCAGTCCCAGTCTCGTTCGACTTCAACTACCGTTCCGCGCTGTGGGCCCCCGAGGAGGCTGCCGGCCACTTCCGGTCAATGGCCGCGCGGTCTGATCTCGTGTTCGCAGGGGAGGAGGAACTCGCTATCGTAGCCCCAGACAACCCGCTCGCGGCTGCCCGGCGCCTCGCTGAGGGCGGCAAGCGAGCGGTCGTCGTAAAGCGTGCCCAAGGGTGCGTTCTCAGTCACGGACGGCGGTGTCCACGAGGAGCCCGCCCGCAGAGTCGTGGTGGTCGACCCCGTCGGCGCTGGAGACGCGTTCGTTGCCGGCTATATCGCGGGCACGCTCGACGGCCTCGACGCACCCAGCCGTCTTGCCTTAGCCTGTGCCACCGGCGCCTACGCGGTCACCGTGCTCGGCGACTGGGAAGGCCTGCCGACCAGGGAGGATTTGGTGCTCATGTCCCGCGACGAAGGAACGACCATTCGCTGAACCCCCGCGTTGAGGCATAACCCGACCTCGCCGAGGGCTGAGTTGGCTACGGGCTCGCCTTGTCGGACCAGAGCGAGCAGCGGGTACTCCGTGCCGATGAAGCGGGCGATGAGCCCTGCCCTTCCCGGCCCGTAAACCGGCCTGCGGCAAGGTCGCTTTGGCAAGTTTGATGGTGTCGCGGCGGGTTAGCATCACGTCCTGCTGGGACCTGCAAGTTGAGAGCGTGGCAAAGCTACCCCACGGGGGCGAGTCTCTAGATAAGGCGCGAAGCCGCGCCGGGGGCGAAGTGGGCGCCGGATGGGAAATGAGCCCCGGCGCTTTCGTCGCTGGCCAGAGCATCGCCAGCAGGATCCTCGCCAGCGAGGGTGTGAGCATGGGTGCAGGCGCCGGCGGGGCCTGGACCTATGGCGGGAGCGCCGCCGGCGGCTCGCATGGCGCCATCGGTATCGGCCAGTGCTTTCTCCTCGTCGGACAAGTCGTGCTCGACCAAGTAGGAGGTCTGACCTACCCGCCACAGTGCCACGCCCCGAGGGAGCTGGCTCAGGAGCAGGTGTTCGGTCCGGGACAAGCCCAGGAGTTCGCCGGCCCGCTCCGCCTCCCCCGGGGCCTGGCCGAACACCACCCGGGTTTCGGCGTCGGCCAGCAGCCCCTCGGCCAGTCGCTGCTCCTGGGAGCCGTCCTGGCCGGCCGCTTTCAGGTCCGAAAGACGGTGCACGACGGCCACGTTGGCCACTCCGTAAGCGCGCGAGAGCTTGAACGTGGCCTGCAGCCAGCGAGCGGTGGCGAGGTGGCTCAAGACGGCCCAGGCCTCGTCCAGGACGACGAGGCGCTTGGCCGAGCCAGCCGCCAGGGCGCTCTGTAGCCACGACAACGCGCACACCATGAGCAGCCCCAAAGCCGGGGAAGCGTACAGGCGGGAGAGGTCGACGACGACCATTCCCGCTCCCAGGTCGACTCCGGCCGACGTCTCCCCGTCGAACATGCCGGCCAGGTCGCCGTGGACCAGCCGGCGCAGCTCGAGGGCCACCTGCCGGCCGTCCAGGCGCAATCCCTCGTTGTCGGTCCCGAGCAGTTCGGCCTGGTGGGGCTGCGGGTTCAAGAGCGCGTCGGCCACCAGGGACAGGGTCGGTACCGGGGCGTGTTGTTCGGCGGCACCCAGGGCGACGTCGGCGGCGGCGCGCTCCGCCGGCTGCAGGGGCCGGCCCAGGGAGCTGGCCAACAGCGCCCCCAATAGTTCGGCCCGGCGCTGGTGCGACGGGACCTGCCCAGCGGGCTCACGCCCACCTCGCTTTTCAGACATGATCGCCGCCGGGCTGACATCGAGCGGGTTTAGCCGCAGGCCTAGCCCCGGGCCGAGGCACAGATGAGACCCCGCACTCGCACGGGCGAGCGTCTCGTACTCTCCTTTTGGGTCCAGTACCCAGCACTGGCGACCGAAGATCCGTTGGCGCCAGATGAAGGACTTGACGAAGGCGGACTTCCCTCGGCCAATCTGGCCCAGGACCACGATGTTGGGGCTGGTCAGCTTGCCCTTGGCGTAACACTCCCACGGGTCAAAGCAGAACGAGCGCCCCGAGGCCTCGCGGCCGATGTAGCAGCCGTCCACCCCCAGGTCGTCAGGAATGACGAACGGGTACAGAGTGCGCAGCTCGACCGTCGTCGCCCGGTGCGCCGGCGGCAACCCTCGCTGCCGGGTCAAGCGCCAGCCCGGATGAGCGCCCCGGGTCCAGCGGAGATACCACGAGAAATCATGAAAGATCATCATATAGATAGATCGTCATGGCGTTCGGGACGATTTCTGACGGTTATTGCATATAAACCGTCCCAAGCGGCCCGCTCCGGGCCAACCCGAGGTGACACTGACCCCGTTCAGCGGTTACGGCAACTCGCTAAGTGCGGGCCGCTGCCCCCTCGCCAGCCGGTGCCCTCACTTGAGCCCGCGACCGCCGGTGCTTCCCGTTAGTCGGCCCCACGGGCGGGCCATCCCCCGGGCTATCTGGAGGCAGAGCGGCGCCAAAGGCATCGACGCGGTGCCTGATGCGGGATAAGTGATGCTCGACCGCCTTGCGAGCGCCCTTAGGCGAGTGGTGCGCCAGCGCGTTGAAGATCTCCTCGTGCTCGTCGATCCCGAGGATCATGCCCTGTGGGAGCTCCTGGTGGTCGAGGGCGACCCGCCTGGCGGAAAGCAACATGGGCTCGAGCAGGTCGAACAGCTTGACCACCATCCGGTTGCCACCCAGGCGCAAGACCTCGCGATGGAACTGCAGGTCGTAAAACAGGTATTGCTCCCGGTCGTTGGCCATTGTCTTCATGGCCAGCAGATGGGCGTGCAATCGCTCCAGGTCCGCGGGCCCTGCCCGCCTGGCGGCGGCCTCCGCGGCGCGGGCCTCGAGGACGCCGCGAAGCTCGATGACTTCCGCCAGCACCTCGTCGGCCGTGCCCGTCTCGCAACGGGCGACGAGCAGCTCCGGGGCGAGCTCGTTCCAGTGTTCCTCGGTCAGCACGACTGACCCCTGGCCCTGGCGCGTCCGCACCATTCCCACGTTGGCGAGCGTCTTTACCGCCTCCCGGACGACAGGCCGGCTCACGTCGAACCGTTCGCACAACGCCTCCTCGGACGGGATGGTGTCGCCCGGCTTGAACGCGCCTTGCAAAATAGCGCTCATCAGGTCGTGGGCGACCTGAGCAGCTAGCGGCCGAGCGTGGACGGTGTTCGTCGGACCGAGCACGTGGGCGGGTTGTTGTCGCCGCCGCCCCGCCGGAGCATGAAGGTCGCTCATGGTGCGCCGAACCACCAGGAGCGGGCGGCCATCGCCGGAAGGAGATCACTGGGCTCCGTCATCACCTGCTCCACATGGTCGAGGTCAAGAGGAGCGTCGGACGTGAGCACCTCCACCCCGTCGTCGGTCACGGCCACGGTGTCCTCGCAGCGGATATAAGCCCGTTCCTGGTGCACCCACATCATCGGGTCAATCGAGAAGACCATCCCCACCTCGAGGGGGGCATTTGTGTAATCACCCACATCGTGCACCGACATCCCGACCGGATGGGAAAGATGTCCGTTCCATTCGAGCGCCGCCAACGCTGCCTCCTTGTACGGCGGCTCGGAGAACCCCAGCGAGCCGATCCGATCGCGCATAACGGCCGCCGACTCCTCGAGGATATCGGCGGGTCTCGCTCCCGGCCGCACCCGACGCAGAAATTCGCGGTGGTAGTCAACGATGAACCCATAAGCGACCCTTTGCAACGGGGTATAGGTCCCGTTCACCGGCCACATTCGCCCGATGTCGCTCGTGTAGTAGGCGACATCGGGGGCGTAGTCCATCAGGACGAGGTCGCCTTCGCGCAGCGGTGACCCCAGGCGACCGTAATGCCCGAACCAGGCGTTTGTGCCCCCCCCGATTATGGCGTGGTAACCCTCGCCCCGCGCCCCACCGGCGGTGAAACAAAGGTTCGCCACTGCCGCCAGCTCAAACTCCATTACCCCGGGGCGAGTACAGCGCATCGATTCCGTCACGGCCAGAGCCGACAATCGGCCGGCGGTACGCAGGAGGTGCAGTTCACTTGGGCTTTTGACCAATCTCAAGCGGTCAAGCAGGGGCGAAAGATCGGCGATGGCGAGCATCGGGAACCGTTCCTGAAGCCGCTCCACAAAGCGCGCTTCGCGTGTCGACGCGCTTTCCCACGGGTCCGAGGCTGCCGTGGCGGCAGCCCGGAGGAGCTGGTCGCGCATGGCCCGAGCCTGCTCGGCCGGGCTGAGCGGCGTATAACAGCGGAACCCGCCCCGCTTCAGCACGAGCCGTTGCAAGTCGAGCGACAGCGCTTCGACCCCCAGGACGGACTCGATACCGGTGAGCCGCCCGGCTTCCTCCGGTTCATCAGCGCAAAGCCGCCGGCCCTCGCTTCTTTCTACCCCGGCGTCGCGGTGAGGCAGGTACAACGTGGTCGTCCGCGTCCGTCCATCGAGCAACAAGTAGGCATGGGGTACCTCCACGCCGCTCAGGTAAAAGAAATCGTTGGTCTGGCGGAAGAACTCAGAGGTAGCCGGGGCGGGGGCGCCCTGGAGGACGGCAATATCGTCGCCACCGATCCGGTCAAAGACGGCTGACCGTCTGGCCGCCAGCTCGTCCTGGCTAAAATTCGTTTGGAAGAACTCGGGAAGTGGTTCATAGCCGAGCTGGCGCTGAGACGTCGTCGACGTAGACATGGGCTCAGACCTCCGATCCGATGGACACCGGCTGACCCCAAGCCGGGAGCGTGACGGGGGGCTCGGTGAGGGCGCCCGGTTGCGTTTCTTCCAGGGGTCTTATGCTGTACCGCGCGCCGGCCTCGGTGGCGAAAAACCGAGCGCCCACCGGGGAGAGATAACTCTTGACGGGTTGACCATCCTGTTCGACCAGGAGGCGGTCGGCGTCAAGTAACGCGCATGGCAGGCCTCGAGCCGACGTGAGCGTGGCGTGAGCCAAAGCCCCGTCCCGCCAAACCAGGTCGAGGCTGTGGCCGCCCCGGGCGCGCAGCCCCCGCACGGAGCCGTGCGGCCATGCCGAAGGGAGCGCCGGCAGCAAGTCGATGCCACCGTCGTGGGACTGGACGAGCATCTCACAGGCGGCACCAAGCTCGCCCAGGTTGCCGTCAATCTGAAAGGTCCACAATGGGTTTGTCCCTCCCGGAGGTGAGCTGTCCATTAAGTTCGGCTCGGTGTGGTCACGCAGCAGGAGCAGCAACTGCTCGTAGGCCAGGTCGCCCTCACCGAGCCGTGCCCATAGGCCGGCTGCCCACGCTCGGCTCCAGCCTCCCATACCGGCGAAGTTGGACAAGCGCCGGACGAGCGACGTCCGGGCCGCCCGGGCCAACCCCGGAGTGCGCCTGGGCGAGATGGCATCGCCGGGATACAGCGCTATTAGGTGCGAGTAATGGCGATGGCCCGGCTCCCACTCCTCGTAGTCATGTAGCCATTCCGTGAGCTGGCCATGACGGCCGGAGCGCAAGGGCGGCAAGGCGGCTCGAGCCACCTCGAGTTCCGAACAGATGTCATCATCGATCCCGAGCAACGCTGCGGTGTCGAGACAGCGGGCGAAAAGAGCGGAAGCCAGTTCGACATCGCCGGTGGCGCTCATCGTCAACGCCAGTCTTACCCCGGTGGCGTCACGGTAGGCATTTTCCGGCGACAGGCTGGGGCCGAACATGAGCCGGCCCTCGTCATCGCGGACAGCAAAATCGAGCAGGAACCGGGCCGCCTCGCTCATCACCGGCCACGCTCGCTCAGCCAGGAAAGTGTCGTCCGGGTCGAAGGCGTAATGCTCCCACAGGTGCAGAGCCAGCCACACCGCTCCGAATGGCCACAGCCCGCAGTTGACATTGTCGAGCGGCGCGCAGTCGGCCCATAAGTCCGTGTTGTGGTGGGCCACGAAGCCGCGGCACCCATAGTGGACGCGGGCCACCAATGAGCCATGCGTGCGCATGCGGTCGAGGAGGTCGAACAGGGGCAAGTGAGCCTCGGGGAGCGCAGCCTGCTCGGCACCCCAGTAGTTCATTTGCGTATTTATGTTGATGGTGAACTTCGAATCCCACGCCGGCATAAAGGACTCGTTCCAGATGCCCTGCAGGTTCGCCGGGAGCGTCCCCGGACGGCTGCTCCCGGCCAGGAGGTACCGGCCGAACATCGTGTAGATCTCGAGCAAACCGACGTCGTCATGGCCCTGGCGCAGACGAGCGAGGCGGACGTTGGTGGGCCGCTCTTCGAGACCGGGAAGGGTCGGCGCCAGCTCCAGGTCAAAGCCACCGAGCACGCGGCGGTGGTCGGCGAGGTGCCGCTCCCGTAGTTCGTCCCACCCGAGGGCGGCAGCCCGCTCGATGGTGGACAATGCCCGCTCCAGAAGGGCTTCTTTGCTGACATCACCGTCGGGCTCAGACGAAGAGCTGCTCTCGACCGCCAGCAGCACAGTGACTGCGTTGGCACCGGAAATATGGAGGTGGTCACCCACGCCTTCGGCCGTACCCCCGTCGGTAAGAACGCGCGCCCGGGCCACAAAGCTGGAGCCGTTGGCCCCACATCGGCCCCGGAAGTCGAGCTCGTTACCACTGACGGCCTCACACCGGCCGTCAAACCGGCGCCACAGCTCCACGCCCAGTTCCAGCGGCGTGTGGGGGGCCGATCCCAAGTGGACGGCGATGACCTGGTCCGGGAAGCTGGCAAAAAGCTCCCGCCTGTACTCGATATCTCCGATGGCGTACGTGAGCCGGGCTACGCCGTCGCGCAGGTCCAAGCTGCGCCGGTAATCATTGCACCACTCCTCGTGATGGCCGAAAGTGAGGAGGGTCAGGTGGCCAAGTGTTTGATAGGCGGCTTGTGACCTAGGTACCCCGAACGAGCTCAGCTCGGCGAGGAAGTGGGCCCGGCGCCCGTCCCCTTCCAGCAGCGCCTGGCGGACCTCGGCCAAACGGGCCAAGGCCAGCGGGTTTTCGCGTGGCCCGAACGGCCGGGTCCAGAGGCTCTCCTCGTTGAGCTGGACCACCTCCTTGTGCACCCGCCCGTGCATCATGGCACCGAGCCGGCCGTTGCCGACGGGCAGCGCGTCTAGCCATCGAGCGGCGGGCTCGGTGTACCAGAGGGTTCGAGCGTTAGCCATGGACCAGCCTCTCGTTCCGGGGCGCATCAGCGCCCTTGCTTGGGTCAGCAAATGCCTGGCTGTCCGGGCGCCGAGGGGCCCGAAATTTCGCCCGCCGGCCCGGGGTAACCAAGGACCGTGCCGATGTTGCAGGACCTCTGCACACGACGCTGGTAAATCACTCAGCTCTCACTGTTTAGTCCCGTCCCGTCGGCCAAAGGTGTATTGACGAGCTCCGTACTTGACCGGCTAAGTACATCCTCATCGCGCATCCGGGAGGCTGATTTCGGGACCGATGCGATGAGCTTTGTCGTGTAATCGTGGGTGGGCATGTCCAGGATTTGGTCAACCGGGCCATGCTCAACGATCTCTCCACGATAAAGAACGTACACACGGTCTACGATTTGGCGCACCACGGCCAGGTCATGAGTAATGAACAGGTAACTAAGCTTCAATTCCTCTCGCAACGAACGGAACAGGCTGAGCACTTGTGCTTGCACGGAGACATCGAGGGCGGATACGGGTTCGTCGCACACTAACAGGCGGGGGTTGACAGCCAAGGCACGGGCAATGGCCACTCTTTGGCGCTCGCCCCCGGACAGAGCTGACGGTTTACGTCGGGCATAGTTGACTGGCAGCCTCACAAGCTCCAGCAACTCGTTGATGCGCTGGTTGACCTGGCGGTGTGGGTATTTGTGAATTGACAGGATTTCCCGTAAGGAACTCCCAACGGTCTGCATCGGGTCGAGGCTGGAATAAGGGTCCTGGAAGACGATCTGCACCAGCTCCCGGACCGCTTCCCGGTCCTCGCCCTTCAACCGGTTGAGATCAGAAATATCGCGCCCGTCAAGCACTATCCGCCCGCTACTTGCCGTCTCGAGGCCGACGATACACCGCCCTAACGTCGACTTACCGGAACCGGACTCCCCGACCAAGCCGACGCTCTCATTGTGCCCGACCTCGATGGTCACTCCCGACAGAGCCTTTACCGCCCGTCGTGTCTTGTCGTTGAAGACCTTGTAGACATCATCGACTCTGAGCAGTGGGTCAGCTGTGCTCGAGGGCGCCACCGCCGGGGCGCCCCGGAGAAGCGATACCCGCATCCCCGCCATCTCGGCGCCGATCTGGTCAACACGAATGCAAGCGGAGTACCTTCCTGGACGTAGCTGGGTGAGAGCGGGCTTGGCGGACCGGCATGCCTCATTGGCCCAGCGACAACGGGGGGCGAAGGCGCACATCCCGCTCACCTCAGATGGAGATGGCACGGAACCCTGGATATTTGTAAGGGTGGCCTGACGGCGGTCAGCCGCGGGCTCAGAAAGCATCAGACCCAGCGAATACGGGTGCAATGGCTCCTCTTGCAGCCGGGACGACGGCGCCATCTCGACCAACGAGCCGGCGTACAGGACATAGATGCGCTCACACACACTGAAGGCGATCCGCAGGTCGTGCGTGATCAGTACGAGCCCCATCCCCCGCTGTTCCTGGACTTGCTTGAGCAGCTTCAGGATCTCCGCTTCGGTCGTTACATCCAGCGCCGTTGTCGGCTCGTCGGCGATCAATAGCTCCGGGTCGCCGGCGAGAGCGGCCGCTAGAGCGACACGTTGGCGCATGCCACCCGAGAGCTGGAAGGGGTAGCGCAGGCTGGCATCGGGATCTGTGATGCCAACCTCGTCCAGGCGACGTTGGGCCTCGACCCGGGCGGCTGACCTGGAGGGGCGATCACGGCTCCGGGAGCGCAGCACCTCTTCAATGTGGCGGCCGGCGCGAAACACCGGGTTCAGCATGGTAAAGGGGTCCTGGAACAGCATGGACACCTGTGAACCCCGCAGTTGCGTCATCTGCCTCGAGGACAGAGAGAAGATGTCCCTGCCGCGGAACATGGCTGAGCCCGAGGACCGTACGCCGGTGGGCAGCAGCCGCATGATGGCACGGGCGCTTAGCGATTTCCCACTGCCCGACTCACCGACGATCCCGACCGTCTCGGCGTTGTTCACGTCGAGGTCGATGCCGGTCACGATCGGCTTCACGCCGCCGGCTCCCTGGTACTCCACGACCAGGTTGCGGACGCTCAGCAAATTTCCTGCGGGCGGCGTATTGGGGCTATCGGTCACCACGGACCGACTTCGCGAATCGTTCGTAGACCCAGTCGCCGATCAGGCTGAAGCTGACAGCCAACAAGACAATCGCCAGGCCGGGGCCGAGAGCCGCGGCCGGGTTCTGGAACAGGAGGGACTGGCCGTCCGCCAGCATCGAACCCCACTCGGTGCTCCCGGCGGGCGCACCTAGACCGAGGAAGGCCAGGCCCGCCAGGGCTACCAGCGCCCCGCCAAAGTCCAGGGCGAGGTCAGCCACCAGGATGGGCAAGATGTTCAAGAAAATGTGCCGGTACATGATCCGGCTGGGCGGTACGCCCAGTGTCCGAGCGGACTCGATGTAGGCCAGGCTGCGCTGCTTCACCGCCGCACTCCGGACGATCCTGATGTCCCCCTGGACATTGAGGATGCTCAGTACCAACACGGCGATGACGTAACCGCCTCCCACCACCGACACGACGACGATGGCGATCAACAGACCGGGCAGCGAGAACATGAAATCGACCGCCCGGGAGATGGTCATGTCCACGGCTCCGCCGATGTAGCCGGCGGCAATGCCAAAGATGCTGGAGCCGATCAGGCCAGTGACGGCGATAAACGTCGGGCCAATAAGGGCGGTCCGGGAACCGGCAACGACACGCACAAAGACGTTGCGCCCGAGGTCGTCCGTGCCAAACCAGTACTTCGCGCTCGGGGGCTGGGAGGTGAGGAACAGGTTTTGCGTCTTGGGCGACCCCGGGAAAATGACGCTGCCGAACAGGGCCAAAACGAGGATGAAAAGCAGGAACCCAAACGCCAGGTACACCATGAACGGGGCTGTGGGGAGCCATCGCGTACGCGCTTTTGGCGTAACGGTAGCGGCCACGACTGACATCAGCGCGCCGCCCGGCCAAAGCCAACGCGCGGGTCGACCAATGCATAGATCAGGTCGACAATTATGTTGGCGATCACGATCCAGATAGCCACCACCAACACGAGGCCCTGGATCATCGGGATGTCCACCTGTTCGACGGCATTAACCAGTAGCGCCCCGAGTCCGGGCAACCCGAAGACCGTCTCTACGAAGGCCGAACCGGTGAGCACGCCTATCAGCAGCAACCCGAACGCCGTAAGTATGGGGATGAGGGAATTGCGGAAGGCGTACTCTACTATCACCCTCCAGCTCGACAACCCGCGCGCCCGAGCAAAGAGGACGTAATCCTGGTCTAGATGCTCCAACATGGCCGCCCGGGTGATGCGCATCATGAGTGCCATGCCCCCGATGCCGAGGACGATGATCGGCAGGGCCAGGTGATGGAGCCTGTCGCCTATGGAACTGGAGCCCGCTCCGAACAAGGGGAACCACCCTAGTTTCAGACCGAAGACGAACAACATAAGCAGAGCGAGGACGTACGAGGGAGAATTGCCCGCGAAGATAGTGAAACCGACGGCCAGTCGGTCCAACCTGCCGCCGCGGCGCAGCGCGGCCAGGACACCCAGCGGGATGCCCAGGAGCAAGGCGAAGATGATACCGCCAATGTTCTCCGTGAGCGTTATGCCGACTCTCGAGCCAATAGCTCGCGAGACCGACTGGCCCGTGATGTACGACTGGCCGAGGTTGAAATGGAACAAGACGTTGCGCAGCCAGTGCCAGTACTGCTCATATAAGCGGGAGGTTCAGGCCCAGCTTCTGGCGTAGCTCCTGGATCGTCGTCTCACTGAGTGGATGGCTCCCTACAATCGCCGCCACCGGCCCCCCCGGCACCATGGACGACAGTAAGAAGACGAAGAGCGACACAAAGAAGGCCAACGGCACAAGTAGCAGCACCCGATGGGCAAAGTAACGCCAGAACCGGCTACGGCCCACCGGTCACCATCCGGCGTCGTAGCTCACCGACACCCCTCGAGGTGGACCGGGGCACCGGCATCCCGGCGCCCCGGCTTCCCCACCTACTAACAACTCCAGACCTGCCCCGCATTAGAGAGGCTTCGGGAACTACGTGAGAGAGACGGCGGCCGCTCGCTCCTGTTATCGCCACGAAAGCCATGCACGCGGGCACCTTTCTGAAGCTCCTGGAGCAAGCGGCCGCCGTCTCTCCTTCACTTTGTTCCCGGAACATCTATAGGAGTTATATCAGGACCGGTGGAGCTGGTTGATCCACTGGTAGTCCATGAAGAACGCACCCGGGTTGGTTAGCGTCAAATTGCCCTGGGTTGCAGCCACGTCGTCGAGGTACACCATGGGGTCCATGGCGGCGTCCTTAGCGGCGATCGTTTCGGCCGCGAGAGCATCTCTCGCCACCAGGCCGATATTGGTGCCGACTATCCCATTATTTATGATCTTGTCAACCGTCGCATTGTCGAAGTTCGACGAATTGTTCCCACCTTTGACGGCCTGGTCGCTGGCGTAATAAAGCCAGGGCAGCTCGATCGGGTTTGGTACGTCTGCCAGGTTACCGATCAACTGGATACCCAGGTCCGGGCCGTGCTTCAAGATGAGCTGAAAACGCGCTGGGCCGGGCATCGTCTTCAAATTTAGTTTTATCCCGATTTGGCCCAGCGTCTGCTGCATCGCCTCCGAGATCGTAGCGCACTGCTCGCAATCGGCGGCAACGTTGAGCGTCGTGGTGAACCCCTTCGGTACCGAGGATTCGCGCCATTTGCGCCTTGGCCGCGGCAATATTGTACGAATAAGCCGGGATGGGCCCGAACAGCTTGTTTACCTCGGTGGCAGACAGGATGCCCTTGAACGTCCGCGGGTCGTCCAGCGTCTTGGCCACGACGGCCGTGTTACCAAAGACGGCGGCTGCGATCCCGGCCCGGTTGGTGGCATAAGCGATCGCCTTGCGCACGTGGATATTGTTGAAGGGAGCTTCCGTTTGGTCCAAAGTCAGCCCGAAGAACCCGTCGGCCGGGTACTTGGTTATATGTATGGACGAAACGGACTGCCAGGTCTTCAGGTTGCCCGTAGGCACATCGAACGTCCCGTCGACCTTGCCCGCTTCAAGCGCCAGGAAAAGGGTCTGCGGGTCCGGGATTATGTCGAAGACTATTTCGCTATAGTAAGGCTTCGGTCCCCAGTAGTACGGGTTCCGGACCAACGTTATGTTGGACCCTGTGGTATAACTCTGGACCATGTACGGGCCCGTCCCGACCGGCAGCACCGTCGGCGTCCCGTAGTTTTTCAGGTGCCCCTGCAGGCTCTTCTGCTCATATATGTAGCCACCCTCGTGAGCGGGGATATCCGTCCAGATGGCGTCCGGTTGGTTGAGCAGTACGGTGACATTGTCCCCCGACGCGGTGACGCTCTTGATGTCGGCGAAGAAGGTCGACTCGTCCGAGGCCACCGCCGGGTTGCGCTGCACGTCGAAGGAGTAGACAACGTCCTGGGGTGTCAGCGGGTCGCCGTCGGAGAAGCGGACGCCCTTACGTATGGTGTACACATAATCGGTCGGCGTCACCTGTTTCCACGAGGACGCCAGCGCCGGTGCAAGTTGGTTATTGGCCGTAAAGGTCAGCAGGCCCTGGTTGACGAGGGACATGATAGGGGCGCCGTCGGTGGCATTAAAATCCGTGGCGTTCCAGAGCGAGCCCGGGTCAGCGGCCTGGCCCCAGGTCAGCACGGGGCCGGAACTGCTTTGCGCCGCCACCCGAGAGGGTGTGGCACTGGCGACCCCTCCCAGCCCGGCAACGCCGAACGCGGTCGTGGCGCACGCTATTAGTGCCACACACCTTCGGGCCGGCCGTGGCCGTCGGGCGGGCGGTACCGCTGTTGAGCGCTTCTGCCTGTTGTACACAGTATTACTCCTTCCTTTAGGGGATTTTTCCTGGATATTGCGGGTTGACCTTGGTTCCCGGAAGCGGGACTTGGTTTGGGGGCTCCTCTTAGCCCGAAGCTAAGAAGCTGCGCTGGCGGTCGTGTTCCACCTCCTCGAACCATCGCTCGAGGTCGGCGGTCATGGCTGCCACCCTTTCCGGATGGGCCGAGGCTAAATCGTTTTGTTCGAGCGGGTCGACGGCGATATCGAACAGCATGGGCGGTGGCGGCGTGCCTGCTTCGAACTCGGGCAGAGGCAGAGGCGTCGACCTCCAGTATTCGCCCTTCCTGGTGCAGGTTGAGGGCGCGATCGATGATTCGGTCAGAATCCGTGACCTTCATGAACTCGGGGATCGGGGGCCTAACCAATTTCCAATCGCCATCGCGGACCGCGGCGTTACCCTCGACGTGCGGAGCATAGCGGTTGTTCTGCCAGAACCGCCGGGGATAGGTCAGCATCGGCCCGCCCGCCAACGCACTGCCAACGTCTTGACCGTCCAGGTCGCCCTCGCCGGGCAACGGTACGGAGGCGAGGCGGGACAGCGTGGGAAGCCAGTCGGCGAAATGGAGCACGTGGTCCACCGCTATGCCTCCCGGCCATTCGGCGGGCCAACGGACTATTGTCGGGACCCGGACGCCACCTTCGAACACGTAATGCTTGGCGCCGCGCAGCCCGAAGTTGAAGCGGTCCAGGCTCACGCCAGCCACCTCTCCCAGGTACGGGCCATTGTCGCTGGTGAAAAGGAAAACAGTGTCGTCGGCCAGCGCCAGGTCGTGTAACTCGGTGAACAACCGGCCGATACCGGCGTCCATGACCTCGATCATGGCGTAGGTGAGCGAGGCACCTCGCGTATGGCCCATTTCCATGTACCGCTGCACAACAGCTTCTGGCGCCTGCATAGGAAAATGCGGGGCATTGTAGGCCAGTACCAGCAAAAATGGTTCGCTTCGGTGCTTACGCACGAACTCGATGGCGTGGTCCGTCAGTACGTCGGTGAGATAGCGGCCATCACCTTTTTTCTCCGTCCCATTTATGTCCAGATGATAATCGTAATAGTCGGAGTAGCCCCCGCAGAAACCAATGAACTCCTCGAACCCGCGGGCGTTAGGGTGGAAGCGAGGGTCGAGGGCCCCATTGTGCCATTTCCCGATCAGGCCCGTACGGTACGCCCCAGCAGAAAAGATGTCCCCAATTGTTCGTTCGCCAAGACCGATACGGTCAAGCCCTCGGCCCTGAAGAGTATCGATGGCACCTGTTCGGTGGGGGTACTTGCCGGTCAGAAGACAGGCTCGGGCCGGCGCGCACACGGGCGAGCCGGAATAATGCTGGGTCAGGCATATGCCCTCGTGGGCGAGAGCGTCGAGGTTCGGCGTCCGGGACCGGCCCTCGTTGAACAAGCCGAGGTCGCCATAACCCATGTCATCAGCAATAACGAGGACGCAATTGAGCTTGCTCATCGGCTAGAGGACGGCGTCTTTCGACCTCGGGTGGCAGTTTCGGACCCCGGACCACGCTTGGAGAGACGTTACTGAAGCCTCCACCCGCACGTGAGATTCGACGGGTCCCCCCTTCGTCCGAACAATCACGAGTAAGTTATCAGTCAAGTCAGTACATTGTCAACAGTCGATTACGGCCGGTGCCACAGGAAGACGGTCGGCCGGTACCGTCCGGCTCTGTCGGATAGTTGTGGAATGACCACAGGAATCTTAGTACGGCGCACACTCGCCGCCACCAGCCCCGTCGACCCATGGAGCTCAGTGGACGGGACGGTGCGTCACGAGTTATGTAATGATTAGACAAGTTCCGCAAAGCGTGTCTTTGAGAGGCCCGTCGACAACGGAGCCGGTGAGCTGGACCAGGAGGGGATCCGTGATAGAGAGCGACGAAGGCAGCCGGATCGCCGAGGTACGGGTGCATTCCTACCACCTGACTTACGCGCATGGCACCTACGTCATGTCCCAGGGCCGGGAGATCTCCACTCTGACCAGCGTCGTCGTGACCGCGACGACCAGGAGCGGTGTCACCGGGTACGCCGAGGTGTGCCCACTAGGGCCTACTTACCTCCCCGGTTTTTCCGGCGGCGTGATCGCCGCTCTGGAGGAGATCGGGCCGGCAGTGCTCGGTGTCGACGTGACCAGCCTGTCGGCGGTCGCTGACGCAATGGAGCTCGCCCTGCGCGGCCACGGATATGCCAAAAGTGTGCTCGAGGTGGCCTGCTGGGACCTGCTCGGGAAGGTCATCGACGTCCCGTGCCATGTGCTCCTCGGGGGGTTGCGCCAGGAACGCTTCCCCCTCTATGTCGCTGTCCCTTTGGGCCTCCCGCGGGAGATGGCCGAGTTCACCGCCCGGGCGCGAGCGTCCGGCATCCACCGCTTCCAGTTGAAGATCGGCGGGGCCCCGGGTGACGATGTCGCTCGCGTGCGAGCCGTAGTAGAGGCGACAGGGGACGAGGACGTGATCGTCGCCGACGCCAACGGTGGCTGGCGGCTCCAGGACGCCACGTTGGCGGTGAGGATGCTCGAGGACTTACCTCGAGTGCGGATGGAACAACCGTGCCCAACGATCGAGGAGTGCGTTGTGCTGCGCGAGCGGACGTCGATGCCGTTCGTCCTGGACGAGGTCATCACCGACGTCGCCTCCCTTCTGCGTTGCCATCAGGCCGGCGTGATGGACGCCGTCAACTTGAAGATCAGCAGAGTCGGGGGCCTGGCCGAGGCCCGGTCCATTCGTGAGCTGGCTGAGGTCCTTGGCCTGCGCCTGACCATCGAAGACACCTGGGGCGGGGACCTCACGACCGCCGCCGTCAGCCAGCTGGCGGCCAGTACTTCTCCAGAGGCGTTTTACGCGGCGTCGTTCATGAACGACTGGACTCTCGAGCACCTGGCCGGGCACGAACCACGCTCGAAGGACGGCTGGGGCAGTGTTGGCACCGGCCCCGGGCTCGGCATCGAGGTGGACGAGGCGTTGCTGGGCGACCCGCTGCGGTGTTACCGCTGGCAGCCCTGAGAAGGCCAACCCCTCGTCTCGCCACGACCACCGCCACCCAAGGCACCATTGGGAGAACCGGACGCGCGACACTTGGGTCATCCGCGTCCTGAAACTCATCCTGGCCGGGACGCTCGTCCCCCTATTGATCGCCATCGGGACTTTCCCCGCGGTGGCATCTGCGCCTGACCAAGGACCGCTGGCCTGGGCCCAGGTCTCGGTGGCCACTGTTTGGATCCACCCCACTAGCCCTCGCCCACTCGATGGGCCAGCGCTGGCGGAGCCCGCCCACATCGGGAAATGGCTCGACTCGATGAACGTTGTCGGCCGGCTGGGCTTGCACGGGCGCATCGGTACTCAGATGGTGTACGGCCGCAAAGTCGTCGTCTTGTCTGAGACCGGCAAATGGAGCCGGGTGGAAATCCCGAGCCAGACTGGCAACCATTTCCCGAACGGCGTCATCGGCTGGGTGCCGACCGCGCAGCTGAACGCCGTGCCGCCGCCGGAGGCGCGCCGGGCCGTCATCATTTCGGTGCCGTCGGCTTGGCTGTACACCGAGAAAGGCGGGATCGTCGGAAATCGCCAGCTCCTCCTCAGTTATGCCACGGAGCTACCCGAGCTGTCGGTGGCCAATGGTTATGTCTTTGTCGGCCTTCCCGGCGGGGGCGAGGGCGCCATCGCCGAAAACGCCGCCGCCCCCGTGCGTTCGGGGACCGTAACCGGTAGCGCCATCGTGGCCCAGGCGCGGCTTTTTATTGGGCTCGCCTATCTTTGGGGCGGGACAAGCGGTTTCGGTTACGACTGCTCAGGCCTCGTCTATTCAATCTTCGCCCGCTACGGCATTATGCTCCCGCGCAACGCGGCGGACCAGAAGCGGGCTAGCGTCCCTGTCCCGCTGAACCAGGCCCGGCCGGGTGACCTTCTCTTCTTCGCCGGCCCGCACGGGACGGGAGAGGTCGAACACGTTGCCATCTACGCGGGGGCGGGCCTGATGATCGACGCCCCTTATACGGGTGCCGTCGTGGAGGAACTCCCCATGCGCACATCGTTCGCATGGCCTGATTTCGCCGGCGTGGGGCGAGTCAGGGGCCTCGGATGACCAACGGCCTTATAGCCTGGCGCGCACGGCGGGGACGGGGTCGACGGCGGGGGGAATGACGCCGGCCGAGGCGCGCCGGCGCTTCGCGTCGGCCCGGGTGGCCCGTCTGGCAACCGCAGACGCCGGCGGTCGACCACATCTGGTACCGATCGTGTTCGCCGTCGACGGGGACGTCGTCTACAGCGCCGTCGACCACAAGCCAAAGCGGACAACCGCGCTGCGGAGGTTAGCGAATATTGCAGAGAACCCGGTCGTGGCAGTGCTCGTCGACTACTACGAAGACGATGACTGGGACCGGCTGTGGTGGGCCCGGGCCGACGGTACTGCCCGTCTGGTGGCACAGGGGTCTGACGAGCGGGCACACGCGGTTTCCCTGCTACGCAGTCGTTACCTCCCCTACGTCGAGAGGCCCCCTTCTGGGGCCGTGCTGGCGGTTGACGTCCAGCGGTGGTCCGGCTGGACCTCCATCCCCCCGCGTAATTACAACTGACCCTGACAGTAGCCGTGCCCGAGCAGGAACGTCTTCAGCTGCGCCGGGAAAGGTTCCTTGTTGTTGAGCGACTGTTGCTCGGCCGCGGCCAGTTTTCCCTCTGTCTGTAGTTGCTCGAGCGTGCGCCACATCTGAGCGCCTTCATTTAGCTCGCACTTGTCCGCCGCCCACTCGGCCAAAGGGCCCTCGACCTGACCGGCGTCTGCGCTCGAGCGCATTGATTGGCCGGCAGAGGCCCAAGCGGCCGACGCCTCTGGCCGGATCTGTGCCGGGTACCGGGCGGTCACGTCTACGAGGCCTGTGCTCCCGGCTACGAACAGTCGCGTCGGCGCCGGCGTACATGCATAACAGCCGAAGGTGTACGGGAACGCCCCGTCGGAGCTCTCGAGGACGACCGCGCCCCCGACCTTTTTAGGCTCGAAACCCGAATTTGGGTTCCAGCGCAAGCCCTTTCCCACTCCAGGCTTGGTCAGGTCCTCCAGCACGCGGTACGCACCTCCCGAGTACCGGTACAGGGTCGGGCCATAGCAGCAGTGTGCCCCTCCCCAGTAACCTTCGGCCAGGACGTCGGGAGGGGTACCGGCGACGAACTGGATGGCACACAGCCCCCCCAGTTGAAAATACTGGTCCCTGGGATTGGCCGGTTGCGGCAGCGGCCAGGTCCTGGTGGCCTCGGTAACCGTGACGACGCCAGGGTAGGCAAACAATCCTGTGGCCAGGTGGGCTTCTTTCCCCCCGTAGGTCACCACGAACCCGCCCAGATGGACCGTGATACTCCCCTGCACGCCTGGTTTGGCCGTCACCAGGCTGGCGGACGGGGCACACTGGTAGCCGGTGCTGGCGGCGAGGGCGACGGCCAACGGCTCGGCTCCGCTCGGCGCCCCCAGGGCAGACCATGAAAAGGCGCAAATAGCGAGGGAGGCCAGGACGGCAAATCTACGTTGCACCAACATTTTCATCACTGCGCCCCTGCGTGCTCTGGTTAGAAAACTGTAACGGCCATTATCCGGGAACGGTGATCGCCCCTAACGACCCGTTAACGCCGGCAGTGCGGCCACGGTTCCAGGAGAAGGGAGGAGGGCCGAGGGGGCTCTACGCCTTTCAGCTACGGCTCGAACAGATTGGTCAAACGCCCCGTCCAAAAGGTAGCGCCCAGACAAGGGCTTCCTTCTGTTGTCCATAGAGGGGCCGGAGGCTCAGCTTGGCCGCCCCTGCCGCCCTTTCGAGTTGCGCAGCGGCTTCCTCCAGGCCGGCTTTGTCAGGGGCCGAAACGGTAATGTAACCGGCTAGCTCAAACGAACCCCGGCCATCGGCCAACTCGGTCTCCCTGCCCTCTAGCGCCTCAGACTGCCTGCGCTGCCTCGCTGTTTCCAGGAACCCGCCCTGGGCCCTCAGTTGCGCGTCGGCGGCTTGAGCCGTCCGGGAAGATTCGGCGTCTCGAGCCGCCCGTTCGGGTGGCACGGGCGCCATTACCACAGAGAATGACCGCCTGGCCGTACCAACCAATAAGGGGCTGAGAAAGTCGGGGCCCACGCGGTTGCGAGGCCATTCGGCCACCCAGAACGTCCGATGCCAAGACCCTTCCGCGTGGACTTCTGACCAATGCTCTTCGGCGACCAGAGGCCACGGGAACGCGCCTGGGTTGCGGCCGAGCCCCGCCACCAGAAAATTCCCTATAGCTGTGGCCGCGCTAGCGCCGTCGAGGACTCCGTCGCAGATAAAGCCGGCGCTGCGCATTTGCGCCCGGACAGCCCGTACCTCGTTGCGCAGGGCATCAGCCTCCCTCACTGGTCGGGCCGCGATGACCGCGGCGGCCGCGGCAGCGAACGGAGACAACCAGCAAAGTCTCGTGACGCCATGACCTTTTCCCGGCCCGCTCCAGCAACGCAGTGTGGCCGTCGAAGCCCGGGCTGCTCGGGTCGCCCGCAGAGCGGAGGTGGGCCAGAAGCGCGTCACTTTCAGCTGGCAGCGCGCGCTGGCACCACTGCAGTCGGGCCAGGGAGGTGCGGTGAGCGGAAACGGACTCGAGCACCGCGGCCCAAGCGGCCAACATGTGCTCCTTGTCTTTTTCGTCGAGGAGACAGAAGGGGCCGCCTCTGGCTCGCAAGAGCGCAGCTGCGGTGCCCGCTCTTTCATCGAGGAGGACGCCGACGCCGGCTTGACCGCTGATCGGGGGCAGCTCGCACAGGTACAGGCCTGGCGCAAAAGTCCTGGCTGGTAGGCGCAAAGTAGGCCCTGGCGCTATCGATGGTGGGGGCTGGGCCACCATCCGTCGCCGCGACGCGAACGAGACCGCCACTGATATCCACTGGGCCGGGGGCCGCCCCGACAGCGGACGGACAAGCAGCCCACCCACGCCGAAGACAGCGGCGGCGGCTAGAAAACCACCCGCTCCGGACCACGTTTTCGCCAGGGCAATAGCAAGGACGAGTGCCACTCCGAGCACGACCAATTGCCCGAGGCCAAGACCGAGCAACAAGCCTCGCCGCTCCAACGGCTCGAAGCGGTAGGACGACTGTTCATTCATGACCGGCGTCCCTCTCTCTCGTCGCCCTGAACAGAGCCGGGTCCCCCGCGGGGCCGTAGGGGTTGGCGACGGGCCGATCATTTTCCGGCCCGCCGGCGCCCGCCGTGCCTAGCTGGGCCATCATCTGCCCGGCGCCAGCGGGTAAGCCCCCGCTCTTGGCCACAACGCTCGAGGCAGCACCCGCTTGAGCGAAGTATGTGAGGGCGCGCTGGACGGTTTGCTCGGCCGCCCGGAGGGGCTGGCGTGACAGCCCTTCTAGATGGGCGATGGCCGACACACCGACCATGGGCACGAGCTTGAGAAGGGCGTACGGCGCGAAGGCGGCTATCAAAAGAATGGCCAGACCGGTCACCGCCGTGCTCGGGTCGCCGACGTCGACGACCGCCCCCGCGCCGAGGCAGAGGGCTCCGACAATTACCGGCTTCATGAGCAATAGCGCCACCAGGACCTCGATCAGCCGCTTGGCCCAGTGGGCCGTCGCCGGCCACACGAGGCCGGCGAGGGCCAGAGGCATGAAAAAGACGGCGACCTCGATGGCCGCGGCCCGCACGGCTAATTC
The DNA here is from genome assembly GCA_963749305.1 of uncultured Acidimicrobiaceae bacterium. Taxonomy (GTDB): domain Bacteria; phylum Actinomycetota; class Acidimicrobiia; order Acidimicrobiales; family Palsa-688; genus Fen-671. The sequence continues at coordinate 119,924 of CAVVMN010000013.1, forward strand.
GAGCCACACGGCCAGACAACCCCCAATTATGAGCAGGCTCAGCACGACACTGAGAATGCCGTCGTTGACGCTGGCAACAATACCGAGGCTTATTGCTTTGACCAACACAGCGCCCAGGTTGGGCATAACCTCGTACTGGACCGTGGACGAGACAGCATCAGTTATGTCCAGCCCTATTTTCGTCAGCTCGACCACGGCGTACCCGGCCAGCATGGAAATGGGCAGGTAGACCCCCCATGACCGGGCCAGCCGGCGCATATCCTGGCGCAGGACGGCACCAATAGTGGCGGCAAAAAGCAGTGGAGCCATAATGAGTTCTTCGACACCGAACATGTTCCTCGTCACCGAGCTCAGCCAGCTGGAGCGGCCGAGGTCGACCGTGGTGGTACCGATTATGGCGCTGCCTATCACGTCCCTGACGGCCAATTCTGCTCCGTCAGCCCCCCAATGGACCAGAGCTGAAAAGAGAGCATTGGTGCCTATAGAAATAGGCAGGCTGAGCAGTGACATCAGTGCAGCTTCAACCCGGCGCTAAAGAAGAAGCTTATTAGCTCCTGCGAGGCACCAATGAGCAATGCGGCCACGCCGGAAACGATTACTCCTTTGCGGCCGTTGTAGGACTGCTGGTAGTTGTGGGAGAAATGCCCGAATGCCCAAAGTACGCCACCGATGATCACGCCGACGATGGCAGCCAGCAAGGCCCAGTGGCCCAACCCACTGGCTAGGTCCGAGAGCGTCCCTTCGCCCGGGAGCCCGGAACCGTCGGCGGGGTTGACGTCCAGGCCCGTGCTGTTGTTGTTGGTACTTGAAGCGGCAAGCAGGAAGACCGCGTACATGGTGGCTCCTTGACTATTGGATGTCGACAGAGGTCGATGACGACAAAGGTCAATGACGATGGAGGCGCCCGGCGCCGAGAGGCTGGCCCGAGCCAGCGAGGTCAGGGAGGCCAAAACGGCCTAGAGATATTTCATATTGTTTCATAGATCCTGTATAGTTTCAACTCATGTTGGTGCTCAATCCCGCCTCAGCGGCCGGTGCCGCCTACTGGCGGCGCTCGGCCGTTCACACCGAATGGCTGGGACATGGCGCCGTCCTCCTCGGCCTCTCCGGCGAGGTCGATACCGCCGACCTGCGCTCGGTCTTGCTCGGTCAACGGCCGCGGGCGGGGGGTGCCTTCTCAGAGGCAAGCCCACAGGCGCTCACATCCCGGCCCGGAGTGCGCCGGCGTCACGGCTGGGACCTGATCTTCGCCGCACCAAAGTCCGTCTCCCTGCTGACAGAGGCAGGCTCGCACCCGGCAGCATTGGAATTGCGCGAGGCGTACCGATCAGCGGTCAATGACGCCCTATGCACGCTCGAGGAACGAGCGGCTTGGGTGCGAGTAGGAGGCGCCCGGGCGGCAGCCGACGGAGTAGTGGCCGCCGCCTTCGAGCACGTGGCCAACGATGCCGGCCATCCTCACCTTCACACTCATCTCGTCCTGGCCAACCTGGGTGCGAAAGAGGGCGGCCAATGGGGCTGCCTTATCAGCACGGAGCTCTGGCGCTGGCGCGAGGGCATTGGCGCCGGCTTCCATCTAGCACTGCGGTCGCGACTGGCTGAGGCCGGGCTTGGTTTCAATTGGGAGATTTCTCCGGGCGGGTTCGGCGAGATCGTCTCCGTCCCGTTACGGGCGCGCCTGGCCGCCAGTTCGCGGTCCCGGGTGGTACATACGGCGTCCCGTGCGTTTGGATCTGCGTCCACATCGACAGAGCGGGCGGCTCAGGTGAGGAGCCGACAGGCCTCTCAGGGCACGCGCCCGGCGCCCACCGCTGAGCTCGCCGGAGTGGGCTGGGGAACGGGTGCGGCGGTCCAAGTATTACAGCGTGCCAAAGGGTACCCGGCGCTGCCCTCTGCGCCTCCGGCGACGACTGCAGTGGGGGGCGCACTGGCCGCCCGCGGTTCGGCGTTTGCGGAGCCCGACGTCCTCGTGGCGCTGGCAGAAACCATGCCCTCAGGGTGCGACCTGCGTCAGGCCACGGATTGGGCGCGGAGGTGGTGCGACGCCAGCCGTCCCCTTCCACCGCAACGAAACGAATTTCCACGAGGTGGTGAGGCAATTGACCGCCGTCCCCGCCCCAGCGCACCGAAACTGTGGACCACCGCCCTCGCCAGGCAGCTCGACCGGCGAGTGGTCGACCGGGCGACAGAAGCCCGCTTCGCCCACATGGCCGAGGTGATGCCGGCGCTGGCCATGGCCGAGCTGGAAGACCTACGCACCCCCTCGGACGTGGTCTCTGAAGCGGTCCGCCTCGCTTGCGGCCCAGACGGTGTCGTCCTCATGCCACGAGGCCCGTGGTTAGCCCAAGCGGCCTGCATCGACGCGGCTCGGGCGGCATGGCAAGCGGCCGGCGTGACCGTACAGCTGGCCTGTCCGTCGGAGTTGTCGGCCCGGCGTTGGCGATCTCTCACTTCGCTGCAGGCCACCGGGGCCCGTGGCACCGGGCAGGTAGCGTCAGCGCAGGTCAGCCGGGGGCACGTGCTGGTCGTCGACGCCGCCGACCACTTGAGCCCCGCTAGCCTGGCGACACTCCTCGACCGGGCCGCGTCCAGCCGGACCAAGGTGGTCCTGGTCTTGGGCGGTACCGTACCTGGGTACGGCCCCAGCGTGGCTCGCTCTTTGGACCACCTGGCCGAGGACCTCGCTAACAACGCCCTTGTGGCATCGGGCCGAACGTGGGGGCGGGGCACGGTCGGGACGGCTAACGCGGCCGTGTCTTTGCCTGGCATCGCCGTCCATGGGTCGCTGACCGGCACCGACGCCGTGGCGCATGTCGCGGAAGCTTGGGCACAAGTGGCCCGGGCTGAAGCGTCGCCGCCGCTTCTGGTGGCGTTCGGACCTGCCGAGGCCGAGGCCCTCAATCTCGCCGTCCGTTCTGCCTGGCTACAGCCCCACGACAACAGTGCTCGAGCGGCGCCTCTACGGCCCTCCGGGATGCCCCCGCCGCCGGCAAAGTTTTCGGCGCAGCCGAGGCGGGAGGTCATGTTGGGCGAGCGCCGGTATGCCGTCGGTGACCGCGTCGTGGCCCTTCGTCGTGTCGACCGCGCTCCGAGTGCAACCTTCGGGTCCGTGGTCTCGCTCGGCGCCCGCTCCCTAACCGTGGAGTGGCATGGGCGGGCGGGGCCCTGGCGAGGCGATGTCGGCCCCGAGCACGCCCAGTCGTTGGGCTACGGTTACGCCACGACGGTCCCGTACCTGAGGTCGCTCGACCCGGGCGCTCAACGGTTGATCGTCCTGGGCGATCCCCTCGAGCTCGCCGGTCGGTCAGCGCAGGCGGGCGGCGCGTGGGTCACGGTGCCTGGCCCGGGGTTCCCCGCGTTGGGACCGAGCGGGCTGTTTGCCCGCCGCCGAGCTGCCCTCACCGAGTTGGCAACCAGCTGGCCGGACCACGAAATGCTGGATCTGGCCGGCCCTCGCCCATTGGGGCTGGCCAGGCGCCGGCAATGGGCTGAGGTTGTCGTTTCCTGCGCTGTGCGCCGCGATCTCGGCCTGTTCAACGAAATAACGGCCAGCGAAAGAAGAGATGGTCACGAAGTGGCCACCACGGTGGCCGAGCTAACGCACGGCAAATTCGCCGGTCGCCGTGGTGTTGAGCCAGTTCGCGGGCCGGGCGCCTCGAGTTCGCCCGGCCCGAAACGGAGCGCCCTCACCTGGCATGACGTGCCTTCGCCTCGCGTGCCCGGGCTATAAGCGGGCTTGGCGCGAAAATGTGCCCAAATGGGATGGCCCAGCAAGGGACAACTTCGCCGCTGGTGGCGGCCCTTCCGCGTCGTCGCCGGCTTCGCTTTGGTGGGAGTGGCCGCCTGGGTCATCACCGGTAAGACAAGCGAGCTATCAGGCGCCTCGGCCTTCCTCACTCAGCTGCGTTGGTACTGGCTGGTCATGGGCGGCCTGGCCGAATTGGGCTCGTTCATGGCTCTGGCCTCCGTACAGCGTCTCTTGTTGCGGGCCGGCGGTATCAGGGCCCGACTGAGCCGGTTGACGGCCATCACCTTCGCCGGCAGCTCGATACAGGCGGCCTTGCCCGTCGGCGCCGCCTTTGCCGGTCTGTACGTCTTTCGCCAGTACGAGTTCGCCGGCGCAGACGAAGTGCTCGCCGGCTGGGTCGTAGTTGCCGCGTTTACAGTCGCTTTTGCCACCCTGGCCACTCTGGCCGGGGTCGGGCTGGCCTTTGCGGCGTCCACGGGCAGCACGTTCGACCTGGTGGGAGCCATCCTTGGGGTGCTGGTCTGCGCCGGCCTGGTGGTGGTCGTCTGGGTTAAGCGAGCCAGGGCGTACGACCTCCTGTCGAGGGCGGCGGGAGGGCTCGAACGACGGCTGCACCGTAAGCCGGGGCAGTTCACCGGCCCCATGGCCCGCGCTCTCCAGCGGATGAGCAGCGTCGCCCCCGCCCGCAACCAGTGGTTGACGGCGGTGCTGGCCGGGTCGGCGTACTGGATAGCGGACTGCGGTTGCCTGGCGTTCGCTTTCTTGGCCGTCGGTTCCCCTGTTCCCTGGCAGGGCCTGCTGCTGGCCTATTGCGCCGCCCAGCTGGCCGTTAACCTTCCCATAACTCCAGGCGGCCTCGGAGTAGTGGAGGGCAGTCTGACCGTCGCCCTGGTCGCCTTCGGCGGCGGCCGGGCACCAACAGTAGCCGCCGTCCTGCTCTACAGGGTGATCAGTTTCTGGATCCCGCTCCCCACTGGCGCCGGCTGCTACCTGGTGCTGGCCCGTGGTCGGCGGCGGAGAGAACGGGCGGCACGAGCAGCCGCCGCCACCGCAGCGCCGGCGCCGCTGGCCTCGGGCGCGATGGGCAGAGCGAGTGGGGCCGGACCTTATGGGGCCGGCACGAGTGACGACGGCGCGGTCGGGGACGGCGCACGTGGCGGTAGTGCGAGTGGGGAAAGCGCCAGCAGCGCCGGCGCGGCCGGCAGGGCCGCTGCGGCCAAGAGGCTCGGCTCTCGAGCCGGGACGGAGGACAAGTGAACGCTACGAGCGCCAGTGACGGCAGCCGAGCCAGCGACGGCAACAGAGCCAGTGATGGCAACGGAGCCAGTGATGGCAACGCAAAACGACTGAACAGGCCATGATGACCACTTTCTTCCGCTCGCTATCACGGCTGGCCGTGGCCGCGGTTGTGGCCGGCGGTCTCAGCGGCGCCGTCGCCGCGTGTGCCCATCCGAGCCCCCCGGTGGGGTTGTCGGACTGCTATGAGAGCCTTCCCATAGCCGAGGCTGCCCTCAACCTCCCTCGCACCGCTTACGACTTCCACGGGGTTATCCTCGTCCGCCCCGGCGCCATGGAACGCCTGGTGAGCCAGCGGGCGCATAAAAACCTCCCGGTCCCCCCCGTGGGACGGGGCAAGAGCGTGTGTGCCTTCGCTTTCACGGGCAACTTCCCCGCCGGCCAGGTTGCTGGCTCGCCGACTGACGATTCTGGGAAGGCCGCCATCGTATTGGTGACGACAGACCACAAGCTTCTGTTCAGCTTCGTATTGGCCAAGTTGCCCGAAGACTTCAGCCGGCCATTTACGGGCGCCTAGGTCGGCCGCCTAATCCAAGCGAACGGGCCCGCCGGCAGCGTCGCCGGGCCACAACGGCCCAAATCGGCCGCGGGGAGGCCGTCTTCAACCGGCGGTGGCACCCCGTACTCCGGCACCGAGGCCGGCCAGATGGGCTAGGTGGTCAGCAGCTCTCGCGCTCCCCGGTCGGTGGACGGGTGACGCAGCTTCGACATAGCCCTGGCCTCGATCTGGCGGATCCTCTCCCTTGTCAGGTTGAAGTGCTCGCCCACCTCGTCCAGCGTCCGGGGCTCTCCCCGGTCCAGGCCAAAGCGGAGCCGGAGGATCTCCCGTTCGCGCTCGTCCAGGGCGACGAGCATCTTGCTGACCTCACCGGACAACAACGAGGCGGCGGCGGCCTCGAACGGCGACACCGCCGAACGGTCCTCCACCACGTCGCCAAGCTCGGCGTCACCGTCCTCACGAAGCGGCTCCGAGAGCGACAGCGGCTCCGCCGCGTGCCGCAGGATCTCGATCACCTTTTCCTCTTCGAGCTCGAGGTCGTTGGCTAGCTCAGCCGAGGTCGGACGGCGCCCGAGTTGGCCCTCGAGACGCCCGCGAGCCTTGGTGACACGGGTCAAAAGGTCGCCGGCATGGACTGGGAGACGTACTGTCCGGCCCGTATTGGCGATGCCGCGGGTTATCGCCTGACGGATCCACCAGGTGGCATACGTCGAGAACTTGAAGCCTTTGCGCCAATCGAACTTCTCGACTGCGTGCATCAGCCCGAGGTTCCCCTCTTGCACCAGGTCGAGCAGCGGTAGCTCTGCAGCCTGGTACTTCTTGGCGATGGAGACGACCAGCCGCAGGTTGGCCTTTACGAACGTCTCCGCCGCTTCGTCGCCTTCTCTGATGGCTCGCCGCAACTCGCGCTTGCGGGGGACCGTCAGTTGGCGGCTCGCCCCCATCTCAGCTCGGGCAGCTCGCCCGGCCTCGATGGCTTGCGCCAACCTTGCCTCATCGTCCTTCGTCAGCAGCGAATGCTTGCCGATGTCGTTCAGATATAGGCGGACCAAGTCCTCCTCGGGCTGAGCGGCATGGTTGTTTGGCACTTAGTCCCTTGTCCTCACGCGAAGGGCACTCACAGGCGCTCCCCTACCAGTCTGCAGCGGCCACCACATAGCCAGTTACCGAGCGGCACCGGCTGCTGTGTAGCCCCTGCGCCAGACCTGATCACCGTGGCCTCGTCTAACAATGATACCGGGCCCGGGGCGCGACTTGTCGGCTACCTCTGCGGCCCCGCACGGGAACTCAGGCCCTGGGGCTCTGGTCCGTGGCCGTTCCGACGTTCTCGGCCACAACGTCCTCGGGCACAACGCCCTGGCGGACAACGCCGTGAGGCACCCTTTCAGATGCAGCCGGTTCGGGCAAACTGTTTTGGCGCTCGGCGGCCGACAAGGCGGCAAAGACCTCCTCGCGATGGACCTGGACGTCCTTGGGTGCTGTGATCCCCAGCCGGACCTGGTCCCCCCGGACCTCCAGAACCGTAATCACGACGTCCTGGCCTATCACGATGCTCTGGTGGACATGCCTCGTCAGTACCAGCACTGCTCGCTCCTTCCCTGGGCGATGGGGGGAGCCTAGTATTTTCGGCCCATGCGCGACATCCGCCCCCCCGCCGAGACGGACAGGGAAGCAATCGCTTTATTGTCCGGTCTGGCGTTCAATTCCCCGGCCCGGCCAGAAAGGATCTCCCTGAGCGGCCGTCTCTGCGTCTACGACGGGGCCCGTGTGGCCGCCTCCGCCCGCTCGATCGACTTCGACCAGTGGTTCGGCGGGGGCCGCGTGCCCTGCGCAGGCATCGAGGGAGTCATCGTCCAGCCAGAGGACCGCGGGCGTGGGATAGCGGCCGCGCTGGTGAGCGAGCTGTTGCGAAAGGGCCGAGCAGAGGGCAGGCTCGTGAGCGCTCTCTACCCCTCGACGGCCACCTTGTACAGGAAGCTGGGTTACGAGTTCGCGGGTTTCCGGCCGCACTTCCGAGTGGCGATCGCCGATCTGCCGGCGGCCGGCTTGCCGGGGGGCAGCACCACAAACGCCCAGGTCAGTGAGCTATCGGTAAGGGAGATGGACAAGAACGAGATCGGCGAGGTCATGACCTGCTTCTCTAAGTTTGCTCGCCGGTTCAACGGGCCCGTCGAGACCGCAGACCCTGCTTTCTGGGTGGACCGTTCCCTCGCCCACGCCGGCGAGGGCACCTACCAGCGCACCGCCGTCGTCGCGGGCAAGGACGGCATCGCCGGCTATGCCAGCTACTTCCTGGAGGAAAGGCGCGGAGGGAGCTACGCGTTGTTCTGTAAGCACCTGGTCGCCACGAGCGCGGCCGCGTTCAACTCTCTCATCCGGTACTTCAGGCGGTTCGAGAACGCGGCCAAGGACCTGGTGTGGTTGGGCCAGTGAGCGCAGGGCCGCTGGGCCTAGTCCTCCAGACCAACGGGTTCGCCCTGTCCCCTTCATGGACCAGGTGGATGTTGCGGGTGCTGGACGTGCCCGGGGCGCTCGAAGCCCGGGGTTACCCGGCCGTCGAAGGCGAAACCGTCCTCAGGATCCACGACCCCCTCTTTCCGGGGAACTCAGGGTCATGGGTGGTCCGCGCCAGCGGGGGCAGGGTCGCTGTGACCCCGACCGAGCCGCGGCCCGTGGTTGGCGCCGAAACCGCGTCGGCCGAAACCATGCCGGCCGAAACCATGCCGGCCGAAACCAGACCGGCCAAACCGGCGCCGGCCAAAACGCTGCCCATCGGCCTGTTCTCCGCGCTGTACACCGGCCTGGCTACGCCATCCGACCTTGTGTTGCTCGGCGCCCTGGACGAGGACGACCCCAGCCTGGAGTTCCTAACGGCCCTCTTCGCCGGCCCCGTCCCCTGGATGCCCGACGCCTTCTAGGTTTGTGCCGGCGTCTCTCGCATCCGGCCCATCACTTGAGCCGTCTTCTTGTCCTGGGCCACGGTCCGCCCCCCGCAGAGGTGCCGGTAGTGGCTCCCGGTGCAGTATGGCCAACCGCCGGGTACAGCGGGTTACAGCCACATAGAGGGCGCGCATCCCTTCGGGCGGTTGCGCAACGATACGTGCCGGCTCCACGACCACCACGGAGTCGAACTCCAGGCCCTTGGCGTCGCCCAGCGCGAGGAGGCTCACCGGCGTGTCTAGAGCACCCGAACCGACTGCGCCGAAGGCCACACCTCCTTCTTCGAGAGCCGACCTCGTGTCAGCCAAGAGCTCTGACGGGACCAGGACGCCCACGCTGCCGTCCTCGCCGGCCTCGATGGCGGAAACGGCCTGAAGCTCGTCTTTGACGGTGCGGGAAATGAGCGCGTGCCAGACCGCCGTCCCGTCTTGACCGGCGTTCGTGCTCGGCGTAAGCACCCTCGGGCGCCGTTCTGTCCGGCGCACGGGTTCAGGCGGCCTGGCCCCGGGCAGGGCCGCGGCGAGGACATGCGCCGCCAGCTCCATCACTTCGGCAGGGGCGCGATAGCTCACGGACAGGCTGGCCAGGCGCCAGCCTCTGCGGGCCGGCAGGTGCGCCATCAGGTCGTCCCAGGAGCTCGGCGCCCAATAACCCGTCGCCTGAGCGATGTCGCCGACCAGCGTGATGGAGCCAGACAGCGACCGTCTGCCGACCATCCTGAGCTCCATGGGCGAGAGATCCTGCACTTCGTCGACCACGATGTGGCCGTAGGACCGGTGCTCGGTAGCTGGCTCAGAGCGCACCGGGCCGAGCAGCCAGCTCGCCTCGTCCAACAAGGCGACGTCGGCTGGAGACCACGGGACGTCATTGAGGTTTGCGCTTCTAGGGCGGAACAGGAGGTCGAGTTCTGTCGCACTGAGCGCGCCGTTGCCAGCCAGCGCGATGAGCGGCCTCGCTCCAAAGAGGTCGTGCAGAAAAGCTTCGGCCGTCATCCTGGGCCAGATCCGCTCGAGAAGTTCCACTACTTCGGGCCGGTGGCGCAGCTCCGCTCCGAGCTCGCTGGCCAAGATCTCGTCGGAGCCAGGTGCCACTGGCCCCGAGGCGGTCTGGCCACGTCCTGTTTCGGCCCGTCCCTGTTCGCCCGGACGGCCGTCGGGGCCGTCTCCCCGTCGTTCGAACTGGGCGGCAAAGTGCTCCCATAGCAAGCGCTCGACCAGCCGGCGACGGGCGTTGTGCGGGCCAGAACGTCTCTTGGCCGTACTCACGATCTCGGTCGAGGCCTGAGGTGTGAGAGTTAGCACCAGGCGGCCGTACGGGATCTCGGCCGTCCTGCGCAGCGGTCGTTCTCGTTGGCGGACGGCCCGCCGGATGAACCTGGCCATCCTTGGGTCGCCCTTCAAGCGGGCCACGGGCACCGGCTCGGTCGCCACCGGCTTGGCCCCTTTGTACAGCCCGCTGGCGGTTGAAAGTTCGGCCCCTGTTTCTCCGAGCGACGGGAGCACCTGGTCTATGTAGCGCAGGAAGGTGGGATTGGGCCGACTACGAGGACTCCCTGGACCTCGAGCGGGAAGCGGTGCGTGTAGAGGAGGTAGGCGGCCCGGTGAAGAGCTACGGCCGTCTTCCCGGTGCCAGGGCCGCCCTGCACGACCAGCGCCCCGGGCAGGGGGGAGCGGATGATCTCGTCCTGCTCAGCCTGGACGGTGGCGACGATGTCGCGCATCCGGCCGGTGTGGGCGCGTTCGAGGGCCGCCCTCAACACACCAGGCCCGGACAGGCCGAGCACTTCGGCCGACACCTCCGTCCCGTCCGGGGCGAACAGCTCATCCTCGAGGTCAGCCACCCGCCGGCCTTCTGTCAGGAAATGGCGCCGCCGGCGCAACCCCATAGGGCGCGCCCCCGTCGCCCGGTAAAAGGGCTCGGCCACCGGCGCTCTCCAGTCCACCACCAGGGGTTCGTGCTCGGCGTCCGAGAGCGCCAGCCGCCCTATATGGAAGCTTTCGTCCTCGCCGCTGCCCCGCTCGCTTCGCCCGCCACCTACGGCGTCGGCTTCCCTGGCGCCAGCACCCTCACCGTCATGGTGACCAGCCCGGTCAATGCGGCCGAAGATGAGGGCCTCTCGTCCCAGCTGCAGTTTCTCGAGCCGGTTGAGGCTGTTACGCACCTTGATATCGCGTTCGGTATAGGACTGGAACGTACCGCCGCGTTCCCTGAACGCCTCCCGCAGGCGAGCCTGGGTCTCGCCCCGCACAACCTCGAGGCGTTCGTAAGCACGGTCGAGGTAGGCCTGCTCAGCAGGCACGTCAGGGTGCGCCATAGCCCGAACCTTCTACTTTGCTCGCCACACCCGCATCCTGCAAGGCGGGACGGCGCCAGGGCCGGTTGACGTGCCGGCCCGGGGGCCTGAGGAACCTGACCACTTGACCCTGACCACTTGAGCCTGACCGCTCGAGCCTGACCGCTCGAGCCTGACCGCTTGAGGAAGTGGGCCAAGCCGTTACGGTAGGCGAAGTGGACGCCAACTCCCCATCCTCCGCCTCACCATCCTTAGCCCCACCACCCTTCTTGGCCGCCTGTCGGAGCGAAGCTGTGCCCTATACCCCGATCTGGTTTATGCGCCAGGCGGGCCGGTCGCTGCCTGAGTACAGGGCGCGGCGCGGGCCAGGGAGCATCCTGGACGCGGTGCGCGACCCCGCCCTCGCCGCCGAACTGACTTTGCAGCCACTGCGCCGCTATGAGGTCGATGCCGCCGTCCTTTTCTCGGACATCGTCGTACCACTGGTGGATTTCGGCGTGGACGTCGCTCCCGGGACGGGCCCGTGGTCGAAAAACCCTTCCGCGAGCAGGCAGATCTTGACCGTCTACGGGTGTCGCCGGTCCCCTACGTGGTGGACGCTGTCCACCTTCTCACCCGTGAGCTGCGCGTGCCTTTGATCGGATTTGCCGGCGGCCCCTTTACGCTGGCTAGCTATCTCGTCGAGGGCGGCCCATCACAGGGCTACGCCTTGACCAAGACCCTCATGTGGTCTGAGCCCGGGCTGTGGGAGGCACTGGTTAGTCGCCTGGCCACCATTGCGTTGGCCAGCCTGCGTGACCAAGTGACAGCCGGGGCGGCCGCAGTGCAGATCTTCGAGAGCTGGGGCGGCGCCCTATCACCGGCGGACTACCGCCGCCACGTACTGCCCGCCCTGAGGACGATCCTCGACGGCCTGGCGCCGCTTGGCGTGCCGCGGGTCGTCTTCGGTGTCGGTGCGGGCGAGTTGCTGAGCACCTTCGCAGAGGCGGGGGCCGACGTGGTAGGGGTCGATTGGCGAGTACCACTCGACGTGGCTCGGTCGAGGGTCGGCCCGGGCGTCGCCGTCCAGGGCAACCTGGACCCCACTGCCTGCCTCGCCCCCTGGCCCGTGCTGGCCGACCAGGCCAGGGCGGTGCTAGCTGTAGCCGGGGACAAGGGTCATGTGTTCAACCTCGGACATGGCGTCCTGCCGGCCACCGACCCCGACCAGCTGGCCCGCCTGGTTGACCTCGTCCACACCGAAACGGCCAGATAGTGAAGTTCGCCGTAATCGGGGGTGGGATCGCCGGGTTGTCAGCGGCGTGGGAACTGGCCGCCGCCACCGGGGACCGGGCCGAGATCACCTTGTACGAGCCCAGTCAGCTGGGCGGGAAACTACGGACCACGCAGTTCCTCGGCCGGGCGGTGGACGAAGGCCCCGACTCGTTGCTTACGAGGGTGCCGGAGGGGCTCGCCCTTTGCTCAGAACTCGGTCTCGACGAGTCGCTCGAGGCAACCCGGGCGAACCGGGCGCTGTTGTTCTCCGGCGGGAAACTGCGGCCTCTTCCGGCCGGCCTCGTCCTCGGCGCTCCGGCCAAGCTGGTGCCCTTGGTCCGGTCAGGGATCCTCTCGGCCGGTGGGATAGCCCAGGCGTCGTTCGACCTGGTTCGTCCGCGTTTCCGGCGAGAGAGCGACGTAAGCGTGTACAACCTGGTCGCATCGCGCCTCGGCCGGCAGGTGGCCGAGCGCTTGGTCGAACCCCTCCTGGGCAGCATCCACGCCGGGTCGACCAGGCAACTGAGCGCCGCCGCCACCGCCCCTCAGCTGCTGGCCGCGGCGCAGGCCAACCGGAGCCTCATCATGGGGTTACGGCGGGCCACCCCGGCCCGCCGGCCTTCCTCCGCACCCAGCCCGCTTTTCGTAGCCCCCCGCCAAGGGATGCAAGCCCTGGCCGATCGGCTCATCGACCGGTTGGGGGCCGTCGGCACTATGTTCGTCCCGGCCGAGGCGGCAATGGTGCGCCAGGATCGAGGCGGGGTCGTGGTCGAGCCCGACGGTGGGCGGTTCGACGGAGCGGTATTGGCCGTACCGGTGCCGGTGGCTTTCTCATTGCTCGGGGCAGTTCTCGGCGAGTCGACGGCCCCACCGCTGGCGGGCATGGAGTTCGTCTCGGTAGCGGTCACCACGCTGGCGTTCACCGCTACGGCGTTCGCAGATTCTGGCACCGCAAAGTGCCCTTTCCGGGGCAGTCAAGGCTTTTGGAGGCGGGCCGGACAAGCTGAACGACATAAGCGGCATCCTGGTGGCCCCCGGGAGCGGGATGGTAATGACAGCGTGTTCCTTCGGTTCCCACAAATGGCCACACTGGGCCGCTCCGGGGACGACCGTCGTGCGGGTTTCGGCCGGCAGGGCGAACGAGCAGTACTGGGCCCGCCTCGACGACGAGGGCCTGGCCGAGCGGTCCTGCAGAGAACTGGAGACCGTCGTCGTCGGGCGCCCCGGAGCAGGAGGTGGGCCGGGCCTGCCGCCGCCTTTGGCCTGGCGGGTAAGCCGCTGGCCCGGGTCGATGCCTCAATACACGGTCGGGCACCTGGACCGGGTGGCCTCCACAAGAGCGATGCTGGCTCGCCACGCCCCCACGGTGAGCTTGGCCGGCGCCAGCTACAACGGGGTCGGCGTACCGGCGTGCATTGGCTCTGGCCGGCGGGCGGCCAGAGAGGTGCTGTCCGCAGTGGAGTCGCTGGGGCTCCCAACGTCGTAGGGCCAGCCTTTCGACGGCCAGCCTTTCGACGGCCAGCCGTCCGAAGGCCCCCTTTCTTCGGCCGGGTGGTCCGATGACTCGCGGTTAATGGCCCCCGGCATCGAGAAAATGGCCGCCGCCGGGGACCGCTCGTGCAGCACATGGTCAGCGATGATGACGGCGGCGGCCGAGTATGTGCTTTTTTGACCGGACGGGAACCGAACGCAATCGGGGTGGACGCACCCGGTCCAGTAGCCACCATCACCGGCTCGGAAATGCCGTGTCCAGGCCAAGAGTTCGGTAGCCGGCGCCGGCAGCCCCGCCCTGGCCGCCGCCATGGCGCATTCGGCCGACTCGGCCGCCGTCACCCACGACTTGTCCGCCACACAGCGGGTGCCGACTCCGGCCACCAGCATCTCTGCCCAGCGCGACTCCATCCTTCGGTACGCTTCGTCCCCCGCCAGAGCACCCGTCAGTACGGGGTAGTACCAGTCCATGGCCCAACGGGATTTTGGAGCGAAGGCTGCGGGCCTGGTCACCACGGCACGCGCCAGCAATGCAGACGCCCTGCGCCAGGTAGCGGCTTCCTCGTAATGACCGAGGGCCTCGGCCACGGAGGCCCCGCAGGCCAGAGAGTGCTGGAGCGACGAGCTGGCGGCCAAGAGGGCGAACTTCGCCGCCATGCCATCCGGGTCGACCGACCACGTGATCTCCCCGCCGGGCCGCTGGTAACGCAAGCACCAGCCGATGGCCCTTTTCACCATCGGCCATGTCGCCTCCAGCAGATGAGTGCTCTGGCTCAGTTGGGCGCACCACCACACGCCGGTGGCCACATACGCGCACGTGTTGGGGTCCCTTCGCGGCTCGGTGACGCCGTCGGGCACATAAGCCGCGCACCAGCTTCCTTCGGGCAACTGCTTGGCGGCCAGCCAATCGAACGCCCGCTGTGCTTCGGGCCAGCACCCGCCGGTGGCGAGGGCCATGGCCGCCTCGACGTGGTTCCACGGGTCAGCGTGGGCCCCGGTATACCAGGGGACCATGCCGTCAGCCATTTGCACCGAGGCAATCCAGTCGGCCGTCTGACGGATCTCGGCCGGCGTCAGAGCGCTCATGCCGCCGCCCGGTCCAGGGGTTTGCGGGCATAAACGACCAGGCTCTTGCCCAGCACCGGGTTGAGCACGGCTTCAGGCCATCGCGTCAATGGAGTCTTGGCCGTGATGTCCCACACCAGAAGGCGGTGGTATACCTTCACGACGGCGTTGGACTCGCTATCGGGGCCGAGCGCGCAGCGAAGCCACCAATACGGGCTGTGCAACGCGTGGGCGTGATGGAAGCGAAACGGCGTGAGCCCGGCACGGTGGAGGCGTAGGCCTATCTGGCAGTGCCGGTAGATGCGGACGTGACCACCAGGGACGTTGTGGTACTCACTCGAGAGCGCCCAGTTGGCCGCCTCCGGGTACCAGCGGGGGACGGTGACGGCGATCACGCCTCCGGGGCGTAGCACCCGGGCCAACTCGGCCAGCACGCGGCTGTCGTCGGGCACATGCTCGAGCACTTCCGCGGCGATCACCCGGTCGAAACAGCCATCGGGGAAAGGGAGAGATGACCCGTTCCCGGCCACCAGGTCGCCGTGCCCACCTGCTTCCGCCGTCTCCTTGTCCTGTTCCAGCAAAGCCCGCACCCAAGCGGCCGCTCCGGCCAGCGCCTCCCGGTCCGAGTCGAGGGCGATGGTTACGGCCCCGCGCCTCATCGCCTCGAAACTGTGGCGACCACCTCCGCAACCGAAATCGAGCACTCTCTCGCCGGGCCGGAGGCCCAGCCAGTCATAGCGGACGGTCAGCATGGAACTGCGTGGTCCGGCCCGTCGCGCTCGGCCATGACCGCGTGGTACTGCTCCACGGCCCCCGTCGCACACTTTGCCCAGGTGAAACGCTCGAGCACGCGACGCCGGCCGGACTGGCCCAACCGAAGGCCTAGCCCCGCGGAACCGCCGTTCCAGGAGCCCCAAGACGAAAGCACCCGCCCCAACGCCGACGCCAATGCGCCCGGGTCGGCCGGAGGTACGAGCAACGCGGCCCGTCCGTCAGGCCGACTACCTCGGGCAGGGCGCCGCCGGCGCTGGCTACTACAGGCGCCTCGCACGCCATGGCCTCCACCGCCGGCAGGGAGAAACCCTCGTAGAGAGACGGCACAGCTACGACCTCCGCTTCTGCGTACAACTCGACGAGTTCCCGGTCGCTCACCCCGGGCCGGAATGTGACAGCGCCATCGAGCCCGAGGCGGTCCATTACCTGGGAGGCGGCGCTCTCCTGACGGGGTTCGCCGACCACCACGAGATGGGCCTCTGGCGTCGTCGTCCGCAGCTTGGCCAGCGCCTCCAGGAGGAAAGCGAGGCCCTTCATCGGGACATCGGCGCTGGCTGTGGTCATGATGCGCCCGGGAACTCTTCTCACTCCCGGCAAGGGCCTGAAGAGCTCGTGGTCGGCACCCACAGGCACAATCGCCAGGCGTTCGGGGGCCACCCCCATCTGTTCGACGATGTCGCGACGGGACGAGGACGAAACCGTGATGATGCGGGGCAGCTGGCGGGCCACCCGGTTTTGCATGCCCACGAACCCGTACCAACGGCGCAACGAAAGTTCTCGCCCCCGGCTTGGGGCGTGAGCGAAATCGACCAGCCTGTCGACCGTCACCGGGTGGTGGCAAGTACCGATGAGCGGCCAGCCGTCGTGCATCAGGCCGAGGAGCCCGCTACCGAAGGACTGGTTGTCGTGGACGATGTCGAACTCACCCCGCCGGTGCGAAAGGAACTCTCTAACCCTCAAGCTGAAGGTTAAGGGCTCGGGGAACCCGCCGGTCATGACGGTGGCGAACTCGAGCGCGTCGACCGGGGAACGGAACTCGGTCAGCTTCGGGACCCGAAAAGGGTCGGGCTCTCGGTACAGGTCCAGGCTGGGGACCTTCACTAAATCGATGCGGTCGCTGGCGTCGAGGAGAGGCCAGGGTGGGCCGGAAAAGACCGTTACCGAATGGCCCAGCCGAGCCAGTTCGCGTGACAAAAAACGCACATAGACGCCCTGGCCTCCCGAACGGGGGTTGCCCCGGTACGAGAGCAGCGCTACTCGCAGCGTCTCGCGCCGTGGTCCGGAGACCGGGCCCTGGCGGGGCTCACGAGTGGTCGAACAGGATGACGGCGCCGGCAGACATGTGAGCGTCAAGCGTTGCCGCGCCGGGCCGGCGGGTCAAACTGGCTCGAATTGCCTGCACCGGCGCAGCAGACGCAGCGAGCCGGCCGCCCCCGACTCCTCGAACTCCCGCGAGTGGAGCGCCGCGCGGTACAAGTCGTAGGGCGCCTGACCGCCGTCCCCAGGGTCGGCGAAGACGTCGTGGATGGCCAGCGTGCCTCCCAGGGCCACCTTGGGCACCCAGGACCGGTAGTCGGCCGACGCCACATCCTCGCCGTGGCCGCCGTCTATGAAGAGCAAGGACAGAGGTCCCGACCAGCCCCGGGCGGCGGTCAGTGACTCCCCCACCATCAGGACGACCTCGTGGTCAAGGCCCGCATCGTGGATGGTCCGGCGCGCCCAGGGGAGCGTGTCCATCAACCCGGTCCGGCCGTCGACGACCTCCGGGTCATGGTGGGGCCAGCCCAATTGCATTTCCTCCGAGCCCCGGTGGTGGTCAACGCTGAACAGTACCGCCCCTGTTGCGCGGGCCGCGGCTCCGAGGTACACGGCCGATTTGCCGCAGTACGTACCGATCTCGAGCAGGGGGCCGAGACCGCTGCGGCCGGCCTCCATCCCGGCCACGTGAAGCGCCATGCCCTCGTCGTCCGGCATAAAGCCTTTGGCCGCACGAGCCACGGCCAGCCAGGCTGGGACCTGTTCGTTCAATTGTTGGATGAGCCCACCAGGCGTTCGCGCCGCTAGCGACCGGCGCCGGCGTTGCCCTCGAAAACCGCCGTCGTCGGCACCGTGACGGCAGGGACGCCGTTGGTCTGAGCGCCATCGACCTCAGTGCCGTTCGCACCGGTGAGCGGACTCGACAGCGGCATCCCCATTTTCGAGGACACCGGCAGAGGCGGCGGCGCCATTGTCCGTGGCGAAAATGAGCCGGTTGAACAAGAAGAACTTGCCGATCCAAATAACCCCGTAGGCAAACAGAGAAGCGCCCATGATGGCCAGCGAGCGGGCCAACCCAGTTACCCCGTGCGACTGGCACAGGTTGTCAGCGATTTGGACCGTACCCGTTGAGGCCAGAAAACCAACGAGGGTGAGCGCCCAGAAAGGCACGACCTCCTTCCACAAGTGGCTTTTGCCCCCCTTGCGCCACGCCCATTTGCGGTTGAGCTCGTAAGAAGCCGGGGTGGCCACCAGCGCACCAATCGTGTTGGCGGCAATGCCTGAGAGGCCGAGCAACCACGTACATATGAGAATGGTGGCCTGGCTGATGACGATGGCAACGGCAGAAACGAGCGAGTACCGGACAAACTTATGAAACGATCCGTCGCCCCGAGCCGGCTGCAGGCACCGGTCGACAAGCCGTGTGTCCAGCACCCGCCGGACGAGGCTCGATCGCGTCATGCGTTCGTACAGTGAGGTCCTCTGGCGCCTGCCCGCGGAAAGATCCTCGTTAGAAGCCACCCCGGCCATTCTACCCATGGGAGGGAGGCCTATCCCTACTTCGCCCCGCCGGCTCGGGTCGCGGCCCACCGGAGCAATTTTTCCGGGTCGGGGCGGAGCTTCCTCTAGCATCGTCGTGCCATGCCCAAAGCCGACGTCCTCACCCCTCAAGCTGACGACTTCCCTCAGTGGTACCAGGACGTACTGGCCAAAGCCGAGCTGGCAGAGGGTGGCCCCGTGCGCGGCACCATGGTCATCCGGCCTTATGGTTATGCCATCTGGGAGCGGATGCAGATGGAGCTAGACACCCGCATCAAGGCGGCGGGGGCGCAAAATGCCTACTTCCCTCTGCTAATACCAGAGAGCTATTTCCACAAGGAAGCGGAGCATGTCGAGGGCTTCAGCCCGGAACTGGCGGTCGTGACCCACGGGGGCGGGAAGAAACTGGAGGAGCCCGCAGTCGTGCGCCCGACCAGCGAGACGATCATCGATTCGTTCCTGGCCAAGTGGATCCAGAGCTACCGAGACCTTCCCTTACTTGTCAACCAGTGGGCCAACGTCGTCCGCTGGGAACTGCGTCCCCGGTTGTTCCTGCGGACGACGGAGTTCCTGTGGCAGGAGGGCCACACCGCTCACGCCGACGAGGACGACGCACACCGCTACGCGTTGCGCATACTGCGGGACGTTTACGAGGACTTCATGGTCAATGTCCTGGCTTCCCCCGTCCTGCTGGGGCGCAAAACAGACCGTGAGCGTTTTGCCGGCGCGAATACGACCTGGACGACCGAAGCCATGATGCGCGATGGCAAAGCGCTGCAGATGGGGACGAGCCACGAGCTGGGCCAATCTTTCGCCAAGGTCTTCGGCATAACGTTCCTGGACGAAACTGGCCAGCAAAGCTTCGCCTGGCAGACCTCGTGGGGCGCCTCTTCACGACTGATGGGCGCTCTCATCATGGTGCATGGCGATGACGCCGGCCTCAGGATCCCACCGCGATTGGCACCGGTGCAGGTGGTGGTGCTCGTGGTGCGGACCGAAGAAGGTGCCGGCGAGGCCGCCTCGGCGCTGGCCGAGCAATTGCGAGCCGCCGGGGTCAGGGTGGAGCTGGACGTAAGGACGGATCTGTCTTTCGGCCGCAGAGTGGTCAATTGGGAGCTGAAGGGTGTCCCGGTCCGCGTGGAAGTCGGGCCTCGCGACCTGGCCGCAGGCACGGTCGTGTTATCGCGGCGCGACGACAAGACCAAGGCCTCGCTGCCGCTGGGGGGGGTAGTGGCGGCCGTTGCCGAGGTGCTCGAATCGAGCCAGGCCGCCATGTTCGCCGAAGCCCTGCGCCGGCGCGAGGAGAACACCGTCCGCGCCTCCACCCTGGAGGAGGCGGAGGAGGGTGCTCAATCGGGCTTTGCTGTTGTGCCTGGAGAAGCGCTCGTGGCGGGCGATGGGGAAGGGCGGCTCAATGCCGGGGGTATCACGGTCCGCCTGCTGCAACGCCCGGACGGGTCTCTCCCGACGCCCGGTGACGACCTGGCCGAGCTCGATGCGGTGGTGGGGCGGGCTTACTGAGCCCGCATCAAGAGGCCAGCACCAGCCGCTAAGAAGGCAGTTCGTAGCGGTAGACGACCGTCTCCCTCTGGACGAAGCCGAGGTGTTGGTATAGGCGGTTGGCTGCCTCTCGAGACGGTCGCGACGTCAGGTCAACAGTGTGGGCACCCCTGGCTGCTGCGATCTCGAGAGCGGCCCGGGTAAGTTCTGTAGCGACGCCTCGGCCCCGGCCGGCACTGTCGACGACCACGTCTTCGATGCGGGTACGGACCCCGGTCGGTATCCGGAAAGTCACGAGCGTAAGCATCCCCACAATCGGGCCGCGGGGCTCGTCGGAGTTGGCCACGGCGTCCTGGCCGGCCACGCCATCGGTCTCGTCGAGCGTGTCGTCTCGAGCCACGAGTAACGTCGCACCCGGCGACCTGACGATCTCTTCGACTTCTCGTCGGCTGGGAGGGCCGGCCGAGCTCGACAGCTGGGGTACCAGGTGCTGGACGGCCTTCATCAAGTCGTCAGTAACCTCTTGGACGGCAGAGACTCGTAGCACGCCCTAAGACACTAGGCGCGCGTCGTGCCCGGAGATAGATGACCCGGATGGGGTGATTTGTTAACGTTTTTTTACACGCGTTTACAGACGTTTACAAAATTGTCACTTCGAAGTCACACAAGTGCCACAGAAGCGCTGGTAACCTTTTTAACAGGTGGTGGGATGAGGCCTGCGGTCCTCCCCCCTGGCTGATGGGCCCCCTACCACCAGGGTCCCCTACTTTTCCCCCGGGGACCCGCACGTCTGCATGCGGGCAGGGCGTACCGTAGACGCGGCCGTGAAGGGGGAACGCGGGAACTTGATCGACGTGTTCGCCGCCCCCCCTCAGTAGTTATGTATACGCCTCCAGCAATATTCGGGCGGGATATAGGGAACGGCGTTGGCGTGAGCAAATCAGGTCGCGACAGCGTCCCCGAAATGGCGGTCCAGGATTTGCTGGACACGGGCGCAGCGCACGTGTCCAGGCTCGACCTTGACAATTGCGGTCGGCCACTTTTATGACGACGAATTGTGGCCGGCAGTCGCGCCGCGCGTTTTGCAGATTGCATCGCTTGTTTCGTGCTCTCCGGCTGCCGTCGATAGGAAAAAGTCCCGGTTTGCACCGTGAACTGGGACCGAACCGAAGACTTGGGTCGCCCGGCTTTTGCTGGGCGACATCGTGACGTCCCAGTTGACCCTTGTGGCCCCAGATTGACAGAGCCAGCGTTTAGCGATGGCCTGCCGGGGCCAGCGCTCGAAGCAACCACGGAGCAAATAGGGCCATTGTCACAACGCACGATGCGCCGGCCACGAGCATGGCGGCCTCCACCGAAGACGCCGACGCGATGAACCCCCCTAACAGCGCGCCAACAGCACTGGCGCTCAACACGGCCAGCCTGTGCACGCTGCCGACCCGGCCGTAGAGGCGACGCGGGATGATGTGCTGGCGAGCCGTCACCGAGCCGACATTGGCGGCCACGGTACCGATCTCTTGCAAGCCGAACACGAACACCGCGGGCACAACCGAGTGCGTGAAGGCGAGGCCAATGTAGCTAACCGCGGCCAGCGTCAGACCACCGAGGATCAGCTGGCCGGACCCCCAGCGCTCCTGCAAATATCCGGCGAAATGAGCCCCGGCCACTCCGATGGCGGCCGCAAAAGCAAGGAACAGCCCATAGCCAGTCGAGGTCAGGTGCAACGTTTGCTCGCCGTACAACACCAGGATGGCAAGGACCATCGTTTGGCACAGGGCACCTGCCGCCGCCACCGCGGCCAGCAGCTTGAGCGTCCGGTCGCTCCTGAACACGCTTAGCCCTTGCCGGAAATCGACCGTCCAGCGGGACCGGTCCTCGGCGCGTCGAAGCCCGCCCTCCTCGGGGCCACGAGTACCGTTTGGCGTAGTGATTTGCTCTGTGGCCCGGACATGGGGGCGGGCGCCGTTCGAGGTTTCGGCACCATGGCCAGCGGGTCGCCAGGCCGGACGGGCACGGCGCGGCAGGCCGATCGCTACCAGGGACGCTGACACAAAGAAGCTGATGCCGTCAGCAAAGAACGGCACCCTGCGGGCGAGGGAAAAAAGGACACCGCCGATTGCTGGCCCTATGAGCTGCTCGCCGGCCCCCTCGACCGCGATAAGCCGGCCATTGGCAACCGCGAGCCGGTCCTGCGAGATGATATCGGGCAACGAGGCCTGGACGGCCAGGGTATAGGTGACATCGCAGGCAGCGAGGACCGTCGCCACTATGTACAACATCACGAGCTCGCCCGACCCGATGGTCAAAGCACCAACCAGGGCCAGCAGGGTCACACCGGCCACGACATTGCAAGCAACCATCACGTTGCGCCTGTCCCAGCGGTCGGCCACGAGCCCACCTGGCAGTGCGGCCATCGCCGCCGAGGCCCTGTTAGCTCCGGTCAGGCCCGCGATGATCAAAGGGTTTCGCGTAAGAGTCAAGGCCAATAAAGGCACTGCAACGGCCAATAAGCCATCGCCACTTGCCGATATGCCCGTCGCCCACCAAAGCCGCCTGAACGTCGCACCCAGTGACCGCCGTCCGGCGGGAGCCGCCGTAGGGCTACTGGGCGCGCCAACCGTGCCCGATGAACCAGATGCCGCCCGCTCGACGGACGCCAACCGCACTACCTCCCAAAACACTGGACGCCCGAACCTGGCCCCTATAAAAAAGGGCGCCGGGGGCCGATCCGAGGGTACCAGAGCCTCACACGACAAGGAGACCAGGCTCGCACCGCGCTCAAGTGGCGCTTCGGTGTCTGAGCCCGAGCCGCGTCGGAACAACTCAAGTCCTGGTCTTAAGCGGCGTTGATCAATCAACGGCGAAGCTGCGCATGTCTCTCCCTCCTTCACCTTTCTTCCGTTATTTCGTCTGGTCTTGACGGTTCAATCAACGGCGAAGCTGCGCATATCTCTCCTCCTTCTTGCTCTTGTCCGGTCCGGTGACGTCTGGCTTCAATCAACGGCGAAGCTGCGCATATCTCTCCTCCTTCTTGCTCTTGTCCGGTCCGGTGACGTCTGGCTTCAATCGACCGCGAAGCTGCGCATTTCTCTCCTCCTTCGTGTTTTTCGACATTGACTTGAGTCCCCTCATGTCGGGCCCGCATTCGACCCTTCAGCCCGAAGACCTACTCGGCGAAGCCCTCCCAACACCGTTTAGGTGCCAGCCGGCAAAAAAGCACGGTAGAAGTAGATGGGGCACCCCTAAGAGAATAACCGCAGGCCAGGTGGGCCCTTGTGCCAGGCCCCCACATTGGCCACCTTCCGATTCTTCCTGATGTTCGGATCCGTGTCTAGAGAAACTTTTCACAGGTACGATGGTGATCAGGCTGCTGCTGTGGCATGCCCACGTCCGACTGGCGAGGTACACGCGCCGGTCGGAACATCTACAGTTTGAATGCCACCGGTCGAGATCCGGGGTGACCTGACGCGAGTCTTCGGAGCCCGGTCTTTGGACAAGCCAGCGAACACTCAACCAACCCCCGACGTACGCAAAGGACAAGTCGCCGTAGGGCGCGCCCTTCTCTTGGCGGCGGTCCTGGCAGGTGGGACCGCCGTCCTCTATTTCACCCGACTATCTGACCTCAAGCCTGCTGGTGGCAACCGCCCCGCCTTATGGCTGTTCGTGGCATTGGGGATCTGGGCTGCATGCGCCCAACCGGTCGCCGTCCGCAACCGGCAGTCGAGCCTTTCCATCCAGCTGACCGAGATACCAGCGCTGGTGGGGATCGTTTTCCTGTCGCCGTGGCTGCTGCTGAGCGCAATCTCGTTTGGACAAATCGCGGCCAACGCCCAGCGTCGACGGCAGCCCACAAAGGCACTCACCAACTGGTTGGTCTACACAGCCAGCGCCGCAATCGGGGTCCTGTTCTACGACTGGGCCATCGGGACATCGACCCCTATTAGCGCACGGGGCTGGGTAGTGACCATGGGCGCCGTAACCACGATCAACCTGGTCGACCTCGTACTTTTGCTCGTGTCACTCGCGGTGGTCAACCCGAACTGGCGGCGCCCGCCCATGCGGGGCATCGCACTGCAAGGGGCACTTCATGTCGTCGTATGCACTGCCGGCGCTTTGGTCGCTATCTCGCTGATCTGGGTCAACATCTGGGGCGTCGTGCTGTTCATTGCGATTGCCGCCGCAGCCAACTTCGCCTATCGAGGGACGATCCTTTCGGGCCAGCGTTACGCCAACCTGGAAAAGCTCTACGAGTTCACTCGGCGGCTCGGGTCACTAGTCGAAGCCCAAGACGTCATGGGGACCGTGCTCGAGGAGGCGCGCAGCCTTCTTTCGGCTGGTCATGCTGAACTGGTCATACCGCTCGACGAACCCTCGCTGGGCTTCGCTCTGCGTTGTGCATTGAGCGGCGAGGGGCCGCCGCACCTGGACGATAGGTCACCTTTTTCTACCCTCGACAATATTGTGCGCGAGCGCGGGGCCTTGCTCGCCAGTGACAGCTCGAAGGACGACGAAGCCCTGGCGGCAGCGATCGCCCAGGGTGGGCTGAAAGAGGTGCTGGTCGCACCGCTCCAGCGCGACGACTCGAGTGCCGGTTACCTGCTCGTTGCCGACAGGGCCTTCAAGCACGAGGGGTTTAAACGCGCCGACCTTCGTTTTTTCGAGGCTCTGGCCGCTAACGCGGGCGTGGCGCTACGAAGCAGCAAGTTGCTCGAGCAACTCCGCCGCGAGGCCTCGGTCCGCCAGCACCAAGCGCAGCACGATGCTCTCACCGGGCTACCCAACCGTGCTCTGTTCGCCGAGCGCCTCGAAGAGGCCACTGAGGGGGCACCGCCCGATAGCCGCGTCACCGTCATGCTCATCGACCTGGACGGCTTCAAGGAGGTCAACGACACCCTAGGCCACCACACCGGCGACGCCATTTTGCGAGAGGTCGCCCAGCGCCTGGGGCCGCTCGACCAGGACGGCAACCTGGTGGCTCGTTTGGGCGGGGACGAGTTTGCCGTGCTGCACGTCGGCACCCTCGAGGACCAGGCCATTTTCGATAAAGCGGAACAGATTGTGGCCACCATCTGCCAGCCCCTCGGAGTCGAGGGCCTCCTGCTCGACGTGCGGGCCAGCCTGGGTGTGGCCGTTTCCCTGCCCAACAGCCATGACGCCACGGGCCTGCTGCGCCACGCCGACATAGCCATGTACGCGGCCAAAGGGTCGGGAGGTGGGGTCCGGTTCTACGACCGCGTCGAGGACCGTTCGACCCTTCGCCGGCTGCGACTGGCCACCGAACTGCGCCAGGCAATCGAGCAGGCGGACCTCGATGTCTGGTACCAGCCCGTAGTGCAGCTTGATACGGGGGCTGTAGTCAGCTGCGAGGCTCTTTTGCGCTGGAGCCACGACCAGTTCGGCCCTATCTCGCCCACCGAGTTCATCCCGGTGGCCGAGAGCGCGGGCTTGATCGACCAGCTCACATGGTGGGTCATAGAGACGGCCTTGGGCCAGGCCAAGGTCTGGCGTCAGATAATCCCCGACTTGAACGTGGCCGTGAACCTATCGGCCCGCAGCCTCATGAGCATGGACATATCGATGCGTCTGGGCGGCGTGTTGAAACAAATTGGGCTGGAACCAAGCGCCCTGACGCTCGAGCTGACCGAATCGTCGGCTATGGCGGACCCCCAGACTTCGGAACGCGTGCTGCACGGGTTGCGCGAACTGGGGGTCAACCTCTCGATTGACGATTACGGCACAGGCTTCTCGTCCCTCAGCCGCTTGAAGCATTTGCCGTTCCACGAGCTGAAAATCGACCGGTCATTTGTCAAGGAAATGATCCGCGACAAGGGCGATGAAGCTATTGTGCGCTCGACCATAGAGCTAGCCCGGAACCTCGGGCGTACGGTCACGGCCGAGGGCGTGGAAGACCAGGCCACGCTGCAACGGCTCGAGAGCCTGGGCTGCCACGCCGTGCAGGGTTTCTTCTTGGCCCGTCCGTTGCCGGCGCCTCAGTGCGAAGCGTGGCTATTAGCGGCATCGTCCGCCTTGGACAACACGTTCAGGGTGCCCAGGCTCGGGGAGCGAGCAGCCGGCAACCTCAACAAGCGCCAGCAGTTGCCCCGCAGCGGGTGAACCGCTGTAATGGGCCCTTCCTCGCCCGAGACCGGTTCGGCCCTTATCTCCAAAGAGGAGGCCGACCCTACGGGCGCCGGCCCCGTCCTCTATCTGAGCGAGGCCTCACCAGGGTGAACTGCTCGAACTGGGAGTAATTGGGGTTCGGGGTGCCTGCGGCGCCCGTGTTGGGGTTGGTCGGGTCGGCTCCGGGCGCATGGTAGTAACTGGCCGAGATCGACGTCTCTCCACCCCGGACCGAACCGGGGCCCAGGTCGAACACGCCGATACCGTACCCTGTCGTCGGTCCCCGCTTTGGTTGCGTAAAGACCTTGGCCTGGGGGAGCCCATCAGCCTGGTCGAGACCGTAGTCGTCCAGGTTGGCGTTGGTCCCGCCACCCCCCAATACCAGGAAGACGGTGCCCTCACTGGTGTCGAAGGTGCCGGTATCGGTGGTCGTTATGGGGTGGGGACGGCGCGTGTCTACTGTCTGGCCGGTGGCCGCTTCGACACCCACATTGCTGTCGTAGCCGCGGACGGGGAACGAACGCTCATAGTCATGGTCGTGCCCGCAAACGACGAGGTCGACCCCGTACTGGTCGAACAGTGGCAACCACGCTTCCCTGATACCGAGGTCCGAGCCGTTCCCGGTAATTGACGAGGTCAACGCATCCTGGTGCATCCAGGGCCTGTTCGCGGCAGAGCGCTGGTTATTGTTGCCGAAATCGCGCCAAACCTCGGGTTGGCTAATGGGGTTTAAATTGGCATAGCACACCCTTCAGCAATTGCCGGCGGGAGAAGGCCCTTGGTTCTGGCGTAATGGCCCGTGGTTCTGGCGTCATGGCCCGCAGCCTCGCGCCTGGTTATTAACTCAATGCGACTAGTGGGCTAACGCAGTCCTACAAGAAATCAAACTCATGAGGGGCACCGTGCCCCGCGTGGCCACGTGCCGTCCGGGCGCAGGTGCCGGCCGAGCCCACGGGCACGCCCGTCTTTCGGTTAGTTGCCTGACGGCATCGGCGGGAGAGGATGCCCCAGGGCGACGACCTGCACTGGTTCAGATTCCTTCGGTCGCTGAGATTTGTCAGCCGAACGGCCGCTATAGGGTTTGACAAGTTCATTTATATCGTCGCTGAGACGTTGCATCTCATCGACCGTGAGGTACGTGGTCGTGAAAATCGAGAAAGCGGCTCGGCGCCATTCCTCGGAGTACGAACGGCGCTGGGACCACCAAGCCCGCAAGTGCTGGTCAATGTTCTGGTGCAGGGTCGCCTCTAGTGCCTCCGCGGCGGCGGCGTATTCGGGGTCGCCCGTGGCGGATTCGAAGCTGTACGTCACATCCACGATGCGCCATGGGCGGCTCCGGCCCCGCCCGCCCTCGGCTTCTTCGATGAAGCCGTATTTGGCCAGGGTCTGCAGGTGCCATGACATGTTCCCAGGGCTGTCGTCAAGCAGTTCAGCGGCACGCGTAGCTGTCAGCGAACCCTCCCGCATGATGGCTTCGAGCAGAGCAATGCGCATTGGGTGAGCGAGGGCGCGCATCGCCCGCGGGTCCGAGATGTCCCGCCGTTCAGTCGGGCCGTGGCGCGGAGACGCCGCGCCACCGGCCCTCGCCTCCGGCTTCTCCTGGTTTATGGTCACATCACCACCCTGAAGGTTGCCTGACCGGGCTTACTCTGCCGTCGGAGCAGCGGCCCCGCTTCGTACAGTAACCCGGCCCGGGACCGTATTCCGACCACGGACACCGTTGGCACCAGGGACAGCGCTGCGACGTGGGACCGCGCTGCGACGTGGGACCGCCAGGCGCAACCCGAGGTCGACCAAGGCCCAGCCGGTCGCTTTCCGAACGGAGCGTAGCCTGTACAGCCTTTCCCTCTTCGCCCGTTCCCCCTCCGCCGGCCCGCGTGGCCGGGACAGTGCGGTTTGGCTACTGAGCTCGCTCACCCTCTGTTTGGTGAGCATTTCCGTCATCGTCGGACTGAGTGAGTACACGGTGGCTCCTCCATCGCATCTTTAGGCGTCATCCTATGACAAGACTTCTTGTCACAAGACTACGCGTGACAAGAAGTCTTGTCAAGCGCTTCTACAGATGCAGTGCCATGAGCCATGTAAAGAGAAAAGGGGCGCACGCCCTGGTCTCCCCGACAGCGCGGCCCGGGCGTCGCCTGCGACCGGGCTAACATTCCTATTTGTGAGAACATTAGACGGAGCGGGCCCACAATGGCTGAGCTGACCCGCGACGGGGCGGACCTCGTAGTGGCGCTCAGCGACCTGGAGAAAGTTGAGGCGGCGCATGGCGACGTCCGGGTCCCCATGGCGTCGGTCCGCGCCATCGACGTCGTCGACGACGCCGTGCGTGCCGTGCCCGGGCTGAAGGTAATTGGTTCCAGCTGGCCCGGCAGGTTCGCTATTGGCACGTTTTCTGGGGGGCCCAACGACCTGAAGACATTTGCCGTCGTCCATCACAACCACCCGAGAGGTTTACGAGTGCAATTGGATGAAGACCGGTTCGACCAGGTCGTCATCAGCTGCGAGGACCCTGAAGGGATGCTCAGCCGGTTGGGCCAGCCAGGGTGATCTGGTAAAGGGGGTGCCGCGCACACATCGCCGTCATTACCCAACAGGTAATGGCCAGTTCGCTCCTTCGGTCTCAACATGAAGGTAATGAGACACTCAATGAAGGAGACGAACGCGCGATGACAACCCTCGAATCCACAATCGAGACGGCAAAGGTCAGATCGACCAAATAACCGGGTTCTTCGGCGAACTGGTGCCAGCCAACGCCAAAATGGGTTGAAGTAGGGGCTTACCAGCCCCTCAGGGCTCATAAAACTGTCGCACCTCGATCGAGCCAAATCCGGCCATGGGGTGCTTCGAGGCCACTTCGACGGCCTCGTCAAGATCGGCGCACTCGAGGATGTCGAAGCCGGCGATTTGCTCCTTTGTCTGGGCAAAGGGGCCGTCGGCGATTAAGACTTCACCGTCCCGGACGCGCACAGTCTTCCCGTCACGGACGGGTTTGAGGGCATTGCCTTGCAGCCGCGCCCCTCGGCCGTCCATCTCGGTCGCCCAGGCATACGTATCGTCTTGATGACGCCTCGATTCCTCGGGAGTGGGGCGCTTGGACTCATCGACACAGATCAGCATCAGGTATTTCATATTTGCCCTCCTTGTCGCAGTGGTTGTACCCACGACGAACCGGTGAGGGCGCGATGGACACCTGAGGTTCTAGTCGAGCAAAGTTAGCGTTGTTGCCGCTGTGCCCGCCCGGCTGAAAAGGTATTAGGTCGGCAAGAAGTCCAGGAGCAGCCGGTTGACCGCGCCCGGGTCGTCGAGCTGCACCCAGTGCCCAGCGCCCTCGATCCGCTCGTACCGCCAAGGCCCGGCCACGCTCCTGGCCGAGTCAGTCATTTGCCGCTCGGTCAGCGCGATGTCACCCGTACTCCAGATCCCCATCGTGGGTGCCTGCACAGCAGGCAGCTGTACGGGCGGCCCCAACCACGACCTCGGGGGGACATTGGCCCGGTAATAGTTGAGGCCGGGCGTGAGCGAACCGTTCGCCTCGAGTTCGTTGATGACGGTTTCGGCGTCGGGATGGTGGGCCCAGGCGCGAAAGTTGGCCCAGTTGTTGCCGGCCAGCCACTGCTCGGCAATCTCGGGGAACTGGAACAACAACATGTACCACGACTTTTCCAGTTGCTGGAAGCTGGACCGGAAGGTCGCCGGGTGGCCGACCGACAACACCACCAGGTGGTCGACCCGCTCTGGGGCCATTGAAGCCAGCACCCAAGCCAGCGCCGCGCCCCAGTCGTGGCCAACGACATGCGTCTTGTCGATACCGGCGTCGTCCAAAACGGCCACCACGTCCCCGACCAGCATGACGAACGAATATGCGTCCACGGAGGCCGGCTTGTCTGAACGGCCATAGCCCCGAAGGTCGGGCGCGACCACCCGGAACCCGGCCTCGGCCAGCGCCGGCACCTGGTGACGCCAGAGCCGCCCGGTGTCCGGGAAGCCGTGCAACAAAACAACGGGGCGGCCCCGTCCCGTGACCTCGTATTCGATGCCGACGCCGGCCACGTCTACTCGCATCCCGCCTCCTCGTCCCGGCCCAGCCGCGCTCGCCCCAACCTAACCGGCGATCGAAAGCAGCTGGGCCCTGGTCGGGCCGGCTAGTGGCCGGTCCACGACCCCGGTAGCAACGGGACTGCCCTCCGGGACGAAGCTACGGGAGCGGTCCTCTAGTTTCGAAATGGTGGCCACGTCCCGAGGCCAAGCAGGCCACCGCCCACAAAGATG
The DNA here is from genome assembly GCA_963749305.1 of uncultured Acidimicrobiaceae bacterium. Classification (GTDB taxonomy): domain Bacteria; phylum Actinomycetota; class Acidimicrobiia; order Acidimicrobiales; family Palsa-688; genus Fen-671. The sequence continues at coordinate 149,972 of CAVVMN010000013.1, forward strand.
ATGTTGGCCACGAGGCCGCGACTCTAACAGGCGACTATGCCGCGACCGGGTGGAGAAGGAAAGAACACCCGGCGTACGCCGACAGTACCCAATGATGGCCGGGGAAGCTACCCAGGGTGTAGAACGGACGAATCCTGGAAGGAGCCGCGTAATGGACCGCTTCCGCCCCCATGTCATCGTCCTCATCGTCATAGTCGTCGTAGTTCTGGCCATCGTGTTCAGCCGCGGTGTCGACTTGCGGCTGGAGTGGGGCGCATCCGGTTTCGTGGCCGGCCTTTTGTGCGGCGCACTTTTGATGATGGAGATCCATCACCGCCGAAAGCACGCCGAGGAGAGCCATCGCTGACGGCCCGCAATGACGGCGAGGTTGCGACCACCGAGACCGACGTCGTTTGGCGGCGGCCAGTCGTCGAGCGGCGAAGGCGACAGCCTTACGTAGCCGAAATAAGCACCACGACCAATATCACGACCACGAGCCACCCGATAAGCATCAAAAAAACAACCTGTTTCGTGAGGCGACCCGGGCGCCCGTCGCCACGGCCCGCCGGCATGTCGCCTTTCGGAGAAGGATTTGCGGCCGGCGCCCGAGGGGCGCGGTCTGCGTCCTTGCGGGGCCGGCGGGGCGAGCTCACCGCTCCATTCTGGCAGCCGCCGGGTGACCTCGGGCTGGCGGAGCTGGAGCAGTGTCACAAACAGGGCCCGGGCGGTGCTTAATAGACCGTGAGGATGGGGACCAGCTTGATGCCGCATAGCCGACGGCCTGAGGCCAGCGCTGCGCCAGGCAGCTTCGAGCAGTTCTTCCGAACTCAGTACCCGGTTGTCGTCCGGATCGCCTACAACGTCGTTCGGGACGTCCACTTGGCCGAAGATGTGGCCCAAGAAGTGCTCATCGCCGCCCAACGACGCTTCTCTGAGCCGTACTCTTCAGGCCACGCTGCCGCATGGGCCAATGACAAAGTGGGTACCTTCTCCAAAGGGATGCAACAACGCCTCGGTCTCGGCGTTGCCCTCCTCGGCCAACCCGAGCTGGTGATCCTGGACGAGCCGACCAGTGCCCTCGACCCTCTCGGACGCCACGATGTCCGGAATGTAATAAGAAAGCTGCGCGCCGCCGGGACGACGGTCTTTCTCAACACCCACCTCCTCGAGGAGGCCGAGCAAGTCTGCGACCGAGTATGCGTGATCGACCACGGCCGTTCTATCGCCACGGGCACGCTGGCCGAGCTCGTCGGGCGGGCATCGAGTGTGCGCCTGAAAATCGGCGGGCTGGGCCAGGGGTGGTGGAGGGACTTCTCCGATTTCGGCCACTGGTCGGCCGATGGCCAGTGGCTGACGGTTGAGCACATCGCGTCGAGGCGGATCCCCGAGCTCGTTGAGGCCATCGTTACCATCGGGGGTCGGGTCGAGGCCGTAATCCCCGAACACCGGACCCTCGAGGAACGATTTATCGAACTGCTGAGCACTTCGTGAGCGCCACGTTCGTCATCGCCCGACTTACCATTCGCGAAGCGGTGCGGAGGTGGATCGTGGCCGCTTGTGCCGCTATTGCCCTCTGCCTCGTAGGCCTGAGCGCGTGGGGCTTCGACCGTCTAAGCCACAGTCGCAGCATCACTTCAGGCGAAGTGGGGGTAGCCGTACCTCAATCGCTCATCCTGTTTATGTTCATGTTCAGTTTCGTGGTGGCCCTGAGCGCGTCCGCTATGGCCTCGCCGGCCATTTCTGCCGACGTCGAGTCCGGGATCCTTTACTCGATCGTCACCCGGCCGGTGCGCCGGAGCGAGATCTTGTTGGGCAAGTGGGCCGGGCTAACCGTAGTGCTCCTGGCGTATTCGGCCGTGGTGTCAGGGCTAGAAATAGCAGTTGTCGACTGGGTAAGTGGCTCCTTGCCGCCGAACCCCGTGGCGGTATGGGCTTATCTTTTCTGCGAGGGGGCGCTGCTGCTGACCCTGGCACTGCTTCTCAGCACCCGGCTCTCCGCCATTGCCAGCGGGGTGATCAGCATTGCTGTATTTGGCGCCGCCTGGCTGGCCGGCGTGGTCGGGGCGCTCGGTACCACGTTCAACATCAGCGAATTGCAGACCGTCGGCCAGGTGTCCCGCTACATATTCCCGACCGATGCCCTCTGGCATGGCGCCATTTATTATCTTGAACCGCAATCATTCCTGGCCCGGGCGTTGGCGGAATCGTCGGACAAGGGGAACCCGTTCTTTGCGCAGTCGGCGCCGTCGTGGGCCTACCTTTTGTGGGTAGCAGTTTGGTTCCTGGCTATCCTCGCTGCCGGCGTGTTCAGCTTCGAGCGCCGAGAACTGTAACTGGGTGTTCGGCGGGAGCTGAAGACGGGTGCTTACGGTGCCCGGTCGCCAGCTGACCAGTTGAGACGCCAGTTGGGAGGCCGGTGGCGAGGCCAGTCGCCCACCACGGCCTGCTAGCAGCCGGTCAGGGACCGCCGGAGACTCCGCCGTACGCGCCCGTCTATCCTGAAGTGCGAACACGGCGACGACTGGAGGTCCGGTCATGACTGATGTGGCAAGCACGCTCGTAAAGCATCGCCGGCGCCTCAACGAGATCGTGAGTGTCCTCGTCCGCCATGGCCTGGCGTCATGGGCGGCGCGTGGCCAGGGGATCGCGGCGGTGGCGCCCATAGAAAGCATGGTCCACCGGGCCGTATCCCCGGAGGAAGCCGAGGCTACACCGGGTGAGCGGTTGCGTCATGCGTTGACCGAACTGGGGACGACGTTCATCAAGTTCGGACAAATGCTGAGCTTGCGCCCCGATATCGTTGGCGACGATGTGGCCAGAGAGCTGGCCAAGCTGCAGGCCACGGTGCCGGCCGACCCGCCGGGTGTAGGCCGGGCCACCGTCGAGGCGCAGTTGGGCCGGCCCGTCTCCGAGCTCTTCGGTTCATTCGAGGACGAGCCTTTTGCGTCCGGCTCGGTCGCCCAGGTACACCGGGCGGAACTGGTCGATGGAACCGCCTTGGCTGTGAAAGTTCTCCACGCCGGGGCCGACAGCAAGGTGCGGGAGGACGTCGAGCTGTTGCGAGCCCTCGCCGAGTACATGGAAGAAGAGGACCCGGAGCTGGCCCAACTACGCCCGACGGTCGTCGTGAGTGAGTTCGCGGCAATGATGGACGCCGCCGTCGACTTACGCCAGGAGCTGTCCAACCTGCAACGGTTCCAGGCCAATTTCGCCGATGAAGCGGACGTTGTTATCCCTACGCCCTACCCCGACTTGTCGGGCCAGATGGTGCTGACCATGGCCATGATCTCAGGGTTCCCGTTCACCGACCGGGCCAGCATCGAGGCGGCGGGGTGGGAGGTCGACGAGCTCGTGAACCGCGCCGCCGACATCTACCTGGAGATGATCTTCCGTGACGGCCTGTACCACGCCGACCCACACCCGGGGAACTTCCTACTCCCCGACGGCGACCATATGGCCATCCTGGACTTCGGCGACGTGGGCCGGCTCACGAGCCAGCGGCGGCGGCAGCTCGAGAACCTGGTGATCGCAGTCGGCACTCGCGACGACGATTCAGTCGTCGACGTCATCGTGGAAATGACCACCCCGCCGCCTGGTGTGAACATGGCCGAGCTCCGGGCCAGTATCGAACTATGGCTTGACCGCTACCTCCTGGCCGACCTTTCTCATCTCGATATCAGCGGCATTTTGGTCAGCGGCATGGCCGTCCTGCACAAGAACAAGCTCGTCCTTCCGGCCGATCTGGCTCTTTTCTTCAAGGTGCTGATCAGCCTGCAGGGCCTGGGCCGGGAAGTCGGCGCGGAAGTACGGGTCACGGAGCTGCTCCGTCCTTACGTCACCCGCATGCTGGCCGAGCGCTTCGACCCGAAGCGGATCGCAAGGCAGCTGAGCCGGGCGTTCCGCAATTGGGACCATTTCATCTCGGGGTTGCCCAACGACCTCCAGGCCGTCCTCGACCAGGTCCGCACGGGGAACGTGGGGGTCGACTTCAGGGTCCATGACGCCGACCACGCCGTCGACCGCGTGGTAGACGGACTGGTCACCGCCGCATCGCTGATGGCCGGCGCACAGCTCATCTCGAGGCGGACAAGCCCAATGGTGGGGCCGTTTTCTGTGCCGGGGTTGGTCGTCGCTGCCGTGGGCCTAGCCACGTGGCAACGGCTAATCGCCCGGCGCCGGTCGCGTACGTGGCTGAGCCGAGCCCGGAGCATCGCAAAAATCACCAGGCACTAATGGTTGGCCGAAGCGACCAGAGCTTTGTACATAAAGGACAACCGGCTCCACTACGTCAACAACTACGTGGGGATGGGGGAACAGATGGTCATCGCCACTCTTGACGTGCCGACAGGCCAAAACGTGGTCCTTTCGGCCGCTTTTGAGAGGAGAGCCAGGAGCCGACGGCGACGCACGGGACGCTCAGGCTCTACCACGGCAAAACGAAAGATTGACTACCTCACGAGGGGGCGGACCTCCTCCGCAATGAAGCGAGCGAAGCCGGCCATGTCACGCTCGTCCTCCAACGGCTGTACGACGACCGTGTCCGCCCCCGCCCTGGCCCACTCCTCCACCGCTCGGGCCAGGTCGTGAGCGTCGCCGGCCACCCCCTGCGCCTGACCAGGATCCATGCCCCACTTCTGGCGTTGGCGCGCCAGCCGCTCCCGTGCATTAGCACCGGTAGCAGCTAGCAAATATACGACGATGTGATGTTGCCCGGTACGCCCGCTCGCGGCCCGGCTTTCTTCGACTACCTCACGGGCCCGCCGCACGCCCTCGGGCGTCGTGCCGCCCGTGAGGATCGTCCCATCAGCGAACTCTCCGGACAAGCGCAATGAAAGGGGGGCCGTTGCGCCAACGAGGAGTTCGGGAGACGAAAGGGGGGGCCAGTCCAGTTTGACCCGGTCCAGTGTGACGTAACGCCCTTTTGTGGTCACCTCGTGGCCGTCGAGCAGGGCCCTCAAAGCGGCCAGCTGCTCGCGCAACAACGTGAGGGGTGAACCAGCCCGAGCCCCGACCTGTCCCATCCAGGACTGCACCCCGTGCCCGACACCGATCCTGGCCCGGCCCGGGAACAGCCGCTGCAGTGTCGCCATCTCCATCGCCGTCAGGGCTACGTTGCGCAGAGGCACCGGAAGCAGCCCGATGCCGACACGAACCCGTTCGGTCCACGCGAGAGCGGCAGCCGCCGACGCGATCCCGCTTTCGAAGAAACAGTCCTCCCACAGCCAGAGCTCGTCGAGACCAGCCGTGTCCGCGGCGCGCGTCACCTCGCGCAACCGCTCGGGCGCCAGTTGGGGCAAGAAAATCAGTCCGAGCGTCGTCATACGCCGTGATCCTTGCATACCCGGAATTATGGTTGTCGTTTACGGACCATTCGCCCGACAGACCGTCTCCTCAAGGCAGCGACACGCAGACGGCAAAGCCATTGACAGTCGCGGAGTTGATGTCGGAGCCGGAGCAAGTTGGTCCAGGCCCAGCTGGTACCCAGACGCAGGGAACTCCGCCGCCACCCGACGAGGTCGTCATCGAACCCTTGCCGGAGGCAGCTGGCGTGCGTCGGGCGTCCGACCTGATGCGCCTTCTCATCGCTCTGGCCGTCCTGGTCTGTGCCGGTCTGGTGGCGGCGCTCGACCATGTGCACGTGCGGCTGACCGAGCGATACCTGCTCGACTCCATCGTGACGCTACCGTCCGTTCTACGCGACTGGCTCAGTGCGTTGGCCCAGCTCGTCGCCGTGTTGTTCCCGGCAGCCTGCGTCATCATCGTCGTCGGAGGCCGGCGCCTGGCCTTGGCCTGGCGGCTCTTGCTGGCAGCCGTCGCCGCCACGACTGTGGCGCTACTGGTTTCGCACCTCTTGCTGGCCCCATCCCGGCCACCAACTTGGGCCGAGCTGTTAGCGGGACGAGGAGGGGTCTTCAATGTCACGTTCCCGCCAGTGGCGTGGCTTTCAGGTGCCACGGCGATGCTCACGGTGGTCACGCCGGGACTGTCGCCGCGCTGGCGGCGAGGGCTGTGGTGGGTGACGGCTGGTGCGGTCCTGATCGAGGTCGTGGTCGGTGGCTTCCTGCCCCTCGATGCCTTCGTCGCTGCGGCACTGGGGATAACCATAGGGTCGCTGGTCTCGCTATCCTTCGGGGCGCCCTCGGACCGGCCCGGCGCCCAACAGATCGTCTCTGCGCTGCACGAGTGCGGCGTCGAGCTGCGCACCTTGACGCAATTGTCATGGCCCGTGTCTGGCCCGGACATGTTCCGTGCTACGACCAGCGACGGTGCGTCGCTCATGCTCAAAGTATTTGCGGATGAGGACCGTGACCGGGCTCGGCTTCAGCAGTTCTACCACTCGGTCATGGTGCGCCACGCACAAGACGACCATGCCGCTACGACGCAGTCGACAGCTGAGCATGCCGTGCTGGCTATGGTGACGGCCGCTCGGGCCGGTGCCCGGGTGCCAGAACCCGTGCTGGCCTACCCTGTGGCCGCTAGACGCGGTACTCGCGGCGCCCTCCTCGCCTGGGTCGACGTAGGCGGACGGGCCCTGGACGGCCTCGAACCTGAAGAGATCCCAGATGCCGCCCTGGCGGACCTGTGGCACAGTGTCGCCGTTCTCCACAAACACAGGCTCGCCCACCGCCAACTAAGGGCGGACAACATCATCCTCGACGACCACGAACAACCGTGGCTGATCGGGCTGGGCCTGGCTGAGCTGGGTGCTCCGGACCGCCAGCTGTCGTTGGACGTGGCCGAGCTACTTGTCTCGGTGGCGGTAAAGGTTGGCGCGGACAAGGCCGTCTCTTCAGCCATTGCCGGTCTCGGGCCCCAGCCGTCGAGACCGCCGAGGGGTACGTCCAGCCGTTGGCCCTCTCCGGCCCTACGCGGGCAAGGGCGCGCCACCATGACCAGGCGCGGTCGGTCCAATCGGCCAGCGGGCGAGCAAAATCAGCGCTCCGGCCTGGAGGTCGACCCGACCTGATGCGCGACGTGCGGACGGCGGTGGCCACGGCGACCGGGACCCCGCCGGCCAAGCTGGAGCCGCTCTCAAGGTTCACCTGGAAAAGGACGTTGGCGTTGGTGAGCGCCTTTGTCGTTATCTATGTACTTATCCCACAGCTATCCAACGCGGGCGCCGCTATTAATGCCCTGAAAGACGCAGATTGGTGGTGGGTCTTGGCCGCCTCCCCGGCCATCTTCGTGGTGTTGGTGTTCGCCACCCTTCTCCAGATCGGGGCCATCCCGGCGGACTTACCGTTCCGGCCGACTTATATCGTCGAATTCGGCGGCTCTTTTCTCAACAAGGTCACGCCTAATGGCGTCGGCGGAATGGCCCTCAGTTTCCGGTATTTGCAAAAAGCAGGTGTCTCCTCGGGGGCGGCAACCGGGTCCGTTGGCCTGCAGCAAGTTACGAGCATCGCGGCCAACCTGGTACTTCTGGCCGCCTTCTTCGCCTCTGCAGGGCGAAAGTCGCCCATCCACTTCAGCTTGGCTGGCCACGAGTGGGTATTCATCGTGGTGGCCGTGGTGCTGGCCGGACTGGGGCTCGTCGCCCTCACGCCGCCGGGGCGCCGGTTTTTCCACGACAAAATCTGGGGGTTCATCCGCTCAGCCGGCGTCACTATCGCCGAAGTGGCCAAAAGCCCTCGTCACGTCACCCTCACGCTCGCAGGTGCACTGTGCTGGCCCCTTACGGAGGTGGTGGCCTTTGCCCTGTGCGTCAGGGCGGTTGGCGGCACGCTCCCGTTCGTCCAGGTCGCGGCCATATACATGGGCGGCAACCTGCTCGCTAGCGCGGCGCCGACCCCGGGAGGCCTCGGTGCCCTCGAGGCTGCTCTGGTGGCCGGCCTGTCCGGTTTGGGCATGCCCACGGGAGCGGCTGCTTCAGCGGTACTTATATTCCGGTTGCTGACTTTCTGGATTTCAATCCCGCTGGGATGGGTTGCATTGAGGGTCGCCGAACGCCGCGGGTACGTTTGAAAGGCAAATCTATGTGCGGCTTGACGCTGTCACCTCTGAGCGGGCATGACCACTGAGTTGGTCCTCCTGGGCACGGCGGCGGCGCCCATGCCGGTCGCCGGCCGAGGAGGGATCGCATCAGCGCTCGTTGTCGGCAACCGCGTTTTTGTCATTGATTGCGGCCGCGGGGCACCGTCTGCGTTTGTTAACGCCGGCCTCGATTTTCGGTGCCTGGACGCCGTATTTGTCACCCACCTCCACGCCGACCACGTCGGTGATCTTCCCGGCATGGTGCTGTACCCGTGGGGCGTCCGCACGAATGCGAACGGGCCACTGCCACCCGTGCAGGTTTACGGTCCCGGGCCACCGACGACGCTGCCCAGCGGTGACAGCGAGTTCCACAGAGACACGACGATCCACCCCGAACGGCCGGTCCCGGGGACCAGGGACTTGGTGGAAGGTATCCTGGCCGGCTACGCGTACCACCTGAACGTAATGCCTCTCGATGCGCGGATGCCCGATCCCGGGGAGCTGGTACGGGCCACTGACATTGCTGTCCCAGCGCCGGCCGATGGTCAGTCCCCCCAGCCCGTTGTCGTGGTGGACGATGGAGGCTTACGGGTTACCGCCATCGCCGTTACCCATGGGCACGCCGAGCCGGCCTTGGCCTACCGTTTCGACACTGCGGAAGGTTCGGTCGTTTTCTCCGGTGATACCACCGTTAACACTGACCTCATCGCCCTCGCCCGGGAAGCGGACATTCTGGTCCACTGCGTCGCAGACCTCGGCTACCTCGAACGCCACGGGACGACAGGCGCCGAGTTGGAGCGGATGGCCGGATTGCACACCGACGTCACAGAGGTTGGAGGAGTGGCCGAGCGAGCCGGCGTGAAGGAGCTCATCCTCACCCATTACCTGCCGGCCGAGCCGGGCGCCATCGGCGAGGCGGAATGGGTGCGCCGCGCTGCGCCGAGCTTCAGGGGGAAGACCATTGCGGGACACGACGGCCTGCGTCGCGTCCTTCCGCAGCAACGGATGAACCCCGTGGCGTGAGGGCACATACGGCAGGGACCTGGGGCCGTTCGCACCACCTCGTCGATTAGGCGTCCATTTAGGACTTTCTACGCGGCGAACATTTTCCTTGACATCTTCAATGTTTTCCTGCAGACCTGCACTCAGGAGGCTCCGGCGCTGGCCTCGCGCCATCTGCGGGCGGAGGTGATCGGTACCACCACGTCCGCGGTACGCACGGCCGGCCACCTCCGGCGCTTCGCCATCGGCCGCCGTTGACGGTACAGCTCGCCCAGTAAGCGGAAATGAGCTCGCTGGAGGGCGAGATCGAGGTCGACTTCGGCCGGCCGGGTGGAAGCAGAGCTTGGGTGAGCCTGGCGGTGGCGGTCCATGACTTTTGTGTCGGAACCGATTGTTTGACCGCCATGAACGAGGCCTGAGAGAAGGCCAAGAGCGCCCGTCCTCGGCTCTCGTCACTCGAGAGTTCGACGCTCCGATCGCACTTGTCTTCGACGTATTGACAAAGCCGGAACACGTAAGCAAATGGTTCGCTCCATTTGGAGAGGAGATGAAGGCGTGCTCGATCGACCTGCGCGTCGGAGGGGACTACCACATTGTCTTCGTGACCAAGGACGGGACCGAGTGCTCGTTTCGGGGAACCTATTTAGAGGTCGAGCCGCCAACCCGGACCGTCGAGACGTGGCTGTTCGAAGGCAGGCCGGATGCAGAGGCCGTCGAGACGGTAGAGCTGCACGAGAGTGACGGCGTCACGAAGATGACGAACACGCTAGCGTTCCGCGACAAGGCTGGCCGGGACCACATGACCAAGACCGATGGGCTCGAAGCGAGCTTTGACCACGTGGAGAAGTACTTGCGGTCATTGGTCGACTCAGAGGCAACTGCCTCTGAGTAGTCGGAGGTCCAAGCCAGATCAAGCAACCTGGTCACGTAGGGTGGCCATTGGCCGGTCCTCATGTGTTCATACAAGAAGGCACGCCAAGAATTCTTACGGACCAGAGACTGAGCGTGAGAGGAGCCACAAATGGCTGAACCGTCCGACGTCAGCGACCTGACCGACGCTGAGCTCTACCGTCGCTACCGCCAGTTCACGGCTGAACTCGAAGGGCTCATGGGGTACGACCCCGACCGCCGGCGCCAGCTCTGGGACGAAATAGACCCGCTGACTGAGGAGCTAAAGCGGCGCTTCCCACCGGCTACCAAGCCGCTGGCGTGATCGGGCGGCGCCGCCAATGAACAACGACGCCTTCTGGCATGACGAGGGTGAGCGGCTTCAAACGTCCCCCGGACATGAACTTGCTGATTGCCGCCGAGGACCACGTGCTCACCTGGGCATGTGCCGCCACCCTGCAAGTGGAGCGGGTCGAGCACGATCCGGGGTTGCTACTGACCGACTTTCCGAGATCGGGAAACGATCCTGACTACACTTGCCCAAGCTGGGTTCCCGGTCGATCAGGGAGAGCGGGGGTACTCCCTCGTCGTAGCGGCGTTGAGGTCTGGGCGACGCATGGGGCCGATCTAGCTTGAACATGCACAGTTTCTGGGTCAGCAGCGAAGTAGATAACGAGAACGAGAGGAAGGAGCGAGGATGCTAGAGGGTTTCACTTCGACTTCGCCTTCGCCGCTCCAGTACGCGCTCGTCGACGAGTGGGAAGACCTGCCCTCCGAGTTACACCATGGCGACGTGGCGGGCGTCGGCGTCGACAGCAACGATCGCGTCTTCCTCCTCACCCGCAGAGAGGCTCGAGTTCTCGTCTACTCAAGCGCGGGCGAATTCCTGGACGCTTGGGGCGAGGGCTACTTCTCGGACCGGCCTCACGGGCTCACTGTGGCCCCGGACGGGACACTGTACTGCGTCGACGTTAGTCACGAGGTGGTGTTCCAGTTCACGGCCACTGGGAAGTTACTGAGGACTATCGGCACCCGCGGCCTGGCCTCCGATACCGGCTACGACGGGAGCTCTGTAGCATCGATAGTGCGATCTGGGCCGCCGTTCAACAAGCCGACAAACCTCGCCGTCGCGCCTAACGGCGACCTGTATGTGAGCGACGGGTACGGCAACGCTCGCGTGCACCGCTTCAGCTCGTCGGGGACGCTCGTCCGCTCGTGGGGCGCACCAGGAGGTGGCCCTGGTGAGTTCCACCTCGTTCACGGCGTCGCCGTCGCCGCCGACGGTACGGTGTTTGTCGCCGACCGGGAGAACGACCGGGTCCAGCTGTTCAGCCCCGAAGGCGACTACCTAAGCGAATGGACCGACGTCCAGCGCCCGACGAATGTCGCCTTCGACGCCGAGGGGAGGGTATTTGTCTCCGAGCTCTGGCGTCGTCCCGGGCACGAGTCGTTTCGCCTCGGTCCCGCCGCGCAGGACTATGCAGGGCGGGTGAGCGTCTACGACCCGGCTGGCAACGTGCTCGCCCGCTGGGGCGGGCCGGACCGCTGTGCACCGGGCAATTTCGTTGCCCCGCACGACGTCACGGTCGACTCGAAGGGCAACGTCTACGTCGCCGAGGTGACGTGGACAGAGGGGGTGTCCCGCGGCCATGTCCCGGATGGAACCCACTCACTGCAGAAATTCGCTCCCGTCTTAACCGTTAGTGCGTGAAGCCTTCCTGGCCAAGCACCCCGACGTCCCTCAACGGCTGGCCGAGCTCGGCCGGGCCATCGAGTGGACGCGGCGCTCGGCAGGCCCTCACGACGCCGGCTACTGCGATGTCCGGCTGCGGCCAATAAGCCGCGTGCGGTGTTTCTCGCACGAATGCTTCTGTCCGCTCAGACGGCTCGGCGTCATGGCGTGCGCGCGTTATGGTCGGGCCAATAAAGTCTCGGCGGCTTCGCTGGGTAACTCTCTCTTCACGGCTGGCCGACGACGCCGAGAACGCGGGCCCGCTGTCAAATAATGGACGGTACAGAGAACGTCCTCGACCACTCTCAAAAACCAGCAATTCAACATCAAGGACAGCATTCTAAATAGCAGAGAGAACGCACCTTATGGTAAGTAGTTCTGCCTCCTACTGAAGCCGTGACCGGCTACCTCTTGGCCCGGTGTGGTGTCGGCTCCGGTACGGACAGAGCCGTGTCGCGGGCCTCCTCGAGGCCGTTGAGGACCAGGTCGAGCCCGAACTCGAACTCGTTGCCGTGGTCGTAGCCGGGCTGGAGGATGTGCTCGACCGTCAGCTCGGTCAGGTGCGGGTACTGCTCCGCTGCGAACGGCTCCATCATCATGTGCGCGACCTGCGCCGTTTCCTGTTCCGTGTCGCCCAGGGGCAGGGTGGCCTGTTGCAAGGCGAAGCCATAGACGTAACAGTCGAGGGCGGAAAACGCGTGGGCGGTCAACGCCACCGAAAAGCCCGCCGCCCGGAGGCTACCGATCACGGCGTCATGGTGACGCAGCGTTGCCGGGCCGGGTGAGGTGCGCGTCGACATCAGAGCGATGGCCCAGGGGTGGCGCGAAAGGGCCTTGCGGGCCGATACCGCCCGCTGGCGCATGGCCGTCTTCCATTCGTCCCCCGGGGCCGGTAGCTCGATCTCGGCAAAGACGAGGTCGACCATGCCATCGAGGAGCTCGTCCTTGTTGGCCACGTGGTTGTACAGCGACATGGCCTCGACCCCAAGGGCTTGGCCGAGCTTGCGCATGCTGAGCACGCCGATACCGTGCTTGTCGGCGTAGCTGACGCCGGCGCGCAGCACGCGTTCCCGGCTGAGCGGCAGGCGGCGCCCTGCGGGCGGCTTTCGCGGCGGGGCCACTTATTTCCCTCCTGTCGGGCCTTGACAACCTTACGTCGTAAGTGTAACGTGTACTTACAACGTAAGCGTTCGAAAAAACACTGGCGACAGCCACGTGCGAGGTTGTCCACTTCGTCAGGGAGCGTCGGAAGCTGCAGGGCACCACAGCCCGCGCTGAAACCCGCCGTCGTGTTCTCGAGGCGGCCCGAACGAAGGAGCCATCGTGTCCCTGTCCGCCCCCTACCCCCTCCAGCTGGACTTCCACGCCGACCCTCACATCACCCGCTGGCGCCCTCTCGTCCAGTGGCTGCTGGCCGTCCCGCAACTGATGATCGCCTATGTCCTACGGGCGTTCCGCCAGGTACTTACCCTTATCAGCTTTTTCACTGTGCTGTTCACCGAGCAGGTACCGCGACCGCTCTTCGACGCCATCGTCATGACCTACCGCTTCGAGTGGCGGGCTATGAGTTATGCCTTGTTCATGCACGAGGACTACCCCCCGTTCGACTTCGCCCTGTCCTCCGAGGACGACGGCGTCGAGCCGCACTCGTCGCTCCGCCTTAGCTACCCCGAGCACCTCGAGCGCTGGAAGCCTCTGTACAAATGGTTACTGGCCATCCCCCAGTACTTCGTGCTGGCCGGCCTATTCATCGTGGCGGCCTTCGGCGTCATCGCTGGCTTCTTCGCTGTGCTCTTCACCGGGGAGTACCCAGAGGGCATCAGGGGCTTCCTGGTCAACGCCTACCGGTACGCGCTCCGGGTGGAGGCCTACGTAGGTTTCCTCACCGATTCCTACCCGCCCTTCAGCTTGGCGGCTTGAGGCCTCGGGTGCCGTTGCTCGTGGGCACATAACCAGCGAGCAGATTATCCTTCGATCTCCGTAACATTATGTGGGCACAGGGATAAATCTGGCTTGTCTAGGCTAGGACTCCGAGTTGCCGATTCGGTCGCTCCCTCTCTGAGGCCTGGAGCGGTGGTTCGGGCGGTTCGAGCCGGGTCGCGTCAGGCGAGGCGCCGACCGAGGATGACGCGGCCCGACCCGCCCTCGAAATTGGGAGTGCCCTCGTCGATGCTGGCGAGGTAGCGAGGGTCTTTGTTCAACGCTTCCTGGGTGCGGTCCCAGGCGCTGGCGTCCGCGCTGGCACCGATCCAGGCCAGCTCGCCGAACGGCCCGGCCAGCGAGTGCCCGAAGAAGACCGGCTCGCCGATGATCTCGGATACCAGTTCGGTGATCTGGACACCCCATCCGATGGCCGCGGCTAGCTTGCCCAGGGCGGGGGTCGCGGTCGTCAATTGTACGACGCCGCCTGGCCCCGGGCGCCGGTACTCACCACCGGCGGTGTGGATGATCTCGACGTGCCTGTCCTCGGGCGGCCCGACTAAATACTGGCGGGCCTCAGTGACTCCGTCGAGGTACTGCTCGTCGACCATGAGCGTCTCGGTAGCGGTCGCGAACTCCGCCATATTCTGGTAAAAGGCAGAGAAGATGTGGGTTCCAGCCGCGGTTCCGGACAGCCCGGCCCACAGTGCGGTCTCCTTCCCCGTCTTGTCGGTAACCAGCTTCGCCATCCTCCGGGCCAACCTCCGATCTCGCGGGGTTCCCCAGCACCATGAGCGTTCGCGTAAAGAGAATCATGAAGATCAACCCCTCCCTGTTGCCCCTACGCTGAGGGGCTGAAATTGCGATCCTGTCAGACCATGGCAGGCGAGTCAAACGGGTCGGGGTTTCGGGCTTCAAGTGGAGGCGGTCGGCCGCCCTCTTCACGCCCGCCCGTCGCGAGATGCTGCAATTAGACGGGATTGTGCGCCGCCAGTCGGGCTTTTTGCCGCGACATAATGTCCAGACCGCACATGGGTTGGATGGTCACCACGGAGCCCCCTCGTCGTGGCTCAGATCATCTGGGCGGCCTCGGCGGCCTCGGTGCCTGCGGCCGCCGCGGTGCCGGGGGTGGAGGGCGGCGTAAGGCCTCTACCGCGGGCGGATCGACTTCGGCCAGCCTGTGGGCCGCTTCGGAGCGGGTGTCGGGGTCGAACTCGTCGCTCGCGGCAATGCTACGAAAGGCGGCGGCACCACGGGCTGAGTCGACTTCGGCCAGTCTTATTGCAGCCTCAAAACGGGTGTCGGGCTCGAACTCGTCGCTCGCGGCAATGCTGCTCAAGGCGTCGGCGCCGCGGGCTGGATCGACTTCGGCCAGCCTTACAGCAGCCTCAAAACGGGTGTCGGGGTCGAACTCGTCGCTCGCGGCAATGCTGCTCAAGGCGTCGGCGCCGCGGGCTGGATCGACTTCGGCCAGCCTTAGAGCAGCCTCAAAACGGGTGTCGGGGTCGTTCTGGTACATGGCTTCGTCGGCTCTCTCTGCAAGCTGTTTCCGGTATCCGAGACGGGCACCCTGACTGGTTCGCGGCTAGACGTTGCAGCCAGCGGCCGGATGAATACCTGGGCGCTTGGGTCGCTTCATTGTGCAGACCCAGGTGCATGAGTCCAGTCTCGCCGCGCACGCCAGCTCCGGCCATAGGGGATAACCTCGATTTAACCCTGACGATGACCCCCAGCCGTCCCTATCCGGCCGTCACCATGGGTCCCAGGTCTCCCTTTCCCGCGCCTTACGTACGTCTTCACCGGCGCCAGATCCCCCATTATGTTTGGCCGAAAATAGGTTGGATTTACAAGGAGAACCCGTACATGCCGACGGCTTTGGCGCGCCGAGGTTGGGCTTCCGGCGGTGCATAACGCTGCTGCTGGGAAGCCAGCCCACTGCAACGAGGTTTCCTACTCGTCCTCCGAGAGCTTCGCCGTCCACCAGGCGCGAAGCCGTGCCGACGTTCCCAATCGGCCAAGGCCGGCGCCTATCGGCGACTCTGCTCTCGCTTCTGATGGCGAGTATCCTGTCGGAGCCCCTCGACGGTGGTTCGAATGACCATGTCCAGGAATTTGGCGTCGATCGGCTCTCGTGAGAACCAGCGACGATAAAACAGCGGCCCAAGCAGGGCGGCGGCGATGGCGTCGCGGTCAGCTGTTGACGGGATCTCCCCTCTACGGGCTGCTCGGTCGAGTGCCGTCCTCAGCGGAGCGGCGTGCCTGCGTTGGATCCTGCTGTGGATGTCGGCAAACGCGGGGTCATGTTCGGCCACATCGACGATTGAGGGCACGATCGACGACCACCGCGCCGTACCGAGCAGCTCGGCGATGTTCGTCAAGATTGCCCTGACGTCACCTTCGAGCGAACCGGTCTCAGGCGGCGCTTCGTCACCGTCGGTCATCCGCTTGCAGGCGTCAATTACGAGCGCAGACCGGTTCGGCCAGTGCCGGTAGATGGTCGTCTTGGCCACCCCCGAACGTCGGGATATGTCGTCGATGGTGAGCTCGTCCAGGCCGGCCTCTGTCAGCAGGTCGAGCGTTGTCGTCAGCACCCGCTCGCGGGAAACGAGGACACGGGGGTCGACGGCGCCTTCGAGCTCGAAGGCAGCTCGGCCTTCGACGGAGCTTGTCTTCGCCATGGAGACCTCGTCTTTCGGGTTTGACTACTTCGATACGCTACGGTAGCGTAGCGATACGACAACATATCACACACGAGAGGAGGGCGATGTCATGGACTTCGCCTCTATCCGCATGGTCAGCGACGACCTCGAGCCGGTGGTCCGCTTCTACGAGCAGGTCACCGGGGTCCCGGCCGTCTGGCCGGCGCCTGTCTTCGCCGAGGTGCGCCTGCCGTCTTGCACCATCGCCTTTGGCCACACTCAGACGGCGGAGCTGTTCAACAACTCGGCCCGCCCAGCGGACAACCACAGCGTGATCATCGAGTTCCTCGTCGATGACGTGGACAAAGAGTTCGATCGCCTCAAGACCCTCGTTACCGAGTGGGTGCAGGAGCCAACAACCATGCCCTGGGGGAACCGCTCAATCCTGTTCCGTGACCCCGACGGCAACCTCGTCAATCTGTTTACCCCCGTCACCGAGGAAGCCATCAAGAGGTTCAGCGGGCCGATAGCGAGGACCCAAGCTGCGGCCCTGTAGGTGATGACGGTACCGATCTGGCACGATTTCAAGCGCTTCGGAGCTGAAGATGGCGGCTAGGCCGTCACTTGTTCGCCGGCGCCCAAGCTCGGCTGCCTGTTCCCGGCCGACTGGGGACAACCGGCCGGGCAGCGAGCCGGTAGCCCGGCCGCCTCGTTGTCCTCGGTTGTCGAATGCGTCTCGAACACGATCTGGACCGGCACGGCACGATCCTTACGCGCTCCGAAGACTTGTCACATTGTCGCCGCCCGAGGCTGGGGGTGCTTGCTCCGGCTGGGCTATCAGTTCGACCCGATTCCCGAACGGGTCGTCGATGTAGCACCTCCGCGCTCCGGGCAAGTCGTTGTCCGGGCGCCACTCCACGCCCGCGGCGTCCAGGCCAGCCACGAGCGCGTCGAAGTCGTCCACCACCAGGGCTGGATGTGCTTTGCGGGCGGGGCGGAAGTCTGCTTCCACACCCAAATGGACCTGTACGCGGCCGAACACGAACCACCTGCCTCCACGAGATGCCAACGGCTCAGGCTTGGGGAGGACCTCGAAGCCGAGCACACCACAGTAAAACGCCTCGGCATCAGCCTCGGCGCCCGGTGGCATGGCTAATTGCACATGGTCGAGAGCGACGACGCGGAATCCCATGGCACGATGATGCCATTGGGGGGGCCGCCGATGACAGGAGCGCTTCGGCTCCACCACCGAGGGTGTTGGCCCAGGTTTACGAACAGAAGGGGACCGTACGTCGGGCCGGGTGCGACGCCGAGGAGGCGAAACTGGTTCTCGACGTCGGCCTGCGGAGCGGACATGATCCGGGCTCGATCCTCGAGTGACGGCGAGCAAGTGCCTCTGTTCGTGGAGTCCTACCTGACTGCGCTCAAGGTCCGAGCGGTTACCCAGGCGCGAGGTGCCGGCAGGCCTTCTCGGCGGACTGGAGCCGGGGGTTGTTCGGGTCCAAGTCGCTCGAAATGCCCTTTCTGATCGGGATCGGGATCCCGTTCGAAGTGGGCAGTTATCCACACGAACTACAGTGATGTAGCATGAACGAAAGTGCACGTCAGGACCCGATTTAGGGTGAGTGACGAGTGAGCTGGCCTGTAGGCGGGATTCTGTCCACCGGTCCGTCTCCGGCGCCGGCTGTGCGGTCATCCATCTAAGCGGCCTACCTGGGGACATTGGCCGGGCCGGCCGTCCCACGCTTGACCTTGCTCCGGGTGGGGTTTGCCTAGCCACCGAGGTCACCCCCGGTGCTGGTGCGCTCTTGCCGCACCGTTTCACCCTTACCTGTGACGCCGGCCCAAAGGCCGCCGCCCATCGGCGGTTTATTTTCTGTGGCACTTTCCTGCGGGTCGCCCCGACTGGCCGTTAGCCAGCACCTTGCCCTGCGGAGTCCCGACCTTCCTCGACAAGGCGCGAACTCGACATTTCGGGTTTGCGCCTGGCCGCGACCACCCGGCCAGCTCAATCGTCAGAAGTAACTCTACCGTCCAGCCAGCGGGCACCGATCGCTACAGGGCGGCAGGCCAAGGCACCCCGACGCGCAGATTTAGCCGTCCCACCGCCTCGGTACCCTTGTTGTGTGCGAACAGTCGTGTTGGGGCCACCCCCGGCCGAATTGCAAGCACTAATCGACCGGCGTCACTCGCTGGGCCTCGACGGTTTCGACGAGGTCTGGAAAGGCGAGTACCACATGGCGCCGATGGCACACCCGTTCCACGGTTACCTTTTCCAGGAGGTATCGGCCCTTCTCCGTCCCCTTGCTCAACGCGCCGGCTTGATCAGTACTGCCGCCTTCAACCTCGGCCGGCCTGACGACTTCAGAGTGCCCGACGGCGGCCTGCACCGTGTACTCCCGACGACCGTGTACGTACCCACCGCCGTAGCTGTCATCGAGATCGAATCGCCAGACGACGAGACATGGGACAAGCTCGACTTCTACGCTGAGTACGAGGTGAGCGAGGTCCTGGTGGTCTCGTACCTTTCGCGGTCGGTCAATTGGCTCGGGCTCACCCCGTCCGGGGGCTACGAGGCCTTGGACCAAAGCCGTCTGCTTGGAGAGAGCAAAGCCGCCTTCCATGCAAAGATCGACTGGCCGGCGGCCGAGCAGGAGCCCGGGTGGCCCAGACCCGACCAACCGCTCCAATAACCTCCCACCCCGCGGCCAACGGCGACCACCTAACCGGACAGCCTAAATAGGACAGCCTTTGTCAGTTACCACCGGTTCAATGAGATCCATGCCAAACACGCCGGCCTTGCTTGACCTGCACCCGGCCATCGCCAGTTGGTTCGCGGCCCGCTTTCCGGAGGGGGCGACCGAGGCGCAGGCTAAGGGGTGGCCGCTCGTGCAGGCAGGTTCGGACGTCCTAATCGCAGCACCCACTGGTTCCGGCAAGACGTTAGCCGGGTTCCTCATGGCCATCGACCAGGCGTACCGCGCTCGATCAGGCGGGCGAAGACCTGCGCGGCCGGACCAGGGTTGTGTACGTATCGCCCCTAAAAGCCCTGGCTGTCGACGTCCAGCAAAACCTGGAACGCCCGCTGGCGGAGATCGCCGAGGAGGCGGAGAAGCTCGGGCTTGAAGTCCCTCCGATTACCGTGTCGGTGCGCACAGGGGACACGCCCTCGAGCGCCCGAACCGCGATGGTGAAGGAACCCCCGACCATCCTCGTCACCACCCCGGAGAGCCTCTACCTCTACCTAACGGCCGAGCGCAGCCGGCTCACGCTCACCGGGGTGCGCACGGTGATCATCGATGAGATCCATGCCCTGGCGCGTGATAAGCGGGGCTCGCACCTCGCCCTCAGCCTCGAGCGCCTCGAGCACGTCCAGCTGGAAGGCCGCTCCCAGAGAGTCGGCTTGTCCGCCACGCAGCGGCCGATCGAGGTGACCGCCGGGCTCCTTAGCGGCGCGGCGGCAACGACGCACATATACGACGACCCGGGAACGTCGAGCCCCAAGGGCGCGACGGTGCCGGTCGAGGGGGTACCACCGGCGCGTCACGTGGAGATCGTGGACTGCGGTCACCGACGGGACCTGCGGGTCAGCATCGAGCTACCAGAGCAGGAGATGGCGGCCGTCCTTTCTCAGGAGCAAATGGCCGAGATCGTGGCCAAGATCGCCGGGCACGTGAAGGGCCACCAAACGACGCTCGTGTTCGTCAACACGCGCCGGTTGTCCGAGCGGTTGGCCCACCTGCTCGGCGAGATACTCGGCCCGGACCAGGTGGCCGCCCATCACGGGAGCCTCTCCGCCGAGCGCCGCCGTCGTACCGAGTCCCGTTTGCGAGCCGGCGAACTCAAAGCGTTAGTGGCCACGGCCTCGCTCGAACTGGGTATTGACATCGGACCCGTTGAGCTTGCCTGCCAGGTGGGGTCGCCCAGAGCCGTCTCGACCTTCCTGCAGCGGGTGGGCCGTTCTAACCACTCCCGCCACGGCGTACCAGAAGGCGTCCTGTTCCCCACTACTCGCGACGAGCTCGTCGAGTGCTCAGCGCTCCTCGCTGCCGTCCGCAAGGGCCGCCTCGATGCCGTAGAACCACCCATCGCACCGCTCGACATCCTGGCCCAGCAGGTCATCGCCGAAGTGGCGGCGGCCGAGGAGTGGCAAGAGGAGCCCCTGTTCGAGCTGGTGCGCAGGTCCGCCCCGTACGCCGCTCTATCGCGCCAGGACTTCGAAGACGTGGTCGAGTTGGCGTCGGAGGGTATCCCGACCGGGCGCGGGGCCGGATGGCCTACCTTCACCGTGACCGGGTGAACGGTGTCCTGCGCCCTCGTCGGGGAGCTCGACTGGCCGCTCTAACGAGTGGCGGGGCCATCCCTGAGGTGGGCGACTACCGCGTTGTGGCCGAGCCCGATGACACGTTCGTCGGAACTGTCAACGAGGATTTCGCCATTGAGTCAATGGCCGGTGACGTCTTCCTCCTCGGGACGCACTCGTGGCGGATCAGGAGAGTCACGGCGGGTGAAGTGCGGGTCATGGACGCCGAAGGCGCCCGGCCAACCATCCCGTTCTGGTTGGGAGAAGCGCCCAGCCGGACGGCCGAGCTTTCTGAAGAGGTATCCGAGTTGCGGGCCGGCGTGGCCGGGCACCTCGCCGCCGGCGGCCCCGACGACGCCGTGCGGTACCTGCAGGAATCTTGCGGCCTCGAGGCCGATGCGGCCGAACAGGTTGTCGCTTATCTGGCCACCGGGCTGCAGCAGTTGGGCGTGATGCCGGGCCATCACGACGTTGTCTTCGAACGGTTTTTTGACGATGCCGGCGGGATGCAGCTAGTTGTCCATTCGCCATTTGGCGGTCGAGTCAACCGGGCGCTCGGGCTGGCCTTGCGTAAACGGTTCTGCGTAACGTTCGATTTCGAGCTCCAAGCGGCGGCGAACGATGACGCCGTCATATTGTCGCTCGGTCCCCAGCACAGTTTCCCGCTAAATTCGGCTCCTCGCCTTTTGCACCCCAATACGCTGAGAACGACGCTCGAGCAAGCCGTGCTGGCCTCGCCCATGTTCACCTCTCGCTGGAGATGGGACCTCAACCGCTCCCTGGCCATATTGCGTTTTCGTGGCGGCAAGAAAAACCCGCTCCCGATACAGCGGATGGAGGCCGACGACCTGATGGCTGCTATTTTCCCGGCGCTGGCCGCGTGCCAGGAAAATACTCCGCCGGGGCCTATCCAATTGCCAGACCATGTGATCGTACGCCAGGTGCTGGAGGACTGCCTCCACGAGGCCATGGACATCGACGGCCTACAGCAATTGGTGGGGGCGCTCCATTCGGGCCAGATCACTTCGCATTTCGTCGACTCCGTGGAACCGTCCGTGCTTTCGCACGAGATTGTCAATAGCGAGCCTTATACCTTCCTCGACGATGCTCCGCTGGAAGAACGGCGAGCCCGCCAGGTGCAGTTGCGGCGTGGCCTACCGGTTGAGGCGCGTGACCTGAGCCACCTCGACGAAGCTGCGTTGGAGAAAATTCGGGCTCAAGTGGCCGCTGCCCCCCGAAGTGCAGAGGAGTTGCACGACTTGCTGCTGTCCACCCTGGTCCATCGGCCCCACGATGATTGGCGGGAGTGGTTCCAAGAACTGGTAAATAGCGGTCGCGCCATGGACGTCGGGCCCGTGGTGTCGCCGGCTGATGGGGAGGAACCGCTCCTGCTGTGGTGCGGGACGGAACGTCGTGATTGGGTCGAGGCCCTTTACCCCGATGCTCATTTCGAGCCGGACTACCGGTTGCCCTCGGCGGCCAAGAGCACCTCGAGGACCGTAGTTGCAAGTGATGGCGCTGACGGCTCCGACAACGAGGCCGAAGTCGACGTGGCCGACGTGGCCGCGGCGCTGGCTGTGCGCGGCCATTTGGAGCTCACCGGTCCGGTGTCGGTAGCCCTGCTCGCCACCAGACTTTGCCTCGCCCCAAGCCGCGTCCTGGTCGGGTTGGCGCGACTGGAGGCTGAGGGTTTCGCTATGCGTGGGCGCTTCGACCCGGTCCTGGGTACAGAAGAACAGTGGTGCGCCCGGCATCTCTTGGCCCGTCTCCACAGTTACAGCCAGAACCGGCTCCGTCGAGAAATAGAGCCCGTGACTGCTCAGGACTTCATGAGGTTCCTTTTGCGCTGGCAACACGTGGCTCCTGGGACCCGCCGCCAAAGCCGGGCTGGGCTCTTATCGGTCATCGAGCAATTGCAGGGTTTCGAGCTGGCCGCCGGGGCCTGGGAGGAAGCCATCTTCACCGCTCGCATAGAGGGTTACCAGCAACGCTGGCTGGAGGACCTGTGCCTGTCGGGAGAGGTGAGCTGGGGCCGTCTGTCTCTCCGCCCGCCCGAAGCGGACGGCCAGCCAAGGCGCGGGGCGTCGACACCCTCCCGGGCCACCCCGGTGACGTTCGCCTTGAGAGCAGATTTGCCCTGGCTGACGGCGGCCATCAGGGGCGACGCTCTGCCCGACGAACCGGTGCACGGGCCGGGACGCGACGTGCTGGACGCTTTGCAGACCTACGGGGCCATGTTCTCCTCGGACCTACCCGCCGCAACGCGGCGCATGCCGACCGAAGTGCAGGAAGGCCTGTGGGACCTCGTGGCCCGTGGCATCGTCACCGCTGACGGCTTTGGTGCTGTGCGGTCTCTGTTTTCGCGGCGCGACAACTGGGCGCGCCGTCACCTTCCGGAGCGCCGGCGCATCGGCTTGCGCCCCAGCCCGGCCAGCCAAAGAGCCCTGCGGCGGCCCGGTGAGGGCCGCTGGGCCCTGCTCGCCACGGCCGCTTACCCGGGGGCGCTGGCCATGGCCACCGACGAACTGGCCGAGCACGTCGCCGGGCAGCTCCTGGCCCGCTGGGGCGTCGTGTTCTGGGACCTGGCCAGCCACGAAGACCTGGCCGTGCCCTGGCGAGAAATACTCTGGGCGCTCCGGCGCTTTGAGGCCAGGGGGTTGGTCCGCGGTGGCCGGTTCGTTACCGGATTTGCCGGCGAGCAATACGCTCTTCCGGAAGCGCTGGACGAACTGCGCCACGTCCGGCGCAGTCAAAGGAAGGGTGAACTAGTGCGGCTCTCCGGTGCCGACCCCGTAAACCTTTCCGGCATCGTGTTACCGGGCCGACGGGTGCCGGCTCTGCGCACTAACAGCGTCCTGTTCCGGGACGGGCTGATAGTCCCGGCTAACGAGGTTGACACTTCGGCGGCGCCGGCGATCCCGGCCGAGATCTCGCCTGTGGGTTAATTCCCTGCTTCTGCTATAGAGGGAGGATGGAAACTATCCCGGGTTCGTTCCGGGACCTGCTCTCCGCCGAGTTTGCCACGCTGGCGACGGTTGGGAAATGGGGCGGGCCCCAACAATCAATAGTCTGGTTCTTGGCCGAGGGCGACGAGGTCAAGTTGTCGCTGAACACCAGCCGGCTTAAAACCGACAACCTGGCACGCAACCCCTACTGCGGCCTGCTTATAACTGACCCCAAGACCGGTTACAGGTACCTGGAACTTCGCGGTAAGGCAACGCTCGAGCCTGACCCCGACTACACCTTCGCCGACAAGGTGGGGGCGAAGTACAACGCCAACCTCCGCGACAACGACCGCCCTGGAGACAAGAGGGTCGTCGTTACTATCGAAATAGACCGCGCCCGAGGCTATCCCTCCGACGAATAAGGATTATCACACCCGTCCATGGAAACTGACCCGCACCGCTGGATCCACGCCCTGCGCATCTCGCATGACGCGCTGGTAGCCCAGGTCCTCAGCTTGACACCGGCCCAGCTCGGAGAAGGATCGTATTGCCGCGACTGGAACGTGGCCCAGGTAATTTCTCATCTGGGCTCCGGGGCCGAGATCGCTCTCATTGGCCTCGAGCGGACGCTGGTAAACGGCCCGCCGCTCGAGCGAGAAGAGTTCCCTGGCATCTGGGGGCGCTGGGACGGCCTCGGTCCCATCGACAAGGCCAGCGAGATGGTCGTGTGGGACCGGCGCCACGTTTCGGTGCTTCAGGCTCTGGACGACAAGACCCTCAAGTCTTTGCGCATGAACCTGTTCGGGATGGACCTCGACGCCTCTGCGATGGTCGGTATCCGGCTGGGAGAGCACGCCCTTCACAGCTGGGACGTGGCCGTCACTTTCGACAGCACGGCAGAAGTGCTCCCTTCGTCAGTGGAACTGCTGGTTGACCGTATTCCTTTCATGGCCGGATGGATGGCCAAACCAGACAGGGCCATCTCGAAGACCCAGATCAAGATCCGGACCTCACACCCTGACCGCCATTTCCTGCTCTCCATTGGTGAGAGCGTCGCTTTGACGCAAGAAGTCGAAGGACCAATCGACGGCACACTGGAACTGACGGCGGCGGCTTTGTTGCGGCTCGTTTATGGCCGCCTGGACCCGGACCACACTCCACCCGGGACGACGGCGACGGGGAGCGCCAACCTGGACGAGCTGCGGCAGATCTTCGCTGGCACCTGACGCCGTCGGCGCTCGCCGGCACCTGACGCCGGCCGCGCTCACAGGTACCTGACGCCGGCCGCGCTCGCCGGCCTGCAAACACCGTATCGCCAGCCCCTACGCGCCTTTTTGGGTGCCGTTTCTTGTTCTGGGCGAGCGTACACAGCCCATCGCCCCAGCCTACGCCGGCGGCGTGAACGCTGCTCGCTCAGCCTCGGCCTCGGGGCGGAAATGGCAACCTCGGAGATGGTCGTTCACAATCCCGAGAGACTGCATCGCCGCATACACGGTAGTGGGACCGACGAAGCGGAACCCAAGCCGGCGCAATTGTCCAGATAATTCCTTGGATTGTGGGATCGAACCCGGAATGTCTGCAGTGCTCGCCGGGGGCTTGCCCGCCGGCACCTCGTAGCCCCATACGAGACCGGCCAACGACTTGCCGCGAGCTCGCAGCTCGATAACGGCCCCCGCATTGGCAATGGTCGCCTCGATCTTGGCGCGGTGGCGGATGATGGACGCATCAGCCAGTAAGCGTTCGACGTCGGCCGAGCCGAAACCAGCCACTACCTCGGGGTCGAAACCGGCAAAAGCCTTCCTGAAGCTTTCTCTTTTTCGCAGGACAGTCAACCACGAGAGCCCGCTCTGGAAACCCTCGAGGCACAGTTTCTCGAAAATACGGTTGTCGTCCCCTACCGGACGGCCCCATTCGAGGTCGTGGTAGCCCCGGTACTCTGCGGGCGAGTTCCCCCATGGGCAGCGCTTGACACCGTCGTCCCCGGCCACCGCCCCGTCCTTTACCGCCACCGCCTGCACTCACCTTTCGCTCCGGCCAGCCATGGGAGCGGGGCCGACCCGCTGGAGCGCCCGCCGCCGAAGGGGACGTCGGTCACCTGCCGCACTCCGGAGGGGCCCAGCGGCACCCAGGGCGACCAGGTCACAGTTGATAGCACGAGACCATATTGCTCGACGAGACTGCCTAGTTTGAAGTCTATGGTTGGGCTGGAGGACATCGAAGAGGCTGCGGAACGGCTCAAGCCCGTGCTCCGGCCGACGCCCGCCGTACTCTCGGGCCCTCTCACAACGCTGGTCGGGAGGCCCGTTTTCGTTAAGCCGGAGCATTTTCAACGCACCGGTTCGTTCAAGATCCGGGGTGCGTTCAACAAGATCGCCTCTCTGGCCTCCGGCTGCGACACCGCCGAGATAGTGGCGGCCTCAGCCGGTAACCACGCCCAAGGGGTGGCCCTGGCTGCTTCCCTCAGCGGCCTGCGTTCCACCATTTTCATGCCAGCCGGGGCTTCGCTGCCCAAGATCGACGCCACTCGCGGGTACGGGGCCGAGGTTCGTTTCGAAGCCGGGCCCGTTGACAACGCTCTCCAGGCGGCGCGTAGCTACGCCGCCGAGCGAGGCGCATATTTCGTGCCGCCTTTCGATGACCCGTTGGTGATCGCCGGCCAGGGCACGGTCGGCCTCGAGTTGGTTGAAGAAGTGCCGGACGCCGCCGCTGTCCTCGTGCCGGTCGGCGGAGGTGGGCTCATTTCCGGCGTCGCTGCCGGTGTGCGGGGCCGGGGTAGCGGCGCCCGCGTGATCGGCGTCGAGGCCGCTGGCGCCGCCCCGATGCTCGCCGCCCTCCGAGCCGGCGGCCCGGTCGAACTTCCCTCAGTGGAGACGATGGCCGACGGGATAGCAGTTCGTTGCGTCTCTCAACTGACCTTTGAGCACACCAAGGCGCTGGTGGACGAGGTCATAACGGTCGACGAGGAGCAGATCAGTAGAGCCGTCGTCCTGTTGCTGGAACGGTGCAAGTGGGTGGTCGAGCCGGCCGGCGCCGTACCGCTGGCCGCACTCATATCGGGCGCCATACCGGGAGACGACCCCGCGGTGCTGGTCATTTCCGGCGGCAACGTCGACCCCCTGCTCCTCACGCGGCTGGTCGAGCACGGCCTGACTGCTGCTGGCCGCTACTTCATGGTCAGCGTCGTCCTGCCTGACAAGCCGGGCTCGCTGGCGTCGCTCACTGGTGCGGTGGGGGGCCTCGGGCTGAACCTCTTGACGGTGGAGCACAGGCGCTCCGGGGCCCCGGTGGGGGTGAACGAAGCCGAGGTGATCCTCACCCTGGAGACGATAGACCCGGCCCACAGGGACGCCATCGTCCCCACGTTGCGGGACCAGGGGTTCCGGGCGACGGCGTACCGGCGCTGAACGGCTGCCCGGCTGCCGGTGCGGGTTACGACAACGGCTCGGTAGCCAACGCGCCGGCCCCACCCAGCTCTCGTTGGTCGGCCGGGATGTCCACCCTGCTTATAGTGAGGTAGCCGACGAGGACCACGATGGGGATGGTGAAAATTATGGCGACCGTCCCCCGGCCCCAGCCGAGGCCCCCCAGGCTTTCGGGGACGCCCAGCCAGTCCGCGTACGACGCACCCATAGGCCGGGTGAGGACGTACGCGGCCCAGAACGCGAACACGGCGTTGAGCCCAGCAAACCTGTAGGCCAACCCCGGGATGGCGAACAGGGCCGTGAATAGGAGGCCGCTGGAGAAGAAGCCCAGGTGCAAAACGTAGGCCGTCAAATCTCCCAGCGCGGTGCCCATGGCGAAGGTGGCCAGAATGGCGGCCCAATAAAAGAGCTCACGCCGGAGGGTGAAAATACTATGGATCGAGAGCGTGTGCTCCACCAAGTGCCAGGTAATGAATACGGCGGCCAGGACAATGGCAAACCCTGTAGTTGATACTTCATAGGGGACGTGGAAGCGGACGTGGAGCACGTCGGCGCACATCGTCCCGAACACGGCGACCATTACGACGGCTAACCAGTAAATGGGTGCTTTGTACCGGTCGGTCCGCAACTGGAGTGCCATTGCGATCACGAAGGCGATGAACCCAAGGCATACCGCAATAACGGGGTCGATAGCGTGGACGCTGTAGTCCGATGTGGCCTCGCCCATCGCCGTCGTAAGGATTTTGATCACCCAAAAAAAGATGGTGATCTCGGGGACCTTTCGTAGGCCGCGTTCGGTCCAGCGCATCGCGTTCCAACTTTAGCGGCCCGGCTTCCCGGCCTGAGGTCAAGCTATATCGTGGAGCGACCTGTCAGGTCAATGACCTGCGATTGCGTGTGGTTCGTAAGGTTCTTCTAATTGTTCAACCTCCTCGGCGCTCAACTCGACAGAGAGGGCGCCCAGGGCATCGGCCAATTGGGCCGAGCTAGTGACACCCACGATCGGCGCACTTACCACCGGCTTGCTGAGCAGCCAAGCCAGTGCCACCTGAGCCCGGCTGATGCCGCGCTTGTCGGCCACATTTGCCACCGCTTGCACGATGGCCCGGTCCTCCTCGGAGTAAAGACGGCGGCCGAACTCATCGGTCTGGCTGCGCTCCGTGGCCTCGTCCCAGTCACGAGTGAGCCGGCCGCGAGCCAGTGGGCTCCACGGGATGACCCCTATCCCCTGGTCCGTGCAGAGCGGCAACATCTCGCGTTCTTCCTCCCGGTACAGCAGGTTGTAATGGTCCTGCATCGACACGAACCGTTCCCAGCCGTGCCGGTCCGCCGTGTACAACATCTTCGAGAACTCCCACACGTACATGGACGACGCGCCTACGTAGAGGGCCTTTCCCGCCTTGACGACGTCGTTGAGGGCCTCAACTGTCTCTTCGATGGGGGTGGCGTGGTCGAACCGGTGTATTTGGTAGAGGTCGACGTAGTCAGTACGCAGCCGCCGCAGGCTGTTGTCGATCTCGGTCATTATCGCCTTCCTGGAGAGCCCGGCCCCGTTGGCGCCCGGTCTCATGCGGCCATGGACCTTTGTCGCCAGCACGACCTCCTCCCTCCGGGCGAAATCGGCCAACGCTTTGCCGACTATTTCCTCGCTGCTCCCGTCGGAGTACACGTTGGCCGTGTCGAGGAAATTGATGCCGGCCTCCAGGGCCTGGCGGATGATGGGCCGGGCTGCTTCCTCACCAAGGCTCCATGAGTGGCCGCCGCGTCCAGGGTCCCCAAAGCTCATGCAACCCAGGCAGAGCCTTGAGATCTCGAGCCCTGTCGAACCAAGCTTGCCGTACTCCACTGAGGTCTCCTCCTTGTGCTGGTGACGACTGGCTAGCCCACCTTACGGCCGGTCCCGAGACAAGCTTCCTGAAGCGAGACGACCGAGCAGTTCGAGCACTTCTTCGGCTCGTCCAACCGGCACGAACAGATGGTCGTGGAAATACCCCGCCATCACATTGCAACTTATGCCCGCTCCGGCCAACAGCGACGAAACTGCAGCCGTCAACCCGACATCGTCGAGGCGCGAATGCACGCCAAGGGTGATCATGGCCGCCACATAGTCATAATCCCAGCCCGCTCCATCGGCTACGTCCCGGTCCACGACAACCGTCAATCCCTCATCCTCTCGGACCGACGCCAAGAGCTCTACATCTGCCGGGACCTCGCCCACCGTACAGAACACAAATTCGCCTGGGCGCCGGTGCGGCTCGAGGTGGCGGAGCAACCCCGCCAGGTCCCGGCCCGATGGCTTGCTCAACCCCTGGCCCCCCGCCGGCATCGGCACGGGCTGGCGGACAATTCGACGCGGCGCATCGTCAGCGGAAGTTGCGCCCGTCCAGGTTGAAATGCCTCCCCACCGTAGCCAGCCATTGGTCCTGGCCGACCGGGCGAAGCGTGAACCGGCTTATGGTCCTCTGACCGCCCTGTACGTCCGAGTACATCAAGTCGAGGGTCATCGGGCGTCTCTCGAGGACGGCATCGGTGGCAAACTTGAACAACTCCTCCGACGGGTCGCGCAAAGCCCCCTGCCAGAAGCCAAGCTCGCCCGGTGGGATATAGAGGTCTCTCGTCAGCCGGCGGAATTGCCCAATGTCTCGTGGGCGTTGTTGGCCGGCCCGACGATTGAGCTCGGCCGGGTCTATTGAGGCGAAGACATCATACGGAGTGAGGTCCCACCGGTCGAGAATGGCCAGCCCGTTGCCTACGTTACGTAACGACACAACCAGGTAGACCGCGTTCGTCGTCGCCTCAGCGGCGGCCCGGCCGCCGCCCACATGCACCCAGTGCTCGTCGACGAAACTCACCTTCTGGTCGGGGTCATCTGTGTGCGAAGGCATGACGAGGGGCCTGATGCCGGCCATGAGAGCCGTTTCGGTGGCTTGGGCACTGCGCCGGCCGGAACGGACCACGGAGAACGTGGCCAGAGCCAGCACCAACGTCCCCAGTGCGGTCGCCGCCGAAGCCGCCGTGCTCCAGTCGATCGAGGCGGCGCCGGCCCACGCGGTCATTGACGTATCCTGCCACCGGAAGCCGAGAATTGAAGACCCTCTACCTCCTTCGCCACGCCAAGTCGAGTTGGGACGACCAACGTTTGGCCGACCATGAGCGCCCGTTGGCGCCACGAGGGCTAAAAGCGGTGCGGCAGGTGGCGCACCACATGCTGCCAGGCCAAGGTCCGTCCTGACCTGGTGCTTTGCTCTTCGGCCACTCGGGCCGTGCAGACCTACGAGGGTATAAGCGCAGGCCTGGGCTCGTCCGTGGCCGTAAGCGTGGAGGACGACCTGTACGGCGCCAGCGACACAGGGTTGCTTATACGCCTCCAGGACGTGCCCGAGATTGTCGGGAGTGTCCTGGTTATCGGGCACAACCCGGGGCTTCAGGACCTGGCGTTGCTCCTGGCCGGCGATGGAGACCCTCACACCCTGGCCCGGCTGGGAGACAACTTCCCGACGTGCGCCCTCGCCACCCTCGAGGTGCCGACGTCGTGGGAGACCCTAGGCCCGGGGCACGCCTTCCTGAGAGCGCTGGTCGTCCCCCGCGACCTTTAGGGGCAAACGCGCTCCCTGGCCCGGGCGCTGGCTCGTTGCACGCCAGGCCGCGAGCCGCCTTGCAGGCGAGGACTTGAATCTCATCCAGTGTGGATGAGGACGCGCGCTGCGTGATCAAGTAAGGTTTTTCTCATGTTGGGCCTCCGCCAGCCGGGTTGGGCCGGCGTCTCGCCTTCGTGGCGATCACCATTCTGACTCTGGTCGCGTTCGACGCCGTCCCTGCCGCCGCCGTCTTCAAGGGGCAGCGTCCTGCGCCAGCCAGCAAGCTCACATCACGTTTAGCGCGTGGTGGCAGCACCCAGCTGACGCTGACCAGCACCGGCCCCGGCGAGAGCGTCAACGGCTGGATCGCCAACACGAACAGCAATTTCGACCCTACCAAGGGTTACCCGACGACCACGCCACCTGATTCGACCTTCAGTCAGAAGAACGAGGGCTTCGCCGGCATAATCAACGGCACCCCGGTAGGCGGCGGGGCAGAGATCGAGCTCTACTGCATCGACATCAACACCGATACCTACATCGGCAATGGCTACATACTGGGCACCTGGGACACGGCCAGCGTCCCCAACGTGGGCTACGTGGCCCGCATCCTCGACGAGTACTACCCGAACACGACCGCGCCGACTCAGAAACCGGACGGCACCCACCTAACAGGAGACCAGACAGCGGCGGCCGTCCAGGCCGCTGTCTGGTACTTCAGCGACCGGTTCGTCCTGGACAAGTCGGACGCGCTTTACACCACGGTCGCGGCGATCGCCAACAAAGTGATAAGCGAAGGCCCCATCGCGACACCTACGCCGCCGACTCTCACCATCACGCCGAGCGATCTCAGCGGTCCAACGGGATCGGTCCTCGGGCCTTACACGGTGCACTCGACCGCTACGACAACCGTAACGTCGATCGGGGCGAACATGTACTCCGACGCGGCCGCCACCCACGAAATCGCCCAGGGGGCGGTGGTGCCTAACGGCCAGCAGATATGGCTCAAATCAACCGGTCCCTCCGCCGCCGAGCTCGACGCCACCGCCGTGGCCACTGTCCCATCAGGGAACGTTTACCTATACACCGGTGGCGCCACCTTGGCCCAAAAACTGATACTGGCCAAAACGGGCACCCTCGAGTCGACCGTCACTGCTACCGGCGAATTCCACGCGCCCGGGTCATTAGTGGTGCAAAAAGTAATCACTGGACCGCAAGCCGGGCACCAGGGCGCCGTTACTATCCACTCCGTTTGCAATGGCACTCCGCTGACACCTGACTTCACCGTCACGGCGGGGGCCACGGGTACCCATTCGGAGACCTACACCAATATCCCGGCCGGTTCGGTCTGCACGGTCACCGAGACGGTTGACGGCAGCACGAGCACGGTGGGCGTGACCATCACAGGGAGCGGCCAGCAGGTCACCATCCCGTCTGGGAGTTCGGTCACCGCGACGATCACGAACTCGTACACCTACCTGCCCGGTTCGCTCACCGTGAACAAGGTGATCGCCGGCCCCGCTGCGGGCAGCCAGGGAGCCGTGACGATCGAAGCGGTCTGCAACGGCACGGCTCGTACGGCTGAGTGCACCATGGCCGCTGGGAGGCCTGCGGCGGGAACTACCTCGCACACTTGGAGCGGTATCGCGGCAAATTCCAGCTGCGTGGTCACCGAAACGGTAAACGGCAGCACGAGCACCGTCGCAGTGACCACGGTCGGCAGCGGCCAGACGGTCACGGTCGGGGCAGGCCAAAACGCGCAGGCCACCATCACTAACACATATACGTTCCTGACCGGTTCGCTGACCGTGACGAAGACCATCAACGGCCTGGCCGCAGGCCAACAGGGCCCGGTGTCCATCAAAGTCAGCTGCGACGGGAAGGAGCTGTCGCCCGAGCTGACCGTCGACGCCGGCGCGCCGGCGGCCGATTACACCCACACTTATACGGGCATCGCGACCGGCTCGACGTGCACGGCCGAGGAGACGGCTGATGGGAGCACCAGCACCATAGACGTCGCCGTAAGTGGCAACGACACATCAGTTGTGGTCCCAGGGGGCGGCTCGGCCACCCTTCACATAACCGACACATACACTCACGCCACCGGTTCCCTGGTGGTGACCAAGACCATCGATGGCCCGGCCGCCGGAAGCCAGGGCGAGGTCAAGATCACGGTCACCTGTGGAGGCACGGCGCTGGCCGATTTCGTCATCTCGGCGGGGCAGACGCAGGCAAGCTCGCAGACTTACAGCGGCATACCGGCCGGCTCGACCTGCACCATCGACGAAACCGAAGACGGCTCATCCAGCACGGTTTCGGTCGTCACTGTCGGTGGAGACCAGACAGTCCCGATCGTGGCCGGTGAAGACGCCAGGGCCGACGTGACGAACACTTACAGCTATGTGCCAGGCTCGCTAACCGTCCAGAAAGTGGTCGAAGGTCCCGGCGCCGGCCAGCAAGGGCAGATCACGATAACCACGACGTGCGTGTTGAACGGTACGTCGACGACGCTTTCTCCGCCGCTGGTAGTCGCGGCCGGCAAACCCGCCGGCACCTACTCCGAAACGTATAACAACATCCCGGCTGGGTCGGAGTGCACTGCCCATGTAAGCCCGGACGGCGGCAACGCCAGAGTGGCCGACCTCGAGGGTGACAACGGGACGACCGTCACCATCCCTCCAGGCGGCACGGCCACCATTCACCTGACCGACACGTACGAGACCGGCGAACTGGTCATCAACAAGACGATCGCCGGCCCGGCCGCCGGGCTCCAGGGCCAAGTCGTCATCCACACGGTGTGCAACGGCACCGCCCTCACTCCCGACTTCTCGATAGACGCCGCTAGGCACGCCGGCACTTACGACCACACCTACAGCGGCATCCTGGCCGGCTCTACCTGCACCGTGACCGAGACCTCCAATGGGTCCTCCAGCACGGTGAGCGTGGTCACAATAGGTAGTCCCCAGACCGTCACCATCTCCCCCAACGGCAGCGCGACGGCTGACCTGACCGACACCTATTCGCAGGTGCCGGGGTCCCTCGTGGTCACGAAGGAAATCACCGGCCCCGCGGCGGGCAGCCAGGGCCCGGTCAGCATCTCCGTGAGCTGCGACGACAGCACCGTGGGGACCTTCGACATCGCCGCTGGGGCCACCGGCTCACCGTCGAAGACGTTCACCGGCATCCAGGCGGGCTCGGACTGTACGGTCAGCGAGACTGAGGACGGCAGCACGAGCACCGTCAATGTCGTCGTGACGGGCGACGGCCAGATCGTCTCGGTCCCGCCGGCTGGCACGGCCCACGCCACCATCAGCGACAGCTACACCCTGGCCAACGGGTCGCTCATCGTGCACAAGACGATCGACGGCCCGGCCGCCGGGCAGCAGGGCGAGATCGTGATCGAGGTCTCCTGCAACGGGAACGCCCTCGAAGACTTCGTGATCCCGGCGGGGACGACTGGTCCCCAGTCCAAGGATTACCAGGACCTCCCGGCCGGCTCGCAGTGCACGGTGACCGAGACAGCAGACGGCAGCGACGGCAATGTAGCCGTGGCCAAAACGGGCAGCGGCACGGTAGTCATCATCCCGGCCGGCGCCGAGGCGACGGTCCACCTCACCGACAGGTACGAGTCCGGGGCACTGGTGGTCAATAAAACGATCACCGGCGGCGCGGCCGGTTCGCAGGGAGAGGTCAGGATCGCTGTCAGTTGCGACGAAGCCGGCACCGAGACGCCTCAGCCCGACTTCGTCATCCCGGCGGGGACGCCGTCCGGGACAGTCTCCATGTCTTACCCCAACATTCTGGCCGGCTCGACCTGCGCGCTGACAGAGACAGCCAACGGAGCCACGGAGACGGCCACGGCGGTGACCGTTGGCAGCCCACAAGAAGTAACCATCTCAGAGAACGGGACGGCCACCGCCAATGTGGTCAACACATACGAGTATGTGCCCGGCGCTCTGGTGGTGAGCAAAGACATCGCCGGTCCCGCGGCGGGACAGCAGGGCCAGGTTTCCATCAACGTCAGCTGCGTTTTGAACGGCGCCGTGACCACCCTGGACCCCTTCATCATCCCGGCTGGCCAGTCGGCGGGCATCGTGTCTCATACGTACGAGGCAATTCCCGCCGGCTCGACCTGTACTGTCAGCGAGACGGAGGATGGCTCCACGAGCGCGGTCTCGGTGACGACCGTCGGCGGTAACCAGACTGTGTCTGTCCCGGCGCGCGATGAGGTCATAGCCAACGTCACGGACACCTACTATCTGGTCGCGCCGGTCCCGGGCCAGCTCACGGTGACCAAGACGATCGCGGGCCGGCCGCCGGCCAACAGGGCGCCATCACCATCGCGGTTAGCTGCAGCGGGACGGCCCTGCCGGACTTCGTGATCCCCGCTGGGTCGTCGGCGGGCACCCTCTCGCGCAGCTATCCGGACATCGCCGCCGGCTCGACCTGCACTGTGACTGAAACGGGCAATGGGGCCTCCACTTCGGTGCTCGCGGTCACCGAGGGGAGCCCGCAGACCCTAGCCATCACAGCGAACGGCACAGGTATTGCCAACGTGACTGACACTTACAGCAATGTGCCCATCGCGCTCGGCTCGCTTACCGTAAGCAAGGACATAGTCGGCCCGGCCGCCGGCCAACAAGGGCCTGTCACCGTGACGGCGTCGTGCAACGGGCGGGTACTGGCTCCGGCGCTCGACATCCCCGCTGGTGCCACCGGTGTCCATACGCAGACCTATTCAGGCATCCCCGCCGGGTCTGTTTGTAGCGCAACGGCCGGCCCTGACGGAGGCACCGGCACGGTCCAGGTTTCGATCGCGGGCGACGACGGAACGGTCAGCATCCCGGCGAACGGGGTCGCCAACCTGGCCATTACGGACACTTACTCGTCTCTGACGGGCTCGTTGTTGGTGAACAAGATCATCAATGGCCCCGCCGCTGGCCAACAGGGAGCGGTCACGGTCCAGACGGTCTGCAACGGGACGGCACTATCACCGGCGCTGACGGTCGGCGCAGGAGCGGCGGCGGGCACCTACTCCCAGACCTACAACGATGTCCCCGCCGGCTCGACGTGCACCCTGCGCGAGACGGCAAACGGTTCCACCAGCTCGGTGTCCGTGACGACGACGGGAGCCAGCCAAAGCGTTGTGGTGCCGGTCGCCCATGTCGCCGAGGCCGACGTCACCGACACGTACAGCCTGGCTGCGGGCTCACTTACTGTCAGCAAGACAATTGCCGGCCCTGCCGCCCGCCACCAGGCAGTGGTGACGGTCCAGACGGTCTGCAACGGGACGGCACTATCGCCGGCGCTGACGGTCGGCGCAGGAGCGGCGGCGGGCACCTACTCGCATACCTACGAAGGCATAGCCGCTGGGACGACCTGCCGGGTAACCGAGACCGCCGACGGTAGCAATCACATCGTCGAGGTCAAAGTGAGTGGTGACGGCCAGAGCGTCATGGTCCCTGCGGGTGGCTCCGCCACGGCCGCACTTACCGACACGTACTCGCACCTACAGGGCTCGCTGACGGTCAGCAAGACCATCGGCGGTCCCGCCGCCGGTCAGCAGGGGTCTGTCAGCATCCAGGTCGTTTGTGACGGGACCACCCTCACGCCAGGGCTCACCCTTCCGGCTGGAGCGGCCGCCGGTACCACCTCTCGCACGTACGACGACCTCCCGGCCGGTTCGAGGTGCACGGTGAGCGAGCTCACCAACGGGGCGACTAGCGCCCTCTCTGTCAGCACGGTGGGCGGCGTGCAACATGTCACCGTGCCAGCGGGCAAGACGGTTGGCGCTACCGTCCTCAACACGTATGACCACGCCCCCGGCACCCTCACAGTCACGAAGACGGTCGCCGGCCCCGCCGCTGGCCAGCAGGCAGCTATCAGCATTTTGGCCGACTGTGGTGCGAACAATGTTTTCGGGCTGCGCATCCCCGAAGGTGCACCGGCCGGGCCGGTGCCCCAGACCTTCTACGGGATACCGGCCGGCTCCACGTGCAAGGTGGTCGAGATCGAGGACGGCCACAGCGAGACGATAGACGTGGCTAGGGTCGGTGACGGGCAGAAGGTGACGGTCCCGGCCGGCGGCAGGGCGCACGCCTTCCTCATAGACAGTTTCACCGCGGCAGCGGTTGTGACTACGACCACTACGACCACTACGACCACCCCAAGCACGACTACCACGACACCACGACTACCGTCCCGACGACCACGACTACCGTCCCCACCACCACGACGACGGTCCCCTCCACGACGACCACGACTCGACCGATACACATCATCACCGGCTATGGGTTGTGGGGACCGGGCGGCTCAGCAGGGACGCAGTTCGCGCTGGCGGGGCTGGCCTTGCTGGCGGCCGGGCTCGGGCTGCTCGGTTTCCGGCGGCGCAGGAGCAGACCTGTCAGATGACCCGGCGGGCCCGATGTGGCGCCTCAAGGGTGGGCGATAACATCGCCGATATAGCCATAGAGGGTGGCCACCTGATAAGCGGGACGAAGAGGACGTGACAACGAGCGGCTCAGCACATCCGAGACAAGGCCGTCGCCGGCTTCGAACCGCTACCGATATCACCGCGGCGGTCATGATCGCAGCCGGCGCCGTCTTGGCCGGTATCTCGGTCAGCCAGCACCAGGACCGCGACCACGCCCTCGCCGTCCAAGCCGCTCACAAGGCCCAGGTCGACAGGGCTGCGTTAGCCGAGGCGCAGCAGTTCCGGGCGCTGGCCAAAACAAAAGCTGCTCAGGTCGGTGCCCGGTCAAATGCCGACCGCGAGGCTCGGGTTGAGGTGCCCCAGCTTCGGACGGCAGGCCTGGTGCTGGCCGCTGACCATCAGGCACCAGCAAAGACGGCCGGACCTGCGGCCGGTGCGCATTCGGCGCCGACGCGGACGCGACCACCGGTCGTCACCGAGCGCGGACAGCGTGTCGGAGGTCCGGGGTACGGGCGCAATGCTGGTCATCCCCGCTCTCAAAGTGCACGCCCCGGTCGTCGCCACTGGAGCGGTGAACGGTTTCATGACCATCCCGGCTGACATCCATACCGTTGGATGGTTCGATGGCACCGATGTAAGCGGTGGCACAACCAGTTCCGCACACATGCCGTGGCCGGGCCAGCCAGGGGTGAGCCTGCTGGCCGGCCACGTCGATTGGGCCGGAGAGGGGCCTGGTGCCCTTTACTACATCGGCCAGCTCGTGCCGGGCGACCCGATCGAGGTCATTGGCTCCAACCAAAAAACCACTTACTGGCGGGTCAGCCAGCCGCCCATCGTCGTCTCCAAAGCTGACCTGCCATCAGATCTTTTCGATGAAAGTGGGCCGCCCAAGCTCGCCCTGGTCACCTGTGGCGGTCCTTTCGACGCCGCCACCGGCCACTACCTGGACAACGTCATCGTCTGGGCCAAATTGGCCACCGCCTAATGCCAAAAACGATAAGCGCTGACCGCTGACGGCTAGAGGCACCGAAGCCGCGCCTCGAACAGCATTTAGCTCCCTGGTGGTCCGCTAGCGGTCCCGCGCCACCGCCCCTTTAGCGGTGGCCAGCCCGTCCTCGCCGATGGTCAGGGGAACACCGTTGGTACCGTTCAATGTTGCTTCGGCTTCAACCACCGCGCCCGGAAAGCCCTGCGGCTCGGGAGCTTCAGGTGGCACTGGCTCCGGGCTGCGCTTTGACCTCAACCTGGCCCGAGCGACAAAGCCTAGAACAGCAGCCAACAGGCAGGAAATGCCCCCTATGGCCAGCCCCACCCGTGCGTTGGATTGAGCGATGACCCAACCGATGAGCGGTCCACCGATCGGCGTCGAGCCGAGGAAGGCGACGGCCCATAAAGCCATGACACGGCCGCGCATTGTTGGGTCCGACCCCAGCTGCAAAGTCGAATTGCCTGTGGCCAGGAAAGACACGCTGCCCCAGCCAACAAGGGCCATGGCACCGTAGGCCACGCCCAGGACAGGCGATACGGCCGTCACGAGGATAGCCACCCCGAAGACGATCGCGGCGATACTGAGGGCGCGCAGGCCCGTTTTCCCGCGGGTGGCAGTCACGAGGCCACCTATCACAGCCCCTGCGCCCATAAAAGCGGTCAGAAAGCCATAGGTTTCCGCGCCGCCGTGGAACGTCTCTTTGGCCAATACGGGCAGGCTGACCTGGAACTCGTATGCGAGCGTGCCCACCAGCCCCATCATCAAGAGCGGGATAGCCAGGCGGGGCTCGTGCGCTATATACCTCAGGCCCTCACGCAACTGGCCCTTTGCCCTAGTCACTGGCACGCTCGGGCGTAGCGTGCCTTTGTCCATGGCGACCAGAGAATAAACGACCGCCACAAAACTCACTGCGTTGATGAAGAAACAGACGCCTTCGCCCGCCACGGCGATAATGATGCCGGCCACCGCGGGGCCAACGGCGCGAGCGGCATTGACCATGGTGGAATTAAGGCTGACGGCGTTGCGCACATTCTCGCTGCCGACCATTTCGAGCACAAAGGATTGCCGAGCCGGGTTTTCGAAGGTGTTGTTGAAGCCAAGCATCAGCGCCAGCACGCACACCTGCCAGAACGTGACGACGTGGGTGACCGCCAGGACCCCGAGCACCAAGGCCTGCACGCCCATGAGGCTCTGGAGCACGACCATTAGCCGCCGTTTGTCGACCCGGTCGGCGATCACGCCGGCATAGGGCCGAGCACCAGGACGGGCAACGTCTGGATGGCCACGACGGCTCCCAGCGCGGTGCTGGAGTGGGTGAGGCTGTAGACCAGCCATGACTGGGCCACCGACTGCATCCACGTGCCCACCAGGGATATCGATTGGCCGTAGAAGAAAAGGCGGAAGTTGGGGACGCTAAGAGCGGAAAAAGTCCGGCTGAGTTGAGCAGTAACGCCGGTGCATCATCGCCGGGTGGCCCCGGCCGACGTTTGACTTTGCAGGCGCTCCGCCAGCTTTTCGAGCACCGGCGTGGCGGTGGCAATAGCCTCGCGCTCGTCGTCATCCAGGTCGTCCAGCAATTTCGACAGGGCGTCGTTGCGCTCGCTCCGGACCCGCTCCAACAGGGTGTGGGCCTTCTTGGTGGCTTCGACCCGCCAGACCCGCCCGTCTGTGGGATCAGCTTGCCGGCGCAGGAAACCTGCCTGCTCCAGCTTGGGCACCATGCGCGACACCATTGTCGGGTTGAGGCCGCAGAACGACGCCAGGTCGGACATGCGAGCGGGGCCATGTTTTTCGGCCACCACCAGCATGTCCACCTCGGCCGAGGTCAGCGACCCGGCGGCAGCCGTCGGTCGCAGCCGCCTGGCCATCCGCGCCACCGCGATCCGCAGCCGGGCGGGCGAAACGTCGGCGTCAGTTGGCGCGGCAGTCCCGCCCACTTGCGGCTCCGGCTGGTACTTGGAGAGAACCTTCAAAGCTCCTCGATCACGCTCCGCAGATACTTGCTTGCTAGCAAGCATTATACCCGCGGCCACGGGGCGAGCGCCAAACTTGATGACGGCGGCTCGTTGTTGGTGGCCAGAGCGCACCTTTCGCGCTTCGCTTGGCTCGTTCGTCAAGTCGGGCCATTCTGGGTGCAGTTCGAAGTTCTCGGCGACGTTCTTGTCGAAAATCGACAGCAAATACGCCCAAAAACGGGTAGCGCGCCCAGAAAGCAGAGTCGCGCCAAGAAGGCGGACGGGTGGCGAGCGGGCAAGACCTGCGCCACCGTTCAGGCGGCGACGGAGAGCCGACGACCAAGGCAGGAGCGGGCGGTCAGGAACGGGCGGGCGAGAACGGCCGAGCGGACGGGCACGTGCGCGCCGGCCGGAACGGGGCGTCGGCCGGAACGGGGCGTCGGCCGGAACGGGGCCGGGTCGGCCGGACGGGGAGCCGGGTCGGCAGGGACGCGGCGACGGGGCCGGCGACGGCCGGAACGGGGCCAGGTCGGCCGGAACGGGGCCGGTCGGCAGGGCCGGCGACGGGCCGGCGGTCTCGGCCGCTGCCCTACCAACCGTTGCTACATCCCGGCTACCCGAGGCGCCCCGCAACCCGGACCGTCCGGCATGCTGAGGGAGTGGTGACCATCGACGACGTACGGGCGATTGCGTCCGTCCTACCCCGTTCGTACGAAGTGATCGTGGCCGACCGGGTCAAGTTCAGGGTCGGCCGGATCGTCTTCCTGGCCTTCTCCCGGGACGAGAAGATCATGGGCTTCGGTTTCCCGAAGGAGGAACGCGAGCTGCTGGTGTCATCGGAACCCCACAAGTTCCAGATGCCGAGCGCGTCGGACATGCGCTACAACTGGGCCCACGTCCGGCTGGACGCTATCGACCACGACGAAATGCGAGAGCTGGTCCTCGACGCCTGGCAGATGGTGGTCCCGAAGAAGGTGGCAGCCGAGTACTTCAGAGCACCGGCTCAGGAGCTGGGCCACACGTAGAGCGGCCACGGCGGCCGCCGAGGTTCAGGACGCAGGCGGGATGTTCTGGTTGTGGTGGAATAGGTTGTCCGGGTCATAGGCCTGCTTCACCTGGGTGAGGCGGGCGAAGTTGGCGCCGTAGTTGTCCTTTACCTTCGACTGGTCGTCATCGGACATGAAGTTCACGTACCCACCCGGTTCCGAATACGGGGCGGTGGCGGCGTAATAATCGCGCACCCATTGGATGCGTTCGGCATCGACAGCCGGGTCGTGCCATGCGCACAGGATGACGGTGGCGAAGTTGGCGTTCCGATAGGCGAACGCGGTGTCCTCGGGCCCGACGTCGTGGCAGGCCCCGTTTATCGGGTAGAGGTGCATCGTGGCGCTGACCTCCGGGACGGTCGGCCCGTGTTGCGACGTGAGCCTCAATGGCCGCGTCAGTCAGCTCCGTCACGAAACTGCCCTTCCAATAGCTGCGGATCCCTTTGGGGAAAAGGGCGTCGAAGGCACCGTTCAAAGCCGGGTACGGCATAGGCCCCGCCATCTCGGCCACTACAGGGGCAACGTCGCGGAACGGTTTCATGGCCCACTCGCCTTTGTCCAATGGCCCGGCCCACTGGACGATAGAGGCGCAGAAGGTGTCGCCATGGCGTTCCTCGGGGATGAAATCGAGGGGTGGGGCGATCTGGAAGGCAGGGAAGGCGCCGTACGTCGTGGGCGCGTCCTTGATGAATTCCCTGAAGAACCGCAGGAGGTCGCCGGCCCGGTCCACCTCGTACAGGAAGATCCCAACGTAGACGTCCTTGACCGGATGGACCTTGTACTCAAAGGACGTCACTACGCCAAAATTCCCGCCCCCGCCGCGAAGGGCCCAGAACAGGTCCGGGTGTTGGCGCTCGTTGGCTATTTTTACCTGGCCGTCCGCGGTGACGACCTGGGCAGAGAGCAGGTTGTCGATGGTTAGGCCGTACGCCCGGGCCAGGTAGCCGATCCCGCCACCGAGAGTCAGCCCACCAATTCCCGTCGTGGAGATGATCCCGCCTGTAGTGGCGAGGCCATACGTGTGCGTCGACTCGTTGAACTCGCCCCATGTCGTGCCTCCGCCGGCCCGGGCCCTGCCGGCCTGAGGGTCTACCTGGACGCCGCGGAGCAAAGAGAGGTCGATGACCACGCCACCGTCATTGGTGCCAAACCCGGGGGCACTGTGCCCGCCGCCCCTCACGGACAGTTCCAGCCCGCCGTCTCTAGCGAAATTGACGGCGTCGACTACATCGGCCACCTGCTCGGCTTTGACGATCACCTTTGGGCGGCGGTCGAACATGCCGTTGTGGACCATCCTGGCTTCCTCATAGCCGGGGTCATCAGCGGTGAGGACCGGCCCAGAGACCTGGTCGCGAAGCTGTTCGACGGCGTCCGGCGTCACGACTCGGGCTCCGCACGGCGGGGCGGGGTGCTCTCCGTCACTTGCTCTGACCCTCGGGCTGACCCCACCACCGATCCTGGGGCCGACCTCGCGCTCGACTCCCCGCCTGACCCAGCGCCTGAAATACCGCCACGCCCCGGGCCCGGTCACGTCTCGGAGAATCCGCCCTCATGATGGTCGACGCCTTCGCCGGCGACCGGGGCGGCCTGGTCAGCTATAGCACCGGGCGCTAGCCGCCGTGCCTGCGCCAGATAGGAGGCCGCTAGCCCGAGGTTCACCTCGCTCAGGCGGCACTCGCGGTTGGCCACCAGTAACAGGCGTTGTGAGGCGACCAGCCCGGGGCCGCCGATCAAGGCCGCACTGTAAAAACCGGTTGGAGGCTTGCACCAGCACCACCGCACGCTGCCCGTCAACAGCGAGTCAATGCTCCACTCGTCATCGGGACTGTTGGACGGTTGTGCCCGCATAAAGGACCCGCGGCTGAGCCAAGGAGAAGGCGGGTCGGTGAACTCGATTATGAGGCCTTCTCCACGGCAAAGAGTTACAGCCGCCACCTCCGCGCCCGCCAACAGCCCGGCAAAGCGAGCCAGGGACGCGTAATTTTCCCGCGAAGCGTGGTCCGCCCCGCTCACGTCGACCAAGATCCCTCGTTATCGCCCTCCGAGAGCTGCCAAGCGACCTCATAGCGAGGGTCGTAAATGGCCATAACTGCACCTCCTGTCGTTTGACGACAAGCCATCCGAACCCAACCGGGTGTAGCGACGGTCAAGACGTGGTGAAGACGGGGTGAAGATGGCAG
This sequence comes from uncultured Acidimicrobiaceae bacterium, assembly GCA_963749305.1. Classification (GTDB taxonomy): domain Bacteria; phylum Actinomycetota; class Acidimicrobiia; order Acidimicrobiales; family Palsa-688; genus Fen-671. The sequence continues at coordinate 192,956 of CAVVMN010000013.1, forward strand.
GTCGGGTTGTGGCCAATGGCAATCAACATGCCGGCTCCACCACAAGTCCACGTCGACCAACCGGCGACTGCAAGTGGTTGAATATTTGTCCGGAGGTGAATTTTGGCATCAACAGTTTTGGTGGTCGAGGACGAGCGAAAACTCCGCGAGTTGCTGCGGGCCTATTTCGAACGGGAAAACCTGGTCGTCTACTCGACGAGCTCGGGCGCCGAGGCCATCGAGGTTGGGCGGCGCAGCTCGGTCGACCTGGTCGTGCTCGACCTCGGCTTACCCGACCTACCCGGCGAAGAAGTGGCCAGAGAGCTCCGCGAGTGCTCAAACGTGCCCATCATCATGCTCACCGCCAAAAGCGAGGAACGCGACCGGATCGCCGGGCTCGAGCTCGGTGCCGACGACTACGTCTCCAAACCTTTTAGCCCCCGCGAGCTGGTCCTGCGGGTGCAGGCGGTGCTGCGCAGGGGGCGGTCAAGCGTGGAGGAGGCACCGGTGGCCTCCTACGGGAACGGCGAGCTGGTAATAGACAACGACCGCCGCCGGGTCGTGGTTAGAGGCGATCCGGTCGAGCTCACCCCTACGGAGTGGGGCATCCTGACCACCCTGGCCCGGGTGCCCGGTCGCGTCTACTCTCGTTATGAGTTGATAAACCAGGTGAGGGGTTACGAGTTCGAAGGTTACGAGCGCACCGTGAACTCCCACATCAAAAACCTGCGTCATAAGGTCGAGCTCGAGGACGGCAAGCCCCGGCTCCTCGAGACAGTGCTCGGCGGCGGCTACCGACTAGGGCTAATGCGAGACGCCTGAGGACAATGGCGCCCTGGGGCCGCGGGCGTCTTGGGTCCCGCCTCGTGCTCGCTTTCGTAGGGGTGGCCCTGGCGGCCGAAGCGGCGTCGGCGTCGGTGACGCTGCTGACCAGCCGTTCTGACCTCTCCGCGCTGGCCTCCACGCAACGGGCGGACCGAGCGGCGGCGGTCGTGTCGGCCCTCGACAACGCCTACCGGGCCGCCGACGGGTGGCCCGGGGCCGATTTCCGTCCCGCCGTAGCCCTGGTCGAGGTGGCCGGGTCTGCCCTCGTCGTGGAGGCTCGGGACGGCCGCCAGTTGCTCACCGCCGGGACCCCCGGGCTGTTCAAGGACCCCCTCGCCGCCATGGCGTCCCGTCACCTGACCGCCGATGGCCGGGAGATCGGCACGGTCGACCTGGCTTTCCCGCACGGCGGCCTCACCCCGGCTGAGCGCAAACTGCGAAGTGACCTCGTGACCGCCGTTGCAGTTAGCGCCGTCATCGCCGCCGCAGTGGCGCTGGTGGTCGCCATTTTCGTCGCCAAGGGACTGGTGAGGCCGATCAGACGGCTCTCAGAGGCCGCTCGTGCCCTCGAATCGGGGGCGACCAGTATCCGGGTGGGCGAGCAAAACGGCCCTGGTGAGCTGGTGGAACTGGCCGGAGCGTTCGACTCGATGGCCGCCTCGCTCGAGCGCCACGAGCAACTGCGCCAGGAGATGGTCGCCGACGTCGCCCACGAGCTGCGCACTCCGGTGGCTATCCTCCAGGCCGAGACCGAAGCGCTAGTGGACGGCGTGAGCGTGCCCACCCCTGAGGCGCTCGTGTCATTGCACGACGAGTCCCTCCGGCTCGGGCGCATGGTGCAGGACCTGCAAACCTTGGCCTCGGCCGACGCCGCCGGCCTCAGCCTCGAGCGTTCCGAGGTCGACCTGGCTGCGGTGGCGGCCCGGGCGGCCGACTCGCTCGAGGGCCGGTTCTCCTCGGCCGGCGTTCGGTTGGTCCGCTACCTGTCCCCCGCCACCGTGTGGGCTGACCCCAGCCGGCTGCGGCAGGTCGTAGCCAACCTCCTGGCCAACGCAGCCAAGTTCACCCCGTCGGGAGGCACGGTCAGCTTGGTCGTCAATAGTGACTTGCGCCGCGCCCGCCTCGAGGTGGCCGACACCGGGCCGGGCGTACCCAACGACGAACGACAGCGGGTCTTCGAACGCTTCTTCCGCGGCAGTCTGGGCCGCAAGGCCGGCGGTAGCGGGATCGGGCTGGCCGTCGTGAAGGACCTGGTAGAGGCGCACGGCGGTGAGGTCCAACTCGAGAACCCGCCGGTTGGCGGCTCTCGCTTTGTGGTCTTCATACCTTTGGCCCCCACACCACCGCTAGAGCGCACATTTCAACCACAGCAGGGCCGAGCCAGACCGGGGTTCGAGGCCGGTAGCGTGAGCGGATGAGGCGTCCTCGTGGCGGCGGGCCACGACGTCCCGGTCCCGCTCTCATTGGTGATCTCGGCGCGGCGATGGCCCGGGCGCTCGTCACCGTCGGGCTGGCCCTCTCCTTACTCGCTGGCACCTCCGCCTCTCCCGCCGGAGCAGGGACCGTGCCTCCGATGGCCGGCCTCATATCCCGTGTGCCGGACGTAACGTCGAGCGCCGGGGGCCTCAGCCTGACCCTGTCCGTGTCGCCGGGGCGGGCGGCGCCCGGCGCCGCGGTGGAGTTCACCCTGACCGTGGCCGCCCGGGCCGCCAATGGCGCCCTCGGCTACGGGGTCAGGTTCGGCGACGGGTCCAGCCACGCCAACGCCATACCGATGTACTGCCTGGCCGGGCCTGGTCGCCCCGAACACGGGACGTGGCGGTTGGTGCACAGGTATGCCCGACCGGGCACCTACCACGTCTCTGTCACCGGGTACGCCAATTGCGGGCCCGATCGCGCCGACGTCACCCACAACGTCGTAATCACATAGGTACGGGCTCGCATCAGCGAGGGGCCTACCGTCAGCGCCGGGTCGCTTGGGACGGTTTGTGTGCAAAAAGCGTCAGAAACCGTCCCCAGCGCTGTCAGTCGAACCGTACGGCGCCAGCACCCAGCCGATAACCCCTGCTCAATTAGCGACAGAGACCCGGGCCTCGCCGCCGGCCTCCGCCAGAGCCACGTGGCAAGCGGCCCACTGCCCGGGCGCCACCTCGCCGAGCGACGGAGTGGTGCTCCGGCACCGGTCGATGGCAATTGGGCACCGGGGCTCGAAGCGGCACCCAGCCGAAGGGTTGACGACCCTCGGCGGCTCGCTGGCGTCTGAAGAGGCGTCTGGCTCGAGCGCCGCTCGGGGGTCGGGTACGGAAGACAATAGGAGCTGCGTATACGGGTGGCGCGGCGCCGCCAGCACTTGCTCGGCCGGGCCCACCTCGGCCACATGGCCGGCGTACATGACGATGACTCTGTCGGCGAGGTAACGGGCCGAGGCCAGGTCGTGGGTTATGTAGAGGATCGAAACACCCTCCCACTCCCGCAACTCGGCCATCAGGTTGAGGATGCCTACCCGGATCGATACGTCGAGCATGGACACCGGTTCGTCAGCCAGTATGAGCTTGGGCCGCAGCACGAGGGCCTGAGCGAAACCGACCCGTTGTCGCTGCCCCCCGCTCAGCTCGTAGGGGTACTTGGACAGCATGACCTCGGCGGGCCGGAGGCCCACGGCGTCCATGACCCGAACGGCCTCCTCCCGACGCCCGGTACGAGGGATGTCGGGGCGGTGCAACCTTATGGCCCGCATGATCCCGTGTGAGACCCGGAAAGCGACGTTCATCGAGCTGTAGGGGTCCTGGAACACCATCGGGACGTGGCCTCGGTACGCCAACTTTTCCTTTCGCCCGTTTAGAGCGCTCAAGGACTTACCCTCGAAACGGATCTCACCGCCGGTGGGCTGGTAGACCATGGCCAGGAGCCTGGCGATCGTGCTCTTGCCGCTCCCGCTCTCGCCCACCAAGGCGACGATCTCCCTCGGCGCCATCGTGAAATTGACGTCGTCCACAGCGTGCAGCCTTTTCCTCGACCGGAACGTCCCCAGGCCGAAATGCATGGAAAGCCCTATGACTTCGAGCAGAGGGACCGTCGGTTGCGCGTCGGTCTGAGGCGGTGAAATGACCTTGGCGGGAGCGGACATTTCCAACGTCCCGGCGGCCGCGGAGGCGGCGTTGCCCAGTGCTCGAGCGGATTTGCCGGCCAGGCTCGTCGTCGTCCCCAACGCGGCATCCTGGTACAGAAGACAGCGCACGACCGAGCTACCTCGTTGGTAGAGCGGGGGTTTGACTGATGCGCACTCGGGCATGGCGTCTGCACAGCGAGGCTGGAAGCGGCAGCCCGAAGGCGGCGAGGCCGCGTCCGGCGGCGACCCGGCGATACCGGTCAGCGCCACTTTGTCACCCTTTATGGAGGGAAAGGCCTCGAGCAGGGCGCGAGAGTACGGGTGGCGAGGCGTCACAAAGACGGTCGCCGTCGGCCCCAACTCGGCCACCTGCCCGGCGTACATCACCATCAGGCGGTCGGAGAAGTGCCGGACCAGCGAGATGTCGTGGGTCACGAACACCACGGCGAACCCGAGCCTGTGCTGCAGGCCTTTGATCTGGCGCATCAGGGAACGTTGGGCCACCACGTCCAGGGCCGACGTCGGCTCGTCCATGATCACGAGCTCCGGGGTGAAAAGCAGTGCCATGGCAATCATGGCCCGTTGCCGCATCCCGCCCGACAGCTGGTGCGGGTAGCTGCCGAGGTGGACGGGGTCGATCGACACGAGCCGCAGGACTTCTGCTGAACGCTCGGCGATCTGGTCCTTCGACATCGTCGAGTGCGCCCTGCACGCATCCCCCATCTGTTCCGACAAGGTCATGACCGGGTTGAGGGCGTTCATGGCGTTCTGCATGACGACCGAGAACTCTCGCCACCGCACATGGCGCAGTTGTTTGTCGCTCATCGCCACCATTTCGTGGCCACGGAACACGACACTCCCGCCGGTTATGCCGGCGTTTTTGCCGAGCAATTGAGCAATTGCGAACAACAGCGTTGTTTTCCCGCAACCGGACTCGCCCACTACGGCCAGGAACTCTCCACTGTCGAGGTCCATGTCAACCCGGTCCACGGCCAGGACAGGCCGCCGCTCGGTGGCATAGGCCACCGAGAGTTGGCGTACCTGCAGCAGCCGCTGGGGTGCGGACAAGCCCGGGCCCGCGCCATCAGGGACCGGCCCATTGGCCGCCCGCCCGGGGACGTGGGCTGGCCCCGCCGGATTTCCTCCCTCACCCACAGCCAATTAGCCCACTCCCGTGGTCGCTTTTGCACCCGGTGGGGGCCGGCTCTGGTCGCCGCCGCCTGGCCCATGTGGAGCCGAGCCATTTGGAGCGGGCCCTGAATAGGGGGACCGAGAGAGGCGGCGTACGGGCCGCAGGGCGGGGTTGGAGATCTCGTCGAAGGCGTAGTTCAAGAACGCGAACGACGCCCCCAGCAGAGCTACGCAGACGCCGGGCATGATGGCCCACAGCGGCATTCCGGCCCCCAGCGCCTCGTTGTTCTGCGCCCAGTAAAGCATCGTACCCCAACTCTGCGCATCAGGGTTGCCGAGCCCCACGAACTGGAGGCCCGCCGCCGTCAGGACAGCGAACACGGCCGAACCGAGGAACGTGGCCACGATCAACGAAGTCATCGTGGGCATGATCTCGGCCACGATGATGTAGAGGCTGTGCTCGCCCCGGACTCTGGCTGCCTTCAGGAAGTCCCGGTTGCGCAAGGACAGCACCTGCACTCGCAGTTGGCGGGCGTTGTACGACCAACCGAGCGCCCCGAGCACGATGATTATGTCGATCAAGCCTGCCCCCCTCAGGTAGGCGGCGATGACGATAATGAGCGGGAAAATGGGGACGACCAGGAGGACATCGGTCACTAGCGAGAGTATCCCGTCGGCAAAACCGCCGAGATAGGCCGCCGAGACGCCGACGATGACGGCAATTATCGTGGCCAGGCCCCCGGCGGCCAAGGCAATGATGAGCGACTGCCGTGTCCCCCAGATGAGCTGTGAGTAAATGTCCTGGCCTTGTGAGGTGGTGCCGAGCCAGTGGGCCGCCGACGGCCCGAGGCCCGGAGGAAAGTCGATTGCGGTCGGGTTGTACGGAGCTATCTGGCCCGGGAAAATAGCCAGCACGATAAAAAACAGCAACAGCAGTGCTCCGATGCTTGCTTTCGGGTTGCGCCGCAGGGCACGCCACAACTTGCCGCCCCGTCGGGGCCGGGAGACGCCCGCGGAGTGGGCGGCCCCGTCCTGGCCGGTTGCGTCGCCGAGGACATTGCTGCCGTCGGGCCAGAGGCTTTCGTGACTCTCTGTTGATGTCACCCTACCCTTGCTCTCTTGTCCGGGGGTCAAGGATGGCCGTGATAACGTCGGCGCCGAGCACGCTGAGGAGCACCGCCACGGTGATCAGGAGGAAGAGCGCTTGCATCAGCGGGTAGTCGAGCCCATTTACCGCGTTTAGCAGCATGGTCCCAACTCCGGGGTAATTGAACACGTACTCGACAACAATGGCGCCCGAGACCACGAAGCCGAGCGACATGGCGAACCCGGTGAGGTTGGGGAGGACGGCGTTCTTGCCGGCGTAACCCCACATGATCCGCCATGGTTTCAAACCTTTCGCCCGCGCCATGCGGACGTAGTCATCAGCCATGACCGTTATCACGTTGTTCCTCATGGTTAGTATCCAGCCGCCGATAGAGGCGATGAGGATCGTCATGGCCGGGAGCGCCGCGTGCCTCAGCACGTCCCCGGCGTAGTGCCAGTCAAGGCCCGGCGAGTCGTTGAGGAAATTGTAGGCGCCCCCCGGGGGCAGCACACCCAGCCGGATGGAAAAGAAGTATATGGCCAGGAGGGCGATCCAGAAGTAGGGGAAGGCCGATGTAATAACGAAGATGGGCGGCAAGGCACTGTCGAGCCAGCCGCCCCGGCGCCAGGCGCTCAGCAACCCGATCAGCGTGCCCACCATAAACGCCACGATGGTGGTCAACCCCACCAGCCCGAGGGTCCAGGGGAGCGCGTGGAGCACCATAGTCCGGACCGAAGTCCCAAAGCTGGTCGTGATGGAGATGCCAAAGTTGAAAGTCACCACGTGCTTCCAGTACTCCAGGTACTGGGCCGCAAAACTCTGGTTCAGGTTGCCTCCGAGAAGCACCGTGAGAGCGTGTATGGCTTGTGGCCCAAGGTGAGGGTGCTGAGCTTCCAGGGCCTGCACGGGGTTGCCCGGCATCAGGCGCGGGATGAGGAAATTGAAACTGACGGCTGCCCACAACGTGAACAGGAAAAAACCGAACCTCCGTACTACGAACCGCACTCAGCACCGGCCAAATAACATGGGGACCTCCACCAGCCGTCCATGGCCCGGAGCCGCTACTTGTAGTAGAGGTGCAATAGCACCACGCCCCAGTCTGGCCAAATGTACTGCGCCGGCTGAGCGTACGGGTTGCTCGACGTCACCCACCCCCCGATGTACTGCGTGTCGTACTGGTACCAGTCGACCTGCTCGGTCACGGGGATGACCGGCACGTCCGCCAGCATGACCTGCTCGAGTTCATCGACCACTTTGTGCTGAACGGCAGAGTTTGTGGTCGCCGCGTACTGGTCGATCAAGGCGTCGGTGGATTTGCTCGAGTAGCGCTCGAAATTGCTCGCTGCCGCCGTCCCGATCGGTGCGGTATTGGGCGAGTACAGCAACTGGCGCAACTCGTAATAGGGGCCGGGGCCGCTCGAGTCCCAGTCGTACGCCAGCTGGAAGTGACCGTCCTCCACGTCAGACAGGAATGTCGTGTTGGACAGGTTGTCCGGGGTTATCTGGATGCCAACCGCTTTCAGCTCGCTTTGGACCACATTTACGGAGGCCACCCAGTCCGAGAAGCCTCCGTTGTTGATGATGGTGAAGGAAAGCGGTTTGCCGTCCTTCTCAAAGATGCCGTTCCCACCCTTCTTGTACCCCGCATGCTCGAGGAGCGAAATGGCCTTGGACGGGTTATAGGCGTAGGCATTGCCGTACTTACCGGCCAGGCTGGCGTCGTACCAGCTGGAGAACGTGGGTTCCACGATGTCCGTCTGGTTGGAAGGTGGCTCGTAACCGTACTCCCCAATCTTGGACACCATGGGCCGGTTAATGGCGTAGGCCATGGCCTCGCGCACGGCCACGTTTGAGAGCACCGGGTTGGTCAGGTTCATCCAGAGCAGCACGTTGTAAACCGGCTCGAACCAGTAGTGGTAGTACTTCGGGTTGTTCGATATGTAATACCGCCCGATATTGGGAACGAATTGCGAGCCCCACTGGTCCAAACCGCTCCTCAGGTCTTCGTTGGCCGAGGTGTTCGAGAGGTAAGAGGGGAAATTGACAGTCTGGATTTTCGGTAAGCCAGCTTGCCAGTAGTGGCCGTTTTTCGTGTACTGGATGTTGGCCCCGCTGCAGCTCGACATGACATAGGGCCCCGTTCCCACCGGGTGCGGGTCGAGGAATGTCACAGGGCCCTTTATCCCCGACCAGATATGGGCCGGGACAATCGGCGTCTGGTCGGCAATGTAATAGAAATAGGGCACCGCTGCCGTTTTGAAGTCGAAGACGACCTGGTCGCCCCCCTTGACCGCGACACTCGTAAGTACGGACCAGTCCGAGTTGAGGTCAAGGCCGGGGTTCTTCTTCAGCAGGTCAAACGTGAACAGCACGTCGTTCGCGCTAAAGGGCCGCCCGTCCGTCCAGGTAACCCCTTTGCGGACGGTAAAAGTCAGCGTCTTGTCGTCATTTGACCAGGCCCAGGAGGTAGCCAGCCACGGGGTCGTCGCCCCGTTTTTCAGCGAGTTCTCGTAAACGAGCTCCTCGTAAACCGGGCCGAACGAGTCGAACTCGTCGGACGCGTTGTAGGGGTTGAACTGGCAGTTCCATGGCTCCCCGTACTCATCGGCAATGTTGACCGAGTTGGTACCGCTGCCGCCGGAGGCGGCACTGGCCACAGTGGTCGGGCTGCTCGTTATGATCACGCTGCTCAGCGGGACCACGATGCCTAAAACTACAAGCCGCCGTGCCCATTTGGTACTGGTCACTGTTCCTCCCCCTGGTTGTCAAGACCTCCCCGGTCGCCCGCTCTGCCGGTAGGCCGGCCGAACTCGAGACGGGGTTGGTCACCCCGCGGAGATGGTAGCGCGATCCAGGGTGGCCGAGCGGAGGTGGGCGAACGAACATCGCCACCCCGGATCCTGAGCATCGAAGCCGGGGCTGTCGGTTGCCCGGCGTCATCCCCCTGACCGGCGCTCCGTCCCGCTATGTCGCCTTTGTAACGGGGAGGGCGCGGGTGCGATAGTCTCGTCGAACTGACAACACGGGAGCTCGGGCTAACCGGGCTGAGAGGGTGGCTTCGGCGTGGGCCGCACGCCACCGACCGTCTGAACCTGACCGGGTAATGCCGGCGAAGGGAGAAACATGGTAGAGGCGTCCGCAAGCAGCCAAGCCGCTGCGCCGAGCCGGCGCGAGGTGCGATGACCGCGGTCCCGCTCGTCCACGGGATGGGGACCGAGCTTGTCGAGCCCGATTGGCGCCCACTCACCAACGAGGAGGTGAGCGACGTCCTGTCCCACTACGCCTGGCCCGTAAATGTGGCCAGGGCTGACGGGGCTGACAGGACTGACGGGGCTGACGGGGCTGACGGGGCTGACGGAGTGGAGGCGGCCATAACCTGGCACAGCCCGCGGCCGATGTCTTCGGCTGCCCTGGTCCGCGTGGGGGCCATCACCGTGTTCGTCAAACGCCACGACCGGCGCGTCCGCACGACGGCTCAACTCGGTACCGAACACGAGTTCGGCCGTTACCTGAAGGCCAGAGGGCTACAGGTCCCGACCGTCCTGCAGACCGTGACGGGCGAGACCGCCTTGGCCGCGGACGACCGGGTTTACGAGGTACAGGAAGCGGTCCGGGGCGTTGACCTGTACCGCGACGCCATGTCGTGGACGCCCTACACCAGCCTCGCTCACGCACGCTCCGCCGGCGCCGCCCTGGCCCAGTTCCATCGGTCAGCGGCTGGGTTCGGCCGGCCCGCCCGGCGACCTGCCGTCCTGATGACCTCGTGCCAGGTCGTTACTTCTCCAGAGCCCGTGCAGCAAGTTCGCGACATCATGGCCGAGCGGCCAGGGTTGGCGCAGTACCTCGACCGGCGGCCGTGGGAGGACGACCTGACGCCGTACCACCTGTCCGCTATCGGTCGCGTCGCTCCCCTGTTGAGGAAGCTGGCACCGCAATGGGGGCACGGCGATTGGCACCCCTCCAACCTGACCTGGACATCAGCTCGACCCGACGCCGAGGTGTCTTCGGTGTTCGACCTCGGGCTGGCCAACCGGACCTTCGCCGTCCACGACCTGGCTACGGCGCTGGAACGGTCGACAGTGAGCTGGTTGGACCTGGCCCGGACCGGGCGGGCCGAGGCGGACCTCGACCACGTTGCCGCCCTCCTCGACGGGTACCAAGCGACGAGGCCCTTGAGCGACCAGGAGTGGACCGTCCTGCCCGAACTTCTCCCGGTCGTCCACCTGGAGTACGCCCTCTCAGAGATCGAATATTTTGCCGACGTCGTGCGCTCGGCGCCCAACGCCGACCTTTCCTACGAGACGTACTTAATCGGGCATACTCGGTGGTTCGAGAGCCCGAGCGGTTCGGAACTGCTCGACTTTCTGCGGGGCAAAGCCCAGTCGTGGCGCAGGGACGGCCTGTAGGCCCCAGGACTGTCCAGGGGCCTCAGTGACCGGACAGCCAGCCGAGCTGGAGAGGCACCGCTCCCGAGGGAGCGTGGACGGGCGGGGCCTGCCCCCATGGCCCGAGCAACTCAGAACTCGTCTCCGCTTTATAGTTCTGCACGGCTTCGACGGGAAGGTGCTCGCCAGTTGACTTCAAGTACAGGACCTGCGGCGTAGCCGGAGCCTGGTTGGGCAGTGTCGTCCCCTTGATGCCGATAGTGTGCTGGCCCGACACCGTCTTGCTCGCTGTCTCTGTAAGAGGGCCGGCCATGGCCAGTTCCCCCACCGTGGTTGACACGGTAAGGCCGGCCGCGATGGTCTCGTATACGGTCACCAAGGTAGCGTCGGGCTCCGAGATAGAAATCCAATGGCCGGCTTCCTTTTGCGCCGCCGTACTGGAAAAACCCATGTACTGCTGCAGCCCGAAGGAATTACCCAGGATGTAGACGGTCGTGCCCACGAGGATGACCGAGATCTGGCCGTCTTTGGCTCCGATGTGGAAATTTATCGATTGGACGCCGTCGTGCTTTCCCGCTTTTGTCGTCAATGTCACTGTCACGTTCGAAGTGTGCGTGGTGCCGACCCAATCGACGCCCACTTCGCCTTGCGCGGCGGAGAGCGACGCGTGCAAAAGTTGGGCGGGCGCAGGGCTTACCCCCCGAACGCCGGCGGCGTCCGCCTGCGCCGTGGTGGCCGCCACCAGTAAAACGCTTGAGGCCAGGACGACCGCCAACCGCGTCGAGATTGAGCGTGGACATTTCATGCCCGACAACCCTATGGGTTCAAGCCGACCCAACGCGAGCGGCCGGAGGCGGCCCGGCTAACGGGCAGGCGTCCCGTTAGCCCAGGTCCTGGCTGATCAGCGGGCCGAACGGCCAAGCGGCCGGGAAGGCAACCAGTCCGACGGCAGCTGCGCGCCGAGCTGGCTGACGACTGCTCCGGCGGTCCGGTGACCAGCCTCGACGGCCTCCTGAAGGCTGCACCCTGATGCCCACGCGGCCAGGAACCCGCCGGCCATGGCATCACCGGCCCCGGTAGTGTCGACCACTTCGGGCACTGGCGGGACGTGCACGTTGAACAGTTCTTCGCCATCGGGCGGCGTACACGACACTGGGCAGGGGGCCATGCTTGACCACGACCAGGCCGGGAGCACTGATGTCACCGTCGGGCCAGAGGGCGGCGGCCTCTTCTTCGTTGGCAAACAGCACCTCAGGCGCGATCTGGGCGATCCGCGCCCTGAACGCCTCCGGCCCCACCAGCTGTACACGGGCGATGTTGCCGACATCGAGGCTGATCATCCCGCCATTGCGTCGCACCAGCTCCACCGCTCTCCAGGCGCCGTCGGCGGTGATGTCGTCGAACATGTTCTCGTACAGGTGCAGCAGCGCGACGCCCGCCAGCTGGCCCTCGGTCACATCGGCGGCGGACAGGCAGAAGCTGGAAGTGTCGTAGGCCATCGTCCGCTGCCCATCCCATTCCACCAACACGAGTACGCAGCAGGTGGTCCCCTTTTGGGTGACAGCGACGTCGATCCCGGCCGCCTGCAAGCTGCCCATGAGGGCAACCCCCACGGCGTCGGCTCCAGCGTGGCCCACGAAACGGACGGCCGCGCCCTCCAGGGCCGCGGTCCAGGCCACGTTCGGCCCGAAGCCGCCGGGGGCGAAGGCGATACGTGACATGGTGCTGCCGTTGGCCGTGAGGGGGCCGTTCGGCTTCACCATGATGTCCTGCACAACGCAGCCCATCACCGCGACGAGCGGCCTCCCGGACGGCCCGTCACCTGGGCCGAGCGGGGGCAGCTCCCTTAGTTTGTGCACGCCGGCCACCCCGTTTGTGATGCCATTGGTGCGAGACATTGTCGTCCTATCCGGGCCCACCACTAGGTCACCCTCCTCGGGAGCAGCAGTGACCAAACCTGCCCTCTCCAGGGTAGTCGTGGCACTGGCAGCATCGTCCCCAGTGGTCATTCCGCTACTAAAGAGGTCCGAGCCCACATCGCTCGAACCCAACGTCTGCGGCACAGCCGCCAATTGCCTGTCCATAGTGATCGCTTTCAAGAGGTTCGACGACCCCACAGGATACGCGCGAAGCGGCGTGCTCTGACATTGACCGCTGGTCCCGGCACCCGAAGGAAATCGCCTGCCTCTGCGCTGGCATCCTCCTGCTGGTTACGGCCCGGGCGGATAACGGGTGCTCAGAGGTTGTCCAGCCCGCACCGGCCGAGCACGAGACAGCAGAGTGGCCGGCGAGGAACTGGTAAGTCGGCATAATTGGGACTAGGGATATGGCAGTGCATGTACAACCCCTCCGGGAGAACTCGTGACGATTGAGCAACATTCTGCGCCAGCATCCTCGTTTTTCACGAGCGCGACGACAGGCCCACCGGCGACGATCGACATTGCCCGCTACAAAAGAGACGGCTTCGCGCTGATCGAGAATTTTCTCAACCGTGAGGAACTGGCTGCGCTCAGGACCGAAACGACCCGGATTTGCCGAGAGGAGCTCGGGCCTCCGGTTGACGGTGATGCGGTGACGGTGATGCGGTTGACGGTGATGGGGCCACGTTGTCCGACATCGATGTGGTGCGCCAATTTCTCTGCATACATTTCCCTCATAAGGTGTCGGCCACCATGTTGGGGCTGCTTTCTCATCCGCAAGCGGTAGGCAATCTGGTCGGGGTCATCGGTCCTGATGTCAAAGCCATGCAGTCCATGCTGTTCGTGAAGGCGGAAGGCAAGCCCGGACAGGCCTGGCACCAAGACGAGTTCTTCATACCCACACGTGACCGCTCTCTGACAGCCATCTGGGTCGCCCTGGACGACGCTACGGTCGAAAACGGTTGCTTGTGGGTGCTTCCCGGCTCTCATCAGGCCGGCGTCATCTATCCCGAGCGCCAGATCGATGACGCTCGCTTCGACTGCACGACAGAGGCGTACCAGTTCCCGTACCGGGACGAGGATTCGGTCCCCATCGAGGTCGCAGCGGGATCCGCGCGTCATTTTCAATGGCTATTTGCTTCATCGGTCGTTGCCGAACACGGCCCCGGGAAGCCTGCGCCGGGCCGTGGCCAACCACTACATGAGCGCCCAGTCCCTCCTCCCTTGGAGACCGCCCAGGGACGGTGAGCACATGGCCATGGTCGACGACCGTGACATCGTCATGGTGGCCGGCGTGGACCCCTATGCGTACAAAGGCCTGGAAGAACGTCATCAAGCCTTCCTGCGGCCAGACCGGGAAGGCGGCTGCGACCGCTAGATCGCGGGCCAGACCGGCGGTCAGCGTTGGTCAGACACCGTAACGGTGCAGCAGGACGGCGTACTCGCACCCCGCCGCCATCCCCCGTAGCCGGCGTTGTCGCGAAGGAACCGGTCCGGGTCGAAATCGGTCCCGAGCCCGTCTATATATGCCCGGTGCTGTTCCAACGAGGCCACTCCCAACGCGATCGTCTCGCCCACGTCCACATAGTGGGTGGCCGGTGCGTCGCCTCCAGCGATGTAAACGACGTCGACGCCGCTCCAGGGCTCCCCTAAGTCAGGGAACATCCAGCGGTTGGCCGCGTCGCGACAGGCGTCCAGCACGGCCAGGCCCACCACCCGGTGGTCGATGTGGTTCACTGCGCCCCCCTCACCCCACGTGAGGTCGAAGTTGAGGCTGAACACCACTTGAGGACGGAGCCGGCGCAACGCGCCGGCAATGTCCCTACGCAGTTTGAGCCCGTACTCCACAGAGCCGTCGGGATGGCCGAGGAAATCCACATGGTCGACGCCCACCACGGCTGCGCTGCGCCGCTCCTCCTCCTCACGTAGCGGGCCGCATTCCTCAGGGGGCAGGCTGTCTATGCCCGCCTCTCCGCTCGTAACCATCACGTACGAAACGCTCTTGCCTTGCCTTGTAAAACGGGCTACCGCACTGGCCAGGCCGTATTCAAGGTCGTCGGGATGGGCGGCGATGGCGGCCGCACGCTCCCAGTCCTCGGGTACAGGATCCACATCAACCTCCGGTCCGAGCGTAGACAACCGGCAGGATGCCCAGCGACCTCTGAGGGTTCGTACTGCGGGAGGCAACTGCCTCGCCTAACGCTCGTAGAAATGCCGGAAGCGCCACCATCTCGCTACTGTGATCGCGTTCGGGGTGACTCGGCTCGGAACCGGGACATAGGAGGACAACAATGCAGCAGCGCCGGATCGGGACAGTAGACGTCGGGGCCATCGGGCTCGGAGAGATGCCCATGTCAGTCCAGGGCCGCCCTGACGAGGCTCGGTCGATCGAGACAATCCACGCCGCCCTCGATGCCGGGATGACGCTCATCGATACAGCAGACGCTTATTGCCTCAGCAGCAATGACGTGGGCCACGGCGAACGCCTCGTGGCCAAGGCCCTCGCTTCCTGGGGGGGTGACAAGGATGCCGTGATGGTGGCGACCAAGGGTGGGCACACGCGTCTTGCCGATGGCGGCTGGAGCGTGGACAGCGACCCCGATTACCTCCGCAAGGCGGCCGAGGCCTCGCTTCAGCGCCTTGGGGTGGAGGCGATCGACCTGTACCAGTACCACCGTCCCGACCCGAAGGTCCCCTACGAGGACGCCGTGGCCGTGTTCAAGGAGTTGCTTGATGCCGGCAAGGTCCGCATGGTGGGTATCTCCAATGCCAACATCGAACAGATAGACCTGACCCGGTCCATTCTGGGTGAAGGTAACCTGGTCAGCGTACAAAACCAGTTCTCGCCGGCCTTTCGCTCGAGCGAGGACGAGCTTCGCTACTGCGGGGATCTCGGTATCGCGTTCCTGCCCTGGAGCCCGTTTGGCGGGATTGGCAAGGCCGAGGTCCTGCGGCGCGAGCACCCGGCGTTCGGCCGCGTTGCATCGGACCATGGCGTCTCGGCCCATCAGGTCGTACTGGCCTGGATGCTGGCGAAGGGAGACCACGTAGTCCCGATCCCCGGGGCCAGCCGGCCCGCCTCTGCTCGTGACAATGCCGGCGCGGTCGACCTGAAGCTGAGCGAGGAGGAGCTCGATCTCCTCGATGCCGACGAGCGATGACGGGTAGGGCACCAACCCGTCGATGGGCACGAGGTGTCGTCCGCACCTTGGCGACGACCACGACTGACGGGCGGCGGGGTGGTTAACAGGCAAGCCAAAGCACTCGTCGTGCGGGGCGGATGGGAAGGCCACGAACCGGTCGGGACAACGGACCGGGTGATGCCACTGCTGGTCGAAGCCGGGTTCCAGGTCGATATATCTGGTTCTCTCGCCGTCTACGCAGATGCTGAGGCCATGGAGGACATCGACCTCATAGTCCAGTGCTGGACGATGGGGGAGATTACGCCGGACCAGCTCAAGGGCCTTCTTTCCACCGTCTCGTCAGGCACCGGGCTGACTGGTTGGCACGGCGGCTTGTGTGACGCGTTCCGCAATGCGCCGGAGTACCAGTTCATGACCGGCGGGCAATGGGTGGCCCACCCCGGGGGCAAGGTCGAGTACGAGGTCAACTTCCTCAACCCCCAGGACAGCGGTCCGCTAATTGCGGGGTTAGAGGACTTTCGCCTGCGTTCCGAGCAGTATTACATGCACGTCGACCCCTCGAACCACGTCCTGGCGACCACCACCTTTCCGGGTACGGACGATGCCCCCTGGACCAAAGGCTGTGTGATGCCCGTGGCCTGGACCCGCACGTATGGCGAAGGGAAAGTGTTTTATTCGGCCCTTGGCCACGATGTGGCTGATTTCGATATCCCTCAGGTACCGGAGCTGATCGTGCGGGGCAGTTTGTGGGCGTCTCGCACCGCTCCGGGCTGACCCTGGTCCCTCCACCCGGGAGGCCATCCGGTTAGCCGGATAGCGCGGCGCCTTCTCCCCGTGGATCGGCGCCCCCATCGACCTTCCCACTAGAAGCATCGAGCACGATCGCGTGCACCAAGGGGTAGTCCCAGTAAGCGGCCACAGACTTGACCACCTCGTTCCCCCTCCGGGCCAGCTCACGGCAAGTCTTTTCGGCCAAACGGGCTTCGACCTCGATGACGCGGCCCTGGCAGTCCACGCGAGTGGCAGAAACGGCCTCGGTGGCCGACATGCCAAAATCGACGATATTGATGATCACCTGAAGTACGGCGTTGGTTATCTTCGCCCCGCCGGGGGCGCCAATTATGATTTTCGAACCACGCCCGTCATCGAGGACCGTGGGGGCAATGCCACTGACGCGGGCTTTTCCCGGAGCAATGGAGTTCGCTCGGCCCGGGACAGGGCTGAAACAATTCATGGCATTGTTGTACTGGAAGCCAAGCCCGGGGGTCACGACCCCCGAGGCGGCGCCGAGCGTATGGGTCAATGAGACCAAATTTCCCTGTTCGTCGGCCACGCAAACGTGGGTCGTCCCCCTATCGGGGGGCTGCCAACGGGGGACGAGGATCTCCTCACGTCCTTCTATAGCCTTGCCAGCTGCGTCGGTCCGCTCGTCAGACAACAGTTCTTTCGTTTGGACAGGGGAAAAAGCGGGGTCATCAAGGTAGAGGACCCGGTCGCGTACGGCCCACCGCATGGCCCCAGCGAGTACGTCCATATGGTCCGGGCTGTTGTGGCCCATTTTCGCCAATTCGAAGCGTTCGGCGATGTGCAGCATCTGGAGCAGGCTCAGACCGGAAGCCGGGGGTGGAGCGGTGGCGACGCGGTACCCGTGATAATGCCCAACGAGCGGGCCTTCCCATTGCACCGTCGTAACCGCGAAGGTCGTCGGCCGTGACGTAACCGCCACCGGCTCCTATGTCCGTAGATATTTGCTCGGCCAGCTCACCTCGGTAAAAGTCCTCTGGGCCGAGCGGGCCAGGCGGAGGAGGGTCTGGCCGTAGTCTTCCTGGACGAAAAGGTCACCGGCGTCAAACAGGGAGTGGCCGTCCCGGGTGAAAATGGCACTGGTCGCCGGCGTCGCCGTTCCTCGGGCGGCGGGATGAAGACCGGTCTCGAGCGCAGAACGGCGGAACAGCGACCGCGCCTTGGGAGTAATCCGGTACCCGTCCAGGGCCAAAGGAACCGCGGGGCCAATGGCCGAGGCCCAATCCTGCGAACCCAGCTCGCTCAAGGCGGAGGCGAGACCGGCGACGGTGCCTGGGGTGGCTATCGACCGGTAGCCGACGTCATTTACGTAACCCCTCAGCCTGAAGCCGTCGCCGCCACCCTCGTACTCTTCTTCTACCAAGCCCTCCCACATATCTTCTCGTACCAGGGCGCCCGCCCGGGCATGGAACGAGAGCGCTCGCCAGGTCCCGCTAGCAGCGGAATAGGCCACCATGGCGCCGAAGCCCCCTATCCCGCAGTTCAACGGGTCGAGGACCCCTTGTGCGAAGGCCGTCGTCACGGCGGCGTCGACGGCGTTGCCCCCTTTCGCCAGTACCTCGCCGCCAATGTCAGCCGCAATTGCTTGCGGCGCGACAACCATTCCCCTCAACGGTCCTGTATTCCTCTCGCCTTGTCTCTCGTCGAGCGAGAAGGGCCCGGCTTCGGCACCACGGGCGCAGCGGGAAGCGCGGGCAATTAACCGGCCGGAGGGGCTGAGGATTGACTGGCGCCACTACTGAGGACCAGCCGCGAGAGCTCCTCATGGGTCGAGAACCAGACATCCGCGCTCGAACGCATCGAGCGCACGAGCTCCTGGAAAGCGGCGAAACGAGACCGGCGGCCGGTAATTTCGGGATGCGCCGTGTAAGTCACATGGCCCCCCTCTTGCAAGGCGGCCTCGAACTCGCTCGTCCACACCGCAGATACCGTAGCCGGGTCGCTCATCAGGCCACCCCTGGCTTCTCCCCAGCTGTAATAAGGGAAATCGTCGAGGCTCCAGTGCACCGGAAGTTCCACCAGAGAAACCCCGCCCAGCGTCTCGACGTACGGACGGTCGTCGCCCATCAGGCTGCTGTCGTATTCGAAGCCCATTTCACCTAGAAGAGTAAAGGTCTCGGCCGTCACTTCCCAGGAAGGTGAGCGGTACCCGATCGGTGCTTTTCCTGTGAGCTTCTCCAGGGCCGCCACGCCACGCTCGAGCTCTTCGCGCTGCGCGGCAGCGTCGATGCGGTTAGGAGGCCGATGAAAATAGCCGTGGTGGGCGAGCTCATGTCCTTGCTCGACGATCTCGCCCACCTCGTCCGGGTAACGCTCGGCGGTATAACCAGGTACGTAAAAGGTGCCCTTGATCCCTTCATCAGCCAGGAAGGCCAGGACTCGCGGCAGTCCCCGAGCAACGCCAAAGCGCCGCTCGGAGAAGGCCGAATAGTTCGATGTCTCTTTCAGGTCCTGGCCCATCAAGGCGGACTCGGCGTCGACGTCGAAGGTTAGCGACACCGAAACAGCCGCTCCACGCGGCCATGTCAGTGCGGCTACCCCCGGTCCGCTGTTCACGCCAGCGCTACGCCGTAATCCTGGCCAAGCTTGATCTGAGAGTTGTTGGCCTTAATGAGCGAAGCGACACCCGACCTGGTGATGGCCGCCCCGCTGCAGTCGATCAAACCGGAGGCGGGGTAGCCCCGCTCCAGCTGCTGGAAAGCAAGCATGACGGGAAGCCATCCTTGCATGTAGAAGCCGGCATCGACAACGCACAGGACCCAGCCCTGCTGCAGTTCGGACAGCGACGCCGTCGTTACGTCCACGGCAGCCAGGGGGTACTGGCCGGCGTGGAAGCGCGACTGCTGGTAAGCCTTTACGGCCGCCTGGGTCGAGCTGTCAGCCACGGCGAAGCCTCCCACAAAGGAAGAGCCGAGCTGGGTGATCTTCGCCTTCCAGAGGGCGATGGCACCCACCTCGTCGGTGCCCGAATTGTCCGCCAGCTCGACCCCGACGAACTTCGTCCCGTGGGCCGCGTTGCCGGCCGCGATGGCGGCCTGGACGCCGATCACCTCACCCTGTTGGTTGGTGTTTTGCGGGTATGGGTTGCCCATGATGATGGTGCCCGACTTCTTGCCCGAGGCGGCCAGGTAGTTGACCAGGACCGTGCCGGACTTCTGGCCGAGGATGTTGGGGTCGGACGTGGCCCCAGCGATGCCAAGCGCCGACATCTGGTCGGGGTAGTTTGTCGCGTTGTTGACGATGACGAAGATCCCCGCTTTTTGGGCCTTGGCGAAGAGGGGGCCCTCGCCTTCGACCCAGTCAGGAGTGATCATGATGTCGGGCTTGAGCGCGATGACCTCGTTGATCACCTGGACGACCTGGGACGAGGAATAGGTCGTCTGGGGCAGCCCGACCTTCTTGTACGACCAGCCGAGGAACCGTGCCGCGTCGATACTGCCCACGTCGTAGGACAGGTTCCAGTCGGCGATGGCCCCGTTGGCCCATATCACCTGGCGCGACGGCCCGCGATTGGGCACACTCTGGAAACCGGTGGCGGCGCTGGCGCTGGCCGGGAGCGCAGACAGCACGTTCGCGGCCAACAGGCCACCCAGGCCGGCGGCGGCACCCCCCACTAACAGGCTGCGCCTGGAGATCCCCGGGGACGCCCCCGTTCCGTCGTCGATTGCCTCCAGCTTCTCTGGGCCCTCCCCAGTGTTGCGGTCCATTTTCATCTCCTTACCTTCCTTTGTTTGTGATTGTGTATGAATGGAGAACGTGGGTCATCCCGGAGGGGACCACGATGCGCTCATGTGGCCGGGTCACTTGACCCTCCATCGCGTTTGAAGCCGACGAGAGAGCGGTCTTTCTGGACCGCTGGTTCCTCTCGGACCCCCAAAACCCGCAAAAAGCGGGGCACTCCGGTCGCTTTGGCCACCCTGTTGTTGATGCCAATCCCGATGCTAACGACCACGATGATGATGAGCCCCTCCACCAACTCCGGCCAATTGGCGTTGAGGCCGAGCAACACCAACCCCGTCCCTAACATGCCGGTAATAATCGTGCCGATAAGCGTCCCATAAATGCTGCCCGCTCCGCCATAAAGGGCGACGCCACCGATAATTATGGCGGCGATCACTTCCAGCGTGAACGTGCTGCCGGCGCCGGGGTCGGCCTCTTGCAGCCAATTGGACTCCAGTACTGCCGTCAGGGCACAGAGCCCCCCGACCAGCACAAAGCAGAGGAACTTGGTCATCCTCACGTTTACACCCATTTCCCGGGCCGCTATCGGGTTGCCGCCAGCGGCATAGACGTGATAGCCGAACTTGGTGAAACGGAGGACGAAGACGCTGACGATGAAGATCCCGGCCGCCCACAAAATGGGGACGGGGAACCCGTTGATAGTGCCATTAGTGATGGGGATCAAGCTCGACTTCATATTCTCGGGGTAATTGATGGGCAACCCACCCGTTATAACCAGAGCGGCGCCACCGAGGACACTTAACATCCCGAGCGTGACGATAAACGACTGGACTCCCACAACCGTCACCACGAACCCGTTGATGGCACCGATGATCAAGCCAGCCACGATGGCGCATAGAGCACCAATCCACGGGTCGAGGCCATAATTCGTGACGCACAGGCCCATGATCACGCCGGTGAAGGCCAGGTTGGCCCCGAGCGACAGGTCGATCTCAGCGGCGATGAACAAAAAAGTCAGGCCGGCGGCAACGATAAAGGTGTAACTACTTACCTGTGCAATCGTGTAGATGTTCGAAAGGGTGGCGAAATGGGGGGCAAAAATAGAGAAGAACAGGAACATGAGCACGGCGACGACCGTGATGGCCACCACTTGCACCCCCGTCGGGCTGAGCAGGTGCCGCCAATGGCCCACCTCGACGCTGAACGATTCACCGAGCTCGCCCGGTCCACTGTCGTCGACCTGCTCAACCGTCCAGGTCATGAAATGAGCCGCTCCTTCCCGCGCACGATGAGGCCCACAACTTCGTCATGAGTGGTCTCCAATATCCGGAGGTCGGCGATGCATTGGCCGAGCCGGAACACTACGACCCGGTCGGCGAGGTTGAACACGTGCTCGACATTGTGGCTGATCAATAGCACCGTCCTTCCTTCGTTCCTGAGTGCCCTTATCAGGTCGTTGACTTTCCCGGACTCCCGTACGCCGAGAGCCGCCGTAGGTTCGTCCATAATTACCATGCGGGCTGTGCCGCGGACTATCGCCCGAGCCACCGCCACCGCCTGGCGCTGCCCACCTGAAAGGGATTTGACCGGGGTGCGCACATCGGGCAGGCTGACCTGGAGACGGCGGATGATCGTCCTTGCGTCCCTTAACATCCGAGGCCGGTCGACCACGAGGCCACCGAAACGGGTCAGTTCGCGCCCAAGGAAAATATTGGCGGCCACATCGCGTTCGTTGACCAGGGCCAGATCCTGGAAAACGGTAACAATCCCGTAACGATGCGCGGTTGCGGGAGTAGACAACGTAACCGGCTCGCCGTCGATGTACAGCTGGCCTTCGTCGGGCCGCCGCACGCCCGAAAGAATGGATACGAAAGAGGACTTACCAGCGCCATTGTCTCCCACCAGCGCGACGATCTCGCCAGGGTAAAACGAGAGGCTTACACCGGCCAAAGCCCGGACATTGCCGAACCGTTTGGCTATCCCCTCGGCCCGCAGCAGAGCCTGACGGGGCGCTCCATCGCCACCGGGGACACTGGGACCATTAAGCTCCGAGCCGCTCATCTCAACAGGTGGGTCTCCCGCGTTCTCGACCACGCCTTTCTCTTTGGCCCACGCGGAGCCCCCCGGAAAAAAACCATCTCATCTAAGTGAGTAAGTTACATTAGCGGCTGTAGCGGGCCAACGCCTGTCATCGAGGAGTCCTGCTGTCAGCCCGCGTCAGCCCTGCTGCACCGGACCTCCCTATGGCAACTTGGTGTCGTCCTGGTGATGGCGGAAGCTCTCGACGGTCAGGCCGCGTACCCTGGCTAATGCCCATGTGAGCTGCTGAAGTGGCACTACCTCGAGAACGACCGCAGACAGGCCGCTCGTACGCGGCAGCCGGGCCACAGCCAGGTGGCCGCCCGGACGCGGCTCGACTCGTGAGGTGACCAGGAGGGTCGGGCATCCCTGAAGGCTGGTGGTAGAGGCCAGCTCGAGTTCCCGGCCGTCCCCGATGACGACGCAGCCGACTACGCCCGGTTCGAGGACCTCGATCGGGCCGTGCAGGTAATCCCGTGTCTCGTGAGCACTCGTGAACACGCGCGCCCCCTCCCTCAGCAGAAGGCCTCCTTCGCCGGCGCTGGCCAGGCTCCTGGCCCCCGCCACCACGTCCACGGCAATTGTGCCGCCAAGAATTTCAGCGGCGGCCTTCGCGGCGGTCTCATTGGCTCCGAGCACGCCGGCGACGAGGTCCGGCAGAGCGGCCCAGTCGCTCTGCCGGCTGGTCCAGTAATCCCCGACTAGCCCGAGCGCTTGCACCGTCGAGGTGTACCCGACCGTGGAAGCCCGGCTGTCCTGCCCACAACCGAGGTCGACCACCACCTGCACGGCTTCGGCAAGTGGCGAAGCGGGGTCATTGGTGACGCCGATCGTCGGGATCCCCTTCAGCTCCTTGACGGCCGCCACCGTTTCTGCGCTCCGTCCCGACAAGCTAATGGCCACCACGACGTCAGCAACACCCAGTCCCCCAGCGCACAGTTCCGGGGCGCTCACCGCGAACGCGCGTAGGCCGGCCTCGCGCCAAGCCAGCGCGGCGCTTAGCGCGGCCATGGCACTGGCACCGATACCCACCAGTGCCACTGTCCCCGTGCTCATGTCGGGCAGATGGCGCAGGGAAGCCAGGACCGAGAGGCGGCTTTGCGCCAGTGCGGCGGGCTGGGCATCGATACCCTGGCTGAAGGACAGGGTGGTCAAAATGGGCCCCTCGGGTCGGTTCTTGGCCTTGCTATGCTGACCGCCCCCGGGTCAGGGCCCCAGTTGGGCAACGACTGCTGCCGACTTCGGCGCCCCGCCGGGGCCGCGGTAAGTTGTCGACCTGGCTGCCGGCGCACCCTCGAGCGGGCGGCCCCACCAGAGAAGGGACTTCAACCAAGTGAGCGACCAGAAGCTGCCAACCCCCCGCCTTCTTTGCATCGGAGCTCACCCCGACGACTGCGAAATTCAAACGTCGGGCCTGGCCGCGCTTTGGACCGGCCGGGGCGGGTCTGCCCGTTTTCTCTCCATGACAGATGGGAGCTCCGGTCACCAGGAACTGGGTGGGGCCAAGCTGGCCCAGATCAGGCGAGCCGAAGCGCACGCCGGCGCCGCGGCGGTGGGCGCCGACTCGGTTGTCTTCGACAACCTCGACGGCTCGCTGCTGCCCACTCTCGAGAACCGTGGCCGGGTCATCCGCGCCGTGCGGGAGTACCAGCCCGATGTCATCGTCACGCATCGGACCAACGACTACCATCCAGACCATCGGTACACGGGGGTAACCGTACAGGACGCGTGCTACATGGTGATGGTCCCGAACGTGCTGCCGGGCTGCCCGGTCCCTGACCGGGAGCCCGTCGTCATGTTTATGTCAGACAAGTTCACCAAGCCGAGCCCGCTCGACCCGGGTCTGGTGTTCGACATCGACCCGGTCATTGAGAAAAAGATCGACTCGATCACCAGCCACGTCTCGCAGATGACCGAGTGGTTGCCCTGGATCGACAGGTACACCGACGAGCTCCCTGAAGATGAAGGAGAGCGCCGAAGTTACGTCCGGGCCCGGGCGGCTCGAAAGCCGGCCGCCGAGGCAGACCGCTTCCGTCAGGCCCTGATTTCCAAATACGGCGAGCCTCGCGGCGGGGAAATACGTCACGCCGAGGTGTACGAGGTGTCCGAATACGCAGCCCCGCTGACTGAGGAGCTATCCCGCTCGTTGTTCCCGTTCTGACCCATGAAGCTCGTCGCATGTCATCGTGGGCCAGAAACCTGATGACGGAAAGACGATGACATTAAAAGATGAATTGGCCGCACCCACTTTATGTGCTGACGTAGGCGCCTCAAATGTGCGGGCTGGGGTGGCCGAAGGGGCGCGAGTCACCCATCTGGTCGAGCGACGGATCCCGGATCTGCACGCTGCGTACGGCGGCGATATGGTCTTGGCCCTAGCGGAGATCCTGGCCGCCGTGCACGCTTCCGCCGCCCAAGGCCAAGCGCCCGCTCCGGGCCGCCTCGTCGGCCCTATCGGCGTCGGCGTACCCGCCATCGTGCTCGAGGGCGGGTCGCTCAGGGTCAGCCTCAGCTCAGGCCTCCCGGCCGGCACCGCACTTCGCGACCGGCTGTCAGAACGTTTTGCCACACACGTTGTCATCGACAACGATGCCAGCCTGGCCGCTCTAGGCGAGCTGCTCTACGGTGCCGGCATCGGCGAGAGTAGCTTGGCGCTGCTCACTCTGGGGACCAACATAGGTATGGGCATCGTGATCGATGGCAGCATCTACCGAGGTGCGCGTGGCGCCGCGGGGGAAATCGGCACGGTCCCGTTACGGCTCGGCGCGTCACCTCGCTGGGACCTGATCGAAGAAAGGCGACGGAGCTCAGACCAGCCTCCCCCTCCCGACGGGTACGCCTGGTTGGAAGAGGTTTACGGTGGGCAAGCTCTGGCCGATGCGTGGCGAGTAGCCGCCTCGGCCGGCGCGTCGGACAACTCGCTGTCGATGCCCCATGCCCTTCAGCTGGCTACGGCTGGAGACGGGGTGGCCCAAGGAATTGTGGCCGAAGCGCTGCAGGGCTGGGCACTCGCCATATCAACGACGTGCGGGGTACTCGACCCGAGCGTCGTTCTTCTGGGCGGCGGGATGGCGGCCGACCTGGCGCCGTACCTGGACCAGCTACGCGATCTGGTCGAAAGCCTTATGCCCGGACGCGCTCCACGTATCGAAATGGCCACACTCGGCCCTTGGGCCGGCCTGATCGGGGCCGCGGCCGCGGCCCGCCTCTCCGGCGCTAGCCCACAATCTCGGAGGCTTTCGTGACGGTCGAAGTCGCCGACAAGAGCGGACTTGGGGGTAGCTAATAACGTGGAGTACGTGCACCTCGGCCGGACCGGCCTGAGCGTTAGCCGGTTATGCCTTGGCACCGTGAACTTCGGCCCGGTCGTCGACCAACCTGAGGCTCATTCGATGATGGACGCGTCCCGTGAGCTCGGCGTCAATTTCGTCGACACAGCGAACACCTACGGTGGCAGCACGGGCAAAGGCCGCACCGAGGAAATCGTAGGGACGTGGTTTGCCAAGGGCGGCGGGCGCCGAGAAGGCACCGTGCTGGCTACCAAGGTCTACGAGGCGACAGGCGCAGGGCCCAACGAGGGCGGGCTCTCGGCGCTGAACATTCGCCGGGCACTCGATGCCAGCCTGGCCCGTCTCCGGACGGACTACGTCGACCTGTACCAGTTCCACCACGTCGACAGGACGACGCCATGGGACGAGATCTGGCAAGCCGTCGACGTGGCCACATCGCAGGGGAAGATCATCTACGCGGGCAGTAGCAATTTTGCCGGCTGGCATATCGCGCAGGCGCAGGAGACGGCGGCCCGGCACGGCCTTATGGGCCTGGTCAGCGAACAATCGATCTACAACCTTTTGACGCGCGACGTCGAGCTCGAGGTATTGCCGGCCGTGCAAGCCTATGGTCTTGGTTTTCTGGCCTGGGCTCCTTTGCACGAAGGGATCCTGGGCGGCAGGTCAAGCACAGCGAGCTCGGGAACGCGACGGCGATTGGGGCGAGCGGCCGACGCCGCTGCCCAGCGCGGTTCCCAGCTGGCTCAGTTCGAGGCCCTGGCCGGCGAGCTCGGTCACGAGCCAGGCGAGCTGGCGTTGGCCTGGCTGCTCAATCAACCGGCAGTTACTGCTCCGATCATCGGGCCCCGTAACCTTCAACAACTCGAGTCAGCTGTACGGGCCGCATCGATCAGCATCGACTTGGCCAGCCTGGCCCGCCTGGACAAGATCTTCCCGGGCCACCGGCCGGCGCCCGAAGACTACGCCTGGTGATCCTCCAGTCAAAGGGCGCCTTGACGCTTCCGTGGTAGCACCAATTACGGCTCTTCTTGGGCAGCAATCGACCAAAAGCTCCTTGGCCCATCCGGCTTGACAGAATACAAAGGGCACCTTGTGTGCTCTACATTTGCGTGATGCGCGTAGATGGGGACCTCATCGGGTCGGCCGTGGCCGGTGGTATTGCGGCGGCGGCCGTCATTGGGACCTTGCACCTGCAACCGGCGCTGGCCGTACTGCTCGGGGTGGTTATCCTCGTGGGCGCCGGCGTGGTCTTCCGGCGCCACCGTAGCTTTCACGAACCATTGCGGCCCCTCGTGCGGCAAGCGGTGATCGAGTTCGTGGTCCTCGCCGCCCTCGCCATCGCCATCGATGAGGTACTGGTGAACACCGTCAAGCACCCTTTGCTGTCGGGGATCTTGAGCGCTGCGGTGGTCGGCCTCTTGAGCGCTTATCGCATCGCCGAGCGGTGGTGGCGGGTCCCCATCGCACGGGTTCCGAACCCCGCTCCGGGGGAGGTCTGGTGGGCGGCAGTACCGTTCGAGGAGAAACGCGAAAGCAAGGACCGTCCCTGTCTCGTGTTATCGAAGTCGCGCCGGCATGCCGACGTATTGATGTTCACCAGTCAAGACAAAACGGGCCGGCATGGCTATGCGGCAGTGCCCGCGGCCATGTGGAAGGACGGGCGCAGCAGTTTCCTCAAAACCGACCGGGTCATCTCCGTGAGGCGCGAGAAGTTCCGGCGCCGCGAGTCGGAAAAGGCCCCGAGGTCCGTGCTCGAGATCGCATCACGCGAGAGCCCCACGGCGGCCCGCTCCCTGCCGCTGTGAAGCCGCTCCACCGCTGAACCGGAGGCGGGCCCGAAGGCCCACCTCGTGCGACGGCTTTCTGTGGACGGAACTGGGGCCGATCGCGTGACTTGGGTCGCCCAACTGTTGCTGAGCAACACGTCGCCGTCCCAAGTCGCCCTTCGGTACCCAGATCGGCCAGCAGCGACGGCGCACCGGCCCTGGCGGTGCAACACCGGTGCCGGCCCTAAATCATCGACCAATCTCTCCCGAGCGCGGTGTCTCAACAGGTGGTTCACCAATCACACAGGAGGGACGAAATCATGTCAGTTCGGGAGCTCTCAGGGTCCACGGCTATTGTCAGCGGGGCCAGCCGGGGTTTTGGTCGCGCCACTGCGGTGGCGTTGGCGGGCCATGGCGCCCATGTAATTGGCGTCGCTCGCAGCAAGGTTCCACTGCAAGAACTAGAGGACGAACTCGGCCACCTCTTTACGGCCGAAGTGGCGGACGTTACTGACCCGTTGCTCCCGGGCACGCTGTTCTCTCGTTACAAGCCCCAAACTGTGGTGCTGATTGCCGGCGCGGCCCCCGTCATGGCCCCTCTCCATGAGCAAACTTGGCCGAACTTCAGCCGCAACTGGGACGTGGACGTCCAGCACGTGTTCAATTTTCTGCGCCAGGCCTTGACCGAGCCGCTCAGCCCCGGAGGCGTAGTCGTCACCATGTCCAGTGGGGCGGCAATGAGAGGGTCGCCCCTCAGCGGCGGGTACGCGGGAGCCAAAGCGACGATCAAGTTCCTTAGCTCCTACGCCAGTTCCGAAGCTCAGCGCAGCTCGCTGGGCCTTCGGTTCGTGTCGGTGCTGCCTCAACTGACAGCGGCTACCGGTCTTGGTCGTCCCGCCGTAGAGGCATATGCCAAGCGCGCCGGGCTCACTGTGGACGCCTACCTGGACCAGGCCGGGCCCATGCTCACTCTCGACCAGGCGGCCCGTTCCATCGTCGACTTGACCGAGGACGATAGCTATTCGGCGCCTGCTTACCTCTTGTCCGCACAAGGTCTGAAGGCCCTCGACTAGCGGGGTCTTCTCAAATTGGCGTTTTCTCAAATTGGGGTTTTCTGAAATTTATGTCTCAGTTGCCGCCTGAGCCCGAACTATCAGTACTGAGGTCGCTGAATGGCGGACCAGCTTGTCCGCTACCGAACCCAGATCCGTACGCAATGTGAGCCGGTGGCCACGGCCGCCGACCACAATGGCAACCGCTCCGAACAAGCGCGCCTCATCGATCAAAGAGTCGGCCGGGTCGCCCTCGCGGACGGCGAAGTCGTTCCGCACCGGGAACCCCTTCAAGTCATCCTGGACGGTGCGGCGCACTTGTTCCTCTGCCTCGTCAAGAACCCCGTTGTAGCTGGCGGCGACGTCCACTGGAGATTGCTTCGACAGCCACCAGCGGTTCGGGGTGGGCCTTACGAACACGGCCCGCAAGCTCGCGTCCATAGCACTGCAAAGCTCTGCCGCTTTGGCCACCGCCGCTCGCGAATCGGCGGAGCTGTCCGCTCCGACCAATACCGTCCTGCCTACAGGTGTGCTGGCCATATTTCCTCCTCCCGGGAATGACGTAACCCTGTGGTACGTCGGCGATGTCCGCCATTGTGCCAGGAGTGGAGCCGGTCACGGGCCGACGGCCGCAAGCTCTCGGTCCGCGGCCCGGCTATGACGTGCGGTCGAGACCCTCGACGCTAAGGAGGATGGTCCCGCCCCTGCTGCCGCGACGCAGATGGTCCAGGGCGCGGGCGGTGGCCACCGGTCACCCCACCAGCTCCATTTACGAGCACCGTCCCTCCTGGCGAGACGCCTATGCCGTCGCGTAACGCCTGGTCGGCCGTAAGCGCCGGGACAGAAAAACCGGCGGCGGTGTCGAAGGCCAGCGGTGCGGGCAGCGCGGCGGCGGACGAGGCCGGGACGATGAACTGCTGAGCCCACGCCCCTTGGTCCCGAAGTGGGGCCGACTCGACCAGGACCGACGCGCCGGCGTCGAACTCGTCAATGTCACGGCCGACGGCAGCCACCACGCCGGCGGCTTGCACTCCAAGTGCCATCGGCGGGAGCCGTCCCAGCTCCCAGCCCCCGGCCCGGGCAATCTCATCCCAGTTGCCGACGCCGGCGGCGCGAACATCAACGAGGATTCGTCCGCCCGGAGCGGCCGGGGAGCCTCGAGGTCGAGAAGCCCGACCTCAGCCGAAAAAGCTGTGATCCCCGCTCCCCTCACGCTGCGCACACTATCCGGCCCGGAAAAACGCCTCGCCATTACTATTTCTCGCATGGTCAACCATCCGTCATCGAAGCCCGACGGATCGGACGGCCCAGGTGGCAGGGAGCCGTCCATCAGCAGCATCCTCGACTCAATACAGGAGCATTTGCGCCAGCTAGAGAGGCTGGCCGGCCCCGACGTGGCTGCAGTCCGTTCTGCCCCCCGCCACATCGAGCCGGCCTGGCGGCGGGTAACGCAAGGAGAGCACCGCCTCCCCGTGGCCATCGCCGTCTGCGTCGCCATCGCCCTTCAAATGCTCCTACCGAACCATCTTGTCATCCATCCGTCGTGGCTCTTGCCGGCATTGGAGGCGGCACTTCTGGTAGGGCTGATTGCCGCCAACCCTCGGCGGATCAGCCGGACTTCGACGACCTTGCGGACCGCCAGCGGGGCATTGATCGCACTTATCTCGGTGGCCAACGCGTGGTCTACGGCGGAACTCGTAATAGGGTTGATCAACGGGACCGAGGGTGAGAACGCCGGCGTGATCCTGGCCCGGGGAGCCAGCATCTACATCACCAATATCATCGTGTTCTCCCTGTGGTATTGGGAGTGGGACCGGGGCGGGCCGGTGGCTCGGGCCACGGCGCCCCGCCCGTACACGGATTTCTTGTTCCCGCAAATGACGCAGCCGGACTTGACGTCACCCGACTGGGAACCGACCTATATCGACTACCTTTACTTGTCCTTTACGAACGCCACCGCCTTCAGCCCCACGGACGTGATGCCTTTGGCCCGGTGGGCGAAAATACTCATGCTTGTCCAGGCGGCCGTAGCTCTTCTGACTCTGGCCATGGTGATCGCCAGGGCGGTCAACATTTTCAAGTAGCGTGCCCGAGCCGCCTCCACAACGGAGCCCACGACACGGTCACACACGTGCGACAGACTGTTCTAAGCATGGACCACCCGCTCGACGGCCTTGACGAAGAGCAACGTGCCGCCGCTCAAGCGACAACCGGGCCCGTCTGCATCATCGCCGGTGCCGGTACGGGCAAGACCAGGACCGTCACCCATCGTCTTGCGTACGGAGTAGTGGCCGGGACCGTTGAGCCGGGGACAGCTCTGGCCGTGACCCATTCACGCAAAGCCGCCGGCGAACTGGGCCAGCGCATGCGGGACCTCGGGGTCGTTGGTGTGGATTCACGTACATTTCATTCCGCCGCGCTGTGGGTGGCCCGGCGCCACTGGCGCTTCATGCAAAGGCCTGAGCCGGCGCCCAATGTAATGGGAGACCGCGAGGAATGGCGCCTTTGGCGCGATTGCGTGAGGGACGTACTGGGGCACGAGCCTGACACCGCCGAGGTAAGAGACGTACTGGACGAAGTCGGCTGGGCGCGGAGCCTTCTTGTCTCCGTCGAGGACTACCCGGCGGCAGCCCTGCTGGCCGGTCGCCACTCAACCATGCCCGCCGAAGACGTGGCCCGGTGTTGGCGCCGCTCGGCCGCCGCCCGGGCCAGGTCAGGGCGAGTCGATTTCAGTGACCTCCTCGAAATCGCAGTTGCCCTGATCGATGGGCAGCCAGAGGTGGCCGACTCTGTCCGCCGGCGCTGGTCCCACATCACCGTAGACGAGTACCAGGACACCGACCCTCTGCAGCAAAGCCTGCTCGAGTCCATTCTTGGGGCTCGCCGAGACATTTGTGTCGTCGGAGACCCGCGCCAGGCCATCTATTCGTGGAAGGGAGCAGACCCCAACTTCTTGACCGGGTTCCCTGGGCGGTACCCCGACGCCAAGGTTTTCAACCTGAGCTACAACTATCGCTCGAGTAGCCAAATTCTGGCCTGGGCCAACCAACTGGCCAGCAGCAGGAACGTGAAACCCCTCGTAGCCACGAAACCCGCAGGTCCCCGGCCAACCTTCAAGTCCTTCGATGACGAGCAAACCGAATCGGCGGCAGTGGCCCTGGCGGCCAAGCGGGCCATAGCGGCGGGCACACCGGCGTCTGAAGTAGCGGTGCTCTACCGTTTCAATTCGGCGCAGGCCCGCTTCGAGGCTTCTTTTGCTCGGGCCGGCGTCCCCGCCGTGGTCGCCGATGACGTCACGTTCTTCGAACGCGAGGAAATCCGAGCCGTACTGGTGCCCTTCGGCCAAGCGGCGCGTGCCGACCCCGAACGGGGCGGGCTCGAGTTGCTGCGCCCTCAGCTGGCTCGGGCCGGTTTCGACCCCGACCGGCCGCCGCCGGGCTTCGGCGCCGTCCGGGCTCGCTGGGAGTCGCAACAGGCGCTGTTGGAACTGGTGGAGGCACTACCCGGGGTCGACGGCATGAGCGCCGGGGCACTGTTGAGCGAGGTCAATTCGCTGGCGGTAAGCACTCGCGGGCCTCGCCACCAGGGAGTGGTCCTGTCCACACTGCACAAGGCCAAGGGGCTGGAGTGGGACATCGTGTTCCTGGTGGGGATGAGCGATGGCGCCATGCCCTCCACCTTCGCCAAGAGCGAGGCGGAGCTCGACGAGGAAGAAAGGTTGCTCCACGTGGGAGTGACCAGGGCGCGTCTTCAGGTCCATCTGAGCTGGGCTGCGGCCAATGCCAGAGGCTGGCCCGCTCAGCCGTCGCCATTCCTTGACCAAATGACAGGCCCCAAACGGGCCGGCGCCAACCGGGGCCAAAAGGCCGGGAGGAGCCCAGCCGCTCTGCGCGCCGTCGATGGCTCAGGAGCCGAATGCCCGCATTGTGCGGCGCCCCTCAAAGGAATTGCCGCCCGCCACCTGGGGGTGTGCGCCAACTGCGCTACTTCGGTACCTGGCCCAACCGGCGAGCGAGCCAGGGCGCTCGATGCAGTTATCAAGCAAGCTGCCCTCGAGAGCGGCACCCCGCACGAGGAACTGGTCACTCCCGCGGGCCGGCTGCGCTTGCTGGACCAAAGACCCGTGACGTCAGCGTCCGTGGCTGATGTGATGGGGGTAAAACTGTCCCCAAACTGGGCGCAGGCGGTAGCCGAAGTGCTCGAAGCGGGCTGACACGCTTTTCTTTTCGGGGGCGCCGGCGCCGGCCAGCAAATTACCCCCGGATGACCGGTGGTGGGCGGGTCTTAAGCGGCCGACCCAACCCGCACGCTGGCGACGATCCGTATGATCGAGCCGTGATTTTCGTCATAGCAGGCTGATGAGCAGCCGGCGATAACCATCCATATCTTATTGCCCTTTTCGTATGCCACTTCGTCGAAGCTAGTGTTCCCCATTGGAGAAATGACCGTCAGCGCGGCGGCCGAGCCGTTCAAGCCACCCTGTTGCACCGGGTGGTGCGGCACCAGGCTCTCCACTGTGGAGACCGGGTTACCGGATTCGCTGGCCAGGCTTTCCAGGTACTCGGGCGCCAGCTTGTAGAGCTGCGTCGCCGGCAACAAGTCGCGGTCTGTTTCCACCGTGACAAAAAGCCATGGCACCGCTGAGGCGTTCAGTGCCACCGAGGCCGGCGTTTTGGTCGGCGAGGCGACCAAAGCATATAAAGGCATCGGGGGGACGATGAAACCCACCTGGAACAGCGCCTGTTCATTATCGACGACCCATGGTGCCGGGACATCGAAGGCGATCTGGGCGGGTTCGTTACGCTCGTGCTGGACGCCGACCGGCACGACGCCGTGCACGAGCGCCCCAATGAGGACGAGGCCGAGGACGCCTCTCGTTGGGTTTTGGTTCATTGGGCAAACGTAAAGGAGTACTCTTCCCGAAACGTTCCCGGTCAATGGCCCGTCAGGGTGGAGCTGTCTCGACTTGAACGGTCCGATAAAATCGCTGCTCAACCCGGTTGCCGGCAGCTGCCCGTGGGATAATCGTCACAATGGCCGCACCGGTTAAGGGCGCCGACGCCCCGAGTAACGCCAGGGTGGCCGTCACCCTCCTGGGCCAGTTCTCTGTCAACCTAGGCCCGCACACTGTCTCTTACTGGCGGCGTCCCAGCGCCAGGCGCTTGTGCCAGCTTGTCATGGTAAGCCCCGGTTGCAGGATCAGCAGGCACTCGGCGCGCTCCAAGCTTTTCGCCAATCTGAGCAAAGCGGCGGCGGCAAATGCTCTCTCAAAGGCACTGTCAATGGCGCGCGAGGCCCTTTTGCCTTTAGGGCCGGGCGCGTCTGGGCTATTGCGAGCGGACCGTACTTACATATGGATCCCCAAAGAGACCAATATCGACATCGACCTTGTGGTGCACGAGGCCGGGCTTCGGTCGGCTCTGGCCATGACGCCCGGCCTACAACGCGACGCTGCATTGTGGGAGGCGGTGTCTGAAGAGGCGACCCTGCTGGAGGACGAGCCCTTCGCGGACTGGGCTCTCGAACCCCGGGACGCTCTCGAGATATTGCGCCAACGCGCCCGTACCGAGCTGGCGCGGGACCGAAGCGCCGGCCGAGGGAGAGCAGGACCGACCGCCGTAATCGAAGCCTGGGAATCGGTGTCAGCGCACGACCTCGCTTCGGAGGAGGCCGCTTCGGCGCTGGCGCGCATCTATATAGCCCAGGGCCGGCGCCAGCAAGCTCTAACTGCTTTGGAGCGTTGCGGCAAAGCTCTCGAGGAGCTGGGGCTGAGAGCGTCGCCTGCATTGAAGGAGGCTGAGAGGGCGTCTGCTGCGCTCGCCTCGAGGTCGGCGGAGACAGCGCTCGCCGCTGGCGTGCCCGGCCCGCTCGCCGATCGCATCCCCGGCCCGGTGACTGGAGAGGAACGCCGGATTGTAAGCGTTCTTTTCGCTGAGCTCACCGGGGTCGGCGCATCGCCAGAGCGGAGGGACCCGGAGGAACTGCGACGCCTCGTTGGCGGTGCTCTGGCTCGGGCGATCGCCGAAGTGGAAGGACTGCGAGGCACGGTCACCGCCGTTTCGGGCGCCGGGTTGGTGGCCGTCTTCGGCGCTCCTGAGGCGCATGAAGACGATCCGGAACGTGCCGTAAGAGCCGCCTATCGCGTGCTCGGCGCGTGGAACCCCTCCGGCGACGACAGTTCGGCTGGCCAGCTTAGAGCCCGCATCGGCGTCGAGACCGGCCCCGTCGTGGTCGGCGCCTCTGGCCCGCGTTAGGACCGGGCTACGGCGCCGTCGGCGAGGTGATGACCATCGCGGCTGCCCTTCAGTCGGCGGCCAAGGTTGGGTCAATCCTCGTAGGCCCTGCTACCAGGGCGGCCACCGAAGGCATCTTCAGCTGGGGCTCGACAGAGGATGTCCAGTTCGATCCAAAGGCGAAGCCAATCGCGGCGGTTTACCTGGACCGACCAAAGGCGCGTCGCTCGCACCCACCTGACCAAGGCTCTCCGCGGCTCCGCGCTCGCCTTGTGGGGCGGGACCATGAAGTCTGGGAACTCGGCAAAGCCCTGCGTGAGGCGACTGCTGGAAACGGTTCGGCGGTCTTCATCGTGGGAGAACCCGGGCTCGGTAAGACGCGGCTGGTACAGGAGTGCCGAAATCGCTTCATGGGCTGGGTCGGCGCCGGGACCGGACGGTTGCCGTTGTGGCTCGAAGGCCATTGTGCCTCGTACGCGGGGTCCACTCCATATGGCCTATACCAGCAGTTGTTGTCTGCCTGGACCGGCGTAGCTCCTGAGGAAGGGGAAGGGGCTGTCGCGTCGGCGCTGGCCCGGGCGACAAGGGCGGTCTTTGGCACTGCTACTCCACACCATGCCTTCTTGGCCCACATGATGGGCGTGAGGCCAGACCCAGCCAGTGCCGAGGTAGCCGAAATGGCCCCCGAGGGGCTACAGCGGGCGATCTTCGCCGCAGTGAGCGCGCTGGTGTCGCGGCTGGCGGAGAGAGGGCCGACCGTCCTCGCCCTCGAAGATCTGCATTGGGCCGACCCCACGTCCTTACGATTGACCGCGGCCCTCGCCGCAGTGGCCCGAGACGCTCCTCTTTTGTTGATCGCCACTTGGCGGCCGGAGCCCGACCCAGGCGTCTCCGCGCTCGAGGCTGACCTGGAGACCAGTCCCGGGTGCCGGCTCCGAAGAGTAGAGCTCTCGCCGCTGAGCCATGAGGCCGAGCGTCACCTGGCGCAGTCCATCCTGGGCCACGATGCCCCAGGCGACGCGGTTGCAGCTGTGCGGGCCAACGTGGAGGGAAATCCCTTGTTCCTGGAGGAGCGGTTCTCGTCGCTGGTGGAAACCGGCGCTCTGGTCCGGCGGGGTTCGTCATGGTGGCTCGATACGGCTGCTGTCGGCGAGATCCCCGGAGCGCTCGAGCGAATGACCCGGGCCAGGGTCGACCGTTTGGCTTCGCTTCCGCGACACGATAATTGCCGCGTCGGTGCTCGGCCCGGAGTTCCCGATTTCCGCCCTCGAGGCTCTAAGCGTGGGAGAGCAGCAAATGACGGCCGGGGTGGCCGAACTGTGCCAGGCCGGGCTGCTGACCGAAGTACGGCGAATGCCTGAGCCCGCCTACCGTTTCCGGCACGCGCTGATCCAGGAGGCCATCTACCAGGGCTTGCTCCGTACGCAACGCCGACAACTTCATGCCCGCGTGGCATGGGGCCTGGAATCGGCGTCCAGCCAACGGCTGGAGGAGCTGGCCGCAATATTGGGCCACCACTTTGCATTGGCCGAGGAAACAGAGCGGGCCGTGCACTACCTGGCGATGGCCGGCGCTCACGCAGCCTCTCATTTCGCCAACGACGAAGCTGTGGCGTCCTACCGCCGGGCGCTACAGATCGTGGACCGGAACGACGGGCGCCAATCAATGGCCAATGAGGCGACCGAGTTGCGAAGGAAGCTGGCTGAGGTCTTTTGGCGTTGTAGCCGATTTGAAGAGGCACGAGAGACGTTGCAAAGTGCCTTGGGCCTTGTCGACCTCCAACAGCCACTGCAAGCCGCTCAATTGCTGACGCGCTTGGGCCGAGTCGAGGTGGAAGACTATAACTACAACGCGGCGATGGCCGCCTTTGACGCCGCAGACGAATTGCTCGGAGAAAATCCCGAGGACCGAGACCAGGAATGGGTCGACTTGTGGCTCGAAGTCCAGGTGGATGGGCGGGCCAATCTTCATTACTGGTACAGCGAACCTGAGCGGGGTTTGGCCGTTCTGTCAAGAGCTCGTCCGATAGTCGAGGCGCGGGGGTCATTGACAAGCAAGACCGCTTTCTGGGTCCAATTCGCCATACAACGGGCCCGTGAAACCCGGTACCGCATTGACGATGAGATCCTGGCCATCCTTCGACATGCACTTTCCCTGGCTCGACAGGGCGTCGGCCAGCACGACCTCGCCGCGGCCATCGCAACTCTGGGCGAGTTCCTGGTCTGGTCCGGCGACCTCGACGAAGCGGAGGGGACTCTGAAGGCGGCACTGGCGATAGGTGAGCGAATTGGCGACCCGTTCCGGCGCTCGGACTGTCTGTGCCACCTCAACCACGTTGCTTTCCGCCGTCACGATATTGAGGCTGTCCGCTGTTTGTCGTCTCAAGCCCTCGATGCCGCCATTAAGGGAAACTACCCCATGTACATTGCGAGCGCCCTGGCCGGCTCGGCCTGGGTGGCGTGGAAAGACGCCCGGCCCGATGACGTCGTTGCTCTGGCCTCCGAGGCGCTGGCACTGTGGGGATCGCTAAGTGTGACTTATCACTTCAAGGGTTTCTGCCTCTGGCCGCTGGTGTCAGTTCACCTTTCCGCCGGGCGAATTGCCGAGGCGGTTGACGTTGGGTGCCGGATCCTCGAGCCACCGCAAATCCGGCTTCCAGACGAACTCGAAAGTGTGGTCAAAGTAGCGAAGTGGGCCTGGAACGCGGGCGAAGCGGAACTAGCGGCCAGGGAACTGGAAAAGTCAGTGGAACTGGCCAGCCGGTTCAGGTACGCGTGAGCCGGCGGGCCACCAGGCTTTGGCCTGGGTGAAACTGCGCGTGACCGTCAACCGATGCACGTCACCGACACCGATTGATTGCGCGTCCCGGTGTTGGCTGACCAGGAATTCGTCCCCGTCGCCCCCGTGCAGTGGAAGTTCTCGTCTTGAAGGTCGTTGGCGATGTCGCTGCTGGAGTGGTTCATTGTCACCATGTTGCCCAGGCTCTCATCGGCGATCGCGACCCCGTAGTCGCCGTTGCCGACCAGAGTGTTCTGGCTGATCACCGACTTGTCGCTCGGCCGGCCGCAGCTGACGTTCTGAAGGTTCCCTGTCCCGCTGCAGCCAAGATAAATGCCGGCACCGTGGCTGCCGTTGACGCTGTTGTCCACGACCTGGGTGCCTTCGCTTGTCTGCAGCCAGATGCCGTACGTCCCGCTCCCGTTCACGACGTTGGCGCCGATGCTGACGCCCAGGCTCAACTGGATATGAACCCCATAACCGTGGTTGCCGATCACGATCAGGTGGTCCACGAGGCTCCCGCTCGCCCCGAAGACCCACACTCCATTGGCCAGATTGCCGACGACGCGGAGGTCAGGGCCGGCAATGACAGCATCGCTGGCATTGTCACGGATGCCGGTACCAAACCCCCCGATTACGGCCCCCGGTAGCGTGCTTTCGACTTTGGCGCCAAAGCCCCCCGGAGCGATGGCGATCCCGGCGCCGGCGCCCAGGCCGGCGACGACGTGGCCAGCGAGGTCCAGTGTCACGTGTGGCGCCGAAATGACGAAGCAGTTCCCCGCTGCCGGCGGGGGGTTGACAGTCAAAACATAGCTTCCAGGTGTGCTAATCGGGCCGCACGCGTTGAGCGGCGTGGGCGTAAGCGCGGGTATGTGGACAGGCGTGCCAGCCATGGCCGGGCCGGCGCCGAAACCAGCCACTATGGCCACGGCCGAGGCGAGAGACGCCACTGCCACTGCATAATTTCGGGTGTTCATGGTCCTCCTCATAGGTTCGAACGGTCCTGCTTTCCGTACCAGACGCACAAGCCGGCCGACGATTACAACTGGGACAAGAAGGACCGGCGAAAAATACATCGCCACTCGCCGCTGCTTTCCTTAACGCCCGGTTAACTGGTTAACCGGCTCGTCAGCAAGCAGGAGACCCGGCGCCGGGCCTGGCCGGTAGCCCGTCTACTGGACCGGGGGCCAGGCCTTTTCGCTAGCCTTTGGGACGCCGCCCTAGTCGTGAAAGTGACGTCATTGGCCGTACAAACGGGGACTTCCAATACGAGAGGCTCTGCGGGGTCGAAGCCTCAATTGGTCCGACCTCGTTGTCGGGGTCGGGGTCCTGGTCCTTGTTTACGTCGTCGTGAAGCTGGGCGAATCGATGACGGTCAACTTCACGCCGGGCCGAGCGCCGGTACCCATTTCGACCGACATCACCAAGGTCCCTTATTACGCCGCCCGCTCTCTGCTGCGTATGTTCACCGCTCTGGCTGCCTCCTGGGCTTGGAACTGGCATCGATCTTTGTGATCTTCACCTCGCAAGCCTGGAACATGACGTTCAGCTTCTACCACTCGCTCAAATCACAGCCGGTGGAGCTGGACGAGGCCGCACGCATGTACCGCTTGACCAAATGGCAGCGGTTCTGGAAACTGGACGTGCCAAACGCCTGCCTGACTTGCCCTGACTTCCAGACCACCGTGCAGTTCTTGCCGGTCCACCGCCGTCAAGCCGAAGAGACCACTGCGCTGATCGAGGCGGCCCAGTCGGCTGGCCATGAACGCCTGGCTGCCAACCACCGCCGCGTCCTAGCCAACTTGGACAAGATCATCTCCGCCCTCGACGCCATCGAAGGCGACGGCCCAGACGATGACTGACCGGGCAGGGCTCCTCCGCCAAGCAGCCCAGATGCGTCACGAGAAGACCATGGCACGGGCTAAAGAGGCGCTCGGTGCCTTGGGCTGCCAATCTCAGCCGCTCAATTTCTCTTACATCGCCAAGGTTGCTGGCGTTTCCCGGTCGTGGCTTTACCGTCAACCTGAGCTGCGCCAGGAGATCGTGCGGCTGAGAGGAGCTCGGTGGCGTGCATCAAAAACCGCCGATACTCACGCCTCTCAGAGTGCCAGCGCGGAATCGCTACGCCAGCAGCTCCACGCCTACCGAGACGAGATCGCGCGATTACGTGCAGAGAACACTTCCCTGAAGGACCAACTGGCCCGTCAGCTTGGGGTGGCTCGGGCCGCCTCCGTGACAAAAAGACCCTGAAGACCGATCGTCGGCGACATGTCTTCGAGGTCAAATGAGCCTACTACCAGGTCGTATAACCGCGGCGCTCCAGAGAACGAGGACTATGCGTTCGCCCGGTTCACTTGAACGCTTTCGAGCGGCGGTTTGGGAAAATGTGCAAAAGGGCCTTCCTGGCCCAAGGGCAGGTCGTGTCCCGGAAGCTACAGCAGGCGATCGCGTCGTTCTTTAGTCCACCAATACGGCTACCCGCTGAACTAATGCCGGTCGCGTCTGACCGGCTTGGACTTACGCTACTTGCACATGTTTGGCGGGTCGGCGTGCACGGTTACACCGTTCCGGACCACGACAGAAACCCAGGTCCACACGTTCCCGTCCGACATAGTGCTGGAGGTCGATGACGTAGTAACCGGGAGAGAGATTGAAGTCGAACTCTCCTCCCGTTGGGACCCGTTGGCGAAGGCACGGTCCTTGGGGGCATCCACGCGTGTAGCGGGTCGGGCTTTGCAAAGCCTTTGTTCTGCTACCAGTGCAGTGCTCGTTGGGATCCGCCCGGAAAAGGCGTCCCAGTCATTGGCAAACTCTTCTGGCGGCTGACGACGACAGTGTCCTGAGCGTCTTGATCCGCAAGGCGACGGGAGCACGACAGGGATGATGACGTTCACGCCTCGAGCACGGTGCGCTCTAGGCGACCTCCTCGTCGTCCGAGACGCGAATCGGTTTCATCGCTGTGACGCTCTACGGGCCAGTCCTCAATGATGCTGCTAACTGCGTTGTCGCCTGCGTCGTGAATCTCAACCGTCTTCCGGGCCGCCCCCGCACTTGCCGTTGTCGGTATGTCGCTTGGCTGTTCCATGGGGATGCGCCGAGTGAAGAACAGCGACAGGACGGCGAGGAAGGCCAGCACGGCCAGCGCGGCGCGTAGCGACTCGATCCGTGCCTTGGAGTTCTCGTCGACGATGGCGGCCGACGTCTCGGGCGGCACGTCGGCCTTATCGAGGGCGACCTGGAGCTGATCGTCGGACATGAACGGGGCGCCCGCTGCTAACTGCGTTGTCGCCTGCGTCGTGACCTCCTTCGGCACGGCGGGGTTCTGCGCAATGCCGCTCAGGAAGGCCGCCGTGAGGCTGGCAATGAGCACCGACCCGGCCAGGGCCGTGCCGAGCGAGGCGCCCAAGTTGGTGAAGGTGTTCTGGAGCCCGCCTACCTCGCTGCTTTGCTCGTCGGGGACCGACGACACGGTCACGGCGCCTAGCTGGGAGGCGAGGGCGCCGATCCCG
Organism: uncultured Acidimicrobiaceae bacterium; assembly: GCA_963749305.1. Taxonomy (GTDB): domain Bacteria; phylum Actinomycetota; class Acidimicrobiia; order Acidimicrobiales; family Palsa-688; genus Fen-671. The sequence continues at coordinate 233,726 of CAVVMN010000013.1, forward strand.
AGACCGGCCAGGAGCATCGGCCAGGTGGTTATCTCCGGGCCGGCGCCGGCTTCGAGGGCGGCCAGCAGCGAGACGATCCCGCCCAGAAGGGCCAGGAGGCCGACCTGTACGACACGCCGGGGCGATGCTTTGGGCCAGACCCTGGGGACACCGGCGGCCGCGAGCAACAGCGTGGCCGACAATGGCAACAACCGGACCCCGGTCTGCAGGGCCGTCAGCCCGAGCGCCACCGAGAGGAACAGGGGCACGACAAAGAACAACCCCCCTTGGAGGAGGTACTGGAAGAAGAAGATCGTGAGGCCTCCCCGCAGCTGGCGGTTGTCGAGCATGGCGGGGTCTACCAACGGCTCGGCGCCCCGAGCGACCTGGTGGCGCTCCCAGGCCAGGAACCCGTACACCACGACCCCGCCGGCCAGGACCAGCCACACCGTGGCGGAGACCCCGAACAACGAGGGCGCCCCGGGCTTGGCCTGCACCCAGCCCCAGGCACTCGAGCGGAGCACGCCGAAAACGAACAGGCCCAGGCCGAGAGCGGAGAGCACGGTGCCGACCAGGTCGAGGTGGGGGCGGTGCGTGGGCGGGGCGTCCGCCACCCTGCGGGCCAGCACGAGTATGGCGGCTACGACCAAGACCTCGCCCACGAAGACCCATCGCCATGAGAGGTACGTGGTGACGAGGCCGCCGATCAGCGGCCCGGCCGCCACCGCTATCGCTCCCGCCGACATCACCAGGCCGAAGGCCCGGGGCCGCTCCGAAGGGGCGAAGTTGGAAGCGACCAGAGCGACGATGGCGGGCAGGATCAGTACGGCGCCCATGCCCTCCAGGAACGACCACCCGAAGATCAAGACGCCGACGTTAGGGGCCAGTGACGTCGTTACTGAGCCACAGCCATAGATGACACAACCGATAGAGAAGGCGCGGCGGCGGCCGACGATGCCCCCGATCTTGCCGCCGGTGATCATGAACATGGCCATCACCAGCGTGTAGAGGGTGATGGCCGTCTGCACGCCGGTAACAGTGGTGCCGAGGTCGCTGGCCACGGTGGCGATGGACACGTTCATCACCGAGCTGTCGAGCGCCATGAGGAACTGCCCGGCGGCCAGCGTGAGCGAGGACGGTCCCGGCCCCACGCTCCGCCCCGGTCGCGGGCCTGGCTCTTCCACGTCGCCGACACTACCGTCCCGGCCGCAGACGCCGATAACCCCGGCCCCTCGTCGTGCTCGCGGGAGGCCGGGCTTAGATGCGTACCCGGGGGGTGCGCAGGCTCGAGGCCGCTCGGCGAGCAGGACCTGACTAGGTACCGACGAGCGCCGAGCCGGCGTTTCCGGCACACTTGGTGGATGGCGCAGACCTCGATCACCGCCGCCGGCGTGATCGACACCTTCTTGGTGCTGCTGATCGGCATCGGCCCCAAGCTCGCGCTGGTCCCGTTCCTGGAGATCACCGCTCCGCTTGACGCCGCGGCCAAGCGGCTCGTGGTCCGCAGGATGCTGGTCACGGCGGCGACGGTAGCCCTGGTGCTCATGGCCCTCGGAGAGCTGCTGCGGGCCTTTCTCCACTTCACCGTGGGGGCATTGTCGATCGCCGGGGGCGTGATCCTGTTCGTCCTTGCGGTGGCCATGGTGCTGGGGCAGGACGGTGGCCCCGGTCACCTACCGGCGGGGAAAGACCCCGCTGCAGCTCGCTCAGTTCCCCCTCGCCGTGCCTTACCTGCTCAACCCGGTCGGCATCGTCGGCCTGGTGACGATCTCAGCCGAGCTGGACTCCGTGGCCGTGTTCGCCGTGGCGGTCGGCATCCTCGGGGTGGTCTTGCTGATAGACGTAGCGGTGTTCCGCTGGGCGAACCAGGTCGGGGCCAAGCTCGACGAAGGCCGCATGCTGGTCACCGAGAAGGTCTTCGGCTTCCTCATCGCCGCCATCGGCGTCCAGCTTGTCCTCGACGGCCTCGAATCGGCCGGGGTCATAGCGCACGTCGTGCACTGAACCGCGGAGGCCGGGGCCTAGGGTGCTCCGTCCGAGAAGTTGAGGACGGTCTTGATGTCGTCGGGCTGGCGGGTGTAGGCGTCGGCCCATCGGCCGATAGGCGCCTGGCGGGTGACCAGCCCGGCGAGCCACGCCGGGTCGGCCTGGGCCAGAGCGTCGGCGGCGAGCTCGTAGTGGTGCCGGTTGGCGTTGACCGAACCGAACAGGACAGAGTTCTGCAGGACCATGTTGCGGTTGAGGACGCCGGGGTCGACGGTGGACTCCGCCCCGGCGGCGGAAACGCCGGTGAGGCAGATGACCCTCTGGCGCACGTGCTGCGGGCCGATGTCGAGCAGCATGCCGATGAAGCCCGTACATTCGATGACGACGTCGGCTTCGGCGGCTGCTTCAGCAAGCTCACCGCGGGGGAAATAGGTCGCCCCGAGCCGGCGTACCATCTCGGGCTTGCGCCCTTCGGTGACCAGGTCGACGACGTAGGTGTCGTAGCCACGCTGAGCCGACAGCAGGGCGGCCAGCAACCCGATCGGCCCGGCGCCGGTAATGAGCACCTTCTGGGGTGCCCACGTCGCCCTGCGGCCGATCTTTTCGATATGGTCCCACGCCTTGGCCACGACGGTGGTCGGCTCGAGCAACACACCGAGGGCGCCGAGGGCGGGGTCCACCTTCACGAGGTACTCGGGGTGGATGCGGTACCGGTCGGAGGCATAGCCGTGGCGGGCTTTGATCCCCCGCTCGGTGTACATGCCGTTGGTGCACATGTCCCAGTCGCCAGCGGCGCAGGCCGGGCAGGGTACGGGGTCGCGTCGGCGCACGATCCCCACTACGAGGTCCCCGGCCATGAAGCCCGTGTCCGGTGCGGCTTCGGACACTCGGCCCAGCGACTCATGGCCGATGATCAGCCGTTCCTGCCCTGGAGGTGCCCACCCGTAGTCGCCGTTGATGATCTCCAAGTCGGTGCCGCAGACACCGATCGCCTGGGTCTCGACCAGGATGGGCCCGTCGTCTTCGTCAGGTTCGGGCATGTCGGTCAGAGCGACAGAGCCTCGCTCGCCGGGTATGACAGTTATGGCGCGCATGGCTTCACGGTAACGAACGAAGTCACCAAAGAGGCAATGGAGCGGCCCGGGGATGCTTCCGTCTCAGAGCTTGGCGGTCACCTTGGCCCACCAGGTTGGGTCGGGCCGGAACGGCTCAGCCGGCCGGCCGGTTGCGTCCGTCTCGAACCGGTACACGAGCCCGGCCTCGGGCTGGGCGCGACGCTCGTCGTCGCTCCAGCCTTCGGTGGCGGTGGTGACGTAAAGACGGTTCAGCCCTGGGCCGGCAAAGGCGCACGAGGTGCTCTGCATAGCCGGGACGAGCAGGGTCTCCCTCAGCACACCGTCGGGGGAATAGCGCTGGACTCGTCCACCCCCGTAGATGGCGACCCACAGGTCACCGTCGGCGTCGACGGTCAAGCCATCCGGTGCCCCAACTTCTGCACTGACCGTGACGAGCACCCGGCCATCGGAGATCGTGCCCCCGTCGGCGTCAAAACTGAAGGCGTGGACGACACGGGGGCCGCTGTCGGCGAGGTACATGGTGGCCCCGTCGGGGCTCCAGCCGAGCCCGTTGGAGATGGTCAGATCCCTGAGCATCAACTCTGTGCGACCATGGCCATCGAGGCGGTAGAGCGATCCGCCCCCGGCCCGGAAGTCGTCGGCCAGCGTGCCCGCCCAGAACCGGCCCTGCGGATCACAGGCGCCATCGTTCATCCGCGTCCCGGCCGGGGCGACCCGGGCGACGGGGCTTAGCGAACCATCCGGCGAGAGTTGGACGAAGTCGCGTCCCGCGGCCAGCAGCCACCCCTCGTCGCCGTGCACGGGCACGATGGCGCCCACGGTGCCGGGCACCTGGTATTCGCGAAGCAGGCTGAGGCCACCGATCTCGTCGACCCGGCCGCGGTAAACCCGCCCGGCCAGGATGTCGACGGCTAGCAGCTCGCCGCGGCGATCGTCCCAGCGAAGACCTTCGCCGAGCAGCGCCTGACTGATCGTGCAGGCCACCGCGTCGCTCGTCACCCCAGGACCCCCGGCGCAAGGGTCGCCTCAACCGGAACCGGGCGCCTCATACCGCCGCCAAGCATCGCATATCCAGGGGCACGCATTCCGGACCAGTGGCGAGGGCCGGCGGATCGAGCCGTTCGACCAGATCACGCCCACTCGCTCTTGGTGTCGTGGGCGGCGGTGATCTCCACGAACGGTAACAGCGCGATCTTCGGTCCGATCGCGATCCACAAAAACAAGAACGTGCCGATCACCCAGTAGACGTCACCGACGTGCTCTCCAAGTTGGGCGGGTTCCCAGCCGGCGTCACCTGCTTCGTCGAGGACGGCATCCTCTGCTGCGAGTACAACCTCTTCGAGATCCAGCGGACAAAGATCCGCGCGGCTACAGCTTCCGCCCGGCAAGGTGAAGATCGAGATCGAGACGAACCATCCTGATTTCGTACCGCGCGGCCCGCTCAACGTGACCATGAAGGTGAACGGCGAGCTCGTTGCCGAAGGCACGGCACCCGTCACCTGCCCCATCGCACTCTCCGCCAATGAATGCCTCGACATCGGCATCACGCTCGGGTCACCAGTGTCGCTGGACTACTACGACAAGGCACCGTTCCGGTTCAACGGCACGATCGAGCGAGTCGAGGTCAGGTACACGCCGCGAAATAGGAACGAGACCCTGACCAGACAGAGGCGGCGCGCGAGGAGTCGCAAAATGCAGCATCGCTGCATTGTCGTGGCGGCCCCATCGGCGCCGGCTCGCTTCTTGGAGCTTGGCCCAGCTGTCGGCAAGCGCCTGCTCGGCGTCGTGCCGCCGCCGCAGGGCGTCAGTTAGTTGCACGCGGGCCTGCTCAGCCTCGCCTCCTCGGTCAGCGGGGATCCCAGCGTTGAGGTCCCGAAAGTCCCCGGCCGTTGTGCTGCGGGCATGGCGGAGCTTGTCGACGCCGAAAGCCAGGGGGTCGTCCGAGCGGGCGCACTGGGCGACCACCTCTGCCCAATGGTGGTCCAGCTCGCCTTGGAGGCGGGGGATCTCGTCCCGGCGCCATCCCTCGGCCGCTTCGAAGCGCTCAAGAGCGTCCTTCTTGTGGCGGAGCCGCTCGACCCGGCCAGCCACCTCGTCTCGCCTGTCGCCGGCAGCGGTGGCATTTTCGGTGTCGGCGGCGAGCTTGCCTTGCGCCGAGCGGCGCCCGTCCCTCGTTCGCCGGCGAAGCACACCAAACTGGCTCATGGCTCCCAGCTGGCTGGCGGTATGCGAGGCGATCGCGTTCATGGTGGCCAGTAAGCTCTCCGACGCCTCGAGCTCCCCGATCGCTGCCCGCAGGTCGTCCCGATGGTCGGGCGGCCGCATGGCCAGCACCCTCTCGTGCTCGGCGATCTGTTCCCGGAGCTGGCGGTCGAGCACCCAGGGGTCACTGCGCGCCGCAACGGTGGGGTCAGGCTGGCGAGCGAGCGCCTAGGCGACCACTCCGGCGGCTTCGCGCTGGCCCGCGAGGACCCCACCGTGGACGACGGCGATACGGGCGGTGTTCCAGGTGTGGGTTGGTTGACGGGACCGGGACTGGCCGGTATAGCCACGGTAGGCGTCCAGGGCTGAGCTGCCGAGCAGGTGGCAGGCCTCCCAGGTGCCGCCCTGCGCCCCGTCGACGGTGCGCGCCCAGGCGTGCGAGAGGTTCGGCGAGCCGTCCTTGCGAGCCCCTTGTACGAAGGTTGCCGGCAGCGCCGCCGCCTTGCCGCTGCCGTCGAGGCGGACCGCCAAGCCGTCATCATCAACAGCGGTAACCGTCGCGGTGGTGCCGTTGACCAGCGGCGAACCCGAGGCACCGCAGCGAGCGTGCAACAGGACCCGGTCGCCGGCCCGGTACTCCCGCTCGGATGTCCACCCCGGGCCGGCCAGCACGGCCCCGCTCAGCTGGCCAGCAGCCGCCAACCGGGCCCTGACGCGGTCGGCCAGGTCCTCGGCGTCGGTGTGGGACACGACAAGGACGGCGACCTGCTCGGCCCCGTGGTGGCCGATGTCGTCGCACACTGCATCTGCCATGGCCTCTCGGGTCTCAGCAGGCCTGGCGCGCTGGTGCTCCCAGCCGTGCTCGGTGCGCAGCGCTTGGGAGCCGGCGGCGTCACCTTGGCGGAGCAGGCCAAGTGCCTCCCGATCGGCAGGGTCCACCTGGCGGCGATTGACCATCAGGCGGGTCGAGGGGATGACACCCTCGTTAGCGAGCCGTTCGATGTGTTCGGCCATCCCGCCGGCGCCAACAGGCTGGGACTGGCGAGGGTCGCCCAGCACCCAGATCGAACCGCCCGGGCAGGCGTCCACCGCGGCCAGGACGGCTTCAACTTCCTGCGTCGGGGTTTGAGAAATCTCGTCAAGCACGACAACGGTGCCGGCCGCAAGCGGGCCGCTGGCCAGCTCGATCCGCAGCCGGGCTATCGTCCTCGCCTCCAGGCCCGCACCCGCCAACTCGGCCACCGCCTTCGCCGTCGTCCCCACCGCAAGGACCGGACGGCCGTCGGCCACTGCAGCCCGGGCCGCCGTGTGCAGCATCGTCGTTTTCCCGTACCCGGCCGGCGCGAGCACCGCTCTGAGACTGCCGCCTTCCCCCGCCAGCACCTTCACCGCAGCTATTTGGTCCTCCCCGAGCCCCGGCTCGGCCGCCAGCGCCGCTCCCACGGCCGCGACTCTGACAGCAGGGACCTCACGCCCAGCGACGGCACCCACGAGCGCAAGCGTGCGGTCCTCCAGCGCCCGGTGAGCGGTGGTAGACCACTGTGCCGGCCGGCGCCGCACCTCGTCTGCATCGGGCGTCAGGCGCACCACCGCGTCCGACGCGAGGAACCGGTCCACAAGGGCGACGACCTCATCGACGCCCACCCGCCCTCCGGAAATTGCGCAGATGTGCTCGACCACGTCGGCTTGAGTGAAGCGGGCTGACCGGGAGCACAGCCCTGCCTCGGGGTCAACTAGTGCAGCGGTGACGTCCCCCCGTGTCGGGGGTTCAAGCCGTGGCTCCTTCCAGCACACCGCCTGCTCCAGATCTGGACCCGTCGTCAGGCCGACTGCGGCGGCCTCGTCTCGCCATCGGCCCTGGAGCAGCGTCGGGGTGAGCGCGTGGTCCTTGGCCGTCCTGGTGGCAAGCGAGGCCTCGTCGTCGGCCCGCATGCGCAGCGCGGCCGACCCAAAGCGTGCACCCTTGGCGTCCAGTTCGGCTTCGATCTGGACGCTGCGCTTCGAGAACGCGCGCAGCTGGTCACAGCTTAAACCGAGCAGTTCCCGGGTGTTATTACGGTCCGGGCCCCATTCCACGCCGAGGCGCAAGGACAACGAGCGTTGCGGGCCGGCCTGGTAGATGGAGCCCGCCGCCCGGCACCAGTCGAACAGCGGGCCAGCGTCGAAAGCGACGTAGTGGCCATCAATTTTCCGCCGCACAAGATTGGGGACCAAACAGTGCGTGTGCAACTGGGGATCGCCTTCACGGCTTGTTCGGTGTACGAAGCCCGCCACCGCCCAGCCCTCCGTCTCCACCCGCCGGCGCAGCCCATTGGACTGGGCGCGACCTACCGCGGCGCGCTCCTCCAGGAACCCGAGCGCCACCTCGACGGCCTCACGGTGGGCCTCTGCCATCACCTCGGCTACCGGCTCGTTTGCAAATGCCCACAGCAGCGAGACGCTCTTCGGCGCCGAAAATGTCATATCGAAAGCCCGCACCGTGCGCTCCCGGCTGCCCGCCAACAGTTCCTCACCCGTCACTGCGTCTCGTCCTTCCACGAGCGCCCGCAATTGCTCTGCCTCGACTACGCCCGACAAGCCAAGCGCGTCCGCCCACTTCCCAGACCAAACTCCTGGTGATTCCCCCGCCCCTGCGTAGTACTCGTCGATGCTCAACGCCACCGAAGAGATCAGGTACTCGGCGTCGGTGAGTGCCGTCAATGTCAACACGAGCTGCTACCTCCGCCCACCATGCCCGTCCAGCCCTCCACCTTTCCCTAGCCCCAAGAATCTAGGCCCACGGCCACCGTTGGCCCCCAACCAGCAAACCCAACAAGAAAAACGGCCACAGACACAAGCCACCCCTCCGGGGAGGCGAACCTAGCGGCCGTCATGCGACGCCTCCGTCCAGTTCCAACGTCTGCTGGCAAGGGACTTGCTGACCGGGCAACGCCGACGGTGTACGAGTTGGCAAGCGGTCAGCTCGCTCGGGCCCTTCGGGCGGGGTCCGCAGAGATGGGCCTGACCCAGACGCCACATGGGAAACCACCGTTCTTGGCATTGCCGCATAGGCCCGTTCCGCACAAGGGGTCTCCGTATGGGGTGGTGCCACGACCGGCGTCGCCACGTCGGTCGTCGCCAGCGACGCTGGCGCCTTAGCTGGCCCGTCCCCACCTGGCACGACCACATAGAAACCGGCAATCGGGCGCAACACATAGACGGATAGTCCGAACCGACCGGCCGTCCCTTTCTCCCGCTCCAAAACCAGTACTCCTTCTTGTCGGAGGACCCGCAGGGCGGCGGCGGCGGTGCCGGGGTCGACCCTGAGGAGCTGGGCCACTCGACGGGCCGAAGTGCGCGCCAACAAACGACCGTTTTCTGGGACGGCGTCCAGGGCGACCTCCTCCAGCGCCAGCCAAGCCAAGGGACGCAAAACGCCGTCGTAGCGGGCGACATTCGCCCGACATCGCCACGGTGTGCACAGAGGAAGGGCTGGCGTTGCCAACAGCGGCAAGACGGTCGACCGCAGCTCTGGGGATCAAGATAGAGCGGCCCAAGCGAACTGCCGGCAGGCCGGTCTGCCCGCCTGTGTCGAGCCACGCGTTGGCTAGCCCATAAGCCGCCGAAACCGAGATCCCTAGCATGGGTGCCGCTTCGCGCACGCGTAGAAAAGCCCGCTCTCCCTTCATGACAACACCTCCCGAACGTGATCCGATGGCCTACGGATTATATCAGGAAAAGTGCCTGTCAGCTATCTTTGCATAGCTTGCACGTAATAGTACGCTGGCGGGCATGGTCGGACGGAAGCGCGCCCCAGTGGACGGAACACAAAAACTTCTGCCGCAAAACCCGGGACAAGCGGATCTCAACGAGGTCGTGGCCTACAACTTCCGCCAGGCCCGCGAGCTGCGCGGCTGGACACAAGACGAGGCGGCGATAGCCCTCGAACCGCTCTTGGGCCAGCGGCTCCCCCAAGCGAGCATCTCGGCGATCGAGCGAGCCTACGAGGGAGACCGGCGCCGAGAGTTCGACGCGCAGGAGATCCTCGCCTTCGCCCTGGCGTTCAACCTGCCTTTGGTATGGTTCTTCCTCCCGCCGCCTGGCGACCACCGCACGCTCGAGCGCACGACCAACATAGTCAGCGAGCTTTATGGGGTCGTGTTTGGGCGCGAAGACCAGCTGGGCCCGTTTACGACCGCCTACGTCAGCTCGGCATCGACGAGCCTGGCGAAGTTGACAAAGCAATCGAGAACATCACTGGCAAGGCAAGCCGGGTCCGCCAGACGAGCTATCAGCAACGGCGCAAGGAAATGCTCCTCGCCCTTCTCGACCAGTACAGCGACGACGTCGATCGCGCCGCCGATGAGATGGGCGCCTTCTTCGACCACCTACGCCAAGTTGGCGTCCGCGGTTTCGTGGCGGAACGTCTGGATGACCCGGACTACCTTTACCGGCCGAGGACTAAGAAGCCGGGCAGGACGACAAGGGACTGAAACCCGTGGGCCGGTGGCTAACTGGCAGCCGGGGCCTTGGTTCGCGCAAGGGCGTCCGCGACCGACTTTGGCGTGACTGGCAGCAAATCGAGGACCACGATCGGGTCCGTGTCGCTCACCTCGAAGTCCCAGGCGACGACCTTGGCCAGGTAACGCCCGATCACGCTTCCCATGACCACCGTGGATCCGGGTGTCACGTCGCTCACGTTCCGGGCTTGGCTGAGCAGGGTCCAGTTGTAACCGTCGTTGTCCTCGCGGTGCGGGTCCCCGACTATGTCGACGCCCATGGCGAGGGCCTTCTGGTTAGGGACGTGCGCGCGGGCCAGGCGCTCGACGACGGCCGGGTCGACCTCCTCGACGTGCCACGGCTTATCCCAGGGTGCCCTCATCAGTTCTCCTCCGGCACGTAGCCGGTGTAATCAGTGTAGAAGGGGTTCGGGCGCATCTCTCCGGCGACGTCGAGCACGCGAGTGGCCGCATCTCTTACTTCGCGCTCAGAAGGTCGACCCACAGCACTCCGATCCCAGGACGGACATGAGTCGCCAGAAGCCGCCGGGCGTTGTCGATCGTGGCCTCGGACTTCTGCCTGGCGTGACGGGTCCGGCCGCCCGGCGCAGCGCTCGGGCAGCCCGCCTCGAGCCACTCGTCGAGCACCTCGTTGAACGACACCAGCCGCTCCCGGCGGGGCAGCGGACCTGCGCCGGCGGCTCGTAGGGCCAGCAGCTCATTGAGGTCGGACTCGGCATCGGCCTTCTCGACCCGCTCTACCTTGCGGCGCGACCCATCCGGGAAGCGCACCCATGCCATCCAGCGCTGTTTCGCCTCGTTCCACCTGACCGTCGCCCGTGGCGCCATGTTTCAGCGGGACCTCCCGCTTCAGGACCCGCTCTGAGCGGGACGTAGCCAACCAGCCGAAAGGCTACGCTAAAACTGGCTACGTCGGGGTGGTACATGAAGAAGCCATGACCAGAAATACCTTCTGATCAGGGCCTTTTGGTGGAGGCGATGGGAATCGAACCCACGAACCTCTTGCATGCCATGCAAGCGCTCTACCAACTGAGCTACGCCCCCGTAGCGCGAACGAGCATATCAAAGGGGGGTCAGCAAGGAGCCGTTCGTCCTGCTTGTACATCAACTTGTACTGCAGAGGTGGGGCTGCCGTGGCCCATTGCCGGTACGTGGTGGACCTTAACGGCATTGCGGTAACCCGGCGATGGGGGGTGCCAAGATTAGGGGTGCCTTATCACCCGATGACAGGCGAAGAAATCCGACGGTTTATCCGCAGCACCCCGGCCCGTCCCGGTCTCCTGGCCACGGTGCGGGCGGACGGCCGGCCCCATGTGGCCCCGGTGTGGATCGATCTAGACGACGACGGGTCGGTGGTCTTCACCACCGGCGCCGAGACGGTCAAGGGTCGAAACCTCCGCCGGACGGGACGGGCCGCCATCTGTGTGGATGACGACCGGCCGCCGTTTTCCTTCGTCACCCTGGAGGGACCGGTGACCATGGACGACAACCTGGTCCACCTCCGCGAGTGGGCCGCCCGGCTCGGTGGAAGGTACATGGGCGCCGACCGGGCCGAAGAGTACGGGGCGCGTAACGGCGTTCCTGGCGAGTTGTTAGTCCGCCTCCACCCCGAACGGACGGCGTCGGCGGCGGATCTGGCGAAATGACCCACCCCGGGCGATTTGCGCCGTTCGCGCAGCACACGCCCCGTCTTCTTGCATTGCCGGCTGATGGCGCCGGCAGCACTCGCCCCCCTACAGGCGCACTCAACGGGGAGGGAGCAAGGCCAGGTCCGTCCGGCTGATCAACCCGGTGGCCAGTGCCCATTCGGCCAGGTACGGGAGGGCGTTTTCCCCCAGCAAATTGGGCACGCCGGCGTTGGTGAGGCGCGTCCGCAAGTACTCGACCCTCTTGACCAGAGTGGTGCGGGGCCAGTCAAGGCGGGCGGCAGCATCGGCGTAGCTCTTGGGGTGGGGGTCGTAGCGGGGAAAGGCCTCGAGGTAACCGGAGAAGAGGGCGACCAGCGCCAGCTTGTCAGCCGGCGTGATCGAGACCTCAGAGGCGGCCTGGGTGGGGTTGCCTTCGACCTGAGCAGTGGGAGGCCCGCCACGGCCAAGACGGTCCAGGGCGCTGTCGGGCAAGTCGACCGTGAGAGCGTGGCGCCTGGTGGCACCCTCGACGACCACCGTGATCGGCGCCGTAAGGGCCATTCGCCGCCCGGGCGGCAACACGGTGCGAATACCGACGTCGTCGACCACTTCGAGCGGCCTGACCCCACTCTTGTTGACGAGCCACCAGACGCCGGCATCAGCCTCCAGCGAGCCTGCCACCCTCGAAATCCCCAGGTCGGACGGATCGAGGCAGAGTGTCGTGCGCTGCGAGCGGCCGAACGTAAAGGCGTCGCCCTCAACAACCTCAAATTGTTGGTCGCCGAGCCCGATCGTCAGGCTGGTCCCTCGGTCTGCCACAACAGGCAAGGTACAACAGGGCTAGCCCGCCGCAGGTGCACGGCCCGACGCAGGGGTCGCTCGGCGCCCAATACGAGGGGCGACGACCGCACCGGTCCGGCGGGATAGGTGCCGCTTTGGACGGTTTGTAGGCAAAAACCGGAACAAACCGTCCAAAGCGACGGCCGGGTCAGCGACTCATGTGTATTGAGCCGAACAGCAGCCCGACCCCCCGTAAACGCCAAGAGGGCGCCCGCACACCTCAAGTAGCCTGGTAGAGACCATGAGCAATGCGTATGACGCCCAGGCCGTAGAGAGCCTCTGGCAGGCGCGCTGGAGCACCGAGCACGCCTACGAGGTAGACAACGACGACGCCCGCCCGCCCTCCTACCTGCTGTGCATGTACCCCTACCCCAGCGGGCCGGCTCACCAGGGCCACGTCCGTAACTACACCTTCGGCGACCTGAACGTCCGCTGGCGGACAATGCAGGGGTACGCGGTGCTGAGCCCGTTCGGCTTCGACAGCTTCGGCCTCCCGGCTGAAAACGCAGCCATCAAGTCCGGGGTACACCCGAGGGTCTTCACTGACGCCCGCATTGGCGAACTGTCCCGCTCCGTGGTCCGGTTGGGGGCCGTGTACGACTGGCGGCGTACTGTGCGCAGCCATGACCCGGTCTATATGAAGTTCAACCAGGTCATCTTCCTCAAGTTCCTGGAGGCGGGGCTGGCCTACAGGAAGAAGGCGCCGGTCAACTGGTGCCCTGGGTGCAATACCGTCCTGGCCAACGAGCAGGTACGCCCCGACGGTACCTGCGAACGCAGCGGTGACCTGGTGGTAAAGAAGGACCTCGAGCAGTGGTTCTTCCGCATAACCGCATACCAAGACGACCTGCTCGCCGCCCTGGGCACCCTGGAATGGCCCGAGCGGGTCAAGACAATGCAGCGCAACTGGATCGGGCGGTCCGAGGGCGTGCAGTTCGAGATGAACGTGGCCGGCTCGGACGAGAAAATAGAGGTGTTCACCACCAGGCCAGACACCGCCTTTGGCATGACATTTGTGGTGCTGGCCCCCGAGCACCCCTTGGTAGAAGTCATAACTGCCCCGGAGCGCCGCAAAGATGTGACGGCGTTCGTCGAGCGGGTGCGCCAACAACCAGAGCTGGAGCGTCAATCGGCCGAGATCTCGTTCGAAAAACGTGGCATCTTCACCGGCGCTCATGCCATAAACCCTTTCAACGGCAAGGAAGTCCCCATCTACCTGGCCGATTACGTGCTCATGGGTTACGGGACGGGGGCCATAATGGCTGTGCCCGCCGAAGACCAAAGAGACTGGGAGTTTGCCACGGCCTACGGTTTGCCGATAATCCGCACCGTCGAGCCCCCAAAGGGCTGGGAAGGCGAGGCGTACACGGGCGACGGGCCGCGGATAAACAGTGAGTGGCTCAACGGCATCGTCGACACGCGCCAGGCCAAGGACAAGGCCATCGATTGGGTCGAGGAGAACGGGATAGGTAAGCGCAATACCCAATACCGGTTGCGGGACTGGCTGGTCTCCCGGCAGAGGTATTGGGGCTGCCCGATCCCCGTCGTTTATTGCCCGGACGACGGGATTGTCCCGGTACCGGAAAAAGACTTACCGGTGTTGCTGCCTGACGACGTGCAGTTCCTGCCGACGGGCGAGTCCCCTCTGCGCAAAGACGAGGGGTTCCTGTGGACGACGTGCCCGCGCTGCGGCCAGCGTGCGCAACGCGAGACGGACACGATGGACACGTTTGTGGATTCTTCCTGGTATTTCCTACGTTTCTGCAATCCATGGGTGGCTGATGTCCCGGTGGACAAAACGGCAGCCAGCCGGTGGATGCCGGTCGACCAGTACATCGGTGGCATCGAGCACGCCATCCTGCACCTGCTCTACGCCCGGTTTTATACCCGGGCTCTCGGCGATGTGGGCCTGGCCCCCCAAGACATCAAGGAACCGTTCAAGCGCCTGTTCACTCAGGGCATGATCCGCATGGACGGGACGAAAATGTCGAAGTCCAAGGGCAACCTGATCGCGCCGGAGAAATACTTCGACAGCGTCGGCGCCGATTCATTGCGGATTTTCCACCTGTTCGTCGGGCCGCCGGCGGACGATTTCGACTGGACCGACCAGACCGACGAGGTAATTGAGGGGTGCCGGCACTTTCTGGACCGGGTGTGGCGGTTGGCCACCGGCGAAGCCGAAGGTTCAACGGGTTTAGACAGAGAAACGGTCCCCGCCGACGACGAGGTCACCAAGGCGACGCACCGTCTGATCGAACGGGTCACACGGGATTTCGAGCGCTGGTCCTATAACACTGCCGTCGCCGCGCTACGAGAACACACCAACGTTCTGTACCGGTACTCCCAGTCCGAGGGTGGCGCCCACCGGAGCACTCTGGACCAGTCCATCGACACGCTTTTGCTGCTGCTGGCGCCCATGGCCCCGCACATAAGCGCCGAGCTATGGGAACGTCGCCACGGCGAGGGCGCCCGGGCGCACTCCCAGCCCTGGCCGGTGGCGGACCCGGCCATGTTGGCCGAGGAACTCGTGACGCTGGTGGTCCAGGTGAACGGCAAGCTTCGGGACAGGGTCGAGATCTCACCCGCGGCCACCGAGGACGAGGTGGTAGCGGTCGCCCTCGCCAGCCCGAAGGTGGCGGTACAGCTGGACGGCCACCCGCCGAGAAGGGTGATCGCCCGCCCTCCGAACCTCGTGAACATCGTGATCTGACGACAGGCCGGATAGCGCCGTTAGCGACTCTCGCCGCGGAGGAACCTCTCCAACTCGGCTGCGATCTCGTCACCCGTAGGCAGGTGGGTGAACTCCGTCGCAGACAGGCCCAGCTCGTTGTCCTGCTGCTGCTCGAGCTGGCGGACCATGGCGGAGTGTTCCTCGCTCGCTTCGATCAACGCCTGGATCTGGTCACGGGCCTTGCGCCCCGCCTCGCGCAGGGCGTCCGTATCGATGGTGAGCCCGGTGAGGTCGGCCAGCTTGTCGAGCAAGACGGCGGACGCTTCTGGGTATGGCGTGGCGGCCGCATAGTGAGGTACTCGCGCCCAGACGCCGATCGAAGGCACGCCAGCTTCGCCGAACGCCACCTCCAGCACGGCCTGCGCTCCGGCCGGGACCTCCATGGTGGCGGGCAGGAAACCGACCCGGCCGGCCAGTTCCTCATTGCTGGCGGTCGCAGCCAGCCGGACCGGCCTCGTATGGGGGGCGGGGGCCGGGAAGGCCCCCAGCCCCACCACCAGCTCCACGCCGAGGCGGAGGCCAAGGGCTACGACTTCTTGCGCTCCATTCGTGCCAGCGCAGGTCGGGTTCGGGCCAGCCAGCACCAGCAGGCTGCGCCCTCCCGTATCGGTCGCCGCCAGCAGTCGCAGTTCGGGCCAGGTTAGCCCGCCGTGGACGCCGTGGGAAACGCGGAGGACCGGGCGCCTGGAGCGTTGGTCGAGCAGCGCATCAGCATCGAAGGTCGCCACCAGCTCATGCCGGGCCGACTCGAGCAGGGCGTTTACGGCGGTGGCGGCGGCGTACCCGGCGTCCACCCAGCCTTCGAGGCCCAGCACCAGTGCGGGTCGCTCCAGGCTCGGCCAGTTCTTGATCGACGCGAAAGTCATGTTGCCCCCATGGCTCGGGTGAAGGACTGGGCACTCAGTCCTCTGGACCACGGTAGGAGCATTTGATCTGGTGCGGGGCCCGGGAATGTCACGCTGCCTCTGGACGCTATACCTACAGGCCTGAAAGAGTGGGCCTTGAGGCGTATGACGCCGGAGGAGAAATGACCGTAGCTATAGATGTGACTGACGCGACCTTCGAGCAAGAGGTCCTGGAGCGCTCCACAGAGGTCCCCGTGATCGTGGACCTGTGGGCTTCATGGTGCGGACCATGCCGCATGTTGGGGCCCATTCTGGAGAAAGTGGTGGCCGAGAGGGACGGCGAGGTCGTCTTGACCAAAGTTGATGTGGACGCGAACGTGCGTGTGGCCGCCAGTTTCCAGGTGCAGTCGATACCGGCGGTCTATGCCATCCGGGACAAGCGCGTTGTGAGCAGCTTCATCGGCGCTCAGCCAGAGACCGCCGTACGAGAGTGGTTGTCCGAGGTGGCGCCGGCGCCCACTGAAGTGGACCAGCTGATCGCCGCTGGTGACGAGGCCTCGTTGCGCAAGGCACTGGCGCTCGAACCGGGCAACGAGAAGGCCATCATTTCCCTGTCGGCCGTCTTGATCGAGCGTGGGGACGACGAGGGCAAGAAGGAGGCCCTCCAGCTACTCGAGCGAGTGCCGGAGACCGCAGAAGTTCGTCATCTCAAGGCACAGGCCCGCGTGGGTGACGAGGCGGCCGAGGGCGACGGCGCCGTCGACGCCAAGCTAGACGAGCTGCTCGACCGGGTGAAGGATGACCCCTCCGCCCGTCAAGAGTACCTTGACCTGCTCGAACTGATGGGAGATGACCCCAAGGTGGCCGAGTACCGCAAGGCCCTGACGGCCAAGTTGTTCTAAGCCCGCCAGAGGCACGGGGCGCGCTCGAAGCCGCTTTTGCGGTTCGAGGCGTGCCCCCATTTTGTTGGCCGGTCATGTCACCCAGGGGCAGTATCCTCTCTCCCGTCATGGCCGCTACCACGCCGCTACCCGGGCCGGCTGCGTTAGTCGAGTTCGGGGGCTGTCGCTACGACATCTCCGGTCGCGCCCTGGTTATGGGGATCCTCAACCGGACTCCCGACTCGTTTTTCGACAAAGGGGCCACCTGGGACTGGGACGCCTTTTGGACGCGAGCAGACCAGATCGTGAAAGAGGGCGCCGACATACTCGACGTAGGCGCGGTGAAGGCGGGGCCGGGACCGGAGGTGAGCGAGGACGAAGAACTCGACCGGTTGATGCCAGCCGTCGAGGGCCTGGTAGCTCGTTTCGACCTCCCCGTGTCCGTCGACACCTGGCGAGCATCGGTGGCGGCAGAGGCGTTTGCTGCTGGCGCGGTCGTCGGCAACGACATCAGCGGTTTTGCCGACCCGAAATACCTGGAGGTGGCGGCGGCCGCCGGAGCCAGCGTGGTGGCCACCCACATCAGGCTGGCTCCCCGGGTGCCCGACCCTGAGCCCACGTACGGTGACCTGGTTGGCGAGGTGTCTGCCTTCCTGGCCGAACGCGCCGGTTGGGCGCTGGCTGCCGGTATCCCGGCCCCACGTGTGCTCATCGATGCTGGGCTGGACCTCGGCAAGACGGCGGTGCAGTCGGTCACCTTGCTGCGAGCTTCAGGCACCCTGGCCGGCCTCGGCTACCCCGTTTTGCTGTCCGCCTCCAATAAGAGGTTCCTCGGCGACCTGCTCGGTCTGGAGATAAACGAGCGCCGGGACGCAACGACGGCCGCGCATGCCCTCGGCATATCGCTCGGGTGTCGCGTGGTCCGAGCTCACGATGTCCGGGGGACATGCCGGGTGCGGGACACGCTGGCCGCCATCATGGAGGCGCTATGAGCGAGCCGAGTGGTGGCGCAGCTACAACGTGGCCGGGGACGGACCCCACCGGCGTCCGGCGGGAGACGAGCGGGCGGCAACGCCTCAAAGCGGCCCGAGACGGCCCGGACGAGCGCCTGGCTGGTCACCGGGGAAGACCCGGGACTGGTGGCAGCGGCGGTCGCCGAGCTGGTGAACGAGCTGGTGGGAGGGGCCGAACGTTCCCTCGTCCTGGAGGACTTCTCGGCCGAGGAGCTGGACGTAGCCGCAGTCGCGGGCCGCATGCCAGACGCCTCCGTTCCTGGCCGACCGAAGGGTGGTCGTGTTGCGTGAGGCCGGCCGGTTCAACGTGGACCAGCTCCAGCCCCTCCTTTCCTACCTGGCGGAACCTCTGGCGACCACGAAACTGGTGGTGGTGGGTGGAGGTGGCACCTTGCCGGCCAAGTTCATCAATGCTTTCAAAGCCCTGCCCGGGACGGCCGTGGTCAGCACGGATGTCACCGGCCGGGAAGTTCACAGCTGGGTCAATGAGCGCATCGCTCGCGCGCCGGTCAAATTGGCGCCGGGAGCGGCGGCGACGGTCGAAGAACACCTCGGCGAGGACCTCAGCCGCTTGGGGTCCCTGCTCGCCACCCTGGAAGCCGCCTACGGGACGGGCGCCACGGTGGGCGAAGAGGAGCTCGAGCCTTATCTGGGCCAGCCCGGTTCGGTACCACCCTGGGACCTCACCGACGCCATTGACAAGGGCGAGACCGAGGTGGCCCTCAAGGTGTTGCACCGGCTTCTGGAGGCCGGTGACCGGCACCCGCTGGTCGTCCTGGCCATCCTGCACAGGCATTTCGGCAACATCCTCCGCGTACAGTCACCTGCCATTACGTCGGAGGGCGAGGCGGCGGAGGCCCTCGGGATCGCCCGAGGGCGCAGCACGTTCCCGGCCCGCAAGGCCCTCGATGCCGCCCGCCGCCTCGGGCCTCGGGGCAGCGGCGACGCCATAATCGCCCTGGCGGATGCGGAGCTGACTCTCAAGGGCAAGCTGGACTGGGAGCCAGAAGTCGTACTCGAAATCCTGGTGGCGAGGCTGTGCCGGATCTCACGCAGTGCCCGCGGGGCTCCCCAGGGAACGCGCAGTGGGGGGAACCGACTGAGGCGCTAACGCCTGGCGCGCGCACCACTAGTACTTACGGACCAAGGGCACCGGGGCTGACTGATGCTGCGGCGCTCCGCCAGCTGGTGTTACTCTGCGGTCGAACTCGAGCCAGCGCCTGAGACGGCAGCCAGCTCGGCAACCTGACGCATGAGGGCCGACTTGCGGTTGGCGGCCTGGTTTCGATGGATGATGCCGCGTGCCGCCGCCTTGTCCAGCCGCTTGACGGCCTGCCGCAGATCCTCGGCGGCCGTTTCTTCGCCGGCGCCTGCGGCGTGGACAGCCGTCTTCATCCGGGTCTTTACCTCGGACTTGGCCGCCTTGTTGCGAAGCCGGCGCTTCTCGTTCGTTCCGATACGCTTGATCTGGCTCTTGATATTTGCCACAGGGCCACACACAATACCAGCTCCGGGGCCTGTGGCGGGCGCAGCCGGACGGGTCGTGCCCCTGAACAGCGACCGAAGGGGCCTCTCCAGGGGCCTCGCCGCTGAGCAGAGCGCCCTTTGGGCCAAACTGGTAACGCAAGCTGATGAGCACTCTTACCCCTGACAAGATCCGCAACCTTTCGATCGTGGCCCACATCGACCACGGCAAGTCGACGTTGTCCGACCGCATCCTCGAGCTGACGGGTGCAGTCGACCCGCGTGACATGCGCGACCAGTACCTCGACTCCATGGACATCGAACGCGAGCGGGGCATAACGATCAAGGCCCAGAACGTCCGCGTCGAGTGGAAGGGCTATACGGTGCACCTCATCGACACGCCCGGTCACGTCGACTTCGGGTACGAGGTGAGCCGAAGCCTGGCCGCTTGCGAGGGCGTAGTCCTGCTGGTGGACGCGGCCCAGGGGATCGAGGCGCAGACGTTGGCCCACGCCTACCTGGCCCTCGAGCACGACCTGGAGATCGTGGTCGTCTTGAACAAGATCGACCTGCCTGCCGCCGACCCCGAGCGCTGTGCGGCCGAGATCGAAGCGGTACTCGGGATCCCAGCGTCCGAGACGCTGCGCGTCTCGGCCAAGACGGGCGAGGGCGTGCCCGAGCTGCTCGACGCCATTTGTGCTCGCATCCCGCCGCCCAAAGGCGACCCGGACGCCCCGTTGCAGGCGCTGATATTCGATTCGTTGTATGACCAGTACCGCGGCGTGGTGAGTTCCATCCGCGTAGTGAACGGGGTGCTTTCCTCCCGGGAGAAACTGCGTTTTATGCAGACAGGTCGGGTGCACGACGTCGAGGAATTGGGTGTGCGCCTGCCGGCCACAACCGAAGTCCAGAGCCTGGGGCCAGGCGAAGTGGGCTACCTGATAGCGGGCATAAAGGACGTCGGCGAGGCGCGAAGTGGCGAGACAGTAACCGAAGCTGCACGCCCGGCGGAGAAACCCCTGGAGGGGTACCAGGAACCAAAGCCAATGGTGTTTTGCGGGCTTTACCCGGTGGACGGGGACGAGTTCGAGGATCTCCGGACTGCTCTGGAAAAACTACGCCTGAGCGACTCCTCTGTCACCTACCAGCCCGAATCATCGGTGGCCCTCGGCTTTGGTTTTCGCTGTGGGTTCCTCGGCCTGCTCCATATGGACATCGTCCGCGAGCGGCTGGAGAGGGAGTTCGACCTCACCCTTATTGCCACGGCCCCGAGTGTCGAGTACATCGCCCGTTTGACCGACGGCAGTGAGCTGCACATGCACAGCCCGTCCGAGATGCCGGCGCCGCAGAACATCGAGATAATCGAGGAGCCGCTCATACTGGCGACCATGCTCCTGCCGTCCGAGAACACCGGCACCGTGATGGACCTGTGCCAGAGCCGGCGGGGCGAGATGGTCCGCATGGAGTACCTATCTCCCGAGAGGGTCGAGCTGGTCTACCGGATCCCGCTTTCCGAAGTAGTCATGGACTTTTTCGATGCATTGAAGAGCCGCACCAAGGGCTACGCCAGCCTCGACTACGAACCGGCCGGGTTCTCGCCTGGAGAGCTGGTCAAGATAGACATACTGCTCAACGGCGTAGCCGGTGGACGCGTTCAGCGCCATCATCCATCGCTCGGATGTCATGGAGTACGGCCGGCGCATGACCGAGAAATTGCGGGAGCTGATACCACGTCAGCTTTTCGACGTTCCCATACAGGCGGCCGTGGGCGGCAAGATCGTGGCCCGCGAAACGGTGAAGGCCAAGCGCAAGGACGTTCTGGCCAAGTGCTACGGCGGCGACATAAGCCGTAAGCGCAAGCTCCTCGAGAAGCAAAAAGAGGGCAAGAAACGGATGAAGAACATCGGCCGGGTCGAGGTGCCCCAGGAGGCCTTCATCCAGGCGCTGCGGTTAGAGAGTTAGGAGCGCGCGCCCAGAAAGCCGCTCCGTTCGACAGTTCCCGCCGGCGATTACCACTCATGGCAGCGGGATGCTCTGCGCAAAGTGAAAAAAGTCGTCGGGATCCCATTTTGCCTTTACCTGCTTCAGCCGAGCCAGGTTGGAGCCGTAATACGCCTGCTGCCAGTTGGCCAATGAGGGGTCGATGTAGTTTTGGTACGCCTCGCCGCTCACGTAGGGCCGGAGCGTGGCGTACCAACTGTTCAGCCAGGCCTGCGCCTGTTGGACTGTGCTGGGGGCCACGCCGGCAGAGAAGGAGGCATCGTATTGTGCCGACGCCAGCGCCTTCCGGTGCACAAAGGCGGTGGCGTTCGCAGGTACCCGGTTTATCGCCCCACCCCACGAGTCATATGCAACCGCCCCCGGACCGCCCTGTTGCTGGCGTTCCTCGATACCGGCCAGGACGGCTTGCACGCCGGCATTACCCAGCGGGCCGTTGAGGATGTCTGATTTGGCTACCTCGACGTACCGCGGAGCGTGCCTCCCGGGGATTTCCCGGCCAGGTGACACGCCGCCTGCGACAAACCTCGGCAACCCGCCTCGATGTACATGGCGTCCTCATAGTCGTGTTGACCGAACGATTGACTGCTGGGCGCACCGAGTTGCTTGATCAGGGCGGCGACCTGGGCGGTGGCGTCGGCCACAGTGCCCACCCAGACCCCACCGACGAAAAGGGCTGGAGAAGTGGCGCCCGGCGCAGCCGATAGTAAGCAGTTCGACCACATTTCGTCCGGCCGTGAAGACGACCATTCGAGCCAGGCCGGCAACACCTGGGCCGCCGCCGCCCAGGGCCAGCTCAAGCCGAACAGCGCCACCTGCCCTACGGGGAAGGTCGAAAACTGGAACTCCGTCACTACGCCAAAGTTCCCCCCTCCCCCACCCCGGCAGGCCCAGAAGAGATCGGCGTTTGTGGTGGCGTTGGCCACCACGGTCCTGCTGTCTGCAGTTACCACTTTCAGGCCGACGATGTTGTCGGACGTCAGTCCGTGCAACCGGCCCACCACTCCTATGCCGCCCCCGAGCGCCAGCCCCGCGATCCCTACCGAGGGGCAAGACCCTCCGGGGACTGAGACACCCTGCTGCGGAAGGCCCGAGTACACATCGATCAAGCGAGCGCCGGCACCAATCGTTGGCCGTGTTGCCCTTGACAATGAGCTGAGACATAAGGCTCACGTCGACAACCAGCCCGGTCGTAGTCGAGTAACCGGCATAACTATGGCCACCACTCCGGGCCGTAAAAGGCAAACCGTGCTCTCGGGCGAACGCAAGTGAACGGGCCACATCGCTCGGCATTGGCACAGTAGGCGATGCCCGCCGGCCGGACCGTGTCGTACACCGGGTCATAGATTTGCTTGTCGATCGGATAGGTCGGGTCGCCCGGCCTTGACAACCGCCCGGTCAAGCCCGGCCGCAAATGCCTTCCAGTCGGTCTCGGTGGCGGGCGAGACAACGGTCGTCGGGACCGGGGTCGTGGTAGTGGTGGTTGTCGTTACCGCCGTGCTGGTCGTCGTCGGAGGGACGGTAGTCGTGGTGGTGGCCGTCGTTGTGCTCGTGCTGGTGGTGGTCGTGGCCGGCTCGCTCGTGCTCGACGAGGTGGTGGTGCCCCCGGAATTGTGCCGGCTGGCGCCACAAGCGGTGGCCAGGGCGGCCAAGCCGCCCATCGCGCCAACCCGGAGTAACCGGCGCCGGCTCAGTTGCCCTGACATTCCGCCATCACGCTACGCGTCAGGAAGGTGACGCAGCCAGCGTGCCGCTATCCGGCAGACGACCGCAAAAGGGTGGGGACACGGCGGCCTAGCCGTTTGAGCTGGTCCGCGTTCCACTCGTCGGAGCCGTCAACGTTCGAGCTCTTGAAGACGGGCACCGGCAGCCCGCGTTCGGCCAACAGCTTCGCCGTGGCCACCGCGATCGTTTGAATAATTACGGCGTTCATCACCGTCGAAACGCCCCCTACCTTTACGTCCCCGTCAATGTCGACAGCGGCGTCGCCAAGCGGGGCATGGGTGTCCAATACAAGGTCAGCAACCGAGCTCAATTTGACGCCCGCACTGCCACGCGCCGCCACGGCCTCGGAATGTTGCCGCGAAGTGATGGCTACCACTCTGGCTCCTCGTTCTTTCGCCGCCTGGGCCACTTCGATCGGGACAGGGTTCCTCCCGGAATTCGATACCACAAAGAAAACATCGCCGGCCTCGACGGGCTCCGTACTTACTATGACCGACCCGAGCCCAGGCTGCCGCTCGAGCAAAGTGGCACGCGTGGCCCCGTGGTGGACCATCAACCAGTCCACCAACACGGCATTTACCGGCACCAGGCCGCCGGCACGGTAAAAAGCTTCCTCAGCTGCCATGTGCGAGTGGCCGGCTCCGAACACGTGGACCAAGCCTCCGTCCGCTATGGCGTCGGCGCACCATTGCGCGGCCAGAAGGAGAGGCTGGTCGTCCTGCTCCAGCTCGTCCAGTAGTTTTCTCACCGTTGACAAGTAGGCGAGTGGGTTCTGTGGCAATCCGGTCCCTTTCCCTGTCTCCTCTTACTGCGCTTCGTTTCTCTACGGGCGGAGCGCAAACCTGCTCTAGATTTTATTTTTGAGCCAACCGGCCGTACAGGCTTCGCGTCTTGGACAGTTTCCCGGAGCATGGGCGCATTGGCGGGTAGGTGACGAAGTTGATGGGAACGAGAGCCGGTTGCTATTCTCCGGTAGGAGGTCCAACCAACCTCAGTACCTAATGTGGGAGCGGGGCAGCGACCACGCTCCTGGTGGGTTCGGCCGCGCACGCTCGTAAGGGGTGACTGATTCGTGAGGGCGCTAAGAGCAACTGAGCCAGGACCGGACCAGCTCGAGCTGGTCGATACCGAAGCCCCTGATGGGCTCGGAGATGACGAAGTCCTCATCGCCACTCGGGCTGTTGGTGTTTGCGGCAGTGATGTGCACGCGTGGCATGGGACCCAGACTTACCCAATGAGATATCCGGTAACGCTTGGCCACGAAGGCGTCGGCTCGGTCGTTCGCGTCGGGGCCGGGGTCACCGGTTTCACCGAGGGAGACCGCGTGGTGTCCGAAACGGCACGGTCGGTGTGCGGGTCGTGCCTCTCCTGCCGGGAAGGCCACTACAACCTCTGCGAACGGCGTCTCGGGTTTGGCGCGCTGTACGACGGCATGATGGCGGAGCGATTTGTGACCCGAGCACAGATTGTCCATCGGGTTCCTGAGGCCATTCCGGACACCGTTGCCGCGGTCACGGAACCTTACTGTGTCGCCTACAACGCCACCGTGGAGCGAGCACGAGTGCGTCCCGGGGACACGGTGACGGTAATAGGACCAGGGCCCGTGGGGATTTTCTCGGCCCAGATCGCGCTCGTGGCGGGCGCCACTCACGTTGTCGTCGCTGGTCTTCCAGGCGATGAGGCCAGGTTGGCGGTGGCCAAAGCCGTTGGTGCCGAAACCTTGGCCTCGGACGGGCCCTGGTGGGAAGCCCCGGGTTATGTGAATACCTCCGACGTCGTCGTGGACGCTTCGGGCGTGTCGGCCACCCTCGAAGCCGCTCTTGCGCTCGTGCGGCCTGGGGGCCAGATCGTGAAGGTCGGTTGGGGCCCCGAACCCTATCAGCGGCCACTCGACACTCTGGTAGCAAAGGCCGCAGAACTGCACGGTGCCTTCAGCCACACCTGGTCTACGTGGGAACGTGTCCTTCGTTTGCTCGCTCAAGGTCGCCTTGACCCGACGCCTGGCCTCCAGGCTTTTGATTTCTCCGACTGGTCCGACGCGTTTGGCGCCATGGCGTCGCGACGCGTCGTGAAATCCGTACTGGTCCTGTGACCCGGGCGGCAATTTTCGCTTTCGAGCTCGAGGACGTCCGGGTTAATCAACGCTCCAGGAGGCACAAGTGACCCCACTTGTCCCAACAAACGAACCCGTCGTCCAGATTTCCCTCGACCTAACGAGCATCGAAGAGGCGCTTGCCGTCGCCGACGTAGCCGTGGAGGCCGGCGTTCAGTGGCTCGAGGCCGGCACGCCCCTGATCCTCGCCGAGGGAGTGCGGGCTATAAGCGCTCTCCACGCCCGTTTTCCCGACCATCCGATCGTGGCGGACCTGAAGATCATGGACGGTGGCGGCCTGGAGACCGACCTGGCGGCCGAGGCGGGCGCCTCGTTCGTAGTTGTTATGAGCCGTGCCACTGACGCCACTGTCCGCTCCGTGGTAAGCGCCGCCCACGCACGAGGGGTGCTTGTAATGGGAGATGTCTTAGGCAGCAGCGACTATGCGGCCGAGACTCAGCGGATGGAGCAGCTCGGCGTCGATGCCGTGATCGCCCACCTCGGCTTCGACGAGCGGGGGGAGGACCCGGACCTCAGTGTTTTCGATTTTCTAGGCCAGGTCGTGCAAGCAACCCGTCTACCGGTGCAAGCAGTGGGTGGCATCCGTCTAGAGGACTTGGCGAAACTCCCCGCCCTCGGTGCCCCCCTTGTTGTCGTGGGCGCCCCCCTCGTCATCTCGGCCGACGCGTTCGCACCCGCGGCTGATTTGCTGACACTGGCCCGTGTCCTGAGAGACGTGGTCCTCGCCGTGCGCGGTCCGACGACCCCACCGAAGGGCACTTAGCGGACGTCAGGCCCAAACCATGGCGGCAGGCGGGCGGCGACCGCGCCTGCCGCGCCCTGCTCCCGAGACTTCACTTGGCTACCCCGGGGAAGAGCCCCCGGGATGTCACACGAACAGCAGACAAACCGGCGTCGGCACTTCGAACGTGCCCACATGACTAAACGTTGACACCGAGTCGTCGATGGCAAAAGTGACGATGTTGTCACTGTTTTGGTTCGCCACCAGCAGGTAGGACCCGTCTGGAGTGACCACGAAGTCTCGCGGCTCTGAACCACGCGATGGCTCCAGATGCTTGAGAGTTACTTTGCCGGTAGCTTCGTCGAATTCGAACACGGCAATACTGTCGTGGCCCCGGTTCGACGCGAAAACGTGCTGACCTGAGGGGGACACTCGCACCGCGGCCGCCTGGCTGTGCTCCTTGAAGCCCGCCGGAAGCGTTGACGCCACGTCATTCTGAACGAACCGGCCGCCCTCGCGCTTCAGGACCAGCAGCGTGTTGTCCAATTCGTTCAACACAAACAGGTACTGACCATCGGGGTGGAACGCGACATGGCGCGGCCCCGCTCCGGGAGCGCCCTCGAAGCGGGCCGACCTGTCTTCGGTCAATTGGCCTGACCCGTCCAGATCGTAGAAGAACAGTGCGTCCATGCCGAGGTCTGGCACGATGACTTTGCCGGTGACCGGGTCAAACGCGATCTGGTGAGGGTGGGGGCTGGTCTGGCGGACCGGGTGCGCGCTCGACCCTTCGTGATGCACCTGCTCGACCATGTCCGCCAAGCCCCCATCGTCACGCAAGCCGAACACGACCACAGAACCCGACCTGTAGTTGATGGCCAACAAGAACCTTCCTGATGGGTCGACCATGAGATGCCCCGGCTCGACACCTCGCGAGGACGCCGCGTTAATGGGGCTCAGTTCCCCTGTTCCCGGGTCCCGGGAAAACGCGGCTATACCCCCACCCGGCTTGCCCTCAAAATCAACCGTTTCTGCTACGGCATAGACAAAACGCCCATCGGCAGATGAAGTCACCCACGACGGGTTGCGCATACCCGTCAACACCTTCGGTTCACTGAGCCTGCCGTCCTCGTGATAGGCGCCGTGTATCCCCTCGGCCTTGCCATCTACATGAGCGAGAGACTCGGTATAAGTTCCGATCAACAAGGTGCTGGAAGCTGGGGCCATAATCTGACTACTCCACCTTCATACCCACGGAGGTGGCCAAGTCCGTCAGGAAGGCCAAGCCGAGCCTGTACTCCTTCTCGAACTCGCTCGTCGCTACCGCGTTGCCTTTATAAACCCCGGGGACGTCACGTACACCGCGTGACACCCCGGGTACGTCTTCGAACTCCAACGATATAACCCCGTCAAAACCGGTTTCCTTGAGAGCGAGCAATACCTTCTCCCAGTCGATTTTCCCCATCCCCGGCCGCCAGTGGACATTGGTCACCCCGTCATTGTCAGAAAAATGGCAATGAAGGACATTGCTGCCGAGACGATAGATGGACACGTGGGGGATATCACCTGACGGGAACAAGTGGCTCGGGTCCCAATTAACCCCGAGCGCCGGCGAACCTACGGCACCCAGGATCCGCAGCATGCCCTCCGTCGTCGAACCATACCGGAAGGGGTGAGGCTCGAGGCTATACCTGATGCCGGCGGACTCACAATACCGCGCGCATTCAGACAGCCCTGCTATATAGTCTTCCCAGTTTTGGTCCCAGTCAAGGCCTGATGGGACATCTGCCGTGAACATCTGCACCAATGGACGGTCTGTTATCCGTGGCATTTCCAGCGCGAAGGGGTAATGCACGACCGTATTAATGATCTGCGCGCCGAGCTCCTTGCCCTTCTCGACCCCGACCTTGAACGTCTCGACCGACGCCTTTCGGAGCCCAGGGTCTGCGCTACTAAGGTTCGGCGTCTTCACCACGAATTGCGAAAGGACCATGCCTTTGTCGTCCAAAATGGACCGCAACTGCTTGAGCGTAGCCGAGGTGTAATAGTTCTCGAGCGCATTGTCGTCCCACGCGCACAACTCTGTTGCCCGAAAGCCGGCGTCACCTATTCTTGCAACGGCTCCATCGTAAGGACCATCCCATTTCCACGGCCACGTTGCCGCTCCGAAGCGCACGACCTGCTCCTTTCTCGTACCTGTATTTCATTCACTCACTGCACCAAACAGTTTTGCCACCTCACTGGGGCTGGTGGCGACATACCGCCATTACCCAGGCTGTGAACCCCGCCCGATGTTGGGCGATGCTAATCGTCTCGGCCGCCACCTCCATACGAGGCCCCCGAGGTCTCCGTGAAAAGCGCTTCCTCTTGTGATGAAGTCTCAGGCCAGTACCTATCGACCAGCTCAGCGAGAAAGCGGGCGGACGCCGCAATGTCCAAGTACCCGCGCTCGCCTCCCGCCTCGCCGTCCTCGATAGAGATCCAACCCCCGAAGCCCGCCTGGGCCAGCCTGCAGAGTATCGTTGGGTAATCGTTGAGGCCTTGGCCGACGACGCCGTGCAGGAGGGCCTCCGAATATCCCTGGCCGCGGTGGGCCTGCAAGTCTTCCAGGGTGTACCCGGCCCGAAGAGAACGGTCACTGGCGCCCATAGACCGGACTCGGCCGACTACCCGGTCGAGGAGGTCAAGAGGATCCTCACCGGCGACGATAGCGTTTGAGGGGTCGAAGTTGATGCCGAACCAAGGCGACCCCAGTTGGTCGACTATGGCTAGGAACCTGCGGCTGCTCAGCGCGAACTCGGGATATTCCCACAAGCCGTCTTTGTAGTGGTTCTCTATGACCACCGATATTTGTTTGGGAGCGGCATAGGCAAGGACGGCCTGGATTCCTTCTACCGCCCGCCGGATGCCTTCGTCCTCGGGCACTCCCGGCCAAGCTTGTCCCGAGAGCACCCTGACGCTGCGCCAGGATGACCGGGGCGCCAAAACCGTCATCACGTCGACCTGCTCGCGCATCTTGTCCACGGCCCCTTCCCAGGCGCCGGGACGCGGGTCGATGAAGTCCGGTGACGAGCACATCATCGGGAGCTCGACACCGACGTCGTCGGCTACTCGCAGTAGGCGGGTGAGCGTGCCGTCATCCGTTCCACCGAGGAACCCGGGGTACAGTTCGACTCCCTCCAGTCCCAATCCTGGCGCCCTTCGTATGAAATCCTCTATCGACATAGGACCGCCAGCCAACAGCTGATGAAAGAAGGCCTTGGGGAAAGCTGCCAACCGTGGCTTCCGGAAGGGACTGGCCCCGTCTGCAGCTGTAGCACCCGTCATGTTGTAGGACCTCCCACCTCAAGCTACCGCGGCGAAGACGGGCTCGTCAAGGCGAGCAGGTGTTACCTTGGTGCGATCACAGCGGAGGGAACAGCGAGGCATGAACCACGTACCGCGGTATGCAGTCAATTGCTCGATACTGTTTACGGAATTACCGCTCCTCGAGCGTCCCGCTGCCGCCAAGGCGGCCGGTTTCGACGCTGTAGAGTTTTGGTGGCCTTTTTCAGAAATTGTCCCCGATGACCACCAGGTTGAGGAGTTCGTAACGGCCATCGATCAGGCCGGGGTGGACCTCATCGCCCTGAACTTCGCCTCAGGAAACCCGGCTAATGGCGACCGAGGGATACTTTCTTTGCCCGGCCGCCGGTCCGAGTTCCGCGACAATGTGGATGCTGTTGTCAACATCGGCCAAAGGCTCGGGACTAAAGCGTTCAACGCACCATTTGGGAACCGCCTCGACGACGTGGAAGCGGCGGAGCAAGATGAACTAGCCGTCGAAAACCTGGCTCTGGCGGCGAGAAAGGTCGGAGAGATCGGGGCCGTCGTGCTGCTCGAACCTCTCAGCGGTGCACCCCGGTACCCGTTGCTAACGGCTGCTGATGCCGCCAAAGTAATTGAGCAAGTAGAGAATACTACCGGCCAAGAAAATGTTCGGTTGCTGGCCGACCTCTATCACCTGACGGTCAATGGCGACGACGTCTCGGCCGTTATCTCAGGTTACGGCGAGCGGATCGGGCACGTTCAGATCGCGGATGCGCCAGGTCGTCACGAGCCCGGTTCGGGCCACCTAGATTTTGACAGGCATTTTCGGGAGTTGGCCTGCATTGGCTACGAGGGTTGGGTTTCTCTCGAGTACTCACCCAGCACCTCGACCGACCGGAGTTTTAGTTGGCTCTCCCGAGAACAGGAGCTTGACGCCGGCTCCCCCGGCACTGCGGGCTAGTCACGACGCGATCCCTGGCGTCAAGGCCAGCGGTGGAGGAGGCGATGGGTAAGTAGCGCGCCGTGCGCGGCGCGATAACCCAAGCCCAGAGTGCGATCTTCCAGCCCGACGTGTCAGCCGGAGAGCCGGCGTACGAGTTCTTCGGCCCCCATGACGGCGAAGGCCATGCTGGTCAGGGTCGGGTTGCACGCAGTTGACGTCGGTATCACGCCATTGCCCGCTACGAAGAGGTTGTCGGTCCCCCACACGCGGCTGTGGACGTCGCACACCGAGGTGCCGTCGTCGGTCGGGCCCATACGGACCGTCCCTTGGTAATGCAACGAGCTCCCGGCGGGCATCAGTCGAGGTACAGGCCCAGGGCCCTTCGCGGCCAGCGCGTCGGCCAATCCGCTCATTGTGGCGTAGGCCTGGTCGATCCTGGCCACGTCCTCGCTACTAACACGGTAATCGATCCGGAGGGCCGGCAGGCCCCGCCAATCGGTAGCCGCGCCTTCGAACATAACTCGGTTGTCCGGGTGAAGCTCGTTGGGCAGAAAAAAGCCCATTGAGAGTAAGCGCCCTCGCTGAGTTAGCTGGGCATGGAAGGGGAACAAATCGGCATCGTAGGGTACCCACGTCACCCCGCTGGGCGGCATCACCTTGTGGGCCACGCTCGGGCCCGGTTCGAGGTCGGCGTCGTCGACCTCGGCGAGGGGAGACGAGCCGTCGATTTCGAACGACAACGAAAGATATGGGTGTTCGTTGAGGTACCGGCCCAGCGCTGCGGGCCTAATACCTGAGGAAAAAAGGAGTTGCGGAGTGCGGAGTGCATCTGCTGCCACTACCACCGCCCCGACCGGGACCCGAGATCGGGTGCCGGTTTGGAGATTTGTCAGTTCTATCCCGGCCACATGGTCATGGGCCATCACAACCCGTTGGCAGTGGGTCTCTGTGCGCAAAGTAAACCCCGGAGCCTGCCCGCCGAGGAGGGGGCCGAGGATTACCCCCGGACCAGTCTGGCCTGTCCCGCT
Source organism: uncultured Acidimicrobiaceae bacterium (assembly GCA_963749305.1). GTDB lineage: Bacteria > Actinomycetota > Acidimicrobiia > Acidimicrobiales > Palsa-688 > Fen-671. Next base: position 264,704 of record CAVVMN010000013.1, read on the forward strand.
CTGAGCCGGGTCGACCGCGAGCGGCATCGGCTGCACGCACCGGTCCAAAGAGCGACCTTCGTCGAAGAGCCCCGAAAGAAAAGACTGGAGACGAGCCGCCACCTTGGACCCGGAGAATTGCGAGTTCGACACCCGCAAGAGGCTTTCCGCCACCGCGTAGGCACGCTCGAGCTGCGTCTGGTCTACAAAGGTGACCCGTTCCGAGTTTGACGGCCTCGGGCAACAGCCGAACCAGTGGCACCCCATGCCGCCCACACCGTCAGCCATGGCCGCCGCGGGGAAATCGCCGCATCCCGCTTGAGCAGCACTCAGCAGGAACAGCCCCGGATGTGAGAGAGGGTGGCCACTGGAGCTATGAGCCAGGTCGGCCTGGTCCTCAGCCGAGATGGCATAGGGGTACGGGGTCGGTCCTTGGGACCGAAGCTGAGCCCTATCGCGTGCATCAGGGTCGACGATCGTGTTCACGTGAGCACCGGGAACTGGCGAAAGTTGCGGGCCAGCCTCGACAACGAGGACTCTGGCTCCGGGCAACAAGTCACAGATCACACGAGCGTACGTAGCTCCGGTCGGACCACTTCCTACGATCGCGACATCAACAGGTTGTTCACCCAGAGCGCTCACCGTGCGGAGATCTTATCGGCGCACGCCGCTACCAACTATCGCCCCCACCCATTGGCTACTTTATTATTGTCACCGGCAGTAACGGCTCGACAGCTCTGATGGAGGATCACATGAAGATCGCAGTGGTAACTGGCGGTGGGTCCGGCATCGGACGGGCGAGCGCGCGCTGGCGCTGGCTCACGAAGGCTTTGCCGTGGTCGTAGCAGGGCGCAGGAAGCAGGCTCTGGACGAGACCTCGGCGGAAGGACGGGCAGCGGGAACTGACATAATAGTGGTGCCCACCGACGTGACCGACCCTCGCTCGGTTGAGTCCCTCTTTTCCAAGGTGCGAGAGCGCTTCGGCCGGCTCGATCTTCTCTTCAATAACGCCGGCGTCGGCGTTCCGAATGTAACGCTGGAGGAATTGACCTTCGATCAATGGTCGAACGTAATAGCTACCAACCTGACCGGAGCTTTCCTGTGCACGCAACAAGCATTCAGGCTTATGCAGGGGCAGCAGCCGCAGGGTGGGCGCATAATCAACAACGGGTCGCTCTCGGCATACGTGCCTCGACCTCACTCGGCGCCCTACACGGCGGCCAAACACGGGATAACTGGTCTCACTCGGGCCACGTCTCTGGACGGCAGGCGCTATAACATTGCCTGTGGTCAACTCGACATTGGCAATGCTTCCACCGACATCGCGGCACGGATCACGCAGGGGATCGAGCAGGCCGACGGCACCGTAATGAGCGAACCAACGATTGATGTGGAGCACGTCGCGAAAGGCCTGGTTTATATGGCCGGCCTCCCATTGGACGCCAACGTGCAATTTCTGACAATCATGGCGACCAAGATGCCCTTCGTGGGAAGAGGCTAGCCACAGCGTCACTCAACCTCGAAGCCAGCGCCTTTTAGCTAGGTCACTCTTTCTGGGCCTCCCAGGAGAGCTCTGTCGCGCTCTGGACAACCACCGCCGCGCCCCGCACAAGACCGGAGCTCTGGGCTGGCGGCAGCGACGGCTCTTCTGCTCAACACCAGCGATATGTTATCACCTATCAACCTTTCGGCCAACCTGGGGTATGGCTGTCACCTCGCTGGCCGCCGTCCAAACCCCGAGATCCGGGCCAACGCCGGTGCTGCTCAACAACCCCTGCGGCGGCGCCCGCCTGGCCGACAGATCCCCACCCAGCGTGACCACCGGCCCGGTTTCAGCCAACGCCCTTTGGGCACCAGCGTCTCGCTCGAATGTGGAGTGCTAACCGGCCGGGCTTGAACGACGCTTACCCACGCTGGCCGTCGCTACAGCGGTCGAGTCATCGCCGTTGGCATGCTTGGCGTCATATCTGGCCGCTCGGTGCTTAGCGGGCCGGGCGGGTACAGCACCAGACCACCGGTCGATGAGGGCATCGAGCTGGATCTCGAACGCCTGTGCCGCATCTATGGAGGGGTCGAGGAGCCATTGCAGCTGCAGGCCGTCCATAAGGGCGAACACGCTACGCGACTCAACCTCGAGTTGCTTGTCGTCCATGGGCAGCACCTCACCCATGGCGCGCGCTTCCTCTAGATAGCTGATCCCCAGACGGACGGTCCGTTCGTAGCGCTTTACAGCCCAGTCCCGGGCCGGGTGCTGAGGGTTCGTGGCTTCCGTGCTCAGCGTCAGGAAGAGCTCGATGAGCCCCGGCTCTCTGGTGTGGGCGACCATGAACTGAGGGAGACGACGAAAGTAACCGAGACCACGCGCCCCGTCGAAGAAGGAGTCGTTTTTCGTCTCCCAATGATCGATAACGGCCTGGAGCAAACCTTCTTTGTTGCCGAAATGCCGTGTGAACGCCGCCGCAGTAACGCCAACGTCGTCGGCAATTTGTCGGAGCGAGGCGCCGGCGTAGCCGTAACGGGCGAAGACGAGAGAAGCGGCGTCAATGATCTCCCGGCGCCGCCTGATCCCGGTCTGATAAGGACCACGACGAGCCGTCACAACCCCCTTGAGCGAGAGAACCTGTGGTTAACCGGTCAACTGTAGCTGACCACGACCTGGGGCAGGCGCTTTGATTACCTGGCTCTCGCGCCCGTCGTCCCATAATGCGAGCGCAGTCTCCGGTGTCCCGCCGTCTCATCCCCGGCGGTGCGTACCGGACCACCACTATGAGTGAGAGATGAAGGTGGCGCCCGGGACGGGAGGACGCACACTGGCCACACTGGGTTGACGGCTTTATCGGTCATATGGGGCGCGGCATCCGGGGCCGCGAAGCAGTTCAAGCTACTCGATCTTGATGCCCGCCTCTTCCGCCAGTCCGGTGATGTAATCCAGCGCTATGCGGTACTCGCGGTCAACCTCGGGGCTAGCCACAGGGTTCGCACGGTACGCTCCAGCCTGAGGGTTGGCACCCCGAGACACCCCGGGGATGTCCTCGAACTCGAGCGACACGACATTGTCGTACCCGACGTTCTTCAACGCGGTCATGGCGCTGGCCCAGTCGATCTTTCCCTTTCCGGGCCTAAAGTGCATGTTGGTCGTGCCATCGTTGTCAGAGAAATCACAATGCCAGAGTCGATGAGCCAAGCGGTAAACGGCGACGTGAGTTACATCACCCATGGGGAATGTGTGGCTCGGGTCGAGGTTGGCTCCTAGGGCTGGGCAGTCGACTGCCTCAATAAGCCGGAGTAAGCCTTCGGTGTTTGCCGCGTACCTAAACGGGTGCATCTCCAGGCTGAACTTGAGTCCCAATGACTCTACGTACTGGGCGCATTGCCGTATTGAGCCGACATAATCGAGCCAGTTTTGTTGCCAGTCGAGGTCGCCCGGGACTTGCACGGTGAACACCTGAGTCATTGCACGGCTAACGAGCGGTGGGTACTCTATGCCGAATGGGTAATGAGTAACGCTGTTAATTATCGCTGTTCCGAGCGCCACTCCAATATCAACGTTGCGCTTGAAATAAGAAACGGCTGCGGCCCGCTTCGCCGCATCTGCGCTGGCAAGGTCGTCACCCTGGCAAGCGACGAATTGAGAGAGCACTAAGCCCTCCCCATCCAGTATGGCCCTGATGTTCTTTATCGTACCCAGTGTATAATAATTAGCGAGAATATCGCCGTTCCATGCATTGAGCTCGACCGCTCGAAACCCCAGTCCGGCGATACGTCGCAGTGCGTCCTCGTACGGGGGTTCCCACTTGAATGGCCAAACTGGCGCGCCCAACCTCATTTAGATGCTCCTTTCTTTCTCTGCGCTAGACCGTGGCGACGCGCACTTGACGAGCGCTGACCCGCCGGTCCGAACAGTTCTAGAGCGGGGCCGCCTCGGCGTCGGCTCACCGGTCGCCAGCCTCGGCCTCGTGTACCCCGGCGCTGGCGTCGTCCAGGAGCGCACCCAGAGCCCGCTCCCCGGCGTCGATCAGATGAAGAAGCATGACGGCGCTAGCGGCCTGTCCGTCACCTCGAGCGAAGGCGTCACGAATTTCGGCGTGATAGCGCAGAGCGGCGCCCATTGCGTCGTGGGTAGTCGACGCAATACCGCGCACGGCGGCAGTGGACCGCGTTATCTGGGTTTGCACCTCTTGCAGCAATTGGTTATGTGTGCACTGACCAAGCAGCTCGTGAAAACCAAGGTCGGCCTTCACAAACGAGTCAACGTCATTGCTAGCCTCTGCCTTCGCGGCCACCTTCAGCAATGCCTGCATCTCGTCAAGGTCGAACTCGTCTCTGTTACGCGCGCCCACCTCGACAACCGCACACTCAATGGCGCGACGAGCCACCAGGATCTCGTCGACCGAAAGTTGCGAGGCCTCCAGCTGGAGTTGCACCGGGATCGTAACGCGCCCTTCTGCTGTCTGCTGCGCCAAGAATGTCCCGACCCCGTGGCGAACTTCTACGACACCGCGAGTTTCGAGGATCCGGAGGGCCTCCCGAAGCACGTTGCGGCTGGCCCCCAGGCGCGAAGCCAACTCGCGTTCGGCCGGGAGCTTGCTGCCGGCGACCAACCGTCGCGACCGTGCCCAGCCCTCGAGTTGCCGAGCGACATCTCGCGAAAGAGCTTTACGTCCTGCGGGGCCTGCGCCCCCACCTGTTCCTGTGCCCGCCGAACTGGTCACCTGGCATCAACCCCTTGGTAGGACACGTCCTCGATCGGACACTCCTTGTCAGCGCACCTATTGCCGACCACCCATTGGTGGGACCTCCAACCACATGGTAGCCCGACCAGGACGTACCATGCAACGCCAGATCTAACGGTGGGCCAGTCAGGCCACTTTCTGGATCAGTTTCGCCGGCTTCGGAGCAAATACTGTGCAGGGCCGATCAGACAGCGGGCGCCCGCACTCATGGGCCCGCCCGTAGCCCGACGTAGCCCGACCGACAGGGAACCAAGCTTCCCCGTCCCTGTCGGTCCGGCTCGTGCACATTCCTAACTTGGAGGGCTATGCCTTGTAAGTCGAGTTGTAGGGCTCAGCCCAAGCCTGGAATGTCTTCATGACACTCGTAGGATTGGTGGACGGCTCCAGCATCGACTCGGTCAGCTTGACGATTTCCGGTGAACCGTCAACGACAGCCAGACCCGAGAACTCGTGAGTGTCGAGCCACCCTTGCTCGTGGGCAATGGGCACCCATTCGTTCACGATCTTGACCATGGCCGGGTTGTTTTGTATAGCCGGCAGGGCAATAACTGACTTGCGGATGGGCACAGAAGCGGTGACGTTCTTGGCGAAGAACCCATTGGCGCCCGCGTACTGCTCGTTGTACCACATCAAGAACTGCTCGGTGGCTTCAACGTTCGGGTTGTTCTTGTACATCTGCATGTTCTTCAGGTACTGCAGAGTGCCTTTGTTGCCGTGCGGACCAGCCAGTGGCGTCATCACTTTGAACGGTCCGGTGCTAAACGACGTGCCCGTTTCCAGCGGCAGGCTGGCATTGACCAGTGTCATCGCCGTACGGCCGGACTTCATTTCCGCATAGACGTCATTATCGGTATAGCCGATCGAACCGGGGTCGACGTAACCGTCAACGACAAGCTGGTGGAGGAACTCCATGGCTTCCACGTTGCGCGGGTTCATTATGTCGATATTGCCCTCTGCGTTGTACAGACCACCACCGTTGTTGATCATCCAATAGGTGAGCTGATGGGCCCCGTAGGCAGAGTTGGTGGCCAAGGCCGAGGTCACAAATCCGTAAACGCCGATCTTCTTCAGAGCTTTGCAGGCTGCTAAATAGGACGGCCAGTCGGTAGGCGGCTCGGCGCCGGCCTTTTTGAGCAGCGGTTCGTTGTACCAGAAGATCCGGGTGTCGACGCCCCAGGGGATACCTACTTGACCCTCCTTATTACGAAGGGCGGTGAAGTAGGCCCCATTGCCGAGATAGTCGTCATAGACGCCGTTCTTCTTGAGCATTTCGACTACATTGTCACAGTAATAAATTGCACCCTCGTCGGCGTACTGGAAGCCGACATAGGCCCAACCGTTGGCCACCGAGGGGCCTTTGTTGGCGGCCAGGGCCGACTCGACAACCTCGTAGAAGTCTCCCGGGATTTCCGAGTAGGCACCGGTATACCCGTCGTAGCCCCACTTCTTGACCAGGGCCGCTTCGAGCGTGTTCTCCTGTCCGGTACCGAAGACATTCGCCCACAGCTTTACGCTGCCCTTCGACGAGCTGCCGAAATTGACGTCACTAAAGGACTTAGACCCCCTGAGGGTCCTGGCGGCCAGGGGCACCAGGGCAGAGGCCCCCGCGGCCTGTAGGAATTTCCGGCGAGAAAAGGATTTGCGGTCCTCCGGCGCCCCGGTGTTGACCGGTGCGCCAGCGCTAGCTGTTGGCTCTTGAGTGGCTCCAGTGTTACTAGTGTCCATAGCCCCCTCGTTCAGTTAGTAGGGTTGGTTTTCGTTCCCTGCCTCAGCAGGCAGACGGTACCGCAGCTCATGCGATAACGTTGCGGCGCGTTAACTTATCAGAAACGATTGGGAATACAAGGCACCCCCCACACCTAGCCTGACCAGCGCCTTCGTCCCGGCGACCGCCGCGGAGCTGCCAGCCAGGTGCCCAAGCTGACGGCGAGCAATCGTTTACTCAACCCCGGACCGAGTGGTGTCCGCGGCCGGCGCTCGCCCAAAGCGAGTGGCACCCGCGTCCTCCGCCACCCCGCGCGTGAGTAGCGTGGACGACGCGCACGGGGCGTTGCGCCATATCGGCATGCCCGCGCCGCTGACCACACGACTGGCCGACCCCCCGGGTTGTGATCGCCTCAGAGGGTAGCCGGCGCGTATGCGAGCTCTCCTATTGCCCCGGGGCTCGTCGAGTTTTAGGCGGGCTGAGGCCGCTTCATTGACGAGTCCCTGTCACCAGTCGAGACCGCATCTTCGTCAGGGAACAAGAGTCTACGGGTGGCTCTCAGAAGGTCGCCCTTCGTTGACAGCACCTGATGGGCGGCCATGTCCGGATGGCGTTCCTCTGTGCGCCGAGAAGAGAGTAAGTCCACCGGCGCTCCGACGCCGAGCGACAGCCAGCCCAGGACAGCGGCACCTGTGGCCGTAGCCTCCTTAGGGTCAGGTACAGCCGTTGGCATTCCGAGAGCATCGGTCACCAGCTGTGCCCACGCATTTTCCTGAAGAAAACCGCCGGTCAGCCGGACCGCAGTGGGGCGGCGCGGGATATGGGCTGACACCGCCTCGGCCAACTCCTGGGCGGCGGCGGATATGCCGTCCAGGGCGGCGCGGACAATGTCCAACTGCCCGTGATGAGCTGCCAGTCCGACGATGGCGGCGCGCAGGTCGTCGCGCCAAAGCGGGCTGCGCTCACCAAAAAGGTACGGCAGGAAAAGAAGCTGAGGATCGGGCGATAACGACAGCGCCTCTCGCACCAGGTCGCCCAAGGCACCGTTCCCGGTCAGCTGCTGTAGCCAGGATATGACGTTCCCACCGTTGCTGCCCGCACCGCCAATGACCCAGAACGTCCGGGAGACCGGGTAGCTCCAAGTGCGCATTGTCGGGTCCAGCGTGCGTCTTGCGCTCGCCGCCCGGAACGCAATGCTTGTCCCCACGGTGCAAGTCGCCACCGTCTCGTCCCAACCGGCCGCGCCGAGCTGGGCTAGCGGCCCGTCCATTCCCCCTACGACCACTGGTAAGCCCCGGGGAAGCCCGATGGCCGCCGCCGCTTCGGCACCGAGCGGCGCGTGGTCCGTCGCCTCCCGCACTTGGGGCAGTTGGAAATTGGTTATCCCGCTAACTGAGAGAAGCTCCTCATCCCAACGCCAGGCCGAACTGTCGAACACACCCGTGGCGGCGGCCGTCATCGGGTCCGTCCACCATTCTCCACTGAACAGGTCAAACAGGCGGTCCTTGGCCCCGCCGACATGGACAGTGCCCACAACGTGCGGGCGATGGCGCTCGAACCAGCGCAATTTTGCCGGCCAGTAGGTTGCGTGGCTGGGGCAAAGAGTGCGTGCATAACTAGCCTCGACGGCCGGAGCAATTTCACGCTGTTCAGCCGACGCGCGCGTGTCTGACCAAAGTACGACCTCGCCCACGCCGGCCTGGCTACCGTCGCCCCAGGAAGTCAGGAAACAGCTGGCCGTCCCCGACAAGACGAGGGCCTGCACATCGACCGTAGCCTCCGCGGTTATCTCACTGATGCAGTCGAAAACGGAGGCATGCAGCTCGGGCCACGACTGCCAGGATGCACCGTCGGCGGCCGTGTATGTGCTCACTGGCCTGGATGAGCCGGCGCGAATGACGAGGTCGTCGTCATACGCAAAAGCGCGCACTTGGCTTGTACCGATGTCCAGCGCCAACACGGCGGCCGGCTTTACCCTGGTGCTCGCCGTCATTTTGTCGCTGCCGTTCCTGTTTTATACGACGCGCACACACACGGGTGTAGGTACAGGGTTTACCGACAATTGCTCGTGAGCACCAGATGAGTCGTCGAAAGCAAAAACTATAAGGCTGTCGTCGTCCTGGTTGGCGACAATTACCCGGCTGCCAGCGCCGGCAAAGACAAGCTCGCGCGGTTCGCGCCCGTATGTGCTCTGTAGGCCGGCCAGCTCGAGCTTGCCCTCATCGACGTCGAAGCGCACGACGGCGACGGAGTCGCTGGCGACGCCTCGATTGGACACGAGGACCCAGTTGCCTGATGGTGAGACGCGTATCGCCGCCGCCTGGCTGTGCCCGTCAAAACCGGCAGGCAAGGTGCTTGTGGTGCTAACCGGCACGAACTTCTCGCCGTCGCGCCGAAGCGACACCAGTGTGTTGTCGAGCTCGTTGGCGATAAAGAGATAGTCGCCGCCTTGATGAAATGCGAGGTGCCGAGGCCCGGCGCCGGGTGTGAGCTCGATGCGCCGGCCGCGGTGCTCGACAAGGCCACCGTGCTCTGTGAGGGTATAGACGATAACCGCGTCTATCCCCAGATCGGGTACCAGGACGTCGCCACTACCTGGGTCGAAGGCAACCATGTGCGCATGCGGCCCCGTCTGGCGCACCGGATGCACGCTGGCCCCCTCGTGCTGGATATGACCGGTCATGGCCCCGAGGCTTCCATCGTCTTCGATCTCGAAAACGGCCACCGACCCGGAACGATAATTCGCTACCAATACGAACCGCTCGCTCGGATCCAGTTCGACGTGTGCTGGCTCAACCCCTCCTGAAGGTTTCGTGTTGAGCAGCGAGAGGTCACCGGTGCGCGGGTCGCGAGAAAAAGCGGACACCCCACCGCCCGGGTTGTCCTCAAATGTAACCGTCTCGTTTACGGCATAAAGGTAACGTCCATCGGCGCTGACTACCAGGAAGGAAGGGTTCCTGGTCTGTGCCAGCACACGTGGCGCACCAACAGTTGTCCCATCAAACGAGCACGAAAGGATCCCTTCTGCCTTTCCGTCCACGTGGGGCAGGCTCTCTGTATAGGTACCTATGATCAGTTCTTCGCGCCGAGGCTCGTCGGGCAACGCCATCTCCTTTGTCACTGAGGTCTGTTCGGAACATATCGCCGCGGAAAGCGGCCTTCAGTTTAGGACGAGCTAATCGAAGCACCGTCCGGCGTCGGGATTTCTTCCAGGAGGGCTGACCAGGCTCGAGCAGGGTCATCGCTGTCGCTGACCGCGCCTCCGACGATAACAACGTCGAACCCCGCCTTGATAGCGGGAGCCACGAGCCCGCGGCCCATCTTGCCGGCGATGAGGCGCCGGTGAACGCCTGTACTCGTCGGGCTGCCGAATTGACCGAAGAGCACCGGCAAGGGCGGCGGGTCGTCCTTCGGGCGGTGTACACAAATCTCGACAGGCACGCCCGCCTGGGCCGCTTCCTCGGCCAAGGCGCGCAACCGGGGACCAGCAGCCTCGGCGTCCCAACCCACAGTATCAATGAGTACCGCCCGAGAAGGCTCGGACGCTGATGTCGCCGCCTCCAGAACGCCCTGCCACGTAGGGCCGTCCACAGCCACACCGGCCACGGTGACCACATCTGCCCCGGCATTGAAGCTGTCAAGCGCAATCCGGTTCCCGCCATCGCAGATTTTCGTGTCCGCCACCACCATGACCCCGGGAGGCAAGACGCTGCGGACTAACTCGATGGCCGCCACGCCGGCATGGAGCATTAATGGAGTACCCACTTCTACTCGCCCCAAGCGTGGCCGAAGGGCGCAAACGGTGCCAAGGGAGACACTGAGAGAAGGTACATCCAGCGCCAGCTGCAGTCTAGCTTCGGGCGCGTTCGCCCTCCCGCCGTCCAGATGGTCAGCGTACATGCTTACAGAACTTGGACCGTCGGGCCCGGCCAGGCACCATCACTCGACGTCGAAGCCGGCACCCTTGGCCAGCCCACTCAGGTATTCGAGGGCCACGGTGTACTCCGTGTCGAGCTCGGGCGTGGCGATAGTGTTGCCTCTGTAAACACCGGGAACATTGCGGGCCCCCCGTGAGACGCCCGGGACATCTTCGAACTCGAGCGATACCACACCTTCGTAACCGACAGCCTTCAAAGCCACGAAAACGCTCTTCCAGTCCATCTTGCCTTTACCGGGACGCCAGTGGACGTTGGTCATACCGTCATTGTCAGAGAAATCACAGTGGAAAATGCGTTTGTTGAGCCTGTAGACCGTTGTGTGTGGGATCTCCCCAGACGGAAAGGTATGGCTTGGGTCAAAGTTGACACCCAGAGCAGGCGAGCCCACCGCGTCAAGCAGCCGCAACATCCCGTCAGAATTGCTACCATAACGGAACGGGTGAGGCTCCAGGCTATAACGAATATTAGACTTTTCTGCATACTCAGCGCATTGACGCATGGCGTCTACATAATCGAGCCAGTTTTGCTCCCAATCCAGGCCCGGCTCGACGTCATATGTGAATATCTGAACGTGCGGCCTATCCGTGATCGGCGGGATGTCTATATTCAGAGGGTAACTCGTTACTGAGTTTACCATTTGCGCACCCAGCTCCAGCCCCACGTCGACGAGCCTTTTCATATGTGCCACCGACTGAGCCCGCTCTTTGGCGTCGGTGCTAGACATCGTCCGCGGGGTGGAGACGAACTGTGACAGCACCAGGCCTTCACCTTCGATAATCGACCGCAGGTCCTTTATCGTGCCGGGGGTGTAATAGGTCTCAAGTTCGTCTTTGGTCCACGCGATTAGCTCCACCGCCCGGAAGCCAAGCGAGCTGATCCGCTTTATAGCATCGTCGTATGGCGTATCCCATTTGAACGGCCATACCGGGGCACCGAACCTCATCCTGTCAATCCTTTCTGGTCCCTATTTGGACAGATACGTGCTGGACCATCACGCGGCGCAGTGCGGCACACGCAGAGCCGGGACACGGGAACTCCCGGCTACGCTCCCTCACTTCGCACTTGGCGATACGTTATCACGCAGCAACCTTTAGACGAAGGCCCGAGGTCCCACAACCCGGGGCGGCGACCTTCGCCGCTCCGCTGCTGGCTTCGTACGCGACTAGCGGGCCTTCGGCCCTTTCTGACCGGCTGTAGTCCGAGACTGAGCACTCCCATCTTTAGGCCCCGGTTGACCTGCGGCCGCTCCAGACCAACGCTCGATGATGGCCCTGAGCTGCGTCTCGAAGATTCCAGCCGCATCAAGCGAGGGGTCGAGTAGCCACTGCAGTTGCAAGCCGTCCATGAGGGCGAACACGCCTCGGGCTTCGAGCTCGCGGCGTGTGCTGTCCATCGGCAAGACCTGCCCCATCTCGGACGCTTCCCGCAAGTAACCGATCCCCAGGTTTACGGTGCGCTCGTAACCTTCTATAGCCCACTTTCTGGCGGGGTGTTGGGGGTTGGTGGCCTCGGTCCTCAGCGTGAGGAACAGTTCTACAAGCCCGGGCTCCAGCGTGTGCTGGACCATGAACTCCGGAAGGCGGCGAAAGTACTCGAGGCCGTGGGCGCCGTCGAAGAAGGGCTCGTTTTTATTTTCCCAGTGTTCAATAACAGCTTGGAGCAGGTCCTCCTTGTTGGCAAAATGCCGGCTGAACGCGGCCGCCGTCACCCCGACATCGTCGGCCATCTGGCGCAGCGACGCGCCGGCGTACCCATACCTGGCAAAAACCAGAGAGGCCGCATCGATGATCTCGCGACGCCGCTTGATCCCACTCCGGTAAGGACCACGACGAGTCGTCACACGGGTTCACCTCGAAGGCTCATAATCAAGCTCTCCGATTATACCTGAACGGGACCGGTGAGCCCCGGGTGTCACCGCGGCGACTCGTGCTCGTTCGGAGCACGACGAACCCTGGCTCTCAATCGGCGAAAAGAATACGGACAGCAACAGTTCGGGGCTGGATATGGTACGGTGCGAGAAATGGGTGCAGTCATCGCAGCGGCGACCTTGCTCGCCGTGGTGTCCCCTGTCCTCACCGTCAGCCGTAGCATCCCACAAGCAGTGCGGGTCTCGCGGTTTGGGGCGGACGGGGTGTCGCTGTCCACCTGGATGGCGCTCGTCCTTGTGGGCGAGCTCTGGGCTATATATGGCCTTCTAGCCCGGGTCCCAGCCGAGGTCGCCACGAATATCCCCAATGTTGCGGTATGTTTGTTGGTCGTGCTCCAGGTCGCTCGTCGGCGGGGGTCTTTGCCCGCGTCAATATTCTCGGCGTCCGTATTGAGCATCGCTGTCGTCGCCTTTGCTATGGCGTGTGACGTCGGTCGTGCAAAGAACGTAGAGGCGATCGTCGCCATTACATGCTCTCTCGGGCTCTATATTCCTCAATTACGCAAGAGCCTGGTCCAGTCCGACCTAGAAGGTTTGTCCGCCGCTAGCTGGGCGATGAACACGCTCGCTGCCCTCAGCTGGATGGCGTACGGCATAATCATTGGCAAGATCCCGATCTACCTGCCGTCCGCCGTTGCCATCCCTGTCTCGCTGGTCATAGCGCTTCGCGCCAGGCGCTACCAGCATTGCTCTGAGGTGAGCCCAGCGTAGGCCCTAACCACTAGTGCCCCGGGGTCGGACTTACGACCGGCTCAGGCCGGCGGCCGTCCGGAAAGCAAGGGCCAGGACCGTGAGCACCGGGTTCACGCCGCCATTTGTAACATGCAACGACGAGTCGGCCACCCAAACATTGTCATGGCCGTGGACGCGTCCGCTCGGGTCACAAACTGAAGTAGCGGGGTTGTCCCCCATTCGTAAAGTGCCTGACTGGTGCTGACCGCCGCTGAGGCCCAAGCCAACCTCTGTGCTCCAGACTTGGAGGGCCCCGGCCGCGGAAAGCCATTCAGAGGCGCGGTCACGCAAGAACGAAGCGACTCGGAGAGTCTCGGGATGCACGCGACCCGAGAGCATGGCGACACGTACGCCATAGCGGTCGCGAACTGCAGGCGACAACCGTACCCGCGCGTCCGGGACGGGGATCTCCTCAGCTGGGCCGAACAGAGCTCCCGTACGCCGGTAACCGTCCCGCATGGCGTGCTTTCCGGCGAGGCCCCAACGCTTCGTGCCCGGGGGAAGGGCGACGTGCCAATGAGCTAGCGGGAACCTTATGAAGTCGTTGGCGATCAGCCCCCCGCCCACAATGCCCGGGACGCCATGGCTGAATTGCCGAGTAGCAATAGAAGGACCAGGCCCGATGCTGTCCTGCACGGGGTCAGAGAAAAGAGCGAAGGTGGGCCACGACGTATGGCCTTGAAGATGCCGGCCGACCTGGTCGGAGTGGTTGCCGAGGCCGTCGGGCTCAGCGTCGTTAGCGCTGTTCAGGAACAGCCGAGCACTTTCGATCGCACCGGCCGCGACTACAAAATGCCCCGCTCTAACCGACCTGCGTTCAATACCCCTCTCATTTACGGTCACGATGCGGACGGCGGTCACCCGGCCGCGGCCATCTGTTTCCAGCCGTTCCGCCATGGCCTCGGTCACCAGGTCCACTCTCCCGGTCGCCAACGCCCGCGGCAGGACGGTGTTTTGCGTACCGTTTTTGGCGTTCGTCGGACAGGCAAAACCGACACACTGACCGCAGCGTTCGCAGGCCGGACGGCCATGGCGAGGAACACTGTTGATGAGCAGAGGTACTGCGCAGGTGCGCCACCCAAGTTTGGACGCCGCCTCCTGCAAGAGCCGGGCCTCACTGTTGTACGGGAGCGGTGACATTGGGTACGGACGGCTCCGGTGCTCCTCCAGCCCGTCCCCTCCGACGAGGCCAGCTACCCCCATTTCCCATTCTGCTCGGTCATAGAAGGGCTCAAGATCGTCGTAGCTGATGGGCCAGTCAGCCAAAGAACTCCCATCGGGTACGCCATACCGGGACGCCATACGAAAGTCGTCCGGGAGAAACCGCCACGCTTGCCCGCCATATACCCTGGTGCCGCCGCCAACCGTCATCGCATTATTGTGGTAGTCGCCGTCTATCGGCGCGGTGGTGCGCTCGGTCCCATCGTCGTCCAGGAAGGTGCGCGGGAACCCCATGGGCGGCGGGCCGGTGTTATTGTCGTACGCCGCGTGACGGTGATTGCGCAAGTGGTCTGTCCCGATTTCGTCGAAGCTGAGCCAACGGCCCCGCTCCACAACAAGGACGCGGAGCCCCGCTTCGGCCAACACCATGGCGGCCACGCCACCCCCGGCGCCCGCCCCGATTACGACAGCATCGTAGTACCAGCGGCTGGCGTCCAGCGCTCGTGCCCCCGGACGAGCCTCGATGGGGCGGCTGGCTTTACCTGGTTGCCGGTCCCGGTAGCCGATCATGTCCCAAGAGCGTTTGGCCGGGTCGCCACCGTTCGCTGGATCGACGTAATAGGCCTCGGTAACAAGAGCCAAGAGAACAGAGAAAAATTCCGCCGCCGGCACGGGCCAGCCCTGGACGCTCCCGCGTTCGACATCTACAAGGAGCTGGTCCTGCTGGTCGCTCGTCATCAGCCCGAAGCCACGACCAGAACGCGCCACCGCCTCGGCGTCCATAGCGGTAAGCCCGGGCCTGAGAACGCCCAGCCAGCGCTGACGAGCGATAATCGACGCTCGGGCCCGGACATAGGAAATGACGCCCAAACCCGTCGCCGAAGGCCATTCGTCGCCGGGTATCAGACGGTCAGCCGCCGCCGCCAGTACCGGAAAAAGTGCAGCGTCGTCTAGCCCGCCGGACTCCATCAGCGATGATCGTAGCTCCCACTACCAGTTGAGGCCAGGCCGGCCAGCCCCACCCACCCTCCAGGAGGCACTGCGGGTTGGGTCCTGATAAGGACCTCAGTCCCAACGGCGAGGACCAAGGTGCGACAAGGCCAGGACCGGTGATAGCGTACAACCAAGGGTCGAGGAAGAAGCTTGCTTACTATCAGGATATTTTCCCAGGAGGTAGCCCGAAATGGCTCAGTTGGGCGTCTTAACCAGTGAGTTCCCGAGAACTAGCCTGAGTGACACTCTCGATGCCGTAGCCAGTCACGGGATCCCCACGGTCCAATTCCAACTTGGTTCAGCGGTCCCGGCCATCCCTATCGAGACCTCGCTGGTCAGAGGGCTGGACGTCCTCGGACAGCACGTTGACGAGCAGCTCTGCCAGGAGATTGCGGAGCAACTGGCAGACCGCAAGATAACCATGTCGGCGGTTGATGGGACGTTCAACATGATCCATCCAGATAAGGACCGCCGGGCCGCGGGTTTAGGTTACTTGCGCAAGGTCATCGCGTCGTGCGCCACACTTGGGACCTCAATGGTGACCCTTTGCACCGGCAGCATGGCCGATATCATGTGGGACCGCGTACCGGAAAACGACAGCGACGAGGCCTGGGCCAGGCTGGTGGCGTCAATGACGGAGGCGGCCCAAGCTGCTGAGGAGCACGACGTCAATCTGGCCTTCGAACCGGAAGTCAACAACGTCGTTAATTCAGCCGAAAAAGCCCGGCGCATCATTGACGACGTGGGCTCGAGCCACATTAAAGTTCTCATGGACCCGGCTAATATTTTCCAAACGGGCCAGCTCCCGCTCATGGATGAGAAATTGGATGGTGCATTCCAGCTGGTGGCCAACGATATTGCGTTGGCTCACGCTAAGGACGTCGATCATGACGGGGAAGCAGGCCATCTCGCCGCTGGCCGAGGCCGGCTCAATTACCCCCGCTACCTTTCCCTTCTGCAGCAAAGCGGATACGAAGGTGCGGTGATCCTTCACCAGCTCAAGGGTTTGACTGACGAAGAGATCGATGGCGCCTTCGCCTTCGTGCGGGCCAGCGCCCCCGCCGGGTATTTCGAGTAGGACTTCACAAAGTCAACCAGCCGACTCACCGGAGAGCCACACGGAGCAGCGGCTGAGCTGACACCTCTAGCTGAGGCGCGAGCTAGCCGCTGTCCCGAGACGTTTTGCCCGACGGGACGACGAGCTACTCCACCTTGATCCCGGCCGCGTCAGCCAGGCCACTTATGTAATCCAAGGCCAGCCTGTACTCTCGATCGACCTCAGGAGTAGCGACCGGGTTGGCGGTATAGGCGCCGGCCTGCGGGTTAGCACTTCGAGAGACTCCGGGGATGTCCTCGAACTCCAGCGACACAACGTAGTCGTACCCGATGTCCCGAAGCGCGACCATTGCGCTGTCCCAGTCGATTTTTCCTTTGCCGGGGCGAAAATGCATGTTGGTCGTCCCGTCGTTGTCAGAGAAATCGCAATGCCACAGCCGGTCAGCCAAGCGGTATATGGCGACGTGGGTCATGTCACCCATGGGGAACGTGTGGCTGGGGTCGAAATTCGCCCCCAAGGCCGGGGAGTCGACGGCTTCAATGAGCCGAAGTAGCCCCTCGGTGTTGGCCGCGTACCGGAACGGGTGCATCTCCAAGCTGTACTTCATTCCCATCGACTCTGCATACTGCGCACACTGCCGAATGGAGCCCACATAATCCAGCCAGTTTTGGGCCCAGTCCAGGTTTCCGGGCACTTTCACCGTGAACACCTGGGTCATGACCCGGCTCACAAGCGACGGGTATTCGATGGCAAACGGAAAATGGGTAATGCTATTGACAATGGAGGCGCCGAGCTCGGCTCCGACGTCAACGTTGCGCTTGAAATAAGCAACCGCAGCCGCCCGTTTCGCCGCGGTCGGGGCTGGCCAGGTCATCACCTGGACAGGCCACAAACTGGGACAGGAGCAGGCCTTCGCCGTCGAGTACTGACCGCAGGTTTTTGATCGTCTCCGGAGTGTAATACTCCTCGAGGAATTCCTTCTTCCAGGCAATCAGCTCCACAGCTCTGAAACCAAGCCGCCCAATCCGCCGAACCGCATCTTCGTAGGGCGGTTCCCATTTGAACGGCCATACCGGTGCACCTAGCCTCATTTGACGTCTGATCCTTTCTTATTTGTGTTACCGCGTGAGACGTGATCTCGCTTGCCCGTACTTTCACCGTTGCCGCGCTGGATGACTTACTGATGCGGACGGGCGATCAGAGAACGCACGTCAGCTTTAGTCCTCCGAGCACGTGGGTCGCGACCGCTGCCAACGCCTCGAGCCCGGCGTTGGGGCTAATGGCCACCTAGTGCTCCGCCAATACCGCCGATACTGAAGTACCGGTGGAGCAAAGTGAAAATTATGATCGGTGGGATCATCACGATGACCGATAGCGCCATCACGTAGCCCCACTGGGTCGTGTTCTCGGAGAAAAACGTCTCGAGCCCAAGGGGCAGCGTGAAGTTAGAGCTCGAACGAAGGAACACTACCGCAATCAGAAAGTCGTTCCACGCAATCAGGAAGGCGAAGATAGCCGTACTCAAGATCCCCGGCAGGCAGTTCCGCAAGACGATCTTGAGGAACCCGGCGTAGAGCGAGCAGCCGTCGATCCAGCCCGACTCTTCCAGCGACACAGGGACCGTATCGATGTACGCCGCCATCATCCAGGTCGCCACGGAAATGCTGCTGCAGACATAGATAATGGCCACGCCGAGCAGGCTGTCGTCCAGGTTGACATGGGAAAACAGGATGAACAGGGGCACGGCCGAGACGATGACAGGGAACGACTGGCCGACGAACAGCAGCAGTGCGTACCCGTTAATGGCTTTACTGCGCGCTCTTGACAGCACGTACCCGGCCGGGCAGGCAACGACCACGGCCAACACGACAGTAGCAGCGGTCACGATCAGGCTGTTCCTCAGCCAGGTGAACACGCCCGTCTGTGAAAAAATATACGAAAAATTACTCCAGGTGAAGACCGCGTGCGAGGTACTCGAGAGTTGAGGCTTGAACGCCTCCCATACGGTGACGCCGATGGGTACGAGCGCCAGTCCAGTGAACAGAAAAATGATAATCGTGTAGCGCCAAACCGGCTTGCCGCGCTTTACCGACCGGGGTTCATCGCTAGCCGCTAATGGTTCTAGTTCCTGCGCCGTTACAACGGTGCCGGTTACTGCGCTCATTGATAAATCCTGACCCGCTTTATCCGTTGGAACAGCACGGTGGCCACGATCACGGAAATCAACGCCACGATCAAGCCGATGGCCATACCCTGGCCCGTCTGGAAGTCGCCGAAGACAGTTTGGTACGAGAGGACGACCAGGGTCGTGCTCGCTCCTACGGGGCCGCCCCCGGTCAAAAGGTAGATCGACTGGAAATCACCGATACAGAAAATAAACATCAGGATCCAGCTGATATAGGTGGGCTTGGCGATGAGCGGCAGCGTCACTCGCTTGAACTGCTGCCATGGGCTAGCGCCGTCAACGCGGGCGGCCTCGTAGAGCTCCTCCTCTACGCTGGCCAGCGCCGCGCTCATCATCAGCATCATGAACGGAAAGCTAAGCCAGACCTTGAACAGGCACACAAGGGTTTTTGCCAGGGCCGGGTTAGTCAAGAAAAACAGGGTCCCTAGACCCAGGTGTTGCGCAACGGTAGGGACTAGGCTGCCCGGGTTAGACACCAGCCATTGCCACGAGGTGGCCGACACCACGACCGGCACCACCCACGGGAGTAGTAAAAAGGCCTTGAACAGGCTCTTTGCGTGCACTCTCTGTCTCAGCAGGATGGCCAAGCCCAAACCAACGGCCCAGCTGCCAAAAACCCCCACCACTGTATATACCAGCGTGAACGTGGCCGCTTGCCAAAAGGCGGGGTCGTTAAAGGCGGCGGTGAAGTTCTGGAAGCCCACGTAGGAGCCAGAATTGAGGAGGGTGCCGTTGTGTACCGACAACCAGCCGGAAAAGAACAACGGGTAAGCGTAAATGATGACGACCATCAGGATGGACGGCAGTACCATCAGGACGAGGGTCCGCCGCCTGTGCCCGGATACATGTTTTGGCCGCCGGGCGTACTCCGTGGCGCCACCCAGCCCTACTCCCTTCCGGGCACGAGAAAGTGCCTTTGCGGGGCTCGGTGAGACTAGTGTCACCGGTCGGGTGCCTTTCTGAAATAGTCCTGATCTCTATGGTCAGTTGACCCGGCCCTTTGACCCGGCCCGCCGACCACGGCCTGACCGGCCGAGGCGCAACGCTCTGCGTCCCGGCCGGTCAGGCCTGCGCTCATATTGTCTTGACCTCTATGCCTTGTAGGTGGCGCTGTACGGCTCAGCCCATGACTGGAAGGTCTTCATCACGCTTTGGACATTTGTCGACGGCTCCAACATCGCCTCGGCCCATTTAATCATTTCCGGGGAATTGTCCACGACGGCGAGCCCCGAGAACTCTTGGGGGTCGAGCCATCCCTCCGCGTGCGCGATCGGCACCCACTCGTTGACAATCTTGACCATGGCCGGGTTGCTTTGTATTACCGGGAGCGCGATTACAGACTTGCGGATCGGCACCGACGCCGTGACGTTCTTGGCGAAGAAGCCGTTCGGCCCGGCGTACTGCTCGTTGTACCACATGAGGAGTTGCTGGGTGGCCTCCACATTGGGGTTGTTCTTGTACATCTGCATGTTCTTCAGGTATTGAAGAGTGCCCTTGTTGCCATGAGGGCCCGCGATCGGGGTCATGACTTTGAACGGCCCGCTGGTGAAGGAAGTTCCAGTCTCTTGTGGCAAGGTGGCGTTGACCAATGCCATAGCCGTGCGGCCCGACTTGAGCTCGGTGTAGACGTCCGTATCGGTGTAGCCGATCGAACCGGGGTCGACGTAGCCGTCAACGACGAGTTGATGGAGGAACTCCATCGCCTCGATGTTGCGGGGGCTCATTATGTCGATCTCGCCCTTCGTGTTGTACAGGCCCCCGCCGTTGTTGTACATCCAATAGGCGAGCTGGTGAGTCCCGTACGCCGAGTTGGTGGCCAGGGCGGAGGTTACGAAGCCATAGACCCCGATCTTCTTCAGTGCTTTGCACACGGCCAGATAGGACGTCCAGTCCGTTGGAGGGGCCACGCCGGCCTTGTTCAGCAGTGGCTCGTTATACCAGAAGATGCGAGTGTCCACACCCCACGGGATGCCTACCTGGCCGTTCTTGTTGCGAAGGGCCGTGAAGTACGCCCCATCAAGCAGGTAATCGTCGTACACACCGTTTTTCTTATAGATGTCGACGATATCATCGCAATAGTAAATGGCATCCTCGTCAGCGTACTGGAAGCCCACGTAGGCCCAGCCATCAGCGACGGCGGGGCCTTTGTTGGCCGCCAGGGCAGACTCAATCACTTCATAGAAATCGCCCGGTATCTCGGAATAGCTGGCGGTGTAACCATTGTAATTCCACTTCTTCGACAATGACGCCGCAATGGTGTTTTCCTGGCCGGTGCCAAAGGTGTTAGCCCATAGCTTTATGGCGCCCTTAGACGAACTGGCGAAATTCACATCACGTAGGCTCTTGGAGCCTATTAGGCTCCGAGTAGCGAGCGGTACAAGTGCCGAAGCTCCGGCAGCCTGTAAGAACTTACGGCGGGAAAAGGGTTTGCGGTCTCCAGGCGTCCCCGCGGGCATCCCGCTGGTGGACGCAGTTGCCTTGTGAGCGGTTCCGGTAGTGTCGCTATTGTCCATAGCCCCCTCGATTCACTCAGGTAGGTTGAGGTTTGTGCTGCCTCAGCAGGGCGGATGCTACCACAACTGCGCGGTAACGTTGCGGGTCCTTAACTTATCAGTAAACGATTGCCAGCACAAGGGCGCCTCGCCATGAGCGTACCGACCTGCACTTATGTGGTTTAGCGGCTTCTGAAGAAGCTTGGCCCGGCGGCGTGCGCCGGTGGGCCTGTAGCCAGGGCCGCGACCCGCTGTAGGCCGGTTGAGCTGGCAATCGATTACTGCTACGATTGCGCGGCCGCCCCTGGCTTCGAGAGTCCCTGGACACGAGAGGTGGAACGATGACCTATGTGCTCCCGACAGTGTCTGCGAGGCCTGACCTTGAGCCCAAGACCGTTTGGCTAGTCGCCAGCGGGGATCTACGACCGAGGGCCAACGCTGCCGGCTGGGCTACGCAGGTCGAGCTCGAGGAGGCGCTCACGTCGGCCTTCGCCGAGCTGGGCTGGTCGACTCGACGGGCCCACGGCTTCGACCCGGCCAAGGGTCACGGCTTCATTGACAGCCAACGGATGGGCCTATCGGTCTTCACCCGGATCCCGCCCGACGCGCCCCTGGTCGTAGCCGAAGGCGTGTGGCAGTACAGCCACCATGTCTTGGCCGGGCTGCGCAGCCACCGCGGACCTATCCTTACGGTAGCCAATTTCGACGGGAAATGGCCCGGTTTGGTAGGCCTGCTCAACCTCAACGCCAGCCTGACGAAGATGGGCAAGGACTACTCGTCGACATGGAGCGTCGATTTCACAGACCCCTGGTTCCGTAACGGCATTAGACAATGGGTAGAGACGGGCCGGGTCAGCCACGACGACAGCCACGTCCGAGCGTGGCCGGCACTGCCTCCGTCCAGCCCGGAGGTGCAGCTCGGGGCGGCCGTAGCCAGCAAGCTGCAGACGGACAAAGCCATCGTTGGCGTCTTCGACGAGGGTTGTATGGGCATGTACAACGCCATCATTGACGACGAGCTGCTCAACCCCCTCGGCATCTACAAAGAGCGGCTCTCCCAGAGCGCCCTCTACGCCGAGATGTTGACCGTCGGCGAGGACGAGACGACCGCCGTCCGGCGGTGGCTGACGGACCGAGGCATGGTCTTTTACACCGGGAAAGACGAAGCCACCGAGTTGACCGACGAGCAGCTGACCCAGCAGTTCGCGATGTACATCGCTGCGCTGCGGATCAGCGACGACTTCGGGTTGGACGGGGTGGGCATACAGTACCAACAGGGCCTGAAGGACCTGGTGGCGGCGTCCGATCTGGCCGAGGGCCTGCTGAACTGCCCCGAACGGCCCCCCGTGCGCAGCCGCGATGGCTCGAGGGTGCTCTGGGAGGGCCAAGCGTTCCCCAATTTCAACGAAGTGGACGAAGGCGTCGCGGTCGATGCTCTCGTCACCAACCGGGTTTGGACGGCAATGGGTATGGACCCGGCGACCACATTGCACGATGTGCGTTGGGGGGAAGACTTCGAAGGCCAGTTCGTTTGGGTGTTCGAGATTTCCGGCTCCGTGCCCGCGTCGCACCTCGAGGGCGGCTATGCCGGTGCGACCAGCATGCGTCAGTCCCCGGTGTATTTTCCGGCTGGGGGCGGCACCTTGCGGGGCGTTTCCCGTCCGGGCGAGATCGTCTGGTCGCGCCTGTACGTCGTCAAAGGCGAGTTGCACTATGACATCGGACGCGGCCGCGCTGTCCAGCTCCCCCCCGAAGAGACGGAGCGCCGGTGGCGGGCCACTACCTATGAGTGGCCCATCATGCACGCCGTCTTGGACGGGGTAAGCCGCGACCAGTTCATGGCCCGTCACAAGGCCAACCATGTCCAGGTGGTTTATGCTCCCGACGCCGACCTGGCTGACCGTGCGTTGGTGGCCAAGGCTACTGCGTTCGACCATCTGGGGGTATCGGTGCACCTGTGCGGTGACATCAATCTCGACGCCCATCACCGCTGAACTACAACCAGGTCGCAACTAGGCTTGTCGACGGTGAGCGCGACAGCCGAGTTTACGACTGCCAGCACCAATGAGGAGCTTCCAGCTAAACGTCGGCTGAGCCCTCGCACGTTCGCCTCCGCGATGCAAGTCCGGTCGTACCGATGGTGGTTCGGTTCACAGGTCCTGTCTGCCTCCGGGACCATGATGCAGGCGGTCGCCATATCGTGGCTGGTCCTGAAGCTCTCGGGCAGCGCCCTCCTGTTGTCACTCACCACCAGTGTGATGTTCCTGCCCCTTCTTGTCGGCGGGGCATGGGCCGGCTCCCTGGTGGACCGGATGGAGCCGCGCCGGTTATTGCTCTTGACACAATCTGTTTTTTTGGTCCTGACGACAACGTTCGCGGTTCTAGTGGCTACAACACAGGTCCCAGTTTGGGTCGTTTTCGTGTTCGCCTTCGCCAATGGCCTGGTCAGTACGTTCGATATGCCGGCCCGTCAGGTGTTCGTACTGGACCTGGTCGGGCGCGAACACGCGGCGAACGCGGTGAGCCTGAACGAAGTGGTGTTGAACACCTCTCGTATACTCGGGCCGGCGGTCGGAGGCGCCTTACTGGCTACGGTAGGCGTGGCCATTTGCTTATTTGTCAATGCATTTACGTTCATACCTACGATCGGCGTGCTCTTAGCCCTCATTTGGCGACGGGGCTGGTCCTCTAAGCGGGAAACGACACCCCCGCCCCGTCGGGGACATGTAAGAGAGGGCCTAGCCTACGTATGGCGGGTGCCAGCCATAAGAAGCTGCGTCCTCATGGCTGTAGCCGGCGGGATGCTGTTCAACATGGGTGTCACCCTGCCATTGTTGGCCACTCGCGCCTTCCATGCCGGGCCCGAGGGCTATGGGACGATGATGGCCACATTTGGCGTCGGAGCACTCTTCGGCGCCGGCCTGGCCGCCATGGGCGCCCCGTGGCCGAGCGGAAGGAAAGTGCGCGTCCTCGTCGCCTTTACGGGCGCAGAAGTGTGCCTGGTGGCCGCGTCTCCCTGGATCGGGTTGCTGTACGTCGGCCTGGCCCTCGCTGGTTTGTTATCTATCTGGTACATCTCCTTGGCCAATGCCCTTGTCCAGTTGCGCACTCCCCGCCCTCTTCAGGGCCGGGTAATGGGAGTCTGGACCATGGCCCTTCCGGGCATGGCTCCCCTGACCAGCCTGCTGATCGGCGCGGTAGCGGCGTCTGTTGCCGGCGGCGCTGGAGCACGCGGGGCGTTTGGACTGGCTGGAGTGGCAATGCTCATTAGCGCCGCTCTCGGTTGGCGCTCACTGGTTGACACCGAACACGGGGCGGTCGCAATTGGCCCAGTGGTACCAATGGAGGCAGCCGCTTCCTCACCCTGAGCTTCTGGCCGCAGCCATGGCGCCCCAAGCACATCGCGTTCGGTCCCGGCCCGCGCGTAACTGGCTTGTGCTCGTGAAGGGTTCCATCTCTCACACACTGGTGCGGAGGATGCCGCCCTCTGCCCGCAGTGTCGCCCCTCGCGTGGCCGACGAGGCGGGGCTACAAAGATAAGTAATGAGGTTTACCACTTCATCAGGCTCGGCAAATCGCTTTAATAGCGAGCTTGGTTGGTTTACCGGGAAGTAGGCCTTCTCGAACTCGTCCAGTGGCTGTCCGGCGGCCGTGCGGAAAACCCAGTCGCTGATAGTCGGGCCCGGCATCACGCAGTTAACAGTGACGTTGGTCCCGGCAAAGATCTCGGCCACGCACCGGGAGAGCCGGATGACGGCCGCTTTGGCCACGCCGTAATGGACCAAGTTAGCCGGCGTTATAATCCCCGAGTCACTGGCCAGGAACAGGATGCGACCAAAGTCTTTCTGCTGGAAGATAGGTATGTAATGGCGGGTTAACCGGACCCCGCTCATAACATTGAAATCCCATTGGTACTGCCAGTCCTCATCAGTAAGTTCAACGAACGGCACCAGTCGGTCGGTCCCGCCGGCCATATTTATGAGGATGTCGAGGTCGGTTACCCGTTCGGTAACCGCCTTGACGCCCTCCGCCGTCGACACGTCGCCAACTACTGTCTCCAGTTGCGCGTCTGGCACTTTGTCCCGCACCGTCGAGGCGGCGGCGTTAATACGTTCCCTGGAACGGCCGTTCATCCATACACGGGCACCCTGGGCCGCTAATCCTTCTGACGTGGCCAACCCGATGCCACTTGTAGCTGCAGTTACGAGGGCTGTTTTCCCAGTAAGGTCAAGGTTCATCGTTTGCCATCCTCACCTAGGTCCGCCGGCCCGCACCGCTCGACGGTGGTAGGACGACGCACGCGAAATCATTCGTACTCCCGGGCAAAGGTCTTGCCGTAATTCCGGCCGATCCAGTCCTGTTGTTCCGGGGTGAGCACTGTCTCACCACCAAGTGTTCGGGCCAAGTAGGCGATGTGCGCCGCCCACTCCACCTGCGCCGCCAATAGGCTCGGCCTCTTCAGCCGTTTCTCCTAGCGCTACAACACCGTGGTTGGCCAGCAAAACGGCCAGGCTGCCCGGTTGGCGGGCGAAGGCCTCGATGGCGACCTGGCCCAACTCTGCGCTCCCGGGGGCTGCGTACGGCCTGGTGACCAGGATCCGGTCGGCCAGCGTGGCCGCATTTTCGTTGCACACGAAGGGGACATCTTGTCGTGCCGCGGAGAAAGCTGCAGCATAGAGAGAATGTGTATGGACGATGGCCCCGACCCACGGCATCTCCCGCATAATCGCGAGGTGAAGTTGGAGTTCGGAACTCGCCTTGAGGCCGTCGGACTCCTGCCCGTCTGCCACCGAGACCAGCGGGTGGTCCTGCGCATCCAGGTCGTCGTAGGGGACACCCCCTGCGCTTACGACGATCTTTCCGGCCAAGGCGTCGTCGGCAATTCGAACGCTGACATTACCGGCCGACCCGATCACCAACCCGGCGGTCACCATCCGGTGGCACGCTCTTTGAACGACATCTTTTGCCTCGGCAATCGACTTTGGCCTGACCGGGGCGCTCCGCATGCCTGTCTCCCTCTCGCCACGAACCATCGCCACGATCGTGCCGATGGGACCTAAACCTTACCGTAAACCGCAAACCGCACTTTCTCACGGGCGGTCGACGGTCACGTCGACTGGTACTGGACGTGTACAGGTACTGGTGATGGCTGTCACTTTCGGCTCCTGTGCGGCAGAGGCTACGGCGCACAGCACCTCGAGGACGTGGAACGCAAATTCGGAGTTCGTTCGGTGCGGGCCTCCTTCGACTCCGTTGGCCAGATCGCGGACGCCGAAGCCTCTCCGGAATTGCTCAACCTTGTCGGCGGTCACCACCGGCGGTATGACAGGTGGCAGCGCCTGCCACTCTGTATCGTCGTGCCGTCTGAACCGTACCTCACCGTCGAGCTGGTCTGGGTCGGCCAGCGAAAGCGTCCCCTCCGTCCCATAGATCTCCAGCCACGGCAGTTCGGTGTCCCATACATCGAAGCTCATGAGCGCCGTACCGATCACACCAGAGGCAAAGCTCAAGACGGCCGAATGATGTGTGGCGATTTCCACGTCGATAAGGTCGACGGCTCGGTCGGGGGCAGTGACCCTGCGCTGTTGAGCCCCGGTACGCCCGGCGGCGGCCACCGACACGATGGGGCCGAGGCAATTGACGAGGGCAGAAAAATAGTACGGCCCCATGTCCAAGACGGGGCCGCCACCAGGTTGGAACAGGAACCGCGGGTCAGGGTGCCAGCTTTCCATCCGGCCATGACGTATGAAGGCGGCCGCTCCTATGGGCTCTCCAATTAGGCCGTCGTCCACGGCGTGCCGTGCCGTCTGGCCGGCGTTGCCGAGAAATATGTCCGGCGCCGAGCCAACTATCCGGTGGGCGGCCGAGCTAGCCTCGAGGATGAGCCCGCCATCTTCGACCGTGGTGGCCAAAGGCTTTTCGACATAGACGTGCTTGCCTGAGGCCAACGACCGCAGCACTGTGATCGCGTGCACGGCCGGCGGCGTTAGGTCCACCACAATATCGATGCTGTCATCCCCATAGAGTTCGGCATCGTCGCCAAAGGCCGGGTACCCATAACGAACGGCCGCTTGCTTGGCCCTGTCGATGTCGATGTCACCAGCGCGCACGATTTGGAGCTCTGGGTACCTCTGGAGCCCGACCGTGTAGCGAGGAAAGACGTTCCCACAGCCCAGGATCCCGATCCTGTGGACGGGTTGGTCCCTGCTCATGCTGTCGTCCGGGAACGAGGACCAAGACGACGGTTTGCGACCATAGCTGCCATCCCCTTCATCTCATTGGTAACGGACCGGTACCTCGGCACCCCCAAGTACGGCTCGGACCGAGTGGGCCATTCCAACAGGATCAGGAGAGAGCCAGACGTTGCGGCCGTAAGCAACCCCACGGGCACCCGCCTTCACCGCCTCTCGGGTCGAGTTCAAAAGAGCGTCCACGTCGCTCGACTGGCGCCGCCCAGGATAACCACCGGGACTGAGCACGCGTCGACGACTTGAGCCATAGTGACCGGGTCACCGGTGTACTCCGTCTTGACCGCGTCCGCACCCAACTCGACGGCGACGTGGCAAGCGTACGAGAGCAGATCCGGATCGCGATGCGCTTTCAACCGATTGCCCCACAACGTGGCCTCTACGATTAGTGGCAAGCCCACCTTGTGCGCCTCCTGGGCGGCTCTGGCAATAGCGCTGGCGTTGTCAGCGAACATCTCGCCGTCCTGCAGACCGAAAGCCATGATCATTATGACCGCGTCAGCCCCGAGTGCGGATGCTTCTGCCGGGGTTGTCACCACCCGGTAGCGTTCGCCGTACTCCGGGATATTGTCGCCAAGGAGCATAAAGTCCGTGCGGACTATAAGCGAGGGTGCTCCCTTGAACGAGAACAAGTCGGCGTGATTGTTCAACAAACCCGACGAGATCAGGATGCCATCTGGCCTACACGCGACGATCGTCTCCAGCACGGCGCGCGACGGCCCGGCTGCGAGCACTGCTTTCGATGTCAGCCCATGGTCATATGCAACTATGAAAGTGCATTGGCTGCTCTGGTCGAACAGCCGGCCGAGCCGGATACTCGCGCCGCTCACTACAAAACTCTCCTCGACAAAGGCAGGTTGGGCCAAAGACTAGCAGTAAACGATTGCTGGAGCAAGGTGCGCCTCACTGCTCGCTGATGAAGTCCATATTGAGGTCCAGCCCCAGGCCAGGGAGGTCGGGTATCTCCAGGTACCCGTCTTTCGGTAAAGGGGCGTCCTTGAAAACATTGGCGCTTACCTCCTCGAAGATGAGGAGCCGTTCAAGGAATAACGAATTAGGCGTGGCGCTGACGAAATGGCTGTGTACGTACTCCATGGCGTGAGGTGCCAGCTTGAGGTTCCAGGCCTGCGTGATGGCCGCCACCTTGAGCAACTCGGTGTAGCCACCGACGCGGGTGCCATCGACCTGGACCACGTCAGCGGCTTCATTGAGCACCAGATCCCGGACGCCGAACTTCGTGTACTCGTGTTCTCCAGTGGCCAAAGGCAGGTCAGTGCCTCGCTTGTACCTGGCCAAACCCGGGATGTCGTCCGCGGGAACCGGTTCTTCCAAGAACAGGATGTCGAACTGCTTCACGCGGTTGGCAAACTGCACCGCAGTGGCCGCGTCCCAACAATTGTTGGCATCCAGCATCAACCTCGTTGCCGGTCCCACCGCCTCGCGAACCTTCCGGACGCGCTCGAGGTCGCGTCCCGGGTTGTCACCTCCCTCTACGCCAACTTTGAACTTCATCATGGTGTAACCCTGGTGCACTAGGTTCACCATCTCCTCAAGAAGTTCGTCGTCTGAATAGGAAGTCCATCCCCCACTGGCATAAACCGGCACCTTGGCGCGGTCGCCTCCCAACAGCCTGTACAGAGGCAGCCCGAAAATCTTGCCCTTCAAGTCCCATAGAGCGATATCGACGGCGCTGAGCGCGCAGTACATCAGGCCCTTGCGTGCCACTCCCCTCATATACTGGGCAAAATCCTGCCAGATGACCTCGGTCTCAAGCGGGTCCCGATTGAGCAGCCTTGGTGTCATATCATTGTCAATCAGGTCCTTGGTAGCCAGGCCGCCGACCTCGTTGTAGGTTATGCCGACACCCTCCAGGCCCTCATCAGTTGTCACTCGGACTATGACGAACCCCACGCTCTCTACTTTGCGGGTGGCGTCCCTGTAGCCAGCGGGAACAGGCGAAGCCACCAGGTGGACCTGAACTTTGCCGATCTTCTGCGCCAATTGACCCTTCTCCTTGCCAGTATCTTCGGGAGCCCCCGGGTGTCCCGGGCGGCCCGCGACGGCCGTCATTCGTTAGACATGGTGATGCAGGAAGGCATTCGCTAAAGGTGCTGGTACAGGAACGACTCAACCTGTGCTGCGTCACGAACTCCCTCAGTGGCCCCGAGAGCCTGCACCGACAATGCGGCCGTGGCGGACGCCAGTTCCAGGCAGCCACGCAAGGAACGCCGCCGCAACAGTCCGGATATAAAGCCGGCCATGAAATTGTCACCCGCGCCGGTCGTGTCGGCCACGTCAGTGGCAAAGGCAGGGACATGGAGGTTGACCTGTTCGTTCCGGGCCAGCGCCCCCTGCGCACCCAGCTTCAGGACCACGTTGTGGGCACCCATGTTGAGCAAGACGTCAACGGCTTCATCAGGGCCCGACTTTCCGGTCAAATGGGCCGCCTCCGCCATACTCGGGGCGACGTAGTCGAGCAAACCGAGAAGCGCCGGCAAGTCGGCCTCGCTCACGCCAAGGCGGTCGGGGACGAAGTCCGCCACCGTAATCGCACCGACCCGCTTCGCCGCCTGCAACACTTCCGGAAGTGCCTCGGTATCGAGCCGTTCACTGCAATAGAGGCTCCCGACTGACAGGACCTTGACCTCCGGGGTAATGAGACTGAGGTCAATATCGGTCAGCCCGTACTCGTCCGCCGTCGCTCCTCGCTGGGATATACAGCTTCGTTCCCCGTCTCGGTCCACCAGGACAATGGTGGTCGATGTAGGCAACTTAGGGCTAATTGCTACCCCCCGTGTGTCGACCCCGTACTTCGCACACCGTTCAACCAGGAAGGCACCCTGAGGGTCGTCTCCCACGAGGGTCATGAGCCCGACATCGTGACCCAGCTTGGACAGTGTTATTGCCTGGTTCAATGCGTCGCCGCCGGCGCTCATACTGACGCGCTCGACAAAGACTGTCGAACCGTGCCGCGGGATCTCCGTGGCTCCCTTGGCCAGTACGTCGACCACTGCCATGCCTATGCAAATAGCTTCCATCTCTCCGGTCCTCCAAGGCGGCAGCCCATGTCAGTCGGGAGCCAGGTCACTTCCCACCTGGGTCACTTCCCACCTGGGTCACTTCCCCACCTGGGTCACTTCCCACCTGGGTCACTTCCCACCTGGACCACGGCCTTTACCATTGCTTCCTTGTTGGAAATGGAGTCCTCAAAGGCCTGCTGAGACTGCTCGAAGTCGTATACCTTGGAGACGATCTGACTGATATCGACCTTTCTTGTTGCCACCGCCTCTATGGCGGCGGGAAAGACGTTGCGGTAACGGAAGGACGATCTCAGTTGCAGCTCTTTGTTGACAAACATCTGGAAATTGAACGGAGTTTGGCCAACTACATTGCCGATGACGACGATCGTGCCGCCCCGCTTTGCCATGAGCACAGCTTGAGCTATGGTTTTCTGGTTACCAGCCGCCTCGAACACGAAGTCGGGCCCCTGCCCGCCCGTGATATCGAGCACCGCGTCGACTGCGTCAGTCCGCGAGGCGTTGACGACGTGGCCGGCACCGAGCTGGCGAGCCTTATCGAGGCGGATGTCGAACTGGTCGACGACGGTTACACCACCGACGCCCATCGCATTGAGGGCAAGTAGTGTTACGAGCCCGATACAGCCAGAGCCCAGGATGACGGCCTTCTGGCCGATTGTGATCCCGGATTGTCTGGTGGCATTAAAGGCCACCGACAGCGGCTCGATCAGCGCACCTTCGAGACTCGAAACGTTGTCAGGCAGCTTGAAGCACAGTTCAGCGGGATGAGCCAAGTAGTTACGAAGGGCACCGTGGTAGGTAGGCGCTGAGAGAAACCTGACCCGGGGGCATAGGTTGTACTTCCCCCCCTTGCACCATTCGCATTTGCCACATGTGATCCCTGGCTCTACGGCGACCCTATCGCCCACTGCTAAAGAAGTAACGCTCCGCCCCACCTCGACGACTTCGCAGGCACACTCGTGCCCGGGGACGAACGGGTAGACGTCGGGGAACTCAGGTTCGCCGTGTTGGTAAAAGTGGACGTCCGACCCGCAGACGCCGAGGTAAATGACTCTCAATACAACGTCATCTTCGCGGCACCGAGGGAGCTCGAACGCCCCCAGCTTCATCTGGCGGTTGTCAAGTACAAACGCAGCACGGTTTTCCAATTCAGTTCGACTCCGTTTTCAGGCCCATCAGGGTCAGGGTCGACGCCACGCACTCGGCCTGTCCGGCAGTCAGTTGGGCCGACAGAGAAAGGTGCACTTACGACGCTCTCCCGGCTGACCGGCACAGGGCAATGCAATCCCTCAAGGGCTCCTTCATTCGTTGTGACCCTGCGCTCAGGACGGCCATGATGCTTAGCTCATCGGGTTGCTTCTCCAGGTGCTCCCGCATAGCCGAAATGAAGGCGCGCCTGAGGACGGCACTAAAATTGATCTTGGCCACGCCGAGGTCGATCGATTTTCGAATTTGGTCCTCGGGGATACCGGTGCCGCCGTGAAGGACGATCGGTATGTCAACCCGGTCGGCCACCGCCGCCAGCAAGTCGAAGTCGAGGCTCGGCTCTGCCGAGTAGAAGCCATGAGCGCTGCCATAGGCCAAAGCGAGGCAATCAATGCCGGTACCCGCCAGCGCCACAGCCGAACCCAGGTCGGCCAGCTGCGAGTTGGCGACCTCCTCCCCGAACTCGCCCGTCTGCCCAATGGCCCCGATCTCGCCCTCCACGCTCAAGCCGGCGGCGTGCGCCGCCTCCACCACCCACTTGGTTACCGCCAGGTTTTCGTCCAGGGTCGACGCCGAGCCGTCGTACATGACGCTGGTGAAGCCGCCCCTCACACAGTTCATAACGACTTCTCTAGTCGTGCCATGGTCCAGATGGATGGCTACGTCGAGACGACGGCTCTCCCCCACGCTACGGACCACTTCCACCATTGTGCTGGCCCCTGCGTATGCCACTTCGAGAGGGTGAATGCCCAGGATGACTGGCGAGCCCATTTCTTCAGCCACGGCCAAGACCGCCTGGACCGTTTCCAGGTTGCAGACATTGAAGTGCGGGACGGCGTAACTGTCGCGGCGCGCCGGGACTAGCAGCTGCCTAAGCGTCAGCAATCGCACCGGCGCCTCCGGAATTACCACCCGAGACGACGTCCGGCACGGGACTTTGATCGTCTCTCAGTACATACCGCAAGATGATCGATTTGGTCTGAGTTACCTCTGACATAACCGCAGCCATGCTCTCGCGACTGTTCCCGCTGGCTTTCTGCCCGCCGCCGAAGGGAAGTTCGGCAGCCCGGAACCCGCCTGACCCATTGATGGCGACATGCCCCGTACGTAGCGCGGTAGCAATGCGGAACGCCGCAGCCATGTCACGAGTTATCACTCCTCCGCCTAACCCGTACCTCGTGTTGTTGGCGATCTCAATTGCCTCATCTACCGTGTCGAAGCCGATCACGGGCCACACCGGGCCAAATACTTCCATGTCACGGGCAATATCCATCGATGATGTCACGTCGGTCAAGACTGTAGGTTCATAGAAAGCCCCGCGGCGGTTGCCACCGAAGACCATCTTGGCCCCTTGCTCTACGGTCTTGTCCACCTGCTCCTCGACCGTCCTGGCCGCGGGTTCGGTGATGAGAGGGCCCATCGTGGTCTTATCGTCGCTCGGGTCGCCAAGGACAAGTGGCTCGAGGCGCTCTTCGATCAACCGGGCTACGAACTCCTCCTTCAACGAATTGTGGATGATGAACCGTTTGGCCGCTGTGCACGCCTGGCCCGAATTACGGGACTTGTCGCCGGCTTCGGACACCGCCAGGTCCAGGTCCGCATCTTCGCAAATGATCAGAGGATCGTTGCCACCGAGCTCGAAGTAGTAGTTTGTCAAGTTGTCCGCGGCGCCCTTGGCAATGCTGACGCCGGTGGCCGTGCTCCCCGTAAAATTAATCGCCGAAATGCGCGGGTCACGCGCTAGCGCGCCCCCCACCTCGGGGCCACCACCGGTAAGGCATTGGGCGACGCGGCCGGGGATGCCGGCCTCGATCAGGATTTCGTGCAGCTTCAGGACAGCGAGTGGGTCGAACGTTGGCGCCTTGACGATCACGGAATTGCCGGCGGCCAGCGCCGCGCCCACCTTGAACGCCCAGATGGCGGGCGGGAAATTGAACGGCACGATACAGGCAATCACGCCGACGGGTTCGTGCAATGTGAACTGGATGTCTTCGTCAAAGCCGGGTTGGGTACCGAGCGGCATCGACTGGCCGTAATGGTGCTTGGCTACTTCGCCCGCAGTCTTGAGCACATACGCCACCTCCATGAGCTCTGGCACGGCCTCCGCGGCGCAAGGCTTCCCCGACTCGGCTGAGAGGATCTGGGCCAGTTCGTGACGACGCTCGTAGACGACGTCGGCCGCTGTGTTGATCAGCCGCACTCTTTCGCGCAAGGGCGTACGTGCCCATTCGACCTGGGCGCCAAGCGCGATTTCCACGGCGCGGTCTACGTCGGCGGCGGTAGCAGCCGGGACGGTGTCCACCACTTGCCCGGTGGCCGGGTTGACGATGGACATGACCTGGCCGTCGCTGGCATCGACGAACGCATCACCAATGAGCATCTGCACCGTGCTCCGCCTCCTCAGGTTGTACTGCGCCAGAGTATCAGTAACCGATTACTCAAGGCAACCCTCTGACGCCGCTCTCCGGGTTGGTTAGGTTGGGTTGCCCGCTAGCGGCGTTTGGCGGCCGGGGATTTGGCCGCCGAACTGGCTCTGACGACCAGGGAGGGGGACAGCACCACTGTCCTGGCGGCGCCCGAGTAACCCTCGAGGCGGCTCAGCAGCAACCGGCCCGTCTCCACGCCCAGGTCGTAGGTGGGCTGCGCCACCGTCGTGAGCGGAGGCCGCAGCAGCGAAGACCACGACATATCGTCGAAGCCGATAACGGCGATGTCACCAGGTATTTCCAGATGTGCTTCGGCTATGGCTTGGAGAGCGCCAATCGTCATCACGTTGTTGGCTACGAAAACCGCATCAGGGGGATCGTCCAGCGCCAACAGCTCTTGCATGGCGCGTTGCCCGCCCGTCTCCCTGAAGTCGGCCACGCGCACGAGCCGTTCGTCCGCCGCCAGGTCCGCGTGCTTCAGGGCTTCGCAATACCCTACATATCGCTCTGAGCCAGTCGTCTTGGAAAGCGGCCCGGTGATGCACGCAATCCGACGGTAACCCCCGGTGATCAGGTGATCGATGGCGGCGTACGCTCCGGCCGCGTTATTGACGGTGACGCTGTCGACGATCGGGGGGGTCAGGCTGCGGTCCGCCAGTACGACCGGGACCCCGAGCTCGGTGAGGGGCGCCAGGTTGGTAGCCGAGCCTACTGGCGTAAGGATCACGCCCCCGACGTTTTCGGCCACGGCGAGCTCGAGGTACGACCCTTCTTTGGCCAGGTCCTCTTCGGCATTGCACAGGACCAAGGAGTAACCGGCGGAATATGCGACGTCTTCGACCCCTCGGACCATGTCCGTAAAAAAGGGGTTGCGGACGTCCGAAATGATCAAGGCCCAAACACGGCTTTGTCTTGTACGGAGGGTCCGGGCTACTCGGCTGGGACGGTACTTGAGCTCTTTGACGGTCCGCCGGACGGCTTCGGCTAGCCGGGGGTCGACCTGGGAATGGCCATTCAATACGCGCGAAACAGTGGCCGTCGACACACCGGCGGCCCGAGCTACCTCGGTAATTGTCACCGTGGAGCGGTGACGGTCTCCTTTTTTCCGCGACCGAGCGCGCGTCACCCCCTCGCCAAGGGTAGAACCACCTTCCTGACCGGCTCTTTTCATCCTCACTCAGTGTAGTAAACGGTTTCGCAAACCTGACGTCATACTCCGCCCTGCCCCTCCATCGGAGGTAAGTACGCGTTACCCCATTAGTTTCATTGCCATAATCAGGGCCGGTTCGCCGCGTGCTTTGCGGCCAGATGTCCGAACACCAGGCCGCGGCAGTTGGCAAACCCGCTTTGGTACCCGCGCATGAGGTCGACGTAGGCTGCCGCGTTGCCCGCCGCGTACAAGCCGGGGATCGGGTGGCCCCGGACATGGCGGACGTTGGCGTTCTCGTCGATCATCAAACCGGCGTTATCGATCCCTACGGTTACGAGCGTCATGCGGACACCGTAAAAAGGTGCCCGTTCGATGGGCCCCAGATTGGGGTTGGGCTTGACGCTGGCATCTCCCATGGCATTGGACCAGGGATAGTGGCCTCGGCCAAAATCGGGATCCTCGCCACTCTTAGCAAAATGGTTGAACCGCTCGACGGTCTGCTCGAGACCGGCGGCGTTCACCCCCAGAGCCTCGGCCAAGGCACGGAGCGTCGGCGCCTGCACGGCATAACCCTCGGGCAGAGGCTTACCCGCTGGTGCACCGCCCAGGCCGTAACGATCACGGTGGTCCTGGTCGATGACCATGAAGCATGGAAAATGCTTCAGCCGCCGCGCCTTCCCATCGAACTCCTGCAAGGCGGTCAGGAGCTGCGGGTAAAACGATTCGTCCGCGAACCGCCTGCCGTCTTCGTCCACGATGATGCCGTGCGGCACGGCAATGTCAAAGTGCGGGAGCCGGTACACCGGGGCCCCGTCGTCCTGAGTGACTCCAGGAAGCGCGGGAAGCCCGGGGAAAGACTGGTCTTGAGGCACTGTGGCCACTTCCGCGCCAATCTCGGCGCCCATTACCAGCCCGTCACCGGTGAGACCAGGGAACAGGGCGGTGTGACCCCACAGCGGCGCGTGTTCATGGGCCCTGGCCACGGCCGGGTCTCCGTCATAGCCGCTCGTAGCGAGTACCACGCCTTTTCGGGCTCTGATGACTTTCTCGCCTCCTCCTAGCTGCGCTCGCAGACCGACAACCGCTCCGTCGCGCGTGATCAGCTGCAAAGCCCGAGCAGATGTCTCACAGGAGATGCCGCGGTCTATACATGCTGCTTTGGCGAGGTGGGCAGCCAGACCGGGCCCCTGCGTGCGCATGTCCTCCTGGGCGCGCTTGGTCGTGACCGTCGGGTCCCAGGTGTCCATGGCGGCGAGGCCGCCCCAAGAGACAATCTCATTGCGCGTAATACCGGGGGGCGAATGAGGCGAGGTACGCACCTTTGACTGCCATTCTCCGAGGCTCGAGCCTGCGATGGGCTCCGGCTCGAGCATCCGGCCAATGCCCTTGGAACCAGGGGCGTCCGGGAAGTAGTAGTCCGGGGCGTCCCGTTCGAGCTGGAGGCGCACGCCGGCCTTTTCCATCAGGTAGTCGACGACCACCGGCGCATTATGGATGAAGGCCTCCTGGTTGGCCTCGAGGTACTGGCCGCCACTGATGAAGTGCATATAGGAACGGACTTCGTCTACGGAGTCCTCGATGCCGGCTTCTCGGGCCAGGTTGTTGCCCCAGCACCAGACCTCGCCCCCGGAATAGGCCAGCGCCCCGCCAACTTTTCCGCTCTTTTCGAGGATCAAGGTCTCGAGGCCGGCGTCGTGAGCGGTGATAGCCGCACTCAACCCGCCACAACCCGAGCCCACCGAAACAAAGTCGACCTCGACATCCCAGCCTTCGCCTGCGTCAGCCATAAAGGTACCCACTCCCTCTAATCGGTCAGTCGCTCCAGGGCCAGTCCCGATAAGCCCGTATAACGATTACTTGACACCAATATAACGATTACTTAACCGAAGGGGAAGTGCCAACTTCGAGGGAGGTGCGCCCCACCCTCGCTCACACCATCAACCGAGAGAGGGCAGTACCTCCTCGCGCATCAGGCGGAGGGATTCGGCATCGAAAGGGTAACCAACGCCGAACACGAAGTGGTTGATGCCAATGTCGAGGTACTGCCGGGCCCGCTCTGCCACCTGACCAGGGCTGCCTATGAGCCAATTGTCTCGTACATCCTGCAGGTTGGCCGAGCTCCGCGCCGCGGTCTGCTCCGCCAGCGCCTCCGCCTCGTCCGACCGGGCCCTGACTGCAATGGCGGGATGATGGGACAGCTCGATTTCGTCGAAATTCCTGCCTATCTCCTTGCACATCGTCTGCAGTTTCTCGATTATGACCGCGCACTTCTCGGGCGTCCCCTGCATGTTCAAGCGGTCAGCGTGGCGAGCGGCTACCCGGAGCGACCCGGCCCCTGAGCCACCTACGGTGATCGGTGGGTGCGGCGTCTGGACAGGTTTGGGCTCGCACGGGGCGTCGTCCAGGTGGTAGTAGCGACCGTGGAAGGTGGTCCGTGGCTGGCTCCAAAGCGCTTTGACGATCTGCAAGGCTTCTTCGAGGCGTTGGTAGCGCTCCTCAAGAGACGGGAACGGCATACCGTAAACCTCGAACTCGCGCTCCGCCCACGCTGCGCCCAGGGAGAACTCTAGGCGTCCGCCAGTCATCTCATCCACCTGCGCTGACGCCTTGGCCAGGACGGCGGGGTCGCGGTACAGGACACCGTTCACCAGCACGCCAACCCGGGCCCGGGTGGTCAAAAGGGAAACCGCTCCGAGGGTAGTCAAGGTCTCGAAACACGCACGGCCCTCGGCCGACTTGAAGGGGGCCAGAAGATGATCGAATATCCAGACCGAGCCGTAACCAAGGTCTTCGACAAAGCGGACGGCGGCGGCGTAGTCCGACCAACTCGTGCCCTGACCTTGTAGCTGCACTCCAAAGTGAATGGGGCGTCCCCGTACTTGCATCAGCGTCCACCCTTAGCGTTGGCGAGGCTAACGATCCGGCAAAAAAGGTCCCGGCCCGGCGGCGCGGCCGGTAAACGATATCTTGCCGTCAGCCCGGGGCACTGTCAACCTAGGAAGGCCCGCCCAGGTAACCCTCGGTCTGCAGATGGAGTATGACGTGCTGCGCGGCGGCCTCGGCGGTCAGATTGGAAGTGTCAATACGACTTCGGCGTGGCCCGGCACCTCATATGGGTCCGAGACTCCGGTGAACTCCTTCACGATCCCGGCCCGGGCCTTGGCGTAGAGGCCCTTGCGGTCACGTAGCTCGCAAACCTCGATCGGCGTGGCCACGTGCACCAGGATGAACCCGCCGAGCGGCTCGACCATGGACCGCACCTCCTGGCGGACGGCCTCGTACGGGGCAATGGGAGCGCAGATGGCGATGCCGCCGTTCTTGGTGATCTCGGACGCCACCCAGCCAATGCGGCGGATGTTGATGTCACGGTGCTCTTTGGAAAAGCCGAGCTCGGAAGACAGGTGCTTGCGGACGATGTCGCCGTCGAGGAGCGTGACGGGGCGGCCGCCTTCCTCGAGCAACTTGGTGAGCAAGATGCTGGCGATGGTGGACTTGCCGGCGCCCGAAAGGCCGGTGAAAAAGACGGTAACGCCCTGGTGGGACCGCGGCGGGTAGCTGCGACGGAGCTCGGTCGCCACTTCGGGGAACGTGAACCATGACGGGATCTCACGGCCCTCCGCCAGCCGCCGGCGCAGCTCGGTGCCCGATATGTCGAGCACCCGCGCACCGGAGGGCACCTCGTCAACGGGCATGTACTCGTCGCGGTCCTCGACGATAGACCATCTGCTGGAACGGCACGATCCCCACTCCCAGCTCGCCGGCGTGCTCGTTGAGGAGCGCCTGCGCATCGTAGGGGCCGTAGAAGGGCTTGCCGGTCGAGTCCTTGCCCGGCCCGGCGTGGTCTCGGCCGACGATGAAGTGGCTGGCCCCGTAGTTCTTACGGATTATGGCGTGCCAAACAGCCTCTCTGGGCCCGCCCATGCGCATGGCCAACGGCAGCGAGCGAGAGAGTGGCGGTGGCGTGCGGGTAGCCCTTCAGTACGGCCTGGTAGCAGCGCACCCGGGTGTGGTGGTCCACGTCGCCCGGCTTGGTCATGCCCGACCGAGGGGTGGACGAGGAGGTTGGCCTCGACCTGACGGGCGGCCCGCAGGGTGAGCTCGACGTGGGCGCGGTGCATCGGGTTGCGGGTCTGGAACGCCACCACCCTCTCCCACCCGAGCTCGTAAAAGCGGGAGCGCAACTGGGCCGGGGACAGCCGGAGCGCCTTGTAGTCGTAGTGGACAGGGGGGGTGACCATCTCGAGCTGGCCGGCGACGTAGACGGGGTTGACCTTGTCGAGCACGTAAGCGACCCCCGGGTGGGCCTTGTCCGTGCTCCCGAACACTCGCTTGACCTCATGGCCGAGGTCAGGCCGGTAGAGCTCGGACACATGGAGCAGCGGCCAACATCACGCCCTCAGGGTCCCGCAGGGCCAGGCTGGCGCCGGGGCCTAGCTCGGCCGCTTTTTCCTCGGTGATATCGAGGGTGATCGGCATGGGCCAGATCGTGCCGTCTGCCAGCCGCATCCGGTCGCATACGGCCTCGTAGTCGTCTTCGCCGAGAAAGCCCCGGCAGCGGGGAGAAGCCGCCGTTGCCCAGCAGCTCGAGGTCGCAGAACTGGCGGGCCGCGAGGTCCCAGGAGGGCCAGTTGCGAGACTGCTCCTTCAGCTCCGCTGCCCGTTGGGGGTCACGACGAGGTCCACTAGCGCCCCGCCGTGGGGGCTTATGAGCTGCTCAGGCACTTCTTCCTCCGTTAGGTGACAAATCATGACCATTTTAGTCAGGTTTCTCGCCGGCAGACAAAACGGCCCTCAAGGGGCTCGCTGGCGCTGCCTTACTAGCCAAGGTTAACGCCGGGACAGCAAGAGCCTCAGTAACACCTGAGTAACAGTTGTGCGACGAGAGGGCGACGCTCGGCGGCGCGAGTCGGGCGCTGGCACTGGGTAACCTTAAGTGCCAGAGATGCTGGACGACCGTAAATCCGCCATTCTTCGCGCCGTTGTGGAGTGCCATATCCGGACGGCTCAACCGGTGAGCTCGGCGTACGTCGCGCAACTGGGCGACCTCGGCGTCTCTCCGGCCACCGTGCGCAACGAAATGGCCGTCCTGGAGCAGGAGGGTTACCTGTTCCAACCGCACGCCAGTGCGGGCCGCGTGCCGACCGACAAGGGCTACCGCTTTTTTGTCGACTCCCTCCCCGGGCGGGCGGCACTGAACCCATCGCAGGCGGAGCTAGTACGGATGTTCTTTGCCCGGACGCACGGCGAGATCGAGGGCATGCTGGCCGAGACGAGCGGCCTTCTTTCGAAACTGACCGATTACGCCGCCGTGGTGGTGGCGCCGGCGGCGCCCGAGCCGGGCCGAGTGCGTTCCCTGCAACTGGTCAAGGTCACCGCTCGAATGGTGCTAGCGGTGGCGGTGCTGGCCAATGCGGCGGTCGAAAGGCGCCCGCTCGAACTTCCGATCGAGGTGTCAGACACCCAGGTCGAAGGGGCCTCGGCCAGCGCAGCCGCCTTCCTGGTCGGCGCCACCCTGGACAAAGTTGGGCTGCCCCCCTCGACGGGTGACCCCGTCGTCGACTCTCTCGCCGAGGCGGCAGTACAAGCTCTGCGCACATCGGAGCCGGAGAGCACTTCGGAGCACGTGTTCGTTGGCGGTGCCGCCCGGATGGCCACTGCGTTCGAAGCGGTAGGCACCATCAGGACCGTCCTCGGCATCCTCGAGCAACAGTACGTGCTGGTCGCCCTGTTAAAGGACGTCCTTGACCGTGGCCTTACGGTTGCCATCGGGGCCGAACACGGGCTGGTACCGCTGGCTGACTGTTCGGTCGTCGTGGCTCCTTACGACGTCGACGGTGAGAGGGCCGGTACCGTGGGTGTACTCGGGCCGACGAGGATGCATTACGACCAGACGCTCGCGGCCGTCGCGGTGGTTTCGAAGAGATTGAGCAAGGCACTGCGGGATGCCGGCGACGGTGCCGGCCCAGCGACCAGGGCCGGCCAGTCTAAAGAGAGGCAGAGGAGCTCCAGCCTTGGCTGAGGATGACTACTACGCCCTCCTCGGCGTCGGCCGGAACGCCACCGAGGACGAAATAAAGCGTGCCTACCGGAAGCTGGCGCGCGAGCTCCACCCGGACCGTCATGCAGGCACGCCGGTTGCAGCCGAGGCCAACGAGGAGCGTTTCAAGCTCGTCAACCGCGCTTATGAGACGCTGAAGGACCCTGAACGGCGGCGGCAGTACGACATGTTCGGGCCGGAGGGCGAACGGGCCGGAGACCCGTTCGCCGGGTTCACCGGCGGCGGTCTGGGCGATATTTTCGACGCCTTTTTCGGCGGCGGCCCGTTCAGCCCCCGCAACACGGGGCGCTCGGGCCCGCCGAAAGGCGAGAACGTCGAAGCCATGCTCGAGGTCGATTTCGCTGAGGCGGTTCTCGGCACGCAACGGGAAGTATCTGTGCGGGCCGCCGCGACGTGCGAAACATGTGCCGGCACCGGGGCGCGCCGCGGGACCATGTCGGTGACGTGTTCGACCTGCAATGGGGCCGGCGAGTTGCGGCGAGTGCGCCAGTCCCTGCTCGGGCAGATGGTGACGTCCACTCCCTGCCCCCGGTGCGGCGGGACCGGCGAGGAGATCCCATCTCCTTGCCCGGACTGCCGGGGCCAGGGCCGGCGCCTGGAGGAGCACTCCTACACGGTGGACGTGCCGGCCGGCGTTGACGACGGCTCGACCCTGCGCCTGACCGGAAGGGGTGCCTCGGGGCCGAGAGGAGGCCCACCGGGGGACCTCTACCTGCACTTGAGGGTCAGGCCACACCCCACGCTTCACCGTGACGGGTTCGACTTGCGGGCTGCGCTCAGGGTAACCATGACGCAGGCCGCGCTTGGCGCCCAGCTCAAAGTGGAAACACTCGACGGCCCGGAGGAGCTCACAGTCCCGCCCGGGTGCCCGACCGGCCAGGAGGTACGCCTACGAGCCCGAGGGGTCCCGCATCTCCAGCGCCGTGGCCGTGGCGACTTGATCGTCACGGTGGTGGTGGAGACACCGACGGAGCTCACACCGAGCCAGGAGGACCTCTTGCGGCGCTTCGCGGCCGAGCGCGGTGAGGACGTGGCCCCGCCTGAAGCGGGGCTTTTCTCGCGCATTCGCAGCGCGTTCAAATAGAGGGAAAATGCGCCGGGCGGTGGCGCATGTCTTCGTCGACGACCTCGACCGGCCGGCCCTCACGGAGAAAGACGTCCATCATCTCTCACGTGTGCTGCGCCTCCGTCCCGAAGAGACCGTCTCGGTGGCCGACGGGAGAGGTGGTTCACGGTTGTGCGAGTGGCTGGGCGGCGCCCTCGTCCCTCTGACCGAGCCGACCTGGGAACCGCCACCCGAGCCACTGCTCACCGTCGGCTTCGCTCTCACCAAGGGCGATCACCCCGAGTGGGCCGTTCAGAGGTTGACCGAGGCCGGCACCGACCGGGTCGTGGTCATGGTCACGGACCGCTGCGTCGCTCGCTGGCGCCCCGGCCATGAGGGCCGTCAGCTCGAGCGCCTTCGCGAGGTGGCCCGCCAGGCCGCCATGCAGAGCCGGCGGGTCAGACTGCCGGAGATCGACGGGCCCGTGCCCTTCGAGGCCCTCGTCCGTGTCGAGCTCGGGCGGGGCGCGGCAACGTCGCCCTCGCCGCCCAGGGTGGCGTCCCGCTCACCCTGGCCACCCCGACCGTGTTGGTGGGGCCCGAGGGCGGTTGGAGCGAGGAAGAGCTGGTTGCTGTCCCGGTAGCGCACCGTGTCGGCCTCGGCCCCAACGTATTGCGGGCCGAGACGGCCGCGCTGGCCGCCGGCGTCATACTGGCCGCGCTACGGGGTGGTTTGGTGGCCCCCGCCGGGCCTGAAGCGGCGGTCTCGGACAGAGACGGGGGCTAGCCAGAGGGCAGGTGGCATCCGCAGTGAGCGGTGAGCCGTATAAACGGTAGCTTTGTTTAGGTCTCGTACTATGCTGGTGACCAGCAGAAAGGTGAGCTTCGTGTGGACCGGGCCCGACAGGGCGCGCAAAGGACGAACTCAGGGTTGTTCTTATGTCGAATGGGTAGAACTTGCCCAGTCGTATGTAGCTTGCGCCACAAAACCGTTCGGCACGGAACAAACCTTCTAGCTGGGGCGTTACCAATATCACAATGAACGATTTCAGCCGTCGCACTGCCGCAAGAGGCGCCATGGGCGCCGGTCCCGACCTGCTCGGGCTCTACCTTGATGAGGCCGGGAGCTTCCCGTTGCTCACCAAGGCCGATGAGATGCGCCTCGGCCAGGTTATCCAGGCTGCCCAGGCTGCCCGTGAGGAGCTCGAGAGCGGCTCGGACCTCACGCCCAAGCGCAAGAAGGAGCTCCGCAAGACGATCCTCGCGGGCGAGGACGCCACCACGCAGTTCATCAACTCCAACCTCCGTTTGGTTGTTTCGGTCGCCCGCAAGTACCAGTGGTCGGGACTGCCGCTTTCGGACCTCATCCAGGAGGGCAACCTGGGCTTGATCCACGCCGTCGAGAAGTTCGACTGGCGCAAGGGCTTCAAGTTCTCGACGTACGCCACGTGGTGGATCCGGCAATCGATTGGCAGAGCAATCGAAAATACCGCCCATACGGTGCGTATCCCCGCTCACGTCGGCGACGAGATCCGCCGCGCCCGGCGGGTGCAGGGTGAGCTCGAGGCCAAGCATGGCCGGCCGCCCACTCTGGCGGAGCTAGCCGAGGCCCTGGAGATCGAGGAAAGTGTCCTGGCCGAGCTGCTCCACTACGACAGCGATCCCGTCAGCCTTGACGCTGCAGTGGGCGAGGACGGGGACACCAGTCTGGGTGACTTGGTGGTAAACCATTCGGCCCAGTCGCCGTTCGAGACGGTGGCGCAGGCGTTGCTAGCCGGGCAGATCGAGGACTTCCTGAGCCGGTTGTCCGAAGACGAACGGCGGGTCCTGTCTCTGCGCTATGGGCTGGACCGGGGCGAGCCGCGGACCCAGGGCGAGGTGGGCGAGCTGCTCGACCTCACGGCCGAGCGGGTCCGGCGCATCGAGCGCGATGCACTCACCAAGCTCCGCCGGGCGCTGGCGGGCAGCGATGCCCGCGACCTCCTCGCCAGCTAGGCGAAGTCACCGCACCAGACCGCCCGCAATAGCGGGCCACGGTGATCGTCCTGTGACGCCAGGGAAAGTGCTGATGAAGCGCTAGTTTGCCTACGTGAGTTCTGTCCGGGTACGCATGGCCCCTTCGC
This sequence comes from uncultured Acidimicrobiaceae bacterium, assembly GCA_963749305.1. Classification (GTDB taxonomy): domain Bacteria; phylum Actinomycetota; class Acidimicrobiia; order Acidimicrobiales; family Palsa-688; genus Fen-671. The sequence continues at coordinate 308,899 of CAVVMN010000013.1, forward strand.
CCACGGGGTACTTCCATGTCGGCAGCGCGCGAACCGCCCTGTTCAACTGGCTGTTCGCCCGCCAACAGGGCGGGACTTACATACTGCGGATCGAAGACACCGACGCCCTGCGCAATCGGGCCGAACATGCCGAGGGCATCGAGCGGGCCATGTTGTGGCTTGGTCTCGATTGGGATGAGGGGCCGTATTTCCAGTCCGACCGAGGGGACCTGTACGAGGCCGCCATCGACTATCTGTTGGCCAAAGACCTCGTGTACGCCTGCGACTGCAACCCCGGGCAGGTAGCTGAGCGCAACAACGCCAGTGGCCGGCCTCCGGTCTACGACGGATATTGCCGCGACCGGGGCCTGGAGCCGACATCCGGGCGGCTGCTGCGCTTCCGCACTCCTGACAGCGGTACTACGTCTTGGCATGACATCGTCCGGGGCGAAGTCGTCTACGAGAACTCCTCTATCGAGGATTTCAGTGTGCGCAAGTCCAACGGGCAGCCGCTGTTCATTTTGGCCAACGTGACCGACGACGGTGACATGGCCATAAGCCACGTAATACGGGGTGAAGACCATGTGCCGAACACCCCCAAGTACTTGCTACTTTGGGACGCCCTCGAACTGGGCCAGCGCCCTCTCTTTGCCCATCTGCCGCTGCTCGTCAATGAGTCCCGGCAAAAACTCTCCAAACGACGGGACAAAGTTGCCCTCGAGGACTATCGCGACGAAGGGTACCTTCCCGAGGCCATGTTCAATTACTTGGCCTTGCTCGGTTGGTCCCCCAGGAACGACCGAGAGATCCTTTCCAAACAGGAACTCATCGACGAGTTCCGCCTGGAGAACGTCAAGTCATCGCCCGCCTTTTTCGACCAGCAAAAGCTGGCGTCCGTAAATGCGACCTATTTGCGGTCGCTTTCCCCGGACGCGTTCGTGGCACGCGCCGGCGAATGGTTGAACGACCGTTGGTCGCCCATAGCCTCCCTCGTCCAGGAACGGGCCAGGACCCTGGCGGACGTCTACTCGATGGTCGACTTCCTGTACCTGCCCGAGGTCAAGATCGACCAGGCTGACTGGGACAAGGCCCGGCGCCAGCAGCCGGCGTTCGCGGCTCTGCTGGGAACGGCCGAAGGCAACTACCACGATTGCGAATGGGACGCGCCCGGCATCCGGGAGGCCACGCTAGAGGCGGGTGCCGCCGTCGGAGTGACCGCTCTCGGGAAGGCACAGGCGCCCGTCCGCTTGGCCGTCACGGGGCGCACAGTGGGCCCGCCTCTGTTCGAATCCCTCGTATTGTTGGGCCGCCGGCGCACGCTGGCCCGCGTAGCGTCCGCTCGCCACCGGGCTGCAGCCGAGGACCAGGCCGCGGCGGGCGGATAGCCAGCGCACGGGTTAGGCGCCGTACCCAGGGACACCACGCGTTCCGGGCACCGGCGGCGCGTCGGCTAGCATATGGGTCTGCCCATTCGGGGGTGGTGTAATCGGCAACACTACAGGTTCTGGCCCTGTCATTGGGGGTTCGAGTCCTCCCCCCCGAGCCACTCCTCGAGACATTTCCGCAGGTCAGAGCCATGCTCTCCAAACTGAGATGCATCGAGGTTCAGGTCGTGATCACGGATTGATCACAACTGGGTAAGGGACCCCCTATGTGACGGTGACCAACTTCGACTACAAGGTCGTAGATCGCCTGGCTCGTGAACTTGCCCCCGTTCTGGATGACAGGGGCATTGTCATGGCCAACGTCATCGAAGTCGATAACGTCGAGCGCTGGCGCAAGGCCGCTCGCCGGGCCGGACGACTCCTCGGGTTCCCGGTACGCACAGCAATCTCCGGCGATCGAACGACGGTTTGGGCAGTGCTGGAACGACCCGCCCAGCCGGGTGAGCAAGCTGAGGCCGCCGACACGGTGGCCACGATGATCTTTGGTCCCCGACCGTTCGTCCGGCTCTTCAAGCCCGATCAGTAGCTCACGGTTCTGTCGGAGGGCCGAAAATTAGATCGGCCACCTTCTGAGCCGCGCCCGCTTGCATCCCCTTCATCACGTGCTGATAAGTCTGAGAGGTGATCAGGATGCTCGAGTGACCGAGCCGCTCGGACACCATCTTGATGTCGACCCCAGCAACGAGTGCGAGAGTGGCCCAAGTGTGCCTCAGGTCGTGAAGACGAATTCGCGGTAGGTCCACAAATTTCTGCTGGCGAAGGCGACGGTCGAAGGTTTTTGAGAAGGCCTCCGGGTGATATGGCCTCCCGTCGGGTTGGCAGAATATTAGCCCGTTGTCCTCGTACCCGGCGCCGACCAGCTGACGCTCCTTGTCCTGGATCGCCTTCCAGCCAGTCAAGACTGCTCTGGTCTGGGTGTCTAGCTCGATCACCCGAGCCTTATCGCCTTTGGTCCGGGGGACCATGCGACCCTCCCGCCCCTTGCCGCTCGCCTTAGTCAGCGGGATGCATTCCTGCCGGATCGAGGCGTGGGCAGGCACTTCGTCCAGGTTTACGTCGTGCCAGCGAAGGCCTAGCGCTTCACCCCGGCGGCAGCCCGTGGTAGCAAGGAAAAACCAGGGGTCGTAATAGCGGTCGCCTTCGCAAAGAGCCAGGAAACGGAGCAGCTGTTGCTGAGTCCAAGCCTTCATCTCCGGTGCCTTCGACTCGGAGGTTGAGGGTGGGTTGGCCTGGTCGGCTGGGGTCAGTGTGATGCGTCGCCAACGAACAGCATCGTCGAGCGCGGCGTGGATGATCGTGTGGATATAGCGCACAGTTCTCGGCTTGAGCCCAGGGGACTGCGTGCCGAGAAGGCGTCCACGCTCGAGTAGGTGTGTGTAAAAGCGATTGAGCGCCATGGCGTCGAGGGCCTGGATCGGTAGGCGGCCGAGATGTGGAAGGACGTGGTTGCGGACTTTGCGTTCGTAGTCCTCCCACGTTGAGCGGGCGAGCTCTCGCTGGACTGTGGGGAGCCAGTCTTCCACCAGGAAATCGCCGAGCCTCTGGCGGACGGATGTGGAGCACTTTGCGGAGACTCGTCCGGTCACAATGTACGCGTGATGGATGCGTCGCCGATGCTGGTCGGGCGAGCAAGTGAGGAGCGCGAGATCGTGGCGCGGTTGTCGTTGGCGGAGCGTGGCGTCGGGGGACTCGTCGTTTTGGTTGGTGAGCCCGGCCTCGGCAAGACTGCCTTGGCGGAACGCGCCAGCGTGGCGGCCCGTCAACGCGGGTTCTCGGTTGGTTGGGCAGCGTGTTGGCAGACGGCGGCGGTGCCGCCGCTGCAGCCGTGGACAGAGATGGTCGGCCAGCTGGCGCGGCCCGGTGTCACCTCGCCGGACCTCGCGGTCCCGGGTGGCGATCGCGACAGCGGACGGGTCGAGCAGGCCGCCCGGGTGGCGGAGTGGTTGCGGGAGCGCGCCGACGCCCCGCTGCTGCTGGTGGTCGATGACCTGCACTGGGCCGACGCGGCGACGCTGTCGGTGCTGACCCAGGTGGCATCGGTCTTGGCGAGCATGCCGATCGTCGTGGTCGCAGCTCATCGTCCGGTTGACGCGGCCGGTGCCCTCCCGCGGTCGAAGTCGATCGCCGAGCTACAGCACCACGGTTTGGTGCTCGAGCTGCGTGGTCTCGATGTGGATAGTACGACCGCGCTGGTCTCGGCCGTACGGGGGCAGCCCGTGCTCGGCGCTGCGGCGCACTCGGTGTGGGAGATCACCGGCGGGAACCCGCTGTTCACCAGGGAGCTGGCTCGGGCGCTACCCGCGTCTGCTTTGGACCGGGCCATCGATGTCAACGAGCTGGCGATCCCCGCAACCTTGCGCGCCCTGGTCGCCGATCGCCGTTCAGGCCTCGGCGAGGGTTGTCAGGCGGTCCTCGATGTGCTCAGCGTCGTTGGCGATCAGGCGGAGCTCGGGTTTCTGGCCGCGGTTTGCGATCGTCCGACCGAAGAGGTGCTCGACCTCGTCGACGAGGCGGGCACAGCTGGGCTAGCGGAACTGCACGCCACTTTTGTGTCCTATCGTCATGCGCTGTTCCGGGTCGCGGTGTACGAGTCGCTGTCGTCAGCGACTAGAGCTCGGCTCCACGACCGGGTGGGGCACGAGCTGGAGGCTCGACGCCGGAGGGGCCTGCCGGTCGATGCGGCCGCGCTCGCCCACCACTTCGGGCGGGCGGCGCCGCTCGGCAATGCCGCGCCGGCGTTCAGCTACGCGTTGGAGGCGGCCGCCGAGGCCGAGTCGCTACTGTCGTTCGACTTGGCCGCCCGGCGCTTCGAGCAGGCGCTGGCCATGCTCGCCATCGACCCGGGGTTGGGCAACCGGCTCGAGGTGAAGCTCGCGCTGGGCGATGCCCTGGTGGCGGCGGGGGTCATGAGCAGAGCGCGGCAGACGTTCGGCGAGGTGGCCGAGGAAGCGGCACGGGACGGCGACCGGCGGGCGCTGGGCCGGGCGGCGCTCGGCTTCAGCGGTGGCATGACCGCCATCGAGGTGGTGACCCGTGACGCCGACGTGTGCCAACTCCTCGACCGAGCGGTCGAGGCGTTGCGGGACGACGACGTGCTGGGCGCCCGGCTCGCGGCCCGCCTGTCCACCGCGCTATCGCATAGCGCACCGCTCGCCCAGCGGACCGAGCTGGCATCGCGGGCACGCGCCCGCGCCGTGGCGGGCCTTGACCCGTCGGTCATCGCCGAGACCCTGGCGGCGTGGTGCGACGTCGTGGCCGGCCGACCACGTCGCCGAGCGTCGTGACGCGGCGAGCGAGATCATCGAGCGTGCCGTGGTCACCGGCGACGTCGGTGTCGAGGCCCTCGGGCGTCGGCTACTAGTCCAGGCTCTGTTCGAGGCGGGTGACCTGCGGCACGCGGAGGTCGAGGTGGCCCGCTTCGAACGTGCCGCTGCCCGTCTCGGTCGGGCCGAGTACATGTGGTACCCGCCGCTGTGGCGCGCTTCGCTGGCGCTGGCCAGAGGCCAGATGCAGGCGCGGGCGCGCGCTCGCGCTCAGCTCGAGGCACTGGTTTCTGAGGTTCGCGGTACGAACGCCGTCCTGCTCGCTCGCTTGCAGCAGGGCATGATGGCCTTGGACCTGGCCGACCCGGACCTCGTGGGCGAGAGCCTCCGTAACGTCTGGGTGACGGAGGTGGTCGACGACGTTCGGGCCCAAGTGATCGGCGCCCTGCTGCGCGCCCTCACTGGTGACCTCGACGAGGCCCGGGTGTCGCTGGGCCGATGGGCCGACGCCACGTTGGCAGCCGAGCTCGACTCGGCGTGGCCGTCCTTGATGATGAACTTGGCCGAGCTGATGGTTGCCGTTGGCGGGCACCCCGCGGCTGACGCCGTGCGCCGCGCCATCGAGCCGTTCGGCGCGCTGTGGGTGGTGACAGGCATCGGCGCGGCTATCCGCGGCCCGCTCGATCGCGTGCTGGGCTCGCTCGCCGCCCTCGACGGCGACCTGGGCGCCGCCGACTCCCACTTCGCCGCCGCCCACGATGCAGCGTTGCGAGCGGGTGCCGTCCTGGTGGCCGCCGTCGTCGACCACCAGGCCGGACGGGCGCTCGGCGACCGCAACCGCCTCAACCGAGCCGCCGACGTGTGGCGTCGGGTGGGTGCGACCGGTCGGCTGGCCCAGATCGAGGCGCTGGCCGAGCCGCCGACACGACGGCGGGCGGCGGCGGCCGGTCCAGGCAACCGGTTTGTCCGGGACGGCGACGTGTGGTCGATCACCTTCGACGGAGAAACGTGTGCGTTGACCGACCGCAAGGGCCTACGTGACCTCGCTCGCCTCCTCGCCGAGCCGGGCCGCGAGATCGCCGCCCAGGACCTGATGGCCACCGGGGGCACCGTCCTCGATGCCGGTGGCGGCCCGGTGATCGACGCCGAGGCCCGCGACGCGTACCGGGCGCGGCTTGTCGAGATCGCCGCCGAGCTCGACCAGGCGGACGTCGCTGGTGACCGCGAGCGGTCAGCCGGCTTGGCGGCCGAGCAGGAGGCGCTGATCGCCGAGCTGCGTGGCGCCTACGGGCTCGGGGGTCACCCTCGCCGCGCTGGGGCGTCGGCCGAGCGCGCCCGCACCGCGGTCCGCAGCCGCATCCGTGACGCCCTGCAGCGCATCGAGGTCGCTCACCCGGCGCTCGGTCGCCACCTCGCGCATTCCGTCTGGACCGGTAGCTACTGCGTCTACCAGCCCGACCCGCCTGTCGACTGGACCTCCGGGGAGGCGCCGCACACTGTGTGACGCGATCTCACGCCTAATGGGTGAACCGACTGCGAAGGGGAACCCCATGGGAGAGATCAGCCCCCAGACGACCAGCAAGCACCTCGACGTCGACGGCATCGAAGCCCACTACGGCGCCCTCGATGGCTATAACGTCGGCTTCGAGTTTTCCGCCCACGACAAGGGCCCGGCGCCACTGTTCACCGGGGCCCGACAACGCCTGCCCGGCTCGCCCTGGCCGTGGTCATGGATGCCACCTTGGTCCGCGGCCCACTCGTCCTCACCTTCATGCGCCTTACCAGCACGCCGCCTGGTGGGCAGTGCAGACGCTCCATCGCCCGGACGACCGCTTATCCATCCGCCAAAGCGTCACCGAGCCGGCCCCGGAGGTCCAGCTCGAGACGGCCGGCAGCCCAGGTCACGGCTAATGGGCGCGCTGGCCTTCCTGCTCATAGTCGTTGCGCTCGGTCTCGCCGCGATGCGGTGGGGCGTCGACACCCGCACATCGCACGACCCCCGCGACCGCTACTGGTGGCCGAACGGATGAGCACAACCCTCAACAACCCACCACCCAAAGGACCGGCTCGATGATGCACCCGCACATGGCGAAAGTCCTCGCCGACGCCCGCATCGACGAGATGCTCGCCACGGCCGAGCGACACCGGCTACGCCAGCTCGCCCGCCGCCAACGACACCGAGCGACGGAGGAGCCGACCGCCGACCACGCTCGGCAAACAACCCGACCGTACCCACCGATTATCGACCTTTCGACGACGTCAAACGCGACGCTGACCGAGACGACAAAGGCCAATATGTCAAAGCCTGACAACCCCGCCGAGCCGGGGAGGCGCCGCACACTGTGTGACGCGATCTCACGCCTAATGGGTGAACCGACTGCGAAGGAGAACCCCATGGGCAAGATCAGCCCCCAGACGACCAGCAAGCACCTCGACGTCGACGGCATCGAAGCCCACTACGGCGCCTTCGACGGCTATACCGTCGGCTTCGAGTTTTCCGCCCACGACCAGGACCCGGCGCCGCTGTTCACCGGGCTGCCAGACAACGCCTGCCAGGCTCGCCACTGGGGGGTCGTGCTCGAAGGCACTCTGGTGATCCGCTACACGGACAACAGCGAAGACGTAATCGAGGCCGGCGAGGCCTACTACGCGCCCCCTGGTCACCTGCCGCTGTTCAAGGCCGGCACTCGGCTGATCGAGTTCAGCCACACCGATGAGCTCGACAAGGCGATGGCGGTGGTCATGATCAACGTCGACGCCATACAGGCCGGCTGAGCATGACGACATCGCCTCCCATGGACCGGTTGTGGATCGCGGCCGCCGGCCGGCGCCGGCGGGAGGGTCAAGCGCTCCCTCCATCGATCTTCGGTGGCCCAGGCCCGCTCTAGCGCCTCCCCCTGCTCGGCCCCGAAGACCGGCCCGACGCGACATCCACGATCGGTCGCTCGGATCCGACCCCTCGACGTCGATCCTCGGGCCTGACGATCCGTCCCGGAACGAGCCCCTACTGGGCCCCGGAGACCGGCCCGATGGGCCGTCGGTGATGGGGCCCGGCGGATGGCATCACCAAATGACCAACTCTGCGGCCCCGGAACCCCGACGAAACCCTTGACCTGCAGCACATCCGAGATGGAAGGAAGACTGTTATGACAGAAGCGGCTGTATTCACCAACGAGAGACGAGCCGGTACGCCCAACGGCCACGTCTTCGTGCGCGAAATACCCGGTGAGGATCCCCCGATCGTCCTCATGCACGGTTTTCCCGACGATCACCGGATCTACGACAAGCTTTTGCCGCGGCTGGCCCCAAGGCGCGCTGTTGCCTTCGACTGGCTCGGGTACGGTCGGTCCGATCGCTCGGGCGCTGCCGGGTTCACCCTTGAGGACCACGGCTCCGAACTGGTGGCCGTGCTCGACGAGCTGGGCATGACCCGAGCAGTACTTGTCGGTCACGACGCGTCGGCCCGATGCCGTTGCGTTCGCCGTCGCCCACCCCGAACGGGTGGCCCATTTGGTGCTGCTCAACACCATTTTCGGTCACCAGCCTTCTCTGAAGCTTCCCGAGATGATCCGGCTGCTCGCCGATCCCGAGCTAACCCCGCTCGCCGACGCCATGGTCAACGACGAGGGCCAGCGTCTCTGGCTCTTGCAGCACACCGCCACCCAGTGGGGCTTGGACGCCGTCGACCCCCAAGGCCTCGCCATCCAGTCGATCCTGCCGCAGTTCTTCGGCGACGCCGGCCAGCCTGATGCCATCGCAGCCGTCCGCGCCTGGACCGCCGGCCTGTTCGGCTCATTGGACGAACAGGACGCGCTCATCGACAGTGGAGCGCTCGGACACCTCGAGGTCCCGGTCTCGGTCATCTTCGGCGAAACGGATCGCCATCTGAACCCCTCACTTGCGACGCGAGATAGCCGGACTGTTCAAGGGCCCGTCGGTTCATCTGGTGCAGGACGCCTCACACTGGCCGCAGTATGACCAGCCCGAGGTGGTCGCCGACTTTCTGAAGGCTGCGAGGACGACGAGATGACCGCGGACGCGGCCGTTTCCCACAGTCGACCGCCATTGGGCGGTGGCACCAGTTACCTCTGTTTCTCGCGCACTTTGCGCAGGGACGGCCCACTGACGAACAGACGCCGACGACTGTCCTCGATTATTTGCACGCGTCCACACGTCGCCGATGAATTGAACCGAAGGAGTCCTGATGCTGAATAGATTGGGTGTGTTTGCAGCTCGATATCACCGCGCAGTTTTGATCGCGACGGCTTTGTTGTTTGTAGTCGTGACCATTCTTGGGATTGGGGCATTCAATCGGCTGCAGTCGGGGGGATTTGTCAGTGCTTCTGCCTCGTCTTCTCAGGCCGAGGCGCTGGTTGCTTCGCATTTCGGCGGTGAACAGGGCCTGGTCATTTTGATATCGGCGCGCGCCGGATCTGTGTCGTCACCGGCAGTCGTCGCGGTGGGTAAAAAGGTCACGGCGACCCTCGAGTCGAACTCGGACATCTCGAATGTGACCTCGTATTGGACAACTCCGGCCGCATCGTTGCGCAGTGGCAACGGGAAGGCGGCATTGATCCTGGCGCATGTGAAAGGTAGTGACGACCAGGTCGACAGCCGCACTAAGGCGTTGTTGCCGAAGACTCACGGCCTACGGTGGAGCTGCTGCGACTGTCCAAGGTGGCGGGTCGTCGGCAACCGGTTCGGAGATCACAACACAGGTCAAGAAGGACCTTCTGCTGGTATCGGTGGTGGCTGTCCCGATCACCACCCTGCTGCTTTACTTCGCCTTTGCCAGCCTGCTCGCGGCACTACTTCCTCTTGTCGTCGCCCTGTTGGCGATCATGGGCACGTTCGCCGAACTCCGCGTCTTGGCCGCGTTCACCTCGGTCAGTACCTACGCCGTCGACCTCACCATTGCCCTCAGTCTGGGGCTGGCCATGGACTACTCGCTCTTGCTCATCAATCGTTACCGCGAAGAGGTGGGGCGCGGCATGGACTCCCGAGCGGCCATCGCCCGGGCTGTGGAGACGGCCGGGCGGACAATCGTCTTCTCGGGCCTCACCGTCGCCCTAGCCCTCGCCGCTCTCCTTGTGTTTCCTCTCTACTTCCTGCGGTCATTCGCATACGCGGGAATAGCTGTCGTGGGTTTTGCGGTGCTCGGCGCCCTCTTTGTCATGCCGGCGCTCCTCGACGTCTTTTCGAACCGTCTTGCCCGCAAAGCCGAGAAGGCTGCCAAGTCGACGGCCCACGACGGAGAGAGCCCATTCTGGAGACGTCTAGCCTCAGCGGTCACCAGCCGGCCCGTGCTCAGCGCATTCCCCGTGTTGGCGGTGTTGCTCATCATCGGCTCACCGTTCCTGCACGTTCATTTCTCTAATCCTGATGACCGTGTTCTTCCGACGAGTGCCTCCGCTCGCCAGGTCGGCAACGAGCTGCGTACCGGCTTCTCCACTGATGCGTCGTCGACCCTTATCGCGGTCGGCAGGGGACATGCTTCAAGCGGCGCGGAAGCCGCCTATGCCACGCGGTTGTCGCTGCAGAGGGGCGTGACTTCCGTAGAGGGACCGACTGGTACCTACGTGGCTGGTCTTCCCGTCTCCGATGCGGGGGGGGCCGCCTATCGGAACGGAGATGTGAGCTACTGGCAGGTACAGAACCACCTCGTCTCGTCGAGTGGGCCAGCCCAGGACCTCGTCCACCACGTCAGAGCGCTTGCAGCCCCGCCGGGCCAGACGATCGAGGTAGGAGGCACAGCGGCCGACATCGTCGACCAAAAGCACTCGATTGGTTCCAGTTTGCCAATTGCGATCGCCATCATGGTGTTAGCGACCATCTTGATGTTGTTCCTCTTCACCGGCAGCGTCCTTATCCCGCTCAAGGCGATCGTTCTGAACGCGTTGACCCTGTTCGCTGTCCTTGGGCTGATGGTGTGGATCTTCCAGGAAGGGCACCTGTCGGGGCTCCTCGGTTTCACCCCGACCCCGACCTCGACAACCATGCCCCCCCTTCTGTTCGTGATCGCCTTCGCCATGTCCATGGACTACGAGGTGTTCCTAATCAGCCGCATCAAGGAGCTCCACGACCAAGGCGCAACGAACACCGAGGCAGTAAGGGGTGGTCTAGCTCGGACCGGCCGCATCGTGAGCACGGCGGCAGCGCTACTTTCGGTTACGTTCTTCGCCTTCGGTCTGTCGAAGATCAGCTTCATCCAGTTCTTTGGGATCGGCACCGGGGTCGCTATCGTCGTAGACGCCACAATGGTCCGGGGTGTACTCGTTCCTGCCGTGATGGGACTGGTCGGAGAACGCATCTGGTGGGCTCCGCGCCCCCTGCGACGGTTCCACGATCGGTTCGGCATGCAAGAGGCACCTGAGCTCGCGCTCGTCGAGAACAGAGAACCCGAGCTCGTCGCTTCCTGACCGAGGACGATCAAGACAGCCGTCCCCTTGCCGTAAGAGTTCGGAAGAACTTCGAACTGGGAGCGTCAGGTCCCGGACAAGCTCGTCGACGAGGGCCGGGCCCAGCTAGACCCACTATTGAAAGGACCCGAGATGGAGACTCCTCAGGTCGACCGCCAGTACTCAACCGGCTTGTCCCGGCACAACATCGAACAGGCCTTGATCGCCGCCGGCAAGGACCTGGATCACATACAGCCCGCGGACCTCGACGTGGTCGAGGACATCCACACGTTGGGTCGAATCGCCACCAGCCAGCTGGCCGAACTGGCCGAAATCAACAGCTGCGACGAGGTACTCGACGCCGGTAGCGGGATCGGCGGAACAGCCCGCTTCCTCGCCGACCAGTACCGCTGCAGCGTCACCTCCATCGACCTCAGCGAGGAGTACTGCGAAACAGCCCGTTGGCTCAATCGACTCGTCGGCTTGGACGACCGGATCTCCGTACGCCAGGGAGACGTCACGAACTGAGCCACCTAGCCTCGGCCGACGAGTTGCGCTCCTTCATCGAGACGGCTGGCCTCAACCTGGTCCAGTGGAACGATCTCACCGAGCAGGCAGCTTCACTTATGGAGTCTTTTCTGTCTGCTCCCCACGCCCCGCTCGGACTACACACGTTCATCGACAACTTCGCCGAGAAAGCCAACAACCTCACCCGAGGTTTCTCCAGCGGGCGGCTCCGAGTCATCCAAGGCGTCGCTCAGGTCACCGCCTGAGATGAGGTCCCACTGATGTCGCGCTCGGGTGCTCGGAGGCGTGACGGCCGGGGCTGCCGTCTTGTCTAGCGGGATGCAAGAAATTCTCAATGAAAGGAAATGAAGATGAGAGTGTTCATCGCTGGAGCAACGGGAGCGATCGGTAAGCAGTTGGTGCCGCGGCTGGTCGCCGCGGGTCATGAGGTTCACGGCATGACGCGTAGCGAGTCAAAGAAGGTGATGCTCGATGAGCTGGGCGCTGTGCCGGTGGTCGCGGACGCGCTTGACCGCCATCAGGTCGCGGAGGCCGTGGGCAGGGCGAGCCCGGACGTGATCGTCCACCAGCTGACCGCGATTCCGGCGAAGTTGGACCTGCGCCACTTCGATCGCGACTTCGCGCTGACCAACCGCCTGCGGACCGCGGGGACGGACTACCTGCTTTCAGCAGGGCAGGCGGTGGGGGTGCGGTGGTTCGTGGCGCAGAGCAATGGTGCGTTCCCGTACGCCCGTACCGGTGGACCTGTGAAGAGCGAGGAGGACCCACTCGACCTTGCGCCCGCACGCGAGATGCGAGAGTCGTTTACGGCGATCCGACACCTCGAGGAGGCGGTCCTCGGTGCACGCTGGACCGAAGGGATCGTGCTGCGCTACGGCGGTTTCTACGGGCCGGGCACATCGATGGCGCCGGGCTCGGAGCAGGTCGAGCTGGTCCGCAAGCACAAGTTCCCGTTGGTCGGCGGCGGCGGCGGCGTGTGGTCGTTCATCCACATCGCCGACGCGGCGGCGGCGACGGTGGCAGCGGTCGAGCACGGCAGTCGCGGGATCTACAACGTTGTAGACGATGACCCAGCCAGGGTCGCCGAGTGGTTGCCGGCGCTAGCTCAGACGCTGGGCGCCAAGAAGCCCGTGCGCGTGCCGCGCTTCATCGGGCGGCTGTTCGCCGGGGAGGCTGGCGTGGTGATGATGACCGAGCTCCGCGGCGCCTCCAATGCCAAAGCCAAGGGCGAACTCAGGTGGCACCCGGCGCACCCGAGCTGGCGGCCGGGGTTCGGAGTGGCATGACCGATCGAGAGCGACTGCTTGCCGAGCTGCGCGGCGACCCGCTGCGCAGCCGCGACAAACTCCGCGAGCGCATGGAATCGCTCGCTGCTCGGCCCCGGCAGCACCGTCGGGTAGACAACGTCACGATCCATGAGACAACCCCGAATGTCGGTGTCGCTCGACCGTTGTCGAAGGCGCAGAATGACGGACTTAAAGCCGTCGACTTGATCAGGGGCATTATCAGCTCCAGATATCCGGCGTTCGGCTGCATGGCGTTGCACTGTCGCCGCGACGGTGACCGCGCTCCGAACCGGCACGACTGGGCAGAGCGCATCTCCAAGCCGTACATAATCATGCACGGAACGCTTGTCTGCTGGGCCGCCTTCGGGTCAATACGCCCCGCGATCGCTCGTCCACCGAGCTTTCAACGACAGCCATTCTCCACCCCGATCTGTAAAGAATGGTCCGGCTCCGAACTGGGTGGCCCACAACGGTCACGACCTGACTGGCCATTTAGCGAGGTCGTCGGGCTGACCTGGGAGCCCCTAGTAGCCGGGCCGGCGGCGGTCGTAGGCGACAGCAAGGACGCGGATTACATCGTCAGGCCGCCACTGGTGCCCAAGGCCGTTGGGCGGGGCAAGTAGACGAGGTACTGGAAGCGCACCCTCGACGCCACGGTTCTTCGTGATCACAACGTGATCACAAACGTCCCGAGACTGGTCGCCACGAGTACCTCTGAGGCGGGATCGGCGCTGACCAAAAACCGGACCGTAACAGCCAATTCGCTACCGGCAGGGACAGACCGGGAGAGCCCGGACAAGAGTTCGAGTCCTCCCCCCCGAGCCACTCCTTCCCGGTCAAAGCCCCAGGTCAGCGCCAGGAGCTCAGCGAGCAAGTTCACGGGGCGGGTGCGAGGTCAGCGTGGACTGGTGGGTTACCCGGCGGGGACGGTCACGGCCTCGGTCCGGCCTCTTCGGCGCGCGACCCACTTGCCGATCTCCCAACCGAGCAGCAGCAAAACGGCCATAGAAAGCGCCAGGCCCCCTTGCTGGGCTGTCAACGGGGTCGTGCCGAGCAGCCGGTGCATGAAGTCCGCCTGGGTGATGAGGAACGCCCCGGCGAGCTCGGCCAGCGCGATCACGTTCATCTTCGAGCTGTTGAAAGTATCCGCCGCGAAGACGGTCTCGGTCTCGCTGCGGGCCTCGAAGGCGGCGACCACGAGCATCAGCGTGAAGCCGACCAGGCCTATCGACCGGCCGGTCTCGACGCTGCCGTAGTGGTTCTTCCCGATCGCGATCAGCGCCAGGTTGGCGACGGCGACGAACAGGCCGACGAGGCCGCAGGTGATCATCACCCCGGTGGTCAGGATCGACTCCCCGCGCGGCCGAGGGTGGCGGTTCATCAGGCCGGGTGTCTCCTGGTCGAAGCCGAGCGCGACGCCGAACGGAGCGTTGACGAGGAAGTTGATCCACAGGATCTGCGCCGGCGTAAACGGCTGCCCGGCGGCGAGGTTGAGCAGGGTTGCCCCCAGGAAGGTAAGGACGAAGGCGACGAGCTCGAGCAGGACGAAGCGGATGTACTTGTTGAGGTTGTCGTACAGCTTGCGGCCCTGCTCGACCGCGTAGACGATCGTGGCGAAGTTGTCGTCAGACAGGATCATGCGGCCGGCGTTCTTGGCTACCTCGGTGCCGCTGCCCATGGCCACGCCGATGTCGGCGGCCTTGATGGCGGGCGCGTCGTTGACGCCGTCGCCGGTCATGGCGACGACGTCGCCCTTTTTCTTGAGCGTCTCGGCCAGCAGCACCTTGTGCTCGGGTGCGACCCGGCCCACGACGCCGATGTGGTCGATCCGCTCCAGGCGTTCCGGTTCGGACAGGGCGGCGAAATCGGCGCCCAGGATCGCCTCGCCCGGTATGTCGAGCTGCTTGGCGATCGCGGCTCCGGTGACGACGTCGTCGCCGGTCACCATCCGCACCCGGATGTGCGCCTCCTGGGCGCTCGCCACCGCGGCCTTCGACTCCTCCCGAGGCGGGTCGACCATCCCGACCAGGCTGGTCATCTCCAGGTCCTTGACCAGGGCGAGCAGGTCCCCGTCGGGTCGAAGCCGGCCGCATCGAGATCGCGGAACGCTCCGGCCATGACCCGGAGGCCGGCCTCGCCCATGCGCTGGACGTTCTGCTCGGCCCGCTGCCTGAGCGCGTCGTCCCAGGGGATGCTGGTGCCGTTGGACAGCGCGGTCGAGCGCCAGGGCCATCACCGCCGGCGCCGCTCCCTTGACGAAGCAGCGCACGATGTCGTTGCCCGAGGCGTCCTTGGCCCGGTTGAAGGTGGCCATCAGCTTGTAGGTGGGGTCGAACGGCAGCGTCGCCAGGCGCGGCAACTGCTCACGGGTGGCGTCGATGGACATCGCCCGCTTTGTGGGCCAGCACCAGCAACGCGCCCTCGGTCGGGTCGCCGACCACCTTGCCGTCAACGAGCTTGGCGTCACTGGCGATGACGTACGGCAGGATGGCGGCGTCGATGGTGTCGGTCGTGCCGGCGGCGTGGCTGATCTTGCCCTCCAGGCCGTAGCCGGTGCCCGTGATCTCATAACGGTCGGTCGGGTCGACCACCTCGACCGCCGTCATCTGGTTCATGGTCAGCGTCCCGGTCTTGTCCGAGTTGATCGCCGAGGTGAACCCGAGCGTCTCGACCGACGGCAGGTCCTTGACGATCGCCTTCTGCTTGGCCAGCTCGACGCTGCCCAGCGAAAGGACGACCTGGACGACCATCGGCAGGGCCAGCGGGATCGCCGCGATGGCCAGCGCCACGGCGGTGTCGAACAGCATCTTCCAGGACTGCCCGCGGTAGGCGCCCAGGGCGAACATCACGATCATGGTGAGCCCCGGCGGCGGCGACGATCCACAGCGTCAGCGTGTTCATCTGCTTCGTGAGCGGGGTCTCCTCCTTCGCCGTGGCCGAGAGCATGTGGGCGATCTTGCCGACCTGGGTGCCGCTCCCCGTGGCCGGTGACGACGACCACCCCGCTCCCGTGGGTGACCGGGGTGTGCATGAACGCCATGTTCGACTGCTCTCCGGGCCCGACCTCGCCGCCTGTGCAGCGTCGCGGCGTCCTTCGCCGCCGGGACGCTCTCGCCCGTCAACGCCGACTCGTCGATCTGCAGGGCGCTCGAGGATACGATCCGCCCGTCCGCCGGCACCTCGTCGCCCGCCGTGATCAGCACGATGTCCCCGACCACGAGCTGCTCGGCCGGGATCTGGGCCTCAGCGCCGTCGCGCCGTACCCGCGCCGTCGCCTTCATCATCGACTGCAGGGCGTTCATGGCGCTCTCGGCCTTGCCCTCCTGGCGCAGCCCGACCAGGGCGTTGAAGAGCGTGATCACGATCAGGACGATGGCCGTGGTCCACTGTTTGATCACGAGCGACACGATCGCCGCGCCGACCAGGATGATCTGCATGTAGCTCGTGTACTGGGCGAGGAAGCGATGGAGCGGCGACGGTGGCTGCTCCACCGGGAGCTCGTTCGGCCCGTCCTGCTTGAGCCTCCCGGCCGCGTCGCCAGCCGACAGTCCCGAGCCCACCACCACCCCGAGCTTGCCGGTGACTTCCGCCGGGTCGAGGGCGTACCAGCGCTCGACCGTAGGCGGTGAAATCTCGCGGGCTGCCTCCGCCGTAGCCATCACGACTCCCCTCCACAGGTCGCAGTCGTGTTATCCCGCATATGCTCGCACATGCTTGCTTCGTTAGCGGTTGTGCCTTCGTCCGACGTTTGTCAGGTCAAAGCGTCAGTGGGGCTAAGAACTAGAAAGGAAAGCGACGATGCTTACGCACCTGGTTCGCGTGGGCCGGTATTGTCCTTTTCTTTTTTCCCGCCGCTCTGATCTGTGCATCCTTGTCCGGGAGAAACGGGTTTCTTGGTTTCGGCGTACTCGGCGTAATTGCGCTTGTCGGACTGCCGCCAGCGCCTCAGGCAGCGTGAAGGCCCGGGAGTAGAGGGCCTTGCCGACAATCGCGCCCTCCACGTGACGCCCGTCCTCAAGGCCCAGGCTGGCGATGGCGCGCAGGTCGTCCAGCGAGGAACTCCGCCGCTGGCGACCACGGCGGCGTCGGTGCGCGTGCACACGTCTCGCAGCAGCTGCAGGTTGGGACCGGCAAGCGTGCCGTCCTTGGTTATGTCGGTAACGACGTACCGTGCGCAACCGTCGGCATCAAGGCGGGCCATGGTCTCCCAGATGTCGCCGCCCTCCCAGGCCCAGCCCGCGTGCGGCGAGCGTCGTGCCGCGCACATCCAGGCCGACCGAGATCTGCTCGCCGTACCTGGCGATGGCCGAACGCACCCAGTCCGGCGACTCAAGCGCCGCCGTGCCGAGGTTGACGCTCTGTGCCGGTGGCCAGCGCCACGGCCAGCGAGCATTCGTCGCGGATCCCGCCGGACAGTTCGACGGCAATGTCCAGCCGTCGCACGAGGCCGGCAAGTAGCTCGCGGTTGTTGCCGCGGCCGAAGGCGGCGTCGAGGTCGACGAGGTGCACCCACTCGGCGCCGTCGCGCTGCCAGCGCAGCGCGGCCTCGAACGGGTCGCCGTAGTCCGTCTCGCTGCCGACCGCACCCTGCACAAGGCGAACGGCGGCCCCGCCCGAAACGTCCACGGCAGGCAAGAGAACCAGGCTCATATTCGTGCCGCCCCGCGGGTCGTCGTCAGAGGCATAGCAGGGCGATGCCTCTATCGACCGGCGCCCAACGGGCGCGTCGCTAATAGTTGGAAGCCGGCGTTTACCAGATCGGCTACTGTTAATCCCCCCGCATGCCGCTTCCTGCTCCGAGGAGTCGATGTGGACCGTCCGTGAGTTTGCCGCCGAAGAAGTCGTACGCGTGCTCACAGGCCAACAACCTATTTCCCCGGTAAACGCCGTATGACCCGGGCCGTTTGGTAACGGGCACGGTCTGTACCTCGCATCCTCATCGGCACTTATTACGTGCATTACTGCGTTGATGAGCGCCAGGTGCGAAAAGGCCTGAGGGAAATTTCCCAGGTGAGCACCGTCGTGAGCGTCGAGCTCTTCGCCGTAAAGGTGCAGCGGGCTGGCAAACGAGAGCAACTTGGCGCACAACGCTCTGGCCCGGGCCACCTGGCCTATCTCCGCCAATGCGGAGACCAACCAGAACGAGCAGATGGTGGAACGTGCCCTCTTCGCCACTGAAGCCATCGTCTGTTTCCTCGACCCGGTACCGGAGGACCAGTTCGTCTTCGGTGAGCTCGTCGGCAATCGCCAGGACGGTCGCCCTGAAGCCGCGGGTCCTCAGGCGGGAGAAACCCCAGCAAAGGTATGAGCAATGCCGAAGCATCGAGCGCCGTGGTCCCGTAGTACTGGCAAAAGACGCCCCGGTCGTCGGTCCCATTGGCGCACACATCGGCGTGGATTTCATCGGCCGCTTGCCGCCACCGCAGGGCGTTCTCCTTCTCGCCACGCATCTCGGCCAGCTTGGCGCCACGGTCGGCCGCCACCCAGCACAGAACTTTTGACGCCGTGAAGTGCTGCGCCGGGCCACGCACCTCCCAGAGGCCCTGGTCGGGCTGGCGCCATTGCGATAGCGCCGCCTCGACCTGGGCTCTCAGCATTGGCCAGCGCCGCTCGTCCAGGCGCTGGCGTGAGCGAGTGTGTAGCAAGACCGAGTCCCAGAAGGACGCCCCAAACGTCGTGCTGGCGCTGGTCCCAGGCGCCGTTACCAATACGCACGGGTCGCGACCCTTCATAACCGGACAGGTGGTCGAGGGTGTGTTCGGTCAGCTGGCGTTCCCCGCCGATACCGTACATGATCTGGAGGTTGGGGTCCTCCTCGGCCAGGTCGGCGATGAAATAGA
>CAVVMN010000014.1:0-400427 GCA_963749305.1 uncultured Acidimicrobiaceae bacterium
TTTATGCCGGCCTCGACGGCGGCCTGCCCGAGGGCCTCTAGGAAAAATGTCTTGCCCGTGCCCGATGGCCCGCACACCACCAGGTTCTCCCGCCGGCGTACCCATTCCAGGGTGCGCAAGGCGCTCTGGGTCGGTGGGGGGATGGAGGAAGCCTTGGGCTCCCAGGCCTCGAAGGTCTTGCCCGAGGGGAAGCTGGCCGCCTTGCGCCGGGTCTGCAATGCCGAGCGCTCCCGCCCGGCGAGCTCTTCGCCGAGCAGGCTGCGCAGCACCTCGGCCGGCTCCCAGCGCTGAGAGCGGGCCGTGGCCAGCACCTCGGGGGCGGCCCGGCGGATATGGGGCAGGCGCAGCCGGCGCAGCAGGGACTCTAGGTCGTCGGGCAGCGGCGGTGGCTCGGGCGCCCTCATGGGCGTTGCCCGTTCACGTTGGTGAGCCGCAGCACCCACCAGCCGACGTGGCCGGCGAGATCTGGGCCCCACGCGAAGGTGTTCTTCGACCAGCTCGAGCAGACCGGCGAGGTCGTCGACCTCGTGGTCGTGCCAGGGGGCCTTCATAAAAGGTGGGAGGGGGCATCATTGGCTTGTCCTCCCATGAAACGCTGCTGGCCACTTGTAAAAAGCGCTGCTGGGCGGCCTGGCGGCTGGTGCCGAGGGCGTCGCCCACCTCGGCCCACGACGCCCCGGCGGCCCGGGCCGCCCTCACCGCCCGGCCCGACGGTCTTCGGCGCGGGCGAGCTCGGTGGCCGCCTCGACCAACTTGAGGAGCTCGGCGCCGGCCAGTTTGCGGGGGGCATCGGTGCGCCCGACGGCCGAGCGGTACATGTCGCAGCTCTGGCATAACACGATGCTGCCGTAGGCGACGACGCCCACGCCGGCGCAGTACGGGCGCTGGGCGGCCCGGGCGGGGTTGGCGAATGCACCGCAGCCGCGGTCAAGGCTTCGTGCGAGGCTGTCAAGGTCTGTTGACGGGTCATCGGCCGAACCCGTCCCACGCCCCGGTGCCGGCCGGCCAGGCTGGCCGACTCGTCGGCCCGCCGCCAGCCCTGGGCCGGCGCCGACGCCAGGTGGGCGATGACCGAGGCCAGGTCGCCCTCGCCGAAGCGGCCGGTCAGCGCCGCCTGGCCGAGAGCCCGGTCCACCACCACAGCGCCGTGCAGGGCGGCCAGGGTGACCGCCTCGGCCATCTTGGCCCGCACCCGGGCGGCGCCCACCGCGGCGGCTTCTGTCAGCCACAAGGCGGCTCCGTCGCCGATGGCCAAGAACGCCGCGTCGGCGTCGGTGCGAGGGCGCGGCGCGCGGTCGAGCGGGCCCTCGGGGGCGGCCCGAAGTGCTCGTCGACATAGCGGGGGTTACCCGGCGTGGTGCGCTCGTGGCGGGCGACCTCGCCGGCGCCGCCGGCCTCGATGGCGGTGACGACGACCTCGCCGGCGTGGTGGCGGGCCCAGACCACCTCACCGCGCAGCCGGTGACGGCACCGAGTACTCGCCGCCGTCGAAGGCGATCACCGGGGTGTTGGCCCCGACGGTGCGGGAAACCCCGAACACGGCGGTGTAGGGGCTGTTCGGGCAAGGGGTGCAACCTCGTGGCGCTCCTCGGCCAGCATCTCGGCCGGGACGTGCCGGGTGGCCCGGTGCGCCCGGGCGTTGACCTGGTCGCAGAACGCCTCACAGGCGGCGGCCAGTTCGCCAAAGGACTTATAGGCGGCCAGCAGGTTGGCCTCGGTCGGCACCAGGTCGGCCTCGGCGATGCGCACGGTCGCCTCCGAGCCGCCCTTGGACTCGGGGTCGGCCACCACGCAGGTGGCGATGCTGAGGCCGTAATGCCGGCCCATCTTCACCAGCTCGGGGTGGCGCACCGGGACACGGGCGACGATGTCGGTCGTGACCGTTTTTTCGTTGTCGGTCAAGGCGTACGTGGGCACACCGCCAAAGCGGCGCAGGCACTGGTCCAAGCAGGCGATGAGGGTGGGCACCGCTTGTCGGTGGTGGCCAGCACGACCCGGAAGCGGCTCCAGGCCAGCCAGGCGCAGAACAACCAAGTGCGCACACCCCCGACAGGGGGCCGTCGCACCAGTCGAACTGGGCCCACATGCCGGGCTCGGGCACCCAGGGCCGGTAGAGCCGGCGGCGCCCGGCGCGATATGCCTTTTTGGCCGCGGCGACGGCGCGGCGGGTGGTGCGCTCCGAGCCGGTGTAGCCCAGGGCGGCCAACTTGTCGTGCACGACATCGGCCCGCACCTTGCCGTGCGAGGCCTCGAGCCACTCTTCGAGCTTGTCGACGTAGGCGTCGACCAGCTGGTCACGACGGGCCGGGGCGGAGGTCAACCGGCCCTCGTCCCGGGCTCCGACGTAGGAAGCGACGGTGTTGGGTGAGCAGCCGGCCAGCTCGGCCGCATCGCGATAGCTCTGGGTCAGGTCGAATGCTTCGAGTATTTCCATGATCTCCTCGTCAGACTTCAATGTGCCCCTCCTCGGGAACTGGGTGCTTGAGCACACTCAGCACACCGAGGAGGGGCGCCCAGGTGGTGGATGCCACCTGGCAACGGTCAGTAACGAGGCAGGACTGGTGGCCGCCAGCGCGCGGATCTCGTGTCCGCTAGCGTGCAGTTATTTGGCCGTCTCCGTTCAGGATCTCATGGCCGCCGACAGCGCCGCGGGCTGGGGAACTGCGGAAGGAAGAACGGGATGGAGCCGAGGAGGACGAGTGACCCAAGCGTGACCCACCGATGACAAGTAGCGACCGCAGCACGGCTCTGCTGCGCCCATTCGGAAACAAAAGTGGCCTTCTGCCAGGGATTTGTGGGGCTAGCTGGAGTCGAACCAGCCACCTGAGCATTATCAGGGCTGGTCAAGAGGCTGGTCAGGCAATTGGTACACCCTATGACCTGCCCGTTCGTGCCACGATGAGCCACCTCAAGACGGGTCGTGCCACTTCGTTTGGGCACGCTTTGGGCACGGTCCAGAAGTCGACGGCGAGCCAGTTATTGGCTGTGGCCCTGGCCTCGATGGAGCCGACGAAGACCTGCGTGGGAAACTCCAGGCGAACGTGGTCAGCGACGCCTATGTCCTCCCCGAGGCTTGGAAAGCCCCGTTGGTCCCCGCCCGCCCCTACTTGCTGAGCGGGCAAGAGATCGAGTTGTTCTTCGAAACGGCAGCAGCACACGAAGTCCCCTCCCCGTGGAGGTGGCAGGCGGCCGCGTTCTTCACGCTGATGCACTCCTGCGGGCTCCGCACCGGCGAGGTCCGCGCCCTGCAGGCCGATCAGGTCAACCTCGACGACGGCCACATCGACGTCGTCTGGTCCAAAGGTAACCGCAGCCGCCGACTGCCCCTGACGGGCCAGGTCATCGAGGTCCTCGACGCCTGCGATCGGGCATCGTCTGCGCGTTTCGCCTCGCGGGAACGTTCTTCGTTTCCGCCGCCGGGACTCCGGTCACCCCGGCAGCGGTTGGGGTGACCTTTGGCCGCATCTGGGACCAAGCCGGGCTGGCCCGACCCACCGGTGGCCGCCAACCCCGGCCATACGACCTCCGCCACCATTTCGCCTACGCCAACATCGAACGATGGATGAGCCAGGGCAGCGATGTCGCTGCGATGCTGCCCTACCTGTCGCGCTACATGGGGCATGCGACTTTTGACAGCACCTACTACTACATTCACACCTCTCCCGACTTCATGGGCTCCTACGCCGACCTCACCGGGAAAAGCCGGTCGCTGTTGCCGGAGGTCGGGTTCGAATGAGACGCGACCCGAAAACCGACGCCCCCGACTTGTTCGGCTTCGCCCGAGACTATCTCCACGCCTACATGCCCAAGGTCAGAGGGCTCTCGCCCAAGACGATCGAGGCCTACCGGATCAGTCTGGAATGCTTCCTCGACTATCTCGCGGAGACCGGTCATGTCGAGCGCGAACAGGTCAGCTTCGACCACTTCGACCGCAACCACCTGAAATCATGGCTGGCCTGGATGACTGATCAGCAACACTACGCCTCGAAAACAGTCACGCTGCGGCTCAGCGCCGTCAAAGCGTTCCTGGCGTACGCGTCCCAGGAAGACATCACCCTCGTCGCGCTCAGCCAGGCAGCGAAGGCTCTCAAAGCGCCCCGCAGTCCCAGAACACCGATCGCCTACCTCAGCGAACCCGAAACACGGGCCATTCTCGCTGCGTTCAGCGGGCAGACAGCGAAATCCCGCAGAAACCGGATGCTGCTCATCCTGCTCTATGACACCGCCGCCCGGGTGAGCGAGATCACCGGCCTGACCCTGCAAAATCTCTCCCTGACCAACCCCGGTCATGTCACCCTCACCGGCAAGGGAAACAGGACTCGCATCGTCCCGCTGACCGACAAGACGATCGATCACCTGCACGTGTACCTCGCCGAGTTCCACCCCAACAGCGCAAGACTCCCCACGACGAGGCCGGTGTTCTACAGCCCCCACCACGGGCAGCCCGCCGAGTTGTCAGCCGACACGGTCTCCGCCGTTTTGAAGCAAGCTGCCCAGACCGCCCGGACGGGCTGCCCGTCGATCCCGGAGAAGATCCACTGCCACATGCTGCGGAAGACCAAAGCGATGGACCTTTACCAGCAAGGCATCCCGCTGCCGATCATCATGCGCCTCCTGGGTCACGAGAACGCCTCGACCACCGCAGCGTTCTACGCCTTCGCGACCCTCGACATGATGCGACAAGCCATCAACGCAGCCACCCCTGCCATCGACGGCCCGGCCACCGACTAGCTCAGCGAAGACAAGCTGCAAGCCCTCTACAGCCTCCGATAGCACACAACGTTAAGCCGAGGAACCCTCAGACGGCCCTGTCAGCACAAGCCAAGCCACGATCCCTCGGCTTAACGAAAACCTCGGCATAATCGGAACTAAACCGAATTCGGCTTAGTTCCGACCACGGTTCGCAGTACACCTCTTGGACATTCAGCCAACGTGTGCGCTCGGCCGGCCTCGCCCAGTCCCTCGGGACCGTCGGTGACGCGTTCGATAACGCCATGGTCGAGTCCTTCTGGGCCCGGATGCAGACTGAGTTGCTCAACACCAAGTCCTGGAAGACAAGGGTCGAGCTGTCCAGCGCGATCTTCGACTGGATCGAAGGTTTCTACAACCGCGTACGTCGCCACAGCAGTCTGGGAATGATGTCGCCAGTCGCCTTCGAAAAGCTACACTCGCACACCACCACTGCCGCCTGACTCTCACAAGAAAAGTCCAACGTCTGGGGGCTAGATCAACACGTCGTGAGAGCCCGAGGCCCCATGATTGGGGCGAGGACGCACCGCCGTGAAACGACGCCATCACACGCCCGAGCAGATCATCCGCACGTGGACGAAGGCCAAAAGCTGTTGGCCGAACGCCAGGAAGTGGCCGAGGTGGCCCGCTACTTAGAGGTCACGCCGGCTGCCTGGTACCGCTGGGTCAACCAGTACGGCGGCACGAAGGCAGAGGACGCCAAGCGGCTCAAAGAGCCCAAGCGCGAGAACCAGCGTCAGTTCAGCTCCGTGCTCGAGGCCAAAGTCTTAGTAGAGGACTGGCGGACCGAGTACAACTATTAGCGGCCCCACAGTGCTTTGCATGCTTAGCCCGGCTGAGTTCGCCAATACCTGGGGCGAGAAGTACAACCAACCACCGCTCTCATAATATGTGAATCACTTTATGGGTCCCGTCACGCGTCTTAGTCTTGACGAACCGCTCGCGGGAATTCTCACCGGATCCGCATTTTCAGCCTCACCTCGGAAACCCAAGCGCCGAGCCCGGAGAGGTCTAAGAACTGAGGCCGAGGAATAAGGATGGAACAGAGGATTCTGATATCCCATGATCCTCGCGCAGTTGGTCTGGCGAACCGTCGTCCAGCTGTTTTCTCTCTCTATGGCACAATCACTATGATGCGACTTTGGCCCAGAGCCGCCTCGTGTAGGTAGTAGTCTTGGCGACACACACCGGGAGGATGATGTATGTCGGAGGCATCAGCTTTCAGCTTTGAACTCGTCGGAATTGCCAGCACGTTCACCGAAAGACGTTTAGGGGTGCCTATCTATCAGCGATCTTATGCGTGGGGTGATCAAGATAAGATCGGCGCGGCGGGATCAGGTAGCGGAGTTTTGGACAATATTTGCAGAGCTCTTTCGTCACCGGCAGCACCGAGTACTTCCTGGGAACGGTCGTCCTCTCACGTGAAGGACTGCATGACCGTATCTCCATCATTGACGGCCAACAACGCATTGCAACAACCGCAATCCTTCTCGCAGCCATCCGTGATGAGTTCGCTGAGCGGGGCGACAACAACCGCGCATCTATCGTGCAACAGAAGTACTTGGCGGCAGCCGACCTTGACACGGAGGGCACGTACCTCAGCGGTCTTGAATGCCGACGACAACGGCTATTTTCAAAAGCGAATAATCGAGCGTGACGCCACAGCACCGACCGAAAGGCGGAGCCATCGTCTGATCGATCGTGCCTACTCTCAGCTCCGCTCCGCTATAAGACAGACGGCCGATGATGCTGGGGTTGGCTGGAGCCAGCGCCTGCTAGATTGGGTCAGATACCTGGCGGAGCGCGTCCGTGTGATCATCGTAGAGGTTCCGAACGAAGCCGATGCCTTCCTCATTTTCGAAACGCTAAATGACCGCGGTGCCGATCTTACTATTGCGGATCTCCTGAAGAACTACCTGTTGGACGAGCGGGAGAACGATTAGAGGAGGTGAGAAACGCTTGGATTGCGTCACTCACAAACCTTGATATTTCCGTTGCTGGCAATCAGCTTTTTACAGATTTCCTTCGCCACTATTGGTCATCACGATATGGAGCGACCCGTGAACGTGAGCTTTATGGTGCCATCAAGGCGCGTATCCACTGCGGTCAACGCTGTCGATTTTGCTACTGAGCTTCAAAATGCCTCACGCCTGTACGCTGCGATTCTCCACAGCGATCACGAGTTCTGGACAACGCTCGGTACTGTGACACAAGATAACATTGATGTCCTCGGAATACTCGATCTTGAGCAGAACCGCCCTCTGATATTGGCGATCATGCAACACTTCAGCCCAGCGGAGATTAGGAAGGCCATGAGGGCTCTAGTGTCTTGGGGAATTCGAGGGCTCGTTGTAGGAGGTATAGGAGGAGGGACGGCCGAGCGCCTCTACTGTGAGGCAGCGGTCAACGTTCGGAAAGGCACTATAAAGGACGTCGTTCCTTTGGCATCCGCATTGGCAGCCTTAATCCACGGCGACGACGAGTTTGAGGCAAGCTTCACGACGGCAGAGGTTAGTAGGGGTCCCTTAGCACGATATATCCTGGCCGCCTTAGAGCGAACGAATGCTGGCACTCCCGAGCCCGAGCTGGTCCCCAACAAGGATCAGAACGAGGTTAATCTCGAACATATTCTCCCCAAGAACCCAGTCGCCAGCGATTGGCCCAAGTTTTCTCTCGATCAGCAGCGCCAGTATCTAAATAGAGTTGGAAACCTCGCATTGCTTAGCAAGGGTCCGAATGGGAAGATCGGAAACAAGGCGTTCGCAATCAAGAAACCTATACTGGCGGCATCTGCTCTGGCGTTGACTCAGCTGGCTGGATCCGCCGCTGACTGGACACCCGCCGATATCGAGGGACGGCAAAAGGCCCTTGCGGCTCTGGCTGTGAAAACTTGGGTCCGCTAAGCGATGGTGACCTGACCCCCAGATAGTGGTCACGTGGACCAATTAACGGGGTCCCGTCACCGCAACGGCTCGGTCGTCGCTCTAGAAGACCCGGCATCGCAAACTGAGAGCCTCGGTGTGAGCCAAGAGCAGAACCAAAGCAGTCGGCGAGGGCCGGCCACCGGAAATTGCCCACTGCGGCCCACATGAAAATGCCAGTGTGCGAAGCTCTCCGCGGCCATCAGGATCTGAAACCGGGCGGGTAGTGCGGTTTCGGGGCGCGTCGGCGTCCCGCGACAATCACCCCCATCGCCGGTTCTATACGACCTTCGATGATTTGACAGCCAGAGAACCCTGGTATTATGGGCGTTTCAGCCAGTCGGCGTTAAGGCGCGACGTTATGTCTAAGATATCCCCTGGAAACCTCGGGTTTCGGAGCTTGGGGTTGCGCAAGAACCCTCGATCTGCTGTCTTCGGGAACTGCGTTCATCCAACTCCGGGCAGGCGCAGATCAGGCAATCTGGAGCGATGTCCGAGGTGTGCGCAACCCCGACCATCAGCCTCTCTACAGCATCGGGGCGGACGGCGAGGTGCTGCACCATTTCCTGGTTGCGGAAAAGTAACAACCCCCGCCGCCAGGGGCGCGCCCGGGCTCCTGGGCGAAAACGTTCTCCGGGGTCCCAAGCATTTTTGTGAATCGCCGGCGGGATAACGCCAGCCCAGGGAGCGATCCCGCCGACCGGTACCAGGCTCGCGTCGCCGGCGCACGTGGTAGCCCTCGCAGAAGTCGGCAAGTCTCCTCTGCCCCCGCACACCGGCGAAAATCTCCACTTGCCTTGCGCAACCAGCTAGACGGATCACCGCCACTTCACCTTTAGCGACTGCTGGGTAGTCATCCGGCGTTGATCGGGCGCTACTTCTTTTCGCCCCGAGTGCCTTCGTCGCCTTCAGGGCTTGGCGTCAAATGTGGGTGCGGGGCATGCTCACGTAACTCCGCCTGGCGCCTCAATGTCGCGTCATGAGCCCGCTTTTGTTCTTCTTGCTGCGCTTGCTGCCTGCGCCTCGCCTCATCCTCGGCGCGCTGGCGCTCCGCCGCTTGCCGAGCTTTAGCCTCTTTTTCTGCCTTGCGTCGAGCGACCCGCTTTCGGTACATTTGCTTCACCCGCCCACCGGCGTAAATGCCCCCGCCCACGGCGACGCTGCCGAGGAGGACGGCTGCACCGGCTGGCGGCGCCACCACAGCAAGAACGGCACCAGCACCGGCTGCGACGTGGGCGGCCCCGGCCAGGGTCCCGACGGCAAAGATCACCTCGCCGCCCTCACGGGCCGCCTTGACCCACTTGCCTAGGGGCTGGTTGGTGCGTGGCTGGGAGGCGAAGTCCGGAATTCGCAGTTCCTCGATGACGCCCACCAAATCCAGGTCGTCGCTCCGGAGGCCGGCGACTTCAAGGTACCGCCGTATGAGATCCTCGAAACCACTGACCTCGTCAGATCCATCGCTAGGCGCCATGATGATGGCGGCGTGGATGTCGAGGTCGACATCCACGGCGTCTTGGAAAAATTCTGCTACCGATGACGCCACATCCGGACTGGCAACCAGCTGTGAGGCCTGCTGTTGTAGCGCCTCATCGAGTGAGATCGTGAGGGTTCTGAACGCAACGGATTCAGTGCCCGGTAGAAGCGCCGTCGATTCGATGATCCAGTCGGCTTGGTCCAGCAGACGCGCACCCTCTTTACTCACCGAAACTCCTTCCGCATCGTCTCCGTAGGAAGGCTACTCACGCAGGACATCTAAAGCGAGCCCCCTGCCATCGTGGAGTTGACCTGATCGCGTACCTCGACCTCGACGAAACGGGCGGCGGTTTTGTGGCTTGCCCAATACAGATGAAGGCAGCGAGCGAACGTCAATTTGGCATCGCCAGGAAGTACGAGAAGTTTTCCAAACTGCTCTTCGCGTATGTGTGGAACGTGCACGATCCTGGAAAAGCCTGTACTTTCGGCCTGACTTATTCCGAAGCGCTTGATGTCGCCAAAGCAATGGGCTGGACGAAGACTGCTTCCTGGCAGGGGGCACGAAGACGTCGGGCGGACGCGGGATTTATGACGCTTCGAGGCCATCAGCCAAGCTAATCGGCCTGCTCGAGCCTCACCGTATGGGTCCAGGCGACTGGAAGCGGAAGGTTCGGACAGTGGGATCAGATGCGCGGCGCTGATGCTTTATCGTTGGGTGGAGCGAAAAGCGCCCCGATGGCCTCCGCCGCTAAACGGTCTGCTTGCTCGGTCGCCCTCGCATATATGCCGAGGGTCACCGTTGGGGACGAATGGCCTAAACGAGCCTGGGCCGTCTTTATGTCTACACCGGCGGCGACGAGTGCAGTGGCAGCCATAGAGCGCAGGTCGTGAAAGCGAAGACCGTCAAGGTGTGCCTTTCTGCAATCCGACTGCCAGGTACGACGCCAATTAGTGTAGTGCAGCGGCATCCCCTCGGGACTGACAAAAACGAATTCCTCTGGGTCCGCCGCCGTTAAGCCACGCCGCGCCAGCACGGCGGCCAGATCATTTACCAACCACCCAGGCAACGATAAGCGTCGAGTGCCGGCACGCGACTTGGGAGCTGCCAGGCGACCGTCTCTGCCCAGCTGGGCCGATACCGAGACGGTCCCGTTGAGGAGGTCCAGGGCTCTGACTTGGAGCCCCGCGCACTCGGCCCACCGCAGGCCTCCCACAACACCGAGCCACATCATTGCGGCTTGGTCAGGCCCCAGCTCCGACGCCAGCATGCTGGAGTTGCGCTGGGGACAGGACCGGTCGCTCGACAAGCGTGGATCTGGGAAGCCTGACGCCGGCGCACGGCGAACGGGCTATGAGGTCAGCTGTGACGGCGAAGGTCAGTACACCTCGCAGGACGGCGAACATCCGCGTCACCGTCGATGGCGTGTAGGTCTTCGACCAGCTGTCCACCAATTGCTGGATCTCGAGCCGCGTTATCTGCCCGACACGACGAGAGCCGAAAGCGGGCAGCACGTGGTTTTCGAGAATGCTCTGGTCACGTGCACGGCTCGAGCCGCGTTTGAGAGGGTTCGACTCGAGCCACCGACTTACAACCTCAGCGAGAGTCACCTTGCCAGCGGCGGGGTCTAGCCAGGCACCCCTCGTGACGTCGGCCTCGGCGCGGGACAGCCAGGCCGACGCATCAGCTTTGGCGGCGAAGGTTTCGGGCGACGTATAGCGCTCTCCCGCGTGCCAGTAGCGGGCCTGGTACCGGCCAGAGGGGAGCTTGCGGACGCTCCCGAAGTGTCGTCTCCGTGTCGCTGGCATGCCCAATCCTACCGCCTCTTTGGGCACGCTTAGGGCACGTAGTGGGCACGACGATTGGTCTACGGCTTGGCTGCCAGAACCCGATATCTGCCCTGACCAGGGAATTTATCGGTGGGGCTAGGTGGAATCGAACCACCGACCTCAGCATTATCAGTGCTGCGCTCTAACCGGCTGAGCTATAGCCCCTGGCGCTAGTCGCCGCCAGCCGAACGAGCTTACACGCTGTCTTCGTAGCTCTGATCGCTGACCACGACCACCTGGATGCCACCGACGACGTCGCTGATCAGGTTGTATAGGACGGCGGCGAGGACGTTGGACAGGACGCCGATGAAGCAGGCGGCGCCGGCAATCACCGACCCCCACCAAAACGCCGTAAGCGGGTGCAGCGTGAAGGTGGTGAGGGCGAAAAGGGACCTGACCAGCTTCTCTCCGTCGGTGACGATCCCGAAAGCGGCAGCCACGTTCCAGAGCACGGTGCCGGCGACCAGCATCACCACGAAGACGCAGATGTAGAAGATGACGGAGACCTTGAACACGCTCCAGATGTCGAAGCGGCGGATGAGACGCCGGCTGCGCACCCCCCGGACGACCGCTTGCTTGCGCTTCCCCCGAGCAACCGGCGCCACCGTCGGCGCCTCAGAGGTGGCCCCGTCCTGCTTGGGGCCGTCGGTCCGGACCGGCCCGGCCGGCGGGCGGGGCCGCTGGGCCGGGGGGGTTACCGGCGGGCGGGTCGCCGTCCGGCCGGAAGGCGGCTGCTGCCGGACAGGAGGGTCGGGGGGATAGTAAGTGGTCCCGGGAGCAGCGGCGGCGTAACGAGGCGCCCTCGGGGCGGGCGGTTCCCAGGCCGTAGTGGCTGGTCCAGGCATCGTCGGTGGCGGCTGGGGAGGGGGCCTCCCGCTACCTTGGCCGCTGCCTTGTCGATTCGACTGCCCCGGGGCGGGCTCTGGCATCAATCAATCTTCCTCAACGGCAAGCACCGGCGCCACTGAAGCGACTTCCTGGCCGGCGTCGAGGCTTACCACTCTTACTCCCGTCGCGTCCCTACCTTGGCTCGAAATCTCCCGGGCGGCCAGCCGCACGACCACGCCGGACGAGGAGATGACCAGGATCTCGTCGTCGATCCCGACGGTGAAGGCGGCCGCCACCCGGCCCCGCCGGGTGGGCAGCTTGATGCCCCGCACGCCCAGGCCACCCCGGTTTTGGCGGTGGAAGTGGTAGAGCTGGGTGCGCTTGCCGTAGCCGGCGCTGGTGACCATGAGGATGCTGGAATCGTCCCGGGCGATATCGGCGGCCACCACCTCGTCGTCGCGGCGCATCGCCATGCCCCGCACGCCGGCGGCGTCACGCCCCATGGCCCGCACGTCTTCCTCGGAGAACCTGATCGACCATGCCCGCCCGGCTGACCATGAATATGTCGTCCTGGCCGGCGGTGACGATGACCGATACCAGCTCGTCGCCGTCACGCAGGTTCAGCGCGATCAGGCCGTCGCGGCGGCTTTTGTCGTACTCCGAGAAGGCCGTCTTTTTCACGTGCCCCTGCTTGGTGGCGAAGAACAGGTACTGGTCCGGGTCGAACTCGCGGGTGTCGATGAGGGCCTGGATGCGTTCGCCGGGGGCCAGCGGGAGAAGGTTGACTATTGCCGTACCCCGGGCCGTGCGCTCCTGCAGTGGCACTTCGAAGGCCCGCAGGCGGTAAACACGCCCCAGGTTGGAGAAAAACAACAAAAAGGCGTGGGCGGTGGTGTGGATCACCTTGGCCACGATGTCGGCTTCGCGCAGGTTGGTCCCCCGCATCCCACGCGTGCCGCGCCCCTGGGTCCGGTACGTGGAAGCCGGGACCGCCTTTATGTACCCGGCCCTGGTCATGGTCACGACGAGCTCGACATCCTCGATCAGGTCCTCGGGGGCCATCTCCCCCGGGTCCAGGATGATGGCGGCCATCCGGGGGGTGTTGAAACGCTCCCTGATCTCAGCCAGTTCGCTCTTGACGACACCGTTCAACGTCTCGCGACTACCGAGGATGGCCTCGAGCTCGGCCATCGTCTGGCGCAGTTTGGCCATTTCCTCTTCGAGGTCGGCCCGGCCCAACCGGGTCAAACGGGCCAGCTGCATGTCCAGGATGTGCTCCGCCTGCACCTCGCTGAACTCGAACGGCGCCGCCATCAGCCGCTCACGTGCTTCACCCCGGCTATCCGACGCCCGGATGGCGGCGATTATGGCGTCGATCATGTCGAGGGCCTTCAAAAGGCCTTCGACGATGTGCGCCCTGGCCTGCGCCCGGCGCAGGCGGTACTCGGACCGGCGGGTTACCACCTCGACCTGGTGGGCCGCGTAGGCTTCCAGCGCCGACTTCAGGTTGAGCGTCCGCGGCCCGCCGTTGACCAGCGCCACCATGTTGACGCCAAAACTGGTCTGTAGTGGCGTCAGTTTGTACAGGTTGTTGAGGACGACGTTGGCGTTGGCGTCCCGCTTGAGCGGGATGACGATTTTCGTGTCGTTGCCGGCCGACAGGTCCTGGATGTCGCGGATGCCCTCCAGCTCCCGGCTGTTGACCAGCTCGGCGATGCGTTCCTGGATGGCCCGGGGGCTGGCCTGATAAGGAAGTTCGGTAACTACTATCTGGGAACCGGTGCGCGTTTCTTCGATCGTGGCCCGGGCCCGCATGCGGATGGAACCGCGCCCCGTCCGGTAAGCGTCGATGATCCCCTGGCGGCCAAGGATGAAGCCACCGGTGGGAAAGTCCGGCCCTTTCACGAACCTCATCAGGTCTTCGATGCTCGCCTCAGGGTGGTCGATCAAGTGCGTCGTGGCATCTATGACTTCGCCCAGGTTGTGCGGAGGGATGTTCGTGGCCATGCCCACGGCGATCCCCTGGCTCCCGTTGACCAGCAGGTTGGGGAACCGCGACGGCAAGACGGTGGGCTCGTCGTCCTCGTTGAGGTAGTTGCGGGTCATATCGACGGTTTCCTCGTCGATGCCCTCCAACATCTGCAACGCCAACTGAGAAAGACGGCACTCGGTGTAGCGCGAGGCCGCCGCCGGGAAATCGGGAGACCCGTAATTCCCGTGGAAATCGATGAGCGGGGCCCTCAGACTGAACGGCTGGGCCATCCGGACCAGCGCGTCATAAATCGCCACGTCGCCGTGGGGGTGGAACTTGGCCATCGTCTCGCCGGTGACCTTGGCGCATTTAACGTGCGGCCGGTCGGGACGGTAGTTCTGGATGTGCATCGTGTAGAGGATCCGGCGGTGCACCGGCTTCAGCCCGTCGCGGGCGTCAGGCAGGGCCCTCTGCACGATGACCGACATGGCGTACTCGAGGAACGAGCGCTCCATCTCGACGTTTATTTCGATGGGCTGGACTCCCGGCCGGCGGCCCGTTGCCGTCGTCCCCTGGACCTCCGGGAAGGATTACGTCTGTCATTTAGACGTCCAGGAACCGTATTTCGCCGGCGTTGTCGACGATGAACTTCTTGCGCTGCTCGACGTCGTCGCCCATCAAAATGCTGCACGCCTCGTCAGCAATAGCGGCCTGCTCGATCTCCACCTGCAGGAGCGTCCGCTGCGCCTCGGCTCATAGTGGTGCTGCCCAGCTCGTGCCAGTCCATCTCACCCAACCCTTTCAGCCGGTTGAACTCGGCTTTGTGGCCGGGCCGTTCGGCCAGGAAGCGTTGTCTCGCCGCCTCGTCCTTCAAATAAACCTTCTCCTTCCCAACGGTCGTCGAGAACAGCGGGGGCTGAGCGCAATAAACGTGGCCCTCCTCGACCAGCGGGGTCATCTGCCGGAAGAAGAACGTAAGCAACAGCGTCCTGATGTGGCTGCCGTCGACGTCCGCGTCCGCCAGGATGATCACTTTGTGGTAGCGGATCTTCGAGACGTCGAAGTCCTCGCCCACGCCGGCCCCGATCGCAGCCACCAGCGCCTGGATCTCGTTGTTCTTCAACATCTTGTCGATCCGGGCTCGCTCGACGTTCAGGATCTTGCCCCGTATCGGCAAGATGGCCTGGTTTTCCGGGTTCCGGGCCCGCACCGCGGAGCCTCCGGCCGAGTCTCCCTCGACGATGAACAGTTCCGCCTCACGAGCGTCCCGAGTACGGCAGTCCGTGAGCTTTCCGGGCATGCCGGCGCCCTCGAGCGGGGACTTGCGCCGGGTCGCCTCTCGCGCATCTCGGGCGGCCACCCGGGCCCGGGACGCCTGGATAGCCTTCGAAACGATTTGCCGCCCCTCGGTGGGGTTTTCCTCCAGCCATTCAGCCAACTTCTCGTTGGTGGCCCGCTCGACCAGCGAGCGCATAGACGTGTTGCCCAGCTTGGCTTTGGTCTGGCCCTCGAACTGCGGGTTGACGAGTTTGACCGAGACAATGGCGCACATGCCTTCCCGGATGTCTTCGCCCAGGAGGTTCTCGTCCTTTTCTTTCAACATGCTCCGGGAGCGGGCATATTTGTTGACGACATTGGTCAGGGCCTTTTTCAGGCCCTCGACGTGGGCGCCGCCCTCGATCGTCGAGATGCCGTTGGCGAAACCGTGCAAGCCCTTCGTTGTAACCGGTGTTCCACTGCAGCGCGACCTCGACCTCGCCGTCCTGCTCGGCCACCTTGAAATGCGCCACTCGTTTGAACAGAGGGTCCTTGGTGGCGTTGAGGTGCTTGACGAAATCGATGATCCCGCCCTTGTAGCAATAGCTGACCGGGGCGGCCCCGCCCTCGCGCTCGTCCTTGAAGTTGATCTCGAGGCCCGGCGTTCAAGAAGGCGTACATCTGGAGACGCTCGAGGACGGTCTGGGCCCGGAAGCCAACCTCCTCGAAGATCGATGGATCCGGCCAAAACGAGACCGTCGTGCCGCGCCGGTTGCGCGGGGAAGGACCGACGACTTCCAATTTCCCAGTGGGTTTGCCGCCGTCCAGGAACTCCATCCGGTGGCGCTCCCCATTGAGGTCGACTTCGACGATCAGCTTTCGCGACAGCGCATTTACCACCGAGACGCCAACGCCGTGGAGACCGCCGGAGACCTTGTAGCCCGCTCCGCCGAACTTGCCCCCGCCGTGCAACCTCGTCAGCGCGATCTCGACTCCGGACAGCTTGTATTGGGGGTTGATGTCGATGGGGATGCCGCGGCCGTTGTCGACCACCCGGCAACCTCCGTCGGCTAGCAGGGTGACGTCTATGCGGTCACAGAAACCGGCCATCGCTTCGTCGACAGAGTTGTCGACAACCTCCCAAACGAGGTGGTGCAGCCCCGAGGGCCCCGTCGACCCGATGAACATGCCCGGCCGCTTTCGGACCGGCTCGAGGCCCTCGAGCACGGCCATGTCCCTGGCCGTGTACCTACCGTCCAGAGCACCCACCTGCTCCTGTTCCACCTTGGTCATCATCTGCCTCTACTTCTTGTCCGGGTCGCCCGGGGCGCGGTTTCGCGGCCGCCGTGCTAGACGGGTACGGGGTTTGGCCGGGTTGTAAGTCCTCCTCACCGACCCAGTTGCCAGGACACCATTCTACCAGTTCAGACCCTGTCCCGGGCTGACCACGACCGCGATCGACCGTACTGAGGGGCACGGCACCTGAAGACGCTTCAGCAGGTCAGAGGCCAGAAGGCGCAGCTCAGTAGCCCAGGCGTGGTGGTCAGCGGCCACGGTAAGCACTCCCCCCGTGAACGCCTTGGGCCGCAGGTGGGCTGCGGCCTGCTGGCCGACCACGTCAGCCCAGGCCCGCCGGACCGCAGCCAGCTCCATGGCCCCCTGCGCGCCTATCAGACGGGCCGCCTCGGGCAGTGAGGCGGAGATGCGCCTGGGGTCGTCTTTCCGTTCACCGGTTGGTGCCATTACGGTTCAGGCACCACCCCGTTCGACAACCCCGTCGCGAACGTGAGCCCAATGCATCACCGGCAATCCCGCCGGGACCGGGCCGGCAGTCGTCAGCAGCACCTGGCCGTCCGGCAAGCACGACGCCAGTGCCGCACTGCGGCCGGGGTCGAGCTCGGAGAACACGTCGTCGAGCAGCAACACGGGGCTCGAGCCTTGCCGGTCGCTGACCAGCGCATGCCCGGCCAACCGAAGGGAGAGGGCCAGGCTCCGTTGCTCCCCCTGCGACGCCTGCGTACGGGCCGCCAGCCCCCTGATCGACATGTAGAGCTCGTCGCGCTGCGGCCCCACACTCGTCACTCCGCGCCGGACGTCTTCCGCCCTGGCCTCACTCAGCGCTGATCGGAGAGGGCCGCGCCAGCTGCGTTCGTAAGCCAAACCTACGGCATGCTCGCTGTCGCGCTTCTGTTGCCGGCTCAATTGCATGTACGCCTCGCCTGTGGCCTTTTCCAGCGTCCCGATCAGGGCCTCACGTGCATCTGCAATTGCCTCCCCCACGCTGGCCAGTTTTTCGTCCCAGATGTCCAGGGTGCTGGCCATGCTCCCCCGTAGCACGCCACCCGCTGACCGCAACAAAGCATTGCGTTGCTTCAAGATACGTTCGAGCTCGCCGCACGCCGCGTTGTGCTTCGGTTGCAACGCGCCGAGCAGGTCATCGAGGTACTGGCGCCTTGACTGTGGCCCTCCCTTTACCATCTCGATGTCGTCAGGGCTAAATATCGTGACCAATACCGCCCCGAAAAGCTCGTCATTGCGGCGCACGGGCTGACGGTTGAGCCTCACTTTGTCGCGCCCGGTCAAGTTGAGCTCCGTCTCGATAAGGAGACTACGTCCTTCCCGTTCCGCTTTGGCCCGAAGCACGGCCTGCTGAGCTCCATTTCGCACCATTGACGCGGCCGGTGCACCGCGGAAGCTCTTCAACAAGGCAAGATAAGCGATCGCCTCGAGCAGGTTGGTTTTGCCCGAGCCGTTGTCCCCCTGGAACAGGGTTATGCCACATGGCGCCGGCTCTATCTCCGCCGAGGCATAGTTGCGGAAATCGCTAATGCTTATTTGTTCGACGAACACCGAACAGAAAACAACACGACAGCGAGGCCTTGGCTCACGCCACCCGCACTGGCATCAGCAGGTAGACATAGTCCGTCTTGTCAGTGGGCTTCAAAGTGGCCGGCTTCAGGGCGTCAATTGTCTCGAGGACCACTTCGTCACCCACGATGGCGTCGACCCCCTCTGCCAGGTACTGCGGGTTGAAGGCGATCGTCATTTCGGCCCCCTCGTATTTGGCGTCCACCTCTTCCACCGCCTGGCCCCAGTCATTGGTCACGACGCTCAACTGGACCGTGCCGGAACGCAAAGCGATCCGTACCGGCGTGGTCGAATCCCTGGCTACGAGCCTGACACGACGGACGGCGTCAAGGAAGGCATCCCGGCTAATTACAAGGCGGTTTGGGTAGTTGAACGGTATCAGCTGCCGGTACGGAGGGAACTCTCCTTCGATGAGGCGGGTCGACAGCTTGACTTGGCCCACGGCGAACCGGACGTCGTGAGCCCCGAGGTGTAGTTCCACCGCTTCTGCCTGTCCTCCGAGTAGCCTCTGGAGCTCGCCCAGGGCGCGGGACGGGACCAGTACTTTTTGACCTTCCTCCAACACGTCCTTCGCACCGGGGAGGTCCTTGACGGCGAGCCGGTAGGAATCGGTGGCCACCAGGCGTAGCCCTTCCGCCTCGGCGGCGATCAGGACCCCGGTGAGGACGGGGCGGGTGTCCTCCGAGGACGCCGCCCGCACCACCTGCCGGAGAGCTTCAGCCAGCCCGGCCGTCGACAAGGCCACGGTAGGGCCGGTGGAGGCGGGCAAATGGGGGAAATCAGCCGCCCCGTAGGGCCGGAGCATGAACTGCGACCGCCCCGCCGAGACCTGCAGCTCTTCCTCGTCGCCCTGGAGTAGCACGGCCCCGGGTTCGAGGGCCCGGACGATGTCGGTCAGCAACCGTCCCGGGGCCACCACCGTGCCATCGGCCAGGCCGGCCACCGCTACTTGAGTGGAGATGGTGAGGTCCTGGTCCGTGCCTGTGACCTCCAGACGTTCGCCGGCCAGGTTGAGCTTTATCCCCGGAAGTACAGCAGAACCGCCAGAGCGTCCAGAGCCGGCTCTTCCGGCCGTCGATAAGTGCGTCAAGGAGGTGGTCACGCTCACATCGCAGTTTCACTGTGCAGATGCTCCTCTACTAAGAAGATCTTTTAAAGCTTAAAGCTAGTAGTAGTAGGTGCTGTGGATTGTGGACGGTACCGGCTTCGGGCTGGTAGGGCCACTGGTCACCTGGTTGGTCATGTGGATAGCTGGAGTGTACAGCCGGCGTCGAGGGTCGGTGGCTGTGTACAGCCGATGACGTTGTCCCCCGAGTTACAACGTCCCGGCACAAGATCCTCATCGGTGAACGCCCGGTCCTCATTCGCCCGACGTGAGGTAGTGCATGAGGTCGGTGACCTGGTCGTAGACCTGGCGTTTCTCCTTCATGAGCTTGGCTATCTTCTTCTGTGCGTGCATCACGGTGGTGTGGTCGCGGCCGCCGAAGACGACGGCGATCTGCTGGGTAGCTGGAGTCGGTAAGGCGCGGAACAGGTACATCGCCGTTTGTCGGGCAGCGACAAGAGGACGACGCCGGCTGGGGCCACATATCTGGTCGATCGACAGGTCGAAGGCCCTGGCCGTAGCTTCGAGGATCTGGTCGGCTGTGACTTTGCGGGGCTCGTTGGCCTCCAGGATGTCCTTCAGTACCTGGCGGGCATCGTCGATCGTCACCGGGACCTGATGGATGCTGGCGTAGGCAGAGATGCGTATGAGCGCGCCCTTCGAGTTCGCGGATGTTGTCCTTTACGTTCGTCGCGATTAGCTCGAGGACCTCTTCCGGGATCTCGACCTGTCTCGTCTTCAGACTTTTTGCGCAGGATGGCCAGGCGTGTTTCTAGCTCGGGGGGTTGGATATCGGTGATTAGCCCGGACTCGAACCGGCTCCGGAGCCGGTCCTCCAGCGTGGCTATTGAGCGCGGGTGCCTGTCCGACGAGATAACGATCTGCTTTTCCGCTTCGTAGAAGGAATTGAACGTATAAAAGAACTCCTCTTGTGTTTCTTTCTTGCCTTCCAGTAGCTGGATGTCGTCGACGAGCAGGACATCGTACGCCCGGTACCGACGCTTGAACGCGGTTTGGCCGTGAGTACGTATGGCGTCGATGAACTCATTGAGGAATGTCTCGGTCGAAACGTAACAAACGTTGAGGTGGGGGAAGTTTTGGTAATCGTAGTGGCCGATGGCGTGGAGCATGTGCGTTTTACCCAGCCCCGAAGAACCATAAATAAACAAAGGGTTATAAGCCTTGGCCGGTTCTTCGGCCACTCTCTGGGCGGCGGCGTGAGCGAACCGGTTGGAGCCACCGATTACGAAAGCCTCGAAGGTGTAGCGGGGGTTGAGCATGGTGTGGGACCGTCGGTTGTTCCGGGAGGAGGAGTTGGCCGAACTCCGCTTCCTGTAACGCAGGATTTCCCCACCCGCCAGCATTTGGCGTTGAGGCCAGGACCGGCGTCGGTCCGTCGTCACCTGCTCCGAGAGAAAGGAGCACGGTGCCGTTCGGGGTACCATCGTCGGCTGCCGGAGCTCCGGCAGTCACCACCTCGTGGACCACCAACTCCAGCTTCACGGTGTTTGTAGAGGTAGCTTCGGCCAGAGCTCTCCTCGATCATGCCCTGGTAGCGGGTGGCCACCCGTTCGAGGATCATCGAGCTCGGTGCCCCGACCACGAAGTGTGATTCGTTGGCCTCGAGCAGGATCAGGGGAGCCAGCCAAGTGTTCCAGGTTGGCTCGGGTACCTGCTTGCGAAGGATTGCGCGACAAGTTGCCCATAGTTCCTCGGGATCAGTCATCATCTCGTCACGCTTCCTAAGCTGGTGTGAGTAGTGGTCTGGCTCACAAGTCGCCGAGGCCAAGTTGGTCGAGACGGCCCAGTTGGTCGAGACGGCCCAGTCGATCGAGAGGCCCAAGGTGATCGAGCGGGTCGGGCCGTTCGAGCGGGTCGGGCCGACTGCGTCACGACAGACGTTGGCTTTGTGGCCCGGCGAAGGACCTGTTCCGTTGCGAGGGCCCTGCGAGGCGGAGCCGGCCGACGGCCCCTGGAGGAGGCACTAATACCTGGTCGGTCGCGTTATGTGCGGTTCGGCCAAGCCTTGGGAGA
Source organism: uncultured Acidimicrobiaceae bacterium (assembly GCA_963749305.1). GTDB lineage: Bacteria > Actinomycetota > Acidimicrobiia > Acidimicrobiales > Palsa-688 > Fen-671. Next base: position 21,035 of record CAVVMN010000014.1, read on the forward strand.
AGGAGCCTGTCTCTCAAAAGTGGGTATTCCTCGAGTTCTCAACAGCTGCCGCAGGCGGCTTGTAGGGAGTTGACGCTAGCACCTGCTGAGAGAGGTAGGGAGAGCCGAAAGAATGTAATTTCCCCATCGAACATGAGTTCGCTATACTCGAACTCATGTGGTTTGCCAGAGTACCTGGTGGGGGGCACCGTCGTCGTAATCCACGGGAAATCAACAGGTTTTCCCCTCTTGTAGGTGTGTTTCACCTCTAGCGACACACAAGGGCCGAAGGTAAGGGTAGGGGCCATGGCCCAGACGATCACGGACATCCGCGACCGGGGCCAAGGAGGTAGGTCCGCGCGCGGCGCGTGTGCCACCACACGACCTCCAGGCGGAGGAATCGTTGCTGGGAGCAATGCTGCTGTCGCGCGACGCGATTGCTTCGGCAGTGGAAAGTTGCAGGACCGATGATTTTTACCGGCCCGCTCACGGCCATATTTTTGAAGCGATTTGCTCGCTTTACGCGCAGGGCGAGCCAGCTGACCCGGTAACTGTCTCCGACGAGCTCAAGCGAGCGGATTTATTAGAAGCGGCTGGTGGCACGGGCAACCTGATCGGGTTGCAGGCCAACACGCCCGCGATCGCGAACGCGGCCAGATATGCCCGTATTGTCCAGGAACATGCCCTGCTGCGCCGGCTGATCAGTGTGGCCGGCGAGATCGCCGAGATGGGCTACTCATTGCCGGACGATGTCACGGCGGCGATGGACAGAGCCGAGGCGATGGTCTTCGAGGTCGCGGAGCGCCGTGTCACCGATTCACTAAAGCCGCTGCGAGAATTGCTGGCGGTCAGCCTCGACCACCTCGAGGCTCTCTATAACCGCGGTGACGCTATAACGGGCGTACCTACTGGGTTTACGGACCTGGACGAACGCTTGTCCGGGCTCCAGCAGAGCGCCCTCGTCATCGTTGGCGCCCGCCCGTCCATGGGGAAGACTTCCTTTGCGCTCGGCCTGGCGTCTCATGCAGCTATTGAGAGAAGGCTGCCCGTGCTGTTCTTCTCGCTGGAGATGAGCCACCTCGAGCTAACTCAGAGGTTGCTCTGTTCTGAGGCGAGGGTCGACTCTTCCCGGATGCGCAATGGCAAATTGCACGAATCGGATTGGCCGAAGGTGGTCAATGCCATCGGCAAGCTGGGCGAGGCGCCACTGTTCATAGATGACAACGCCAACTTGACGGTTATGGAAATACGGGCCAAGGCCAGACGACTGAAGAGCCGGGAAGGCCTGGGCTTGATCGTTGTCGACTACCTCCAGCTGATGTCCGGGCACGGCCCGGCGGAGAACCGTCAAGTCGAGGTTTCAGAAATAAGCCGAGGTCTCAAGATCCTGGCCCGGGAGCTTTCAGTTCCCGTCGTGGCGCTGTCTCAACTCTCTCGTAACCTCGAGGCCCGAGCCGATAAGCGACCGGTTTTGGCCGACCTGCGAGAATCCGGGCAGCCTCGAGCAGGACGCCGACGTCGTCCTGTTTATCTATCGTGATGAGGTTTACAACAAGGACTCGGCCGACAAAGGCGCAGCCGAGATAATAATTGCCAAGCACCGCAACGGCCCCACCGGCATGACCCAGCTGGCGTTCCTCGACCACTTCACCCGCTTTGCCAATATGGCTCGGGTCTAGCGGCAGGCCTCAACGCGGCTGCCGACGGAGGGCAGGGGGCCTGACGATATCCGCCCTGCCCTCCGTCGCTTTAATTCAATTGATCAGGCTCTGACGACCTCGACCGTGACGGGGAACTCGACCTCTGAGTGGAGCCGAACCGGTACTTCGTGTGTACCGAGGGCCTTGATCGGTTCGTCGAGTTGAAGCCGGTAACGGTCAATCTCCACGCCCGCCTGTTCGGCGATGGCGTCGGCGATGTTCGCCGTCGTGACCGACCCGAAGAGCCGGCCCTCCGGGCCGGCTCGCATGGGTAGACGGATCACGTGCGCCACAAGGCTGCGGGCGATGGCCTCCGCCGCCTGACGGTCGTGAGCATCCTTGGTCTCTCGAGCCCGGCGCATGGTCTCAGCTTGCTGAGCGATGCCGGAGTTGGCCGGGATGGCATGGCCTTTCGGGAACAGGAAGTTGCGGGCGTAGCCGTCGGCGACATCACGGATGTCACCGCGTTTGCCGAGATTGGGGACGTCAGAGCGAAGTACGACTTTCGTCATGGCTCTACGTCTGCCAATTCGGGTGCGGCATCCGCATCCAGGTCGGAGTCAAGGTCGTAAGCCTGCGGCTGGCGCCGGACCTTCCTCGAGCTCGACAGTGTCTTCCCGTCCCGGGGCGGGCCGAGGCCGGCCAGGCCCGCGTTCGCTTGCTGTTCTTTGCACATAGGGCAAAAGGGCGAGTTCTCTGGCGGTCTTGATGGCGACTTGCACGTCACGTTGGTGCTGCGTGCAGTTGCCCGTGACCCGCCGCGAGCGGATCTTGCCTCGCTCGCTCATAAATCGGCGCAGCAGGTTTACGTCCTTGTAATCAACCCGGTCGGTATGTTCCTTACAGAACACACAGACCTTGCGTTTGCCGCGAGGCCGTGCTTCTTTGGGAGCTCTTTTCGGGTTGCGGTCGCGATCATTTGTACGTGCCATGAGTTTTAGAACGGCTCCTCGTCTTCGTGACCGGCGCTGCTGTAGCCAACCGGAGCGGTCTCAGGATGAGGCCGCTGATAGGAAGGCTCGTGGCCGGCATGCGAGTCACCGTTGGCACTCTCCGGGCTGCGACGCTCGTTTTTGGTGACCTGAACGGTGGCCCAGCGCAGGCTGGGTGCAATCTCGTCCGCCGTGATCTCGACCTTCGACCGACGGTCGCCTTCCTGGCTCTCCCAGGACCGCTGGTCCAGGCGGCCGGTGACAACAACGCGGGTGCCCCGGGCCAAAGAGGTGGCGGCGTTTTCCGCCAGGGTGCCCCAGCAGACCACGTCGAAGAACGAAGTTGATTCGCGCCTTTCCTGGCTCTGGCGGTCGGTCCAGGTCCGGTTGACAGCGATGCCGAAGGTGGCGGTGGCCTGCCCACTAGGAGTGAATCGCAGTTCGGGCTCACGGGTGAGGTTGCCGACGATGCTAACCGTATTATCTTGTGCCATTTTTCATGCTCCGTTCGTATTCGTGCCCACTGCGGTGGTGGTCCCATGGGACGCGGCCGGGCGTGAGCGGCCAGCGGCACGCTCGGGGACCCTCATCACCTTGTGCCTTATGACCTCGTCGGTGAGGGTGAGCAGGCGGTCGAGCTCGGACAAGGCAGCGGGTTCGGCGGTGGCGTCGATGACCACGTAATAGCCCTCGTTGCGATGGCGAACGGGGTAGGCCAACCGGCGTCTACCCCACATGTCCGTAGTTACCGACTTGGCACCTGCAGCCGTTAGCTGCTGAGTGAAGCGGTCGACCTGTGCCCGGATAGCTTCATCCTCCAGGCTGGCGTCGAAGATGACCATGACTTCATAGGGCCGCATATGGCGGCTCACCTACCTTTCCCTATGGGCCAGAGAGCCGGGTTCAACCGGCAACCTGGGCTCCGGACTTCCCGGAGCAGGGCCTAATGTCGTCGGAGCTTACCTTGGGTCGAGCGCTGGCTCGGGGACCCGTCGTCCGACTGGTGATCCCGGAGCCCCCACTGTGGCCAAGGTTGGCAAGGGCGGCACTATCCAATTGTGCGACTGTCATGGTACCTGACGTCCGCGAACGTTCCATCGCAGCCAAGGATGACATTGAGCAGTGACCGTTATCGTGCCGGCCAGGAGCGAGCCGGCCAGGAGCGAGCCGGCCAGAGCGGCCGGCCAGGAGCGAGCCGGCCAGGAGCGTGCCGGCCAGGAGCGGCCGGCCAGGGCGTGCCGGCCAGGTTCCTCGAGCGGAACTGCTACTGGTCGCCCTGTTAGTGGTACGTCTCATTTGCAGCCGGGAAACGGCGCTCCCGGACGTCGGCGGCCCAGTGAGACACAGCCTCGGCGGCCAGGCTTTCCAGGTCTGCGTAGCGACGGACGAAACGGGGCAGCCTTTCCCCTCCGAGGCCAACTATGTCGTGGAACACCAGTACCTGCCCGTCGCAGACGCCACCCGCACCGATGCCGATCGTCGGCACCGGCACCGCCTGGGTGACCTCAGCCGCGAGGTCTTCGGGGATGCCTTCGAGCACGATGGCAAAGCACCCGGCGTCAGCAATAGCAATTGCGTCCTCCACGAGCACCTTGGCACCGGCCCGGTCCCGACCCTGCACCCGGTACCCACCCATAGCGTGCAGCGACTGCGGGGTTAAGCCCAAGTGGCCCATGACCGGGATCTCAGCGTCGAGGATGGCATGTAAGACCTCGAGGCGTTTCACACCCCCCTCGAGCTTGACGGCGCCGGCCCCAGCCCGGACCAGACGAGCGGCGTTGTCCACCGCCTGGGCCGTGCCCTGGTGATAGCTGGTCCAGGGCATATCGCTCACGATCAGCTGCGGCGGTCGCATCCTCGCTACCGCGGCGGTGTGGCTGATCATGTCCTCCATGGTCACGTGCAGCGTGTCGTCGTACCCCAGCACGACCATGCCTAAGGAATCGCCTACCAGGATGATGTCGGCTCCGGCGGCGGCCACCGCTCGGGCGCTCGGAGCGTCGTAGGCGGTGACCATAACGAGCGGTTCGGCACTGCGTTTGCGCTCACGGACCATTGGGACGCTCAGTTGCGGCGAACCTGACTTCGGCGCTCCCCGCCCCGGCGCCACCGGTACTGGTCCCGCGGCCTGCGGGTGCCCGGGTGACAATGTCATTCTTTCTCCTCGGTGGTCCAGTGCCGATTTGGCTTCCGGCCACCTAAGGCAAATCTACCGCTCCGCCGCTACCCGGCGTCCTCCCGAAAGGGTCAGGAAGGAGACAACCCGCCTGTGAGTGAGAACGCCTGCGCCAGGTGGTTCCACGAGCAGTTGGGGCAAACCTCGACGACGTAACAGGCCAGGTCCCGCCCCGGGCGGGCCAGCTTGGCCAGCTCCTTCTTCGAGCCCACGCACCGCCCCGAGGCGGGCAAGCGCTGGCCGAAGACGTAAGAGACAAGGCGTAGCTTGACCCCTTCGCATATAGGGCAGTCTTCCGGAGACTCCTCGCCGGCGTCAGCGGCGGCCCGCAGCAGTTCGGGATGGGCATCGCAAACATCCAGGCGGGACAAGTGGCCCTTTCGGTACTCGCTCACCACCACATTGCGGGCCAAGCGGTAGTCCACATTGCCGAGTACCCGGACCGGTGAGCCCGCGGTGAGCTCCGCTCCGGGCAGGAACCTCATTGCCATAGCGCTACCACGGCCCCCCAGGATACCTGGGAAGGCGGCGGTTCCCGGGGGTCGGAACGCAGACATCAGAAGAGTTCGCAACGGCAGGCGTCTGCGTGCTATTGCGGAGGTGGGAGCGGCCGATGTAGCCGGCGGACGGCCCGCCGCCTGGCCACCGGCCCGGTCAGCGGCCTCGCCGGGGTGGCAGCGGCTCCAGACCGGGGTGGTTCACTGGCGCTGGGGTTTCTGCTGACGCCGTGGGTGCCATATCGTGCGCAAGCGGTGGTGAGGAGGGCGTGCGGCGGGCGTTTCTGGCCGGCGAATGCCGGCTTCTGGGCGCGCTTCCCGTTTCTCGGCGCGGTTCCTGTCGATTTTCGGCCTCGATCGCGCCCGGATGGAAACTCTGCACCCAGAAGGCGCCCTCCGCACCACTTCAGCACCAACTTCCGCACCACTCTCGCGCTTCGATGTAGCGGTCCGATACATCGCACCGCTAGTATCCCCAGCGTGCTCGAGATTGCCATCCTTGGCCTGCTCAAAGAACAGGACATGCACGGTTACGAGCTCAAGAAACGCCTGTCGGACGTGTTTGGCCTGGCCAGCGCGGTGTCGTTCGGATCCCTGTACCCGGCACTGGCCAGGTTGGAGGCCGCCGGCGCCGTCTCTGTGGTCAAAGCGGAGGACGGAGACAGAGACAGAGACGACCCCGGCCACTCCGGCTTGACGACGCCCGACCGGCGAGCGAGCCGCCGGCGGAAGGTTTACGGCATCACTCCTCTTGGAGCCCAGATGTTCGAGGAACTGTTGGCCACCAGCCAGACGGCGGGTGAGGATGAGCGCACCTTCAACCTGCGGCTGGCCTTCGCCCGCTACCTTCCTCCCGAGCGCCGCCTCGGACTGCTGGAGCAACGGCGGGCTGTTCTTGGTGAACGGCTGGCCCAACTGGCAGCACGAGCGCGGGCCAGGCGAGATGACCGCTACATGCGCATCCTGGCTGAGCGCCAGCACGAGTCCCTCTCGCTCGACGTCTCTTGGCTGGACCGCTTGATACAGGAGGAGCGCGCGGGCGGCGCGACATCTGGCCCGATTGGGCCGGCGGCCACCGCTGCCGGTGCAGATGCTGGTGCGGGCTCGGTCAGGGGCGGGGGCTCGGCCGCGGCACCGCGGCCAGAGGCGCCCAACCCCCCGGCGCCCAGGCTGGTCCCTCTGGCCAGTGCTTCACAATTGCAGCGAGCGGCGCGAGGCCTGGCGGTCCCGGCACCCGCCGTGACTGATAATACCGAACCATAAAGGACGGCAATTAATGGGAAAACTTCGCTTGGCCATAGCGGGCGTAGGCAATTGCGCCAATTCGCTCGTTCAGGGCCTGGAGTATTACCGCGACGCTAACCCCGCTGACAATGTTCCCGGACTGATGCACGTCGAGCTGGGTGGTTACCATGTCGGCGACATCGAAGTGGTGGCTGCCTTTGATGTAGATGCCACCAAAGTCGGCCAAGATGTCGGCAAGGCGATTTGGGCGGGCCAAAACAACACCATCAAGTTTGCCAACGTCGGTGAGCTCGGCGTGCGCGTAATGCGCGGCCCACCGAGGACGGCCTCGGCCGGTACTACCGGGAGACGATAGAAGAATCACCTGCGCCGATCGTGGACGTGGCCGAGGTCCTGGCCAAGACGAAAGCGGATGTCCTGGTGTCATATCTTCCGGTCGGTTCCGAGGTCGCTCAGAAGCACTACGCGCAGGCCAGCCTCGACGCCAGGGTTGCGTTTGTCAACGCTATCCCCGTGTTTATCGCCAGCGACCCGGTTTGGGCGGCCAAGTTCACCGAAGCCGGTGTGCCCATCGTCGGCGACGACATAAAAAGCCAGCTGGGTTCCACCATTGCCCACCGGGTACTGGCGCGGCTGTTCGAAGACCGGGGGCTTGTCCTCGACCGTACGTACCAGTTGAACTTTGGCGGCAACATGGACTTCAAGAACATGTTGGAGCGTGAGCGCCTCGAGTCGAAGAAGATCTCCAAGACGCAATCGGTCACCAGCCAGATCGAGCGGGGCATATCGTCGCATGACATCCACGTCGGCCCGTCGGACCACGTTGATTGGCTCGACGACAGAAAGTGGGCCTATATCCGCCTGGAGGGCCGCAATTTCGGTGACGTGCCGCTGAACATCGAGTTGAAGGTCGAAGTGTGGGATTCACCCAACTCCGCCGGGGTTGTTACGGACGCGGTCCGATGCGCCAAGGTCGCGCTGGACCGGGGCCAGGGTGGTCCTTTGCTAGGCCCGTCGGCCTATTTCATGAAATCACCGCCCGTGCAGTACCACGATGACGTGGCACGCCAGATGGTGGAAGACTTTATTGCGGGCCAGGGGGCAGCGACGACGGACGCATAAAACCCGTACCGACCCGGCGAATGCCGGCCTCGTCGGGTGCACTTTTATCGACCGCACCCGCGTGAGTACATGGTTTTATCGCGCCTCGGTTTTTCGGATAAATGGCGCGCCGACGGCGGGGAAGGCTGCCAGGAGCCTATATAAACCCGGTTCGTCGGAGCGAGGCACGCCCCGAGCGGTTACTCGGCGGCCGACTCCGGTTGACGCGCCCACCATTCGTCGAGCAGGCGGATGGCGTCTGCGTGGGAGTGTGGCCCCTCCTCGAGGCGCAGCTCGAGCAAGTACGTAAGCGCCCGGCCCACTAGCGGGCTCGGCCCGATCCCCAGGTGGGACATGACCTCCCGGCCGTCGAGGTCGGGACGGATGGCGGCCAGCTCCTCGCTCTGGCGCAGGTCGGCTATGCGGGCTTCGAGCTCGTCCATGCGGCGGGAAAGAGCTTGCGCCCGTAAGGGGTTCCGCGTGGTGCAGTCGGCCCGGGTCAGTTCGTTCAGGTCGTCCAGAAGGTCGCCGGCATCACGGACGTACCGGCGGACAGCGCTGTCCGTCCAGCCCATCGCGTACGTGTGGAACCGCAGGTGCAGCTCGACCAGGTCGCTGACTTTCTCGATGTCCTCCGCGGGGTACCGCAGCGCCCGCATCCGGTCTCGCGTCATCCGGGCGCCTACGAGCTCGTGGTGGTGGAAGCTCACCGTCCCACCGGGCCCGAAGGAACGGGTCTTGGGCTTGCCGATGTCGTGGAACAGCGCGGCCAGGCGCACTATGCGGCTCGGGCCGCGCCCGTTGGACGACGGCGATGGTGTGGGCCAGGACGTCCTTGTGGCGGTGGACCGGGTCCTGTTCGAGGGCCAAGGCCGGCAGTTCCGGGAGGAACTCCTCGGCCAGCCCGGTGTTCACGAGGAACCAGAGCCCCTCCGAGGGGTCGGGCACCACCAGCAGCTTGTCCAGCTCGTCGCGGACGCGCTCGTCGGAGACGATGTCCAGGCGGGCCCGCAGGCGGGTCACCGCTTCGACCAGTTCCTGCGTCGGCTGTAGCCCATAACCGGCTATGAACCGGGCGGCCCGCAACATCCGCAGCGGGTCGTCGGTGAACGAGACCTCGGCCGGCAAAGGTGTCCGCAGCCTCCTGGCGGCGAGGTCGTCGACCCCGTTGAACGGGTCGACCAGTTGCAGGTCCGGCAGCGAGAGGGCCATGGCGTTGACGGTGAAGTCGCGCCTCGAGAGGTCGGCTTCTATGGCCGTCGAGAAGGCGACGTCCGGTTTGCGCGAGCCGGCCTCGTACTCCTCGGCCCGGTGGGTAGTGACTTCGACCCGCTGCCCGTCTTTGATAGCGCCGATGGTGCCGAAGCGCTTGCCCTGCGTCCAGATGCTGTCAGCCCAGGAGGACAACAGCTCCTCGGTCACCGACGGCAAGGCGTCCGTCGTGAAATCCAGGTCGCCTGTCGGGGTTCAGTTGGTCCAGGAGAGCATCGCGGACGACGCCGCCGACAAGGTACAGCCGAGCTCCCGCGTCCCTCGAACAGTTGAGCCAACTCGTTCGCCACTTGAAGGACGGGCTGCAACCTTTCCGGTACCACAGCTGCGAGCCTAGAGATCTGGGCGACCTTCGGGCAGTTTTATACCGAAGGCAGCAATCCGGCCGTCTGCAGCGCGACCCGGAAATCGTGGGGGTTAGTGGCCGCCTGGAGCGCGGCCCGCAGCGAGATCTCGCCCGCCTTGAACAGGTTGAACAGGCTCTGGTCGAAGGTGACCATCCCGTGGTACTCGCCGTCAGCGATCACGTCTTCGATGCTCTCGCCGTTCCCGCCGTGAGGGTCGAGGATGCGGTCGGCGATACGCCCGGTCATCACCATGGCCTCTACGGCTACTACCCGGCCCACTCCGTCGGCGCGTGCGACCAGGCGCTGGCTAACCACACCCCGCAGCACCGAAGCCAGGCTGATGCGGACCTGGCGCTGCTGGTAAGGAGGGAAGAAGTCGACGATCCGGTTGATGGTCTCGGTGGCGTTGGTGGTGTGCAGGCTGGACAGCACCAGGTGCCCCGTCTCGCCGGCCGAGAGCCCGGCCTGTACGGTTTCGGCGTCGCGCATCTCGCCGATGAGGATCACGTCGGGGTCCTGGCGCAGTACCCGCCTCATCGCTTGGGACCAGTCCCTGGTGTCCGAGCCGATCTCTCGCTGGCTGATGATCGACATCTTGTCCCGGTGGAGTACCTCGATCGGGTCCTCGATGCTGATGATGTTGGCGGCCCGGTTGGTATTGATGTGGTCGACCATGGCGGCCAGGGTGGTCGTTTTCCCCGAGCCGGTCGGCCCGGTGACGAGCACCAGGCCGCGGTGTTCTTCAGCCAGCCGGGTGACCACCGGCGGCAGGCCGAGGTCAGAGGCGGACAGGGCGCTCGGGAGCACCCGGCGCAAAACGAGGCCGGTAGAACCGCGCTGGCGGAAAGCGTTGCAGCGGAACCGGCCCAGGCCGTTGGCGGAGAGGGAGAAGTCGGCCTCGCCGGTGGCCTGGTACTCTTCGAGCCGGTCCGCGGGCAGGATCACCTGGACGAGGTCTTCGCACTCCTCGTGCCCGACCGCCGGGAACGGCGTCATCCGCAGGTCGCCGTTGACCCGGGCCCTGGGAGGAGAACCCACCTTGATGTGCAAGTCGGACGCGCCCTGCTCGACTACGTGTCGAAGGACGGCGGGTAAGTCGATCACCGCGAGTGGTATCGGCAGGTTTCACCGCCCGCCTGAGAGCCGCCTCGACTATGTCCGGTGACCAGGGGGTTGTCCTGGCCGCACCGGCGCGGCGAGTAAACTCCGGGGGCCGTGGACGGGCTGCTCGAGCCCTCAACGTGAGGACAAATGCCCGCTTTAGGCAACATGATCCGCTGGGGAAAGGAATCCGCCCGCGCCGGCCCGTGGCCCGCGGACGGTTCGGTCGCCTTCCTGGTGCCGGTACCGGACGGCGCCAGAGCCTCGGCCGAGTTTGTGCGCCGATGCCTCGGCCTCCTGGCTGAGCAGGGGTTTCAACGCGTTGTTACGGCGGCTCTGCCCCCGGACGAGCAGAGGGGTTTCCTCGAGGCCGGGTTCAACGTGCACGAACACCTCCACCTGCTCGCCCTTGACCGGGACGTAACCTTGCCACCTGTTCCTCCGGGGCCGGCGCTCCGCCGCGCCGGGGCGCTCCGACGCAAGGGGGTCGCTCGAGGTCGACGCCGCCGCCTTCGCCCCGTTTTGGCGCCTGGACCGAGCCGGTTTGCGCGACGCATTGGGGGCAACCCAACAGCGGCATCTGCGGGTTGTCCTGGGTGTGAGGCACAAGGTTGTCGGGTACGCCATCTGTGGGGCATCGGGCGGACGCGGGTTCGTCCAGCGTCTCGCGGTCAAGCCGGAAGCGCAGGGCCACGGGCTCGGGAAGAGGTTGCTCTTGGACGGCCTTCATTGGTTGCGGGGGCTGAACGCCCACCGCATCGTGGTCAACACCCAGATGGGCAACGACGCCGCGCTGGGTTTGTACCAACAGGTCGGGTTCCGTGAAGACCCGGCCGGCCTCTCTGTCCTTTCCGCCCCCCTCACGCGCGCTTAGGTGGTCCGACTGATGGCCGCGGTGCTTGCCTGTTCAAAAGGCCGATACGCCGCGGTCCACGTCGGGCCGGTCCACGTCGGGCCGGTCCACGTCGGGCCGGCAGTCGGCCGGGCGGCGCGCGCCCTGGCCGCGTCGCTGCTGGCGACGGCTATCGCTGTGGCTGGCTTCTCGCTGACGGCCGCCACCGCCGGCAGCGCAGCCGCGGCGCCCAGGCCGGGCTCCACGTCCGAAGGTAAAGCATCGATCGCCGACAGAGGGGCAACCCGGAGCAACAGACAGGCCCAGGTCAAACCTTCGCCGCCCGGGCCCGACGTGGTGACCGGGCCCGACAGCCTGCAGCTCGTCTCTCAGACCGCGTGGGTCGACCCCAGCTCGACGCAGTTCCGGCTCCACCTTAAGATCACGGCGCTAAACCCGAGCAGTGAAATGCTGGCGGTGAACGTCTACACCGGGCTCACGACGCGCTCGCAGTTCTGGGGTGCCCTCGGGGGCGAGTTCTACGGGTCGTACTACCAGCCTGGCGGTGGCCCCGTCCCCCTGACCGACCTGGCCCGCGACCCCAACGGCGGCGTCGACGTGGACATCCCGGTGAACCAATCGAGCGGGGAGCTCGTCAGCCACCGGTGTGTACCCGGTCCAGATCTTCCTGGAAGAGGGCGGGGTGCCCAAGGGCAAAGCGCTCACCAGCTTCATCGTTTATTGCGGGGAAGGACGTGAGCTCCTTCCGCCTCGGCGTGTCCTTTGTATTGCCCATGGCCGGCAACGTCCAGATTGGTCCACTCGGTTCACCCGGGCCGCTTTCCAATGGACCGGCGGCCACGTTCCGGGGGGACGCCGCCGCTCTAGCCCGCTGGCACGTACCGGTCACCATCCAGGCTGATGACCCCACGCTGCGGTCACTGGCGAGCGGGACCTCCGCCGACCGGGCCGCTGTAACTAACCTCCGGCAGGCCATTGCCGCCGGGGATGAACTGCTCCCGGCCAGCGCACTTCCGTTGAACATCCAGCAACTGGTCGGCTCCGGGCTAACCAACGACCTGAGCGCACAACTCTCGTCGGGGGACGCCGACCTGGGCCGGCTGCTTGGGACGCAGCCGCCCCTCACCACGTGGGCCTCCAATGGCAGCATCGACCCGACGAGCATGGGTGCCCTGGCCAATCTCGGGGTCAAGGAAGTAGCGGTACCGGCCAACGACCTGTCGACCCTCCCGCTGGCCGACCAGGAATTCACCTTTGCCCAGCCAACAAAACTGTCGGTGCAGGGCCCGGACGTGCTGGCGGTAGGGGCCGATCCCGAGTTGTCGGCCCGGGTGGGCCAAGCGGCGGCGCCCGGGGCCGCCGTCCTGGTGGCCAACCAGTTCCTGGCCGAGCTGGCCATGATCGACCTCGAAAGGCCGAGCGACCAAAGAGGCGTCGTCGTCATCCCGGCTCCCGGCGTTGAGGTCAACCCGGTCTTTCTTTCCGTTGTGCTGGCCGGCCTCCAGGGCAACCCCTTGGTCCAGGCCGTCGACCTCCAGCAGCTCTTCAAGGGCGTCCCGCTGGCCCCGTCCACCAGCGGTGGTCCGATGGTGCGCCAGCTCGACCCAGCCCACCCGGACCGTGGACCAGCTCGCCGGAGTGGGCCAGTTCCAGCGCGCTCTCGCGGACGTAGCCGCTGATGGCGAGGTCTACGGGCAGGGCGTAGGGCTGGTGAAACAGCTGGACCGGAGGCTTTTCGTCAGCCTGTCTTCGACGTTCGACGGGTCACAGAGGGCCTCGATAATCAAAGGGGTCCTGCGGGCGGCCGATTCGGCCCTCGGCAACGTCCGCCTGCCGCCTTCCATCTCGATCACGCTCACGTCCCGCCAGGGCCGATTGCCCCTCACATTGCGCTCCTCCGCTACCGCACCCGTGCGCGTGCGGCTGGTGCTCACGAGCGATCAATTGAGTTTCGTGGCGGCCACGTTCGCAGAGGGCTCCTGCGCGCCCGGCAACGCGCAGAAAAGCTCCGAGAAGTGCCAGCTGACGCTTGAGCCGGTCGATCACCTCGCTGCGCATACCGGTGGTCGTACGGGCGCCGGGAGCCTTCCCGCTCTCGCTCCAGGTCGAGACGCCGTCCGGCGATATGGTCCTGCGGAGCGGCACCGGTTCGGTGACGTCGACGGCTATCTCCGACGTGGGTTGGTTCCTGATGGTGGGGGCTGCCCTGTTCCTGGGCGCCTGGTGGGTGCGCAACGCCCGTCACGGGCGCCGGGCGCGTCAATTGATACCACGCCCGGACGACGACCCCGGCTCTGCCGACGACGGCCCGGATGCTCCCGGGCCGGCGCCCGAAGTCGGAGGCACGGTCGCTCCCCGCGGCCCGCCAGCTACAACCGACATCACAAAAGCCATCCCGATGGCCAACCGCACTACGCCCGGTCGAAGTGGGGATGTGACGATCGTCCCAGCCGGTCCAGCCGACCCCGGTGCCAGTACCTCTGCTGCCGGTACCTCTGGTGCCAGTACCTCTGCTGCCGGCAACCCTGCGTTCGGTAACGCCGGTGCTGGTAACTCCGGTGCCGGTAGGGCCAATGCCCCTAACCGGCACATGGCGGACGCCGATGCGACTAACCCCGGCGAAGCTGCACCAAGTGCGGCAACCAGCACCGCTACTGCTACCGGTCCCGGTGGGCCGGGTGATGCCAACCCCGTGGGGGCGGGCCCGGGTTATGTGGCCCGCACCGGCCGTGACGATTATCTGGCCAAGCACGTCCAGCGGCCACCCCGTTGACGACGGACGAAAACGGTCAAACGGCGGGACCACGACACGGGCATTTTCGGCCTAAGACCGAAGACGGAGACGAAAAGGCGGAGAAGAGGCCCTTGAAGAGCCGCCTACGAACCCGGGCCTCCCGCCCGTCAACCTGACCGGCCCCGTCCGCAGCTTGCCGCTCCCCCCACCGGTAGTACCTCCGTCATTGGCCGAGCCCGTAACGGCCCAGGTGACAGCGTTCGCGCCGGTCCTCCCCGTGCCCGCCCCACCACCAACAGCACCACCCGCACCACCACCCGAGCCAGGCTCGCCCGGGCCCTGGGCGGCGAGTTGCGCCGCACCAGATGGGTAGGCTCACCGGTCCGGGCGGCGGAGTCGCTAACGGTGCTCCCGCCCCGCAGCGCGGCGGGACTGGCAGGTCAACGTCCGGGCGGCGCGGCGGACCTGGCCCGCGTGCAGGTCGACCAACGCTCCAAAGACGCCATAGCAGGCGCCGCAACGGCCGGGACGGCCCCTCCTGCGGTCGCGTCTTCGGCCCGCAACGCGGCGATCATGGCTGCCGGGACGTCGTTGTCGAGGGTGTCCGGGTTCGCCCGATTGCTCGCCGTGGCCTGGGTGCTTGGGCAGGAACGGCTGGCGGACGCGTACAACCAGGCGAACACGGTGCCCAACACCGTCTACGACCTCCTGCTCGGCGGCGTGCTCTCGGCCACCCTGCTGCCCGTCTTGATGCAGTCTCTAACCCGGCGCTCCGGTGGAAGAGACGAGGAAACGGTGCCGTCCGTGATTACCTTCCTCACCGTCGTGCTCGTCATTGCTACGGGGGTCTTCTGGTTGGCGGCGCCTGAAATAATCCGGTTCTTTTTATCGCGAGCCAGTGGCCCGGGGGTGGCCGACGAGCAGGCATTGGCCACTGACGTGGTTGAGGTTGTTCACACCGCAGCTATTGTTTATCGGGCTTATTACAATTACCACTGCGTTATTAAATGCTCGCCGGCGATTTGCGTCCGTCGCTTTTAGCCCGGTCCTGGCCAACCTGGTCACAATTGCCGCCCTCGTCGTCGCGAACCGGATGGTCCCGAGTAGCACTCTAAACGCTTATAAAGCCGATCGCGCTGCCGTCCTCGTTATCGGCCTGGGGACGACGGCAGGATATGCTGGCACAATGGCTGGCTCAATTACCGGCTCTATTTCGAGCGGATATCCCATTACGCCCGCGTTGGGACCCGCGTCACCCTGCCCTTTTGACCATCGCCCGGCTGTCGGCCTGGACAATCGGAGCTGTTGTGGCCAACCAGGTGTCGTTCGTATTGGTCTCGGTACTGGCAAACACCCATGGCGGCAACCTGTCTTCGTTCATGTACGCCTATACGTTTATGCAACTGCCTTATGCGATCATTGCTGTGTCAATCGCGTACGCCGTCGCCCCCGATCTGGCTGAGCTGTGGACGGAAAAGAAAACTACTGCTTTTGCCAATACGCTTAGCCGCGCCATGCGCGTTACTCTCGCACTCCTGATACCCGGCGGCGTCGGGTATGCATTACTGGCCCATCCCGCCGCCGTCCTGGCTCTGGCCCATGGCCATCTTTCCACCAGTTCGGCCGAGTTTACCGGTTCAGTCCTGGCCATTTTCGCGCTCGGCCTTCCCGGTTTTAGCGCTTACTTGTTAGTAATGCGGGCTTTCCAGTCCAAACAAGATACGCGCTCGATGTTCTGGCTATACGCCGGTGAAAATGCGTTAACGGTGGTGGCCGCGCTGGCCCTTTATCCCGTTGCCGGCGTCAAGGGACTGGCGGGCGCGTGGATCGGCTCCTATACGGTCGCTCTTCCCTTCGCGTGGCACCGGCTGCGAAAGAGCGCACCTATTACCTGGTCGGCTGGGTGGTTGACACGCGTTTTAGCGGCGACCGGTGTTATGGCCGCGGCCGTGTACGGGCTTTTGGAAATCATCCCCGAAAGGCACTCGGTTGGGTTGTCGGCCGGGCGTCTCATCCTCGTCTCCGTGGCCGGCGCCGCTGTGTTCCTGGTCCTGGCCAGGGCCTTGGGGTCGAAGAGCTGAGCGCGTTACGCGCCAGGTACCGCGCCTTGGCGCGTTGAGCCGGTCTCACGAGTAGTACGATCTGGCGGGTCAACCTGCGAAGGGCTTATGCCGGCGCAAAGACGTTCCTCGATTCCTGAAGCCTCTTTATTTGTCCAAGGAGCTACGTGACCGTAAGGCTGGTGAGCGATACCGCGTGTGATCTTCCGGAGGAATTGGTCGACGACCTCGGTATCGTGCTCGTCCCCTTGCACATTCGCTTCGGTAACACAGAGCTGCTCGACCGGGAGCAACTCGGCACAAAGGAATTCTGGGCGCGCGTTGCCAGTTCTGCCGAGCTCCCCGAGACAGCGGCGCCTTCTCCCGGCGCCTTCCAGACGGCATTCGAGTCGGTGGCTTCTGACGGAGCAGATGGCGTGGTGTGCGTGACCCTTTCGTCCAAGCTCTCGGCTACCAACGAGGCTGCCGGTCAAGCGGCGCGGGCTTTGGGAGATGACTTCCGGGTCGAGATCGTCGATTCGTTTAGCGCCACGATGGGTGAGGGGCTAGTCCTCTTAGCCGCAGCAGAGGCAGCCGGCCGGGGCGGGTCAATCGACGATGTTGTCAGCGCCGCCACCTCGGCCAGAGAACGGCTGTCCGTCTTTGGTGCCATCGACACGCTCGAGAACTTGCGCAAGGGGGGCCGTATCGGTGGTGCGGCGGCGACTCTGGGTGCACTCCTGTCCATCAAACCGGTTATCGAGGTAAGGGACGGTGTGGTCGAGCAGGAGTCAAGACAGCGGACCCGGGCCAAGTCGCTCCAATACCTGGCGGAGAAGACACGCGCCGCCGGGCCCCTCGAACGCCTGGCCGTGATGAGCGCCGATGCGCCAGATTTCTCGAACTTCCTTGACCTGCTGGCCGGTGTCCCTTCCCGTCATGAACGCCTGGTGGGCGAGATCGGCCCGGTCATCGGGACGCATGCCGGTCCTGGCGCGCTTGGGGTGGCATGGGTCCGCGAGGCGCCATAAACACCTGCCGAAAAAGACATTTCCGGCCTGGGCGCCACACTGACGCCAATTCCATGTGGGTATTGCAATTGGCCGCCGGGCCGAGCCACCCCTGGGGGCACTAGCCTTGTTGGACGTGGCTGGTGTAGCGCCCGGTGTGTCACGGGCCCTCGCAGGGCGGTACCGACTGGTCCGACCTTTGGCGAAGGGCGGTATGGCGGAGGTCTGGGAGGGCCGCGATGAGGTCCTGAGCCGCCCCGTCGCGGTCAAAATGCTGCTGTCTCACCTGGCCGCAGACCCCCATCTCCGGGAACGCTTCCGGCGAGAAGCGGTAACGGCGGCCCGCCTCGTACACCCTGGCATCGTCGCCACCTTCGACGCCGGCGTCACGCCGCTCGGCGAGACGGGCGCCGGATCGGGGTCGCTATTGGCCGGAGGTTGGTCGAGCGACGAGAGCGAAGGCCTGGACGTCTCCTGGCCGGCACCGTCGAGCACTGCCTTCATCGTGATGGAACTGGTACCCGGAGAGACGCTCAGGGATTTGATCGCCCGGGCCTGCCCCCTCCCACCTGACCTTGCGGTGGCTCTGATTGCCCAGGTCACTGACGCGCTGGCCTACGCGCACGCCCAGGGCCTCGTTCACCGGGATATCAAGCCGGCCAACGTGTTGTTGCGCGACGAGGGCGGCGGCATGGTGCGGGTCAAGGTGGCGGACTTCGGCATAGCCAAAGCGGCGGCGGCGGCGGGTGGGGACCTTACTGCCAGTGGGACCGTGTTGGGGACCCCCAAGTACCTGGCGCCGGAGCAAGTCCAGGGCCACGAACCAGACGCTCGTGCCGACCTTTATTCGCTCGGGGTGGTGCTGTTCGAGATGTTGGCCGGGGGGCCGCCCTTCAAAGGCACGACCGACATGGCTACGGCGCTGGCCCACGTCCAGCAGCCAGCACCTCACCTGGACGACGTCAGGCCGGGCCTGCCACCAGGGCTAGGAGGGTTAGTCGACGCCCTTTTGGTGAAGGAACCCGAAAAACGGGTCCCGTCGGCTCTGGTCCTCGGAGGTGCCCTCTCGGCTATCAGCAGGTCCCTTGGTGTGCCTGCTCAGAGCGAACCTGGGGCGTACCTCCAGATAGGGCCAGGGGCGGGCCAGGCAGTCTCCGCTCGACCTCAAGGGTCAGGTGGTGAACCCGGGGCCTGGTCGACTTCGGGACCGGGCCCAGGCCCGCCCACGCTGCCACCGTCCAGGACAGCCCGTCGCAGGAGCAAACTTCACGCCAGCGGTCCTCTGGAGGGACGGTTGCTATGGCGGAAGGAAGCGGCAATGCCGCCGCTTCTCCGAGCAACGGCAGTCGCAAAGCCCGGCGGCGCCGGCGCAAAGAGGGCTTCAGGCGGCGGCCCGGAGTCATCGCTTCTGTCATCGTGGGGTCGCTCGTCATCGCCGGTGCGGTAGCGGCGGTAGCTCTGTGGCAGGCCAATAGTCCGCAGCCGCAAGGGTCACACTCGACGACCAGTTCGGGGGCGAACATCACACCTCGAGTGAGTTCGTCTGCGATCAAGGTCCTATCGGTCTCCGAGCTGACTCAAAACGGCAACCACCCCACTGACAACCTGGGTGAGCTGGGGAACCTGATCGACGGCAACCCCACCACCTTTTGGGAAGGCGATGTGTACGACTCGCCCAACTTCGGCGGCTCGGGTGGCTTCGGCCTGGCTATGGACCTGGGGTCGCGGCACTCGGTGCACGAGCTAGTGGTCACCACGAGCATGCAAGGGTGGAGCGCCGAAGCGTTCACATCCGACACCAACGCTCAGGTGTTGAGTGGATGGGGTACTCCGACCGCCACTCGCTCTCTCATAGACGGGAACGCCACCTTCTCGCTAGGCAACCGGAGGGCGGGTTGGGTGCTGTTGTGGATGACGGACCCGGGCCCCACACGGCAAGCTCAAATCGACGAGCTCACCGTTCACTAGAACGGGCTCTATCGTCCGGCTTTGGGCTGGCAAACCTGTGCCAAACCAAACCTGTGCCGACGAGGTCGAGCAGGCTAAGGTGCCCGCATGGCGCCCGAAAATGAGGACCTCTCGACGCCTGCCTCAGTCGGTCAGAGCAACGGGGCGGGGGGTGCTCAGGGCCAGCAGGCTCCGCGCACCGGTAAAACGCAACTGGACCTGTGGGCGGACCAGCTGGCCGACTACCTCGTGCAAGGTGTCGCATGGCTAAAGGCGAGGACCACGACCAGGGCGCAGACGGCGCTTCGGGCCATCGTCTATGGCGTAGTCATCCTGATATCGGTTATCGCCGCTTTCGTCCTGCTGGTCATCAGCCTCGTGCGCATCTGGGACGTCTATGTCCCTATAGAGCCGCTGGGCCGGCGCATTTGGCTGGGCTACGTTACGGTCGGCGGTCTCTTCTTTATCGTCGGGGCATTTTTGCTGCTCTGGAAGGGCAGCGGGGAAGAGTGAAGGATTTGACCCGCAGTCAGCCGAACGGGCCGCCGCGGGGTAGGGACCTGGGCCCTGTTGGCCCAACCCTCGGGCGCCGGCGAGAACCACGAACGCCCGGAATACCGGAGGTCCGGCACGAGTTGTAGCGGCTTTGGGGAGTGGGAGTTGAAATGGATAGCGATATGCGAGAAGTAGTCATCCTTGGTTCTGGGCCGGCGGGCTTGACGGCCGCTCTATACACCGCTCGCGCCAACCTGCGGCCGCTCGTCCTCGAAGGGGAGCCGTCGTCTACTGGCGACCAGCCAGGCGGGCAACTGATGTTGACGACCGAGGTGGAAAACTACCCCGGCTTCTCGGAGGGGATTCTCGGCCCCGTGCTGATGGACCAGATGAGAGCGCAGGCCGGGAGGTTCGGAGCTGAACTGGTGCAGGCCAAGGCGGCCCGAGTCAAGTTCCAGGACGGGGGCCCGCAAACCGTCTGGTATACGGATCCTTCGAGTGGCGAAGAGGTCCAGGTGGACACCAAGGCCTTGATCGTGGCCATGGGCGCTCGCGCCCTGATGCTCGATCTCCCGTCCGAACGAAAGCTGCTGGGCTACGGGGTGTCGACCTGCGCGACTTGCGACGGCTTCTTCTTCCGTGGCCAACACCTGGCTGTTGTGGGTGGTGGCGACTCCGCCCTTGAGGAGGCGATATTCCTCACCAAGTTCGCCGAGTCGGTCACTATCGTCCACCGGCGCCGGGAACTGCGCGCCTCGAAGATCATGCAAGACCGCGCCGTGGCCAACCCCAAGATCCACTTCGTCTGGGACAGCGTGGTCGAGGACGTCCTGGGCGACAAGAAGGTCGAGGGCCTGAAGCTCCGGAACGCCCTGACCGGCGAGGAAGAGGTACTCGGGGTGACCGGTTTGTTCGTTGCCATCGGGCACGCCCCGAACACCGACATTCTCCGGGACGAGCTCGGCCTCGACGAGCGTGGTTACGTGCTGACGGCGGAGGGGACCACGGCCACGACGGTTGACGGCGTGTTTGCGGCCGGCGACGTCGCCGACCATCGGTACCGCCAGGCGGTGACGGCGGCCGGGACCGGGTGCATGGCCGCCATCGACGCCGAGCGCTGGTTGGAGGAACACCCAGCCAGCTGAGCCGCATCGCCTGGCGCCGTTGCCGCCTCGCCTGGCGCCGTTGCCGCATCGCCTGGCGCCGTTGCCGCCTCGCCTGGAGCTGTTGCCGCATCGCCTGGCGCCGTTGCCGCCTCGCCTGGCGCCGTTGCCGCCTCGCCTGGCGCCGTTGCCGCCTCGCCTGGAGCTGTTGCCGCGGCTCGCCGGCGACGGTCCGGCTCCGCGACAGCTCAGTTGACGACGGGCTAGCTAACTTCGGGCCTCTAGATAACTACGCGCCCAGCTGTGGGCCCAGCTGACGTCGAACCCAGGTGACGTAAAGCAGCGAGCGTGGCGGGAGCCGCAGGCCACCCCTGCCGGTCCCCGGCGCCACCCCTGCCGGTCCCCGGCCGGGCCGCGGGTGTCCGGCCTTGATGCCCGGTCACCCCCGTGCCCAGGGAATTTGGGCGCCCCAAAAGTGGTTGTACGAGGGGCTAAATTGACGCACACCCAGCCGCACTTGCGGTGCGGGTGCAACCGAGAGGGTGAACGATCGATATGTCAGAACTGACCATCGCACTCACAGATGCGACGTTCGACGAAGAGGTAGTGGCGGCCTCCGAGCCGGTGTTGGTCGATTTCTGGGCGGAGTGGTGTGGCCCGTGCAAGCAGATCGAGCCGGTGCTGGATGAGATCGCCAAGGAAAACGAAGGACGCCTCCGTGTGGGCAAGGTCAATGTCGATGACAACCTCGAGATCGTGCGCCGCTTCGAGGTGATGAGCGTGCCGACGCTCATCCTGTTCAAAGACGGCACCCCGCAACTCCGTCTCGTTGGAGCAAAGGGTAAGGCGCAGCTCCTCCAGGAGCTCAACCGGCACCTCTCGTAGAGCCGTCGGCGCCGGGTGAACCGGGCCAGAAGCGTCAATCCACAGCATTTTTCACAGCTGTGGATGAGGTCGAGGTGAGGCTACCCTCAGGTACTAGGTGACTCTGAACAGGGTGGCTCGGCGCAAAAGGGCAGCTCAGCCCCTACTCGGGCTCTGTCATCGCCCTATAGATGCGCTCGAGGTCCTCGAGGGTGGCGAACTCGATGATCACCTTGCCCCGGTTGGCGCCCATGTCGACCCGGACCTTGGTGCTGAGGTGATCGGCAAGGAGTTCCTCGAGTTCGAGCACGCCGGGCGGCCGTAGCCTGGCCGGGACGGGGCGGGAGCGAGGGGTTTCGTCGGGTTCCGAGAGCTCATTGTGCTGGCGCACGGCCTCCTCGACTGCCCGCACTGAGAGTTGTTCATTGGCCGCCCGGCGCGCGAAGGTCTCCTGGAAGGCTCGGTCAGGTGTCCCCAGCAGCGCTCGGGCGTGACCAGCGGTCAGGCGGTCGTCGGCCACCAGGCGTTGTACCGAGGGAGGCAGCTGGAACAGGCGGAGGGCGTTGGTGATGGCAACCCGGCTCTTGCCCACCCGTGTCGACAGTTGTTCGTGGGTGAGGCCGAAGTCCTCGATGAGCTGCTGGTAGCCGGCGGCTTCCTCGAGGGGGTTGAGTTCCTCTCGGTTGAGGTTCTCGATGAGCGCTTGCTGCAAGGCTCTCGCTCTCGGAAGCGTGCCGGATGATGGCCGGGATGGTGTCGAGGCCGGCCCGTCGCGCCGCCCGCCAGCGCCGTTCGCCGGCGATCAACTCGTACTCGCTTTCGCCGGTCTGGCGTACGAGGATGGGCTGCAGGATCCCGATCTCACGAACGGAAGCCGTCAAGGCGGCCAAGGCGTCTTCGTCGAAATGGTCGCGTGGCTGACGTGGGTTCGGTCGCACGACGCTAACCGCGAGCTCGACCAGAGCACCCCTGTCCCTTAAGAGCATCCGTCGGGATCAAGAGCACTCAAACCTCTACCCAACCCGCTGCGGCGCGCCACCGCTTACCTCCTTGGCTAGTTCCCGGTACGCCGTCGCCCCTCTTGAAGTCGGGTCGAAAACGACGATGGGTTGACCGAACGACGGGGCCTCCGACAGCCGGACGGTCCGGGGGACGACGCTGCGGCAGACCCGGTCCCCAAAGTGCCGGCGCACTTCGTCGACGACTTGCTCGGCCAAGCGGGTCCTGGCGTCGTACATGGTCATGATGATCGTGGTCACGTTGAGACCCGGGTTGAGGTTGGCCCGGACCCGTTCGATGTTGTTGAGCAGTTGCCCCAGGCCTTCCAGCGCGTAGTACTCGCACTGGATGGGTACGGCCACTTCCTGGGCCGCCGCCAGAGCGTTCACGGTGAGCAAGCCGAGTGACGGCGGGCAGTCGATCAGCAGGAAGTCGAAGTCGCCAAGAACGCTTCCTATCGCCCGCTTGAGGCGAAGCTCCCGCTAGAAGGCGGGCACCAGCTCGATCTCGGCCCCGGCCAGGTCGATCGTGGCCGGGACGAGGAACAGGTTCCGCAAGTTGGTCGGCTCGATGCAGTCCTCGATGGGCACGTCGTGCAATATGACGTCGTAGATGGAACTGTCGAGGTTGCGGGCATTGACGCCCAGCCCGGTGGTGGCGTTGCCCTGAGGGTCCAGGTCGACCACGAGCACTCGGTAGCCAAGCTCGGCCAATGCCGCACCGAGGTTGACCGCCGTGGTCGTCTTGCCGACGCCGCCCTTTTGGTTGGCGATAGCCATGACTCGCGGCAGCGGTGGCTTCTCGCCCGAGAAAGGGGCCAGATCGTGGGCCGATACCAGGTCCTCGCCCGCGCTCCTCAAATGGTCAAGGCCGGGCGGCTCAGACAGAGTGCCTTCGGCCCCCGCTGGCGACTCCTCTTCTGTGCCGGCGGGGCTGACCACGCCGTCCTCCAACGGAGGCGCGTCCGGCTGAGAGGAATTTGTCATTACGTCATTCATCCTGTCTCGCAACGACAGCTACAGCAAGCATCAACGACATGTAACCCTCAACCAGCTTGCTCCCGCCGTATACGGTCAAAAATATCCGCGGCCTTGGACCTGTCGTTGATCGTTCCAGGTTGGTGAGCGGCCTGCACATCCTGGCTTTCCTCATTTTCGACCGGTCGGTCGGCGCCAGTTCCGGTGATCGTTCCGGAAAGACCTAACCGCTGCTGGTACCGCGCTCTCATCTGTTCGTACCGGTCCGCGCTTTTGGCATCCAGCTGAGGCGATAGACGCTCGTCGAGCAAGGGTACGAGCACATCGCGCAAATAGCTGCCCCGAGCCATCCACTGCAGGTAATGGCGTCCATCGTGGTTGTACGGGCCGTACAGCTTTCCACCAGGAAATGTCCTTTCGATCCAATCGAAGAGAGGCGCATGTTTGACGTGCATTCGCAATGTGATCTGTGGTTGACGGCCGTCTCCCCCGAAGTGACCTTCGCCGACCAGCAATCCGACCAGGACGCCTTTTTCGAACTCTGTAGGCAGAGCTCCCCTCCTTCGGGTCGTGTTGCCATCCCACGGCTGCGGCTGAGACAGGCCGTGCTCGGACTCTGGGGTGTTTCACCGTATGGTAACACGTGAAACACCTGTGACCCGAGGCCTGCATCCGAAAGCGTTAAAGGAAAGAGCCGAGGCCAGGGGCCGCCCACCCTAGCCCCGGCGGTGTCAAAACAGCGGCCGTTTGAACGGTACCCCGACCCGACGAGGGTACCTGGGCCCGCAATCCGACACCGAGACCATCCGGGAGATCGACACCGGTCCAGCCGCGGTGTCAGCTGCCTCGCTGAATTCGAGTGTCAAACCAAGTTCGGCCAGGCCCTCTCCAGGCCAGCGCTCCGCCGCCCCGGTGGGGGGGTCGGTGGCCAGCAAGTGGCCGCCTATCTGCAGCAGCGGGGCAGCACATTCCGCCGTCGGCCCCGGTGGCCCGAACCCTCTAGCCGTGACCAACCCCGCCATCTGGCGGTGTTCACTCCGGCCCGTGAGCTCGGCTCGCTCGCATCGGACCTCCGTCCGTGCTGAGATACCCAGCTGGTCGACGGCGTCCTGGAGCCAACTCGCCCGACGACCATTGCTGTCGACCAGGAGCCACTGGCTTTTCGGCCACAGGACAGCCAGAACGACCCCGGGCAGGCCGCCGCCGCTCCCGAGGTCAACGGCCAGGCCAGAAGGAACATCGCCCATTACCGTGGCGAAGGCCAGGCTGCGGGCTATCTGGTCGTCGACGGGACCGGGCCCAGGAAACCGAGACGGCGAGCATCGCTAAGGACGACTTCCAGATCGTGAGCCAGTTCTACCGGGAGCACTACCACTGGATTACCAAATCTGGCGCGTTATCAAATCTGGCCCATCGCCGACAGGGGCGATGGGCCAGATGGAGAAGGCTGATTCCTGCGGAGCTAGGAGCTCACGCTCTCCGAT
The DNA here is from genome assembly GCA_963749305.1 of uncultured Acidimicrobiaceae bacterium. Taxonomy (GTDB): domain Bacteria; phylum Actinomycetota; class Acidimicrobiia; order Acidimicrobiales; family Palsa-688; genus Fen-671. The sequence goes on from CAVVMN010000014.1 coordinate 45,890, forward strand.
TGCTGCTCGCTGGCCGTGGGGGCCTCGTGTTCGTCACCGTTGTCAGGGGGCTCGGGGATCAGGACGACCCGACGGTAGGGCTCTTCCCCTTCAGATGTTGTGCTGACCCCCGGGATTTCGTTGACCGCGTCATGAACAACCTTGCGGTCAGCCGGAGGCATCGGTTCGAGTGCTCGCCTGGTGTTGCTCTCGCGCACTTCGGCCGCTACTTGCTGAGCGAACCGGGCCAGGGCGTCCTGGCGCCGCTTCCTGTAGCCATTGACGTCTACCACCACGCGGCATTCAGAAGACCCGACACGATGCTGTAAAACCGTGCGGGTCAGTTCTTGCAAGGCGAGCAACGTCGTCCCTCGAGGGCCTATGAGCGTGCCAAGGTTTTCGCCGTCGATGACCAGCTCCACTACTCCGTCCGTCAGCTCGTGGGAGCTGACAGTGGCTGCGGAGCCCAACTCGTTCAGCAAGCCTTGCAAGAACTCCTCTGCCAGCCTGACCTGTTCTTCAATAGATGCTGTCCCCACGTCGCTGAAGTTAGCGCCTTCCTGCTCGGGTGTGGCACCGGGAGCAGACGACGGCGCCCGCCGGCGCTTGCGTCCGGCGGGCGCGGCGCCCGCCGGTTGGGAATTGTTGCCGTCCGAACCCGACGGATCGGCGTTTGTGCCGCCACTCCCCCCGCTTCCCCCGCTGGTCCCACCGCCGGAGGCACGCGTGGAAGAGGCCGACTGCGAACCCTCGTCTGAGTCCGTGACGGGCCGGCGGCGCCGGTCTCGTCTCTCGCCTTTTGAGCGCGGGTAGCGCGGTTGAACTCGCGCTCGGACCCGCGCCTCCTCTCTAAGCCGTCCGAAGAGGCCCAACTTCGGTTCTGACACCACCTGAAGGTCGGCGTCAGCCTCTGCCACTCCGAGTTGTTCGAGCGCCGCCTTTTTGGCCTCTTCGACCGTGCGGCCCGTCGTTTCCACCCACTCCATCTTCTATCGCCCCTTGCGCCGTCGGTTCCGGTTCCGCTGGCCACTGCCCTGGGAGCTTTGAGTGTTCGGGTTGCGGCTGGGAACTTGACCGTTCGTTTTTCCATCTACGGGCGCGCCATCCTGGCTTGGCGGGAGCGCTTTTGGCTGCGATTTGGCTTGCGGCATCTTCGCTTGCGACGGTTTGGCCGTCGATGGCCCGGAGGCCGGCGGCTCATTGGATGGCGGCTTTTCCTGTGGCGGGCCGGCGGGCTGAGCCTTTGGCAGCTGAGCCTTTGGCTGAGAGGGTTTAGGTTTTCGTCGATCACCGTCTTCGAGGCGCGCTTCCATAACCTCGATGTCCCGGTCGTCTTTCGCCACCAGGGCAATGACCTTCGGGTCGTAGTGGTACATCATCCATTGCTGGCCCACCCTGAACAGAGCGGATACGGCGTAATAGATCACCAGGCCGGACGGCAGCCGGATGCAGATGAGGCCGAAGACGATGGGGAAGAACCGCATGATCTGCATCTGCGAGTTCATCTGCTGGTTTTGCCGGACCATCGGGTTCAGGTTGGTTATCTGGACCTGCTGGTAGTAGTTGGCCCCGATCATGATCAGCAGCAACAGGAGGCTGCCGAAGATCTCGGCGAACCCGAGACCTTTGGTCAAGGCCGTCCAGGCGCTCTGTGAGAGGTTGATCCCAAATGCGTGCATCTGGGCGCCCTCGCCCGGCGGAGCGCTGGCCACCAACGCCTTGTACATCGCCGTACCCGGGTTGAGGTATAGCGGCATGGCGTGGCACGCATCGCCTTTGCAGCCGGAAGGGCCCTTGGCGCTGAGCCCGGTAATGACCCGGTAAAGGACGTAGAACAAGGGGAGGGGCAGCAGGGTGGGTATGCAGCTGCCGAAGGGGCTAACCCCTTCCTCTTTGTACAGCTCCGTGAGCGCCTGGTTGAGGGCGATCCGGTCGTTCTTGTGCTGCTGCTGAAGCTGCTTCATCTTGGGCTGCAGCTTCTGCATGGCCAGCATCGAGCGGGTTGACTTGAGCGTCAGCGGCACGACCAGGATCATGAACGTCAGCCCGAGCAGGATGATGGCAATCCCGTAGTTAGGGATGAGGGCGTAGAACCCGGCCAGTACCCACGCCACCAGTTGGCTCAGGGCGGTCATGCGTTGCTCGTCTCAGCTGTTGAGGAGCCGCCGCCGCCGGCATCCGGGACCGGGTCGAGCCCGAACGGACCTCCGGGCCGGCACCGGGCGAGGCGACAGACGACCAATACGAAACCTTTCCTCGCCCCGAACCTGTCTACGGCTTCCAGGGCGTAGTCCGGAACACGAAGGGACGAAGCGGCAGGCAGGGCTCCTGCCGCTAGAAGCCGCCTGATAAGCAAGGATCATGGCCCTCAGCACTTTCGTGGCTACCGAGGGCCGAGTGACCGGAGCGCTGGTTACAGTCATGGCCCCTCCAGGATGGGGCGTTCCCACTCCGAGGTTACCGGCTTTTGGGGTCGCACCTGCCTGGGCCAGCCGTCCCCGTCGCCGCTCTCACTGCTCGCGAAAGATGGGCCGCCAGTTCCTGGTAGCTCAATAGGGCCGCCGCTGGAGTGGCCCGGACAAGGTAGGTGCCGGCCGGGAGCGCCATCTGCCGGCCCGCCTCCCGAAGTCGCCGGCGCAGGCGGTTGCGTACCACCGCGTTGCCCACTCGTTTGCCTATAGCGAACGCCATCGTCGGGGGAATGTCCGCCGAGCCCGGGAGCCAGGACACTGTCAATGGCCCCGAGCGAGATGAACTGGCGCGTCGAAGCCTTTCGAAAACCGGCTGTCGCCTCGTTGCTCACCCTCAAGCTGCCAGGCGGTTCCGGCCCTTCAGCCGGCGAGCCTTGAGGACGGCCCTTCCGCCTCTTGTCGACATACGGTGGCGGAAGCCATGCCGCCTCGCCCGCCGGCGCTTGTGAGGTTGGAAAGGACGTTTCACTGGTTGCCTCCTAAGTAAGACCGTTACCGCGCAACAACACGCTGCTCTTAGCCCTCCCGCCGCGGCGAGCCGGGTCGGCCCGCTTCGCCAGGGGAACGTCCAGCTGGTGCGCGCTAGCCAGAACAGCCTACGGCGTTCTCCTCCAGCGTAGGGGACGACCGTGGATCGCGCCAGCAGGCCTTTCCTTATCAAGGTCCTGCCTTTTCCTTAGCAAGTGGCCCTGTCTTTAGGGGCCGGAGAGGGTACCTTCGAAGGGTGGCGCTACCGGGCTCGCAGGGGCCGTCATCGGAGGCCCCCTGGGGGCAGACGAAGCTGAACGGCGCGTCCGCAGCCTCCTCGTCCTGGGGCGAAATGCCGTGGCCAGGCTCGGGTCAAATCACGGAGGCGCCGCCCGTGCCCTCCCCAGCCACCACCGGCCCGACCACCACCGGCCCGACCACCACCGGCCCCACCAGCGCCGGCCCGACCACCACCGGCCCCACCAGCGCCGGCCCGACCAGCACCGGCCCCACCAGCGCCGGCCCCACCAGCACCGGCCCCACCACCGCCGGCCCGACCAGCAATGGCCACGGCCCATGGCGCCCAGCTCAACCCGGAGCGCGGCAGATACCGACGCGCGCCGCCCTGGTGGCGGTGCCCGGGGCGCTCGGGGGCATTGTCCTGGCGGGAGTTGGTGCCGCCATCGGCCAGAGCATCACAGGCAGCTCGACCAGCGCGTTGTCGGACCTGCTCGGGGAGGCAGGGCTGTGGGTGGCGATGCTGGCCACTGTCGTTCTCGTGTCGCACCGTTTCGGCACCAGCAGTTTGCGGCGCGACTACGGCCTGGCCTTTACGCGCAAAGACCCGCTCTGGGGTGTCTGTGCGGCCATAACTGCGTTCCTTGGGGCCGGCTTGATCCTCGAGATCTTTTCGGGCACCAAGTTCTCCGGCAGCAACGACCAGATCCTCACTCAACAAAAGGGCCACGACGTCGGGATCGTCCTAATCACGGTCATTGTCGCCATTGGGGCCCCGTTTTTCGAGGAGCTCTTCTTCCGTGGTTTCCTGCGGACGGCGTTGCAAGCCCGCTTCGGCCGTCACGGTGCCGTCTGGCTTCAGGCCGTATTCTTCGGGCTGGCGCACGCCGGGGAGGCGGAGACGACCCTTGGGAACGTATCGGTAGTGCTGGCGATGTTCACAGTGGGGGTCGTCCTCGGGTACACGGCCATGCTGACCGGGCGCCTGGGCGCCGGGATGGTGGCCCATTGCCTGTTCAACCTGGTCGCGGTCATCTCTGTGGTGTGAGCTCGGAGATGGGCTCACCGCCACCAGCGGTGCGGAGCGAGGCGGTCGGGACGGACGAGGAGCCGACCGGCACGACGCCGGGGCCATCCCGTGATGTAGAGCTCCACCAGGAAACCGAACGCCACCATCGCACAGTCCAGCATGGCTGGGCACGAGCAGCGGTATTCGGTGTGAGCGACGGCCTCGTTACCAATGTTTCGCTCATCCTTGGAGTGGCCGGCGCTCAGCCTGGCGCCGTTTACGTGAAATTGGCCGGCTTCGCCGGGCTTTTGGCCGGTGCGTTCTCAATGGCGGCCGGGGAGTACGTGTCCATGTCGGCTCAGAGGGAGCTTTTGCAGAGGGAGCTGGAGGTCGAACGGCGAGCCCTGCTCAGCTCACCGGAAGCCGAGTTCGAGGAGCTGGCCGGGCTGTACGAGAAGCGGGGGTTGCCTCCCGACGACGCGTCGTACCTGGCCAAGATGATGATGAGGACCCCCGAGTTGGCTCTCGAGGCACATGCTCGAGAAGAGATCGGGGTTGACCCATCGTCCTTGGGGTCTCCTTACCTGGCCGCCCTTTCTTCGTTGTTCAGCTTCATGGTCGGGGCCGTTATACCTTTGGCGCCCTGGTTTTTCCTTACCGGTGGTCCTGCCGTCGCCGCCTCCATAGGCCTCACGGCGGTGGCGTCGATTTTGGCGGGCCTAGTCCTCTCACAAGCCACGGGGCGCTCGAGGGTTCGCAGCGTGGTGCGTCAGCTCGCTGTTCTCATGATTGCGGCCGGTCTTACCTATCTGATCGGGCGGTTGGTCGGCGTCAGCGTGGTCCATTGAGCGTGGTCCATTGAGACCGCGCCGCGCAGGTTACCCCTTTTAGTCCTGGAGGCCGACTGACGATGGCACCCGCACCGAGCATGACCGGCCAGGCCGTGGTGGTGGACGCCGTGCGGACACCGTACGGGCGGCGCGGAGGAGCGCTCTCGTCCTGGCACCCTGTCGACCTTTCGGCCGAATTGCTCTGCCAGTTCGTGGCCCGTAACCAGCTGGACGGCGCCGCCATCGATGACGTCATCCTGGGCTGTAACTCACAGGTTGGGGCGCAGGCTGCCAATATCGCCCGGAGAGCCGTGCTGGCCGCCGGCTGGCCGGAGAGTGTCCCCGGGGCCACTGTGGACCGGCACGCCGTGTCCGGGGCACAGGCTGTTCACTGGGCGGCGCAAGCAGTCATGTCGGGCGCGCAAAACCTGGTCATCGCCGGCGGGGTCGAAGTCATGACGGCCGTGCCCCTCGGGGCCAGCCTGGCTGTGCCTTCGGTGGGCAAACCGTACGGACTTCGGCTCCAGGCCAGGTACAAGGAGGGCGGCGGATTGCTCCCGCCCGGGTTGGTGGCCGAGGAGCTGGCTTTCAGATGGGCGCTAAGCCGCCGGGATCTGGATGAATGGGCGCTCGTCAGCCGCGACCGTGCCCGGTTGGCTCAGAAGCGCCCGCCGCCGTACATGGCGGCCGTCCCCGTCGCCGGCCAGCGGGCGTTTAGCAAGGACGAGGCGGTCGGTCAGCCTTTACCAGCCGTCAAGCTGGCCGCCTTATCGCCCGCTTTCAGGGACGACGGTGTGGTCACGGCGGCAAACATTGCGGCTGAGGGCGACGGGGCGGCTGCGGTTCTGATCGCCAGCCCGGCCCGGGCTCGCGCCCTTTCATTGACGCCGAAGGCGCGCATTGTGTCGTTCGCCACCGCCGGCGCCAGCCCCGACATCTGGCCCATGGCCACGTTGCCGGCCGAACGGGAAGCATTGAAGCGAGCCTCGTTGAGTGGGGAAGACATCGACCGGTGGGAGATATACGAGAGCAGCGCGGCAGCCACGCTGGCCTGGTTGGCCGAGACCGGGGTCGCTCGCGAGCAGGTCAACCCGGACGGTGGGGCGCTGGCCACCACAGCTCCTCTGGGCGCTGTAGGCGCGGGTCTTTTCGCCACCGCTCTTGACGGGATCGCCCACGGAGGGGCGCGCCGGGTGGTCGTGGCCGTCGCCGGGGACCCCGGAGTCGGCACTGCGTGCGTGCTTGAGAGCCTCTGACAATTCACAGCTGTGGACGAAGCTGGGGAGTGTCACACAGTTGTAACTTTTCGGTAACTGATTGGTCAGCGAAAGCGAGTACAAGAGCCCCGGTGGCCAGGGCTTTTGGGCCAGCCTCCTGGCCTGCGCAACCCCCGTAGGGCTCAGGCATCGGGCGCCGCCCGGCCCAGCTCGCCGCCGGGCGGGCCGGGATGTTCAACTATCCGAGGCACATCCAGGAGGAGGTCGGAATGTCAGGTTCAACGGCACACGACGAGGGCGACGTCGTTACCAAGCTCAGCCCGCGGTCCGTGAGCAGTACCGTGACCCGGTTTACGGACATCTTGACGGCCAAGGGAGTACGCCTCTTCGCGGTTATCGACCAGAGCGCAGAGGCTCGCCGGGTAGGCCTGGAGTTGCGGGAGACCACGCTGGTCTTGTTCGGCAGCCCGGCCGCCGGCACGCCCGTTATGGTGGCCGTGCCGTTGGCGGCTGTCGACCTCCCGCTCAAGATCGTGGTGTGGGCGGACGGGTCTCAGACCAAAGTCTCCTATGTTTCGCCCAAAGCCCTGGTGGCCCGGTACGACCTGAGCCCGGAGTTGGCCAGCCATCTTGCGGCCATTGACCCACTAACGGACGCCCTCGTAGCCGACTGACGCTGGGAGGCCCCGGGCCACACGTCCCGTCGGCGAGGACGGCGGGTACACACGTCACCGGCACAACCCGGTTGAAGCTGCTCCTGCGCCCGCTAAGCCGCGCCACTCTTCGCGGTGTCGTGACCGTCCGGAGCGAGACTCCGCCGGAACGGCTAGGCCCCGAAACGGCGCTGACGGCGGGCGTAATCGCGCAAGGCGCGTAGCAAGTCGACGTGCCGGAAAGCGGGCCAATAGGGGTCCACGAAGGCAAATTCCGCGTAGGCGGATTGCCACAACAGGAACCCCGACAACCGGCTTTCGCCGCTGGTCCGGATGACCAGGTCGGTGTCCGGCAGGTCGGCGGCATATAGGTGCCTGGCGATGCCCTGGGCGTCAATGGCCTCTGGCAGCTCGCTCGGGCTCACGCCCTCGGCGGCGAGGTCGCCCACCAGTGCTCGGCACGCGTCGACTATTTCCTGGCGGCCGCCATAGCAAAGGGCGATGTTCACGTGCAGGTTCCCCCCATCACCGGCCCGAGCCACGGCCTGTTTCGCCGCCAGAGCCAGTCTGGCTGGCAGGAGGTCGAGGCTTCCGCTGACGGCGAGCGAGAACCCGAGGCGGGCGGACAATCCGGGAAGCCGGGCGAACAGCTCCTCGAGCACGTCAAAGTAGGGGTCGAGTTCTTCCGCGGGGCGGCGCAAGTTCTCGGTGGACAGGACCCAGGCTGTGACGGCGTTTATCCGCAATTCGGCGCACCAACCCAGTAGTTCTTCGAGCTTGGCCATTCCGGCCCGGTAGCTCAACTTGTAGTTGCCGAAACCCTCTTCGCGGGCGAAGCGCCGGTGCCCGTCCAGGATCACTCCGATATGACGGGGCATGCTCTGGCGCGGCAGGGCGGCCACCAACCGATGCTCGTAGTAGCGATAAACGCGGTCGGAAAGTCCCACTGAGCCCTCCTGTCGCTGCCATCGTGTCTTCGCCAACCTGTCTCCGCAGGCGCGCCCGCCCGCCATGATCGCGCCACCGCAGCGACTTTCCCGACTCGGTCGAGAAGTGCGTGCGGCCTTCACATGGTCTTCATGCTCGAGGTGTAGATATCCAGTCATGCGCATCCTGGTCGCCGAAGACGACCCGGCGCTGCGGTCTGTTCTTGAGCGCGGCCTCGAGGAGCACGGCTATGTGGTGGACCCGGTAGCGGACGGCGAGGAGGCACTCGGTTTCCTTCGCACGTACGAGTACGAGGTCGCCATCATCGACTGGCGTATGCCGAAGGTCTCCGGGCTCGACGTCGTCCGTGAATTGAGGGACAGGCGCTCGGCCTTGCCAGTCCTGATGCTGACAGCGCGAGACACGCTTTCGGACCGGGTCATGGGCCTTGACGAGGGCGCTGACGATTACCTGGTCAAGCCGTTCGACTTCGAGGAGCTGCTGGCCCGGCTGCGTGCGCTTCAGCGCCGGCCGGCGACATTGCAGCCCACGAAGCTGATTGTCGGCGACATCGAGTACGACCCCGCCACCCGCAAAGTGAGGGCGGGGCCGGCAGAGCCTCTTCTGACCGCCACCGAGCTGGCCATCCTCGAGCTTTTGATGCGGCGCTCGCCAACAGTGGTCCACCGCCGCTCGATCGCCTTGAACGTATGGGCTGAAGAAGCGGGGGCCGTGGGCTCGAATACAATAGATGTGCATCTCGCCCGCTTGAGAGCCAAGCTGGCTTCCGCCCATGTGCGGATAGAGACAGTACGGGGTGTGGGGTACCGGATGATTCCTGCGTGACCGGTTTGCACCAGCGGTCACAATCTCGAGCGGCTCACGCCGTACGCGTGGCGGTTGCAGCCGCATCCCTTGTTGCTGTCCTGTACGTCGCCGTAGTTGTTTCGTTTGATGTCGTGGACACGCGTCACCTCGTCGGTGGGGTCGATTCGCTCGTAAAGGAACGGCTGGCGCTGGTCAAAAGCGAGGGGAAGCTCGGTTCCCTTGGCCCGGGTCATCTTTTGCCATCGGACAACGACGTTGACGACGCCCCGGTCGTATTGTGGCTGGCTCCCGCCCACGGTGGCGTCGCCGGCTTGACGGTTGGCGCCCCGCCACTGCCCGCCGGCGCGTGGTCTCGTTCGGGCCGGCCGACGACGGCCTCCTTGGGCTCGGCGTCGTTCCGGCTACAGGCCGTCCCGGTGGGGACGTCCTGGTTGATCGGCGGTCAGAGCCTGGCTACCACCCAGAACATTGAATCTGTAGTCGACCGGGCCGAGCTGATCGCGGGACCTGTCGTGGTGCTGGCCATGTTCTTTGGCGCGCTGGCCATCGGGCTGATGGCCTCGAGGCCGATCGAGGAGGCTCGCCAGCGTCAGCTCGAGTTCACCGCCGACGCTTCCCACGAGCTCCGAACGCCCGCTCACGGTTATTGAAGCCGAGGTCGGGTTGGCCTTGAGCGCGCCCCGCGACAGCCAGAGCTACCAAGGCACCATCCGACGCATCGGCACGGAGGGTAAACGGCTCCGCCAGATTGTCGAGGACCTGCTGTTCCTGGCCCGGTTCGACTCCAAACCGCCCAGTCCCAATAACGAGCCCGTCGACCTGCCCACACTGGTGGACGCGTGCACGCAAAGGTTTGTCCCCGTGGCCCGGGCGAGAGGGATAGCGCTCTCAGTGAGCCGCCAGGGGCCGGTGACATGTTGGTCGAGGCGCCACCCGGGTGGGTCGACCGTCTCTGCGGCGTGCTGGTCGACAATGCCTGCCGCTACGCGGGGCCGGGGGGCTGGGTCAGTGTCGTCGTGGCCGCCCACGGGAATTCGGTCAGCCTGGTCATTGAGGACAGTGGCCCGGGCATCCCGCCAGACCAAAGGCCGCTTCTCTTCGACCGCTTCCAGCGGGGCAACGGCGGGGGCGAAGGGGCTGGGCTCGGCCTGGCCATTGCCGATGCCGTGGTGCGTTCTACGGGAGGAAAATGGAGGGTCGGCGATGCGCCGGGTGGCGGCGCCCATATGGAAGTCATCTGGCACCGCTTCCGTCCACGCGACCCCGTGCGCGAAAAGGAACTAGCAGGACGAGAGCCTGCTCCTCTCGATGCGCCTACCCCCGGCTCGGCGGCGGCGCTTCGAAGAAGCCATGTGACCTAAGCGCCGAGCGCTCGGCGGACGGCCTCCAACCGGCCTGGGTCGACCCGCCACCACACCCATCGTCCGCGCTTTTCACCGACCAGGCCGGCGTTGGCCAGCACTTTGGTGTGGCGCGAGACTCTCGGTCCCTCCTGCTCCCGGCCAGCGTTCGCTGGCTTCCCGCACTGATGCCGCCGTACCAGCGGCGCAAGACATCGACGCCGGTAAATAGGCTAGCCCATCCCGGGTAGCCGCAGGTCAAATGGGCCAAGCCGGTGCGTTCATGTGCGTGTAAGGAGCTGTCCATAGGGTGGGCCTCGTGCGCAACGACATCGGCGGAACGACGGGCCGTCGCCCGCGCCCTTCCTCTCGCTCACTTGCAATGACACTGGAACGGTGACGTGGAGCGGGCTGTCCGGGAACGATGTTGCCACCCCGGGAAGTTGTCACTTCCAGGACGAGCTTTCTATTGCCCGTCACGGCGCCGACATCATCCGCTACCCGGAGAAGGACGACAGCAACATGGCTCCCTTCCTGCACCTGGCTGGCACCGGGCCTGGTGCCCCGGCGACGGCCTGAGGATGCCCGGTGGCGATCTGAGGACAACAGTGGCCATTGAGCACCGTGGGCCTCATGCCCGGCTCAGAGCTCTCGACGTCCCGTCCAGGCATAACGACGGGGCCGGGCCCGGGCGTGGCCAGCCCAGACGCGCTCGGCGGGCCGGCTTGCTGGCGCTCTGCCTGGCAGGTGCCGTGGCCGCAGGCGCCTTGTACGTGGTCCACGCGGGGAGGCAGCGGTTCCCGAGCGTGGGCTCGGTTTCGCCGCTCAGGGCCAGGATTGTTTCCATCGCCGAAAGCCAGGTCGGTTACAAGACCGATCCGCCGGGAACGTATTGCAACAAGTACAGCGCCTATTGGTACTCGGGTACATCCAACTGCGGGAACGGGAACCTGGCCGAGGAATGGTGCGCCGACTTTGCTGCGTGGGTCTGGAAGCAAGCCGGCGCGGCGGTTAGCTACCAGTACGTGAACGGCGACCTCAACTCCTCAGCCGCCAGTTTCTACGAGTGGGGCGTCTCGAAGGGCACCTGGCACCCCGTTGGCTCGGGCTACGTCCCCGTGCCGGGTGACGTCGCGGTCTACGGCCTCGACACCGCCGACCTGGTCGCCGCCCACGTGGCCATCGTCATCGGGTACCACCCAGGTGACCAGGGCCCGACCGCCGTCAATGGGGACGGGGACCTCACGGCGTTCAGTGTCGTCGAAGTGCGGACTGACGAGTACCTGGCGGATACGCACCCGTCGGGTGCGCCATTGTCGGGATATGTCGCACCGAGCGCGGCGAACTGAGGGTTGCCTTAATGAGGAATTACCCTGGGACCGCCCGCGTATCTCTTTTGTGCCTACCACCCTCGGTTATGTACGAGGCCCGGCTCCGGTGCCATACGCAGCCGGCCACTAACAGGAGCTGATCTTGCTCGCTTTACTCGACCCCACAAGCCTTGTCGCATCGTCTGGCTACCTGGCCATTTTCCTGCTGTCGGTGCTGCAGTCCTGCTGTATACCAACATCGTCGGAGCTGGTCATGGGCTTTGGCGGCGTGCTCGCCTCGCAGGGGAAATTGAGCCTGGCCGGTGTCATCGCCGCCGGAGTGGCGGGAGAGGTGGTGGGCGCCTACATCGCCTACTTCATCGGCCGCACCGGAGGGCGCACCTTGGTCGACCGCTACGGGCGCTACGTCTTGCTGACCAACCAGGACCTGGACCGGGCCGAGGCCTGGTACCAGCGCCACGGGCGCTGGGGCGTGTTCGGCAGCCGGCTGGTCCCGGTGATCCGCAATTTTGTCGCTGTCCCGGCCGGCGTGGCCGAGGTGCCTCTGGTCCGTTTCGGTGTGATGACCTTCTTGGGCAGCCTGATCTGGGACGGGGCCTGGGCACTGATCGGCTACCAGCTGGGTTCGAGCTGGAAGTCGATCATCCACGGCTTCAACGACGCTGGCTACCTGCTGTTTGCGCTGGCGGTGATGGCGGTGGTGCGTGTTCTTCGTGCACCGGTGGCGGTCCTACAAGGGGGCCACGTGCTTTGGAGAGGACTGGCGGCGCCCAGCCGGCCCAAGGAGGCCACTTTGCCGGCGGCCCGGCGTCAGACGAACCGGTGACGGGACCGTCGGCCGTACGTGCCGCCCGCCTGTCACCGCCGGGCCCGCCGTCTGGGGTTGAGCCGGTCACACCGCCAGCGGGCGTCCCGCCGGCCAAGCTCGAGGCAGCAAAGCCGGTCGAGGCCGTCGACGGCCAAGCCCGGGGAGACTAGTCCCCGTCCGCTTCCTTGAGGGCGGCTGCTACCCGTGTTGTCGACTGTCCAGCGCGCCGGGGACAAATGGTGCTCTCGTGCCCAGGTAGTTGTCAGTTCGTTGCTGCCGGCGCGCTGCAGCAGCTCGGCGCCCAGGCGGTCGTGAGCGAGGTACATGCCTATCCGCGCCCGCCACGTAGGCCGTGAGCCGGGGGAGGAGAGCCGGCCCAGCCCAGCAGACGGGTGCGGCCGGCGCCCATGGCCGCCAGGGTCACGCCCACTCGCGCGAACGTCCCCAGGCCCGACTCGACCTTGCCGACGTCGTGGAGGAGTGCGGCGGCGACGACTTCTCTTGGTAGCGAGCCCTCTTGCGGAGGCGTGCCCTCGTCAAGCAGGCGGACCGTTTCTCTGGCCACGCCTACTGCATGACGCCGGTCGGGGCCGGACATCCGCCCCCACAGCAGCTGCTCCCCCTCCAACAGCGAACTGAGGGCCCACTCTTCGTCCTGCGGCGGAGGGCCGGCGGGCGACAGAGCCCCAAAGAAACGCCCGGCCAGGTGATGCCACGACCCGAAACCGTGAGATGGCATATGCCGGTCAGGCCCCGGGCGCGGGAACGGGTCAAGGCACCGGGCGGAAGGCGGGCGACAATCCGGTATTGCCTGTTGCCGGGTACGCTTAGCGGTACTGCGTCGATATGGCGAAACCGCAGACGATCAACCCGAGGCCGCCCAGCAGGTACCAGTTGGACGGGGCGGCGGGCAGGAGGCTGATGTAGTTGAGGACGATCATCAAAATGCCGAGGCCGAAAAACGTGAGCATGAGGACCGGCACCCACAATGGGCTGTGGCGGTAATCCGCTGGCAGGGGAGCTGTATAGCGGCCGCTGGCGGTAGGCAGGTCCGCTCCTGCCGGCGGGCGTCGGCTCTCGGCGTCACCCGCCCCGGGGCCTCTTTCGTACGTCGGGGCATGTATAGAGGATAGGTGACCGGGGAGCCGTGCTCCCCGCGGTGTAATTGGCCAGATGCTGTGACTTCCAGCCCACTAGCGTCTGCTCCGTGCCGGCCCGCGTACTTGTCGTCGACAACTACGACTCGTTCGTCTACAACCTGGTCCAATACCTGGGCCAACTCGGTGCGGAACCCATCGTGCGGCGCAATGACGCCCTCGAGCTTGGACGAGGTCGGCGCCCTGGGCGTATCCGGCGCGTTGATCTCACCCGGCCCGGGGCGGCCCGAAGATGCCGGGGTCAGTGTGGCTCTGGTCAGGAGGTTCGCCGGCCAGTTCCCTATCCTCGGGGTTTGCCTCGGCCACCAGGCGGTCGGGTATGCCTTCGGGGCCAACGTGGGCCGCGCCGCTCAATTGCTGCACGGCAAGACATCGCAGGTTTCCCACGACGGACGCGGCATTTTCGCCGGCTTGGCCTCACCTTTTACGGCCACCCGCTACCACTCTCTCGTGGTTGAACGCGACACCCTGGGAAACGAGCTCGAGGTCAGTGCCTGGGCCGAGGACGGTACCGTCATGGGCTATCCGGCACAAGGACCTCCCGGTCGACGGGGTCCAGTTCCATCCCGAGGCGGTGCTGACGGCCGGCGGGCATCGGCTGTTGGCCAACTGGCTGGTGTCGTGCGGGCTGCCGGGTGCGGTGGAGGCGGTGCCGGCGAGCTAGCCGTCGGGTACCCACGGCCGCCGGGCCTCAGCCTGGGTTCGCCGTGCCCGCGCCGGGCTGCGGCCAATCAGCACTTTTCGGCCTGCGTGGCCCCGACTTTTGCGCGCCAGCATGCGTTGCGCGCAGATTGCCGCGCAAAGGTCGACGTTCCCACGTGTCTGGGGCCGCCGGCGAGGCCGGTGCCGAAGGCGAAGTCGGCGTCGAAGGCGAAGTCGGCGCCGAAGGCGAGTGCCGTTTAGCCGCTGGTCCCGGGGGCACCTCCGCCCGCGAGCCGGGTACGGGCGCGGTCGTGCTGGTCACGGAGTAACGGGGGTGACCGAAGGGGACGTGGCCGCCGTCGCCGCGGCTGTGGTCGTGGTGGCGGCAGCAGCTGCGTGGTCGTGGTGACAGGGCTGGTGGTGGTGGTCGTCGCCGGCGCCGTGGTCGTCGTGACCGCGCGTCGTAGTGGTCGTCGACCGTGCGGTGGTCGTGGTGGCCCGTGTGGTCGTGGTGACCGGAGCGGTGGTGGCCGTGGTCGTAGTGGCGACGGTCGTGGTCGTAGTTGGTCCCGTGTACTCGCCGATGTAGAGCGTCACCGTCGAGTTCTGTTTGACAGACTGCGCCCGGCTTCGGGTTGGTGGAGATCACGTACCCGTCCTCGGACGGGTTGGTTATGGGCTGGTAGTGCACGGCTGTTATAGAGCTGCGACGTTTGCAGCTCTTTTTGGGCCTGTTGCAGGGTCTCGCCGACGAGGTCAGACGGTACGGTGACCGTCTCCTGGCCCGCCTGAAATGTAAAGGGTCACTACGCTGCCCCAGGGTTGCGGCTGACCCACCGGCCGGCGCCGTGTAGGCCACCAGCCCGGCTTTGACCGTTGCGCTCGGCCACTGTGGCCGAGTTGCCCACCCGCAGGTGGGCTGCCTGCAGCTTGGCGCCGGCCTCGGCGGCGCTAAGCCCTTGCAGGTCAGGGACGACGGTTTGCTGCTGCCCGGCCGAGCAGATAGACCTTGACGGTATTGCCTTGCTGGTACCTTCTGGCCTCCCGGTGGCTGGGTCGAGATGACGAGGCCGGAGGCGATCGAGTTGCTGTTTTGAGGGACGTTCTTCACCTTGAAATTGGCGGAGTTCAGCGTGGTGGCCGCAGTACCGCAGGACTTGCCGACCAGCCCGCTCGGGGACCGGGACCATCGGCGCGCCGGTGCTCACATTGAGCATAGATCGTGTGGTCCGGCGGCACCGCCGCGCCGGCGCCGGGAGCGGTGCCGATGACCTGGCCGTGGGGTACCAGGCCGCTCGGGCCGTCCTGTAGGTGGACGTGCTTGAACCCCTTTCTTTCAGGATGGACTGGGCCTGAGCTTCCGGGTCGCCCTTGAGGTAGGGGACCGGGATGGTTGCCGGTGTGCCCCACCAGTTGGCGTTTTGCCCGATGAAATAAACGACGCCGCCGAGCACCGCCAGCAGGACGACGAACAGGGCCGCCCACCAGCCGGCCCGGGACCGCTGCGGTTCAGCGGCGGCGCCGGCCGCGTAGACAGTACCCGTCTGGCCTACGAGCCGGGTGTCTTGCTGGGCATAGGTGAGGTCGTAACCGGGCGGGTACGCCGGCGGGCCCGCCACCGCCCTGGTGGCCGGCGTCCCCATCGACGGCGGAAGGGCGGCGACGGGCCGGCCCTGGCTGAAGCGGGTGAGGTCGTCACGCAGTTCGGCCGCGCTCTGGTAGCGGTCTTCAGGGTTTTTGGCCATCGCCATCATGACGATGGCCTCGAACTCGGGCGGCACCGAGGGATTGATGGTCGACGGAAGTTCCGGGTACTCGCGAACGTGCTTGTAGGCGATGGCGACCGGGCTATCGCCGGTGAACGGCGTCCGGCCGGTGACCATCTCGTAAAGGACCACTCCGAGCGAGTAGACGTCGCTGCGTGCGTCCACTGGCTGGCCTTGGGCCTGCTCAGGTGAGAAGTAGCTGGCGGTGCCCATGACGGCGCCCGTCTGCGTGAGCCCTTCCCCTGCCTGGCTGACGGCCCGAGCAATGCCGAAATCCGCCACCTTGACCCGGCCGTTGTGGTCGATCAGGACGTTCCCCGGCTTTACGTCCCGATGGATTACGCCCCGGCGATGGGCAAAATGCAGGGCGCTGGCGACGTCAGCGCCGATGGCGGCGGCCCGGGTGGGGGCGAGGGCGCCCTGGCGGATACGCCAGGAAAGTGTCTGCCCGTCTATGTACTCCATGACGATGAAATACGTATGCTCGCCCTGGCCCCAGTCGTAAATCGAGACGATGTTGGCGTGGGACAGGTTGGCCGCTGCCTGAGCTTCCCGCCGGAACCGCTCGACAAATGCCGGGTCCGAGGATAATTCCGGGAACAGCACCTTAATTGCGACGGGGCGTACCAGCAGCAAGTCCTGCGCCAGGTAGACCTGGGCCATGCCGCCACGGGCGATGTGGCGGACAAGCTCGTACCGCTCGCTGAAGACTTCAGATGGCATGTCGGCCATAGCCTAGGGCTGGTAAGGGCCGGGTTTGATGGCGCGGCACCGCGGTTACAGTCGTCATGCGCCGCCGTTGCTCCCGGGTTGGAGGTACGCCTGGATGATCGCCTTGGCGATAGGAGCGGCGATGGTGCCTCCCTGGAACTCATCGGTACTTGGCTGGTTTTCGACCAACACGGCCACCGCGATCTGGGGGTCCGGGACCGGCGCGAAGGCGGCGAACCAGGTTTCGATCGTCGGCCCGCCGGTTTGGGCCGTCCCCGTCTTACCTGCTACTTGCACCCCGGGGATACGAGCGGCCACGCCGGTGCCATCGGGACTGTTGACCACCGAGAGCATCAGGTTGGTAACTTTGCCGGCGGTACCAGCCGAAGTTGCCGTCATCCATGGCTTCGGCTTGTAAGCCTCTACGGTCTGGCCCTGCGAATTTGTCACCCGCTGCAAAAGATGCGGGGTCATGATGACCCCACCGTTGGCGATCGCTCCGGCATCCAGTGCGACGGTCAGGGGCGTGGCCTGGACACTCTCTTGACCTATGGCAGATTTGGCTAATGCGGCCAGGTTTTGGTTGAACGACGAAGCGGGCGGAAAATAAGACTGAGCCACACCAGGGAGATCCAGGGGAGGGGTGGCGTTCCACCCAAAGGCGTTTGCCTCGTCCGACAGGCCCGTCGCCCCGACCGCCAGCCCGAGCTGCGCGAAGCCGGTATCGCATGAGACTGTAAAAAGGGCCAGCAAGTCCCCGCCGCACGCTTCCCCGCCGAAGTTGTGCAGGACCTGGCCGGCCGTATCGGGCAGTACAAAGCCCGACTGATACGGGAAGTTACGGTTGGCGGCTGCTCGGCTTGTGGTCGTAAACAGCGGCGGCGGTCACCATCTTGAAGGTCGACCCGGGGAAAAAGCGCTCCCGGTAGGCGGCCGACAGTAGCGGGGCACCGGGGGTCGTTTGCAGCGCCGCCCAGGCTTTCTCCGCCACGGCCAGGTTATGGCTCGAAAGCGGGTTGGGGTCATAGCTCGGGTTGGCGTACATGGCCAAGATGGCGCCGGTCTTCGGGTTGAGGGCCACCACGGCCCCGTCACGGCCGGCCAGCTCCGATGCGGCCAGTCTTTGCAGGCTGGAGAGGACGGTGATCTGCACGTTGTCGGGCGACGGCTGAGTGGTGAAGAACCTCTTCAATTGCTGCAAGTTCCCGGGCAGCGTTATAGGCGTGTTGGACTGGGTCAAAATGGAGTTGTACTCGCTCTCGAGCCCGTCCGTGCCGTAGTTGAGGGAAAAATACCCTGTCAACTGGCCGAAAAGCGACCCCTCGGGATAGACCCGCTGGTATTTGTACTGGTCTTTGCTCGGCACCGATTGAGCCAGGGTGACGCCGTCCGATGAGATAATGGCGCCGCGCGCTTCCTCGTACTCGGTTATGACACCGCTGGTGTTGTGCGGGTTGCTCACGAGCGCATTGGCGTGAAACACCTGGAGGTAGTTGAGCATGGCGAACAACGTGACGACGAGCACAACGGCCCCGATCCCCACCGCCCGGATCCGGTGGTTGACGCCGGTCACAGTTTCACCCCGCCGGTGTCAGCCACCGACCAACCGTTCACTGGTGCGGTCGACGATCAGGACGGTAACGGGCAGCGCCTCCTCGGCGATGGCCTGTTCAGATGCATTATCGTTCGAAATTCTCAACAAGATAGCCAGCAATATGTAGTTGGAGACCAGCGACGAGCCCCCATATGAAACAAAAGGAAGAGTGATACCCGTGATCGGTATGATCCGGGTTATACCCCCCACTACAACGAACACCTGGACAGCCAGAAGTATCGAAAACCCGGTGGCGAGGAGTTTGCTGAACGACCGCTGGGACCGTACCGCAACCCTGAGGCCCGACCCTACCATTAACAGGTAGGTGATCAGGAGCGCGGTCACCCCGATCAGACCTATTTCCTCCCCGATGGCGGCGAAAATGAAATCGGTCGAAGCCTCCGGGATCACACCCGGGTTACCTTGCCCGGCCCGACACCCCAGAGCCCGCCTGTCGCCAACGCAAACCACCCCTCGATTATCTGGTAGCCCGAGGTGGCGAAATGTGACCAGGGGTCGAGCCAGGCCTGCACCCGGGTCTGCGCGTGATGAATGAAGTCGAGGGCGATCACGGCACCGGCCGTGAACAGGCCTCCGCCGAGCACCAGATAGGCCCATTTCCCTGTAGCTACCCAGAGCAGCCCGACGAAGAGGGCAAAGAAAAGGAACGAGGATCCCAGGTCGTTTTCGGCCAGGAGGATAAGTAACGAAACGCCCCAAGCGGCGAGGAGGGGAGCCATGTACCTCGGCTCCAGCACGAGCCAGCGGCCAATCCGGCGGGTCCCGGTGGCCAGGAGGTCCGCTCGTTCAGCCAATACCGAAGCGAAGAAAATGGCCAGCGCCAGTTTGGCGAACTCCTCGGGTTGAAAGTTCAAAGGCCCAAAATGGACCCAGAGCCGGGCGCCGTTCACGTCTTCGCCGATGTGAGGCACCAGGGGGAGCACCAAAAGTCCCACGCCGACAAAAGCGAACGAATACCGATAACGCTCCAGCGTGACGGCGCGAGGGAAAAGGGCGAGGGTAGCCACAAAGGCGATGACAGCCACCAGTGTCCAGGTGGCCTGGGCTGAGGCTTCGGCGGTGTTTAGCCCGGCAATGAACACATAGCCGCAACCGTTCAGCAGGGCGGCCAGTGGCAGGAGCACCGGGTCGGCTTGTGGGGCCAAGCGCCGGAGCGCTACGTGCGCGACGAGCATCAACGCGGCGACGAGGACAAGGAAGGGGATGATGTTGGCCGGCAACGAGCCGGCCGTCCCCAGACTGGAGAGGCTGTACAAGCCTCCGGTCAGCACGAGCACGAGGATGATCATCCCGAGCTCGCTGCGCCGGCGGGCAGGCCGGTGCCATGTGGCCGCCGTCATGAGGAGGTTCTGGCCTTGGCCACCGTCGTCGTGGTGGCGTGGCCGGAACCGGACGGCGAAGAGGTAGACCGGGGGTGCGTCGACGAGGTGGGCGTGGTTGTCGCTGGCCGCTTGGTGGTGCCGGGGTGGGCCGCAGGGACCGTCCGTGTCGTGGTGGCGGGGTGCCGCGTGCTAGCCGTATGGGTGCTGGCCGTATGGGTGCTGGCCGTATGGGTGCTAGCCGTATGGGTGCTGGCGGTATGGGTGGTACCCGTATGGGTTGTCGTAACCACATGAGTCGTCGTATGGGCACGTGTTGTGGGGGCCCCGTGGCCCGTCGACGGCGTGTGGGCCAGAGTCGAGGGCGTATGGGTTGAAGCCGTCTGGGTCGAAGGCGTGGCCGGCGCGGTGCTCGGCGATGTGCGGACGGTCGAGACAGGTGGCCGGCTCGTCGTGGGCACGCGGACGGTGGTGGGCACGTGGGCAGTGGTGGAGGGGCCGCCCCGGGGTGGCGGGCGGTCCGCCAACTCGGCCTCTCTTTTTTCGGCGACCAGGTTGCTCACGTACTGGTGGGCTTGCCCGAGGGAGGGCTCGAGCTGCCCGGACTTCAGCGCTTCCAAGTTGTACGACAGCACCGATCCCGACGAGTAGGTCGTGCGGTCGCTGAGCGTGGGCTGGAACCACAAAACGCCGCCCGGGCGGCCCTGAAAAATGGCGATACGGCCACCGGCCAAGCCCACGAAGTACGACGACCTGGCGTACCACGCCACGCTGGCGATGGCGGCCCCAATCACCAGACACAGCGCCACGACGAAACCCACGACTCTTAAATTCAGCCTGTTGGGGGAGCCGTTCCTGGCCGGCCTGGAGTGACTGGCCACGGCTTTGGAAGCCTCGGGTGGGCCTGCCTCTGAGCCGTTGCCACCGTCGGCCGGGGGCTTGTCGGCTATCTGGGTGCCGGAGCTCTCGGGGCCCGCTGAGGTAGCCGGTCCAGGGACGATGATCAGCGTGTCCGGGCTTTGCTCGTTGGACTGGACGTCGACCACCACCACGGTGACGTTGTCGCTGCCACCCCTTGAATTGGCCAGCTCGACCAGCTCCTTGGCCGCCTCGCTCGGGTCCGGGAAGCGCGACAAAATGGCGGCGATCTGGTCGTCAGAGGCTTCGCGCGGCAGCCCGTCGCTGCAGAGCAAGTACCTGTCGTTGTTTTCGGGGGCGATCTGGATGACGTCCACGTCGACCGCGGGCTCAACCCCCAGCGCTCGGGTGAGGACGTGACGCTGGGGGTGTACGGCCGCTTGCGCCTGGTTTATCTGGCCTTCGTCGATCAGTTCCTGGACCAGGCTGTGGTCCACCGTGACCTGTGAGAGCGCCTTGTCCCTGTACAGGTAGAGACGCGAGTCACCGATGTGGGCCACCGCCAGGCCGCTCGTCCCGTCATCGTTTTCGACCACCGCCAGTGCCACCAGCGTGGTCCCCATGCCGAGCATCTCCCGGTTGGTCCGGGCCTGCTCCCAGACGGCGCGGTTGGCCGCCTTCGCGGCGCTCTCCAGCGACGCGGCCGTGCGCTGGTCGCTGGCTTCGAACGCGGCGTCCAGGGCCTTGATTGCGGTAAGGGAGGCAACCTCGCCCGCGGCGTGACCACCCATCCCGTCCGCCACCGCGTACAGGCCGGGCGCCACCAGCAGTTGGTCCTGGTTGTTGGAGCGGACGAGGCCAATGTCGGTAGCGGAACCGACGACCAGGCGCGTCACTTGCGCAGCTCCAGCACCGTACGCCCCACCTGAAGGCGGTCTCCTCGCCGGACGGGCGCCGGACCGGACAACTTGCGGCCGTTCATCAAGGTGCCGTTGGTGCTCCCCAGGTCCTCCACCCAGTACTCGTCCTCCCTGCGGAAGACCCGGGCGTGCACCTGCGAGACAAAGTTGTCGGCAGGCAGCGGGACGGCGCAGTCGATGGAGCGCCCGATGGTGAGCTCGTTAGCGAGCGCGAACGAGTCTCCAGTGCCGTCGTCTGCGTTCATGACGGCCAGCTCGTGCGGGAGGCCCCGCTCTTTGCGGGAGCCGTTCCGGCGGGAGCCGTTTTTGCCGGAGCCATTTTGGCGGGCACCGTTGGCGGGCACCTGGTGGTGGGGCTGGGTTGTCTCCGCCGGGACGACCCGGGGTTCACGGAGCTCGACCCAGACAGCACGCAGCACGCGCAGGAAGAAGAGGTAGAGCAGCGCCAGAAAGACATACTCGAGGAACCGGAGGGCCGGGTCGGCCACTTACGCCCCACTAGCCTCGAAGCGGACAGTCGTCCCGCCGACGGTGATCTCGTCGCCGTCTTCCAACTGGCGCGCCCCGCTGATCCGCACACCGTTGACTTTTGTGCCGTTGGTGCTGCCAAGGTCAGCCACCAGCCAGGTGCCGTCCGCCCCCCGGCGGACCTCGGCGTGCTTGCGGCTGACGTTGGAGTCGGCCAGGGCCAGCTCGCACTCGGGCAAGCGGCCAAGAGTGACCTTGTCCTGGTCGAGCACAACGCGCCGCCCGTCCGGGAGGGTAAGGGTGGACGTGCCCTGGCCCGGTGACATGTCCCCCGCCACGAGCAACGTCCCCGGCCGCAACGAGTCGTCCGTCCCGAGGGTCACGGTCACGGTCCCAAGGAAGGTGTAGCTCTCGGTCTTGGCGTGCTCTTTGGCCACTTCGACCAGCTCTTTAACCAGCTCGTCTTCGATGGGAGCGAACCGCGACCTGTCTGCCTGCGATAGCAGGACGCTGAACTCATTAGGTGCTAATACCCCGCGGGGCGCAACAGTACGGCGCAGGTCCATCTCCCGCGTCAGGCGCCGGCCTATCTCGACCGGCTGTAGCCCGCTACGGAAGACGCGCGCGAATGCTCCCTCGACGAAACGCTCGAGGCGACGTTCGAAGCTCTGTAACCCCATTGTCCGCGGCATCGTACCCCTACCTGGGGACCTGCCTGCTGCCAGGGGCCCAGGCGACATTATTCACAGGACGGCCCTAGGCCCAGGGGCCCTTCGCACCACTTTACCGCCGGGGGCCATGCGCGAAGCTTCACTCATGTACCCTTAGGAGACCACTCGGGCGAGTGGCGGAATTTGGCAGACGCGCAGGATTCAGGTTCCTGTGTCCGCAAGGACGTGGGGGTTCAAGTCCCCCCTCGCCCACCCCTGTTGACCTGGTATTTGGCCATGAGCGCAGGTCTGGCGGCGGTGACCTAGGCGAGTTGTCATTATGCCCTTCCTAACGCCCGTCGGACCAGGCGGGTGCTGGGGCAGGCTCCCCAACCGGTGGTCCCCGGGTCGTGGTCCCCGGTCGTGGTCCCCGGCCGTGCCGCAGCGGCCCAGTTGCCGTCCCGGTCGTGGACGGTCGGCCATAGCGCGGCTTGGGCCTCCGAGGGAATGGCCGGCTGCGGTCCGTGGCCGGGCTGACCAAGGCGGCGTTCAGTGGCGCAGGCGCTCCACGACCCGCAGCTTGTTGGTGACGTCCAGCGCCGCCACTTTGTAGGCTTCCGCCAAGGTCGGGTAGTTGAAGACCGCCTCCATCAAGTAATCGACGGTCCCGCCGCAGCCCATGACCGCTTGGCCGATGTGGACGATCTCGGTGGCCCCCGTCCCGAACAGGTGGACGCCGAGGAGCTTGCGGTCCATGGGGGACACGAGCAGTTTCAGCATCCCGTACGAATCGCCGCAGATCTGGCCCCGAGCGAGCTCGCGGTACCGGGAGACGCCCACCTCATAGGGCACAGACGACTCGGTCAGCTGGGCCTCGGTGGCGCCCACGTAGCTGACCTCCGGGATGGTGTAAATGCCTATTGGCATGGTCCGGTCCAGAGAACCCGTGGCCTCGTCGAAGGCGTGATAAGCAGCCAAGCGCCCCTGTTCCATCGACGTTGATGCCAGGGCAGGGAAACCGACCACGTCGCCCACCGCGTAGATGTGGCCCAGGTTGGTACGAAAATGCTCGTCCACCTGGATACGGCCCCGCTTGTCGGGCGCGATCCCGATGTCTTCGAGGCCGAGGCCGTCGGTCGCCCCCTGCCGGCCAGCCGAGTACATGACCACGTCTCCCGCCACCACCTTGCCGCTGGCCAGGGTGGTCAACGTCCCACCCCCGTGCGGCTCGACGGCCTCAACCGTTTCGCGGAAACGGAAGGTCACGGCCAGGCTCCGTAGATGGAATTGCAAAGCCTCGACGATTTCCTCGTCGCAGAAGTCGAGCATCCGGTCCCGCTGCTCGATCACCGTGACCTTGGTGCCGAGAGCGGCGAACACCGAGGCGTACTCGATGCCGACGACCCCGGCCCCGACGATCACCAGGGTCCGGGGGATCTGGCCCAGGGCGAGGATGCCGTCAGAATCGAAGATGTTGACGTCATCGAAGGCGACGCTGTCCGGGCGGGCGGGACGGGTGCCGACGGCGATAATTATTTTGTCGGCGCTTACCCGCTGCTCGCCTGTCCCATTGCGCACGGCGACCGTGTGGTCGTCTACCAGTTGCCCCCGGCCATGGAGCAACGCCACCCGGTTCCTGGACAACTGGTCCCGGATCACTTCGATCTCTCGCCCCACGACATGGTGCGTACGGCGCGAGAGGTCGTCCATGGTGATGTCGTCTTTCACCCGGTAGCTCTGCCCGTAAAGTTCGCGCTGGGACATGCCCGTCAGGTACAGGACGGCCTCTCTGAGGGACTTGGAGGGGATGGTGCCGGTATTGACGCAGACACCACCGACGACGTCACGGCTCTCTACGACCGCCGCCCGGCGCCCAAGTTTCGCAGCTGCTATGGCAGCTTTTTGCCCGCCGGGGCCACAGCCGATCACCAGCAGGTCGTAGTCACCCATGATTGTCCTCCCGGACGAGGAGACGGCCAGCGCTTGCGAGCCTAACGGCCAGCGGGGGCGCGCACCGAGGCCGGGTGCTCGCCGCGCTCAGGCCAACCGGGGAACAGCCGGCCCAGGACCATGGCCGGCCTAGGACCATGGCCGGATGGCCCAAAACCGGCAGAATGCGCCCGAGATGGCTGTCGTGCCAGACTTTCCGCGTGGGACCTGAAGAATTCCGCCGTGCCGGCCACGAGCTTGTCGACTGGGTGGCCGATTACCGCAGTCGCGTAGCCGGGCTGCCAGTGCGCTCAGGCGTGGCCCCGGGCGAGGTGATAGCCGCCCTGCCTGCCGTCGCCCCCGAGGTGGCGGAGCCGCTCGAGGCGCTCATAGCCGACCTGGACCGGGTTATCGTGCCCGGGCTGACCCACGCTCAGCACCCCCGCAATTTCGCCTGGTTCCCTTCCAACGCCTCGCTCGCGTCCGTGCTCGGGGACATTGTTGCCGCCGGCATCGGAGCGCTCGGCATAACGTGGCAGTCGGCGCCGGCGCTCACGGAGCTGGAGCAGGTCGTCTGCGAATGGGCCCGGCAACTGTGCGGTCTGTCGGGCAAGTGGAAGGGGACGATCTACGACGGGGCATCGATCGCGTCGCTTGTTGCCTTGCTGGTGGCGCGCGAGAGCGCCACTGGCAATTCCCAGCGAGCCGGGGGCCTGCAGGCCGAGCAACACCCTCTCACCGTCTACTGCTCGGCCGATGCCCACTCGTCGGTCACCAAAGCGGCTCTCCTGGCTGGCTACGGCGCGGGGAACCTGCGGCTGGTCCCGGTCGTGAAGCCGGGCCGGGAGATGGACGTCTCGGCTCTGGCGTCGCTGGTAGCCGAAGACGTCTCGCGTGGTTGCCGGCCGGCAGCGATAGTGGCGACGGCGGGGACGACAGCCACCACTGCATTTGACCCGATTGCAGATGTGTGCGAGGTAGCCGACAGTTATGGCGCTTTTGTGCACGTGGACGCGGCGATGGCGGGTTCCGTAATGCTTTTGGCCGAGTGCCGGAAGTTATTCGATGGCATTGAGGGAGCCAATTCGATCAGCTGGAACCCTCACAAGTGGTTGGGTTCGGTGCTGGAAACCTCGCTGTTTTACGTGCGCCAGCCGGAGGTCCTGGTATCGGTGATGGCCACGGACCCGAGTTACCTGCGCTCGATGCTCGATAGGCCCGTCGTGCAGTACCGGGACTGGGGACTGCCTCTGGGGCGGCGGTTCCGGGCGTTGAGGCTCTGGGCGTTGTTGCGACTCGAGGGAGCGGAAGCGTCTGCGCGCACGGCTGCGCCGCGACCTGGCCAACGCTCAACGTTTTGCGTCGCTGGTAGAGGCGGCACCGGGCTGGGCTGTCCTCGCCCCGGTCAAATTGCAGACGGTCTGCGTCCTGCACACGCCGGCGGAAACCGAGGTGGATCTGCTTGATAGGCACACCCTGGCCTGGTCCGAGGCAGTGAACGCCTCAGGGCTGGCTCACGTTACGCCGGCCATTCTGGATGGCCGCTGGATGGTCCGGGTCTCGATCGGTGCCGAACCAACCGAGTGGTCCGATGTCGAGGCCCTGTGGGAATTGATGCAGGAAAAGGCGGCGGCCACGCCCTAAACATCCGCCCACACCCCGGACAAATCTTGTGTCGTCTCTTGGCCAAGTTTTTGAAAATGATTTAACCGGAATTAGAGCATCAGCCTCCGGCGGTGATTAAGCTCGCACTTAACGGGGGAGGTGCATTCGCCGTGGACAAGCGCTGGTACCTGGATGTGAACCAGTACGCGAAGACCACGCCGTGGGCGCATGGTTTCATGACCGCCTACTACGAACGCCTCCTCTACCCGGTGGGCGGGGGGATCCTGTTTTTGGCCCTGCTGGTGGTCATCGGTTGGTGGACCGCCCGGCGCCATCCCGAACACGAGGCGGCCATCATCTGGACGGCTCTGGGCGCGCTGGTGGCTCTCGGTCTCAGCCAGGCGTTGGCTCAGGCTTTAGCCCGGCCCCGGCCTTACCAGGTGTTGAAGGGTGTCGAGGTGCTCGTGCCCCGGGTCTCCGGTTTCGGCCTGCCGAACGGCCGGGCGGCGGTGGCCGGAGCCGTGGTGTGCGGCTTGCTTTTGGCTGGACGGTGGCGGCTGGCCGTGGTGGCCTTGTTGGCCGGGCTCTTGCTGCTCTTCGCCGGGGTCTACGTCGGGGTTGACTACCCATCGGCGATGGCTGGAGGAGCTGTGTTCGGGGCCGCAGTGGTGCTCGCCCTATGGCCCCTGGTGGCCTGGCTCCTGGCCGGGGCCGTGGCCTGGGTCGGATCGGGCCCCTTCGGGCGGGTATTCGCCGTCAGAGGGTCGATGAAGCGACCGGCGACCCAGTGGGCGCCGGAGAGGCCGTCAAGGCGCCTGCCCGACGCTAAAGCGATGGAGGCTTTGCGGACGGCTTCAGAGGCGGCTCGCACCCCGGGCTATAAGGAGGACAGCCCGCGCCACCGAGTCAAGGCTTAGCGACAGTAAGACCGGCGGAGAGAGCCGTGGCCCGTCAGCCTGTTATGGCGCGGCGCTCCACTTCGCTCAAGCCGCCCCAAATCCCGTGAGGCTCTCGGATCCTGAGCGCGTAACTGAGGCATTCCTTGCGCACCGGGCATGTAGCGCACACGGCTTTGGCTTTCCTCTCCCGAGCCGCCCGAGCCTCCTTGCGCTCGAAGTGCGTAGGAGCGAAAAAGGTCGCCGCCGACTGGCCGCGACAGGCGGCTCTCGCCTGCCAGCTCTCAGGTGCGTACAGGGCTGTCACTTTGTTACCTCAATACCGAAGGTACTCCTGAGCAGGGAGCTTTGACAATAGGCAATGTTCCCCAACCGGTTCAATGGGCGCATCGTCAACCCTGTCAGAGGCAGTTGCGGGTAACCTTCGCTGTCACGTGACTGCCTTCCCGGAGGAGCAGGATTGGGCTCTTTGACCTTTTTTTCCCAAACGAGGCTGCTTGTCATCACCGGCAAGGGCGGGGTAGGGAAGACCACGGTCAGTGGCGTTATAGCCAACCTGGCGGCCCGGAACGGGCTGCGCGCCATCGTGGTGCAGATAATCGCCCCGGGGGCGCAGGACGAACCGGAAGCGGCCCACCTGTCGAGACTGTTCGGGGGGGACGAGCCCGTCGGGTACGAAGGCATAGTCGTGGCCGAAGACAGCTCGGGCGGCGAGGTCAGAGCCAGGGCGGTACGACCGGATGCCGCATTGGTCGAGTACCTGCACCTGCACGGCATGCGCCGCCTTTCCAGGCGCCTGGTGTCGAGCGGCGCTCTAGACGTCGTGGCCACGGCCGTCCCGGGGATGCCGGACATGCTGGTTCTAGGCAAGTTGAAGCAAATGGAAAGGGCGGCCGCCGCCGGCCAGCCGGATGCCCCCGACTTCATAATCCTCGACGCGCCGGCTGCCGGCCACGCCGTCCGCTTTCTTCAGAGCCCTCACGGGCTGCTCGACGCGGCTGGTGGCGGTCCCATAGAGGCCCAGGCCCAAGAGGTCGTGGAGATGCTGTCGGACCCCTCACGCTGCCAGGTCCTGCTGGTGACTACTCCCGAAGAGACGCCCGTCAGCGAGACGCTCGAGACGGCCCAGCTACTGGAGGAAAAAGCGGGCACCACGTTGGGCGGGGTGGTGGTGAACGCCCTCCTCCCGGTGCTGCCCATGCCGCCAGTCATCGAAGTGCCCGAGCTGGAAAAACTGGCGAAGCAGGCCGGTGCCCGCCTCAAACCCGAGGAGCTGAGCAGCCTGGTCGCCGCGGGACAGCTCCGCCTTCGCCGGCAGGAGTCCCAGGCCGCTCAGGTGGCCCGGCTGGCCATCGAACTCCCGGTCAAACAGTTCGCCCTCCCGTTCTGCTTCAGTTCGGAGCTTGGCCCCGACGAACTGGAGCAGCTCACAAACGCTTTTGAGGTGGCCGTGACGGGCGTGCCGGCCAGCCCATGAGCCAGACTGGCGGTCAAACTGGCAGTAAGGCTGGCGCTCAGGCCAGCTCTCAGGCCAGCGCTCAGATTGTCGTGTGCGTGGGACCGGGAGGTGTCGGCAAGACGACAACGGCCGCCGCGATCGCGCTGAGCGGGGCGCGATCAGGCGCGCGTGCCTGTGTGGTCACCATCGACCCCGCCCGCAGGCTAGCGGACGCCCTCGGCATAAGCGGCGTGGGTAACGAGCCCCACCAGGTGCTCCCCCCGTCCAACGAACAACCCTGGCCCGGCGAGCTCTGGGCCGTCATGCTCGACGCCCAGGGGACCTTCGATGACCTGGTTGGACGGTACGCCACCAGCCCGGGGCAGGCCGAGGCCATACTCGCCAACCCTGTGTACCGGAACATCTCGGGCGCCTTGTCCGGCACGCAGGAGTACATGGCCGTGGAGAAGCTCTACGAGTTGCAGGAGAGCGGGGCGTTCGACCTGATCGTGGTGGACACCCCGCCGGCTCAGCACGCTCTCGATTTCCTCGAGGCGCCGAAGCACCTCGCTCGTTTGCTCGACAACCGGGTGTTCCGGCTTCTGATGGTCCCGACCAGGGCCGGCCTGCGGGCGTTCGAGCTCGGCGCCCAGCTGATGCTGAGGACGATCGCCAAGGTGGCGGGCGGCGAGGTGGTGTCGGAGACCATCCAGTTCTTCACGCAGTTCGAAGGCATGGAGGACGGCTTTCGGGCCAGGGCGCGGCGGGCCGACGAGCTGCTGCATTCCGAGAGGACGTCTTTCACCCTGGTCTGTTCGCCACGTCGGGATACCGTCGAGGAAGCCCTCTACCTCGTGTCCGAGATGGCCACGTCGGGTGCCCACGCATCGACAGTGGTCGTGAACCGCTGTTACCCCCGCTTCACTCCGCTTTCGGCTACGTCGGCCAGCGCCCTCGCCGGCACCCCGTTGGCCCCCCTGGCGGTCAACCTGGGCCAGCTGGGCCGGCTCGTGGCCAAAGAGGACGAACAGCTGGCCCGGGTCTCCTCCGCCTTACCGAAGGCCAAATTGCTGCGGGTCCCGTTCCTGGCCCGCGACGTAGCGGACTTGGGGGCCTTGGCGGAGGTGGCGGACTATTTGGATTAGCTTTGTGGCCGGCTTAGTTTGTGGCCGGTTTAGTTGTGACCGGCTCAGGTTTTGGCCGGCTCAGCCTTTCTAGCCGCTTAACTTTCGACCGTGCCGCCGGCTTCGTGTGGCTTCTCGAAGGCCGCCTTCGCCTCGTCGACCGTCTCGGTCATCGTCACGATGCGGTCGAACCCCGTCGTCCGCAAAGTTCGGATCAGGCTAGGACGGTTGCAACTGACGACGACGTCGCCGCCGAGCTCCCTGGCCCGGCGGATGCCGCCTATCAAGGCACCGAGGCCCGCCGAGTCCACGAACGGAACGCCGCTCATGTCGATGATCAAACGGGGCTTCGAGGCCAGCTCGGCCAGGGATTGGCGGAACTGGCTGACAGTGAAGGCATCGAGCTCTCCGATAGGACGACAGATGGTATAACCCTCGGCCGTTTGCTCCTGCTCAATGGTGAGCACTCCACCTCCTGGTCCCCGCACAACGTTTCGAAGATGCTACCCGCTGTGGTGCCGAGGTACCCTTCTCAATGTGCCGGACCTGCTTATCGCCACCGACTCTCCCGCCCTCTTTGCCGAGGTCTGCGCCGCTGTCGACGAGCCGGGCACGGCGATCCGCTGGGCCCGATCTGGCCGCGCCGTGCTGCCCGCTCTACAGCAGCGCATAGCCGACCTGGTGATCACTGACCTCCAGATCGGCTCGATGGGTGGGTTGGCGGTGGCTATGCAAGCAACGCTCGAAGCCGCGGCCGGCCGCCTCGAGAAGCCGGTGCCAATGCTCGTGCTGCTCGACCGGCGGGCCGACACGTTCTTGGCCAAGCGGACGGCGGTAGCCGGCTGGCTCGTCAAGCCCCTCGACCCGCTGCGGATAAGCGCCGCCGTTACGGCGCTGCTGGCCGGTGGGAGGTACTACGACCGGACGCTGGCGCCCGGGGTGCCGGACGTGCTGCCGGCGTAAGGCCGGCGGAGGCCGTAGGGTCCGCAGGCTCGTAAAGGCGGCAGGGGGGTCGGGCCGAAGGGCGAAAGGGTCGCAAGCGCCTCCACCGTGCCCGGTTCGGGCTGTTTCTAAGACGCCCCCTGGCCGACCTTCGGTTAGCATTGGGGACGGCACGGGAAGTAGCGCAGCTTGGTTAGCGCGCAGCGTTCGGGACGCTGAGGCCGGGGGTTCAAATCCCCCCTTCCCGACCAGGAAGTAGCTGGTCAGAGCCCTAGAGAGGGGATGGCGGGATCCCTTGGGCTGTTAGCGTGCCAAATTCGTGCCATAAAGATCGCTAAGATTTGGCACGTGCCAAGAGCTCGTCGCAACCACTTCGGCGGCATTCGGAAGCTGCCCTCGGGCCGGTACCAAGCCCGCTACTGGCACGCCGGTGCGCATTACAGCGCGCCTATGACGTTCCTCACGAAGGCTGACGCCCTCGCCTGGCTCGCCGGTACAGAGACTGACATCCACCGCGGGGCTTGGGTCGACCCAGCCGGTGCCCAAATGATGCTGGCCGAACTGGCCACGCGCTGGCTCGAGCACGACCCTTCAAAGCGGGCGACCACGGTCGCTCGTGACGAGGCCATATTGCGTCTGCATATCCTGCCTCAGCTCGGCAAAAGGCGAGTAGGAGAGGTCACCCCGCCAGATGTACAGAAGCTGGTCAACGGATGGGCCAAGGGCCAGGCGCCACGCACGGCCCGTCGGCAGTACGACGTAGTCCGTGCGCTTTTCGCGTACGCAGTCGCATCTGACTGGTTGGCACGGTCTCCGTGCCGCGGCATCGACCTGCCTCGCGTGGAAGCCTTGCGCCGCCCAGCTGTCGCTCCTGAGAACGTTGCGGCGATCACCGAGAAGATCGATGCCCGTTACGGCCCGATGGTGTGGCTCGGTGCCGTGCTCGGCCTGCGGTGGGGCGAGGTAGCAGGTCTCACAGTGGGAAGCCTCGACCTCCTTCGGGGCACCGTGACCGTAACGGAGCAGCTAGGACGTGACCGCCAGCTCGGGCCGCCCAAGTCGGCTGCTGGCCGGCGCAAAGTCTCGCTCCCCAAGGCGTTGTTGGACATGTTGGCCGCGCACCTCGCGGCATCCGGCCTCACGGCCGCTGACGCTGAGCGCCTGGTTTTCACGTCGCCTCATGGAACGGCGCTGGATTACTCCCGCTGGCGACAGCGGGTATGGCTTCCTGCTGTAATGGCGGCCGGTTTGCCAGGCGTTAGTTTTCACGACCTGCGCAGAGCAAATGCGACGGCGTTGGTCCTCGATGGCGTCGACCTGAAGACTGCCCAGACCCGCTTGGGACACAGCGATCCCCGGCTGACCTTGGCCGTCTACGCCCAAGCCACGACCGAGGCGGACAAAGACGCGGCTGAGCGACTTGGTCGCCGCTTCTTTGGCGCCGTTCTCGACTGACCGGTCAGCGAGCGCTGGGCTCAGAACGGAGTTGGAGGTGGAAGGTCGCACCGCGGGTAGGGACGCAGGCAAACCCCCCGTGCCGATAAATAACGGGCACACGCTGCGCGAGAGGTCGTAGAGCCAAGTGGGTGCGCTTGTATCCGGACCCACGCTCCCCAAGGGTTGCCCCCAGCCGGGCGTCTGTCGACCACGACGGTCAGGAGGACCGTCATCTCGGCCAGTGCCTGCCGAGCATTCACGGTCAGCAGGACATGTGTTGCGTTGTCGGCGAGCTCCACCAGGTGCTCGCCCGTTTCCCACCAGTGGTCCGTCGAAACCGGTCTCACCGGTCCGCAGTCACTCGTCTCTGCCGTACCGTCAATCGTCCCGGCGAACCTCATTTGCGATCTTACGGCTGGTCTCACTGGGGAAATTCCTGCGACTACAAGACGACTGGTTAGCCTGCGAGTTGAACTGTCCAGTGAGGGTCTCGCAAGAGGCACCGGGCATGGGGCAGGCGGCCGTGGGAGCCGAAGCGCCGGGAAGGAGTTAGTTCATCGCTCACCGGACGGCCCGTACCCGGTTAGCGGCGATGAAAGCGTCCAAGTCGGCTTTGGTGAACCTGACCGAGCGGCCCACCTTGACGGCAGCAAGCTCCCTCCTGGCCCACAGCTCACGGACGTGCCGGGTCGTCGTACAGAGGTAGCGGGCTGCGGACTCATAGTCGAGCAATCCGTTTTCGATGCCGTCGTCGCCAATGTCTACGGCCGGGCGTCCTCCGGGCCCGGCTGCTGCTTCGCCTTCTTCAGCCATACGCCTTGGCTGACTCTTCAGTCGCACCCGGTCTTCCCTTCGTTGCCATGCCCCTCCTCCGGGTCCTCACCAATAAGGGGCAGGGCCGTTGATGTCTTTCCCGACCCCCTGTGAGCAGGCGGGACGAGCGGCAGACGGCCGCCACGTCAAGGGCTTCCTGAAAGTCGCTCACTGGCGCACCTGCCGCGTAAGAAGAGGGACCCGGCGACCCCTGGCCGGGGGCGGCTTGGAGTGGCGCCGCCAAGCGGTCTTTGTCCTGAGCACGTCCGCCCGGCGAGCCAGTACGCGCTTTAGCCGGTCCGCGACATGGCGGTAATTGAGCTCTAAAGCCACTACGGCCCGCTGTACATCGAGTACCTGGACTCGAACGGGCATCTGATTCCTCCTTGCTGGGCGCAACCTGCGGCCCTCACTCGGAGGGCGCCCGACGTCCGAGCTAAGCGAGGAGCGGAGCCGCCACCCCCAAAAGTGCCGGGTTCGGCGTCTGGTCCCTGAGGAACCCGTGTCCCAGGGTTTGCGAAATCGTCGGGGGCACACGCGCCAGACGGCACAGTTCCGGACCGGGCAGGCCGACAATGCGGGCACCACGGCCCCGCAGCGCGCCGTCGCTTTCGGGGCGACTTCGAACGGATGGCGACGACTGTCGCCCCGCATCCCTAAACGACCCCGTCACGCTCGAGCCTGCGCTGCGTCGACAAGTGGCCCGGCTCGACCGATACGCTCTCAACTTCGCCTCTTCCACCGTAAAAAATCTATTGGCGGCTACGTGTGTTTTCCTAGCGGGCCAGAACACCTCTTGTGGCCAATAACAATTGGCCATCGGTCCTTTCGACCTCACGGTGTCGCACCCGGGTCGCCTTTAGCCACGCCTCCTACGCAGTACGCAAATGGTCGGCACAGTCGGCCAGCGTTCGTCTCGCCATCGTTCGTTCAGGACGTGCCACTGCCATAGTCACTCCGACCATTCGGATGTGCCACGTGACGGCCATCGCTGTTAGCCGAGTGGCACCAGAAGCGCTCAGGACTCACCATGGGCCGCACGGTTGCCGGTCCGTTGATGAACCATGAACCATACACCCTCGGCATTCGAGGGGTTCCCACCCTGGCAGGGCGCATGCGGAGGCCTGCGTGGCTGCAGGTTTGGGCCTGGCAAGCCGAACCCGCTGACCGCAGTTTGACCCTGTAGCCCCGTCACGTTCCCGGCCCTGCAAGCCCAAAAAGGCCAGTTTCGGCGGCTCGCTGTACACGGGGCACAGGGCGTCCATAGCCCGGACGACCGGGACGCTGTTTATGGGGCCACGCACCGGGGCGAGGCCCAGGAAGGCGACGTTGATCTCTATCCGTAGGGTCAGCCTGGGCGGGGGCTACCACTACCTCTTGCGCTCGGTGGCCGCCGGCGACGGGGCGGGAGGCACCAATCCTCTCGCCCGCTACTACGCCTCCTCCGGTACCCCGCCCGGGGTGTTGATGGGCGCCGGCCTGGCTCACCTCGACGGCGGACGGGGAGTGGCCCCCGGGACCCAGGCCACCGAAGAGCACCTGGAGCGGATGTTCGTGGCCTGTGCCGACCCGGTCAGCGGAGAGCCCGTTGGGGGCATGCCCCGAGCGCCCCGGGGCGGGCACCGGTGGCCGGCTTCGACCTCACCTGCAGCCCGGCCAAGTCCGTGTCGGTGGCCTGGGCGCTGGCCGACGAGGCGACCAAGGCGGTCATCTACGGCTGCCACCGCCGGGCCGTTGAGGTGGTGCTGGCCTACGCCGAGGCCGAGGTCTTCCGCTCCCGGTCGGGCACCAACGGGGTGGTCGAAGAGGACCTGGACGGAGTGGTGGCGGTCAGCTTCAGCCACTGGGCCAGCCGCTCCGACGACCCCCAGCTCCACGATCACCTCTTGACCTGGGCCAGAGCTAGGTGTACCTCCGACGGGCGCTGGCGCACCTTCGACTCACGCGCCCTGTACAAGGCGGTGACCACCTTGTCAGAGCTGTACGACGGCGCCCTGGCCGACCTGTTGACGGCTGAGCTCGGCGTCGGCTGGGAGGAGCGAGAGCGTCGCCATTCAACCCGGGCCCGCTTCGAGGTGGCGGGCGTGCCCGAGGCCCTCCTGGCCGAGTTCTCCCAGCGCGCCGCCCAGCTCGCTACCTACGCCGCCGAGCTGCGGGCTGACTTTACCGTCGCTCACGGCCGGGAGCCCACCGCGGTCGAGGACATGCGCCTGCACCAGGTGGCTACGATCGCCACCCGCCCGGCTAAGTCCCACGCCAGCCTGGCGGAGCTGACCGAGCGGTGGCGGGCGCGGGCCGACCGGCATGTAGCAAAAGCGCTCCAGGCCGCCTGGGTGGCCGGCCTGGCCGGGCGCAACGACCTGCCTTTGCTGCGGTCCGACGACCTGGGCGAAGCCATCCTGGCCGACGCCGCCCGGGCCGTCCTGGAAGCCGTCTCCGAACGCCACGCCACCTTTTCCCGCATGAACGTGCTGGCCGAGGCCCACCGGGTGCTGCACGGCGCCCGGTTCCAGAGCCCGGCGGACCGCATCGAGGTGGCTGAGCGGGTGAGCCGGTTGGCCCTCGGTTCTTCGCTCCCGGTCGCCGGCCCTGAGGTGTGCCATACCCCGGCCCTTTACCGTCGCCCCGACGGCTCTTCGCGCCTGCGGCCCCAGAGCCGGGCGCTGTACACCACCCAGGCGCTGGTAGACGCCGAGGCCCGGCTCCTCGCCGCCGGCCGGTGCCGGGACGCCCCAGCGGTGAGCGTGGCCACGGTGGCCCGCACCTGCCAAGGCCGGCTGGCGGGGCGGGGGTACGGGCTGAGCACCGACCAGGCCCTGGCCGTGGAGAAAGTGGCGACCTCCGGGAGAACGCTCGACGTCTTGGTGGGGCCGTCGGGCACGGGCAAATCGACGGCCATGGCCGGCCTGCGGGCGGTATGGGAGGCCGAGCACGGAGCCGGCTCGGTGCTCGGGCTGGCCCCGACGGCGGCGGCGGCCGAGGTCCTGGCGGCCGAGCTCGGGACGGCCACCGAGAACACGGCGAAGTGGCTCACCGAACACAGACGGGTCCCCGAGCTCACCGCCCGGCGGGTCCGATTGGCGGCCCAGCTGGCCAGCCGGGCCACGTCGTTTTCCGCCCAAAGGAAGTTGGGCGACGCCCTGGCTGCCCTGGACCAGGCCATCGATGCCCGCCGCCTCCGCCGTGACCAGCTCGTCATTGTGGACGAGGCCAGCCTGGCCGGCACCTACGCCCTCGACGAACTGGTGAGCGCCGCCCGTGACGCCGGCGCCAAGGTGGTCTTGGTGGGCGACTGGGCGCAGCTGTCGGCCCTGGAGGCGGGCGGGGCGTTCCGGTTGTTGGTGGCCGACCGCGGCGACGTGGTACCCGAACTGGGCCAGGTGCAGCGCTTCCAGGCCGAGTGGGAGAAAGGGGCCAGCCTCGGCTTGCGCCTGGGGAAGGAGGAGGCGATCGTGGCCTACGATGCCCACGGCCGGGTCACCGGGGGCGAGCGCCAGGCGCTCCTCGACGCCCTGTACCGGGCCTGGAAGGCTGATATAGACCAAGGGCGGGAGAGCCTCATGATCGCCCCCGACTCGGCCACCGTGTCGGAGCTGAACGGCCGCGCCCGGGCCGACCGGGTGGCCTCGGGCCTGGTGGCCGAGGCTGGTCTCACGGTGGCCGACGGCCAGCGGGCCGGGGTGGGGGACGAGGTGGTGACCCGGGAGAACAACCGGCTCTTGTCCACCGGCCGGCGGTGGGTGAAAAACGGCGACCGCTGGCTGGTCCGAGCGACAAATGCCGACGGGAGCATGGCCGTGCGCCGACTGGACGGGCGGGGCGAGGTGGTGCTCCCGGCCGGCTATGTCCGAGAGCACGTGGAGCTGGCCTATGCCACCACGGCCTACCGGGCCCAGGGCCGCACGGTGGCCACCGCCCACGCCCTGGTCTCACCCACCGCCACCCGGCAAGTGCTCTACGTCTCGGCCACCCGGGGCCGGGAGGAGAACCGGCTCTATGTGGACACCGGCTTCGACCCCGACCCGCCCACCTCGCACCCGGGCCTGGCCCGGCCCCAGAGCCCGAGGGCAGTGCTGGCCGCCGTGCTGGCCCGGGAAGGTTCCGAGCTGTCGGCCCACGAGGCCATCCGACAGGCCCGGCAAGAGGCGGGGTCTTTCGCCGTGCTGGCCGCCGAGTACTCGAGCATCGCCCGGGACGCTCAACAACAGCGCTTCGACGCCCTCCTCGGCCGCTGCGGGCTCGCCCCAACCCACCTCGCCTCGGCCCAGGCCAGCGGTGCCTACGGGCCGCTCCTGGCTGCGGTCCGGGACGCCGAGGCCCACGGTCTCGACATCGAAAGCGCGCTACCGCGCCTGGCTGCCGCACGGACGCTGGAGGGAGCCGACGACCCCATCGCCGTCCTGCACGACCGCGTGGAACGCTGGGCCGCCGCCGCCGGCAGCAAACGCCAGGCCAGTGCCGGCCTCATCGCCGGCCTGGTCCCTCGGGCGCTCGGCGTGGACGACCAGGACCAGGCCCGCGCCCTGCAAGAACGGGACCGGGCCATGGAGCGACGGGCCGGGAGCTGGCCGAACAGGCGCTGGCTGAGGGGCAAGCCTGGGCGCGGAGCCTCGGGCCACCGCCCGCCGATGCGGGCCGGAAGGAAGCCTGGCTGCGGGCTGTCTCCACCGTGGCTGCGTTCAGGGACCACTGGGAGATCGGCGCTGACCCGCGACCCCTGGGCCCGAAGGTGCTGTTACAACACTCGAGGGGCTGGTGCATCGTCGCAGTGCCCAAGCGGCCATCGCCCGCGCCCTCAAACTGGCCAACGTGACGGCATCGCCCCCGGCCCAGGGCGTTGTCCCCGCCGGGCCTGAGCTCGTGACCGAGGGCGGAGCGTTGCTATGACTGTGTTTTTGACCGCCGCCGCATGGTGGCTTGTGCTCTGGTGCCCGGTGGCTCGGCAACCACAAGGACGGCAAATAGGAGCACCGTCCCCCAGTCCTGGGGCCACGACGAGGGCCCGAGGTGGCGAGGCTTCTCGACGAGATCGCGAAAAAGGGCAAGCCGCCATGGTTTGCGAAGCCAGTGTGCTAGCGGCGTCGGTGCCAGGCGTTACGGCCGCATGGCGCGCATTACGTGCGCGACAGACATGACCTCAGAGCAGGCCTGCCCATTCGGAGCGGGGTCAAGTCGATCGCGACTACCGAGCAACGCAATGCACCCCGATCGCCGGTTATGGACTGGCTTCGAGTGAGCGGGGGCTAGGAAAAGGCCGATATTATGGGCGTTCTGGCGAGCGGGTGCTATGTAGTGCTGTTCTGTGTGTAGAAAACCCTGGAGCACGCTTGGGAAATCAGACGTGGCAAACACGATAACCGTCGTTCGGTAGTGCGTCCTGAAAGGAAAGTGATGGTGATGTAGAAGATTGCCAGCACTGACCGTGCTGTACCAGTGATGAAGGTTGGCCCTTCGGGCTCGCCGTGCAGGCGGGGAGCCCAAACCACCGCAAGCTGCGCCGGTCAAGAGCCGGAGTGGTGAGCGTTGCGGAAAAGGCCCGCCGGGAGCGGGTCAGGTGAGCGACGAGAAGACGAACGTGAGTGAACCACTGCCTGAAGCATCGATAGACGGATCCTCGGCGCCAAAATCGAGGAGTTGCATAGTCCTCGGGACAAAGGTGTGCCTATTTGGTGCGCCCTCAGCCAGGGGGCGGCCTGCTGGTTGCCCTGGTGGTGCCCGGTGTAGAGGTGGCGTGAGCTCGTCGCAGGCGCTGGTACGGAACAGGAGAACCAGTCGCCCCGATGCCGTCACGGCCGTTCAAATGGGCCTACGGCCCCCCGGCCGGCGAAAGGGAGGGCCCAAGTGGCGACAACTGCAAGGGGCAGAGTACCGATGCGGGGCACTGGGACGGGGCAGCCCGTAGTAGCGATGAAGGCCCTGTAATGGGGCTGGAGCCAAGGGGCTGCGCAGACCAGGGGAAGCCTGAGGCCAACCCGACCGGGGAGGAGCCTCTGGAGACACCCAAGCCGAAAGTGAAGCCGTTTGAGATCGACAAGCGCCTGGTCTACCAGGCGTGGGAGAAGGTCCGGGCCAACCACGGGGCGCCGGGCGTGGACGCTGTCAGCATCAAAGAGTTCTCCGAGCAGGAGAGGGACAACCTCTACAAGCTCTGGAACCGGATGAGTTCGGGGAGCTACTTCCCCGGCCCGGTGCGGGCAGTGGAGATACCGAAGGACCATGGGAAGGGAGTGCGTGTCCTAGGTGTGCCAAATACGGCCGACCGAATTGCGCAAACTGCGGCAGCGATGCTTCTGGAAGCGGCTGTGGAGCCGATCTTCCACCCTGACAGCTACGGCTATCGCCCGGGGCGTGACTGCCACCAGGCGCTGGCGGTAACTCGGAAACGGTGCTGGGATAAGGACTGGGTATTAGACCTTGATATCCGGGCCTTTTTCGACTCCGTTCCCCATGATTTACTCCTAAAAGCGGTAGCTCGCCACACCAGCGAACGCTGGGTGCTGCTCTACATCGAACGGTGGCTCAAAGCCCCCATGCAGATGCGGGACGGCACCCTCGCACCACGGGAAAAAGGGACCCCACAAGGGTCTCCAATTTCGCCCGTTTTGGCTAACCTTTTTATGCACTATGCGTTCGACCGCTGGATGGGCCGGGAGTTCCCGGGCTGCCAGTGGGAGCGTTATGCCGACGACGTTGTCGCTCACTGCGACACCGAGGAACAAGCCCAAAACCTGCGGGCTGCTATTGCTGACCGGCTCAAGTCCTTAGGTCTTGAGCTGCACCCCGAGAAGACCAAAATCGTGTTCTGCAAGGACGCGAACCGTCGAGGCAGTTATGAGCACACGAGCTTTGACTTCCTTGGCTACGGCTTTCGGGCTCGGTTGGGCAAAGGGCCATATGGCTACTTTGCTGGCTTCTCACCGGCCATCTCGGCTGGGGCGAAGAAAGCAAAAGGCCTCCAGATCAGGGCCTGGCACCTCGGTCGTCGGACAGGGATGGACCTGTCCAGCATCGCCCAGGAGATCAACCCTCAAGTGCGGGGCTGGGTCAACTATTACGGAGCCTTCTACCGCTCCGAGTTGCGCTTCCTTGCGTGGCGCATCAACGAGCAGCTTGCTCGCTGGGCCATGCACAAGTTCAAACGGTTCCGCAAGAGGTACCTGCGGGCGATGGAGTGGCTGCAGCGGGTCTACCGCCGCAACCCCAAGCTCTTCGTCCACTGGAGACTCGTTGCCTTCACTGCAAGCCGGCCTGTGGGGGCCGGATGACGGGAGACTGTCACGTCCGGTCCTGAGAGAGCGGGCGGGGGAGGTTCCCGCCCGCCACTCACCCTCTTCGCCGACCTTGCGTAAAGCAAAAAGTCTCGCACAATAATTAGCGATCTGCACCGTTCGGTGGAGTGATCAGCCGCTCCGCTTCGCGCGCTATTGGTCCGCGATCTTTCGTGTAGTTGGGGGTGCCGGCTTCAGACCAGGTCGGTTGTGGCCTGGGGCGTTCCTGACCCCCGCGTTGAGAAGGCGAATCACCCCGGCGATGCGTTCGGCTCGAACGTCGGGGCGACGCTTCGTCGCATCGATCCACCGAAGGTAGTCCTTTCCGGTAGAACTAAGCCAGCGAGTCGAAGAATGCTCCAGCATCGGGGCTCGCCTCGAGCGCCGTCCGCAAATCTGGTTCCAAGTCCCAACGGTGCGGGCCTTCGGGCGAGATGACAGCGTTGACGACGTCGCCTGTCGCGATCGGACGGTCGCACAGCGAGACCGAGAAGCTCCAGCCGCCGCCGCCCTTCCGTATGCTGCCTCGCACTCGCACGCCGGCGATGGTCCCGCCAACATGATGCTCACGTTTGGTTCCCGAGACTTCGTCTGGATCAAAGGGCACATGAACCGGGCCTAGCTTCCGGGCTGGCAGCGGCTCTAGGGTAGTGGTATATCCCATGGCACCGTCGGCCGACGACATGGGGCAATTCTCGCGCACGTCCCCCTCACCAATTCGATCGCGTGAAGCGCGCGACACAATGCCAGCTGTATCGCTGGCATTGAGCTTTAGAGCGGGTTGTGGCGTTCAGTTGCGTACCGAGGAGTCCAAGAATCCAGCCCTACAAAAGGGGTCTCGACATCAGGGCCGTGAGCGACATCTGGCTCAGCCCCGAAGTACCTCACGACCATGATCCTTAGCGACCGCGCGACGATCAAAAGGCCGAGACTGGCGTATTGGCGGCCCGAAAGTGCGCAACAGCGGCTCACAAAATCGTGGTTACCCAGGCCGCGCCAGTACCGGCGCGCCACCCATTGGCACCTATTACTACAGCCGTCCCCGACACTGCGGTAGCGGAGCCGAAGTAGCCGTCCTGAGCCGAGGGCCCGAAGAGCTCGGCCCTCTGGTGCCAGCCCGAAACGGCTTGGCTGAACAAATAGGCCCGGCCGGCCTTCTGCCCGGGCGCGCCAACGGCCACAAGGCCCGGGCCCACGGCCACGCTCCAGCCGAACTCGTCGCCGGGCCGGGCGCCGCCCGAAAACATTGCGCTCTGGCGCCAGCCACCCACTGAGGCCCTGAAGACGTAGGCCGCGCCGGCGCCATGCCAAGGAGCGCCGACAAGCACTTGGCCGGCTCCCTCGGCTACGGAGAAACCGAAGTTGTCCCCGGCCTCGGCGTCCTGTCCTACCAGCTCGGCGGTCTGGCCCCATCCGCCCGAGGTGCTGGAGAACACGAAGGCCCGGCCGGCACCGTCCATGTCACCAGGCTCGCCGACAACCGCCTCCGGGCCTGACACGGCTACCGAGAACCCGAAAAAGCCGCCCACCGGGGCGTCCTCGGGGCGCAATTCGGCGACACTACGCCAGCCGTAGCGGCCCCTCCGGAACACATAGGCCGTGCCAGTACCCAGCACCGGCGTTGGCGCGCCGACCACGATGGTGCCGGCACCGATCGCCACCGAGTAGCCGAAACCGCTGCCGGGCCGGGCATCGGACCCAGCAAGTTCAGCGCTCAGGTGCCAGCCCGAGCTTTCCTTCGCGAACACGTACGCCGCGCCCGTATTGTCGTGGTTGTCAGCGCCCACCACGATCGTGGAACCCGTTATGGCCACGGCGCCGCCGAAGAAGTCGCCAACCTGGGTGTCGGGTGCGCGCAGCTGTGCGCTCTCCCGCCAAGCGCCCGCGCCCCACCTGTACACGTAGGCCACGCCTCCACCCAACATGGGTGCGCCAACGACCATCAGTGACCCTACGGTGGCGACTGAGGTCCCGAACGCCGCGCCGGCACCCAAGCCCACGGGGTCGAGCACGACCAGGGCCGGCACGACCGGTCCGGACGGGCCCAGCGCCAAAGCAGGCGCCGACGAGCCCGTAAGGGCCAAAATGGCGACCGCCGCGCCTGGCAGCATGAGGGACCACCGTTGTCCCGGCAGGCGGGGTCGTACCCGGAACAACGCCTCCACAGCGGCGAGCAACGCGCCCGCAGAAGTCAGCCCTTTTCTCATTAGCGTCACCTCGTGCCCCTATTGGGCCAGGGCGGCGACGTAAGTGCATCGGGGCCCGACCCTCCTTTTTGCAGCTTGTGGGCGGCCCAGTGCACGGTGAAGCCGCTAATGAGCTGGCCGCTGCTTCCAATGACCTTCGAGGGCGTCGCAACTTGGTCTCCGGAGGGGAAGCTGAAACCCTCCACGTCGCGGGCTTCGCCCTCGGCACCGAGGTATCGGAAGTTCACGGTGCTGAAAGGGACGGCGTTGCTGAGTATGCCCATTACCTGAGGTGCCTCCACCACCCACTCCACGGAGGTTTGAGGGCCGACGTAAGGTTGGGCCAAAAGGAAGCTTTGGTTGGTCCTGAGGTCGTGCACGGCGAGCGCCCACCAACCGGGGGACATTTTGAAAATTGACACGGTGACGCTGTCGCCGGCCGCGACCGGGAGCTTGACGGGCACGGGGCCGGACGGGAGGTCCTCCCACCAGGCAAATATCCGGACAGGGCCCCGCAAAGGATAGGAGGAGTTCCCGGCTCCGGCCACTCCGTTCGAGCGGGGTTGTCCGGCGGGGAGAAGCCCGCCTCGGCGATACCTGCTTGGAGCAGGTCATGGTTGTCGACGCCGTCAACTCCCACCCAGACGGACGTCTCTTCAAGACAGGACCCGGAACGGAGGGGGGCGGGGATGTTGAAGGTCCCGGTCACGCCGGTGAAATCGCTTCCCGCAAGGGAGTAACCCGCCCAGTTGCGTGTAGCCATCGCCTTCAGCGGTGCACCAAACCGAGACTCAAACCTGACCGTGCCACCGCGTCCCGCTGCTCACAGCGGCGCTGGCGAAGGACATCTGTGAAAGGGCGAGCAGCACGGCCGACGTCGCTGCGGCACCGACAAGGGCACCGAGCGTTCGCATTCTCGTTCGTCTCATTCGTTTAGCGCTTTCGTCGTAGGACTGGCCTGTTTGGCCGCCGCTTCATCCCGGAGTCGTTGTCGTTCAGGCTTTGCCTCGACGGTTGCGCGCTGGTTGCAGCCCGGTAGAGCGCGGTATAGGCGCGGTATACGAGCGCCGAGCTTTGGGCTCGGCGGCATTGCGGATCCACCGGAAACGTGCAAATCTGCCGCCTAATGTTGGCCTTGGTGCAGGTGGCGCTCCTGGGACCGCTCGAAGTCCGATTGGAAAAGGGCCCGGTCGAACTCCCCGCGCCGAAACAGCGGGCCGTAGTCGAGATGCTGGCGCTGCGGCCCGGTC
Source organism: uncultured Acidimicrobiaceae bacterium (assembly GCA_963749305.1). GTDB lineage: Bacteria > Actinomycetota > Acidimicrobiia > Acidimicrobiales > Palsa-688 > Fen-671. The sequence continues at coordinate 88,982 of CAVVMN010000014.1, forward strand.
GGCCTGTGACGGCGGAGTTGCTCATCGCTGGCCTGTGGGGCGAGTCGCCACCGGCCTCCGCCGCCAAAGTCCTTCAGACTTACGTGTCGCGGCTGCGGAAAGCGATGCCGGAGCAGTGCCTCTTGACCTCGGGTAACGCGTACTCGCTCAAGCTCGAGCCCGGCTCGGTGGACGCGCTGCGCTTCGAAAGAGCCGTACGAGAAGCAAGTCAGCGAACAGAGACGGGCGACGCCCGGGGGGCAGTAGTGGTCTTGGCCCAAGCCCTAGATCTCTGGCGCGGTCGACCGTGCGAAGAGCTGGTCGAGCATTCGTGGGCTACTGCTGAAGTCGCCCGCTTGGAGGAAATGCGCCGGGAAGCTGAAGACGACCTGGCCGACCTACGCCTGGCCATTGGCGAGCACAACGCCATGGTCGGCCAGCTTGAAGCGGCGGTGGCGGCAGAACCCCTGCGGGAGCGGCGCTGGGCCCAGCTCATGTTGGGTTACTACCGCTCGGGCCGCGAGGCCGACGCCCTGCGGGCGTTTGGCCGCCTACGCTCGGCCTTGGCCGAGGAACTGGGCCTCAGGCCTTCGGCGGAACTTGCAGCCCTGGAACAGAAGGTGCTGCTGCAGTCGCCCGAGCTCGACCATGGCCCATTCGCGGCCGAGGCATTCGGCGGCCGGTCGCCCGTGCCCCTCTCCGGCGCTCTGCCCCGCCCGGCCAGCAGCTTCGTCGGCCGGGTCGAAGAGGTGGCCGAAGTAGCTAAGTTGGTCGGGGAGCGCCGCCTGGTCACCCTGGCCGGTGCGGGCGGCTGCGGGAAGACCAGGCTGGCCCAGGAAGTGGCTGCGAGCATGGCAGCCCTTTTTTCCGAAGGCGCCCACTTCGTCGCCCTCGCCCCTCTCGCCGACCCATCGTCAGTTCCGCTCGCTGTGGCCGAGGCCCTCGGCGTACGGCCCCAGTCCGGTCGTCCAATTACCCAAGTGGTGGCAGAAGTGGTCGGCCACCGCCAGACCCTCGCCGTGCTAGACAATTGCGAGCACCTTGTCGGCGCCGTCGCTGAGGTCGTCGAGGAGCTGCTCCAAGGCGCCCCCGGGCTGCGGGTACTTGCGACCAGCCGGGAGCCGCTCCGCATTTCGGCTGAGACGGTGTGGCGGGTGCCGTCGCTCGAAGTGCCGGCCACAGGCGCCAGCGCGGCTGAGTGCCGTGGCTGCGGGGCGGTTGAGCTCTTCGTGGACAGAGCCCAGGCCGCCAGACCGGGCGTGCTCGTCGACGACGGCGCCATTGCCACCATTGCCGAGATCACCCGCCGCCTCGACGGCTTGCCCCTGGCCATCGAACTGGCGGCAGCGTGGGCGGCAGTGCTCGACCTGGGGAGCATCCTTGCCCGCCTAGATGACCGCTTCGCCTTCCTGACTGGCGGCTCGCGCACCGCCCCGGCCCGGCAGCAAACTCTCCGGGCGGCGGTGGCGTGGAGCTATGACCTCCTGACAGCGACAGAACAGCGCCTTTTCTGCCGCTTGTCTGTCTTCTCAGGCAGTTTCAGCCTGGACGCCGCCCTAGCACTGGCCGGCCGGGCGCCCGAGGAGGCGGCCGAAGACCTCTTCTCCTTGGTCTCAAAGTCGATGGTCGCCATCGTCGGAGACGGGGGTGGCCCGACGCGCTGACTACCTGCACGAGTCGTTGCGCCAGTTCGGCGTCGCCCAGCTCGGCGACGCCGGATCGGCACAAGCCCTCGACGCTCATGCCACCTACTACCTCACGCTCGTTCGCTCTGCTGGTCTAGAGCCCTTCGGCCGGGCGATGACACCGTGGTTGAAAAGCATCGAGCTCGAGCTCCATAATGTCCGGGCCGTCTTATCGTACTTTTTGGCCCGGCCGGAGCGCCGGGACGACCTGCTCGGGGCGTTGGTGACGATGCGCCGCTACTGGGATATCTACGACCGTGGCCGCGAAGGTTTCGACCTCTTGGAGCGTTCGCTCGCAAGCGCAGGCCCAAGCGACGACCCCGTACTGAGGGCCAGGGCGCTCGTCGCCGCAGCAGACGTTGCTTCGCACCTCGATGCCTCGGTGAGCGCCCGTTACGCCAAGGCCGGCGGCGAGCTGGCCCTAGACCTTGGTGACCGGGCCACGGCCGCCCTTGCCGTAGCCCTCATGGCCTCTGTGAACGGCGTAGCGGGCCGGTACAACGAGGCCGAGGGCGAACGAGCGCTCCGACTGACCCGGCAAGTCGGAGAACCCTGGCTCGTGTGCGAAGGGCTCCTCGCGCTCGGCCTCTCGGTAGATGTCCGCAGCCGGCCCGGCGTCGAGCGGGCCCAGACCGTCTTGGAGGAGCTGTTGGCCACGGCCGAAGAGAGCGGGGACATCTACTTCATTTACGCCGCGAGCAACCTGTGCCCGTACGGCTTCTTTTACGACGACCCCGGAGCTCTTCGCCAAAATGTCGAGAGGCTAAGGGTACTGGTAGAGGAGTTTGGCGTGTCAAGAGTGTGGGAGGACCTACGGCGCGGCGAGCTCCTTTACGCGGAAGGTAACTACACCGGTGCGCTCGAGACGCACCGGAGCACCTTCGAGTCGGCTAGGCGCCGGGACTTTCCTTTCGGCATGGCGGACGCAGCAAGGGGTGCCGCTTCCTGTCTTCTTGCGCTCGGGGAAGACGAGGAGGCCGCCGCTCGGTTGTACGGCTTCGCAGCCCAGCAACTCGTTTCAGCAGGCTTCGGGGACCGCTACGACGGTAACCGGTGGGTTGACGCGGACATGGACGTGCTGCGGGCTCGTTTGGGCGACCGCTTGGCCTACCTGCTGGCAGAAGGCGCGGCGATGACGCGCGAAGAGATGACGGAGATGCTCGCCGGCTGAGACTAACGTCACGGGTCGCGGAACCACAAAGCCCACTATCGCGGCGACCTCCGATAGGCAGCTCACCGGGGGCACCTCGGCGGCCACGAGAGGGACCGATCCGACGCACCGGCGGGAGGCGAAACTACGAAGGGACCGCCATGTCAGCAAGGCAACGCGGGAAAATCGCTTCACCGCGGTCGGTCAATCGTACGCGTCCAGCTGAGCGACACGGCTCCACGGGCTAGCGCATTAGTAAGCGTCCCCGGGTCCAATCCGACGAGGCGGGCAAGAGCTGGCCGTGTCGACACGTGCGGGGTCCACATACCAGCTCGGATATAGCCGCGCCAGAATTGGACAATATAGGCGCTTTCCCTCCGCGCACCGCTACGTGCGCAACGCGGAAGTATTCGGCGTTCGGTGCAGGTTCAAAGTTACCGGGGATCAGCAACGGGGAGCTACATAATGTTCGCCGCTCGCCAGGTCGCCCGGACCCGAACCGCCGCTTTCTCTCGCACGACATGAGTGGCCCTCGACAGGACCACGTCTTTTGGGTATCGCTTACGCGATAACGATGCCGAATCTGGCGTGGGCCGACACAGTGGGGGCCTACGAAGTAGCGATGTCAGACCCGGCTCAGGAACTGAAGTCGGTGATCCGCGTTATTGAGTGGGCGTTATGGGCGCTAAGGATGCCGCATTTCGCCGATTAGTGGGCGAACCGTACAGTCATCGGTAGCCGACATGCCCGATTCCTACTGCAACGATACCGGGCACTCCCGTTCAGGCCGGAATGTCACTTCTATGTACGAAACTTGTCCTGCACAGCCTGACTGAGAGGATCACCGAAAGAGGCTTGCGACCCGTCGCCATCGCCCGGCGCTACTGGCCCGCCTCTCGCGCTGCCGAGTGCAGGAAGCTGTTCGACCCGGTGGCAACGACCAATATAGGTGACTGGCGACGAAACATAGGTAACGCTACCGATGTGGCCGACGGTGCGTACTCGTACGTTCTTGACAAGGAGCAACGAACCGGGCCCTCGCAGACAGCTGAAGGGGCCTTTGGGCAAAAAGGAGCGCACGTGCCTCGTTTTCGCTTCGTCGAGGCCAAGAACCTTACCGCCGCCGCGGTCACCGTCGCGCTCGCCGGCATCGTCCCGATGGCCCCACGGAACCGGCGTTGTGTGGGCAACGCCAGGCCACACGCCATCGCCCGCCCCCGTGTCCACGGTGGGCTCCGATGAAACGCCTACGGCCGCCGTCTGTTCGAAGGCGACCACGGGGCAGCAATTATGCTCAAGTGCGGGCGGCAGAGTCGACCGACGCGCCCAAGCCGCGGCGACGGCGCGCCTCAGCGGCGTGCCCTTCGCTGGCGCCAGCGACTACAACGGACCGCCGCCCCAGGCGGCTGACGTGGGAAGGCTTGATTGCTCGCCACCATGACGATCGGAGCTGCAGAAACGGGCCGGTTGCAAACTGCCCCCGTGGCACCACCGCTTGTCTGACGTCAGAAAGAGCGGTGCCTAATGCGGGCTCGAGAACCTGGGTCGCGCTGCTGTTGCTTCTCTTGCTCTTTATGGTCCCGGCGGCGCCGGTGGCTGCAACTCCTGTCCCGACGCGGGCGCTGATCACGCTCAACTGGTCCGGCTACGCCCTGGCCGGCAGGTCCTTCACGGCGGTCACCGGGACCTTCAACGTGCCCGTCCCCATGCAGTCGGCCTCCTGCCTGGAGCAAACAGCCTTATGGGTGGGGGTCGATGGTGTGTCAAGCAGCGACCTCCTGCTGGCAGGTATCACCGAGACCGGGTTCACTCTGCCAAGCGACCGCCTGCGGAGCGACTGGCCAACTCCGGATACCCCTCCCGTCGACTGTCTGGGCCGAGTGGAAGCTTATGCCTGGTGGGAGGACCTTCCGACGGGGCGGGTCGCGCTGCCCGTCAACGTGGGCGACCGAGTCACCGTGGCCATCTTCAAGATCTCCCGAGGTTGGTGGGTCGTGGCCGTGCACGATCTCACCGACAAGCACAGCTTCCTATTGGCCCAGCCCTATGGTGGCCCCCAGACGTCGGTGGAATGGGTCGTCGAGGCGCCTCAGGTCTTGGGAAACGTGGGCGACCTCGTACCCTTCCGCACGGTCCATTTTTACGGCCTCGCCGCCCACGGGATGCCACGCGGCTTTGAACGCTTTGATTTCCTTCCCGGATCTCATTTCGAATCGTCCGCCGACGCCGTGTCGAATGCCGGCCAGCTCATCCGCACGGGCTTCGCCGTCCACTTCGCCGACTGAGTGACGCTAATTAGCCCGTGCGCCTGCTACGGAATGGCGGACGGGACAGCGAGTGACCGGTTTACAAGAGGGCATCGCGCAACCTGACGCCGACCCTCCGCTAGAGGAGACAGATGACAAGACGACTCTCAATGTTGTTGAGGAGGCCCGGGAAACACCCCGGCCCTAAGACGAGGGGGCTCTCACCGAGGCTCCTGCCAGCTCTGGCCGTGTCCGTAGCTCTCGCGCCCGCCGCTGTGCCGGTCGAGAATTCACACCTCAGCTGTAAACCTGCTCAGATTGCCTTCGATATCCCCCGGGCTTGGGTCATCGACAACGAGCAAACGCTATTTGAACAGGGTTTCATCGTCCCGCCCGAACCGTTATACGCTTTGGTCGCTTCGCCTGGGCCTTTGCCCAGCCATTACGCGTTCAACCCTTCGACCGCGCCGTGGCTATTCGTAACGGTAGAGACCGATGACGATTTGTTGCCGCCGTCAGAGTTGTACGAGCTGGCGCCCGAGTACCTGCAGTACCTGGCGAACAATAGCCCAGCCTCTACGACGTCTGTGAAAAGCCTTGAGCAACATCATGTTGTACATCAGGGAGGCCTGAGCGGCTCCGCCGCCGCGCTCAAAGTCGCCACACCGGGAGGCGGGACGAGCATCGACGAAGAGGCCTACGAGAAGGGAGACCAGCTCTGGCTGGTGATCGCAGGATGTTCAGTTTCCTGTTATGACAATAACCGGAGCACAATTACGCAGATCGTGAGCAGCGTGCGAGTAGGAACTGCCGCCTAAAAAGCGCTGCGCCGTTTGTCCTGTCCAGTTCGCTCCCTAGCGATACTGGTGGGAGCAGGCAAAATAGAAGCTTGGTCCCTTCCTGACATCCCCAGCCTATGCGGTTGAGGAGGCCCTTCACTCAGCTCAACGGCGGACTGGGTTTTTGGTCGAGGATCTTTGGTTTCTGCGCGGCGTCGGCACTAACCCCAACAGCATGGTCCCCATAGTCATGTTGTCCGTGGCCGTACGCGTCTATCACCCGGGCGCCGTCGTACCGCGAACCTGGGCACTGAGAACGGGCCCACCGTTTCCGGTCCGCAGCTAGCTTACGAGGTGGCGACAGCTATCCCGAGCCCACAGCTATCCCGAGCGAGGTGGCGGTGGCCCGGGCGTCGGCGCGGGTCTTGGCCCCCAGCTTGCGGAGGATGGCTTCGACGTGGTGGTCAACAGTCCGCACCGAGACGACGAGGCGGTCAGCGATCTGGCTGTTCTGCAAGCCCTCGTTCAATAACGCCAGCACCTCCACCTCGCGGGCGGTGAGCCCGTACTGGTTTTGGCGGGTCGTGGCGCGGGGGCCGCGGGGCAACGACACGCCTCGGTGGCGCAGTCGTCGGGCCACGATCGCGGCCGCCGGGCGGGCCTCGAGCACCAACAGCTCCTCCAATGCCAGCCGCAGCCCCGCCTCGTCGTCGGCGTCGACCAGGCACAGGGCGGCCTCGTAGGGGCACCCGGCGCCAACCCACAATGCCCGGGCCGCATCGCAGGCGCCCGGCGAGCTGTAGGCCGTCCGGAGAACCCGCCACCACCGGGTTCGCCGGGCCTAGGCCGGCACGCTGGCGCCAAATTGCCAGCTCGTCGGCAAGGGCCGACCTGCATCTCAACGCCAGCGCCAACGGCAGCTCCGTTGCCGAAGCAACGCCATCGGGATCGGTGCCAAGCCAAGCGGCTTCGGCGCGGGCCGCCGCAACGGGGCCAAGCCGGCTGACCATACCCGATGGTTGGGCGAGGTCCCACGCCTCGTCAAGCAGAGGCCGATGACCGGGGTCCCCCAGCCTGACCCGGACAAGCCCTAGGACCGTCAGGGCGGTGATGCGCGGGTGTACCGACGTACGGGGAATCCCCAGGACCATGTCGGCTGTGTCTGCCGCCTGTGCCCAGCGACCCTGTGCGAGGTAAAGGCGCGCCCTGAACGAAAGCAAATAGAGCCGGAACAGTTCGAGCCCGTGGTCGCTGCAGTACTCAAGACCCTTGGCCAGTCGGTCTGCGGCCAGGTCATAGCGCCGCACGTCCAGAGCATTACGCGCGAACCATATATAGGTGGCCCCTAACTGTTCAACCAGCTGGCGCGCTGCGCGTCCTCGAGGACCTGCTCCATCGCCTCCAACCGGCCGTCGGGGAGCGCGAACGCCAGGATCCTCCTGGCCTCGAGGGCTGTCTCGGTGTCCCCGAGGTCCTCAGCGAGCTGCAGGGCGCGTTCCGCCCATTCGGCACCTGCCGCCCACCCATCGGTTTCGCCGATGCTGTTCGCCAGCCACGCGTATGCCTCTGCCAGCTCGCGGGTGGCCGGGAGCGGTTCGAGCACGGCAACAGCTTCACGAGCCGCCCGCCCCGAGTCCCCCGTCCGCCCCGGGCACCAGAGGATCTCCGCAAGCCATCTCAACGAGCGTCCTTCCCCGAGCTTGTCGCCGAGGGCACGACGGCACTCGAGCGCCTCCTCAAGGGCGGCTATGGCCTCATCGCTTTGGTCGGTCAGATAGCACTCATGCGAACGTCGCTCCAGTAGGTGGGCGCGCTCGTCGAGGGGCAGCCCGGCCCCGAACCTGAGGACGCGCCCGTACTGGGCCGCCGCCTCCCGGTGGGCGCCCATCGAGCTGGCTCGCTCAGCGGCGGGCAGGGCGAAGCGGACGACAGCATCGGCGTCCCCGGCCGCCTCGGCGTGGTGGGCCAGGCGAGCGAAGTCCAAAGCGTGGCCCGGCCGGCCGGAGATGGCGGCAAGAGCCTGACGGTGCAACCGAGCTTTACTGGCGGGGCCGACCGAGCTTTCCAGGCTGAGACGGGCGAGCTCGTGACGGAAGACCACCCCGTCGTCCTCGGCTACGAGCATGCCGGCGCTGACGCACTCGTCCACGGCCTCGACCGCGGTACCCGCCAGGGCCTCTAGCAGCCACAGCTCGGCTCGTTGGGGCACCACCGCCGCCGCCTGTAGGAGCTCGCGAGCACTGGGGCTGAGCCGCATCGCCCGGGCCAGCACGGCGTCCTTCACCGTCGCTGGGATCTCTTCGCTCCCGCCGGCCAGGACTTCTACACGAAGAACGGGTTGCCCCCCGTCTTCTCGTACAGCTCTCGGCCCTCGACGCCGTGCGGCGCCGCCAGTTGGCCTACCGCGTCGGGTGAAAGAGGTGCCAATTTCAGCCGTCGGACGTCTGTTGTCGTAGCCAGCTCACCCAGGACCCTGCGCAGGGGGTGGGCGTTCTCGAGCCCATCGTCGCGGTAGGTCCCGACCACCAGGGCCGGTACTGCTTCGGCCCGGCGGACGAGCAGGGTGAAGACGTCGAGGGTCGCTTCATCGGCCCAGTGGAGGTCCTCCAGCACCAACAACATCGGCGGTGCTGAACGGAGCTCTCGGGCCAAGGCCAGGGCCACTTGCCCCGGGTTGGCGCCCTGGGCCAAGGCGGCCCGAGCTCGCCCCCGGTACCCTCGGCAATGGCGAACAGCGGCCCGAAGGGACGGGGCGTGAAGAGAGGGTCGCAGGTGCCCCACAGGACCGCTCGCGGCCGAGCTACTTCGTCACAAAACGAACGCAGGAGGGCAGTCTTGCCCACTCCTGCTTCACCACAGACGACGAGCACGGAGCCCCGCCCACCGCGTCCCACCGAGGCCAGCGCCTCCTCGAGCACGCTCAACGGCCCGCTCGCTCGAGCAGCTGGTCCGACCGGCCCGGTACTGCGGCGACGACAGCAGCTTGGGGCATCTCCAATGGTGCACCCGGACGGGCTGCGTTTCAACTGTGGCCAGCCCTGCCTACACGGTCAGGAGGAGCTTGCCCGCGCTACTTCGGCACTTATACGGGCGCGCCATAACGACGCCTACTCTTCTCGGCCGCCGTACCCAATGTCGCAGCCCTCGATTCCTCCCCGAGGGGGAACGTGAGCGAGGCGGCCAGCCGATCCGAACGAGTCCACTTTGTGTCGGATGTCAAGAGGCCTTGCGGATTTTTTTCTGATTTGGTCGTCGGTCGGGGGAGCGCGCGGCCTGTCGGGATGGCCTAGCCTTTGGTTTGGCCCGGGAGTGGCTTGGCCGAAGAGCCGGTTTTGCGGGGTGAGAGCCGGCCGCGGAGGCTGCTGAGCCGTTCCCCGTTTGCCCTCCCGGGCCACCTGTGCCGAGCTCTTTCTCAGCCCGGCGGGCGTCGGCCACCATGGCGGCATAAAGAGCGTCGCTGATGCGGCGTTTGAGCGCCCGCAGGGCCTCTTTGCCGGTCTTGCCCTCGGCGACTTTTCGGTCGTAGTAGGCGCGTCCTTCGCTGTGTCGGTGGCGCACTTGGGTCACGGCAGTCATGTGGAGAGCGTGGTTCAGTTGGCGGTTCCCCCTCATCGAGAGCCGGTAGATTTTCTTTGGGCCAGAGGAAACTTCGATCGGGGCACTGCCGTTGTACGGGGCGAAGTGGTCCTTATCGGCGAAGCGGCGCACGTCCCTGGTGAGGCCGACAGTAATGGCGGCCACCACCGGCCCTACGCCGAAGCTCTTGGTCGTGGTGGTCCCCGACGCCGCCACCACGGCCGCCAGGCGCTCCTTCAGCTCGGCCAGCTGGATGTCCAGGCGGGCAAGGTCGCCCAACAGCTCTTCGGCCAGCTCCTTGCGGGCGGCGGCGATGGCGCCCGCGGGCTCGAAGGCCTCGAGCAGCCGGGCCACTTTGCTTGCTAGATCTCGCCTGTGTACCCGCCGGGGACGAGCTCCAAGATGACGGCGTGCAGGCGGTTGGCCACCCGGGTACGGGAACCGGTGAGGTCCTTGCGCCGCCTGGCCCACAGCCTCATGACTGCGGCGTGGTCCTCTTTTGTCACCTCCGACAAGCGTTTTGCTCGTAGGGCAGCCACCGCGACCGAACGGGCGTCGTTGGGGTCGTTCTTGTTGAGGTCACCGTTGTCGAGCAGGCGCGCCCGGGCGGCGAGCTTGGGCGGGACGTCGACCACCTTTCGCCGGCGCCGACGAGCTGTTGGGACAGGAAGTAGCCGAGCCCCGAGGCGTTCTCCACCGCCCAAGTGCGCCCCGGCCAAGCCCGGCCCACTCGGTCAGGAATGCGAGCTGGTCCCGTCCCGAACGCACCCGTAACTGGCCCAGGACGGTCTCGTGCTCGTCGAGGGCGACCGCGGTATGCGAACCTTTGTGAGGGTCGATCCCGATCGTCACTGCCATTGAAAAGCTCCTTAGCTGATTGGGGAAGTTGATACGCGGCGGGCACGTCTAATTTCAGGGACAACGGCGCTCGCGCCTCTTATCAGCCACGCCACGAGAAGGCCCGACAGGTTGGCACCTCGTTCGGAAGCCAAGCCAGAACTGGCCGGCAGACGGTTAGTGAGCCAGCCCATCGGACCTCTCGACGTTACGGCTTGGCCGTAACACCTTGGTGGATACACCATCACTCAATTAGACGGATATCTCGAGTCGGCCGGGAGGAAATCCTGGTCACGTTCGGCAAGGACGGTGAGGACATGTCCTCGGTGTGGCCTTGACTGGGGCAATCAGGACCCCCTGGCGGGAGTCCTAGTCCATTGTGGCGCCGCAGGAGTCCTGGCAGCGCCGTCGTCAAGACCATGCCCTGCGGGCGGCGGCCTGCGGCCGGCCTTGACGACGGCTACGTGGGGACAGTCTTTAGATAACACGTCCTCGCCGAGGCCAATATCCACGCTATTCTTCGGCGAGGACATGTCCAAAAGCGACTTGAGATATCGACGGCTCGGGCTCGCTTAGCCTCGGCAAGGCCGCTCGGTGAGCAGAGACATAAATGACCGACCCGATTGTCCTTATGCCTTCGAACATTATGTGGACAAGGGTCCAAAACTGGTTTGGTCAGGCGGAGAATCCCCGATCGGCCGATTTAGTATGATGAGGTCCGGCGGGCCACGAGTGCACGAATTTACTCGCAGGACAGGGACTGGAGGTCGTAGTCCGAGTTATGGTGCGGGTGCTATGGGCGGTTAGGACGCTCCACTCCGCATGATGAAGGGCGCTTGCTAGATGGCGACCGCTCCGACGGCCGACTTGGCCCCGTTAGGCGCCCACCACCATCCGGTCAAAAACCGCGCTCGTCTGATGGCTCGGAGAGCCCGGGTTGACGCGGCGTTGGCAATGGTCGACCTCGACCGACGGTTGCGGCCTGTCGGCGACGTGCCAGTGCCCGGTCACGGACGCGGACGGCGACCATATTCGCGGCTGCCGCGACAGTGGTCGTCGGTCCCACGTTGGCTTCTGTCCCCGACTGCGCCTCCTGGCCGTACCGCTACCATGTGGCAGCGCTGCCAATCCACTAGGTCGCCGGCGGTCACGCCCTAGGTCAGGCGTACCCCAAGTTGCGAGCTAGCCGCACCGCCCCAGCGACCAGCTGGCCCGCCAGTTCGGGTTCGGCCCGGTCCCAGGCCTCGCATGCCGACTGCACCGCCCCTTCGAGCTCGTCGGGCAACTGTGCCTGCGACGGCTCCAGCAACCGACGTGCCACCCCGACCGCCTCGTCTACCTGCCCAGTGCCGAGGTGGGCGCCCGCTAGTGGCAGGAGAGCCAGGAAATGGAAGGGGTAGGACTCTGGCTGCGACTCCCATAACTTGAGCGCCTGGGCACCCAGCGCAAGCGCCTGTCCTACCTGCTGGTCCCGCCAGGCCACCCAGGCCTGCAGCGCCGTGGCGGCCGCCGTGTCGTATTGGAAGCCCCCGGCCGCTGCAGCCTCCCGCGCCTGCGACGCCAGTTCCCGCACGACCTCGACGTCACCGCGGCGCAGCGCGTTGGCCGCCAGCTCGACCAGCGCGCCGCCGCGGGCTCCCGGCCCACCCATCCGCACCGCGCTCGCCAGCGCTTGCTCGAGTACCTCCTGAGCCTCAGAGAGATCTCCGTGCCAGGTCAACACCATGCCGAGGCGGCTCAGTGCGAAGCACCGCTGGCTCTCGTTGGGCTCCGTTCCGGTGGCCGGTCCCAGCGCCCGAGCGACAGCGACTGACCGCCGGTGATCCTCGAGGACCTGGGCGTCGACCCGGTAGCGCCGCTCACGTACGTGCTGCTGCGCCAGCGCGATGTTGAAGCAGGCGACGACCTGCGGGCTGCAAACCGTCTCTACCAGCGGGCGGACGCTCTCGATGACCGCGGCGGCCCGCTCGAGCTCGTTACGCCAAAGGCGCACGGAGAACTCGACGTTGGTCTGCATGTGCACCCAGAGGTCCACACGCTCGGGGTCGTCATTTACCCCGCAGGGCCTGATCAGCTCGTCGATGGCCTCGCAGGCGGCCAGTGCGGCGTCGAAGCGGTGGTCCTGGAACTCGATGCTGCCCAGTGCGTACTGCAGCCGTGCTGCCTGCAGGGCGTCCTCGGGGTGCACCCTGGCCAGGCCGGCCAGGGCCGCCGTCCGCGCTTCGGCGAAGCGGTCAACTACTAGCAGCAGCAAGGAGAGCTTCTCGCACAGGCCCACCGCTGTGTTATCCCGCGCTGCAGCGGCGGCCCGCTGACCGGGACTGTTGGGGCCACCCGCCCCGTCGATGACGGCGAGCACCTGGCGGTACAAGGCAATGGCCTCTTCATTGGCGAAGATCCGGGCGGCGTGGTCGCCGGCCATCTCCAGGTAGTGCGCGGCGCGGTCGGCTTGGCCGGCGGCGGCGAAGTGGCCTCCCAGCACCGCCGCCACCTCCTCCAGTCGACCCTCGGAGCGCGCTTCCAGTTCCCAGGCGGCCCGGCCGTGGAGCTGACGGCGCTGCGAGCGCAGGAGGCCGCCGTAAGTCGCCTCACGGATCACGGCGTGACGGAAACGGTAGAGGGGTTCAGCTAGAGCCAGGTACTTCGACCAATAAACCAGCCGACACGACCTCGGCGACAGCGTCGTCCAGCTCAGTCGTCGAGCTCGCTTACGACGCCCAGCCCGGAGTGCTCGATCTCCTGGCCGAGCACCGAGGCCGCCACCACGACCTCCCGGGCGGGCAGGCTCAGCCGGTCGGCGCGAGAGCGGATCAGCCGCTCGAGCGCCTCGGGCAACAGGCACCGTGCCGTCCCGCCCGAGGCGCCAACTGCCGGCGTCGCGCCGTAGGGCACCGGTGTCCAGTAGTGACGCCACCCTCTCTTCCAAGAACAAGGGGTTGCCGTCGACGCCCTCGCAGATGGCATCGAGTACCTCGTCGCTGATGTCGCCGGGCACGATGGAGCGGGCCAGGGCTCGTTCATCGGGCCTTTGCAGGGGGACGAGGTCGACGACACCCACGGGGCGACCGATGCCTCTGCTTAGTGCGGCTTCCAGTTCGCCGACCCCGGGGTCGGGCTCCGGCCGGCGCGTCCCCAATATGAGGAGCGGGCCGCTCGAGGCCAGCGATGCCAGCTCGGCTGTCAAGCGGAGCGAGGTTGGGTCGGACCAGTGCAGGTCCTCCAGCGCCAGCACCGTCGGGCCGTGGGAAACAAGCTTGGCCAGGAGGGAACGCACGGCCGCGAACGTCACCTGCTGAAGCTCCGCCGGCCCCATCCGGCCCAGGTGGGCCCCGCCTGGCCCTGGCGCCATCCCCATCATGTGCGCCAGCACGGGCAGGAGGTCGCTGTCCTTGCCCATCACGGCGCGCACCGCAGACTCGAGGGCGGGGCGCAGCACCGCCTCCCCGGCCTCGAGGGGTACCCCGATGAAGCGGCACAGGAGCTGCTGGTAGGCCCCGTACGGAGTAGACGAGGCGTACGAGGCACCAGCAGCCCGCCAGCCACAGCGGCAGCCGCCCCGTGGCCGCCCCCACCCAGCCCATGAAGAACTTCCGGCACTCCCAGACAAGGCGCGTCTTGCCGATGCCGGGGTCACCGGCCACGACGACCGCCCCGCCTGTGCCGGCCACGGCCGCCCGCACCGCATCTGTCAGTACCGCTAGCTCGGCACCGCGCCCGACGAGGGTGGCCCGGGCCGCCAGGCCACGCCGGCCGGCCTCGGCGTCCGATCCTGGCCGCGCCCCCGACGAGATAGCTCCCGCTGAGCGGGCTGGCGCCCGAGGGCACGGGTATGTCCTGGCTCGGCCCCCACTCGAAGATCTCTTCGGCGGCTGTACGGGTGGCCGGGCCCACGAGCACCGTGCCCGGTTTGGCCGCCGATTGCAGCGCCGCGGCGAGGCCCACCACCTCGCCTACCGCCCCGTACCGCATCTGGTCACCGTCGCCGACCGGCCCCACTACCGCGGTCCCGGACTCGACGCCAATGCGTACAGAAAGCGCCGCCTGTGGTGCGCCCGTCCGGCTTGCGCCGCCGCCAAGAAGAGCGTTGCCGTCAGCCTCCGGCTGGCCCACCGCGGCGGCGATCCGCAAGGCGGCGCGCAGGGCTCGCTCAGGGTCATCCTCATGCGACTGCGGCGCCCCGAAGAGCACCGACATGCCGAACCCGGAGATCGATGCCACCGTCCCCCCGAACGCTTCCACCTCGCTCATCGTTTGCGCCAGCCCGGCGCTGAACAGCTCCCGCAGGTCCTCGGGGTCGGCCTGGCCGCCAAGGCCGGCCGGGACGAGCTCGACAAAAACAACGCTCACAAGCCGGCGCTCCTCCCCCTGCCGAACGGCGACGGCCTGGCCCAACCGGTGAGCTCCGTCCGGTGAGCCCGGCCACACGGCCGTCCGCGTTGGCCCGCACTTCCTCGAGCGCCGGCGAGGTCTTCATCCCGAGGTCGGCCAGCGCTGAGCGACAGCGCTCGTAAACGGCGACCGCGGCAGGGCGGCGGCCGTGGGCGACGTACAACTGCATGAGCGCCGCCGCCGCCTCCTCGTCGGTCGGGTCCGCCTCCAGGCAGGCCTGCCAGGCCTGCATTACCTCTTCGGGACGGGCGCGCCCAACGCCGCGCGAGCGGTCGCGGGCCAGCTCCAGGCGAGCCTCCTGGCGCAGGTACTCGACCCGTTCCCGCACCCGGGCCGCCCACTCCGCCTCAGGCTCGTCTTCGAGCGGGGCCCCGCCGGTCGACAGGACCTCGACCAGGGAGACGTCTCGTCCCTGGCCCGGCGACGCCTGCAGCGCGGCGTGCAGCGCTTGTTCGTGGGCATCGAGGTCCACGGCCAGGGCGACGGCCGGGTCGGCCCAGATTTGGCTCGGGTCGGCACAAAGCAAGCCGGCGGCCTGAGGCCCCAGCTCTTTCAGCGCTAGTCGTGCCATCGACTGGACCTTGTAGAGCGAGCGAGCGGCAGCCTCAGGCGAAAGCGACGGGAACAGCGCTTCGCACGCCGACTCCCGGCTGACCCTGCGCCCGGGGCTGACCAGCACCAGCTGGCACAGGCGCCGAGCGCTCGGGCGTGGCCACGTGCGGATACTCCGGCCTCCCCCGGTGACGACGAACCGCCCCAGCAGGCGGACGTCGATGACCGGAGGACTACCGCGACGCTCGGCTCGAGGAACCACCACGGTCCCTATTCTCTCAGGCACGCGCTGGCGTGAGGGGCTGCCTCGTGCCACCTCTCACGACCATCTCAAAGGTAGAGGGCCGCGCCACCGGTGGGCAGGCCACTGAGACGAGATGACCATGCGTTAGGGGCTACTTGTTTCACCGCGGCCGGAGCCGAAGGGACGTTGTAGAAGGCTGAGCCGCCATAGAGAGCGAGGCCGTCGAAGAGAGCGGCGCCGCCGGCCGGCAGGCCACTGAGACGAGATGACCAGGCGTTAGGGGCACCTCGGGTGAGACCGATGCTGGCCCCGGCTTCAGTGTGGGCCGCGGGCTTTTGTGCCGCTGAGGCAGCTGTGCTCAGCGCCACGATGGGGATAAGTACTACGACCGCCGTGCTGGCAACTTTGGCGACGAGTTTGTTCGCGTTCACGTCGGCTCCTTTGGTTAGGACTGCATTTGTCGCAGTGATGGTCATGTTGAAGGAGCCGTTTCCCCAAAACTTCCCCAACGCAGTCGTGGTCCACGAACGGCCCGGCTCGTGAGGAACCCGCCCTGCTCTCGAGTTCGTAGTACCCAAGGCCAGGCGTCGGCCTGCACGCGGCTCGAGGTCACAGCGCAGCAGTGCGCCCCGGACCCGCGCAAGCGACCCCCACGCTCCCTCTAGAAGTTCTGCTGTTTGGTTGGCACCGGGACGGCGACGGCGCTTCAACCGACACGTCTGCGCTCACTATGAGGCATCCAGCGCAAGGAGACTTTCGGGCAACGGCTCTGCACCATTAGGGCAACGGCGCAAAAGCCGGTCCTCTGGCCGAACACCAACGCAGGGCAGCCAAAGCGCCTGTCGGAGTTAAAGCGTCTCTCCAATCGAAGGGCTCAAGCGCCCCGTTCTCGAGATCGACCAGTAGCCACTATGAGGTCAGAGCGAAGGCTTGGGCCTGCGCCGGGCCTCCACGAATGAGGAGGCCCGCCCGTAATTAGTGCTCAGTGCGATCCGGCAACTGTGTGAGCACATCAGCTAGTTCTCTCGCTCCGGCGACCTCGAATGCGCTCGACTTCGGCACCTACCGGGCCGCGCCATAATGACGGCCAATTTCTCAGCAGCGGTGGTCAAAATGACGGCTGCCACTGCGCCGAGAGAGGCACGTGATCGAGGCGGCCAACCAATCCGAACGACGGTTCTCGCAACAGCCAGCGGTTCTCTAGTCAGGCGCGCTTCGCTACAGAACAAACGCCCAAGAAACCGTAGGAATAATAACGGCTTTCGTGGCGGTGCATCACGCACAGATCGGCACTTACGGGGTGCGTCATAATGGCTCGATTTACTCGGCAGCCCTGCCCAAGTCGCAGCCTCGACCGCTCCCCGATGGGATGGTGAACGAGGTCGCCAGCCAATCCGAACGACGGTTCACGTCGCCCTGTGGCGGCGCAAACGAGAGCCGGGCTTGATGAGAAGAGACGGCCAGAACGACATCAGAAGCAAGGGAGGCCGGTGGCCGGGCTAGCGGTCTGGCCAGCGACGGAGGGTCCTCGAGCATAGGTTGTGCCCATGAGCCCGAGGCACAAGCCAACCGAGGAGGAGGCCCGGCAGGCCGTCGAGGTCCTCCTGGGAGCGCTCGAGGCAGGTGAGGACATCTTCGACGCGCTCGACGAGGTCCGCCCCCTTCACCCCAAGGACAACACCTTCCCGGGCGAGGTGTTCGTTGCCTTGGCCGCTGACGCGCTGGCCGAGGGAGGCGTGAGCCGTGACCGGCCCGTCTCAGAGGAGGGCTTGGTCGAGCGGTATCTGCCGGAGTGCGAGTTCCGTGGCCGCGACAACCGCAAGATCCGGTACGCCGTGATGGCCGCGGCCGCCGTCCACGGCGGGGTCGAGCTCGAACTGCTCGAAGAGGTCACTTATTGGGCGACCGACGATTTCTGGAGCTACGCCGGCCTGGCCGCGGTGGCCTGGGTCCGGGCGGTGGCCGACCAGCGGGGCATCGCGTTGGCCGATCTGTGCGCCCGCCTGCGGGCCCGGGCGAGCACTGCCAAGCACGCCAGCCGGTAGCCGTGCTCGTCCTCAATGCCACAAAGAAGCTGCGCGACCGCCTGCGCGGAGCGGCCGCCCATCAGGGCGGAGCCCTCGACCACCGCGTTGGGCGACTGGTACGCCACCGTCCTGTTCTGGCGCCCCCAGCTGGCCCTGTTCGTGAACGAGGCAACGCTGTTGCCCGTCCTGGTCCCCCTGGCACCCTCGGCCACCCTGCTCGGGCGCTTCGTGCCGGCGCTCGGGACGCTCTTGTCAGCTCATGGCGCTAGCCCGGCCTTCGTGGCAGCCGAAGCCAAAGAGATGGCCGAGTGGCGGTTGGCCAAGACCACCAACCGCAGCGTCGTCGGCATCATGAGCGAGTTCACCTTCCTGGCCGGGGCCTACGCAGCCCATGGAGGCGGGCTGGACCTGTTCGAACTGTCGTTGCGTTTGGCCAAGACGCCGTGCGGCCCTCTTTACAAGCGAATGGCAGCCCCGACCGCGAACTGGCCGCTCTTCTTTCCGGGCGGGACGCACATTGACCAGTCGCTGGTCCACTAGTCATGTCTGCGGCCATTTTGTCGAACGCTCAAGCGACGTTGGGTGGCTCACACGAGATAATGCGCACCCGGCAATTCCCTCAATTTCCAAGACAGAACGCACGCAGATCTGCAGATATGAGCTGCGAGCCGTTTTCCGGAAGATACGTAATGATTTGTTATTGACTCTACGACCGAAATAGGCGGTGGGCCATAACACGTCGCCTGCACGGACATCTGATGGACTTACGAAGCGTTGGGCCGGGGCAGGCTCAACTATCAACGACGGTCGTCTCTGGGCCGCTCGCTTTACGTCGCCAGTCGCTATGCGGGTTTGAGCCTGTTGGCCAGTTGCCCGGCGGTGTTTCTCACCTCTGCGGCGGAGAGTGGGCCGGCCCGGCCGACGACCCTCGCTACCTCTTTCGGCCACGCCACCAGGACCCCGCCGATCTCGAACGCTGTTGGGAAGATCCCCCAGTCGACATTGACCAGAGCCAAGATCGCCCGCACGTGAGGACGGAGCTCCTCGGGCAGGACAAATTTGACGACGTCCACCTGTTTGGCCATGCCGGCTACCAATTTTGTGCAGTTGCGCTCCCCGACCCAGAGTTGCGGTGGCGCGGGCCTAAAGATGCTGCCCGGCCTTCGGAGCTGTACTCGGCCCGTCTCCCGGTACTTGGCATCCATGACATAGATGCCCGAAGGCCCTACCGCAATGTGGTCGATATTTGCAGAGGACCCCGGCACCCTCCGGTCGTGCAGCGCGATGACACCTCGGTCGACGAGGGCGTCGAGTCGGCGGGCAACGGCCCGCTCCCCTTCAGCCCCGTTGCCCCACGCCCGAGTGTGCTGGGGGTCACCGAAGACAGCCAGGAGCGCCCCACCGACCACCGGGTGCTCTTCACGGACGCGGCGTACCCGGGCCGCGCGTCTACGGTCGTGTTCCCGCTGGGCCGACCGGCCGGCCACTCCCCGCTCCAGTGCACTGGCTTCGACGGGCGGCTCCTTGACGCTCGGCCCACCCGTGCTGACGGTGCTCGTCCTCGAGCCCGGTCCACCTTCGTGGCCGCCCGGAAATGTGCCTGGCAATATACGACCCTCGTCTTGTGCGTCCCAATAGGCACGCGCGCCCCGGTCGAGCGCGGCCCCACAGGTTGCGCAGGCGCCTGGGAAGCGCAAGTTCATGACTCGGCTGTCACTCATGTCGGCAAAGGTACCTACGAGGCTCGCCTCAAGGACGTCCCTGGTGCACAGCGTGGGTGACTTAACTCTCTGCGTGCGAGCCGGGCAGGCTGAGGCCGTCAAGGGGTTCGGTCCGCCAGCGAGCCCGGGATAGCTCGCAGTCCCGCGGTCGAGATCGGCCCTGTTGCAACTCACACTCGGCCGTCATAGAAAGGAACGAGCGCCCTACAGTTGGCTTCTCCCGTAGCCCAGCCGACGACATGCCAGTCAGGGCTGCCACCGCGCCGATATAAGGCTCACACCGCCTGGGGACCAGACAGCCTGCCGGTCTTAACGCTGATCTCGGTGCCCAGAATGCACCCGGAATGCCGATCGGTGTCGTGCCAAATTCGTGCCATAACGAGGTGGCAACTACCGGTCTGGCCTGGCATCGGGTGGCAGTAAAAGGCCAGTTCAGAGGCAGTGTGAAGCGCGTACAAGGTGGTACCAAGCAGCGTTCGGGACGCTGAGGCCGGGGGTTCAAATCCCCCCTTCCCGACAAAGGTTGCTGGTCAGGAAGCATAGGAAGGGGAGCCGTCCACGCCAGCGTGCGGTCTTGCGCAGCGGACGGCGGGCAAAGCTGCTGGGTCGGGTCGTCCCGGTACGTAATCAGCGACAGATGAGCGGGGTCGGTCTCGACGGTCGTCCGCCGGCGCTTTGGACGGTTTGTGTGCAGAAAGCGTCACAAATCGTCCAAAGCGCTCGGGGATCAAGCGTCACCTCTGACGCGACGGCGGTGCGCCCGGTCCAATGGCTGGATTTACGGGACGACTTGGATGAGACGCTCCATACCGAGCTGGGTATGCTCCCGGCCGTCCTGGGTGTCCATAAAGCAGGCCTCGACGTAGTAACCGGGTGGGGCGTTGAAGACCTGCTGCTGCATCGCTCCCGGTGAAGCCGGGCCTAACAGGCTTACGAACGCCGAGTTGGAGCCCAGCAGAGCCATCGCCTGGTTGTCCTTACCCAGCCTGAGTAGACCCATCACCTCGAGGGCGGTCGATTGGTGGGGAGCACGGAACAGGAAGATCATGTGCACCAGGAAGCCGTGGTTTTGGGCCCGCACAATGGTCCCATCGTGCAGGACCGACGGCCCCCGGAAGGCGAACTCAATGGCAGTTTGGGTGGCGGCGGCCGCCGGCAGCGGGGCGGGGGAGCTCGACTGGGTCACGGTGAACGGCGCGAAGGCCGGCTCACCATTGCCGGTGTCGTTGAGCGCCACATAGCTGCCGGGCGACAGGACAGTCTGGACCGTCGCCGGAGCGCCGGCGGACACGAAGAGCTTCCCGTAGGGGGTGAGCGCGTTGATGTCGCCCCCGCTGCTCTGGACGGCGCCGGCGGCCTGCTGGATCGTTACCCCAGGGTTGAGGTGGACGATCCCGAAAGACGGGCCGTTGCTGTTTGGCCCGCTGGGTGCTTTGCCCGTGAATGTCGCCGTTATGGACACCGCCCCCGAGACCTCGCTGCCCGACACCGAGACGCCGTTGACCCCTTTGAGCGCCACGGTGAGGGTGGGCAGCGAGGCAGCGCCGGCTGTAGCCGGGAGAGCGGATACGCACGCGGTGGCCAGAGCGCCAGCGGCGAGGACAAGGGGCCCGAATCGCTTAGTCATGATTGGAACCTCCGCTTTTTTCGGTTCGCGAAGCATAGATGGCGTGGTAACTGGCCGCAGGACTTGGGCTTCTCGGCAATCGCCGCGGCGCGATGTGCACTGATGCCCGCGCCGCCAGTGAGACCTGGATTTCAGACTATTGATTTGCTTTACGTACGTCGAGTATTAGGGGCCTTGTGGCCCAAAATGGCATGACTTCTACACTGCGTCCTTTGTGGCCCTAGTTTGTCCAAATGGTTATTCATACCAAATCATGTCCTTGGGCGAATTCCCCGAGAAACAAGATGATCTCTCACTCGTTGCAGTGGACAACCTCCCCAGGCTGCTGGAGTATGTGGTCGCTTTCACTAACTCAGTTTCCTGCACCTCAAATTCGGACAAACAACAAACGAACTCGTTCAGTTGCCGCCGCATTTGCGGAACAGGGACGCGGCGTCGCTGGCGTTTGGCAAATGAGACAACGAAATTGTTGTTGATCCCTTTGAGCATGATGGCGTCGGGCAGGGTGACATCCGCCACGGGCCGCCGGCTTCATTCCTGAGCGTGGTAATAGCGCGCCACAGCTCATGGCACGGGAGGGGAAGCGCACTCGGCCACGGAAGAGCCCGAGCGTGCCCGGCGTCCGGGAAGGCTTTTTCTGCGAGAGACTGGCCGCCACCCGGTGGGCCGGCCAAACGAAGCCGACCAGGCCAAGCCGACCAGGCCAAGCCGACCAGACCAAGCCGACCAGACCAAGCCGACCAGGCCAGGCCGGCCAGACCAGGCCGGCCAGACCAGGCGGACCGGACGAAGGTGGGCCTTCGGCCCGCATAGAGTTGCGCTAGGACTGTACGCTAAGTCCAATGTCGGGTGCGGAGCGTGGTGAGCAGGAGCGGGGTCGGCAGCCGGCGGCCCGAGCGGAAACTGCCTCTCACAGCACTTCTCTAGCACCGGCTGCACCCCGCCCGCTGCAGGGGACGGCCGGTCATTTCCTCCGGCTGCAACAGCAAGCGGGGAACCGGGCAGTCGTCGAACACGTCTTGAAATCCTCCTGCTCGACGGGGTCAAAGCCCGCGGCTGGCCTGCCCGCATCCCTTAGACGCCGGGCCGAGAAAGCTTCTGGTCTCGACCTGACGGACGTGCGCGTCCATCATGACTCGCCGGCGCCGGCCGCCCTCGGAGCGGCGGCGTTCGCTCGCGGCGACGAGATCTTCCTCGGGCCGGGTGACGAGCGCCATCTGGCCCACGAGGTTTGGCACGTCGTCCAGCAACGCGACGGCCGGGTGCCGGCCACGGGCCAGGTCGAGGGCTTGCCGGCCAATAAGGACCCCGATCTCGAACACGAAGCGGACCAGATGGCGCACCAGACGCGGCCAGTACCTCGTCACGGGGCACTGGCTCGTCTCACCGAGACGTCACCCATCGGCGCCACCTCGGCCGTAATTCAGGGCGTGTTCGTCTACCAGGGGCCGACCACCGAGGGCCAGCACCGATGGATCGACACAGACACCAACACCGTCTTTGTTGCTATCGCCTGGCACGATGACGGTGTCGTCACCCTCGAGACGGTGGACGTCAAGCCGCCGCGTCAGGTGGTGCTGCGTCAGGGTACAAACGGAGATTGGCTGCCTTCGGCTCTGACGAAAGAGGAGGTCGGCGAGGGCGATGCGGCCATGGAGCTGGACGACAACAAAGGCCCGTTCGCTCCGCCAAGCACCGAGAAGACGATGACTTCGAAGGACCAAGCGGAGCAAGCTCTGGTCGACAAGGGCTACCGGCTGGCCCGGTTGTCGACGGACTTCACGGTCCAGGTCGATGTGGCCCCCGGGAACCAGGGTCAATTATCAGACCTGAGCAACGAAAAAAGCCGTATCAGGTATGGTGCTGAAGACGTGGTCGCCACCGGTCTCACGGTGGGCAACAAGGACCGGCCAGACACATATCTCGAGCCGAAAAAAGCTACCAAGGGCAAGAAGGCCTCGAGCAGCATCCCCCAGGGTCGGCACACGGTTGCCTGGTCGTTCATGCGCCGGTCATTCTCTGCGATGACCGGCTGGTCGGTGGGCCGCATCCTTCGGCACCTGGAGACGGGTGTGGCCGAGTGTGCCCGGTTGCTCAAAACCGACGAGGGCCAGTTTGTGCTGAAACTGAGCAAGGTCGAACAAGAACCGGGCACAGTGGTGAACATTCTGTCGATGTTCTCCCAGCCTGGCGCTCTGTTCGACATCGAGACCTGGCAGTCGAACGTGTCCGAGGCCATACGTTATTACGCCCAGGTGTACCACCTGAGCAGTGGGGCAACGTTCGCCGGGACATCAAAGTCTCGCGACGAGTCCGGCGGTTTGCGCTATCTGCAGGCCTACGAGGAGCGCCTGGCGGACGGCGAGAAAGCCACCGAGGACGCCAAAAAACTGCAGGCCGCCGCTCTAAAGCTGCTCGACGTCGTGCAGACGATGAAGCCGGAGGCATACGCTTTCGCGGTCGCGCACTGGATCGAGCTTCTCGGCGACGTTTATCCGCACGTCATGCACTCGCACGGGATCGACGTCGTCTCGCCGATCTTGACTACCAAGCTAGGGAAAACCTACGCATCGGACATCGGCCAGCAAGGTACGGTGGCCGAGCTCCTGGTCGAATACGGCTACCCGCTGCCGTTCCCACTCGCGGCCCCCGTTGAACCGCGGGAGCTCAATGTAGAAGGTGAGATGGAGCCATATGAAGATGTGTACGGCGGCTCGTCTGAGTTCGTGGCCTCCGTCTCCTTGAGCGAGGAGACCCCGGCCGAAACCGGGGCGTCCTTCATGGAAGTCTCGGGTTTCGACGAAAAGAAGCTCAAGGTCAGGGCCTTGCTGCCTGGCGAGGTGGCAGTGCGCAAAGTCATCGTGTCGGACCAGGACCGGCCCGATACCAAGGCCGGCACCAAGCAAAACTCGCACACCTTGGCGTGGACGGCGTTCCGCGCCCAGCTAGGCAGCATGAACGGTAAGCCGTTGGGTACGCTGCTTGACTTCCTGCTCACCAGTTTCGGTGAACTGGCTAAGGAGAAAGGCGGGAAACATCAGGACCTGGTCAAGCACGCCACCACCGAGCTGTCAAAATTGAAAGACAAACGCCGGCCCATCCACCTGTGGCAGAGCGACACTAGCCTGGCCGTAAAGTGGTACGCACACGCCCACCAACTGGCGCCATCCACGACCTTTTATGACGTCGCCGCTCACGGTGCCTTCGGTCACGGGGAGGCCTCCCACATGGAGGTGTTGCGGGCTAACGAGCTTTCTGCGTACAACAGTCACGAACTGGTCAACCTACCCGACCGTGTGTGCGAAGCTGCTTACAAGTTGATGGACGTCGCCCCCTCGCTCAGCCCGCAGGCGAAGCGCTCGACATTCCTCAAGTGGAAGGAATTTTTGCGCAGCACGTTCCCGGTGCTGATGGGCGGTATGGGGAAGGAAATGATCGCTGCGTGCGTCAAATATCATGCCTTGGGCGGTGATCTCGGCCCACAGGATCTAGCCCTTTGAGCCTCAGAGGCTGCCGATGGGCAGCAACGTGTCAATTCGCTGGCGGCGCTCGAGACGACCTACAAGCCTGGTGTCATGGGCTACAGCGTTAGGCTGACGGGTAACGACGACCACGAGGCTGTCCTGGCCGTGGTCCGGGAAGCATTCACAAAGCCTGGAGGGGACGGCGAGGTGGAGGCGAGCATCGTGGCTCGAACCTGGGCTCTCGGTGCCAGCCCCGATGGGCTGGATCTTGTCGCCATTGACGGTGCCGCCATCGTGGGCCACGTTCTCGGTGCAGTGGGGGACCTGGGTGGCCGGCCGGCATTGGCGGTGGCGCCTTTGTGCGTAGCGCCGTCTCGCCAGTTGGAGGGCATCGGTTCGGCGCTGATAAGCGAGCTTCTCGGTCGAGCCGAAGCCGGCGGCTGGCCGCTAGTCCTCCTTCTGGGAAACCCTGACTATTACCAGCGGTTCGGCTTCAAGCCCTCGGGGCCGTTCGGGATTTACTGCCGCCAAGTGGGGGAAGGCGACCCTCATTTCCAGGTATGCCCGCTCAGCCGCTTCAACCCTGCGCTAAAGGGCGAGTTCACTTTCTGCTGGGAAGTGCCTGCCCAATATCGCGGTTGAGGAAATGGGTTGGCGGCTGGTGTACACCCGAAGCTGTCCTGGCTCACATTTCGGCTTTGTCAGTGGCCCCGGGCCGGCGCCCAGCACCCGGGTCACCCGCTCTGTGAGAATCAGGTACGGGCCGTACCCGGGGTGGGCCTGCAAAGCTGCGTCGGACGGTCGCGTAGCCTCCCGGCCCCCGACAAGCGCTTCGTTGGGGAGGAACTGGTCAGCCGTCAGGTCGACCTCCTCGCCCCCGGGCAACCGGTTCCAGTAATGCACACCGACCCGCTCGTCGTCGCGGTAGACGTCGGCCGCCAGGATGTCCCCTCCGAGCCAGTCCTGCACGACCAACGCAGTGGTCCCGCACTGGCCACGAGAGCGGCAACCTGGTTTGCGGGGCGGCACCTCCTTCGTCGCGTACATGGTGTCTGGGCCCCATGAAGCAGCGATGGCAATAGCAACAGCGGCGAACGAAAATGCTGTCATGCCAGAAGTTTCACATGCCGTGGTGACGGTGAAGGCGGCCGGTCTGCCCGGAGAATGTCGAATGCCGGCGCTTCTGGGCGCGCTTCCTGCTTCCGGGCGCGGTTCCTGTCGATTTTGGACGTCGAAGGCGCCCAGATGAAAATTCCGCACCCAGAAGGGTCGTGGCCGAGGAGTTTTACACGCCCCGGACGGCCTTGCGGGCCCTGTCCAGACGGTCTCGGCCGAGGGCGAACGGGCCGCTACCCGGTCCGCCGCGACAACTGGTACCAGGGGATGGTCAGGCGTTGGACTACGTATGTGAGCGTGAACAGGGCCACGCTCAACAATGCGATCACCGCGACGGCGGCGTAGACGAGATCAGTACGGAACTGGTTGGCCTGTTCGGACATAAATATTCCGAGCCCTGAGGAAGCCCCGACGTACTCGGCGAAAATCGCTCCCACCACCGCATAAGTAATCGCGATACGTAGGCCGGCGAAGAAGTATGGCATGGCCCCCGGCAATTTCAGCCTCCGGAACACCCCGAGCCTGCTCGCTCCCATCGAGCGCAGCAGTTTTATGGCGTCTGGGTCCGCGGAAGCGAAACCCTCGGTCAGGCCAACGGTGATCGGGAAGAAGGTCACGATGGCCACTACTACCAGCTTGGGGAGCAGGCCGAAGCCGAGCCAGATGTCAACGAGTGGGGCTATCGCTATCAACGGGAGGGTCTGCGAGATAATAAGGAACGGGTACAGTGCGCGCCGGCACGGCCACCATAGCTCCATCACGGCGGCCAAAATGAAGGCGCAAGCCAGGGATACGCCGAAACCGATGAACGTCTCCTCCAGCGTGGGGATGGAATTGGCCCAGATGGCCGAGCGAAAGTCCCACCCCTGGCTTATTACCAGCCAGGGCGTTGGGAGGATTTGAGGCCGCACATGGGTGATGGTGGCGAACAACTGCCAAAGCCCGAGCGCCACCGCCGCAACCACAAGTGGGGGCAGCACAAAACGAGAAGCTCGCCGAGCCCGGGCCTGACCACGGGCCCGCCCGGGAAGGCGCGCAGCTCGACTGCCGGGCTGGAGGCGGGAGCCGTGCTAGAGGTAAGCATTGGTAAACCAGCTGGCGATATTGGCCGGGACCTTGGTGATGGCGTCACCTTTGGCGTTATGAAGGATCCCGGCTCCGACCGCAAATCGGGTGTACCCGTACCACTTGGCATAGTCCTGGTAACCGAACTTCCCCTGAGGGTCGAGCCAGAAGGATTTGGCCATCATTGCGGCGCTGTCGTAGACGAGGGCAGGAACGCTGAAAACTCCTGGATTGTCGTCGATCAGGATCTTCGCCGCCGCCGCCGGGAGGTGGGCGGCGTAAGTGAAACCCTGGGCCGAAGCCTGGACGAAGCGAGCGGCCAGCCCGGGGTCGTCCTTCAGGAAAGAACGGCTCGAGATCAGGACCACCTCATAGCGGTCCGGGAACCCCCAATGCTGGAAGTTGAAGTAGTCCATGGGCTGACCGGCCAACCGGGCCTGGATAACTTCCCAAGTGACGAGCGGGAAATCGAAATTGGCGTGCCCGTCGTACACGGCCGCGTACGCCGACGTGTTGAGGTCGACGACGTTGAAATTGGGCTTTCCATCGGGTAATTTGCCCTTGCCGCCGTCCTTGTCGATGAGGTACTCGATGGACGCGATCTCGTCAGTGCCGCCGTCCCAGGCAAACGTCTTACCAACCAACTCTCGTGGCTGGGTGATCCCCGAGCCTCGACGGAACCCGACGACGCTGGCCATGTGCTGAAGGATGGCCATAACCGAGGTAACCGGTAAGCCCTCGGTCTCGTCGATGGCTACTTCGGACTCGAAGGAGATACCGAAGTCGGCCTTGCCGGCAGACACCAGCTCGTCGGGCAGCGTCGTCGTATAGGGGATTATTTTCAGCCGAATACCGGCTTTGAGGTAATAGCCCAACGTGTTGGCGACATAAAAGCCGGTGTGGTCGGTGTTGGGGGTCCAGTCCAGCGCCAGGGTCACCGTAGTGAGCTTCGGCGTGGAAGCCGCGCCGGCAGTGGCAATTGGCGACAGCCCAAAGCTGGCCATCAGGGCAAGGCAAAATAAACTGGCGCTGCGCCAAGGCGCAGCACGCGAAACATTCGTCATGTGACGGTCCCTCCGCTAGTGCTAACTAGATCAGGTTCGACAGGTGTGCTCTCAGCCCGAGGGGTATCGGGCACCCTGCGTCACTGGCGTACAGGTTACACGTCGAGGGGGGTATTTGGTCCAACAGGGTATGGTTCGTCCCAATGGCATATCCGGATCGCCCGCTCAAACTGGAGCTGCGACAACTTCAGAAGTCGTTTCGCGGCGACCAGGGCCTGGTCCCGGTGTTGGCCGGCGTCGACCTGACTGCGCACGAGGGCGAGTTCGTGTCCGTCATCGGGCCCAGCGGCTGCGGTAAGTCCACCATCCTGGAGATCATCGCCGGCCTGCAGGTACCGGACCAGGGTGAGGTCCTGGTCGACGGCGTGGCCTCGGCCGGCGCGAAGTGCGCGTACATGCCACAGAAGGACCTTCTGTTCCCCTGGCGGCGAGTCATCGACAACGTCACTCTCGGGCTCGAGGTGGCGGGCGTGCGCCGCGTGGAGGCCAGGCAGCAAGTGGCGCCCTTGCTGGAGGCGTTTGGGCTGGCGGGCTTCGAACGGTCGTACCCTTTCCAACTGTCGGGCGGGATGCGCCAGAGGGCCGCGCTTCTGCGCACCGTCGTCCAGGGGCGCAGCCTTCTGCTGCTGGACGAGCCGATGGGGGCGCTCGACTCCCTCACTCGCACGGACGTACAGGTGTGGCTGGGCTCGGTCTGGGAACGGTACCGCTGGACCGTGCTGCTAGTGACTCATGACATCCGCGAAGCGGTGTACCTGTCGGACACCGTCTACGTCCTGTCCGGCCGGCCGGCCCGGGTGGTGGCTCGAATGGACGTGGGCCTACCCCGGCCTCGGTCGGTGGGCATGATGGCGGCACCTGAGGCGGCAGAGATGGAAGGCCGCCTGCTGGCCACCCTCCGCGAAGGCCAACTGGCCTACTAGTGGCTCGTGCGGTGGCCGAGTAACGGCAAACTCCAGCCCGCCGCCTAACTTGGGCGCTTGATGAGCGAGCCTCTAGTCCCTCTTTCGGTACTCGATTTGTGCCCGGTGCCGACCGGCGCGCCTACAGCTGAAGCCCTGCGGCGCACCGTCGACCTGGCCCGTAATGTCGAGAAGTGGGGGTACCGGCGCTACTGGGTGGCGGAACACCACAACATGCCCGGCATCGCCAGTTCGGCGCCGGCCGTCCTCGTCGGCCAGGTGGCGGCGGCCACGTCCAGTATCCGGGTGGGGTCGGGCGGCGTGATGCTCCCCAACCACGTGCCGCTCGTGGTGGCGGAACAGTTCGGCATGCTCGAAGCGCTGTACCCCGGTCGGGTCGACCTCGGCATTGGCCGCGCCCCCGGCACCGACAGGGTGACGGCCACAGCCCTGCGCAGGAACATCGAAGCGTTGTCGGACGACGACTTCCCCGAGCAGTTGGCGGAGTTGCGCGGTTATTTTGCCGCTGACGGCACTGACGGCACTGACGGCATCGCTGGCGGCGCTGACGGCCGAGCAGGACGCTGGGTGCGGGCTATCCCGGCGGAGGGCAACCTGCCCATCGTCTGGTTGCTCGGCTCCAGCGGCTACAGCGCCCAGCTGGCGGGCGTGCTGGGGCTGCCTTTCGCCTTTGCCCATCATTTCAGCTCGGCCAATACCTTGCCGGCGCTGGCTTTGTACCGCCAGGCGTTCAGGCCATCGGCGGTGCTGTCCGAGCCCTTCTGCCTGATCAGCGTTTCGGTCGCATGCGCGGAGGACGGCGAACGGGCCCGGTGGCTGCATGGCTCGTCGCGCTTGTCCATGCTGCGCTTGCGCACGGGTCATCCGTCCACGCTGCCCAGCCCCGAGGAGGCGGCTGGTTACCCTTACACGGACGCCGAGCGGGCGGTGATGGCCGAGGCGACGGCCTCGCACGTCGTGGGTACGCCGGCCGAGGTGGTCAGTGCGCTTAGCCACCTCTCGCAACGGACCGGTGTC
Source organism: uncultured Acidimicrobiaceae bacterium (assembly GCA_963749305.1). Taxonomy (GTDB): domain Bacteria; phylum Actinomycetota; class Acidimicrobiia; order Acidimicrobiales; family Palsa-688; genus Fen-671. The sequence continues at coordinate 118,443 of CAVVMN010000014.1, forward strand.
GACGAGCTCATGATCACTACCAGCACCTACGACCACACCGATCGGCTCGAAAGCTTCCGGCTGTTGGCCGACGGCGCTGGTTTAGAACGGGTGGACGAGCGGCTGGCGGCGCCGAGGCCCTAGTTTTTCTCTGGCAATTGCCCCTGGTACCGACGGTTCAGGTCGGCCGCAGAGGAGAGGAGTTCGGTACCGGTGACGGCGGCTCCAGCCGAAGCGGCCACTATCTGAAGGAACTGGCGACGTGTGAGCACGGGCCGGGATCTTAACCGTCGGCTTTGAACGCCGGCCCACGCCTGAGAAGAACAGAAGTTGAAATCTTGGCGACATCTCTGCGTAGGCACGCGCCGCCTGGGCCGCCGGCGCGCCATCAGGGGTTACCAGCCCACGTCCGAGCCGGGCCGGTCGAGAACGCCGGCGGCGCGTAAGCGGTCGATGAAGATGGCTCGGCGGCGGTCACCGCTCGGGTTCTCCAGCCAGTCACGCCACGCCGGGTACCGCTCTCTGTCAAAGCCGCGGAAGGCCTGCTCGAAGGAACCGTCCACCCATCGCAGCGTCTTTTCCCGGGCCGCTTCGTCTGAAGGGAGGGCCAGGTACTCGATCGTCCAGGCCAAGCGGTCTCGCCCCGCAGACGACGAGTGGAAGGTGTGGAGGTCGAACGCGATGACGTGCCCGGGGCGGCTGGCAACGACGATCCCGGGGAACTGGTCGTAGCCGGCCCGCTGGTACGCCCGCAAGTTGGGCCGCCCATCTTCGAATTGCGAGCAGGGCACGAAGCGCAGGGCGCCGTTGCCGGCATCGAGCTCGTCGAAGTAAGTGGCGAACTTCACCCCTCTTACCCCGATGCCGTCGTCGTCGTGCCAACCCGCTTCGGCGAAGTACAGCACGCCCTCGGGCAGCGACGGCAGTACCGGAGCACCCAATAGCGCTTCCGCGGCGTCCATAAGGACCGGGTCGTCGCAGACTAAAGAGGCGCTCAACGGCGTTAGCCGGGACGTCATGGGCAGGTAGTGGCCGCTGATGCCGTCCATGACCCGTTCGTCGTACGTTGGCGCGTAGGCGTCGCGAATAGCTCGGTCGACCTCGGCCCGCAGGGCCTGCGTTCGCTCGGGGCCGAGGAACCCGGGTAGAAGGACGAAGCCGAAGGTCCGGAAATGGTCGATTTGTTGTTGATTTATCACGGGTTCCCTCCTCTGGGACTTGTCGGGAGCGCTACCGGGACGACAGCCCGGACAGGAGGTCCCCGGCCGCGCCAAGACTCGTGACGGGCCTGATCAGTGAAGAGGGTTCAGAGCGTTGAACGATGACGCACTGCACTGAGCTTACGGCCGCCTCCAGGGCCTCGTCCGCCCTTCGGCGCGTCTCGCGCATCGAGGCGGGCCATCGGCTCCTGGCCGAGTGGCAGTGGGCTCGGGGCGCTAGGTGGAGCGGTCCTGGCCCAGACGAGCAGCCAGGAACTGACGCTCGGTCTCGTTACTGGCCAAGTCCAGCGCCCGGCGATCAGCCTCGGCCGCCTCTTCGGGCCGCCCCAACTTTCGCAGCAGGTCCGCCTTCATGGCCGGCAGGTATTGGTACTCCGCCAGCCGGCCGTCAGCTTCGAGTCTTTCGACCTCTTCGAGCGCCTTTCCTGGTCCGGACACCATCGACAACGCGACCGCCCGGTTGAGGGCCACTACGGGTGACGGCCACACGGACAGCAGGGCGTCGTAGAGGGCCAGGATCTGAGGCCAGTCGGTCTCTTCGTAAGTTTGCGCTTCAGCGTGGAGAGAGGCAATGGCGGCCTGCAGGACGTACCGTCCGGGCCGGCCGCTCCGCAGGCTGTACATGATCAGCTCGTGGGCTTCGGCAATGGCAGACCGGTCCCAGAGCGCCCGGTCCTGCTCGGCCAGGGGCAGGAGACGGCCATCGGCCGCGGTACGGGTGGCCCGCCGAGCATCAGTTACCAGCATTAGCGCCAAGAGGCCCCGGACCTCGTGCTCATCGGGCATCAGGTGGCGGAGCACCCTGGCCAGGTGGATAGCCTCGTTCATCAGGTCGGTGCGCATCAGCGGCTCACCAAATGGCGCTGTGTGCCCCGTGGTGAACACCAGATGGACAACGCCCAGGACAGTGCGCAGCCGGTCGGGCAGCTCGGCCGCGCTGGGGGCCCGCATGGGGATACGGGCAGCCGAGATCTTCCTCTTCGCCCTGGTCAAGCGGGCGGACATGGCCGTCTCGGAAACGAGTAACACCCGGGCAATCTCCGCCGTCGACAGCCCGCACACCAGCCTGAGTGTGAGACCGAGTTGAGCCTCGGGCGGCAGCGCCGGATGGCAGCACATGAAGATCAGCCGTAACCGTTCGTCGGGTACGAGGTCCTCAGCGTCTTCAACGACCTCTTCGTCCATGTCCACCTCGTCTTCGGCCGCATTGACGGGTTCGACCAGCAAGGGCATCTTCGAGCGCAGCGTCGTCTGCCGTCGCCGGACGTCGATGGCCCGGCGTTTGGCCGCGGTGGTCAGCCAGGCGGCCGGCTTCTTCGGGATCCCGGTCCTGGCCCAGCTCACCAGCGCGGCCGCGTAAGCCTCCTGCACGCACTCTTCGGCCAGGTCGAGGTCGCGCACAGCGCAAGCCGTCGCGGCCACTACCAGTGCCCACTCAGAACGGTGTGCTTCGGCGACCGCTCGCTCGACCTCACCCGGCCCTGTCATTGCCCAATGCTCACTTGCCCAATGCTCATCGCCCGGCCGGCGGGTGCACCTCGCTGCCGGCCACGGGCCGCACCTCTACCCCGCCTCCGTCGCGCAGGATCGGGTTGTTCCGGACCAGCTCCAGAGCGGCGTCCAGGTGGGGCGCCTCGATGACGTAAAAACCGACCACGACCTCCTTCGTTTCTATAAAAGGCCCGTCGGTGACCAGGTCTCCCCGCAACGTTGTGGCCGTGCTGGCCGGCTCCAGGGCGAAGGCAGCAACCATGGCACCAGCCTTCCTGACCTCCTCGGCGTGACGGTCGTACGGCTCGAGCTCTTCAGGTGTCGGGGCCTGTTCGACGTCGCCGACCGGGGCGTACATCAGGATCGCGTATTGAGCCATTGATGGCTCTCCTTTCATCTCGTAGTAAACGTCCTACATCAAGCCGTCGAACGAGCCAGAGGAATTCGACAACCTTGTTTGCCAGGAACGACAACCGAACCCAGCGGTGTTGTCCCGTCGCCTTCTGGCGGCGCTAAGGCCGACCTCGGCCGTCATCTTTGCCTGGTCCGTGCTCATTGCCGACGCCGTCCCGTGGGCGCTACCGTAACGACTGTTAGGCGGTGGCCGGCACCCAGTCATCGCAACGGCACGCCCGTTTGGGCGCGACCAAGGAGAGACACCACGTGGCGATTGACACTTTCTTCTCCTTCGAAGGCATTTACGCGAACGTCGACGACGCCCTCGAGGACTACGAAGCGGTGAAGCTTATGCACACCGAGCTGGGCCTGATCGACGCTTATGACGCGGCGGTCGTCGAGCACAAAGAAAACGGCAAAGTCAAGATAGTCAAGAAGCACGAAACCCCGACCCGGGTTGGCGGCGTGCTAGGTGGAGGCGTTGGACTGGCCACCGGCCTGGTCATTGCCCTGTTCCCGGGGGCGGCAATCGGAGCCGGCCTCCTTCTTGGCACCACCGCCGGCGGCGCGCTGATCGGCGTCATGGCCGGGCATGCCTCTGCGGGCATGAGCCGGGGCGACCTGAAAGAGCTGGGCGAAGCACTCGACGCCGGTCAAGCGGGACTGGTTGTGGTGGCCGTGGCGGACACACAGGCCAAAATCAAGGAGGCCATGAAACGGGCCGAAAAAGTCCACGCCAAGGAGCTCAAAGCCGATCACACGGCTATCCAGGAAGAAGTAAAGCAAGCTGCGGACGCACCATAAACGTAGGCCACCGCGGCTTCCTTCGCCGCTGGGCTCCGGTTAGCCTTGCGTGTGGCCCCGGAAATAGGCAATAAAAGGGGGCTGAGTGGGGCTGGCCACGTAGCCGGGTCTTCATTTTCAGCCGTCAAGTCATGTTTTTGGTAAGAAATCGCCCTGGCGTCGGCGCTCGGGCCGCGGCGTTGAATTAGTTGCCTGTGCCCTTCGGCGAAGTGCCCGCTTACGAGGCCATGGCTCCGGTCTATGACCGCTGGATGGAACACGACGGCGCGCCGTACGAACAGTGGTGCGGCTTCATCGACACGGCCTGCCGGCGGCACGATCGGGAAGTAACGACCATCCTCGAGATCGGGTGCGGGACCGGGTCGTTGACACAAAGGCTGGGCCAACGTGGCTACGAGGTGACCGGCGTCGACGCGTCGTCCGCCATGCTCGGTAGAGCCCGAGAGAAACTGGCCCGTCGGCTCGCTTGGTCCACGCACGTTTGCCGATGCCTGAGCCGCCACAAGCGCCTGAAGCGCCCGGTCTCGGTGTCTACGACGCCGCCGTCTGTTGTTTCGACGTCGTCAACTACTTCGTCGAGGACGGTGAGCTGGCTCGAGTTTTCCGCCAGGTCCGGCGGGCGCTTCGGCCCGGGGGGTTGTTCATTTTCGACGTTAATACGAGGTACAAGCTCCAAAGGCTCTTTGGCGACCGCAGCTTTGGCGACGACCTGGGCGACTTCGCTTATGTCCAGCGGGCGCGTTACGACCCGGTGCGCCACCGGTGCGAATTGTTCCTCACGTTCTTCCTGCGCGAGGGGGAGATGTACCGCAGAGCCGTAGAACACCATGTGCAGCGGTGGTTCACTGACGAAGAAATGTGCGCCGCCCTGGCAGATAGCGGTTTCGAGGTCCTGCGGACGTGCCAGGGGTACACCGATGTCGAGCGCACTGCCGACACGGCCCGCGCCACCTGGGTGGTGCGGGCGTAGCAAGAGCCCGCATTGGAGCCGCGTCTTGACGGGGTCAAAGGTTCCCGCCCAGGCGGCAGTGCTGCCACGAACCTTTTAGGACCAGACTGCCCGGTTGTCCGTCGGCCTGTTCGAGCAGTACGTCGACCGTCCCGCTGACGCCCTTTTTAGTAGTGGAATAATGGCCATACCTGGATTGCCAGGACACCGGCAACCCGCTTTTGGTCGTGGCCCCAAAGGTCAGAAAGGGCGGGTTCCCGCCGGTGTTCTTCAGCGCCCCGGGCTGCCCATATTTTGACCCCTGCAAGTCCAGCTCGATGGAGACGATTGATTGGGCCGAGACGCCTTTTAATGTCGTCACGTGGCCGTACCAGCCGAACGTGACGTCGGCGGCGCTGGTGGAGGCATCACAGCTGGATGCCAACGGCACCAGTTTCCCGGAGACCGGCCCAGTGAGCCTGAAGCTCCCGTAGCTCGACACCTTGGCCACCGGCGTAGAGGCGAAGGCGGTGGCGTACCCGTTCCCCGGGGCGAACGCACAGGAGGCAGCAAGGGCTGCGCTGGTAAAAAGAAGCCGTGTGAACAGTTTCGAGCTTCCCCTCGAGGGGAGGCGGCTGGTTATTTCGCCCATTGCTGTCTCCTTCTTTGTTGTTCTGCCTGCCTATGAGGTGCGTTAAGGAGACGGGACTTGTGCTCGGCGGTTACACCCGTTGAAACCGCCGGCCCCCGCATTTGACGGTTGGGCCGGCAAATTGGCATCTGCCTTCTATAACAAGGTTTCTCGGGTTACCAGCGGCCGTGGCTCACATGTCGAGGACCACTTCGGTCTCGGGCCGGGCGCAGCAGATAAGGACCTCTCCCTCGGCGGGGAGTTCGAGCGGGTCGGGACTGTAGGAGATCGTGCCGGCCAGCAGCGGTGTCGTACAGGTGTGGCACACGCCGGTGCGACAACTCCACCGGGTGCTGATGTCGCAGGCGTCGGCCAGCTCGAGCACGCTCTTGAAGCCGGTGCCGAACGGTGTTGAGATGCCGCTCCGGGCGAAAGTGACGAGCGGCCCGGTACCGGGCGGGCCCGCTGGAGGGTGCGGCGGGCGCCGGGCCTGACCGACTACGCCGGGGTTGACCGATGCCAGCGCGCCGAACAGCTCGGTGCGGATGCGGGACGGGTCGATGCCGAGGGCGGCGAGGGCCTCCTGGATGTCGGTCATGAACCCTGACGGCCCGCAAATGTAGGCCGCCGCGTCAGCGGGTAGGGCCAGCTGGCTGAGCTTGTCTTTTGTGATGCGTCCTGGCGAACCGTGCGCCGGGAGAGGCTCTTGCGGGGTGGCGCCGCTGTAAAAGATCATCCCGTGCGACTTTGGCAGGGCGGCCAGCAACGCCTGGGCCTCGGTGGCCAGTGCGTCGTCTTCCGGTCGGCGGGCACCGTGGATCCACCAGGTGTCGCGATCGCTTCGTTCCGCCGCCAGTTGTTGCAGCATGGCCAGGACCGGCGTGATGCCAATTCCAGCCGAGATGAGCAGTAGGGCATTGGTGCCGGGATCCAGCACGAACTCGCCCCGGGCGGCGGCCACCTCGAGGGTCGACCCCGGCCGCAGTTCCTTCGTGAGGTAGGTGCTGGCGGCCCCGTTCGGCTCCCGCTTGACGCTTATCCGGTACGTCCCGTCACCTGGTGCGGAGGACAGCGAGTAGCTGCGCACGGGCGCAGGCTGGCCCGCTCCGGTAACCCGGACCGGAATGTACTGACCGGCGGTGGCAGCAGGCAATGCGCTCCCGTCCGCGGCGGCCAGGTAGATCGATTCGACGCTGGGGGCCTCGGGTACCACCTTCGTCACTCGCAGAGGCTGAAAGCCGCTCCATGCCGGCGGGGCCGGCGGCCCCGCCTCCGCCACCAAGCCCTCCCCTTTGTCGCCGGCCAGCAAGTCGTGGAACGACTGCTGCCACCCCGGGCTCAACGCCGGGATATGGACTGCCACCCGCAGCTTGGCGGGGTCGTGGCCGGGTAAGTAGAGCAGTGCGTCGGTTTCGGCCACACTGAGGTCCCCCGGACCGCTCGTGGTCTTTACGATCTCGTCCCCCGCTTGTACGTGCCCCTCGCGGACCACCCGCATGTAGAAGCCGGGACGGTGGTGGCTGACAAGGAGGGCGGGCAGTTGCGGCTCGCCCAGCCGCATCCCGACCCGGAAGCAGGTGACCCGAGGCTGGGTGACCTCGAACTCGGCCTCCCCGATCTGGTACCGGTCACCGATACAGACTTCGTCGTCCGGTAGGCCGTCAACCGTCAGGTTTTCGCCGAACTGGCCGTAGGTGAAGTCGTGGCGGCCAAAGTGCTGCTGCCAGTACCAATAGGATTGCACCTGGTAAACGAGGACCGCCCGCTGCTCCCCGCCGTGGCCCGCGGTGTCGCCTTGCCCATCTCCGTCGATGTTGAGCCGGCGGACCATGGTGGGGCCGCTTACCGGGTATTTCCACACCCCGGTGGACACGGTCTTGCCCTGCCAGGGCACGTCCTTCGGCATCCCGACGTTGACGGCCAGGAGCCGGCCTGTGCCCTGTGCCCGCTCCGGCAGCGGGCCGGCCGGCACAGAAACCGCGGGCGGAGACTGAGGAACCGTCACCGGCTCTGTCGACGGCGCGCAGAGTGCAATGGGGAAAACATAGCCTTCAAGCAACGAAATCTTCGTGGAATTTGAGCACGTTACGCCAAGAGACGACCAGCGCTGTGCTCTCTTATGATGGCGGCCGCCGCCGACGGCGGAAACGGTACAGCTGGTTCACCACCACCGGCCCGATCAGCCAGAGGGCCAGGCGTCGGTAGTGGCCAAAAGACCGGTATTGATAGGCCGAAACCGACCAACATTCCCAGGGACGCCGAGGTACGGCCGGCGGCGACCTGCTTCGGCATACCAGGTGCCTGAGCGTGGGAGAGCATGTGGTACATGAGAGCTATCAACAACGCCGAGCTGATCGCGAAGGCTGCGTAGTGACCGTCGTTCCGCTGGACTGAAGACCAGAGCTGAGGGACATTGGCCCCCGTCGGGACGTTCAGGTCGATAGCCAGCAACGTGGTGGCGATGGCCACCACGGCATCGGAGAAGAAGGTGAGCCGGTCTACAGCCCGCACATCGGCCTCGAACCGGCTGTCGATCAAATGTGCTCCTCGCCAATAGGGGGGCTCGGCGGAGGCCAGCTCGTTCCCGCCAAACGACCTGGTCACATTAGTGGGCCGGGAGGGATTCGAACCCCCGTAGGCATCAGCCGGCAGATTTACAGTCTGCTCCCATTGTCCGCTCGGGCACCGACCCTTGAGGATTGTGAGGCCCTCGAAGGATATAAGGCTAGCGTGTGGGGCATGCCAACGTTTGACGTGGTCTCGCAGGTTGACATGCAAGAGGTCAAAAACGCTGTCGACCAAGCAGAGCGCGAGCTGACAACCCGGTTCGACTTCAAGGGCACGGGGTCGGCGATCGAGCTGGCCGGCCAAGAGCTCACGTTGCGTTCCTCGACAGAGGACCGTCTGAAGGCCGTGGTACAGGTCCTCGAAGAGAAACTCGTCCGGCGCAAGATCTCCCTGAAGGCACTTGATTTCGGGAAGGTAGAGGAGGCGGCCAAAAGCACCGTCCGCCAACAACTGACTATCAAGGCGGGCATAAATTCCGACCAGGCCAGGGCGATCAACAAGTTCATCAAGGACAAGGCGCCCAAGGGCGTGTCTTCGTCCACGCAGGGGGACCAGGTGCGGGTGACCGCCAAGAAACGCGACGAGCTGCAAACGACCATCGCCGCCTTGCGGGAAGAGGACTTCGGCGTCCCCCTCCAATTCGAGAACTTCAGGGATTAACTGGCCCTGCGCCCACTTGCGTCCCTCCCGTAGAGGGCTGGCCCGCTCTGCTGGCGGCCCTCAGAAGCGGTGCGCCCACTCCTTGTCCCGCAGCCGGGCGATGCGCTTGGGTGTGGGCGGGTGGTCGCTGAACCAGTTGGCAAAGGCTACGCGCCGGCCGGCGAGCGGGTTGACGATGAACAGGCAAGCCACTTCCCTGGGCACTTGCATGGGGATTTGCCGCGACGCGGCGTCGAGCTTCGCCAGCGCGGAAGCCAGCGGTTCGCCGTCACCTATGAGGCGGGCCCCGTCGCGGTCGGCTTCGAATTCACGGCTCCGGGACAGGGCCAGCTGCAACATTGTCGCAGCCAGAGGGGCCAGGATGACCATGGCCAGCAAGGCAAAGATGTTGTTGTCGTCCCTCGAACGGCCCCCGCCGGCCCCGCCGAAGAACAAGCCGCTCCACGCGGCCATGCGGGCCAGGAAAGTTATGCCGAGGGCGATGGACGCCGCCACCGACGATGTCAAGATGTCCCGGTTGCGGACGTGGCTGATCTCGTGGGCCAGTACCCCACGGAGCTCCGACCAGGTGCAGATCTGGAGGATGCCCTGTGTGACAGCGACAGCCGCGTGCTTGGGGTTGCGCCCGGTGGCAAATGCGTTCGGTTGAGGAGACGGTGAGACGTAAAGCCGGGGCATCGGTAGGCCGGCGCGGGTGGTCAGATCCCTCACGATCTCGTAGTACTGCGGCATCTGGGCCTCGGAGACGGGCACCGCTCTGGCCGCCTTGATGGCCACAGTGTCGGAAAACCAGTAGGAGGCACCGACGAAGACGAGCCCGATGACGAGCCCGATGATCAGGCCCTGCTCCCCCCAAAAGGCGCCAATGCCAAGGCAAAGCCCTCCCAGGAGCCCCAGGAGGATCGCCGTCTTCAAGTTGTTGCGGTTCATGTTCGCACCTCTTGTGACCCAGGGTACATAACGGAGCTGAGATATGGCTGAGCGGGTAACCGAGGGCCACGAAATGCCGCCGGCCGCCCACAACGGGCGCGGCGGGCCATCTCGACAACATGGTGGCGGCATCGCCGCCGCCGAGGGCCAGGGCCGGTTTCGGCCGCTCTCTTCGGCTGGCTCTCAGCGCTCGTAGTAGCCCGAGTGGATGTACAGGGCGGTGAGCCCCTCCGCTCGGAACATCTCGACGTTGCGCAGGTCGTCTTCTACGCATAGCTTGACGTCAAAACCGCGGGCACCCATGTTGCGGACCGCCTCCTGTTTGAAGTGACGCGCCGGGCGGTAATCGCCGTCGCGGCGCATGACCAGGAGGTCCCAGCGCAGTTCGTGGCGGCCCAGCCACCCGACCGTGAGTTGCGCCGTCCGGGCGGGACGGGCGGTCAGCAACACTATGGCCAGGTCCTTCGACAACAGGCCGAGCAAAGTCGCCACCTCGTCGATGAGGGGGTCGTCGCCAGATGCCAAGAAGAAGGCTTCCCAGTCGGGGCGGGGGCCTTTTATGTAGTGCTGGCGGGCGGCGGCGTCGGAGAGCACGCCATCGAGGTCGAAGACGACGGCCTCTCCGGCCAACGGGGCATGATGCCAGGTCCAGCAGCTACTGCCGACATCTTCGGCCGGCGCCCGCGCCGCATCGCCATTCGCAGCCTGGTCCATAGGCACAGATTACGGGCCTGCCCACTGGTGGAGCTTTTTGACTGAGAGCTTTGGCCGGTTTCTTACGCTATAGCGAACAAACCGTCCAAAGCGCCGGCGAACTTGGCCTCCGGCACTAAGCGCGGGGCGCACGGCACCATACGCCGGCGCCGGCGAACTCGGTGCTGGCCCGCCAAGCGCCGGGGCCAAACGCGCCAAGCGCCTACCAGGGCAGCGAGATGGCGTGCGCCATGGAGAGCAAAGGCGTGGTAACCCCGGCGAAGATCGTGAACGCGGCACAGATGGCGATGGCCGCGGAAGTAGCGGGGTTCTGGCGCAACCTCGTCGTCGGGGCCGCTCGCAGCGCCAGAGCCGAGTCCCTTCCGACCAGTCCGAAGGCCAATACCCCCTGGAGGTCCGAGGTTTGCAAGGCGGCATCGGCATCAGTGGGCTGTACGTCGGCTGGCCGCTGCCCGGGCTGGGTCGAGCCGGGGGCGACGTACATGAGCAGCGCCACCCGCAGGTAAGGGAAGGCGGCAATGGCGGCGCCGAGCATACCGATAAGACCGAGGGCGTACTGGCCCTTGGAAACGACGGCTTCTATCACGAGCCACTTACCCAGGAACCCGCTCGTAAGCGGGATGCCGGCCTGCCCGAGCAGCAGGATGAGCATGGCCGTGGCTAACCAGGGACTGCGCGTCTGCAGCCCCCTGACCGCGCTGAGGTCGTTGCGGGCCTCGCCTCTGCCCTGCAGGATCCCGACGATGGCGAAGGTGCCTATGACCATGAAGGCGTACGTGAAAACGTAGAAGCAAACTGCCTGCACGCCGCTGGAAGTGCCGTCCTGCAGGCCGATCAGGACGTAGCCCGCCTGGCTGACCGACGAATAGGCCAGCATCCGCTTCAGATCCGATTGCACCAGGGCGAGGACGGCGCCCAGGAGCACTGAGGCCGTAGCCATCACCCAGATGATTGGTCGCCAATTGGACACCTGGGTCGGGAAGGCGAGCATGAGGATCCGGACCAACCCGGCGAACCCCGCCGCTTTGGCCACCGCCGCCATGTACCCGACGAAGGGCGTCGGCGCCCCCTGGTAGACGTCCGGTGCCCAGAAATGGAACGGGACCGAGGCCACTTTGAAGCCGAGGCCGACGATCAGCAGGCCCATCCCGGCCAGCAGTACGCCGTTATGGATAAGAGTGTTGCTGGTCAAGAAGGTGAAGATGGGGGCGTATTGTGTCGACCCCGTAGCGCCGTAGACCAGTGCGGCGCCATATATGAAAATGGCGGACGAGAACGAGCCCAGGATGAAGTACTTGAGGGCGGCCTCTCCCGATGCCGGGCGCCGATGGTGGTAACCCGAGAGCGTATAAAGCGAGATCGACAGTATCTCCAGGCCCAGGAAAAGGCTTATCAAACCGCCCGCCTGGGCCATGAGGACGGCCCCGGCGGAGCACAACATCATCAGGACGTACGGTTCGGGGCCGTCCAGGTTTTCCCGGACCAGGTAGCCATCGGTGATCATCGCTCCGAGCACCGTGGCCGAACCGAAGAGAATTACGAAAAAGGCGCTGAAGTGGTCGTAGATAATTTGGCCGGCCAGCGTGACGGCGACGTGGGAGGAGTTGTCCAGGTTGAACCATTGCACGAGGCCGTCGATCAGTGTGGCCAAACCGGTGAGCACCGTAAGCCCGGCCCACAGGCCCGGGTAACGCCGTTTCGGGAGCACGGCCACCAGCATCAGCACGATCAGCGCGCCGCCAAAGAGGATCAATAGCGGGAGTACGGAGCGGTAACTGATCGGGATCGAGATAGAACCCTTGGCCGTGCACAGGCCCGTTACTTTGCCGAGCGTGCTGATGCTGCAGCCTGAGGCGGCGGCCAGGAGGTGGCTAGTCATAGGTCCACTGGCCTCGTTCATCGGCCCCCTCCTGCACTCGCGGCCCGGGCGTTAGAACCTGAGGCGGGCACGTCTACGACCTGGTTCGGTGGCACTGCGTAAGATGCCATGTCCCACCGTCGAGGGTGGCAGCTTGAAGCTGGGGTCGGCGTACTCTATGTGCTGGACCAGGTGGTTGACCGACGGCTGAATCCGGTTGAGCAGCGGTTGGGGGTAGACGCCGATGAAGATCATGCCCGCCAGGAGCGGCGCCACGGCCAGTCTCTCGGCCCACGTCATGTCGCGTACACCCGCATTTATGGCCTTGGCCGGGCCTTGGAAGACCCGCTGGTACGCCCACAGGAGGTAGACGGCGGCGAACACCACTCCCGTCGTAGCCACCACCGCCCACCAGCGATGGGTGACGAACGTCCCGAGGAGCACGAGGAGCTCGCCGATGAAACCATTGAGCCCGGGAAGGCCGATGTCGCTCATGATGGCGGCCACGAAGACCCAGCCCAGGATGGGGGCGACGGTCTGCAGGCCGCCAAGCTGCTGGAAGTCGTACGTGCGGCGCCGTTCCCAGACCATGCCGACGAGCAGGAACAAGGCGCCCGTCGACAGCCCGTGGTTGACCATCTCGACGATGCCGCCGGTAATGCCCTGGACGGTAAAGCCGAACAGCCCGATGACGATGAAACCGACGCCGGCAATGGTGCCGTAAGCCACCAGGCGCTTCAGGTCTTTCTGCACCGCGGCCACCACCGAGCCCCAGATGATGCCGATGGCCGCCAATGTCAACGCGACCGGGGCCAGCCTCACCGCCGCCTCCGGGAAAAGGAAAATTCCCCAGCGCAATATGCCGTAGGCGCCCAGTTTGAAGAGGATGCCGGCCAGCACCATCGACCCTCCCGTCGGCGCCTGGCTGTACGCCGGTGGCAGCCAGGTATGGAACGGGACCAGCGGCATCTTCACTGCGAACGCGATGCCGAACGCCACCAGGAGCCATTCCTGGTCGGCGATAGGCAGGTTCATGGCGCCCCGGGCCAGAGGCACGATGTTGAAGGTATCGATGGTGCCTTTCGGTTCGTGCGCCGCCACCAGGAGGTAAGTGGCCAGGATGCCCACAAAGAGAAAGGCCGAGCCAGCAAAGGTGTACAGGAAGAACTTGGTGGCCGCGTAACCCCGGCGCGGGCCGTCGCCATTGACGATTATGAAGTAGCCGGGCACAAGGGTGAGCTCGAAAGCGACGAAGAACAAGAAGGCGTCCAGCGACAGGAAACTGGCCATGCAGGCTGCTTCCAGCAGCAGCATCCAGCCCAGGTAGGCCCGGGGCGAGCGGCCCAAAGGTGGGCTGGCCATTGCGATCGGGAACAGCAAGGCTGTCATCGCCACCAGGAACAGCGAAATGCCGTCGACACCGAGGTACCACGAAATGTTCAGCGCCTTGAACCACGTCTCAAGGCTCGTGAACTGAAAACCAGCGTGGGCGTTCCCGGTTTTGAAGGCGACGGCCAACCAGATGGCGAAGACGAACTCGAGGCCGGCGGCGCTCAAGGCGATCCAGCGGGTTGCGCTCGCCGCCGACCGCGGCATAAGGGCGACCACCAGGGACGCCCCCAAAGGCAGGAAGATGATGACTTCGAGGATCGGGAAGCTCATGGTCAGATCGCGATCCTGAAGCTCAAATAGGCGAGGACGATGACTATGCCTACGCCAAATGCAAGCAGGTAACTGCGCAGGTAACCGTCCTGGAGCTTGCGGGCGGCCCGGCCACTGGCGCCCAGCCCGGCGCCCAGTGCGTTGACAAAGCCGTCGATCACCTCACTGTCCAGGACCACGGCCAGCACCGTGGCCGCCTTCATCAGCGGCCCCGACACTGTGGCCGAGACAAGGTCGTCGAAATACCACATCCGCCGCAGGAACTTGGGCTCGAGAGCGGGGTGGTCAGCCGTCTCCCACACCCTGAGGCCGAAGCCCAGGCCGATCAGCGCCAAGGCCAGCGTCCCCAGCGCCAGAGCCCATTTGGTCCCCGCGCTGAGGGTGATCACTTCAGCGGTCGGGAACAGGGGGGCCAGGAAGCGGCTCAGGAAATCGAAGTTCCAGAACGGGAAATCGATACCGCCGCCGAGGATGGTGGCGATGGCGAGGACGACGAGCGGCGCAGACATAAGCCACGACGAGTCCCGGGGACGGAGCCCAGGGTGAGACGGCGCCGGCAGGCCCGGGCCCGTCGCCCTCCGGGCTCTCCTGGCCGCTGTCGTGCCCAGCGCCCTGGGTGTGGTCGTCGGTGGCCACCACTCCCACCGGCGCGGGGCGAGCCTCTTCCCAGCGGGCTTGACCCCTGAACACCAGAGCGAACTGGCGGCTCATGTAGTACGCCGTGAGGCCGGCGGTCAGGAACCCGATGGCCCACAACACCTTGTTGTACTGGAAGGCCCCCTGCAGGACGTCGTCCTTCGACCAGAACCCGGCCAGAGGCGGTATGTCGGAGATCGACAACCACCCAATAGCGAAGGTGATCGCCGTTAGAGGCAAGTACTTGGCCAGGCCGCCCATTTTCTTCATGTCCTGGTTGTCGGCCATGGCGTGGATGACGGCGCCGGCGGCCAAGAAGAGCAGGGCCTTGAAGAAGGCGTGCGTAAGCATGTGGAATATCCCGGCGACGTAGTCGCCCGCCCCGACAGCCAGGAACATGTAGCCGAGCTGAGAGATGGTCGAGTAAGCCAGCGTCTTTTTGATGTCGTCCTGGGCGCAGGCGATGGTGGCGGCCAGGAACGCGGTCCCGGCGCCAATACAGGCAATTGTCAGGGACGTGCTCGGGGCGTAGTGCAACATCGGTGCCACCCGGGCCATGAGGTAGACGCCGGCAGTGACCATCGTGGCCGCATGGATTAGCGCCGAGATAGGGGTCGGGCCTTCCATGGCGTCCGGCAACCAGATGTAGAGCGGGATCTGGGCCGACTTCCCGACGGCCCCAAGGAACAGCAACAGAGTTATGGCGGTGGCCGTCGTGGTGCTGATGGCCCCCGGCCTGGCCGCCAGGAGCCCGGTGGCGTGCCCATTTACCAGAGTGCCCAGGACGTTTGCGTAGTTGAGCGAGCTGAAGTGGAAGAAAATGAAAAACATGGCCAGCAGGAAGCCCACATCGCCCACACGGTTGGTGATGAACGCCTTCTTGGCCGCGACGGCGGCGATGTCACGCTGGAACCAGAAGCCGACCAGGGCGTACGAGCAGAAACCGACCCCTTCCCATCCGAGGAAGTTGAACAGGAAATTGTTCGACAGGACGAGCACCAGCATCGAAAACAGGAACAGGTTGAGGTAGATGAAAAACCGGTCGAACCCGGGGTCCCCGTGCATGTACCCGATGGAGTAGAGGTGGATCAGGGTCGACACACCGGTAACGAACAGGGCCATCGTGACCGAAAGGGGGTCGGCCAGTAAGGCCACATTTACGTGCAGGCCGGCCACCGGGAACCAGGTGAAGATGTTGAGCTCGACGGCGCGGTAGTTAGAAGGCAGGCCGAGCAGGTGTAGCCACACGATGATGGCGGCCACAAACGAGCCGGCGGCGGCGGCAGTGCCTACCCACCCGGCGCTCGGTTCGCCGAGACGGCGGCCGAACACAAGGTTGATCACGAAACCGAGCAGGGGCAGCCCGACTATGGCGTAAGCGGCATTGACCACGTCGCGTCAGCCCTTCAGGGAACTGATGTCGTCAGCGGTGGCACCGCTGCGCCGCCGGTATATGGCCACGATTATGCCGAGCCCGACGACCACCTCGGCCGCCGCCACCACCAGGACGAAAAAGACGGCGTCCTGGCCGCCGACGTCGTTCAGCATGCGAGAGAAGGTCACGAAGGTCAGGTTGACGGCGTTCAGCATCAGCTCGATGCACATGTACATGATCAGGATGTTGCGCCGGACGAGCAGTCCCGCTGCGCCGATGCCGAAAAGGCAGGCAGCCAGGACGAGGTACCAGGGGCCGGGTACGCTCATCGCCCGGTTGTCTCCGTCTGGCGGTCTTCGTGGGACGCCTTAGCACGGGTGGTCGGGACCTGTGCCGCCGACGACTGCGCGCCGGCTGTCTGGGTGGCCGTTGACTGGGTGGCCGTTGACTGGGTGGCCGCTGACTGGGCCGAAGCGGGTTGTGACGCCGGTGACTGTGAGGCCGATGACTGCGAAGCCGGCGCTCGGCCGGAGGGTGCGGCCTGGCCCCCGTCGGGCCTCCGACCGGGGCCCAGGGGCGCCGTCTGAGCCCTTCGTTGAGGTCCCGTCCGCGGCCCGCTCTGGGCCCGGCGGACCAGCACCACCGCGGCCACGACGGCAATTACCAGAAGCGCGGACGTCATTTCGAAGGGGAGCAAGTAGCCGGTGAAAATGCTTTGACCCAGTTTTTGCACGTTGGTACCCGGGCCCGTTCAGGCTGCCCGAGACCTCTTTGGCGCCGGTGGCCCAGTAGTGCACGCGTGCCAGCACGAGCAGCTCGATCAGGGCTACCACCCCTACGACAACGGCGACCGGGGTCAGGGCGCGCAACTTTCGTGGTTCGCGGGCCTCTTTTCGGTCCACACCGAGCAGCATGATCACGAACAGGAAAAGGATCACGATGGCCCCGGCGTACACGATTATCTGCACGGCAGCGAGGAAATCGGCGCCCTGGTTGATAAAGAGCAGGGCGATACCGAAAATGGTGGTGACGAGGGCGAGGGCGCAGTGGACCGGGTTGCGGCCGAGGACGACGCCGGCGGCGCCGCCGATCACCAGGGCAGCACCGACGGCGTAGACGGCCCACGCGGAAGCGTTGGCCAGCGCCGTCACCGCGACCAAGGTCACCGGCTACCCCCGGACGGGCCAGATCCGGGCTGGCCCGAATCTGGGTTGGCCACCGCCCGAAGATGGCCTTCTGACCGGGCGTACTGTGCTCACGCCGACGCCCTTCACCTCAGCCGCCTCGACCTCGCGGAGGGAGGTGTCGAAATCGGCCGGCACGTCGGCCGCCTGGGGGTCCGATTGCCCGGCTTGAGGCGGGCGGACGCCGTAGCCGAGTTCGCCGCTCCAGAGCGGGGTGCCCTCCAGGTCCGCCCGGCCTGACGGGGATGTGGCCCGCATCCAGCCCGAAGTATTGCGGTCGTCACCTGGTTTCCAGTCTTCCCAGGGCAACTGTTTCGGCATACCGGCGTCGTCCACTACTAGCTCGGCCTTCGTATAGATGGCGTCTTCGCGGTTGGTGAACGAAAACTCGAACAGCTTTGACTCGGTTATTGCTTCTGTCGGGCACGCCTCGACGCACAGGTCGCAGTGGATGCAACGCAGGAAATTGATCTCGTACACGAAACCGTAGCGCTCGCCAGGCGAAACCGGGGCGTCCGGAGGGTTGTCCGCCCCCCGCACGTAAATGCAGCGGGCCGGGCAGACGCCGGCGCACAGTTCGCAGCCGATGCACTTTTCCATGCCGTCCTCGTACCGGTTGAGCACATGACGGCCGTGAAGCCGTTCCGGCTTGGGCCGCTTCTGCTCGGGGTAGAGGGTGGTGACCTTCGGTTTGACCGGCTGCTTGCCGGTTACGAGAAAGCCTTTGAAAAACGAAACGAACCGGTTCTGGTCGAGAAAGCTCATGGCGCCTCCAGGTCAGAGAGCATGCCGCCCTCTTCCTCTGAGGAGTGGCCGACGTCGATGGCTCGGCTCAGCAACAGGAAGGCCGCACAGCAGCCCACCAGTGCCCCCAGGCCCCAGATGGCGTTGATGCGTGCCCCGGCCACTATGAGCAGCAGAGCCAGTGCCCCGGGGATAAGGCGCTTCCACCCGAGGTCCATGAGCTGGTCGTAGCGCAGGCGGGGCAGCGTCGCCCGTATCCAAACGTAGACGTAGAGGATGATGAGCACCTTGAGGGCGAACCAGAACGGGCCGATCGAGTGGCTGGCGATACGGGGACCGTCGGGGCCACCGAGGAAAAGAGTCGTGAAAATGGCCGAATTGACCACCAGGGCCATGTACTCCGCCAGGTAGAAAAGGGCAAAGCCGATGGAGGAGTACTCCAGGTTGAAGCCGCCGGAGAGCTCCTCTTCGGCCTCAACGAGGTCGAAGGGTGGGCGTGTCATTTCCGCTGTTATGGCAATGAAGAAAATGGCGGCCGGGGCACCGAAGGTGCGCAGGATGTTCCAGTGGTAGAGGAACCCGCCGTGTTGCTCGGCCACGATAACGGGAGTCAGCAACGACCCCGTTACCAGTACGACCGTGGCTACGGTCAACCCCAGGGCGGCCTCGTAGGACACCATCTGGGCACTCGAACGCACCGCACCCATGAAGGGGTATTTCGAGCCTGACGCCCAACCGGCCAGTATCACGCCGTACACGCTGATGCTCGAGCACATCAGCAAGAGGAGGATCCCCCATGGCGGGTTGGCCAGTTGAAGGTCGGTGGTGTACCCGCCGATGGTTATCGTCCCGCCTACGGGCACGATGGCAAAGGAGACGAACGCCGGCACCAGCACTATTACCGGGGCTAGGCGGTAAACGAGCCTGTCGCCCTCGAACGGGAGCATGGCCTCCTTGAAAAACAGCTTGATGCCGTCTGCCAGGGACTGCAGCCAGCCGTTAGGCCCGGCCCGGTTCGGCCCGTACCGGTTACCGAGTTTGGCCACGGCCTTGCGCTCGTACATGACCATGAATAGGACAGAGATCATGAGCAGGACGAAGACCACCAGGACCTTGACGATCACGATCACCCAAACTTGCCAGGTAAGCCCGTGGGAAAAGACGCGGGTCGCCCTGGTAAGCGGTGCTGGCGGTGGTAGCGATCATTACGCGTCCGCCTCTTCGAGGCTGACCTCGGTATGAGGGGCCGAGGCGTCGATGAGGTCACCCGCTCCACCTCCGGGGAGGTTGAACGGCAATACGGCCGTGCCTCCCGGGACGGAGGGGTCAGCCCAGGCCGTCGCCACCACGCCCGTCCGTCCGCTCGCCCCATTGACACGGACGTAACTGCCGTGCTCCACCCCCAGCGCGGCCAGGTCGACGGGGTTGACCCGCAGCTGCAGGGCCGGGTGGAGTTGCGCTACCGAAGGCGAGAACTGGACAAAAGTACCACCGTCCCACATAGGACGACTGGCCACGAGACGTAGGGACCGCTGATCTCCTGCCGCCTCGCCGGGACCGCTTGGTGCCGCGGTCGAAGGGGCAGCTGAAGGCCCAGTAGCCCCAGAGCCGCTCCTGCTTGCGCTCGCCAATGACTGCGGGGTCCATGACTGTGGCGTCAGCCGGGCCGGCGGGCTCGTCTGAGGGGCGCCATCGGGGACAGCGGCGCCGTCCAGGGCCACGGTTAACCACGGCGGCACGGGCGGCAGCGGGTGGAGATCGGCTGATGCAATGCCGGGGTCGGCCATCGGGTCGAGGGGCGGAAGCTCCTCTTCATCTTCTTGGCCGGGAGCCCCGTTCAAGGGGCACGACTACGCCGTTGCGCGCTTGGCGCGACACCAGGAGCGCCTGCGAGACACCTTGGTGGAGCGGCGAGACCCTTTCTATTTCGGCCCACAGCTCGGCCAGCGTGGTGACCCCAAGGTCCGCACCCAAGCGGGAGGCCAGCTCCACCGCGATCATCCAGTCAGGGCGGCAGCTCCCGGGCGCCGTCACCTTCTGCGCCAGCCACGTTATGCGCCCCTCGATGTTGGTGAAACTGCCGTGCCTTTCTGTGTAAATGGCGGCCGGGAGCACCACGTCGGCGTGGTCGGTGCTGGGCGTCGAAAAGGCGTCCACCGCCACAACGAAACGGGTGCGCTCGAGCGCGCGTGTGGCCAGTTCCCTGTCCGGGCAGTCCGAAATCGGATCCGCACCCAGCAGGAAAAGGACGTCGAGGTTGCCATTAGCAGCCTGCGCCAGCATCCCGAGCGTGTCGAGGCCGCCATCGGACGGCAAGGCCGTTCCCCACTGGTGTTCGTACCAGTCCCGGCCCTCGTCGAGGCTCGTGCGGCCCGGCAACAGCCCTGGGGCCAGTCCCAGGTCGATAGCGCCGTGGACGTTCGAGCGCCGCAAGGCGGGCAAGAACGCCACACCGGGGAGGCGGGACAGCATCAACGCCGCATCCGCCGGCCCGGCGGCGGCTTCGGCCAGTGACGGGCGCCCGATGACTACGGCGACGCGCGGGCCTCCGTTGGCCGAAGGGGAGGCCGTGGCGATGGCAGAGCGGGCACGTTCGATTTCTTCGGCGGGCAGCCCGGCCACCGGGGCCGTCACCCGCTCGTCACCGGACAGCGCGCTTACGAGGTCGCTCAACTCGCCGGGGCGGTACCGGAGCGATTGTGTGGCAAAAGGAGAGACCCCGGTTGGCGCCGCGGCTCAGTTCTATGACGGGAGTGCCATTTTCGAGGGCGGCGTGCCGAAGGCGAAGGTAGAGGACCGGCAACTCCTCTTTGATGTCAGGGGCAATCGTCACCACCAACGGGGCGGCGCACACCTCGTCGATCGTCGCTCTCGGCAAACTGGCCACGAGGTCGCCGGGCAGCCCGTCGCCCAGCTGAGCGTCGACGTTGTCCGTGTGCAATACGGTGCGGGCCAGTTTGGCCCACGCGTAGGCGTCTTCGTTGGGCAGCCGGGAGCCACCGATGACCCCGATCCTGCGCCCGTTTATCCCGTCAAGGCGGGTGACGATCTCTGCGAACGCCTCGGCCCAACTGCTCTCGGCCATCTCGCCCTCACCGGCGCCGGCCCCGTTGGTGCCTGGTCCGGGCGGGCGCCGGACCAGGGGCTGTGCCAGCCGCTCGGGGCTGTTGAGAGCTTCGAAGCGAGAAGCGGCCTTTGTCGCACAGCCAGCTCCAGTTGACGGGGTCGCTGTCCACGCCCAGGAAACGGACCACCTGGTCCGAGCTGGACTGGGCCACGACGCGGCACCCCACGGCGCAGAAGTTGCACGTTGTTTCCACTTGCTGAAGGTCCCATGGCCTGGCCTTGAACCGGTAGGGCTTGGCCAAGAGGGCACCGACAGGGCAGATCTGGACGACGTTGCCGCTGAAATTGGAGACAAACGGCTCCGTCGGGTAGGTCAGCCACCTCGGTCGAATCGCTTCGTGAGGCGAAATCGATGCCGGCGTCGCCGGCCACTTCGTCGGCAAAACGGGTGCAGCGAGCGCACTGGATGCAACGCTCTCGGTCGAGCAGCACCAGTGCTGAAAGGGGGATCGGCTTGTCCCAGTGCCGCTTTTCCTCTACGAAGCGCGTTTCTCCCGGCCCGTAGGCCAGCGTCTGGTCCTGCAATGGGCACTCGCCGCCCTTGTCGCAGACCGGGCAATCGAGGGGGTGGTTGACGAGCAGGAACTCGAGGATCCCGTCCTGAGCCTTCTTCACCGCCGGGCTGTCGGTGACCGCCTCCATGCCCTCGACGACGTTCAAGTAGCAGGCGGGCGAGAGGCTGAAACCCCGCGGTCCCTTGATGTCGACTAGGCACATCCTGCACATCCCGACCGGTTTCATCCGGGGGTGGTAGCAAAAACGGGGGATGTACGTCCCTACTCGTTCGGCCACGCTTATGAGCAGCTCGCCCTTTTTGGCCACCACCTGCCGGCCGTCGAGGGTGATCGTGACGCCGTCTGCCGGTGGCGGGGCAACCTCCGTGGGAGCGCCCTGGACCGGTGACGGCGCGCCAGACGCGCCCGCCGACGGCGGGGAGGCCTGGTTGCCCGGCGGCGTCGGGTCAGGCATACGCAGGGCTGGCCGGCAGGCGGTCGGGCGGGAAGGGGCATTTGCCCGTCCGGATATGGTCGAGGAACTCGTCCCGGAACATCCTGATCCCCGAGGCGATCGAGCTAGGGATCGACGGGCCTAAGGGGCAGATTGTTGTTTGCGCCGGCGGCCACCTCACCCCGGGGGAGATGTTGTCGCACACGTCCATGAGCAGGTCGAGGTCGGCTTCGCGGCCCTGGCCGTCCTCGATACGGCGCATGATCTTCTCGAGCCAGCCCGACCCTTCGCGACAGGGTGTGCACTGCCCACAGGACTCCCGATGGAAAAAGCGGGTTATCCGCCACCCGACTCGTACGGGACATGTGGTCTCGTCCATCGCCGTTATGGCCCCCGAACCGGCCATGGAGCCGGCCTCGGCGATCTTTTCGTTGGCCAGGAAGACGTCCAGGTTTTGCGGGCCGAACCAGGGGGAGGAAGCACCACCCGGGATAATTACCTTCAGCTGCCGGTCCTGCCTTATGCCGCCTCCGAGCTCGGGGTCGTAAATGAGGTCGCGGAAGGTTAATTTGGCGAACTCGACCTCATAGTTACCGGGCCGGCGGACGTGGCCCGAGAGGGACAACAGCTTGGTGCCGCGAGAAGGGCCTTCGCCCAGAGCGTGGAAGGCATCGCTCCCGTTCCTCATTATCCAGGCCAGGTTCGAGAGCGTCTCGACGTTGTTGACGATCGTCGGGGCCCCGTAAAGGCCGATGGAGGCGGGGTAATTCGGCGGCTTGATACGAGGAAAGGCGCGTTTGCCCTCGAGGCTTTCGAGCAACCCCGTCTCATCCCCGGCTATGTAGGCGCCGGCGCTTGGGTGGACCACAATGTCAACCGAGAAACCGGAGCCCAGGATGTTGGCCCCTACTGCGCCGTAGCCGTACGCCTCGTTGAGGGCGGCCTGGATCCGTTCCTGGGCCAGGGCCATCTCGCCGCGCACGAAGATAAAGGCCTGTGCGGCGCCAATGGCGTAAGCGCATATGACGACACCCTCGATCAGTTGGTGAGGGTCCCCCTCCATGAGGGCGTGGTCCTTGAACGTGGCCGGCTCGCTCTCGTCACCGTTGACAACCAGGTACACGGTGTCCGCTTTACGCAGCATCGACCATTTGCGGCCGGCGTCGAACCCGGCCCCGCCGCGGCCCAGGATGCTGGAGGCCAACGTCGACTGGCGGATCTCCTCCGGGGTCACGGCCAGCGCTCTGCGCAATCCTTCGTAGCCGTTGTCGGCCAGGTAGGTCTCCAGCGTCCAGCTCCGGTCCAGGCCGAAACGGGACGTGATGACCTTCGGCCCGAACTTTGAGCCGGACGGTTCGGCTGCCAGGACGGTCGCTGCCAGGACGGTCGCTGCCGGGACGGTCGCTGCCGGGACGGTCGCTGCCGGGACGGTCGCTGCCGGGACGGTCGCTGCCAGGCATATCATTGGCAGTCACTTCGCGCCCTCCTGCGTAGGCTCTATGCCGCCGCCGGGGTCGAGCGTGCTGGCCACCGCAGCCGTGGTGCGCGACGTCGCTAAGTTCACGACTGGCCCGTCGCTGACAGGAGCAGGCGACCGGCGGCTCGCCTGAGAGCCTCGCTTGCCCCGCCCTGACGTTGCCCCCTTATTGTCCGCTGCGCCCGCGCCCGCGCCAGGTCCTGCGCCACTTTCGCCGCCGGCGGCCGGAAGCCCGACCGCTCGCCGCACGCGGCACAACGTCCCGTGCGGCGGGACTTCGTCGCCGAGGCGTCCTTCGGCGAGGTCGCCCGCCAGGGCGTCCCAACGGTCCGGCGTCATGTCGCCGAAATAGCGCCAGTTGACCACCAGGCAGGGGGCGTTGCCGCACAGCGCCAGGCATTCGGTGTCTTCCAGGGTGAACAACCCGTCATCCGACGTGCCGCCGAGCGAGACGCCGAGGCGGAGCTCCATGTGCTCGAGAAGCTCGTAGGCGCCCGCCAGCATGCAGGCGATATTGGTGCAAACAGCTACCAGATATCGGCCTACGGGCTGCAAGTGGAACATCTCGTAGAAACTGGCCGTGCCCCTCACCTCGGCCGGTGTCAGGTCGATGAGCTCAGCCACATGTTCGATCCCGTCGGGGCTCAGGTAGCCGTCCTGCTCCTGGAGAATGTGCAGTGCCGGGATCAGAGCGGAACGCATGTGCGGGTAGAGCGCGATCAGTTGTCGCGTTCGCACCAGGTTCTCCTCGCTCAGCCGTGCCACGCCACTGATCTTTGCCGATGTGCCCGCTCCACGACCAATTCAGATAGTCCGTCCGGAGCCCCGGCCGCCAGCTCCTCGCGGAAGCGGGCGGCCCGCTGTCGGTTCTGGTCGCCGCTCGCCCGCTTGAGCCCCTGACCCCGCTCGGGCCGTTTGTCTTCCACCAGGTTGCTCCGGAGGTAGAAAACCTCTCAGCGGTCCACGTCCCCGAGGACCGGGTCGATGCTCGATATCACCGCTATGACGTCCGGGATGAAGCCTCCGCGCGCCATGGGGGCCAGGCCCTGCAAGTTGGCGAAAGAGGGGGCGCGGACGTGCAGCCGGTATGGCCGCGACGTCCCGTCGGAAACGATGTAGCACCCCAACTCGCCTCGCGGCGACTCGACCGGGACGTAAGCGTCGCCCGGAGCGACCCGGAAGCCCTCGGTAAAGAGTTTGAAGTGGTGTATCAGCGCTTCCATTGACTCATTGATCCGGTTGCGAGGGGGAGGGGTGAACTTCTTGTCCTGAGAGCGGTAATCGCCACCGGGCATGGCCTCTGCCACCTGCCGTACGATCCGGACGGACTCACGGATCTCGTTGACGCGGATGGCGAAACGGTCCCAGCAGTCGCCGGAGGTACCGATTATGACGTCGAACTTGATGTCGTCGTATGCGAGGTAGGGGAAGTCCCGTCGGATGTCATAGGCCACACCCGTCGAACGCAGGAGGGGGCCGGTAAGGCCGAGCCCAACGGCGGTGGGGGCATCGAGGGGGCCGACGCCGTCCATGCGGTTCTGGAGCAGCGGCTGCCCGGTGAGGAGGTTGTCGTACTCGTCCATGCGCTTCAACACGACGTCGCATATGGCTTTCACGTCGTCGCGCCAACCGTCGGGGAGGTCGGCCGCCACCCCGCCGGGGCGGATGTAATTGTGGTTCATGCGCAGGCCGGTCACTTTTTCAAAAAAGCCCAGCACCAGTTCACGGTCTCGCCAACCATAAACGAGCATGTTGATGGCGCCCAGGTCGGCGCCGTTGGTGGCTAGCCAGAGAAGATGCGACGAAATGCGGTTCAGTTCGCACATCAACATCCTGACCCAGGTGGCGCGCTCCGGGATTTCCACTTCGACCAGCTTTTCCACTGATAAGCAGTACGCCAACTCGTTGAAATAGGGGCGAGAGGTAGTCCATGCGGGTGACGTTCGTGGAGCCCTGGTGGTACATGAGGTCCTCGCCCGTTCGCTCCATGCCTGTATGGAGATAACCGATCACGGGTTTGGCCCGCAGGACCTGTTCACCCCGCACTTCGACCATCACGCGCAGCACCCCGTGCGTGGAGGGGTGAGAAGGCCCGAGGTTCAAGATCGTAGTCTCGTCATCGGGGGACTCGTAATTGTAAGTCCGTCGGGTCGACAGACACGCCTTCTGGCAGGCGCAGGACGCCGCCGTACTCGGACCGTAGTTCCCTGACGTTCGTCTGCTGGCGGGCCAACATTTCCTGCGCACCCTCTGAGGTCTTGGCCTTGAGCAGTTCGCTAAGCGAGGTATCGGTCATTGCCTCACGCTCGCCATTGTAATGCTGTTCGTTCGCCTGCTCACGAGGGCGCCTCCTTGAACTGCACGGGGACGCTCCCCGCCGGGTAGTCCTTGCGCAACGGGTGGCCCTCCCAGTCTTCGGGCATCAGGATACGGGTCAGGTCCGGGTGGTCCTCGAACCGGATCACCGAACATGTCGAAGGTCTCCCGTTCATGAGCCTCGCTGCCGGGCCACAGGTCGAACAGGCTGGGCACTACAGGTTCGTCGCCCGGCACCTGGCAGCGGACCCTCAGACGTTCCTTGCGCGACAGTGAGAGCAGCTCGACAACGACCTCGAAGCGTTCCGGATCGATCCCCGCAGGCAGGTCACGACCGGGATGGGTCAGATAGTCAACTCCACACACGCCAATGCAGACCTCGAAGCCATCCCGGTAGA
Organism: uncultured Acidimicrobiaceae bacterium; assembly: GCA_963749305.1. Taxonomy (GTDB): domain Bacteria; phylum Actinomycetota; class Acidimicrobiia; order Acidimicrobiales; family Palsa-688; genus Fen-671. Next base: position 144,488 of record CAVVMN010000014.1, read on the forward strand.
GCGCCTCCATCAGGGCCAGGTACCGGGACCGGTCGGTGTGGGCGGTGCGCTGGCCAAAGGTCTCCGTTACCGGGCAACCGTGCAAAAGAGCCGGTCCCCCGTCCGTGGTCGGGCTATCGCCTGTTTGTCCCTCGCCTGTTTGTCCCCCGCCGGTCTGTCCCTCGCCTGCCGGCCCCGGCTCGCTCACCGGCTCGCCGTCTGGCCGCCGCCGGCCGAAGGGGCGAGCTCAACCGAACGGACCTCCTCGAGATGAAGACCGGCACCGGAACCCGTGCGGGCCCGTCGCCTGGTTATCTCGCCTGTGCGGATCTGTTCGTGAAGAGTAAGTATCGAGTGGATTAGCGTCTCGGGCGCCGGGGGACAGCCGGGCGCATAGACGTCCACCGGGACCACCTGGTCGACGCCCTGCACGATGGCGTAGTTATGGAACATGCCTCCCGTCGAGGCACAGACCCCCATCGAGATGACCCATTTGGGTTCCATCATCTGGTCGTAGACCTGACGGAGCACCGGGGCCATCTTCTGGCTCACCCGTCCGGCCACGATCATGAGATCTGCCTGGCGGGGAGAGGCTCGAAAGACCTCCATCCCGAAGCGGGCCAGGTCGAAGTTAGCCGCTCCGGTCGCCATCATCTCTATGGCGCAACAAGCGAGCCCGAAGTTCGCCCCCCAGGAACTGGAGGCGCGAGCCCACTTGACCACGTCCTCCAGGGTGCCGGTGAGGAAGTTGTGGTGCAGGTCTTCAAGGCCCACTAGTGCCCTCCTTGGCCGGCGCTCACGGGTTCGCTCCTGTCGGTCGCTGACCTCGCCGCCGGGGCGGTGCTGGCGCTCGTGTGCGTGCGCTGCGCCGGCACACCGGGCCGGCTGACCCTGCGGATGGTGGAGTTCATGGTGCGAGTCACGGGAGCGCCCGTGCGGCTGCCGAAGCGCTTGCCTGGCCCCCAGTCGAGCCCGCCCCGGGACACGAGGTAGGCGAACGCAACGAACACCACGACCGCGAAGGTGGCGATCTCGATGAAACCGAACTTGCCGAGCTGGTGGAACATCACCGCGAAGGGGTAGAGGAACACGACCTCGATGTCGAAAATGATGAAGATCATGGCCACGAGGTAGAAGCGGACGTGGAAACGCGGCGGCGGCTGCCAGGTAGGCGCGATCCCGGACTCGTAAGGCCCTCGCTTGGCCGGGTCGAGATGGCCATTTGGCCCGAGCATCTTCGACCCCATGAACGAGCCGATGGCGAACACCAGCACGAGCACAATAAGAAGAAGAATGGGCAGGTACTGGTCCATCAAGCGCTCAGGCTAGCGCTAGCTCTGAACTGAGCACACATTGACGCCCCGCGTCCTTGTCCCTCTTTCGGCGCGCTGATCGCTTCTGGACGCGCTTATGGATCCTCGGCGCGCTTCATGGCGAATTTCGACATCGATGACGCCCAGAAGCGACAGGCGCTCCCAGAAGGACATATTCTGCCGCGCCCACCAGTCGGCAGCCGGCTAGTCGGCCATAGTCCAGCCGTCCGGAGCCCGGGGCACTTGGCCGGCCCGCGGCAGGGGCCGAGTAGCATCGCCCAGATAGGCACCCCCGCCGGCAACTACCACTGTGACGTCCTGGTCATCGGGGCCGGCCCGTCTGGCTCATCCTGCGCTTACTGGCTGGCCAAGGCCGGCCATGAAGTTGTCGTCCTGGAGCGCAAGTCCTTCCCTCGTGAGAAGACGTGTGGCGACGGCCTCACGCCCCGCTCGGTCCGTCAATTAGAGGACATGGGCCTGGCCTCGGAGCTGACCGCCGGCCACCGGTACCAGGGCCTGCGCTCGCACGGCTTCGGCCGCACGATCGAGATGGCCTGGCCCGAGGTCAAGGGCATGCCCGGTTACGGCTACGTCGTCACCCGCAAGGACCTCGACGCTATGGTGGCCGGCCAGGCGGCCAAGGCCGGTGCCAACTTGTGGGAGCACACGGAGGCGTCCGAACCCCTGTTGGAAAACGGCGCCCTCCGCGGTGCCCGGCTGACGGCCAAGGGCGACGATGGCCACAGTGGCCAGGTCACGGCCCGTTATGTCGTAGTGGCGGACGGTGCCAACTCGCGTTTTGGTTGGGCACTCGGGAACCAGCGCAACCGCGCCTACCCGCAGGGGATGGCCCTTCGCGGCTACTGGACCTCCCCGCGCCACGACGAGCCCTGGATCGACTCCTGGCTCGACCTGAAGGACACCGCCGGCCATTCCATGCCCGGGTACGGGTGGATCTTCCCGCTGGGGGACGGGCGCATAAACGTGGGCGTCGGCCTGCTCACCACTGCGTCGATCTGGAAGGGGCTCAATACGACCCAGATGCTCGACGCCTTTTGCCAGCAGGCTCCCGAATCATGGGGGATCCGGCCGGAGACCTGCCTCGGCCCGGCTACCGGGGGGCGGCTGCCCATGGGCTTTTCTGTCGGGCCCCGATCGGGACTCACCCACCTGGTGGTGGGCGATGCGGGCGGGATGATCAACCCCTTCAACGGAGAGGGCATCGCCTACGGCTACGAGACGGGCCGGATCGCGGCGGAGGTCCTCCACTCCGCTCTCGCCAACGACGACGCCGGGCTTTTGCGGGCTTACGAGGAACGACTGGAAGCAGAGTACGGGCTCTATTACCGGGTCGCTCGGGCTTTCGTCCGGGCCATCGGCCGTCCGGATGTGATGCGAGCCTGCACCCTGACCGGGATGTACAGCCGTCCGCTGATGGAGTGGTTATTGCGCATCATGTCCAACATGCTGCGGCCCGACGAGACCGGGCCGGCGGAGGCGGCGTACAAAGCTCTGGTGGCTATAGCCAAAGCCAAACGTCCTCACGCCGTAGAAGTTCCCGCCTGAGCCTGCAGGAGCCCCGATGTAGCGCCTCAAACCGGAGGCGGGTCCGCTGGAGGCGGGTCAGCTGGAGGCGGCGACCGCTCGAGTTACGCGGGCAAAGGCATCAACGGTGCGCTCCAGTTCCACTGGGCCGTGGGCCAGGCTGGGGAACAGCACCTCGTAGGGCCCGGGGGCGATGGCCACGCCCTCCGCCAGGAGACCCCGCATGACCGCCGGGTAGAGGCGGGTAGCGTCTGACGCCCGAGCGCCCTCGTAACCATGGACGGGCCCGGCGCCGAAGAATACCCCCAGGAGCGGGCCGGCCACGGGGATCTGGACCTGGAGGCCCGATCCCTCCGCCGCCGCCGCCAGCCCGGCGCCCAGACGGCCGGCGAACGCCGCCAGCTCCTTGTAGCGGTCGTCGTCCAGCAGGGAAAGGACGGCCAGCCCGGCCGCTGTCGCCACCGGGTTACCCGAGAGAGTGCCGGCCTGGTAGACGGGGCCGTTGGGTGCCAGTTGTTCCATCACCTCCCGGCGCCCGCCGAAGGCAGCCAAAGGCAGGCCTCCGCCGACCACCTTGCCGAAGCACCAGAGATCAGGCATGACACCGAACAGCGAGGACGCCCCGCCTCGGGCCACCCGGAAGCCGGTGATCACCTCGTCGAAGATGAGGAGGGCACCTGATCGGCGGCACGCCTCCCGCAGCCCTTCCAGGAACCCGGGCCTGGGCGGGACGAGGCCCATGTTGGCCGCCACGGGCTCGACCAAGACAGCCGCTACGTCGTCGCCTATTTCAGGTACCACGTTGTAGGGAGCTACAAGAGTCTCCTCCACCGCTGCTTTCGGCACCCCGGCCGAGGTGGGCAAGCCGAGCGTGGCCACGCCGCTGCCGCCCCCAGCCAGCAGAGCGTCGCTATGGCCGTGGTAGCAGCCCTGGAAAACAACCACCCGTTGGCGGCCGGTGGCACCGCGGGCCAGGCGTACGGCCGACATGGCGGCCTCGGTCCCGCTACTGACCAGCCTCACCTCGTCGCAACCGGGCACCCTCGAGCAGATTTCCTCGGCCAGCAGGACTTCACCAGGCGTCGGGGCTCCGAAGGTGGTGCCCTGCCCGGCCGCCTGCCGTACGGCCTCGACGACCTTGGGGTGGGCATGGCCAAGTATCGAGGCCCCATAGGACTGGACGTAGTCGATATAACTAACGCCCTCGACGTCGGTCACGTAGGCGCCCTGGCCGCTGGCCACGAAGTAGGGAGTGCCGCCCACCGCCTTGAAGGCCCGCACAGGCGAGTTGACGCCGCCTGGGGCCACCCGGCGAGCCCGCTCGAAGAGCGATTGGTTCGTTCAGGCCAGTCACTGGAGTTCAGTCACTGAGGAGCTCGGCCACCTCGCCGGCGAAGTAGGTGAGCACCATGTCGGCACCGGCGCGCTTGATGGCACCGAGCTGCTCCAGCGCCACGGCCGTGCCGTCGACCCAGCCTCGCTCGGCCGCCGCCTTCACCATGGCGTACTCGCCACTTACGTGATAGGCGGCCACGGGCACGGGGACCGCCCGGCGGACGGCGGCGATGATGTCGAGGTAGTGCAGGGCGGGTTTGACCATAACGATGTCAGCGCCCTCGTCCACGTCCAGCTGGGCTTCGCGTACGGCCTCCCTCGGGTTGCGCGGGTCCTCCTGGTAGCCCTTCCGGTCGCCGCCCCCGGCGATGGTCACGTCGACGGCATCGCGGAACGGGCCGTACAGCGCCGAGGCAAACTTGGCTGAGTAGGCCAGGATGCCGACGTCCGTACAGTCATCGCCGTCCAATGCCCGCCGAATGGCTGCCACCTGGCCGTCCATCATCCCCGAAGGGGCGACAAGGTCGGCTCCGGCGCGGGCCTGAGCCAAAGCAGCGCGAGCGTACAGGTCGAGCGTTGGGTCGTTGACCACCTCGCCGCGCCCGTCGAGGACGCCGCAATGGCCATGGTCGGTGTACTCGTCCAGGCAAAGGTCGGCTATCAGGACCATCTCCCGTCCTAGTTCCTGACGGAGGGTCGACAGGGCCACCTGGACCACGCCATCCGGCGACCAGGCCTGGCTTCCCTCCGCGTCCTTGGTCGCCGGGACGCCGAACAAGACCACGGCCGGGACGCCGAGGCTGCACAGCCGCCGAGCTTCCTTTGCCAGTGACTCGACCGTGTGCTGGACGACGCCCGGGAGGGAGACGATGGGCTGCGGGGCCTCGATGCCTTCTCGTACGAACAGCGGCGCTACCAGGTCCTTGACGCCGACACGGGTTTCGGCCACCATCTCGCGGAGGACGGCAGACCGGCGTAGCCGGCGCAACCTCGTTTGCGGGAAGCCCATGGCGGCCACGCTATCGGGCGCTCGAGTACGGCCGGCACGGGACCGGCCGGACGGCTATCTCCTGCGCCCGACCGGGGGCATGATGGCGCCGATGATCCAAAAGATCGGGAAGATGATCCCGATTACGAACATGACCCAGTGGCCCTTGCGGATCGTCAAAATGCCGAGAGTCAGGATCAGGACAAGGTAAATGGCGCCGATACCGACGAAGTACACGCTAATTGCCCTCCTGAGGCTCCCGTTTTTCGGCGCCGCCTGCAACGGCCCTCGACATACTAGACGGCGCGACAGCCGCTCCCGCTTCGGCCTCAGGAGCCCGGGAGGCCCAAGTCACGGCCCAAGTCACGGCCCGATTGACGGCCCAATTGTCGGCGAGGCCGAAGGGCAGCCACGAGCGCACCGACCAGGCCGTCGAGAGTGTGCTCAGAGGCCTCGGCGCTTACCTCCAGCCCGCGGGAGCGGGCGGTGGCCGCCGTGGCCGGGCCAATACAGGCCACGATGGGCGGGGTGCCAGCGCCAGCCTCGCCGGCCTGGTCGAGGTAGCTGTCGACGGCCGACGAAGAGGCAAAACAGATGGCGTCGGCCTGTTGAGCCGCCGCCAGCAACTCCGGGCGCACCGCCTGCGGCACAGTCCGGTAGGCCTCCACGGCGTCGACTTGCCAGCCTTTCGCCTCCAGCCCGTCGCGCAGCTCGGGCCGGGCACCGGCGGCTTGAGGGAGTAATAACGAAGCGGGGCCGGGTGGTGGCGCAGGGGGCGGGAACGACTCCAGGAGGCCCTCGGCCCGGTAGTCGTCCGGGACCAGGTCGGCGACGACGCGGTAGTCCCTCAGCGCCTTGGCGGTGGATGGACCGACCGTCGCCACCTTCGAGGGCCCGAGCGAGCGCGTATCGGGGACGAGTTCGAAAAACCGGCGCACGGCGTTGGCGGAAGTAAAGACGACCCACGAATAATTGCCGCCGGTAACCCGGGGGATACTGGCCCGCAACGCCGCCCCGCCGTCTGAGGGTGGCCCCAGGCCGATAACCGGGATCTCCATGACCTGGGCTCCGAGATCCCGCAGCCGCCGGCTGAGCGACGAGGCCTGGTGGACGGCACGCGTCACCACCACCGTGCGAGCCGAACAGGGGCCGGTCTTCGAACCAGCTGAGGTTCAGGCCGGCCACTTCGCCGATCACCATCGTCACCGGTGGCGCCAGCGGCGCCGTCCCCAGCTCGCCCAGGGTGGTGCGCCGGGTGACCTGGCCCGGGACGGTCCCCCACTGGACCGCGGCCACCGGTGTCTCCGGCGGGAGGCCCCCGGCCATGAGGCGTTCGGCGATCTTGCCGCGGTGGGCGGCCCCCATCAGGACGACGATCGTTCCTCCCCCTCTGGCCAACGCTTCCCAGTCGGTCCCACCCTCGGCCGGCCCGAGGTCGACTGAACGGGTGTGGCCGGCGACCACCGTGAAGGCGGTGACGAGCCCGCGATGAGTAACGGGGACGCCGGCGTACGCCGGTGCCGCTACCGCTGAGGTGACCCCGGGGACAACCTCGAAAGCCACTCCCGCGTGCATAAGCGCGAGGGCCTCTTCGCCGCCCCGGCCGAACACAAACGGGTCGCCGCCCTTTAGCCGTACCACCTTGCGCCCGGCTTTGGCCCGTTCGATGAGCAGGCTATTGATGGCGTCCTGGTCGCCCCGGTCGTCCGGTTGTTTGCCGACGTCTACCTTCTCGGACCCTGGTGGCGCCAGCGCCAGGAGGCTCGAGGCGGTGAGGCGGTCATGGACGACAACGTCCGCTTGTCCCAGCAGTTCCGCTCCTCGCAAAGTGAGGAGACCGGGGTCTCCCGGGCCGGCGCCGACCAGGTAGACGGTCCCCCCGTCTGGCCCTGCCCCGTCCGGCCCTGCCCCGTCCGGCCCTGGCGCCTCTGGCCCTGGCGCCTCTGGCCCTGGCGCCTCTGGCCCCGGCGCTTCTGGGCCTGCGGTCTGGCTCACGTTGAGCCGGTCGGGGCGGCCAGCAGCTCTTGGCCGCCGCCGGCCAGGACCATCTCGGCCACCCGTTGACCGAGCACGGCCGCTTCGTCAGGCCGGGCTGACGCGGCGCAACGGACGAGCGAACTTCCATCGGGGGCGGCCAGGAGGCCATCGAGGCGGAGCTCACCGCCGGCGGTCAGTCTGGCGTGGCCGGCGACGGGCAGGTCGCACGCGCCTCCGATGGTTACCAGGAAGGCCCTCTCGGCATCCACCGATTGGCGGGCCACAGGATCTTCGAGCGGGGCCAGCAGGTCGCGACCGCTGGCATCGTCCGAGCGGCACTCGACGGCCAAGGCCCCCTGCGCTACCTGCGGGAGCATCACGTCGATGCCCATCGCCTCCATCGGTTCGGGCGCCAGCTCCAGTCGCGTAAGCGCAGCCTGCGCCACCACGATGGCACCTCCCTCGGGTATGCGGGCCAATCGGGTCTCGATGTTGCCTCGGAGGCTGTGGAACGTAAGGTCGGGCCGCAGCCACGCCAGCTGCGCCCGCCGGCGCTGGCTTCCCGTGGCCACGGGGGCACCGGGAGCGAGGTCGGCCAGCCGGCGGCCGACCAGAGCGTCCCGGACGTCGCCTCGTGGCGGCACGGCGGCCAGGCACAGGCCGGGGGCCGTGACGGGCGGTAGGTCCTTGGCGGAGTGGACGGCGGCGTCCGCCCTGCCGTCGAGAACGGCCGACTGCACCTCGCGGACGAACACGCCTTGGCCACCGATTTCCCAGACCGGCACATCCGACCGGCGGTCCCCGCTGGTGGTGACCGTCACCAGCTCGACTTGCAGAGCGGGGTCCGAGGCGGTCAGCAAGGAGGCGACGTGGTTGGCCTGCCACAAGGCCAATGGGCTCTTCCGGGTAGCGAGCCTAAACGGTGGCATCCTGGTCCTGGCGCAGGCTGGCGCCCAGGCCTGTCGGTCAGGGCTCCAGGCCGAACAAATCCTGGAACGCTTCAGCCAGCCCTTCGCCCCTGGCCGTGCCGGCGGCGGCTTTCAGGGTGACCGTGGGCGTGTGGAGCAGTTTGGCCACCACCCGTTTGGTCATGGCTTCGAGGGCGTCGCGCTGGGCGGGGCTCAGTTCGCTTAGGCGGGCTTCGAACCGGGCCAGTTCGGCCCGCCTTATTTCCTCCGCCCGGTCGTGCAAGCTACTGACCAGAGGGGCGACCGAACGGGCCGCCAGCGAGGTGCTGTAACGCTCGAACTCATCGACCAGGATGCGCTCGACGGCGGGTACCTCGGCCCGCCTTTCGTCCACCCGGGAACTGATGAACGTGCCCACGTCGTCCATATTGAGCAGCGTCACTCCGGGTAGGCCAGCCACGGCGCCGTCGATCTGGCGGGGCACGGCCAGGTCGACCAGCAGCATGGGGCGTCCAGGTCGCGGTCCCAGCGCTTCGCCGACGAGGGCCGCACTGAGAAGGGTGCCGTCCCCGGCGGTGCAGCAGGCAACGACGTCGGCCCTTGCTAGAGCGGCGCCGAGGTCGCCCCACGAGGCCACCCGCCCTCCCAGCGAGTCAGCCACCTGGTTCGCCCTCAGCCTGGTCCGGTTAGCCACGAGCACCGGCTGTGCGCCGGGCGCGCTGGCAAAGGCGCGAGCCGTGCTCTCGCCGACCTCACCCAAACCGATGACCAACGCTTGCTTGCCCTCCAGGCCGCCGAGAACGGACGTCGCCATCTCGACCGCCGCATACGACAGAGAGGTCGTGCCGCGGGCGATGGTGGTCTCGGCGCGAGCGCGCCTCCCCACCTGCAGCGCGTGGCGGAACGCCCCGCTCAGCACCGGCCCGCAGGTCCCCTCCTGGCGGGCCACCTCCCAGGCTTGGCGGACCTGGCGCAGCACCTCGGATTCCCCGAGCGAGGCCGAGTCGAGGCCGGACGAGACTCTGAAGAGGTGGTTGACGGCCGCATCCTCGAAGTACGAGTAGAGGCTGCCCGAGAACTCTTCGGGCGGCTGGCCGCTCCACGTGGCCAGGAACTCCCTGATGTCCGCCATAGCCCCGTGGAACCGGTTGACCAGGGCGTACACTTCGGTGCGCATGCAGGTCGAAAGGACGACGACCTCATCGAGGTACGGGCGGTCGGCCAGGTCCGACAGTGCCTTGGGCAGGTCGACGGGAGAAACGATCATCGGCTCCAGCGCTTGCAGGCGCACCGTCCGGTGGTTCATCCCGACTACAGCGATAGACAAGCCTCGAGACGCTCCTTCGCTTCGGCTCGGTGACCCGAGCGGATGAGGTCGAGCATGCTCCAATCCAGGCTCGACCGCCAATCGATATCTTCTGTGCTCCGGCCTTGCGCTTTCACTTTTGCCCGTGCTTCAGCCAGTAATTCTGCCAGCTCCGCCAGCTCGGGGCCCATGTGCTCGGCCGCGTGCTCCTTCAGCCATGAGGCCAGAGCCGGGCTGTACCCCGAGGTCGAGATGGCCACGCTGACGGGGCCTTGGCGAGCCACTGCCGGCAGTATGAACGAGCACGACGCCGGGTCGTCGGCCGCGTTCACCCACACCTTGGCCGTCTCCCCGTCTTCATAGACGGCCCTGTTGACCGCGCTGTCGCCAGTGGCCGCCACAACGAGCCAATAGCCAGCTACTTCGCCGCGCCGGTACGGCCGTTCTTCGATGCCGGCCACGCCGGCCACGCCGTCCAGGGCACGGACGGGGGGCAGGACTTCCTTGGCCACGACATGCACCCGCGCCCCGGCGGCGAGCAGGCCTCTGGCCTTACGTTCGGCGATGTGCCCTCCTCCGACGACCAAGCATGGACGGTCCTGCAACTGGAGCGCCACGGGGTATACGACGGCGTCGACGGGCAAAGATTTCTCCTTTTTCCTTAATTACGCTGTAGCCGCCTTGGCCCCCGTCGTGTGGTCGGCGCGCAAGTGCTCGTAATAGCCCAGGATTTGGAGTTCGACCGCCAGGTCGACTTTGCGCACTGACACATGCGGCGCGACATTCAGCACTGCGGGCGCGAAGTTGAGGACAGAACTGACCCCGGCCTCCACCAACCGGTCGGCGATGTCCTGGGCCACCTGTGCGGGCGTGGTTATGAGGGCCATCGTTATTTTCTTGTCCCGTACGACCCGGGCCAGGTCTGATAGCGGGTAGACGACGGCCGTGCCGAGGCGGCTGCCGAACTTGCCCGGGTCGGTGTCGAAGGCGGCCACAACGTTGAAGCCCCGCTCGGAAAAGCCCCGGTAGTTGCCCAGGGCTTGGCCGAGGTTGCCGGCCCCGATGACAGCGACATTGTGCTCGCGGTTGAGCCCTAGCTGGCGGTTGATCTGCTGGCGCAGGAGCTCGGTGTCGTACCCGACGCCCCGGGTCCCGTAGGAACCAAGTTGGGACAGGTCCTTGCGCACCTGCGCCGCGTTCACGCCGGCGCGGGCGGCCAGCTCCTCGGACGACAACATCAGAAGCCGCTCGCCGCTGGCCTCGACGAGCGCCCTCAGGTAGAGCGGAAGGCGTCTCAGAGTCGCTTCGGGGAGCGGACGCGCCGCTGTGGGTGTCGCTGGCATGGGCATAATCGTACGGCCGGACCGGGGTAAAGGCGCACGGCGAGGAGCGGCGACAGGTGTTCCGGCTTCCTAATGACCAGGTCAGAGGGGACGCCGCCGCCGCAAGCGGCTACTTCAGTGACAGCACGTCCCGCTCGCTGGTACCCAGGAACTTCGCCGCACTGGCGCCGTTGAGGCATAGGGCCAGACGACCGTAAGAGTCGACGAGCAGCCCGAGCTCGCTAGGCGCCAGGTCGCCGAAGGTGTGGACGGCCCGGGCCGTCAACGGCTCGCCGGCGGCCCGCCGCCCACCAGTTACGGTCCTCCGCCCGGATCCACCGGCGCCCATTTCGGGGGCTACGGCGTCGAGGGCGTCGAGGCCGGCCGCCAGTTGCACGTTGCCGTAACGGTCTATCCAGGTCACCTCGACCTCGAGCCAGCCGTTTTGCCGCCGGCACACAGGGAGGGGGAGGCGTACGAGCGTCTCGGGGTCAACAGAGCGCCCGAGGTCTCCGATGTGACCGCCGTCCGCCAGAAACGCGGCTGCGGGTGCGAAAATGTCGCGGCCGGCAAAGGTCGGCCCCGGGGAAGCCAGCTGGTAGGCGGGGTTGACCAGGTCCACGACCGCCCCCGCCCCGCCCCGCTCATCGACCGCCGGCGGCAGCAGGCCATTGTCCGGGCCGATAAACGTCAGTTCGGCTCCGCTGGCCCGGATGGCGACGGCCCGCCGGGCGGTACCCACGCCGGGGTCGACGATAGCCACCGCCACCCCTTCGGCCAGGTAGGGAGCGGCCCGTTGCAGGGCCAGGCTGCCCGCCCTCACGTCCTGCGGAGGCACCTCATGGGTGAGGTCGACGATAGGGACATGGGGTATGTGGGACCGGAGCACGCTGTGAAGGGCGCCCACGAAGCCGTCCCTCAGCCCGTAGTCGCTGAGGAGGCTGACGACGCTGGGCGCGCTCGTGCTGCGAAGGCCACCAGGGCCCGACAGACCGCTATCCGGCCGCGGTGTACTGGCCTTCAAGGAACCGGTCCACGTCCTCTTCGCGTATCCGGTATGAGCGCCCGACTCGTACTGCCGGTAGCTGCCCGGACTGCACCAGGCGATAGACCGTCATGTTTGACACCCGGAGCTGGCCTGCTACCTCCGCAACCGTGACGTAGCGCGACCGTGACCGGGCCTCGTTCGGCTTGGCCATGTTGCACCCTTCTCCACCTATGAGGGTAGGCGAAAGGGGCGGCGTTGTGCACCCGCGACCGGCTGCCAGTCGCCCGACTACCCGGCCGCGGCGTTCGCGAACGCTCTCCCGGTGGTCCTGGGCGCGGCCGCCGCCGTGGGCGCGCTTTTCCTTCGAATAACGGACAAAAGGTTGACGTCACGACTCTGCGCCGTCGATAAGTGCACCCGACTGGGCGTTGAAACGACGGGCTGGGTAATGGTTTTATACGGCTAGGCTCGCCCCGGTGGCCGGTGGCGCGGCGCTCCTCACCGGTCGCATTTATCTTGCCACGCATTGAGTTTTGATCCAGTGGAAGGGCCGGGCGAAGATGCCCACCTGGTGACCCCTGAGCGTTATCGGTGTGACGGGGCCAGCCTTTTTCCCAGAAATGAACCGATGGCCAACGGCGTGCTCAGCGCGTAATTGCTCCACCGAAGGGCGGCGCCTTTACGCCCGTCCATAAAACCCACGAGATGTCCGGTCACCGGCTGGTCCCGAGCTCCCGGCTGCGGGCGGTGGCGGCGGCGACCGCCTCGATCACCGCCGAACGGGCCCCGCCGGCCTCGAGCCGGCGCAGGCCGGCGGCAGTTGTGCCCCCGGGCGAGGTGACCGCGGCCCGGAGCTCCTCAGCGCTTTGCCCGGTCTCCCGCAGCAGCTGGGCCGACCCGAACAAGGTCTGGACGACCAGGTCGCGGGCCACCGGCCGGGGCAGCCCCACCAGGACCCCGGCCTCGGTCATCGCTTCGACTATCACGAACACATAAGCCGGCCCAGAACCGGACAGCCCGGTGACCGCATCGAGCAACTTCTCGGGTACCTCCACCACGGACCCGACCGAGCGCATGATGCCGGCGGCCCATTCCATGTCCTCGGGGCGGGCCAACGAGCCGGCCGAGATGGCCGTCGCCCCCGCCCTCACCAGGGCGGCGATATTGGGCATGGCCCTGACCACGGCGCACCCCGCCGGGCAATAGGACTCGAGGTCGCCCAGGGTGACACCGGCGGCAATGGACAGCGCCCTGGTGACGCCGCTGCTTTCGAGAGCCCGGCCAGCTGCCTCGACGTCACCCGGTTTGACGGCCAGGACGGCACCCTTGGCCGGGGGTGGTCCGCCGTCTAGGACCTGGAGGCCAGGAAAATGGTGGGCCACGCCGCCCTCTGCCATGAGCTCGGCACGCCGGGACGGCGATACCTCGACGACCACCACCTGTTCGGGGCTGGCCCAGCCGGCGTCGAGCAAACCCCGGACCAAGGCTTCGCCCATTTTGCCCCCGCCGATCACCACCAACTCTTTCACCATCGCCAAACCATAGAGCGGTCAGGAAGGCGGCCTGACCGGGCAAGGCGGCCTACAGGACGGGGCGGTCCACCGGGAGAGGCGGCCCACCGAGAAGAGCCGGCCCGAGACGACGAAAGGGCGCCGCAGCCCGCGGGCCCGGGTCTTTCGCACTTCCCCGAACGAAACGCCCAGGACTCCCTCGAGCTACGGCTGAGCCAATCGTAGCCCAGGTCTGAGCGCGAATATTCAGCTAAATAACGGGCTTTTTGCTCAAAAGGGACTACGCTGCCGGTGGCCTTCGGACGCGGCTGAAAGCCTCCGGAGGTGCCCCTTCGCGGCGCTCGCCGGGTGGACGGCCAGGCCCGCTGGTCAGAGGGTCAGGACGGACCGGCCGGCCCGAGGTGGGTCAGGAAAGCAGGGTGTCTACGTTGGCCTCGCCGCTGCGATAACGACGCACCAACTCTTCCTGGAGGCGGTCCTGGATGTCGTGCAGGGCACGGCGCTCCGCCGACACGTCTCGTTCGAGGTCGGAGATGCGGGTCAAGAGGTCGCTCAACTCTGGAGAGGTCAAGGTGGCCAGCGATTCCAACTTGTCAGACGGAAGGAGCTCGTCCACCCGGGCGGCCAGGCTTAGCTGGCTGCCCTCTGCCGGGGCGAAAATAGCGGGTAGGCGGCCAAGCCCCGCTGCGTGGGTGTGCTCGCACAGGATTTGCGGCAGTTGCTCGACCAGGGTCTCGGGGGCCAGCTCGGACAGCCCCAGGTGCCGGCGTTCGGACTCCGCCACGATCAGGTCCACCCTGGCCTGCGCCAGCCGGCGCAGGTACGAGAGGTCGGTTTCCAGTTCTGCGCACGCCCGCCGCTTTTCCCGGAGATCGGTGAGAGAGAGCTCTGTCAGGTCAGCCAGGTAACTGGGGTTAAAAGCTTCGTCGACGTTCAAGGACATCAAAATCGAGGGTACCGCAACCACCCGACACAGGAGGCAGAACGGCGACCTCGTCCCCATGCACCAGCCGGGTGGAGCCGGTAGCAGGTGACCCGTTCACCCAGATGGCACAAGTGGCGAGGATAGCCTCGAGCTCACTGCCGTGAGCGGAAACAAGCTCGTCCAGCAGCCCGGCCACTGTGCGGCCGTCTGCGCGTAGGCGGCCGCCCGGTGCCGGCGGCCTCCCGGGCGCGGGCGAAAAGGAGGACCGTGACCCATTGGCCGTCGTCTTTTTCTTGTTCTTGCCGTGCGGCAGGTTCCTCTGCCTCCCCGGGGCCGGTTTCGCCCGGCGCGCTGCCCTCAGGGGCTACCGCCATGGCTTCGTGTCGTTCCCGTACGAGCGGGGCGAGCGGCCCGCCCGAGTGGCACTACGGGCCCCACCGGCGATACAGGACCGTGCCAGGGCTGTCATCGCTTGGAGGTTACCGGTCTGTCCCGGTACCCGTCTGCCAAGATGTCCTTTGTGGGTCGCCTTCTTATCCTTCGTCACGCTCAATCTGTCTGGAACGCCGCCGGCCGTTGGCAGGGCTGGTCGGACGCCCCTCTTTCGGAGCTAGGGACCGACCAGGCCAGGCTGGCCGGTCAAGCTCTAGCCGCCGCCGGCGTAGTGGCGGACCTCGTCGCGGCGTCGGACCTGGCCCGGGCCCGGGTTACGGCCGAACTGCTCGCGTTCGAGCTCGAATACGAAAAGCCGCTGGTCATCGACCCCGATCTCCGGGAGCAGGACCTGGGCCAATGGAACGGGATGACGAACGACGAGATTTCCGCTCGATGGCCTAACGAGTTGCAGGCTCGTCGAGCCGGCCAGCTGGGGACGGTCCCGGGGGGAGAACCAGGGCGAACACTTCGTGCGCCGGACGCTCGGCGCCGTGCGCCGGTTGGCCGCCTCGGGGGCCGACACCGGTATTGCGGTGGCTCACGGAGGCGTTGTCATCGCGCTCGAGCGGGCCCTCGGTGTTTCTGCGAAGGGCAACCGTCACACCAATCTGAGCGGGTGGTGGCTGGACGTTCAAGGCCCCCCCGAGGACCTGCAGCTCGTCCCGGTTGAACGGGTGGACCTGCTGGCGCTGGGGGCCGAAACAGTCACAGGCCGCGCCTAGCCTGTCGCTCCGTTATGAAGGTCGAAGTAGTCCGGAGCAGACGCCGGCACAAAACGGTCCAGGCTCGCCAGGTCGGGGATGTGGTGAGGGTGAGCGTCCCCGCCACTATGAGCCGGGCCGAGGAGGAGCGCTGGGTCAACGAGATGGTCCGGCGCATCAGCCGCCGGCAGCACTCCTCCAGTCTGGACCTGCACGAGCGGGCTCGGTCCCTGGCCGCCAAGTTTGGCCTGGCCGTGCCCACCAGTACCCGCTGGGTCGACAACCAGTTCTTCCGCTGGGGCAGCTGTACACCGGGCGACGGGACTATCCGCATTTCGTCCCGGCTGGCCAAGGAGCCCCCGTGGGTGCTCGACTATGTCTTAGTGCACGAGCTGGCCCACCTCCACGTGAGCGGCCATGGCCAGGCGTTCTGGGACCTCGTCAACCGCTATCCGCTGGCGGAGCGGGCACGCGGCTTCCTCATGGCCCGAGGGGTAGACGACCCGGACGGCCTGCCTGAACTGCAGCCTTCTACGAGCACGTGAGAGGCCGGCGGACTGTCCCCAACGACCGGGGCCAGGCCAACGGCGGCGCAGACCGGCGAGGCCAACCGGCCGGCAGCCCGGACCGTTCCACCCCGGACCGGCCCAGTTCGGACCCGCGAGTTCGGACCCGCGCAGTTCGGACCGGCCCAGTTCGGACCGGCCCAGTTCGGACCGGCCCAGTTCGGACCGGCCCAGTTCGGACCGGCCCGCGAATGCGCCCAATGCCGAAGCGGGAGACACACTGGAACCCGGGGGCGCCGGCGCCGGGCCCTTCGCCCGAAGCCCTGCCTTCCGAGATCAGTGGCTTACCACCCGGCTGGCACCCGGCCTGGCACCCGGTCTGGCCGACACCCCTGCCGCCGAGATGGGGGCGTGGGCGACGGACCTCCTTCCGTCTGGCCGTGCCGACGCTGCCCGCCCGGCCGCCGTGTTGACGACGGCGGCCCTGACCCAGATGCTGCCACCGCAGCCAGGCCGAGGGCGCGACGTCGTCGTCCGCACCGGCCCAGTGTCTTTCGACGGCCGACCGGTTGTAACGGCGCGGGTCCAGGACACCGATCGAGGCCGGTCGCTGAGCGGTGAGGCGGCCGGAGCGCTGGCTTCGGCCGCCGCGCTGGCATTGGAGCGCCGGCTCCCCCTCGTGGCCTGGCTCTCCGTCGCCCGGGCTGGACCTGAACGCCGGTGTGGCCGCCCTCGACGGCTGGGGCCGGGTTGCGCAGAGCTTTGCTCGCTGTTCCGGCGTGGTCCCCATCGTCGTTGTCCTCAACCGCCCGGTCCTGTCCGGGCCCGCTTTGCTCCTCGGGATGGCCGACGCCGTAATAATGACGCCCGCTTCCCTGTCCTATCTTTCGGGGCCTGCCGCCGTCGAGGAAGTCACCGGGTTCGCCGTCCGCCCCGAAGAGCTTGGCGGCCCGGCTGTACATGCCAGCCGCTCCGGCTTGGCCACACTCGTGGTGAGCGACGATGACGCCGCCGGGGAAGCGGTGGCCAGGCTGCTGGACTTCCTTCCCGCCCACAGCGACGAACTGGCCCCGGCCCGGTACTACGACGACCCGCCTTCGCGCCTCACCCCGGAGCTCCGCGACGTGGTGCCCGGCAGCTCGACCGGCAGTTACGACGTCCGCCGGGTGCTCACCGCCATTGCCGACGATGGCGATGTGTTCGAGCTACGGCCGTCGTGGGCGCCCCAGCTCGTAACCGCACTTGTGCGCGTCGCCGGCCAACCACTCGGCGTTCTGGCCAACCAACCTCAGGCGATGGCCGGCACCCTCGACATCGCGGCGTCGCAAAAGGGTGCTCGGTTTGTCGCTTTTTGCGACTCGTTCAACCTCCCTTTGTTGACGGTCGTCGACACTCCCGGGTTTATGCCCGGACGGGACCTGGAATGGCGGGGAATGATCCGCCACGGCGCCGAGCTGGTATTTGCCTACGCCGAAGCCACGGTGCCTCGTATCTGCCTGGTGGTGAGGAAGGCGTATGGCGGCGCTTACATCGTCATGGACTCCAAGGCCATGGGCAACGACCTGTGCGTGGCATGGCCGAGCGCCGAGCTGGCCGTAATGGGGGCCGAAGGAGCAGTGCGGATCGTGCACCGCAGAGAGGACGAGGAAACACAGGCGAAATTGGCCGTCGAGTACCGGGACAGGTTCCTCAACCCGTACATCGCCGCCGAGCGCGGCTTCGTTGACCTGGTCATCGACCCGGCCGAGACCCGTGAGACGATCGCGCGGTGCCTCTCGGCTTTGCGGACCAAACGAGAGAGCCTGGTGGTACGCAAGCACAGCAACACTCCGCTCTGACCCGGCCCGGTCTTGACGCCGCCTGCTGGCCCGCGGGGCTGTACTCGTTTGGTTACGCCAGTTTTTGCCCGTACTAGGCCTTAGGCGCCCGGGTTGGCCGGGGCCGGGCTGGTGGGGACCGGTTCTGACGCGCCCCCCATGGACTTGATGGGGTGCAGGGCCAGCCAACGCATATGCGTCATCGGCCGGGCCCGCTTGGCCGGTACGGCGGCGGGCACGGTCCCATCGGACGAGAGCCAACCTCGGCGCCGGAACATGACCAGCAGGGCCCCTGCCACCACGATCTGCGAGCCCACGCCGACCGCCCAAAAAGCCGAGAAGCTCGTGATCCGGCCAATCATCCAGCCGAAGTTCTGCCCGAAGAACCCGGTCAAGAAGCTGAGCGGCAAGAAGACCGTGGCGATGATGGTGAGTTGCTTCATTACTACGTTCAGCCGGTTCGACACCGTCGACAGGTGGGTGTCGAGCGCCCCGCTCAACAGGTCCCGGTAGCTGTCCACCAGGTCACTGACCCGGATGAGGTGGTCGTAGACGTCACGGAAATACCTCTCGTACTCAACCGTCATCCCCGGGATCACATCTGCGCTGCTGACCAGCGTGGCGAACAGGTCGCGCTCCGGGGTGACCACCTTGCGCAGGACGATAAGAGCGCGCTTCATGTCGAAGAGACGGCCGAGCTGTTCGTCGGTTGGCGCTTGCAGGATCTCGTCCTCGAGGTCGTCGATCCGGTCGTCAAGCGCGGCCAGGACCGGGAAGTACCCGTCGACCAGCATGTCCACCACGCGGTAGAGGACCATGACGACGCCGTTTGCCGGCGCCGTCGCTATTTGCATCCGGCGCCTGACTTCGTCGATCGAGGGGCAGGACCGGCGGTGCACGGTGACGAGGAAGTTGAGGGCGCAGAAGGAGTGGACCTCGACGAGATGGTCCGCGCGGCCCGGCCCGAAGACGACCAGGAAGGCGAAATCGTCGTAGGAGTCGAGCTTGGGGCGCTGCCCGAACTGAGCCGCGTCCTCGAGCGCCAGCGGGTGAAAATGGAACGCGTCTCGCAGGAGAGCGAACTCGGGGCCCTCCTCGTCCTTCGTCCTGAGGTCCAGCCAAAACGGCTCCGAGGCTGCGAGCAGTTTCTCGACCTCTTCTTTGCTCGGTTCTATTTCCTTGCCGTCCAGCGTCACCAGGTGGGCGTTCATGGCGCCATTCTCGCCCAGACCAGGAGGGTGTGCCCACCTGCGGGCCGGCGGCCAGCCGCCGGGGGCATATCTACGCTGGCAAATGCTCGCCTCTACTGCCCCGTGCTAGGAGGACCGAGACCAGCAGCCCGCGCTTGTGGTTGGCAGGCTCGCAAGGCGGCGATGACCGTCGGCGAGTTCCGGGAAATGTCAGCCGGAGGGTTCATGTCGCCGGTGGTGGGATCGGGGTCGGGAAAGTCCGGTACCCCGTGGGCGCGCATGCAGCGGGACACGGCCAGGAGCTTCTGCATTTCTCGAGGGCTAACCGGCTGAGGCGCCGGCGTCGGCCGGCCGTAGTACTCGGCACAGGCCCGTTGCGCGGCCTGAAAGACCGGTGATGAAGCCAGGACGCCCACGGCCTGGACGATCTGGCCCTTGAAGTTCCTGATCGCATCCGGTGCCGAGAGGGAGCCCGGCTCGGGGAAGCTCGAGACGCCATGGGCGCGCATGCACCTGGCGTACTCAACGAGCGCGCCGCCGGGGGCCGTGTTGCCAGAGCCCGCGCCGCCAGAGCCTGTACTGCTGGAGCCTGGGTTGCCCGTTGCCGCCGCGCCAGCCAGCACCGTTGTAGTTGTAGCAAGGTTGGCCACGGCGGCATTTGGCGAGCCGCCCCCGCAGGCCGCCGTAGCGAGGGCGAGGCCAATGCCAGCGGAGGCCACGAGCCACAGGGGCGGGCGCCCAGGGCCACCGGTGCCGCGGCCCGCACGAGCCCAGGGCCGGCGCCTCCTGGTCGTCTCCCGCTCGGGCTGTGCGTCTGGTGGGACCATGAAACGACGGTACGACCGGTCCTGTAACACTGGGATTACGTTCGCCGTCCGGAGCGCAGGCCCTGGAGTGGCTGCTGGCGCCGGGGTGTAATCGCAGTGTCATCCTTACTGCGTCACCATGGGACCATGAGGGTGCTCGTCGTGGAGGACAACTCGGTCGTGGCGGACGCCGTGGCCGAGGGGTTGCGCGACGAGGGGATGGCGGTCGACGTCGCCTACGACGGGCCCGGCGGGCTGGAGAAAGCGGTGGTGAATACGTATGACGTGGTTGTTTTGGACCGCGACCTGCCCGGGCTGCACGGGGACGAGCTCTGCGAGCAGATCGTTTGTTCGCCATGCCCGAGCCGCGTATTGATGCTGACCGCCGCCGGGGACGTCGAAGACCGGGTCCAGGGGCTGAACCTGGGGGCCGACGATTATCTCGGCAAGCCGTTCGACTTCTCCGAGCTGGTGGCCCGGGTGCGGGCCCTCGCCCGGCGCAGCCCGTCCACACCCCCGGTGTTACGGCGCGGTGACCTCGTCGTCGACCGGCCCGCCGGGCCGTTACCAGGGCCGGCCGGCCGGTGCCACTGGCGAGGAAGGAGCTGGGGGTGCTCGAAGTGCTCGTCGAGGCCGACGGTGCGGTGGTCAGCGCCGAGCAACTTCTCGAACAGGTGTGGGACGAGAACGCCGACCCGTTCACCAAAACCGTTACGGTCACCGTGCTGCGCTTGCGGCGCAAGCTCGGGGCCCCTCCGCTGGTCGAGACCGTGATCGGCGGCGGGTACCGGATCCCATAGGTATGCCAAAAGATGTGACGACAAGGCAACGCCGGCGCAAGACCCTCGGACGGCGCAGCGTGCGGGCCCGGATCGCTCTGGCCTGCGCCGGGCTGTTCCTCGTCACATGCGGGCTGTTCGTCGCGGCCACCTACACACTCGTCCACCACAGCCTCAACTTCAGCCCCGTCACCAACCCGACCACGATCAATAAGTCGCTCATCGGGGCCTGCAAAGTAGGGAAGATAAACGGCACGCTCACCGGCGCGCTGCTGGCGCAGTGCAAAAACGCCTTCGCCGGGGGGGCCGTGTTCGGGGCGATGAACCAAGGCCGGTTCTATCTTCATCAGCTGCTCTTGTGGTCCCTGATCGGCCTGGCGGTGGGCACCGTGGTGGCCGGCGTGTTGGGGTGGGCCATCGGCCGCCGCATCCTGGCCCCTCTTCACCGGGTCACCGAGGCGGCGCTACGCGCCACGCAAGAGCACCTCGACGAGCGGATCCACCTGGACGGGCCCGGGACGAGCTCAAAGAGCTGGCCGACACCTTCGACGAGATGCTGGACCGTCTCGACCTCGCCTTCGCCAGCCAGCGCCGGTTCGTGGCCAACGCTTCCCACGAACTACGGACCCCGCTCACCTCCATGCGCACCCTTATCGACGTGGCCATGGCCAAGCCCACCAGGACCACCGAAGGGCTCGAGACAGTCATCGGGCGCGTCCGCCAAGCGCTCAGCCAATCCGAAGCGATCATTGACGGCCTCCTGACCTTGGCGCGGTCCGACCGCGGCCTGACCAGCCGAGAACTGGTCGATCTCGAAGCTGCGGCGCAGGACGCCGTCGACCAGACCAGCCCGGCCGCCAGAGCCTCCGGAGTCGTCGTCGAAGCCGACCTGTCAGCTGCTCCCACCCTCGGCGACCGCGTCCTGGTCGAGCGCCTCGCAGCCAACCTGGTGGACAACGCCGTCCGCTACAACGTGCCTGGTGGCTCGGTACAGGTCGGGACAGGCACCGTCGAGGGCCATTCGTACCTATCGGTTACGAACACCGGGCCGGTCGTCCCCCAGTCAAAAGTGGCATCGCTGTTCGAACCGTTCACCCGCCTCGATCAACGCGTCAGCAACGGCCAGGGCGCCGGGCTCGGGTTATCGATCGTCGCCTCCGTGGTAGCGGCCCATAACGGCCACCTCGAAGCGGCCGCCCTTCCCGGCGGGGGGCTGAAGATAACCGTCCGGTTCCCAACGACGGCGCTGTGGCCCCTGCCCGCCATCCTGGCCCAGGGGGCCATCTCGAGTGGGGGCGGGGAGGATCGAACTCCCGGCGCGCAGTTAAAAGAGCGCCACGGACCGTGGCTGCTTTCGGCTCCACTGGGCTTGAGCAGGACTTTCTCGCGCAACAGAACGGCTCCATAGGTCCAATCCGGCGGGTAGAGGACCCAGTTGTTGCACCAAAAGTTGCACTGGGTCCGCGACCTGTCTCGTTACTGATGCGCACCGGGCTGGACACCGGTGGGCCAACAACGGCCGTATGTGACACGGGCCAGGTCACGTGGCTTTGTCATTGATGGCGCCTGCCCCGGCCACTTGGCCTGTCGGGCGTTGGCTCATCAGCCTCAGTACCGAGACGTTCCACCTCGGCCTGCAGACGTCGGACCTCCTCCTGGAGCTCCAGTACCCGTTTGATACCGGCGATGTTGAGCCCGCCGTCGGTTAAGGCCGCGATCTCACGAAGACGCGTCACGTCACCGCCGCTGTATAAGCGAGTACCTCCGGCGCTGCGCCCCGGTTCGACCAGCCCTTCGCGCTCGTAGATGCGCCCCACTGCCATCTTCGCGTGCAACGACCTGCACGGCCTTGGCGTTTTGCACGCCCGCGCGAGGTTGGACTTCGAGTCCCAGAGGAGCTGAGTGTCGTAGGTTTTGACGACATCCCATTGAGCGAGTGGAGTGCTCCTGCGCTGACAACAGTTCGCCAACCACTGACGCAGATGGCCGCCCTGGCAGTGCAAACTTTGCTGGAAAGCTTCGAAGGCGGCGTTCCTTGACCCGTCGGGTGGAACTAGCCCTTAAGCAAGCGTAGAGCCTGCTTAGAGAAGTCACTGGACATCGGGAATCCCTTGCGGTCTCGGGCACACCTCGCTGCGGTGCCGGGGGAGGGCACAGGGGTTTCAGGTGAACGCTCGTGGCCCCCAGGTTGGTAGGCGTCCTGCCGGCCCGGGCCCGAGCACGTCATCAATGGATGGCTAGGCAGGCATCCGCGAAAACGCCCTCCTGGTATGGGAAAATTTTGGTCGCCAAACCTAAAAACCACCCATACCAGAGGAGGGCATCTCCAAGTGAAGCCTAGCTCAGCAAGGCGTGGCCGTGGCGGAGGAGGCCGGGCAGCCAGGCAGCGGCTGCGCCGCCAACTGGCAACCGAGGCATGCCGGGTCGAGCGGCGCCTGCAGACAGCCGTCGCCCCGAACTTCTCCGGGCCGGTGCTGGGGCGGGCTAACGTCGTCTACGAGTGGTCCGAGAAGCCCAAAGGCACGGCCCACGGCGGCATGGGGATGGTCGCCCGGCTGGTGGAAAGGGTCGGACTGGCTCCCGAGATCGACTCCTCGGTCCACTTGCTAAAAGCCCACCGTCCCTACTACGAGTCCGACCACGTGCTGAACATCGCCTACAACGCTTTATGCGGCGGCCGGCGCCTCGACGACATCGAGCAGCGGCGCCAAGACCGGGTGTTCTTGGACGGCCTCGGGGCTGAGAGCCTCCCCGACCCGACCACGGCCGGCGACTTCTGCCGGCGCTTCGACCCCGCCTCGGTCATGGCCCTGCAAGAGGCGGTCAACCGCTCCCGCCTGCGGGCCTGGAGAGCCCAGCCGGCCAGCTTCTCCGCCCAGACCGCCAAGATAGACGCCGACGCCAGCATCGTGCCCACCGACGGCGAGACCAAACAGGGCATGGACATCGCCTACAACGGCGTCTGGGGCTACTCGGACCTCGTGGTCTCGCTGGCCAATACCCAAGAACCGCTCTACCTGAGCTCGCACGGCGCCAACCGCCCCTCCCACGAAGGCGTGGTCGAGCTCTACGACCGGGCCATTGCCCTGTGCAGGGAGGCAGGTTTCGGGGACATCTTGTTGCGCGGCGACACCGATTTCTCTTTGACATCGGAGCTCGACCGCTGGGACGACGACAGGGTACGTTTCGTCTTCGGCTACGACGCCCGGGCGAACCTGGTGCAAAAGGCCGAGGGCATGGCCGAGCAGACCTACCACGAGCTGGTCACCCGAGCCGAGCGAGCCATCGCCACCCGCCCTCGCAGGCGCCCCAAGAACGTGAAGGACGAGGTGGTGCGCCAGCGGCGGTTCAAGGTGCTACGCCAAAAGGTCGAGGACGTCGTCGCGTTCTCCTACCGTCCCGGCAAGTGCACCCGCGACTACCGGGTGGTCGCCCTGCGCAAGAACATCTCGGTCGAACGCGGCGACAACGTCTTGTTCGAGGAACACAGGTACTTCTTCTACATCACCAACGACTGGGGGATGACCGCCGACGAGGTCGTCGCCGAGGCACGGTCCCGCTGCAACCAGGAGAACCTGATCGCCCAGCTGAAAGGTGGCGTGCGGGCGCTCCACGCCCCACTCAACGTCCTGGTCGCCAACTCGGCTTACATGGTGATGGCCGCCCTCGCTTGGAGCCTGAAAGCCTGGTGCGCGCTGCTGTTGCCGGTCTCCCCCCGCTGGGCCGCCCAGCACAACGAGCAGCGCCGGCGCCTGCTCACGATGGACTTCCGCACCTTCTTCCAGGCTTTCATTGAGATCCCCTGCCAGGTCGTAAAAGGCGCCCGCCAGGTCCGCTGGCGCGTCCTGGCCTGGAACCCCTGGCTCGGCGTCTTCTTCCGCCTCCTCGACGCCCTCTAGCCAGCAAGCCATCCTCCACCAACGAGCCACTGTGGCCCCACCTGGCGCCAGCCTGCCCAAAAACCGGCTCATCAGCACCGAAAACCACAAAAGACCGCTCCCTCGCCTCCGCACCGGCGCTCCAACACCGGCAACTCCTCCCTAACAAGCGCTCGGGCCCCCGGGCTCCCCCCATTGCTGCCCGACGACCACCGACAGCTCGAGAACGCTTGTTTTAGGACTAGCCACAAATCTCGTCATCCGCGAGAGCACGGCCCCCCTACTGCTTAGGAGAAGGCCACTCCGGCGCGAAGAAGGACATTTGAGTACGGAGTGGCGTCACCGGTCCTCACCACGAAACGAGCCTCGGTAGCCATCGTCTTCAACTCGTCGTGGCTGACTGATACCACGTCTGCGAAGTGCGACCGGATCCGGTTGGCCTGGGCCGGGTTGTGGACATCGGTCTCAGTCGCCATGATCGCCTTTTCCACCACGACTTCAGAGAGCACGGCGTCGAGTACCCGGTCGAATGAGGGCAAGCCGTACACGATGGCAAGGTCAATCACCTGAGTGTCCTTTCCCGTCGGGAAGCCCGAGTCGCTTATTCCAAAGAGATCGGTGTGGCGCAAGGTGGTCAACGCTGCCGCCAGCTGGGCGTGGATGATCCCTTTGATCAGCATCTCAGTCCTCCTGCTTCGTTGTCGGGACGTCGCTGTCGGCCTCGACCAGGATCTTGACCTCTTGTCCCGAGTTGATAGCGTCAAATGCCTCCTTCGCCCTTCGCAACGGGAACGTGGCGGTTACGAAGCGGCCAGCATCAAAGTCGGGCTGAGCAATAATTGTTGTTGCGTCGTGGAAGTCCTCCCGACAGTAGGTGGCGGCACCCTGGATGCGGACCTGGTACTCCTGTACGACTGGCAAATCGATAGTTACCGGCCTCCGCGCTCCTCCCACTACGACGACGGTGCCGCCCTTCAGGGCTATTTTGACGGCTTCAGGAAGCGTCTGCTCGTTGGCCACGCAATCGAACACAACGTCCCCGCTCTCACCGAGCTCCGCTCGCACCGCGTGAGCGAGGTCTTCGACGCTCGCATCCACAACCGCGTCCGCCCCTAGCTGCAAGGCCAGCTCACGCTTATGTGCCACGGTATCCGTGCTGACCACGTGCCTCGCCCCAGCTCGACGGGCGGCGACCAAAGTCAGAAGACCGATCGTGCCTGCGCCCAGTACAGCTACGGCCCTTCCCCGCATGTCACCGGCCAAGCGGACGGCGTGAACAGGAGTTCCCAATGGTTCCATAAGGGCAGCCTCGTAGTTAGTAAAGTCCTCAGGGATCTTGAACAAACGGGTCGCGGGCACGCTGAAGACGTCCGCCATGCCACCTTCTCTATACCCACAACCGAAGAACTGAAGGTTCTCGCACAGGTTCTCGCGCTCTGTGAGACAGGGCTTGCAGTGCCCACACGGCAAAGTCGGTTGCACCGTGACTCGGTCCCCCAAAGACACTTTGTCCGGACCGTCACCAAGTGCCGTAATCACCCCCACCACTTCGTGCCCCGGGTAATAGGGAGGCTTCATGAACGCATGCTCGCCGTGGAGGCCGGCCTTGTCCGACCCGCAGACGCCCGAGACGAGAAGCCGGACCAAGGCCTCACCAGGCGCCAGGTGGGGCACGGGCTCAGTCACGATGTCGACTACGCCCGGGGCGCTCACCAGTACCCGCCTGCGGTCCCCGTTCTTGTCTGTTCCTGAACCATCGTGACCATTCACTGGGAGATGGTCCCGTCGAGGTCCCACAGGTCTTCCCAGGACTGGTTTTCCCTCCATAGGAAAACCTGCCCCTTGACCAGCCGACAGCCTCTGTCTATTGCCTCTATGGCCCGCATCTCCTCGTCCGTCAAGGGGTCGCTAACGACCGCCTTGAGGTTAGCTCGGTAATGGTCCGGGTTGATCGAAAACGGGATGGGGGTTTGACCTCTTTGCACGGCCCATTTTACGCAAACGGCCGCTGAGTGAATTCCATGAGCCCGGGCGATCGACACGATAACGGGGTCCTCCACGTCAACAGTGTCTTCAGGCATGCGGTCTCGCTGGGGACGCCCAGGTGAGCCGATCGGGCAAAAACCGATTGGCTCGATTCCTTGAGCCTGCACATAGGCAAAAAGTTCGGGTTGCTGAAAGTGTGGGTGCAGTTCCATCTCGTTGACGGCAGGCCGGAGCCGGGCATCGGCCAGCAGGAGCCGAAGCTTTGGAATGGTCATGTTGGAGGTGCCGATGTGACGTGCCCAACCAAGGTCAACGAGCTCCTCCATCTTGGCCCAGGTCTGTATGAAGTCCTCGTGGACGTAAGGACGCGCATTTGGGCTCCTGGACGTGACATCACAGCCAGGGGGATGGTAATTGGGGAACGGCCAGTGGACCAGGTACATATCCAAGTACTCAAGTCCAAGGTCGTCTAAGGACTGCTTGCACGCCGCCAGCACGTCGGCGGGGGCGTGTTTGTCATTCCATAACTTCGAGGTGACCCGAATCTCGCCCCGAGGCAATTGCCGCAAAACACCCCCGATGGCCGCTTCATTTCCATAGACGGCGGCGCAGTCGAAGTGCCTGTAGCCCGCTTCAAACGCCCCGGCCACAGCAGCGGCCGCTTCGTCGGGCTGGACGTGATCGGAGCCAAAAGTGCCCAAGCCTATGGCCGGCATAAGAGCGCCGCTGGCAAGCCGGCGCTGGGGCACAAGGGCAGGGTCGGTTGTCACACTAGCTCGGCTTGTCACAGTGAGCTATGTCGTGAGAGGTCCATCGAGTCACCTTTCCGCATCTGCGCCCCTAGCGACCTCCGAGGCCGGAGAGGGAAACGCCCTCGGAAAGCCAGCGCTGCAGTACCACCGCCAGGATTATCCCTGGGACGAGCGCAATCGTCCCCCCGGCCATCAAGAGGTTCCAGATGTAACCCTGTTGGCTCAAGAAATACTCAAGACCTAGCGGTACTGTGGCCCGGCTGCGGCTGTTGATGATTATCAGGGGCCAAAGAAAACTATTCCAATAGGATATAAACGTGAACAAGCCGAGCACGCCCATCGCCGGGCGGACCATCGGGACCATTACCCGGAGGAAAATGTAGAAATGGGAAGCCCCGTCTACCTTGGCTGCGTCCTCGAGCTCTAGGGGGATCGTCCGGAAAAACTGCCGCATGAGGAACACCCCGAAGGCGCTGAAGGCCCACGGGACGATGAGCGCTTGGTAGCTGTTGATCCAGCCCAGAATCCCTCATAAAGAGGTACATGGGCACTATCAGTACCTCTTGGGGGATGACAAGCGTCGCAACGTAGACGAAAAAGAGCTGGTCCCGGCTTCGGAAGTGGAGGCGGGCGAACGCGTACCCCGCCATAAGACAGGTCGCGACGGTTAGAAGTGTCCCGCCAACCGCCACGACGAGACCGTTGAGCAGGAACTGGCCGAACGGGCCGTAGTCCCAGGCGACCACAAAATTGTTGAACTCAGTCGCGTGCAACAGGCTGCTCAGGCTGGCGTCGAAGGCATCGGCTTCAGGTTTCAACGCCGTCAAGATCCCCCATGCGATTGGGAGAGCAAGTAGGACCACCGCCACGGTGAGGCCCGCGTCGGAAGCTATCCGCCGCCCGAGCGACCGCTTGCCGGGCCCGCCGGTCGAGGGGAACTTGCCGCTGACTGCCGGCGCGCTCATACTTCGTAATGCACCCAGCGGCGCTGCAGGCGCATCTGGACGACGGTGAAGATGATGACGATGATGAAAAGGACCCACGCGATCGCAGACGCATAACCCAGCGCGTAGTCGTTGAAAGCTTTTTGGAACAGCCAGTAGACGATCGTCGTGCTGCTCGTCCCCGGCCCTCCGTCGGTGAGGACGTACGCCTGTGTGAACACCTGGAACGACGTTATAACGGTCAGCATGATGCCGAAGTAAAGAGACGGCGAGATGAGAGGCACGGTGATGCTCCTGAACATCCGCCATCGCGAGGCGCCGTCCACTCTGGCGGCATCGTAGTACAGCTCGGGCACCGCGTGGATACCAGCGGTGAAAAGCAGCATGTTGTAGCCAAACCCCTGCCAGACGGACATGAAGATTATGGAGGGCATCGCCCACTGGGGTGCCGAGAGCCACTCGGGCCCCTGGACGCCGAAAACCCCGTGGATTATGGAGTCTATCAAGCCGTTCCGGTTCGCGTACAAGAGGCTCCAGACGACGGAATCGGCCACGAGGGGCGTGAGCACGGGCACGAAGAAGAGGACCCGGAGCACCCTCCTGCTCCGGCTGTACCCGCGCAACCAAACGGCCAGGCTCAGGGACACGATCACGTTCAGCGGGACGTACACGGCGACGAAGTACAAGGTGTTCAATATCGCAGCACGGAAAGTCGGGTCATCACTGAAGAGGGCCCTGTAGTTCCCGATCCCGATGAAGTGAGCGCTGCCCGTCAAGGGCCAGGCGTAGAAGCTGATGACCAAGGAGGCGATGATTGGCGCAACCGTGAACACGAGGAACCCGACCGCGTTCGGGAGCAGGAATATGACGGCCGCACGGGCGTCGCTGCGCTTTCTCCTGCGCCTACGCGGCGTCTCGACAACGGTCACCGGAGGGCTCAGGGACACGTCGGCCGTGGTGGTCATCTCAGAGGCTTTCTCGAGCGGAAGCCAACCGGGCGGTTACCCGCCCGGTTGGCTGCCAACTCGCGTACTTGGCGTTGGCTCAGGGCTGGTGGGGCTATGCCGCTGGAGCGCCCTGGTTGTCCTGGGTGTAGGTGAGCGCGGCCATCGGGCTAATGCTCCCCTGCATGACACCGATTATCTGGCTGTTGAAGGCGTTGGAAGTGCCGTTCCATTTGTCGGTGGTGACGTAGCCGACGGAGTCTTTCAGCTGGTAGTCCATGGCTGAGAGGGCATTGGGCACGCCCTGGGCCGCGACCGTCTGGAACCAGTACTTTTGCTCGGCCGTCCGGCCCGAAAAGGCACGGCCCTCGCTCGAGAGGAACTGCTCTCCTTGTGGGCTGGTCAGGCCCTCGATCGCTTTAATGGCGTCGGAGAGCAGTTCAGCCTTGTTCATGCCCAGGTGGTTCTTGAAAATGTCCTTGGAGACGCCGAACCCCGACCCGGCGAGTAGGCTCACCGACTTGCCGCTCGGGCCGGCGGGCAGTGGCGCTATGCCGATCTGGAACCGCTCGATGCCCGCCTTGACTGCAGCGATGTCGTTGATCATGTCCCAGGGCCGTCCAGGTATATGGCCGCCGCACCAGCCTCCCACTGCTGCTCGGCCCAAGAACCACCGATCGCGTTGGACGGCGGCAAGGGGGCTATCCCTTCTTTCACGGGCGCCACGTACTTCGCCAGGAGGGAGGCCATCTGAGGTGTGTTGAGCTTCAAGGCGCCACTCGGGGTCAGGTAATGAGCTCCCATGTCGGTGGCGAAGTCAAGGAACTCGTCGATGTAGGGGTCGTCCGCGTAACCATAGATAGCCCCGTCGCTGCCTTTGTTGATGGCGGCCGTGTCCTTGTAGAACTGCGCCCACGTCCAGTTGTTGGCCGGAAGTGGGATGTGGTACTTCTCGAAGATGGTCTTGTTGTAGAAAACCAGTATCGGCCCGAAGTCGTATGGCAGTGCCACCTGCTCGCCAGAGCTGTCCTTCAAGCCGTTGAGGATGCCCTGGTCGTAGTCGCTGAGCGAGAACCCTGGCAGGCCGTCGCTCGTCAGCTCCGATGTGGTGAGCGGCAAGAACCCACCCTGGAACCCGGTCGTCCGCAGGCTTTGGATCGCCACCAGGTCGGGCTCGGTGTTGCTCGAGAATCTCGACCGGGAACTTGACCCAATAGCCCGGCCAGGCCGGGTCGAAGCTGAGCTTGACGGTGATCCAGGGGTACAACTGGTGCACGATCGCGGCATCGTGGTCCCAGGCGTTGATCTCTGCCTGGCTCCCTACCCACATCTGCCAGGTGAGGGTGACCGGGGTCTGGCCCGCAGTTGTGGCAGCCGCGGCCTGGGATGCGGGTATGACCGCATAACCCAGGCCCGTGACAAGTGCTGCTGACAGGGCAACGGAGGCCAACGTCCTCCGACGGGACTGGTTCGGGCTACGTGATAATTTCTTACGTAGGTTCATCGGTTTCCTCCTATATTTTTTTCGTTTCGCAGAAGTCCGCAACTTTGTGCCGACCCGGTCGCTAATCCCTTAGGAACAGCGGACAAGAATTCTCATCGTTCGCAGCGGGGTGGGGCCGAGCAGAGCAAACGTCCCCTGACATCGGGGACGGCAGGCGTCAACGCCATAGGGTCTCCGCGGTAGAGCCGCCCGGCTCCGATGACCACTTAACGACCAGCTGACGCCGTTAAGCACTTCACGGTCCGTAGTCGCTCCCTCAGCGCAATCCCCCTTCCTGTCTGAGAAAACGTTACCTCGAAGCATCTGTACTACTGTTCCACCGCCATGTCAAGTCTCGCCATTTGCCACTCGGGGCACGCCAACCAGCTCAATCTTCTCGCATGACACCCGCAGCCGTACCTTTCCCAACGTCGACCTCGGAAAGACGACGAACTCGCCCTCCAGATCGACATTGATCCCGGCTCGCTCGAGGACGTCCACTCTTTCGGTCACGTAGCCGCCAGGTAGCCGCAGCCGCAGGCGTACTTTCGCTCCCGGCCTCGGAGGAAGGACGACCGTGGCATCGACGTACCCACTGTCCAGCCCAGAACGAACGACGTACGTGACTGGGCCCCGCCGGGTCGGGGAACCCTCTACCCCGAACTCCTTGCCTTCCTCCAACCATGCTCGACGAGCACCCAGCCCAAGAGTAATAGTGCCGTCGAGAGGGTCTTCGAACACCAACAGCCACTTCGCGATGGTGGGCACCGTCACCTGAGCCGGGGCGCAATACGGCGTATGGGCCGCACGATCGCGGTCCATGTCCACGCACTCGATCGCCGTCCATGTCCCCCTGGTATGAGCGTGGAACGCGTGCGCGTAGAACACAAGCAGTGCCTCCGGCACAAGGTCATGTTGCAGCAGCCCCTGAACCGCCTCCGCCACCAGGAACCCGACAACGTGCAAACGGTTGGTCAGGATCCCCAGCGTCGTACCGCCACGGGCGCCTGCAACCTCCAATATCCTCTCCACTGACTCCCGCGACAGGATCCCGGAATGGAGCAGCTCCGACCACACCCGGTTCTCGTCGTATGACTCAGGGCGGCTACGGTAAGCCGCTTCCCAGTAGAACGATGGGGACCCGGCAATAATGGGGAGGCCCATCACGCCATCTTTCTCAAGCCACGATCTCTCGACGCCGCGACGCGCATCGACCAGCAAGGCGGCTGCCTTTTGCGAAAGAGCGGTGGCCCTTTGGGACATCTCAGCATCTTCACGATGACCAGCGAGCCGCTTCCATGAACTGGCCATATCCCGTAGCCCGCGCCACGCTTCGGCACTATTCGACAGGTAGGGCCGTTCATAATCCATCTCATTAAGTGTCGGCGTTAGAAAGCTAATGTCCGCCTCATGTCGCCCCTTGATCATCCCATAAGCTGGGTCGCCACGGTCAAGACCTCGCGCCTCTTGCCAGCGCGTCACAAGCAAGCGGACAATCGCATCCACCTTCCTGTCATGCTCGAGTAATAATGAATAGTCTTCGGTATAATCGTAATACTGTGCCAAACAGCTCAATACAACACCGTATTTGCCAATCTCAGGGCCCCGGTACCGGATAGAGCCGTCCAGCCTCACAAAATGCCTGAAGTAGTAGTCCAGATAGCCACGGGCAGCCGCGAAGAGCCCCCATTCGACGCGCGCAAATGACGGTAGCGGTGAGCTCGTCCTGGAAGCCGTCATGCTCTTGGCCACCGTACGCACGGTCAACCACGCCATATTTCGGGTGGGCACCCATCCGGGTGATGCGTTCGAGCACCAGGGCATGGCGACAAAAATTTCCGATCCAGTCCTCAGGGACCGTCAGCGCCATGGCGCCGGCCAATTGTTCTTGCCAGTAGTTGTGCGTGCTCAGCAGATCCTGATAGAACTGGCCGGGGTCGGCAAACTCCTCGTTCGGGTATGGTAGGAAGGAGTCGATATACTTGATTTCCTCTACCTTCCCGAAGCTTAACTTAGTGAAGCGGTACCAAGCGGGCTGCCAATGTGTTGTCGCTCGCTCCGCGCTGGCGAAGGCGATTAATTCCCAGCACTCGTTTTCACCGATAGGGTAAACCGTACGGACCACCGGCAGCCAGCCTCCAACCAGTCCCTCCCATATGGTCTCCGCCGCGATCGCCTCTCGGATTTCGGGTGCCACCACTTCGGGAGGGACGCGGCTGACCATAGGGACGTCTCTGTAATAAACCGGGATCACGTCCGCTGATGTCGGCGTGCCAATGAAGGTGTGCGGCCTCTCGACTCCTTCCCAAAATGCTCGTCGGACTGGTGGGAAGCACGCACGCACTTCCTCGGGGTCAGGGTCCCTGCCACCCTCGAGGAGTTCGTAACGGAGGATGTCCGGCTGGCCAGGGAGCACAGCATTTTTATGGTGACCTCGGTACCAGGCGTTACTACTCTTGTCTGTAGGCTCCAGTGACTTTCCGAGCTCGAGCAGAGTGCCATCTTCGGAGAGAAAGGCTATTCTCCCGTTCGTACAGTCAAGTTGTTCAAACACGGCGGTTGTCGCCGGGCCTTCGCCGAAGACACCCATAAAGGTCCAGCTGCCAACTCGTTGCAATTGGTCGATGACCCGCTCCTGCGAAGTCTCTTCGTCCGCGACAATCACCGTTGGACCACGAAACGTGACTCGCGGCATTATCGAGGGCTCCGCCGAGGTACCGCTGGTCTCGGTGGATTCGTCACGGAACCCGGGGCACCTCAAGATAGTCGTTCCTCACCGCACGTCACAGTTAGATTCCTTTCAGTGACACTCGAACGATGCGACGATCGACTAGTTGGGCATGGGGGCGCAGCCCGAGACCGTCGGTGGCGGGCTGCGCGGGACAGCTCTGTCGGGCCGCGCAGTACCAAGGCGGCACCGCACGTCCGTGGCCGCCGGGCTAACACCCCCTTCGAGCTAACTCACGCGCAGCTCCTCCTCGGCGAGAGAAATCGTTACCCCAATAACGTGTACTATTGGCCAGCGCTGGTGTCAAGTCTGGGACCGGAGGCCAGTTGAGGCGATTTGCCAGAAGGGGAGAGTGAGCAGCGATGGTGACCACTATCGTTGATGTGGCCCGACAGGCCGGCGTCTCCACTTCGACCGTCTCTCGAGTAATGAACGGGAATGAGAGCGTCGACCCGCGACTGGTGGCCAAGGTCGCCCGCGTCGTACGGGAACTGAACTACCGCCCCAACAAGACGGCCCGCGGCCTGCGCCTTCGCCAGAACCGGGTGTGGGCACTTGTAATCTCGGACATTCGGACCGGGCCGTTCTTCGCTGACGTCGTTCGAGGTGTCGAAGATGGCGCCCACGAAGCCGGTTACGCGATGTTCCTTTGCAACGCCGACGAGGACCCGTCAAAGGAGGCTGGTTACCTCGAACTCGCGATGGCTGAGCACGTCGCCGGTGTGATATTGACACCTTCCGGGCCGGGCACCGATCTTTCACCCCTCTTCGAGGCCGGCATACATGTCGTCCTCGCCGACCGGAAACTCCCTGGGCATAGTGCCGACACGGTGGTAGCCGACAATCAATCGGGAGCCATGCAAGCCGTTGACCATTTGGTGCAGGGCGGGTACCAGCGGATCGCCTGCATCACCGGGCCGTTGGCGGCGACAACCGCTTCGGAGCGTCTCCTCGGTTATCAGACAGCTCTAGGTCAAGCGGGCCTGCCGGCCGACAGCTCATTGGTGTACGTCGGCAACTTCCGGGAGCAAGGTGGACGGGAGGGCATGCAGGGGCTGCTCTCCCGGAAGCCGAGGCCAGATGCAGTTTTTGTGTGCAACAATCGAATGACGGCCGGGGCGCTCCAAGCCATCGAAGAGGCAGGACTAGCCATACCTGAGGACATTGCTGTGGTCGGTTACGACGAAATATCCTGGGCGCCTTTCCTCCATCCGGCGCTCACGACGGTTAGCCAGCCCGCCTATGACCTCGGCCACGAGAGCGCTCGCTTGCTCCTTAGCCGCTTGAATGGCTATTCGGGGTCGGCACGTACTGTTGTTTTGCCCACGTCTCTCAACGTCAGGGCCAGCTCGATCCCGACGCGACGACTCAGAAGCCGCGCCGGTATGACCATCCCAGGACCACTTCAACCAAATCGTCAACTCGGGACCAGGCGCAAGGTCGCACACAGGAAAAATGAGCGGTGACATGATGGCGGAGCACCTCGGGTGGTTTATACGAGGCGCGCCTTGGGATGTTCATACACTGCGGCATCTGGTCACTAGCG
This sequence comes from uncultured Acidimicrobiaceae bacterium, assembly GCA_963749305.1. Classification (GTDB taxonomy): domain Bacteria; phylum Actinomycetota; class Acidimicrobiia; order Acidimicrobiales; family Palsa-688; genus Fen-671. The sequence continues at coordinate 179,080 of CAVVMN010000014.1, forward strand.
GCTCACACGCGTAGCTAAAGAACCGCGGAAGTACACGTCCAGAAACAGACGTGCCTGTCCCAGTGGTCGAGCTATTTCTCCGCGACTGAATCGCTTAGACTGGCGCCTCGATCTTCAGGGCGAACGGCCCGGACTCAACGGGCGGCGCGGGAAGTAACACCTCGAGCCCGTTCGGGCTCTGGGACCACTCCAAGTCCGAGTTAGACCCTACCAGCCGCACCGAAGAAACGGGGGCATCGAACAGCCCCGAGCTAGGTGCCAGTCTGTTGAGTACGACACGCCCGTTTGTAGGGGGCGCCATCACAATCGCGTAAAGCGCAGCCTCTCGGGTGGTGTACCGCACGTCCGAACTGGTGTAATGGCTCCGCACCGTGTCAGTAAATTGGCCACTCTTGACATCAGTCGGGCCCTCGCCGAACACTTTCCATGGGCGCGTACCGTATATCGCCTCACCGTACTCCCGGAGCCAAGCGCCGATGTGGAGGAGTATGGCGCGCTCCGGCTCTGGGATCGTCCCGTCCGACCGCGGGCCAATATTCAGCAAAAGCACCCCGTTTTTACTGACGATGTCGACGAGGTCGCACAGAAGCCATGCTGCGGTCTTATAGTTGTGGTCGTTGACAAAGCCCCAGGAGCTCGTACCGACCGATGTGTCTGCTTGCCAGAGCCGAGGGTTGATATCAGCCAACTGGCCCCGCTCAACATCCAAGACGGCGGTACCCTCGGGGAAGGTGTCGAGCTTGAAGTTGATCGCAACGCCTCGAGACCACTCGGCGGCGCGGTTGTAGTAAAAGGCGGCGAAACGTTGCAGGTACGGCTCGAACACGGGCTGCCCGATCCACCAGTCGAACCAGACCAGCTGCGGTTGGTAGCGGTCAACGAGTTCGCACGTCCGCAGGAGCCAATCGTCAAGGAACTGCTCGTTGGGTGGCATTGACTCAGCCTGAGCGGGGCCGTACAGGTCTGCGTAACGTGGGTCCTGGACATCGGAAGGAAAAGCCATGCCACCGTTGAAGAACCACCAGTGCTCGGCGCGGTGGCTGGAAACACCGAACACGAGCCACTCACGACGGACGGCACTCGCCAGTTCCCCGACCACGTCACGGTGCGGGCCAACCTTCACTGTGTTCCAATCAGAATAGGCGGTGTCGTACATCGCCAGCCCGTCGTGGTGCTCTGCCACCGGCACGACGAATTGGGCTCCTGCTCGGCGGAACAGCGACGCCCAGTCGTCGGGGTCGAACTGCTCACCGGTGAACCTGCCGATGAGATCTTTGTAGCCAACTTCATTATGGGGCCCGTACGTCGATCGGTGATGCTCGAACTCTGGGGTACCCTGAAGGTACATGTTCCGCGGGTACCATTCGTTCCCGAACGCCGGGACGGAGTACGCGCCCCAATGGATAAATATCCCGAACTTTCCGTCGGCGTACCACCTGGGTGGCTGATACCCCTTCAATGAGTCCCACGATGCCTGGAACGGGCCCCGGTCCAGGACCTCATCTATGTGCCGGCGGAACGCACTATCAAGCCCACTGGGGGTCATGAGCGGTGAACCCTTTCTGTCTTGGCCATCGACAAACTTACTGTGACAGCGGGACGGGCGCGTCGCAACTTCCGCCACACGACGTGGGGGTTGGCAACATCGAGCGCGAAACGCTATGAGTCTCACTAGCCGTTCAACAAGCCACAGATGGCCAGGTCGTGGTAATTGTCCACGAAGGAGCGGTCAGCGTTGCGGGAGGAACAGCCTGCGAAGACGTTGGCGAGGAGCTAGGTGACCGGTTAAGGCCGCTCGCGAGATGGGACCCGCAGCTTTCGCTTGTATGTTGCCCAAGAACCCATCATGTGGGCTTCTACTTCACGGGCAGTACGATCTGGGTCGCCCTTTGACAATTGGTCATAGATCGCGACGTGGCCCCGATGGGACCGAAGGTTGTCTTCTCGAGTCTTGTGGGTGGCGCCGTAGTAGGTGTTGGCCAAGGCAATGGACTGAACGGTCCTCAGGATCGAGTGGGCTAGCACGTGACCGGAGAAGCGACCAATGGCATCGCGGTAGAGGACGTCGACCTTAGCATAGCCGCTGGGATCGTCCAGAAGCGCTTCGAGCCGTTGCAAATGCAATTCTTGTAATTGCCCTTTTGACATTTTCGTTGCCGCATGGTCGAGCCATCTGAGCCTTCAATGCAGCGCGCACCTTGATCAAGTCGTCGAAAATATTAAAGGCTCCGGTCATTGCGGATGAACGCCTCGAGCACGAGTGGGTCTAACATCGTCCATTGGTCCACCGGGAACACTGTCGTCCCCTGGCCTTGCCTGACGACGACAAGGCCTTTCTTCTCTAGCAACTTCAGGGACTCCCGGATGACCGAGCGGCTTACATTGAACTCTTTGCAAAGGACAGGCTCGGCGGGGAGGGGTGTCCCGGCGGGCAAGCTACCCGAGACGATCTGCTCGATCAGTGACGAGACCACGAGTTGGCCGAGGCGGGCGGGCCGGTGGTACTGCCTCGACCTTGTGCGCTTTCCGCGTTGCGGCCGAAGAAGACGGCTATTTCGTGTCGACTGCGACGGTCCGCTCGATCGACTGCCGTTCCGTCCGCGAAGCGGTGCGTAACCTGACTAGCCAGTCGGTCGCCGGGCTAGCGCTGATCGGATCCTTCATTCTGGCCCACGACGCTTTCGCCAGCATTCCGGCGCGCATACCAGTGGTCGCCGTTGAGGTCGACGCCGAACCGAACATATCCGTCGTCACCGTCGACCAGTTCGCGAGAGCCCGGCTGGCCACCGGGCACCTGCTGGGTACGGGCTGTGAGACTGTCTTCCACGTGGCAGGACCAAACGAATGGCCCGAGCCCCGGTGCGGACCGCGGGTTGGGTGGAGGCGCTGGAACGAGCGGGCGCGGAGGTCATCCCCCCGTTGTTCGGTGACTGTACGACGTGCTTGGGCTATAGAGCTGGCCAGTTGCTTGCCCAAGTGCCAGGAGGACGCAGCATTTTCGCCGCCAATGACCACGTAGCGCTGGGTGTACTCCGGGCGTTGCACGACCGTGGGCGGCAGGTGCCTGACGATGTGGCTGTCGTTGGGTTTGACGACACCCCTGAGTCGGCGTTTCATCCCTCCGCTTGCGACCAAACGTCAGGACTTCCAGAGGCTGGGTAATGACGCTGTTCGACTCCTCTTGGACCAGCTTCAGACGGGCGCTAAGCGCCAGGAGCACGTAGTAATCGACCCAGAGCTCGTCTGCAGGCAATCGAGTAGGCCGGCGACATGAAGGTTTGGGACTGCTGTAATTCTGGCGCAAGAGCTGGGAGGAGACGGTGCTAGGCGAGGTGAGCGGCAGGGTCCTGTCGCTGGCAGAAAGGCGGCCTTGTACCGGCGCTCCTCAATGTCGACTTAACCGCACTTAGTGCGTTTGGGCTGACGCCAGTACGGAGGCGGAGATCTGCCATGCGAGCAGGCTTTTGGCGACAAGAGACAGCGTCAGATAGGCGCGGCTCGCCCACCAAGTAGTCCTTCCACTTGCCAACCTGCCGTACTGCAACCATTGGTTCACGGCGAAGCAGCTGAAGGCAACAAAGATAGAGAAGAAAATGGCGTAGTCATAAGGCGGGTGGGTGTAGGTCGGCGCCCGGTCCGATCAGGTATACGCCGATGGCGACCCATGGGATGACAGCGGCGACGCATCCGATCCAGAACGGCTGGAGGCTTGCACCGGGTGTCTCGTAGCGCTCCGGCATCCAGCCGAAACCCGATCATCGAGGCATTGACACCGACCATGGCCCAGACTGTCGGGCGCCAGCGCTCACGGCCGCTTCCTTGTGACATCACTGTTCGGGTCTTATCCGCAGCTTTTGGGTCCCTCCTCTGGCAGCGAGGACCTAATCGTGCCGATAGTCGCGACCGTCTGGCACCATCCCCAGTCCCGCTAGGTGGCCGGGACGCCACTCACCCGGCCGAAGTGTCGACCAGGTTCGTGGTCGCGCCGAGCGTCCAGGACCGTGCCCAGGCTTGGCGGTAGAGGACCTCGCCCGGCTCGAGGACAAAGCCGATGTTGTACGGTGCCGAGCGGGCCAGCGCGACCGTGTTAGAGGTCGAGGGCGAGCCACCGCGCCTCCTCCCACGCTCCTTCGCGACCTTGTCGCTCCCATTTTGCGCTAGCGGCGCGCCGCCCGGCTCACAAGCCCACCTCCGGTCCGATCTCAGGTCTTGGCGCACCTGGTGCCGGTGCGACCAGGTGAGGCACTAACCCGACGAGGCGGGCGGCGTCCTGGCCGGCGCGTCGCGCCCGGGCGCGGTGGGCCGCCTGCTGGAGTGAACCGACGCCAGCCTCGTCGCCGAGGATGCTGGGAGCGGTGACGCGCCACCGGTCCCGGTAGGCGGCGATGACTGCCAGGCGGTCCCACCAAGCGGCGGCGACAGCGGGCCCGCCGGCGGCGCGCCAAAGGGCTTGGCCCAGGGCGCACCGACTCGCACTGCGTGCTCGGCGAGGTCGCGGGCACGCCTGGCAATAGCTTCCTCGCGTTCGTGGATGGCTTTGGCCAGGTCCTGGTCATCGACACCGCCAGCCCGAGGGACCAGGCCGGCGACGAGGTTCTGGCGAGGGCGCCACGCCCGCCGGCTCGCCCGTTCCCATCGCTGCAGCCGCGCCCGGAGCACAGCGGCGGGGTCCTGGTCAGAGCCGATCGGCAGAGTTGCCAGCTGGGAGAGAGCGGCCCGGGCGTCCAGGCCACGGTCCTCGGCATCGCGGAGCGCCCCGAGCAGGACAGCCCACTCTGGGGACCGGCGCGCCGTGGCCAGCAAACCTGCTTGCCCCAGCACCAGCTCCCAGCGTTGTGCCATCGCCGTCGCCACCAGGCTCTGGTGCTCCTTGGCCAGTTGCTCGAAGCTCGCCGCCTGGGCCCACTCCGAGGCCATGGCCTGGTGGGCCGAGATGTCCGCTCCTCGACGAGAAATTACTGCGAGGAGTACCTCTCGGGCCGCGAGCCGTTCGGTCGGGCCGTGGTCCATACCGGCGTTGGCCGGCTCGGGCTCGACGTCCACGTAGAGGCGGTTGGACTCCTTCCCGCGGGTGGCGGCCACGTACAGCGTCTCGCGGGTCATGCCCACACCGGCGACCGCGTGGGCCGTACTTACGGTCCGGCCCTGGGCCGACCAGACGGTGCAGGCGTAACCAAGCTCGACGTGCTGGGCCACGTAGGCCGCGGGCAAGACGGCGTCGCCATCCCTGTCCAAGGCCCGCACGGTCATGCTGCCATCCTCCTGGGTGCCTGTGACCACAAAGCGGTCCCGGTTGCGCACCCACTCGCCGTCGGAGAGGCGGAGGTGGCGGTCGTTGCGCCGCGCCACCACCATGTCGCCTTGACCGGCGACCGACCCGTCAGCCAGAGCAAACCCCTCCGCGGCGACGTGGCCCGCTGCCACCCGGTCGGCCCGGGCGAGGCGGTTCAGCTCCCTCACCGTGCCGTTGTCGTGGGCGACCATGAGCGAAGACTTGCCCGCCTCGGTGTCGGCCGTCCAGGCCTCGTAGCAGGCAGCGAGCACCTCAGCCCGGTCCCCTTCGGACACCCGGCTGTGGCCGATATAGGCGTCGACGCCACTCGGGGAGCCGGCCCGCAGCTCGGCGCTGGCGACCCGTTCCCAGGCATCAGTGAACCGACGAGGCTCGCTCAGTTCTGGTGGGCAGTCCCGGGCGCTCACGAGCAGCCCGAAGGCCCCGCCGGCGCCCACCGCACCGAGCTGAGCCGGGTCTCCTACCAGCAGTACCTTGGCGCCCGCCTGGCGCGCCTGGGCGACGAGGCGGTCAAGGGCGAAGGTGCCGGCCAGGCCGGCCTCGTCGACGACCAACAGGTCCCCGGCGCTCAGCTGCCATTGCCCGGCCTCGGCCTCCAGCTCTGTTGCCCGCTGCTCAACGGCCCGCGATGCCGCCGCCGGGAGCCGGGCGGCCAGGGCACGCAGCCGGCCGGCCTCCGCCCGCCGCTCGGCCTCCCGGTCGGCTTCGGAGAGCCACTTGGCGGTGTTCTCGGTCGGTATGCCGAGCTCCTCGGCCAGGTTGGCCGCGGCCGAGGCCGAAGGGCGCGAGGCCCTTCACGCTGCCCGGCCCGTGCTCGGCCTCCCAGGCGGCGAGCAGCCCGGACAGTGCCACCGTCTTGCCCGTGCCGGCCGGCCCCACCAGCACGTCGCAGGCTCGCCCCGAGGCCGCGACCAGCTCGACCGCGACCGCTTGGTCCTGGCCCATCTTGTAGGCCCGGCCCGGTAACGGGCGCTCGCAAACCTGGGTGACGGTCCCGTAGCTGACGGCCGGCCCGGAGGTGTCCTTACCTGCTTCGAGGAGGCGAGCTTCGGCCTCAAGGAGCGCGGCCGTCGTGTACTGCCAGGAGCCCGCCGGGGCGAACTGGCTTGTCCCGTCGGGGGCACGGAAACGCTCGGGCACGTGGGCGAGCTCGGGCGGGGAGAGCTTTACGGCCATGCCCAGGGCGATGCCGACGGCCCGCTCGGAGACCTTGGCCCGCTCACCTGGGGCGAACAGCACCCCGTGCAACTGGCGCTCCACGTCGGCGTAGACGTTCGCCTGGGTGAACACCGAGCTCCGCTCGGACCGCGCGCCAGCGCGGCCTGGGCCAGGTCCCTGAGCATGGCGTCGGTCAGGTCGTCGGAGCGAAGGGCGGGCAGGTCGGAGCGCCCGACCAGGCTGGCGACCCAGGACGTGGGCTCTTCGCCCATCCAGGGCTTGGCCCGCTCTGCCCACTCGGCCGTCATCTCCGAAAGGGGGCGGTGCAGCTTCTTCGGTCGGGTCTCGCGCCAGGCGGCGCGGTGGACCACGCCCAGCTCCTGGCTGGTAAGCGGGCGGCCGCGGCCAGCTTCCAGTTCGGAGGCCTTCTTGGCGATCGCCCCCTCGATGGCCTTGGTCCGCCGGGAGAACTCGGCCACCAGGTCGGGGGCGACTCCGTCCACCTCCCGCTTGGGTACCCGGCCGGCAATAGCCCGCATGTCCTTCCAGGCGACGCCGAAACGCTCTGTTATCAAGTCCTCGACGATGCCGACGTGGCGTTCGGAGAGGGCGACCACCCAGGGGTATAGGGCCTTGCTGTCCAAGGTCCGCCAGGCCCCGTCGGAGACGGCCTGGGCTCGGTTTAGGACCACCAGGTGGTGATGGACCTGGGGGTCGCCCTGCCTTGACTCGTAATGGAGCCACGCCGAGGCGACGACCCCCCGCACCGGCCCCTGACGGGCGCCCTGGGCGCCGGTGCGGGTGCGGAAGACGTGGTCCTCAGCCCAGACGATGACCTCGGAGGCCGCCCGGACGAGGACGTCCTCGATGGCCTCCCTGGTCACCTGGTCGCCCATCGCCCACATGAGGGACAGCGACTTGGGGGGGCTGAACGTCATATCGAACCCCGCCACCGGCGCCTTCAAGCCGGTCGAGGGGAGCCGTCCGAGCGGCTTGCCGGTGACCGGGTCGGCTAACTGGGCGAGCATGCGGTGGAGCATGGCCGGCGACACCAAGTCGCCCTCCTTCACCGAGCCCGGGCAAGGCCCGAGCTCCTCGAGGCCTCGGCCCAAGAACCGGCCTGGTGGGGTGCCCGCCGAGGCGTAGTAGCTAGCGGCGTCAGCGCCTTGGCCGACCTCGCCAGCCACGGCGTCGACCAGGTAAGCCCAGGCGTTGCCGCCCATCTTGAGCGGCCTTCCCATCGTGAGCACGAAAGCTCTCCACCCCGCAGTGCTGCCGGCCCGCCCATCGGGCCTTCTACTTGTAGGGGCCGAGGTGGCGATGTCATTGTTCGTGCAGGTGAGACCCCTTGTTACAGTCCGCCCTGCCTTCGCACTGCCTCCCGGTACCCCGGCTCCGCTGGGCCGCCGCAATCAGTGCCAGACGTCCAGGAGAGGGGTTGCGGAGAGGGGGTCGACAGAGGGGAGGAGAAGGGGTTGGACGAGGAGGGGCTGACACCTGAGGTGCGGTCGAGGGGCCTGAAGGGTTGACGGAGGAGGGGCTCAGCTGGAGGGATAAGGAGGTGTGGAGGGGAAAGGGGGCTGGGCTGGGGGGCTAGGGGCTGAGGAGACAAGGTCTCGCGAGGGGAAGGCTGGGCGCTGGATTTGACGGGGACGCGACTGAGGATAGGGGTTGAGCGATGCGGTTCAGAGAATGATGTTGAGGAGGAGAGGATTGAGGAAGAAGGGGTTTTGGGAGAAGGGGTCCACGAGTGAGAGGGGCGCCACGAGTTAGAAAGGGGTCCGGTGTCGAGCGCCACTTTGGATGAACGCGAGCGGGCGTTCAAACGACAGCATGGGTGAACATGGCCATGCCGGTGTTGGTTGTGGCGCCGGCTCGGACGGAGGATGATCATCCAACACGGGCTGACCTCTGCCGACCGCTAGCGCGGAGCGCAAGGCTCACGGGTGTTAAGCGATTTGCTCGCTGGTGACGCGAAGGCGCTGGAACCGCAAGGGAGATGGCGACGCATAGAAGGGCAGACTTGGTTGCGGTGCCTGGTTGGCCGAGCTGAGGCGCGGCGGCCTGCCGGTACCGCCTGGGAGCGTCGCCGGCGGTCCGGCGGCGGTCGCCTTCACCGACGGCCTGGTCGCTTCTCCGGGACCCGGCGGGTCGAGCCGGGTCAATGTCGGTCTTAGTCCGTCCCGTAGGGACCGAGCGGAGCGAAGGGCCTTTACCCCCGCGTGCCCAAGTTGACCGCGGCCACGATCATCGTGTCGGCCCGCCAGCTCTGCCGGCGGGCTTGTCCGTGCCGTGTGTTTCAGACGTGTCCTGCCTTTGGTCGTTTGGTCGTTCGCCGCCCACGATGTTCGCTGTGAACGCCAGCGCCGCGTTTATTTAGTCCTGTCCGCCAACAACTGTCCCGACTTCACCGATCAACTTTGGGGTCCTAGCAGGGGTCTGGGACCTGGGATAGGGCAGTGCCTCAACTTGTTGCTGGGCCCACGCGCTGACAGGACGACCCCGCTTCAGCAGAGACGACTGAAATATCGCCACCCCCGCCCCTTCTTATTGAAGGGCCCGAAACGCGGGCGAACTGGAGGTACGGAGGTGCGGGAATGGCACATCAGCAACAGACGAGACGACGTGGTGGCGACCCTCATGTGGTGTCGGTCCCCGAAGCCGCCGTGCTGCTCGGTATCTCGAAGGACCTGGCCTACGACCTCGCCCGTCGGGGCGAGCTGCCGGGGGCCTTCCAGCTCGGGCGGCGCTGGAGGGTGAGCCTGGTCAGGCTCCGCGGCGCGGTCCATGGCGGGGGCGAATGGGCCGCACCTCGCGACCGCCGATGAGCACTGACAGCGCTCTGTGCGGCCGGGCCGCCTGCCATCGCTAACGCCACAAGCACGGCTAGGGGCCTCGCCCCGACCGGCTCCAGCACAGCCCTCTACCCCGGGCGGCCCGGTGTGGGCTCCCAATGGGCCCGGACGCCGACCCATGAGCCATGCCTGAGCCGCACCTCAGGTCCAGTGGGCGAGTGAGGTGTGGAGTGAAGTCTCAAGTGAGGTCGCGAGCAAGGTCGGTGCGGACAATGGCTTTATGGTGACGACCACAACATCCGATCACACCCCTGTCGGCCCAGCTGGCACCGAGACGACGACTGACGACTGGTGGTCCATCAGCGAGCGCCTCGCCGACCTGGCGCAGGACGTGGCTGGCGTGGAGCTGGCCGCCAGCGCGCGGACGGCGCTGGTGGAGGCGACCGTCGAGCTGCTCGTGCTGCTGACCTGCTGGCCGGGCTCTCCCACGCCGGCCGACCGGCTGGCCTATTTGCGGGCTCGGCGGGCGAGGATGGAGAAGCACGCCAGCTGGTTCTATGCGCTGCCCCGGCCGACCCGGTCGTTCCTGGCCGGGACGAGGCGGCGCCCAGCCCTTGTCGTCTTTGCCGTCAAGGCCCAGCCGGTCGAGGACGCCTTGCGACGGGCTTGGCGCAAGGGCCTCTTGGCGCTTGGGGAGCACGTCGCCAACCGCGACAAGGCGCTCAACGAGGTAATGAGGCTGGCAGGGCCCGTGCCCGCTCTTCCGTCTGGCGCCCATGAGCTGGGCCGGTGCCCTCGAGCACGGTGCTTAGGCGGGGCGGTCGCGTCCAAATGGGGCCGCCGTGGCCGGCCCCAGGGCACCAACAACCGCCGGCACTCTTGCCCCGTCAGGAACACGGGTGTCCAAAGCGAAAGTGCTGCTCCGGGTGGCCGGGTTACCGCTCTGGCGCCCGGCATGAGGGCTCGCCACAGCAGGCCGGCTCTACGTGGCCCGCCGGACTACCCACGTTCTTCCGGCCGGGGGCCCCCACAGGTCTACAACCCGGTTCCGGTGTGCTTGGGCGCCTCGTTCGAAGCCTTCGAAATGTCGAACAGCATTCCTACGGAGCGGGCTGGCAACGCATATCGCACTCGGCAGCCGCCTTCCGGCGTCAACTGCTACTGGGTTAAGGAGCCGACGCCGCCTGCCCACTGTCCGTGCTCAGCTTTTGCCGTCTGAGAACTAGCGTACCCAGGTGCTCTGCGGCCGCCCTGTCCCGATCGGCTAGAACATGGCTGTAGACACGCAAAGTCGTGCTGGCGTCGGCGTGTCCGAGCCGGCCGGCTACGGTCCGAACGTCTATGCCGGCGCCAATCAATTGGGTGGCCGAGAAGTGGCGCAGGTCGTGGAGCCTCGTTTGGATACCCAACTCACGCGTTAGGCGCCAGTACGCCCGCCCGAGCCCGTCGGGCAAGCACGGCTGTGATCCGTCAGCGTCCCGAGACAGGATGTAGGTGTCACCCACCAGCTCGACGCCAACCGTCTCGCCATACCTCTCCTGCTCGAGACGCCGCTCGACCAACAGGTCAACCGCAGCCGGGTCCAAGGCGACATCGCGGACTTGGTGGGTCTTAGTTTCGCCCATGTGGAGCCGTCCAGGCGTCACCGTCAGCGATCGTGACACCCTGAGCTGTCCCAGCTCTAGGTCCACGTCCCTCCAGCGGAGCGCGCAGCAGCTCGCCCCGACGCATGCCCGTTACAGCCGCCAAAGCGATGGCTGTGGCAAGGACGGAGTCTCTGTTTCTCTTGCCACGTCGATCAGTTTGACGACATCGTCCACGCCTGGGGCCGTCACTTGCGCTCGCCTGGTCGCCGGCGGGCTCGCCTTGTCGACCGGGTTGCTAGCGATCAAGCCCCACTTGACCGCCCGCCCAAGCGAAGCGTGCAGTAAGGCGTGATTGCGCCGCACCGACGCCGGCGATAGACCGCGCTCGAGCAGGGAGCGGTAGTAGTTGTCGATGTCGCGGGCGGTCAGCCTGTCGATGCGTTTCGTCCCGAGCACCGGCAGTATGTCGTGGCGCGCCACCCGGCGGTACTCGTGGATGGTCCGAGGCGTCCGCTGCGGCGAGATGTGGTGCAGCCAACGCTCGATGAGCTGGGCCAGCGTCATGGATTGACCAGCGCTCACCTTCCCGCCAGAGACGTCGGTTACGAGCTTGGCCAGCGCCCGCTGGGCGTCCCGCTTACTGCCGTAAACGGTCCGGTTGACATGCGTGGTCTTGCCATTGACGCGCCCGGCGTAGGCGCGGATAAGCCACTTCCCCGTTCCCTTCTCGGTGATCGAGCCCTTCATCGTTCCTCTGTTCCCCCGGCATCCAAAGTTGCACTAAAGTTGCACTAGCCAATGTAGAGCGGGGGTGTGACGACGACCCCTGACACAAGTGCCCTGCTCAGGGTGGCCGTTTCTGGTGGGGGCGGGGAGGATCGAACTCCCGGCGCGCAGATTAAAAGTCTGCCGGTCTACCACTGACCTACGCCCCCGGCTGGCGCGGGCCGAAGCTTACTGTGGCCCGGTCGGCGGCTCTGCGGCCAGAGCTTTACCAGGCCGTCAGCGGCGTCGACCAGCGCAACCAAGTTCGGCCGATCCGGCGGGTGCCGGTCGTTATTTCATCCTAGGTTGGCCACGCCGGCTGGCAGCAACATGAGAAGGGCCAGAGCGGCGCACGCGCCGACCACGGTCAAAACGTCGGCGATGCGCTCCTCGCGCCGGCCTCGAGCCAGGGCGAAACCACTGGCGACAGCGACGCCGGTAGCCAGGCCGCCGACGTGGGCCTGCCAAGCAACGTTGGGTATGACGAAGCTGAAGACGAGATTGACGCCGATCAGGGCGATGATGCCTGAGGTGTTCGCCGATGACCGGCGGGCCAGGACGAAATAAGCGCCAAAAAGGCCAAAAATAGCGCCCGAAGCCCCGGCCGCAGGTTGGAGCGGGTTGCCCAGGAGGTAGTAAGCCACCGACCCTCCCAGACCGGACAGCAAATACAACGCCAGGTAGCGCCACAGGCCCAGGCCGGGTTCGATTAGTCGGCCGATGATGAACAGGCACCACATGTTGAGACCGACGTCGAGCAGGCTGTTGGTGACGAAGAACGACGAGAACAGGCGGTACCACTGGCCACCGTTCTGCATGACGATGGGGAATAGCCAGCTGTTGGCGGTCAGGCTGTCCGAGGCTGAGGCGGCCACGAACAGGACCACGTTGATAACGATGAGGGCCGTCGTCACCGGCGTTTGGCTGAGGCGAGGGAGCCCTGCGGCACCCGGTTGGTAGCGGACAACAGGTGATTTTCTGGCGTTGCGCCTGACGCATTGGTGGCAATGCCAGCCAACCGGTGCCTGTGTCATACAAACCGTGCAGATGGGCCGGTTGCACGACCGGCAGACGGCGCTGGCTAAGCGGTCCGGGTGCTCGTAGCAGCGCGTGTTCGGGCCGAGGTCGACGGTACCTTCGCCAGGTTGGCCCGTGTTCTCGGGCCCGGCGCTTGGCCCGGCTGTCCGGGGAAGGGTTGGGCTGGGAAGGGTTGGGCCGGGAACGGCTGGGCCGGGAACGGTTGGGCCGGGAACGGTTGGGCCTGACCCGGTTGTACGGGCCAGGGGCTTGGCACCGGAGGTGTCCTGTCGCCCCACCCCGGCGAGCTGGCGGGGACGCTCGGCCACTCGGGGGCTGCACCGCCCGGATCTGCGCCACCCGGATCTGCGCCACCCGGATCTGGACTGCCGGGTTCTGCGCCACCCGGATCTGGACTGCCGGGTTCTGCGCCACCCGGATCTGGGCCGCCCGGATCTGGGCCGTTCGTCTGACCGTCGGTCATCTCAGCTCAGGCTCCGGGAGGCGGGTGACGAAAGCCCGCCAGGCGGGACGCTCCAGTGCCTTATTACCGGATTGGCCCGTTCCCACCCGAGAACGCTCACAGTCCCGGTAACGAGGGCCAAGAGCCTTCCCATGCTGACGGGTTGACGCAGCCAGCGAGCAGTGAGGACTCTCAGGAAGTGCTGATGGGAAAACAGCAGCACGGTGGATCCACGGGGAAGGGCGAGCACCCGAGCCACTACCCTGTCAGCTCTCTCCGTCACTTCCACGGGCGTCTCGCCCCGTTCCCATGGGCCGTCCCAAACCGTCCACCCGGGGTTAGTGAGCCGGATCTCGTCCGTTGTGAGCCCTTCGAAGTCTCCATAGTCCCACTCGACCAGGTCATCATCGACCTCAGGTTTGAAACCGGCCAGTTCGGCCGTGCGCTGCGCCCGCAGGCGCGGGCTGGCCTCGACGAGCTCGAAGCTTTTCCCCCGCAGCAGGTCACCCAGGGCCAAAGCCTCTTCCTCGCCGGCCGGTGTCAAAGCCAGGTCCGTCCGGCTGGTGTGCTTACCCGATTTGCTCCATGCGGTTTCCCCGTGCCTGGCCATCCAGATGACAGGGGCCGTCGTCATGATCGGCCTGACAGGTGATGGCTACGCACGCCTGAACATTATGGACGCCCGAGCGTGGTTACGGGCCTAGGGGTACCTGCCCGGGCCCATCCAGCCAGGAGGGCGCGCGGTCTAGGCGTGGTCAAGCATCGCGTTTGACGAGGGCGTAGCCGGCGATCACCAATAACACGACTACGAACAGCACCAGGTCCCCTGTGCCCCACCACGCGGTCAAGGCATGGGCCTGCCTCGTCACTTGCTCGAGTTGTGAGCCAGCCTCAGTGGGCCAGTACTCCTCGACGGGCTGTTCCCAGGAAGCCGGGAGCGCCATGAGCACGAGGGGCAGAACGAACAGGACGGCGACGCTGGCGGTTATGGCCCCGGCCGTGTGGCGCAGGATGGCGCCCAGCGACAGGCCGATGAGCCCTACGAGGGCAGCGTCGAGGCCTTGGCCGATGACTGCTCTCAGCACGTTGTGGCTGTTAAGGGCGACGTTGGGGAACGGGGGGTAGGCGGAGATGATGGCGTGCCCCACGAAGAAGTTGATGAAGCTCATGACCTCGCCCACCACGAAGACCAGGAGCACGAAGACGAGCACCTTGGCCATGAGCACGCGGAGCCGCCGAGGCGTGGCCAGCAGTGTCTCGGAGATCATCCCGCTGGAGTACTCGTTGGTGACCACCAGCACGCCCAGCACCTCGAAGGCCAGGAAGCACAGGCCCCATCCCGCCTGGATGATCCTCAGCGGGTGGTTGATGGCGTCCGCCCCCGCGTGCGCGGGGTTGGAGACAACGGCCAATGTGATCAGAGCCGAAAGACCGATCCCGATAAAGGCGGTCACCACCAGCGTTATCGGCGTCGAGCGCAGAGTCCGCATCTTCGTCCACTCGGAACGGACGGTGTCGGAAAACTCGGGCGCCCGGCCGGCTATTTGCACCGGCGCGGCGATGGTTTGGGTCATTGGGCCGCCCCCGTCGGTTGCCTGCGGCCCCTGCGGGTTGCTGGGGTGCGGGGGACTGCTGGGGTGCGCTGGGCGGCTGAGGTGCGGTGGGCGGCTGAGGTGCGGTGGGCGGCTGAGGTGCGGTGGGCGGCTGGGCCCCCCGTGCTGCTGAGCGTGGAACTCGACGTCGTCGCGGGTGAGCTCCATGAACGCCTCCTCGAGCGAGGCCTCCTGCAGGGACAGCTCGTGGACGGGCACGCCAGCCTCGAAAGCGATGTCGCCGATGGCGGCCGGCTCCAGGCCGCTTACCATCAAGGCCCCAACGCCATCGGCCTGGACGGTGGCTCCGGCCGCTACGAGGCGGGGGGCCACCTTGTCGTCCTGCGGGGTACGCAACCGGACGAAGGAGCCTGAGCTCGTCTTTACCAGGTCCTCGACGCTGGAGTCGGCGATGAGGTGGCCTCTACCTATGACGATCACGTAGGAAGCGGTGACCGCCATCTCGCTCATGAGGTGGCTCGAGACGAACACCGTCCGGCCCTGGCCGGCCAACGACTGCATCAGCGTGCGCACCCACAGGATGCCTTCGGGGTCGAGGCCATTGACGGGCTCGTCGAAAAGCAGCACCCCGGGATCGCCCAGCAAGGCGCCGGCGATGCCGAGACGCTGGGCCATGCCGAGGGAGAAGGTCCCCGCCTTCCTCCCGGCCACGTCGCTGAGGCCTACGAAATCGAGTACTTCGTCGACCCGCTTGTTGGGTATGTGGCCGGCTTGCGCCAGCGCCAGAAGGTGGTTGCGGGCCTTGCGACCGGGGTGGTAGGCCTTGGCGTCGAGCAGAGCTCCCACCTCCCGCATCGGGGCGCGCAGCTGCTGGTACGAGACGCCGTTGATCGTGGCCGTGCCCTTATCCGCGTGGGCCAGGCCGAGGATCAAGCGCAAGGTGGTCGTCTTGCCGGCCCCATTGGGGCCCAGGAAACCCGTCACGACCCCTGGTTGCACCTCGAAACTGAGGTCGTCGACTGCGGTTTTCTGGCCGAAGCGCTTCGTAAGGTTGTGGACTTCGATCAAACAGCCCGCCCTTTCGTTGCTTTAACTCCCAACGCTACCAGTGATGGAGGTCTGGCCACGGAAATAAGGCCGTAGGCTCTCGGGGATTTCGACCGACCCGTCACGTTGGCGATATGTTTCGACGAGGGCGGCCCACACCCTCGGCACGGCCAGAGCCGACCCGTTGAGCGTGTCACAGACCTGCGTTTGCCCTCCCCCACGTGGCCGGTAGCGGATTGAGGCCCGCCGGGCCTGGTAATCGCTGAACCACGACACCGAGGAGGCTTCGAGCCACATGTCGCACCCGGGCGCGTACACCTCGATGTCGAACTGACGGGCGTGCGACTGCCCCAGGTCGCCCGTCGAGATATCGACCACCCTGTAGGGCAGGCCCAGAAAGGCAACAGAGTTGATCGCTCGGTCCAACAATTCCTGATGGAGCGCCGGGGCATCAGCCCGCTCGCATATGGCGACGATCTCGACTTTGTCGAACTCGTGGACCCGTAGCAATCCCCTCGTGTCACGACCAGCTGCTCCCGCTTCCCTCCGGTAGCACGGCGTATAGGCCATCATGCGTAACGGCAGTTCCTCGGCGTCGAGTATCTCGTTGGCCCGCATGAAGGTGAGCGGCACCTCGCCGGTCGGGATGGCCCACAGGTCGTCGCGCTCGAGGTGGTAGGCGTCATCGGCGAATTTGGGCAACTGGCCGACTGCCTCCATAGCCGGCGTGCGCACGAGGGTCGGTGGCCTGACTTCCATAAATGCGTCGGAGTTTTGGTCCAGGGCCATCTGGCAGAGGGCGCGCACCAGAGTGGCGCCCTGGCCCAGGAAGAGAGCGAACATCGAGCCCGAGATCTTGGCTCCTCGCTCCATGTCCAGGATCTGCAGTTCGGCCCCGATGTCCCAGTGGGCCACGCGCTGATGAGGCCCGTACCGTGACGGGTCGTAACCGACGGTGCGGACTACTACGTTGTCGGCCTCCGAGGTGCCGTCAGGAGCCTCGGGGGCCGGGAGGTTCGGGAGCCGAAGGAGGGCGTCCCGCAGTTGACGTTCGGTTTTGGAGCCCTCCGCGCTCAACCGTGGCCAGTTCGTTGCCTAGCAGGCGGCTTTCCTCCCGGAGCGCCTCCGCCTTGGCTGCCTCTCCGGCCCTCATGGCCTCGCCCACCTGCTTGGACAGGACCTTTACCCGCCCCCGCAAGTCCTCGGCCTCGCGGGCCATCCGGCGGTGCTCGACGTCCAGAGTGGCGGCTCGCTCGACTTCAGTCGCGGGCACTCCCTTACGAGCCAGGGCGACCTTGGTGGCGTCGAGGTCTAACCGGAGGCGACGAACGTCGATCACCTGGTCGAAGCTAACAGGTAGACGAACCGGAACGAAGGTGGTTAGTGCCGGCTGGTGCGGTCAGGCTCACGCTGGCCGAGTGGCCCAATATCTCACCCAGTGCGCGGGCGCAACGGCGCGGAGTGCACTACCGGGAGGGTCAGTGCGCCTTCTGGGTGCGGTACGTCGTTCCCGGCGCCACTTTTGTCGTTTTTCGACCTGGGTCGCGCCAAGAACCAGTTAGCGCGCCCAGAATGCGAGAAATCGATGGAGTTCCTCGTCCACCTCCAGCCTGACCGGTTACAAACAAGCCCTTGGGCATGCAAACGGGCCCAGTACCTTTCATCGGGCCACGACGCAGCGCTAGGGCGCTAATGAAAGAGCAGCACGTCCACCGCCATGGCCACGAAAATCAAGCTGAGGTAGCTGATCGACCAGTGGAACACCTTCATGGCTGCCGCGGCACTCTGGACGATGAGCAATCGGGCACAAAAGCCCACGAAAACGGCGCCAGACACGGCCGCCACGGTCCAGTAAAACCAGTGCATATCGGCGACCACGCCGAAGACAAACGACGCCGCCACCGTCGCCAGCGAGTACAGGAGAACCTGACGCGCTGTGCGCTCCAGGCTGCCCACCACGGGCATCATGGGCACATGGGCGCTGGCGTAGTCGTCGCGGTAACGGATGGCCAGTGCCCAAAAATGCGGCGGAGTCCATAAGAAAACCAGGGCGAAGAGCACGAGGGGGCCCACCCCAGCGAACCCTGGACGGCGGCCCATCCGACCAGCACGGGGACGGCGCCTGCCGCCCCTCCGATCACGATGTTTTGAGGTGACTTGCGCTTGAGTAATGCCGTATAGACGAACACATAAAAAAGAGCGGCTGACAGCGCCAGAACGGCCGAAAGCGCATTGACGGCGAACCACAGGGTCAAAAAGGCGGCCGCTTCCAGGGCGACGGCAAATGCCAGCGCGGCGGGTGCGCTTATTGCGCCGGTTACGAGCGGGCGGCGCGATGTTCGCCGCATGAGGGCGTCAATGTCACGGTCGAGGTACATGTTGGCGGCGTTGGCGCCGCCGGCCGACAGGGTGCCGCCAGCGAGAGTGGCCACTACCAGCCAGAGCGAAGGCCACCCACCGGCGGCCACCACCATGGTGGGCACCGTGGTGACCAGGAGCAGCTCGATAATCCGGGGCTTGGTAAGAGCGACCAGGGCCCCGATGCGGGCGAGCACACCGGGGACAAAGCGCGCCGGCGCGCGGAAAGGGCACCTGCGTTGCTGGCCACTTTCGACACGTTAGGTCGCGGCGGTGTGCCGGGCAAAGCAGGCTGGTAGACGCCACCAGCCTCTGGTCGTAGCATCGTGGCTGATGCCTGCTGTGCCAGAACCGCTGCGACGGGCGTGGTCCATGACCACCAGCCCGAGGTTCTGCCAGGCCAGTGCGGGACTATCGGTGGCAGCCCTCGCCATTGGCATAGTGAGCGGCGGGGCCGTCCGCCTGACCGGGTCCGGCCTCGGTTGCAGCGATTGGCCGGCGTGCACCTCGACCAGCATCGTGGCCCCCCTCCAGTTCCACGCCTGGGTGGAGTTCGGGAACCGCCTCGTCAACGCGGCCATCACGGTGGCCATAGTTCTGGCGGTGGTGGCGACGCTCAGGCGCCGGCCGCGCCGGCGGGACCTTATAACGCTGTCTGTGGGCCTCGTTGCCGGCATCTTTGCTGAGGTCGTCCTCGGGGGGGAGACTGTGCTCCACAAGCTGGCCCCGCCGTACGTTATGGCCCACTTCCTGTTGGCCATGCTGCTTATGGTCGACGCCGTCGTCCTCTACTACCGGGGACGCCAACCCGAGGAGACCGACGGTTTGCCCGAGGGGAAGGCCCGGGTTGCGCCGGCACGGCCGCTGGTCAGGCGGGGCCAGGTAGTGGCCAGCCGGTGCATGTTGGCTCTAACGGTCGTGGTCGTCGTGCTGGGGACCGTAGTCACCTCGACGGGGCCCCACGCCGGGGCGCCGGACGTGCCCCGGTTCGGCTTCTCTTTGCACGCCGTAGCGCAGCTCCATGGGACTTCCGTGGAGCTGTTGCTGGCCCTGACAGTGGGTACTTTGTGGTCGATGCACCGGGCTCGCGTCGCGCCCGCCGTACTGCGCCGCGGCGAGTGGCTGCTCGTGGTGCTAATAGCTCAGGCCGCCGTCGGCTACAGCCAGTACTTAAGCGGTGACCCCGCGTTGCTCGTCGGGATCCATATTGCCGGCGCCACGGCCGTGGTTATAGCAATGGTGGTCTTCAACCTGGGCCTTTACACTCGCGAACCGGTGACAGAGGGGCAGACTGAGAGGCGAGAGCGTTCGGGCGCACCGGAACTGGCCGATGTAAGCGGAGGTGCCAGATGACCACAGCCCCGGTCGAGGTAAAGGAGCCCGAGGCCTCAGAAGTCACCGACCTGGCCAGGCCGTGGAAGGTCATCGTATGGAACGACCCCATCAACCTCATGAGCTACGTGACGTTCGTTTTGCAAAAACTCTTCGGGTATAGCAAGGAAAAAGCCCACAAGCTCATGATGGACGTGCACACCAAGGGCAAAGCGGTGGTCTCCAGCGGGACAAGGGAGAAGTCGGAACTGGACGTCTTCAGGCTGCATGAGCACGGTTTGTGGGCGACCATGGAGCGGGACAGCTGAGCCCGCGCTGGCGGCCACCTGTGCGACGTTCACGCCGCGGGTCGTACGAGATATCTCTGAGTAAAGAGGACCGAGAGGTGCTTCGCGCCCTGCCCACCCAACTGCGCGACGCCATCGCCGCTGACCCGAAAGATGATGCCTTCAGGCGCCTTTTCCCGCCCGCTTATGCAAACGACCCACAGGCTGAGCAGGAGTACCGCCACCTCGTGGGCCCTGAGTTAGACGAGCAGAGGACTCTGGCTCTCGATACTTTGGCCAAGACGGCCGACGCTACTGAGCTCACGGCCGAGCAGATGGAAGCCTGGCTGCGCGCCTTGAACGACATCCGTCTCTGGCTGGGTACATTGCTAGACGTCACCGAAGACGAGTCGGAAGCTGAGCCGGAAGACCCACCGCATATGCTTTACCACGCCTTGACGGCGTTGCAGGCCATTGTCATCGACGTGCTATCGGGAGAGGGATAAATGGATCTAGCTGAAGCGCTCGAGCATTTCAGGCATAACCACAGGGCGGTCCTGGCTACTCGCCGCCGCGAAGGGCGCCTGCAAATGTCACCGGTGGTGCAGGCGGTCGGAGACGACGGCCGGGTGCTTATTTCGACCCGGTCACCGGCTATGAAGGTCCGCAACATACTGAGGGATCCCGCTGTCTCCATTCTGGCCCTCAACGAGGCGTTCTTCGGTAAATGGGCCCAGATCGACGGCACGGCCACCATTGTCGAGATGCCGGAGGCCATGGCGCTGCTGCGCTTTACTTATGTCCAGGTGGCCGGCCAGCACCCTGATTGGGCCGAGTTCGAGCGGGACATGGTAGCTCAGGAACGTGTGGCGATCGCGATCGAGCCTGAGAGTGCTGGCCCTGACATAGCCGGATAAATCAAATGAGAGGGCTCGTAGAGGAATGGCGGTGGTGGGCCTGAACAACCCGGTGCGCTTGTTGGCGATTATGGGTTCCGGCGAGACGACGCCGACGATGCTTAAAGTGCATCGTCTCCTGTTCGAACGGCTGGGCCCGGCGCGGTGCCCGCTGTTTTGCTCGACACCCCTTACGGCTTCCAGGCCAACGCCCGTGATATCTCGGCTCGCGCCGTCTCCTATTTCCGGGAGAGCGTCCGCCGGCAGGTCGAGGTGGCCTCCCTGGCTCGTACCGACCCGGTGGCCAGTGTCTCGTTTGAGGCCGCCCTGGCCCGCATTTCCGAGGCGCGTTGGGTGTTTGCCGGTCCCGGAAGCCCTACCTTCGCTCTGCGCCAGTGGCGCCCCACCGTCGTGCCCCGGCTCCTGGCGGACAAGCTGTTGTACGGCGGGTGCATTGTTTTTTCGTCGGCGGCCGCGTTGACCCTCGGGCGGTGGACCGTCCCGGTGTACGAGATCTACAAAGTGGGAGCGGACCCCGTATGGGCTGAGGGCCTGGACCTCCTGACCCCGCTCGGGTTGACGGTGGCGGTGATCCCTCACTTCGACAACGCCGAGGGTGGTAGCCACGACACTCGTTACTGCTACCTGGGCGAGGAACGTCTGGAGGTCATGGAGGCTCAACTGCCGCCAAATGGCTGGGTTTTGGGCGTTGACGAGCACACCGCCTGCATATTTGATTTCGAGGCTGGGACGGCGACGGTAATGGGGCTGGGCTCCGTCACCATCCGCCGCCACGGACGCTCGGCCACCGTACCCTCGGGCAAGACATTGGCCATCGATGAGCTCGTCCAGCTCGAACCCGTGGTCGTCACCGGTTCACTGGCCGGTCATAGCAGGCCCCGCTCTTCGTCGCTGGACACGGTCGTCCCGGCGGCCGGGCCGGAAGAGGTGGCAGAGGGGACCGGCACGGGTCCTCGCAGCCCTCTGCTGGACGAGGTGCGCCGGCTCAACGCCGCCTTTGATGCGGCAGTGGCCGAACGCGATGCTGAGGCGGCCACTGCCGCCACCCTCGAGCTGGAAGAGACGCTCCACTCCTGGTCGGCTGACACGTTCCAGTCCGACGAGGTGGACAGGGCGCGGGCCGCGCTCCGGCGCATGGTGGTGCGCCTGGGCGAACTGGCCGGCCGGCCTGCGCGACCCACGCGATGTTTTTGGGCCATGGGTGGAGCCGCTCCTCTCCGAGCGGGCTGAAGCTCGGGCCAATAACCGGTACGCCGACAGCGACCGGATCAGGGAACGCCTCGAGAACTTAGGGGTGGAAGTGAGAGATACGCCCGCCGGTACCGAGTGGCACCTGCGGGCCAACGGGGACGGGGCGGCCGGCGAGCCTGGTTATCGCGACCAGACCAGCTCCACCTAGAATTTATGGGTCTAGCCCCCATCGTCTAGCGGCCAAGGACACCGCCCTTTCAAGGCGGCGGCACGGGTTCGAATCCCGTTGGGGGTGCCAACCAGATAGGCTGGTAGCGATACCCAAAAGGTCAGGGTGACGGACTGATGAAGTCCAAGCTGTCGATCACCTTGCCGATCAGTGGCTCCCAGACCGAAGGGAGTGACAGTGGCAGGCTACATACGCCAGAGAGGGGAGAAGTCCTGGCAACTGACGGTGTACATCGGGTACGACAACAAGGCTCGCAAGCGCAGGTACGCCAACAAGACTGTCCACGGCAACAAGCGAGAGGCTGAACGCGCGCTCGCCAAGTTCGTCACTGAGGTCACCGAAGGCGGCAGAGTCGCCACGGGTCCAGTCTCCGTCGATCAGGTGCTCACCCGTTGGCTCGATGCCCGCAAGCCCCAACTGGCACCCTCAACCGCTGACCGGTACCGCGTTGCCATAAAGCTGATCCCGAACACTGTCAAGAGGATGCCGGTGGCCAAGATGCGAGCCCATCACGTCGAGGACCTCTACGCCGATCTCGTTGCCGCCGGCCAATCCGGCGCTTCGATCCGCAAGGTGCACTGGGCGCTGTGCCAGTCCCTGGAGTGGGCATATAAGCGAGGCTTCGCTGGACTCATTGCGACCGACGGCGTCGAACTGCCGCCACTTGGTGCGAAGAAAATCAACCCTCCGGAGTCAGACGACGTTCGGAAAGTTGTCGAGCACTTGCTTGCTGTAAATCCCGACTGGGGGACTCTCATCGCTCTCGTGGCTTGGACGGGGTGCCGACGCGGTGAAGTGTGCGGACTGCGTTGGGAGGATGTCGACTTCGAGGGCAACAGCATCCTTATTCATCGCTCGGTCGTCGCCGTTCCTGGTGGTGTATTGGACCGTGGCACCAAGACGGGTGAGCAACGCCGGATTGCCTTAGGTCCGCGGACCGTCCAGCTACTCCGTGAGCATCACAAGCGATGCATGGACCGAGCATCGACATGCGGCTCCGGCGTTGACCGGACCGCTTATGTCTTCTCACCTGACGCGGCTGGTCGCAAGCCGTACAACCCTCGTACGATCACCCGCATATTCGTGACGGCGTGCGAAGCATCCCACGCGCCACGGATGCGGCTACACGATCTTCGTCACCACTCGGCGACGACTTTGCTGAAGAACGGCGCCGCTTTAGGAGAGGTTATGGATCGCCACGGCTGGCGGACAGTCGCGATGGTTAACCGATACCGCCACCTGCTGGAAGCTAAGGACGTCGAGGCAGCCCGACTGCTGGAGAACGCGTGAGCCAGTCAACCGAGGTGATCGTTCTCAATCCCCCGTACTGGGCCGACCGGGCGTCACAGCTCGCAGCGATTTTGAGTCAAGTCAGAGTCGTCAGCCCCATAGGGGACCCGACAGGCAAGGCACCTGATGCGGAGACGATGCTTACCTTGATCGACCCTGGTTTCTGGTCGTCTCAGCCCCGCGAGTTGCAGGAGGTGCTCAATCTGGCGTCCGGGATCGCAGCTCATGCAGCGGGTCCCAGCGGCTTGGGATCGGGAGCCGTTCCAGCAGGTCAGGAGCGCCTGACCCTATCCGTCGAGGAGGCAGCTGCTGCCCTCGGGATCAGTCGCGCCTTCGCCTACGAATCCGTCCGTCGCGGCGACATTCCGCACATCAAGATCGGTCGGCGGCTACTAGTTCCGCGGGCAGCACTAGATCGCATGCTCGCATCCGCGATGCCGGACAACATTGAGGACCAAGGGCAGAGGCAAGCTCCCAAGCTTGAATAACCTGGCCTCTTATTCAAGGTTGTATACTATCCTTGAATACGGAGGATTCATGTCCAAGGTTGTTACCCAGTACTGGGAGGCTCGTGTCGACTCCGGCCTGCCTCGCAAAGACCGTGCCTCCTGCGACTATGAAGCGTACATCCCAGACTTGCTCAGCGGGCGTGAGTTCAAGCTTCTTGGTGAAGTCACCGCCGACGTTGTCGATGCTGAGGTTGCTCTCGCTCGCTTCGACTCCCAAGCTCTGGCGTTGGCCGACACCGAGGCGCTCGCTCGCCTCTTGCTGCGAGCTGAGTCCGTGGCCTCCTCCAAGATCGAAGGTCTCGAAGTCGGGCCGGGCCGTCTGCTCCGGGCTGAAGTCGCCGCCAATCTTGGCGAACCGGCTCAAGACGTCACTGCGAACGAGGTCCTCCGCAATGTCCAAGCGATGACGTGGGCGCTCCAGACAGTTCGACCGGGTGACGACATCACTATGCCGACTTTGCTCGAAGCTCACCGCCGTTTACTGGCCGGCACCGGCCTGGAGCAATACGGTGGACAAGTCCGAACAGAGCAAAACTGGATCGGCGGAAGTAGTTACAACCCATGCTCTGCTTCCTTTGTCCCTCCGCCGTACGAGTTGGTCAACGAACTCCTTGGCGACCTTCTTGACTTCTGCAACAGCAACGATCTGCCAGCAGTTGGTCAGGCCGCCATCGCTCACGCTCAGTTCGAGACTATTCACCCGTTCATCGATGGCAACGGCAGAATCGGCAGGGCGCTCATACAGCTCGTTCTTCGTCGTCGCAGCCTTGCGACCCGAGTCGTCCCGCCGATTTCCCTGGTTCTCGCCACCTGGGCTAGTGACTACGTTGCGGGGCTAACGGCGACCCGGTACGTCGGTGATCCTGATGGTACTTCGGCCGTCGACGGGCTCAACCGATGGGTGGGACTCTTTGCCACGGCTTGCAGGCGAGCCGTCGAGGATGCGGTCAACTTTGAAGACAGGGTCCGCGTGCTTCAAGACTCGTGGCGCTCCGCACTTGGAAGCTATCGCAAGGATTCTGCAACTGACCGTCTCATCCACGCTTTGCCAGGAGCCCCTATCGTCACAGTTGCAAGTGCAGCCGACCTGATAGGGCGCACGTTTCAGGCAACGAACGAGGCGATATCACGTCTACTCAAAGCAGGAATACTTCGCCCGGTCACAGTTCGCCGTCGCAACCGCGCCTTTGAAGCATCTGAGTTGATAAGGCTCTTCACCGATCTCGAACGTCAACTCGCAAGCCCTGAAGGCGATACGAAGCGTTCCCCCACAACACGACCGGTTCCATATCGCTCGGCGCAGCCGCAGTAACCCTAATAGTTCGCGGGAATCGTTTATGGCGATGACACCTCCGAAGGTGACAAGAGCGGCTTCGGGGTGCATCTTCTGCGGCGACTCCAACCTCACGAAGGAAGACATCTTTCCGCGCTGGCTGGCAAACGTTTTGACAAGGGCAATGGTCGGCGACATCATGGTAGTGCGGACTCAACAGTCCACTCATCTCACCGAGACCAAGACGTGGGGAGCATCCGATGTTGCGTCCGCACCCGTACGCGTCGTTTGCAGGACGTGCAATAACGGATGGATGCATAACTTGGAGGACAGCTGCAAACCGATCCTCCAGCCGATGATTCTTGGCCACCCCACCCGCCTATCAGTCGCAAGTCAGCTCGAACTTGCAACTTGGACGGTAATGAAAGCGTTCGTCGTCGAGTTCACCTTCGGCGAAGTTGTGGTCGCGACACAAGCGAACAGAGAGGCTTTGAAGAACAACGGGCATCCTCATGAGCTTGCGCAGGTACGGCTCGGAGCGGTGGAACAGATTGGGATTCCCAACAGCATCCGGCGACTTGTTTACAACGTTGGTCGAGAGGGAACCCACCAGGGCTTCGCCACATGCACCACGTTTACCCTGGGCTGCGCACTTCTACAAGCGTGCTACGGGCTCGGCGTTGCGACCAACTGGACAAGACGAGTCGCGCCACGCGACGACCACATCCCGATCAATCCGCCTTGCGAAGACACTCAGTGGCCGCCGCGACGCTCGATGACAGCAGAGACGTTGGGCGCTTGGGAGAACCCAATGCCGACGGCACCACCTCCGTGGACACAAGAGACTGACACTCAAAACAATCCCTGACGCTCATCTCTCTCGTAACAGTTCGCGCCTTTGGCGACACGTCTAATACATGGACTTAAATCGCCCACTTGAGCCGTTGGCGGCCCATCCAGCACCCATATGGAACCCGCGAACGGGAATCTTTGATCCGGGAGCCCTGCGGGCCGCCATCGTCGCGCGCGGCTGGACACTTCCGGAGTTCATCGCCGTTGCGGGCGTTAGCCGCGGCTCACTATACAGCGCCCTCCTGGGCCGAGGTGTTACCGACAGAACAGCCATCCGCATCTTCCAAGGGCTTTCCAAGCGCGCTCCGCTCTTCGAGCTATAGCAGTCGTTATATCACCAGCGACGTTGCTCCAAACGCACGATAGAAGCCCCGCGCCATTGCTTGCTTGCTCGTCGTGTAATAGCGGCGCACCATGTCTAAGGATTTGTGACCGAGCGCTTCCTGGAGCTGGAACATCGGTACGTCAGCGTCGGCGCAGCGAGTTGCGAACGTGTGCCGCAGGCGGTGCGGGTTGCAGTGCACGAGGGACACTTGCTCTAAACGTTTCATGAGCCGTTGCACACCGATGATGGTCAGCGGTTCGTGCACGCCGGTCGTCGGGTCGCCTCGCTCGGCAAGGAACACCTCGCGATAGTGCGATAGGGGGCGGCCCTTCTCAACGTATGTTCGCAGGCGTGATCCGTATCCGCGCCCAAACCCGTGGGCGTCATAGTCGACGATGATGTCGCGCTCGCACGAGTTCTTCGTGCGGTCACGGTCGTGGACACTGCCACGAACGTGGATATACGCCGGACGGCTATTGAGATGCAGCGACTCGATCGTCAACGCGCACAGTTCGCTCACGCGTACTCCGCTCAGCAGGAACGTCTCGACGATAAGGCGGTCACGGACAGAGTCGCCTGTGGCTGCGATCAGCCGCAAGCATTCGTCCTCCGTCAATGCCTGAGGGATACGTTCGACGAGCCGAGGCAGCTTGAGTTTGCGCAGTTCGTCCCCCTTCAGCCCCGAGTACCCTGCCTCTTCGCAGAAGGACGCGAGGCACGTCAAGAGATTCTTGATCTTCTTCAACGTTGCGGGCGCGGCACCTCGCTCTCGCAGATAAAGGATGTAGTCGGCGCCCGCCGCTGCTGTGAACTGCTCCATGGTCACGATCCCGCGAGCGTCCCTCCAGCCGCGCGCGCGCCGACTGGTGAGCTGCTCTCGCACCTTCCGGGCGGTTGTGGTTGCGAAAGGGCTCGCTCCGATCCAGTCTCCGATAGCGTCTTCGACAGTCACCGCCTTCCTTCGCAAGGGGATCGTCTGAGTAGCCTCCGACCTCCACCCATGCCCGATCGGGCGATCCCAGTCTGCTGTCGCGCCGATAGTTGCGATTTCCATTGCTTTCCCTCGTTGGTGCTGCAATGAGGTCTAGTCTTAGGTATTCCCCCGGCCCCAAAACAGACCAAGAATGGAGATATCCGGAGAGTTCCGGACAATCCTGGATTCGAATACGAAATGGTTAGGATGTGGGTGGTTTCTCGCCCGCATCGTCTAACGGTTTAGGACATCACCCTTTCAAGGTGATGACCGCGATCAGGACCATTTTCGAATTCCAGGACACCACCCTTCTTGTTTTGGGACATCACCCTGGTGGAATCGAGAACCTCAGTACAACACGGCTAATACGACACGGAAAGTGTAAGGAATCGGGGCAGGTCCGGGCGGACCTCTTCTCTCACAAGTCAGCCCCTTCTTCGGGCGCCGACCGTCGACATGATTGAGCGCCTCGTCAGTTCGAACCGCAACCGGCCTGATCGCAAGACAACTCCCATAACCTATTCGTGGCGACACAAAGCCGTACCGTTACAAAGGCGCTCGAAACGTTGAACACCGGACAACTGTCGCACAAAACATAAACGCGGACAACCGCTTTATGAATGCGTATCCTGCCCCGACATTCCTAATCCTTTTGGATCGACGTGGTGCAATGGTTCGCGATTCCGTCAACGATGTGGATGAGCGGGGCCGGGACGTGGCCAACCCGATGGGAATCGACAACAGCGAGCCGAGCGACGAGCCGAACCCACGCTAAGTGACGTGTGGCGACCACGGACTGTGGTCGCCAAGCTCACAGCGCGCCAACTCCATTGACACCGAAGACGCGAGCATGTATGAACGGCGTGGTCCCACCCACTCGGATGGGTGAAAGGAGGGGCCATGAGCCTCTCGCGGGCGCCCGTGCTTCGGGATCCCTTCAGCGCTCGCTGCGCCGCCATCGGTCGTCGGTTCATTGTCATCGCGGCGGCCTTCACGACCGTCTCGATGTCGTTGTCGGCAGTCGCAACGCCAGCCGTGGCGGCAGGACACGGCACCTTGGACCTCGGCACCCTCCGCGGCTACACCGGCAGCGACGCCGTTGCCGTGAACGACACCGGCCTGGTCGTCGCTGACAGCAGTTCAGAACACGAGGCTAGCCAGCACTCCTCCACCCCTTCGAGCGTCCTGCGGACGACCACGAACAAATTGTCCCCCAAAGGTGAGGGCTTCTTTGTCAAGACCTATCACGACTATTCCCTGGCATCCGCTGGCTCCGGCGAGTACTCAAGCATCGCATATGGGGACCTACGGTCGGACGGACGCAAGGACTTGGTCGTCGGGGGCAAGTCTGGAGTGAATGTCCTGCTCAGCAATGGGAACGGCACATTCCGGCCCGCAGTTGCCTACGACACTTCTCACAAGTACTACAACGTCGCAGTTGCCGATCTGAACGGCGACGGGCACCCCGATATCGTCGCCACCAACTACCCGAGCAATACGGTTACGATTTTGTTCGGCCGTGGGAACGGCACCTTCCGCGCTCCGACGGTCCTGACAGTTGCCGGCGCCAAACAGGCGATCTCCATCGCCGTGGGCGACTTGAGGCACAACGGGAGGACCGACTTCGTTGTCGGGACCGATAGCGGCATCGTCCCGTTCCTGAACATCGGTAAGGGGCAGTTCTCCCAGGGAATCACACAACCGTACATGGTCGGATCCATCCCGGTCAGCGTCGGCTCCGGGGCCGAGCTGGTCATTGGCGACGTCGCTAGGGATGGCTATCCCGACATCGTGACTGGGGATATCTTTCACGAGGGCGGCGGCTTCTGCGGGAGCTGCTCCGGAGTCGACTTCTTTACAAACAACAAGATGGGGGTCGTTCGACCGGGCTCAATACATCGCGTTCGGCAACGACTACGAATCGTGGGGCAGGGTGATTCTCGCTGATGTGAACGGTGACGGCCGCCCCAGCCTGATCTCCCTTGACGGGGCGGGCTGCGGGTATGACAATCCCGGGACCTTCGAGGTGGCCCTGAACAATGGAGCCGGTGGCTTCAGTAGTCCTGGTCCTGGGGAGGGTCCCTCCTGCGCCGGAGACATCGCCGCTGAGAGACATCAACGGCGACGGAATAACTGATATCACCTCGCTCAGCGGCCCCTCGGTGGCTGGCGGCCCCGGTACCGGGATCGTATCTCTCGGTAACGGAGATGGGAAATTTGTCTCTCTACCGCCGCCCATCGAGCGAAGCGCGAACCTTTGATTACGAGGACTCCACAAATGAGGAGGATGGCCGCTACTCCGAGGTCAACCCAGGCGTAGGTCTTCAGGCTGTGACCGAAGATCCCTGCTTCAAGGTTGGAGGGCAGCACGCCGTGATACCTGAACGCCCAATTGGCGTCGAAGATTTTCATGATCCCGCCCCAGATCAACACGATCCCCGCGAACAGAACCCAACCAGCAGCCCGCTCGTCCATCGCTGAACCCTCCGTCCTCCGCTTCTATCGCGCGTCGCCCGTGAGGGTGGCGGCGAGTCCTACCGGCTCGGTCACATTGGCGAGCGCGGCAGCCTGCGCGTAGAGCGACTGGAAGCGGTCCCCGCACCGGGGGTTCCTCCAAGCCATCTCGGCAACATCCATTCATGCGGCCCAAGTTATGGCAACATTTCAGGCCAACGATGGGCGGCGCAGGCGATCGTAACCCATGGCGTCACTCAGCCCCGATGGCGGCGAGTACGTCAAGATTGGCTGCTCGGCGGGCGGGCCAGCTGGCCGCGCCCAGGCCGAGCAGGGCAGCCAAGACGAGGAGACCAACAAGGCTGGTGAAGGGGACGACGATCTCAGTAATGCCACTGTTTTTGAGGGCGGCGGCGAAGGCAGCGCCCAGGGCCGTCCCGATGACGACGCCTGTGACAGCGCCGAAAAGAGCGATGATCACCGCCTCGGACCGGACCATGGCCCGCACCTGCCGGCGCTTCATTCCTACCGCCCGCAGGAGGCCCAGCTCGTGGGTGCGCTCGAACACCGACAACATCAGCGTGTTGACGATCCCGATCAAGGCGATGAGGACGGCCAGGGCCAGCAGGACGTAAACGAACCCCAGGAGCGCGTTGACAGAGGCCGCCTGAGAATGTTCGTACTGCGCCCGGGTCTGGACGCCGACGTTGGGGTAGGCGTTGAGGTAACCGTTCAGCGTGGCTTCGACATGGCTGGCGCCGGGATGGGCGCTGACCAGGACGGCAACCGGCAATGGGTTGCGGAAATGGGAGAGGAAGAAGCTTGCCCCGACCAGGTAGCTGCCGAGCAACGGGTTGGATTTGAAGATGCCTCCTACCCTCATCGTCGTTGGCCCGGTCTGGGCGAAGGTGACCCGGGCCGTCGAGCCGACTGACAGGTGCTTGGCGCTGGCGGTGGTGGTATCGGTCAGCAACTCGCCGGCAGCCAAGGCCGGCGAGCCCGTCCCGGCCGTGATGGCCAAATGGACCGTTTGTGACAGCTCGGTCGGGGTTACCCCCACGAGGCTCGACAGCGAGTTCCCGAGCTCGAACTGCCCCTGGTAGACAGTCGTCACCGTAGCTACGCCCGGTAGGCGCGAAACGGCGGGGGCCACCGATGTGCTGAACCCCGAACTGGGGCCCGTGATGATGTAGCCGGCGGTAATAGCGTTGTCGACACTCGCGGTGGCCGACCCCGACACCGAGGCGCCGAGCACGGCGATGGCCGACACCAGCGCCAGGCCGACCATCAGGGCGGCCGCCGTCTGAGCCGTCCGCCTAGGGTTGCGGGTGGCGTTCTCCCGCCCCAACCTTCCGGGCGTCCCGAGGATGGCGGCCAAAGGCCGGCCTAGGGCACTCGACAGGGGGCGGGCCACGATCGGTGCCAGCATGGCGGCCCCGACGAACATGGCCAGCGCCCCCAAACCGACAAGCGCGATAGCGGGCAAGGCCAGCCCCGCGACTAGGACGGCCACACCGGCAGTGGCGGCCAGGCTGCCTAACACCACCCGGTGGCCGAAGGACTCGACCTCTTCCCCGTGGCCTGCCGCCAGCGCCGCCACCGGAGGGACTCGGACGGCGCGCCGAGCGGGGCCGAGCGCCGACAGGACGGTCACCCCAACGCCGACGACGAGGGCGACCACGGCGGTACGGGGCTCGAACACCAGCGGGGCGGGTGGGAGGGTGACCCCAAAGGCCCCCAGTAACGCCTTCAGGCCGAGGGCGGCCAGCACGCCCAGCCCCAGGCCGACGAGCGAGGCGACTAATCCCACCACTGCCGCCTCGCCCAGCACGGAGCGGAACAGCTGGCGTCGGCTGGCGCCGACGACGCGCAACAAAGCCAGCTCCCGCACCCGCTGGCCAACCGTGATCGAGAACGTGTTGAAAATGGTGAAGGCACCGACGAACAGCGAGATCAGGGCGAACACCAGGAGCACCGTGGAAAGGATCGAGAGCGCGTTGCTAACCGCGCTGGAGAGCTCACTGACGACGGTCTGGCCGCTGACAACTTCGACCCCGGGCGGCAGCACCTTGGTGATCTCGCGCTGCAGGGTGACGTTGTCGGCGCCCGGCTTGGCCAAGACGTCGATGGTGTCGTAATACCCGGGCGTGCCGAACAGGGCCTGCGCTGCGGGCAGGTACAAACCGGCCAACGTTTCGCCCGCCAGGTTGTCAGCGGTACCGAACGTCACGATGCCGGAGATCTTGTAGGTGCGCGGCGCTTTGGCCGTGAGCACCTCGACCCGGTTACCCACCGTGAAGTGGTACTTGTCCGCCGTCGCCTTGTCCATGACCACCTCATTGGCCGTTGCGGGGGCGCCACCTTCGACCAGGCGCACAGCCGACAGCTGGGGGTTGGGGTCGAACGAAAACCCCAATGACGAGGCCGCATTGCCGATGGCGTTGCCGTCCCGAGCCACGAACTGGGCATAGCCTTCGACCGACCCGCCCGCCTGCGCAACCCCGGGCAGGCGCCCGACCACGCCGGCGAGAGACTCCGGTACGGACTTGCGGTCAGCGGTGCCATTGAGCGCTGCTGCTTTATCGCCGAAGGCAGCCTTGCCGCGGATTTGGAAGTTGACGTGCTGGTAGGCGTTGCCGATCAGCGTGTCGAACGTGCGGTTGAGCGTGTCGGTCAAGACCAGTGTCCCCGAAACGAAAGTTACGCCGAGCACTATGGCCAGGGCGGTGAGCGCCACGCGCAATTTGCGGGCGAGCAGTGCCCTTGATGGTGACCTTTCTCATATATCAATTCCGCAGTTTGATCATCTGGTCGAGCACCGTGTCAACTGTGGGCGATAAGAGCTCTCCTACTACCCGGCCGTCGGCCAGGAACACGACCCGGTCGGCATAAGTGGCGGCCTGGGCGTCGTGGGTCACCATGACGATCGACTGGGCGTTGTCGTCCACCGCCCGGCGCAAGAACTGGAGGAGCTCAGCGGACGCGCTCGAATCAAGGTTGCCGGTTGGCTCATCGGCGAACACAAGCTCGGGCCGGCGGATGAGGGCCCGGGCACAGGCTGTGCGTTGCTGCTGTCCACCTGACATCTCACTTGGCCGGTGCGAAAGCCGGTCCCCTAGGCCGAGCTGGCCTACCAGGAAATTGAACCAATCCCGGTCCAACTTGGCCCCGGCCAAGTCGGCGGGAAGGGTGATGTTTTCCTCCGCCGTAAGTGTTGGGATGAGGTTGTACGACTGGAACACGAAGCCGACCCGGTCCCGGCGCATCTGAGTCAGGCCGGCGTCGTC
Source organism: uncultured Acidimicrobiaceae bacterium (assembly GCA_963749305.1). GTDB lineage: Bacteria > Actinomycetota > Acidimicrobiia > Acidimicrobiales > Palsa-688 > Fen-671. The sequence continues at coordinate 212,013 of CAVVMN010000014.1, forward strand.
CAGCCGGCCGATCTCGAGGTCCCCCACAAAAGTGCGGCCAGAAGTCGGCACATCAAGGCCTGCCATGCAGTGCATGAGCGTGGACTTCCCCGACCCTGAGGGGCCCATAACGGCACTAAACCGGCCGCGTTCGAAAGCGACGTCGACGTTGTCCAGGGCACGGACGATGGCGTCGCCCTTTCCGTACGTCTTAGTTAGTTCGACGGCGGCGGCTGCCGGTGGTGCCCGATCAGGGCGAGCAGCAGGGGCGGGGATGAGAGAGATCTCTGAGGGCGACGGTACGGTAAGGGCCATCCTGCAGACTCTCCTGTCGGTAAACGCATTCGCCTACTGCGCTACCTGGGGTCCGGAGCAACGCTCCCGGGAGGGTGCCAAACCAACTGGCAGAGTCCAACACGGTGCGGGCTCGCTGTCCGTATCAAGTGAATGGTACACCCGGCGATCGACGCCTGTCAACGTTTTTCACGCAATCCTTTTCTAGAAATACAGCGTTCCGTGCTGACGAATTCTGAGCGGCTGTCTTATCCACTATTTGGCCCAGCGCGTGGTCGGCATCTCCGGGCTCCCGGTCACGATGGACCGACGGTCGACCTGGCTTATGCCGGATGATGATCGAGCACTATCGCAGGTTTCGTGCTCTTGACCAGCACGAGCGTTGTTTATTTCGCCAAGCCTGCCGCTAGCCCCGCGTTCGGCCACAGTAGAAATTCCCTCGCTAGGGCTTCTAGTTGGGACTTCAGTGTGAGTACGGAGCCTTTTGACATCACCTTCAGGTCCCCCTGTCGGAGGCACGACCCCTCTCGCGCCCAATGTGAGGCCCCAATCGCCAGTTTGGTGGGTTACCGCGAGCTGGGAATCAGGCTGAGCACTCCCGCACGCAGCAGTACGTCCAAAGAGCTCACCAGCTCGGGGCTATGTGCGCCGCGATCTGACAAGCCCCGGGCATCGCACGTCAGTCCGCCTGGAAGGGTTCGCCGGGGAGGAGTGAGGCCGAACGCCCTGATCGTGTGCTCATTGCGAGCAACCACCGGACCTCTGTCCGCGCCCGATCTACGGATATTGATGCGGCCTTAATTGAAACGCCCCACGCATAATGCGCGCCCAGATTATTGAGGCAGTGCCGGAGTATTCTGTGCCCACCTTCGAAAGTGGGGCTAGCGAGCTCAGCGACGATCCCGCAATCGCCACGTATTTGCTCCTCGTCAAAGGAGGCTTCCACCAGCCATCGCCGTACCTTTGGCCGGCGAGCGTGGGTGGCCGTCAGCACCGAGGCCACGTGAGAATGTAGAGAGGCGATTACTCAGCTTCTACAGCCGAGGGGCTCCCTGGTCGGGGGTCGGGAGGTCCGCCAAGTGGGCTCTAGAGCGGGCTCATCGAGCACACAATGCCGTCTTATGCTTGGCTGGAGAAAAGTTGTTTTCCCGCAAGAAAAAGCGCCGATCGACGGTGCGGCGCTCATGCGTACCACGCGGGTCCCGCGCCATAACGCGCGGCTAGATTACCCAGGTTGCAAGAAGATATTCTGCGTTGGGTTGCGGCGGCAAAGGCGTCTACGGCTTCATAGACGTCGACGACGCCGATGCGGGCGGTTCAGTCAGTGAGGCGATGCATGCAGTGAGCAGGCGCCGCATCTGGCCTTGGTCGCTGAGGTCCAGGTTGGCCAGCATGTCTTGCTCGACGCGGCGAACGGCGGCGCTGGCCACCCTAAGCTGGCGGCGCCCACGGGCGGTCAGCTCGGTCGGCAGGGCCGGCCGACGGGTGCCTGTGCCGGGCGGACAACGAGCCCTTGGCGTTCGAGGGCCTGCAGGAGCACGTTCATCGACTGCCGGGTGACGAAGGCGCCCCGGGCCAGCTCGGAGTTGGACAGGCCCGGTCGCTGGGCCAGCAGCTCCAGGCAGGCGTAGTGGGTGATGGTCATGCCAAGCGGCCGGAGCACGGCCTCCAGGGCAGAGTGCAGGGCGCTGGCGGCCGCCTTCAGCATGTACCCCAGCGATGTGCCCAGCTCGATCCCGGGCCCGCCTTGACTCATGTCAGTAGTCTGACATATGATGGGCATGTCAGACTACTGACATACGATGAGGAGGCAGGGACCATGGCCGTCACCGGGCCCGACTTCATTTCACTGCAGGTGCGCGACCTGGAGCGTTCCGCCGCTTTCTACGAGCAGTACCTGGGGCTGAAGCGCTCCGACGCAGGACCGCCGCACGCCGTCGTGTTCGGCACCAAGCCGATCGCGTTCGCCGTCCGCGACGTCGTCGCGGGCGTCGACCTGGACGCGATCGCGTAGCCGGGGCAGGGAATGGCGCTGTGGCTGCACGCCCCCGACGCCCAGGACATCCACGACGCCCTCGCCGCCGCCGGCACGACGATCATCTCAGCACCCGTCGACGGGCCGTTCGGCCGCACTTTCACGTTCGCCGACCCCGACGGCTACCAGGTGACCCTCCACGACCGCGGCTGAGCCGGCCGTCCTGGTCTTCGGCGCGCCCCCAACTCCAGGGCGCACGTCGAGCGCATAAATAGCTAATCGGCGCACCCGCAGTCGGACTAACTCCTGAGCCGCCAGGCGAGCATTAGCGAGACGGGTCGGTGCTCGCCTGGCGTGGCCTGAGGGAACGACATAACGTCGACCGCACCAGCCAAACTTGGGACCTGCCGGGGGGCGACAGAGCATGTAACGGTCGCGGTGGGGACCTCGGATCACCGCGCCCGTCGTGAGCGGGACGTCGTGCAGCCGGGCTCGGCGTCGCCACCTTCCTGGCCACCGAGCCCGCTCCGAGAACATCCGCAAGGGGTGAGGCCACTGCTCAAGAGCTAGCGTGACCCATCACCTCACGCCGCTGATCGCCTGGGGAATTTCGGTGATCGAGAGTGGGGAGATTCCGAAATCGGCAGCAACAGAGGGCGAGAACGGCCCGAGGGCCCATCGTTAGCGATCAGGGCTTCGACCTCGGGGCGTCGAAGTCGGGCGACAGCACATTCTCATGTGGCTGCCTCCTAATACTCAAGCACCACACCCTGAGAGCTGCTCTCTCCTCCATCTTGGACCCAGGTGGCAGCGAGAGGAGATGAGGACGGAGCCACCTGCCAAGCCGCCGAGGTCCCGTTGAAGAACGACCAGTACCCCGAGTTGTAGTACGTCCAGGGTGCCGCAGGCGCGCTCTCATAGGCATCGGCGGTATCGGCTCCTACAACAACAAGATTGCCAGCCGCTCCGGGTGACACGGTCCAGCTCTGAAAGCCGAAATAGGGCAGGTTCACGACCTGGCCACCACCGTTCACGAAACCAGTGGCGCGGGTGTTGAACTCTACGGCAAAGGCGTCCCAAGCATTGGTCGGCGTGGTAACTGTGACCGTATCGGCTGCGCCGGTCGTGTCCGTGCAGACCCATATCTCGAAGTCGGCACCATCGTTGTACGAGTTGACAAACTGGAAGGTGCCCATCTTTGAGGAGACGCTGGTGACGGTATCCGTCTCGGTGCCGGGGGCGGTCAGGGTCTGGATCATGAGAACGACAGAGTGGCCGATCCCAGTGTCGTGAGCGAGCACTTGGTTGGACTGGCCACTACCGATGCTGGTGGTGTTCCCGTTAATGGTGCCTGTGTCGTCGGCCTGAACGAAGGCAACCGATGACGACGGGGTAGTGGTCGTTGTAGTACTGGTGGTGGTCGTGGTCGTAGTATTGGGAGTTGTCGTGGTCGTGGCGGTAACGGGAGCCTGCGTCGTCGTCGTCCTGCTAGGTGGTCGACCGTGGTGGTGACCAGCAGCGAGCGCCGCATTTGAGCCGGTGATGATCAGGGCGATGACGAGAACTAGGCTAGCGACGATTCGTTTCATTCTTCACCTGTTTGCTCCGGGCCACCGTTTTGTGGCTTTGGCGTACATGGACGTTCGTCATACCGACGAGCGAAGACGACGTTCCGACCATCAATAAGTCGGTCTTCTAGCGAACGAACCGACATAAGGATGGGTACCCGACGTCCCTGTGCTCCAAACCCAGCACCGGGCACCAAACGCGAGACGACGGTGTCCGTTAGTAAACCCCGGTAGCATTACAGCACCCGGTAAGTGGCCGAGTGAAGGGACGGCGGAGGCGACAATGGCAGGGCAGGACCACCTGATGCCCGATCGGGCAGCCCGCGCCGGCGAGTCGGCGCCGCCGACGCAACGCCCCGACCGACCAGCTCAGTTGCCCGACTCGGGTGCTCGCGCCGCGGTCCAGGCGGGGGCTTTGGCTGACCTACCGGCTCACGGGCTCTTGCGGGTGGGCGCCGGCCAGATCCTCGCCTTGCAGCGGGCAACCGGAAACCGCACCGTGACCCGGCTATTGGGGAGCCGGAAGCAGACCACCCCGGCTCGCTTGCAACGGCGTTTCCTGGTCAGGAAGACCGACTTCGACCCCAAAGCAAGCGAGTACCGTCACGGGTACATCAACTTCGAGTTCTTCACTCAGCTGAAATCGGTCATACCGACGGACGAGACCTACAAACCACTGAAGAACCAGTTCGATAATGTCATTGCACCGCTCAGGGAGAAAGCCAGAAGCGAGAGCGAAAAGGAAGACCCTGATAAGGACGGGAGTGACTTTTCCAACAGCCTCATTGCGCCGGATATCCCCAAATTGGCCGAACTGATCGTCGGTCAAATGGCCACTGGCTACGGTACCAAGGGGATCACGTCTCTGACCCGGCCCAATGTAAAGACGCAGTTCACCCAATGGGTCGAAGCCGCTCTCGTGGCCAATATCCGCCCCGACTACACGGTGGCGATGGACGAGGGAGAGGAAAAAGGCTTCGACCAGCTAAAAGCTATCGCTGGAGACGCGATGTCGTGGGTCAAAGGCACGGCGTCTGCGATCCCATATGTACGAGTGCCCACCGCCATCAGCGATGGTATTACCGCCATTTTCGCCGATATAAACGGTGAAAAGGATCGCTGGCATGCAGCCGCGCTGGCCAACGCAGACATGAGATCGTTTACTCTCCCGGCCCTCCTGGGCGCCAAAGTGGGAGAGCGGCAAGTGCCCAAGCATTACCAGGGCAACCATGCCAACCTGGCCGGGTGGCTGCCGCCCCGCGCCGCACCGGTCAGCCCGTTGGCCGCCATGTTGGGGAGGATCAAAGCCGCCGCGACCCCGGGCCTCCGGGCTACGCTGAGCCTCGAACCTAAGACGGCGGTCAAATTACTCAAACTCGACCAGGACGTGCCCGCCGGTCTCCCGTACCATACGGAGTACCGCAACCTTCTGGCTGCGGAACTAGCTGCCTTTACAGATGGCGATCTTCGCCTTAGCGCTTGGCAAGAACTCGCGTACGGCGTCAGCGGCTACATCGAGTTCTCGATGCACGGCTCGATCAGTCGCCTCGTCTACGACGTTGCGACTAGTCGCCTCTACGTCTCTGCGCATTACAAGTGGCGCGAGGGCTACAACCCCTGGTTCGAAGTTACGGGCGTACCCAACCGGCCCATTTAGATCGGGTGGCAGACCGCTCGCGACCTGCGACAACACGCCACCGGGAGGCGCTGACGGTAATGCGAGCCGCCCTTTCCAGGCATCGGCACGGGTTCGAATCCCGTTGGGGGGGACTCCTTTGGCCTTGGGCAAGTGGTTCAATTGCCGTCGGTACCCGCCATCAGCCGATCACCCCTTCAGTGCTCCGCTGAGCCCGGTCCCGCGCAGGAACCAGCGTTGGAGGAACAGGAAGCCTATGATCGGGACGAGACAGGCGATCAGCATCGCGGCGAGGAACACCCCGAGTTCCGTCTGACCCTGGATCGTCGGCAGGCGAACCGATAGCGGCTGCTTGCTCGCGTCCGTGAGGACGAGCAGTGGCCAGAGGAAGTCCTTCCACGAGGCGAGCACCGCAAATATGGACACAACGCCGAGGATCGGCTTTGACATCGGCAGCACGATCGATACGAACAGGCGAAACGGACCGCAGCCGTCGATGCGTGCAGCCTCGAGCATCTCGCGCGGGATCCTGTCAAAGAAGCGCTTCATCAGCAGCACGTTGAACGCGGCCGCGGCCTCGGGCAGCCAGATCGCCCCGTAATTGTTCACATACGTGCCGCCGATCAGCGGTGGGTGCACGATCTCTATGTAAAGCGGTACCAGCAGGACCACCGAAGGAACGAACAGCGTCGTCAGCAGCGCGGCCGTGATCAGCCCGCCCCACTTGGGCCGGAGTACCGAGAGCGCGTATGCCCCGGTGCTGGCGACGACGAGCTGACAGATCAATGAGCCGAAGGCGATGACGATCGTGTTCCACAGATAGAGCCCGATATCCACCTGCGTCCACGCATCCGAAAGGTTGCTCCAAGCGAACCCGTGCGGGAAGACCGACATCGGCTGAATGAGCGTGTCCTGGGTAGGCGTGATGGCGGCTTTGGCGAGCCACAGGATCGGGCCGAGCCCAACGACGACGAGCAGCACAAGCAGCATTGCGTGCGCCGTTTTGAGCCCGTACTTGACGCTGGGCCGTTTCCAGTCGGTATTGGACACGATGCCCTGCGGGGTCTCCTGAGGCCGTTGGTCGCGCTTGCGCCGTAATTGCAGGGCGGTCATGAGCTGCTCCAGGAGCGCGTGGCGCGGAGGTAGATCAGCGAGAAGACCGCCAAGAACGCGACCAGCATCAAACTGAGTGCAGCGGCCTCTCCGTAGCTGGCGCCGAGCGAGTTGCCGAACGCGTAGTTGTAGATCAGCAGCAGGACCGTAATCGTGGCGTTGTCCGGGCCGCCCGAGGTGAACAGGTACGGCTCCAGGAAGACCTGCGCGGTACCGATGATCTGCAAGATCATCGTGACGAGCAGGATGGTGCGCATCTGCGGCAGGGTGACGTGCCAGATCTTCTTCCAGAGCCCGGCGCCGTCGGTCGAGGCCGCCTCGTAGAGCTCCGAGTTCACGCCCGTCAACGCAGCGAGATAGATGATCACGGTGCCGCCCGCATTCGCCCAGGTCGACTCCAGCACCAGTGATGGCATCGCCCACCGCTCGGACTGGATCCACGGCTGTGGCCCGATCCCGATCCAGTGCAGCATCGTGTTGAAGACGCCGGTCGGCCCGGCGTCGTAAAAGAATTTCCAAAGCAGCACCGCGACTACCGGCGGGATCACGACCGGCAGGTACGCAAGCGCGCTATAAAGACCCCGGCGCTTGCGGACTTCACTGATCAGCACGGCGGCCACCAGCGGGATCGGATAGCCAAAGATCAGCGCCAGCCCGGCGAACTCGGCGGTGTTCCTGACTGCGATCGGGAACAGCGGATCGTGGATCACCTCACTGAAGTTCTGGAACCCGACCCAGGTCGGCGGCTGCACCAAGTTCGTGTGCTGGAACGACATCAGCACGAGGCGCACGATCGGGTACCAGGAGAAGGCACCGAACACGATCAGCATGCGGCAGCAGGAACAACAGCCTGGATATCCCGCCGCGCCGGATCCAGGTCAGCAGCCTACGCCGAACGTACCCGCGTCCTGCCACCACAGACGGAGCCCGTTTTGCGGGCGCGGGCCCGGTCTGCTCCAGGCCCGGTGTAATGGGGCTGATCGTCGTCGACATCGTGTCGTCTGGGCCTGCGGCCGGGGGGCCGGGTGGTCGCGCTATACCAGCGTGACCACCCGGGCCCGATCAGCCAGGGCTCTTACGATCCTTGCTGAATTGATCTCTGGCCAACGGAGTTGGCCGCAGAGAGCAGGCTCGACGGGTTCGAGCCCTGCTGTGGTCAGGACAGCCTCGACAACCGAATCAAGGTCGCCGTACACGGCCTGGGTGGCCGCCTCCGGCTCGGGGATTATCTGGTCGTTGAAGATGGCCGTAGTGAAGGGCGCCATTTGGCTGAGCGGGACGTTGACGAAGGGCAAGATCCATCTGTCGTAGAGGTTCTCCTGCTTCTGGTTGAAGATCGGGACCTCCGGCGTGCCGACCGGCTGCCCGTCGGCGGCCTGCGTCTTGGAATAACGGATCGCCTGCTGCTGGTTTACGTAGCGCTGGAGGTAGTAGTAGTCGATCCATTTCACCGCCGCCGCAATCTGCGCCGGTGTCGGCGCTGGGGCTGACCGCAGCGAGCGTGCCGCCACCGAGGACGCCGGCGTTCTTGTTGTTCGCCAGCGGGATCGGCGCCAGGCCGTAGATGGTCGGGTTGATGTTGTAGGACTGCACCATGTTGGTGTACACGTCAGAACCGCTGATGAACATGCCGACCTGACCGGCTGCAAACGCCTGGTTGATGTCACTCCAACCCCAGTCGAAGTCGGAGCCCATCGAGTTGTCCTGCCAGCGCATCGTGTTCAGCATGTTCAGCGCCTGAACCGCCTGCGGGTTGTCAAACGTCGCCTTCGCCTTGGAGCCGATGCCAGTCTCCATACGGCCACCAAGGGCGTAATCGAGCGTGGTCAGGATCCAGCCGGCGGTGTTGTCGTTCGCTCCCATCTCCGCGTAACCGGCCATGCCGGTCTTCTCGGAGATCTGCTTCGCGTCAGCCTCGAGCTGCGCCCAGGTCGTGGGCGGATCGTCCGGGTTGAGCCCCGCCTCGCTGAAGAGGTGGCGGTTGTAGCTCAGTGCCTGGGCGTAGGACGCCGTCGGGATGGCGATGACCTGACCCTTGGCGTCGATGCCTTCGGCGATGACGGCCGGGTTGAACTTGTTGAAGTACGGCAGCGCCTTGGCGTACTTCGTCAGATTGGCGAGCTGCCCATTGTCGCCGAGCGCACGACCGTCGGTGAACGGGACGGTGAACACGGTCGGCAGCGTCCCCGCCGCCAACTTGGCGGCGAACGTCGAACCGAGCCACTGGTACTGAACCGACGTGACCTGGATACCCGGGTTGGCCTTCTCGAACTGCTGGACCTGACTATTGAACGCCGCCGTCGCAGCCGCGGTGCTGCCCGGGATCAACGAAGCGACGCTGATCTTGACTGTCGGCACGCTGGCGGCGGCCGTTGAAATCGAACTGGCAGCAACAGCAGCCACCAAGCTCGCGCCGGCGACGACCGCACCACCCATGCGGATGGACGTCCTCGCCCTGGTTTTGAACCTCATTACCTTCTCCCTTCCCTCACTAGGAACTGTGTTGCGTCCGAGTCTGCTCCGGGTCGAACGCAGCCCGGTCTGTGGTCTGGATAAGCCAGACCGTGGTGTCCTGCGACAACGTGTCGCCGACAAGCTCTGCACTCCCCATGAGGACGTCTGCGCCCGCGGGGAGTTCAAGCGGCTGAGAGCCGAAGTTGACGATGCAGAGGAAGCCCTCCCCCCGCGTGAAAGCGATGACGTCATCGCCGTAGTCCAGCCAGCTCAGCTGGCTCCCGACACCCCACGGCGCCTGGCGGCGGATACGCAGCCCCGCTCGGTAGAGGCTGAGCATCGAACCCGGGTCCGCGGTCTGGGCCTCGACCGAAAGCGGCGCCCAGTCATCGGGCTGATGATCAAGCCAGAGCCGCACGTTCTGGTTCGGGCTGAAGCCGTATGGCGGCTTCGTACCGGACCATGGGAGCGCGACCCGGCAGCCGTCGCGGCCGGGATCGACGCCTCCGGAGCGGAGCCACATCGGATCCTGGCGCTTCTCGGGCGGGATATTCTCCGCCTCTGGCAGCCCGAGCTCTTCGCCCTGGTAGATGTACATCGAGCCAGGCAGCGCCATCGCGAGGAGCGCGGCAGCACGAGCGCGGCGCTTGCCGCGAAGAAGGTCCGTCGGCGTCCCTTCGCGCTTGGTTCCAAACGCGAAGCCGGTGTCGGCGCGCCCGTAACGCGTGACCGAACGTGTGACATCGTGGTTCGAGAGCACCCAGGTGGCCGGCGCATCGACAGGTGCGTGTGACGCGAGAGCCGACTCAATCGAGGTCCGCATCGGACCGGGCTCCCACGGGCACGCCAGGAAGTCAAAGTTGAACGCGGTGTGGAGCTCGTCGGGGCGCAGATAACGCGCAAGTCGTTCGGCGTCGGGCAGCCAGACCTCGCCGACGAGCACACGCGGCTCCGCGTAGCTGTCGGCGACCGCGCGCCAGCGTCGGTAGACGTCGTGCAACTCGTCGCGGTCGGTGAACGGATGCTCACCGGGGCGGCGTCCGGCAGCTCCTCCGGGAGCTCGGGATCCTTGAGCAGCAGAGCCGCCGAGTCAATGCGCACGCCGGCGACGCCGCGGTCAAACCAGAAGCGCAGAATGTCCTCGTGCTCCTCCCAGACCTCCGGGCGCTCCCAATTGAGATCGGGCTGCTCAGGCGCAAACAGGTGCAGGTACCACTCGCCGTCGGCGACGCGCGTCCAAGCCGAGCCGCCGAAGATCGACTGCCAGTCATTCGGCGGCAGCTCGCCCTCGGCGCCCTTGCCGGGCCGAAACCAGAAGCGCTGACGAGGGGCGGATCCAGCGGGCGCAACCAGCGCCTCCCTGAACCACGGGTGCTGGCTCGAGACGTGGTTCGGAACGATGTCGACGATCGTGCGGATCCCGAGCGAGCGAGCCTCGGCGATCAGCTGCTCCGCTTCCCAGAGGGTCCCGAAAGCGGGATCAATCGAGCGGTAGTCAACGATGTCGTAGCCGGCGTCGGCCAGCGGCGACGGGTACCACGGGTTGAACCAAAGCGCATCGACGCCGAGCGCGGCCAGGTACGGCAGGTGCGCCCGGACTCCCGCCAGATCGCCCGTGCCGTCGCCGTTGGCGTCGGCAAAGCTCCGAATGTACACCTGGTACACGACCGCATCACGCCACCAGGGGCTTTCGGCCGCACGCTCAGAGTCGGGTAGCTCGGCAGCCACCTCTGTCGCATCCGTGTGCACCATCGCGCCAAGAATGACATAGTCGACAAACGAATGCAAGACTCAAACATCAATCCGTATTTTTGTGGCTGAACGACCGCAAGACTCCACAGTCATGGTTGTCTGAAGGCGAATGCGATCGAGCGCCGTTTGAGGTCTGTGCGCAGGGCAATCGTGAGCCGGCGCAAGCACGCACAGCGGATCGCACCGAGGGCCACGTCATGAGCGACTCCGCTGGCCCTCGCCGCCTCCCTCCACGTCGCCACCTAGGCAACACGGCCGGAAGATGTGATCACTTGTCGAGAAATTCCATCAGCTCATTGCAGAGTGCAATAGAGTCTGGCATAAACTTGCGAAGCAATGGTGCAGCGGCTCACAGAGGTTGCAGAAAAGGTAGGGGTAAGCGAAGCCACGGTCAGTCGCGTCCTCAATGGCCGCCCTGGCGTTTCCGCTGCTACCCGCACCGCAGTCCTCACCGCGCTTGACGTCCTCGGTTACGAACGTCCCACCAAATTGCGGGGCAGCCGCGCCAGGCTGGTTGGCCTGGTCCTCCCCGAGCTGGGGAACCCCATCTTCCCGGCCTTGGCCGAGGTGGTCGGCGGTGCGCTGGCCCAACTGCGCTTCACGCCGGTGCTGTGCGCGAGCGGCCCGAACGGCCTGTCGGAAGCCGACTACGTCAACATGCTGCTGGACCAGCATGCTTCGGGCGTGATCTTCGCCGGCGGCAATTTCGCCGAGGCCGACTCATCCCACGTGCACTACCAGCTGTTGCGCGACCGGGCGTTGCCGGTGGTCCTGGTCAACGCCTCCAGTGACGACCTGGCCTTCGCCCAGGTGTCGACGGATGACGCCGTCGCCACTGAGCAGGCGTTCAACCACCTTCAAACCCTGGGTCATGAAGAGGTAGGGATGATCCTCGGTCCCGAGGACCACATGCCGAGCCGCCTCCGTCTCGAGGCGTTCGAGACGCTCACCCGCCGAGGCGCGTACCGCAGACGGCCCGTCGCGCGTCGAGCACGTCCCATTCTCCCTCGAAGCTGGTCACGCCGCCGGAGCTCGCCTGGTAAGCCGGGGCATAACGGGGATTATTTGCGCCAGCGACCCCTTGGCCCTGGGAGCCGTCCGGGCTGTACGCAGGCTCGGGCTGCGTGTCCCCGAGGATGTTTCCATCGTCGGTTACGACGACTCTACGCTCATGATGTGCACCGATCCTCCGCTCACGACCATCCGCCAACCCATCGAGTCGATGGGCCGCGCCGCGGTAAAGCTGCTGGCCAGCCAGATCGACGGGACTGTGGCCACCGCTGAGAGGCTGCTGTTCGAGCCGGAGCTGGTCGTCCGGGGTTCGACAGCTCCGGCCGCTCGGGCCAACTTCACTGCCACCAACTGAAGGGCTATTGCTCACTCAAAATCGTGGCGGCGTCGCTGAGCCGACGCCACAATCGCTGGCCCTTGAGGTCGTGAAACCAAGTCGGTCTGAAAGGAACCTACTATCAGCCGCCTACCGTCAGACGGCTCAGCGTGACGAAAGCACCGACTGCGGTTGGCGACATAGTAATCATTTACGGCACCGGGCTTGGTAACGCCACTGGGGTTTACTTCGGGAAAACCGCTGCGTCTGTTCGGGCCGCGATCAACAGCTCGGAAATAAAGGTAACGGTCTCCCTGGGCGGCTTCAGCCCGTGGACCGGCGGGCCTCGTCCTCGACACGGTCCCGGTAGGTACGCCACCAGGCGTTGTCGTGCTCGGGGATGTTGCTGCCCCAAGTCGCGTACCCGACCTGGCCGTCGACCAGCTCCCTGACGATGTCGGCGTGGCCGGCGTGGCGGCAGGTCTCGGTCGTCACGTGGACAAGAACGTGGTAAAGGGTCACATCTGGTTTCGACCACCACGGCACCGAACCCGGGCTGTCGAGGTCAAGTGCCTCGATCGTGTCATCGGCGGCGGTGCATGCGTGACGGTAGCCGGCGACGATGTCCTGCCGCGTTTCATCAGCTCGGGCGAAGAGGTCGGCGTTGTCCTCCGCGCCGTCGTCGAACCAGGGGTTCGGCCCCGCCATCGGCCGGCCGAAGACCGGGCCGAAGTACCCAAGCTCGACGCATGTCAAGTGCTTGACCAACCCCAGGAGGTTGGTGCCCGTCGGGACGAGCGGCCGCCGGACGTCGTACTCGGCCAGGCCGTCCAACTTCCACACGACGGCATCGCGGGCCGTCTGCAGGTACTGGTGCAGGGTCTGCTTCATCAACTCGGACGATAGGCAACAACAGCTCCTAACGGCGCCGGCCATGATGGCAACTGTGGACCGGGTGGTAACCCTCGTGGCCTGCGATGAGAAGGCGACCGTGCTCGGCCAGCTCGAGCCGTTCACGGTGGGGACCCCATGGTGGCAGGACGTGGGACCGGTCCATCATTGCCACCCCGAGTTCACGGTGTTACGGCTGCTCGATGGGGTACCGGCCCTGGGGGCCACCGTCGGTGGCCATGTCAGGTACCTCGCTCAGGCTGGCGCGGGAACGCCCGCCTTTGCACCGGTTTCGAATTGCGATGTCGTGGTCGCCGACCATCCCCTCCGGATGTCCTGGGCAAGACCCGGCGGCCCGGCGGCCGATGTCGCTTGGGCATCGGGCCTGGTCGAGCGGACCGGGCCGGCCGTCCAGCACCGGACGTGGAACCTGTCGGCCATTTGGTCAATGCCGACGGCCCAAGGCAGAGCGTGGTTGAAGTGCGTACCGGGTTTCTTTGGCCACGAAGGCGCCCTGCTGGGCCTCCTTGCCGGCCCCGGGGTGCCACAGCTGATCGGCGCGGCCGGCCACCGGATCCTGCTCCGCGATATGGGTGGGACCGACGGCCATGACGCCACCGTCGAAGAAACGCTCCCGCTAATCGACTCCCTGGTCGAACTCCAGCGCGGGAATGTGCCACGGGTGGCGGAGCTGCTTGCGGCCGGGGTTCCAGATGCGCGATGGCCCGTGCTCGTCCACGAGCTGGCGGCGCTCGTGGGCCGCCTAGCCCCCCACGACACCCGTCTCCTGCGGCTGGTCGATACTGCCGAGGACCGGGCCAAGGCTATCGACGATTGCGGGCTACCTGATGCGCTTGTTCATGGCGACGCCCACCCTGGCAACGCCCGCCTGGGTACCGAACCACCGGTGTGGTTCGACTGGGGCGATTCTCGGGTGGGCAACCCGTTGCTCGATCTCGCCGTTCTCGAAAATGCTCCCGACCGACGTCAGCTCCGTGAGCAACACTGGCTGGCGGCTTGGGAACGAGCCGTCCCCGGCAGCGAGCCCGGGAGAGCCTGGAAGTTACTACGACCGCTCGCTGTTTTGCGCACCGCCCTCGTTTACCAGACGTTCCTGGACAACATCGAACCCTCTGAGCGGGTCTACCACCTGGGCGACGTTGGACCAGCTCTCGAACTGGCCGCTGCGCTGGTTGAGGGCGAGGCATCTCGGTATGTAGTTTTCCCTTGCAGGAGAACAACTTTCTCGGACCCCACATAAGACGGGCGGACATAAGGCAGGATTGTGCCGCGGGAAAGGCCCGCAACCTCCCCGGCACCGCAGGTTGCCTTGGCGGCGGACGTCGCCCGGGCTGGTGGGAGGCGGTTCATCGGCTGTCGAGGATGTCGAGGTCGCGCCGGGCGTAACCGTTGTGCTCCCACTCTTCGTTGAGGATCACGTGCAGGCACGCCCGAACGGTGTGGTCGCTGGTCGGGTGACCTGGAGAACCTGGAGGAACACACACCCGGTCGAGTTCCTCAGTGCTGAGAGCGCCGATGGACTCTCGGACCTCGTCCATACGCTGCCGCCGAAGCTCGAGCACATCTTGCAGGGACGGGGCCGCTACGGGGTCGAGCCCCCAACTGGCTGGGTCGGTGAGCCACGAGCCGGCAAGCCCCCACGGATGGTACGGGTGGCCCACGCCTTTCACCATGCGCCGCAACCAACAGTCCGTGGCGAGCACGAGGTGGCGGAGGGTTTCAACAAAGCTCCATTCGTCGTCGACTCGCTCGTAGAGCATCGGCTCCGCCAGCTTCCCGGCGCGAGCAAGGGTCGAGCGCCAGAGGTCCTCGACCATCACCCACGCGTCGGCTAAGCCGCCTGGGTCGGTAGCCCGCAGCTTGGCTCGCTCGGGCGACCGGCGTTCCAGCTCTGCGGCCACCAAGGGCGCCACCTCCACACCGTTCAGACGGAGACCTTCGAGGTCTCCCGAAATGTCAGCGTGAAGGAACCACGCGTCCGTGATCTTGGCCCCCTCGAAGTTGGGCGCGTGCAAGCGTGCATGCGAGAGGTCCAGGTCCTCCAGGCGCGCACCTGAGAGGGCTGGGCCTTTCTCATAAGGCATCTGCCACCTCCGTCTCGGTCGTGGGACCCTATAGCGTCCCATGTACCGGGGCAAGAGAAGTTCTTGCCGCGTTTACGGCTTGATCGCCCGCATCCGGTTGCTGCGGGCGTCGTGGGTGACCTCGGCCAACCCCAGCCGCTCCAGGAGTGGTGGCATGTACATGGCGAAACGGCCTCGGTACCCTTTGCGCAACCCGTACCAGCCTCCGACCGGGTTATCGGGGGATCGTCCCCAGGCTTCGACGGTCCCGACGGCCGCGTCTTTGTTCTCGTCGGCCGCACCGAGGGGGACCCAGTCGTCTTGCTCGAGCAGCCATGCGTGCAGGTCTTCGATGGCCTGCAGGCGATATCTCAGCGTGGTGGAGCCGACCTGGCACACCAGCGCCGGCGGGTCGGCCGCTTCGTCGCGAAACATGGTGTAAGTGGAGGTGCCCGGTGGAGTCGTCAGCGACCACGGATCATCCTTAGCGCCCGTTCCTGCTGTCATGTCGTCGTGCCCCTTTCAGCCGTCAGGCGCGAGCCGTACGCTGCCCCGAGCTCTGACGATGCGGCTTCGGCCAGGTGCGGCAGCAGCGACTCCCAACCGGCCCGATTGCGGTCCTTCCACTCGTCGGCCCGTTCACCGAGCCGCTCCCAGCCTCTGTGTTCGATCATTACGACTGTGGTGTCGTGCTCGCCGGCGACGAACCCGATCTCAACGTCGGTGGCGTCGTCAGCGCGGCCGCCCAGGTGCCAGGTGTAACCAAGTCGCCACGGAGGTTCCCACACCGTGACCCGTCCCCAGTCGTGCTCGGTCCCATCCAGAGCCCGCTCGAAGACTCGCCCTCCCCGATGTCCTTCCAGGACCACCGCCGCCGGATCACCGCTGACAGTGTGGTCAGCCGGCCACCACATCCCGAGAGCCTCAGTCCACAGCCGGAACGCCTTGTCGAGCGGACACGCCACCACAAAGTCCAAACGAAGGGGCGAGGTCATCGACGGTCCTGCGAGTTGTCGGCCAGAAGCCGGAAACGGGCGGCTGCCTCACCCCATAGGCCAACCAGGTACTCCTGTATGACCGCCACCCCTTCGCCCTCGAGCTCGTACACACGCCGAGTGCCCTCAGGGTGCTCACAAACTAGCCGTGCGTCCTTGAGCAGGCGGAGGTGACGGGACACGGCCGGGCGGCTGATCGGCAGCTCGGCCGCGATCTCGCCCACCGACCTGCCCCCAGCGCCGAGCAACGTCAGAATGCGCCGTCGGTGCTCGTCACCCAATGCATCAAACGGGTCGCCGGCTGGCGACGGCGCCTCGGCCAACACCCACTCCTTACGTAACCTCACAGTTACCGTAACTGTTCGGTTACCGGGCGTCAAGCTCGGATAGACGTGTGCCGTCAGTAACCGCGGTCGGCGCGGTAGTAGTTGCGCATCGGGGCGCCGGAGCGGAACCGTTGCAGGTTGTCGAGGAACAGCTCCACCAGTGTGGCGTTCTCGGTGGCGAAGGTCGAGGCGGAGTGCGGGCAGATGAGCACGTTGTCGAGGTCCCAGAGTGGCGAGTCCTGCGGTAGGGGCTCGACCCGCGCGACGTCGAGCACCGCCGCGCCGAGCCGGCGTGCCCGGAGCGCCTCGATCATCGCCTCCTCATCGACGAGCTGGCCGCGCCCGATGTTGACGACGATCGCGTGCTCGGGCAGCAGGGCGAGCTCGGCGCGGCCGATGATCCCCTCGGTCTGCGGGGTCAGCGGGGGGCAGAGCACGAGGATGTCGCATCCGGGGAGCATCCGGGCAAGCTCGGTGGTCGAGCCGACCCGGGCCAGCGCGGGCAGGTCGTAGCTGCCTCCCGGCCTGCCGGCTCCCCACACCTCGACGCCGAGCGCGGCCAGCACCTCAGCGACGCGCCGCCCGACGTGGCCCAGCCCGACCACGATGGCGCGCCGCCCGGTTAGGGCGCCGACGGCGATCCGTTGCCAGCGGTGCTCGTGCTGGCGAGCCTGCAGCAGGGGGACGTCCTTCACGAAATGGAGCACACCGGTGAGGACCCATTCCGAGAGCGGGACAGGATGCACGCCCGCCGCCGTCGTCACCATGATGGAACCGGCCGACAGCCCGGTGCGGTCCATGAAACCGCCGATCCCGGCGCTCGTCGCCTGGATCCAGCGCAGCTTCGGAGCGCGCTCGGACAGCCTGGCTGGCTGGTCCCAGTCGAAGTCGAAGCAGACCTCGGCACTCGCTAGCAGCTCGCCCCAGCGACGAAGCCCGGCCTCGTCCAGGTCGCGGCGTGGGCCGGTGTGGTCGCAGGCGTAGCGCGGCTGCGGTAGCAGCTCGGGGGCGTTCAGCACCTCGACGCCTGGCGTGGCGGCGATCAGCTCGACGAGCGGCGGCTCGAGGTACGAGCAGATCAGAACAGGGATCGGCGCGACCACGTCACCTCTTCGAGACTCCGCGCCTCAGTGCGGGCTCGGCCCGCATGCCTGTTGCAGGGCGTCGATCACGATCGCCGTCGGCGCCGAGACCTCGACGGCGAGACGGCGCGGCGCCTCGTCGCCGGCGAGGACGCGCTGGATATGGCGCAGCATGGCGCTGAACGACCTTGAGTCGGTGGTCGGGTGCTCGACCACCAGCTCCTCACCTTCGGCGAGGACCGTCAGGGTGTCGTCCGGCCCCGGATGGTAGGGATTGGTCAGGCGCAGCTCCCCGGTCGTCCCGATCACGCGGGTGAAAGAGTCGAGGCGGCGGTGGAAGCCCACCGAGAATATGAGCCGAGCAGATCCCCAGGGGACGATCGCCGCGGTGTCGGTGTCGACGTCGTGGCCATGGTCGATCGCCTCGCACCATACCTCGATCGGGTCGGGCGGTGGGCCGAGCAGCTCCTGGGCGAGGCGCACCGGGTAGCAGCCGACATCGGCGAGCGCGCCGCCGCCAAGTTCGGCGTTGAGCCGGATGTTCGAGGGCTGACTGACCCGGAAGTGGTAGGAGCTGACGATCTCGCAGGGATCGCCGATCGTCCCCGATCCAACGAACTCCAAAAGGCGCTGGTGCTGGTGCTGGAACGGGAAGACGAAGGCCTCCCACAGCAGCGCGCCAGGCCGGCCGGCGGCCTCGAACACGGGACCGAGCTCGGCGGGGTCGCGGCAGAGCATTTTCTCGCAGAGCACGGCCTTGCCCGCCGCGAGGGCCCGCACCGTCCACTCAGCGTGCAAGGAGTTCGGAAGGGCGATGTAGACCGCGTCAACCTCGTCCGACCCGACGACCGCCTCGTAGCCGGCGACGCCGGCCTCGACCCCCTCGGCGGTCGCCCATTCCGCGGCGCGGCGGCCGTCGCGCCCGGCCACGAGCACGGCCCGGCCTTCGCCTACCTCCGCCAGAGCAGGGAGGAACTGGCGACGGGCGATGTTGGCCGTGCCGATGATGCCCCAGCGGACCGGGCGGTGGGTGGTCATCGGACCGACGTCAGGACCGCTGCGCTCGGTCACACTCGTAGATAGGAGGCGCCATTGAAGTCCAGCACGGCTCCGGTGGCGTACTCCGCGTCCGGTGACGCCAGGTAGACAATGGCTCTCGCCAGTTCCTCGGGGTAGGCGGCCCGCCCGAGCGGGCTCTCCTGCCTCCGCCGCTCGCCGTCGGGCCGGCCAGGGCGACCGACGACATGTCCGTCTCGGTCCATCCCGGGGCCACAGTGGTCACCGCAATACGTCTCGGTCCGAGCGCCTGTGCCAGCGACTGTCCGAACGCCACCAGGGCCGCCTTGCTGGCCCCGTAGGCGGGATGTCGTGGTTCACCGCGAAAGGCGCCCCGGGACCCGACGTTGACGATGCTCCCCCCGTCGTGCATGTGGCGCACTGCACACCAAGTCACGTTGGCGGCACCGACGAGGTTGACCGCCAGCGTCTCCGACCAGGCTTTTTGCCACTGCTCGTAGGAGACCTCGAGGATCTCGTGGGGGACGTAGATGCCGGCATTGTTCACGAGGACGTCGATGCCGCCCATCGCCTCGGCGACGCGGTCGACCATCTGGCGGACGGCCGCTGGGTCGCCAACGTCGGCAGGGGCGAGGACGTGGCCCTGTCCGGCCAGCGAGTGGAGGACTTCTTCGGCTGATGACCGAGACGACGCGTAGTTAACGGCCACCCGGTCACCAGCCTCGGCGAACGCACGAGCGGTGGCGGCACCGATCCCCCGCGACGCTCCCGTCACGAGCACAGACCTTCCCGCGGGGACCATGGGTGTACATATTTGCAGGGACGAGCGCGGCGTCGCAGGCCGAGCAGGCCGAGCGTGGCGCCGGCTACCGTCGCTGCAGCCGCACCTCGACGGCGTCGCGCAGGCCGTCGCCGATGAAGTTGAAGGCGACCACTAGAGCGACGATGCAAAGGCCCGCCGGCCAGATCTCCCACCAGTAGCCGGCGAACACGTAGTTCACACCCTGCGAGAGCATGGCGCCCCAGTTGGCCGCCGGCGGCGGGATGCCGAGCCCGAGGAAGCTCAGGTAGGCGATGGCGAGGACGGCGTCGGCGACCTGGAAGGTGGCATTGACGACGACGGTCCCGAACACATTGGGGATGATGTGACGGAATACGATCCCCACCGGGCGGCTGCCCGCCGCTCGCGAGGCGTCGACGTACTGGCTGGTACGCAGAGCTAGGGTCTCCGAGCGGACCAGCCGTGACGGCACGAGCCAGGAGACGCCGGAGATAACGGCGATCAACAGCAAGACCGACGGCGTGGCGATGGTCGCTACGAACAGAAGTAGGAACAGCGTCGGGATGGAGAGGATCGAGTCGACGATCCGCATCATCGCCCCATCGATCATCCCGCCGGCGAAGCCGGCGACTGCCCCCCAGATAGTGCCGAAACTAGTGGCGAGCACCGCCACGGCCAGTGCGACGATCAGTGTCGTCCGCCCACCCGCCATCAGCCGGCCGAAGACGTCGTAGCCGGCGTCATCTGTTCCGAGCAGGTGCTGCAGGCTGGGAGCCCGGTCCGAGATCACCGGGTTCGCCTGTACCTGGTTGGTGTGGTAAAGGAGCGGACCGACGAAGCAGAACAGCACGAAGAAAATGACGACCCCGACCCCGACGACCGCTAGCCGGTTCTCCATGAACACGCGGACGGTGGGCTTGAGCAGCCCTGTACGCTCCTCGCCGGCCGGTTCCTCGCGGGCCACATGAATGACGGGTACCTCTTCGAAGGGGACTCCGGCGCCGATCATCGGCCCACCCTCGCGACGGCCAGTCCCCGGGCGCGCCGGCTCACGAGTAGCGCACCCGAGGGTCGGCTATCGCGTAACACACGTCGGCGAGCAGGGAGCCGAGGACGACGGCGACGCCGACGACCATCGTCGTTCCCAGCATCACCGGGTAGTCCTGGTTCTGCGCCGCGTTCCAGAACATCAAGCCCATGCCTGGATAGTTGAACAACGACTCGACGACGAGGGCCCCGGAGAGGATGCCCGGGAGGCTCAGCCCGATCAGGGTGATGATCGGCAGAAGGGCGTTGGGCATGGCGTGTAGGAACAGCACCCTCCGGTTCGATACGCCCTTGGCCCGCGCCGTGCGGACGTAGTCCTGGATGAGGTTCTCGAGCACCGACGAGCGCATGTAGCGGCTGAACAGTGCCAGCGTGACGAGCGTGAGGGTAAGTACGGGGAGCACGAGGTTGGGGAGCTGGTCCCAGATCGGGTTCACCGAAGTTGGCCCCGTCGAGGGAAGAAGGGGCAGGATGTCACTCAGCACGATGATGAGAATGATCCCGAGGAAGAAGCTCGGCATCGAGTAGAAGACGAGCGACATGCCGGTGAGCACATAGTCGTCCGGCTTGTTCCGACGAACGGCCTGGTACGTGCCCATCGGGATGGCTACGAGCAGGGCGATGATCGTGGAGGACCCGACGAGTACGAGCGACCGCGGGAGGTTCTCCCTGAGCAAGGTGTCCACGCTCTGGTTTTGCTTGTAGGAGAACCCGAGATTGCCCTGCAGGAGCTGGCCGAGCCAGGTGAGGTACTGCACGGGCAGCGGCTTGAGCAAACCGTACTTCACGTCGAAGGCGTGGATCGTCGCGGGGTTGGCCCGAAGCTGGAGCGCGGCCCGGGCTGGGCCACCCGGGAGCGCCTTTAACAGCAGAAACACGATCAGCGAGACGCCAAACAGGACGACGACCGCCTGCAGGACGCGCCTAACCAGGTATGCGGTCATGTCACCGACTAGCTTCGCCCACCGGTACCTGCCCCGGTGGGTCGGTGCTGCCGGCGATGGCCAGCAGGCGCGCCGGGCCTCGCAAGCCGCCGAGGCTCGCCACGCTCAGCTCGCCGGCTAGCCCGAGGTTGTCCAGTTCTGCGGGTACAGGTTCAGGTTCGGATCCTGCGGGAGCGCGCCGTGCAGCTTGTTGGATATCACCGATAGCTGGTAGTAGTAGTCCGGCTCCCACAGGTTGGGCAATGCCTTCTGGGCATAGGCGCCGAAGGCCTGGACGGCCGATGCCGAGGAATTGACCTCGGTCGCCGAGATTAGGGCGTCCATCTCGGGGTTGCTGTAGCCCTGCACGTTATTGGCGCCGTCGGTGGCGAACCACGGTCCTCCAGTTGGCAGGTACTCAGGCGAGTACGTGGGGGTCTCGCCAGGCGAGCCGAAGTTGGCCATCTGCCAGGCGCAACCAGAGTTGCCGTTCTTGCACGGAGAAAGGCTGGCGTAGATGGCCCCGGGTGACTCCTGGCGTAGGGTCACCTGGATCCCGGCGAGCGACCAGGCGGACTGCATCGTCTCCGTCTCGGCGGTGAAGGGGGCCGAGCCCGTGGCGACGAGCTCGGTGAAACTGAGCTTCGCGCCAGCGGGTATCCCGGCCCCGCACTGGTTCGAGGCGGACCCGGGCTGGGCGCAGGTGGAGGCCCCACCTGGGTGCACGGTCCATCCGTGCGAGGAGAGGAGCGATTTCGCCGCTGAGACGCTGTAGGGGTACGGATTGGTCTTCATCTGCTGGGTGGAGTACGGGTTGGGGGGCACCGTCGGCACCGGGCCGTAGTCCGGATAGGCCGCCCCATGGAAGATGTCGTTGGCGATCTCTGGCTGATTGATCAAGTGCTGCATCGCCTGACGCACGTAGAGCTGTTTGAAGATCGGGCCCACTTGGGGGTTGGTGAAGTTGACGAAGAAATCGTTGAACCCGAAGTCGGTCCACTTGTCGATCGTGTAGCCACGGCTCGTGAACTCCCGGGCCTGATTGATGTCCTCCGAGGGAAGGTACCCGTAGTCGAGCTGCCCCGAGCGCAAGGCGTCGAACTCGGCGATGTCACTTGTGAAGGGAAGCTCTTCGAGCTTGGCGATCTTGGGCTTGCCCGGGCCGCCGTAGGCGGGGTTGGGAACGAAGGCCGAGTAGCCAGTCGAAGGGCTGAAGGCCGAGAGGTTCCACGGGCCGTCGACGACCTTCCACAACGGGTTGCTGGCGTACGTCGCCTGTTGGGTCGACTGTGTATTGAGGAATTTGTAGACCTTCAGTGCTCCGGCCGGCGTCATATCGTAATTCCCGACCGGCCCGGAAGCCGAGGTTTTGTCCCAAGCCTGCTGGGGGATAGGGGTGATCTGGCTCAGCTGGTTGTAGAGCAGCCATAGGTGGCTATAGGCCTTGTTGAAGGTGATGCTGAACGTGTAAGGCGTGCTGCTCGGGAAGCTCATCGACGTGATGTCGTCGGGGATGCTGCCAACCGAATAGGCGAGGTAGTTTTGCTTCTCGACCTTGAAGATGTTCATCCAGAGCTCGACGTCGCGGTTGGTGATCGGCTTGCCGTCCGACCACCGGTAGTCGCGGTTGAGCGTGATGGTGACGGTGCGGCCGCCGTTGGAGTAGACGGGCGGCTGGCCGACGCTCTGTGCGAAGTTGATGTCCGGGGTTTTTCCGTAACCAAACCAATACAGCGGCCGCCACAAGTACGGGGTGAATTGGAAGAGGTCGATGTTGTTGGAGTTCGGCCCGCTCACGAAGGGGAAGATGTAGGTGGGGATGGACCCTGGTGGTAGGGCGAAGGTGACCGTCCCCGAGGGAGCGGATGATGCCCTCAGAGCCGAGGACGAGGCGGCCGATGCCATCGTCACGGGTGCAAGCGTCGCGCCGACGAGCCCCAGTAGGGCTATGCCAAGCCGAGAAAAATTCCTCATGCTGCGTGATCTCCCTTCGAGCACTGCCCTTAGGCAGCGCTAAAACCCTCCCCTGAAAGGCGCAAAACTAGCAAGGTCCGCTGGCAATTGTCAATCTCGCCTCTCGGGCGAATGGCCGTCGCCGGCGCGGCACCGGGCGGGTACCGCGCCGCTTTAGCGGCTCGCACGTGAGCTTTCCGGCTCCGGGCCGCGGGCGGAACCTTACGAAGTTGAGCAGGGCCCAAACATCGGGGGCCGTCACAGCCTCGAGGAGGGATGGGTCGTCTATCCCGGCACCGAGTGCGGGCGAGCCGGGGTTCCCCGTGCCGTTGCTGTCGTCAAGCTCGCCGCGGCCACGAGCGCGCTAGACGTACTTAACGTGCCCCGGAACGGCCGGCGGAACCGGCGGCCCGGTCTACGCCGGCAACACCACCCGGTAGCTAGCTTTCTCGCCGCCCGAAGCGCACCTGATGCTTTGGCCCCAGCCTCCTGGGCCCGTAAGGGTCATCCTAATTGGGCTCTTCGCCATGGGAGATGTGCCATTTGGCGCTTTCCAGACCACTGCGAAGGAGACCAGATAAGACTGGCCGGGGGGAACTTCCTGAGGAACCCCTTAGGGTTTTGACCGCGAAAACAGGTTAGCCTGAGCGGCTGCGGGGAGGCTCAGTCACCCCGATCGAGCAGACGATAAGGAGAGCGTGGAATTGAAGGCCTCGATCGTTCGGCTGAGCCCTTCCTCGAGGCTGACCTTCGGGGCCCCATCCGAGCACGCGCAGCGCCAACGATATGTCGGGGCACCGTCGAGAGGGATCGTCCACGGGGACCGGTTTGATTTCAATCCTGCTCCCGGACCGAGTCAGCCGCAGGACCAAGGCAGCAAGGTCGGCCACCGAGATTTCCTGGTTGTTGCCGAGATTGACCGGCCCTACCACATCGGTGTCAAGCATTGTGACGAGGCCGGCGACCAGGTCGTCGACATAACAGAGACTGCGGGTCTGGGTGCCGCCGAAGCAAGTCAACGGATCTCCCCTTAGCGCGCTTGTAATGAAACTCGGGACGACCCGCCCATCATCGGGCCGCATTCCCGGGCCGTACGTGTTGAAGATCCGCACAATGCCAGTACGTGTGGCGTGGCGGGACTGGTACGCACTCGTCAGGGCTTCGGCAAACCGCTTGGCCTCGTCGTACATCGACCTGGGGCCGGTCGGGTTGACGTTGCCCCAGTACTCTTCGACTTGCGGATGGACGGCAGGCTCACCATAGACCTCGCTCGTGGACGTAAGCAGGAAGCGTGCTCGCTGGCGGGTTGCCTCCTTCAGGCATGCCTCTGTGCCGGAGGCGCCTACCCGGAGCGTCTCGAGAGCAAGGCGCTGATAGTCGGGTGGCGAGGCTGGGCTGGCCAAGTGGGCCACGGCGGCAAGCTTCCCGCAGTCAGGAAAGCCATCGGAGATGTCCGCGCGGATGAACCGCAAGCCGGGGAGCCGGGACAATGCCTCGAGGTTCGCCTCCCATGATGTCGAAAGGTTGTCGATACAAATGACCTCGTCCCCGCGCTCATGCAGAGCGCGGCACAAGTCGGCCCCCACGAAGCCGGCGCCCCCAGTGACGGCTACCCTCACCGCTTGGTCACCCCGGGGATGCCAACGCCGACGTAGCGGAAGCCATGGTCGGCGAGTACGTCCGGGTCGAGAAGGTTGCGAGCGTCGACGACTGTTCTCTCGTTCATCATCTCGGCGACCTTGTCCCAGTCCGAGTCGCGGAACTCCGGCCACTCCGTTGCGACCACCAATACATCGGCTCCCTGGCACGCGGAGTACCGGTCCGGTAAAACATCCACACCCTGACCCGACTTGTCTGTGATGTCAGCGTGAATGACCGCAGGGTCGAAGCCTCGAACGGTCGCTCCTGCAGCGAGAAGCCTCCTGGCCAAGGCCACGGCCGGCGAGGCGCGGAGGTCACTGGTCCCGGCCTTGAACGTCAGCCCCCAAAGCGCGACCGTCTTGCCCGCGCAAGAGCCCCCCGCTGAGTCAGCCACCCGGTGAACGAAGCTATCGAGGCGTTGCTCGTTCTCGGCGATCACGGTTTCTATGAGGCGAACGGGCGATCCTTTGGAGTGACCGAATGACGAAAGCGCCCGTGTGTCTTTGGAAAGGCACGACCCCCCGTAGCCCGGACCGGGCTGGAGGAATTCCGACCCAATGCGATGGTCAGCTCCAATGGCCTGAGCAACGACGCGGACATCAGTTCCAAAAGCCTCGGATAAATCGGCCAAAGTGTTGGCAAAGGTGATCTTGACGGCAAGGAACGCGTTCGCACCGTACTTGACCATTTCGGCTTCGGTGGGGCTCATCACGAAGCGCGGCGCGCTCAACGTGCCGAGCAGTAAGGACACACGTTGTGCGGCTTCATAGTCATCGCTGCCGATGACTATTCGGTCAGGCGCGAAGAAGTCGGCCACCGCATGGCCCTCTCGCAAGAACTCGGGGTTACTTACGACTGTGACCTTCCTCGGGCGCATGAGCTCGCCCAGCCGAGCGTTGAAGCCGAGGGGGCACGTCGACTTCGTAACCACGACGCTGCCAGCACGCAACACGGGTAGGACCTCGGTCACAACGTTGTCAATGGCGCTCGTGTCCACAGTCCCATCAGGCCGCGGTGGCGTCGGCGGGCAGAGAAAAACGAACTCTGCGGTGCTGGCTGCCGCCTGGTTGTCTGACGAGAAACGGAGCCGGCGGGTGGCCAGCCCACCGGCCAGCAGCTCATCAAGCCCGGGTTCCAGAATGGGGACGACTCCCTCATTGAGCTGTGCGATCCGGTCGACGTCGATATCGGTCGCATGCACGTGCTGACCGAGAGATGCCAGGCACGCCGCCGTGGTAAGGCCGACGTAACCGGTGCCAATCACGGCTATTGATGCCATTGTCCCTCATTGATGGGCGCAATTAATACCATCTGGTCGGAAAAGTTGGGCATTTTCCTTTGCGGTGACCTTCGATGAGGTGCAGCCCGGAACGCCAACAAACTGGCATTTAACTCCGACGTCCAAGGCGCCGGTGACCAGGAACCGACAGCTCGACAAGGAGCGTTGTCACGGAACCAAAAATGGCACACTCTGCGGTCGGCGGGACGCTCACGATGAAACCGATTTCGAACCCGTCCGCGACCTCAGGCGTTCGCACCGGGGACGGGCTTGGTCACATTGCGGCCGTTCAACCCTCGAAAGTGCAGCCGAGAGTGGTCGCCGGCTGGTTGTGGCTTGGTCTTACCTCATCCCGAATAGGTCTGCCTGCCCCCCTTTCACGATATGGCTTCGGTGACGACGAGGTGGGTTGCTGGTCACTGATACGTCTCCCCGGGGGTCGCCGTAGCAGCCGCCCGCATGTAGCCACGTCGCCCGATGTATCAGCACCCGTCACTCCCGCGTCGTCCAATGTGTCGCTCGCGAAGCCGATCGAATGGGGCCCGACGGTGGTCCCATCGACGTCCGAACCGTCGCAGGAACGGCCGTCCCCCCCGACTACGCGCCGTCCTTATGGCCGGCGGTCCAGCCCGCCCCTGGTGATGCGCGGTATATCAGCCCTCGCCCCCGTGGTGGCCTTATGCGTCTCGTACATCCTGGGGACAGCATTGGCCGCCGCCTTAGGCCTCGGGCCCGCCACTGTTGGTGCCCCGGTCGCCGTCATCCTTTTGAGTACGGTTTGGTTGTTCTTCTCTATCGGTGAATCGCGGCGGCGCACGACACGTCAACTTGTCCCGTCATTCTTGTTCGACCTGAGGCTCGCCGGCACAGCGCTAATAATTGGGGTACTCGCGGCGGTACTGCTGGCTCCGGTGGTCGAGCCGGGGAAAGCCGCAGCATCCGCCGGCCATCTCCTGATATTGGCACTCCCCGCACTTCTCATGCTCCCGTTGGCTCGTCTCTTTCGAGCGAGAGCAATGCACCGGTCAAAGGAACGCGTGGTGGTCGTGGGGTCAGCGGCGCCGATGCCGTCGCTCGGCGCCTGTCTCTCCACCCCACCGTTACCCTTGTCGGCACCGTTGACGACAAGGGTTCTGGAGCTGTCATCGATGGCTTGGCCGATTTGAACAGCCTGTGCGAACGTCAGCAGGTGGACCGGGTGGTAGTCGCCTTTTCGAGCTCACCGTCTGTCGAATGCGTCGAACGGTTGCGGCGATTGGACTCCGGCGTGTGTATTTCGGTCGTCCCCCGGCTATTTGAGCTCGTCAATTGGAACAGTCATATCGAGGAGTTCAATGGCATGCCACTCGTGCATGTCCCTCGGCCGCAACTGACTCTCGGCGGCAGGACCGCAAAGCGCGCCATGGACGTAGTGCTCGCCGGGGCCTCGCTGGCCCTGCTGAGTCCCCTTCTTCTGCTTGTTGCATTGTTCGTCAAGATCGATTCGGCCGGGCCGGTCTTCTTCCGCCAGCCTCGTACTGGCCGTGGGGGCACAACGTTCTCGATCGTAAAGTTCCGCACGATGCGCACGAGTGCGGAGTCGGAGCAAGTAGCCCTTCTGTCGCGAAGTGAGACGGATGGGCCAAACTTCAAGATGCGAAAGGACCCGCGGGTGACCCGGGTCGGGCAGTGGCTCCGGTGGACCAGCCTCGACGAGGTCCCGCAACTTCTGAACGTGATCAGCGGGAACATGTCTCTGGTCGGGCCTCGTCCCTTCCCGGTCGCTGAGGCGGCGCAAATCTCTGGTTGGCCAGTGCCGCGGACCGAGGTCCGACCTGGCATTACGGGGTTATGGCAGGTCTCGGGACGCAATGACCTGAGCTTCGAGGACCTGCGCCAACTTGACACGGCCTATATCGCGTCATGGAGCATCTGGTTGGACGTTCATGTTCTGCTCCGGACTCCGTCAAGCGTATTGCGCCGCTCAGGTGCGTACTAGGGACTGGTCCCGCGCAACGATCTCGACCTGTCCGACGCAAACCCCGCGAACGCGTGATGTACGAAGTTGACGGCGGCAGGACAATGGGCATGGCAGAGGACCACGTTTTCTAGTCACCCACAAAGGAGACCAATAAAGGCGAATGACAAACAGCTCGCTGTTTACATTGCGGTATACGACGATGTCGAAGCGGCCAAGTCGGACCTCGAGGACATCGAGCAGCTCCACAAGGAGGATCTGGTTGGGGTCTACGACGCCGCCGTCGTCGACCAGCAAAATGGCAAGCCGCATGTCGTCAAGCGGGCCGACCGGCCTCGCATCCGGGTCATCCCGGAGGAGATCGGCTTTGGGCCCTTGTCGCGCAAGGAGCTCAAAGCAGCAGCCGAGGAACTCAGCGCCAACCAGGCTGGGCTCATCGTGGTAGGGGAACCCACCATGGAGAAGGCATTCGACAAGGCTGTTACCAGGGCGGCAAAGACCTTCAAGCAAACAGTGGACGCCACGACTGAAGAGCTGGCGGCGGAGATGAAGCAAGCTGTACAGAACTGAAGCCGATAGTCGGGAATAACCGGTGGGGCCGTCGACGCCGACGGCCTCACCGCTCCCAGGCGCACCAAGGCCTGGAGCTGCGCTTCGTACCACGCGGGATTTCCGCGTTCCGGTAGTAGTGGGACTACGCTGACCAAAAAGATTGGTGCTGCGAGGGATGGCACCGTCTCGCCGGCGACTCCACCTCACCACGCTTTGGACTGGGCACCTTCCGCTGCAGCTGGCCGACAATGCGGGCCAACTCGACCCTCGAGTTGATGCCGAGCTTGCGAAAAATGCGCCGCAAATGGGCGTCGACCGTATGTGGTGACATGTAGACCCGCCGGCCGGCTTCGCGGTTCGTAAGACCGCCGGCGATGACCTCAGCCACCTGCTGCTCGGTTTCGTGAGCGTCTGCCAACCCGAGGAGCCCAGTCCGGCGCCCTCTGTGCTGAGCTGTGCGCTGGGGGCACGGTCGGGAACAGAAAACTGCACCAAAATCCCGACGAACGCACGGTTCCTGACGACCGGTCGCCGGCTGGCCATAACGGGCTTACCGTTGCTCAGGGACAGCGTACGCCGTTGCCCACGTCCGGGGAGTGCGAGGCCTCACCGACAATATCGAGATCTCAGCCGACCCGGTCCCGAGCGACGTGGCCGACCGCATCAACAAGGCCTTTGCTCGCAAAACCATCTTGACGAGTTCAATTATCCAGGTGACGAACAGCGGCAGCACGATCTACCTGGACGGCACCACGGACTCCCGAGCTGCGATGCAGACGGCCGAGGATACCGCTTGGGACGCTCCCGGAGTGACCGAGGTAATCGATCGGCTGGTCTTGATCCCATAGGCCGACCTCCATTTCGTAGCGGTCCGGTCGGAAGGCCGGCCCAGTTACGTCACGAGAGATGACGCGGGCTGAGCCGACCTGGCGCGAGGAGGCCTCCGGGTAGGGCTCGGGCCTAGTCTGGTGTGGACGTCCGCAGGCCCTTGTCCCACTTCTCTTCGATGCCGCCGAAGTGCCAAACGGCCAGGGCAATTACCCAGGTGAGGACGAACACGCCGACTATGACGAAACCGGCCTTGTTTATGTTGAAGCCCTCCATAAACGACCAGAAGCCGCCGCTCAGGTGGCCGTCTTGCGCCAGCAGGCCGAGCACTTCGACGCCGCCGATGAACAGCGCCACGAACACCGAAAGGCCCGTGATCGTCAGGTTGTAGTAGACCTTGCGTACCGGCTTCGAGAACGACCAGTCGTAAGCGAAGTTCATGAAACAGCCGTCCATTGTGTCGAAGAGGCTCATCCCGGCGGCGAAGAGGACCGGCAACGACAAGATGGCGTAGAAGGGCAGCCCCCCCACGACGGCCGTGCCGGCCAGCACCAGGAGCGCTACTTCGGTAGCAGTGTCGAACCCGAGCCCGAACAAGAACCCGATCGGGTACATCTTCCACGGCCTGCCCACTCGACGGGAGAGGGGCCGAGGACGCGCATCAGGAGACCGCGGGAGTTGAGTTGGCGCTCGAGCTCGGCCTCGTCATACGCGCCGCTACGCATGTCGCGGAAAATCCTGAGGATATTGGCCAGGATCACCATGTTGATAGCGGCAATGACGAACAAAAAGAAAGCCGACACGCTCGTGCCGACGATATTGGTGGTGTGCTGGAGAGTGGAGTTACCGTTCTTCACCTGTGCATCGAGACCGCGGATACCGAAATTCAGCAAGACAGCAAGCAAGAACACAACCGTCGAGTGGCCGAGCGAAAAGAAAAAGCCAACGCTCAGAGGTCGTTGGCCGTCGTTTAGCAGCTTCCGGGTGGTGTTGTCGATAGCGGAAATATGGTCGGCGTCAAAGGCGTGGCGCATCCCGAGGGTATAAGCGAGCAGGCCTGTGCCAAACCCGAAGACCTCGGTCCTGTTGATGTGGTAGTTGCCGCCGGCCGCCAGGGCCAACATCCCCCACCCGACCACGTTGAGACCGACGACCGTGAGTGCCATGCCGCCCACTCGCAGCCATTCGGCCGGGCTCAGAGCGCGCCGGGCTCGCTCGAAGCGGCTGGCACCGCCGGCGTCGGCTGGCTCTGCCTCTGTGCGGGCCGGAGGCGCTTGAACTGCCATCGGGGACCTCCGTAAGCGGGCACGTGGTTCGGGGCTGAGGACCAGCCGCCAATCTAGCGCTACTGCGAGCTGGCCGCAATAGGCGGGGCTCGCCGTCTCTGGCCGCCGGTCCGTTATCAAGTGATCTGAGCAGGTTGACCTCGGTTCGTCCGGGGCCGCGCTCAAGCCATCGGTCGACGCGTTGCGCCAGCCCCCTGCGGGCGAGAGGACGGCTCACGCGCTTGCGCTGCTCTTCTTAGACCTGGTGCCAGCCGACCATAACTACCTGGTCACCGTGCGGCCGAAGTCAACGGAGCAAGGTCGTGCTTCGAGCCGAGCCGGGGTGTCGCTGGCGGCCTGTCGTTTGTTGATTGGCCGTCCACAACCTGATTGGCCGTCCACAACCTGATTGGCCGTCCACAACCTGATTGGCCGTCCACAAGTTGATTGGCCGTCCACAAGTTGCCTTTCTGGGATCAGTTTCCGTAACTGGGCGCGTGTTCTGCTCGCTTTCGCCAGAAATCGCAGCCAGAACCGAGAATTGCACCCAGAAGGCCGTATTTCGTCACGACGAGTGGCGGTCGTGCCAATCTGAGTAGTAGATGTCCCCGGTGGAGGGTGACCCAATGAGAAGACTGAGCCAATGAGGAGACTGGTCGAATCGACCCACGTGTCTCTCGGCGGGGAGATCGGCTCACCGCAGCACTGGGCTTTCCCGTACCTGGACGATGAGCACGCGGCCTACGCCACCGAGCTGTTGAATGCCTCCGACGCCCTCCTCCTCGGTCGTCGCACCTACCAAGGGCTGTCGGCGGCTTACATGGCTATGGAGCGGAACCCCTTCGTGGACCGGATGAACTCGATCCCCAAGTTCGTCGCGTCGAGGACGCTGACCGAGGCAACCTGGAACTCGACCGTAATCCAAGGCGACGTGGTCGAATTTGTCAGAGAACTAAAGCGGCAACCGGGGGGAAGCATCTTGAAGTACGGGAACGGCCCCCTGGACCGCGCACTAATGGAGCACGACCTCATAGACGAGTTCCATCTCCTATTGACGCCGGTCGCAGCCGGGGCGGGTCAGCACCTCTTCGAGGGGATCCCGGGTTCTCCCTCGTTGTCGCTGGCAGATGTGAAGCGGTTTAGAAGTGGCGTCCTGTTACTTACCTACGCGCCGATATCCAACCCGGCCGGAGGTAGGTGAGGCGCCTCCTCGTTAAACCCTTCCACCCAGATCTCAGAGACGTCATCTCCCTGTTTCACCAGCCTCGGCGAGGCACCGGTCACGTTCGTAGACCGCGCCGCCAGCCGGTTTTGTGTCAACCTCGGACCGACGCGCCGCTGGTTCGTTTTCGCTCCGCTGTCGCTGACGACCGTTGTCGCTGAGTGCGGGTTGTCGGAGCAAGACGTTCCGGTGAGCAAGCATTTCAGGCCCGCCCTGCTCGCGGGAAGCGCCACCCCGGTGTGCCGCTTGCCGCTCCGACCGCTCGGCGCCTGCATCGCCCCAACCCAGCTGCTGCTGCGCGATGGGCAGTCCCAGACCGTCGCCGGTGGGCGCAGTACTCCGTTGTTGGCCGCTTCGACACACCGAGGCGGCCCGCCGGTTCTCGAAAGCCTGAGCGTTAGCGGAGGCGGTACTCACCGGCGCCGGCTGACGAGTATGCTCGTGCGCGACATTACCGCCCTTACCCGTAGGCGCCCCTGGGTGGAGGTGCTGGTCCAGCGGATTTTTTGGAGAACCCGGTGCAAATGAGGAACTTGCGTCTCGCTGCTGTCCTATCGTCGCTCGCTGTTGTCGGCCTCGCCCCGATCGGCGCCGCCGCCCCAGCATGGGGAGCGGCGGTGGCCAACGCAGGTCGTGTGCAGGTCTCGAGTCAAGCGTCGACCTCCCCCTACCCCTCGCTGGCGTCGTGCCGCAGCGCGGTGAAAGACCAGACGTACTCGAAAAGCGTACTGACGGTCGCCACTGACGATCCCGCGTACACGCCGTGGTTCGTCAGCAACACGCCGTCCAACGGGAAAGGTTACGAGTCGGCGGTCGCCTACGAGGTTGGCTCCCTGCTCGGCTTTGGCCACAAGGGCGTCAAGTGGGTTACCGAGCCGTTTGATTCAAGCTATGCGCCTGGGCCTAAGGCGTTCGACTTCGATATCAACGAGATCTCCGTTACGCCGGACCGCTCAAAGGTCGTGACGTTTTCCATCAGCTACTACGACACCACGCAATCGGTCGTCGCCCTGAAGTCCGACCCCATTGTGACCCGCCACTCGCCGGCCGAGCTAAAGACCTACCTTTATGGCGACCAGATCGGGACGACCGGCTTGGCCTACATCTACAGCAGGATCCATCCCACGCGAGCGCCGCGGGTGTACAACACCCTGGACGAAGCCGTGGCCGCGTTGCAGACAAAGCAAGTTGACGCCGTTATCGTCGACACCCCGGACGGCCAGTACATGGCGTCGTCAGAGGTGAAAAACGGAGTGCAGGTGGGGCAGTTCCCGAGCACCGGCGAGCATTACGGGTTGCTGTTCCATAAGGGGGACCCGCTCGCTTCTTGTGTGGACGCGGCCCTTACGGTGATGACCAAGGACGGCGCGTTGGCGAAGCTCTCGAAGCAATACCTCGGTATCTACAACACGGTACCTACCATCGAGCCGTAAATGGCCTGGGCCTCGCGGCGAGCTCGAAAAGCCGCGGCGCTACCCGAACTGAGCCCTTCAGACGGTGCCGGCGGGTTAGGCGCCGGCGATGCTGCCCCGGTATCTCTGTACTCGAGCCACCGTCCCCGGTTGCGGGGGCCGTCGGGGACGGTAGCGAGCACCATATCCACTCTGCTGGTCCTAGCCCTGCTCGTTGGGCTCATTAGCTCGCCAGCGGCCAGCGCGTTCCGCAACGGGTTCTTGAACGTGCACCAGATGTGGGTGGCGTTCGTCGGTGACCCGGCCAAGGGCATCCTGTCGGTGGGCAAAGGCTTCCTCCTCAACCTGTGGCTCTCGGTTGTCTGCGAAGCCATCGTCTTGGTGCTGGCGCTCGGAGTGGCGTCACTCCGGCTGACCACGGGCCCTGTCCTCATGCCGTTCCGAGCCTTGGCCGTCGCCTATACCGACTTTGCCCGGGGGGTACCCGTGATCCTTGTGATGCTGTGGGTCGGTTTCGGCGTACCTTCGCTGAACATTGACAGGGTCTCGTCCCAGTCGCCCGTCGTGTACGCCGGCTTCGTGCTCGTCTTTTCCTATACCGCCTACGTCGCCGAGGTCTACCGGGCCGGGCTGATGTCTGTGCCCCGATCGCAGGTCCAGGCCGCTCGAAGCCTCGGGCTCAGTTCTCGGACGACGCTCGGGCGGGTGGTGCTGCCCCAAGCCGTGCGCAACGTCCTGCCGGCGCTGCTTAACGACTTCGCTTCGCTGCAGAAGGACACCGCCATAGTTTCTACGCTCGGGGTGGCCGAGGCGGTCCACGCTGCCCAGATCGCAGGGGGCGTCGAGTTCAACTACTCGGGTTTCACCATCGCGTCCCTGCTGTTCCTGGCCGTCACCATCCCGCTCACGCGCTACACGGACCATATTATGGCCCGGGACCGGGCTCGCCGGCTGGCCGGCACCACGGCGTGAGCCTTCAGGACGGCGCCGCCGGCCGCTCCACCGGTGCGGCCACTACCTACGTCCTGCGCGCCGTCGCTGTCCACAAGTCCTTCGGTGCCCTCGAGGTGTTAAGCGGTGTCGACCTCGAGGTGGCCGCCCACGAGGTGGTGTGCCTCATAGGTTCGTCGGGATCGGGCAAATCGACTCTGCTGCGTTGTTGCAACCTGCTCGAGCGGATCGACTCGGGGACGATCGAGCTTTTCGGGCATGACCTGGGAGATGAACGGATCGACGAGGATCTCGTGCGGCGGCACACAGGGATGGTTTTCCAGTCGTTCAACCTGTTCCCCCACTTGAGCGTGCTGGACAACGTCACCCTCGCGCCGCGGCGAGTCCTCAAGCTCGAACGGTCCGCGGCTGAGAAGCGCGCCCGGGAGCTGCTCAGCCGGATCGGCCTCGCCGACAAGGCCTCCGAGTACCCCGACCGCCTCTCCGGAGGCCAGCAGCAGCGCGTGGCCATCGTGCGGTCGCTGGCGATGAACCCTCGCCTGCTGCTCCTTGACGAGGTCACATCTGCGCTCGACCCTGAACTGGTAGCGGAGGTGCTGGACCTCGTCCGAGAACTGGCGCACCAGGGAATGACGATGCTGGTCGCCACCCACGAGATGGGGTTTGCCCGGGAGGTGGCAAATACCATCGTGTTCCTGGAGGGCGGGGTCATCGTTGAGTCCGGTCCTCCTGAGCAGATCTTCGGCCATCCCCGAGAACAAGCGACCCGGCGCTTTCTCCAGAGCATTGTCGACGCCGGGCGGCTGTAGGCGGGACCAGTAGCGCCGTTTGGTCACCGTTCGGTAATCTCCGAGCAAGACGCAGCACGGTCGGCGACGAGCATTGCGCTCCGAGTGATGGCCAGCGGACATAGTGGCGCCGAAGGACCGGCTATCGGGCGCGGAACGGCCCGGCTAATGCCCACCTTCTGTGTTCGCATAAGCCCTAATCTCACTGATTGTGTCGGGAGACTGCCTTATTTCCGGCGCCGCCGACCAAATAACTAAAGTCCCCCTTTTTGGATTTATGGTCTATTCCGAGGAAACGCTGTCGGTGTCGGGTTAGAGAACGCCATCACCCGCCAATTACGGGCCGCGGTCAACTCACAGTGCAGTTCGGCTGGTGTTTGAGCGACAATTTGAGCAGCCGCCACAACGCTACTGATAGTGGCTGAGACGAACGTCGGGCAGCTGAAGCGGTGCCGTGCTCAAGGGAAATTGAGGCAATGCGACCAGGTTGCCGGGGTCAGATCTTTTTAGCTGGCGGTTCCGTTAGGACGCCACAGCCTCTGAACTGGGCAAATGTCTTTACCTCATGGCATCTGGCAGACGCCTTGTGAGGACCGGCCCGCGGAAATGTCCGCTTAGTTGTGGCGGCAGGAAAAAAGTGGGTAGACATTTCTTGGCTTTGCCCCCAGCGGTAACACGCTGGTTTGACCCGCGCCAGCTACAGATGTTGGCAATCGAGGAGGAACGATGGGCCGTGGGACCGAAGTGAGGCGAGGCGATTTTTGCCTCGGGCCGAGGGTCGGTAGTCCGCTGCATGCCGTCGTCCGACGAGAACCGGAACTGAAGCAGCACCATGCCGATTTTGGCCTGACCCACCCGGACAAACACCGGTTGCGTCCGTGGACAGGAGGAAAAAAATAGTGTCGCTCCGTTTCATTCGTCGCGCAACGAAGGTTTCCAAGCCGCGAGTAGTCCTGCTGGCGACTTTTGTGGTGGCTACGTCGGCCTCTGCTGTTGTTGCCTCTTACGGCTCAGCCAGTACGCCCGACAGCAACCTCGGGTACTGGCTGGCCAGCTCGACGGGCGTGGTCAACCCCTATGGTGCGGCGGGCCGGCTCGGTTCCCTGAACGGCGCCAGCACCAGTGAGCCCGTTGTGGGCATCGCCCCCACCCCCGATGCGGCCGGGTATTGGCTGGCCGCCTCCAACGGTCGGGTCTTTGCCTTCGGTGATGCCAAGCTCTTTGGCTCTCTAGCCGGACGACAGCTGGCAAAGCCGATCGTGGCCATCTCGTCGACGCCCGACGGGGGTGGGTATTGGCTAAGCGCAGCCGACGGTGGTGTGTTCGCGTTCGGAGATGCCGGGTACTACGGATCGGCTGCCCCCAAGCACCTCGGGTCACCCATTGTCGCTATGGCAGCCGCGCCGGGCGGCGGCGGGTACTGGTTGACCACACAGAGTGGCGAGGTACTTCCGTTCGGCCACGTGCCTTTTGGCGCTCCAAGGACTTCGGTCCAGCTCGGATCGCCAGTGGTCGGGATAGCCGCCACCACCGATGGGAAGGGCTACTGGCTGGTGACGAGCAAGGGCCAGGTTGCCGCCTATGGGGACGCTCGTAACTACGGGTCGATGAACGAGTCCCGGCTCAACGGGCCGGTCGTCGGTATTGCGCCGGCGCCGGACGGTAAGGGGTACTGGCTGGCGGCCGGAGACGGCGGGGTGTTCGCGTTCGGCACCGCCCGTTATATGGGTTCCCAGTTCGCCCAACTGCTGGTGGCCTCAGGTCGTCACACGACGTCGCGTCCATACGAATTCGTCAGCGGGATAGCTGTGCACTACAGGTCGGGGCCCCGCGCCCCGACCCAAGCCGCAGGCACCGCCGTCCTCCTTCGACGACGAGCACGACGCGTCCCACGACCACGACGACGGCTGCTCCGACGGCCACTACCGCCGGTCCTACGACGAGCACTACGCATGCCACTACGACCACTGTTTCGGCGTCGACGACGAGCACCACTCATCCGACGACGACAACAACTCACCCGACCACAACCACGACGCGTCCCACGACCACGACGACGCATGCCACTACGACCACAACTCAGCCGACCACCACGACCACGCATGCAACCACCACCACTACGCAGCCGACGACTACGACGACGCACGCCACTACGACCACAACTCAGCCGACCACCACGACCACGCGTGCGACCACCACCACGACGCAGCCGACGACTACGACCACGCATGCGACGACCACCACGACGCAGCCGACGACCACGACGACGCATGCCACTACGACAACAACTCAGCCGACTACCACGACCACGACGTCAAGTGGCGGCGGTTCTAACTGCACCGACCCGACAGCGACCGTGCCATTAGACCCGAATAATGCCCAAAGTGGTGTAACTGAGGGTAATTACTACGTCACCAACGACAGTTGGAACGCTTCGGGTTATAGCCTGTCGCAGACTCTTTACGTCTGTAATTACAACAGTTGGTATGTCGTTGCCAATATGAACAACGACACGGGTGACGGAGCGGTTAAGACATCACCGAACGTCCAGCAGACCTGGAACTCCGGTACGCCGCTCAGTGATTACAGTTCGATCGACTCGTCCTTCTCGGACGTCCCGCCCGGGACTGGCTCGAGTGCGGGGATATGGGAGTTCGAGTACGACATCTGGCTGAACGGCCTGGCTGATAGTGCTTCGACTGAGGTCATGATCT
Source organism: uncultured Acidimicrobiaceae bacterium (assembly GCA_963749305.1). Classification (GTDB taxonomy): domain Bacteria; phylum Actinomycetota; class Acidimicrobiia; order Acidimicrobiales; family Palsa-688; genus Fen-671. The sequence goes on from CAVVMN010000014.1 coordinate 249,819, forward strand.
GGACGTACAACAATGGCCAGACGCCGGGTGGTTCAGAGGTCGGGACCTTCACTGATGGAGGAGTGACCTACGACGTTTACTGGTCCGGGCCCCCTTATCAGTACATTGCTTTCGAGGCCGTGCCCTCGGACCAGAAGCTTTCAGGGAGCGTAGACCTGTCGGATTTCTTCAATTACGCCGAGTCGCAGGGTTGGATTAGTAGCAGCTCCACCCTGTACCAGGTCTGCAACGGTATAGAACTAGTTTCAACGAATAGCCAAAACGAGACGTTCGGCGTCAATAACTTCAGCCTGACTTTGAACCCGAATTAGCCGGGCGCCGTTGGCGCCCGGGTACCCGGGCAGGCGTTGGTTGACAGGCGCTGATTGACTGGCCCGCCCCGAGCGGCCTGGTGGACGGAGAATAACATTGTCCGGCCAGGGAACTGCTCGGGGCGTTGCCGCGCCTAGCAAGACGTTGCTGGTAGCTCGCACAGACCGGAGCTGGTAGCCCGCACAGGCCTGAATTCACCAGTCCTTACCGACGGGCTACGTGCTGACGTAGACGGGGACCGTGGTGGCGGTGGGCTGCGTGGTTGTAGTTGCTTGCGTGGTCGTTGTTGCTTGCGTCGTCGTCGTCGTCGCTGGCGCCGTCGTCGTGGTGGGGCTGGTCGTGGTCGTAGTTGGCGCTGTCGTCGTTGTCGCGTGCGTGGTCGTTGTGGTCGGGCGGGTCGTTGTGGTCGGGCGGGTCGTGGTGACCGGGCGGGTCGTCGTGGTGACCGGGCGGGTCGTCGTGGTGGCCGCTCGCGTGGTGGTCGTCGCATGGGTTGTGCTAGTGGTGCCCGAGGAAGTGGTGGTGGGGTGCGACGCCGTCGTCGTTACGCCGGCAGTTGTAGTGGTGGCCGGTTGGTTGGTGGTGCTCGCCATGGCGCTGGTCGACGTGACGCCGGGGTCGGTGGTCAGCACGGGGAGCGTGGTGGCAGGCACTGTCGTACCTGTTTCGCGGGGCGCCGTTGTAGTGGTCTCCGGCCGGGTCGTGACGGTCGTCGCCCGCGCCGGAGCGGCGGTTGTGGTCGTACGCGGCCGGGTCGTCGTAGTCCGGTGGGAGGGCCCGGTGCTGGGCGGAACGTGCGCCGTGGTGCTCGTGTAGTCCCGCGTCGTGCTGGTTGTAGACCGGCGGGTGCGCTTGTGGGCGGTAGTAGTGGTCGTGGCTCTCGTGCCGGTCGTGACCCGGCTAGTGCTCGTGGTCCCTCTTCGATGATCTGTGGTGCCAACCGAGGTCGCGGTCGTAGGAGCGGGGTGCCCGGTTGAGATAGTGCCCACCCGGGACGTGTGCCTCTTTCTGCCCTTCGCTGTCGTCGACGTGGGCGAAGAAGTCGTGCTCGTGACGGCTCGCCCGTTCGCCCCGCGCCTCGGTGGTCTGTGATGGGGCAACTCGGCACTCGTCGTGGTCAATCGGGCCGTAGTCGTCGAGGAAAACGTGACGCCCGTCCGGAAGGCCCGTTTCCGAGGGGCAGGGTCATTGGTGGTAAGTGCCGCTTTCCGGGACCGAGATAGACCAGGTGCGCCGTCGCCCCTCGTTGAGCGCAGCCGTGTGGTGGCTGGTTCAGCCGCCGTCACGGGCGCCCCAGCGAAGCCCCTCGGGGGGGTGGCAAGAGATGTGGTGGAGCCACCTTGCGCTGTCTCGTGGCCGCCTTTGGTCCGGACGGTAGTGGCCGTTTGGGCTGTTGTCGTCTTTGTCGTGCTGGTTGGTCGACCCTCCCCTTGGTGGTGACCCTTGTGGTCGCGCCGAGACGAGATCGAGCGGCCGGTCGAACGTCGGACCGCCGGACGCTTTTCATGAGACGACGTGGGCACCCTCGGGTGGCCAGCAGTAGTGGGCGCGACAGTCGAGCTCGAGCCGGACCGCACCGGAGCGGGGACGACCGTCCCGACGACCGTAGAGACCGGACCGGCACTGGTCGGGGACAGCAGCGGGCTTGTGGTCCCGGCGGCGGCGGGCGGCGCGGCGGACTTCTTGCTCAGGACGTCGTAGGCGCCTATCCCGACCAGCGCTACGAGGACAACGCCTGCGACCAGGTAGGCGACTATGTGGTCAAAGCCGCTACCCCAGCTCCTCATTCGAAGTGCCTCCTTCGCCTGGCGCCGCTGCAGATGACGCTGCGGCGGGGACGGCACGCCTCTGCCGCATTTACCTACTGATGCGCCACGCGCGCGCCCTGATGCATTTAGTTGTGAGCACAACTGGACATATCGGTGTAAACGGGATCAATTGCCGCTGATGCACAGGGCTCGGACCTTGCCAAGGATGAAGCAGTCAGCGGGGCGAGAGCCGAGCCTCCTCGAGATCCAGGTCGTGCTCTATGGTGCGCAACGTCGTCACCCCGATACGGCCCTGGTCTCGCAGAGTCAACAGGGACTGGCGCTGCAACGCGATGAGGTCACGACGGACGGCCATTTCGGCCTCTGCGGCGGCCTCGACGTCCGCCTCGACGTCGTCTTCACGTGATGTCTGCAGGGTGCGCATCCGTCCGATGTACTGAGCCCGCAGGCCGTCTGCGAGCTCGTCGGGCAGCTCACCGTTAGCGCAGGCCGACCCGATGCGGTCCAGCGCAACCTGAGCCAGCTCAATTCGAGCCCGCCGTTCTGCGTCAAGCACCGACGGGCTTTCGGGGAGGCGCAAGCGGCGGACGATCCACGGCAGGGTCATGCCCTGGCCTACCAGCGTGGCCATGATCACGGCAAAACCCAGGTAGATGATGTCGTTCCGCCCGGCCAAGGGCGCTCCGGCTTGCGTCGTCCTGGGCACGGCGAGCAGAGCGGCCAGTGTGATGGCACCCCGCATCCCCGCCCACCCGAGCACAAAGCGCGCTCGCCACCCTCCTTGGCTCGCACCTGTACTGGCCGTATGCCAGAGCCGGGACACCCAAACGGACGCCCACATCCACACCAGCCGGACCAAAATTACCGTCAACACGACAGCCACGGCGGTGATTACCAGCCGCCCGAGGGGCCCCCGAGCTTCCACTCTGAAGGTGTGGAACTCCAGGCCGACGAGCGTGAACAAAACGGCATTGACCAAGAAGACCAGGGTTTCCCAGAAGGCATTGGACACCAACCGGCTACGGGCAGAGAACGCGCCAGTGCTGCTATGCCATCCGAGGTACAACCCGGCGGTAACGGCGGCCAATACGCCTGAGGCATGTGCCTCTTCGGCGGGGAGATAGGCAACATAGGCCAGGAGGATCGAGCCGGCGATCTCAATCGGAGGGTCGTCGATCCGGTTGCGCAACCAACGGCCGACGATGCCCACAGCCAGCCCGATAGCAGTGCCGCAAACTATCGCATAGACGATGCTCCCGGCCGTGTGGGCGACAGAGAAGTGGCCTGTGGTGGCCGCTGTTACTGCCGCGGCGTACAGGACCAGGGCGGTGGCATCATTGAAGAGCGCCTCTCCCTCCAGGATGGTGAGCAGCCGCCTGGGCAGTCCCACCCGTCGGGCCACTGCAGTGGCGGCGGCGGCGTCCGTAGGCCCCACCGCAGTGCCGAGCACAAACGAGATCGGCCACGACAGATGGCCGGCCCAATGGGCTACGGCCGCTACCCCGAAAGCGGTAGCGACGACGAGCAGGACGGCGAGGGCGCCTATGGAGCGAGCATCGCGGTAAAACCCCGTGGGCGAAGACGTGACGGCCGCATCAAAGACCAGCAGTGGGAGCAGGCCGAGCAGCACTACATCTGGTTCGAGCGAGACATCGGGCACAAATGGCAGGAACCCAATGACCAACCCGGCCACAACCAGTACGACCGGGGCCGGGATCCCGATCTGACGTAGGACCGCCACGGCCACGAGGGTCACTGCGGCCACACAAAGAATGATGAGAACTTGGCTCGAGCTCACCCTCGAATACTGATAGCTGAGCCTCTCGACCCGCACGACGGCTCCGCACCATGTCCGCCGAGCACTGACGCGTCCGACCGGGCGCGCTACCGTGCGCAGTATGCAAAGCACGACTGAGCGGCGAGAAGTAACCGCGGCCGACCCAGTGCCGCATACCCCCGCCAGCTGATCGCTTATTTGCTGTCTTCGGACGTTAGCGGACGTGATTTCCCTATCGTCGACGCACGAACTCTTTGCCGACCGCGCATCGCCAGCATCCACCCTTTTGTTCGAACTCATCGTAGTTATGCCGTTTGTCGGGGCAGCTGGGATCCTGGCCTTCGATCTTTACCCTTGTTGTCGATGCCACCGGATCCTTGCGCCAGGTGGTCCTCCGGTTAGTCGTTCTGTTTTTGGCCGGGGCGACCTGCTCGCGCTCACCGATGTGGAGGCCGCCCGACGAGAAAGCGGGCAACCAATGGAGCCGCCGGTGCACAGGTAAAATTTCCACATGGCTTCTGATGAGCTCGCCGTCACAAGTTGCTACCTGGACCACCTCACCGACGGCGACTTAGCCGTTTTGTGCGGTCCTTACCACGACGGTGGGGACAACGTCGACTACCGGAGCCTTGTCCGTGCGCGGCGCGGCGGTATAGAAGGGCTGCTCAATAGCCGGGGCGTCTTCGAAGCCCTGTTCGTACCTGATCGTGGGCCGGGCCCACTTATGCAGGTCTCGCCGTTCCTGGCCTTTGCCGTGGCCGTGGAGCAGGCCGGCCGGCAACTGAGCGCGGCCAGCTATGTGCCGGAGTGGGCGGGGGTGGGCCGGCGCACGCCACTGTTCGATGTACCCCGGCTACGCGATTTCATGTCCTCGCCCTGGCGTCGCTTCTTCCTGGCTGAGCTCCTGGCTTCCTACACCCGTGTGGCGAGCGGGTCCGTCGTCGTCGCCACCCGCCGAGGCTTGCGCCGGCAGCGGTTTTCGGAGTTGGACCCCGTCCGCCTGGCTGGGTTGCTCGATGTCGTCCCTGACGCCGAAAGGCCGGGCGTTCTGCGCCGCCTCGGTGACCTCGCCCTTTTCTTGACTGGAGTTTTTCCCGATTATGTCGCTCGTAACGGTTTTGGCCCGGTGGACCAGAGCCGTCTTCTCCGCTCCAGCCGCGTGAGTACCGGGCCCGAGCAGAGTTCCCGTGGCGACGCTCGGCCGGGGGCCGTGCCACCTGTCGTCGCGCCGGGGCCCGACGACGCTGTCGCTTTGCTCAGCCAATTGGGCCGGCGTTGGTACCAGGCTGCGTTCCGGCTGCTCCCGGGCCCTGTCCCGGCCAACGTCGCCGTCATAAACGAGATGCCAGAGCGCTTTAATGATGCGAGGCGCGTTCTTGGCGTTGTGGCCGAACGGTTCCTTTTCCCTCACCGCGAGCACTGGTTCGGGATCCAACCCGCTTAGATCGTCAGGTGCCCAAACCCGGTGGCCGCTGTCCCGGGCGGGGTTGACAAGACCTCGATCTAAGCGCTAGATGACGGGAATGACCGCTGAGCCGCTCACCCTGACCAATAGTGAATTCGACCGCCTCTTTGAGAAGTTGAAGAACTGGGGGCGATGGGGAGAGAACGACGAGCTGGGGACGCTTAATTTCCTCGGCGAGAAAGAGGTAGCCGAGGCGGCTGGCTTGGTGAAGACAGGCCGCCATGTGGGCCTGGGGCGGGCCTTGGACACTGTGGCCGGGCTGGACAATGGCCGGCCGGCGCTGCACTACATGACGAGCCTGGGCGACACCGGGGAGGACGCGTCGTCATATAACTGTGATTTCATCGGTGTTGATTTCCACGGCAAATCAGCCAGTCACCTCGACTCCTTGCCGCATGTCGCTTACAAGGGCCTGCTATACAACGGGAAACGGGCCAATCAGGTGGTCGGCTCCAAGGGGTCGTCCTTCGCTCCCGTGTCCCGCCTGGCCCGGGGCATCGTCGCCCGAGGTGTCCTGGTGGATGTGGCGCAAGCCCGGCACGTCGACTGGGTCGAGCCGCCCTGTGCGCTTGGCGCCGCCGACCTTGAAACCGTAACGGCTGCGCTTGGTGTTGAAGTCCGGCGAGGTGATGTGGTCCTCGTGCGGACCGGACAGGTCTGGCGGCGGCGTGTCCTTGGCCCCTGGGACCCCGACCTGGCCCAGGCCGGCCTGGCCACCTCGGGGCTGGAATGGCTGGCCGAACGGGAGATCGCCGTGCTCGGTGGGGACGGGGACAGCGATGCCCGGCCCAGCCCGGTAGAAGGGGTCGGGGGACCGGTCCATGTGCTGTCCATTTGCGCCATGGGAATGCTCCTGCTCGACAACCTTGACCTGGAAAGCCTTAGCGAGGCGTGCGTCGAGGCGGGACGGTTCGAGTTCCTCCTCGTCGTCGCCCCGCTCATAGTGCCCGGGGGGACGGGTTCACCCGTCAACCCGATCGCGGTGCTGTAGTCCAAACTTGGCCGAAGATCTAACCAAAATGAGCAAGGTCGTCGATCTTGATGAGCTCCTCGTCGCTGAGCTCAAAACGGTACAGGTCGAAGTTCTCCTCCATCCGCTCACGGTGGACGGACTTCGGGATCACGACGAACCCGTGGTCGAGATGCCACCGCAGGACCACCTGGGCCGGGGTCGCGTCATGTGCTTCGGCCACCTCGACCAGCACCGGCGAGGTCAGGCGGCTTCGCTTCAGTGGGCTGTACCCTTCGAGGACAACTCCTCTTTCGGCCAGCTCGGCCACCTGGCGAGGGTCGTAAAGCGAAGGGCTCCACGGGATCTGGTCCACTTCGGGGACGACCCCAGTGCTTTTTATCAGCGCGTCTATTTGCGCCGTGCTGTAATTGCTCACCCCGATAGCGGTCGCTTTACCCTCGTTGGCCAATTCCACGAAAACCTTCCACATCTCGGGCCGGGGCTCCCCGTCGGGGGGCCAGTGAATGAGCCACAAATCGACGTACTCGGTCCCCAGGGCGCGCAAGCTGGCCTCGAGCGTGGCCCGCTCGCGGCCCACGTTTTGCGGCGGGCATTTGGTCGTGATGAAGATTTCCTGCCTGTCGATCCCACTGTCGCGTATCGCAGCCCCGACAGGTTCCTCGTTGGAGTAACCGGTGGCGGTGTCAATATGGCGGTACCCAATATCGAGCGCGTCCCTGACTACCCCACGAGCGTCTTGCGCGGCAACCTGGAACGTGCCGAAGCCGAGCAGCGGCATCCTACCGCCACTGCGAAGCCCAATAGTTCGATCATTTTCGTCGTTGGCCATAACGTCGATTTCTCCTTATATTGCCGTGTAGCCTCCGTCGGCTTGCAAGTTGGCTCCTGTTATAAACGATGCTTCGTCTGACAGGAGAAAGACAACCGGGGCCACGATATCGTCCGGCGAGGCAAAGCGCCCGACCGGGTGGGCTGACAGAATGGCCTTTTTTGCCGCCACAGGGTCAGCTTGGCCCTCTAGGTAATTGTCCAGGAATTCTCCCGCAATTGAACCCGGGCCAACCACGTTGCAACGTATCCCGTAGGGCGCGTAGTCGGCCGCTATCTGGCGGCTCAGCTGCAGGACGGCGCCCTTGGAGGCACAGTAGGCGGGCTGTTCGGGTAAGCCGACGATGGCTGAGATAGACCCGATATTGACGATGCTCCCGGCCACGCTGTTTTGACGGAACTCACGCACGGCCCGGCGGCAGCATAGGAAAACACCGGTAGCGTTGACGCTGAGCGTCCGTTCCCACTCCGACAACTCCAGGTCCTCGAGCGGGACTGCCCTCAACACGGCGGCCGCGTTGACCAAACCATAGAGTGGGCCAAAGTGCTCCTTGGCCGTGTCGAAGAGCCCATCGACGCTCCTCTCGTCCGCCACGTCGACCTCCACCCCGACGGGCTCCCCGCCCGCCGAGCGAGCGCCCTCGCAGGCGGCGGCCAGCCAGTCCTTTCGGATGTCCCCGGCAACCACGTGAGCACCCATAGCCGCCAGCCTCCGCACGGTTGCCGCCCCCAGCCCACGGCCGGCACCGGTGACGACGATTACCTTCCCGCTCAAGCTGTTCACGAGGCGCTATCCTATTCCCGTCTGATCGTCTGGCCCTCGGCCCAGGACCTCAGGTGCCGATTTGTCCCCTTCGTCAGGGCTCAGGGCCCCTTCGTTATATCGCGAGGGCACCATGATCAACCCGATCGACGACCATATCCCGGTGTTCCAATCACCTACAAACTCCCAGGCCCGAGCGATACCGATCAACAACGAGACGATCAGGATGTTCCCGATGTTCGTCAGTGCAGAACGGTCGTGGACGTTAACAATGAGCACGACCGCGAAAGCGAGCTCGAACCCGAATACCAGCAATAGCAAAATTACGAGCACCGGTTGTTGAGAGCCGATAATGTCCCGGAACGGCAGTTCGAGTGTCCGGCGAATTCCGGCCGCCGTAAAAAGTAAGCCCGAAGCACCCAGGACCAAAGCGGGATAGCCCACGTTGGTCCCGGGGACGAGGCTGAAGAGCGTTACTGTCAAAGGGTTGATAAAGGCCACGAACGACGCCGCCGCCCTAAACTGGCGTACCACTTTGGGCCGAGTCCCTGCACGGCTTTCGGCAATTGACAGCGCCACGAACAATAGACCGATCAGGGTGGCGGCCGACGTGGCTATGACCACGAAAAGGTCGCGATAATTTCCAGTTGCCATGGCCCAAGGCTACCGATCGAGGACGATCGGGCCCTAAACGCCGAGGCCGGCACTTACGCCCAACAGACGCCGAACGCCCGCCCGCCAGGCGGGTAAGTGGCGGAGGCCGGATCGCAGCGACGGCCCGTTCGTAACGGGCCGGTTCTTTGCCTGGGGCCGTCCCCCTCGTCTGGCCCCTCGTCTGGCCCCCTCGTTACACGCCCTCGTTAACACGCCCTCGTTACACGCCGTCGTCACACGCCGTCGTCGCACGCCGTCGTGGGGCGCCCAGCCGTTATGGCCAGGCCGCCGAGGACTCGATTACATCGGCTCCAGTGGCCGCTAGTTCCATTTCGGTCTCCTGCGCCGCGTCAACCGACGTAGCCCCGGATAGGTCGGTGAGCAAACGGGCCGGCAATCGGGCCCCCAGAGCGTCCCGGATGGTGGCCGCCACACAAATGTCCTCGGCCAAGCCACAAACGTCTACGGCCTGTACGCCTCGTTCGCCCAGGAGCTTGCCTAACGGCTTGCCGGACTCGTCTACCCCCCTGAAGCCCGAGAGGTCGCCGGCGTATTGACCTTTGTGAACCTGCACGTCTACCAGCTCGGAAAATTCCCGGCCCGCGCCGCGTGAAAGTTCCGGGTCGAACTCAGCGCCTGGCGAGTCGGCTACACAGTGCGCCGGGTACTTGGTGAAGTGGTCGTCCTTCGGGTCTATGTGCCAGTCCTGAGTGGTGACGACAAGCACGTAACGGTCCCGGTTCTTGCCCACATAGGTACCGATCCGGTAGGCCACTTCGTCCCCGCCCGTCACTTCGAGCGCGCCCCCCTCGGTGAAATCGTTCTGGACGTCGACGATGATGAGCGCTCGGTGGTCGTCCCCACCGACGGAGGGCACAGAGGGCATGTCAAGCTCCATTCTCGGAGGGGTTGCAGAGGTGCAGGGCGCACAGACGCTCTTCCGGGGCGTACCGGCCCCTGTAGATATCATAGGTCCTGCCTCAGGAAAACCAGCACGATCGGCCGCCGGTTCGTTGGGGCGGTCCGCCGGAGGCGGCAGTCCGTTTGTTGGCCCACGGTGGGCCAGGACCTGGCCCGTGCGCGATGATTCACAAATGAAGCCAAGGTTCATTCCTCAGCCGGCGCCGTGGCCTGTCCGGGTCGACCTGCGCAGTGACACGGTGACTCTTCCCACGGACGCCATGAGGCGAGCGATGTCCGACGCTCGGGTAGGGGACGAGCAACTCGGGGAAGACCCGAGTGTGAACCTTCTGGTCGAAACGGTGGCCGAACTCCTCGGCAAGCCAGCCGCCGTGTTCCTGCCCTCGGGGACTATGTGCAACGAGATCGCACTGGCGCTGCACTGTCGGCCTGGGGACGAGTTCTACTGCGACCGAACGGCCCACCCTCTGCACGCGGAAGCGGGCGGTGCGGCCGTCCTGGCCGGTGCTCAAGCCCGGCCCCTCGACGGCGAGCGTGGCATTTACACCGCCGAGCAGCTCAGCACCGCCCTGTCACCGTTGTCCAGGTACGCCCCCGAGCCCCGGCTCGTATGGGTCGAACAGACGGCCAACCAGGCCGGCGGCACCATCTGGCGGCGTGACGACGTCAAGGCTGTGATCGAGGTGGCAAAGGCCAACGGCCTGTTGGCTCACCTCGACGGCGCCCGCCTGTTCAACGCCACCGTCGTCACCGGCGAGCGTCCCGCGGCCGTTGCCGCGCCCTTCGACAGCGCGTGGGTCGACTTCTCCAAGGGGCTCGGGGCCCCCGTGGGGGCCGCTCTGGCAGGTGATGAGGACTTCATCGACCAGGCGTGGCGCTGGAAGCAGCGCCTCGGTGGCTCAATGCGCCAAGCGGGCATCCTTGCCGCCGCCGCCAGTTACGCGTTGGCCCACCACGTCGACCGCCTGGCGGAGGACCACGTTCGCGCCCGGCGGTTGGCCGATGCGTTGAGCGACATGGACGGGATCGACCTCGACCCGGAGAAAGTGGAGACGAACATCGTCATCTTCGGGGCCCACTGCCAGGGCGGTGCAGCTGCCTTCCTGGCTCACCTTCTGGAAAAACACGCCGTGCGCGGGAGTATCGCCGGTCCGGGCCGAGTGCGCTTCGTTACCCACCTCGGTATCGATGACGACGACATCGATATTGCAGTAGCGGCGCTACGCGAGGTGACGAAGGAGCTAAGCGGCAAGGAGCCGGCTTGACTTCGCCTCCAGGAGAAACGGGTGGCCGTCTCGGCCGCGGCGCCAATTACGAGGAACATCCCCATCACTACGAGCATCTAGGCCGGTACAGCGACTGGGTCGAGTTCGCTCGTTGGCAAGCTTCGCCAAGGCGTTCGCCAGCCGCGCCGCTAACTCCTGCGCTGGTGCGGCAAAGCCTCGGATTTGTGAAGGACCAGGATCCGATCGACCCTCGCGTTGAACGCACGTGGCGAGGCGACGGGGTCGATGGAGAGGAGGTCTCGTGGTCTGTGGGCTATGGGCCAAGGACGGTGGCGTGGGTCCTGCGTCCTGCCGGAGTGCGAGACCCTCTCCCCGGCGTGGTGGCTCTTCACGACCACGGCGGTTTCAAGTTTTACGGTAAGGAAAAGATCGCCGACGGCCCCGAGATGCCGGGCCCGTCCATGGTCGAGCTCCGCGAACGACATTACGGCGGCCGCGCTTTTGCCAATGAACTGGCCCGCCAGGGGTTTGCGGTACTCGTTCATGACACCTTCTTGTGGGGAAGCCGCCGCTTCGAATTCGAGGAAATGGCCCAGACCGCTCCGCCACCGGAAGCCGCTTGGCCAACCACTGGGGCAGTCGCGGGCGTTGGGGACGACAATGTGCGCGCGCGAGCTGAAAGTATCGATACGTATAACAAAGTGGCCGCTACTCACGAGCATGTGGTGGCCAAGTACTGTACGTTGCTCGGCACCAGCCTGGCCGGCGTGGTGGCCTTCGAGGACCGCGTGGCCCTTCAGTATTTGAAGGACCACGCCGGGGTTATAAGTGAAAGCGTGGGATGTATCGGGTTGTCCGGTGGCGGTTGCCGCGCCGCCTTGTTGCAAGCCACTTCGCCAGATATCTCGGCATCTGTCATCGTCGGCATGATGTCCACCTACGATCAATTGCTCGACCGCCACGTCGCCTCACACACGTGGATGCTGTTCCCGCCCGGGCTGATGAGCCTGGGAGATTGGCCGGACCTGGCGTCGTGCCGGGCGCCCTCCCCGTTAGCCGTGCAGTACTGCCGTGACGACGAGCTGTTCTCTCTCGAGGGGATGGTCCGGGCACATGAACGTATCAGCGCGGCGTATTCGTCTGCTGGTGCCGCGGAGAACTACGTCGCTGAGTTTTACGATGGCGGGCACCAGTTTGACCGGGTCATGCAGGCCGCTGCTTTCTCGCAGCTAGCCCGGTGGTGCTCGGTATGAGCTCTCCGGAGCCGTGGGACGGCCTTGGGCCTTAGCGGGCGGCGGCGTGCGAGCCGCTGAGCGCCGCCGTCACCACCAGGCGGGCCTCCTCCTGGACCGCGGCCAGGTGTTCGGGCCCCCGGAATGACTCCGCATAGATCTTGTACACGTCCTCGGTACCCGAAGGGCGGGCGGCGAACCATCCTGACTCTGTCGTCACCTTCAGGCCTCCGATAGGCGCACCGTTGCCCGGAGCGGTCGTCAGCTTGGCGATGATCGGCTCGCCGGCCAGCTCGGTGGCGGTCACGTCTTCGGGCTGGAGGTGGGCCAGAGCCGCTTTCTCCTCGCGTGTGGCTGGTGCGTCCACCCGGGCGTAGGCGGGGTCGCCGAACCGCTCAGTCAGGGCGCGGTAGCACTCGCTCGGAGTTTTCCCTGTCGTTGCCATGATTTCCGACGCCAGCAGGCACAACAGGATCCCGTCTTTGTCCGTTGTCCAGACGTGCCCGTCTCGGCGCAAGAACGACGCCCCGGCACTCTCCTCGCCCCCAAAACCGATCGTCCCGTCGATCAGGCCGTCAACGAACCACTTGAACCCGACGGGCACCTCGTACAAGCGGCGTCCCAGGCCGGCGGTGACGCGGTCGATCATGGTGGAGGAGACCAGTGTCTTGCCCACGGAGGCGGTGGGCGACCAACCCGGCCGGTGGGCGTAGAGGTACTCGATGGCGACGGACAAGAAGTGGTTCGGGGGCATGAGCCCGCCGTCGGGCGTCACGACACCAAAACGGTCGGCGTCGGCGTCGTTGCCGGTGGCGACCTGGAACTCATGCCGACGCTCTATGAGCGAGGCCATAGCGTACGGCGACGAGCAGTCGGTGCGAATTTTTCCGTCCCAATCAAGGGTCATAAACCGCCAGGTCGGGTCCACCAGAGTGTTGACGACGGTCAGTTCCAGCCCGTAGCGCTCGGCAATGGCGCCCCAGTAGTTGACGCTGGCACCGCCGAGCGGGTCGGCGCCGATGCGCACACCGGCTGCCTTCACTGCTTCGAGATCGATGGCAGAGCTGAGGTCCGAGACGTAGGCGTCGAGGAAGTCGTAACGCTGGGTGGTACCGGCGGTCCTCGCCTTGCTGATTGAGGTGCGGCGGACCTCTCGCAGCCCCCCCGCGAGCAGCGCATTGGCGCGGTCCTGGATAAGCGCCGTGATATCGGTGGGCGCCGGGCCGCCTTCAGGGGGGTTGTACTTGAAGCCGCCGTCCGCTGGTGGGTTGTGGGACGGCGTCACAACGATGCCGTCTGCCTTCCCCCCTTGGCCGGAGCGGTTGTGAACGAGCACGGCGTGGGACAGCGCCGGGGTCGGCGTGTACCCGCCGTGGGCGTCCACCAGCACGTTGGCCCCGTTGGCGGCCAGCACCTCCAGCGCCGTTACCCACGCCGGTTCGGACAGAGCGTGCGTGTCCCGGGCCAGGAACAGAGGACCGTTGATACCCGCACTGGCCCGGTACTCGCAGATCGCTTGCGTTATGGCCGAAATATGGTCGTCGTTGAAATTGACCCGAAGGCTCGAACCGCGGTGGCCGGACGTCCCAAACGAGACCTGCTCGTCGGGGTTGGAAGGGTCAGGGTGCTCGCTGTAGTAGGCGGTAATCAGCTGGGGGACGTCAACGAGGTCGGAAGGAGCGGCAGGTTGCCCGGCTCGGGGGTTGTTCGGCACGGTGCACTCTCCTGGTTTGTTTGGCCCTGTCTATTTGGGCCCGCCTACTGGGCCGTGTACGGGCTACACCCTCGAGAGTATTTCCCCGCACGCAGGTTCAGGCAACCTCGATGACCACCTTCAGGCGGCCGGCCTGGGGGCGGGCGTACAGGGAGTAGGCCTCCTGCGTCTTGGAGAGCGGCATGACGTGGGATATGTAGCTGGTGAAATCGCGCTTGTGATCGCCCACGTACCTGGCGCCCTCCTCGAGTACTCGATGCCAATTGCCGGTCGTGCGTCCCGAGGCGAACGTGAGCGCTTTTTCGTAGATCTGGCGACAGGGAATTACGTAGTCCGGGTCGGTGATCTCGCCGAAGCCGAACACAAAGCCTCCCTCCGCGGCGGCCCAGATGGCGTCGACGACCGTCTCGTTTTGATGGCCCACCGCTTCCACGACAACTTCGGGGCTCCGGTGGCCATTGAGGTTGCCGAGCCAGTCGCGGCTCGTAGTGGCCAGGAACTCGTCGGCGCCGTAGGCAGTGGCCAGCGCCGAGCGCTCCACGGGGTCGATCACTGTGATATTGGTCACGCCCCGGTTCTTCAGGATATGGCAGAAGGAAAGGCCACAGGGACCGGCGCCGATTACAGCCGCGGTCCGCCCCTGGACACTGGGGAACTGCCCGGCCGCCCGCAGGACGGTGCCGACCGGCTGGACTGCAACCGCTTCGACGTCGTCGAACCCCTCCGGTACGGCAATGATGGTGCTGTCGGAACAGGTCACGACCTCGGACAGCGTGGCCTGCGAACCGAGCGTGCCGACAACGTGCTGAGATGTCTTGAACCGCGGGCTGGCGCTTTCCACTACCTCGCCGACCACCTCGTGCACCGGGGCACCACCGAGGTCACCACGGCTCGACTGGCCATGGGCGCCGTTCAGCCGGGGCATGTCGCTGCCACACAGCCCGGCCACGAGCAGGCGCAAGCGGACCTGGCCGTCCTGCAGCTCGCCCGAGTCCGGGGGGACCTCTACCCGCTCTACAAATCCCGGCGCTACTACCCGGTATGACCACATAGAGGTTGCACTATACGCTGCGCCGGTAGGAGCCCCCAACCTCGAAAAGAGCGGTACTGATCTCACCCAGCGAAGCGTGACGGACCGTCTTCATGAGTTCATCGAATACGTTTTCGCCTGCGAGCACTGCGTGCTGAAGAGCAGCGAGCGCGCCTGGCCGGGCTTCGTTGTGCCGGGCCTGGAAGTCACGTAGCCGCTCGAGTTGGCCTCGCTTTTCCTCCTCGCTGGAGCGGGCCAGCTCGAGGTGGTCAGGTGGCCCGCTGCTCTCCGTGCCCACGAAGGTGTTCACTCCGACTATGGGCAGGGTGCCGTCGTGCTTGCGCTGTTCGTACAGCATCGAGTCATCCTGGATCCGACCTCGTTGGTACCCGGTCTCCATCGCCCCGAGCACGCCGCCCCGTTCGGAGATCCGCTGCAGCTCCGACAGGACCGCCTCCTCGACGAGGTCAGTTAGCTCTTCGATGATGAAGCTACCCTGCAGAGGGTTCTCGTTGACTGCCAGCCCCCACTCGCGATTGATCACTAGCTGGATGGCCAACGCCCGCCGGACCGAAGCCGCCGTCGGAGTTGTCACCGCCTCGTCGTACGCGTTCGTGTGGAGGCTGTTGGCGTTGTCGTAGACGGCGCATAAAGCCTGCAGCGTCGTCCTGATGTCGTTGAAGGCCATCTCCTGGGCGTGCAGCGACCGTCCCGATGTCTGGACGTGGTACTTCAGTCGCTGAGACCGTTCACTGGCACCATAGCGCTCACGCATGGCTATGGCCCATATGCGCCGGGCGACACGGCCGATAACGCTGTACTCCGGGTCCATGCCGTTCGAGAAGAAGAACGAGAGGTTCGGAGCGAAGTCGTCGATATTCATTCCCCGGGCCAAATAGGCCTCGACGTACGTGAACGCATTGGCCAACGTGAAGGCGAGCTGCGTTACCGGGTTGGCCCCGGCTTCGGCGATGTGGTAACCGGAAATCGAGACCGAGTAGAAATTCCGTACCGCGTTACGGACAAAATATTCCTGGATATCGCCCATGACTCGAAGCGAGAACTCAGTCGAGAAAATGCAGGTGTTCTGGCCCTGGTCCTCTTTCAAAATGTCAGCCTGCACGGTGCCGCGCACATTGGCCAGTACGAATGCGCGTACTTCGGCCTCCTCTTCGACGCTCGGCGGCCGGCCGTGGTCAACCCGGGAACGCTCGAGCCTCTGGTCGATGGCGGTGTTCAAGAACATGGCCAGGACCGCCGGTGCGGGCCCGTTGATCGTCATTGACACCGATGTGGAAGGGTCACAAAGGTCGAACCCGTCGAACAGCTCCTTCATATCGTCGAGCGTGGCCACGGACACTCCCGACGTCCCGATCTTGCCGTAGATGTCAGGGCGTTCGTCCGGGTCGCCTCCGTAGAGCGTGACCGGGTCGAAGGCCGTCGACAGCCGGGTTGTGGGCTGGTCATCTGCGAGCAAGTGAAACCGGCGGTTCGTGCGGAAGGGGTCCCCTTCGCCGGCGAACATGCGAGTGGGTTGCTCCTCTTCCCGTTTGAACGGGAAAACGCCAGCGGTAAAAGGGAACCTCCCCGGGAGGTTCTCAGATCGCAGCCACCGGAGCAGCTCGCTGCGGTCAGTGAAGTGGGGTAGCGCCACTCGCGGCACTCGCGTCCCCGACGGCGACACCTGGGCCAGTGCTCTGGCCTGTAACGCACCGTTCAACCGCACTTCTACCTCGTCGCCCGAGTACTGGCGTACGGTCTCAGGCCAGCTCTCGACCAAGCTCAGAGCGGCGGAGTCGACCCTCGCCACCGCGTCGCCGCTCAACGAGCCGAGCCCGGCGAAGTCCACGCCGCGCTCCTCAGCGAATCTCATCGTCTCGGCCACGGCGTCGACCCGCTTTATGGCAGTGACCTGTTCCGCCGTGCGGGCGTGGTATGCCCTCACAGTGCCGGCGATATCGGCGAGATAGCGGTTGCGGTCGTCGGGGACCATTACGTCGAACCCGTTCGAGACCCTTCCGGTTACCAGCGGTAAAGCCCTGGCGTCAACACGGAGGCCATGGTCAGCCAGGGAAGCGCACAAGTGCTGGTAGAGCGCGCTGACACCGTTGTCGTTCAATCGCGAAGCGACGGTCCCGAACACGGGCGCATCTTCTGGAGCGGTAGAGAAGGCCTCATGGCTGCGGGCCCATTGCCGGCGTACGTCGCGCAAAGCGTCCTTGGCCCCGAGCCGGTCGAACTTGTTGATGACGATGATGTCGGCCAGGTCGATCATGTCTATTTTTTCGAGCTGCGAAGGAGCACCAAACTCTGGCGTCATGACGTAGAGAGAGACGTCAGCAACGTCTGTTACCGCCGAACTGCCTTGGCCGATGCCGGGTGTCTCGACGATTACGAGGTCGAACCCGGCCGCCCGGCACGCATCGATCACCAGCGGGACCGGGGGCGGCACTTCGGACTGTGCCCCCCGAGTGGCCAGCGAGCGAAAGTAGATCTGGGGCGAGCCGATGGCGTTCATCCGTATGCGGTCCCCGAGCAGCGCCCCCCCGCCGCGACGCCGTGTCGGGTCAATAGCCAAGATGGCTATACGCAGCCGGTCCCCGAAGTCCAGCCGGAACCTCCGGACCAGCTCGTCAGTCAGGCAAGACTTGCCCGAACCTCCCGTACCGGTAATACCGAGGACCGGCGTACTCGCCGGCACATGGGCGTGGAGTTCGAGGCGTTGCCGCTCTGTCAGGGTTCCGGCCTCGAGCGCGGTGATTACGCGAGCGAGCGCACGGGCGTCCCCGGACATGAGGCCGTTGATGGAAGCGGGAACTTCTGACGAGAGCTCGCGGTCACACTCTTCTATGAGTACGTTGACCATGCGGGCCAGCCCGAGCCGCTGGCCGTCGGCCGGAGAGAAAACATGGCGGACGCCGTAGGCCTCGAGTTCGGCAATCTCGCGGGCGACAATGACCCCTCCGCCTCCCCCATAGACATTTATGTCCGGGCGCCCCTCTGCTCGCAGGCGGTCGACCAGGTACTTGAAGTACTCGACGTGGCCGCCCTGGTAGGAACTGACCGCAACCCCCTGCACATCCTCTGCGACGGCGGCCGTCACGACTTCATCTACTGACCGGTTGTGGCCCAGGTGCACAACCTCGGCGCCTTGAGCTTGTAGCAGCCGGCGGATGATGTTTATGGCCGCATCGTGCCCGTCGAACAAGCTGGCCGCGGTGACGAAGCGCACCGGGTTCGCCGGGACGTAAAGGGGCGCCGGACGATCGACAGCGACGGGTACGCCGACAGTCATAGGAAGTACAATAGTCTAATATCCGAGTAACTGCACCCTGGCCTAGGTGGGGCCAGCCCAGGTGGGACCAGCCCAGGTGGGACCAGTCCAGGTGAGGCCAGCCCAGGTGAAGCCAGTGGGTTCAGTAGCGTCGAGGGTTGCCGGCGCTATCGGCCGGCGTGAAGTTGACGGAGGCAAGGAATGCCTGGATCAGTAATTGTGTCAGGAGCCCGGACCCGGATCGGAAAGCTCAACGGCGCGCTGGCTTCCGTGGCCCCGGTGGAGCTGGGCGGGCTCGCCATCGCTGAGGCGCTGCGACGTGGGGGCGTCCCGCCGGAGGCGGTCGATTATGTGATCGTGGCCGGGGGTATGGAATCGATGTCGAAGGCGCCTCACTTGCTTGCGGGGGCACGCGCCGGTATTGGTTACGGGGACGCGGCGCTGCGGGACGAGATCGTCGTTGCCGGCCTCACCTGCTCGTTCGAACCGCTGACAATGGGTGCTGCCACCGAGCGGCACGCGGCCGCGGCGAACGTTACCCGCCAGGAACAGGACTGCGGCGGCGGGGGCCAGGGCGACGCCGTCGTCCTCAGGTCCTTCCGCTCATGAGCACTGCCGTCACCAGCGAGCGGGTCGGCAAAGTGGCGCTATTGCGGCTCGACCGCCCTCCGGTGAACTCCCTCTCGATCGGGCTGCTGGCCGAGCTTCGCCGCGCCGTCGAGGGACTGGCCGCCGACCTGCCCGGAGCGGTGGTCATCACCGGGTCCGACCGCATTTTTTCAGCCGGAGCCGACATCACCGAGTTCGGCGGCACCGAGCGGGCGGCCGAGGTGTCCAGCGGATTTGGTCAGGTGCTCGACGCCATTGCCTCGTTGCCCCGGGCCACGGTTGCCGCCATCTCGGGCGGAGCCTTCGGGGGCGGTCTCGAGCTGGCTTTGGCGTGCGATTTCCGGTTTGTGGCTGCCGGAGCGCGCCTCGGCCAGCCGGAGATCCTGCTGGGCATTATCCCCGGCGGTGGTGGCACCCAGCGATTGGCCCGGCTGATCGGCCCCGCACGCGCAAAAGACATCGTGCTCACCGGCCGCTACCTGAGCGCAGAGGAGGCCTTCGGGATCGGGTTGGCGGACCGGCTGACGGAGGCGGGGAGCGTGGTTATCGACGCTCTCGAGTTCGCCTCGCGTCTAGCGGCGGGCGCCATTGTGGCCCAGGGTTTGGCCAAGCGAGCCATCGATGAGGGCCTCGGGCTATCTCTGGTGGACGGGCTGGCGCTGGAACGCGAGCTTTTCGCCAGGACGTTCGCAACCCGCGACGCCGAAATCGGGGTGCGTTCGTTCCTGGAGCGCGGCCCGGGTAAGGCCGAGTTCGTCGGCGCCTGAGCCTGAGCCGTCGAAGTAGCGGTTGGGTCAGGCATGCGGGGAGCGGCAGGACATTGGCCGGGGTGTGCCGGCTGCGGGATACTGGGGGCCGTGGCGCAGCGTAACGTCCTCGGAGGCGAACTGGAGCCGTGCGGCGCCGAGCCGGTGACCGGGTTTTACCGGGACGGCTGTTGTACCAGCGGGGTGGAAGATCTCGGCTCTCACACAATTTGTGGCGTGGTTACCGCCGAGTTCCTCGAGCACCAGCGCCAGATCGGCAACGACCTGGTCACCCCCGTACCCGAGTACCACTTTCCCGGGCTGGTCCCGGGCGACCGCTGGTGCGTGACGGCCGTCAACTGGATGCGCGCCTACCGGGACGGTGCTGCCTGCTTTGTCGTACTGGCGTCGACCAACGAAGCGGCGCTGGAAATCGTGCCACGCTCCGCACTCGAGGAACACGCCGTGGATGTACCGCCGAGCCTTCATGGGCTCGATGCTCCCCCGGCCGGGCCCAGCTAACGATTAGCCAGCAAGCGCGAAAGGCCGGGAATTGGCCCGCCCTGGCGCGTGCCTCCAGACACCCCGAAGACGATGATGTCGCTGGCGCCACCGGTGCCAGGGTGTCCCCGGTAGCGGAAGGGCTGTCCTCAGCCGATGTCGTTTTGCTTGCTCTGCCCGGCCCTTCGGTGGCCGACCTGGTGGCTGATCATGGTCCTGCGCTGGCGGGAAAGCTTGTCATCGATGCCACGAACCAGATGGGCGCGCCAATAGCCAATCCGCGTGCCTCTTTGCCGCCGGCCACCCGTTACGCCCGGGCGTTCAACACCCTGGGCGGGGAGAACATGGCCGAACCCGCCTTTCCTGATGGGCAGCAGGCGGACATGTTCTTTTCCGCTCCCGATGGGGACCGCCCGGTTGTCGAGGAGGTCATCTCCGGGGTAGGCCTTCGGCCCATCTACCTGGGAGCCGACCAGGAGGCGCTCGTCGACGGCATGTTCCAGGTTTGGGTCGCGCTTGCGTTCAACCAGGGCCGCGGCCGCCGGCTGGCCTTCAAGCTGCTCGAAGGTTGAACATCGGGCCGTCAGCCCCTGTCCCGCTTTCGGCGGGACCATCGGCCGACGATCGGCGCAGGCGTTAGGTGAGCGACGCCTTATATATGGCAGCGATCGAGTCGTTCAGGGCGGCGTCGAACTCGGCGTCGCTCTGACCGACAGAGAGCCCCTCCGTGAGCGCGCGGGAGAAGCTGGCGATCAAGCCATGGTTAGCGGTCAGCCTGACATCGGCTTCCTCGCGGCGGTAGCCGCCCGAGAGGGCCACTACCGCGCAGCATGTTGGGGTGGCGCATCACGTCGGCGTAGAAGTCGGGGACCTCGGGGAGCGAGATCTTGAACATCACGTATTGGCCGCTCGGCACTTGGCCGAGCTGATCGAGGAGAGCCGCCTTGAGCATGGCCTCGGCCTCTGCTTTTTGGGGGCTGTGGATGTCGATCTCGGGTTCGATGATGGGTACCAAACCAGCAGCCAGTATCCGGTGGGCGAGCTCGAACTGCTGGTCCACGACTGCCTTGATGCCGGTCTCGTCCGCCATCTTGATGAAAGAGCGCATCTTGGTGCCGAACACGCCCTTTTCGACCGCTCGGGGCAATACGGTGTCCAGGTCGGGGATCGGCTTCATGACCTGGGCGCCATCGGCCTCGTCGGCTAGGCCTTTGTCTACTTTCAGGAACGGGACCACGCTCTTCACGTTCCACAGGTAGTCGGCCGAGCCGCGACCGTCGATATCACGGTCCAGCGTGTCTTCGAACAGTATGGCGCCGATGATGCGGTCGCCGGTGAAACTGGGGCTGGTGATGATGCGCGACCGCATCTGGTGCATGAGGGTGAACATCTCGTCGTCGTCCGAGTAAGCGTCCTCTGGTATCCCGTACAGCTTCAGGGCTTTCGGGGTACTGCCACCGCTCTGGTCGAGGGCGGCTATGAAGCCCTTCCCGAGCTTTATCTTGTTGAACTGCTGTTCGTTCATGACAGTCTTTCTAGTCCTCATCCGGCCAGGATGGCGAACGCCATCCGCACCGGCCACGCCCTTGCTCTCGCCCGGGCGCCGCCCCCTCCTTGTCCGGCCCGGCGCAAATCGGCCTCGCCGAAGCTGAAAGCCATTACCTCAACTGTCGGGCGCAATAGCATAAACCAGCTATATCTACAGGAGGAGAGCACGATGGACGAAAGCAGAGGAGAAGGTTGGCTGATCTTCGCCGGCGTAATCCTTATGGTCGCCGGTGTAATGAGGTTCTTCGATGCCATCTGGGCATGGTCCTACAGCGGGGCAGTGCCCAACGGCCTGGAAAGCGCCCTGTTTGGGCACAGCCTGACAACCTACGGCTGGGTGTGGCTGGTAATAGCCATCATCCTGTTTGCGGCCGGCCTGGGGGTTATGGTGCGGTCCCAGTTCGCCCGCTGGTTCGGGATAGTTGCTGCCGCACTCGGGGCGATAAGCGCGATCTGGTGGATGCCTTACTACCCGGTTTGGTCTTTTGTGTACATCCTAATTGCCATGTTCGTGATATACGCACTGGCCGCTTATGGTGAAAGAGCAACCGTCCGGCAATAACGCGGCGTGAACGCGACGGCCTCAACCCTCGTCTACCGCCAGGGCCAGAAGGTTTCCCAGGCCGGCGCGGGATAGCGCACTCGTGCCCGGCTGGAGGCGTCCAGGAGGGAGCCGTCAGGTGCGTCTCTATTGACCGGAGGTCAGGGCAGCCTCCATTTTGGCGATGGCCTGGTCGATAGTGAAGCTGGCTGCCTTCTGCCGGGGTGGGAACTCAACCAAGGTCTGAAGGAACTGGGTCATAACCGCTTGCGCGGCCAGCACGATGTAATCATTGTCGAGGAACCAGTCATAATAAGTGTTCGACGTGTAATCCGCTCGCTCGAACGGGTCCGTGCGCAGGTTGAACAGCTTCGGGACTCTCAGGGCGATAAAAGGCTCTGCCCATAACCGGAGGGTCCCCGGCACACGCTGCTCCATGAAAACGACCTTCCAATTGTCAAACCGCAATGCGAGTACGTCGCCATCATCTGAAAAGTAGACAAACCCCGGCCGTGGGCTCTTGTCGACGCTGCCAGTCAAGTACGGCAACAGGTTGTAGCCGTCGATATGCACTCTAAAGTTCTTCTCGCCGGCAGAGTGCCCGCTCTTCAGTTTTTCGACGATGTCCGGTTCGCCCGCTGCGGCCAGGAAGGTCGGCAGCCAATCGTGGTGCTGGACGATCTCGTTGGAAACCACGCCTGCCGCCACCTTGCCTGGCCAGCGGATCATTTCGGGCACCCTGAAAGCGCCCTCCCAGTTGGTGTTCTTCTCGCTCCGGAACGGTGTCATGCCGGCGTCCGGCCACGTGTTCATGTGCGGCCCGTTGTCCGTCGAATAGACGACGATTGTATCCTCGGCGATCCCGAGGGCGTCAAGCTTGTCCAGCATGGCGCCGACGACCTTGTCGTGGTCGATCATGGTGTCGTGGTAAGGCGACTGCCAGCGTCCAGCTTGGCCGACGCTTTCGGGTTTGGGGTGGGTGCGCAGGTGCATGTGGGTGGTGTTGAACCACATGAACCACGGTGTGGACTCAGAATGTTTTCGGTCGATGAAGTCGAGGGCGTGCGCCAGGACCTCATCGTCTATGGTCTCCATCCGCTTTTTGGTGAGGGGCCCGTGTCCTCGACTCGTTGTTTACCGACCCGTCCAAAGCGAGGGTCTACAGTGGCGCCGTCCTCGTCCGTGGCCCAACAATGGAGGACGCCACGCGGCCCGAAGCGTTCACGGAACTGAGGGAAGTCGGCCGCCGGCGGGTAGTTGGCCAGCTCGGGCTCTTCCTCAGCGTTCAGGTGGTAGAGGTTGCCGAAGAACTCGTCAAAGCCGTGCACCGTAGGTAGGTATTCGTTGCGGTCACCAAGGTGGTTCTTGCCGAACTGGCCTGTCGCGTAGCCGAGCGGCTTCAGCAGTTCGGCTATGGTCGGGTCTTCTGCCTGCAGCCCGACCGCCGCCCCGGGCACGCCCACTTTGCTCAGCCCGGTCCGGTAGACGCTCTGGCCAGTGATGAATGCCGAGCGGCCGGCGGTGCAGCTCTGCTCGCCGTACGAGTCCGTGAAGCGCATGCCTTCGTCCGCGATGCGGTCGATATTCGGGGTCCGGTACCCCATGAGCCCGTCGCTGTAGCAGCTCAAGTTGGTTATGCCGATGTCATCACCCCAAATGACGAGGATGTTCGGCTTGGCTGGCTCGGCCATCGCCCCTTCTCCTTCCGCTCCCGTACTTTCGTGCCTCATGTTCAGGTCCGGGCCGTGCTGCCCGGAGAGTTCACGGCGTCCGGACCTCAAAGTACCAGCGCCGGCCGCCCCGGTTAGGCTAAGCGACGCGCATTCCTGACCTCGTCCGGCCGTGCCGGTGCGGTCCGGTTTGTGGCAGCATTTGCTGATGGCGGTACGCTCCATCCGGCTGTTCGGTGACCCTCTGCTCAGGACGAAATGCGTCCCTGTGGCGGACTTCGACAAAGGGCTGCGCCGGCTCGTCCGGGACCTTTCCGAGACGCTTTCCGATGCCGGCGGTGCCGGGTTGGCCGCCCCCCAAATCGGCGTCAACCTCCGGGTGTTCAGCTACGTGGTGATCGACAAAGAGATGGAGGACTACGCCTCGATGGGCCACATCGTAAACCCGGTGCTGGTCGAGCAATCGCCGGACGAGGTGACCGACACCGAAGGGTGCCTTTCCATCCCGGGCCTCGAGTACGAGCTGGCCCGGTCGCGGCGAGTGGTGGCCGAGGGTTTGGACATGTACGGCGAGCCCATACGTATCGAAGGTACCGAGCGGCTAGCTCGCTGCTTGGCTCATGAGACAGACCATCTCGACGGGGTCCTCTTCATTGACCGCCTCGACCCCGACGAACGCAAACGGGCCATGCGCGAGATCCGCGAACTGGTCCTGGCGGGAGAAAACGTGCGGGTAAAACGCTCGCCTCACGAAGGTGCGTTTTGACCGGCCACGACAACCCAACCTGCAAGGAGCTCACATGAGCCACAAAGCCACAGGAGTGGTAGCCCGCAAGCCAGGCGCCCCGGTGTCCCTGGAACCGGTCATCGTCCCCGACCCCGGACCGGGCGAGGCGCTGGTGCGGGTGAAAGCCTGCGGTGTCTGCCACACTGACCTGCACTACCGGGAGGGCGGGATCTCCGACAGCTTCCCGTTCCTGCTGGGCCACGAGGCCGCGGGGGAAGTCGTGGCAGTTGGGCCCGACGTGCGTGAAGTGAGCCCGGGTGCCTTTGTCATACTCAACTGGCGCGCCGTTTGCGGCACATGCCGCGCCTGTCGGAAAGGCAAGCCGCAGTACTGCTTCGCCACCTTCAATGCCACTCAGCCCATGACTTTGGAGGATGGTACGCCGTTGTCCCCGGCCCTTGGTATCGGTGCTTTCGCCGAGCTCACGTTGGTGGCCGCCGGGCAGTGCACGGAAGTGCCCCGCGTCAGGCCAGAGGCAGCCGGGTTGCTGGGGTGTGGGGTGATGGCCGGGATTGGCGCAGCCATGCACACAGGCAACGTGGCGCCCGGCGACAGCGTGGCCGTGTTTGGCTGCGGCGGAGTGGGCGCAGGGGCGATCGCGGGCGCTCGCCTGGCGGGAGCGACAACTGTTGTGGCCGTGGACATCGACGACCGCAAGCTCGAGTGGGCCCGGTCGCTCGGGGCGACCCACGTCGTCAACAGCAGCCGGGAGGATCCGGTGGCTGCGGTACGGGCCGCTACCAATACGTTTGGAGCAGACGTAACCGTTGAAGCAGTCGGTCGCCCGGAGGTCCTGGAGCAGGCCTTCTACGCCCGCGACCTGGCTGGGACCGTGGTACAGGTCGGCGTCCCCACCCCCCAGATGAAGTTCCCCTCGGTACCGATGATCGAGTTCTTTGGCCGCGGCGGGGCCCTCAAGCCGTCGTGGTACGGCGACTGCCTGCCCAGCAGGGACTTCCCCCTTCTGATCGACCTCTACCAGCAGGGCCGTCTCGACCTCGACTTCTTCGTCAGCGAGACGATTGGCATTGATGACGTCGAAGACGCCTTCTCCCGGATGGGAAAGGGGGAGGTGCTCCGTAGTGTGGTCGTCCTGTGAAGGGCTGCGCGCTGCTTAGGCTGACGGCCCGGTTCACTCACACGCGGTTCATCGAACCGGCCGAATAGGGACAAAGGAGCAGCCGTGCCGACGAAGACATACCAGAGCCGTTCACCGCAAGACCCCGAGGACGTCCTGGTTTCGGCGCAACTGGTCGAGCCGGCGGCCGTGCCGGCCGTCGTTGCCGGCGCCAGGCAGGCTCAGGCGGAGTGGGCGGCACTGGCGGCGCCGGCCCGCGCCAACGCCCTCAACCAGGCCGCCCAAAGCGTCGAGCAAGCGTCGGCCGAGTTGATCGAGCTCGGGATCCGAGAGGTCGGCAAACCCAGGACGGAGATGGTAGGCGAAGTGGGCCGAGGCGTCTCTATCCTGCGCTATTACGCTCAGCAGGTGCTCGACCCGGACGGGGCTACCTTCCCGTCGTCTGACGGCCGCTCCCTGTTGATGGCCAGGCGCAAGCCTCACGGGGTGGTCGGGCTGATCACGCCCTGGAACTTCCCGGTGGCCATCCCGCTATGGAAGGCCGCCCCCGCCCTGGCTTTCGGCAACGGCGTCGTGCTCAAGCCGGCCCGCCAAGCGCTGGCCACTGCCCTCCGCCTGGGGGAACTCATTTCTCAGCACCTTCCGGCCGGCCTTTTCGAGGTCCTGGCCGCGGACGGGGCCGCCGCCGACGTGCTTATCGGATCGGCTGACGCCGTGTCGTTCACGGGCTCGGTCGAGGTCGGCCGGCACGTGATTGCTGAGGCCACGGCGCACGGGACCCCGGTACAGGCGGAGATGGGAGGACAGAACCCTTCGATCGTCCTGAGTGACGCGGACGTAAGCCGGGCTGCCGACGCCGTGGCGACGGCGACCATGAGC
Organism: uncultured Acidimicrobiaceae bacterium; assembly: GCA_963749305.1. GTDB lineage: Bacteria > Actinomycetota > Acidimicrobiia > Acidimicrobiales > Palsa-688 > Fen-671. The sequence goes on from CAVVMN010000014.1 coordinate 276,116, forward strand.
TACGCCGGCCAGAAATGTACGGCTACCTCGCGGGTGATAGTGGTGGGTGACGCCTCGAACTTCACCGACGCGCTGGTGGCTGCGGTCGAGAAACTCCCGCTGGGCGACCCGGCTGAGGCGGCAACGGTCGTCGGCCCGGTCATCGACGAAGGCGCCCGCACTGCCGTACTCGAAGCCGCAGACGGCGCTCGCGGCGCCGGAGGGCGAGTCGTGACCGGTGGCGTGGCGACGGAGCAAAAGGGATGGTTCGTGGCAGCCGACCCTGGTCGAAGGTATTTCACCCCGGGCCGAGCTGGCTCAGAACGAGGTCTTCGGGCCGATCGCCGTACTGCTGCCGGCCCGGGACGTGGACGAGGCCGTCGCCATCGCAAACGACGTATCCTTCGGGCTGGCGGCGGCAGTGTTCACCACCGACCTGGACCGGGCCTTGGCCGTCTCCGGACGGCTCGAAGCGGGGATGGTGAAGGTCAACGCGCCAACCTCGGGTGTCGATTTCTACGCTCCTTTCGGCGGAGTTAAGGGCTCCAGCTACGGCCCCCGCGAGCAAGGCAAAGCGGCCCGGGACTTCTACACCTGGTCACAGACGATCACGGTGTCCCCCGCCCGGGCGTGACCCAAAGGCCGAGCGCCGGCGTCACAGTAGCGAGCACGGTGCTTCGCGCCCTCGGCGCCGCCGGTGCGGGTACCGTGTTCGGGCTTCCAGGCACTCACAACATGGCGTTTTGGCAGACGACCGGGGAGGGACCGTGGCCCAGGTTGGTCAACGTCCGGCACGAGCAAACGGCCGTCTATTCGGCCGACGGGTGGGCACGGGCATCGGGCCGCTTAGGGGCGGCCGTCGTCACCACCGGGCCGGGGGCGGCCAATACCATGGCCGCTTTCGGTGAGGCCGCTATGTCCGGGTCACCCTTGGTCCTGGTGGCCAGTGAGGTGCCGACGGGGGTGGTGGATGCAGGTTTGGGACATACCCTGCACCAGTCCAAAGACCAGGCCGGGATGTTCGCGCCGCTGGCTAAAGCGACTTTTACCCCCCGGTCGCCCCAGGCCGTGGCCGATGACCTGGCAAAGGCCATCACGACCGCCCTGACCCCGCCCTCGGGACCGGTTTACCTGGATATCCCCGCCGATATTCTCAGAGGCCCGGCCGCCAGTGAAGTTACCCTGACGCCACTTCCCGCCCGCTCCGTCGACCGGGAGAAGCTAAAAGAGGCAGCGGAATTAGTAAATTCGGCTTGTTCGGTGGCGATATGGGTGGGCGGCGGCGCCATCGAATCAGGGGCCGAGGAGGCACTGTCGGCATTGGCAGCCCATTTGCAAGCGCCGGTCATAACGAGTTTCAGTTCGAGAGGAGCCCTCGGGCCAACGGACCCCAGCAACGTGTTGCTGCCCCCTCACGAGCCTGAAGTCGAGGAGCTACTGGCGCAGGCCGACGTGCTGCTGGCCTTTGGCACAGATTTTGACGGCACGATGACGAAAAACGCCACCTTGCGGCTACCGCCGGCCATCGTGGACGTCAACGCCGACCCCAGCCGGGGCCGCTTCGGGTATAGCGGCGTAATGCCGGTCCTCGGCGATGCTCGTCTGGCCATGGGGACATTGCTCGAATTGACCAACAGACGTGACGAGGGACCTCTGCTGGGCCTCCCGGCGTTGAGAGAACGAGTATGGGCCAGGCTGAGTTCCGACCCGCGGACCAGCGAAGCGGCCACCTTTGTGGCTTCGGTGGAGCGCGCCGTCGCAGGCCAGGGCCAGGACGTGGTCGTCGTCAACGACATGACTATCGCCGGCTACTGGCTCGGCAACTACTACTGTCCCGGCCGGAGCCGGACGGTCCAGTACCCAGTTGGTTGGGGCACGCTGGGCTACGCATTGCCGGCCTCCATTGGCGCCGCTTGTGCCGGCGACGTACCTGTCCTGGCCGTGTGCGGGGACGGCGGCTTTATGTTCGCCGTTGGCGAACTGGCCACCATCAAGCAAGAACAGCTACCCATAACGGTCCTCCTGGTTGATGATGGCGGCTACGGCATGCTACGTTTTGGCCGGGACGAGGGAGGAGCAGCCGTCCCGGGGACAGACCTCACTACTCCTGATTTCGTAAGCCTGGCCGGTGCTTTTGGCATCACCGCCCGGCGCATGCAAGAAGTGGGCCCCCTGTTCGAGTCCTCCCTTCGCACCGCCCTCAATTCTCGTGAGCCGCAAATAGTTGTCTGCGAGACCTCGCTGTTCCCACCGAAAACGGTTTCTCCACGGTGGGAAGAAAGCGTATGAACCGATAATCCTGTGAAAACAGTCCGTGGAAAGGGCGATGGGCGATGGTCGCGGTTGAAGAGGTAACCAAGAGGGCGGGCGGCCGCTGGTTCTTCTTGCGGCGTGGTGGGGTGATGGTCGTGCTCGACGCCGGCGGGCCGTACTTGCCCCGCATCGTTTATTGGGGTAACGACCTGGGCGAGCTGTCCGAGGACGAGGTCACCGCCCTGCCATTGGCGCGCGAGCAAATGCGCGGCCACCGTCCGGCCGACAAGGGGGTCCCCATAACCCTTTTGCCCAGCCGGGCGCACGGATGGCCCGGATGGCCAGGTTTAACCGGTCACCGTCGCGGGTCGGCCAGCCAGCCCCTTTTTTCTCTCGGAGGGTTCACTTCCGACACGAACGATGAAGGCGAAGTGGTCCAGTACCACGGGTCCGATGGCGCCGCCCAACTGGCCCTGGACGGCGCCCTGGAGCTTACGCGTGACGGAGTGGTGAAGCACAGGCAGACCTTGACGAGCACCGCGCCGGCCGGCACCCCTGACTACGAGGTCGAGGACCTGATAGCCCTGCTGCCTGTACCTGAGGACACCGTCGAGGTGCTCGATTATGCCGGGCGATGGGCCAACGAGGCCCAGCCCCAGCGCCACGACATCAGCCAGGGCATCTGGCTGCGCGAACAGCGTCGGGGACGGACGGGACCTGACACACCTCTTTTGTTGTGCGCTGGCACTAAAGGGTTTGGGTTCCGCGGTGGCGAGGTGTGGGGGATCCACCTCGGGTGGTCGGGCGACCAGCGATATCTCGTACAGCGCCTCAACACGGGTATCACCGTTATCGGTGCCGGCGAGATATACGCCGCCGGGGAGGTGGCCCTCGGCCCCGGCGAGTCAGTGACAACTCCCTGGGTCTATGCCGTTTATTCGCGGCACGGCCTCGATGGCGCGTCGGCCCGAGTGCACTCGATGTTGCGCCGGCGCGACGGCCACCCCTCCAAATCACGCCCGGTCCTCTTGAACACCTGGGAGGCCGTCACTTTTGACCAGTCATACGAGAAACTGGCCACATTGGCCGACGCGGCCGCCCAAGTGGGCGTCGAACGGTTCGTTATCGACGATGGTTGGTTCGGTAGCCGAAGGGACGATAGTTCCGGCCTGGGGGACTGGTATGTGGCCAAGGGGGTGTGGCCTCAGGGCCTCGGCCCGATCGTCGACCACGTGCGTTCGCTCGGTATGGAGTTCGGGCTGTGGTTCGAGCCCGAGATGGTAAACCTGGACTCGGACGTGGCCCGCGCCCATCCGGACTGGGTCATGGGGACGCCGGGGAGGATGCCGCCCAGCTGGCGGAGCCAGCAGGTCCTGGACATCGCCAACCCGGACGCTTATGCCTATCTTTTGGAGCGGCTGGACTCCCTCGTGACCGAGTACCAGATCGATTTCATCAAGTGGGACCACAATCGTGACCTGTCCGACCCCGTCCACCGCGGCGGCCCCAAAGCGGGGCGGCCGGCGGTCCGGGACCAGACATTGGCCACCTACCAGCTCATGGACGAACTGCGCCGGCGGCATCCCTCTCTCGAAATCGAGTCATGTTCGTCGGGCGGGTCCCGCGTGGACCTCGGTGTGCTGGAGAGGACCGACAGGGTCTGGGCCAGCGACAACATCGACCCGATGGACCGCACCCGGATCGTCATGGGCCTGGCCACCTTGTTGCCTCTCGAGCTCATCGGTGCCCATGTCGCTTCGGAGCGGTCCAAGACGACCGGCCGGCGCCACGACCTTGCCCTGCGCCTAACCGTCGCCCTTTTCGGGCACCAGGGCATCGAATGGGACATCACCACGACCACGGCCGAGGAGCGCCGAAAGCTCAGCGAATGGGCGACCCTGGCGAAATCGTTCCGGCCCCTCCTTTACAGCGGTGAGCTTGTGCGCATCGAACGCCCGAGCGACCCGGGTACCGCCCTCTTCGGTGTGGTGGCGGCGGACAAATCGGAGGCGTTGTTCGCAATGGTCAGGGCGTACGCCTCGCCGCAGTCAGAGAGCGCCCCTTTGCGCCTCGACGGGCTCAAGGGCCAGGCCCGCTACTTGCTGAAGCGCTTGGAGTTCTCGGGCGATGGGGCTGTGCCGGCGGACGACCGGTCGCGGCCGGAAGTGGAAGAGGCCATCGTGCCGGGTTCGTTGCTTATGAGCGCGGGCGTGCCCGCACCGTTCCTGCGCCCGGAGGAAGCAGCCCTGTTTTACCTCACTGAGCAGCCGCGCTGAGCCCGGCCACCTCTGTCCTCCAGGTGTACTGGGGCTCAAATCCGAGCAGCCGGCGGGCTTTTTCGATCGAGAACATCGACTCGAGCGGCCCTACCTCGCGCCGCCAGGGTACTCCTGGGTAAAACTCGCGCATCAGCTCAGTAATCGGCGTCGTCATCACCGTGTCGGCATTGGCGATTATGAAAACCTCTGCACCCGTCAAGGGTGCCTCGACCGCCTTGCGGACCGCTTGAGCGGCGTCCCTGGCGTCTATGTATGACCACAGGTTCCACTTGCGCCCGGCCGGGTTGTCCTCGAAGGAAGGGAAAGCGGCGTACTCGCTCACGATCATCACGTTGGAAAACCGGAGACTGATGATCTTGGTGGCGGAGTCCCAGCGACAGAAATGCCTGGCCATTTCCTCGCCCATGGTCTTGGACAGGGCGTAGGAGGACTCCGGCCGGGGTGGGTACTCCTCATCGACGGGCACGTACGGCGGGGGGACGTTGAACGGCAGCCCGAGGACGGTTTCGCTCGAGGCCGAGACAATGTTGCGGATGCCCAGGTGACGGGCCGAAGCGAAGATGTTGTAAGTGCTCATTGTGTTGTTACGGAACAGCTCTGACCCGGGCGCCCACCCGGGAGCCGGCACGGCGGCCAGATGGACGACGGCGTCCACCCCGTTGTGCCGGTCGTCGACCTGGTGGAGGGCCTCCATGGTCTGGCCCATGTCCGTGAGGTCGGCCCGCACGAAGGGGGACGGTCACCCGGAGGACGGACGAGGTCAACGTTGGTCACCGAGTAACCATGGTCCAGGAGGTCCGCCAGGCAAGCTCGTCCGAGCTTCCCGCTGCCGCCCGTCAGCACCACTTGAGTCATTTCCCCTTCCTCCTAACACGACTTGGCCAGGACGGCTTGCCATCACGGTTTGCCACGGCTTGCCATCACGGTTTGATTTGCCCCCGGCTGGTCTGTCCGGGCTGGCGCGCACCAGTATGTCGCGCCGGGGGTCGAGATCGTCGACTGCGGGCCTAACCAGACGATATAGCGGTAAGTTGGAGGCAGTTTCTCCTACGTGCGAAGGGACTGCAGATGGCTGTTATGACCGCTGAGACGGTAGGCGCCCGGGTCGAGGGTACAGAACCAGAGGAAGTGGAGTTCTCTGACGAGGAGTTGACCGCCCTGGCTCTGGCGTCCGACGTCGACGAGCCGTTGAGCCCGGACGCAGTCCCTCTTGACCTCTACGCCTCCCAGGATGGCGGTTTCCTGCCGGCCTGGTACATGCCGCCGGTGACGGCCAGGCGCGCCCGACACTGGCGGGTCCCTATGGTGTGGGTGCTCGTCGCCTCCTTCTTGTTGATAGACGCGTTCGGGCTGTGCATCTGCTACGGCCAGTTAGTGGCCGCGTAACGCCGGCCCAGGAGGGCGCCATTACGCCGGCCTAGACGGCCCCGTTACGCTGGCCGGCGACGCCCCTTTGCGCTCGGTTACTGCGCGCTGGAGCGTGCCCAGAGGTTGATCCCGGCCTCCGCCGCGTAGCCGTCGATCTCGGCCAGTTCCTCGTCAGTGAAATTGAGGTTCTCCAACGACTGCACGTTGGCCTCGAGTTGCGCCACGCTGCTCACGCCGATGAGGGCCGAGGTCACCCTGGGATCTCTTAGCGACCACGCCAGCGCCAGCTGGGAGAGTTGCTGTCCCCGCCTGGCTGCGATCTCCCCCAACGCCCGGACCTTGGCCAGATTGTCCTCGCTCAACATGTTCGGGTGAAGGGAACCGTTCGCGCTGGCCCGGGAACCTTCGGGCACGCCGTTGAGGTAACGGTCGGTCAGCAAGCCTTGAGCCAGAGGCGAGAAGGCTATGCAACCGATACCTTCTTCTCCCAACGCATCGAGGAGGTCTGGTTCGATCCAGCGGTTGAACAGAGAGTACGACGGCTGGTGGATGAGAATTCTGGTGCCCATGCCTCGCATGATGGCCGCCGCTTCGCGGGTACGGGCAGCGGAGTAAGAGGAGATACCGGCGTAAAGGGCCTTTCCTTGGCGCACAGCCGTGTCGAGCGCACCCATCGTCTCTTCGAGCGGCGTTTCCGGGTCGAAGCGGTGCGAGTAGAAGATGTCTACATAGTCCAGGCCCATCCGGCGCAGGCTCTGGTCGAGGCTGGCCAGTAAGTATTTGCGTGAGCCCCACTCGCCATACGGCCCCGGCCACATGTCGTAGCCCGCCTTGGTCGAGATGACGAGCTCGTCCCGGAGGCCCTGGAAATCGCTGGCGAATATGTGCCCGAACGACTCCTCCGCCGACCCGTAAGGCGGCCCGTAGTTGTTGGCCAGGTCGAAGTGAGTGATCCCGAGGTCAAAGGCCCGCCGCAGGATGGCCCTGGAGTTCTCGAGCGGCCGGGAGGCCCCGAAATTCTGCCAGAGCCCAAGAGAGATGGCTGGCAACAGCAGCCCGCTCCGCCCGCACCGGCGGTACACCATGGTGTCGTAGCGCTTACTGTCCGGGAGCCAGGTCACTTCCGTCCCTCCTCGCTCTGGTTGCGGCTTGCTCTGGTTGCGGCTCGTACGCATTCGGGCCCGCTGCACCTTAGCCCGGCCAAGAGCTATGTCGCACCTCCCAAGGGAGGCCGCTCCTCGGTCCGTCTTCCGGGCAAAACTGCACCCGACGCGGCCGGTTACGCCCCGGCAAGTTACGGCCGGAGCAACCTGCACTGCAAGCACCTCCACTGCGCCACTGCGTCGTGGCCCCGGGCGTCAAAGCGGCCCAGCGCCGCCCCGCTGCCTAACTGAGCGCCTCACTGTCGGCGCTCAGGATCTCGTCGAGTGTGAACAGAGCCCGCAACGACAGCCCCGCCTCCGCCAGTCTGTCGGGGCCCCGGCCGCCGGCGGGCCGGCGGTCGACGACACACAGCACCGTGTCAACCGTCGCCCCTCGCGAGCGGAGATCATTAGTAGATAGCACGACCTGGCCCCCGGTGGTGATCACATCTTCGACGACTGTCAGCCGCCGGCCCGATACCTCAGGCCCCTCCGCCAGCTTGGCCGTCCCGTACGTCTTCGCCTCTTTACGAACGAGCACCTGAGGGATACCGGTCCTCAAGGACAAGGCGGTCGAAATGGGTACCCCGCCGAGCTCGAGGCCGGCCAGGATCTCAGTGCCTTCCGGGACAAGCGGCGAAGCCAGTTCGGCTACCGCGTCGAGGAGTTCCGGGACGGCCTCGAACAGGTACTTGTCGAAATAGAAATCCGAAACCTCACCCGAACGCAGGACGAAATGCCCAGTCAGCCCGCACGAAGCCTTCAGGCGGCGGGCTAGTTGCCGGCGGTCCATCGTTACCCGTCTGCCTTTGTCCTGGCTCCCGCGTCGCTCTGCTCGGCGAAGGCGGCGATCTCACTGGCCAGCTGGTCAAGGCCGATCGGGCCGAGGCCAAGGGCATGGGCGTGGAAGGCCTTCTGGTCGAACCCACTACCGAGACGGTGTTTCACATCGTCTCGCGCTGTGAGCCACACTCTCTCGCCCAACTTGTAACAGGTAGCCTGTGAGGGCCAGCCGAGGTAGCGGTCGAGTTCGCTGGCCATGAAATCCCGAGGGAAGCAGCTCCGCTCGAACAAGAAGGTTTCGCCCAGTTCAGGCGTCCACTGCTCACCCGGGTGGAACTTGTCGTCGGCGGGAATTTTGAACTCGAGGTGCATGCCAATGTCGACGACTACGCGGACAGCCCGCATAACCTGAGCCCGCAAAAAGCCGAGGCGGTAGTCCGGGTTTTCCAGGTACCCCAGCTCGTCCATGAGCCGTTCGGCATAAAGCGCCCAGCCTTCTCCATGCCCGCCCAACCACGCCATGCGCTGAAATCGGGACAACTGGTCCTTCAGGTAGCGCACCTGCCCGATCTGAAGGTGGTGACCCGGGACGCCCTCGTGGTAACAGATGGAAACCTCGCCCCAGAGAGGGAACTTCGTCTTGCCGAGGGTCGGGTACCACGTACGCCCGGGCCGGCTGAAGTCCTCGGAGGGGCCGGTGTAGTACATGGCGGCGGCGCCTCCGGGTGGCGCGATCATGGCTTCGACCTTCTTCAGCGGGCCCGGGATATCGAAATGAGTGCCGTCGAGTTCTTCGATGGTCTTGTCCATCAGCGCCTGGAGGTACGAGCGCAACCGGTCTTCTCCCTCTATGGCCCGCCCGGGGTCCGACTCGAGGAAGGCGATGGCCTCGGCCACGGTGGCGCCGGGGATTATCCGGTCGGCCACAGTTCTCATTTCCGCCTCCAGCCGGTGCAGTTCGTCCCACCCCCAGCGGTACGCCTCCTCGGGGTCGACCCTGGCCCCCAGCGTCTGAGCGGCGGCCAGTGCGTACCGGTCGCGGCCCACCGCATCTCGAATCGATGCGCTGGCCGCCAAATCGTCGCGGAGCCATTCGCCGAGCGACCCATATGCTTGCGTGGCTGCGTCAGAGGCGGCCACCAGTCGCGCTTTGAGGGCCTCGTCGTCCCCAGCGTAATTAGCCACCAGACTGACGAAATAAGGTTTATGTTGGCGCAAACCCGCCCATGTCGCCCCCTGTTCGGCGCACGCCAGCACCTGGCGCCGGGCGGGTGGCAGGCCGCGGCTGGTTGTCTCGGCCAGCGAGGCCTTCACGCCCTCGAGAGCGGACGGCACCAGTTCGAGGCGAGAGGCGATTATTTGCCATTCCTGCTCGGTGTTGCGGGGCATTATGTCGAAAACACTGCGGACGCCCTGGAACGGGCTGCCGATTATGCGCAGCGTGCGCATCGTCTCACCCGATTCGTCGAGGGCGACACTCGAGCGGAGACGCTCGGAAAGTAGGTCGCCCGCGATACGGTCCCGGTCGTTTTCAGGCTTTAGCTCACCCAGCCGGGTGACAGTCGTCCGGTCCAGTTCCGTCCGCGCCGCGATCCCGTCGGGGGAGTAGTCCGTCATCTTGTCGTCGTAACCGATGATCCCTCGGCTAGTGGCGCCGACCGGATCCAGTGCGGCCGCTCGTTCGACGTACGCGTCGCTCAGCTCGTAAATCGGGGTGGTCATAGGAGGACACTAACGCGACCCTGTCCGGAACCGAACCTCCGGAGCTGGTAGTGGCCGGGTCGTCCGAGCCGGTGCCTCAGGAAGACCAGGGCGTGCTGACGGCCTCAGCTCGTAGCCAATGCAGCCGGCCCGCGCCGCGTCAATTCCGATAGCTCAACCACTCGCTCTGGCTCCAACAACTCACATAGCCCGCTCACTGACTTGGCCCAAGGGGCCGTCTCGTAGATTGCGGCCACTCGCCAACCTCTGATGGCGTCGAGGACATCGACGAGAGGAAAACTCTTGAGTGCCGTTCGAGCTATTCGGACGGCGTCGCTGGAACCTGTCAACCTGGTACCGGGTGGCCCTTCTCGATCGACCGTCAGGTCGACCTGACCTGACACGATGGCGAAGAACTCCACGACCGCCTGAGCGGGTTCCAGTCCGACCCGGTCCACTAGCCAGCTCTGCTCACGTCGACCACGAGCTTCCCGGTAGCGCTCTCGGAGAACCTCCAGGTCGGCGGGACTGTTCGTGTCGCGGAACAATTCCAGCACTGGAAGCTCAACGAGGCGGGCCTGGCGAGCGAGGTAGGCGGCGGCGCTGGCGACCTTGTAACGGTCGTAGCGGTCCTGAAGGACTAAGTCCGCCAGCTGCCGGCCGACCTCCAGGCAACTCGGTTTCCTTTGTGCCTTCATGGCAATTACGGTGTCGCCGAGGATCAGATCGGGCGTGTGCAGCAAGAACTGCCCGGTCAAGTAGCCCGTCTCGACCACATCCAGGGTGTAAACGTGGGCGTGGCGCCGATCAAGTGGCACGTCGGCGAAGGGGCTTAGCAGGATATCAACAGCCAACACGGTCAGCGTGTCGAGATCTGCCAATAGCGCGGGGTCAGTTGCCCCTCTGCAACTGAAGACGCCGTGAGGACCGCCGACGGGGAGCCCACATATATGGGAACGGTGCCATGGGGGCGGGTCCGGTATGGATCTCGGCAATGGGTCGATGCCTACGAGCGACCGGAGCCGGTTATCGAAGCCAGCACCAACGGCACCGGCCCAGCGGCGCCAGTCAGCATCTGGTGCCGTAGCCGGCCAAACGGTTTCAGCTGTGCGCGTCTGCGCCGTCCAGACCTCCCGGAACCTGCTCAGGTCTATGCATTCCTCGAACAGGGTCGTCACGGGGTCGTTCAGGACGATCTCAGCCCAGGGGGCGGCGTCCACCATCTTCCAGCCAGCAGGGTCGGCCACTAAGAGCTCCAGTCAGTTCTGCGTATTTCTTGCAAGAGGGGTGGCGGCACGCTCTCGATGCAACTTTCCTCAATTGCCGAGAGCTATCCCTCGTTCAGGCCAACCGACGCTTCTCCGCCGAAAGCTAGCTGGTCACGACCCTTGACACCGATAACTTATCACTACTAACATAACAAGGGTAACTAAGAATCTCGAGGTAGAAGGTTGGTGGTCTCGATGCTCAGCAGGTTGGCCCGGTTCGTGACATCGCATTCACGCCAGGTACTTCTCCTGGCCCTCCTCATAGTGCTGGCCGCAGCCGCCTACGGCAGCTCAGCAGTGTCTCACTTGTCCTCCGGGGGCTTCACCGACTCGAGCTCCCCTTCCACGAAGGCTGACGCTCTGCTCTCCGAGCGGTTCCACCAAGGAGACCCCAACCTGGTCTTCTTGCTGCAGAGCCCGTCTGGCGTCAATAGCGCGGCGGCTCGGTCCGTGGGGACCAGGCTGGCGACCGACCTGGCTGGCCAGGCCGACGTCAAGGGAGTCGCTTCGTACTGGACGGTCCCACCGGCGGCCCGGGCCGGGTTCGTGAGCAACGACGGCCTTTCCGGCCTGGTGACTGCTCACGTACTGGGTAGCGACAACGTGACCCCGAAACGCGGGGCGGCGTTGGCAGAGCGCTACGACGGCACGAGGGACGGGGTGACCGTGCGCGCCGGAGGCCTGACGGTGGCGAACGACCAGATCAGTAACCAGATCTCCCACGACCTGTCGCTGGCCGAGTCGGTGGCCATCCCGCTCACATTGGTGGCGTTGGTCTTTGTCTTCGGCAGCTTCATAGCTGCCCTGCTCCCGTTAGCCGTGGGAGGAGTGGCCATCGTGGGGACTCTGGCCGTGCTCAGGTTGTTGACGCTCTTCGTGCCGGTGTCCGTCTACGCCCTCAACCTGACCACCGCCCTCGGCCTCGGGTTGGCCATTGATTACAGCCTTTTCATCGTGAGCCGTTACCGGGAGGAACTCGCCCAGGGGAAGAGCGTGGCTGACGCGGTCCAGGTCGCCGTCCGATCGGCGGGCCGGACGGTGCTGTTCTCCTCGGTGACCGTTGGCCTGTCGATGGCCGCCATGCTCGTCTTCCCGTTCTATTTCCTCCGTTCCTTCGCCTACGCCGGCCTGGCTGTGGTGGTCATCGCCGCCCTTGGAGCGGTCGTCATCCTTCCCGCCCTGCTCAGTACCCTCGGCCGGCGGGTCAACTCGTTGGACGTCCGCCCCACCTTGCGGCGCTGGCTGAGGGTGCCTGCGGCCCGGGCCGAAACCAACAGCAACGGCGGTTTCTGGCGCCGGCTGGCCTTGGCTGTCATGCGCCGGCCGTGGGCCTTCGGCCTGGCCGTGGTGGCCGTCCTTTTGCTGCTGGGCGCGCCCTTCCTGTCGGTGCGTTTCGGGTTGCCGGACGACCGCGTCCTCCCGGCTTCGGCCGGGGCTCACCAGGTGGGCAACGTGCTGCGCTCCGATTTCGACCAGAACAGCGCCAATGCGTTGACGGTCGTACTGCCGGAGCTCGGGACCACGTCGCCGGCGCAACTTTCCGGCTACGCCGCTCAGCTGTCAATGGAAAAGGGCGCCGCCTCGGTGACGTCGCCCGAGGGGACTTTTGCCTCAGGCAAAAAAGTCGAGGCCCTATCGACGCCAATGGTGGGGCGCGGTACTTACCTGACCATCCAGAACAACGTCAACCCGTACTCGAGCGCCGGCCAGGACCTGGTCAAGTCGGTCCGGTCGGTGCCGGCGCCGGGCGAGGCCCTGGTTACCGGGTTGGCGGCCCGCAACCTCGACTCGCTGAACGCCCTGGGCGGGGTACTGCCACTGGCCCTCGGACTTATCGCCCTGTCCACCCTGGTTGTGTTGTTCTCGTTCACCCGCAGCTTGCTTATCCCGGTCAAAGCTCTGGTGCTGAACGTGCTCTCGCTTTCCGCCACCTTCGGGGCGATGGTGTGGATCTTCCAGGAGGGGCATCTGTCCGGTCTGCTGGGTGGCGTCGGGGCCACCGGGTACCTGAACGCCAGCATGCCCATCCTCATGTTCTGCATCGCCTTCGGTCTGTCCATGGACTACGAGGTCTTCCTGCTCTCCCGGATCAAGGAAGAATGGGACCGTTCTGACCGCACGGTGGCGGCCAACACCGCCGCAGTGGCCACCGGGCTCGAACGCACCGGCCGTATCGTGACGGCGGCAGCGGCTCTTATCTCGATAGTCTTCATTGCCATCGCTACTTCTCAGATCAGTTTCATCAAGTTGTTCGGCGTCGGCATGGCGCTGGCCGTCCTGATGGACGCCACGTTGGTACGCGGGATCCTGGTCCCCGCCTTCATGCGCCTGGCCGGCCGGGCCAACTGGTGGACGCCCCGTTGGCTGCCCCTCCGGGCACCGAGCAAGCCGAGGTTCAATGTCGGTAACCGCGAGTACGAGTTCCCGCCGGCATAGGGCGGCCAGAGGCCAGGGCGAGGCTCTCCGCGGGGAGATCCTCGCCGCGGCGAGAGACCTGCTGGCGGAGACCGGGAACCAGGATGCCGTATCGGTGCGGGCAGTCGCCGAACGGGTCGGGGTTACCACCCCGTCGATCTACCTCCATTTCAAGGACAAGGACGACCTGCTGGACGCCGTCTGCGCCGAGGTCTTCGAGGCGCTTGGGGTCGCGCTAGGGGAGGCGGCGGCGCTGGATGGTACCCCGGTCGAGCGGCTCATGGCCGAGGGCCGGGCCTATGTGCACTTCGCCCTGGAGAAGCCGGAACACTACCGGCTGGCGTTCATGATCTCGGGGGAGCCGAGGAACGTCGACGACGTCCTGAGCAACAGCTGTTTCACTCAACTGCTCGATACGGTCCAGGAATGCATCGATGCCGGCGTCTTTCCCGAGGAGCCCGGGGCTATGCAGCTCGGCCTGCACCTGTGGGCAGCGGCCCACGGGCTGGCGGCACTGCTCATAAACAAGCCGTGGTTCCCCTGGGGAGAGGTCGACGAAGCAGCTCGAGCGGGCGCTACGAGTCAGCGTCGCCGGGTGCTCGCTGGGCGATCGTTTGGCGGACGTCCCGCTCGACGAGTTGGGCCAGCGCCTCGCCGCCCTCGGGCGAGAGGTGGCGCCGGCCCCCAGGTAGCGACGTGGCCCCTGCGACCGGTCGGTCACTCCCTGTGGTGGCGCCGGCCGATCCGGTAATGGCTGGTTCGCCGATGGTGGGTAAAGCAATGATCTGCACCCTGGCCGGTGCTATCGCCGCGATCGGGCTCGCCGGGGCTAGCGCCGCCGGCTCAACGCCGACTGAGGCGGCAGCCACAGGGGTGTTCCCGACGCTGTCCCGGCCGTGCGGGACGCGAGCCGGCAAGCCCGTCGTCGACCAGGTCCTGTTGATATGGGAAGAAAACCACAGCTACAGCTCGATTATCGGCAACCCCAGCGCTCCAGAGATCAACAGCTTCGCTGCCAAATGCGGCCTGGCTACCCGCTACGCGGCGTTGACGCACCCATCTCTGCCCAACTATATGGAAATGACCTCAGGCCTCTCGTTCGCATCATGGCCGTGGGTGGGCGACTGCGACCCGCAGGGAAGCTGTACTACAACGGCCGCGTCCATTTTCTCCGAACTGGGCGCCGCGGGCCGGCAATGGCGGTCGTACGTCGAGGCGATGGGACGCAATTGTGGTTTAGCCAGCTATGGTGAGTATGCCGCCAAACACAACCCGGCGGTTTATTACACGACGGCCAGGCACGAATGCGAGACGTGGGACCAACCGATGGGCACGCCGCCCGGCGGCCCCATGCACCAGGCCCTGGTTTCGGGGCCGTCAGCCGCCCTCACAACCGTGACGCCGGACCTGCTCGACGACATGCACGACGGGACGGTGGCGGAGGCAGACACCTGGCTGAAAAGCTGGTGGCCGCTGGTATTGTCGAGTCCCGCCTACCGTGCTGGTCGCCTGGCGGTGGTCCTCGTGTGGGACGAAGGGGCCGGGTCGGGGAACGCACCTTCCCACGTGCCGCTCATCGTGATATCGGCGTCCACGCCGGCGGGAGCGCGCTCGGCGCTCCCGTTCGACGATTTCTCGGTGCTTAGGAGTATTTGCCAGCTGACCGGAGTGGCGAGCCCTGGGCAAGCCTCGAAATCGGCCACGTTCCTGGGCCCGTTCCACCTTTGACCGCGCCAGCTGCGCCTTATTTGACGGCCACCTCGATGACCTTTACCACCACGAGGGCAAAGGCGACCACGAGGTAACCCCGGAGAGTGGCCAGGCCCACCTTCCGCTGCGTCGACATGACCGGCCGGGCCAGCCGGTTGAGCGCCGGCATACGCCAGGTTTCCCTTTTTTGCCACTCGATGGGCACGGTTAGTTGTGCTGTGAGTGCCGCAGCACGGCGGCCTCTGATGAAAAGGTACAGCCCGACCAGGAGCCCGATAACGGTGCCACCGGCCATTACAGCCACGATCTGACCACCGGTGACTTGCGGGAAAAGGACGCTGGCCGTCAGGATCACCGACATCACCACGAGCGCCCCGATCACGGCCGCCGTGAAGACGTTGAGCTTCTTGGAGTTGACCCAGGGGCCGAGAACTTCCTTGTCGTTACAAAGAAGCAGCAGGAAGACGGTGGCGCTCGGCAGCAAGACCCCGGCCAGCGTCTGTACCCCTTCGGTCAGCAGTCCGAGAGGGGCTCCGGGAGTCAAGACAACGGCGCCGGCGAGGACCATGAGGCCGGCGTAACAAGCGTAAAAGCCCTTGGCCTTGGTTATCGGACGGTGCAACGAATGGTTGACCCCGAGTACGTCGGCGCCCGCGTACGCCGTCGCCAGCCCTACTGCCGCAGCGCCAATTATGCTGGCATCCAGCAGCGCAATTGCGAACAGGTCGCCCATCGTCCGCGATACGTAGTGGCCCAGGCCCTGCGCCACTCCGGCGGCAGTGGTGAAATTGCCGAACCCCGGGCGCCCGGCAAAAACGGCGTCGGAAAAACCGAACAGGGCCGCCGCGCCCAACACCACAATTATGATCCCGATCCAGAGGTCGACGCGCTCGTACTTTATGAACCGCGGGGTTATGCGCTTGTCGATGACATAGGACTGCTGGAAGAACAGCTGCCATGGCGCCACGGTCGTGCCCACAATTGCGATGATCAAGGAGCATGACGGTGGAAAGCGGACGCTCCGTGTGGCAACCCGGGTACGACGAAATTGTGCAGCATCTGGGTCGCCGGCGGATGGACGGCCAGGTAAATCGGGATCAGCACCAGCGACCCGACGACGAGTGTCAAGCAGACCCTCTCGAAGCGGCGGAAACTGCCCGTGCTGGCTGCCCCTACGACGACCGCGCCCGCCAGGGCTACGGAAGGCAGCTTGGGCAGGCCGAGGTAGCCGACGGCCAACGTCACGCCTATGAACTCGGTAACGATCGTGAGCGCGTTCAAGATAAACAGGTCGATGACACTGAAGGCGCCCCAGAACTTGCCGAAGCGCTCGAGGATAAGCCTGGCGTGGCCCACTCCGGAAACTGCGCCAAGGCGCAAGACCATTTCCTGGTTGACGTACAGGACCGGCACCAGCAAGCAGCAGCGTCCACAGGAGGTGGGTCCCGTAGTTTTGGCCGGCCTGGGTATAGGTGCCAAAGGCGCCGGCGTCGTTGTCCCCCACCATGACGATGAGGCCTGGCCCCACGATCGCCAGCAATGTCTTGAATTTGGCGGATAGGCCCGGGCGGAGGGAAACGTCCCCGCGGTGGATAGTCCCGAGTGCCCCACGGATGTCGCCCACATGGGCGGTGTCGAGTACGGCGTCGTCGTCCACGAAGCCTTCGGAGAGGTTCGTGACGGCGGGCGTCCCCAGAGTATTGCGGGCCATAGCGGCCTCCTTTCAGGCAATTGGGCGCGCGACAAGCGCGCACGGCTGACGCATCAACGGGGAGCGTGCTCTCCAATGCCGGGAGGCTGCGGACGGCCGCAGCGGCGGGGGACCGAGGAAGCCTGGGGCTACGCCGGCATCGGAGGGCGCCAGGTACTTGGGGGTTTTCGTGTCATCTGGCTCACCTCCTGGGGACCGGGTGCCTTGTGAACTCCTGAACTATACCAGACCAAGTCAGCGCCTACAAGGCGCCGAGTTGTTCCCGACCCGGCAGAAAGAGTTTGCCGTCGGGAACTGGTTTGCCACCTGGGCTACCGAGTCATTCGACCTGTGCGTTCTCGGACTACATTTCTCCTCGGTCACGGGCGCGGTTGGGCTCCGCCCCGTGATCGGCCCCGAGGACCCGGCCCCGGCCGAGAGCGCGCCGGCTGGTCCGCCTCGGCGACTCGCGCTTCGGCTCTGCCTCGCTTCGCCTGCCGTCGCCCCCTGGGTGGCGGCCGGGCTGGGCTGCGCCGGCGCGCTTGTGGCCGGCCTGGCCCGTCCCGATGAGGCCCGCTCGGCGGCCGGACAGGACTGGCCCCCTTTTGTTTTGGTGTCTGGCCTCCTGCTCGTCGGCCTCGTGGCGGACGAGGATGGGCTGTTTGCGGCCGCCGGTCACGCGCTGGCCAGGCTCGCTCGAAATGGCATCGTCCTTTACGCGGGGGCGGTGCTCCTCATAGCCACGGTGACGACGTTGCTCAACCTGGACACGTCGGTCGCCTTCCTGACCCCCATCCTCGTGTACACGGCGCGGAGCAGGGGCGAAGGAGAAGCACCGCTGCTATACGGCTGCATCCTTCTTTCCAACGCCGGTTCGTTGCTACTCCCGGGTTCTAACCTGACGAACCTTATAGTGCTCGGGCAAGTGCACTTGTCCGGAGGTCATTTCTTCCGGGAAATGGCCCCCGCCGGAGTAGCAGCCATAATCGTGACGGCTGCCGTCGTCGGTTTGGCTTACCACCGCTCTCTGCGCACCACTGCGACGGTCAGCGGCCAGGTCGAGAAACCCGTACTGGGTACCGGCCTTGTCGCCATCGCGGCGGCGACGATCTTCGTCCTGGTGCTCCACTCGCCCGCTCTCCCTGTCGCTGTCGTCGGTGTGGCCGCCGTGCTGTTGAAGGCTCGTTCTTGGCCGGGACAGGGCCGGCGGGCCTTCGAGGTGCTCGGGGTGCCGGTCTTGCTCGGCTTGTTCGGCATTGCCGTCAGCCTGGGAACGCTGGGCCGGGTATGGTCGGGCCCCGCCGAACTGCTCCGCCACCTTGGTACCTGGGCGACAGCCGGACTGGCGGCAGTGCTCACCGTGCTCGTAAACAACCTTCCCGCCGCCTCCCTGTTGGCGTCGCGCCCACCTCCAAGGCCCTTCGCGTTGTTGATAGGGCTGAACATTGGGCCAAACCTGTTCATCACCGGGTCGCTGGCGTGGGCCTTGTGGTGGAAAGCAGCGCGGACGGCGCAAGCCCGTCCGTCGGCCTCGAGGGCCACCCGTCTCGGGCTGATAGCGGCGCCGTTATCAATTGCTGCCGCCTTGGCCGTGTTGAGTCTTACCGGGCTGCACTGACCGCCGGCCCAGCGCGGTCGCCGCCTCATGCCGAAGGCCGGACGGCGTGCGTGCCGGTGGCCGACGTGGTCCCGAGGGATGACCGGTTAGCAAGAAATTTCTCTTATTACCCTTGGAGGACCGGCGTCGGTGGGCTTAGCTTGCGCCGATCTCACCGCGGTGGTTGGGTGGTGGTCAGCGGCGAGAAAGGTTCGAGCCATGGTCAACGTCGAACAACAGCGGCTGCGCGAAGCCGACGGACAGGGAGTGCCCTGGCGACGGTGGGGGCCGTACCTGAGCGACCGGCAGTGGGGGACGGTGCGGGAGGACTACAGCGTGGGAGGCGATGTCTGGTCCTCGTTCACTCATGACCAGGCCCGTTCCCGGGCTTACCGATGGGGTGAGGACGGCCTGGCCGGGATGAGCGACGACAAACAGTGCACGCCTGGGCCACGTATTTCGTCTACGAGATCGAAAAAGCCAGGACCGGTACCGGTGACCGCACCTTCCTGGAACACTCGTTCCAGAAGATGATGAGGAACTTCGTCTGGTGGTTGAACCGAAAAGACATAGACGGGCGCAATGTGTTCCAGGGGGGGTTCCTGGGCCTGGACAACATCGGGGTGTTCGACCGGAGCGCCCCCCTCCCCACCGGGGGATATATCGACCAGGCGGACGGGACGGCCTGGATGACCCTCTGTACCCAGAACATGATGCAGATCGCCGTTGAACTGGCTCGCGAGGACCCCGTCTACATCGAACAGGCCCTCGCCTTGTTCGAGAACTTTTGCTGGATCGCCGCCGCAACCAAGCACGTGGGCCCGGACGGCATTAGCCTCTGGGACGAAGAAGACGGCTTCTACTATGACGTCTTGCGCCGTCCCGATGGCAGTGCCGTCCCGCTCAAGGTGCGTTCCGTTGTCGGCCTCATGCCATTGGCTGCGGCTACGGTGATCCCGGCTTCGATTCGCACCGAGTTCCCTGAACTGGTTGATAGGGCCGTTGCTTTCCTTTTCCGCCACCCGGCGGTGACCGAGGCGTTGTTCGGCAAAGGCCGCCAAATCCAAGAATCAGGGCCGGTGCTGTTCGCGCTGTTCGACGAGGAGCGGCTGCGCCGCATCCTGGCCCATATGCTCGACGAAGACGAGTTTTTTGGCCCCCACGGGATCCGATCAGTCTCGCGGTACCACAAAGAGCACCCCTACACCTTCACGGTGCACGGCCAGGAGTACAGCGTCGGCTACCTCCCGGCCGAGTCCGACACCGGGATGTTCGGCGGCAACTCCAATTGGCGCGGCCCTGTCTGGTTCCCGATAAACGTCATCCTGCTGCGGGCTCTGCTCAACGTGTACGCATACGCCGGCGATGACTTCAAAGTCGAGTGCCCCACGGGCTCAGGGCAGCTGATGACCCTTCACGAGGTGGCCCAGGAGCTGAGCCGCCGGCTTACCGGGATATTCACCCGGGGCGCGGACGGCAAACGCCCGGTCCACGGAGGCCAACCGATACTGCAAAACGACCCGCACTGGCGCGACCTGTTGCTCTTCTACGAGTACTTCCACGGTGATAACGGCGCCGGCATAGGCGCCAGCCACCAAACCGGTTGGACCGGGACGGTGGCCATGTTGCCGCTCCTGGCGCGCCGCTTCACGGCCAGCGACGTCATCGCCGGCGGCATGGGCCGCATCGTGGGCTCGGCGACGCGGTCCCGGCAGGCCGTGGGCTAAAACAGTCGGGCGCCTTCTTTCCACACGCCCCATACCCGGTCCCCCAGCTTGTCGAGGTCGCGTATGTCCCCCTCGATAACAGTGAGGTCGGCCAGTTTGCCCGGAGAAATAGTCCCGAGCTGTTTGTCCACCCCACACAGGGCGGCGGCACTGGAGGTAGTTGCCACCCATGTGTCGACGGGGGACATCGAGCTGTGCTCGGCCATCAAGGCCAGCTCCTCCAGGTTGCGGCCGTGGGGCCGACCCCGCTATCGGTCCCCATGGCGACCTTCACGCCCGCTTCGACCGCCCGGCGGAACGACTCGATGTGCACCTCGCGGACCTGGTTCGCCTTTTGCAGCGTGGTCTCGTCGATGTGGGCGCCGGCCTCAGCCGCAGCCAGGACGGCCCGCGGGGCGGCCAGGGTGGGCACCAACCAGGTGCCACGGTCCAGCATCATCGAGATGGCCTCGTCGTCAAGGTAGACGCCATGCTCGATTGACCGGATGCCGTTGCGGATGGCAGCCTTTATCCCTTCAGTGGCCTGGGCATGGGCCATCACGTATATGCCTGCGGCCGTCGCTTCTGCCACAAGCACTGACAGTTCGTCGTCGCGAAAGTGACCGTGACGAGGGTCGTCCCGGGGGGACAGGACTCCGCCGGAGGTGGCCACCTTGATCACGTCAGCTCCCTCCCTGACGAGTTCCCGGACCTGCCGTCGCATCTCATCGGGCCCGTCAACTACCCATTTGGGGTTGCCGGGGAACGGTTGCGTCCAAAACGGGGACCCGCCACAGGGCATCGTGTCGTCACCGTGCCCACCGGTCTGGCTGAGCATGACGATCGATATCTGCATGCGCGGTCCCCGGGCCAAGCCTTTGGTCACCGCCGTCTTTATGCCGAGGTCTGAACCTCCGGCCTCGCGCACTGAAGTTATGCCGGTCCGGAGGGTCGCTTCCATGTTGGCCGCAGCCTCGAAATACCTGAGGGAAAATGGGCGCAACATAAGCTTCACCAGGTCCAGCTCGCCGCTCATGGTGAAGTGGACATGACAGTCGAACAGGCCCGGCAGCAACGTGCGCCCATCCAGGCTGACCTCTTCGTCCCCGTCCAGCCCTGCACCCACCTCGACGATGTGGCCGTCCTCGACGACGACGTCCCCCCGAGCCGGCGGCGCCCCGGTGCCGTCGAAAATGGAACCACCTCGAAATAGGGTCCTCGTCATTGTCAGCCCCGATCTTCCTGTGTCGTACCGTTCTGCGTCATGCCGTGCCTGAACAGAAACTAGCTTGTTTTTTCCGAGGTGCTGAACGGGTCGCCAGGTCCTGGTTCGATAGGAACGGGCCCTGCTGCGCTTCGTCCGCACCGGGCGCGTCGTCGGTGACCGCGGGCGCCAGTCCCGCCCGCCGCGAGAGCGGGTCGAAGCCGTAATAGACGGCCAGCGCCGCTTGCGTGGCCAGGAAAGCGTAGGCATTGAGGAAAGCGACCCCGATCGAGAGGGCATATATGACGCTGCCCATGGTGAACAGCAAGGTCGATACCCGGCGCTCCGACTCGGGGAAGCTGCTGCGCAGTAGCCGCCGGTGACGGGAGGCGTACAGCCACAGCGCGGTCCAGGCGCACACGTTGGCCGTCATCGTCACGGCGTAGACGACAGCCGCGGTCCGCTCGCCTTGGCCTCGAGCCAATGCCTGTCCCAGGACCCCTGTGGGGAACGGCAGGAAGGCGACTGTCATCAGGAGCAGCAGGTTTAGGTACACCAGCCCACGGTCCACACGACTGAAATGACCAAAGACGGAGTGGTGGTTGAGCCACATGATCCCGATCACCGCGAAGCTGACGACATAAGCAGCCAACGATGGCCACCGCCGCGCCAGGTCGTGAGCGAGGTGGCGGTAGTCCTCCGGTTGGGCAATGGTTACGACTAGGAGCGTGATGGCAAATGCGAAGACGCCATCACTGAACGCTTCAACGCGTGACTTGTTCATGTTGGTCGTCAGCTTGCCGCCGCCGGCCACTTGAAGCCTTAGGGCAGCGCAAGCCCACCATAAAGGATCTTTTTGTGGTCGGGGGCGCCCGAAAGACGCTCCTCCGGGCGCTGGCCCCGGCCCATCGGCCAGCGCCGCCCCTGCGCGTGGCGACTTGCCTTGCCCACCTCGCCCTGCCAGGTTGGTACCCGGTGATGCTCTGGACGTCAGGCTGGTGCGCGCCTGACGTGCGCCGGGTTGAGAGCTGACTAGCGGACGTTGCGCCATTCGTGGAGGTCCCGGTGGGCGGTCGCCATCCTTGGTCCGGCTGTTACCGTGCTCGTCGCTCTCCAGCCGGTCACCACGGCGTTGGCCAGCACACCGTTGGCCAGCACAGCGTTCGCTCAGCCGGCCCTGAGCGGCTCGAGCTTCGTTCTGCGCTGGACGGCCGGGCCGCTGACGCAGGACACCGGGAACCCCATCGCCGAATCGTCGCCCACGGTCGCCACCCTTGACCCCTCCGGGCCGGCGGTGGTGGTGGGGGACCGGAGCGGTTACCTCTACGCCTACCACCTGGCGGACGGGTCGCCCGCGCCTGGGTGGCCGGTTTTCGACGGCGGGGCGCCGATCGACTCGACGCCATCGGTGGCGGCCCTCGGGGGCGCCACTCTGGGCTCTGTTTTCGTCGGGGCGGGAAATGCGCAGCACCCGGCGCTCGGCGGCTACCTGGCCTATGGCCCGAACGGGCAGTCCTTGTGGCAGACCGCAGTCACCGACCCGACGACCGACAAGCACCCGGCGGCCGGAGTGCAGGCCTCTCTTACGGTGGCCGACTTACAGGGTGGTACCGACGTTTTTGCCGGGTCTCTGGACCAGGAGTCCTATGCGCTCAACGCGTCGAACGGCTCCGTACTTCCGGGCTGGCCGTTCTTCGACGCCGACAGCGTCTTCTCCACGGCCGCTACTGGAGATCTGTATGGCACCGGGCAGCAAGAGCTGGTCGTGGGCGGCGCCTCCAGTGTCGGCTCCGCCCTTGGCCTCAGCTACACCCAGGGTGGCCACCTCCGCGTCCTGAACGCCCAGGGAGGGCAGATGTACGACTTCGACCCCAATCAGGAGGTCGACTCCTCGCCGGCGATCGGCGCCTTCCTGGCGGGCGGTGCCCCCGGCATAGTGGTCGGGACCGGCTCCTATTACCCGGGGGCCAGCGACACCGACACCATCAAGGCGTTTACGACCCGGCTCGGGCTCGTTTGGTCCGACACCCTGGACGGGCTGACGAACTCGAGCCCGGCGCTAGCCAACGTCGAAGGCGGCACTCAACTCGACGTGGTCGAGGGGACCGACACTGCCACATCCGGGTCGGTATGGGTGCTGAACGGGGCCACCGGTGCCACGGTGTGGCACCAGCCGGTCGTCGGCCGGGTGATCGGCTCCGTGGTGGCGGCGGACCTGACGGGCAGCGGCTACCAGGATCTTCTGGTGCCGACCGTCCATGGGGTGGAGGTGCTTGACGGGCGCACGGGCACTGAAGTAACCGTTCTCGGTAACAAGCTCGGGTTCCAGAACTCTCCTCTGGTCACTGACGACCCCAATGGCACGGTTGGGATCACCGTCGCCGGTTACAACGGCGCCAACCAGGGCGTCATCCAGCACTATGAGATCCCGGGCTCCAACGGCGCCACGGCGGTCGGTCCCGGGGCGTGGCCGATGTTCCACCATGACCCGGGGTTGAGCGGCGCCAGCTCCGTCCTGCCCGACCTGGGCCGGGTGACCCCCATTGCCCTGCAGGCACAACGAGGCAACGGCCAGGTGTCCCTGTCATGGTCGCCGCCGGCTGGCACCAACCCGTCCTCCGTGTCGGGCTACAACGTCTACGTGAGCACGGCGCCCGGCCATGAAACAGGCACTCCGATCAACGGCGTTACGCCCGTGACGACTACCAGTTATTCAGTCATCGGCCTGACCAACGGGACCAGGTACTACTTCGAGGTAACCGCTCTCAACTCGGCCGGTGAGGGCGCTCCCTCCAACGAAGCGGGCGCCACCCCGGCCGCCCCGCTGGCGGCGCCGGCGGGCGTCTCCGCCGCCGCCGGTAATGGCCAGGTGTCGCTCTCGTGGTCGCCGCCGCCGTCAAACGGTAAGGCCCCGGTCACCTCCTACAACGTCTACCTCTCGACCACGTCCGGGGCCCAGGGGACCAGGATCGCCCAGGTCTCCGGTACGACCTATACCGCCACTGGGCTGCAAAACGGGACGGCCTACTACTTCGAGGTGACGGCGGTCGGCCCGATAGGAGAGGGCGTGCCCTCGGTCCAGGTGGCGGCCACGCCGACGGCACCGTCTACGTCGGCTGTTCCACCCGGTGCTCCAGGCAACCTCTCCGCCGCCGCCGGCAATGGCCAGGTGTCGCTCTCGTGGTCGCCGCCGCCGTCAAACGGTAAGGCCCCGGTCACCTCCTACAACGTCTACCTGTCGACCACGTCCGGGGCCCAGGGGACCAAGATCGCCCAGGTCTCCGGTACGACCTACACGGCCACCGGGCTGCAAAACGGGACGACCTACTACTTCGAGGTGACGGCGGTCGACTCGGCCGGGGAAGGGACAGTGTCGCGGCAGGTCCCGTCCGCCCCGGCCCTGCCCGGTTACCGCGTGGCCGGGTCAAACGGACAGGTGTTCGGTCTCGGCAAGCTCCCCTCGCTCCCCTCCCTGCACCCGGCGTCACCGGTCGTAGCGATGGCCTCCACCCCGGGCGGGTACGGTTACTGGCTCGTCCTGGAGGACGGCGCGGTGCTGGCTGACGGCAATGCCCACCCTTATGGCTCGATGTCAGGGAAGCGCCTCAACTCGCCCATTGCCGGGATGGCCACCACTCCTGACGGCCGCGGCTACTGGCTGGTGGCCGCGGACGGCGGTATTTTCGCCTTTGGCGACGCGCATTATTACGGCTCTCTAGGAGCCCGGCCACTCCACCAACCCATCGCCGGGATAGCGCCGACCCCAGATGGTCGCGGGTACTGGCTGGTGGCCGGCGATGGAGGGATCTTTGCTTTTGGGGACGCCCGCTTTTTTGGCTCGATGGGGGCCAGGCACCTCAACCAGACCATCGTGGCCATTGCGGCCACCAGGGATGGCCGCGGCTACTGGCTGGTGGCCGCCGACGGCGGCATTTTTGCCTTTGGCGACGCCACCTTTTACGGGTCGATGGGCTCCCGGCGGCTCAACCAGCCGATAGTGGGTATGGCGGCCACGGCCGACGGCCGCGGCTACTGGCTGGTGGCCGCCGACGGGGGGGTTTTCGGCTTTGGGAACGCCGGGTTTTTCGGGTCACTGGGTGGGAAGGCCAGGCACATAAAAGTGGTCGGTATTGCCGCCTAGGCCAATAGGTGTGATCCTTGCTCCGATGACGGCGACACCCACAGTGCCTGTACATGTGCCGTCAGCCTCGTCGTGCTGGGCGCGGGCGAACGTGCCCCCAATAGCATCACTCCCAATACCATGACTCCCAATACCATAACGACAGTCCCCGGCCGGGCCCTGGCTCCTGAACCGTGCCTCCGGCCAGGGTGCCCCACCGCCTACGCCGAGATCGTCGCTGTTGACCTGCACGCCGCCGGCGAACCCGGCCGGGTCATAACGCAGGGGGTCGGTTCCGTACCCGGGGACACCATGTTCGACAAAATGGTGCACCTGGCCGAGCGTCACGACGACCTGCGCAAGCGGATGCTGCGCGAACCACGTGGCTACCCGGCGGCAAACTGCAACCTGGTGCTGCCACCGGTCAGCCCTCACTCGGCGGCCGGCTTCGTCATCATGGAGCAGGTCGAATATCCCCCTATGTCCGGTAGCAACACCATTTGCGTGGTTACGGCGCTCATCGAGACGGGATTGGTGGAGGTGACCGAACCGGTCACCCGGTTCGCGCTGGACACTCCTGGTGGAGTGGTCCAGATCGAGGCCCAGGTCGAAAACGGCCGCGCCCGGCGGGTCACGTTCGAAAATGTCCCTGCTTTTGCCATGCAACTCGACGCGGCCATAGAGGTCCCCGGGCTCGGCTCGCTGCGGGTCGACCTGGCGTACGGTGGCATGATCTATGCCATCGCCGATGCCGCCGCACTCGGCCTGCGGTTGACGGCCGACGAGGCGCGCGACATTGCCAGGGTGGGCGAGTGCATCAAGGCGGCGGCCCGGGAGCAGGTGCCCCAATTCCACCCTGACCACCCTGAAGTGGTCGGTCCCACAATTGTGTGCCTTGTAGGCCCTCCCAGTGGTCCTCACGCCGACCAGCGCAACGCCGTCGTCGTTTCGACCGGTGCGCTTGACTGGGGCCGCCCGGACACCTGGACCGGGGCGCTCGACCGCTCGCCCTGCGGCACGGCGACATGTGCCCGGATGGCCGTCCTGCATGCGCGCGGAGACCTCGAGTTAGGCCGCGACTTTCGCAACGAGGGAGTGCTCGGGACCGTTTTCACCGGTCGGCTCGTAGCCGAGACGAAAGTGGCCGGCCATCGAGCCGTCATCCCGACTATCACCGGGACAGCCTGGGTTACCGGGTACGCCCGTTATGTCCTCGACCCGGACGACCCGTTCCCGGCCGGTTTCACCCTCGCTGACATTTGGGGCGCCGGCACCCGGGAACTGCCCTGAGGGAATTGGCCTGAGGAGGCCCGGGCCTGATGGTTGACGAGCGCCGCGCACCACTGTCAACAGAGCATCTCGATGTAGTGATCGTAGGTGCCGGGATTTCTGGCGTTGGCTCCGCGTGCCATCTTTTGCGCGAGCGCCCCGGCAGCAGCTTCGTGCAGAAATTGCCTCGGGGAAGGTCTCTTTCGTAACTGACGAGGTAGCCACGTTCACAGAGAAAGGTATTGCGTTGAAATCCGGAGACGAGTTGCGGGCCGACATTATTGTCACCGCCACCGGGCTCAACCTGAGCGTGCTCGGGGACATCCCGTTTGCCGTCGACGGCGCTCCCCTCGACCTGGCCGACACGGTCACTTACCGGGGGATAATGTTCACCGGCGTACCCAACCTGGCTTGGGTCTTTGGGTATTTCAGAGTGAGCTGGACAATGCGGTCGGATCTAGTGGGCGAGTTCGTTTGCCGGTTGCTCAACCACATGGACGAACTGGGGGCGAGGCGAGCAACACCCAGGCTTCGCCCTCACGAGGCCGCCGAGCCGCGGCTTACCTGGTTCGACCCGCAAGACCTCAACCCCGGTTACTTAATGCGCAGCATAGATTTGCTACCCAAGCGCCTGGAGAGGCCTGAATGGCGCCACACCCAGGACTACTGGCATGAAAAGGACGATTTGCCCTCAGCCGACCTCGACGACGGCTGCCTCGTCTTCGAATAAAGCTTCAGCCTTCCCGTAACCGGGGCTCGGCTTCTGGGGACCGGTCGTCGTATTTTGACCGGCGGCGAAGGGTTTTCTCGACCTCGTGCTCGAGGTCACAGGCTCGCAGGACCACAACTCGGGAGGACAATGAGATGCAAGAGCTGGCCGGAAAGGTAGCAGTTGTTACCGGAGGCGCTAGCGGGATCGGTTTGGCGATGGCCCGCCGGTTCGGCGCCGAGGGGATGAAGCTGGTAATCGCTGACATCGAAGAGGCGGCATTGTCCGAGGCGGCCGATCAATTGAGGTCCGAAGGGGCCGAGGTGCTCGCCGTGGTGACCGACGTAAGCCAGGCCGACCAGGTCGAGGCCCTGGCGGAGGAAACCGTCGCTCATTACGGCGCCGTTCACATCGTCTGCAATAATGCCGGCGTGGCCGGTGGCGGCCCGGCGTGGGAGATTTCGCTGGGAGAATGGGAGTGGGTCCTCGGCGTGAACCTGTGGGGAGTGGTCCATGGGGTCCGTTCGTTTGTCCCCCGGTTATTGAGAGCGGGCGAAGGTCATATCGTGAACACGGCGTCTATGGCCGGTTTGGTCGGCCTCTATACGTCGCCGCCGTACGCCGTCTCCAAGTCCGGCGTCGTGGCCTTGTCCGAGAGCCTGTACTGCCAGTTCCAGATAGCCGGCGACCCCTGTCGGCGTATCGGTGTTGTGCCCAGCGTGGGTCCGTACCCGGATCCATGAGGCGGACCGGAACCGGCCGCTGTCGGCGGGGCCACCCACCGACACTCAGGTAAGCGACGAGACGAGGCTGGCAATGCAGCAGGTCATCGCGGGCGGGATGGACCCGGCCGAGGTGGCGGACAGGGTGCTGGTAGCCGTGCGATCGGGCCAACTTTACGTATTGCCCCACGACGAGGAGTTCTGGCTGGACCTGATAAGAAAACGGATGACGGGCATCGTCGACCGTCGCAACCCAACGCCCGAGCCCCTGCCAGGGTCGGAAGCGGTCAAAGCCGCGGTTTCACGGTTGACCTGAGCGCGGCCCGCTACCAACACGGGCCGGTTACACGTTCGCCGAAGCGACCAGGCTCGTGTTATGGAGGATCTCGGCTAGATCTTTGGTGCTCGGCCCCGCCTCGAACGACGGCCGCCAGCCGCTGCGCAGTACGGCGCGGGCGTCTTCCTCGACAGCTCTCAAGCTGATAGGGGATATTTGCATGGCGAAGAACGGCCCTGCGGCTCGCCAAATGCTCGGGTCTTGCGTGGCTGTGGCGCAGATAACATCCGAGGGCAGCGGGGCATCGAGGTCTATGTCTTTGCCTCGAAGGCGGTCCAGGAGGCTGGCATCCCAGTAGACGTGGTCCTCGTACCAGGGCCGGATGTTGTCATCGCACCAGCGAACCAAGTTCCTGGGACATGCCCCGGTAGTCGGTCCCGCCTCTGCGGAACAAACGCACCAGTTCGGTGGCCTGGCGCAGCCCTAGCGACACTCCCCGTCCGGCGGCCGGGTTTGTCGTGCAAACGGCATCACCAACGAAAAACAAGCCAGCCGTCCCGGTGTGCGCATCGGTTTGTCCCCGGTAGGTGTTGGACAGCCCGCTCCCGGCCAGGACGTCAGTGATCGGATCGAAACGCTCCGGATCGGTCCATTGCGCCAAAAGGGGGATGGCACGGGCCGCCGCCGCGAAGCCTTCGTTTTTGCGCAGCCGTCCAAGTTCAACGCTTGACGTGGGCCGCACGACCAGAGCTGAGAGCGTGCGGTCGTCTTGTGGGAACACGATGGACTGGTAGCCCATGGTACAGGGCGGCCATCGGCAGGGGGCTACCCGGCGGGTCGGCACCCTCCCGAGCCCGGTACATCCGGGCCGCGTACGAGAACCCACAGTTGCCACCTTCACCGGGTGCCCGGTGCTCGTCACCAATGCGACCGGCCCGGCCGCCGGCCACGATCACAACGTCCGCCTCTAGTTCGGCCCCGTCCACTATCAGTCCTGTGACCCGGTCGCCCCTGGTCACGAGCCGCTCCGCGTGCCCCGTGCGCAGCGCCATGGCCGGTTCCCGTGCGGCCACAGACCAGGTGGCGCGCTCGAAGGTGGACCGGCGGCATTGCAGCCCGGTCTGTTCCTCCGGGGCCC
Organism: uncultured Acidimicrobiaceae bacterium; assembly: GCA_963749305.1. Classification (GTDB taxonomy): domain Bacteria; phylum Actinomycetota; class Acidimicrobiia; order Acidimicrobiales; family Palsa-688; genus Fen-671. Next base: position 305,446 of record CAVVMN010000014.1, read on the forward strand.
CGTCTGGTCGAGCAGGTATGCCCCCGCCGGCCACCACCGCCTCCCAAACGTCGGGCAATGACTCAAGGAGTATTTGACGCACAATCGATCGAAAGAAATGAGGAAGGTTGAACTGCATCACCCCTCGGCGTGGCCACTGCCCCTGATCGGGCGGCGGCGCATCGCGGTCCACGATGGTGACCTGATGGCCGTCGCGGGACAAGCTGAGCCCACAAAAAATGCCAACCGGGCCGGCCCCGACGACAATTACCCGCATAGCTCCTCCACGTAGGTCGTTCTGTTACACTCGGGATGTGTTGAGTACACTCATTGTCCTTTGAGTACACCCTCGATTAATTGACTACACCGATAGTAACTCGAAGTGGCTGAGGCTGTCAAGAAGTCGTACAACTCGCCTCTGCGTGTGGAGCAGGCCCGGGCCACCAGGAGGGCGATCGTCGCCGCCGCCGCCCGGCTCTTTGTAGAGCGCGGTTACGGGCCCACGACGGTCGACGCCATTGCCGAGACGGCCGGCGTAAGCCGCAAGACCGTGTTTACTTCGGTAGGGGGCAAGGCGGAAGCGCTCAAGTTGGCTATCGATTGGGCCATCGTCGGCGACGACGAGCCGGTCTCACTGCTGCAACGGCCCCAGGTGCAAGCGGGCCTGGTGGAGCCGGATGCTCGTCGTATCCTCACCGACTACGCGGCGGACATCCGCCAGATCCACTCCCGCATCGCCCCTCTCACCGCTGTCGTCGATGAAGCCTCTGGTTCCGACCCCGCACTCCGGGCGCTGGCTGAGCAAGGCCGGGAGCAACGACTCGCAGGGATGCGGGTCCTGGCCCAGGTCCTGGCTGACCGGGGCGCCCTCAAGCCGGGCCTGACGGCGTCCGAAGCGGCCGACATCCTGACGCTGTTCAATGACCCGGCGGTGTACCAGCGGCTCGTGGTCGAGCGGCGCTGGGACGAAGAGCGTTACCAAACATGGATGGCAGATGCTCTGGTATCCGTTCTGGTACCACCGGGCTACCGGCCGTCGATCGCAGCTGGGCGTCCACGGCGGAGCCGGTCGTAGCGGCCGAACCGGAAATCGAGGCGCTGACCGAAATCCCCGCCGAACCGGAGGAAGTTGTCCTGGCCGAGCAGGCGATGGCAAATAAACGTACCCCGGCCGGGCTATTTGGACGGCGGACGGGCGCTGTACCGTAACCGTCAGGCCGACCCAACCTCCATTTCGTCGATGTCGAGGTGACGCCCCGGAAGGCAGGCGGGGTCGTGGTGGTACCAAAAGGCGGTTGAAGCTACATCGTCCCGGCGCTTCAAGTAGCGCCGGTCGCGATGCCAGCCCAGATCCTGCACGGTGACCCGCAGGGCGCTTTCAAACACGATCGGGTCGGGCACGTGCCATCGGTACATGCCGAAGCGTTGCTGCGAACCGTACAACCCGTCCGGGCGCACCACCTGGTTGAGGCCGATGAACGGAGCGCTGAAAGTCGTATAGCCATTGCCGGGAACGTCGAAATCCCAGGCTCCGCCAAAGTAATCTTCGGTCCCGGTCCCACATATAGTCGGGAATTCCACGTCTCCATCGAGGTAAAACTTGAACTCGCCCTCTCCCCACCACCCCGGCGAGCTCACCCCCACCGCCAGGTACGTGCCGCAATACAGGCCGGGACCGCTCGGGCAGTTGAGGACCTCGTAGATGCCCGCTTCGACGAGCGGGTTTTCGCGTCGCCAGCGGGCGTGAAAGTAACCCAGCCCCGCCCCGACCTCCCGCTCGATGTAGTCGACCTGGTAATAAACGACCAGTTGTTCGCGGCCCACGTTCTCCAGGGATATGCGGGCGCCCGTCCCGAACGGCATTTCCCAGTACGCGTTGAAACCTCGGTAAGGAGCCACCACAACGGGGACCGAGTTGACTGCGCTGTAGCTGTCCCAGCCGTTGCAGAAAAAGTCGCCGAGTGGCACTTCGACTGCGGGTTCGTCCGCCCCGTCCCAGTACATCCGCAACACCATGTCTCGCCAGCTACCAGTTGTAGTGACCCAAAAATGCTTTATGACACCAGGGCCCGCTACCCGGGCCAGGTCCACCTGGGCCCCGGCCGGGAGGTTGATGCTGGGCGACACCTTCCAGCCCTGACCGAGCTCCCGGGCGGCTTCCGCCCCGGTGCCAGTCGTTGCCCTCCCTCCGTCCCCTTTCCCGCCGTCAATGTTCTCCGCGCTGATGGACCGGGGGCGGCCGTGCCTTTCGTTACCAGAATCCCACAAACCTGAAAGCACCGATTTGACTCCTCTCAGAGATGGCCGGGGTGCCTAGCGTTACCCCATCGTGGCATGCCCGCCCGGGAAGAGTCTCGACTCGGCTTCTCCCTCGAACAGGTCCGCGCCGTGCTGGCCGAGAAGGTCAGCGCAGCAGAGCTGCGTGGGATGTTCAAGCTCCGCCGGGCCGAGCTCTATGCCCAAATCGAAGCCGGCACTGCCCGGCTGGCCAGGATCGAGGCCCGGCTGCGGACGTTCAGGTACAACGGGTTCAGGTACAACGGGTTCAGGTACAACGGGTTCAGGGACGCCGGAAATCGTCACACGGGCCCAGCAGCCGTACCTGGCGATAAGAGAGCAGGTAGCCATGGACGGGATAGCAGGGTTCGCAGCGCGGTTCGGGGAGTTGTTCGCATGGCTCAGCTCCCACGGGGTCGCCCCGGCCGGCCCGCCGTTCTTCCGCTACAACGTCATGGACATGGGCGGTCAACTGGACATGGAAGCGGGAGTACCAGTGGCCACCGCGACTGAGGGCAACGGTGTCGTAGTTGCCGGCGTGGTCCCCGCCGGGCGCTATGCGGCCGCCACTCACGTTGGCCACCCCCAAGAGCTAATGATGGCCACCAAAGAGTTGCTGGACTGGGGGTCGGCGCAGGGCCTGAAATGGGACATGTCAGCCGGGGATGGCGGTGAACGGTGGGGCAGCAGGCTGGAGATCTACCTAACCGACCCCAGCCAGGAGCCGGACATGAGCAAATGGGAGACAGAACTGGCGTTCCGGCTGGCCGACTAGGCAAAGGCTTCTCACTTGGGCCGGCCGGTCCGGGCCCCTGGCTGGCGCCCTGGCCCACAGCTGGCTGGCGTACCCCGAGCCACTTGGCGTTAGCGTGGCCTCATGGCTCCTCAACCCTCGCTCGGCTACCTGAGGTCTCCTTCGATCGCAGGGGACACGATCGTTTTCATCACCGACGACGACCTGTGGAGCGTCTCGGCTGAAGGTGGCCCGGCCCGCCGGGTCACGGCCGACCTCCTCGGGATAGCTCACCCCGTCGTTTCCCCGGATGCTCGTCACGTAGCCTTCACCAGCGAGGCTCAAGGCCAACCGGAGATCTTTCTGGCCGCCGTCGGGGGAGGCATGGCGCGGCGCCTGACCTGGCTCGGGCCGGCGAGCCGGATCGGGCCCACCAGCGGGAACCCCAGAGCTCTGTGCTGGACAGCGGCGAGCGAGGTCGTGTTCGCCAGCGATACCAGCCAACCTTTCTCGTCGTTGACGATGGCGTACTCCATCGCTGCAGAGGGTGACGAGCCTCCTGTGCCCCTCCCGTTCGGCCCGGTGCGCGATGTGTCTTTCGGGCCTGGTGGGGGGGTCGTTATCGGTCGCAATTCGGCCGACCCGGCCTTGTGGAAGCGATATCGCGGCGGCACCGCCGGCTCAATCTGGATCGACCGTGACGGCAGTGGGAACTTCCGGCCCTTGCTCCGGCCCGAGGCCATCGACGGCAACCTGGCCTCGCCGATGTGGGTCGGCGAACGGATCTACTTCCTCTCTGACCACGAGGGGATCGGCAACCTGTACTCGTGCTCGCTGGAGGGCGACTGACATCGCCAGGCATACGGACCACGACGACTATTACGCCCGCCAGGCGTCCAGCGACGGTTACCGCATCGTCTACCAGGTGGCGGCCCGCCTTTGGCTGTACGAACCGTCTACCGACCGAGCCCATGAAATCGCAGTCGAGGTAGCCAACCCCCGGACCCAGCGCCAGCCCCGCTTCGTGGCTGCCGGCAGTTACCTGACCGGCTATCAGCTGGACCGGGCGGGCAAACGGCTCGCTCTGAATACGCGGGGAAAGCTGTTCAGCCTGGCCCCGTTTGGTGGCCCCGTCGTCCAGGTCGGCGTCCGCCAGGGAGTGCGCTACCGGCTGAGCAGCTTCCTTGGAGGCAAACCCGACATCGTCACCGTCAGTGACGCCAGCGGGGCCGAGGCCATCGAGGTCCACCGGTCGCCGGGCGCCCCGGTGAACGGCAGCGAACATTCCACCGGTACCGCCCTTGAGATCGCCGGTCTTGGGCGAGTCGTGGAGATGGTGCCCTCGCCCGATGGTTCGTTGGTGGCGATAACCAACCACCAGTTCCAGCTATTCGTCGTAGCCGTAGCCAGCGGTGAGCAGAGGTTGGTCGACGAGTCCGGCTTTGGCCGCATCGAAGGTCTTTCCTGGTCGCGAGACAGCAAGTGGTTGGCGTACAGCTATCCGGCCAGTGCGCAAACGCGTCAGGTGAAATTGGGCGACACAGTCAGCGGTAACACTTTTGCCGTGACGGCGGCACAATATCGGGACTCTTGTCCCTCGTTCGACCCGACCGGCAGCTACCTTTACTTCCTTTCTCACCGGACGTTTGACCCCGTGTACGACAGCGTGTTCTTCGATTTAGGTTTCCCCCTTGGCGCCAAGCCCTATCTGGTGACGCTCCAGGCCAACGCCCCGTCACCTTTCGTTGTCCGTCCCGAGCCGGAAGAGCCTTCCGCCACCGGGAGCCCGGGTGGCGATAACGGCGCCGCCGAGCCGTCCGGGTCGTCGCCAGAGGAGCCGGTCCAGGTCGACCTCGACGGCATCGAGGGGCGCGTGGTGGAAGTCCCCGTCGCTGAGGCCCGCTACGAGGCCATAATCGCTCTGAAGAACAAGGTGCTTCTTTTGTCCAGGCCCGTGGAGGGCTCGCTCGACCGGAACTTCTGGGACGGCGCGCCCCCGCGAACGGCCTGCTGGAGTGCTACGACCTCGTCGAGGACCACCTGGAGACCTGGCTCAACGAGGTAGCCGACATGGCCATAAGTGGGGACCGGAGCCAACTGGCCTATACCACGGCCGCGCTCGAGGGAGGGCACGGACGGCGGCTCAGAGTGGTCCCCACCTCGACCAAACCCGAGGAGGACCACGCCAAAGAACCGCCGGGGCGCCGGAGCGGCTTCGTCGACCTCGAACGGGTCAGGGTCCTGGTCGACCCGGGCGCCGAATGGCCGCAGATGCTGAGAGAAGCATGGCGGCTGCAGCCCGAGCACTTCTGGGCCGCTGACCTTTCAGGTGTGGACTGGCCACGCGTCCTGGACCGCTATCTGCCCTTAGTTGACCGCGTCGCTACGAGGGCCGAGCTATCGGACCTGATATGGGAACTGCAGGGGGAACTGGGCACCTCGCACTCCTACGAAGTGGGTGGCGAGTACCGCAAAGCCCCGCCATGGGGGATGGCCCACCTGGGCGCCGACCTGGACCGGGATGCCTCAGGGAGGTGGGCGGTGGCCCGAATGGCCCGCGGGTCGAGCTGGTACCCCAGAGAAGCCAACCCCTTGCTCGCTCCCGGGGCCAACGTGCAGGTGGGGACGGCCATCTTGGCCGTCAACGGCCAGGCGGTCGAGCCTGCTGTCGGACCCGCTCCATTGCTGGCCAACCAGGCCGGCTCGCTTGTTGAGCTGACGGTAGCCGACAGAGATGAGGCCAGGCTGGACGGGGCCAGGCTTGACGGGGCCGGGCGACGCACGATCGTCGTGCCCACGCTCGGCGACGACCGTCCACTCTGGTACCGGGACTGGGTGGTGAACAACAGGGAAAAGGTGCGCGAAGCCACTGACGGCCGAGTCGGTTATATCCATATTCCCGACATGGGGCCTTGGGGCTGGTCGGAGTTCCACCGGTCCTATGTGGCCGAGGTGGAGCGGGACGCATTAGTGATCGACGTCCGTTTCAACGGTGGGGGTCATGTGTCGGCCCTCATACTCGAAAAGCTGGCCCGCCGGCGCATCGGCTGGGACGTCCCTCGAAGAGGTGCGCCCGTCTCTTACCCGGAGGAAGCCCCCGCCGGTCCGATGGTAGCTATTACGAACGAGTATGCAGGGTCAGACGGGGACATCTTCACTCATGGGTTCAAGCTGCTGCACCTGGGCCCCGTAGTGGGCACGAGGACCTGGGGTGGCGTTATCGGGATCGAGATCAACCAGCCTCTGGTTGACGGCAGCGTCACCACTCAGCCTGAGTACGCCTTCTGGTTCGAAGATGTGGGCTGGGGCGTGGAAAATCGCGGCACCGACCCGGACGAGGAAGTCTTGTATTACCCACAGGACTATGCGGCGGGACGGGACCCGCAACTCGAGCGCGCCATCGAGCTGGTGCTCGAGGCGCTCGAGAAGTACCACCCGGCTATGCCGGAGGTGGACCGCCGGCCGCAAAAGGCCTTACCGGTCCTCCCCGGCCGTCGATAGCCTCGCATTTAAAGTCGCGACTGGGGGCGCTTGCGAGCCCGTTCGCCGGTCAGTGGTTTAGGTGGGAGATGACACCAACCGAGACCAAGCCGTCGAGCATCAGCTAGACGGCTACGGCGGCGATAAGAAAGCCGATTGCCCGAACACCATGACCATGGCCAGCGCCAGCAATATCAGGCCACCGGCGATTGATAAAGATCCCACACTGAATGCAATAAGGCCCGGAGGAGCTCGCCGAAAATGACGAATGCCACAGCCATTGTGGACGCCGTGATAAGCATCTTGTGCCGGACTTGACGTTTTGTCGGCTCGTCGAGAGAAGCGGTTATGTGCACGTAAAGCGCGATCTTCGGACCAACCCCCCGAGCCTCGACTCTTCCGCGCCAGTTGTTCTCACGGGCACACTGGCGCGCAAAGGTCGCCACTTTCCGGGCGTTGGTAGTGTGTTCGGCCATGGACAGTGGCGGGCCGTGGTGGTCCACGATGGCCGGGCCGCCGCCTGAGCTCCTATGAGCGTTGTCTCTAAACGAGAAAAGGGGCCGACGGGGCTGAGCAGGTTCGTCCCCATCCTGAGCTGGTTGCCGCAATACCAGCGTTCGTGGTTGCCAAACGACGCGGTGGCCGGGTTCACGATCTGGGGCCTGCTCATCCCGGAGATGATTGCCTACGCCAGCCTGGCCGGCCTCTCGCCTCAGGCGGGCCTCTACACCCTCCTGGCCTCTCTCGCCCTTTATGCCATTTTCGGGACATCTCGCCATTTGGTAGTAGCGGCGACGTCGGCTTCGGCTGTGCTCATCTATTCGGCCGTCACCACGGCTGCACTGTCACCGGACGCCGTTCACGGCTACGCCACCCTGGCCGCCGGCATGATCCTTATCACCGGCCTGTTCTTCGTGGTGGCAGGGATATGCCGGCTGGGTTTCATAACCTCCTTCTTGTCCCGGCCGGTAATGGAAGGCTTTGTGTTCGGCCTGGCCATCTTCGTCACCATCAGTCAGCTCCCCAAGCTCTTCGGTTTGAAAAAGGGCAGCGGTGACAGCGTCCGCCAATTAGCCCATCTGATCGCCCATCTGGGCGACACTAGCCTCACCACGCTGGCCATTGGCCTTTTGGCGTTGGTACTGCTGTTCGGGATCGAACGCTACGTCCCGCGTATACCCGGCGGGCTGGTCGTCCTCGTGGTCGGCATCGCCATCTCGGCCGGGCTAAACCTTTCTCAGCACGGCGTTGACACGGTGGGGAAGATCCCCACCGGGCTCCCCTCGGTCGCCTTCCCCCACATCACCCTGAGTGAACTGTGGGTGCTGATCCCCAGTTCCATCGGGATGATGCTGGTAATTTTCAGCGAAGCGCTGGGGGCCGGCCAAAACTTCGCCGACAAGCATGGCTACCGGCTGGTACCGGACCAGGAAATGATCGCCCTCGGCCTGGCCAACATCGGTTCGGCGTTCCTGGGCGGGCTGGCCTGCGGCGGGAGCCTCTCTCAGACGGCCGTGAACGATGGCGCCGGAGCCCGCACCGAGGTCTCGCCGTTGGTGGCTGCGGTGCTCAGCCTGGTGACCGTCGTCGCTTTGACGCCGCTTTTCACTGACCTTCCCGAGGCCGTCCTGGCCGCCCTCATTATCCACGCTGTCTACCACCTCATGAAGGTGGCCGAGATGCGCCAGTTCTACCGGCTGAGACGGAGCGAGTTCTGGCTGGCCATGGCCACGCTGGTGGCTGTCATCACCCTCGACGTCCTCCCTGCCCTCATTATCGGCATCGTCTTTTCGCTGGCACTCCTCATTTACCATGCCAGCCGGCCGCAGGTGTCAGTGCTCGGCTCGGACCCGGCCGTCCCGGGGACGTTCGAAGATGTCGGGCGTCACCCCGACTCCATACCGGTCCCTGGTGTACTGGTGATAAGGCCGGACGCACCACTGTTCTACGCCAACGCCCAGGCCGTCCGGGACGCCGTAGAGGCGGATGTGGCGGCGGGTGACGGAGGCGTCAAAACGGTGATTTTCGACCTCGACGCCAATGACCAGCTCGACATCACGAGCGCTGAGCAACTGGAGAAACTGGCGGAAAGCCTGAATTCTCTGGGCGTGGGGTTCGCCATTGCCCATATGCACCAGCCGGCCCAGGACATGGCCAGGGCAACCGGGCTTCTGGAGAAGGTCGGCCAAAACCACATCTTCCCTACCATTGCCAGTGCGGTCCAATGGGCAAAGAACCCTGTATGACCCGGCCTTCGGCGCCGCACTGTCGGCCGTCAACCCGAAGAACCTGGCGCTTACCATCGCCGCCGCGGGGAGCATCGCGCAAGCCGGCCTCGGGGCCGGCCAGGACACCATAGCGGTGGCTGTCTTCGTGGTGCTCGGCTCGCTCACGGTCGCCGGGCCCGTCGTGTTTTACATGCTGGCGACAAAAAAGGCCGAGGGCCCCCTTGCGGCCATAAAGGATTTCATGTCCGACCACAACGCCGTCATTATGTTCGTCGTCCTGCTCGTGCTGGGCGCCAAACTCCTCGGGGACGGTATCGCCGGGCTTTCCAGCTGACCTGACCCGTCAGTGCCGGTTCGCCGCCCTGTGACCGACTGCAGGGACCGGCCCGGGGTTGCCGCTAGCCCTTCTCCGTGTTGATGTCAAAATTGTTGAAGCTGAACTTCTCGTTGACGTTACGAGTCGACACCAACTCGATGCCGTAATCGATCTGGCCGATAGTTGAGCCCGACGGCATCCAGCCTTTTGACATCACGTAGTGGAAGAAATCGAGCAGGTTCACTTGACCGGAGCTGACATTGTGCCTGGCCTCGAAAGCTATGTAGCTGCCAGACTTCCAAACCGAGTACTTCCGGCCATCAAAGGAGGCATGCGCAACCACCGAACCACCAGGCGATTGACCATTGTTGTCTGTCCAGATCATTATCTCCGTCGAGCCGTTGGTCGCCACCCCGTTCAGCCAACAATCATATTCAAATTCCCATATCCCGTACTTTGAACCAATCCCGGGGCCAATATCGGAGAAGTCACTGGTGATTGTCTTGTACGAACTGATCCGCGGCTCGTTGAAGTTAAGGTGCACATTGGGCGACGTCTTGACCGCCCCGTCGCCGCTATCGTTGTTCATCTTGGCGATCACGTACCAGTCGTTGTAGTTGCATACGTAGAGGTGCTGTGACACGGGGTAATTGGATGCGTTCCATGTGTCGTTCGTTACGTAGTAGGCGTCACGGAACACACCGCTCTGGGCGTTATTGCGATCGTACGGCACCACGGATGAGGGGCTCGTGCAGTTGTGGGTCGTGGGCGGCGTGGAAGCGGCGGAAGCAGCGAACGCCGCCTGTGGCAAGACGGTTACGACGCTCGCCGCTAGGACAGCTGCCGCGGCCACGGGGCCGAGCCGGCGTGCCTCATTTGCTATGCCTTTCGACATGGATAAGTGACCATCTCCTCTGTCCCTGGCGGGCAGGTACAACCCCATGCAGAGTAATCTATGGCTGGAGCACGTGGTCCCCGCCCTGCCGCCGGCCCGCAGGCCGAAAGCCTCTCTGCGTCTTCAGGTTGTCACGGCTAGCGCGGCGAAGCGGGTCGCGTCAGAGGACCGGGAAGACCCCGTCCGCGAAACCTCTCCGGTAAAGGGCCCTGATCGTGGCACCCGGTCCCTGAACCCGGTATGCGATGTCCGTCGCCACCGAGAACGTCAGCTCCAGATGTCCGATCGGTAGAGGCCAGGGGTCTCGATCAACGCTGCGAGCCAGGTCGTCGAGATGCACGGCCTGCTCGACGAGGCGAGTAACGAGGTAGTCCGAAAGGCCGATGACTTTGCCCTGGAAGACGGTCATCAAATGGTCGGCTGGCAGTGGCACCAAATCCGTCTCGAGCCGGCCCAGGCTCTCCCGGGAGCGGCGCAGTATCTCCGCCCGTCCGAGCGCGGCGACGCCGGCGCCCCGGTCTCGCACCGCCCGTTTGACCTCAGAGCTGGCGCCTGCGGCCACAGCGGCGAAATAGGCGCCAGCACTCTCGAAATCGGGCCGACCACTGGCGGCGCCGGTGCCCAGGTACTCGGCCACCACCCATATGCCGCTGCGGGCGAGGTGCCCGGCCACGCTGCTGACCAGTTGCTCCTCGAGGACCGACGGACGGTCCCATGCTGCCTCCACCGCGGGGTCGCCAAGGGCGTCGATGATGGCCTGGCCGCCGGCGAAGAAGAGCTCTTGAACGTCGGTTGCGCTCACCAGGCTGTCAACTGTTCGCTCAGTCGAGCCCGAACCAGCGCCGCCGGCGGGTGGCGGCGAACTGGCGCTTTTCCTCGGTACCTTCGAGGGAGGGGGGCGTGAAAAATGCCGTCGGCGCCGGGCCGGACAGGAAGTTCACGTTCACTTTGCCGATTGTCCGGTCCCCCATCTCCACATAGCAAATGATTTCCCCGGCAAAGGGAGGCGGCGGCGGGCCCCCCTTGACCTGGGCGATCAACACGTCGGCCACGGTGGAGGCTTCTCCTTCGGCGATGACGCCGGCCCTCGGCACCGGGGCGCTGGTCACGTCACCGACGGCGTAGACGCCGGGGAACTTAGTGGCCAGCGTGGCGGGGTCAACCGCGACCCACCCGTCGTCCGTGAGCCCCGAGTCGACCACCACTCGAGGGGCGCGGTGTACCGGGATCGCCCAGGAACAGGTCGAAGGGCACACTCCTGCCGTCCCGGAGGCTGGCTACGTGTTTGTCGGGCTCGAGGTGGTCCACCCAGGTGGAGTGGGAATAGCGGATGTCCCGTTCGTCACACAGGGCCAGGATGGCGCTGGACACCTCGTCGGATATCGGTATGGGCTTCGGCATCGTGGTGAGCAGGGTGATTGTGCACGCCTCCCGCACCCCCCGCCGGGTAAGCAGGTCGTGGAGCATGAAGGCCGTCTCATAGGGTGCAGGTGGGCATTTGAAGAAACCCCCCAGGACGGCGATCACGATGTCCCCCCGGTCGAAGCGGGCCAGAGTGTCCCGCAGCTGCGTGGCCCCTTCGAACGAGTAGAACTCGTGCCCGCACTCCTGTAGCCCCGGTGTGGCCTCCACGTCCAGGTCCGCTCCGAGGGCGACCACCAGGATGTCAGCCTCGTGGACGCCTTGGTCGGTGACGACTGACTTGCGCTCGGGGTCGATCGAGAGCACCGTTTCCTGCCGCACCTCGACGTTGGGTTTCGCGATGTCGCCATAACGCAGCCGCACCTCGTCCGGGCCGCGCCGCCCGAACATCACGTCGAGCTTCGAGAAGCCAAAGACGAAGGCGTCGCTCTTGTCGATCAGGGTGACGTGGACCTGGTCCCCGAGCTGTTCGGCTAGCCGGGTAGACAGCTCGAGGCCGCCGAACCCGGCCCCGAGGACCAGGACCCTTAGGGGCACCTTCTAGCTCGGCTGGGGAACGATCCGGATATAGGGCTTGGGTTCTTTCCAGTCCCCAAAAATTTGCTTGGCCTCATCGTTGCTGACTGAACCGGCGATGATGACATCCTCACCGGGCTTCCAGTTGACCGGGGTCGAGACCCGGTGCTTGGCGGTCAGCTGTAGCGAATCGATCACTCGCAACACTTCGTCGAAGTTGCGTCCGGTCGTCATGGGATAGACCAGGATGAGCTTGATCTTCTTGTCCGGGCCGATCACGAAGACGTTGCGGACGGTCTGGTTGTCGGCTGGAGTGCGGGACTTGGCTTCGCCCGAGGTCGAGGCCGGGAGCATGCCGTACAGTTTGGAAACGTTGAAATCGGCATCGGCAATGATCGGGTAGTTGGGCCGGCTGCCCTGGGTCTCCTCGATGTCGTTGGCCCATTTCTCGTGGTCCCCGGTGGCGTCGACCGACAGCCCGATTATCTTCACCCCGCGTCGCTCGAACTCGGGCTGCAGCTTGGCCATGTAGCCCAGCTCGGTCGTGCAGACCGGAGTGAAGTCCTTGGGGTGTGAGAACAGCACCGCCCACGAGTCCCCGATCCAGTCGTAGAACTTGATCCGGCCCTCGGTGGTGTCCGCTTCGAAATCTGGCGCAGTGTCGTTGATCGACAATCCCATGGCTCTTTTCCTCTCTCGATTAGTGCTGTGACTCTACCGGTTGTTGCTGACAAATGAGACCGAGGCGGCGCCCACGGTGGCGCTGACCAGCAAGTCGAGTCGCACTCCAGCCCTTCTCCCCGCCCGCCTTCGAAATGGGAGACGATGGCGACGGCTTCCTGAGCGGCGGCCTGGCCGTCGGCCGCTCGGCCCTCTCCAGGTGCGCAGCGGCACATCCGGCCGGTGCGGCATGAGCCAGGATATGGAGGTGAGATGGAGAATTGGGGGCTATCGGTGGCAACCGAGCAAGCTGGGAACGGCTGCCCGGGCGGGCATCTTTCTTGTTCTGGCTCTTATGAAAGGTCGTTGAGGGAAAATGGTTGCTGAAGGCCTGCTGGTATCGTGGAGAGACACTCCCACCCGCAAAGCGGTCATCGATTTTGTCGAGAGCGTAACGTCTGAGGGGTCGCCGGGTTTCGCATTGCCGGCCGAGCGCGTTGCCGTGTTCGACAATGACGGGACGTTGTGGAGCGAGAAGCCAATACCCATCCAGCTCGACTTCACTCTGTTCCGCATGGCCGAACTGGCGGAGGCGGACCCCACCCTGGCTGGACGCCAGCCGTACAAGTCCGCCGTCGAGCACGATTACCGCTGGCTTGGCGAGGCGATGGTCAAGCACTATCACGGGGATGACGACGACCTGCACCTGCTGATGGGGGCGGTGGAGACGGCGTTCGGAGGCATGACAGTGGACGCTTTCAGCCAGGAGGTAACCGGCTGGCTGGGGTCGGCGTCGCACCCGCAACTGCACCGCCCGTACCTCAGCTGCGCGTTTGTGCCCATGATCGAGCTACTGCGATATCTGGAGGCAAACGGGTTCACTACTTACATTGCCTCGGGTGGTGACCGTGACTTCATGCGCCCCTTCGCCGAACAGCTGTACGGGATACCCCCCGAGCGGGTAATCGGGAGCGCCTTCGGGTTGGACCTGCGGCTCGGGGAAGAGGACAGCGACCTGCTGTACAAGTCCAAGATCGAGTTCTTCGACGACGGGCCGGAGAAGCCGGTGCGCATCTGGAGCCGGACCGGGCGACGCCCTCTGGTGGCGGGCGGGAACTCGAACGGCGACATCCCGATGTTGCGCTTCGCTCGCCGGCCCGGTCGTGACGCCCTTCGGCTCCTGGTCCTCCACAACGACCCCGAGCGTGAATTTGACTACGTTGCCGGGGCGGAAGACGCCCTGCAGAGAGCGAAAGAGCGCTCCTGGACCGTGGTCAGCGTGAAGGACGACTGGGCCACCGTTTTCCCTCCAGACTGACCGTACCCGGAGTCCCGCAACCGGAGCTCGCGGAGCGCGGCTGTCGTGTCGGTGGCGCTATTGGTCAAAGGCTCGGTACGGCCCCATGTCCATGTTGGGGTAGCGGGCGCCCACCCCCTCGACCGCCATATGGTCCCAATAGGGATCTCCGATGGGAGGAAAGCCGACGAGCTCGCGCTGCTCAGGCGTGGCGTTCTCGAGGAAACGGTCCATCTCAGGGGTGCCGCCATCGTGCTGGAACGTGACTTGGCCGCACCAGGTAAGACCTGCCTTCTTGAACCCGGTGTGGTGCGAAAAGCGAAGACCTTCATGGGCACGCATGGCGGAACCACGGTGGAACGTGTTCATAGAATAGATAACCGTCGAACCGGCTTCGACGGTGAGAGGGACTTCGTGTTGGTACAAATCAGGGAAGTCCTCCCGGCTGCGGTGCCTCGGCTCCAGGGATATCCCACGCGTGAACTCCTGCGGCACGAGGTAGGTAGGGCCCAGGTCGATGGTCACGTCGCTGTAGTACGTGATCGTGGGGAGATCGACAATAGCCGTGTCGGGCTTGGGGTAGACCAGGGAGTTATTGCCGTAGTCAACATGCAGGTCCTGTTCGAAATCACGGGCTCCGGCGTATTTTCCGACGAGCACGGAATGCGTGATCATGATCCGCCGGTCCCCTATCACTCGACGCGCAAACGCCAGCAGCTCGGGGTGAGTGCTCACCGAGTTAAGTGCGGTGCCCACGAAGGGAAATGCGATCCTCGGTCCGAGCGTGCCTATGGCCGTGGAAAGCAGCGCCTCGTACCGCTTTGGCCGCCTCTCGTACTCATCCCAGCTCGGAAAATAGTCGTAGACGTTATTGAGCACTGACCTCAACACGTCCTCGTCGAGGAGCCGGACGACGACGTAACCGTGTTTTACCCAGTGCTCATAATCTCGCTCAGAAATGCTCGAATTTGCCATTCGTCCGGCTCCTTTTCCGCCGCTCACCCTAAACTATGGTTTGCACACGCCCCTTACCGTCGCAGGCATCAGTTGGCGTGCCCGGAAGCGTGATCGTAGCACTGAGGTAGCTCGTGGGATCACCGAGCACTTCGGGCCAGCCGAGGGGCGCCGGCTCGGGGGCGGCAAAGCTGTGAGCGGACGGCTCCGCCCGATGACCCCTTTGCCGTCGTGGCCGACGCCTGTGTACCCCGGGACCTTGCCCGTCTGTAACCGCGCACCGGCGATCCCGTCTCCCACATGAGGCTGTAGGGCGTCGTCTTCATAAAATGGGCGCCAGTCAGGCCGCGTTTTTGACACTGAATATCCATCGCCCTTGGCCGGTCGCGGACGCGCGTGCCGGCAAGTGGCTTGTACCGGGAGGCCGAGGCATGCATGTTCACCGGTGGAGAGGGCTCAAGGTGACGGTGGTCGTCGCCGGCGCCATGACGATTGGCCAGACGGCCGTCGTATCGGCGACGCCCGCTATCTCATGGCCCAAGCTCGTCGTTACGGCTATGGCCTATTCGGCGCCTCGCACTCGTGTCGCTCTCGAGGCACCGACACTGCTTCCCAAAAACTACTTCGGTGGGCCGGCCCAGCCCTTGGCCCTGGTGGCCAATACCGCATCGGTGAACGCCGGCCCGCACAGGTACACGGTCGGCCTCTCGGACTGCTCGCCGCCCCTCCCTCTCAACAGCCCGCAGCTGGAGGCCCCCAACGGGTCGTGCACGTACCAGATGGCGATTTTCGGCAGCTTCGGCGGGGAATCGTACAGCAGCGGCCAGGTCGCAGACCGCGCGTTCTCCACCGCCAGGGCCCAGGACCTGTACCCGGAGAGCGGGTGCAAGCACAAAGCGCTGGTCCGTTTGAGTAGGGGGGTTGTGGCCACTGTTTACTCGGCCGGCGTCGACCCGACGGGGTGTGTCGGCATGTGGCAGCAGCGGGGCTGGACCTTCATTTTCGACGGCGGCTTACAAGGCAGGCAATGGGTCGGGCTCAGCTGGATCCAGACCTCCGACCAGATCATCGACTACACGGCGCGGTACCCGCTGCCGAGTAATAGCGGCGTCTTTGATGCCACTTTCGCCGGCGATGGCCTTCCAACCACCCTCACATGGGTGGCCGGCGACGACGTCTACTCGACGTTTACGTACCACGGCGCTCTGCCCGCTGTCGAGATGGCGGCCAGCATGCGCGCTTACCCCTGACAAGCCGGCCCCAGGCCTCTGGCCCTCGTCCCCGGCGGGCCCTCCTCCGCAATGGCGTTGCCGTGGCCTACGATGTCCTGGGCCAGGCGAGCCTCGGTCCATTGGCGGCCGAGACTCGGCTGTTTCGATTGTTTCAATCTCACAGAAACAGTGGTAGGATGAGGCTATGGCAGTTGCCGTTGCCCCCCTCGTCCGCCAAGTTGAAGCACGCGCCCGTCGCGACCCCGCATTTGCCGAAGTGGTCGGTTCTCTGCTGGGCACACAGACGGCGCCGGTCGGCCAACTCGAGCGAGTGGCAGCGGCGTCGGTCAACGACCAGCGTCGCGGTGCCGTCGTGCGCGATTTTGTAGCCGGTTCACTAGCCACGCCGACGGTACAGGCGGTCCTCGGGCTCGGTTCGCCGCAAGCGGTCCACCGGCTGCGTAGCCGGGGCAAGATCATCGGAGCAGCGGTAGGGAACCAGACATGGTTCCCCGCCTGGCAATTCGACGGCGACCGGGTACGGCCTGACATGGCCCGGATCTTGGAGGTCGTCAGGCCGTTCACGGCTGACCCGCTCGCCGTCGACCGGGTCATGCGGCTCGCCCGGGACGACTTTGACGGCCTGTCGATCGCAGCCGCGCTACTCCGGCCGGATCTAGCCGAGAGGGCCTGGCGGCTGCTCGCCGCCGTGGGTGCCTGACCTTCCCGCCGGCTATCTCAGCCCGTTCAACGAAAAAAGACCGGCGGGGCTGCGCCGACGCCGGCTGGTTGCCGGTACGGAACTTTGGCGGATCGATACGGCTGCGCCCGAGACCTGGGGTTGGGACGGCTTCCCGACCCCTCGCTACCGGTTCGACCCGGCGTCGGGCGGCTTTCGGGCCCGCTATGCGGCTCAGAGCCTGGTCGGCGCGGCGAGGGAACGGTACCGGGACAGCGGGCTGTTCATCCCCGCCGATCACGCCCAACACCATCTCGTGCAACTCGTCGCCACGCGGGATGTGCGTGCTTTCGACTTACGGGCCCAGCAAAACCTGGATGTGTTGAACCTCGACGACCAGATCAGCACCGGCCTGCACCCAGCCGTGTGGGACACGTGCCACCGGCTCGCTGACGCGGCGCGGCTCTGGTGGGACGACCTTGACGCCATCGTCTACCGGTCCCGCACCACACCTGAGACGTCCGTAAACGTCGCCTTCTTCGCCGCTGATGCCTTTCGGGCCGAGAGCTGGGCCCTCGTTGACCGGCGGGACCTCATGGCCGACCTGGTCCTGCGCTATGGGTTCACGGTGAACTGGGACATCGCGCCATGACCGGGCGGGGGCTCAGCGTTGGCTACCACCACGCCGCCGGCGTTCCCTGGCCGGTCTACTCGCCGGGCGGCCATGGAACGGGGGCAAGCTGGCAATGACCTCGCCACACCGTGAGGGGTCGTATCCCGGCAGGCTGGCGAGCTGGTCGCGTAGCCACCGGGAGTTGAGCACCCGGAGCAACCCCTGCACCTCGCGGATGGCGATATGCGGGGAAGGGATGACGATATCCGACCGTTCTGTGGCCAAGGGGATGAAAGCCAGACCGTACGCCAGCGCCGCCGGCTCACTGGCGATCCCGGCGTCGGCCAGCCCTGCGGCGATGGCCGAGGCGACCTGTAAATGACCCGTGGCTTGGGTGTTGTACCCGTTCAGTTGGGTGGGGGCTATCCCAAGACGGGTCAACTCGCGGTCAAGTAGGAGCCGGGCCTCGGACCCTGGCTGTCGGTTGACCATACGCAGGCCCACCCCGGCCACGTCGGCCAACCCGGAAATCGGGCCGGCCACCTCGGGCCGTAGCACGAGACCTTCTTGCCATGCGCAAAAGCCGATCACCTCGGCGCCTTGGCGAAATTGCGTTCGAGCCGGTCCGACGTTGTAGTCACCGGACTGGTCCCGCAAATGGCTGCCCGCCGCATGGGCCAGCCCGTTCACCGCCAGTTCCAGCGCCTCCTGGCTCGCACACTGCCACCAGAGGAGCGACACGGCCGGCTCGAGCAGGCCGAGCGGGACTTCTAGCAGCGGAAGGGCCGGGTCGCACCCTGCGACTATCAACGTGGGCCGCGGCGGGCCCAGCGGCCATATTGGGCGGGTGGAGAGGCTGGCATCAGGGCCCCACCCGTCAGCGAGACCGCTGGTGGGGACGAAACCGGACCTGGTGGCGGCGGCCCCAATTAGCGGAGCGGCAACGAACGAATCCCCTACCTGGGCCAGCGACATCCGGGTACCACCCTTTTCCAACGGTGCCAGGAGACGCGCCTCCACGGGCGGCCCGGGTGTGACCGGCCCGAACATCTCCTCCACGGTGAGCCCCAGTGCCCTCGACAGGGCCAGCGCGACGCGGAGCGACGGGTCCGACAGCCCCGACTCGACGGCCGATACGGCCTGGCGGGACACGCCCGCTATGGCGGCTAATTGCTGCTGGGAGAACCCTCGGCCCTGTCGAGCGAGGCGCAGGCGTATGCCGTTCGGCGCTCCGCCGGCGCCGGCGAGGTTCCCGACGCTCGGGCCCGGGCCGGCCTCGACCTCGTCGCCGGTGCTCATGGCTCCCGCACCAAAGTCGGCTCGACCCGCCCAGCCTCCGCCAAAACAGGCCGGAGGGCGTCGCCGTCGGTCCCGAAGTAAGGCGGGTCGAGGGCGGTTATGACAAAGTTGTCGCCCACCGCTCCTGGCTTGTCCGGCAGCCGGCAGACGACGGTGGTGCCTTGGCTATGCAGCTCGGCTTCCCAACCCCCGCCGGCCGGCCGGCACGCCGTGATTATGCCGGCCAGCACGAGCCCACGATCGGGGTCGGCCCCGGCAATGACACGTTCGGGATGTACGCCCGCTGTAGCTTCAGTAGCCCTGGTCAGGTCCGATGTCACGTCCGTGGCGGGCGTGGCGTGACTGGCGGAATTACCCGTGTCCCTGTTCACGCCCACTCCAGGCACCTCCGTCCGGGATGTTTCTCTGACTGGCACAAAAGCCAGGTAACCGACCAGCTCAGCGGCTCGCCGTGACGCGGGACGACGCACCACCTCGCCGGGCGTCCCGAGTTGCAGGATGCTACCTCGGTCCAGCACGGCCAGACGGTGAGCGAAGGCCTGGGCGTCAGTGAGCTCGTGCGCCACCAGCACCGCCGGGATGTTGCGCTTCGATACGAGGGACACCACCAGATCGGTGAGCGACCGCCGGAGGTTGGCGTCCAGGCCCGTGTACGGCTCGTCCAGCAGTAACGCGTCACAGGGGGCCAGCAGCAGTCGGCCCAGCGCCACCCGATGCGCCTGGCCACCCGACAGCCGCCTGGGCATGGCCGACAACAGGTTTCCCACCCCCAGCAAATCGGCCAGGTCCTTAGCTTCCCGGGCCCTTTACCTTCATGCGAGTACGTGAGGTTTTGCATGACCGAAAGATGAGGAAAAAGGCCAGGGTCCTGGCGCAGTAAACCAACCCGGCGTTGCCACGGGGGCAGTGCGCAACGAGGTGGGGACATGGATGTCAGCACCCTTCCACGAAGCGCCACCCGACCACGGTTAGGTTGCACCAGCCCGGCGATCACCTCGAGCAGTGTCGTCTTGCCCGCACCCGACGGCCCGAATAATGCGAGGCGTTCACCAGGGCCCACCTGAAGGGCGGCGCGGACCGTGAAGTCGCGCCGCTCAACCTCGAAGTCGGCGTCCAGCATGGGCGCTCCAGGCATACGCCACCAGCGGTAGCGGGAGTGCCACCACTAATAGGACCAAAGCGAAGGGTAGCGCTGAAGCCAGACCTGTCTCCTGCAGGGTCGTATAGATCTGCAACGGTATCCCGAACGGGTGGTAGGCGATGATTATCACCGCACCGAAGGCACCCATCGCTCGCGCCCAGGCCACCGCCAGCGCGGTAGCTAACCCGGGCATGGCCAAAGGCAAGGTCACCCGGCGGAAAACACGTATGGGCCGGTCGCCCAGTAGCCCGGCCTGTTGCTCGAGGTCCCGGTCGACGCTCCGGAAGGCGGCCTGCGCGGCCAGGACGTAGTAAGGCGCTGATTCGTACACCTCGGCAATTACCAGAGCGAGAAAAGTGTTGGTGGCCGACAGGTGGACACGGCCCAGGATCTGCCCGATGGCGGTGTACGGCCCGACCATGAAGATCAGCAGCAGGCCAATAACGAGCGGCGGCAGGAGGAGGCTCAGCAGCACCCCCGCCTCCCAGACGCGGGGGAACGGGAGCCGGTCGCGCGCCATCATCCATGCCAAAGGCGTTGTGACCACGAGCAAAACGCCGAGGGTAACTGCGCCGGAGGTGACTGAAACGACGAGTGGGTCGAGCGCTCCGGGTGCGGTTAAAGAGTTGACGATCGCGCTCCCCGACAGGTGCGTGGCGAGGGCGATGACCGGGCCGAGCAAGGCAACCCAGATGACCAATGCGCCAACGAGCGCGATGGCGCTCGAGAGCGAGTGGACGGCCCAGGGTTTGGCACCCGGCCGGCCTCGGCCCGCTGTCTCGGGCTCCCGGCCGTGGCCAGCCGCGCCCCAAGGAAGGCCGCCCGCCGCTACGGCTTGGTCAGGTGCCCAGCTCACTCTTGATGGGGGCCGGGAGGGTGCCCGGGCTCCCGTATGCGGTCGGCGTGAGCAACGTGAACCCACCTTGTTTGTATTGAGCCAGGCCCGTCTTGGACAGCGTGTACTGGACGAAGGCGACGGCGGCCGGTGTAGGTGTCCCGATAAGCGTTATGTCGATCACCTGGGGGCTTCCGTGCTTGGTCTTACCGCCAGTGATCGTGATGCTGGCTTTCTTGTACAACGCGGCGTCGGCCGCGCTGCCCAAATTGATGGCGGTGGGGAGCTTGATGTAGGGCAGGTGCAATTCGATGGCCTGGGTAATGAACGCGCTAGAAGCATCAAGCTGCCCGGATTGCAGCGTGGCGTCGAGCGAGGCCTCATTGAAGATCTCTGAAGAGCCCGGAGAGGCCAGCGGGCCGCCGAGGATCTTTGTGACGGTGTCCGCTGGAAGGTGGTAGTAAGACTGGGCCAGCTCGAGCATGAAGATGAAATCCCGGCCCTGAGGGTCGACATTGGGGTCCGTACGGCCGAGCTTGAAGCCGGGCTGCTCCATCAGGGTGAAAAGGTTGCTGAGCGGCTCTTTGCCGCTGGCGAGAGCAGCGAACTGGCTGGCGTACTTGCTCTTCGGGTTATAGGCCACGACCATCGACGTGCCGGCGTACTGCACATAGGCGTTGGTGAATTTGGGCTCGAGTGGGGTGATGTTGTCTCCGCCAACGCTCTCGAACACGTTCGGTGTGATTTCGCCGGAGGCGATGTCCGACTCCAGGTCACCCGAGGCGCCCGCCCGGCCGGAGAACGTGTAGCCGTCGGCCTTCGTGAACGCGGGGCCCACAACCTTCTCGTTGAGGTACTCGAGTGAGGCCGCGTACGCCACGTTGACGGTCCCTGACGGCATGGCCGCATCGGCATTGCGGGTGCTGACCGGCGAGGCGTGTACTGCGGCGCCGGAAGTCACGACGGCCAACGCGATGCACGCAATTGCGGCTGGAAGGGCCAGCCGGCCCGAACCGAAGGCAAGAATCCCATGGGGAGACGCTAGCCACTGTGGGTTGCGTAGCGCAAGAAGACTGGACGCCGGACATTTTCACGGGCCCCGACGCACCTCGAGTGCTCCTGCCGTCAGTGCGTTGTCACCCGTCCGGTGTCGCTTCGCCCTGCCGGGCCGAGAGGTGCCGCGCGCTGACCCCACCCTGACGACCCGCCGCACCCACGCCAAGACGGCTTTCAGGTCACCGTCGTCTAGGAAGTAGGCCACGACGCCGAAGGCGACGATGGCGAAACCGGCCGCAGGTATGGCCAGAGCGAAACCGACCAACTTGTGATGTATGGGCACCGCCAGGCTGACGGCCACGCCTACCGCGGTCCCTACGGCGCAGGCGGCCAGACCAGCTAGGGCGGCGTGGCCGGAGCCCTGCACGGCTGCCTTGCCACAGATCCGCCGGGTCACAATGACGAGCGGTATGGCCACCACCGTCTGCCCGATCGTGGTACCAAGGGCCAGTGCGGGGACTACCAGGCGAGGCGGGAGCAGTTGGACCAGCACCACATCAGCGACGATGGCCACCAGCCAGCTTCCGGCCAGCGCCGCGGCGGCGATCTTGAGCCGCCCGATGACGAACATCACCCGCGACAGGTTCGCAATCACGGCGATGCCGGCGATGCCGGGAGCAAACAGGAAAAAGGCCTGCGCCAGCTGTGGTACCTGGTCAGGTCGGGTGGCCAGGACATGTGCGGCGGGGATGGCGATGGCCGCCATGACGGCAGTGCCGAGCAACGACATGAGCAGGACGGCCCGCGTCGAGCCGGCGCTGGTGCGGTCGAATTCCGAGCCCTCCCGGGTGGACATGACCGGGAAGGCGCTGATCACGATGGAAAGGGCCAGGATGGCGGATATCGAGTTGAAAACCTGCGACGAGTAGTTGAACAAAACGATGGCGCCCGTTTTCCCGTGCCCGTTGGCCAGAGCGATGGCTACGACGTTGGCGATGTCGACGGCGATGAGCTCCGCCACGCCGACAAGGGCCAGGCCCCCGGCCCGTCGCGCCACCCCGGTCGGGAACCGGAACACCGGCCGGAACCGGAGGTGCAGGCGCCAGGTGGGTGGTATGGCCACAACGACCAGGGTGGCGATGCCCAGGGTGGTCCCCACAGACAGGACAAGCTCGGCCGGGAGGGACAGCTGAGCCAAGGCATGCCCGTTGTTCAGGGGCACGAAGGCCACATAGGAGCCGATCAGCACGAGGCTGGCGATCCCGGGGCCGATGGACGGCGCTACGAACTTGCGGTACGACTGCAGCAGTCCATAGAGGACAACCGAGATCCCGTAGAACAGCGCCTGGGGGGCGAACACACGCAGCATGTTGCCCGTAACGCTGACCATGTCAGAACGGACGCAATGAGCATTGGCGTTGGCGGGGTTGAGCAGGGAGGCGATCGGCCCGGCCACCGCCACGATGACCAGGACCAGCGGGACGATAATGATGACGGACCAGGTCAGAAGCGCTGAGGTGATATGGCTGACTCGCGCCTTTTCCGCCGGGTCGTCGGCGGCTCGCTCCGCCGACCGGGCCAGGACCGGGATCATCGCGCTGGTTAGGGCGCCGCCGAGGATCAGTTCGTAGAGGAGGTTAGGGACCTGGTTAGCCGTGACGTACGCGGTGCCGAGGCAAGTGGCGCCGACGGTCTGGGAAAAAACAAGGGTCCGGACAAGGCCCAGGATGCGGGACAGTATCGTGAGGCTGGCGACGACGGCGGCGCCGCGGGCTATCCCTTGGCCGAGCCGCTCTGTCGGACCGGGCCCTGGTGGCCCGCCAGGCCAGGCCTGTCCATGGTCTTCACATGCGACTCCTGGTCCCTTTGGTCTCCGTTCCGGCACGCAGCCGCCTACAAGATCGGAATTCAGCCGTGCACCGGATCTTCCATTGGTGGTAGAGCGGTCCAGTTCGACGAGTTCGCCCGCGAGAGAAAAATACGAACTTCTACCTCGCCACGCACCGCCACGCCACCACCACGCCGACTAATTCGACCGTCTCCGGCCGTAACGGTCACCGAGTGCGCCCCCGGTGAGCAATAAGGCAGCGAAGGCGACGTTGCAGGCGTCGAGGACCCACTGCAGACCGGCAAGGTCGCCGTTCAGGCGACGACTTACCGCGGGCAGGGCCAGGTTGACCGCAGTGGTGTCCGTCTGGACCAGGAACAACCCCAGGCATGTAGCGGCCAGTGTCAGCAACTGGGCCCGTCTTCCCGGCGCCGGTGATGCTGTGGCACCGCCTCCCCGTGCGGTGAGCTGGCCTGTGCGCCGGGCCATGGTCCCGATGCGGAAAGGAGCCATGTCTTCGACGCTATGAAGAGGACATTTCGGTCTGGACCGAACCGTCCTTCTCTTAGCCTGGGAGCATGCCGATCGATGCCGACCTGTCGTCCCTGAGCCGACTGCTGGGCGAGCCGGCGCGGGCGGAAATGTGCGTCACTTTGCTCGGTGGCCCGGCCCTCAGTGCAGGGGAGCTGGCCCGCGCTGCGGGAGTCGCCCCGTCCACAGCCAGCGAGCACCTTTCCTTACTGGTAGCCGGCGGTCTTTTGTCGGTCGTGGCCCAGGGGCGGCACCGTTATTACCGATTGGAAGATCCCGAAGTGGGGGAGTTGGTGGAGTACCTCTCGTCCCGCACGGCGCCTATGCCCGTCCGCAGCCTGAGCGAAGACCGGCGTAGAGCGCAACTGCGGGTAGCGCGAACGTGTTACGACCATCTGGCCGGGGTGGTGGCCGTGAGCCTGGCCGACGCCTTCGTCGACGCCGAAGCGTTAATAGACGACCACGGAGACCTGCATCCCACGCCTTCAACAGAAGAGTTCTTCGCTCAGCGGGGTGTCGACTTGGCCGCGACGAAAGGAAGCAAGCGGCCTCTAGTGCGGTCATGCCTCGACTGGACCGAGCGGCGCCCGCACGTATCCGGACGCTTGGGCGCGGCGTTGCTCCAACATCTCCTGGACAAAGGCGGCGTAACTCGCCGGTCTGGCACGAGGGCGGTGCGGCTGAACCCGGCCGGGAACGCCTACTTGTCCGACACGTTCGGCATCGATTTGGCCGGAAAAATACCGGCGTAACGCCGGTTCGTAGACGGCCCACCGGCTGTCCCACGTAAGATGCAAAAGAGGTGGAGAGCCGCCCTGCTGAGCGCGCCAGGCTCAAGACGGAGCGCGACAAGCTGAGAGCGACAGGCCCCGAGGGCTTAGCTGGCGCCTGGGCGATGATCGAAACCATGTGGCCCAGACGGTTGGCCGGGCGCGGCAGTTGCCGGAACCGCTCCTCCACCAGCAAGTCGACGGCGAGTGGAGTTTTGTACAAACGCACCGTCACCTTGTGCTCGTCACGGACTGCTGGCTCCGGCGGATGGTGAAAGGGATGACCCACCCTTACCACTCGTGGGGACTGGCTGGGTCGTGGCTCACCAACCCTCGCCACTGGGGCATCGACCCGGAAGCTGACCCGACGCTCGACCAGGTCCTCGACCTACGCCGGGAGCGGATGGACGAGGTTGCCGCGGCAATCGCCGGCGCGCACGAAGATGAGCTGGAGCGTACCTGCGTCGCTCCCGCCGCTCCGGGCCACCCGCACAAGGACCACACTGTGCTGCAGTGCCTGCACATGGTCCTTAAGGAGGAATGGCAGCACCATCGGTACGCGGTCCGGGACCTGGTGGTACTCGAGACCCTGCCCCGCTGACTGCTTATCCAGGCGCAGGTGGCCGTTGGGTGCAGGTTGGCGGCGAGGGACGCAGCCTGACCCGAGTAATCCCGCCTGCGTTAGGTGAGGGAGGTTGCGGCCTGGTCGACCAGGTCCGCGACGGCCGTCGGTTGTGAGGCCAGCGTTGCGTGGCTGGCGTCAAGTTCGATGGTGCCCGTTGGCTTCACGCGCTCTGCCATCTGGCGCTCGCTGTCCGGGCGCATCACGCGGTCGTACGTCGAAACCTGGTACCAGGTGGGCTTGGTTTTTCCACGCAACGCGGCTGCAATTAGCCCGGGCATACGAAGCTTCCCGGGCCATTGCTGACGAACGAATGCTTGCTGCCCAAATCGAAGTAGCCGTCCCAACCGCGGGCCCGGGCTGAGCTGACCCATTTGTCCCGGGCGACGGCCACGACCGAACCGGCCGCAGGATCAGCCAGGTTGGTCTCCGCTTCGAAAGAGGTGACCGCCGAGAGGTCAACGGTCCACAGGCCGTCCCGAGGCAGGTTACCCGTCAGGCCATGTCCGCATTCCACCAAAACCTCGGCGTCGTGGCCCGCCCTGTCCAGGGCGACGACCCAGCCGAACGCTTTAGCGGCCGAGAGCCGCGGGTGACTGCCTGGATCGGTGTAGACCGCCATCGTCGTATGCGGTAACACGGCGTACGTGACGGTCCCCGACCTCGATATGAGGAAAGCCCGGCCGGCGGCGCTGCAGGCAACCCCATCGAAGCGCGAGGCGCAGAGGAACGGCCCGGTTGCGGTCGACGCCATGTAGATCAGGACCGGGGTGTTCTTAGCCGGGTGGCCAACGCACGAAACCCCCGAGCACTCATCGATAGCCCCGGTAGCGGTGATCGTGACTGATCGCGGTGGGGCGAGGGTCTGGCAGAAGGTGGCCGCTCCTATGTGCGCGAATTGAAAGTCCACTTCGCAGGCGATGTTCCGCGACGGCGAAACGAAGACCGTGCCGTGCGCGATCGTGGACACCAGCCCGGCCACCGCCGTCTGGCGAACCGAACCCGTCGCCTGCGCCGTCAGCGTCCCCGTTGTGCCGGCCGCGGCACCGCCCGCCGGGAGTACGCACATCGAGGCGACGACTAGAGCGCCGATGATCACGGCGCCCCTGGTCGCCCGGAGCCGAGAGACATGTTGCTTGCGAGGGTTGGTGGGATTCCGAACAGCCGTCAGCGTACTGGCGGCCGGCGGTTCCAACCCATCGGGGAGTGGAACCGAAGGAGGCGATGAACCCCGCACGTCACGAGAGTCTGAACTGGCGCACGCCACCACAGAGAGGAAGAGACCGTCGGCAAGCTCATCGTGACCGAGTTCGTGACCCTGGACGTGGTAGCCCAGGCGCCGGGAGGGCCCGACGAGGACGACGACGGTGGCTTCAGCCACGGCGGGTGGCAGGCGCCACTGAGGGACCACGACGCCGGCGGCGTCCTTTTCGAGCAGGCCAGCAAGATGGACGCTCTGCTCCTCGGCCGGCGGACCTACGACTTCGTCGCCTCCCGGAGGCCAAGCAGGGTGCTAGACCTGGCCGCATAGGCGCTTGCGTGATGCCGTCGAAGACGGACGGCGTCAAAGATCTAATGAGTACAAGTCAGCCTGGGGACCACCTCGGGCCAACAGTCCGAAGCGAAAGGACCATCATGGACAAGTCTGACGACTCCTTGAAATCCGACATCGAGGAGGAGCTCGATTGGGACCAGATGCTCGATGACAGTCAGATTGACGTAAGTGTTCAGGACGGACGGGCGACACTTAGCGGCGAAGCGCCGACCTACTACGAGGTGCAGCTGGCAGAACAAGACACCCGCACCGTAAGCGGCGTCAAGGCAGTGGACAATGACTTGCTGGTCGGCCCGATCGGTGAGGAGATCGCCGATACGGACCTTGCCTCCAGGTGTGCGGCTGCTTTGGATGCTGACAGGTTCGTCCCAGAGGGCGCCATCAGCTTGGACGTAAAGGATGGCCACGTGACGCTCCGAGGGGACGTGAGGCATCATTACGAGCGCCAGGCAGCCGAACTCGCCGTGGCCCGCGTCAAGGGTGTGCGTGGCATTTCGAACAAGATCGCCATCACTTCCCAGCCAGTACCGGCCGATGTGGCAGACAGAATAAAAAGGGCGTTTCGTCGAAATGCCATCATCGACGATTCCCGGATCAGCGTGACCACCAACGGCCATACCGTGTACCTGGATGGCGAGGTCGGCTCGTGGAAGGCGGAGGACGAGGCAGTTGACACAGCTTGGGGGGCTCCCGGGGTCACAGAAGTCGTCGACCGGCTGATCATCGTTTCATAACCGCTCGGTCGGCCTACAATCGCTCCGGTCCGATGAACTTGAAGCCATGCTGATCTACTCGATGAGCGTCTCGGTGGACGGCTTCATCACCGACCGCGAGGGCGGGTTCGGGTGGACGGTCCCTAACGAGGGGCAGTTTCGTTTCCACATCGCGCAGGTACGCGAGCTCGGCGGCTATCTGCTGGGCCGCCGGCTCTACGAGACCATGCTGTCGTGGGAGACGGATCCGTCGATGCGCGGCAACGACCTTGCGGCCGAGTTCGCCGACGTCTGGCTCGCTATCCCGAAGGTCGTCTTCAGTCGCACCCTCGACAGCGTGCAGGGCAACGCCCGGCTCGCCGAGGCGTCGGTGGCCGAGGAGGTCGCGGCGGCGCTCCAGGCGACGAGCAAGGACGTCTCGATCGGTGGGGCCAGCCTGGCCGCGGTAGCGATCGAGCTCGGCTTCATCGACGAGCTGCGCATGTTCCGCAACCCGGTGGTCGTCGGCGGCGGCACCCCCTTCCTGCCGCCGGTCACCGGACACCTTCGGCTAGACCTCGTCGAGACCAGGACGTTCGGTTCGCGCGTGTGGTCTACGAGTGCTACCGGCGCGCTCCCGGTGAGCCGAACTGACAAAACTGCCGTACGAGTCATCAGCGCCTCGCTGGACCGGGCATTCGCGGCGCTGACCGTCTGACGCGTTTGGCGGTAGACGCGGAGAGACAGGCATGTGGGTTGGATTGTTGGGCGGGTCCGCGCCGCTTGGGACGATTTATGACGCTTTTTGCACATAAATGGTCCCAAGCGGGTTTCCGGTATGGGCCCGGAGGGGCACATCTTGCACCGCCGGCTGCGGGCTTATATGACCCAGCGCCGGCCTGCGTGCTATTTCTAGGTCGTGGCGATTGCTAGTGGGGCCTGCGGTGCCTGAACAGTTGCCGAGCCCGGTTTCGCCAGAGCCGGTCGACGATTCCGAGCGGTTGGCGGCCGTCGCTCGCCTCCATCAGTTGGTTGGCACCGGCGGCCTTTCGTTGGAACGGTTTTCGGCCAGCCTGGAGCAAGTTTTGGCCGCCAATGACCAGGCCGACCTCGAGATGGCCATGGCGGCGTTACCTTCGCTAGTCCGTCTGACCCCGGCCTCGCGGCGGTTGTCTCAGCCGCTGAAGCTGGACGCCGGGATAACGAAAGTTCAGCTGGGTGGTGGTTGGCAGCTGGCCCGGGAGACCGAGGTCACCACGAATACCGGGAAGGTCCTCCTCGACTTGACCGCCGCAACCTGGGACGCCAGGGAGATAGACCTGCGGCTGCGCACCAACACAGGGAAGATCGAGGTTGTCATCCCGAAGGGCGTCGCGGTCCAGATGGTGTCGGCCACCAACCGCGTCAGGTTGGACAACCTGGTCCCCCCAGTGCCCGGAGCCCCTGTGCTCAAGATCGTGGCCAGCACCTCCACGGGGGCGGGCCGGATCACCGTGACGCACGAGCTCCAGCAACGAGGCAAGTCACACTGGTGGCAACGGCGCAAGGCCTCTCCGGGCGCTGGGCTGGACAGGCCCTAAATCGCCGCCAGGAACTCTCTTAGTCGAGCGGGAGCGGATGGACAAGGTGGGCTGGGCGCTCCATTGGACCGCGTGGCAGCAAGTACGCAGACACCTAACGGCGCCCCAGAGCACCTTTATCCCAGGATGGTCCCATCGACTGCTTTGTCGGGGCTCACGCCTCGAGGTGACGAGTTAGCCAGGCTCTGTTATGCGAAACTGCAGCACGTCTAGAAAAGGTGGACCTGCCATAACCACTGCCTCCACCGTCGATGGCGGCTTCGTAGAAGCCGGTCCGGTCTCATCCCGCAATCGCTCCCGTCTGTTCCCCGCTCGGCGTGGGCGGCAGTCTGCGCACCGGCTGCCAAGAGCAGGGGCCGCCACTGCGGTCATTTGTGCAGCTCTTGCCGGTGCGGCGACGGCCAGTCCGGCCTACGGGGCTAGTGGTTCTTGGTTGACCTATGTCAACGCTCAGGTCGGTCGCTCATGCGGCGTCGCATCGACGTCGGGGGAGGCAGCGGGCGGGACCAGCGCCAAGGAGACTATGACGCTCCTGAGCAAATCGCAGACGGCCTCGGGGACCCTGTTGCACTACCGCATCGCGACGAGCGCCGGCGGCGCCGGCAAGGTCAACAACGTGACGAACACCACCTGGGAGATCTTCGCGAACGGCTCGGTCGGGCTCCCGCCCGGGTTTACCGCGTCGTCCGGCGGCTACACGGTCACCTTCAGCGGCAGCGAGCTTTATCCTTCTCCCGCTCAACTCGCGGCCGGCGAGACGGCCTCGAGGACCCTGACGGCCACACTTGGGGCGAGCGCGGGCCAGGCCGGTACGGCCCTGGCGGAACTGGCAGCCAACGGAAAGACGTTGAACCTGCAATTCGCCGTCAAGGCGTCGGTAGCGCCGACGCTCGGCTCCATCAGCACACCCGGGGGAATATTTCACGGCCCCGTCGGCGTCGTGTTGTCCGTCGTATCGATGAAGCCGTTGAACGGCTCGGCGCTTTTAAACCATACCTGGGCGCTGCTGTCATCGACGTTCTCCCAGCTGTTCACATCGACTGTGTACTTCGCGCCCGGCGTTGGCCCGGTTGAGATCGCCGCCCCGGGCGCGCACCTGAGCCTCGAGAGCTCGGGCTGCGCCGGCTAGCGGACCTCTTCCCGTCTTGTCGGCCATCGCCGACAGGTTTTTCTCAGCAAAGCCTCGCGCCAAACGTCTGATTCGTCCGCGTAGGATGCCGTTGCCGTGTTCGGCTCGCGCCGGGACTACAAGGGCGTAGACACCTGCGCCAGGCGCGTCTCGTAGCTTGAGAAACGCTCCCGGTAACCACGTCGCCACCCGGCATGAGCTGGGAGAACGTCTATTTTTCGGCGCGCTAGGCTCTCGTCCACGCGAGCGCTGGGAGGCTAACAATGACAGAGAGCAATGAGAAAGAAATGGAACGGAGCGCTGGAACAGCTGGCGCCATCGCTGGAGGTGTGGCCACCGGCCTATTAGTGGGGTCCGCCATTCCAGTGCCGGTCTTAGGGCCACTCGTCGGTGGCGTTGTAGGGGCAGTAGCGGGGACCGAGGTAGGTCGCCGACTCGGCAAGGCGACATTCACGGCCGGTGCCGCCTTCGTCAAGACCTTCACTGCCTGAGCGTTCCGATCGTCTGGTTCCGATCGGCAATTCCGCCCCGATCAGGCCACGAGAGCGACGCCGCGTACTAAGGCACCACAGGGCCTCCAGCCAACGCAGATCTCGGCCGTCTGCATTAGAGGCCGCTACCCTGACGCCCAGCCGTACCAAGCTCGCCCGAATTAGGCGCCGTCGCGGCGTGCACCCGAAGCCCCTTGAGTGCCTCGACCTGGGCGCGGATGGCACGCTCGGTTGGTAAACGTTCTATCGTTGATGCGCCGAAGAAGCCTTGAACCCCGGGAAGCCTCTCTAACCCGGCGCTCACTGCCTCTGGCTCGTCAAATGGTCCGCCGTGGCAAATAACAAGAATGTCCGAGCGCACCTGGCGGCCCCCCGCAGCAATAGCAAGGACACGCTCCACGGCGTCGTCTAAAGATAGCGCCACGGCCGCACCGATATCGCCCGAAGTTGTAAGACCAACATGTGCGACCAACATATCGGCTCCGGCTTCGGCCATCGCCGCCGCCTGTTGGGCATCGAACACATAGGGGGAGGTGAAAAAACCTAACTCGTGGGCCATCTTGATCGTGGCGACCTCCTTGTCGTAACCCATGCCGGTGGCTTCGAGATTTTCTCGGAAGACGCCATCGATGAGCCCGACGGTAGGAAAGTTCTGGACGCCCGAGATGCCAAGCTGCTTGAGCTGGGTTAGGAATGCGGGCATAAGCCGAAATGGGTCAGTCCCGTTCACACCAGCGAGCACCGGGACGTGATCGACCACAGGCACCACTTCGGCCGCCATTTCGACGACGATACCGTTGGCATCCCCGTAGGCAAGGAGGCCGGCCAGCGAACCCCGCCCTGCCATGCGGTAGCGGCCCGAGTTGTATATTATGATCAGGTCGGCGCCTCCGGCTTCGGCGAACTTGGCGGATATCCCTGTCCCCGCACCGCACCCGATTATCGGCTTATTAAGCGCTACCTGCGCGTGCAGCCGGCCAAGTACCTCTTCACGGCTATACATCGGCGCTATTCCCGGCATGCCTTATCATTGCCAATAACCTGTCCGTGACCAGGTCAGCAAATTCGGGGTCATTGACGTTGTGATCGACCTCACTGATCTCGATCTGCGGGCGCAGACGGGACCTGATCGCGTCGTAACAGGCACCGTCGGCAGCTGGGTCCCAGAATGGCGCCCCGGGTCTGTCCAATTGAGACACTCCTTTGAGAGGGAGCAGGACGGCCACATTGCTACTGCCCGCATTGGCGGCATCGGCCAACATGTTCCCAATCCTCACGTTTTCCTCTTCGTTCGTCCTTAACAACGTTACGTTCGGGTTCCATTCGTACAACACACGCTGCCGGTACTCCGCGGGGACAGTATCGGGGCTGTCGAAATTGGCCATGTCGACGCACCCAGGGACAAGTACAACCGGCACTCCCGCGCTTGGCGCCGCTCGGCACCTAAGCGGTCCTGCGCTCATCACCCCGCCGCACACATAGTCGGCCAGTTCTGTAGTCGTAAGGTCGAGGACGCCTTGGAAGTAGCCATCACCAACCAGGTCCTCCATGGTCTTTCCTCCGCTCCCGGTGGCGTGGAACACGAGCACTTCATAACCTCTGCTCTCCATCCGCTCACGGGCTCGGTCTACCGCTGGTGTCGTATTGCCAAACATCGATGCGCCGATCAAGGGTTTGTCCAGGCCCTGCGGCGGCACCTCGCCCGAGACCATTCCGGCAATGGCCCCTGCGGCGTTGGCGTAGATACGGCGGCTAATAGGATTAAAACCGGCCACGTCTACAATAGACGGCTGAAAGATAATGTCCTTCGTACCTGCGTAAGCGCTGACGTCCCCGCCTCCGACAGTGGAGACCATCAGTTTAGGGACACCCACGGGAAGCGAGCGCATGGCCGTCGTCGCGATCGAAGTCCCGCCGGTGCCCCCCATACCGAGGATGCCATCAAGCCGGCCCTCGTCGAACAGCCGTCGCGCCACGATGGCCAAGCCACGAGCCATCGTTTTCATCGCTTGGTCTTTCTGCTCGCCGTCGCCGAGGCGTTCAAGGTCGCCGCCACCCGCCGCTATTACCTCCTCGCGCCGTATGTCCGGTGCGAACGCCGGCTCGCCGAGCACGCCGAAATCGACAACTAGCACGTTGACATTCCGGCGTAATATTTCTTCTTTTACGAACTCGAACTCGGCACCCTTCGTGTCCAGGGCGCCCACCAGCACGACCGTCTTCATTCGTTCACCACCACCACGGCATGGCCACCTAGGCCTGGTCGCCGTCTTCGATATTGACGACTTGGCGGTCTGGGGACGAGAAGCACACCGCCACGACTAAGGGCTCGGAGCTGGTGGTCCGCGCTCGATGGGGCGTTCCGCGGGGGATGCAGATGGCCTGGCCCGGCTCTAGTCCGACCCTTTCCTCACCCACCTGGTGCTCGCAGGTGCCAGAAAGCACATAGAGCACCTCCTCGCAGTTGGGATGTAAATGAAGCGGGTTGGCCTGCCCCGGGGCAATGGTCACAATACCGAACGTCTGCTCCGCTCCCTCGGTGATCTCGCCGCTGATCAGCCAGGACAAGCTGCCCCAACTGGTGTCCACGGCCGTCGTCTCCTTCAAGCTCGAGATCAGTGGCTGAGGCATAATGATGCACCCTCCTCAATACTTTCGGCGAACTGGAGCCCTGAGATTGTCGCCTCCCTGCCCCCGTCGACGTAAGCGCCGGGCACACGAACGGCTGACGCCGCGTCCATCGGTCGTGTCTCCATTGTCGTGGTTCCTCCTTTTAGTACCGAGCTTGCGAGCGCCTGGCTCTCCTGTTCGCCCAACATCTGCACCCCTTATTATGGACTTGCAATTACCGTCAGGGCGACTAGGCCCTGCCCGGCGGGGATGCCCTCATCTTCTATCTCGATGACGGCCTCCCCGTCCTCCGTTGACACAACGATGTGCTCCTCACAAACGACACTAAGCTGTCGAGCGGGTAAACCGCGCACCACGATCCGTTGTCGACCATGGGCCATCCTTCGTGCCTCAACCTGCACAGATCGTCCGTCAGCGGCCAGGGCGACGCGGCTAAGGGGACAGTTGCCCACAATTTCAACGCCCGGGGTGAAGTAAACTGCTTCATCGACACCGTTACGCGGCCACACGGTGAACGAGCCGTCCAGCCGAAGCGGAGGCGGTATCACCCTCGGAATGCGCTAAACAGATCAATTGGTCCTGCCAGTTACGAAATGCAAATTGTCGCGACGAGCGTTATTCAGATTTGGGATAAGGTCGTTCGTCGTCCGGTGAACTTTCAGTGAACCGTAGTGCAGCAATTGCGGAGACCCTCACATCGTCGATGTGAGCGCCCAGGAGACGGGCGGCTGATTCTGCGTCGCGAGACTCCAGCGCGTCACAAACCAGAAGGCGCTCATCGAGAGTTCTTTTCACAAGGTCAATGGCTTCATTGGCAAAGGAACGCACGACATGCACCTGGCGCCTCAGAGACTCGAGCACGCCGACCAGGATGTCGTTGTCGCTGGCGGCCACAATCGCTTCGTGGAACATTTGGTCAGTCTCACCGAGACCGTTCATGTTCCCCTGTTCGCCATACTCCTGGCACCGTTCGGCCAGTTGCCGAATCCTGGAGAGCTCTTCCCTCGTCGCCCGTTCTGCCGCTAGCCGCACGGCAAGTTGTTCAAGGCAAGACCGTACGACGTAGAGGTTCTCGACATCGTTCACACTGATCGACCGGACAAAGACGCCTTGGTAGGGCGAACGTTGGGCTAGGCCATCATGCACCAAGCGCTCGAGAGCGTGCCGGAGCGGTGTGCGACTAACGCCGAGCTGCTCGCATAGGGCGCGCTCGTCAAGCCGCTGGCCGGGTGGGAGTACGCCCGTTTCTACATCATATCGGAGCCGGAGATATGCCCGCTCCGTAAGCGTCCTGCGGTCGAGCGGCCCGTCCTGGCTCATTCAGTCGGGCACTTTCTCACCAAAAGGGGTCGGAGACTCGTCG
The DNA here is from genome assembly GCA_963749305.1 of uncultured Acidimicrobiaceae bacterium. Taxonomy (GTDB): domain Bacteria; phylum Actinomycetota; class Acidimicrobiia; order Acidimicrobiales; family Palsa-688; genus Fen-671. The sequence goes on from CAVVMN010000014.1 coordinate 340,169, forward strand.
ACATGGTCTGAGATGAACTCGTGAGAAGCCTTGAGGGATTCGGCCACTCCGGCGCCGCTTTCCTCGTCTACGCATATCCAGCCGGAGTAGCGGACGCTCGAGAGCGCGGCGAATATGGGGTCAAAATTGATCTCACCGCTTCCCAGCGGCACAAATGAGGCCGCCGCTCGTGCCCCATTTGGGAGGCGACGACCTCCTGCGTCATCGCGGCAGTCCTTCAGGTGCACGTTATCGATAAGGTCGGCGAACCGTTCGATCACCGAGCCAACGTCGTCCTCGCCCGCCTTCCACATGTGTGCCGTATCGAGCGTTAGCCCTACGGTCCCGGGTGCGCAAGCGGGGAAAAAGATCCCTATGTCGTCCGGGAACATTACCGGTTGGTTGTAGTGGTGATGGAGGGACAGTTTGACCCCGAGGTCGAGTGCTTCACTTCCAATTCGAGACAGGACCTTCGCAAAAGACCGAATGTCATCATCATCTGTTTGGTCCCGTGGGTGATCGTGGCAGAAGATTACCCGCTCGGAGGCCACGCCAGCCGCAAACCGGACTACGTTTTCCAGCGCCTGCTGGCCGTCCTGGTCCAGGGGCCCCCAGAAGATCAGGGCCGAAAAGGAGCCCGGATCGGCTTTTGCCCTTTCTTCGGCAGGCCCCGGGTTGTCCAGGTACTTCAAGTACTGACCGGATTTGAGCTGAAGGCCTTCGTAACCGCTGTTTTTGTAAGAACTGAAAAGCAACTGCTCCTCAGAGGGGGATGGGGTAGGTGTCGAGAAGCCCAGCCTCATGGGACCAGCTCCGACATGTCCGGCGCGGGTCGGACAACCCGCCCCAGCTCGGCGCTCAGGTAGGCCGCTTCAAGGAATGCTACGGTCCGCAGATTGTCCCGACCACTGTTGCTCGCCTCGGTATTGGAGTCCAGCGCCTGGAGGAATTGGTCAAGGCTAAGGTACGTGGCCAGAGCTTTATCAGAGCCAGGAGGATTGGCGTGGACGACTTCTGTTCTCTCGTCCGCTTGGACACGCCATTCACGCAGTTCGTTGTGGGTCAGGCGAAGGGCACCTTTGTCTCCAATGACGTTGGTCTCGAGAGCGGAGTCCGGGCTCGAAAAACTTTCGACGTAAGAGACGGCCGCTCCATTACCAAAAGTTGCCTGCATAACGGCGTCGGTGTCACCTCGAGCGTTGATCAGTGGTGATGAGGCTAGTTGGCACAGCACGCCCTCCGGCTCATCGTCAAGCATCCAGCGGAACCCGTCCAGCCAATGGATCCCCATCACCGCGAGAGAGTGCCGAGCAGCCGAGTTTCGCCAGCCGTCGTCTTGGCGGAAAAGGAGTTCACGGTGAGCTACGGTCAGCACTCGACCGATGCGGCCGGTACGGATCAGGACCCGCGCCAGATCGAATGGATAGTGGTACCGGAAGTTCTGATGAACTGAAAGTTGCACCCCGGCCGAGGCACAACTGTCCACCATTCGGCGCGCATCGGCCAAATTGTCCGCCATCGGCTTCTCGACGAAGGCGTGCTTGCCGTGTTGCGCTAGTTCCATCACGACTTGAAGGTGAAGCGGGGTTGGGGAACAAACAATCCCGACCCCCCAGTCGCTGTGACGAACGGCGTCCTCGACCGACGTGTAGGCGCGACAGCCCGGGAACTGGGACGAGAGCTGTCTAGCCTGATCGACAAGTGGGTCACAGGCTGCGACTACGTCAACGCGGTCCGTGCGGCGTCTGTACGCAGCCGCGTGGAGCCGCGCCACGTTCCCGCACCCAATGATTGCGACTTTGTAGCTCTGCACAGTGGCCCTCAGAAGTGTGTTGTATTCTGTGTTCAGGCCTTGGTATACAAGATTTTGTGTGTGAAGTCAACCCTTCGCATAGCGTGACTTTGGCCCCAGGATCCTCGTGGGCGGGGGACGTGCCCAGAACAGGTAGTTCCGCCATTTAGGGCCATTGGGGAGCAGACGCGGGCAGGGCGCCGCCGACCTGCCCGCCCGCCGCCCAGGCCACACAAGCACGCTACGTGATGCTCTTGACACAGTCACACATAGCGCGTACTGTTCGGTGAGCGAAGCTTCGCTCAGGGATTTACCGGGGGGTTGGCTCGGGCTGGGCGATCGTCGTGCAAGGCGGTAAAGCGTGTGCCGTACAGAGGGAACGTGTCACGGGGGGAGGCAGTGCGAACCAGCCGCTATGCGTCTTTGAAGGACGTTGCGTCCCAAGCTCAAGTCAGCTTTCAGACGGCCAGCAAGGTCTTGAATGGCACTGACGTGAGGGTGGCCCCTGAGACGGCCACGCGCATCCTGCAGGCCGCGGACGCGCTCGATTACCGGCCGAACGCGCTGGCCCGGAGCCTGCACCGCCGCACCACTTCTACGATCGGCCTGGTTATAGCCAACCTCACCGACACGGCGCTCGCGAAGGTGGCGGTCGGTGTGCAGGAAGAGGCCACGCTCCAGGGCCACGCCATCCTCTTGGCCAGTTTGCCGACCAGCGACACTCACGCCGTCGATGTGATGCGCATGCTCTTCGAGCGCCGCGTCGATGGAGTGATCGTCGCACCGCCACAGCTCGAGGAGGACTTCGAGTTCGCTCGGATCGTCCGCAGCTCCGTCCCCGCAGTCGTCCTGCAACACGTGCCCGGTGGCGGTGTGCCCTTTGTGGGCTCCGACGACCGTCAAGCGGGCCGCATCGCTACCGGCCACCTGCTGGGGCTGGGGCACCGCTTCATCGGCACGATCACCGGTCCCTATCGGCGCTGGATCGTGCGAAGCCGGCTGATGGGGTACGAAGAGGCGCTCCGTGAGGCTGGCGCCCCCATGACCGAGGACCAGATAGCGGAGGCTGACTGGAGCCCTTCCGGAGGCGCCTCCGCGCTACGCATCCTTTTGGAACGGGAGCCCCGCATAACGGCGGTGTTTGTTCACAACGACGACATGGCCGTCGGGGTCCTTCGCGAGCTGCGTTGTTTGGGCCGGCGCGTGCCGGACGACGTAGCCGTGGTGGGGTGCGACGATCTCACATTCGCGGAGCACCTTACGCCGAGCCTTTCTTCGGTCCATGTGCCTTTCCGTGAGATCGGACGTTTGGCCGTGAGTGTGCTGTTGGACCGCATGTCGGGCAAAGGAGACCAGCATGCCGGGACCTCGCTCCTGCCAGTGACGCTCTCGGTCCGGGAGTCCAGCGGAGCCTCGCTGGCGCCACCAGCCTCGACAGCGGTGCTGTGATGGCGACCATCACGGTTGATCTCGACGACGTCCGGGCTCACGTGGACCGTCGCATCCTCTCGGGTTTTACGGAACACCTGGGACGCTGTATCTACGGGGGAATTTACGACGAGGGTTCACCACTCTCGGACGAGCACGGCTTTCGAAAAGACGTGCTCGAAGCCGTCCGGCGGCTGCGACCGCCCGTTCTGCGGTGGCCGGGAGGGAATTTCGCCTCCGGGTACCATTGGCTCGACGGCGTGGGGCCCAAAAACTCAAGACCACGACGGATGGATCTGGCCTGGCACGCTGAGGAGCCAAACCGCTTCGGCACCGACGAGTTCATCACCTTTTGTGACGCTGTGGGGGCTGAGCCGTATATCTGCCTGAACATGGGTACAGGTTCGGTGGACGAGGCACAGGCCTGGGTCGAGTACTGCAATGGCGCCGGGAATACCGAATGGGCGGCTCGTCGTCGAGACAACGGGCACGACGCCTCCTACCGTGTGCGCTACTGGGGGCTCGGGAACGAAATGTACGGGCCCTGGCAAATCGGCCAGATGTCGGCGGACGATTACGTGAAGACGGCCAGGCAGTGGGCGAAAGTGCTCAAGTGGACGGACCCGGGCATCGAACTGGTCTCCTGTGGGCAAACGGGTTGGACCGATTGGGACCAGACGGTCATTGCCGGTCTGGTTGAGTTTGCCACCTGGCACAGCGTCCACATTTATACGGGCCACGACGATTACTGGCCCAACGTGCTTGCGCCGCATCAGGCTGAGCGCGCCATTCGGATAGCCGCGGCATTGATCGAGAAGGCCCGTTACAACCAGAGAATTACTCACCCGGTACATATCGCCTACGACGAGTGGAACGTATGGTTCCGGGACCGGTCCACCCTGCAAGAACGCTACACACTGGCCGATGCGCTGGCCGTAGCCACCTACCTGCACGCATTTGTCCGCTATGGCGATGTCGTCAAAATGGCCAACCTGGCCCAACTGGTCAACGTCATCGCGCCGATCGTCACAAATAAAGACGGGCTTTTCCTGCAAACCATCTATCATCCACTACGGCTATTCGGGGATTACCTGGGTGGCTTCGCTCTCGCTGTGCGTGTCGAGTGCGAACGCGAAGAGTTCACAGACCCCACGGGACCAGGAGCTGAAAGGGCATATCGTATCGCGGATTTGGGGCCTTTCCCGGTGCTCGATGCTGTCGCTACCAGGTCGGGACCGGACAACCTCTTCATGCTGAGCGTAATAAACCGTTCCCCAGACAACGCCGTCACGGCTCAGTTGAACGTTCGCGGCGACTTTCCACCCGTTACTGCACGCGTTGAAGAACTCAACGCGCCGGGCTGGGATGCCGTGAACTCATTCGAGCATCCCGATACGGTAACGGTCCAAGTTACCGAAATTAAAGACTTCGTAGATGGGACCTCGTACCGGTTCCCGCCTCATTCGCAGACCGTCATAAGTTGTCAGCCGGCGGCCCCCAGCGGCCAAGCGGACTAATAGGGCATTTCAGACAGCAGACGACACACTAAAAGGAGAGATACATGGAAGACGCAATGCCAAATGGGAACGAGCCTACAGATGGACAGGCCGAGCTCGCCACACAAGCTGAGAAGGGCGACGACAGGGGGCTGATAACCCGGCGCAACTTCCTGGGTATTGCCGGGGCCGGAGTGGTGGGGGCGACCCTAGGGTCGAAGCTGCTGCCTCAATCCCTCATGAAGAGGGTGCCCAGCACCAGCCGGCTGGTCCGGAACACGGCCAGCACGACCAACCTCACATTCTGGAACTCGTTCACCGCCTCAGACAGGCCGTTCGTAGAAGCCATTGTGGCCAAGTACAACGCTTCCCAGTCCAAGGTGCACATCGACATGACGATCATGCCGGGCGACGTCCTGCAAGAGAAGCTATTGGTGAGCCTTGGCACGGGCACCGGCCCCAACATTTCGACCGCCCCGGGAGGCCCTCTACAAGCAATACCGCAGTTCGCTAACGCCGGCGTCATCCAGCCCGTCGATTTCGCCTACGGCACGGACGGAGTCGACCGTTCGGTGTTGCCGGCCGGTTTCTTCCCCGCTGCCACCTGGAGAGGCAAACTTTACGGAGTGCCGATGACGATCCAGCCCGTCGGACTTTACTACAACCCAGATATCCTCACCACCAATAACATCCCCGTGCCTGCGACGGTCGAAGAGCTGATCGGCGGGTTGGAAAAGGCCACAAAGGGGGGGATATCAGGCATGCCACTGGCCACAACCGCAGTCGTTGACTGGTGGTCGTTGTGGCTGTGGGCTTATGGGGGCGACTACGACAAAAACGGGAAGTCCCTTCTCGCCACCAAGGACAGCGAGGCAGGGTTCGCGGCCTGGGGCAACCTGGAGTCCAAGTACAAGGTGAGCCCTCCCAACCTCGAGGGCGCGCAGGGCGACTCGCTGTTTTCGACCAAGCAGGCCGCCACCGACATCAGCGGCCCTTGGGTCGTGTCCGGGTTCACTCAGGCCAAGGTGCCCTTCGATGTCATCCCCTTCCCCGCCGGCCCCGGAGGGGCCCACACTCTGGGTACCGGTGCGACCTTGATGCTGAGCGCTCAGACGAAGGAACTGGACGAGGCCCGGGATTTCTTTACGTTCTGGACGAGCCCATGGGCGGCTCTCGAATATGCCAAGTCCGGCTCCAACGCCCTCCGGACCGACCTTGACTCCGAAGTCGCGGCGCTGGGCAAGTTCCCTGCGAAGTTTGCCAAGATGCTGCCAAACATCCGCTATTCGATGACGGGGATTATTGACTTCAGCGAGGCGTCGGCGGTAGTGACCAGCATCGTCGAGGCCGTCGAGGGGGGCCAGAGCGTCCCCAGCGTAATGAGCCAGTACAACTCGAAGTTCCAGTCTTACTTGCCCAAGAAATAATTGGCAGCGACGCAGACCGTGGGCCGGTCGACCAAGTTCAGACCGGTCCCCGGTCGCGCCGGGCGCACCGGCTCGACCTTGCCACGCGCCGTGTCCGGCGATGCATTGCGCCCTCCGTCAGTTCAGGCCCCGACGAGCAGCTGAGGTCACTATATGACCGCGATAGGCCAGTTACAGGCTCCGCAAACAATTGGCTTCGTAGGCAGCAAGAGGCGCTTATCGTTTAGAGCACGCACAGCAGCGAAGGCGTACGTCTTCTTGTTGCCAGCCCTGAGCATATTGTTCGTGTTCGTCATCTGGCCGATCCTTGACGTTTTCTGGCAGAGCCTCAGAGGCACGACGTTCTTGCCGCACGCCAGCCCCTATGTTGGATTTGGCAACTTTCGTTCGCTGTTCGCCGACCCACAGTTCTGGACCGACCTCAGGACCACCGCCATTTACACCGCAGTGACAGTGCCGCTCACTATGGCGCTTTCCCTTGCCGTTGCTCTGGGACTGCGACAGAACAAGTTGAGCTCTCGGCTACTGCGAACCGTTTACTTCCTACCCGCGCTATCTTCGCTCGCCGTCATGGGGCTCATCTGGAGCTTTCTCCTCACCCCTAACATCGGCGTCCTCAACTACTGGTTGGCCCAGTTGGGCATACACGCTCCAGACTGGCTTGGCACTACCACATGGGCCCTCCCCTCCGTCATCGCCGTCGGAGTGTGGGTGACCCTCGGTTACGACATGGTGATATTCGTGGCCGGGAGACAAGGGATCCCCGAAGAATATTACGAGGCCGCCCGCATCGACGGCGCGTCGCCCTGGCAGCAGTTCCGCAACGTGACGTTGCCGCTGCTCGCCCCCACTACGATGTTCGTACTGGTCACGTCCGTGATAGGTGCGTTCCAGGCCTTCGACCAAATCTACGTCATGACCAATGGCGGCCCGCTTTACAGCACGGAGACGCTGGTGATTTACATGTACCGTTACGCTTTTGAGAATTTTCAGATCGGGTACGGGTGCTCGGTTGCCGTTTGCCTGTTCATCATTGTCCTCGCTTTCACCGTAGTGGAGGTCCGCATGTTCCGTCGCGCACAACAGCAGATCTACTGAGATGGTCTCCCACGCCAACGCAACTCCGGGCGGCATAACGGACGTATCCCGGGCGAAGTTCGTACGGCGAACTGCGAGGGCGCTCATGTGGGTCACATTGGTGGTCGGGGCCGTCGTTTTCGTCTTCCCATTTGTCTGGATGTTGGCCATGTCGGTGAAGCCGGAGGGACAGGCGATCACGTACCCTCCGACGTTGTTGCCGCACAACTTCGACTTCGCGACGTACACCAGCGTCTGGTCGCAAATCAGTCTGGGCCAGCTCTACATCAACACCTTTGCGTTTGCTGGAGCCGTCACCCTTCTTTCGGTCACGCTGGACTCTTTGGCCGCCTATGCATTCGCAAGGCTACAGTTCCCGGGTAAGGAGATCCTGTTCTGGATCGTCCTCGTGACATTGATGGTGCCGGTAGCAGTCCTGATTGTCCCGTTGTTTTTTGAGGTGTACCAGTTCCACTGGCTGAACACCTACCAGGGCCTTATCATCCCGCTGGCGGCTAACGGCTACGGTATCTTCCTTTTGAGACAGTTTTTCAGTACCTTGCCTTTCGAACTCGATGACGCGGCACGCGTGGACGGCGCAGGCGAGTTCTTCATCTACTTGCGGATAATCGTCCGCCTGAGCGGGCCGGCGATTGCCGCCTTGGCCATTTTTACCTTCTCTTTCAACTGGAACAATTTCCTTTGGCCCCTGATAATCACGACCACGCCCAACATGCGGACGCTACCGGCCGGCCTGGTGCTCTTCAGTGGCCAGCACGAAGTGATCTATGACTTGATGTCTGCCTCGGCTGTCCTGGCGATGGTACCGCTGGTCGTCCTGTTCTTCTTCCTACAACGTTACTTCGTCCGAGGGATTGCGCTGTCTGGTCTCAAATGACTCAGGTTGGCGGGCCATTCTCGTGTCAACGGGTGAAACAGAAACTGAAAGGTTAGGTGAGCTGGGTATGGTCGATGGTGCACGTGGCACTTGCCGATTGGTCGTAGAGCGCGATTTCCTCATCTCGCAGGTCGACCCCCGATTTTGCGGCTCGTTTGTGGAACATCTAGGGCGGGTGGTTTACGGCGGGATCTACGAACCTACACACCCGCAGGCAGACGCGTCCGGGTTTAGGACCGACGTGAACGAGCTGGTGCGAGAGCTCGGGGTCACGACGGTGCGCTACCCGGGCGGGAATTTCGTCTCCGGGTACGATTGGAGGGACGGGGTGGGGCCCCGCGAGAGCCGGCCGCGACGGCTCGACCCCGCGTGGCGCGCGCTTGAAACCAACGAGTTCGGCCTCAATGAGTTTATGGGCTGGTGCGAGACAGTGGGGGTAGAGCCGTTCTTGGTGTTCAACCTCGGGACCCGGGGCATCGAAGCGGCCTGCCAGCTGGTGGAGTACTGCAATGGCGCGGCAGGCTCCACCTTCGCCGACCTACGCAGGAGCCATGGGCGCCATGAGCCGTACGGGGTCCGTCTGTGGGGACTGGGTAACGAAATGGACGGTGAGTGGCAGATCGGATCCCTCAGCGCGCCTGAGTACGGGGCGCTGGCGTCGCAGGTGGCCCGAGCGGTGAAGCGGGTCGACGATGGCATCGAAGTAGTGGCGGCTGGCAGTTCTCATCGAAGGATGGTGACCTACCCTCAATGGGACCGGGTCGTTCTCGAGCAGTCTTATGACCACGTCGACTACCTGGGCCTGCACGAGTACTTCGCCGCCGATGTGCTCGACGAACAAAGCTTTGCCGCGTCGGGGTTCGATTTCGACCAGTACCTTTCGACCGGGATCGCGACGTGCGACTATGTCCAGGAGTTGAAGCGCTCCAAGCGGCGCATGAACCTTTCCGTGGACGAATGGAACGTCAATTACCGCCACGACGAGAATAGACGCCAACCCTGGCAAGTGGCTTCGGCCATGGCGGAGTTCGATTATTCGGACCGGGACGCAGTCGTTGAGGGGAGCCTGCTTATTGCCTTGCTCCGTCACGCCGACCGGGTCAAGGTCGCCTGCCAGTCACTGTTGGTCAACGTGGGCGCGCCGGTTCGGACCGAAACGGGAGGGCCGGCCGTTAAACAAGCCATTTTCGGTCCTATCGCGGCTGTGTTCAACGGTGTGCGCGACAGGTCGGTGAGGGGCGTTGCCATTGACGGACCGGACATCGCGACGACGGCCTACGGTGACGTGCCGGCGATCGACGCCGTCGCCGTCGTGGACAATGACGAGCAGAAGGTGACGATTTTCCTTGTCAACCGTTCGACTACATTTGCCGTCGATGTGGAGGTGGTCCTGCGGGGCTGGGACTCCATCGGCTCGGCCAGCTGCCGTGCACTCCGCGGGACCAACGAGCGCGGTGACGGAGGCCTCGTCCAGGTGAACGTCCCCGTCTTGGCCAAGGACGCAGGGATGGCACAGATCGAGCCGCTCACCTGGGCAGTCCTGGAGTTTGCCACGAGCTGAACTGCGTGGCGCGGCCCGCCAGTGAAGGCGCTCGATGTCGCTGCCCGCTGGCCGAGCGCCTCTCAGGTGCCAGGGAAGCCCGGCTTCACAACCCGGCTCGCGTACCCTGGGCGGGCCGCGGCCGGCCTCGAGAAGACGCGGTTAGTAGAGTGGTGCCAACGGCATCGATGGGGCCATCACCCCGGAGCCTCCCGAAGAACGGGCGCCCCGATCCCGGGCCACCCTATTAGAACGGGGCGGGTTGGGCCCGTTACAGCCCGAAGTGAGTGGGTCTGGGGTTTCCCTTGGCCAAGCAGGGTGGTACCGCGGGGCCTGGCCTCGTCCCTGCGCCGTGCGACAGGCGTAGGAACGAGGAGGACTGGTGGTCGAGGATCAACACCCAAGGCGGTTCCCGGCGGTGCCGCCTGAACCCGACTTCCGGGCACTCGAGGAACAAGCGCTGGAGCACTGGGAGGCGCACGACGTTTTCTCGCGCTCCATTAGCGAACACCACAGCGGCCCGGAATACGTCTTCTTCGAAGGCCCGCCGACGGCCAACGGCCGCCCGGGGCTCCACCACGTATGGGCCCGGGTGTACAAGGACCTCATTTGCCGGTACCGCACCATGACCGGTCGCCGGGTGCCTCGCCGGGCGGGCTGGGACACGCACGGCCTAGCGGTCGAGGTGGAAGTGGAAAAGGCACTGGGCCTGTCGGGCAAGGACCAGATCGAGGAGTACGGGGTCGAGCGGTTCGTGGACCGGTGCCGCCAATCGGTCTACGAGTACGTGGACGACTGGAAGGCGCTCACCCGGCGGATCGGGTACTGGGTCGACCTCGAGCATGCCTACTGGACCCTCGACCCTGCCTACATCGACTCGGTCTGGTGGCACCTGTCTCAACTCTGGGAGTCGGGCGACCTCTTCGAGGACTTGAAGGTGGTCCCTTACTGCCCGCGCTGCGGGACGTCGCTATCGAGCCATGAACTGGGACAGCCCGACGTCTACCAGGACATCGAGGACCTGAGCGCCTACGTCCGGCTGCCGGTCGTCGGCGATCGCCCCGAGGGCGCCGACGCCCTGGTCATCTGGACGACGACCCCGTGGACCCTCGTGGCCAACACCGCGGTGGCGGTCCATCCCGACCTCGACCTACGTGGTCGTCGACGGCCTGGTAATGGCCGAGGACAGGGTGGAGGCGGTGCTTGGGCCGGCCGGCCGGGACCGGATCACGGCCCGGTTCCCCGGTGAGCGTCTGGTCGGCCTCCATTACCGGCGCCCGATCGATCTTTTGCCTGAGCCCGAGGGCTCCGACGGCTGGCGGGTGGTGCCGGCCGGCTTCGTGAGCGCCGCCGAAGGGAGTGGCCTCGTCCATATCGCCCCCGCCTTCGGCGCTCGACGACTGGCTCCTGGGCCGGCGCGAAGGGCTGCCGACTCTAAACCCGGTCGGCCCCGATGGCCGGTTCGTGGACGCCGGTTGGCTGAGCGGCTTGTCTGTGCGGGAAGCCAACCAGCCCATTGTCGAGTACCTGGCCGACGCCGGGCAGTTGGTGAAGGCCGAGGCTCATGTCCACTCCTACCCGCACTGTTGGCGCTGCGGGACGGCGCTCATCTACTGGGGCAAGCCGTCGTGGTACGTAGCCACGTCCAGGCACAAGGACCAGCTACTGGCCGAGAACGAAGGCGTGACATGGCGGCCCGGGACACTCAAGCACGGCCGCTTCGGGGAGTGGCTGGCCAACAACATCGACTGGGCCTTGTCTCGTGACCGCTACTGGGGCACCCCACTTCCCATCTGGCGCTGCCCTAACGGTCACGATATCTGCGTGGCCTCTCGCGCCCACTTGTCGGAGCTGGCCGCTCGTGATTTGACCGAAATCGACCCGCACCGGCCGGTGATCGACGAGGTCAGCTTCGACTGTCCGCAATGCCACCAGACGGCCCGACGGGTCGAGGCCGTAATCGACGCCTGGTTCGACTCGGGCTCGATGCCGGCCGCCCAACTCGGCTACCCCTATCGTGCCGGTTCCAAAAAGGACCTGCGGTTGCCGGCTGATTTCATCTGTGAAGCCGTAGACCAGACGCGAGGTTGGTTCTACTCGCTGTTGGCCGTGAACACCCTGGTGTTCGGTCGAGCTCCCTACCGCACCGTGATGTCCCTCGGCCACATCGTCGACTCCGAGGGAAAGAAAATGTCCAAGAGCCTCGGCAATGTGATCGACCCTTGGGCCATTCTCGACACCCGCGGGGCCGAGCCCATGCGCTGGTGGATGTTCCATCAGGGCTCACCGTGGACGGCGACCCGGACGAGCCTCGAAGCGATTGACGCGTCGACGTCCGAGGTGCTGATGACGCTGTGGAACACCTGGAGCTTTTTTGCCACCTACGCCGAGCTCAACCACTTCGACCCGACGGACCCGGCGGTGCCCGCCCCTCGGGACCGGCCCACCTTTGACCGTTGGTTGCGCTCCCGGCTGGAGGTCACGGTGGCGGAGGTGACGGCCGCTCTCGACGACTACCAACCCCTCCCGGCAGCCAAAGCCATCGGTGTCCTGGTCGATGACCTGTCCAACTGGTACGTGCGCGCCAACCGTCGTCGTTTCTGGCGTACTGACCCTTCGGTCGATGACGCCGGATCTCTGTCAGCCCAGGCGGCTCTGCACGAGGCACTCGTAACAATCTCATTACTAATGGCCCCGTTCTGCCCGTTCTTGGCCGAGAAGATGTGGCGAGAGCTCACGGGTGCCGACGACGCCGGCTCGGTGCACCTGGCCTCCTGGCCCGAGGCCGACGCAAGCCACACCGACCCCGAACTTGAAGCGGCCATGGACCTGGCCCGGCGCCTGGTGTCGCTTGGCCGCTCGGCTCGGGCGCAATCTGGCATCAGGGTGCGCCAGCCGCTGCGCCGCGCCCTGGTCGCGCTCCCGCCGGACAGTCCTCGGCTGCTCGAGGACGTGGTGGCGGAGGAGCTGAACGTTGACGAGGTGGTAACTGCACACGGGTTAAGCGAGCTCGTGTCCTTTGAGCTGGTGCCCAACTTCCGCATGTTGGGCCCCGGCTCGGAGATGCGGTCAAGGAAGTACGGCCGGTCCTGGCCCGTGCGGATGCCGCTGTCCTGGTGGACGAGCTCGAGCGCCATGGTTTGGTACGGCTCGAGCTTTCCAGCGGCGCGGTGGAGCTAGGGCCTGCCGAAGTCGAGGTGCGGGTGACGGCCAGGACGGGCTTCGCCGTTTCCCGCGAGGGGGCGGCAGCAGTGGCCCTAGACCTCGACCTGGACGATGGCCTGCGGAAGAGAGGGCTGTTGCGCGACGTAACCCGACAGGTGCAGTCGCTACGCCGCGACGCCGGCCTGCAGCTATCGGACCGGATCGTGCTGGGCCTTGCCGGCCTGGACGAGTTGCGTGAGGAAGCCGACTTCATCGGCCGAGAGGTGTTGGCAGCGAGCGTAGGTTTCTTCCCGGCCGACGCGGCTCCGAAAGACGCAATGCCCGTTGAAACAGACGACGGACGCGATGCCCGGGCGTGGCTAAAGCCGGTCCCCGGCTGACTAGTGCAGCAAGGCAGTCGGTTGGTCGTTGGCCAAGCATCCCGTTGACCTGACCCGGTCGAGCTACAGAACTGGCACCATCGCAGCATGATGTTCGTGCGAGTTGACATGAGCCACCCGTTGCCCGCCTGTCTCCCGGAGTTGGCAACGCTCTTGGCGGACCAGAGCCCCGGTCGCTGGCCCGCCTCGACGTCGTGCCCTCGGTATTTAGTAGCGGGGAGCCTCAATTGGTGAGCGATTGGGAGATGGAGGCGCACAACTGGGTGCGCTGGGCCCGCACGCCGGGCCACGACGAGTACTGGCGCTACCGACAGGCGTTCTTCGGCGACCTGGTCCCCCCTCCTGGCCGACGGGCTTTGGAAGTCGGTTCGGGCGAGGGCCGGGTGGCGCGGGATCTCGCTGCAAGGGGCCACTGGGTCGTGGGGCTGGACAGTTCGCCGACCCTGGCCCGCTTCGCCGAAGAGGCAGCGACAGGTCCTGCTTACATCCTGGGCAATGCTGCGGCGCTACCTTTCCCCGACGAGAGCTTCGACCTGGTGGTCGCCTACAACTCTTTGATGGACGTCGAGGACATGCCGGCCGCGGTGTCCGAAGCCGCACGCGTGCTGACCCGACCGGGCCGTTTCTGTATCGCCGTTACCCATCCCTTCGCCGACACCGGGGAGTTCGTCGAAGAGGGGCCCGACGCTCGTTTTACAACCACCCGCCCCTATTTCGGGCGCCACCGCTTCGAAGGGACTGCTGAGCGGGACGGGTTGACCATGACGTTCCGCGGTTGGACGCACACCCTGGAGGACTACGCCATCGCTTTCGAAAGTGCCGGGCTGGTCCTCGAGCTACTCAGGGAGCCGAGGCCGACAGGATCGAGCGCGGGCGACGAAAGCGAGCTCCCGCTCCCCCTTTTCCTTTACTTGAGGGCGATGAAGCCCGCGCCCTGACTGCCGTTTCTGGCCGACCCCTGCGCCGTACCAACCCGAGCTCCGGTGGACCTGCCCAAAGAGGCCAGGCCTCCGGCATTCCGTATGTCATTTAGGTTAATTGATGACCCTGCAGTTTGGTTTCAAAGACTCCGTGTTCGAGGCCGCAAACGTCAAGGCCGAAGGCAGGGCACGCAGAACACCCGCAGGCATAACAAAAAACTTCCACAAAGTTGACCACGCGCGGAGCGGCTCTTCTCGTAGTTGCAAATACGGCGGCCGACATTTCTGATCCCGGACGCCAAGATATCTCCATGAGCCTGACCCGGCAGGAAAGCGCCCGCTTATGACGGCCAGCTCCAGCGTCCGGCTGCGGCGGGCGATGGTAGCGAGCCTCGAGGCGAGCGGGGCCATCAGGAGCGAGCCGGTGCGAGACGCCTTCCTCGCCGTCCCGCGCGAACACTTCGTACCCGAGCTAGCCAAACGCGACGGGTTGGCGGCTATCTACCGCCCTGACGTCGCCCTGACGACGGCAACCGACAACCGCGGCGTGGCCATCAGCTCCTCGTCTGCCCCGGCGATCATGGCGCCGATGCTCGAGGCGTTGCAGCTCGACCCGGGACACCGGGTCCTCGAGATCAGGCGCGGGGACCGGCTACAACGCCGCGCTGGTCAAGCCCCTCGTCGGGCCCCGTGGCCGGGTAACGACGGTCGACCTCGAGGCGGCCTTCGCGCGGCGAGCGCGCCAGTCCTCACGGCCTCGCTTAATCGAGCCAGTCCCTCAGAAAAGGGAGGCGCAACATACACAATGAGGCGGTCTACACCGGTCTCGACGGTGAGCCGCGCCAGGGGTGACCACGCCGACAGCGAGGCGACTACAAGCAGCCGTCCCGGGTCCCGGCCGGCCTCTGTACAGGCGCTACGAGCGACGGCAAGCAGTTCTTGCATCGTCGGCCCGACCGGTACGCAAATCCCCTCCCCTACTCGGCCGGCGAGGCCAGCCATCTTCGGCCCGAAGGCGGCGATAACGATGGGCGGGAAAGGCTCAGGTCGGAGAAACCCTGCCGCCAGCGGCGTTTCGCCCGACCAGACCTGACGAAGTATGGCGACGGCCGTCTCTACGCTCTGCCGTCGTTCCGCGTCACCGGGTACCCGACGCCCGAGGGCCTCTTGCTCTATCGCCCAAGTCGTGCCGGTCCGTGCTCCCGCACCGAGCCCTAAAACAAGGCGTCCATTGCTCACCTGTTGCAGTGTCGCAGCCATGACCGCCAGGGTCCCGGGGTCCCGGTTGGCCACGTTCAGCACCAACGGCCCGATAGTTAGGCGCGGCACCAGTTCGGCGAGCGCGGACAGTACGGTCCAGCACTCGAGCACGTGTGGCGCCCTTTGCACCGCGCCAGCCAGATGGTCGTTGAGCCACACACCATCAAACCCGGCCTGTTCGGCGGCCACGGCCCCATCACGCACCTCGGCCCACGTGGTGCCGAACGTCTCGAGCAGGACATCGACGCGCACGTCACAAAGCTACGCCGTCGGTCGCCGCCGCAATTGTGAGCGTCAAAGGCTGGTTCGTACGGGCACTTGCCAACATGGAAAGTAATCGCTAAACTTTCCATCATGGAAAGTGACGGGTCCTCGAGGGCACCACAATGGGAGGAGGCGCCGGACATGGGGCCAGGAGACACCGTGGGCCTGAGCGACACCGCCGCCGCCGCGCTCGCGTTGGCCCACGCGAGCCGTTCGTGGTTGGCTGATCGAGCTATCGCCCCCTGGTGGTACAACCCAATATTCGGTGCCCCTAATGGCGGCCTTATCGCCATAGCCGCGTCTCGCAGCACCTTGTTGTTCGCCTGGTCGGTCGTCGGCTACGCGTTTGCGTGCGGTGCTCTCATGTGGTGGAACCAACGCCGCGTGGGCGTGTGGATCGAACATCGTCACGGCTTGGAGAACATGGTCTTTACTGGGCAACTCCTAGCCCTGGGCGTTGTGGCCGCCCTCGCTTGTTGGCTCGGCTTGGCCCTGGGGCTGACTTGGGCCTTCTTTGCCGGTGGGGCATTGGCCCTAGTCCTGACGGTGGCTTTCGGCAAAGTAACCGACGCCGTCCTGCGGGCCAAGCTCGTGGGACGGCCTTGACCGCTGCCCCCGATTTCAACGACTTGGTCCACGCGCCTAACCGCTTGCGCATTTGCGCCCTCTTGGCGGCCGTCAGCTCTGCGGAGTTCTCGACCGTCCGAGAGGCATTAGGCGTCGCTGACTCGGTGCTCTCCAAGCACGTAGCCGTCCTGCACGACGCGGGTTACGTGGAGGTGCACAAGTCGACTTGCGCCTCCCGGGTCAGGACCAGCCTGTCGCTTACCCCGCCGGCCGGGTCGCCTACGAGGGCCACATAGCTGCATTACGGGCCATCACGGAGAGCCACTTGCCTGTCCGGGTGGGAGGGGTGCGGCAAAGAACGACTGTAAAGACGTCATAGCTCGCTGCTCACCGGCTCGCCACGAGGGCGACTCCTTCACGAAGACCTGCTAGCCAGGTCGGCCGCACCTTTGGTCACTGCGGAACACCTGCGTTCTGTTCGAGGCCTCCGAATGGCGGAACGAGGGTGAGGTTCGAGTCCGACTGGGAAAAAGGTCTTGTCAGCGAACGCTTTGCCTCTCAGAGCGCGCTTCCGGACGCAGCCACCCCGTGGCTGACGTCGTCGAACGGTACTTGCGGTACAGGTGCGCCCGTCGTGCCGGGCGCGGGCCTTGCCAGACAGACTATGGGCCGCCCGGTTCTCTTGGAGGGGCTCGGGGCGTCGGCCCGGGCGACCGTGGTCCCCGCGCCGGCGGGGAGCGGCAAGACGGTCCTTTTGCGGTCGTGGATCAGCGAGGCGGGGCTGGTGGCCAGTCCACCCCGTCCGACACCTTGTCATACGTGATAGCCTTCGCGTATGACGATGTTGAGTTTTCGAGTCGACGACCATGAAGCGGCCGATGCGCAGATCTGGGCCAGCGGCTCGGCATCGATCGGTCCGAACTGCTGCGCCAGGCCCTTCGTCGCCACCTCATTCGCCTGGCAAGCGAGAACGATGCGGTCACC
Source organism: uncultured Acidimicrobiaceae bacterium (assembly GCA_963749305.1). Classification (GTDB taxonomy): domain Bacteria; phylum Actinomycetota; class Acidimicrobiia; order Acidimicrobiales; family Palsa-688; genus Fen-671. Next base: position 357,346 of record CAVVMN010000014.1, read on the forward strand.
TGGGCCGAGCACCCGCTCGACCCGGGCGAGCAAGCGCTGGCCGACATCGCTGATTGGGGCCCTGCCGAGGACTGGTCGGACTGGGCGAATGCAACGAGGTGAAATCTGGTTTGCAGCGACACCGGGAGGCGACCGTCCGGTCCTGGTTCTGACCCGCGATCCCGTTGCTGACCGCATCGGTGCGGTGGTCGTCGCGGCCCTGACCCGGGCCCGTCGTCACCTCGTCTCAGAACTCGAGCTCACTCCTGCTGATGACGGTGTACCGACGGAATGCGTTGTCAACTTTGACAACATCCACACCCTCGCCCGAGATAGCTTCCGACGGCAAATCGCAACACTCTCGCCAGCGCGCATGATGAGGGCGTGCCTCACCCTCCAGGCAGCCACCGGCTGCTAATGCACAGCCCTGGTGGCCATGATGGTGTTGTCCTCTGGCCCCTATCTGTTCAGATCGTCACAACGCGGAGGGTCGGATCGAGAGCGCGAAGATCATCGGGGTCGGAGGTGACGGCCTGTTGACCAGCGCGGCGAGCGCAGATGACAACATGAGCATCCACAACATCCGACGTCCCGCATGCAGCAAGTAGCCGTCCGACGTTGGTGGCATCAACCCGGTCGAGAGGTATGACATCGGTGGTCGGCTGTCGAAGCAACCGGGCCAGACGTGCCTGCCGTTGCGGTTGGCGGACGGCTTGAACAAGAGCACTCGCCGGGACCGTGACACGAGCTCCGGTTTCCCGTGCGCGGGCCAGCAGCACGACGATTCTGCGGTCGTTCCGGTCGATCGCGATTAGCCCTCCAGCGTCCATCGTGATGCCGGCCACTATGCAGCCGGGCTCTTGGTGCGTCCTTTGACACCAAGCACCTTGTCAGCCCACCGCCGTTCCTGGCGCGACAGCTCCCCACCGGTATCAGTGAGAGCATCTGCGAGCATGGCGCCCCATCCAGCTATATCGTCGAGGGCGACGGCGACGGCGTGTTGTACGAACCCCGATACGCTCGATGTGGTACCCGCCTTTACCAGGTCCCGAATGCGGTCCAGCTGGTTCTCGTCGAGGGTGATCGTCACCTTCTTTGTCGCCATACCAATCACCATACCACCAGTACCCGACCGCAGGTTCTAAGCGCTGCGAATGGTCCAGGTCCTGTAGCCCAGGGGCCGTTGGCGTACGAGGGCGGGTAGCGGACGATTAGAACGGAAGCGCCGGCGCCCACGGGGTTAAGAAGGTCAACGGACTTGGTAAGGAACGCCCCGATGGCGATCGCGGGCGCGCAGTGTATTGAGGGAGCTAAAGCAGTGATCGGACACACCCGGTGCCGGGTCAAGCGCTTAGTCCAACGTGCGCCACTTCGAGCCGCTAATCTGCTTCCCGCAATCATCTTCCGCGCTCGAAGGGATTCGAACCCCCAACCTTCTGATCCGTCGTCAGTTCGTTAATGTCGCACCATGTCGCTCCTCGTCGCGAGTTGTCGCATTTTGGCTCGTCGGGGGCGACGATTGGCCGGCCGGGTGAGACGAGGTGAGACACAGTGGGACAGGCTTGTTGGATTAAATGTTGGGTTTTTCCTGCATGTACCCTAAGCGGCTCCTCTACCTCAGTTGGCTCGGCGCCCGTAGAAGCGGTTCCGGGCGGTTGGCTCTTAGCGCGCGGGTGAACCGATGTAGGGCCGGGTCAAGTCCGTTGCCTACCATTGATGGCATGACCAGGGAGCTGGCTGACGGTCGGGACAGGGAACCTCCCTCTCTGTCCCTGCTGCGCACCCGGCGGGACGAGATAATGCGCATAGCCGTGCGACGGGGCGTGTCGAATGTACGTGTGTTTGGGTCGGTGGCTAGGGGGGACGCACGTCCGGACAGCGATGTCGATTTACTGGTCGACTTCGACCAGTGTCATCGTGGGCTCGACCTCCTCGGCTTCGAGCGCGAGGTCGAGGAGCTGATCGGTTACAGAGTAGAGGTCGGCACCGAGGTCCACCCTTCTGTGCGAGCGAGGGTCGATTCTCAAGCCGTGCCTCTATGACAGAGCACGACGACTACATATATCTCGAGCACATTGCCGACATTGCAACCCTGCTCAATCGTACGGCGCGGCTTGGAAAGGAGAAGTTCTTGTCCGACCCGGACGTGCGGGACGCGACGATCTACCGTCTGCAGACGTTAGCCGAGTCCAGCCAGCGTCTCTCCACCGGGTTCAAGACTGCCCACCCACGATGTTTCCGCAAATCGCTGAGCCACTCACGCACTCGGCTCTAAATGGTGCTGATATTCCCCTCAGTCCACGGCAAGAGGGCAGCTCGAAGCTTGGAGAAGCGCACCCGTTCTTGTTCCAATCGGACACCAGCGCCATAAATGTCCGCGATCAGATCGTTGTAGAGAGACCGCTCGTGCTCCGTCAGATAGGCGAGCGGCCGGCGAGTCGGCTTTTCCTCCATAGTCCAATGAGCTCGGTGCCTGAGCAGCGTATCCCGGTCCATCAGGACAGAACGCACTTGAGGCAGGTAGGCGCGCAGCCGGCTGAGGATCTCGAAGCCGTAAGTGTCGATGTCACCCCAATAGACGATCTCGACACTTCTAAGCCAAGTCAGGCTAGCCAGTCCCGTTGCCGCGAACCCCGAGCCGAAAACGACGATGGCACGGGGAACTGGAGGGAAGGCCAAATAGGTCACCTCGTTTTCGACAATGAAAACAGTCGCCGCCGGGACCCTGTGGGCGGCCAGCTCGTCGGTTCGGACCGTTAGCTCACTGATACCCGGAGGAAAAATGGACAGCTCGGGGTCGAGGATACGGAACCGAGTGTAAAAAGGCCTAGCGAGGAAGCCAAACTGCCGAGCGAACTCGAGGGCTGGACTTGACACGTCCATTCGATCGCTAGGCAGGACCAACGGCAAGAGGTGCGAAAACAGCTTCTGGTACCGCTCCACGAACTTGGTGTCCACCCCTTCGACATCGATCTGGCGGACGTACATGCGCTCGGTGTCATGGGCGGCGATCCAATCGACGGTGGCCAAGACCTGCTCCCAGGCCTGGCGGTACTCGAGCACCAGCAACGGGTGGTTGGCGGCCCAAGCCGCCAGCTCCGGGCCCCGCTGTCGGGCCAGCGTCAGAAGTTGGTCCAAGGCGTCTACCTCGGCGCTGGCGCCGAGCAGCGAGCATAACTGCTCAAAGCTGGACAGCCGTACCCTGGCTGGGATGCGGTTGGCACCGAAGTTCCGTCCCCCGACGGTTCGGTATTCGATGTCTAAGCGTCCGAGAGCGTCTGATTCGAACGCGGCGACCCATTTCCGAACGTCCTCAAAATGGTGAAGTAGTTCGTCGGGCGTTGGGCCTTTGACCGGCAAGACGACCGGCTCCCACGTCTCCCCGCCGGCGTGCGCCCGCAGGTAAGCACCCGTCTCCCACCGCCGGCGGACGACGGCGACAAGGTCCGTGACTGAGGACCAGCTACCCTTAGCGCCAACCGGAGGGTTCCTGGCGCGCCCGAGGCTATTTTGGCTGCCGCCATTGGCCCTTTTTAGTTTGCCGGCAACCTGATCTTCCTGAAGCCGGGCTTTGCTCACGCCGCTGGGCCTTGTTGTCCCGGCTCGGTCACAGCCGCCAGACGCTCCTGGCGCCGGCGCTTGTACTCGGCGATCGTCAACGACTGCAGCCGCGAATAGCTACCCGACGGGTTGTCAACGAAGCCGACGGCGGAAACGTAGGGCTCGATGACGTGGATTTTCTGCAGCGGCGTGACAATCAAGAGTTGGAGTCCCAGGCGGGTAAATAGCGTCAGCGCGTACTGGGTCGACGCCTCCGACCCCCGCCCGAACGCTTCGTCGATAACGACGAAGCGGAACGCTTTGGACCGAGCTGCCCCCCAATCGAGCTTGAACTGGTATGCCAGCGACGCGGCCAGGATAGTGTAGGCTAATTTCTCTTTCTGGCCGCCTGATTTGCCAGCGGAGTCGGTGTAGTGCTCGTACTCACTGTCGTCCTCCCGCCACCGTTCGGAGGCCGAGAATAGGAACCATTGGCGGACGTCCGTCACTCGCCGCGTCCAGGTACGGTCCAGATCAGTCATACCTTCACGGCCCCTGAACCGGTCGATGATCCTCTTCACCTGCAAGAACTTCTGCTCGGAGTACTGGTCACCTCGACCGGCTCCGATCACGTCGTCGGTACATGCTCGAAGCTCGGCCCGGAACTCCCGGACGTCGGTGTTCGGGGTGGGCTCAGGCACCAGGGTGATGAAACGGCCCTCGTTGTAATCGATATCCACAAGCGAACGATTAATCGTCTCGATCCGCTCGCGTATGAGCTTTTCCTGCTTGTTCAGCTGGGCGGCGAAGCTGGCGATGTCGCGGATCGTGTTCTGGTTCAGGTAGTCCTTGAACTCCTTTTCAAAACGGGGAAGGTCGTCATCCGCCACGCGGCGGTGTAGCTCCCGGTACTCCCCGGCCGAGGCGATCGACACGTCGAAGTCGACCGTCTCGTGCGGGTAGTGTGAGCGGAAATCGCTCATGGCGCCGATGGCCCGCTGGGCTACGCTGTTTTGGCGCTGTGCCGCCCGGGCCGATTCGCGCTCAAGCACCTCTCGCGTCGACTGTTCGAGGGGAGCCAACGAGGCGCAGCTCGGGGCCTCGCCTTTTGATGTCGCCGCGACAGTGGCCTCCAACGCCGTCCAGGCACGGCTCGTAATTTCGGCCCCACCGGAGCGGATGAGCACACTATCGGCTACCTGCACCGCCTCTCGGGCGGCCTCCTGATCTCGCTCGAGGCCACCCCGTTCGCGTTCCAGGCCCTTCACCTCCTGGTCCCTTGCTTTAATCGAACCGGTGACGTGAGAAAGTTCAGCGGTGAGGGCGGCCAGATGGTTTGACGCGGAGAGAATACGGTCTCGCTCGTCGTTCAGGGCAGTGATCTCATTGACGATCGCTTCCCAGTCGAGGTCTTCCCACGCTGGGTACTCGTCCAGGCTGGCGAGGTACCGGAGCCGCTCGCCCGCCTTGGCGGCTTGGTTTGCCCATTTATGCAACTCGTCGGCCATTTGAGCCTGGCGGCGGTGCAGAGTGCCGGCGTGGGCGATTACGGCTTCGATCTTTTGCTGGTTGCTCCATCCGAGCACGTACTCGCGCCGGTCACCAATGGACCGGCGGTCGTCCTTTTCGTGGCGCTCCCGGTCCTTAACCTGCCCCGACCGGGTAACAGCTTTTGGCGCCGTCCGGAAGTCAGCAATGCTTTCGACGCAGGCGTGGTTGGCTCGCCGGGAGAGTTCTGCCAACAGCCAGGCATCGAAACCGCACTCTGCTTTGATTTCCAGCATGTCTAGAAGCAATGGGTGGCCGCCCTGGCGATCGGGGGACGGCGGGGCCGGCACGCCGGCTGGCACCCGGTAATAGATGAGTCGCGCCCCGAGGTGGCGCTGGTCCACCCATACGGCCACTGCGTCGTAATAGCGGGAAGGGACCAATAGAGACAGGGCGAAGTTGTGAAGTACCCGCTCGGCCGCCCCTTCCCAATCGGTCGCGTCGCTACGAACCTGCACCAGCTCGCCCGCGAAGGGCAAGGCGTCTGCATCGATGCCGAGGTCTGAGCACAACTGGGTGCGGAGTTGAAGACCGTTGCTCGGGATGTTCGAGGGATGGGACTGGAGGCTGCGCAACTCGGCGTTTACGGCATCGGCTTCCTCCTCGAGCTTGCGCTTGGCGACCTCCACTTCGATCTGATCGTTCTGGGCGTTGGCCTGCTCACGCTCGACGTCGTCGCGACGGGAACGGGCCGCATCCTTGGCCGCGCCGAATTGCAGGACCGTCGTGACCGGCTCGAGTTGCGCCATAGCCATGAGGTCGTTGAAGCGGCCTAACTTTGCCTGCCGGAGTGGTCTTTCCTGCTCTAAGCGGGAGACGTCCCGGTCGATGACGGTCAACCTGTCACCGCCGTGACCGGCGATCTCAACCCGGAGACCGGTCTCCTTTTCCCTCAGTTCGGTGAGCTCGGCGCCACGGGCGTGCGTTGTTGCGCTCACTTGCTCCAGCCGGGCCGACAGCTCCTTCAGCCTGGTGCAGTAAAGCGATTTCGCCAGCTTGGCGAAGTAGTAGGGTACTGCCTCTTGCTGCAGGCGGATCTCCGCCGCCGTGGCACCGAGTTGGTTGAACTCGTCGAGCATTTTTACCAGCGGGCGGAGCAGCTCGAGCTGGTCCCGGGCACGCACAACGGCGTCGTGGGCCCTGGTCAGGTTTTCGAAGTGCTCCACCAGCGTGTCAATTTGAGCTTTGCCGTCGAAGGGCTCCAGCATGTGGCTGCGGACGAAGTCATTGAGGTTGTCGACCGCTTTCATCGACACGGTTTGATGGAACAGCTCCATCGCCTGTTCCGACTCTATGCCGAGCCGACGGCGGAAGTCCTTGCCGTACTCGGGGAAAGAGTCGTAGGTACGAGCCCCGACGTCGCGCAAGCGGCGCCGCAGGGCGGCCAGGTCCGGCCCGAAGTCAGAGAAGTTGGCCGTGATCGACAGCTCGGCGTCGGCTACGGCGTAGAAGCGCTCGGGCTGTCCGGTGTCGCGCGTGCGAAAAACTTGGGCGAGGGTCACCGTGGTGGGGAAGTCCACATTGGCAAAGATCCCCAGGATCACAGAGAAATGGCGCCCATCGCGCAGTCCCACCGGCCTGGACGCGCCCGTGGTTTCGTTGCGCTCGGACTTGAAGTGCCCTTCCACATAGGACCGCAAATCCCTTTCCCGGGTGTCAGCCCCGGCCGCCCGGTTGTACGAGATCTTGTGGGCGGGAAGGAGCAAAGTGGTGATGGCGTCGACCAAAGTCGATTTGCCTGAACCGATATCTCCCGTTAAGAGGGCGTTACGGCCACTGACGTTGAAGGCCCACACGCTCTTGTCGAACGTGCCCCAGTTGTAGACCTCGAGCCGCCGGAGACGGCTACCAGGGAGCCGTTCTGGCTGGAGCCGTTCCAGGTCCATCAGGCTGAACAGGGCCGATGACATCAACCTGCTCCCGGCTTGCTGAGCTCAGCCACGTACTCCTCCAGCCGGGCGTCGAAATCGGACAACCATTGCCCGTCCACGTAAGCCTTTATGATCCGTCGCACTTCGTACAGGTCCTCTTGACCGCGTAATTTGCGGAGGAACCCCATCTCCACCACCCGGTTGATGTGGGTCTCGATGCTGTCTACCAGCCGGGCCTCGTTGGTCGATTGGGGAAGGTAGAGGCGGAGCATTTCCACGACCTGGTCCCGGCTGAGCACCAGTCGAGTATCGGAGCTCGACGCGTCGAACTCGGCCAGCCGCTTTCGCAAGAGCGCCAGAAGCATGCTGACCTGAAAAGCGAGGGGCCGGCGAGCGACCAACCGGGGTATATCGTCCGGCACATCATCATCAGGCGTGCTGCGCAGGTAGGCGTACCCCTCGGCCTCGTCCACGCCTACCTCGAGCCCCAACACGGAGACGTAGTCGGCAACCTGGTTGCGAAGGGCGAGCAGCAGGGCCCAGGGCCTCTCGTGGGTGTCCCGGTAAATCGGCCCCTTGAGGAGGTTTACGACTACTACGGACAATTCGGTCTGTCCCCCGTCGGCGACGGTCTGGGTCACGCTCATCTGGGCCCCTTGCGATCTCGGGCGAACGACACCCTCGGTAGCTCCGCCACTCTTTCCACTTCTTCATCGTCAACGCTCCAAGACAATTGCTCCCGGTGCTGTCCGTCGAACGTGACCGCCAGCCCGGGCACGGCCAGCGACAGATAACTAACCAACTCAGCCAGGCCGTGCTCGAGCGGAGCAGTGGAGAGGACTGCGCGCAGGCTGACCTGCTCTTGAGGGCCTAGGGCGTCCCAGACGCTCCCGGCCAAGCGGGCCCGGTCGATGTAGACCTGGCTGACCAAGGCGGACGAGTCGAATTCCTCCGAACCGGCCGCCAGTTGCGAGCTGTCGAGGGGCGTCTCCTGTCGATGACGGTACAGAGGGCGCTCCATGGGCAGGCCGACGGTCACGACGGTGTCGTCCATTTCTCTGGCCAGCGCCGGGTCACGGACGTCCCGCACGCGCAACGCCTTTGACTCGATGGCCCGGACAAGGTCGAACACCCGCTTGTTCTCGAGCCAAAGCTGGTCGTCGAGGAAGCGACGAAGCTGGTCGGAAAGCAACCGGACCGTGGCCTGAGTGCGTTCGCAGGCATCGATCCAGTCGAAGTGGATGTGGGCCAGCCGTGCTTCCTTGTCACCGATATCGTCGATTGCCTGCAGCCGTTCGAGCAGGTCGCTCAGCTCGGCCTGACGGTCGTGCGAGAGGAGGAAGTCGTAGAACGCTTGGAAGCTGCGGCCCTGATCGGACTCGGCGATGCTGTTGCGGCTCCCGACGGCGTTGTCGAGGAGCGCGCCCTTGGAGCCGGTCCAGCCCGCGATTTGTTGGCGTAGATTGCGGTCCAGCCGGCGGAAGTTCTCCTCGACCTGACGAAAGTCAGCCAGGAGCTCCCGAGCCGTACGCGAGAACTGCTGGTAGCGGTCCCGCTGGCCCACGGGGTCGAGGCGGACGAAATCTCCTCGCTCGGCGCGGGCGATCTCCGCGTCCAACTCGGCTCGGCGCCGACGCAGCTCGGCCAGGCGTCGCTCGGGGTCCTCCTCGGCGCCGAACACCATTTGGCGCAGCAGGTCGAAGATCGTGTTCAACCTTGACTCCGTGCCGATGAACTCACGGCTGCGGAGGTCGGAAACCCACATCAGCGCCTTCTCGACCGCCGGAGAGAGGTCGTAACTAGCTTCGTCTGATCCCTGTGGGTAGAACTTGCGCAGCCAGCCCCGCTCCGGCGAGGCCCAGTCGTCGAGGTACTCGACGGCCGTCTTCGGGAAGCGGTCCTCACCCAAGCGCTGGTTGAGCGAGTAGAGCTCGTCGTCGAGCTCGCTGGCAAGCTGTCGTGCTGGCAGGTCCGCCACATTGCGGTCTAAGAACACCCGACCAAGGAACGACATCACCAGTGCCACGTTGCCCGAGCGCAGGAGGGACCATGCCGGATGGTTGGTTCGAAAGTGCTCGATTTCGTCGTAATTCATGGGGCGCCCGGGGGTGTCGGCTCAGCGTGGGGATGGCGAAACACTCCTCTTGACAATAGGAGTGAGGTGTGACGCTAAACGTGGACCCGGCGGTACGTCTTTCGTATCAACTGTTCTGCGGCCAGGTTGAGCCGCCCAGGTCCATGCTTACGGCGTCCCTCTCTCGTCGTCAGAGAGGCCCCGCTGCGCGAGGGATAGACGTCACCCAGACGCGCCGACCTAAGAACTGCCTCGCCCAGGACTCGGCACGTGGTCGCTGAGGCCCCGCACGTCCAGACAGTTCAATGCTTGGGCGAGCAGGCACAGGTCTCGGCAAAGGGTGGTCGGGTGGCGGTAGGTTGCCGTCCAGACGGCTAGACGGCGGCCGTCTAGTAGAGTGGTGGAACGACCTTCAGACAGCTGGAACGCTTATTGTTGCGACTCGGTTGCGTGGAGGTCCGCCAGAGCGGCTCGCACCTCATCATGCGGTGTGGGTCATGCCAGACGGTCGTGCCCAGGCACGCCGGCGATGTCCGCCCTGGGACCCTGAGGAGTATTGAGCGGGACCTAGAGCCCTGCCTCGGGAAAGGATGGCTCCGGTGAAGAGGCTGACAGCGGTGTTCCAGAGAGATGACGAGGGTTTCTGGTTGGTAGAGCTCGTCGAAGAACCCCGCGTCCACACGTACGGACGCACCCTGCCAAAAGCACGTGAACACATCGCTGATGCGGCCGCGCTTTGGTTTGAGCTGGATCCGGACGACGTGGACATCGTTGAAGACATCCGCCTTCCAGGACCGGTGAGGGCTCGGCTCGACCGAGCGCGCCGGGAGCGTGCGAAAGCGCAAGCCGCGCAGGAGACCGCAGCTGGCGCCACTCGCGATGCAGCCCGGGCTTTAGTAAATGAAGGGCACTTGAGCGTCCGCGACGCTGCTCAGGTTTTGGGCCTTTCGCACCAACGCGTCCAGCAGCTTCTCGCCAGCTAGCCATTTTCGCAAGCTGGTCCAGGTGGTGTCGATTGGCCACCAACTGGCCATGTCGTCAGCGAAGACCGAGAACGTCTTGCCCAAGGAGGCCCCGCGGTGATCGAATGCCGGACAGGTGTTGCCCTCTGGGAGATGGTCATGTTCTCTCGGGGGAGGACTCCTCTTGGATGGTCCCTAAGCGCTGTGCAGAACCTCCAAGCTGGCCCTGCCAGGCAAAACAGCCGATGGACGGGGAGATTGTTTGGGCTCACTCAGGCAGGGATAGCAAGAGATTTAGCCCTTGACCTGCCGGTTTTGCGCGCTCGAAGGGATTCGAACCCCCAACCTTCTGACCCGTAGTCCGACTCCGGGTGTCGATCGATGTCGCAGGAGGGCGCTGACCTGCGGGAATACTCGACTGTAGTCTATCGATGTCGGCGAGTGTCGAGGGTCTTGGCTGCCAACTTGGCTGCCACTCCGGCGACATCTGGGAGACCGGCTCTCCTTGGTCCCGAGAATCTGACCCACGGTCAGATGGTTGAAGGCAGTTGCCGTTTGGGCTCGTCATTGTTTAGCCGTGGTCAGTAATGGTCGCTACCGCCAACCAGCGCGACACCCCGTCGTCGCTCCTAGGACGGGCCTCAGCGAGCTCGAACATGGTCCTCATCGTCAGTCAAACCGCCTCTATCGCCGTGGGCCCTCGTCGACCTTGTCGGGTACGACCCGCTGTTAGTGGCCGTCGCCATTGTGATCTCAGTCCCCGCGGTTGCGCGAGTCACACGACCGGCCACCGTCGTGCCCGCCGCCGCCTTGAAAGAGGGGTCTGCAGGACCTTTCCGAGCTGCTCGTCTGTCTGCGCACCAGCTCTGAGTAGGACAAATAGTGCCACGCGGTGCCACCCCAAGACGCTGTGTGCCAGTTCCATCTGGCACGAACCTGGCACGAGGAGAGACCCCTAACGCGCCCACTAGCTGGCAGCCCGTCACCGGGACTACGCCGCCCTACGTCCCCCGTTCCGCGCGGAGGACGAGGCGCCCCGCGTGAAAAGGCGCCACAAGGCCAAGGGCGCTATCGTCCTGGCCCGGCTCCCCGGGCTGGCGACGTTCCCCCGAACCGGCTTTGCAGAGTCCATCCACCACTCGCGGGTAACCCCGGCACCACGACGGCCGCCCCGAGTAACCGGTGAAGTATTGGACGATCCCAGCCACGCAGGCTACAGGAGGTGAACCGTTGTGCCCTGCCGCACGTGTTAGGTGCAACCGAGACCGAGACGGGCCGGTCGCACAGAAACGAAGTGACATGAACCTGCGCCATACGAAGCTCAGCACGCCAAGGAAGCTGAGCACGCCAAGGAAGCTGGGCACCAGGATTGGCCGGGTTAACGGTAACGAGAGCGATGGCGAAGCCCGTAGCCCATACCCGTTCCGCATCTTGCACTTGAACGAGTGCAGGGCCGCCAACCCCGCGGTCGGGCCTGAGGAATGTTCCCCCGAACTGCTCACGCTCGGCCGACCGGTTGGTCGGAGCTCGACCGCGCCACTAAACCTTCATCGGCTAACGAAACGAAAGGACAATACATGCACATCAAGAACGCAGCCAGGGCGGTTACGGCGGTCATGTCCACTGGCCTGCGACGAGCTGTTATCCTGCCCGTTGCCGCCGTTGCCCTTGGTGCAGCGAGCCTCATAACGCCGGCTGTGGCATCAGCCAGCCTTCCCGCGGCTTGCGGCGGCGACGTCTGCTTTAGCCTGGCCTCCATTTACGGGACTTTCTTTGCATGGGCGCCGAACTATGCCTTTTTCGGGCACTTCGAGCTTCAAACCCCGGAGCACACCGTCTTAAACAGCACGCCCAACCAACAATGGGCCGCGGGGCAGGAGTACCAGTTTCATGCGGGTGACCACAACGGGTATTACTGCGTTACTGCTTGGCAGTTGAAAGGTACCAACGGATACGACAAAATCGGCTACACCTGTATGACAGTTACCCAGATCAGATAAAATCGGCAAGACCTGTTTGTACATTACACATATATCTGCGGGGCAGCTATCTCCGTGCAGTGCGGTTCAATCTCTCATCAAATGGCAACAATCCTTGGTGATTGTCGAAAGAGCAGGAAGCCCACAATGAGCCAATGGACCGCACCGCGGATTTGCCCGGAGCCTTCGTAGCATGGCCGTCAACGTCGCAGGCCCGCGACAAGGAGGCTTCCGAGCCCTGAGCGGGTTACTGACGAGCGTTACACGCAGCACTTAGGTAGCCGGGTCCCTGGGTGCGGGGAGCGTCCCACTCCCTTGCTACCCTTCGCCCGTGGACTATGCCGGCGCCTGGACAGGGGCGAAGGGCCACTGCCACCGCCTCGTCTACGCCAGCGATGACGACGACTGTCCCGCCTACTGCCCCCAGCCGGTAGTCACCTCCGGCTGGCGCTGGGACTGGCAGGGCCGCCCCGCAGGGCCGCTTCGGCCCGCAGCGTGTCCTCGGCGGTCCACACCCACCTATAACCAGTGAAAACCCTCGAGTAATCATCCAATAACGCGAACAGGACCCGAGGAAGGGTAGGTTCGTCGAAAAACTGAGCGGCGGGCGGGCGGCACCCCCAACGGGATTCGAACCCGTACCGTCGCCTTGAAAGGGCTGCTCATATGACTTTGCCTGCCGATGCGTGACACGTTCTCGCAGGTCACGGGCGTTCCGTGTCCCTGGGCGACCGACCACTATCGGCGGCGTCCGCGGGATGGAAGCCGGGACGGAAGGTTGCCAGGGGTCGGTCAAGGGGGCAGACGGAGGCTGAGCGAGTACCGGAATGCAGTTGAGGCTCGGGCCGACCCTACGGGTTGGCGTGGATGCTCGCCGCGCAACTGAGGCCGCGCGTAGACGGCCTCCCACTCATCCCTCGACACTGTTTTTGTCCCTGTCCCAAGGGCACTCCGCGAGTGCGCGCTTCAAGTCGGCCAGCGTCGGGATGAAATATTCAGGTTCCGGCACAGAGAAGCCACCGGTAGGTGCGAAGCCTGTTTGTCGTGTGAATATGTCTCCAGGTTGGGATAAAACGTGAAGCGAATACCATAAAGGCTGATGGAATACTTTGTGCATTTGACGAAATTCTGATGCCAGTTGGCCGTGGCCTGCGACCGGCTGGTGCACATGCACGGGCTCTTGGAGAGGTACCGGAGCGGGCCCAGGTCCGCTTTGTCGACGCCGAGATGGCCGCGTGGGTGGCGGAACGGCCCGACGGCACCTCGACGACCAGGGCAGAAGGACCCGGCGCGCTCGGCCGGTCAGGGCCGTGGCCGGCCCAGCAGCTCGCCTCTCTGGACGTAGAGCTGTCCGGACGCAATAGGGGATTTGACCTCCGGCTCTGGCGGTCTTTTTGCCCCAGTCCCCGAAGCGGGAGCACTGCCAGCGCCCTGGGCATGCAGGAGAATTTCGTGGAGTAGCACCGTAACCACCGCGCGCTCAAGCACCAACTGACGCTCCGGATGGTTTGAGTGCCACCTCCTTCGGTGCGAGGGCATTTGCGTCGCAGGTAGCGACGTAACCTGCCGTCGGGCACGGCCACCCCCGCGCAGGAGGAGGCGGCCGTGCACGGTCCGGGCTAAGAACTCAGGCCACTCGCTCCAGCTTGGGCCGTTCAATACTCTCGGCCTCGTCGTGCAGCTTGCGGCCAAGCCCAGAGAACATGGCCAATAGCTCGGTGAACAGCTGAGCGATACCGCCGAGCGCCAGGCCAGTCAAGGTAATAGCGACCCAGTCGGCACGCATTGGGATGTGCCAAAGCGCCCAAAGGTTGAAGTTGACCGCCCAGGCCAAGCCGATGCCCAGCGCCACCTCGGTCAAGGGGTGCAATACCTGAGATACTGGCGCACCCAGGAGCCGCAGAAGCGGATCCAAGCAACGTGCGACGCACATCACCCCCAAGCCTAAGAGGACCGCGATCCCAAAGGCATACATAAACCACACCTCCCTTCGTGGGACAAATAATCTGTGCTCTCGATTGAGCACCTTCAGCCTGCCACCAACCACGAAGGTACCGTCGGGGCCGAAAGTCACATTCTCATCAGCAATTAACCTGGCAGCCTTTGGGTTTGACCGCAGCGGGCTTGGCGCTAAAAAGAGGACCTTTCGGTAGCGTTCATCTGCTCGAGTGGCGACCATGCCGGGACGGTCTATTTGCTTTCGCCACCGCTAGTTAGCCGCTCGAGTGAGGTCGCGGCGCTGGCCCATAGTCTTGATTTGTCACGAACTTTCGTCTTTATGGCGACCGGAATAACCGGGCATATTGCTGACCGTCGGGGATTCCTTTCACTCCTGGTCTTAGAGAGCTGCCCCAGAACCGTGGGGCAGAGGCCGACACCCCAACAGGATAGCCGCCTTGGCAACACTCTTTTGAGACCTTCGCCTCTACCGGCAGGCCTGCAAACTGCGCCAATCTCAGATAAGAGGAGGTAATAATGTCGTTTGCGGACCGGCGGGATGCCGGTCGTCGCTTGGCTGCACGGCTCAGGTTCTTGCGTGGGGAGGACGCTGTGGTCTTGGCCCTGCCACACGGCGGAGTGCCGGTGGCGTTCGAGGTGGCCCAAGCTTTGGCCGTCCCCATGGATGTGATCGTGGTGCGCAAGCTAGGCGTCCCGTTCCAGCCCGAGCTGGCTATGGGCGCCATCGGCGAGGGCGGGGTAGTGGTGGTCAACGACGAGGTGCTCCGCCTGGCCGGGGTGACGCCCAGCGCGTTCGCCGAAGTCGAGCAGCGGGCGCGGGCGGAACTGGACCGCCAGGCCCGGCGCTACCGGGGCCAACGGCCTCGGCCCAGGTGGCGGGGCGCACCGCGGTGGTGGTCGACGACGGGGTCGCCACCGGCTCGACGGCCCGGGCCGCCTGTCAGGTGGCCAAAGCGCAGGGCGCGGCCCGGGTGGTGCTGGCAGTGCCGGTGGCGCCGCCTTCCACGGTTGAAGAGCTCGAGCGCGAGGCAGAGGTGGTGTGCGTCGAGGCACCCAGGCACCTCTGGGCCGTAGGGCAGTGGTACCAGGATTTCACCGAGACCTCCGACGAGGAGGTAGCCAGGCTGCTCTACGAGTGTGCGCCGCCGGCCGGGGCCCCAGTGGCAGCAGACCCTGAAGGCGACGACCCGCCGCTCGAAGCCGGCGAGGTCGAGGTGGTCGCCGGGCGTGGCCGCCTGGCCGGGCTGCTCACCGTGCCCCCGGAGCCGGCCGGGATGGTGGTGTTCGCTCACGGGAGCGGCAGCAGCCGCCACAGCCCCCGCAACCGGTTCGTAGCCCAGGTGCTGAACCGGGCCGGGCTGGGCACGTTGCTGTCCGACCTGCTCACCCACGACGAGGAGCTGGACCGGGCCAACGTGTTCGACATCGAGCTCCTGGCCGGCCGGCTGGCCGAAGTGACGGGCTGGCTGCGAGACCGGCCCGCGTTTTGCCAGTTGCCGGTAGGGTATTTCGGGGCCAGCACTGGGGCCGGGGCCGCCCTGTGGGCCGCCGCCGACCCGGGCGCAGACATCGCCGCGGTGGTGTCGCGCGGCGGCCGTCCCGACTTAGCCGGCCCCCACCTGGCCCAGGTCCGCGCTCCCACCCTGCTCATCGTGGGCGGCCAGGACGAGGCCGTGCTCGAGCTCAACCGACAGGCCCAGGCCCGGCTGCGCTGCGAGAACCGCCTGGAGGTGGTGCCCGGCGCCACCCACCTGTTCGAGGAGCCCGGGACATTGGCCGCCGCGGCCGAGCTGGCCCGGGACTGGCTGTACGCCCACCTGGCTGCCGTGGCCCGGCCAGCGCCATGATCCTCCCCGCCGGGCACCGCCTTGTCCCTCATACCGCCGATTGCATCATCGAGGCCTGGGCCCGGACCGGGCTGCCTGCCTGACCGAAGCCATTTTGGGCCTGGTGGAGGGGTTCGCTGAGGTCGCCGACGCCCGCGCCACGCAGGTGGTCCCGATCAGTGCAAAGCCTGGTGCCCCCGAAGACTGAGCTGGTAGCGGTGTTTAAGCAGGCGATCTTCAGCTGGCCTACGCCGTGCTTCGCGCACCATAACCAAACTTGGGCGGGTCTTAGGGCGTGGCACGCGGTCGCACTGGTTCAGGGCGGGCCTCGTCGGCCTCGGTGCTAGATGTCGCCTGGGCCGTGGAGATCTTCGCCGCGATAGTCCGTGCAGGACTATATGTCAGCTTCCGCAACAAGTGCTTTCGGCCCTCGGCTGCGTCCTCGTGAGGCTTCCGCCGAATGCCGAAAACGACCGGCCGTTGCGGCGACAGCCCCGGTCCTGGCTCACCTCTGGCATTGGGCTTACACGGGGCCGACTACCATGACGGGTCGGGCGCGGGCGCGGCCAGACAGTGCCGGAAACGGCAAAGGATTTGGCCATAGGACCCCTGACAGGCGCGGGACCTATTCCACCACTCTCGGCCAGTCTCGCCAGGCCTTCCTGTGTAGTCTTCTGTGAAGGCGCTGCAAGGGTCAGGCGCGGCCGGGAGCTCGGCTCAACCTGGGGTCAGGGCGGCGGCAAAGCCGCTCAATGTGGGGAAGAGTGATGAGCCGGCGCTGCGAGCAAAATATAGAACCGGCCACCGAACGCAGAAGCTTCTTTGCGCGCCACGAGGTCGAAGGCGATGGTGCGCCGGACAGGGCTCGGGTTGGCACCGATGACAACATGAGCTGTGTACGTGCCGCCCCTGCACGCTGTCGTGGGGTTGTGCGAGTAGACCACCGGGAACGACTGCCGGGACACCAGCTGGAGCTGGCAGAACTCGGCGTGGGCGACGGCCCCGACCACCTCCACGGGGCCGCCGGCGCTCCCGAGCGAAGACGGGACGGCGTGGGCGGAAAGGACCAGAGGGTGCGGCACCGGGCTTTGTGTGCTGGCCGGCTTGTAGTCTCCGCAAATGGCCACGAACGAGTACCCCCTGGCCCGGAGCCCGTCGATGACCTGGGGTAGGGCCTCCACCGTCTCATAACGACGCCCGCCGCCGTCGTGCATGTCGACCACCGCTCCGGGGAAGGCGGCGTCCACCACGTTGGCCACGATGGCCCGGACGCCCGGGAGCGTCCAGTCGCGCGAGTCGACCGAATAACTCATGGTCCTCAAGCCCTCTTGGGCAACCTGGTCGAGCACTCCCGCGTCCCAGGCGTCGTAGGGAGGCCGCAGGCAGGCCGGCGTCACCCCGGTGACCGAGCGTATTTCTGCTTGCGTTTGGCCGATCTGGTGGTCGACTTGTGCCAGAGGGATGTCGGTCAGGTCAGGGTGCGACCACGTGTGGTCTTCCACCGGGTAGCCAGCGGCAACAACTTCTCGGCTGTACCGGGGGTAGTCGGCCACCATTTCGCCTATCTCGAAGAAGGTTGCCGGCACGTGGTACTGCTCGAGCACCGCCAGTACTTGGGGAGTGTACGGGCCCGGCCCGTCGTCGAAGGTCAGCGCGATCTCCTTGTGGCCGTCGAGAGGAGGGGTATTTGGCGCTTGCCAGGTGTAAAAAGCAGGCTGGCCCCCGCCACTTTGGCCCTCCGCGCTGATGGCGGGCCAAGCCACGCCCGATGAGGCGGTGACCAACGAAATGACCATTGCGCCGGCAACGGCCCAAGCTGTTGAGGTCGAGACGTGACGCCGCCCTGGTCGACCGCTACAGCGGCCCCGCATCGCGACTCGCACGGCGTTCAAAAGACCCAGACCCTCGTCCCCATCGGTGCCAGCCGGTTGTACCAGATCCAGTCGACCGCCTCGTCGCTTACCCGCACACAACCGTGCGAGACCGGAACGGGTGGCACGTAGGAGTCGCCATGGAGGGCAAAGCCGCTATCGAAGTACTTCGGTCTCCATTGCTCCCCCAGCCTGTCGACGACCAACCCGTCAACTTCGGAGTAGATCCGAAAGTGCCCAACGGGAGTGTCAGCGACCGCGCACGAACCTCTGGAGCGGTAGGTATAGCCGCCGCCCGTCGAGGTGTTGAAAGCCCAGTCGAGCTTGCCATTGGTGACGAACATCACGACGGCAAACCCGGTTGTCCTTTTCCAAGGGAACGTCCCAGAGTGTCGCCGAAAAACCACACTTCAACGATGCCTGAGGCCCGCCCATTAGCCGCAGGGCCCTTGGTCCCTCTCTTGGGGCCTGACGGTAGCGTCAGCGATAGTTGACCGAAGGGACGAGCGTCGAACCACGGCCGCCATCAATAACTGAACGAGAGCGTGTTGGATGGGACTGGGTGGTGAGCACGATCTCTCCGGTCTGAGGGTGACCCTGGGCAGCCAGGGAGGGACCACTCTGCGCTCCCATTTCCGCCCGCCCGGCGAAGGGGCGGGAACTGGGCTGACACCTTGGGCCATATGCCCCCCGCCGTACAGGACCTTCGCCTCTAGCCTCCAGAACTGCGGTCTACTTAGCCTGGTCTCAAAAACCGAAACGGACTTTCATAACGGGTGAGGCCGTCGGTGAGGAGGTCTTGGTCATGGCCAGCGTGATCCATTGCAACTAGCGGGGCGCTCAGCTTTGCTGCCTCGCAGACGTCGGTCAAATTCGGCACGACTTACCTCCCCTCGGGCTCTCTACTGGAGCGGCGGTGGGCTCGGTGTGGACGATCGACAGGACGGCAGCAAAAGGCCCGGCGCCATGGTCGCTGAGGAGATTGGAACTTCATAGGTGCGTTTTGAAAGGAGAGGTGCTATGTCCGAAAGACGGGTGTGGACTGTCGAGGTCATTTTCACCGAGGACGACGACCGCACGAGGGCCGACGCCAGGCTGAACGCTGGTGGGCGGGTACTGAACGGCTGGGGCCGGGCGCGCCGTAACCCGGCCGACCCGGATGTGCCGGCGATCGGCGAAGAGCTTGCCGCCGCCCGTGCGCTCTCCGACCTCGCCAACGAACTGGTGCACGAGGCCGCCACGACGGTTGAACGCTTTGAAGGGCACCCTGTCGACCTCCACGTCTGAGGCACGTCAATCGACCAGCCGGTGGTGGAGGCGCCGTGACGTCCATGTGCGTCGAGGGTGTCTGCCGGGACCCTGACGAGGTCGATTTGCGTGATGACCAACCACGCGCTGGCTTCAATATGCAAGGCCCGCCCTTAAAAGTGACTTTCGGCCCTGAACCCACGGCTCGAGTCATGGCCATAATCAGCGAAGGAGCAATATTGGGTGATCGAGTCATGCATTTCCGCAGGAAGTCACAGGTCACAGCGGAAGATAGTGCCATCGTCCAGGAAGCGCAGGCAGTGCTTAGCGGGGCTGTGGGGACGAGTGCCTACGTTTGCTGGCAGCGACGCCCAGCGTGGGTGTACGTCAACGAATTTGCTCATGCGGACGGCCCCAGTCTGGAGAAACTTGCCAAGAGCCGTGCACATCTTCACCCGGCTACCTGGGATTACGCCCGCTCTGTCCTGGCGGGCGAGGTTCTGGCCCTCGCCTCACGGGGGCGAGGGCTGGTCGAAGTGCAAAGGGCTCTTGTCCGCCTAGAGCTCGAACTGCTCGACCACCCTTATTCGGGTGCGCTAACGCCTGACAACCTAGTCTCTTTAGTTACCCACGCGCTGGTGGCTCACTGAACTGTGCCCCGCCCTCGGGACGGCTATTGGCGGTTCCCAATAGGGAAACCAGCCCTTGCTGGGATAGACGACAACAACAAGGGACTCCCTCTCACGAGGGAGTCCCTTGGTCCTTGGACCGCTGGGCTACTCAAATTAAATTAGTCCTTGGCGATCGGGATCTTCGTGGCCGCGACCAGCGTCGGCAAAGGGACACGAACCTCCAGGATCCCATCCTTGTAGCTAGCGTTGATATCGGTTTCAGTGACCCCCTCGGGGATCGGGAGCGTCCGGGTGAAGGAGCCATAATGCAACTCCTGGCGCACGTAGCCGGTGCCCTCCTTGTGCTCCTCCTCGCGGCGCTCGGCCTTTATGCGGAGCATGCCCTCGGTCACCGTCAATTCGACATCCTTGTCGGGATCGATGCCGGGCAGCTCAGCCCGCACTACCAAGACGCCTTCCTCCTGGTACTCGTCCACTGGGATGAACTCTTCCAGGAGCAGCTGGCGAACCGGCAACGGCCAACCAAAACGGCGCCCTGGCCACAGGTCGAACATCCGCTCAAAGGCACGATCGAAGGAACCGAACAAGTCGAGAGGATCAACCACGTCCAGAGGACGAGCGCTCCGGGTATCGCGCTTCATCAGCCCTGCCATAACATTCACCTCCTTTCCCGTTCTTTGGCAACAAGTTCGACACCGGATCTCTTTCCCCGATCCCTAGGGTCTTTGGTCACAACCTGAGGCTTGGACCAAAGAGCGGAGCCGCTCGGCCTCCGAGGCGTGGGGTGCCGGCTGCGACGGGTGCTCGCACGTTGTGGCCCGGCGCCCGTCGGCCCGCTCGCGCCAGGGCGTCACCGGAGTCCCGTTGCCCGCCCCATGTCATGGTCCGGGGAGGTCGCGGACACCGACCGCAAGGCGACGAGGCCCCCAGGTCCCTGCCGGACCGTCGTAGACCCCCGCGCAGCGGTTACCGCACCGCCGGCAGTGGCCATCGTCAGTGAGGCAGTACTGGCCGATCTTGTACCAGTCCCGCTCGACGAGGTGGGCACCGCAGCCCGAACAGTACATGCTGGCTCCCTCAGTGTCGTGAAGGAGCCGAGCACGGTCTGGCGGAGCTTCGGCCCTTTCTTGGCACGCCTCGTCCCGGGTTCACCCGACACCTGCCCAGGAGGCCCGCGTCTCGCGCAGCCTCCTGAGGCCATGAGCGACTACAAATAGCAGGAAAAAAACGAGCAAGGCCAGAGGGTTTCCTCTTCTGGCCTTTACTCGTTCATGGGCACTTTGGTTAGCCGGTGCAGAGCGGCGCTGCGTGTCAGGACGGGTGGCTGGGTGGACAGCTGGGCGCTGCATCTTGACCCCGTTTCGATCGCGCCATGAGGTTGCTTAGCGGAACGCTGGGGGCGCATCGCTCCTTGACGAGCGAAAAGCTGAGTTGTGGAGCGGACCTTTGTCACTCACTTGTCTCGAACACCGAATCCGCTGAGTCGGTGACCAGGGTCCCACAGCACACCGGGGTCCGGCACCGGGGCAGGGTTGATCGGCGACGCTCGTATGGGCCAAGGGCGCCACGTCCACGGCGCGCGAACTAGTCAGGGGCGACTTTCTGCGGACACCCCACTTGTGAGAACTGCGGATATCAGAGTGGCGGCCCATCGGCGTATGGAACTCAGGTTTTTGCGCAGCCGTGAAATGCGACGGGTGCTGCAGCGTCCGGCCCGGGCTGTCTCTCGGCTCGACCCGCTCACGCGACGTTGCTCCGTCAAGGCTTTCTCGACTGCCTGCGCCCACCGTCCCGGTCTCCAGCGGATGACGTCGGTCCGGGAGGCGAGGTCGAGCTCGAGCGGCATGAGCACCGCCTCCTGCACTTCCTCGAGAGACCCGTACTGTGCCGCCTGCCAGAGGACTTCGGCCACCAGGTAGGAGCGAGCTTCGTGCCACTGCCTCATGGCCTTGTCCCGTCGTGGCAGTCCCATTGTTAGCTCGGCCCGCAAGTCCTTGTCGCTCCCATGAGCCAACAGGTTGGTCCACGCCCACACGGGCACGAAGTCCCCGTGGGCTTCGGCTCGTTCGACAAGACGACCACAAAGGAACGCCTCCGTGTCGTCGATCAGCTGAGCCGATATCCGGCGACCACCATGCCCCCACTTGCGGCAGATAGGTTGTTCGCCTGGAGCCGGGTGCGAGTACTGCCGTCTGGATAGCACGCGGGCGGTCAACCACATTCGCGGTGCCTTGATGACCTCTTGCGTACTGCTGCGCGGTACGCGTTGCCAACTGACTGCTCACCCACTTCGGTGCCCCAGGAACTGTGAAGTTGCGGATGGATAATTCTTATAGGGGGACGGCCACGGGGGGATAGGGTCGAAGGTCCGCATCTGGCCACGATTTTTGTCGATCCGTAAAACGGTCGGCACCCGAGGTTGACGGCCAAACAGCCCCACTGTGGAACCCGAACTCCTCCTCGCGCTCGCGGTCCTGAGCCGTGTTTGCCCGCTGACCCCTGTCCTTTGGGCCTCGCGCCACCTTTCCGGGACCCTGTGCTCCAGGCCGCGTTGTCGTCGGCGGGTAAGCCCATTCAGTGACGAACTGATCTTCCGGTTGAGCGCCTACGCCTGAACGCGCCCCGAACTCGGGCGTGCTAGAGGATGCCGTTTCGTTGCGCTCGGGCGACTCGTTCGGTTCACTCGACGCGTCCAGGTGTACCTCCTTCTCATCTGGGCGGCACGCCAATTAGAGTCGCGTTTCTCGCAGGCTTGTCATGTTCACCTCCCGTCCCCGGGCTACGGCTGGCGAGCGTAGCCAGTCACCCCTTTGATAGGGGCTAGGGCTAAAAGTCCCGTCTGTAACTTTGCAGGGTCGTTTGAAAGAGGGCGCCGCCTGTTGGTCTCGAGGGGGCACCTTGCCACGCCCCTTGTCACCCGGTGCCGCAGGCCACAGAAGAGCCAGAGGATGGCCCGGGTGCCTGGGAACGTTGAACGTCATTTTCCACTACGATCAGCCAGGCATTTTGCACAGCCGGGCACTGGTCGCGTCCAGTTGCCCCACGAGGTCGCGTAGCCGCGCCCGCCGCTCGTGCAGGAGCCGGTTACGGAAAGCGGTCCCCTCAGCTTCTAAGCCCGGCCGGGGGTCGCTGAGCTCGTACATTATGCGGCAGGCCCTGTCTATCTGATGGCAAAGCTTTGCCAGCTCTTCGAGGTCCGATTGCGCCCGGCAGTTGGTCAGTAATGGTGTCGGCTTTCGTTGTGCACACCTCCTGGGGCTGCTTGATCCACGGCCCAGAGGGCAATGTTGGGTCGGCTCCCCCGCCCGCCAGCCAGCGATGTTCCGGGGCCGGGCGCGCACCGATCGCCATGGCCATGCCCTGAGTGGTCCGATCTCGCGCACCCATAGCCCGGAACCTACATCCCCGGACGAGGCCCGCCAATAGGGCTCACCCCCAAGATTCAAGGGCTAACCCCCCAAGGTTCCGGGGGCCCCTAGCTCGGGCGCCACCGGTACCGGTATCGTGTGCGGTCGGTCCCCCAGAAAGAGCAACGAAGCCTGTCCGAGACCGGTTCACGGCGATCCTGCACCATCCGATGTCTTACCATCAGGACGGGCCTTTCCCCATCGACCCCAGGAGCTCACCGAGATGGCCGAAACCCCTGCAGTGTTGCGTGTCGTGATCGCGAGCGACAACTTCTTGACCCGTGAGGGCCTGGCCTGTCTGCTCGGCGGCGTGAAAGGGATCGAGGTAGCTGCTCGGGTCGACAGCCACCCCGAGACCCTGGAAGCCGCAGAGCGCTACAACCCCCACGTCCTGGTCGTCGGGATCCGCACCCCCCGGATCGTCGCCGAGGCGGCTATCGAGGCCGCCCGTCGGCTCCGAGCCGACCATCCCGGCATCGGTGTGGTGGTCATCGCCGAGTCGGGCGACGGCTACGCCCTTGAGCTACTCCGCTCCGGTGCCGCCGGTGTCGCCTACCTGCTCGACAACCGGGTCGGCGACCTCGACACCCTGGTCGCGGCCATTCACGACGTGCACGGAAATGAGACCGTCCTCGACCCATCCATCGTCAACGCCCTGGTCAGGCGCCGGTTCGCCACTACCCTCGAAGCCCTCTCCGTGCGTGAGCTCGACGTCTTGGCTGAGATGGCCCAGGGCTTCTCCAACGAGGAGATCGCCAAGAACCTGTCGGTGTCCCAGAAGGCCGTGGAGAGCCACGTCACCAGCATTTTTCGCAAGCTACGAACCCCCGACGGCAAACGCTTCGACCGTCGCGTCATGGCCGTGCTTACCTATCTCCACGACTACGGCGAACTGACCCCGCGCGGACGGATCGCCGATTACCAGAGCCATCGGCACCTGCACGACTCAATGTGAAGGCGCTGGATCCCAGTCATTCTGAATCGCCCAGCAGGTGACGCAGCGTTCCTTAGGCGTCCGTGAGGAACTTGGGCTGCCTCGCCCAACCAGACTCATTGGCCGCCTTTCGGCCCGCTTGGGAGTACCGGAGCCCCGGCCAGGATGAGCTTCTCGCATATCTTCCGGGCCCTGAGAACGTGGGTGAGTTCCCGATGCTCGCTTTAATCCCGGGCGGCCTAGGGAAGGTCACGTCGGTGCGGACCGGCGCGCTTTATGAGACGAGGCTGTTGCTTAGCTGGGAGATAGCATCTTCGTCTCCTATCAGCCACCAGGTTGCACCACCGGCCTGGCTCCACCAGGTTGGGTATGTTGCACTATGGCATCCGCGCCGGGGAAAAACAGCCCTTCGTGGCCATCATCCCACCTCACCACGTAGGGCGGATCCCCCTCGAACCCGTGCACAGCCACTATTTCGCCGTGACGCCCGCCCTCACCGACATGCTTCCCACGAATGTCAATGCGGTCGCCTACTGAGGCTTTCATGGTGCGCCTCCTTTCCAACTCCACAATTCATGGAAAGCGCGCCACCGAGCGATTCGCTAGGGCCGAACGGCCCTTCTTGGGCCACGCTGACGTCACTTTGAGTGACATTCGCCCTTAGCGCTCATGGCCCAAGACCCCAATGTTATAATTCAACGGCGCCGGCGACTTGGGCTTGTCATTTCTGCCATGGCCTTCTGCTGTTCTCGGTACTCAAATCAGGCTATGAGGCCGCCTTCCCGCGGGTCTCTCGCAGCCGCCGGGCGGAACACAGACGCGCCAACCTGACTCCCCACAGCTGAGCCCCATCGTACTCACCTGACTTGAGCGGCCCTTCATTTCCGCTGACGATAAAACCTTTGGGGGCCGTCACTATATGGTAGCCGTGGCCCCCTAGCCGTCGCGAGATCGACCGCGCCGCACCGCCGGCGAAGACTGAGCCCAGGCGGGTATCGAAGGCCGCCGCCTGTGACCCCGACGCCGCGGCGGGCAGGACATTGAGCCATTCTCGCACCCCCATTCCTGCTTCACCCACGTCCCCTTTCTGAGAGACTAGGTCGTCACCACCGTCATCAGAGGGCCGCGGGCTCATGCGCCGCGTACGCGGCGTGGTCATCCGCAAAATGTGCGTCGGGCCTCCGACGACGAGGAGGTCCACCTGATTGACCTGCTCCGTTGACGCTTGAGCAACTCCCAAGACGGTCACGATGGCGTCGGGTCGCGTTCCACGGAAACCCTCGGCGATAGCTTCGGCCACGCTTCGAGTGTTCCCGTAGAGGCTTTCGTACACGATGACCACGTCCATTTCAGCTCACCTCCTTCACAATTGTGCTACGCACTCACCTCATTGGTTAGGGTCCTTCGTCCATTTGAAGCGCAGCAGGCTTTCTAGATTTCGTCGAGAGAAGGACTAAAGGCCTTACCGAAGCGAGGAGCGAGGCTAGAGATGAACCCATGTTGCCGCCATGTCGGGCG
Organism: uncultured Acidimicrobiaceae bacterium; assembly: GCA_963749305.1. Taxonomy (GTDB): domain Bacteria; phylum Actinomycetota; class Acidimicrobiia; order Acidimicrobiales; family Palsa-688; genus Fen-671. Next base: position 382,694 of record CAVVMN010000014.1, read on the forward strand.
GTGCATGGGTGCTGCCTGTTATCCCCGAACGGCTGGCAGGTGCCCCCGCGTGACCCGAAATCTCCTGCCTTTGTGACCAACGGCCCCGTCCCAAATTAGCGCCATGGTGCTCTCATGAAGAGAGAACTTCAGGAGGTCTGAATGAGAGTCGGTTGCAAGTTCTACCTGGACCTTTTGCCTGAGCAGGTCGATCCCACCACGGTCCGTCTCAAACGTGCCCACACTCGCGGCCACTCAGGCCACCGCCGCGTGGGCGTGAACTGGCCGCTCGGGGAAAACAGAAGCTAAGGCGACATTCGACGTCCGCTGGCTTGCACAGCGGGCCAACGATTTCCAGCACCTCGTTATCACGCGGACCCGAAGACCGAAATGGTTCCAGTCGAGATGGTTGGGGTGAACGAGGTGGCGTAGGGCCCAGTTCGCTGATGTGGCCACAACCAAAGGAGGGCAGCGTCATGGGGAACCGGATAGCAAATGCAGTAAAGCTTGGTGCTTACTGGGCGCCTGGAGGCGGGCTATACCACGAGGAGCGCATTAAGAGGCTCGAGCCTGGCGTTACCTTGACCGAGTAGTTCAAGAAAGTGAAAGTTCAATGCTTACAAAAGGGGAAGATCTTGGCCATGGGCCCGGCCGGCGACACTCGTGCGTACCTCTAGTCGCTCTGCTCGTCGCTGCCTCGGCGTTGTCAGGTTGCGGAGCGACCACATCCAATGCGCACGACACCGAGCATCTCCGTACTTCGGTGATGACGACTTCAGGTGAGTTCACCGTTAGCATCGACGCCGGCACCCTCCATCTCATACCCGGTCCATCGGAGCGCGTCTCACTCCACGGGATTGCCACCTATCGAGGCGGCCGACCTCCGAGCGTCTTCTGGCAGGACAGTGGCAAGCAAGTATCGCTGCGATCCGTCTGCCTCTCCCGGGGCGGCGATTGTGGGTACAACTACACCATTTCTCTACCCGTACCGATAACAGTCGTCGCCGATGTTGCCGCCGGCGACATTTCGGCGAAAGGGCTGGCGGGGCCGTTACGTCTCAGTGCGACAGCAGGCAATGTGACGCTGGCCAGCGTTTCTGGAGCTCTGGACGTCACCACTGGATCGGGCGATGTTACAGGTGCTGGTCTCCGTTCACGTAGTACCAACATTTGGGAAGGCACTGGCAACGTCACCCTCGGTTTCACTGCCGCTCCCTGGCAGTTGGTCGTGAAAGCCTCCACGGGAGACGTCGGTGTGACGGTACCCCGTTCCTTCAGCTACCACGTCTCGACAAGCGATGAGTTAGGCGACGTGTCGTCGGGCATCACCGACGACCCTTCTTCGCCCCGGGTGGTCTCGCTGTCGGTCGGAACGGGCAACGTCTTTCTCAACCAATTCGGCGGTTGAGTGGTGCAAGTTTGCCATGCTTTGGGCTCTGGCACTACAGCCGGGCGCCGGTCGAGGAGGAGATCCCGAGGTTCCCCACCGCTACGCCGATAGACCACAGACTTGCCGCTGACCCCTCTTAGCTAGCCAAGCAATAGGGTCCCTGTGCACGGTGCCCCGGCCCCGTAACGTGGCCGGAGTACTGGCGCGTTCAGAGCGCGAAGGGGTTTGGGGACGAGATATGCGTATACGCACTATCGGCCCTATTAGTTGCTCACTTCGGAACGGTACACAGGAGATAACCGTTGTGAAAGCTCGGGGGAGGTGGTTCACCTGATTGGCTGGGCCTTTGCGAAGCGCCTCTCGAGGTGGCGCCGATCAGTAACGTGGCGTTGCGGCGGAACACCCCGGGAAGAGCGGACGACGGCTTAGGAACTCCAAAGCGATCAATTTGGTCCGCAAATGAGGCGCTGGGAAATTGACGGTGAAGGGTCCCCGGGATTTTGGGAAAGCAACTCGTGGCCGGGATAGCCCCACTACGCTGCGCTCACAGGAATACCGCAGCGCGGGCCAACCGTTCAATGCCCTGGAGCGATCATCCCCAGTGTTAACGCGAACGGTTGGCCGTGGGCCTTTGGTACACAACTCGTGTCGAGGTCCGCCACGGTGGCACGGACTATGAAAGCCCCGATGAGCGGGCCGGTACATGATTGCCAGGTCTGCCAGTTAATGTCGTGTGCCTGGCCCGGCACGGCCAGTTCGAGGCTGTCCGGCCAGAGTTGGCGCGCACCGTCCATGTTCGCCGGTGGGTCCTGGGGGTCCGCAAGCCCGTTCAAAGCCAGGACCGGTACCTGAGAGGACGTCTGGGCCCCATATTGTGCGGCTTGGGCAGACTGAGGGATGAGCGTACAGACGTACTGCCACCACCGAGCCGTGACCAGATCCAAGTGGTGCTCGAAACTGCTCTTGTCAACCAGTGCGCTGGCTTGGTCACGGGCCCATGGCTCGTGGCACTGGATCGGGTACTTGATCATTTCCTGGCTACCACCGGGGCTCAGTACTATTCCCGCCTTCGCCAGGGCCCCGCGAGCGCCACCATTGCCGCCCCTCGGTCCTGGGCGGCGCCGAGCGTGTGGATGACCAGCGGTACGGCTGCCTCGGCATTGGGCTCAGCCATGAGTTGATGAAGACCAGAGGCGACGGAGTCGGCGCTGAAGCTAACCGCTTGGTGGCTGGGCGAGATACTTGCCGGCACCACGATGGGGGCTTTCTGGAGCGCGCTCCAGAGAGCGGACCAGTCGGAGCTGAGGTGGGGGAAGGCACGATGGCACCGGACATCGTGGGCGCACTCGGCAACGACGGTATCGAGAGCGTCCTGTCCGCTCTGGGGGAACCGCTCGAGAACAGGGACGCTGAGGAGCGTCCCACTGAGCAAGGTCATCGTGCGCACTCGTGCTGGGTGGCGCGTGAGAAAGACCTGTTCCAACGTCGTCCCGTACGAGATGCCGAGGAGGTTGACCTTGTTGTAGCCGAGGTCGCCCAAGACGTCGTTGAGGTCGTCGGCGGCCATAGACGTCGTGTAGAAAGCGAGGTTGGCCTTCAGGTGTGCCAGGCACCGCGCCACGCTTTCGCGGAGGGCTGCCTTGTTGTTCAGGTCGGGCAAGGCTGAATAAAACGCCGGGCAGGTCAGCGCGCTCGGCACCCCCGGTGCCCCGCTGGTCCACGAAGACCAAGTCGCGATGGGTGTTGAAAAAGAACAGGGGCATAACCCGCTGGATCATGTCGACAGCCGAGTCACCCGGTCCGCCGGCCACCCAGACGATGGGGTCGGCGAGACGGCCAGGCCCGGAAGCCGGCACCACTACGACCCGGACGCGGATTTCGCGCCCGGTCCCGGTGAGCCGGTCCTCGGGGACCATGAGGGCCCCGCAGCGGGCGGCGTATTTGGCGACCGCACAGGAGTGGAGGACCACCGAGCGGTCCATGGGGACGGCTGTGGTGACAGGGACGGCAATAAGCAGGAGGCTCACCATCAGGGCCAAGGCCAAGAGCCTCCTCAAGCTGGCCCGGCGGGTTGGCCGCCGGCCTCCACAAGCCGCCTTAGATCGCGGCCACATATGTTCATCAGTAACTCGTGTTCTCTTCATCTGCTAGGGACTTTCGTCCCATCTTGGGGCCCATGGCCGAAGCCTCAGCTGAGGCGCGTTGCCTCGTCGTTGACGCCTGTCAGGTCGTTCAGAACTGCCACTACGAGCATGCGGAACGCCGGGTGCTGGCGTGCGTCCGCTAGCTTTAGTGGGCCCGTGAACCGGTGAGAGGGGAAGCCTTGGGTAACGGGGAGCGGCGTAAAAAGAGACCAGCTGCGGGTCGCAGGCTCGTTCGGCAATCGACAGCAGCCTCGTCGACCGCGCCGTGCCCGCGACAATTGTACGGTTTCGCCTGATAGTGCGAGGAGGAGAGGTGGGATTAACGGCCACCACCCAAACGCCGCGTGAGTGGTCGGACGGTTGCGCGCATCTTCGCGACCCCGACCGGGAGATCGTGAGCGCTGCCGTGGCGGCTCCGGGGTCGTCGAGCGTGTCGTCTCAGTGACGCGGGCCGACGTGCAGCGCCTGGTTGACAATTTGCCAGCCGAGCTCGCCCCCTCGACGGTGCGTCGCATGTACTCGGCGCTGCGCGCCATGTTCAAGTCCGCCGAGGCGGCCGAGTTGATCCCGCGCTCCCCGTGCCGGCATGTTCGTCTCCCGTCGGCCGAGCTCGTCGAGCGCCCTGCCCTAGACGCTGATCAATTGTCTTCGGTCGCTGCTGGGCTCGGAGACCACGGCACGATGGTGTGGCTCGTGGCCGTGCTCGGGCTGCGCTGGGGTGAGGTAGCCGGGGTCACTATCGGCGACATCGACTCTGGTGGGTGTGAGAGATAGCTCGAAGAAGTGCGTGGGCGGCGATCGCCACGCCGCCGTGGTTGCTGGAGGAGCTTTCGGCCCTCCTCGCGATTCGCCAGCTCACTGCGGCGGACGCTGACGCGTTGGTCTTTGTGAACCTCTCGGGCGGGCCGCTCAACTACTCGGCGGGCGGCGCATTCGCTGGGCGCCCGCATGCCGCGCCGCCGCGCTCGAGGGGCTCCGCTTCCACGACCTGCGCTCGGTAGCGGCGTCAGCCATGGTGGCCGCCGGTGTGGACGTGAAGACTGCTCAGCATCGGCTCGGCCATGCGAACGTGACGATGACGCTTCAGGTCTACGCCCGCGCCACCGAAGAGGCGGATCGTCGGGCTGCGGATTTAGTGCGGGAGCGTTTCCGTCCGCGGACAAACGCGCGATGGAAGGCTAGGTTCGCCGAAAAACTGAGTGAGTGAGCGGGCCGGTCGGCGCTGACGGGCCCCGCGTTGCAGCGCCAGTAAGGCGAGCACGGCCCGCTGCTTGGTACCGCGAACCGGTACCGGCACGCCCCCTTCTGTCGCTTCGAACTCGCCGAAGAACCGCACCTCCATACCGCCACCCTACGGCCGCCGCCCTCGCCTCGCTTGAGCAGCCTCAACACCACGCTGAGATGCCGGCCTCAGCGCGACGGCAGTCCCACCTCAGGCCCTGGGCGCACGCTGTTCGCAACACCGAAGCATCGACGAAAGGAAGACCAATGATCGAGGCAAGGCATCTCACTAAGCGCTACGGCAAGACCGTGGCAGTCGACGACGTCTCCTTCGTCGTCCGGCCCGGCCGGGTAACCGGCTTCCTCGGCCCCAACGGGGCCGGCAAGTCCACCACCATGCGTATGGTCCTGGGCCTGGACGCCCCCAACTCGGGCTCAATCCTCGTCGACGGCAAAAAGAGAGGTCGGTGACATGACCGGCCCGCAGATCCGAGACATTTTGAGCAGGGTGCCGAGCCTGGAAATCGCGCCGGAAGATTACGGCGACCTCGACTCGGAGCAGCTCGTTTTTCAGCAGCGCGCCCAGCAATGGGCCGACCGGGGCACAGTGCGACAGCAGAGCAAGCGGGCCAGCTAGGCGAAACGGCCGATAGGCCGTCTGCGGCACGTGCCCGACCCGCGCTGATGAGCCAGGGCACAAGAGAGAGCAGTGACAGAAACCGAGCACTCGTCGGCGCCGCCCTAGCGGGTGGCGCCATCCTTGGCGCAGCAATCCCGGCGCGTACTCGTGCTGCCGACAAGATCGTTCCACAAGGGTCAAGTCCCAACGGGTGGTGTACGAGGTTGCCGTCCTCGCCGCATCGCCTACGCCGTGGTCTTCATGGTTGCCATCAGTCGCTCGTGGAAGCGCTCCGGGTGCACACCCAGGCATTACGGCACATAAACACCTTCACCAACATCTGGGACGCCGGGCTCGTCCTCTTCGGTCTGAATCTGGTTGTCCTGGCCTACATGGCCTACAGATCGGGTTATGTCCCGAAGCTGCTCGGTCTCCTGCTCGCTATCGCTGGCTTCGGCTATGTCTTCGACACCGTCGTCCGGGCACTCGTGCAAGGCTCCTCGTCCGAGTCTCCGCGATCACGGGCATGGGTGAGTTCGTGTTCGCACTTTGGCTTGTGGTCCGGGGACGCCGGATGGCATTGTGCGGCTCGGGTTCCCACGCCGTCTCGATTGGAGCAGGACGATGACGGCGAAAAATGAGGTGACGAAGACCTCAATGCTCGATCACTCGACCGAGCCGACACCCGGGCCCGCCGGCGCCGAGACGATGAAGGCGATTGTCCAAACTGAATATGGCTCCTCACCCGAGCGCGTCCTCCGGCTTGCGGAGATCGACCGGCCGGTTATCGGTGACCACGAGGTCTTGGTCCGGGTGCGTGCGGCGAGCGTGGACCGGGGTACATGGCACCTGATGACCGGTCTGCCCAAGCTCATGCGGACCATGGGTTTCGGGTTCCGCCGGCCTAAGGCCCCCAACCCGGGCCGGAGCCTGGCGGGCACCGTCGAGGCCGTCGGCCGGAACGTGACCGAGTTCAAGCCGGGCGACGAGGTCTACGGCACCTGTGACGGCTCATTCGCCGAGTATGCCCGGGCTGAAGTGGGACTGCTCGCCCTCAAACCGGCAATCCTCTCCTTCCAGGAGGCGGCGGCGGTCCCCGTCTCCGGGGTCACCGCTTTGCAGGGTGTGCGTGACCGCGACCAGGTGCAACCCGGAGACAAGGTGCTGATCATCGGCTCCTCGGGCGGTGTGGGGACGTTCGCGGTCCAGATCGCCAAGGGCCTCGATGCCGAGGTCACCGCCGTGTGTAGCACGGCGGTGATGGACCTGGTCCGGGTCCTCGACGCCGGTCACGTCATCGACTACACACGCGACGACTTCGCCGACGGCGAGCGGCGCTACGACGCCATCCTTGACATCGAGGGCAACAGCCGGCTGTCACGCCTCCGTCGAGCTCTTACGCCAGTTGGACGGCTCGTTATCGTCGGAGGCGAGACCGACGGGCGGTGGCTGGGCGGCTTCGACCGCCAGCTCCGTGCGATGATGCTGTCCCCGCTGGTGAGCCACAAGCTGGGCATCCTCGGTGCGAAAGAGAACGGCGCCGACTTGTCTGTTCTCCGAGAGCTCATCGAATCAGGGAAGGTCACACCGGCCATCGACCGGACGTTCCCGCTCAGGGAGGCTCCCGAGGCCATCCGGTACTTCCAGGAGGGTCATGCTCGAGGCAAGATCGTCATCGCCGTATGAGACGCAAGGCTGGCTGAAATCCCGCGACCTCGGAAAGGACGTTCGCCCACCAATTGGGCCGAAACGGTTGACGGGTTCGGTCACCAGAGTGCTCGATCCGGCGATGCCAGCACCGACACGCCCCCGCAGGCTACTGATCCTGGGCGCATGACTGATCCTGGGCGCATGACCGTCGCTCCAACCTGTCACGCGATGTCGGGGGGCCGCACCCAAACAGCCCCGTCGGTTACGTTGATGACACCCTAAAAGGACTCTTTAGGAACTCGGCGTTCGCGAGAGCGCGCTGCAGTCCGCATGGAACGAGCGCCCGTTACTCCAGGGTGTTGGCGCCCCATGGCGGCGCCCACGCCTATTTCTGGGCGGGTGGTCGGTCCCCCGGCCGATGTTGTCAAAGCCGTGCTCCATGGGGGTCGTGATGACCGCGGGAAACCGACGTAAAGTCCAGACGGGCACACTGACTAAAGACGGGCACGAGGTACTGCGTGGCTGCGCCGGCCTGCTTGAGCGCGCGTGGCATGCGAAGGGTCGAGGAGGTCGGGGCCTCATCGAAATGGAGACCGCCATCGGCCACCACACCGTGCCCGTCGCCACGGTCGCGTGGCTGGTGCTCTCGCTGCTAGCCGGCGCGGGAATGGGGGCGATCCGAGCGGTCACCGTCACGATATGGCGGGCCGAGGACGGCTCGGCCTGGCGACATGGAACGAAGTTCACCGCCGCGCTGTGGCTGGTTTCCCTGGCCGCACACTTCGCGCTGGACGCCCTTGTCGAGCACTCCACCCAGATCCCCTTGGGGACCTCCAGCATCCTCTTGTACCTGGTGGTGACCATCGGGGTGCAGAGGGAGATCGTCCGCTGGCGCGCCGCACGGCTGACACCGCGTGTAGCGGTCAACCCTCTCGAAGAACCGCACTAATTCTGCCCTGCCCGGCGCGCACATAATGGGGGCAACCGTCACACTGCAGTTCCCGAAGGTCGCACCGCTACGGCTCTGGGAATCGGAACACCCCGGCAGCGGTGGTGCGTCGATCCCACACCAATCGAGATCCTGGGGCCCGGACGTCTCCGCCATCTGCTGCTGGCCGCGAGTCGAACGGGTGGTGACCAGACGTGGGTCAGCGTCAAGCCTAAGGGCATACAACTGCGCCCAGCTGTGCGGCTACGTCGGCGAAACAGTCGACGTCCGCTACCTTCCCCGCCACTAACGTGCTGTCGAGGTGTTCCGGCACCGCCACCCAGTTGGGCACCGCTATCCCGGTCGACGATCTCGACCCGGCCGAAATGATGGCGGACGTGCATATTCCGAATAGTCACCGGCTTGGCTGTAAGCCCGCAGGGCTCCGGCCTGGCGTCCAGCCCGGTACAGGGCGAGCATGAGCAGCTCCCACAGCCGCTCGCGAAGAGGGTGTTCCCGGCACAACGCCTCCAGCTCGCTGACGAGCTCGCCGTGATGGCCCAACACCAGGTCGGCTTCGGCGCGGGCCTCGGTCGCCACCAGGGTCAAGTCGTCCAAGTGCGCCCGCTCGGCATCGGCGAAGCCCGCGTACGCGAACTCACTGAGCGGCTCTCCTCGCCGCAGCTGGAGGGCTTGGCGCAGCGTCGATGAGGCCAGCGCCGTCTCTCCTTCCTGGAGCAGGCGCCGCGCTTTGGCCACCAGCTGCTCGAAGCGGGCCGCATCGAGGTCATCTGGACCGACGTCGAGGGCGTAGCCGGCTTCAGAGGGAACGATCGCCGCTGCGCCGAGGGTGCGCCGAAGCTGGCCGATCTGGGCCTGCAGGGCGTTGGCTGCGTTGGCCACTTGGCGGTCACCCCAGAGAGCCTCGATCAGCCGGTCGGCGCTGACGGGCTTCCCCCGCTGAAGCGCCAGTAGGGCCAACACCGTCCGCTGCTTGACGCCTCGGACGGGCATGGGCATGCCCTCTCCAGTGCCTCGAACTTCGCCGAAGAACCTCACCTCCACACCACAACCCTACGGCGACCGCCGCGCCGGCGCCTGAGCAGCCTCCACACGACGGCGCTGAGGTGCCGGCCTCAGCGCCATGGCAGTCCCACCTCAGGCGCTGGGCGCACGCTGTTCGCAGCACCGGAGCACCGACGAAAGGAAGACCAATGTTCGAGGCAAGGCATCTCACTAAGCGCTACGGCAAGACCGTGGCGGTCGACCAACCAGTACCGGCCCAAAGACCACGGGCATTCACCTGGGCACGGATCGTTGGCCTGGTGGTGACCATCGTCCTATTGACGGGACTTACCTACCTGGGAGCCTCGTCCAGCCCGGGAACGGACTCGGTCCCGCAGGGGGCGCACGCCGGCCAGCTGACCATGCACCCGTGCACCTATCCCACCGAGAACGGCGCCTACCGCGCCGACTGCGGGACGCTCGTCGTGCCCGAGGACCGGGCAGACCCCCGGTCGCGTCTGATCTCGCTGCCAGTGATCCGCATCCTGGCTCGCTCATCCCACCCGCTGGCGCCGATCTTCCGGCTCAACGGCGGCCCGGGCGTGACCAACATGACGTTCCCCCAAGCGAGCCGCCTGGCCGCCCAGCACGATGTCGTCATGGTCGGCTACCGCGGCGTCGACGGCTCTTCGGTGCTGAACTGCCCCGAGGTGACGGCGGCGCTGGAGAACTCCGGAGATTACCTCCTCGCCAAAGCGTCGCTGAGCGCGTACTCCCAGGCCTTCGCCGCGTGCGCGCAGCGGCTTGAGCGGTCCGGCGTAGACCTCGCCGGCTACACGATGGCGGAGCAGGCCGACGACATCGACGCCGCTCGCGTCGCCCTCGGCTACCAGCGCATCGACCTGGTCAGCGAGAGCGCCGGGACCCGTCTCGCCATGATCTACTCGTGGATGTACCCGAACAGTGTCGACCGCTCGGCCATGATCGGGGTCAACCCGCCCGGGAACTTCCTCTACAGCGGGGCCGAGATCGATCAGGGGATCGCGAGTTACTCGGCGCTGTGCGCGCAGGACCCGGCCTGCCGGGCCCGCACCGCCAACCTCGCCGCCAGCATGCAGCACACGGCGGCGCACATGCCGAGCCGGTGGTACTTCCTGCCGATCAAGCGGGGCAACGTGCTGGTCGGGACGTTCCTCGGGCTCAACGACGAGACCTACGGAGGCGGTGGCGTACTGGCCGGGCCGAACACCCTCGACTCGTGGATCTCCGCCGCCCACGGCGACCCCAGCGGCTTTTGGCTGCTATCGGAGATGGCCGGGCTCATCCTGCCCTCGTCGTTCGTCTGGGGCGAGTTTGCCAGCATCGGGATGGCCGACGCCCAGCCCGTCGAGCGCTACTACAGCTCCGGCGCGGACCGGGGCTCGATCATCGGCAACCCCCTGGCGGACTTCATTTGGGGGGCAGGAGGCCTGGTGCACTCCTGGCCGGCCAACCCGGGCGAGGACCAGTACACCAGCGTGCCGAACTCGAACGTCCCGACGCTGCTCATCGGCGGCACGCTCGACTTCCAAACGCCGGCCCAGAACGCCACCAAGGAGCTGCTGCCGCACCTGCCCAACGGGCACCAGGTCATCCTGTCCGGGCTCGGGCACGCGGAAGACTTCTGGTCCTACGAGCCCAGCGCCAGCACGCAGCTGCTGACCACGTTCTACGCCACCGGCCAGGTCGACACGTCCCGCTACACCCCGAACAAGGTCAGCTTCACCACATCGTCCAGGCAGACAGCGGTGGCCCAGGACATCGTCGGGACAGTGATCGGCTTCGTCGTCCTGGCTGGCCTGTCGCTGCTCTGGGTGGCGCTCCGGGTACGCAAGCACGGTTCCGCAGGGCGCAAGACCAGCGTCGTGGCCCGCACCATCGTCCCGTTAGTGCTCGGGCTCGGCGGCTTCTTCGGAGCCGCCCTAGTCGTCCTGACGCTCTGGCCCGCGCTGTCCCTGAGCAGCGAACTGCTCCGGGTCCTCGCCCCCAGCGGGCCGATCGCGCTGGGCCTCTACCTGGCCTGGGCCCACCGCGACTGGGACCGTGCCACCAAGTCACTCGGTCTCCTGGCCGCAACCGCCGGCGCCCTGCTCGGAGGGTGGCTCGGGTTCACCGCGACATCCGGGCTGTTCGCGCTCGTCACCACCACGATCGGAGCTGCCGCAGGAGGCAACCTCGCCCTGATCGCCGTTAGCGTCTTCCGCGACCGGTCCGCCCGCGCGGCCATGGCAACGCTCGCGCTCAACAGCGCGACCGCGGCCGGCAGCGATGACGTGGGGGCCGACCTGGCCACGTCGGTGTACCAGACCCTGGAGAAAGAAGGTGCCGTCCACGCCAGCTGAAAGGCCCGCCGAACACCGCGAATACCGGCCGCGCCGCGCGGCCGGTACTCGCGAACCTGACCGCGCAAGACTTGCCGCCCCGTCCCCGAGGCGGCCTGGACGAAGAAGAAACCGTGTCTATGCCCGCCACCTACCCCCTGCAGCTCGAGCTGCGCGCCGACCGGCACATCACCCGCTGGCGCCCCCTCGTACAGTGGCTCCTGGCTGTACCCCACCTGATGATCGCCATGCCCTGCGGACTTTCCGCCAGGTACTGACCCTGATCAGCTTCTTTACGGTAATGTTCACCGAGCAAGTACCACGACCGCCCTTCGACGCCATCGTCATGACCTACCGCTATGAATGGCGGGCCATGAGCTACGCATTTTTCATGCGCGGGGAATACCCCCATTCGACTTCGCCCTGTCCTCCGACGACGACGGCGCCGAGCCCCACACTTCGCTCAGCCTGGCCTATCCCGAACACCTCAAGCGCTGGGCGCCGCTGTACAAATGGGCCCTGGCCATCCCCCAGTACTTCGTGCTGGCCGCCCTGTACGTCCTCGCCCTTTTTGGTGTCGTAGTTGGCTTTTTGGCCGTGTTGTTCACCGGTGAGTACCCCGAGGGCATCCGGGGCTTCTTGGTGAGCGCCTACCGCTACTCGCTCCGGGTGGAGGCCTACGTCGGTTTCCTCACCGACCGCTACCCGCCTTTCAGCCTGGCCGCTTGAGGCGACCGTCGCGCACCTGCTCGTGAGGTCGTCTCACGAGCAGCCCGAGGTCACCTTCGGTCGGTCCAGCACGCCTTTTCTCGACCTGCGAGAGCCGCCAAACCAACAGTTCGCGCCGCGTTACCGAGCCGGCACAGCGAAGGAGCAGGGACATGCAACTCACCACACAATGGGCCGATGGCCGGCGGAGAGCGGGACAGCCCCTGGCCCCGGGCGCTGGCGCAGCGGGCTCGTGGCCCCGGGTCCGCGGACAGTTCAGGTCGGTAGTCCACCTGGCGCCATATGTACCTAGGAGCGTGCCTAAAACTAATCACAGCTAACTCTTGGAGGAGTGCCGTAACATGCGCTAATATCGTCGATATGGGGCAATGATTGAGAGAAACTAATCATGGCTAACCCTCTGCACCTGTTCAGGGCCGACGGGCGTCTCGATGAGCGAGTGCTGCACATCGGGCCTTGGTCAGTCGGCGTGGTCGACAAGACCGGTTCCGACCCCCGCTCGACTTATGTCGATTGCGCCCAGCGGGCTGATGGCCTGGGCCACCCACCTGGCAGCGCTGCACGCATGGGCCCCGGATGCCGGTTTTTCCTTTCTCGCCACCCTCTAATGCAAAAGGGGTCAGCCATCGCAGGACGACCTGTCCGACGGACTTGCCGTGCGCCGCTGCGATCTCGCTTAGGACAGGGTTGGAGAACAGGTCGTTCCTGCCTTCGGCAAATGGCCCCCAGGACTCGATCTGGATGCCATGCTGGCGCATCAGTTCCTGGTCAGCGGCCGCTGGTACGAACGGGTGGGTCTCGATTTGATTGACCGCCGGGGCCACCTCGTTGTGCTCGATCAGGTCGACGATCCGGTCTGGGTAGAAATTGGCCACGCCGATGAGCTTGGCCAGCCCCTGGCGGTTGAGCGCTCTTGTCCTGCTCGGCCCACGAGTGGGTGTTGAAGGCTATTGCGCGCTGGGACGAGGAACCCGTTGCCGCCCAGTGGGCAACCACGATCTGACAAAGAAACTATTCGTAGGTGCCGCGTCATTGGCCCTCGACTAAGCGCGGGCCGACGAACGGGGCGACCTTTGGGGCGACAACTGCCGCCAATTGTTGCCCAGGCCGACCTCTACGAGCCGCTGGCGTGTCACAAAACGGCAGCTCAAGCCCTAGGTAGCCATGGGAACAGACGTGCGATAGGCGACTTTGGATCCGGATGCTTGGAGGTTGGGCCCTGCCCCCGGAGCCCCTTCTAGCAGGGAATTCTTGGAGTGGTCACTCCCCCGAACCAACATTTGGACAACAACTGGTTGTCCGAATGCCCCGGGACGAGGGCCGGGGCGGGGGGGTGCACGAGGTGGGCGAGGGCCAATCGCGGCTGCGGGGTCTTCGCGGGCAGCCGAAACTACATAACCCCCAATCGGGCCGCTTACACGACCGACGAGTACCGGCGATTGATAAACAAGTCGATCGAGCCCGCTCTCGGGAACATGCGCCTCGACAGGCTGAGCCCGCGCCAACTTGACGCCTTCTACCGTTCGCTCCAGGAAAAGGGCCTCTCCGGCTCGTCAATCCGCCAGCACCGCTCGATCCTCCATGCGTCGCTCGGGCGTGCCGTCAAATGGGGCCTGATCGCCGCCAACCCAGCCGACCAGGCCGGCGGCACGAACCGAGCGCGGAAGCCACGAAAGGGCGGGTGTTCGCCACCAACAGAACGGCGGCTCAGGATCCGAGTGCTCCTTGCGCTCCGGCGCGCCCGGGCCCACACTTCTTTTGGTGACGCCCCCATGAAGGCTCTAGGGAACCTGCCGGGCCAGCTCACGACCTTCGTCGGGCGCGAGGCCACCATCGCTACGGTCCGCCGCCGGCTGCCGCCGGACCGGCTAGTCAGCTTGGTCGGCCCGGGCGGGTGTGGCAAGACCCGCCTCGCCATTGAGATCGGGCGACAGGTTGCTGACCTCCGCCCCGGCGGCGTGTTCTTCGTGGACTTGTCGGGCCTCTCCGACCCGGGCCTGGTGCCTGGCGCCGTCCTGGGGACGCTCGGGCTGAGGGCAGCACCGGGCCGGGACCCGGTCGATGTGCTCGTTACCCAGCTGTCCGAGCGGCGCGTGCTCCTGCTCCTCGATAACTGTGAGCACCTCGTCGACGCGTGCGCGTCGCTGGCCGACGCCCTCGTGCGGGGCTGCCCCAAGGTATGGGCCCTCGCCACTTCGCGTGAACGTCTGGGGGTAACAGGTGAGGTGATGGTGCCCGTGGGAGGTCTCGAGCTGCCTGACAGCCAGCAACGTGGCAGTGAAGACTCGCTGCAGCGCTCAGAGGCGGGAAGACTGTTCCTCGACGGGGCCACGAGGGCGCGCCCGGGCTTTCTTCTGGACGACGCCGGCGTAGCGGCCGTGGCCGCGATCTGCGAGCGCCTCGACGGCATCCCCTTGGCCCTGGAGCTGGCGGCGGCGCGAGCCCGGCTAATGAGCGTCCATGCCATCGCCGAGGGCCTTGCAGACCGCTTCCACTTGCTCATCGGGAGCGGGCGGGCCGGGCCGCCCCGCCAAAAAACGCTCTTGGCCTCGATCGAATGGAGCTGCGCCCTGCTGAGGGAAGACGAGCGCGCCCTGCTGAGACGCCTATCGGTGTTCGTGTCCGGTTTCAGCCTGGCGGCCGCCGAGGCGGTCTGTGCCGGAGGCGAGATCGAGGACGACGACGTCCTCGGGCTGTTGACCTCCCTCGTAGACAAGTCGCTGGTCCAGGTCGATGCAGATGCCGACCGCTTCCGGCTCCACGAGACCATGCGAGCTTACTCCGGCGCTGCCCTCGACGCCGACGCCGGCACCGCATGGGCCCGGGACCGCCACCTCGGCTACTTCACTGGGCTCGCAGAGGCCATGCGACCGAAGTTCGACACTCCCGAGGTGGCTGTGGCCTTGGCCGCCCTTACGCCTGAGCTGGACAATGTGCGCGCCGCTCTCGACTGGGGCGTCGCGTCCGCCCAGTTCGACGTCGCCGCGCGGCTCGTTGCGGCGACGGAGCGCTTCTTCACGGTCTTGGGCCTCTGGTCGGAGGGCAGGGCCTGGTGCGAGCGGCTGCTGGCGACTGAGCTGGCACCGTTGCGCCGGGCGGCCCTCTTGAGTCCGGCGAGCCAGTACCAGCGGAACTCGGACCCGCCTGCTGCGCTCCAGCTAGCACTGGAGCTGACCGCTCTGGGCCGATCGCTCGGCGATGACCAGTACATCGCCGGCGGCTTATTCATGGTTGCGAACATACAGGCCTGGGCGCAGCCGGACGAGGCTCTAAGGACCGCCGACGAAGCCATCGGTTTCGCCCGGAAGGCGGGGCGGCAAATGCTCGTCGGCCTGTCCCTCCACAACAAAGCGTGGGCCTACTTTTGGCTGGGCCGGCCCGAAGAAGCCTTCTCACTGGCCGAGGAATCGGAACGCGCCGTTCGGGACGCCGATTGGCTGTGGGCCTTGCTCAGTACCAAGACTATTAGTTCCATCGCCGCCACGTACTGCGGCTGCCTGGCGAGGGGGTTGGAAGAAGCTGAGAGCCTGCTGCGGCTGAGCGCTCAGCTATCGGCCCCGACATTTGCCTGCTTTGCCGAGCGCCACCGCGGTGAGACCTATATGTACCTGGGCGACGCCGCTGCACCGGGTGCGTTCGCCCGGGCCCGGGCCCTAGCCGAGTCGATCGGCGATCCGTTCAACCTGGCGTGCGCCGATACGGGCCTAGGTCATCTCCAGGTCTCCCTCGGCCAGGACGACGACGGCTACGAGATCCTGGAGGCGGGCAATTCGAAGTTGGAGGCGCTCGGGTTTGGCCGCACGTGCGTGAACAACCGGGCCGTCCTGGCCGAGGTGGCCCTGCGGCGCGGTGACCTGAACGGAGCCCGGAGCCATCTCGACGCTTGCACGTGGCGGTTGCCCAGGAAGCCCGATCCCGAGGGGGTGCCTATCCTGCGGGCCGAGGCCCGCCTGGCCCGGGCCGACGGCTATTGGCCCCGCGCCCACGGGTTGGCCTGTGACGGCCTGGAGGAAGCGGCGGGCGCAGGGCACCTGGTGTGGGCGGTCGACCTGCTGGAGCTCGTGGCCGTTACGGGTTTCGACCTCGGGCGCCCCGCCGTGGCGGCCCGGCTCGTGGGGGCAGCCGAGGCCCAGCGGGAAGCCACGGGGTACCGCCGCTGGGCACCGGCAAGGGACGAGCTCGCCCCGGTCCTGATGGCGGTCCAGGCAGCCCTCGGGCAGGAAGCCTTCGACCAGGCCATCTCAGAGGGCCGGGCGCTCACATTCCCAGAAGCCGTTGGTTATGCCCGCCGAGGACGGGGCAGCCAGAACCGGTCCGTTTCAGGCTGGGACAGCCTCACCCCGACCGAGCGCCAGGTCGTTTCCCTCGTCGCCAAGCACCTGAGCAACGCCGAGATCGCCGGCCAGTTGTTCGTTTCTACAGTCACGGTGAAGAGCCACCTCACGCGTGTGTTCGCCAAGCTCGGAGTGGCCGACCGCCACCAGCTGGCCGAGATCGCAGCAGTACATATGACCGGGTGACGCCGGTAGGAACCGCCAAGCAACCCATCGCGTGGCCCGAGAAGTCTGGGAGCGCTATCGCCAGAACTGACGGCTGGCCCGCAGACAGCGGCTCGTCGCAAACGGCTAGTGCGCCAGTCGATGGTCGAGGCCACGACGAAAAAGGCCACGGTGGCGCGCCTTCTTAGTGCGTGGTACGCACGAGATTTAAGACCTGGTGCCATGGAATGTGCGACCCCGCATACCTATTGGCCCAACCGGCTTCAGCTCTTCACAGACCGATGAGCACCTACGCCGACGAGGCGCGGATCGTCGACTAATCGCTCACATTGCAAAGTTTCCGGCAAGATGCCCGATCATGGGAAAGTCTCGGGGTATCGCTGGCGGGCGACATCGGGGCTCTTGGCGGCGGCCAAACCTGAAGGAGTCCTGCCCGCCTTCGCGCCATCTCGAAGCCTTGTTCGGCGCACTGCCTATGTCTCGACGGCTCGGTACGAGTCGGCCGGGCAGTATTTTCTGGGCGTGCCGATCGGTTGGCCGTTCTACGGGCTATAGGGGGATAACGCGCTTGCCTGCGCGGCCCGGCTCCGCAGTCAAGGCGACTCTGGTTAACCGCTCAACGTTCCAAAAGCTCCAAATGGACATCGAAGCCCGAGCGCATTAGCTGCGCGGCACTGGTCACCGCATTCGGACTAGACGTGAACGATGGGCCCAAACCATGGCTGAAGCGCTCAAGGTCGCGGACCTCGCCCTCTGCGTTAAGGTCACGAAAGTGCACCGCGCTAAAAGGGACCGGGCTCGTCAAGGACCCTATGACCTTAGGTGCCTCGACCACCCATTCGACCGAGGTCTGGGGCCCGGCGTAGGGTTGGGCCAACAGGAAGCTCTGCTTTGCAGTGAGGTCATGGACGGCGAGTGCCCACCAGCCGGGGGACATTTTAAAGATAGACACTGTGACTCTGTCGCCCGGTTTGACTGGCAGGTCGACCCGCTCGGCAGCGGAAGGGAGGTCCTCCCACCAAGCATAAACCTGGACTCGCCCGGAGCAAATCAAACCGGGTAAGCCGGCAGACGGCCAGTTGACCGGCGTTGCTTGGGCGAAACCGACCTCCGCAATTCCTGCTTGGAGCAAGTCATGGTTGCCGACGCCGTCAACACCCACCCCATACGGCCGTATCTTCCACGCATGACGCCGACTGAAGTGGGGCGG